>CAVWWU010000001.1:0-46417 GCA_963758775.1 uncultured Actinomycetota bacterium
GGCTAGCCGGTAGGGCATAGACGCTCTAGTCGCCGCTGCCCTCGCCACCCTGACCACCCTGACCCCCACCGCCACCGTCACCACCGGCGGTGCCGGTCGGGGTAGACCCGGCGCTGCCGGCGCTCCCGGCGGTGCCGCTCGATCCGGATCCGGTGTCGCCCGTGCCACCCGTGCCACCCGTGCCGCCAGTACCGCCGGTGCCACCGGTGCCGCCAACGTTGCCGGCACTGCCGACGCCACCCGTGCCGCCGATGCCACCCGTCCCGCCAGTGCCACCGGTGCCGCCGACGCCTGTCTCGTTTGAACCGCCGAGGCCACCGCGGCCACCCTGGCCGCCATGACCGCCGGCGTCGCCGTCGCCGCTGGCCGGGCTGGCGCCGGTTCCGCCCTGGCCGCCCTCGCCGCCCTGGCCGCCCGCGCCGGCCGCGTCACCACTAGTGCTGGTGTCACCGCCCTGACCGCCCTGACCGCCTTGCCCTCCGGCGCCGGCCGCGCCCGCCGTGCCGCCGGTACCGCCGCTGCCGGCTGCGCCGCCGCTGCCGCCCGCGCCGCCGTTGCCACCAGCGCCGCCGACGCCGGCGTTGTTGGCGCCGGAGTCAGCGGCCCCGGCGCCACCGCTGCCTCCGGCGCCGCCGTTGCCACCAGCGCCGCCGTCGCCGTTGTTGCCGTCGGCGCCCGCGGTGCCTGAACCGCCTGCGGCGACGCCACCGCCCTGGCCGCCGTTTCCGCCGTCACCGCCGTCACCCGCGTTGCCCGCAGTGCCGCCGGTACCACCGGCGCCGCTATCGACGCCGGTCGCTCCCGTGCCGCCGGCCGCACCGCCGCCGCCGTCGCCACCGGCACCACCGACGCCGCCGGCCCCGCCCTGGCCGCCGTTGCCTGACACCGAGCCACCCAGGCCGCCAGTGCCTCCGTTGCCGCCGACCCCGCCGGCCGTGCCATTGGTGCCGTTGCCGTCGTTGCCGGTGAAACCGTCACTGCCGGCGGCGGCGCCGCCGCCGGCGCCACCCGCCCCACCGTTGCCCACCGTGCCCCCATTACCCCCGGCCCCGCCGTTGCCGCCATCGGTACCGGCGGCAGCAGCCGAATCACCCGCGGCGTTGTATCCCGCACCGCCATTGCCGCCGTTGCCGCCGCTTGTGACCGCGGCCCCGCCGGCGCCCGTGGCGCCGTGGTTGCCGCCAGTGCCGACACCGGCCGCGCCTCCGGTCCCGCCGACACCTGCGGCGCCGACATTGCCGCCGTTGCCGCCGTTGCCCCCGTTGGGATTGGCGGCCGTACCCGCGGCGCCGACGCCACCGTTCCCGGCCGTGCCGGCGTCACCACCCTGGCCACCGGCACCGCCGTTGCCGGCGGCGCCCGCGGTGCCCTTAGCCGCCGTGCCGGCGGCACCGCCTTGACCGCCGGCGCCGCCGGCGGCGCCATTGCCCCCGTTGCCGCCGTCGCCGCCCGCCCCGTTGTCGGTGCCGGCCACGCCCGCCGTGCCGACGGATCCATCGCCGCCGTCGCCGCCGGCACCCCCGGCACCACCCACCCCCCCGCTGCCACCGTTGCCCGACGTCGAGCCGCCCGCGCCGCCGGCACCGCCCGTGCCGCCGGCCCCGCCGGCCGTGCCATCGGTGCCATTGCCGTCGTTGCCGGTGACGCCATCGGTGCCGGCCGCGCCGGCGCCGCCGGCACCACCGGCCCCGCCGTTGCCGACGCTGCCCGCGTTGCCCCCGGCCCCACCGCTGCCGCCATTGGCGCCGGGGGCGGCGGTCGCGTCGCCCGCGGCGTTGTACCCCGCGCCGCCGGCACCGCCGTTAGCTGCGGTGGTGGCCGCCGCACCCGCGGCTCCGGTGGCGCCGGCCTTGCCGCCGGTGCCGAAAACGCCGTCGCCGGCCACACCCCCGTGACCGCCGGTCCCCCCGGTGCCCGCGTTCCCGCCGTTACCGCCACGGCCGCCGTCAGGGGCGCTGGCGTCGCCCGCGGCACCGACCGCGCCCGTACCACCTGCCCCGGCCGCACCGCCCGCACCGCCCGCACCGCCATTGCCGTTGACGCCCTCGATGCCTAGCAGTGCGCCCCTGGCGCCGGCACCGCCCGCACCTCCGACGCCACCCTGGCCACCGCTTCCGCCGTTACCGGCGTCGCCGCCGGCCGCGCCCGCTGTGGTCGCGGCGGTGCCGGCACCACCTGCACCACCGGCGCCGCCCACGCCGCCGGCGCCGCCCGTGCCGCCCGACCCGCCATGGCCGTGCAGCAAACCGCCCCTGCCGCCAGCGCCCCCGGCCCCACCGTTGCCGCCGTTGCCCCCGGTGCCGCCATCGCCGCCCGCCGTGCCGGCGGTGCCGACGGCGCCCGACCCGCCGTTGCCGCCGTTGCCGCCCTTGCCGAACAGGCCGGCCGAACCGCCGTTGCCGCCGGCCAGACCGGAGCCCGCCGCCTGGGAAAAGCCGTTGCCGCCCTTGCCGTATAAGTACCCGCCGTTGCCGCCGTTCGGGTTGGCTGCGGTCCCGTTCACGCCGTTGCCGATCAGCGGGCGCCCCGTGACCGCCTCGACGGGCGAAAACACCGTCAGCGTCTGCGCGGCGGACACCACTGCCGCCAGCGGCGAGGCACTGGCCGCCTCCGCTACGGCATAGGCGCTGCCCGCGCCGTCCAGGGCCTGCAGAAACTCGGAGTGAAACGCCGCCGCCTGTGCGCCCAGCGATTGAAAGGCCGTGCCATGAGCGGAAAACAGCGACGCGATCGCCGCCGACACCTCATCCTCGGCAGCGGCCACCACCGCCGTCGTCGAGGTCGCGGCCGCCGCGTGGGCGGCGCTCAGCGACGAACCGATGCCCGCCACATCCGCGGCTGCCGTCGCCAAGGTGTCCGTAGCTGCGATTAACAGCAACAAGGCGGTGCTCCAATCTGGCGCGATCGTCAATCGGCTATAAGTAGCACGATCGCGCGACCGGTTTTCGGTGTTTCGGGCAGGTCCATACCGCAAACTGGGCCGATCCGGGTCCGCAGGAACACAACTGCGGGAATAACCAGTGTCGACGGGGCTAGCATCACCCCAACAGCAGTCCAAAGGAGCAATCCCATGGCCACTCCCAACCTCCCGCCCGGTTTCGATTTCACGGATCCCGAGATCTACGCCCACCGGTTGCCGGTGCAGGAGTTGGCCGAGCTTCGCCGTACAGCGCCCATCTGGTGGAACGAGCAACCGCTCGATCAAGGCGGGTTCGGCGACGGCGGCTACTGGGTGGTGACCAAGCACCACGACGTCCGCGAGGTCTCGCTGCGTACCGACGTTTTCTCGTCCGCCGCGAAGTCCATCGTGCCGCGCTACCCGCAAGATCAGGCGCAGGGCCAGATCGAGGCCGGCCGGACCTCGATGATCATGATGGACGACCCCGAACACAGCCGGTTACGCAAGATCATCTCCCGCGGCTTCACGCCGCGTGCCGTCGAGCGGCTGCGGGCCGATCTCGGCGAGCGTGCGCAGCGGATCGCGCAGCGCGCCGCCGAGGAGGGCTCAGGCGACTTCGTTCTTCAGGTGGCCGCCGAGTTGCCGCTGCAGGCCATCGCCGAGCTGCTCGGCGTGCCGGCCGAGGACCGTGGCAAGTTGTTCGACTGGTCCAATCAGATGATCGGCAGCGACGACCCGGAGTTCGCGCACCACAATTCGCTGACGGCTGCGGGCGAATTGATGTGGTATGCAATGCAATTAGCGGACCGCAAGGCCGAAGAGCCGGGTCCAAAAGATCGAGACATTGTCACGACGCTGATCCAGGCCGACGCCGAGGGCGAGCGGACTGTCCGATGCGGAGTTCGGCATGTTCGTCGTCACGCTGGGTATCGCGGGCAACGAGACGACCCGCAACTCGATCACGCAGGGGATGATGGCCTTCACCGACAACCCCGACCAGTGGGAGTTGTTCAAGGCGCAGCGGCCGAAGACCGCCGCCGACGAGATCATCCGCTGGGCCACCCCGATCACGGCGTTTCAGCGCACCGCCGTGGGCGACACCGAGCTCGGCGGCGTGCAGATCAAGGAGGGCCAGCGGGTGGTGATGTTCTACCGCTCGGCCAACTTCGACGAAGACGTCTTCGATGACCCGTACACCTTCAACATCTTGCGTGTTCCCAACCCGCACCTGGGATTCGGCGGCACCGGGGCCCATTACTGCATCGGCGCCAACCTCGCGCGCATGACCATCGACCTGATGTTCAACGCCATCGCCGACCACCTGCCCGACCTGACCCCGACGGGGGAACCCCAGCGCTTGCGCTCACCGTTCATCACCGGCATCAAGCACTGGCCGGTGGACTACAAGTGAATTCGCGCCCGCGGCTCTCCCGCTCCCACAGCACTCCGTCGCCCGCGGTCGGGCCCGCCTTGATGAGTTCGCGCTTGAGGATCTTGTTGGTCGCGGTGCGGGGCAGCTCGGTGTTGATCCGCACATACCTCGGCCACGCCTTGGGTGACAGGTCAGCCTGGGCGGCGAGGAATTCTTCAAATTCCTTGGGCGACAACGCTTCGTTGAGCACCAACGCCGCCATCACCTGATCGCCCACCCGCTCGTCGGGGACCGCGTACACGGCGACCTGGTTGACCTCCGGCAGGCGTTGGAGGATCCGCTCGATCGGTCCGGCCGCGAGGTTCTCCCCGTCCACCCGCATCCAGTCGGCGGTGCGCCCGGCCAGGTAGATCCAGCCGTCTGCGTCGCGGTAGGCCAGGTCGCCAGACCAGTACATGCCGTGTCGCATCCGCTCGGCGGTCGAGTCGGGATCGTTGTAGTAGCCGGTGAATCCGCCCACACCGTAGGTGTTGACCAATTCGCCGACGGCTTCGTCGAAGTTGGCGAGCGCACCGTGCTCGTCGAAAACCGCTGTCGCACATTCGGTTACGGTCTCCGGGTGGTAGATGCTGACACCCGGATAGCCCTTTCCGATCGAGCCGGGCGGCGTACCGTCCTCCCGCATCACCACGACGGCGAACTCGCTGGACCCGAAGCTGTCCATCACCCGGCAGCCGAAACGCGTTGCGAATTGCTCGATATCGCGCTCGGTGGCCTCGTTGCCGAATACCGCGCGCAGTGTGTTGTCGGCATCGTCGGGATGCTCCGGGGTCGCCAGCAGCAGCGCCAGCGGCTTGCCGACATAGTTCATGTACGTCACGCCATACTTGCGGATGTCGGCCAGAAATCGCGACGGCGAGAACTTCGCCGGCACCATCGCCGCGCCACTGTTGATCGCCACCGCCCAGCCCGCGGCGACACCGTTGGAGTGAAACAGCGGCATCGAGAGGTAACACACGTCGTCGGAGGTGATCTCGAACCGGTCGACCAGGCTCCCGCCACACATGACCGCCATCGCGTGCGCGAAAAATACGGCCTTCGGGTCACCGCTGGTGCCCGAGGTGAAGATCATCATCATCGGGTCGGCGCCCTGCACCTCGTGCGGAACCAGCGGTCCCGCGGCCGCCA
Organism: uncultured Actinomycetota bacterium; assembly: GCA_963758775.1. GTDB lineage: Bacteria > Actinomycetota > Actinomycetes > Mycobacteriales > Mycobacteriaceae > Mycobacterium. Next base: position 5,460 of record CAVWWU010000001.1, read on the forward strand.
CCGCGTCGTGATACGGGTCGCTCTCGACATCCAGGACCGGGGCGCCGCCCAGATCGAGCCCGTCGATCAGCGCCAGGTGTTCGGTGTCGACGAGCACGATTTGGCAGTCGGCGCGCCGGATGTCGGCGGCCAGGGCATCGCCGCGGCGGGTGGTGTTGATCGCGCACAACACATATCCGCCGAGCGCGCCGGCCGCCATCGACCGCAACATCGCCGGCGAATTGCCCAGCAGCGCGCCGACATGCGCCGGCCGGGTGCGGTCGAGGCGGGTCGTCAGGACCGAGGCCTCGGCGGACGCCTCGTTCAGGTGCTCCCGCCAGGTCCAGGTCTTGTCGCCGTGCATCACCGCGACCGTGTCGTCGGCCATGCGGGACCGCAGCAACTGCTGCACTGTCTCAAACATCGGCGGGCCGGTACCTCAACAGCGTGACGTCCCCGGTGTCGCAGAACACCGGGGACACCCGCATGCCGATCCGGATGTCGTCGGGTTCAACGTCAACCAGTTCGGTGCTGACCCGCGGGCCTACGTCCCACTCGACGACCGCGAGCAGCTGCGGCAACTCTCGGCCCACGGCGGACCGGTCGGTCGTCGCGCAACAGTGTAGGTGTACAGCGTTCCCCCGCCGTCGATTTCGCGCCACTCCAGATCGTCGGCCAGGGTCCCGGGGGCGAGCGTGCGCGGATAGAAGACGTATTTGTCCGCCGACGGCGAATACTGGATCACAATCCGGTGCTCGCGCAACGCATCCCAGAACGTCTGCGAGACCGGCGTCGGAATCGGCAGCGGTTCGGCCATGTCAGTCGCCCCTCAACACCAAGGCGACCTGCTCGCTCATGATGCCGCCGTTGCCCGTCACGAACGCCGTGTTGCACTCGCCCACCTGCGCCTCACCGGAGCGGCCCATGACCTGGCGCGCACCATCGACGACGTGATGCATCCCGCCGGCCATGCCGGCCTGCCCGAACGAGAGCTGGCCGCCGGCGGTGTTCAGCGGGAAGTCGCCGCGGAAGGTCAGGTCGTGCTCGGTCAGCCACTTCATGCCCTGGCCCTTGCCGCAGAATCCGGCGTCCTCCAGCGTCATCAGCACGGTGATGGTGTAGCAGTCATAGATCGATGCGACGTCGACGTCGGCGCGCTGCAGGCCCGCCATCGCGAATGCCTTGTCCGCCGCGCGGGCGATCGGCGTGCGCATGAGATCCTCAGCGTACGTGGGGGTTTTGAACCGGATGTGCTCGCCGAAGCCCTTGATCCACACCGGCCGGTGGCGCGCCCGGCGGGCCAGGTCGGCGTTGGCGACGAGTACGGCAGCACCACCCTGCACGCGCATCACGGTCTCGAGCATGTGGATCGGGTCGGCGATCACCGGACTGTTCAGCACGTCGTCGACGGTGATCGGCTTGCCGTGAAAGACCGCACCCGGGTGCGCGCAGGCGTTGGTGCGTTGGTGCACCGCGATTGTGGCTAAAGCCGCTGCATCATAACCGAATTCGGCGGCATAGCGCTGGGCGATCTGCGCGTACGGGGCGTTCTGCCCGACGTTGCCGTACGGGATCTCGAACTCGGCCTGCGGCGAACCGTAGTGGTTACTCGACGCCCCGTACCAGCCGAGGGTTCGCCCGGGCCGCTGCTCCGATCGCGGAATCTCCAGCGATCCCGGCACCACCGCGAGCACCGCGTCGCACACGCCGAGTTCGACGGCCGCGGCCGCCCGCCACACCATGCCGGCCGCGGTAGCACCGCCGAGATCGACCCGGTCACCGAAGTCCAACGGAAGGCCGAGGTATTCCGACAACGTCGCGGGTGCGAACATGTCCGACTCCGCGATCCCGTGGCACGACAAGCCATTCACCACAGCGGGCTCCAGGCCGGCGTCCTCGATCACCAGCTTCGCCAGCGACGCGTACTGGTCCAGCGTGAACGACGGCGGTCCACTCTGGCGGCGTTCGGCCGGCAGTTCGGCGATGCCGATGATGGCAGATTCCCCGCGCAGGCCCGTCATCGCGGACACCGCAGCGGCAGCGCGACGGTCGCCGTGCCGGGCATCAGCACCTCATCGCCGCGCCGGCAGAATATGTCCACGTCCACCTGCCCCGTATCGTCCGTCACCCGCTTACCGGTGACCACGCCGCCGAAGGTCAGCTCCTGGCCCGGGTGCGCGACGGCCCGATTCTGCACCGCGAACGCGACCAGCCGGCCGTCGCCACCGATCCAGTCGGTCAGCGCCCGGGACAGCAGCGCCGCCTGCAACGGCCCGTGCACCAGGACGTTGTCGTAGCCTTCGACGTCGCGTGCAAAGTCCTTGTCGTAATGGATGCGATGACCGTTGTACGTGGCGGCGCTGAAGAAGAACATCTGGGTCTCGTTCACCGTCACGGTCAACGGCGTTACCGCGGTGCCCGTTTCGACGTCCTCGTAGTGCAGCTGTTCCGTCATGCGGGCCGCGCGATCATCGACATACTGGCTTCGGCGACCAGCTCACGGTCCTGGTTGCGGTATTCGCCGCGCCACGTCACCAGCACGAATCTTCCTGACCTGCCTTCCTTTTCCACGATCGACTCGACGGTGCGCACCATCTCGATCTGGTCGCGGTGATACGCGGGCAGGTGGAAAGCGGTGCTCTCGCCGCCGGCCATCCGTCGCGGTGCCCGCGGAAACGCCAGGCTGCCGGTTACCGCGCCGGACGACCCGTCGGGCCGCAGATCACCCATCGCGCTCACGCCGAGGACGGCGTATTGCAAAAACAGCGGCGGGCAGATGACATCGCGGTAGCCGTGCGCCCGCGCATATTCCGTGTCGAACCAGAGCGGGTTGTGGTCGCCGACGGCTGCCGCCCAGCGCTGCCAGTCGCGCCTGTTCACCTCACCGCTTGCGGTGGCCACGACGGTGCCGACCCGGGCGGCGGATTCGGCGTCGATGAGGCTGTCGGTCATCGGTTTGCCTCCCAATTCATCTCGCCGACAAGCCATTGCGCTGCGACATCGTCCCCGCCGCCCAGCGTCGCCAGCACCCGGGCGCGCTCGGAGAACAAGTGCAGATCGGTGTCGAGCACATAACCCATCCCGCCGTGCAGCTGGTGGGCGTCGAGCGTGATCTTTTTGACCGCGGTCGCGCGCATCTTGGCGACGGCGGTTTCCCGGGTGGCGGTGCGGCCGCGCCCAACCCAGAACACCGCCGACTGGGCGGCCAGCCGGGCCGCGGCCAACGCGATGTGCATGTCAGCCACCAGGTGTTGGGCCGCCTGAAAGGACGCGATCGGACGGCCGAATTGTTCGCGCATCTTGATGTAGTCGACGGTGCGCTGTAGCACCGCCTCGCCCACCCCCACCAGATCCAGGCACAGCAATGCGACTGCCGCGTTCGCCACCCGCCGCAAATCCTGCTCGGCGAAACCGCGCAGCACCCGCAGGTCGTCGTCGACCAGCACCCCGTCGAACCCGACGGTGAACGCGCGGTGCCCGCCCATCATCGCCAACGGTTCGATCGAAAGCCCGGCCGAGCCCGCGTCGACAACGAAAGCCATTGTGGCACGGTCGGCTTCAGCGCTCACGACGATAAGGTCGGCGAGGTCGGCGTCGGCGACGAAGTCGGCCGCGCCGTGCAGACGCCAACCGTCGCCGTCCCGGCTCGCACGCAGCGGCGGGTTCAGCACCGATGCGTCACGCGGGTTCGACAGCGCGGTGGTGCCGCGCGCGCTCCCCGATGCCAACAAAGGCAGCCACGCCTCGCGCACCTCGGTCGAGCCCAGCCAGTCGATTGCACGGGCCGCGTGCAGCGTGCTGTGAACGACCATGGGGCACAACGCCTGTCCGGCCTCTACGCAGAACACGCCGAGATCGAGCAGCCCACCGCCGGAGCCGCCGAGTTCCTCGCCGATGGCCAGTCCCAGCACCCCGGCCTCGGCCAGCGCCTTCCACAAACCGGGGGTGATGCGGATGCCGTCGGGGGTATGCAGGGCGCGGGCCAGCATGGTCGGGCATTCGGCGGTCAACAGGTCACGACACATCGCGGCGAGGTCGCGCTGGTCTTGATCGGGAATCAGTCTCATGCCTGTCACCGCCCGTACGAGGGCATGCCGTGGCCCCGCTGGGCGATCGAGTCGCGGAGCACCTCGTTGGTTCCGCCGCCGAACCGCATCAGCGGCGACACCCGATAGAGGCGTTCGAAGAATCCATCGAGTGGCGCGTCAGGGCTGCGGTGTGCGATCAGTCCGTCGGGGCCGAGCACGTCGATCGCCAAATCGGCTAAGCGCTGGCGCAATTCGCTGCTGAAGATCTTCTCGACGCTGACTTCGACGGTCGGGATGCGTCCGCAGTCGAGCATCGACGCGGCCTCATAACCCATCAGGCGCGCGACTTCGATGTCGGCTTCTGCTTGCGCGAGCCGGCGGCGGAACACCGGATCCTGCGCCGGAACCGAACCGTCGCGCAAAGGACGGGCGGCCAGGGCGATCAGGTCGTCGAGCGCCCGACGCAGATCCCCGGCATTGGTCAACGCACCGCGCTCAAGATCGAGGGCGCCGGTGATGTACGTCCAGCCCATATTGACCTCGCCGACCAAGTTGGTCGCCGGCACCCGCACGTCGTGGAAGAAAGTCTCGTTGGTTCGGTAGCCCGACCATGCGTACAGCGGGTGGATCTCTACGCCGGGCTGGTCGACCGGCACCACGATCACCGAAATCCCGCGGTGTCGCGGCGCATCGGGATCGGTGCGCACGCAAAGCCATTCGTGAGTCGACCGTTGCGCCCCGCTGTTCCAGATTTTGGATCCGTTGATGACCCATTCGTCGCCGTCGCGCACCGCACGCGTACGCAGGCTCGCGAGATCGGTGCCGGCGTTCGGCTCGGAATAGCCGAGCGCAAAGATGATCTCTCCCCTGGCGACGCCCGGCAGGAACTCCTTCTTGTTCTGTTCAGTGCCGTGCCGCATGATCATCGGCGCCACCGAGGTGACGGTGAGATCCGGTCCCGGTACGCCCCAGTATTCGAACTCGCTCATCAGCAGGTGCTGATGCATGGCGGTGAGACCCAGGCCGCCGTACTCGGCGGGCCAGTTCAGGCCGAACCAGCCGCGCTCGCCGATCTTGCGGCGGAAGGCCGACAGCTCGCCGCCCTGGAATTCCAGACCGTGCTCGGCCATCTCTGCGCGCAGCGCGGGCGTGACGTTGTCCTTCAGGAAGCGCCGCACCTCGGCCAGCCATGCTTGTTGCTCGTCGTTGAGCTCGAAATCCACAACGGCGACATTAGTCGTTAGGCGCTAATTCGCTACCGCGGGTTTCGAAAAGTGCGGTCGTCGTCAGATCAGCCGGGAGTACGTCGCGCGGAGGCGGTCCGACAGATACTCCACGCGCTTCTCGTACTCCGCGACCGCGCCACGGGTGTCCCCGGACTTGACCTCGATGGGCCGGGTCGTCCCGACGTCGAGGGTTCCCGGGCGCTCGCGGCCGAGGGCCCCCAGCAGATCGGGCAGCAGCTCTTCGTAATCGCTGAGCGCGGCCTGCAGGTCGCCGGCCTGCCGCCGGGCCCGCGCCAGCTGCGCCCGGCTCAGCAAGGTCTCCGGGTGGCGCGGGCCGCGCAGTCGAGTCAATTCCGCCGCCGCGTGCTCCAGGCTCGACAGCGACTCGGGCATTTCCCGATCATCGCAAAATTGGCAGTCTCTAGCCACCGCGCGCAACCGAGCCTGACAATACATTCTTGTCAAGGTGGATTGCCACGCGACGCCATACACTTGGGTAGCGAGCCGCACATCATCCCATTCATGACACCGGCAAGATCGACGGCTCGGCTGTGTCGGGCCATGCCGATCGTCGAGGGCATCGACATACACGGCCTGCTGCAGCGCGACGGACCCATGAGCTCGCAGCGCTGTGCACATTATCGATCAGCTGGCCGCCGCCTTGGATGCCGCCCACCGGTCGGGCTGGTGCACCGCGATGTCAAACCCACTAACGCGCTGGTGACCGGAACCGAGTTCGTTTACCTCATCGACTTCGGCATCGCCCACGACGCCAGGGCAACCAAGCTCACCACCGCCGGCATGCTGGTGGGCACGTCCGCCCACATGGCTCCGGAACGCTTCGGAAACGGTGTCATCGATGCCCGCTCCGATGTCTACGCGCAGTCAACATCGCCGATCAGATCGCCGCCAAGGTACCCACCGCGTAGACGCCCCAAGGTGACGACAGGAATTCTCCAAGAATCCTGCAAGGGCCGCCCCGCAGTGTTGGCGATGTCAGGCAAATGGCCGTCACCGGGAAAGGAAAGACCATGCGGCAGATCACCCTCCCCCACAAGATCATCGGAGGCACCGTCGTGGTGTTCGGCATGCTGCTTGCCGGTCTGGCCGCCTGCAACGGCCTGGCGTCGGGCGCCTTTACACCGCCTGCGTCCACCCCATCGTTCTCAGCGCCGGCCGCCGGCGGTGGCGACCGCCAGGCCCACGAACCGGTGATGCACGACGTGAACCCCGCCTCGTTCTCCGAGTTGACCTGCCAGATCAAAGCCGACATGCATGGCCAGCGGGACCACCAGAACTACCTTCAGGACTGCCTCGACGGGCGTCCACTCCCGTAGCGGGGGTTGGCGGACGGCCGGTTGGACCGGCGCCGGCGTTGCTGCCCGGCGGCACCACCCGGTCGGTGTCCGCGAGAAGGCTGCGGCACAACGGCTTTGGCGATCGGGGCCTGGTAGGGCGCGGGCTCCCCGATCAACGCGTGGACGGCTGGCGAATCAGCGGCCACCTGCTGCGGGGTGACCTGAATGCCGGCCTTGCGCAGCAACGCCTGGGTGTCCCTGCGCTGCTCGGGCAGGACGACGGTGACCACGTCACCGGTGTTCCCGGCCCGCGCCGTCCGCCCCGAACGGTGCAGATAGGCCTTGTGCTCGCTGGGCGGATCGATATGGACCACCAACTCGATCTCGTCGACGTGCACGCCACGAGCGGCGATGTCGGTAGCCACCAGCACGCGGGCCTCCCCCGAAGCGAACGCGGCGAGATTACGGTCGCGTGCGGGCTGAGAAAGGTTGCCGTGCAAGTCGACCGACGGGATCCCCGCCTCGGTGAGCTGCTTGGCGAGCTTGCGTGCGTGGTGTTTGGTGCGCATGAACAGAATGCGGCGCCCGCTTCCGGAGGCAAGCCGATGCACCAACTGCTTTTTGGCATCGACACCGCTGACGTGGAACACGTGATGGGTCATCGCGTCCACCGGCGAGGTCTCCTCGTCCACCGAGCGCGAAACCGGGTTCTGCAGAAAGCGTTTGACGAGTTTGTCGACTCCGTTGTCGAGGGTTGCGGAGAACAGCAGCCGCTGACCACCGGCAGGCGTGGCGGCCAGGATCCGGGTGACACCGGGCAGGAACCCGAGGTCGGCCATGTGGTCCGCTTCGTCGATCACGGTGATCTCGATCGCGTCGAGACTGATCACACGTTGCTTCATCAGGTCTTCGAGCCGCCCGGGGCAGGCCACCACAATGTCAACGCCGGACCGCAGCGCGGCCACCTGCCGGGTCTGGGAGACCCCGCCGAAGATCGTGGTGACTCGCAGGTTGTAGGCGGCGGCCAACGGTTCCAGTGTGGCCGCGATCTGGGTGGCCAATTCGCGGGTCGGTGCCAGCACCAAACCCGACGGCCGCGACGCGCGCCGCTTGCTGTCAGAGAGCCTGCTGACCAACGGGATCGAGAACGCGAGCGTCTTGCCGCTGCCCGTTTTCCCGCGGCCGAGGACATCACGTCCGGCGAGGGTGTCGGGGAGGCTTTCGACCTGGATCGGGAATGGCGCGGTGATGCCGCGCGCGCTGAGCACGCCGATCAGCGCTTTAGGGACGCCGAGATCGGCGAAGGTCTTGTCTGTAGTCATTTTTCGGTGCCTTTCCGGCATCGGGTGTGGCGAGATTGCCGGTGGGCAAAATCGATCGCCGCGTTACGAGCAGTGCTGGGGCACCGATCATCTGGAATCGGTCGCAGCCCGTTATCGGGTGCGGCACCGGTGGAGGATGAAGAAGCGTTCCACGACGTGTCGGCGTGTCATAACACCGACGTTGTCAACAGCCTAGCGTACGGCCGCCCCCGACCAACAATCGCCGTCAGCGGCGCGAGCTGAGACTGTCGACCAGCGTGACCAACGTCACCCCGCCAACTGGCGGCCCGGACCGCCGAGCGGACGATGCGGGCACTGAGAAAAGGCCGGCGGTTCAGGCGATCGCCGGGTGAAACGACACCCAGGGGTGGGCCGATTCCAGTTGCGCGGCAACGCGAATGAGGACGTCCTCCCGCGCATAGCCGGCGGCGAGCTGGATTCCGATCGGTAGGCCGTCGCCGTTACGGTACACCGGCACGTTGATCGCCGGCTGCCCACTCAAGTTGAACGCCGGCGTGAAGACCGCGAACTGACCGGCCCGGCGCTGCGGTGCGGTGGGATGATCGGGATCGTTCTCGAATTCCGTGAGCAGCGGCGGCGGTTCGGCCACGGTCGGCGTCAGCAGCAGGTCCCACCCGTCGGCCCACCACTGCTGCAGTGCCCGCCGGAAGGCCCATCCGTCGGCCTCGGCCGCGGCATAGTCGACGGCGGTCAACCGGCGCGCCTGCTCGACGAGCACCCAGTTCACCGGCTCGATGTCGTCCGCGGTCACCTCACGGCCGAGCGTCGCACTGATTGCGCGCGCCGCCATCCCCATCTGCGTCGCCCACAGCGCCATGAACTTGTACGGCAATGTGTTGTCGGACAGGCACGCCGGCCACGCCGGTTCGACGATGTGGCCGAGGCCCTCCAGCATCGAGGCCGCGGCGCGCACCGCCGCGACGCAATCCTCGTGCAGGAACTCGCCACGCGGATGAACGTCGAGCAGCCCGATGCGCAGTCGGCCGGGGTCGGCGCCGACCTCGTCGAGGTAGGGCCGCTGCGGCGCGGGTGCGATCACGGTGTCACCGACGCCGGGGCCGCGGACCGCGTCGAGCAGCCCCGCAGTGTCGCGCACCGTGCGGCTGACGCCCAGTTCGACCCCCAGTCCGGATTCGGCGCGCGCCGGCCCGACCGTGATCCGTCCCTGGCTCGGCTTGAGCCCCACCAGCCCGCAGCACGACGCGGGGATGCGGATGCTGCCGCCGCCGTCCGAGGCGTTGGCGAAGGGCACCATTCCGACGGCCACGGCGACCGCGGCGCCACCGCTGGACCCGCCAGGCGTGCGATTCAGTGCCCACGGGTTTCGGGTCGCCCCCCAGGCCAGCGGCTGGGTGGTCGGCAGACTGCCCATCTCGGGGCTGTTGGTGCGCCCGGCGATGACCAGCCCGGCGGCCTTGAACCGGGCTACCAGCGTGGTGTCGGCGGTGTCGATCTTGGCCGCGTTCTTCAGCGCGATGTTGCCGTTCGACAGCGTCTGACCCGTGAAGCTGGTGTAGAGGTCCTTCAATAGGAACGGGACGCCCCGGAACGGCCCGTCGGGCAGCTTCGGATCGGCGGCGACCGACCGGGCGTGCTCGAACCACTCCATGACCACGGCGTTCAGCGCGGGGTTGGACTGTTCGATCCGCTCGATCGCAGCCTCCAGAAGCTCGCTCGCCGTGACCTCGCCCTTGGCCACCAGCGTCGCCTGGTCTGTGGCATCCATCCAGCGGGTCTCATCGGCGAGAGCAGTCATGCGTCTCGGTCTACCACGCCTTCGGTGTAGGCCCGGCGCAGGATGTCGTCGAGCTGCCCGAGCGCCTGCGGTTCGGCCCCGTTGAGGCTGGCGGTGCGGCGCACACAGTCGAACGACGTCGGGCGTATCGACCCACTGGAAGGCGTGTGCCTCAGAGGAGTCGACGCCGACAATGTAGCGACCCCCGGGAGAGGTTGACCGCACATCGAAATCGCTAATGGGTGTCGCTCGTCGTCGAGAAAACGATCGCTGCAGGCCGCCCGAGTCGCGGCGTGGGCCGAACACCTCTAGGCTCCTCTTCGGGGTCTTAACGGGGGGCTTACTGATTTATGTCAATAAGGGCCTTGCATGTCTAAAAACAGCGTCGCAATTTTCGCTTTGGCCGCTTGCCTAACGGCCTCGTGTTCAGCCACGAGCGCTCCGCCCGCCGCGCCCGCGGCCAAATCGAACACCTATGCTCCGCCCAGCACCGTTGCCAGTAAGGTCGTCCCGCCGCCAAGCGAGACGAGCCCACTGGCGAAAGATTGGAAAAGCTACGGCGGGACCGCCTTCTTCGGCTGTCCCGACGAATTCACCGTCGGCAAGTCGGCGCTTGAGGACATTCGCCCCAAAGTATTCGACCCGAAGACCGGGCAATTCGCCTCACCCGAGATGCCCATGATTCCCGCCGGCGAGAACATCACCGGCGCCATGTGCGCGCTGTCGAACACCGTCGACGACATGAAAGTCGTCTACCTGATCACGACCGCGAAACCGGCGCAGGCACCCGCGCCCGAAGTCACCACGACAACGGCGTATTTATTCGACCTCAAATCCAACCAGCCGTTGGCCACCAAGGAATTGCAACCGCCGACTCCCGAGCTGAAACTGACGGCGGCGAACCAATGGCGGCTATCGGCAACCAGAAGCGGCGTGGCGTTGGTCAACGCGTTCACGGACGGACATGGCGCGGTGGCGGCGCCGCGGACCGTGATCCTGTCGAACACCGACCTGTCGATGGCGTGGAACGATCCCCAGCCAGGCCAGGTTTGGCAGGATGTCCTTTCGTTCCAACGCAATACCGTCGCCGGCAAGACATCGGGAGCCGAGTTGCGGCTGCCCACGGGCGAGCCGATCTTTCAGGACAACGACATCTGGACCGTCGACGCCGAGTTATCCGACGCCACCGACAAACTGGTCAAGCTGACACATTGGGATTCCTACGACCCGCCGGTCGTGTCGACCATGTTCTACGACTTGAACTCCAAGTCCCTCATCAAATTCGGCGATTCGGAGAGGATTTCCGGCGGCGACCTGATCGCCACCTTGTCGGGCGGGAAGTTATTCGTCGACGGTCGCGGATCGAACAATTCACAGTTCGGGTTCGGCGTGTGGAACCTGGGCACCAAGCAGTGGGACTTGCTGAAGAACCGCGACGAAGCCACCAAAATGGCCATCGCCAGGCTGTCCTTCTTCGACGACCGGCTCTACGTCACCTACAGCAACAGCACGCTGTCGGTGATCGCGTTGCCGGCGGCCAACCAGGTCGCATCGAGCTGGTCGGTTCGGCCGTTCGGTCGGATCACCGGCTGGACGCTGGTGTGCCGCGGCGAAACGGCGACGGCTGCTGCGTCCGGGGGTGGCGACTGCAAACAGATCGTGCTGGTGCAAGACGAGGACGGGCATTACCCCGGCCCCTGGGCCTAACGATTAACGGCGCCGCACCGGAAGTGGCATTCTCAAAAACGTGATGCCATTCTCGACAATTGTGATGGTGCTTCTCTGAACGCGAGAGTACGTTACCGATCTATGGAAACGGTGCGTAGTTTCTGCCGCGTCTGCACCTCCGTTTGCGGCATCCTGGTCGACGTCGAGGGCGACGAGGTGCTCCGCGTCCGCGGCGACCAAGACCACCCCTTCTCACGCGGCTACACCTGCGGCAAGGGTCGCGCGCTGGGACAGCTGCACCACCACCCCGACCGCCTCGAACGACCGCGCATGCGGATCGACGGGCAGCTGCAGGACACCACCTGGGAGGTGTGCCTGGACGACCTTGGCACGCGTCTGAAGGAGATCATCGACCGGCATGGCCCGGAATCGGTCGCCTTCTATTTCTCCACCATGGAAAGCGCCGGCTTCCGGATGGCCGAAGCCCTGCACGCGGCCATCGGCACCCCGGCCAAGTTCAGCCCGCTGACCATCGACGGCACCGCCAAGCCGTTGGTCTCGGATCTGGTGGGCGGATTCATGGGCCTGTCCGGCCGAACGGACCTCGACAACGCCGACTTTCTGATGCTCGTCGGAGTGAATCCCGTTGTCTCGCATGGCCATGCGATCTCCATGCCCAACCCGACGGGCACCGTGCGCGACATCGCCAAACGCGGTCAGGTGTGGGTGATCGACCCGCGCCGCACCGAGACCGCGCGGCTGGCCACCGGCCATCTGGCGCCGCGCCCCAGCACCGACCATGCGGTGCTCGCGTACCTGGTTCGCGAGATCCTGCGCGACGGCATGAAGTCCGACGTGCCGGTGCAGGGCATCGAGGCGCTGGCCGCCGCGGTGGAGCCGTTCACGCTGGAGCACACCGCGCGGTATGCCGATGTGGCCGAGGCCGAGCTGACCCGGTTGTGCGAGGCGGTGCGCGCCGCCGAATGCGTCGCGATCGAAACCGGGGTCGGCGTCACGATGACCGCCGAGCGCGGCAACGTCACGCAGTGGCTGGCGTGGGTGCTGATGATCCTCACCGGCGCCATGAACCGGCCCGGCGGGACGTGGTTCCATCCCGGATTCGCCTACCAGTTGGAGGCTTTCGGCGACCTGCTGCCGGTCACTCCGATCGAGGGGGCGTTCGGGCCCGGACCGCGCAGCCGGCCGGAGGCGCAGGCGTTCATCAACGAATGGCCGTGCGCCGTGTTGCCCGACGAAATCGCAGCGGGACACATTCGAGCCCTGATCAACGTGGGCGGCAGCTTGATCACCTGCATGCCCGAGACGGGGAAGTTGATCCCCGCCTTGCAGAGCCTCGAAGTTTTTGCGACCACCGAGATCATCAACAACGAGACCACCGAGTTGGCCACCCACGTGCTGCCGACGAAGGACCCGTTGGAGCGGCCCGATATCACCATCCACGACGTCCTGAGTTCGCGCGTATCGGTGCAATACAGCCCCGCCGTCGTGAAACCGGTGGGCGACCGGCGATCGATGTGGTGGGTGTTCGCCGAACTCGGCCGGCGGCTCGGCTACGACCTCGGCACTCTTGGCGACCCCGATAGCAGCACGGATGACGACGTGCTCGCCGTCTTGCTGGCCGGTGCCCGGACCAAATACGACGAAGTGGCGGCCACGGGCTGGGCGGAGGTTCCGCAAGAGCTTCCTGCGCCGTGGGTCGAGGATCACATCGAGCGGATGGGCGGCTGGCGGCTGGCGCCGCCGCTGTTGGTGGATCAGCTCGCCGGCCTCGAGCCCCCGGCGCCGCTGGTGATGGTGCCCCGCCGCCAGCGCAAGAAGCTGAACGGTCAGCTCGATTTTCTCGGCGAGGCCCCCGAGATTGTCATCCACCCCGATGACGGCTGTGCCGCGGGTGTCGTTGACGGCCAACGGGTTACGGTGCGCAGCGCCAACGGCGAACTGACCGGCATCGCCACGGTCGACGATGCGATCCGGCGCGGAGCGGTGTCGATTCCGCACGGCCACCACCAGGCCAACGTCAATCGCCTGACCAACAAGGACGACATCGACGTGGTGACCGGCATGGTCCGCTATTCCGGCATTCCCGTCAGCCTGCACCCGGCCTGACTGCGGGCGGCGTTCACTCTGCGCCTACTGCGCCAAAGTTCGAGTAACCCGCACCGCCGCCGCAGAGTCAACTTCTACCGAGAGCCCGGCCTGACGATCATCGGCGCGATCCAGCGCCGCAGAAAGGACACACCCGCGGCCGGCTCGGCCGGATCGATTACCGCCCCGGCGATCTCGGTCTGGACAGGGACGAATTGCGTGAACGCTTCGCGCCGTACGTCGAACGGTTCGTCACCGAGCGCTGAGCTCAGGCGTACCCGCGCCCGGGTTCGGGGGTCACGTTGTGCGCGGTGATCTCGTCACCGCAGTGCGCGCAGGTCAGTCGCGCATCGGCGAGCTCGCCACAGTCGTTGTGCCGCAGCACAATCGGTGGCCCATTGGGGTGCGGCAGATGCTCGTCGCCCCATCGCATCAGCGCAACGATCGCACCGAATAGATCGCGCCCGGCGGGCGTGAGCCGGTATTCGTGGCGCACCGGCTCCTCGGAGTACGGCACCCGATCCAGCAGCCCCGCCTCGACCAGCGCCCGCAGCCGCGATGACAGCGTGGGCCGCGGGATGCTCAGGTTGCGGGCCAGCTGGCCGAAGCGGCGAACCCCGAAGAACGCCTCGCGCAGGATCAACAGCGTCCACCGCTCGCCGACCAGCTCGAGGGCCCTGCCCACGGACTCGCCGTCGAAGCGGTGGGACAAATCCGTCGGGGTGCTCATGGTTCAAACATATTACCGGTTCAATTACTAAACCAGTAGTGGTAACGTGACTGAACCATGACCACGCGTGACGACGACATCGAGGCGACCGCCCGGCGCATCGCCGAAGCGGCCTCCAAGATGTGGACCGAGATCGACTCCGCCCGAAGCCTTCCCGACGAGCTGGTCGAGCTGCTGCGGGATAGTGGGCTCCTGCGCGCCGGCGCGCCCGCGGAGGTCGGCGGGTTAGAACTGCCGCCTCAGGTGGGCCTGCGCGCGGCCGAGGAGCTGGCGCGCGGCGACGCGTCGACCGGCTGGTGTGTCGCCATCGGTATTACCAGCACCCTGCTCGTCGCGTATCTGCCGCCGTCCAGCCGCGAGGACTTGTTCGGCGACGGGCGCGGCCTGGCCGCGGGCGTATGGGCGCCGCGCGGCACGGGACGGTCGGTCGACGGCGGCGTCGTGGTCTCGGGACAGTGGCCGTTCTGCAGCGGCATCCGCCATAGCGACGTGCTGTTCGCCGGGTGCATGGTCGACGGAGCCGCCGCGCCGTCCGTCGTCGCGCTGTCGACCAAAGATCTTCGGCTGCTGGACAATTGGCACACCCTGGGCTTAAGGGGCACCGGCAGCCAGGACGCCGTCGCCGAGGAAGTCTTCGTCCCCGCCGACCGGGTCGTGTCGATCTTCGACGGCCCCGTCATCGACCGTCCGCTGTACCGCTTCCCGCCATTCGGCTTCTTCGCGTTGTCGGTCGCCGCGCCGGCGCTTGGCAACGCGCGCGCGGCCATCGACGACCTTATAGAACTGGCCGGCGGCAAGAAGGGCCTCGGAGCGAGCCGCACCCTGGCCGAACGCTCCCCCACCCAGGCGGCCGTCGCGGCCGCCGAGTCGGCCCTCGACGCGGCACGGGCGCTCTACTTCCAGGCGATCGAGGACGCCTGGAGGGCCAGCCAAACAGCGGAACCGATCTCTGTCGAACTGCGTAATCGAGTGCGCCTGGCCGCAACCCACGCCGCGCGTACGTCTGCCGAGGTGGTCCGCACCATGTACGACCTCGCGGGCGGTAGCGCGATCTACGACACCTCGCCGTTGCAGCGACGGTTCCGCGACGCCTTCACCGCCACCGCCCACTTCCAGGTCAACGAGGCGTCCCGCGAGCTACCCGGCCGGATCCTGCTGGGCCAGCGCGCCGACGTGTCGACACTGTGACCGCCCGGGTCGAGGCCGTCCTGCCGTTCTGGCTGGATCGGCCCGACGAGGAGGCCGTCGACATCGCGCGCACCGTCGGCGATGTTGGGTTGGACGCCTTATGGATTGGCGAGATGGTGACCTACGACGCCTTCGCGTTGGGCACCGCGATCGGCCATCGCGTACCCGGCTTGCCGCTGCGGCTCGGCCCACTGGGCGCTGGTGTGCGCAGTCCGGTCACGCTCGCGCTGGGCGTCAGCTCGGTCGCGGCGCTGACCGGGTCGACGGTCGATATCGCGCTCGGGGCCTCCAGCCCCGTGATCGTGGCCGGCTGGCACGACCGCGAGTGGGCGCACGCGGCCCGGCGCGTGCGGGAAACCATCGAATGCCTGCGCCCTCTCTTCGCCGGCGAGCGCAGCGATTACGACGGCGGTCAGGTCGGCAGTCACGGTTTCCGGCTACGGCGGCCGAGGCCCGAGACCCGCATTGCCGTCGGCGCTTTCGGGCCCGCGATCACCCGTGTGGCAGCCCGGCACGCCGACGAGGTCGTCCTCAATCTTGTTCCGCCGCAACGGGTAGCCCAGGTGCGCGCCACCGTCGACGCCGAGGCCGCCCAAGTCGGCCGCACCCCGCCGCGCCTGACGGTCTGGGTCCCGGCCGCATACGAGCCCGGCGCGGCGGCGCGTGCAGCAAATGGCGGCTCAGCTGGCGGTCTACCTCGCCCCACCCGGCTACGGCGAGATGTTCTGCGAGCTCGGCTACACCGACCTGGTGCAGCGTGCCCGGGCGGGTGCCGGACGCCGCGAACTGGCCGAGCACATCCCCGCGGATCTGCTCGAAAAGATCTGCCTAGCCGGTTCCACCGAACGCATCGCCGCCAGCTTGCGCGCCTACCACGAAGCCGGCGCCGACTGCGTCGCCGTGGTGCCGTCCACGGCCGAGGACCCCGGCGGCCGGGCGGTGCTCGCCGCCGTCGCGGACGCCAGGGCCGGTTAGCTCGCTTGCGGGTTCTCCAGGACGACTGAGACGCCTTGCCCGGAACCGATGCACACGCCGAGAACGCCGTAGCGCGCGTTGCGCCCGCGCAACTCGGTGGCCAGCGTCAGAACGTAGCGGGCGCCGGATGCACCGAAGGGATGTCCGATCGCTACGGCGCCGCAGTTGGGGTTGAGCCTGTCATCGGGAATCATGAAGCCGTCCAGCTGGTTTGGCAATTCGCGCAGCACGCCGAGCGCCTGTGCGCTGAAGGCCTCGTGGACTTCCCACACGTCGATTTGTTCGGGGCGCAGTCCGGCGCGCTCGATGGCCATCGGTATCGTGTACGCCGGCGCCATCCCCATGATCAGCGGATCGATGCCATACACGGCCGAGGACACAACCTGGCCAGCGGCTCGACACCGAGTTCCCTGGCGCGCTCCCCCGACGCCAGTATGATCGCGCTCGCATCGTCGGTCAGCGGCGTGGAGTTTGCCGCGGTCATCTGCGTGGTGCCCGGTTGCAGCGGCAGCGCGGCCAGCAGCTCGGCGGTCGTTTCATCGCGGATGAACTCGTCGTGCTCGAACATGCGCGCCGGCGTCTTCTTCGTCGCCGGCATCTCAACCGTCATAATCTCTTTGGCGAGACGCCCAGAGCCACGGGCCGCCTTCCCGTGCCGTTGCGACCTCAGCGCGAACGCGTCGATCTCTTCTCGCGTCAGTTCATAACGATCAGCGACGTTCTGTGCTGTCTCAATCATGCTGATGTAGGCGTTGTGGGCCAGCAGCGCCGGGTGGCTGCGCCGATCCGGCACCTCCGCCCCAGGCCGGCACCTCGGAGGCCGAGATCACCGAGCGGATCGAAGTCGGCTACCTCTACGGCGGCACCGCGGCGTTGGTAATGGGAGTCAACGCGTTCCCGAACTGAATTCGAATTTGTTCTCGACTTTCGCCATTTGTCATATATGCGCCGCTTTGGAGCCGCAGACTGACGCCACCGTAAAAGGGAAGAACGCGCAGGAAAATGCCTTCACCTCGCTGGCTGGCCGGGTTAACCGTGCCCGTAATGGTGGGCGCCGCAATGCTTACCAATGCTGCGACGGCGACCGCCGACCCCCTTAACGACTCTTACCTTGCACAATTGCGCGGCGCCGGCATCACCTGGCCGCCAGGCCACGACGAGGCCCTGATCGGCATGGGGCACCTGGTCTGTGACGACCTCGGATGGGGTTGGGCGCCACAGCAGATCGCCAACCAAGTCCACGCCAACTTGGACCCGGATGGTGTCTCGCTGGGCGACATCGGTTCCATGGTGAACATCGCACATGCGACCTACTGCCCCAACCAGAGGTGCTGGGCGCCGCATTGCTGAAGGGCGGGCCACCGGCCACGGCGACCGGTAGCGTCAACGAGCATGCCCGCTGAGCAATGCGACTTCGACATCGTGCTGTACGGCGCGACCGGTTCGGTGGGCAAACTGACGGCCGGCTACCTGGCCCGCAGCGGACTCCGCGTCGGCCTGGCCGGCCGGTCACCCCAGCGGCTCGAGGGCCTCCGTCAGGCACTGCCAGACGACGCCCGCGGCTGGCCCCTGATCGTCGCCGATGAATGCGGGCCGGAAGCTCTCAAAAACCTCGCCGCGCGAACTCGCGTGATGATCAGCACGGTGGGACCGTACGCCGCCCACGGGCTTCCGATCATCGCCGCGTGCGCGGCTGCCGGAACCGACTACGTCGATCTCGCCGCAGAGGTCCCTTTCGTGCGACGCAGCATCGACTCTCACCACGAGCAAGCCATCGAAAACGGTGCCCGGATCGTGCACTCCTGCGGGTTCGATTCCATCCCTTCGGACTTGACCGTCTATGCGTTGCACCGGACGGTTGCCGAGCATGGCGCAGGCGAATTGGCCGACACCACATTCGTTCTCCGCGTCGCGCACTACGCGATGCTCCTTTCCCGCGGAAGTGTCGGCACGATGGTCGAGCTGATGCGCGCCGGATGCGGGGATCCCGGCACACGACAACTGCTCGACGACCCCTACAGCCTGAGCCCTGACCGCCCGGCCGAACCAGACCTGGGCCCACAGCCGGAACTGTCGTTGCGCAGAGGCGAAGAGCTCGCCACGGAATTGACGGGATTGTGGCTCAGCGGGTACCTGATGGGGCTGTACAACACCCGATGCGTCCGACGCACGAACGCATTGCTCGGCTGGGTGTACGGTCGCCAGTTCCGCTATACGGAGACGTCTAGCACGGGTTCGTCTCCCGTTGCGCCCGCGATCGCGGCGATGACGAACGCGACCATCACCGGCACCTCCAGGCTCGGTGGAGCATTCCTGCGAATGGTTCCGCAAGGCCTGCTGGAGGGCCTGGTCCCGCGGCCCACCGGCGCCGGCTCGCAGGACGGGGATTACCGGGTCGAGACGTACGCCAAGACGACCAGTGGTGCGCGGTACGTGGCGTCGATGGCTCAGCGAGGTGACCCTGGCTATGCTGCCACGGCGGTGTTGCTCGGCGAGAGTGCGCTCACACTGGCGCTCGACCGGGACCGGTTGCCCGACCGATGCGGTGTGCTGACGCCGGCTTCCGCGATGGGCGATGCACTGCTGAAAAGGCTTGCCGCCGTGGGCGTCGCCGTACGCATCGAGCGGCTGGCCGATCGTCACAGTTGATATAAACCGCGAATGCGGTACCCGTGGCCGCGCCCAAGTAGAGCGTTTGCCGCCTGTAGACCGGACATGACGGCGGCTTCCACGCAACCGGCGTTGCAGCCCGAATCGGTCCAGTCGCCGGCCAGCACGAGATTGTCGTAGCCGCTCTCATCCGACCTCAGCCGATACTTGTCCGATCCCGGAACCGACTGGACGTACCGGTCCGAAGGATCAATGTTGACGCTGACATGCTGAGTCTTTAGCGCAGCCGCGCCACGGTGACCGTTGGCGCCGAAGAGCAGCTGCCACGCGAACCCCTGCTCGGTGACGGCCCCGGGTAGGTAGAGCCCGACGTGATTGTCGAGGTAGGCGACGGCATCGGTGAGTACCTTCTCGCGGCAGCTCGCCACGTAGGCGTCGGGGTCGGCCATGTCTTTCACGTTGGGCCATTCCGCGGCCAGAGCGCCGCAGAAGTAGGCGACGGTGCGCGGCGGGTCGTCGGTGGGCCACTGTTCGGCCCATAGCGTTTGGGGCATCGACGCCCACGTGTCGAAAGGAGCGACATAGCCACTGGTGGTGACGCCGGGGTGATTCCACCCGAGCGTCTGTTCGTCCGGCCGCAGCCACAGCTGAAAGGCTTGGGTCGCAACCGTGCGTAGATTGGTTGTCATGTCGCGCCACTGCGCACTGTCCGCGATCAGTTCGCCTGCAACAAGTTTCACCATGCCCAGTGAAGATGCCAACACAACGTGATCGAAATCGATGCCCTTGCGCAACACCCGGGTCTCGACATCGGTACGGTCGCCGAAGTGCGACTCCAGGTCGCCGGGCGCAGGACCGTCCAACTGTTCGGCCAGCGGCCGGTTGGGGAAGACGGGCAGGCCGCCTACCCGAATGAGCGGTTGGTATTCGCTCGCCCCGTCGGCGAGCCGGGCCTGACGACCGATGGTGATCGCCCCGATTGCCTGACGGCGGTCGTCGAGGTGGAGTGCGTCAACGCGATGGAAGAACTCGAACTCGACGCCGCGTCTGCGCAAAGCCTGATAGAGCGGGGCGATGACGACGTCCCCCATGCCGGCCGTCATCTTCCAGAAAAATGCGCCCTTGTACTGAAACAGCGCTATCCCGGTGAGCAGCAAGGCAACCCCGGCGGCCAACGCGGGTCGGGTGAAATCGCCGTCCTCGTAACCGAAGACCATGTCATAGAGACCACGAACAAGGGGGAAATCCACCACGTCGGGATGTGCGCCGTGGCGCAAGATCCAGGCGCAGAAATCCTCGTCGTTGATGGCGCGGAAGCCGCGTGGATCGGTCATCAGGTTTTCCGCGACGATGCCGCGGACGGTCGCTGTCTGCAGCGACAGAAACAACCAGAAGCGCCGGTGATCGGGTCGATGCTCGTAGTCGAGGGCCTCCCGGATCGCGTTTAGAACGTGAGTCGTTGATACGTTCGAAATCGTCTCGGGCCCCAGCGGTTTGGCTAACGTCGCCAGCATTGCCAAGGTTCCCCACCGTACCACTTCGAGCCACTCAGCTGTCGAATCGTCGGCGGGGAGGCGATGGGCGTCGGCATTCGGCAAAGGCAGTGAGTCGGCGAAGTCGAGCACCAGCCGCAGCGCGCGCCGGAGGAAATCGACGGCAGTGAACTCCCGGCCGGTGGCCCCCGGCTCGCCGGGTAGCTCGTCGTTGCGGGCGAGTCCGCCGGGCCACACCAGCCAATCGTCGTCGAAGCGGTCCGCGATACCGAGGTGGTCGGAGGGAACGAACGCCTGATCCCAGGAGTGGATCGGCGCCTCGGGATCCGTTGCAGTACGGTCGAGTTCGACGTAACACTCCCGGATCATGGCGAACGCGTTGTCGTAGGAGCCCATCCACACGTGCAGGCCGTGTTCCTCGATGCGCCCGTGGGGACCCCGGCTGGATGCGCCCTTGCCGCCCAGTCGCCAGCCGCGCTGATACACGGTGATGGCCTCGAAGCGGTCCCGCCAGCCGGGCTCACTCAATCGCCACGCCGTGCTAAGCCCGGCCACCCCGCCGCCGAGAATGGCGATACGGCCGCGGTTTCTCGTCACCCCAGCAGCGCCCGCGCACGGGCCAAGTCCGGCCACGACTGATCCGTGGAAATTCGATCGCAAGCCTCGATCAGCGCCGGACGAGCCGACTCGCCGACAAGCTCGAAATCATCGGCGCAAGAACGAAGTTCGAAGACATGTGCACCCTGCTTCTGCGCTAACTCGATCGCGTCACGAAACTGGCGATGCCGTTGGCCAGCATCGTCTAGCGTATGTGCACGCAAGCGCAGCAGTTCAGCGTCGTAGAACTGAATCAAGGTTTCCTGCCCCATCTTCAGAGTGGCGTCGAGACAGTCGCGCGCCGCCTGCCGATCAGCCACGGCAGTCAGAAGGCGAGCCAGCACGCCGTCGTAGTACGCAAGGAACGTCTTCACTCCAAACGAGCGCCAAGTCTGCACAACGGTTGTCATGGCTTTGACGTGTGCTGCCAGGGCAGCGGGATCCCCGTCGGCGAGTGCCAACAGCGCTTTTCCTGCGCTCTCCTGGCTCCAAGCCACCATTAGCCATTCATCGAAGCCGTATTGCTTGGCGAGCGAAGTGAGTTCGGTGGCGACTTCGACGCATCGCTCCGGCTGGCCCCCTTCGGCCCGGATCAACGCCTCGATCGATCGCCCATAACACAGACTGAATGCACCCTGCGGGAATCCGGTGGCACGACTCTGGGCCTCCATGCGCTCCAGCGCGCTGTCCGCGCCCGCAACGTCGCCTTGGATAAAGCGGACGAACGCGAGGAACGACAGCATGCCGCCGATCGGGTCGCTCGGCCCGTAGTGCATGCGGATCTCATCCGCCGTCGGCTCACCGACTCCCAGAGCGGCCTGTTCCAACGTGTCCCGTGCGCGGTCGAAGTCTCCTCGAAAGCCGTCCAGCAGTCCCATAGTCGCGACGGTGGAGGAATTAACCCCCGACGCCTCAAGGAGCTTCGCGCCCAGCGTCTCGGCCACCTGGATGCCCCGGCGCAAGTCGCCGCGGGCGGTGTAATAGCTCCACAACGCATTCAAGGTGGCATATAGCTCCGGGGTCGGGTCCGGCCCGATGAGTTGCAGGCAGCGCTCGAATTCCCCGGCCGCCTCGGTACTGGCGAAACCCTGCGCGACCGAGGCCAGCAGGCCGGCCTCGAGCCGTACCGCAACCTCACGCTTGTCGCGCCCCGCAGTCGCCGCTGTGCGATCGATGTTGGCCAGCGCGCGGTTCAGACAAGTCCGCGCCTCGTTCAGCGCGCCGCGGCGCCGGGCGTCCGTAGAAGCCTGTTGGTAAGCATTCGCCGCCTCGTCGAATCGTTCCGCCAGTTCGTAATGACGTGCAACCGAGGACCATTCGGGATTCGCATCGGGGACAGACCCGACCAGCGCGTCGGCGATTCGGCCGTGCAGACGTCGACGGATGGTGGGCGGCGACACTTCGGCCGCGACCTCGCGCAGTAGTTCGTGATGGAAGCGCCAGTGTCCCGTGGCGGTTGGTTCGAGCACGCGCACACGCGCCAATTCCTCGAGCAGTTCGTCGATCCGGCCTTCGTCCAAGTCGACCACGGAGGACAACAGGGCACGATCGAAGCGGCTGCCGATCAGCGCGGCGGCCTCTACCACGGGCAGGGTGTCCGTCCCGGATCGCAGTCTCGCGAAGAGGGTTTCGTACAGGGTGTCGGGCACCTGCAGAGATTGGCGGCCGTCGGATGACTGATCTTTGAGCTTGGCGACCACCTCTTCGATATAGAGCGGGATGCCGTCACACCGCTTGTAGACTTCGCTTCGGGCCTCGCTCCTGAGCTCCGGATGCAAGGCACGAACGAGCTTGTCGGTATCCGCATCGTTGAGCGCCGTTACTTCGAACACCGCGGTCTCGGGCAGCGGCGGTAGCTTTCGCCCAGTGATCACCACCATGAGCCGGCCGTTGGTCTCGCGAAGGAGCGCCTGGAGCACCTCGACAGTGTCCTCGTCGAACCAGTGCACGTCATCGACGAGGACCAGCGCTGGCCCAGCGCTTACACACGCCGTCACGTAGTCGTGAACCGCTTCGACAATACGGCCATACAGCTTGGGGCCCTGGGCTCGCACGGATTCGTAGCCGCTGTCGGAATCGATGCCCAGTACGGGAGCAAGCAACGGGACCATGACCGTCGGATCCAGCGCGCGTTCGGCCAGCTCCGCTTGAAGCTTAGTGAGCCGCTCGGCCGGATCTGAGTCGCGTTTGATGCCGCATCGGCGTTCC
This sequence comes from uncultured Actinomycetota bacterium, assembly GCA_963758775.1. Lineage (GTDB taxonomy): Bacteria > Actinomycetota > Actinomycetes > Mycobacteriales > Mycobacteriaceae > Mycobacterium. Next base: position 28,644 of record CAVWWU010000001.1, read on the forward strand.
AACAGGCGCCGCACCGGTCGCAAACCGACGTCCGCGTAAAACGGCGAGCCGAAGATTCCCAGCACCACCGCGCCGTCCTGCTGGGCCATTTCGACGGCGGCGTAGGCCAGCCGAGTCTTGCCGATGCCGCCCTCTCCCGCGAACGCGACTCCCGGGGAAGACAGCGCGCCCTCTTTGGCGTGAGCCCAACTTTGTTGCAAATAGGCCAGTTCGCGCTCGCGGCCGATGAGCGGTCCGCCCGCGGTGATCACCACGTCACGTTCGCCGACGGCGCGATAGGTGAGCAGTGGATCGTCCATGCCCTTCACCGCGTGCCGCGGGTTGGCGACGAGTTCGAACGAGTTATGCACGACCTGCTCGATCGGCTCGGACACAGCCACCGTCCCCGGTGCGGCGATGCTGCACACGCGCGCGGCGACGTTGGCTCCCAGACCATAGAGATCGTCCTGGGCGATATCCAGGTAGACGAGTCCGCGGTGGATGCCGACGCGCACGCTGATCTCAAATCCGAACCGCGCATTCACCCGCTCGCTGAGCGCGTTGATCGCCCTGACGATCTCGAGGCCGGCGAAAACGGCTCGGTGCGCGTCGTTCTCATGAGCAATGGGATGACCGAATACGGCTAGCAAACCATCACCCTTGGTATTCCCGATGTGGCCCCCGTATTGGTTCACGATGCGGTCCACCTCTTGCCGGTACCGGCCGACGACGGTGCGATAGACCTCGAGCTCGATTCGAGTGGACAACGCGGTCGAATCAACAAGATCCGCGAAAAGGATTGTCAGCCGACGGATCTCACCGCCACCCCCCGGCGCGGCCAGTAGTTCCTCCGCGTCCGCGTTGCCGACTTCGACCGCGAGTACCTGCCCGGCGAGCGCACGGGCCGTATTGCGGTCGCCTCGATTGATCGCCCCCACGGCCTGATCGAGCAAATCGTCGATCGAGGTGCGAGCTTCCTCGGCTTCCGTGTCGCTCACAATCCGACAGTGACCACCATGTTGACTGGCACGGAGCTGGTCGCGGCCTGGGTAGTCAGCTTGATCGTGCCCGTGTAGTTCGCGCCGAGATAGTTGTAATTCCTGAGCACAATCTGGAACTGGGTGGCGCCCGCCGGCAGCAACGACGGCTCAAACCCAATGGCAGACAAGGGAATCGTGAAATTCGGCATTCCGACTCGGACGAACGGTCCCGCGGCCTCGATGTGCCGCGCATCTGCGATTGGTTGGACTTCGATGGCTTCCGACGGAAGTGGCGTACACGCTGACTCGCACCCGCACGAACTCCCCAACCAGACCCCCGGCCCATCGACGACGCACTGAGCAAGGGTTGCCCAGCCCTTCATCCCGAGATCACAGAGGTCATGGACCAACGCAATCCGTGCGTCGATGCCCAATCCCTCTGCGCAGTCGCTTTGGTGACCAGCGTCGACCCATCGCTGGGCAACCTTGCCGACCAGTTGCTGGGCGGCCGCGCTATGCACAGGCATCGCTGGCTTCGAAGTGGTCACTTGCCGCCTCCCTTTGGTTGGGTGATGGCTTGGAGGAACTTCCAGGGTTCACTCGCGAGCCTGGCGCCGACCTCGGCGCTGTGGTGGGCCAGCTCGGCCACGGTCAACTGGCCCGCCATCCACTTGTCGGCCAGTTCGAATTGCTTGGCCGTCAACTCCTCGACGTACTCGGCGACCTGCGAGATGGCCGTGGATGCCACCGAATTGTCCGAGGGGGGCTTCTGTTCGCTCGACCCTCCCGACGGCGGGATGACCGGGTCACTGACCTGCTCGTTTGCCGGATCGTCCCAGGCAACTGCGCTCGGATCGGGATTCAAGGCGGAGCCGAAGAGCATCTCGGCCATGATAAATCCGTACCCGAAGAGGCAGACGAACCGCTTCTGCGTATACGGACGCAGGCCGTCGATGTGGCAGACCTTCCTGGTCCGCACGTAGACCGGGGGCACGTTTGGGTCGCCGTTGTCCTCGGTCCACATGTTGATGAAGCCGTGGTCGACGGTAATCTTGCCGTCACTCGGAGAGGTAGGAAACGGGTCATTGAGCTCGTAGTCCAGCCGGGCCACGTGTTTGCCGGGACCACTCGGGTTCACCGTCGTCTTGAAGAACTTCAGCATCGTGACCAGTTTGGTGCTCGGGAAGCCGCAGAACCCAACGGTCTCCAGCACCCTGCGCCAGCCATCGGGACGCAGGCCGTCGTACTGCATTGAGCAGAAGAAACTCGGGTCGTCGTCATGCCAGTTACGTGGGTCCACAACGGCTTTAAGGTTGGTGAGCGAGACCTGGTTCGAGGACAACACCGAGTCGACGACCACCGACTGGATGCCGTCGTAGGTGATCACACAGGCGTTGCACAGCGGTATTGCGGCGGCATTCCGGGTCAGCACGCGCAATTCCACAAGTCGCTGGCAGACCGAGATCCAGTCCTTCCAGCTCGTGAATTGAACCTCGAACAGGTTCGCAATTTCGTCGAGCTCGTCGTCAGAGAAAAACTCTGCAGGCTCAGCGAACTCCCGCTCCCCGGCGAACGCCGGCTCTAGCCCGCCAGCCACCGCGAGCTCTTGCTCGCCGGTGAGCGCAAATACCTCGGCGAGCAGGCTCCGCCCGCGTTCGTTTGCGCTCGGATCCGAGAACGGCATTGAGTCAATCTGCAGGGTCCTGGTCAAGTGGATAACGGCCCCGATGCCGTAGACCAAGCGGGACGCCTCCGGGGCGCTCGGCGGTGGCCCACCTTCCGCCACGCCTGTTTGAATTTGCTGCAATGCATTGATCGGGTCGGCAGTGGTGCGCGGCCCATCACCTTCGCCGCCGCCGTCACCAGGTTGAAACATGAATGCTTCGATCTCCTGGTACCACTGCGAGTTTGCCGACGAATCGGGCAGGAATGCATCGACGATTTCCATTACCCGTGGGTCTTGAGTGACCACGACAGCGGTGTCCAGACACCCCTGCATTTCAAGTATTGCGCGGAGCGTCGACATTGCCGCCTCCTTTTAGTTTTGCGCAGCTATCATACCGTGGTGCGTGCGTAATCGCGCGGTAATGATAGGAGGGCCGATGGGCCGGTACGCGCGGCTGGCGCAGGCATGAACAGCGAAATTCCATGGTCGTCAGTCTTCGAACCGAATGCCAACTTACGTGCCCTAAGTGCGATCCAAGCGGATGGTTTTCGCGCTGCGAGCGAACTCGTCGACCGCTTCGTGCGCATCGCAGCCACCGGACTGAATGAAAACACAACGCCCACACCACCGCCCAGCGATGAGGCCGCCGACTTGTTCGGCGCCACCGGTCTGGAGCCGTTCGTCTCGTCGTGGTGGGCAATGGTCGACCAGTTCCTGCGCATCTCGTCACCTGCTCGCCAGAAGGAAATGGCCGAGGGCGATACCGCAACGCTTGACTTTGCGGCGGCACAGGCCACTGGCCGGGTGCTCCTGTCCACTGTGGCGCCGGGTGCCGCTACCGCAGAGGTGTGGCTACACAACCGCGGTCCCGTCGACATGGGCAAGGTGGTGCTGCGCTGCGGCGACCTGCTCTCACACGACGGCAGTGTCGTCTCGGCCCGACTGATCCGATTCGAGCCCGATATCGTGCCGATGCCTGCACGCAGCAGTAGAGGCGTGACAGTCGAGGTCGACATTGATGAGCACGTTGCAGCGGGCAGTTACCGGGGAATGCTGGTCGCCGACGGGAATCCCGACGTCTGGCTGCCGATCGAACTCGTCGTTAAACAACTGCTGCCATGAGCAGTACCGCCGATCGGGCGGACCTGATCTCTGAGGTCGAGGACCATCTGCGCGGCGTGGCCAAGGTGGTGCGACGCGCGATGCTGGATGCCATGCCCGACGGCGAGCCCGTGCAGTGGCTCTATGGACCGATGCGCGAATATCCTTCGCGCGCCGGTAAGGCGCTGCGTCCGGCGTTGTGCCTTTCGGCGAGCCGCGTGTTCGGAGCAGAACCGGACGCGGTCATGGGTATCGCCGTGGCAATTGAACTGCTGCACAACGCCTTTCTCGTGCACGACGATATCGCCGACGGCAGCGAAATGCGCCGTGGCCGTCCCACGCTCGCGGCCAGCTACGGTATGGCCGCCGCGCTCAACGCAGGCGATGGACTGGCGATCGTCGCGGGACAGGTGCTGCGAAAGGCGACGCGGCAATTGCCTGAAGATCTGGCCGATCTGGTGTGGCACGAGTTCGACACGATGGCCTTGCGCACCCTGGAGGGACAGGCCATCGAAGCCGGTTGGCAGCTCGACAATGTCGAGGACCTCAAACCGCATGACTATCTCGAACTGATCATGCACAAGACGTGTTGGTACACCACTATCCACCCGCTGCGAGTCGGCGCCCTCGTGGGTTCCGGGGGCAAGGCCGATCTGGCTCCTTTGGTGCGCTTTGGTTTTCACTTCGGCGCGGCGTTCCAGATCCGCGACGACCTGCTGAACCTTGTAGGCAATGAAAGTGCCTACGGCAAGGAAATTCTCGGCGATCTCTATGAGGGAAAGCGCACATTGCCCCTGGTCCATCTGATGGCTAATGCGACCGGTGCTGATCGCACCCTCGTCCGTGACTACTTGCGCCGCAACCGATCCGATCGTTCCCCGGAGTTGGTGCGATCCGTCCGCGCGCTGATGGAAGACTACGGCAGCATAGCTTTCACCACCGAGTACGCCGAGGGCATCCTGCTGGTCGCTGAGGAATACTTTGAACAGGCTTTCGCGGAGGCCCGGCCCGGGCGCGACCTTGATTTCCTGCGGGCCCTCGTGCCCTATGTGTGGGCCCGCTGGCGTTGAGCGTGGCCGAAACCACGACGTGCGTTATTTGAAAGAGGAAGTGCATCCTCAACGGAGCGAGCGCTACCAGCAAACGCTGCTTGAGGCTGTGGAGCTGACACGGCCGATTGCCTCGTAAATAAGACCATCGCATTTCGCGCGAGACGGGCGCCGTGACGATACGCTTTCGACGTATTGCTTTCGACGTGGTGTTGGGGGTACTCCGGGAACGGTGGTGCTGCATACCGATCACGTTGGCGTGCATGATGTGCGGCGCAGAATCGCGGTCGAATGCGAAGTTCTGCGACAAATGCGGTGGGCCGGTTTCGGTGTCAGGCGCTCGCGCTGAGTACAAGCAGGTCACGGTGCTGTTCGCGGATGTCGTCCGCTCGATGGACATCTCGGCAGCACTCGGAGAGGAGCGCTGGCGCGAGGTCGTGAGCGACCTGTTCGACCGTTCGTCCACCGTTGTCCGCCGCTACGGCGGTAGGGTCGACAAGTTCACCGGTGACGGCATGATGGCCCTGTTCGGTGCGCCGGCGGCCCTGGAGGATCACGCGCTTCGGGCGTGTTTGGCCGCGCTCGCGATTCAGGAGGAGGCCAAGCGGCTGGCGGTAGAGGTCGATGGCCGCGACGGCGTCGATCTGCGGCTGCGGATAGGGCTCAATTCCGGCGAGGTGATTGCCGGTCAGCTCGGCTCAGCTGCGTTGGGCTACACCGCAGTTGGCGAGCAGGTCGGGTTGGCTCAGCGAATGGAGTCCGTGGCTCCCCCGGGTGGGGTGGTGCTCAGCGAGACCACTGCGCGACTGGTCGAGGGCGTGGCGGTTCTCGCACAGCCGGAGATGGTGCAGATCGAAGGCCGCGGCGTGGTTGCTGCGCTGCGACTGCTGGGCATGTTCCCGCAACCCCAGCAGAGCGGTCCATCGTATTCAACGTTGGTGGGCCGCGAGTGGGAGTTGAACGCACTGTCGGCGATGCTGGATCGGTCGATCGATGGACGCGGGTCCGTGGTCGGCGTGACGGGTCCTGCTGGTATTGGGAAGACCCGACTTGCCCGCGAAGTCGTGCAGCTGGCAAAGGACCGCGGCGCCGAGGTGTTTTTCACCTTCTGCGAATCACACGCCAGCGACGTCCCGTTCGGCGCGGTGGCGCGTCTGCTGCGCGCCGTGGGACAGCTCGGCGGTCTAGATGACCAGGCCGCACGACTGCGGGTACGGGCGCGATTCCCCCACTCCGATCCGGAGGACCTGCTGCTGCTTGATGATCTACTGGGCATCGCCGATCCCGACGTGGAGCTGCCTAAGATCGACCCGGACGCGCGGCGGCGGCGCCTGACGGCGCTGATCAATACCGCCCAACTGGCACGCACCCAACCAGCAGTCTTCGTCGTGGAGGATGCGCACTGGATCGACGAGGCCAGCGAATCCATGCTCGCCGACTTTGTCGCGGTGGTCCCCCGGACTCAATCGTTGCTGCTAGTCGTGTATCGGCCCGAGTACCGCGGAGCGCTACAGCAGGTCGCCGGTGCGCAGACGATTACGCTTGGTGCCCCTGAGCAAGTCGGAAACATCGATGCTGGTCGCCGAATTGTTGGGCCCCGATCCGTCCGTCGGCGAGGTCGCCGAGATCATCGCGGCGCGCTCCGCCGGTAACCCATATTTCGCCGAGGAGATCGCCCGTGAACTCGCCGAACGCGGCGTGTTGGTGGGACAGCGTGGTGACTACGCTTGCCGAACCGATGTGGCAGCCGTCGGCGTGCCAGCGACGCTACAGGCGGCGATCGCTGCGCGCATCGACCGGCTCAGCCCGGCGGCCAAACACACCCTCACCGCGGCAGCGGTCATCGGGTCTGCGGTTCAGCTACGACCTACTGTTGCGCCTGGGGATCGATCCCTGCGTGGACGAACTGATCATCGCCGAGCTCATCGACCAGGTGCGGTTCACACCACGCGCTGAGTACGCGTTTCGGCATCCGCTGATCCGCACCGTGGCTTACGAATCGCAACTCAAGTCCGATCGCGCCGAAATGCATCGGCAACTGGCCGCCATGATCGAAGCCTACGATCCAGACTCAACCGAGCAGTACGCGGCGCTCATCGCCGAACATCTGGAGGCCGCCGATGATTGCCACGCCGCCTTCGGGTGGCACATGCGTGCCGCAACGTGGGCGACCAACCGCGATATTGACGCTGCCCGACTGAGTTGGGAGCGTGCCGAAAAGATCGCGGACGCGCTACCCGACCGAGGACCCGCACCGTACCGCCATGCGCATTGCCCCACGCACAATGTTGTGCGCGATCGCCTGGCGAGTCCATGCACATGCCGAAGGCGAACGCTTCGACGAATTGCGCCAGTTGTGCGATGCCGCAGGGGACAAGGCGTCACTGGCAATCGCAACAGCGGGACTGGTGATGGATCACGCACATCAGGCTCGGATGCGCGAAGCGTCGCAACTGGCTTCAGAAGCCTGGGCGCTGGCCGAGTCGGTTGGCGATCCAACGTTGACGGTGGGGCTGTCGATGCCGCTGCTGTTCGCCAAGATGGAGAACAGCAAATGGTGCGACGTGCTGCAGACGTCACAGACGGTCATCGACATGGCAGACGGTGACCCGTCTAAAGGCAACTTCATTATCGGATCCCCGCTCGCTCTTGCCTTATGCGACGCGAGGCGCTTGCCCGGATTTACCTGGGTCTGCCCCGGATGGGCTGACGACCTGCAGCACGGCCTCGCGATGGCCCGCAGCGCCGACCCGATGTCCTATGCGCTGGTCGTCGCCTACATCTACAACCCCGGGATACCGCTTGGAGTTCTGGCGGCCGACGATCGCGCGGTGCGTGAGACCGAAGATGCCCTACAGATTGCCGAACGATCCGGCGACGATCTCGCGTTGGCCTTCACCCAGATGGCATTGGGTGTCGCGCTGGTGGACCGGCCGACGGCCGCCGAGCGGGACCGCGGCCGGAAACTTCTGGCGGAAGTCGGCGACGTCTTCCTCCGCCGGGGGCACAACTTGGGCGAATTGCCAATCGTCAATGTGTATTTAGCGCGCGAAGGAGCCAGAGCCGGAGAGCACGACGACGCCATCTCGCGCATGCGTGCCGCCGTCGACAACCTGTTCCGGGAGGGACAGCTGCTGGCGTGGGGGGCTCAAGCGACGGGCGTACTGGTGGAGACGATGCTGGACCGCGGGACCGACGCCGACGTGGCCGAAGCAGAGGCCGCGATCGAGCGGCTAGCGACGGCGCCGACCGACGACGATTTGCCCGTGCGCGAAATCTGGCTGCTGCGACTCCAAGCTCTACTGGCGCGGGCTCGCGCTGATGCCGCGACCCATGCGCGCCTGCGGGATCGACACCGCGAGATGGCAAGAGCGCTTGAGTTCGGCGGGCACATCGCGTGGTCGGAAGCAGAGCCGTGACGCGGCGATCATCGCAGGACCATCCGCGCCGCCGGGCGCAGGCGCGGCAGCACCCTCAGCAGACCCAGCGGTCCGCCGTGCCACGCGTGCTCGGTGAGGCCATTACCGCTGCGGCGCTGACCGTCGATGGTCGTCTCAAAGCGTGCCGCCGACTCTTGGATTACCAAACCCTTTCGGTACAAACATGATTGGGCGGTGGCGCTCCCGTCGATCTCGAGGCGTAGCCCGCTGACATCGGTGACCGTGATCCGCGAGGTACCCGGCGCGTGCAGGTCGGCCCATCCGTAATCCACGGTGAACTCCGTCACCGCATGGTTCGCGCCGTCGTGGTGGATGTAACCGCAGGGATATGCTCGCCCTCCGTTGATCAGCTGGGTGCAGTTCATGGTGAAATCTGGGCCAAACAGCATCGGAACCCAATTCCAGCCTTCGATGGTGCGCCAATCGCGGTCCCCCCAGGACTTGTCTCGCTGACCGAGGCCATCGATCTCGTAGGTCTCTCCGTACATCGTCACGGTGCCCGTGACCCGCCCGGACTGCTCCATGTGGACATCGGCTATTCCGGGCGGAATGTATTGTCCCGGAGGCGCTTCGGCGCGAAAGTCATACGGCGCGTGCAGCGCGGTGAACGTCAGATCGACCTCGTCGCGGCCACGCAGCAGTACTCGCCACTTCGACATCGGTTCGCTCATGTGAAACTCCAAAGCCCCGATGCCGAGGCGGCGAGGATCGGGGGTACCGGTGTAGCGGGCGTTGAGTCTGGCGTAGCCGCCCTCGACCCGGCCGTTGCGCATGGTGTACAGCAGCGCGTCGGCGGTGTGATCGCTGGGGCGGTATCCGATCCGGGCCAGGCCCGCAGCGTCCGACCCGGAGTCGAACCAACTGAAGAAAAAGCTTTCCTGCCAGACACGGTTCGGTCCTGGGTCATGCATGAATTCGTCACTCGCGTCGACCATCGGGTCCGTCCTCACAACTCGGAGACAAATGCGGTGGCAACAAGAATCCGTAAGACTAGCGTGCGATATCGGTCCTCGCGACGTTTCCGACAAGCCTCGGCACTAACTCACGCGACCAAAATGCCGCTGTCGTCAATTGCTTCTACAGCAGTTCTTGAAGCAGTCACCACGACGTTGTTTCGTGGCTTGACGAGGGGTCCGTCGACCACCGGAGGCCGTTATTTTTTGCGCATTTTTTGCATCTTGGTGGAAACCCTGCGAAGTGCGGAAAATCTGCCATGCTGTGGCCCATGGCGGGCGCGAAAGCAAGCTCCGGGATAACGGACGCCAAGCTCAATGAAATGCGGCACAAAGGCGATCCGCTGGCCGACGATGCGGTCAGGGCCGTGTTTAAGCGGGACGGTGTCGCCGCCGTCAATGCGATCATGAAGAACCTGGTGAGCGTCGATCAGCCGGTCCCAGCGGACTTGCCCCCGGAGATCCAGCAATACCTGAAAGACACTGTGGGCCTGCCCGATTGGGCCGACCCGGAGAAGATCAAGCGCGGGCAGGCGCTATTCGAGACAACAGGTCTCGAGATCACCTTGTGCCTGTTCTGCGCATCACTCCCATCGGCGTACGCGGCAGCCAAAGCCGTGAAGGTGTTGTACCTGACCGCGCAACTCGATACCAACGCTCGCCGACGGGTGATGGAGACCGCCCAGTTCCTGTTCGACGTGCTCAACCCCGGCGGCCTCGACAAGAACGGCAAGGGCCGGCGCACCATCCAGAAGGTTCGGCTGATGCACGCCGCGGTGCGCGTCCTGATCGAAGAGCGCGCCAGGCAGCAGCCCAAAATGTGGCATCGCGACTGGGGCACTCCGATCAACCAGGAGGACCTGGTCGCGACGATGCTGGTTTTTTGGTTTGTCGTCGGCGAACCGATGGATCATCTCGGCACGCCGGTGCCCGATGTCGACAAGGATGCGTATCTGCATTTGTGGAAGGTCGTCGGCCACCAGCTCGGCGTCCGCGACGAGCTTTTGGACCCGATAGTGGACGTCACCAAGGCCAACGCGCTCATCGACCAAATCCGCCGCAGACAGTTCAAGGCGTCACCCGAGGGGCAGGACATGACCCGTGCGCTTCTGGTACTGCTCGACCAGCTGACGCCCTTGCAGACGTTCGACAAGACGATCCCGCCGTTTATCCGCCACCTGATCGGTGACAGCACCGCGGACCTGCTGCACGTGCCGCAATCCGATCTCGGGGACGAAGTCAGGCAGATCGAGCGCATCACCAACTGGGTTTATGTTCGCGTTCTCGGCCGTCCGGGTAAGGGTGATTCCGGGCGCTATGACTTTGTGTCGAGCATTGCCCGCCCGTTCATGAAGGAACTGCTGCGCGAGATGTACGACCTCGAGCGGGGCGGCGTGCGGGCGTCGTTCGCGGTACCCGACCATCTGGCCCGCAGCTGGGAGCTGACGAAGTGACGTGTCGGTGCGCAGAGTTGGCCAACTGATTACACGGCGGATACCCGGCCGTGTCACCGTACCCGTGTGGGTGCCGAATCACCGACTAGCCGATCACGCCTGGCCAACCGATTTCACGACTGGTGCGAGGCGGTCGTCGGTCGGCTTCCGTTCGGGCTCAGCTCGGTCGTCGCCCCGACGTTTCTCGGCTTCTGTCTGATCAATGGCCTCACCTTCACCGTCGACCTGATGATCCTCACGGGTTTGCACAGCGGGCTTCACCTGCCGGTGCCCATCGCGGTCACTGCTGCTTACGCTTGCGCATTCACCCTGAGCTACATACTCAATCGCACCTTCAACTTTCAGTCGCACGCCCCCGTCGGGCCGCAGGTTGCGATCTACGTCGTCGTGGTCGTGGTCAACTACCTGGCGTTCATCCTCGGGGTGACCACTGCGCTGTCCGCCGTCGGCGTGCACTACCAGGTGTCCCGAGTAGTAGCCGGCATCTGCGAGGCGGTGTACATGTACTGCGCGATGCGTTGGGTGGTCTTCCGCCGCTGAGCTTTGCGCTCAAAATAACATTGCGGCGCAACGGTTTTCGAATTGTTGCTTAAATGCACATTTTTACAACCTGTTTCAGGGCGACGAGGCGTCCCCGCCGCCGCCGGCCTTCACGCAGGCGGCGAGCTTCCGAAACTTGTTCTTTTTTGCTGGCTAGTGACGAAGGTGACCGACCAGGTGGGGTGCGGGAAGGGCACGCCGATGGGCAAGGTTATCCCGCAGCGATGACAATCGCCGCAATAGCTTAGGCCCCCTCCAGCCAATCCCCGGCCAGCTTTATTCGTCGATCCGGCAGATCTTGGCGGTCCATCAGTAATATGTGACACGCGGGGTTAACCGATTAACCGATCTGGCGCCGGATTGCGGCGGCGTGGGAGGCAGCAGTGCCGTACGTGATCGCGGCGCCGGAGCCGATGGCGGCGGCAGCGGCGGATTTGGCGACGATCGGATCGTCGCTGAAGGTGGCCTATGCCGAGGCCGCCGCTCCGACCGTTGCGTTGGTGCCCGCCGCCGCCGACGAGGTGTCCGCGACTGTCGCGCAGCTGTTCTCCCGGCACGCCGAGGGCTATCAAGCGCTGGCGGGCCACGCGGCCGCGTTTCATGAACACTTCAGCCGCAACATGACCGCGAGCGCCCACTCCTATGCCAGCGCGGAGGCCGCCAACGCTTCGGCACTGCGTACACCAACGCACGCAACCGCCGGCTCCGGTGCGAGCACTTCCACGGTGCACGACGACGTGCGCGGCCTCCTCTACCAGCTGATGACGCAATTGGTGCCGGTGCCGGCGACGTGGGAAGACCTGGTGGCCCTGCTGGTCTTGTATCTGTCGGGACGGTGGGGGCTGACCACGCTGTTCCTGCTCATCTTGCGATTGCGCTCGCTGCTGCACCTGTAGCGACGTTGGGTGGTTTTGCATGCGCCTATGCAGCCATAGACCAGACGCTTGAAATTGCCAAGTGTGGACCGAAATGGCCAAGTTTCTGCTCCCGTTGCGGTACTACCAGGCCAGTCGCCAGCAATGCCGCGCGCTAGCGGTTCGAAGGGGTCCCCTGGCGTAAAGACCTTGGGGCGCAAGGACGATTGGCCCGAGGGCTTGGTCCGCAGTCTCGTCGGTATTCACCTTGCCCGGGTTCGATGCGTCCATCAGAGCACCGCCACGCGGTATACGTGCGGGTCAGCGCGAAATCCTCTCGGCAATTTCGAGTTCTCCATTTTTGTTCGATACGCACTGCCAATGACGAAAGCATGTGATATTGGCGTCACGGTCGCTGGCGCGTCCGCTAGAGGTCGACCCCGTAAGCAAAGGTTCGAGGATGAACAAAACACTCGTGAGAAAACTACTGATGGCAGCGGTGGCCGCACTCGCGGCCATCACCTTCGCCCCCGCCACTCCGGCCCACGCCGACACCGAGTGTGGGTACGCCAGGCCCGGGGTGAGGGTTGTCGCACTCGGTCCCACCACTTGTCCGTTCGCAATCAGTGTCGCGCAACAGATGATGAATGGTGCGGGCAACCCGTTCACGGCCTACTCCCCGGTCACCGGCCAGAGCTATCTCATGCACTGCATGATCGAACAGCATGGCAGTACGACATGCCGTGGTGGCGATGACGCCGGAGTACAGATCTTCTGATCGGTGAAGGCCGAGACCTGCCGCCACTGCGGCGAACCGATCATGAAATTCAGTGTGGCGCAGGGCGAGCAGTGGCGGGGCAAGGCGCACGCCGAGTATGCCGTCGGGGGCCTAGCCACTTGGGCACAACGGGTTTCGGCTCTCCCTGCAAACACTCCCCGGCCACGCGTCCGCGGTCATGACGCTCGACCAGTACGCGCACCTGATGTCAGACGACCTGACCAGGGTCACAGAGGCGCTCAACACGGTGGCGCTAGCGGCGGATTAGCCCCCAATCGGCTGCATCTGGTGGGGCGCCGAACCTGGTGAACTGCGGTAGGGCCGCGGTATTACAAAGACTTCGCTCCGGCACAACGAGCGCCGGTATGGCCTGTTGGTGGCAGGTACTGGATTCGAACCAGTGTAGCTTTCGCGACGGGTTTACAGTCCGCGTCGGGGTGTCGCGACATGTTGCGCAGTGTCGCGGCAACCCCTTCTGACCTGGGATCACTGTCCGTGGTCGTCCCAGCCCGTTCGCCGACATCTCACGCGACTAGTGACAACCTCGTGACAATCCGTCGCTACCGACGCCGCTTGGCATGAGCCAAGGAAATCGTTTGCCGGTCAATCATCCGATCGACTACCAGCGGACCTCCGGGTTATGAGCTACGGGCCCAGACTTTTCGCGTGCTCGCGTGGTCTCAAAAGCCCAGGTCAGCTGTCTCACACGATACGGGCTGTCGCACTGATTTGAGCCAGTTGCGCGGGGTTTTGTTCCCGATCTGGTCCCATCTGAGGCAGCCCGCGCGCGCTGGTCAATCACCGGTCGTGCGCGCGATCAGTAGTGCGCGGTATGCAGGTCGAGACGACATAGCCTCGGGGCGAGCCGTGCGCGCGTTGAATACGCCGCACTCAGCAGCAAATGATCGATCATCGGCCGCTCAGCAGCATCCATCGCCACGCCAGGACTTAGTGCCCTCCCAGACCGCCAGGGCGGCGATGCCCAACGCGACGACGGGGTCCAGCCACCACCATCCCCACATCATGTTGACCGACAATCCCGCCAGCACGGCCGCGGCCAAATAGGCGCACAACAGATTCTGGACGCCCTCACCGCTGGTGGCTGCCGAGCCCAGACGGCTGCCCAACCGTTTCTTCGCCGCACCCAGGAGCGGCATCACGATCAGGCTCGTTATCGCCAGACCGATGCCCAGCCAGCTGCTGTGCGGCCGGTCTCGATTGATCAGCGTGACGAGCGCGTCGTAGGCGATATAAGGGGCAAGCAGGAAAAACGTGACAGCCACAGCTTTTTGGGCGCGCTCCTCACCAGTCGGTGACACGGTCTGGGCGCCGGTGAACCGCCAGATGACAATCACACTGGCCAAACCTTCGATTGCCGAATCCAGCCCGAATCCCAACAGAGCCACCGAGTCCGCCGCGATGGCCGCAATAACGCCGACCAGCCCTTCGGCGGCCATATAACCCAGCGAAATCCATGACAACAAGCGGGCCCGCTGTGCCGCCTCGTGCCAGCCGCGGTCAAGCTCGACGGGTGTCGCCGGGTTGCAGCAGGTCGATTCGCCGCAATGGATCTCGCGGATGTCTATCGGCTCGGACGCAGAGCCGGCCGAACTCACGACAGCTCCCTAGCCTCGATTTTTCGTCGAGGGTGGTGCTGACGGTGCTCGGTGCTGGATGAGCCCGTGTGGACTGTTGTGGCATGGGAGGGCATGTTGGAGTGTCCCGTGTCGCCGGGGTGGGGCGGCTTTCCCAGTGCGAGTTGGTCTTTCGTGGTTGTCGGGTCACAGGAGATGAGTGTCAGTCGAAGGCGGTGCGGATGGTCTGCCATGCGGTGGCGATGATCGCCGCCCAGCGCCAGGTGGCGTCGATACGCAGCCGCACCTGTCGTGCTGCGCGGGTGATGCGGGCGGCGACATGCAGTACCCGGTAGCGGAACGTGGCGATCTCGGCGCGGGCCAGACCGGGATGGCTATTGAATCCGAGCAGCCGGGTCCAGGTGACCAGATCGGCCGCAGCCAGGACGATTTCCAGCCAGGCGGCGTTGGCCGAGAAGGAATGACACGGCAGGTTACGCAGGCCGGTGGCTTTGAGGTCGCGGATGCGGTCTTCGACCCGGGCGTGCTGGCGGTGCCGCAACTCCAGGCCGGCGACTTGCCCGGGCACGACACCGGCTCCGGTGTCGGTGATGAACGCGGTGACCCGCATGCCGTCGGCGTCGGTGAACCGCAACTGCGCACCCGGGTGGGGCCTCTCCTTGCGCAGGATCAGCCGGGTTCCGGCCGGCCACGTTGACAGGGTGACCAGGTTGGTGGCCTCGGCGACCCACGCGCCGTCCCGCAGGTCGCCGCCGGTGTCGATCGCCGGATACCAGCCATCACCGAGGTTGAGGGTGTCCACAGCATCCTGCACGCGGGCATCGACGGGATAGCCGAAGGAGAAACCCACCCCCGCGGCGCGGCAGGCGGTGGCGAAATCGTGGGTGGCCCCGGCGGTGTCGCAACGCACCAGCACCTTCGGCGCATCCGGATCGCCACCACGCCCTGGGTCGGGCCGCCACGCCGGCGGCAGGGACGCCAGCGCCTGGTCCAAGACGGTCATGTGGTCGGCGGCGGTGTTGGAGCCGGCGCGGCCGGTGCGCAGCAGCCCGGCCAGCGCTTCACCCCCGGCAATCTCGGGGCGGTCGGCAAATGCCAGCAGCGGGTGGTGTCCGTAGGTTTTCTTCCAGGTCGGCGCCGCCAGTTCTTTGTTGTCGGAATGGTCGATGACCAGGGTGGCGTCGATATCGACATGCAACCATCCACCGTCGGCAGGGGCGGCTCCGGCCGCCCACGCCGCCGCTCTGGCGGTAGCGCGCGCCGCGCGGATCCCGGGCAGGTGGGCCGCGTCGATGCGTTCATCGACCAGCCGCCACATCGTCGTCGTCGACGCTTTCGCCCCGAGCACGTGCTCACGGTCGCCGCACAGTTGCCCGACACCATCGATGCAGTCCGCGCCGTCGGCGACCGCAGCCGCCAGATCAGCGAACACCTCTCCGGGCGCATACACCCACGGGCCGCGGTAGGTGTCCGCTAAAGCAACCGTGACCTGCGCCGATAACCCGGTCCGGTCAGCGAGCTCACGCAGCATGCCCATCCCGGCATGCGACACGACACCATGACCATCAGCCGACACTTTCACCCGCGACCCGACCGCGATATTCTTCACCTGCGAAGTGCCTTCCCGTCAGGATCGTTGAACCCTAGAGAAGTCCAATTATCCCTTGCAGGACAGGCACTTTCGCGTATCTACACCCCGAAACCCACAACATTTCACGAAAAATCCGGGCTAGCGCTGCTAGTGACGCCATAGTTAGGACACAGCGCCACAGCACTGCCTGTCGCGGCCAACACTTTCTCCGCCGCTGTCAACACTTCGATCAACGACGGCTGGGTTAGGCGGAATACCGAGGCGCGGCCGACCGTCTCGCAGTCGACCAGTCCGCAACCCCGAAGACAGGCAAGGTGTTTGGACACCGTGGACTGCGCCAACCCCAACGCAGCCACCAGATCGGTCACCCGAGCCGGCCCCTCAGCTAACCGCCGCACAATCGCCAGCCGGGACTGATCCCCCAGCGAACGGAACAATGCCGCCGCCGGCGCCAACTCCAACCGCGCGCACCTCGCATCCGACACATTCATCGCCATCTAGCGATGATATCGCTATTGGTCGAAAGCTCAAAGGGCTGGGCAAATGTCGGACTTTAAACCAAGATGCCGATTCCGTACTGGAGAAACAGCTTGATCCCCAACGGAATATCGGATGAATTTGGTTGCCCTCCAATGTGTCTCGAAGGATTCTGACTCGCACAGACCATTCGGGATGCCCGCGAAGACCGGCGGTCCAACCGCCTGGCGCCGGTTGAATGCAGACAACTGCTCAGCGCCGAGGGAACCGGGCATTCAGTGCCGCGAGCATGCTCTGCGCTTCGATAATGCGCTGTCGCACGACCGCCAGACGCTCCGGCGGATCGACGTAACCTTCGGATTCGCAACGACGTTGCCACTCCGATTCCGCGCTGGTCGCTTTCTTCTTCATCGTCGCGATCTCGCGGCGCAACATTTTCGCGAAAAGTTGGGCCTGGGCCCGCTCAGAAGGCTGGGTGAGCGGAATGACCTCGGCAACGGCGCCGCCGCCGGATGATCCATCGCCCCTGCGCGAACCCGCCACCAGCGCCTATCCCAAGGAATCTAGACGGTCTGTCACCGGCCAGCCAGCCGCGACGAGCCGCCGCTTCACACGCTCGGTGTCTTCAACTGAGGGCATATCGTCGGTCAGTTTGGTGATCGCAACCCGGACGTCAGTTCCCTCGACTGGCATGTCCTCGGTAGACATTAATTCGGTGGCAACTGCAATCACCTCGTCGTCGGTCAGGCGGCGGCGAAGTAGCGCCAAGAGGGGAACGTAGTCATTCGTGGGAATGCCCTCGGGGTAGCCCGCCCGGAGGAAGGCCACAATCCGCGTCAGCAAACCCGACAGCGGCATGATTCCCCCTATCGCCTAATCGCCTGCCATCAACACTGGTTCCCCTGGACCGGCCAAGGCAACTTCTTTGACTATTCGTACAGATTGCATTCATGACGAGTTCACCGACGCTCGTGGCCCCGATCGCATCCGGGGCGCAAGGTTCAGAACTGGATCATTCACACCACGCTATCGAATCGAATTCGAGCACTAGGTCGGCCGCTGAGAGTGGAATCGCCTGCCGCACAGGCATTCTTATGCCTGAGGGACTGGGCAAAGTGCACCAAGCTAGTCCGCTCGGGTCACTCGGGGCGATCGACGAGTGACCGTCGACGTTGCGCGTTCAAATACGACATCAGAACGTCTTCGGCGCGGTGATACTGCAGCGAGTCGACCCACAAACGGTGGATCACTCGGCGGTGTGGCCGCGACGCGCCACCGGGTGTGGCGATGTAACCGCCGACATCCAAGCCTCGCACC
>CAVWWU010000002.1:0-698340 GCA_963758775.1 uncultured Actinomycetota bacterium
ACCGCCGACACCTGGACCGGGACGCCGTTGAGGACGGCCGTGCCGGACAACGGGTCGATGAACGTGCCGTCATGCAATTGATTGACGTTGACGCCCGGTTCGCTCGCGGCCACCCGCAGCCGCATCCCGGGGCGGTCGTGGCCCCACCCGTGCGGGAGGCAGACGACCCCGGGCCGGATCGCGTCGGTGAGCTCGACGGGCACGATCAGTTCACCACCGGGGCCCTTGACGATCGCGGTGTCCGTCAGTCCGAGTCGGTCGGCGTCGTCGGGGTGGATCTGCAACGTGCACCGGTTGGTGCCACCGGCAAGCGCGGGCAGGTTGTGCATCCAGCTGTTGTTGGACCGCAGGTGGCGTCGCCCGATCAACATGAATTCGTCCGGAGCTCGCTCCAGTGAGCTGAGCAGCCGGGGAACGTCGTCGACCAACCCGGCCGGCGCGAGTTCGACCATGCCGGATGCGGTGCGCAGCACTTCGGGTATGCGGGGGCGCAGCGCACCGAGGTCGATGCCGTGGGGGGCGGCCTTGAGCTTGTCCAGCGTCAGTCCGTCGGGCTTCGTGCCGAACGCGTCCCCGTATGGGCCGAGGCGCAGCATCATGTCCAGGCGACGTTCATAGCCGCGGGCGTCGGACAGGGTCGCCTTGAGCTCATCGACGCTGCGTCCGGCGACCGGTGACTCGGCATCGGCGACCTCCTTCGCCAGCGAAAAACCAATGACCTGGTCGTCCACCAGCGCGGGGTCGGCCGCCCACCCGACGCCGGACACGATCAGCGCCAGCCGCGACAGGATCTCGGCCTCATCCGGGCGGCCGTCGGCCAGGGGCAGCGCGGGTGGCGAGTAACGGGCGTTGTTGCGTGTCGCGACGTTGGCGAGGGCGAAGTCGAAATGCGCCGTCTGCGACGGCGGAGGCGGGGGCAGGACCACGTCAGCGTGCCGGGTGGTTTCGTTGAGATACGGGTCGACGCTCACCATGAAGCCGATGCCGTCCAATGCACGTTCCAGCCGCTCGCCGTTCGGCGCGGACAGCACCGGGTTGCCGGCGATGGTGATCAACGCCTTGATCTGTCCGTCGCCCGCGGTGTCGATTTCCTCGCCCAGCGCCGCGGCCGGCAGTTCGGAGACTGCCTCGGCATGTCCCGAGACCCTGCTGTGCCAGCGACCGACGCTGAACCCGCGGCCCCGGCGCGGCGGACGCGGCGCGGCCCCCGCCGGAGACAGCGCGAACATCGCGCCGCCCGGGTGATCCAAGTTGCCGGTCAGCGTGTTGATCACGTCGACAAGCCAGCTGGCCAGGGTGCCGAACTCGACGGTGCTGGTGCCGACCCGGCCGTAGACCGCGGTCGCCCTCGCGGCGGCGATGTCGCGGGCCAATGCCCGGATGTCGTCCGCGGACACGCCGCAGTGGTCGGCGACGACCTCGGGCGCGAAGTCGACGGCCAGCGCACGTACATCGTCGACGCCGGTGACGTGACCGGCCAACCCGCCCAGATCCGGTGCGACGAGATCCTCGTCGAAGATGACGTGGACAACCGAAAACAGAAGCGCCGCATCGGTTCCCGGCCGAGGCGCGATGTGGCGGTCGGCGAGCCCGGCGGTGCGGGTTCGGTTCGGGTCGATGACGGTGAGGCGACCGCCGCGTTTGCGCAGTGCCTTGAGCTTGCGGGGGAAATCGCCCGACGTGGCCAGGCTGCCGTTGGACACCAGTGGATTGGCGCCGAAGATCACGAGGTGGTCGGTGCGGTCGACGTCGGGCACCGTGAACGCAAACGGGTTGCCGAACAGATAGCCGCAGGCGACCTGCTTGGGCATCTGGTCCAAGGTGCTCGCCGAGTAGACATGCCGGGTCCCGAGTGCGCGCAGGATGACCGGCCCGTAGAGGCTTCCGGCGATGGTGTGAGCGTTGGGATTGCCGAGATACACCGCGACCGATGCGCCGCCGTGCTCCGCCAGCACCCGTGCGAGGCCGTCGGCCACCGCCGTGTAGGCCTCGTCCCAGGTCGCTTCGGCCAGTACACCGTCGCGACGGACCAGGGGGCGGGTCAGTCGGTCCGGGTCGTTGTCCAGTTCGGGGAAGCTGGCGCCCTTGGGGCAGACGAAGCCCGCGCTGAAGACGTCGTCGCGGTCGCCGCGGGCACCGGTGACGCGACCGCGCTCCTCGTCGATCGTGAGCACCATGCCGCAGGTGGCCTCGCACAATGGGCAGATCCGCAGGGCCGTTGTTGTCATGGCTGAAGCGTAAAGCCGGGGAGGTTGACAGCACATCGAACAATTGTTCGAATAGAGTCATGCGTTGGGCCGGGCAAGCTGTCGCGGCGGACGACGGAGCGCTACCGGGTCTGCAGCGCATCGGGTTGGTCCGCAGTGTGCGCACGCCGCAATTCGAGGGCATCACGTTTCACGAGGTGCTGTGCAAGTCCGCGCTGAACAAGGTCCCGAATGCGGCTGCGCTGCCATTCCGCTACACGGTTAACGGCTACCGCGGCTGCTCGCACGCCTGCCGCTACTGCTTCGCGCGGCCCACCCACGAATACCTGGACTTCAACTGCGGCAACGACTTTGACACGCAGGTGGTGGTGAAGACCAACGTCGCCGCGGTGCTGCGCCGCGAGCTGCACCGGCCTTCCTGGCAGCGCGAGACCGTCGCGCTGGGCACCAATACCGACCCCTACCAGCGCGCCGAGGGCCGCTACGCGCTGATGCCCGGCATCATCACCGCGCTGGCCGCATCCGGCACGCCGCTGTCGATCCTGACCAAGGGCACGCTGCTGCGGCGCGACCTGCCGCTTATCGCCGACGCGGCGCGGCAGGTGCCGGCATCCGTGGCGGTCTCGCTGGCAGTCGGCGACGCGGAGCTGCATCGCGACGTCGAGCCCGGAACGCCCACGCCGCAGGCACGTTTGGGGTTGATCACCGCGATCCGTGACGCCGGCCTGGACTGTCATGTGATGGTCGCGCCGGTGCTGCCGCACCTCACCGATTCGGTCGAACACC
Source organism: uncultured Actinomycetota bacterium (assembly GCA_963758775.1). Taxonomy (GTDB): domain Bacteria; phylum Actinomycetota; class Actinomycetes; order Mycobacteriales; family Mycobacteriaceae; genus Mycobacterium. The sequence goes on from CAVWWU010000002.1 coordinate 2,994, forward strand.
TCGACGGGCTGTTGGGTCAGGTCGCGGCCGCGGGCGCCACCGGTGTGACGATCTTCGGGCTGCACCTGCGCGGGTCCACCCGCGGCTGGTTCATGACCTGGCTGGCGCGGGAGCATCCCGAACTGGTCGGCGCCTACCGCGAGCTGTACCGGCGCGGTGCCTACCTGCCGCCGGACTACCGGGCGATGCTGGCCGAACGTTCCGCACCGCTGATCGCGCGGTACCGGCTGGGCGGTCACCACCGGCCGTTTCCGCGGCCCTCGGAAGCGTCAGCCCCGCAACCCGTTCAACAGACGCTGTTTTGAGCGTGACGTCGTAATCCCTTGTGCCACATTGGTGTTCGACGCGCTCGATGGTTGGACTGCAGGACCAACCTTGACATCGGCACGCAATTGCCCCCGATGAACGCCCCTGGTAAGCGCGGCGAGGTTATCTCACGCCAGGTAGGGCCGCCTGGATTGCGGTGACCTGGACCTTGCCGACGGCCTCGGCGAAATCTTGCGGTACCGGCTTGTCAAGCGGGCCGGCGAAAATCATGATCACGGTTGTGTTCTGCACCGTGAACAGCAGCGCGGCCTCCGAGGAATTGCCCTTGGCTGACCTCCCTGAGGTGAACATCGCGTCGCCAGACACGGCTGGCAGCGGTTCCTGTGTGCCGCCCGTCACCTGGGCTGGAACGCCCTCCGCGGACCCCTTCAGGAACAGGGCGGCCGCCGCGGCGTCCTGGCTGACGGCAATCGATGTGTCGATGGCGTAGCTTGGCCCGGCCGAGTACGTCTGGGCAACGCCCGGCGGATCGGGTGGTATGACCCTCGGCGGGGCTGCCGTCCACGGCGGCTCCCCGGCGATTGGCGGAAGATCGGACGGCTTCGCCAGCAGCGACGCGTAGTTTGGTGTGGCCGACGCCGCCGCGCTGGTCGATGTCGACGCCGCCCCGCTGGTCGAGGTCGGCTTAGTCGAAGATGACGCGACATCATTCTTGCCGCCGCAGCCGGCCACTACTAATCCCAGCGCCACGGCGACTGTCGTTGCTTGGACGATCGCTCGCGAATGTGCAGGTTCCCTGACGACACGTTCCCTGCGGCGCCATCCGGTGGGACGGCCAGGAGCGGCGCCTCTACCGGCTGCAGATCGAACCATCGGAATTCGTTTCATCGACACGCGATGACCGTATCGCTGGCAGGACCTCGATGAATCAGGGCTTTCCCTACACTTTGGGCGTGTTGGCGTCGCCGCAGCGATCCCGCCGTGTGTCATGCGCTGTACCGGATCCCAGCGCAGGTAGTCGGCGCGCGCTCGCACCACCCGCCCGCAAGTCACAGCCTGTGGGCAGCGACGACCCGGAGCCAGCCATCAGGTGTTTATTTGAATATGGCCAGAGTCGGCCAGAGTGCTCAGGGAAACCCTGTATCGGCGGGCAGTCGCGGCTACTTTGAGTCCCGCAAATCCGGACGGGTTAGCTGCCCGGCGGAGTCGTGGGGGAAAAGGAGCCGCCGATGTCGTACGTGATCTCTGCACCGGATGCCATGATCGCGGTCGCCGCCGATCTGGCTGGTTTGGGGAACGGTATCGAGGCGGCCGCCGCGGCTGCGGCGCTGCCGACGACGAATCTACTGGTCGCTGGGCGTGATGAGGTGTCTGCGGCGGTCGCGGCGCTATTCGGTGACTATGCCCGCCAGTACCATGCTGCGAGTGCACAGGCGGTGAGCTTTCACGGCGAGTTTGTGCGGGCGTTGGCGGCGGCCGGGAACAGGTATGCCGATGCCGAGGCCGCAAACGCGTCGCCGTTGAAGTCCCTGGGACAGGCCCTGCTGGGGCATCCGACCGCCCCGAAGTCGACCTCGTCGGCGACCGGCGATGTTTCCGGGCAAGGTGGTGCGGCCACCACATCATCGTCGACTGCGCAGAATCCCGTGACGAGCACCGTCAACGCCGGCCAATCCGCCTTCGCGATGGCGGCAAGCCCCGACGGCAAGTATGTCTACGTCGCCAACTTCATGAGCCCGACGGGCCAGATGGACGGGACCGTGTCCATCATCAACACCTCCACCAAGGCAGTAACCACTGTGCACACCGGCATCACACGGGTGGATCAGATCGTGGTCTCGCCGAATGGAAAAGAGGTTTATGTCGCGGGCGAATCGGTGACCGGAGGGACGGCAAAAGAGGCCGTGGTGGCGATCAATACCGCCACCAAAACCGCGAGTGCCCCCATCGTCGTCTCTAACGTCTACTACGAGCAATCAGAAACCACGACCTACATGGCGATCAACCCGGACGGCAGCCGGTTATACGTCGCGGGCTACACGGGCACCACTACTCCCACCGGGAACACGATCGCGGTGATCAACACGGCGACCAATTCCGTGGTGGGGACCGTTCCACTCAACAACGGCGTCCTTGGCGGCGAGGAGTATCTGGCGGTCGCGCCCAACGGCTCCAGCGTGTACGCCGACAACGGATCCACCCTGACGGTTATCAACACCGCTTCCAATATGGTGACGGCCACCATCCCAACCGGCGGGGGCACGCAATTTGGGCTGGGGACGGTCGTCAGCCCTGACGGCAAATACGTTTACGTGGAAAACACGCACAATGTCAGCATTATCGACACCGCGACCAATACCGTCGCCGGTACGATTTCGCCACCTAATTATCCGCCTACTCTTGACGGCGGGCTCGCAATAAGCCCTGATGGGAAATACCTCTACATTCCCGCCATGACGACCGACGGAACTACCGCTTCGGCTTCGCTGCTGGTGTTCGACACAGCGACCGGCGGCATAGGCAACCCAATTCCGATCTCCAGCAACGTTTCGGCAGCCCTTAGTCCCCACACGGTGGTCAGCCCGGACGGACACTACGTATACGAGGCCAGCCCGCAACTCGGCACCCTGACGATCCTCGACACCGTCCACGCCACCATCAGCGATCCAATTCAGGTGGCCGCGCCCAACTACCTGGGCGCAATCACCGCGACCGACTCGAGGGCGTTCGTCGCCAACAACGGGACTGTCCCCTATTCCACCGTCGGGTTCGTCAACCCGACATTGGCTTCCTACCACCCGCTCGCCGACGGTACTGGTCTTACCGGTACCACCACTCCGGGCGTCACACCGACCCCGATACCGCCGCCCCCCTGGTGGCCCAGCTGGCTGCCCGAACCCACCTTTCCTAATATCGGCCTGCCCGACCTCAACCTTCCTGATATCGGTCTGCCAAACCCAAACTTGAACTTTCCGCCCATCGATTGGGGAAACATCCCGTGGGGATACATCCCGGGGGTGAACGCCGTGGTAGACGCGCATAGCTTAGGCGTCGACCTGGCCCATGGTAATTGGGGAAGCGCCGCACTTGATACTGCGAAAATCATTAAGGACATTGGCGGCATCCTCCGCTTCCTGTAGTGAGTTCAGCCGCCGCGCGGCCTGGTCAGGGTGAACTCCTCGACGGCCGTCATCGCGCCGAAGGGTCCGGTCACTGCGTAGTGCGTGGCCTTGATCGACGTGTTGCCGCCCGGCGAGCCCGGGTCGACGTCGAATGAGACGAAACCGTAAGGATTTTCGCGGTCGCGGAACGCCGACCACGGCGCGTCCTCCATCACATAGATCGGCTTCTTGCACCCGAGCGCGGGATCGAATGCGCCCACACCTACCAGCACGCGGCACTGGGGCCGCGGGAAGAGCAGGCCGTTGCTGGTCCACGACGAACCGCCGCCGCCGATGACCAGGTGCACAGTTCCGCGCGTCGTGTCGATGACATCGTTGCGAGTGTCGACGGGTATCGGCGTTCTGGTGTCGTTGGCTTGTGTCCCGCGCAGCGGGTGGGACCGTTCGTAGTGGTGCTCGTGACCGCACACCACCAGATCGACCTGGTACTGGTCGAACAGCGGCAGCCATTCCTGGCGGATCCCCAAATCGGCGCCGTTGGCTTTGTCGGCGGTGGAGATCGCCGTCTGATGCATGCACACCACCACCCAATCGACGTTGGGGTCACGCCGCGCGTCCGCGAGTTCGGCTGTCAGCCAACGCTTTTGCTCTCCTGCCGAGTAACCGTGCACGTAGAAGTTGCCGCCGTCCTGGAAGGCTACGTCGTCGTTGTTGAGGCTGACCACGCGCACCGAGCCGGCGGTGAACGAGTACCACAAGCCACGGTTTTCGGCGCTGGCGCCGGAATCGGGCACCGCGAAGTACGCCTGGTAGGCGCCGTAACCGATTGGCCCGTTGCCCAATTCGTTCTCGTGGTTGCCGGCCGCCGGCATCCAGGGCCGATAGCGCGCCGAGCGGGTGTTGTTCTCGAACCAATCCGACCAGGTGCGCACGCGGTCGACGGCCAGATTGGCGTAGCACAGGTCGCCGTTGACCAGGTTGAACAGCGGCGCCAGGCGTTCGATCGCGACCGTGGTGTTGGCGGCCGCCGGCGAGCCGATGTTGTCGGTGCCGTAGCCGCCGGCGGACAACCTCTCCAGGGTGGGGTTCGACTGGTCACCGAAACTGGTGAACCGCAGCGGTTTTCGGCCCGCCGGCGCGGTGCGCACCGTGCCCAGCGCGGGGGTGGTGCCGTCGTGTGCCGCGGCGTAGACATAGTCGGTGTCCGGGGTGAGGTTGGTCAGGCGGGCGTGGTTGACGCGGACCTCGGTGCCCGACTTCGCGTCCCGGTAGGTGCGGGTTTCGGCGGTCACGGTGCTGCCGAAACCCGACGTCGGCGTGCCCAGCGATACCCGCGGATTCTGCACGGCGTCGGTGGTGTGCCAGGACACCACGACCTCGGTGCTGGCATTCTTGCCGAACTGCACATGCAGCCCGCCGACCGGAGGCGCGCCACTGCGGTCCGGCTGGTTCCAGATCGTGGGTGCGTGGGGGTGAGACCACAGCATGGAGGCGCCGGCGGCCCCGACGCTGGCGCCCAGAACGGCCGAAACCGCGGTCGTCGTCAGCAGTCCGCGCCGGGTGACGGGGTGTTCTAGTGGCTCATCGGTCATGCCTGCTTCTTACCGGAAGCCAGTAACGAATCCGGTAGCGTTTTCGATATGACCACCGTGCGTAAAGTAGCCAGCGAGGTCTCAACGGCCGTGTTCGCCGCGGGTCTGGTGCTCGGTGCACTGCCCGGGGTCGCACACGCCGACGGCCACCAGGTGACCTACACGATCACCGCCACCGGCAATCTGACCGGCCAGGTTCGGTACATGAATACCGATCCGCCCAACCAGGCGGCCTTCGATTCGAACTCGTCGCAGTTCATGAACACCACCCAGGCGTCGTTCAGCGCCGGCGCGCCGTTGGTGTACAACGCCACGCTGAACAACCCGAACCAGTGGGCCTACGTCAACGCCAGCGGCGGTTGTCACTGGCCCGACTGCGGCTCGGGAGCCACTCCCGAAATCCAATGCCAAATCGCCGTCGACGGCCAGGTCGTGGTGACACAGAGCGCCACCACCGGCGTGACGTGTTCGACGCGGCCTTGGTAAAGGCGGCGATTTAGTTCAATTCCGGCGCCGAGAAGGTGTCGCATTGCTTGTAGTCGCCGGTCTGGTAGCCGACGGTGAACCAGTGTTGCCGTTGCTCCGACGAGCCGTGTGTCCAGGACTCGGGGTTGGTGTGCCCGGTCGCCTCGCGCTGAATGCGGTCATCGCCGACCGATGCCGCGGCTGAGAGCGCGTCTGAAATGTCCTTGTCGCTCAACGGTTCCAGATAGGGGACACCGGTGCTCTCCTGCTTGACAGTGGATGCGTAGTGCGCCCAGATCCCGGCGTAGCAGTCGGCCTGCAACTCGGTGCGCACGCCGTTGCCACCGGCGCCCTGCGCGCCCTGCTGGGCGCGGCCGAGGAGCCCCTGCAGTTGCTGGACGTGGTGCCCGTATTCGTGGGCGACCACGTACTCCTGCGCGAAAGGTCCACCGCTGGAACCGAATTTGTCGACCAGCTCCTGGAAGAAGTCGGTGTCGAAGTACGCCGTCTGGTCCACCGGGCAGTAGAACGGCCCGACGGCGGTGGTCGCGGCCCCGCAGCCGGTGCTGACGCGGCCGTGGAACAACACCACGTGCGGGCGGGTGTAGCGGTTCGGCATCAGCTGATGCCACACCGCGTCCACGGAGTTCCCGGTCGCGACCACGCGGCACTGCACGTACTTGTTGGCGTCGGCGCCGGTTTTGCACTGGCTCAGGTCGAATCCGGGTGACGAGTAGCCGCCGGCGTTCGTCCCCTGCTGCTGGTTGATCACGCGACCGGGATCGACACCAAAGAACAACGCGAACAGCACGATCAGCAGGCCGCCGAGCCCGCCGCCGATCGCGATCGGGCCGCCGCCGAAGCCGCCGCCGCCCCCCGACGAGGCGGTGCTGGTGTCGATCTGCATACCCTCGTTGAAGGTCATCGCACGCTCCCGAGATCTGGTGGTCGAATCAGCCTAACCGGGACCGTCGCTCGTCGCGGCCAGCAGCGGCACCAGCACGTCGCTGATCGGGGTCGGCAAACCGTGCGCGCGGCCCTTGCGGATGATCACGCCGTTGCGGATGTCCCATTCCATGCGTCGCTGGTTCTCGGCGTCGGCCAGGATCGAGGTGCCCATGTCCTGCGGAGCCTGACGGAACATGTCGACCAGGCCGTCGACCGCGTCATCGGGCAACCGCGCGCCCTCGGCTCGCGCGACGGCCAGACATTCGGCGACGTAGCGCCGCGACAACTCGGCGACGTCGTCGCGGTGGAACATGCCGGACCGCCGCCGGGACAGCACCATGAACCCGGCCAGCGCGTTGGTGAGCAGCTTGCGCCACAACGCGGTGGTGAAGTCGGCGTCGGTGTCCACCCGGCAGCCGGCGCCGCGCAGCACCTCGGCGACCTTGGTGCCCGTGGGCCCGCTGGGCAGCACCAGCGCGGGTTCGGTGCGCAGCCGCACCCAGCCTTCCGGTTGGTTCACGGCCGAATACCAGACGATGCCCGCGATCACCGGCGACGACGGGCAGTGCGGCTTGACCTGCTCGACCTGCTCGACCCCGTTCTGCAGCACCAGAACGGTCGTGTGCTCGGCGCACAGCCGGGCCAGCCAACCGGCGGCGTCGTCGTTCTGGGTGGCTTTGACGGCCAGGATCACGAGATCCACCGACCCGGGCACTTGAGCGGGGTCGGTGAGCACCGGGCCGGGCACGACGATGGGGTCGCCGTCGTCGGGCCGGAGCTCGATGCTGTCGCGGGGGGTGTGGCCGCATAGCAGCACCTGGTGGCCGGCCTGGTGCAGCAGCGCGGCCATCGTGGTGCCGACGGCGCCGGGGCCGACAAGCGCAATGTTGGTAGCGATAGCTGCGAAATTACACCGCCCCTTAGACTGTGCAGTCGGTCAAGTGAAGGGGAGTAGTCGTGCTGCGCAGCCACGCCGCTGGTTCGCTGAGAAGTAGTGACGCCGGGCAGCGGGTGACGTTGGCCGGCTGGGTGGCTCGCCGCCGAGACCACGGTGGCGTCATCTTCATCGACCTGCGGGACTCGTCCGGCGTCGCGCAGGTGGTGTTCCGCGAAGCTGACGTGCTGGCGCAGGCGCATCGGCTGCGCGCCGAGTTCTGCGTCGCGGTCGAAGGCGTCGTCGAGATCCGCCCGGAGGGCAACGCCAACCCGGAGATCCCCACCGGTGACATCGAGGTCAACGCGACGACGCTGACGGTGCTCGGCGACTGCGCGCCGCTGCCGTTCCAGCTCGACGAGCCCGCCGGCGAGGAGTCGCGGCTGAAATACCGCTACATCGACCTGCGCCGCGACGGCCCGGCCGCGGCAATTCGGTTGCGCTCCAAGGTGAATGCCGCCGCGCGCGGGGTGCTGGCCGGTCACGATTTCGTCGAGGTCGAGACGCCGACGATGACCCGCTCCACGCCCGAGGGGGCGCGCGACTTCCTGGTGCCGGCGCGCCTGCAACCGGGTTCGTTCTACGCGCTGCCGCAGAGCCCGCAGCTGTTCAAGCAGCTGCTGATGGTGGGCGGGATGGAGCGCTACTACCAGATCGCGCGCTGCTACCGCGACGAGGACTTCCGCGCCGACCGCCAGCCCGAATTCACCCAGCTCGACATGGAGATGAGCTTCGTCGACGCCGAGGACATCATCGCGATCTCCGAGGAGATCCTGACCGCGCTGTGGGCGCTGATCGGCTATGAGATCCCGCGGCCCATCCCGCGGATCACCTACGCCGACGCCATGCGGCGCTACGGCTCCGACAAGCCCGATCTGCGGTTCGGGATCGAGCTCGTCGAATGCGCGGAGTTCTTCAAAGACACCACATTTCGCGTGTTCCAGGCGCCGTACGTCGGCGCGGTCGTGATGCCCGGCGGGGCGTCGCAGCCGCGGCGGACGCTGGACGGCTGGCAGGAGTGGGCCAAGCAGCGCGGACACCGCGGGCTGGCCTACGTGCTGGTGGCCGACGAGGCTTCTGGGGGCACGCTGGGTGGCCCGGTGGCCAAGAACCTGACCGACGCCGAGCGCGACGGCCTGGCCGCCCACGTCGGGGCCAGTCCCGGGGACTGCATCTTCTTCTCCGCCGGCCCGGCCAAGCCCTCGCGCGCGCTGCTGGGCGCCGCGCGCGGCGAGATCGCCAGCCGGCTCGGCCTGATCGACCCGGACGAGTGGGCGTTCGTCTGGGTGGTGGACCCGCCGCTGTTCGAACCCGCCGACGACGCGACCGCCGCGGGCGACGTGGCCGTCGGCTCCGGGGCGTGGACGGCGGTGCACCACGCCTTCACCTCGCCCAAGCCGGAATACCTGGACAGTGTCGACGTCGACCCGGGCACCGTGCTGGCCGACGCCTACGACATCGTCTGCAACGGGAACGAGATCGGCGGCGGCTCGATCCGTATCCACCGCCGCGACATTCAGGAACGGGTGTTCGCGGTGATGGGTCTGGACAAGGCCGAGGCGCAGGAGAAGTTCGGATTCCTGTTGGAGGCCTTCACCTTTGGCGCGCCCCCGCACGGCGGGATCGCGTTCGGCTGGGACCGGATCAACGCGCTGCTGTCCGGCGTGGACTCCATCCGCGAGGTGATCGCGTTTCCGAAGACCGGCGGCGGCGTCGACCCGCTGACCGATGCGCCCGCGCCGATCACCGCGCAGCAGCGCAAGGAGTCTGGAATAGACGCCAAGCCGAAGCAGGTTGACCGAGCATGACTGACTCCAGCTCCATGGCCGAAATGGCCAAGACATTCAACAAGGGCATCATCAGCGAGTTCCGCGCCAACGGCGGCAAAGTCACCGGGCAGTTCGCCGATGCCAACCTGCTGCTGCTGACCACCACGGGCGCCAAGTCGGGCCAGCAGCGGGTGTCGCCGCTGGCGTACTTCGACGTCGACGGCAAGCTGATCATCATCGGCTCCTTCGCCGGTGCCCCCAACGACCCGGCCTGGGTGCACAACCTGCGCGCCAACCCGCAGGTGCGCGTCGAGGTCGGCACCGACGAGTTCGACGCGACGGCCCGCGAACTGCCGCCCGCCGAGCGCGAGGACCTTTTCAGTGAGATCAGCGCCGCGTCGCCGGGCTTCGCCGAGTATCAGTCGAAGACCAGCCGGGTCATCCCGCTGTTTGAGTTGCAGCGCGGCTAGGCTCGCCGCAACCGTCGCGGCGCCATGAGGTAAGCAAACGTCATGGGCACCTCGTTGCTTACCCGCGCGGCTGACAGCGGTGTGGCCGCTTTCGAGCGGCTCAGGGATGTGTGGTTCCCGCTGGCGCAGACATCGGCCGCCTCGGGCCTGGCCTGGTATATCGCCCACGACGTGCTCAGGCACCCCCAGCCGTTCTTCGCCCCGATCGCCTCCGCGGTGTGCCTGTCGATCAGCAATGTGCTCCGCGGCCAGCGGGCCGTGCAGATGATGTTCGGCGTGACCCTGGGGATCGGGACGGGCACCGCGGTGTGGGGGCTACTCGGCACCGGGGCGGTGCCCATCGCCGTCGTCACGGCGGTCGCGCTCGCGTTCGCGGCGGTGATCGGGCGGGGTTTCATCGGCCACGGGATGATGTTCGCCAACCAGACGGTGGTGTCGTCGATCCTGGTGCTGGCGCTGCCGCGCAGCGGCGTCGGCTACGAACGTATCTACGACGCGCTGATCGGTGGCTGCCTGGCCATCGTGTTCGCCGTCGGGCTGTTTCCCGCCGACCCGCTGCGGGTGCTGGGCCGCGCTCGCATGGGCGTGCTGGACACGTTGCACGGAGTGCTTTCGCGCACAACGGATTACGCCGCCGGGCGTCGCCAGCCCGCGTCCGACTGGCCGCTGTCGGCCGTGGACCGGGTGCACGAAATGGTCGGCGAATTGATTCAGGCCCGCTCCACCGCCCGTCAGGTGGTGCGGCTGTCACCGCGACGCTGGCGGATGCGCGGCATCGTCGAGGGTGCCGATCGCCAGGCCGTGCACGTGGCCCTGCTCGCCGTGTCCGTGCTGCAGTTGGCCCGCGTGGTCGCACCCGCGCTGGACGGGTGCAACTGGCTGCCCCAGCCGGTGCACGCCGTCCTCGCCGAGCTGGTAGCCGCGGTAGCTGTCGCCGACACCGACGCTGCCGCCGCGACCGCACACGCCGCCGAGGCGCGCCGCCTCGCGTCGGGGGTGCATTCGGTTTCTCGCGACCGCAGGGAAGTGGTGCTCGCCGACGCGGTCCAGTCCTGCATCGACGACCTGCAGCGGGTGATCGAGCTCACGCCGGCCTGACGGCTCAAGGCGAGTCCGCCAGGAACTCCTGCACCAGCTTCCGGGGTGCCTGCGTCAGCCAGGCCTCGGTGATCAGTTCCTCGAGGTCGCCGGGCGCGATTTCGGCCAGTTTGACCAAAACCGCGGGATAGCCGTCGAAATGGGGTGTGGTGAAGTACACCCCGGGTTCGTCGGCGATCAACGCGAACTTAACGCCCTCATCGGACACCCGGACGCCCAGGATGTCGCCCTGCGGGACCTCCGCGCCTTCGGCCATCAGAGCCTGAACGTCGGAATTGCGCAGCGGTCGCTCCCACGCGACGAGCTTCTTGCCCACCCGCCAGTCATGCGGGGACGGTTCGGCAGTGAGTGGCAACCCGCCGACGATGCGGGCGACGTCATTCCACGTGGCCACTGTTCGATTGTGCGCCGCGCCCGGCAACCGCGCGGCAAATCGGGCGCCCGGCTGACAAGTCGGTTGCCCGCTCTCCGTGCCACACTGTGGTTCGCAGATCGGCGACCGCCGACAGTGGAGATGTCAGGAGACCAGCGCGTTGCCGACAGACGAGGCTCCCGAGAGCTGGACGCAGGTCCCGGGCACCCGGCGGTACCGCGTCAACCACCGCACCGAGTACCACTACTCCGACGTCGTGACGAGCTCGTACGGCCGCGGGTTTCTCACACCGCGGGATTTGCTGCGGCAGCGCTGCATCGACCACCTGCTGGACATCGAACCGGCCCCCGCCGACAGCTCCACCAGCCGCGACGGCTACGGCAACATCAGCACCTACTTCCACGTCACCGAGCCGCACGACACCCTGATCATCACCAGCGAATCCATCGTCGACGTGCACCCGCCGGCCCCCGGATTCCACACCAGCGGGCCGGCCGTCGAGCCGTGGGAGGCGGCTCGGCCGGCGGGCGGCATGCGGGGAGCGCTCGCCACCGAATTCACCCTGGATCTGGATCCGCCGGAGATCACCGACGAGGTCCGCGAGTACGCGGCGCCCAGCTTCGCGCCCGGACGACCGTTGATCGAGGTGCTGCGCGACCTCACGTCGCGGATATACGCCGACTTCACGTACCGGTCGGGGTCCACGACGGTATCCACCGGAGTCAATGAGGTTCTGGCGGCCCGAGAGGGGGTATGCCAAGACTTCGCCAGGCTGTCGATCGCTTGTTTGCGGGCCAACGGCCTGGCGGCCAGCTATGTGTCCGGTTACCTGGCCACAGACCCCCCTCCTGGAAAGGATCGGATGATCGGCATTGACGCCACCCACGCCTGGGCCGCGGTGTGGACCCCGCAAAAGCCCGGGCAGTTCGAATGGCTGGGGTTGGATCCCACCAACGACCAGATGATCGACGAGCGCTACATCATCGTCGGCCGCGGCCGCGACTACGCCGACGTGCCCCCGCTGCGCGGCATCATCTACACCAACTCCGAGAACAGCGTGATCGACGTCGCCGTCGATGTCGCGCCCTGCGAAAGCGATTCGTTGCATGCGTGACTTCCACTGCCCCAACTGCGGTCAGCGCCTGGCGTTCGAGAACTCGACCTGCCTGAACTGCGGCAGCTCGCTGGGATTTTCGCTTGACCAGATGGCGCTGCTGGTGATCGCCAAGGGCGAACAGGGGGACCACGCCGGCGCCGTGGACTCCGCTGACTACCAACTGTGTGCCAATCTTTATGTCGCCGAATGCAATTGGCTGGTCTCCAAGGACCAACCCGGCGGGCTGTGCGAGTCGTGCGCGCTGACACTCGAACGGCCCAACGACTCCGACGCCGAGGGTCTGGCGGCGTTCGCCCGGGCCGAGGCGGCCAAGCGGCGGCTGGTCGTCGAGCTGCACGAGCTGAAGCTGCCGATCGTGGGACGCGACCGGGATCCCGAGCAGGGCTTGGGCTTTCGGCTGCTTTCCAGTGCGTTCGAGAAGGTGATCACCGGACACGACAACGGGGTCATCACCCTCGATCTGGCCGAGGGTGACGACGTGCATCGCGAACAGCTGCGGGTGGAGATGGAGGAGCCCTACCGCACGCTGCTCGGGCACTTCCGGCACGAGATCGGGCATTACTACTACTACCGGCTGATCACCACGCCCGAGTATCTGCAGCGCTTCAACGAGCTGTTCGGCGATCCCGACGCCGACTACCAGGAGGCGCTGGACCGGCATTACAACAGCGGCGCGCCCGAAGGCTGGCAGGAAAGTTACGTCTCGTCATACGCCACCATGCACGCCGCCGAGGACTGGGCCGAGACGTTCGCTCACTACCTGCACATCCGCGACACCCTGGACACCTCGGCCTGGTGCGGTCTGGCGTCGGCGGCCGCGACCTTCGACCGGCCGGCCTTGGGCCCCAGCGCCTTTCCCAACATCATCGAGATGTGGCTGCCGTTGTCGTGGTCATTGAACATGGTGAACCGTTCAATGGGCCACGACGACCTCTACCCGTTCGTGCTACCCGTCGCCGTGCTGGACAAGATGCAGTTCATCCACACGGTCGTCGACGAGGCGACCGAAAGCTAGCCCGGGAGGCTAGGCGTACTGCGGACCCGCCGGGTATCCCGGCTGCTGCTCCACCGGCACGACCTGGCCGCCGGAAAGCTTGCGGTAGGTGTAGACCTGGACCAGCAGAGCCACCGGCATCGCGGCGAGCAGGCCTACGCCGCAGAGCAATTCGCCGACGAGCACGATCGCGTACACCACCAGCCAGGCGATCAGCGCGCTGCCGATGTTGGCCCGCGCGGTCGCGATGCTGGCCTTGATCGCGTCGACGGGGGAAAGCGACCGGTCGACCACGAACGCGATGGCGAACTGCGCGAGGAACGCGAAGATCAGCCCCGGGATGATGCACAGTATCGATCCGATCGAGACGCCGATTCCCACCAGGATCGAGGTGAGGAACACCGCTCCCAGGTTGCGCGCCTTGAAGAACGATCCGATGGTCACTGGCTTGCCGTCGGCGATGTCAAGGCAGCCGCTGAGCAGCGCGGCACCCATGTAGACGCCCACGATGAACAGCAGGACGTACCCGACGACCAGCACGGCATAGGAGGCCGCGCCGTAGGTGACGACCGTACCGCCGTAGGTGTTGCCGTAGGCGTCGGTGTAGCTGTTGTTCACGCTTTCGCCGAGAACCGCGGGCAGCACGCCGGCGACGACGCCGAGGATGCCGAGCACCACGGCGTAGGCCAGCACGGGCACGATGAGCGCGGCGGCGTTCTTGGTGAACTTGTTCCACGCCCAGCTCACCGCCTCGCCGATGTTGAACTGCGCGGGGGCGCCTGGGCCCCCGGGCGCGCCGGCGTAGCCCTGCGGCGGATAGCCGGCCGGGGGCGCGCCGTAGCCGGACGGCGGTGGCGGCGGCGGAGGTGAGCCGTAGGACGGCGGCCCCTCGCCGGGCGGCGGTCCGGGGGGAGGCCCGTATCCGCCTTGCCCGGGGGGTGGGCTGGCGTGCCGGCCATAGCCGGGGCCGGGCGGAGGTGCGCCATAACCGGGACCACCGGGCGGTGGTGGGGGCGGCGCGCCGTAACCAGGGGGTGGTGGGTAGCCCGGAGGCGTCTGGCCACGCTGTGGGTCGGCTGGGTTACCTGGATACTCCGGGGGCTGGCTCATTGCCGTCCTAAGGTTTCGAGTTCGCTGTGAATCGGTGAACGCAGAACTTAGCCAACCGGAACTTAGCAGTAATGCGGCGGAGGCGCGCGGATACCCGGTCGCTAACTTGGCCCGATAGCCTGAAGCCGTGTCCGACGGTCTGTTCGACCTGCCCGGCGCGGCGCGGCCCGCCCAAGGAGTGGATGCCGGCCTGGGGATGACGCCCGGATCGCCGTTAGCTGTGCGGATGCGTCCGGCCACGCTGGACGAGGTGGTCGGTCAGGACCACCTGCTGGCGCCGGGCTCACCGCTGCGACGGCTGGTCGAGGGCTCCGGGATGGCGTCGGTCATCCTCTACGGGCCGCCCGGCAGCGGCAAGACGACGCTCGCGGCGCTCATCTCGCAGGCGACCGCGCGGCGCTTCGAGGCCCTGTCGGCGCTGTCGGCCGGCGTCAAGGACGTCCGGGCCGTGATTGAAAAAGCGCGTCACGGCGTCCTTGCCGGAGAGCAGACGGTGCTCTTCATCGACGAGGTGCACCGCTTCTCCAAGACCCAGCAGGACGCGCTGCTGTCGGCGGTGGAGAACCGGGTGGTGCTGCTGGTGGCGGCGACCACCGAGAATCCGTCGTTCTCGGTGGTCGCGCCGTTGCTGTCCCGGTCGCTGATCCTGCAGCTGCGCCCACTGGGCGCCGATGCGGTCCGCGCGGTGGTGCAGCGCGCGATCGACGACGCCCGCGGTCTGGGCGGGCGGGTCGCGGTGGCGCCCGACGCCGTCGACCTTTTGGTGCAATTGGCGGCCGGCGATGCCCGTCGCGCGCTGACCGCGCTGGAGGTAGCTGCCGAGGCCACCGAGGAAGTGACCGTCGAGACCATCGAGCAGTCCCTGGACAAGGCCGCCGTTCGCTACGACCGCGACGGCGACCAGCACTACGACGTCATCAGCGCGTTCATCAAGTCCGTGCGCGGCTCCGACGTCGACGCCGCGCTGCACTACTTAGCCCGCATGCTGGTCGCGGGGGAGGACCCCCGGTTCATCGCCCGCCGGCTGATGATCCTGGCCAGTGAGGACGTCGGGATGGCGGATCCGAGCGCGCTGCAGACCGCCGTCGCCGCGGCGCAGACCGTGCAGCTGATCGGGATGCCCGAGGCCCAGCTGACGTTGGCGCATGCCACCGTTCATCTGGCCACGGCGCCGAAGTCGAACGCGGTCACCACCGCGTTGGGCGCCGCGATGAACGACATCAAGGCGGGCAAGGCCGGCATGGTGCCGGCGCATCTGCGCGACGGGCATTACTCGGGTGCGGCGGCGCTGGGCCACGCGCAGGGCTATAAATACTCTCACGACGACCCGGATGGCGTTGTCGCGCAACAATATCCGCCGGATGAAGTGGTGGGCGTGGACTACTACCGCCCCACCGGCCGCGGCAATGAGCGGGAGATCGTCGGCAGGCTGGAGCGGCTGCGGGCGATCATCCGCCGCCAACGAGGCTGAGTTTTTTCAGGGTCCCTGGACAGCCACGTGGCTGCCGTCGGGCATCGTCACGAAGTGAAACTGATGGCAGGTGGCCATGTTCCAGATGGCGCCAGGGGGTATGGGCTGGCCCGGGCACCACCAATCTTGCGGCGTGATGTTCGGCGACAACCCCACGCCGCCCGCCAATACAGCGATAGCCAACGCGTGCTTCATGGCCTTTCCCTTCCCGGCGGGCACGACCCTAAACGCGGTGGCGAGCACGGCAGCCGAAAGTTCACAGTGCCGTTACGTCGGACCGGAGAACAATGAGAACGATGAGGACCATGAAAACCTTCACCGACGAAGAGATGGGCCGGCTGCTGCCCGACGCCAAGCCCTACAGTGTCGTCATCCTCAAGCGGGGGCCGAAGTTCGGCGACGACAGCGCCGCAGGGATCATCTGGGAGCACGGCCGGCGCAACTTCGGGCTACGCGACGACGGGGTGCTGGCGGTGGTGTTGCCGGTGACCGACGGGTCCGATGTCTGCGGCATCGGGGTGTTCGCCGCGACGATCGAAGACACCACCGCGATCATGGATGACGACCCCGGGGTGGCTGCCGGCGTGTTCAGCTACGAGGTGCACGCCTGCCGCGGATTCCCCGGCGACTCGCTGCCCTGACCTCAGACCAGCTCGGGCACGTGCAGGTGGGCGAGTGCCAACTCGAACTCGCCGACGTCGTCCTGGTCGATACCCAGATCGCGCAGCATCGCGGTGCGCAACGAGCGGGCCGCAGCCGCGCTGCGTTCCATCGCCGCGGGGCTGTCGTACGTCACCGAAGCCACCGCACGCGCGGACATCGGGTCGACCATCAGGCTTGCGCTGCAGAATCCCTCGAACTCCTCGATTTCCGGGAGCACGTTCCACCGGTAGTAGTCGATTCCCCGCTCGAACTGCTCGGGCCGCGCTTTGAGGTAGGTCGCCCGCACGCGCGCACCCTGGCCCGAATGCCGACGGCGATGCAGGACCGCGATCTCCCACTGGTCCACAACGGCATCGCCCTTGAACATCTCCACGGCGCGGCGACGCACCGGCCATATCCGCTCGGCGCTGGCCTGCATGGCTTGTTTACTGTCCCAGGAACTGGTGGCGATGCAGCTGCCGGACTCGCGGTCCACCAGCAGCGAAACGCCGCGGCAGCCGTCGATCTCCTGCAGAGCGGGCATCACGACATCGCGGACGTGGGCGATCCCGATGTCGACCGACAGTGGTCGCGCCTGGATGGTGGTAGAGCGTGCGTACACGACCGACTCCTCCTGTGTCGGGGCAGCACCCCCGCGCGGCGCCACCGGTCTCACCAAATACCTTCCTCCTGCCGGTCGGCGGTCCGCAATGGTTGATTCGGGTGTGGTCGCCGTCACAAACAATTTGCTGGTCCTGGGCCTTTCTGGCGGCCCCACCGTAGTCTTGACCAGATGCAGACCGATGTCTTGGACGTGGACACGTCCCGTCGCCGCATCGTGGACCTCACCGATGCCGTGCGCCGGTTCTGCTTCAGCCACGGCGACGGTCTGGTGAACGTGTTCGTCCCGCACGCGACGGCCGGGGTCGCGATCATCGAGACCGGGGCGGGTTCCGACGACGACCTGGTCGACACGCTGGAAAGGCTGTTGCCGCGTGACGACCGGTATCGCCACGCGCACGGCTCCGAGGGCCACGGCGCCGACCACGTGATGCCGGCGATCATCGCGCCGTCGGTGACGGTGCCGGTCATGGGTGGCGAGCCGCAGCTCGGCACCTGGCAAAGTATCGTGCTGGTCGACCTCAACCGGGACAATCCGCGGCGGTCGGTGCGGTTGAGCTTTGTGGATGGCTAGCGCCCTAGGCTGGGCATCCAGTCGAACGCAAGCAACAGGAAGAAGCGGAAAGAAGTGCAGACACACGAGATCAGGAAGCGGTTCCTTGATCATTTCGTGAAGGCGGGCCACACCGAGGTGCCCAGCGCCTCGGTGATCCTCGACGACCCGAACCTGTTGTTCGTCAACGCCGGCATGGTGCAGTTCGTGCCGTTCTTCCTCGGGCAGCGCACTCCGCCCTACCCGACGGCCACCAGCATCCAGAAATGCATCCGCACCCCGGACATCGACGAGGTCGGCATCACCACCCGGCACAACACGTTCTTTCAGATGGCCGGCAACTTCTCATTCGGCGACTACTTCAAGCGCCAAGCCATCGCATTGGCGTGGGACCTGCTGACCAACAGCGTGTCCGAGGGCGGCTACGGGCTGAACCCTGAAAAGCTCTGGGCCACCGTCTATCTCGACGACGATGAGGCCGTCGAACTGTGGCAGGAGATCGCGGACCTGCCGACCGAGCGTATCCAGCGCCGCGGCATGGCCGACAACTACTGGTCGATGGGCATCCCGGGCCCGTGCGGGCCGTCGTCGGAGATCTACTACGACCGCGGGCCCGAGTTCGGGATCGAGGGCGGGCCCGAGGCCAACGAGGACCGCTACATCGAGATCTGGAACCTCGTGTTCATGCAGAACGAGCGGGGCGAGGGCTCGTCGAAGGAAGACTTCGAAATCCTCGGGCCGCTGCCGCGCAAGAACATCGACACCGGTATGGGCGTCGAGCGGGTCGCGTTCATCCTGCAGGGCGTGCACAACGTCTACGAGACCGACCTGCTGCGGCCGGTCATCGACCTGGTCGCCACGCGCGCGCCGCGCCCCTATGACGTCGGTAACCACGAAGACGACGTGCGCTACCGCATCATCGCCGACCACAGCCGCACCGCCGCGATCCTGATCGGCGACGGGGTCAGCCCCGGCAACGACGGCCGCGGGTACGTGCTGCGCCGCCTGCTGCGCCGGGTGATCCGCTCGGCCAAGCTGCTGGGTATCGAGGAGCCCATCGTCGGGGATCTGATGGCCACCGTGCGCGACGCGATGGGCCCGTCGTATCCCGAACTGGTCAGCGACTTCGACCGCATCAGCCGCATCGCCGTCGCCGAGGAGACCGCGTTCAACCGCACGCTGGCGTCGGGCTCGAAGCTGTTCGACGACGTCGTCGGTGCCACCAAAAAGGCGGGCGCCACGGTGGTCGCCGGCTCGGACGCCTTCACCCTGCACGACACCTACGGCTTCCCGATCGAGCTCACCCTGGAGATGGCCGCCGAAGCCGGCCTGAGCGTGGACAAGACCGGCTTCCACGAACTGATGCTGGAGCAACGCCAGCGGGCCAAGGCCGATGCCGCCGCGCGCAAACACGCGCACGCCGACCTTACCGCTTACCGCGAACTCGTCGACGCCGGCCCCACCGAGTTCACCGGCTTCAACGAATTGACTTCCGAGGCAAGGATTCTCGGCATCTTCGTAGACGGCAAGCGGGTGCCGGTGGTGGCTCATGGTGACGCCGTCGAGGCCGGCCGGGTGGAACTGATCCTGGACCGCACTCCGCTTTACGCCGAGTCCGGCGGTCAGATCGCCGACGCGGGAAGCATCACCGGTACCGGCTCCGGTGGCAGCGCCAAGGCGGCGGTGACCGACGTGCAGAAGATCGCCAAAACCCTGCACGCGCACCGGGTTAACGTTGAGTCGGGCGAATTCGTCGAGGGCGACACCGTCGTCGCGGCGGTGGATCCGGAGTGGCGTCGCGGTGCCACGCAAGGCCATTCGGGCACCCACATGGTGCACGCGGCGCTGCGACAAGTGCTGGGGCCCAACGCCGTTCAGGCCGGATCGCTGAACCGACCTGGCTATCTGCGGTTCGACTTCAACTGGCAGGGGCTCGCTGAGCGAAGACCAGCGCACCCAGATAGAGGAGGTCACCAACGAGGCGGTGCAGGCCGACTTCGAGGTGCACACCTTTACCGAAAAGCTGGAGAAGGCCAAGGCGATGGGCGCGATGGCGTTGTTCGGCGAGGCCTACCCCGACGAGGTGCGGGTGGTGGAGATCGGCGGGCCGTTCTCGTTGGAGCTGTGCGGCGGCACGCACGTGCACAACTCGGCGCAGATCGGCCCGGTGACCATCCTCGGCGAATCCTCGATCGGCTCGGGGGTGCGCCGCGTGGAGGCCTACGTGGGCTTGGAGTCGTTCCGGCACCTGGCCAAGGAGCGCGCCCTGATGGCCGGGCTGGCGTCGTCGCTGAAGGTGCCCTCCGAGGAGGTGCCCGCCCGGGTGGCCAATCTGGTGGAGCGGCTGAAGGCCGCCGAGAAGGAACTCGAGCGCGCCCGGCTGGCTAATGCCCGGGCCGCGGCGACCAACGCGGCGGCGGGCGCCGAGCGCGTCGGTAACGTCCGTCTGGTGGCGCAACGGATGTCGGCCGGGATGACCGGCGGCCGACCTGCGCTCGCTGGTCGGCGACATTCGGGGCAAGCTCGGCGCCGACCCGGCGGTGGTCGCGCTCATCGCTGTGACTTCTGAGGGTGACGCGGAGACCGTGCCGTACGCCGTCGCCGCCAACGCGGCCGCGCAAGACCTCGGGATCAGCGCCAACGACCTGGTGAAACAGCTCGCCGGGGCCGTCGACGGCCGCGGTGGCGGCAAGGCGGACCTGGCGCAGGGCTCGGGCAAGAACCCGGCCGGCATCGACGCGGCACTCGAGGCGGTACGCGCGCAGATAGCGCGGGTCGGCTGAGTGGTTTCGGTAGCGCAAGATCCCGGACGGGGAAGACGCCTCGGCATCGATGTGGGCAAGGTGCGCATCGGCGTGGCCGTCAGCGACCCGGACGGCATCCTGGCCACGCCGGTGGAGACCGTCCGCCGCGACCGCACCGGCAAGCACCTGCGCCGGCTGGCCGCGCTGGCCGTCGAGTACGAGGCCGTCGAGGTGGTCGTCGGCCTGCCGCGGACGCTGGCCGACCGCACCGGCCCGTCGGCCCAGGACGCGATCGAGCTCTCCAGCCGACTAGCAGAAGTGCTGGCGCGTCGAGTTCCGCCCACGCCGGTGCGGCTCACCGATGAGCGCCTCACCACCGTCAGCGCGCAGCGATCCCTGCGCGAGGCGGGTGTGCGCGCCAAGGAGCAACGGGCGGTGATCGACCAAGCGGCGGCCGTGGCGATCCTGCAGGGCTGGCTCGATCAGCGGCGTGCGAAGGAAACCACCGGTGGTTGACGGCGTGCGGCAGGAACGCGCCGAGCCCGAAGAAGTCGGGCGGCGCAAGATGAGCCGCTCGGCCCGCAAGCGCGCAGAGCGCGGCCAGCGCCGTCGGCGCTTCGCCGGCAGGTTGGCGCTGGGCCTGCTGATCGTGGTCGTGCTGGCGGCCACCGTCGTCGGATTCCGCTTGTGGCACAAGGTATTTGGTGGCGGTGACGACTACAGCGGGCCCGGCAAGCAAGACATCATGATCCAGGTGCACGCCGGCGACTCCACCACCGCGATCGGGGAGACGCTGCACAGCCGCGGCGTGGTCGCCACAGTGCGCGCGTTCGTCAACGCGGCGCACGGCGTCGCCGGGATCACGTCGATCCAGCCGGGTTTCTACCGGACGCGGACCGAAATCCCGGCCGCCTCCGCGGTGGCGCGACTCGTCGACCCGAACAACAGGGTGGGCAAGCTGGTCATCCCGGAAGGACGCCAGCTCGATGACACCACCGACATGAAGACCAATGTCGTCAACCCCGGGATTTTCTCCCTGATTTCGAAGGCGACCTGCCTGGACCTCGACGGCGACAAACGCTGCGTCGCAGTTGATGATCTGCGCAACGCGGCCGCCAAGAGCAACCTGATCGCGCTGGCGGTGCCGCCCTGGGCGATCGAACCGGCCAACGAGCTGGGCAGCGACCATCGCCGGATCGAAGGCCTGATCGCCCCCGGGACCTTCAACATCGATCCGACGGCCTCGCCGGAGAACATCCTGGCGGGCCTGATCGGGACCGGCGCGGAGGAATACACGAAGTCCGGGCTGCTGGACACGGCCCAATCCCTGCACCTGTCGCCCTACGACATCCTGGTGGTGGCATCACTGGTGCAGCAGGAAGCCGACTCGCAGGATTTCCCGAAGGTCGCCCAAGTCATCTACAACCGCCTGCACATCCACCACACGCTGGAGTTCGACTCGACGGTGAACTACCCGCTGGACCGCCGGGAGGTCGCCACCACCGACGCCGACCGGGCCCTTAAGACGCCGTGGAATACCTATGTGTCGCAGGGACTTCCGGCCACCGCGATCTGCTCGCCCGGTGTCGACGCGCTGCGCGCCGCCGAGCATCCCGAGCCGGGGGACTGGCTGTACTTCGTCACCATCGACAAGCAGGGCACGACGCTGTTCACCAAGGACTATCAACAGCATTTGGCGAACATCGAACTGGCCAAGCACAACGGTGTCCTCGACTCTGTTCGGTAGGGGGCCCGCTAGGCGGGCGGGGGTGCTGGGCTCGCCGGTCGCGCATTCCCGGTCCCCGCAATTGCACCTGGCGGCCTACCGCGCGCTCGGTTTGGACGACTGGACCTACGACCGCATCGAGTGTGGCGCCGACGAGCTGCCGGATTTGGTCGGTGGGCTCGGCCCGGAGTGGGTCGGGGTGTCGGTGACCAAGCCGGGCAAGTTCGCCGCGCTGCGGTTCGCCGACGAGCACACGCCGCGCGCCGAGCAGGTCGGTTCGGCCAACACGCTGGTGCGCACCCGGCGCGGCTGGCGCGCCGACAACACCGACGTCGACGGCGTCGCGGGCGCGCTCGGGCCGGTGTCCGGGCGCGCGCTGGTGTGCGGGTCGGGCGGCACCGCGCCGGCCGCCGTTGTGGCGCTCGCCGAACACGGCGTCACCGGCATCACCGTCGTGGCCCGCAACCCGGACAAGGCCGCCCGGCTGGTCGACCTCGGCACCCGCATAGGCGCACCGACCCGGTTCTGCGGCCTGGACGACGAAGCGCTCGCCGACGAGGTTGCCGCGGCGCGGGTGCTGGTCAGCACCATCCCGGCCGACGTGGCCGCGGGGTATGCCAGCACGTTCGCCGCCATTCCGGTGCTTCTGGACGCCGTCTACGATCCCTGGCCGACGCCGCTGGCCGCCGCGGTGGCCGCCGCGGGCGGGCGGGTGATCAGCGGCCTGCAGATGCTGCTGCATCAGGCGTTTGCCCAGGTGGAGTTATTCACAGGCTTGCCGGCGCCGCGAGCCGCGATGGCGGCGGCCTTGGGTTAGCCTGCTCCGCGTGCTCGCCGGTGCCGCGGTGCTGTGGATGGGTCTGCTCAGCGCCTACGACATACGCGAGCGGCGGCTGCCCAACTTTCTGACGCTGCCTGGTGGGGTGCTGATTCTGCTGGCTGGTGGGCTGCCGGCGCTCGCCGGTGCCGTGGCGCTGGCCGGGGTGTACCTGCTGGTGCACGTGATGGCGCCGGCCGCGCTGGGGGCCGGGGACGTCAAGCTGGCCATCGGCCTGGGCGGGCTGGCCGGCTGCTGCGGAGTTGACGTGTGGTTCCTGGCGGCGCTGGCCGCGCCGCTGCTTACCGGTCTGGGCGGCGTGGTCGGCATGCTGCGCGGTGTGCGCACGGTGCCGCACGGGCCGTCGATGTGTGTAGCCACCGCCGCCGCGGCTTGGGCGGTGGGGTGGTAGCTGGGCGGCTAGCATCGGTTCCATGCCTGACCGCTGGCCCCTGACAGGTCGTGCGGAGGAACTCCGCCTCATCAGCGCGGCGCTCAGCGGCGGCGAATACCGGGGGATCGTTGTTGCCGGTGCGGCCGGGGTCGGCAAGACCCGGTTGACCCGGGAAGCCGCCGATGCCGCGGCGGCAGCCGGTTGGGCGGTGCGGCGGGTGGCCGGTACGGCAACCGGTCGCGCGGTGATGTTGGGGGCATTCGCGCGGTGGGCCGACGACACCGATACGTCATCGGTGGCGTTGGCGCGCAAGGTGTTCGCTGGACTGGCCGACGGCGCCAACGGTGCGACTTTGCTGGTGCTCGTCGACGACGCGCACCTGCTGGACGACCTGTCGGCGCTGATCGTGCATCAACTGGTGCTGCAAGATGTGGCGAGTGTGATCGCAACCATCCGCACTGGCGAGCCCACACCCGATGCTGTTACGGCGCTATGGAAAGACAGCTTTTTGCGGCGGTTGGAGTTGCAGCCGTTGTCCCGCAATGAAACCGGGGATCTTTTGCGGACCGTTCTCGGCGGCCCGGTGAGCTCTGATGCTGCCGAACAGCTGTGGAAGTTGAGTCACGGGAACGTTCTGTACCTGCGCCATCTCGTAGAACACGAGCAGGAATTAGGCAATCTCACACGTATTTACGGCGAATGGCGTTGCACAGGAACACCTTCGGCGTCTCCATCGCTGACCGAGCTGGTTGAGCAACAGATCGGTGAGGTGCCCGAAGACTTGCGGGACGTCGTGGACTTGGTAGCGATCGCCGAACCCATCGACCGCAATCTTCTTGCCGCGCTGGCCGATCCGCAGGCGATCGAAGCCGCCGAACAGCGGGGGCTGATCGTGAGCGCCTCCGGTGCAGACGCCGTTTTCGTCGGCCACCCGCTGTACGGCGAGATTCGGCTGAGCCACTCCGGGCCATCGCGGCTGAAGAGATTGCGGGGGCGCGTCGCTGCCGCCATGGCGAAGACAGCAGACGCCGACCTGCTTCGGTTGGGGCTGCTTTGGTTGGAGTCCGATCTCCCGCCCGACCCGGAGGTCCTCATCCAGGCCGCGAAGGTCGCCGCGTCGCGAATCGACGTCGGACTCGCCGAACGGCTCGCGCGGGCGGCGGTGACCGCACAACCCGGCCCCGAGACGAAGATCCCGCTGGCCTACATCCTCTTCCTGCAGGAGAAGGGCGACGACGCCGAAGAAATCCTCGACACGCTCGGCACATCGGAGCTCGCCACGCGGGGGTTTTTGGACGGATCCATCCTGCGCGCGTCGAACCTGTTGCGGCTGTTGAAGAAACCCGACCAATCTCGCGTCGTGATCGACGATGCGATACGACTCGGCGATGAACACCGCAACCATTCGCTGCGCACCTTCCGCGCCACAGTCGAAGTGATGGCCGCCCAACCTACCGTCGCGATCGAGACGATGGCCACGGTCGACCAAGACCGGTTGGATGATTTCGGCCGTGTCGTCGGATGCGCCGCAGAGACGATTGCCTTCGGCGACCTTGGCCGCGCGAAGGAAGCCGCTGAGCGGGCCGCGGTGGGGTACCGCGTGCTGGCCGAAGCACCGCTGGAAGAGTCGTTTCACGGCACAGGACTGGCGGAGTTTCACGCCTACGCGTTGATGGCCGCAGGATATGTCGACGAGGCGGTGGACGTCGCTGACGAGCAGTATCGCCAATACGCCGATCTGCCCGGCATGGCACGGTCGATGGCTGTCGGTGCCCAGGGAATGGTTGCGCTTGCCAAGGGCGATCTGGCTGCGGCCCTGCGGTATTTGAAATCGGCGGACGAGAGCTTCGGCGGCTACGGCGAGATCTCTGGGCTGTTCTATCGGTTCAGGATCTTGCAGACCGAGGCGCTGGCCCGCTCCGGCGCGGTCGATGCCGCGCTGGAGTCACTGGAGACGACTCGGCGAAGCCGGCATCCGGCATACAGGTACGTCGAATCCGGATACCTGTTGTCGAGCGCGTGGGTCAGCGCTGCGCAGGGCCGAACCACGGATGCGCGCGAGATCGCGATGCGCGCAACGGAATTCGCCCGCGATCACGGACAAAATGCTCGCGAGGTCCTTTGCTTGCAGACCGCGGTGCAGTTCGGCGACGTCGGCGCGGCATCCCGACTCGAGGAATTGGCCGCTCGGGTCGAGGGTCCCAGGGCGCCACTGGCGACCCGCTACGCCCGCGCCCTGGCCGACGACGACGCCGCGGGACTGGACACTGTGTCGCGCGAGTTCGAGGCCATCGGCGACTGTTTGGCCGCGGCCGATGCCGCAGGGCAGGCAGCCGCGTCATACCGCTCGGCGGGGCGGCGCGGGAGTGCACTCACCGCGAGCGCCCGAGCCCAACTGCTCGCAAGGCAATGCGGGGGCGCCGTCAGCCCGGCGCTGGCCGCGAGCCAGGTGCCGCTGCCCTTCACGCGACGAGAGCATGAGATTGCGAACCTGGTGTCGCGAGGTCTGTCGAACCGGGATATCGCCGAAGCGACGTCGTTGTCGATTCGCACCATCGAGGGCCACGTCTACCAGGCCAGCACCAAGGCCGGCGTTACCTCGCGGTCGGAGTTGTCTGCGTTGGTGCAGCGGTTCAACGACGCCGTTGCCGCGTCCAAAGATTAACAAATCCCGCGCAGGGTGTGGATAGCGCTGTCCAACTTGAGGCGCGCCAAGTCCAGCAGGGTGCCCAGGCTTTCCGGTTCGATGTGGAGGTACTCGCAGATCACCTCGTCCGCGACGCCGGCATCCCGGAGCCGAAGCGCCAGCGAATGCGCTTCGGGCAAGCTGCGCAGAGCCGCCTCGTACTCGTCGCCCGTCGTCATGAGCAATCCCGTCGAAGAGCCGCTAACCCGGTCTCCGTGACGATGCCGCACTGCGCGCCTCTTTGCTCCGTACCCGACTACCTGATTTGCATTTGACTTTGGCGACTGACTACCTGCTTTCGGCTCGGATCAGGGGCCGGGCGAGCCGTTGCCCGCGGTAAGTGCAGGTCGCCAGGCCGTGGGTCAAACCAGGTAGTAGTAGGCGTTTGCGGGCTGAAAACCAGGTAGTGCCACCCGGGGTTGGCCTGCCCCGGTGGCGCTTAGCGTTCCCCCAGGCAAATGCTTGGGATGGGAGAACGAGATGTCGTTTTTGGTGGCTGCGCCAGATGTGTTGGGTTCTGCGGCTTCGGATTTGGCCGATATCGGTTCGGCTCTGAGTGCGGCGCGCTCGGCCAGTGCGGCTTCCATTACCGAGTTGATCCCTGCGGCCCAGGACGAGGTGTCGGCGGTGATCGCGGAGTTGTTCTCCGGGCATGGTCAGGCGTTTGAGGCCTTGGGCACGCAGGCTTCGACGTTCCATGGTCAGTTCGTGGCAAGCCTGCAGATTGCGGGCGGCGCGTACGCGGCTGCCGAGGCGGCCAATGCGTCGCCGTTGTCGGCGACGGTGTCGGCGGCTTCGCAGATCAATTGGTTTTCGCCGTGGAAGATCCTCACGGGTCGCCCGTTGGTGGGTGATGGCGCGAACGGGACGGCGGGCACGGGGGCCGCTGGTGGCGGCGGTGGATGGATCTATGGCAACGGCGGCAACGGCGGATCGGGCGCGCCCGGCGAAAACGGCGGCAAGGGTGGAGATGCCGGGTTGGTCGGCAACGGCGGCAAGGGCGGGGCCGGCGGGTTCGGAACCACGGGCAGCACCGGTGATGTCGGCTCGGCGGGTGGCAACGGTGGCACCGGCGGCACAGGCGGCACAGGCGGCACAGGTGGCAATGGCGGGGCTGGCGGTAGCGGCGGATTGATATCGGGCCATGGCGGGTCCGGTGGGGCGGGCGGTCAGGGTGGCGCCGGGGGTACGGGCGGGGCCGGCTCGGCCGGCACTTTCGCTGTCGACAACGGCACCGGAGGTGGAGGCGGTGACGGCGGGGACGGTGGTCAAGGCGGTATCGGCGGCGCCGGCGGCAAAGCCGGGCTGATCGGCTCGGCGGGTGCGCAAGGCTCCGCGGGCACCGGGGGCGCCGCCGGGGATGGTGGTAATGGCGGCAACGGGGCGATGGGGACGGCCGCGCACGTCGACGGAGGGAGCGGTGGCAGCGGCGGCGCCGGTGGCGATCCGGGGGCCGGTGGCGCGGCGGCGAGCACACCCAGTAGCGGCGGCAATGGTGGTAGCGGCGGCAATGGCGGCAACGGTTTCGTGCAGGCGGGTGGGGCCGGTGGCAGCGGCGGCAACGGCGGCAGCGGCGGCAGCGGCGGTCTGGTCGGCAATGGTGGGTCCGGCGGCGATGGCGGCCTGGGTGCGCAGGGCGCCGCCGCGGCCGGGGCTGGACACGACGGCGGGTCCGGCGGTGCCGGTGGCAATGGTGGGGCCGGTGGCAGCGGAGGCGTCGAGGCCGGCAATGGCGGTGCTGGCGGCAATGGGGGCTCCGGTGGGGCAGGTCAAAATGGCGGCGCCGGCGTCAACGGTGCGAATGCCGTCTTCGCCGGCGGTGATGCCGGGAACGGCCAGGACGGCGGCGCAGGCGGGAACGGGGGCAACGGCGGTAACGGCGGCGCGGGGGGTGCTGCTCCGATGGGTGTGGCCGGCGAACAGGGTGCGGGCGGGGCTGGTGGTAACGGTGGCACCGGCGCTGCCGGCGGTAACGGCGGCAACGGCGGCGATGCCACGGCTACCTTCGGCGGCAATGGCGGCAATGGCGGCAACGGCGGTAACCCGGGTGCGCAGGGCATCGGGGGGATCGGCGGGTCGGGATCGACTCCCGGCCTGAATGGAACGGACGGGGGCACCGCGACCAGCGGCGGCAACGGCGGCAACGGCGGCGTCGGCGGGGGTGGTTACCGCTTGGGCAACACCGTGTTCGCCGGGGGCAACGGGGGCAACGGCGGTAACGGCGGCCTGGTCGGCAACGGTGGCAACGGCGGCCCCGGCGGCAACGGCGTGAGTGGTATCACTGGCAGCACCCCGATCACTGCCGGGGCCACCGGGGGTACCGGCGGTACTGGCGGTACGGCCGGGAACGGCGGGAACGGCGGCACCGGCGGCGTAGTGCACGGTAACGGCGGCAACGGCGGCCAGGGTGGGGTCGGCGGGGCGGGCGGTACCGGCGGCACCGGCGCCAACGGAACCACGGTGGTCCTCGACGGCACGACAGGCGGTGACGGCGGTACCGGCGGGGTTGGTGGTCTCGGCGGCTCCGGCGGGCTCCGCGGTAGCGCGCCGGCGGGCATAGTTGGCACGCGAGGCGCCGGGGGCGCCGGTGGCCAAGGCGGTGGGGGCGGCCAAGCCGGCAACGGCGGCAACGGGGCGACCGGCACGTGGAATGTCAACAACGGCGTCGGCGGCACCGGCGGGGCCGGCGGCAACCCGGGACAAGGCGGCCTTGGCGGCAGCGGGGGCTTTGGTCAGACCCTCGGGGCGACCGGTGCCCGCGGCTTGGCCGCGACCAGCGGCGGTAACGGCGGCACCGGAGGCAATGGCGCGAACGCGGTCACTGTCGGCGGTCCCGGCGCTAACGGTGGCAACGGCGGTAACGGCGGCCAAGTCGGCAACGGAGGCACCGGGGGCACGGGAGGCGCCGGTGGTGTCGGTGGTCTCGATCCCAGCACGCCCGGGGCTACCGGCGGAACCGGCGGGACCGGCGGTACCGGTGGGGCCGGCGGTCAGGGCGGAAGCATCTCGGGTAACGGCGGCAACGGCGGTGCGGGCGGCGTCGGAGGAACCGGCGGCAATGGCGGCACCGGCAGCACGGGCGCCGCCGGCGGCACCGGCGTTAACTCAAGTAATGGAGGCGTCGGCGGCAACGGCGGTAGTGCCGGTAATGGAGGTGTCGGCGGCACCGGCGGAGCCGGTGGAACCGCAATTAACGGGCAAACCGGTCAGCAGGGTGCAGGCGGGGCCGGTGGCAACGGTGGGACCGGTGGGACCGGCGGCACCGGCGGCAGTGGTAGCAACGGCGGCGCCTCGGATAACCAGACAAACGGTTACACCGGCGGCAACGGCGGCAACGGCGGCGCCGGTGGCACCGGTGGGGCGGGCGGCCAAGGCTTCACCACCGGGGCCTCGGGTATAGCCGGCGCGATGGGTAACGGGGGCGCCGGCGGCAATGGCGGCAATGGCGTCACCCTGGCCAACGGCGGCAGTGGCGGAGGTGGCGGCCAAGGCGGCGCGGGCAGGATCGGCGGCAACGGCGGTAACGGCGGCGCCGGCGCCACCGGTGCATACAACGGCCTGGGCGGCCTCGGCGGCGTGGGTGGCACCGGTGGCTTCGGTTATGTCCTAGGCGGCAACGGCGGCACCGGCGGCACCGGCGGCGCCGGTGGCCCCGGCAGCGACTACCCCAGTATCGACGGCAACGAAGGCGGGGGTGGCGGCACCGGCGGCGTCAGCTACGTCCAAGGCGGCCAAGGCGGCACCGGCGGCCAAGGCGGTCGGGGCGCCGACGGTGTGATCTCCTTCCAGGGATTGGGTAGACCGGGCGCCGAGGGCGGTAACGGCGGCCTGGGTGCTCCAGGCGGCTACATCATCAACACCTCGGGCAATATTGTCGCCTTCGGCAGCTCTGGCAAGGTCGGGAGTCCCGGTACCGGCCCGAGCGGATTCCAGAACGTCGTCGGCGGCTTCGGAGGGGCCGGCGGCACCGGAGGAGTCGGCGCGGTCCTCTAGGCACCCGACCGCCAGCGATCTGAGGTCAACGCCCTGAACAGGGCATCCGCCAGGGCATGGGAGAATGCTCGGGTGTTGCGTTGGATCACCGCCGGGGAATCGCACGGCCGCGCGTTGGTGGCCGTCGTGGAAGGCATGGTCGCCGGCGTCGAGGTCACGTCCACCGAAATCGGCGACCAGCTGGCCCGGCGCCGGCTCGGCTACGGCCGCGGCGCGCGGATGAAGTTCGAGCGCGACGCGGTCACCGTGCTCTCCGGGGTGCGCCACGGCGTCACGCTGGGCGGCCCGATCGCCATCGAGATCGGCAACACCGAATGGCCCAAGTGGGAAACCGTGATGGCCGCTGACCCCGTCGACCCGGCCGAGCTGGCCGATTCGGCGCGCAACGAGCCGCTGACCCGACCGCGCCCCGGCCACGCCGACTACGCCGGGATGCTCAAATACGGCTTCGACGACGCCCGCCCGGTGCTGGAGCGAGCCAGCGCGCGGGAAACGGCCGCCCGCGTCGCGGCCGGGACCATCGCGCGCTCGTTCCTGCGTCAGGCGCTCGGGGTCGAGGTGCTCTCCCACGTCATCGCGATCGGCCCGTCGAAGCCCTACGACGGCCCGCCGCCGCGGGCCGAAGACCTGCCGGCGATCGACGACAGCCCGGTCCGCGCGTTCGACAAGGACGCCGGGGAGGCCATGATCGCCGAGATCGAGGCCGCCAAGAAGGACGGCGACACCCTCGGCGGGGTCGTCGAGGTCGTCGCGCTGGGCCTGCCGGTCGGGCTCGGATCGTTCACCAGCGGCGACAACCGCCTGGACAGTCAACTGGCCGCCGCAGTGATGGGCATCCAGGCGATCAAGGGCGTCGAGATCGGCGACGGGTTCGAAACCGCGCGCCGCCGCGGCAGCCACGCGCACGACGAGATGTACCCCGGGCCAGACGGCGTGATCCGGTCGACCAACCGCGCCGGCGGACTCGAGGGCGGCATGACCAACGGCCAGGCGCTGCGGGTGCGCGCGGCGATGAAGCCGATCTCCACCGTGCCGCGCGCGCTGGCCACCGTGGACCTGGCCACCGGCGACGAGGCCGTCGCCATCCACCAGCGTTCCGACGTGTGCGCGGTGCCGGCCGCCGGCGTCGTGGTCGAAACCATGGTCGCGCTGGTGCTCGCCCGTGCGGCGCTGGAGAAGTTCGGCGGCGACTCGTTGGCCGAGACCCGGCGCAACATCGAGTCCTATCGGCACACGGTCGCCGACCGGGAAGCGCCCGCCGCGCGAGGTACCGCCTGATGACCTCCACCGCACCCAGGGCGGTCCTCGTCGGGCTGCCGGGCTCGGGCAAGTCCACCATCGGGCGGCGGCTGGCCAAGGCACTCGGCGTCAGCCTGCTCGACACCGACGTCGCCATCGAACAGCAGACCGGCCGGACCATCGCCGACATCTTCGCCACCGACGGGGAGCGGGAGTTCCGGCGCATCGAGGAGGAAGTAGTGCGCGCCTCCCTGGCGGAGCACGACGGCGTGCTGTCACTCGGCGGCGGCGCCGTCACCACCCCGGGGGTGCGCGAAGCGCTCGCCGGGCACACCGTCGTTTACCTGGAAATCAGCGCCAACGAGGGCGTCCGGCGCACCGGCGGCAACACCGTGCGACCGCTGCTCGCCGGGCCCGACCGCGCGGCTAAATACCGCGCCTTGATGTCGGACCGGGTCCCGCTGTACCGCGGGGTCGCGACCATGCGGGTCGACACCAACCGCCGCAACCCCGGAGCAGTTGTGCGCTATATCGTTTCGCGGTTGCAGACACCCGCGGAGGCCGCGAAATGACTAGCGATGCACCGGTCACCGTGCAGGTGGCTGTCGACCCGCCGTATCCGGTGATCATTGGCCGCGACTTGTCCGACGAGCTGGACCGATTGTTGACTGGCCGGCATCGCGTCGCGATCCTGCACCAGCCGGTGCTGGCCGAGACTGCGGAGGCGATCCGAAACCACTTGGCCGGCAAGGGAGTTGACGCGCACCGCGTCGAGATCCCGGACGCCGAGGCGGGCAAAGACCTGCCGGTCGTCGGGTTCATCTGGGAAGTGTTGGGCCGCATCGGACTTGGCCGAAAGGACGCGCTGGTCAGCCTCGGCGGCGGCGCGGCCACCGACGTCGCGGGCTTCGCCGCGGCCACCTGGCTGCGCGGCGTCTCGATCGTGCACGTACCCACGACTTTGCTCGCCATGGTCGACGCCGCCGTCGGCGGCAAGACCGGGATCAACACCGAGGCCGGCAAGAACCTCGTCGGCGCATTTCATCAGCCGCTGGCTGTCGTCGCCGACCTGGTGACCCTGGAAACATTGCCGCCCAACGAGATCGTGGCCGGGATGGCCGAGGTGGTGAAGGCCGGCTTCATTGCCGACCCGGTGATCCTCGAGCTCATCGAGGCCGACCCGCAGGCGGCCCTGGACCCGAAGGGCGACGTGTTGCGCGAGCTGATCGTGCGATCCGTCAAGGTCAAGGCCGATGTCGTCGCCGCCGACGAGAAGGAGTCGGAGCTGCGCGAAATCCTGAACTACGGACACACTTTGGGCCACGCCATCGAGCGCCGGGAGCGCTATCAGTGGCGGCACGGCGCCGCCGTGTCGGTGGGTCTGGTGTTCGCCGCCGAGCTGGCCAGGCTCGCGGGGCGGCTCGACGACGCCACCGCCCAGCGGCACCGCACCATCCTGGAATCCATCGGCCTGCCGGTCAGCTACGACGCCGACGCGCTGCCACAACTGATGGAATACATGGCCGGGGACAAGAAGACTCGGGCCGGCGTGCTGCGGTTCGTGGTTCTCGACGGGCTGGGCAAGCCGGGCCGGCTGGCGGGGCCGGACCCGACGCTGCTGGCCGCCGCCTACAGCGAGGTCGGTGCGTCATGACGACCGTCAACGTCATCAACGGCCCGAACCTGGGCAGGCTGGGTCGGCGCGAGCCGGACGTCTACGGCAGCACCACGCACGATGAGCTGGCCGCCCTGATCGAACGCGAAGCCGCCGAGCTTGGACTCAAAGTCGTTGTGCGGCAAAGTGATAGCGAGGCCGAGCTGCTGGACTGGATTCATGCGGCCGCCGACGCCGGCGAACCGGTGATCCTGAATGCCGGCGGCTTCACCCACACTTCGGTGGCGCTACGCGACGCCTGCGCCGAACTGAGCGCGCCGTTGATCGAAGTGCACATCTCCAATGTGCATGCGCGCGAAGAGTTTCGGCGCCATTCCTACCTGAGCCCGGTGGCAACCGGTGTCATCGTGGGGCTGGGGGTGCAGGGCTACTTGCTTGCCCTGCGCTATCTGGCCAGCAGCTAGCCTTTGTCCTTCTCGGCGTCGTGCGTCCGGATCACCTCGGTTTTGTCCTCGCTGCCGGACGAACCCCACTTGCCGGTGGGCAGGTCGAACGATTCGGTGGGTGCCTCGCTGGCGCCCGTGGTGCGAATGGTCTCGGTGGGCGCGTCACGTTCGGCCGTCGCCACGGCCGAACGGTGCTCGGTCTGAGCCTCGCCGCCCTTCTCGACAGGGATCTCGCCCGTGGGGGCGTCATCGCTGCGCACAGCGGAGAACACGTCGGTGTCGGCGCCGCGCTCCTCAGTGCCTTCCTTCTCGAGCGGGGGAGCGTTGCGGTCCACCCGCCACCGGCCGAAGGCGACGCCGATGATCCCGGGCAGGAATACGATGAGCGCGGTGAACGCCGCGAACGTGGTGATCTCGTTGAGCAGGCCACCGGTGTAGATCGCGGTGTAGAAGATGGCGATGATCCAGGCCACCACGCCGCTGAGGATCCCCGCGACCAGGCCGGCGAGCAGCCAGGTCATCGCCAGGTCTTGGCGGCGGTCCGGATCGCGGTTCGCGGTGGCGTCGGCGCGGCCGTCTCTGATTCCCCAGAAGGCGACGCCCGCGACGAAGAGCAGTAGCAGCACAATGCTGATCAATCCCGACTGCGTCTGCCAGGCGTTGATCAGAGCCCCCTGGACCAATCGGAGCAGAACCATCCCACCGGCGAACACCAATCCGCGCAGCATCCAGTCTCTCATGAAGGTTCAGCGTAGCGAGTAGCGTCAAGACCTGTGACACATTCCCAGCGTCGACACAATCTCAAATCGGCAATCGCGGCCACCGGGCTGGACGCGATGCTGGTCACAGACCTGATCAACGTGCGTTATCTGTCGGGCTTCACCGGCTCCAACGGCGCGTTGCTGGTGTTCGCCGACGATCGTGAGGCCGTGCTGGCGACCGACGGCCGCTACCGCACCCAGGCAGCGCAGCAGGCATCCGGGCTCGAGGTGCTCATCGAGCGGGCGGTTGGACGCGCCCTGGCAGGTCGGGCCGCCGACAACGGTGTGGGCAAGCTGGGCTTCGAAAGCCATGTCGTCACGGTGGACGGGTTCGATGCACTGACAAAAGAACTCGACGAGCGGTCGAGCCCGGCCTTGGAGCTGGTGCGTGCGTCGGGAACCGTGGAGGCGTTGCGCGAGATCAAAGACGCCGGTGAGCTGGCGTTGCTGCGGCTGGCCTGCGAGGCGGCCGACGCCGCATTGGGCGACCTGCTGGATAGCGGCGGTCTGCGGCCCGGGCGCACCGAGCGCGAGGTGGCCCGCGAGTTGGAGTCGCTGATGCTCGACCACGGTGCCGACGCGATCTCGTTCGAGACGATCGTGGCCGCGGGGGCCAACTCGGCGATCCCGCACCACCGGCCGACCGACGCGGCGCTGGCGACCGGCGACTTCGTCAAGATCGACTTCGGCGCGCTGGTCGCCGGCTATCACTCCGACATGACCCGCACCTTCGTGCTGGGCAAGGCCGCCGACTGGCAGCAGGAGATCTATCAGTTGGTCTCCGACGCGCAGCGCGCCGGCCGGGAGGCGCTGGCCCCGGGTGTTGGACTGCGCGACGTGGACGCGGCGGCACGGGATCTCATCGCGGAGGCGGGTTACGCGGAGAACTTCGGGCATGGCCTGGGGCACGGCGTCGGCCTGGAGATCCACGAAGCGCCCGGAATCGGGGCGACGTCGGCCGGCACGCTGCTCGCCGGTTCTGTGGTGACGGTGGAGCCCGGTGTCTATCTGCCGGACCGC
The DNA here is from genome assembly GCA_963758775.1 of uncultured Actinomycetota bacterium. Classification (GTDB taxonomy): domain Bacteria; phylum Actinomycetota; class Actinomycetes; order Mycobacteriales; family Mycobacteriaceae; genus Mycobacterium. The sequence goes on from CAVWWU010000002.1 coordinate 37,981, forward strand.
GGTGGTGTGCGGATCGAGGACACGCTGGTGGTGGCGGACGAAGGGCACACCCCGGAATTGTTGACGCGGTTCCCCAAGGAACTGGTCACCCTGATCTAACAATGACAAAGAGCCGGTCGCTTGCCTTGGTCGCGGGTGCCTACATTGCTGCCCTGGCGGTGGCCGCGGCCTGGCTGTCGTGGGGCCCCAGCACCGGACGGCTGTGGCTCGATGCCTTCATCGCCGATGTGCTGGCCACGCTGGTGGTGTTCGCCTTCAGCCGTGCCTACGGCAATTCGAGCTTCTACGACGCCTATTGGAGCGTTGCCCCGCCGCTGTTGCTGGTCTACTGGTGGCACGCGGGCGGGCTCGGCGTCGGCTCGCTGCGCTGCGGGCTCGTCGCGATCGTGGTGCTCTACTGGGCGATCCGCCTCACGGCCAACTGGATCTACGCCTTTCCCGGTCTGCACCACGAGGATTGGCGCTACCCGATCCTGCGCGACAGCGCCGGTCGCTGGGAGTTCCTGGCCGACCTGTTCGGCCTGCATCTGATCCCCACGGTGCAAGTTTTCCTCGGCATGTTGCCGGTGTACGTCGCCGTGACCCGGCCCGGTGACGGTCTGGTGTGGCTGGAATGGATCGCCTTCGCCGTGGGACTGGCGGCCGTGACGCTCGAGCTGATCGCCGACGTCCAGATGCATCGCTTCGTTGCCGAACGCCGATCCGGCGCGGCCATGGATCGCGGACTGTGGGGCTGGTCGCGGCACCCGAACTACTTCGGCGAGATCAGCTTCTGGTTCGCCCTGGCTTTGTTCGGGGTTGCGGCGTCCCCGCGCGACGCATGGTGGCTGGGGGTCGGTGTGCTCGCCATGGTGGCGATGTTCCTGGGCGCGAGCATCCCGATGATGGAGAAACGCAGCCTGGAGCGCCGACCCAGCTACCAGGACGTCATCGACCGAGTGCCGCGCCTGGTTCCGCGGCCGCCCCGAAAGGCCTCGGGGTACCCCTGACGCCTTCGCCACCTTCGCCGCCGACGCCGCCGTAGCCAGCAGCCCCCCACACGTCATGACGGAAATGCTCAGCCGCACGAGTGAAGGCGACGTCAGTAATGCACTACTGCAAGCTGCACCGGGTGCCGTAGTGGTCGGCCCAGTACGGGTGCGCCCGGGTAATCTCTACGTGGTGCCCGCTCTGGCACGACGTGATCATGGGCGGCGATGAGCATGTTTTCCCACGTCCCGCGAAGTGCCGGGGGAGTCGGGTGACAGCGAATTTTCATCCATCTGTGTGAGATCGGAGATTTAGAAGACCGTGGCAAGCACTGCTGACTTCAAAAACGGACTTGTTCTGGTCATCGACGGGAACTTGTGGACCATCACCGAGTTCCAGCACGTCAAGCCCGGCAAGGGCCCGGCCTTCGTGCGCACCAAACTGAAGAACGTGCTCTCGGGCAAGGTCGTCGACAAGACGTACAACGCCGGGGTCAAGGTGGAGACCGCCACCGTCGACCGCCGCGACACCACCTACCTGTACCGCGACGGCTCGGACTTCGTGTTCATGGACAGCGAGGACTACGAGCAGCACCACCTGCCCGAGGCACTGGTCGGCGACGCCGCGAATTATCTGCTGGAGAGCATGCCGGTGCAGGTCGCGTTCCACGACGGGGCGCCGCTGTACCTCGAGCTGCCGGTGACCGTCGAACTCGAGGTCACCCACACCGAGCCCGGCCTGCAGGGCGACCGGTCCAGCGCGGGCACCAAGCCGGCGACCCTGGAGACCGGCGCGCAGATCCAGGTGCCGCTGTTCATCAACACCGGCGACAAGCTGAAGGTGGACTCGCGCGACGGCAGCTACCTGGGACGCGTGAACGCCTGACCATGCCAGGCGACAAGCACGACAAGCACGCCAAACCCGTTAAGGGACGCCATCAGGCCCGCAAGCGCGCCGTCGACCTGTTATTCGAAGCCGAGGCTCGTGGCCTAACCCCGGGCGAGGTCGTCGACGTCCGCACCGCGCTGGCCGAAGCCAACCCCGACGTCGCGCCGCTGCACGCCTATACCGTCGCGGTCGCGCGCGGGGTGGGCGAGCACGCCACGCACATCGACGACCTGATCACCTCGCATCTGCAGGGCTGGACGCTGGACCGGCTGCCCGCGGTGGACCGCGCCATCCTGCGGGTCGCGGTGTGGGAGCTGCTGCACGCCGAGGACGTACCCGAGCCGGTCGCCGTCGACGAGGCCGTCGAGCTGGCCAAGGAGCTGTCCACCGACGAGTCGCCCAGCTTCATCAACGGCGTCCTGGGCCAGGTCATGCTGGTGACGCCGCAGATCCGCGCCGCCGCCCGGGCGATCCGCGAAGGCGCCTCTTGAGCCGGCTGGAGCTGCGCCTGGCCATCGCCGCCTTCCTGGCGGGCGCCGTGGTGCTCGGCGCGGTGGTGTGCGCTGCCTACGGATGGACGATCGTCGCGTCGGCGATGTCGATATTCGCGCTGGGCGTCGGTGCGTGGCTGTATCACTGCATCGAGCGCGTTGTGGTGGCCAATCGGATCAGTACGGTTCGAACGGCGGCCAAGCCGCTGCAGCCGCTGCTCCCGGTGATGGCGGCGCTGATGGGCCTGACGCAGGGCGTCGTGCGGTCGCTGTCCGACGTCACCGACCTGCCCGCGCGGCGCTGGGAGCTCCCGGTTTTGCGATGGGTGGAAAGCACCCGCGGCAAAGGCCGGGTCGTTGAGAGTGACGACGAGGTGGACGGCTGACCCGGTGATCCGGGTGCGGGAAACCGTCCCGCGGCGCACGTGAGCGGGACACAATGGTGGTTGTCCCATGATGGAAACCCGGTACCACCTCCCAGCGAACGCGATAGCACGCGCCTGCGGACCACCTGTACCGATCACGGGACCCGGTAATCATTTGCGCCCGGCGCGCGATAACCATGGATGCACCCAGGACAGGTGACGACATGACTCGAAACGGTTCCCGCCCGCGACGACTTCGCGTCTCCGCGCTGGCGGCTGTGGCTAACCCGTCGTACACGCGCATCGACACGTGGAACCTGCTCGACGACGCCTGCCGGCACCTCGCCGAGGTCGACCTCGCCGGCCTGGACAAGGCCCACGACCTGGCGAGGGTGAAGCGGCTGATGGACCGCATCGGCGCCTACGAGCGGTATTGGCTGTATCCCGGTGCGCAGAATCTGGCAACCTTCCGCGCTCACCTGGAGAGCCTGTCCACCGTGCGCCTGTCCGAAGAAGTGTCGCTGGCGGTGCGGCTACTGGGCGAATATGGCGACCGCACAGCGCTTTTCGACATGTCCGACACCTCCGCGCCGCTGGCCGATCAGGAGCTGGTGGCTCAGGCCAAACAGCAGCAGTTCTACACGGTGCTGCTCGCCGATGATTCGCCGTCCACGGCCCCGGATTGCCTGGCCGAACACCTGCGGGCGCTGCGCAATCCGTCCGATGATGTGCAGTTCGAGGTCTTGGTGGCCCCCAGCGTCGAAGATGCGATTACCGCGGTCGCGCTCAACGGCGAGATCCAGGCCGCGATCATCCGCCATGACCTGCCGCTGCGCTCCCGCGACCGGGTGCCGTTGATGAACACGCTGCTCGGTGCCAGCGATGACGCGGTGAGCAGCGAATGCGCGCAGGACTCGGTGGAATGCGGCGAATGGATCAAGGAGCTGCGGCCGCACATCGACCTCTACCTGCTGACCGACGAGTCGATCGCGGCGGGTAACGACGACGGGCCCGACGTCTACGACCGGACGTTCTACCGGCTCAACGACGTCACCGATCTGCACAGCACGGTGATCGCGGGTTTGCGGAACCGGTTCTCCACCCCGTTTTTCGACGCGCTGCGCGCGTATGCGCAGGCGCCGGTGGGCCAGTTCCATGCGCTTCCGGTCGCGCGTGGCGCCAGCATCTTCAACTCGAAGTCGTTGCAGGACATGGGGGAGTTCTACGGCCGCAACATCTTCATGGCCGAAACCTCCACCACCTCGGGCGGTTTGGACTCGCTGCTGGACCCGCACGGCAACATCAAGAAGGCGATGGACAAGGCAGCGGTCACCTGGAACTCCGACCACACCTACTTCGTCACCAACGGAACCTCGACCGCCAACAAGATCGTCGTGCAGTCGCTGACCCGGCCCGGCGACATCGTGCTGATCGACCGCAACTGCCACAAGTCACACCACTACGGCCTGGTGCTGGCGGGCGCGTACCCGCTGTACCTGGACGCGTATCCGTTGCCGCAGTTCGCGATCTACGGCGCGGTATCACTGCACACCATCAAGAAGGCGCTGCTGGATCTCGAGGCGGCCGGGCAACTGCACCGGGTACGCATGCTGCTGGTCACCAACTGCATCTTCGACGGCGTCGTCTACAACCCCCGGCGCGTGATGGAAGAGGTGCTGGCGATCAAGCCCGACATCTGCTTCCTGTGGGACGAGGCGTGGTACGCGTTCGCCACCGCGGTGCCATGGGCCCGGCAGCGGACCGCGATGATCTCGGCCGAGCGTCTCGAGCAGACGTTGGCGTCGCCGGAATACGCTGAGGAATACCGGAATTGGGCCGCGTCGATGGAGGGGATCCCGCGCTCGGAGTGGGTCGATCACCGGCTGCTGCCCGACCCGGCTCGCGCGCGGGTCCGGGTGTACGCGACGCATTCGACGCACAAGTCGCTGTCGGCATTTCGGCAGGCATCGATGATCCATGTCCGCGATCAGGACTTCAATTCGCGCGCCCGCGACGCGTTCGGCGAGGCGTTCCTGACGCACACCTCGACATCACCGAATCAGCAACTGCTCGCGTCGCTGGACCTGGCGCGCCGGCAGGTCGACATGGAGGGTTTCCAGCTGGTGCGGCAGGTCTACGACATGGCGCTGGTGTTCCGGCACCGCGTGCGCAAAGACCGGTTGATCAGCAAGTGGTTTCGCATCCTCGACGAGGCCGACCTGGTGCCCGAGGAGTTCCGGGCGTCGGCGGTCAGCTCCTACCGCGAGGTACGGCAGGGCGCGCTGGAGGAGTGGAACGAGGCGTGGCGCTCCGATCAGTTCGTGCTGGACCCGACGCGGGTCACGTTGTTCATCGGGGATACCGGGATGAACGGCTTCGACTTCCGCGAAAAGGTGTTGATGGACCGGTTCGGTATCCAGATCAACAAGACCTCGATCAACAGCGTGTTGCTGATCTTCACCATTGGCGTCACCTGGTCGAGCGTGCACCACCTGCTCGATGTGTTGCGCCGGGTGGCCAGCGATTTCGACCGGGAGCAGCAGGAGGCCAGCGCGGCGGACTGGGCGTTGCACAAGCGCCGCGTCGAGGAGATCACCGAGGACCTGCCGCACCTGCCCGACTTCAGCGAGTTCGACATTGCCTTCCGGCCGGTGGACGCGTGCTCGTTCGGTGACATGCGGGCCGCTTTCTACGCCGGTTACGAGGAGTCGGACCGCGAATACGTGCAGATCGGCACCGCCGGCCGGCGGCTCGCCGAGGGCAAGCGATTGGTGTCCACCACGTTCGTGGTGCCTTACCCGCCGGGCTTCCCGGTGCTGGTCCCAGGTCAGGTGGTCTCGAAGGAGATCGTCTACTTCCTGGCCCAGTTGGACGTCAAGGAGATTCACGGCTACAACCACGATCTCGGGTTGTCGGTGTTCACCCAAGAGGCGCTGGAGCGAATGGAGGCGCAGCGGAATGCGGCGACGGCCGCCGTGGGCGCCGCGGTCCCGGTCTTCGAAATTTCTTCGGATGCTTCGAGTTTGGGTGCGGTCAACGGGGACCGCGCCCTCGTGGCGCGAGCAGACGCAAAAGGCACGTAATCCGGCCCGAATTAGGGGCCTTTGCGTCTGCTCGGCACCTCAGGGGCCTTTGCCTTCGCTACCGGTCCGTTGAGGGCGCGATAGATGAAGTCGGTCAACGCGTCGATCGCCTCGTCTTCGCCGACATGCCGTTTGCCCAACTGGCCGCCGGACATCTGCCACTGGGACCCGAATCCGTCCAGTAACCCGGCGAACATCGCCAACACCACGTCTGGTCGCGCTGGCAGCGTCCGGCCGGCAGCGACGATTGGGTCCAGGTGATCGCGGATGTGGTCGACGTCCCGGTTCATGAAGGCTTGCATCTGGGCACCGAACTCGGCGTTGACCAACGCGGCCTGACGCCATGCGGTGAGTTCGACGGCGTGACGGGTGTAGAAGCGCCAATACGCCTCGACGTGCCAGCGCACGGCCGCACGGTCACTGAAGTCCGCCTTGTGCGCCGAACCCGGCGCGAAAACCGCCCGGTCGCTCTCCGCGAGCAAGTCCGTCAGCAAGCCCTTCAGCAGGTCTTCCTTGCTGGTGAAGTGGTTGTAAAACGATCCGGCGGCGCGGCCGGCCTCCGCGGTGATGTCGGTGACCTTCGTGTTCAGATATCCCTTGCGGGCGAACACCCGCCGTGCGGCATCCTTCAGCGCGGCCTCGGTTCCGGCGGCCTGGTCTACCCGTCGCACCCGTCACCTCCTTGACAGGGAAGTTAGCACCGTAGAGACTGAATCAAAATTCACTGAACTATGATTCACCTATGAGGTAGGGCAATGGACACCCAGGTTCTCATCGCCGGAGCCGGACCGACCGGCCTCACGCTGGCAATTGAGCTGGCTCGCCGGGGAATTGACGTGCGGATCGTCGACAAGGCCGAGCGTTTCGCGGGGGGTTCGCGCGGTGACGGGCTGCAGCCACGCACGCTGGAGGTCTTCGAGGATCTCGGCGTCCTCGACGAGGTGTTCGCCGCCGGCATCGGCGCACCCCTGATGCGCGTCTACGAAGGGGAGACCGTGGTATGGGAGGACCGGATGCCCAAGCTGGAGCCGCCACGACCGGACCGGCCGTACCCGAACCTGTGGTTCGTGCCGCAGTGGCGTACCGAAGGGATCCTGCGTTCTGCGCTGGCGCGTAACGGAACAAAGGTGCAGCTGGACGCCGAGGTAGTGGGCGTCGAGCAGGATGACCAGGATGACGCGGCCGTGACCGTTCACCTGCGCGGCGGCGAGATCGTGCGGGCTTGCTACCTGGTCGGCGCCGACGGCGGGCGCAGCGCGGTGCGCCGCCAGCTCGCGGTCCCGTTTCTCGGGACCACGGAGGATGGGGCGCGGATGATGCTGGCCGACGTGCGCGCCGAGGGCCTGGACCATGACTGCGGCCACGGCTGGATGCTCAACGGCCGCGACTTTTTCGGCTTCACACCCCTTGCCGGGGGCGCCGACACGTATGTTCTTGCCAGCACTGCGCCCCAGGTGGAGCCCACCCTGGAAGGGCTGCAGGCGACCATCGACGCGGCATCCGGCCGCACGGACATCCGGTTGCGCGAGTTGACGTGGTCCACAATCTGGCGACCGAACGTGCGGTTGGCGCAGCGGTTTCGCTCCGGAAGGGTATTCCTGGCAGGCGACTCCGCTCACGTCCACCCGCCCACCGGGGGGCAAGGGCTCAACACCGGTGTGCAGGACGCCTATAACCTCGGCTGGAAGCTGGCCACGGTGCTCAGGGGGCTTGGCGGGTCGGTCTCGGATTCAGAAGCCCTGCTCGATAGCTATCAGGCGGAGCGACTGCCAATCGCCGCGCGAGTACTCGGAATCAGCACCCAGCTGTTGGATAAATTCCTGCGTGGTACCGATGATGCGCGGGAACGCGGCGAGGAAACCCGACAACTCGATCTGAGTTACCGCGGCGGACCGTTGAGCCTTGACGACGGTTGCAGCGCAATGCTTTCCGCCGGTGACCGCGCACCCGACGCGCCATGCCTAAACGGAAATGCCGATCCGGTTCGGCTGTTCGCGCTTTTCGCCGGCACGCACTGGACGCTGCTGCGGTTCGGGCCAGACGCACCGCGCCTAGAGCACCAATGGATCCGCGCGCTGGAGATCGGCACCGACGTTCTCGACGCCGATCGGCATATCCATCAGGCCTATGACGTCAAGGATGGCGGGGCCGTGCTCGTCCGCCCAGACGGCTACATCGGCGCCCTCACCACCAAACAAGACGCGTTGGCCGCTTACCGGAACCGGCTGCTACCCGTCTGAGGTTCTAATCACCCGGATCGGAAATTCGGCGGTGCGCCCGGGGTGGCGCAATAACCAGCCCGGCTCGGCTTTTGGCTGGTCGCGCCCTAACCCAAACCGGCGCAATGTGCTGACCAGCCGGTGCTGGAGGCTTTCGGCGCCGTGAAGATGGCTGCCGAGACGCGTTAGCGTGACGACGTGGCCCCAAACCCCGTAGCCGTGCCGATCGGGGGACATCGCGCGGACCGTGCGCGCCGCGTCGCCGACGTGTTGCGTCAGCAGATCCATTCCGGCGCCTACCACGACGGGCTGCCGCCGGAAAGCGAGTTGGCGGCGGAATTCTCGGTGTCCCGCAATAGCATTCGGGAGGCGCTAAACGTTTTGAGAAATGAGGGGCTGATCGAGCGCAGTCCCAAGGTCGGCACGCACGTCACGCAGCGCAAGCTCGACCACGAGCTCGACGTCCTGCTGGGGCTGAAGGAGACCCTCAAAAACCTCGGTGAGGTCCGCAACGAGGTGCGGGCCGCGATGCCGGTGGCCGCGCCGCCGTCGGTGGCCAGCCGGCTGCAGCTGGAACACGGTGAGCCGGCCGTGTTCATCGAGCGGTTGCGTTATCTCGGCGACCTGCCGCTCAGCCTCGACCTGACCTACCTCGCCCCGGACATCGGATCGCAGATCCTGTGCCATCCGCTGGAAAATGACGACCTGTTCGAGCTCATCGAGGAGCTGAGCGGGCAGCGACTCGGCTCGGCGGCGCTGGCGCTGGAAGCCATTCCCGCCGACGCGCACTCGGCGGCCACCCTGCAGGTGCCCGACGGGGCGCCGCTGCTCATGCTGGAGCGGCTCACCAGCCTCGACGACGGCAGACCCGTTGACCTGGAATACATCCGAATGCGTGGTGATCGAATCACCATGCGCGGCAGCCTAGTTAGGAGTAACTTATGACGCTGGTCAATAACCGCGCTGACGTACCGGTCAGCATCGACGAATCCCTGTGTATCGACGGCTGCACCCTGTGCGTCGACATCTGTCCGCTGGACTCGCTGGCCATCAACCCCGACACCGGCAAGGCGTTCATGCATGTGGACGAATGCTGGTACTGCGGCCCGTGCGCCGCACGGTGCCCAACCGGGGCGGTCACCGTCAACATGCCCTACCTCATCCGCTGATGCAGATTCCCGACCACACCCCGACCCGACTCGACTGCGATGTGCTGGTCATCGGCGGCGGGACCGCCGGCACCATGGCGGCGCTGTCGGCCGCCGAGCACGGCGCCCAGGTGCTGCTGCTGGAAAAGGCGCACGTGCGCCACTCCGGCGCGCTGGCCATGGGCATGGACGGGGTGAACAACGCCGTCATCCCGGGCAAGGCCGAGCCCGAGGACTACGTCGCCGAGATCACCCGCGCCAACGACGGAATCGTCAACCAGCGCACCGTGTATCAGACCGCCACCCGGGGCTTCGCCATGGTGCAGCGGCTGGAGCGCTACGGTGTGAAATTCGAGAAGGACGAGCACGGCGAGTACGCGGTGCGCCGGGTACACCGATCGGGCTCCTACGTGCTGCCCATGCCGGAGGGCAAGGACGTCAAAAAGGCGCTCTACCGGGTGCTGCGGCAACGCTCGATGCGCGAGAAGATCCGCATCGAGAACCGGCTGATGCCGGTGCGGGTGCTCACCGACCCGAAAAGGGAAGGGCGGGCCGTCGGCGCCGCGGCATTCAACTCGCGCACCGGCGAATTCGTCGCGGTGGGCGCCAAGGCGGTGATCCTGGCGACCGGGGCGTGCGGGCGGCTCGGGCTGCCCGCGTCGGGCTACCTGTACGGCACCTACGAAAACCCGACCAACGCCGGCGACGGCTACTCGATGGCCTACCACGCGGGCGCGGAGTTGTCCGGCATCGAGTGCTTCCAGGTCAACCCGCTGATCAAGGACTACAACGGCCCCGCGTGCGCGTACGTGGCCAATCCGTTCGGCGGCTATCAGGTCAACTCGCACGGCGAACGATTCGTCGACTCCGACTACTGGTCGGGACAGATGATGGCCGAGGTCAAGAGCGAGATCGACTCCGCGCGCGGACCCATCTACCTCAAGGTGTCGCACCTGCCCGACGAGACGCTGACCGCGCTGGAGAACATCCTGCACACCACCGAGCGGCCCACGCGCGGCACGTTCCACGCCAACCGCGGTCACGACTACCGCACCCACGACGTCGAGATGCATATCTCCGAAATCGGTTTGTGCAGCGGCCATTCCGCCTCCGGGGTCTGGGTCGACGAGCATGCCCGCACCACGGTGCCCGGGCTCTACGCCGCCGGCGACCTGGCCTGCGTCCCGCACAACTACATGATCGGGGCGTTCGTATTCGGCGACCTGGCCGGCACCCATGCCGCCTCTAAGATTGCGGAAATCTCTGCGCCACAGCAACTCCCGGAAGAACAGCTGCGCGCGGCGCACGAGCTGATCTACCGGCCGCTGCGCCACCCGGACGGCCCGCCGCAGCCGCAGGTCGAATACAAGCTACGGCGTTTTGTCAACGACTATGTGGCGCCGCCCAAGACCGCGGCCAAACTGTCCATCGCCGTGCGAACCTTCGACCGGATGCGCGCCGAGATCGACGACATGGGCGCCCACACCCCGCACGAGTTGATGCGGGCGGTGGAGGTGTCGTTCATCCGCGACTGCGCCGAGATGGCCGCGCGGTCCTCGCTCACCCGCACCGAATCGCGCTGGGGCCTCTACCACGACCGCGCCGACCTGCCCGGCCGCGACGACAGTGAGTGGGGCTATCACCTCAACCTGCGCAAAGCGACCAACCGGCTCGGCCAAGAAGAAATGGTGTTCCTCAAGCGCCCGGTGGCGCCGTACTTCATCTCGGTCCCGGAGTTGGACGGCCTGCCGCCGCTGGATCAGTCCGTGCATCAGGTTGCGCAACCGCCGCTGGCGGGGGGCCAGGCCCCGGCGACCACCACGTCCCGAATCTCGTCGGCCGCTTTGATATCCGAGGCGTCCGAACCGCCGTCACCGCGCATCGTCGAGGTCCTTGCGCTCGAGGAGCCGACGACCGACGACCTGCGGCCATACCTGACCGATCCCGACGCCGGGGTACGCCGCACCGCGGTGGCCACGCTCACCGAGCACACCCCGGACGGATACGCACCCGCGCTATTCGCCGCGCTGGACGACACCGACACGTCGGTGCGCCGCACCGGCGCCGACGGGATCCGCGAGCTGGTCGAAGTGCTGCCGGATCCGGTTGCGGCCCAAGCATATCTGGCGTCCCGCGACACCGTGGTGCGCGCGGCCGCGATCTACCTGCTGGCCGCGCGCCGGGCCGGGGACGCCGGGCAGTACCGCAACGCGCTCACCGATGCCGACCACCGGGTGCGCATCGAAGCCGTACGGGCGCTGGTGTCGGTCGACGACGTCGATGGGGTCGTCACCGCGACCGGCGACGAGAACCGGGAGGTCCGCATCGCGGCGGCCGCCGGGCTGGCGACGCTGCACGGCGGCGCCGAGGCGGTGGGGTCGCTGCTCGCCGACCCGGATCCGCTGGTTCGTGCCGCCGCGCTTGCCGCACTGGGTGAATTGGGTTGCGGCGAAGACAATCTCGCCGCCGTCAAGCAGGCCCTCAAGGCGCCGGCGTGGCAGATTCGGCAGGGTGCGGTCCGCGCGCTGTCAGGCGCCCAAGCCGAATGGGCAATTCCGTGGCTTTCCGACGCGCTGACCGACGCACATCTCGATGTGCGGAAGGCGGCGGTGCTCAGCCTGACCCGGTGGGCCGGCGACGCCGACGCCCGCGACGCGCTGAGCGTTGCGCTCAACGACACCGACGCCGACGTGCGCGCCTACGCGCGCCGCGCGCTGGACGGCGCGTTGAGTGTGCACTGACGCCGGCCGCGGGCCGCGCAGTCAGCGCACGGTCTTGGCGTAGAGCAGGCTGTCGCGGGGTTGGGGCCCGAGGGTGGGGTAGACGGCGTGGCGCGCCAGCCGGCCCTCCAACACGAACCCGGCCCGCTCCAGTAGTCGCGTCGAGCGTTCGTTGTCGACATTGCAGGTGGCCCAGACGCGGTACACGTCGCGGTCAGCTTCCAATGCGGCCAACAGCATGTCGAGTGCCTCGGACATGAGACCCTTGCCCCACCATCGCCGTCCCATGCAGTAACCGATCTCGACGGAATGCCGCACCCGGCGTCGGCAGCTGCTCAGTCCGATGACCTCGTCGCTGTGCCGCAGCGCGATGGCCCACGTTTGCTCCTCGTCGCCGATGTTGAGTTTCTCGGCGATCACTCGGCGAGTGGTGGCGACGTCGGGATGGGGGGTCCACAGCAGATATTTGGTCACCTGTGGGTCGCGGGCGACCCGCTGGAAGATCGCGCCGGCGTCGGCGAGTGTAGGCGGGCGCAGTGTCAGCCGCGACCCGTCGATGCGACTGGGCGGGTAATCGAGCACCGCTACAGTCCGAGCGCGGTATAGGTGCGGCGGACGAATTTCGGTTGCGCCGTCCGCAGTTTCGCCAGCGACGTGTTGCCGGCGACGGCCGTGGCCGCGTCCATGCTCAGGTCGGGGCAGTTCTGAATCAGATACAGCAGAATCAGATCGGCCGACGGGTCGGCCTGCCACCACGTCCCGTAGGCGCCGGGCCAGGTGAATGTTCCGGGCCCGCCCGGCCCGAACAGGGGGGCCGACTTCGCCGGATCGAGCACCACCGACAGGTTCAACCCGAAGCCGCGGCCGACCCAGTACGGCGCTCCCAGGAAGTCATGCCGCTTCTGTTCGGCGGTGAGCCGGTCGGTGCGCATGAGGCGCGCCGACTCCGGCGTCAGCACCCGCACGCCGTCAATCATCCCGTCCCCGAGCAGCATTCGGATGAATCGCAGGTAGTCGTCGGCGGTCGACCACAGCCCGCCGCCGGCGTTGGAGAAGGACGGCGGTTTGATGTGCGGCGGCCCCATCACGCCGTGCCGCAGCTTGCCCTCGTCGTCGACCTGGTACATGGTCGCTGCGCGGCCGCGCGCTTCGGGGGAGACGAAGAACCCGGTGTCGGGCATGCCCGCCGGGCCGAGGATCCGTTCGTCGAGCACTTCGTGAAAGGGCTTGCCCTCGACGCGGCCGAGGATGACGCCCAGCAGGTCGATCGAGTGGCTGTAGGTGACCTTGTCGCCGGGTTGGTGCACCAGGGGCAGCGCCGCGAGCTCGTTGAGCCAGACGTCGGGGCCCTGATTGAACGGCAGCCGCATGTAGGAGCGCGCGATCGGCCCGGATACCGAGAACGAGTAGGCCAATCCACTGGTGTGGGTCAGCAGATCCTCGATCAGGATCGCCCGCTGGGCCGGATGCGTCCGATCCAACGGGCCGCGCGGGTCGTCCAGCACCTGCACGTTGGCCAGCTCCGGCACCCAGCGCGAGATCGGGTCGCGCAGCGCGAGCTTGCCTTCGTCGACCAGGGTCATCGCGGCCGCCACCGTGACCGGCTTGGTCATGGACGCGATGCGGAACAAGGTGTCCCTGGTCATCGGCTGGCCCGCGTCGACGTCGCGGTAACCGATCTCGTTGATCTGCAACACTTCCCCGTGCTGCCAGACCATCGTGACGGCACCGGCGAGCAGGCCGGCGTCGCATACCTCGCGGATGGAGGCCTGATTGCCACTGAGGTTCACCGGTTCAGTAAAGCAATGGCCGCCCCGATCGAATGATCGGGGCGGCCACTGTTCGCCTGCTTTACAGCGCGGGCGGCATCAAGATCGAGGGGGAGGCGGGCCCCACATCGGCGGCGGGGGCGGGCCCCCGAACGGCGGCGGAGGCGGTCCGCCCCACGGTCCCGGCGGCGGCCCACCCGGTCCGGGCGGGGGTGGCGGGGGCCATGGGTCGGCACTCGCCGCGGCGGCGCCGAAGCCCGCCGTGGCTGCCCCGAGGGCGCCCGCGAGCAGCGAGCCGGCGATCGAATGCTTGAGCTTCATCCGCCGCGAGCCTCCTGCGTGTGGGTGTCGCAGACGCTTACCCCGCGACACTCACGCCGAAACGCTTCGTTCGGGAAACGGCGATGGCCGCCTCGGCCGGGCTGGCCAAAACTAATCAGTTCGTTGACTCCGCGCCAAAGGCGCCAAAGTTTGCGGCTCCGATACCCGGCTGACACTCAATCGCGACACTTGCCACCGTCGTGCACCGGCAATAATTTCACGACGGTTTCAGTTGCGCAAAGGTCCTGCAGCGTGCCCGCGCCGCGCGGGGCAATATCGCCCGTGTGCCTATAAGTTCGTTGCTATGGCCGCACCGAACACGGGCGAGAAGCGCTGGCGCACAGCGCTTCACATCGCGCTGTCGGCATTCGCGGCTGGCACCCTAGCGCTGGGCGCCCCCCCGGCAGCCCATGCGGCCGCGGCCACGGCGACGCTGACGGTCCAACATGCGTGGCAGGACGGTTTCATCGCTCGCTTCGTCGTCACCAACGCGAGCATGACCACGCTGCCCGATTGGCGGATTGATTTCGACCTGCCGGCGGGAGAAGGCATCTCGCATGCGTGGAACAGCACCGTCACCCAATCCGGCACGCACTACGTGGTGACCCCCGCGAACTGGAATCGCACCCTTGCCCCCGGCGCTTCGGCCAACGGTGGTTTCCGAGGCGTGCTGACCGGTGCCTTCTCGCCGCCGGTGAATTGCGTGATCAACGGGCAATATCCGTGCACCTAGCGGCGAGACTCGACTGCCACGCTGCGCCCTGACATCTCAGAACGCCATCTCGACGTCATCGCCGTCGACCTCGCGGCGCCACCGGGCGGCTCGAGCGATTCGATGTCCAACCCGGGAGTCCTATTGCCGCTTCTCTTGCTGAACAAATGGACGCAGATGACGGCGCGTCTGATGATCTGATGCCCCGGCCTCGCCGTCGGTGTGTCGGCCTCGCGTGTAGTCGCCTTGCCACTGCACTTGCTCTCCCGCGGCGACCCTCGCTACCTGTTCGATTTGCTTGGCCGCATCACGTGAGCGAAGAAAGAATTCATGCTTGCGCTGCAGATCTTCATCAGACTCGATGGGCCTGAGTTCGGGGGCGAACTCTTCAAGCTCGGCTCGGCGCTGCGGGACAATCATGCAGATCGGCTCGTCGGCTTCGAATCGCACAGGCATCAGTTTGCGGGTGAGTTTCCAGCTCATGCTGAAACTCGCGCTTGCCCAGTCGGTTTCGACTATGCCCTCTAACGGAGCCACGGCGTCCTTCGGATAGTTTGCCGGTCCGCGGACCAACAAGTTGTAGCCGGCCGGAGTGCGAAACACCATCGGCAGATGCCAGGTCAGGATGCCGTCACCGAAATGGCTGACGGGCAGGAACTGATCGGCGTCGCTCTGATCGGGTTTGATCATTACGTCCACGTCGTTTTCCTGACCGAGCCAGGTGGCGGTGAACGGGCACCGATTGCGCAGCTCCCAACCGCTTTGGTTCGCTGTGAGCATCGGCAAACACCGATTAGGCCAACCTTTACGCGTCTCTGACAGCTTTGACATCCACGGCCGACTAATCGGTGCCGGGGTAATCTGCGGCGCGGTATCACGGGTGATGAACCCGATCAGTGGACGGGTTGGCCTGTTGGACTTTTCACTCATGCGATCCTCGATTTGCTCGGGACACAACAGACGTTGGCCTTCGCGGGGAAACATAGCGCACGTCATCCTTCGGCGGCTGTTCCCGTTGGGAATCCGAATAGTCATTTCTTACAACTCGGCTTCCAGGGCGGTGGCACCCTCTTGTAGGCCGCTGCGATGACACCCCGGCGCAGCGAAAGGCTGATCACCGCGTTCCGGCCAGCTCCGGGATGGCCTTGACCCGCCAGATGGCCGTGCCGATTCGTCGGCGAAGTCCCGTCGCCTTTTACAATCTCTATGTACTCAAAGCCGTCGGCCAGCTGTTCAACCCGCCGAGTAGAACATCGTTCCGTACACGTCTAATGGGTTGACTTGCCGCTGTCGACGACCGTGTCGAAGACGTCGGTGTAGCCCTGCAGCGTGGTGGAGTCCGTCACCGCGAACTTCACCTCGACGCCGGGTCCTCGGCCCGGCACCCGGCGGTGATCAACGCGGTCGGCGAGATGTCCAGACCGGTCACGTGGTAACCGTTGCGCGCCAGGTAGGTGGCGTTGTCGCCGAGTCCGCAGCCGATGTCGAGAACGTCGCCATGCACCCAGCCGCCCTCGTGCCAGGTGATCAGGTTTTCCTTGGGCGCCTTGGTGTCCCATGGCGGTGTGTTGACCGCGGGGACCCTTCGGCCGGGCTTTCGCCGCGGTAGAGGACGTCGAAATCGAGAACCGGAAAACCGGAGGATTGCTGCGACGAACTTGAGCCTGTCATTTTCCCCGGAATAGTCCGCAGTGTTACGCTGCCCCGGCAAGTCGACATCCTTTAACGATCCGTCCGGAGAGGCGGAGAAGGAGGTCAGGGTTTTCGCATGGGCACTGCTGCCCCGGGCGGGGAATCCCGAGAATTGATGTCCGCGGCCGACGTCGGTCGCACCATTTCTCGCATCGCCCATCAAATCATCGAAAAGACCGCATTAGACGGTCCCGACTCACCGCGGGTGGTGCTGCTGGGCATCCCGACCCGCGGTGTGATCCTGGCCCAGCGGCTGGCCGCCAACATCGGCGAATACAGCGGCGGCTCGTCCTCTAGCGTCGCCTGGGGCGCTTTGGACATCACCCTGTACCGCGATGACCTGATGACCAAGCCACCGCGACCGCTGGAGGCCACCTCGATCCCGGCCGGCGGTATCGACGACGCGCTGGTGATCCTGGTCGATGACGTGCTGTATTCCGGGCGCTCGGTGCGCTCCGCGCTGGACGCGCTGCGCGACGTGGGCCGGCCGCGCGCGGTGCAGCTGGCGGTGCTGGTCGACCGCGGCCATCGCGAACTGCCCATACGCGCCGACTACGTCGGCAAGAATGTGCCCACCGCGCGCGGCGAGAGCGTGCGGGTTCAGCTCAGCGAGCACGATGACCGCGACGGGGTGGTGATTTCCCGATGAGCGCACGGCATCTGCTGGCCGCGGGCGACCTGAGCCGCGACGACGCGACCGCCATCCTCGACGACGCCGACCGGTTCGCGCAGGCACTGGTGGGTCGCGAGGTCAAGAAGCTGCCCACGCTGCGCGGACGCACCGTGATCACCATGTTCTACGAGAACTCGACGCGGACCCGGGTGTCATTCGAGGTGGCCGGCAAGTGGATGAGCGCCGACGTGGTCAACGTCAGCGCGTCTGGGTCGTCGGTGGGGAAGGGCGAGTCGCTGCGCGACACCGCGCTGACGCTGCGCGCGGCCGGCGCCGACGCGCTGATCATCCGGCACCCGGCGTCGGGCGCCGCGCACCTGCTGGCCGAGTGGACGGCCACGGCCGATGAAGACGGGGCCGGTCCATCGGTGATCAACGCCGGCGACGGCACGCACGAGCACCCGACGCAGGCGCTGCTCGATGCGCTGACCATCCGTCAGCGCCTCGGCGGCATCGAGGGCCGGCGCGTGGTGATCGTCGGCGACGTCCTGCACAGCCGGGTCGCGCGCTCCAACGTCATGCTGCTGCACACGCTGGGCGCCGAGGTGGTGCTGGTGGCGCCCCCGACGTTGCTGCCGGTCGGCGTCGACGGCTGGCCGGTCACGGTCTCGCACGACTTCGACGCCGAGCTGCCCGCCGCCGACGCGGTGCTGATGCTGCGGGTGCAGGCCGAGCGGATGAACGGCGGCTTCTTCCCGTCGGTGCGCGAATACTCGGTGCGCTACGGGCTGTCCGACCGGCGCCAGGCGCTACTGCCCGATCATGCCGTGGTGCTGCACCCGGGACCGATGGTGCGCGGCATGGAGATCTCGTCGTCGGTGGCCGACTCCTCGCAATCGGCTGTGCTGCAACAGGTTTCCAACGGCGTGCACATCAGGATGGCCGTGCTGTTCCACGTACTGGTCGGAACGGAGGCGGAAGTCGCATGACGGTACTGATCCGCGGAGTGCGCCCCTATGGCGAGGGCGACCGCGTCGACGTCCTGGTCGATGACGGCCAGATCGCCGAAATCGGCACCGGGCTGGCGCGGGCCGGACGCCTCGAAAAAGACCTAGACGTCATCGACGCCACCGACCAGGTGCTGCTGCCCGGCTTCGTCGACCTGCACACCCATCTGCGCGAGCCCGGCCGCGAATACGCCGAGGACATCGAAACCGGTTCGGCCGCAGCCGCTCTCGGCGGCTACACGGCCGTGTTCGCGATGGCCAACACCAACCCGGTGGCCGACAGCCCGGTGGTCACCGACCATGTCTGGCACCGAGGCCAGCAGGTCGGCCTGGTCGACGTGCATCCTGTCGGCGCCGTCACTGTCGGGCTGGCAGGCGAGGTGCTCACCGAGATGGGCATGATGGCCGCCGGTGTCGCACAGGTTCGGATGTTCTCCGACGACGGGATCTGCGTGCACGACCCGCTGATCATGCGCCGCGCGCTGGAGTACGCCACCGGGCTCGGGGTGCTGATCGCCCAGCATGCCGAGGAGCCGCGGCTGACCGTCGGCGCCGTCGCCCACGAAGGACCCACCGCCGCCCGGCTCGGGCTGTCCGGGTGGCCCCGCGCCGCCGAGGAGTCGATCGTTGCGCGCGACGCGCTGCTGGCCCGCGACGCCGGCGCCCGCGTGCACATCTGTCACGCCTCCACCGCGGGCACTGTCGAGATCGTGAAATGGGCCAAGGAGCAAGGCATCTCGATCACCGCCGAGGTCACCCCGCACCACCTGCTGCTCGACGACAGCAGACTGACCAGCTACGACGGGATCAATCGGGTCAACCCGCCGCTGCGCGAGGCCGCCGACGCCGTCGCGCTGCGCCAAGCGCTGGCCGACGGGATCATCGACTGTGTGGCCACCGATCACGCCCCGCATGCCGAGCACGAGAAGTGTGTCGAGTTCGCCTCGGCGCGCCCCGGCATGCTGGGCCTGCAGACTGCGCTGTCGGTGGTGGTCCAGACCATGGTGCAGCCCGGCCTGTTGAGCTGGCGTGACGTCGCCCGGGTGATGAGCGAGAACCCGGCGCGCATCGTCGGGTTGCCCGACCAGGGGCGGCCGCTGGAGGTGGGGGAGCCGGCCAACCTGACCGTGGTCGACCCCGACGCCACGTGGACGGTCACCGGGCCCGCCCTGGCCAGCCGGTCGGCGAACACGCCGTATGAGTCAATGACCCTGCCCGCCGCCGTGACCGCCACCCTCCTACGTGGCAAGGTCACCGCCAGGGATGGGAAGAGCCCGGCATGAACTCAGGGACGCTGGTCGGGTCGCTGATCTTCGCCGCGGTGCTGGTGGTGGTGATCGCGGTGGTGATCCAGCTGATGATGCGCGGCTGGCGGCGGCGCGCGGAGCAGCAGGCTGGACTGATTGGTGCCCTGCCCGACGTCCCCGCGCTGTTCGGTGCGGCGACGATCACTACGCCGGGCATCTATGTCGGCTCAACCATGGAGCCGGCGTGGAGCGAGCGGATCACCGCCGGCGACCTTGGCTACCGCAGCAAGGCCGTGCTGACCCGCTATCCCGAAGGAATCATGCTGGAGCGCAGCCGAGCCCACCCGATCTGGATTCCGCAGGAATCGATTTCGGCCATCCGTACCCAACGCGGTGTCGCCGGTAAAGTCGCCGCGCGCAACGGGATCCTGGCGATCCGATGGCGGCTGCCGTCGGGCCTCAGACTCGACACCGGGTTCCGGGCAAACAACCGCGACGAATACGTGCAGTGGCTGGCGAGCTGGCCGGAAGGAGTGGCATGAGAGCCCTGCTGGTCCTCGAGGATGGCCGCGTCTTCACCGGCACGCCGTTCGGCGCAATCGGCCAGACGCTGGGCGAGGCCGTGTTTTCCACCGGCATGTCCGGCTACCAGGAAACGCTGACCGATCCCAGCTACCACCGCCAGATCGTGGTGGCCACCGCACCGCAGATCGGCAACACCGGCTGGAACGGCGAGGACGGCGAGAGCCGCGGCGACAAGATCTGGGTGGCCGGCTACGCCGTGCGGGACCCGTCGCCGCGGGCCTCGAACTGGCGCGCCACCGGCACGCTGGACGACGAGCTGGTCCGGCAGAAGATCGTCGGGATCGCCGGCATCGACACCAGGGCGGTGGTGCGGCACCTGCGCAGCCGCGGCTCGATGAAGGCCGGGGTGTTCTCCGGCGATGCGTTGGCTGACCCGGCCGAGCTGGTAGAGCGGGTGCGGGGCCAGCGGTCGATGCTGGGCGCCGACCTGGCCGGCGAGGTCAGCACCGACGGGGTGTATGTCGTCGAACCCGAAGTGCCGCACCGGTTTACCGTCGCGGCCCTGGACCTGGGCATCAAGACCAACACGCCGCGCAACTTCGCCCGCCGCGGGATCCGCAGCCACGTGCTGCCGGCGTCGGCGACCTTCGAGCAGATCGCCGACATCAAACCGGACGGGGTGTTCCTGTCCAACGGGCCGGGCGACCCGGCCACCGCCGACCACGTCGTCGCGCTCACCCGCGAGGTGCTGGGCGCCGGAATCCCGTTGTTCGGCATCTGCTTCGGCAATCAGATCCTGGGCCGGGCGCTGGGCCTGGCCACGTACAAGATGGTGTTCGGCCACCGCGGCATCAACATCCCGGTCATGGACCACGCCACGGGGCGGGTCGCGGTGACCGCGCAGAACCACGGCTTCGCGCTGGAAGGCGAGGCGGGCCAGCGCTTCGACACCCCGTTCGGGCAAGCGATCGTCAGCCACACCTGTGCCAACGACGGTGTGGTGGAGGGCGTCAAACTCGTTGACGGGCGCGCCTTCTCGGTGCAATACCACCCCGAGGCCGCCGCGGGACCCCACGACGCCGAGTACCTCTTCGATAGCTTCGTCGACCTGATGGCGGGCGCGCAATGATCGCGAGAGTCCCCAAATGCACAGCGACACGCCGTAATAGCCGTACATTTCGGCGCGCTCGCGCCACGAAAGGGAGGCGCTAGTGCCGCGGCGCAAAGATCTCAACCACGTCCTGGTGATCGGCTCGGGCCCGATCGTCATCGGACAGGCCTGCGAGTTCGACTACTCGGGCACCCAGGCGTGCCGGGTGCTGCGCGCCGAGGGGCTGCAGGTCAGCCTGGTCAACTCGAACCCGGCGACCATCATGACCGACCCGGAGTATGCCGACCACACCTACGTCGAGCCCATCACCGCCGCCTTCGTGGAGAAGGTGATCGTCCAGCAGGCCGCGCGCGGCAACAAGATCGACGCGCTGCTGGCCACGCTCGGTGGGCAGACGGCGCTCAACACCGCGGTGGCGCTGTCCGAGAACGGGGCGCTGGAGCGCCACGGCGTGGAACTCATCGGTGCTGACTTCGACGCCATCCAGCGTGGTGAGGATCGGCAGATGTTCAAGGACATCGTCGCCAAGGTGGGCGGTGAATCCGCCCGCAGCCGAGTCTGTTTCACCATGGACGAGGTCCGCGAAACGGTCGAAGAGGTGGGGTTGCCGGTCGTGGTGCGACCCAGCTTCACCATGGGTGGGCTGGGCTCGGGCATGGCGCGATCCGTCGAGGAGGTCGACCGGATGGCCGGCGCCGGGCTGGCCGCCAGCCCCAGCGCCAACGTGTTGATCGAGGAATCGATCTTCGGCTGGAAGGAATTCGAGCTCGAGCTGATGCGCGACGGCCACGACAACGTGGTGGTGGTGTGCTCGATCGAGAACCTCGACCCGATGGGCGTGCACACCGGCGACTCGGTGACCGTCGCGCCGGCCATGACGCTGACCGACCGCGAATACCAGCGGATGCGCGATCTGGGCATCGCGATACTGCGCGAGGTCGGCGTGGACACCGGCGGCTGCAACATCCAGTTCGCCGTCGATCCGAAGGACGGCAGGCTGGTCGTCATCGAGATGAACCCGCGGGTGTCGCGGTCGAGTGCGCTGGCGTCCAAGGCCACCGGCTTCCCGATCGCGAAGATCGCCGCCAAGCTGGCCATCGGCTACACCCTCGACGAGATCGTCAACGACATCACCAAGGAAACCCCTGCCTGCTTCGAGCCCACCCTCGACTACGTGGTGGTCAAGGCGCCGCGCTTCGCCTTCGAGAAGTTCCCGGGCGCCGACGCCACCCTGACCACCACGATGAAATCGGTCGGGGAGGCGATGTCGCTGGGCCGCAACTTCATCGAGGCCCTGGGCAAGGTGATGCGGTCCCTGGAGACCGACCGCGCCGGGTTCTGGACCAAGCCGGATCCCGACGGCGACATTAACGACGTGCTCACCCGGCTGCAGACCCCCACTGAAGGCCGGCTCTACGACCTGGAGCTGGCGCTGCGGCTGGGCGGGTCGGTCGAACGCGTCGCGGAGGCCAGCGGCGTGGACCCGTGGTTCGTCGCGCAGATCGGCGAGCTGGTCGAGCTCCGCAGCGAATTGGTGGATGCCCCGGTGCTGGACGCCGAGTTGCTGCGGCGCGGCAAGCACAGCGGCCTGTCGGACCGCCAGATCGCCGCGCTACGTCCGGAATTGGCCGGCGAGAACGGGGTTCGGTCGCTGCGCGAGCGCCTCGGCATCCACCCGGTGTACAAGACGGTGGACACCTGCGCCGCCGAGTTCGAGGCCAAGACGCCCTACCACTACAGCAGCTACGAGTTGGACCCCGCCGCCGAGAGCGAGGTCGCCCCGCAGACCGAGAAGCCCAAGGTGCTGATCCTGGGGTCGGGGCCGAACCGCATCGGACAGGGCATCGAGTTCGACTACAGCTGCGTGCACGCCGCAACCACGTTGAGCCAGGCCGGGTTTGAGACCGTCATGGTCAACTGCAACCCCGAGACCGTGTCCACCGACTACGACACCGCCGACCGGCTGTATTTCGAGCCGCTGACCTTCGAGGACGTGCTGGAGGTCTTCCGCGCCGAGGCCCAGTCGGCCGACGGCGGGCCCGGAGTGATCGGTGTCATCGTGCAACTCGGCGGCCAGACCCCGCTGGGGCTGGCGCAGCGCCTCGCCGACGCCGGCGTCCCGATCGTGGGCACCCCGCCGGAGGCCATCGACCTGGCCGAGGACCGCGGCGCCTTCGGCGACGTGCTGACCGCCGCCGGCCTGCCCGCGCCGAAGTACGGCACCGCAACGACATTCGCGCAGGCCCGCCGCATCGCTGACGACATCGGCTATCCGGTGCTGGTGCGGCCGTCCTACGTGCTCGGCGGCCGCGGCATGGAGATCGTCTACGACGAGGAGACGCTCGAGGGCTACATCGCGCGGGCCACCCAGCTCTCGCCCGAGCACCCGGTGCTCGTCGACCGCTTCTTAGAGGACGCGGTCGAGATCGACGTCGACGCGCTCTGCGACGGCGCCGAGGTCTACATCGGCGGGGTGATGGAACACATCGAGGAGGCCGGCATCCACTCCGGCGACTCGGCCTGCGCGCTGCCACCGGTGACTCTGGGTCGCAGCGACATCGAGAAGGTGCGGAAAGCGACCGAGGCCATCGCCCACGGCATCGGCGTCATCGGCCTGCTGAACGTGCAGTACGCGCTCAAGGACGACGTGCTCTACGTGCTCGAGGCCAACCCACGGGCGAGCCGCACGGTGCCGTTCGTTTCGAAGGCCACCGCCGTCCCGCTGGCCAAGGCGTGCGCCCGGATCATGTTGGGCACCACCATTTCCCAACTGCGCGACGAGAAAATGCTGGCGCCCGAAGGGGACGGCGCCAACGCGGCCCCGTTCGCGCCGATCGCGGTCAAGGAAGCGGTGCTGCCGTTCCACCGGTTCCGCCGCGCCGACGGGGCCGCCATCGATTCGCTGCTCGGCCCGGAGATGAAATCGACCGGCGAGGTGATGGGCATCGACCGCGACTTCGGCAGCGCCTTCGCCAAGAGCCAGACCGCCGCCTACGGGTCGCTGCCGGCCGAAGGCACCATCTTCGTGTCCGTCGCCAACCGCGACAAGCGGTCGCTGGTGTTCCCGGTGAAACGGCTGGCCGACTTGGGGTTCCGCGTGCTGGCCACCGAAGGCACGGCGGAGATGCTGCGCCGCAACGGTATTCCGTGCGACGAGGTGCGCAAGCATTTCGAGGAACCCCAGCCGGGCCGGCCGGAGATGTCGGCCGTCGACGCGATCCGCGCCGGCAAGGTCGACATGGTGATCAACACCCCCTTCGGCAACTCCGGCCCGCGCATCGACGGCTATGAGATCCGGTCGGCCGCGGTGACCGTCAACATCCCCTGCATCACCACCGTGCAGGGCGCCTCGGCCGCCGTGCAGGGCATCGAGGCCGGCATCCGCGGCGACATCGGGGTGCGCTCGCTGCAGGAGTTGCACAGCGCGCTCGAGGAGGGCACGCGGTGACGGGATTTGGCGCCCGGCTGGCCGAGGCGAGGCTGCGCCGCGGCCCGCTGTGCGTGGGCATCGACCCGCATCCCGAGCTGCTGACGGCCTGGGGCCTGCCCACCAGCGCCGACGGGCTGGCCGCGTTCTGCGACATCTGCATCGAGGCGTTCTCCGGTTTCGCGATCGTCAAGCCGCAGGTCGCGTTCTTCGAGGCCTACGGCGCCGCGGGATTCGCGGTGCTGGAACGCACCATCGGCGCGCTGCAGGACGCGGGGGTGCTGGTGCTCGCCGACGCCAAGCGGGGCGACATCGGGACGACCATGGCGGCCTACGCCATTGCCTGGGCGGGCGACTCGCCGTTGGCCGCCGACGCGGTGACGGCGTCGCCGTACCTGGGGTTCGGCTCGCTGCGGCCGCTGCTGGAGACCGCCGCCGCGCATGACCGGGGCGTGTTCGTGGTGGCCGCGTCGTCCAACCCGGAGGGCGCGACCGTCCAGCAGGCCAGGTTCGACGAGCGCACGGTGGCGCAGCTGGTCGTCGACCAGGCGGCCGTGATCAACAAGAGCTCAAACACGACGGAACCCGGCTCAGTGGGCGTGGTGGTGGGCGCCACCACCCTGCGGCCCCCCGATCTGTCGGCGCTGGGTGGGCCGGTGCTGGTGCCGGGCATCGGCGCGCAGGGCGGGCGTCCTGAGCAACTTGCCGGCCTCGGCGGGGCGGAACCGGGCCAGCTGTTGCCCGCGGTGTCCCGCGAGGTGCTGCGGGCGGGCCCGGGCGCGCCGGAACTGCGGGCGGCGGCCGAACGGCTGCGCGAGACCGTCGCATATCTGGCTTGACCGGCGGCGCGACACGCG
This sequence comes from uncultured Actinomycetota bacterium, assembly GCA_963758775.1. GTDB lineage: Bacteria > Actinomycetota > Actinomycetes > Mycobacteriales > Mycobacteriaceae > Mycobacterium. The sequence goes on from CAVWWU010000002.1 coordinate 63,145, forward strand.
CGACACGCGACGGTGATCGACGAAAATCCGTGATTCCCGGCACCGGCGAGCGTCCACGTCCGCGGCCACCCGCCGCTGATCACCGCAGGCGTCGGCCCGGGCTCGTCGCGACGGGGCAAAAACCGCAGGTCAGAACCCATTCAACAGGCCAAAGGGCGGGCCCGAAATCGCCGCTGCGCCCGCGTATGAGATCGGTGTCAAAGGCGTCGTGCAGACCGTCCGTGGGGGACCCGCGGCGGCCTCTTGCTGGACATTTGTCCCCACAAACGGGGGGTCGGGTTAGATTTCGTCAGGAAGCGTGAGTACGGTCGTTCCCGCTGGCTGGAGTACCCCGGCTGAGATAAACAAAGATCGATTGATATCGATGAGAGACGGAGGAATCGTGGCCCTTCCCCAGTTGACTGACGAGCAGCGCGCTGCCGCGTTGGAGAAGGCTGCTGCCGCACGTCGAGCGAGAGCTGAGCTCAAGGATCGGCTCAAGCGCGGCGGCACCAACCTCACCCAGGTGCTCAAGGACGCTGAGAACGACGAAGTCCTTGGCAAAATGAAGGTATCTGCGCTGCTCGAGGCCCTGCCGAAGGTTGGCAAGGTCAAGGCGCAGGAAATCATGACCGAGCTCGAGATCGCCCCGACCCGCCGCCTGCGTGGCCTGGGCGACCGTCAGCGCAAGGCATTGCTGGAAAAGTTCGGCTCGTAACCTCGCTGGACCCTGCTGCACCCCCGCTGACCCAAGGGCGCTCGTGAGCGCCGGCCGGGGACCGGACAGAGGACGTGTCGTCGTACTGTCCGGTCCCTCAGCGGTCGGTAAATCGAGCGTGGTCCGGTGTCTGCGCGAGCGCATTCCGAACCTGCACTTCAGCGTCTCGGTCACCACGCGCGCGCCGCGCCCGGGCGAGGTGGACGGCGTCGACTACCACTTCGTCAGCGCCGCCCGCTTCCAGCAATTGATCGACCAGGGCGACCTGCTGGAATGGGCCGAGATCCACGGCGGCTTGCAGCGCTCGGGCACGCTGGCCGAGCCCGTGCGGGCCGCCATCGCCGACGGTCTTCCGGTGCTCATCGAGGTGGACCTCGCTGGCGCCCGGGCGGTCAAGGAGGCGATGCCGGAGGTCGTGACCGTCTTCTTGGCGCCGCCCAGCTGGGAGGATCTGGAAGCCCGGCTGATCGGGCGGGGCACCGAGACCCCCGAGGCCATCCAGCGCCGACTGGACACCGCACGCACCGAATTGGCCGCCCAAAACGACTTCGACGAGGTCGTCGTGAACTCGCGATTAGAGTCTGCGTGCGCGGAATTGGTATCCTTGCTGGTAACTGCGCAGTAACGGCAGTTCTCTAGCCCCCTAATCGCATCCCGCTACGTTCGCCAGGAGATTTTCTACGTGAGTATTTCGTCATCCGACGCGTCGCTGGCCGCCGTCCCCGCCGATCAGTTCGATCCGGCCGCGGGTGGACAAGGCGCCTACGACACCCCGCTGGGCATCACCAACCCGCCGATCGACGAGTTGCTCGCGCGGGTCTCGAGCAAGTACGCGCTGGTGATCTACGCCGCCAAGCGCGCCCGGCAGATCAACGACTACTACAACCAGCTGGGCGAGGGCATCCTCGAGTACGTCGGCCCCCTGGTTGAGCCCGGACTGCAGGAGAAGCCGCTGTCCATCGCCCTGCGCGAGATCCACTCCGACCTGCTCGAGCACACCGAGGGCGAGTAACAGGCCAGGGCCTGATGCACGGCACGCGGATCTCAAAAAGAGTCATCGTCGGCGTCTCGGGGGGCATCGCTGCCTACAAGGCGTGCACGGTGGTCCGCCAGCTCGCCGAGTCCGGTCACCAGGTCCGGGTCATCCCGACCGAATCCGCGCTGCGCTTCGTCGGCGCCGCCACCTTCGAGGCGCTGTCCGGCCAGCCCGTGCACACGGGCGTCTTCAACGACGTGCCCGAGGTGCCGCACGTCCGTCTCGGCCAGCAGGCCGACCTGGTGGTGGTCGCTCCGGCCACCGCGGACACCCTGGCCCGCGCCGTGGCCGGCCGCGCCGACGATCTGCTGACCGCGACCCTGCTCACCGCGCGCTGCCCGGTGATGTTCGCGCCGGCCATGCACACCGAGATGTGGTTGCACCCGGCCACCGTCGACAACGTGGCCACGTTGCGCCGCCGGGGTGCTGTGGTGCTGGAACCGGCCTTCGGGCGGCTCACCGGCACCGACACCGGCCCGGGACGGCTGCCCGAGGCCGAGGAGATCACCACCCTGGCCCACTTGCTGCTGGAACGCCACGACGCGCTGCCCTACGACCTGGCCGGCCGCAGGGTCCTGGTGACCGCCGGCGGCACCCGCGAGGCCATCGACCCGGTGCGCTTCATCGGCAACCGCAGCTCGGGCAAGCAGGGCTACGCGGTGGCCCGCGTTGCCGCCCAGCGCGGCGCCCAGGTCACGTTGATCGCCGGGCACACCGCCGGGCTCATCGACCCGGCCGGCGTGGACGTCGTGCACGTCAGCTCGGCCGAGCAGCTCGGCAACGCGGTCTCCAAGCACGCCCCCGACGCGGACGTGCTGGTGATGGCCGCGGCCGTCGCCGACTTCCGCCCCGCGCAGGTTTCGGCCGCCAAGATCAAAAAAAGCCCGGACAGCCGCGACGATGCGCCCACGATCGAGTTGTTGCGCAACGACGACGTGCTGGCCGGCGCGGTGCGTGCGCGCACGCATGGCGAACTGCCCAACCTGCGCGCCATCGTGGGGTTCGCCGCCGAGACCGGCGACGCCAACGGCGACGTGCTGTTTCACGCGCGGGCGAAGCTGCGCCGCAAGGGTTGCGACCTCTTGGTCGTCAACGCGGTGGGCGACGGCCGCGCGTTCGAGGTGGACAACAACGACGGCTGGCTGCTGGCATCCGACGGTACCGAGTCCGCGCTGCAGCACGGCTCCAAGACCGCGATGGCGAGCCGTATTGTGGACGCGATCGTCGCGTTCCTACACGGTGACGGCGGATAGCGGCGATCTGAGGACTTCGGCACGCCCCGGCTGACCCGGTTGGGTTCGAGGCGTCTAAAGTAATTCGATTATCTAAGTTTGCGCAGCACGAAAGGATGACAGGGTGAGCCAGAACGGTCGGCTGTTTACCAGTGAGTCGGTGACAGAGGGACATCCCGACAAGATCTGTGACGCGATCAGTGACTCGGTCCTCGACTCGCTCCTGGCGGTGGACCCCCGCTCACGTGTTGCCGTCGAGACGGCCGTGACCACCGGGCAGGTGCACGTGATCGGCGAGGTGACGACGAACGCCAAGGAGGCCTTCGCCGACATCACCAACACCGTGCGCGCGCGCATCCTGGATATCGGCTACGACGACTCCGCCAAGGGCTTCGACGGCGAGACCTGCGGCGTCAACATCGGCATCGGCCGCCAGTCGCCCGACATCGCCCAGGGCGTCGACACCGCGCACGAGACACGCGTCGAGGGCGCCGCGGACCCGCTGGACTCCCAGGGCGCCGGCGACCAGGGCCTGATGTTCGGCTACGCGATCACCGACACCCCCGAACTCATGCCGCTGCCCATCGCGCTGGCACACCGGCTGTCGCGGCGGCTGACCGAGGTGCGCAAGAACGGCACGCTGCCGTACCTGCGGCCGGACGGCAAGACTCAGGTCACCATCGAGTACGACGACAACGTCCCGACGCGGTTGGACACCGTGGTGATCTCCACCCAGCACGCCGACGGCATCGACCTGGTAAAGACGTTGGACCCCGACCTGCGCGAGCACGTCATCAAGACCGTGCTGGCCGACCTCGCCCACGAGACGCTGGACTCCTCGTCGACCCGGATCCTGATCAACCCGACGGGCAAGTTCGTCGTCGGCGGTCCGATGGGTGACGCCGGTCTCACCGGCCGCAAGATCATCGTCGACACCTACGGCGGCTGGGCCCGCCACGGCGGCGGCGCCTTCTCGGGCAAAGACCCGTCCAAGGTGGACCGTTCGGCGGCGTACGCGATGCGCTGGGTGGCCAAGAACATCGTCGCTGCCGGCCTGGCCGAGCGGGTCGAGGTGCAGGTCGCGTACGCGATTGGCAAGGCTGCCCCGGTTGGGCTGTTCGTCGAGACGTTCGGCACCGCGATCGTGGACCCGGTCAAGATCGAGAAGATCGTGCCCGAGGTGTTCGACCTGCGCCCTGGCGCGATCGTCCGCGACCTGGACCTGCTGCGCCCGATTTACGCGCCGACGGCCGCCTACGGGCACTTCGGCCGCACCGACATCGACCTGCCGTGGGAGCGGCTGGACAAGGTCGACGAGCTCAAGCGCGCGATCTAGGTTCGCTTCTGGTCGGCGTTAGAACGGGGGAAGCGGGATAAGTCCGGCTTTGCCGTTGTGGCCGAAGTCTCCGGACAGGCCGCCGATCTCTCCACCGTCACCGGGGAACCCGGAGAGTCCGGCGCTGCCGATCAGTTGGGCGTTTCCGCCGTCTCCGCCGTTGCCGCCGTCTCCGCCGAAGCTGCCGCCACCCCCGGTTCCGCCGTTGCCGCCCTAGCCGCCGGAACCGATAAAGCCGGCGTTTCCGCCATGGCCTCCGTCGCCGCCGTTATAGCCGATGTCATCGCCGGCTGTCCCACCGGCTCCGCCGGACCCGCCGGATCCGCCGCGGCCGAGCAGTGCGGCAGAGCCGCCGGCACCACCGGTGCCTCCTTCTCCGGCGTCGGCAGATTCGTCCACAGGAAACCCGCCGGTGCCACCCGCCCCGCCAGACCCGCCCCTGCCGAATGTGGCGGCACCACCGGCTCCGCCGTTGCCACCGTTTCCGGTGCCATCACCGTCTCCGCCTAGGTTGCCGGCACCGCCGTTGCCGATCAGGCCGCCCTTTCCTCCGGCGCCTCCGGCGGCGCCGGAGGCGTTGGTGCCGAACAGGCCGTCACCGCCCGCCCCGCCCTTGCCGCCGTTGCCGATCAACCCGCCTGCGCCGCCGTTGCCGCCGGCGACGCCGGCGTTGGCGCTCTCGTCAAAGCCGTTGCCACCGTTGCCGAACAGAATTCCCCCCGCCCCGCCGTTGGGGTGGGCCGCCGTCCCGTTGGCGCCGTTGCCGATCAGCGGGCGTCCGGCCAGCGCCTCGGTGGGCTTGTTGACCACGTTGAGCGCGGCCTGCAGCGGAGAGCCGTTGGCGGCTTCAGTCGCAGCGTATTTGCCTGCGCCTCCGTTGAGCAGCTCAATAAATTGCTGGTGAAATGATGCCGCCTGGGTGCTGACCGCCTGGAAGGCCTGGGCGTGGCCGCTGAAGAGCTGCGCAATGCCGGCCGAGATTTCGTCGGCGCCGGCCGCCAGCACGTTGGTGGTGGGTGATGCCGCCGCCGAGTTGGCCGCGTTGATGGTGGAGCCGAGATTCGCTAGATCCGAGGCTGCGGCCGCCACGAATTCCGGCGCCGCGATGACATACGACATGCTTGCCCTCCCCATGGCGTTCGAACAGATATTCACCGAGCTAACTGTTGATCGACTGATCGTATGACTCAAATTCTTTGCTCACCAGACTCTGGACAAAATCACGGCGCATCCATGAGTGCTTTTCAAGGTGCTGGTGCCCATGGGCGGGCGAAACCGCGACAGTGCGCGGGAAGCAGGCGAATTGCTAGGCGCGGGCTCCGGCCGGATTCCCGTTAACGATGCCGGGTAGCCGGTGGCAACGGGTGATCGGGCTCGAGTGCCGGTAGGCCGTCGATGCTGACCCGGTTGCGGGTCGCGATCTGCTGCGCGTATTTCTCGTCGGGCTGTTTGCTGTGGTACGCGTCCAGTACGGGCCGCTCGTCGACGAGGTCGTAATAGGGCACCGCGTACCCGCAGGCGTCGGCGATCCGCTCCACATCGATCACGATCGCGGCCCGCACGCCCGCGTGCTCACCCGCGAAATGCGTTCTGATGCAACCGAATGCGTCGTCGTCGGGACGCACCACCCGACCCGTACCGAACAGTCGTAAGATCCGCGAGTTGCGGGTGAACGAGCAGAACATCAGGGTGATCCGGCCGTTGTCCCGCAGGTGCGCGATGGTCTCGACGCCGCTGCCGAACAGATCGAGATAGGCGACCGTGTGGTCGTCGATCACCGCGAACGTATCGCTGTATCCCTTGGGGGACAGGTTGATTCGCCCACCTTCGGTGGGGGCGGTGGCGACGAAGAACATGGCCTGTTCGGCGATGAATTCCCGGAGCCCGTCATCGATGCGCGAAAACTCCTTCGCCACCCGAGCGCTCCTATCCGCCGGTCGCCACCCAAGCTCTCCTAGCCGGTGAACCGATAGTCGTCCAGATCGAAACGCCGACTGCGCCAGTAGGCCTCCACCGTGGTGGTGGGACGTATCGGCACGTCGCCGTTCTTGTCGAAATAGTAGCTGTTGGCCAGCCGGCAACTGTCCTGCCAGAAGATCTGGCGGTGGCGCTTGCGCATCATCTCGGCGAAGTAGCGGGCATTGGCCTCCCCGGTCACCTCGACCCGGGTGGCGCCGTCGGCGCGGGCCCGCTTCAGGCAGCGCACGATGTGGTGGGTCTGCGTCTCGATCAGCGCGAAATAGGACGAGCCGACGTAGCCGTAGGGGCCGAACACGGTGAACATGTTCGGGAAACCGGGAACGCTCACACCCTCGTAGGCCTGCAGTCGCTGTTCGTCCCAGAACCGGCTCAACGACAGCCCGCCGCTTCCGGTGACGGCATAGGTGGGCACGTTGTCGGTGTCCATCACCTTGAAGCCGGTCGCCAGGATCAGCACGTCGACGTCGTGGTTCTCGCCGTCCTCGGTCGCCACCGCGGACGGCGTGACCTTGTCGATGGGCTCGGTGACCAGCCGCACGTTGTCGCGGTTGAACGTGGCCAGGTACCCGTTGTGGAAGCCGGGCCGTTTGCAGCCCACCGCGTAGGCCGGGGTGAGCTGCTCGCGCACCACGGGATCGTCGACCTGCTGGCGCAGATACCGCCGACCCACCGACGCCATCCGTTTCGCCAGTGGAATCACCGTGAAGTACTGCGCCGAGATCGGGAAGGCCACCTCGACGAACGCCTGGCTGAGCAGCCGTTGCAGCATCTTGCCGCCCGGAATCCGCATCGCCGCGCGCGCCGCCGTGGGCAGTGGTACGTCGAACTTGGGGAAGCACCAGATCGGCGTGCGCTGAAAGACGGTGAGGTGCTGCACAATTGGCGCGATCTCGGGGATGACCTGCACCGCCGAGGCGCCGGTACCGATGATGGCGACGCGCTTGCCGGTCAGGTCCTGACCGTGATCCCACCGCGCGGTGTGCATGGTCAGTCCCGCGAAGGAGTCCACACCGTCGATGTCGGGCAGCTTAGGCACGGTCAGCACCCCGCTGGCGCTGATGACGAACCTGGCGGTGACTTCTCCGCCCGGGTCGGTCTGCACCCTCCACAAACCCTGCTCGTCGTCGAATTCGGTCGAAATGACCTTGGTGTTGAACCGGATTCGCGACCGGATGCCGTACTTGTCGACGCAGTGCTCCGCGTAGGCCTTCAGCTCACGGCCCGGGGCGTAGGTGCGCGACCAGTGCCGGCTCTGCTCGAAGGAGAACTGATACGAGAACGACGGAATGTCCACGGCGATACCGGGATACGTGTTCCAGTGCCAGGTGCCGCCGACGCCGTCGCCGGCTTCGAGCAACACGAAATCGGGGAACCCGGCGCGGTCGAGCTCGATGGCGGCGCCGATGCCGGAGAATCCGGCGCCGACGATCAGTACGTGGTAGTCGGGCGCGACGCTCATGTTCAGGGATGCAACGCCTTTTTGAGCGCGGCCAGTCCGCGGTCGGTGGCCTCGGCGGCGGCGGGGACCACCAGCGCGAAGCTGGCGTAGCCGTGCGCCATGGTCGGTTCGTTGCTCAGTTCCACGGGCACGCCGGCCGCGCGCAGCTGCTCGGCGTAGTGGGTCCCGTCGTCGCGGACCGGGTCGTGCCCGGCGGTGCCGATGTAGGCGGGCGGCAAACCGGAGAAGTCCGTGGCGTTCGTCGGTGCCAGCTTGGGGGGCAGCGCCGCGGGGTCGCTGATGTCGATGTCCGGCACGTACCAGCTGACGAACGCCTCGATGACGTCCTGGTCCAGCATGGGTGCGCCGGCGTTCTCGGTGTAGGACGGCAGCGACAGGTCGGCCGTCAGCGACGGGTACCACAGCAGCTGAAACACCAACGGCGGGCCGCCGTTATCGCGCGCCAGCTGGGTCATCACCGCCGAGATGTTGCCGCCGGCGGAGTCGCCGGCCACCGCGATGCGGGTCGGGTCGCCGCCCAGCTCGGCGGCGTGTTCGCCGACCCAGCGCAACGCGGCCCAGCTGTCATCGATCCCGGCCGGGAAGGGATGCTCCGGAGCGAGCCGGTAGTCCACCGACACCACGATCGCCTCGGCCGCGACGGAATGCGCGCGGGCGAGCGGGTCATGGGTATCCAGATCGCCCAGGCACCAGCCGCCGCCGTGGTAGAAAACCACCACCGGCAGGTTGTCGTGCTGCGCGATCGGGGGCCAGTAGATGCGCACCGGAACGTCGGTGAGGTCGCCGTAGCCGACGGTGCGTTCCTCGATGCGCAGGTCGGGCAGCATTTCCGCGGGCACCTTCAGCAGCCGGAGCTTCTCGCGCGCCGCCTCGACGCCGTCGGACGCCTTGAACGTGAGGGGGAACGCGTCGAGCAGGGCCTTCAACGTGGGATCGAGAGCGGGCCGGGTGCTGGTGGGCTGCGTCATGGATTTCACCGTACGCAGCAGGGCAACTATCCGTACAGTGCCGCCCGCAACGCGGTCAGCCCGCGCTCCATCGCCTCGGTCGCGACGGGCACCACACCGGCGTAGCCGAGGTAGCCGTGCACCATCGTCTCGGCGTTGTGCACCTCGGCGGGGACACCGGCGGCTGCCAGCAGCTCGCCGTAGCGGATGCCGTCGTCGCGCAGCGGGTCGTAGCCGGCGACGCCGATGTAGGCGGGCGCCAGGTCGGCCAGGTTGGGTGCGCGCCCCGGCGCCATGCCCGGCGGCGGGTTGGACATGTCGTGTTCGCCTGCGTACCAACGGGAGAAGTCGTTGACGGCCTTGGCGCCGAGGATTTCCGCGTTGGCGTTGTCGGTGAATGACGGCAGCGAGGGGTCCCACATCGTGGCGGGATACCACAACAGCTGAAAGGCGAGCTTCGGTCCGCCGTGATCGCGGGCATGCTGGGCGGTGACCGCGGCGATGTTGCCGCCCGCCGAATCCCCGGCGACGGCCATCCGGGTGGCGTCCGCACCGAGCGCAGAGGCATGCTCGGCGACCCATAGCGTTGCGGCCCAAGCGTCTTCGACGGCGGCGGGGTAGGGGTGTTCGGGGGCCAACCGGTAGTCGACGGACACCACCACGGCGTCGGCGCCGACGGCATGCTGGCGGCAGGTGACGTCGTGAGTGTCCAGGTCGCCCATCACGAAGCCGCCGCCGTGGAAAAACACGACTAAAGGTGACAGGGAGGGTGCCGGGGAGCTGTCGGAATGGTTTGGCGGCCAATAAATCCGGATCCCGATGGAGCCCGCCGGACCACGGATATCGCGGTCTTCCACCCGCAGTTCGGGGTGTAGCGCGCGGCGCGGCAGATCGCGCAATCGCTGCCTCGCCGCGTCGATTCCGTCCTCGGTGGATAGCCGGAACGGAACCGCATCCAGTACCTTCTGCAGGATGGGGTCGATCGAAGGGCGTTCGTCGGCTGCGTTGTCCAAAGCGGGCATGGACGTACCGTACGCACCCCGCCTGGTTGCCGGCGCCTGGGTGGCCGCCGGTTGGGCGGCCATCGCCTACGGCGTGTTCCTCACCGTGATCGCGCTGCGCTACCCGCCGGGCACCGCGATGACCGGGCACTGGATTCTGCAACCACCGTTCAAGGCATCGATGGCGGTGTCGTTGACGATCGCCGCCGTCGCGCACTCGATCGTTCGTGAGCGCCGATGGCTGATGCCGGCCTTACTGTTCTCGGCCGTCGGTGACTGGCTGCTGGCGATCCCGTGGTGGTCACAGTCGTTCGTGGGCGGCCTGGGCGCTTTCCTGTTGGCGCACTTGTGCTTTCTCGGCGCGTTGCTGCCCCTCGCGCGGGGCGCGCGGCCCTCCCTGGTGCGGCTCGCCGCTGTTATGGCGATGTGCCTTGCGGCAGCAGGAATGTTGGTGTGGTTCTGGCCGCACCTGGCTGCCGAGAAGCTGACGATGCCGGTGACGGTCTACATCGTCGTGCTGTCCGCGATGGTCTGCGCGGCGTTCCTGGCGCGGTTGCCGACGATCTGGACCGCGCTGGGGGCGGCGTGTTTCGCCGCGTCGGATTCCATGATCGCCATCGGCCGGTTCATTCTGGGCAACGAGGCACTGGCGGTGCCGATCTGGTGGTTCTACGCCGCGGCCGAGATCCTGATCACGGCCGGCTTCTTCTTCGGACGAGGGGAAACGGAAGACGCGGGCGAGGTTGTCTGACAACAGATTCGGGCGTTCGCCGTGACGCCGAAAGCGCGCACGCCCGTCGAGGTCGAGCCGATCGCGCGCGTGCTGCCGATGTTGTCGGTGCCGCACCTGGATCGCGAATTCGACTACCTGGTGTCCGCCGAGCAGTCCGACGACGCACAACCGGGGGTGCGGGTGCGGGTGCGGTTTCACGGAAGGCTGGTCGACGGGTTCATCCTCGAGCGCCGCAACGACACCGACCACACCGGCAGGCTGGGCTGGCTCGATCGGGTGGTGTCCGCCGAGCCGGTGCTCACCACGGAGATCCGCCGACTGGTCGACGCGGTGGCCGCGCGCTACGCCGGCACCAGGCCGGACGTGTTGCGGCTGGCGGTGCCGGCCCGCCACGCGCGGGTCGAGCGTGAATCCGCGCCGGCGCGCACGGCGCCGACTCCGGCGCCCGTCGACCCGTCGGGCTGGGAGGTCTACGGCCGCGGGGGACAGTTCCTGACCGCCCTGGCCGAGTCGCGCGCCGCCCGCGGCGTCTGGCAGGCGCTGCCGGGCGAGTCGTGGGCGGACCGGTTCGCCGAGGCCGCGGCCGAGACCCTGCGTGCCGGGAGCACCGCGCTGGCGATCGTGCCCGACCAGCGGGACCTGGATGCGCTCTGGCACGCCGCGACGACCCGCATCGACGAGCACTGCGTGGTGGCGCTCTCGGCCGGCCTGGGGCCCGCCGCCCGTTACCGGCGATGGCTGGCGGCGCTGCGTGGCAGCGCGCGCCTGGTGATCGGCACCCGCAGTGCGGTGTTCGCGCCGCTGAGCGATCTGGGCCTGGTCCTGGTCTGGGCCGACTCCGACGACACCCTGGTCGAGCCGCGCGCGCCCTATCCGCATGCCCGCGAGGTGGCGATGCTGCGCGCACACCAGGCGCGGTGCGCCGCGCTGATCGGCGGCTACTCGCGAACCGCCGAGGCCCAGGCGCTGGTGCAAAGCGGATGGGCGCACGACGTCGTGGCGTCGCGGCCGGTGGTCCGTGCCCGCACCCCGCGGGTGGTCGCCCTGGACGACAGCGGATACGCCGAGGAACGCGACCCGGCGGCCCGCACCGCGCGCCTCCCGTCGATCGCGCTGCGGGCCGCCCGCTCCGCCCTGGAGGCCGGAGCGCCGGTCCTGGTGCAGGTCCCGCGGCGTGGGTACGTGCCGTCGCTGGCCTGCGCGCGCTGTCGCACCATTGCCCGTTGCCGGCACTGCACGGGACCCTTGTCACTAGTGGGGTCGCTGCAGGAGCGGGGACCGGGTCCCCAACCAAGCGGTGTGTGCCGCTGGTGCGCCCGCGCCGAGCCGGCCCTGCGGTGCGCGCGGTGCGGCTCGGACGCGGTGCGCGCCGTCGTCGTCGGGGCCAGGCGCACCGCCGAGGAACTCGGCCGGGCGTTCCCCGGCACGCCCGTGGTCACCTCGGCGGGGGAGGCGATCGTCGAGCAGGTCGGCGCCGGCCCGGCCCTGGTGGTCGCGACGCCGGGCGCCGAGCCGTGTGCCGCGGGTGGCTACGGCGCGGCGCTGTTGCTGGACACCTGGGCGCTGCTGGGCCGCCAAGACCTGCGGGCCGCCGAGGACGCGCTGTGGCGCTGGATGTCGGCGGCCGCACTGGTGCGGGCGCGGGGGGAGGGCGGCGTGGTGACCATCGTCGCCGACGCGTCCATCCCGACGGTGCAGGCGCTGATCCGGTGGGATCCGGTCGGGCACGCGGAGGCCGACCTGGCGGCGCGCACCGAGGTGGGCCTGCCGCCGAGTGTGCACATGGCGGCTCTCGACGGCCCGGCCGAGGCGGTGACGGCGCTACTCGACGCGGCGGGGTTGCCCGAGCAGGTCGACGTGCTCGGTCCGGTGGACCTGCCGGCGGGAGTGCGCCGCCCGGCCGGCCTTCCACCTGGGGTGCCGGTGATCAGGATGCTCGTGCGGGTTCCGCGCGAGCAGGGTCTTGCGCTGGCGGGGGCGCTACGCCGCGGCGTGCGGGTGCTGAGCGCGCGGCAATCCCACGAACCGGCGCGGGTCCAGATCGACCCGCTGCACGTCGGCTAAAGGATGGAGCCGTTGGTGCCAGGCGTGCCGAGGATGCCGGCGATGGCGCCGAGACCCACGACGCCACCCTCCCCGACGTCCCCGCCGTCGCCGCCGTTGCCCAGCAGCTGGGCGCTGCCGCCGTTGCCGCCCGCGGGTTTGGTGCCGGTTCCCGACCACGCGGCGGTGGCCGTCCCGCCGTCGCCGCCGTTGCCGTAGAGGAACCCGGCCCGCCCGCCGGCGCCGCCGGTGCCGGTGTTGCCGCCTCCGTTTTGGTCGCCGCCGGCGCCGCCATTGCCGAGTATCGAGGAGTAGCCGCCGGCGCCGCCGGTGCCGGTGCCGCCGACCGATCCGCCGTCGCCGGCGTTGCCGATGCCCGCGGTATAGCCGCCGGCGCCGCCCGTGCCGTTGCCCACGACGGACCCGCCATCGCCTGCGTTGCCGAACAGTCCGGAGTCGCCACCAACGCCGCCGGTGCCGTTGTGATCGACCGACCCGCCGTTGGCGGCGTTGCCCCAGAGCAGGCCGCCACTGCCACCGGCACCACCGGTGACCCCGGTTGCGCCGGTCGCCTCGCCGCCGGCGGCCCCGTTGCCGATGAGCGAGGAGTTGCCGCCGGCACCGCCACTGAAGCCGATGCCGCCAAGGCCGCCGTTGCCGATGAACGAGGCGCTGCCGCCCGCGCCGCCGTTGCCGGCGCGGGCCGTCAGTGAGCCCGCACCACCGTTCCCGCCGGCGCCGCCGTTGCCGTCGATCCAGCCGCCGGCGCCGCCCGCGCCACCGTTGCCGCCGGCGGTGGTTCCGCCGGAGCTGGCCCCGCCGTCGCCGCCCTTGCCGCCGTTACCGAAAAACCCGGCATTGCCGCCGGCGCCGCCAGCGGTGCTGTTGGCCGTGGTTTGCGAGTAGCCGTTGCCGCCATTGCCGAACAACCAGCCACCGTTGAAGCCGTTGGGGTGCGTCGCCGTGCCGTTGGCGCCGTTGCCGATCAGCGGACGCCCCGAGATGTAGAGGGCCGGCTTGTTGATCGCGGCCAGCGCGGTCTGCTCCGCATTGGCGGCCTCGGTGCTGGCGTACTGCGACGCTCCGCGGTTGAGCAACGACACGAATTGCTGGTGGAACGACGCCGCTTGGGCGCTGGCCGCCTGGAAGGCCGTGCCGTGCGCGCCGAACACGGAGGAGATGGCGGCCGAAACCTCGTCGGCGCCGGCGGCCAGCACGCTCGAAATAGGTTGCGCCGCTGCGGCATTGGCTTGAGTGATCGTCTCCCCGAGGTTCGCCAAATCCGTTGCCGCCGCCGACACGAACTCTGGCGCCGCGATCAGATACGACATCTACTGTCCTCCTATAGACACATCACACCCGATTGAGCGGCCCGGAGGTCCGCTAGATGACCTGGCCGTTGGTACCGGCCTTGCCGGCGATGCCGCCGAGACCGCCGACACCGACGGTGCCGCCCGTCCCGACGTCCCCACCGTCGCCCCCTCGGCCGACGAAGGTTGCGATGCCGCCGTTGCCGCCTGAAGGCTTGGTGCCGGTTCCCGAGTAGGTTGCGGTGGCCGATCCGCCGTCGCCGCCGTTGCCGAAGAGCACCCCGCCGTTGCCGCCGAGACCGCCTGCGCCGGTGTGCCCGCCGCCGATTTGGTCGCCGCCCGAGCCTCCGTTGCCGACAAAGCCGACGGAACCGCCGACGCCGCCGGTGCCGCTGCCGACGTTGCCGCCGTCGCCGCCGTTGCCGAACACGGCGAAGCCCCCGGCGCCACCGGTGCCGGAGCCTGCGACAGACCCGCCGTCGCCGCCGTTGCCGGAGAACACGCCGCCGCCGCCGCCGACACCGCCGGTGCCGCTGTTGGTGACGGCCCCGCCGGCGCCGCCGTTACCGAACCACGTTCCGCCGTTGCCGCCGGCTCCGCCTTTGGCGCCGGTGGTGGCTTCACCGACGCCGCCCTGGCCCCCGGTGCCAAAGAGGCCCGCATTGCCGCCGGCGCCACCGCTCGCGCCGTCGCCGCCAGCCCCGCCGTTGCTGAACACGCCGCCGACCAGCGCGCCGCCGGTGTTGCCGCCCGCGCCGCCATTACCGGCTGACAGCATCGCAGTGCCCGCCCCGCCGTCGCCGCCGCGGCCTCCGGTCCCGGACAGCCACCCGCCGTTGCCGCCGTTGCCGCCGTTGCCGCCCTGGGTCACTCCGCCGGGGCTGTCCCCGCCGTTGCCGCCGGTGCCGCCGTTACCGACTAGTCCCGCTTTGCCGCCGTTGCCGCCCGCGAGGCCGTTGGCGGTGGTTTGCGAGTAGCCGTTGCCGCCGTTGCCGAAAATCCAGCCGCCGTTCCCGCCGTTGGGGTCGGTCGCGGTTCCGTTGGTGCCGTTGCCGAACAGCGGACGCCCGGTCATGTCCTGGACGGGCGAGGTGAGTTCGTGGGCGACTTGCTGGGCGTTTTTCACCTCGGCGCCGGCGTACTGCGCCGCGCCGCCGTGCAGCAGCGACACGAATTGCTGATGGAAGGACGAGGCCTGGGCGCTGAGCGCCTGGTAGGCCTGGGCGTGCGCGCCGAACAGTGACGAAATGGCCGCCGAAACCTCGTCGGCACCGGCGGCGAGCACGCTCGAGGTGGGTGACGCGGCTGTTGCGTTGGCCTGGCTGATCGTCTCCCCGAGGTTGGCCAAATCCGCTGCCGCAGCCGAGACGAACTCCGGCGCCGCGATCAGATACGACATCTACTGTCCTCCTATAGACACGTCACACCCGACGCGGCGCACGTACCTACGAAACCGTAGGCCAGGCGCGATGGTAACGCGGCCTGCCGGGTGGTCTCCACATTTCGGTCAAACTGTTCGTGCGCCTGACGGCAATGCGTCAAATGCGTTGCGCCAGGGGTTATATCGGTGAAACGCAATACCAACGGCAGCTTAAAATCCGTGCTGCTGCTAACTAATGCGCGGCCACCGCGGCGAGCCTGTCGGCGATGTTTGCGCAAGGGGCCGGGCTGTTCGTCAAGTCGATGTGTGCGGTCCGGGGACGCGCTAGACGATCTCGCCGTTGGTCCCCAGCTTGCCGACGATGCCGCCGAGGCCCCCGACGCCGACCGTGCCGCCGGCCCCGACGTTCCCGCCGTCGCCGCCGCTGCCGAGGAGCCAGGCGATCCCGCCGTTGCCCCCTGAAGGTTTGGTGCCCGTTCCGGAATAGGTCGCGCTGGCCGATCCGCCGTCGCCGCCATTGCCCCAGAAGACTCCGCCGTTGCCGCCGACACCACCGGCTCCGGTGTGTCCGCCGCCGGTCTGGTTGCCGCCGCCGCCCGCGTTGCCGAGCCATCCCACCGAGCCGCCGGCGCCGCCGGTGCCGGTGCCGACGTCGCCGCCATCACCGGCGTCGCCGACGAAGCTGAAGCCGCCGGCGCCGCCCGTGCCACTACCGGTGACAGACCCGCCGTCGCCGCCGTTGCCGAAGAAATTGCCGCCCGAGCCGCCGGCGCCGCCGGTGCCGCTGTTGAGCACCAACCCGCCGTCGCCGCCATTACCGACCCACACCCCGCCGGCACCGCCGGCGCCGCCCTTGGCGCCGGTGGCTGCTGTACCGATGCCGCCATCGCCGCCGGTGCCGAAGAGCCCGGCATTGCCGCCCGCGCCACCGCTGGCGCCCTCGCCGCCGGCACCGCCGTTGCCGCTGATATTGCCGAGCCCTTGGCTGCCGTAGAACTGGCCGACAAGCACCCCGCCGGCGTTGCCGCCGGCGCCGCCGTTGCCGGCTGCGGCGGTGTCGGTGCCTGCGCCGCCGTTCCCGCCGGCGCCGCCGTTGCCCATCACGTACCCGCCGTTGCCGCCGGCGCCGCCGTTGCCGCCCGCGGTGGTCCCGCCCGAGCTGGCCCCGCCGTCGCCGCCCTTACCGCCCTGACCGAACATCCCGGCATTGCCGCCCTTGCCGCCGGCCAGGCTGTTGGCCGTGGTTTGCGAGTAGCCGTTGCCGCCGTTGCCGAAAATCCAGCCGCCGTTTCCGCCGTTGGGGTCCGCCGCCGTCCCGTTGGCGCCGTTGCCGAACAGCGGACGCCCGGTCAGGTCCTGGACGGGTGAGGTGAGTTGGTGGGCCACCTGCTGGGCGTTCTTGACCTCGGCGCCGGCGTACTGCGCCGCGCCGCCGTGCAGCAGCGACACGAATTGCTGGTGGAACGACGCCGCTTGGGCGCTGGCCGCCTGGAAGGCCGTGCCGTGCGCGCCGAACAATGAGGAGATGGCGGCCGAAACCTCGTCGGCGCCGGCGGCCAGCACGCTCGAAGTAGGTGACGCGGCCGTCGCGTTCGCTTGACTGACTGTTTCTCCGAGATTCGCCAGATCCGTTGCCGCCGCCGAGACGAACTCCGGCGCCGCGATCAGATACGACATCTACCGTCCTCCTATAGACACATCACACCCGATGCAGCAAACGTTCCTACGAAACCGTAGGCCAGGGGGGATGCTAACGCGACTGGCGGTGAGGTCTCCACATTTCGCCGAAAGTGGGCCTGGACGTGGCCGCAATGCGTCAAATGCGTTGCGCCAGGGAGCATATCGGCCGAACGCAATACCAACGGGAGCTTAAAATCTGCCGGCAGGTAAATCTGGTGCTGCCGCCGTTGCGCTCTACCCGCGAGCCCACTAATTCCGTTGGTAAACAAGAGACGCCATTGCGGCGAACTGTTGCCGAATTGCAAATGTCCGGTTGCCCTTCGCGGGCGCCGGTGCTGAATTGCCGAATACCGCTGGCGGATGACGGGTTTGGGCGCCGGCAAGTCCAATCATGCCCTACGGCGATAGTATGCATAGGAAATTGCGACCTGCTACAATACGGATCCTCAGCCTGCGACGGCCCCGTTGAAGCGGCCGGGAAAAGGGGGACGATGGCAACCGAAAACGCGACGGCGACAGGCGAATCGCTGGATGCGATCACCGATGCGCTGCTGACGGCATCCCGGCTGCTGGTTGCCATATCGGCCCGCTCGATCGCGCAGGTCGACGACTCCATCACCATTCCGCAATTCCGCACCCTGGTGATCTTGTCCAACCGCGGCGAGATCAACCTCGCCACGCTGGCAAGCCTATTGGGTGTGCAACCGTCGGCCACCGGCCGGATGGTGGACCGACTGGTGTCCGCCGGCCTGATCGACCGGCTGCCACACCCCACCTCGCGCCGCGAACTGCTCGCAACCCTGACCAAGCGTGGACGAGAGATCGTCCGGCGCGTGACCGAGCACCGGCGCAGCGAGATCGCCGCGATCGTGGAAAACATGCCGTTGACCGAGCGGCACGGGCTGGTGCGGGCGCTCTCGGCGTTCACCGCCGCGGGCGGCGAGCCCGACGTCAGTCTCGACGCGGGCATCTAATCGGAAACCCCGGGTTCGGCGCTGGGCCGCAGGCGCCGTAACCCAGGGTGGTCCGAGTTACCGCTTGGCTGCGGTGACGAGCAGGTATTCCCAGCCCATGGCGCCGTCGGCCAGATACTGGCGCGCCAGCGCGATGAGCTGGGCGTCGAGCTCGGCGGCGAGCGCCAGGTTGCCCCGGATGTTTTCGTAGGCCTCGATCGTCGGGCCGTAGTGCTTTTTGAAGTACTCGTGGACGGCCTCGGCGCTGTGAAACCGGCTGACCGTCAAGATGCCTCGCCGCATCGTGACGTCGCGGACCCGGGTGCCCAGCAGCGTGCTGACGTAGGGTTCGCGACCCCACAGCGCCGCCATCGGTGTCTCCGCCGACAGCCGCGGCCGGTAGGGCCTGATGGTGGAAAGCATCTGACCGAAAAAACCCTCCAGGGTCCAGCTGATCACCCCGATGGTCCCGCCGGGCCGGCATACGCGGACCAGTTCATTGGCCGCGGACTCGTGATGCCCGGCGAACATCACCCCGATCGCCGACACCACCGCGTCGAACTGGTTGTCGCGAAACGGCAGGGCCTCGGCGTTGGCGTCCTGATAGGTGATCGGCAATCCCTGCATGGCCGCCCGGGCCTGCGAGCGGTCCAGCAACTCGGGGGTGAAGTCGGTGGATAGGACGCCGGCGCCCGTGCGGGCGGCCGGCAGCGACACGTTGCCGGAACCGGCGGCGACGTCGAGGACGCGATCGCCGGGCCCGATGCCCGCCGCGTCGACCAGGATCGGGCCGAGTGGCGCCATTACCTCCTCGGCCATGAGCGCGTAGTCGCCCAGCGCCCATGTGGTAGGGAGCGGCGTCGGGCCGTCGCGGAAGGTTGTCTCGAGGGTCATCGGAACTCCTGGTAACAAGGGGCCGCTAGAGCGCGACTACTAGAAACAGTATGCATGGGAAATAGTAGATTTCTACTACATCGCCAGGAGACCTGCGTCACGCTTCCTAGACTGGGTCGGTGCGCCTTGTCTTCGCCGGCACCCCCGACCCCGCGCTGCCCGCGCTCCGCCGCCTCATCGACTCACCCCGCCATGAGGTGGTCGCGGTGCTCACGCGACCCGATGCGGCCTCCGGGCGGCGCGGTAAGCCGACGCCGTCACCGGTGGCCCGCGAGGCCCTCGACCGTGGCATTCCGGTGTTGCGGCCGCCGCGGCCGAACTCGCCGGAGTTCGTCGCCGAGCTCGCGGAGCTGGCGCCCGACTGTTGTCCGGTGGTGGCCTACGGGGCGCTGCTCGGCGACGGCCTGCTCGCGGTGCCCGCCCACGGCTGGATCAACCTGCACTTCTCGCTGCTGCCGGCGTGGCGGGGCGCGGCGCCGGTGCAGGCCGCGATCGCCGCGGGGGACAGCATCACCGGGGCGACGACGTTCGAGATCGAGAAGGGCCTGGACTCCGGGCCGGTCTACGGCGTCGTCACCGAGACCATCCGGCCCGCCGACACGGCTGCGGATCTGCTTGAGCGACTGTCCCTTTCGGGTGCCGCGCTGTTGTCGACCACTCTGGACGGCGTCGCCGACGGGACGCTCTCGCCGCGCCCGCAGTCGAGCGAGGGCGTCAGCTTGGCGCCCAAGATCACCGTCGAGGAGGCCCGGGTGCGGTGGGACTTGCCGGCCCCGGTCGTCGAGCGCCGTATCCGCGCCGTCACGCCCAACCCGGGGGCGTGGACGGTCGTCGGAGATCTGCGAATCAAGGTCGGACCGGTGTATCTGGACACCCCGCCAGAAGCTTTGCCGCCCGGCGGTATTCACGTCGACCGCAAGAGCGTGTGGATCGGCACTGGCTCAGATCCGGTGCGGCTGGGGCAAATTCAGCCGCCCGGCAAGAAACTCATGGACGCCGCCGACTGGGCCCGCGGCGCCCGGCTCGACCCTGCGGTGCGCGCGTCATGACCCGCCCGCCGAACCGAAAGGCCCAGCGCCGCAAACCGCTAGACCCGGCGCGCGCCGCCGCGTTCGAGGTGCTGCGGGCGGTCAGCGAGCGCGAGGCGTACGCCAACCTGGCGCTGCCCGCCGCGCTGCGACGACGCGGTCTCAGCGGGCGCGACGCCGCATTCGCGACCGAGCTGACGTACGGAACCTGCCGCTCCCTGGGTCTACTCGATGCGGTCATCGGCGCGGCCGCCGGGCGCTCGCCGGAGGCGATCGATCCCGTGCTGCTCGATCTGCTGCGGCTCGGCACCTACCAGTTGCTGCGCACCCGGGTCGAGGCGCACGCCGCGGTGTCCACCACCGTCGAGCAGGCCGGCATCGAATTCGACTCGGCCCGGGCGGGTTTCGTCAACGGCGTGCTGCGCACCATCTCGCGGCGCGACGAGCAGTCCTGGGTCGCCGAGCTGGCTCCCGATGCGGCGGCCGATCCGATCGGGCACGCCGCGTTCGTGCACGCCCACCCGCGGTGGATCGCCCAGGCCTTCGCCGACGCGCTGGGCGCGCGGGCGGGAGAGCTCGGCGCGGCACTGGCCGCCGACGACGAACGCCCGCAGGTGCACTTGGCGGCGCGCCCCGATCAGCTCGGTGCCGCCGAGCTGGCCGATACGGTGCACGGCACCGTCGGCCGCTATTCGCCCTACGCGGTGTATCTGTCCGGCGGCGACCCCGGACAGCTGTCCCCGGTGCGCGAGGGACAGGCCCTGGTGCAGGACGAGGGCAGCCAACTGGTGGCCCGGGCGCTGACGCTGGCACCGGTCGACGGCGACACCGGGCGCTGGCTGGACCTGTGCGCCGGGCCCGGCGGCAAGACCGCGCTGCTGGGCGCGCTCGCCGTCGAGGCGGGGGCCCGGGTCACCGCGGTCGAGCCTGCGCCGCATCGCGCGGAGCTGGTGGAGCAGAACACCACCGGGCTGCCGGTCGAGGTGCTGCGGGCCGACGGACGCGAGACCGGTCTCGAGCCGGGCTTCGACCGGGTGCTCGTCGACGTGCCCTGCACCGGGCTCGGCGCGTTGCGCCGCCGGCCCGAGGCGCGCTGGCGTCGTCAGCCCGCCGACGTGCCGCAGTTGGCCAAGCTGCAGCGTGAGTTGCTGGCCGCCGCGATCGCGCTGACCCGGCCCGGTGGGGTCGTGCTCTACGCGACGTGCTCGCCGCACCTGGCCGAAACCTCCGGTGTGGTCGCCGACGCGCTGCGCCGCCATCCGGTGACCGCGCTGGACACCCGGCCGCTGTTCGAACCGGTGGAGCAGGGTAGTGGGGGTGGGCCCTTGATGAACTCTGTGCAGCTCTGGCCGCACCGGCACGGCACCGACGCGATGTTCGCGGCCGCGCTGCGGCGCGTGACGTGAGCCTTGAAGCCGAAAACGCCTCGACCTCAGTAGTGTTGCGCTCATGGCTCGCAGCCCAGGTGAACCCCTGATCGCCCCGTCGATCCTGGCCGCCGACTTCGCCCGGCTCGCCGACGAAGCGGCCGCGGTCCAGAACGGCGCCGACTGGCTGCACGTCGACGTGATGGACGGCCACTTCGTGCCGAATCTGACGATCGGGCTGCCGGTGGTGGAAAGCCTGCTGACGCACACCGACATCCCGATGGATTGCCATTTGATGATCGACAACCCGGACCGGTGGGCGCCGCCCTACGCCGAAGCGGGCGCCTACAACGTGACCTTTCACGCCGAGGCCACCGACAATCCCGTCGGGGTGGCACGCGACATCCGGGCCGCCGGGGCCAAAGCGGGCCTGAGCATCAAGCCGAACACCCCGCTCGATCCCTACCTGGAGATCCTGCGGCACTTCGACACGTTTCTGGTCATGTCGGTCGAGCCCGGCTTCGGTGGCCAGAGCTTCATTCCCGACGTGCTGGGCAAGGTGCGTGAGGTCCGCAAGCTGGTCGATTCGGGCGAGCTGACCATCCTGGTCGAGATCGACGGCGGCATCAATGCGGACACGATCGAGCAGGCCGCCCAGGCCGGCGTGGACTGCTTCGTCGCCGGTTCGGCGGTGTACGGTGCCGACAACCCCGAGGCTGCCGTCGAGGCGCTGCGCCGGCAGGCGGCCGCCGCGTCACCGCACCTCGGCCTCGCATGAGCACAGACCAGGTCAAGAGCGTCGAGGAGGCGATGCGCCTCGCCATCGAGCTGTCCTACCAGGTCAAGGGCGCCACGTACCCGAATCCGCCGGTCGGCGCCGTCATCGTGGATCCTGAAGGCCGCATCGTCGGGGTGGGCGCCACCCAGCCCGCCGGGGGTGACCACGCCGAGGTCATGGCGCTGCGCCGGGCCGGCGGTCTGGCGGCCGGCGGCATCGCGGTGGTCACGCTCGAGCCGTGCAACCACTACGGCAAGACTCCGCCGTGCGTGAACGCGCTGATCGAGTCCCGGGTGGGCACCGTGATCTACGCCGTCACCGACCCCAACGGGATCGCCGGCGGCGGCGCGGCCAGGCTGCAGGCGGCGGGCCTTCAGGTGCGTCCGGGCGTGCTGGCCGATCAGGTGGCCGCCGGCCCGCTGCGCGAGTGGCTGCACAAGCAGCGCACCGGGCTGCCGCACGTGACGTGGAAGTACGCCAGCAGCGTCGACGGCCGCAGCGCCGCGGCCGATGGCTCGAGCCAGTGGATCTCCAGCGAGGCCGCGCGTGCCGACGTCCATCGCCGGCGGGCGGCCGCCGAGGCCATCGTCGTCGGCACCGGCACCGTCCTGGCCGACGACCCGGCTTTGACCGCCCGGCTGCCGGACGGTTCGCTGGCCGGCAAGCAACCGCTGCGCGTGGTGGTGGGCATGCGCGAAGTCCCTTCCGAGGCGAAGGTTCTCAACGACGACTCGCGCACCATGGTGATTCGCACCCACGATCCGGCGGAAGTGATCAAGGCGCTGTCGGATCGGACCGACGTGCTCATCGAGGGGGGCCCCACACTGGCCGGGGCCTTTCTGCGGGCCGGGGCGGTCAACCGGATCCTGGCCTACGTGGCGCCGATCCTGCTGGGCGGTCCGGTGGCCGCCGTCGACGATGTCGGGGTGTCCAGCATCGCGCACGCGTTGCGCTGGCAGTTCGACGGCGTCGAACAGGTGGGGCCGGATCTGGTGCTGAGCCTGGTGTCGCGCTAGCGGCTCACGCCGCGGGCAATCCGGCCGGCTCGGGCTCGGCGATCTCCGGCTCGTCCGCGTGCTCTTTGCGTCCGCTGATCAGCAGGCCCAGCAGCGCTCCCACCGCACAGATGAGCGCGGTGGCGGTGAATATCTCCCCGTACATGGCCGCGAATGACGGAATGATGTTCTGCGCCTTGAGGATCGCCTGGTCCGTCCTGGGCAGGCTGCTCGACACTTCGGCGTTCTTCTCGGCGAGGATCTGATAGAAGCGGTACAACCCCCACGCGCTCAGCGTGGCCACACCGATCAGCATCCCGGTCATCCGGGCCACCACCACGGCCGCCGACGCGATGCCGTGCTCGGCCGACGGCACGATCCGCAGCGCGGCCGACGTCAGCGGTCCGATCACCAGACCGAGGCCCAAGCCGGCGATCAGCAGGTCGTTGTTGACGGCGACGCCCCCGATCACCAGGTCGTTGTTGACCGCGGGCATCGAGAACAAGCCAAAGAAGCTGTGGTGATAGTGGGGCAGGTCGACCGGCCAGCGCGAGATCAGCAGATAGCCGCCGGCCGCGATGAGCAACCCGGCGCAGGCGACCGCGCGGTCGCCGACCCGGGTGGCGATAAAGCCGCCCAGCACCGCCCCAACCGGCAGCGCGATCAGGAACGACGTCAGCATCCCCGCCGCCTTGTTCTGGTCCAGGGCCAGCACGCCCTGGCCGAACAGCTCGACGTTGACCAGCGTCACCATCAACGCGGCGCCGGCGGCGAAGGATGCGCCCAGCGCGGCCAGGAAGGGCCGGAACTGGACTCCGGCCGGGTTGAGCAGCTTGGTCTTGGCGTAGCGCTCCCACAGCAGGAACAGCACACCGCCCACGACGGCGGCGATCACCAGGGGCGGCCCGTAGCTGGGCAGCGGCTGCTGCGCGCTCGGATTGGGGTTGTACAGCCCGATGACGGCAAGACCGAGGGTGGCGGCGATCAGCAGGCCGCCGACGATGTCGATCTTCTCCGGGTTCTCGCTGCGGTCGTGGGCCGGCAGGCTGATCTGGATCAGCGCCATGGCAATCAAGGTCAGCGGGATGTTGATCCAGAACACGTCGCGCCAGTCGCGGAACAGGAAGACGATGAAGATCCCGTACAGCGGGCCCAGCACGCTGCCCAGCTCCTGCGCGGCGCCGATGCCGCCGAGCACGGCGGCGCGGTTGCGCTGCGCCCACAGGTCCGCGCCCAGGGCGAGGGTGACCGGGAGCAGCGCCCCGCTGGCGATGCCCTGGACGGTGCGGCCGACGATCAGCACCTGCAGGCTGTGCACATGCAGGCTGGCGATCGGATAGCCGAGGATCTGCAGGTCCTGCAGCGGGTGCCCGGAGATCTGCATGTTCAGGTCGGCGATGTTGAAGTTACCGATCGCCACCGAGAGGGCCGTGATGACCGAGCCGATCATGAACGCGAACAGGCTGACCTGCAGCAGTCGCTTGCGGCCGAACCGGTCGGACGCCTTGCCCAGCAGCGGCATGGCCGCGATGTAGCCCAGCAGGTACATCGTGACGATGGGCGTGATCCGCTGCAGTTGGTTAATCGGGATGCCGACGTCATGCATGATGTCGCGCATGATGGTGACCACGACGTAGGCGTCGAGGGCCCCCAGCAGTACCGCGAGACTTCCGGCGCCGATCGCGACTCGGCGTCCTGCGAACCTGCTCATCAGCTGGCCGCGGGCTTGGCGACCTGTACCGGCTGGTTCCAGTTCGACACGGTCATCTGGACACTGTTGCCCTGGCTCGGTTGCAAGTTGATCTGGGCCAACTGGTGATCACCGCTCTCGACGATCCACACCGTGGCCGGCACCGGCGCGGTCGCCTTGATGGGCGACGCGATCTTGTTCGCGGCATCCGCGGAGACATTGCCGCTGATGCGGACCGTGCTTTGACCGCTGAGCTGCTCGCGGCCCTCGGCCTTGGCGTCGGTGAAGTTCGCCAGCAGGTTCGGCAGCCCGGTGGCCGGGCTCAGCAGCGCCGACACGTCATACACCTGGGAAGCCGGACCGATGTCGGTCAGCGTCTTGTCGCCCGGGTTGAAGACGTTGGTCCACAGGTCGCCGTCGACCACGACGAAGTCAGCGCTGATGTCCTGACCGAGATAGTTGAGCTGGGCGTTGCCCTTGGCGGCCGTGTTGGGGGAGGTGGTGAGGTCCCCGGACAGCGTCTTGATGTGCAGCGCGGGCAGGCCGGTCACCGTCAGCACCAGGTGCGCGCTCTTGAGGTTCTTGGTGCTGTCGGCGGACTGCTTCACCAGATTTCCGGCGTCCGGTAACGGGCCGCCGCTGGTGCTGTTGCTGAACGAACATCCGGCTATCAGAACGGTAGCGGCGCTGAAAGCGGCCAGGAGCGCGACGAGACGGCGGCGGGTCTGCATAGTCAGCATCGTAGTTGGTGCTCGTGACCAGGCCGGTGAACCGCCGGGGTGCGTGCGCCGCGAGACGGTCATTAACCTGGTGCAATGTTCACCGGAATTGTCGAGGAACTCGGAGAGGTCACGGGCCGCGAACCGCTCGCCGACGCCGCCCGTCTGGTCATCCGCGGGCCCGTCGTCACCTCCGACGCCGGGCACGGCGATTCGATCGCCGTCAACGGCGTCTGCCTGACCGTCGTGGAGGTATTGCCCGACGGCCAGTTCAGCGCCGACGTGATGGGCGAGACCTTGAATCGGTCCAGCCTGGGCGCCCTGCGGGTCGGCAGCCGGGTGAATCTGGAGCGGGCCGCGGCCGTCAACAGCCGGCTCGGTGGCCACATCGTGCAGGGGCACGTGGACGGCACCGGCGAGGTGGTGTCGCGCACTCCGTCGGAGAACTGGGAAGTGGTGCGGATCGAGATGCCCGCGGCGGTGGCCCGCTACGTCGTCGAGAAGGGTTCGATCACCGTCGACGGCATCTCGCTCACGGTCTCCGGGCTGGGCGCCGATTCCGGGGATTGGTTCGAGGTGTCTCTCATCCCGACGACCCGCGAACTCACCACGCTCGGCAATGCGCCGGTGGGAACGACGGTAAACCTCGAAGTCGACGTCATCGCGAAGTATGTCGAGCGGTTGATGGCAGCGAAATAGGCCTTTCGCTATAGGAGTAGCTATAGGGGCTCGTCTTCGCCGGGGGACTCGTCGCCTTCGGCCAGGTGGCGCATGACTCGTTCGTTGAGGGCGGCCAGCATGTCGAGCTCGGCCGGGCTGAGCAGGTCGATGAAGTTCCGCCGGACGTCCTCCACGTGCCGCGGCGCCGCCGTCTCGATGGCCGCTCGGCCGGCCGGCAGCAGGCAGACCATGGTGCTGCGGGCGTCGTCCGGGTTGGGTTCGCGGCAGATCAGTCCGTCGTTCTGCATGCGCCGCACCTGGTGGGAGACACGGCTCTTCTCCCAGCCCAATGCCTTGCAGAGGTCGCGCGCGGGCATGCGGTCCCCATCGTGCTCCGAGAGCACCGCCAGGATCTGGTAGTCGGCCCCGGATACGCCCGATTCCTGCAGGCCCCGATTCAGGTGCACGTCGAGTTGATGATGCGCGTGCTGGAAGGCCCGCCAGGCGCGGTCTTCTCGCGGGGTCAGCCAGTTCGGTTCCATCGTTTCGATGCTACCGGATTGGTTGACGCATCAACAAATGCTGCCTATGGTTGAGCCATCAACCTTTTCGATCAACCATCAGGACGGACCAACTCATGAGCAGCATCAGCATCATCGGAATCGGAAACATGGCCCGCGCCATCGGCGCGCTCGCGGTCGCGGGCGGGAACAGCGTCGAGGTCATCGGGCGCGATCAGTCCAAGGCCGCTGACCTGGCCAAGGAGCTCGGCGGCAGCGCCACGACGGGCGAGTTCGGCGCCGTCCCGGCCGGGGACATCGTCATCGTTTCGGTGTTGTACGCCAACGTCGTTCCGGTCGTCGCGCGGTACGGAGACGCGCTCGCGGGCAAGGTCGTCGTCGACATCAGCAACCCGTTCAATCCCGCAGCCGACGGGCTGGCCATCCCCGAGGACACCTCGGTCGCGCAGGAAGTTGCCAAGGCCGCCCCGGCCAGTACCGGGGTGGTGAAGGCCTTCAACACCATCTTCGGGGTGGTCCTGGCCCAGGGCCGGCCGCTCGACGTGTTCCTTGCCGGCGACGACGCGCGCGCCAAGGCGGCCGTGGGGGAGTTCATCGAGAGCCTCGGGCTACGCCCACTGGACGTCGGCGATTTGAACATGGCGCACTGGCTGGAAGGAACGGGCCTGGTCATGATGGGCCTCGCCCGCCATGGGATGGGGAACTACGACTTCGCCCTCGGCGCCACGGTTCCCAGCTGAGCCAGACGGCCAACTGGGGCGCCGTGCGCCCAAAATAGTTGATTCATCACCGAAATGATAGGAGAGGACTCTCCCGTGAAGCTTGGTTTCGCACTTCCCATCGTCGGGCCCGCGATCAGCAGCGCCGCTGGTCTGAGCGCGTTCTGCCGCGCACTCGAAAACCTTGGCTACGACACGCTGTGGGTCGGCGATCGGCTGGTCACACCGGTTGACATGCACAGCACCTACCCGGGCAAGGAGCAGCCGTACCCGCCGCAGATGACCCGCTACCTCGATCCGGTGCTGCTGTGGACCGTCGCCGCGGCCGCTACCAGCCGGGTGCGGCTGAACGCCAGCACGCTCAGCACGTTCTACTACGAGCCGGTGCACCTGGCCCGGCTGCTGACCACGCTCGACGTGCTCAGCGACGGCCGCCTTGACGTTGGCGTGGGAATCGGGTGGATGAAGGACGAGCACGACATCGCCCGCGGCGCGGACTGGCGCCGGCGCGGACAGATGCTCGATGACCTGCTGGCGTTCCTGCACGAGTGGTGGACGACCACCCCGGTGTCCTGGGAGAGCGAGTTCTTCTCGCTGCCGCCGGTCCATGCCGACCTGCGCCCGGTCCAGCCCGGTGGTCCGCCCATCTGGATCGGCGGTGCCAGCGAGGCGGCGATGCGCCGGGTCGGCCGCAGCGGCACCGGCTGGCTCGGGGTCGAGGGGCTGCAGGACGAGGTCACCGACCACTTGTGGTCGATTGCGCGCAGTGCGGCCCAGCACGCCGGCCGCGATCCCGACGCGCTGAAGAAGGCGATAAGGATCAACCTCGAGCCGGGCACGACCGTTGACTCGGTCGCGGGCAGGCTCGATCGCCTCGCCGGGTCCGGTGCCGATGAGGCGATCGTGGATCCCTTCGCAATGTTCCCCACCCTGGACCAGATGCTTGATTTCGCCGGCCAGGTGATCGATTCGCGCCTCAGCAGAACTCGAGCGTGACGTCCCAGTAGCCGTGTGGCGACCCATTCGGGGCCTGTGCGGGCACCGAGATGGCACCGGCGGGCGGGGTGGGGCCCAGGTTCCAGTACACGGTGAACGCTCCACCCAGGCTCGGGCTCGCGTCGATGATGTGCCCGGTGCCGCCGTCGCCGTAGGGGAAGCCCGGATCCCACTGGATGCGCTGGAACGACGGCGGCATCGACGGTGTGCACCGCGCCTGCACCTTGTTGTAAACGCCGGCGACGACCTGGTCCAGGTTGGACGTGTCGGCATCGGCCTGCGCCAGCGGCGCCCAGGCGATGCCCGCGGCCAAGAGTGCCACGGGTGCGGCGTACCTGAACATGGCAACCTCCCTGAACGCGCAGTGTCCCATCTTGTGATGAGCGTCATACGGGTTTTTGCCAGCGGGTTCGCGGGATCTCGGTGAACTGTCCCGCTGAATAAGCCGTGGCAATAACTACCGCCGCGCGGTGGTTCATACTGGATGTCGCACGTGGATAGTTAGCGCTAGCAGCAAGGTAGCAACGATGACGAGGCTGGACTCCGTCGAGCGGGCGATTGCCGACATCGCCGCCGGCAAAGCCGTGGTCGTCATCGACGACGAGGAACGTGAGAACGAGGGCGATCTGATCTTCGCCGCCGAAAAGGCGACGCCGGAGATGGTGGCCTTCATGGTCCGCTACACGTCCGGATATCTGTGCGTGCCCCTGGACGGCGCGATCTGCGACCGGCTTGGCCTGTTGCCGATGTACGCGGTCAACCAGGACAAGCACGGCACCGCCTACACCGTCACCGTCGACGCGAGAAGGGGTGTGGGCACCGGGATTTCCGCATCAGACCGCGCCACCACCATGCGGCTGTTGGCCGATCCGACCGCGATCGCCGACGACTTCACCCGCCCCGGTCACGTGGTTCCGTTGCGCGCCAAGGACGGTGGCGTGTTGCGCCGGCCCGGCCACACCGAGGCCGCCGTCGACCTGGCCCGGATGGCCGGGCTACAGCCCGCGGGCGCGATCTGCGAGATCGTCAGCCAGAAGGACGAAGGCTCGATGGCTCAGACCGATGAGTTGCGGGTCTTCGCCGACGAACACGACCTCGCGCTGATCACCATCGCCGACATCATCGAATGGCGGCGCAAGCACGAGAAGCACATCGAGCGGATCGCCGAGGCGCGAATCCCGACCCGGCACGGCGAGTTTCGCGCCATCGGTTACAGCAGCATCTACGAGGACGTCGAACATGTGGCGCTGGTTCGCGGCGAGATCGCCGGGCCCAATGCCGAGGGCGACGACGTGTTGGTGCGGGTGCACTCCGAGTGTCTGACCGGCGACGTGTTCGGCTCCCGCCGCTGCGACTGCGGGCCCCAGTTGGATGCCGCGATGGCGATGGTCGCGCGCGAGGGGCGCGGCGTGGTGCTGTACATGCGCGGCCACGAGGGACGCGGTATCGGGCTGCTCCACAAGCTGCAGGCCTACCAGCTGCAGGACGCCGGCGACGACACCGTGGACGCCAACCTCAAGCTCGGATTGCCCGCCGATGCAAGGGATTACGGGATCGGCGCACAGATTCTCGTCGATCTCGGGGTGCGTTCGATGCGACTGCTGACCAACAACCCGGCCAAGCGGGTCGGGCTGGACGGGTATGGCTTGCACATCATCGAGCGGGTGCCGCTGCCGGTGCGGGCCAACGCGGAGAATATCCGCTATCTCATGACCAAACGCGACAGAATGGGCCACGATCTGGCCGGGCTGGACGATTTCCACGAATCTGTTTATCTGCCTGGGGAATTCGGCGGTGCTCTGTGAGCAGCCGCGTCCGCGGCGATGCAGAGCGCAGCGATGCTGAGGAGTGGCGCAAATGAGCGGAGGCGCTGGGGTTCCGGATGTTCCGGCGCCCGATGCGTCCGGTCTGAAGCTCGCGATCGTCACGAGCACCTGGCACACCCAAATCTGCGACTCCCTGCTGGACTGCGCGCGCAAGCAGGCCGCCAGATCGGGCATCGACAGCCCGACGGTGGTGCGGGTGCTCGGCGCGATCGAGATCCCGGTGGTGGCACAGGAACTCGCCCGCAACCACGACGTCGTCGTCGCACTGGGCGTCGTAATCCGGGGTGAGACACCGCATTTCGATTACGTCTGCGATTCCGTGACACAGGGCCTGACCCGCGTCGCCCTGGACGCCGCTACGCCGGTCGCCAACGGGATACTGACCTGCGACACCGAGGATCAGGCGCTGGCCCGCGCCGGACTGGCGGCGTCGGTCGAGGACAAGGGTGCCCAGGCCACCGCGGCGGGCCTGACAGCGGCGCTGACTCTGCGCGACCTGCGCGCCCAATCGTGACCGATGTGTCACAGCGCGAGGTCTGGGACGCCGAACTGCGCCCGCGCCTGACCCCGCTGTTCGCCTACGGCGCGGCAATTCTGATCGCTTCCGTGCACATCGTGGCGGGTCTGCTACTCAAAGAACATTCCAACGGGGTGGTCTTCCAGACCGCCGACCAGGTCGCGCTGGCGCTGCTCGGTCTCGTCATCGCCGGCGCCGTGCTTTTGCTGGCGCGGCCGCGGCTACGGGTCGGTCCGTCCGGGCTTTCGGTGCGTAACCTGTTGGGAGACAGGCTGATCCCCTGGTCCGAGATGGTCGGGGTGTCGTTTCCGGTCGGCAGCCGCTGGGCGCGTGTCGACCTACCCGACGACGAGTACATCCCGGTGATGGCGATCCAGGCCGTCGACAAGGACCGCGCCGTGGCGGCCATGGACACCGTGCGCGAGCTGGTCGCCCGCTACCGCACAGGCTGACCGAACGTCAGGGGGCGTCGAAGTAGAACGTCCCGGTGCCGCTGGGGCTGTACAACAGGTAGATCGGCGCGACCTCGAACGGGGTGTTGCCGGTGTTGAGGTCCGAGGTGCCGACGGACGGCGCGGCGGGCGCCGAGCCCACGGTCTGTTGGTACAACCCGACGCCCGAGCTGTTGTAGAACGTGAGGTGGGTTCCCGCCGGCACGTAGCCGTTGACCGAGCCGGTACCCAACGACGCGGGAATAAGTCCCTGCAGCCCGCCGGAGTCGATGATCGACGTGACAGCGTGCAGCGTCGGACTGTTGCCGACCTGCACGTACAGGGTGGTGACGGGAGCGCCGCCGACGATTTGCGGCGCTCCATTGACGGTGCCCACCGGCAGCGGGTTGGCGCCGAACTGCACGTAACCGCCGGGTTCGTCGATCAGGACGCCCTGGCCGAGGGTGCCGGGCAGCATTTGTACCGGGCCGACACCGGGATTGGCGCCGCCCAACGGGTTCGCCCCGACGCCCATCACGGCCATCGCGGAGGTGGCCGGGTAGTTCGTCGTCTGGCCTGTGGCGGTGATCGTCTGCGAGGCCGAGGTGACGACACCGACTTCGGTGTACGGCGTGGTAACGATGCCGTTCCCGAAATTCACCGTGGTCCGATAGATGTTGAAAGTCTCGGTGGTGGTCTCGGTGGAATCGCCGTAATTGACGGTGCCGGACCCGATGGGGTTGCCGAGCGACGTGAGGTTGACGTCTTGGGGCGGGACGATCAGGCCTTCGGACCCGGTGTCGAGAACCACCTGCGATGTCGGGCCGCCGCCGATCGAGACGTTGACGTATGGCCTGTTCTGCTGTTGGTTCACGTCGACGCCGATCGTGGGCGCTGTTCCGGTGGCGCCGGTCGCGCCATGCGCGCCGAGCAAGACCGCCGCACCGCCGGCGCCCCCGGCGCCCGGGCCGACCCCGCCGGGACCACCCGAGACTCCGCCTTGCCCGCCGGTGCCGCCGCTTCCGATGATCAACCCGCCGCGGCCGCCGACGCCGCCCGTGCCCCCGAGCTCGCCGCCCAATCCGCCGGCTCCGCCGTGGCCGAACAACCACGCGCTGCCCCCGGTGCCACCGAAGCTGCCGGGCCCGCCGACGCCCCCGGTGCCCCCGTTGCCCCAGATCCGGCCGCCGATGCCGCCTGCCCCGCCGGGCGCGTCAAACCCGCCCATGCCGCCCGTGCCGCCGGTGCCGAGTAACCCGGCCGAGCCGCCCGCGCCGCCGGCCACGCCGATCGCGGTGCTGTCACCGCCCTTGCCGCCGCTGCCGAGCAGGATCCCGCCGGCGCCGCCCGGAGTACCAACGCCTTGGGCGTTGGTTGTGCCCTCGGCGCCGTTGCCGATCAGCGGGCGTCCCACCAGTGCATTGGTCGGCGCGTTGACGGCGGCCAGCGCGTCTCGCTCGGCGAACTGCAACGACGACCTGCCCGCGGCCTCGGCCGCCGCGTATTTGCCGGCGCCGGCGTGCAACGCCTGGGCGAAGCGGGTATGGAACGCCGCGGTCTGCGCGCTGAGCGTCTGATACTGCTGCGCGTGGCTGGAAAACAGCGACGCGACCGCCGTCGACACCTCATCATCGGCCGCGGCGACAAGGCCCGCGGTCGGGGCGGCGGCGGACCGGTGGGCCGCGTCCAGCCACGATTCGATGTCGGCGATATCCGTCGCCGCCGCCGTCAGCGTGTCCGGCGCCATGATCACAAGCGACATTCGAGACCTCCGACCAAGTAGAGACAAGCCGGATCGTAATGCCTCCAGCAGCGAATTGCTTGGTTTTGCCACAGGTCGGGTGCGCGCGCGCCCACGCTTGCGGCCGGATTGGTCGGATCTAGCGAACGGCTATCTGGCACAGCGTTCGTCGGGATCGCTAGCTTGCTTGCCGCCCGCCTGAGGTCATCGGTCCTGTCCCTTCACGAGTTCGCTGAGCGAAGGTCTAGCGCTAGTTGCACGTACGTGCCAGTCGGTCTTTGCGGCGTTATCCGTCCGACCCGGTCGGTTGGTCGCCCGCGGAAGTCTTTGACCACGAATGGATTTGCCGCGCAGCGCCGACTGACTAAAAAGCCCTGAAGAACTTGAGCTCGCGCCCGGACGGGAGCCGGGCATCGGGCTCGGGACGGGGAAACGCGCGCAGCGCGATCAACGTCTCCATGCGGTCGATGAGGCAGCGCATGCTCTGACCGACGACAATCAGCTCGGCGTCCGGCGGCCCGATCGTCGTGTAGATCCGGGTGAGGAACGGCAACGGGCTCAGTTCGACCTCGCAGTCCACCCGCTGGCCGGATTCGCCGACATTGCCCGGCTCGACCGTCCGGAAGGTGACGATCCCGTCTTGCCAGCGGACCTTTTCGACCCTGCGGCGGTGGACCCACGACAGCGTCACCAACGTCACGGCCGGGCCCCCAAACAGCGCGGGCCCGATCCGCGTCGGCGCACCGCCGCCAACGAACAGCAGCGCGAAACCAACGATGGACAGCAGCACCAGCGTGATCGCCGCGACGCGTTCGACCTGCCACAGCGCGCGGCTGATCCCGGCATCCCGGCGGACGCGCATTCTCCGCTCGCGTCGCTCGCGCTTCGGGTCCGCGACGTGCGCGGCTGCCAACCGTCGTTCGAGGTCGGCGATGCGCTCCTCAGGATCGTCCTGCACGGGCACATCGTCCCACCCCGCACACCGCGGTGGGACCTCGCCGACACAAGAATTTCGCAAATAACCAGCAATAACCTTCGGCGCAACTTAGGGAGACCACCATGGACATCACTCGCGTCCTGAAACCGATTGCCGCCGCTGCGTTGCTGTCAAGCGCCAACGGGCTCGAGCGCGTTGCCCTTCCGAATTCTCCGGGCGCGCAAGCATCTTCGCACCGCTAGGCTGCGCGCATGTGGATGGGCGCCAAATCCATCAAAGGATTCCTGGTCGGCACCGTGGTGGCGACGCTGCTGCTGGCCGCCCAGGATGGCGGGCATCCGTTGCGGGAAGCGGGGTGGGTCTTCGTCGGCACCGCCCTGACCGCGTTGACCGAGGCATACGGCACCCACATCTCCCGCCACCAGGACCAGGACGGGCCCGGATACGTCGGCGGTCTGGCGCGAAACATCGCTGAGGTGTGGTCGCAGATCGCCGCCTGCCTGCCCACGGTGTCGTTGCTCTTGGCGGCCGCACTGTTCGGCTGGCACGACGACCGGCGGAATCTCGATGGCAGCGTGACGGTCGGCTACACGACGGTCCTGCTGAACATCAATGTGGTGCTGCTGTTCCTGTGGTCGGCCGTGGCGGCGCGCCGCGGCGGGCATTCCTGGCCGCGGACCGTGCTGCTGGGGCTGGTCGGCTTCGGGCTGGGTCTGCTCATCATCCGCGTCGAGCTGGCCCTCACCTGATCGACCGACGACTATCGAGCGGCTATTAGCCTGGATGCGTGCCAGATCCCGCCAGCTACCGCCCCGCGCCCGGGTCCATCCCGGTCGAGCCGGGTGTTTACCGATTCCGGGATTCCCACGGGCGCGTCATCTACGTCGGCAAGGCCAAGAGCCTGCGCAGCAGGCTGACGTCGTACTTCCAGGACATCACCGCCCTGCAACCTCGAACCCGGCAGATGGTGACCACCGCGGCCAAGGTCGAGTGGACGGTGGTCAACACCGAAGTCGAGGCGTTGCAGCTGGAATACAACTGGATCAAGGAGTTCGATCCGCGCTTCAATATCCGCTACCGCGACGACAAGTCCTACCCGGTGCTCGCGGTCACGCTCAACGAGGAGTTCCCGCGGCTGATGGTCTACCGCGGCCCGCGGCGCAAGGGCGTCCGCTACTTCGGGCCGTACTCGCACGCCTGGGCGATCCGGGAGACGCTGGACCTGCTCACCCGGGTGTTTCCGGCCCGGACGTGTTCGGCCGGAGTGTTCAAGCGGCACAAGCAGATCGACCGTCCCTGCCTGCTCGGCTACATCGACAAGTGCTCGGCGCCGTGCGTTGGGCGGGTCAGCGCGGAGCAGCACCGCGCGATCGTCATGGACTTCTGTGACTTCCTGTCCGGCAAGACCGACCGCTACGCGCGCGAGCTCGAACAGCAGATGAACGCCGCCGCCGAGGAACTCGATTTCGAGCGGGCCGCGCGCCTGCGTGACGACCTGGGCGCGCTGAAGCGGGCGATGGAAAAGCAGGCCGTGGTCTTCGGCGACGGCACCGACGCCGACGTGGTCGCGTTCGCCGACGACGAACTCGAGGCGGCGGTGCAGGTGTTTCACGTCCGCGGCGGGCGCGTCCGCGGGCAACGCGGCTGGATCGTCGAAAAGACCGGGGATCCAGGCGATTCCGGTGAGGAGCGGTTGGTCGAGCAGTTCCTGACACAGTTCTACGGCGACCAGGCCGAGCTGGGTGGGCAAAGCGATCAAGCCGATGAATCCACCAACCCCGTTCCTCGCGAGGTGTTGGTGCCGTGCCTGCCGTCCAACTCCGAACAGCTGGCCAGCTGGCTGTCCGGCCTGCGGGGTTCGCGCGTCACATTAAGGGTGCCGCGCCGCGGCGACAAAAAGGCACTGGCCGAAACCGTGCAGCGCAACGCGAAAGAGGCGCTGCAGCAACACAAGCTGAAGCGAGCGGGTGACTTCAACGCCAGATCGGCCGCGCTGCAGAGCATTCAGGACGCGCTGGGTCTCGCCGACGCGCCGCTGCGCATCGAATGCGTCGACGTCAGCCACGTACAGGGCACCGACGTGGTGGGGTCGCTGGTGGTGTTCGAGGACGGCCTGCCACGCAAGTCCGACTACCGCCACTTCGGGATCAAGGAGGCCGCCGGGCAGGGCCGCTCCGACGACGTCGCGTCGATCGCCGAGGTGACCCGCCGCCGGTTCTACCGGCACCTGCAAGAGCAGAACGATCCGAATGTGCTTTCCGCGGAAGGAAAATCACGCCGGTTCGCCTACCCGCCCAACCTGTACGTGGTCGACGGGGGTGCGCCCCAAGTCAACGCGGCCAGCGCCGTGCTCGACGAGCTCGGCATCGCCGACGTCGCGGTGATCGGCCTGGCCAAGCGGCTGGAGGAGGTGTGGGTGCCCTCGGAGCCGGACCCGGTCATCATGCCGCGCAACAGCGAGGGGCTGTACCTGCTGCAGCGGGTCCGTGACGAGGCGCACCGGTTCGCCATCGCCTACCATCGCAGCAAGCGGTCCAAGCGAATGACCGCCTCGGCGCTGGACTCGGTGCCGGGATTGGGCGAGCATCGCCGCAAGGCGCTGGTCACCCATTTCGGATCGATAGCCCGCCTCAAGGAGGCCACCGTCGACCAGATCACCGCCGTGCCCGGTATCGGCGTGGCTACGGCCAACGCGGTCCTGCAAGCGCTGCGAACGGATGCGCCCGCGGAAGCCAACGGAGCCCAGGCATGACGAGCGACGCCCCGACGACCGGAGCCGACATTGACGTCGTCCTGGTGACCGGGCTGTCCGGCGCCGGGCGCGGTACCGCGGCCAAGGTGCTGGAGGACCTGGGCTGGTATGTGGCCGACAACCTGCCGCCGCAGCTGATCACCCGGATGGTGGACTTCGGGCTGGCCGCCGGGTCTCGCATCACCCAATTGGCGGTCGTCATGGACGTGCGCTCGCGCGGGTTCACCGGCGACCTGGACTCCGTGCGCAACGAACTGGCCACCCGCAACATCAGACCCCGCGTGGTCTTCATGGAGGCCTC
Organism: uncultured Actinomycetota bacterium; assembly: GCA_963758775.1. Lineage (GTDB taxonomy): Bacteria > Actinomycetota > Actinomycetes > Mycobacteriales > Mycobacteriaceae > Mycobacterium. Next base: position 99,805 of record CAVWWU010000002.1, read on the forward strand.
CGACGACATGTTGGTCCGCCGATACGAACAGAACCGCCGCAGCCATCCGCTGCAGGGCGAGCAGACGCTGGCCGAGGGCATCGCGGCCGAGCGCCGGATGCTGGCCCCGGTCCGCGCCACCGCCGACCTCATCATCGACACGTCGACGCTGTCGGTACGCAGCCTGCGGGAAAGCATCGAGCGGGCGTTCGGCAGCGACGGCGGCGCGACCACCAGCGTCACCGTCGAGTCCTTCGGCTTCAAGTACGGCCTGCCGATGGACGCCGACATGGTCATGGATGTGCGCTTCCTGCCCAACCCGCACTGGGTCGACGAGCTCCGGGAACTGACCGGCCAGCATCCGGCGGTGCGCGACTACGTGCTCAGCCAGAACGGCGCGGCGGAGTTCCTCGAGACCTACCATCGATTGCTATCCCTGGTTGTCGAGGGCTATCGCCGGGAGGGGAAGCGATACATGACGGTCGCCATCGGCTGCACCGGAGGCAAGCACCGCAGTGTCGCGATCGCCGAAGCATTGATGTCGCTGCTGGCTTCGGACCCGCTGCTGTCCGTGCGAGTGCTGCACCGGGATCTGGGCCGCGAATGAGCGAGCCGACGAGCCCGCCACCGACACAAAGCATCGTCGCCCTGGGCGGCGGCCACGGCCTCTACGCCACGCTGTCGGCGGCGCGCCGGCTCACCCCGTACGTCACAGCGATCGTCACGGTGGCCGACGACGGCGGCTCCTCGGGCCGGCTGCGCACCGAACTCGACGTGGTGCCCCCGGGCGATCTGCGAATGGCCTTGGCGGCGTTGGCATCCGACAGCCCGTACGGGCGGCTGTGGGCCACCATCATCCAGCACCGGTTCGGCGGGAGCGGCGCGCTGGCCGGGCACCCGATCGGCAACCTGATGCTCGCCGGCCTGTCGGAGGTCCTGGCCGACCCGGTCGCCGCCCTCGACGAGCTCGGACGAATCCTGGGCGTCAAGGGCAGGGTGTTGCCCATGTGCCCGATCGCGCTGCAGATCGAGGCCGACGTCGCCGGGCTGGAAACCGACCCGCGGATGTTCCGGCTGATCCGCGGCCAGGTCGCGATCGCGTCCACACCGGGCAAGGTGCGCAGGGTGCGGTTGCTGCCGCCCGACCCGCCGGCAACCCGGCAGGCCGTCGACGCCATCATGGCCGCCGACCTGGTGGTCCTGGGCCCGGGCTCGTGGTTCACCAGCGTGATCCCGCACGTGCTGGTGCCCGGGCTGGCCGCCGCGCTGCAGGCCACCACCGCCCGCCGGGCGCTGGTGCTCAACCTGGTCGCCGAGCCGGGGGAGACGGCAGGCTTCTCGGTGGAACGCCATCTGCACGTGCTGGCTCAACACGCACCCGGGTTCAGCGTCCACGACATCATCATCGACGCCGAGCGCGTCCCCAGTGACCGCGAGCGGGAGCAACTGCGGCGCACCGCGACGCTGCTCCAGGCCGAGGTCCACTTCGCCGACGTGGCCCGACCTGGTACACCTTTACATGACCCGGGCAAGCTGGCGGCCGCCCTAGACGGGGTGCGGGCTGGCCATCAGGGGTCGTCAGCAACCACCGTGACGACCACCGAAGAGATTCGGATAGACGAACCAAGGGGTGACGACGCGTGGCGATGACGACCGAAGTCAAGGACGAGTTGAGTCGCTTGGTGGTGAAGTCGGTCAGTGCTCGTCGTGCGGAAGTCACCTCCCTGCTCAGGTTCGCCGGCGGACTGCACATCGTGAGCGGACGCGTCGTCGTTGAAGCCGAGGTCGATCTGGGCAACATCGCGCGCCGGCTGCGCAAGGACATCTTCGAGCTCTACGGTTACAACGCGGTCGTGCATGTGTTGTCGGCCAGTGGCATTCGCAAGAGCACCCGCTACGTGCTGCGGGTGGCCAGCGACGGCGAGGCGCTGGCCCGCCAGACCGGGTTGCTGGACATGCGTGGCCGCCCGGTGCGCGGGCTGCCGGCCCAGGTCGTCGGCGGCAGCATCGGCGACGCCGAAGCCGCGTGGCGGGGCGCCTTTTTGGCGCACGGTTCGCTGACCGAGCCCGGACGGTCGTCGGCGCTCGAGGTCAGCTGCCCCGGCCCGGAGGCCGCGCTGGCACTGGTGGGTGCGGCCCGGCGGTTGGGGGTCAGCGCCAAGGCGCGCGAGGTGCGCGGCGCCGATCGGGTGGTGGTGCGCGACGGCGAGGCGATCGGTGCGCTGCTGACCCGGATGGGCGCCCAGGACACCAGGCTCATCTGGGAGGAGCGCCGGCTGCGCCGCGAGGTGCGCGCGACGGCCAACCGCCTGGCCAATTTCGACGACGCGAATCTGCGCCGATCGGCGCGGGCCGCGGTCGCGGCGGCCGCGCGGGTGGAGCGGGCGCTGGAGATCCTCGGCGACACCGTGCCCGATCACCTGGCCTCGGCGGGCAAACTGCGCGTCGAGCACCGGCAGGCGTCGCTGGAGGAGCTGGGCCGGCTGGCCGAACCTCCGATGACGAAAGATGCTGTGGCGGGCCGTATTCGGCGATTGCTGTCCATGGCCGACCGCAAGGCGAAGGTCGAGGGCATCCCCGACACCGAATCGGCGGTCACGCCGGACCTGCTGGAGGACGCGTAACCGCGCAATAGCAGGGGGATAGCGCGGAAATTTGTGCGCGCCAAAAAGTGGCGTGAGTTTGGGGGGAAGGGGCTACGGTTTCTGGCATGAAGCGGCTTTCGAGTGTCGACGCGGCGTTTTGGATGGCCGAAACCAGGGGCTGGCATATGCATGTCGGCGCGCTGGCGATCTGCGATCTCACCGATGCCCCCGAATACAGCTTCCAGCGGCTTCGCGAAATCATGGTCGACCGGTTGCCCGAGCTGCCGCAGCTGCGCTGGCGCGTCACCGGCGCCCCGCTCGGCCTGGACCGGCCCTGGTTCGTCGAGGACGAAGAACTCGACATCGACTTCCACATGCGCCGCATCGCCGTTCCCGCGCCGGGCGGGCGGAAAGAGGTCGACGAGCTGGTGGGCCGGCTGATGTCCTACAAGCTGGACCGCTCGCGACCGCTGTGGGAGCTGTGGGTGATCGAGGGCGTCAAGGGCAACCGGATCGCGACGCTGACCAAGATGCACCACGCCATCGTCGACGGGGTGTCGGGCGCCGGGTTGGCCGAGATCATGTTGGACGTCACGCCCGAACCGCGTCCGCCGCAGGAGCACACGGTGGGATCGCTGGTGGGCTTCCAGCTGCCGGGCCTCGAGCGCCGGGCGCTGGGGGCGCTCTTCAACGTCGTCGTCAAGACCCCGTTCCGGATCACCCGGCTGGTGGAACAGACGGTGCGTCAACAGATCGCGGCGCTGGGCGTCAGCAGCAAGCCGCCGGGCTACTTCGAGGCACCCAAGACGAGGTTCAACGCGCCGGTCTCGCCGCACCGCCGGATCACCGGCTGCCGGGTCGAACTGGACCGGGTCAAGGCGGTCAAGGACGCCTTCGGCGTCAAGCTGAACGACGTGGTGCTGGCGCTGGTGGCCGGCGCCGCCCGCGAGTACCTGCTCAAGCACGACGAGCTGCCGGTCAAGCCGCTCATCGCGCAGATCCCGGTGTCGACGCGCACCGACGAGAGCCAGGGCGACGTCGGCAACAAGATCAGCTCGATGACCGCGTCGCTGGCCACCGATATCGAAGATCCCGCCGAGCGGATCAAGGCCATCCACGAAAGCACGCAGAGCGCCAAGGGCATGGCCAAGGCGCTCTCGGCGCACCAGATCATGGGGCTGACCGAGACCACACCGCCCGGGCTGCTGCAGCTGGCCGCGCGCGCCTACACGGTTTCGGGCCTGTCTCGGAACCTGGCCCCGCTCAACCTGGTCGTGTCCAATGTTCCCGGCCCGTCCCTGCCCCTGTACATGGCCGGCGCCAAGCTCGAGTCGCTGGTGCCGCTGGGCCCCCCGGTGATGGACATCGCGCTGAACATCACCTGCTTCTCCTACGAGAAGAACCTGGACTTCGGCTTTGTCACCACACCCGAAGTCGCCAACGACATCGACGTCATGGCGCGCGCCATCGAACCTGCGCTGACGGAACTCGAGATCGCCGCCGGACTCATCGAGTCGGCGGATTCGTGACGTAGACCCACGACAGAAAACGGGCGACCGCTTCGGCGACCTTGTGCGCCCGCGGCGAGTCGAAGATGTCGAAAGCATGCTGGGCGTAGGGCAATTCGGCGTAGGCAACCGGTGATTTGGATACCGCCCGCAGTTCTCGGGCGAAGTTCTGCCCCTCCACCACCGGGATGAGCGAGTCGTCCTGGCCGTGCAGCACGAAGAACGGCGGAGCGTCGGCACTGACCTGACGGATCGGCGAAGCATCGACGTAGATGTCCGGGTGCTTGCTCAACCTCCGCTTCACCACGAACATTTGGAGCAGCCTGACGAACTGCCGACGGCCCGGGCCCTCGGTGGAGAACCAGTCGTAGTGTCCGTACATCGGAACGGCGGCCACCACCGAGGTGTCGGCGTCTTCGAAGCCGGGCTGGAATTTGGGGTCGTTGGGGGTCAGGGCCGCCAACGCCGAAAGGTGGCCGCCCGCGGACCCGCCGGTGATCGCGACGAAGTTGGGGTCGCCGCCGTAGTTCTCGATGTTCTCCTTCACCCAGGCCAAAGCGCGCTTGACGTCGACGATGTGATCGGGCCAGGTGTGCAGCGGGGAAACCCGATATCCGATCGACACGCACACCCAGCCGCGCGCGGCCAGGTGACTCATCAGCGGGTACGCCTGCGGGCGACGCATTCCGATCACCCATGCGCCGCCGGGCACCTGCAGCAGCACCGGCGCCTTGCCGTCGTGCGGCAGGTCGCGCCGGCGCCAGATGTCGGCCCGGTTGGCGCGCCGGTGCGGGCCGTAGGACACGACGTTTGTCTTGTCGACGTAGAGCCGGCGTGACATATAGGTGCGCATCGGCAGACTGCGCCGGCCGCTGCGGGTCGGCTGGCTGGGCAGCTTGGTCAGCTCGTCGGCGTACTCGGTCCCGAGCTCGTCGGTCAGCCCGGCTTCCAGGATCGGGCCCGGGGTGGTCGCACCGAGGTACCGGATTGCGCCCAGGATCGCCCACGCCGCGGCCGTTAAAGCCAGTGCCGCCTTGCCCTTCGGCCCGGCGAAATCGCCGCGGCGGCCGCGGCGCAGCGCGTCCAGCACCGAGGCGGCGAGGTAAAGCTGGGGTACTTCCGACGTCGGCCACCCGGACCAGAACTCGTACACGCTGATGTAGGGGTTACGGCTGATCGGGTGTAATCCGTTGACCGCGTTGAGGAGCTCGAGGGCGGCCTGCGTCAGCGGGCGGGGCTTGCGCAACTGTCGCAGCAACTGTCGCGACAAAGGCTGTAAACGATCCATCCGCATCAGCCGGTGACCTTGGCCTTGAGTTCGTTGCGCAGCACCTTGCCGGTGCTGCCGCGGGGCAGCTCGTCGAGCACCGAAAGCTCCCGGGGCACTTTGTAGTTGGCCAGGTTGTCGCGGACATGCTGTTTGAGGGCGTCGGGCGTGGCCGACCCGCCGGGCTCGAGCACGACGAACGCCGCCAGTCGCTGGCCGTACTGCTCGTCGTCCACGCCGATCACCGCGGCCTCGGCCACCTCGGGGTGCGTCGCCAGCGTCTTCTCCACCTCGATGGGGTAGACGTTCTCTCCGCCCGAGACGATCATCTCGTCGTCGCGGCCGACCACGAACAGCCGCCCGGCCTCGTCGAGGTAGCCGACGTCGCCGGAGGACATGTAGCCGGCGTGAAAATCCTTGGTAGCGCCCGAGGTGTACCCGTCGAACTGCGTGTCGTTGCGCACGTAGATGCTGCCGACCTCGCCGGTGGGTAGCTCGTTGAATTCCGGGTCCAGGATGTGGATCTCGGTGCCGCCCGCGGGCCGGCCCGCGGTGTCGGGCGCGGCGCGCAGATCCTGTGGCGTGGCGGTGGCGATCATACCCGCCTCGGTGGCGTTGTAGTTGTTGTAGATGACGTCGCCGAACTGGTCCATGAACGCGATGACGACGTCGGGCCGCATCCGCGAGCCGGAGGCCGCCGCGAAGCGCAATGAGCGTGCGCTGTAACGGTTTCGGACCTCGGCCGGCAGGTCCATGATCCGGTCGAACATCACCGGGACGACGGCAAGGCCCGTGGCCTGGTGGCGATCAATGAGCTCCAGGGTGGCCTCCGGATCGAATTTGCGCCGCGTGATGACGGTGCAGGCCATCGAGGCGGCGAAGATCAACTGGGAAAAGCCCCAGGCGTGGAACATCGGCGCGACGATCACGATTGGCTCTTCGGCGCGCCACGGCGTGCGGTCCAGGATCGCCTTCAGCGTGCCGATGCCGGCGCCACCACCGGATTGCTTGGCGCCCTTGGGTGAACCGGTGGTGCCGGAGGTGAGCAGGATCATCCGGCCTTTGGCGGTCGCGGCGCCGCCGCGCTCCGGCTGCCGGCCGGCGTGGCCGGCGATGAGCTTTTCGACCGTGAGCTGGTGATCGGTGTCTGTCCAGGCCAGGATGCGGGTGGCGTCCGGCTTATCGGCCAGCGCGCGGTCCACCGTCGCGGTGAATTCCTCGTCGTAGATGACGGCCTCGACGCCTTCGCGGTTGACCACGTCGGCCATCGCCGGGCCGGCGAACGACGTGTTGAGCAAGACGACGTCGGACCCGATTCGGCTGGCTGCCACCACCGACTCGACGAAACCGCGGTGGTTGCGGCACATTACGCCGATCACCTTCGGCCGACCCGATGGCAGCTGCTGTAGCGCCGCGGCCAACGCGTTGACCCGCTCGTCGAGCTCGCGCCACGTCAGCGTGCCCAGCTCGTCGATCAGGCCGGGGCGATCCGGGCAGCGTTGCGCCGCACTGGCGAAACCCACCGTCATGCCCATGCCTTCGCGACGCATCGCCGCCGCCATCTTCAGGTAGCGGTCGGGCCGCATCGGCGCGATCATTCCGGCGCGCCGCAGCGTCGACATGATGCCGAGGGTCTGTTCTACGCGAGATGCCATGTCTCAGCCGAGGATTGGGAAACGTCGCTTGCCGGCGAGGTCCTTGAGGCTCTCCTGCATCACCGACCGGACGTGGTCGTCGACCTCGTCGACGTCCGGGTCCTCACCGAATTGCGCGGTGATGTCGATCGGCTCGAGCACCTGCGTCACGATCTTGGTGGGCAGCGGCAGATTGGGCGGAACCGCGGCGCTGAAGCCGAACGGAAAGCCGAACGACAGCGGCAGGATGTCGCTGCGCAGCAGGCGTTTTAGGCCCAGGCGCTGCGCCAGCCAGGTGCCCCGGGACAGGTAGAGCTGCGTCTCCTGCCCGCCGATGGACACCGCGGGCACGATGGGCACGCCCGCGTCGATCGCGGTCCTGACGTATCCCTTGCGGCCGTTGAAGTCGATCACGTTCTCCGACAACGTAGGCCGGTAAGCGTCGTAGTCGCCGCCGGGAAAGACGACCACCACGCCACCGGAGCGCAGGGCCTTGGCCGCGTTCTCCCGGTTCGCCCGGATGTAACCGGTGCGCCGGAAGAACGGACCCGTCGGGCCCATGAACAGGATGTCGTGGCTCAGCGTGTAGACCGGCCGGTCGTAGCCGAACTTGTCGTAGAAGTCGACGCTGAAGATCGGGACGTCCATGGGGAACATGCCGCCGGAGTGGTTGCCGACCACCAGCGCACCGCCGGCCGGAAAGGAATCCAGGCCCCGCACCTCGGACCGGAAGTACGTCTTCAAGACCGGACGCATCACGCCGATCATGCGCTGGGTCAGGCCGGGATCGAATTTGTCCATATCATCGCCATCATCGCCCTCGTGGCTGGCCTGGTTGTCGCTGCCGGTCACTTCGCTCACTGAGGCTCCCTAACGGCTTCCCGGCGGCTTTGGGCGCACCCTGGTGCCGCGTGGACGTGTTCGATGGTAGCGAGCGCGTTCGGACCGCCGTTTGCTAGTCGTCCTCGCGCCAGATGCAGACGCCGTGCAGCGTCATGGTGGCCATGTCGGGGACCACGGTGAAGTCCAGGGTGTCGTCGCCGTTGGCGGCCTGGGTCGCCGGCGCCCCTCCGGCGACGTGCGTTTGTTCCTCGGTGCAATTGGCTCCCCGTTCGAAGCCGGTCCACCTGGTGCCCTCGATGACGTCGGTCCTGTTCAACGTCGCGGCCGGCCCGTAGGTGAACCAGGCCACCGCGGGCCGCCGAATGTCGTCGAGGTGCTGCCACACGTACATCGGAGAGCCTTTGACGCACTCCAGGACTTCGTGTTGCGGTGAAAACGTCTGCACGCCGTCCATCACCCCGGCCGAGCCGCCGCACGCGACGCCGGGTTCGGGGGCGGCCGGGTCCGCGTGTGCGACGGCCGCGACCTGGGATATCGCGGTGACCCCCGCGGTGAACGCCGCGGTGAACGCCTTCGAGGCGACGCTTACGCAGCGTTTCATGGTCGGTGATGATAATCGGGCCCGCCGATCGTGGGTAGCTTTTCAGGCAAATCGACATGGGCGTCAATTACGCTGGAAGACCGGGGTTTCGGCATTGCTGCGGCTACATGCAGCCTCGTCTTGCCCTGGTTGCACGGGCAACGTGAAGTCACTCATGTTTGCTGGTTGAGGGCTGCGGTAAGTCTTTTTGAAAGTCAGTGTGGGCGCAGTTTCCTCACGTCGGTGAGATGCGCTATCGTTCTCGCGCCGAGCATCGGACTCCCCCTGAAAGGTGCGAAATGACTTCCGCGCCGACTGACGTCCGGACGTTTCGTCCGCCCCACCCGGGCACGCCGCGCCCCCGGTCGGTGCATGTGCCGCAAGGGAAGTCGATCTCCTCGGTGAGTGCGGCCGCGCCGGTCACGGCCGACGACCGTCAGGCGGAGTACTTTTTGCGCCTGCTTCACCAGAGTCGGCACCGGATCGAGCAGCGGATTGACGGCCATCAAAAGTCGATTGCGGCGGCGGAAGCCCGCGGCAAGTCCGAAGACGTCCGTCGTTATCGGCAGCTGACATCGATCGAAGAGCAGGACCGCCGCACGGTCGCGGACCTGATCGACAACCTGCAGCAGCGGTTCCGGGTGCGGTAATCCTTCGGCAGGGAACCGACCCTGCCGCAGTATTTTTCGTCGGCCCGCTTCTCGGGACGAGATACATTGAATCGGCCAACCGGTATTCGCACCAAGAATCTGGAAACGAGGCCGCCATGGGATTCATGTCACCCGAGCTTCCAGACGTCGATCCCGACACCTGGCCGACGTTGCCCCGGGCGACGCGACTGAAGATCGTCACCCAGCACTGGGCCGAGCACGGGTTCGGGACGCCGTATGCGGTGTACCTGCTGTATCTGATCAAGATCGCGCTCTACGTCGCCGCCCCCGCGGCCATCATCTCGCTCACTCCCGGCCTGGGCGGGCTGAGCCACATCGCCGAGTGGTGGACGCAGCCGATCGTGTACCAGAAGTTCATCGTCTTCACGCTGCTGTTCGAGGTCACCGGCTTCGGCTGCGGATCGGGGCCGTTGACGGGCCGGTTCCTGCCGCCGGTCGGGGGGTTCTTGTATTGGTTGCGGCCCAACACAATTCGGCTCCCGGCGTGGGGCGACAAGGTGCCGCTCACCCGCGGTGATTCCCGCACTCTGGTCGACGTCGCCCTCTACGCCGTCGTCTTGATCAGCGGGGTGTGGGCGCTGGTGTCGCCCGGGCACGGCGGACCCGTCACCGCCGCGGGGGACGTCGGCCTGATCGACCCCGTCCTGGTCCTCCCGACGATCGTCGCCCTGGTGCTGTTGGGCTTGCGCGACAAGACAATCTTCTTGGCCGCCCGCGGCGAGCACTACTGGCTGAAGCTGATCGTGTTCTTCTTCCCGTTCATCCCCGACCAGGTCGCGGCCTTCAAGATCATCATGCTGTGCCTGTGGTGGGGTGCCGCGACGTCCAAGCTCAACCATCATTTCCCGTACGTCGTGGCGGTGATGACGAGTAACAACGCGCTGCTGCGCCCGCGGCTGTTCAATCCGATCAAGCGCCTGCTGTACGTGGACTCCGTCAACGACCTGCGCCCGTCAATATTGCCGAAGCTGATGGCCCACGTCGGCGGCACCACGGCGGAATTCGTGGTGCCCACGGTGCTGGTCTTCGTCGCCGGCGATCAACCGTGGCGCTGGTTTCTCATCGGGTTCATGGTGCTGTTTCACCTGAACATCATCTCCAACCTCCCGATGGGAGTTCCGTTGGAGTGGAACGTCTTTTTCATCTTCTCGCTGTTCTATCTGTTCGGGCACTACGGCGCGGTCCGCGCCATCGACCTTCGGTCACCGCTGCTGCTGGCGCTCTTGCTCGTCGCGGTTGCCGTCGTGGTCGTGGGAAACCTTTTCCCCGAGAAGATTTCGTTCCTGCCGGCGATGCGCTACTACGCCGGGAACTGGGCCACGAGCCTGTGGTGCTTTCGCGCGGGCGCCGAAGACAAGCTGGAAGCCGATGTGGTGAAAAGCTCTGCGCTAGTTCACAATCAGCTGGCCAAGCTTTACGGCGCGGCGACCGCCGAGGTGTTGTCCGACAAGGTGGCGGCGTTCCGCGTGATGCACGTCCACGGCCGGGCGCTCAACGGGTTGTTGCCCCGCGCGATCGCCGACGAGGCCGACTACAGCGTGCGCGAGGGGGAGATCGTCGCCGGGCCCCTGGTCGGCTGGAACTTCGGCGAAGGCCATCTGCACAACGAGCAGCTGCTGGAAGCGGTGCAACGGCGCTGCCACTTCGAGGACGGCGACGTGCGCGTCATCGTGCTCGAAGGCCAACCGATCCACACGCAACGACAGTGGTATCGCATTCTCGACGCCAAGACCGGCTTGATCGAGGCGGGCTACGTCCTCGTCGAGGACATGCTGGCGCGCCAGCCGTGGCCCGAACCGGGCGACGAGTTCCCCGTGCATGTGACCGCGCCTGCATGACGAACGCGGTCGTCGTCGGCGCGGGGCCGAACGGCCTCGCCGCGGCGGTCCACCTCGCCCGGCACGGCGTCGACGTCCAGGTGCTGGAGGCGCGCGACACGATCGGCGGGGGAGCACGTTCGGGTGAGCTGACGGTGCCCGGGCTCGTCCACGACCACTGTTCGGCGGCCCATCCGTTCGCCGTCGGATCGCCGTTCTGGAAGGAGATCGATCCGCAGCGTTACGGCCTGGTGTGGAAGTGGCCGGAGATCGACTGCGCCCATCCGCTCGATGACGGCAGCGCCGGCGTGCTGTATCAGTCGATCGAGGCGACGGCGGCAGGCATGGGCCCCGACGAAACCCGGTGGCGGCGCGCAGTCGGCGATCTCGCGGCCGGATTCGATCAGCTGGCCCACGACTTCCTGCGTCCGATGCTCAACGTTCCCCGCCACCCGATCCGGATGGCAGCGTTCGGGCCGCGTGGCGCACTGCCGGCCACGGTGATGGCCCGCTGGTTTCGCACCGAGCAGGCCCGCGCGTTGTTCGGTGGCGCGTCCGCGCACATGTTCACCCGGCTGGACCGGCCGCTCACCGCGGGGCTGGGCCTGATGTTCTTGGCCAGCGGGCACCGCTACGGGTGGCCGGTCGCCGAAGGCGGATCCGGAGCCATCACCCGGGCACTGGCCGCCGCGCTCAAGGCGCATGGCGGCGGCGTCGCCACCGGCATCACCGTCACCAGCCGCCGCGACATACCCGACGCCGACATCGTCATGCTCGATCTCAGCCCGGCGGCGGCGTTGTCGATCTACGGCGATCTGATGCCCGGTCGGATCAAACGCTCCTATCAGCGCTTCCGTCAGGGATCGTCGGCGTTCAAGGTCGACTTCGCGATCGAAGGCGACATTCCCTGGACAAACCCCGCCTGCGCCCGCGCGGGCACGGTCCATCTCGGTGGGACGTTCGCCGAAATCGCGGACACCGAACACCAACGCGCACAAGGCAAAATGGTACGACGGCCGTTCATGCTGGTCGGCCAGCAGTACCTGGCCGACCCGTCCCGTTCGGCCGGCAACATCAACCCCATCTGGTCCTACGCACACGTGCCGTTCGGCTACGACGGCGACGCCACCGCCGCCGTCGTCGGCCAGATTGAACGGTTCGCCCCGGGATTTCGCGACCGCGTCATCGCGACCGTGAGCAAGGGCACCGCCGAACTCGAGGCTTACAACGCCAACTACATCGGTGGCGACATCGTCGGCGGGGCCAACGACGGGCTGCAGGTTCTTTTCCGGCCCCGGGTGGCGGTGAACCCGTATGCGACCGGGGTGCCGGGCGTCTACCTGTGTTCGCACTCGACGCCGCCGGGCGGCGGCGCGCACGGGTTGTGCGGCTATCACGCCGCGGTAGCGGCGTTGCGCCGGCTAGACCGGCGACGCTGAGGTCAGCGTGACGGGCCGGGCGCGACCGGTTGCCCGGGGACCGGCGCCCCGGGGGGCGGGGGACCGGTCGGCGTGCCCTTGCCGGCTCCACCGATCCCGCCGGTGGTGCCGGACATGTCGATGATCGGAGCGCCGACCGGAGCGGCGCCCGCGCCTGCACCGGCCAGCACCGGCGCGCCCGCCGGCCCGAGCGCGATCAGCGGAGCGCCAACCGGCACCACCGGCACCGGGGCACCGACGGGTACTGCGGCAGCGACCGGGATGGGCGCCCCGATGGGGAGGGGTGCGCCGATGGGGATGGGTGCGCCGATCGGGATGGGCGCTCCGATGGGGATGGGTGCGCCGATCGGGATGGGAGCTCCGATGGGGATGGGTGCGCCGATCGGGATGGGTGCTCCGACGGGGATGGGTGCGCCGACCGGCACCGGGGCGCCGACCGGAACCGCCGCACCGGCGGGCACCGGGGGTCCGAGCGCAATCACGGGAGCGCCAGCCCCAACCGCCCCGACAGGCCCGGGAGCCACCACCGGAGCGGCGGCCATCGGGGTGACTGGCGCGGCAGCCGTGCACACCTCGCCAACGGTCGTCGGTCCGCCGGGGCTCGCAGGCCCACCGGGTCCACCGGGTCCACCGGGTCCGCCCGGGCCACCCGGCCCGCCTGCGCCGCCGGGTCCGCCCGCGCCCGCGGGTCCACCGGCACCGGAGGTGGTGGCACAGCGGCACGTCGCCGCCGGGCCGCCGCTGGCGGCCGGTGCCGGTCCTCCGGCGGCCGGGGCGCCCGCGATCGCCGGGCCTCCGGCGGCCGCCGCGCCACCCGCGCCTGCCGCTCCGGCGGCCCCGGGGCCTCCGGCAGCCGGCGCTCCAACCTCACCCGACATGCCCTGGACGCACGCGTAGGCGCCGCCGGTCTTGATCGGCGGGGCTGCCGCCGCATCCGGGCTCAACGCGATGGCGGCGCCGCACAACCCAGCGATGCCGACCACTTTGATGGTGAACCGCTCAAAGGCCGTCATCACGTCGACTCCTAATCAAGTGGGCGGCAGAACCGTATGGCCGTACCGCAGTCGAGTTGAATGTAGGTACGGGCGCCGGTATTACACGCGTGACATTTCGGCGCTTATAGAACCGATACAAACCAGACATGCACCGGTGACCGTGCGGCCAGCCGCCGCGGACGTGGTCTAACTCACAACACGAGCGTGCCCCGAATCGGCCATCCGATACCGACTCGTCATTTAACCTGTCTAACTAGAAGGGCATCGGCGGGTAGTCACAGAACATCCATCGATGCCCTTCAACCATTTCAGGCCCCGCCGCCCGACTGCCTTATCAGGCCTTTTCGGGTGAAATTGGTTACCTTCGCGCGCTGACGCGATGACCGGGCGACGCCGGATTGTTACTGAACTAGGCTGACCACGAGCAGTTCATCAGCCAAGCGGCAGACAACCCCAGAAGGAACGAGGGAGAGCGCAGTGACGGTCCGGGTAGGAATCAACGGCTTCGGTCGCATCGGCCGCAACTTCTACCGGGCCTTGCTGGCTCAGCAGGCGGCAGGCACCGACACCGACATCGAGGTGGTCGCGGCCAACGACCTGACCGACAACGCAAGCCTGGCGCACCTGCTGAAATTCGACTCGATCCTGGGCCGGCTGCCCTTCGACGTCAGCCTGGAGGGCGAGGACACCATCGTCGTCGGCGACCACAAGATCAAGGCGCTCGAGGTCAAGGAGGGCCCGGCCGCGCTGCCGTGGGGCGACCTGGGCGTCGACGTCGTCGTCGAATCCACCGGGATCTTCACCAACGCCGCCAAGGCAAAAGGCCACCTGGACGCCGGCGCCAAGAAGGTGATCATCTCAGCGCCCGCCACCGACGAGGACATCACCATCGTGCTGGGCGTCAACGACGACAAGTACGACGGCAGCCAGAACATCATCTCCAACGCGTCGTGCACCACGAACTGCCTCGGACCGATCGCCAAGGTCCTCAACGACGAGTTCGGCATCGTCAAGGGCCTGATGACCACCATCCACGCCTACACCCAGGACCAGAACCTGCAGGACGGCCCGCACAAGGACCTGCGCCGCGCCCGCGCCGCCGCGCTGAACATCGTGCCGACCTCCACCGGCGCGGCCAAGGCCATCGGCCTGGTGCTGCCCGAACTGAAGGGCAAGCTCGACGGCTACGCGCTGCGGGTGCCGATCCCCACCGGCTCGGTCACCGACCTGACCGCCGAGCTGTCCAAGTCCGCCACCGCCGAGCAGATCAACGCCGCGATGAAGGCCGCCGCCGAAGGCCCGATGAAGGGCATCCTGAAGTACTACGACGCGCCGATCGTCTCCAGCGACATCGTCACCGACCCGCACAGTTCGATCTTCGACTCGGGCCTGACCAAGGTGATCGACAACCAGGCCAAGGTGGTTTCCTGGTACGACAACGAATGGGGCTACTCCAACCGCCTCGTTGACCTGGTCGCGCTGGTCGGCAAGTCGCTGTAAACCGTGAGCATTCCGGACCTCAAAGACCTTCTCGCGGTTGGTGTCTCGGGGCGAGCGGTACTGGTGCGTTCCGACCTCAACGTCCCGCTGGACGACACGGGCAAGATCACCGACTCCGGTCGAATCACCGCGTCGGTGCCCACGCTGAAGGCGCTGCTGGACGCCGGGGCCAAGCTGGTGGTCACCGCCCACCTGGGCCGGCCCAAGGACGGTCCCGACCCGAAGTACTCGCTGGCGCCGGTCGCCGCCGCGCTGAGTGAGCAACTGGGACAACACGTTCAGCTCGCCGGTGATGTCGTCGGCACCGACGCGCTGGCCCGCGCCGAGGGGCTCACCGACGGCGACGTGCTGTTGCTGGAAAACATCCGCTTCGACAAGCGCGAAACCAGCAAGGACGACGGCGAGCGGCTCGCGCTGGCGCGCCAGCTCGCCGAATTGGTTTCGCCCGGAGGCGCTTTCGTCTCCGACGGCTTCGGCGTGGTGCACCGCAAACAGGCCTCGGTGTACGACGTCGCCACCCTGCTGCCGCACTACGCGGGCACGTTGGTCGCCGACGAGATCCGAGTGCTCGAGCAGTTGACCAGCTCCACCGAGCGGCCCTACGCCGTCGTGCTCGGCGGATCCAAGGTGTCCGACAAGCTCGGGGTGATCGAATCTTTGGCGACCAAGGCCGACAGCATCGTCATCGGCGGCGGCATGTGCTTCACATTTCTTGCCGCGCAGGGCTATTCGGTGGGCAAGTCGCTGCTCGAAGAAGAGATGATCGACACCTGCCGCAACCTGCTGGACACGTACTCCGACGTGTTGCGGCTGCCCGGCGACATCGTGGTGACCGAAAGCTTCGCCGCCGATTCGCCGCCACAGTTCGTGGCCGCCAACGCGATTCCCGAAGACCTGATGGGTCTGGACATCGGCCCGGGTTCGATCAAGCGGTTCGCCGCGTTGCTGTCCAACGCCAGGACCATCTTCTGGAACGGCCCGATGGGCGTGTTCGAGTTTCCGGCCTACGCGACCGGCACCCGAGGTATCGCCGAGTCGATCGTCGCGGCCACCGCTAAGGGCGCGTTCAGCGTGGTCGGTGGTGGCGATTCCGCCGCCGCGGTCCGCGCGCTGAAGATCCCGGAGGATGCGTTCTCGCACATCTCGACCGGCGGCGGGGCATCGCTGGAATACCTTGAGGGCAAGGCGCTGCCGGGCATCGAAATACTGGGCAGCGCGCAACCGAGTGAGGGAGACGCGTGAGCCGCAAACCGCTGATCGCCGGCAACTGGAAGATGAACCTCAACCACTTCGAGGCGATCGCGCTGGTGCAGAAGATCGCGTTCGCGTTGCCCGACAAGTATTACGACAAGGTCGACGTCACGGTCCTGCCGCCGTTCACCAACCTGCGCAGCGTGCAAACCCTGGTCGACGGCGACAAGCTGCGGCTGACCTACGGCGCCCAGGACCTGTCCCAGCACGAGTCAGGCGCCTACACCGGTGACATCAGCGGCGCGTTCCTGTCGAAGCTGGGCTGCAGCTTCGTCGTCGTCGGGCACTCCGAGCGGCGTACCTACCACAGCGAGGGCGACGAACTGGTTGCCGCCAAGGCCGCCGCGGCGCTCAAAAACGAGCTGACCCCCATCGTCTGCATCGGCGAGCACCTGGACGTCCGCGAGGCCGGCGAACACGTCGACCACTGTGAGAAGCAGCTGCGCGGGTCGCTGGCCGGCCTGTCGGCCGAACAGATCGGCAAGGTCGTCATCGCCTATGAGCCGGTGTGGGCGATCGGCACCGGACGGGTCGCCAGCGCGTCGGACGCCCAGGAGGTGTGCGCCGCGATCCGCAAGGAACTGGGCGCGCTCGCGTCACCCCAGATCGCCGACACCGTGCGGGTGCTCTACGGCGGCTCGGTGAACGCGAAAAACGTGGGCGAGATCGTCGCCCAGGACGACGTCGACGGCGGCCTGGTCGGGGGAGCGTCGCTGGAAGGCGAGCAGTTCGCCACGCTGGCGGCCATCGCCGCCGGTGGGCCGCTGCCCTGATGCCGCGCCGCTGCCGGTAAACTGCACGTCATGCAATTAGGCCTGCAGATCACCCTGGTCGTCACCAGCATCCTGGTGGTGCTGTTGGTGCTGCTGCACCGGGCCAAGGGCGGCGGCCTGTCGACGCTGTTCGGCGGCGGCGTGCAGTCAAGCCTGTCCGGCTCGACCGTGGTGGAGAAGAACCTCGACCGCTTGACGCTGTTCCTCACCGGCATCTGGCTGGTCAGCATCATCGGCGTGGCGCTGCTCATCAAATACCGATGACGTTCATCACGTCGACCTCCTGACCTCTCGGCGGGCGGGCCACGCGATCCGCGCCGATACTGGAATCCATGGTTGAGGTAACCGACCCCGCACTGGAACCGATCGGTGCCGTTCAGCGGACCCAGGTCGGCCGCAAGGCGACCGAGCCGATGCGCGCGGACATCAGGCTGCTGGGCACCATCCTCGGCGACACGGTGCGCGAGCAGAACGGCGACGAGGTGTTCGACCTTGTCGAGCGGGCTCGGGTGGGGGCGTTTCAGGTGCGGCGCTCCGAGATCGACCGGGCCGAGATGTCGGCCATGTTCGACGGGATCGACATCCACCTGGCGGTCCCTGTCATCCGGGCGTTCAGCCACTTCGCACTGCTGGCCAACGTCGCCGAAGACATCCATCGGGAACGCCGCCGCAATATTCACGTCGGGGCCGGCGAGCCGCCACAGGACAGCAGCCTGGCCGCCACCTACGCCAAACTCGATCTGGCGGAACTGGATTCGGACACCGTGGCCGACGCGCTGGCGGGCGCCCTGATTTCCCCGGTCATCACCGCCCACCCCACCGAAACCCGGCGGCGCACGGTCTTCGTCACCCAGCACCGGATCACTCAGCTGATGCGCATACGCGCCGAGGGGCACAGCGAAACCGACGACGGCCGCAGCATCGAGTTGGAGCTGCGCCGCCAGGTGTTGACGTTGTGGCAGACGGCGCTGATCCGGTTGTCCCGGCTGAAGATCTCCGACGAGATCGCCGTCGGGCTGCGCTACTACGCGGCCGCGCTGTTCGAGGTGATTCCCCAGGTCAACGCCGAGGTTCGGCACGCGTTGCGGGCCCGCTGGCCCGACGCGGAACTTCTGAACGAGCCCATCGTGCGGCCCGGCTCGTGGATCGGCGGCGACCGCGACGGGAATCCCAACGTCACCGCCGACATCGTCCGGTTGGCCACGGGCAGTGCAGCATTCACGGCGCTCGCGCGCTACCTGGCCGATCTCACCGACCTGGAGCAGGAGCTGTCGATGTCGGCGCGGCTGGTCACCGTCACCGCCGAGGTGACCGAGCTGGCCGACACCTGCCCCGACGAGGCCCACCTCGATGAGCCGTACCGGCGCGCGTTGCGCGCCATCCGTGCCCGCCTCACCGCGACCGCGGCTCAGATCCTGGACGAGCAACCGCAGTTCGAGCTCGACCTTGGCCTGCCGCCCTATGACACACCGGCCGAACTCCGTGCCGATCTCGACGCCATCGACGCCTCGCTGCGCACGAACGGTGGCGCGCTGCTCGCCGACCATCGGCTGGCTCAATTGCGAGAAGGCGTCGGGGTCTTCGGGTTTCACCTGTCCGGGTTGGACATGCGGCAGAACTCCGACGTGCACGAGGAGGTGATCAGCGAGCTGCTGGCGTGGGCCGGTGTGCACCCGGACTACGCGTCGCTGCCCGAGGACGAGCGGGTCGAGGTGCTGGTGGCCGAACTGGGCACCCGTCGGCCGCTGCTCGCCGAGCGTGCGACGCTGTCCGAGCTGGCCCGCAAGGAGCTGGGTGTCGTCGAGGCCGCGGCCTTTGCGGTCAAGCGCTACGGCCCCGCCGCGGTGCCCAACTACGTCATCTCCATGTGCCAGTCCGTGTCGGACGTGCTGGAAGCGGCCATCCTGCTGAAAGAGGTTGGTCTGCTGGATGTTTCAAGCCCGGAACCGTACTGCCCGGTGGGCATCTCGCCGCTGTTCGAGACGATCGACGACCTGCACAACGGAGCCGAGATCCTGCAGGCGATGCTCGAACTGCCGCTGTACCGGGCGCTGGTCGCCGCACGCGGCGAATCCCAGGAAGTGATGCTGGGCTACTCCGACTCCAACAAGGACGGCGGCTACCTGACCGCCAACTGGGCGGTCTATCGGGCCGAACTGGCGCTCGTCGAGGTGGCCCGCAAAACCGGAATCAGGTTGCGGCTCTTCCACGGTCGCGGCGGCACGGTGGGCCGCGGGGGCGGCCCCAGCTACCAGGCCATCCTGGCGCAACCACCCGGAGCCGTGAACGGCTCGCTGCGGCTCACCGAACAGGGCGAGGTGATCGCGGCTAAATACGCCGAACCGCAACTGGCGCAAAGAAACTTGGAAAGCCTGGTGGCCGCCACCCTGGAGTCGACGCTGCTGGACGTGGAAGGCCTCGGCGACACGGCCGAGCCCGCCTACGCCGTGCTCGACGAGGTGGCGGCGCTGGCGCGCCGCGCCTACTCCGACTTGGTGCACGACACACCGGGTTTCGTCGAGTACTTCAAGGCGTCCACCCCGGTCAGCGAGATCGGATCGCTCAACATCGGCAGCCGGCCGAGCTCACGCAAGCCCACCGAGTCGATCTCCGACCTGCGCGCGATCCCGTGGGTGCTGGCGTGGAGCCAGTCGCGGGTGATGCTCCCCGGCTGGTATGGCACCGGATCGGCGTTCGAGCAGTGGATCGCGGCGGGGCCCGAAAGCGAAAGCGAGCGGGTGGAAATCCTGCACGACCTCTACGAGCGGTGGCCGTTCTTCCGCAGCGTGTTGTCGAACATGGCGCAGGTGCTGGCCAAGAGCGACCTCGGCCTGGCCGCCCGCTACGCCGAGCTGGTGCCCGATGAAGCGCTGCGGGACAGGGTGTTTGGCAAAATTGTGGACGAACACCAGCGCACCATCGCGATGCATAAACTCATCACCGGTCACGACGATCTACTGGCCGACAACGCGGCGCTGGCCCGTTCCGTGTTCAACCGCTTCCCCTACCTCGAGCCGCTGAACCATCTTCAGGTGGAGTTGCTGCGCCGGTTCCGCTCCGGTGATGAGGATGAGTTGGTGCAGCGTGGCATCCTGCTCACGATGAACGGGTTGTCCAGCGCGTTGCGCAACAGCGGCTAGGTGTGCGGGCCTAGTTAGGGGTTGGTGGTGGTTGGGGTTGGAAGGGTTGGTACCACCACCATTGGGCGCGTTCGCCGGTGGGCCCGGGGCAGGGCTTGACGGCGGGCGGGGGTTGGGTGGGTGGGCGGGCGAGTGATCCCGGGTTGAGGGGACGGCCGTCGCTGTCGGTGACGCTCAGCGCGGTGGCGGGTCCGGTGATGGTGATCCCGCCGCGGTGGTGTAGTCGGTGGTGGTAGGGGCAGAGCAGGACCAGGTTGTTCAACTCGGTGGGGCCGCCGTCTTCCCAGTGCCGGAGGTGGTGCGCGTGCAGACCGCGGGTCGCCCCGCAGCCGGGCACCGCGCAGGTGGGGTGGCGGTGTTCGAGCGCGCGGCGCAGCCGCCGGTTGATTGTGCGGGTCGTTCGGCCGGCGCCGATGGGCTCCCCGTCACGTTCGAACCACACCTCGCAGGTGGCGTCGCAGGTCAGCTCTTGGCGTTCGGCGTCGCTGAGCAGCGGCCCCAGATGCAGCGCCGCGGCGCGCGCCGCCACGTCGACGTGCACCACCACGGTGGTGTGCTGCCCGTGGGGCCGCCGCGCCGCCTCGGCATCCCATCCGGTCTCGACCAGCCGCAAAAACGCGTCCACGGTGTCCGGCAACGGCGGGCGCGGATCCGAGGCGCGCTCGTCATCGCCGTGATCGCGGCGCCACTGAGCGAACAGCGCCTCACGATGCGAGGCTAGCGCCGCATCGAATTTCGCCGAGTCCAGGTGCGCAAGTTTGATCCGCCAACAGCTGAACTGCTCATCGGAGGTCTTGGTGATCGAGGGCCCAGGTTCGGGTCGCGGTTCGGGGTCGGGTCGCGGTTCGAGCTTGACCGCGGAGCGCAGCTGGTTGACCGTGGCCACGCTGGCCAACTGGGCGTAATGCTCATCGGATCCCTCACCGGCGCGGGCGGCGATGACACCGACCTGATCCAGCGACAGGCGGCCCTCGCGCATGCCTTGGGCGCAGCGGGGAAACTCCTGCAACCGGTGCGCGACGGTGGTGATGGTGTGCGCGTTGGCCGAGGACGCGGCAAGCTTCCAGGCCACCAACGCCGCGACCGAGCGCGCGCCCGTGGCACCACAGAGCTCGTCGCGCTCCATCTCCGCGGCGATCTCCACGATCCGCCCATCAATCGCGTTACGCTGCCCGGCCAACTCCGACAACTCCTCAAACAGCACATCCAAACGCCGCGGAACGTTCTCCGTCAGCGGAGGGGCCGCGGGGAAAGCCATAACGTCATCAAAGCAGGAGGGTCCGACAACTTCCGGACTAGCGAGCGACGTAGTCGATCGGGCATCGCCCGGCTGCGCGCGCTACGCCACCGATCTGGGCCGGGACGGGCAGTGGATGCGACGTCCAGCGCGGTGTCATCCGGTAGCCGCGCAGCAGCTGCGTGGTGGCCGCCGTCATCGCCGCCAGCGAAAACGGTTGGGCCGGACAGGAATGCCGCCCGTGGCCGAAGGCCGTCACCAGCATGGGCGACGGGAGCGCCGCCTCGGCCAACCGGTGGCCGGTCCACCGGTCGGGATCCCAGCGTTCCAGGCCCGGGGCCGCCGACGCGTTGAGGAGCGGCAGCAGGGTGGCGATGTTCCAGCCCGGCGGCACCTGATAGGCGACGTCGCCGGTGTCGAGCAGAACCGGCGACAGCACGGTGCGGGTCATGATCGAGCGTTGCGCCAGGCGCGTCGACTCCAGCGCACAACGACGCGCAAAGTCTTTGTCGTCGGAGAGGATTCGTTCTTCAGCGGTCGGGTGCTCAAGCAGGTCGACCAACGCCCAACCCAACGCGGCCGCCAGATTCGACATGGATGCGATGTGGATCAGCGCCACGTCGAACCCGATCCCGCGCAGCCGCTCAGCTGCATCGGAACCCCAAGCCTCCACGATCCTGCCGAAGAGGGCGTGGCCGTCCCGGTCGCCGGTGTCGTAGCGGCGCACCGCGGCGGCGACGATCTCGGCGACCTCGTCCAGCGCGGCGCGCTCGGCCCCCTTGTTGCTCGCGGCCACCTCCGCCATCCGGTCGGGATGCACGAACGCCTCGGAGCCGTCCAGGATGTCGAGGGCGCGCACCAGACGCTCGAACGCCTCGCCCTCGGCCGAGCCGGGCCCAGCCCAGGAGGCAAGGCCCATCCGGTGGGCCAGCCGCCGGGTGAGATCGAAGACATCCGCCGAACCGGCCGATCCCAGCTCGGCGCCGGTCTGCTCTAACGCCCGGTCCAGGTTGGCCAGGTAGGAAGCCACGTCGTCGCGGCGAAAGAGCGTGTTCGGCAGGGTACGGCGGCCGTCGAAGATCTCGTCGGGAAGCTTGCGGCGCAGCATCAGGTAATCGGCGACGCCCTTGCTCGCCGTCTCCTCGGTGAGCGCATAGAACGATTCGACGCCGGCGGGGGAGAACGTGAACAGGTACCGGTCGTCGCCGCTGCACACGGTGAACGTGTCGCCATGGCGCGCGCGGGCCGCGGAGATCGCGGCGACGGCGTCGCCGACGGGAACGTCCCAGGGCAGCCCAGTTCCCTCGGCGTGGGGTGGGCTGGGAACCGGGTGGTTGCCGATCACGCGCTACTCTGCGGTTCGGTTGCGCAACCTGTCGAACACCCCGCGTACCGCGTGCTCGGTGACCGTGAGCGGGGACATCACCGTCCCGACGATGGCCTCGATGGGCTCGACCAGCACAATGAGTCGCTTCGCCAGCTCGTCCAGGCTGGACAGGGTGCCGTCCAGGTGGTCCAGGCCGCTCTCCATGCGTTCGACCGTCGTGTTGAGCGCCGTGAGCGAGCTGCTCAGCTCGGTCAGGGTGCTGCTCAGGCCGTCGAGCACGTCTTCGACCTGCTCCACCGTCTTGTCGGCGTTCAGCGCGGCTTGTGTGAGGGTCTTGATGCGACTGCGCTCCGGCCCGGTGCGGACCGTCTTGTCTACCATCTCAGCATTATGACCCCGGCGGAACCGGGGCAAACCCCGTTAGCCGGATTGTTCGAGCAGCTTGCCGGCGGCTTCCTTGTCGAGCAGCCAGAGAGTGGTCTGCAGCCCGAGGGCGCCGGCGGCCGGGTATGCCACCGGATCGGCGCCGCCGATGGCCGCCGCGGCCGCTTCGGCCTTCGCGGCGCCGGACACCATCAGCCACACCTCGCGGGAGCGCCGGACGGCGGGCAGCGTCAACGTGATTCGCAGGGGCGGCGGCTTGGGGGAGTCCTCGACGGCGACCACCATCCGGGCCGTCTCGCGCACGGCGGCGGTATCGGGGAACAGCGAGTTGACATGGCCCTCGGGGCCCATGCCCAGCAGGTGCACATCGAAATTCGGCGTGGGTTCGCCGGCTTCCGCGTTGGCGGCCAACAGCTGCTCGTAGGCGAGTGCCGCGGCGGCGAGATCAGTGCCGAATTCGCCGTCGCTGGCCGGCATGGCGTGCACGTTGCTCGACGGGATGTCCACGTGATCGAGCAGCGCCGCCCGCGCCTGTTTGTAGTTGCGTTCGTCGTCGTCCTCGGGAACGTAGCGGTCATCGCCCCAGAACAGATGCACACGGGTCCAGTCGATCTGCTGTCCGTGCGTGCCGAGGTACTCCATCAATGCGTTGCCGTTGCCGCCGCCGGTCAGCACGATCAACGCCCGCCCGCGGGCCGTGATGGCGCCGTTGATCACGTCGATCAATCGCTTGCCGGCGGACTCGACCAGCAGCTCGCTGGTTGCGAAGGTTTCGACGTCAATGCTCATACTGCACCTTGCTTATGCCTCCCAGCGCGGCGTGGTAGATCTCATCCGCATCCAATCGCCGCATGTCTTCGGCCAGACACTCACGAGTTTCCCTGCGCGCCAACGGAACCAGGGCATCCGGTTTGGCCGTCCGGCTCAGGGTGGCCGTGGTGCCCTCCTGCGGCCGGCTCAGGCTGATGGTCTCGCTATCGCGCTCCAGCTCGACCTTGAGCTCGCCGACGACACGCCGCACCGGCCCGTCGATACGGCTGGCCAGCCAGCCCGCCATCACGTCGAGTGCGGGCTCGTTCCGCAGACCGGACACCAGCGCCGACTTGACCGGCTCGTGTGGGCGCTGGTCGAGCGACGACGTCAGCAACGCACGCCAGTAGGTGATGCGGGCCCAGGCCAGGTCGGTGTCGCCCGGGGTGTAGCCGGGCAGGCGGCTCTTGATCGCCGCAAGCGGGTCATCGGCGTTGGTCGCGTCGGTGATGCGCCGAATCGCCAACTTGCCCAACGGGTCCTGGGCGGGCGCGGCCGGAGCGGTATCGGGCCACCACACCACGACCGGGATGTCGGGGAGTAGGAACGGAATGACGACGCTGTCGGCGTGACCGGCCAGCTGCCCGGACAGCCGCAGCGCCACCACCTCTCCGGCGCCGGCGTCGCCGCCGACCCGGACCTGGGCGTCCAGCCGGATGTCGTCGGAATCCGCGTCCACGCCCGTCACCGCGATGACCCGGCTGGGGTGTTCGTGGCTTGCGCCGTTGGCCGCCTCGATCGACTCCTCGAGCAGGGCCTGGTTGTCGCACTTGATGATCAGGGTCCCCACCCGGCCCATGGTGACGACGCCGGCCTCTTCGCGCAGCGCGTCGAGCTTCTTGTTGATCGCGGTGGTGCTGGTGTCCAGCAGGTTGACCTTCATGGCCGCCGCCATTCGCGGCCGGTGCGCCTCAGCATCTCGAACGCCGAGTCCGGGCCCCAGGTGCCCGATTCGTAGGGGTCGGGCTTGCCGTGTTCGGCCCAGTAGTCGAGGACGGGATCGAGTATCTGCCAGGCCAATTCGACCTCCTCGTTCACCGGGAACAGGGACGGCTCGCCCAGCATCACGTCCAGGATCAGCCGTTCGTAGGCCTCGGGCGAGTCCTCGGTGAACGCCGAACCGTAGGAGAAGTCCATGTTGACGTCGCGGACCTCCATCGTGCTGCCCGGCACCTTGGACCCGAACCGCAGGGTGATGCCCTCGTCGGGCTGCACCCGGATCACCAGCGCGTTGGCGCCGAGCTCGTCGGTCATGGTGGCGTCGAACGGGAGATGCGGCGCGCGTTTGAACACCAGGGCGATTTCGGTCACCCTGCGGCCCAACCGTTTTCCGGTGCGCAGGTAGAACGGCACCCCGGCCCAGCGGCGGGTGTCGACTTCCAGCGTGATGGCGGCGAAGGTCTCGGTGATGGAATCCTTGGCGAAGCCCTCCTCGTCGAGCAGGCCCACCACCTGCTCGCCGCCCTGCCATCCGGCCGCGTACTGGCCTCGGCTGGTGGTTTCGTCGAGCGGCTCCGCGAGTTGGACGGACGACAGCACCTTGATCTTCTCGGACTGCAAAGCCTTGGGGTTGAAGCTGACCGGTTCCTCCATCGCGGTGAGGGCCAGCAGTTGCATCAGATGGTTCTGGATGACATCGCGGGCGGCGCCGATGCCGTCGTAGTAGCCGGCGCGCCCGCCGAGTCCGATGTCCTCGGCCATGGTGATCTGGACGTGATCAACGTAGTGCGCGTTCCAGATTGGATCCCAGAACTGATTGGCGAACCGCAGGGCCAGGATGTTCTGCACCGTCTCCTTGCCCAGATAGTGGTCGATGCGGAAGACCGACTCCTCCGGGAACACGGAGTTGACCACGTGGTTGAGGTCGCAGGCGCTTCGCAGGTCGTGGCCGAAGGGTTTCTCGATGACGACGCGGCTCCAGCGTTCGTCTCGCGGCCGGGCGAGCCCGGACTTGTGCAGCTGCTCGCACACGACGGGGAACGACTTCGGCGGGATCGCCAGATAGAAGGCGTGGTTGCCGCCGATGCCCCGCTCGGCGTCAAGCTTGTCCAGCGTCTCGGCCAGTCGTGCGAATGCGGCGTCCTCGTCGAATTCGCCTCGCACAAAACGCAATCCCTCCGCCAGGCGCTCCCAGACCGCCTGGCGAAACGGGGTACGGCAGTGCTGTTTGACGTCGTCGAGTATCACCTGGGCGAAGGCGTCGTGATCCCAGTCTCGGCGGCCGAAGCCGACCAGGGCGAAGGTCGGGGGCAGCAAACCCCGGTTGGCCAGGTCGTAGATGGCCGGCACCACCTTCTTGTGGGCCAGGTCGCCCGTGACACCGAACAGCACCATGGCGCACGGGCCGGCAATTCTGGGTAGTCGTTTGTCCTCTTTGTCGCGCAACGGGTTTCGCCACTGCGCGGCGTCAGCGCCGCGGCTCATTTGTCGCTGGAACTCAGCTGCTTCTGTGTTTCGTCCAGCAACTCGGTCCAGGAGGCCACGAACTTCTCCACGCCTTCGTCTTCGAGGACGACGAACACGTCGGGCAGGTCGATTCCCGCCGACGCGAGCGCGTCGAACACCTCTTGAGCGGATCCACCGGTGCCGCTGACCGTGTCGCCCCTGACCTCGCCGTGATCGGCCACGGCGTCAATCGTCGGCTCCGGCATGGTGTTCACGGTGTGGGGAGCGACCAGCTCGGTGACGTAAAGGGTGTCGGAGTAGGCCTTGTTCTTCACCCCGGTCGAGGCCCACAGCGGGCGCTGGACGCGGGCACCGTCGGCCTTGAGCGCCTGGTAGCGCTCGCCGCCGAAGACTTCCTCGTAGGCGGCGTAGGCCAGCCGCGCGTTGGCGACGCCGGCCTTGCCGCGCAGTTCGAGCGCCTCGGGTTTGCCGATCTTGTCCAGCCGCTTGTCGATCTCGGTGTCCACCCGGGACACGAAAAACGATGCCACCGAATGAATCTTGGACAGGTCGTGTCCGGCCTCGCGGGCCTTCTCCAGCCCGGCCAGGTACGCGTCCATCACCTCGCGGTGCCGCTCGACCGAGAAGATCAACGTGACGTTGACCGAAATCCCTTCGGCCAGAACGGCGGTGATGGCCGGCAGCCCGGCCTTGGTGGCGGGGATCTTGATGAGCAGGTTCGGCCGGTCGACGATCTTCCACAGCTCGATCGCCTGCGCGACCGTCTTGTCGGTCTCGTTGGCCAGCCGCGGGTCGACCTCGATGGAGACCCGGCCGTCGACTCCGTCGGAGGCCTCCCACTGCGGCTTCAGCACGTCGCAGCCCCTGCGCACGTCATCGGTGGTGATGGTGCGGATGGTCGCGTCGACGTCGGCGCCGCGCTCGGCGAGTTCGGCGATCTGCGCGTCGTAGGTGTCGCCCTCGGCGAACGCCTTCTGGAAGATCGACGGGTTGGTGGTCACGCCGACGACGCTCTTGGTGTCGATCAGCTCCTGCAAATTGCCCGAATCCAGCCGTTGACGCGACAAGTCGTCGAGCCACACGGATACTCCGGCCTCGCTCAACGCCGCGAGGTTAGCGTTTTGAGTGGCCATTCGGATCACCCTTTCTCAGTTGTCGACTACCTGTTCCGCGGCGTCAGCGACGGCTTCGGCGGTGAAGCCGTATTCCCGGAACAATGTCTTGGCGTCGGCGGACTCGCCGTAATGTTCGATCGAGACGATCTTGCCGGTGTCGCCGACCAGCTTGTGCCATGGCTGCGCGATGCCGGCCTCCACGGCCACCCGCGCCGACACCGTCGGCGGCAGGATGCTGTCGCGGTAGTCCTCGGGTTGGGACTCGAACCACTCGACGCACGGCATCGAGACCACGCGAGCAAGAATGTCCTTGTCCGCCAACAACTTCTGCGCTTCGACCGCGAGTTGAACCTCGGAGCCGGTGCCGATCAGGATGACGTCGGGCTCCTCGTCGGGGTCGCTGTCACCCAAGATGTAGCCGCCGCGGCCGACGCCCTCGTAGTCGGTGCCCTCCAGCACCGGCACACCCTGACGGGTCAGGATCAGGCCCACCGGACCGCTGCCGTTGCCGCGGGCCAGGATGGTGCGCCAGGCGTAGGCGGTCTCGTTGGCGTCGGCGGGACGCACCACCGACAGGTTGGGGATGGCGCGCAACGCGGACAGGTGCTCGATCGGCTGGTGGGTGGGGCCGTCTTCCCCGAGCCCGATCGAGTCGTGCGTCCAGACGTAGATGGTGTCGATGTCCATCAGCGACGCCAGCCGCACCGCACCGCGCATGTAATCGGAGAACTGCAGGAACGTGCCGCCGTAGGCGCGGGTGGGTCCGTGCAGCACGATGCCGGACAGGATCGAGCCCATCGCGTGCTCGCGAACACCGAAATGCAAAGTGCGGCCATACCAGTCGGCGGTGTAGTCCTTCGTCGTAATCGACGGCGGGCCAAAGGACTTCACGTCCTTCATGGTGGTGTTGTTGCTGCCGGCGAGGTCGGCCGAACCGCCCCACAGCTCCGGCAGCTTGGGTCCCACCGCGGACAGCACCTCGCCGGAGGCGGCGCGGGTGGCCAATGCCTTGGAACCGGGCTCCCACTGCGGGATGTCGGCGTCCCAGCCGTCGGGCAGCTTCCCCGCCGTCAGCCGGTCCAGCAGCGCCTTGCGCTCGGGTTCGCGCTGCGCCCAGGCCTCGAACTCGGGCTGCCATTTCTCGTGGGCTTCCCTGCCCCGGTCCACCAACTTGCGGGTGTGGCCGATGACCTCGTCGCGGACCTCGAACTTCTTGTCCGGGTCGAAGCCCAGCACCTTCTTGACGGCCGCGACCTCCTCGTCGCCCAGCGCCGCACCGTGCGCCTTGCCGGTGTTCATCAACTTGGGCGCGGGATAGCCGATGATGGTGCGCAGCGAGATGAACGACGGCCGGCCGGTTTCGGCCTTCGCGTTGGCGATGGCTTCCTCGATGCCGACGACGTTCTCGCCGCCCTCCACCTCCTGCACGTGCCAGCCGTAGGCGCGGTAGCGCGCGGCGGTGTCCTCGCACAGCGCAATGTTGGTGTCGTCCTCGATCGAGATCTGGTTGTGGTCGTAGAACACGATGAGGTTGCCCAGCTGCTGCACGGCCGCCAGCGACGACGCCTCCGAGGTGACACCCTCTTCGATGTCGCCGTCGGAGGCGATCACGAAGATGTAGTGGTCGAACGGGCTTTGTCCGGGACCGGCGTCCGGGTCGAACAGGCCGCGCTCGTAGCGGGACGCCATCGCCATCCCGACCGCCGAGGCCAGACCCTGGCCCAGCGGGCCGGTGGTGATCTCCACGCCCTTGGTGTGCCGGAACTCCGGGTGCCCGGGCGTCTTGGAACCCCAGGTCCGCAACGACTCGATGTCGGACAGCTCCAGGCCGAAGCCGCCGAGGTAGAGCTGCAGGTACAGCGTCAGGCTGCTGTGCCCCGCCGACAACACGAACCGGTCGCGGCCAAGCCAGTGCACGTCGCTGGGGTCATGCTGCATGGTCCGCTGAAACAGGGTGTAGGCCAAGGGGGCCAGGCTCATCGCCGTCCCGGGATGCCCGTTGCCTACCTTCTGCACCGCGTCGGCGGCCAGCACCCGAATGGTGTCGACCGCAGCCGAATCGATCTCGGTCCAGTCGTCGGGGTGGTGGGGTCGGGTAAGCGCAGAGATCTCTTCGAGTGTGGTCACGAATCAGTCCTTCGGGCTGGTCCTCGAGTCATCCAACTGATCAATCTCACCCTAGTGCCGGAGGGCGGCCTTCTGCAGGGCTTGATTTTGGTTACCCGCGCCCGCGCGTTTGAAAAACGGACCCTCGGGGCCCTCAACCTTGGCCCGGCGGTCTACCATCGTGCGTAGTAGATCCTGGTGCGCTGCTGGAAACCCGAGGGAGTTATTGCGTGAGCGTTGGCGGGCGCCTCGCGCCGACCCGAGTCCGCGGCACCTTGCTGGCGTACCTGGCGTTGACCAAACCGCGGGTGATCGAGCTGCTGTTGGTCACCGCGATCCCCGCGATGCTGCTCGCCGACCGCGGGCACGTGAACCCGCTGCTGATCCTGAACACCCTGATCGGCGGGATATTGGCCGCCGGTGGCGCGAACACGCTGAACTGCGTGGCCGACGCGGACATCGACAAGCTGATGAAGCGAACCGCGCGGCGCCCGCTGGCCCGTGCGGCGGTGCCCACCCGCAACGCTCTGGTGTTCGGCCTGGTGATGACGACGGGCTCGTTCTGCTGGCTGTGGTGGACGACCAACCTGCTCTCGGGGCTGCTGGCCCTCGGCACGGTCGCGTTCTACGTGTTCATCTACACGCTGTTGCTCAAGCGCCGGACCTCGCAGAACGTGGTGTGGGGCGGTGCGGCCGGCTGCATGCCGGTGATGATCGGGTGGTCGGCGGTGACCGGCACTATCGGCTGGCCGGCGTTGGCGATGTTCGCGATCATCTTCTTCTGGACGCCGCCGCACACCTGGGCCTTGGCGATGCGGTACAAGGAGGATTACCAGGCGGCCGGTGTGCCGATGCTGCCGGCGGTGGCGACGGAGCGCCAGGTCACCAAGCAGATCCTCATCTACACCTGGCTGACGGTGCTGGCGACGCTGGTGCTGGCGCTGGCGACCGGCTGGCTTTACGCGGCGGTCGCGGCGCTGGCCGGGGCGTGGTTCCTGACGATGGCCCACCAGCTGTACGCCGGTGTGCGCGTAGGCGAGCCGGTTAAGCCGCTGCGGCTGTTCCTGCAGTCGAATAACTATCTGGCGCTGGTGTTCTGCGCGTTGGCCGTCGACTCGGCGATCGGGCTGCCGACGCTGTTCTGATAGCCGCTAAGGCAGCAGCACCAGCGATCCACTGGTCTTGCGGCCCTGCAGATCCTGGTGCGCGCGCGCCGCCTCGGACAGCGGATAGCGGCCGCCGACCTCGATGCTGATCGTCCCGCCCGCGACCGCGTCGAATAATTCGTCGGCGCGCCAGCTGAACTCTTGTGCGGTGCGCATGAAGTGGGCCAGCGCGGGCCGGGTCAGAAAGACCGAGCCGGCGGCGTTGAGGCGCTGTGGATCCACCGGCGGGACCGGTCCGCTGGACGCGCCGAACAACGCCAGGGTCCCGCGAACGGCGAGGCTGGCCAGGCTGGCGTCGAAGGTGGTGGCGCCCACGCCGTCGTACACCGCCGCCACCCCGGCGCCATCGGTCAGCGCACGAATCCGCTGCCCGAACTCCGCGGCGCCATCCGGATAGTCGGGGTAGGGGAGCACCTCGTCGGCGCCGGCCTGCCGGGACAGTCGCTCCTTTTCGGGCGTCGACACCGTGGTGATGACCCGCGCACCGAGCAGGTGCGCCCACTGCGTCAGGATCAGTCCCACACCGCCGGCGCCGGCATGCACCAGCACGGCGTCGCCGTTCTGCACGGGATACACCGACTTCACCAGGTAGTGCGCGGTCAGGCCCTTGAGCAACACCGAGGCCGCCACTTCGGAGGTGACACCATCCGGCACCGATGCGGTCAAAAATGCCGGGGCAGTGACGAATTCGGCGTAGCCGCCGTTGGCCGCGGCACTCACCACGCGCTCGCCCACGGTGAACCCGTCGACCCCGTCCCCCACGGCGGCGACGGTGCCGCACGCCTCGGAGCCGAGGACGAACGGCAACCGGCGCGGATACTTGCCCTCGCGGAAATAAGTGTCGATGAAGTTGACGCCGATGGCCTCGGTCTTGATCAGCACCTCGCCCTGCCCGGGCGTCGGCTGCGCCGTGTCGACGTAGCGCAGGACTTCGGGACCGCCGGTTTCGGTGATTTCGATTGCGTGCATGTGGCTATCATGCCCGGGCATGAAGCTTGCCCGACCCGACGTCTTCCATCCCCGCATCGTGCTGGCCGGATGCCCGCGGCAGCCCGGCGGTGACGGCGACGACGCCGGTCTGGTCGCCGCCCTGCGACACCGCGGCCTACAGGCGCGGTGGTTGCCGTGGGACGACCCCGACGTCGGGGGTGCGCACCTGGTGATCCTGCGGGCCACCCACGACTACGCCGAGCGGCTCGACGAATTCCTGGCCTGGACGACCGGGGTGGCCAACCTGCTGAATCCGCCGGCCGTCGTCGCCTGGAACGCCGACCGGCGCTACCTTGCCGACCTCGCGGACCGCGGCGTGCCGACCGTCCCCGGCGTGGTCGTGGAGCCCGGCGAGCGGGTGAGGCTGCCGCGCCGCGGCGGCGTGTTCGTCGGCCCTGTGGTCGGCACCGGAACTCGGCGGTTCAGCGACCGGTCGGCGGCCCAGGCCCACATCGCCGGCGCGAAGCGGCGCGTATTCGTGCAACCCGCGGGTGAGGCCGCCGAGACGGTGCTGGTCTTCCTCGGGGGCAAGCCGTCGCATGCCTTCCCGCCCGAACCGGATTTCGAGCTCTGGGATGTGGGGGCCGCCGCGCTGGCCGCCGCCGCCCCGGAGCCGGGCGAATTGCTTTACGCGCGTGCGCATCTGAGCGGCGACCGCCTGGTCGAGCTGCAGCTGGTGGACCCGTCGCTGGGCTTCAAACGGTTGGACGCCGACTCCCGCGGGCTGGCGCAGCGGGAATTCGCGGTGGCCGTCGAGTCGGCTTTAGAGCGGCTCGGCCTCGGTCCGTTCTCGCATAGACGCCCATAGCGCGGCCGTGGCCGCGGTGCACGCCGCGGCGCCGGCCACATGCACGGCGACCAGTGCGGCCGGCACCCCGGCGAAGTACTGCGCGGTCCCGACGGCGGCCTGCGCGCACAGCAGCCCCAGCAGCACGCCGAGGCGCACCATGATGGCCCGGCCGGCCCCGACCGCCAGCAGCCCCCCGCCCAGCCCGACCAGCAGCGCGCCGTAGGCGATC
Organism: uncultured Actinomycetota bacterium; assembly: GCA_963758775.1. Lineage (GTDB taxonomy): Bacteria > Actinomycetota > Actinomycetes > Mycobacteriales > Mycobacteriaceae > Mycobacterium. The sequence continues at coordinate 132,347 of CAVWWU010000002.1, forward strand.
AGCAGCGACGAATGCGCGTGCACCAGCGTGGTGACCTCCACCTTCAGCCGCGGCACCGTCCGACTGGGGCTGCGGTCACCCGCGTGCGGACCCGCCGCGGTCACGAGCGTGCCCGCCACCAGGATCGCCGCCAGGTTCACCGCGCCCAGCGCCGTGAGCCCGCGCAGCGGCTTGGGCACCAGCGGCCTTGACACCCCTGCCCCGTTGAAGTCGGGCTCGCCGACCTTGACGTAGAGCAGCACCGACAGCCAGACCATCGTCATCGACGCCAGCAGGTGGATCGCCACCGTCCACCACAGCAGCCCGGTGCGTACCGTGATGCCGCCGATCACCGCCTGCACCACCGTCGACAGCGGCATCAGCCACGCGTAGACCAGGACCTCGCGACGGCGGCGGGCCCGGGTCACGGTCAGCACGGCCAGCGCCGCGGCGATCACCACCGCGATGCTGATCATCCGGTTGCCGAACTCGACCGCCTGGTGGATGCGCGGGACCTCGGCAACCGCTACCGGGGTGAAGCTGCCCGGAAAGCACTGCGGCCAGGTCGGACAACCCAGGCCCGACGCGGTGACGCGGACGATCGCGCCGGTGACGGCGATCCCGCCCTGGGTGAGGATGACGAAGGCGGCGACGAGGCGCTGGGTGCGCAGGCTGGGCTGGGGGAGCAGATCCACCAACCGCAGTAGCGTTCGTCCGACGGCCACCGCCCGATCGTAGGCCACTGAAAACTATGAAAACTACGGGCTGTAGTACCCCGTCCGTGCGCCCGAACCGTCAGGTGAAGCGGAACCAGCGCCGCGCGGCCAGCGCCGCCACGGCGCCCCACGCCGCGAGCACCGCCAGGCCGAACCAGTCCACCGACAGGTTCATCGCCTGCGACAGCGCCTCGGTCAGGGCGCCGGACGGCGTGATGCGGGCCGCCCATTTCACCGCCCGGGGGATCATGCTCGTCTCGACGGTCAGCGCGCCGAACCCGGCGAACACGAACCACATCAGGTTGGCGACCGCGAGCACGATCTCGGCCTTCAAGGTCCCGCCGAGCAGCAGGCCCAGGGCCGCGAAGGCCGCGGTACCCAGCGCGATGACCGCCGCGCCCAGCGCCAGGGCGGCGACGGCCGGTCGCCAGCCGAGCGCAAACCCGATGGCGCCCAGGATGATTGCCTGCAGGAACACGGTCGCGATCACCGCCAGCGACTTGCCGGCGATGATGCCCCACACCGGCAGCGGGGTGGCGCCCAGTCGTTTCAGGGCGCCGTAGCGGCGATCGAACGCGACCGCGATGGCCTGCCCGGTGAACGCGGTGGAGATCACCGCCAACGCCATGATGACCGGGACGAAGGTGGCGGCGCGGTTGGCGCCGAAAGACCCGAGCGGCAACAGGGTGAGCCCCACGAGCAGCGTGATCGGGATGAACATGGTCAGCAGCAGCTGCTCGCCGTTGCGCAGCAGCAGCTTCAATTCCAGGCCGAACTGCGCGGCCAGCATCCGGCGCACCGCGCTGGGGCGCGGGTCCGGGCTGAAGGTGCCCGCCGGGAAGGTCTCAGTCATGGCCGCAACTTTCTACCGGTCAGATCCAGGAACACATCCTCGAGGCTGCGTTGCTCGACGCGCAGGTCGGTGGCCAGCACGTTGATCTGTGCACACCACGCCGTGACGGTCGCCAACACCTGCGGGTCAACGGCGCCCTCGACCAGATACTCACCCGGCGTCACCTCGCTGGCCTGGTAGTCCTCCGGCAGGGCGGCGGTCAACAGCGACAAGTCCAGGCGCGGCGGCGCGGTGAACCGCAACTGGTCGTTGGCGCCGCTGCGCATCAGCTCGGTCGGCGTGCCCGCGGCCACCGTCACGCCATGGTCGATGATGACCAGCCGGTCGGCGAGCTCCTCGGCTTCCTTGAGTTGGTGGGTGGTCAGCACCACCGTCACGCCGTCGCGGCGCAGCGCGTCGATCAATTCCCAGACCAGTAGCCGGGCATGGGCATCCATGCCCGCGGTGGGCTCGTCGAGGAACACCAGTTCGGGACGCCCGACCAGCGCGCAGGCCAGCGCGAGGCGTTGTTGCTGGCCGCCGGAGAGCCGGCGATAGGTGGTGCGCGCGGCGTCGGTCAGGCCCAGGATGTCCAGCAGCCACTGCGGGTCCAGCGGGTCGGCGGCGTAGGAGGCCACCAGGTTGAGCATCTCGCCGGCGCGTGCCGCCGGGTAGCCGCCGCCGCCCTGCAGCATCACGCCGATGCGCGGGCGCAGCCGCGCGTTGTCGGCGACCGGGTCCAGGCCCAGCACCTCGATGGTGCCGGCGTCGGGACGGACGAAACCCTCGCACATCTCGACCGTCGTGGTCTTTCCGGCACCGTTTGGGCCCAGCAGGGCCAACACCTCGGCGGTGTGTACTTCGAGATCGAAATTCGAGACGGCCGTGACGGACCCGTACTTCTTGCACACCCCGCGCAGCCGCACCGGGGGGACTTGGGGGGTCGAGCTCACGTGGAATCAGCGTAGGCGTCGGGTGCCGCTTCGGAGTCAGGGGTGGTCACCCGGGGCAGCGGCACCGGCACCGCGGTGGTGACCGGCGTTTCGTCGGGCAGCCGCCGCCACGGCAGGTAGTGATAGGTCACCGCGATCAGCATCACCACGATGATGGTGCTGGCCACGGTGGCATCCACGATCTGGAACAGCGCGAAGCGGTCCCCGTTCGCCGTCGGGCCGAAGATGCCGACGACGAGGGTGACGATGATCGCCGTCTCCCGGAACCCGGTTCGGGTCGCCCAGCAGGCCAGCGGGATGACCGCCCACAACAGATACCAGGGCTGCACGACGGGGAACAGCAGCACGCAGATGCCCAGCGCGACGCCCAATCCGCCGATCGGGTGCAGCCGGCCGCGGAACACCGCCAGCAGCAACCACACCACCATCACCATGATGATCAGCACGCCCATGCCACGGGTCAGCGACAACACCGCGGTGGTGTGATCGCCCAACCCCAGCAGGATGCCCACCTGCCCGGTACCCAGCGCCAGCAGCGTGGGCGGCGACATCCAGCTGCGCACCACGTTCGCGGTGCCCAGCGTGTAGATCCAGCCGAATCCGCACCCGCTGGCCCAGCCGACAACACCCATCACCGCCAGCGACAGCGCCGTCAGCCCGCCGCCGACCAGCAACAATGCCCGCACGGTGCCCCCGCAGCGGTAGGCCAGCGCCATCCCGACGAAACCCAGCGCCAGCAATGACGGCAGCTTCACCTGCGACGACAGGATGATCAGGATCGAGCCGGCCACCAGCATGCCGAACGGTTCCCAGTCCGGTCCGATCCGGCGCCACGAGGTCGGCCACAGCCGGGGCGAGCGGGATGGGTCCAGGCCGCGCAGCGCGAATTCGGCGCCGGCCAGCATCAGGCCGAGCATCAGTGCCTCGTTATGGATGCCGGCGACCAGATGCATGATCAGCAGCGGATTGGCCGCACCCAGCCACAGCGCGCTCACCTCGGCGACGCCGCAGCGCCGGGCCAGCCGCGGCACCGCCCAGACGATCAGGCCGACGCCGAGCAGCACCACCAGCCGGTGGCACAGCACGGCGGCGACGATGTTCTGCCCGGTCAGCGCCGAGATCCCGCGCCCTATCCAAAGGAACAGCGGGCCGTACGGCGCCGGGGTTTCGCGCCACAGGCTGGGCACCGACAGCGTGAACACGTGGCCCAGACCCAGCCCGGAAGCCGGCCCCACCTTGTACGGGTCGAGCCCCTGCAGCGAAATCTGGCTCTGGGCCAGGTAGGAGTAGACGTCCTTGCTGTACATCGGCGGCGCGATCAGCAGCGGCAGGACCCACAACAGCAGGGTGCGGTCCAGGTCGCCGCGCGACATCCGCCGCTTGCCCAGGGCGAATCGGCCCAGCATCAACCAGGCCAGCGCCATCATGACCGCCCCGGTCGTCGTCATCGTCAACGACACCGTCTGGATCCGGGACGGCAGATTGAGCAGCCGGACCCCGAACGTGGGGTCCTGCACGACGGGCCTGGCCCCGGCCCCCAGGGCGCCGATCCCCATCAGCACCGTGCCGGCGGCGCCGAAGAGCCGGGTGCGCTGCAGAGCGCTGAGCTCGGTAGCGTTGAGTGGAGACCCGATCGCCTGTTCATCGCCGTGCAAACTGGCGATGGACTCGCTAAGCGTGTGGTGGCGGGCTGCCATCAGAGCAGCGTAGCGGCATGGTGGTGTGACCAGCGCAACCCCGCACTCAGGGCACCCTTCCTAGACCGGGCGGCGGAATTGCGTCACACTGGTGTTGTGAAAATCCCCGCGGCTCCCGCGCCTGTTTTGGGCGCCGGTGTTCCCGACGGTCACACCCGTCAGGCCATCGTGCGATTGCTGCTGGAGTCGGGATCGATCACCGCCGGCGAGATCGGTGACCGGCTGAGCCTGGCGCCCGCCGGAGTGCGGCGCCACCTGGAGGCGCTGATCGAGGCCGGCGAGGCCGAGGCGCTGGCCGCCGCGGCGTGGCAGCAGGCCGGCCGCGGGCGGCCCGCGAAGCGGTTCCGGCTCACCTCGGCCGGTCGGGCCAAGCTCGGCCACGCCTACGACGATCTGGCGGCCGCGGCGATGCGGCAGCTGCGCGAAATCGGAGGCGAGGAAGCCGTTCAGGCGTTCGCGCGCAGGCGCGTCGACGCGATCCTCGGTGGCGTTCCGGCGGCCGACAGCGCGGCCGACGCCGACGTCGAGGCAGCAGCCGAGCGCGTAGCCGGCGCGCTGAGCAATGCCGGTTACGTCGCCACCACTACCCGGGTCGGCGGACCCATCCACGGCGTGCAGATCTGCCAGCACCACTGCCCGGTGTCCCACGTCGCCGAGGAATTTCCCGAGTTATGCGAGGCCGAGCAGCAGGCCATGGCCGAGGTGCTCGGAACCCACGTGCAGCGGTTGGCGACCATCGTCAATGGCGACTGCGCCTGCACCACCCATGTGCCTCTAACACCGACCCCGGGGCCCAGCCCGCGCCCGGCCACCACCAGCACTGAAGGAGCGTCCCTATGACACTCACGCCCGAGAAGTCCAGCGAGTCATTGACCCAGCAGCAGACGATCGACTCGCTGGGCCGCTACGGCTACGGCTGGGCCGACTCCGACGTCGCGGGTGCCAGCGCGCAGCGCGGGCTGTCCGAGGCGGTGGTCCGCGACATCTCCGCCAAGAAGAGCGAGCCCGAGTGGATGCTGAACATTCGGCTCAAGGCGCTGGGCATCTTCGACAAGAAGCCGATGCCGAACTGGGGTTCCAACCTCGAAGGCATCGACTTCGACAACATCAAGTATTTCGTGCGTTCCAGCGAGAAGCAGGCCGCGACCTGGGACGACCTGCCCGCGGACATCAAGAACACCTACGACAAGTTGGGCATCCCGGAAGCCGAGAAGCAGCGGCTGGTCTCCGGTGTCGCGGCTCAGTACGAGTCCGAGGTCGTCTACCACTCCATCCGCGAGGACCTGGAGAAGCAGGGCGTCATCTTCCTGGACACCGATACGGCGCTGCGCGAGCACCCGGACGTGTTCCAGAAGTACTTCGGCACCGTGATCCCCGCGGGGGACAACAAGTTCTCCGCGCTGAACACCGCGGTCTGGAGTGGCGGGTCCTTCATCTACGTCCCGCCCGGCGTGCACGTCGACATCCCGCTGCAGGCCTACTTCCGGATCAACACCGAGAACATGGGTCAGTTCGAGCGGACGCTGATCATCGTCGACGAGAATGCCTACGTCCACTACATCGAGGGCTGCACCGCGCCGATCTATAAGTCGGACTCGCTGCACTCGGCGGTGGTCGAAATCATCGTAAAGCCCGGTGGCCGTTGCCGTTACACCACGATCCAGAACTGGTCGAACAACGTCTACAACCTGGTGACCAAGCGCGCCCGCGCCGAGGCCGGGGCCACCATGGAATGGGTCGACGGCAACATCGGCTCCAAGGTGACCATGAAGTACCCCGCGGTGTGGATGACCGGCGAGCACGCCAAGGGCGAGGTGTTGTCGATCGCGTTCGCCGGCGAGGACCAGCACCAGGACACCGGCGCCAAGATGCTGCACCTGGCGCCCAACACGTCGAGCAACATCGTGTCCAAGTCGGTGGCGCGCGGCGGCGGCCGGACGTCGTACCGCGGCCTGGTTCAGGTGAACAAGGGCGCGCACGGCTCCCGGTCGAGCGTGAAATGCGATGCGCTACTGGTGGATACGATCAGCCGCAGCGATACCTACCCCTACGTCGACATCCGCGAGGACGACGTGACGATGGGCCACGAGGCCACCGTGTCCAAGGTCAGCGAGAACCAGTTGTTCTACCTGATGAGCCGCGGGCTGACCGAGGACGAGGCGATGGCGATGGTGGTGCGCGGCTTTGTCGAGCCGATCGCCAAGGAACTGCCCATGGAGTACGCGCTGGAGCTCAACAGGCTGATCGAGCTGCAGATGGAAGGTGCTGTCGGCTAGTGACGGGATTGACTGAAGCGGTTGAGGGTTCGGCCCTCGCCGCTGCCAACAAGGGCGAGCTGTTCGCGTCCTTCGACGTTGACGCGTTCGAGGTTCCCCACGGCCGCGACGAGCTGTGGCGGTTCACGCCGCTGAAGCGGCTGCGCGGTCTGCACGACGGCTCGGCGGGGGCCACCGGCAAGGCGCAGATCACGGTTAGCGAGCAGCCCGGTGTTCAGCTCGAAACCGTCCGTCGTGGCGACGAACGGCTGGGCCAGGCTGGCGTGCCCACCGACCGCGTTGCGGCGCAAGCATTTTCGTCGTTCAATTCCGCGACGCTGGTCATCGTCGGGCGCGACACGCAGCCCGCCGAGCCGGTGAACATCAGCGTCACCGGGCCGGGCGAGGGTGCGGTGGCCTACGGGCACCTGCAGATCCGCGTCGAAGAACTCAGCGAGGCCGTCGTGGTCATCGATCACCGGGGCAGCGGAACCTACGCCGACAACGTCGAATTCGTCGTCGACGACGCGGCCCGGCTCACCGTGGTGTGGATCGCCGACTGGGCCGACGACATGGTCCACGTCAGCGCGCAGCACGCGCGGCTGGGCAAGGATGCGGTGCTGCGCCACGTCGCCGTCACGCTGGGCGGCGAGGTGGTCCGGATGTCGGCCAACGTGCGCTACACCGCGGCGGGCGGTGACGCCGAGCTGCTGGGCCTCTACTTCGCCGACGACGGCCAGCACCTCGAGTCGCGGCTGCTGGTCGATCACGCCCAGCCCAACTGCAAGTCCAACGTGCTGTACAAGGGTGCGCTGCAAGGAGATCCGTCCTCGTCGCTGCCCGACGCGCATACGGTGTGGGTGGGCGACGTGCTGATCCGCGCCGAGGCCACCGGCACTGACACCTTCGAGGTGAACCGCAACCTGGTGCTGACCGACGGTGCCCGCGCCGACTCGGTGCCCAATTTGGAGATCGAGACCGGCGAGATCGTCGGTGCCGGACACGCCAGTGCGACAGGTCGTTTCGACGACGAGCAGCTGTTCTACCTGCGCTCCCGGGGCATCCCCGAAGAGCAGGCCCGCCGCCTGGTGATTCGCGGCTTCTTCGGCGAGATCATCTCCAAAATCGCGGTGCCCGACCTCCGGGACCGCCTGACCGCAGCCATCGAACACGAACTGGAAATCACGGAAAAGACAACAGCTTCATGACCACTCTGGAAATCAAAGACCTGCACGTCAGCGTCGCAACGCCCGAAGCCACCGAGATCGAGATCCTCAAGGGCGTCGACCTGACCGTGAAATCCGGCGAGACGCATGCCCTGATGGGCCCCAACGGCTCCGGCAAGTCCACGCTGTCGTACGCCATCGCCGGGCACCCCAAGTACCGGGTCACCTCGGGCTCGATCACGCTGGACGGCGCGGACGTGCTGGCGATGAGCATCGACGAACGCGCGCGGGCCGGGCTGTTTCTGGCCATGCAGTATCCCGTCGAGGTGCCCGGTGTCTCGGTGTCGAACTTCCTGCGCTCGGCCGCCACGGCGATCCGCGGCGAGGCCCCCAAGCTGCGGCTGTGGGTCAAGGAGGTCAAGGCCGCGATGGCCAGCCTCGACATGGACCCGGCCTTCGCCGAACGCAGCGTCAACGAGGGCTTCTCCGGTGGCGAGAAGAAGCGCCACGAAATCCTGCAGCTGGAATTGCTCAGGCCGAAGATCGCGATCCTCGACGAGACCGACTCGGGCCTGGACGTCGACGCGCTGCGGGTGGTCAGCGAGGGTGTCAACCGGTATGCCGAAGCAGAGCATGGCGGCGTCCTGCTGATCACGCACTACACCCGCATCCTGCGCTACATCCACCCGCAACACGTGCACGTCTTCGTCGGCGGCCGCATCGCCGAGTCCGGCGGCCCGGAGCTGGCCGACGAACTCGAGCAGAACGGCTACGAGCGCTTCACCCAGCCGGCGGCCACCGGAGCCTGAGCATGCTGGACGTGGCGGCGATCCGTGCCGACTTTCCCATCCTCAAGCGTGTCATGCGCGGGGGAAATCAGTTGGCGTACCTGGATTCCGGTGCGACGTCGCAGCGGCCGCTGCAGGTGCTCGACGCCGAGCGCGAGTTCCTGCTGACGTCCAACGGCGGCGTGCACCGCGGCGCGCACCAGCTGATGGAGGAGGCCACCGACGCCTACGAGCAGGGCCGCGCCGACATCGCGGCGTTCGTCGGCGCGGCCGCGCAAGAGCTGGTGTTCACCAAGAACGCCACCGAGTCGCTCAACCTGATCTCGTATGTGCTGGGGGACAAGCGATTCGACCGGGCGATCGGCCCAGGAGACGTGATCGTCACCACCGAACTCGAACACCACGCCAACCTGATCCCGTGGCAGGAGCTGGCCCGGCGCACCGGCGCGACCCTGAGGTGGTACGGCGTCACGGATGACGGCCGCATCGACCTGGACTCGTTGCAACTCGACGAACGCGTCAAAGTCGTGACGTTCAGCCACCATTCCAACGTGACGGGTGCGCTGGCGCCGGTGGCCGAACTGGTCTCCCGGGCCCGGGCGGTCGGCGCGCTGACCGTGCTGGACGCCTGCCAGTCCGTGCCACACCAGCCGGTCGACCTGCACGCCCTCGATGTCGACTTCGCTGCCTTCTCCGGGCATAAAATGCTGGGCCCCAACGGAATCGGTGTGCTGTACGGCCGCCGCGAGTTGCTCGACGCCCTGCCGCCGTTTCTTACCGGTGGGTCGATGATCGAGACGGTCACCATGGCGGCCACCACCTACGCGCCGGCTCCGCAGCGCTTCGAGGCCGGCACCCCGATGACGTCGCAGGTCGTCGGACTGGCCGCCGCGGCACGCTATCTGGACACCCTGGGCATGGGCGCGGTCGAGGCGCACGAACGCGAACTGGTCGCCGCGGCGATTAACGGACTGTCCGGCATCGAGGGTGTCCGCATCGTCGGCCCCGTGTCGATGGCCGACCGCGGATCGCCGGTGGCGTTCGTCGTCGACGGCGTGCACGCGCACGACGTCGGTCAGGTTCTCGACGACGACGGCGTCGCGGTGCGCGTCGGCCATCACTGCGCGCTGCCGCTGCACCGCAGGTTCGGGCTGGCGGCCACGGCGCGGGCGTCGTTCGCGGTGTACAACACGCTCGACGAGGTCGACCGCTTGGTGGCCGGCGTCAAACGAGCAGTGGATTTCTTCGGGAGAGAATGACGTTGCGGCTGGAACAGATTTATCAGGACGTGATCCTCGATCACTACAAACACCCACAGCACCGCGGGTTGCGGGAGCCGTTCGGCGCCCAGGTGTTTCATGTCAACCCGGTCTGCGGCGACGAGGTCACGCTGCGGGTCGCGCTGTCCGACGACGGTGAGACGGTCACCGACATCTCCTACGACGGGCAGGGCTGTTCGATCAGCCAGGCCGCGACGTCGGTGCTCACCGAACAGGTCATCGGCCAAAGTGTCGGTCAGGCGCTCAAGACCGTCACCGCCTTCACCGAGATGGTGTCCTCACGTGGGAACGTCGAGGGCGATGAGGACGTGCTGGGCGACGGTGTCGCTTTTGCCGGAGTGGCCAAATACCCGGCGCGGGTGAAATGCGCGCTGCTGGGTTGGATGGCTTTCAAAGATGCACTGGCTCAAGCCAGTCACGCCTTCGAGGAGGTCAGCAATGAGTGAAACCAGCGCACCGGACGACGAATTGCTCTTCGATCTCGAAGAGGCAATGCGCGATGTGGTCGACCCGGAACTGGGCATCAACGTCGTCGATCTGGGGCTGGTCTACGGCCTCAACGTGGAAAAGGGCGATGACGGAACCATTGCCCTGCTCGACATGACATTGACGTCGGCGGCCTGCCCGCTGACCGACGTCATTGAGGACCAGTCGCGCAGCGCGCTGGTGGGCACCGGGCTGGTCAACGACCTGCGGATCAACTGGGTGTGGAACCCGCCGTGGGGCCCGGACAAGATCACCGAGGACGGGCGCGAACAACTGCGCGCGCTCGGCTTCACCGTCTGAGGCCGCCCCCGCCCTAGCGATGGTGGAATGGCAGGTGGAAGGGGAGCGGGGGCAGATGGTGGTGCGGGCGGCCCATCGGCGGGCACGCCTGCAGGGCGATCGTCATCGCCTGCAGCCCGGTGTCGCTGTTCGTGCCCTGGGCGCCCAGGCACTTACCGTTCGTGATCGCGTCGGAGCTTGACGGCATCTGCTTGGTGTAGGTGGTCGCGTTGGCCACCGTCACGTTGGTCGGCGCGGGACCGAGACCGCTGACGGCGATGGTGTCGCCCGACACCGAGGTGACCGTCCCGTAGAAACCCGTTGGCGGCGGGCACTTCCCGTCCATGGCCGGCGTGATCGTCACCGCCTGCGCGGTGATCGCGGCGGGGGGCGGGGCGCTCTGCGGGGTGGCGCGCACGTTGATGCAACTGCCCGGTGTGACGTCGGTCAGCTGAGCCGGTGTCTGGTCGACGACCCGTGTCGCCGTTGAGAAATCCACCGTCGCCGAGCCGGTTCGGGTTCTGAGCTGGATCGCATTGCCCGACACCGACTCGACGAGGCCCTCGACATAGTCCTTCGCCTGCGGCGGTGGTGCCGGTGGCGGTGCCGCGCTCGGAGCCGCGCTCGGAGCCGCGCTGGGTTCCGGCTTCGGGGGGATCGCCGACATGGTGCGTTTTCCGCTGTCGCTGTTATGCGACGCGGGGCCACACATCGCGACACCCACGAAGATCAGCACGATGACGGCCGCCCCGAGTGCGAACCGGATCAGCCGAGGCTTCACCGGGTCGCCATAGGTGGCCGGCATCGAGACTTCTCTGATCGTGCGCATTGCCTAGGTAAGTACCCAGTTCAGTGGCGATCTCACCCTCCGTGGCCGTGGTGGCCCGCTTCACCTGCGCATTTACCGTCGTGGGCCGGTCGCAGATCGATCATCGTGGCCTGCAGCGCGCCGCCGCTGTCCTGGGTTCCCCGGGCCGTCAAGCATTTGCCCGCGGTGATCGCCTGGGTGTCGGCGGCGGCTTGCTTGCGGTACTTGGTCTGATCATTCACGGTCACCGCCGTCTGTGTGCCGTCCGCGCCGGTGACGTTGATGGTGTTGCCCGCGACAGAAGCGACGGAGCCCGCGACCGCTCCGTGTTTCCCAGACCCGTTGGCCGGCGGGCATTTACCGTCCACGGCGGGACTGACCCGCACTGCCAGCCGCGGTCACCGGCTGGGTGCCTTCCTGAGGCCGCACGGACACGCAAGTGCCCGCCGTGACGTCCGTCAACGTCGCGGGGCCGGTCTGGGTGACCTTGGTGGACCCGCTGAAATCGACTGTGGCGGTTCCGTTCTGCTGCGTCACCTGAACCGCGTTGCCGGCCACCGACGCGATCAGTCCGCTGACTTTGGCCTCGCCGCTGCCCGGTGTCGGGGCGGACGTGCTCGTCGGGCCGGCCGCCGCGGTGCTGGGTGCGCTCTGCGATGGCGATGTTGACGGGCTCGACGTGTTCGACGAGCCGCACGCCGCGAGGGACAGCGCCGTCACCCCGGTTGCGGTGAGGATCGCGAATCGGGCAAGCCGAGATGTGGGCAGGCTGGTAGTTGTCACCGTAACTCCAATCGTGGGTGGGTCCCAACGAACGGGTTTACCCGCCGAAGCTGTGCGGAATATGTGTGTTCAGAACGCGGATTCGGCCAGCCGCATGATGTCGTCGTCCATGGACTCGATGACGGTGCGTATCCCGCCCAGCCGCGGCAGCATGTTCTTGGCGAAGAATCCCGCGGTCGCGATCTTGCCGCGGTAGAACGGTTCGTCCTTGCTGGACGGGGAGTCGGCCAGCGCGGCCCGGGCGATATCGGCCTGCACCAGCAGCCGCCACCCGATCAACAGGTCGCCGACAGCCAGCAGATAGCGCACCGAGCCCAGCCCCACCTTGTAGATCTCGGTGGGCTGTTGCGCCGCGCCCATCAGGTATCCGGTCAACGCGGTTGTCATCGCCGTGACGTCCTCGAGCGCGGTCTGCACCAGCTCGGCCTCCGGTTTCAGCGACTCGTCGATGCCCTCGATGGTCTTGCTGATCTGAGCGGTCACATGCTGCAGGGACTGGCCGTGGTCGCGCACGATCTTGCGGAAGAAGAAGTCGAGCGCCTGGATCGCCGTGGTGCCCTCATACAGCGAATCGATCTTGGCGTCGCGGATGTATTGCTCGAGGGGATAGTCCATCAGGAAGCCCGAACCGCCCAGTGTCTGCAGCGATTCGGTGAGGATCTCGTAGGCCCGTTCCGAGCTCACGCCCTTGACGATGGGCAGCAGCAGATCGTCGACGCGGTGTGCCATTTCGTGGTCGGCGCCCGAAACTCGTTGTGCGACTTCGTCATCCTGATGCGCGGCGGCGTACATGTACAGCGCGCGCAAACCCTCGGCGTAGGCCTTTTGGGTCATCAGGCTGCGCCGCACGTCGGGGTGGTGCATGATCGTGACCCGCGGCGCCGACTTGTCGGTCATCTGGGTCAGGTCCGCACCCTGCACGCGTTCCTTGGCGAATGCGAGAGCGTTCAGGTAGCCCGTGGACAGCGTGCCGGCAGCCTTGACGCCGATCGTCATGCGGGCGTGCTCGATGATGGTGAACATCTGGGCGATCCCGTTGTGCACGTCACCGACGAGGTAGCCGACGGCGGGCACATCGGTGGCGCCGAAGGTCAATTCACACGTCGGGGAGGACTTGATGCCCATCTTGTGTTCCACCCCGGTGGTGAAAACCCCGTTGCGGGAACCGAGTTCGAACGTTTCGGGATCGAAAAGATAGTTGGGCACGTAGAACAGGCTCAACCCCTTGGTCCCCGGGCCGGCGCCCTCGGGCCGGGCCAGCACCAGGTGATACACGTTCTCGGCGGTGTCGCCGACGTCGCCGCCGGTGATGAACCGCTTGACGCCCTCGAGGTGCCAGGTGCCGTCGGGTTGCTGAATGGCCTTGGTCCGGGCCGCGCCGACGTCGGAACCCGCGTCGGGCTCGGTGAGCACCATGGTGGACGCCCAGCCCCGTTCCGCGCCCTCGGCCGCCCAGCGCCGCTGCTCTTCGGTGCCCTCGACGAAGAGGGCCTGCGCCATGAACGTGCCCAGGCAGAACATGCTTGCCGAGGAGTTGGAGCAGAAGATCATCTCGGTGACGCCCCAGGCCAGCGGGGGTGGCGCGGGCATGCCACCGATCTCTTCGGCCAGGCCGAGCCGCCACCACCCGGCCTCCTTGATCGCCTCCACCGTCTTGGCCAACTCCGGAGTCACGCTGATGCTGTGCGTGGCCGGGTCGAACACCGGCGGGTTGCGGTCGGCGGAGGCGAACGTCTCGGCGAGCGGCCCCTCGGCCAGGCGGGCGGCTTCGGCCAAAATCGTTTTGGCGGTGTCCACGTCGAGATCGCTGTAGCTACCGGCGCCCAGGACGGCCCCGATATCGAGGACCTCGAACAGGTTGAACTCGAGATCGCGGACGTTGGCGATGTAGTGGCCCACGGACGCAGTGTCGCCGAGTGCGGAAACGTACGCAACCGTAACTATGCGCCTGCTGACCAACCGGTCCTGGCGGACCCATGAGGGTTCAGGGGAACAACGCATCGGCGCGCTTCGTTAGCTGTGACGTGACCACACGAGACCTCACTGCTGAGCAGTTCAACGCCACCATCAACGACAACGACATCGTCCTTGTCGACTTCTGGGCGTCCTGGTGCGGCCCGTGTCGGGCGTTTGCGCCGACATTCCAGGCGGCGTCGGAGAAACACCCCGACGTGGTGTTCGCCAAGGTCGACACCGAAGCCGAGCAGCAGCTCGCGGCGGCCGCGGAGATCCGCTCCATTCCCACGCTGATGGCCTTCAAGAAGGGCAAGCTGCTGTTCAACCAGCCGGGCGCGCTGCCGCCGGCCGCGCTCGAGGACCTGCTCCAGCAGGTCAGGGCGTTCGACGTGGAGGCGGCTGAAGCGGCCGGAGCAGCTGGAGCAGAAGCCGAGCCAAAAGACGTCTGAGGACGCGCTACCTTCCTTAGGTGAGTTTGGTCCTCGTTGAACACCCGCGACCCGGCGTCGCGCTGATCACCCTCAATCGGCCCGAGCGGATGAATTCCATGGCGTTCGACGTCATGGTGCCGCTGAAAGAGGCCCTTGAGCAGGTCACCTACGACAATGCCGTGCGCGTGGTGGTGCTGACCGGCGCCGGCAAGGGCTTCTCGTCCGGCGCCGACCACAAGTCAGCGGGCAGCGTGCCGCAACGTCGAGGGCCTGACCCGGCCTACCTACGCGCTGCGCTCCATGGAGGTGCTCGACGACGTCATCCTGGCGCTGCGCAAGCTGCACCAGCCGGTGATCGCCGCCGTCAACGGCCCCGCCATCGGGGGAGGGCTGTGCCTGGCGCTGGCCGCCGACATCCGGGTGGCCTCCACCAGCGCCTACTTCCGGGCGGCGGGCATCAACAACGGCCTGACCGCCAGCGAACTGGGCCTGTCCTACCTGTTGCCCAGGGCGATCGGATCCTCGCGGGCGTTCGAAATCATGCTGACCGGCCGCGACGTCAGCGCCGAGGAGGCTGAGCGCATCGGCCTGGTGTCCTGCCAGGTGCCCGAGGAGCAGCTGCTGGACACCTGCTACGCCATCGCCGCGCGGATCGCGGCGTTCTCCCGGCCCGGAACCGAGTTGACCAAGCGCACACTGTGGAGCGGACTCGACGCCGGTAGTCTGGAAGCGCACATGCAAGCCGAAGGCTTGGGACAGCTTTTCATCCGGCTCCTCACCGCCAACTTCGAAGAAGCGGTTGCGGCGCGAGCCGAACGGCGGCCCGCGGTGTTCACCGACGACAAGTAAGCCGCCTCATTTATAAGGAGCTCGATCGTGATTACGGCTACGGACCTCGAGGTCCGCGCTGGTGCACGCATCCTGCTCTCGCCCGACGGCCCCGACCTGCGCGTGCAGCCCGGCGACCGGATCGGGCTGGTAGGCCGTAACGGCGCCGGCAAGACCACCACGTTGCGGATCCTGGCCGGCGAAACCGAACCGTATGCCGGAGCGATCACCCGGGCCGGCGAAATCGGTTATCTGCCACAGGATCCCAAAGAGGGCGATCTCGACGTGCTGGCCCGCGACCGGGTGCTCTCCGCGCGCGGGCTCGACGTGCTGCTCACGGATCTGGAAAAGCAGCAGGCGCTGATGGCCGAGGTCGCCGACGACGACGCCCGCGACCGCGCCATCCGGCGCTACGGCCAGTTAGAGGAGCGATTCGTCGCGCTGGGCGGTTATGGCGCCGAGAGCGAGGCCGGCCGCATCTGCGCGAGCCTCGGCCTGCCCGACCGGGTGCTGACCCAACAGCTGCGCACGCTGTCCGGCGGCCAGCGCCGCCGGGTGGAGCTGGCGCGCATCCTGTTCGCCGCTTCGGACACGGGTGCGGGGTCCGGTACCACGCTGCTGCTCGACGAGCCGACCAACCACCTCGACGCCGATTCGCTGGGCTGGCTGCGGGACTTCCTGCGGACACACACGGGCGGGCTGGTCGTCATCAGCCACAACGTCGAGCTGATCGCCGACGTCGTCAATCGGGTGTGGTTCCTCGACGCCGTGCGCGGCGAGGTCGACGTCTACAACATGGGCTGGCAGAAGTACCTCGACGCCCGCGCCACCGACGAGCAGCGCCGCCGCCGCGAACGTGCCAACGCCGAACGCAAGGCCGCCGCGTTGCGCACCCAGGCGGCCAAGCTGGGCGCCAAGGCGACCAAAGCCGTTGCGGCGCAGAACATGTTGCGTCGTGCCGACCGGATGATGGCTTCGCTTGACGCGGAGCGCGTCGCCGACAAGGTCGCCCGCATCAAGTTCCCTACCCCGGCCGCGTGCGGGCGCACGCCGCTGGTTGCCAAGGGGCTGAGCAAGTCCTACGGCTCCCTCGAGGTGTTCACCGGCGTCGATCTCGCGATCGACCGCGGCTCGCGGGTCGTCGTGTTGGGGCTCAACGGCGCCGGCAAGACCACCCTGTTGAGGCTGCTGGCCGGCGTCGAGACGCTCGACACCGGAGCGCTCGAACCCGGACACGGCTTGCGTATCGGCTATTTCGCGCAGGAGCACGACACCCTGGACAACGACGCGACCGTCTGGCAGAACATCCGGCACGCGGCGCCCGAGTCCGGCGAACAGGAGCTGCGGGGCCTGCTCGGGGCATTCATGTTCAGCGGCCCGCAGCTCGACCAACCGGCGGGCACCCTGTCGGGCGGTGAGAAGACCCGGCTTGCGCTGGCCGGTCTGGTGGCGTCCACGGCCAACGTCCTGTTGCTCGACGAGCCGACCAACAACCTCGATCCCGCGTCCCGCGAGCAGGTGCTCGATGCGTTGCGCAGCTACCAGGGAGCGGTGGTGCTGGTGACGCACGACCCCGGCGCCGCCGAGGCGCTGCATCCGCAACGCGTGGTGCTGTTGCCCGACGGCACCGAGGACTATTGGTCCGAGGAATACCGGGATCTGATCGAGCTCGCCTGATCTGAATGTGGGCCCGCTCGCATTTTCGGCAAAGCTGCCCGCCAGGGGTCCTGGGTTTCTTACGCTAGGCCGGTGAGCTCGACGAAGAAGTCGATGAAGACGCGGGACCAGTTGCTGCACGAGCTGCGCCACGCCTATGAGGGCGGCGCCAGCATCCGCAATCTGGCGGCCACCACAGGCAAGTCATACGGATCCATTCACAGCTTGCTGCGCGAGTCGGGTACGACGATGCGCAGCCGCGGTGGGCCCAACCACCGCGCCCGGCCCAACCCGGTGCGAGCGTAACGTCACTGCGAAACCACGTCCCTTTGTTCGCAGTGGCGTTACGCTCGGGTTCGGAGAGCCCGAATGTCCCGAATTCAGTTGCGCCGCACCGAGTTTTCCACCAGGTCGAGGACCGCGGCCAGGCGCGCCGGGTCTTCGCCGGAGGCCAGCCGGGCCACTAGCCCGTCCAGCACCAGTTCCAGGTAGCACTGCAGCACGTCGCCGGGCACGTCCTCGCGCACCCGGTGCGCTTCCTTCTGTCGCCGCAACCGCTCGTGCGTGGCGGCGGCCAGTTCCGCCGAGCGCTCCGACCAACCACGGTTGAACACCGGGTCGGTGCGCAGTTTGCGGGCGATCTCCAACCGGGTGGCCAACCAGTCGAACTCCTCGGGCGCGGCGAGCATGTCGCGCATCACCTGAATGAGGCCCTCGCGGGACGCGACCTCGGCCATCCGCTCGGCGTCCTCGTGGGCCAGGGCGAAGAACAGCGCGTCCTTGTCCCGGTAATGGTGGAAGATCGCGCCGCGCGACATCCCGATCGCCTGCTCCAATCGGCGCACCGTCGCCTTGTCGTAGCCGTACTCGGCAAAGCAGCGGCGGGCGCCGTCGAGGATCTGACGGCGCCGCGCCGCCAGATGGTCCTCGCTGACTTTCGGCATGGGATGGCCTGGCCGGCTTGCGGTTCTAGCCCGACTTCAGCATGTTGCGCAGCACGTACTGCAGGATGCCGCCGTTGCGGTAGTAGTCCGCCTCGCCGGGGGTGTCGATGCGCACCACGGCGTCGAACTCGATGTCGCCGGCTTTCACCTTCACCGTCTTCGGCGTCTTGCCCTCGTTGAGCGCCTCGATCCCGGTGATGTCGAAGACCTCGGTGCCATCCAGGCCGAGATCCTTCGCGGACTTGCCGTCGGGGAACTGCAGCGGGATGACCCCCATGCCGATCAGGTTGGAGCGGTGGATCCGCTCGAACGATTCGGCGATCACCGCGCGCACGCCCAGCAGCCGCGTTCCCTTGGCCGCCCAGTCGCGTGAGGACCCGGACCCATATTCTTTACCGCCCAGCACCACCAGCGGAATGTCCTGTGCCGCATAGTTTTGCGCCGCGTCGTAGATGAAGGCCTGCGGTGCGCCATCCTGGGTGAAATCGCGGGTGTAGCCGCCGGACACATCGTCGAGCAGCATGTTCCGAAGCCGGATGTTGGCGAACGTGCCGCGGATCATCACCTCGTGGTTGCCCCGGCGCGAACCGAAGGAGTTGTAGTCCTTGCGCTCCACGCCGTGCTCGTCGAGGTACTGCGCCGCCGGGGTGCCCGGCTTGATGCTGCTGGCGGGGGAGATGTGATCGGTGGTCACCGAGTCGCCCAGCAGCGCCAGCACCCGCGCGCCGGTGATATCGGCCACCGGCTCGGGCTTGGCCGGCATGCCCTCGAAGTACGGGGGCTTGCGGACATACGTCGAATCGTCGGCCCATTCGAAGGTGTTGCCGCTCGGCGTTGGCAGGTTGCGCCAGCGCTCGTCGCCCTTGAACACGTCGGCGTAGTTCTTGGTGAACATCTCGGAGTTGATCGCCGAGGCGATGGTGTCGGAGACGTCCTTCTGCGACGGCCAAATATCCTTGAGGAAGACCTCTTTGCCGTCTTTGTCTTTGCCGAGCGGCTGGCTTTCGAAGTCGAAGTCCATGCTGCCGGCCAGCGCGTAGGCGACCACCAACGGCGGTGACGCCAAGTAGTTCATCTTCACGTCGGGGTTGATGCGACCCTCGAAGTTCCGGTTGCCCGATAACACTGCGGTGACCGAAAGGTCGTTGTCGTTGATGGCTTTCGAGACTTCGTCGGGCAGCGGACCGGAGTTGCCGATGCAGGTGGTGCAGCCGTAGCCGACCAGATAGAAGCCGAGCTTCTCCAGGTAGGGCCACAGGCCGGCCTTGTCGTAGTAGTCGTTGACCACCTGCGAGCCGGGCGCCATCGTGGTTTTCACCCACGGCTTGGAGGTCAGGCCCTTTTCGACGGCGTTGCGGGCCAACAGCGCCGCGCCCAGCATCACCTCCGGGTTGGACGTGTTGGTGCACGACGTGATTGCCGCGATCACGACGGCGCCGTGGTCGAGCACGAACTCGCCCCGTTCGTCGGAGCGCACCGTCACCGGGCTGCTCGGGCGGCCATTGGCGTGCGCGGCGGCCGAATACACGACGGGAACGTCGTCCGCGTGGCCGTTGGACACCGCGCCCGGGTCGCTGGCCGGGAATGTCTCCTCGACCGACTCGTCCAGCTTCGAGTAGCCCTGGTCGCCGTCACCGTCGACGTAGCTGAGAATTTGGTCGCGGAACGTTGAGCGGGCGTCCGACAACGGAATTCGGTCCTGCGGGCGCTTGGGTCCGGCGATCGACGGCACCACCGTGGAGAGGTCGAGCTCGAGGTACTCCGAGAACGCCGGCTCGTGCTTGGGGTCGTGCCACAAGCCCTGCTGTTTGGCGTAGGCCTCGACCAGTGCCAGCTGCTCTTCGGAGCGGCCGGTGAACTTCAGGTAGGAGATGGTCTCCTCGTCGACTGGGAAAATCGCTGCGGTGGAACCGAATTCGGGGCTCATGTTGCCCAGCGTGGCGCGGTTGGCCAGCGGCACCTCGGCGACGCCCTCGCCGTAGAACTCGACGAACTTGCCGACCACGCCGTGCTTGCGCAGCATCTCGGTGACGGTCAGCACGACGTCGGTGGCCGTGACGGCCGGCTGGATCTGGCCGCTGAGCTTGAAGCCGACGACCCGCGGGATCAGCATGGACACCGGCTGGCCCAGCATGGCGGCCTCGGCCTCGATGCCGCCGACACCCCAGCCGAGCACACCGAGGCCGTTGACCATCGTGGTGTGCGAGTCGGTGCCCACACACGTGTCCGGGTAGGCGACCCCGTCGCGGGTCATCACCACGCTCGCCAGGTATTCGATGTTGACCTGGTGCACGATGCCGGTGCCCGGCGGCACCACCTTGAAGTCCTGGAAAGCGCCCTGGCCCCAGCGCAGGAATTGGTAGCGCTCGCCGTTGCGCTCGTACTCGATCTCGACGTTGCGCTCGAAGGCGTCGGCGGTGCCGAAGAGGTCGGCGATCACCGAGTGGTCGATCACCAGGTCGGCCGGCGCCAGCGGGTTGACCTTCTCGGCGTTGCCGCCGAGGTCGCCGATGGCCTCTCGCATGGTGGCCAGGTCGACGATGCAGGGCACGCCGGTGAAGTCCTGCATCACGACCCGGGCGGGCGTGTACTGGATCTCAATGCTGGGTTCCGCCTTGGGATCCCAGTTCGCGATGGCCTCGATGTGATCCTTGGTGATGTTGGCGCCGTCTTCGTTGCGCAGCAGGTTCTCGGCGAGCACCTTGAGGCTGTAGGGGAGTTTCTCGGTATTGGGGACGGCGTCGAGACGATAGATCTGGTAACTGTTGTCGCCGACCTCGAGGGTGTCGCGTGCTCCGAACGAGTTCACAGATTCCTTGCTAGTCACATCAACTCCCGGGATTAAGTTCTGCCGCCGACGGGCCGTGTCGGCGGAATGGTGAAGACACTTTAACAGTACGCTTGTCCGGTATTAGTGGGTACCCGTATCCGCAAGTCTTGTCGGGCGCGGCCTGTGTTGGAAGGGCTGGGCGCGCAATCGTCGAGATATAAACCACGCACACCCGCGTCGGGGCGTGTCGTGTGCGGGGTTTACGTGTCGCGGCAGAAGCCGGGCGCCGTAAGTGTCGCGCCGGCAGCGCGGCCGCCGTCGCGTACGGTGCCTGTATGACCGGGCAAGCCCTGCCGCTCTACATCCCACAAGACGTCGACATGGCCTTGGTGAAGGCCCAGGTCGCGGCGACCGGCGTCAGCGCGCCGCCGTCGGCGATGCCGGGGTTGCTCGACGTCGTCAACCAGGCTCGTGCCGACGGCATCACCCTCAAGATCGTGCTTCTCGACCACAACCCCCCGAACGACACCCCGCTGCGCGACATCTCCACCGTCGTCGGCGCCGACTACCCGGACGCCACCGTCCTGACACTGAGCCCCAACTACGTGGGCACCTACAGCACGCATTTCCCGCGCGTCACGCTGGAAGCCGGCGAGGACATCGCCAAGACCGGCAACCCGGTGCTCTCGGCGCAGCATTTCCTCAACGAGATCCACACCCCGGAGTTCCCCTGGACCGGGTTAACCATCGTCTTGTTGATCGGGGTGCTCGCGGCGGCCGTCGGCACCCGATTCCGGCAGTTGCGCAGCAGGCGGACAGCAACGTCGCCAACTGCCGGCGAGGGCGCGCCCTCGGAACCGAACCAGGCCGTCTAGCCTCGCGCATCCGCAGTGCGCTCGGGCGGTCGCCGGGCCCGGCCCGCTCCGCGGGCAAACATCCCTGATCACCATTCGGTCACATTAAACGCACGTCCCGAGCGCAGTTTGTGACTTACGTTTCTATTGCTACTCATGTGACGTACGGTGCAAATGATGCTGCTGTTATCTATGGCGCCTTCCGCGGGAGTGGTGGCCGGCGCCTTCCGTTTGCGCTGAGCCATAGGAGACCCGAATCGCATGAGACGGATCCGCCAAGGCTCTGCTTCGCGCCCGGTCACAAGGGTTGTGTGGCCGGCCATTCCGTTGTTGAGTGTGGCCGCCATGGTGTGGCTGCCCAGCCTCGCCGTCGCCGACTCCGGCACCGACGCGATGGCGACGCTGATCGCCAACGTCGCCAAGGCCAACCAGCGACTCGACGACCTCAGCGCGGCGATCGAGACGCAGCAGCAAAGCGTCGACAAGGCGATCGTTGACGTGGAGAACGCGCGGGACAACGCCGTGACGGCACAACACGATCTGGAAGCCACCCAGCAAGCGGTCAAGGATGCCAACGCCGCGATCACCGGGGCTCAACAGCGGTTCGACACCTTCGCGGTGGCGACCTACATGAACGGTCCGTCAAGCACCCTGCTGACCGCGAAAAACCCCGACGACATCATCGCCGCCGAGACCGCGACCAGGACCCTGACCGTCGGTTCGCAAACGGCGATGGCCAACCTGCAGCGGGCCCGCACCGAGCAGGTCAACAAGGAGTCGGCGGCGCGGGCGGCCAAGCAGAAGGCCGACAAGGCCGCGGCCGACGCCAAGGGCAGCCAGGACGCCGCGATCGCCGCGCTCACCGATTCCAAGCGCAAGTTCGACGAGCAGCGCCAAGAGGTCACCCGACTGGCCGCCGAACGCGACCAGGCCCAGGCCGCGCTCCAGACGGCCCAACTCGCCGACGCGCGCTGGTCGACCGGGCCGGTATCGGGTGACCGGTGGGATCCGGGGGCTCCCGGGGTGCCCGGCGGACCTGTCGGGGGCCGCATGTGGGACGGCTGGGACCCCACGCTGCCGATGGTGCCCAGCGCCAACGTGCCCGGCGACCCGATCGCGGTGCTCAACCAGGTGCTCGGGATTTCGGCGACCTCGACGCAGGTCACCGCGCAGATGGGCAAGGGCTTCCTGCAGTCGCTGGGCATTCTGAAGCCCGACGACACCGGCATCACTAATGCTCAGGCTGGGTCGACGGGCGGTCGTATCCCGCGCGTCTACGGCCGACAGGCCACCGAATACGTGATCCGTCGCGGCATGTCAGAGATCGGGGTGCCCTACTCCTGGGGTGGCGGCAACGCCGCTGGACCGAGCCACGGAATCGACTCTGGCGCAAACATAACCGGCTTCGACTGCTCCGGACTGGTGTTGTACTCGTTCGCCGGTGTGGGCATCAAGCTGCCGCACTACTCCGGTTCGCAGTACAACCTGGGCCGCAAGATCCCGTCCTCGCAGATGCGTCGCGGTGACGTCATCTTCTACGGCCCGGGCGGCAGCCAGCACGTGACGATCTACCTCGGCGACGGCCAGATGCTCGAGGCCCCCGACATCGGATTGAAGGTGCGCGTCGCGCCCGTGCGCACCAGCGGCATGACGCCCTTCGTGGTCCGGTACATCGAGTGGTGAGACGAGGAGTCATGCGGCGCATAGTTTTTCGGGGTGAACGGTCGCGTCTGATCAACCTGACCTCGGTCATCGCGGTGGTCACCGGCCTGATGTTGTCCATCGCGGCGCCGGCCAATGCGGATCCGGGCGAGTGGGATCCCACGCTGCCGGCGACGATCAGCGCCGGCGCGCCGGGCGACCCGCTTTCCGTCGCGAGCGCATCGTTGAACGCCACCGCCCAGGCCACCCAGACCACGCTAGATTTGGGCAAACAATTCCTGAGCGGGCTGGGGATCAACTTGGGCGGTGACACCACCAACACCGGCAACACCGGCCCGAGCCACATTTCGCGGGCCAACGGCCGGCAGGCGATCGAGTACGTGATTCGTCGCGCCGGGTCGCAGATGGGTGTGCCGTATTCGTGGGGTGGTGGCACGCTCGACGGGCCCAGCAAGGGCGTGGGCGACGGCGCCAACATCAACGGGTTCGACTGCTCCGGGCTGATGCGGTACGCGTTCGCGGGCGTGGGCGTGCTGATCCCGCGGTTCTCCGGCGATCAATACAACGCCGGCAAGCACATTCCTCCGGACCAGGCCAGGCGCGGCGACCTGATCTTCTACGGCCCCAACGGCAGCCAGCACGTCACGATGTACCTGGGTAACGGACAGATGCTGGAGGCGTCCGGGAGCGCGGCCAAGGTCACCATCAGCCCGGTCCGCAGGCCGGGGATGACGCCGTTCCTGACGCGCATCATCGACTACTAAGTCCCCACGCGCGTCGACGGAACCCGACCCGCCTGGAATAGTTGAACGCGGGCACGTCGCTGCCCGGGGCATTAGGGTGCCAGCAGTCGTGTCAGATTGGAAGGTAATAGTCGATGACATCAGCAGGTGGGTTCCCCCCGGGGGCCGGTGCTTACTCGGGTCCGGGCGGGCAATCAGGCCCAGGGGCCCACGAGGCGCCGTCCGGCGGCGCCGATAGCCTCGCCGCCGAGGTACACACCCTTGAGCGGGCAATCTTCGAGGTCAAGCGGATCATCGTCGGCCAGGACCAGCTAGTCGAGCGGATGCTGGTCGGCCTGCTGTCCAAGGGCCACGTGCTGCTCGAGGGCGTGCCGGGCGTGGCGAAGACGCTGGCGGTGGAGACCTTCGCGAAGGTGGTCGGCGGGACGTTCGCGCGCATCCAGTTCACCCCCGACCTGGTGCCCACCGACATCATCGGTACCCGCATCTACCGGCAGGGCAAGGAGGAGTTCGACACCGAACTCGGCCCGGTGGTGGCGAACTTCCTGCTCGCCGACGAGATCAACCGCGCCCCGGCGAAGGTCCAGTCGGCGCTGCTGGAGGTCATGCAGGAACGCCAGGTGTCCATCGGCGGGAAGCGTTTCCCGCTGCCCAACCCGTTCCTGGTGATGGCCACGCAGAACCCGATCGAGCACGAGGGCGTCTACCCGCTGCCCGAGGCGCAGCGCGACCGGTTCCTGTTCAAGATCAACGTCGGTTACCCGTCGCCCGAAGAGGAGCGCGAGATCATCTACCGGATGGGCGTGAAGCCGCCGGAGCCCAAGCAAATCCTCGCCACCGGTGACCTGGTGCGCCTGCAGGACATCGCTGCCAACAACTTCGTGCACCACGCGCTGGTCGACTACGTGGTGCGCGTCGTCACCGCCACCCGCCACCCCGAGCAACTGGGCATGAACGACGTCAAGACCTGGGTCTCGTTCGGCGCGTCGCCGCGTGCGTCGCTGGGCATCATCGCGGCCTCGCGTTCGCTGGCGTTGGTGCGGGGCCGCGACTATGTGATCCCGCAGGACCTGATCGACGTCATCCCCGACGTGCTTCGGCACCGGCTGGTGCTGACCTACGACGCGTTGGCCGACGAGATCTCCTCGGAGATCGTCATCAACCGGGTCCTGCAGACCGTGGCCCTGCCGCAGGTGAATGCCGTTCCGCAGCAAGGTCATTCGGTCGGCCCGGTGATGCAGGCCGCGGGGGCGGCTAGCGGTCGGTGACCGATTCAAAGCGGTCTGCAGCCGCTTCGAAGTCGGGCGTGCTGCACCCGCCGTCGATGCAGCGGGGGCAGATCGACGACCCGAAGCTATCGGCGGCGCTCAAGTCGCTCGAGCTCACGGTCAAACGCAAGCTCGACGGCGTCCTGCACGGCGACCACCTCGGCCTGATTCCGGGCCCGGGCTCGGAGCCGGGGGAGTCGCGCGAATATCAGCCCGGCGACGACGTCCGCCGGATGGACTGGGCGGTGACCGCGCGCACCACCCACCCGCACGTCCGGCAGATGATCGCCGACCGCGAGCTGGAGACCTGGATGGTGGTCGACATGTCGGCCAGCCTGGACTTCGGCACGGTGGGCTGCGAGAAACGCGACCTGGCGGTGGCGGCCGCGGCCGCGATCACGTTCTTGAACAGTGGCGGCGGCAACCGGATCGGCGCGCTGGTCGCCAACGGCATGACGACGATGCGGGTGCCGGCGCGGTCGGGACGTCAGCACGAGCAGACGCTGCTACGCACCATCGCCACCATGCCCAAGGCGCCTACCGGGGTGCGCGGGGACCTGGCGACGGCGATTGACGCGCTGCGCCGGCCGGAGCGCCGGCGCGGGATGGTGGTGGTCATCAGTGACTTCCTCGGTCCGATCAATTGGATGCGACCGCTGCGCGCGATCTCGGCGCGGCACGAGGTGCTCGGCATCGAGGTGCTCGACCCCCGCGACGTCGAACTGCCCGACGTCGGCGAGGTCATCCTGCAGGACGCGGAGTCCGGCGTCACCCGCGAGTTCACCATCGACGCGCAGCTGCGAGACGACTTCGCCAGGGCGGCCGCCGAACACCGCGCCGAGGTGTCGCGCACGGTCCGCAGCTGCGGGGCGCCCCTGATGACGCTGCGCACCGATCGGGACTGGATCGCCGACATGGTCCGCTTCGTCGAATCCCGCCGGCGCGGGGCCATGGCGGGGCGGCAGTAGACCCGATGTGATTCGGATATGACCGCGCCACCGCTGCTGGGGCCGATGTCGTTATCGGGCTTCGCGCACGCGTGGTTCTTCCTTTTCCTCCTTGTCGTGGTGGGGCTGGCGGTGCTGTACGTCCTGATGCAGGTGGCGCGCCAGCGGAGGATGTTGCGCTTCGCCAACATGGAGTTACTGGAAAGCGTTGCCCCGCAGCGACCTTCGCGCTGGCGGCATGTGCCGGCGATCCTGCTGGTGGCGTCGCTCGTGCTGTTCACCATCGCGATGGCCGGACCGACGAACGACGTGCGGATTCCCCGCAACCGCGCGGTGGTGATGCTGGTGATCGACGTGTCGCAGTCGATGCGGTCCACCGACGTGCAGCCCAACCGGATGGCCGCCGCCCAGGAGGCCGCCAAGCAGTTCGCCGGCGAGCTGACCCCGGGGATCAACCTCGGGTTGATCGAATACGCGGGCACCGCCACGGTGCTGGTGTCGCCGACGACCAACCGCGACGCCACCAAAGCCGCGCTGGACAAGCTGCAGTTCGCCGACCGCACCGCGACCGGGGAGGGCATCTTCACCGCGCTGCAGGCCATCGCGACAGTCGGGGCGGTGATCGGCGGCGGCGACAAACCGCCCCCGGCGCGCATCGTGCTGTTCTCCGACGGCAAGGAGACGATGCCGACCAACCCCGATAACCCCAAGGGCGCATTCACCGCCGCGCGCACCGCCAAGGATCAGGGCGTGCCGATCTCGACCATCTCCTTCGGCACGCCTTACGGGTTCGTGGAGATCAACGACCAGCGCCAGCCCGTTCCCGTCGACGACTCCACCATGCGGAAGGTCGCCGAGCTGTCCGGCGGTAACTGGTTCAGCGCCTCCAACCTGGAGGAGCTGAAGCAGGTCTACGCGTCGCTGCAGGAGCAGATCGGCTACGAGACGATCAAAGGCGACGCGAGCGTGGGCTGGCTGCGGCTGGGTGCGGTGGTGCTGGCGCTGGCCGCGCTGGCCGCTTTGCTGATCAACCGCCGGCTACCGACCTAGGCCAACCTGGCAATCGCCGGGCCGCTCCTTAAGGGTCATCGGGGGTCACCGGGGGTCACCGGGGGTCATCGCCGTTGCTGCCGTTCTGGCGTTCGCGCAGCGTGGTCAGGGCGAGCTGCTCGACGGCGTGGGAAGCCCGACGAAGCGCGGCGTCCTCCGCCGGCGGATCGGCGAACAGGAAGCTGCCCGAGCCCGGCCGCCCACCCGCGCCGAGCTTGTTCAACCGCTTGGGGACCGCGGCGCCCTGGTACGGCAGCGGGGTGGCGTGGCCGTGTTCGTCGACCGGGCTCAGCGGCTGGTGCACCTCCACGTAGGCGCCGTGCGGCAAGCGCTTGATGATGCCGGTTTCGATGCCGTGCTCGAGCACCTCGCGGTCGCTGCGTTGCAAGGCGATGCACCAGCGATAGGTGACGAAGTAGACGATCGGCGGCAGCACCACCATCCCGAT
Organism: uncultured Actinomycetota bacterium; assembly: GCA_963758775.1. Taxonomy (GTDB): domain Bacteria; phylum Actinomycetota; class Actinomycetes; order Mycobacteriales; family Mycobacteriaceae; genus Mycobacterium. The sequence continues at coordinate 159,926 of CAVWWU010000002.1, forward strand.
GCGCCCGATCCAGGTAGTCGCGTTCAGCGAGACGTGGAACTTCAGGGCGATGATGTCGTTGAACGACGAGAACGTCAGCACGATGTAGAACGCGATCGCCATGGTCCCGATCGATGTGCGCACCGGGGCGTCGCGGGGACGCTGCAGCAGGTTGTGGTGGGCCTTGTCACCGGTGAACCGCCTTTCGAAGAAGGGGTAGGCAACGAGCGCGAGCAGGATCACCCCCATCAACAGCGCGACCGCCACGGCCGCCGGAATCGTGTGGTGCCAGAAGTAGAACTCCCAGGCCGGCCAGAGTCGCACCAGCCCGTCGGTCCACATCAGGTAGAAGTCGGGCTGCGAGCCCGCCGCGACCTGAGAAGGCTTGTAGGGCCCCAGGTTCCAGATCGGGTTGATCTGCAGCAGGCCGCCCATCAGACCCAGCACGCCAACGATCGCGGCGAAGAACGCGCCGGACTTCACGGCGAATGCCGGCATGACCCGCACGCCGACGACGTTGCGTTCGGTGCGCGCCGCTCCCGGGAATTGGGTGTGCTTCTGGAACCACACCAACGCCAGGTGCAAACCGATGAGCGCCAGCATGATGGCCGGGAAGATCAGGATATGAATGGCGTACAGGCGAGGAATGACGATGTCGCCGGGAAAATCGCCGCCAAACAACGCCCAGTGCAGCCAGGTGCCGATCACCGGGATTCCCAGGGTGATCGAGGAGAACGCCGCCCGCAGACCCGTGCCCGAGAGCAGGTCGTCGGGCAGCGAGTAGCCGAAGAAGCCCTCGAACATGGCCAGGATGAGCAGCAGCGACCCGATCACCCAGTTCGCCTCGCGGGGCCGGCGAAACGCGCCGGTGAAGAACACGCGGGCCATGTGCACCATGATCGCGGCGGCGAACATCAACGCCGCCCAGTGATGCACCTGGCGGACGAACAAACCGCCACGGACCTCGAAGGAGATATTCAGCGCCGAGGCGTACGCCTTCGACATCTCCACCCCGCGCAGCGGCTGATAGACGCCGTTGTAGGTCACCTCGGTCATCGACGGATCGAAGAACAACGTCAGGTAGACCCCGGTGAGCAGCAACACGATGAAGCTGTACAGCGCGACCTCACCGAGCAGGAACGACCAGTGTGTCGGGAACACCTTGTTGAGCTGGCGCCGGATCGATGCCGCTGGGTGGTAACGGGTATCGATCCCGTCGGCCTGACGCGCGAGGACCGCGCTGATGTCGCTTCTGGGAATCATGTGACCTCTGAACATGGCGGGAGAGGAACAACACAGACAGTACACTAATGGACTACTAGTCCAGTAGTGACCGTGACGAACATTTCTGGACGGCACGTTCGTCGGGTAATTTGGGAGCACCGCCCGCGGCCGATCGAGACCGCAGCGGGGAAGGATGCCTCGATGACACCTGCCCATGGCGGCCCCGCCGGCGATCAGGGTGAGGACGCCCGGATCGTCCGCACCCGGGCAGACGTCGCGCGCACGGCCTTCGACGTGCTGGTTGAGGAAGGCTCCGAGGCGCTCACGCACGCCCGCGTCGCCGAGCGGGCCGGATACTCGAAAACCACCCTCTACAAGCACTGGCCGGCGAGGTCCGACCTCGCCGCCATGGCGCTGGAGGCGGTGCGCGACTTCAAGCACCCCGAGCCCACCGGCGATATCCGCGCCGATCTTGTCGGCGAGCTGACCGCGTTCCGGCAGGGAGTGCTCGATTTGCGGCTCGACCGGGTGCTCTCTGCGATGTCCCAGTGGGCGACCGTCGACACGATGAGTCGGCTCCGCAACGAGATCAACTCCGAGGGTCAGCGACCGATCCGGACCATCCTCGCGGAAGTCTTCAAGGGCCCGGAGCTGGACGCCGCGGTCTGGATGCTCTCCGGTGTGGTCGCGTGCCCGTCGTTGATGTTCGGCACGGTGCCCGCCGACGACGTCATCGAATCGGCGGTCGACATCGTGCTTCGTGGCGCGGGGCTGGCGGGCGACCCCGAACGCGGCTCGCCTCCCGGCTGACCCGCAGCGAGCCGATTGCAGCGCAGTCGCCCGCAAGCGCTAGGTTGTCGGGGTGACTGAGACAGCCACCGGGAGCACCAACGAGAGCGCAACCGACTGGGGCAGACCCGCATTCGTATCCCGTTCGGTCCTGGTGACGGGCGGAAACCGGGGGATCGGTCTGGCGATCGCACGCCGGCTGGCCGCCGACGGCCACAAGGTCGCCGTCACCCACCGCGGATCCGGGGCGCCCGAGGGGCTGTTCGGCGTCGAGTGCGATGTGACCGACAACGACGCCGTCGACCGCGCTTTCAAAGAGGTCGAGGACCACCAGGGTCCGGTCGAGGTGCTGGTGTCCAACGCCGGCATCTCCAAGGACGCATTCCTCATCCGGATGACCGAGGAGCGGTTCGAGGAGGTCATCAACGCCAACCTCACCGGCGCGTTCCGGGTGACCCAGCGCGCGTCACGCAGCATGCAGAAGAAACGGTTCGGCCGGATCATCTACATCGGCTCGGTGTCGGGCAGCTGGGGCATCGGCAACCAGTCGAACTACGCGGCCGCCAAGGCCGGGCTGATCGGCATGGCCCGCTCGATCTCCCGGGAGCTGTCGAAGGCCGGAGTGACGGCGAACGTGGTGGCCCCCGGTTACATCGACACCGAGATGACCCGCGGGCTGGACGAGCGGATCCAGGCGGGGGCGCTGGATTTCATCCCGGCCAAACGGGTAGGCACCGCCGAGGAGGTCGCCGGCGTGGTCAGCTTCCTCGCGTCCGAAGACGCGAGCTACATTGCCGGCGCGGTGATCCCGGTCGACGGCGGCATGGGTATGGGGCACTGAGGACATAAGGACGGACATGGCAGGACTGCTCGAAGGCAAACGGATTCTGGTCACCGGGATCATCACCGACGCGTCGATCGCGTTTCACATCGCCAAGGTGGCCCAGGAGGCGGGGGCGCAGTTGGTGCTGACCGGATTCGACCGGTTGCGGCTGATTCAGCGCATCGCCGACAGGTTGCCGGAGAAGGCCCCGCTGATCGAACTCGACGTGCAGAACGAGGAGCACCTCAACTCTCTCGCGGAGCGGGTCGCCGCCGAGATCGGAGAGGGCAACAAGCTCGACGGCGTGGTGCACTCGATCGGCTTCATGCCGCAGACCGGCATGGGCATCAACCCGTTCTTCGAGGCGCCCTACGAAGACGTGTCCAAGGGCATTCACATCTCGGCGTACTCGTACGCATCGCTGGCCAAAGCGGTACTGCCGATTATGAATTCCGGCGGCTCCATCGTCGGCATGGATTTCGACCCTACCCGGGCAATGCCGGCCTACAACTGGATGACGGTCGCCAAGAGCGCGCTGGAGTCGGTCAACCGGTTCGTGGCACGCGAGGCCGGCAAGTCCGGGGTGCGTTCGAATCTGGTTGCCGCGGGGCCCATTCGGACGTTGGCGATGAGCGCGATCGTCGGTGGCGCGCTGGGCGAGGAGGCCGGCGCCCAGATGCAGCTGCTCGAGGAGGGCTGGGACCAGCGCGCCCCGATCGGCTGGAACATGAAGGACCCCACGCCCGTCGCCAAGACCGTGTGCGCCCTGCTTTCCGAGTGGCTGCCCGCCACCACCGGCACAATCATCTACGCCGACGGCGGCGCCAGCACGCAGCTGCTCTAGCTTCCAATGGAATTCGACGCCGTCCTGCTCCTGTCCTTCGGTGGGCCGGAGGGTCCCGATCAGGTGCGGCCGTTCCTGGAGAACGTCACCCGTGGCCGCAACGTTCCCCCCGAACGCCTCGACGACGTCGCCGAGCACTACCTGCATTTCGGCGGGGTTTCGCCGATCAACGGGATCAACCGCGCGTTGATCGCTCAACTGCAGGCGGCCCAGGGCCTGCCGGTGTATTTCGGCAACCGCAACTGGCAACCCTACGTCGAGGACACCGTTGCGACCATGCGCGACAACGGTATTCGCCATGCGGCGGTGTTCACCACGTCGGCGTGGAGTGGATACTCCGGCTGCACACAGTACGTCGAGGACATCGCCCGGGCCCGGAGCGCGGCCGGCCCGGACGCCCCTGAACTCACCAAGCTGCGCACCTACTTCGACCATCCGCTGTTCGTTGAGATGTTCGCCGAGGCCGTGGCGGCCGCCGCCGGCACGGTGCCCACGGGCGCGCGGCTGGTGTTCACCGCGCATTCCGTCCCCCTGGCCGCCGACGCCGGGTGCGGTCCCAACCTCTACAGCCGCCAAGTCCATTACGCCGCAAGCCTGGTCGCCGCGGCCGCGGGCTACGGCGACTACGACGTGGTGTGGCAGTCGCGGTCGGGCCCGCCGCAGGTGCCGTGGCTGGAGCCCGACGTCGCCGACCATCTCGCGGGGCTGGACACCAAGGCCGTCATCGTGTGTCCCATCGGCTTTGTCGCCGACCACATCGAAGTGGTGTGGGATCTCGACCACGAGTTACGCATTCAGGCCGAGGCCGCGGGGATCGCGTTCGCGCGGGCCGCCACGCCCAACGCCGATCCGCGATTCGCGCGCCTGGCAACAGGTCTCATCGACGAGCTGCGCCACGACAGGCCGCCGGCGCGAGTCGGCGGCCCCGCCCCGGTGCCGGGCTGTCTGGCCAGCAGCGACGGTTCGCCGTGCCGGCCCCCGCATTGCGCTGCGCGCCAACAGGACTAGTCGGCGATCGCGAGTGCGGCGCAGCCGAGCGATGCGGGTCGCCGCCATGTAGTCAGTCGGGCCAGGCCGAGTTCAGGATCGCGCTGACCGCCGCCATCCGCGCCGACCGCACCACCGCGTTGAGCGGCCGCAGCGCATCGCTGGCGATGCGGGCCTCCGAAGAGGATTGCGGGCCGGTGGGTCTGGGGGACCGGCTCAGCCCCGCGCTGACCGCGATGATCGCGTCGACGTGTGCGGCGTTCTCCAGTACCCGCACCGCGCGCGACGGCGCGTGCTCGGGAATGCGGTGCTGCCGTGCGGATTCCAGCAGTTGTTCGACGAGCCCCCGCGGGTCGTCGATGTCGGCCGTCGCGGATCCTAAACCGAGGGTGCCCAGGGCGTCGGCCGCCGAACGGACCGCCGAACGCAGCGCGTATTCCGCGTCGCCCAATTCGTGGTGTTCGAACACCGGTGCGCCCGGCAGCGAATACACCATCCAAGACAGCGCACACAATTCGAATGGATTCGGATCGCCGTCGACGGCCGTGTCGTCCTCATCGAACTCGCCGTAGGACACCTCGGGGACCAGCCCGACTGCGGTGCCGGGTTCGTCGGGGTTGGTGATGATCACGGCCTCGCCCGCTGCGAGGGCATCGCGTTCGAATTGTGTGCCCGGGGCCAGCCCGCGCACGTCTCCCGGCACCGGGAAGACGACGTTGATCGTGCCCCGCATCCGGCACTGGCCGGGCTTGCCGACGGCGGCGCGCAGCGTCTGCAGCAGCGTGACCGTGCCCGCGTCATGCACATCGGGCCACGGGAGTCCCGTGTGACCGGCCGCGACCGCGTCATATGCGGTGACCGATTGTGTTGGCGCCCAGACGGATAGCGCGTCCAACACGTCGTCGGGCGCGGCCTGACCTGCGAGCCAGGCGTTGGCCCACACAGACAACGAAACACTCGGGCACCACATGATCTCGCAGTGTAGTTGTTTGGCCCCCAGAAGGCGGATCACGCGTATTCTGACCGCATGCTCGTGGCCTTGAGCTGGCTGATCTTCGCTGTGGCGTTGGCCGCCGCGGAGGCGCTCACCGGCGATATGTTCATGCTGATGCTCGGCGGTGGCGCGCTCGCCGCGTCGGGCACGGCGTGGCTCACCAATTGGCCGATCCTGGCCGACGGCGCGGTGTTCGTCGTCGTGTCGATGCTGCTTGTCGTCCTGGTCCGGCCCGCGCTGCGCCAACGGCTGACGCCGGCCGCGGGGATGCCGATCGGCATCAAGGCGCTGGAGGGCAAGAGGGCCCGGGTGCTCGCGCGTGTCGCGCACGATCAGGGCGAGGTGAAGCTCGCCGGACAGGTGTGGACGGCGCGCCCGCTCAACGACGGCGACGTCTATGAACCCGGTGAATCGGTCACCGTCATGCACATCGACGGGGCGACCGCGGTGGTCTTCAAGTAGGAGGAAAGCAATGCAAGGTGGCGCCGTAGCTGGTCTGCTGCTCTTTGTCGTCTTGGTGGTTTTCGCGATCATCGTGGTGGCCAAGTCGGTCGCGCTGATACCGCAGGCCGAGGCCGCGGTCATCGAACGGCTGGGCCGCTACAGCCGCACCGTCAGCGGGCAGCTGACGTTGCTGGTGCCGTTCATCGACCGGGTCCGCGCCCGGATCGACCTGCGCGAACGGGTGGTGTCCTTCCCGCCGCAGCCGGTGATCACCGAGGACAACCTGACCCTGAACATCGACACCGTCGTCTACTTCCAGGTCACCGTGCCGCAGGCGGCGGTCTATGAGATCAGCAACTACATCGTCGGCGTCGAGCAGCTCACCACCACCACGCTGCGCAACGTCGTCGGCGGCATGACGCTCGAGCAGACCCTGACCTCCCGCGACCAGATCAACACCAAGTTGCGCGGCGTGCTCGACGAGGCGACCGGCCGGTGGGGCCTGCGGGTGGCCCGGGTGGAGCTGCGCAGCATCGACCCGCCGCCGTCGATTCAGGCTTCGATGGAAAAGCAGATGAAGGCCGACCGGGAAAAGCGGGCCATGATCCTGACCGCCGAGGGGAGCCGGCAGGCCGCGATCACCCAGGCTGAGGGCGCCAAGCAGGCGCAGATCCTGGCCGCCGAGGGCGCCAGGCAGGCCGCGATCCTGGCCGCCGAGGCCGACCGGCAGTCGCGCATGCTGCGCGCCCAGGGCGACCGGGCCGCCGCCTACTTCAGGGCGCAGGGCCAGGCCAAGGCCATCGAGAAGACGTTTGCCGCGATCAAGGCCGGCAGGCCCACCCCGGAGATGCTGGCCTACCAGTACCTGCAGACGCTGCCGGAGATGGCGCGCGGCGACGCCAACAAGGTGTGGGTGGTGCCCAGCGACTTCGGCGCCGCGTTGCAAGGCTTTACCCGGCTGCTGGGCACCCCGGGCGAGGACGGGGTGTTCCGGTTCGAGCCGTCCCCGGTCGACGACCAGCCCGAGCACGCCTCCGACGCGGACGACGACGCCGACATCGCGGACTGGTTCGGTTCGGAGATCAACCCGGCGACCAGCCCGGCCATCGCGCCGCCCGCCGGCCGGCCGGACACCACCCAGGTGATACCCGTGCAGCCGCCGGAGTTGACTCCCTAGGATTCGTGTGTGAGCACTTTAACTTCGCCGAAAACCTATGCGGCGCTTGCCGCTTTCCACGCCGTCGACGCGGTCGGGTGTGCCGTGCAGTTCGCGCCGATCAAGAAGGTGCTGGATGATCTCGGGATCCCCGAGGACATTCGGCCGGTGTTCCCGGTGGTCAAGGGCGCGGCCGCGATCGGCCTGGCCTCGGTCACCCGGTTCCCGGGTCTGGCACGGCTGACGACGGCGATGCTGACGCTGTATTTCGTCCTGGCCGTGGGCGCCCACATCCGGGTGCGGGACAAGGTCGCCAACACCATTCCGGCGGTGTTCTTTCTGGTGCTGGTTGCGGTGCTGACCGCCAAGGGCCCCAACCGCAGCTAGCCGCTTTCTCGCGAGCGTCCGTGCGCACGGCGACACGCCGGTTACGGCATCAGCCTGCGCCTGTTCGCGGCTCAGCCGGGCGGCTCAAGCCGCCCGCGGGGCCAATTCGGCGGTGGATTCGTCGGGCCGTGACCCGTGCTGCTGGCGATAGTGCCGGACCTCGAGCAGCAGCCCGGCCAGGCCCAGCGCTCCTGTGCACGCCGAGACCAGGTAAAGCGTCGGACTGACATGGCCGGCGAGCGCGTCGCCGAGGACCACCACCGCGGCAGTGCCGGGAAGCAGACCAGCCAGCGTGGCCAGCGTGTAGGGCCCCAACCGCACGGCGGACGCGCCCGCGGCATAGTTCAGCGCGGAGAACGGCACCACCGGAATCAGCCGCAGCGACAGGACCGCCCGCCAGCCCCGGTCGCGCAGTCGCTCGTCCACCCTCTCGACGGCCCGGTGCCGGGCCAGCCGGTTCAGCTGCCAGCCGAAAGCGCGCACCAGCAGCACGGCCAGCACCGCGCTGGCGGCGCTGGCGGCCACCGCGATGACCACACCGAGCACGGGGCCGAACAGCAGCCCGGCGGCCAGGGTGAACGCGGTGCGGGGGACCGGCGCGATGGTGACGACGATGTGGGCGAGCAGAAACGCCAACGGGAACCACGGGCCCACCGATTCCGCCCAGTCCCGCACCTGCACCGCGGTGGGCACCGGAACGAACACAGCCACCGCCGCCAGAATTGTGATTCCGGCCACGATCGCGACGAGCTTCGCGCGCGACACCTGACGCGCGGCGGCCGCCAGCGTGCCGGCAAAATCGCGCAGCATGCTGGTGGTTTTCGCGGGATTGGGGGCCATAACGGTTACCAAGGTTACGGGGCGGGCGTGAAGATCATCTCTATCGGCGCACCTCGACGGCTATTTGGAGTTGCAATCAATTAGCCTTCTTAGTTAGTGACATTGTCGAAGTAACCGGAAGCAACAGTGCCCGTTGCTGCGAAAACAGGAGCAGTCGGTGTCCATTGACGTACCCGAGCGCGCCGACCTGGAACAGGTTCGCGGGCGCTGGCGCAGCGCGGTCGCCGGTGTGCTGGCCAAGAGCGCGCGCAAAGAGCCCGACGAACTAGGGGACGAGCCCGAGCATCTGCTGGATGCCGCCACCTACGACGGGTTCGTCGTCCGGCCGCTGTACACCGCCTTCGACGAATTGCCGGAGCCACCGTTGCCCGGCGAATGGCCGTACCTGCGCGGCGGAGACGCGCTGCGCGACGTCAGGTCGGGCTGGAAGGTCGTCGAGGTGTTTCCCTCCGCGGGCGCCGGAGCCCGCGAGTCCAACGCGGCGGTGCTGGGTGCACTCGGCGAGGGCGTCAGCGCGCTGCAGCTGCGAGTCGGGGCGTCCGGAGTGGAACCGGAGCAGCTCGAGGAGTTGCTCGAAGGCGTGTATCTGAGCATGGCGCCGGTGATCCTCGACGCGGGCACCGACTATCGGGCTGCCTGCGACGCGATGCTGGCGCTGGTCGCCGAGGTGGAAAACGTGGAATCCGACCAGCGCGCGACGCTGTCAATCGACCTGGGCGCCGACCCGCTGACCGCGGCGCTGAGCGATCGTCCCGCTCCCGCGGTCGAGGACGTCGTTGCCGTCGCGTCGCGCGTGACCTCCGAGAAAGATGTGAACGGCCTGCGCGCGATCACCATCGACGGACCCGCTTTCCACAACCTGGGCGCCAATGCGACCTGGGAGCTCGCGGCCGGTGTCGCGGCCGCGGTCGCCTACCTTCGGCTGTTGACCGAGACCGGGATCCCGGTCGCTCAGGCGCTGCGGCAGATCAGTTTCCGGCTGGCCGCCGATGACGACCAATTCATGACGATCGCCAAGTTCCGTGCCGCGCGCCGACTGTGGGCGCGGGTCGCCGAGGTCGTTGGCGAGCCGGAGAGTGGCGGCGCGGTGGTGCACGCGGAGACGTCGCTGCCGATGATGACCCAGCGCGACCCTTGGGTGAATATGCTGCGCACGACGCTGGCCGCCTTCGGCGCCGGCGTCGGGGGCGCCGACACGGTGCTGGTGTTCCCGTTCGACATGGCCATCCCGGGCGGCTTCCCCGGCACCGCGCGAAGCTTCGCGCGCCGGATCGCGCGCAACACGCAGCTGCTCCTCCTGGAGGAATCACACGTCGGGCGGGTGCTCGACCCTGCCGGTGGGTCGTGGTTCGTCGAGGACCTCACCGACCAGCTGGCCGAACAGGCCTGGCGCCGTTTCCAGGAGATCGAGGCGCACGGCGGTTTCGTCGACGCCCGCGACTTCATCGCCGGTCAGATCGCCGAGATCGCGACCCGGCGCACCGACGACATCGCACATCGCCGAACCTCGATCACCGGTGTCAACGAGTTCCCCAATCTCGCCGAACCCGCACTGCCGCAAGCGGAGTCGCGAGGGATCCCCGGGAAACTGGCGCGCTACGCCGCCGGGTTCGAGGCGCTACGGGATCGCTCGGATGCCTTTCTCGCCCGCACCGGTGCGCGCCCGCAGGCACTGTTGCTGCCGTTGGGCCCGCTGGCTGAGCACAACATCCGCACGACGTTCGCCGCCAACCTGCTGGCGTCGGGCGGCATCGAGGCGATCAACCCGGGGACACTCGACGTCGACGGGGTGGACAAGGCGGTCTCCGGCGCGGGATCGCCTGCGGTGGCGGTGATTTGCGGTACCGACAAGCGTTACGGCGACGAGGCTGGGGCCGTGGTGCAGGCGGCCCGCGACGCCGGCATCGAGCGGGTGTACCTGGCGGGCCCGGAGAAGGCGCTCGGCGACTCCACGCCCATGCCAGACGAATTCCTGACCATGAAAATCAATGCGGTCGAAGCGCTTTCGAACCTGCTCACCCGGTTGGGGGCCTAGCAATGACAACGACCGCTCCGGTGATCGGCAGCTTCGCCGATGTCCCGCTCAACGGCGAGCACGCTACGCAGCCACCCACGGCGGCGGCGGTGGACAAGCACGTCGCCGCGGCCGCCTCGGCGCACTGGTACACCCCTGACGAGCTGGTGTGGCAGACGCCGGAAAGCATTGACGTCAAACCCGTCTATATCGGCGCGGACCGCGCGGCCGTCGAGGCCGAGGGCTATCCGCTGAACAGCTTCCCGGGCGAGCCGCCGTTCGTGCGCGGCCCGTACCCGACGATGTATGTCAACCAGCCGTGGACCATCCGGCAGTACGCCGGGTTCTCCACCGCCGCGGATTCCAACGCCTTCTATCGCCGGAACCTGGCCGCGGGTCAGAAAGGCCTTTCGGTGGCCTTCGACCTGGCCACCCACCGCGGCTACGACTCCGACCATCCCCGCGTTCAGGGTGACGTCGGAATGGCCGGTGTGGCAATCGATTCCATCCTCGACATGCGACAGCTGTTCGACGGGATCGATCTGTCCACGGTGTCGGTGTCGATGACCATGAACGGTGCCGTGCTGCCGATCCTGGCGCTGTATGTGGTGGCCGCCGAGGAGCAGGGCGTGCCTCCGGAGAAGCTGGCGGGCACCATCCAGAACGACATCCTCAAAGAGTTCATGGTCCGGAACACCTACATCTATCCGCCCAAGCCGTCGATGCGCATCATTTCCGACATCTTCGCCTACACCAGCGCCAAGATGCCGAAGTTCAACTCCATCTCGATCTCCGGCTACCACATCCAGGAAGCCGGAGCCACAGCGGATTTGGAGCTTGCCTACACGCTGGCCGACGGCGTCGACTACATCAAGGCGGGCCTGGACGCCGAGCTGGACATCGACAAGTTCGCGCCCCGGCTGTCGTTCTTCTGGGGCATCGGCATGAACTTCTTCATGGAGGTCGCCAAACTGCGCGCCGGCCGGCTGCTGTGGAGCGAGTTGGTCGCGCAGTTCAACCCGAAGAGCGCCAAATCGCTTTCGCTGCGTACACATTCGCAGACCTCCGGGTGGTCGCTGACCGCGCAGGACGCCTTCAACAATGTCGCGCGCACCTGCATCGAGGCGATGGCCGCGACCCAGGGCCACACCCAGTCGCTGCATACCAACGCGCTGGACGAAGCGCTGGCGCTGCCGACCGACTTCTCCGCCCGGATCGCCCGTAATACGCAGCTGGTGCTGCAGCAGGAGTCGGGCACCACCCGCCCGATCGACCCCTGGGGCGGCTCGTACTACGTGGAGTGGCTGACATATCAACTGGCGCAACGGGCCAGGGCGCACATCGCCGAGGTCACCGAGCACGGCGGCATGGCGCAGGCCATCAGCGACGGCATCCCCAAGCTGCGTATCGAGGAGGCGGCTGCGCGCACCCAGGCCCGCATCGACTCCGGTCAGCAGCCGGTGGTGGGGGTCAACAAGTACCAGGTGGAGGAAGACCAAGAAGTCGAGGTGCTCAAGGTCGAGAACAGCCGGGTGCGCGCCGAGCAGCTTGCCAAACTGCAAGAGCTGCGGGCCAGCCGGGACGAATCCGCCGTACAGGCCGCACTGGCCGAGCTGAGCCGTGCCGCAGCCGCGCATGGCCGTGCCGGTGAGGACGGACTGGGCAACAACCTGATGGCGCTGGCCATCGACGCCGCGCGGCACAAGGCCACGGTGGGGGAGATCTCCGACGCGCTGGAGAAGGTCTACGGCCGCCATCAGGCGGAGATCCGCACCATCGCCGGCGTCTACCGTGACGAAGCCGGAAAGGCCGAAAACATGGCAAGCGCCAGCCAACTCGTCGAGAAGTTCGCCGAGGCCGACGGCCGCCGGCCCCGCATCCTGGTGGCCAAGATGGGCCAGGACGGACACGACCGGGGGCAGAAGGTGATCGCGACGGCGTTCGCCGACATCGGATTCGACGTGGACGTCGGCTCGCTGTTCTCCACGCCCGACGAGGTGGCCCGCCAGGCCGCCGACAACGACGTGCACGTGGTCGGGGTGTCGTCGCTGGCCGCCGGACACCTGACGCTGGTGCCCGCATTGCGCGACGCGCTGGCCGAGGTCGGCCGTCCGGACATCATGGTGGTGGTCGGCGGCGTCATCCCACCCGGTGACTTCGACGAGCTCTACGCCGCCGGGGCCGCCGCCATCTACCCGCCCGGGACGGTGATCGCCGACGCCGCCATCGGCTTGCTGAACAAGCTGGCCGAGCGGCTGGGGTACACGCTGGACTGATGTTGACTCTGCGGCTATGGCGACAAAGTGTGAGAAGGTCGCACTCTCAGCGCAGAGTCAACGTTAAATGACGTCCCAAGACTTAGCCGCAGCCATCCGCAGCGGCGATCGCGCGGCACTCCCGCGGGCCATCACGCTGCTGGAATCCACCCGCGCCGACCATCGCGAGCAGGCGCAGCAGCTGCTGCTGGAGTTGCTGCCGGACTCGGGTAACGCCAATCGGGTGGGCATCACCGGCGTCCCTGGGGTGGGCAAGTCGACCACCATCGAAGCGCTGGGCATGCACCTGATCGAACAGGGCCACCGGGTGGCGGTGCTGGCCGTCGACCCGTCCTCGACCCGAACGGGCGGGTCGATCCTCGGCGATAAGACCCGGATGGCGCGGCTGGCGCAGCACCCCGACGCCTACATCCGGCCCTCTCCGACGTCGGGAACCCTGGGCGGGGTGGCAAAGGCCACCCGGGAAACTGTTGTTCTGTTGGAGGCAGCGGGTTTTGACGTCATCCTGATCGAAACCGTCGGGGTCGGCCAGTCCGAAGTGGCGGTCTCCAACATGGTCGACACCTTCCTGTTGTTGACCCTGGCCCGCACGGGAGATCAGTTGCAGGGCATCAAAAAGGGTGTGCTGGAGCTGGCCGACATCATCGTGGTGAATAAGGCGGACGGGGAGCACCTGCCCGAGGCGAAGAAGGCGGCCCGGGAGCTCAAATCGGCGCTGCGGCTGATCTACCCGCGCGAAACGCTTTGGCTGCCACCGGTTCTCACGATGAGCGCAATGGAGGGCACTGGCCTGACCGAGATGTGGGCCACCGTCGAGCAGCATCGTCAGGTGCTCACCGACGCCGGCGAGTTCGACACGCGACGGCGGGCCCAGCAGGTGGACTGGACCTGGCAGATGGTCCGCGACGCGGTGCTGGACCGCGTGCTGTCCAACCCCGAGGTGCGCAAGATCCGCGCCGACGTGGAGCGGCAGGTCAAGGCGGGGGAGTTGACGCCGGCCCTGGCCGCCCAGCAAATTTTGAATGTCGCGTCAATTTAACGGAAAGGTAACTTAATTGTTGTTTGCCAGTGAGACGGGGGTCTCCGGACGTAAATTCAAAAGCGTGAAGGCACAATCCCGGGCCGATCTCCGCACGGTTCCCACTGGCCCCATTGGCAAGGCCCTTGACGCAGGTCATCGCGTGTCCGGCGCGGCGGAGCCCCACTTTGCTTGCGTCGTTCGTGCGTTTTCGCAGATGTTCCCCGGGCGACGGTTCGGCGGCGGGGCGCTGGCGGTGTATCTCGACGGCCAACCCGTCGTCGACGTGTGGACCGGCTGGTCGGATCGGCGGGGAAAACTGCCTTGGTCAGCGGATACTGCGCCGATGGTGTTTTCGGCAACCAAGGGGATGACCGCCACCGTCATCCACCGGCTTGCCGACCGCGGGCTGATCGACTACGAGGCACCGGTTGCCGAATACTGGCCTGAGTTCGGCGCCAACGGCAAGGCGGACTTGACCGTTCGCGAAGTGATGCGACACCAGGCCGGCCTGTCGGGTCTGCGAGGCGCGACACAGGAAGACTTGCTGGATCACCTGGTGATGGAAGAACGCCTTGCCGCGGCGCGGCCGGGACGGCTGCTGGGCAAACCCGCTTACCATGCGCTGACGTTCGGTTGGCTGATGTCCGGGCTGGGCCGGGCGGTGACCGGGAAGGGCATGCGGGAACTGATCCGCGAAGAACTCGCCGAGCCGCTGGGCACCGACGGCATGCACCTGGGCCGGCCGCCCGTCGAGGCGCCCACCCGGGCCGCCGAAATCATCATGCCGCAGAAGTTCGTGTCCAGCCGGGCCGTCAACTATGTCGCGCGCACGGCCGCCAATCAGCTGTCCGGCGGATTTCGTTCGATGTACTTCCCCGGCCTGATCGGAGCCGCGCAAGGCGCTATCCCGTTGCTGGACGCGGAAATCCCGGCAGCGAACGGGGTAGTGACGGCCCGGGCTTTGGCGCGGATGTACGGCGCGATCGCCAACGGCGGTGAGATTGACGGCATCCGGTTCCTGTCACGCGGGATCGTCGCAGGACTGACCGGGCACCCGAGCCGGCGACGGGATCGAAACATCTTCGTGCCCTTGTCATTCCACCTCGGCTACCACAGCGTGCCGTTCGCGGGCGTGATGCCGGGGTTCGGCCACGCGGGGCTGGGTGGCTCGGTGGGCTGGACCGACCCCTCGACAGGAATGTCGTTCGCATTCGTGCACAACCGGCTGTTGACGCCGTTCCTGGTCGCCGATCACGTCGGACTGGGCACGTTGGGCAACCTGATCCGCCGGGCGGCCCAGCGGGCCCGCGAACGCGGTTTCGAGCCGGTGGCCGAGTTCGGGTCGCCGTTCTCCGAGCCGGGGGCCGTCGCGGGCTGATCCGTCGTCCGGCGGCGCTCTGCCCAGCGGAACGATACGATCTGTTCCCGAGGGGTGTTGCGCCGCGGACCGCGTAGCGGGCCGTGTCGGTATTGGTGGGAGGTTTCGGGGTGTCCTTCGTCTTCACGACCCCGCAGCTCTTGGCCACGGCGGCTGCGGATTTGGCGGAGATCGGCGACACCATCAGCGATGCCCGCGCCGAGGCCGCGGCCGCGACCGCCGGGCTGGTCCCGGCCGCTTCGGACGAGGTGTCCGAAGCCGTCGCGGCGCTGTTCGGCGGATACGCGAAGGAGTTTCACGCACTTGGCGCGCAGGCGACCGAGTTCCAGGAGCGATTGGTCGCGAATCTGGGCGCGAGCGCCGGGTCGTATGCGGCTGCCGAGAGCGCCAACGTCACGGCCCTGCTGCAGAACGCGCGTCAGGACATCGTCACCGCGGTGAACGGCGCGAGCGGGTCCCTGCTGGGACGCTCGCTGATCGCCACCGGCACCGGCGCGTCATCGGCCACCAACGGCGCCGTGGTGACCATGGCCGACCAGCTGGCGGACGTGGCAACCACCCTGGTGATGGGTGGCAGCGGCATGCCGATACCCACGACCAGCTTCCTCAACACGGTGAACAACCTGTTCCTGCAACCCAATTTGCCGGGAACCAACCCGCTGGGGCTCAACACTCCGGAGCAGTTCTATCCATTCGACAGTGGCCTGCCACTGAACGTCTCGGTATCGCAGGGCGTTCAAATCTTGGACAACGCGCTGCGGCCCTACATTTCGTCTGGGACATCGGTCGGTGTCTTCGGCTATTCCCAGAGCGCGGTCATCGCCTCGCTCGAGATGAGGGCTCTGCAAGCGGCGGGCGTGCCGAGTTCGGCCGTGCACTTCGTGCTGATCGGCGATCTGATGAACCCCAACGGGGGGATCTTCGAACGCTTCGCCGGTTTAAACTTGACGGCTCTGGGAGTCGACTTCTACGGCGCGACGCCCTCGAATGCCTACCCGACCACGATCTACACGATGGAGTACGACGGCTGGGCGGACTTCCCCGAGTATCCACTCGACATCCTGTCGGATCTCAATTCGTTCGCGAGCTCGACCCACTTCGGTTACACGAGCCTGACGCCAACCCAGATCCAAAATGCCGTTCACTTGTCGACGTCGGGGGCCACCCAAACCAACTACTACGTCATTCCCACCCACAACCTGCCGCTGCTGGAGGATGTGCGCGAGATCCCAATCATCGGAAACCCGATTGCCGACCTGCTGCAGCCCGATTTGACGTACCTGGTGAACATGGGGTACGGCGACCCGCTCTATGGCTGGTCGACGAGCCCGGCCAACATTCCCACGCAGTTTGGGTTGTCTCCATCACTGAGCGCCTATAAGGAGCTTTTCGGGCTGCTCGGACCCGGAGCCCAGGAGGGCATCCACGACTTCATCGGCGACTTCACCGGTACCGGGCCCAACCCGGTGACGTTGACGTCGGTGAGTTCGCTGGTACATTCCTCGTCTGCGACGGGAGGCTTGACCAGCGCGTTAACCAATCCCGTGACGGCCCTGACGGCGCTATCGGGGCTTACGCCCGCCTCGGTCATCACGAACCTGCAAACCGCAATCACCAACTCCGCCAACACGATCTCGAGTACCGCGTCGAACGCGTACAGCGTCCTGCTACCGACGGCGGACGTCATCAATGGCGCCCTGATCAGTATTCCGGCTTACGACGTCAACCTGTTCCTCGAGGGAATCTCGCAGGCGCTCAACGGCCAGCCCGTCATGGGTCTTGTCAACGCGATAGGGAGACCCCTGGTAGCAGACCTTGCGCTCTACATGTGGTTAGGGATATTCGAGAGCGGAATCCTAGGGGAGGCCGAATAGAGTCACCGGCCTGAACTTTGATCGGTGAAAGTCGCTGGCCTAAGGCCCTAGTGCATTGCAAAAACAGGCACCAGCCGAGAACGCCATTGTGACTTCAGCGCGCCGTGAAGAAACTACGGATCTTTTCGACTCAGGACTCCGGCGCCTTCTGGGCGAGCGCCCAGACGGTGACTGGAAATTCCGGCTCGTTGGCTAGCGAGCGTATCCAGCCGCGGGGCGGAAATCTGCGGAAATTTGCCTTTACGCAGGCGCGGTTGCCCCACGATCCCGTGCGGATGTCCCCAGGATCGAAGCCAGCCTCGGCCAGCAGCTGCCGCATGCCCGTTTCCGTCCAGCGGGAGCAGTCGACGGGGGCGAGATGGACACGGATCATGAAGGGTGTGCTGACGAGGAAGTGGCCCCCGGGATTCAACATCTGATAGACGTGTTGAGCTGCGTGACGGGGCGACAGCAGGTGCTCGAAGATCTGATCGGCAATGATCAGGTCGAAGCGCTTCTCCAGCGCCCCGGCGCAAACGTCGTATTCGGGGTAGTTGGCTTCGGTGAAGCTCTTGAAGCCCAAGTTTCGCCAGAAGGTGCCGGCCGATATTTCCAGTGCGTCGAGCAGTTCGGGATGGAGTTCCCGGAGCCATTCAGCACACGTTTCGTTCATTACCACCCGAGCCCAATCCCGGGTGTCGTAGCCGACTCGCTCGAGAAGTGAGTTGATTTGTGCTTGGTGCCGCTGAGCGTAGCTTTCTAGCCAATTGCCACCAGCCATCGATGCCTCACTTCCCGCCCGAGGGAAACCAATAACGGGGGTTAGCGTAAGTGACGCGGCGCCTGATAACCACTAAAAGTGAAATGCGCCGCGGACAAAGTGACGCGAGTGAGGTGCGGTGTCAGCGGCCCATTTATTTGCCAAATATTTGCCGTCATAGAGATAAATTACTTCGAACAGCAGCGTATTCGGCCTCGAGGCTTTGCCGCAGCGTAGCGACGGCGCTGCGAGTCTTGGTCCGGATGGCGTCCGAGTCGGCGAGCCTGGCGGCAACACGGTCGATCACTACCGCGCTGCTGAGTTCGTCGGTGCGGACCAATGACCGTTCGTCGCCGATCGACAGCGCGAAGTCTCGGCACTTCGGTTGATATTCCAGCGACACCACAGGGGTACCGGAAAGCGCCGCCAAGATCCCAGCGTGCAGCCGGCTCACGATAGCGACAGAACAGCGCGCCAGCTCTTGCGCGGCGGCGCTCGCGTCAGCGGGCCGCACGATATCCGCTGGGATACCGTTGAGCGCCTGGGCCGTCCATCGTTGGTCGTCGTCATTCATCAATATGCCGACAAACCGATAACCCTGCGCTGAAAGCTGCCGGACAGCAACCGACAACTCGTGGGTCAACGACGCCGGATCGTGTCCCCACAGGTCGTCGCCGAAACCGAGATTCAACCCAATGAGGCCCTCTTCGGGGACGACGTCGGGTCGTGGCAGGACCAGCGCCGGGTCACCGGATACCTGCACGTTCAGTCCGATGTCGGAGAGAAGCTCAGCGCTTCGGGGGCCGCGCACCGAGACGATGCGGAACTTCGACAGCAGCGGCGCCCATTGCTTCAGTTCGTCTCTGCCCGAGCCGCTGTTGCGCCCGACGAACACGGGGTCTTCAACACCGACGCCGATCGCGTAGCTTCCATTATCTCCCGTGAGCGCCAGGCCCCGATTGATCAATATCCGCCAGTGACGCCTGCCCACCAGCGTGCCGCCGCCGACCACTTGTGTGCTGCGTCGTAGTTTCCGGTTCAAACCTGTTGCGGCAGCATGGATCATCTCAAGGGGTAAACGCGGCAGATCAAGAAAGGTGGCTCCGGGAAGCTGCGAGCGCACCGCGTCGTAGATCGCGTCATCGCCGATATTGCTCTTGCCGTGCCAGCCGAGGTAGCCGACCAGAGGGTCTCGCGCGCCCGTCATAGGACGCCTCTCCCCGCGGAGCCAATATGCGGGTTCGACCATTCCCTCGTCCTCCCAGCAGTCGCCAGATTGGAACCGTAAAGCGGTTTGAGGCCAATCGTTTTCAACCCAGCGGCACCGAGTTGGCGTCGTTGCGCTGATGACGCCGACCGAGTGGATCGGCTACCGGAAACGGCTAAGGGGTGGCTAACGGTGGCCCGTACGTCGACTCGGAGGTGCGTAGTAGGGCCGGCCTGCACTGGGTCTTGGTGGCTCATGTGGCTACATTCTGGCGGTTGGGGGAAGATGGTTGCGGGCGAGAATTTGGCAACCACCGATTCTGTCAGGGATTCGCCTGTCTCCTGGCAGCGAACGAGCACTCCGAATCGCATCGGCGCGACCCGACTCTTTATTGGAGTTCGGTATGAGAAGTGCTGCAAACAGCTCGGTTCGGACGACCGACCGCTAACGTACCCTGGCATCGGTGCGGTGGGGTGAGCTGCACCTTT
Organism: uncultured Actinomycetota bacterium; assembly: GCA_963758775.1. GTDB lineage: Bacteria > Actinomycetota > Actinomycetes > Mycobacteriales > Mycobacteriaceae > Mycobacterium. The sequence continues at coordinate 179,390 of CAVWWU010000002.1, forward strand.
GGAGGGGGTACAGGAGATGGTTATATCCGGTAGAGCAGCAAAGTGACGGGGGCACCGGATAGCCTGGTCGCCTACGTCGGTTGGCAACGAATGGGCAACATCGGTGATGATGCGATCTACGACGCTGTGCGCTCGCAGCTTCCCGGAGCGACCTTCCTTCACCTGCCCCGATTTCACCACGAACGATACCGCGCGATCGCGACGGGTTTGAACCGCAAACTGAGACGCAGCACCCAAGTAGTAGGTGGCGGCACACTCATCGGGACATCGTACTTTCGGAGACTCATCAATCGAGGCTTGGAACTGACGAAGAATAGCGGAAGCTATGCGATCGGGGTCGGTGTTGAGGATCCTGTCTTCGACCGACGTCAGAACGCCTCCGACAAAGATGAGCTGAAGCAATGGGCGCCACTGCTTTCGGAGTTTCATATCGTCTCGGTGCGGGGACCCCGCAGCGCCGAACTTCTGTCCGACATCGGACTGGACGTGCAGGTATCCGGTGACCCGGCTCTACTCCTCCCGCGACCCAGTGTCGACGTCGAAGATGGGTTGATCGGCTTAAATCTCGGATTCGGCGATCACGACCTCTGGGGACAAGATCCAACCATGGTGGCTGACGAAATGTCGGGTGCCATCAGACAACTCTCGTCGCAAGGCTACCGATTTGTTGGTGTGTTGATGCATCGCGACGACAAGCAATGGACCGAACGGGCGCTCAACGGGATTGCCGCAGATATTGTGCAGCCGACCGACGCGAATGCCGCTGCTCGGGAGCTAGCCCGCTGTTCGCTCGCCATCGTGAGCCGGCTGCACGCGGGCATCCTGGCCTCGCTCTCCGGTACGCCGATGGTGTCGCTGGAGTACCTCCCGAAGTGCCGGGATTTCGCGCTGTCCATTGACGACGAACGCTCGCTGATCCGCACAGATCAACTGAGCAGCGCCGCTGTGGTTGACTGTGTCGGCGCCGCAGTCGCCGACTCGGCGGCCATCAGGAGCAAAACGAACGCCGCCGTCGCACGGTTAAGACAACGCCTTGAGGCCGAGTACGCTGCTGTCGGACGTAACCTAGGCCTCGCCGGCTTCTAGGGAACGTCGTCCGTTGCGGACGGAAATGACAGGCAGGGGAACCCGATGCGGTGCGCGAGTTCAACGGTGCTGAAAGACATTTCAATGAGCGAGGGTGCCGCAGGATGTTGAGGGTATTCACCACCCTGATCAAGAGGACTGATCGCGAGCGCTGGTCGGATCCGCGCAATATTTACGCGTCGTGGGAACCTCGGACCAAGATGGTTGCCGCCCTTGTACCGAACGACAGCCGAGTCATCGAGTTCGGGGCCGCAAAGCGACTTCTAGAGAAGTACCTCGACCCGTCATGTACCTACCAGGCGTCCGACGTCGTCGAGCGCGGTCCGGGAACGCTCGTTTGCGACCTCAACGAAAGACCCCTTCCCGATCTCGGCGTGAACGTCTATGACGTCGCGGTGATCATCGGGGTGCTCGAATACGTGCGCGATGTCCCCGCGGTGCTGGATTGGTTGTCACAATACGTTTCACTTTTCGTCGTGACCTACGCCTGCGCGAGGGCAAACGGCAAATCGCCGCGTGCCCTCATCGAGAAGGTGGCGCGGCTGCGGCACGGATGGGTGAACGACTACCGGGAAGAGGAGTTTCGGTCGCTGTTTCTCGACCGAGGTTATGCACTGGTGCACGACGACCACTGGGAAAACCAGCGGGTCTTCGCGTTTTCGCGGCGCTCCTAAAAGCGTTCGGGTGCCGGTCAACTAAACTTCCTCGTTGTCAGCGAGGCAGCCCTGCCTGCGCTTGCCTGCGCCTTCTGAGGGGTACACCACGATGCTCGCGTTCATGACCACCCTGCGGCACCCGCACAACTCTGCGGACTACGGCCACGTCGAGGCGCTGCTGCAGGACACGCTGGCTTCGCTCACGCAACAGACATGCGACGACTACATGGTGATCATCGTCGGCGTCCGTCGCCCGGCGTTCCCGCTGCCCGAAAAGGTTGTCTTCGTGGAAGTCGACTTTCCGCCACCCTCCACGCACAAGGGTCCCCAAACCGGCCCCGCGCCGGTGATCTGGGACAAGGGCACCAAGATGGCTATCGCTTTGATCGCCGCACGCGAATACGGCCCGGAATACGTCATGCCCGTCGACGCCGACGACTTCGTGCACCGCGAGCTGGCGGCGTTCGTCCATGACCGGCCCGGCCATGACGGATGGGTGATCACCCGTGGCTGGAAATACTCGCGCACCAGGAACGCCTACCGGCTGCGCCGCAACTTCTACCGATATTGCGGTACCTCGTTCATCATCCCGTTCGAGGCCTACGACGTTCCGCCGCAACTGACCGTTTCCGCGTCGCAGCAAGAGATCGCCGACGCCTTCGGCGAACGGCTCGAAAACGTCCTGGAACACGGATACGCGTTCGACTGGTGGAAAAGCCACGGTCGCAAGCTCGAGCCCGTGCCGTTTCCGGCGGCGGTCTATCACGTTGGTACGGGGGAAAACCACTCCGGCAATCCACTCGCCGGCCCCGCGTTGCCCTACCGCCCGCACCTGTACCGAGACTTCGCGCTGCGCCCTTCCAAGGGCCAAGCCGCGACCATGTGGGCCGCCTTCGGGCCTGCCGCGCTCAAGCCTGACCTCAGGGTTCAGCGGCCCAGCTTTATGCAGCCGAAATCGTATTTAGAGAACTTTTCGCCCCCGGCCAATCCGACTGTTACTTCGCGGTGACTTGGCTTCCGGGTGCAGGTCAACGCGCCGGATCGGCTGCCAAATTACCCGTAACACAACGAAACCGACTTCGACCCGGTAGGGTCGACGCTCATGTGGGGAACGGTCCTGTTTTTCGCGGTCATTTGCGCAGTGGAGCCGACCCGGATCGGGCTCGCTGCACTCTTGGTTGCGTTGCCGCGGCCGTTCCTCAACTTGCTCGCGTTCTGGATAGGCCTCGTGATATCGGGTTTCGGCCTTGCTCTAGCTGGGTTGTTCCTGCTCCGCGATTACCTGCCTCGAATCATCCACGCTTTCCGATTCGCCTCCGCAAGCCCGGTCGTTCCGCCGATCAAGGTCGCCTTTGGTGTGCTCGCGATTTCGGTCGTTGCGATGCTCGCGGCACGCTCCAGGATGCGCCAGGCAGTACCGGTACCGGTGCCCGTGCCTTACGGCGGACCCTCCGGCTTGGAACTGGAGAAGAACAAACTCCGCTTGTGGTCGCCGCTGTCGCTTCCGCGGAGATTGCCAGTCTTGGTCAAAAGCGGCTCGGTGGGAATGGCCTTCATCGCCGGTCTGTGTACCTCGGCGCCGCCCCTCGAGTTCTGGGGAGCAGTCCTGGCCATTCTGGCGTCCGGCGCAACCGGTGGAACGCAGGTGAGCGCCGTCGTCATGTTCTTGCTGGTGGGTTACGCGATCGCGGAAATTCCCCTTATTTGTTACCTCGCCTCGCCGTCGAAGACGCGATCGATCGTCGCCCAACTGCATGGCTGGCTGCGGGCCCACAGCCGGCCGATCTCCCTGTCTTGCCTCGGTGTCTTCGGCGTGTTGATGATCGCCGGCGGTGTCGGCGTCCTGTGAGCTGAACAGAGCTGAGCACCATTGGCTAACGCCCAACCGGTGGTCGCGGCCATCCCGAACTTCAACATGGGGGACAGCCTCCGAAACCTCATCCCGCAGGTGCTGGCGCAGGGCTACGACCGGGTTTTCGTGCTCGACGACGCCTCCACCGACAACACCGTCGACGTCGTCCGCGATTTCGGCGACGACGTGACTTTGGTGCGGAACCCGGAAAACCGGGGAGCGGGCGCCAATCGAAACCAGATCATCGAGCAGGTCGAGGACGGCGCGATCATCCACTTCGTCGACGCCGACATGGACTTGAAAACGGCCGAAATTCCCACCGTCGCCCGGGAACTGTTCGAACGCTACGCCGACCGCGGGGTCGGTCTGATCGGCGGACTGGTCAGCCGTAACGACGGTAGCCAGGAGCCGTTCAATTACGGGGCCGTGTTCTCCGTATGGGGCACGTTGTCGAGCGCGCACGTCGTCGTCGATCGTTACCGGGACCGGCCCCGGCTCGCGGCCGCCATGCATCGAGTAGCGGCGCCCATCGCCAAGGATTGGCCCGACATTCTTGCCACCCCGATCCCGGCCCCAGCCTATTGGGTCCACGAGGGCAACATGCTGGTGTACTCCACCGTGTTCAGATCGCTCGGCGGCTACGATCCGCAATTGCGGTCACACGAAGCGCAGGATCTCGCAATACGTTTGGAGAAAATGGGCGTCAAGCGCCAATTCGATCCGAGTATCAGCGTCATCCATCACCACATCGACGTCCGGGGCAAAAACCGTAGCAAATGGGAGAACCGGGCAGTGGTTTACCTGATCCGCAAACACGGTTTGGTCCGTTTTCTGACCGAGCGCTAAGGGTGCCAAGGCTCGCACCGAAGGCGGGTCTGCGGGCTTTTGGCCGGATATCCCGACAACCCAAGGTAATGTGACGCCCGTGGTGACGTTTTCCCTTCCCGCTGTACTCCGCGAACGCGCCGGTCTGCAGCCTAACGACGCGGCCTTCAGTTATGTTGATTACGAACATGATTGGGATGGCGTCACAGAAACCCTGACATGGTCGCAGCTCTATCGCCGGACCCTCAATCTCGCCGAGCAACTCCGGCAGCACGGCTCGACTGGTGACTGCGCGGTGATTTTGGCGCCACAGGGACTCGACTACGTCGTTTCTTTTCTTGGCGCAGTACAAGCCGGACTCACCGCCGTGCCCCTCTCAGTTCCGTTGGGAGGCGCCAGCGATGAGCGCGTGAGTTCGGTGATGCGCGACTCAGCACCGGCCGTCGTTCTCACCACCTCTGCTGTCGCAAACTATCTCGCCGAGTACGTCAAGGCGCAGCCCGGCAAGGCCGCTCCGACAGTCATCGAGGTCGATTTGCTGGACCTGGACTCGGGGAAGGCACGCCCGCCACGGGGCGATAGTTCGGCGGAAATCGTGTACCTGCAATACACCTCCGGATCGACGCGCACGCCGGCCGGGGTGATGATCACGGACACCAACATTTTGACCAACTTCAAGCAGATCAATGCGGACGTTTTCTCGGACCACGGTGGGGTCGCGCCGCCGGGCACCGGCATCGTTTCCTGGCTGCCGCTGTATCACGACATGGGTCTGTACATGGGCATTATTCTCCCGGTGGTCAACGGGTTTCGCACCGTGCTCACCAGCCCGCCGTCATTCCTGCAGCGGCCGGCGCGGTGGCTGCAATTGATGGCGAGCAACGGACGTGCATTCTCGGCGGCGCCGAACTTCGCGTATGAAGTGGCGGCGCGCAAGGTGACCGATGAGGACATGGCAGGGGTCGATCTCAGCAACGTGGTGTGCATTCTCAACGGCAGTGAGCGGGTGCAACCGGCGACACTGCAACGCTTTACCGAGCGGTTCGCTCGTTTCGGTCTGCAAGACAAGGCAATTCGGCCAGCGTACGGAATGGCCGAAGCCTCGGTGTACATCGCGACGCGGGAAGCGGGCTATCCGCCGGAGCTCGTGCATTTTGAATCCGAGAAACTGACGGCCGGGCACGCCATGCGGTGCGCCGGCAGCGAGGGCACACCGCTGGTCAGCTACGGGGTTCCCCGGTCACCGTTGGTGCGCATCGTCGATCCCGAGACCAGAATCGAATGCCCCGCGGGCACCGTCGGCGAGATCTGGTCGCAGGGCGACAACGTCGGCACGGGCTACTGGGGCAGACCCAAAGACCGCGAGGACACGTTCGGCGCGTCGATCGTCGAGGCGACGGAGGGCACGCCCGAATCGCCGTGGCTGCGAACCGGAGATTTGGGCTTCTTCTCCGAGGGTGAGTTGTTCATCATCGGCCGCATCAAGGATCTGTTGATTGTTTACGGGCGCAACCATTCTCCCGACGACATCGAGGGCACCATCCACGAGATCACCCGGGGCCGCTGCGTGGCGATCGGGGTTCCGGACGAGGGCATCGAGAAGCTGGCGGTCATCGTGGAACTGAGGGTGAAGGGCGACTCGGAAGAGGACGCGCGAGAAAAGCTGGGTCGCGTCAAGCGGGAGATCACGTCGGCGATATCGAACGCGCACGGCCTGGCCGCATCGGATGTTGTGCTCGTCGCCCCCGGTTCCATTCCCGTCACCACGAGCGGCAAGGTCAGGCGGCGCGACTGCGTGCGGTTGTACTCGGAGGGTGCATTCAGCCGGTTAGACGGTTGATGCGCTGTTGAACAGTGGCAGCGCGTGCTCGGACGCGTCGTTGCCGATCGCCGGGCACTCCGGCGCGATCTCCTGCGGTCCGCCGATCAGCTGGGGAGCCTTGACGGGGCGTTTGCCGCGTCCGTTCGCGCGGCTGCCATTTGCGCGCTTCGGGGCCGCGGGTGTGGTGGCTCTCGCGTTGGGGCCGAACAGCGGCAGCGCGTGGGTCGGCAGGTCGCCGATCGCGGCAGCCAACGACGTTTCCTGGTGAGCATCGGCCAGACCCCGGCGTCCAAGCGGCCGCCCGTTCGACGCAGCGCTGATGCTGAACAGCGGCAGCGCGTGGTCCCCGAGAAACTCGTCGCTTCCGTGCCCATTCGACCGGCTGGTGGCCGGTGCCGGCGAAGCCGGCGCGGCCGCCGGTTCGGCAACGGTCTGGTGGCCAAAGCGGTCCTTCAGCCGGAACAAAGCTCCCGCCAGACCGGTCGTGGGTAGGGGTTTCCTCCGCTGCGGTTGGCGTGATCCCAGCCGCGAAGGCCACCAGTTGGCCTGGCCGATCATGGCGGCCAGCGCAGGTACCGTGATGGTGCGGACCAGGAAGGTGTCCAGCACGATTCCGACGCCGATGATGAACCCGGCCTCGGACATCATGCTGATGCTGGCCGGCACCAGGCCGAACATGGAAGCCGCGAAGATCAACCCCGCCGACGTGATCACGCCGCCGGTCGAACCCACCGTCCGGATGACGCCCACGCGCACTCCGTGTGGTGACTCGTCACGGATCCGGGAGATGAGCAGCATGTTGTAGTCGGCGCCGATCGCAACCAAGAGGATGAAGGTTAGTCCGGGCAGACTCCAGTGCAATTCTTTGCCGAGGATGAATTGGAACACGATGACGCCGATTCCCAGCGCCGACAGGAACGACAACAGCACCGATCCGATCAGGTACAGCGGTGCGACGATCGCGCGCAGCAGGGCGACCAAGATCAGGAACACGATGAGGATGGTTGCGAAAACGATGAACAGGATGTCGCCGTTGTAGAAATCGCGGTTGTCCCGGAGCCCGGTCGGAACCCCCGCGAGCTGAATGGTGGCGTCCGACAGCTCGGTATTCGGCTGGGCCGACCGCGCCGCCGCGAGTATCTCGTTCACCTGGTCCATCGCCGCGGTGGTGAACGGCTTGTACGAGCTCTGCACAAAGTATCGAGCCGCGTGCCCGTCGGGCGAAATGAAGATCAGGGCGGCCTTCTTGAACTCGTCCGCGGTCAACACCTGCGGGGGAATGTTGAAGCCCGCCATCGACGGCGTGTTGGCGTCGCGCTTCATTCCCAGCAGGAATGACGACGCCTCGTTGAGCCCCGACCCCAGCTTCTTGGTCTGTTCGACCAGCATTTGCACACCATCGGCGATGGCCTTGCTGCCGTCCGCGAGGGCGTTGGCGCCCTGCTGCATCTGGCCGATCTTGGCCTGCAGTCCGTTGGTCGACCGCACGGCCGCGACGGCCTGGTTCAGCGATGACTGCAGCCGGCCCAACGTTTGGTCGATGGTCTGCAGTCCTCCGGTCGCCTGCAGGTTGCGGGCAAGATCGTTGAGGCTGTTCAGGGTCCCGTTGTTGTTCGCGTTCACCAGAGCTTGCAGCTCGTTGCGCGAGTTCACGCAGGACGGGTCGGCGGCGCAGACCGGGCTGGTGTTCAGCGCATTCAGCATCGGGTTGGCCCAGGCGGCGGTGTTCGACGCGTCAGCCATGTTCGCGCTGATGGCATCGCCGAGGGAACGCATCCGCCCGACAAGCTTGGCGGTCTGGTCGATCTGATTGAGCGTCTTGTCCCCGCCCAGCGCGGCCTCCATCGCCGACAGGGAAGTCACCAGTGAGGTGACGCTGCCGACGGCCCCGTTGACCTGCCCGCGCACCATGGCGAGCGCGTCCGCCAGCTGGCGGGAGCCATCGACCAGCTTGTCGAGGTCGGCCCCGTGGTCATGGATCACCGACGATGCCTGATCGAGCTTGCCGCCCACCTCGCCGGCCTGGTAGGACATTTTGGTCTGCTCGAGCGGTCCGCCGTTGGGCCGGGTCAGGCCCCGCACCATCGTGATACCGGGAACCTGGGTCACCCGCTGTGCCATCTGCTCGAGGTCGGCGAGTGCGGCAGGGGAGCGTAAGTCCTTCGGCGACGTGACGAGGAGGACCTCGGGGGTCATCGAGTTGGGTGGGTAATGCCGATCCAGCGTGTCGAACCCGTCGACGCTGGGGGCGGAATCCGGGATCGATTTCGAGTCGTCGTAGTTGAACCGCACCAGACTCACGCAGCTCGCCAGGGTGATGAGCACGAGCGCGCTCACGACCAGATGGACCTTGGGCCGCCGCACCACCCGGGTGCCGGTCTTCCGCCAGAACCGGGTGGTGAGCTCCCGGCGCGGCATGATCCAACCGCGACGCCCGGCCAGCACCAGGATCGCGGGAAGCAGCGTCACCGCAGCCAGGAAACCCACCACGACGCAGATCGAAATCGCCGGGCCGACGGTCGAAAACACGCCCAATTTGGCAAAAACCATGACGATAAACGTGACCGCGACGGTGGCCGCGGACGCCGCGATGACCTTGCCGATCGACATCAATGCGTATTTGACCGCTTGATCCGACTCCAGGCCCTGCCGTACGTAGTCGTGATAGCGGCTGATCAGGAAGACCGCGTAATCGGTTCCTGCCCCGACCAATACCGCGGTCATCAACATGATGGTCTGGATGCCGATGGGCAGACCCACCAGGGCGAGTCCGGAGATGACGCCCTGCGCAGTCCCCAGGGACAGTCCGATCGTGGCCAGCGGGATCAACATGGTGACGAGGTTCCGATAGATCACCAGCAAGATGAGCAGCACCAGAACGGCGGTGCCGATTTCCACCACGTGGGCGTCGTGCTGGCCGAGCTCGGTGATATCGGCGGTGGTCGCCACCCCGCCGGCGAAGTGGGCGGTCAGCGTGGTGCCGGCAAGCGTCTGATTGACGATCTGATAAACGTGCTGGTAAGTAGTCAGCGTCTCGGGAGAAGCCACCTCGCCGGGCATATTGATCGGCAGATTCCAGGCCTTATTGTCCTTACTCGCCAGAATTTCCTTCATTGGCGGTGCACTAAGGAAATCCTGTACCGCCATTTTGTCCTGCGTGTCTTTGTGCAGGTTTTCGATCAATGTCCGGTAGGTAGCCTCATCGGCGGGAGTCAGGCCCTTTTCATCGGTCAATATGACCATCAGTTGGGAGCCTGATCCCGTCTCATGAAATGCGTCGTTCATCGCCTTGGCGGTGACCATCGTTGGGGCATCAGCGGGCAATGGGGGCATCTGCTTTTTGGCAGCAACATCCGGCAGCGGCGGCAATACCAACATTAAGGCCGCAGCGAGCCCGATCCAGGCCGCAATGACGAAAATCGGCCAGCGCGCGACAAAATCGCCGATCCGCTGGAAGATGCCCCCCGCGGCTACGTCAGCTGTGTCCATCTGGCGTGACACCCGTCGACCCTACAATTCACCCAAGATTCGCGTGCCCTAATCGCGCACGACCTCACGAATTACTTATATAGTGCCGTCCGACGATGACAAGATGCGGATCTGGGACGACCGTGCCATGATAGCTGCTGGACGAGTGGCAGGCTCGGGTTCGGGGGAGCCGCCGGCCCAGGGGGCAACGGGTGGGCCGATTTCCAAGACAAACGTGCCAGATCGTAGCCGTTGAGCAGCAGCGGGGGTGATTGAGCAGTGACCCGGCATGCCGTATCCGAAGCGATGCTGCCGCAGCGTCACCCGGCGCGTTTCCACCATATGGTGGAACACATTTTCCCCCAATCGCACACTCATAGAGCCTGTTCAGGACCGTTGTGCGGCAATTCGACAGTTGACCAAAAAAGTCCGGCGGTAGGCGGTAGCGTCTTCGCCATGCGGGGTACGGCAGGGCGCGCGGCACTCTGGGCTGCAAGTGATCCTCCTCGTACCGAAATTGATGCCTCCCTGACTTGGCGGCGGCTCTTCGTCGGCCCGCTCGTGTCGCGGCGCCCCGCGGCTGCGGTTGGTGGCGGGAGGTCTATCGGGAGGTCCACGTGGGCCGTTCCGGTATGTAACGCAGCCGGGCCCACCGCCGAATTACCGCCGAGAGTGGTGGCCTTTACCCGGCCGCCGATCCGAACTCGGGGTTTGCTGGGAAGCGAGGATTCAGTGCTCATCTGCCATAAGGCCGTTGGTCAGGGTTTGCTGGCTGGAACGTTCAAATGCTGAGCACACGGGTTTCTCCGGATAATCTCATTTTGGAAAATTCATCGAGCCAGCCAGGTAAAGTTGCAATCCACACGCGCGCAATTGGCTGCTGGGAAGCAGGGGAGGGTAGATGTTCGCGATAAATGGAATCCACGACTGGGGGAGTCCGCCGCCCGGTGAACTCATCACGTGGAACCCATCGCCTCAGACCCTCGCCAAGGTCCGGGAAGCTTCGGAAAGCGCTGTGCCCATCAGCTATCAGCAAGCGCAACATCTTCGGGGTTATAGCGAATATGCGGCCTGCGGCAGCGAAATGGCGCGCCTGTTCATTTTGTCCTGGGACATTCCCGGCCGGTGCGATATTCGCGCGATGACGCACGTCATCAACGCCTACCTTCGCCGCCACGACACCTTTCACAGCTGGTTCGATTTCAAAGGGCCGGGAAATATCGTCCGCCGGACTATCGAAGACCCCAAGGACATTAAATTAGTCCCGAAGAAGCACGGCGACATCACCCCGGAAGACTGGCGGACACACGTATTGGCGACCCCGGATCCGTTCCGGTGGGACTGCTTCCATTTCGGAGCCATCCAACGCGAGGACCACTTCACCTTCTTTGCGAGTGTCGATCACGTCCACACCGATGCGGTGCTCGTCGGCCAGTTGATGGTCGAGATCCACATGATGTACGACGCGCTGGCGAAAGGCGCGGCACCCATTCAGCTGCCCGAAACGGGAAGCTATGACGATTACTGCGTATGGCAGCAGGAATATCTGTCCGCGCTGACCATGGAGTCGCCGGGCGTGCGCGCGTGGGTCGACTTCGCGCACCAGAACAACGGATCCTTACCGCACTTCCCGTTGCCCCTGGGCACGCCGTCGATGCCCGCCACCGGCGACCTCATCACGGTGCGGCTGCTAGACGGAGAGCAGACCGAGAAGTTCGAATCGGCGTGCGTCGAGGCCGGGGCCCGTTTCAGTGGTGGCGTATTTGCCTGCGCTGCCATCGCCGAGCACGAGATTACCGGCGCCGACACCTATCACGTGGTCACGCCGATTACGACGCGTCGCAACGCGGCCGAATTCGTGACGACGGGCTGGTACACCGGCCTGGTGCCGATCACCGTTCCTATCGACGCGGAGTTCGGCGAGATTGCGCGCGCCGCACAAGAATCGTTCGATTCGGGCGCGGACCTGGCGAACGTGCCCTTCGACCACGTCTTGGACATGGCGCCGGCCAGCGTCGGGCTCAAGCGGCCCAAGATGGGCGTCCCCATGATTTCCTACATCGATACCGGCGTCCCACCGCTTTCGCCCGAAATCATCGCCCAATGGGACTCGATGAACGGCAAACTGCACATGGATGCCAGGGCTGCGAACCAAATCGGGATGTGGGTGAATCGGAGCGATGCCGAAACCTCAGTGACCGTGATGTTCCCGGACAACCCGGTCGCCCGCGAATCGATTATTCGCTACATGGAAGCGATGAAGTCGGCGTATGTCCGCGTCGCTGAAGGCCGCGAGGCCCTGGTGCCGTTCGCCGACGTCGCTCAGCTTGACCTGAAACTGGCGTGATCACCCGGGATTACCGGGGCTTGATCACGTTCGGGTGGGATAGGCTGCGTCTCGATGACTGACCGTGGGCCGACACGGCTGGACAACCGGCTCTCCTATACCGACCAGGTCATGTTTCTGGCGATGCGTGCCACCGGGCAAGAGTCCGTCATGCAGGGCGTCTGGACGTACGAGCACCCCGTCGACATCGATGGGCTGAAGCGATTTCACGGCAACCTGGGTCACGGATTGCTGGGCCGACGGATCGAGCGTTCGCCGCTGCCGTTCGGCCGGCACCGGTGGGTCGCGGATGACGCTCCGCGGCCGGGCATCGACTTCATCGAGCGCGCCCGTCCGCGCGCCGAACTCAGCGACTGGGTGGACGAACGAGCGCAACTGCCGATCGACCCGGAATGGGGGCCCACCTGGAACATGGGCGTCCTCCCGCTCACGGACGGCTCCACCGCGGTCAGCCTGGTGACCTCGCACTATCTCGGGGATGGGGTCGGCGGTCTGTCGATGATCATCGATGCGGTCGCGGGCACCATCCGGGATTTCGACTACCCGCCGCCGCGTTCGCGCTCTCGACTGCGCGCCGCGGCATTCGATGCGCGCCACACCCTGCAGGATGTACCCGAGGTGGCGAGGGCGCTGGGTAAGGGCGTGCGGCTGACCTATCAGCGACGGCACGATTTCACCCGATCGAAGGAAGCGCAACCCGCCCCCTTCCATTCCGACGATGCCGATTCCAACTTTGTGGTGCCGGCGATCTCGGTCTACGTCGATCTCGACGACTGGGACGCCCGCGCCGAGGCGCTGCACGGAAACAGCTACTCGCTGGTGGCAGGCTTCGCCGCGAAAGTTGCCGAACGCCTCGGGCGTCGCCGCGCCAGCGACGGCGCCGTCACCCTCAACATCCCGGTCAACGACCGAACGCTGGACGATACCCGGGCGAACGCGGTGGCACTTTTCAACATCAGCCTCGACCCGACGGAGCTCTCGAAGGATTTGGCCGACACCCGGGCAGCGCTCAAGCAGGCGGTGAAGACGGCGCGGGAGGTGCCCGACGAGGCGTTGGAGCTCCTGCCGCTGATTCCGTTCGTCCCGAAGCGGGCGGTGAAGCGACTGGCCGACGTGCTGTTCGGATTCTCCGCAGACCTGCCCGTGTCCTGTTCCAATGTCGGCGATCTTCCCCCCGAAATAGCTTGCCTGGACGGCACTCCCGCCGAATACATGATGTTACGAGGGATCGACCGACACATCACGCGGCGGACCCTGGAGCAACGATGCGGTCTGTTGACCGTGGTCGTTGGTCGCGTCGTCGGCAAGATGTCCATCAACATCATCGCGTACCAGCCCGGCGGCACCAACACGAAGGACCATTTGCGTGAACTGGCCACGCAGGTGCTTGCCGAGTTCGAGCTGACCGGCGTGATTGACTAGCAGCGAAACCGATTGTTCTCGTTGGAGGTTGGGCAATGTCGCTCCGCACTAGTCGTGGGCGTGCGCGCTTCAGGCGCTCTGCGTCCAAGCGCGCCGATCGCCCGGACAATCGGCTGGCGTTCTTCGACCAGGCAACCTTTCTCTCGTTGCGCGCCACCGGTCGAGAGCAACTCATGCAGGTGGTGTGGATCTATGAGCACCCAGTCGATATGGACAAGCTGAAGCGCACCTACCGCAACGCCGGATATGGGTTGATGGGACGGCGAATTGAGCGTTCGCCGCTGCCGTTCGGCCGGCATCGGTGGGTCTCTGCATTAGGGCAGCCGTTGGAGATCGACATCGCCGAGCACGCCCGACCTCGCGCTGAACTCAGCGACTGGGCGGACGAACGGGCGCAGCTGCCGGTCGATCCGGAACGAGGGCCCGGCTGGCACGCGGCAGTTCTTCCGCTGACGGACGGTTCGACTGCCGCCACTGTGGTGATTTCCCACTGTCTGGCCGACGGCGTCGCGGGTCTGATCTTGATCTTCGAGGCGATCACCGACAACGTTCGGGATCTCGGCTACCCGCCACCACATTCACGGACGCGACTGCGCGCCACAGCTTCCGACCTTCGCGAGACTGTGCGGGGCCTGCCCGAGTCCGCCCGCGCGTTCCGGGAGGCGGCAAGACTGGTGAACAGCGCCCGGCGCGAGATGTCCCGAGCGCCCGCACCGCAAACCACTCCGGTCCCCGCAACCGGCGACGACAGTCTGGTGATCGTGCCGACGATTAACCTCTATGTCGCGCTTGAAGACTGGGATGCCCGCGCGAATGCCCTTAACGGAAACCACTATTCGCTGTTCGCCGGGGTCGCCGCCAAGCTTGGGGAAAACCTGGGCCGCGTCAATCCGGACAACGGCACCGTCACCCTGCTCATTCCGTTCAGCGACCGCACCCTGGACGACACGCGTGCGATGGCGATGTCCTATGCGAAAGTCAGCGTCGACCCGAAGCTGATGACCACAGATTTGTCCGGCCCGCGGGTCACGATCAAGCAGGCACTGAAAACCGCACGGGAGACGCCGGATCCGGCGTTGCAGATCCTGCCGCTGACTCCGTTCATACCGAAACGGGGGGTGCAGCGAATCGCCGATCTGATGTTCGGCTTCGGCGACGGCGCCGTGTTGTGTTCCAATCTCGGCGACCTGCCCGCCGAGATCAGCTGTGCTGACGGCACTCCCGCGGAGTACGTCATGCTTCGGGGGGTCGACCAAAACGTGACGCGTCGGTACATCGAGAGCGTGGGCGGTCAACTTGTCGTGGTGGGCGGGCGCCTCAACGGGAAGTTGTCCATGAGCGTGGTCGGCTACCGGCCCGGGGGCCCGAACACCAAACAGGACCTACGCGAACTTGCCGCGCGCACGCTGGCGGAGTTCGGCCTGACCGGCACCATCGAATAGCAGCGAAGTCTTCTGGGGGTTTACCAATGTCGCTCCGCACTAGGCGCTTGCGCACCCGCCTCGGGCGCACCGCGCCCGAAGAACCTGCGGGCCCGGACAATCGGCTTGCCTACATGGACCAAGCCACCTTTCTGACGTTGCGGGCCACCGGCCGCGAGCAACTGATGCAGATCGTGTGGATCTACGAACATCCCATCGACATGGACAAGATGATGGTGACGTTCCGCAATGCCGGCTACGGGCTGATGGGACGGCGGATCGAGCGTTCGCCCCTGCCGTTCGGCCGGCACCGGTGGGTCTCGGCCGTAGGACAGCCGCTGGACATCGACATCGCCGAAACCCCGCGTCCCCGTGCCGAGCTCAGCGACTGGCTTGATGAACGCGCGCAACTGCGTGTCGATCCGGAACGAGGGCCCGGCTGGCATGCGGGACTTCTTCCGCTCACGGACGGTTCGACGGCCGGCACCGTGGTGATCTCGCACTGCCTGGCAGACGGGGTCGCCGGTCTGTTCTTGGTCTTCGACGCGATAACGGGCACCATCCACGATCTCGACTACCCGCCGCCGCATTCGCGGACCCGACGGCAGGCCATCGTTGACGACCTCCGGGAAACGGTGCGGGAACTACCGGAGTCTTACCGGGCTTTCCGCGAGATGACGAGACTGGTGTCCACCGCGCGGCGCGAGGCGGCCCAGTCGCCAGCACCGCGACCGGCTCCGGTCCCCGAACCCGGCGCCGACAGCGTGGTGATCGTGCCGACGGTCTCGATCTACGTCGATCTCAGCGATTGGGACGCGCGAGCGAAAGCTCTTAAGGGAGAAAGTGGTTCGCTGCTGGCCGGGTTCGCCGCCAAACTCGGCGAACACCTCGGCCGTCGCCAGGACGACGGCACCATCACCCTGCTGATCCCTTACAGCGATCGCACTCAGGACGACACGCGGGCGATCGCGATGAGGTACGCCAAGGCCAGCGTCGACCCGACCCAGCTGACGACGGACCTCTCCGGCCCCCAGGGCATCATCAAGGAGGCGGTGAAAACAGCGCGCGAGACACCGGATCCGGCGCTGCCGATCCTTCCGCTGACCCCGTTCGTACCCAAGCGCGTGGTGACGGGGATCGCCGACATGCTGTTCGGCTTCGGCGATGGCGCCGTGTTGTATTCCGACCTCGGCCATCTTCCCGTGGCGCTGGCGCGCCCCGACGGCACCGCCGCAGAGTATGTCAGCCTGCGAGGTGTCGACCAGAACGTGAGGAAGCGCTACATCGAGAGCGTGGGCGGTCAACTTGTCGTGGTGGGCGGGCGCCTCAACGGGAAGATGTCCATGAGCGTCGTCGCCTACCGGCCCGGGGGCCCGAACACCAAACAGGACTTGCGTGAACTCGTGACGCGCACGCTGGCCGAGTTCGGCGTGACCGGAATAGTCGAATAAGCCTCAGGCGGCCCGGCGGGCCGCGACTTCGTGCTCCAGCAGATCGGCCGTGCGGGTGACGCTGGCCTCGGTTTTGGTCATCTTCGAGGCGAGTTCGCGAGCCCGGGTGACGTACTGCGGCCCGCGGATGGTGCGCAGGTCGGCGACCAGCGATTCCGTCGTGACGCTCGAGAAGCGTCGAGAAAGGCCGACTTTGAGCCTTTTCACCTGAGTCGCCCAGATCGGCTGTTCAGCCCCAATCGGCAGCACCAGCATCGGCATTCCGGCCCGCATGGCGGCGGCGGTGGTGCCCGCGCCCCCATGGTGTACGACCGCGCGACAGGCGGGGAAGGCGGCCGCGTGGTTCACGGCACAGACCACCTTGACGTGCGGCTCGTGCGGCAGGTCATCGGATCCGTTGGCGCCCGTGCAAATCAGGGCTCGCTCGCCCAGGCGGGCGCAGGCTTCGCTGATCATTCTGACTGTGGCGGTAGGGGATTCGACCGGCATGCTGCCGAAACCGAAGTAGATCGGCGGTGTCCCCGCGGCGATCCACGACATCACCTCGTCGTCGTAGGCCGTCGGCAGCTCCAGGGACAGCACGCCGACAAAGGGACGTCGGTCGTCCCATTCCGCGGCCAGTCCCGGAAAGAAGAGCTCCTCGTACGTCTGAATCTCCAGCGCCCGGCGCTCGGTGATCCGTCGCACCGACGACACGCTGGTCCGCGGCAGGCCCAACTCGCGGCGTTGCGCGTCTTCGGCGCGCTTGGTCAACCGCCAATATCCCCAGTCGCCCACCGCCATTCCTAACCGGACCAGAGGTGCCGGCACCACCGGGAACAGCTGGCCATTGACCCGGTGCGGAAAGTGATGCAGCGCGGCCAACGGAATGTCGTAGTACTCAACGACATTGGCGGCGACGCCCTGATACGTCTGGTCGTGGAGGATCAGATCGGCGCCCTCGGCCAGCGCCGTCAACGTCGTGCTCATCTCCGCCCAGCCTCGGGTCATGTACTCCTGACCCTCGTGCAGCATGCTGATCGGATTGCGGATCCGCACGAAGTCGCGGAAGACGTCCTCCTCCAACTGCGCGGCCGAATCCGGCCCGTAGGCAACGGCATCCAGCCCGACCGACTCGACGAAGCCCAGCATGTTCGGCGGGGCGGCCATGCGCACTTCGTGTCCCCGGCTCACCAGCTCCAGGGCTACCGCGGCGCACGGCTCGACATCGCCGCGGGTCCCATGAACCGCTACGACAAATTTCATATGAGCTTTTCGCACAGCAACCCCGCCAAACCCTGAATGGTGGTGATGTCCGTGGAGGTGATTCGTACTCCCGTTTCGGCCTTCAGATGGGTACGCAGCTCGAGGTTGCCCAGCGAGTCGAGACCGTACTCCGACAGCGGGCGGTCCGGGTCGATGGTGCGGCGCAGGATCCTGGTGACCTGGTCGGACACCAGGCGCCGGAGCCGGGTGGGCCATTCCTCCGGCGGCAGAGTCTGCAGTTCGTCGAGCAGCCGGCTGGTGTCCGCTGAACTTTGACCCTTGCGGGCGAAGAGCTCGGCGAACTTGGTGCGCTGCGCGAGAGCATCGAACCAGGGCATCTCGGTTACCGGCGCATAGCCGGTGTACGCGCGGTCGTGGCGCAGCAGCGCCTCGAATGCGTAAGCGCCCTCGTTCGGCATGATCGCGGTGCCGGCGGCTTCGGCCACCTCCGCCGCGCGGCCGATCTCGCCCCAGACTCCCCATGCGATCGACGTCGCCGGCAGGCCCTGAGCCCGCCGCCAATGCGTGAACGCGTCCAGCCAGCTGTTGGCCGCGGCGTACGCGCCCTGGCCCGGCGAGCCCACCAGCGCAGCCGCCGAGGAGAACGAGCAGAACCAGTCGAGCGCCTGCTCCGCGGTGGCCGTGTGCAGGTTCCAGGCGCCGTAAACCTTTGGCGCCCAGTCCCGATCGATCAACTCGTCGGTGATGTTCTCCAGCGTGGCGTCCTCGACCACCCCGGCCGCGTGCAGCACCCCCCGCAGCGGGAGTCCGGTGGCGTTCGCTGCCGCGACCAACCGCTCGGCGGTGCCGGGCGTGGCGATGTCACCGCACTCGACGACGACGTCTCCGCCCATTGCCCGGATGAGCTCGATCGTGTCGAGCGCCTTGATCGTGGGCTCGGATCGGGAGG
Source organism: uncultured Actinomycetota bacterium (assembly GCA_963758775.1). GTDB lineage: Bacteria > Actinomycetota > Actinomycetes > Mycobacteriales > Mycobacteriaceae > Mycobacterium. The sequence continues at coordinate 197,895 of CAVWWU010000002.1, forward strand.
AGAGCACGATGCGTCCGCAACCGCCGGTCGTCATCTTCTCGGCCAGGAACAGACCGAGGCCACCCAAACCGCCGGTGACGATGTAGGAGCCGTCGTGCCGGAACACCTTGGCCTGCTCGGGCGGAACGACGACGTTGCTCTGTCCGGCGTGCGGCACCTCGAGCACGAGCTTGCCCGTGTGCTGCGCCGCGCCCATCGTCCGGACGGCCTCGGCCGCGTTGGACAGGGGGTAGGCCGTGCTGTCCGGCACCGGCAGCTCGCCGGAGGCGACCTGCTGGTACACCTTGCCCAGCAGCTCACCGAACCGCTGCGGCTGGCTCTTCGCCATCAGCCCCAGGTCGACGTAGTGGAACGTGAGGTTGCGGCGGAAGGGGAACAGCCCCATCCGGGTGTTGGCGTAGACGTCACGCTTGCCGATCTCGACGAATCGCCCGCCGACGGCAAGCAGTTCCAGTCCGGCCTCCTGCGCGGCGCCGATCAGCGAATTGAGCACGATGTCGACGCCGTAGCCGTCGGTGTCGCGGCGAATCAGTTCGGCGAACTCGGTGCTGCGGGAGTCGTAGACGTGCGTAATTCCCATGTCGTGCAACAGTTGGCGACGCTGCGGGCTGCCGGCGGTCGCGAAGATCTCGGCTCCCGCCGCGCGGGCGATCGCGATCGCGGCCTGGCCCACGCCGCCGGTGGCGGAGTGGATCAGCACCTTATCGCCCGCGGCGATCCTGGCCTGGTCGTGCAGCGCATACCAGGCGGTGGCGTGCGCGGTGCTGATCGCGGCGGCCTGCTGGTCGGTCAGGCCCGACGGCAACGTGACGGCGACGCGCGCATCACACGTGACGAAGGTTGACCAGCAACCGTTTTCGGACAGCCCGCCGACATGGTCGCCGACTTTGTGGCCGGTGACGTCCGGCCCGACGGCGGTCACCACGCCGGCGAAGTCGGTGCCCAGGCGCGGCATCTCACCTTCGACGGTGGAGTAGCGGCCGAACGTGATCAGGACATCGGCGAAGTTGATGCTGGACGCGGAGACCGCGACCTCGATCTGGCCGGGGCCCGGCGGAACCCGGTCGACGGCAACGAATTCCATCGTTTCCAGATCGCCCGGCGTGCGGATCTCCAGGCGCATGCCGCCGTGGGCCTGGTCCACCACCGTCCTCTGGCGCTCCTCGGCGCGCAGCGGAGCCGGGGTCAGGCGCGCCGTGTACCACTGGCCGTTGCGCCAGGCGGTTTCGTCCTCGTCGGACCGTTCGAGCAGTTGCCTCGCCAGCCGCTCGACGTCGGTGTGCTCGTCGAGATCGATTTGGGTGGGCCGCAATTGGGGGTGCTCGACGGCGACCACCCGCATCAGCCCGCGCAGCCCGGCCTGCTCCAGGTTCTCCGGGTCGCCGCTGCGCACCGCCTGGGCACCCCGCGTCACGACGTGCAGACGCGGCGGGTCGACCGGGCAGTCCGGCAACTCGCGGACGATCCGGACCAGATGACGCACGTACTCCCCGGCCAGCTGCGTGGACTCGTCCGGGCCGCCGCTGCGGGGACCGGTCAGGACCACCAGTCCGTCCAGCACATTGTTGGCGAGGTAATCCCGCAGCCGGGCGGCGTTGAGCAGGTGCTCTGCACGCTGGTGCCACGACATCGACGTGCATTGCGCGCCATTGAGTTTCAGGGCGTCGGTGAGGTCGCTGGCCACCACATCCGCGGTGGTGGACGTGCTGATCAGCAGCCAGGTGCCGGGCTCGGTGTGGCTCGCTTCGGGCAGGTCCCGTTGCTGCCATTCGATGGTCAGCAGCCGTTCGCCGAGCACGCGGTCGAGCTCGCTGGTGCCCGAGAACCCGGTGCCCATTTGAAGCCCGCGCACCGAGAGCAGACGCGCCCCGGACTCGTCGAGAATGTCGAGATCCGCCTCGACGCCCGCGGTGTCGGCCTTGGTCACCTTGGTGAAGCAGTAGCGCGCACCGCGCGTGGCGCCGTAGGTACGGAGCCGGCGCACGCCCAGGGGCAGCAGCAGACTGCCGTTGGCGATCTGCGCCACGCTGGGGTGGGCCGCCACCGACTGGAAGCAGGCGTCCAGCAGCGCCGGATGCACCCCGTAGCCGGCGTGCTGCGAACGAAGGGAGACGGGCAGCCCGACCTCGGCCAGGACCGTGTCGCCGGTCCCCTCGGCGGTGTGGACCTTCACCAGACCGGCGAAGGCGGGACCGTAATTGACTCCGCGCTTGAACATCCACTGCCGGATGTCGGCGCCCTCCACCTCACAGGGGTGCGCGGCCAGCAGCGCGGCCACGTCCAGTGCGGGCGGGATGTCCTCCCCGGCCTCGTCGGCAAGGGCACGGAGCACCGCGGTGGCGCGCCGCACGCGCTCGCCGTCGTCATAAGTCTCGACCTCGAACGCGACGACACCGGGGGATTTCACCGTCGCGACGGCGCCGACCGGGGTCTCGTCGTCGAGCAGCAGCATCTGCTCGAATCGGACGTCGAAGATCTCGCACCCGGCGCCCAGGACCGTGCCGGCCGCGGCCGCCGCCATTTCGCAGAACGCGGCTCCCGGCAGAGCGGGGGAATCGTGTAACTGGTGGTCGGTCAGCCACGGGTGTGCGAGCTTGCCGACCTCACCCTGCCAGACGTGGCGTTCCGGGTCCTCCTGCAGTCGCACATGCGCACCCATCAGCGGGTGCACGGCAACCGTGAAGCCGCCGCGGGCCCGAGAATCCTGGCCACCGCGGGTCAGCAGCAGTGGACGGTTGCTCCACGCGGGCAACGGGGTGTCCACCAGCCGGCCGGCCGGGTACAGGGCCGAGAAGTCGATCGCGGCGCCGGCGCTGTACAGGTCCGCCAGGAAACCGCGCAGCCCGTGCGGCAATTCCTGCTCGCGGCGCATCGCGGGCAGCGCGGCCAGCGGCATGCCCAGGCTCTGCGCGGTCTGCTCGACGGCGTGGATCAGCAACGGGTGCGGCGCCAGCTCGGCGAATACCCGGTAGCCGTCCTCCAATGCGGCCTGCACCGCCGCGGCGAACCGTACGGTGTGCCGCAGGTTGTCCGCCCAGTACCAGGCGTCGCAATCAGGCTCCTCACGCGGGTCGAACATCGTCGAGGAGTAGAAGGGCACCTCCGGCGTCATGGGCTCGAGTTCGCCCAGCGCGTCGGTGAGGTCGTCGAGAATCGGGTCTACCTGGGGGGAGTGCGATGCGACGTCGACGGCCACCTCCCGGGCCATCACCTCGCGCTCTTCCCACGCCGCAACCAGGTCGCGCACGGTCTGGGTCACGCCACCGATCACGGTGGACTCCGGTGACGCGACCACGGCGACCACCACGTCGTCGTTGACGCCGCGCGCTATCAGCTCCGAAAGTACTTGCTGCGCAGGCAATTCCACCGACGCCATCGCGCCCGAACCAGAGATCGTGGCCATCAACTTGGAGCGGCGGCAGATCACCCGCACGCCGTCTTCCAGCGAGAGCGCCCCCGCCACCACGGCGGCCGCGGCCTCGCCCATCGAATGGCCGATCACCGCGCCCGGACGCACCCCGTAGGACCGCATCGTGGCGGCCAGCGCGACCTGCATGGTGAACAGGGCCGGTTGAATCCGATCGATGGCGCTGACGGTCTCCGGCGCCGAGATCGCCTCGGTCACCGAGAACCCGGACTCGCCGGCGATCATCGGCTCGATTTCGGCGACCGTCGCGGCGAACACCGGTTCGGCGGAGAGCAGCTGAGCGCCCATCGCGGCCCACTGCGAGCCCTGCCCGGAGAACAGCCATACCGGTCCGCGGTCGTCCTGGCCCACCGCGGCCTCGAACGGGAAGTCGCCGTCGGCGACCTCGCGCAGACTCCGGGCCGCCGTTTCGAGGCTGTCGGCGATGATTGCTGTGCGCACGGGCCGATGTCCACGCCGGCGGGAGAGCGTGTAGGCCAGATCGGATGCGGCCAGGTCCGGTGCCTGGGTGTCGATCCAGTCGGCAACGCGTCGGGCGGTTTGCCGCAAGCCGTCGGCCGAGGTGGCTGACAGCGGGAAAACCAGCGCGGCTGGGGCGTCTGGAGCATCGGAGGCCGGGTCGGCCGATGCCACCGGCTCGGGCGCCTGCTCGAGGATCGCGTGGACGTTGGTTCCGGAGAATCCGTAGGACGACACCGCGGCCCGCCTCGGCCCCTCGGCGGCGGGCCAGGCCGTGGTCACCTCGGGCACGAACAGATTGGTCTCGATCTGCGCGAACTCGTCGGGCATCCGGGTGAAGTGCAGATTGCGCGGAACGACGCCGTGCTGAATTGCCAGGACCGTCTTCATCAGCCCGAGCGCGCCGGAGGCCGACTGGGTGTGTCCGAAGTTGGTCTTGACCGATGCCAGCGCGCAGGGGTCCTCGACGCCGTAGACCTCGGCGAGGCTGGCGTATTCGATGGGATCCCCGACGGGGGTGCCAGGGCCGTGTGCCTCCACCATGCCGACGGTGCGGGGGTCGACATCGGCCGCGGCCAACGCGGCGCGGTAGGCCTCGACCTGCGCGGGACCGGACGGCGTGACGATGTTGACCGTGCGGCCGTCCTGGTTGGCGGCCGTGCCGCGGATGACGGCCAGGATCCGGTCGCCGTCGGCGACGGCGTCGTCCAGCCGCTTGAGCAGCACCACGACGCAACCCTCGCCGGGGACGAAGCCGTCCGCCGCCACGTCGAACGCGTGGCAGCGTCCGGTCGGGGACAACATACCGATGGCGGACCCCGCCGCCACCTTGCGCGGTTCGAACATCACGGAGGCGCCGCCGGCGAGCGCCATGTCGCTTTCGCCGTCGTGCAGGCTGCGGCAGGCCAGGTGGATGGCCGTCAGGCCGGACGAGCAGGCGGTGTCCACGGTCAGCGCGGGACCACGCAGCCCCAGCGCGTAGGCGATGCGCCCCGAGCCCATGGCGAAACTGTTGCTTGTGCTCCCATACGGGCCGTCGAGGGCCTGGGCGTCGGCGTGCACGAATTGGTAGTCGTCGTGCATCAGGCCCACGAAGACACCGGTCCGGACGCCGGCCAGGGCCTCGCGGGTCAAGCCGCCATGCTCCATGGCCTCCCAGGAGGCTTGCAACAGCAGGCGGTGCTGCGGGTCCATCGCGGTGGCTTCTTTTTCGTTGATCCCGAAGAATTCGGGATCAAAGTCAGCGACGTCGGTCAGGAAGCTGCCCCACTTGCACACCGTCCGCCCGGCCAGGCCCGGTTCGGGGTCGTAGTACTCGTCGGCGTCCCACCGGTCCGCCGGCACCTCGGTGATCAGGTCGTCGCCGCGTAGCAACGCCTCCCAAAGTTGTTCGGGGGACTCGATCCCTCCCGGGAGTCGGCAACCCATACCGACCACGGCAACCGGCGTCACACGTGTCTGTTCCAAGACCTCTACCTCTTCTTAGCAATCTTCAAGTTCATATCACTGCGGCAGGCTTAACTCACGGGGTTTTTGAACATCGCTCACATTCGTTACAAGCTGGGAACATCGCCGCAGCTTGCATCGACCGACCGCCCCCCATATCGAAGCCAAATTGATCTTGGCGCGTTATGGAGCCTAACTGCTTAGTTGGACGGATGTGCCAAAACTGGGCGAACCTGCCGAAAATTCTACAGGCACTTTGCTGGGCCCTGAACACCAATTCGGCCGATCGCTGACCCGGCCCCTCAGCCGGCCCCACCCGGACGCTTTCGGGCGGTCAGAACGCGTGGTGAAGCATCAGAAGCTTCCTACGTCTCGCAGCTTGCTCGCCCGCGGCGTCGCGTGCGGCGCCGGCGACGCCAACGAGGCTGGCTGCGGGCGTTGCTCAGCCGCGGTGGCCGGCGCCCGGTGCTTTGCCCGATTGGCCGAGATTGGCCAGGAGAGCTGCGTTTGCAGCCGCGATGCAGCGGCCCGTCCGCCGGGACCGCGGCGGGCGCCACGCGGGCTGCCGATGTTTGCTGACGGGTCGGCGTGCGGCGCCGCCGGCCGGCGGATTCCGGTGTGCGGAACGGCGTGCAGTCCCGGCCCGGGGGGACGAGCGGTCCCGCGGGCCGCCGTGACCATGCGCAATGAATTACTTCACGGAAATGTTTTTCTACAATTCGAAAACTAAAATCCTCGCATCGCGTTTGTTTCCCGCCGATTGGAATGGTTTCAGCGAACTGGGGCGCAGTTGCGTGCGGGCGCCGTCCCGCTGCGGCGCTCGTCGACACGGATGTGCACCGATCGCATGGTGTCGAGGTAGCGCACCTCCGATCATGTCGGTCGGCAACGAAGCCGTTGTCGGTGTCTCACGTGAAATTTGTTGAGCCACTTGAACACTCGGGCGGCGATCTTGCCATCGGTGAACACCTTGGCATTACCGCCGCCCAGCCGCGGGCCGAACGAGGGCGCAACGCGCTGGTTGGCCGGCGCGTCGATTGCTCCTACTGTGCTGGTATGCCTCCAATACCGCGACTGCCGCTGGACGAGGCCAAGGCCGCGGCCGACCAGGCTGGCGTGCCCGACTACATGGCCGAACTCAGCATCTTTCAGGTGCTGCTGCACCATCCGGTGCTGGCGCGGACCCTCAACGACCTGCTCGCGTCGATGCTGTGGCACGGGGCCCTCAACTCGCGGCTGCGTGAGCTGGTGATCATGCGCATCGGCTGGCTGACCGGGTGCGAATACGAATGGACCCAGCACTGGCGTGTCGCCTGTGGACTCGGCGTGCCGGCAAATGACCTGCTCGGCGTGCGCGATTGGCGATCGTACGAGGGCTTCGGGCCCACCGAGCGAGCGGTCTTGGCCGCGACCGACGATGTGGTGCGCGAGGGCGCGGTGACCGCCGAGACCTGGGCCGCCTGCGAACGCGAATTAGCTGGGAACAGAACGGTCCTGATCGAACTCGTCACCGCGATCGGCGCGTGGCGGATGGTCGCCTCGATCCTGCGCAGCCTGAATGTCCCGCTAGAGGACGGTGTGGCCGGCTGGCCGCCCGACGGCCGATCGCCCTGGCGCACGTCAAATTAGCCTTGTCAAAATAAATTTGCTGTATCCCTGTGTGATCTCTGCCATGCTTCCGGGATGGCACAATCCACGTCGCTCCTGGGACGCGTTTGGCAGCAACCGTTCGTCTGGAAGCTGAACCAGCGGTTTGCGAAGTACGGCTACATGGTCTTGACGCGAATGGTCAGCAACGACGACGAGCTGTTCCTCAACTTCGCCTATGAAGAAGACCCGCCGATGGGCATCGAGCTGGAACCCGCCGACGAGCGCAACCGCGGCTGCATCCAGCTCTATCACGCCACGGCGGCACAGGTGGACCTCACCGGCAAGACGGTGCTGGAGGTCGGCTGCGGCCACGGCGGCGGGGCCTCGTACATCAAGCGCTACCTGGGGCCGGCGTCCTACACCGCGCTGGACCTGAATCCATCGGGCATCGCGTTCTGCAAGAAGCGGCACACCATGCCCGGCCTGGATTTCGCGCAGGGCGACGCCCAGGACCTGCCCTTCCCGGACGAGTCCTTTGACGCGGTCGTCAACGTCGAATCGGCGAATTACTACCCCGACCAGGCCAAGTTCTTCAACGAGGTGAATCGGGTGCTGCGCCCGGGTGGCCACTTCCTCTACACCGACTGCCAACCCGCCGCAGGTGTCGAGGTCTGGGAGAACACGCTGGCCAACATGCCACTGCGCAAACTGTCGCAGCGCGATATCAGCGCCGAGACCATGCGCGGCATGGAGCAGTACTCCCAGCATTGGCTGGACACCATCGATCGGCGCGCGCCGTCGTTCATGCGTAACTCGCTTCGTGACGGCGCTCCGGTGGCCGGGAGCAAGCACTATCAGGGCCTGCAGGCGGGGACCACCACCTACCGGGTCCATCTCTTTGTCAAAGACTGAAGTGCCTTTGCGGGATGTGTTGAGCGCGAACACATTCGAAAGCGGATCCGCGGTCGATTGACATGTCAATCCACAACTTTTAGCGTCGTGCCAATGCGAACCAGAGCCGCCGAACTGCTCGGCGTTGAATTCCCGATCTGCGCCTTCAGCCACTGCCGCGACGTGGTGGCCGCGGTGACAAACGCGGGCGGCTTCGGAGTTCTGGGCGCGGTCGCCCACAGCCCGCAGCGGCTGGACAGCGAGCTGACCTGGATCGAGGAGCAGACCGGCGGCAAGCCCTACGGCGTCGACCTGTTGCTGCCCGCCAAATACGTCGGCTCCGACACGGGTGGCGTCGATCCCAAGCAGGCCCGCGACCTGTTTCCGCAAGAGCACCGCGCGTTCCTCGACGACCTGATGGCGCGCTACGGCATCACGGTGAACGAACAGCAGCCCATGCCGCGGGGGAACAGCGGCGGGCTCAGCATCTCGCCCAAGGGATACGAGCCGCTGCTCGACGTGGCGTTCGGCCATAACATCCGGCTGATCGCCAGTGCGCTCGGCTCGCCGCCCGCCGACCTCGTCGACCGTGCCCACAACCATGACGTCCTGGTCGCGGCGCTGGCCGGCACCACGGCGCACGCGCAACGCCACGCCGCCGCGGGGGTCGACCTGATCGTGGCGCAGGGCACCGAGGCCGGCGGTCACACCGGCGAGGTGGCCACCATGGTCCTGGTCCCCGAGGTGGTGGACGCGGTGGCGCCGACGCCCGTGCTGGCCGCTGGCGGCATCGCGCGCGGCCGGCAGATCGCCGCGGCCCTGGCGCTGGGGGCCGAGGGCGTGTGGTGCGGGTCGGTCTGGCTGACCACCGAAGAGGCCGAGACCCTGCCGGTGGTCAAGGACAAGTTCCTGGCCGCGAATTCCTCGGACACGGTGCGGTCGCGGTCCATGACCGGTAAACCGGCGCGGATGCTGCGCACCGCCTGGACCGAGGAGTGGGAGCGCCCCGACACCCCGGCCCCGCTCGGCATGCCCCTGCAGACCGCGCTGATCAACGAGTCACAGGTGCGCATCAACCAGGCGGCCGTCCACCCGGGCGCCAAGGCCCGCGAGCTGGCGACGTATTTCGTCGGGCAGGTCGTCGGGTCACTCGACCGGGTCCGGCCGACACGCGCGGTGGTCCTCGACATGGTCGAAGAGTTCATCGACACCATCGGGCGCCTCGAGTCACTGGGTGATGGCTAACAGCGCACGCCCGCACGGCTTTTCACGGGGCTGGCAGGCAGGTCCCCCGCTATGGATGCGTAAAGATTGGGAAACACCACACGGATCAAGTTGACCGGCGCGGGCTCGTCGTGCACTATCGGTCGGGTATGCACCTCGTTAGGTGAGGCGTCTACGCGAATATAGGCCACTGACCCCGAACGTCGAAAGACGCCCCGGGTCAGGACAGCTCCTCCCGGCTTAAGGGTTGAGCCCAGGTGGCTTCCGGTTTGCCGGACACGTCGTGTGGTGCCAAAGCTCTGACGAGTGGGGTGCGGATCTCCGGCGGTCGCCGGGCTTCTGTGCTCCTGTGCTGCGCGTAGATCGTGCGGGTAACAGCCCGTGCGCGTCGTGACCGAGAGGAGGTGAGGGACGAATGGATACCAGCGATAGTCCCGGTCGAAGTCCGGGCCACGTTTCGTCCCCATCGGTTCTCGGGTCGCGCGTACTTTCGCGCTAATCTCAATCGGCTTGCCGGCCAAGCCTTCTCGACACGGAACCAGTACGGGACGGGACACGTCAGTCCTAGTAGTGCTCGTTTTGGATTTTCCGTCTAGGAGGCGATCATGACCGTAGCTCTGTACGACGAAGTTGTGACCCCGGCGCCCGTCCGCGCGCTGACGGTGGTGCGCGATGTAACTCCGGCGCGGGCCCTCCCGCAGGCCCCCGCGCCCAAGAAGACCCGCCAGGCTCCGGTTTTTGGCGTCGGCGGCGACCCGCTGGTGCATGGTGCCGCGCGCTTGCTGGCCATCCCGGTGCGTCACGTCTACGCAGCGCTGTGGCGTGTTGGAGTGCTCGAAGTCCAGGCCTGATTCGGCGCGGCGAGTGACCCGGCACCACGGCAGGCCGGTGGCCGTTCAGCTGTCGAGCGACAGGCGTTCCAGCTCGACGCACGTCAGCGAATGCCCATGGGTCTTCGTCCTGACGACCGCGAGTGCAGGTTCGCGGAACGAATCGAGCGTGCCGAAATGCAGGCAAGCGCCTGACACCCACTTGACGTGATCACCAATCGCCAACGGCGTAGCCATCATCGACCCTGTCTCCAATCTCCCGTAGACAAGACGTCTTCGGGCTACGCCGAGTTCGATTCCATCAACAAGGACCGCTAGCTAGGTCCACTGCGCAGAGCGGAGCTAACTAACACCGTTTTGGTACCCAGTTGCCGGCCAGGGAAACGTCTCAGTGGCACCAAACTTGCGGTGCTCAGTAGAATCGATCCACGGCGTCGATCCGGCTATCACCGGGGAGCCTTCGGAAGAACAGCCGTTTCGGCCCAGTAGAACCGAACGGGTAGGCCCGTCACAGCCCGCAATGAGCGGCCGCGCGTGAGCGCGGCAAGCGGGGTGGTACCGCGGCGTTCGCGCAGTGTGCGCGTCGTCGTCCCCGTGCCGAGGTGGATATGGCACCGGGACCGACGACAAGGACAGACGAACCGACGATGACCGACGATGACTACCGGGCCTACCCGCGCACCGATTTGGGCCCGGACCCGCGCGGCGGCTCCCCGAATTTCCCCGCGCTGGAAAACCAGGTCCTCGAGTACTGGTTCCACGACGACACGTTCCGTGCCAGCATCGCCCACCGCGAGGGCGCTCCCGAATATGTGTTTTACGACGGACCGCCGTTCGCCAACGGCCTGCCGCACTATGGGCACCTGCTTACGGGTTATGTGAAGGACATCGTCCCGCGGTATCGCACGATGCGCGGCTACCGGGTGGAGCGCCGCTTCGGCTGGGACACCCACGGGCTGCCCGCCGAGCTTGAAGTCGAGCGGCAGCTGGGCATCACCGACAAGTCCCAGATCGACACGATGGGGATCGCCGCGTTCAACGACGCCTGCCGGGCGTCGGTGTTGCGCTACACCGACGAATGGCAGGCGTATGTGACCCGCCAGGCCCGCTGGGTGGACTTCGACCACGATTACAAGACGCTCGACCCCGAATACATGGAGTCGGTCATCTGGGCGTTCAAGCAGCTGTGGGACAAGGGCCTGGCTTACGAGGGCTACCGGGTGCTGCCGTACTGCTGGCGCGATGAGACCCCGCTGTCCAATCACGAACTGCGGATGGACGACGACGTCTATCAAAGCCGCCAGGACCCCGCGCTGACGGTGGGATTCAAGATCACCGGCTCTTCCCACCAGGAATTGGACGGCGCCTACCTGCTGATCTGGACGACAACACCGTGGACCCTGCCGTCGAACCTGGCGGTGGCGGTGAATCCGGAGGTGACATACGTGCAGGTGCGGGTGGGGGAGCGGCGTTATGTGCTGGCCCAGCCGCGGTTGGCGGCTTACGCGCGCGAGCTGGGTGACGAGCCCGAGCTGTTGGGCAGCTATCGCGGCGCGGATCTGCTGGGCGCCCGCTACCTGCCGCCGTTCACGTATTTTCTGGACTCGCCCAAGGCATTTCAGGTGCTCCCCGGCGACTTCGTGACCACCGAGGACGGCACCGGCATCGTGCACATGGCGCCGGCCTACGGCGAGGACGACATGGCGGTCTCGGAGGGGGCCGGCATCGCACCGGTCACCCCGGTCGATTCCAAGGGCCGGTTCGACGCCACCGTCCCGGATTACCAGGGCCAGCACGTCTTCGACGCCAACCCGCTCATCATCCGCGACCTGAAGAACCAGAGCGGTCCGGCGGCGGCCAACGGCGCCGTGCTGGTTCGCCACGAAACCTACGAGCACCCGTACCCCCACTGCTGGCGCTGCCGCAACCCGCTGATCTACCGCGCGGTGTCGTCGTGGTTCGTCGCCGTGACGGCCTTCCGGGACCGGATGGTGGAGCTGAACCAGGAGATCACCTGGTATCCCGAACACGTCAAGGACGGCCAGTTCGGAAAGTGGCTGCAGGGCGCCCGGGATTGGTCGATCTCGCGAAATCGCTATTGGGGCAGCCCGATTCCGGTGTGGAAGTCCGACGATCCGGCCTACCCGCGCATCGATGTCTATGGCAGCATCGACGAGCTGGAGCGCGACTTCGGCGTTCGGCCCACCAACCTGCACCGGCCCTACATCGACGAGCTGACCCGGCCCAACCCCGACGACCCCACCGGGGCCAGCACGATGCGGCGTATCCCCGACGTGCTCGACGTGTGGTTCGACTCGGGATCCATGCCGTATGCACAGGTGCACTACCCGTTCGAGAACGAAGACTGGTTCGACGGAGCGAAGGCCCGACCCTGACAAGCAGGTCGACGCGCATTATCCCGGCGACTTCATCGTCGAGTACATCGGCCAGACCCGCGGCTGGTTCTACACGCTGCACGTGCTGGCCACCGCCCTGTTCGACCGACCCGCATTCAAATCCTGTGTGGCGCACGGGATCGTGCTCGGTTCCGACGGCCAAAAGATGAGCAAGTCGCTGCGCAACTACCCGGACGTGACCGAGGTGTTCGACCGCGACGGCTCCGACGCGATGCGGTGGTTCCTGATGGCCTCGCCGATCCTGCGCGGCGGCAACCTGATCGTCACCGAAGCCGGCATCCGCGAAGGCGTGCGCCAGGTGTTGCTGCCGTTATGGAACGCGTACAGCTTCCTGGCCCTGTACGCGCCGAAAGTCGGCACCTGGCGGACCGATTCGACGCACGTGCTGGACCGCTACATCCTGGCCAAGCTGGCGGTGCTGCGCGACGACCTCACCGAGGCGCTGGAGGGTTGCGACATCTCCGGGGCGTGCGAGCAGCTGCGCCAGTTCACCGAGGCGCTGACGAATTGGTATGTGCGACGGTCACGTTCGCGATTCTGGGAAGAAGATGCCGACGCCATCGACACACTGCACACCGTGCTGGAAGTGACCGCGAGGCTGGCCGCCCCGCTGCTCCCGCTGGCGACCGAGGTGATTTGGCGGGGCCTCACCGGCGAGCGCTCAGTGCACCTGACGGACTGGCCGAATGCCGGCGACCTGCCCGCGGACCCCGACCTGGTCGTCGCGATGGATCAGGTCCGCGACGTGTGTTCGTCTGCGTCGTCGCTGCGCAAGGCCAAGAAGCTGCGGGTGCGTCTGCCATTACTGAAATTGACTGTCGCGGTGGATGACCCGCAGCGGCTCACGCCGTTCACCGACCTGATCGCCGACGAACTCAACGTCAAGCGCGTCGAGTTGACCGACGCGATCGACACCTACGGCCGCTTCGAGCTGACGGTCAACGCCAAGGTGGCCGGGCCGCGGCTGGGCAAGGACGTGCAGGCGGCCATCAAGGCGGTCAAGGCCGGCGAAGGAGTCGTCAACGCCGACGGCACCCTGACCGCCGGGCCCGCCGTGCTGCAGCCCGACGAGTACAGCTCGCGGCTGGTCGCCGCGGACCCGGACTACACGGCGGCGCTGCCCGACGGGGCGGGGTTAGTCGTGTTGGACGGGACGGTCACCCCGGAGCTGGAGTGCGAGGGCTGGGCCAAGGACCGGATCCGCGAACTGCAGGAGCTGCGCAAGACTACCGGGCTCGACGTGTCGGACCGGATCACCGTCGTGATGTCAGTGCCCGCCGAGCGGGCCGACTGTGCGGACACCCACCGCGATCTGATCGCCGGCGAAATCCTGGCGACCACGTTCGACTTCGGTGAGCCGGCCGATGCGGTGGAAATCGGCGACGGCGTGCGGGTGCGTATCGCGAAGGCATAGCCGGCCACTCCGCGCAATCATTGCGCACAACGAAACGATGATTTGTCGTGTGGACCTGTGCCCAAGGCGAACACACCAAAAGCGCTCGCGAATTGCGTTGCGGTTGATACGCTCCCGTCCGTGGACAACACGCTCGACTTCGCGGACCAGGCCTCGTTTCGAGGTTTGCAGGTCCTCGGTCGGGCGCCGCTGATCCAATTCACTTGGATCTATGACTATCCCGTCAATATCGAGGGGTTGCGGCGATTTCAGAGCAATCTGGGGCATGGCCTGCTGGGCCGGCTCATCGAGCGCTCACCACTGCCGTTCGGCCGGCACCACTGGGTGTCCGCGCGCGGTCCCGACGACCTCGAAATCGCCACACCTCGCCGCGACCGCAGCGAGGTGTGGGACTGGGCGGACGAACTCATCTGCCGGCCCATCGATCCCGAGAACGGCCCCGCGTGGCGGCTGGGGGTCCAGCCGTTGGCCGACGGCGGCGCCGCGGTCACATTGGTGGCGTCGCATTCGTTGGTCGACGCGATCGGGTTGAGCCTCGCGATTTCCGATGCGGCCAAAGGGATCACGCGCGAGTTGCACTATCCGCCGCCGGCGTCGCGCACGCGGTGGCACGCCGTGGTCGAAGACGGCAAGCAGGCGGTCCGCGCCCTGCCGGGGGTGGGTAAAGCGATTGTTGCCGCCTCACGCGTCGCCCGCACCGAAAATCAAGGCCTGCCCGCGAAATCGACGAGGCCGGCCGTGCACGTGCCGCGGTGCCCGGAGCGGCTGGTCCTCCTGCCGACGGTGGCGGCGTACTTCGACCTTGACCATTGGGACGAACGCTGCAGAAGCCTTGGCGGAACCAGTAATTCGCTCTTCGGCGGCCTGGGCGCCCGGCTGGGCCAGATTCTGGGTCGGGTCGACGGCAACGGGAAGGTGCGATTGACCTGGCCGGTCAACGAACGTGCCGATGACGACACCCGCGGCAACGCGCTGACCGGATGCTTCCTGACTGCCGACCCAGTCCACGTCACCGACTCGCTGGTGGCCTTGCGCGCCGAGATGAAACGCACCCTTGCGGCGCTGTCGGAAACGCGGGACGCCCTGGCGGCACCGCTCCCACTGGTGCCGTTCACCCCGAAGCCGCTGATCCGCCTTGCGGACAAGATGATCAACAGGCTCGGCAGCCCGATCGGTTGTTCCAACCTCGGCGACCTGGATCCGGCGGTGAATCGTCCGGACGGTACCGATGCCGAATACGTCGCGTTCCGGATGCTGGAGCCGCAGATCACCAACCGCGTCCTCGACCAAATGGGTGGCTACCTGTACCTGGCATCGGGCCGTGTGCACGGGAAGGTCTTTGTCACGGTTGCCGCCTGGACCGTCGGCGGCACGAATACCAAAAAGAGCCTTCGCGATTCCGTTTGTCAGGCGTTGGCGGAATTCCACCTGACGGGCATCGTCGAGTAGGTGTTTCAGCTGCCGTGATGCAGCGCGTGGCGGACATGCGGCCAGAGCGGCATCCCGGCAACGACCGTGGCGCCGGCGCCGATCAGTCCGACCGCGACGTCGACGCTCTCGCGGCCGTCGGCCGCCCAGTAGACGTCCTTGAGGTCCAGCAGCAGAGCCAACTCGTCGACGATCAACGCATTCGCCGAACCGAACGCGAGCGCGGCGGCGGGATGGCGGCGTTGCTTCTCGGTGCCGCGCAGGCCCACGGCCGCCACCGACGCCAGCAGCGCGATGCCGATGTTGTAGTGGTGAAAATGCCTGCCGCCCACGCTTATTCCGCCGCCTGCCGGGCCATGCCCGGCGCGGATCCAGTGGGTGAGGGCACGCAGGCCGACGAACGTGGTGGTGAACGACACCCACGCCAGGACGGTGGCCTGCTGGCCGGGCTCCAGCCGCTTGTCCCACTCGTGGCGCAGCCGCGCCCAGCGCCCGGATGGCTCCGGCGGTCTCGACTCTTCGGAATTCTCGGCCATAGGCCCCGACGTTAGCGACGTTGGCCCGTCGCGGAAATAGGGGGAATAGCAAGAAATAGCATTGCGGCTGTGGATTCGCGTTGGGTGTTGCACCTGGACATGGACGCGTTCTTCGCCTCGGTCGAACAACTCACCCGGCCCACCCTGCGTGGGCGGCCGGTGCTGGTCGGTGGCCTGGGCGGTCGTGGTGTGGTGGCCGGCGCGAGCTACGAGGCGCGGGTGTTCGGCGCGCGCTCGGCCATGCCGATGCATCAGGCGCGCCGCCAGATCGGCGTGACCGCGGTGGTGTTGCCGCCTCGCGGTGTGGTGTACGGCGTGGCCAGCCGGCGGGTCTTCGACACGATTCGCGCGGTGGTGCCCATCGTGGAGCAGCTGTCCTTCGACGAGGGCTTCGGCGAGCCGCCGCAGCTCGCCCGGGCGTCGGCGCGCGATGTCGAGGAGTTCTGCGAAGACCTGCGACGACGGGTGCTCGACGAGACCGGCCTGATCGCGTCCGTGGGCGCAGGCTCGGGCAAGCAGATCGCCAAGATCGCGTCCGGGCTGGCCAAACCCGACGGCGTGCGGGTGGTGCCGCGTGCCGAGGAACAGGCGCTGCTGGGCGGGCTGCCGGTGCGCAGGCTGTGGGGGATCGGCCCGGTCGCGGAGGAGAAGCTCAATCGGCTTGGCATCGAGACGATCGGCGAACTGGCAGCGCTCGCCGACGCCGAGGTGGCCAACATTCTGGGCGCGACGGTCGGGCCCGCGCTGCATCGGCTGGCCCGCGGCATCGACGACCGGCCCATCGCCGAGCGCGCCGAAGCCAAGCAGATCAGCAGCGAATCCACCTTCGCCACGGACCTCACCAGCCTGGAGCAGCTGCACGACGCGATCGACCCGATCGCCGAGCACGCGCACCAGCGGCTGCTGCGCGACGGCCGGGGGGCGCGCACCGTCACGGTGAAGCTGAAGAAATCCGACATGAGCACGTTGACCCGTTCGGCGACGCTGCCCTACGCCACGACCGAGGCCGGTGCGCTGGTCGCGGTGGCGCGGCGGCTGCTGCTGGATCCGCGTCAGATCGGGCCCATTCGCCTTCTCGGCGTGGGGTTTTCGGGGCTCAGCGATGTGCGCCAGGAGTCGCTGTTTCCGGATTTGGAGCTGTCCACGCTGGAACCCGAGGCGCATCAGCCCGTCGAGACGGCAACCGAGGCGATGTTCGCGGCCGGTTCCGACAGCCCCGCATGGCGCATCGGCGATGACGTGTCGCACCCCGCCTTCGGGCACGGTTGGGTGCAGGGCGCCGGGCACGGGGTGGTCACCGTGCGCTTCGAGACCCGCGCATCGGGTGCGGGGCAGGCCCGCACCTTCGCCTCCGACTCCGCTGATAGGGGCGACCTCACCAGTGCCAATCCGATCGACAGCCTGGATTGGCCGGACTACGTCGGCGTGCTGCGGTCGGAATCGGAAGAGGAGTCAGCCCCAGCGGCCGATGACCTCAGCAACGGATAGCTCCGCTGCCAGCGCGGCCATCACCAGCACCCGGGTCTGCGGCGGCGGCAGCCGCGGCACCATCACCGCACCCGCCTCGGCCATGGCGTGGCCGGGACAGTAGCCGGCGCTGACCCCGCCCCCGGGGACGCGCGTGCACACCGCGACGGCGATCCCGTCGCGGCAATGCCGGCGCACCGCCTCGACCACCGCCTCACCGGCGTTGCCCGAGCCCAGCGCCTGCAGCACCAGCGCGCGGGCGCCGGCGTCGACGCACGCGTCCAGTGCCACCCCGTCGCTGCCCAGGTACGCGGCGACGATGTCGACTCGCGGCGCCGTCGCCGCGCGCAGGTCGCCGAGGAAGGGCCGCGTCTTTGTCTGAGTCAGCGCCACCTCGCCGCCGGACGTGGTGCCCAGCTGGGTGCCGGTGAAGCCGCTCAGGTCCTGGGTGGCCACCTTGCGGAAGCCCAGCGGCTGCCACACCCGGCCCGCGAAACTGACCAGCACCCCGAGGTCGGTGGCAGCCGGGCTGGCGGCCACCGCCAGCGCGTCACGCAGATTGCCCGGACCGTCGGCGTCCGGCGCGTCGGCGCTGCGCATGGCGCCCGTCAGCACGACCGGAACGTTCCCGTGGTAGGTGAGCTCCAGCCAGAGCGCGGTCTCCTCCATGGTGTCGGTGCCGTGCAGCACGACCACCCCCTGCGCGCCGTCATCGACGGCGGCCCGCACCGCGGCGCTGATCCGATCCCAATCGGCGGTGGTCAGTTCGGAGCTGTCGACGGCCATCAGCTCCACGACCTGAACGTCCAGCCCGGAGGTCAGGTCCGCCCCGCTGCGGGCGGGCCGGGCCACCCCGTCGGCGCCGGTGCTGGTGGAGATCGTTCCTCCGGTGGTGATCACGGCAAGTCGGCCCATGGCGCGATCATCCCGCATCGTCGGTAAGGAATGATGGGGAAGTGCCTGAGGAACCAACAGCCGATGCGCCCGCGCCGCAGCCACGGCGGCTGCGGCTGCTGCTATCGGTGGCCGGAGTGGTGCTCGCGCTCGACGTGGTGACGAAAGTGCTGGCCGTCAAACTGCTTCCGCCCGGTCAGCCGGTGTCGATCATCGGAGACACCGTGACCTGGACGCTGGTGCGCAATTCGGGGGCGGCGTTCTCGATGGCGACCGGATACACCTGGGTACTGACGCTGATCGCGACCGGCGTGGTGGTCGGCATCTTCTGGATGGGGCGACGGCTGGTGTCGCCGTGGTGGGCGGTGGGTCTCGGGATGATCCTTGGCGGCGCCACGGGCAACCTGGTCGACCGATTCTTCCGGGCACCGGGACCGCTGCGCGGACATGTCGTCGACTTCTTGTCGGTCGGCTGGTGGCCCGTGTTCAACGTCGCCGACCCGTCGGTGGTGGGCGGCGCGATCCTGCTGGTGGTGCTGTCGGTCTTCGGCTTCGACTTCGACACGGTGGGCCGGCGCAGGGCCGATCAAGCCCGATGACGCCGGCGACGATGCGACGACGCGGAGCGCAGCGATGAGGAGCGGCGCGTTGTGAACGAGCGTTCGATGCCCGTCCCCGAGGGATTGGCGGGCCTGCGCGTCGACGCAGGCTTGGCGCGGCTGCTCGGCCTGTCGCGCAGCGCCGTAGCGGCCATTGCCGAAGACGGTGGCGTCGAACTCGACGGCGTGCAGGCCGGCAAGTCCGACCGGCTCACGTCCGGCGCCTGGTTGCAGGTGCGCCTGCCCGAGGCGGCGGCGCCGCCGGAGAACACCCCGGTCGAGATCGAAGGCATGACGATCCTGTACTCCGACGACGACATCGTCGCCGTCGACAAACCGGCTGCGGTGGCCGCGCACGCGTCGGTGGGCTGGACCGGCCCCACGGTGCTCGGCGGGCTGGCCGCCGCCGGTTACCGGATCAGCACGTCCGGTGTGCACGAGCGTCAGGGCATCGTGCATCGCCTCGACGTCGGCACTTCGGGGGTCATGGTCGTCGCGCTCTCCGAACGCGCGTACACATTGCTCAAGCGGGCGTTCAAACAGCGCACGGTCGACAAGCGCTATCACGCGCTGGTGCAGGGGCATCCGGACCCGTCCAGCGGCACCATCGACGCGCCGATCGGCCGCCACCCCGGCGGCGAGTGGAAGTTCGCCGTCACCGCCAACGGCCGGCACAGCCTCACCCACTACGACACCGTGGAAGCCTTCGTCGCGGCCAGCCTGCTCGACGTGCACCTGGAAACCGGTCGCACGCACCAAATCCGGGTGCATTTCGCCGCGCTGCACCACCCGTGCTGCGGCGACCTCGTCTACGGGGCCGACCCGAAGCTGGCGAAAAGGCTTGGCCTGGAACGGCAATGGCTGCACGCGCGGTCGCTGGCGTTCGCTCATCCCGCCGACGGCCGCCGGATCGAGATCGTCAGCCCGTACCCGGCCGATCTGCAGCACGCGCTGGACGTCTTGCGCGCTGAAGGCTGAATGGGGCTGGTGGTCGCGACCCGCTGCGCCCGGCTTCGCCGCGCTTGCGATCGCTCAGGCTGGTGGTCGCGACCGCGCCCGGCTTCGCCGCGCTTGCGATCGCTCAGGCTGATGGTCGCGACCCGCTGCGCCCGGCTTCGCCGCGCTTGCGATCGCTCAGGCTGGTTTGCGCACCTCGACGAGGACCCGGGTCGCGTGCGCGACGAACGGCCCGTCGGCTTCGATGCGGTCATGCAGTTCGCGTAGCCGATCGCGATAAGCATCCACGCTGAAGTTGGGCACCGTCCAGACCACCTTGCGCAGGAAGTAGATAACGGCGCCGATGTCGAAGAACTCGGCCCGCAGTCTCTCCATGCGGATGTCCACGATCTCCAGGCCCGCGGCCTGTGCCTGCGCGCCCTGCGCGTCGGGATCGAACTCGGCCCATTTCTCCGGCTGCGGCCCGATGAAGTACTCGACCAGCTCGCCCATCGTGGCGGGCCCGATGTGCTGCGCGAAGTAGGTGCCGCCGGGCCGCAGCACCCGCAGGACCTCGTCCCACCAGACCGAGATCGGGTGGCGGGTGGTCACCAGGTCGAACGCCTCGTCGGCGAACGGCAACGGTGGTTCGTCGCGCGTCGCCACCACCACCACACCCAGCGGATGCAGGCGCTGGGTCGCCAGGGCCGCGTTCGGCGGCCACGTTTCGATGGCCGCCATGGTGGGTGGGAACGGTCCCGCGCCGCCGAGTACCTCGCCGCCGCCGGTGTGAATGTCCAGCGCGGCCGACACTGTGGCGAAGCGCTGGCTCAGCAGCCGCTGGTAGCCCCACGACGGCCTTTCCTCCGTCGCGCGGCCGTCGAGCCAGGAGAAGTCCCAACCGTCGACCGATACCGAATCAGCCTCTGCCACCAGATCTTCGAATGTGCGACCCATGCTGGGCATGGTAGGCACAGATGGTGTCGCGCAGGTGGCCTGTCGCTCAGACGGGGGCGGCGGTGGTCTCGCCCGTAGCGATGTCGGGTGCCAGGGGAGCGATGGCGCACAGGATCTCCGTCACCGTCTCGGCGGGCACCCCGGCCGCGGCCAGCGCGTCCCCCAGATGGCCGGCCACCAGGTTGAAGTGGTGCATCGAGATGCCGCGGCCCTGATGCACCTGCTTCATCGGCGCGCCGGTGTAGGGCTCGGGTCCCCCGAGGGCGGCCGCGAAGAATTCCGCCTGCTTGCCCTTGAGGCGGCTCATGTTGGTGCCGGCGAAAAACCCCGCCAGCTGATCGTCGGCGAGCACGCGGACATAGAAGTCCTCGACGACGATCTCGATCGCCTCGTGGCCGCCGATCTTGTCGTAGATGCTGACCTGCTCGGGCTTGCGGAAACGTGCCACCAGTCGCATCGCCTCATCCGAACATGCGGGGATTGCCGGCCAGTTAGTGCGCGGTCGCACGCCGATTACCGGCGGTAACAACGAGATCACCGCCGAGCGCCTCCCGGGGTGAGGCTCAGCCGAGGCCTGGGTGACCTTATTGGAACAGGTGGGGCGCGATGTCGATCAGGAAATTGGCGCCCGTCGCCCTCGCATTGTTGGAGTCGCCCAGGGCGGAGGCGAGGCACGCATTGCCGGCCGCGGAAAGGGAAGAGCCGGCGCTGGCGGTGCTGCCGGTGCCGATGACGGAGGCGTAATCAAAGCTGCCGGGGATATGGCCGGCGGCGGATCCGCCGCTGATGGCGACGTCATTGGAGCCGAAGATGAAGCCGGCGTTGAGGTTGCCCTGACCGTTGGTGGTAAAGCTGTCCGCGCCGAAGATGAAGCCGCGGTTGAAGTTGCCGACGCCCACGGTCGCCTTGCTGCCGGCACCGATAACCGTGGCGACATTACCGCTGCCGGCACCGGCGATGGCCGTGCTGTTCTGTCCGTAGGCGGCGGCGACGTTGAAGAACCCGCTCTTGTAAATGCCGGCGCCGCTGACCGCCGCGCTGTCTGCACCGACGGCGATCGCGAAGTTGCCGCTGCCCGAGGTGGCGTTCGCGGAGCCCAATTGCACCAACTTGAACCCGCTGACCGACATGGACACGTTCAGGCTTGACGACGCCTGCACCAGCCCGGCATTGGCAGACTCCGCGCCGGCGTAGCCTGCCGCACCCCCCGACAGTGCCTGCACAAACTCGGTATGAAACGCCGCTGCCCGCGCGCTCAGTGCCTGAAACGCCTGGCCGTGATCGGAGAAGAATGACGCGATCGCTGTCGAAACTTCGTCCTCGGCCGCGGCGGCCACGGCGGTGGTCGGCGCGGCGGCGGCGTGCGCATCGCCCAGCGACGAGCCAATGCCCGCCAGATCTTCCGCGGTCGCCGACAGCATGTCAGGAACGGCAAACGTGTAGGACATCAATGGCCTCCTAGCCCAACAGCCCGATTGCTGGAGTTGCTCAGCGTACCTGCCTACTTGCCGGTTACCGGGGCGTTTCCCCGAAGGACCGACTTGGCCACTGCTCCGGCTTGCCGGGACAATCCGCCCATCGCTTTTGCCGATGTCCTAGGTTGGGAGTATGACCCGCGTCACATCCGTCCCGCCGAACCTCGCAAGGAGCGACGCCCGATGAATCTTGGTGACCTGACCAATCTCGTCGAGAAGCCGTTCGCGGCAGTGTCCAACATCATCAACACCCCGAACTCGGCCGGGCGATATCGGCCGTTCTATCTGAGGAATCTGCTCGACGCGGTGCAGGGCCGCACGCTCGCCGAAGCGGTCGAGGGCAGGACGGTCTTGATCACCGGTGGGTCGTCGGGCATTGGCGCGGCGGCCGCCGAGAAGATCGGGGAGGCCGGCGGCACGGTGGTGCTCGTCGCGCGCACCCAGGACAAGCTCGAAGAGGTCGCCGAGAAGGTGCGCGCGCTTCAGGTCAATGGCGGCACGGCCCACGTGTATCCGTGCGACCTGTCCGACATGGACGCCATCGCCGCGATGGCCGACAAGGTGCTGGCCGATCTCGGCGGCGTCGACGTCCTGGTCAACAACGCGGGCCGGTCGATTCGCCGTTCGCTGGCACTGTCCTACGACCGGATCCACGACTATCAGCGCACGATGCAGCTGAACTACCTCGGCGCCGTGCAGCTCATCCTCAAGTTCATCCCCGGAATGCGCGAGCGTGGCTACGGGCACATCGTCAACGTGTCCTCGGTCGGCGTGCAGACCCGGGCGCCGCGCTTCGGTGCCTACATCGCCAGCAAGGCGGCGCTGGACAGCCTGTGTGACGCGCTGCAGGCCGAGGTCGTGACGGACGACGTCAAGTTCACCACCGTGCACATGGCGCTGGTGCGCACCCCGATGATCGGCCCGACCACGATCTACGACAAGTTCCCCACCCTCACACCGGATCAGGCGGCCGGCGTCATCACCGACGCGATCGTGCACCGGCCGCGGCGCGCCAGCTCACCGTTCGGTCAGTTCGCTGCCGTTGCCGACGCCGTCAACCCGTCGGTGATGGACCGCGTGCGCAACCGCGCCTTCGGCATGTTCGAAGACTCGACTGCAGCAAAGGGAGACGCCAAGGGTGGCGAATCCGAAAGCAACGCAAAAGAATTCGACAAGAGAAGCGAGACATTCGTCCGCGCGACCCGAGGGATCCACTGGTGATGCTGTCATGAGCCTTCCGAAACCGAACAGTCAGGCAACCGTCGTCATCACCGGCGCCTCGTCGGGCATCGGCACCGAATTGGCCCGCGGCCTGGCCCGTCGGGGTTTCCCGCTGCTCCTGGTGGCGCGGCGCCGCGAGCGGCTCGACGAGCTCGCCAACGAGGTGGGCCACGAATACTCCGTCGGGGTGGAGGTGATGCCGCTGGACCTCAGCGTCGCCGCGTCCCGCCGAAAATTGGCCGACCGGCTTCGCAAGGAACCGATCGCCGGGTTGTGCAACAGCGCGGGTTTCGGTACCAGCGGGGTTTTCCACGAGTTGCCGCTCGAACGCGAGAGTGAAGAGGTCACGCTCAACTCGCTGGTGCTGATGGAACTGACGCACGCGGCGTTGCCCGGCATGGTGGACCGCGGCGCGGGCGCGGTGATGAACATCGCGTCGATCGCCGGGTTCCAGCCGATTCCCTACATGGCGGTCTATTCGGCCACCAAGGCTTTTGTGCAGACGTTCTCCGAAGCCGTGCACGAGGAGCTGCACGGGACCGGAGTCTCGGTGACGGTGCTGTGTCCGGGCCCGGTGCCCACCGAATGGGCCGAGATCGCCAACGCGGAGCGGTTCAGCATTCCCGCCGCCCAGGTCTCGCCGCAGGACGTCGCCGAGGCCGCGATCGGCGGCATGCTCGCCGGGAAGCGCAGCGTGGTGCCCGGCGTCGTGCCCAAGGTCGTCAGCACCGGCGGCCGGTACGTGCCGCGCACCCTGCTGCTGCCCGCGATCCGGATCGGCAACCGGTTCCGCGGCGGACCCGGCCGCTGACGGAGCTCTGGTTTCGTCATTGACTCTGCGCTCAGGGCGAGGGTTGCTCGCACTTTGTCGCCGTGGGGGCAGAGTCAGTCGGTGTGTCGGGCGGGGCTGGTAACCATGCCGGCATGGGGCCGGGTGATCAACCGTTCATTGGCAGCGAAGCGTTAGCCGCCGGGGACATCAGTCGGTATGAGCTGCGCACGCATTACCGCGCGATCATGCCAAACGTCTACCTGGAGAAGCGGGTCGAGCCGACGTTGCGACACCGCACCGTCGCGGCGTGGCTCTGGTCGCGCCGGGAGGCGGTGGTAGCCGGCATTCCGGCCTCGGCGATGCATGGCGCCAAGTGGGTCGACGACGACGTGCCGGTCGAATTGATCTGGCGCAACGCCAGGGCGCCGCAGCGCGTCGTAACCCGCCATCAGTTGCTGTCTGTGTATGAATTTGAGCTGCTCGATGGTCTCCCGGTGACGACGCCGGAGCGCACCGCGTTCGACATCGGCAGGTGCGGAGGTCTCAGCCGTGCTGTTGTTCGACTCGATGCGCTCGCCGCCGCCACCGACTTCAAGGTGACCGATGTCTTGGAACTGGCTGCCGCCCACCGTCATACGCGGGGGTTGCGCCAACTAGAGACTGCGCTGGATCTCGTCGACGGGGGAGCTCAGTCGCCCAAGGAAAGCTGGCTCAGGTTGCTGTTGATCAACGCGGGCTTCCCTAAGCCGCGGACCCAAATCCCCGTGCTGAGTCCGGACGGCCTTCCCCGGTACTTCCTCGACATGGGTTGGGAAGACGTCATGTTGGCGGTCGAATACGACGGTGAACAGCACTGGACTGACCCAGTGCAATACGCCAGAGACGTCGACCGGCAGGAGTACGTAGCCAAAGTCGGCTGGACCGTGATCAGGGTCGTCGCGCGGCACCGTCCGCGCGACGTGATTCGGCGAGTCCAGCAGGCCTGGGACGCCCTGGCAAAACACTGACTCTGCGCTGACGGCGAGCCCCACTCGCACTTCCCCGCCATAGCCGCAGAGTCAGAAGCTACGCTTGGCCGGTGGCCGCCGTCGATATGACCGCCGACATGCCGATGAGCCCACAGGACATGTGGGACCACGTCGCGGACCTCTCGGAGCTGAGCCAGTGGCTGGTAATGCACGAGGGCTGGCGCAGCGAGCTGCCCGACGAGATCGCCCTGGGTACCGAGGTTATCGGCGTGGCCCGGTCCAAGGGTCTGCGTAACCGGGTGACGTGGACGGTGACGACCTGGGACCCGCCGCACGAGGTGGCGATGTCCGGGATGGGCAAGGGCGGGGCGAAATACGGTGTCCGGCTGACCGTGCAGCCCACCAAGGACGGCTCCACCCTCGGTTTGCGCCTCGAGCTGGGCGGGCGGCCGCTGTTCGGGCCGGTCGGTTCGGCCGCGGCCCGCGCCGTCAGGGGAGACGTGGAGAAATCCCTGAAGCAGTTCGTCGAGCTCTACGGCTAAAACGGGCTGCCTGAGCACCGCAAGAATTCTCCAAGACGTCCGCCGCATCGTTTGTCCCATGAGTGACGTGGCATGGGGACGCAGGGTTTTGGGTTGGCTCGTAGCGGCGTCGGCGATCGGACTGGGCATTGCCGTTGCGATGGTTGACCACAGCGAAGGGCACAGGGTCCCGTTCATCCCCGGGAAGTTTGGGTGGATTATCTGGATTGTCGCCGAGTTCTTTTTCCATCCGCTGATCAGAATTCCGCTCCTGTCGCTGCTGGTGTTCGGCGCGGCATACGCCTGGAAGCGGTGGTACGACAAGAAGCGACCCGACCCGGCCCCGCCATCAGCGCCGGAGCAGATCACGAAAGTCCGGTGTCACGCGTGCCGGCGTGTCCAGGCGGTGCCGGTGGACCGATCGACATTCGTCTGCGAGCAATGCAACACGAGGCTGAAACGCCGAACCGGCGACCTGGCCGCGCACCGGCCCGCCGGCTAGCCGAAAGGCCGTCAAACCGGCAAGACACACGGAGCGACACGCCCACGGCACGTCGGTGGTCGGTCATAGACTGGCGTCCCTATGAGTTCATCCTTCGTGCACCTGCATAACCACACCGAGTACTCGATGCTGGACGGTGCCGCGAAGATCACGCCGATGTTGTCCGAGGTTGAGCGACTGCAGATGCCCGCGGTCGGGATGACCGACCACGGAAACATGTTCGGCGCCAGCGAGTTCTACAACACGGCGACCGCGGCCGGGGTCAAGCCGATCATCGGGGTCGAGGCGTATATCGCTCCGGCTTCGCGCTTTGACACCCGGCGCATCCTGTGGGGTGATCCCGGCCAGAAGTCCGACGACGTCTCCGGCAGCGGTTCCTACACGCACCTGACGATGGTGGCCGAGAACGCCACCGGCCTGCGCAACCTGTTCAAGCTGTCCTCGCTGGCGTCCTTCGAGGGTCAGCTGGGCAAGTGGTCGCGGATGGACGCCGAGCTCATCGCCGAGAACGCCGCCGGCATCATCGCGACGACGGGATGCCCGTCGGGTGAGGTGCAGACCCGGCTGCGGCTGGGCCAGGACCGCGAGGCGCTGGAGTCCGCCGCCAAGTGGCGGGAGATCTTCGGCGCCGACAATTACTTCCTCGAGCTGATGGACCACGGCCTGTCCATCGAGCAGCGGGTCCGCGAGGGACTGCTCGACATCGGCCGCAAGCTCGACATCCCGCCGTTGGCCACCAACGACTGCCACTACGTCACCCGCGACGCCGCGCACAACCACGAGGCCCTGCTGTGCGTGCAGACCGGCAAGACGCTGTCGGATCCCAACCGCTTCAAATTCGACGGCGACGGCTACTACCTGAAGTCGGCCGCCGAGATGCGCCAGATCTGGGACGAGCAGGTCCCCGGTGCCTGCGACTCGACCTTGCTGATCGCGGAGCGGGTGCAGTCCTACGCCGAGGTCTGGGCGCCGCGGGACCGGATGCCGGTTTTCCCGGTGCCCGCTGGCCACGACCAGGCGAGCTGGCTGCGCCACGAGGTGCTGGCAGGGCTGGCGCGCCGCTTTCCGTCGGGCGCCGGCCAGGACTACCTCGACCGGGCCGAGTACGAGATCAAGGTGATCTGCGACAAGGGCTTCCCGGCTTACTTCCTGATCGTCGCCGACCTGATCAACTACGCGCGCTCCGTCGACATCCGGGTGGGGCCGGGCCGTGGCTCGGCGGCGGGTTCGCTGGTGGCCTACGCGCTGGGCATCACCAACATCGACCCGATCCCGCACGGCCTGCTGTTCGAGCGGTTTCTCAACCCGGAACGTCCGTCGGCACCCGACATCGACATCGACTTCGACGACCGTCGTCGTGGCGAGATGGTGCGTTACGCCGCAGAGAAGTGGGGCCAGGACCGCGTCGCACAGGTCATCACCTTCGGTACGATTAAAACCAAAGCGGCACTGAAGGATTCGGCCCGCATTCACTACGGCCAGCCCGGGTTTGCCATCGCCGACCGGATCACCAAGGCGCTGCCGCCGGCCATCATGGCCAAAGACATTCCGCTGTCGGGGATCACCGACCCGAACCACGAGCGATTCAAGGAAGCCGCCGAGGTCCGCAGCCTGATCGAAACCGACCCCGACGTGCGCACCATCTACCAGACCGCGCGCGGCCTGGAGGGTCTGATCCGCAACGCCGGCGTGCACGCGTGCGCGGTGATCATGAGCAGCGAGCCGCTGACCGAGGCCATCCCACTGTGGAAGCGGCCCCAGGACGGCGCCATCATCACCGGCTGGGACTACCCGTCGTGTGAGGCCATCGGGCTGCTGAAGATGGACTTCCTGGGCCTGCGCAACCTGACGATCATCGGCGACGCGCTGGAGAACATCAAGGCCAACAGGGGAATCGACCTCGACCTGGAATCGGTGCCGCTGGACGACAAGCCCACCTACGAGCTGCTGGGGCGCGGCGACACGCTCGGGGTCTTCCAACTCGACGGCGGGCCGATGCGCGACCTGCTGCGCCGCATGCAGCCGACCGAGTTCAACGACATCGTCGCCGTGCTGGCGCTGTACCGTCCGGGCCCGATGGGCATGAACGCCCACAACGACTATGCCGACCGCAAGAACAACCGGCAGGCCGTCAAGCCGATCCACCCCGAGCTCGAGGAACCGCTGCGCGAAATCCTCTCCGAAACATACGGTTTGATCGTCTACCAAGAGCAGATCATGTTCATCGCCCAGAAGGTCGCCTCCTACACGATGGGCAAGGCCGACGCGCTGCGCAAGGCCATGGGCAAGAAGAAGCTCGAGGTGCTCGAGGCCGAGTACAAGGGCTTCTACGAAGGCATGACCGCCAACAACTTCTCCGAAAAAGCGGTGAAGGCGTTGTGGGACACCATCCTTCCGTTCGCCGGGTACGCGTTCAACAAGTCGCACGCCGCGGGCTACGGCCTGGTGTCGTACTGGACGGCGTACCTCAAGGCCAACTACCCGGCCGAATACATGGCGGGCCTGTTGACCTCGGTCGGCGACGACAAGGACAAGGCCGCGGTCTATCTGGCCGACTGCCGCAAGCTCGGCATCACGGTGCTGCCCCCGGACGTCAACGAGTCGCTGGTGAACTTCGCCTCGGTTGGGAAGGACATTCGCTTCGGCCTCGGCGCGGTGCGCAACGTCGGCGCCAACGTGGTGGGCTCGCTGATCAAAACCCGCAGCGAGAAAAGCAAATTCACCGACTTCTCCGACTACCTGAACAAGATCGACATCTCGGCCTGCAACAAGAAGGTCACCGAGTCGTTGATCAAGGCCGGCGCGTTCGACTCGCTGGGCCACGCCCGCAAGGGCCTGTTCCTGGTGCACACCGACGCCGTCGACTCGGTGCTGGGCACCAAGAAGGCCGAGGCGATCGGGCAGTTCGACCTGTTCGGCGGCGGTAGTGGCGGGATGGACGGCGAAGATTCCGTGTTCACCATCAAGGTGCCCGACGACGAGTGGGAAGACAAACACAAGCTCGCTCTCGAGCGGGAAATGTTGGGGCTCTACGTCTCCGGGCATCCGCTGAACGGTGTTGCGCACCTGCTTGCGGCTCAGGTCGACACGCAGATTCCGGCGATCCTGGACGGCGATGTCGCCAACGAAAGCCAGGTACGGGTGGGCGGCATCCTGGCCTCGGTCAACCGGCGGGTCAACAAGAACGGAATGCCTTGGGCGTCGGCCCAATTGGAGGACCTCACCGGTGGCATCGAGGTGATGTTCTTCCCGCACTCGTATTCCGCCTACGGTGCGGACATCGCCGACGACGTCGTGGTGCTGATCAACGCCAAGGTGGCGATCCGCGACGACCGGATCTCGCTGATCGCCAACGAGCTTGTGGTGCCCGACTTCTCGAACGCGCAGCCGAACCGCCCGCTGGCGGTGAGCCTGCCCACCCGGCAGTGCACCATCGACAAGGTCAGCGCGCTCAAGCAGGTGCTGGCGCGTCATCCGGGCACCTCACAGGTGCATCTGCGGCTGATCAGCGGGGAGCGGATCACCACGCTGGAGCTGGATTCCTCGCTGCGGGTCACGCTGTCGCCGGCGCTGATGGGCGATCTGAAGGCGCTCCTCGGCCCGGGCTGCGTGGGCGGCTAGCCGGACCGCGCGTCGATCCTCGACTGTGAAGCTGGCCGCACACTCGCCGCCGTGGTGGCTGCCGCAGGCCCTATTCTTGCCAATCGAGTGGGCGTACTCGAGACCAAGGGGCCCGGATGACAGCCGCGTAGTCCACATGCTCGGCGTGTGGCACTGGACTGCGGCCGAGCGCACGGTTCTGTGACGGCCGTGGGACGCCGATTGCGCAGCAGAAGGCGCGCGAATTCGCCCGGCGCTACCGGGCGAGCGCCGCGTCGTACGGCTTCGAAGGACACCTGGCGCTGGCCCAGCTCCCGTAGCGGACGTACGCTCGCGATGTGATGTGGGCAACAGACATGACCGCCGGCGGCACACCGTGAATGGCGGACGGCTGACCGCTGCGCGGGAGCTGGGCCGCGCCGGGGTGCGAAAGGTGCTGCAGCGCACCGGAATTATCGAGGAATCGGTAGCGCCGTTGCCGACCGACCCGTCCGAGGTGGCCCAGTTGCTGGACGCCCCGTGGTACGAGGAGCGACTGCAGAAGCTGGCGGCCGAGCTGGGCCGCGACCCCGAAAGCGTGCAAACCGAGGCCGCGGGTTACCTGCGCGAGATGGCGGCGTCGTTCGACGACCGCGCGGTGGACGCCTGGCGCGGCTTCAGCCGCTGGCTCACGCGAGCCTACGACGTGCTCGTCGACGAGGACCAGATCGCCGCGCTGCGCAAGCTGGACCGCAGGGCGACGTTGGCGTTCGCCTTTTCGCATCGGTCCTACCTGGACGGCACGCTGCTGCCCGAGGTGATCGCGGCCCACCGGCTCACGCCCGGGCGCACCTTCGGCGGGTCGAACCTGAATTTCTTTCCGATGGGCGCCTGGGCCAAGCACACCGGGACGATCTTCATCCGTCGGGCGACCAAGGACATTCCGGTGTACCGGTTCGCGCTGCGCGCCTACACCGCACAGCTGGTGCAAAACCACGCCAACCTGACCTGGTCGATCGAGGGCGGCCGGACCCGGACCGGCAAGCTGCGGCCCCCGGTGTTCGGCATCCTGCGCTACATCGCCGACGCTGTCGACGAAATCGACGGCCCCGAAGTGTATTTGGTGCCGACCTCCATCGTGTACGACCAGCTGCACGAGGTGGAGGCCATGACCACCGAGGCCTACGGCGCCGAAAAGCGGCCCGAGGACTTTCGCTTCCTGGTCCGGCTCGCGCGGCAGCAAGGTGACCGACTCGGCCGCGCTTACCTGGACTTCGGCGAACCGTTGCCCTTACGCAAGCGTCTGGAGGAGCTGCGCGCGGACGACTCGGGCACCGGAACCGAGATCGAGCGCATCGCGCTGGACGTCGAACACCGGATCAACCGCGCCACGCCCGTCACGCCCACGGCGGTGGTTAATCTCGCGTTGCTGGGGGCCGACCGCTCGATGTCGATCGGCGAGGTGCTGGCCACGGTGCGACCGCTGGCCAGCTACATCGCGGCCCGGAACTGGGCGGTCGCCGGCGCCGCCGACCTCACCAATCGTTCGACGATCCGGTGGACCCTGCACCAGCTGGTGGACTCCGGCGTGGTGCAGGTCTATGACGCCGGGACCGAAGCGGTCTGGGGCATCGGCGCCGACCAGCATCTGGTCGCGGCGTTCTACCGCAACACCGCGATCCACATCCTGGTCGACCGCGCGATCGCCGAGACGGCCTTGTTGGCGGCTACCGAAACGTGCGAGGGCGGTTCGGTGCTGCCGACGACCGTGCGCGACGAAGCGCTGCGGCTGCGTGAGTTGCTGAAGTTCGAATTCCTGTTCTCGGCGCGCGCGCAGTTCGAGCAGGAACTAGCCCGCGAGGTCCGCCTGATCGGCGACGTCGAAGACATTACCAAATCCGTTGCCGCGGAACAGGTTCGCGGCCTGTTGGAATCCGCCGACGTGCTGCTGGCGCATCTGGTGTTGCGTCCGTTCCTGGACGCCTACCACATCGTCGCCGAACGGTTGGCCGCCTACGAGGACGAGTCGTTCAACGAGGGGGCCTTCCTGGCCGAGTGCCTCCAGGTGGGCAAGCAGTGGGAGCTGCAACGCAGGATCGCCAGCGCCGAGTCGAGGTCGATGGAACTGTTCAAGACGGCCTTGCGGTTGGCCCGGCATCGTGAGCTGACCGACGGCAGCGACGACCCGGATATCGCCAAGCGGCGGCGGGAATTCGCCGACGAGATCGCCACCGCGGTCCGTCGGGTCAACACCATCGCCGAGCTGGCCAGGACATCCGCGGGCGCGGTGCCGTCGTCGTAGAGTGGTCGGTATGCCGCTTTCAGGTGAATATGCACCCAGCACCTCCGACTGGGCTCGCGAACAGGCAGACAAGTACGCAGAATCCGGCGGGACCGACGGCACCGACTTGAACGGGATGCCTGTCATCCTGCTGACCACCGTCGGGGCCAAGACGGGCAAGCTGCGCAAGACCCCGCTGATGCGTGTCGAGCACAACGGCGAGTACGCCGTGGTCGCCTCACTCGGCGGGGCTCCGAAGAACCCGGTCTGGTACTACAACGTCGTCAAGAACCCGCGGGTCGAACTGCAGGACGGCACCGTCACCCACGATTACGACGCCCGCGAGGTGTCCGGCGACGAGAAGGCCGAGTGGTGGGAGCGCGCGGTGGCGGCCTACCCGCCCTACGCCGATTACCAGAAGAAGACCGACCGCGAGATCCCGCTGTTCGTGCTGACCCCGGTGAACTGAATCGCCTGCTGGTTGGCATGGCACCATTGATCGGTGTCCGCTGAACTGAGTCGAAGCACGTCGCCGCCGCCGCCGCTGTGCGCGGCGGACATTGACGGCGCGGCGAAGCGGATCGCTCCGGTCATCACGCCGACACCACTGCAGTTCAGCGACCGGCTGTCGGCGATCACCGGCGCGCAGGTCTACCTCAAACGCGAAGACCTGCAGGTGGTGCGCTCCTACAAGCTGCGCGGCGCCTACAACCTGATGGTGCAGTTGACCGAGGAGGAGATCGCCGCCGGCGTGGTGTGCTCCTCGGCGGGCAACCACGCGCAGGGCTTCGCGTACGCGTGCCGGACGCTCGGCGTGCGCGGCCGGGTCTATGTGCCGGCCAAGACGCCCAAACAGAAGCGTGACCGGATCCGCTACCACGGCGGGGAGTTCATCGAGCTGATCGTGGGCGGGTCGACCTACGACCTGGCCGCCGAGGCGGCGCTCGAGGACGTCGCGCGGACCGGCGCCACGCTGGTCCCGCCGTACGACGACCCCCGCACCATGGCCGGCCAGGGCACCATCGCCGTCGAGGTGCTCGAGCAACTCGGGGAGCCCGACCTGATGGTGGTCCCCGTGGGCGGTGGCGGCTGCATCGCCGGCATCACCACCTACCTGGCCGAGCGGACCAGCAACACCGCGGTGCTGGGCATCGAGCCGGCCGGCGCCGCCGCGATGATGGCCGCGCTGGCTGCCGGCGAGCCGGTGACGCTGGACCACGTCGACCAGTTCGTGGACGGCGCCGCGGTGCGGCGCGCCGGGACGCTGACCTACGCCGCGCTGGCCGCCGCCGGCGACATGGCGTCGATCAGCGCCGTCGACGAGGGCGCCGTGTGCACCGCGATGCTGGACCTCTACCAGCACGAAGGCATCATCGCCGAGCCGGCGGGTGCCCTGTCTGTGGCCGGCCTGCTGGAAACCGACGTCGAGCCGGGATCGACCGTGGTGTGCCTCATTTCGGGTGGCAACAACGACGTGTCGCGCTACGGCGAGGTGCTGGAGCGCTCCCTGATCCACCTAGGCCTCAAGCACTACTTTCTGGTGGACTTCCCGCAGGAGCCCGGCGCGCTGCGCCGCTTCCTGGACGAGGTCCTCGGGCCCAACGACGACGTCACGCTGTTCGAGTACGTCAAGCGCAACAACCGCGAGACCGGTGAGGCGCTGGTCGGGATCGAGCTGGGGTCGGCCGCGGACCTGGACGGGCTGCTGGCACGGATGCGGGCGACGGAGATCCACGTCGAGACCATCGAGCCCGGTTCGGCGGCCTACCGCTACCTGCTCTAGCCGCTCAGGTACGCCGGGACCGGGGTGGCGGGATCGAGGTCGTCCGCCGGCACCGGCGTTCCGGCCGCCACGCTCAACGGCAGCACACCGGCCCAGTGCGGCAGCGCGAGGTCTTCCGCGTCGTCCACCGGGCCGCCGGTGCGGACCTTGGCCGACACCTCGACGAGGTCCAGCGCGAGGACCGCGGTCATCGCCAGTTCGCGCTCGTTCGGGGGCCGGCAGTCGTCGGCGCGCCCGGCCGCGATGTGGTCGAGCAGCGAGGCCAGGGCCAGCCGCTTCTCGGCAGGGTCGTCCACCAGGCGCGCGTCGCCGAGTGCCACCACCGAGCGATAGACCAGCGAATGATGCAGCGCCGAGCGCGCCAGCACCAGCCCGTCGACCAGGGTCGCGGTGACGCACACGGGCAGGCCGGTTCCTTGTTTGGCCGCGAGCATTGGGCCGCTGCCGGTGGAGCCGTGCAGGTACAGGGTTTCGCCGCGCCGGGCGTGCGTCGTGGGCAAGACCACCGGCCTGCCGTCGCTGACATAGCCCACGTGACAGATCAGCGACTCGTCGAGGATGCGATGCACGACCTCGCGGTCGTAGGTGGCGCGTTCCCGGTAGCGGGTGGGCGTGGTTCGTGCCGTCGGTTGGTACGTAGTTGCCATGTCATTTGTCCTAGTACATAATCGTCTGCGTGCCAGTACAATACACGATAGCGGGTGCGGGCGCGGAGTCCATAGCGGCCAACATCGAAGAGGCGATCTCCGGGGGAGCGCTGGCACCCGGGGACGACACTGCCGCCGATCCGCGAGCTGGCCGGCCGGCTCGGGGTGAACGCCAACACCGTCGCGGCGGCCTATCGCCTGCTGCGCGATCGCGGAGCCGTCGAGACCGCCGGCCGGCGCGGCACCCGGGTGCGGCACCGCCCCGCGACCACGCCCCGCTCGCTGTTGGCCCTCGACGTGCCCGCGGGGGCGCGCGATTTGTCGACCGGCAACCCGGACCCGGCGCTGCTGCCCATCGCGGGCGCTGTGGCGCCGCAAGGCACTGCGCTGCTCTACGGACAGCCGCCGATGTCGCCGGCGCTGGTCGATCACGCCCGCGCGACGCTGACCGCCGACGGTGTTCCGGCCGAGCATCTCGCGGTGATCAGCGGGGCGCTGGACGGCATCGAGCGGGCGCTCACCGCGCACCTGCGCCCGGGCGACCGGGTGATCGTCGAGGATCCCGGCTGGGCGAACCTGTTGGATCTGCTTGCGGCGCTGGGTCTTTCGGTCGAACCGGTGCGGCTCGACGACGACGGGCCACTGGTCGACGATTTGACGCGCGCGTTGGGTCGCGGGGCACGGGCGCTCATTGTCACCACCCGCGCGCAAAACCCCACCGGCGCAGCGCTATCCGCGGACCGTGCCGCCGCGCTCCGGGGGGTGCTGGCCGGGCGCGCCGGGGATCTGTTGCTGGTCGAGGACGACCACTGCGCGGGCATCGCCGGGGCGCCGCTGCACACGCTGGCCGGATCGACTCGCCATTGGGCGTTCGTGCGATCGGCGTCGAAGGCCTACGGGCCCGATCTGCGGCTGGCCGTCATGGCCGGCGACCGGCGCACCGTCGAACGGGTGCACGGACGACTGCGGCTCGGGCCCGGCTGGGTGAGCCACCTGCTGCAGAACCTCGCCGTCCGCCTGTGGTCCGACGACGGCGCCACCCGCCTGATCGATGAGGCCGAGCGGCGATACACCGGCAATCGGGTGCGCCTCTGTGCCGCGCTGACCGAGCGCGGCCTGACTGCCTATGGCCGTTCCGGCCTCAACGTCTGGATTCCGGTGCCCGACGAGACGGTCGCCATCACGCGGCTGCTCGGCGCGGGCTGGGCCGCGGCGCCGGGCACGCGGTACCGGATCCGCACCGAGCCGGGGATCCGCATCACCATCGCGGACCTGGCCGACGGCGAGATCAATCCGCTCGCCGACGCGGTCGCCGAGGCGGTGCTCAGCAGCGGGCGTCGTTATGTGTAAGAGATGTGTATTATTGGTGTATGTCGCGCACAAATATCGACATTGACGACGAGCTTGCCGCGGAAGTAATGCGTAGGTTTGGCCTGACCACTAAGAAGGCCGCCGTTGACTTGGCGTTGCGGCGCTTGGTGGGAACTCCGCTGACCCGCGAGTTCCTGCTCGGGCTCGAAGGGGTCGGCTGGGACGCTGACCTCGACGACTTGAGAAGCGAACAACCCGGAAAAGTTTGATGATCCTGGTCGACACGTCCGCCTGGATCGAATACTTTCGCGCCACCAAATCGGTCGCTGCGACCGAGGTGCGCCGACTGCTCTCCGACAAAACGGGTCAGATCGTCATCTGCGAACCCGTCGCGATGGAGATCTTATGCGGAGCGACCAACGACACCCAGCTCACCCTTGAGCGTCTCATCAATGGCCTGCCCTCACTGCCCGTCGAGAACGCGGTCGACTTCCGCGCTGCCGCAGATATCTATCGGGCGGCCCGGCGCGCTGGCAAAACAATTCGAAGCATCAACGACTGCCTCATCGCCTCAGTCGCGATCCGCAACGAAGCTCATGTTGTCCACTGCGATGCAGACTTTGAAGTCATTGGCGAGATAACCGATCTCCAGGCGTCATCGTTTCGCTGACCACGCCTCGCGCCAGGTTTCCAGCGGCAAGGGCAAAACTCAGGTTCCGGATCGACGCCGATCAAAGTAGGTCCACAACTGCGGCGCGGCGGGCACGAAGTCGTCGGTCATCCGTGCAGCCGAATCCCGGCCGCGCGGGCGGCTGCGCCGTAGGAGGCCGCCAGTCCATCGAGCGATGCGTGCGCGTTGCGCCCGCTCGGGTTGGGCAGCACCCACAGTTCGGAGGACAGGTAAGGCGCCGGCTGTTTGCCGAGTGCGGCCTTGGGGTCGTTCAGGGCGGCGCGGTAGGCGGTGATCCCGAGGAAGGCGACCACCTTCGGCGAGTATTCCGCGACCACTTTGCGCAGTCTGCGCTCGCCCTGCACGAACTCGTCGACCGTCAGCTCGGCCGCGCCGGCGGTGGCGCGTTCGACCAGACCGGTGATGCCGATGCCGCGGTGTAACAGGTAGTCCCGGTCTGCGTCGGAGAAGCCCGCCGAGGCGTCGATGATGCGGTCGGTGATGCCGGCGCGGAACAGCGCCGGGTAGAACCGGTTGCCGCGGGGAGCGAAGGGCGCCTGCACCGCGACGCTACGCAGGCCGGGGTTGATCCCGACGAACAGCAGCCGCACGCCGTGAGAGATCAAGTCAGGCAACTTCTTGCCGGTGAAACTCTTCAGCTCCTCGCGGCTGAACCTAACCTTGTCCACACCGCAGTATCGCAAACGAATGCGCGGGCAGCTCAGTGCCTTCGCCGCCGACGGTCGGCGTGCCCCAGGCCAGCACCAGCTCGCCGGTGATCGGCACCGTCGTCGGCTCGGTGCCCAGGTTGCAGGCGATCAGCAGGCGGTTGCGGCGCACACTGATCCAGCGTCGGTCTTCGTCATAGTCGACGACGAGATCGTTCA
Organism: uncultured Actinomycetota bacterium; assembly: GCA_963758775.1. Classification (GTDB taxonomy): domain Bacteria; phylum Actinomycetota; class Actinomycetes; order Mycobacteriales; family Mycobacteriaceae; genus Mycobacterium. The sequence goes on from CAVWWU010000002.1 coordinate 235,027, forward strand.
GCCACGGGTCGGCCAGGTCAGGCTCGTTGTGCCGCAGGGCGATCAGGTCGCGATAAAGCCGCTGCAGCCGGGCATGTTCGTCGGCCTCGACCTCCGCCCAGTCCAGCTTGGAGTGCTGGAAGGTCTGCGGATCCTGCGGATCGGGGATCTCGTCGGCGTCCCAGCCGTGCCCGGCGAACTCGGCCTTGCGGCCCTCGGCGGTGGCGCGGGCCAGCTCTGGCTCGGGGTGGGAGCTGAAGAACTGGAACGGCGTCGATGCCCCCCACTCCTCGCCCATGAAAAGCATTGCCGTGTAGGGCGATCCGAGCACCAGCGCGGCCTTGACCGCCAGCTGGCCGCCGGTGAGGTTCTGCGAGGGGCGATCGCCGAGCGCGCGGTTGCCGACCTGGTCGTGGGTGCAGGTGTAGGCCAGCAGTCGGGTGGCCGGAATCCGCGCGGTATCCAGCGGCCGGCCATGGCGGCGCCGCCGGAACGACGAATACGTGCCGGCGTGGAAAAACCCGTGCCGCAGGGTCTTCGCCAGCGTCGCCAGTGAACCGAAGTCCGAGTAATAGCCCTGCCGCTCACCGGACACCGCCGTGTGAATGGCGTGATGGATGTCGTCGTCCCACTGCGCCGCGAGGCCATACCCGCCCTGATCGCGAGGGGTGATCAGTCGCGCGTCGTTGAGGTCGCTTTCGGCGATCAGCGACAACGGGCGGCCTAAATGCTGTGAAAGCCTGTCGGTTTCGGTGGCCAGCTCCTCGAGGATGTGGATGGCGGTGGTGTCCACCAGTGCGTGCACGGCGTCCAGGCGCAGACCGTCGGCGTGAAAGTCGCGCATCCAGCGCAGCGCGCATCCGATGATGTAGCGGCGCACCTCGTCGGAGTCGGCGTCGGCGATGTTGACGCCCTCGCCCCACGGATTGCTCGCGGAGGACAGATAGGGGCCGAACCTGGGCAGGTAATTGCCCGATGGCCCCAAGTGATTGAAGACCGCGTCGATCAGCACACCCAGGCCGCGCGCGTGGCAGGCGTCGACGAGCCGGACCAGTCCGTCGGGTCCGCCGTAGGGTTCGTGCACGCTGTACCACAGCACGCCGTCGTAACCCCAGCCGTGCGTGCCGGAGAAGGAGTTGACCGGCATCAGTTCGACGAAATCGATGCCGAGATCGACCAGATAGTCCAGCTTTTCGATAGCAGAGTCGAACGTGCCCGCCGGGGTGAAGGTGCCGACGTGCAGCTCATAGATCACCGCGCCCTCGACCGGGCGCCCGGCCCAACTCGCGTCGGTCCAGTTGACGGCGCCGGCATCCCACAGTTGCGAGCGTTCGTGCACGCCGTCGGGCTGCCGAGCCGACCGAGGGTCGGGCAGCACGGTGGGGTCGTCGTCGAGCAGGTATCCGTAGCGGGCGCCGGGTGGGGCGTCGACGGTCGCGTGCCACCACCCGTCGCCGGACCGCGTCATCGGGTGCACGGCTCCGTCGAGGTCAAGGCGCACCCGCTCGGGTATGGGCGCCCACACCCGGAATTCACTCATGACGTCGCTCCAGGAGCACCACCGGCAACTCGGCAAACAGTTCCGCCGCCGACGTCGGTCCGCTGGCCGTGGCGCCGGTGAGGGTGTCGGTCCAGGAGCCGTCGGGCAGCGGCACCACCGTATTCCCCCAGCCGGTTTCGGCCAGCCGGACCGTCCAGCGGGTCACCGCGACCAGAACGTCGTCACCGCGGCGGAACGCCACGATGTGATCGGATGCCGAGCCGTCGGCCAGCACCGGGCGGTACCCACCGTGCAGGAAGCTCTCGGGATGGGAACGCCGCAGCCGAAGCGCCGTGGTCACCACCCGGATCTTCGGGTGCTGCAACCCATCCAGCGCGGCTCTGCGCGCGCCGTAGTCCACCTCGCGGCGGTTGTCGGGATCGACCAGGCTGTCGTCCCACAGCTCGGTGCCCTGGTAGACGTCGGGGATGCCGGGCACGGTCAGCGCGAGCAGCTTCTGACCCAGCGCGTCGCTGGCGCCGTGCGAATTCAGTTGGGCGACAAGCCCGGTCAGCCCTCGAGCCACCGGGCCTTCAAGCACCACGTCCAGCCACCGGTGCACCGCATCCTCGAAGGCGGCGTCCGGGTCGTTCCAGGAGGTGTGCCAGCCCGCCTCCCGGATGGCCTTCTCGGTGTAGGCGTGCAGCCGCTCACGCAGCTCGGCGGTGACCTCACCGCTGACCGGCCAAACCCCGAAGATGTTCTGCCACAGGAACTGTCCGGTGGCGGCGTCGGGGGAGGGCGCTTCGAGTTCCCAGCGGGCGACGAATTCGGTCCACAGCGACGGCACTTGGGAAAGCACACCGATGCGGGCGCGCACGTCTTCGCCGCGCTTGGTGTCGTGGGTGGTCAGCGTGGTCATCGCCCTCGGCCACAATTCAGCCCGGGTGGCGGCGCGCTGATGAAATTCCGCGACGCCGACGCCGAACCGTTCGGGCTCCCCGCCGACCTCGTTGAGCGACACCAGCCTGGCGTCGCGGTAGAAGAGGCAGTCCTCGACAGACTTGGCCGTCACCGCACCGCACAGTTGTTGCAGCCGCGCGGTGGGTTCGCCGCCGCGGGCCAGCGCGGCGGCGAGCACGGCCAGCGCGGGTCCCAATTCCGGTGCCGTCAACTGGGTTTCGGCCAACGCGCCGGGCAGGATCGCGGACAGGCTCAGATAGTCGGAGCGGTATACCCCGATGTGGGTCAGCAGTGCGGCAATCGCGTCGGGCAGCAGCGGATGGTCGGTGCCCGCGGCCGCCGCGATCGCACGCCGCAGCCTGCGCAGTTCGCTGGCCAGCGTGTCGGTGGCCGCACGAATCTTGAGCTGTGCCAGCAGCTCCGGCATGGCTCGATAGTCGACACCCGCCGATCCGACCAGCTCGGTCAGCGCCGGCTCCCCGTTCGGGTCGATGAAAAGCCCGCCGACTTCCCGCAGCACGTCGTAGCCGGTGGTTCCGCCCACCGGCAGCGTGAGCTCCAGGGCCTCGTCGACGGCCAGAATCTTCTCGATCACGATCCAGGCGTCCGCGCCGAGCAGTTCGCGCAGCCACACCAAATAGCCACTGGGGTCGGTTAATCCGTCGGGGTGGTCGATGCGCACTCCGTCGACGAGCCCCTCGGTGAACCAGCGGGCGACCTCGGCGTGGCTGGCCTCGAACACCGCGCGGTCCTCCTGGCGCAGCCCGGCCAGCGAGGTGATCGAAAAGAACCGGCGATAGCCGCACACCCCGTTGCGCCATCCCACCAGCCGGTAGTGCTGGCGGTCGTGGACCTCCGCGCCGGTGCCACCCGAGGTGCCGGGGGCGAGCGGCAGCGCCAGGTCCCCGAGCCGCAGCCGATCGCCGTCGACTTTCAGGTCGGCGACGTCGTCGTCGGAACCCAGCAGCGGCAGCACGATTCGGCCCTGCGGATCAAGGTCCCAGTCGACGTCGAAGTAGGTCGCGTAGTCCGATGAGCGGCCGTGCCGCAACAGGTCCCACCACCAAGGGTTCTGCTCGGGCTTGTCGATCCCCACGTGGTTGGGCACGATGTCGACGATCAGGCCCAGGCCGCGCGCGCGGGCGGCCGCCGACAGGCGCGCCAGGCCCTCGGGGCCGCCCAGTTCGGCCGACACGCTCGTCGGGTCGGCGACGTCGTATCCGTGCGTCGATCCCGCGATCGGCGTGATGATGGGCGACAGGTAGAGATGGGAGACCCCGAGCTCGTCGAGGTAGTCCAGCAATTTCTCGGCGTCGGCGAAGGTGAAGCCGAACCCACTGGCGGGACCGCGCAGCTGTAACCGGTAGGTGGATAGTACGGGAAATCCCATGTGTCAGGCGGTCTTACGCAGGATCAGCAGCGAGCGCGCCGGCACGTCGATCGTGGCGTCGGCCGCCACCACCTGGTCGACCCCTTCTCGCACGCCGACCGGACCGTTGGTGTCCAGCTCCACCGCCCACTGGTGGGCATAGTCGTCGTGCGGCATGACAAATTCCACGTACTGGTCATGGGCGTTGAAGCACAACAGAAACGAGTCGTCGACGACGCGCTCGCCGCGCAGGTTTGGTGCGGTGATGGCGTCGCCGTTGAGGAACACCGCCACGCAGCGATGGTGGAAGCTGACGTCCCAGTCCTCGTGCGTCATCTCCCGCCCGGCGGGGGTGAGCCAGGCGATGTCGCGGACCTCGTCGCCGGTGCGGATCGGTTCGCCCTCGAAGAACCGGCGCCGGCGAAAGACCGGATGGTTTTTCCGCAGCGCGGTCACCTTGCGGGCGAACGCCAGCAGGTCGGCGTTCTTGTCCACCAAAGACCAGTCCATCCAGGAGATCTCGGAGTCTTGGCAGTAGACGTTGTTGTTGCCGTTCTGGGTTCGTCCTATCTCGTCGCCGTGGGTGATCATCGGTGTGCCCTGGCTGATCATCAAGGTGGCCCAGAAGTTGCGCATCTGCCGGCAGCGCAGCGCGGTGATGTCGGGGTCGTCGGTCGGGCCCTCGACGCCGCAGTTCCACGACCGGTTGTGGCTTTCCCCGTCGCGGTTGTCCTCGCCGTTGGCTTCGTTGTGTTTCTCGTTGTAGGAGACCAAGTCGTTGAGCGTGAAACCGTCGTGGGCGGTGACGAAGTTGATGCTGGCGCTGGGGCGCCGGCTGCTCGCCTCATAGAGGTCCGACGACCCGGTCAACCGGGAAGCGAACTCGCCGAGGGTTGCGGGCTCGCCCCGCCAGTAGTCGCGCACAGTGTCGCGGTATTTCCCGTTCCATTCGGTCCATAAACCAGGGAAGTTGCCGACCTGGTATCCGCCCTCGCCGACGTCCCACGGCTCTGCGATGAGTTTGACCTGGCTGACCACCGGATCCTGTTGCACCAGATCGAAGAACGCGCTGAGCCGGTCCACGTCGTAGAACTCGCGAGCCAGCGTGGACGCCAGGTCGAACCGGAACCCGTCCACGTGCATTTCGAGGACCCAGTAGCGCAGCGAGTCCATGATCAGCTGCAGCGTGTGTGGGTGACGGGCGTTGAGGCTGTTGCCAGTGCCGGTGAAATCCTTGTACACGCGCAGGTCGTCGTCGACGAGCCGGTAGTACGCCTTGTTGTCGATGCCGCGGAAGTTGATCGTCGGGCCGAGGTGGTTGCCTTCGGCCGTGTGGTTGTAGACCACGTCGAGAATGACCTCGATGCCCGCCTCGTGCAGGCTGCGCACCATCATCTTGAACTCGGCCACCGCGCCGCCGGCCTGGCGGTTGGACGCGTACTGGTAGTGCGGGGCGAAGAACCCGAATGTGTTGTAGCCCCAGTAGTTTCGCAGACCCAGGTCGAGCAGTCGTTCGTCGTGCATGAACTGGTGCACCGGCATCAGCTCCAGCGCTGTGACGTTGAGCGACTTCAGGTGATCGATGATGGCCGGGTGGGCAAGGCCGGCGTAGGTGCCGCGAAGTCCTTCGGGGACGGCGGGATGAGTCTGGGTCAGACCCTTGACGTGGGCCTCGTAGATGACCGTCTCGTGGTACGGGGTAAGCGGTGCGCGGTCGAACGCCCAGTCAAAGAAGGGATTGATCACCACGCTGGTCATGGTGTGGCCGAGCGAGTCGACCATCGGGGGAATCCCGGTGACCAGGGTGTCGCCCTGGCGGTCGACGGCATTCAGGTCGTAGGAAAACAACGCCTGGCCGAAGGTGAAGTCTCCGTCGAATGACTTGCCGTACGGGTCGAGCAGCAGCTTGCTCGGATCACAGCGGTGACCGGCCGCCGGGTCGAACGGCCCGTGCACACGAAACCCGTAGCGCTGACCCGGCGTGACGTTCGGCAGGTAGGCGTGCCACACGTATCCGTCCACCTCATCGAGCGGGATGCGGGACTCGTTACCGTGTTCGTCGATCAGGCACAGGTCGATGCTCTCGGCGATCTCGGAGAACAACGAAAAGTTCGTGCCCGCACCGTCATAGGTCGCCCCGAGCGGGTAGGCGTTACCAGGCCAGACGGTGGGTTGAGGAGGTTTGTACACGTCGGCGCCAGATGCCGTTGCGCCTCCCGAGGGCGCTGTTGGGTTGTTCGTCGACATTATTCGACCTTAATGGCGCCGGGGCGTCCCGGCGGCGCTACCACCAACCGGTGCTTGCCGCGATCTGGACCCCGAGGTCGGGAGCCATGGTGCGCACATAGGTGGGGGAAAGGTGATGGGCGCCGTGGTAAATCAGCACATTTCCCTCGACCGGGAGGCAATAGTCGGGCCGGCAGATCGCATCGGACATATCGAGGACCTTGAGCAGCGGGAATTGCCCGACGAAATCCAGAGTCTGATTATGCTCGGCAAGCACATCGGAACGTTTGATCGCGCACTTCTGTGGGGTACCGCCCTTGGCCAGACAGTCCGCCGGGTCGAACGGTTTGTTGTTTTTCACCAGCCACGGGGTGTCACGCATGGCGAGGATGGGAATGTTGTTGTCCGACAACGTTTGCCAGATCCCGATGTAGGTTGCGGGCATCACGTCGCCGGGTTTGATGTTCCACGGCCGGGTCGATGTGGTGAACACGAAGTCGGGACGGTCGGCGATCAATTTGGCCATTGTCCGTTGCACCCATTCGCGGCACTGCGGGTAGGGCGCGTTGTTGCCCATGATCAGCGGGACCTGTTCGGTCGACAACGGACAGCCCATTTTGAGATAGGTCACCACTTTGAAGTGATGCAACTGCCCGAGCAATTGCAGCGCGGGCAGCCAGTGTTCGGCGTGCGATCCGCCGGCTAAGGCGATCGTCCGGGTGGCGGTCAGATCGCCGTATGTGCAATTGACCACAGCGGGGTTCACGAAGTCGCTGATGCAGCCGTCGCGGGTGGAATCCGGGATGTCGTCCCGGATTTCCAGCACGGTCGGTCGCATCGGCAGCGCGGGCACCCGCACATGCGCGGTCAGGGCGCGAGCCCCCGGATAGTCCTCGGCGGACAAGCCGCTGAGCTCCTTGCCTCCCGCGCGCAAGACGATGACGTGCTGACGCCAGGTGAACGACGTGGCGGTCAGGGCGACGCCGAGCAGCACCACCGTCGAACCCAGCACGATCGTCGGCCGGCCCAGCCGCGACTGCCAGGGAATCTGAGGGATCGCCGGGGCCGCCGATGCGCCGGTGGCCCGGGATCGCAGCGGGTCCTCGACCAGCCGCACGGTCAGATGCGCGAGCACGCCCGACACCAGCAGGATCGCCGCGCCCTCGACGAAGTTGGCGTGGGCGTGTCCGGTGTAGGACAGCCAAAAGATGAGCAGCGGCCAGTGCCACAGGTACAGCGAGTAGGCCAGCACACCCAGCGACACCAGCGGCGCGGTCGCCAGCAGGCGATTGGGCAGCGGCAATTCGTCGGTGCCGCCCGGGCGGGCCCGCAGGTTGGCCCCGGCCAGGATCATCAGCACGGTGGCGCCCACGGGCACCAGCGCCCACGGGCCCGGGAATTCCTCGACGCCGTCGATGAAGACGCCACAGGACAGGATCGCCGCCAGCGCGACGCCGGCCGCGACGGTGCGCAACCACATCGGCCAGCGGACACGGGGCACCAGGGCCCCGACCAGCGCCCCCAGCAGCAGCTCCCACGCACGCGCGAAGCTGTTGTAGTACGCGGTCGTCTGGTCGGACTGATGGGCGACGATCGCGTAGCTGAACGACGCGAGCGTCAGCACGCCCAACAACACCACGAACCCGGTCCGCAGACGCGTGCCGAGCCGCCGCCTGAGCGCGTAGGCGAAGCCGGCGACCAGCAGCAGGAACGCGATGTAGAACTGGCCCTGCACCGACATCGACCAGATGTGCTGCAGCGGGGTGACGGCTTCCCCGGCGCGCAGGTAGTTGGATGCGGTGCTGGCCAGTTCCCAGTTCTGGTAATAGCCCAGGCTGGCCAGGCTCTGGTCGGCGAACGTCTCCCAGCGGGTCTGCGGCTGCACCAGGAAGGTGAGCACCGCACTCGCGGCGAGAACGACGACCAGGGCGGGAACCAGACGCCGGATCAGCCGGATCGCTTCCGCGACGGGTGACAGCGAAACCGCCGGGTCAAGCGCGGCGCGAAGGATCTTGCCGCCGAAGAAGAATCCGGACAGCGCCAGGAACACGTCCACGCCGCCGGACACCCGGCCGAACCAGACGTGGAACATGGCGACCAGCGCGATCGCGACGCCGCGCAGGCCGTCGAGATCGTAGCGATAGAACCGCGAAAGCCCCCCGGTGCGCGCCCCCATATTCACCGGTGTCGCCGTGGCGACCGGTGGACGTGGCGGTGCGAGGTTTCCCATGATCAACCGTCAATTTACCCAAAACCGCCACCTGTTCTCTCCGCCGCTGGGGCGGGGGAGCAGGTGGCGGGTCTGGGGAGGCCGCTACGACGACCGCGGCTACTGCGTGGTGCCGAACGGTGACGGTTGCGCGGGAATCTGCTGCACCGGCGTTTGGGTGGGCAACTGCAGCGGCATCTGCTGCAGCGGCGCCTGCTGGACCGGGGCTTGCTGGACCGGCGCCTGCTGGACCGTCGCTTGCTGCTGCAGTGGCGCTTGCTGCGCCGGCAGCTGCTGGACGGGTGTCTGCTGGATCGGGGCTTGCTGGACCGGTGCCTGCTGGAGCGTGGACTGCTGCAACGGCGCCTGCTGGACGGGTGCCTGCTGCGCGGGTGCCTGCTGGACGGGTGCCTGCTGCAACGGCGCCTGCTGCAGAGGCGTCTGCTGAACCCCGAGCACCCGGACCAGGTAGGGGGTCATGCCGTTGGCGCGCACGGGCGACACCTGGACGACGTCGCCGACCTCGAGCATCTGGTTGTTGCCCAGGTACATCGCGACGCTCTGCGTGCCGTCGGGACCGTAGAAGATCAGGTCACCGCGGCGTGCCTGCTGCGGCATGACCTTCTGACCCACGCGGTACAGCTCGCCGGAGGAGCGCGGCAGCTTGATGCCGGCGCCGGCGTAGGCGTACTGCATCAGGCCCGACGCGTCGAACCCGACGGTCGTCATGCCCGTGCCCTTGCCCAGCGTCGGACCGTTGATGCCGCCGCCGGCCCAGGAGAACGGGACGCCGCGCTGCGAGAGACCCCGCATGATGACGACGTCGGTGGCTTGCTGATAGTCCATCGCTCGAGCGCCGGGGTCGGCGACCGCCGGCGCTATCAGCGCCGGAATGATCGCCGCCGGCGCCATCACCAGTAGGGCCAGACCGATCACGAAGCCGCAGATGCGCTTCATTTCGATACCTCGTCTCTCTGTTCCTTCTGTTCAGTGGCCAGTCGCGGTAAGTCGCGGTAACTCGCGAATCCGCCCCCGGTTCGATGACTGTCGCGATGACCTCTGCGTCGAGGCCTTCGAGTTCACACCAGTCACTACAGAAACTCTCGCAACACGCGGGGGCGCGGGCAAGGGACGAAAGGCCCTACGAGGGATTTGCTGTCTTAACGTGACCCGTCGGTGACTGCTGTGCTCAAAGTTGAGACCGAAGTTGTGATTCGGGTCTCACGTGTTGGGCGATCAGAGCCAGAAGCGGGCGCTGAATGTGGTCAGGATGCCGCCGGCGGTCGAAGCAAACACCAGCAGAGCCAGGGACAGCACGGGCCAGAAGGACATGTACCAGCCCCGCAACAGGGAGACGAACGGCCCGATTCCGGCGGCGGCCAGTGCCGCGCCGATGCCGCCCCAGGCCACGGGGTAGATGTACATGTCGACTCCGAAGGGCACCGGTCCGCAGGCTTCGCCCGTGCACACGTCCCTGAGGAAGCCGAAGAGCCGGTGCGGCCACTCCGTGGCCGTGGCGAGGTAGAGCAGCAACCCGGTCAGCACGATGGTGCAGGTCAGGTCCCAGGGGGCCACCCGCAGCCGCAGCTCCGGGGCTGAGCCGCCGTTGTGCGCATCGTCCGAGGCGTCGGGCACCGCATCGAGAGTCTCGTCGGCGTCCGGCGGGTAGTCGACCTCCTCGACCTCCTCCGTGAGGGGGTGTTGAGACTGCTGCTCCGGGGCCACGCCGTCCAATGCTGCCCGATGGCCGCGGTTTCTGCGAGCTCAAGGCTCCTAGGGCTAGTCTCGATCCCCGTGGCTGAGTTGACGCCGGAGCAGATCCGCGCCATCGACGCCGCCCATCTATGGCATCCCTACAGCACCATCGGCGCCGAGGCGGTGGAACCTGTCGTCGCGGTCGCCGCCCGCGGCGCGCGGCTGACGCTGATCCGCGACGGCGCACCGGTCGAGGTGCTCGACGCGATGAGCTCCTGGTGGACCGCGATCCACGGCCACGGCCACCCGGTGCTGGACGCCGCGCTGACGGCACAGCTGGGCGTGATGAATCACGTCATGTTCGGCGGGCTGACCCACGAGCCCGCCGCCCGGCTGGCGCGGCTGCTGGTGGACATCACCCCGGCGGGCCTGGAGACGGTTTTCTTCAGCGATTCGGGCTCGGTGTCGGTGGAGGTCGCGGTGAAGATGGCGCTGCAGTACTGGCGCAGCCGCGGCCGACCGGACAAGCGGCGGCTGATGACGTGGCGGGGCGGCTACCACGGCGACACCTTCACGCCGATGAGCGTCTGCGACCCCGACGGCGGCATGCATGAGCTGTGGTCCGGAGAGCATTCAGTCTTGGCTGACCAGGTGTTCGCGCCGCAGGTCCCGCGCGACTACGACCCTGCCTACAGCGCGGCGTTCGAGGCACAGCTGGCGCGGCACGCCGGTGAGCTGGCCGCGGTGGTGGTCGAGCCCGTCGTGCAGGGCGCGGGGGGAATGCGCTTCCACGACCCGCGCTATCTGCGTGACCTGCGCGAGGCCTGCCGGCGGCAAGACGTGTTGCTGATCTTCGACGAGATCGCCACCGGCTTCGGCCGCACGGGGGAGCTGTTCGCCGCCGACCATGCCGGGGTGAGCCCGGACATCATGTGTGTCGGCAAGGCGCTGACCGGCGGATACTTGAGTCTGGCCGCCACGCTGTGCACGATGGACATCGCACACACCATCAGCGCCGGGGAGGCCGGCGCGCTGATGCACGGACCCACGTTCATGGCCAACCCGCTGGCGTGCGCGGTGTCGGTGGCCAGCGTCGAGTTGCTGCTCGCGCAGGACTGGCGGGCACGGGTCGACGAGATCGCCACCGGGCTGGCGGCCGGGCTCGAACCCGCCCGGGCACTGCCCGGCGTGACCGACGTCCGGGTGTGCGGCGCGATCGGCGTCATCGAGTGCTCACGTCAGGTGGACCTGGCCGTGGCCACCCCGGCGGCGCTGGATCGAGGCGTCTGGCTGCGCCCCTTCCGCAACCTGGTGTACGCGATGCCGCCGTACATCTGCCCGCCCGCCGAGATCGCCCAGATCACCTCGGCGATGGTCGACGTGGCCCGCCTGGTGGGCTGAGTGGGCTGAGTGGGCTGGGTCACTTACCCAATTCTCAGCGGATTCTTTGGTCCTTGCAGGCTTTGCTCAAAGGGTCCACAAAGCCGCGTGCCGGACCATTTAACCCATGACAAGCCAGACGCTCTGCGCCGACCTGATCGAGCGGTACCTGTCCACCCGTGGGCTGCGGTTCCTGCGGGGCGACCACGACGGCGAGTACTTCTGCGTCGTCGACGCGGATGCGCGGCGGCTGCATGTCCACCTCGAGACGTCCCCGTCGTTCGCCGACGTCTTGCTGATCAGCGTGACCCCCTCGCGGCTTTCCCCCGCCACCGACCGCGCGCGGCTGACGAACTTCGCCGACGCGTGGAACCGGCGCAACCGCGGAATCACCGCCCTCGTGCACGGGTCCGCCGACTCGGATCGCGTCGGTGTTTCGGCCCGCAGGTCGCAGTGGATCCGCGAAGACATCTCCTATGAGGACTTCGCTTCCTTCATCGACCGCACCATTGCGGCCGCGATCGACCTCTACGGTCACTTGACTCCGGTCGCCGTCGAGGTGCCGACCGGGGTGCAGTCGCTGCTGCGCGAGGTCGGCTGAATCTCTGACGCGCGGGTCCGCGGCTGCTTGAGGGGTCTGCCGACGGCCGAAAGGCTTTGAAAGCCAAGGAAATCCAAATAGCCTAAATAGCTCTGTGTTAGACCCGCAGGGTCGGGAATTCGACCGTGGCCGGTTCGTCGTCGCGGTGCTCGTCTTTCTGCAACAGGGACCGCACCACCGAGCGTGGTGGTTCAGACCGCAGCATGAAGCTGGCCGGGCGCGGGCGAACCTTCTGCGGCCACCAGAACCAGCGCCCGAGCAGCGCGGCGATGGACGGTGTCATGAACGAACGCACGACCAGGGTGTCGAACATCAGGCCCAGGCCGATGGTGGTACCAAGCTGGCCGATGACCAGCAGATCGCTGAAGATCATCGATGACATGGTGAAGGCGAACACCAGGCCCGCGTTCGTCACGACCTTCCCGGTGCCGCCCATGGCGCGGATGATCCCGGTGTTGATGCCCGCGCCTATTTCTTCTTTCATCCGGGCGACCAGAAGCAAGTTGTAGTCGGATCCCACCGCCAACAGGACGATCACGGACATCGGCAGCACCATCCAGTGCAATTTGATACCCAGGATGTATTGCCACACCAGCACGGACAGCCCGAACGATGCCCCCAGTGAGAGCACCACCGTGCCGACGATGACCAGGGCGGCAATAAAACTTCTCGTCAGGGTCAGCATGATGACAAAAATGAGGCACAGCGCACCGACAAGCGCGATCCACAGATCGTATTTCGAGCCATCGGCCAAGTCCTTGTAGGTCGACGCGGCGCCCGCCATGGAAATCTTGGCGTTCTCCAGCGGTGTTGTCTTGAGCGCTTCTTCGGCTGCCGTCCTGATCGGATTGATCCGCGCTAAACCCTCGGGCGTGGCGGGATCGCCGCGATGCGAAATGATGAACCTCGCCGCCTTCCCGTCCGGAGACACGAAGGAAGCCATCGCGCGCTGAAAGTCCGTGTTCTTGAAGACATCTGGCGGGAGGTAGAAGGAGTCGTCGTTCTTGGCGGCGTCGAACGCCTGCCCCATGGCGGTGGCGTTTTGGTTCATTCCGTCCAGCTCGCCGAAGAGCCCGGCCATAGTGCTGTGGTTCGTCAAGATCGTGCCGCGCGTGGCCTCGGTGATCGCGATCAGCTTCGGGGTCAGCGTGAGTAATTGCTGGGCCAACTCGTCCAGCTTCACCGCGCTTTTTATCATTTCATGCAATTTATCGTGAAGTCCATCTAGCCCGTCGAATAGCTCAAATATCGACTTCAATGACCAGCAGAGTGGAATGTCGTAGCAGTGCCTCTCCCAGTAGAAGTAGCTTCGAATTGGCCTGAAGAAGTCGTCAAAATTCGTTACGTAGTCTTCTACCTCATCGACCAGCTTTTGGACTTCTATTGCGTCGCCAACCGTGCGATGAGAAATGGCCGTGACCTGCTGCTGCAACGCGAATAGGTGCTTCAGTATCTCGATTTGCTTGCCAAGCGAGTCGGCCTGCTTAAGCATGTCCTTTATTCGCGGCTTAATCAACTCTATGTTTTCCAGCATGGACGCGTTCTGCATGCTGATGAGGAAAGGTATCGAGGTGTGTTCAATCGGTGTCCCCTCGGGCCGGGTAATGCCCTGCACGCGAGAAATGCCGGGAACCCGGAAAATCGCCTTAGCTAATTTGTGCAGCACCAAAAAGTCCGATGGATTGCGCATATCATGATCTGCTTGAATCATCAGAATGTCGGGCAACATCCGGGATTGTGATAGATGGCGATCTGCGGCCGCAAATCCCAAGTTAGCCGGAAGGTCTTTGGGCAGATAGGGGCGGTCGTCGTAGCTCGTCTTGTAGCCCGGAAGCGTCACCAGGCCGACCAGGGCGACCGCCAGTGTTGTGACGAGAATGGGCACGGGCCAGCGGACGATCGCGGTGCCGAACCCCCGCCAGCGCTGTTGGGCGAGTTTGCGCTTGGGGTCGCCCAGCCCGAAGCGACTTCCGATGGCCAGAACTCCCGGCACCAGCGTCAGCGCGATCGCGACCGCGACGATCATGCCCACGGCGCACGGCACACCGATGGTTTGGAAAATGGGAATGCGGGTGGCACTCAGGCACAACATCGCTCCGGCGATCGTCAGACCCGAACCCAAGACGACGTGCGCGACCCCGCGGTAGGTGGTGTAGTAAGCCGCTTCGGGATCCTGGCCGGCCTGACGAGCCTCCTGATAACGACCAAGAAAGAAAATCCCATAATCGGTTCCGGCCGCCATTGACAGCGCCACCAGCAGATTAATGGCAAACGTGGAAAGCACGACAACGTTATGATCGCCGAGAAAAGCGATGATTCCGCGGGCCGAACCCACTTCGATCCCCACTCCGATGACCACCATGATTACGGTGGCGACCGAACGGTAGACGAACAGCAGTACCACGAAGATGATCGCTCCGGCGATCACCGTCATTTTCAAGAGGGAATCGTTGCCACTGCGCACCATGTCCGGAATGAGCGCTGCGGGGCCGGTGAGATAGACCCCGACACCGGGCGGAGGCGGATTCTGCTTGATGATCTTGCGGACCGAGGTCACCGATTCCTGCGACAACGGGGTGCCCTGATTGCCGGCCAGATTCAACTGCACATAGGCAGCCTTGCCGTCGGGGCTTTGCACGCCCGCCGCGGTGAATCGATCGCCCCACAAATCCTGGATGTGTTCGACGTGTCGCGGGTCGCCTCGTAAGTCACGAACCAATTTTCGGTAGTACGTGCGCGCGTCTTCCCCGAGCGGTTCCTGCCCCTCCAGCACGATCATCGCGAAGCTGTCCGAATCGGACTCCTTGAAAGCCTTGCCCATGTCGATCATGGCCTGCACCGACGGTGCGTCTTGCGGAGCCAGTGGAACTGAATGCTCTTCGCCGACGCGCTCCAAGGGTGGCACCAGGAACGTCACGCCCAGCGTCAGTGCCACCCACGCCAGAATGATGGGAACCGCCAGTTTGCGGATGGTCCGCGGAACGAAGGATGGCCGGGAGCTTTCGGTACTCATGTAGCCTTCACCGGGCCGAAGGCAAATGCTCCCGCGGCGTGCACCTCGAGGCGGCAACCACTGCTTTCGCTATCGCGCTGTGCCACGGTGCTCCCCACGGTCGCCGGCCTTGTCCTGAACTGGAAATACGCCACTGACTGCCGCTATCTCAGCAACAGGGCGCGTACCAGCGGACGGGGTCCCGTGGGGCGAAGCATGGAACTTGCCGGGCGGGGGCGCACCTTTTGCGGCCACCAGAACCAGCGCCCCAGCAGCGCGGCGATGGACGGCGTCATGAACGCGCGCACGACCAGCGTGTCGAACAACAAACCCAGACCGATGGTCGTGCCCACTTGACCGATGGTGCGCAGATCGCTGACCAGCATGGACCCCATGGTGAACGCGAACACCAGACCCGCGTTCGTCACGACTTTGCCGGTGCCACCCATGGCGCGGATGATGCCGGTGTTGATGCCCGCGCTGATTTCCTCTTTCATCCGGGCTACCAGCAGCAAGTTATAGTCGGCGCCCACCGCCAACAGGACGATCACCGACATCACAAGCACCGACCAGTGTATTGGTATGCCGAGCAGATCCTGCCAGGCGAACACGGAGAGCCCGAAGGACGCACCCAGTGAAAGCAATACGGTGCCGACGATAACCAGCGCGGCGATGAAGCTCCGCGTCATGACCAGCATGACGATGAAGATGAGGCAGAGCGCCGCCACTCCCGCAATCATGAGGTCGTAGGTGGAGCCCTGAACCAGGTCCTTCGTCCCTGCCGCGGTGCCGGTGATGTACACCTTCGAGTCTTCCAGCGGGGTGCCCTTTAGCGCCTCCTCGGCCGCGCTCTTTATCGCGTCGACCCGCGAAATGCCGTCCGCCGACGCGGGATCGCCCTTTTGCAGAATGAGCATGCGGGCGTCCTTGCCGTCGGGCGACAAGAACAAGTCGAGCATTCGTTGGAAGTTTTTGTTCTTGAAGGCTTCGGGCGGCATGTAGAAGGAATCATCGTTCTTGGCGCTGTCGAACGCATTCCCCATGGCGGTCGCATTACCGCTGTCGTCGCCCATGTTCCCGAGGGTTCCGGTCATGGTGCTGTGCATGGTCAGCAGCATGCTCCGCGATTCCTGCATAATCGCGATCGTCTCGGGAAGCTGGGCGAGTATCTGCGGGAGCAGTATGTCAAGCTCGTCGATGTCCGTTACCAGGTCCTTCAGCTTGTCGGCGAGCGCGTCAATACCATCTAACGAATCGAATACGCTTCTCACCGCCCAGCAAACTGGAATATCGGCGCAGTGCTTTTCCCAGTAGAAGTAGGCGCGGATAGGCCTGAAGAAATCCTCGAAGTCTGAAACGTTACCACGCAGCTCGTTTGTCAGAGCCTGCACTTCGTGCGTGTTGATAGCGATTTTATGCGTCGTGGCGACCATCTGCTTTGTCAACTCATACAACTGCTGCGTGGTGTTGATCGCTTCTGTGATCAAGTCGACCTGCTTGAGCAGGTCATTCATCCGCGCCTTTTGGAACACCAGGAATTGCTGCTGGCCGGCGGCTTGCATGCTGAGCATATACGGTATCGTCGTGTGCCTGATCGGTGTTCCCTCGGGCCGAGTCACGGACTGCACCGTCGAAATGCCCTGCACGGCGAGCACAGCCTTGGTCAGTTTCTCTAACACCAGGAAATCGGCCGGGCTGCGCAGATCATGATTGGTCTCGAGTAACAGCAGGTCGGGTGCCATCATTGCCGACGGGGGAAAGTGTCGTGCCGCAGCCTCGTACCCCAAATTGCCGGGTATATCTTTGGGAATGAACTGCTGATCATTGTAGCTAGGTCTGTAGCCCGGCAGCGTCAACAGCCCGACCAGTGTGACCGCCATCGCCGCGATGAGAATTGGCGCGGGCCATCGAACGATAGTCGTGCCCACCCGCCGCCACCCGCTGGCGTGGATTCTCCGCTTGGGATCGAGGAGGCCGAAACGGCTGCCCACGGTAAGAACTGCCGGGATGAGCGTGACGGCGACCGCGACGGCGACCAACACGCCCACGGCGCACGGGATGGCGAGCACATAGAAAGAAGGCAGCCGGGTAAAGATCAGGCAGAAAAGCGCCCCTGCGATGGTCAAACCCGAGGCCACGACGACCTTGGCGACTCCGTGGTAGGAGGTGTAGTAAGCCGTTTCCCGGTCCGCGCCGGCCTGACGCGCCTCCTGGTATCGGCCGACGAAAAATATCCCATAGTCGGTTCCGGCCGCGATCACGAGAGATACCAGCAGATTAACGGCGAAGGTGCTGAGACCGATGAGCCCGAGATTGCCGAAAAATGCAACAATTCCCCGGGCGAGTTGCAATTCAATGCCCACGATCACCAGCAACAAGATCACGGTGACGATCGAACGGTAGACGAGAAGCAGCGTAACGAAGATGACGGCGAGGCTGACGAGGGTGATGGTGGCGACCGTCCGGTCACCGCTTTTGCTCATATCCGCGTTGATCGCTGCGGGCCCGGTGACAAACGCTTTCACGCCCGGCGGAGCCGGCGTTTGTGCGACGATTCGCTGGGTGGCTTCGACCGATTCGTTGCCGGCGGCGAGAATCACCTGGACATAGACAGCCTTACCGTCGGTGCTTTGCGCGGCGTGCCTCGTTTGTTCATCACCCCACCAATCCTGGATGTATTGAACATGCTTCGTATCGTCTTTTAACCGAGCAATCAAACGGTCGTAATACTTGTGGGCATCGTCGCCCAGGGGTTGCTGACTCTCCAAGACGATCGTCACCAGATTGCCGGAGGCTGATCGACCAGATACCTTGAAGTCCTCGTTCAACCGCTGTGATGCGGTAATGGACGGCGCATCAGCTGGGGCTCAGTGAGACCGGGTGCTCGTGCTCGACCTGCTCTAGCGGGGGGACGCAGAAATTCAGGACCCCGATAAGCGCCAACCAGGCCAGGATGATGAGCACCGAAAACCGGCGGATCATCCGTGCTACCGATGGCCGACCGTGCTGCAGCTGATCGGTGGTCATGAGGCTTTGAGCATGCAGGACGTGAAGGCGCTTGGCTCGTTAGTGGTTTTTTCGGTCTTGACCACGCCGTCCATCAGGATGCGGCAACCGATGCTGTCTTTATCGCCCTGGGCCGCGACACTTCCGATGCCCATCGCCCCGGTGACCGGGAACTCCAATGACCATGGCAGCGTGGCCGCGTCAATGTGTTGCGGGGTACCGTTTTCGTCGTAATAGCTGATCAAGGCCACGGTCCCCGGCGGGCCGGTGACCTCATACCTCAGATGCTGCGGGTTGTACGGTTTGTTGTCGGCTCTGGTGTCGGCATACGAGACCCCCTTTTCAGCGCCGAACAGGCCGTGCAGTCGCGACACCGTTAATCCTCCAACGGCAATCACCGCAAGCACCACCAGCGGGATCCACAGCCGTTTCAGGCCTCCGAAAATCACAAGTCCCGGATTTCGGCGTCGCTTTCCACGTTTGTGTCCGTCTTCTACTCGAGGTGCAGATGCAGGTTGCTGAGCCCGGCGGAAGACAGCGCGTCGGGGGCCGTCCGGTTGGCCGGCATCTTGGCTGCTCATGGCACCGATATCGGACGGCGCCGACTCAACATCCCCCACACTGCCCCAGACCACCGCACCACCCTAGCCGACACGAGTTTAATTACGGATGCAAACCATAATGGAGCCCCACAGGCCCCGTCCCTGATTCGTCTGGGATTTAAGGAAGTTCTCAGTGTGGCCCCCGGGGTTATGCTGCTGGGCGGCTGAGCTGGGGATGCGGTCTGCCGCTTTCAGTTCGCACAGGCGGGGGAGCGAAGGACCAGGATCACGCGATGAAAATTGTGCTGGCGTTCTACGGCACTCGCGGCGACGTCGAGCCCGGTGTTGCCGTCGGCCGCGAGTTGCGGCGCCGCGGGCACGACGTCTGCATGGCTGTTTCGCCGGACCTGGTCGGGTTCGCCGAGGCGGCCGGGCTCGCGGCGGTGGAGTACGGGCCCGACGTTCAGGCGTGGCTGGAGTCGACGCGCGACTTCTGGACGTATTTCTTCCGCAACTTCTGGAAGGTTCGGGACGTGCTCGCGTTCTTGCGCGAATCCCGCGAACCCGGGATGCGCTACTGGGCGGAAATGAGCACGATGCTGGCGTCGGTGACCGACGGGGCAGACGTGCTGGTGACCGGCATGAGTTACCAGGAGCTCGCCGCCAGCGTCGCGGAGTATCGCGACATTCCGCTGGCCACGCTGCTGTGGTTCCCGATCCGGGTCAACGGCCGCCTCGTACCGACGCTGCCGCCGCTGTTGATCCGCGCAGCGATGCGGCTCTACGAATGGGTCGTGTGGCGCGGGGTGAAAAAGGTCGAGGACGCGCAGCGCCGCGAACTGGGTCTGCCGAAGGTCTCGGGTCCCGCGCCGGGGCGGATCGCAGAGCGGGGATCGCTCGAGATCCAGGCCTATGACGAGGTCTGCTTCCCGGGGCTGGCCGACGAGTGGGCGAAATCCAACGGGCACAGGCCCTTCAACAGGCCGTTTGTCGGCACGCTGACGATGGAATCGCCGACGGACGCCGACGAGGAAGTCGCCTCCTGGATCGCCGCGGGAACACCGCCGATTTTCTTCGGGTTCGGCAGCATTCCGGTCGAGTCCGCCGCCGACACGATCGGGATGATCGGGCAGGGCCTGCGCGCAGTTGGGTGAGCGGGCGCTGATCTGCGCCGCGGCGTCCGATTTCAGCGACGTCCCCCACTTCGACCACGTCAAGGTGGTGGGCGCAATGAACTACGCGACCATCTTTCCGGCCTGTCGCGCGGTCGTGCATCACGGTGGTGCCGGCACCACGGCCGCCAGCCTGCGCGCCGGAGTGCCCACCCTGATCCTCTGGATGGCCGACGTTCAGGTGGTGTGGGGGGCCGCGGTGAAACGGCTGAAAGTCGGCACCGCCCGGCGCTTTTCGAGCGCTACCGAGAAGTCATTGGTCGCCGACCTGCGGACCATTCTCGCTCCGCAGTACGCCGCGCGGGCCCGCGAGATCGCCACCAGGATGACCAACCCCACCCAAAGCGTCGCGGCCGCTGCCGATCTCGTGGAGAGCTTCGCCCGTCTCCAGCGCGCCGGCTGATCCTCGCCGGCGGATCCGGCTCGGGGGCTCCTCGCGCCCGTTCAAACCGTGCGTGACCACCTCGGACGCTGCGCCGCCGCGGCAATTATCGATTCCCCTGACTGGCACGACACCCAGCAAGTATGGTTTAGAACCTGTTAGACCCATGTCGACTATCGACCACCTCAGAAAGGCGAGGAACTCGCGGTGAAAGTTGTCGTCGCATGCTGGGGAAGTCGCGGCGATGTCGAGCCCAACGCCGCACCCGCCCGAGAACTGTTGCGCCGCGGGCACGACGTGTGCATGGCCGTCCCGCCCGACTTGATCGGCTTCTGCGAGTCGATTGGGCTTCCGTCGGTTGCCTACGGGCTGGATTGGTCGGCCTCCATGGAAGTGCTGCGCCCCGGCTGGAGCTCGGTGTGGCGCCACCCCTGGAACATCCCTAATGCGATCGGGTTCCTGCGCGAAAGTAAGTCGCTGTTCACCCGGTGCTGGGAGGAGATGAGCGCGACCCTCGTATCGGTGGCAGAAGGGGCCGACCTGATCTTCACCGGGCAGAGTTTCGAGGAGCAAGCCATCAACGTCGCGGAGTATTACGACATTCCGTTGGCCTGCCTGCATTACAACCCGATACGGGCGGTCGGCCCCGTCGTGACCGCGTACGAATGGTTGTTTTGGCGGATGTCGAAGAAGGTCGAGGACAAGCAGCGGCGTGAGCTGGGCCTCCCGAAGGCGACAAGCCCCGCGACGCGACGGATCACCGAACGCGGGTCGCTGGAGCTCCAGTGCTACGACGACGTGTGTTTCCCCGGGGTCGCGGCCGGTTGGGCGAAATGGGCCGCTCAGCGGCCCAACATCGGCAATCTGACATTGGACTTGCCGACGGACGCCGATGAGGAGGTCGCGTCGTGGATCGCCGCGGGAACACCGCCGATCTACTTCGGCTTTGGCAGCGTGCCGATCGACTCCGCCGCCGTCATGCTCGACATGATCAGCGAAGCCTGCGCGCAGCTAGGCGAGCGGGCGATATTTTGCTCCGGCGGGACCGACCTCAGCGACGTTCCCCTTCCCGAGCACGTCAAGGTGGTGAGCGCGGTCAACCACGGGGCGATCTTTCCGCTCTGCCGCGTGGTCGTCCACCACGGCAGCACGGGCTCCTCGGCCGCGAGCCTGCGCGCCGGCGTTCCCACGGTGGTCCTGTGGAAGTTGCCAGATCAGCGCAATGTGTGGGGAAACACGGTCAAGCGACTGGGAGTGGGCACCTCGCGCCGACGTTCGGACACCACCCTCGAATCACTACTGGCGGACCTGCGCACCGTCCTCGCCCCGGAGTACACCACCCGGGCCCGCGAGGTCGCGACCCGCACGACCAAACCCGCCGAAAGCGTGACGGCCGCCGCCGATCTTTTGGAGAACTTCGCGCGCTTGGGGCGTGTTGGCTGATTGGCGAGGGCGGGCCGGCGCCGGCCGTCGCCTCGGGGAGGTTGATGGGCTTGCCGCTGGGCTCAAGAAGATGCGGGCTCAGGCCGTCACATTTCTAAATATGGTCATTCTCAACGATTCTCATCACCGAAAGTAGGAGCCTGTATATGTCCGCACCGTCTACTGCGACGATGGAATGTCGATTGTGCGGTGAACCTGCTGCGGTCGAGTTCCTCAATCTGGGACAGCAGCCGCTCGCGAACAAATACCCGACGGAAGCTGAATTTGCGGCGGAGGACTTCTTCCCGCTGCAGGTGTTCTTCTGCCCGACGTGCAAGAACGTGCAACTGGGCGTGATCGTCTCACGGGAGCGGATGTTCGAGGATTACTACTACCTGTCGTCGGTAAATCGCGAACTGGTGCGGCATTTCGAGGATCTTGCCGAGCAACTCGCGTCGGCGCGTTTTGTCGTCGATGTCGGCTCCAACGACGGGATTCTCCTCAAGCCACTGCAGAAGCTGGGTGTCAAAGCGCTCGGCGTCGAGCCGTCGATCAACGTCTCGAAGATCGCCAACGACCAGGGCTTGGAGACGCTGACCTCATTCTTCGACATTCCGGCCGCGGAGAAGATCGAAGAATCGTATGGCAGGGCGGACGTCATCGTCGCCAGCAGCGTCTTCACCCATCTGGAGAATCCGAGCGGATTCATCGAGGCGGTGCAGCGACTGCTGACGGACGACGGCACGTTCATCATCGAGGTCGAATACATCGGGGCCATCCTGGCCGCGACGCAGTTCGAGCGTTTCTACCTGGACCGGATTTTTTACTACTCGCTGACGTCGCTCGCGAAATTGTTCGCCGCGCACGACATGCTCATCGCCGACGTGCGCGAGATTGTGCCGCACGGCGGCTCATTACAGGTGTTCGTGCAACGAGACCGCGGGCAATCCCCGTCCGATGGCGCGCGCCGGCTCTTCGCGCGCGAGGAAAAGGATCTGACGGTGGACACTGTGCGCGAGTTCGGGCGCAATGTCGACCTGCAAATATCGGCGTTCAAGGATCAACTGGCGGAATACCACCAAGCCGGCTTGCGAGTTGCCGGTTACGGTTCACCGGCACGCGTGGCGACGATATGCAATTACGGCCGGATCGGGCCGGACGACATCCCGTTCACCGTCGACGACAGCCCCTTGAAGCAGAACAAGTTCACTCCCGGCACGCACATTCCGATCGTTCCCAAGAGCCATCTGGATGAACACCAGACCGACGTGCTCGTCGTCTTCGCCTACGAATACTTCGACGACATCAAAAAGAAGACCGGCGGCGCCTACCGCTACCTGAAGCCCATTCCACCAACAGAACTGAACTAGGGAGAAGGTTCCTTCGCATGGTTGAACATTTCATTGTCCGTCGCGATACCGAGGCGATCGTCCAGGGCCTCGGCGAGGATGCGCATAAGTTCTCCGGGAAGACCGTGCTGCTGAGCGGCGGCGCGGGCTTTCTCGGCAAGCACTTCCTGCGGGTATTCAAGCGGCTCAACGACACGATCCTGGAGCAGCCGGTCCGCGTCATCTCGGCCGACAACTTCATCACGGGCGATCCCAGCACTGCTGAGCGCGACGAGAACATCGCCGAGGTGTGGGCCGACGTCACCAATCCGCTGCCGGTGCGGGAAGACATCCACTACATCATGCATGCGGCCGGGCTGGCGTCGCCGGTCTACTACATGAAATATCCGCTCGAAACCATCGAAAGCGCCGTCTCGGGCATCAAGAACCTGCTGGAGTTGGGACGCCGGAACCCCGCGCTCGAGGGTTTCCTGTTCTTCAGCTCCAGCGAGATCTACGGGGACCCCGATCCCCGCTTTGTGCCGACTCCCGAGACCTACCACGGTCACGTCTCCAGCGTCGGCCCCCGAGCCTGCTACGACGAGTCGAAGCGGCTGGCCGAAACGATCGCAACGGTCTATCACCAGAAGTACGGCATGCCGGTGACGATCGTCCGGCCGTTCAACGTGTTCGGGCCCGGAATGAAGCACAACGATCGCCGCGTCGTCCCCATGTTCACCTATCAGGCGCTGACGGGCCAGGCGATTCCGGTCCACGGCGACGGGCTGCAGACGCGAACGTTTTGCTACATCACGGACGCGATCACCGGGTTCTTGAAGGTGCTGCTACGGGGCCGCCCCGGCGAGCCCTACAACATCGGCAATGCCGCCAACGAAATCTCGATGCACGATCTGGCCGAAATGTTCGGAAAGCTCGTCTCGGGCTCGACATTTCAGCTCATCGACTACCCCGACACCTACCCGGGGGGCGAGCCTCAGCGGCGCTGCCCGGATCTGTCCAAGGCGCAGGAGCACCTGAACTACGAACCGCAGGTTGACGTCGAAGACGGACTCGAACGATTCATCGCCTGGGCCAAAGACCAGCCGTCGTACCGGAACGGTGTATGAGATTAGCCGTCGTCGGCCGGGGAAAGTGGGGCACGAACATCGTCCGCACCCTGGCGGCGATGCAGGATGTGCAGCTCGTCGATGAGTCGAAGAACGTCGACGTCATCCTTGCCGAGCAGCCCGCCGGGGTTCTGATTGCGACGCCGTCGGCGACCCACGCGGACGTCGCGATCCCCTTCATCGACGCGGGTGTGCCGGCATTCATCGAAAAGCCCATGGCTACCACGGTGGACGACGCGGTCCGCATCCGCGAGGCGGCATTGCGTTCGCGGCACACCCGTTTTCGTGGGGCACCTGCAGTTGTACAACCCCGCGTTTCGCGCCGCGAAAAAGCTGCTGACCGAAGTCAAACCAGTGCGGGCCGTGTTCTGGGAGGGAATGAACCACCAGCCGCGAATCGATTCGTCGGTGCTGTGGGATTGGCTTCCGCACGGGCTCTCCATGGTGCGGGCGCTATTGGGGGTTGATCCCGATTCCGCGCAGGCCTGGGGTGTCGGCGAAGCGTCGCGGTTCACGGCGGCGAGCATCAAATTCGTGTTCGGTGAGGTCCCGTTCATCGCGAACATCGGTTGGCTCTCGCCGCTGAAGCGCAATTGCTTGAGGATTGTGGGCGAAGACAGCTCGCTGACTTTCGACGATACGGCCGAAAGAAAGCTTTCGCTGCACAATTCCGGGGGCACATCGTCGCCCGCCTACGGCGAAGAACTCCCTCTCACACGCGAACTTCAGGCCTTTATCGAGGCGGTACGCGATAGCGGGCTGGACGCGATCCAGCTGGAAAGCGAAGTCGCGACCGTGGCGGCCATCGCCGCCGCGGAAGAATCCGCCCGAAATGCCGGGCGGTTAATGGCAATTGGTAAGTGTCGATCGTGACTACGCCGTATATTGAAAAACCCGTTGGGAGGATCATGATTTCCTGCACAGAGACGGCTGATTACCGATGCGGCTGATAGTTCTCGGCCTCGGGTATTTGGGCGCCACCCACGCCGCCTGCATGGCCGAACTCGGTCACGAGGTGCTCGGCGTGGAGGTCGACCCAGACCGACTCGCAAAGCTCACCCAGGGAAAGCTGCCCTTCTACGAACCGGGGTTGTCCGAACTATTGGCCAAACACCTCAACTCCGGCGGCCTGCAGTTGACGGATTCCTACGAAGATGCGGCCGAATGGGGCGACGCATTCTTCATCGCCGTCGGCACGCCGCAAAAGAACGGTGAAAACAGCGCCGACCTGAGTTACGTCGAGGCCGTCATCGAACGGCTCGCCCCGCTGCTGACCCGGGATGCCGTCGTATTCGGCAAGTCGACCGTCCCCGTCGGCACCGCGCAAATGCTCGCGCGCCGCTCTGCCGAGCTGGCAAACGGTGTCGTGGTCGAAATCGCTTGGAACCCAGAGTTCCTCAGGGAAGGTCATGCGATCGTCGACACCCTGCACCCCGATCGCCTGGTGCTGGGACGCACACCCGACGGCACCGCCGAGTCGGTGGCCCGCGAGATCTATGCGCCGATCCTCGCCGAGGGGACGCCCTTCATCGTCACCGACACCGCGACCGCTGAGTTGGTGAAGTCGTCGGCGAACGCGTTCCTCGCGACGAAAATCTCCTTTATCAACGCGATCGCCGAGGTCTGTTCAGCCGCCGGCGCCGACGTGCGGGCCGTGGCAGACGCCATCGGGCTGGACGCACGAATCGGACGACGATTTCTCAACGCGGGCCTCGGCTTTGGCGGCGGGTGCCTGCCGAAGGATATACGCGCATTCATGGCGCGAGCCGGTGAGCTTGGTGCGTCCGAGGCCCTCTCGTTCCTGCGCGAGGTCGACGCCATCAACATGCGGCAACGGACCCGGATAGTTGAGTTGACACGTCGGGTGTGCGGAGGCTCGCTGCTGGGCGCTCACGTCGCGGTTCTTGGTGCCGCCTTCAAGCCGGAATCCGACGACGTCCGCGACTCGCCCGCACTGAACGTCGCCGCCCAGATTCAATTGCAGGGCGCGTCGGTCAAGGTCTATGACCCGAGGGCGATGGAAAACTCTCAAAAGGTTTTCCCCACATTGAATTACGTCGAATCGGCGGTGGCTGCGTGCGACAGGGCAGATGTGGTGCTCCTGCTCACCGAGTGGACCGAGTTCGTCGACCTTGATCCAGGTGCGCTCGGCAAGGTGGTGAACAAGCCCGTCATCATCGACGGCCGGCTGTGCCTGGACACGGTCAAGTGGAAGGACGCGGGCTGGGAGTATTGGTCATGACGACTGAATTGGTAAGGGGGACTGAGGCCCTCACGCGCACGCTGACGACGAGCATGTCGGCGACGGCGAAGGGCACCTGTACCGAGAGGGCCACCGCGAATCCGAAGCAGCCGGTTTCCGTACTAAGCGCCGGTACTGACAGGTATCGTCGGTATCCGTGATCGAACTCAATGGCGTAGCCAAGACGTTCGACGGGGCTATACACGCATTGCAGGACGTGAGCTTTTCGGTTCCCACGGGGACGGTCTGCGGTCTGCTCGGTCATAACGGCGCCGGCAAGTCGACCACGATCAAGATCCTGTCGACGTTGCTGCGGCCCACCTCCGGCCAAGCGATCGTGGCCGGGTACGACGTCGTCCGGCAACCCGCTCAGGTACGCGAGAGCATCGGGATCACCGCACAGCTCACCGCGCTGGATTGGCAGCTCACCGGCCGGGAGAACCTGGAGTTGTTCTGCCGCATCCGGGGAATGCGGCGCAAACATGCGCGGCTGCGCGCCGAGGCGTTGATCGAACAGTTCGATATGTCGCACGCCGCCGACCGGCGGATAGACACCTATTCGGGCGGCATGCGGCGCCGCATCGATATCGCCGTCGCACTGGTCGTCTCCCCGAAAGTGCTTTTCCTCGACGAGCCGACAACCGGGTTGGATCCGCGCAGTCGTCGCGCCGTGTGGGACACGGTGTCGTCGTTGTCGGACCAGGGCGTCACGGTGTTGCTCACGACGCAGTATCTCGAGGAAGCCGACGTGCTAAGCGATTCGGTCGTCGTGATCGA
Organism: uncultured Actinomycetota bacterium; assembly: GCA_963758775.1. Classification (GTDB taxonomy): domain Bacteria; phylum Actinomycetota; class Actinomycetes; order Mycobacteriales; family Mycobacteriaceae; genus Mycobacterium. The sequence continues at coordinate 261,919 of CAVWWU010000002.1, forward strand.
CGGGGGTCGCGTGATCGCCAGTGGGACTGCCGAAGACCTCAAGCGGCGGGTGGGGGCAAGTTACTGCACGGTGAGTCCTGTCAACCCAGCCGATCTGCCCAAGATCTTCGCCGCGGTCGCCGACCTCGACGGAGCCGAAAGCGATCCCGAGGCGAACACGGTGTCCGTGTTGGCGCGCAACGGGGTTGCGACGCTCAGTGAGGTGTTCCGCCGGGTCGACCAGCTCGGCATCGAGCTGGCCGACATCGCGCTGCGCAAGCCGTCGCTCGATGAGGCGTTTCTGCACCTTACGGAGAGCGTCTCCACGTGAGCGCGCTCGCTGCGCTCACCGAGCGGGTCGTACGCTCCGGGCTGCGCGACGATCTGCTGTTTGCGATTCTGGCGCCCGCCGGAAACTTCATCGTCTTCAACTTCATGCTCGGCAAGGTGATCGACACCGGTGGGATGAGCTACCCCCAGTACGTGCTCCCGGTCATCATCATCCAGGTGATGCTGCTCGGCGCGCTGACGAGCGTTGACCGGGCCGCCCGTGACGAGCGCGGCGAGTTCGGGGATCGGCTCCGCACCCTGCCGATATCCGCGGCGGTACCCGTGACGGCTCGCATGTTGTACTGCCTGATCCGCGGCTCCATCAGCCTGCTTGTCGCGATCGGCGTCGGGTACGCGTTCGGCTTCCGATTGTTCGGCGGGCTCGGCTACGCGGCGGCGTTCGTCTTTCTTGTTCTGCTGTTGACACTGGCACTGTCGCTTGCCGCCGACTCGGCAGGTGTTCTTTCCGAATCGTCGGAAAGCGGGCTTGTGGGCAAGGGGGCGATCAGCAATCTCCTGCTGGTTCCGCAGATGCTGCTGGTCATGTTGTCCACCGGGTTGGCGCCGGCCGAATCGTTCCCCGACTGGCTGCATCCGTTCGTGCGCAACCAGCCCATTTCGCAGGTGACGCAAACCCTGCGCGGGTTCACCGCCGGCCATTTCGCCGTCGACAATCTGGCGACCAGCGTGGCCTGGTGCGTTGGTTTGTTGGCGGTGTTCGGTGCGTTGACGGTGCGGGTGCAGAGGCGGACGCAATGACCGTCGACGCACCGCCCCAAAGGTCACTGGCCTCCGAAAGCCTGGTGTTCACCGGATGGCTCATCCTGCATTGGCGGCGCCAGCCCTCGATCGTGATGCAAAGCTTGCTGTTCCCGACCTTCCTGCTCATCACCTACAAGCTGCTGGTCGGCAAGTCGATATTGAAGATCACCGGCACAGACAGTCTCTACGGCCTGGTGCCGATGTGCGCCGTCGCCGGTGCGATGTACGGGGCGCTCGCGGCCGGCCGCAGCATTCCCCTCGAGCACGGCATCGGCCTGCTCAGCCGGATGTGGGTGTTCCCGGTGCGCAGGGCAAGCGCCCTGACGGGTCGGCTGATCGCCGAGGCCGTCCGCACGCTGGCAAGTGCCGTTTTGGTCACGGCGGTCGGGGTCGGGCTGGGAATGCGGTTCAAAGGCGGCTGGCTGGCCGTGATCCCGTTCCTGTTGGTGCCGGTGGTGGTGGTTGTCGTCTTCTCCCTGGGGGTGATATCCATCGCGTTGCGGTCCAAGACCGGTGCCGTGCTCGTCTGGCTGGGGGTGCCGGCCATCGGCTCGGTGTTCTCCAGCTCGGGTCTTGTCCCCGTCGACACATTGCCCGCATCGGTGCGGACGCAGATCCACCTTCAGCCGATGTGGCCGACGATCGAATCCATGCGGGCACTCGCCCAAGGTGCTCCTGCGATGTCGCCGCTCCTGCAAACCCTGGCGTGGGTTATTGGTTTTGCCGCAATCCTCGGGCCGCTGGCTGTCTACAATTACCGCGCGGCTGCCGAATCCGGGCCCTGACACGCGCTGAGCGAGCGAAATGTGTTGCAGACTGAGCGGATTCGCCGGTGAGTCTCAGAGTTCCTCTGTGGCGCCTGTCCGCGTGTTGATGACGGGCAATCCCTTTAGGGAAGCAAGCCGTTGTTCACCCCGGAGATAAGTGAGGCGGCCTTTGCTATCCCTCGACTCCGCGAATTTCGAGGTCACGTGGCCTTCTGCCGCTGTCAGGGGCTTGAGGCCGTGCGGCAGTTCGGATCGGACGAAATAGGCGTTGTTGCCCGCGCTGTTGCTGCCGACGAAGTCGTATCCCTTGGATTGTGCCAGGTCGCAGAGAGCGGGCAGGGAGGCGCCAAAGTACAGAATGCTGAGGGGTTGCCCTCTGCTGAACCTGGGGTCGTAGGGGACCGTGACTGCCCGCTCTGCACCAAAGACGCTGTTGTATTCGATGATCGCGATCGCAGGGCGTACGGCCGTCAGGGCGCGCCATACCCAATAGTCGTTCCCGTCGATGTCAATGTGCAGGAGTCCGATGTCGCCTTCAAATCCATCCTCGAGCAGTAATTGGTCGATGTTCTCGGCGGTCACAAAAGCGCATTTGCTACGGATATCGTGACGCCACGAGATCTCATCACGTTTGATGGCGTTGATGTTGCTAGTGGAGCCGTCCATGACCAGACCGCTCCAATTGTCGTTCAAGAGCAGGAATCTGGTGTTGGCCTCCTGGTAGTCCTCCACACCGAACTCCACGAATGTCTCACTAAGGCCCGAAAGGCGATGGATGAGCCACTGGATGATGCCGTCGTCTCCGAACTGACTAAACACCGAGAATTCCACTTCTGAGAATTCGTTTATCGACTCGAGTTCCTGCACCCGCCAGGCCAACTGCCGCCCGATGAGAGTGCGCTGCCTGACCTGACCGCTTTTCTGCCGTGCTGCCCAGATCGCGACTCTGCTGAGGAGACTCACATTTGTCCTACTCTGGCCGCCAACGGGCGTCCGCCTCCGGCCCGGGTCGCGAATGCTTTATGTCCAGAAGAATCATGTCCAGGACGAAGAATAACCTTAAACAGGAACCCGGACTTGGACACCCTAGCTTGTCTTCTCCCGTGGCCGTCCGGCCAGAGGTTGTTCACCCGCTGATGTCGCATCCCGGTGCCAGACAGAAATCTTGTGCGTGCAGATTTCAACGCTTGCCAAGTCGCCGTTCCGAGGTAAATAGCCGGTCCAGTGCGCCTACCCGCAGGGTCGGCGGCGTGCTCAAACGCGAAATCCCACTGGCAGCAGCAGAGGCCCGGCCGCATCTCGGCTAGTTTTGGCATGCTCGTCGCGCCGAGCGTGTACGTTCTCTTTGTTCCTCGCTCCGGTATTCGCTGACGTCGCGGGAGACACTCAGGAGGGTTTGTTTGAGAGCGCTCATCTGCGGCATTTCAGGCCAAGACGGTGCCTATCTGGCGCGCCTGCTGCTCCACAAGGGCTACGAGGTGTTCGGCACGTCGCGCGACGCGCAGATCGGTGGTTTCGCGAATCTCGTGCGGATCGGAATCCGTGACCGCGTGCGTCTGGAATCGATGGCGGCCAACGACTTTCGCAGCGTACTCAACGTGCTGCGCAGAACCGATCCCCAGGAGATCTACAACTTGGCCGGACAAAGTTCGGTCGGGTTGTCCTTTGAGCAGCCCGTGGAGACCCTCGAAAGTCTCGCCGTGGGCACGATCAACTTGCTTGAGGCCATACGTTTTCTCGACAGGCCCATTCGCATTTACAGCGCGGGATCCAGTGAATGCTTCGGAGACACCGGCGGCAGCGCCGCCAATGAGGAGACGCCATTTCGTCCGCGCAGCCCCTACGCCGTAGCGAAGGCCACGGCACATTGGCTGGTTGCGAACTACAGAGACGCATATGGGCTGCACGCGAGCACTGGCATATTGTTCAATCATGAATCGCCCCTGCGTCCCGAGCGCTTTGTGACGAAAAAGATTGTGGCGGCCGCCGTCCGAATCGCGCAGGGGGACCGGTCGCGTCTGACGTTGGGCAACATTCAGATCAAACGAGACTGGGGATGGGCGCCCGAGTATGTCGACGCAATGTGGCGGATGCTGCAGCAGCCCTCCGGCACCGATTTGGTGATCGCTACCGGTGAGAGCCATAGTCTCGAGGAATTTGCCGAGGCTGCATTCGGTCAGGTGGGTCTCGACTGGCGAGAGCATACGGATCTCTCGAATGCGCTGATGCGGCCATCGGAGCTCGCCGAAGGGCGCGGCGACGCTTCCCAAGCGCGGGAAGTGCTGGGCTGGTCGGCGACGTACCGAATGGGCGACGTGGTCAAGGCGATGGTGGAGGCGGAGCTGGTTGAGGCCGAACGCTCGTGAGCGTCGCCTTCGCATAACTGAAAGGTCGGGAATCCTCCGGTGAAATTTGTGCAGGCATGTTATGGAAGCCGCGGCGACGTCGAGCCCAGCGTCGCCCTAGGCGCCGAGCTGCTGCGCAGAGGACACGAAGTCCGCATGGCCGTCACGCCCGATCTGGTTGACTTCGCCGAGGCAGCGGGGCTTTCGGCGGTTGCTTTTGGCCCGGATTTGCAGTCCTTTATCGACGCGAGTCGTTTGGCCTTGACGGGAAACGCCTTCTGGAAGATCCCAGATCTGATCAGGTCGGTGCGCCAAAGTCGGGCGGTGCTCGTCGAAGCCTGGAGGCTGACCAGCGCGACGCTGACCCCCTTGGTGGACGGGGCCGACCTGCTCATCAGCCATCAGTATCTCGAAGAGTCAGCGATTAACATCGCGGAGTACTACGGCATTCCGTTGGCCACGTTGCATGTCAGTCCGATGCGGGCTCATGGCCAGAACGTTCCGGGCCTGCTTTCGCCGTTGATCGGCTCCGCAACGGCAATAAGCGAATGGCAGCAGTACAGGGGGTGGCTCAAGAAGCCCGACGTCGCGCAGCGTCGTGAACTGGGCCTACCGAAAGCGACCTGCCCTTCCCGGCGACGAATAACCGAACGTGGATCGCTGGAAATCCAGGCCTATGACGAGGCGTGCTTTCCGGGGCTGGCAGCCGAATGGGCAGAGTTGGGCGGCCAACGGCCGTTTGTCGGCACGCTGACGCTCGCATTGCCGACGGATGCTGATGACGCGGTCGCATCCTGGATCGCCGCGGGAACACCGCCAATTTACTTCGGGTTTGGCGGCACCCCAGTCCAATCTCCGGCCGACACGATCGCCATGATCGCGGCGGCGTGCGAGCAATTAGGGGAGCGGGCGCTCGTGTGCGCCGCCGCGTCCGACTTCAGCAACGTCCCGCAATACGAGCACGTCAAGGTGGTGAGCGCGATGAATTTCGAAACCATCTTCCCAACCTGCCGTGCGCTCGTCCACCAGGGCGGGTCGAGCACCACCCCTATCGGTCTGCGCGCCGGCGTCCCCACCCTGATCCTTTGGACGTGGCAGAGCCAGGCGCTCTGGGGAACTCAGCTCCAACGACTCAACGTCGGCACCTCCCGGTCGTTGGCGACCACGACCGAGGAGTCGTTGGTTTCCGACCTGCGCCGGATTCTCGCGCCGGAATACGCCGCCCGAGCCCGCGAACTCTCCACGCGGATCACCAAACCGGCCGAAAGCGTCGCCTACGCCGCCGATCTGCTGGAAAAGTTCGTCCACTCGGGTCGTTTCGGCTGATCGGCGAATGGGCCCATCCGGGCACTGGCATATTGTTCCCTGTGACGAAGAAGATCGTGGTGACCGCGCTCGTGGCCGGGGCCGGCTGCAGGTGAAAGTCGCCTTCGACCACCAGACATTTTCCCTGCAGCGATATGGCGGTGTTTCACGCTATTTCTTCGAACTGGCGAGCCGCCTGCCCGCCCATGGCGTGTCGGAGGTGTCCGTCGTCGCGCCGTTGTATATCAACAATTACCTGGCGACCGATTCCGGGCGTCGCCTGACCCGGGGCAGGTATTTGGAGCGGATCAACGCGGACGGTCTTTCGGGTCTGGTTCCGGGTGTTCTGTTGGCGGCCAACAGGATTGCCGCACCGTTGGCTTGGCGGGGCCCAAAGCCAGACATCGTTCATGAGACCTTCTTCGCCGACAAGCCCGTCGGCAAGGGGCGGCGCCGGGTGGTGACGGTCTACGACATGATCCATGAGCTGTTCGCTGAAGAGACGTTGGGCGCCAGAAAGGTGAGCCGTGCCAAGCGCGCCGCGGTCGAGCGCGCCGACCACGTGATCTGCATATCCGAGAACACGCGCCAGGACCTCGTGCGCCTGCACGGCATTGATCCGGCGCGGACCAGCGTCGTGCATCTCGGTTATTCGCTTACCGCGGAAGCCAATTCGGCGCAGCCGGACACCGCCGGGGGCCGGCCCACGCTGCTCTACGTGGGGAGCCGAACTGGCTACAAGAACTTCACCTCGCTGCTGCAGGCCTACGGCAGTTCTCCGGTGCTGCGGGAATTCGAGCTGATCGCCTTCGGCGGGCACCCGTTGCTCCCCGACGAGCGCAAAGAGATCGAGCGGTTGGGCATCGCGGACCGGGTGCGTTTCGAGTCGGGGTCCGATCGCGAACTCGCGGCGCGTTACCGGGAAGCCAGCGCCTTCGTCTTTCCCTCGAAGTACGAGGGCTTCGGGATTCCCCCGCTCGAGGCCATGAGCCACGGCTGCCCGGTCGTGTGCAGCAACGCGGGCTCAATTCCCGAAGTCGTCGGGGATGCCGGCGCCTATTTCGATCCGAACAACCCCGAGGAATTGCGCAGCGCCCTGGAAGGCGTCGCGACATCCGAAGCGCTGCAAGCCGATCTGCGGGCGCGCGGTCACGCGCGACTCCACGAGTTCTCCTGGGATAAGTGCGCCGCGGCGACCGCGGCAATCTATCGCGAGATCATTTGATCGCCGACGGGTTCGCCCGTGCGCTTGCCCGGCTTGCGGGCACAGTCTTCCGGCGCGGTTAGCCGTCCCACCTGTGGGTGTCCACCATCGGAATCAGCCTCAGAACAAACTTTAGTGAGACTTTACTCAACACTTGAGTAATAGGAGTATGTTACCGAGACGGCTCAAGCCTGAAACTGACCTGCTCAGCAAACTGAAAGAGTTGACCATGGCCAAAGGGGCCGACGTCCCTCCCGATCACCCGAGGGAGCCGCTCCAACACGACCGACCCGCTCAGACGATCGCAGGCCGATTGAGCCCATCCGCACCCCGTCTGGTCAAGCCCGCTCGCATTGCCACCGCCCCTGATCGTGCCCGCAATGTTGCTGCTTAATAGCCTGCGCCCGACGATGGTGTCCATCTGCGCGCAGTACACCCGCGACCGAATGGACTCCCCCGAGGATCGCTCAGGTGGTGACCCCCCTCATCCTCCCCATCGAGATCCCCATCTTGATGGGGCTGCCCAGCTCGCCCCGCTTGCCCCGCAACCATCGCGCATCGAGCCCTTGATTTAGGAGCGGTCGGATGTCCTATGTATTCGCAGCACCAGAACTGTTGGCAGCGGCCGCGTCGGACGCGGCCGGCATCGGCTCGTCGCTGAGCGCGGCCCACAGCGCGGCCGCCGGCCCGACCAGCTCGTTGCTGGCCGCGGCCGAGGATGAGGTATCGACGGCGATCGCGTCGCTGTTTTCCAGCCACGGCCGGCAGTTTGCGTCGCTGGGCGCGCATGCGGCGGCGTTTCATGGCGAGTTTGTGCAGGCGCTGAACAATGCGCACGGCGCGTATGCGGCTGCCGAGGCGGCCAACGCCTCGCCGATGCAGGCGGTGCTGGCCGCGGGCCAGAAGCTGGCCGTCTTCTCGCCGGCGCAGGATCTGGCGGGGCGCCCGCTGTTCGGCAATGGCGCCAACGGCACCGCGGCCCACCCCAACGGTGGAGCCGGCGGGGTTTTCTACGGCAACGGCGGCAACGGGTATTCGGAGGCTGCGGGCTCGGGCCTGAACGGCGGCAATGGCGGGTCGGCGGGTCTGTTCGGTCGTGGCGGCAACGGCGGTGCCGGCGGGTCCGCGTCAACGGCGGGTGCGGCCGGCGGCAACGGTGGGAATGGCGGCGCGACCGGGCGGTTGGGCGGCCATTCCGGCGGCAGCGGCGGTGCCGGCGGGGCCGGCGCTGACGGTGGGGCCGCGCAGGCCGGGGGCAACGGCGGCAGCGGCGGGAAAGGCGGCGCCGACAAGCAGCTCTACGGCGGCCATGCCGGGAGCGGTGGGGCCGGCGCTGCCGGCGGCAACGGCGGTAACGGCGGTGACGGGGCTGACGGCGCGGCCGGCGTCTCGGGCGTCAATAACGGGGCCGGCGAAGCGGGTGGCAACGGCGGCAACGGCGGCGCCGGGGGCAACGGCGGCAATGGCGGCGCCGGCGGCGCCGCCGGCCACGGGACCAAGGGCGCCACCGGTGCCGGCGGTGACGCCGGCAATGGCGGCAACGGCGGAACTCCCGGCGATGGTGGCGACGGCGCTGCCGGCGCGGCCGGCGTGGCCGGTTCGGGCGGATCACTGGGCGCCGGCGGTGATGGCGGGGCCGGTGGCAACGCGGGTAACGGCGGCGCCGGGGGCACCGGGGGCACCGGTTCGACCACCGGGACCGACGGCACCGCGGGCGTCTCGTCCACCGCCGAGGGTAACGGCGGCAACGGCGGTAACGGCTACAGCTACGACCGGCACCGGCACCGGCACCGGCACCGCCGGCGGCAACGGCGGCCACGGCGGAGCCGGCGGCCGCTACGGCAATGGCGGGGCCGGTGGGGCCGGCGGGAACGGCGACACCGGGGCCGACGGCACCAACGGTGTGAACCCGGGCGACTCGGGCAGCAAGGGTGTGTCCGGCGGTGCCGGCGGGGCCGGCGGTGCCGGCGGGGCCGGCGGATCGCTCTCGGGCAACGGCGGCAATGGCGGCGCCGGCGGCAACGGCGCCGACGGCGGAAACGGCGCTGACGGCGTCAGCGGCGCGGCCGGCGTCTCGGGCGTCAACGGCGGGGCCGGTCAGGCTGGCGGCAACGGCGGCAACGGCGGAGCCGGCGGCAACGGCGGCAATGGCGGGGCCGGCGGCGCCGCCGCGCACGGCACCGCCGGTACGACCGGCATCGGTGGTGACGCCGGCAGCGGCGGCAACGGCGGTACCCCCGGTGATGGCGGCGACGGCGCGGCCGGTGCGGCCGGTGTGGCTGGTTCCGGCGGACAGTTGGGCGCCGGCGGTAACGGCGGGGCCGGCGGCAACGCGGGCACCGGGGGCGCAGCGGGCATCGGGGGCACCGGTTCGACCACCGGCTCCAACGGCACCGCGGGCGTCTCGTCCACCGCCGACGGTAACGGCGGTAACGGCGGCGACGGCTACAGCTACACCGGCACCGGGACCGGAACCGCGGGTGGTGCCGGCGGTGCCGGCGGGGCCGGCGGCCGCTACGGCAACGGTGGCGCCGGTGGGGCCGGCGGCAACGGCGACACCGGAGCCAACGGCGGCAACGGCGCCAACGGCACCTCCGGCGGGGCCGGCGGTGCCGGCGGTGCCGGCGGCAGGGGTGGATCGGTCTTGGGTGACGGCGGGGCCGGCGGCGATGGTGGTAATGGCGCGGACGGCGGCAACGGCGGCGTCGGCGCCACCGGCGCGGCCGGGGTTTCGGGCATCAACGACGGCGCGGGCGGCAACGGTGGGGCCGCCGGGGCCGGCGGCGCAGGCGGAAACGGCGGCAACGCGGGTATTGGTGGCACCGCTGCCCACGGCACCGCCGGCACCACCGGTGTCGGCGGCGACGGCGGCAATGGCGGCAACAGCGGACCGGCCGGCGACGGCGGTGACGGTGCGGCCGGCGTGGCCGGGGTGGCGGGCTCGGGTGGCAGCCTGGGCGCCGGTGGCGACGGCGGGGCTGGCGGCACCGGTGGTGCCGGCGGCGCCGCCGGCGTCGGCGGCAACGGCTCGACCAGAGGGGCCAACGGCACCACGGGCACCTCGTCGGTCGGCGGCGGGAACGGCGGCAACGGCGGCGACGGCTACAGCTACACCGGCACCGGCACCGGCGGCAACGGCGGCAACGGCGGCATTGGCGGGGCTGGCGGCAACTACGGCAACGGCGGTGCCGGTGGGGCTGGCGGGAACGGTGACACCGCCACCGGCACCGGGGGCGGGGCCGGCGGCACCGGCGGCAACGGCGGCACCGGCGGATCGGTGACGGGCAACGGCGGGGCCGGGGGCGCAGGTGGTAATGGCAGCGACGGCGGCAACGGCGGTAACGGCGGAGCCGGCGGATCGGTCCTCACCAGCGGTTCCAGCCCGGTCACCGGTGGCAATGGTGGCACCGGTGGGAACGGCGCCTCCGGTGGCGCCGGCGGGGTCGGCGGCGAGGTAGTGGTCACCTCGAGCCAGTCGTCGGTTGACGTCATCGGGGGTGCCGGGGGTGCGGGCGGTGCCGCGGGCGGTGCGGCTGGAACTGGCGGGTCGGGTGGGGCCGGCGGTGTGGTGATCGATGCCGGGAGCGGCAACGCCACCGGCGGTGGTGGCGGTGTTGGCGGTACCGGTTTTAACGGCGGCGGAGGCGGCGCAGGTGGCAATGCGGTGGGTTACGGGAGCGGAAATGTGACAGGTGGTGCCGGTGCCGACGGCATCATCGGCACCGGTGGCGCGGGCGGTGCGGGCGGGAACGGCGGCGGAGCCGTCACGAACGGAACGGGAACTGCCACGGGTGGCGCGGCCGGCAACGGTGGGAACGGCAGCTCCGGTGGTGCTGGTGGCGTCGGTGGTACCGCGCAGCGGCGATCTTTAGCAGTTCGTCGTCAGCTATCGCCACTGGGCGGCAATGGTGGGAACGGCGGGAACGGCGCCGTCGCTGGTGCCGGTGGGGCCGGTGGTCTGGCTGCCACGGACGGACTAGGAACGGTTACGGCTGGTGCCGGTGGTACCGGTGGTGACGCCAGTGGCGCGGTGGGCGGCGCGGGCGGTGCCGGTGGCAGCGCGGCTATCTACAGCATTACTTCGTCGGCTAGCCGCCGTCGGCGGCAATGGCGGGAACGGCGGGGATGGCATCTTCGGTGGGGTCGGTGGGGCCGGTGGTCTAGCCGGCACGGATGGAACGGGGACCGTCGCGGGCGGTGCGGGTGGTGCCGGTGGCGCTGCCAGCGGCGGCGTCGGTGGTGCGGGTGGGGCCGGCGGCCTCGGGTTTATCAATAGCAGTAACTCTTCGGTCGCCGCCGTCGGCGGCAATGGAGGGAACGGCGGTGACGGCAACTTCGGTGGTGCCGGTGGTGCCGGTGGTGGAGCCGCCACGAATGGCACGGGAACCGTCATGGCCGGTGCTGGCGGCGCGGGTGGGACCGCGAGTATCGGGGTCGGAGGGGCCGGCGGTGCAGGTGGCACTGCGGAAGTGACCTCTAGCTTCTCCTCGGTTAACGTCTCCGGCGGCGCCGGAGGTGCGGGCGGCGCCGGGACCGGCGCCGCTGGAACCGGGGGGTTGGGTGGGGCTGGGGGCACTGTGGTTGATTCCGGCAGTGGGAACGCCACCGGCGGTACTGGCGGCGTTGGCGGCACGGGCTTTAACGGCGGCAATGGTGGCGCCGGTGGTAATGCGATAAGCAACGCAACATTCGGAAACGCCACCGGTGGTACCGGTGGTGCCGGTGGGAACGGCGCGGGCGGCGCTTCCGGTGGTGCCGGTGGTGCCGGTGGGTCCGGGGGAACCGCGTTTATTTCTAACAGCGCCAATCCGGCAACCGCTACTGGCGGCAACGGTGGGAACGGCGGGAGCGGCGGGAGCGGCAACCCTGGTGGTGCCGGCGGGGCTGGTGGGGGAGCCCGCACGGATGGCACGGGAACCGTCGAGGGTGGCGCGGGCGGTGCCGGTGGCATATCCAGCAGCGGCATCGGTGGCGCCGGTGGTGTTGGTGGCACTGCAGTGATCACGTCTAGCTTCTCCGTGAGTAGCGCCGCCGGCGGCAGTGGTGGGAACGGCGGAAGCGGCGTCTCCGGTGGTGCCGGTGGTGCCGGAGGCGGAGTTGCCACGGCGGGGACGGGAGCCGTCACGGCGGCGCGGGCGGCACCGGTGGCTCCGCCAGTGCCGGCGTCGGTGGTGATGGTGGGGTTGGTGGCGCCCTCGTGCTCACATCGAGCTTCTCCACGGGTGACGCCGTCGCCGGCGCCGGCGGCGCGGGCGGCAACGCGATCGGCGCCACTGGCACCGGGGGGTTAGGTGGAGCCGGCGGTGGCGTGACTGACTCCGGAATCGGAAACGTCACCGGCGGTGCGGGTGGCGTTGGCGGTAGCGGCTTCAACGGCGGCAGTGGCGGCGCCGGTGGTGGTGCGGTCAGCACCGGAATCGGAAACGCCACCGGTGGTGCCGGCGGGAACGGAACAAGCGGCAACGGCGGCGCGGGTGGCGACGGCGGAAACGGTGGCTTGGCGGAGATTCAAAACGGTTCCTCACCGGCTACCGCCACCGGCGGTGATGGCGGGGACGGCGGCCACGGCACCCCTGGCGGCGACGGCGGGGCTGGTGGTCTGGCGTCCACCATCGGAACCGGAAGCGCCGTTGCGGGCACGGACGGTACCGACGGGTAGCGTCGAGAGAACGCGGTCAGGCCACGATCACAATGGCGGGCCGCACGTAATGAGAATGGCTCCGACAAGATGTGATCGAGCGGCCACCTCTCAAGCCCGAATCATCGGTAATTCCACACCCCAAGTAGATCCCCGGCGATATCTTCGAAACGCGCAGATACTTTGCTGCTGAAATGGTTTTGCCAATCACCGGCGACACCTTTGCGAAGATGAGCGGTCTGGTCTTCCTGCCCTGGCCGGCGGCCGCTGGTTTGCTCGAATCCATGGCACTGCAGGACGTCACGGAGTTCCGAGATGGGGCACGCGGAAATCGCAATGCTGCGAATAACCTCTCGAAGTGCGCCTGCGATTCCGGTCCGATGAGGTCCTCGTAGCGCAACAACAGAACCGCTTCGTCTCCGGCGTCCGCACCCACCCATGACCGTTGGGCAGCGAACAAGCCGACCTCGTCGAGATATTCCAGGCTGTACACCAGGCCGTCTTCTTCCGAAAGACGATTGAGATCCTGCCGGACGCGACCGAGGTCGCCCATTAGCGGATGTGAGATCTTGGCGGAGAAGTACCACGACACCAGCAGGTCGCGGGGGTCGCGGGTGACGAAGAATCCCTTGTAGTGCAAGGGTTTTGGGATGCTGGAGAATCCCTGGTAGTCGCAATACAGCGGGCTGGCGATGGCGCCGACGGGGAAAGGTTTGTCGAAGCGACGCTCGATCAGCGTCCGCTCGTCGTTCCGCCCGGGAAGTCCGTCCTCGTAGCGGTGGGTGTACAACCCGCAATAGCGATAGACGCGTGGATCGGACAGGATGGCGCGCATCCACTGGCTGGCGGTCTTTTGAACCGTGCAGTGGTAGATGTTCTGGTTGGCCGATTGATAGGCGACGGCCTCGCGGTGCAACCGTGCTTTCTTGAGCCAGGTCTCCATGCGCAGCCGCAGGCGGGGAACGATCGGGTCCATCAACGGTTCCGGCCGGCCAACTGTGGCCGGTTGTACCCGCCCGCTCCCAAACATCGCGGTGCCTTCATGTTTTCGAACCTTTCAGCAAACATCGTCCACAAAGCGAACGGATTGAACCATTCCTTCACGCTTATCCCTATCACGATCCACCCGGGGCCATATGTTTTTGTACAGTTCCACTGATTTCCCAGCGTTGCCGCAAATTATTAACGCCGGAAGCTCAATGGGAGTAGCCCTTGCCATGCCGTCAACCGGAGGCGAGTGCGCGGTCGGCCAGGGCCGCGATCGCCGGTGCCAATAGTCGGGAGTACTCGAGCGTCAGGTGGTTCGAATCGAGGTAGACCAGGAGGTTGCCGACGATGACCGGGCAGCGGCTGCTGGTGCAGAACAGATCGGTGAGATCGGCGTAATGTCCGCCACCGGCCCTGGTGGCGGCGGTCTCGGCGGCGACACCGGGCTGGTTCACCGCGCTCGACCTTCGCGGCGCGCAAGCCCTCGCGTCGTCGAGGTGGCTGGACAAACAGATCGGCACCGAACCGGGCAGAACTGGAGTCGGCCCCAGCACGAGCACCTGGGCACCGGTGCCGCGCAGCTGCCGCACGAGGCGGGTCATGCCGTCGATCCAGGCCTGGCCATAGGACACCACACCGGTGCCGGCATCGTAGGTGCGCGCGATGCTCAGCACGATCAGCCGCGGGTGGTTGGCCTGCAGCTGGGCCATGATCCGACCGCGCCACTGGTCGCATTCGGCGTACTCGCGATGCAGGATCGGGTGAAAGATGGGCACGTCCAGCAGTGGACACAGGCCCATGGACAGCATCTCCAGCCGCCAGTGCCGTCGCTCGGCGATCTGCTGGAACGCCGGGCTGAACATCACGGCGTGCGAGTCGCCGAGGACAGCCACCGACGTCGCCGAGCCGGCATCGCCCGTTTCGCACGCGGGCTGTGCGGATTGGAAGACCGGCAACCCGTTCTGTGTGCAAATGTCGCGGCCCATGGCCTTCTTTTCGGCCGCCACGCCGGCAAGGGGCGGGGTGAGGTTCGACGGGACGGCTTTCATGTCGGCGGACGCGGCGACCTCGGATTGCACCTGGGCGAACGCGTCCTGGACCGCCGCGTCGTAGGCGTCAATGTTGTTGCCGGTGACGGGGTTTCCCCACGTGGTGGTGACCGCGGGTGCCGCGGCGCCGCGCCCAACCGGTAGGGGTGTCAAGACCAGCAGCGCCACGCCCACACAGACCGCGACCGCTGTGGCGGCACCGCCGAGCGCGAGACTGCGGGCCGCCGACCGGCGCAGCGCAGTGCCGAATCTCAGCGGGTTCTCGATGAAGCGCAGTGTCAGCACGGCAAGGCCGCCGGAGATGACGACCGTCGCCAGCCTGGCCGGGAGCCCGAGTGCGTGGCCGAGCAACGGCGCTGCCAGCACAAGCACCGGCCAGTGCCACAGATACCACGAGTACGACACCCGCCCGATCGCCCGCATCGGCGGAAATGCCAAGACGAGGCCACACCCCTTCGTGGGTATCGCGCAGCCGGCGCCCAGCACCAGCGCCGCGCCGAGCACAGGCAATAAGGCGGCGGTCCCCGGATAGGGCGTGGTCGAGCGCAACAAGGTACAGGTCAGCACGATTACCCCGAAGCCGCCCCAGCCCACGATCGCGGCGACTGGCGTCGGCAGCCGGCGCCACTGGCCGGCGGTGAGCGCCACCAGACCGCCGATGGCCAGCTGCCAAGCCCGGGTGGGCATCAGGAAGAACGCGATGGGCGGCCACACGCGGGTGAGCGCCAGGGAGGCGGCAAACGACACCGCCGCCACCAACACAAGAATCACGAGGTATGGCGTCACCGACGACGTGCCCTCGCCTTTGGCGCGCCGCCGCACAAGCCTCACAAGCCAGGCCGTGGCGATGATCATCGCCGGCCAGACAAAGTAGAACTGCTCCTCGACCCCCAACGACCAGTAGTGCTGGAACGGGGACGGGAATTCCGCCTGGTTGAAGTAATCGGCGTTCTGCAGGATGAACCACATGTTGCCGACGTACAACGCGCTGGCGATGCCGTCGTAGATCACGTCTCGCAACTGCAAAGGGGACAGCAGGGCCGCCGACGCGAGCAGGGTGACGACGCCGACCGCGGCGGAGGCCGGTAGCAGTCGGCGGGCACGTGCGCCGTAGAAGTTGCGCAGCCGGACGGTGCCGGTGGTGCTCGCCTCGCGCCACAGCAGTCCGGTGATCAAATAGCCCGAGATGACGAAGAACACGTCCACACCGACGAACCCACCGCCCACACCGGGCAACTCGGCGTGAAACAGGACGACGGCCAGCACCGCGACGGCGCGCAATCCCTCGATGTCCGGGCGGAATCCCGTGTGCGCCGAGCGACGACCCTGTGCCTCTTCGGGAGCACTGATGCCGTCGGCCTGGCGCACTGTCACCTACCTGTTCAGGGGCGCGTTCTGCAAACCCGGGTATTATCACACACCTGTTGAACGGTCTCCGTGGCCGAACGCGGCACTCGCTGCGCGCCGCGCGCCGGATTTATCTCCTCGCCGCGCTGGCGTGTGCGCGATACCAATCCACCGTTGCCTCGATGCCGGCCCGCAGCGGGATTTCGGGCGACCATCCGGCCGCCCGCAATACCGACACGTCCAGCAGCTTGCGTGGGGTTCCGTCCGGTTTGGTGGTATCCCAACGGGTTTCGCCGATATAGCCCACCGCCGCGGCGACGATGTCGGCGATCTCGGCGATGGTGTGGTCGGTCCCGGTGCCCACGTTGACGTGATCAGGACCGTCGAAGTTCTCCAACAGGAATAGGCACGCGCTCGCCAGATCGTCGACGTGCAGGAGCTCGCGCCGCGGAGTTCCGGTGCCCCAGTTCGTCACCGCCGGCGTGCCGCTCGCCTTCGCCTCCTCATATCGGCGGATGAGCGCCGGCACCAAGTGCGAGCCGGTCGGGGAGAAGTTGTCCTCCGGCCCGTACAGGTTGGTTGGCATCGCAGAGATCCACGCCAGGCCGTACTGCCGCCTGACCGCCTGGACCTGCAGGATGCCGGCGATCTTGGCGATCGCGTAGGCGTCGTTGGTCGGCTCCAGGGGGCCCGTCAGCAGCGCGTTCTCCTCGATGGGCTGCGGGGCGAATTTCGGATAGATGCACGACGAGCCGAGGAACAGCAGGCGCGGCACCCGCGCGGCCACCGCGGCGTCGAGCAGGTTGACTTGGATCTGGAGGTTCTCGGACAGGAAATCGACGGGGTAGGTGTTGTTGGCCAGGATGCCGCCGACCCGGGCCGCGGCGTCGATGATGACCTGAGGCCGGGCATCCATCACGAAGTCGAACGTCGCGGCCCGATCCTTCAGGTCGAGCTCATTGTGCGACCGCACAACAAGATTGGTGAATCCCTCGGCCTGAAACCTGCGCAACAGAGCGGAGCCGGCCAGCCCGCGATGTCCGGCGATATACACCGGAGCCGCGCGGTCGAGAACCCCGATGGGCGTGTCCATCCTTGTGCTCAGCTCCAGCCGGGCAGCGCCGGCTTGTCGATCCACGGCGTGCCGTCGCACTCCAGCGCGGCGATGTCCGCGTCGACCATGATCCGCGCCAGTTCGGCGGTGTGCACGGCGGC
The DNA here is from genome assembly GCA_963758775.1 of uncultured Actinomycetota bacterium. Classification (GTDB taxonomy): domain Bacteria; phylum Actinomycetota; class Actinomycetes; order Mycobacteriales; family Mycobacteriaceae; genus Mycobacterium. The sequence continues at coordinate 278,847 of CAVWWU010000002.1, forward strand.
TTTCCAGCCGAGCTTTTGCGCGGCCTTGCTCGCGTCGCCTATCAGGGCGTCCACCTCGGTGGGGCGCAGATAGCGCTCGTCGAATTTCACATGCTTCTGCCAGTCGAGCCCGGCATGCTCGAATGCGGTCTGCGCGAATTCGCGCACGGTGTAACCGAGCCCGGTCGCCAGAACGAAGTCCTCGGGCTCGGGAGCCTGCAGCATCCGCCACATCCCCTCGACATACTCGGGCGCATAGCCCCAGTCGCGGACGGCGTCGAGGTTGCCCATGTAGAGCTCCGATTGGACGCCAGCCTTGATGCGCGCCACGGCCCGGGTGATCTTTCGGGTCACGAAAGTTTCACCGCGCCGCGGTGATTCGTGATTGAACAAGATTCCGTTGACCGCGTACAAGCCATACGCCTCGCGGTAGTTGCGCGTCGCCCAATACGAGTAGACCTTCGCGGCGCCGTACGGCGAGCGCGGATAGAACGGTGTCTGCTCGTTCTGCGGGGGCGGAGACGCGCCGAACATCTCCGACGAGGACGCCTGATAAAAGCGGCAGCCGATCTTGGAAAGGCGGACGGCCTCGAGCAGCCGGATCGATCCCATGCCGGTCGTGTCGCCGGTGTGGACCGGCTCGTCAAAGCTCACGCGCACATGCGACTGCGCCGCGAGGTTGTACACCTCGTCGGGATCGATGGTGCTCAGCAGGGTGACCAAACGGGTCCCGTCGGTCAGGTCGCCGTAATGCAAAAACAGCCGCGCGTCCGTTTGGTGGGGATCGACATAGAGGTGATCGATGCGCGAGGTATTGAACGTCGAGGCCCGACGGATCAGCCCGTGGACTTCATAGCCTTTACTCAGCAGCAGTTCGGCAAGGTAGGAGCCGTCCTGTCCGGTGATCCCAAGTATCAGCGCTCGCTTCACTGAATTCCTACTTCCACAGATGAATTGCTAGTCACAACGTTCCGATATCTCATTGTGGTCGTATCACTCTGCCACAACGGCGACGGCGGGCATTACGTGAACGGGTGGTCAGGTGGGGAAATGCGCCTCGTTGACATGAGCGGCCACCCGTAACGCGTTGGCCGCGACCGTCAAACTCGGATTCAAGCCGGCACTGGACGGAAAGAAGGAGGCGTCCACCACGTAGAGGTTGTCCACTTCGTGCGCCCGGTTGTTGGCGTCCAGCACGCTGGTTTTGGGATCGGTACCGAAGCGGCACGTGCCGCAGACATGGCCCAGGGTCGAGTTGTTCGCCCCGGTCCGCAGTGTGAGCGTGCGAAACGGCTTCAACACCTCTTTTATCTGCCGGATGAACACCTTGCGGCGTTCGATCTCATTGGCGTGCAAGCGATATTGCAGCCGCACCCGTTGCCGGTCGTCCGCGGCGGGCTTGTCGCTGGGCAGGACGCGGTTGTCCAGGTACGGCAGGTCTTCCAACATCGGGGCCAGCACCAGCCCACCGTTGAAGAAGCGATCGTAGATCGGCCGCACCGCCGGACTGATCATGCGCAGCACCTTCGACTGCCAGCCGGGCTGGTTGGTGAACATGTCCATGGATGCCAAATTCGCCATTGCGCCGGCCGACTGCAAGGTGCCGTATTTCTGCCCCTCCCAGAAATAGAAGTCGTTGAGCCCGATTTCCTTGTTTTCGGATGTGATGTGGCAGCCGGGTTCCGTCCAGAGTTCGATCCAGTCCATCAGATGGCGCATCAGGTTGCGTCCCACGAGATCGGAGCCGTTGGCCAGTCCGCGCGGCCACTGCCCGGAGCGGGAGTTGAGCAGCAGCACCGGGGTGGCCAGCGCACCGGCGGCCAGCACCACCACCTTGGCTTTGAGCGCCAGCATGTCGGAGTGGCGCTGGGCGATTACCTGCTGGACCTGGGTGCCGTCGGCCTCGAGGCGCAGCACCCGGCATTCGTCGAGCAGGTGGGCGCCGTGTTCGGTCACGGCGGGCAGTACGCCATTGCGGCCGGCGTCGTTCTTGCACGACCGCGCACACAGATGGGCCTGGCACGTCGGACACCCGTCGGTGTAATCACAGGCCATCGGCAGGTGATAGGGGTGCAGTCCGCGCTTCGCCAGGTGGTCGACCAGTGGCTGGTTATCGGCCGAAAACGGCGGCGCGGCAGGCAGTTTGACGTGGGCGGCTTCCGGGCGCAGTGGATCGCGAGCGCCGCGCACGCCGAGCCGTTTTTCGGCCTCGGCGTACCACGGGCTCATCTGTTCGTACGTGACCGGCCAGGCCTCGGGCACGGTGGAATCGCCGGGGGCGCGGAAGTTTTGGCGGGGGGTGAAATCCTGGACGAAGAATCGTTCGCACACCATGCCGTACAGAGCCGAGGACCCGCCGGTGCCGGCGCCGATGAACGGCACGAACCGCTTTGGCACGCGCCCGCTGATGTCTTCGATCTCGTCGGTGCTGCGTCCGGCGCGGGCCAAGGCATCGAAGTACGTCGCTGCCGAACGGGCCGCCAGCGGTTCGGCCAGTTCGGGAATTGCCGAGCGAATCGTTCCGGCCGTTCCGGGCAGCGTCGAGCGGCCCTTTTCGACGAATAGCACCCGCCGGCCCGCGCGGGCCAGCGAGTAGCCCAGCATCCCACCCCCCATGCCGGTGCCCACGACGATCACGTCCCAGAGCACACGTTCGGCCTCGCGCGGACTCAGTTCGCCGTCAGCCAAATCGAGTTCCTCACTCTCGGTGTACTTGGATCGTGCACGACTCTGGGCGCTAGGAGTGCTGACCGGACTTCGATTTGGCTTTGCGCGCTTGATACGCCACATACGGCATCTGCCGCACCACGGTCCACGCCGCTTGCCGGGTTTCCTTTTGGCTCAAGGTCATCCGGATTCGGCCGAGTACTTGCCGGGCCGATATCACGAAATGCTTTGGCAGCCGCTTTTTGAACTCCTTGTCCACCACCTGCTGACCGAACCCGTCGACGTCGTTCCAGTTTGCGATGACGATGTCCATGAAGTGGATCGCGAGCGCCGGGTTGGAGAAGCAGCGGATATTGAAATCCCAGTCCGCGCAGACGGGGTAGCGCAAATTGTAGGGACCGATGCCGGCGAAAAGCTCGCGGCGGTAAAAGATCGACTGGTGGCACATGCACGCCCCGAAGAGCAGACGGTCAAGGTCGAATTCGCCGCCGAAGCGAGACCCGCTGGACAGCCGGATCACTTCGCCGTAGACCAGGTCGCTGGGCTCATGGTCACCGATGAAGTCGCGCACCCGGGCCAAGGTGTCGGACTGGTGCAGGGTGTCGTCGGCGCCCAGGAAGAGCAGCCACGACCCGGTGGCCATCGCGACACCGTGGTTCATGGCGTCGTAGATACCTTTGTCGGGACCGCTGTGGATGACCAGGCGCGTACCGAGCGTGGAGGAATAGCTATTCGCAATGTCGACGGTGTTGTCCGTCGAGGCGCCGTCGACGATGACTACTTCATAGTCATTGCAGGTCTGTTTGATGATGCTGTCGAGGCAGGCGTGCAAGGTCGCCGCGACGTTGAACGTGGGGACGATGATCGAAAACATTGGTGCGGCCATGGCGCGGCTCACGTTAGCAATAGCGCCAAACCCCGGCGTGCCGATTCGCCAAATACCGTGCCATTAAAGCCCCGACCGCGCTGAAGGAGTCTTGACCGATCTCGCCGGTCGACCTCAGCGCAGGTGTTAGCATCCCGTCCGTGTCTGGACCCGAGACCCCCCTACGGGTCGGCATCCTAGGAGCAGCCCGCGTCGCACCGCCTGCGGTGATCAAACCGGCTCGGGACAATGCCGAGGTCGTGGTCGCGGCGGTGGCCGCACGCGATGCGTCCCGCGCCCGCGAGTTTGCCGCCAAACACGGCGTCGCCCGGGTGCACGACAGCTACGAGGCGCTGCTCGCCGATCCGGACATCGATGCGGTCTACAACCCGCTGCCAATCGCCTTGCACGGCAAGTGGACCCGGGCTGCGCTGAACGCCGGCAAGCACGTGCTGTGCGAAAAGCCGTTCACGGCCAATGCCGCCGAGGCCCGCGAGATCGCCGAGCTGGCGGCCAAGTCTGGCCTGGTCGCGATGGAGGGATTCCACTACCGCTACCTGCCGAGCACGCTGCGCGTCGAGCAAATCATCGCCTCGGGAGAACTGGGCAAGCTCGAGCACGTGGAGTCGGCGGCGTGCTTCCCGGTGCCGAAGACCTCCGACATCCGCTACAACTACGCCCTCGGCGGCGGCGCGACCATGGACGTCGGATGCTATGCGGCCGACATGGTCCGCACCTTCGGTGGTTCGACCCCGGAAGTCGTTTCGGCTCAGGCCAAGCTCCGCGGGCAGCACCTGGACCGGTCGATGACGGCCGAGCTGCGGTTCGCCGACGGGCACACCGGCCGGATCCGCTGCTCGATCTGGTCGACGCACCTGCTGCGGTTCAGCGCCAAGGTGGTCGGCGACCGCGGCGAGCTGCGTGTGACACCTTTCCGTCAGCTCTCGGTCCGGTCGGCCGACGGAAAACGCGTGGAGCGCTTCCCGCGGCGCACCTCCTACGCCTATCAGCTGGATGCCTTCGCCGGCGCCGTGCTGCGCGGCGAACCGATAACGACAGGTGCGGACGAGGCCGTCAAGAACATGTCCGTCATCGACGCGATCTATCGCGCCGCCGGCCTCCCCCTCCGCGAGCCCGCGTGAACCGATATCCCTGGCACCTCGAGTCGCTACAGTCGCACCAGTAACACATGCGTGTCGTTCGAGGCGGCCAAGCTTTTCGGAATCGGACCTCAAACCCAATTAGGCACGCGTAGCGTACGACTGAATCACTCGTAGTCTCCTCGGGGGGTTGGAACCCATATGTCTTCCTATGTGATCGCAAGCTCGGGAGCGCTGGCCAGCGCGTCATCGGATCTGGCCAACCTCCAGGAGACGATCAAGTCGGTCTATGCGGCGGCGGCGCCCTCGACGACGTCGATGGTCGCCGCGGCCCAGGACGAGGTGTCCGAGGCGATCGCGAAGTTATTCGGCAGCTACGGCGCCGACTTTCAGGCGCTGAGCTCGGTGGCGGGGCACTTCCACAGCGCATTCGCGCAGGCCCTGAGTTCGGGTGGGAGCTCTTATGCGGCCGCGGAGGCGGCCAACACGGCGGCCTTCAACCCGTCGAACATCTTGGCTCGTCTGGAGCTCATCCTGAACCCCGCCGACTGGACGAATGTCGGCACCTGGATATCGCCGTGGTTGAAGTTCACCGGACGCGCGCTGCTCGGTAATGGCGCCAATGGCGCCAACGGCGCGGCCGGGACCGGTGCGAATGGCGGTAACGGCGGCGAGGGCGGACGGCTCTGGGGCAGCGGCGGCAACGGCGGCAACGGCGGGTCCGGCGCGAACGGCGTTTCGGGCGTTAATGGCGGCAACGGCCAGAACGGCGGCAACGGCGGTGGTGGTGGCGGTGGCGGGAAGTTCTTCAGCCACAGCGGGAACGCCGGCAACGGTGGCGCCGGTGGTACCGGCGTTGACAGCGGTAACGGCGGTAACGGCGGCAACGGCGGGAGCGCCATCGGGTCTGGTGTGGCCGGTAATGCGGGTAACGGCGGCGACGCTACCGGCAACGGCAACGGCGGCAACGGCGGCACTGGCGGCATTGCACAACCGCACGGTGGCAATGGCGGCGACGGCGGCAACGCCGCCGGCGCCGGTAGCGGCGGCAAAGGCGGCAACGGCGGTGCTGCGCTTGTCTCTAGCAGTACCAAATCGATTGCGGTTGTCGCCGGCAATGGTGGGAATGGCGGGAACGGCGCGCTCGGTGGTGCCGGTGGGGCCGGAGGTTTAGCTGCTACGGCCGGAACTGGAACCGTCACGGCCGGAGCGGGCGGCGCCGGTGGCACCGGCAGTCTGGGCGCCGGCGGTGCCGGTGGTGCGGGTGGGATCGCAGAAGTCAAATCTAGCCACTCCACGGTTAACGCCGTGGGCGGCAGCGGCGGAGCTGGCGGCGCCGCGACCGGCGCCGGTGGCACCGGAGGGGCGGGCGGGAACGGCGGTACGGCTTATAACTACGGGGGCGGAAGCGCCACCGGCGGTATCGCCGGCAATGGCGCGACCGGTTTTAACGGCGGCAATGGCGGCGGTGGTGGTGGTGGTGTGACTTACGGAAGCGGAAACGCCATCGGTGCTGCCGGTGGAGACGGAGCCAATAGCACCGGCGGCGCGGGTGGTGCCGGTGGGGCGGGTGGTGACGCGATCACTGGCGGCACGGGAACCCTCACCGGCGGTGCGGGTGGAAACGGTGGGAACGGCGGCCCTACCGCTTCTGGCGGTGCTGGTGGGGCCGGTGGTGGCGCGGTCGAAAATAACAGCGCCTCTCTGGCTGCTGGCGTGTCCGGCAATGGGGGCAACGGCGGGAACGGCGCCATCGCTGGTGCGGGTGGGACCGGGGGCCTCGCGGCCACGGCCGGGACGGGCGACGTCACGGCCGGCGCGGGCGGCAATGGCGGTAGCGCCACCAGCACCATCGGTGGCGCCGGAGGGGCCGGCGGCGGTGCAATTATCTATAACGGTTCCTCTTCGGCTGCCGCCGTCGGCGGCCATGGTGGAGCTGGCGGCAACGGGATCTTCGGTGGTAGCGGTGGGGCGGGTGGTTTAGCCAACACGGCCGGAATAGGAAGCGTAACGGCTGGCGCCGGAGGTAACGGCGGGAATGCCGGCGGCGACACCCTCGGTGGTGCCGGTGGCGCGGGCGGTGCTGGTGGCTGGGCGAATATCTATAACAGTTCGTCTTCGGCTGGTGCCACCGCCGGCAATGGTGGGGCCGGCGGCAGCGGCACCTTCGGTGGTGACGGTGGGGCCGGTGGTTTAGCCGGCACGGTCGGAACGGGAACCGTCGCGGCTGGCGCGGGCGGAGCCGGTGGCACCGGCACCGGCAGCGTCGGCACCGGTGGGGCCGGAGGTGCTGGTGGCGCCGCGGCACTGTCCTCTAGCCAATCCATGGTCAACGCCGTGGGCGGCGCTGGCGGGGCGGGCGGCGCCGAGACCGGCGCCGCCGGCACTGGGGGGGCCGGTGGTAACGGCGGTACGGTGACCGGTTTCGGCAGTGGGAGCGCGACTGGTGGTGCTGCTGGCGCTGGCGGGAGTGGCTTTAACGGCGGCAATGGCGGCGTGGGTGGTAGTGGGACGAGTGGCGGAATCGGGAACGCCATCGGTGGCGCCGGTGGGGCTGGAGCCAGCGGAACCGGCGGCGTGGGTGGCGCCGGTGGGGCTGGTGGCCAGGCGACTATCGTCACCAGCTCCTCTACGGCTACGGCCGTCGGCGGGAAGGGTGGGAGCGGGGGGAACGGCACTTTCGGTGGTTTCGGCGGGTTGGGTGGTGGGTCCGGCACGGCGGGAACCGGTGCCGTCACGGGCGGCGCGGGCGGCGACGGTGGCAGCGGCAGCAGCGGCGGGGGTGGCGCCGGTGGGGCTGGTGGCGGCGCGGTAATCACCTCCAGCTTCTCGTCGGCTAACGCCACCGGCGGCAATGGAGGGAATGGCGGGAACGGCACCTCCGGTGGTGCCGGTGGGCTCGGTGGTACCGCGTCCACCAACGGAATCGGAAACGCTATTCACGGCGCTGGCGGTAACGACGGACTATGACGGCAACGGGTTCCGCTACGAGTGTCAACTTGATCTTTTCGCTGTAAACGTGCAGGCCGGCGGACCGGGTAGGGCACAGCCTGAAGACATCGTCGAGAACATGGCCCGTCTCGATGCGATTTATTCGTGTCGCTGGCCTCCCGCCCGGAGCCAGCTCACCGTCAGCCCGTTCGCCCGGTTGGCACTTCAGAGAGCAAGCGGTGTGTCGCGCGGACAGCCGGGCGGACGCGATTCGACTAAGTTAGCGGGAGTAGTGCGCCTGGTTGACGTGCGCAGCGACTCGAAGCGCGTTGGCCGCGACCGTCAAGCTGGGGTTCAAACCGGCGCTAGACGGGAAGAACGAGGTGTCCACCACGTAGAGGTTGGCCACTTCGTGCGCCCGGTTCTGGGGATCCAGCACGCTGGTTTTGGGATCGGTGCCGAACCGGCACGTGCCGCAGACGTGGCCCAGGTTCGCGTTGTCCTTGCCGCTGCCCAGGCTGAGTTTGCGAAACGGCTTGAATAGCTCGTTCAGCTGCCGCAAAAATGCTGTGCGGCGCTCAATCTCACTGGGGTGCAGACGATATCGAAGTCGCATTCGTTGGCGGCCGTCCGTGCCGGGCCGTTCACTGGGCAGGATGCGGTTGTCCAGATATGGCAGGTCTTCCATGATCGCGGCCAGCACCAGCCCGCCGGTGGCGAACCGCTGATAGATCCGGCGGACCGCCGGGCTCATCGCCCGCAGCGCGTTTGCGCGCCCACCCGGGCGATTGGTCAGCCATTCCATGGGCGGTATCTCGCCGAATGACTGCACGGTGCCGTATTTCTGTCCCTCCCAGAAATAGAAGTCGTTGAGCCCGATTTCCTTGTTCGCGGCCGTGATCTTGCGTCCGGGGTTGAGCCAGACCTCGACCGGCTCGAGCAGATGGCGCATGAAGTTCCGGCCTACGTAGTCGGAGCCGTTGGCCAGTCCGGCCGGCCAGTCACCCGATTTGGAGTTGAGCAACAGCACCGGGGTGGCCAGCGCGCCGGCGGCCAGCACCACCACCTTGGCCTTCAGCGCCAGCATGCCGGAGCGATGCTCGGCCAGCACGTGGCGCACCTCGGTGCGATCCGCCTCCAGCCGCACCACCCGGCAGTCGGTCAGCAGCTGCGCCCCGTGCTCGGCGACAGCGGGCAGCACGCCGTTGCGGGCGGCGTCGTTCTTGCACGAGCGGTCGCAGAGATATGTCTGGCAGGTGGCGCAGCCCTCGGTGTACTCGCACGCCATTGGCAGGTGGTAGGGGTGCAGGCCGCGACCCGTCAGGTAGTTGACCAGCGGTTGGTTGTCCACCGAGAACGGTGGCGCCGGGGGCAGGTCCACCTCGGCGGCCTCGGGTCGCAGGGGATCGGGCTGGCCACGAACCCCGAGCAGCTTCTCGGCCTCGCCGTACCACGGACTCATCTGCTCATAGGTGACCGGCCAGGCCTCCGGCACGGTGGAATCGCCGGGGTCGCGGAAGTTTTGCCGGGGCGTGAAATCGCGGACGAAGAATCGCTCGCACACCATGCCGTACAGGGCCGAGGAGCCGCCCGTGCCGCTACCGATGAACGGCACGTAGCGCTTCGGGAAGCGCCCGCTGGTGTCTTCGATCTCGTCGGTGCTGCGCCCGGCTCGGGCCAGCGCGTCGTAAAAGGCTTCCGGGGAACGGTATGCCAGCGGCTCCGCCTGCTCGGGAAGGGCGGCGCGAATCGTGCCGGGCGTCCCGGGCAGCGTCGAGCGCCCCTTTTCGACGAACAAGACATTGCGGCCCGCGCGAGCCAGCGAGTGGCCCAGCATCCCGCCGCCCATGCCCGTGCCCACGACGATCACGTCCCACAGCACGCGCTCGGCCTCGTGCGCGCTCAGATCGCCGTCAGCCAATCGAGCTCCTCAGCGGATGGTGTTCAAAGGCATTTCCCGGTCCCGGGGAAATCGCGATCGTAGCAGGGGGCGAAAATCCAGCGAACCTGCAGGACTGTCAATAACATGATGCCCGGCTTGACACCCGTCTCGAATAGGCCATGGGCAAACAATCGCTGTTTGTCTTTCCACGCCGGCAACGGCAGAATCAACCGAGCCAGGATCCCGACACAGCTAGCTAATCGAACGCGAACCGCTATCGCGAAGTCAGAAACCCCCTCGTTCCGACTCATCGGCGGGAGAACCGGCATGCACGCTAGGAGCACTTTTGACCGTGACCGATCGCGACGCCAGATCTGAGTACCTCGACGGGATTCGGCGCCAACTCACCAGATACGGGATGCGCGAGCGAATGCCCGCCGAGTGGTCACTGCGGCGCCGCCTGCTCGTGAAAGGCTATGGCGCTCTTGCCCCTATCGTTATGCGTATCAACCCGTTCGGTCAGCGCAAGCGGGACCTGGGTCTGGACTGGCCCGCGGAAGCCGAGACGATGATCGGCATGCAGCGACTCACCAGTCTGCAGCAATGCGTCGAGACTGTGCTGGCCGACGACATCCCCGGTGATCTGGTCGAATGCGGAGTGTGGCGCGGCGGGGCCGCAATCCTGATGCGCGCGGTCCTGTCGGCCTACGAGGACGAGAAGCGATCCGTCTGGCTGGCCGATTCGTTCGAGGGCGTGCCGCTGCCGGACGCCGCAAACGAACCCAATGGCCTGCTCGCTAAAGTGAATAAATTGCTTATGCCGGAGATCTATGCGGGCATACTCGCGGTGCCGGAAACGGAAGTCAGGGCAAATTTCCAGCGCTACGGTTTGCTCGATGACCGGGTCCGCTTTCTTCCGGGCTGGTTCAAAGACACGCTGCCCGATGCCCCGATTGATCGCATCGCTTTGTTGAGGCTTGACGGCGACCTCTATGAGTCCACGCTGGAAGCGCTCGACGCGCTCTACCCGCGTCTGTCTCCGGGCGGTTTCTGCATCATCGACGACTACGTGCTCAAGGGTTGCCGGGACGCCGTCACGGAATACCGCGCGAAGCACGGGATATCCGCGGAGATCGTTGACATCGACGCGTGTGGCGCGCTCTGGCGCAAGGAATGAGCGCGATCAGCGACGGCGCGACTTCGGCACGGCGAGCTCAGGCGGCAGAGTACCGCCGCTGAACCATCCGTCCAGGGTGCGCGCGAACAGGTCCGGATACCGGACGGGCCATTCATGGGGCAAACCGGTGGCGACCCTGACGATTCCGTTGGGCATTTGCTCCGCGAGCGCCGCGGCCCAGCGGCGCGTGAACGGCATCTCCTTGCCGCCTGCGACGAACAGTGCGGGCGAATCCGATTGGTCGAGCCCTTCGGGAAGCGTGAAGCCCGCGGATGCCTTGGTGACGTAGGGCAACTGTCCGCTGGTGATGAGGCGGACGTCCTCGCGGTAGTCATCGAGGTGGGCCGCGGGAACCAGCGCATGCCAAAGATTCCGGTAGCGGCCGACCATTCGGCGGTAGATCGAGCTGTGGGCGGGCAGCGCCATCAGGCGGCGGGTCAACGGCACGAACGGCAACCTGTTGAGGGCCGTCCCGCACAGCACCGCCCGATCGACGAGTTTGGGCTCGCTGGCCAACAACTGCACCCCGACCTGGCCCCCGAGGGACAAACCCACAACGTGCGCCCGGCCGGTGTCTGACCGGGAGCGGATCAGCTCTGCCACCGCGGCGGCTGCCCGGCCCATCTCGAAGGGCCCGAGCTCGAAGCTCTTGCCGTAGTGCGGCAGATCGGGGACCAGGCAGCGGTATTGCTGCTGCACGCGTTCGACCACCGGCTCCCAGTACCAGCCGCTGGTATAGGCGCCGTGCAGGAACACGATTGTGGCGGCACCGACCGGACCGGATTCGCGCACGAACAGGTCCATAGCGGCGACCTTAGCAGCGGTCACTGCCTTGGTCGCGCGGTACGAATCGAAATTTAGGGTGGCTGCCCGAACTTCTGGATTCCAGGTCGGCGATGCACACATGTCTATTAAACTGCCGAACGGGTTAGCGGGGGTTGGGAGGTCGCCGCTTTCGAACAGAACGCAGTCGGGGGACTGAAGGGCTTTGTTCCGCGATGGCTGAAGGCGTGTTCGGACGTAGCGACGCTGAGATCGACCTCCTGGTCCGCGGCATGCGGTCGGGCATCGCCGTGGTGGGCTTCGGCTACATCGGCACCGTGATCGGTGCCGTGCTGGCCGACCGCGGCTGGCCGGTGACCGGGATCGACGTGCGACAGACCGTCGTCGACGAGATCAACCTGGGCAAGACCACCGTCCCCGAGCCGGGGCTCGGTGAGCTCGTGGCGGACAACGTGCGGGTCGGGAGGCTTCGCGCCACCACCGATTTCGGCGCCGTCGCCGACAACGACTTCGTCATCGTCACCGTCGGGACGCCGCTCGGCCCGGACTACGAGCCCATCGTCGACGACATCAAAGCGGCGGCGCGCGCCGTGGGGGAGCACCTGCACCGCGGGCACCTCGTCATCCTCAAGAGCACGGTGCCACCCGACACCACCGAAAAGATCGTTCAGCCGATCCTCGAAGAGGCGTCGGGGCTGCGGGCCGGAGTCGACTTCGGGTTGGCGTTCTGCCCCGAGCGGCTCGCCGAGGGACAGGCCATCCGGGAGCTGACGTCGATACCCGTGGTCGTGGGGGCCGTCGACGAGCGCAGCGCCCGCGCCTGCTCCATGCTGTGGCGGCACGCCCTGGGCGTCGAGTCCATCGTCGTCGAAGACCCGCGGACGTCCGAGATGGTCAAGCTCGCCGACAACCTCTGGATCGACCTGAACATCGCGGTGGCCAACGAACTGGCCAAGGTGTGCGACCGGCTGAACATGGACGTGCTGCAGGTGATCGACGCGGCCAACTCGATGCCGAAGGGCACCCACAACGTGAACATCCTGCGCCCGAGCATGGGCGTCGGCGGCTACTGCCTGACCAAGGATCCGTGGTTCGTCAACCACCTCGGACAGACGCTGGGGCTGGAGCTGGGCATCCCACGCACGTCGAGGACGGTCAACGACACGATGCCCGCCTATACCTACGGGCTGCTCACGCAGCTTCTCGGCGATCAGGGCAAGGCGATCGAGACCAGCAAGATCGCGGTGCTGGGCATCGCGTTCAAGAACAACACCGGCGACTGCCGACTCACGCCCACCAAGTACGTGGTGGCCCTGCTCGAGGAGTCCGGCTGCGAGCTTTCGATCCATGACCCTTGGGTGCCGGAGGAGGAGGCGCCCACGGTCACCAAGGTCCCGCTGACCGCGGACATCGAGTCGGCCGTCAAGGACGCCGACGCGCTGGTGGTTCTCGCCGGGCACCGGGAGTTCCACCAGATCCCGCTGACCCGGCTCGCGGAGCTGACGGCAACCGGCTGCGTGTTCCTCGACGGAAGGAACAGCTTCGACCCGGCCGCGGCGCGTGCCGCCGGCTTCGTATATAAGGGGATTGGTCGCTAGCCCCGCCGGGCAGGCCCAACGGAACCCCTTCACAACCCTTCACACCGAAACGAAAGAGCGAATATGGCTAATGTCGTCGTGACGGGCGGCTATGGGTTGATCGGAACGCATTTGGTCTCCACGCTGCTGGACCGCGGCGACTCGGTCACGGTGTTCGACTACGCCAAGAACACCCGCGACACCAGCATCGACTTCGACCGGCATACCAACTTCCGGTTCGTGCAAGGCGACGTCACCGATCTCGCCGCACTCGAACAGGCCCTGACCCCCGGCGTCGACACGGTCTTCCACCTCGCCGCGGTCGTCGGTGTCAAGAACTACATGCAGGATCCGCTGCGGGTCCTCGACGTCAACGTGATCGGCACCCGCAACGTGCTGGAGCTCAGCCAGCGGCACGGCACCCGCGTGGTGTTCGCCAGCACGTCCGAGGTGTTCGGCAAAAACCCCAACCCGCCGTGGGCCGAGGACGACGACCGCGTCCTCGGTTCGACCAGGACCGCCCGCTGGAGCTACAGCACCAGCAAGGCCATGGCCGAGCACCTCGTCTTCGCGATGCACACCGCCTACCAGCTCCCCGTGACGGTGGTTCGCTACTTCAATGTGTATGGCCCGCGGCAGAATCCGATCTTCGTGATCTCGCAGAGCATCCACCGGATCCTCAACGGCCGCCAGCCGCTGCTGTATGACTCGGGCAACCAGACCCGGTGCTTCACCTACGTCGACGACGCCATCGCCGGCACCCTGCTGGCGGCCGAGAGCAGCGCGGCGATCGGTCAGGCCTTCAACATCGGCAGCATGACCGAGACCACCATCGGCGAGGCCGTCGACCTGGCGATCAAGATCGCGAACGTCGAGGGGGTGTCCTGCGCCGAAGCCGTCGACACCGCCGCGCGCTACGGCCTGCGCTACGAGGACATCCCGCGTCGCATCCCCGACTCGACCAAGGCGCAGCGGGAGCTGGGGTGGCGCCTTCAGGTCGACGTCGAGGAAGGCATCCGCCGCACGATCGAGTGGGCGCGGGACAACCCGTGGTACCTCGAAGGGCCCGCTGGGGATTAGACATACGAACAGCATTTGTCCAACGTGGCCGTGTAAACCAATTCCTCGCAGCAAGTCGCAGCCGGCGCAGGGCATGCGGCATGCGAGCTTGCCCGAGGAATCCCGCCTGCCCGCGACGAGCGCTTACGTTGCCAACCCGAAGTCTCCGGTTTTTTGTGGAAGTCGGGTGACTGGATTGTTTGGTGAGCGCGGTCCGGGTCGTATAGGACCAGCTACGATCCGCCGCTGTTAACTACCGGCGAACGTGCGGTCGGCCAGAAGCTCGATTACCGGTGCCAGCAGCCGGGAGTATTCAATCGTTACGTGAGCCTCGTCCATGTAGACCAAGATGTTACCCACGATCACCGCACAGCGATCGGCTGTGCAAAACAGGTCGGTGAGATCGGCGTATTCTCCGCCGGCTGCTTTGGTGGTGGCCCACTCGGCCGTGATGCCAGCTTCGTTCACCGCCTTCGACCGCGGCGGAGAACAGGCTGTCGCGTCGTCGAGGTGGCCGGTCAGGCAGTCTGGCACCAGTGACTGCGGATCTGGGATCGGCCCGAGGACCAGCACCTTCGCGCCGGTGCCGCGCAGCTGCTGCACCAGGCGGTTAAGGCTGGCGATCCACGCCGGGTCGTATGAAGTGAGACGTGTCGAGGATCCGCCGCCACCATACCGCCGCGTCATGCTGAGCACGACCAGCCGCGGGTGCTCGGACTGCAACCGGGAGATGATCTGACCGCGCCACTGATCACACTCGGTGTACTCCCGGCCATTGATGGGGTTGACCGTGGACAGGTCTAGCAGCGGGCAGGCGGCTCTGGTCAGTGTCTCCAGCCTCCAGTGCCGCTGCGCTGCGATCTGCTGGAACGCCGGATTCCACATCGCAGCGTTCGAGTCGCCGACCAGGGCGACCGTTGTGGTCGAGGCGGTGTCGGCTGTCGCGCATTCCGGCTGTCCGCTTTGGAATGGATCGCGTAGGCAGCCATTTAAGTGCAAAGCCTTGAATTCCGCCACGACGCCGGCAAACGGCGGTTTCAGATTCGAGGGGACGGCTTTCTGGTCGACCGATGCCGCGACTGCCGCCTGCACCTGTGCGAACGCACCCCGCACCGCCGCGTCGTAGACCTCGATGTTGGAGCCCATGGGGGGAGCCGCCGAGGTGATCGCCGGCGTTGGAACCGCCGGGCCGCGGCCGACGGGGACAGGCATCCATAGCAGCAGTGCCACGCCAACACAGACCGCGAGCGCGGTGGCGGCACCGCCGAGAGCGAGACTGCGGTTAGCCGACCGGCGCAGGGGGGCAGCAAACCGCAAGGGGTTCTCGATAAATCGCACTGTGAGCACGGCCAGCCCCAAGGACACGAAGACCGCTGTCAGCGCCTGCGATAGGGAGTGACCTTTGGTTGACGGCGGTACTACCTGTAGCAACGGCCAGTGCCATAGATACCAGGAGTAGGACACCCGACCGATCGCGCGCATCGGCCGCACGGCTAGGAGGCGTCCAACTCCTTGACCAGGTATCGCGCAGCCCGCGCCAATTACCAGTGCGGAGCCCAGTACAGGCAATAGTGCGGCGGTACCGGGATAGGGTGTGGCCTGGCCCAATCGAGTGCAGGCCAGCAGGATCACCCCCAGCCCGGCGCATCCCGCAATGGTCGCGGGTAGACGCGAGAGTCGGCGCCACTGGTTGACGGTGAGGGCCACTAGGCCGCCGACCGCCAACTCCCAGGCCCGAGTGGGCAGCGAAAAGAACGCTATGGGAGGTACTACGCGAGTGAATACCAGCGACATTGCAAACGATGCTGCGGCGACCAGCGCTAGGACCAGCAGATAGGGGCGCTCTGAGGAGACGCCCTGGGACTGATGCCGGCGCACACGCCCGATGAGCCATGCCGTCCCGATGATCAAGGGCGGCCACACCAGGTAGAACTGCTCCTCGACAGCCAACGACCAGAAGTGCTGGAACGGTGAAGGCATGGCGTTGGCCATGTAGTCGACGCCTTGGAGAATGAACCGGTAGTTGCCGACGTACAACGCGCTGGCTATACCGTCAATGAAGACGCTGCGGGACTGCAATACGGGTGACATGGCAGCCGAGCCAAGCATGATCACGATGCCAACCACGGCCGACGCCGGCAGCAGTCGACGGGCCCGGGCCCCATAGAAGCGGCGCAGTCCGACGGTTCCGTTGCTGCTCACCTCGCGCCACAGCAGGCCGGTGATCAGGAAGCCCGAGATGACGAAGAACACGTCCACGCCGACGAACCCGCCGCCCACGCCGGGTATGTCGGCGTGAAATAGCACCACGGACACCACCGCTACGGCGCGCAAGCCTTCTATGTCGGGCCGGAATTCCTTGTTCTGTACGCGCGCGGGCTGCACTTCCGCGGTAGGGCTGACGCTGTCGGCCTGGCGCACGGTCACCTACCTAATAAAGAGGACGTGATAAAAGGGACGGGTCTTTGAAGTCGAGGAATTATCACACACACGTCGAGCAGGCCGAGGCCGATTCCGCCCGGGGGCCGGGTTATGCTGCTGGGCGGCTGAGCCGGGGTGCCGGCCGCCGTTCCCATTCCCCACGGGAAGTGAAAGGCTCCAATGAAATTTGTGCTGGCGAACTGGGGAACTCGCGGCGAGGTCGAGCCCTACGTCACTGTCGGCCGCGAGTTGGTGCGCCGCGGGCATGATGTGCAGATGGCCGTCGCGCCCGAGATGGTCAGCTTCACCGAGGCGGCCGGACCCACGGCGGTGGCCTACGGCCCGGCGTTGACGGAGATCCTGGATCCGCACCGCGACTTCTGGGCGGGGCTGTTCACCACTCCCTGGAAGCTCCGGGAACTCGGCAGGCTGTCGGCCGAATATTCGGCCCCGCTCAGCCAGTGCCGGGCGGAGGTCAGCAAGACGCTGACGTCGCTGGCGAACGGCGCCGACCTGCTCCTCACCGGGATGAACTTCGAGGACGACGCGCTCAATGCCGCGGAGTACTGCGGCATTGCGTTCGCGACGCTGCACATCTTCCCGCTGCGGGCCAACGGCCGGCTCCTGCCGTACCTGCCGGCGCCACTGGCGCGCGCCGCGACAAGGACGCTCGACTGGGTGGCCTGGCGCGGGGGAAAGGCAGTCGAGGACGCGCAGCGCGGTGAACTCGGTTTGCCGGCGACGACGCGCCCCTGGCCGCGGCGGATCACCGAACGCGGATCGCTGGAAATCCAGGCCTTCGACGAGGTGTGCTACCCCGGACTGGCCGCCGAATGGGCGCAATGGAACGGGCACCACCCGCCCCGGCGGCCGTTCGTGGGCGCGCTGACGATGGAGTTGCCGACCGACAACGACGAAGAAGTCGCGGCGTGGATCGCCGCGGGCACGCCGCCGATTTGCTTCGGATTCGGCAGCGTGGGCGTCGAATCCGCGGCCGACACGCTCGCCATGATCAGCTCAGTCTGCGCGCAGCTGGGCGAGCGGGCGTTGATTTGTGCCGCCGGGTCCGACTACAGCGACATTCCGCACTCCGAGCACGTCAAGGTGGTCGGCGTGATGAACTATGCGGCGGCCCTGCCCAACTGCCGCGCCTTCGTGCACCATGGTGGCTGCGGCACCACGAACGCCGGCCTGCGCGCGGGACTGCCCACGCTGATCCTCTGGACGCTGCCCGATCAGGGTCTCTGGGGAGCCCGGGTCAAACGACTGAAAGTCGGCACCGGACGCCGCTTTTCGGCCACCACGGAGAAATCGTTGCTCGCGGACCTGCGCGCCGTGCTATCCCCGCAATGCCGCACCGCGGCCCGCGAGCTCGCCGCCCGGATGACCACACCCGCGCAGAGTGTGGCCACCGCCGCGGATCTCGTCGAGGAATTCGCGCGCGTCGGCTGATCCGGTCGGCGCTACTTCGCCAGGGCCGTCAGCTTCGTGTGATCGCCGGGCCCGGAAGATAACTCGGCCTGTCCGCCGATCCAGTCCAGCAGGGCGCGCAGGCCTTCCTCGAGCGTCCAGCGGGGACGCCACCCGAGTTCCTTGGTGGCCGACTCGATGTCGCACCTCGCCGCGCGCACGTCGCCGTCGCGGAATTTTCCGACGACGACGGGTTCGGGCGCATCGCAGATGGCGGCAACCGTTCGGGCCAGATCGTGGATGGTGGTCGGGACGCCCGACCCGATGTCGACGCAGCGCTGCCGTGCCGCGGGTGCTTCGATCGCGGCGAACAGCGCCGAGACGACATCGTCGATGAAGACGAAGTCGCGCACGATCTGCCCGTCCTCGTAGACGTCCAGCGCCTGGCGCTCGCGGGCCAATCGCGCGAACAGAGCGACGATTCCGGTGTACGAGTTCGTCAGCGACTGGCCCGGCCCGTAGACATTCTGCAGGCGCAGCACGCTCAGCCGGGTGTCATGCGCGGAGGCCCACGCGGCCAGGATGTGCTCCTGCGCGAGCTTGGTCGCGGCGTAGATGTTGGTCGGGCGCGGCTCGGTTCGGTCCGCGCTGCTCGGCAGCGGCTGCGCCCGATCGTCCGTGGGCCCTTGCGGATCCCAGCTGCCGGCCACCAGCTGAGCGTGGCTGCGCGGCTGCGGGTAGAACACCGCGTCGCCGCATTGCCACGCGCCCTCGCCGTAGACCGCCCGCGACGACGCAAGGACGAGCTGGGTGGGCACGTGTCCCGAACGGCTCAGCGCATCCACGAGTTGGGTCGTCCCCACCACGTTCACCGACCCGTGGCGCGTTGCCTCCGACAGCGACTGTGCGGTGCCCGTCTCGGCGGCCAAATGCACGATCTGGTCAGGCTGGAACAACCGGAGCACCGCATCGCAGTCCGGGGCGTGGGTGACGTCGCCGGTGAACAGGCGCACGGACCCAGGCAGGTCGATCGCCGCATGTTCGCCATGCACCTGCGGGTGCAGGATGTCCATCACCGCGACGTCGTACCCGGCTTCGACGAGGCGGCGCGCCAGCGCGGACCCAATGAATCCGGCCCCGCCGGTGATCAGCACGGATGTTGACAACAGCCGACGCCTCCGATTCCTCTGTGGGACCCCGCAGCACGCTCGCCCTGTCGGCCGGTCGCACCATCGCCTGGTACAGGGACGAGTTGTTCGAACCGGGGAATTATCACACACCTGTTCAGCGCATTGGGTATGTTGGCGAATCATCACGTCAGCCCCGGAAGCTCGGAAGCCTAAGGTTCCCCGGGTCGCCCACGAGCTGACGAAACCCGGAGATCCCGTGCCGACCCGGCAGGGCCGAGCCTGGCCGAGAGCCTGGAGGTGAACCGATGAGCGTAGTCCACAGTCCGAAGGTGGCGAGTCCAGAAGTGGACCGGACGACCCTCCATAGAGTGTGGCAAGCGATTCTCGTCGGCATCGTCCTGCTGCTGGCGACGGCATGCTATTTCGCGCCGGTCCTCCTCGCCGTGTTCGGCGGGCTGCTGGTGCTACTGCTGTGTGCGCGCCTGGCGTACCGGGATCGCGACCGCTACATCCCGTGCTTATACGCCCGCGACACCAGGGTCTACGACGAGGCCTACCGCGCGTTCATCGCGCGCACGCTCGCCGATATCCGGGGGTGCAAGATCGCCGGCCACCCGCTGCTGCAGGAAGCCTCGCAACTCGCGCGGCCAACCCACGGGGACGCCGATGAACTGCTGCTGGATCTGGGCGTCTGGCTCGGCTGGTCCACGAGGCTGACCTCGGAGGCGTCCGGGCGCCAGGTGTACGGCTTCGACACCTTCGAGGGCCTCGTCGAGGACTGGCAGATCGACGACCAGATGCTCCTCAAGCAGGGCACCTTCTCGCTGTCGGAACCGATTGCGCAGCGCTCCATGCGGGACACCGGTGTGACCCTGCACGACGGCATCCCCGATGCGCTGGGCCGCAAGGTGCAATTCGTCAAGGGCAGCACCTACGACACCCTGGCCCCGTTCCTGGCCGAGCGGCCGCGGACCCCGATCAGCCTTTTCCACATGGATCTGGACACCTACGAGAGTTGCCTGCACGCGCTGGAGACCTGCAAGGACCACTTCGTCGAGGGATCGATTCTGGTCTTCGACGAATACCTCGTCACCAACGCCGAAATGCTGGCGTTCTACGAGTTCCAGGACAAGTACGAGCTGCAGTGGCGATACCGGACCTGGGGTCTGGAAATCATGCAGATGAATCTGGAGATGGTCGTCTCGCGCTGGAAGCGCGTGACGTACTACTTGCTCTGGATCGCCGCCTACTGGCTGGCCGGCGACGGCAGCTATATCTGGCAGTTCTTCCGCGCTCGGTTCTGGCGCTTCTGGTTGGGCGCACCGATCGGTGACATCCTGTTCATCCTCGGCGCCGTCGGGCAGCGCAAGTCGGTCAGCGTCGAGATCACCGGCCTGGGCAAGATCGGCCAGAGCCGCGCGGGTGACCCGCAGAACGGATGAGATGAAATTCGTCCTGGCGAGCTGGGGGAGTCGCGGCGATGTCGAACCGAACCTCGCTGTCGGCCGCGAGCTGGCGCGACGCGGACACGAGGTCTGCATGGCCGTCCCGCCCGACCTGGTGGGCTTCACCGAATCCGCCGGGGTGCCGGCCGTCGGTTTCGGCCCCGAGGCGCGGTCCATTCTGGACTCCCACCGCGAATTCTGGACGTGCTTCTTCAGCCACCCGTGGCGGATCGGGGAGCTGACCAGGGAACGGCTCGCCATCGCCGGGCCGCTGTTCCAGGGCTGGCAGGACATGAGCACGACGCTGCGATCGCTCGCCGACGGGGCCGACCTGATCTTCACCGGCATCAACTTCGAGGACGCGGCCGCCAATGTCGCGGAGTACTACGGCATCCCGCTGGCGACGTTGCACTACTTCCCGCTGCGGCCCAACCGCCAGACCCTGCGATTCCTGCCGGCGCCGCTGCGCCGTTGGGCAGTCGCGGCGTTCTGGTGGGTGTCGTGGCGCGGGATGAAGAAGGCGGAAGACACCCAGCGACGCGAGCTGGGCCTCCCGCGGGCCGCGGGCTCCGCGCCACGCCGCATCACCGAACGCGGATCGCTGGAGATCCAGGCCTACGACGAGGCGTGCTTCCCCGGCCTGGCCCATGAATGGGAGCGTTACGAGCGGCAACGTCCCTTCGTCGGCACGCTGACGCTGGGGTTGGGGACCGATTCCGATGACGACATCGCGTCGTGGATCGCCGCGGGAACGCCGCCCATCTACTTCGGTTTCGGCAGCATCCCGGTCGAATCCCCGGCCGACACCATCGCCATGATCGATGCGGCGTGCGCGCAGTTGGGCGAGCGGGCGCTGATCGGCGCCGCCGGAACGGACTTCAGCACCGTCGCGCATTCCGACCGCATCAAGGTGGTGGGCGCGGTGAATTTCCCGGCCGTCTTTCCCGCCTGCCGCGCGGTCGTGCACCACGGCGGGTCGAGCACCACACCGATCGCCATGCGTGCCGGAGTTCCCCAATTGATCCTCTACTGGGACCTCGTGCATGCGGTCTACGGCGCCGCGGTCAGACGCCTCAAGGTGGGCACCGCCCGGCGCTTTTCGACGGCGAGCGAGAAATCGCTGGTGGCGGATTTGCGGACCATCCTCGCCCCCCAGTACGTCGCCCGTGCGCAACAACTAGCCGCCCAAATGACCGAGCCCGCCAAAAGCGCCGCCACCGCCGCCGATCTTCTGGAGGATTTCGCTCAATTGCGGCGTGTGGGCTGATCGCGAGCAGCGCGTCCCGACCCCCGAAACCACCCAGAACCAAGGGGCGTCGAAGGCTTCTCGGCGCCCTCGGTAGGCTGGCAGCTGCCTGACAACCGAGCGCCGCGAAGCCCAACCATTGCCGCAGGTCACGCACGAAGTAACACAGTGTGCGTACCAATTTTCCATTCCCCTGACAGGCGTCTCGCCCAGGAAGTATGGTTTGGAACTTGTTACACCTATGTCTAGTGAATGGTGGGGAGACCCGGTTGAGCATCAAACCGATTGATGATGGCTGCCGCTTTTTCGAGATGATGGGCGGTCGGAAATGACCGACCTTCAAGAACAGGGTCTGCCCGCCACCGGCACCAAGGTCGAGAGCTTCGCGATAGTCGGCTATGCGCTGCGCGTTCCGGGCGCGGGCGACGCGAACGAGTTCTGGGACGTGCTGAGCGAAGGCCGGGACGCCATCTCGGAGGTGCCCGCGGACCGCTGGGACGTCGACGAGTTCTTCGACCCGGACCCCGACGCGCCCGGCAAGATCGTGACCCGCCGGGCGGGCTTCATCGACGACGCGACGGGATTCGACGCGCCGTTCTTCGGGCTGTCCAAGCGCGAGACCATGCTGATCGACCCGCAGCACCGGATGCTGCTGGAGACGGCGTGGCGCGCGGTGGAGCATTCCGGCACCGCCCCCTCGTCGTTGGCGGGCTCCAGGACCGGTGTCTTCATGGGTCTGGGCACCCACGACTACCTCGGGTTGGTGTCGGAACAGCTGAGTTACGCCGAGATCGAGGCGTACGTGGCCATCGGCACGTCGTCGGCCGCAGGCGCCGGCCGGATCAGTTACGGGCTGGGACTGCAGGGTCCGGCGGTCACCGTCGACACGGCCTGCAGCTCCTCGCTGGTGGCCGTGCATCAGGCGTGCCAGGCGTTGCGCTACGGCGAGTGCGACCTGGCGCTGGTCGGCGGCGCGAACGTGCTGCTGAGCGCGAAGACCGCGATGACCTTCTCCCACGCGCACATGCTGGCACCGGACGGCAAGTGCAAGACCTTCGACGCCGCCGCCGACGGCTACGTGCGCGGCGAGGGCGTCGGTGTCATCGTCGTGAAGCGCCTCGAGGACGCGATCCGTGACGGTGACCGGGTCCGCGCCGTGATCCGCGGCAGCGCGGTCAACCAGGATGGCGCATCGGGTGGTCTGACGGTGCCGAACGGCGTTGCCCAGCAACGGGTTATCGCCGATGCCCTGCAGCACGCCGGTGTCGAACCCGCCGACGTGGGATACCTGGAGGCGCACGGGACCGGAACATCGCTGGGTGACCCGATCGAAGTCCAGGCGGCCGCTGCGGCGCTGGGCAAGGGGCGGCCCGAGGACCGGCCGCTGCTGATCGGATCCGTGAAAACGAACATCGGCCACCTGGAGGCAGCCGCGGGGATCGCGGGCCTGATCAAGGTCGTGCTGTCGCTGGAGAACGAGGAACTGCCCCAGCACCTGCACTTCCAGAACCCGTCCCCGCACATCCCGTGGGACAAGCTTCCGGTCCGGGTCGTCGACAAGGCCACCCCCTGGGTGCGCGACGGACGGCCCCGCATCGCCGGCATCAGTTCGTTCGGGTTCTCCGGGACCAACTCGCACGTCATCATCGAGGAAGCGCCCCAGCCGGTCAGCTCCCCGGCTGGCGCGCCGGCGCCCTCCGACGACCGACGCTTTTCCGTGTTGCCGCTCTCGGCGCGCAGCCCGGAGGCATTGGTGCAGCTAGCGCAGGAGTACCGCGGCTGGCTGACCGCCCACCCGGAGGCCTCGCTGGCCGACGTGTGCTTCACCGCGGGAGACGGGCGCTCGCACCTCGAGCACCGGGCCGCCCTGGTGGTGAACTCGACGGAGTCCGCCGGCGAGGCACTCGGTGCGCTGGCCGAGGACCGGCCCGCGCCGGCGCTGCTGCGCGGCGAGTGCACCGATAAGCCGAAGACGGCGTGGCTGTTCACCGGGCAAGGTAGCCAGTACGCCGGCATGGCCCGGGAGCTGTTCGAGACCGAGCCGGTGTTCGCCGAGACGATGAAACAGTGCGCGGCGGCGGTCGCCGACGTGCTCGAAAAGCCGTTGCTGGACGTCGTTTTCGACGCCGACGGTGACGAGACGCTGCGGCAGACGTCCTACGCCCAGCCCGCCCTGTTCGCGGTGGAATTGGGCCTGGCCCGGCTCTGGCAGTCGTGGGGCTTCGAACCCGACGTGGTCATCGGTCACAGCGTCGGCCAGTACTCGGCGGCCTGCGTCGCCGGCGTGTTCAGCCTCGAGGACGGGATGCGGCTGATGGCCGAGCGCGGCCGCCTCTTCGGCAGCCTGCCCGCCGGCGGTCGGATGGCCGCGATCTTCGCCGCCCCCGAGCGGGTGGAAAGCCTCACCGACCAGTTCCCGAGCCTGTCGGTGGCCGCCTACAACGGCGCCAACACCGTGCTGTCCGGGCCGGGGGAGGACCTGGAGAAGGCGGTTGCCCAGCTCAGCGACGACGGTGTGCGCTGCGACTGGCTCGAGACCAGCCACGCGTTCCACTCGGCGCTGCTGGATCCGGTCCTCGACGAATTCGAAGCCTTTGCGGACCGCTTCGAGTACCGGGCGCCGCAAAAGACATTGGTGTGCAACCGCACCGGCGCGGCCCTGGGCAGAAGCGCGCAACTGGACGGCGCCTACTGGCGCCGCCACGCGCGGCAGCCGGTCGCATTCTCCAAGAGTGTGCGCACGCTGTCCGACCTGCATTGCACGATGCTGCTGGAAATCGGCCCGCAGCCGGTGCTCACCGCCGCCGCGATGCGGGCGTGGCCCGACCCGGCCACCGCGCCGCGGGCGATCGCGTCGCTGCGGAAGAACGTCGCCGACCACCGCCAGATCACCGAGGCCCTCGCCAACGCCTACATCGCCGGGCACCGGCCCGACTTCGGTGCCGTTCTGCAGGGACCGGCGCGCAAGGTCGACCTGCCCACCTACCGGTTCCAGCATCGGCAGTACTGGTTCCGCGAGCAGAAGGGCGCCGCGTCCGCCACGCAGCGCTCGAGCCAGGCCGACGGCCCGCGCACCGAGGCCGTCCGGCTGCTGGAGGACGGCAAGTTCGAGGAACTCGCCGGGCTGCTCGACGGCGGAACCGGCGACCAACAAACCGTCCAGACTGTCGAAGTGCTGAAACAGTTTGCCGCACAACACAACCAGCAGCGCAAAGCCCAGTCCATCACGGACTCCCGCTATGAGGTCCGCTGGGAGAAGTCTGCCGCCGCGGCCGCCGCCAAGGGCGAGGGATCTGCCTGGCTCCTCATCACCGATGAAGCCGAGGCGGTTGCGCCCTTGGCCGACGCGCTGACCGCCCGCGGGCACCGGCACAAGATCCTCGGCCTGCCGGCCTCCGATGCCGACGAGAAGAAGCTCGAAGACGCATTGCGGTCCGCGGTGACGGACGAGCCGACGACCCGCATCCTGCTTCTTGCGGCTGTCAATTCGGACACCGCGCCGTCGACGCAGTCGCTGCTGCGGATGCAGCACCAGGTTCTGAGCGGAACGCGGCGACTGTTCTGCGCCGCGGCCGCCGCGGAGCTCCGCGCACCCATCTGGCTGATAACCCGTGGCGCACAGCGCGTTACCGACGGGGACACGGTCTCGCCGGCGCAATCCAGCCTGTGGGGCTTCGGCCGCGCCGCCTCGCTGGAACACCCCCGCCTGTGGGGCGGACTGGCCGACCTGTCGTCGGGCGGTGCGGACCAGTGGTCCCGGCTGATCGACCAGCTGGTCGCCGCGCCGGCGGGCGAAGACCAATTCGCCATCCGGGATCAGGAGGTCTACGTTCCGCGGCTGACTCGGCGCGCGGGACAGCCGACCGCGACACCGCCGGCCATCCGTCCCGACGCGAGCTATCTGGTCACCGGTGGACTCGGGGCGATCGGACTGGAGGTCGCCGGATACCTGGCCGCACAGGGCGCCCGGCATCTGGTGCTGACCAGCCGGCGCGCGCCCAGTGAGGCCGCGCAGAAGCGCATCGATGAGATCCGCGAGCAGAACGGCTGCGAAATCCGCGCCGTCGCGGCCGACGTGTCCAACCCGCACGACGTGGCTCGCGTGTTGTCGACGGTGCGGGCCGAAATGCCGCCGTTGGCCGGCATCGTGCACGCCGCGGGCGAGATCAGCACGACGCCGCTGCAGTCCCTGGACGACGCCGAGGTGGACCGGGTGTTCGCCGGAAAGGTCTGGGGCGCTTGGAATTTGAGCGAAGCGGCCCTGAACGATTCCGCGATGAAGCTGGACTTCTTCCTGAGCACCTCCTCGATCGCCGGGGTGTGGGGCGCCGGCGGCCAGACCGCCTACAGCGCCGCCAACGCCTTCCTCGACGGGTTGACGTGGCGGCTGCGTGAGCAGGGTGTCCCCGGCGTCAGCGTCAACTTCGGCCCCTGGGCGAACGCGGGCATGGCCGACGAGGCCGCGCGCGCGGAACTGGACAAGCGCGGCGTCCGGCCCTTGTCGCCCGCCGACGCGCTGGCGGGGATGGCCGAGCTGCTGGCGTCTTCCGGCAAGGGCGCGTCGCATGGTGTGGTGGCCCGCATCGACTGGGCCAGCTTCCTGCCGCTGTACCAGATCGCGGGCAAGCGGGCGCTCTTCGAGCAGTTGCAGCGCGAGGTGCCCGAATCCGCGCCCGCGGCGGGCGCGTCGGGGTCCACTCAGCTGGTCGAGCGACTCACCGCCGCTCCGGCGCAGCAGCGCAAGAAGCTCGTCGTCGACTACCTGCGCGACGTGGTCGCGGAGGTGACCCGGATCGACGCGTCCGAGATCCGCGACGAGTCCGGATTCTTCGACGTCGGCATGGATTCGCTGATGGCCGTGGAGCTTCGGCGCCGGCTCGAGCGGTCCGTGGGCAAGGAGCTGCCGTCCACCCTGGCGATGGACTACCCGCGCCTGGTCGACGTGGCGGACTTCCTGCTGGGCGAGGTCCTCAGCATCGGCGCACCGGCGGCCGCCGCCGCGGCGCCGGTTCAACCGGTCGCGGCGCCGATCCGCAGTGACGAGCCGATCGCGATCGTCTCGGTCGCCTGCCGCTTCCCGGGCGCACCCGATCCGGAGGCCTACTGGGATTTGTTGTCCGGCGCTGTCGATGCGATCAAGGAGATCCCCGAGGACCGCTTCGACGTCGACGAGTATTACGACCCGGATCCCGAGGCGCCGGGCAAGATCTATACCCGCTACGGCGGATACCTCGAAAGCATCGACGGATTCGATCCCGAGTTCTTCAACATTTCCCCGCGCGAGGCCGTGTGGATGGATCCCCAGCAGCGGTTGATGCTGGAGATCGCTTGGGAGGGTCTGGAGCGCGCCGGGTATTCGCCGGCGTCGTTGCGCGGCAGCCGAAGTGGCGTGTTCGTCGGCGTGGCCGCCAACGAGTACTCGCAACTGCTGAACGCCAACTCGGTGGAGACCATCGAGGCCCACTTCATCACCGGCAACGCGCTCAACGTCATCGCGGGCCGGGTGGCGTTCGCGCTCGGGCTGGAGGGTCCGGCGATGGCGGTCGACACGGCGTGCAGCGCGTCGCTGGTGGCCGTCCACCAGGCCTGCCAGGCACTGCACTCCGGTGACTGCGACATGGCGATAGCCGGTGGCGTGAACGTCTTGGTCAGCCCGGCCTCCATCGTGGCCACCTCGCGCGCCAGGATGCTGTCCGCCGACGGCCGGTGCAAGACCTTCGACGCCGCCGCGAACGGCTATGCGCGCAGTGAGGGCTGCGGTGTCCTGGTGCTCAAGCGGCTCAGCGACGCGGAGCGCGACGGCGACAAGGTTCTCGCGGTCATTCGCGGCAGCGCGGTCAACCAGGACGGCGCTTCCAGCGGCCTGACGGTGCCGAACGGCGGTGCGCAGCAACGGCTTATCGCCGCAACGCTGGCTCGCGCCGGTCTCACCGGCGGCGATGTCGACTACCTCGAAGCGCACGGGACGGGCACCTCGCTGGGTGACCCGATCGAGGTGCAGGCCGCCGCGGCCGCCTATGGCGTCGGCCGTGACGCCGACCGGCCGCTGCTGATCGGATCGGCGAAGACCAACATCGGCCACCTGGAGTCGGCGGCGGGGATCGCCGGCCTGATCAAGGTCGTGCTGTCACTGCAGAACGGGCTGCTGCCGCAGAACCTGCACTTTGAGAACCCGTCGCCCAACATTCCGTGGGACTCGCTGGCGGTACGCGTGGTGGACAAGGCGATTCCGTGGCGGGCCAATGGCCGGCCGCGTCGCGCCGGAACGAGTTCGTTCGGGTTCTCCGGCACGAACGCGCACGTCCTCATCGAGGAAGCTCCGACACCGGCCGAGGTCGCGGCGCCGGGGCCGGCTGCCAAGGGCGGATCGGTCGGCGTGCTGCCGTTGTCGGCGCGGTCGTCGGAGGCGTTGACGGCGTTGGCGCAGAGTTACGCGAACTGGCTGGACCTGCATCCGGACGCCGACCTGGCCGATGTGTGCTACACCGCCGGCGTCGGGCGTTCGCACTTCGAGCACCGGGCCGCCCTCGTGGTGGATTCCGTTGCGGGGGCGCGCGAGCTGCTGGCCGGCCTGGCGGAGAACCGCCTGGAACCCGGCGCGGTGCGTGGCGAGTGCGGTGACCCGCCGAAGACGGCCTGGTTGTTCACCGGGCAGGGCAGCCAGTACCCGGGGATGGCGCGCGAATTGTTCGACGCCGAGCCGGTTTTCGCGGAGACGGTGACACGCTGCGCGGAGGCCGTCGAGGGCATGCTGCCGCGTCCGTTGCTCGAGGTGATGTTCGAAGCCGACAGCGATGCCGGCGTGAACGCCGGGAAGTCGTTGGGGCACACCTCTTTTGCCCAGCCGGCTCTGTTCGCCGTCGAGATGGGCCTGGCCCGGTTGTGGCAGTCCTGGGGCATCGAGCCCGACGTGGTCCTCGGACACAGCGTGGGCCAGTACGCGGCGGCATGTGTGGCCGGCGTGTTCAGCCTCGAGGACGGGGCACGGTTGATGGCCGAACGCGGCCGGCTGTTCGGCAGCCTGCCCGAGGGCGGCCGGATGGTGGCGGTGTTCACCGACCCCCGGCGGGTGGAGCGTGCGGCCGAGGAATTCCCGCGGATTTCCGTCGCGGCCTACAACGGTCCCAACACGGTCCTGTCGGGTCCGGGCGCTGATCTGGAACAGATCGTCCCCAAGCTGACCGACGAGGGCATCCGCTGCACCTGGCTGGACACCAGCCACGCGTTCCACTCCGAGCTGTTGGAGCCGGTGCTCGACGAATTCGAGTCGTACGCGAACGGCTTCGAATTCGGCGTCCCGTTCCTGCCGCTGGTGTGCAACCGCACCGGGGAGGTCCTCACCGCGGAAACCCCGCTGGACGCCCAATACTGGCGGCGGCATTCACGGCAACCCGTGCAGTTCGCCGAAAGCGTGCAAGCGGTGGCGAAGCTGGGCTGCTCGGTGTTGATGGAGATCGGCCCGCAACCGGTGCTGACCGGTGCGGCGGTGCAGGCGTGGCCGGAATCCACGGCCGCTCCGCGCGCTGTCGCCTGCCTGCGCAAGGGCAACGACGATCTGCGTCAGATGGCGGAAGCGCTGGCCGCGGTCTACGTCGCCGGGCATCGACCCGACTTCGCCGCGTTGCACCATCAGCCGCGCCGCAGGTTCGAGCTGCCCACCTACCCGTTCCAGCGCCGTCGGTTCTGGCCCAAGAACGCCGACATCCGCGGCGTTGAAGGCCGGGGCACAGGGATAACCGACGTATCCGGAATCCTGGGCAGCGCAAAGGATCTCGCCTCCGGCGATACCGTCTTCACCAGCAAATTCTCCACCAAGACGCAGCCGTGGTTGTCGCATCACGTCATCTACGGAACCGTGGTCGTTCCGGGTGCGACGTATGCGGCGATGGCACTGGCCGCCGCCGGCGCACCGGCACAGGTGCGCGAGGTCTTCTTCTACGAGCCGATCATCCTGCCCGAGAAGGCCTCTCGCGAGGTTCAGCTGACCCTGCATCCGCTCGAGGACGGCAGCGGCTCGACCTTCCAGATCCACAGCCGCCCCTACGGCGAGCGCGAGGCCGAGTGGTCGCTGAACGCCGACGGCAAGATCGCCCCGAGCATGGACGACGCGCCGGCACCCGAGTCGGACGAGCCCATCGACGCTTCCTGCGAGCGGTTGAGCCGGACGCGTCCGCAGCAGCTGTTCGACACCTTCCTGGACATGGAGCTGTCCTGGGGTCCCACCTGGTCCACGTCGCTCAAGTCGCTGTGGACCGGTGACGGTGAGGCAGTCGGCGATGTCGCCATCGGCGAGGAGCTGGCCGAGCAACTCGGCACCGAGCCGATTCACCCGGTGCTGCTCGACCTGTGCACCGGGGTCGCCTTCCCGGCCTTCCCGGCGGTGCTCGCGGCGACCGAAGAGGGCGGCCCGACGGCCGATCTGTTCCTGCCGCTGCGATACGGGCGCGTGATGCTGTCCGAGAAGATGCCGAAACGCTTCTACTGCCGCGCGCGCTGGCAAAGCGGCAGCGACGAGAGTGAAACGCAGGTATTCGACCTCGATTTCATCGATCGGGACGGTCACCACCTGGGCGGCATCCGCGACTTCGCGGTCAAGCGCGCACCCCGGGAAGCGTTGCTGCGTGGGCTCGGTGGCGATGCCACCCGGAACATGTACACCATCGGCTGGCAGGAAACGCCACCGCCGGCTGCGGACGACTCCGCCAAGAGCGGCGACGGCACCTGGCTGGTTGCCGGGTTCGACGAGCTGTCCGCCGAGCTACCGGGCTCCATCGTGGTGAACTCCGCCGCGGACCCGGAGGCCTGGCAGCGGGCGTTCACTCGGGCCGAGGACCGCGGCGCCCCGGTCTCCGGCATCGTCTGGCGCAGCGCGGGGCAGCCCGATCACGACGAGTCGACCGCGGAACTGGCCGCGCGGCTGGAGGGCGAGATCGACCAGCTGCTCACGGTCACGCGGGCGGTGCAGGCACAGCAAGACAAGAAGCTTGCCGGCGGACTGTGGATCGTCACCGAGCGGGCCGTGGCCACCGAGTCCGGTGAGCCGGTCGACCCGGTGCAGGCGGCGTTGTGGGGATTCGGGCGCACCGTCATCACCGAGCAGCCGGACCTGCGTTGCCGGCTGGTCGACTTCGACAAGCTCGATGACGCGGTGTCCTCGCTGGCGGGCCTGCTCGGCACGCCCGGCTCAGGTCTGCAAGAGCCGGAACTCGCTGTGCGGCAAGGAAAGCACTTGGCACCGCGGCTGCTGCCGTGGTCGCGCAGCGGCAACCTCGCGCTGCCGGGCTCGGCCGACTACATCCTGGAGCCGACCGAACGCGGCGCGATCGACAACCTTCGTCTGGTCGCGATCGACGTGCCGCCGCCGAGCGCGGGCCAGGTGCAGATCCGGGTTGACGCCGCGGGCCTCAACTTCCGCGACGTGCTGAACGTGCTGGGCCTGTACCCGGGCGATCCGGGACGGGTCGGCGGCGGCGACCTCGCCGGCGTCGTCACGGAGCTGGGTGCCGGCGTCACCGGATTCGAGGTGGGCCAGCGGGTCTTCGGCTTCATGCCGGGCGGCTTCGCCACCCGGGTGAACGTGCCGTCGGCGTTCCTGTCGCCGGTGCCCAACGGGGTCAGCAATGTCGGCGCGGCGACCATGCCGGCCGGGGCGCTGACGGTCCGGCTGTCGTTTGACTGGGCGAACGTGAAACCCGGTGACCGCGTGCTGATTCACGCCGCCAGCGGTGGCGTGGGTCTGGCCGCGATCCAGATCGCGCAGCAGCGCGGTGCGACCGTCTTTGCCACCGCCAGCGCCCACAAGCGTGCCGCGGTGCGCAAGATGGGTGTGGAGTACGTCTACGACTCGCGCAGCACCGACTTCGCGGACCAGATCCTCGCCGACACCGGCGGCGCCGGCGTCGACGTGGTGCTGAACAGCCTCACCAACGAGGGGTTCATCGAAGCCACGGTGCGGGCGACGGCCAAGGGCGGCCGCTTCGCCGAAATCGCCAAGCGCGACATCTGGACTCGCGAGCAGATGGCGGCGGCCCGGCCCGATATCGCCTACGAGATCATCGCGCTGGACTGGTGCATCGAGCACGAACCCGAGCGGGTGGGAACCCTGCTGGACGAGATATCGGACAGCATGGCCCGCGGTGAGCTGAAGCCGATCGCGGCCGAGGTGTACCCGGTGACCGAGGCCAAGACCGCGTTCCGCCGCATGCAGCAGGCCCGCCACATCGGCAAGATCGTGCTGCAGATGCCGAAACCCCTGCAGCCGCGCGGTGATCGGAGCTACCTGATCACCGGTGGCGTCGGTGCACTCGGCCTCTACACGGCGGCACACCTGGCCCAACTCGGGGCCGGCGACATCGTGTTGACCAGCCGGCGCGAGCCCGACGCGGACGCACAGCGGGCCATCGCCGAGATCACCGAACGGCACAAGAGCCGGGTCCACGTCTTCACGGCCGACATCGGCGACGAGGCGCAGGCCGAAGCGCTGCTGGCGCGAATCCACGCGGAGCTTCCCCCGCTCGCGGGGGTGGCCCACCTGGCGGGCGTGCTCGACGACGCGCTGCTGCCCCAGCAGAACCTGGAACACTTCCGGACGGCGTTGGCGCCCAAGGCCTTTGGTGGGCACTACCTGCACCGGATGACGAAGAACGACGACCTCGACTTCTTCATCGTGTACTCGTCGGCCTCCAGCGTGCTCGGTTCGCCCGGCCAGGCCAACTACGCGACGGCCAACGCGCTGCTCGACGGACTCGTTGCGGACCGCAGGGCGCAAGGCCTGCCCGCGACCGCCGTCAACTGGGGTCCCTGGGCTCAGGGCGGCATGGCCACGTCGCACGCCGCACGCGCGAACCTCAGTGCGCAGGGCCTGATTCCGCTGGAACCCTCGGCCTCGCTCAGTGCGCTCGACGAGATCCTCGGGCACGGAACCGCGCAGGCCACCGTCATCAAGGCCAATTGGGGGCGTGCGGCCAAGGGTGGGCTGGGCGCCTCGCGGCCGGCGCTGCTCGACGCGGTGCTGCCGAGCACGGTCACGGCAGCCCGGGGCGACAGCGAACTGATGCGGCAACTGCACGAGGTGCCCGAGGCGGAGCGTGGAAGCTTCCTCACCGAATACCTGCGGTACGAGGTGCAGAGCTTCCTGAGGCTGGCGCAGCCGCCGGCCGCTACCAGCCGCTTCCTGGAGCTGGGCACGGACTCACTGATGGCGGTCGAGTTCAGCAACCGGTTGCTCCCACAGTTCGGTGGCGCGTTCACGATCAGCGCGACCGCGGTCTTCGACTACCCGACGATCGGTTCGCTCGCCGAGTACCTGGCCGGTCAAATGCCGGAGGCGGAGGAGGAAGCCCTCGGTGCGTCCGAGCCTGCACACTGATCGAAGCAACGAGGTCGGCGTGGCGCTGCTGGCTCCCCCAGCGCGAACGCCGGGCAACCGAGCGAACGCGGCCGAAGCGTCCCGCGTGACCAACTCCGTTGAATGACATGAGTGCGCTGATCGGTGCCGCGGAGGCGTACGTGATTGTTTTCAGCGACGGTCCGATGGTGACCGGTTTAGAGGGCTTGGAGGGCAACGATGTCGCTTGAGGCTTCCCTCGCCGCTGTCCTGCGCGAGCATGCCGCCCTGCGGCCCGACGAGACCGCGTACACCTACGTCGACTACCAGCAGGACGTGGACGGCGTCTCGGAAAGCCTGACGTGGTCGCAGTTGTATCGGCGAACGCTCAACATCGCGAAGGAACTCAGATCGTGCGGCTCGCCCGGCGACCGCGCGGTCATTTCGGCGCCGCAGGGACTCGACTACGTCGCCGCGTTTCTGGGCTCGATACAGGCCGGGATGATCGCGGTTCCGCTGTCGGAACCGCTGGGTGGCTCTGCCGATGAGCGTGTGCGTGCCGTCCTGCATGACGCGTCGCCCGCCGCGGTTTTCACCACCTCCGCCGGCGCAGGCCACCTCGCCGACCACATCAATGTGAAGCCCGGTGAGCCCGCGCCGTCAATCATCGAGCTCGACCTGCTGGACCTGGACTCCGCGAACGTGTCCGAGGTCGAGGTCGACAACCCGCCCGGCATCGCGCATCTGCAATACACCTCAGGGTCGACCCGGACACCCGCGGGAGTCATCGTCTCGCACAAGAACGCTCAGGTGAACTACGACCAGCTGACCGACGCCATCTTCATCGAGCAGGGCGGGGTTGTCCCGCCGGACACCACGATGGTGTCGTGGATACCCCTGTTCCACGACATGGGGTTGGTGCTCGGAATCATCATGCCGGTTCTCGGCGGAAATCACTGCGTGTTCATGAGCCCGGCGTCGTTCCTGCAGCGACCGGCGCGGTGGATCCGATTCCTGGCAAGCAGTAGTCGAGCGTTCACGGCGGCGCCGAACGTGGGATTCGAACTGGCGGCCCGGAAGACATCGGACGACGACATGGCCGGGCTTGACCTCGGCAGCGTGCACACCATCGTCAACGGCAGCGAGCGCGTTCAACCGGCGACGCTGGGGCGTTTCGCCGAACGCTTCGCCCGCTTCAACTTGCGACCCGAGGTGCTGCTGCCCTCCTACGGGCTCGCCGAAGCTTTGCTGTATGTGGCGACCGGCAGACGGGGTCAACCGCCGACCACGCTGTCGTTCGAATCCGAGCAACTGACAACCGGACACGCCAAGCCGTCCCCGACCGGAGAAGGTACGACGTTCGTCGGTTACGGCGTTTCGGGCTCGCCGACGGTGCGCATCGTCGACCCCGAGACCTGCACCGAGCACCCGGACGGACGGGTCGGTGAGATCTGGGTGCGCGGCGACAACGTCGCCTCCGGCTATTGGCAGAAACCAGAAGAGACCGAACGCACCTTCGCCGGCATGCTCGTCGATCCCTCGCCGGGAACACCGGCG
Source organism: uncultured Actinomycetota bacterium (assembly GCA_963758775.1). GTDB lineage: Bacteria > Actinomycetota > Actinomycetes > Mycobacteriales > Mycobacteriaceae > Mycobacterium. The sequence continues at coordinate 313,402 of CAVWWU010000002.1, forward strand.
GGGCCGTGGCTGCGAACCGGGGACTTGGCCTTCGTCTCCGGCGGCGAACTGTTCATCGTCGGCCGCATCAAGGATCTGCTGATCATCTACGGCCGTAACCACTCTCCCGACGACATCGAAGGGACCATTCAGGAGATCACGCACAACCGCTGCGTGGCGGTCGCGATTCCGGACGGCGACGGCGCCGAGCAGCTGGTCACCATCGTCGAAGTCAAGCCGGGGAAAGACCCCGAAGCCGAGCCGCAACGGTTGGTCGCCGTCAGGCGTGAAATCACCGCGGCGATATCGCGGGCGCACGGCCTGGGTGTGGCGGATCTCGTTCTTGTGCATCCCGGTTCGATTCCCCTGACCACGAGCGGCAAGGTCCGGCGCAGGGACTGCGTGCAGCTGTACACCCACGATCGGTTCAACCGGATGGACGCGCCGATCCGCGCGCCGCAGCCGCAAACGGTCGGCGACGCGGGTGCGGTCGCCGAGGCCGACGCGGGGTTGGCCCGACGAGTTCGCACGCTCGGTGAGCAGCAACACGGCCTGCTGGTGGGGGAGGTTCGCGCGCACGTGGCCGCGGTGCTGGGCCACCCCAACCCCGACCACATCGACCCCGGGCTCACGTTCAAGGATCTGGGGCTGGACTCGGTGAAGGCCACCGACTTGCTCGACCGGCTCAAGACCTCCATCGAACTGGAACTGCCGCCGACCCTGGCGTTCGACTATCCGACCCCGGACGAATTGGCGACCCGCCTGAGCCAGCTGCTCGGCGGGTCGGCCCCGGCCGCCGCATCCGCGGACGCGCAGGTGCGGGTGGACGAGCCGATCGCAGTGGTGGGCATGGCGTGCCGGTTTCCCGGTGGCGTGGAATCGCCTGCGGCGCTGTGGGATCTGGTGACGGGTGGCATCGACGCGGTGGGGGAGTTCCCGGCCGATCGTGGCTGGAACCTGGCGGATTTGTTCGACCCCGATCCGGAAGCGGTCGGCAAGACCTACACCCGCACCGGCGGATTCATGGCGGACGTGGCCGGGTTTGACGCCGAGTTCTTCGGGATCTCGGCGCGCGAGGCCGTGGCGATGGATCCCCAGCAGCGGCTGCTGCTGGAGGTGTGCTGGGAAGCCCTGGAAACCGCTCGCATCGACCCGACCGTGTTGGCGGGATCGGAAACCGGAGTGTTCGTCGGAGCGTGGTCCCAGGCCTACGGGGCGGGCGGCTCCGACGGCGCCGAGGGCTACGGCCTAACCGGTTCGTCGACGAGCGTGGCGTCCGGGCGGGTGGCCTACGCGTTGGGGTTGCAGGGCCCGGCGATCACCGTCGACACGGCGTGCTCGTCGTCGTTGGTGGCCACGCATTTGGCGTGTCAGTCGCTGCGCGAGGGGGAGTCGAGTCTGGCTCTTGCCGGTGGCGCCACCGTGATGACCACGCCGTCGATCTTCACCGAGTTCGCCCGCCAGCGCGGGCTGGCCGCCGACGGCCGCTGTAAAGCGTTCGGCGCCAACGCCGATGGCACCGGCTGGGGCGAAGGTGCCGCGGTGTTGGTGCTGGAGCGGCTCAGCGACGCGCGGCGGAACCACCACCCGGTGCTCGCGGTGATCGCCGGTTCGGCGGTCAACCAGGACGGCGCCTCGAACGGACTGAGCGCGCCGAACGGCCCCGCTCAACAGCGGGTGATCACCCAGGCGGTGGCCAACGCCGGTATCGGGCTGGATCAGGTGGATGTGGTCGAGGCCCATGGCACCGGCACCACGCTGGGTGACCCGATCGAGGCCGGCGCGCTGATCGCCACCTACGGCGCTCGCCGCGACGCCGAGCACCCGCTGTGGCTGGGTTCGATCAAATCCAACATCGGCCACACCCAGGCCGCCGCCGGTGCGGCCGGGCTGATCAAGATGATCGAGGCCCTCAACCACGACACCCTGCCCCCAACCCTGCACGCCGATCAGCCCAGCCCGCACATCGATTGGTCGGCGGGCACGGTGCGGCTGCTGACCGAGCCGGTGGCGTGGCCGGTCACCGATCATCCGCGTACCGCGGGGGTGTCCTCGTTCGGGATCAGTGGCACCAACGCGCACCTGATCCTGCAACAGGCCCCGGTTGAAGACGCATCCGAATCCGCTTCCGCGGCAACCGAACCCGGCGTGGAATTCGGGGCGATGCTGTGGCCGGTGTCGGGGCGCACCCCGGCCGCGTTGTGCGCGCAGGCCGGCCGGCTGCATCAACACCTCAGCGCTCATCCCGAGCTGGACCTCACCGAGGTGGCCTACAGCCTGGGGGCCACCCGGGCCCATCACCCCGAGCGCGCGGTGATCACCGCGTCGGGGAATGCCGATGCGCGCCAGGGGTTGCTCGAGGCCCTCGATGCCCTGCGCGCCGGCCAGCCGCACCCGCAGCTGACCCGCCACCACTACCTGCCCCACCTGCGCGGCAAGACCGTGTTCGTCCTGCCCGGCCAAGGCGCGCAATACCCCGGCATGGGCAAGGAGCTCTACCAACACCACCCCGTCTTCGCCGCAACCGTCGACGACTGTGACAACGCGTTGCGCCCGTTCACGGGCTGGTCGGTGCGCGATGTGTTGCTCGGCGACCCCGCGGCCCCGGCGCTGGACCGGGTCGACGTCGTCCAGCCGGTGCTGTTCACGATGATGGTCTCGCTGGCCGAGGTGTTGGCCAGCTACGGCATCGCGCCCGACGCGGTCATCGGCCACTCCCAAGGGGAGATCGCCGCGGCTTACATCGCGGGCGTACTTCCTCTGGCCGAAGCCGCCAGGGTGGTGGCGCTGCGCAGTCAAGCGCTGAGCGCCCTGGGTGGCACCGGTGGCATGGCGTCGGTCCTGCTCAGCGCCGAGCAACTGGAGCCACGGCTGGGACCCTGGAGCCAGGCGCTCAGCATCGCCGCGATCAACGGCCCGTCACACACCATCGTCAGTGGCGACCCCGCGGCGCTGGAGGAGTTCACCGCGGCCTGTGATCGGGACGGCATCCAAATCCGCCAGATCGCAGTCGATTACGCCTCGCACTCCGCGCAGGTCGAACCCGCACGTGAGCGCCTGCTGTCCGAGCTGGCCGATCTGAAGCCGGAGCCCGCGCGCATCCCCTTGTATTCCACTGTGGGACAGGCGCTTTCAGTCGACGCCCTCGACACCACCACGATGGACGCCGAGTACTGGTACCGGAATCTGCGCGAGCCGGTCCGGTTCCACGACCGGGTGGTCGAGCGCCTGGCCGCCGGCGAGTGCACATTCGTGGAGCTGTCCCCGCACCCCGTGCTGGCGCCGGCACTCACCGACACCCTGGCCCAGCACACCGGGCGGACGCAGTCAGCCGTCGTCATCACCCTGCACCGGGACCGGTCCGACCAGGACAGCGTGGCCGCTGCGTTGGCCCAGCTGCACAACCACGGCCACAGCCCGTCGTGGTCGGCGCTGTATCCCCACGCCGGCACCGTCGCGTTGCCGACCTATTCCTTCGAGCACCGCCGCTACTGGCTGAACCCCGCGCCCACCGCCGAGGTCAGCGCCGCCGGGCTGGATCGGCCGGAGCATTCCCTGCTCGGTGCAGCGGTCGACCTTGCCGACCAGGACCAGGTCGTGTTGACCGGTCGACTGTCAACGGCCACGCAGGGCTGGCTGCGCGGCCACCAGGTGCAGGACACCGTGCTGTTCCCGGCCACCGGGTTCATCGAGGTCGTTCTGCAGGCCGGTGAATACACCGCGTCCCCGGTCGTCGACGAACTCGTCCTGCACACCCCCCTGACGCTGTCCGAGCACACACCCACCGATCTGCAGGTCGTGGTGCAGGCGCTCGACGAGCACGGGCGGCGCCCGTTCAGCGTGCACTCGCGCAGTGGTGGCCAGTCCAGTGCGTGGACGTTGCACGCCAGCGGCGAGCTGAGCTCGGACCAACCCGCCGCCGACCCCGCGATCACGATGCCGGAAGTGGCGGGCCTCGATCAGGACGACTTCTACGCGCGGCTGGCCCAGCGGGGTTACGGCTACAGCGGCCCGTTCCGGTCGCTGCGGGGCATGGACATCGACCCCGCGCGACCCGAGATCGTCTACGCCGAGGTGGCGATTCCCGCCGGCACCGACGTCGCCGGCTACGGCATTCACCCCGCCCTGTTGGACGCCGCCCTGCACCCGTTGGCGTCGGTCCTGGATCCCACCGGCGACTCGGCGTCGCTGCGGCTGCCCTATGCCTTCAGCGGAATCACCCTGTATGCCACCGCCGCCACCCAGCTCCATGTGCAGCTGAGCCGCACCGGCGAGGACTCGTTCGCGCTGCGCGCCACCGACCCTTCCGGTGCGCCGGTGATCACCATCGGCACGATCACGCTTCGTGAGCTGCCGGGCATCACGGGAGGGCAGCTGGCCGGGCTCCGGGACAGCGTGTTCCAGCTGAGCTGGCCGCCCGTGTTCGACCACATCTCCCCGGCAGCGGCCACCGAGTGGGCGGCGGTCACCGGTTCGCCGCAGCGACTTCCGGCCGGCCTGCGCGACGGCGCGATCTACCCGGACCTGGCCGCCGTAACAGCGGGCCAGGAGTTGGTGATCTGGCTGCTACCCCAAGCCGGGGACGAGACCGATCCCGTTCGGCAAGTGCACTCCCTGACGCGTGACGTGCTGGCCCAGCTGCAGGCGTGGCTGGCCCGGTCCGACACGGCCAGCACGCGCCTGGCGATCGTCACCACTCACGCGGTCAGCGTCGGCGCTCACGACGGCGCCCCCGACCTGGCCCACGCCGCGCTCTGGGGAATGCTGCACACCGCCCAGAACGAGCACCCCGACCGCGTCCTCTTGCTCGACACCGACGACACCGCCGCCACCGGTGACAGCCTGCTCGCCATCGCGTCGGCGCCGCCGGCCGGCGAGCCGCAGCTGGCGCTGCGCAACGGCGTCGCCCACATGCCCCGGGTGGCGCGCCCCCTGACCCTGACCCCACCGGACGCCCCCGACTGGCAGTTGGACACCGCGGGCAGAGGTGACCTCACCAACCTGGCCCTGCTGCCCGCCGGTGCGCCAAACCCGTTGGCCCCCGGGCAGGTTCGCGTTCAGGTCCGGGCAGCGGGGCTGAACTTCCACGACGTGGTCGTGGCGCTGGGCGCCATCTCCGACGAAGGCATGGGTGGCGAAGCCGCCGGGGTGGTCATCGAAACCGCGCCCGACGTGACATCGGTGCAGCCGGGCGATGCGGTAATGGGACTGTTCCCCAACAACGCGTTCGCGCCCACCGCCTGCGCCGACGCCCGCATGCTGGTGCCTATCCCGGCCGGATGGTCGTTCGCCGACGCCGCGTCGGTTCCGGTCACCTTCCTCACCGCCTACCTCGCGCTGGTCGAGCTCGGCGCCCTCGCGGCGGGGCAGCGGGTGCTCATCCACGCCAGCGCCGGAGGTGTCGGTCAGGCCGCCATCCAGATCGCGCGCCACCTCGGGATCGAGGTCTTCGCCACGGCCCACCCGAACAAGCATCACGTGCTCACCGCGCTGGGGGTCGACCCCGGGCGCATCGCCTCCTCGCGCACGCTGGAGTTCCTCGACACCTTCCGTGCGGCCACCGACGGGCAGGGCGTGGACGCCGTGCTCAACAGCCTGGCCGGAGAGTTCGTCGATGCGTCACTGCAACTGTTGCCCCGCGGCGGCAGCTTCGTCGAAATCGGCAAGACCGACATCCGCGCGGCGGACGACGTCGCCGCGGCCCACCCCGGAGTCAACTACCGGACCATCGACCTGGCCAACGCATCCGCGGAATCCCTGCAGCCGGCCTGGACCGCCCTGACCGAGTTGTTCGCGGCCGGTGTCCTCACGCCGCTGCCCACCACCAGCTACGGAATGCTCAACGCCCCCCAGGCTTTCCGCGACATGAGCCAGGGGATGCACACCGGAAAGATTGTGCTGATCCTTCCCACGACGCTGGATCCCGAGGGCACCGTGCTGATCACCGGTGGCACCGGAATGCTCGGCGGGCTCTTCGCCGAACACCTCGTCACCCACTACGGGATCAGGCACCTGCTGCTGGTCTCTCGCAGCGGTCCGGCTGCCCCCGGTGCGGCGGAACTCCAGCAGCGCCTCAGCCAACTGGGCGCCCACGTCTCGATCACCGCCTGCGACACCGCCAATGCCGACGAGCTGGCCGCGGTCCTGGGCAGCGTTCCGGCCGAGCATCCGTTGACCGCCGTCCTGCACGCCGCCGGGGTCCTGCACGACGCCGCGGTGGCCGAGATGACCGCCGACCAACTCGACACGGTCCTGGCCGCCAAAGCCGACGCCGCCTGGCATCTGCACCGCCTCACCGCCGACCGCGACCTGGCCGCCTTCGTCCTGTTCTCCTCGGCCGCAGGCATTTTGGGCAGCCCCGGACAGGCCAACTACGCGGCCGCCAACGCTTTCCTCGATGCGCTGGCCCGCTACCGCCACCAGACCCAGCCGCAGGCCACCAGCGTGGCGTGGGGCTACTGGCAAACCCCCAGCGGTATGACGGCCCACCTCAACGCAGCCGACGTGACCCGCCTGGCCGGCACGGGCATGACCCCCATCACCAACGAGCAGGGCCTGGCCCTGTTCGACGCGGCGCTCGCCAGTCAGCGGACCAACGTGCTGGCCAGCCCCCTCAACACGGCCACGCTGAACCGCCGCGCACGGAACAATGCGCTGGATCCGATGCTGTCCGGCCTGGTCACCAGCCGGCGCCAAGCCGCCTCCGCCAGCCCCCGCACGCTGACCGCGCGGTTGGCCGGCCAAACCCCCGAGCAGCGCCTGGACACCCTGACCGCGATGGTCTCGGCCACCACCGCCGCCGTCCTGGCGCACCCCGACCCGGGTTCGCTGGACCCCGAGCGTCCGTTCAAGGACCTCGGCATCGACTCGCTGACCGCGCTGGAACTGCGCAACAGCCTCAACCAGCACACCGGATTGACGCTGCCCGCAACCCTGGTCTTCGACCACCCCACCCCGTCGGCGCTGGCCCACCACCTCACCGCCCAGCTCGGTGCGGCCGCGTCATCAGCACTGCCATCGCCAACCAACGAATACGTCCGGCAGATCCAGGAATTGGTGACATCGATCCCCACCAGTCGCCTCGAAGAGGCGGACATCTTGGAGCTGCTGAAGAAGCTCGCCTCGACCGAATCTCGCGACGCCGACCATCAAGACAACAAGTCGCGCCTCGCCACCATGGACGTGGATGACCTGATCGCTGTTGCGTTGAAAACACGAGCCAATAGCTAAAGCGATGCAGAGCCAACTCGATAAATTAACGGACGCCCTCCGGGCTGCCCTCATCGAGAACGAGGACCTCAGGCAGCTTCGCGCGCGTGCGTTAGAGCCGATCGCGGTGGTCGGCATGGCGTGCCGGTTTCCCGGTGGGGTGGAATCGCCTGCGGCGCTATGGGAGCTGGTGGCCGGCGGCGTCGACGCGGTGACTGAGTTTCCGGCCGATCGTGGTTGGAATCTGGCGGATTTGTTCGACCCCGACCCCGACGCGGTCGGCAAGACCTATACCCGGGCCGGAACATTTGTGGCGGATGCGGCCGGGTTTGACGCCGAGTTCTTTGGGATTTCGGCGCGTGAGGCCCAGACGATGGATCCCCAGCAGCGGTTGCTGCTGGAGGTGTGTTGGGAGGCGTTGGAAACGGCCCGGATTGATCCGGCCGGGTTGGTGCGTTCGCCGACCGGGGTGTTCGTCGGGACGTGGTCGCAGGCCTACGGTGCGGGTGGTTCCGACAGCGCGGAGGGTTATGGCCTGACCGGTTTGTCGACGAGTGTGGCGTCGGGGCGCATCGCTTACGCGTTGGGGTTGCAGGGTCCGGCGATCACGGTGGACACGGCGTGTTCGTCGTCGTTGGTGGCTGCGCATTTGGCGTGTCAGTCGCTGCGCGAGGGGGAGTCGAGCCTGGCGCTGGCCGGTGGCGCCACGGTGATGACGACGCCGTCGATCTTCACCGAGTTCGCCCGCCAGCGCGGGCTGGCTGTTGATGGGCGCTGTAAAGCGTTCTCCGCCAACGCCGATGGCACCGCGTTCGGTGAAGGCGCCGCGGTGTTGGTGTTGGAGCGGCTCAGCGATGCTCAGCGCAATCACCATCCCGTGCTGGCGGTGATCGCCGGTTCGGCGATCAACCAGGACGGCGCCTCCAACGGATTGACCGCCCCCAACGGGCCGGCCCAGCAGCGGGTGATCACCCAGGCGGTGGCCAATGCCGGTATCGGGCTGGATCAGGTGGATGTGGTCGAGGCCCATGGCACGGGCACCACGCTGGGGGACCCGATCGAGGCCGGCGCGCTGATCGCGACCTACGGCGCCGCCCGGAGCGCCGATCACCCGTTGTGGCTGGGTTCGATCAAATCCAACATCGGTCACACCCAGGCCGCCGCGGGCGTCGCCGGGCTGATCAAGATGATTGGGGCCCTCAACCACGACACCCTGCCCCCAACCCTGCACGCCGATCAGCCCAGCCCGCACATCGATTGGTCGGCGGGCACGGTGCGGCTGCTGACCGAGCCGGTGGCGTGGCCGGTCACCGATCATCCGCGTACCGCGGGGGTGTCCTCGTTTGGGATCAGCGGCACCAACGCGCACCTGATCCTGCAGCAGGCGCCGACCGAAGACGCATCCGAATCCGGTTCCGCGGCAACCGAATCCGGCGGCGGGTTGGGGGCGATGCTGTGGGCCGTGTCGGGGCGCACCCCGGCCGCGTTGTGCGCGCAGGCCGGCCGGCTGCATCAACACCTCAGCGCTCATCCCGAGCTGGACCTCACCGAGGTGGCCTACAGCCTGGGGGCCACCCGGGCCCATCACCCCGAGCGCGCGGTGATCACCGCGTCGGCGGGGAATGCCGATGCGCGGCAGGGGTTGCTGGAGGCCCTCGATGCCCTGCGCGCCGGCCAGCCGCACCCGCAGCTGACCCGCCACCACTACGTGCCCCACCTGCGCGGCAAGACCGTGTTCGTCCTGCCCGGCCAGGGTGCGCAATACCCCGGCATGGGCAAGGAGCTCTACCAACACCACCCCGTCTTCGCGCGCACCCTCGACGACATCTGTGCCGCCCTCGACCCGTACCTCGAGGTCCCGCTGCGCGATATCATCTTCGCCGAACCGGACACTGCCACCGGCGATTTGATCCACCAGACGACCTACACCCAACCCGCGCTGTTCGCCATGGGCGCGGCCATGTACGCCCTGATCGCCGAGGCCGGGATCACGCCCGACTATCTGTTGGGACACTCCATCGGCGAACTCACCGCGGCATACGTCGCCGGGGTGTTCTCGCTCGCCGACGCCGCAATTCTGGTCACCGCACGCGGCCGGCTGATGCAGGCCTGCCCGCCCGGCGGGATGATCGCCATCCAGGCCACCGAACGCGAGGTGGAGGCCCTCCTCGAGGATCACCCCAAGATCGCGATCGCCGCGGTCAACGGCCCGACGTCCGTCGTCGTCTCCGGGGATCTGGACGAGCTCAAACCCATCCACGACTACTGCGCCGCGCAGGGCCTGCGGGCCACCGCCCTGTCGGTCAGTCACGCCTTCCACTCATCGTTGATGGACCCGGCCTTGCCCGAGTTCGAGGCCATCGCCGCCGGCTTGACCCTGGCGGCGCCCACGGTGCCGATCCTGTCCAACCTCACCGGACAGGTCGCGACCGCCGAGCAACTCACCTCCAGCCGCTACTGGACCAGGCACCTGCGTGAGCCGGTCCGGTTCTACGACAGCGTCGCCGGCCTGCTGGGCCGCGGGGAGCACGTCTTCGTGGAGCTGTCGCCGCACCCGGTGATGGCGCCCGCGATCACCGACACGCTGGCCCAGGTTTCGGAGCGGGCGCAGTCGGCCGTGATCGTCACACTGCATCGGGACCGGCCCGATCAGGACGGCTTCGCCGGCGCGCTGGCGGCCTTACACGGTTACGGCCGCAGCCCGTCGTGGCCGGCCCTGTATCCCGGCGCCCGCACCGTCGCGCTGCCCACCTATCCCTTTGAGCATCGCCGCTATTGGGTGACGCCCACCGTGGCAAGCGACGCGGGCGGGCTCGGGCTGGATCGGGCCGAGCACCCCTTGTTGGGGGCGGTCGCCGAGCTGGCGGATCAGGACCAGGTGCTGGTCAGCGGGCGGCTGTCAGCCGGCGGCCAGGGCTGGCTGGCCGGCCACCAGGTCAACGACACCGTGCTGTTCCCGGCGACGGGCTTCATCGAGGTGATCCTGCGGGCGGGCGAACTGGCCGGCTGCCCCGCGATCGACGAGCTGGTCCTGCATACCCCGCTGATTCTGGCGGACCAGACGCCGAGTGATCTGCAGATCCTGGTGCAGCCGCTCGATGAGCACGGGCGTCGGCCGTTCACCGTGCACTCGCGCCCCGGCGGCCGGCAATACGCCGGGTGGACGCTGCACGCCAGCGGCGCGGTGACCGCCGATCAGCCCACCGCTGCGCCGGCACCGGCGGGGCCGGGCGTGACGGCGCTCGACCAGGACGAGTTCTACGGCGGGCTGGCCCAGCGGGGTTACCGCTACAGCGGGTCGTTCCGGTCGCTGCGGGGCATCGGCACCGACCCGGCCCGACCCGAAGTGGTGTCCGCCGAGGTGGCACTGCCGGCCGGCACCGACGTCGCCGGCTATGGCATTCACCCCGCCCTGCTGGACGCGGCCCTGCACCCGCTGGCCGCCATGCTGGGCCACACCGACGAGTCGGACTCGGAGTCCTTGCGGCTCCCGTATGCGTTCAGCGGGATCGCGCTGCATGCCACGGCGGCCACCCAGCTGCAGGTCCATTTGACCCGCACCGGTGAGGACACCTTCACGCTGCAGGCCACCGACCCCACCGGCGCACCGGTGATCAGCGTCGCCACGTTGACGGTGCGTGCCGTCTCCGGACGGATCGGCGGGCCGGCCCCGACGGCGGGCCTGTCGGACAGCTTGTTCGAGCTGAGCTGGCCGCTCTCACCCGAGCTGCCCGAGCCGTCCGCGCCGGCGCCGCAGTGGGCCGTGTGCGTCGAGTCGCCCGAGCAGCTGCCGGCCGGCCTGGCGGGCGGGACGGTGCACTCCGACCTGGCCGCGGTGGCGCCCTGCCCGGAGCTGGTGATCTGGCCGCTGGCCCGGACCGACGAGACGGGCGGAGCGGACCCGCTGCCGCGGGTGCATGCCCTGACCCGAAATGTGTTGGCGCAGTTGCAGAGCTGGCTGGGCCGGCCCGACGCCGCCGACAGCCGCCTGGTGATCCTGACCCGTCGGGCGGTGGCCGTCGGCGCCTACGACGGAGCCCCCGACCTGGCGCACGCCGCGGCCTGGGCGCTGATCCACACCGCCCAGAACGAAAACCCCGGCCGCATCGTCCTTCTCGACACCGACGACAGCGCCGCCACCGCGGACGCCCTGTTGGCGATCGCCTCGACGCCACCGGCCGGCGAGCCGCAGCTGGCCTTGCGCAACGGTGCGATGCACATCCCTCGGCTGGCCCGCGCGCCGGCCCTGACCCCACCGGATGCCCCCGACTGGCAGCTGGCCACCACGGGCAAAGGCGACCTGACCAACCTGGCCCTGCTTCCCACCGGTGCGCCAAACGTGTTGGCCCCCAAGCAGATTCGTGTTCAGATCCGCGCGGCAGGGCTCAACTTCCACGACGTCGTCGTGGCGCTGGGTGCCATCGGCGACGAAGGCCTGGGCGGCGAAGCCGCCGGGGTTGTGCTCGATGTCGGCGTCGAGGTCACCACTGTTCGGCCCGGCGACGCCGTGATGGGCCTCTTCCCGAACAATGCGTTCGCCCCCACCGCGATCACCGACGAGCACACCGTGGTGGCCATCCCGCCCGGCTGGTCGTTCACCCAGGCCGCGTCGGTGCCAGTGGCGTTCTTGACCGCCTACATCGCGTTGGTGGAGATCGCCGGACTCTCGGCCGGGCGGCGGGTGCTCATCCACGCCGGCGCCGGCGGCGTGGGTCAGGCCGCCATCCAGATCGCCCGCCACCTCGGTGCCGAGGTGTTCTCGACCGCCCATCCGAACAAGCAGCACGTGCTGACCGGCCTGGGGGTCGAGGCCGGCCACATCGCCTCGTCACGCACGCTGGAGTTCCTCGACGCCTTCGCCGCCGCCACCGGCGGGCAGGGCGTAGACATCGTGCTCAACAGCCTCGCCAAGGAGTTCGTCGACGCGTCGCTGCAACTGTTGCCCCGCGGCGGAAGCTTCATCGAGATCGGCAAGACCGACATCCGCGCGGCCGCTGACATCGCCGCGGTCCACCCCGGCGTCGCCTACCAGGCCTACGACCTGGCCACCGTGTCGGCGGAAGCCCTGCAGCGCGCATGGGCCGCGCTGACGCCGATGTTCGACGCCGGTGCCCTGACCCCGCTGCCCACCACGGGCTACGGCCTGCTCAACGCCCCCCAGGCCTTCCGCGACATGAGCCAGGCCCGCCACACCGGAAAGATCGTGCTGCTCCCGCCCGCGGTGCTGAATCCCGAGGGCACGGTACTGATCACCGGTGGCACCGGGATGCTGGCCGGGCTCGTCGCCGAACACCTCATCACCCACCACGGCATCGGGCACCTGCTCTTGCTGTCGCGTCGCGGACCCGACGCCCCGGGCGCCGACGAACTGCACCAACGGCTGACCGGGCTCGGCGCGCACGTCGCGATCACCGCCTGCGACACCAGCGACCCAGCCGAGCTGGCCGCGGCGGTGGACACCGTCACCGCCGAGCACCCGGTGACCGCGGTCATCCACACCGCCGGTGTCCTCGACGACGCCGTGATCACCGAGCTCACCGGGCACCAACTCGACGCGGTCCTGACCGCGAAAGCCGACGCCGCGTGGCACCTGCACCGCCTCGCCGAAGAACGCGACTTGGCCGCGTTCGTCTTGTTCTCCTCGGCCGCGGGCATTCTGGGCGGCCCCGGGCAGGCCAACTACGCGGCCGCCAACGCCTTCCTGGACGCGCTGGCCCGCCACCGCCACCACGCCCAACACCCCGCCACCAGCGTGGCCTGGGGCTACTGGCAAGCCCCCGGCGGCATGGCTGCCCACCTCAACACCACCGACCTGACACGGCTGACCAGCAGCGGCCTGACCCCCATCACCCGCGAGCACGGCCTGGCCCTCTTCGACGCCGCGCTCACCGGTCAGCGACCCAACCTGGTAGCCAGCCCCATCAACACCGCCGCGTTGAACCGCCGCGCCCGCAACAACGCTCTGGACCCGATGCTGTCCGCCCTGGTCACCAGCCGGCGCCAAGCTGCCGCCGCCAGCCCCCGCACACTGGTCGCCACCCTGGCCGGCCAAACCCCCGAACAAGGCCTCGAGACGCTCACCGCGATGGTCACCGCCACCACCGCCGCCGTGCTGGCCCACCCCGACCCCTCTTCGCTCGACCCCGACCGTCCGTTCAAGGACCTCGGCATCGATTCGCTGACCGCGCTGGAACTGCGCAACACCCTCAACCAGCACACCGGCCTGACCCTGCCCGCGACCCTGGCCCTCGACCACCCCACCCCGACGGCGCTCGCCGCGCACCTCGCCGGCCTACTGATCGACACCACCGCGCCGGCGGCGGCCCCGCCGGCTCAGGTCGCCACGCGCGCCGACGAGCCGGTCGACAACCGGCTCGCCTACGTGGATCAGGCGTCATTCCTGATGCTGCGCGCGGTGCACGGCGCGCTGCTTCAGGTGACGTGGATCTACGACCGCGCCGCCAATATCGAAGGGCTACGGCGCTTTCACCGCAATCTCGGCGGCGGGTTGCTGGGACGCAGGATCGAACGGTCGCCGGTACCGTTCGCGCGCGATCGCTGGGTCCAGGCCGCGGCGTCCGACGACATCGATATCGCCACCACGCCGCGGCGACGCGCCGAGGTCAGCGCATGGGTCGACGAGCGGTCGCGCCTACCCATCGACCCGGAGTGGGGACCGGGCTGGCATCTAGGCGTGCTTCCGCTCGAGGAGGGCGGGACCGCCGTAAGCCTCGTGGTATCGCACACCGTCGTCGACGCGGCCGGGTTCGGCCAGGCGATCGCCGATGCCGTTGAGGGCAGAACGCGCGACCTGGGCTACCCGCCCGCGAAATCGCGCACCCTCGGACGGGCGCTGCGCGAGGATCTCCGGCAAACCGTCAGGGACGTGCCCGACATGACGCGGGCCGCGGTCGCCGCCGCGCGCAGGATCTGGCCCGACCGCAAGGGCTTTACGTCATCGGTCGCGACGGCGCCACCCCCGCCGAAGACCGAGAGCGACGACCAGGTCGTCGACGTACCCGCCCTCACCGCCTACATCGACCTGTCCGACTGGGATGCATGCGCGAAACGCCTTGGCGCAAGCAGTAATTCGCTCGTGGCCGGCGTCGCGTCCAGGCTCGCCGTGCGGGTGGGGCGCGTGCACGAGGACGGCACGGTCATCCTGCGATTCCCGGTATCGCTGCGGACCGTGGACGACACCCGCGCCAATGCGCTCACCATCGTCGACGTTGCCGTCGACCCGGCGCCCGCGGCGACGGAGCTGGGGGAGATGCACGACAAGATCACCCAGGTGATCCTCGAAGCGATGGAAACCACGTACGACGAGAATCTGGCGACGCTCCCGCTGGCTCCGCTGATACCGCGGCGGGTGAACCGGAGGCTGGCCGGGATGGCGGCGGGCGGCAACAGCCTTCCGGTGAGTGTCTCCAACGTCGGCGACCTGCCCCCGGCGGCGAACCGGCCCGACGGCACCGATGCCGACTACCTGTACATGGGGAACCCCGAACCCCACATCAGGAAAGGGACCCTCGAGCACATGCGTGGGCAACTGTTCGTGGGTTCGGGACGGGTCCGCGGGAAGCGGTTCATGAGAATCGCGGCGTACCTCCCCGGGCGGTCGAACACCAAAGAGGAGCTGCGCGAGGTTATTTCGCACACCTTCGCCGAATTCGGCCTGAACGCGGAGATCGACTACTGACGTCAATCGTCTTCTAGCCGCGCAACTGCGACCTCAGAATCCGGTACTCCAACAGGCCGGCCCGCATCTGCTCGTAGATCGCGGAGCCCGGCAACGACAGGAAGTTCGCCACTCGGGCATTCCCGTCGCCGTACACCTGCTCCCAGTTGTTGCTGGCCTGATCGCGCGAGGCCAACACATTCGGGGTGATATCGCGGTCGTCTTCGGTGACGAAACCCAGCGCCTTCAATCGCGACCTGACGTAGTCCCAGTCGTCGGTGCCCAAGAAGTCCGTGTGCAGGAACCACGCGCCGGGACGGCAGATCCGGCGAACTTCATTCAGGAACTTCGGCAGGTTGCCGTACGAGTGTGACGACTCCACATTGAGGACGGCGTCGCAAAACCCGTCGGGCAGGGGAAGATTCAGCGCGTCGCCGACCTTGAAGTCGATCGAGTGCTTGGCGTGCGCCTTCTGGCAGAACGCGATCGCTTCCGAGGACATGTCGATGCCCGTGACGTTCGCGGTGAATTTCTGCGCCACCTGTGCGCTGTTGCCGCCGCGGCCGCACCCGATCTCGACAACGTCAAGGCCGTTCAGGTCGACGGATCCGACTACCTCGAGCACCAGCCGGACCGAGTTGGCGTTGAACGTGCCCGGCGGAATGTCGAAAGCGGATTCGTTGTTCGAGTCGATCGCGAGGTAACCGTAATTGAGGAAAAACGACGAGTCGGCGACGCCGACATCCTCTAAACGGCGACTGAGTTTATTGTAAAAAGAGCGCCATCCACCGGCGGTCGTGGACAACAGGTCATCGGCCAGGTGTGCGGACATGGCGACTTGTGAATTTTCTTCCGATTCATCGGGTCCCGAAGGCCCGTTTTGGTCGCCCATTTATTTCCCCTCAACCCGATGTGTTTCGCGCCATGACTCGCAAGGTAGCGCCCCCGATTTTTTCACGTGCTCAATTCCTCATCGATCAGCTTCAGCTTCCGGGCCCCCGACAGAGATGACTCCCGTCACCCTGGCCGGCAGGGCTCCGGCGTTGATTATGCCCACGCTACTGGGCGGGCAGGCCGCATCGGCCCAATTGGCAGCTGCCGCGCACTTTGCGGGCCGGCGGGCTCACGACGGGGCCGGCGCGATGCGGGGCGCCTCGGCCGGTTGGCTAGCGACCCATTCCGGCGCCGGGCGGTCTACCTGGTGGTACCTCCGATGACGTCACACCGGCCGGCGGTGACGGTCCTCGATATCAAGAAACTCCAGACAAACCTTCACCAGGCTCAGTATGGTTTAGAACTTGTTATACCTATGTCGATTAGACGGTCTGGGGAGACGCCGTGAGCATCAATCCGTTCGATGACGAAGCTGGCAGTTTTTTCGTCGTCGTCAACGATGAGGACCAGCACAGTCTATGGCCCACCTTCGCTGAAGTCCCAGCCGGCTGGCGTGTGGTGCACGGCGAAGCGGACCGCGCAGCGTGCCTCGACTACGTCGAACAGAACTGGACCGATATTCGGCCGCGGAGTCTGCGCGAGAGGCTCGCGGCCGGACAGGGGGCTTGGTAGGCCGGATGGAGCTTGATCACGTGGAACTTCCGCTTACGCGGGGTCAGTTAGACATTTGGCTTGCGCAAGAATCGGGTCACTCCGGCACGGACTGGCAGCTGGGTGTTCTGGTGCGCTTCGACGGCGCGATAGATCGAACCCTGCTCGAGCGGGCGATTCGGCTCGCAATGCGTGAGGCCGAACCGGCCAAGGCCGCCATCGTCGAGGTCGACGGCCGGGTCTTCCAACGGGCTACCGATGAGCCTGACGTCGAGATGGCGTTCCACGACCTGAGCGACGCGCGCCATCCGGTGCAGGAAGCCCGGGCGATGGCGTTGGAGATCCAACGCACGCCCATGCCGTCTGCCGGACCCCTGTTCAAATTCGCATTATTCCAAACATGGTCCGACGAATTTTATCTGTTCGCATGCTTCCACCACATCATCACCGATGGCACCGGAATTACGTTAATTGCGAATCGAATTGCCACCGTCTACGCGGCAATGGCTTCCGACGCACCCATTCCGCCGACCTTCTTTGGTTCGTTGGCGGACCTGGTTCGTCTGGAGTCGGACTACGAAGCCTCTCCCGATTATCTCGAAGATCAGGATTACTGGACCAAGAACCTGCCGCCGGAAAGCGAATCGCACAACGGGCTGCTCCCGGCCGGGGGTGAGAGTGAGGCTTCTGAAACCTCCGCGCCGGTTCGGCTGGACCCCGCCGTCCTCAAGCGAGTTCAAGAATTGGCCGACGCCTGGAATGTGCCCCGGTCGTCGGTGATCACCGCGGCGTCCGCCCTGTTGGTGCGTGGGTGGTGCACCGAGGGCTCAGAAGTGGTGCTCGACTTCCCGGTCAGCAGGCGGGTGCGCTCTGAGTCCAAGACGCTTCCCGGAATGATTTCCGGGGTCGTGCCGCTGGTGTTGACGGTTTCGCCGGGCGCGACGGTCACCGGGTTCTGCGAATATGTCGACGCGCGAATCCGGGAAGCGCTGCAGCACCAGCGGTTCCCGGTGCACGCGCTGGAACGCAAAGCCGGCCACAGTTCGGCCAACCGGGTCAGCGTCAACTTCATGCCGTCGAAGATGACGATGGACTTCGCCGGCATCGCGGCATCGGCGTCATTCACCAATCCCGTTCAGGTGGGCGCCTTTGCGTTGATCTTCTCCGGCGCCGGCGACCAGCTTTTTCTGAGCACGGCGGGCGCCGGGGGACCGCTGGCCAACTTCGACGTGTCGGAATTGGCGAGGCGGTTGGGCCGGGTGCTGGTGGCGATGACCGCCGACCCGGGACGGCTGCTCTCGTCGATGGATCTGCGCGACGCCGCCGAGCTCGACGCGCTGGACGCGTGGGGCAACCGCGCGGTGCTGAGCCAGACGGCCACCACCTCGCATTCGCTTCCCGCGATGTTCGCCGCGCAGGCGGCCCACGCCCCGGCGGCGGTCGCGATCACGCACGCGGGACGTTCGTGGACCTACCGCGAGGTCGAGGAGGCCGCCGACCGGCTGGCGCACCGGCTGGCCGGCCACGGCGTGGGCCCGGGTCAGCGCGCCGCGCTGCTCCTGGAGCGTTCGGCCGAGGCGATCGTGGCGATTCTGGCCGTGCTCAAAACCGGGGCGGCGTACGTGCCGATCGACCCGGCGGTGCCGGCGGCCCGCATCGAGTTCATGCTCGGTGACGCCAAGCCGATCGCGGCGATCACCAACACCGGCCTGGCCGACCGGCTGGGCGGGCACGATCTGCTGATCATCGACATCAACGAGGCTGCAGACCAGACCGTCGACTCCGGCGCGCCGCTGCCCGTGCCCGACCCTGGCGACATCGCGTACCTCATCTACACCTCGGGAACCACCGGCGTCCCCAAGGGCGTGGCCATCACCCATCACAACGTGACCCGGCTGCTGGAGTCCCTCGATGTGGAGGTGGCGCCGGGGCAGGCGTGGTCGCAGTGGCACTCGCTGGCCTTCGACGTGTCGGTGTGCGAGATCTGGGGGGCGCTGCTCTCCGGCGGACGCCTGGTGGTGGTGCCCGAGTCGGTGGCGCGTTCGCCCGAAGAGTTCCACGCGCTGCTGGTAGCAGAAGAGGTCGGCGTCCTCAGCCAGACCCCGTCCGCGTTCTACGCGCTGCAAACCGCGGACGCGCTGGCACCCGAGCTCGGACGTCAGCTCAAACTTCAGGCCGTGATCTTCGCCGGCGAGGCGCTGGAACCCCAGCGGCTGCGGACGTGGGTGCACGACCACCCTGACGTGCCGCGCCTGCTCAACCTGTACGGCACCACCGAGACGACGGTGCACGCGTCGTTCCGGGAGATCTTCCCCGCCGACGTCGACAGCCCCGTCAGCCCGATCGGCGTGCCGCTGGGGCAATACGCCTTCTTCGTCCTCGACGGCTGGATGCAGCCGGTGCCGGCGGGCGTGGTCGGAGAGCTGTACGTGGCCGGCGGCGGCGCGGGCTGCGGGTACTGGCGACGCCCGGGTCTCACGTCGACGCGGTTCGTCGCGTGCCCGTTCGGCGAGCCCGGCGCGCGCATGTACCGCACCGGAGACCTGGCCTGGTGGGGTGGCGACGGTCAGCTGCGCTATGTCGGGCGCGCCGATGAGCAGGTCAAGATCCGCGGGTTCCGCATCGAACTCGGCGAGGTCCAGGCGGCGTTGGACGCGCTGGACGGTGTGCAGCAGGCGGTGGTGATCGTCCGCGAGGACCGCCCCGGCGACAAGCGCCTGGTGGGGTACGTGACCGGCCCGGCGGGAGTGGCCGACCCCGCCGCCTTCGCGGCGTCCGCGAAAGTCCAGCTCGGCGAGCGGCTGCCGGCGTACATGGTGCCGGCCGCGATCGTCGTGATCGACGCCCTGCCGCTCACCGTCAACGGCAAACTCGACAAACGCGCCCTGCCCGCACCGGAGTACCAGGACGTCGACCGCTACCGCGCGCCGGCCAACGCGGTCGAGGAGATCCTGGCCGACATCTACGCCCAGGTGCTCGGGCTCGAGCGCGTCGGGGTGGACGAATCGTTCTTCGAGCTGGGCGGCGACAGTATCCTGTCGACTCAGGTGGTGGCGCGGGCCCGGGCCGCCGGCCTGGTCTGCCGGCCCCGCGACATTTTCGTCGAGCAGTCCGTGGCCCGGCTGGCGCTGGTCGTCGGGGTGGCCGACGACCCAGACCATTTAGTCGACGTCAGCGACGAGGGCCTCGGCCCGGTGGTGCCCACGCCGATCATGCATTGGCTGAACAGTGTTGACGGGCCGGTCCACCAGTTCAATCAGACGGTGTTGGTGCAGGCCCCGGTCGGAGTGACCGAGTCCGACGTGCTGGCGGTGTTGCAGGCCCTGGTGGACCGGCACGCCACGCTGCGGCTGCGGGCCGAGCAGGACGGCGCCGGAGGCTGGTCGCTGACCGTGCCCGAGGTGGGTCTGGTGGACGCCCGCGAGTGCCTGCGCACGGTGCCGGTGTTGTCCGACGAGGCGGTGATCGAGGCGCGGTCACGGCTGAACCCGGCGGCCGGGGTGATGCTGAGTGCGCTGTGGGTCGCCCCCACAGCGCAGCTGGTCCTGATCGTTCACCACCTGGCCGTCGACGGGGTGTCGTGGCGGATCCTGCTGGAAGACCTCAACCTCGCCTGGGTACAGCACCGCGGGGGACAGCAGGTGGTGCTGCCGGAGCCGAGGACGTCGTTCGCCCGCTGGGCGTCGCTGCTGGCGGAGTACGCGCGCCGCTCCGACGTCGTGAAGCAGGCGCGGGCGTGGCAGCAGATCGCCGCGATCCCCGCCACGCTGCCGGCCGTGCGCCCCGAGGTAGACACCCAGGTGAGCGCCGGCACGTTCTCGATGTCGCTGGACACCGAGACGACCCGCACGCTGCTCGGAGAGGTGCCGACGGCGTTCCACGCCGGGCTGCAGGACATCCTGCTGATCGCCTTCGCCCTGGCGTGCGCCGAGTTTTTAGGTACCGGCGGGGCGCCGATCA
Source organism: uncultured Actinomycetota bacterium (assembly GCA_963758775.1). Classification (GTDB taxonomy): domain Bacteria; phylum Actinomycetota; class Actinomycetes; order Mycobacteriales; family Mycobacteriaceae; genus Mycobacterium. Next base: position 333,773 of record CAVWWU010000002.1, read on the forward strand.
GCATCGACGTGGAGGGCCACGGGCGCGAGGAGGAGCTGGCCGCCTCGAACGAGCAGGTGGACCTGTCACGCACGGTCGGCTGGTTCACCACCAAATACCCGGTGGCACTCAGCGTGGGCGCGTTGGACTGGACGCAGGTCACCTCCGGCGACGCGGCACTGGGGGCCGCGGTCAAAGATGCCAAAGAGCAGCTTCGCACCCTGCCGGACGGGGTGACCTACGGCCTGCTCCGTTATCTGAACCCCGATGTCGATCTCGACGGGGCGGATCCCCCGATCGGGTTCAACTACCTGGGACGCCTGGGTGGCGCCGAGACCGGATTCTCCGGCGACGTGTGGGAGATCAGCCCGGGCGGTTGGTCGGTCACCAGCGTCGCCGCGGCCATCCCCATGCCGTTGATGCACACGGTGGAACTCAACGCCGGCACCATCAACACCGAGAGCGGCCCGCAGCTGCGCGCGAGCTGGACGTGGGCGCCCTCGGTTCTGAACCAGATGCAGGTCTCCCGGCTGAACGGGTTGTGGTTCGACGCTTTGGCCGGCATCTGCGCGCACGTGCGGGGCGGTGGCGGCGGGCTGACGCCCTCCGATATCGCTGTCGGCCTGAGCCAGCAGCAGATCGACGAGCTACAGCGGCAATATGCGGATAGCTGACGTATTACCGCTCACCCCTCTGCAGCAGGGGCTGCTGTTCCACGCCAGCACCGCGCAGGGTGATGACGACCTGTACGCGGTGCAGCTCGACATCACGTTGAGCGGCCGGCTCGATCAGCACCGCCTGCACGACGCCGTGCACACGCTGGTGACCCGGCATCCCAACCTGGTGGCCCGCTTCTCCGACAAGTTCGACCAGCCGGTGCAGATCATCCCGGCCGACCCGGAGGCGCCCTGGCGGTATATGATCAGACCGCACCGACCTCACCGACCTCACGACCTCACCGTGGGCGACCCGGATCTCTCGGACCTCGATCAGCAGATCGAGCAGCTCTGCGCCGACGAACGCGCGGCGGTCTGCGACATCGCCCACCAGGCGGCGTCGCGCGCGCTGTTGATCCGCACCGCGGAAGATCAACACCGCTTCGTGCTGACCAACCACCACATCGTGCTCGACGGGTGGTCGCTGCCGATCCTGCTGGGGGAGATCTTCGCCAGCTATTGCGGGCAGTGGCTGCCCGCGGCGGTCCCGTATCGCAGGTTCGTCGCCTGGCTGACCGGCCGTGACCTCGACGCCGCCCGCGCGGCGTGGGGTGAGGTGCTGTCGGGATTTGAGACGCCCACCCTGGTGGGTCCGGCGGGCCAGCTGGCATTGGGACGGCGAGGCGTCGCCTCCTTCTCGGTGCCCGAGGAGACCACCCAGGCCGTCAGCGAGCTGGCGCGCTCGCGCCACACCACCGTCAGCACCGTGCTCCAGGCCGCGTTCGCGCAGGTGCTGATGTGGCTGACCGGCCAGCGCGACGTCGCCTTCGGCACCACGGTCTCAGGCAGGCCGGCCGAGGTGCCCGGCGCGGACTCCATGGTGGGCCTCTTCATCAACACCGTGCCGGTGCGGGCCGGCATCACCTCGGCAACCACCACCACCGACCTACTGGCCCAGCTGCACAGCGCCCACAACGACGTCCTCGAGCATCAGCACCTGGCGCTCAGCGAGATCCACCGCATCACGGGTCAGGACCACCTGTTCGACACCTTCTTCGTCTACGAGAACTATCCGCTCGACGCCGCCGCGCTGTCGGCGGGCGCCGAAGGTTTGAGCGTCACCGACTTCATCCACCGCGAATACAACCACTACCCGCTTGCGGTCCAGGCGATGCCGGACACCGAACTTCGGCTGCGCATCGAATTCGACACCGACGTCTTCGACGCGGCCGACATCGAAACCCTGGTCGGCCGCTTCGAGCGGGTGCTGCTGGCGATGACCTCAGACCCGGAGCGGCGGTTGTCGTCGGTGGATGTGCTCGGCGAGGCCGAGCACGCCCGGTTGGCCGAGTGGGGCAACCGGGCCGCGCTGGCCCGGCCGGCAGAGCACGCTGACGATTGCGGGCTGCTTCGCCGCGCAGGCGGCGCGCACGCCGGACGCGGTGGCGGTGACCTTCGAGGGTGCGTCGACGACCTACCGGGAGCTGGACGAGTCGGCCAACCGGCTGGCGCACGTGTTGGCGGGCCACGGCGCGGGCCCGGGGCAACGGGTGGCGTTGCTGCTGCCGCGCTCGGACGACGCGATCGTGGCGATGCTGGCGGTGGCGAAGACCGGGGCGGCGTATGTGCCGATCGACCCGGCGGTGCCGGCGGCCCGGAGGCAGTTCGTGCTCGGCGATGCCGCGCCGATCGCCGCCGTCACCACCGCCGCGCTGGCCGATCGGTTGAGCGAGCAGACGCTCACCGTCATCGACTTCGCGGACCCGGCGATCGCCGGCCAACCCGGCACCGCGCTTGCCGGGCCCGCCCCGGACGACGTCGCCTACCTCATCTACACGTCGGGCACCACGGGCACGCCGAAAGGTGTTGCGATCCCGCACCGCAACGTGACGCGCCTGTTGGAGACCCTGGACGACGAGATGGGGCTGGCCGGGCAGGTCTGGTCCCAGTGCCACTCGTTGGCCTTCGACTTCTCGGTGTGGGAGATCTGGGGCGCGCTGCTGTACGGCGGCCGGGTGGTCGTGGTGCCCGACGCGGTGGTGCGTTCGGCGGAAGACTTGCACGCGTTGCTGGTGGCCGAGCAGGTCACGTCGCTGAGCCAGACGCCGTCGGCGTTCTATGCGCTGCAGGCAGCCGACGAAGCTCACCCCGAGCGAGGCGCCCAGCTGGCCCTGCAGGCCGTGGTGTTCGGCGGCGAGGCGCTGGAGCCGCACCGGCTGCGCCCGTGGCTGGAGAACCACCCGGACGCGCCGCGGCTGATCAACATGTACGGCATCACCGAGACGACGGTGCACGCCTCGTTCCGCGAGATCGTCGCCGCCGACGTGGACAGCGCGGTCAGCCCCATCGGGGTGCCGCTGGCCCACCTGAGCTTCGTCGTGCTCGACGGGTGGCTGCGGGCGGTGCCGCCGGGCGTGGTGGGCGAGCTGTACGTCGCCGGTGCCGGATTGGCCGACGGCTACATCGGCCGGGCCGGGCTGAGTGCCACCCGCTTTGTGGCCGCCCCGTTCGGTAGAGCCGGGACGCCTGGAATGCGGATGTATCGCACCGGGGACCTGGCGTGGTGGGGCGCCGACGGGCAGCTGCGCTACGTCGGGCGCGCTGACGAGCAGGTCAAGATCCGCGGGTACCGCATCGAGCTCGGCGAGATCCAGGCCGCGCTGAACGGGCTGGACGGCGTCGAGCAGGCGGTGGTCATCGCCCGCGAGGACCGCCCCGGCGACAAGCGCCTGGTCGGCTACATCACCGGCACCGCCGAACCAGCCCAGGCGCGCGCCGCGCTGGCCGAGCGGCTGCCGATATACATGGTGCCCGCCGCGATCGTGGTGTTGCCGGCGCTGCCGCTGACGGTCAACGGCAAAATCGACTTCCGCGCGCTGCCCGCACCGGAATACCAGGACACCGGTCAATACCGCGCCCCGACCAACGCGGTCGAGGAGGTGCTGGCCGGGATCTACGCCCAGGTGCTGGGCGTGCAGCCGCCGCAGCTCGTCGGGGTCGACGAATCGTTCTTCGACCTGGGCGGCGACTCGCTGTCGGCGATGCGGTTGATCGCCGCCGTCAACGCCGCCCTGGATACCGGGCTCTCGGTGCGCGCCGTGTTCGAGGCGCCCACGGTCGCGCAGTTGGCGACCCACATCGGTGGGGAAGAGGGCGGGCTGGAGCCCCTGGTGCCGTGGCTGGCCGCCGAGCGGCCCGCGGTGGTTCCGCTGTCGTTCGCCCAGAGCCGGCTGTGGTTCATCGACCAGTTCCAGGGGCCGTCACCGATCTACAACATGCCCGTGGCGTTGCGGTTGCAAGGCCATCTGGATGCCGACGCGCTGGGCGCCGCGATCGGCGATGTGGTCGAGCGCCAAGAGGCGCTGCGCACGCTGTTTCCGTCGGTCGAGGGCATCCCGCGGCAGCTGGTGGTGCCCGCCGAGCAGGCCGACTTCGGCTGGGAAGTCGTCGACGCCACCGGCTGGACGGAAAGCCAACTGGGCGAGGCGATCGACGGCGTGGTGAGTCACCCGTTCGATCTGGCCACCGAGATCCCTTTGCGGGCAAGGCTTTTCCGCCGCGCCGCCGACGAACACGTGTACGTCGCGGTCATGCACCACATCGCCGCCGACGGCTCGTCCATCACGCCGTTGGTGCGCGACACCGGGGTCGCCTACGTCAGCCGGTGCGCGGGCCAAGCGCCGGGATGGACGGACCTGGCGGTGCAGTACGTCGACTACACGCTGTGGCAGCGCGCGCAGCTCGGGGACATCGGCGACAGCGAGAGCCGCATCGCGGCGCAGCTGGCCTACTGGGAAGAAGCCCTGGCCGGCATGCCCGAGCACCTGCAGCTGCCCACCGATCGGCCCTACCCGCCGGTGGCCGACTACCGCGGCGCCACCGTCGGGGTGAACTGGCCGGCCGAGTTGCAGGAGCGGATCGCCCACGTCGCGCGCGAGCACAACGCGACCAGCTTCATGGTGGTCCAGGCCGCCCTGGCCGTGCTGCTCTCGAAGCTGAGCGCCAGCAGCGAGGTCGCGGTCGGATTCCCGATTGCCGGGCGCCCCGATCCCGCCCTGGACGAACTGGTGGGCTTCTTCATCAACACCCTGGTGCTGCGGGCCGACCTGGCCGGCGACCCCACCGTCGCGGACGTGCTGGCCCAGGTACGCCGGCGCAGCCTGGCCGCCTACGAAAACCAGGACGTGCCGTTCGAGGTGCTGGTCGAGCGGCTCAACCCCACCCGCAGCCTGACCCATCACCCGCTGGTGCAGGTGATGTTGGCCTGGCAGAACTGGCACACGAACGGCCCCGTCGACCCCGCCGTCGGGCTGGCCCTGGGCGATCTGCAGGTCACCGCGCTGCCACTGGACACCCGCACCGCCCGCATGGACGTGTCGATCTCCCTGGCCGAGCGCTGGAACGAGGCGGGTGACCCCGCCGGCATGGCCGGGACGGTGGAATTCCGCACCGACGTGTTCGACCCGGAGACCATCGAGATCCTGATCGGCCGGTTGGAGCGGGTGCTGGCCGCCATGACCACCGATCCGGCGCAGCGGCTGTCGTCGATCGATCTGCTCGACGCGGCCGAGCACGCCCGGCTGGATGAGCTCGGCAACCGCGCGGTGCTGACCCGGCCCGCACCGGCGGCGGCGACGGTTCCGGCGTTGTTGGCCGCGCAGGTGGCCCGCGCCCCGGAAGCGGTCGCGGTCACCTACGACAACGAGTCACTGACCTACCGCGAGCTCGAGGAGTCGGCAAACCGGTTCGCGCACTTGCTGTCTGGATACGGCGTCGGCCCCGGCGCGCGGGTGGCGTTGCTACTCGAGCGCTCCGCGCAGGCCGTCGTGGCCATGCTGGCGGCGCTGAAAACCGGGGCCGCCTATCTGGCGATCGACCCGGCGCTGCCCCCCGCCCGCATGCAATTCATGCTCGACGACGCGGCGCCGATCGTCGTCGTCACCACGGCGGAGTTGCGCTCAAGGCTGGACGGCTGCGGTCAGGCGATCCTGAACATCACCGACATCAGTGCTATCGAGGCCCCCGCCGTCGAAACTCAATCCGCACTCCCGGCAGCGGCCCCCGACGACATCGCCTACCTGATCTACACCTCGGGCACCACCGGCACACCCAAGGGCGTGGCGGTCACCCACCGCAACCTGGCCCACCTGCCGGCGTCGACCCCGGCCGACCTGCCCGCGGCGCAGGTGTGGACGCAGTGCCACTCCTACGCTTTCGACTTCTCGGTGTGGGAGATCTGGGCCGCGCTGCTGGGCGGCGGACGGCTGGTCGTGGTGCCCGACTGCGTGGTGCACTCACCCGACGACTTCCACGACCTGCTGATCCGCGAACAGGTCAACGTGCTCACCCAAACCCCGTCGGCGGTGAACGCGCTGAACCCGCAGCGGCTGGAGTCGGTGGCGGTCCTGCTCGGCGGCGAGGCCTGCACGCCCGAGGTGGTGGACCAGTGGGCGCCCGGCCGGGTGGTGATCAACGCCTACGGCCCCACCGAGGCGACGGTCTATGCGGCGATGAGCGCCCCGCTGAAGGCGGGGCAGCCGGGGTCGGCCGGGTCGGGTGCGGCGCCGATCGGGTCGCCGCCATCGACCGCGGCGGTCTTCGTGCTCGACGAGTCCCTGCGCCCGGTTCCGTTGGGCGTGGTCGGCGAACTGTATGTGGCCGGCCGCGGCGTGGCCGTCGGCTATGTCGGCCGCTCCGACCTGACCGCTTCGCGGTTCGTCGCCTCTCCCTTCGGAAGGCCCGGCGACCGCATGTACCGCACCGGGGACCTGGTGCGGTGGCGACTCGATGGGCAGCTGCAATACCTTGGGCGCGCCGACGAGCAGGTCAAGATCCGCGGCTACCGCATCGAGCCCGGCGAAGTCCAGGCCGCGCTGGCCGCGCTGGACGGCGTCGAGCAGGCCGTGGTGATCGCCCGCGAGGATCGCCCCGGCGACAAGCGCCTGGTCGGTTACATCACCGGGACCGCCGAGCCGGCTTTTGCAGCTCAAGCGCGCGCCGCGCTGGCCGACCGGCTCCCGCCGTACATGGTGCCGGCCGCCATCGTGACGCTGGCGGCGCTGCCGCTGACGGTCAACGGCAAGCTGGACAAGCGGGCGCTGCCGGCGCCGGACTACCAGGACACCGGCCAATACCGCGCGCCGGCCACCCTCACCGAAGAGATCCTCACCGGCGTCTACGCCCACGTGCTGGGCGTCGAACCGCCGCGCCTGGTCGGGGTGGACGATTCGTTCTTCGACCTGGGCGGCGACTCGCTGTCGGCGATGCGGCTGATCGCCGCCGTGAACGCCGCCCTGGATACCGGGCTTTCGGTGCGCACCGTGTTCGAGGCACCTACCGTCGCGCAGTTGGCCACGCATATCGGCAAGGACGAGGGCCGGCTGGAGCCGCTGGTGGCCGGCGAGCGGCCCGCCGTGGTTCCGCTGTCGTTCGCCCAGAGCCGGCTGTGGTTCATCGACCAGTTCCAGGGCCCCTCACCGATCTACAACCTCCCGGTGGCGCTGCGGTTGCGCGGGCACCTCGATGCCGACGCGCTGGGCGCGGCGCTGGCCGACGTGGTCAGCCGTCAGGAGAGCCTCCGCACGCTGTTCCCGGCGGTCGAGGGGATCCCGCGGCAGCTGGTGGTGCCCGCCGAGCAAGCCGACTTCGGCTGGCAGGTCGTCGACGCCACCGGCTGGTCGGAAAGCCAACTCGACGAGGCCATCAACGACGTGGTGCGCCACCCGTTCCAGCTGGCCACCGAGATCCCCATGCAGGCAAGGCTTTTCCGCGTCGCCGACGACGAGCACGTGTACGTGTCCGTCGTGCACCACATCGCCGCCGACGGGTGGTCCATCACCCCGCTGGTGAACGACCTGGCGGTGGGCTACGTCAGCCGGTGTGCGGGCCAGGCCCCCGGCTGGGCGGACCTGGCGGTGCAGTACGTGGACTTCACGCTGTGGCAGCGCGCGCAGCTCGGGGACATCGCCGACAGCGACAGCCGCATCGCCGCGCAGCTGGCCTACTGGGAAGACGCCCTGGCCGACATGCCCGAGCACCTGCAGCTGCCGACCGATCGGCCCTACCCGCCGGTGGCCGACTACCGCGGCGCCACCGTGGCGGTGAACTGGCCGCTCGAGTTGCAGCAGCGGATCGCGCACGTGGCCCGCGAGCACAACGCGACCAGCTTCATGGTGATCCAGGCCGCCCTGGCGGCGCTGCTGTCGGGGCTGTCCGCGAGCCGTGACGTCGCGGTCGGCTTCCCGATCGCGGGGCGCCGCGACGCCGCCCTCGACGAGTTGGTGGGCTTCTTCGTCAACACCCTGGTGCTGCGCGTCGACCTGGCCGGCGATCCCAGCGTCGCCGATCTGCTGGCCCAGGTGCGCCGGCGCAGCCTGGCCGCCTACGAGCACCAGGACGTGCCGTTCGAAGTGCTGGTGGAGCGGCTCAAGCCGACCCGCAGCATGACGCGTCACCCGCTGGTACAGGTGATGTTGGCCTGGCAGAACTTCGCCTGGCAGGACACCGACGCGGCCGGGTTGGCCCTGGGTGATCTGCAGGTCACGCCGCTCCCGGTGGACACCCGCACCGCCCGCGTCGACATGACGATCACCCTGGCCGAACGGTGGAGCCCCGACGGCGATCCCATCGGCATCGGCGGACTGGTGGAATTCCGCACCGACGTGTTCGACGCGGAGACCATCGAGGCCCTGGTCGGGCGCCTGGAGCGGGTGCTGGTCGCCATGACCGCCGACCCGGAGCGGCGGTTGTCGTCGGTGGATGTGCTCGACGAGGCAGAGCATGCCCGGCTGGCGGGGTGGGGTAACCGCGCCGTGCTGGGCCGGCCGGCGAGCGCGCCGGTGTCGATCCCCGCGATGTTCGACGCGCAGGTGGCGCGCAGCCCGGAGTCCCTGGCCGTGACCTTCGAAGGCAGGTCGATCACCTACCGCGAGCTCGACGCGGCCGCGAACCGGTTGGCGTACGCGCTGGCCGGCCATGGCGTGGGTCCGGGGCAGCGGGTGGCGATGTTGCTGCCGCGCTCGGCCGACGCGATCGTGGCGATGCTGGCGGTGGTGAAGACCGGCGCGGCGTACGTGCCGATCGACCCCGCGGTGCCGGCGGCCCGGATGCAGTTCGTGTTGGGCGACTCCGCGCCGGCCGCCGCGATCACGACCGCCGAGCTGCGCCCGCGCCTGGACGGGACCGATCTGCTGGTCCTCGATATCGGGGACATCGGGGAGCCGGGGGACATCGGGGCCACCGCGCTGGCCGGTCCGGGCTCGGACGACGTCGCGTACATCATCTACACGTCGGGCACCACGGGCACGCCGAAAGGTGTTGCGATCCCGCATCGCAACGTGACGCGGCTGCTGGAGACCCTCGACGTCGACGTGGAGCTGGCCGGGCAGGTCTGGTCGCAGTGTCACTCGCTGGCGTTCGACTTCTCGGTGTGGGAGATCTGGGGCGCGCTGCTCTACGGCGGCCGGCTGGTGGTGGTGCCCGACGCGGTGGTGCGCTCGCCGGAGGACCTGTACGCGTTGCTGGTGGCCGAGCAGATCAGCGTGCTGAGCCAGACGCCGTCGGCGTTCTATGCGCTGCAGACCGCCGACACGCTGCAACCCGAGCTGGCCGGCCAGCTCAAGCTCGAGGCCGTCGTGTTCGGTGGCGAGGCGCTGGAGCCGCAGCGGCTGCGCGGCTGGCTGGACAACCACCCGGGCTCGCCGCGACTGATCAACATGTACGGCATCACCGAGACGACGGTGCACGCCTCGTTCCGGGAGATCTTCGCCGACGACGCCGACGGCACCGTCAGCCCCATCGGGGTGCCGCTGGCCCATCTCGCGTTCTTCGTGCTCGACGGCTGGTTGCGGCCGGTGCCGACGGGCGTGGTGGGCGAGCTGTACGTGGCCGGGGCCGGCGTCGCCGACGGCTACATCGGCCGGGCCGGGCTGAGCGCGACGCGCTTTGTGGCCTGCCCGCACGGGAGTGCCGGGGCGCCGGGAACAGGATGTACCGCACCGGCGACCTGGCGTGGTGGGGCGCCGACGGGCAGTTGCGCTACGTCGGGCGCGCCGACGAACAGGTCAAGATCCGCGGCTACCGCATCGAACTCGGCGAGATCCAGGCCGCACTGGCCGGGCTGGCCGGCGTGACCCAGGCGGTGGTGATCGTCCGCGAGGACCGCCCCGGCGACAAGCGGCTGGTGGGGTACGTGACCGGCACCGCCGACCCGGCCGCGGCGCGCGGCGTGCTGGCCGAGCGCCTGCCGACGTACATGGTGCCGGCCGCGATCGTGGTCATCGACGCGCTGCCGCTGACCGTCAACGGCAAACTCGACACCCGCGCCCTGCCCGCACCGGAGTACCAGGACGTCGAGCGCTATCGCGCCCCGGCCAACGCCGTCGAAGAGGTGCTGGCCGACATCTACGCCCAGGTGCTCGGGCTCGAGCGCGTCGGGGTGGACGAGTCGTTCTTCGAGCTGGGCGGCGACAGCATCTTGTCGATGCAGGTCGTGGCCCGCGCCAGGGCCGCCGGGGTGCTGTGCCGGCCGCGGGACATCTTCGTCGAGCAGTCCGTGGCCCGGCTGGCCCGGGTGGCCGGCGTGGTCGACGAGGACGCGGACGTCAGCGACGAGGGCCTGGGCCCGGTGGTCGCCACACCGATCATGTGCTGGCTGCACGGCGTCGACGGACCCGTCGATCAGTTCAACCAGACGGTGCTGGTGCAGGCCCCGGTCGGCGTGACCGAGGACGACGTGGTGGCCGTGTTGCAGGCCGTCCTGGACCGGCACGCCATGCTGCGGCTTCGGGTCGACGAGGACGCCGGCGGCTGGTCGCTGACGGTGCCCGAGGCCGGCTCGGTCGACGCGCGCGAATGCCTGCGCGCGGTGCAGGAACTGTCCGATGAGGCGGTCATCGAGGCGCGGGCGCGGCTGAACCCCGCGGCCGGGGTCATGGTCAGCGCACTGTGGGTGGTTCCCACCGGGCAGTTGCTGGTGATCGCCCACCACCTGGCCGTCGACGGTGTCTCGTGGCGAATCCTGTTGGAAGACTTCAACATTGCCTGGGCTCAACACCGCGCCGGTCAGCAGGTGCTGCTGCCGTCGGGCGGGACGTCGTTCTCCCGGTGGGCATCACTGCTGGCCGAGCACGCCTGCCGCCCGGAAGTGGTGGAGCAGGCCCCACTGTGGCGGCAGATCGCGGCCGTGCCCGCGGCTCTGCCGGCGGTGCGCCCCGAGGTGGACACGTTCGCCACGGCCGGGCAGTTGTCGGTGGAACTGGACACCGACACCACCCGCCTATTGCTCGGCGAGGTGCCGACGGCATTCCACGCCGGCATCCACGACATCCTGTTGATCGCCTTCGGGTTGGCGCTGGCGGAGTTCCTGGGCACCGGCGCGGCGCCGGTCGGCATCGACGTCGAAGGGTCACGGGCGGCAAGAGGACCTGGTGGCTCCCCACGACCAGGTGGACCTGTCGCGCACCGTGGGCTGGTTCACCACCAAATACCCGGTTGCCCTGAACTTCGGGGGCTTGGACTGGGCGCAGGTCACCGAAGGCAGCGCGGCGCTGGGGGCGGTCATCAAGGACGCCAAGGAGCAGCTACGGGCACTGCCCGACGGCCTCACCTTCGGCCTGCTGCGCTACCTGAACCCCGACGTCGACCTGGCCGGCTCCGACCCGCCCGTCGGCTTCAACTATCTCGGGCGCCTCGGCGCGGCCGCCGACGCCCCCGGCGAACTGTGGTCGCTGTGCCGGGACGGCGGATCGGTTGCCGAGGTCGCGGCGGGCACCCCGATGCCGTTGATGCACACCGTGGAGCTCAACGCCGGCACCGTCGACGGTGACGCCGGCCCGCAGCTGCGCGCCGGCTGGACCTGGGCGCTCTCGGCCCTGGATCAGGCGCAGATCAGCCGGCTGAGCCAGCTCTGGTTCGACGCCCTGACCGGCATCTGCGCGCACGTGCGAGCCGGTGGCGGCGGGCTGACGCCCTCCGACCTGCTGCCGGCCCGTCTGAGCCAGCAGCAGATAGACCAGCTTGCGCGGCATCACGACATCGCCGACGTGCTGCCGCTGACCCCCCTGCAGCAGGGGCTGCTGTTCCACGCCAACACCGCACAGGGCGGCGACGACGACATCTATGCGGTGCAACTCGACATCGGCTTGAGCGGCCGGCTCGATCAGCACCGCCTGCACGACGCGGTGCAGACGGTGGTCACCCGGCATCCGAACCTGGCGGCCCTGTTCACCGCGGAGTTCGACGACGCGGTGCAGATCATCCCCGCCAATCCCGTTGTGCCATGGCGGTATATCGATCTCAGCGCGACGGGCGGTTCCGGCGAGGATGACCTGGCGGGTCAGATCCAGCAGGTGTGTGCCTCCGAACGCGCCGCGGTCTACGACATGGCCAACCGGCCGCCGCTGCGGGTGGCTTTGGTCCGCACGGGGGCAGAAACCGGGGCAGAGCAGCACCGATTCGTGCTGACCAATCACCACATCGTGCTGGACGGCTGGTCGCTGCCGCTGATGCTCGGCGAGATCTTCGCCAGCTACTACGGGCAGCGGCTGCCGTCGCCGCCTTCGTATCGCAGGTTCTTCACCTGGCTGGCCGGTCGGGATCGCGCCGCCGCCCGTTCGGTGTGGCGGGAGAAGTTCGACGGTTTCGACAAACCCACGCTGGTCGGCCCGCCGGACCGGTTCGGGCTGGGGCGGCGGGGCGTCACAACGTTCCGGGTCCCCGAGGACACCACCCGCGCGGTCAACGAGCTCGCACGCGCGCGCCACACGACCGTCAGCACCGTGCTGCAGGGCGGGTGGGCGCAGGTGCTGATGTGGCTGACCGGACAGGACGACGTCGCATTCGGTGCCGTCGTCTCGGATCGGCCTGCCGACGTGGCGGGCGCGGAATCGATGCTCGGCCTGTTGATCAACACGGTGCCGGTGCGGGCGCGCATCACGTCGGCCAGCACCACCGCCGACTTGCTCGACCAGCTGCAGAACGCCCACAACCACTCGCTCGAGCACCAGCACCTCGGCCTGAGCGAGATTCACCGCGCCACCGGCCACCAACGGCTCTTCGACACCGTGTTCGTCTACGAGAACTACCCGACCGACGCCGCCGCGTTGTCCAGCGAGGACGGGCTGACGATTACCGGGATCGCCAACCGCGACTACTACCACTACCCACTCACGGTCCAGGCCCTGCCCGGCAGCGAGCTGGAGGTGCACGTCCAGTATCGCGCGGACGTGTTCGACGCGGCCGACATCGAAACGCTGACCGAGCGCTTCACGCAGGTGTTGGTCGCCATGACCGCCGACCCGACGCAGCCGTTGTCGCCGATCGACGTCCGGGACGGGGGCAGGCACGCCCGCCCGGATGGGTGGGGTAACGAGAGCACCGCGGTGTCGGCGCCCGAGTACCACGCGAACGGCGACAGCTATCGTGCGCCGACGCTGGTCGAGCAGATCCTGACCGACATCTACACCCAGGTGCTGGGCGTGGACCAGGTCAAGATCGACGAGTCGTTCTTCGACCTGGGCGGCGACTCGCTGGCCGCCATGCGGGCGATCGCCAAGATCAACGCGGCCCTGGATATCCACCTCGCGCTGCCCATCCTGTTCGACGCCCCCTCGGTAAGAAGCTTGAGCGAGCGGTTGAACCGAGATGCCAGCTCGGCGGCGGGAGTCCCCGCCGTGGGCCCGATCAGCGATATATAGGCCAAGCCGACAGCGCCCAGACCAGCGGGTGTCGCGATGTCGGCGCGCGTGAGGGGACCCCGAAGGAGGAGAAGGAGGATCGGTGAAAACCATTCCCAAGCTGTTGGTATTCACGGTTGTTGAGTTTTTCCTGTTCGGCTTGATGCTGTTCGTGCCGGCGGGCACATTCAATTACTGGCAAGCCTGGGTGTTTCTGATCGTGGTCGCGGTGCCGGCCTGGATTCCCCCCATTTACCTGCTGCGTACGAATCCCGTGGCGTTGCAAGCACGGATGAGCGGGGGGCCGGCGGCCGAGACCCGAGCCGCGCAGAAGCTGATCATCGCCGGCCTGTACTTGTCGCTGGCGGCGATGGTCGTCGTCAGCGCCCTTGACCACCGCTTCGGATGGTCGCTCGTACCGGTGACGATCTGTCTGGTCGGCGATGTTCTGGTGGCCGTCGGTCTGGGTGTGTCGGCGGCGGTCGTCATTCAGAACAGCTACGCGGCGGCAACCGTCCGGGTCAAGGAAGGGCAGGAGGTCGTCTCCACCGGCCTGTACGGGCACGTGCGGCACCCCATGTACACCGGCAACGTGATCATGATGATCGGCATCCCGCTGGCGCTGGGCTCCTACTGGGGGCTGGTCTTCATCGCACCCGGGGTGGCGGTGCTCGCCTGGCGCATCCGCGACGAGGAGAAGTTGCTCAGAAACGAGTTGAACGGCTACCGCGAGTACACGCAGAAGGTTCGCTATCGGCTAATGCCGGCGATGTGGTGAATAGCCGCGCGCAATTACTTTGCCGAAGCTAATCGGCCATTGCCATCTAGGGCGGAAACAGCTTTCAGCGTCGCTGCGGACGCGCCGCTATCCTGCTTGCTTTAGCCGATAGACGGGTCCGAGAGCCCTTATCGCGGCAAGCACCTGGCGACCGATCTCTTGTTGGTACTCACGCAGGTATATCTCCCGGCGCGGGTCGTCTTCGGCGAGGTTGTGGGTGAGGGGGTGCGGTGTGTTCCAGACCGCATCCTGCGCCGCCTCGCCCACGGCAACCTCGTACTCGATCTCGTTCATTGTTCCCCCAGGTCGGAAGCGACGACGCCCATCCCCAACGTCCGCGAGTTCAAAACTCTCCAAGAACCCCATACGATCACCCTGCTCGTGTCCGGATCCTGCAATTACGGTCGCTCGTCAAACGCCTTAGCCGGATACCCGCGATCGGCAAATGTGAAACGTGCCTTAACACCCGGAATCCACACAAATTCGTCATTCAACGCCCGTCTAATAAATGTGACTTATTTGTGCGTTCGATTTGGGCCTTTAAGGCGGGGTTGCTAGACGAGTCCGTTGGTCGCATCCACAGCCGTTGACGGCCTCGTCGGTCGCCCGTGCGGGCGTCGGAGTGCGTTCGCCTTCCGTCCCGCGGACGCATCGTCGTCCATCGGCGCTTTCCGCCAGGCAAACCGTTCATTTGGAATGTTTTCGACCCGTTGCAGCGTGCGGCGGGGCGTATTCCATGGACTTTCCCAATCCACTTAAATACACGTGTGCAACAAGATAGGTTTGACCCCGGACGGTGACCGTGGTGCGGGTAGGTACCACTCCACAACGGTCTCTGGGGAGGTCAGCAGGTGTCTTTTGTGTTCGTAGCGCCGGACATACTGGCGGCGGCGGCGAAGGAAGTGGCGGCGATCGGCTCGTCGCTCGACGCCGCTCATGCTGCGACGGCTGCCTCGACCACATCGGTGGTGGCGGCGGCCGAAGATGAGGTCTCGGCGGCGATCGCGAAGTTGTTCGGCAACTATGGCCAAGAGTTTCAGTCACTCGGTGCGCAGGCGGGTCAGGCTTACAGTTCGTTCGTGCAGTCGCTGACCTCGGCGGGGACCGCGTACAGCGGCCGCCGAGGCGAGCAGTGCGGCCAGTGTCGCGGCCGGCAATGTCTACACGCCGATTTGGACCGCGGTGGCAGAGGCGTCCGGGACGTCCCCGCCGCCCCGGACCGAAGTGCTGGGCGACCCTGATGTACGAGTTCAACCAGACCAGCGAGACGTTCGGAGTGGGGCCGCTGTTCTTCAACGGCGCCGCCGGAACGCAGGCCAGCCCGAACGGCGGCAACGGTGGCTTGCTGATCGGCAACGGCGGCGCCGGCTGGAACTCCACCGCCGCCGGCGTGAACGGCGGCAACGGCGGGCAGGCCGGAATCTGGGGTAACGGCGGCAACGGCGGGACCGGCGGGGCCGGTGCGACCGGTGGGAATGGCGGGGCCGCCATTTGGGCGGGCAACGGCGGTACCGGCGGGGCCGGCTTCACCTCCACCACGTCCGGCGTGAATGGCGGCAACGGCGGGAACGGCGGGCCCGGCGGATTCGTCTGGGGTGTCGGTGGTGACGGTGGTGCCGGCGGGAACGCAACCGACGCGGACCGGCGGCAACGGCGGGCAACGGCGGCAGCACAGGCTTTATCGAGAACTGGATCTACGGCCCTCAGCCTGGCGGTACCGGCGGGGCAGGCGGCACCAGCCTCACCGGCCAGGGCGGCAACGGTGGGGTTGGCGGGGCCAGTTTTGAGCTCGGCGGTGCCGGTGGAGTCGGCGGAAACGGCGCCATCGGCGGCAACGGCGGGGCAGGCGGTATCGCGTTCAACGATGGGTTTGGCAACCGTCACCGGCGGGCCCGGCGGAGCGGGTGGCACCGGCACGATCGGCGCCGGCGGCGCGGGCGGCGCGGGTGGCAACGCGGTGGCGGGTCCCTTCAACTTCCAAGTCGACCAATTCGACGGCCTGGTGATCTACCCCAACGATTGGGGCAACGCCACCGGGGGCGTCGGCGGCGCCGGCGGCAGCGGCATCACCATCGGCGGCGCCGGAGGAGCCGGAGGTGGCGCGACCACCTATCTCAGCGGCGGCAGTCTCCCTCGGCGGCCAAGGTGGTACGGGCGGTGAAGCCGCCGGTGCTACCGGCACCGGCGGTGCTGGCGGTGCGGGCGGCATCGCGTACCACTGCCGCCGGCAGCGGAAGCGCCACCGGCGGTCAAGGCGGAGCGGGCGGCGCCGGCTTCAACGGCGGTGCCGGCGGTGCCGGTGGCACCGGGATCATCAACGCGACGGGAACCGGTAGCGCCCAGGGCGGCGCGGGCGCGGCCGGCACCGCGGGCAGCGGCGGATCGGGTGGCGCCGGCGGGGCCGGCGGCGATGCGGTCATCCAGAACAGCGCCGACTCGAGCAACGCGATCGCGGGCAACGGCGCCGCCGGCGGCCTGGGCGCCAACGGCGGGGCCGGCGGGGCCGGCGGTGACGCGACTACGAGCGGAAGCGGAACCGCGACCGCGGGCACCGGCGGCACCGGCGGCGAAGCCATCGGTGCCACCGGCGTCGGCGGCACCGGGGGCGTCGGCGGAAACGCGACCATCGCATCCGGTTCCGGTACCGCCAGCGGCGGGCAGGGCGGTGCTGGGCGGTGAGGGCGCCGGTGCCAACGGCATCGGTGGTACCGGCGGCACCGGCGGCGAGGGCATCAACAACGGCAGCGGCAACGCCTTCGGCGGTCAGGGCGGCGCCGGCGGCGGCCGGCGTCAACGGCGGGGCCGGCGGCGACGGCGGCATCGGGCTCATCGGCGCGACCGGAACCGGCAGCGCTCAGGGCGGTGCCGGCGCGGCCGGCACCGGGGGCAGCGGCGGTGCCGGCGGCGACGGCGGAGCCGGCGGGGCCGCGATCATCCAGAACAGCGCCGACACGAACAACGCCATCGCCGGCAACGGCGGGACCGGCGCTGTCGGCACGAGCGGCGGCGCCGGGGGCGCCGGTGGTAACGCGTCGAGCGCCGGAACCGGAACCGTCAGCGCGGGCAACGGCGGCAGTGGCGGCGAGGCCACCAGCGCGACCGGCACCGGTGGGACCGGCGGCACCGGTGGGACGGCGACCGTCAGCACCGGCACGGGCAACGCCAGCGGCGGCCAGGGCGGTGCGGGCGGCCAAGGCGCCGGCAATGCCGGCACCGGTGGCACCGGGGGCGCCGGCGGTGAGGGCATCAACAACGGCAGCGGCAACGCCTTCGGCGGTCAGGGCGGAGCCGGGGGCACCGGCTTCAACGGCGGCGCCGGCGGCGCCGGCGGCACCGGGCTCATCGGCGCGACCGGAACCGGCAGCGCGCAGGGCGGCGCCGGCGCGGCCGGCACCGCGGGCACCGGCGGCGCGGGCGGCGCCGGCGGGCGCCGGCGGCAGCGCGATCATCCAAAACAGCGGCGACACGAACAGCGGCACCGCCGGCAATGGCGGGGCCGGTGCCGGCGGCACACTCGGCGGGTCCGGGGGCAGCCGGTGGCAATGCCTCGAGCACGGGAACGGGTGCGGTCACCGCGGGCACGGGTGGCAACGGCGGCACCAGCTCGGCCGGCGCCGGCGGCGCCGGGGGCGCCGGCGGCAACGTCGAAGTGAACAACGCCGCCAACGCGAACATCGATCACCGGCGGCGCCGGCGGTACCGGCGGTGCCGGCACCAGATGGCGGGGCCGGCGGCGACGGTGGTACCGCGACCGTCGACGCCGGCTCGGGTACCGGCCCAGCGGTGGTCAGGGCGGAGCGGGCGGCGCAGCCTGCCGGTGCCACCGGCGACCGGCGGCACCGGCGGTGCCGGAGGCTCGGCGCGCTCAATGACGCCACTGGTAACGCCACGGTGGCGCAAGGCGGTGCGCGGCGGTACTGGATTCAACGGCGGGGCCGGCGGGCAGGCGGCGCCGGAAAAAGTTGGCACCGACGGGCAAGGGCAGCGCCCAGGGTGGTGCAGGCGCGGCCGGCGCCGCGGGTAACGGTGGTGCGGGCGGGGCTGCCGGGGCCGGTGGCAGCGCGACCATCCAGAACAGCGCCGACACGAACAAGCTGATCGGCGGCAACGGCGGGACCGGCGCGGCCGGGGCCAATAGGCGGGTCGGGAGGCGCCGGCGGTAATTCGTCGACAGCCGGCACTGGGACCGCGACCGCAGGCAACGGTGGCGACCGGGGCGGGGCCACGGAGCTAATGGGATCGGCGGGACTGGATGGTACCGGTGGGATCGCGACGATCAGCGCCGGCTCCGGCGATGCCGTTGGTGGTCAGGGCGGTGCCGGCGGCGCCGCTGCCGGTGCAGCGGCACTGGCGGCACCGGCGGATACTGGCGGTGAAGAGAATCAACTACGGCACGGAAACCGCGACCGGCGGTCAAGGCGGCGCCGGCGGCGCCGGCTTCAATGGCGGGGCTGGTGGCCAGGGGGGCACGCGGGCTGATCGACGCTCGACGGGCACGGGCAGCGCACAGGGCGGTGCTGGTGGGGCTGGGACGCGGGCACCAGCGGCAATAGCGGAAGCGGAGGCCGGTGGCGGCACGGCGGCTGACGGCGACCATTCAAAACAGATGCGGATGCGAACGGTGCGATCGCGAGGCAGTGGTGGGGCCGGCGCGGCGGGCACCCTGGGTGGGTCCGGTGGCACGGGCGGTGATAAGCCTCGACTACTGGAACCGGAAGCGGTCACTGCCGGCACCGGTGGCAACGGTGGCGACCAGCTCGACGGGCGCAGGCGGAGTGGGCGGCACTGGCGGTGACGCCGAAGTGAATAACGCGGGCAATACGAATGCCGTCACCGGCGGCAACGGCGGCGACCGGTGGTGAGAGGAACTAACGACGACGGAAAAGGCGGGGCTGGCGGCAACGGGAGGCACGCGACCGTCGACGCCGGTTCGGGCCCTGCCCAAGGTGGTCAAGGCGGAGCGGGTGGTGCCGCCGCTGGTGCGACCGGAACCGGCGGCACCGGCGGAAGCGGTGGTGAGGGGATCAACAACAGCACCGGTAACGCCGCGGGTGGTGCGGCGGGGCAGGGCGGCGCCGGATTCAACGGCGGAGCCGGGGGGCAAGGCGGCACCGGGCTGATCACTTCGACAGGCACGGGTAGCGCGCAGGGTGGTGCGGGCGCGGCCGGCACCGCGGGCAACGGTGGATGCGGGCGGGGCCGGCGGGGCCGGCGGCGACGCGACCATCCAAAACAGCGCCGACACGAACAACGCGATCGCCGGTAACGGCGGGCTGCCGGCGGCCTGGGCGCCGATGGCGGGGTCGGCGAGGCGCCGGCGGTGATGCGTCGACCGACCGGAAGCCGGAACGGCCACGGCGGGTACCGGCGGTACCGGCGGTGCAGCCACCGGCGGCGTGAGCGGCACCGGTGGGCGCCGGCGGAAGCGGTGGTATCGCGACTATCGCAACGCTGGTTCTGGTGACCGCCATCGGTGGGCAGGGCGGCACTGGGCGGTGAGGCCGCCGGTGCCAACCGGGACTCGGCGGTACCGGCGGTAGCGGAGGCGAGGGGATCAACAACGGCAGCGGCAACGCCATCGGTGGTCAGCGGCGGGGCAGGGTGGCGCCGGCGTTCAACGGTGGGGCCGGCGGCCAAGGCGGCACCGGGCTCATCGGCGCGACCGGAACCGGCAGCGCTCAGGGTGGTGCGGGTGCGGCCGGTACCGGCGGGCAGCGGTGGTGCGGGCGGCGCCGGCTGGGGCCGGCGGTAATGCGACCATTCAGAACAGCGCCGACACGCACAACGCGATCGCCGGCAACGGCGGGACCGGCGCTGTCGGCACCAATGGCGGGGCTGGCGGGCGCCGGCGGTAACGCGTCGAGCGCCGGAACGGGAACGGTCAGCGCGGGCAACGGGGGCAGTGGCGGTGAGGCCACCAGTGCGACCGGGACCGGTGGGACCGGCGGTACTGGTGGTACGGCGAGCGTCAGCGCGGGTTCTGGTACCGCCAGCGGCGGTCAGGGCGGAGCGGGCGGTGCCACAGGCTGCCGGCAATGCCGGCACCGGTGGCACCGGGGGCGCCGGCGGCGAGGGCATCAACAACGGCAGCGGAAACGCCGTCGGCGGTCAAGGCGGAGCAGGCGGTACGGGCTTCAACGGCGGCGCCGGCGGCGCCGGCGGCACCGGGCTCATCGGCGCGACCGGAACCGGCAGCGCGCAGGGCGGCGCCGGCGCGGCCGGCACCGCGGGCACCGGCGGCGCGGGCGGCGCCGGCGGCGCCGGCGGCAACGCGATCATCCAAAACAGCGGCGACACGAACGGCGGCATCGCCGGCAATGGCGGGGCCGGTGCCGGCGGCACACTCGGCGGGTCCGGGGGAGCCGGTGGCAATGCGTCGAGCACGGGAACCGGTGCCGTCACCGCGGGCACCGGTGGCAACGGCGGCACCAGCTCGGCCGGCGCCGGCGGCGCCGGCGGCGCCGGCGGCAACGTCGAAGTGAACAACGCCGCCAACGCGAATCGATCACCGCCGGCACCGGCGGCACCGGCGGTGCCGGCACCAACGGCGGGGCCGGCGGCAACGGTGGCACCGCCACCGTCGACGCCGGCACGGGTAACGCCACCGGCGGCCAGGGCGGCGCGGGCGGTGCCGCCTCCGGTGCCACCGGCACCGGAGGCGCCGGCGGCAGCCGGCGGTGCGGCGCACTCAGCAACGGCACCGGCGACGCCATCGGTGGCGCCGCCGGGCTCGGCGGCACCGGCTTCAACGGCGGTGCCGGCGGTGCCGGCGGCACCGGCACCATCGGCGCCACCGGGACCGGCAGCGCCCAGGGCGGGGCCGGCGCGGCCGGCACCGCGGGCAACGGCGGCGCGGGCGGGGCCGGCGGGGCCGGCGGCAACGCCACCATCCAGAACAGCGCCGACACGTCCGGCGCGATCGCCGGCAACGGCGGGGCCGGCGGCGACCGGCACCCTCGGCGGAGCCGGCGGCGCCGGTGGCAACGCGTCCAGCACCGGAACCGGCAGCCTGACCGCGGGCGACGGCGGCGCCGGCGGCGACGGCAGCGTGGCAAACGGCTCCACCGGCAACGCCGTCGGCGGCCAGGGCGGGGCGGGCGGCAACGTCAGTGGCGGCACGGGCACCGGCACCGGCGGCCAGGGCGGCAACGGCGGCAATGCGACCGAAAACGGCACCGGCAACGCCACCGGCGGTCAAGGCGGAGTGGGTGGCACCGGCTTCAACGGCGGGACCGGCGGTGACGGCGGCAGCGCGACCGTCGGCGCCACCGGGACCGGCAGCGCCCAGGGCGGCGCCGGCGCGGCCGGCACCGCGGGCGGCGCGGGCGGCGATGGCGGCAATGGCGGCAATGGCGGCAATGGCGGCAATGGCGGCGGAGCCGCCATCCAGAACGACTCCGACGCCAGCGGCGCACTGGGCGGCAACGGCGGGGCCGGCGCACTGGCGGCAGCACCGGCGGGAACGGCGGCAACGGCGGGTCCGCGTCCACCACCGGAACCGGCATCGTCGCCGCGGGCAACGGCGGGACCGGCGGGATCAGCCTGACCGGCACCGGCGGCGCCGGCGGCACCGGCGGTGACGTCGAGGTCAACAACGCCTCCAACACCAACAACATCACCGCGCGGCACCGGCGGCGCCGGCGGCATCGCCACCGGCGTCAACGGCTTCGGCGGCACCGGTGGCAACGGCGGCAGCGCGACCATCGACGCCGGCACGGGTACCGCCACCGGCGGCCAGGGCGGCGGCGGCGGCACCGCCATCGACGCCACCGGAACCGGTGGCAACGGCGGCAACGGCGGCGACGCGACCGGCGGCGGCACCGACGCCGGCGGCCAGGGCGGCGCCGGCGGGGTGGGCCCCGCCGGCAGCGGCACCCCCGGCACCCCGGGAACCCCATAGCCGATCACCTGCGGTCACCTGCGCTCACCTGCGCTCACCTGCTTGATGGCCTTGACCGCTCGTTTCGTAGGCTGGCACACGATGAAGGCACCCATCGAGGTATCCCCGCTGGCCTGGCTTGACGAGGTGGAACACCAGCGTCGCCAGGCCGGGCTGCGACGCGCGCTGCGCCCGCGCCCCGCGGTGGCCACCGAGTTGGATCTGGCCTCCAACGACTACCTCGGCCTCTCCCAGCATCCCGACGTCATCGAAGGCGGCGTGCAGGCGCTGCGCACCTGGGGTGCGGGGGCGACCGGGTCGCGGCTGGTCACCGGCGACACCGAGCTGCACCAGGAATTCGAGGCCGAGCTCGCCGAATTCGTCGGCGCCGCAGCGGGTTTGGTGTTCTCCTCCGGATACGCGGCCAACATCGGCGCTGTCGTCGGCCTGTCGGGCCGGGGCTCGCTGCTGGTGTCCGACGCGCACGCGCACGCGTCGCTGGTTGACGCCTGCCGGCTGTCCCGGGCCCGGGTGATGATCACGCCGCACCGCGACGTCGACGCGGTGGACGCGGCGCTGGCGTCGCGCGACGAGGACCGCGCCGTCGTCGTCACCGACTCGGTGTTCAGCACCGACGGCGCGCTGGCCCCCCTTCGCGAGCTGCACGACGTGTGCCGCCGCCACGGCGCGCTACTGATCGTCGACGAGGCGCACGGGCTGGGGGTGCGTGGCGGTGGCCGCGGCCTGCTGCACGAGCTGGGCCTGGCGGGCGCCCCCGACGTGGTGATGACGACGACGCTGTCCAAGGCGCTGGGCAGCCAGGGCGGCGTGGTGCTCGGGCCGGTGCCGGTGCGCGCGCATCTGATCGACGCGGCCCGCACGTTCATCTTCGACACCGGCCTGGCGCCCGCCGCGGTGGGCGCCGCGCGGGCCGCGCTGCAGGTCCTGCAGGCGGAGGCCTGGCGCCCGGACGCGGTGCTGGCGCACGCCCGCACCCTGGCCGGGGTCTGCGGTGTGCCCGAGATGCCGGAGTCCGCCGTCGTTTCCGTGGTCCTCGGCGATCCGGAGGTGGCGGTGGCCGCCGCGACGGCCTGCCTGGACGCCGGCGTGCGGGTGGGCTGCTTCCGGCCCCCGACGGTGCCCGCCGGCACGTCGCGGCTGCGGCTTTCGGCCCGCGCGTCGCTGGACGCCGACGAACTCGAGTTGGCGCACCAGGTGCTGACCGAGGTGCTCCTGGCGGCGCGCCGTTGACCGTCCTGGTCGTGACGGGCACCGGCACCGGCGTCGGCAAGACGATCGCCACCGCGGCCCTGGCCTGCCACGCGCGTCAGGCGGGCATCGACGTGGCGGTGTGCAAACCCGTGCAGACCGGAACCGTCACCGGCGACGACGACCTCGCCGAGGTGGCCCGGCTGTCCGGGGTGACCGAGCTCGCCGCGCTCGCGCGCTACCCGCAGCCGATGGCCCCGCGCGCGGCGGCGGAGCTTGCCGGGCTGGCGCTGCCCACCCGCGACGAGGTCCTGCGCCACGTCCGGAAAGTGGACCGCCCGGGGCGATTGACCCTGGTGGAGGGCGCCGGCGGGCTGCTGGTCGAACTCGCCGACGACGGCGTGACGCTGCGTGACCTCGCCGTCGACCTGGGCGCGGCCGTGCTGGTGGTGGCCGGCGCCGAACTCGGCACCCTCAACCACACCGCCCTGACACTGGAATCACTTGCCGCCCAAAAGCTTTCGTGTGCCGGGCTGGTGATCGGCAGCTGGCCCGCGTCGCCGGGCGAGGTGGAAACGTCCAACCGTTGCGCGCTGGCCCGCCTCGCGCCGGTGCGCGCCGCGCTGCCCGCGGGCGCCGCCGCCTTTACCGCCGACGCGTTCGCCGCGATGGCCGCGCAGGCCTTCGACCCCGCCTGGGTGACCACACTGGTCGGCTGATGGTCCATTCGATCGAGCTGGTCTTCGACAGCGACACCGAGGCGGCCATCCGGCGGCTCTGGGCCGACCTGTCGGCCGTCGGCATACCCAGCCAGGCGCCCGCCAGCCGCCCGCACGCCACCATGCTGGTAGCCGAGCACATCGCGCCCGAGGTCGATGCCCTGCTCGAACCGCTGTGTCAACGACTACAGCGGCTGCCGCTGCGCTGCGTCGTCGGTGCCCCGGTGTTGTTCGGCAGGGCCAAGGTGGTGCTGGCGCGGCTGCTGGTGCCGACGAGCGAGCTGCTGGCGGTGCACGCCGAGGCGCACCGGCTGTGCGGTCCGCACGTCTCGCCCGCGCCGATGCCCAACTGCCTGCCCGGCCAGTGGACCGCGCACGTCACGCTGGCCCGCCGGGTCGGCGGCGCCCAGCTCGGGCGGGCGCTGCACGTCGCCGGCCGGCCCACCGAGATCCGCGGCAGCATCGCCGGTATGCGCCGCTGGGACGGCAACAAGAAGGCCGAGCACCTGATCGGCTGAGGCAGGGTCAGCCGACAACGAGATCGCGCCGTTGGGTGAACTTGATGTCCAGACTGCGCAGGTAGGTCTGCAGCCCCGCGTCCTGAATCGGGATCAGGTGCGCCGGCGTATCCGACTCGTTGTAGTGGGCGTGCCACATCCCCGGCGGGGTGGTGAAGGCGCCGCCGGCCTGCCAGTCCACCCTGATCGGGTCGACGATCTCGCCGCGCTCGTCGAGGCGGGTGCCCAGCAGGGTGTAGCACCCGCTCGGTGGGGCATCGAGGATCAAGTCCAGGGCGACCGACTGATGCCGGTGCGGCCGCTGCTCCTGCGCAGCGGGCAGCACTCCGAACATGGCCCACAGCACGTGGGTGATGGTCAGCGACTGCTCCTGGTTTTCATTGGCCAGCAGCACGCTGACTCGGCTTTTGTCGTTGGCTCCGGGCCGGTTGGCAATGTCGTCGAGCTTGGCCACGGCATCCGCCCGAGCGAACTTGGTCGCCCGAAACCTCGGCTCGCGTGCCTCCACGCCGAGATAGCGCAGCAGGGGCGCGTCGTGCACCCAGTACATGGCGGTCTCGGCGTCGGCGTAGAACACCGAACGCGAACCGGCGGGCAGGGTCAAGAAGTCACCCTTTTCGAACTTGACCAGCCGCCCGTCGACCGCGGCGAAGCCCCGCCCGTAGAGCACGTAGTACAGCTGCGAGGTGGCGTTGACCTGTAGCTCAGGGGTGTCGATCTGCTCGCCGGCCCGGATCCGCACGAAGTTGGCCAACAGCGCCGGGCTGGTCGCCTCACCCGTCTTGATGCCCAGCTCCCGGGACAGGTCCAACGGGACGATGCCGGTCGGCTGGTCCGGTAGATCTCCGGGCCGAACTGCCTGATCGGAACCTGCGGCGCGTGACCCGAGCCGATCGGGTTGGCGGCCTTGGAGTACTCGAAGTAGCGGGCGTCGGCGGCCCAGTCCGCGAACCGGCCTTCAAACCCGTACTCGGCCACGTTCGTTATCGGCGCCGGAACCGTCGGATCCAGGTTCACCGCCGCGGACTGCTCTGGATTGACGATCGACATTGCGATCTCCCTTCGGGTCGCTAGTTAGGTCGCTAGTTAGGTCGCTAGTTAGGTAGGTAGGCGAACTGGTCGGGATTGGGGCCCGTGCGGCCGGGCTCGCCACGGCCGAGGCCGGTGATGGCGTCCATCTCGCCGCCCTCGAGGCTGAAGTCGAAGATGTCGAAGTTGGACTGCATCCGCTCGGGGTGCACCGACTTCGGGATGACGATGTCGCCGCGCTGGATGTGCCAGCGCAGCACCACCTGCGCAGGCGTCTTGCCGTGCGCATCGGCGACGCGGGTGATGACCTCGTCGTCGAGCACCTTGCCCTGCGCGATGGGTGACCAGGCCTCGGTCACGATGCCATGCTCGTGGCCGTAGGCGCGCACCTCGTCGTTGGTGAAGTACGGGTGGGCCTCGACTTGATTGACGGCGGGCACGGTCTGCGACCCGTCGGCGAGCCGGTCCAGGTGGGCGACCTGGAAGTTCGACACGCCGATGCTGCGTGCCCGGCCGTCCTTGGCGAATTCCTCGAGCACGTTCCAGGTGGACACGAAGTCACCGTCGTAGAGAGTGGGCAGCGGCCAATGGATCAGAAAGAGGTCGACGTAATCGGAACCCAGCGCGCTCAGGGTGCCGTCGAACGCGCGGCGCGCGTCATCGGGCCGATGGTGTCGGTTGTTGAGCTTGCTGGTGATGAACACCTCGCGGCGGTCCACCCCGGCGTCGCGGATGCCCTGACCGACCTGCTTCTCGTTGCCGTACATTTCGGCGGTGTCGATGTGGCGGTAGCCGACCTCCAGCGCGGACCGGACCGCCGCGGCGGTCTGATCCGGTTTGATCTGGAAGACGCCGAAACCCAATTGCGGGATGGTGTTGCCGTCATTGAGGGTGATTGGCGGAATAGCGCTCATCTGGTTGACCTCCTAGTGGTTGTGGCGATCATCGTGACCCTGAAGACCACTCTGCCTAGTGGCTTGGTGCGGGGGCGAACTGCAGGCCCTGTCGAATCCCTGCCTGCAGCTGCGAGAGGTCGTAAGGCCGGCCGTTGGCCGGGGCCGGTGTCGCGCACTGGCCAACCATGCAGAGGTGGCTGAACGGGTTATCCGACTCGGCCGAGGCAGGCGCGGCCGTGCCCAGCACCGCGGCGGCGATGGCGGCGCCCAGGAGAAGCTTCGTCACTGTTGGTCGTCCCTTCAAATATCTTGATCTTAGATCCGTCGTTGATCTAATTCATATCTATCTTGTATCTAAGCTACCATCGCTTGGACTGGTGTACGTTCACGGGCACATGTGAGATACGTCTTAGCTGCAAGGGGAGCGCGCTGGTGACGAAGCCGACCGGCAAGCTCGCGGCCAAGGACCGCGCGCTGCACTACGTCAAGAACCAGGTGCTCACGGGCGCGTTCCCCGGGGGCGAATTGATCAGCGAGGGGGAGGTCGCCGCCGCCCTGGGCATGTCGCGCACCCCGGTGCGGGAAGCCTTTCTGCGGCTGGAAGCCGAGGGGTTACTCCGGCTGTACCCGCAGCGCGGTGCCCTCGTCGTGCCGGTTTCCTCCGAGGAGTCCCGCTCGGTCATCGAGGCCAGATTGCTTTTGGAGCAGTTCGCCACGGACAAAGTGGTCGGGCGGGGCCCCGCGGTGTGCGCGGCGGTCTTCGAGCGGCTATCGGGGCAGCTGCAACGGCAGCACGACGCCGCCGCCGAGCATGACTGGCCGGCATTCTTGGAAGCCGACCGCGCCTTCCACCAGATCACCATCGACGAGTCGGCGAACCGCATCCTGTCGGACTTCTACTCATCGCTGCGCGACCGCCAGATGCGGATGATCGGCGAATCGGTGATCCGCGATGCGCAGCGCATGACGACGATCATGGCTGAGCATCGTGTTATCGCCGAAGCGTTGCGCGACGGCGACCTCAACGGGGCCCGCGACGCGGTGCAAACTCACCTCGCGAGCACCGTGCGCGCGCTTGGGCTCGCCGTCGCCCCGATCTAGTTTGTGGAAACGTCGAGTTCGCCTCTTGTCGTTGACCGGATTAGCATCGGCGTAGCGTGCCGAATCCCCTTGTGACGTAGGGAGATCAGTCGTTACTGTCCAGCGAGAAGAGATCTACCGTGGCCTTTGATCCGGTCGAGTCCGCAGTCGGCCTCTTGCGTGGCTGGGCGCAGGCGATTGCTCACGCACCGGCATGGCAGCGAGGTCTACCAGACCTCGACCATGGGCGCCCTGCTCGACGGCGTGTACGACGGCGACGTCACCATCCGAGAGTTGTTGCGGCACGGCGACTTCGGACTGGGCACGTTCAACGGCCTCGACGGCGAGATGCTCGTCCTGGACGGGGTCTGCTACCAACTGCGCGGCGACGGCAGCGCGCGGGTCGCCGATCCCGGCCAACGCACCCCGTTCGCCGTCGTCACCTGGTTCGCCGCCGACCGCACGCTCGAGGTGACCTCGCCCACCGACCGCGCCGAACTCAAGGCGCGCATCGACGAGGCGCTGCCGAGCACGAACCTCATCGTCGCCGTCAAGGTCACCGGCGACTTCAGCACGATGCGTACCCGCACGGTGACCGAGCAGCACCGGCCCTACCGTCCGTTCACCGAGGCCACCCAAGACCAGCAAGAGGTGAGTTTCACCGACGTGACGGGAACGCTGGCCGGATTCCGGATGCCCGACTACGAGCAGGGCATCTCGGTGGCCGGCTACCACTCTCACTTCGTCCACGCCGACCGCCGGCACGGCGGGCACGCCCTCGACTACCGCCTGACCCGGGGCACCGTCGAGATCGGCGTGCGTTCCGACCTCCACCTCAGCCTGCCGGACACGGCGGAATTCCTTGCCGCCGAGCTGAACAGGTCCGATACGGACAGCCAGATCCGCCGCACCGAAGGGGGTTGAATGAGTGCCGAGGAGGTGCGGTCCGCCCAACGCGTCATCGAGACGCTGTCCGCCTACGGCGTGCGATACATCTTCGGCGTGCCCGGGGCCAAGATCGACGCGGTCTTCGACGCGCTGCTCGACGGCGGCCCGGAACTGGTGGTGTGCCGTCACGAGCAGAACGCGGCGTTCATGGCGGCCGCGGTCGGCCGGCTGACGGGTACCCCCGGCGTCGCGCTGGTGACGTCCGGCCCGGGCACTACCAACCTGGCCACCGCCCTGATCACCGCGACCACCGAGCAGGACCCGATGATCGCGATCTGCGGTGCCGTCTCCCGCTCGGACCGGCTCAAGCGCACGCACCAATCCATGGACGCCGTGGCGGCGCTGCGGCCGTTCACCAAATACACCGGCGAGGTCAACGACCCCGACAACGTGCCGGAGGCCGTCGCCAACGCGTTCCGCACCGCGGTGACCGCCCCGCGCGGTGCCGCCGCCGTGGTGCTGCCGGCCGACGTGATCGCGGCGCCCACCGCCAAGGCGATCGTCCGGCCGTCGCCGCTGCCGGCGATGGGCGCCGCGCCGGCGGAGCAGATCACGCTGGCGGCCAACCTGATTCGCGCCGCGCACCGACCGGTGATCTTCGCCGGTGTCCGCGCCGGCGAGCCGCGGGCGTGCGCCGCGCTGCGCGAGCTGCTCGCGGCCACCGACCTGCCGGTGGTGGAAACGTTCCAGGCCGCCGGCCTGGTGTCGCGGGAACTCGAGGACCATTTCGTCGGGCGCGTCGGGCTGTTCCGCAACCAGCCCGGCGACATCCTGATCGACCACGCCGACGTCGTGCTGACCGTCGGCTTCGACCCGGTCGAATACGACCCGCAACTGTGGAACGCGCACCCGGCCCGCACGCTGATCCACCTCGACGAGTTACCCGCCGACGTCGACAATCACTACCAGCCCGCGGTGGAACTACGCGGCGACATCGCCTCGACAGCACAGGAATTGACCGCTCTGCTGGCCGGGCTGCGGCTCCCGGACGACGCCGCGGCCGCCGTCGCCGAGCAGCGCACAACGCTGGCGCACATCGACGCCGACGCCCGCGCCCACCGGGAAAGCGCCGCGGGCCTGAACCCGGCGGCGCTGGTGCTGAAGATCCGCGACCTGATCGACGACGACGCGACGGTCGCCTGCGACGTGGGATCGCACTACATCTTCATGGCCCGCCATTTCCGCGTCTATCAGCCGCGGCGGCTGCTGTTCTCCGACGGCCAGCAGACACTCGGGGTCGCGTTGCCCCGGGCCATGGTCGCCGCGATGCTACGGCCGGGCACCCAGGTGATATCGGTGTCGGGCGACGGGGGATTCCTGTTCAGCGCACAGGAATTGGAGACCGCGACCCGGCTGGGGCTGAGCTTCACTCACGTCATCATGCGGGACAACAGCTACGACATGGTGGCGTTCCAGGAGCAGCTCAAGTACGGCCGCACGTCCGGGGTGCAGCTGGGCGACTACGACATCACCCATTACGCGGCGGCGTTCGGCGCCACCGGTATTCGGGTCAGCGGCATGGCCGAATTCGAAGACGCCTTCACGCAATCCCTGGGCAGGCCCGGCGTCACCGTGATCGATGCGTTCGTCGACTACAGCCGCAACACCGAGCTGTTCGCCGAACTGCACGACGGCGTCCTGGACTAGCCGCCGAACAACAGATACAAACCCGTGAACGTGTAGCCCACCATCACCAGCATCATGGTCAGCTGGCCGGTCAACTGATGCCCGGCCGGCAGCAGCCGCAGCGCCCGGTCGTGGGCCGCGATCACCGCGACGATGTGCCCGGTGACCACGCACGTCACCTTGATCGCGGCGAGCACCGGGGGATGGGCGGACAGCACGTAGGCGACATGCGCGTGCACCCAGCCGCGACCCAACGGATCGGCCAGTGCGATCACGGCCTGCTGTCCGCGCTCGACCAGATACGACAGGTAGTGCGCGAAGATGTAGCCCACCACGATCGGGATCAGCGAGTGCGCCATCTGGCCCGGCAGGGCGCGACGCTGCTCGCGGTCGACACCACCCGTCGCGCGGGCCGCCAGCGAAAACGTCACGGCCACAACCGAAATGAAGACCAGCAGCCCGACCGTGCGCAGCACCGACGACGATACCGTCGGCGCCCAACCGAGGTCGCGGGTGACCTGATCGGAAAAGCCGCGCCACGTCGGCGACGACGAGAAGCTGTCGAACGCCGTCGACCCCAGCAGCACGGCCAGCACCACCACCACCCCGGGCCGCACCGGCAGCGACGGCAGGTGGTCGAAGGGATTGCCGATGACGATCTTCCCGGTCTCCGGGTTGCGGCGAAACGCACAGAGCCGCGACACCGCCATGCTGTAGACGCCGAACGGGTCGGCGCGGGCCAGCCAACGCTGCCCGCACACCAACGCCCCGGCCAGCATCGCCACGGCATAGATTCCCAGCCACGCCTTGACCCACGGCAGCGATGCCGAATCCGGGCTGGCCAGTTCCATCCACACGAACGCGAATAAGCCCACCGCGGCGGGGCGATACCCCCAGCTGTCGGGATAGGTCCGCTGCGGCCGCCGGAACCGGCCAAGCAGCAGGTACACCGTGCGCATCGGCGAGATCACCCGCCAGACCGGCCCGAACAGCAGCGACAGCGCCACCAGCCCGACCCACAACAGCACGTAGAAGACGCCGAGCACGGCGTTGGACTGCGTCTGCGGACCGCACACCGCCGCCAGCGCCACCCACACCGTGAAGATCAGCGCCACCGCCGCCACGGCACAGCGAGTCACGCGCGCGTCGATCAGCGTGGTCACCGCCGCCGGCAGTGGGCGGCCCGGCTTGTCCGGATCGAACCGCGGGTGCCGCCACGCGAACGCCACCAGCGCGAAGGTGAACGTCAGCGCCCACGCGGCGCCGACCATGGCATAGGCGTAGGGGACCGGAAGATCGCCGGACCCGCCGAGTCCGTGCGCGAGCACCGCGGTCACGGCTGGACTTGGATCGTCGCGATCGTGCGGTCCAGGCGGTGCAACTCCACCTCGACGTTGCCGGGGACGTCGACCTTGAACTGGAACGTCTGGTT
The DNA here is from genome assembly GCA_963758775.1 of uncultured Actinomycetota bacterium. Lineage (GTDB taxonomy): Bacteria > Actinomycetota > Actinomycetes > Mycobacteriales > Mycobacteriaceae > Mycobacterium. The sequence goes on from CAVWWU010000002.1 coordinate 365,196, forward strand.
GGGTGCGGCCGCGACCTGGAACTTGTGATCGGGCGACGAGTGCACGTGCAACTCGTCGGTGGCGTCGCTGGTGACCCGCAGCGTGATCGGCTGGCCGACCTTGGCGCCCAGCGTGGCGTTGGTCGGGGTGACCTCACCCCTGGCGATGGTGATGTCGAGCACCAACGCCGCGCCCGGAGGCTGGTTCGTCGCACCGCCGCAGCCGACCAGCGCGCTCAGCAGTGCCACCACCGACGCCGCGAACAGGACGCCTCGAGCCGTCATAGGCCTCACGCCGCTTTCGGCAGCGGCTGTTTCTCCTCCACCGGCTCCGGCTCGGTGACGGCGTTGTTGATGCGGCCCGCGCCCCACGTCAGGGCCGCGATGACCATCAACGTGAAGATCAGCACCACGATCGAGCCGGCGGTGAACAACCAGCCCGGCGCGTTCTGGTCGCGTTCGCGCTGCAGGATGGTGATCTCGTGCACGAACGGCCGGGTGCTGGACGACAGCGCCGGCACCTCGGGTGCGGGTATCGCGTCGTCGGCCGGTTCCCAGATCGGCACCGCGGTCATCGTATAACCGTCCTGAACCCGCAGCAGCGTCTTCCACGATCCCCAGACCGGAACCGGCTCGGTGGACCGGTAGTGCCCGGGGCCGACCTGCTGCAGCCGGTCGATCACCAGACCGCGGTTGTTCTCCATGCGGCCCTGCCAGGACAGGATGGCCAGCCAGTCCGGGTGCTCGCTGACCATGTTGTCGGGCAGCAGCCGGACGTCGGCCGACACCATCCGCTGGCCGGGCGCGCTGGGCAGGTCGGTCAGGGTGATCGTCGCGTTATCTTGTTCCGGCACAACGATATGCAGACCGTTCGCCACCGCCCCGCCGATCACCACGACCGTCGCGGCGACCACCGAAATGCCGACCGCCCGGCTGGGCAGTCGCTGCCCGGTGAGCACCATGCCCATCATCGCGCCGCACAGTCCGGCCAGCACGGCCGTCGGCACCGCCATCGCCAGCGCCTCGCCCCACATGCTCGTCGGCCACGGGTAGTGATACACCGCCCCGATCCACAGCGACTCCACCCACAGCCCCACCGTGCCCACGCCCAAACCCGCCACGGCGCCAAAAGCCATGGGGCGCTTGCACAATGGCGTCAGCGCCAGCAACTCGACGACCACCGCCGGGCCCAGGTACAGCGGGAACCAGTTGTGCGGTGCGCCCAGGACCGGGCCGACGAGCAAGGACACGCCGCCGCGCAAAGCGAGGGCGAACAGCGCCGCCACCAGCGCCGCGCCGCGGCCCAGAGTCATGCGCGCCACGACCAAGCCCAGCGACGCGACGACGGCGATCATCATCGGCTGCAGCACCAACCGGAACTGCTCGACACCGAAGTCGTACTCGATCTGGTAGACCGACAAGCCGATCAGCAGGCCGCCGCAGGACAGGTAGCGCAGGATCCTGACGAAGGGACGTTCCTCGGGCGCATCCGGCAGTGCCCGGCCGCCCTCGTATTCCAGCATGAGCACCGAGAACAGGGAGAGCCCCGCGCCGCCGATCATCATCAAATGCGTTGGGCCCCAAAGGGTGACGTCCTGACCGAAGATCCGATGCCAGATGTCGTCGAGCGGGAAGCCGACGATCGCGTAGAGCCCGCAGCCGGCCATCAGCACACCGCCCACGGGCGCATGCCAATTGCTGGTTATCCGCACGGGCGCCGGGCCGGGCTCGTCGTAGGGCAGTACGACGGCCAGCATGCCGCCGACGAACACGCCGAACAGTCCGATGATGATGAAGTAGTGCGCCGGGTTGGCCAGCGGCCCCGGATCGCGGCCATTGCCGATGTGCCAACTGACATCCCAGATGAAGCCGAACAGCGCGCAGATGATCGACGAGGTGTACACCAGCACCGGCAGCGCCACCCACGACGGCCGGTGGAATTTCTCGCCCAGCCAGTCGCCGAACGTGGCCAGCCAGCTGATCCGGCGGGTGCGGTGCGCCCAGCCGATCCACAGCATCAGCGCCGAGAGCACCATCGCGGCGATCGTCAGGCCGATCACCTGATTCAGGCCGGCGCCGCGCGCCGGCGGCTCAGCGGCGAAAGTCAGTGCCAATGACTCCATCGACCTCATCGTCATGTCCTCCCAACTGCGCCGGGCCGACCCGGGACTAACTCGGACGAGCGCGGGATGCCCAGTTTTTGGGCCGATCAATCATCCTTTTCGCCGGTCAGGCCGGTGGGCGGGTTCGGGGTGTCGGGCGTGCGGGCGCGCCGATCGCGGATGGCGATGAACAACACCACGCCGACGACGATCAGCGCAGGCAGGAAGGCCGGTGCCGCAAGCAGAATCCAGTGGTGGGAGAGGTACACGACGTGGGCGGCGGTCTCCGGGCTGTTCATTACGGCCGTATACCCCTCAGACACCCCGGCGCGTCGATGCGGCGCGGTCTGTTTGTCCCCGTGCGCACCGCTACCCTAGCCTGGGTCTGACCTTCACGGGCTTTGGTGCAGGCAAGAAATCAGGAGAGTACTGGGTGACTCAGGCGGCGACTCGGCCAACCAGCGACGGCGTGGCTGACATTTTGACGCAGGCGCGGCTGCAGGTGCTGGAGCGCGGCGAGGGATTGAACAAGGAACAGGTGCTGCAGGTGCTGCAGCTTCCTGACGACCGTCTCGAGGAACTGCTGGCGTTGGCGCACGAGGTGCGGATGGCCTGGTGCGGCCCCGAGGTCGAGGTCGAGGGCATCATCAGCCTGAAGACCGGCGGCTGCCCGGAGGACTGCCATTTCTGCTCGCAGTCGGGGCTGTTCGCCTCGCCGGTGCGCAGCGCCTGGCTGGACATCCCCAGCCTGGTCGAGGCGGCCAAGCAGACGGCCAAGTCGGGTGCCACCGAGTTCTGCATCGTGGCCGCGGTGCGCGGCCCCGACGAGCGGCTGATGGCGCAGGTCGCGGCCGGCATCGAGGCGATCCAGAACGAGGTCGACATCAACGTCGCCTGCTCGCTGGGCATGCTGAGCGCCGAGCAGGTCGAGGAGCTCGCCGCGATGGGTGTGCACCGCTACAACCACAACCTGGAGACGGCCCGCTCGTTCTTCACCACCGTCGTCACCACCCACACCTGGGAGGAGCGCTGGCAGACGCTGTCGATGGTGCGCGACGCCGGTATGGAGGTGTGCTGCGGCGGCATCCTCGGCATGGGCGAGACGCTGGAGCAGCGCGCGGAGTTCGCCGCCGAGCTGGCCCAACTCGGCCCCGACGAGGTGCCGCTGAACTTCCTCAACCCCCGCCCGGGCACCCCGTTCGGCGACCTGGAGGTGCTGCCGGCGTCCGAGGCCCTCAAGGCCGTCGCGGCGTTCCGGCTGGCGCTGCCGCGCGCCATGCTGCGCTTCGCGGGCGGGCGCGAGATCACCCTGGGTGACCTCGGCGCCAAGCAGGGCATCCTGGGCGGCATCAACGCCGTCATCGTCGGCAACTACCTGACCACGCTGGGCCGCCCGGCCGAAGCCGACCTCGAGCTGCTCGAGGACCTGCAGATGCCGATCAAGGCGCTGAACGCCAGCCTGTAGAACTGCTAACCGTGGCTGGCGTCTACAACGTCTACACCGGGGAGTTATCGGGCAAGACAGTGCCGATGGCAGCCCAACTGGGCCTGGAACCACCCCGGTTCTGCGCGGAGTGCGGGCGCCGGATGGTGGTGCAGGTGCGGCCTGACGGCTGGCGCGCGACCTGCTCGCGCCACGGAGAGGTGGACTCGGCCGACATGGAGGCACAGAAGTGATCAACCGAAAGTGATCCAGGGACCCGAGTACTTCCGCAAGCGCGACCGCGCCATGCTCAAGGTGATTCTGGGCCTGTCGGCCGTCGGCGCGGTGATCGGCGCGTGGTGGGCATGGATCGCCCCGCCGATTCATGCCGTCGTCGCCCTCACCAAGTCGGGCGAGCGGGTGCACGACTACCTGGGCGGCGATTCCGACCACTTCTTCGTCGCCCCGGCCATGCTGTTGGGCCTGCTGACCCTGCTGGCGGTCCTGGCACCCGTGCTGGTGTGGCAGCGGCGCGCGCAGCGCGGCCCGGCGATGCCCGTTGCGCTCTCGATCGGCCTGGTGGCCGGCGCGGCGGTCGCGGTCGGGGTGGGGGCGCTGCTGGTCCGGCTGCGCTACGGGGCGCTGGACTTCGGCGCGATACCGCTGTCGAGCGATCACAAGATCGCCTACGTCATCGAGGCGCCGCCGGTGTTGTTCGGCCACGGCGCGCTACAGGTGGCGCTGACGTTGATGTGGCCGGCCGGCATCGCCGCGCTGGTGTATGCCGTGCTGGCGGCCGCCAATGCCCGCGACGACCTCGGCGCCTTCCCACTGGCGGAGCCGCCGGGCGTCACAGTGGACGGTGGGGAACCTTCTTACCGATGACGACCCGCAGGGCGACCCTGGCCAGCCGCGCCATGCCCGCGTAGGTGATCGGGTTGAACGCGGTCGGCCACTTGGTCCGGACCAGATGCTCGGTCAGCGGCCGGCGGGCGAACCGGTCGGTGAGCCAGCGCAGCGCCATCGGGGCCGACAACGGGTGCAGGAACATGTGCTCGTTGAACGCGTCGCGGTGATAGGTGACGTCGGCGCCGCCGGCCGAATAGGTGTCGGCCAGCGTGTCGATGTCGTGGACGTCGATCAGGTAGTCGTGCACCGCCTGCACGATCAACACCGGCGGCGCCGGGACGGCCGAGCCCAGCTTGATGCTGTCGAAGACGTGCGCGACCTCCGGCATCGCGAGGACGTCTTCCAGCGGTTCGTCGAGGAAGTCGGCCATGTTCTTGCGGGCCAGCCGGATGACGGCCTCGGCCGTCGTCATCGTTTCCAGCGAATCGAGCAGGGCGCGGCCCGCTTCGCTCGAGTGCTCCTTGATGACGCGGTCCAGCTCGGGATAGATGCGGGAGAGCGCGGCCACCACCAGTGCCGGCAAACCGGCGAACAACCCGCCGTTGAGCCGGCGGAAGGTGTGGCCCAGGTCGCCGACGGGTGATCCCAGCACCGCGCCGACGATGTCGAGCTCGGGAGCGTACGTGCCGCACATTTCGGCGGCCCAGGCGCTGGCCAGCCCGCCGCCGGAGTATCCCCACAGCCCGATCGGGGTCTCGCCGGACAGTTCGAGGCGTTCGCAGCTGAGGGCCGCCCGGATTCCGTCAAGCACCCGGTAGCCGGGTTCGAACGGCGCGCCCCACATGCCCTGCAGGCCCTCGTGGTCGGGGATCGAGACCGCCCAGCCCTCGGCCAGGGCGGCGGCGATCAAAAGCAGCTCCAGCTGGGACACCGATCCCAGGGCCTTGGCCCGCCGGCGCAGCGCATAGGACGGGAAGCAGCGCGACGAGATGGCGTCGATGGCGCACTGGTAGGACAGCAGCGGGAACGGGCCCCGAGAGCCGAGCGGGTCGCGCTCCGCCGGGATGATCACCGTGGTCGCGGACGCCTCGGGCTGCCCGTTCAGGTCCATCGTGCGGTAGAGCAGCTGGATGGCCCGCACGGGTTGGGGGATCAGGCCCAAAAACGCCAGCTCCACGTCGCGCGTGCGCAGTACGGTGCCGGGCTCTGCGTACTGAAAACCGGATGGCGGCTGGTAGAACGGGTCGTCGGTGGGCAGCAGCGGGCGTACCTTGCGCTGCAGCTCCTCGTGCGGCGCCTTGCCGATCCATTGCGCGGCGCGCTTGTCTGCCAGATTGCCGAGCTCACCCATTGAGACTCCCTCCGAGACCGATCGAGCGGCCACCCGGCATTGTCGCGTATGAACGACCGGTTACCAAAGCGCAACCGCCGTGCTGTGAGGTAGTTCCCGAGCGCATCGGCGGGTTGCGCACGTCACTTATTGCCGGTCTTTTGCTGTTGAAACCGATTCAAACTTGGCCCGGCGGGCGCAGGGCGGCGAACTCGTCGGTGACCCGGAGCTGGGAATCGGTGAAGCGGTAGAGCGCGGCGGGACGCCCGCCGCTGCGGCCGGACTGCGCGACGGTGCCCGTCTGGGTGATGACCCCGCGGCGGGCTAACACCCGCTGCAGGTTCGTCGCGTCGACCTGGTGACCCAACGCGGCGCCGTAGATGTCGCGCAGCGTCGACAGCGCGAATTCCTTTGGCGCCAAGGCGAATCCGATGTTGGTATACGACATCTTGGCGACCAGCCGGGTGCGGGCGTGGGTCACCATCGGTCCGTGGTCGAAGGCCATCGGCGGCAACGCGTTGACCGGGTGCCAGCGCGTATCGGGCGGCAGCTCCGGGGTGGCGGGGGAGGGCACCAGGCCCAAGAACGTGGACGCGATGATCCGCGCGCCCGGCACCCGGGCCGGATCGGAGAACACGGCGAGCTGTTCCAGGTGTGCCAGCTCGCGCAGGTCGACCTTTTCGGCCAATTGCCGAAGGACCGACGTCGTCATGTCCTCGTCGTTGCGCAGCCGTCCACCCGGCAGCGACCATGCGCCGCGCTGCGGATCCTGCGCACGTTGCCATAACAGCACGTTCAGCTGCGGTTTTTGTTTCCGGGGTGCTCCCGTAACCTGCCCAACCTGGAACACGACCGCAAGCACTTCGTGGGCGGTGCTACCATTGGGCATGTTTTCGATTGTAAGTCGAAAACCTCCTGTCGCGAAAGGAGAGGGCCAATGACGGTCCTGAACCGCTCGGACGCGCTCTTCGAAGACCTGGCGGCCGGCATCACCGATTCACCCACGGGCTACGCCGGGGTCGACGGTGACGCACAGTGGGCCGCCGAGATCCGCCGCCTGGCGCGGCTACGCGGCGCCACCGTGCTCGCGCACAACTACCAGCTGCCCGCCATCCAGGACGTCGCCGACCACGTCGGCGACTCGCTCGCGCTGTCGCGGATCGCGGCCGACGCGCCCGAGGACACCATCGTGTTCTGCGGCGTGCACTTCATGGCCGAGACCGCCAAAATCCTGAGCCCGGACAAGACCGTGCTGATCCCGGATCAGCGGGCGGGCTGCTCGCTGGCCGACTCGATCACCGCCGACGAACTGCGCGCCTGGAAGGACGACCACCCGGACGCCGTCGTCGTCTCCTACGTCAACACCACCGCCGCGGTCAAGGCGCTCACCGACATCTGCTGCACGTCGTCGAACGCGGTTGAGGTGGTCGAGTCCATCGACCCCGACCGCGAGGTGCTGTTCTGCCCGGACCAATTCCTCGGCGCCCATGTGCGCCGCATGACCGGCCGCACCAACCTGCACGTGTGGGCCGGTGAGTGCCACGTGCACGCCGGGATCAACGGCGACGAGCTCACCGAGCAGGCGCGCGCCAACCCCGATGCCGAGCTGTTCGTGCACCCCGAATGTGGTTGTGCCACATCGGCGTTGTACCTCGCCGGCGAGGGCGCCTTCCCGTCGGATCGGGTGAAGATCCTGTCCACCGGCGGCATGCTCGACGCGGCGCACGAGACCCGCGCGCGGACAGTGCTGGTGGCGACCGAGGTCGGCATGCTGCACCAGTTGCGCAGGGCCGCACCGGAAGTCGACTTCCGGGCGGTCAACGACCGCGCGTCCTGCAAGTACATGAAGATGATCACCCCCGCGGCGCTGCTGCGCTGCCTGGCCCAGGGCGCCGACGAGGTGCGCGTCGATCCGGACATCGCCGCGGCGGGGCGCCGCAGCGTGCAGCGGATGATCGAGATCGGCCAGCCGGGCGGGGGCGAGTAATGCTCGTTCCTCAATGGGAGGACACCGCCGACGTCGTCGTCATCGGCACCGGCGTGGCCGGTTTGGCCGCCGCGCTGGCCGCGCATCGCGCCGGACGCAAGGTCGTGGTGCTCAGCAAGGCCGACCAGCGCCACGCCGTCACCGCGACGCACTACGCGCAGGGCGGCATCGCCGTCGTGCTGCCCGACAACCCAGAAAATCAAGACTCGATCGACGACCACGTGGCCGACACCCTGGCCGCGGGTGCCGGCATGTGCGATCCCGACTCGGTGTACTCCATCGTTGCCGACGGCTACCGCGCGGTCAGTGAATTGGTCGGCGATGGAGCACGTTTCGACGAAGCCGCCCCCGGCCGGTGGGCGCTGACCCGCGAAGGCGGCCACTCGCGGCGTCGCATCGTGCACGCCGGCGGCGACGCCACCGGCGCCGAGGTGCAGCGCGCGCTCGACGGTGCGGCCGGCCTGCTGGACATCCGCACCGGCCACGTGGCCACCCGCGTGCTGCACGACGGCACCGCCGTGAATGGCGTCGCGGTGGTGAACGCGGACGGTCTTGGGGTCGTCAGCGCGCCCTCGGTGATCCTGGCATCCGGCGGCCTCGGGCACCTCTACGGCGCGACGACCAACCCCGAGGGTTCCACCGGGGATGGAATCGCGCTGGCGTTGTGGGCCGGTGTGCCGGTCAGCGATCTCGAGTTCATCCAGTTCCATCCGACGATGCTGTTCGCCGGCGCCGGTGACGGTGGCCGTCGCCCGCTGATCACCGAAGCCATTCGCGGCGAGGGTGCGATACTGCTTGACAGTCAAGGCAATTCAGTGACCGCCGGTGTGCACCCGATGGGCGACCTGGCACCGCGTGATGTGGTCGCGGCCGCCATCGACGCGCGGATGAAAGCCCTTGGCGACGCGTGCGTCTACCTCGACGCCCGCGGCATCGACGGCTTCGAGGCCCGGTTCCCCACCGTGACCGCCTCGTGTCGCGCCGCCGGCATCGATCCCGTGCGTCAGCCCATCCCGGTCACCCCGGGCGCGCACTACAGCTGCGGCGGCGTCGTCACCGACGTGTACGGCCAGACCGAGCTGCCCGGGCTGTTCGCCGCGGGCGAGGTCGCCCGCACCGGCATGCACGGCGCAAATCGGTTGGCGTCCAACAGCTTGCTGGAAGGCCTGGTGGTCGGCGGTCGGGCCGGGAACGCCGCGGCCGCGCACGCGGCGGCCGCCGGGCCGTCGCGCGCCCTCTTGGCCGAGCCGATCGTCTCTACGGCCCCGAAGCGCAAGGAGCTGCAACGGGCGATGAGCCGCGACGCCTCGGTGGTCCGCAGTGCGGCGGGCCTGCGGCGGCTGTCCGAGACCCTGTCGGCCGCGCGAGTTCGCCAGGTGGCCGGCCGCCGCGATTTCGAAGACGTCGCGTTGGCGCTGGCGGCCCGGGGAGTGGCCGCAGCGGCCCTGGCCCGCAACGAGAGCCGGGGCTGCCACCACCGCGCGGAGTACTCCGGGGCGGCAGCCGAACAAGCGCGCTCCTATGTGATCCGGCTCGCGGGCGATCACACCACGGTGTGTGTCGAATCGCTGGCCCCGGTGGGGTGCTGATGCTGTCCGACTCCGAGTTGAGTGAGGCCCGCGACATCATCCGGCGCGGTCTGGATGAGGATCTGCGGTACGGGCCCGATGTCACCACCGCGTCAACGGTGCCCGCCGACGCGGTCGCCAAAGCATCGGTGGTGCCGCGCGAAGCCGGTGTGGTCGCCGGGGTGGACATTGCGCTACTGGTGCTCGACGAGGTGATCGGCGCCGACGGCTACCAGGTCCTCGACCGCGTCGACGACGGCGCCCGGCTGCAGCCGGGTCAGCCACTGCTGACGGTGCACGCCGAGACCCGCGGGCTGTTGACCGCCGAGCGGACCATGCTGAACGTGATCTGCCACCTGTCCGGGATCGCCACCACGACGGCGGCCTGGGTTGACGCCGTGGGCGGCACCAAGGCCAAGATCCGCGACACCCGCAAGACGCTGCCCGGCCTGCGCGCGCTGCAGAAGTACGCGGTGCGCGTCGGTGGCGGCGTCAACCACCGGCTGGGGCTGGGGGACGCCGCGCTGATCAAGGACAACCACGTGGTGGCCGCGGGATCGGTGGTGGAGGCGCTGCGGGCGGTCCGCGCCGTCGCGCCCGATCTGCCCTGCGAGGTCGAGGTGGACTCGCTCGAGCAACTCGACGCCGTGCTGGCCGAAGACCCCGAACTGGTCCTGCTGGACAACTTCCCGGTGTGGCAGACGCAGATCGCCGTGCAGCGCCGCGACACCCGCGCTCCCGCCGTTCAGCTCGAGTCGTCCGGCGGGCTCAGCCTGGACAACGCGGCGACCTACGCCTCGACGGGCGTGGACTACCTGGCCGTCGGGGCGCTGACGCACTCGGTGCGCGTCCTCGACATCGGGCTAGACATGTAGCAACGCGCGCGCCGCAGGCTTGGCGGCGTGCAACGCGGCCGGATCGCCGGCGATGCGGGACAAGATCAGCGCCCCCTCGATCAGCGAAATGACAGCTAGCGAAACACTTTTCGCGTCGTCCTCAGGCCAGCCGTCGGACCGCAGCCGTTCTTCGATCGCCGCGCACCAACCCGCGAACGCGCGCGCCGAGGCGGCACGCACCAGCGAGCTGGCGTTGACCGACTCGGTGGCGATCGGCTCGATGGGGCACCCGTCGCGCTGGTCGCCGGCCAACCCCGCCACCAACAGGTCGATCCATCGATCGACGATGTCGGCGACCGGCCGACCGGTGCCGAGGAACCGCCGCAGCAGCCGCGCGATGTCGGCCCCGGCGCCGTCCACGACGGCGGCGGCCAGCTGTTGCTTGCCCCGCGGGAAGTGGTGATACAGCGAGCCGGCCTTGACGCCGGCCTCCTCGAGGATCTGGTTCAGCCCGGTCGCCGCGTAGCCCTGGCGGCGAAACAGGGTGGCGGCGTTCTCGACCAGGATTGCGCGGCTGCGGTCAGGGCGGGGCACAAGTATTGACAATACTTGAATGATCACTCAAGAATGCTGAGATGAGGCAGTTGACGTTCGAAGAGGCCGGCCGCTACGCGTGGCGCGAGGTGCCGGAACCCGAGATCACCGCGCCCGAACAGGCGCTGGTTCGGCCGCTGGCGGTCGCCTGTTGCGACCTGGACGTCGCCGTGTGCCACGGGCGTTTGCCGTTGCCGCCGGGGTACGCCGTCGGGCACGAGGGCCTGGCCGAGGTGGTCGCGGTGGGCGACGCCGTGACAGGGGTCCGGGTGGGCGACCGCGTGGTGGTGCCGTTTCAGATCAACTGCGGAACCTGCGCCGAGTGCCGTCGCGGCGTCACCGGGTCATGCGGCGCGCTGCCACTCATGGCGGCCTACGGCATGGCCCCGATCGCGGGCCTGGACGGCGGCGGGTTCATGTCGGATCTGGTGCTGGTGCCCTACGCCGACGCGATGCTCACACCGATTCCCGAGGGCGTCGACGCTGCGGCGATCGCGTCGCTGTCGGACAACATTCCCGACGCCTGGCGGGCCGTCGGGCCCTTTCAGGAAGAGCTGGCCGGCCTCGATCCGGCCGACCGACGCGTCCTGGTGATGGGCCGGCTGTCCATCGGGCTCTACGCGGCGGCCATCGCGGCGGCGCTCGGAGCCCACGTCGACTACGTCGACACCGACCCCCAGCGGCTGGCCGCGGCCGAGAAACTCGGGGCGGCGGCGCACGACCACGACAGGCCGGACAAGGCGTGGGGCCGCTATCCCGTCACCGTGAATACGTCTGCCGACGCGGAGTCGCTGGCCGCCACGCTGCGCGCGACCTGGCCCGACGGCGTATGCACGGACACCGGGATCTACTACCAACCCGCGGTCGAGATGCCGCTGCTCGCGATGTACACCCGCGGTGTGAGGTTCGTGACCGGGCGGGTCAATGCGCGCACGGTCATCCCGCGCGTTGTTGAACTGCTGGCCACCGGCTTGGACCTGTCGCCGGCGCTCGAGCGGGTTGTCGGTTGGGACGACGCCCCGTCAGCCTGGCCGGCGATGACCGGCAAGACGGTCTTCGTCCGGGACTAGGCGATATCGGCGACGAAAACCGCCATCCGGCCCAGCTGCGCCTTCGCCAGGAATGGCAGCTTCGCCGCGTCCGGGCCGTCGTAGCCGGCCGGCAGGATTCGGGTGTTGACGAGGTGCACCCTGCGGCGGGCGAACTGCAGGTCCGCCTCGCCCGCGGCCAGCACGTTTTTCACCCAGTCGGTTTTCCCGTGTGCCAGCGCGATCGCCTGCACATTCCCCTTGCGATACGCGGTCACGATGGTCTTGAACGGCTTACCGGACTTGCGGCCGCGGTGCTCGATGGTCCCCGTCCCGGGCAGGTAGCGCGCGAAGGGCTTCATCGCCTTGTTGAGGTACTTGACCTGGAAGTTCTCAAACCAGACGGGGAAGACCATCGGGACGCCGGGGGCGTTGTTGGGATGATCCTGTCGCGACATGAACGGAACTGTACCTGCCTGGCAACGGAGTCGCTGTCGCCAGTCACACCGGTCACTCACGCCACTGGAAAGCAGGGCATGACTGGTTCTGAAACGTGATGGCGCCGGAGATATCGCATTTCAGAGTGCATTGCGCCCGCGCGCCCTCCGTCGAATAACGATTTGAGTCGCTCTGGGACAATGGACCGCGTGAGCACGACACCACTGATGGCCCGCATTGACCTGCGCGGCGCGCCGTTGACGGCTGCCCGGCTGCGGGCCGCTCTGCCGCGTGGTGGCGCCGACGTGGAGTCCGTTCTGCCCCAGGTACGCCCGATCGTGCAGGCCGTCGCGGAGCGCGGGGCCGACGCGGCGCTGGAATTCGGGGCGTCCTTCGACGGCGTCCGCCCGCCGGCCGTCCGGGTGCCCGACGCCGCGCTGGACGCCGCCGTCGCCGGCCTGGAGCCCGACGTCCTAGAGGCGCTGCAGGTGATGATCGTGCGCACCCGCGCCGTACACGCCGACCAGCGCCGCGACGACGTCACCACCGTGCTCGGCCCGGGCGCCACCGTCACCGAGCGGTGGGTTCCCGTCGAACGGGTCGGCCTGTACGTACCCGGCGGCAACGCCGTCTATCCGTCCAGCGTGGTGATGAACGTCGTGCCGGCCCAGACCGCCGGCGTCGACTCGCTGGTGGTGGCCAGCCCGCCGCAGTCCGCGCCCCAAACCAGCTTTGACGGCCTGCCGCACCCGACGATCCTGGCCGCGGCCCGGCTGCTGGGCGTCGACGAGGTGTGGGCCGTCGGCGGGGCGCAGGCCATCGCGCTGCTGGCCTACGGCGGCACCGACACCGGTGCAGAATGGCCCGGCTTCTCCTCGGACCGCATGCGGTCCGCATCGTCGCCGGGCGAAGGCACCGAGCTGGCGCCCGTCGACATGATCACCGGCCCGGGCAACATCTACGTCACCGCCGCCAAGCGGCTGTGTCGCTCGCAGGTCGGCATCGACGCCGAGGCCGGCCCCACCGAGATCGCCATCCTTGCCGACCACACCGCCGACCCCGCGCACGTGGCCGCCGACCTGATCAGCCAGGCCGAACACGACGAGATGGCCGGCAGCGTGCTGGTGACCCCCCACCCGGAACTGGCCGACGCCACCGACGCGGAAGTCGACGCCCAACTGCAGACCGCCAAGCACCGCGAGCGGATTACTGCGGCGTTGGGCGGGCGACAATCGGCGATCATCCTGGTCGACGACCTGGATGCCGGCATCGAAGTCGTGAATGCCTACGCCGCAGAACATTTGGAGATCCAGACGGCCGACGCGCCGCGGGTGGCCGCCCGGATACGTTCGGCCGGAGCCGTTTTCGTCGGGCCGTACTCGCCGGTCAGCCTGGGCGACTACTGCGCGGGGTCCAACCACGTGCTGCCGACGTCCGGCACCGCCCGGCACTCCAGCGGCCTGTCGGTGCAGACGTTCCTGCGCGGCATCCACGTCGTCGACTACACCGAGGCGGCACTCAAGGACGTCTCCGGGCACGTGGTCACGCTGGCCACGGCCGAGGACCTGCCGGCGCACGGCGAGGCGGTACGGCGGAGGTTCGAGCGATGAGGGGCGAGCAGCCGACCCTGGACGATCTGCCGCTGCGCGACGACCTGCGCGGAAAATCACCTTACGGCGCACCGCAATTGGCTGTGCCGGTGCGGCTCAATACCAACGAGAACCCACACCCGCCGACCCAGGCGCTGGTCGACGACGTGGTGGCTTCGGTGCGAGACGCGGCGGTGGACCTGCACCGCTACCCCGACCGCGACGCGGTGGCGCTGCGCACCGACCTGGCCGCCTACCTCACCAGGCAGACCGGCACGCGGCTCGGCGTCGAAAACCTCTGGGCCGCCAATGGTTCCAACGAGATCCTGCAGCAGCTGCTGCAGGCGTTCGGCGGGCCGGGGCGCAGCGCGATCGGCTTCGTCCCGTCGTACTCGATGCACCCGATCATCTCCGACGGTACCCGCACCGAATGGCTCGAGGCCGCCCGCGCCGACGACTTCAGCTTCGACGTGGATAGGGCGGCCGCCGCGATCGCCGCGCACCAGCCCGACGTGGTGTTCATCGCCAGCCCCAATAACCCATCCGGTCAAAGCGTTTCGTTGCCGGACCTGCGCAGGCTGCTCGACGTGGTACCGGGCATTCTGATTGTCGACGAGGCCTACGGTGAGTTCTCCTCGCAGCCCAGCGCGGTGGCGCTGGTCGAGGAGTACCCGACCAAGCTGGTCGTCAGCCGCACCATGAGCAAGGCGTTCGCCTTCGCCGGCGGCCGGCTCGGGTACCTGATCGCTACGCCGGCGCTGATCGACGCGATGCTGTTGGTCCGGCTGCCGTATCACCTGTCGTCGGTCACCCAGGCCGCGGCCCGCGCCGCGTTGCGGCACGCCGACGACACCCTGGGCAGTGTGGCGACGCTGATCGCCGAACGCGAGCGGGTGATGGCGGCGTTGAGCGGCATGGGTTTTCGGGTGATCCCGAGCGACGCGAACTTCGTGCTGTTCGGCCAGTTCGCCGACGCGCCGTCGGCCTGGCAGCACTATCTGGACGACGGCGTGCTGATCCGCGACGTCGGCATCCCCGGCTTCCTGCGCGCCACCACGGGCCTGGCCGAGGAGAACGACGCCTTCCTGAAGGTGAGCGCCCGTATCGCTGCCACCGACCTGGCCCCCGTCAACGCAGTCAATGTAGGAGCACCGTGAGCGCCAGCCGCCGCGCGCGTATTGAGCGCCGCACCAAGGAATCCGACATCGTCGTCGAGCTGGACCTGGACGGCACCGGGCAGGTCGACGTCGACACCGGCGTGCCGTTCTACGACCACATGCTGACCGCGCTGGGCACGCACGCCAGCTTCGACCTCAGCGTGCGCACCAAGGGCGACGTCGAAATCGAGGGCCATCACACCATCGAGGACACCGCGATTGTGCTGGGGCAGGCGCTGGGGCAGGCGCTGGGTGACAAGAAGGGCATCCGCCGGTTCGGCGACGCGTTCATCCCGATGGACGAGACGCTGGCCCACGCCGCCGTCGACGTGTCAGGCCGGCCCTACTGCGTGCACACCGGGGAGCCGGATCACCTGCAGCACACCACGATTGCCGGCAGCTCGGTGCCCTACCACACCGTCATCAACCGGCACGTGTTCGAAACGCTGGCCAACAACGCCCGCATCGCCCTGCATGTGCGCGTGCTGTACGGGCGCGACCCGCACCACATCACCGAGGCGCAGTACAAGGCGGTCGCCCGCGCGCTGCGCCAGGCCGTCGAGCCCGATCCGCGGACGTCCGGAGTGCCGTCCACCAAAGGCGTTCTGTGACAAAGAAATCAGTCGTGGTGCTCGATTACGGTTCGGGTAACCTACGTTCGGCGCAACGCGCGCTGCAGCGGGTCGGCGCGGAGGTCGAGGTGACCTCGGACGCCGGCGCCGCCGCGGCCGCCGACGGGTTGGTGGTGCCGGGCGTCGGCGCCTTCGAGGCGTGCATGAGCGGCCTTCGGAAAATTGAGGGCGAGCGGATCATCGCCGACCGGGTCGCCGCCGGCCGCCCGGTGCTGGGCGTCTGTGTGGGCATGCAGATCCTTTTCGCCCATGGGGTGGAATTCGGCGTGGACACGATCGGTTGCGGGCAGTGGCCGGGTGCGGTCACCCGGCTGGACGCGCCGGTGATCCCGCACATGGGCTGGAACGTGGTGAATGCGGCGCCCGGGAGCGCGCTGTTCAAGGGGCTGGGCGCCGATGCCCGGTTCTATTTCGTGCATTCCTATGCCGCGCAGCGTTGGGAGGGCGCGTCGGACGCACTGCTGACGTGGGCCACTCACCAGGTGCCGTTCCTGGCCGCGGTCGAGGACGGTGCGCTGGCGGCCACTCAATTCCATCCGGAGAAGAGTGGGGATGCTGGAGCCGCAATTTTGAGCAACTGGGTTGAGGGACTTTAAGGATGTCGTTGATTTTGTTACCCGCCGTCGACGTGGTCGAGGGTCGCGCCGTGCGCCTGGTGCAGGGCAAGGCCGGCAGCGAAACCGAGTACGGCTCGGCGCTGGACGCCGCGCTGGGCTGGCAGCGCGACGGCGCCGAGTGGATCCACCTGGTCGACCTCGACGCCGCGTTCGGTCGCGGCTCCAACCGCGAACTGCTCGCCGAGGTGGTCGGCAAGCTCGATGTACAGGTCGAGATGTCGGGCGGTATCCGCGACGACGACTCGCTGGCCGCCGCGCTGGCCACCGGCTGCGCGCGGGTCAACGTGGGGACTGCGGCGCTGGAGAACCCGCAGTGGTGCGCGCGGGCGATCGCTGAGCACGGCGACAAGGTCGCCGTCGGCCTGGACGTGCAAATTCTGGACGGCCGGCACCGGCTGCGTGGCCGCGGCTGGGAGACCGACGGCGGCGACCTGTGGGAGGTGCTGGAACGCCTTGACAGCGAGGGATGTTCGCGGTTCGTCGTCACCGACGTCACGAAGGACGGCACGCTCGGCGGCCCGAATCTGGAGCTGCTGGCCCGCGTCGCCGAGCGCACCGACATCCCGGTGATCGCGTCGGGCGGGGTTTCCAGCCTGGACGACCTGCGCGCCATCGCGACTCTCACCGACCGTGGGGTCGAGGGCGCCATCGTGGGCAAGGCCCTCTACGCAGGACGGTTCACGCTGCCGGAGGCGCTGGCCGCGGTGCGAGGCTGAATATGGACCTGAACGCGTTGGTCGCTGAAGCATCGGCGATCCTGGACGCCGCGGTGGGGCCGTTCCTGGCCGGCCACCGCGCCGAGTCGGCCGTGGCCAAGAAGGGCGACGACTTCGCCACCGAAGTCGACCTGGCGATCGAGCGACAGGTCGTCGCCGCGCTGGTTGCCGCCACGGGTATCGAGGCGCACGGCGAGGAGTTCGGCGGCGCGGCCGTCGATTCGCCGTGGGTGTGGGTGCTGGACCCCATCGACGGCACGTTCAACTACGCCGCCGGCACGCCGATGGCCTCGATCCTGCTGGCCCTGCTGCACGACGGCGAACCGGTGGCCGGGCTGACGTGGTTGCCGTTCACCGGCGATCGCTACACCGCGGTGGCGGGTGGTGCGCTGATGAAAAACGGTGCGCCGCAGGCGCCGTTGGGCACCGCCAAGCTCGTCGAGTCGCTGATCGGCGTCGGAACCTTCAGCGCGGATTCGCGCGGCCGCTTCCCGGGGCGCTATCGGGTGGCGCTGCTCGAGAACCTCAGCCGGGTGTCGTCGCGGTTGCGCATGCACGGTTCCACCGGTATCGACCTGGCGTATGTCGCCGACGGAATTCTCGGCGCGGCAGTGATTTTCGGTGGCCAGGTGTGGGATCACGCCGCCGGCGTGGCGCTGGTCCGGGCCGCGGGCGGGATCGTGACCACGCTGGCCGGCGAACCCTGGAGTCCGGCGTCGCGGTCCGTGCTGGCCGCGGCGCCCGGCGTGCACGCCGAGATCCTCGAGATCCTGCGCAGCACAGGCGAACCGGAGAACTACTGATGCTTGCGGTTCGAGTGATCCCATGCCTGGACGTCGACGACGGCCGGGTGGTCAAGGGCGTCAACTTCGAGAACCTGCGCGACGCCGGTGATCCCGTGGAACTCGCCGCCGTCTACGACGCCGAGGGCGCCGACGAGCTCACCTTCCTCGACGTCACCGCGTCCTCGTCGGGCCGGGCGACCATGCTGGAGGTGGTGCGCCGCACCGCCGAGCAGGTGTTCATCCCGCTGACCGTCGGCGGCGGGGTTCGTACGGTCGCCGACGTCGACGTGCTGCTGCGCGCCGGCGCCGACAAGGTGTCGGTCAACACCGCCGCCATCGCCCGCCCGGAGCTACTGGGTGAAATGGCAACCCAATTCGGTTCGCAGTGCATCGTGCTGTCCGTCGATGCCCGCACGGTGCCAATCTGGCCCGACGGGCCCAAGCCCACGCCGTCGGGCTGGGAGGTCACCACCCACGGCGGCCGTCGCGGCACGGGCATCGACGCGGTCGAGTGGGCCGTCCGCGGCGCCGAACTCGGTGTGGGGGAGATCCTGCTCAACTCGATGGACGCCGACGGCACCAAAGCCGGGTTCGATCTCGCCATGCTGCGGGCGGTGCGCGCCGCGGTCACGGTGCCGGTCATCGCCAGCGGGGGAGCGGGCGCCGTCGAGCACTTCGCCCCCGCGGTCGCCGCCGGCGCCGATGCGGTGTTGGCGGCCAGCGTATTTCACTTCCAGGAGCTGACGATCGGGCAGGTGAAGGCTGCGATGGCCGCAGAAGGGATCACGGTGCGATGACGCTCGACCCGGCTATCGCGGCGCGACTGAAGCGCAACGCCGAAGGACTGTTCGCCGCCGTCGTCCAGGAACGGGGCAGCGGCGACGTGTTGATGGTCGCCTGGATGGACGACGACGCCCTGGCCCGCACGCTGGAAACCCGTGAAGCGACATACTTTTCGCGCTCCCGCGGCGAACAATGGATCAAAGGCGCGACCTCCGGCCACACCCAGCACGTCCACTCGGTGCGCATCGACTGCGACGGGGACACCGTGCTGTTGACGGTCGACCAGGTAGGCGCGGCCTGCCACACCGGCAACCACAGTTGCTTCGACACCGCTGTGCTGTTGGAGCCGGAGGCCTGACCTCAACGTCGTCGGCTCTTGGCGACACCACCCGAACCGGCCTGGGAGTCGAGGCCGAATGCCCCGCCGACGTGCCCGCTGGCGCACGCAAAGTGCGGGTGAAAGCCACCGGGTGGGGTCGCGCGTTCACTGCCCAGACCCTGGGGCGGGATCACGCGTGCGCGGGCGGGGTTGGCCGCCGCGGCGGGTGTCAGGTGCCGGGGTTGCCGTTAGGGCCGGTTTTGCCGTTGCTGCCGCTGATGCCTGCGCCGCCGGTACCACCGGGGAAGGGGCCGGGACTACCGGGGACGCCGGCCAGGCCGATGCCGCCCGGGCCGCCTGCGCCGCCGCCACCGCCGCTGCCGGGCGTGTCGCCGTCGCCGCCGTCGCCGCCGCCGCCGCCGTCGCCGCCGTTGCCCGCGGTACCGCCGAGGCCGCCGGCGCCGCCGGACGTGGTGCCGCTGCCGCCGCCTCTGCCGCCAAGACCGTCCACGCCGCCGTTGCCGGCGCCGCCGAAGCCGCCGTTACCGCCGGTGCCGAGGTCAGCGTCGCCGCCGTTGCCGCCGGTGCCGCCGTTACCGCCGTTACCGCCGGTGCCGACATTACCGGCGGGCCCGCCGCTGCCGTTTTGGCTGTCGCCGCCGTAGTTGCCTGCGGCGTCGCCGGAGCCGCCGCCGGCCCCGCCGTCGCCGCCGTTGCCGCCGTCGCCTGTCCCCAGGGCCGCTCCGCCGATGCCTCCGTTGCCCCCCGTGCCGCCGGGGGCGCCGTCGCCGCCGTTGCCACCGGCCCCGCCGGTGCCGGCGGCAACGGTGGCGCCGCTGCCGCCGAAGCCGGGTGCGCCCCCGCCGCCGCCGCCGCCTCCGTTGCCGCCGGGGCCGCCGTCGCCTGTCCCCTGGGCAGACCCGCCGTCGCCGCCCCGGCCGCCGACGCCGCCGGCGCCGCTGTTGCCGCCGGCGCCGCCGTTGGGGTTGGCGGCCGTGCCGTTAGCGCCGTCGCCGCCCTGGCCCTGAGCGCCAGCATTGCCGCCATTGCCGCCGGCGCCGCCGTCGGCGTCTTCGGTCCCGTTACCGCCGATACCGCCGGGACCGCCGTTCCCGGCGGCTCCGCCGGTGCCGCCGGTGCCGTTGTTGGTGTCGAACGCGCCGTTGGCGCCGGTGCCGCCGTTGCCGCCGTTACCGCCGGTGCCGCCACCGGTGCCGCCGCTGCCGCCGTCAGGGTTGTTGGCGCCATTACCGCCGCTCCCGCCGGTGCCGCCGTTGCCGCCGTTAGCGCCAGCGGTGGTGGGGCTGTAGCCGTTGCCGCCGTTGCCGCCGGTGCCGCCATTGATCACTGCGCCGTCGGCGCCGTCGGCGCCGCCGTTGCCGCCCTCGCCGCCGAAGCCGACTGTGCCGGCGTTGCCGCCGTTACCGCCGTCGCCACCGGCCCCGAGGTTGCCCCCCGAACCAGCCACGCCATCCGCGCCATCCGCGCCATTGCCGCCGCTGCCGGGCGTGCCGGCGCTGCCGCCGGTGCCGCCGTCTCCGCCGTCGGTGCCGTCGGTGCCGGGGCCGCCCTGGCCGCCGTTCCCGCCGTTGCCGGCGTTTCCGCCGGTGCCGCCGTTAGCGCCAGGGGTGGTGGGGCTGTAGCCGGTGCCGCCGTTGCCGCCGGCCCCACCGGTGCCGCCGGCCCCGCTTTCGGCGCCGTTGCCGCCGGTCCCGCCGTTGCCGCCGATGCCGCCGGTAGCGCCGGCGGTGGTGGGACTGTAGCCGTCGCCGCCCTTGCCGGCATCGCCGCCGTTGCCCCCGTTGATCAGTACGCCGTCGTTGCCGTCGGCGCCGCCGTTGGTGCCGTTGCCGCCGAAGCCGGCGTTGCCGGCGTTGCCGCCGTCGCCGCCATTGCTGCCGTTGGGGTTGGCCGCCGTGCCGTCCGCGCCGTTGCCGCCGGTGCCGGGCGTACCGGCGTTGCCGCCGTCGCCACCGTCCCCGCCGCCGGTGCCGTCGATCCCGGGGCCGCCCTGGCCGCCGTCCCCGCCGTTGCCGGCATCCCCACCGTTGCCGCCGTTAACGCCAGGGGTGGTGGGGCTGTAGCCGGTGCCGCCGTTGCCGCCGACCCCACCCGTGCCGCCGGCCCCGCTTACGGCGCCGTTGCCGCCGTTGCCGCCGTCGCCGCCGTTGCCGCCGGCAGCGCCAGCGGTGGTGGGGCTGTAGCCGTTGCCGCCGTTGCCGCCGTCGCCGCCGTTGCCGCCGTTGATCAGTGCGCCATCGGCGCCGTCGGCGCCGCCGTTGCCGTCGCCGCCTGTGCCGGGCGTACCGGCGTTGCCGCCGTCGCCGCCGTCGCCGCCGTTGGGGTTGGCCTCCGTGCCGTCCGCGCCGTTGCCGCCGGTGCCGGGCGTACCGGCATCACCGCCGTTGCCGCCGTCGCCGGAGTTTCCGTCGGAGGCGGTGCTGCCCTGGCCGCCGTTTCCACCGTTTCCGGCGTTGCCTCCGTTACCGGCAGCGCCGTTGTTGTTGGTGGCCACACCCGCCGCGCCTTGGCCCCCGTCTCCGCCGCTGCCGCCGATACCGCCGGCCCCGCCGTCAGAACCGTTGCCGCCGACTCCGCCGTTACCGCCGTTACCGCCATCGGCGTCGCTTCGCAGGGTGGGGCCCAGGGTGGGGCTGTAGCCATCGCCGCCGTTGCCGGCGTCGGCGCCGTCGCCGTCATTGGTGAGTTGGCCGTCGGTGCCGTCGGTGCCGGTGTTCCCAGGCGTGCCGCTGCCGGTGCTGCTGGTGCCGCCGGCGCCGCCGGTGCCGCCGGTACCGAATGTGCCGGCGTTGCCGCCGTTGCCGCCGTTGCCGCCGTTCGGGTTGATTTCGTCGCCGGGGGCACCGTCGCCGCCGGTGCCGGGTGTGCCGGCGTTACCGCCGTTACCGGCGTTGCCGCCGTTCCCGTTGGCGCCCGCGGTGCCGTTGGTGGCAGTGCCGCCGGCGCCGCCGGCACCCCCGTTGCCGCCGTTGCCGCCGTTACCGGCGTTACCGCCATTACCGCCGGCGCCGTCGTTGAAGCCGGAATTGCCAAGAGCGCCTTCGACACCGTTGCCGCCGTTGCCGCCGTTGGCGCCGGCACCGCCGGCACCGCCGGCACCGCCGGCACCGCCGTCGCCGGAGGTCGTGCCGCCAGCACCACCGTTGCCGCCCGCGCCGCCGAACCCGCCGCTACCACCGGGGGTGCCGTTGCCGTCGGACCCGGTGAGGCCGGTCGTGCCGGGGGTTCCGCTGCCGCCGTTGCCGCCGTTGCCGCCGTTACCGCTGGCGCCGGCGTTGCCGCCAGCCCCACCCTTGCCGGCGGCCGCTCCGGCCCCGCCGCTACCGCCGTTGCCGCCGTTACCCGATGTGGACCCGCCGGTGCCGCCTTGGCCGCCTTGGCCGCCGGTGCCGCCGGTGGTGCCGTTGAACGCGCTGACCGCTCCGGTGCCGCCGTCGCCGCCATTGCCGCCAGTGCCGGTCGTGACGGCGTTACCGCCGTTACCGCCGTTGCCGCCGACCGCGCCCAGGCCACCGGTGCCGCCGTTGCCGCCGTTACCCGATGTGGTGCCGCCTTGGCCGCCTTGGCCGCCGGCCCCGCCGACACCGTTGATGCCCGCACCGCCGACACCGCCGTTGCCGCCGTTACCGCCGTCGGGTCCACCTGCGCCCCCGGCGCCGCCGACACCGCCGGTACCGCCGAGCACGGTCGCGTTACCGCCGGCGCCGCCGTTGCCGCCGTTGTTGCTACCCGAGCCGTTACCACCGGCGGCGCCAGGACCACCGTTACCGGCCATCGCACCGCCGGTGCCACCGGTGCCACCGGTGCCACCGGCGCCGTTGCCGTCCGAGCCAGCGCCGCCCACCCCGGCGGCCCCGCCGCTGCCATACAAGCCGCCGTTGCCGCCGTTGCCGCCGTTGCCGCCGTCGGTGTCGGGGTTGGTGGTCGGGTTGGGGCTATAGCCAGCGCCCCCGGTGCCGCCGTTGCCGCTGGGGGTGATCGTGCCTGCCACGCCGGTCACGCCTGCGGTGGCGCCGGTACCACCGGCTGCACCGCCTGTCCCGCCGGCGCCTACCGTGCCGGGGTTACCGCCGTTGCCGCCGACGCCGCCGTTCGGGTTGCTCAGATCGCCAGCGCCGCCGGCCCCGCCGTCACCGGCCGGCCCGGCGTTGCCGCCCGCCCCGCCGGCTCCGCCGGCCCCGTTGCTGCCCGCGTTGCCGGACCCGCCTGAGGCCACACCACCGCCCACACCCCCGGCCCCGCCCGCTGCCCCATGACCGCCATCACCGCCATTACCGCCATTACCGCCAGTCGCACCCGCGAGGGTCGCATCCACGCCCGCGGCACCGCTGCCGCCGCTCCCGCCGGCCCCACCGGCCCCACCGATTCCGCCGGCACCGCCATTACCGGAGATCGAGCCACCCAGGCCCCCGGCCCCACCGTTGCCGCCGTTACCGCCAGCCGTGCCGTCGGTGCCATTGCCGTCCATCCCGGTGACACCGTTACCGCCGGCCGCACCGCTACCACCGGCCCCGCCCAACCCGCCATTACCGTAGGAGCCGCCGTTACCGCCGACCCCCCCGTCACCACCAGCGGTGCCCGCCGGTGCGCTCGGGTCACCGGCGGCGTTATAACCCGCACCTCCGGCCCCACCGTTACCAGTCGGAGCGCTCACCGCGGCCCCATTAGCGCCCGTCGTACCTGTGGTCGAACCGGTACCGCCGGCGCCGCCGGCGCCAAAGGTGCCCGGGTTGCCGCCGTTGCCGCCGGCCCCGCCGTCGGGGTTGCTCAGATCGCCGGCCGCACCGGCGCCACCTGAACCGGGCGCCCCAGCATTGCCGCCCGCCCCGCCGTCACCACCGGTCCCTGTGGTGCCGGTGCTGCCTGACCCCCCCGCGGCCACCCCGCCGCCGATCCCGCCGTCACCGCCGACCCCACCGGCCGCACCATTGCCGCCGCTGCCGCCCTTACCGCCGGCCCCAGCGTTGGTGCCGGCAACGCCGGCGGCGCCGTCACCGCCGCTGCCGCCGTTACCGCCGGCACCGGCGTCGCCGCCGTCACCGCCGTTACCCGAGATCGAGCCACCCAAGCCGCCAGCCCCACCGTTGCCGCCGGTACCGCCAGCCGTGCCGTCGGTGCCGGCGGCGCCGGTGCCGGGCCCGCCGCTGGTGCCGGCCAAGCCGGACCCACCTGTGCCGCCGGCCCCGCCCGCGCCGCCGTTTCCGTAGTTGCCGCCGTTACCGCCGGCCCCGCCGTTACCGCCGATGCCGCCGGGGGAGGTGGGGCTGTAGCCGGCGCCGCCGGCCCCGCCGTTGCCGCCGCCGGGAGCGGTCGGGGGCCCGGTAGCGCCGGTCGCGCCCGTGCTGGCGCCGCTGCCGCCCGCCGCACCACCGTTACCGCCGCCGCCCACGACACCGGGGTTACCGCCATTACCCCCGACCCCGCCGTTGATATAGGCGGCGTCGCCCGCAGCTCCGGCACCGCCGTTACCACCCAGCCCGGCCGTGCCGCCGACCCCGCCGGCCCCGCCAGCACCGTTGGCGCCCGCCTGCCCGAACAAACCGCCGGCCCCGCCGGCCCCGCCGGCCCCGCCGGCCCCTCCTGTGCCGCCCGTCCCGCCGTTACCCCCGTTACTAGCGTTACCGCCAGCACCGTTGTTTTGACCTGCCACTCCGGCGGCGCCGTCGACACCGGCACTGCCGCTGCCCCCAACCCCGCCAGTGCCGCCTTGCCCGCCAGCCCCCCCATGACCGAACAGCCCGCCGCGACCTCCGGCGCCGCCTGCCCCTCCGGTGCCGCCGGTGCCGCCGTTGCCGCCCGCTGTGCCGGTCCCGCCGGCCCCCCCATTTCCGCCGCTGCCGAACAATCCGGCCGCACCGCCTTTGCCGCCGGCCAGCCCGGGCGCCCCTGTTGCGCCGTTGCCGCCGTTGCCATACAAAATCCCGCCCGCCCCGCCGTTGCCGCCCGCCGTCGTCGCATTGGCGCCATTGCCGATCAACCCCCGACCCACCGCCGCCTCCGAAGGCGCATTAACCACCGCCAGCGCCGTCTGCAACGGCGAAGCATTGGCCGCCTCCGCAGCCGCATACGCGCCCCCCGCTGCGTTCAACGCCTGCACAAATTCGCCATGAAAGGCCGCCGCTAGCGCACTGGCCGCCTGAAACTGCTGGGCGTGGCCGGAAAATAACGACGCGACCGCCGCCGACACCTCATCCTCAGCCGCCGCCACCACCGCAGTCGTCCGAGCTGTTGCCACCGAATTGGCCGCGCGCACCAACGAACCGATAACCGCCACATCGGCAGCCGCCGCCACCACCAACTCCGGAGCTGCGATCACGTACGACATCGCCGGCCTCCAATGGGGGGCGTCATCGACCATCGGACCCAGCGACATCGAAATTTATGAAGTTGGCAACAAATACCATGATGGCGCGGGATATTTTCGTATTTTGAGTATCTTTACGCCCCCGTTAAATCTGGCGACAAGCTGACTTCGGCGAAGGCCGCCGCTCCAGCCGCCGAGTCGGCAACATCGCGGGCCGTATCGAATCCTGGATGGGCTTACGCCACCGACTTCAACTCCGACACGTTCCGAGCGAGTGCCGATCTTGGAGGGTGCGGCGGTCACCTGGGAGGGCGATCAGCATCAACCCGAACCGGGTAGCAGATGCACATCGTCTCCCCGCTGGACGCCGCCCGCCGCGCCCGCGAAGGCCGGATGCACCCGCCGCCCGCCTGGATGACGCGCCGGATCGGCGGCGGATGGGTTGGGGTGGTGTCAGGTGACGACATCGGCGACGTGTCCCCGGATGATCCTCAGCGAGCTAACGATCAGGAGTGCCCGACGGGCAATGAACGTCGGCGATCTGCTTCGCGCTCTGGACTTAGCCCAAGCCGTCCGCGATGAGGATGCCGACAGGTAGGTGAAGAGATTGATGTATTCCATGCTGGCTCTGAACAACTCGACAGCGGCAGTGGCGACGTTAGCCACGGTTGTCGGCTGATCGGAGAACTGGTTCGGTGGTGCGGCCTCCCATGGCGCCGGCTTCCCAAGGGAGAGAGAGAACTTTGGGTTCCTCGGGAGTGTTTGTGGGTGCGCGCAGGCGCCGTGCGGCGCGTTCGAAGTGTTCGAGCTTGCTGAGCAGTTCCGGGGTGGTCAAGGCATCGAAGGACAAGCCGCAGAAATCCAGGGCGCCGTCGATCCCGTCGAAGACCTCGACGATCTCCTCGCGACTGCTGCAACCCATGCCTCAAATTATGAAGCCCCACCGACACAGACCGCCAACGTATGACGATTGAATCCAAAGTGACACAAGGGATTACGCAAAAAATAAATGGAACCGACTAGCCCGGCGCAACGTCTAATCCATTCGCAGCGGCGATCGCCGCGCGTGCCCATTCGTGGCGGAAAACGGCCGGCCCGATCCGGTCGCGGCGAAGGAACTCGAGATCGATCGCCTTGCCCTGCAGCACCGCAGTGGGCACCCGAAATGAGTAGGCGGGCTGAGCGATCGCCACGGCCAGCAGGGCGTCGGTGTCGGCGAATCCGTTGGCGCGCATGGTGTCCTCGGCCCATTTGAATGGTCTGAGGTCGCCGAAGTTATTGAGGTATACCACCCAGAGGCGGGTGCCGCGTTCGTTGTAGAGCTTGGTGAGGACCCTGTCCACGTTGGCGCGCTCGAGCGGGCCCAGGGCGCCGGGTATATCGGTGACCTGGGTGGTCAGTTTGAGTATGGGTTCTTGCGCGGGCACCATGCTGAGCGTCGTCGGCGCCACCGAAGCCGAAGGCTTGTGGTGATTCCGCGCGCCGAGCACGCGCATACCCAGCACTGCGGCAACCGCCACCAGCGCGACGGCGACCACGGCGCCGATCACGATCGCCGGCCCCCGCCGCTTGCCGCGCGCAACCGGAGCGGGCGCCGCGATCACCTCCGTCGGCGCCGCGATCACCTCCGTCGGGCCCGCCACCGCAGCAGGGGCGGTGAGTTCCCGGCCGGCCAGCGCCGTCGCGAAGTCCGCACACGACGCATACCGTTGCGACGGGTCCTTGGCCATCGCCTTGGCGATCACGGCGTCCAGGTCGGCCAACTCTGGCCGCCGTTCGCTGACCAGCGGCGGCGGCGCGGACAGGTGCTGGCCGATGACCACCGCGGGATTGGAATGCTGATACGGGGCGACCCCGGTGAGCAGATTGAACGCGGTGCAGCCCAGCGCGTATTGGTCGGCCCGCGCGTCGAGTTCGCGCCCCTGCAATTGCTCGGGCGCGCAGTATGCGGTCGTGCCGACCAACATGTTCGTCGCGGTCAGTCCGCTGATCTCGCCCATCTCGCGGGCGATGCCGAAATCGGCCAGCAGGATGCGTCGCCGCGGGCTTGCCGCGCCCAGCAGGATGTTGGCGGGTTTGACGTCGCGATGCAGCAGCCCGCGCGCATGGGCGTGATCGAGGGCGTCGGCGACGGCCGAAATGATCTCGGCGACATCGGCTTTCGGCATCCCGGACGGATACTGGCTACGTAACAGTCGAGCCGCGTCGGTGCCCTCGACGTAGTCCATCGAGATCCACAGCTGCCCTTGGTATTCCCCGCGGTCGTGGATGCCGACGATGTGCTCGTGGTACAGGCTCGCGGCCAGGTCGGCCTCGCGATTGAAGCGCTGACGAAATTCCAGATCCTGCGTCAGCTTGCTCGGCAGGATCTTCAAGGCATCGCGGCGGGGCAGCCGCGGATGCTGGGCCAGGTACACGTCACCCATCCCGCCGGCCCCCAGCCGCCGAACGATGGTGTATCCGGCGAACACCTGCCCTTCCGTCAGGCCACCGTTTTGCGACATGTGAGCATGCTACAAAGGCCGCTGCCCCATGAAACTGGTAAGAACGGCGGTTGATGGTGAAACGCGTGCCCTGGGCCACTTGGGACACGATCATGCCGGCGCTTGCCCTCGTCACGCTGGGGCTGACCTGGGACGAACAGCTCGGGCCGATGGTCGCGGTCGTGGTGGCGATCGTGATGGGCGGAGCTGTGCTGGCGGCGGTCAACCACGCGGAGGTGGTTGCCGCCAAGGTCGGCGAGCCGTTCGGGTCGCTGGTGTTGGCGGTCGCGGTGACGATCATCGAGGTGACGCTCATCGTGGCGCTGCGGGCATCCGGCGGGAGCGAGGCGACCACGCTGGCCCGCGACACCGTCTTCGCGGCGGTGGTGATCACGATGAACGGGATCGCCGGGCTGTCACTGCTGCTGGGTTCCCGGCGCTACGGCGTGACGTTGTTCAACGCCGAGGGCAGCGGGGCTGCCCTGGCTACGCTCACCACGTTGGCGACGCTCAGCCTGGTGCTGCCCACGTTCACCACCAGCGGGGCGGGCAACGAGTTCTCGCCGGCTCAGCTGGCGTTCGCCGCGGTCGCGTCGTTGTGTCTGTATCTGCTGTTCGTGTTCACGCAGACCATTCGGCATCGAAGCTTTTTTCTGCCGATCGCCCAGAAGGGCCAGAAAGCATTTGCACTCGAAGACGAAAGCCACGCGGACCCACCGAGCAGGCAGCAGGCGCTGATCAGCCTTGGCCTGCTGCTCGTCGCGCTGCTCGCGGTCGTCGGGCTGGCTGAAGAGGAGTCGCCGCCCATCGAAAAGCTGGTGTCGGCGGCGGGGTTCCCGCACTCGTTCGTGGGCGTGGTGATCGCGGCCCTGGTGTTGCTGCCGGAGACGCTGGCCGCGGTGCGTGCGGCGCGGCAGGGGCGAATCCAGACCAGCCTCAACCTGGCCTACGGCTCGGCGCTGGCCAGCATCGGGCTGACCATCCCGGCGATCGCGCTGGCGTCCGTCTGGATCAAGGGGCCCCTGGTGCTGGGATTGGGCCCGCTGCAGCTGGCGTTGCTGGCGCTGACCGTGGTGATCAGCGTGCTGACCGTGGTGCCCGGGCGCGCCACTCGACTGCAGGGCGAGGTGCACCTGGTGGTGTTCGCCGCCTACGTGTTCTTGTCGCTGTTCCCGTGAGGCGCTAGGCCCGCGCGCGCAGTGTCTCGAGCGCCTTGTCCGCGTGGGTGTCCATGCTCAACTCACTGGAGATCACGTCGAGCAATGTGCGGTCGGTGCCGATGACGAAGGTCGTGCGCTTGACCGGTATCAACTTGCCGAGCAGGCCGCGCTTGACGCCGAACTGCGCGGCGATCTTGCCGTCCGTGTCCGACAGCAGCGGATAGTCGAAGTTCTCCTTGTCGGCGAACTTCGCCTGCTTGTCGATGGCGTCGACGCTGATGCCGACCCGGTTGGCGCCGACGGCGGCGAACTCCGCGGCCAGATCGCGGAAGTGACAGGCCTCCTTGGTGCAGCCGGGGGTCATCGCGGCCGGGTAGAAGAACAGCACCACGGGGCCGCTCGAAAGCAGGTCGCTGAGCTTACGGGGCGTGCCGGTCTGATCGGGCAGCTCGAAATCGGCCACCGTGTCACCAGGTTTCATGGCCGTCAGGCTACGCCGGATCTCACAAAGCCTGTCTGCGAGGATGGTTCGGTGACTGCCCACCTCGCCGCCACCTCGTCACGGGAGGAATTCCGCCAGCTCGCGGCGGAGCACCGTGTGGTCCCGGTGACCCGCAAGGTCTTGGCCGACAGCGAGACACCGCTCTCGGCCTACCGCAAGCTCGCGGCCGATCGCCCGGGCACGTTCCTGCTGGAATCCGCCGAGAACGGCCGGTCCTGGTCGCGGTGGTCGTTCATCGGTGCCGGGTCTCCGTCGGCCCTGACGGTGCGCGACGGGCACGCGGTGTGGCTGGGTACTGTGCCGCGGGACGCCCCGACCGGAGGCGACCCGCTGCGGGCGCTGCAGGCCACCCTCGAGCTGCTGGCCACGGGGACCCTGCCGGGCCTTCCGCCGCTGTCCGGGGGCATGGTCGGCTTCTTCGCCTATGACCTGGTGCGACGGCTGGAGCGGCTGCCGGAACTGGTCGTCGACGACCTGCAACTGCCGGACATGCTGATGCTGCTAGCCACCGACATCGCCGCCGTCGACCATCACGAGGGCACCATCACGTTGATCGCCAACGCCGTGAACTGGAACGGCACCGACGAACGCGTCGACGAGGCCTACGACGACGCGATGGCCCGGCTGGACGTGATGACCACCGCGCTGGGTGAGCCGCTGCCGTCGACGGTCGCCACGTTCAGCCGGCCCGAGCCGCGGCAGCGCGCGCAGCGCACCGTGGAGGAATACGGCGCCATCGTCGATCACCTCGTCGGGCAGATCGAAGCCGGCGAAGCGTTTCAGGTGGTCCCCTCGCAGCGCTTCGAGGTGGACACCGCCGTTGATCCGATCGACGTGTACCGGATGCTGCGGGTGACCAATCCGAGCCCCTACATGTATCTGCTGCACGTGCCCAACAGCGTTGGCACAACGGACTTTTCGATCGTCGGATCCAGTCCTGAGGCGCTGGTCACCGTGCAGGACGGCCGCGCGACGACGCATCCGATCGCGGGAACCCGGTGGCGCGGGCAGACCGAGGAAGAAGATCAGCTACTGGAAAAGGATCTGCTGGCCGACGAGAAGGAACAGGCCGAGCACCTGATGCTGGTCGACCTCGGGCGCAACGACCTTGGCCGGGTCTGCACCCCAGGCACCGTCCGGGTCGAGGATTACAGCCACATCGAGCGCTATAGCCACGTGATGCACCTGGTGTCCACGGTGACCGGGATGCTCGGCGAGAGCCACACGGCCCTGGACGCGGTCACCGCATGCTTCCCGGCCGGCACGCTGTCGGGCGCGCCGAAGGTGCGGGCCATGGAGCTCATCGAAGAGGTGGAGAAGACGCGCCGCGGCCTCTACGGCGGCGTCGTCGGCTACCTCGACTTCGCCGGCAACGCCGACTTCGCGATCGCCATTCGCACCGCGCTGATGCGGGACGGAACCGCCTATGTCCAGGCCGGCGGTGGCGTGGTGGCCGATTCCAACGGGCTCTACGAGTACACCGAGGCGAGCAATAAGGCACGCGCGGTGCTGAGCGCGATCGCCGCCGCCGAGACGCTCGCCGCGCCCGACGAGCATCCCGAATGACCAAGGCCCGGCCCGGCCGACGGATCATCGGGATCGCGCAGCTGCTGCTGGTCGTGGCGGCCGGGGTGCTGTGGGCGGCGTCGCGGACGTCGTGGGTGGTGATCCGCTCATTCGACGGGCTCGGGCCACCCAAGTCGATCACGCTGTCGGGGGGGACGTGGTCGACGGCGCTGCTGCCGTTGGCGGTGCTGCAACTGGCGGGCGCCGTCGCGGTCCTCGCCGTGCGCGGCTGGGCGTTGCGGGCGCTGGCGGCCCTGCTGGCGCTGGTCAGCTTTGCCGTGGGCTACCTGGGCGTCAGCCTGTGGGCGGTCCCCGACGTGGCCGTGCGCGGAGCCGATCTGGCGCACATTTCGCTGGTCACGCTGGTCGGAACCGAACGGCACTACTGGGGCGCGGCGGCCGCGGTGCTGGCCGCGGTGTGCACCCTGATCGCCGCCGTCATTTTGATGCGCGCGGCTTCGCACGCCGCGCCGGCCCGTGAGGGCACGACCAAATATGCGTCACCCGGTGCGCGCCGGTCGGCCGCGCGCAGCGACGACGCTGCGACCGATGGCCCGGACATTTCCGAGCGCGCGATCTGGGACGCGCTCGACGAGGGCAGGGACCCGACCGATCGGCCCCGTGACTCGGACACCGAGGGTCGGTTATGAACCACGGGCCTACAGTCGCTACCCTTCATGGGTCGTCGAAATCGGCTGTGGGCCGTCGGTGACAGACAGTACGAAGGGATAACGGCAGGCATGACTCCGGCAACCGTGCTTGACTCCATTCTCGAGGGAGTCCGGGCCGACGTCGCCGCGCGTGAAGCGCAGGTCAGCCTGCCCGAGATCAAAGCGGCCGCCGCCGCGGCACCGCCTGCGCGCGATGTGATGTCGGCGTTGCGTGAGCCCGGCATCGGCGTCATCGCGGAGGTCAAGCGTGCCAGCCCGTCCGCGGGCTCGCTGGCGCCGATCAGCGATCCGGCCAAGCTGGCGCGCGCCTACGAGGACGGCGGCGCGCGGATCATCAGCGTGCTGACCGAAGAGCGGCGCTTCAACGGTTCGCTCGACGACCTCGACGCGGTGCGCGCCGCTGTCTCGATTCCGTTGTTGCGCAAGGACTTTGTGGTGGGGCCTTATCAGATCCACGAGGCGCGTGCGCACGGCGCCGACATGTTGCTGTTGATCGTCGCGGCCTTGGATCAGTCGGCACTGGTGTCGATGCTCGACCGCACCGAATCCCTGGGTATGACGGCGCTCGTCGAGGTGCACGACGAAGACGAAGCCGACCGGGCGCTGAAGGCCGGGGCCAAGGTGATCGGGGTCAACGCGCGTGATCTGAAGACCCTCGAGGTCGACCGGGATTGCTTCGCGCGCATCGCACCCGGGCTGCCCAGCAACGTGATCAGGATCGCCGAGTCGGGCGTGCGGGGCACGGCGGATCTGCTGGCGTATGCCGGCGCCGGTGCCGACGCCGTGCTGGTCGGTGAGGGTCTGGTCAAAAGCGGTGACCCACGCGCAGCTGTCGCCGATCTGGTCACCGCCGGCACCCACCCGTCCTGTCCCAAACCGGCTCGCTAATCGTTGATGAGCCGCGATCGCCGCAAGCCTTCGTGATGGCAGATCTATCCCGCCCGGACCTTCCGCGGATGAGTGCCGCGATCGCCGAGCCCACGAGCCACGACCCCGATGCGGGTGGTCATTTCGGCGCTTACGGGGGGCGTTACGTCGCCGAGGCGTTGATGGCGGTGATCGAGGAGGTCACCACCGCCTACGAGAAGGAACGTGTCGATCAGGACTTCCTGGACACGCTGGACAACCTGCAGACGCACTACGCGGGCCGGCCGTCGCCGCTGTATGAGGCGGCGCGGCTCAGCGAGCACGGCGGCGGCGCGCGCTTCTTCCTCAAGCGAGAAGACTTGAACCACACCGGTTCTCACAAGATCAACAACGTGCTCGGTCAGGCGTTGCTGGCGCGCCGGATGGGCAAGCGCCGGGTGATCGCCGAGACCGGTGCCGGTCAGCACGGGGTGGCCACGGCCACCGCATGCGCGCTGCTCGGCCTGGAGTGCGTCATCTACATGGGCGCCGTCGACACCGCGCGCCAGGCGCTCAACGTGGCGCGGATGCGGCTGCTCGGCGCCGAGGTTGTCTCGGTCGACACCGGTTCGCAGACGCTCAAGGACGCCATCAACGAGGCGTTCCGGGACTGGGTGACCAACGCCCACAACACGTACTACTGCTTCGGCACGGCCGCTGGACCGCATCCGTTCCCGGTCATGGTGCGTGACTTCCAGCGCATCATCGGGTTGGAGGCGCGCGCGCAGATCCAGGACCAGGCAGGCCGGCTGCCGGACGCGGTCACCGCATGCGTCGGGGGCGGATCCAACGCCATCGGGATTTTCCACGCGTTCATCGACGATCCCGGCGTGCGTCTGGTCGGCTTCGAGGCGGCCGGCGACGGTGTCGAGACCGGCAGGCATGCTGCGACATTCAGCGGCGGTTCGCCCGGCGCGTTCCAGGGATCGTTCTCGTACCTGCTTCAAGACGAGGACGGTCAGACCATCGAA
Source organism: uncultured Actinomycetota bacterium (assembly GCA_963758775.1). GTDB lineage: Bacteria > Actinomycetota > Actinomycetes > Mycobacteriales > Mycobacteriaceae > Mycobacterium. The sequence continues at coordinate 398,512 of CAVWWU010000002.1, forward strand.
TCTCATTCGATATCAGCGGGTTTGGACTACCCGGGGGTGGGCCCCGAGCATGCGTGGCTGCGGGAGACCGGGCGCGCCGAGTACCGGCCCATCACCGATGCCGAGGCGATGGACGCGTTCGGTTTGCTGTGCCGCGCGGAGGGGATCATCCCGGCGATCGAATCCGCGCACGCGGTGGCCGGTGCGCTCAAATTGGGAGTCGAATTGGGCGGCGGCGCGGTCATTGTGGTGAATCTTTCCGGGCGCGGCGACAAGGACGTCGAGACGGCCGCGAAGTGGTTCGGTCTGCTGGACAAATGACAAGCGAAGCAAGCAGGCTGGGGCCGCTTTTCGAGACATGCCGCGCCGACGGTCGCGCGGCGCTGATCGGTTATCTCCCGACCGGGTACCCCGATGTGCCCGCGTCGGTGGAGGCGATGGTCGCGCTCGTCGAATCCGGCTGCGACCTCATCGAAGTCGGCGTGCCGTATTCGGATCCGGGCATGGACGGCCCGACGATCGCCCGGGCAACCGAGGCCGCGCTGCGCGGGGGAGTGCGAGTCCGCGATACCCTGGCCGCGGTGGAGGCGATCAGTGGGGCCGGGGGACGCGCCGTGGTGATGACGTACTGGAATCCGGTGTTGCGCTACGGGGTTGACGCGTTCGCGCGGGATCTGGCCTCGGCCGGCGGGCAGGGCCTGATCACTCCCGACCTCATTCCCGACGAGGCGCAACAGTGGATGGCGGCATCCGACGAGCACCGCCTGGACCGAATCTTTTTGGTGGCGCCGTCGTCGACGCCCCAGCGGCTGGCGCACACGGTGGAGGCGTCGCGCGGATTCGTCTACGCCGCCTCGACGATGGGCGTGACCGGTGCGCGTGACGCGGTGTCGAACGCCGCGCCCGAACTGGTGGCCCGGGTCAAAACGGTGTCCGACATTGCCGTCGGTGTCGGCCTGGGCGTGCGATCACGAGAGCAGGCCGCCGAGATCGCCGGCTACGCCGACGGGGTCATCGTCGGTTCGGCGTTGGTATCGGCGTTGAGCGAGGGTTTGGACGCCTTGCGCACACTCACCGAGGAACTTGCCGGCGGTGTCCGCCAAGGGGTGTCCGCGTGACGACCACCTTGCTCGCCTATTTTCCGAGTCCGCCGCGCGGCGTCTGGCACCTGGGGCCGCTGCCGGTTCGCGCCTACGCGGTCTTCATCATCATTGGCATCGTCGCCGCGCTGATGATCGGGGACCGCCGGTGGGCGGCGCGCGGCGGCGAGCGCGGCGTCATCTACGACATCGCCATGTGGGCCGTGCCGTTCGGATTGCTGGGGGGCAGGCTTTATCACCTGGCCACCGACTGGCAGACGTATTGGGGCCCGGGCGGAGCCGGATTCGGCGCGGCGCTGCGCATCTGGGATGGCGGCCTGGGGATCTGGGGCGCGGTAGCACTGGGTGGCGTCGGCGCCTGGATCGGCTGCCGTCGTCGCGGAATTCCGTTGCCCGCGTTTGGCGATGCGCTCGCCCCGGGCCTTGTCTTGGCGCAGGCCATCGGGCGGCTGGGCAACTATTTCAATCAGGAGCTGTACGGCCGGGAAACCACGTTGCCGTGGGGTCTGGAGATTTTCTACCGTCGGGATCCGTCGGGTTTCGTGGATCCGCATTCGCTCGACGGCGTCTCGACCGGGCAGGTGGCGCTGGTCGTTCAGCCGACGTTCCTCTACGAATTGCTCTGGAACCTGCTGGTTTTCGTCGTGTTGCTGTACGTGGACCGTCGGTACAAGCTAGGCCACGGGCGGCTGTTCGCCGTCTATGTCGCGGCGTATTGCGTGGGGCGCTTCTGCGTCGAGCTGCTGCGCGACGACGCCGCCACTCATATCGCCGGAATCCGGATCAATTCGTTCACATCGACTTTCGTATTCATCGGCGCCGTGGTGTACGTGATGGTGGCGCCGAAGGGCCGTGAGGACCCTGAGAGCCTGCGCGGCACGGTTTACATTCCGCTAGAACCGGAACCGGAGTCCGAGCTGGCGACCGTCGCGGCTGCCGCCCCCGCGGCCGGGGTGGCCGAGGTGGCCGCCGTTGCCGCAGCGGAAGATTCGACGGAATCGCCGGAGGCTGACACGCCTGAATCCGCCGAGTCCGAGTCCGACGAGGCCGAAGTGGTGGAGCCTGAGGCCGTCGAGCCTGAAGTCGCGGAACCCGAGGCGGTCGAGCCTGAAGTCGCGGAGCCTGAGGCGGCGGAGCCCGAAGCTGTCGAGCCAGAGGCGACGGAGCCTGAGGTCGAGGAGCCTGAGGCTGAGGAGGCTGAAGCTGCCGAGCCTGAGGCCGATGAGCCTGAAGTCGATGAGCCCGAAGCCGAAGATGCTGAAGCCGCTGAGCCCGCCGTCGACGAGCCCGAAGCGGAGAAGGTGGAAGCTGAAGAGCCCGAAGCCGAGGACGAGGCTGAAGCTGAAGCTGAGGAGCCTGAAGCCGAAGAGGCAGAGGACGAAGAAGCGCCGGAGGCCGAAGCGGAACCTGAGGCCGAAGAGCCCGAGGCGGCCGGGGAGCCCGAGGGCGGGGAGCCTGAGGCCGAGGAGTCTGCCGACGGCGACGAGCAGGACGACGACGAGCCGTCGCCGCCAGTCGAGGAGCCAGCAGAGCCAGCAGAGCCCGCAGAGCCCGCAGCAGTCGAAGCCGAGCCGGCGCGCAGGCGGTTCGGCTTCGGGCGGAGGAATCGCCGCGGCCAGTAGATCTGGCATGCTGAAACCGTGACTGACCAGCCCCGGAATTCGCACGCCGGGCGCGGCCGTCTCTATGCAGCCGCGGCCGCGTCCGGCGTGCTGTTCGCCGGGGCGCTGGGCTACATCGGGCTCGTCGACCCGCACGACACGACATCGGTCTACCCGGGGTGCCCGTTCAAGATGCTCACCGGCTGGAACTGTCCGTTCTGCGGCGGGCTGCGGATGACGCATGACCTGCTGCACGGCGATCTCGCGGCCAGCATCAACGACAACATCTACCTGCTCGTCGGCATCCCGGTGTTGATCGGCTGGATCGTGCTGCGCCGCCGCCTCGACCGATCACCCCTACCCATACCCGTGTGGGTCACGATCGTGGTTGCGACTTTCGCCTGGACCGTGCTGCGCAACCTGCCCGGCTTCCCACTGGTTCCCACGATTCTCGGCGGTAGCTGACGCGCCGACTTCCCTGGCGATTGAGCCCGTCGTGACATCGAGGCAACCCGGCGGTCGCGCGCGACGACTATGCTGATTCGTCGTGGCGAGACGCGGAAAAATTGTCTGCACGCTCGGCCCGGCCACCAGGAGTGACGAGGTGGTTCTGGCTCTGGTCGAGGCCGGAATGGACGTCGCCAGAATGAACTTCAGCCACGGCGACTACGCCGACCACAAGGCCGCCTACGAGCGGGTGCGCGCGGCCTCCAACACGACGGGGCGCGCGGTCGGCATCCTCGCCGACCTGCAGGGCCCCAAGCTCCGGCTGGGGCGCTTCGCCACGGGGTCGACATATTGGGCCGACGGCGAAACCGTCCGGATCACCGTCGACGACTGCGAAGGCACCCACGACCGGGTGTCGACCACCTACAAGAGGTTGGCCGCCGACGCCGTGGTCGGCGATCGTGTTCTGCTCGACGACGGCAATGTCGGCCTGCTGGTCACCGGCATCGAGGGCAACGACGTGGTCTGCACGGTCACCGAGGGTGGCCCGATGAGCAATAACAAAGGCATGTCGCTGCCCGGGATGAACGTGTCGGCGCCGGCCCTGTCTGGGAAGGACGTCGACGATCTCACCTTCGCGCTCAACCTCGGCGTCGACATGGTCGCGCTGTCGTTCGTGCGGTCGCCCGCCGACGTCGAACTGGTGCACGCGGTGATGGATCGGGTCGGCCGGCGGGTTCCGGTGATCGCCAAACTCGAGAAGCCCGAGGCCATCGACAATCTCGAGGCGATCGTGCTGGCCTTCGACGCGGTCATGGTGGCCCGCGGCGACCTGGGGGTCGAGTTGCCGCTGGAAGAGGTTCCGCTAGTGCAGAAGCGGGCCATCCAGATGGCCCGGGAGAACGCCAAACCCGTCATCGTGGCCACCCAGATGCTCGAATCGATGATCGAGAATTCGCGACCGACCCGGGCCGAGGCCTCCGACGTCGCCAACGCCGTGCTGGACGGCGCCGACGCGGTGATGTTGTCCGGCGAAACGTCGGTGGGGAAGTACCCGCTCGCCGCAGTGCGGACGATGTCGCGAATCATCTGCGCCGTCGAGGACAACTCCACCGCCGCACCGCCGCTGACGCACGTGCCGCGCACCAAGCGCGGCGTGATCTCGTACGCCGCACGCGACATCGGCGAGCGCCTGGACGCCAAGGCGCTGGTCGCGTTCACCCAGTCCGGCGACACGGTCAAGCGATTGGCGCGGCTGCACACCCCGCTGCCGCTGCTGGCCTTCACCGCGTGGCCCGAGGTGCGCAGCCAACTGGCGCTGACCTGGGGTACTGAGACGTTCATCGTCCCGCTCATGGAAACCACCGACGAGATGATCCGGCAGGCCGACAAGTCACTGATCGAGCTGGGTCGCTACAAGCGGGGTGACCTGGTTGTTATTGTTGCCGGTGCGCCACCAGGCACCGTCGGGTCAACTAATCTGATCCACGTTCACCGGATCGGAGAGGATGACCTCTAGTTGTCAGATTTCGACGAGTTACTGGCGGTACTAGACCTCAACCGCATCGCCGACGATCTGTTCATTGGATCCCATCCCAGTAAGAACCCGATGCGGACCTATGGCGGCCAGCTGATGGCGCAATCGTTCGTTGCCAGCGCCCGCACGCTGGCCAACGACCTGCCGCCCAGCGCGTTGTCGGTGCACTTCATCAACGGCGGCGACACCACCAAGGACATCGAATTCCGCGTCACGCGGCTGCGCGAGGAACGACGGTTCGCCAACCGTCGGGTCGACGCGGTGCAGGACGGCACGCTGTTGTCGTCGGCGATCATCTCCTACATGTCCGGCGGATCATCGGGCAGCATCGAGCACGGCGTCGCCCCACCGGAGGTGGCCGAGCCCCACACCGTGCCGCCGATGGGCGAACTGTTGCGCGGTCACGAGGAGACTGTGCCGCACTTCGTCAAGGCCCTGCACCCGATCGAATGGCGCTACACCAACGACCCTGCCTGGGTGATGCGGACCAAGGGTGACCGCCTGCCGCACAACCGGGTCTGGATGAAGGCGGGGGGTGCGCTACCGGACGATCCCGTGTTGCACACCGCAACCATGGTCTACTCGTCGGACACCACCGTCCTGGACTCGATCATCACCACCCACGGGCTGTCGTGGGGCCACGACCGCATCTTCGCGGCCTCGGCGAATCACTCGGTCTGGTTCCACCGGCAGGTCGACTTCAACGACTACGTGTTGTATTCGACTGAGTCTCCGGTGGCCGCCGATTCCCGCGGATTGGGCAGAGGGCATTTCTTCGACCGCTCCGGGAAGATCGTCGCCACCGTGGTTCAGGAAGGCGTGTTGATCTATTTCCCGCAATCCTGACGAGAGATCGGGCGTAACGTTTAACTAGCCGGGTAATCGATGTAGCAGCGGCAGATGTGTGCCGCCAGCTGAGGGTTCAGCGCATCGGGAGGTGAGGATGAACGGGCCGCCCGTCGGTGTGGGACTGCGGCTAGGTGTGCGCGAACGCGTTGTTGTTCACGTGGATTCGGTTGCGGCCCGGTGTATCGGCGCCTTGGCGCTGTTCTGCGCGGCGTGCTGGCTGATCGTGATTCTCGCCCGCCACCAACACAATCCGGCCTGGCACTGCGCGGGTCGGCTGGGTTGGTCACTCACCGTATTGGCTGCCGTGGCCCTGATTGCCCGCGGCATCTTCCTGGGCCGTCCCGTCACGGCGACGCATGCCGCCGCGGCTGCCTTATGCCTGCTGGCGGGATTGGTTGCGCACGTAGTGGCCTTCGACCTGCTTGGCGACGCGCTCATCGCCGGCACCGGTCTGGTGCTGATGTGGCCGACATCGTCGCGCCCGCGACCCGAAGAACTGCCGCGGGCATGGGGTTTGATCAACGCCACCACCGCGGATCCGTTGGCGCCGTTCGCCATGCAGACCGGCAAGGCTTACCACTTCAATGACGACGGAACAGCGGCGCTGGCGTACCGCACGCGGATGGGATACGCGGTGGTCGGCGGCGACCCGATCGGCGACGAACGCGAATTCCCGGCGCTGGTCGCCGATTTCGCCACAATGTGCCATACCCACGGCTGGCGGATCGCGGTGGTGGGGTGCAGCGAGCAGCGGCTCAGCCTGTGGACCGACCGGGCGGCGATCCGACAATCGTTGCGGGCCATACCGATCGGCCGTGACGTCGTCGTCGAGGTATCCCGATTCGACATGGCGGGCCGCAAGTTTCGCAATCTGCGCCAGGCGGTGCAGCGCACGCACAACTCCGGAATCAGCACCGAGATCGTCGCCGAGCAGGAGCTCGACAATCACCGCCGCGCCGAGCTGGCCGACGTGGTGCGGGCGTCAGCCAGCGGGGCCCTCAACGACCGCGGGTTCTACATGAACCTCGACGGTGTGCTGGAGGGAAGGTTCCCGGGGATACTGCTGATTATCGCCAGGGATGCCGCAGGAAGAGTACAGGGATTTCACCGGTACGCGACCGCCGGCGGCGGCCGCGACATCACCCTCGATGTGCCGTGGCGTCGGCGCGGCGCCCCCAACGGCATTGACGAACGGCTCAGCGTCGAGATGATATCCGCAGCCAAAAGCATCGGTGCACAGCGGGTATCATTGTCTTTCGCGCCTTTTCCCGAGTTGTTCGACGGCGCGCTCACGGGCCGGCTGCAGCACATCTGCTACCGCCTGATCCATGTGCTCGACCCGTTGATCGCACTCGAATCGTTGTACCGGTACGTGTACAAGTTTCATGCCATGGACGCGCGCCGCTACGCGCTGATCTCGATCACTCAGATCGTTCCGTTGGTGCTCGTGCTGCTATCTCTGGAGTTCATGCCGCGCCGCCGGCACCTCTGAGTCGAGATGCAGCCGGGCGCAGTGCATGTCGTCGGGCAAATGGTGAGTGGCCACCACGACGGTCCGGTCCGTGGTCATCAGGCCGGGGTTGGGGGCCAACAGGTTACGCAGGATCGGCTCGGCGTCGGCCGCGTCGAGGTGCTCGGTGGGTTCGTCGAGCAGCACTATGCGGGCGGGCGAGACGATCGTCCGCGCCAGCAGCAGCCTGCGGCGCTGGCCGGCCGAGACCGCTTGCGCGCCGGCGGTCAGCACCGTCGACAGTCCCGCGGGCAGGCCGGCGAGCCAGTCGCCGAGGCCGACCGCATCGAGTGCGGTCGTCAGTTCGTCGTCGGTGCAGTCGCCGCGGGCCACGAGCAGGTTGTCCCGCACGGTGGTGGCAAACAGGTGCGCGTCCTCGGCGAAAAAGCCTACGGCTCGGTGCAATTCGTCTTCGTCGAACTGGTCCAGGCCCGTGCCGTCCAGCGTCACCCGTCCCTTGAGCGGCGGCAGCAACCCGGCCAGTGTCATCAGCAGTGTCGTCTTGCCTGAGCCGCTGGCGCCCGTGACGGCCAGCCGGGCCCCGGCCGGAAGGTCAACCTGCTCTGAGCACACGTCGGCGGACAACTCCCCGGTGCCACGCGGCAGCTGCGCCGACGCCCTCGATTCCGTGGAGCCTTGCGGAGCGAGGTCCAGCAGCCGGCGGGCGGCGATCCGCGACCGCGTCCATTGGACGGCGGCGGCCGGCAGGGGAGTCGTCGCCTCGAATGCGGAGAGCGGCAACAACATCAGCACCGCCAGCGTGGTGGATGCTGTGGTGGGTGCCATCCCGATGCCGGCCACCACGGCGCCGAGAACGCTGGCACCGATCGCCGCGGTGGGCATCGCCTCGGCGATAGCGGCCGGGCGGGCGGCGGCATCGAGTGCGGCGCCCCAGGCGCGTTGGCGGCGCTGCGATTCGGCGATGACGCCGGGGAGCGCTCCCGCGACACGAAGCTCGGGTGCGTGCTCGAGCGCGATCATCGCCGCGGTGTCGCGTTCGGAGTGCTGCTGCCGGGCGACTGCTTCCTGCGCCGCGGCGGCCCTGCCGGACATCCAGGGCGCGACCACGCCGGCGATGAGCAGACAGATCGCGAGCACCGCGGCCGCCGTCGGCGAGATGACCGCTACCACCGCGGTCGCCGCCACGCCGAGCACCGCGGCGACCCCGATCGGGACCAGCGCGCGCACCAGCACGTTGGCCAGCTCGTCGACGTCGGTGCCGACGCGGGCGACCAGCTCACCGCTGTGTAACCGGACGGCCGCGGCCGCCGGCCCGTGTGCGAGGCGGTGATAGATCTGCTCTCGGACCATGCTGGCGGCGCGCAGGGCGGTGTCGTGGGTGGCCAGTCGCTCGCAGTAGTGCAGCACGCCCCGGGAGATGGCGAACGTGCGCACCGCGACCACGGCAACGGACAGGTCGAGCACCGGGGGCATCTGCCACGCGCGGGTGATCAGCCAGGCCGACACCCCGGCCAATGCCAGCGCGCTGCCCAGTGACAGCACGCCCAGCGCGACGGCGGTCAGCAGGCGGGGCAGACGCGGGCGCAACAGGTCAGATGCGCGCATACCGCACCGATCCATCCGAGCCATCCGAGACCACATCGATTATCTGGTCGCCGATCGCCAGGACCCGTTCGCGGTGCCCGACGACCACCACCGTCGCCCCGGCCCGTGCCCGCTCGACGATGGCACGCAACACCCGGTCCTCGGTGTGCGTGTCCAGGTGCGCGGTGGGCTCGTCGAGCAGCAGCACCGGGGCGGGCGATCCGAGCGCGCGGGCCAGGCCCAGCCGCTGGCGCTGGCCCAGCGACAGCCCGACGCCGCCACGCCCGACCGCGGTGTGCATGCCGTCCGGGAGGTCGGCCAGCACAGCGTCGAAACTGGCTGCGGTGCAAGCGCTTTCGATATCCTCGAGATCCCCGAACAGGACCAGGTTGTCCTGGACGGTGCCCGGGACCAGCACGGGCCGTTGCGGCAGCCACGACAATTGCCGCCACCACGCCGCGGGCTCCAGGTCGGTGACGTCGACGCCGGCGACGGTGACCCGGCCCTGCGATGGCACCTTGAGCCCGGCGATCACCTGCAGCGTGGTGGTTTTGCCGGCGCCGTTGCGTCCGGTCAGCACGGTCACCCGACCGGGTTCGATCGCCGCGTTGAGATCGTGTGGGGAGCGGCCGTCGCGGCCGGTCACGCTGAGGCGCTCCAGCCGGATCAGTGCGCCGCGCGCGACGACAGCACGCCGCCCCGCGGGTTCGGCGGGCGGCTCGCCGATCAGCGCGAAGGCTTTATCGGCCGCGGTTCTCCCGTCTTGCGCGGCATGGAATTCCACGCCGATACGACGCAGCGGCCAGTACACGTCCGGTGCCAGCAGCAGCACCGTCAAACCCGCGGCCAGGCTCATCTCGCCGAACACCAGGCGCAGCCCGATGCTGACCGCCACCAGCGCCACACCGAGGGTGGCCAGCAATTCGAGCACCAGCGCCGACAGGAACGCGATCCGCAGCGTCGCGATCGCCGAGCGGCGATGGGCAGCACCCAGCTCGGCGATGCGTTGTTCCGGACCCGACGCGCGGCCCAGCGCCCGCAGGGTGGGGATTCCTGCGATCAGATCCAGCAGCCGCGCCTGCAACGTCGACATCGTGGCCAGCGCCGCCGCGGACCGGTCCGCCGTCGCCAGCCCGATCAGCACCATGAACACCGGTATCAACGGCAGCGTGATCGCCACGATCACCGTCGATTTCAGGTCGTACAGCGCGATCACGGCGACGGTCGCCGGAGTCAGGATCGCGGCGAGCAACAGCGTGGGCAGGTACCCGGCGAAATACGGGCGCAGGCCGTCGAGGCCGCGGGTGATCACGATCGCGGCGTCGTCGCGCTGGGCCGCGAGCTCGCTGGGCTCCCGCGCGGTGACTGCCTCGAGGACCTCGCCGTTGAGGTCGGCGATCACCGCGCTGGCCCCGCGCTGTCCCAGGCGCGCCTGCAGCCACTGCATGACGGCGCGAACAAGCCACAGCGCCAGCAGGATCGACAGGGAGCGCCAGCAGGCGGCCAGGCTGCGCGCCGCGGGGTCGGTGATGATGCGCGCGACGATGCTTGCGAGCACGATGGCCGACCCGATCGCGCAGCCGGAGATCATCACCCCGCAGCCTACGGCGGCGACGAGGTAGCGGCGCAACGCACTCGATGCCCGCCACAGTCGGGGGTCGAGCGGCGCGCGGGAGACCCCCGCGCTCAGGACGGACGCCTTGCCAAACCGATCGGCGGCGGGATCCGTTCAGCCGAGATGCGTTGCCGGAAAACCCAATACGTCCAGGCCTGATAGACCACCGTCAGCGGGGCGAAGAAGGCCGTCACCCACGTCATGATCTTCAGCGTGTAGGGCGTCGACGAGGCCGAGTGGATGGTCACGTTCCATTGCTCGTCCAGTGTCGAGGGCACCAGGTTGGGGTACAGCGCACCGAACAGCAGCACGACGACGGCAGCCACCACTAGGGCGGTGCACGTGAACGCCCAGCCGTCCGACAGGCGCCGCCACACGAGCACGACCGCCGCCAGTTGCGCGACGACGGCGACCGCCAGCACCACCCAGGTCCAACCCTTGCCGTGGGCCAGTTGCGTCCAAAGGCCAAAGGCGGCAACCAGTCCCGTCACCGGAAGCGACAGCCAGACGCCGAAGCGGTGGGCGTCGTCGCGAATGGAGCCGGAGGTCTTCAAGGCCACGAACACGGCGCCGTAGAACCCGAACAGCCCGGCGGTGGCCAACCCGCCGAGCAGCGTGTAGACGTTGAGCACGTCGCCGATCGACAGGTCCACGTGACCGTCGGCATCAACCGGGAGGCCGCGGACCAGCACGGCGAAGGCGACCCCCCACAGCACCGCCGGCAGCCAGGACCCGGCTGCGATGCCGCAATCGGCCAGCGCACGCCACCGCGAGTCATCGATCTTGCCGCGCCATTCGATGGCCACGGCGCGCACGATCATCCCGAACAGGATCGCCAGCAGCGGCAGGTACAGCGTGGAGAACACGGTCGCATACCAGCCGGGGAACGCCGCGAACATCGCAGCGCCGGCGGTGATCAGCCAGACCTCGTTGCCGTCCCACACCGGGCCGATGGTGTTCAGCACGGTGCGCCGGCGGGTCTCCGGATCGCCGGTGCCGACGTGCGCGACCGGCTCCATCAACATGCCCACCCCGAAGTCGAAGCCCTCCAGGATGAAGAAGCCCAGGAACAGCACCGCGATGATGCCAAACCACAACTCTTGGAGTTCCACGGGTCAGCTCCTTAATACGCGAACGACAGCGGCGCGACTTCGTCGTCGCCGGGTGCCGGCGGCGCGGCGGGCTCGGCGTCGTGTTCCAGCGGCCCCTCGGCGACGTAGCGCTTGAGCAGCCAGAACCACAGGACGGCGAGCACCGCGTAGAGGAGCGTGAACGTCACCAGCGAGGTGATCACCATGCCCGAGGCATGGTTCGAAACCCCTTCGCGGACGGTGAGCCGCACCGATTGATCGCCCGTGGGATTCGGCACCACGATCCAGGGCTGGCGGCCCATTTCGGTGAAGACCCATCCGGCGCTGTTGGCCAGGAACGGCATCGGGATGGTCAGCAGCGCGAACCAGGAGAACCACCGTCGCGTCGGGGTCCGCTTGCCGCGGGTCAACCACAGCGTGGTCAGCGCGAACAGCCCGGGGATCGCCATCAACCCGATCATCATCCGGAACGACCAGTACGTCACAAACAGGTTGGGCCGGTAGTCGTTCGGCCCGAACTTGTATTGATAGTCCCGCTGCAGATCGCGCACGCCCTGCAGCGTCACGCCGTCGAATCGGCTCTGCGCGAGGAACGGCAGGACGTAGGGCACCTCGATGACACGGGAAATGCTTTCGCAGTTGTTGTGTGTCCCCACGGTCAGGATGGAGAAGTCCGGATCGGTTGCGGTGTCGCACAACGATTCCGCCGACGCCATCTTCATCGGCTGCTGGACGAACATCAGCTTGCCTTGCGTGTCGCCGGTGAAGAACAGGCCGACGGCGGCGATCAGCGCGACCCAGCACCCGAGGATGGCCGCCGGCCGGAAGATATCGGGTCCGTCTGCGTCGCCGGCTCCCTGGGAATTCCGGGCCGAGCGCACCAGCCACCATGCGCTGACGGCGGCGACGAAGGTTCCCGCGGTCAGCAGCGAACCGGTGACTGCGTGCGAAAAGGCCGCGCGCGCAGTGTTATTGCCGAGCAATGCGCCGATGCTTTGCAACTCGGCGCGTCGGGTCACCGGGTTGTAGCGGGCGCCCACCGGATGCTGCATAAACGAATTCGCCACGATGATGAAAAACGCGGACACATTCACCGCGATCGCGACGATCCAGATGCACGCCAGATGTACCAACTTCGGCAGCCTGCTCCAGCCGAAGATCCACAGGCCGAGGAAGGTGGATTCGAAGAAGAAGGCGGCCAGGCCCTCCATCGCCAGGGGCGCGCCGAAGACGTCGCCGACGAACCGGGAGTACTGAGACCAGTTCATCCCGAACTGAAATTCCTGCACGATCCCGGTCGCCACGCCGATGGCGAAGTTGATCAGGAACAGCTTGCCGAAGAACTTCGTCAGGCGATACCACGAGGCGTTACCGGTGACCGTCCACACGGTTTGCATGACGGCAACCAGGGGAGCCAAGCCGATCGTGAGCGGCACGAAGATGAAGTGGTAGACGGTGGTGATACCGAACTGCCACCGCGAAATATCGACGACACTCATCCGCCATCTCCCGGGGCTGCGGGCCCATTAATGGGCTACGACTTAGTGTAGTAGACGGCGTCGGCGGCCGCTAGCCCTGCGCACGCGCCGTGCCGAGTTTCTTCGATGCGCCGTAGATGCCGAAGGCGGCAACGGTTTCGAACGCGCCCATGACGACGAACCAGATGCCGACGACGAGGGCCAGGGTCACGATCGACTCGAGTGGCGCCGCCATCACCACGATGCCGGCGATCAGGCTGAGCGCGCCGACCAAGATCGACCAGGCGCGGCCGGGCAGGTTCGGATCGCTGATCGCCGAAACGGTGGTGGCGACGCCGCGGAAGATGAACCCGATACCGACCCAGATGGCCAGCAACAACACGGCGTAGCCCTGGCCGAAATGCCTGAACGCCAGCACGGCGAGGATCAGCGATGCCGCGCCGCTGACGAACAGCAGGATTCGACTGCCTGCGGTGACGTGCAGGCTGAGCGCGAACAGCACCTGCGCGAAACCCGTTGCGAGCAGATAGATGCCGAAGGCGACGGCGGCGATCAGCACCGAGATGCCGGGCCAGGCCAGAACCACGATGCCCAGGATCAGCGAAAGAATTCCCGACCCCAGCGTCGATTTCCACAAGTGCGGCAACAAGGTTGGTGTCGATTCCATGCTCAGACGTGGGCCGTGCGCGGGTCCTCGGCGAACTGGTCGTCGGCGACCTCCGAAGCTTTGCGACCAATCAGGTACCACGTGCGCATGATGCCTTTGCCCTTGACCTCGATCCGGCCGCGCTCCTGGAGCACAAAGTTGTCCTTCAGGCGCTCATACACGTCTTCGGGCACCTGGATGCACCCCGCCGAGTCGGTCGACTCCATTCGGGACGCGACGTTGACCGCGTCACCCCACACGTCGTAGAAGAACCGCCGCGAACCCACCACGCCCGCGACCACGGGGCCGCACGCCATGCCGACGCGCAACGGCACCGAGAGCCCGGTCGGGTCCTTCACTTCCCTTGCAAAGGCAGTCATTTCGATGGCGAAGTCGGCCAGTGCCTCCACGTGGTCGGGCCGTGGCCGTGGCACTCCGCTGACCACCATGTAGGAGTCGCCGCTGACCTTGATCTTCTCCAGGCCATGTTTGTCGACCAGGAGGTCGAAGGCGCTGTAGAGCATGTCGAGGAAGCGCACAAGATCGGCGGGCGCGGTGCTGCTGGCCCGTTCGGTGAAGCCGACGATGTCGGCGAACAGCACCGAGGCTTCGTCGTACTTGTCGGCGATCACGGTGCGGTCCGGGTCTTTGAGCCGCTCGGCGATGCTCGCGGGCAGCATGTTGGCCAGGAGGGCCTCGGAGCGCTCGTACTGGGCCTCCATCACCGCTTCGGCGCGCGCGGTGTCGCGCAGGGCGAACCACACCGTGACGACGATCATCACGCACGACGAGACCGTGGTGATGACGAACCCCATCGACTGAGCCCAGGCCGGTTGGAGCCCCGTGTAGCGGGGGACCAGGAACTCCAGCGCGATGATGCCGGCGACGGCGACCGCCGCCAGCCCGATGGCCAACACGATGTGCTCGATGCCCAGGAGCAGCACCACCAGGCAGGCGCCCACCAGGAAGAAGAATTCGCCGCCCGCTCCGGTGCCGATGTCCCAGGTGCTGGCGAAAACCGAGACGTACGCCGCGCTGACGTAGGTGAGCGGCGCAACCAGGTCGCCGAAGCGGTACAGCCGCGGCACGAACGCGCAGATCGCCGCGGTCGCAAAGTTGAGCGAGGTGATCTGCCACGACCACGTGTCGGTCAAGATCTGGACCAGCGCGAAGCTCGTGCTCACCAGTACCGTGAGCCAGGCGACGATGGTGAGCACGCGGTGGCGCCGCGCGACGGTTTCGGAGTAGTGCTGGCTGCGGTCCCGGGCTTGGTCGCGCGCGGCCGCGACGCAGTCGGGGCGGTTTACCGAACCGTCCGCTGCTGCTTTTGAGGGACCGCATTTCTTCGCGCCCACGTTCAAAGGGTAACCGCTGAACGGCGCGAGGCGGCAAGTCGTGCATGTGCACGTCCGGATTGTTGGACACCGCCCTGGGGTTTGGGCTGTGGTCCGGCTGGATCCGTCCCATCCCTCGTAATCACTCAGACTCCCGTCTTGATCCCCTCGCAAGTACTCCGATCCGCGCCGGGGGTTCGGGTGGGCCTACCGCTGAGCCGGTAGGGTTCCACACTCAGAAAATGCCCCCTGAGTGTGGTTCCCGGTCGGTTCGGAGTGTCTAAATCGGTTGCGCTGCAACGAGTTAGCCGGACTGGCCCGGCTGGCCGGGAGTGCCGTCGCCGCCAGGCCCAGTGCCGCCGGCACCGCCGGGGCCGCCATGACCGGCCGCGCCGATCAGCCCTGCAGGGCCGCCGCTTCCGCCGTCGGCGCCGTCTCCGCCGTGTCCGGTCGCGGAGTTGCCGCCGGCCCCACCGGCTCCTCCGCCACCGCCGCTACCCAGTGCGTTCGTCTGGCCGCCGGCGCCACCCGCCCCGCCGGTCCCGCCGATGTCGCCGGCGTCGGGTTCGCTGCCGGTCACGGTCCCGGAGTCGCCGCCCGCGCCGCCGGCGCCGCCATGACCGCCGCCTCCAATCGCGGCGATCCCGCCGGACCCGCCCGCGCCGCCGGCACCGCCGACGTCGCCCGTGGAGACGGTGCTGTCGCTGACCGCCCCGGCCACTCCGCCGGCCCCGCCGGACCCGCCCGCCCCGCCGTTGCCGGCCACGAGGCTGGCGCCGCCGACGCCGCCGGTCCCGCCGGTGCCCCCGGCATCGCCGAAGGAGACGGTGCTGTCGGTGACGGCCCCGCCCGCGCCGGCGGCGCCGCCGCGACCGCCGATGCCGCCGTTGCCGGTACTCGAGGCGAGGCCGGCAGTGCCGCCGTCGCCGCCGTCGCCGCCGTTGTCGCCGTTGCCGACGGTGCTCGACCCGCTGACGGCGCCACCGGCCCCGCCGGAGCCACCGGCACCCCCGTTGCCGCCGTTGCCGACGAACCCGGCAAGGGTGGCTCCGCCGCCGGCTCCGCCGTCGCCGCCGTTGTCGCCGGCGGTGACGGTGCTGGATCCGCTGACGGCCCCGCCGGCCCCGCCGGCGCCGCCGAGGCCGCCTTTACCGCCGTTGCCGATGAACGCGCCCAGGTTGCCGTGGCCCCCGGCGCCGCCGTCGCCGCCGTTGTCGCCGGTCGTGACGGCGCTCGACGCGCTGAGGGCGCCGCCATTGCCACCCGCGCCGCCGGCGCCGCCGTTGCCGCCGTTGCCGAGCCGCTGCGGAAGGCCGCCATTGCCGCCGGCCCCGCCGGCCCCGCCGTCGTCGCCGCCGCCGACGGTGCCGCCGGTGAGGGCCCCGCCGTCCCCGCCGTCCCCGCCGGTGCCGCCGGTACCGGCGTGACCGGCGACGATGCTCCCGCCGGCGCCGCCGTCGCCGCCGTTGTCGCCGGAGTGGACGATGCTGCCGGTGACGGTTCCCGCGGTCCCGCCGGTCCCGCCGTTCCCGCCGTGGCTAGCGAAGGCCCCGGTGTGGTTGGTGCCACCGGTGCCGGGGCCGCCGTCTCCTCCGGCGCCACCGTTGTCGCCGGCGGTGACGGTGCTCGATCCGCTGACGGCCCCGCCGGCCCCGCCGTTCCCGCCCGTACCGCCGTTGCCGCCGATGCCCTGGTAGGTGGCGATGTCGCCGGCGCCCCCGGCCCCGCCGGCCCCGCCCGCGTCGCCGGTGTTGACGATGGAGCCGGCGGTGACGGCCCCGGCGTCGCCGCCGTTGCCACCGGTGCCGCCGTTCCCGCCGTTGCCGACATACCCGGCCAAGCCGCCGAGTCCGCCGGTGCCGCCCGCGCCGCCGGTGTCACCGGACCCGACGGTGCTGTTGGTGACGTCGCCCGCGGTGCCGCCGGCACCACCGGCGCCGCCCGTGCCGCCGTTACCGAAGTACCCGGCGAGGTTTCCGGCTCCGCCGACGCCGCCGGCTCCGCCGATGTCGCCGGAGTAGACGGTGCTGTCGGTGAACGGCCCGGCGCTGCCGCCGGCGCCGGCGGCGCCGCCGTGGCCGCCGTGGCCGGACGGTTCCGGCATTGCCGCCGGCGCCGGCGGCGCCGCCGTGACCGCCCTGGCCGCCGAAGGCCGGGCCGCCGACACCGCCGGCACCGCCGGCTCCGCCGACGTCCCCGTAGACCGTGCTGCCGGCGACGGCCCCGGCGTTGCCGCCGGCGCCGCCCGCTCCGCCGGCGCCGGCGTTGCCGCCCAGGCCGCCCGCCCAGCCGCCGGCCCCGCCGGCGCCGCCGGCGCCACCGACGTCGCCGGACAACAGTGTGCTGTTGCTGACCGCCCCGCCGCTCCCGCCGTCGCCCCCGGCGCCGCCGGCTCCGCCGTTGCCGGCCGCATGCCCGGCGTTACCGCCGAGGCCGCCGCGTCCGCCGGACCCGCCGTTCCCGCCGGCGACGGTCGCGTCGCCGCCGGTCCCGCCGCTGCCTCCCGCGCCGCCGTTGCCGAAGAAGCCCGCTGACCCGCCGGTGCCGCCGTCTCCGCCGGCCGCCCCGTCGCTTGCGGCGCCGCCGGCGCCGCCGTGGCCGCCGTTGCCGTCAAGCAAACCTCCGGCGCCGCCGCGGCCACCGGCACCGCCGTTTGCCCCGGCGCCCCCGGCGCCACCGTTTCCGAGGAGCCCGCCGGACCCGCCAGCGCCGCCCTGACCGGCCGCATCGGTCGCCCCGGCCCCGCCGTTGCCGTACAGGATCCCGCCGGCAGCGCCGGTGGCCTGCGCCAGCGTGCCGCCGGACACCCCGTCGGCGCCGCTGCCGATGAGGGGCCGGCCAACCAGCGCTTGGGTGGGCGCGTTGACCGCGGTGAGGAGATTCCTCTCGACTGCCTGCAGCGGTGCGGAGTTAGCAACCTCGGCCAGTGCGTACTGGTCGGCGCCGGTATGCAGGCGCTGCACGAACTGCGTGTGAAATGTCGCCGCCTGCGCGCTGAGCGCCTGATAGGTCTGCGCGTGCGAGCCGAACAGCGCGGCCACTGCCACTGACACCTCGTCGGCGCCCGCCGCAACCACTTCCGTCGTCGAGGCCGCCGCGGCCGCGTCGGCCGCACTGATCGTAGACCCGATATTCGCCAAATCCGTTGTGGTCAAGCTTATCACGTCCGGCGCTGCGATGACATACGACATTCCGAACCTCCGACTCGACCGGCGAATCACGACCCGGCGGTCACCTGGCGCGGTCGTCGAGTCTTGCGAAACGCTCGACAGCGTACCGCTGTTGCGTCGGCGCAATCAGTGCTTTCGGCCACCCGGGGTCAGGCGGACTGGGCCCGGCTGGCCCGCGGTGCCATCGCCGGCCGGGCCGGTGTCACCGAGGCCGGTAGCGCGGCAAGCGGATCCCGCCGAACCCGGTGCGCTCGCGTCCGGCCGGTGGCGCCAACGAGCCTTAAAGCTTGGATTCGTGTTCGTTGACCAACCACCGGGCGACGTTAATCAGTCTGACGTTTGTTTCCTGGGAGGCTCGGGCGAGGGCTGCGAAAGCCTGAATCCCGGTGAGGTTGTCGCGTTGCATCAGGATGCCCTTGGCTTGGCCGATGATGTCGCGGGTCGCGACCGCGGTGTGCATCTGTTGTCCGGCTTCTGCGCCCGCCATCGCGACGGCGGCATGTTGGGCCAAGATCTCCCCGATGGCGACCGAATCTTCGGTCAGCGCTTCGGGGTCCGCGCCGTAGAGGTTCAACGCCCCGAGATTCCCGCGGATGACAAAGAGGCGGAACGACAGCATGCAATGAACGCCGAGCCCGGTGGCGGCTGCGGTGAAGTTCGGCCATCGGGATTCCTCGCCCATGCTCTTGATGAACACCGTGCGCCGCTCGCGAAGAGCACTGAGTGCGGGGCCTTCGTTCAACGTCGTTTGGAGCTGATCGAGTTCCGCGGCAATTGCGTTCGAGGGCATCTCCGAGGTGACGGTCCGTCCGCTTACGCGGGATATCCCCGCCGAGTGGGTTCCGGGCACGACGTCGATGGCGCCAGCGACAATGGCGCGCAATACCGCCTCGCTGTCGCGCAAGGATTGCATCTCGACGGCCAGGTTGCCGAGGACTTCGGCGAGTTGTCGATCGTCGTGAGTTTCCATCAGAGTTTTGGGTGCTCAAGCGTTGCAGCATTTCAGCAACGGCGATCAGACCGTAGGGAACTGGGGTTGCAAGTTCTCGTCGGCAGGCGTGCAGGAAACCCACGCTGTTGCTTTCAACATGAGGGTTATTGGCGCTCACCGACTGCGACGGCATCGAACGCAACCAATCCGAATGATACCCACCCCACGTTTGCGCATGAACGTCTCTCTCGCGAGGTAATCGGCGTGCGCCACGGGTGTTTCTCCGGCCGGGCAACGGGGTACGACGAGAGGGCACGTGGTGCCCCGAGGTTCTCGGCGTTGCCTGGTTGCTTAGCCCTCGATGGTCAGAATGCGGCTGGCGGGGGCGTCGTCGTCCGGTTCGCCGCCCGTCAGGTCGGCCAGAGACTCCAAAAGACCATTTGCTTGCGGCCGTCGTTTATCGGCGCCGCCGTTGATCTCGCTGGCTAACGGATTTCTGCTTATGGCATTGAACTCGGCATAGCCCGCAAGACTTTCAGTCTTAGAAGATCGGAGGCAACGTGAAACATGGCTACACCATTGGCGATTGGTGATCACGTCAAGTGGATATCAGGTGCTTGCTGGCATTTCGGCACCGTGCATTCGTTCTGCAGTCCGGCAGTCGCGCTCGTCAGGCTCAAGAACCATGGCCGTTCTCTGACCTATGTCGAGCTGGAACGGTTGTCGCTAGATGGCTGACTAGGTTGTGTTCGAGCTGGACGGGCGCCCGTACGTGCAGGTGGTGCCCTCGGTGAGATTCGAACTCACACTGGACGGGTTTTGAATGTAAAAAAAAAAAAAAAAAAAAAAAAATATAAGGTTTGTTGAAGAGAGAGATTGTTAAAATGATAATAATATGAAGTGAGATGTGAGAAGAGATGTTGAATAGAGAGATGAAGTGAATGAGTGTAATTAATAGAAATATATGTTTAT
Source organism: uncultured Actinomycetota bacterium (assembly GCA_963758775.1). GTDB lineage: Bacteria > Actinomycetota > Actinomycetes > Mycobacteriales > Mycobacteriaceae > Mycobacterium. The sequence goes on from CAVWWU010000002.1 coordinate 418,317, forward strand.
GATCTGAAAAAAGAGAGATATATGAGATAATGATGATAGGTAATTGTGTTCAAAGAGTAAGATGATTAATATATAATAGATGTTTTGATTTTTTTTTTTCTAAGAGTTATAAAGATAAGTTATATTAGAAAGAAGATAGATAAAGCGAGGACGCTTAAACTATATCGGGAGAGCGCTGCTCACTCTGTTAGAGCTGTGTTTGAGAGGCTTAGGTAAGATAAATGCAAAGGGTAGCGAGATTGTGCATAGAAATAGAACTGTTGGATATATGATTGAACGATTACTATGATTATACTTCGAGTAGAAAGCCGACTACAAAGCCGCCAAAAATCGCTGGCGGAAGGAAAGCGGACATGGTCGATTAGAGTACGGACTCAGCTTGGCGAACTGGTCTAAGAGGTACAAGAGGGTGAGAGCGCAGCGATTGATGTCGACACTTGCTCGCCGCTGATAGACAACGACGCAATCGAACGCTACTTCGACGCACTCAATCACTCGTTCATGCATGTGCGGCAAAACCGGTCTTCTTGTCGAAAGTGACGATCAAGCAGGGCTTCACGGCGCCGCTGCACTTCTAAACGGTGTCTTGGCGCGTTACGAGCAGGACTGGCAGCAGATCGTTAAGGAGTACGACAGATCAATTATCCGTCCAGACGATGAGTTCCGCTATCGGCATGCACGCAAGCTCCAACTTTTCATCTTCGATTGCTGGCTGCTGTGGGGGCCGAGCATTCCGATCTGTACATGCCGGAGTGGCAAGGGGAGGTGGCGCTGTAATACGGCTTCGGAGACGAAAATAATTCGCTAATTTTGCGATGTGGCCACGGAAGTACTTCGCTCCCTAAACGGCCAAAACGCGAGCGGCATCAAAGGATTTGCTGTTCGCTGCGTCACCGGAACCTGAAATGGGGTCCCGTGCTGGGACCGGGCAACGGTGACGTCGGATTCTGCCCCGCACAGGTGGCCATCTGGCAGGACTCCCGACTAGTCCTCGACGTCACCGGCGAAGCGCAGGGGATCCGTCTCGACGGCGGGACCGAGGAGCAAGTCTTCGCGCAGTACTACTCGGCCTATCGTGGATTGCATTTGTGATGTGCAACAAGGACACTGGCGAGCCTCTCAACCCGAATCATCCGTGGCGGGACATGATCCCTTCTTTATGCACGCGAACATCGCCGATATCGAGACTTACGATTTTTATGCATCCCAACTCGCGCGGTCTGCCCTCGAATCGGCCAGCGAAATGCTTCGCGAAGAAGGAAACGATGACTGATTTAGAGATTCGTTTGCGCCCTCGACGAAACAGGTTGTGGCTACGACTCGTTGTACCAGCTGCCGGAGAGAGAGACGATCCGCGAAAAAATGATCAGGCACGCCGACAGACGGGTGCGATAGAATTCCGCTCGGTCGAAGGCGACTCATCCTCGACTACCATCCGAACGAGCCGTTCAAAGACGGTGACTACTCTGCGTGTGCACTGCCGGACATCATCAACGATCATTACTGTTCCATGGATGCGGATTCGCTAACCTTTCACGAATTGCGAGGCACTCGTCGGGGTGATATCGAGCTATTCAAGCGTTTCTACAAGACTGCTCAAGCCCGAGTTCCCAGACCCAGACGAGCTCGAAAACGTCGAAACGATAATCAATTATCTGAGTTTGAAGGAGACGGGTGGTACGAGAAAAACAACTACCATGTCATCTTGGCACTCGATGACGGCAAACCAGTCGGCGGCGCGATCGCGGACTACCTCGACGGGCCAAACGCCGGGGTCATCGAGTACTCGTCGTCCAGCCCGAGCGTCGAAACAAGGGGGTTGGTCGACGTCTGCTCGAACACACCGAAAGGGCTCTGCATGACGATGCCGACACAAGTCGCGGGCGCCAGCTGCACTGGTAGTCGCCGAGCTCGACGACCCCTACTTAACTCCACGCTCAAAGAACGGCCTCGATCCGTTCGCCCGGCTAGGGGTATGGGGCCAATTCGGATATCAGCGCTTGGATTTCCCCTACGTGCAACCAGCGTTGGAGAAAAACAAGAAGCCTGTGGAAACCCTGATGTTGATTGCGAAGCTTTGCCCCGATCAGTTCGCCAGTGATGACCGCGAACAACCCGAGGCCCAACGTGGGCGCGAAAGCGACAGTGTCGGAAACAAGATGGGCCCCGACAGCCAGCGCGGCCGCTCCGTCCCGTCAAACGAGGTAGAGATGTTGGTCCGCGAATATCTCCGCTGGGCCATGCGAATCGAAGAGCCGGATAGCTGCGATGATTTCGTGACGATGGCTGATTCGCTGCGTGCAGAGCGACAAATCGAGTTGGTCACTCTCAAGGACTATCTCGGTCGAGAGAACGATGGGTTTCTGTACGTCACCGACATCGTTAACGAAAACGACCCGGAGCTGAACGCTCTCATTCGGCTCTATGAGAAGTTCAAAAATCCCGATCCGATGATCACGGGCGACACATTCAGGCAGTTTTTCCAAAAGGACGGTCTCACCCATCGCCCCGGGTACCGCTACCACTTATGGAAGTTCCGCAGCGGCGACCCGGAATGGGAAGGAGTGGCGTCATTCATGACAGCGCCATCTTCGGAAAGAATGACATCCGTTGGCATTTGCCATTATCTGAGTCTCGCAGACTCAATTTACAGTGTCGATAGGCTTCGCCCCTTAGTGGCCCGGATCGAAGAGCGAATGATGCGTGATGCCAACGGAGCCAGTGGCTGGGGGATCGACTGCCGGGGCGACATTGACCGAGAAGTATTGACCGAGGTCGGCTTTCGAGAGCCTGACGCCGGCCAGAGCCGGCTTCTCGAGCAATCTTTGTTGTCAGGCGCCGGTACAGCTTCTTCTTCCTCGGAGCCTCGGCACATGCTGTACAAGCGATTCGGCCGCGTGTACTAGCTGTCTGTGTCCACTCCTCTGCGCGCCTCGCGCCAGTTGACGAGATTCGCCGACGCTGCCCCAAACGCACCGGTTGCCTGGTACAGGCGCGTGACGGGCGGAGTTATGAACGTGTCGAAACGCCTTCGCGTGCGCGCTCTCGCTGTGGGGCCGCGCACTGAGATATTGGTCGCCGAGTTAAGAGTTTCGCCTTTGAAAAAGTCCCGGCCTCCGATGCCGCACAGCGCCGCCAATGGGATGCCGATCACCAAGAGCCCGATCCCGAGGACGAATACCCCACCGATCGGGCCGAAATGCGTCTTGCCGTAATCTGGTGCATACATCTCGATGGCGCTTTGCAGGAACGCCCAACTCATTGCAAGGGCACCCACCAGTGGAAGAACACCACGCAAGAAGAATTGTTTCGCTGACCGTTGCGACGCCCGCAGATAGGTCCACACACAGGCGTACGCGGTCATCGCGTAGTAGAAGGTGACGAGCAAGCCGATGGATGTCACCATGTCCGCCAACGAGTTACGGCTAACGAGCGCCATTCCGACGTATAACCCGAATCCACCCAGGCCGATTACGATGGTGCCGAACCACGGCGTCAGGTAGCGGCGATGCACCTTTGCGAAAGACCGAGGCAGTGCCCCGTAAACTGCCATGGCCAGGGTGCTACGTGCAGTCGGCGCGACGTATGTCACGACGGCTCCCATCGCCGACGAACTGATCGCCAGGAGCAGCACTACCGCCAGAGCGCCGCCAACCACTGGCCCGCCCAGGATGCTGAGGGCGTTGTCGGCGTGGCGGGGGTTGTTCAGGCCAATTCCCATCGCGCCGAATCCAGCGAAAGATTCAATGGCGCAACTGACCAGCACATAAGTGCCGAGCAATAAGACGGTGCTGAGCACCGCGGCCCTGCCTGAATTGTTGCGGGGGCCCTTGCTCTCCTCAGCCACCTGCAACGTCGCATCCCAACCCCAATATGCGAACACGCACAGGATAGTTCCGCGGGCGAGATCAGAGAAATTCAAGCCCGTCGGTGACAGCCAACTCCATTGCGGCATCACGGCTTGGGGTCCCGCGTGGTGGTTGAAAACCTTCACAAGCGCCACAATGCTGACCAGCACCAGCATCACCAGCTCCACCGTTAACAGCACCGCCTGGGTGCGCTGCGCGATACCAATCCCCCACACGGACAGTGTCAGCAGAATCCCAACGACGATCCCGCCCAACCCGAGCTGCACCAATACCGATCGAGCAAGCGCGGGTTGGCCCAGGGCTCTCAACAAGTAGATGCTCGCGATCTGTGCGCCATTACCTACACCCACCATCGCGGCCACCAATGAAGCCCAACCGGCCAACCAGCCGACCCATGGCCCGAACGCGCGGGTGGCCCAGGTAAAGGTCGCTCCGCAGTCCGGTGTCTCTGCGGCGAGTTCCCGGAACGCTATGGCGGTTAGCACGATCGGAACGAATCCGATCACGAACATCGCAGGCGCCTTTGCGCCGACCACCGCCACAATGCCCCCCAACGCAGCGGCCAGGCTGTAGGCCGGCGCGACCGAGGAAAGGGCGATGACGATATTGCCCCGCAAGCCAAGGGTTTCTGCTTGAAGCCCCTTGCCCGGGACGCGCATTCCTGTCTTTGGTGCCCGGTGGAGTTTGGCCAAGGCGGCGACCGCATCAGAATCCAAGCCGCCGATCCGCTTGACCATGACGACTCCCGGCGTTGTCGCGCAAATTGTGCCGAAAGCCTACACCCGCGGTCCGCGATATCGACGATCACTTTATAGAAAAAAACGAACAGCAACGCTGGCCTTTCGTTGCGCCCGACGTTGCCGAGCGCATCAGAGAACGTGTCGGCACATATCACCGTCGAATCCGAAATAGCCGTAGGCGTCGTTGTAGAGGCCGTCAATCCACCACGGGTCGCGGTGTCGCCGGTCGATACCCTCGGCATCGATCACATTCTCGAACCTATTCACGGCCACTGCGCTGCATCCGACTCGGTTACCTTTACCTCACCGACGCCCAGTACAGGCGAGCTTTCGATCCTGTCGCCAAGGAAATCGGCAAGCCGGATCTAACCCCGCACGTGCTGCGGCATACCTGCGCATCCCTGGCGAAAGCGGCCGGCGCCAACGTTCTGGCCGTGCAGCGTCTACTCGGCCACGAGACGGCAGCGATGACGCTGGGTACGTACAGCCACTTGTCCTCGGACGACCTGACCAACGTGGCGGAGGCGCTCGACAAAGCGGCAGGCAAGGCGTTGGATCCGCCTCCCCGGTGAACTGCGGTACTACCGGGGTATTGATCAAAAGTTCATCTGCCATCAAGCCAGTTCAAGCGGTGCCCTCGGTGAGATTCGAACTCACACTGGACGGGTTTTGAATCCGTTTCCTCTGCCAGTTGGGATACGAGGGCGTTCTCGGTTGAGATGCGATCACCCAACCTTGAGCAGCCTCCCACCATAGAGGATGGGTTCAGCCTGTCGCTTCTGACGCCCCGAGGTTCCTGGTCAAAGCCGCGCACGAGAGAATGTCCTTCATGACAGGCCCCACGACCGACACCGGCACGACACCTGCGCGTCGGGTTCTGATCGCCGAGGACGAAGCGCTCATCCGGATGGACCTGGCCGAAATGTTGCGCGATGAGGGTTACGACATCGTCGGAGAGGCCGGCGACGGCCAGGAGGCCGTCGAGCTTGCCGAGAAGCACAATCCCGACCTGGTGATCATGGATGTGAAGATGCCGCGCCGCGACGGGATCGACGCCGCGGCCGAGATCGCCAGCAAACGCATCGCGCCGATCGTCGTGCTGACCGCCTTCAGTCAGCGCGATCTGGTCGAGCGGGCACGCGATGCCGGCGCGATGGCGTACCTGGTGAAGCCGTTCACCGTCAGCGACCTGATCCCGGCCATCGAGCTGGCCGTCAGCCGCTTTGCCGAGGTCACCGAGCTGGAACGCGAAGTGGCGACGCTGTCGGACCGGCTGGAGACCCGCAAGATCGTCGAGCGCGCCAAGGGCCTGCTGCAGGTCAAACAGGGCATGACCGAGCCCGAGGCGTTCAAGTGGATCCAGCGCGCCGCCATGGACCGGCGGACCAGCATGAAGCGCGTCGCCGAAGTCGTGCTGGAAACGCTGGGGGATTCGAAAGAAGACGCGGAGTAAGTCCGCGAGCGCGTGTCTGTACCTGGACACGCCGCTGACGCCGTACAACTGCGCACGCTCGTGCGACGCGCTAGCGGGCGACGATCACCGATGAGCCGTGGCCGAACAGGCCCTGGTTGGCGGTGACGCCGACCGTGGCCCCCTCCACCTGCCGGCCGGTGGCCTGCCCGCGCAGCTGCCAGGTCAGCTCGCAGACCTGAGCGATCGCCTGGGCCGGGATCGCCTCGCCGAAGCACGCCAGCCCGCCCGACGGGTTGACCGGCACCTTGCCGCCGATGGTCGTCGCGCCGCTACGCAGCAGTGCCTCAGCCTCGCCCTTGGCGCACAGGCCCAGGTGCTCGTACCAGTCGAGCTCTAAAGCGGTCGACAGGTCATATACCTCGGCCAGGCTCACGTCCTCGGGCCCGATGCCCGCCTCGGCGTAGGCCGCGTCCAGGATCTGGTCCTTGAACACCCGCTCCGGCCCGGGCACGACCGCGGTGGAATCCGTTGCGATGTCAGGCAATTCGGGCAGGTGCTGCGGGTAGCGCGGCGTGACGGTGCTCACCGCGCGCACCGACGGTACACCGTCGAGCGAGCCCAGGTGCTTGCGCGCGAACTCGGCGCTGGCCACGATCAACGCCGCCGCGCCGTCGGACGTGGCGCAGATGTCGAGCTGCCGCAGCGGGTCGCTGACCACGGGGCTGGCCAGCACGTCCTCGACCGAAGATTCCTTGCGGTAGCGGGCATTTGGGTTCTGCAGGCCGTGCTGGGAGTTCTTCACCTTGACGTGCGCGAAGTCCTCGGACGTCGCTCCGTACAGGTCCATCCGGCGACGCGCCAGCAGCGCGAAGTACACCGGGTTCATCGCCCCGATGAGGTGGAAGCGCTGCCAGTCCGGGTCGTTCTTGCGCTCGCCGCCGACGGGGGCGAACGCGCCCTTCGGGGTGGTGTCGGCGCCGATCACCAAAGCGACGTCGCAGAAGCCGGCCAGGATGTGGGCGCGCGCGCTTTGCAGCGCCTGCGAGCCGCTGGCGCACGCGGCGTAACTCGAGCTGACCGGCACACCGTTCCAGCCGAGCTTCTGCGCGAACGTCGATCCGGCGATGAAACCGGGATAGCCGTTGCGGATCGTGTCCGCCCCGGCGACCAGTTGGATCTGCCGCCAGTCCAGACCGGCCTCGGCCAGCGCGGCGCGCGCGGCGACCACACCGTATTCGGTGAAGTCCCGGCCCCACTTGCCCCAGGGGTGCATGCCGGCGCCCAGGATGTACAGCGGTTCGGGCGCGCTCATGATGCGATCTTCCAAGCGTGAACGATGCGTTGCACCCCGTCGTCGTCGGTGAACAGCGGCATGGTGGTCAGCTCCATCTCCATGCCGACCTTGAGGTCGGCGGCCAGCGTGCCCTCGACCACCTTGCCCAGCACGATGATGCCCTCGTTGGCGAGCTCCACCGCGGCGATCGCGAACGGCTCGAACTCCTCCGGTGCGGGGTAGGGCGCCGGTGGGGCATAGCGGTTTTCGGTGTAGCTCCACAACGTCCCGCGGGTCGAGAGCGCGACGGACTCCAGTGCGTCGCTGGCGCACGCGGGGTTGGGGCAGTTGTTTTCGCGCGGCGGGAACACGTAGGTGCCGCACTGCGGGCACTGGCTGCCGATCAGATGTGTACTGCCGGCCTCATCGTCGGCGAACCATCCGGCGATCGCGGGCTCTTGACTGGTGACCTCGGGCACCAGGTAAGACTACCAAGCGCTTGTTTGGGCACGCCAGGTCTCGTCACCCCCAGTGCCTAGAGTGGAGAGCCGTGCCTGCCGCAATGGAAGCTAACGCAGCCAAGGAAGATGCCAAGCCGACGCTGATGCTGCTGGACGGCAATTCGCTGGCGTTCCGGGCGTTCTACGCTCTGCCGGCGGAGAACTTCAAGACCCGCGGCGGGCTGACCACGAACGCCGTCTACGGCTTCACCGCGATGCTGATCAACCTGCTGCGCGACGAGGGCCCGACGCACATCGCCGCCGCGTTCGACGTGTCCCGGCAGACCTTCCGCTCCGAGCGCTACCCGGAATACAAGGCCAACCGGTCCTCGACGCCCGACGAGTTTCACGGCCAGATCGACATCACCAAGGAAGTCCTTGGCGCACTGGGTATTACGGTGCTCGCCGAGCCGGGGTTCGAGGCCGACGACCTCATCGCGACGCTGGCCACCCAGGCCGAGCACGAGGGCTACCGCGTGTTGGTGGTCACCGGCGATCGCGACGCGCTGCAGTTGGTCAGCGACGACGTGACGGTGCTCTATCCGGTCAAGGGCGTCAGCGAACTCACCCGCTTCACACCCGAAGCCGTCGTCGAGAAGTACGGGCTGACCCCGACGCAGTATCCCGACTTCGCCGCGCTGCGCGGCGATCCCAGCGACAACCTGCCCGGCATCCCGGGCGTGGGGGAGAAGACCGCCTCCAAGTGGATCATCGAGTACGGGTCGCTGCAGGGGCTGGTCGACAACGTCGACTCGGTGCGCGGCAAGGTCGGTGACGCGCTACGAGCCCACGTGGCCAGCGTGGTCCTCAATCGCGAGCTCACCGAACTGGTCAAGGACGTCCCGCTGGCGCAAACCCCGGACACGCTGCGCAAGCAGCCGTGGGATCGCGACCACATCCACCGGCTGTTCGACGACCTGGAGTTCCGGGTGCTGCGGGACCGGTTGTTCGACACCCTGGTCGCTGTCGTGCCCGAGGTGGAGGAGGGCTTCGACGTGCGCGGCGCCGCGCTGGAGCCCGGCACGGTGGCGCAGTGGCTGGCCGAACACGCCGACGACGGACGCCGCTCCGGGCTGGCCGTCGTTGGCACCCACCTGCCGTACGACGGCGACGCCACCGCGCTGGCCATCGCCGCCGCCGACGGGGACGGCGCCTACCTCGAGACGGCGACGCTGACCCCCGAGGATGACGCTGCATTGGCGGCCTGGCTGGCCGACGCCGCGCGACCCAAAGCCCTGCACGAGGCCAAGCTGGCCATCCACGATCTCGCGGGCCGCGGCTGGACGCTGAACGGCGTCACCTCCGACACCGCCCTGGCCGCGTATCTGGTGCGGCCCGGGCAGCGCAGCTTCACCCTGGACGACCTCTCGCTACGCTACCTGCGGCGCGAGCTGCGCGCGGAAACCACTGAACAGCAACAACTTTCGCTGCTCGACGACTTGGATGGCCCGGACGGAGCCGACGAGCAGGCCGTGCAGACCGCGATCCTGCGGGCCCGGGCGGTGGTCGACCTGGCCGATGCGCTGGACACCGAGCTGGAACGCATCGACTCCACCGCGCTGCTCGGCGAAATGGAGCTGCCGGTTCAGCAGGTGCTGGCCGACATGGAGCACGTGGGTATCGCCGTCGATCTCGGGATGCTCACCGAGCTGCAAAGCCAGTTCGGCGACCAGATCCGTGACGCGGCCGAGGCCGCCTACGCGGTGATCGGCAAACAGATCAATCTCGGCTCGCCCAAGCAGCTGCAGGTTGTGCTGTTCGAAGAGCTCGAGATGCCCAAGACCAAGCGGACCAAGACCGGCTACACCACCGACGCCGACGCCCTGCAGTCGCTCTTCGACAAGACCGGGCACCCGTTCCTGCAGCATCTGCTGGCCCACCGCGACGTTACTCGGCTCAAGGTCACGGTCGACGGGCTGCTGAACTCTGTCGCCGGGGACGGCCGGATCCACACCACGTTCAACCAGACGATCGCCGCGACGGGCCGGCTCTCCTCGACCGAGCCCAACTTGCAGAACATCCCGATCCGCACCGACGCCGGCCGCCAGATCCGCGACGCCTTTGTGGTCGGCAAGGGTTATGCGGAGCTGATGACCGCCGACTACAGCCAGATCGAGATGCGGATCATGGCGCACCTGTCCCGCGACGACGGGCTGATCGAGGCGTTCAACACGGGGGAGGACCTGCACTCGTTTGTGGCGTCGCGCGCGTTCGGGGTGCCGATCGGGGAGGTCACCGCCGAGCTGCGCCGCCGGGTCAAGGCGATGTCCTACGGCCTGGCCTACGGGCTGAGCGCGTACGGATTGTCGGCGCAGCTCAAGATCTCCACCGAGGAAGCCAAGGAACAGATGGACCAGTACTTCGCCCGGTTCGGCGGGGTGCGCGATTACCTGATGGATGTGGTGGAGCAGGCCCGCAAGGACGGCTACACCTCGACCGTGCTGGGCCGCCGGCGTTACCTGCCCGAGCTGGACAGCAGCAACCGCCAGGTCCGCGAGGCCGCCGAGCGCGCGGCGCTCAACGCGCCGATCCAGGGCAGCGCGGCCGACATCATCAAGGTGGCGATGATCGAGGTGGATAAGGCGCTCAAAGGGGCCGCTCTGACGTCGCGCGTGTTGCTGCAGGTGCACGACGAGCTGTTGATCGAGCTCGCGTCCGGCGAGCGCGAGCAGGTCGAAGCGCTGGTGCGCGACAAGATGGGCGGCGCCTACCCGCTCGACGTCCCGCTGGAGGTGTCGGTGGGCTACGGACGCTCCTGGGACGCGGCGGCTCATTAGAGGCTCATTAGAGGCCCATTAGTGGGGCCGAACCTCGGCGCCGCGTGTAACGTGAGGGCCGCAAATCCCGCTTGAAATTCGCCGTGGCGTTATGTGCGCGACGGATAGGTGGTTTGTCCAGCGTGTGCCCTGTCGAGTAGCCTCGATGGGTAAACCCCAGATTTGTCCCTACGACCCATCTTGTCCGGAGCAACCCAACAATATGCCGAGTCCCACCGTCACCTCGCCGCAAGTAGCCGTCAACGACATAGGCACCAGCGAGGACTTTCTCGCCGCAATAGACAAAACGATCAAGTACTTCAACGATGGCGACATCGTCGAAGGGACCATCGTCAAAGTGGACCGGGACGAGGTGCTCCTCGACATCGGTTACAAAACCGAAGGGGTCATCCCCGCCCGCGAACTCTCCATCAAGCACGACGTCGACCCCAATGAGGTCGTTACTGTCGGCGACGAGGTCGAGGCTTTGGTCCTCACCAAGGAGGACAAAGAGGGTCGCCTGATCCTGTCCAAGAAGCGCGCTCAGTACGAGCGCGCCTGGGGCACCATCGAGGCGCTCAAGGAGAAGGACGAGGCCGTCAAGGGCACCGTCATCGAGGTCGTCAAGGGCGGCCTGATCCTCGACATCGGGCTGCGCGGCTTCCTGCCGGCCTCGCTGGTCGAGATGCGACGCGTGCGCGATCTGCAGCCGTACATCGGCAAGGAGATCGAAGCCAAGATCATCGAGCTGGACAAGAACCGCAACAACGTGGTGCTGTCCCGTCGCGCCTGGCTGGAGCAGACCCAGTCCGAGGTGCGCAGCGAGTTCCTCAACCAGCTGCAGAAGGGCACCATCCGCAAGGGTGTGGTCTCCTCGATCGTCAACTTCGGCGCCTTCGTCGACCTCGGCGGGGTGGACGGCCTGGTGCACGTCTCCGAGCTGTCCTGGAAGCACATCGACCACCCGTCCGAGGTGGTTCAGGTGGGCGACGAGGTCACCGTCGAGGTGCTCGACGTCGACATGGACCGCGAGCGGGTTTCCTTGTCGCTCAAGGCGACCCAGGAAGACCCGTGGCGGCACTTCGCCCGCACCCACGCCATCGGCCAGATCGTGCCGGGCAAGGTCACCAAGCTGGTTCCGTTCGGCGCGTTCGTTCGCGTCGAGGAGGGCATCGAGGGCCTGGTGCACATCTCGGAGCTGGCCGAGCGCCACGTCGAGGTGCCCGACCAGGTGGTCGCCGTCGGCGACGACGCGATGGTCAAGGTCATCGACATCGACCTGGAGCGCCGCCGAATCTCGTTGTCGCTCAAGCAGGCCAACGAGGACTACACCGAAGAGTTCGACCCGGCGAAGTACGGCATGGCCGACAGCTACGACGACCAGGGCAACTACATCTTCCCCGAGGGCTTCGACTCCGAGACCAACGAATGGCTCGAGGGCTTCGACACCCAGCGCACCGAATGGGAAGCCCGCTACGCCGAGGCCGAGCGCCGGCACAAGATGCACACCGCGCAGATGGAGAAGTTCGCAGCCGCCGAGGCGGCCGGACACGGCGGCGGCGAGCAGTCGTCGTCCAGCAGCGCGCCGCAGGAGAAGGCCGCCGGTGGGTCGCTGGCCAGCGACGCCCAGTTGGCCGCACTGCGGGAAAAGCTGGCCGGCAACGCATAAGCACCGATGCTCCGCATCGGGCTGACTGGAGGGATCGGCGCCGGGAAGTCGGCGCTGTCCGCCACCTTCGAGAAGTACGGCGCCGTCATCGTCGACGGCGACGTCATCTCCCGCGAGGTGGTGCAGCCCGGTACGGAGGGTCTGGCGTCGCTGGTCGAGGCGTTCGGCGACGACATCCTGCTTCCCGACGGCTCGTTGGATCGTCCGGCGTTGGCCGCCAAGGCCTTTCGCGATGACGAGGCGCGCCAAAGGCTGAACGGCATCGTCCACCCGCTGGTCGGCAAGCGCCGCGCCGAGATCATCGCGGCCGTGCCCGACGATTCCGTTGTGGTCGAGGACATTCCGCTGCTGGTGGAGTCGGGAATGGCGCCGCTGTTTCCGTTGGTGGTCATCGTGCACGCCGACGTCGACGTGCGGCTACGACGGCTGACCGAGCAGCGCGGCATGCCCGAGGAGGACGCCCGCGCGAGAATCGCGGCACAGGCCGACGACCAGCAACGCCGCGCCGTCGCCGACATCTGGCTGGACAACTCGGGCACGCAAGAGGATCTGGTCGAGCGGGCCCACGACGTGTGGAACAACCGCATCCTGCCGTTCGCCTACAACCTCTCGCACCGCGAGATCGTCCGCGCCCCCGCGCAACTGGTCCCGGCCGACCCGACGTGGCCGGAGCAGGCGCAGCGCATCGTCAACCGGCTGAAGACCGCCTGCGGGCACCGGGCGCTGCGCATCGACCACATCGGTTCGACCGCGGTGCCCGACTACGAGGCCAAGGATGTCATCGACATCCAGATCACTGTCGAATCCCTCGATGTAGCAGACGAACTCGTCGAATCCCTGTTATCCGCTGGCTATCCGCGCATCGAGCACATCACCACCGACCACGACCACGGCGGCGATCCGTCGTTGTGGCGCAAGAGGATTCACGCGTCAGCGGATCCCGGGCGGCCGACGAACGTGCACATCCGGGTGGATGGTTGGCCCAATCAGCAGTTCGCCCTGCTCTTCGTCGACTGGCTCAAGGCCAACCCGGATGTGCGCGACGAGTACCTGGCCGTCAAGCGTGCGGCCGACAGCGCAGAAGCCAAGGAACCGTGGTTTTCCGACGCCTACCCACGGGCGTGGGAATGGGCCGACTCCACCGGCTGGCGGGCCTAGGTTCGTCACCGCCGCCACGTGCGTCCTGTGGGTGAGGGGAACGTCGTAGCTGGGCGGCCCGGTAGCGTCCTTGCCATGCCGTTCGTTACGGACATCCTCGGACCGCGGCGGCCCGTCGTCGAGGTGGCGTCGCCGCTCGCGACTGGTCGGCCGGGCCTGCGGCGACGCACCAGCACCATCGACACGCACCCCGAGAGCTCCGGAGGCGCTGTAGCCGATCTGCGGGCGCGCGACGCGGCAGCAGCAGGAGCGGGCGGCGTCGATGTGCTCGGGGAGGTGCGTATCAGTGCGCATTTGACCGGCAACGTCATCGACGACATCACGTCGACGCCACAGGACAGCCGCCTGGATGCGCTGCGGGGCTGGCGGGTCGGCGCCGGGTTCCGGTCAAAGGTCGGCGAGCTGCTCCCCGACGAAGTAGAGCGGGCCAGCCTGCTTCATCTGCTGCTCGACGACTGGGTCGGCGCGGCGCTGGTGTCGGGATACGGCATCCAGCACACGGCCATATCGCTAGGTATCGAGCAGAAGATGCCGCCGGGTGTCGCCGATCGGATGGCCGGGATCTGCGCGGGGTTCGCGCCGGAGGCGTCGTTGATCGGCTATGCCCGGCGCCACGATGTCATTCCGACCGGGCGTGGGCCGGTGGCGCCGCCGATCGGCGGGTTGCACGACGTGGAGCCGCTGCGAGCCCGGGGGATGCGCAGATTCCGTCGGCTCGACATGTGGCCTTCGGATGCCGGTTCGGTTGAGTCGGTCGAGTTTGAGGCTCACTTCCGCGACTCCCACATGGACGACGACCTCGTCGAGACGATCGTGCACGAGTACACCGTCGCGGGCTCGGTCGATACGGCGACGCGGACCATCGCGTCGGTGGGCGCCGAGGTGCGGGTGCTGCCGTGGCAGGAGTGTCCCGGCGCGATCGGAAGTGCGGCCCGCGTCCAGGGCATGAGCCTTGTCGAGTTGCGTGACCGCGTCCGCACTGAATTCGTGGGCACCAGCACGTGCACACATCTCAACGACACACTGCGCGCGATTGCCGATTTGGATGCCCTGCTGAATCTTTTCAGCGCCAGCTGAGCTGCATGCCGCGACCGCCCAGCCAGCGTTGCACGTCGTAGCCGTTGCGGGCCAGCCCGTCCACGGCGGCCACGGCGCGCTGCACCGCCTGCTCGGCGACCTCCGCGGTCAGCAGCCCGGCGCGCGCGGCCTCCAGCAGCTCGTCGACGTCGGCAAGTCTCGCCGAGACCCCGGTACTCACCTCGATGTCGAGGTAGTGGTCCTCCGAACGCCAGACGCTGGGGCCGGGCGTATATTCGCCGACGTCAAGGTAGTAGTCGTGGTCGCGTTCATGGCCAGGGTTGAAGTGAAAGACCGTGGCGCGCAAGCCCAACGACGGCAGTAACCACGATTCGAGGTAATGGAACTGCGTGCGACCGGGGGTGGGCCGGGCCAGGTAGAGCCCCCACGGCTGCAGCGTGTACTCGTCGACGGCCCGCACGATGCCCTTGGGATCGGTGTTGGTGCGCGCGACCAGGTCGAAAGTTTCGTTCTTGGGTGGGTGGATGAGACGCCACTCTACCGAGGCCTAACGTCGCAGCCGGATCCTCCAGCGGACGAAGCAGGCGTAGAACAGCGACAGCGCCGCCAGCATGCCCATGTCGATCGCCCAGATCTTGGTGGTGTGCTCCCAGAAACGGTCCTGCGGCAGCATCGAACCGGGCACCAGCGTCCGGATGTCGACCGTCGACGCGGCGGCCGCGTACCCCCACCGCGTCGGCATCCCAAACGACAGCTGGTCGAGCCCCAGCCGGCCGGTCACCGGCACCATCCCACCGCACAACACCAGCTGCGCCATCACCGCCACCACGAACAACGGCATCACCTGCTCGGTCGAGCGAACGACCGACGAGATCGCCAGTCCGAGGATCGCCGAGGCCACACAGGTCGCCGCGACCGTGGTGAACAGCTCGATGGTCGCCGGCACGGTGCCGTGACCCATCACGACGGCGCCCCGGGTCGGTGCGCCCTTACCCACCACCACGATCGCGGTGATGACGGCCGCCTGCACTACGGCGAAGCCGCAGAAAACGGCCGTCTTGGCGAGCAGATAGGCGCTGCTGGACAGGCCGACCGCCTGCTCGCGCCGGAAGATGGCGCGCTCGCCCACCAGGTCGCGGATCGTCAGCGCGATTCCCATGAACGCGGCGGCGGGCAGCAGCAGGCTCAGCACCTGCGCCGACTCGTCCGGAGTGCCGGCACCCGGCGCAGGAATGTGAAATCCGCTCGAACCCGGCACCGTCAGCGACAACGAACCGAGGATGAACGGCAACAGCGCCAGGAACACGAAGTAGCCGCGATCGGCGACCACCAGGCGAACCTGCCGTCGGGCGATCGTCGAGATCTGCCGTCGCAGGCTGGTGTGCACCGGCTTGCCCAGCTCGGCCGGCTCGGTCTCCGGAACCGGGGGCTTGCCCGGCGTCTGGTTCTGGGCCCGGAAACGGCGGTTGGCTTCGTCGGGATCGGCGCCCACGTTCGAGAAGATCTTGGCCCAGTTGGTGGTGCCCATCGCGTCGCCGATGTCGTCCGGCGGCCCGCAGAACGCCGTCTTCCCGCCGGGCGCCACCAACAGGATCTGGTCGCAGATATCCAGGTAGGACAGCATGTGCGTCACCACGATCACCACGCGGCCGGCGTCGGCCAACGACCGCAGCATCATCATCACCTGGTGGTCCAGCGCGGGGTCCAGGCCCGACGTCGGCTCGTCGAGGATCAGCAGCGACGGCCCGGTGAGCAGCTCGAGCGCCACCGAGGCGCGCTTGCGTTGCCCGCCGGACAGCTTGTCGACGCGGGTGTCGGCGTGTTTGGTCAGGTCGAGCTCTTCGAGCACCCGCGTGACGACCTGGGCGCGGTCGGTCTTGCTGGTGTCGGGCGGCAGCCGTAGCTCGGCGGCGTAGCCCAGCGCCTGGTTGACCGTCAGCTGGCGGTGCACCACGTCGTCCTGCGGGACCATGCCGATCCTGCTGCGCAGGGACGCGTATTCGCCGTGCAGGTCGTGGCCCTCGAAGGTGACCGAGCCGGACGTGGGTTGGGCGTAGCCGGCGATCAACCGCGCGAGCGTGGTCTTGCCGGCGCCGGACCCGCCGATGATGGCGGTCAGTGTGCCGGGGCGGGCGGTCAGCGAGATGTCGTCCAGCAGTTGTTTGCCTTGCTTGCCATCGCCGACGGCGTACTTGACGCCGCGCACCTCGAGGCCGCCGGTGCGGGTCTGCGCCTCCTTGCGGGGGACCAGGGTGCTGTTGGTGAACACCAGGTCGACGTTGCCGATGGTGACGACATCGCCCTCGGTCAAGATCGCCGACCCCACCCGGATGCCGTTGACGAACGTTCCGTTGATGCTGCGGTCCCGGATCTCGGTGCCGAGCGGGGTCAACGTGAGCGTCGCGTGCTCGCGGGACGCCAGGACGTCGGGGATGACGATGTCGTTCTCGTTGGCGCGACCGATGGTGACGGTGCCCGCCGCGGCGGCCCCGCTTGGGGGCGCGGCCGCCCCGGATGAGCGTTGGGAGAGAAATTTCACAAATCGGGTCGCGAGGTTCGACACGTCGCCGGGCTGGGCGTCGATGATCGCGAACTCGGCCTCGGGCTCGGCGTTCGCGCCCGCGTTGACGACGGTCCGCTCTTCCGGTGGCGGCTTGGGTTTGGGCGGTGGCTTCGCTGACGATGTGGGCCTCGGGGGGGCGGGCGGCGCCTTGGCGGGCTTGGACGGCAGGGGCGTCGGCGGCGCCTTCTGCTGGTAGGGATGCGGACGTGACGGCCCGGTGGGTTTGGGCGGTGCCGGCGCGGGGCCGGTGCGGGCGCGAGCCGGGCGCGGGGTCTGGTCCCGGGTCTGTCGAGGTGGCGCGGGTCGCGGCGAGGGCTCCGGCCGCGTCGGGCCGGTGGACCAGGCCAGGGTGGGTGGCCCGGAGTCCTGCGTCGCCCTCATCTGGGTTGGCCGGACGGTGGGCTGCTGCGATCCGATCTGGAATGTCAACCGGGGACCCTGCGGATTCCCGACGTTGACGCTCTGGCCGTCGTGCACGTCGAACACCGGCATGCGGTAGCCGTTGACGTACGTGCCGTTCAGCGATCCGTTGTCGATCGCCTTCCATCGGCCCTGGTCAAAACGCAGGATCAGGTGCGCGCGGGAGATCCGGGGATCCGCTATGCGCAGGTCGGCGTACAGATCACGCCCGACGATCACCTCATGGCCCGGTGCGAAGGACTGTTGGGATCCGTTGTGGCGGATCGTCAGTACGTGCGGGGCGGGTCGAGTCACTACCCCAGTATCGGTCCGCCGCGGGAGTGCTCTCCATTTGACTCGCCTGTGACTTGGCTTGGACTGGTTTCCAGGTCTCAATTTGGCCACTCATAGCTGCCTCATAGCCTGCGTTGGCCCGATGCCCATGCGTGTCCGGCATGATTCGGACGTGATGGATGTGAACCAAGTGAATTCCGCACGAGAACACCGAGGGGGCAGTCACGAATGGATGAGATGAAGCGCAGGGCCAGGCGACCTGACGCCGGACGTGGGCTGCTGAGCAACCCGCGGCTGGGTCGGGCGTCGATGCGCGCCGGCTTCCAATCTCTTCCTTCGGCCACGGTCAATCACTTCATGCGCCACGTTCCGCCGGTCAACTCGAGCCCCAACGCCGAGCCTTCGAACGACGGCCGGGACGAGGCGCGGGGCTCGCGGCTGGCGAGCGGTGCGCCGTTTGCCGGTTACACCATCCTGCGGCCGCTGGGCGCGGGCGGGATGGCCGAGGTCTATCTGGCCTTGCACCCCAGGCTGCCGCGCCGCGACGTGATCAAGGTGCTCGCCGAGGCGATCACCAAGGATCGCGAATTCCGCGACAGGTTCAACCGGGAAGCCGATCTGGCCGCAACGCTGTGGCACCCGCACATCGTCGGAGTGCACGACCGCGGCGAATACAACGGCCAGCTCTGGATTTCCATGGACTACGTCGAGGGCACCGATGCCAGCCGGCTGGTGAAAGAGCGCTACCCGGACGGCATGCCGGTCGAGGAGGTGTGCGACATCGTGCGCGCCGTCTCGGGCGCGCTCGACTACGCCCACGACCGCGGCTTACTGCACCGCGACGTCAAACCCGCCAACCTCCTGCTCACCCACCCCGAAGACGGTGAGCGCCGAATCCTGTTGGCGGACTTCGGTGTTGCCCGCCACTTGGGTGACATCAGTGGCATCACCGAGACCAACGTCGCGGTCGGGACGGTCGCCTATGCCGCGCCCGAGCAGCTGACCGGTTCCAACATCGACGGCCGGGCAGACCAATATGCGCTGGCCGCCACGGCTTTTCACCTGCTGACGGGTGCGCCGCCCTTCCAGCACGAGAACCCGATCGCGGTGATCAGCCAGCACCTGCACGAGGACCCGCCGCGGCTCAGCGATTACCGTCCGGAGTTGGCCTACCTCGACGACGTGTTCTTCACGGCGCTGGCCAAGGATCCCGAGGACAGGTACGAGCGGTGCCGTGCGTTCGCGGCCGCCTTCGACGGCCTGGCGAGCGCGACGAGCGCGGCGAGCGCGGTGAGTGAGCGGCACCCCCGGCCGACGCTGGCCGAGTTGCGTTCTCCCCGCGGCATTTTGCGCGCGGTGAACCACAAGTTCTCCTCGCGCACCCGCTGGGCGACGGCGTTGGTCTGCGCGATGCTGATCGCGGTGGCGGCAACGTGGTCGATCCTCTATTCGTTCCAGCCCGACACCACCAGCCAGCCCAACCCGGCGCTCGCGTCCAGGCCGTCGGGGCCGGTCGCCGGCGCCGCTCCGGCCGCCCCCGGGCAGGGCCTCGACGGCACCTACCAATTGACCTACGACCAGACCAAGCGGACCGGCAACGGCGTCCAGATCCGGCACGACGGCCCCGCCACCGATTGGTGGGCCTTCCACTCGGCGTGCACGTCCAACGGATGCGCGGCCACCGGGACCCAGCTCGACGACACCAACCACCAGGTGGCCAGCACCGTCGACGGCGGCCAGACCGACAGCCTGCGTTTCGTCGGCGGCTACTGGCAGGGCACGCCGCAGCAGGAGCGGGTGGGTTGCACTCAGCCGAACGGTCAGGTCAACGCGACACAGCAGGAGACGGTCGCATGGTCGCTGGCGCCGCAGGCCGACGGCACGCTCCGCGGCACCGAGACCGAGACCGTGCTGTCCAACGAGTGCGGCGCGCAGGGCGCCGTGGTGCGCACGCCCGTGGTGGCCACCCGGGTGGGTGACGTTCCGGCCGGGGTGAACCTGGCCGACCCGGCGCAGGTGGCCAACGCCACGGCGACGCCGGCGCCCGCCTCGCCGCCCGTGCTGGGCGCGTTGTGCAGCGATGTCGGCAAGCTCGGCTACGACCCGACGAACAACGAGCAGGTCGTCTGCGAGGGCAACAGCTGGGCCAAGGCGCCGGCCACGACGGGCACGCACACCGCCGGCAGCTCGTGCGACCGGCCGGCCACCCCGGTGTTCGCCATGTCCACCTCGAACGACGGCCATCTGCTGCAATGCGACCCGGTCACCCGGACCTGGACCCTCCCGGCGGGCTAGCCCCGCCACATCGGCGGGCGTGTGTTTGCACGGTGACACGCCGCACGTTGCGGCATTCTGCGCACGCTCGCCGCAACCTGACGCTTGTCGGTGCCCCCCATTACCCTGGGTGACATGGCTTTCGCCACCGAGCATCCCGTCGTCGCGCATTCGGAATACCGTCCGGAGGACGTGGAAGGGCTGGTGCGCGCCGGCGGCCGCTTCGAGGTGGTCAGTCCGCACGATCCCGCCGGCGACCAGCCGGCCGCCATTGACGAGTTGCAGCGCCGCATTGAGGCGGGGGAGCGCGACGTCGTCCTGCTGGGCGCCACCGGCACCGGGAAGTCGGCGACGACGGCGTGGCTGATCGAACGCCTGCAGCGGCCCACGCTGGTGATGGCGCCGAACAAGACGCTGGCCGCCCAGCTCGCCAACGAGCTACGAGAGATGTTGCCGCACAACGCGGTTGAATACTTCGTGTCCTACTACGACTATTACCAGCCCGAGGCCTACATCGCGCAGACCGACACCTACATCGAAAAGGACAGCTCCATCAACGACGACGTCGAGCGCCTCAGGCACTCGGCGACGTCGTCGCTGCTGTCGCGCCGCGATGTGGTGGTGGTGGCCTCGGTGTCCTGCATCTACGGCCTGGGCACACCGCAGTCCTACCTGGACCGCTCCGTCGAACTGCAGGTCGGCAACGAGGTGGCCCGCGACGGGCTGCTGCGCCTGCTGGTCGACGTCCAGTACACCCGCAACGACCTGTCCTTCACCCGTGGTTCGTTCCGGGTGCGCGGCGACACCGTGGAGATCATTCCGTCCTACGAGGAGCTCGCCGTGCGGATCGAGTTCTTCGGCGACGAGATCGAGGCGCTGTACTACCTGCACCCGCTGACCGGTGATGTGGTCCGCCAGGTCGACTCGCTGCGGATCTTCCCGGCCACGCACTACGTGGCCGGTCCGGAACGCATGGCCCACGCGATCTCCACCATCGAGGAGGAGCTCGCCGAACGCCTCGCCGAGCTCGAGGGACAGGGCAAGCTGCTGGAGGCGCAACGCTTGCGGATGCGCACCAACTACGACATCGAGATGATGCGGCAGGTCGGCTTCTGCTCGGGCATCGAGAACTACTCGCGCCACATCGACGGCCGCGGCGCGGGCACGCCGCCCGCCACGTTGCTCGACTACTTCCCGGAGGACTTCCTGCTCGTCATCGACGAGTCGCACGTCACCGTGCCGCAGATCGGCGGCATGTACGAGGGGGACATGTCGCGCAAGCGCAACCTGGTCGAATACGGGTTCCGGCTGCCGTCGGCAACCGACAACCGGCCCCTGACCTGGGAGGAGTTCGCCGACCGGATCGGGCAGACGGTGTACCTCTCGGCCACGCCCGGGCCCTACGAACTCAGCCAGGCCGCCGGCGAGTTCGTCGAGCAGGTGATCCGCCCGACCGGACTGGTCGACCCGAAGGTGGTGGTCAAGCCCACCAAGGGGCAGATCGACGACCTGATCGGCGAGATCCGCAAACGCGCCGAGGCCGACGAGCGGGTCCTGGTGACGACGCTGACCAAGAAGATGGCCGAAGACCTCACCGACTATCTGCTGGAGCTGGGCATCCGGGTGCGCTACCTGCATTCCGAGGTCGACACGCTGCGCCGGGTGGAGCTGCTCCGCCAGCTGCGCCTCGGCGACTACGACGTGCTGGTCGGCATCAACCTGCTGCGCGAGGGGCTGGACCTGCCCGAGGTGTCGCTGGTGTCGATCCTCGACGCGGACAAGGAGGGCTTCCTGCGCTCGTCGCGCAGCCTGATCCAGACCATCGGCCGCGCCGCCCGCAACGTGTCCGGCGAAGTGCATATGTACGCCGACAAGATGACCGACTCGATGAAAGAGGCGATCGACGAGACCGACCGTCGTCGCGCCAAGCAGGTCGCCTACAACGAGGCCCACGGCATCGACCCGCAGCCGCTGCGCAAGAAGATCGCCGACATCCTCGACCAGGTCTACCGCGAGGCCGACGACACCGAGAACGTGGAGATCGGCGGCTCTGGCCGCAACGCGTCGCGCGGCCGCCGCGCTCAGGGCGAGCCGGGCCGGGCGGTCAGCGCCGGCGTGTTCGAGGGCCGCGACACCGCGAGCATGCCGCGCGCCGAGCTCGCCGACCTGATCAAAGACCTCACCGCACAGATGATGGCCGCCGCCCGTGACCTGCAGTTCGAACTGGCCGCGAGGTTCCGCGACGAGATCGCCGACCTCAAGAAGGAACTGCGCGGGATGGACGCCGCCGGGCTGAAGTGACGCAGGTCTCACACGGGCGTACCAATACTGTTGGAGGTGTGGAGAACACGACGCACGCCGCCGGGAGCTGGCGCGAGTTGTTCAGTAACTACCTCGGAACCTCCATCGTGCTGTCCGGTGGTGTGGCGTTGTACGCCACCAACGAGTTCCTCACCACAAGCCTGCTGCCGAGCACGATCGCCGAAATCGGCGGCGGGCGGCTGTATGCCTGGGTGACGACCCTGTACCTGGTCGGGTCGGTGGTATCGGCGACCACCGTGAGTTCGATGCTGCAGCGCATCGGCCCGCGCTCGTCGTTTCTGATGGCGCTGGGCGTGTTCGGCGCGGCCAGCGTGGTGTGCGCCGCGGCGCCGAACATGCAGATTCTCATCATCGGCCGCACCTTCCAAGGGGTGGCCGGCGGCCTGCTGGCCGGACTGGGCTACGCGCTGATCAACCGGATGTTGCCGCGATCGCTGTGGACCCGGGGTCCCGCGCTGATCTCGGCGATGTGGGGGGTGGCCACGCTGGTCGGCCCGGCGATGGGCGGCGTTTTCGCGGAGCTCGGCCTGTGGCGGTGGGCTTTTGGCTGCATGGGGATTCTGACCATCGCGATGGCGGTGCTGGTGGTGGTCGTGCTGCCGAGAGGTGCGGTCGAGCCGCACGAGGAGGACGCGACCACGCTGAAAGTGCCGGTGTGGTCGCTGCTGTTGGTCGGTGTGGCCGCGCTGGCGGTCAGCATCGCGCAGCTCCCGCATTACCTTTCCGCCACCGCCGGGCTGCTCGCGGTCGGCGGACTGATCGTGGGGATCTTCGTGGTGGTGGATTGGCGGATGCACGCGGCGGTGTTGCCGCCCAGCGTGTTTGGCCGCGGACCGCTGAAATGGATCTACCTCACGATGGCGTTGCAGATCGTCGCCGTGATGCTGGGCACCTATGTGCCGTTGTTCGGCCAGAAGTTGGCGCACCTGACGCCGGTGGCCGCCGGCTTCCTGGGTGCGGCGCTGGCGTTCGGCTGGACGGCGGCCGAGATCTTCAGCGCGTCGCTGACCGACTCGCGCATCATCGGCTACGTGGTGGCGTCGGCGCCCCTGGTGATGGCGGCGGGCCTGGCCCTGGGCGCGGTCACCCAGCGCGACAACGCGTCGTTCGGGTATGTCGAGCTGTGGGCGCTGGGGCTGCTGATCTGTGGGATCGGGATCGGAATGTCGTGGCCGCATCTGTCGATGCGGGCCATGGACTGCGTCGACGACCCGGCCGAGGGCGGCGCGGCGGCTGCGGCCATCAACACCGTGCAGCTGATCGCGGCGGCCTTCGGCGCCGGGCTGGCCGGGGTGGTGGTCAACATGACCAAGGGCGGCGACGCGATGGCGGCGCGCTGGTTGTACACCACGTTCGTCGCACTGGCCGCCGTGGGCTTCTTCGCCTCCTACAACGCGATCTACCGCCACCGCACCCCGCAGACCGTGAACTGAAGTGACCGACACGGCGAGCGCCACCGGCAGCTGGCGTGAGCTGCTGGGCGCCAAGCACCTGGGCACGTCGGTGGTGCTCGCCGGTGGCGTCGCGCTCTACGCCATCAACGAGTTTCTGACCAGCAGCCTGCTGCCCAACACGGTGGCCGACATCGGCGGCAGCCGGCTCTACGCCTGGGTGACCACGCTGTACCTGGTGGGCTCGGTGGTGGCGGCCACCCTGGTCAGCCCGCTGCTGGTGCGCATCGGGGCCCGCGCGTCGTACCTGACGGGTCTCGCGGTGTTCGTGGTCGCCAGCCTGCTGTGCGCCATCGCGCCCACCATGGAGGTCCTGATCGCGGGCCGCGCGCTGCAGGGCGTGGCGGGCGGCCTGCTGGCCGGCCTCGGCTACGCAGTCATCAACACCGCGCTGCCGCGCGCGCTGTGGACCCGGGCCGCCGCGCTGGTGTCGGCGATGTGGGGCGTGGCGACGGTGGTCGGGCCCGCGACGGGCGGGCTGTTCGCACAGCTCGGGCTGTGGCGGTGGGCGTTCGTCGCGATGGCGGTCCTGACGACGCTGGTGGCCATGCTGGTGCCGGTCGCGCTGGGTGCAGGCCGCGTCGATCCGGGTGGCGCGGCGCCGCGGATCCCGGTGTGGTCGCTGCTGCTGCTGGGCGCGGCGGCACTGGCGGTCAGCGTCGCGCAACTTCCGCGGAATGTCGCGGCCACGGTGGGGCTGCTCGCCGCCGCCGTGGTGCTGCTCGGGCTGTTCCTGGTCGTCGACTGGCGGATGCGGGCAACGGTGTTGCCGCCCAGCGTCTTTGGGCCCGGTCCGCTGAAATGGCTGTACCTGACCATGGCGGTGATGATGGTCGGGGCGATGGTCACCACCTATGTGCCGCTGTTCGGCCAGCGGCTGGCGCACCTGACCCCGTTGGTGGCCGGATTCCTCGGCGCCGCACTGGCGCTCGGCTGGACGGTCAGCGAGATCGTCAGCGCCTCGCTGGCGAACCCGCGCACCGTCGCGCGGGTCATCGCGGTCGCTCCGCTGGTGATGGCGGCGGGCCTGGCCCTGGGCGCGGTGAGCCAGCGCGGCAACGCCTCGACCGGGATCGTCGCGCTCTGGGCGCGTGGCGCTGCTGGTGGCCGGGATCGGGATTGGCGGCGCCTGGCCGCACTTGTCCGTGCGCGCAATGGATTCCATCAACGACCCGTCCGAAGGCGGCGTGGCGGCCGCGGCGATCAACACCGTGCAGGTGATCTCCGGGGCGTTCGGCGCCGGGGTGGCCGGGGTGGTGGTCAACGCCGCCGAGAATCGCGGTGCCGGCGACCTGAGCGACGTCATCGCCGCGCGCTGGTTGTTTGCGGTGTTCGCCGTGCTGGGCGCGCTGGCCCTGTTCGCTTCCTGCCGCGCCGCCGGCGCTGAGCTCAGTCCGGTTCGTCGTCGGCGCGAAGCACGGCGATAACGCCGTCGACGCCGGCGAAGACGTCGGCGGCGTTCAGCATCTTGGCGCCGGACAGGGTCATCGTCACCCCCACCTCGCCGTCGTCGATGTCGTGAGCGTCGGCGTCGAGCTCGGTGAGCTGCCACTTCCGCTGACCACAGATTCGCAGCACCTCCCGCAGCACTCCGCGGCCGTTCTCGTAGACGATGTGCAGCCGGATCGTCCCGCGCAGCCGTGCGGTGAGCTGGCGCTCGACCACATTGAAGGCCAGCGCGCTGACGAAGTGCAGGAACACGACGGCGACGGCCAGCAGCAGCAAGCCGGCGCCGGCCGCCATGCCGATCGCGGCCGATTCCCAGACCGCCGCCGCTGTGGTCAGCCCGTGCACGGCCCCGCGGCGGGTGATAATGATCCCGGCACCCAAAAAGCCTATGCCCGAGACGATTTGGGCCGCGACACGCGACGGGTCCAGGACAACCGAGCCGCTGGTCAAGACGTCGCTGAAGCCGTACTTACTGATCAACAGAATCAGCGCCGCGGAGGTGCCGACGATGGTCTGGGTGCGCAGCCCCGCGCTCTTGCCCTGGATGGTGCGTTCCAGGCCGATGAAGGTGGTCAGCACGAACGCGGCGAACAGCTCGATGATGTGTCGGGCGTTCTGCGCCGCGCCGCCGAACAACGGATCGGCGAGCCAGGTGTGCATGCCCGTCAAGCTACCCACCGCGGCCGCGTTCAAAGCGCGGTCACCGCGTCGACTTGATCACCTGCGAGTAGTGGAACTGCCAGCGTTCGACGATGCGGAAGCCCAGGTAGCTGGGGAATTGGTAGGCCGGCGCCTTGCCGAAGGCCGATCCCGGGGGTAACGATCGCCCCGATTGATGGTCGGGCTGCGACTTGTCGAAATTGGTGATCGTCCACAGCGTCGGGCACTTGTTGATCTTGGCTGTCGTCAGCCACACCGCGACGTGGCCGTCCCACAGGGCGCCGACCTTGGGCCCGTAGAAGCCGCGCTCCACATCGATCATCGACCGGAACGCCGCCGGCCGGGTGGCCAGCAGCGCGCGGATCGGCCCCGGCTTCCACACCACCGTGTTGTCCACCAGCAGGCAGTCCCCGGGTGCGGCATGCGAGCCGATGAGATCGGCGACCTGGCTGTAGTCCCAGCCCTCCTTCGCGTACGGCCCGCGCTGAATGAAGAGGTAACCAGGGAAAGCCGCCGCGGCGCAGAGCACCAGGGCGACGGCGACGCGCCACGGCTTGCGCGCCAGGCTGACGATGCACACCGCCAGCACGACCGCCGCCGCCGGCGCGGTGAGGATCAGGTAGCGGGGGTAGTACATGGGCTCGACCAGCAGCGAATAGAGCAGCACCACGCCGGTGGGAATGACGATCCACGCCGCGCAGGCCAGCAGCAGCGGCCGGGTACCGCCGGCCGGGCCCGGCGCGCCGGCCAGCCGCGCCACAATCGCGGCGACGACGATCACGCCAGCCAGGATCGCGAACGCGATGCTGTGGTCGAAGTACTGGCGGTGCACCACGTCCAGGAACAGGTTGCGGTTCAACGTGCCGATCCAGTTGACCTGCCACACCTGCCCGTGGGCGAACAGCAGGAACGGCGTCATCGCCCCGACGGCGACAGCGGTGCTGACCGCCCACCGGATGGCGGGCCCCTTGCGTGCGTTGTTCGGCGCCAGCAGCGGCAGCATCGCGGCGTACACCGGCACCAACAGCACCAGGTTGATGCTGACCAGGATCGACAGCATCAAGGCCAGCGCGTAGCCGGCCCACCGCCGCGCCCGGTTACGTCGCACGGCGGTGACGAGCAATACGGTCAGCCAGACGGCGACGGCCGCCTCGAAGGCGTAGGGCCGCGCTTCGATCCCGGCCCATGTCACCCGCGGCAGGATGGCGAAGACGACGCCGGCGCAGATCGCCGTCATCCGCCCGGCAAACTGCCTGGTGAACACCACGACACCGGCGGCCGCGGCCCCGACGGCCAGGCAGCTGGGAAACCGCGACCAGAATTCCGTCGGCGGAAATATGGCGAACCAGCCGTGCATGAGCAGGTAGTACAGGCCGTGCACGGCGTCGATATGGCCCAACAGCTTCCACAGCTCGGGCAGCGTGCGGTTGGCCGAGGCCGAAATCGTGGCGCCCTCGTCGAACCACAGCGACGGCCGACCCGCCCAGCCTGCGCTGATCGCCGCGGCCAGGACGGCGATCAACCAGGCATCAAGCCGCACGCCGCGCGGACGGGACGGCGCAGGCGTGACGACGGCAGCAGGCTCCGGGCTGTCAGCCCGCTGCTCGACGGTCGACGTAGACATGGTGTCTGTAACTTTAAGGCGCACCCGTACGGCCTGCTCGCCAGCGGTCCTGCCAAAAGTTCTGCCAATTACCGCTTTTCGCATTGGCCAGGAGAACGGCAATGGAAATAACGGGTGTTAATCGTGGCTGAAGGGGTAAATGGGGAGCGCGCCACGCCGCCGCCGTGTCGCGTTTTTCTTTCATCTACGTGCGGCAACGCGATACTGTCTTGGGTTGGCTGTGCATTTCCGACATTTGGAGGGTGAATGAGCGCCTATCAGACCGTGGTGGTGGGGACCGACGGTTCGGATTCGTCTTTGCGCGCGGTAGAACGCGCCGCACGGATCGCCGGAGACGCCAAGTTGATCGTCGCGTCGGCGTACCTGCCGCATGGTGACGACTCCCGGGCCGCCGACGTGCTGAAGGAAGAAAGCTACAAAGTGACGGGCACCGCCCCGATCTACGAGATCTTGCACACCGCCAAGGAACGCGCCCAGAACGCCGGCGCCACGAACGTCGAGGAGCGCGCTGTCGTCGGCGCCCCGGTGGATGCCCTGGTCAGCCTGGCTGAGGACGCCAATGCCGACCTGCTGGTCGTCGGCAATGTGGGCCTGAGCACCATCGCCGGCCGGCTGCTGGGCTCGGTACCGGCCAACGTGTCACGCCGGGCCAAGGTTGACGTGCTGATCGTGCACACCACCTGATAGGCAGCTAACGCCCTTTTCGCATCACCAACCGCGTTCGCGCCACTCCTCGAGATGGGGACGCTCGGCGCCCAGCACCGTGTCGTCACCGTGGCCGGGATAGATGACGGTGGAATCCGCGTACACGTCGAAAACGCGGGTGCTGACGTCGTCGATCAGCTGGTCGAAATCGCCGGGCTGCCAGGTCTTGCCGACGCCGCCGGGGAAGAGGCAGTCGCCGGTGAACAGCTGCGTGACCCCGCCGGCCGCCGGTCCGTTTAACGCCAGCGCAACGGATCCGGGCGTGTGGCCGCGCAGGTGGATGACGTCGAAGGTCAGCTCGCCGATGCGCACGGCATCGCCGTCGGCCAGCAGGCGGTCCGGCTTCACCGGCAGCGGCTCGGCGTCGATCTCGTGCGCCGCGGTGGGCGCGCCGGTGGCCTCGGCGACCGCCTGCAGCGCCTGCCAGTGGTCGAAGTGTTGGTGGCTGGTGACGATCAGCGACACCTTCGGGGCGTACTCGTGCACCAGGCCGATGAGGACATCGGCATCGTTGGCGGCGTCGATCAGCAGCGTTTCGCCCGTCGCGGAACACGTGACCAGGTAGGCGTTGTTGTCCATGGGGCCCACTGACGCCTTCAGGATTGTGGCGCCCGGCAGGGTGCGTCGCGCGGCGGTGCCGGGGTCGACGTGGCCGGTGTAGTTGTCGCTGGGCTTATCCGGGACGGTCATAGCGGTCACGTTACTGGCCGCGAGTTGGTTGTCGGTGGTGGCACATAGCATGGGTCTGGACTGTGTCCGCCCCAAGCCCGCCCAAAGATTTGAAAGGAGCCCCGTGGCCGACCGCCTGATCGTCAAGGGTGCGCGCGAGCACAATCTGCGGGGCGTGGACCTGGACCTACCGCGCGATGCATTGATCGTGTTCACGGGCCTGTCCGGCTCGGGCAAATCGTCGCTGGCGTTCGACACGATCTTCGCCGAGGGGCAGCGCCGCTATGTCGAGTCGCTGTCGGCCTACGCGCGCCAATTCCTCGGCCAGATGGACAAGCCGGACGTCGACTTCATCGAGGGCCTTTCGCCGGCGGTGTCCATCGACCAGAAGTCCACCAACCGCAACCCGCGCTCGACCGTCGGCACCATCACCGAGGTGTACGACTACCTGCGGCTGCTGTACGCGCGCGCGGGCACGCCGCACTGCCCGGTGTGCGGCGAGCGCATCGCGCGTCAGACGCCGCAGCAGATCGTCGACCAGGTGCTGGCGATGCCGGAAGGCAACCGGTTCCTGGTGCTGGCGCCGGTGGTGCGCACCCGCAAGGGCGAGTTCGCCGACCTGTTCGACAAGCTGAATTCCCAGGGCTACAGCCGTGTTCGGGTCGACGGCGTGGTGCATTCGCTCACCGATCCGCCCAAGCTGAAGAAGCAGGAGAAGCACGACATCGAGGTCGTGGTCGACCGGCTGACGGTCAAGGCCACCGCCAAGCAGCGGCTTACGGATTCGGTGGAGACCGCCCTGAATCTGGCCGACGGCATCGTCGTGCTGGAGTTCCTGGATTTTGGGGACCACGAACACGACTCCCACAACCGCGAGCAGCGTTTCTCCGAGAAGCTGGCCTGCCCCAACGGGCACGCGCTGGCCGTCGACGACCTGGAGCCGCGGTCGTTCTCGTTCAACTCGCCGTACGGCGCGTGTCCCGAATGCACGGGCTTGGGGATCCGCAAGGAGGTCGACCCCGACCTGGTGGTGCCCGACCCGGAGCTGACGCTGGCGCAGGGCGCGGTCGCGCCGTGGTCGATGGGCCACACCGCCGAATACTTCACCCGGATGATGGCCGGGCTGGGCGACTCGATGGGATTTGACGTCGACACCCCGTGGCGGCAGCTGCCGGCCAAGGCGCGCAAGGCGATCCTGGAGGGCTGCGACGAGCAGGTCCATGTGCGCTACCGCAACCGGTACGGCCGAACGCGTTCGTACTACGCGGATTTCGAGGGCGTGCTGGCGTTCCTGCAGCGCAAGATGAGCCAGACCGAATCCGACATGATGAAGGAGCGCTACGAGGGCTTCATGCGTGACGTGCCGTGCCCGGTGTGCGACGGCACCCGCCTCAAGCCGGAAATCCTGGCCGTCACGCTAGCGGCCGGGGGACAGGGCGCGAAGTCGATCGCCGAGGTCTGCGAGCTGTCCATCTCGGAGTGCTCGGAGTTCCTGCGCGGGCTGACCCTGGGTGCGCGCGAGCAGGCGATCGCGGGCCAGGTGCTCAAGGAAATACAGTCGCGGCTCGGCTTCCTGCTCGACGTCGGCCTCGAATACCTGTCGCTGTCCCGCGCGGCCGCCACCCTGTCCGGCGGTGAGGCGCAACGGATCCGGTTGGCCACCCAGATCGGGTCCGGCCTGGTCGGGGTGCTGTATGTGCTCGACGAGCCGTCCATCGGCCTGCACCAGCGCGACAACCGTCGGCTCATCGAAACCCTCACCCGGCTAAGGGATTTGGGCAACACGCTGATCGTCGTCGAGCACGACCTGGACACCATCGCGCACGCCGACTGGGTCGTCGACATCGGGCCCGGCGCCGGCGAGCACGGCGGCCGCATCGTGCACAGCGGCACGTACGCCGATCTGCTGACCAACAAGGATTCGATCACCGGCGCGTTCGTGTCGGGCCGGGAAGGCATCGAGATCCCCGCGATGCGCCGTCCGGTCGACCGGCGGCGCCAGCTCACCGTCGTCGGCGCCCGCGAACACAACCTGCGCGGCATCGATGTGGCGTTCCCGCTGGGCGTGCTGACGTCGGTCACCGGGGTGTCGGGGTCGGGCAAGTCGACATTGGTGAACGACATCCTGGCCGCCGTGCTGGCCAACCGGCTCAACGGCGCGCGGCAGGTCCCGGGCCGGCACACCCGGGTCACCGGGCTGGACCAGGTCGACAAGCTGGTGCGGGTCGACCAGTCGCCGATCGGGCGCACCCCGCGGTCCAACCCGGCGACCTACACCGGTGTGTTCGACAAGATCCGCACCCTGTTCGCGGCCACCACCGAGGCCAAAGTCCGTGGCTACCAACCGGGCCGGTTCTCGTTCAACGTCAAGGGCGGTCGCTGCGAGGCGTGCACGGGCGACGGCACCATCAAGATCGAGATGAACTTCCTGCCCGACGTGTACGTGCCGTGCGAGGTCTGTCAGGGCGCCCGCTACAACCGGGAAACCCTCGAGGTGCACTACAAGGGCAAGACCATCTCCGAAGTGCTGGACATGTCGATCGAGGAAGCGGCCGAGTTCTTCGAGCCGATCAGCGGCATCCACCGGTATCTGCGCACGCTCGTCGACGTCGGCCTCGGCTACGTGCGGCTCGGGCAGCCGGCCCCCACGCTGTCCGGCGGGGAGGCGCAGCGGGTGAAGCTGGCCTCGGAGTTGCAGAAGCGCTCCACCGGCCGCACCGTGTACATCCTCGACGAGCCCACCACCGGATTGCATTTCGACGATATCCGCAAGCTGCTGACCGTCATCAATGGCCTGGTGGACAAGGGCAATACGGTGATCGTGATCGAGCACAACCTCGACGTGATCAAGACCTCGGACTGGATCGTCGACATGGGCCCGGAAGGGGGAGCCGAGGGCGGAACCGTTGTCGCGCAAGGCACTCCGGAGGATGTCGCGGCGGTGCCGGAAAGCTACACCGGCAAGTTCCTGTCCGAGGTGATCGTCGACCGGCCCGCGCGCGCACCCCGTAAGTCGACGCGGCGGCGCAAAGCCAGCGCCTGACTCACTTGACCTTGGCGGCCATATCGGTCGCGATCTCGCTGCCCTGATTGGTGACCTGCGGTCCGCAGGCATTGACGTCGAGGACCACGTTCGCCACCGCATTGAGCACGCGCTGGCAGGTCACACCCGTGTTGCCGGCCGCGTCGTGCAGCTGCGAGATTTTCGGCGGGTTGCCGGTGACGTCGTGGAACGTCCACTGGAGTGGCTTGCCGGCCTGGGTCTGGGTCACGGTTTTCCCGGCGCACGCCCGCCACATGCTCTGCTGCGTCGTGACGAAGGCGAGCGCCTGGTTGGCGGACGCGAAAACGACCGCACCCTGAACCACCACAATGGCAGGTTCGCTCTGCGGCTTGTGCATCAACTGCGCCGACATCGCGGTGTAGCCGCTGCTCTTGTAGGTCGAAGTCTGGTAACCGATCAGCGCCCCGAGGCACTGCGGCTCCGACAGCGTGTTGCCGGGGTCGGGGTCTCTCATCTCGGAGATGTTGCGGTCGACCACGATGCCGCCGGTCCAGAAATAGGCGTCCACTTGCGCCGGAGTGAGCAGCAGCGAATCCAGTTGCGCGGGCGTCATTGTCGGGGTCGCCTTGGTGTTGGATGCCGCGGCACCAGCCGGCGAAGTGGATGCGGGGGTCGGCGTTGCCGTCGGGCCGGACGCCTGCCGGTTGCCGGCGACGAGCCAGATGGCGGTGCCGGAGAGCAGCGCGACGACCGTTACCGCGGCGCCGACGAACAGCCACGGTTTGCGCCTGGCGGGCGGTGGCGGCGGCAGGGTCCACTGCGGCCCCGTGGGCGGAAAGTGTGCCGTGATCGGGCCGGTGGGCTGCGGCGCGAATTGCTGGCTGTGTTCGACGAGCGTGTCGGCCCGGCGTTGGTCGGGCGCGCTGAGCGCGTCGTGCGCGGCCCGCGCCAGGTCCCCGGCGGTCTGGTAACGGTCGGCCGGATCCTTGGCCATCCCGCGCGCAATCACCTGATCGAAAGCCGCTGGGATGCTGGGGTTTTGGTAGCCCGGCCGGGGGATGGGCTGCGTCAGGTGCGCGCCCATCAACGCGGGCAGGCTGTCCGCGGGGAACGGCGGGACGCCGGTGAGGCACTCGTAGAGCACGCAGGCGAGCGCATAGATGTCGGCACGGTAGGTGATCTCGCTATTGCCGAACCGCTCCGGCGCCATGTAGCTCCAACTACCCACGGCGGTACCGGTTTTCGTGAGCTCTCGGTTATCGGTGAACGCCGCGGCGATGCCGAAGTCCACCAGATAGGCGAAGTCGTTCTCGTTGACGAGGATGTTCTCGGGTTTGATGTCGCGGTGGATGACGCCGGCGCGGTGGGCGGCGTCGAGCGCGTCGGCGACCTGCCCGACGATGGCGACCGCGCGCGGTGGCGGCAGCGGCCCGTCGCGGCGGATCAGCGCGGCGACGTCGGTGCCCTCGACGAAACGCATGTCGATGAACAGCTGGCCGCCGATTTCGCCGTAGTCGTGGATGGGCACGATGTGGGGTTCCTGCAACCGGCCCGCGGTGTGGGCCTCGCGTTGCATGCGCCGGCGAAACGTGTCGTCGGTGTTGAACTGCTGTGACATCAGCTTGAGCGCCACGGTCCGGTCTTTGACGGTGTCGTAGGCCTCGTAGACCTCGCCCATGCCACCGCGGCCCAGTAACCGGTGCAGCACGTAACGCCCGAATTGGGTGCCCGTCCGCGACCCCGGGTCGGGGTCACTCATCGGTGCGCATGGACTCGCGGATCTGCGCGAGGCGCTCGGCGGCCTTGCGCTCACGCTCCTCGAACTGCTCCTCGACGTCGCGGCCTTCTTGGCTCTCTGTGTCGAGTTCCGACGCGCCCAGCGAGGATCCGTACCGGGATTCGATCTTCTCGCGCACGGA
This sequence comes from uncultured Actinomycetota bacterium, assembly GCA_963758775.1. GTDB lineage: Bacteria > Actinomycetota > Actinomycetes > Mycobacteriales > Mycobacteriaceae > Mycobacterium. The sequence continues at coordinate 452,067 of CAVWWU010000002.1, forward strand.
GTCGAAAGTGGGCACGCCCGCGGCGTCGTAGCCGGGATCTGGTTCGTCGGGCATGTCTGCCACGCTACTGCGCCCTAGCTAATGAGGCTTTGCCAGCGGGAACGGCAGCGTCTCCCGGATGCTTCGTCCGGTGATCAGCATGACGAGGCGGTCGACACCCATCCCGAGGCCGCCGGTGGGCGGCATCGCGTATTCCATGGCTTGCAGGAAGTCCTCGTCCAGCTCCATCGCCTCGGGATCGCCGCCGGCCGCCAGCAGGGACTGGGCCTGCAGTCGGCGCCGCTGCTCCACCGGGTCGGTGAGTTCGCTGTAGGCGGTGCCCAGCTCGACGCCCCACGCCACCAGATCCCAGCGCTCGGCGACGCCGGGCTGGCTGCGGTGCGGCCGGGTCAGCGGCGACACCGACGTCGGGAAGTCGATGTAGAACGTCGGCTTCTCGGTCCGGTCCTCGACCAGGTGCTCATACAGCTCGAGGACCACCGCGCCGGCGTCCCAGTGCGCGCGGTAGGGGATGTGGACGGCGTCGGAAAGCTTGCGCAGCTTGCTCAGCGTGGTGTTGACGCCGATCTCTTCGCCGAGCGCCTCGGAGACCGCCTCGTAGACGGTCTTCACCGGCCAGATACCGGAAATATCAACGGGTTCGAGGCGGTCGTCGGCTCCGTCTGAGATCGGACGCATCACGGTCTGGCTGCCGTGGGCCGCTTCGGCGGCGTTCTGGATGAGCTCGCGGCAGCCGTCGATCCACACCCGGTAGTCGGCGTGCGCCTGGTAGGCCTCCAGCAGGGTGAACTCCGGATTGTGGCTGAAGTCCACGCCCTCGTTGCGGAAGGCGCGGCCGAGTTCGAACACCCGCTCCACGCCGCCCACGCACAGCCGCTTGAGGTAGAGCTCCGGCGCGATCCGCAGGAACAGATCCATGTCGTAGGCATTGATGTGGGTGGTGAACGGCCGGGCGGTGGCGCCGCCGTGGATCTGCTGCAGCATCGGGGTTTCGACTTCGATGAATCCCTTGGCGAACAACGTCTCTCGAATCGAGCGCAATACGCTGCTGCGGGCCGTGATCAGGTCCCGGGACTCGGTGTTGACCGCCAGGTCGACGTAGCGGGTGCGCAGCCGCGTCTCGGGGTCGGTCAGCCCCTTCCACTTGTTCGGCAACGGCCGCAAGCACTTACCGATCATCCGCCAGTCGCGCACGATCAACGAGCGGGTCCCGTTCTTGCTGAAGCCCATCTGTCCGGTGAACTCCACCAGGTCGCCTAGGTCGATGGCGGCGGTGAAATCGCTTGTGCTGCCGCGTTCCAGGCGTGAATTGTCCAGCAGCACTTGCATTTCGCCGGACCAGTCACGCACGTCGGCGAACAGCACGCCGCCGTAGTCGCGGATCCGCAGGATGCGTCCGGACACCGAGACGGTGTCCTGGTCGTCGGCGTCCAGCGCTTGGGCGATCGTGTGGCTGGGTGGTGTGCCCACCGGGTAGGTGTCGACGCCGGAGCGCTGCAACGTCCGCAGCTTGGTCATGCGCACCCGAACCTGTTCGGGCAGGCGCGATCTCAGCTCCTCTTCCTCGGCGGCGTCGCGTGCTTCTTCCAGCACGCTGACGTCCGGCGCGGATCCGTCGGCGTGCAGCAGCCCGGATTCGGCCAGCTGCTCCGGCACGGCCGGGTGATGACCGGTGTGCTCCTTGTCGCGGCGGCTGAACGGCAGCACCAGGTAGCCCTCGGCGATCACCGAGGCGACCCCCACCCGCGGAATCAGCCGGGCGTCCTCGTAGCACGCGTAACGGGGGACCCACTCGGGCTGGTATTTCATGTTGGAGCGGTACAGCGCTTCCAGCTGCCACCACCGCGAGAAGAACAGCAGAAATCCTCGCCACAACCGCGCGATCGGTCCGGCGCCGAGCTGGGCGCCCTGCTCGAAGGCGGACCGGAACACCGCGAAGTTCAGCGAGATGCGGCTGATGCCAAGGCGTTCGCCGGTGAGGGCGAGTTCGCTGACCATGAGCTCGATGGTGCCGTTGGGGGACTGCGGCGAACGGCGCATCAGGTCCAGCGAAACCCCGGTGGTTCCCCACGGCACGAGCGAGAGCATCGCGACGACTTCGTCGTTGCGGCCGATCGCCTCCACCAGCAGGCAGTCGCCGTCGGCCGGGTCGCCGAGGCGGCCGAGCGCCATCGAAAAACCGCGCTCGGTTTGGGTGTCGCGCCAGGCGTCGGCGCGGCGGATGGTCTCGGTCATTTCTTCGGGGGAGATGTCGCGGTGCCGGCGGACGCGCACCGTCAGGCCCGCTCGGCGTGCCCGGGTGACCGCCTGGCGCACCCCCCGCATGTCCGGGCCGGACAGCTTGTAGTCGGTGGACCGCAGGATCGCCTCATCGCCCAGCTCCAGCGCGTTGAGGCCGGCCTCCCGGTAAACCCTGGCCCCTTCCGTGCTGGCCCCCATGACGCCGGGTGCCCAGCCGTACGTCTGGCACAACCCCAGCCAGGCGTCGACGGCCTGCCGCCAGGCCCGCGGGTCGCCCACCGGGTCGCCGCTGGCCAGGCAGACGCCGACCTCGACGCGATAGGTGATGGCGGCGCGGCCGCTGTGCGCGAACACGACCGACTTGTCGCGGCGGGTGGCGAAGTAGCCCAGTGAGTCGTTCTTGCCCCACAGCTCGAGCAACCCGCGGATGGCCGACTCGTCCTCACCCGTCAGCGCGTTGTCGGCGCGCTGGGACTGGAACAGCACGATCGTCGCCGCGATCAACGCCAGCGCGCCGAACAACCCCATGACCGCGTTGAGCAGGACCATCGGCTTGCCGACGAACACGTCGCGGTCCACGATGGCGAACCCGATCACCCGGTTGACCACGTAGAGCAGGCGATCCTGCGGTTCGAGCGAACCCGGGAACATCGCGACCAGGCCCCAGCACACCCCGATGCCGATCACCCAACCGGCGACCAGCGTGGCGGCCGCCTTGAACAGCGCGGCGCGGCGGACCTTGGCCCAGAACTCGCGGTAGCTCGCCACCAGCAGGACGGCGACGACGGTGTGGAACATCCAGCCGAGGTTTTCCCCGAGCTTCTCGGCCGGGGTGTTCCCACCGGCGGCGATATCGGCGATGTTCAGCACCGCGGCCAGGACCATGTTGCCCAGCAAAAGCAGCCACGCGATCCGCTTGCGTGCGGTCAGCGCCGCGGCCAGCAACCCGAGCACAAATGACCAGGCGAAACTGGTGTCCGGGAAGTTGAACAGGTAGGCGTTGATGAATTCCCGCGGCTCGTGAATCAGCCATCTGAGCAGCGGCGAGATGCTGGCCAGCAGCGAAAGCGTGGCGATGACGCCCACGATCCAGCCCGCCGCGGCCGGAACCCAGCGAAGGCGCGAGCTCGACCGGTGACGGCTGCCGGTTTGGGTAGGCGTTGTTAGTGCCACAGACCGCGAGGATATTCCCTCAACCCGTGAATTACCGGGCGAAGCGCCAAGACTGGTCAAGACTCGTCAGCCTCCTTTTTGATACGCGCGTGATAGGCCCCGTGGCTTACGCCCAGGATATGTTCGGGCTCCTCCGCCTCCGCGAGTGCGGGACAGCCCACTCATCCCTGGTAGACTCTGCCCCGCGACCATCCTGGCTAACGTCAGGGACAGTAAGTGGAGTCCCACTCCCACCGCCGGCCACGAAATCACCTCAAGGCTAAGCGGTCCGGTCACAGGCATTGTGCAATGCCTGTCCTGCGCGTGGCGCGGGCGGCTTGAGTAGCTTCAAGTCGCGATCGGTCGGCATTGGGCCCTGCTCGGCAGGGCTTTTTTGCTGATGGCGTGGTGTTTCACCGCTGAATCCTGACGGGCCCCGAGCTCTGGTCGTGACCAGAAGCCAAACGAGGGAGGCCCCATCAGCACTGAGACCCGCGTCAACGAGCGCATCCGCGTACCTGAAGTCCGATTGATCGGCCCAGGGGGAGAACAGGTAGGCATCGTGCGTATCGAAGACGCACTCCGCGTCGCCGCGGACGCCGATCTCGACCTTGTCGAAGTAGCCCCCAACGCCAGACCTCCGGTCTGCAAGATCATGGACTACGGCAAGTACAAATACGAGGCGGCGCAGAAGGCGCGCGAGTCCCGCCGCAATCAACAGCAGACCGTCGTCAAGGAACAGAAGTTGCGACCGAAGATCGACGACCACGACTACGAGACCAAGAAGGGGCACGTGGTCCGCTTCCTGGAAGCAGGGTCGAAGGTCAAGGTCACCATCATGTTCCGCGGACGTGAGCAGTCGCGGCCCGAGCTGGGCTATCGATTGTTGCAGCGGCTGGGGGCCGATGTCGCCGACTACGGCTTCGTCGAGACCTCGGCCAAACAAGACGGACGCAACATGACGATGGTGCTGGCACCACACCGCGGCGCGAAGACTCGTGCCAGGGCGCGGCATCCGGAGGGGCACGAGCCTTTGGAAGCCGGTGAAGTGGAACCGGATTCGGACGCGACCGACGACACGAGCGCCACACCCAACTGACCCGAGCTAGCAGAACGTCCAGACAGAAGTAGAGGAAACATGCCCAAGGCCAAGACCCACAGCGGGGCTTCGAAGCGGTTCCGGCGCACCGGCACCGGCAAGATCGTCCGCCAGAAAGCCAACCGTCGGCACCTGCTCGAGCACAAGGCGACCAAGCGCACCCGGCGGCTCGACGGCCGCACCACCGTCGCGGCCAATGACACCAAGCGTGTCAACGCGATGCTGAACGGCTGACCAGACCAATTACGTACGAACGGAAGTAGGAACATCCATGGCACGCGTGAAGCGGGCAGTAAACGCCCACAAGAAGAGGCGTACCGTCCTGAAGGCGTCGAAGGGCTATCGCGGCCAGCGGTCCCGGCTCTATCGCAAGGCCAAAGAGCAGCAGCTGCATTCGCTGAATTACGCCTTCCGTGACCGTCGGGCGCGCAAGGGCGAATTCCGCAAGCTGTGGATCTCGCGGATCAACGCGGCCGCGCGCGCGAACGACATCACCTACAACCGGCTGATCCAGGGCCTCAAGGCCGCGGGCGTCGAGGTGGACCGCAAGAACCTCTCCGACATCGCGATCACCGACCCGGCGGCGTTCACCGCGCTCGTCGAGGTCGCGCGGGCGGCGCTGCCCGCGGACGTGAACGCGCCCAGCGGAGAGGCCGCCTAAGCTCCGGGCTGGCTTCTGGGCTACGCATGCTCACCGAACGCTCGGCCCGGGTGGTCGCTGCCGTCAAACTGCATCGTCACGTGGCCCGGCGGCGCTCCGGCAGATTCCTCGCCGAAGGCCTCAACCTCGTTGAGGCCGCTTCGGCGCGCGGGTTGGTGCGCGATGTGTTCGTCACCGAGTCGGCTGCCGCGCGGTACTCGGCATTCCTGGGCCCCGCCGACTGGCCGGTTCACGTCGTCACCGACCGCGCCGCGAAAGCGCTCTCCGACACCGTCACTCCGGCCGGGCTGGTCGCCGAGTGCGACATGCCGTCGGTCGAGCTGGAGGGGGTGCTGGCGGGCGCCCCGCGGCTGGTTGCGGTCCCCGTCGAGATCGGGGAGCCGGGCAACGCGGGCACCGTCATTCGCATCGCCGACGCGATGGGGGCGGGGGCGGTGATCCTGGGCGGGCACAGCGTCGACCCCTACAACGGCAAATGCCTGCGGGCTTCGGCGGGCAGCATCTTCTCGATCCCGGTCGTGGTGGCGCCCGACGCGCACGCCGTCGTCGAGGCGCTGCGCGGTGCCGGGCTGCAAGTCCTGGCGACGACGGTGGACGGCGAAACGTCCTTGGACGACGCGGATCTCGCGCGTCCGACCGCCTGGTTGTTCGGGCCGGAATCACATGGCTTGTCGGCCGACATCGCCGCCGGCGCGGACCATCGGGTGCGCATCCCGATGTCGGGCGGTGCCGAGAGCCTGAACGTGGCCTCGGCCGCCGCGATCTGTCTGTATCAGAGCGCGCGGGCGCTCGACGGCCCGCGAGCGTAATCTCAGGCGGCTGTCTTGCTGTGTTTTCTGGGCCGCCCGCCCGGACGACGCAGCCCCGCGATCGAGAGCGTGCCGTGCACCAGCGACCCCGCACGCTCCATCAGCACCCGGGCGGGTTCGAAGGCGGGGTGCTGGCGCGGCGGGAAGTAGTGCATCGGCAGCCCGCGACGGTCGCGCGGCGGCCCCATGAACGCCGGCGCCTCGACCAGCGGGGCGTCGCTGCGGATCCGTCCCTCCGCGCGCCGATACGCGGCCAGCGCGCGCGGGTGCAGCCGGATCTCGTCGGGAACCGCCACGAACGCCAGCTCCACCAGCTTTCCGAACACCCGCAGCATGATCTCGTCGCCGGGCGTCCAGCGCATGCCCGCCTTCTCCCGGACCGCCGGCTCGAACAGGCCCGCCGCGATCCAGCGCTGCCCGGCCACCAGCGGCTTGAATATCTGGTCCCAGACCGGTGTGGGCATGAGGACGAACTTCGGCTTGGGAATCCGCATCTGGAGGATGTCCAGGGTCGCCTGGTTGATCTCCAGCTCGTCGCGGCCGACCCGCTCCCAGTAGCCCTGGAAGTCCTCCCAGGACTTGGGCACCGGCCGCATGCTCATCCCGTACATCCGGTACCACTGCACGTGTTCGTCGAAGAGCTGACGCTTCTCGGCCTCGGTCAATCCTCCGCAGAAGTACTCGGCGACTTTGATGACGAGCATGAAGAACGTCGCGTGCGCCCAGTAGAACGTCTCCGGATTGAGGGCGTGGTACCGACGTCCCTCGGCGTCGACGCCTTTGATGGTGCGGTGGTAGCTCTTGATCTGCTGGCCGGTGTCGGCGGCACGGTCGCCGTCGTAGACCACGCCCATGATCGGGTAGACGGAGCGCGCCACGCGCTGCAACGGTTCGCGCAGCAGGATCGAATGTTCCTCGACACCGGCGCCCAACTCCGGATACATGTTCTGGATCGCGCCGATCCACACGCCCATCATCCCGGTGCGCAGGTCGCCGAAATACTTCCAGGTCAGTGAATTCGGGCCCAGCGGATCGGCGAACGTCTCTGATGTTTCGGTAGCAGTCATCGCGGCCCCCTACTCCTGATTGGGCTCACGATAAAACTTGACAACGCACGTTGTCTACGAATTCGGCTCAGGTCCGCGATGCTGTTATCGAGTGTCCACACCGGCGACGCAGGCACGTGATCAGGCGGTTTCCTATGGATTCCGTCAGCGCCGAATCGATTTCAACCACAACGCCGCTACTCACCAGTAGACTTCTGCTCCTCGCAGCGTTATCAGGTGTCAGTCGAAGGAGACGGCTGTGTCATTTGTGAACGTCGCGCCTGAGACGGTCTCCTCGTCGGCCGGTGATCTGGACGGCATTCGCTCCGCGCTCAGCGCGGCCAATGCGGCCGCGGGCCCCCCGACCACCGGGATTGCCCCTCCCGCGATGGATCAGGTGTCGGCCGCCATCACGGCGGTACTCGGCACGCACGCACTCGAATACCAGACCGTCAGCGCCCAGGTCGCCGACTTTCACGCGCAGTTCGTGGGGGCGCTGAGCTCCAGTGCGGGCCAGTACCTGACGACCGAGGCCGCCAACGCCGAGCAAAGTCTGCTCAGCGCCGTGGCGACGCCCGGACAGGCGCTGTTGGGCCACTCACTGCTGGGCACCGCGACCGGAAACGCGGGTGGACTCGGCGCGACCGGTGGTCCCGCCCTCGTCGCCGGTGGCGTTGCGCCCGTCGGCACCGGCGAGGTCGAGCCGTTCGGCTCGCGGCCGGAAAGTCCGTTGGGTCCGGTCAAGCAGGCGCTGACCGGGACGGCGGGCCTCGCGACGGGAGCGGCCGCGCTCGCCTCGGGATCGCTGGCCGTGCCCTCGGGGATCGCGCTCGGAGTGGACGCGATAGGCCCGTACCTGGCCACGGCGACCGCGCTGCAAGGCAGCGGCGCGGCACTCGGCAACGTGCTGTCCGGCGCGCGTGCGGTGGCCGCCGTCAGTTCGCTGTCCCACACTCCCGGCAACGCCGTGAAGGCGTTCCTCGCAGAGCCCGCCACACCGGTGGGGTCAGGGGTCAACGTCCCCGTGGCGGGGCTCCTCAGCCCGGGCCCGCAAAACGCTCCCAAAGATCAAGTGTGACCGTCCCGTCGTAGCGCCGCCGCGTGCGAGATGCGACACAGCGGGCGTCGTTGCCTGGTTCAGCACAAACGACCTACCCTTGCGGAGTGGAAGGTGGGCCTCGCGACCAGGAGGCCGAGCTCCAGGAATCCCAAGCCCCCAGTTCAACTGCGCCGCGCCGGTCCGCGGTGCACGGCGCCGCACGGTGGTTGCGCACTACCAACCAGAGTCCGGGCGTCGTGGCGTTCCTCCGCCGGGCACGGCGGCTGTTGCCCGGAGATCCGGAATTCGGCGACCCGCTGTCGACGGCCGGTGAAGGCGGACCGCGTGCGGCGGCCCGGGCCGCCGACCGGCTGCTGGGCGACCGTAACGGGGCATCGCGCGAGGTCAGCCTGAGTGTGCTGCAGGTGTGGCAGGCGCTCACCGAGGCGGTTTCACGGCAGCCAGCAAATCCAGAGGTGACGCTGGTGTTCACCGACCTGGTCGGCTTCTCGACCTGGTCGCTGGAGGTCGGGGACGACGCGGCGCTGGCGTTGCTGCGTCAGGTGGCGCGCGCCGTCGAGCCGCCGTTGCTGGACGCCGGCGGGCACATCGTCAAACGCCTGGGCGACGGGATTATGGCGGTTTTCCGTGATCCGACGGTCGCCGTCAAGGCTGTGCTGGCCGCCCGCAAGGAGATGAAAGCGGTTGAGGTGCAAGGGTATACCCCCCGTATGCGGGTGGGTATCCACACCGGTCGGCCGCAGCGGCTAGCCGCCGATTGGCTCGGTGTCGACGTCAACATCGCCGCACGGGTGATGGAGCGCGCCACCAAAGGCGGCGTCATGGTGTCCAGCACGACGCTGGACCTGATACCCCAGAGCGAACTGGACGCGCTGGGCGTGGTCGCCAAGCGCGCCCGCAAACCCGTGTTCGCCAGCAAACTCACCGGCATCCCGCCGGACATGGCGATATACCGGCTCCGCAGTCGCAGAGAGTTCTTACCTGACGTTGAAACGGCTGAAACAAATGCGCGGGCATAGTGGAAGGCAATGATTTACCAACTTTTGTCCCGGGTAGCGCGGGTCCGCTTCACCGTGGGCTATGTGGCGATTCTCGCCGCGGTCAGCTTTGCGTTCCTCTCGGTCGACGCGCACACCCGTGAGCTGGTCATTCAGCATGCCAGCACGAATCTGCACAACCTGGCGCACGGACACCTGGGCACCTTGCTGGGCAGCGCCTTCGTCGTCGACGCCGGCCCGCTCTACTTCTGGATGCCGTTCCTGACGTGCCTGCTGGTGCTTGCGGAGCTGCATTTACAAAGCATCCGGCTGATGGTGGCGTTTGCTGTGGGTCACATCGGCGCGACCCTCGTGGTGGTCGGAGCCCTGGCGGCTGCCGTGGAGTTCGGCTGGCTGCCGTGGTCGATCACCCGGGCCAGTGACGTCGGGATGAGCTACGGCGCCCTCGCGGTGCTCGGAGCGCTGACCGCGGCGATTCCGCGGGGCTGGCGGCCGGCGTGGGTCGGCTGGTGGGTGTTCGCGGCCATGGCCGCCGCCATCGTCGGTGGCGATTTCACCGACGCGGGGCACACCGTCGCCGTGATCCTCGGGGTGTTGGTGTCCGCCCAGTTCCGCGGGCCGATCCACTGGACGCCGGTGCGCCTGGGCATGCTGGTGGCCTCGTCGGGATTCGGTTTCCTGGTGCTGGCCCACCATTGGGCGACGATGGCCGCCGCTCCCGTGTTCGGCCTGCTGGGTGCGGTGGCGGTGCACTACCTCGTCCGGCTGGCCAGGGCGCGCACGACGCCATCGACGCCGACGCCGGCCGACCGCGTCGCCGCGCAACCAGTACCGGCCGGCTAAGCGTCGCGTCAAGCGACGGACACCTGATCACTTATTATCGGCACTTGCGCCACATCAGTGCGCGCGCAATCCGGTCAGCTAGGAGAGTGTCGCCGCGTGGGTGATCAACCCGACCTGTCGCCGGAAGCGCTGGCTCAGGCGGTCAGCGCCGCCGAGCAGGCCATCACCCTTGCGAACGATCTCGACACCCTGGCGCGCGTCAAGACCGAGCAGCTCGGTGACCGCTCGCCGCTGGCGCTGGCGCGACAAGCGCTGGCCACCCTCCCCAAGGAAGACCGCGCGGACGCCGGCAAGCGCGTCAACGCCGCCCGCACCGAGGTCCAGCGCGGCTACGACGAACGGCTGGCGTTGCTGCGCGAGGAGCGCGACATGGCGGTGCTGGTCGCCGAACGCATCGACGTCACGCTGCCGTCGACCCGCCAGCCGACCGGTGCCCGGCACCCGATAACGATCTTGGCCGAGCACGTCGCCGACACCTTCATCGCGATGGGCTGGGAGCTGGCCGAGGGGCCCGAGGTGGAGACCGAGCAGTTCAACTTCGACGCCCTCAACTTTCCGCCCGACCACCCGGCGCGCAGCGAGCAGGACACCTTCTACATCGCGCCGGAGGGGTCTCGGCAGTTGCTGCGCACGCACACGTCGCCGGTGCAGGTGCGTACCTTGCTCGAACGCGAACTGCCGGTCTACATCATCTCGATTGGCCGCACCTTCCGCACCGACGAACTCGACGCCACCCACACACCGGTCTTCCACCAGGTCGAGGGCCTGGCCGTGGATCGCGGCCTGTCGATGGCGCACCTGCGCGGAACACTGGACGCCTTCGCGCGGGCCGAGTTCGGGCCGCTGGCGCGCACCCGGATCCGGCCGCACTTCTTCCCGTTCACCGAACCCTCCGCCGAGGTCGACGTGTGGTTCGCCAACAAGAAGGGCGGCGCCGACTGGGTGGAGTGGGGCGGCTGCGGCATGGTGCACCCAAACGTGTTGCGGGCCGCGGGAATTGACCCGGAGATCTACTCCGGCTTCGCATTCGGGATGGGTCTGGAGCGAACCCTGCAGTTCCGCAACGGCATTCCCGACATGCGCGACATGGTCGAGGGCGACGTCCGCTTCTCCCGGCCGTTCGGGGTGGGGTTCTGATGCGCCTTCCCTACAGCTGGCTGCGCGAAGTGATCTCGGCCGGCGCGCCGGGCTGGGACGCCGGGCCCGACGAGGTCGGGCAGGCGCTGGTGCGCATCGGCCACGAGGTCGAAGAGGTGGTCACGCTCGGTCCCGTCGACGGCCCGCTGGTGGTGGGGCGGGTGGCCGAGATCGAGGAGCTCACCGGTTTCAAGAAGCCGATCAGGGCCTGCCGCGTCGACGTCGGTGAACCCCAGGACCGCGAAATTGTCTGCGGTGCAACTAATTTCGCGGTCGGTGACCTGGTCGTGGTGGCGCTGCCCGGGTCCACCCTGCCCGGCGGCTTCGCGATCGCGTCGCGAAAGACCTACGGGCGCACCTCCGACGGGATGATCTGCTCGGCGGCCGAACTCGGCTTGAGCACAGACCATTCCGGGATCCTGGTGCTGCCGCCGGGGACTGCCGAACCCGGCGCCGACGGCGCAGCCGTGATCGGGCTCGGCGATGTGGTGTTCCATCTGGCGATCACGCCCGACCGTGGCTACTGCATGTCGGTGCGCGGCCTGGCCCGCGAGATCGCCTGCGCCTACGACCTGGACTTCGTCGACCCGGCATCCGATCAGGTCATCAAGCCGCTCCCGGTGGAAGGCCAGGCGTGGCCCCTGACGGTGGACCCCGGCACGGGTGTGCGGCGCTTCGCGCTGCGCCCGGTCACCGGGATCGACCCCGGCGCGGTGTCGCCGTGGTGGCTGCAGCGCAGGCTGCTGCTGTCCGGGATCCGCGCCACGTCTCCGGCCGTGGACGTGACCAACTACGTGATGCTCGAACTGGGGCACCCCATGCACGCCCACGACCGCAACCGCATCACCGGGGCCTTCACGGTGCGCTTCGCCCGTCCGGGCGAGACCGTCGTCACCCTCGACGACATCGAGCGCAAGCTCGACCCCGCCGATGTCCTGATCGTCGACGACGTCGCGACCACCGCGATCGGCGGCGTGATGGGCGCCGCAAGCACCGAGGTCCGCGCCGATTCCACCGACGTGCTGCTGGAGGCCGCGGTGTGGGACGCGGCGGCGGTGTCGCGCACCCAGCGCCGGCTGCACCTGCCCAGCGAGGCGGCGCGCCGCTACGAGCGCTCGGTGGACCCGGCCGTGTCGGTCGCCGCCCTGGACCGCTGCGCCGCCCTGCTCGCCGACATCGCCGGCGGGGCGGTCGCACCCACGCTGACCGACTGGCGGGGGGATCCGCCGCGGGACGACTGGTCGCTCCCCGAGATCCGGATGGCGACCGATCTGCCGGACCGCGTCGCCGGGGTGGCGTACGCGCCCGGCGCGGCCGCCAAGCGGCTGACCCAGGTCGGGGCCGGCGTGATCGAGGATGGCGACACGCTGCTCGTCACGCCGCCGAGCTGGCGGCCCGACCTGCTGCAGGCCGCCGATCTGGTCGAGGAAGTGCTGCGCCTGGAAGGCCTCGAGCTGGTCCCGTCGGTACTTCCGCTGGCTCCCGCGGGTGCCGGCCTCACCGCGGCGCAGAAGCGCAACCGGGCGATCGGCAAGGCGCTGGCGCAGTCGGGCTACGTCGAGATCCTGCCGACACCGTTTCTGCCCGCCGGGGTGTTCGACCTGTGGGGACTGCCGGCCGACGACCCGCGACGCGTAACGACGCGGGTGCTCAACCCCTTGGAGGCCGATCGTCCGCAACTGGCCACCACATTGCTGCCCGCACTGCTGGAAGCCTTGGGGCGCAACGTATCCCGCGGCCTCGTCGATGCCGCGTTGTTTGCGCTGGCACAGGTGGTGCGGCCAACGGAGCAGACGCGCGCGGTCGGGCTCATCCCGGTCCATCGGCGGCCGACCGACGAAGAAGTCGCCACACTGGATGCGTCGCTGCCGCGGCAGCCGCAACACGTGGCCGCGGTGCTGGCCGGATTGCGCGAACCCCGCGGCCCCTGGGGTCCCGGGCGCCGCGCCGAGGCCGCTGATGCCTTCGAGGCCGTGCGAATCATCGCGCGCGCCAGTGGAGTCGACGTGACGCTGCGCGCGGCGCAATATTTGCCATGGCACCCGGGTCGGTGCGCCGAAGTACTGGTCGCGGGAACTGTTGTCGGCCATGCGGGGCAGTTGCACCCCGCGGTGATCGAACGCTCCGGCCTACCGAAGGGCAGCTGTGCGCTGGAGCTGAACCTGCACGCGATTCCCGTCGGCGCGGCCCTGCCGGCGCCCCGGGTGTCGCCGTTCCCCGCGGTGTTCCAGGACGTCAGCCTGGTGGTGTCGGCGGATGTGCCCGCGCAGGCGGTGGCCGATGCCGTGCGCGAGGGTGCCGGCGAGTTGCTCGAGGACATTCAACTGTTCGACATTTTCACCGGTCCGCAGATCGGCGAGGACCGCAAATCGCTGACGTTCGCACTGCGCTTCCGCGCCCCGGATCGCACGCTGACCGAAGACGACGCCAGCGCGGCACGCGACGCCGCGGTGCGGCAGGCAGCCGACACCGTCGGCGCTGTTTTGCGCGCCTAACACTTTATTCTTCAACACTTTTGAGCGAAACCCCCGATTTCGCGCGCATTAATGCCGCATTAATTTACGCTCGAGTTCTTCGGTGATCATCGGGTTGACCGTCGCAATCAGTCGAAGGGGGAAGGTATGTCTTTCGTCAGCACGGTGCCAGAACTGGTCGAGTCGGCCGCGGGGGACCTGGACAATCTTCGCTCGACGCTGGGCGCGGCGACCGCCACCGCGGCGCCGCCGACCGCCGGCATCGTCGCCGCGGCCCAGGACGAGGTGTCCGTCGCAGTTGCGTCGCTGTTCGGATCACATGCCCAGCAATTCCACTCCCTCAGCGCTCAGGCATCGGCGTTTCACGGCCAATTCGTGCGGTCGTTGCAGTCCAGCGCCGACGCGTACCTGAGCGCCGAGATCGGCAACGTCCAGCAGGTAGCGGCCGGGGTGCCGGCCGGCTTGAAGGCCCTGCGTGGTTTAGCGGCGCCGGCGCTGCTGCGCGGCGCGGCCGAAAGCAGTGGTCCGTACCAGGAACTGTTCGCCAACACGAGCGCCAACCTGCAAGCGCTGCGCGCGGTCATCGCCGCGAACCCGGCGCCGTTGCTGCACCAATTCCTCGCCAACCAGCAGGCCTACGCCCAGCAGATCTTCACGGCCATCGACAATTTCGTGCTGAACTTCCCCGAAAGTGTGCCGATCGCCATTCAGGCGTTCCTCGACCGACTGGCGGCCTTTAACCCCGTGGCATTCGTCGAGCAGGTCATCAACAACCAGCTCGGGTACGTCAACACGATCGGAATGGCGCTTTCGAACGCCGCGCACGATTTCACCGTCGGCCTCGAAGCATTGCCGGCGGCGTTCTCCTCGGCGCTCCAGGACCTGTTTGCGGGGAACATCAGCGGTGCAGTGAGCACCCTGAAGGATGCTTTCGTCAACCTCTTCTTCACCGGCTTCTCCACCGTCACCTCCGGTCCTATCACCAATTTCACCGCGGTCGTGACGCCGGCGGGCACGCTGGGCGACCTGTTGCCCATCCTCGCGATACCCGGGGAGATGGCGCAGAACTTCACCAACTTCTTGGTCCCGGGTTCCGTCGCCGCGCAGATGGCGCAGCATGTCACCAACGGCATCGAAACGATCACCGACACCTCCATCGTCGCCAACGCCGGGCTCGCCATCCGGATCTTCCCGCCCGCGGTCGGCTTGTTCCTCAACGCCCATTTCGGCATGCCGATATCGCTGTTGCTCGAGACGGCGGGCGGACCGGTTAACGCGCTGCACGCGGCGGGTGTCAGCGCGACGGCGTTCACCACCGCATTGGAGTCGGGGGACTTCGCCGGTGCCTTCGACGCGCTCGTCGACGCGCCGGCGGTCATCGCCAACGGGCTGCTGAACGGCCAGACGATCGCGCCGATCTCATTCAATGCGGGCGGCTACCCGGTGACCATCGACCTGCCCCTGGACGGGCTGCTCGTGCCGGTCACCCCATACCAGGCATCGGTGACGGTGATGATTGGGAACATCCCGCTCACCGCCACGGCCACCGTCGGCGGGACGCCGATCAGCGGCCTGGTGCCCGCACTCATGACGTATGTGCCCGAGCAACTCGCGAAAGCGATCGGTGCCTGAACACTCGCTGACCAACCGGAGAATGGATTTGCAAACCTCTGCATAACCATGCAGAATCGTCGGAATGGCCGACGTAACAAGGGTGGCGGTTGCCGGCGCCAGCGGCTATGCCGGCGGGGAAATCCTGCGGTTGCTGCTCGGGCATCCGGCCTATGCCGCTGGCCGGCTCGCCATCGGCGCGCTGACTGCCGCGGGCAGCGCGGGCAGCCCGCTGAGGGAGCATCATCCGCACCTGACGCCGCTGGCCCAGCGCACGCTGGAACCCACCGAGCTCGCCGTGCTCGCGGGCCACGACGTCGTCTTTCTGGCGCTGCCGCACGGGCATTCGGCGGCGCTGGCCGAACAGCTCGGCCCGGACACGCTGATCATCGACTGCGGTGCGGACTTCCGGCTCACCGACGCCGCCGCGTGGGAACACTTCTACGGGTCCCCGCACGCGGGCAGCTGGCCCTACGGGCTGCCGGAATTGCCCGGTGCCCGCGAGCAACTGCAAGGGGCGCGCCGCATCGCCGTTCCCGGCTGCTATCCGACCGCGGCGCTGCTGGCGCTGCTGCCCGCGGTCGCCGAGGACCTCATCGAACCCGCGGTGACCGTTGTTGCCGTCAGCGGCACCTCCGGCGCCGGTCGCGCGGCCAAGACCGACCTGCTGGGCTCCGAGGTCATCGGTTCGGCGCGGGCCTACAACATCGCCGGTGCCCATCGGCACACGCCCGAGATCGCGCAGGGGCTGCGCGCCGTCACCAGCCGCGACGTCACCGTGTCGTTCACCCCGGTGCTCATCCCGACCTCGCGCGGCATCCTGGCCACCTGCACGGCGCGCACCCGCGCGCCCCAAACGTCCCTGTCGCAGCTGCGGGCGGCCTACGAAAAGGCTTATGACGCAGAGCCTTTCATCTACCTGATGCCCGAGGGGCAGCTGCCCCGTACGGGGTCGGTGATCGGCAGCAACGCGGCGCACATCGCCGTCGCGGTGGACGAGGCCGCCGAAACGTTCGTCGCGATCGCTGCGATCGACAACCTGGTCAAGGGCACCGGCGGCGCCGCGGTGCAGTCGATGAACCTCGCGCTGGGCTGGCCGGAGGGCGAAGGCCTTTCGGTGGTGGGGGTGGCGCCGTGACCGAAAATGACGGTGAGACAAGGCTGTTGCGCGCGCAGGGCGTGACCGCGCCGGCCGGATTTCGCGCCGCGGGCATCGCGGCCGGCATCAAGGCGTCGGGGAAGCGGGATCTCGCGCTGGTGTTCAACGAGGGACCCGACTACGCCGCGGCCGCCGTGTTCACCCGCAACAACGTCAAGGCCGCGCCGGTGCTCTGGTCGCAGCAGGTGCTGACCACCGGGCAGCTGCGCGCGGTGATCCTCAACTCCGGCGGCGCCAATGCGTGCACCGGGCCCGCCGGCTTCCAGGACACGCACGCCACCGCCGAGGCCGTCGCAGCCGCGCTATCGGCATGGGGAACCGAGACCGGGGCCGTCGAGGTCGCCGTCTGCTCCACCGGGCTGATCGGTGACCGGCTGCCGATGGACAAGGTGCTGGCCGGCGTCACTGAGATTGTGCGCGAGATGGCCGGCGGGCTGAACGGCGGTGATGATGCCGCCCACGCCATCATGACGACCGATACCGTGCCCAAACAGGTTGCGCTGCATCATCGCAACAAGTGGACGGTCGGGGGCATGGCCAAGGGCGCGGGCATGCTGGCGCCGTCATTGGCCACCATGCTGTGTGTGCTGACCACCGACGCGGTCGCCGATCGGGCGGCGCTCGATCAGGCCTTGCGCCGCGCCGCCGCGCGCACGTTCGACAGGCTGGACATCGACGGCTGCTGTTCGACCAACGACACGGTGCTGTTGCTGGCATCGGGCGCCAGCGGGATCGCGCCGCCGCAGGACGATCTCGACGACGCGGTGCTGCGGGTCTGCGACGACCTGTGCACGCAACTGCAGGCCGACGCCGAGGGTGTCACCAAACGCGTCGTCGTGACGGTGACCGGGGCCGCGTCCGAGGAGCAGGCGGTTTCGGCCGCCCGCGCGATCGCGCGCGACAGCCTGGTCAAGACCGCACTGTTCGGCTCGGATCCCAACTGGGGGCGGGTGCTCGCGGCCGTCGGCCTGGCCCCCGGGGTCACCCTCGAACCCGACCGAATCACGGTGTCGTTCAACGGCTCCCCGGTATGTATCAACGGGGTGGGGGCGCCCGGCGCGCGGGACGTGGACCTCTCGGGGCCCGACATCGCGATCACCGTCGACCTGCGGGTCGGCGACGCTGAAGCCGCGATCCGGACCACCGACCTGTCGCACGCGTACGTCGAAGAGAACTCGGCGTACAGCTCATGACGAGCACCGACGCGCTGTCAACCCAGGTCAAGGCCGAGGTGTTGGCCGAAGCCCTGCCCTGGCTCAAGCAGCTGCACGGCAAGATCGTCGTCATCAAGTACGGCGGCAACGCCATGACCGAGGAGCCGCTGCGGGCGGCGTTCGCCGCCGACATGGCGTTCCTGCGCAACTGCGGCGTGCACCCCGTCGTCGTGCACGGCGGCGGACCGCAGATCACCGCCATGCTGCGCCGCCTGGGCATCGACAAGGGTGACTTCAAGGGCGGATTCCGGGTCACCACACCGGAAGTGCTCGACGTGGCGCGGATGGTGCTCTTCGGGCAGGTGGGCCGCGAACTGGTCAACCTGATCAACACCCACGGCCCGTACGCCGTCGGCCTCACCGGCGAAGACGCGCAATTGTTCACCGCGGTGCGCCGCAGCGTCACGGTCGACGGCGTGGCCACCGACATCGGCCTCGTCGGAGACGTCGACCGGGTCAACACCGCCGCGGTGCTGGATCTGATTGCGGCTCGCCGCATTCCGGTGGTCTCCACGCTCGCGCCGGATGTCGAGGGTGTGGTGCACAACATCAACGCCGACACCGCCGCGGCGGCGCTGGCCGAAGCCCTGGGCGCCGAAAAGCTGCTGATGCTCACCGATGTCGAAGGCCTCTACACCAGCTGGCCTGACCGCGATTCATTGGTCAGCGAAATCGACACCGCCACACTGGCGCAACTGCTACCCACCCTGGAGGCGGGCATGATTCCCAAGGTCGAGGCCTGTCTGCGAGCGGTGACGGCGGGCGTGCCCAGCGCGCACGTCATCGACGGCCGAGTCAAGCACTGCGTGCTGGTGGAGCTGTTCACCGACGCGGGCACCGGGACGAAGGTGGTGCGCGCATGAACGCGCGCGCCGTTGCCGTCGCCGAGCGTCACGCCAGCGTGACTGTCGGCGCCGGCAGTTGCGCTGGCGTGACACTCGGGAAGGGGGATCGGCGATCGTGAGCCACACGGACACCATGAAGCAGCGCTGGGAAGCCGTGATGATGAACAACTACGGCACCCCCGCGGTCGCGTTGGCCAGCGGCGACGGCGCGGTGGTCACCGACGTCGACGGCAAGACCTACCTGGACCTGCTCGGCGGCATCGCGGTCAACGTCCTCGGCCATCGCCACCCGGCCGTGATCGAGGCGGTGACACAACAGATTTCGACGCTGGGCCACACGTCCAACTTCTATGCCACCGAGCCCAGTCTCGCGCTGGCCGAGGAACTCGTCGCCCTGCTGGGCGCCGACACGCAGACCCGGGTGTTCTTCTGCAACTCCGGCACCGAGGCCAACGAGCTGGCGTTCAAGCTGTCCCGGCTCACCGGACGCACCAAACTCGTTGCCGCACAGGAAGGTTTCCACGGCCGGACGATGGGGTCGCTGGCGCTGACCGGCCAGCCGGCCAAGCAGGCGCCGTTCGCGCCGCTTCCCGGTCACGTCAGCCACGTGCCGTACGGCGACACCGACGCGCTGGCCGCCGCCGTCGGCGACGACACCGCCGCGGTGTTCCTGGAACCGATCATGGGTGAAAGCGGCGTCGTCGTCCCGCCCGAGGGCTACCTCGCCGCTGCCCGCGAGATCACCGCCAGGCACGGCGCGCTGCTGGTGCTCGACGAGGTGCAGACCGGAATCGGCCGCACGGGCGCCTTTTACGCCCACCAGCACGACGGCATCACCCCGGACGTGGTGACGCTGGCCAAGGGACTCGGCGGCGGACTGCCGATCGGCGCGGTGCTGGCCGTCGGGCCGGCGGCCGACCTGCTCACCCCGGGCCTGCACGGCAGCACCTTCGGCGGCAACCCGGTGTGCACCGCGGCGGCGCTGGCTGTCGTGCGGACGCTGGCCGCCGACGACCTGGTGCGGCATGCGGAGGTGCTGGGCAAGTCGGTTCGCCACGGCATCGAGTCGCTGCACCATCCGCTGATCGACCACGTGCGCGGCCGCGGGCTGCTGTGGGGTGTGGTGCTCACCGCGCCGCACGCCAAGGACGTCGAGGCGGCCGCGCGCGACGCCGGCTTCCTGATCAACGCGCCTACGCCCGACGTGCTGCGGTTGGCGCCGCCGCTCATCATCACCGAAGCCCAGATCGACAGCTTCATCGCCGCGTTGCCCGGGATCCTGGACACGGTCGGAGCCCAGGCATGATCAAGCACTTCCTCCGCGACGACGACCTCTCGCCGGCCGAACAGGCCGACGTCCTGCAGCTGGCCGCCGAGCTGAAGAAGGACCCGTTCAGCCGCCGTCCCCTGGAGGGCCCGCGCGGGGTAGCGGTGCTGTTCGACAAGAACTCCACCCGCACCCGGTTCTCCTTCGAGGTCGGCATCGCCCAGCTCGGCGGGCACGCCGTCGTCGTCGACAGCGGCAACACCCAGCTGGGCCGCAGTGAGACCCTGCAGGACACGGCGAACGTGCTGTCCCGCTACGTCGAGGCCATCGTGTGGCGGACGTTCGGACAAGACCGGCTGGAGGCCATGGCCGAGACCGCCTCGGTGCCGGTGGTCAACGCGCTGTCCGACTTGTTTCACCCGTGCCAGGTGCTGGCCGATCTGCAGACCATCGCCGAACGCAAGGGCGCGCTGAACGGCCTGCGGATGTCCTACTTCGGTGACGGCGCCAACAACATGGCCCATTCGCTGTTGCTCGGCGGCGTCACCGCCGGCATGCACGTCACCGTCGCCGCACCCGAGGGCTTCGCACCCGACCGGGGGGTCATCGCCGCGGCGGAAAGGCGCGCCCAGGACACCGGCGCCTCGGTGACCGTGACCGCCGACGCCGACAAAGCCGCCGCGGGCGCCGACGTTCTGGTGACCGACACGTGGACGTCGATGGGGCAGGAAGACGACGGGCTGGACCGGGTGAAGCCGTTCCGTCCGTTCCAGATCAACACCCGGCTGGTGGACCTGGCCGACCCGGAAGCGATTGTGCTGCATTGCCTTCCGGCGCACCGGAACGACGAGATCACCGACGAGGTGATGGACGGCCCGGCCAGCGTGGTCTGGGACGAGGCCGAAAACCGGCTGCACGCGCAGAAGGCGCTGCTGGTGTGGCTGCTGGAACGAGCTCGATGACGACGAAGCAGAGCGAGACCACCCGCGTCGGGCGACAGGACCGCATCGTGGCGATCCTGTCGTCGGAGGCGGTGCGCAGCCAGGGCGAGCTGGCCGCGCTGCTGGCCGACGAGGGCATCGAGGTCACCCAGGCCACGCTGTCGCGTGACCTCGAGGAGCTCGGCGCGGTCAAACTGCGCGGCGCCGACGGCGGCGTCGGCGTCTACGTCGTGCCCGAGGACGGCAGCCCGGTCCGCGGCGTGTCCGGCGGCACGGCGCGGCTGTCGCGGCTCCTCAGCGAGCTGCTGGTGTCCGTCGACTCCAGCGCAAACCTCGCGGTGTTGCGCACCCCACCCGGCGGGGCGAACTATTTGGCGTCCGCGATCGACCGCGCGGCGCTACCGTACGTCGTCGGCACCATCGCCGGTGACGACACGGTCTTCGTGGCTGCCCGCGACCCGATGAAGGGCGCCGAGCTGGCCGCCGCTTTAGAAGAGCTGAAATAAAGGAGATTGGTGAATGTCTGAACGCGTCATCCTGGCGTATTCCGGCGGTCTGGACACCTCGGTGGCGATCAGCTGGATCGGCAAGGAGACCGGCCGTGAGGTCGTGGCGGTCGCGATCGACCTCGGCCAGGGCGGCGAGGACATGGACCTGGTGCGCCAGCGCGCGCTGGACTGCGGGGCGGTCGAGGCCGTCGTCGTGGACGCGCGCGACGAGTTCGCCAACGAGTACTGCCTGCCCACCGTCTTGAACAACGCGCTGTACATGGACCGCTACCCGCTGGTGTCGGCGATCAGCCGGCCGCTGATAGCCAAGCACCTGGTGCTGGCCGCCCGCGAGCACGGCGGCGGCATCGTCGCGCACGGGTGCACCGGCAAGGGCAACGACCAGGTCCGCTTCGAGGTCGGGTTCGCCTCGCTGGCGCCGGATCTCGAGGTGCTGGCGCCGGTCCGCGACTACGCGTGGACGCGGGAGAAGGCGATCGCGTTCGCCGAGGAGAACGACATCCCGATCAACGTCACCAAGCGCTCGCCATTCTCCATCGACCAGAACGTGTGGGGGCGCGCGGTGGAGACCGGGTTCCTCGAGCACCTGTGGAACGCGCCCACCAAGGACGTCTACTCCTACACCGAAGACCCCACCGTGAACTGGAGCACTCCCGACGAGGTCATCGTCGGCTTCGAGAAGGGCGTGCCGGTCTCGATCGACGGCAAGGGAGTGTCGGTGCTGGGAGCCATCGAGGAACTCAACGCCCGTGCCGGGGCGCAGGGCGTCGGGCGCCTCGACGTGGTCGAGGACCGGCTGGTGGGCATCAAGAGCCGCGAGATCTACGAGGCGCCCGGGGCCATGGTGCTCATCACCGCGCACACCGAGCTCGAACACGTCACCCTCGAACGCGAACTGGGCCGGTTCAAACGGCAGACCGACCAGCGCTGGGCCGAGCTGGTGTACGACGGGTTGTGGTTCTCGCCGCTGAAGGTCGCGCTGGAGAGCTTCGTCGCCAAGACCCAGGAGCACGTGTCCGGCGAGGTGCGGATGGTGTTGCACGGCGGCCACATCGCGGTCAACGGGCGCCGCAGCGCCGAGTCGCTCTACGACTTCAACCTGGCCACCTACGACGAGGGCGACAGCTTCGACCAGTCCATGTCCAAGGGCTTCGTCTACGTCCACGGGTTGTCGTCGAAGATCGCCGCGCGCCGCGATTCCTCCGGCGAGCAGACGTGAAAGCGCCCGACACGCCGAGTAAAGAGGCGCTTTCGCGTCTGCTCGCGGGGGATAAGTGAGCACCAACGAGGGGTCGCTGTGGGGCGGGCGGTTCGCCGACGGCCCGGCCGACGCGCTGGTCGCGCTCAGTAAATCCACCCACTTCGACTGGGTGCTGGCCCCCTACGACATCACCGCCTCGCGCGCGCACACCATCATCCTGTTCCGGGCCGGGCTGCTCACCGAGGAGCAGCGCGACGGGCTGTTGGCGGGCCTGGACAGCCTGGCCGAGGACGTGGCCGACGGGAGCTTCTCGCCGCTGGTCACCGACGAGGATGTGCACGCCGCGCTGGAGCGGGGCCTGATCGACCGGGTCGGGCCGGACCTGGGTGGCCGGCTGAGGGCGGGCCGGTCGCGCAACGACCAGGTGGCCACCCTGTTCCGGATGTGGCTGCGCGACGCGGTGCGCCGCGTCGCCGACGGCGTGCTGGAGCTGGTCGGCGCGCTGGCCGGCCAGGCCGCCGCGCACCCGACGGCCATCATGCCCGGCAAGACCCACATGCAGTCCGCGCAGCCGATCCTGCTCGCGCACCATCTGCTGGCGCACGCGCATCCGCTGCTGCGCGACGTGGACCGCATCGTCGACTTCGACAAGCGCGCGGCGGTGTCCCCGTACGGGGCCGGGGCGTTGGCCGGCTCGTCGTTGGGTCTGGATCCGGACGCGATCGCGGCGGATCTGGGTTTCGCGTCCGCCGCCGACAACTCCGTCGACGCGACCGCCGCCCGCGACTTCGCCGCCGAAGCGAGCTTCGTGTTCGCCATGATCGGTGTCGACCTGTCGCGGCTGGCCGAGGACATCATCATCTGGAGTTCGACGGAATTCGGCTACGTCACGCTGCACGACTCGTGGTCCACCGGCAGCTCGATCATGCCGCAGAAGAAGAACCCCGACATCGCCGAACTGGCGCGGGGGAAGTCCGGCCGGCTGATCGGCAACCTGGCCGGGCTGCTGGCCACGCTGAAGGCCCAGCCGCTGGCCTACAACCGCGACCTGCAGGAGGACAAGGAGCCGGTGTTCGACTCGGTGGCCCAGCTGGAGCTGCTGCTGCCGGCGATGGCGGGGCTGGTTGCCAGCCTGACCTTCCATGTCGAGCGGATGGCGGCGCTGGCCCCGGCCGGCTACACACTGGCCACCGACATCGCCGAGTGGCTCGTGCGCCAAGGCGTCCCGTTCCGCTCGGCGCACGAGGCCGCCGGTGCCGCGGTGCGCACCGCCGAGGGGCGCGGCGTCGGGCTCGAAGAGCTCACCGACGACGAGTTGGCCGCCATCAGTCCCGAACTGACGCCGTCGGTGCGCGACGTGCTGACGATCGAGGGGTCGGTGTCGTCGCGCGATTCCCGCGGCGGCACCGCACCGGACCGGGTGTCCGAACAACTCGAAGCGGTCCAGGCGAATGTGCAGCAGTTGAAGGCCAGCCTGCTCCGATAGCGCGCTGTTACCTGAAGCACGGACTTTGCCGGGTTGTTTTAGACGGACTAAACTTCCTGCACTAGACGATTGGGTTGAACCCCTCGACCCGGCTAATCGTCGCCGAAAGGTCTGATCGATGAGCGTCATCGCTGGTGTATCCGGCGCTTTGCCACCGAATCGCTATTCCCAGAGCGAGCTCACCGACCTGTTCGTCAGCCATCCGCGCTTCGAGGGTTACGAAGACATCGTTCGGCAGCTGCATGCCAGCGCCAAGGTCAATAGCCGACACCTGACCCTCACGGTTGACAAGTATCCCGGGCTGAGCGATTTCGGCGCCGCCAACCGGATCTACATCGACAAAGCCGTCGAGCTCGGCTGCGAGGCCCTCGAAGGAGCGCTCAACGACGCAGGTCTGAAGCCGCAGGACCTCGACACGCTGATCACGACGACGGTCACCGGGCTGGCGGTGCCATCCATCGATGCCAGGATCGTCGAGCGGCTCGGGCTGCGCGACGACGTGCGACGGGTCCCGCTGTTCGGCCTGGGCTGCGTGGCCGGGGCCGCGGGCGTGGCCCGCCTGCACGACTACCTGCGCGGCGCCCCGGACAGCGTCGCGGCGCTGATTTCGGTCGAGCTCTGCTCGCTCACCTTCCCGGCGTACGAGCCGTCGATGGCGGGCCTGGTTGCGAGCGCACTGTTTGCTGACGGGGCCGCGGCGGTGGTTGCGGCCGGCGAGCGCCGCGCCGACGAGATCGGCGCCGCCGGGCCGGAGATCGTCGATTCGCGCAGCCATCTTTACCCCGATTCGCTGCGCACCATGGGCTTCGACGTCGGCGCCTCGGGCTTCGAGATCGTGCTGTCCAAGGACGTCGCGACGGTCGTGGAGCAATACATCGAGGAGGACGTCACCGGGTTCCTGGGCGCGCACGGCCTGCGCATCAGCGACGTCGGCGCCTGGGTCAGCCACCCGGGCGGACCGAAGGTCATCGAGGCGATCACCGAGTCCCTCGGCCTCCCGCCGGAGGCCCTGGAGCTCACGTGGCGTTCGCTCGGGGAGATCGGCAACCTGTCGTCGGCGTCGGTGCTGCATGTTCTTCGCGACACCATCGCCAAGAAACCGCCCGGCGGAAGCCCGGGCCTGATGCTCGCGATGGGACCCGGGTTCTGCTCGGAGCTCGTATTGCTGCGCTGGCGGTAGGGCTGTTGCGCGGCCGTGGACTTGCGTTTGTGCCGTAACGCATTGCGTCGAGAATGGCGGCAATGCGGCGACAAGCGTGTGGGGTGGATGGAAGGGCGTAATCCGAGGGTGAGCGGTGCGAATAACCCGTATTCGGCCGATTGCGGCGATATCGCGATGACTGTTGCGCAAGGCCGGTGCGTATGAGCGACACGCACGACGAGCTGATCAAAGCCCTGCGTAAATCCCTCAAGGAAAACGAACGGCTAAAGCGCGAGAATCGCGAATATTTGGCCTTAGCTACCGAACCCATCGCGGTGGTGGGAATGGCGTGCCGCTTTCCGGGTGGCGTGGATTCGCCGCAGGCATTGTGGGAGATGGTGGCCGCGGGCCGCGACGTGGTGTCGGAATTCCCGGCCGACCGCGGCTGGGATCTGGGTGGCCTGTTCGATCCCGACCCCGACGCGACCGGCAAGTCGTACACC
Source organism: uncultured Actinomycetota bacterium (assembly GCA_963758775.1). Classification (GTDB taxonomy): domain Bacteria; phylum Actinomycetota; class Actinomycetes; order Mycobacteriales; family Mycobacteriaceae; genus Mycobacterium. The sequence continues at coordinate 477,464 of CAVWWU010000002.1, forward strand.
CACCGCGGCGGGTTCTTGGCGAATGTCGCCGATTTCGATGCGGCTTTTTTCGGCATCGCGCCCAGCGAGGCGTTGGCGATGGACCCCCAGCAGCGGCTCCTCCTGGAGGTGTCGTGGGAGGCACTGGAACAGGCCGGGATCGACCCGGCGGGGCTGCGTGGCTCGCCGACCGGCGTCTTCGCCGGGGTGTTCCACGGCTCCTACGGCGGGCAGGGCCAGGTGCCCGGCGACCTGGAGCGCTACGGCATGCGCGGCTCGACGCTGAGCGTCGCGTCGGGCCGGGTCGCCTACTCGCTGGGGCTGGAGGGCCCGGCGGTGTCGGTGGATACGGCGTGTTCCTCGTCCCTGGTGGCGTTGCACCTGGCGGCGCAGTCGCTGCGGTCCGGGGAGTGCGAGCTGGCGCTGGTCGGCGGCGTGACGGTGATGGCGACCCCCGCGATGTTCGTGGAGTTCAGCAGGCAGCGGGCGCTCTCGCCCGACGGCCGGTGCAAGGCGTACGCCGGCGCCGCCGACGGCACCGCCTTCGCCGAGGGCGTCGGGGTGCTGGTGGTGGAGCGGCTGGCGGACGCGCAGCGGCTGGGGCATCCGGTGTTGGCGGTGGTGCGCGGCTCGGCGGTCAATCAGGACGGTGCCTCCAACGGGCTGGCCACACCCAACGGGCCGGCGCAGCAGCGGGTGATCCGGACCGCGCTGGCCAGCGCGCGGCTGGTCTCGGCGGATGTCGATCTGGTGGAGGGCCACGGCACCGGCACGACGCTGGGCGACCCCATCGAGGCCCAGGCCATCCTGGCCACCTACGGGCAGGACCGCCCGACGGATCAGCCGTTGTGGTTGGGATCGATCAAATCGAACATGGGTCATGCGTCCGCGGCCGCGGGCGTGGCCGGAGTCATCAAGCTGGTGCAGGCGATGCGGCACGCGGTGATGCCGCAGACGTTGCACGTGGATGAGCCGACGCCGCATGTCGATTGGTCGGCGGGCGCGGTGTCGCTGCTGACCGAGCCGCGGGCGTGGCCGGCGGGGGATCGACCGCGCCGCGCGGCGGTGTCCGGGTTCGGCATCAGCGGCACCAATGCGCACGTGATCCTCGAGGAAGCTCCGGTGCCGGACAGTGCCGTCACCGTCGGTGGCGGCGACCGGGGCGTTCCGTGGGTGGTCTCGGGGCGTTCGGCGGAGGCGTTGGCGGGTCAGGCTGCGCGGTTGTTGGCGCAGGTGGAGGCGGACCCGGGTCTTGGTGTGGGGGATGTGGGTTGGTCGTTGGTGTCGACGCGGTCGGTGTTTGAGCATCGTGCGGTGGTGGTCGGTGGTGACCGCACGCAGCTGCTGGCCGGGCTGGCGGGCTTGGCCGACGGGGAACCGGGCGCGAATGTGGTGACAGGGCGTGCTCAGGCCGTCGGCAAGACGGTGTTTGTGTTTCCCGGGCAGGGTTCGCAGTGGGTCGGCATGGGGACGCAGTTGCTCGATTCCTCGACGGTGTTCGCCGAGCAGATGCAGCGCTGTGAGAAGGCGCTGGGTGAGCACGTGGACTGGTCGTTGATCGAGGTGATCCGCGGTGTGGCGGGTGCCCCGGGGTTGGACCGGGTGGATGTGGTGCAGCCGGTGTTGTGGGCGGTGATGGTGTCGCTGGCGGGGTTGTGGCGATCGCTGGGGGTGGTGCCGGATGCGGTGATTGGTCATTCGCAGGGTGAGATCGCGGCGGCGTGTGTGGCGGGTGCGTTGTCGTTGGAGGATGCGGCGCGGGTGGTGGCGTTGCGCAGCCGGTTGCTGGTGGCGTTGTCGGGTGCGGGTGGGATGGTGTCGTTGGCGTGCGGGCCTGCGCGTGCTGGGGAGTTGTTGGGGCCGTGGGGTGAGCGGTTGAATGTTGCTGCGGTCAATGGTGTTTCGGCGGTGGTGGTTTCGGGCGAGGTGGCCGCGCTGGAGGAATTGGTTCGGCGGTGTGAGGCCGAGGGGGTGCGGGCCCGTCGGATTGATGTGGATTATGCGTCGCATTCGGCGCAGGTTGAGGCGATTCGTGGGCCGCTGTTCGAGGCGTTGGCCGGTATCGAGGCGCGGTCGTCGTCGGTGGCGTTGTTCTCCACGGTCACCGGTGGGCTTTTCGACACCGTGGGCATGGGTGCGGAGTATTGGTTTGAAAGCATCCGGTGCACAGTCGAATTCGAGCGGGCCGTGCGCAGCGCGCACGATGCCGGGTATCGGGTGTTCATCGAGTCCAGCCCGCACCCGGTGTTGATCGCGGGCATCGAAGAGACGCTGGCCGATGACGCCTTGATCATTCCCTCGCTGGGTCGCGACGACGGCGGACTCGACCGGTTCTGGTTGTCGGCGGGCCAGGCGCACATCGCGGGCGTGGCCGTCGATTGGGGCACGGCGATCGAGGGCGGCCGCCAGGTTCCGCTGCCGACCTATGCGTTCCAGGGGCGGCGATTCTGGTTGCCGCCGTTGGGGATTGGCACGGGTGATCTCGACGGCCTGGGCCTGAGCGGCGCCGAGCACGCACTGTTGGGCGCGGTGGTACAGCGACCCGACTCGGGCGGGGTGGTGCTGACCGGCCGGATATCGCTTGCCGCTCAACCGTGGTTGACCGATCACGCGGTGGCCGGAACCGTGCTGTTCCCCGGTGCGGGCTTCGTCGAACTGGCCTTGCGGGCAGGCGATCAGGTCGGCTGCGCGAGCGTGGAGGAGCTGACGCTGTCGTCGCCGCTGCTGTTGTCACCGGCCGACGCGGTGCAGCTGCAGGTCGTGGTGGGGGCCCCGGATGGCTCCGGCCGGCGAGACGTCACGGTGTATTCCCTTGCGGAACAGCCCGATTCGGACTGGACCCTGCACGCCGAGGGTGTGCTGGGTGCGGCGTCGTCGGCGCCGGTGGCGGATTTGGCGGTGTGGCCGCCCGTCGGCGCCGCGGCCGTGGACGTGACCGACGCCTACGAACGGCTGTCCGCCCGCGGCTACGAATACGGTCCGGCGTTTCAGGGGCTGGCGGCGGTGTGGCGACACGGCGACGAGGTGTTCGCCGAAGTCGCCCTGCCCGAGTCCGCCGCGGCGAATGTCGCGGACTTCGGGATTCATCCCGTGCTGGTCGACGCCGCGTTACACGCGATGGGCGTGATCGGCGAACAGACCGAAACGCTGTTGCCGTTCTCCTGGCAGGGCGTGTGCCTGCACGCGGCCGGGGCGACGCGGGCGCGCGTCCGGATAGCACCGGCCGGAAGCGGCGCGGTATCGATCGAATTGGCGGACGGGTCGGGACTGCCGATTCTGTCGGTGCGCGAATTGGTGCTGCGCCCAGTCAACAAGGCGCAACTGTTGGCGCCGGCACGCCGCACCGACGGCGGGGTCTTGGATGTGGTGTGGTCGCCGGTGCCCTCGGTAGCCAACGCTGCCGAGGACGGCATGGTGGTGTGGGAGCCGCGCCCGGCGACCGACGACGTGGTGGCGTCGGTGTATGCGGCCACGCACGAGGCTTTGGGAGTCTTGCAGTCGTGGTTGGCCGGCGACAGCCCCGGCGCGCTGGTCGTGCTGACGCACGGCGCGGTGGGTCTTGCCGGTGCGGGTGTCACGGATTTGGCGGCCGCGGCGGTGTGGGGGCTGGTTCGCTCCGCGCAGGCCGAGCATCCGGGCCGGGTGGTTCTGGTCGATTCGGATGGTTCGGCAGACGTCGGGGACGTGATCGGTTGCGGTGAGCCGCAATTGGTGGTGCGTTCCGGTGTGGCACACGCCGCCCGGTTGGCGCCTGCCACCGACTCGGCATTGGAGCTGCCGGCCGACGCGTGGCACATCGCCGTCGGCACCGGCGGGACTTTGGAGGACCTCCTTGTGCAGCCGTCGCTCCACGCGGAGCTGTCTCCCGGGCAGGTGCGGGTGGCGGTGGCCGCGGTGGGCGTGAATTTCCGCGACGTGCTGGTGGCCCTGGGCATGTATCCCGGCGGGGGAGAGCTGGGCGTCGAGGGTGCCGGCGTCGTCGTCGAGGTCGGCTCGGAGGTCACGGGGCTGGCCGTCGGCGACGCGGTGCTGGGTCTGTTGGGTGTGGTCGGCTCCGAGGCGGTGGTCGACGCCCGGCTGGTGACCCCGGTGCCGTCGAACTGGTCGCTGGTAGAGGCCGCCGGCGTGCCCGCGGTGTTTTTGACGGCGCTGTACGGGTTGTCGGTGCTGGCGGGTGTGCGGGCCGGCGAGAAGGTCCTGGTGCACGCCGCTACCGGCGGGGTCGGGATGGCGGCCGTCCAGCTGTGCCGGCATTGGGGTGCCGAGGTTTTCGCCACCGCCAGTCGCGGCAAGTGGGACACGTTGCGCGCGATGGGCTTTGACGACGACCACATCGGCGATTCCCGGTCGCTGGAGTTCGAGCGCAAGTTTCAGGCGACCACCGGGGGCGCCGGCGTTGACGTGGTGCTCAACTCGCTGGCCGGCGAATTCCTCGACGCCTCACTGCGATTGCTGGTCCGCGGCGGGCGCTTCATCGAGATGGGCAAGACCGACCTTCGTGACCCGCAGCAGGTCGGCACCGAACACCAGGGAGTGCAGTACCGGGCCTTCGACCTCATCGAGGCCGGACCCGACGGCATCGCGGCCATGTTCGCCGACCTGAGCGACCTATTCGGGGCGGGCGTGCTGGAACCGTTGCCGGTCAAGGCTTTCGACGTGCGGCGCGCCTCGGCGGCGTACCGCTTTGTCAGCCAGGCCCGCCAGATCGGCAAGGTGGTCCTGACCGTGCCCGACGGGCCGGGCGAGCCGGTGGGCGGGCTGGCCGGGGCCGCCGTGATCATCACCGGCGGCACCGGGATGGCCGGTTCTTCGCTGGCCACCCACCTGGTGACCCACTACGGGGTGGCGCATGTGGTGTTGGTCAGCCGCAGCGGCGCCGACGCGGCGGGCGCCGCGGCGCTGGTGAGCGAGCTCGAAGACGCGGGGGCGCAGGTATCGGTGGCCGCCTGTGACGCGGCCGATCGCGCCGCGGTCGCGGAGCTGATCGCCCAACTGCCGCCGCAATATCCGCTCAAGGGTGTGTTCCACGCCGCCGGGGCCCTCGACGACGGCCTGATCTCGTCGCTGACACCGCAGCGGGTGGATGTCGCGCTGCGGGCCAAGGTCGACGGGGCCTGGAATCTGCACGAGCTGACCCAGGACCTGGATTTGTCGGCGTTCGTGATGTTTTCGTCGATGGCAGGCGTGGTGGGGACCCCGGGACAGGCCAACTACGCCGCGGCCAACAGTTTCCTCGACGGGCTGGCCGCCTACCGGCGCGCCCACGGCCTGGCCGGGCTGTCGGTGGCCTGGGGGCTGTGGGAGCAGGCGTCGGGGATGACCCAACACCTCGACGAACGTGACAAGGCCCGGATGAGCCGCATCGGGCTCGCCCCCATGTCCACCGAGCAGGCGCTGCGACTGTTCGACACCGCGATGCTCACCGATCGCCCCCTCGTGGTGGCCACCCGCCTCGACCCGACGGCACTGGCCGACCACAGCGCCGCCCTTCCGCCGCTGCTGAGCCAGTTGGTCACCCGCCGCGCCCGGCGCGTCATCGATGACAGCGACACGTCAGCGGCCTCGGCGAGCAGTCTCGTCAGCCGGCTGCACGGCCTATCCGCCGAGGAGCGGCACAGCGAACTGGTGAACCTGGTCCGCGGCAACGCCGCCACCGTCCTGGGTCGCGTCGGCGCCTCGGACGTCAACGCCGGCAGCGTCTTCCGGGACCTCGGCTTCGACTCGCTGACCGCCGTCGAACTGCGCAACCGGCTCAAAACCGCCACCGGGCTGACTCTTTCGCCCACCCTGATCTTCGACTACCCGACACCCATCGTGCTGGCCGAGCATCTCGACAGCCGGCTCGAGGTCGCCACGGCAGGCGCCGGTCAACAGAATCTGATGGCCCGCTTCAACGACGTGACCCGCGAGCTGCAAGCGCTGCTCAACCAAGCCGACTGGAAATCAGAAGACCGAGCGCATCTCACCACCCGCATCCAGACCCTGCTGGCCACTGTCAGCGCCCACTTCGATCCCCGCGACCCTAACGACCCACACGGCCCGCAGGACCCCGACATGGAGGACCTCGACGCCGCCACCGAAAGCCAACTCTTCGCAATTCTTGACGAAGAACTCGGCTCCTGAGAGCACAAGGAACACCTAGTGTCGGGCACAGACAAACATGTTGACTATCTCAAGCGTCTGACGGCGGATCTGCGCCGTACCCGGCGGCGTTTGTCGGAGCTGGAAGGCAAGCAGTCCGAGCCGGTGGCGCTGGTAGGGATGGCGTGTCGCTATCCGGGAGGAATCGATTCCCCGGATGGCTTGTGGGAGATGGTGGTAGAGGGCCGCGACGCGGTTTCGGACTTTCCCACCGATCGGGGCTGGGACATCGCGGGCCTCTACGACCCCGACCCGGACAGCCCGGGCAAGATGTACGTGCGCCAAGGATCATTCCTGGCCGACGTGGGGGACTTCGACGCCGCCTTCTTCGGTGTGGGCCCCAGCGAGGCGCTGGCCATGGACCCGCAGCAGCGGTTCATGCTGGAGCTGTCGTGGGAAGCGTTGGAGCGGGCCGGGATTGACCCGGCGGAGTTGCGCGGTTCGTCGACGGGCGTGTTCGCCGGCGTGATCCACGACAGCTACGGCGGCCTGATGGAGGGCGACCTGGAAAGCTACGGGCTGACCGGGTCCACCCTGAGCGTGGTTTCGGGACGCGTGTCGTACGTGCTCGGCCTGGAAGGGCCGGCGGTCTCGGTGGATACGGCATGTTCGTCGTCGCTGGTGGCTTTGCATCTGGCGGCGCGCTCGCTGCGGTCCGAGGAGTGTGACCTCGCCCTGGTGGGCGGGTTGACCGTAATGCCCACGCCGGGGCCGTTTGTCGAGTTCAGCCGCCAGCGCGCGCTCGCGGCCGATGGCCGGTGCAAGGTCTACGCCGGCGCCGCCGACGGCACCGCGTGGTCGGAAGGTGCGGGCGTGCTGGTGGTGGAGCGCCTGGCCGACGCGCAGCGGCTGGGCCACCCTGTGCTGGCCGTCTTGCGGGGCTCCGCGGTGAATCAGGACGGCGCCTCCAACGGCCTGACCGCACCCAATGGGCCGTCCCAGCAGCGCGTCATCCGAGCCGCACTGGCCAGCGCCGGACTGACGGCGGCGGACGTCGATCTCGTCGAGGGCCACGGGACGGGCACCACCCTCGGGGATCCGATTGAGGCGCAAGCACTTCTGGCGACCTACGGGCAGGGCCGGCCCGCCGACCAGCCGTTGTGGCTGGGTTCCATCAAGTCCAACATCGGTCATGCCTCGGCCGCGGCGGGCATGGCCGGGGTGATCAAGATGGTGCAGGCCATCCGGCACGGCGTGATGCCGCAGACCTTGCATGTGGATGAGCCCACGCCGCATGTGAATTGGTCGGAGGGGGCGGTATCGCTGTTGACGCAGGCACGATCCTGGCCGGCGGGGGATGGACCCCGCCGGGCCGGTGTGTCAGCGTTCGGGATCAGCGGGACCAACGCCCATGTGATCCTGGAAGAAGCCCCGGCCGAGCCGGCGCCGGAACCCTCTGAAGCCTTTGAAGCCTTTGTAGCGCCAGATGATTCAACGACCGCATGGGTGTTGTCAGCCCGGTCCGAACAGGCGCTGGTCAATCAGGCCGAGCGACTGGTCGCGCACCTGGCTGCGAATGCGGAGCTCGGTCCGGCCGATGTGGCGTGGTCGCTGGTGACGACGCGGTCGATGTTCGAGCATCGGGCCGTCCTGGTGGGCGCCGATCGCGAACAGCTCTTAACGGAGGCCGCACAACTGGCGGCCGGTGAGCCGGGTGCGGTGGTGGGGCGTGCCCGCCCGGTGGGCAAGACGGTTTTCGTGTTCCCCGGCCAGGGTTCGCAGCGGTTGGGCATGGGCCGGCAGCTCTACGCTCGCTTTCCCGAGTTCGCCAGGGCGTTCGACGACGTGGTCGCGGCACTGGACCCGCATCTGCGGGTGCCGTTGCGGCAGGTGATCTGGGGCAGCGACCCGGAATCGTTGCAGAGCACCGAGTTCGCGCAGCCGTCGTTGTTCGCCGTCGAGGTGGCGCTGGCGGCGCTGTTGCAGCAGTGCGGTGTGGTGCCGGACGTCGTGACGGGACATTCGGTGGGCGAGATCACCGCGGCCCACGTGGCGGGCGTCTTGTCGTTGTCCGATGCGGCCCGATTGGTGGCCGCGCGCGCACGGCTGATGGCGGCCTCGCCCCACGGCGGGGCGATGGTGGCCATCGCCGCCTCCGAGGCGGAGCTGGCGCCCGAACTCACCGATGGGGTGAGCCTCGCGGCGATCAACGGCCCCAACGCGGTGGTGATTTCGGGTGCCGACGCGCCGGTGATCGAGCTGGCGGACCGGTTCGCGCAGCGGGGCCGGCGCATCCATCGGCTGGCGGTGTCGCACGCGTTCCATTCGGTGTTGATGGAACCGATGCTCGAGGAATTCGCGCGGGAACTCGCGGGGATTTCGCCCGCACCACCCCGGATTGGCCTGGTATCCAACCTGACTGGGCAGCTGGCCGGTGCGGGATATGGTTCGGCGCAGTATTGGGTCGAGCATGTACGGCAGCCGGTGCGTTTCGCCGACGGGGTGCGCACGGCGGAGTCCTCGGGTGCCGAGGTGTTTGTCGAGGTCGGTCCCGGCGGCGGCCTCACCGCCGCGGTGGAGCAGTCGTTGAGCGGTGAGCCGGCCGCGTCGGTGGTCACGTTGGCCAAGGACCGCCCGGAGACGGCTTCGCTGCTGGCCGGGCTGGGGCGCTTGTTCAGCACCGGAGTGGACGTGAATTGGCGCGCGGCCCTCGGCGGGGGGCACCGCGTCGATCTGCCGACGTACGGGTTTGTGCGGCAGCGATTTTGGCTGAACAGCGGGTCGACGGCCGACGTGCGCAGTGTCGGGTTGACGCGGGCCGATCATCCGGTGCTGGGCGCGGTGGTGGAGCGGCCCGATTCCGGTGGGGTGGTGCTGACGGGCTCGTTGTCCGTGGCGCAGATGCCGTGGCTGGCCGATCACGTCGTCGAAGGCGTGGTGCTGTTCCCCGGCGCGGGATTCGTGGACCTGGTGCTGCGGGCCGGTGACGAGGTCGGCTGCTCCGTGGTGCAGGAGCTGACGTTATTGGCCCCCTTGGCCCTACCGCGGGACGGCGGGGCGGCGCTGCAGGTCGTGGTCGATGCTGCCGACGAGTCGGGTTCGCGCGGCGCGTGGGTGTATTCGCGAGGCGCGGGCTCCGATTCGGTGTGGGTGCTGCATGCGCAGGCGGTGTTGAGCGCCGGAATCTCCGAACCGGCCGCCGACTTGTCGGTGTGGCCGCCGGCGGGAGCAGAGGCGGTCGACGTGGATGACGCCTACGACGTCATGGCGCGCCGGGGCTATGGCTACGGGCCCGCGTTTCAGGGTCTGCGGGCGTTGTGGCGCCGCGACCAGGAAGTCTTCGCCGAAGTGGCCCTCCCCGAGGGTGTGGCGGTGTCGGAGTTCGGGATTCACCCCGTGGTTCTGGACGCCGCCCTGCATGCGTGGGGGGTGGCCGATGCCGGAGATGCGACGATGTTGCCGTTCTCCTGGCAGGGCGCTTGCTTGCACGCCGCGGGAGCATCGCGGGTGCGGGTCCGCATCGCACCGGCCGGCACCGGGACGGTGTCGGTGGAGTTGGCCGATGCGATGGGCCTACCGGTGTTGTCGGTGCGCGAATTGATGGTGCGTCCCATCTCGGCGGCGGCATTGTCGGCGGCGGTGGCGGCGGCCGCGGGCGGCGGCGGGGGACTGTTCGAAGTCGCCTGGTCTCCGGTGTCCCTTGGCCACAGCGATGTTGGCGACAACACGGTGGTGTGGGAACCAAGCGCCGCAAAAGACGGACTGGTGGAGTCGGTGTACACGGCCGCCCACGACGCGTTGGAGATGATGCAGTCGTGGCTGGCCGGCGACGGGACCGGGGTGCTGGTGGTCCTGACCCACGGCGCCGTGGGCTTGGCCGGTGAGGACGTCACCGATCTGGCGGGTGCCGCGGTGTGGGGGTTGGTGCGCGCCGCGCAGGCCGAGCATCCGGGCCGGGTGGTGCTGGTCGATTCGGACGGATCGATGGATGTCACCGAGGTAATCGGTTGCGGGGAAACGCAATTGATCGTGCGGTCCGGCGTGGTGCACGCGGCCCGGTTGGCGCCCGTCGGCGCGGGGGCGGTATTGGAATTGCCCGCGGGCGGGTGGCGGTTGGCCGCCGGCGGTGGGGGCACATTGGAGGACGTGGTGGTGGCGCCCACCCGGCCCGTCGAATTGGCCCCCGGGCAGGTGCGGGTGCAAGTGGCCGCTGTGGGGGTGAATTTCCGGGACGTGTTGGTGGCCTTGGGCATGTATCCCGGCGGAGGAGAACTCGGAGCCGAGGGCGCCGGCGTCGTCGTCGAACTGGGGCCCGACGTCGAAGGGCTGACCGTCGGCGATGCCGTGCTGGGGCTGCTGGGGGTGGTCGGTTCTGAGACGGTGATCGACGCGCGGTTGGTGACCCCAATGCCGCCGGAGTGGTCCTTCGCGCAGGCCGCCAGCGTGCCGGTGGTGTTTTTAACGGCGCTGTATGGATTGTCGGACTTGGCGGGAGTCAAGCCCGGCCAGCGTGTCTTGGTGCACGCCGCCACCGGCGGGGTGGGCATGGCTGCCGTGCAGCTGTGCCGGCATTGGGGCGCGGAGGTTTTCGCCACCGCCAGCCAGGGCAAGTGGGACACGCTGCGCGCCATGGGCTTTGACGACGACCACATCGGTGACTCCCGGACGTTGGAGTTCGAGCAAAAGTTTTTGGCGACCACCGACGGCGCCGGGGTCGATGTGGTCCTCAACTCGCTGGCCGGTGAGTTCCTCGACGCGTCGCTGCGGCTGTTGGTCGGTGGCGGATCCTTCATCGAGATGGGCAAGACCGATCTGCGGGATCCCCAGCGGGTAGCGGCCGATCACCGCGGCGTCATGTACCGTGCATTCGATCTGATGGAGGCCGGCTCGGACCACATCGCTGCCATGCTGGCGGAGCTGATGGGGTTGTTCGGCGATGCGGTGCTGGCGCCGTTGCCGGTCAAGACATTTGATGTGCGATGTGCCTCGGCGGCGTACCGATTCGTCAGTCAGGCCCGCCAGATCGGCAAGGTGGTGCTAACCCTGCCCGACGGCCCCGGCGACGCCGTGCTGGCGGGTTCGGACGGTGGCCTGGCCGGGGGCAGCGTGGTGATCACCGGGGGCACCGGCATGGCCGGTTCGGCGCTGGCGGCTCATCTGGTGGCCCGGTACGGCGTCGCGCACGTGGTGCTGGTCAGCCGCAGCGGTGCCGACGCCGAAGGGGTCGCCGAGGTGGTGGGCGAGCTGGAAAGCGCTGGCGCGCTGGTCACCGTGGCGGCCTGCGATGTGGCCGATCGCGATGCTGTCGCGGCGCTGATCGCGCAACTGCCCTCGGACCATCCACTCAAGGGCGTCTTCCACGCCGCGGGAGTGCTCGACGACGGGTTGATCGCGTCGTTGACCCCGGACCGGGTGGATACGGTGCTGCGCTCCAAAGTCGACGGGGCCTGGCACTTGCACGAACTCACGCGGGACCTGGATCTGTCCGCGTTCGTGATGTTTTCGTCGATGGCGGGGATCGTCGGCTCCCCGGGACAGGGCAACTACGCGGCGGCCAACAGTTTCCTCGACGGGCTGGCCGCCTACCGGCGTGCCCACGGCCTCGCCGGGTTGTCGGTGGCCTGGGGAATGTGGGAACAGGCCAGCGCCATGACCCGCCACCTCGGCGATCGCGACAAAGCCCGCATGACCCGCGTCGGGCTGGCCCCACTGTCCACCCCCCGCGCGCTACAGCTGTTCGACGACGCGGTCCTTGCCGATCGCTCGGTGCTGGTGGCCGCCCGTCTGGACGCGGCGGGGCTGGGCGCCGGCGGCGTCGTGCCGCCGTTGCTGCGCGACCTGGCCGCTCGTCCGGGACGGCGGCTGGTCGCCGACGCCGACAGCGCGCAGTCGATGTCCGGGTTGCTGGCGCGGCTGCAGGGGCTGACCGCTGAGCAGCGCCGCAGCCTGTTGGTGGAATTGGTGAGCACCAACGCCGCAACCGTTTTGGGTCGGTCCATCGCTGACGTCGACGCTGACGCGGCGTTCCAGGACCTCGGGTTTGACTCGCTGACCGCAGTGGAGCTGCGCAACCGCCTCAAAACCGCTACGGGACTAACCCTTTCGCCCGCCGTGATCTTCGACCATTCCACGCCCGCCGCGCTGGCCGAACACATCGATGGACAGCTGGACTCCGCCGCGATCACCAACGGGGCGCCCGCCAACGAGCCCGACCGGTTGGGTCGTTTCAACGAGATCACCCGCGACCTGAAATCGCTTCTCGACCAATCGGATTGGACGCCGCACGACAAGGCGCAGTTCTCGGTTCGCCTGCAGGGCATCCTGTCCGGCCTCACTACCGAGCCGCTCGATGAACCCGTGAGCGAACCGCTTCTCGTCGACGAGGACCTCGCGACCGCGACCGAAAGCCAACTCTTCGCATTCCTCGACGACGACGCGGGCCCGTGATGCCGGCGATAGCGATTATCGGACTCGCGTGCCGCTTCCCCGGCGCCGCCGACGCCGCCGAGTTCTGGCGCCTGCTCCGCAGTGGACGCGAAGTCACGCAACTACCGGACACCGTTGCCGACTTCGACGCCGACTTCTTCAACCTGTCGCCGCGCGAAGCCCGCGCGATGGACCCCCGTCAGCGGCTGGCGCTCGAGCTGACCTGGGAAGCCTTCGAAGACGCATTCGTGGTGCCGGAAACCGTTCGCGGCCAACCAGTCTCCGTCTACGTCGGTGCCATGAACGACGACTATGCCTTCCTGACCGCGGCCGCAGACGATGTCGACCACCACTCCTTCGCCGGTGTCAGCCGCGGAATGATCGCCAACCGCATCTCGTTTGCATTCGGACTCCGTGGCTCCAGCATGACGGTGGACTCGGGGCAATCGTCGTCCCTGGCAGCGGTGCACCTGGCGTGCGAAAGCCTGCGCACGGGTGCCGCGGCGCTGGCGATCGCCGGCGGCGTTCATCTCAACCTGTCCAGCGAAACCGCAGCACTGGAAACAGAATTCGGTGCGGTATCGCCGTCGGGCCACACCTACGCGTTCGACGAGCGTGCCGACGGATACGTGCGGGGCGAAGGCGGGGCACTTGTGCTGCTGAAGCCATTGCGTGCGGCGCTCGACGACGGAGACCGAATTCGCGCCGTCATCCGCGGCAGCGCCGTGGGCAACGCCGGAGACAGCGCGGGCGGCCTGACCGTAACCTCGACGCCGGCAGTGGCCGACGTGATCGCGCGCGCGTTATCCAGCGCGGACCTGGACAGCCAGCAGATCGACTACATCGAAGCGCACGGAGCCGGCACCGAAATCGGCGATCCGGTCGAGGCGCGGGCACTGGGTGAGGTGTTCGCTCACCGACGAGAGCGTCCCGTGAGCGTGGGGTCTGTGAAGACCAACATCGGCCATGCCGGCGGCGCCGCAGGAATCGCGGGCCTGATCAAGACCGTGTTGGCGATCGAAAATGCCGAGATACCAGCGAGTCTCAACTTCGCCCATCCCGCCATCGATCTGGAAAGCCTCGGCCTCCGGCTCAACACCACGCTGGAGCCATGGCAGGCAGCCGACGGCACACGGCGCGCCGGGGTGTCGTCGTTCGGCATGGGCGGGACCAACGCGCACGTCGTCGTCGAAGAGGCTCCGACGCGGGAAAGCGCTGTGCCCAAGGCGGATGACGGCGATCGGGTTGTTCCGTGGGTGGTCTCGGGGCGTTCGGCGGAGGCGTTGGCGGGTCAGGCTGCGCGGTTGTTGGCGCAGGTGGAGGCGGACCCGGGTCTTGGTGTGGGGGATGTGGGTTGGTCGTTGGTGTCGACGCGGTCGGTGTTTGAGCATCGTGCGGTGGTGGTCGGTGGTGACCGTGAGCGGTTGCTGGCGGGGCTGGCGGGGTTGGCCGACTGGTGAGCTGGGTGCCAATGCCGTGGTGGGGCGTGCGGGCGCCGTGGGCAAGACGGTGTTTGTGTTTCCCGGGCAGGGTTCGCAGTGGGTCGGCATGGGGACGCAGTTGCTTGATTCCTCGACGGTGTTCGCCGAGCAGATGCAGCGCTGTGAGAAGGCGCTGGGTGAGTACGTGGATTGGTCGTTGATCGATGTGATCCGCGGTGTGGCGGGTGCTCCGGGGTTGGACCGGGTGGATGTGGTGCAGCCGGTGTTGTGGGCGGTGATGGTGTCGCTGGCGGGGTTGTGGCGATCGCTGGGGGTGGTGCCGGATGCGGTGATTGGTCATTCGCAGGGTGAGATCGCGGCGGCGTGTGTGGCGGGTGCGTTGTCGTTGGAGGATGCGGCGCGGGTGGTGGCGTTGCGCAGCCGGTTGCTGGTGGCGTTGTCGGGTGCGGGTGGGATGGTGTCGTTGGCGTGCGGGCCTGCGCGTGCTGGGGAGTTGTTGGGGCCGTGGGGTGAGCGGTTGAATGTTGCTGCGGTCAATGGTGTTTCGGCGGTGGTGGTTTCGGGCGAGGTGGCCGCGCTGGAGGAATTGGTTCGGCGGTGTGAGGCCGAGGAGGTGCGGGCCCGTCGGATTGATGTGGATTATGCGTCGCATTCGGCGCAGGTTGAGGCGATTCGTGGGCCGTTGTTCGAGGCGTTGGCCGGTATCGAGGCGCGGTCGTCGTCGGTGGCGTTGTTCTCCACGGTCACCGGTGGGCTTTTCGACACCGTGGGCATGGGTGCGGAGTATTGGTTTGAAAGCATCCGGTGCACAGTCGAATTCGAGCGGGCTGTGCGCAGCGCGCACGATGCCGGGTATCGGGTGTTCATCGAGTCCAGCCCGCACCCGGTGTTGATCGCGGGCATCGAAGAGACGCTGGCCGATGACGCTGTCGTCGTCCCCTCAGTCAATCGCGATGAGGGCGGGTTGGGCAGGTTTCTAGTGTCCGCAGGTTGGGCCCACACCGCGGGCGTGGCCGTGGATTGGCGGGCGGCATTCGACAACGGACGCCGCGTCGAACTGCCCACCTACGCCTTCCAAAGACGACGATTTTGGTTGGGCGAGGACAACTCTGGTGCCGGTGCACCCCGCCCCGCAACAAATTGGTCGGCCGGCCTGATCGCGCGACTACGGGAACTCAGCCCTGGCGAGCAACACCGCGAGCTCGTCGAACTCGTGTGCGCGCACATCGCAGCTATCCTGGGCCACGCGGGCAGTGATGACATCGATGCCGAACGAGCCTTCCAGGACCTCGGGTTCGACTCGATGACCGGCGTCGAACTCCGCAATCGCCTCAAAGCCGTAACCGGGCTGACGGGTCCCGCGTTGTCACGCACGTTAATTTTCGACTACCCAACGCCAGCGGCCTTGGCAGATCATCTCGCTCACGAACTACTACTGGGCCATCACAAGGAATCCGAGGACGACAAGATCTGGTCTGTGCTGAGACGGATTCCGGTCCACGAGCTACAGCGCACCGGATTGCTCGACAAACTCCTGCTGCTGGCCGGCACGCCCGAAGGGCCGTCCGAAGAGCCAAGTGTCAGCGATGACGTCATCGACGCGCTGAGTCCGGATGCGCTGATCGCGATGGCGCTTCAGCAGTCCGAAGATGATCCGGACCAGTAACATTCGTCGTTATCGACCCGCTAATGAACATGTGTTGAGTATCGCTATCCAACACATGCTTAACAGTGTTAATACGACATGCGTTGAATAGTAAGAACTTTGCGCGGTTGCGCAGAACGACCTACACTTCGGTAAATGGCCTATCGGCCTGTTACCACAGGGGCAATGCATGAGCGTCATCGCAGGTGTGTTTGGCGCGTTGCCGCCTTATCGCTATAGCCAGAGTGAAATCACCGACGCGATCGTCGAATTCCCCGGTCTGAAGGACCACGAGGCGGTCGTCCGGCGCATGCATGGCGGCGCCAAGGTCAATAGCCGGCACCTGGTGTTACCGCTGGAAAAGTACGGGTCGCTCGCCGACTTCGACGAGACCAACGAGATCTTTATCGACAAGGCGGTGGACCTCGGCTGCGAGGCGCTGCTGGGTGCGCTCGAAGAAGCCGGTCTACAGCCCCAAGACGTCGACATGATCGCCTCCACCACGGTCACCGGCATTGCGGTGCCCTCGTTGGAGGCGCGGATAGCGGGCCGGGTCGGCCTTCGCCCCGACGTGCGCCGGATGCCGTTGTTCGGACTCGGCTGCGCAGGGGGCGCGGCCGGCATGGGCCGGCTGCACGACTACCTGTGCGGTGCGCCCGACGGCGTTGCGGTGTTGGTGTCGATCGAGCTTTGCTCGCTGACGTTCCCGGCGGTCAAGCCGACCGTGTCGGGCCTGGTCGAGACCGCACTGTTCGGTGACGGAGCCGCCGCGGTGGTCGCCGTGGGCGATCGTCGTGCCACCGAGATCCGGGCCGCCGGGCCGGACATCGTTGCGGCCCGCAGCCGCCTCTATCCCGAAACGCTGCACGTCATGGGGTGGAACATCGACAGCACCGGCCTGCAGCTGGTGATGTCCCCCGAGGTGCCGAAGCTGATCGAGCGGCACCTGGCCGGCGACGTGACCCGCTTCCTGACCGCCCACGACCTGAGCAAGGACGACGTCGGCGCGTGGGTCAGCCATCCCGGTGGTCCCAAGGTCATCGACGCGGTTGCCAAGACCCTGGAGCTGCCCCCGGAGGCACTCGAGCTGACCTGGCGCTCGATGGATGAGATCGGGAACCTCTCGTCGGCGTCGGTGCTGCACATCCTGCGCGACACCATGGCCAAACCGCCGACCAGCGGAAGCCCGGGTTTGGTGATCGCGGTGGGTCCGGGATTCTGCTCCGAACTCGTGCTATTGCGCTGGCGCTGAGTCGCCGAGCTTTTCCGCTGCTTCGATTGCTTCGACTTCTATGGTCAGTCCCGGCCGCGGGCTGAGCGCGGCCAGGTGGTGCGCGCGGATCCGTTGAGCGGGTAATCGGAGCCTGGTCCGCCTGACCAGACGGGCCAGCATCACCGTCATCTCCGTGGTCGCCATGACCGACCCGATGCATCGGTGCAGCCCGCCGCTGAACGGGATGAACTCGTGCGGTGCGGGCTTGCGGTAGTCCGGTGCGCCGGCGTCCCAGCGCTGCGGCCGGAATTCGGTCGGCCCCGGCCACACCTCGGGGGTCCGGTGCGTCACGTAGGCGCTGAAGATCAACAACCGCCCCGCGCGGATGCGGCGTCCGTCGAATTCGAGGTCACGCATCACCTTGCGGGCCGAGATCACCCCGGGCGGGTACAGGCGAAGTGTCTCGTGCACCACGCCGTTGAGATAGGTCAGCGCGGTGAGGTCGTCGGCGCGCAGCTGCCGGTCGCCGCAGACGCGGCGGACTTCATCGGCGGCGGCGTCCCAGGCGCCCGGGACAGTCAGCAGCGCATAGGTCGCCCAGGCCAACGCGCCGCTCGTGGTTTCGTAGCCGGCGGTGATCAGGGAAATGACCTGATCTCGAATCTCGTTGTCGTCCAACGCATAATCTGCGTCGCCGCGGCCATTGATGAGCATGGTCAGCATGTGGTCGTCGGGGCTGGGCGCGCGGCGCGCTTCGGCGATCTGCGCGTCGATGAGGTCGTTGATGCGGGCACGTGCGGTCATCGCCCGCCGCCACGCAGGAGTCTTGGTCCACCGCTGCAACTGCATCACCTGCGGGAGCTGGTGGGTGAGATCCAGCAGGGGCTGCAGTTGGGTGCCCAGGAAGTCGGAGTGCGCCGCGATGCGCGGGCCGAACAGCGACTCGGCGGTGCTGCGCCGCACCGCCGAACGGAACTGCCGGTAGATGTCCAGCCGTTGCCCGCGACGCCAGCCGTCGATCACGGTGTCGATACCGGACGCCATGATCTGCACGTAGTTCTGGATCTCCCGGTGGCGCAACCCGGGCGCGATGACGCTGCGACGACGCTGGTGGTCGTCGCCATCGCTGACGATCAGCGCGGTGGGCCCGTCCACGATGGCCAGGTTTTCAAAGGTCTTCTGCCAGCTGAACGCATCGGCGTTGGCGAACACGAACTTGTTGGCTTCGGCACCCAGGAGATACGTGTAGCCGTGGCGGCCGAGCCCGGAGTTGATCACCGGTCCGCGCCGCCGGTATAGGGCCAGCAGTGCTTCGCCGGGCCGGTACGGCACCAGTTGAGCGTTCATTCGAGCATCTCCGACAGCTCCAGCCAGCGGCCCTCGGTCGCGGCGACGTCCTGTTCGAGCGCGCGTAGTTCTTTCGTCAGCCGGGTCAGCGCGGTGTGGTCGGACTGGTCGTGGTCGGCGAGCTCGGTGTGCTTGGCCGCGATCCGGTCCGCCAGGCGCGCCAGCTGACGGTCGGTGGCGGCCAGCTCCTTCTCGGCGGCGCGACGTTGCGCGCCGGACATGGCCTGCGGCTCGGTAGCGGTGGACGACGCCTGCGGTGGCTCGCTGGGCGCGGAATGGGCGGCCAGCCGCAGGTACTCGTCGACGCCACCGGGCAGATGCCGCAAACGGCCGTCCAGGATTGCGTACTGCTGATCGGTCACACGCTCGAGCAGATACCGGTCGTGCGAGACGACGATCAACGTGCCCGGCCACGAATCGAGCAGATCCTCAGTGGCGGTGAGCATGTCGGTGTCCACGTCGTTGGTGGGCTCGTCGAGCAGCAGCACATTCGGCTCGGACAACAGCGTCAGCATCAGCTGCAGGCGCCGGCGCTGACCACCGGAGAGCTCGCTGACCCGGGCCGAAAGTTGACCGCGGCCGAAACCGAGCCTTTCCAACAGCTGCGCCGGGGTGACCTCGTCGCCCTCGACCTGATAGCCGCCGCGCAGGCCGGCGAGCACGTCGGCGATGCGGTCGTCGGCGAACGGGGTGAGCAGATCGCCCTGTTGATCGAGCACCCCAAGCCGGACGGTCTTGCCGCGCTTGACGCGCCCCGTGTCGGGCTGCACCGTGCCGGCAATCAACCCGAGCAGGGTCGATTTACCGGCGCCGTTGGCACCGACGATGCCGGTGCGTTCACCCGGCGCGATCCGCCATTCGATGTCGCGCAGCACCGTGCGGTCACCGAACGCCACCGACACGTCCAGCAGGTCGACGACATCCTTTCCCAGTCGCGCGGTGGCCAGCTTCGCCAACTCGACGGTGTTGCGCAGCGGCGGAACGTCGGCGATCAGCCGGTTGGCGGCGTCGATGCGGAACTTCGGCTTCGATGTGCGCGCCGGTGGGCCCCGGCGCAGCCAGGCCAACTCCTTGCGCATCAGGTTCTGCCGCTTGGCCTCGACGGCGGCGGCCTGCCGGTCGCGCTCGACGCGTTGCAGTACGTATGCCGCGTAGCCGCCCTCGAACGGCTCGACGATGCCGTCGTGCACCTCCCATGTCGCGGTGGCGACCTCGTCGAGGAACCAGCGGTCGTGCGTGACCACCAGCAGCCCGCCGGTGTTGCGGGCCCAGCGTTGCCCCAAGTGCTCGGCCAGCCAGGTGATGCCCTCGATGTCCAGGTGGTTGGTGGGCTCGTCGAGCGCGATCACATCCCATTCGCCGACCAGCAGCCTGGCCAGCTGCACCCGTCGACGCTGGCCACCGCTGAGCGTGGAAACCGTTGCATCCCAGTCGATGTCGGATACCAGCCCGTCGACCACGTCGCGAACCCGGGCGTCGCCGGCCCATTGGTGTTCGGCCTGGTCGCCGACCAGCGTCCAGCCGACCGTGTGGTCCGGGTCGAGAGTGTCGGCCTGGCTGACGGCCCCGACCCGCAGACCGCTGCGGCGCGTCACGCGGCCGGAGTTGGGCTGCAGCTCGCCGGTCAGCAGCCCCAGCAGGCTGGACTTGCCGTCGCCGTTGCGGCCCACGATGCCGATGCGCGTGCCGTCGTTCACGCCAAGCGTGAGTGAGTCGAAGACCACCTGCGTCGGGTATTGCAGGTGGACAGCCTCGGCTCCCAACAGGTGCGCCACCGGACCAAAGTTATCAACGTCGGCCGAACCCCGTATTTCCAGTGCTGCGGTGCGCCGATGGCGGGAGTGGTCGGGCAGACCGAGTTCAAGGCCCGATCCCGGCAGTGCGCGGGGAGACGACATGGATGTTCTGCCGGATCGTCACGTGGCCTTTCTTCTCTCCCGGACAAAGCCGATCAACGGGGGAATCGATCTGTACCGGGGCAAGCACGCCGGGCTGCACCCGAGCCAGGTGGCCGCTTCCCCCGCGAAACGTTCATATCGCTTTCGGGTAACCGACCCGGGAGTTCTGTAGGCCCAGGAATTTCGCAAGCTGCAGCGCGAAAACGGCTCCGCGGCAAAGCCACTCGTTCTCGCGGACCTCTGGATCAGTTCTTGGCGCGTTCCGAGGAGCGACGGTGACAGTCGTGACTATGAGGAACGTCGTGCTCGTCCCGATCACGATCGTTACGGTCGCCGCCGGATCGATGGCGGCCGACAGCGCCCGCGGCGTACGTGGACGTCCCTCTCGAATGCCACTCGGGCTGCTGGGGAGCCATCGCGTGGTTGCCCTCGACGGGGCAGGAAGCACGCTCGGCGAAACCCAGCCGGAGCAGCGAAATGCCTGATCAAAACCACCCGGCGACCCGGTGTGCCATGATGTCCAAGCTGTGTACACACTCAGGGAGCAGCGGTGGAACTGAATTTTTCGATGGTCACTCGGCCGATCGAGCGTCTGGTGGCCACGGCGCAGAACGGGCTGGAAGTCATACGGCTGGGGGGCCTGGAAACGGGCAGTGTCCCGTCGCCGTCCCAGATCGTTGAGAGCGTCCCGATGTACAAGCTCAAACGGTACTTCCCGCCGGACAGCCGGCGCGGGGCCAAGGTGGGTCCGCCGGTGCTGATGGTGCACCCGATGATGATGTCGGCGGACATGTGGGACGTCACCCGCGACGAGGGCGCGGTCGGGATCCTGCACGCCAGCGGACTGGACCCCTGGGTCATCGACTTCGGCTCACCCGACAAGGTCGAGGGCGGGATGCTGCGCACCCTGGCCGACCACATCGTCGCGCTCGATCACGCCATCGACACGGTGCGCGACGCCGCCGGGCAGGACGTGCACCTGGTCGGATACTCCCAGGGCGGGATGTGGTGCTACCAGGTCGCTGCCTACCGGCGATCGAAGAACCTCGCCAGCATCGTGGCGTTCGGCTCGCCGGTGGACACGCTCGCTGCGCTGCCGATGAACCTGCCGCCGAACCTGGCTCCCGCCATCGCCGACTTCATGGCCGATCACGTCTTCACCCGTCTGAACATTCCAAGCTGGTTGGCGCGTACCGGTTTTCAGATGATGGACCCGCTCAAGACCGCCAAGGCGCGGGTGGACTTCGTGCGCCAACTGCACGACCGCG
The DNA here is from genome assembly GCA_963758775.1 of uncultured Actinomycetota bacterium. GTDB lineage: Bacteria > Actinomycetota > Actinomycetes > Mycobacteriales > Mycobacteriaceae > Mycobacterium. The sequence goes on from CAVWWU010000002.1 coordinate 498,763, forward strand.
AGGCCCTGTTGCCGCGCGAACAGCAACGCCGCTTCCTCGAGTCCGAGGGGTGGATCGCCTGGTCGGGGCCGGCGATCTCCGAGCTGCTCAAGCAGTTCATCGCGCACAACCGGATGATGACCGGCGGTTTCGCCGTCAACGGGCAGCTGGTCACGCTCACCGACATCACCTGCCCGATACTGGCTTTCGTCGGCGAGGTCGACGACATCGGTCAACCCGCGGCCGTGCGGGGAATCCGGCGGGCCGCGCCGAACGCCGAGGTCTTCGAATACCTCATCCGCACAGGACATTTCGGCTTGGTTGTAGGATCCAGGGCGGCCAGGGAGAGTTGGCCGACCGTCGCCGAATGGGTGCAATGGCTGTCCATCGGCGGCGACAAGCCGGCCAACATCGACCTGATGGCCGATCAGCCGGAGGACCCCGGCGACAGCGGCGTGGCGTTCAGTTCCCGCCTCGCGCACGGCCTGGGCGAGTTCTCCGAGGCGACGGCAGCGCTGGCCCGCGGCGCGGTCGACGCGGTCGTCGCGGCCAACAAGTCGATGCGCACGCTGGCGGTGGAGACGGCCCGGACCCTGCCGCGCCTCGCCCGGTTGGGTCAGATCAACGATCACACCCGGATCTCGCTGGGCCGCATCATCGAGGAGCAGGCCCACGACGCCCCGCAGGGCGAATTCCTGCTGTTCGACGGCCGCGTGCACACCTACGAGGCTGTCAACCGCCGTATCGACAACGTCGTGCGCGGCCTGATCGAAGTCGGGGTGCGACAGGGCGACCGGGTCGGCGTGTTGATGGAGACGCGGCCCAGCGCGCTGGTCGCGATCGCCGCACTGTCCCGGCTGGGCGCGATCGCGGTGGTGATGCGTCCGGACGCCGATCTGGCCGAGTCGGTGCGGCTCGGGGGAGTGTCGGAGATCATGACCGACCCCACCAATCTCGACGCCGCACGCAAGCTGCAGGCGAAGGTGCTGGTGTTGGGCGGCGGCGGGGACATACGCGACCTGCATCTGGGCGGAGAACCTGCAGACCAGGCCGATGTCATCGACATGGAGCAGATCGACCCGGACCTGGTCGAGCTGCCCGCGTGGTATCGCCCCAACCCCGGCCTGGCGCGGGACCTGGCGTTCATCGCGGTCAGCGCCGCCGGCGGCGAGCTGGTGGTCAAGCAGATCACCAACTATCGCTGGGCAGTGTCGGCCTTCGGGACCGCCTCGGCGGCCAACCTGGACCGCAAAGACACCGTCTACTGCCTGACGCCGCTGCACCACGAGTCCGCGCTGCTGGTCAGCCTGGGCGGTGCCGTCGTCGGCGGTACCCGCATCGCGCTGTCCCGCGGTATGCAGCCGGACCGCTTCGTCCAGGAGGTACGCCAGTACGGCGTCACCGTCGTGTCGTACACCTGGGCGATGCTGCGCGACGTCGTCGACGATCCGGCGTTCGTGCTGCTGGGCAACCACCCGGTGCGGCTGTTCATCGGTTCGGGTATGCCCACCGGGCTGTGGCAGCGGGTGTACGACGCGTTCGCGCCGGCCCACGTCGTCGAGTTCTTCGCCACCACCGACGGGCAGGCGGTGCTGGCCAACGTGTCGGGCGTCAAGATCGGCAGTAAGGGCCGCCCGCTGCCCGGCGCCGGGCGCATCGAGCTGGGTGCTTACGACGCCGAGCGGGACCTGATCCTCGAAGACGACCGCGGCTTCGTCCAGATCGCCGACGTCAACCAGGTCGGGGTGCTGCTCGCGAAGTCCAATGGGCCGATCGACCCGACGGCGTCGGTCAAGCGCGGGGTCTTCGCGCCCGGCGACACCTGGATATCGACCGAGTACCTGTTCCGCCGCGACGCCGACGGGAACTTCTGGCTGATGGGCCGGCGCGGCGCGGTGATTCACACCGCTCGTGGGCTGGTCTATGCCGAGCCGATCACCGACGCGCTCGGCCTGATCAACGGTGTCGACCTGGCGGTGAGTTACGACGTGCCGGTGAATGGCCGTCAGCTCGCGGTGTCGGCTTTGACACTGCTGCCGGGCGCCACGGTGACGGCGGCGGATTTGACCGAGGCCGTCGCCAACATGCCCGTCGGGCTGGGACCCGACATCGTGCACGTGTGTTCGGAGATGACGTTGAGCGCGACGTACCGCCCCACCGTCAGTGCGCTGCGCGCGGCCGGGATTCCCAAATCGGCGCGCCAGGCATGGTATTTCGACACCGGCAGCAGCGAGTTCAAGCGGTTGACTCCCACCGCGCGTGCGGAGCTGACCGGCGGACAGCAGCGGCGCAAAAATGGTTGACGAAGGCCTGCTGAGCATTCTGGTCTGCCCGGCCGATCGGGGTCCGCTGACTCTGGTCGACGAGAACGGCGTCCAACTGCTGTACAACCCGCGGCTGCGGCGCGCCTACCGCATCGACGACGGCATCCCGGTGCTGTTGATCGACGAGGCGCGCGACGTCGACGACGACGAGCACGCGCGGTTCACGGCAGCAGGCCCGTCGGCAGATCCCCAGTGAGATAGCGCTGTAGGTTCGGCGCGATGGTCTGCGCGACCTGATCGGCCGGCAGCGACGCGAACGGCTCCAGTTCCATGATGTAGCGCGCGATCAGCAGACCCACCAGCTGCGACGCGACGAACTGGACGCGGATGAGGCCGCTCCCCGGCGGATTGTCAACGCGGGAACCGACTTCCGCGGCGATGATGTCCCGGATGAAGGACCGGAACAGGCTGACCTCCGACCCGGACAGGATCGATCGCAGCGTCGCTATGAACGCGGTGCCGGACTCCGAATCCCACAGCGGCAAAAGCAATGACGGAATCTTGAGGCCGAGTTCCTCGACCGGAGTCTCGCGCAGCGGACCGAGGATGTCCCTCGGGTCGATTGGTATACGCACCGCCGCGGCGAACAACTTCTCTTTGGTGCCGAAGTAGTGATGGACCAGCGCCGAGTCCACCCCGGCAGCGGTGGCCACCGCGCGGATCGAGGTATGCCCAATACCGTTGCGCGCAAACAGGTCTCGCGCACTGTTCAGGATGCGATCTCGGGTGTCGGAGTTTCCGGCGGGCCGCCCGGGGCGGCGCTTGTTCCCGGTTGTGGTCACTAGGCCGTCCGTCGGCGCAGGGTAGCCGCGGCCAGGCACAATGCCGCGATTGCGAAGCAGATTACGACGACGATGTCACGCAGGGCGGTTCCGGTCAGGCCGGGGTGCGCATTCACCTGCTGCAGCGCCTCCAGCGCGTAGCTGGCGGGCAACACGTTGCTGATCCACTGCAGCCAGGTCGACATCATCGCCCGGGGAACGATGATGCCCGCCAGCAGCAGCTGCGGCACCATCACCAACGGGATGAACTGCACGGCCTGAAACTCGGTGCGCGCGAAAGCGCTACACAACAACCCCAGGCCGACCCCGAGCACGGCGTTCACGATCGCGATCACGAACACCCAGACCGGGCTGCCCGCGGTGTCGAAGCCCAGGAACCAGAACGACACCATGCACGCCAGCGTGGCCTGCAGCGTGGCCGCGACCCCGAATGCCGTTCCATAGGCCAGCAAGAGATCCAGCCGGCGCAGCGGCGTCGTCAGGATGCGCTCCAACGTTCCCGACGCCCGCTCGCGCTGCATGGTGATCGCGGTGATGATGAACATCACGAACAGCGGGAACAGGCCCAGCAGGATCAGGCAGGCGTTGTTGAACGGCGCCGGGGTGCCGGGGCGGTGCGGGGTCTTGTCGAACATGAAGTACATCAACGTGATCACCAAGACCGGCACCAACAAGATCATGGCGACGCTGCGGTGATCGGCGGCCAGCTGACGCAGGATCCGCGTCGTCGTGGCGGCGTAGCCGCGCAGGCTTATCCCGCTTGACGCACGGTGGTGCGCTTGATCATGGACAGAAACGCGTCCTCCAGTGACGGGCATCCGGTGTCCTCTCGTAGTTGGGTCGCCGTGGTGTGTGCGACCAGGCGGCCTTCGCGCATCAGCAGCAGATCGCGGCAGTGGTCGGCTTCGTCCATCACATGACTGGAGACCATCAGCGTGGTCCCGCCGCGCGCGAGGTCGGTGAACTGTTCCCAAAGGTCCACCCGGAGAACGGGATCCAGGCCCACCGTCGGCTCGTCGAGCACCAGTAGCTCGGGCTCACAAACCAGCGCGCAGGCCAGCGACACCCGGGTGCGCTGGCCTCCGGAAAGGTTGCCGCAGAACGCCGTTCGATGGTCGGTCAGGCCGACCCGGTCGATGGCGGAATCGGCAGCCTTACTGTCGAATCCGTACAGCGCGGCGAGGTAGCGGACGTTGTCGATGACACGCAGATCGTTGTAGATGGTCGGGTCTTGCGGCAGGTAGCCGACGCGGTGACGCAACTCGGCGCAGCCGGCGGACTGGCCGAGCACGGTGACGGTGCCGGACGTGACGATCTGGGTGCCGACGATGCACCGGATCAGCGTCGTCTTGCCGCAACCGGACGGGCCGAGAATGCCGGTGATGCTGCCGCGGGCGATCTGCACCGAGAAGTCCTGCAACGCGGGGCGCTTGCCGCGCATCACCCGCAGTTGCTCGATGTCGACGGCCGGCCGATCGCCGCCCCGTCCTAATTCATCACGCGATGAAATCATCATGCGATGAATAGTTGTCCCCGTAGCGGGGGTTGTCAAGGGCGGTCATCGCCGACGGCCGGAAGTTGTCGTACCTCGCTGCGATGATGGCGTTATGTCTTCGATCGCATCCGCTGAGGCTGTGGAGATGATCCCCAAGGAGCGTTTGGCGGTGTTGTTCGAGGAGTTGGCGGAGTTGGCCGGTCAGCGTAATGCGATTGATGCGCGCGTGGTCGACATCGTCGCCGAGATCGATCGCGACGGGTTGTGCGGCATGACGGGTGCGCGGTCGGTGGCGGCGTTGGTGGCCTGGAGGCTGGGTTCGTCGTCGGCCAACGCGCACACCATCGCCACGGTCGCGCACCGGCTGCAGGAGTTTCCGCGCTGCGCCCAGGGCATGGCCGAGGGGCGGCTGTCGCTGGATCAGGTCGGTGTCATCGCGGCGCGGGGCGGTCAGGGATCCGATGCGCATTACGCGCAGTTGGCCGCCGTGGCCACGGTCAACCAGCTGCGCACCGCGGTCCGGCTGGAACCGCGACCCGAACCCGATCCCGCACCCGAGCCCCAGGCCTCGATCATCAAGACCTCCACTGAGGACGTCTGCTGTTGGCGGATCAAGCTTCCGCACCTGGACGCCGCGAAGTTCGACGCGGCGCTGGCCTCGCATCGGGAAGCGCTGATCGCCGACTGGAAACACGACCGCCAAAGCAGCGACGGCGTCGAACATGCGCCGCCGATGCCGGGGGGCGTCGAGGCGTTCCTGCGGCTCGTCGAGGCCGGCTGGGACGCCGAGGCCGCCCGGCGCCCGCACGCGGCGCAGACCACGGTGGTGGTGCACCTCGACGTCGCGCAACGCGCGGCCGCGCTGCATCTGGGTCCGCTGCTCACCGACGCCGAACGCCAAGAGCTGACCTGCGATGCCACCTGTGAGGTCTGGTTCGAACGCGACGGCGAGCCCCTCGGCGCCGGGCCGAACCACCCGCACCATCAGCCGGCGGCTGCGCCGCGCGCTCGAGTACCGCCACCCGAGCGTGCGCGGTCCCGGGCTGCGGTGCCACCCGCGGCCTGCACGCCCATCACATCCGGCACTGGGAAGACGGCGGCCCCACCGAGCTGGACAACCTGGTCCTGCTCTGCCCTTATCACCACCGACTGCACCACCGCGGCGCCATCACCATCACCGGACCCGCAACCGCCCTGACCGTCACCGACGACGACGGGCAACCCCTCCACCCAGGATCACTCGCACGTCCACCCACCCACGCCCCACCCGCCGTCCCGCCGTGCACCGGCCCCCTCGGCGAACGCGCCCAATGGTGGTGGTACCAACCCTTCCAACCCCAACCACCACCAACAAATAACTAGGCTGGCCAGCGGGGAAGTGCTGAACCCCAAATAGGGTGGCGCATAACGACTTTGAGTCAACCTTACTCAGCGGCGCTTGCGTCTAGTGGAATCGTCAGTTTTCGGTCGGGCGGCGCGTGGACAGATGTCCGTGCACACCCTCGGCGTAGGCGGTTTCGGCGTGCTGGGAGAAGTCGACGCCGGTGGTCTCGTCCTGGGCGCTGACCCGGAAGCCCATCAACCGATCGATCACCTTGGCCAGCACGAACGACACCGCGAACGCATACAGCGCGACGACGACAACCGCCAGTGACTGCTTGCCCAGCTGGCCGAGCCCGCCGCCGAAGAAGAGACCCTGCGGACCCGAGGTCATGACCGCGGTGGCGAAAAGCCCGATCAACAGCACGCCGACGACGCCGCCGACGAAGTGCACGCCGACCACATCGAGCGAATCGTCATAGTTGAAGCGGAATTTCGCGCCCACGGCGAACGAACACACGATCCCCGCGGCCAGCCCGACTACCGTCGCGCCCAGCGTATTGACCGTGCCGCAGGACGGGGTGATGGCGACCAGCCCGGCGACCACACCGGAGGCCGCGCCGAAGGTGGTGGGCCTGCCGTCGCGGATCTGTTCGACGCCGAGCCAGCCCATCATGCCCAGGCAGCCGGCGACGAGGGTGTTCAGGAAGATCGCAGCGGCGGTTCCGTTGGCGGCCAACGCCGAACCGGCGTTGAACCCGAACCAGCCGAACCACAGCAGCCCGACGCCGAGCAGTACGAAGGGCAGGTTGTGCGGCCGCATCGAGTCTTTCTTGAAGCCGATGCGCGGCCCCAGCACCAGTGCCAGTGCGAGCGCGGATGACCCGGACACGATCTCGACGACAAGGCCGCCGGCATAGTCCAGCACGCCCATCTTGGCCAGCCAGCCGCCGGGGCCCCAGACCCAATGTGCCACAGCCGAATACACCAGGATTGTCCACACCGGAACAAAGATCATCCAGGCCGCGAACTTTGCGCGGTCGGCGATGGCGCCGCTGACCAGAGCGGCGGTGATGATCGCGAAGGCCAGCTGGAAGGTGGCGTAGAGCAGCTCGGGAACCGTGCCGTGCAGCGTGTCTGGCGTGATGCCGAGCATCCCGATGTGGCTGAGGTCGCCGATGAACCCGCTCATGCCGTCGGGGGAGAACGCGAGGGTGTAGCCGACCAGCAGCCACGCCACCGTGACGAGGGGTATCGAGATGAAGCTCATCATGATCATGTTCAGCACGCCGGTGGTGCGGACCATGCCGCCGTAGAAGATCGCCAGGCCGGGGGTCATCAGCAGCACCAGTGCGGTGCTGGCCAGCAGCCATGCGGTGGCGGCGGGATCGATCGTGTGCATATATCTGGGCTCCTCCTTGAGCCCCGGGGATCCTGACGTACCCCAGGACACCGGGATACTGCCACGGTTGCGGTCCCGGTAGGTTCGGCGGGTGGCTGCAGGCCAACTGGTAGTCGACCCGGTCGCGGCGGCGCATCGCTTGCTCGGCGCCACCCTCACCGGCCGTGACGTGCGCGCCACCATCGTCGAGGTCGAGGCCTACGGCGGGGTTGCCGACGGGCCGTGGCCGGACGCCTCGGCGCATTCCTATCGCGGGCTCAACGGCCGCAACATGGTGATGTTCGGGCCGCCCGGGATCCTGTACACCTATCGCAGCCACGGCATCCACGTGTGCGCCAACGTGTCCTGCGGACCCGACGGCGTCGCCGCCGCGGTGCTGCTGCGGGCCGCGGCCGTCGACGAGGGCCTGCAGGTTGCGCAGGAGCGGCGCGGCGCGGCCGTCCGTACCGTCGCGCTGGCCCGCGGCCCAGGCAATCTGTGTTCCGCATTGGGAATCACCATGGCCGACAACGGGATTGACCTGTTCGACCCGGCGAGCCCGGTGCGGCTGGAGCTACACAAGAAGCAAGCCGTGGTATCGGGTCCGCGTGTCGGGATCAGCCAGGCCGCCGACCGGCCGTGGCGGTTATGGCTGGCTGGCCGACCCGAGGTGTCGGCCTATCGGCGCAGTCCGCGGGCGCCCGCGCCGGGCGCCAGCGACTAGAAGTCGCGGCCCACACTGGCCCGGACGGTGGTGACCCGCTGCGCCCGGCTTCGCCGCGCTTGCGATCACCACTCGTTCAAAACGTGGTGACCCGCTGCGCCCGGCTTCGCCGCGCTTGCGATCACCACTCGTTCAAAACGTGGTGACCCGCTGCGCCCGGCTTCGCCGCGCTTGCGATCACCACTAAAGTCTCACGCGATGTCAACGATCCTCGACGAGCTGGGCTGGCGCGAACTGATCGCGCAGTCCACCGACCTCGACGCGCTGGCGGCCGCCGCACAGCAAGCGCCGATGACGGTCTACGCCGGCTTCGACCCGACCGCACCGAGCCTGCACGCCGGGCACCTGGTGCCGCTGCTGACGCTGCGGCGGTTTCAGCGCGCCGGCCATCGCCCCATCGTGCTGGCCGGCGGCGCCACGGGCATGATCGGCGACCCGCGCGAGATCGGCGAGCGCACGCTCAACGAGGCCGACACCGTCGCCGACTGGACCGAACGCATCCGCGGCCAGCTGGAGCGCTTCGTCGACTTTGACCACTCACCGACCGGCGCGATCGTCGAGAACAACCTCGAGTGGACCCAGGCCATGTCGGCCGTCGAGTTCCTGCGCGACCTCGGCAAGCACTTCTCCGTCAACGTGATGCTGGACCGCGACACCATCCGCCGCCGGCTGGAGGGCGAGGGCATCTCCTACACCGAGTTCAGTTACATGCTGTTGCAGGCCAACGACTACGTCGAGCTGCATCAGCGGCATGGCTGCACGCTGCAGATCGGCGGCTCGGACCAGTGGGGGAACATCATCGCCGGCGTGCGCCTGGTGCGCCAGAAGCGTGGCGCCTCGGTGCACGCGCTGACCGTCCCGCTCGTCACCGCGGCCGACGGCACCAAGTTCGGCAAATCCACCGGCGGCGGCAGCCTATGGCTCGACCCCCAGCTGACCAGCCCTTATGCCTGGTACCAGTACTTCGTCAACACCGCCGACGCCGACGTGATCCGCTACCTGCGCTGGTTTACCTTCCTGACGGCCGACGAGCTCGCCGACCTGGAACAGGCCACGGCCGAACGCCCGCAGCAGCGCGCCGCCCAGCGCCGGCTCGCCAAGGAACTCACCAATTTGGTGCACGGGGAGGACGCGACGGCTGCCGTCGAGCACGCCAGCCAGGCGCTCTTCGGGCGCGGCGAACTCGACCGTCTGGACGAATCCACGCTGGCCGCGGCGCTGCGCGAGACGGCTGTCGCCGAGCTCACCCCGGGCGGTCCTCATGGGATCGTCGACCTGCTGGTGGCCAGCGGCCTGTCCGATAGCCGGGGGGCGGCGCGCCGTACCATCGGCGAGGGCGGCGCCTACGTCAACAACGTCCGGATCGACAGCGAAGAGTGGACACCGCAAAACTCGGACTTCCTGCACGGCCGCTGGCTGGTGCTGCGCCGCGGCAAGCGCAATATCGCCGGTATCGAACGGAGCACCTAGCAAAACGCGGTAGTGGCCAAACCTTTACCGGACCGTGTTGCAGCTGTGACCCTTTTGAACCACTGTTGTCACAATGTCTCGCGCGCCCCTGGAACGCCGACCCGCCCTGCGCTTTTTGGCGTTGACGGCGGGTATGGCTGCGGCGGCGGTGGCGTCTGCGGCGCTGGCGGCACCCATCCGCGCCGACGTGATGGGCAACGCGTTCCTTGCGGCCCTGACCAATGCCGGGGTGGCCTACAGCGAACCGGCGACCACGACGGCGCTGGGCGAGTCGGTCTGCCCGCTGCTCTTCGAGCCGGGCAGCTCCTTCGACACGATTGCCGCCCGGATGGCGGACGACAGCGGAATGTCGCACGACGCGGCCGGCGCGTTCACCCTCATCGCGATCGGGACGTATTGCCCGGGGGTACTGGCGCCGCTGTTCACCAACCGGCTGCCGGCCTAGCGTCCGGGCGTCCACGACATCCGAGCTGCCCGTAACCTCTACGGGGTGGCGGAGGACAGGCAAGGTCGCGGCGGTGAGCGGCGCCCGCGCTCGTCCGGGGGTCCGCGCGGCTCGAACGGCTCCCCGCGGCGCGGGTCGGGCACCGAACGGGACGGCCGCTGGTCGGGCCCCGGCCGGGCGCGTTCGGCCCAGCCGCAGGGCCGGTCGGCCGGCGGCGACGGCCAACCCCGTGCCGAGGGGCCGCCCATCCCGCAGGACATCGACGCCCGGGATCTGGCGCCCGACGTCCGGCGCGAACTGAGCACATTGGACAAAGCCACCGCCGACGCGGTGGCCAAGCACCTGGTCGCCGCCGGGCAATTGCTCGACGACGACCCCGAAGCGGCCCTGAGCCACGCGCGCGCCGCGCGGGCGCGGGCCAGCAGGATCGCGGCGATCCGCGAGGCCGTCGGGATCGCCGCTTACCACTGCGGAGACTGGGCCCAGGCGCTGTCCGAATTGCGCGCCGCGCGACGGATGGGCAGCAAGTCCGCGCTGCTGGCGCTCATCGCCGACTGCGAACGAGGCCTCGGCCGCCCGGAGAAGGCAATCGAGTTGGCGCGCAGCCCCGAGGCCGCCCAACTCACCGGAGACGATGCCGACGAATTGCGCATCGTCGCCGCCGGGGCCCGCGCGGATCTCGGGCAGCTGGAGCAGGCGCTGGCCCTGCTGTCCACACCGCAGCTCGATCCGAACCGCACCGGCTCGACTCCGGCCCGGGTTTTCTACGCCTACGCCGACACACTGTTGGCACTCGGCCGCGAGGACGAGGCGCTGCAGTGGTTCCTGCGCTCCGCGGGCGCCGACGATGAAGGTGTCACCGACGCCGAAGACCGGATAGCAGAGCTGGGTTCGGCAGAAGAATCGTGAAAAGCCTTGCGCAAGAATATGATTGCCTGCTGATCGACCTGGACGGCACGGTGTTCCGCGGCCATCGGCCCACCGAGGGCGCGGTGCAGGCGCTCGACGAGGCGGACAGCCGCAAGCTCTTCGTCACCAACAACGCTTCCCGCAGCGCCGAGGAGGTCGCCACGCACCTGTGTGACCTCGGCTTCACGGCCGGCGCCAACGACGTCGTCACCAGCGCCCAGAGCGCGGCGGGCCTACTCGCCGCCGAGCTGGCGCCGGATTCACCCGTCTTGATCGTGGGCACCGACGCGCTGGCCAACGAGGTCGCCGCGGTCGGACTGCGTCCGGTGCGCCAATTCGCGGACGACCCGGTGGCCGTCGTGCAGGGCCTCTCGATGACCATCGGCTGGCCCGACCTCGCCGAGGCCGCGCTGGCCATTCGGGCCGGGGCGCTGTGGGTGGCCGCCAACGTCGATCTCACCCTGCCCACCGAGCGTGGCCTGCTGCCCGGCAACGGATCGTTCGTGGCCGCGCTGCGGGCGGCCACCGGCGCCGAACCCCGCGTCGCCGGCAAGCCGTCGCCCCGCCTGCTGACGGATGCGCTGGGGCGCGGCGATTTCCGCGCGCCGCTGGTCATCGGCGATCGGCTGGACACCGACATCGAGGGCGCCAACGCCGCCGGGATGCCCAGCCTGATGGTGCTCACCGGGGTCAACACCGCGCGCGACGCCGTCTACGCCGAACCGGCCCAGCGGCCCAAGTACCTCGGTCTCGACCTGCGGTCGCTGCATCAGGACGGTTCGGGGCTCGAGCTGGCACCGCAGTCGGGCTGGCGGGTCGAACTCAGTGACGGCGCGGTCACCGTCAGCGCCACCGGCCAGGACGCAGGAGACGAATTGGCGATCGTTCGCGCCGTCGCCGTCGCGGTGTGGAGCGCGAACGCGCCGGTGCAAATCGAGGCGGGCGACGACGCGGCGCGTACCGCCCTGGGCCGCTGGTCTCTTGTAGCGTAGGGACGCAATGACTACCGATCCCGATCAGATCCGCGCCGAAATCAACGCGCTGCTGGCCCAGTTGCCCGATCCGGCCGACCTTGGGGGCGAGTCGGCGGACGAACCGTCGCTCGCCGACCTGGAAGAGATGGCGCGCCGGCTTTCCCAGGCGCACGACGTGCTGTTGCGGGCGTTGGAATCGGCGGAGAAGGGCTGAGTGCGCCCATGTCTCGGCGTGCCCGCGTCGACGCCGAGTTGGTGCGGCGGGGCCTGGCCCGGTCTCGGCAGCAGGCCGCCGAGTTGATCGGTGCCGGCCGGGTGCGCATCGACGGCCTGCCGGCGGTCAAGGCGGCCACCGCGGTCGCCGTCACCGCGGCGCTGACGGTGGCCGACGACGGCGAACGCAGCTGGGTGTCGCGCGGAGCGCACAAACTCATCGGCGCGCTGGACGCCTTCGGCATCCCGGTCGAAGGCCGTCGCTGCCTGGACGCCGGCGCCTCGACGGGCGGGTTCACCGAAGTGCTTCTCGACCGCGGGGCGGTCCAGGTGGTGGCCGCCGATGTGGGGTATGGACAGCTGGCCTGGTCGCTTCGCAGCGATCCGCGGGTGGTGGTCGTCGAGCGGACCAACGTGCGCGACCTGACGCCCGAGGCGATCGGCGGGCCGGCCGACCTGGTGGTGGCCGACCTGTCGTTCATCTCGCTGGCCACCGTGTTACCGGCGCTGGCTGGATGCGCCGCGCCGGACGCGGATATCGTTCCCATGGTGAAGCCGCAGTTTGAGGTGGGGAAGGGCCAGGTCGGTGCCGGCGGGGTGGTTCACGACCCCACGTTGCGCGCCGATTCGGTGCTGAGCGTCGCGCGGCGCGCGGGGGAGTTGGGGTGGCACACGGTGGATGTCACCGCGAGCCCGTTGCCGGGCCCGTCGGGCAACGTCGAATACTTCTTGTGGCTGCGTGCGCGGACCGAGCGCGGGTTGTCAGGTGACGCGCTCGTGGACGCGGCGCGGCGCGCGGTGGCAGAGGGCCCGCAGTGACCGCCGAACGCACCATCCTGCTGGTCGTCCACACCGGCCGCGACGAGGCGACCGAGACCGCGCGGCGAGTGGAAAAGGTGTTGGGCGACAACGGGATCGCGCTGCGGGCGCTGTCCGCAGAGGCGGTCGACCGGGGGCCGCTGCGTATTGCGCCCGACGACATGCGCGCGCTGGGCAATGACATCGAGCTGGTCGACGCCGACCCTAACGCGGCCGACGGTTGCGAACTCGTGCTCGTACTCGGCGGCGACGGCACCTTCCTCCGCGCGGCCGAATTGGCCCGCAACGCAAGCATTCCGGTGCTGGGTGTCAACCTCGGCCGGATCGGCTTTCTGGCCGAGGCCGAGGCCGAGCACATCGAAAAAGTGCTCGATCACGTCATCGCCCGCAACTATCGGGTGGAAGAGCGGCTGACGCTGGATGTCGTTGTCCGCCATAGGGGTGACGTCGTCGAGCAAGGCTGGGCCCTCAACGAAGCGAGCCTGGAAAAGGGTCCGCGGTTGGGCGTGCTCGGTGTCGTCGTCGAAATCGACGGCCGCCCGGTGTCGACGTTCGGCTGCGACGGCGTGTTGGTCTCCACGCCGACCGGATCCACCGCCTACGCGTTCTCGGCCGGCGGCCCGGTGCTGTGGCCCGACCTCGAGGCGATCCTGGTGGTACCCAACAACGCTCACGCGCTGTTCGGCCGGCCGATGGTGACGAGCCCCGACGCGAAAATCGCGATCGAGACGGAGGCGAACGGCAACGACGCGTTGGTCTTCTGCGACGGCCGACGCGAAATGCTGGTACCACCCGGCAGCCGGCTCGAGGTGACCCGCTGCGGCACGCCGGTCAAATGGGCACGGCTGGACAGTGCTCCGTTCACCGACCGCCTCGTGCGCAAGTTCCGCTTGCCGGTTACTGGTTGGCGTGGGCAGTAACTGCCGTGCTCACCGAGATTCGGATCGAGTCACTGGGTGCCATCAGCGTTGCGACCGCCGAGTTCGACCGCGGGCTGACGGTATTGACCGGCGAGACCGGCACCGGCAAAACCATGGTGGTGACCGGGCTGCACCTGCTCGGTGGTGCCCGTGCCGACGCGACCCGCGTCCGGTCCGGAGCCGACCGCGCGGTCGTCGAAGGGCGTTTCACCACAACCGATCTCGATGACGCGACCGGCGCCGGACTGGACGAGATCCTGGACGCGTCCGGTGCCGAACGCGACGAGGACGGCAGTGTGATCGCGCTGCGCTCGGTCAGCCGCGACGGGCCCTCGCGCGCTTATCTGGGCGGCCGCAGTGTGCCCGCCAAGTCGCTGAGTGGTTTCACCACGGAGCTGCTCACCCTGCACGGGCAGAACGATCAGCTGCGCTTGATGCGACCCGACGAGCAACGCGGCGCGCTGGACCGCTTCGCCGCCGCGGGTGCGGCGTCCGAGCGCTACCGCAAGCTGCGGGACGCGTGGATGACGGCGCGACGCGACCTGATCGACCGCCGCAAGCGGGCCCGCGAATTGGCCCAGGAGGCGGACCGGCTGCAGTTCGCGCTCAACGAGATCGACGCCGTCGAACCGCAACCCGGCGAAGACGACAAGCTGGTCGCCGACATCGTTCGGCTCTCCGAGCTGGATACGCTGCGCGAGGCTGCGGCCACAGCGCGCGCGTCGTTGTCCGCTGATGAACTCGGGGCCACCGATGCTCTGGGCAAGGCCAGGGCCGCACTCGAATCCACCGACGACGCCCGGCTGCAAGCGTTGGCCAAACAGGTCGGCGAGGCACTGACAGTGGTGGCCGATGCCGGCCGCGAGCTCGGCGACTACCTGGACGAGCTGCCGACCGACGCCAGCACGCTGGACACCAAGCTGGCCCGGCAAGCCGAGCTGCGCACATTGACCCGCAAGTACGCCGCCGATATCGACGGGGTGCTGCGCTGGGCGGCCGAGTCGCGCCAACGGTTGGCGCAGCTCGACATCTCGCCCGAAGGGCTGGCGGGCTTGGCGGATCGCGTCGACCAGCTCGCGCGCGAATTGGCCCAAGCGGCAACCGATCTCAGCAAGATGCGCCGCAAGGCGGCCAAACGGCTGGCCAAAGCGGTGACGGCCGAGCTGTCCGGCCTGGCGATGGCCGACGCCGAATTCACCATCGAGGTGACCACCGATCTCGCCGCCGAGCACGACGATGCGGCGCTGACGCTGGCCAGCGGCGAGCTGGCCCGCGCCGGCGGCGACGGCATCGACCAGGTCGAGTTCGGCTTCGCCGCACACCGCGGCATGACCATCCTGCCGCTGGCCAAAAGCGCGTCCGGAGGCGAATTGTCCCGCGTCATGCTGGCGCTGGAAGTCGTGCTGGCAGCGTCGGCCAGTGGCACCACGATGGTGTTCGACGAGGTCGACGCCGGTGTCGGCGGCTGGGCGGCGGTGCAGATCGGGCGCCGGTTGGCGCGGCTGGCCCGCACCCATCAGGTGATCGTGGTCACCCACCTGCCGCAGGTCGCGGCCTACGCCGACGTCCACCTAGTGGTGCACAGCACCGGAACCAATGGCGCCAGCGGGGTTCGTCGCGTCAGCGACGACGACCGCGTCGCCGAGCTGGCCCGCATGCTCGCCGGCCTCGGCGAGTCCGACAGCGGCCGCGCGCACGCCCGCGAACTCCTGGAAACCGCCCAACAGGACAAGGACTAGCCACCTACCCGCGAGCGTGCGTTGCTGTACATTGACACGCCGCAAAACGTGTACAACTGCGCACGCTCACTACCCCGCGGGCAGCGGCACGAAGCGACGCAACTTCCCGCTGGCGGACTGGCGAGCCAGCCCGTCCACGCGGTTGACGGCAACCTCCGCGCCGTCCAACCCGGCGTCGGCCAATGCCCGCCGCAGCCGATCAGTCAGACCGTCGACGTCGAGGCCGTCGGTGGTGACGGCGAATATGTTTATGCCGCAGGTTGTTTGGTGCACCTGGTAGTCAACGACGTCGGGGCATTGGACCATTACGGACCGAATCGCGATGGGATGCACGTCCACCGCGCCGTAGCGCAGCACGTCGTCGCTGCGACCGTTCACCCGAGCCCTCAGATACACGGAGTCGGCGGCCTCGCGCACGAACACATCGTTGAGCTCGTAGCGGATCAGCGGCTGGGTCAGGTTGTACAGATTGGTAACCAACACCTTAGCCGACGGAACGCCTTGCGGCACGGGATGATTAGCCGCATCGACCAGCTCTACGATGCACATGTCGGTATTGAACGTCAAGACATCGTCATCCGGGGCGGCTTTGCCCACCAGCCCTTCGGTGCAGGCGAAGGAGTCCAGCACGGGTGCGCCAAAGGTCTGGCTGAGCAGTGACCGCATCTCGGGAAGCAACGTTTCGCTGGTGGAATTGATCCGGACCGGGCTGATCCGCAGCCGGCCGGCCCGGGCTTCCGCGGCGAGTCGGGCCAACATGGATGCATATCCGCCCAGCATGGGTGCTTGCAGTGTGTTCAGCCGCTCGACGATCTGCGCGACGGGAAGGGTTGCGGGCACGAGCTCGAAGCGGACCGGGAAACCGCCGTCGGCTGTCAATGCCGTCGCGAATCCGGTGGCGTGCAACGCCGAGGGGGCCGCAACCATGGCGACGGGAACGCCGTCCGGCGCGTCGATGCCGGGTAACGGGGGACTTCCCATCGGGGGCCTTGCCACGGCCGCGAAAAACGTGGTGGCTGCGCTCCTGTCGAACACAAACACCCCGCGGCGGCCCGAGCACCCGCCGGAGGCCAGCGCGATGTAGTCGTCAAGGATGGGAACCGGTTGGGCGCCGGTGACGGCCAAGGCCGCTTCGACATCTCGACGGCCAAGACGGCGGTCGGTGAATACATCGTCGAGGCCATCCATCATTTGGGCCTTGGTCATCACGGGCAACGCCGACAAGTCGTCCGGATCGACTGCGGTCAAGTCGATGCCGGAAAGCCGCTGCCGGTGAAACGGTGAGTGCTCGACGGCGTGCCGCAACAGTCTCCTCAGACCTTCGCGCTGTGCTTCATGAACCTGATCCGAATTCCATGTCAGGCGCCCGAGTTGGTCGATGGCGCCGGCCCAGGTCGCCGCTCGGACGTCGTCACGAAAACGCTCCCACGCTGTGCCTGTGTTCATCGCCCGTCCTTGCCGGGCAGGCCCATTACTCGCGCCGTCAGCTCGGCGATATCGTTGTCGGGCAGTGCATTTGGATTGGCGGCGCGTTCCAAGGCGATACCGGCGCCGGCGCTCAGGAAAAACTCAGCGAGCGACCGGACCGGCACTACCGGAGCGAAACCCGTCCCGCCATACACGCGGCGCAGCACCCCAGCGAGGCTTTCCACTGCTAGTGAATGCGCCTGGGCGTAGCGGTGATTGAGCTCTGGGTCGCGCATCGCCAGCGCCCTAAACTCGGTGAGCACATGCAGCCAACCGGGCTCGTCCGCAGCGTCGCTACTCCCGGCGCGTATCAGTTCGCGCAAAGCGTCGGCGCCAGCCAACTGCTGCGCGATCCGCGCATTCTGCGCCGCGCGCTCCTGAATCCGCTGATCCAACAGAGCGAAGAAGAGATCGGGCTTGCTGCCGAACTGCGAATAGACGACACCCTTGGAGAACCCGGCCTCGTCGGCTATCGCTTCGAGGCTCGCGCCGGCGTAACCCCGCTGGATGAACACCCGACGAGCCGCCTCGAGCACTACCGTGCGATTGCGCTCCACCTGCTCTGCCCGCCGCAGCCTGACAGCCATAGCGATACTCAATACCATGGGTATTCGAATGTCAATGGTATTTGAAATCCGTCGGTATCTGAGGCGGCGATCGAAGCGTTAGCCACAGTTTATGCGCTTGTTACGGGTGTGACGCTAGATAACTTCTGTGACGGATGTTACGGCGCGCCTCCCCGCTCCGGCCAAGCTTCACCGACAGAATCGCCGACATGAAGATGTCAGGGCTGCTCTCCCGAAACACGTCCCGGCCGGGCCTCACCGGCACCGCGCGCGTCGACCGGAACATCGATCGGCTGCTGCGCAGGGTCTGCCCGGGCGACATCGTGGTGCTCGACGTCTTGGACCTGGACCGCATCACCGCCGATGCGCTCGTGGAGGCCGACATCGCCGCCGTCGTCAACGCATCGCCATCGGTGTCGGGCCGCTACCCGAACATGGGACCCGAGGTGCTCGTCAACAACGGCGTCACCCTCATTGACGAGACCGGGCCCGAGGTCTTCAAGAAGATCAAGGACGGCTCCAAGATCCGCCTTTACGAGGGCGGGGTGTACTCCGGTGACCGTCGGCTGATCCGCGGCACCGAACGCACTGACCACGACATCGCCGACCTGATGCGCGAGGCAAAGAGCGGCCTGGCTGCGCACCTGGAGGCGTTCGCCGGCAACACGATCGAGTTCATCAAGAGCGAGAGCCCGCTGCTGATCGACGGCATCGGCATCCCCGACGTCGATCTCGACATGCGCCGCCGGCATGTGCTGCTGGTCGGCGAGGAGTACAGCGCCCCCGAGGATCTGAAAGCCCTCAAGCCGTTCATCAAGGAGTACCAACCCGTGCTGGTCGGCGTGGGCAGCGGCGCTGACGTGTTGCGCAAGCAGGGCTACCGGCCCCAACTGATCGTCGGCGACCCCGACAAGATCAGCACCGACGCCCTCAAGTGCGGCGCCCACGTGGTGCTGCCCGCCGACGCCGACGGCCACGCGCCCGGCCTGGAGCGCATTCAGGACCTCGGGGTGGGGGCGATGACGTTCCCGGCCGCCGGCTCGGCGATGGATCTCGCGCTGCTGCTGGCCGACCACCACGGCGCGGCCCTGCTGGTCACGGCCGGCCACACCGCCAACATCGAGACGTTCTTCGACCGCACCCGGGCGCAGAGCAACCCGTCGACCTTCCTGACCAGGCTGCGGGTGGGCGAGAAGCTGGTGGACTCCAAGGCGGTCGCCACCCTGTACCGCAACCACATCTCGGCCGGCGCCATCGCGCTGCTGGCGCTCACCATGCTGATCGCTGTGATCGTCGCGCTGTGGGTGTCGCGCACCGACACCGCGGTCCTGCACTGGGTCATCGACTACTGGAACCGCTTCTCCCTGTGGGTGCAGCATTTGGTCAGCTAGGGGGACCCAATGATCTCGTTACGCCAACATGCGTTCTCACTGGCCGCGGTCTTCCTGGCGCTGGCCGTGGGCGTGGTGCTGGGCTCGGGCTTTTTATCCGACACCCTGCTGTCCAGCCTGCGTGACGAGAAGCGCGACCTCTACACGCAGATCAACGGGCTCAACGACCAGAAGAACGTGCTGAACGAAAAGCTCAGCGCGGCAAACAATTTCGACACTCAGCTGGTCGGCCGGATCGTGCACGACGCGCTCGGCGCCAAGACGGTGGTCCTCTTCCGCACCCCGGATGCCAAGGACGACGACGTCGCGGCCGTCGCGAAGATCGTCGGTCAGGCCGGCGGCGCGGTGACCGGAACGGTGTCGCTGACCCAGGAGTTCGTCGACGCCAACTCGGCGGAGAAACTGCGCACCGTGGTGAACTCGTCGGTCCTGCCGGCCGGCGCGCAGCTGAGCACCAAGATGGTCGACCAGGGTTCCCAGGCCGGCGACCTGCTCGGCATCACGCTGCTGATCAACCCCAACCCCACCCCGGCTGTCGAGGACGTTCAGCGGGACACCGTGCTCGCCGCGCTGCGCGACACCGGCTTCATCACGTATCAGCCCTCGGATCACATCGCCGCGGCCAACGCCGCGATCGTCGTCACCGGCGGGGGGCTACCCCAGGACGCCGGTAACCAGGGGGTCAGCGTGGCCCGGTTCTCCGCCGCGCTGGCCCCGCACGGCTCCGGCACCCTGCTGGCCGGCCGGGACGGTTCGGCCACGGGCGGCGCCGCCGTCGCGGTGACCCGCGCCGATGCCGGCATGGCCGCCGCGATCAGCACCGTCGACGACGTCGACACCTCGCCCGGACGAATCACCGCGATCCTGGGCGTGCACGATCTGATCAACGGCGGCCACGTCGGGCAGTACGGCACCGGACACGGTGCGACCTCGATCACCGTTCCGCAGTAGGCGGCGTGTTCCCGGCGCGCTCGCGTGCCGGATGTTAGGGTGGATTTCCGTGGGTCGGCAGGCCCAAATAGCAGCCCTGCCAGTCTTCACGGAGGTCGCTCTGTGCGAAAGCACTCCCAATCCGCCACCAAGCACCTCTTTGTCAGCGGTGGCGTCGCATCCTCGCTCGGCAAGGGACTGACGGCCAGCAGCCTTGGGCAGTTACTGACCGCGCGCGGGCTGCACGTGACGATGCAGAAGCTCGACCCGTATCTCAACGTGGACCCGGGAACGATGAATCCGTTCCAGCACGGCGAGGTCTTCGTCACCGAGGACGGCGCCGAGACCGACCTCGACGTCGGGCACTACGAGCGGTTTCTGGATCGCGACCTGTCCGGCTCGGCGAATGTCACTACCGGGCAAGTCTATTCGACGGTCATCGCCAAGGAACGGCGCGGCGAATATCTCGGCGACACCGTCCAGGTCATCCCGCACATCACCGACGAGATCAAGCGCCGCATCCTGGCGATGGCCCAACCCGACGCCGACGGCCACCGCCCCGATGTCGTCATCACCGAAATCGGCGGCACCGTCGGCGATATCGAGTCGCAGCCCTTTTTGGAGGCGGCCCGGCAGGTCCGGCACTACCTGGGCTGGGAGAACGTGTTCTTCCTGCACGTGTCGCTGGTCCCGTACCTGGCTCCCTCCGGTGAACTCAAGACCAAGCCGACGCAGCACTCGGTGGCCGCGCTGCGCAGCATCGGTATCACGCCGGACGCGCTGATCCTGCGCTGCGACCGCGACGTGCCCGAAGGGCTGAAGGACAAGATCGCGCTGATGTGTGACGTCGACATCGACGGCGTCATCTCCACACCCGACGCGCCGTCGATCTACGACATCCCCAAGGTGCTGCACCGCGAGGAACTCGACGCCTACGTGGTGCGCCGGCTCAACCTGCCATTCCGCGACGTCGACTGGACCGAGTGGGACGACCTGCTGCGCCGGGTGCACCAACCGCACGAGACGGTGCGAATTGCATTGGTGGGCAAGTACGTTGAGCTTTCCGACGCCTACCTGTCGGTCAGCGAGGCGCTGCGCGCCGGCGGGTTCAAGCACAACGCGAAAGTCGAGATTCGCTGGGTGGCCTCCGACGACTGCGAGACGGCCAGCGGGGCCGCGGCGGCGTTGGGTGACGTGCACGGGGTGCTGATCCCCGGCGGGTTCGGGATCCGCGGCATCGAGGGCAAGATCGGCGCCATCCGGTACGCCCGGGCGCGGGGGTTGCCGGTGTTGGGGCTGTGCCTGGGGTTGCAGTGCATCGTGATCGAAGCCGCCCGCTCGGTGGGGCTTGACGACGCCAACTCGGCGGAGTTCGAACCGGACACACCGCATCCGGTGATCTCCACGATGGCCGATCAGGAACACATCGTCGCCGGTGAGGCCGACCTCGGCGGCACCATGCGGCTGGGCGCCTATCCTGCGGTGCTGGAGCCGGAATCCATTGTGGCCCAAGCCTATGGAGCGACGCAGGTGTCGGAGCGGCACCGGCACCGCTACGAGGTCAACAACTCCTACCGCGACAAGATCGCCGAAAGCGGCCTGCGCTTCTCCGGCACGTCGCCCGACGGGAATCTGGTGGAGTTCGTCGAGTACCCGGCGGACGTCCATCCGTTCGTCGTCGGGACCCAGGCGCACCCGGAACTGAAGAGCAGGCCCACGCGGCCGCACCCGCTGTTCGTCGCCTTCATCGGGGCGGCGATCGACTACAAGGCGGGCGAACTGCTCCCGGTCGAGATTCCCGAGCAGTCGTCGAACGGCAATCAGCTCAAGGAGCGGTCGCTTTCCGAACCCGCGGCCCGTGGCTGAGCACGTCTTCGAGACGACATCGTCCGAAACCCTCTACACGGGAAAGATTTTCGCTCTCCGCCGCGACCAGGTGCAGATGCCGGGTGGCAAGGACGTCATCAGGGAAGTCGTCGAACACTTCGGGGCCGTCGCCGTCGTTGCCATGGACGACGACGGCAACATCCTGCTGGTCTATCAGTACCGGCACGCGCTGGGGCGCCGGCTGTGGGAGCTGCCGGCCGGACTGCTCGACGTGCACGGCGAGGCTCCGCATCTCACCGCGGCCAGGGAGTTGCACGAAGAGGCCGGGCTGAAAGCCGACGCCTGGCAGGTGCTCGTGGACCTCGACTCCACGCCCGGCTTCAGCGACGAATCGGTGCGCGTCTACCTGGCCACCGGACTGAGCGAAGTGCACCGGCCCGAGGCGCACGACGAAGAAGCCGACATGACAACGCAGTGGTATCCGCTCGAGGAGGCCACCCGCCTGGTGCTCACCGGCGAGATCGTCAATGCCATTGCCGTCGCGGGCATTCTGGCCGCGCACGCGGTCACCGGCGGGTTCGCGGCCCCACGCCCGGTCGATAGCCCATGGACCGACAAGCCGAAAGCGTTCGCCGCGCGGAAGGCCGCGCGATGACGGCTGCCCTGCAGGCACAGCTGCAGGGCTACCTCGACCACCTCACCATCGAGCGCGGCGTGGCCGCCAACACGTTGAGCTCCTATCGGCGAGACCTGAGCCGCTACTCCCAGCATCTGGCCGACCGCGGCATCCACGACCTGGCCAAGGTTGGCGAGGACGACGTCAGCGAATTCCTGGTGGCGCTGCGCCGCGGGGACCCCGCCTCGGGCCGGATGGCGCTGTCGGCCGTGTCGGCGGCGCGGGCGCTGATCGCGGTGCGTGGCTTGCATCGGTTCGCCGCCGCCGAGGGTCTGGCCGAACTGGACGTCGCGCGTGCGGTGCGCCCGCCGACGCCCGGCCGCCGGCTGCCCAAGAGCCTGACGATCGACGAGGTCCTGGCGCTGCTCGAGGGCGCGGGCGGCGACAGTCCGGCCGACGGGCCGCTGACGCTGCGGAACCGGGCACTGCTGGAACTGTTGTACTCCACCGGATCCCGGATCTCGGAAGCCGTCGGCCTCGACGTCGACGACATCGACACCCAGGCCAGGTCCGTCCTGCTGCGCGGCAAGGGCGGCAAGCAGCGGCTGGTGCCGGTGGGCCGGCCCGCGGTGCAGGCGCTGGACGCCTACCTGGTGCGGGGGCGGACCGAGCTGGCGCGCCGGGGCCGGGGTACGCCGGCCATCTTCCTCAATGCGCGCGGCGGCCGGTTGTCGCGGCAGAGCGCATGGCAGGTCCTGCAGGACGCGGCCGAGCGCGCCGGCATCACGTCGGGTGTGTCGCCGCACATGCTGCGACACTCCTTTGCCACGCACCTGCTGGAGGGCGGCGCCGATGTGCGGGTGGTGCAGGAGCTGCTCGGGCACGCGTCGGTGACGACGACGCAGATCTACACGCTGGTGACCGTGCACGCGCTACGTGAGGTCTGGGCGGGAGCGCACCCCCGGGCGCGGTAGTTAACCCCGGTAGTCGGACTCCAGCACCAGGTCGGGCGCGAGCGATTGGTATTCGAGATGCGTCTTGTGTTCCACGGTGGTCCACAGCTTGCCCTGCTGCTCGCGCATATACGCGCGGTATTTCGGTGCGCCCGGCACACGGACGTTATCGGCCACCACGATCGACCCGGGATGCAGCCACCCCCGGGCCACGATGCTGTTGAGATCGTCCAGGTAGGCGTTCTTGTCGTGGTCCAGAAAGACGAAATCGAGTGCACCGGAAGTGAATCCATGCTCACTGGCCAACCTGTCCAGGGTGCGCCCGCCGTCACCGATCGTGCCGACGACGCACGTGACGCGGTCGGCGACGCCGGCGTGAGCCCAGATCTGCCGGGCGTTGGTGGCGTTGGCTTCGGCGAGTTCGACGGAATACACCTTCGCGTTGGGCGCGGCCCGGGCAATACGCAGGGCGCCGTAGCCGCAGTACGTGCCTAATTCGAGTGCCACCTGCGGGTCGGCACGCCGCACGGCCGCGTCGAGGAGTTGGCCCTTCTCGTCGCCGACGTTCATCAGGATCGACTTTTCGTAGGCGTAGGTGTCGATGGTGGCCAGCACGTCGTCGATGTCGCCCGCCCGGGCGTTCTTCAGCACGTAGTCGACGGCCGCCGCCTCGCGCCCGTCGCCGATCTGGCCGGTGACGGTGACGTTGCGAACCCCGGCGGCCATCCGCCAGACCGACCACCGCAGGAGGGGCATCCGTCGCTTGAGATCCATAATCGCCACGATAGTGCTTCACCAATGTTGCTGGTGTGACTGGTGTTAACGGTGACGCAGAAACGCCGTAATCGCTGGTGAAGTCGCCTGCGGGTCGCCCGGCTTAAATGCGCCAACCCGTTAGACTTTCCAGCGATGTTCACCTCCCGAACACCCGGCCGGTAATGACCGAGCACCCCGACAGCGAGGTTCCGGTCGGTCCGACCGGACGCCCGCCGCGGGCGATCCCGGAACCCCAGCCGCGCAGCTCGCACGGCCCGGCCAAGGTCGTCGCCATGTGCAACCAGAAGGGCGGCGTCGGGAAAACCACCTCGACGATCAACCTGGGTGCCGCGCTCGCCGAGTACGGCCGTCGGGTGCTGCTGGTGGACATGGACCCGCAGGGCGCGCTGTCAGCGGGCCTGGGCGTGCCGCACTACGAGCTCGAGCAGACGATTCACAACCTGCTCGTCGAGCCGCGGGTGTCGATCGACCAGGTGCTGCTGCACACCCGGATCCCGCACATGGACTTGGTGCCCAGCAACATCGACCTGTCGGCCGCCGAGATCCAGCTGGTCAACGAGGTGGGCCGCGAGCAGACGCTGGCGCGCGCGCTGCACCCGGTGCTGGACCGTTACGACTATGTCCTGATCGACTGCCAGCCGTCGCTGGGCCTGCTCACCGTCAACGGGCTGGCCTGCGCCGACGGCGTCGTCATCCCGACCGAGTGCGAGTTCTTCTCGCTGCGCGGGCTGGCGCTGCTCACCGACACCGTCGACAAGGTGCGCGACCGGCTCAACCCCAAGCTGGAAATCAGCGGCATCCTGCTCACCCGGTATGACCCGCGCACCGTCAACGCGCGCGAGGTGATGGCCCGCGTCGTCGAGCGTTTCGGCGATCTGGTGTTTGACACCGTGATCGCCCGCACGGTCCGCTTCCCGGAAACCACGGTCGCGGGCGAGCCCATCACCACCTGGGCGCCGAAATCGCAGGGGGCCCTCGCGTACCGCGCCCTGGCCCGCGAGTTCATCGACCGATTCGGCGCGTGAACAGGGACGCGAACGGCTCTGAAACCAGCTTGGAAATCGGCACAGCACCAGCGCAGAACGGCTTTCAGGTCCGCCTCACCAACTTCGAGGGCCCGTTTGACCTACTGCTGCAGCTGATTTTCGCCCACCGCCTCGATGTCACCGAGGTGGCGCTGCACCAGGTCACAGATGACTTCATCGCCTACACCCGCGAGATCGGGTCGCAGTTCGACCTGGAGGAGATCACGGCGTTTCTGGTGGTCGCCGCCACGCTGCTCGACCTCAAGGCCGCCCGACTGCTGCCGGCCGGGCAGGTCGACGACGACGAGGACCTGGCGCTGCTGGAGGTGCGTGACCTGCTGTTCGCCCGGCTGCTGCAGTACCGCGCGTTCAAGCACGTCGCGTCGATCTTCGCCGAGCTGGAGGCCAACGCGCTGCGCAGCTACCCGCGTGCGGTGGCGCTGGAGGAGCAGTTCACCAGCCTGCTGCCCGAGGTGATGCTGGGCGTCGACGCCGAGTCGTTCGCGCAGATCGCCGCCGTCGCGTTCACCCCGCGGCCGGTACCGGTCGTTTCCATCGGGCACCTGCACGAGCTGCAGGTCTCGGTTCCCGAGCAGGCCAAGAAGCTGATGGAGATCCTCGAAGCGCGGGGCCCCGGTCAGTGGGCCACGTTTTCCGAGCTGGTCGCCGACTGTCAGGGATCGATCGAGGTGGTCGGGCGCTTCCTGGCGCTGCTCGAACTGTATCGGTCCCGGGCGGTAGCATTCGACCAGTTAGAGCCGCTTGGCGTGCTCCAAGTTTCGTGGACCGGGGACCGGCCGACCAACGAAGCCCTGGTAGAAGTGCGAGACCAATGATGAGTGATGAGTTGACTGACCTTGACGTGGACGGCGACGTCGACGGTGGCATCCCCGACATCGCCGAGGCCGCGCCGCTCGACCCGGAAGAGCTCGGCTCGGTGCTGGAGGCGCTGCTGTTGGTGGTCGACACCCCGGTGACGGTCGAGGCGCTGGCCTCGGCCATCGAGCAACCCGTCTACCGCGTGGCCGCCAAGCTCGAGGTGCTCGCCGAGGAACTCACCGCACGCGACAGCGGCATCGACCTGCGCAAGACCAGTGAGGGCTGGCGGATGTACACCCGCGCCCGGTTCGCGCCGTATGTCGAGAAGCTGTTGCTCGACGGCGCGCGCACCAAACTCACCCGCGCCGCCCTGGAGACCCTGGCGGTGGTCGCGTATCGCCAGCCCGTGACGCGCGCGCGGGTGAGCGCGGTTCGCGGCGTCAACGTGGATGCCGTGATACGCACCCTGGTGGCGCGCGGCCTGATCACCGAGGCCGGCACCGACGAGGACAGTGGCGCGATCACCTTCGCGACCACGGAGCTGTTCCTTGAGCGCCTGGGGCTCAGCTCACTGACCGAGCTACCCGACATCGCTCCGCTGCTTCCCGACGTCGACACGATCGAAGACTTGAGCGAATCCCTGGACAGCGAGCCACGTTTCATCAAGCTCGCGGGCGGCCAGGCAGCCGAAGAATCAATATCGTTCGACGTGGACCAGGATTGATGGTCGAGCCGGTCCGTTTGCAAAAGGTGTTGTCCCAGGCCGGGATTGCGTCGCGCCGTGCCGCCGAGAAACTCATCATCGACGGCCGAGTCGAGGTGGACGGGCAGGTGGTGACCGAGCTGGGCACCCGCGTCGACCCGGACGCCTCGGTGATCCACGTCGACGGCGTCCGGGTCGTTCTCGACGACTCGCAGGTCTACCTCGCGCTGAACAAGCCGCGCGGGATGCACTCGACGATGTCCGACGATCGCGGCCGCCCGTGCATCGGCGACCTGATCGAACGAAAGGTGCGGGGCAACAAGAACCTTTTCCACGTCGGCCGCCTGGACGCCGACACCGAGGGCCTGATCCTGCTGACCAACGACGGGGAACTGGCCCACCGGCTGATGCATCCCTCACACGAGGTGCCCAAGACCTACCTGGCGACGGTGACCGGGACGGTGCCGCGCGGGGTGGGCAAGAAGCTGAAGGCCGGCATCGAGCTGGACGACGGCATCGCGCGCGTCGACGATTTTGCCGTCGTCGACGCGATCCCGGGAAAGACGTTGCTGCGGTTGACGTTGCACGAAGGACGCAACCGCATCGTGCGCCGAATGCTGGCCGCCGCGGGGTTTCCGGTGGAGGCGCTGGTGCGCACCGACATCGGCGCGGTGACGCTGGGGGAGCAGCGGCCCGGCAGCATCCGCGTCCTGCGCCGCGACGAGGTCGGCAAGCTGTATAAAGCGGTGGGCCTGTGAGCGGAACGCGCGGAACGAACGCAGTGAGTGACGGGAGTGGAGCCAACCATCGACCCCCGAGCATCATTGTCGCGATTGACGGGCCCGCCGGCACCGGAAAGTCCTCTGTGTCAAGGGGACTGGCGCAAGCTTTGGGGGCGCGCTACCTCGATACCGGCGCGATGTACCGGATGGTGACGCTGGCGGTGCTGCGCGCCGGCGTCGACGCGTCCGATGCCGATGCCGTCGGGCAGATCGCGGCGACGGCCGATATCTCGATAGTCCCCGACCCCGGCGGTGACCGTTGTTACCTTGCCGGAGAGGATGTTTCGGCCGAGATCCGCGGCGACGCGGTGACCGGCGCGGTGTCGGCGGTGTCGTCGGTGCCCGCGGTCCGGACCCGGCTCGTCGACCTGCAGCGCCGGATGGCCAACGACGGCGGCAATGTCGTCGTGGAAGGCCGCGACATCGGCACCGTGGTATTGCCCGACGCGCCGGTGAAGATCTTCCTGACCGCGTCGGCCGAAACCCGCGCCCGGCGCCGCAACGACCAGAACGTCGCGTCGGGCCTGGCCGACGACTACGAGGGTGTGCTGGCCGACGTGCGACGCCGCGACCATCTCGATTCCACGCGTGCGGTGTCCCCGTTGCGGGCGGCTGACGACGCGGTGGTCGTCGACACCAGCGACATGACCGAAGATCAGGTGATCGCCCACCTGCTGGAGCTGGTGGAACAGCGGGACGGAGCGGTGCGTTGACCCGCGCCGGCGACGATGCAGAGCGCAGCGATGCGGAGGAGTGGCGCGCATGAGCTTCGCCGGCGACGATGCAGAGCGCAGCGATGCGGAGGAGTGGCGCGCATGAGCTTCGACGGCACCTGGACCGACGAAAGCGATTGGCAGCTCGGCGATTCGGACGTCGACGAGTTCGACGAGCAGGGCCCGGCTCCCGTCGTGGCGGTGGTCGGCCGGCCCAACGTCGGCAAGTCGACGTTGGTCAACCGCATCCTGGGCCGGCGCGAAGCGGTGGTGCAGGACGTCCCCGGCGTCACCCGCGACCGGGTCTCCTACGACGCGCTGTGGACCGGACGCCGGTTCGTCGTGCAGGACACCGGCGGATGGGAGCCCGACGCGAAGGGCCTGCAGCAGCTGGTCGCCGAACAGGCGTCGGTGGCCATGCGCACCGCCGACGCAGTGATCCTGGTGGTCGACTCCACCGTCGGCGCCACCAGCGCCGACGAGGCCGCCGCGCGGATCTTGCTGCGCTCCGGCAAGCCGGTCTTCCTGGCCGCCAACAAGGTTGACAACGACAAGGGCGAGGCGGACGCGGCGGCCTTGTGGTCGCTCGGACTCGGCGAGCCGCACGCCGTCAGCGCGATGCACGGCCGCGGCGTCGCCGACCTGCTCGACAACGTGCTCGCCGAACTACCCGCGGTGTCCGAGGTGATGTCCGCCGGCGCCGGCGGCCCGCGGCGGGTGGCGCTCGTCGGCAAACCCAACGTCGGCAAGAGCTCCCTGCTGAACAAGCTCGCCGGGGACCAGCGATCGGTGGTGCACGACGTCGCGGGCACCACGGTGGACCCGGTCGACTCGCTGATCGAACTGGACGGCAAGGTCTGGCGATTCATCGACACCGCCGGCCTGCGCCGCAAGGTGGGTCAGGCCAGCGGTCACGAGTTCTACGCCTCGGTGCGCACGCACGGCGCCATCGATTCCGCCGAGGTGGCGATCGTGCTGATCGACGCCTCGCAGCCGCTGACCGAGCAGGATCTGCGGGTGCTGTCGATGGTGATCGAGGCCGGCCGCGCACTCGTGTTGGCGTTCAACAAGTGGGATCTGATCGACGAGGACCGGCGCGACCTGTTGGACCGCGAGATCGACCGCGAACTGGTGCAGGTGCGCTGGGCGCAACGGGTCAACATCTCGGCCAAGACGGGCCGGGCCGTGCAGAAGCTGGTGCCCGCGATGGAGGGGGCGCTGGAGTCGTGGGACTCCCGAATCGCAACCGGGCCGTTGAACACCTGGATCAAAGAGGTGGTCGCGGCCAACCCGCCGCCGGTGCGCGGTGGTAAGCAGCCGCGAATCCTGTTCGCCACCCAGGCCGCGGCCCGTCCGCCGACGTTCGTGCTCTTCACCTCCGGCTTTCTCGAGGCCGGATATCGGCGATTCCTGGAGCGGCGGCTGCGCGAGGCGTTCGGATTCGAGGGCAGCCCGATCCGCATCAACGTGCGGGTGCGCGAGAAGCGGGGCCCCAAGCCGCGCCGTTAAGGCTTTTCCCCGACAAAGCTACGTAGCATGCTGTAGCTGTATTGAGGCTGTCGCACCAACGGGGATCGGAGCCGCCAATGTCGTTGTACGTGATCGCCGCACCTGAGGCCATCGCCGCGGTATCGGGAGACTTGACCGGGATCGGAGCCGCGATCAAGGGGGCTGCTTCCGAGGCGGCACCCTCCACGACGGCGATTGCCGCCGCTGCCGGCGATGAGGTGTCGGCGGCCATGGCGAATCTGTTCGGCAGCTACGGCAAAGAGTTTCAAGCGCTGACCGCGCGGGCGACGCAGTTCCACGCCGACTTCGGGCATGCGCTGAGCACGGCGGCGGCCACGTATGCGGCCGACGAGGGTACGAACGTGTCGCTGCTGGTGCGAGGCCTGCAGCAGCAATTCTTCGACAAAGGGTTCTTCTCGCCCTTCATCTATCTCACCGGGCACCCACTGTTCGGCAATAAGGCAGTCGGGCCGGTCGTCACCGGCACCACCGGGCCGAGTCTGGGCGGCAGGCTGCTTACCGGCTTTTTCAACGGGACTCTCGCGAACGGCAGCGGCGGCGTGTACCAGGGGACCGGGACCCCCGGCGCGGTGACCGGCGTCCGCGAGGGGACCTCCTACCTGAACCTCGCGGTCGGCGCCAACGGCTACTCGGCCCCGGCGCGCTGGTACTTTCCGACGCAGGCCGATGGTTCGGTGGATGCCCGCGGCGTCATCTACCTGTCGCACGGCTTCCTGGCGACGGGCGGCTATTACAGCCCTCTCGCGATCGCCCTGGCGGAAAACACCGACTGCATCGTGGTCACTCCCACCGTGTCGTCGGTTCCGCTGCCCGGCGGCGCCTGGATCAGCGGCGCGGGGATGCAGCACGCCGTCGGCGGATTGTTCATCGGCAACGAAGCGGCGCTGAATCTCAGCGCCAGCCAGGCCGGCTACCACGGCACCCTGCCGCAAGATTTTGTGATTTCCGGACACTCGGCCGGCGGCGGTCTCGCCACGGCTGCCGGCGGCGATTACGTCAAGGACCTCGGGGCGGACACCGCCGACAACCACCTGCTCGGTGTGGTGATGTTCGACGGCGTCGCCACCAATTCCGGGAGCTTCGCACCTTCGATCGCCAGCCTGCAGACGTTGAACATCCCCGACTACACGATCGCTTCGCCTCCCCAAACGTGGAACGAATTCGGCGTCACCACCAATCAGCTCGTCAGCCTGTACCCGAACCAGTTCGTCGGGGTGGAACTGGCCAACGGTTCACACGTCGACTCGATGCTCGGCGATAAACCGGTCGTCGATTTCGCCTCGCAATTGGTCACCAAGTTCTCGCCCGGCGGCAACACCGCCGCCGTCTACACGCTCTCCGAAGGCTGGATCAACGATTTCTTCGCCGGCGGGGGACCGAGCGATCCGATCTACGGCCTGTACGGGACCCCAACCGGCTATGTGCCTCCGGGTGGCCAGGAGATCGACCTCGGCCCGGCCACCGGGATTGTGCTGCCGGTGCCCCTGAACTAAATCCTGCTGTACCGAAAACGATTTGGGGGGTCGCCGGTGTCGTGGTACGTGGTCGCAGCACCCGAGGCGATTGCCTCGGCGTCGGGGGACTTACGCGGGGTGGCGGTGGCGCTCGACGAGGCGGCCGTCGCCGCGGCGCCCTCGATGACGGGGATTGTCGTGGCGGCCGGCGACGAGGTGTCGTCGGCGATCACGAAATTGTTCGACAGCTACGGCCAACAGTTTCAGACGCTGACCGCACGGGCGACGCAGTTCCATGCCCAGTTTGCGCAAGCCTTGGGCGCGGCCGGTGGTGGATACGCCGCCGCGGAGGCCTCGAATGTCTCGCTGCTGGTGAAGGGGCTGCAGCAACGGTTCTTCGACATCGGGGTGTTCTCACCCTTCATCTACCTGACCGGGCACCCGCTCTTCGGCAAGCAAGCCGTCGGGCCCGTCGTCACCGGAACCACGGGCACCGGGCTGGGCGGTCGGCTGATCACCGACTTCTTCAACGGCACCCTCGGGAACGGCAGCGGCGGCGTGTTCCAGGGAACCGGGAGCCCCACCGGGGTGACCGGGGTTCGCGAGGGGACCTCCTACCTGGAGATTGGGGTCGGTCCGCATGGCTACGACGCGCCGGCGCGCTGGTATTTCCCGACGCAGGCCGACGGGTCGGTCGATGCCCGCGGTGTCATCTATCTGTCGCACGGCGCCCCGGGATCGGGCGCCTGGTACGGCGCTCTGGCCACCGCCCTGGCGGAGGGCACCGACAGCATCGTGGTCACCCCCACCGTGTCGTCGGTTCCGTTGCCCGGCGGCGCCTTCCTGAACGGCACCCAGATGCAGCAGGCCGTCGGGGCGTTGTTCCTGGGCAACGAGACGGCGTTGAACCTCAGCGCGGAACAGGCCGGTTACCACGGCACCCTGCCGCAGAACTTCCTGCTGACCGGACACTCCGCCGGCGGCGCCCTGGCCACGATCGCCGCCGGCGATTACGTCGCGGACCTCGGGACGGGCACCGCGAACAACCACCTCCTCGGTGTGGTGATGTTCGACGGCGCCGGAAATAGCAACTCGGCCTTCGCGGCGGCGATCGCCAGCCTCAAGACGCTGAATATCCCCGACTACACGGTGGCCTCGCCGCCCCAGTTCGAGAACGGCTTCGGTGTCACCACTGATCAACTGGTCAGCCTGTACCCGAATCAGTTCGTCGGGGTCGAGCTGGCCAACGGCTCGCACGTCGACTCGCTGCTGGGCGGCAAACCCCTCGTCGACGTCGCTGCCCAGCTGGTCACGAGGATCTCTCCGGGCGGCGACACGGCCGCCGTGTACACGCTGGCCACGGGCTGGATCGACGACATGTACGTCGGGGCGGGGCCGACCGACCCGATCTACGGCCTGTACGGCACTCCCACCGGCTACGAGGCTCCCGGCGGCCAGGACATCATCCTGGGCCCGGCGACCGGGATCGTGTTGCCCGCGCCACCCACCGCAGCGCCGTGGTGGCACTTCCTGGAATCCCTCGCCTAGCTTTTGCCGAAATCGCTTATGCCCGAAGCGGCTACGTAGCATTCTGTAGCGATGTCGTCGTACGTCATCGCAGCAACCGAGGCAATTACCTTGGCGTCGGGGGACTTAAGCGGGATCGGGGAAGCTCTCCAGGAGGCCACCGCTGCGGCGGCGCCCTCGACGACGGGGATTGTCGCAGCGGGCGGCGACGAGGTGTCGGCGGCCGTCACCAGCCTTTTCGACGAGTACGCGCAAGCGTTTCACGCGCTCAGCGCGCGGGCGACGCAGTTCCATGCCCAGTTCGCGCACACGGTGAGCACCGCCGCGACCGGGTATGCGGCCGCCGAGGCGTCGAATGTGTCGCTGCTGGTGAAGGGGCTGCAGCAGCGGTTCTTCGACGCCGGGTTCTTTTCCCCCTTCATCTACCTGACCGGGCAACCGCTCTTCGGCAAACAAGCCGTCGGGCCCGTCGTCACCGGAACCACCGGCCCCGGCCTGGGCGGCCGGCTGATCACCGACTTCTTCAACGGCACCCTCGGGAACGGCAGCGGCGGCGTGTTCCCGGGCATGGGCAGCCCCAACGGGGTGACCGGGGTCCGGGAGGGGACCTCCTACCTGCAGCTCTCGGTCGGTCCGCACGGCTACGACGCGCCCGCCCGCTGGTATTTCCCGACACAGGCCGACGGCTCGGTCGACGCCCGCGGCGTCATTTACCTGCAGCACGGCTTCCTGGGGACCGGCGGCTGGTACGGGCTTCTGGCCACTGCCCTGGCCGAGGGCACCGACAGCATCGTCGTGGTCCCCACCGTGTCGTCGATCCCGATGCCCGGCGGCGCCTACCTGAGCGGAACCCAGATGCAGCAGGCCGTCGCCACCTTGTTCCTGGGCAACGAGACGGCCCTGAACACCAGCGCGACCCAGGCCGGCTACCACGGCACGCTGCCGCAAAAATTCCTGCTGACCGGGCATTCCGCCGGCGGCGGCCTCGCCACGCTCGCCGCCGGCGACTACATCACGGACCTCGGCGCGAACACCGCCGACAACCACCTCGTCGGCGTGGTCATGTTCGACGGGGTCGCCAACAGCTCCTCGGGCTTCGCGGCGGCGGTCGCCAACCTGCAGTCGTTGAACATCCCCGACTATGTGGTGGCCGCGCCGCCCCAGCCGTGGAACGCCTACGGCGGCACCACGAATCAACTGGTCAGCCTCTACCCGGATCAGTTCGTCGGGGTCGAGCTGGTCAACGGCTCGCACGTCGACTGCCTGCTCGGCGACAAACCCGTCGTCGACACGCTGGCGCAGGTGCTGATCAAGTTCTCCCCGGGCGGCAACACGGCGGCCGTGTACACGCTTGCCACGGGCTGGATCGACGACATGTACGTCGGGGCGGGACCGACCGACCCGATCTACGGCCTCTACGGCACTCCCACCGGCTACGTTGCCCCGGGCGGTCAGGAGATCAGCCTGGGCCCGGCCACCGGCATCGTGCTGCCGGTCGCACTTTAAATCCCGTAATACGGGTATTAATAGCTGTATCGCGAGCTTCACGCTTGACTTTGGTGTGGGCGCGCCCCTAATATCTCTCGTATAACGGATTGATATATCCGCATTGTGGGATTTACGAGGGAGCGTCACTGTGGACGTGCTGGAGCGGTTCAGCGTGCAGGACAAGTCGATCCTGATCACCGGCGCGGCCGGGGAACTCGGCAGTGTCGCGACGCGAGCGCTGGCCGACGCGGGCGCGCGGCTGACTCTCACCGGCGCCAACGCCGAGGGCCTGTCCCGGCTCGTCGACGAACTCGGCATCGACGACGCCGCGGTGGTCACCCGCCGGCCCGAGACCGAGGACGACGCCGCGGCCATGGTCGAGGCCGCCGTCGCGCACCACGGCGGCCTGGACGGAGTCTTCGTGGCGTCGGGCATGAACCATGTCCGGCCCATCACCGAGATGGCGGTCGACGACTTCGACAGGGTCATGGGCGCCAACGCCCGCGGGGCGTGGCTGGTGTGCCAGGCGGCGGGGCGGGTCCTGCTCGAGCAGGGGAGGGGCGGCAGCGTCGTGCTGGTCTCCTCGGTGCGCGGCTCGCTCGGCCACCCGGCCGGATACAGCGCGTATTGCCCGTCGAAGGCGGCGACCGACCTGCTGGCGAAAAGCCTGGCCGCGGAATGGGGCGCCCACAGCATCCGGGTAAATGCGCTGGCCCCAACGGTTTTCCGGTCGGAGCTGACCGAATGGATGTATGCCGACGACGAGAAGGGCCGTACCACTCGCGAGGCGATGTTCGCCCGAATTCCGTTGCGCCGCTTCGCCGAACCGGAGGACTTCATCGGCCCGTTGATCTATCTGCTCAGCGACGCGTCGAGCTTCTTCACCGGACAGGTGATGTATCTGGACGGCGGATACACCGCATGCTGAGTGGCTTCGCGCGTGCCGCGGTCGTCGGCGCCGGGCTGATGGGCCGCCGCATCGCGGGCGTCCTGGCATCGGCCGGCCTCGATGTCGTCATCACCGATGCCAACGCCGAAATCCTCTGCGCCGCAGCGGCCGAGGCCCGGTCGGTGGCCGGTGCCGGCCGGGGCTCAGTGACCGGTGTTGCCGATATGGCAGCTGCGGCCACGGGCGACGCCGACCTGATCATCGAGGCCGTCGTCGAAGACCTCGCCATCAAGCAGGGCCTGTTCGAGCGCCTCGCTTCTTTGGCGCCGCGCGCGGTGCTGGCGACCAACACCTCGGTGCTGCGCGTCGGCGCGGTCACCGAGCGGGTCGACGACGGCAGTCGCGTGATCGGGATGCACTGGTGGAATCCGCCGGATCTGATCCCGATCGTCGAGGTGGTGCCCGGCGCGCGGACCGCACCGGAGACGGTCGAGCGCGTCATCGCGTTGCTGTCCCGTGCCGGCAAGACGCCGGTGCTCGTCGGGCGAGACGTCCCCGGCTTCATCGGCAACCGGCTGCAGCACGCGCTGTGGCGCGAGGCGATCGCGTTGGTCGCCGAGGGAATCTGCGACGCGAAGACCGTGGACCTGGTGGTGCGCAACACGATTGGCCTGCGGCTGGGGGTGCTGGGTCCGCTGGAGAACGCCGACTACGTCGGCCTGGACCTCACGCTGGCGATCCACGAGGCGGTGCTTCCGAGCCTCAACCGCGACCCGCACCCCAGCCCACTGCTGCGCGACCTGGTCGGGGCCGGGCACCTCGGGGCGCGCAGCGGGCACGGCTTCCTCGACTGGCCCGACGGCGCGCGCGAGCGCACCGCCGCGCGGCTGGCCGACCACATCACCGCACAACTTTGACAAGAAGGGAAAAAACATGAGTTACACCTGGCCGCTCGGCGACGCCGAATCGAAGCTGGAGTTCTACGACCTGTCGCACCCGTGGGGACACGGCGTGCCCGCGTGGCCGTACTTCGAGGACGTCAAGATCGAACGACTGCACAACATGGCCCGCAGCCGAGTGCTCACCCAAAAGATCACCACGGTCATGCATTCCGGCACGCACATCGATGCGCCCGCGCACGTCATCGAGGGCACGCCGTTCCTGCACGAGATCCCGCTGAGCGCCTTCTTCGGCACCGGCGTCGTCGTCTCGATCCCGAAGAACAAGTGGGGCGTCGTCACCGCCGAGGACCTGGAGAACGCGACACCGCAGATCCGGCCCGGCGACATCGTCATCGTCAACACCGGCTGGCACCACAAGTACGCCGACAGCGCCGAGTACTACGCCTACTCGCCCGGCTTCTACAAGGAAGCCGGAGAGTGGTTCGCCGCCAAGGGCGTCAAGGCCGTCGGCACCGACACCCAGGCCCTCGACCACCCGCTGGCCACCTCGATCGGCCCGCACGGCCCCGCCGAACACACCGGCGGCTTATTGCCCTGGGCGGTCAAGGAATACGAGCAGGAGACCGGCCGCAAGGTGCTCGACGACTTCCCGGAATGGGAGCCGTGCCACCGCGCGATTCTGTCCAAGGGCATCTACGGCTTCGAGAACGTCGGCGGCGACTTGGACAAGGTCACCGGCAAGCGCGTCACCTTCGCCGCGTTCCCGTGGCGCTGGACCGACGGTGACGGCTGCATCGTGCGCCTGGTGGCAATTCTGGACCCCACGGGTACGTACCGCATCGAGACGGGTGCGGCGGCGTGACGAACCTGACCCGGGCGTCGGACGCTCCCGTGTATGCCGTTGCGCTGCACCACGACGTGAGCGCGGTGCGGTTGCAGGGCCACGAGGCCGGTCACACGGAACGGATGTGGGTGGGCCTGTCCACCTATCATCCCGGGGGGATCGCCCAGACGGCTCCCGTCAACGAAGAAACGGTTTACGTTGTGATCGACGGCGAGCTGGTCGTCACGGCCGATGGCACGGAAACGACGTTGGGTCGATTCGACAGTGTGCATTTCGCCAAGGGTGAGGTGCGATCCCTCGAAAACCGTTCCGGCCGTGAGGCGAAACTGTTGGTGGTCATCGCGCATCCGCAGGAGTCAGGGTCGTGAGTGTCGTTCTTACCGTCGCGCCCACCGGGCCCATCGCTACCAAGGCGGACAACCCTTCGTTGCCCACGTCGCCCGAGGAGATCGCCGGCGCGGTTGAGGAGGCCTATCACGCCGGCGCCGCGGTCGCGCATATCCACCTGCGCGACGAAAACGAGCGGCCCACAGCCGATTTGAACATCGCGCGCCGGGTGATGGATCTGATCGGTGAGCGGTGCCCGATCCTGATCCAGATGTCCACCGGGGTCGGGCTCACGGTGCCGTTCGAGGAGCGCGCGAAGCTGGTCGAGCTGCGCCCACGGATGGCCACTTTGAACCCGTGCTCGATGAGCTTCGCCGACGGCGAGTTCCGCAACCCTCCGGATGCGGTGCGGCGCTTGGCCGCACGGATGCGAGAGCTGGACGTCAAACCGGAACTCGAGATCTATGACACCGGGCATCTGGACGCGTGCCTGCGGCTGTTCGAGGAAGGTCTGCTGACCGAGCCGCTGCAGTTCAGCATCGTGCTGGGGGTGCGCGGGGGAATGGCCGCCACCGCGGACAATCTGCTGACCATGGTGCGCCGGCTTCCGCCCGAGGCGATCTGGCAAGTCATCGCGATCGGCCGCGCCAATCTGGAGCTGACCGCGATGGGCCTGGCGCTGGGCGGCAACGCGCGCACCGGGATGGAGGACACCCTGTATCTGCGCAAGGGGGAGCTGGCGCCGAGCAACCGGGCGTTCGTGTCGCGCACGATGCGCCTGGCGGAGGCGTTGGACCTGCCGGTGGCGTCGGTGGAGGAGACTGAGGCCCTATTGAGTCTGACGGGAGATCAGCGGTGAGCATCACCTCCGAAGAACAGGACACCCGTGGCGGCATCCAGGTCATCGCGCGTGCGGCCGAGATCCTGCGGCTGCTGCAGGCGCACCCCGGGGGGCTGAGCCAGGTCGAGATCGGGGAGCGGCTTCAGATGGCGCGCTCGACGGTGAGCCGGATCCTCAGCGCCCTGGACGACGAGGGTTTCGTCGCCTCGCGCGGGGCGCGGGGCCCGTACCGGCTGGGCCCAGAGATCGCGCGGATGGCGAGCACGGTGCGCCTCGGTGTGGTGATGGATGTGCACCCGTTCATGGAGGAGCTGGCGCGCGAGCTCGAGGAGACCGTCGACCTGTCGATCCTCGAGGGTGACCGGGCACGCTTCGTCGACCAGGTCGTCTCGCCGCACCGGCTGCGGGCGATCAGCGCCGTGGGGGAGTCGTTTCCGCTGCATTGCTGCGCCAACGGCAAGGCGCTGCTGGCGTCCATGTCGGCGGAGCAGCAGGCTCAGGTGCTGCCCAGCCGGCTCGCGCGGCTGACCGAGCGCACCATCACGACGCCGGCGGCGCTGCGCAAAGAGCTCGAACGCATTCAGCTCGAAGGTGTCGCCTATGACCGCGAGGAGCAGACCGAAGGCGTGTGCGCGGTGGGCGCCGCGGTGCGGGTGGGCGAACAGACAGTGGCGGTCAGCGTGCCCGTTCCGGCGCAGCGGTTCTACGGGCGTGAGGAGGGGCTGTCTGCCGCCGTGCTGGCGTGGGTGCAGCGGGTGAACGCGTGGTTTTCGGAGGCTCGATGACGAAGCCGTTGCGCGACAAGCTGATTGGGGCGTGGGAGTTGGTGTCCTACGTGGAACGGGACGAGTCCCGACGGGCCCGCGCGGTATCCGCATGGCTCGGATGCCCAGGGGCTGATCATGTACACGCCGGACGGGTACATGTCGGCGCAGATCCAGTCATCGGGGCGGCCGAACTACGATCGTCCGGTTGCCAGCGGTGGGACTGTCAAGCAGGCGGCGGCCGCGGCGTTGGGATATCTGGCGTACAGCGGGCGGTATTTCGTCGATGAGTCGACGGGCGATGTCCGGCATGAGGCGAAGCTTTCCTTGGTGCCCAACTACTTGGGCAAGTTTCATCTGCGGCACAGCGATCTCGACGGCGACGAATTGAGGCTGTCCGCCGAGACGCCTCTTCCCGATGGCGGGACGGTGTACTCGTCGCTGGTGTGGGCCCGCGCCGGGCGTGCCGGCGCTCAGGCCTCGGCGGGGTGAGGGCCAGACTGCGGTAGGCTGTCGACCTGCTGCCGGTGATTCCGGCGGCGGCGGGCTGTGGCGCAGTTTGGTAGCGCACTTGACTGGGGGTCAAGTGGTCGCAGGTTCAAATCCTGTCAGCCCGACCAAGAGAAGTAGGTCTTGACCTGCGATGATGTCGATATTCAGCCGTGACGGTTGCGTGAGGTGCAAACCGCCCTGGGGACCACAGGTGGTGCTGGCGCCGTGCTCGCTGGACTCGTGCAGGGGGGTTTCTGCCAGTTCGACCACACGCCATGCACGCCATGCGCGCCTGTGCACGTTATGCGGCTCGGCCGAGGCGCTGTCCTTGTGCCGAAATTGACCGCTGGTCAAGTGGGGTGGCGCGCAGTTCTATCGGATCATCTTGCGCGGGTCGGGGAAGCCCATCTTGATGTAGCCGGGAGCTCGTTTCTTCAGCGATGAGGCGATAACAGGGGTGCGCTCGTCGTGGTAGTCGTGCACGGTTGCGGTTGTCTTTGAGTGGTAGGGCCGGGTGATGCGGCCGACGTATTGGACGAGCCGGTTCTTGAAGGTGATCGGCGCGGCCAGGAACAGTGTGTCGAGGGCTGGGCAGTCGAAGCCTTCCCCGATGAACGAGCTGGTGCCGACGATCAGGAGTGGATCCGAGTCGGGCGTATGGTTGGCAAGTTGGTCGGAGATTTGGCGGCGTTCACGAGCCTTAATGCCGCCGCTGAGGACGGTGACGGTCTTTCCTGCGGTCCGTAGCCGGTCGGCGATCGCGTTGAGGTGATCGACCCATGTGGTGAGCACCAGGATGTTGGCTCCGGTTTCGGCGGCGGTCAGGACATCGGCCACGATTTGGTCGAGTCGTGCGTGATCGGCGACGAGGGCGCGATAGATTTCGGCCATTCCACCGGGTGCGGTGGGATCGGCGTCGCCGCGGTATTGGAATGCGGTCGGGTGCAGGAGCAGAACCGGGTGGGGCGTCAGTAGGTCGGAGCTGTCGACCGGGAGTTGTCCGGTACTCGGCTGGTCGATCGCTACGTGGTGTGATCCGAGTTGGTGATAGATCAGGTCTTCGAGCCCGTCGCGGCGTTCCGGAGTCGCGGTCAGGCCGAGCCAGTAGCGCGCGGCTATGCGGCTCAGCACGCCGAAGAATGCGCTGGCGGCGACGTGGTGGCATTCGTCTACGATGACGAATCCGTAGTTGGCGGTGATGTCTTCGACGTTGTCGCGGCGGGCAAGTGTTGGCAGTAACGCGATGTCGAGAATGCCTGTGGTTTTCGATCGCCCACCGCCGATTTGACCGCACTTGAAATCGAGGTGGCTGCTGATCCGGTCGCGCCATTGGTCGGCCAGGGCCTTGCGATCGACAAGGACCAGAGTGGATGTGGACCGCGATTCGATTGCCGCGCAGGCGATCACCGTCTTTCCGGTACCCGGTGGCGCGACAAGGACGCTGGTGTCTTGTTCAAGGAGTTGGCGCAGTGCGCTGGTCTGCACGGTGCGCAACGGCGTCCTGCAGCTGAACTCGTGGTGTTCGCCCGTGATGCGCTTGTCATCTACGCGTAGTGTGCTGGCGGCCGATTCGACGAGTTCGGTCAGCAGCGGATGGAGCCCACGGGGCAGGACGAGATCACCTTCAGCTGTTTCGTCGTAGCTGTAGAGGAACCGCGGTGTGTCCCAAGTGCTGCGGCGGGCGCGTTGGCGCGCATCGAACTCGGGGTTGCGGATCGATGCGGCGTGTTTGACCGCCGAGATCATGGCTGGGCCAAGATCGTTGGCGGTCAGGGTGAGTCGGGATGTGAACTCTGCGCGGATGATTGCCGCAGGGCGCGGAATGATGCGTGACGACGTCGGCAGCTGCAGACGCCGGACGTTGTGGCCGATCTGCGGGTCGGGAAGTAGACGCGCCAACGCGATCACGTCTTTTGTGGACAATCTGGCGATGCTTGACAGGTATGCCCACTGATCCTCGTACGGCTCAAGGGTAGCGGGATCGAGGAAGACGGTGGTGCCGTGTTGACGACGCTTGCCGTTCATCGGCGCCGCGATGAGATTGCCCACCCCACGCCCGGTGTGCACATCCTGAGACGGGAACAAGCGGTCATAGCTACTCAGATGCATGCTGCCACGAAGCCGAAATGCCTCACCCAGCAGACTCGTAGCGACGCTGCGGGCGACCGATGCCGAGATCGCATGAGCGAAGAAGATCCAAACGTGAGCTCCTCGTCCGGATTGCGACACCTCTAGCGCAGCCGGAATTCCATTGGAGCGAGCCGCTTTCATGTACGCGAGCGCGTCGAGCATCGCGGCTTCTTTGTCAAAATCCGCCGCGATCCACCAGCAAGTGTCGTCATCGCTGAGCGGATACAGGCCGATGTGTGCCTCGCCCCGCAGGTGGGCATCAATGACCTCTGGAGTCAACGGAAGGTAGGGTGCGTCGGCCCGATTCATACCCTTGCGCCAATAGCCCTTGATCGCCGGCATCCAACCCGAACGGCCATCTCGAGGATTCTCCCAGCGCAGCGCGTAAACATCGGTGCGACAACGGAACAACTCGAAGAAGAACCGCACCTTATCAGCGGAGATGGAGCCCATTGTCACCGGTGAAGCCGGCGCCCCCGTCAGCGTCGCCTGGTCGCTGGCGGCTGCGCGTGCCTGTTCTTCACTCAGCCGGAGAAGGTGACGCAAACGCGCGTTGTCGGCACGCAGCGTCTCCAACTCGCCAGGGAAACTCTCTATGCGACTAACGGTTACTACTCCTTGAGCATCACATTATTCGGCGGAAGGGTTTACTCCCGCCAGCGCTCCCCGAGCGCTTTCGCCGCAGTGGACACCTTCATGACCAGACGCCGCTCGCGGTTCCTAACAGGAACGAAGTGGTAGTGCTCGTAGAAGGATTGTGCCTCGTCATCTATGGCATCGACGACGATGAGCCGGCCGCCGCCGATTTCCGATGCGGCGACGGCCTTGCCTAGTGCGTCGAGAAGCAGCTGCTCGCCATATCCCTGACCTCGCAGCGACGTGTCGATCGCCAGGCGGGCAATTAAGTATCCGGGTATGCGGGAATAGCCGCCGGCCATCGATCCCGAGAGGCCGTCGTCGTTGCGTATTACCTCTGTGGGGCAGATCGCGAAATAGGCGCTGACTTTCTGTTCGCCGAGCGCCGTCCACACGTAGACGTGTGCGACTCCGCTGCTGTCCGCGCGCCGGGCATGGGCGACGAGCCAGGTATTCAGCGACTCCTTACCGCAGTCGAATCCTTCCAGCGTGTGGGCGTCAGTGAGTCGCGCGGACTCGAACAATTGCTCAGCGCCTTGTGAAGACCGCTGGTTTGCGTGCGGCTGCCGCCAGCCGCGGCGCGTCGTCAGCAGCATCGAGCGAGGACATCAGTTTGTCGAACTGTTCGGGCTCCATTGCCGTTACCAGCTGCTGGCGCAGGATGTCTTCGGCCCGTTGCATCGCAGCTTTCCGCACGAACTCCGACGTCTGCTCATGGACAAGGTTGGCGGCGCGCTGGATGCGGTCCAAGGTCGCTTGCTCCGCGCGAATCTCGATGCGCTTCGTTTTGACTACCACAGCGACGCCTCCTTCTTCTTCCCTCAGTCATCTCTGCTCGCGGCTGTCGATCACTTCATTGTACGGTGAATGTACGTACAGGGCTAGTAAGGCCAGCACTGGGGACCAGTTTGGGACCACACGTCGTGCGCGCTGCTGAACGACCTGCGCGTCTGTGCGCGTCATACATGGCCATCGCAACCTCGTACAGTGCTGGCGACCTGGGAAAATGCGTTACCGCTATTTACTGGGGGTCAAGTGGTCGCAGGTTCAAATCCTGTCAGCCCGACAGAGCGAAATGGCCTCTGAGCTCGGTGATGATGTGATCGGCCGGTATTATTTGCTGCATGTGGTGTTGTCCTGGGACCGGGCGGGCCACCATCACGGTGCCGGAGCACACTTGCCCGGCCGACGGAGTGGCGTTGCGGCGCACGATATGCGCGCCGGTGCACGGAGCGCACGCTATGCACTGCAAGTTGGAGACAGTTTTCCGTGGCGCCATTGTCCGACAGTCAAGTGCGCCAGGCTCAAAACCAGCCGTAGCGGTCAGGCCGCGCTGATTACGGGGTGGCGGATGGCTTCTGCGCTGTTCGGGGATCAGGGAAGCCGAGCTTGGTGATTCCGGGGGCGCGTAAGAACCGGAGTTACTCCTCTGGGGCCGACCGCATATCCACTGGCGCGGTTGGCGCACCTGTGAGGGCTGGCTGATCTGGATCCGCGGCGCGGGCCTGCTCCTTACTGAGCTCGAGCAGCCGACGCAGGCGCACGTTATCGGCACGGAGCGTCGTCAACTCACCGGGAAACTGCTCCTCCACGACTTACATTCTGCCTCAAGGGAATCGCTGGCTCAGAGTCTCACGAGCGTGGCGCCGATGTCCTGGGTCAGCAAGTAGAGGTCCAGGTTTGTCGAGTCCTCGGCATCGAACGGTTCAAACCCGAACCGCTGCCACCAACTGAAAGCGGCTGGGTTCACTGCGGTGACCACGACAGCCCGGCATGCTGCTTTGACGTTCAACTCGACTGCGGTCGCCAGGATGTGTTTGATCATTTGGGTGCCCAGCCCAAGCCCGGTCACGCGGGTGTCGGTGGCTAGCCGGCCTACCAGGAGCGCGGGAACCTGCAATGGGGCGCTCTTCGCCAATGGCGTGGGACTTGCTGACCGATCCACCGATGTCATCGACAGAGTCGCATAGCACACCACCCTGTAATCAACATCAACGATCACCCAGACCGCTGCGGTGTTGCCGCGTCGGTTCTGGCCGGCGTAGCGGCGCAGCCAGTCGTCTAGGGACGAATCGCCCGACGTGAACTCGTCACGCCGGTGTCTATCCGGGTCGAGTAGGTTCGGCCGGTAGAACTGCACTTCAGTCGAGCCAGGTGAACTTCGCTGGCCGCTTCAAGGTGGCCGCCAGTCGCTCGTTAACCCGCGCCGGATGGTTCAGTGCTTCGGTGAACACGTCCGCCGAGT
Source organism: uncultured Actinomycetota bacterium (assembly GCA_963758775.1). Classification (GTDB taxonomy): domain Bacteria; phylum Actinomycetota; class Actinomycetes; order Mycobacteriales; family Mycobacteriaceae; genus Mycobacterium. The sequence goes on from CAVWWU010000002.1 coordinate 542,895, forward strand.
CGGGGGACAGGCGAATGGTCTGTCGCTCGGCGAGCAAATTGTCGGCGGCCTGGCTGGCGGCCTGCAGCACGAACGCCGTCACGCTCAGGTGCGCCTCGGCGGCAGCTTCCTCCAGCCGCCGCTTGGAGGTTGCGTCGACGCGCAGCTGCAGGCGGTCATCCTTCATCGAAGTCATGTACTTACAATGGCAGTACGCGAACTTCTGGTCAAGCGAGGGGTCGTCGGCACTGATGCATGCACGTCGGGGACCATTTTGGGACCACACGTCATGCGCGATGGTGAACGACCTGCGCGTCTCAAAACGCTATGCACGCGCACGAATCGGCCGCCTACTTGTCAGCGGTCACGCAATTTGCCAGGTCTGAGGGTTGTCCGTCACGTAATTCCTCACCCGCCGTCACGTAATTCCCCACCCCTTGGGGCGTGTCCGGTCGGGGTTGGGGTGCTGCTCAGGTTCGCTCCGTTCAAGAGCCCCGCCGGGGCCTTGGAAGGGGCCTGGGTTGGCGAGGAGATCGTGGAACGTGACCGACTTTGTGGAGATGTTCCGGCATTGGCATGCCGGCCGATCCCAGGTGCAGATTCATCAGGCGCTGGGCATCGACCGCAAGACCATCCGCAAATATCTGGCGCCGGCCATCGCTGAAGGCGTGCAACCGGCACCGGACGAATTGTTTGACGAGCCGTTGTGGCGGGCCCGGATCGGGCGGTGGTTTCCCGAGCTTGTCGATCCGAGTATGCGGGCGCTGACCTGGGGTCAGATCGCGGCGCATCGGGATTGGATCGCCGAACAGCTCGACGCGCCGGTCACGGTGGCCACCATCGCCCAACGGCTGCGGGATGATCGCGGTGTCGAAGTGTCCGAGTCGACGGTCCGTCGTTACATCGCAACGGCATTCGCCGAGCAGCACCTCGAAGACAAGGTGACCGTGCCCCGCGGTGCGGTCGACCCTGGCAGCGAAGCCCAGATCGATTACGGCAAGTTGGGGATGTGGCTCGACCCGAGCACGGGCCGCCGGGTCGCTGTGTGGGTGTTCGCGATGATCCTGTCGTGTTCACGGACACTGTTCATTCAACCTGTCCTAAGGATGGACCAAACATCCTGGAACGCTTCACATGTGGCGGCGTTCGAGTTCTTCGGCGGTGTCCCGGCCCGGCTGGTCTGCGACAACCTCAAGACCGGAGTGATCCGCCCGGATCTCTATGACCCGCAGATCAACCGCGCGTATGGTGAGTTGGCCGCGTTCTACGGCACGCTGATCGACCCCGCGCGGGCTAACAAGCCGAAAGACAAACCGCGAGTGGAGCGGCCGATGCCCTACATTCGGGACTCGTTCTTCGCCGGCCGCCGGTTCGAGTCGCTGCCCCAGATGCAGCGCGAGGGACTGCGCTGGTCGACCGAGGTCTACGGACTGCACAAGCACCGCGGCCTCGACGGAGCCACTCCTGCAACGGTGTTCGATGCCGTCGAACGCGACGCATTGATGCCGTTGCCGCGCAGACCGTTTGAGCCGGTCGTCTATACCGTGGGTACGGTGGCCCCGGATTGTCACGTCAAGTCGGGCAAGGCGTTCTACTCGGTGCCGTGGCGGTTGCTGGGCCAGAAGGTCACCGTCCGCGCCGCGGGCGACGTGGTACAGATCTTCCACCACGATGCGGTGGTCGCCACCCACGTCCTGCATCTGTGCGGGCGCTCGACGAACTTCGAGCACTACCCGCCGCACAAGGTCGCCCACACGTTGCGCACCGTGACGTGGTGCCGCAACCAGGCCGAGCAGATCGGGCCCGGCGCCGTGGCGATCGTAGCCGAGCTCTCCGAGGTCAATGCCATCCACCGCCTGCGGGCCATTCAAGGCATCATCGGGCTGCGCGACCGCCACGGTGACGCGCGTCTGGACGCGGCGTGTGCTCGCGCCTTGGAGGTCGGTGATCCGCGGTATCGGACTGTCAAAGGCATTCTGGTCGCCGGCACCGAAACAGGTGACACCCCGGCGGCCAGCTCGCCGCCACCTCCGGCGATGCTGCGCGGCCCGGCAGCGTTCGACACCGAACGCACCGCATAGACCCACACCCGTAGCACACCGCTCACATTCTGCTGCAACCACTTTGAACGAAGGACTCTTGTAATGACCATTCACGATCCCAGTCTTCGGGCTGCACTGAAGACCCTCAAACTGACCGGCATGCTCGACACCCTCGACGCCCGTCTGGCTCAAACCCGCGACGGGAAACTCGGGCACCTGGAGTTCCTGCAAGTCCTCTGCGAAGACGAGATCGGCCGCCGCGAGACCGCGGCTCTGGCACGTCGAGTTCGCCGCGCCCGCTTCGAACAACCCAACACCTTCGAGGACTTCGACTTCACCGTCAGCCCGAAACTACCGGCGGCGATGCTGCGCGATCTGGCCGCGCTGCGCTGGCTCGACGCCGGCGAGTCCGTGATCCTCTACGGCCCGGTTGGTGTCGGGAAAACCCATGTGGCACAAGCACTCGGCCACCAGGTCGCTCGCCGCGGCGGTGACATCCGGTTCGTCAAATGCTCCCGCATGCTCGCCGACCTGGCTGGTGGCCACGCTGATCGCACCATCGGTCAACGCATGCGTGAATACACCCGACCCCTGGTACTCATCGTCGACGACTTCGCGATGCGCGAGCACACCCCCACTCAAAGTGACGATCTCTACGACCTGGTCTCCGACCGGGCCATCGCGGGCAAACCGCTGATTCTGACCAGCAACCGTGCCCCCAAAGACTGGTATCCGCTGTTCCCGAATCCGGTCGTCGCCGAGTCGCTGCTCGATCGGTTGATCAACACCAGCCACCAGGTCCTCATGGACGGACCGTCCTACCGACCCCGGAAACGACCCAGACCAACCACCACCTGACAACCCCTCCAACCACCCGCTACCCTCACCGCAGCAGGGCCCGAACATGAGGAATTACGTGACGGCAACCCCTGGGGAATTACGTGACCGTCGACAGTTGGGCCTACCGGCCCAGTTGCTTTGACCGTTCGTCTCAACAGTTGCCGTGCACGGTCTTATCAGTGAGACCCCACACGGCGCGCGATTGATGAGTGGTAGGTCGATACGAGCAGTCCAACGAGCGTAGTGTCGAGGGTGCTGAGAATTTCAGCTGGTCCGGGATGAGTTCAGCCGTCCGCCGCTTGACTCAAGGAGCATTGGCTCCGAACCCTCACGTATCGGTGATCAAGTTCGCGTCGGGCCAGCATGAGCACTTTCCTTGCTTTCCGCCAACCTGCCTACCTGCTCGCACCCAGATCCCGACGGAGACTGCGTCGCGGACTTCCTCATCTACGCGAACGGCTTCATCCGCGACTGAGGGCCGAATTCTAGATTCCTCGATATCTATGAAAGACATGCCGTGAAAGCTTTGATGATTCTGGTTGTGGTGCTCCTCGTTGTCGCCTTGATCGCGTTGTCGCTGTCGATCAGAGTGGTGACCCAGTACGAGAAGGGTGTGTTGTTCCGCCTCGGCAAGGTGGTGGGTGTCAAGGACCCCGGGCTGGCCGTGCTCATCCCGGTCATCGATCGGCTGATGAAGGTATCGCTGCGAATTGTCACGATGCCGATTCAGTCCCAGGGCATCATCACCCGTGACAACGTCAGCGTCGACATTTCGGCGGTCGCCTACTTTCGGGTTGTCGACGCGGTGAAGTCGGTGATTGCGATCGAGAATGTAAACGCCGCGATCAACCAGATCGCGCAGACCACGCTGCGCAAGGTCGTCGGCCAGCACACCCTTGACCAGGCACTGTCGGAGACCGACACCATCAATGCCGATATTCGAAAGATCCTCGACATCGCGACACTCGAATGGGGTGTCGAAGTGACACTGGTCGAGCTCAAAGACATTCAGTTGCCCGACAGCATGAAGCGCGCGATGGCTCGACAAGCCGAGGCCGAGCGCGAGAAGCGGGCCAAAATTATTGCGGCAGAGGGTGAATCGATGGCTGCGGCCGCGTTGGGCGAGGCGTCGGACACGATGATGGCACACCCGTTGGCCTTGCAACTACGCAACCTGCAAACGCTTGTCGAACTGGGCGTGGAGAAGAACACCACCATCGTGTTCCCGGCGCCTCTAATGAGTGCCATCGGTGAACTCGGCGCCTTCCTCGCCAGAGAAAGTGCCGCCGCCCCCTCACCCCAACCGGGCGCCACCGCCGATGGGGGCTATGCGTCAACACGACCCGGGCAGCTGCCCGCGAACGGCCTAATTCCGGACTCGACATGAAGGCGACTGGAGGTTGTCATGCCGGATACGTTGGTGGCTAACGAGATAATCAGGGCTGCAGTGCAGTTGGCGTGCCGGGCCCCGTCGTTGCATAACAGCCAACCCTGGCGATTGGTCGCCGAGGGTCCGCGACTAGACGTGTACGTCGATCCCAGCCGAATCCTTGCCTCCACCGACAAGTCGGGGCGGGAGGCCTACATCAGCTGCGGCGCCTTGCTCGACCATCTACGGGTTGCGATGGCGGCAGCCGGGTGGACAGCCAACGTCAACAGATTTCCCGACCCGAACAACCTCGACCATCTCGCGTCACTCGATTTCAGCCCAATGAGCCTCGTCACTGATGGCGATCGCCGCCGGGCGGATGCGATCCTGCATCGCCGCACCGATCGGCTTCCCTTCGCCGCACCAAGGAACTGGGAGTCCTTGAAATCAGTGCTGCGCGACGCCGTCGATGCTCGCACAGTCCACCTCGACGTGATTGCCGACGAGGTGCGGCCGCAACTGGCCAGGGCGTCGCAACTTACTGAGTCGCTCCGACTGTACGATTCCTCGTATCACACCGAATTATACTGGTGGACAGGTCATTTTGAGAATTCTGATGGTATCCCGCGCAGTTCGCTGGTGTCGGCGGCCGAAAGCGATCAGGTCGACGTCGGACGTACGTTCCCGGTTAGCGCTCACAACGAGCGACGTCCCGGCTTTGGACAAGACCAGTCCACCGTGTTAGTTCTGTCTACCGACAAGGACACCCGCAATGACGCCTTCCGATGCGGCGAAGTGCTTTCCGCCGTGTTGTTGGAGTGCACGTTGGCCAGCATGGCGACATGCACACTGAGCCATCTCACGGAGCTACAGTCCAGCCGCCACCTCATCGGCACCTTGACCGGACGGGCAGGTATGCCGCAACTTCTGATCCGCGTCGGCGAAGCCACCGCGCTTGAGGAGGTACCCCCCACGACGCCGCGGCGGCCACTTCGCGATGTTCTGACGTTTCTACCCGCGATAAATGTGGCTGAGCCGTGAGGCGACCATTACACAGCGCCGCGCCGTGGCCGCGAAGTCGGAGCCTGATCCTCGTCGACCCTCGCGGCTGGCCCGTCACGGCCGGTGAGGGTTGCGGTCATGCCGGGGAGCAGCAGATCGAGGAAGCGGTCCAGTTCGGCGGCGCCGTCGTAGGAGGCTAGCGCGGGTGCCAGTTCGCGCAGTCGAGGGAAGTCGGTGATCGACAGCCGGTGCAGCCCGAGCCGGAGCACATCGTCGGTTTCCTCGGGTCGCTCGATAACCTCCTGCAATTCATTGAGGATGTGGCCGTAGAGGTAGCCGAACAGCACTCGGTAGATGTGCAGCGCATCCTCGCCGGTGAAGCCGGCAGATGTGAGCAGTGCGAGGACGTTTTCTAGCGGCCGCAGCATTCCTGGTGGCCGCTGACCGAGCGGGGTAGCCAGCGGTCGAGTGACCAGCAGCGGCACCACGTTGGGGTGCGTCAGGGCCAATTGGCGGAAGTCGCGCGCGACCGCACGCAGTTGGCCGGCCCAGTCCGGGTCCGTACTGTCCACGGATAGCTGTGCGAGCACCATCTCCGCGACACCGTCGAGCACTGCGGCTTTGTTGGGGACGTGCCGGTAGAGCATCGCCGGATCTCGGCCCACCGCTTCGCTGAGACGGCGCATCGAAAGTCCGTCCACACCGTCGCGGTCCACGATGTTCAGCGCGGTCTGCAGGATCATCGACCGGTTGAGCTGACCGTTGCCTTTGCCGGTGTCGGACGGGTCCTTGTCGTGAGCACCCGTGTCGGGCATGGCCGGCTCTCTGGTCATTGCCTCAACACTCCCCTTCTGCCTCGTCGTCGAGGCGACTACCGGGAATTCAACACCGTAAATCCACATTGTCAATCCACAGTGTTGGTCAACAGTGTTGACATAGCGTTGTGTGGGGCGTGTAATGGGTATCAAGCACTGCGATTGGAGACCTCGGCATGATTGTCATCGTTGGATTAGTTGTTCTCCTCTTCGCCGTCATCGTCGGATTCATCGGTGTTCTGAACAATGCGGGGCCGGCTCACCCGTTGAGCGAGAACTTCTCGGTGCTGGGTTATCACGTCACCGGCTCGACCGGCACGTTGTTCCTTTTCGGGATCGTGATCGGCGCGCTGGCGATGCTCGGTATGAGCGTGTTGCTGGCCGGCGCACACCGCACCGCGGGCCGCGGGCGCGACGCCCGTCGTGAACTTCAAAGGTCCCGGCGCGAAGCGGAGTTTGTGAACCGAGACCACGACTTCGAACGCCAGTCCGTCGGTGCGCCCACCTGCTCAACAATGACCTCAGAATTCATCCCGACCCGACCGAGGAGGACGAGGGGTTCCTTCCTCGGTCGCCGGTCGGGGGGGCGACAACCGACCGCACCGCGCGCCGGCGACGAACGCCGATAGGCGCCGATCCAGTTTATTCGGGGAGTTCAGTCGCGATCTGCGACAGCTCAATTCCAACCGATCTCAACAATCAACCGCTCAACCAATCCAAGGAACCGACATGACTACCAGCACTATCGTCGTTTGGATCGTCGTCGCCGTCGCGGCGGTTCTGCTCGTCGCCGCAATCGCTTGGGTGGCGCGCAAGAAACGCACCGAACAACGCCGCATCCAAGCCGGCGACATCCGCGACAAAGCCGTCGAACAGTCGCACGAAGTGGGCCAACGTGAAGCGCTTGCCGACGAGACGGCAGCCAAGGCCCGCGCAGCGCAAGCCGAGGCCGACGCCATGACAGCGCACGCGGCCGGTCTACAACACCAAGCACAAGCACGTCACACCGAAGCGGCTACCTCCCGCAGCGAGGTGAACCGAGAGTTCGAGCGCGCCGACAAGATCGATCCGGACGCGCAAACCAGCGATACAGCGCGCGAAACTTCCGCCAGCCGCCAAGACCCGCCACGGATGCCCAAGGCCGGATGACTTCGTCCCCAGTCATCGGCGTGACCGTCGTATGGCAGCTCGTCGAGCTCCGGGACACCCGACGCGCCGCTACCGCCCGTGCTGTCATATGACCGAGTCCACCGACCGCTACTCTCGGCACGGTTCGCTGACACCCGAGCAACTCAGCGCCGACCTTGCCGCCCTGCAGGCCGGGATAGATGACCTCGCGGGCTTGGTAGGTGGCAGGCTGGGGCTCGATGAGTTGCTGGCGCAGGTCGCAACGTTCGCTGTAAGCGCCATCCCGGGCGCAGAAGGCGCCGGGGTGACGTTGCTGCAGAGCAATCACGGGGAGGGGCACAACGTGGTCGCGGCATTGGGGGCCAGCGCACCGTTTGTCGCCGCGATCGACGATATCCAGTACGTGACCTTCAACGAAGGGCCATGTATCACCGCGGCGTCCGAGCGGCACACGGTGCGTTCCGGATCACTGGCAGGCGAGGAGCAGTGGCCGCAGTTCGGTCCGCGCGTGGGCACGCTGGGTGTGCATAGCGTGTTGTCGTTGCCGCTGTTGCTTCCGGATCAGGTGGTCGGCGCGATCAACGTGTACGCGCACGACAAAGACGTCTTCGATGAGTACGCCGCCGAACTCGGAGAACTGTTCGCCAAACCCGCGGCAGTGGCCGTGCACAACGCCCAAGTCCTGGCTCAGGCGCAGGCACTTTCGGTCCAGTTGCAAACTGCGCTGTCGATACGACCGGTGATCGACCAAGCGATCGGTCTGATCCGGGGGCGCACCGGCCGCAGCGCCGAGGACGCGTTCGCCCAACTGCGGGCGATCAGCCAGACCGAGCACCGCAAACTGGCTGACGTGGCCCAACACGTCGTGGACGAAGCGGTACGCCGCGCCCGCGCCCGGCGCAAGCCGACCTGAGCCCGAGGCGCCAGGTCGACCTACGGCCGAACTGTCGCCGGACAGTGTGACGCGTCGAGGAAGATGGGTGCGGCGGTGCCGAATCGCGTCGGCTCGGCGGCGATGGTCATCGGTGACGAGGTTCATTGGGCTGAAATCGAGTGACGCGAGATGATCGGGGTTGTTTGGGTCGGGAAATCTGTCGACGTTGGCTGTCCACCCTGGCTGCTGCCACCGCGACGCGTAGCTGGTCGAGCACCGCGCCACAACCGATGTGGGCCGCCCGCCCCGACTCGTCGCTGGAAGCAAGGATTGAAACGATGGGGCGCGGCACGCCAAATGTACTGCGGCCCTGAGTACTTCCGTATCCACCAATGTGTGCGGCATGATCTCCAGTTCGTGTCTGAGTTAATCCCGGAATGCGCCGGCGGAGGGCACTAGTGTCTGTGGTCCTCGGGTCCGGGTCCTATGGGGCTCGTCGGCCGCCGCCACCCACGGTCGAGGATGCGGTAGGCCAGAAGTTTGATGCGGTCGCTGACAAGGAACCAGGCGAGGGCGTATACCCACACCGCAGCTGCCCACCCCCAGCCCAGTGGGGTCATGAATAGCCCGTAGACGGCAATGAATGTGGCGATGGCCTGGGTGCCGAGGACGGCGATCAACAAGATGCGGGCGGGACGGATCGACCAGAACTCTCGGCGGGTTCGGGTCAAGAAAATGGTCAGGTGGCCCGCGACGGACAGCATGAGGTACATCAGGGTCTGGACGCGGGGACGGCCGAGGTCGAACACGCGGTCGCCGAGATAGAACAAGCCGAAAGCGGCGATGGGTCCGACCACTCCCAGGACCGTGGAGATTCCGAGCACCAGGCGCATGTTCCAGACTTCGGGCTCGTTGCGGTAGTGGACGTTGTCGTAGGCGATGGACAGGATTGCGCCGTCGTTGAGCAGCGCGAGCATCACGATCATGATGGCGGTGAGCGGGTAAAAGTTGAAGACCAGGATGGCGACGGTCATGAATAACAGCACCCGCAGTGTTTCGCTGACGCGGTAGATCGCGTAGCTGTTCATTCGCTGAAAGATCTTGCGGCTCTGTTTGATCGCCTCGATGATCACCGAGAGGCCCGAGGTGAGCAGCACGATGTCGGCGGCTGCGCGGGCGGCGTCGGTGGCGCCTGACACCGCGATGCCGCAGTCGGCTTTCTTTAAAGCGGGGGCGTCATTGACTCCGTCGCCCGTCATTCCGACGATATGGCCGCGCTTCTGCAGTACGTCGATGATGTGGTATTTGTGCTCGGGGAATACCTGTGCGAAACCGTCTGCCGTCTCGATGGATTCGGCTACTGTCGCCGATTCGCTGATCTTCGCATCGCCCAATGCTGTGGCGTCGAGTATGTCGGTGCCCAAGCCGACCTTGGTCGCGGTTTCTTTCGCGATGGCCAGCGCGTCACCGGTCACCATCTTGATGGTGACGCCCATCGCCGCCGCGGTGGCGATGGTCGCTGCAGCGTCGTCGCGGGGCGGGTCGAACAGCGGCAGCACACCGACGAACTGCCAGTCGCCGTCCCCGTCGGCGCGGGCCACGCCCAAAGACCGGAAGCCCCGGGCGGCGAAATCGTTGACGGCCCTATCGGCGGCGGGTTTGATCTGCGCGGCGTTCGGAACCAGTGCCAGGATGATCTGTGCGGCGCCCTTGGTGACCTTGAAGGTCGTCCCGTCGGCGCCGATGACAGTGGCCTCGGTGCGTTTGTGCACCGGGTCGAAGGGTTTGAAGTGGGTGACGGTGTACGCCTGCAGGGCTTTGGGGTCCTCGAGGCCGCCGAGAACCGCGCGGTCGATGGGATCGTCGTTGTCGGCGCGGGAGGCCAGGGCGCCGTTCAGGATGACGGTCACGGGGGTGCAGCTGTCGAAGCTGAATGGTGTGCCCAACGTCAGTGAGTTCTGGGTCAGGGTGCCGGTCTTGTCCGCGCACAGCACGTCGACGCCGGCGAGTTCCTCGATGGCGACCAGCCGGCTCACGATGGCCTGCTTCTTGGCGAGTAACCGTGAGCCGACAGCCATCGTCACCGAGAGCACCGTGGGCATCGCCACCGGGATCGCGGCGACGGTCAACACCAGGGCGAACTGCAGCGTGGTCAGGATCGCGTCGCCGCGAGCGATCGCCGTGACGACGATGATGGTGACCAGCGCGACAGCGAGAATGATGAGGTAGTTGCCGATTTTGAGCACGGCGCGCTGGAAGTGGCTGACGGTGTGCGCATCTTGCACCAGCTCGGCGGTCTTGCCGAAGTAGGTGCCGGTGCCGGTGGCATAGACCAGCGCGCCGATCTCACCTTGCCTGACGATGGACCCGGAGAACACGGCGTCAGCGGTTATGCAGGTGACGGGCAGTGACTCTCCGGTCAGCGCGGACTGATCAACTTCGATCTCGTCGCCGTCGAGCAGCCGGGCGTCGGCGGGCACGATGTCGCCCAAGCGTAGGCGGATTACGTCGCCGGGCACCAACTCCCGCGCCGGCGCGCTGATCCATGTGTCGTCGCGTTTCACGCGCGCATTGATCGCCAGTTTGGCTTTGAGCGCCTCAATCGCGTTGCCGGCCTGTCGTTCCTCGGTGTAGCCGACCACACCGTTGGCCAGCAGCAGCAGCAGGATGATGAAGAAATCCGGCCAGTGCCCGACCGCGCCGGACAAGATGACGGCGATCTCGATCATCCACGGGATCGGGCCCCAAAAGTAGCTGAGGAACTTCAGCAGCGGGTTGGTCTTGTGCTGGGCAATCTCATTCGGCCCGTACTGCGCCAACCGTCGCGTTGCCTCGGCACTGCTCAATCCGTCCGGCGAGTAGCCCAGCTCTTCCTCCAGCTCGGGCATCGGCGTCGATTTCAGGTCCTGGCCCGGTTCGGGTGTGCGCGCAGAGCTGGGCGACGTGAAATGCGGCACGTCAGCGGTCATGGCGTCTGCTCTATGCGCGGGACGTCGGCGTGTTGTCGCGCTGTCTCCGGCCGACGGGGAACTCTGCGAACACTGTCCGCCCGCCCATCGGTGGTGTCGATGTTATTTGCGGGGGGTTCCAGGTCCAGTTGCGGATTTCGGGGAGGTCTTGGCCGTGGGTGTTGATGTAGAGGTCGTGTTCGACGAGCTTGTCGGCCATGGCTTGTTTGAGGTAGTCGCCGGTGGCGCCGAGTTGGGGCAGCCGGTCGACGACATCTGCGACCAGGTGGAAGCGGTCTAAGCGGTTTTGCACCCGCATGTCGAAGGCGGTGGTGATGGTGCCTTCTTCGTTGTAGCCCCGCACGTGCAGATTGCGGTTGGTCCTGCGGTAGGTGAGGCGGTGGATCAGGCTCGGGTAGCCGTGGAAGGCGAAGATGATGTGTTTGTTGGTGGTGAATAGGGTGTCGTAGTCGCGGTCGCTTAGCCCGTGCGGGTGTTCGGTGGCTGACTGCAGCCTCATCAGATCCACCACGTTGACCACCCGGATCTTCAACGCGGGCAAGTGTTCCCGAAGGATCAACACTGCCGCGAGCACTTCGAGGGTCGGAGTATCTCCGCAGCACGCCAGGACCACATCGGGTTCGACGCCGCGGTCGTTTCCGGCCCATTCCCAGATGCCGATGCCCTCGGTGCAGTGGACCACCGCGTCGTCCATGCTCAGCCATTGCGGCATCGCCCGCTTCCCGGCGACCACCACGTTGACATAGTGGCGGCTACGCAGGCAGTGGTCGGCCACCGAGAGCAGGCAGTTGGCGTCCGGTGGCAGGTATACGCGCACGACGTCAGCTTTTTTGTTGACGACATGGTCTAGGAAGCCGGGGTCTTGGTGGGTGAAGCCGTTGTGGTCTTGCTGCCAGACGTGAGAGGCGAGCAGGTAGTTCAGCGACGCGATGTCGCGGCGCCACGGCAGTTGCGCGGTGACCTTGAGCCATTTGGCGTGCTGGTTGAACATCGAGTCGACGATATGGATGAACGCCTCATAGCAGTTGAACAGCCCGTGCCGGCCGGTGAGCAGATAACCTTCCAGCCATCCCTGGCTTTGGTGCTCACTGAGCATCGAATCGAGCACTCTGCCTGCGGGAGCGAGGAACTCGTCGTTGGCGTCGGTGCGAGCCTGCCACTGCCGGTCGGTGACCTCAAAGACCGCGCCGAGCATGTTCGACAGGGTTTCGTCGGGGCCGAAGATCCGGAAGTTGCGCGCCTCATTGTTGAGCGCGATGACGTCGCGCAGGAAAGTGCCGAGCACGCGGGTGTCTTCAGCCTCCACCGCGCCGGGCGAGGTCACCGTCACTGCGTGGGCGCGGAAGTCGGGCATCCGCAAGTCACGCAGCAACATTCCGCCGTTGGTGTGTGGGTTGGCGCCCATCCGCCGTGACCCTTGGGGCGCCAGCGCAGCCAGGTCGGGCAGCATCCGCCCGGCCACGTCAAACAGTTCGTCGGGTTTGTAGCTGCGCATCCAGGCGTCGAGTAGTTCGATGTGCCTGGGATGCTGGGCATCGACGAGCAGCGGCACCTGGTGTGCCCGGAAGGTGCCTTCGATCTGCTGGCCGTCGACTTCTTTGGGTCCGGTCCAGCCTTTGGGGGAGCGCAGCACGATCATTGGCCACCGTGGGCGGGTGGTGGCGCCGGCGGATCGAGCGTCGTGTTGAATCGCGTGAATGGCCTGCACCGTTTCATCGAGGACGGTGGCCATCAGCTCGTGCATTTCTTCGGGGTCATCACCTTCGACGTAGCGCGGTTCCCAGCCGCAGCCGCGCAGGAACTGGTCGAGCTCTTCGTGTTCGATGCGGGCCAGCACTGTGGGGTTGCTGATTTTGTAGCCGTTCAGATGCAGGATCGGCAGCACTGCCCCATCACCGATCGGGTTGAGGAACTTGGTCGAATGCCAGGCCGTCGCCAGTGGCCCGGTCTCGGCCTCACCGTCGCCGATCACGCACGCGACGAGCAGGCCGGGATTGTCGAAAACAGCGCCGAACGCGTGACTCAGCGAGTAGCCGAGTTCCCCGCCTTCGTGGATCGATCCTGGAGTCGTCGGTGCCACGTGGCTGGAAATGCCTCCGGGAAAAGAGAATTGGGTAAAGAGTTTCTTTAGTCCGGACTCGTCCTGGCTGACGTCGGGATAGATCTCGGTGTAGGAGCCCTCGAGGTAGGTGTTGGCGACCAGGGCCGGGCCGCCGTGGCCGGGGCCGGCGACGTAGAACATGTCCAGGTCGTATTTCTTGATGGCCCGGTTCAGGTGCACGTAGATGAAGTTTTGGCCCGGCGTCGTTCCCCAGTGGCCGACCACAAACGGTTTCACGTCCGATAGCTGCAGCGCTCGTTTCAACAACGGATTGTCGTACAGGTAGAGCTGGCCCACCGACAGGTAGTTCGCCGCCCGCCAGTAGGCGTCCATCTTGTGCAGGAGTTCTGGTTCAAGGGTTCGGGTCGTCATTGTGGTGCTCCGTTGGTTGACTCGCATCTGCCCGGCTCAAAACGGGATTACGGCTGTGTGACGGTATTTGGCCAGGGCCGCGGCGAGGGTGCTCGCCGCGGGCAGCGTGCCTTGTGGGTTGCAGATCCGCAGCACCAGTGAGACGGCTGCGCTAGGTACCACCGCCCAACCTATGCTGGCGCGGGCACAGCCGGCCGAGATCTCGTGTAGTGTCGAGAAACCCTTGGCCCCAAAGAAATCCAGGCCGCGCAGATCAAGGATCAATCCACGGCAGCCCGTCACATGCCCTAGCGTGTACTGGGCCAGGGTGTCGGCGTTGGACGCGTCGATCTCGCCGTGGGCGCTGACGACGGTCATTGACGACTTCAACCGCCGAACCTCTAAACGTGCGGTGTGACACTCCCACGGCTGGGAAAGAACGCCGCTATCCGGCAGGACGAAAGGGTGAAACAGTTCTGTCTCGGTAACAGCGGACATGGTGACTCCAATCAATCGTTATGCACAAAATTTCGTGATCGGTCGACCGGTTGAGTTGATGCCGGTGCATCACGCTCCGATTCCTTCAGCGCGATCGGGCCCGTGTCGTCGGAATAGTTGGGTCACGCCGGCATCCGGCGCGTCGGCGGTTTGGGCGTCATCCAGCTCTACGCTCGAACTCCTCTTTCACGTCGTCGCAGGCGGTGGCCACCTCGCTGCGACGTTTTGGGCCGGCCGCGTGTGCTGTCTTGGCGTCGCCCTCGGGGTGCGTGAGGCGGGCCTGTGCGGTGGTCTCCTCGGCGAGCGTTTCGCGTTCGCTCACCGTGTGGCACTGTTCGGCGGTCCTGTCGCGGATGTCCCCGGCCTGGACGCGACGGTGCGTGGTGCGCCTCTGGCGCAATGCCGCCCCCAGGACGCCGAACAGCAGGACTGTGGCGAACGCTAATAAGGCGAGCCCAATGATGGTGGTGATAGCCATGGAGGCTCCTTGAATTGGTTGAGCGTGGTGAATCGGTCATCTTGGTTGCGATGGGGGTGGTCGACAGCGCAACAGGTCCCCAAGGGCACGGACCACGGCGGGAGCCCGCTCCCAACGACCTATCGGCTGCAACCTGGGTGGCCCAGGCAGGCGTCGGGGAACGGAGAAAGAGGGGGAAGCAGTCATGGTGATCCCTGACCAAACGATCACCGGAGTTGTCGGGGCGCGGAGCCAGCGCTCCTTGAGTTCTGCGGCGGACAGCCGAACTCAATCCCGGACCAGCTGAAATTCTCAGCCATCGCTGAGGTTACACCTGTTTGATGGCTCCCACCTGTTGTGCCGGTGGCTTATTTCCGACCGCCCATTTCCGGCCTACCTTTCGACCAGCCAACACACGGTAACTGGCGGTAATTGGCAAGAAAGACGAACCCCGAACGGCCGGTCGGCGGCTAACGCTTGGAAAGTGTGGTCCGCATCAGTTCGGTGATGTCGGTCATCAATCAGGCAATCGGAGTCCTCATCGGGCGCGGTCACACCCCGGCGCAAGCTCGCCGAGAACTGGACACCCAGGCAGATCGCGGGGGTACGGATCGACACACCGCCGCCCGGTTCATCCTCGACACGCTCGCCGTCAAGGACTCGGCCGATGCGGAGCACACGGGTCGCGAGCCGAACATCGGCTGAGTGCACTAACACGTAGAGTCGCGCAGCGCTGTCGCTTCTATATGCCCGTGGCGTATAGCGCAAGCGGTGTCTGCTCGGTGCGGCTCATCAACGAGAATTCGAGCCGGAGACATTCGCGCGAGAGTCCGAATTATGCTGGCGGCCACGCTAACCAGGCCACGCGGGGAATCGATCAGCGGTGTCTGCCAGTCGTGCACGGATGTCTCGGCCCGTCCTCGGTGGAGTTCGTGTTTGGGGTCGGAAGTTCACAATGGACGGTGCGGTGACACGCCGCTGAGGGGGACTGAATAATCGACAAGGGACAACCGCAGCACGTGACTGCTGTTGCCGGAGAGTGCAATCGGCTCCACGAGATATCGCAACCGCTGAGGTATGCGTTTACCGTGACCACGAGCGTCGAATCCCAATCCACGCAGCATTTTCCGGTTCATCGGCTGGACCATCCTGTCGCCAGCGGCAAGGCTCGTAACGATCTCTCAAACAACAGTGCGATCGTCTTCGATCCAGCGCGGCTGGAGGTCACCGATGCCACCAGCGGTGAGTGCTTCAGCTTCGGGGGTTGGGGATTGGGATCGCACAACTCGCGGCTAGCGGCTACGGCCAAGGCGCTCATGAGGGTTAACGAATCCGACTGTCCCTTCTGAGGATTCGCCAACAATCGGCAATTGGTACAAGTCAGACGCGGAGTGGGGCGTGTGGCTCGCGTGGTGGTCACAGACCCGCTGGCCGCTAGGGGCGGCCGACGCCGAACGGTTCCGCGCCTTCGCCATCTGGCTATACACCCCTAGTCACCCGCGCGCTCACAGCGGCACTCGGCGGGTCAACTAGCCGCCGGTCCAGGAGAGGGGTATCGTTGTGGGTGCTGAGTCCTTCAGCCAGTCCGGAGAGAGTTTCGCTGTACGCCGCTGAACTCGATGAGCGTTGCTCGCGCCGCACATTCCGATATCTAACCGTTGTCGTCGAGACAGCATGCAAAATCGAGTTCTTCTTTCG
Source organism: uncultured Actinomycetota bacterium (assembly GCA_963758775.1). GTDB lineage: Bacteria > Actinomycetota > Actinomycetes > Mycobacteriales > Mycobacteriaceae > Mycobacterium. The sequence continues at coordinate 559,018 of CAVWWU010000002.1, forward strand.
TTGCGGCGGCATTCGGATGACCACCAACCCTGCATTCACCCGAGCCGTGCCCGTCGATTTGTCGACCACTGGACCGGGGGCCGAGCGAGATACAGCCGTGCAGGTGATACCGGGAATACGGGGCGGCGCACCAGGCGCGCTGCTCCGTCGAGACACGCTAAATCACCCGGAGGCCAAGCAAAATGACCGCCTTTAGGCACCGGCCCGGGCAATCCTCCCAACATTTACGCAGAAACTAGGTAAACCTCGTGATCGCTGTCGGAATCGTCCTTATCGTCCTCGGGCTCCTCCTGCCCGCCCTAGTCCCCACCTTCGCCTACGCCCATATTTGCTTGGTCATCGGCGTCGTCCTCCTCGTCGTCGGTCTTTTGCTGATGGTCGCGGGACGGATGGGACACGCTGTTGGTGGCCGCCGTCACTACTACTGACCCTGACGCCTGCACGCCTCTCAGACCGGGTAGCGCCCCCGAATGTCGACAACGATTTTTTCGCGCTGGCAATCCGACATAGAAACCCAAAAGGGAAGAAATAATGGCAATTACTGTCATTCCAGCCTTCGCGCACCTAACCGACGCAGACATCGAGAATCTCGCCGTTGAGCTGGACGCAATCCGGCTGGACATCGAGGATTCGCGTGGCGAGCGCGACGCCCGCTACATCCGCCGCACCATCGCGGCGCAACGTGCCCTCGAGGTAGCTGGCCGGCTCCTGTTGGCCGCCGGCGCGAAACGCCCGGCGTGGTGGGTGGGAACGCTGACCCTCAGTCTGGCCAAGATCATCGAGAACATGGAGATCGGCCACAACGTCATGCACGGCCAGTGGAACTGGATGAACGATCCCGAGATTCACTCCTCGACATGGGAGTGGGACATGAGCGGAGTGTCAAAACACTGGCGATCGACCCACAACTTCCAGCACCACAAATACACCAACATCCTCGGCATGGATGACGACGTCGGCTACACCATCCTGCGCGTTACCCGTGACCAGCCCTGGCAGCCTTTCAATATCGGCAACGTGGTGTTCAACACCGTCCTCGCGCTCGGATTCGAGTGGGGAATTGGCTTGCAGCCCATCGAATTCGGCAAGATCCTCAAGGCTGGCCCGGAACGCGATAGCACCCTCCTGCTGATGCGGGAGTTTACAGTTAAGGCCGGAAGACAACTGGTCAAGGACTACATCGCGTTCCCAGCGCTCACCTCGCTGTCGCCGGCAGCGACCTACAAATCGGCGCTGAAGGCCAACATACTGGCCAACGTGATCCGGAACATCTGGGCCGACGCAGTAATCTTCTGCGGGCACTTTCCTGATGGCGCAGAGAAATTCACCAAGACCGACATGATCGGTGAGACGAAGGGGCAGTGGTATCTGCGGCAGATGCTGGGCAGCGCCAACTTTGATGCCGGGCCGGCAATGCGATTCATGAGCGGCAACCTGTGCTACCAGATCGAGCATCACCTTTACCCCGATCTGCCCAGCAACCGGCTGTACGAAATCTCGGCGCGGGTCAGGCAGGTATGCGACAAGTACGACTTGCCCTACACCACGGGCTCATTTGTGGTGCAGTACGGCAAGACGTGGCGCACCATCGCCAAACTCTCACTGCCAGACCGCTACTTGCGCGATTCGGCCGACGACGCGCCCGAGACGCGCAGCGAGCGGATGTTCGATGAACTGGAGCCCGATTTCGGCAGGACGGACCCGGCGACTGGTCGCCGCCGCGGGCTCAAAACAGCAATCGCTACGGTCCGACGATGGCGTCGGGGTGTTCAATCGGCACCTTGACACGGCTGCCGCCCAACCCGTTCCGAAGCCGACGCTATGGTTGCCACGCTTTCGATTCGCTTGGACTGAGCATCTCGCCCAACCAGCTCAGAGGACTACGGCCATTCCGGGCGAAGGATGCGGGAATTGCGTTGGACGCGTGTCCCTTTCAGCGAGACCGCGCGGCGCCCTAAGAACATGGCTGTGATGGCCTTAGCTCCGATTGAGGGCCGCGATCCCTGGACTTGACAATTGCTCCCGTAGGGTGGGTCCAGATCAGATCGCGAATCGAATACGGTTACCTACTCCGATCATCTGTCCGTCTGGACGACTGCGCTTCCATGCCAGAGCCCGACCCGAGCTTGGGAGGTGTTGCAACTCGGAAATTGCGGTTCGCCCATCGAATCCGATGCCGGTTGGCTGGTGCTGACCCACGGCGTCGGTCCGATGCGCACCTACCGCATCGGGGCGATTGTGCTTGATCTCGACGAACCGACACGGATTCTTGGTCAGCTGCCGGAACCGCTACTGAGCCCCGCTACCGATGAGCAGGACGGCTACGTACCCAATGTCGTCTACTCCTGCGGCGCATTGGTCCACGCCGACACCCTGCTGCTCCCGTACGGCGTCAGTGACGCCGCCATCGGTATTGCCACCGTGCCGCCACCCGAACTCCTCGCGGCTCTGAGGCGTTGAAACCCAAGACATTTCAGCTTCCACCTCCGCCTACGGCCTGCGCCAGCAACAGGTCCTGGCCGCACCCCGGCAATTGCGTCCAACCAGCCGCTCTGCGCAGTTCCCTGGGGTGGCCTACCTACCCGCTCTTCTCGGTTGTTGTGGTCCGACGTCGTGGCTTGCCGCCGACGGTGGCCGATTGTCGATAGTGGCCGTCAGTGAGGTCGTGGTGCCAGGTCGTTTCCCCCGGCGCCGGCAGCCCGGCCCGTTGCAATGCGGTCGACAGTGGGCGGTAGGAAAGCGTGAGCGGTATGCGGTCAACAATCTGGACGACGGCGGGACGCTGGTCCCGGGGGAGACCGGATAACGCGGTGGTCAAGCTGGCCGCGGTGAGAACACCGTCTTTGTTAAGCGTCACCGCCGCGACCGCGACGTCGTGCGTGTCGGTCGCAACGGGATAGACCACGGCCAGGTCCACCGCGGCGAGGTCGCCGAGGGCGTCGCAAATCGGCTGGCAGAACACCGGTCCGCGCGACGAATGGATCACGGTGTTCCTGTTGTCGACGAACCAGTAGTCGCCGTCCCTGTCGCGGCGAAACAGGTGATCCGTGGTGATCCACATGTCTCCCTTCGCGAATACCGAGCGCATCGACACGTGTGCGGCATCGAGACCGGAGCGCGGCTTGGCGAGCAGCACGCCCACCTCGTTGTCCGCGCATGGGCGCACGAAACCGTGGTCATCTTCAATGAACTTGTCCGCCGCGGAGTCGTAGCCGGCGAGCCGAATTTCGGTGCTGCCCGGCAGCGGCCGACCCTTGGCCCCGATCTTCGTACCGGCGACATTGGCCAGCACCGCGTCCCCCTCGGTCGAGGCATAGAATTCCAGCACTCGGGCAGGGGCGAATCGGTCGGTGACCTTGTGCCACAGTCTGATTGGCATTCCGGCGCCGATGAACAGGCGGATCGGATGATGCTCGGCAAGCTCGGGCGACGTGACCTCCACCAGTTCGAGCAGCATGGCCCAGGTGTAGGTCACTACCGTGACCCCGTAGCGGTGAATCTCTTCGGCGAACCGCGTTGGGTCGACGCCCCGGGTCAAGGCGATGCGCGACCCGCCGGCCACCGCGCCGCCGAGGCCGACCATCAGACCCGACGGATGGTGCAGCGGGGTTAGGCAATAGATGGTGTCGCCGCGGCCGAGCGCGGCGGCAGTGGCCGTGCCGTAGGCCGACAGCGCCCACCGATGATTGGTGACTTCCTTGACCACCCGGCGCCCTCCTGTCGTGCTGAAGAACACGAAGGCGAGATCACGTGCCCGGCCTGGGTTCGGCCGGTACCACTGCGGCAGCCGCGCGCCGGACGGGTCGAGGCTGTCCAGCTCGAGGACCCGGTCCGATTCCGCCTGGCGGAGGTCTGCGGCGGTAACGCCGCGACCGAGGACGAGTGCCCTCGCGCCGGTCGCGGTGGCCACCGCCAAATGGCATGGGTCCGTGATGATCTCGGTCACATCACACAATTGGACAGCGGCGGCGAGGTCGTCGTCCGGCGGTAGCAGTACCGCCACGGCGCCGAGCCGGGACAATGCCGCGATTGCGGTCACGGCGCTGGGGCTGGTGTCCATCAACACACCGACGTGAGCTCCCTGACGGATGCCGGCGGCGATGAGGGCGCGTACAGCGTCGTCGATGCGGTGATGAACTTCCGCATTGGTGTGGACGCGGTCCTCGAAGAGGAAGCATTCTTCCTCGGGTGCTTTGTTGGCCTGTTCGGCCATCAGCCCGCCCAACGAGACCCGCGTATGGGGCTGCAGGCGCCCGAGGTGAGTGAGCCGGGGCAGGGTACGCACTGCCTCTCCTGCGATCTCCCTGCCGGTGCGTGCGGCCCCCGCCGCGGCGTCGGCCAACCCCAGACTCACCCCGATGCCCAGTTCGGCCAGCGCACCCGCCGAATGGCCCATGCGCGATGACAACCCGACAGCGCCGTCGATCCCGACGTTAGGGTCGGCGTCCATTGCATGCACGCCGTCGGGCCGGGGGCCTCGGCCGTCCTGCCATAGCACCCATTGGCCAACGGTGGGCCAGGTCAGCGTGGCGGCGGTCGATCCGACAACGAGCCCGAAGTGACCTGCCCGCAACAGCACCTCGGACACCTCGGCGCGAGGCGCCGCCCGCTGGATTCCTCGAACGGACGCGGGCTGGCCGATGTCGTCGATCTCGCCGACGAAAGCAAGGACCGGACAGGTGATTTCGGCGAGCGTGATCAACGTGCCATCGATGACGGCGCCGCCGGCCATCATGCGGTTATGGACCACGAATTGCCGCAACAGTTCGGCGACCGCGGGACCCGACCACGCCACCCAGCCATCCACCTCCAGGAAGAAGCGTTGCTGTTCCCTGGGCAGCAACGCTTCTCGGTCATGGAGTTGCCGCAGAAAGTCCCATCTCGCTCGGACCGTCTTGATGGGGTCCAGAAGTTGAAACCCGGTGCGGGCCATCCATCCGGATACGGAGAGACGGTTGAAGACGTGGTCGGCGACCAGCTGGGCGCCGCGGCCCGCCAGAGCCGCGGGAATTCCGAATGGCAAACCGCCGAGTGAATCGACGGCGCTGCCGAATGTGATGACGCTGGCCAGGCCTTCCGAACGTCGGTAGGCCGCGGTTTGGTAGCAGAACATGCCGCCCTGCGAGTAGCCCGCCAAATGCACCTTGCGGCCGGTGTGTGCGTGTACCGAGTCGATGACGCGGCTCAGCGCGACGACATGGTCACTCAAAGTGCGTTCGAGCCCACCGGTTTCCCGGTCCGGTGAGCCGAAGTCCACCACCCACGGGTCCACGCCGAGATCATGGAGGACTCCGACCGCACCCTGGTCTCTGGTGACGTCAAACACGTTGGCCGACATCATCATCGGTGGCACAAGTATTACCGGCGACCGTGATGGATCATTCGCGGTGTCGGGGAAGTAGCGTCGTAGCCGGTACATGTCGCACCGCTCCACGATCTGAAACGGCGACGGACGGTATTCGGTCTGCAGGCCACCGAACCGCAGCACTTCGGCACCGTTCTGCACGGTCGCGATCACTCGGTTCACGGGACCGGCAATCAAGCCGCTACCTCGTGTCACCCGCTACCACATGTCACACCGACACTCCCGCTCTCCACACATCCGCCCCAGCAACAGCTCAGACCGACACTACGCTCAGCGCGGTTGCCGCCGCGGCCAGTCTGACGTCGGCGATTGTGGACGCTGAGCTCGGGCTGCCCCGGCTTGCCGCTCGTAGTCGAGACCATCGCGGTGTGGCCATTCGTCAAGGTCCGGTGTTGTGCTCGGGTAAAGCGACGCGCCGGCGTTGCGACTTCTGCCATAGCCACGAAGCGGCGCTCGTCCTGGTTCTTGCTGTCCTCAGGCTCGCCCAAATCCCATGAAACGGCTTGTGGCCGAATATGTCCGCGAAGGAAGCGGGCGATCGGATCCATCCGCAACGTTTAGAGCGACGATTTGACATGGCGCTACCGATCTTTGACAAGGGGAGCGGTGCGTCGGCGACGAATCCTGCAGTCACAATCACGGCAGCGTCGTTGGCCGCCGGAATATGAAGGCTAAGCGGCTCAGGACAATATGTGCCCGCCCGGGCACTACTACCACGCGGGTATCGCCGGTCGACACGAAAGATATTGGGGGACAGAACGCTGGCGGTTCGGCATAGGACCGTCACCGTAGGGATGCGTTTCCTGATCTTTGAGCTTCCGCTCACGGGCACCCACCACGCTAACGGCCGTGTAACTTCGCCAAACAACTTCTGATCGTGTACGGTGTGAAGTAGATCAACATCGTTGACGCAATATTTCACAAGCGTTTTGACAGAGTCCAGCTCGGAAAGTCATCCCTAGGTAAGGGTCCGCGGGAGTTTGCTGTCGCGATCGACGTGGGTTTCGCTTCTGGCTCCGAGATCAGGTCGGTCACTGTCGCGACGAGTACGCATCGCGACAATCCTGAACACACCGCGCCTGCCGCCCTCCGGTCAGCGAAGAAGGGTCACGGTGGAAAAGCACAACTGCTCGCGGGTGCTCACTCGACGCGATCACCCGCCGCGGCGACGTTGTCGCCTACGCGACCACCGATGACCAGAACGTTCGAAATGAGGCCACCATGAATAAATCCGAGAACGAACAACGACATGTCTTCGGGGGGTACGTGCTTCATGTGGGTGCGGGTTTCAAAGAGAAGGAGCACCAGCACGTAGTGGAGGCGTTGTCGACGCTCGGGCCGCACATTGGAAAGTTGACTCGCCATCAGGTGGTTGTGGGTGTCTCGCTACAGGACGGCGGCGGCGAGGAGCAGCGCGTCACATTGCGCACGAGCCTGCCCGGCCGCTCGCCTCTGGTCGCGGTCGCGGATAACACGGACCTGACCCGCGCCCTCGGCGACGCAAAGCATGAGTTGATCCGGCAGATCGAACACCAGAAGTCTGAGCGAGAGCCGATGAACAACCGCCGCCTGAGGAGGGCCACGCCGCGGCATCCGACCACTCCCACGCCGTGAGACATCGCGCCGCCATCCACAAGCCCCTCGGGCCCAACCCAAGCCGCTCGCTCAGGCGGGCAGATAGAGACGAGATGAGCACATCAGCGAATCGCGAGTTCTCGAACCATGCCACCATGGGCAGATGAACCCAGCAGCTACCGATAGGCCTTACCTGACCGTCAGGGAAGTGGTTAGTGCGGGTATACGCCGCGCCGCCCGACGCAAAGAAATGGCTGCGGCGAAGTCAGCCTGGGATTCCGAAGGCGGCGCGACTAATCAGCGAACGAACCACGGAGAGCCCGGGAATGGGCCTCTGGTGCCGCGGGCGCACTAGGGGCGACGGGGCGACGCGCCGGGATCCGCGGCCCACTCGGGCGCAATCCGTATCAGCCTTCGCGAAACGTGTGTGCCGGCCTGCGTCCTGGTCCCGCTCAAGCGGTGGCTGTCGAGCTGGAAACCGCGCGGCATCAGCAGCGCCTGCCCAGGTGTCGGCCAGGTCGGCGGCGGTGAGGATCTGCAGGGGCGTGCTCGCGCGCTTGCGACGGCGACAACGCCACCGCGGCGTTGACGATGGCTTGGGCCGCGTCCTCGCCGTGCATCAGATCACCGCCGATGGTCTGGCAGACGACAGCTCGTACCCAGGCGTCGCCAGTGGTGAGTGTCGGGCCGCCGGTGACGCGGACGCCGTCCGGCTCGAAGTGGTCTGCGCTGCTGGCGCCGACCGGGGAGGGGAGTGGTCATCATGCCGCGAATCGTACGACCACCAGTACGACTAAGGGTTCGAAATCTTTGGGCATTCTTAGACATGCGCTCGCATGTGCGCCCCGATCGCAACCGCCGTGAATAGCTGGCAGAGCACGGTTTTCGGCATGTCGGCGAACGCCCGCGGAGCGGGTAGCCGATGCCTGGGGGTCAATTGGTCGAGTGTTCCCATCCTGCCCGCCGTTAAAATGTGGTGCCTCGAGACATGGTTAACAGATAACCGAGCCAAGTCAAGCACCTATTGCATGTTTTCGGGGCTGTTTCCGCATTTGACGCCGCGGGGTTGGTAGTCGCGGGTGGGGTCGAGGACGAGTTTGCGGATGAGTTGGCCGGTGTGGCGGTCCAGGACTCGGATGTCGCGGTCGTCAATGAGCACGGTGACTTTGGTGCCGGTGCGGCGTTTGCCGAGGCCGATGTGGTGCAGGCGGCTGTTGTAGCGGATGGTGATGGCGCCGGCGGCGTCGATGACATCGGTGCGTACGCGGCAGTGGGCGGAGATGACGTAGCCGGTGGGGGTGGCTTTGGGGCGGTGGGTGTAGGCCTGGGTCGGAGCGCGTTGGCGATCCGCGATGTGGTGAAGGGCTTCACGAAGTCGGATCGCGGTCAGCTCATCATGGCGTGCGGGACCGGGAAGACCCTCTGGCACGGGCGAATCTGTTGCCGCACTCGCCACGGAATACGGTGTCAGCCGCCAGACCGTCTATCACTACACGCTCGCCTGACCGGGACCAGTAACGCGACGGGCCTTCATCGCGATAAAGAGGGATGCGGTTCACGATCCACATAACGGCTCGGGAATATCTCGACGAGGCACGCGCTGCCATTGCCGAAGCCAGAAGGCGCTTACCGTGAAAGAGCTGTTGCGCAAGGGAATTAGATTACTTGTGGCACTAGGGGTTCCGTTGTGGGTAATCCCCAATTCCCCCGTGGCCTGGGCCGGGCCGGGCGGCAACATTCCAGGCCCCGGTGTGTGCGACTATCCCGGTGTTGGCGGAAGTAATTTCGAGGCGGGGGCCACGACGTACTACTGCGATTTTCCTGTCGAAGAGAACAGCACGCACTGGCACTGCGAATATGGCGGATGGAACCTGGGTGGTCCAGGTGGCAACGCCCCCGTCGGAGGAACTTTTATGGGTTTTGGGTTAACCATTCCTGCAGGCGATTTCGGGGGTGCTAGCGGTGGTTGTTCATGGCGCTGGCCGGATAACACTATCGGCCCTGCACCGAACCCACCGGGCGCGTGGAAGAACTACATGGTGCCCAAGCCGCCACCGCCCGAACATCGGCTACCCCCGACGCCACCGGCTGAGCCAGAGTCCGGAGCACCACCAGTAGAGAATCCTAATCTCGACGGTGAGCCACAGACACCGGCCTACACTAACCCGGCGTTTCCGAATCCCGGCAGGACTCAGAACCCGCCAAGTTAGCTTGTGTCAATCACGACGAGACAGCTAACCGACTCTCGGATCTCGGCGCACTCACCGGATACACCGCCGGCATCGGCATGGACTGATCCTCGGGCTGGCCTACGCGCGGGGTTGGCGGCCAAAGCTCGTCATCGGAGTAGTGGTCGCGGCGGCACTCGCCCTAATAGGCGCCAACGGCCCAATGACGGTGCTCGGAGTGACAAACCCGCTCACCTGGGGCATCGTCGGCTGGATCAGCGACCTCATCCCGCATCTCGGATACAGGCTGGTCACCGCCTCGGTGCTCTATCACCTCTACCCGAAGGGCCAATAGCCAGAGCCGGATCATGAAACAATCACGCGAATGGACGGCATGATGATGGGCCTCGCTGGAACGCTCATCGGCGCGTCGGCCGTGGGAGTGGCAGGCATTGCGAAGTCAGTGGCAGACGCGGTGTTACCGGGTGCCATGGCAACAACTGGCCACAAGCATCAGATGAACGCCAACCTGCAATCGCAGCGCCACGAAGCGGTGAAGCACTGGCGCGCCGGCTTGGCTAACGCACGCGATGTTTACCGCCAGTGGGAGGCCGGTCCTCGTGACAAGGATGCGCCCAACGCGGTCGGTGACGAATGGTTCGAGGGATTACGGCCGCACCTGCCAGACAAAGGTGAAGCAGCGCAATTCCGCACCGCTCACGAAGTCAATTGCGACAACCCGACTGTCATGCTGCTATCGCTCGAGATCGGCCGCATCGAAAAAGAATGGGTGAACGAAGCAAAGGGCCACAAGCGCCGAGCAAGGTAACGGGATTACGCGCCAAGAAGAGCGTGCTGGAACGACTCGCGAGAGACCGCCAGCACCTTAGTATCCCCGACCGCCCGCACGGTGGCCGTACGCGGAATGTCCTGCAGGATCGCGTGCTCGCCGAAGCCTTCGCCGGGCGCGAAGTTGCTCACCAACGCGCCGTCCTCGAAACCTGGGCGCCACCGTCAAGGATCACGTAATGGGTACAGCCGTAATCACCCTCGCGGGTGATGGGCGCGCCGTCGGGCACAGCCAATACCCTTGCGGTAGTATCGAGTTCACCCAAGGCGTCGGCGCCGATCGACGCCAATGGCGGCTGAGAAGCAAGCAGCTCAGTAACAGATCGGCCGGCCAACTCCGCGTCATGATCCGGCCACCAGATAGTCCTCCACCGGCGGGGTTTCCAGCCGCTCCAGAGCAGCCCGGCTCACACGACCACCGGTCTCGGGTCCGCCCGACATCGCGCCGAGGAAGTCGGCCCGATCCACGACGACCAAGTCGAGGTCCTCGCCCGCTGTGACGGTCGCCGACCGGGGAACGTCTCGCAGCAAGGCGATTTCGCCGAACGATCCGCCCGGACCCAGCGTGCCCACCCGCCGGCCATCGACGGCGACGTCGGCCAGGCCCGCGGCGATCATGTAGAACCGGTCGCCCGGGTCACCCTGCTGGATCACCTCGGCACCCGCAGGCACGGCCAACGCGTCGCGGCCCGGGCGAGTTGCTCGAGCGCCAGCACGGGCAGCGCGTTCAACGGCGGCGTGGCTTTCACGACGGCCAGCTTGGCCGGGTCGTCGTCGCTCAAGAGGTCGGACTTGCGCGCCTGGGGCCATGCCAGCGCCGTGATGACGACTGCCGCAACGCCCGCTGCGGCCATCGAATAAGGAAGTCCGCGGAGTGCCGCAAAGGCGCCACATAAGTTGGCCCGGTTTGCTGGACCGGTTGCCGGAGCGGCGTATTCGATTTCAGCTCATCGAAAACTGTTCGGCGCCAACTAATCCAGGCGAAGCGCTTGCGGCATTCCCATTCGGGGAGCCTGGCAACGACGAGATACGCCAGCGGTTCGTCGGGTTGTCCACCCGGCACCGCGGTAGGAGTAGTCATCGTTGCCTCGCTGTTTGCCCTGAAACCTTCGGCTGATCGGGATTCTTCCATAGCGCCAAACCTTGGCGAAGGATGATGGGCGTGATGGACGCTGAACTCAAACGCTGGCTGGACTCCGGAGAGATGTTCGACTACCTGGGCTTCGACATCTTCTTCCGAGTGGCGGGCAGCGGACCTCCGCTGCTGCTCATCCACGGTTATCCGTTCAATTCCTACGACTGGGCGCCGATATGGCCCACGCTGTCGCAGCGGTTCACCGTCATCGGACCGGACATGATCGGCATGGGGTTTTCAGCGAAACCCGTGACGTACGAATACTCGGTCGCAGACCACGCCGACATGCACGAGGCGCTGCTGGCCCACCTCGATATTGGGCACGCGCACATCCTGGCCCACGACATCGGCGATTCGGTAGGCCAGGAGCTGCTGGCCCGTCACGAGTTCGGTGAGCAGGCCTACGGTGCACGGCGCATCGACTCGATCACCTGGCTCAATGGCGGCATGTTCATCGAGTCCTACACGCCCCGGGCGGCGCAGAAGCTGATGTCGCGCACGCCGCTGGGCGACGTCTTCAGCCACGTGCAGGGCAGCCCGCTGTCCCGTCGTTTGCTGGAACCGACGCTGCGCGAGATGTTCGGCCCGAACACCAAGCCGACCCGGCAGATGATGAACGTGTTCAACGAGATCCTGGACTACAACGACGGCCGCCGGGTGCTGCACAAGGTCGGCCGGTTCATCAACGATCGCTACACCCATCGGAACCGGTGGGTGCGCGCGATGCGGCAGACCGCGGTGCCGATGCGGTTGATCGACGGGCCGATCGACCCCAACTCCGGTGCGCACATGGCGCGGCGCTACGCCGAGCTGATCCCCGACCCCGATGTAGTGATGCTCGCCGACGAAATCGGGCACTGGCCGCAGCTCGAGGCGCCCGACGCGGTCTTGGAGCACTTCCTGGCCCACATCGACGGCCTTAGGGCGCAGTAACGGTGATTGATTCCTGACCGATTTTCCACGCGGTCATAAACCGTTTGATGCTGACCTTCGTGTTGGCGTGATCGGCGTAGGGGTCGTTCAAATGCACGATGTCATCGTTGGTGTCGATCCCGGTGATCACGAGGAAATGATCGGGTGAGGTGCGTTGATCGTTGCTGTCCAAAATGGTTCCGGAATTGACCCAGGCGATGACTTTGCGGTTGGCGCCGAGGTATTCCTCCAGCTTGGACAAACCCACCTCTTCGGGATGCTTGTCGTAAGTCATGCGCGACTTGATGCCGTAGTGGTCGAGCAGCACGACCGTGTCGGCCATGTCGATGCCGCCTCTGTCGGTGTCGTGGCCCGGGTCGCCGGTGGGCAGGTAGATCATCCCGCTGCGGATCGACGACGGAGTGTTCTGCGCCAGCTTGATGATCTGCTGTTCCGTCGGGGAGTGCCCGGTGACTTCGCCGACTACATCGGCCACCGAAGCCAGCCCGCAGTTGTCCTCGAGCGACTGCTGCTGCCAATACTGCGCGGCCGCCACCGGGTCGCCGTACACGCCGTCGGCGACCGTTCTCGCCCGCACGGTTGACGACGCCGCCGCCGCATGCGTCGATGGCGGCGTTGTGCCGCAAGAAACGCTGACCGCACCAATGCAGGCGCCGAGAAGCGCGGTGCGCACTGCCGTAGCGATCCGGGAGTTAAACATATTCGCTCACAAAGTCCAGTCAGACAATTGATTGGTCGCAAAGTAGCACTAGAGCAAACGGCGAGGGCCCAATTCGGCCCAATTTAAGGTGGCTGCCTCGTAACGCATTTGGCACCGCGGCGCCCGGCCCGGCGTCGTCACGAACCAATTTGGAGGTGTAGTCTTGAAACAGATCAAAACCCAGCTAGTCCGGGATGAGTCAGCCATCTGCCGCTGACCGCGCCGAGCAACTGCTCACGCCGGAGATGCCGGTGACAACCGCAGTTGGGAAGCCTTGAGTACCTTATCTATTCCGCCGCCTACTTTTGCCGTCGTGGATCCGAAATTCGCTATTTGCCCGAGTTTCCGAATTCTGAGTACCTATCCGCCGACGCAGTGCGCGCTGGCGAGATTCAGCGCCGCGCTAGCGCATGGGCTGGCCGCCCATGGTGCCGACGTCGGCGTCGTGCAGGTGTCCGACGGGTCACGCTCCTCGAGCGCCCGTGTTGTCGGCGAGCTGGTCAACGGCTCACCGGCGTCGGTCGCAGCGTGCGCCGAATTGTTGAACCAGGGCGACGTTGCGGTCATCCAGCATCACTACGGCGTCTACGGAGGCGCCAACGGAAGCGAATTGCTGGACATCATGGACGGGTTACGCATCCCTTCGATCGTGATCGTTCAGACCGTTCTCAAAAGTCCTACGCGACAACAGCGTTCCCAACTCGAAGAGATCGCGGCGCGGGCGGACCGGGTGATCGTGATGTCCGATGCGGCTCGCGAACGGCTGCTCGATGGCTGCGGTGTCGACCGCGGCAAAGTGGCCACCATCGCCCACGGGGCGATCATCCCGCCGAGGGTGTGCGTGCGGGGCGGTCGACCCACTGTGTTGACTTGGGGCCTGCTGGGACCGGGCAAGGGCATCGAGCGGGTGATCGACGCGATGGCGTCGCTGCGCGATGTGCCCGGCCGGCCGCAGTACCTGGTTGCGGGCCCGACGCACCCGAAGGTGCTCGCCGCCGACGGGGAGGCTTACCGCGACGCCCTGACAGAGCGGGCGCGGCGTCGCGGGGTGGCGGATTCGGTGTGCTTCGACGCGCGATACCACAACGTTGCGACGTTGAATGCTCTCGTGCAGTCCGCGGCGGTCATCGTCCTGCCCTACGACACGACCGATCAGGTGGTTTCCGGTGTTCTGGTCGACGCCGTCGCGAGCGGTCGGCCAGTTGTGGCGACAGCCTTCCCGCATGCCGTCGAGCTGCTGGGCAGCGGGGCCGGTCTCGTCGTCGCGCACGACGACCCGGACGCGCTGGTGTCGGCCCTGCGGCGGGTGCTGACGCAGCCGCGCCTCGCCGGTGCAATGGCGGCCGAGGGCCGCCGCATGGCGCCCGGGATGACCTGGCAGGTAGTCGCCGGTGCGTACTTGGCGTTGGCGGGTCGCGTCCTCGCGCACCGACGGGCAAGAGTGTGATCACGACGCGGCCAGTATTCCGGCAGCGCACCAGGGGGGTAAAAGCATGACAGTCACCGTGACACTGCGAGACGGAACAAACGAAACCTATAGGCGGTCCGGTGATGCCTACGTCAAACACGGCGACGGCACGCTCGACATCATCCGCGGCGGGGTCAAAGGGTCATTCAGCTACGCGCCGGGCGAGTGGACCGAGGTGCAAGGCGACCAAAAGAAATGGACGAGAGCGCGGTTCTGGGGCTGATGCGGCTTCCCCGTGTGAGCCCCCGCCCTCGGGGAGCGAGCCCGATACCGGCTTAAGCTGGGACCGATGGACGTCTACGCCAGAAACAATATCCACATTGTGGGCGCCGCTGACGGGCCGGTGATCGTGCTTGCGCATGGCTTCGGCTGTGATCAGCGGCTCTGGCGCCGGGTCGTCGATGTTCTGAAGGCGGACTTTCGGATGCTGCTTCTCGACCACGTCGGTTGTGGTGCATCGGACCCCGCTTCGTGGGACGCACAGAAGTATTCGTCACTGGGCGGGTACGCCGCCGATGTCGTAGACATTGTGCGGGAGCTCGAATTGCGCAACGTCGTGTTCGTCGGCCATTCGGTCGCGGCGATGATCGGCGCACTGGCAGTCATCGCGGAGCCCAGTCGGTTCGCGAAGCTGGTCATGTTGACACCGTCGCCGCGCTATCTCGACGACGGCGACTATCGCGGGGGATTCCTGCAGCCCGATATTGACGAACTCCTCGATTCCATGGAACTGAATTATCTGGGTTGGTCGCGTGCGATGGCGCCCGTCATCATGGGCGCACCCGACCGCCCGGATTTACAGGACGAACTGGCAGAGACCTTCTGCCGCAACGACCCTTCCCGCGCCCGCGTCTTCGCCCGTACCACGTTCCTCTCCGACAACCGCGCCGATCTCGCACGGATAACGGTCCCCACGTTGGTCATCGAATGTGCGGTGGACGCGATCGCACCGCGCGAGGTTGGTGCCTACGTTCATGAGCACGTCCGCGGCAGCCGACTGATCACCCTGGACGCGACTGGCCACTGCCCGCACGTGAGCGCGCCGGATGTCACCGCGTCGGCGATCTCGGCTTTCGCGCGATCGGCGTGATCGACCTCAACCTGGAAGACTTCTGGGACCACGGCCCCTGCGGTCACCTGATCGCGCAACCCGACGGCCGAATCCTCCGTGTCAACGCCACCCTGGCCCGATGGTTGGGTTATCAGCCAAATGCATTGCAGGGCAGGCCGTTCAGCGCGCTGCTCACCGTCGGCGGGCGGATCCACTACGACACCCATTTCGGGCCATTGCTACGCATGAGCGGTGAGCTCAACGGAGTGACCCTGGACCTCGTCACCGCTGACGGAACGCGGCTGCCGATGTTTCTAACCGCGAACGTCAAGGTGGGCTCCGACGGCCGGCCCGAACTGCTCCGAATCACCGCAGTGGATGCGTCCGATCGCCGTGCCTATGAACGGGAGCTCTTGGAAGAGCGAAGGCGGGTCGAGATCGAGCACGGGCGCGTCCTGGAATTTGCCGAGACTTTGCGGCGCTCGCTACTCCCGCCTGTGCTGTCACCGCCCAACGGCTTGGACGCAGCCGATTACTACTACACCGCGTCCGATGACGACGTCGGCGGTGATTTCTACGACCTCTTCCCCCTGTCGCGCACCAAGTGGGGCTTTTTTCTGGGCGACGTGTCGGGCAAAGGCGTAGAGGCCGCTGTGGTAACCGGACTGACCAGGTATGTCCTGCGTTCCGCCGCGGTATCCGACGACGATCCCGTGCAGGTGTTGCACAATCTGCAATCGGTGATCAGTCAGAAGTTCGGCGTCCAGCCGGATCGATTCTGCACCGTGATCTACGGCAATTTGACCAAGCGCGACAACGGGTTTGATGTCGAGCTCGCCAGCGGAGGCCATCTGCCCCCACTGCGACTACACGCCGATGGCAGTGCCGACTACGTGGATAGCATCGGCGGACACGCCGTCGGCTTGGTTGCAGAACCGCAGTTCATCGCGACCAAGTTCCACCTCGCACCGGCAGACGCCCTGGTCCTGTATACAGACGGACTCACCGAGGCCAGTACCGGCGTCGGCCACGAACGCTATGACGACCGAGGCGCCCTTTTGGGCTTCGCGCAGTCGATCGCGCCGGCGACGGCGTCTGAAATCGTGGGAGCCGTCAATGAGTTACTCGATGGCCTTGGCGCCGGCGTCCAGGATGACGTCGCCGTCCTCGCTCTCGGCGTGCCGCGCAAGTGATTTCGCTTGAACCGGTCAGCCGGCACTGGCCAGCAACTGCTGAAATGCGTTCTCCATACACCCGGCGTACCTGGCCGGGTCAGGGAGGGCGTCGCGATCCGCGGTCGCGCTGATCGACAAAATTCCGTTGTAGCTGGCGACGACGTGGATGAGGTTCAACCCACCCAGAAGTGGTCCGAGACCGGCGACGCGGACGAGTCGGGCGCCGCTGAAGAAGATCGGTTCGGTTGGACCCGGCACATTGGTCACCGTGGTGTTGGCCACCGTGGGACCGGAGAACGGCAGCGCGCTCGCGGCCTTTGCGGTCATCCCGACCAATGAGGTTGGCACAGTCCCGATCAGATCGATCAGCTGCGTTCTGACCGATTGATCCGCATGCGCGCGGCTCCCGGCAGTCGACGCAGCGATCGCGGAAAGCCGATCCAGCGGATCAGCGATGTCGGTGCCGAGACTTTGCAAGCGTCCGAACAACGCGTTGCCCTGGCTGGTGTCATCGCCCTTCTCGCGCAGCGACATTGGGCACGCCGCGACCAGTGACTCCTCGGGGAGCTCGCCATGGCCGTCCAGATATTCGCGCAGGGCGCCGCCGACATAGGCCAGTGCCACATCGTTGACCGTCGAGCCGGGCACGCTCGCCTTGATCCGCTTGAAATCGGCGAGATCGTGGAACCGGGCCTCGAAGACACGGTGCGGGGACACGGTTTGGTTGAACCGGGTCTTCGGTGGAAGCGACGGCACACCGCCCCCGGCCACCCCCGACACGACGCCGCCGACGAGTTTGCGTGGAAGCGCGGCTAAGCCCCCGACTGCCTTCGGGGCACTCGAGGCCAGCACTCTGCCCGCGCGCAACGGGTGCATAGCCACGTTCATCGCCGTGCGAGCGAGTAGGTCTCTAGTCGAGGGGACAGGATGGGGTCGCCAGGGACTGGCGGGTGCAGCGGGGCGCGGGCTGTCAGCGGCGAGGTCGTGCAGGGCGGCCATCATCTGAACGCTCGCCATGCCGTCGACCGCACAGTGGTGCAGTTTGAAGGCCATCGCGAACGAACCCGTCGGCACCCCTGGCACGGAATTCAGCCCTTCGATGACCGTGATCTCCCAGGGCGGACGTCGCAGGTCGATCTGCCGGGCGTGCAGCCGTGCGATCTGGATACAGAGCTGCCGCCAGTCACCGGGCTGGGGCAACCCGATATGGCGGACGTGATACTCCAGATCGAAGCTCGGATCATCAACCCAATACGGCCTGTGCAAACCACCCGGCAGCTCGGCCAGCCGCCGCCGAAATACGTCTGCGAGGTGCAGCCGGGCATCGAGTTCCTGAAGAATCCCTTTGAATGTCACCTTGCCGCCCGGGGCGGTCGATGGGTCGTAGATCAGGAGCATCTGAATCTGCAACGGTGTTGCCGGCGTCTCCGCGCGCAGCATCATGTCATCGGTCCAACTCAACTGCTGCACAAACGGCCCCCTCAAGCTCACTCCCTCCGCAACACTAGGCCCGGTGCAGCGTGCGGCGGGGGATTCGGCGTTTTCGTGCAATGGAAGTCCGACGTGCTACGGTCGGCACTCACGGCATAGAGCCGATTCAGGCAGGTGTTCAAACTTTATGGCTCAGCCGTACTCCGGAGCGGTAGGCTCTGGGCAGAACGCCGTGTCGCCCAACTCCGGTGACGAGGGCGCTCACAGTGGCCGTATTGGCGACCGCATTCGCAAAAACGATTGCAGCCCCATGCCGCCTTTTCGCTTTGTTGATCAAGCAGCTTTCCGGCTACCCGACCTCGCGCCGATCGTCGCCCCTCGCGCGTAGTACCACCCAAAAAGATCGGACGTGTTCCACTTTGTGGCAACTCATCAGCCCTCCGCGTTGGCGCGTCGTCGTGCGGACGCTTAGCGTCGCCGCGCCCGAATCTCCCTGAGATTCAATGGCCATCACCGAAGTACCTGAATACGCCCACTTGAGCGCTGCGGACCTTGACGAGCTGGGGGCCGCGTTGGACGCGATCCGTCACGATATCGAGGCTTCGCGCGGCGCCCAGGACCGGTCATACATCATGCGCGCCATCGCTTTTCAGCGTTGGCTCGAGGTCGCGGCGCGGCTGGTGCTCGCGACGACCAAAGGCAAGTTCGGCTGGGCTGCCGGAACCGCCGCCTTAAGTGCGGCCAAATGCATCGAGAACATGGAACTCGGCCACAACATCAGCCACGGTCAATGGGATTGGATGAACGATCCCGAGGTCCACTCCAGTATGTGGGAGTGGGACATGGCAGGTCTCACGTCGCAGTGGCAGAACTCCCACAACTACCGGCACCACATGTACGCGAACGTTGTCGGTGTCGACGACGACCTCGGGTTCGGCGTCATGCGCGTCACCCGGGACCAGGAATGGCAGCCGAGCGCCCTGGCGCAGCCGCTGCGCGGGCTGCTGCTGGCGCTCGCCTTCGAATGGGGCGTCGCCCTGCACGGCTTGTATTCCGTGCAGGAGCGCGAGACGACACGCGCCGGCAAGGCGGCCCACAAATCAGCGCTCATCCGCAAGATCGCTCGGCAGGCCGGCAAGGACTATGTCCTGTTTCCTGCGCTGAGTCGCAGGCGGTGGCGCCGCACCCTGGGCGCCAACGTGATCGCCAACGGGTTGCGCAACGTGTGGGCATGTGTGGTCATCATCTGCGGTCACTTCACCGACGGGGCCGAAAAATTCACCCCGGCTGTGCTAGAGCATGAGACGAAGCCCGAATGGTATCTGCGGCAAATGCTGGGTACCGCGAACTTCCGGGCAGGTGCGGTAATGGCGTTCATGAGCGGAAATCTCTGCTACCAAATCGAACACCACCTCTTCCCGGATCTGCCGAGTAATCGTTACCCCGAGATCGCGGAACGGGTACGCGCTTTGTGCGCCACCTATGACCTGCCGTACACCACCGGCTCGTTACTTCGCCAGTACCTGCTGACCGTGCGCACGATCTGCAAGCTGGCGCTGCCGGACCGGCTTCTTTCGGCCAGCTCCGACGACGCACCGGAGACGGCGTCCGAGGACAGATTCCGGAATGTCGCGAAACGTTCGCCGCTACCGTCAGGCGAGGGTGCCCGGCGGCGCGGGTTGGCGACAGCGATACTCGCGGGCGCTGATCGAACGCGGTCCGCGTGATGCATTGCGACTCAGCCTAGTTCGGCACAGCCGCCGCAGCAGTCGACGGTGGGCTGCGAAAGTCAGCGTGATCGGGTCGCACCATGGCGGAATCCCGCGCGACGTCGGACGGGACCGGAAAGTTCATGTGGTGATTTGGGTTTGGTCATTCGCCATCGAATGAAGTTGCGGCGCAGAGATCCTAGATTCCGTCCAGACCTGGCGACTTACGACGACCCTGACGAACCGGTGTGCGAAAGGACCGAGAAGCCTCTTAATACTGCGTCATGCTCGTCAAACACCGCAACTAGTGGAAGGGTGGGGGGATGAGAAGCCAGCCGCGACCCCCGGGCATTCCCCGAGCCCGAGCCCCGTTCGGCTAAATGTGGCGATCCAGGAACAGCTCCTCGCCGCCGTCGACGGTCGGCGGGGGGTAGCGGCGGCCGACCGGTTGTGCGAGGCCTGCGTGGTGTTGCTCGACGTCGACGCGGCGGCCATCTCTCTCGTCTTCGACGGAGCGAGCAGCGGAACGCTGGGATCCAGCAGCACGCACGCACGCTCGTACGACGAACTGCAGTTCACGCTGGGCGAGGGACCGTGCCTGGACTCTGTCGCGGGGCGGATCCCGGTTCTGGTCGTCGACCTCGCCGATCCGGCCGAGGTTCGCTGGCCGGCGTACGGGCCTGCCCTGTTGGCCCATCGGATCAGAGGCGTCTACGCGGTACCCGTCTTGGTTGCCGGCGAGTACGTTGGCGCCCTTGATCTGTTTCGCGCGCAGCCGGGTCGCCCGCCGGACGAAGACTTGGCCGGTGCAGTCGCCGCAGCCGAATTGGCCGGCGTCCCGCTGCTGGATCTGCTGGATGGTGACTTACAGGCCGCCGTCGGTGACCCCAACAGCAACGCCTGGGCCGAGCTGAACGCCTTGAGCCGGGCGGAGGTCGGTCAGGCCACCGGGATGCTCGTCGCTCAGCTGCAGGTGGAGCCGGCCGAGGCGCTGGTCCGGCTGCGCGCCCACGCCTACGCAACGGGCCGCAGCGCGACCGACGTCGCCCGCGACATCCTGGACCGTCGACTGAAGCTCGAGAACGACTAATGAGCCCGCCCGATGGGAACACACGAGAGAGGAGGGCGAAGTGAGCGAGAACGTTCGTGAAACTCGTGTGCTGAGCGCCGTCGTCGAAATAGTCGATAGCCTGCTCGACGACTTCGACGTTGTCGACTTGCTCACCGGCCTGACCGAGACATGTGCCGAGCTGCTCGACGTCGAGGCCGCGGCACTGCTGCTGGCCGACCCCCTGCACCGGCTTCGCCTGCTCGCCGCGACCTCGGAGGAGGCCCGCGAGCTTGAACTCTTTCAACTCCAAGCCGATGAAGGCCCGTGTGTGGACTGTTACAACAGTGGCCATCCAGTCTCGGTAGCCGACATCCAGGGGGCGGCAGGGCGATGGCCGCGGTTCGTTCCCGCCGCGGCCGACGCCGGGTTCGCGTCGGTACACGCCGTCCCGATGAGGGCGGCCGGCATCGTGCTGGGCGCGCTCGGGTTGTTCGGCTCTCGGCCGGGGGAACTCGACGAAGCCGATCTGCTCGTGTGCCAGACCCTGACGCACATCGCATGTGTGGCGCTCCTCCAGGAACATCCACCCACACCCGCGAGCGTCATGCCGCAGCTACGTTCGGCACTGACCCATCGCGTCATCGTCGAACAGGCCAAGGGATTCCTTCGCGAAACGCTGGACGTGTCCGTGGAGGAAGCGTTCAATCTGATGCGCACCTACGCGCGTGACACTGGCGAACACCTGACCGACATTGCGCGCCGATTAATGGTCGATCGGTATTCTCGCCCGCTGCTCGTGACGGCGCTAGCCGAGCTCGCGGAAACACAAGTGTAACAACGGGTTCAGCGGTGACGGGCGCGGGCGCGCCGCACTGCCTCATCGACCAATCGCTCAGCGACGGAATATAGCTTGATGTTCTCGCTCTGGCTGATCTGGGTGAGCCGTTCGAAGGCCTCGTCGGGACTGCCACCCGACCGGCTGCGGATGATGCCGATCGCCTGATCGATCACCGCCCGGCTTTCCAAAGCGCGCTGCAGGCGCAGAGTCCGTTCGTGGGCGCTCGCCAACAACTGCGCGTTGTATACCGAGACGGCGGCCGGCCTGGCGAACTGGGAGCCCAACTGCACGGCGTGCTCGGCGAACGCGTCGCGGGCTTTGGCGTACGCATTGATCGAGCCGATCACCTGTTCGTCGACGATCAGCGGGAGGGCGAGCGCGGAGTGCATGCGCATACGGGCTACCCGGCCCCCGAAGTGAGGCCATCGGCTGTCACTGCCCAGCGAGCCGCTCACCGTGGGCCGGCGCGTGTGCATGCAGCTGATGCACGGGCCTTCGTGCAGCTCGTGGTACTGGACCGTATCGATCTCGTGGACCAGAACCTCTGTCGCAGCCCAGGTCTGAACGCTGGATATACCGTGCTGGGGATCGACCAAGGCGATGCTCACACCGTCGGCGCCCGGGATCGCGTGGACCGCGAATTCCGCTACATCCCGGAGAAGATCCATGACCCCCCGGGCACCGGCGACAATTCCGGCCAATCCGCGCAGGCCCGCCGAGAGCTCCGCTTCGTCGGCAATTAGTTGGTTCGACGTGAGCTCAGGCTCCGGCGGCGTGTTACGGCCGGGTTGGGCGTCAAAGTCGGCCAAAATCTCTCCTCGCGTGCATCCTCAAATCTACCCTCAGGAGCCTGCCGATACAGTTCACCCGACCAGCGCCAACGTATGGGCCCGCCGCAGCTTTCCCGACGGCGTCTTCGGGATCGTTCCCGGCTCGAGCACGACGACGTTGCGGGGACGGACATCGACCTCGGCAACGACCTCGTGTGCCACCTCCTGCTCAATGCGGCGCGCTGTTGCCGGCTCTTGCCAGTGGTTTGACTCGACGGCGACGGCGAACGTCTCCCGCGGGTGTCCGGCATCCAGGCGGACCGCGACCGCGGAGCCCGGCCGCACGCCGGAAACGCGTGCGGCAGCGCGTTCGATGTCGGTCGGGTAGATATTCCGGCCGGCCATGATGATCACGTCCTTCACTCGGCCGCAGACCACGATGTAGCCGTTCTCTGTGAGGTAGCCAAGGTCGCCGGTGTCATACCAACCCTGGTCGTCTTGGGCCGACACGAAACCGGCCGTCGTTTCGTACCCCAGCGTCACCGGCTCCCCACGCACCTGGAGCACGCCGACGCCCCGGGCGGGCAGGATGTTGTGGTCTTCATCGACGACGCGGGCCTCCATCCCCTTCAGTGGACGGCCCAGCGTGGCCAGTCGTCGGGTCTTGCCTCTGCTCGCCGGGATCGCCCTGTGCAGTACGGCCAGCAAGTCGGCATCGACCTCATCGACCACCAGGCCTGCGCCGCAATCGGAGAACGACACCGCCACGGTGGTCTCGGCCATGCCGTACGCCGGCAGGATCGCTTCGGGACTTAACCCGAACGGCTCGCCGGCTTCGCAGAGGTCTTCGACGTCGCCGGGCTCGACCTGCTCGGCGCCCGATAGCGCCCAGCGCAGGCTGGACAGGTCGAATTGGCCGGGCTGGGCCTGCTTACGTAGGCGTCTGGCTAGCAGCGTATAGGCGAAGTTCGGCGCCGCGGTCATGGTGCCGCGGTATTTGTCGATGAGCTTGGCCCACAGCAGGGTGTCGCGCAGGAAGTCCATCGGCGTGAATTTCACCAGTTCGGTACCGAAATACATTGGCACAGCTAAGAAACCGGTCATGCCCATGTCGTGGAAAAGAGGCAACCAGCTCACGATCACGTCGGTATCGACGTCGACGTCCGCCCCGATGATCATCGCCTCGGCGTTCGACACGAAGTTGCGGTGGGTGATTTGTACGGCCTTGGGTGATCCGGTAGACCCCGACGTCAACTGCAGTAGCGCGACGTCATCGTCAGCGGTCTCCACCGGGTCCACCGGGCGGCTGTCGAGCAGCTGGTCGATTGTCAGCACTTTCATCCCCAGCTCGGCCAGCAACGGCACCGCGGCGAGGAAGGGATCGGAGATGACCACAGCTCTGGCGCCGATCATGTTGATCACGCCGATGGTCTCGCGCGCCCAGCGCTGTAGGTCGGTTCGCGGTGTGGGCTGATGGAGCATGGTGAGACTGGCGCCACGCATCCAGATGCCCTGCGCGGTCGGTGCGATTTCGGCTGGGGCGCCGGCCAGCACCGGGATGGCGTCATAGCGGCCGACTCGGGCCGCGGCCAAGCCACCCGCGATCCGACGGGCCCGCTCGTGCACCTCGCGCCAGGTGTGCCGAACGGGGCAATCGGGCTCACCGGTGACCAGCCCCTTCGAACTGGACCAGGCGGTGTCGTACATCGTTTCGATGAATTTGCTCAAGGCCGTTCCTTTGGCTCAGGCCAGTTGGAATTGAGCAGCGAAGCCTGGGCCTCGGCTACGGACGAGGCGGTACCGCACGTCCGCGGCTGACGATGACCACGACGAACCACGCACTCGTCGGCATGCGGCGCAGTCACCCGTGAAGCGCTGAACACGCGACTCCGTCGACATCAATCCAACAGCTCAACGCCCAACTGTCGGCTTAATCCCGGCGGTGCAGGTGCGTAAGCCGGCGGGGACCTGTTGTAGATCGCCACCGGACGCGGCCGGGAGGCTGTGGCGTCAACCGTGTTCAACCATACCGCGAAGGCCGTTGGATCCGGGATATTTGCTGTCCGCCGTGGGTCGGGCCGGGTTAGGCCGTCGTGGCATATTCTGGGCGCCACGGGAGCCCACCGACGTCGACGACACCGCGACCAAGATGGCCAGGGGAGTCGGAAAAATTCAGCCGCTGCGAAACGTGTTGTTGGCGAGCATGTTCGAAACGGTGGATCCGCGGAGAAGCGAAACCCCTGAGGGCAACCAATGCGCCGATGTCAATCCAATCGGCGATATCTATTGCACCCCAGGGGTTTACATGGCAATCCGTTAGACGGAGGTTACTTCGACCGCCTGCGGCCCTTTGGGGCCCTGGGTGATCTCGAACTGGACTCGTTGATTTTCTTCAAGGGAGCGAAACCCATCCCCCTTGATTTCAGAATGATGAACGAACACGTCCTTTGCGCCGTCATCGGGCGCGATGAAACCGAAGCCCTTGTCGTTGTTGAACCACTTCACAGTTCCCTGTGGCATACTTACTTCTCTCTTTTCAAATGGACGTGATCAGATACGTCCGCGATTAACCCTAGCACAGGCCAGCTAAAATTCTGTCAATGGCCAGTGCGCGTGAACCGCCGCGGGCCCGTTAAGGCGCCCAAAGATCCTGGCATGTAACGGTTTTGACGGGAAGCGAGCGGCCGAATCGATGGGATTCGTTAGATCCCAACGCCATTGCAAGGCGGCGGTTTAACCGGAGGCGCTTGGCAATCCAGCGCTGGTGTTGAGGAGACTGTCGACTGTCAACGCGTTGTCCGGGCCCGCCGCGGTCATCAAGATGGCATGTGCCTGGTCTGGAGCTGCCTGCGGAGAAACCACCAGTAGCACGATTTTGTCGTGGTTGTACCCGATGACTTCGATGGTGTGGACAGGCTGGAGACGATATCCGTCTAGTCGCACCGTTCGCCCTCCGGTCGCGAATTTCGCGGGCGGCGAATCCCATTCGTTGACGTTGTAGAGCACGCGACCGATCGGCCCCAGTCGAACCGACAACACCGACAACAGGTCCGGCAGCTCCGCGGTCAGGTCCGCATTATGCGGCCACCAAGCCCCATCGACGTAGCCGCTCTGAGGTGCTTTGGGCTTCAGCCTCAGGCGTGGAGTGTGGGCCGGCGGGGTGTGACGGTGCCCGCCATCCATCCGGTCTTTTTTCGGCGTCATAGCGACGCTCCCGTCTTGACCGTCGAGTCGGCCAGATCGCTGGAATCGGCGACGACATGGCTTTGAATAGTCACATACGAGGTGCCACCGATGCCTCAATTCTACTCGGGTTGTCCAGCGCGAGACCTGCGGCGGCGAAAGTGATTCGACTGCAATTCATTTCAAACAGATGGCACTCTGTCGACATCGTGGCGGTGGTTGCGCGGGAATCGC
This sequence comes from uncultured Actinomycetota bacterium, assembly GCA_963758775.1. Taxonomy (GTDB): domain Bacteria; phylum Actinomycetota; class Actinomycetes; order Mycobacteriales; family Mycobacteriaceae; genus Mycobacterium. The sequence goes on from CAVWWU010000002.1 coordinate 584,653, forward strand.
CCTGGCGGGTAAGGCCAATGAGTGGCCATCCCGGCCTCGGCGCGGCGAATCGTTTCGTGGTTCGTTTTGTGTTTCCCCGCCCTGTAGCGCGTCAAAAAGTCGGACGCTCAGGACATGCGCAGGTGACGCTATGACTTTTGTGATCGCAGCACCGGGATTGACGGCTTCGTCGGTCGCGGAACTCGCCAGTATTGGTCTCGCACTTGGAGCCGCCAACGCGGCCGCGTCAGGACCGACTACCGCACTGGTGCGGGCCGCCGCTGATGAGGTGTCGGCAGCGATCGCGTCACTACTGTCGTTTCACGGCCACCAGTTTCACGCGCTCAGCGCCCAGGCGGCCGCGTTTCACGCCGAGTTTGTGCAGGCCCTGAGCAGCGCCGGGAGCGCGTACGCGGCCGTCGAGGCTGCCAACGCTTCGCCGTTGCAGGCGGTGGTGAAAACCGCCCAGAGCCTGGCGGTGTTTTCGCCCGTGGCGGCGGCGACCGGGCGCCCGCTGGTCGGCGACGGCAGCAACGGGGCGGCGGGTACCGGCCAGGCCGGTGGCGCGGGCGGCTGGCTGTACGGAAACGGCGGCGACGGCGGCTCAGGGGTCGCGGGACTGGCCGGCGGCAAGGGCGGGGGCGCGGGGCTGATCGGAAACGGTGGGAAGGGTGGCGCCGGCGGCCTGGGCGCGGCCGGTGCCGCGGGCGCAAACGGTGGCAACGGCGGGACCGGTGGAGCTGGTGGTCGCGGCGGGCTGTTGTTCGGCGACGGCGGCGACGGCGGTGCTGGTGGCGACGGCGGCGCGGGTGTGACCGGTGGCAACGGCGGCACGGGCGGGCCCGGCGGCCAGGGCGCGGCGTTCTTCGGGCACGCGGGCGCCGCCGGCGCCAACGGCAACGCCGGCGAGAGCCTGGGGACTGGTGGTGGCGGGCCGACACCGGGGACGGGGGAGTACTCGCCGTACGTCGACGTCACGCTCTACCCCGGTCCCAACGGATACGACTTCGGCGCGGCGGGCGAGGCCGGCGTCACCAACGCCACGCTGGCGTTCATCACCGCGGACCCCAACGGTCAACCGGCGTGGGGCGGCTACACGGCGTACGACATCAACGGCGGCTCGCAGATCTCCTACATCAACAACCAGATCGCCAACATGCATGCGGCCGGCATCAACGGGACCGTCTCGTTCGGCGGCGAGGCGGGCACGGATCTGTCCGCCGTGCCGGGCCAGACGCCTGCAGCGCTGGAGCAGGACTACCTGACGATCGTCAACACCTACCACATCTACAACCTCGACTTCGATGTCGAAGGCGCGCTGCAGGGCAACACCCAGGGGGCTGACGACCCAGGCGCAGGCCATCGCCATGCTGCAGGCGCAGGAGTCGGCCAACGGCACACCCGTCACGGTGTCGTACACACTGCCGGTGCTGCCGACCGGTCTGGTCGCCGGCCAGGGCGGGGGACTGAACGTCCTGCAGATCGCCAACACCAACGGCGTCGCCGTCTCCCGGGTCAACGTGATGGCCATGGACTACGGCAACGGCTTCGACCAGCCCGGAAACCCGGGCATGGGCACCTACGCGATCGACGCCGCGACCGCCACCCACACTCAGCTGATGACGCTGTATCCGTCGCTGACCAGCCAGCAGGCGTGGAACATGGTCGGCGTGACGCCGTTGATCGGCATCAACGACGACCCGAGCGAGATCTTCTCCCTCGCCAACGCCCAGCAACTCACCACCTTCGCCCAGAAGAACGGCATCGGCGAACTGTCCATGTGGGAGCTGCCCCGCGACGTCACCGACACGTTGGGCGCGGTAGATGCCAACAACGGCAGCGGAATTGCGCAAACCCCGTTCGAGTTCTCCCAGATCTTCGAGCAGATCGAAAGCAGACTCTAGCGAGAAGCCTTGCTCTGCAACGAATTCGGCTCCCGGGTTTACAGGGCCGCGGGCGCGTGCACACTTATTGCATGAACACATGTGCGCTCGGGCCTGTCCCAGAGCCGACGTCACCCGGGATGGCGTGATCGTGGGCACCAACGAGCCGCGTCGAGTGCTGAACGGCCTGTCGGACATCCGCGCGTTTTTTCACACCAACAAGGTGCCGCTGTACTTCATCTCGCCAACCCCGTTCAACCTGCTCGGCGTTGACCGCTGGATACGAAACTTCTTCTACCTGACCTACTTTGACTCTTTCGAGGGCACACACTCGCGCGTGTTCGTGCCCCGCCGGCGCGACCGCCGTGACTTCGACTCGATGGACGAGGTGTGCAGCCACCTGCTGTCCGATGCTGAGACGCTCGACTTCATCGAGGGTAAGGGTCCCGGTGGCAAGTGCTGCTTTGTGATGATGAACGAGGAAATCCAGGCCAAGGCGCGGTCGGCAGGTCTCGAGGTCATGCACCCGCCGATCGAGGTGCGCGAGCGCCTTGGCTCCAAGATCGTCATGACGCGTCTGGCCGACGAGGCGGGCATACCGAGCGTCCCAAACGTGATCGGGCGGGCCGGCTCCTACGACGAGCTCATGGCGCTCGCGCAAACCGCCGACCTGGGCGATGACCTGGTCATCTCGATCGCTTACGGCAACGCCGGCAGCGGGACGTTCTTCGTGCACGGTCAGCGCGATTGGGACGAGCGCGCCGGTGACATGTTCGGGCAGGAGCTCAAAGTCATGAGGCGCATCCGCAATGTGGAGGTGTGCCTCGAGGGTGCCGTGACCCGCCACGGCACCGTGGTCGGCCCCGCGATGACGAGCCTGGTGGGTTATTCGGAGCTGACGCCGAGCCGGGGCAGCTGGTGCGGCAACGACATCTGGCACCAGGTGCTGCCGCCCGCCCAGACGCACGCCGCGCGAGAAATGGTGACAAAGCTGGGCGACGTCATGCGCCGCGAGGGTTATCTCGGCTACTTCGAGGTGGACCTGCTGCATGACCTCGACTCCGACGAGCTTTACCTCGGCGAGGTGAATCCACGCTTGAGTGGCGCCAGCCCGATGACGAACCTGACCGCCGAGGCCTACGCCGACATGCCGCTGTTCCTCTTCCACCTTCTCGAGTACATGGACGTCGACTACGAGCTCGACCTCGACGAGATCAACGCGCGCTGGGAGCGCGGCTACGGCGACGACGAGGTCTGGGGCCAGGTGATCATCACCGAGACGTCGCCGGATCTCGAAATCTTCACGGCTACACCACGCGCCGGGGTCTGGCGCATCGACGACGACGGCCGGGTGTCGTTTTCGCGGACCGCCAACGACTGGGCCACGCTGCTCGACGGGTCCGAGGCCTTCTACATGCGGGTCGCGGCGCCGGGCGACCTGCGCTCCGAGGGCGCCCAACTCGGCGTGCTCGTCACCCGCTCACACCTGCAGACAGACGACTATCAGCTCAGCGACCGCTGTCAGCGCTGGGTCAAGGGCATGAAGGCAAAGTTCGTCTCGACGCCCCTGTCGCCGGCCGCGCCGATCGTCTCGCGGCTCGTGGCCCGAGCGTGAACGTCCCGGACGGGATCTCACTGGACAACTGGCTCACCGCGCCGTACGCGCAGTGGTCTTTGCAGCACGTCGACGACTTCGTGCCGACCGCGACGATCTCGCGGGGGACCGGGCCGGTCGCGTCCTTGCCGGCCGCGGGCGCCGCCGTCGCCGACATCCGGGTGACCAACACCGCCGGCACCGTGACCACCGTGGGCGCGGTGATGGAGTCCACGGCTACCGATGGGTGGGCGGTGGCCCACCGCGGATCGATGGTGGCCGCGCACTACTTCAACGGCCTGCAGGCCGGGGCCCGGCACCTGATGTTCTCGGTCAGCAAGTCACTGGTGTCCGCCGTCGTCGGAGTTTTGCAGGGAGCCGGCGCGATCGAGCCCGAGGCGCCGGTCACGAATTACGTTCCCGCGCTGGCGAACTGCGGCTACAACGGCGCGACGATACGCGACCTGCTCGACATGCGATCGGGCATCGCCTTCTCCGAGGATTACCGCGACCCCGCCGCGGAGATCCACCTGCTGGACCAGGCGATGGGGTGGGCGCCCCGGCGCACCCCGGACGCCCCGGCCACGTTGCGAGAGTTCCTGCTGACGCTGCGCCAGACGTCGGCGCACGGCGGACCGTTTCACTATCGCTCGTGCGAATCCGACGTCCTGGGCTGGATCTGCGAGGTCGCCGGCGGGCAGCGGATGCCCGACCTGATGTCGGACCTGCTGTGGAGCCACGTCGGCGCCGAACGTGACGCCACCATCGGCGTGGATGCCGAAGGCACGGGGTTTTTCGACGGCGGCATCAGCGCCTGTCTGACCGACATGATCCGGTTCGGGGCACTGTTCCTGCGCGACGGTGTGTCACTCACCGGCCAACAGGTGCTACCCCCGGCCTGGATCGCCGACACCCTCGACGGCGGGCCCGATTCGCGCGAGGCGTTCGCCGCCAGCCCCGACGATAATCAAATGCCCGGCGGGATGTACCGCAACCAAATGTGGTTCCCCTATTCGGGCAACAACGTCGTGCTGTGCCTGGGCATGCTGGGCCAGATGATCTACGTCAACCGCGCTGCCGAGGTGATTGCCGCCAAGCTGTCCGCCCAGGTGGACTCGCACGAACCGCACATGCTGGACGCGTTGCGCGCATTCGATGCCGTGACAACGGAATTGGCGGGGATCGCCAGCTAGCTCCGTTGCATCAGTGGCAGATATAGACCGCTTTGGTGTTGAAGTACTCCTCGATCCCCTTCTTGCCCCGCTCGCCGCCCCAGCCGGACTGCTTGTGGCCGCAGATCGGCATCGCCGGGTCCGCGCCGAGGGCGCAGTTCACCCAAACCTGACCCGCGCGAAGCTCATTCGCGACGCGGTGGGCACGCCCGACGTTCTCGGTCCAGATGGCGCCGGCCAAACCGTACTCGGTGTTGTTCGCCGCGGCGAGGGCCTCTTCCTCGTCGTCGAACGGGATGACGCTGCCGACCGGCCCGAAGATCTCCTCGCGGATCAGCCGCATGTCGGGCGTCGTGTTCGTCATGATGGTGGCCTCGAAGAAGTAACCCTTGCGGTCCAGCCGCTTGCCGCCGGTGATCACCTCCGCGCCCTTCGAAACACCCTCGGCCACAATGCCTTCCACGCGCTTGCGCTGCTTCTCGCTGATCAGCGGTCCGAGCACCGAGACGGGGTCCTCGCTGCCGCCCATCGGCAGCATCTTGGCGAACGCGGCGAGACCCTCCACGACCTGGTCGTAAATGCCGCGCTGCACGTAGATGCGCGAGGTGCACGAGCAGTTCTGTCCCGAGCCGACCAGCAGGCCCAGGCCCGCGTTCATGATCGCCTTGTCGAGGTTGGCGTCGTCGAACATGATCAGCGGTGACTTGCCGCCGAGTTCGAGGGTCAGCCGCTTGAGGTTGCCCGCCGCCGCCTGGACGATCAGCTTGCCGACTTCCGTCGACCCGGTGAACGAGATCTTGTCGACGTCGGGGTGCGCGGCCAGTGCGGCCCCCGTCGTCTCGCCGTAGCCGGTGATGACGTTGAAGACGCCCTCGGGCACCCCGGCCTCGAGGAAGATCTGTTCCATCATCAGCGCGGTGAGCGGCGTCTCCTCGGCAGGCTTGAGGACGCAGCTGCACCCCGCTGCGAGTGCCGGCGCGGCCTTGAGCATGGCCACGAAGAACGGTCCGTTCCACGGGATGATCAGGCCGGCGACGCCGATCGGCTCGAGCTGGGTGAAGTTGTGGAAGTTGTCGTAGTGGCCGAGCAGGCCGTCGGTCACAACGTTGCTGGACTCGCCGTGGATCTTGCCGACCCAGCCGGCGTAGTAGAGCAGCATGTCGTTGGCCACTTTGATGATCTGCTGTGCGGCTGTGGCGTTCATGCCGTTGTCTTTGGACTCGGCGGCGGCGAGGTCGTCGAGGCGTTCCTTGATCAGGGCGTTGGCGCGAAACAGGATCTCGGCGCGCTGCTGGTGAGGCAGTTTGCGCCACACACCCGACTCGAAGGTCTCCCGAGCGCGGGCCACCGCGGCGTCGACGGCCGCCTGGTCGGAATCGGGGACCTCGGCGATCTGCTCCTCGGTGGACGGGTTGAAGACCTGAACAACGCTCATTTACTCCCTCTCCCTTTCGTCGAGCCGCTACGGGCGCGCGATCGCCGCACGCGTGCGTTACGCCCGCAACCAACGGGAGATTACGCGCTTAACCAAGGAGCGTCCAGTAGGTCCACGAGGCGATCCCGCGGTCTACCCTGGAAGGGAAATAACGAAAGGTAAGCGATGCTCGCAGCGTTCGGATTCGAAACCCTGGGTGTGGTCGTGGGGGACATGTATTTCGTCGATCCATCGCCGATGGAGGGCCAGGAGACACCCGAACGGGGAGTGCGCCTGGAACTGCGCCTCGTCGACCGGGACGAGCCGCAGGGATCGATCTACGCGGGCGTCCCGATCGCCTTCACCCGCCCGGTGTGGCGGGTGGACCTGTTCGGGTCCACCGAGAGTCCGCCCGGGACGCTCGACCGGGCGCACCACCATCCGCGTTTCAACGGTTGGGAGCCCGGGCGCCGCAACTTCGTTCCCGAGCTGTCGGCCGACCCGGTGGGCTGGCTGTCCGGTCAGCTGGCCGACCCGGCCGCCGTACTCGAGCGGGCAGGCGTCGAGCCGGCAGAGGTCCCCGACGCCGACATGGCCGGCCTCGCCGCGGCCGCCCCGGAGATCGTCGCCGCGGTGAAGCGGATGCTCGACGGCGTGCGCGACGGGGACTTGGCGCCGTCGCCGCCCGAGCCCGTCGCCGCCGCGCGCACCGGTTGGCTCTGAGTTAGTTGCGCCAGGCGTGCTTGGCTACGCGAAAGAAGTTGCCGCCCAAGACGGCGCTGATGTCATTGTCGGTCCAGCCACGCCCCGCGAGGTGCGTGCCGAGGGTGAGTAGCGTCTCGGGCGGCATCCACTGGATCGGCCCCCACCGCGTGTAGCTGGCGTCGAACATGTCCGGGTTGCGGGTGACTTCGTCGACGAAATCGGCTGCGTCAAAAGAGAAGTCACTGCTGATGCCGACGTGGTCGATGCCGACGAGGTCGACCGCGTACTCCAGGTGTCGCGTCATCGCCTCGAGCGTGGGCGTGTTGGGGCCCAGGAAGATGCCGACGCCGGTGATTCCGACGACACCGCCCGTGGCCGCGCACGCGCGGGCCTGGTCGTCGGTGATGTTCCGCGGATGGTCCCAGATCGCGCGCATGCAGGAGTGGCTGTAAATCACTGGACCGGAGGATATTTCGCACATGTCGAGCCCGGTGCGGGCGCTGCAGTGCGAGCCGTCGGCCACGATGCCGACCCTGTTCATCTCCGCGACGATCGAACGCCCCCAGGCGGTGAGTCCGGTGTCGGTGGCGTCCAAACATCCGCTGCCGGCGCGGTTGGCGCGGTTGTAGCTGGGCAGCAGCGTGCGCACCCCGAGGTCGGCCAGCACGGCGAGGTTGTCCAGATCGTCGTCGAGCGGGCGCGAGTCCTCGAGGTCGAACACCACCGCGATCCGGCCGCCCGCGGCAATCGCGGCGACGTCGTCGACGGTGGTGGCCAGTTCCAAGTCTGGATGGGCCTCGACCGCACCACGGAAGTGCCGCAGCAGCGCCAGCGAATCCTCAAGGCTATGCGGCGAATAGCCCGCGTTGACCGAGACGAACGCCCCGCCGGCGCGCAGATACCGCGTCAGCGGCGCGATTTCGGTGTCGGCCCGCAACGGCAGACACAGATGCTGATCCCACAGCAACGAGTTCATTCAGTAGGTCTCGAATCCCGGCAGTTCGTTCCAGCTCGGCCAGGTGGTCTCCCAGACACGGCTGATCCGGCCGTCGACGAACGCGGCGATCAGCACGACCTCGATGCGGGTGGGTTCCTCGCCGGGGAGGGTGGTGGTGATCCACACCCGGCCGGCCACCTTGTCGGTCGATTCCACCCAGGCCTCTTCGTCGTACTCGATGGAATAGGAGATTGGCGTCTCGTAAATGGCGCGGTGGCTGGCGGCGAATTCCTCGAAATCCTGGCTGAGGCCGTTGGAGAACATCACGAAGGTCGGATGGTAGAAGCGCTCGATGCCGGTCTCGTCTTTATTGACCACCATCTGCTCGAACATGTCACGCAGCACAGCGATGCTCATGGGCCGCCCATCAGGGCTGGTCGAAGATCGTCGTGCCGACGCCGCCCGGGTTATTCGAGATGTAGACCGGTGTCAGCGTGAACGGCACCGCCCCGGTGTTGAACGCCCCGTAACCGTCGGCGGGCGTCGACGTGACCAGCGGGCCCGTCGATGCCGTCGTCGTGTACGAATACAGCAGTGTCGAGCCGTCACTGGTGTAGACCGAGATGGTCGTTCCGGCCGGCAGCGTTTGGCCGAACGAGAATGGGCCGAGGGTGATCGGCACGGTGTCGACGCCGACGACGGACGAAGGAAGGGCGCCGTATTGGCCGCCGGAATCGATCGCCGTAGAAACAGGTTGCGGCGGTGCGCCATTCACCGACACCTCGACGGTGGTCAACGGCGAGCCTGACGTCGACGCGTTGAGGATCGGCGTCAGCGGGTTGGGGCCGAACTCCAGATAGCCCGCCGTGGGGTTCGTCGCGTTGATGAGCACGCCCTGATTCAGATCGCCCGGCAACGATGCGGTGACCGGTGTATTGTTGGGGCCCAAAGCATTTGGGCCAATACCGAGGATGCCGGTACCGCTTTCGCCGAAGTTGGTGAAGGGCGGGATATCGGGAAACGCCCATTCGAACGCCGGCAATTTCGTGATCACGATGGGGGAGAGCCCGCCGGGCAGCGGAATGGTGATGGGGTGCGTCAGGGTCAAGCTGATGCTGCGGACGGTCACAATGGGGACGTGCACTTCGGTCGGCGCGGTGACGATGCCATGCCCGAAATTCACGGTCGTGTTGAAGTCGATGCAGTAGTCGGTGCTGAAATTCCCCGAGCCAGGTTCGCCGTAGGTGATGTGACTGAAGCCCGTGGGTAGACCGAGGTGCTGCAGGCCGATGTCGGTGATGGGGAGGACGAGACCGGAGGATCCGGTGTCGACGATCACCGACACGCTTTTGCCGCCGTTGACCGAAATGTTGACCATCTCTTCGATGGATCCCGAGTTCGTGCCGGCTTCGATGACTTGGTGCAGCGGGACGGTCGCGTTCACCGCCGAACCGACGCCGACGGCCCCGTTTTTGCCGGACAGCCAACCGCCGAGGCCCGCGGCGCCACCCGTCGCGCCGGCCCCACCGGCGCCCCCGGAACCACCGTTGCCGATCAACCCGGCGTTTCCGCCGTTGCCGCCGCTCAGGCCCGCCGTCGTTTCCGAATAACCGCCGCCGCCGTTGCCATACAGGAATCCGCCGGCCTTGCCGTTCGGGCTGGCCGCTGTTCCGTTCGCGCCGTCGCCGACCAGCGGGCGTCCCGTCAGTAATTTGATGGGCGAAAACACCGCCAGGTTCTGCACGGCGGCGGCCTCGCTCAGGTCATAAGAGCTCTCCGCCCAGCTCAATGCGTGCGCGAATTGCTCATGAAAGGTCGCCGCCTGCCCGCTGAGCGCCTGAAACTGCTGGGCGTGGCCGGAAAAGACGGCAGCGATCCCCGCCGACACCTCGTCCTCGGCCGCGGCCACCACCGCGGTGGTCCGGGCCCTTGCCGCGGCGTTCGCCGCGTCCAGCGACGAGCCGAGGTCCGCCACCTCTGCCGCCGCCGCCGCCAACATCGCCGGCGCAGCGATCACGTACGCCACCTGCCGCCCCCTATCCGGTCATCGACCGACCGCCGCCGCCATAGTTACCACGACGGCGCGCGGGATTCTTGGTTTTTAGTCACCAATTCCGCCGACGTTCGGGCTGCCAACACGCGCCCGCGGGGTACCCGAACGGCAGAACGACCGAATCGAGCAATTAGGTTTGTAGCTATGGGGCAGACGACCGGGCATCCGTGCCCACCTGGCCACGCCGGCGCTAGCCGGTGCGCCGAGTGAACGAACGGCTTGACGAGCTGGTAGCGGCTCGCGACCAGATGGAACAACTGGTGCGGGTCATCGTCGAGATCGGTTCCGATCTGGACCTGGATGTGACCTTGCATCGCATCGTCAGCGGCGCGATGGAGCTGACCGGAGCTCGGTACGGGGCGCTCGGGATCCGCGCGGCCGACGGGACCCTGGCATCGTTCATCCACGCCGGCACCGACGACGACACCGCGCGGCAGCTCGGCGCGCTGTCCGTCGGTGACGGCCTACGGGTTGACGATCTCAGTGCCCACCCGCAGGCCGCCGGGCTGCACGCACACGACCCGCCGCTGCGGGCATTGCTCGGCATACCGATCACCGTGCGCGGGGCCGACTTTGGCAGCCTCTACCTGGCAGACGACCGTCCCGACCGGGTGTTCTCCGACTTCCAGGAGAGCGCAGTACGGGCATTGGCCACCGCCGCGGCGGCCGCCATCGACAACGCGCGGCTCTTCGAGCGGGAACGCGAATCGGCCAAGTGGACCAAGGCCAGTCGCGAGATCACCACCGCGCTGTTGTCTGGTGATCCGCAGACGGGACCGCTGCAGCTCATCGTGAACCGCGCGCTGGAGTTGGCCGGTGCCGAGCAGGCGATCTTGTTGATTCCGCGCGAGCCCGATCTGCCCGCCGATCAGGTCGACGCGCTGGTCGTGGCCGCCACGGCCGGCCGGTACTCCTCAGAGGTGATCGGTCGGCAGGTCCCGATGGCCGGCTCCACGACCGGCGGCGTCGCGCGTCGCGGCCTGCCGCTGATCACCGATTCCTTTCAATATCCGATCGAGGGCTTCACCGACGTCGGCGAGCGCCCCGCCATCGTCATGCCGCTGATCGCGGACGGCGCGGTGCTTGGTGTGATCGCCGTAGCGCGCGACCCGCAGCAGCCGCGGTTCGGCGACGATTATCTCGACCTGGTCAGCGACTTCGCCCGGCACGCCGCGATCGCGTTGGCGCTGGCGGCGGGTCGCGAACACGCGCTCAACCAGGAACTGGCGCAGGCGGACACCGTCGACGACGCGGTGCACGCCGCAGCCGAGGAACTGCGCCGACTCTGGCGCGCCCGCCGCGTGCTGGCAGTGACCTTTCCCACCCGCCTGTCCTCCGCCGAAGCCGCATCGGGTGCTCCACGGCTGGTCTCGGTCGGCGAACAGGCGCAGTGGTTCGACCTGCCGTCCGACACCCGGCAGTTGCTCGAGTCGATGCGCGACGGCGACCTGCTCACCCCCAATACGACCCAACCCGGGTCGGCGGCCATCGGGCTGCAGCATCCCGAGGGCGTGCTGGCGGTCTGGATCGATCTGGCGGACGAGCGGTCGTTCACCCTCGAGGACCAGACCCTGCTCACTGTGCTGGCCGGCCGTCTCGGCCAGGGTTTGCAGCGGGTGTACCAGGTGGACCAGCAGCGGGAAACGGCGCTCGCGCTGCAACACGCCATCCTTGGTCCCGCTGACCTGCCGCACGGGTTCGCGGTGCGGTATCAGGCCGCGGCGCGGCCCCTGCAAGTGGGCGGCGACTGGTACGACGTCGTCGAGTTGGAGGACGGCCGGATCGCGTTGATCGTCGGCGACTGCGTCGGCCACGGGCTGGCCGCCGCCACCGTGATGGGCCAGGTGCGCAGCGCCTGCCGTGCGTTGCTATTCCAAAGCCCTAGTCCTGCAACCGCTCTCGAGTGGCTGGACCGCTTCGCCGCGCGACTGCCGGGCGCCCAGTGCACCACCGCCGTCTGCGCGGTGCTCAATCCCGACACCGGTGAACTCGTCTACTCCAGCGCCGGGCACCCGCCGCCAATCCTGGTGCATGCCGACGGCACCGCGCGGTTGCTCGACGACGGCCACACCATCGCCTTGGGAATACGACCCCACCGCTCCCGCCCCGAGGCCAGCGTGATTCTGCCGCCGCGCGCCACCCTGGTGCTCTACACCGACGGACTGGTGGAGCGGCGCCGCATCCCACTCGACGACGGCATCGCCCGCGCTGCCGCATTCATTCAAGAGGGTCTGGCGTCCCCGCTGGGTGACTTGGCGGACCAGATCATGTCCCGGCTCGCGCCGGGCGGCGGCTACCAGGACGACGTGGCGCTCCTCATGTACCGGCAGCCGGCCCCCCTGGAGCTGGAGTTTCCGGCCCACATCAGTCAGGTGTCCACGACGCGGATGGCCCTGCGCGGCTGGTTGAAACGAGCCGGCGTGGACGCGGGCGAGACGATGAAGGTGCTCATCGCCGCGGGGGAAGCCGTGGCGAACGCTATCGAGCACGGGCACCGCCAAAGTCCGGAGGGCACGATCCGCCTGGATGCGACCGCACTGGTCGACGAGGTACAGGTGACCGTCACCGACACCGGCGTGTGGAAGACGCCGCAACCGGATATCGACGCCCATCGCGGACGCGGTGTCACGCTCATGCGCGGCCTCATGCGCGACGTCACCATCAAGCCGGATACCGCCGGGACGACAGTTCACATGACCGCGAGGATCACATGATGCCGACGATGCTCACGCTCGACAACGCGCGCTGCAGTGAGGGCAGGCCGATGCTAGTGGCGGCGGGGGAAATCGACCTCAGCAACATCGACGTCTTCGACCAGGCGCTCGGCGCGGCCACCGCCGAGGCCGTTCGCGCCGGGGAGACCCTCACCGTCGACCTCAGCGCCGTGGAGTACCTGGACAGCGCCGCGATCAATGCCTTGTTCACCCGCGCCGACCACATCCGGGTCGTCGCTCACGCGCTGCTGATGCCCGTGCTGACCATCAGCGGCCTCGCCGAACTGGTCACTGTCGAAGAGGCGCCGGCCGCGCAAGCCTGACAGGGCCCAGCGTTCTTACTGCGGCGGGGCCGGGGTCATGGAGCCGATGTAGTACGTCTCGCGCCCGGTCGGGTATCCGCCACCGTCGGTGCAGATATGCACGTGGTCGTAGTGGTTGGCGGTCTCGTTGCCGAGGTCGGCCGTCCAGCTTCCAGACGTGGGGCCCAGGTAGATCTTCTGCCGCCAGATCACGTGGTTGATTCCCCAGCGCTTGGCATTCGCCAGGGCGTAGCCGGCGATCTGGTTACCCAACTCGATACCCTCCGGAGAGTTGTGATCCGGGATCATCACGTCAATGGCAAGGCCGTTGGGATGCCACGGCAACGCATCCTGCCGATACCCATAGATGGTCTTGATCTGCGGGAAGAGCAGGCCGACCGAACGCGCGGCCCAGATGGTCTTGACCTGCAGCCTGTCCTCCGACGCCACACTGATCGGCAGCGGGAACTGGAACTGCTGGCCGGACGAGGGCGGCGCGTTGGCCGCTAACGACTCCACCTCGGCGGGACTGGCGACGTGCGCTCCGCCGGCCGGCGCGGGCGCCGGGCTCGCTGACGGATTCACCTTTGTGGTTTCCACCCGGCTCTGCGGCCCCGAGGCCTGTGGGTGCGGCTCCGTCACTTGGGCGTAGATCATGGCGGCGGACGCGACGAGCGAGGCCGCGACCGCAGACCAACCGCCCCGCCTCTTCACGGACGCGCCTCTCCCCACTGACAAGCCCACAAACAGCTACTTTAGTGGCGCGTGCGACGGGTGGGGCGATGTTTGGTCATCTCCGATGCCCGGAATTTTCCCTTACGCTGTGCCAACGGCGTCCGATGTCGACGCGGAGGAGGGCGGCGTGTCACTTCTGACCGTGGTGCCCGACTCAGTGCGATCGGCGGCGGCCGATCTGACGCGTATCGGTTCGGAGCTGAATGCGGCGCGCGCGGCGGCGGCCATTTCGACGACGGGTCTGGTGGCTGCCGGCGCCGACGAGATCTCGACGTTGGTGGCGGCGCACTTCGCCGAGCACGGTCGGCAGTTTCACGCGGTCAGCCTGCGGGCCGGTGGGTTTCATCACGAGTTCGCGCGGGCGCTGACTTCGGGAGCGGGGTCCTATCAGGTCGCCGAGGAACTGCTGGGCCGGCCGCTGATCGGCAATGGCGCGGACGGCGGTCCCGGACAGCCGGGCGAGCCCGGTGGATTGCTGTACGGCAACGGCGGCGCGGGCGGAGCGGGCACGGCCCCCGGCATGGCCGGCGGGGCCGGTGGCGCCGCCGGGCTGATCGGCAACGGGGGCCGCGGGGGTGCCGGCGGGGCCGGCGCAAACGGCGGGGCCGGTGGTCGCGGTGGTCGGCTGTTCGGTGCCGGCGGGGCCGGCGGGCAGGCCGGCAGCGGCGCGGCGGGCGGGACCGGCGGCGCCGCAGGACTGGTCGGCAAGGGCGGGGCAGGGGGCGCCGCTGTGAGTGGCCTGCACGGCGGCAGCGGCGGTAGCGGCGGCTGGCTGTTCGGCCGCGCCGGTGCGGTGGGCGCCGGTCCGCAGGGAACGGTGCCGTTGCAGCTCCTCAGCGGCCCGGACGGCGTCGAGCCGGCCGTCAACATCTCGGTCAACGGTGGGCGCAGCGTGCCCGTCGTCGTCGACACCGGGTCCGAGGGTCTGGTTATCCCGTTGCGTGACATCGGCATCGCAGGTCTCGGACTTCCCACCGGGATCACCGGTGTGTTGTACGGCTCGGGTGTGCTGATGGTCTGCTGCACGTTCCACACCACGGTCGATTTCGGCAACGGCATCGTCTCCGCGCCGACGAGTGTCAACGTCCCCTTCCTGAAGCTTCCGGTGTCCGTCGCCGGGGTGAAGTTCATGCTCGAGGGCCAGACATTCGGGTACGCGGACGGCATCTTGGGGATCGGGCCGAACGCGACGGCGCCGGGCCCCAGCAGTGTGACGACGGCGCTGCCCGGCACCTTGAACCAGGGGGTGCTCTTCGACGAGCCCCAGGGCTACCTGCACTTCGGTCCCAACCCGCTGCCCGGTGGGGTCCCGGTGATCGGCTCGCCGTTCACCAGCGTGGACGTCTCGATCGACAACGGACCGATGCACGCCGTCTCCGCCATCGTCGACAGCGGCGGTGAGCAGGGCTACCTCCCGTCGTCGGTGGGCGTTGGGCAGCCGCCGGCGGGCACGACCATCTCGGTGTACACCAGCGACGGTTCGACGCTGCTGTACTCATACACCACCACCGCGTCGAACAGCCCGACAGTCGTCTCCGGGGATCAGATGAATACCGGCAACACGCCGTTCGCGCTGGGACCGGTGTACGTCTCCCACAGCCCCAGCGGGCAGGGGGCGACTACGTTCTACCCCTAGCGGTCCGAGATGCGTTGTGCGACTTCGCCATAGCGTTCCAGCCGCGCGGGATCGGCCAGCGCGTTGTACAAGACGAGGCGCGTCGCGATTCCTTCGTACTTGTCGGTGAGCGCGTCCGCCAGGCCATCCCACGTCGACTCGGTGGCAAAGGCGGCAAGATGCTCGTCGGTGATCTGGGCCGCCATGCCCCTGAAGTCGCCGGCCTTCTGCTTCTCCCGCAGACGCGCGGTCGTGCCCTCGAATCCGGCCTCGTCCAAGATGAACGCGTAATTCGGTGTGCTGGCATAGAAGCTCATGCTGGCGCGCGCGAGCTCGCGCTCGTTGTGCCGTTCCTCCTCGGTGTCGCCCACGATCGTCATGACGGGCACGATGACCGCGAGGTCCGACGGCGAGCGTTTCGATTTCGCCGCTCCGGCAGCGATGTTCGGCACCACATGGCGGGCGAGGTATCCGGGTTCACCGAGCGGATGGACGTGCACGCCGTCGGCCACCTCGCCGGCCATGCGCAGCATCCACGGGTTCACCGCGGCGACGTCGACCTTGGGGTCGGGCGCATCGATGGGGCCGGGGCTCCACTGCGGAGTGATGAAGTCGAGGTCGTAGAACTCGCCGTGGTGATCCAGCGTCCCCGTCCGGAACGCGGCGAAGCAGGCCTTGACGGCGTGCACGTAGTCGCGCAACCGGGGACCGGGACGCTCGAAGGGCACCCCGTATCGGCGCACCACATGCGTGCGGACCTGGGTGCCCAAACCCAACCGGAACCTCCCGCCGGTGGCCTCCTGGAGTTCCCACGCCGTCGCCGCCGTCACGAACGGGCTGCGCGGAAAGGCGACCGCAACGCCGGTCGAGAGCTCGAGGCCGGGTGCGGCCTGAGCTGCCACGGCGGCGTTGAGATAGGCGGTGCGGCCGGTTTCGGTGAGCAGCAGACCGGAGAACCCAGATGCCTTGATACGCCGGGCGATGTCACCGATCTGTCCCAACGGCTGCGGAACCGCCATCACGTCGACCTGCACCGTCGAACCGTACGAGCGAAGACAAGAATTCCGCAAGAAGTTCGCTCTCGTGTCGCAAGCGGGTGCCGCAGCCTGGTTAAGTCGGCCGCGTGACGCGGCCGACCCGCGTCTCTGCGGTCCTTGCAGGGCCACAGCAACGTGGACAACAGAGTAGGCCCACGAATTCAAGGTTGCTGGTGTTATGTTGACGTCGCGGTTCCGTAATCAGAAAACGGCGTTCCACGGTCCCGCGCTCGCTGGTCTGGCCCTTGATCCTTCTCGAGTAGCCGGTAAGGAGAACGAGTGAGCATCAATCCATTCGACGACGAGAGCGGTAGCTTCTTCGTTTTGGTCAACGACGAGGAGCAACACAGCCTGTGGCCGGTTTTCGCTGACGTTCCGGCCGGCTGGCGGGTGGCGTTCGGCGAAGCGGACCGGGCCGCTTGCCTGGAATACATCGAGCAGAACTGGCCCGATATTCGCCCGAAGAGCCTGCGCGACAGGTTGGCGCAGCAGCGCAACGATTCTGACTCCTGAGCCGTCCGGGTTGGCGGTGGGATGAAAAGCAATCGGTAGGCACCGCGGCGACCGGCACGCTGGGCGTCGAGATGCCGGTTTTGCTGTTCTGCATCGCCTTTGGCCTGTCGATGGATTAGGAGGTGTTTCTCATCTCGCGGATCCGGGAGTACTGGCGGTCCTCCCACAAGGGGTTGGGCGCCAACGACAGGAGCGTGGCGCTCGGCGTGGCCCACACCGGGCGGGTCATCACGGCCGCGGCGCTGGTGACGACGATCTCCTTCGCCGCACTGATGGCCGCGAAGGTGTCGTTCATGCGGTTGTTCGGCTTCGGGCTGACGGTGGCGGTTCTGGCCGACGCCACCCTGGTGCGGATGGTGCTGGTGCCCGCGTTCATGCATGTGCTCGGCCGGCTCAACTGCTGGGTCCCCAAGCTGTTGGCCGCCCTGCACGAGCGCCGGGCGCTGTTCGGTCAGGCCACCTCGTCGCGTCGCTAAACTGGTTGGCCGCGTGACGGGACGGGTCCGTCGGGGGGATGGGGCTAGGTATCTCTCTGGTTTGGAACGATCGGAGGCAGATGAGCGACGGGGTGCAGACCGGAACGATCACGACCCAGGTCCCGGCCCGGCTGGACCGGTTGCCCTGGTCGCGATTCCACTGGCGCGTCGTCGTCGGCCTCGGGGGCGTCTGGGTCCTCGACGGGCTCGAGGTCACGATGGTCGGCAACGTGTCATCGCGGCTCACCGAGCACGGCAGCGGCATCGCACTCACCCCCTCGGACATCGGCCTGGCGGCGGCGTTCTACATCGCCGGTGCCTGCCTGGGCGCATTGATCTTCGGACACCTGACCGACCGCTTCGGACGCCGGAATCTGTTCATCCTGACCCTGGCGGTCTATCTGATCGCGACCGTCGGGACCGCATTCGCGTTCGCGCCCTGGTATTTCTTCGTCGCCCGGTTCTTCACCGGATCCGGCATCGGCGGTGAATACGCCGCCATCAACTCGGCGATCGACGAGTTGATCCCGGCGCGGGTGCGCGGTCGGGTGGACCTGATCATCAATGGGACGTACTGGCTGGGCTCGGCCGCCGGAGCGGCCGGGGCGCTGGTCCTGCTCGACACGTCGAACTTCCCGGCGAACATCGGCTGGCGGCTCGCCTTCGGCATCGGCGCATTCTTCGGGATCTTTGTCCTCCTCGTCCGGCGCAACGTCCCGGAGAGTCCACGCTGGCTGTTCATTCACGGGCGCGACGAGGAAGCCGACCGGATCGTCGGCGAAATCGAATCCGCCGTGGAGCACGAGACGGGCCGACCGCTGCCCGAGCCGAAAGGGAAGCCGCTGAAAATTCGCCAACGGCAAACGATTTCATTCGTCGAGATCGCCAAGGTGGCATTTTTGCTGTACCCGCGGCGCGCGGTACTGGGACTGGCGCTCTTCATCGGGCAGGCGTTCCTGTACAACGGCGTGACGTTCAACCTCGGCACGCTGCTGAGCGGGTTCTACGCGGTTCCGGCCGCAAAGGTGCCGCTGTTCTACATCCTGTGGGCGCTGAGTAATTTCTTCGGCCCCCTGGTGCTCGGGCGGCTGTTCGACACCGTCGGGCGTAAACCGATGATCACCCTGTCCTATGTCGGCTCCGCTGTGGTGGCCGTCGTTCTGGCGGTGCTGTTCGTGACGCAGGCCGGCGGGGTCTGGGCGTTCATCGCCGTGCTGTCGGCGGCGTTCTTCCTGGCGTCGGCCGGCGCGAGCGCGGCGTACCTGACCGTCAGCGAGATCTTCCCGATGGAGACCCGGGCGCTGGCGATCGCGTTCTTCTACGCGATCGGCACGGCGCTCGGCGGCATCGCCGGCCCGCTGCTGTTCGGCCAGTTGATCAACTCCGGCCAGCGCGGCGCGGTGGTGTGGTCATTCCTGATCGGCGCGGCGGTCATGGCGATAGCGGGCCTGGTCGAACTGTGGCTGGGCGTGGCGGCCGAACAACGCCCGCTGGAAGAGTTGGCGCTGCCATTGACGGTGGCCGACGCCGAGCACGAATAGCACCGTGTAGCGTCCGAACAATGCCGTCCCCTGAAGCCATTACGCACACCGTCAATAGCTATCTCGAGTCTGTCGCCAAGGGCACCGCCGACGAGATCGCGAGCCTGTATGCCGCCGACGCGACCATCGAGGACCCGATCGGATCCGACATTTTGCGCGGTCACGATGCGGTCCGCGGGTTCTACGCCGCGGTCGAGGGCATCGACAAAGAAACCGAACTCTTGCAGCTGCGGATCGGTGGCAGCGAGGCGGCGTTCTTCTGGCACCTCACCCTCAATGCCGGGGGCAGCCGCAGCCGCATTTCGCCCATCTCGGTGATGGAGTTCGACGATGACGCCAAAATCACGTCGATGCGGGCGTTCTGGTCGCCCTCCGACATGCAGGTCCTGTAACTAGAAATCCCGCCGCAGGGTCATCGGCGTGACTCCGGGCATGTCGCCGCCGGCGATCACCGCTCGCGCGATCGGTGTCAACGCGTGCAGCAAGACCTCGAGCGCGGCGTCGTCGAGAGTGTCGAAAGCGGCGAGCGCGAGCGCGTCGGTGTTGGTCTCGAGCCGGTTTTTGAGGTCGCGTCCGGCCTCGGTCAAATCTCCGGTGTCGGTGAGTAGGCCGCGGGCCGCCAGGCTGTGCTCGCAGGCGCGCCACTCGGCGTCGTCATAGTGACGCGCCACCTTCATGTAATCCTGGGGCACCGCGCCGGCCGCGCACTGCAACACGTTGGATTCCCGCCCGGAGACGCCTTCGGCGACCAGCGCCGCGATGTGACCGTCGCCGCGATACTCGCGTAGCAGCGTCGTCGCGTGCCAGAGCGCGGCAAGCGGTTCGGTCGGCCACGGCAGGGCAAGGTTTGCTGCGAACAGTGCACGGCCTGCCACGGATGCCTGCTGGATCGCGCTGCCCGCCAATTGTGCAGCTGTGCGGACATTTTCGTCATCGGTGAGCCCGTAGCGGCGCAGGGCGGCGACCGCGGCGGCTTCGCGGGCCTGCACCACGGCAAGCGGCGGCGCGATCTCCCACGCAGCGGGAAGCGCTTTCGCGACGCGCGCGGGTGCGAAGTTGTAGAACAGCGCCGTCACAACCTCGGGGGCCACCTGGCCCAGCGGTGCGGACCGAGCCGCGAAGTAGCCCATCCAGAACCCGCGGAACCCGAACCCGTCCATCGCCGCGCGTGCCTCCGGCGCGAAATACGTGACGGCGTGGATCGGCTCGAAGCGGTCGTACAGCCGACGTGCCAGCTCTGGTGTGCGTTGCATCTTCAGAAGATAACCACTGGCGTCCGCATTACGATCAGCCGATGCGGTCACGGCGCGTCATCCAGATCCGCCGTACCCGCGAAGGCTGGCGCTGTGCGCCGGGATTGCACTGATTCCATGGACCGTTTACCTGGGATTCACCCTGCCGCAGAGCTATAGCGCTCAGCACTGGCAGCTGACGTGGGTCGGGTTCGATATCTTGTTGCTGGCCTTCATGATTACCACCGCCGTGCTCGGCTTCGTCGGGCATCAGTTGCTGACGCTCTTCGCGTTCACGGCGGGGGTCCTGCTCGTGTGCGACGCCTGGTTCGATGTGCTGACCGCCAAACGCGGAAACTTCGTGGTGTCGATTCTCAGCGCGGTGCTGGGGGAGTTGCCGGTCGGTTCGGCGCCCCACCGTGTCGTCCCGCTGAAGCTCAGGGAATTTCTTCGCACCCTCACGTGTCGTAGCTAAGTATATAAAGCAATACTCAGCGATGCCATGTACGAGGAGGCCCCATGCCCGTGTTAGACGCTGTGCTGTTCGAATCCGCCCGCATGGACCGGGAGATGGCACGCGAACTGGGGCAGAACTACCGGCGCAGGAACAAGACGTCCGTGCTCGGGACGGCGCTGGCCACGATGTCGACGCAGCGGTTGCTGATCCTCGCGGCCGGCGCGCTGCTGCTGGTGGGAGGCCTACTGGCGCTGCGGTATCCCGTCTTTCTGGCCGACTTCGACCAGTGGGGATTCCAGATCAACTGCGGCAGCGGCTTCGACGGCGATTGGACCCAGGCCGCGACCGCCGACGCGGCCGGAACCCACTTCGTGGAGCGGTGCCATGCGGCCGTCGCGACGCGGCGCGAATGGACCGTCCTCGTGGCGGTGGCAGGAGCGATGCTAATGAGCACGCTCCTGTTCCGCCCGGCGCTCCGGCCCTTCGCTGAGGCGGCACCGGCGCGGCTGACCTGGCCGTCGACCGTCCCGACGTAATCCTGGGCATACCCAACAAATTCGGCCGCCGCTGCGGCAAGCTTGCTGAGCATGACGGAGCGGTGCGACGACAACCTGCTGATCGTGCACTGGCACGACACCGGGCGCTGGCTCGGCGCGTACGGGCACCGAGGGGTGTCGAGCCCGTGCCTGGATCGGTTGGCCGCCGAGGGCATCTTGTTCACCTCCGCGCACGCGGCCGCTCCGCAGTGCTCGCCGTCGCGTGGCGCACTGTTCACCGGTCGCTATCCGCACAGCAACGGCCTGATCGGATTGGCCCATCACGGTTTTGAGTACCGCGAGGGGGTCCGCACGCTGCCGCAGATCCTGTCGGATGCGGGCTGGTATTCGGCGCTGTTCGGCATGCAGCACGAAACGTCGTTCCCGGCGCGGCTCGGGTTCGACGAATTCGACGTGTCGGACTCGCACTGCGACTACGTGGTGGCCAAAGCGCGGGAATGGCTGACCGAAAGCGCGCCACTGGACCGGGGAGAACCGTTCCTGCTGACGGCGGGGTTCTTCGAAACGCATCGTCCCTGGTCGCACGACCGGTATCAACCGGCGCCCGTCGACGACGTCGAAGTGCCCGCGTACTTGCCCGACATCGCGGACGTACGCAGCGACTTCGCCGATTTCTACGGGGCGATCGCGGCCGCGGACGCAGCGGTCGGACGCCTGCTGGCCACGCTTGCCGACACCGGATTGGACGCCACCACATGGGTGGTCTTCTTCAGCGACCACGGCGCACCCTTCCCGCGCGCGAAATCGATGCTGTACGGGGTCGGCACCGAGATCTCGTTGATCATCCGACCGCCCGCGCGGCTGGGCATCGCGCCGCGCACATACGACGAGTTGTTCAGCGGCGTCGACCTGTTGCCGACACTGCTCGAGCTGTTCGACCTGGAGATACCGGCCGAAGTGGAAGGGGTGTCGCACGCCGGCCATCTCCTGCGGCCCAACGCGGGCGCCGCGCCCGTCCGCCGGGAAGTGTTCACCGAGAAGACCTTTCATGACTCCTTTGACCCGATGCGGGCCGTCCGCACCAAGGAGTACAGCTACATCGAGAACTACGCGCCGCGGCATCTGGTGGACTTGCCCTTGGACATCCAGGACAGCCCGTCCGGCAAGGCGGTCTACGACGACGCGGAAGGGCCCCGGCCGCCGCGCGAACTGTACAGCCTGCTCGACGACCCCAACGAGCTGAACAACCTGCTGCTCTCCCAGGAGCGGGACGGATTGGCCGGCGTCGCAGACGATCTCGCGCTGCGCCTGCGGCTGTGGCGGGAGCGGACCGGCGATGTATGCCCGTCGGAGTCCGAGGGACCCCGAATCCTGTTCGAGCGCAGCGAAACCTACGTCGAAGCTTCGGTACGGACGCTCGGACTGCGGCCGACGTCGCGCTCGCCGCACGGGACCGAACGCGGCCTGCGCCAGGTAACCGGCACCAAATAGCGGCCGCAAGAATTTCGCAAGAAATCCGCCAATATCCGGCAAGCGTTTTACGCCAGCCTAAGTGGCGTCAGCCATCGTCCAGCAAGGGCGAAAGCAACCGGTGTCGGCCTTTTGCTGGGAGAGGATATGAGGTGCCCCCAGATAGGATTTACGATTTGCCCATGTCACTTGCGGGTGGCCAGGTCTTCGCCGGATACACCATCGTGCGAGTGTTGGGTACGGGCGGGATGGGCACCGTGTACCTGGCCGCACACCCGCGGCTGCCGCGCCAGGATGCGCTGAAGGTGCTGCCGGCGGATTTGACCGCCAATGAGGAGTTTCGGGCGCGTTTTCTGCGCGAGGCGGAACTCGCGGCCGGCCTGTCACATCCCAACATCGTGCGGATCCACGACCGCGGCGAAGAAGACGGCCAGTTCTGGATTTCCATGGCCTACGTCGCGGGCACCGACGCGGGCGACTTCCTGCGCCAGCAGTATCCGGGCGGCTTGCCCCTTGATGAGGCGGCGTCGATCATCGCCGCGGTGGGCTCGGCGCTGGATTACGCCCATCATCGTGGCTTGCTGCACCGCGACGTCAAGCCGGCCAACATCCTGCTGGCCGATCCCGACGGCGGCCAGCGGCGGGTCTTTCTGGCCGATTTCGGCATCGCCCGCAGCATGGACGATTCGGCGGGGCTGACGGCCACCAACATGACCGTGGGCACGGTGAATTATGCCGCGCCCGAACAATTGCGGGGCGAGCCGATCGATGGGCGCGCCGACCAATATGCGTTGGCCTGCACCGCTTTTCATCTCCTGGCCGGGGCGGCACCGTACGAGGACTCGAATCCGGCGGTGGTGATCAGTCGCCACGTCAACGCCCCGCCGCCCGCGATCGGCGTGCGTCGGCCCGAATTGGCGGGGCTGGACGCGGTGTTCGCCAGGGCGATGGCCAAAGACCCGTCGCAGCGGTTCACCAGCTGCGCGCAGTTCGCCGAGCAGCTGGGCCGGCAACTGAACCCGAGCTTCGCCTACGCCGGCGAGATCCCGGTCCGCCCGGACAACAGCATCACGCAGCCGTCCTTCGCCGCCGCGGCGCCCACGGTGGTGCTGCCCAAGCGGCGCGGAAACGGTGTGCTGATCGGTGCCCTGGCCGGTGCGGTCTTGCTGATCGGCGGCGGGGTGTTCGCGGGCGTCAAGCTGACCGAACATCCCAAGACGACGCCCACCGCGGCCCCGCAGGCCTCCAGCGCGGCGCCCGCGGCCGCGCAAACCGCGCCCAACACGGGCCCGTTCACCGGCGTGTACACCGTCGATTTCGGCAAACCCACCGGAGTCGACGGCAAGCAGGCGCCCGGTTCCGCGCCGACCACCGAAACCTGGGCTTTTCGTTCGGCCTGCCGCCCCGAGGGGTGCGTGGCGACCGCGTCGCGGCTGAGCGGGGAGACCATGCAGATCACGTCGATGATCTTCGACCAGGTCGGTGACAGCTGGGAGGCCGTGGGCGCCGGCTCGACGAACTGCGGCAAAGCCATCGGCGAGGTGTGGGAGGTCTACACCCTGCGGCCCGGCCCCAACGGCACCTTCACCGGGGAGTCCAACCAGCTGATGCCGGTGGGCTGCGCCAACCAACGGCCGGTGAACCTCACCCGGACCGGGGACGTCGACGTCAGCACCCTGCCCGACCCGGCGACCCTGCCGCCGCGGGTGGTGTCGCCGGCCGAAGCGGTGCGTGGCCACTACCAGGAAACGGACGTCACGCCGAACGGTTACCGAGACCAGGCCGACTACAACGTCCGCACCGACTGCCTTCGCGGCGGCGATCGCTGCTTGAGTTTCTTCCATCGGCCACCGGCTTCCGCCATGGCGCTGATATTCGCCGACGGCCATTGGACCTATGACCACCAGTCCGATAACCGGTGTTCAAAAGGCGGCACGGCACACGTGGAAGTCACCGCGCAATTTCCGCTGCCGCAACCGCCGCAGAATCCGATCACACAGCTCTCCGGGCATGGTCGCGAGAATGTGACGGGAGCGTCGGCATGCCCCTCCAGCGACGTCGACATAAAATTTGCGCGCATCGGCGATTAACGCGACGGAATCGCGCGAATCCGCCTCAATAATCGGCCTTTTCCATTGAATCGCTTTTTTCATAGACTTTGCTGGGTTAGGAGCGGAGGCGCCATGTCAGGTATTCGTTTCTTCGGAATAGCGGCGGTCGTGACGGCCGGGACGGTGGCGCTGGCCGGCTGCTCGTCACCCTCGAAGGCTCCGACAACCTCCCCGGCGACATCAGCGCCCACCTCGGCGCCGACATCATCGCAGACCACTTCGCCGCCGACGTCCGCGACGCCGCGGGTGCCCGAGGACCGCTTGAGTTCCTTCCTGCTCACCCCCGACGAGGGCAACGCCATCATGGGCGCCAACATGCAAGACCAGGGTGGGCTGTCGGCCCTGGACACCAACGCCTTCGCCGTGTCGAAGCCGGACTGCCTCGGTCCCGCGCACATCGTCCAGCCCCCGGTGTATGCCGACAGCGGATACACCGCGGTGCAGTTTGACGTCCTGCACGAGCCGGGGATGCGGTACACCCACTCGATCGAGCAGGCACTGACCGCGTTTCCCTCGGCCGACCAGGCCCTGGCCTTCGTGCAGGCATCGGCCGGCAAGTGGAAAGCGTGCGCGGGGCAAGAAATCACCGAGTCACTCAACGGCGGCAGCACGGGGTGGACCTTCGGGAACCTGGTGGGGGATCCGCCGAAGATCTCGATGATCATGAACAGGCACAACGCGCGAGGCTGGACCTGTCAGCGGGTGCTCAGTGCGGTACGCAACGCGGTCATCGACGTCAAAGCCTGCGCCTTCAAAATCTCTGACCAGGGCATGCAGGCGGCCGACAAAATCGCGGCAAAAGCAACCCAGTAGGCATGGATCTTCAGCGCTCCTCGTCGTCGCTGACGCGCTCGACGCCCTCCCGCGACAACGCCCTGACGAAGCCGAACGCGTGCATCCCGGACCTACCCGGATTCTTGACGATCCATTCGTTGATTTTTCCCAGCGCGTTGGCCAGCTCGTCGCGCTTGACCCGGACGAGGTAGGTCTCCCTATCGTCGTTCGGATCGTCACTGGCCTCGGCGACGGCCACGGGATTCTTGAACGCGTAGGCGATCCCGTGCACGGCGTCGTTGTCCAGCGCCCATTGAACCTCGCTGGGGCGCAGGCCGTTCACCGCCAGATTGCGGTACTCGTCCTCGTCGCTTGAACTGCTCACCTGGCCGACGGTCCTCCTCCGCGTGGCCGACGAGAAGGTGGACCACGACGCATTCAAAGTGATGCCGCTTGGGCGATTCCCGCAAGCTTTCCCCCGCGACCCTTCCATCATAAGAAGGAGGGCATGGCCGCGCATGACAACTGAAAGCAGCGTCGTACAGTAACGAGTCATGACCGAACGCATCGAGGTCCAGCGCACGATCGCCGCGCCGGCGTCCGACATCTTCGCCGTGCTGCGTGACCCGCAGGGCCACGTCGCGATCGACGCCTCGGGGATGCTGCAGGACGCCGACGGCGATCCAGTGCAGGCCGTCGGCGACAGCTTCGTCGTCCACATGGATCGCGAGTCGTTGAACGACTTCCCGCAGCTGGGCAAGTATGACGTGACCGTCGAAATCGCCGAATTCGATGAGGATCGGCTGATCTCATGGACGATCCTCGGGCAGATCCGTCCCCAGATCGGTCATGTCTACGGCTACCGCCTCGAGCCCGACGGCGAGGGAACTGTCGTGACCTCGTTCTACGACTGGTCGAACATTGACGCGAAGTGGCGCGAGGCCGGGATCTTCCCCGTCATTTCCGAGGGAGCGTTGCGGGCGACGCTGGGCATCCTCGACCGCACGGTCCGTCGCGGCTATCCGCGCGGATAATCACGAAAGCCCTTCTCCTCAAGCGGCATTCGCGATTGCCGAGAGTCACTCCGCTTCGTCGTCTTGGCCGATGACCAACGGGATCGAGATCGTTCCCGAACTGCCGGAGACCAAGATCAGCCAGCGGCCGTCGACGGGCAGGGTTACCTCGACGTTGAAGAACGCGAACCCCGGGAACTTGCCGATGGCGGCCTCGGGCACCTCGAACTCTTGGCGCACCGGCTCGTCGAACGTCGGCGGCCGGAATTCCACGCCCACCCGCCGGTCGGGATCATCCGAGTCAGCCTCCGTCATCAGAACCAGGACGAAGCGCGCGATCCGCTCGGGCCCGACCGCATACCGGGACAGCACCCCGCCCGACACGTTGAGCTTGTTGTCCACCGTCGCAGCCGATTCGGCCAGAAAGGCCCACGTAACCGTCATAGTGCAGAACCTTAATTGCCTGGCGCGGGTATGGTCGCACGGACAGCTCTACGGGAGCATTTAGTGGAGTTCCGGACGCCGACAGCCGAGCATTCCCCGCGTGTGCGCGCCCTCATGCGCCGCGCGGTCCGCGCATGGACCCCCCGCCCGGCCGCGGCCCGGCGGGCTGCGAAGGATTTCCAGCAGCGCCTGTGGCCGGCGGTTCGTTGCGAAGTGCGCTGGGCGTTCACGCCACCACGCGACTGGCTGATGGGCGTGGTGGCCAACCTGGTCCTGGCGACGGCATGGTTGCTGGTGCAGCCGCTGAACACCGGTCCGCTGCACTACGACTGGGTGGTCCTGTCCAGCACCTACTTCTCGTCGTTCATCCTCGCCGACGTGACCACCACCAACCTGCTGGGCGCCGACCACTACCGGGTCCGGCAGGGCTTCGCCGACGGCGTGCCGCTGTGGCGGATCCTGGTGATCAAAGACCTGGCCCTGCTGGTGATTGTCGGGCTGCCGACCCTGGCCATCACGGTGGTGTTGACGCTGTCGCTGGAGAACCCGGCGCGCCTGGGCGTGACGATCCCCACCGTCGCGGTGCCGCTGGTGTCCTGGCTGGGCGTGGGCAACCTCGTCTCGGTGCTGCATCCGGTGAGCGTGCAGCCGCTGATCCGCCGCTGGCGGTAGCGGCGCGACTATCGCCGTACCGGCAGCTGGCTGCTGGCCCTGACGCTGCCGTATGCGCTGTACTACATCGCCGACCCGATGAACGGGGTCGAGCATCGCGTGGTGTGGACCCAGGTGCCGGCGTTGATGTGGCCGATACTGGGGCGCGACGCCAAGAGCTTCTGGCACCTGGCCATCGCCATCGCGATCTGGGTTTTCGGCACCGTCGCGGCCGTGCTGTGCGCGCGCATCCGGAGATTGCAGATCAGGTAGGCGGTGCGGGCACTACCGGAACGGGTGGTTCTCCCGCACGCCGCGGTACATGCCCCAGCGGACGATCAACGGCATCACCACCCGTTCGACCGACCAGGACGGGAAGCGGAACATCTGGCCGGTGGGCAGGAAGACCTCCAGCCCGTCGGACTGAATGCCGATCACCGAACCCCACCGACTGCGCGGCGCCCGATAGGTGCGCAGCCGCCGGCCCGTGTCTTCGGCGCGGATGTTGTGGGCCAGCAACGCATCCCCGCGATTGCGGGCCGAGCTGCGCAGCGGGTCGGTCGCGGCGACGTCCCCGATTGCGAACACGCCGCTCTGGCCGGGAACCCGTAGCTCCGGCGTCACTTGCACGAACCCGGCGTCGTCGAGCAACTCCGGGGGTAGCCATTCGGTGTTGGGGTG
Organism: uncultured Actinomycetota bacterium; assembly: GCA_963758775.1. Lineage (GTDB taxonomy): Bacteria > Actinomycetota > Actinomycetes > Mycobacteriales > Mycobacteriaceae > Mycobacterium. The sequence continues at coordinate 612,653 of CAVWWU010000002.1, forward strand.
CACCCGACCGATTGCCCACAGCACCGCGTCTGCCGAGGATTGGGGCTGTCCGGTGCTCCATTCCACCGTTCCACTGGTGATCTCGTCGCCGGCGAAGCCGTTCGAGAGGACGGCGCGGTGGCCGGGGTGCAGCCCCACCCCGAGGTCGGTCAGCCGGCGCTGGATGCGGTTCCAGATCCGCGGGTGATGCCCCGTCAGGGCGCGTTCGCCGGGGAAGTACAGGCCGATTCGCTTGCCCGGCCACGTGATTGCGATGTTGGCGGCGCTGCTGACGGCCGCCGCGCCGCCACCGACGACGATCACCGAGCCGGCGGAGGCCAGCCGGTCATGCGCGTCGCGCAGGTCGGCACCGATTTCAGCCGCCGACTGCAGCGTCGGCCGGCGCCAGAATCCGTTGGTCACGCCTGTCGAGATGACCAGCGTGTCGTAGTCCTCGGCGATCGTCGCACCGTCGTCGCAGCGGGCGAACACCTTTCGGGCGGCCAGGTCCACGCCGGTCAACGACGCCTGCACCGTGCGTACTTTGTCCAAGGACCGGAACCGGTCGAACGGGATCCAGTTGTCGCGGGCCCAGTCTTGGGGCCGCGCGAGCCGGACGCCGAGTTCTTGACCGCTGACCAGGGCGGGCTTCGCGGAGATGCCGACGACGTCGGCGTGCCGCGCCAGGCGGATGGCCGTCAGCACACCGGCGTCTCCGAGTCCGGCGATGACGACGCGTTTACGGCTCATTTACGCCCGGTCGGCTTCTGCTGCTGCGCTTTTGACATCATGCGTGCCTCCTCGCCCTCCTCGGCGTGGGGCAAACTGTAACACGTTCTACCAAGGCCCCGACTAATGCGGTCGTGCGATAAATCGGCGTTAACACCGGCCGGAACTCGCGGAAAAACCCGGACACTGCCCGAGCGTTAATGTTTCACTGTCCCGATCAACGCCACAGTCAATTCCCGGATCGCTATTTCCGCCCGCACGGCGGTTGTCGTCGCTTGCGTGGGTATTTCCAGCATCAGTTTGGTGGCGGGGTGTGGCTCGCCGAGCGAATCGGCGGGTTCGTCGTCGCCAGTCGCCACCAGCGCGCCCGCCAACCCCGCGGCGACATCTTCGGCAATCGCAGCGCCGGCCGGCAGCGCCGGGGTATACGGCGACCCGGCCGCGGTGGCCAAGTTCTGGCGACAGCAGTCACTCGAGGACAACTGTGGGCTGATGTCGGTGGCCGACGTGGTCGGCGAGCTCACCGGCAACCAGCCGACCGAACAGCAGATGATCACGCTGGCCCAGAACACCCCCTCGGGGACGAACCCCGGCCCGATCTACGCGCCGTCAACCGACCCGAGCCATGCCGGCGCCAACGGCGGCGTCGAAATGGCGGACCTCGTCGTGCTGCTCGACCACTACGGCATCAAATCGGTGATGGCCTGGACGAAGGGCCATCCCGAGCAGACCGGGATGCCGGCGGTGCAGCAGGACCTCGCCGGCAACCGCAAGGTCATCGCCTGGGTCAACTCGGCGGTCATCTGGAACACCAGCGACCAGCGCACCAAGGCCGACCACTACCTCGTCGTCACCGGGATCGACACCAACAAGGACACCGTGCACCTCAACGACCCCGGCGCCGACCACGCTGACGAGCAGGTCCCCACCGCCACCTTTGTGACGGCGTGGCGAACGGGCGAGGAATCGATCGTCGTCACGTCCTCTTAAAGCGCTTAAGCACCGCATTAACGCGGCTTAAACATCAGCATTCGTGCGATAGCCCCACGGCAGGCAGAACAGTCACCCTTGTCACGAGCCGGCATCGAAGCCGGACTCCGCCATTTGCATTCTCGCTGTAAGCGTTCGCTCGCGGTTTGCCTGGCGTGCCGCAATGCGCGGCTTTGGCCGAGACAGGAAATAAGAGGGAAAAGATGTCGTTCGTTACTGCCGCGCCCGAGTTGATCGAGGCGGCCGCCCACGATTTGTCGGGCATCGGCTCGACGCTGGGCGAAGCCACCAACTTCGCCGCGGGGCCCACGACTTCCATTGCGGCTGCGGGCACCGACGAGGTTTCGGTCGCGATCGCGGAACTGTTCGGTAGCCACGGTCAGCAATTCCAAGCCCTCAGCGCGAAAGCGGCTGCCTTCCACGACGAGTTCGTCGGCGTGCTGAAGTCTGCTGCGGGCGCATACGCCGGCTCCGAGGTGGCCAACGTCGAACAGCTGCTGGGGAGTGAAGTCGGGTCAATTGCCCACGAGATCAACACCTTTGGCGCCACTGTCGCGGGCCCCTACCGAACGCTGTTCGCCGATACCTCCGCCAACCTGCAAAGCCTGGGCAGTGCGATCACTGCTAACCCGCAACCGTTGCTGCATCAGGTAATCGGCAACCAGGCTGGCTACGCGCAGAGAATCGACACCGGGTTACTCCGTACGGTCTGGAACCTTCGTTCCGATGTGGCGAACCTGCCGGCAAACATCCAGACCGGCGCACACGCGCTGTCGACTGTTAATCCGGAAGCACTGGTGCAGCACTTCGTCAACAACCAGGTCAACTACGGGCAGACGATCTCCACGTCAGTGGGGGCCGCCGCCCACGACTTCACCACCGAACTGCGCGCCCTGCCGGCCAGCCTGCAGACCGCCGCGCAATATCTTGCCGACGGCAACACCACAGGTGCGGTCAACGCGCTCGCGTCGGGCTTCCGCAACCTGTTCTTGACGGGCTTCACCTCAAGCCTCAACGCACAGAACGTCGTAACCGTCACGCCGACGGGTGCGTTGGGCGACCTGCTGCCCATTCTGTCGATCCCCGGCCAGATGGCGCAGAATTTCGCCAACCTATTCCCCGCCGGTTCCATCGCGGGCCACGTGACGCAGAACTTCGCCAACGTGGTCAAGACGGTCACCGATCTGAACGTGACCTCAACAGTGAGTTTCGCTATCGGCAATATCAACGCAATCGATATCGACACCAGCGTGGGGCTGCCGCTGGTACTAGCCCTTGACGCCCTTGGCGGTCCGATCAACGCGCTCAACGCCCTCGGGTCCAGCGCCCATGCGATCACCAGCGCCTTCCAGTCCGGGAATGTGATGGGCGCCGTCGAGGGCATTCTTGATGCTCCGGCCAAAGTCGCGAACGGTTTCCTCAATGGGCAAACGACGTTGCCCCTGTCGACCGAGGTGTTCGGGTGGCCCACCACGCTCGATATTCCCTTGGACGGGATTCTTGTCCCCGCCGCCGAATACGGCGCCAGCGTTCCGGCCGTCTCCTGGGCGAGCTTCTTCGTCACCGGTACGCCTATTGGCGGCATTGTTCCGTTCCTGCTCACCGACCTACCGGCCGACCTCGCCGCGGCCCTCGGCGGCCCGCCGGCTCCCGTTATCCCGCTTACCCTGCCGTGATGTAGGCACCACAGGTTGAAAGCCTTGTGTTTTGGTGTTCGCATCGACGGCATCAAGCGACCCGCTTAGGGATCGCATGACTGTGGCTTAAGGATCACTCGAAAATCCCTCTTCGTGCGATGGTCCCGCGGTGCTTCGACCGGTCACCCTTGTCAGCGAGCCGGCATTGGAGCCGGACTCCGCCATTCGCACCTTCGCCGCACGGGTTAGTTCGCGGTTTGGCAAAACCGGAAGAAGAGGGAAGAGATGTCGTTCGTCAACGTCGCGCCGGAATTCATTGAGGCGGCGGCCCACGACCTGTCGGGTATCGGTTCGGCGCTGGGGGAGGCCAACGCCTCCGCGGCGGCCTCTACGACTTCGATTGCGGCCGCGGGCACTGATGAGGTATCGACTGCGATCGCGGCGTTGTTCGGCAGCCACGGCAAAGAATTCCAGGCCCTCAGCGCGAAGGCGGCGGCCTTCCACGACGAGTTCGTGGGTTTGATGAAGTCTGGCTCGGGGGCATATCTCAGCAGCGAGGTCTCCAACGCGGGCCAGATGCTGCAGAGCGCGGCCGCCGTGCCGGCGCAAACCTTGCAGACGGATGCCGAATCATTTATCAACGGCCTCAACACCTTTGGCGCCAACGTCGCCGCCCCGTATGAATCGCTGTTCTCGAATACCACGGCCAATCTGAAAGTCCTGGGCGGTTCGATCGCCGCGAATCCGCACCCGTTGCTGCAGCAGATCATCACCAACCAGGTGGGCGCCGCGCAGACGATCGGCACCGGATTTGTTCACACCGTCGAGAACCTGCCGACCGAGTTGGGGAACTTGCCGGGGGACATCCAAACCGGCTTGCGCGCGCTTTCGCCTACCCATTTGGAAGCACTGGTGGCGCACTCCATCAACAACCAAATCGGCTACGTTCAAACAATTTCCACGTCGCTAGGTTCCGCCGCGCACGATTTCACCACCGGGCTGCGCGCCCTGCCGGCCAGCTTCCAAAGCGCCTTCGCCGACCTTCAGGCGGGCAACACCACCGGTGCCGTGGACGCTGTCGCGTTGGGCTTCCAAAACCTGTTCCTCACGGGCTTCAGCACGCCTGTGGGCGCGGACGGCGTCCTGAGCGTCATACCGACGGGCACGTTAGGCGACCTGCTACCCATCCTGTCGATCCCTGGTCAGATGGCGCAGAATTTCACCAACCTGTTGCCCGTCGGGTCCATCGCCGGCCACGTGTCGCAGAACTTCACCAACGTGCTCAAGACGATCACCGACCTCAACGTGACGTCAACCGTGAGCTTCATTTCGGCCAATGGCGGCGAAATAGATATCAACAACACGATGGGGCTGCCGCTTGTGTTGGTTCTGGACGCGCTCGGCGGTCCGATCAACGCGTTCAGCGCGTTGGGGCATAGCGCGACAACGTTTGTCCAAGCGGTGCAATCGGGCAACGTGTTGGGCGCCACCGCGGCAATCCTGGATGCTCCCGCCGCCATGGCCAATGGCTTCCTCAACGGCCAATCGACGTTACCCTTGTCGATCTCGGCATTGGGGCTGCCCACCACGCTCGATATCCCGTTGGACGGGATTCTCGTTGCCGCGTCGCCGTACACCGCCTCGGTGGAGGGACTTACCGGTATTCCCGTCATCGTCACCGGTACGCCCGTTGGCGGCCTTCTCTCCGACATCCTGACCGACGTTCCCCGCGACCTCGCGGCGGCACTTGGCGGGCCGCCGGCTCCGATTATTCCGATTCCTACGTGATCTGGGCGTGGTATTTGCGCGAGTGAGTTGGCGGTACAACGTGGATAGTGTGCCGAGCGTTGCCGGTCATCGGCTCTCGGCCAGCTGACGCGCGAAGGCCTGTTGAAGGTGCGCGACGATCTCCCGGCGGGCGCGCCGGGCGCCGCGGTTGGCTCCCGGCGTTGCGATGAATGCGTGTGCGGCGTGGGGATATTCGGTCAGCGCTGCCAGGGCGCCGGCGTCGCGCAGGCGACCGGCATACGCCGCACCTTGATCGCGAAGCGGGTCGAAGCGCGCCGTCTGCACCAGGGCGGGCGCGACACCACGCAGGTCTGATGCAAACAGGGGAGAGACCAGCGGGTCGTCAGGATCATTGTCCTGCAACCAGATACGCCGGAAAGTGATCAGTGAATCGGGCGTCAGAATGGGATCGGCGCTTTCGACCGCCGACGGGTAGGACAGCATCGCGTCCGTGAAGTCAACGACCGGGTAGATGAGCACCTGAAGGGCGACGTCGATCCCGTTGTCGCGGGCGTGCAGGGCGGTGACGGCGGCGAGGTTCCCGCCGGCGCTGTCACCCATCAGGGCCGGCGGGCCTGGCGCGATGTTCAGCTCCGACGCCGCGCCGCGCAACCAATCGAGCGCGTCGAATGCGTCCTGGGTCGAAGCGGGGAACGGATGCTCCGGAGCAAGGCGGTAATCGACTGACGCCACCAGCGCCGGGGTCCGCGCAGCGACACCGGAATTGAGCCAATCGGTCTGCGCCGCACTGCCCAATGCGAAGCCGCCGCCATGGAAGTGCACTACCAAGGGCAGTGCCTCCTGATACCGGAACGGCCGATATACCCGCATCGACAACGTGCGGTCGTCCAGCGGCAGCGCCCGTTGGTCGATCGCGACATGGCGATGCGGCATACCGGTGATGACGCGCGCCACGCGCGAGGCGCGCAGCCTGTTCAACCGATCGCGCGCGGCGATCAGTTCGTCGTCGGTCAACTCCGAGACTGGTTTGGTGAATCGGCTCGCCAAGCCGAGCAAGCGAACTCCCAACGGCGGGTTCGGTGCCACCGGCGGATCCTAACGTGGCTGGGTCACGACACTGAGTGCGCTGGTTGCCTCGGGGCTGAACAAATGGGTCGCGACACGGTCTCGGATGCATACCTTTTCGCGCCTCACCGGTCACAAGCGCCCCGTTGATCACTATCGTCACATGAGCCAGCTACCGACGTCAATCCGAATCAGGCGGCGCCGCGGCTATTGGCGGCTAGGGAAACTTGGGAAATTGGGAAAGGTGTGACATTGTCGGCGATTCCGCGAATCATGTCGGTATTTGTGGCGTCGACGGCCGCTGTCGGTCTGACCGCGGCAATAGGCCTCGCACCATCTGCCAGCGCTACGCCCTGTGAGGCCGCCGAAGCGAATATCGACCCCCCAGCCAACTCGGCGCCCATGCCCGCACCGCAGCCGGTGGTCCGGCCGCCGACGGGGCGCAGGCCACCGAACGCGAACGACCGCGCACCGCTACCCAAGCTGGGGCCGCTGATCTCTTCGTTGCTCAAGCCGACTACGGGGACGCAATACTCCGCGCCGATGACGCATCAGGCGGAGGTCGTGCCGCCGGGACCAAATCCCGGTGGAGCGGCCCCCGCACCGCCGGCGAATGCCGGTCAGCTGGCCCCCAATGCGGCCCCCGTGCAGCCACAACCGGCGCCGCAGCCCGCGGCACAGCCGGCACCCCCGCCGGCGCCCGCGCAGATCGGCGGCGCGCCGACCTCACTTGTCGACTGGGTCACGGGTATGCACGGCCCGAACAACACTCTCGAGCGCTTCGGCATCTCCGGAACCGACCTCGGGGTTGTCTGGGACAACGGCGATGGCGCAAACCGCCAGGCGCTCATGGCCTTTGGTGACACGTTCGGCTACTGCAAGGTGCACGGCCAGCAGTGGCGATACAACACGCTGTTCCGCAGCTCCGACCATGACTTGTCCAAGGGCATCCACATCACGCCCGGGTCGGCTTCCGACAGGTACTCGGGGTCGCCGGCATGGCAATCAGGGCTCTCGAAACAGATCATCAACACGCCCAGGGTGGCACCAAAAGAAACCGGACTCATTCCGACGTCCGGCATCTCGCTGGGGGGAACCCAAGTCATCAACTTCATGTCCATCCGAGAATGGCTCCGCGATGGCGACTGGTCGACGAACTACTCGGGCATCGCGCTGTCGCATGACAATGGTCAGAACTGGACGGTCCAACCCAACTCCATCCGCCCGTCGTCGGCGGGGAACGTCCCGGGCGGCCGGTTCATGCCGGGTAACGAGAACTTCCAGATGGGCGCCTTCATGAAGGGCAAAGACAACTACCTGTATTCGTTCGGGACGCCATCCGGACGCGGTGGTCCGGCGTTCCTGTCGCGCGTGCCTCCGCGCTTCGTGGCGGACCCGACCAAATACGCGTATTGGAACGCAGATTCGCACGCCTGGGTCCCGGGGGATCCGAGCAAGGCGACCCCGATTTTCCCGGGGCCGGTGGGCGAGATGTCAGCGCAATACAACGACTACCTCAAGCAGTACCTGGTGCTCTACACCAACGGCGGCAGCAATGACGTCGTGGCCAGGACCGCGCCGTCCCCGGAAGGTCCATGGAGCGGCGAGCAGATGCTGGTCAGCTCGTGGTCGATGCCGGGCGGCATCTACGCGCCGATGATTCACCCCTGGTCGTCGGGGAAGGATCTGTACTTCAACCTGTCGTTGTGGTCTGCCTACGACGTCATGTTGATGCACACCGTGCTGCCGTAGGAGGGGTCAAGCGCTGGGCTCGAGCCGCGGCGCGCGGGCGGGCAGCACGTGCGCGAGCTCGCTGCGAGAGCGGATACCCAGCTTGGCGAAGACCTTGCGTAGGTGGTACTGGACCGTGCGCGGGCTGATGAACAGCTGTCCGCCAATCTCGTTGTTGGACAAACCTTCCTGCGCGAGCCGAGCGACCTGGAGCTCCTGCGGCGTGAGCTCGGTGTCGGTGGCCGCGGAGCGCTTTCGCGCCGACTCGCCAGTGGCCTGTAGCTCGCGGCGAGCCCGGTCGGCGAACGCCTCGGCGCCCATGGCCGAGAACATCTCCTCGGCGATACGAAGTTCGGCCCGCGCGTCGATGCGCCGATTCTGGCGCCGCAACCATTCGCCGTAGACGAGATGCCCGCGGGCACACTCGAGTTCGACGTGGGTGCGGCCCAGGTGCTCGAGCGATTCGCGGTAGAGACTTTCGGCCGCGTCATCGGTGCTCAGCAGCGCGCCGATACGCGCTGCGATGCCCAGCGCCCACGGGGTGGGGGTCACCTGCACCCGCGCCGCCATCCAATCACGTGCCGCGACAACGAGTTCGACTTCGCCCATGCGGGACGCGGCCTCGACCATCTCCGGCACGACGAGCGCCCCCATGCCGACGTGGTCGTGGTCGAACACCGGCTTGATGGCGGCCAGCGCGTCGGCGTGACGGCCGAATCCGTTGGTGAGCACCGCGCGTCCGTAGGCGGCGAAATCGGCGACCTTGCACTTGCCCCCGGCCTCGGCGGTCGCGATGGTCTCCTCGATCAACTCACAGGCCTGCTCGCGCTGGCCGCGCCAGGCCGCGAGCAGCAATCTGCTGAACCTCAACGGCGGGTTGCCCGTCGCGGCCGCGGTCGCGCAATCCTCGTCGACGACGGCGGCCGCCTTGTCGAATTCGCCGCGCAGCAACAACGTCCAGGCGAGGTAGTGCAGCGCGAACTGCAGATGGATGGGGGCGCCGGTGGTGCGGTCGAATTGCGTCTCCCGCAACGCCAATGCATACCAGGATTCGGCGTCCCACACTTCGGCGGCCAGGGTCGCGCCCATCTTGGAGCGGGTGATGGGCAGCCAGCTATCGGGCTGGCCGGCAACGACATCCGCGGTGAGCAGCATCTCGATCGCGCGATTGAACAGCGGCGCCGCGGCCGCGTAGCTCTCGGTGTATCGGGCGACGAACGCATCCAGCAGCACGTCGACCGCGCGCGGCGGCCGCGGGCTCGGCGGTCCGGCGGCGGCAGCCGTAGCCGTCGCCAGAATGCTGCCGTGGTCCGGGCCATCCGGACCCGCCAACCACATCGCGGCGTCCAACGCGCGCAGCCGCGCCTCGCGAGACAGCTCGGCGCACAACGATTCAAAGCGTCCGGCCGCACTCTGCAGCAGTTGCGCCGCTTCGCGCACCCGCAATTGGTCGAAGGCGATCTCACCGCGCAGGTAGTCGACCTCTGCGGCCTGCAACGGGTCGATAGGCCCGGCTTCGGCCCGCACCAACAGGCCGAGGGCGGCGTCCAGGGCGCCGGCATCGCGTTTGGCCTTGGCCGCGGCCAGCATTCGCGTGGCCCGACGATCCGGCGCCGCTGTCAGCGCCGCCGCCAGTTCCAGAAAAGCCGCCCCGGCGGCCACACCGCCGCGCGCGAGAGCCCGCGCGGCGGAACCTTCGAGTTCGGCGGCGACGGCCTCGTCGGGCCCGGCCGCGGCCTGGGCGCAATGCCAGGCCCGACGGTCGGGATCCACCCGCGGGTCGGTGGCCTCGGCCAACGCGCGGTGGATCTTCCGCTTCTCCGCCACCGGCGTTGACCGGTAGACGACGGAGCGGATCAGCGGATGACGGAACTGCACCCGGGTGCCGAAGTCGATCAGCCCCGCGTCGATGGCCGGCGTCGCGGCCCCGGGGTCCAGCCCCAGCCGCGCGGCGGCGTTCCACCGCACCGACGGTTCACCGACCGGATCGGCGGCGGCCAGCTGCAGGATCTCCTTGGTCGCGGGCGGCAACGCCTCGAAGCGCCGCATGAAGCTGTCCTCGAGGCGGCCCGTCAACGGCATGGCCGGCAACGCGAACCCGCCCGCCAGCTGGGCCGGCGTTGTGCCGCACGGCAGCTCCAGCAGCGCCAGGGGGTTGCCGCGACTCTCGGTCAGGATCTGCTCGCGGATCACCGGATCCAGCGGCGTGGTCAGGGCCCGGTCCAGCAGCGCACGCGCATCCGCTGTCGGCAGACCGGCTAGGTGCAGTTCGGGTAGGCCGGACAGCTCCTCGGTGGCGACCTCGGTGGCAAAGATCAGACCCACCGATTCCTCGCCAAGGCGCCGGGCTACAAAGGCCAGCGCCTGCGCCGACGCGCGGTCGAGCCACTGCTCGTCGTCGATCAGGCAAAGCAGAGGCTGCTGCTTTGCCGTGTCGGCCAGCAGGCTCAGCACGGCCAGGGCGATGAAGAATCGATCGGGCGCGGCGCCCGCACGGAAACCGAAGGCCATCTGTAGCGCGTCGCGCTGCGGCGACGGGAGGTTCTCCAGCCGGGACAGGACGGGCGCGAGCAGCTGATGCAGGCCGGCGAACGCGAGCTCCATCTCGGCCTCGACCCCGGCCGCACGCAGCACCTGACAGTCGCCGGCCTGCTCAACGACCCAGTTCAGCAGTGCTGTTTTGCCCAGGCCGCACTCTCCGCGCACCACCAAAACCCGGCTCTGACCGGCCCGGACATCGTCGACAAGGTCGGTCAGCGCACGCGTCTCGGCGTGCCGGCCAATCAGCCCGACGGCTCGCATCGCCGTGCCAGGACCCCCGTCCGCATAGGTCGAAGTTACACGCATGCCAGTCACGACGACTGGCCATTGGCGGACTCGAAGGCCTGCCGCTCACTCCCATACTCGACAGCGCTGGTCGTCATCAATTCGTCTGAAAGGTCGCTCGTGGCATCGCCGATTCGCGGTCGCGATGAAGAACTCACGGTAGTTCGCGAGTTCAACAGCGCCCTGGCGAAGCGTCGCGGAGGTGTCGTCGTCGTCGAGGGCCCGCCCGGCATCGGCAAGACCCGGCTCCTGCAGGAGTTTGCGGTGCGCGCCGACAAGGGTGTACGGCCGTTGTTCGGCCAGTCCCTCGAGTATCAGCAGACCGCTCCGTTTTCCCCGTTGCTCACGGCGACCCTGCGCGCGGATCCGCCGATCGGCCACGTCTCGACGCTGCGCCGCGTCCACTCCGCCGACCTGCGTTACCTGGTGGTGAATGATCTGCAGGCCGCGATTGGTACGGCCGCGATGACGACGCCGATCCAGATCTTGCTCGACGACTTCCACTGGGCGGATCACGCGACGCTGCTGGCTGTGCGGTCGTTGACGACGGGCCTGGCCGGCGCCCCGGTGTTGTGGGTGCTGGCCACCCGCGCCGGGGGCGTTGGGCCGGCCGTCGCCTCGACGGTCAATCAGCTGGAACGCGACGGCGCCCGGCTGCTGCGGTTGGGGCCGATCGAACCGTTCGCGGTAGCCGACATGGTCGCCGACGTGCTGCGCGTGGAGGCGGATGCCGCGCTGCTCAGTCTCGCCGAGAAGGCGCACGGCAACCCGTTCCTGGTGATGGAGCTGATTCAGGGGCTGCAAGAAGAAGATCGCATCAGCATGGCGCGCGGGCGCGCCGGCGTCAGGGGGCGGCAGCTCCCGGCGCGGCTCGTCGCCACCATGCTGGAGCGGCTGGACCGCTTGTCTGCGGAGGCGCGCCGTGTGGTGCAGGTGGCTTCCGTTCTGCCGGAGAGCTTTTCGGCGGGGCTGCTGGCCGAGTTGCTCGAACGCCGCGCGATCGGGCTGATCTCAGCGGTGGAGGAGGCAGTACGTGCCGACCTGCTCACCGAGGATGATGACGGGCTGCGCTTCCGGCATGAGCTGGTGCGCCAAGCCACCCGGCAATCGATACCGCAATCGCTGCGACGGGCGATGGAGCGTGACGTCGTGACCGTTCTCCTCGACGGCGGCGCCCCTCCGGCGGAGGTGGCGATCCAGCTCGCGCGCAGCGCCGAAGTCGGCGACAGGGCGGCGATCCGCGCGCTGCGGCAGGCCGCGCAGTCGCTTGCCGCATCCGACCCGTCAACCGCGGCCGACATCAGCAAACGGGCCCTGCAATTGCTGCCCTGGCAGCATCGGGCGCGCGGTCCGCTGGTTGCCGAAACGGTCGTGCTGCTCAACCAGGCCATGCGTTACGGCGAAGCCCAACAACTGGCCTCGGCAACCCTTTCCGATCACCTCTCGCCACAAGAAGAGGCCGACATCCGGCTCGGCTTGTCCATGCTGTCGCCGCGCCCGTCCGGCCAACGCGCCGAGGAAAACCGGAGGGCGCTGGAGTTGGGCAGCATCAACGACCTCACCCGGACGCGGCACCTGGGCTGGCTGGCTTACAACCTGGCGATGGACGGCCAAACCGGCGATGTCCGCCGCGCCGTCGACGAAGCGCTGGACGCCGCGGCGTCAACGGAGGACACGCTGACGAAAGTGCTCGCCGATGTTTCGGCGGCCATTGCGGACTCCGCCGACGGGTACGCCGCGCGGGCCGAGCAATCCCTCGAGCGCCTCGCCATCGTCACCCGCAGCGTCGAGCCCGGCCCCGTACAGCACCTGGCGGCGATCAACCGCGCCATCGTTCTTCTCACCCTGGGCGAGGTCGACGGCGCCGCCACCAGCCTGTCCGACAGCTTGCGGCAGGCCCGCACCCAACGCAACCACATGGCGGTCCAGCTGCTCACCCAGATACAGGCGCTGGTACATCTGGCCGCGGGCCGCTTGGGGACGGCGCGGGATACCGTTGAGTCGCTCCCCGCGCAGGAGCGCATGACCTGGACGCGCATCGGAGGACGGGTCGGCCTGATGGTCCTGGCCCGGGTCGCCGCCCACACCAACGACCGCTCGTTGCTGCGCGAGACCGCCATCCAGGCCCGGGACGCGTATGCGGCGGGAGGCCCCGGCCATCGACGCGAAGCCATGGCGGCTTTGGCGCACATGGCGTGGCAGCGCGGCGACATTGAGGAAGCGCAGCGATGGCTCACCGACGACTTCCCGCTCATGCAGACTCCGCTGTGGGCCACCTGCCTCGACAACATCGTGCTGGCGGCACGGGTCGCAGCCGCCGGTGGTGACGCCGGATTACGCGCGGAGGTGCTGCGCGCCGCGAAGGTGCTGACCCGAGAGGAGCCGGGGTCGCCCTTGTTCAACGCGGTGGCCCAGCACGCGCGGGCCATTCTCGAGCGTGACCCCGACGCCCTGGTCGCGGCGGCCAAAACGCTGAGCGAGTTGTGCAGGCCACTGCTGCACGCCGCCGCCGCCGAGGACGCGGGCACCGAACTTGCTCGCGCCAATCGCACCGCGGAGAGCCTCGACGAGCTCAACGCCGCGTTCGAAACCTATATGCGCTGCGGTGCGACCACTGATGCCCAGCGGGTCGGCCAAGTCCTTCGCACGTACGGAATCTCACGGCGCGTGGTCGGGAAACCACGCCCGCAGACCGGAATAGACAGCCTCACCGACAGTGAGCTCAGGGTCGTCCACCTGGTGGCCGGCGGTGCGACGAATCGCGAAGTAGCGCAACGCCTTTACCTGTCACCGCACACGGTGAACTCTCACCTGCGCAATGCGTTCGCCAAGCTCGAGATCAGGTCGCGCCGGGAGTTGAGCCGGTTTATCATCGCCGACCCTGAGCCGGTGGCTGACGAGCCATCGCCGAATTAGGCGCAGCCCAGTCGGTCGACACCTTGCGGTGTTTGATCAGCCAGGCGTCGCCGTCGGGCACCAGGACGTCGCGGTAGCGGCCGTAATGGTCGAGCCCGATGTGGGTGACCACGGTGAAGTACGACGAGACGCGCGCCGCCTCGGGCCTCAGCTCGGTGAACAGCACGTTGGTGAGGTTGTGCCGGACAATGGGTTTGACGTCCACGCTGCCGGTGCCGGCCGCGACGTTGCCGGTGACGTTACCGAGGAAGGCGGTGATGGCGGAGCGGCCGCGCAGCGGTTCCGATCCGCGTATCTCGAGTACCCCGTCGGTACAGAACGTGTCGGCGAGACCGTCGATCCGGCCCGAATCACCCGACCAGTTGTAGCGGGCAAGCGTGTCCCGAATGTGTTCTCTGGCAACCAATTGCCATAGCTCCACCGCCGTGATCTCCTATGAATTGGCGTCGCTGTGCAGCCGCACCATGCGCGTCGTGCTGCTTTCGTCGAGGTCCACGAGATCGCTGCGCGAACGCAGGAAATCGCTGAATGACTTGAACCCCAGGGACTTTTCGCTGAACGACGGGTCCATGCGCTTCATCTGGGCTTTGACTTCGGAGTTGTGCAGCCAGTCGGCGTCCTCTTTCTCCTGGCCGATCCGCAACGCCCGCTCGAGCAGGCCGGTGGCGGCGGCCTGCGGGTCGGCGGGAGCGGGCTCGTCGTCAGGCGCGGAGTCCGTCGAGCGCCGGGTGCGTTTGGTGGCTTTCGGGGCCGGCCCCGCGGTGGGGATGCCCGGTAGTGCGTCGTAGGTGACGAACTCGTCGCACGCCGCGGCCAGGGACCGGCTGCTGGCACCGGCCACCCCGATCCCGACGACGTAGCGGCCGAGGCGCTTGCACCGCTGGGCAAGCGCGATGTAGTCCGAGTCCCCGCCGACGATGACCACGTGGGTCAGGTCGGGCAGCCGGAACATGTCCTCGACGGCATCGACAGCCAACCGGATGTCCGCGCCGTTCTTGCTGTAACCGGATGCCGGGAACAGTTGCACCAGATCGACCGCGCGGCCGACGAGCTGACCGTGGTAGGCGGCGTTGACGTCGGCTGACCAGTCCGCGTAGGCGCGAGTGAGCACGAGAGTGCCGAAGGACGAGGCGAAATCGATGACCGCGCCGACGTCGACGGTCGCGGCCCTGAGCCGCTCGTCGTCGAGCCCTTTGGCTTTGTCTTTGTGAAAGGAGCTGCGCCCGTGCACCTGGTCGTACCGCGAGATCACGATGTTGTCGAAATCGAGGTAGACCGCCACGCGGGTAGGGCCGGATTCCATCCGCCCATCGTGCGCTACCGGGCTGGTCCCATCAACGACCGGGGCACACCTACGCGGTCTTGGCGAGCACCGGCTGCGCGGACGCGTTGTCACCCTTGGCAACTCGGCGGATCAGCATGCGGGTGGCTTTCTCCAAGATTTCTTGGGCCGCATCGGGCCGACGGGCGCGCTCGGCGCGCCGGGCCGCCGTGGCGATCGTCATGCCCTGCTCGTAGCCCGCGACGACGCGCGGATCGACATAGGAACCACGCGCGACGGCCGGGGTGTTGCCCAGCCCCTCGGCGACCTCTTTCATGACGGCGGCCTCGACACGCTTGGCCACCCGCTGGGAGACGGCCGGGTCCGCGTCGACGAACGCGGCAGCGGCCAGCACCGTGCCGTGCCAGGTCCGCAAGTCCTTGACGGTGTAGTCGTCGCCGACGACCTCCTTGAACCGGGCGTTCAGATCGTCGGCCTGGATGTTCACCCAGTCAGAGCCCTTGCGGCACACCAGAAGCCGGTCACCGCCTTCCGTGCGACGCGTCAGCGACCGCACCGCCCGCACCACGTCGGGGTCCTCGACCTCCACGGTGCGCCGCACGCCGCTCTTGGCGGGGTAGTCGAATTCCACCGCGTCGCGGCGCACCGTGACGTGCTCACACAGCAGCGTCGCGATCCCGTAGGACTCGTTTTCCTCGGCGTACTGCTCGCCTCCGGCGCGGAAGTAGCCGCGATCCAGCAGTCGTAGTGCCACCGCGAGCACGCGTTCCCGGGTCAGGCCGCGGCCGGCCAGGTCGCGCGCGATGCTGTCCCGCCACGCCGGCAACCCGGTCGACATCTCCAGGACGCGGTCGAATTTCTGCTCGGCGCGCTCCGCCTGCCAGGCGGGGTGGTAGAGGTACTGCCGCCGACCCGCCGCGTCAGTGCCGACGGCCTGGATGTGGCCGTTGGCCTGCGGGGAGATCCACACCCTCTTCCAGGCGGGCGGAATGACCAGCGCCTTGATCCGCTCGACGGTGTCGCCGTCGGTCAGGAGTTCGCCGTCGGCACCGTAGTACGCGAAGCCCTTGCCGCGGCGCTTGCGCGCGATTCCCGGCTCGGTCAATGCACTGCGCCGAAGTCGCACATTCGCCTCCCGTCGTCCGTCGCCCGGCTACGCGGAGCCGCTGTTCTCATGACGCACCGGATACCCCCGAGCCGACGGCACCAATCGACGGACGTGACGTCCGACTAATTAACTGAAATGTGGTTTTAGCTGCTCCTTCTGCGGGTAAGCACCCTCCAATGGTTAGCGGGTGCCAGCTCGGGATGGATTGACCACCCGCAGCCAGCCGTTTCGGGGGAGTTAGTTACACAGGGGTCTAACAGTGATCAACGAAGCCACACTGAAGCACTGGCGCCAAGTCGGCCCGCCGCCGATCTTCGAACGCCAGCTCATCAACTCCCACCTGCAGGCCTACGAGGAAGTTCGGCGCCTGCGCGGGGCGCTCGAGGCCGTGCTGGGCACGCTGGACGCGTTCGACAGTGGAGAGTTCGACAAGGCCATCGAAGGGCTCCTCAAGCTCGATCGCGCTGCTCGATAACCATTCGCAGCAGCCCACCCTTTCGAGGTGCTCCCATGCCCAAGACAACCAAGAGCGGCGCGGCGAAGAAGGACGAGCTGCCCAGCACGCTGCGTCGTTCCAGCGGCAAGGCGCAGCGCACTTTTGCCAAAGCGCACGATGCGGCCGTCGAGCAATACGCCAGTGCGGAGCGCGCACATCGCGTCGCCTACGCAGCCGTCAAGCACAGTTTCGAGAAGGTCGGCGACCACTGGGAAGCCAAAGAGCAGCAGGGCCCGTCCGACGAACACGCCGAACGCGGCGGGCTGCACAACCCGCTGCCGACGGCCGAAGGCGTGGACGCGAACGCCAGCAAGAAGCACCTGCTCGAGATTGCGCGTCGACTCGACGTACGGGGCCGGTCCACCATGACCAAATCCGAACTCGTCGACGCGATCAAAAAGTGCAATCGCCGTGCCGCCCAGAGGTCCCGATCGGCCGGACGATAACGATTCCGTCACGATCGTGAATGCGAATTGCCCTGCGCGTGGTCATGATTCGACGTTGTAAAACGAGTCGCCGTCCTCGGGCGTCCCATCGATTTGGCCGCGTTCCCGGCCGTGCCGGGTCGGGTCAATGCGGTCCAGCTCGTCGTCGCTGACGACGTCGAGCGCACCGCCCGCATCGGAGTCGTGTGCCTCCCGGGACGGCCCGTCGTCGTCCGTCTCCTCGGAAGTCTCCGCTGCCAGCTTCGCGTCGAGGGACTCGTTCTCGCGGACGTCGATCCACCTTTCGGGCGGATCGACGTTCTCATCGCCGTCGTCGTTGCGCACCTCGTCGGAGTCCAGGCTCTCGCTCGGCTCCAGCATCTCGCCGTAGTTGTCGCTATCCACGTTGGCCGATTGCCCGACCCGGGGCGGGGCTAAACCGCTGTGGCACAACGTTCAGGGTGAGGCCGGCCGATTCGTCCAATCCCGATCAGGTCGGCGCGAGGTGCGAAACCATCCGCCCGCCGCGCC
Organism: uncultured Actinomycetota bacterium; assembly: GCA_963758775.1. Lineage (GTDB taxonomy): Bacteria > Actinomycetota > Actinomycetes > Mycobacteriales > Mycobacteriaceae > Mycobacterium. The sequence continues at coordinate 630,117 of CAVWWU010000002.1, forward strand.
GGTGCCGCCGTCCGTCGGGATGGTGTGGCCGGTGACGAACCCCGACAGGTCCGAGGCCAGGAACAGGATCACGCGGGCCTGGTCTTCGGGCAGGCCCATCCGCCCGACCGGAACCCACTGCGGCCACCTCGCCTGCTCCTCGGCGGACAGCCACTGCGAGTAGGGCACCTGAAGCGACTCGGTGACATCGGGGCCGATCGCGTTGACCCGCACCCCGTCGCGGCCCACCTGGACCGCCAGGCTGCGGGTGAAGTGGATGACCGCCGCCTTGAACGCGGCGTAGACCGGATCCTCCGGGTAGCCGCGCAAACCTTCGACGGACGAGACATTGACGATGGCGCCGGCGTGCCGATCGATCATCGCCGGCAGAAACGCGCGGGTGACGAGGAAGACGTGGTGCAAGTTGACCCGGTAGAGCTCGTCCCACAGCTGCGGGTCGGTGGTGGCGAAGTTGCCCGGGTGCCGCACCCAGTGCCCGACGTTGTTCACCAGCGCGTCCACCCGGCCGTAGTGATCCAGCACCGATCGGGCAAGGGCGGCGACTTGACCGTCGTCGCGCACGTCGGTGACGACCGCCCGGGCCGACCCGCCGGACTCGGTGATCTCGTGGGCGCAGCGATGAGCGCGCTCGGTGTCGACGTCGGCGATGACCACCTGAGCACCGTGCTGCGCGAACAGCTTCGACGTCGCGGCACCGATGCCGCCACCGCCGCCGGTCACCACCGCGACCCGGTCGGCCAACAGGGGACCGATCACGGCAACCTCCTCCCAGACCCGCCTTCACCTGTGTTCTCGTCGAATTATGCCCACTTCCGATACGCACGGTAGCGGAATAAGGTGGGCGAATGAGTACGGTCGAATCCGGCAGGCATCTGCGCACGTGCCCGCTGTGTGAAGCCATGTGCGGTTTGGATATTCGCGTCGAGGACGGCCGGGTCACCAGCATCCGGGGCAACCGCGACGATGTGTGGAGCCGCGGGCACCTCTGCCCCAAGGGGGTGTCGCTGGCCGCGCTGCACGACGACCCCGACCGAATCCGCAGCCCGCTGATCAAGGTGGACGGCCGCTGGCAGGAAGTCAGCTGGGACAAGGCGTTTCGCCGCTGTACCGAGTTGCTGGCCCCGGTGATCGACAAGTACGGGATCGGCGCCGTCACCGCGTACACCGGAAACCCGCTGGCGCACTCGTTCTCCCTGGCCCGCTACGCGGGCATTCTGCTGGGCATGTCGGGGATGCCGGTCACCTATTCGCCCGGGACTGTCGACCAGTGGCCGAAGAACCTGTCGTCGCACCTGATGTACGGCCTGTGGTGGAACTTCCCGGTGCCCGACATCGAACGCACCGACCTGCTGGTCATCATGGGCGCCAACCCGGCCGCGTCGCAGGGTTCGCTGCTGGCCGCACCCAACGTGATGGGTCTGATTGACGCGATTCGCAGACGCGGCAAGGTGATCGTGATCGACCCGGTGCGCACCCAGACCGCCGAGCGCGCCGACGAGTGGCTACCGATCGTGCCGGGCACCGACGCGGCGCTGTTGCTGGCCGTCGCGCACACCCTGTTCGAGGAGGGTCTCGTCAACCCGGGGCCCCATGTCGACGGCGTCGAGACCATGCGCCGGGTCGCCGCGGATTGGCCGCCGCAGCGGGTCAGTGCGGTCACCGGCATCGACGAAGACCGTATCCGAGAGCTGGCCCGAGAACTCGCCCGGACCGAGAAGTCGGTGGTATACGGTCGAATTGGCCTGTGCAATCAGGAGTTTGGCAGCCTGGCCAGCTGGCTGGTCGACGTCATCAACATCCTGACGGGCCACTTCGATACGCCCGGCGGCGCCATGTTCCCCAGGCCGGCGGCTTGGTCCATCACCACGCAGCCGCTGCCCGGCCTGGAGGGCGGCGTCGCCGACTTCGGCCGCTGGCATACCCGCGTGCGCGGGGCCAAGGAGGTCCTCGGGCAGGCACCGGTGTCGTGCATGGCCGAGGAGATCGCTACACCGGGCGACGGGCAACTCAAGGCGTTGATCACCGTCGCGGGCAACCCGGTGCTCTCCACGCCCGGCGGCGACAAGCTCGACGAGGTCCTGCCGATGCTGGAAGCGATGATCTCCGTTGACCTTTGGCTCAACGAGACGACGCGGCACGCCGACGTCATCCTGCCGGGGCTGTCGCCGCTGGAGCAGCCCCACCACGACGACCTGATCCTGCTGTTCGCGATCCGCAGCATCGCGAATTACTCGGCTCCGATATTCGACCCGGGGGACCGCCCGCACGAGTGGGAGATCCTGATCCGGCTGACCGGCCTGTGCACAGGCACGCCGGCCGAAGACGTCGACGTCGCGGCGATCGACGACGGTTTCTTCGACTATCTGGCCTTCACCCAGGGCGTCGACGGCGCGGAGATCCGCAAGCTCTACCGCGAAGGCGGTCCCGAGCGGATGCTGGACCTCACCCTGCGCACCGGACCGTTCGGCGACCGGTACGGGACGAACCCGGGCGGGCTCACCTTGGACATGCTCAAGGCCAACCCGAACGGAATCGACTTCGGGCCGATGGTGCCGCAGCTGCCTGACCTGCTCGGCACCGCCGACAAGAAGATCCGGCTGGCCCCGCAGTATCTGCTCGATGACCTGCCGCGGCTGGCCGCGCGACTGGAGCGGCCGGCCGAGCCGCTGGTCCTGGTCAGCCGCAGACACCTGCGCTCGAACAACACCTGGCTGCACAACGTCCCCGCGCTGATGAAGGGCAGGGACCGGTGCACGCTGCTGATCCACCCCGACGATGCGGCCTATTGCGGAATCGGCGACGGTGACGTCGTCACGGTGAAGTCAGAGGCCGGCGAGATCAGCGTGCCCGTCGAGGTCACCGACGCGATCAAGCCCGGGGTGGTGTCGATGCCGCACGGCTGGGGTCATGGCAAGCCGGGCACCCGCATGTCGGTGGCCAACGGCTCACCAGGGGCGAACACCAATGCGCTGTCGCCACCACTGTTCATCGATGAGCCGTCGGGCAACGGTGTGCTCAACGGAATCCCGGTGACAGTCAGCTGAAATTCGAGCTCTGGCGAAACACCAATCACGCGAACAAGATCAGCGCGAACGGGATGACACGGGCTTGAAAGAGGCTGCAGCCCGGAGGGTTTCGGGAACCGTCAGGCGCCCTTGCGGTCCACCAATTCCGCGGCAGCGCGCATCCGGTCCGACAATTGCAACAGGTTGTGCTCGCCAATCCCATTGGGCAGCGTGTAGGCCAGCTGCCGCAACTCCACTGCATAGTCGCGCAACTCTTGGCGAAGGAGCGTCTCAACGTTGTGCATGGCGTGTTCCTGTACGAGTGATGTTGTCCGGAACGGCGGCGATGCGACCGGCTCATCTCAAAAGCTACGCAGTCCGTCGCGCATGCGCGAGGCTGCCGAAGGGTTTTTACGGGAGTTTGACAGAGCCTTTACAGTCCGGACCCGCGGAAACACGGCAGCGCAACAACGCTGTCAGCCAGCAGTGACGCTAAACCGTGTCATCGACTTGCCCCGCAGTCGGCCGCATTCCCGATACAGTTGGTGCCCGTGAGCACATCAGCCCCACCAGTGCTGACCGTGCGGTATGACGCATCGGAGCGCACCTTCGCAGCAGGCAACGACGTCGTCATCGGGCGTGACCTGAGAGCCGACGTTCGCGTCGGGCATCCGTTGATCTCCCGAGCGCACCTGATCGTGCGATTCGACCAGGGCCGATGGGTTGCGATCGACAACGGCAGCCTCAACGGGATGTACGTCAACAACCGACGCGTGCCCTACGTCGACATCCAGGACGGCCAGCGGATCAACATCGGCAACCCCGACGGTCCGCTGCTGACCTTCGAGGTCGGTCGCCATCAGGGCTCGGTCGGACGGCCCCCGCTGACGACATCAATACCGCTGGCCACCGCGACCGGCGTGCAGTCCACACCGCCCCACCTGGACCCGTCCCGTCCGGCACACCCGCAGCAGTCCGCGCCGACATCACGGATGCCACCAGCGTACCCGCCGAGCGGCCCGCAGCCCAGCGGCCCGCAGCCGGCCCACCCGCCGAGCGCGCCGCAGGCGCGCTACCCGGGCGCCAGCGGTTCGCAACCCATCGGGGCGCCCCAACCGGCACCACAGATCTACCGGCCGCCCACGCCAACGCCGGCGGGACCCGCGGCGCAGGCTCCGGCGCGCCAGGGCGGCGATCTGGCGACGTCGATGATGAAGATCCTGCGGCCGGGTCGGGCGCCGGGATCGGATGCGCCGGGTGCCATCAAGGTCGGTCGGGCCAACGACAACGACATCGTCATTCCGGACGTGCTGGCCGGGCGCCATCACGCCAGCCTGGTGCCGACACCCAACGGCACCGAGATCGTCGACAACAAGAGCATCAACGGCACCTTCGTCAATGGCACCAGGGTCGAGCAGGCGCTGCTGCGTGAGGGCGACGTCGTCACGATCGGCAACGTCGACCTCGTCTTTTCCCACGGCACACTGGCCCGACGCCAGGAGACCGCGGCGGCGACCGGCACGGGCGGTCTGGACGTGCGCGGGGTGGCGTGGTCGATCGACAACCGCAAGCTGCTGGACGACATCTCGCTGATCGCGCGACCGGGCATGCTGACGGCCGTCATCGGCCCGTCGGGTGCCGGCAAGTCGACCTTCGCCAGGCTGGTGGCCGGCTACACCCAACCGAGCACCGGCACGGTGGTGTTCGAGGGGCACAACATTCACGCCGAGTACGCCTCGCTGCGCAGCAGGATCGGGATGGTGCCCCAGGACGACGTGGTGCACGGCCAACTGACGGTGAAGCAGGCGCTGATGTATGCCGCCGAACTGCGGCTGCCGCCCGACACCACCAAGGCCGACCGTGAAGAAGTGGTAGCCCGCGTCCTCGAGGAACTCGAGATGACCCAGCACCTGGAGAAACGGGTCGACAAGCTGTCCGGCGGGCAGCGTAAGCGCGCATCCGTGGCGTTGGAGCTGCTTACCGGGCCTTCGCTGCTCATCCTCGACGAGCCGACGTCCGGTCTGGATCCGGCGCTGGACCGGCAGGTCATGACCATGTTGCGCCAGTTGGCCGACGCGGGCCGCGTGGTGCTGGTGGTCACCCACTCGCTGACCTACCTGGATGTCTGCGACCAGGTGCTGCTTCTGGCCCCCGGCGGCAAGACCGCGTTTTGCGGGCCGCCGAGCCAGCTCGGTCCGGCGATGGGGACGACGAACTGGGCCGACATCTTCAGCTCGGTCGCCGACGACCCGGACGCGGCGAAGGCCCGGTACCTGGCGCGCACCGGCCCGCAGCCGCCGCCTCCACCCGTGGAGGAGCCCGCCGAGCTCGGGGAGCCGGTCCACACGAGCCTGCTCCGGCAGTTCTCCACCATCGCCCGACGACAGGTCCGGTTGATCGTCTCCGACCGCGGCTACTTCTTCTTCCTGGCGCTGCTGCCATTCATCATGGGTTCGCTGTCGATGTCGGTGCCCGGCGATGTCGGCTTCGGCAGGCCGAGCCCGCTCGGTGACGCGCCCACCGAGCCGGCGCAGATCCTGGTGTTGCTCAACGTCGGCGCGGTCTTCATGGGGACCGCGCTGACCGTTCGAGATCTCATCGGCGAGCGCGCTATCTTCCTGCGCGAACAGGCGGTCGGCCTGTCCACCAGCGCCTACCTGCTGGCAAAGATCTGCGTCTACACCGTGTTCGCCGTCGTGCAGTCGGCGATCGTGACCGTCATCGCGATCCTCGGCAAGGGCAGCCCGACTCAGGGTGCGGTCGCGTTGGGCAGTCCCGATTTCGAGCTATTCGTCGACATCGCCGCCACCACCGTCGCCTCGGCCATGCTCGGGTTGTTGTTGTCCTCGCTGGCTCGGTCCAACGAACAGATCATGCCGCTGCTGGTTGTGGCGGTGATGTCGCAGCTGGTCTTCTCCGGGGGTTTGATTCCGGTCACCGCGCGTACCGGCCTGGACCAAATGTCTTGGGCCACACCGGCGAGATGGGGTTACGCGGCGTCAGCCTCCACCGTCGACGTGCTGGACTTGCAGGACAAGGTCCCGCAGACACCGCACGATTCACACTGGCGCCACACTCCCGGCGCGTGGTGGTTCGACATGGCGATGCTGGCCTTCATCAGCATCTGCTATCTCGGCTTCGTGCGCTGGAAGATCCGCCTCAAGAGCGGCTAGGGCCAGCCCAGCACCCGCGAGCGTGCGTCCGTACGTCGACGCGCCGTCCCACGCGGGCGACTGCGCACCTCGAGCCGGGCAGCCAGGCCCGACGACGGCCCGGTTATGCGGAGGCGCGGTTGGTGTTTCGGGCCCTGCGGCGCGGCGAAACCGCCTCCGGCAGGCCAACGATCCGCCGCGCCATCTCGAGCAGTTGGGTGCGCAACGTGTCGTCGTCCAGGTCCGCGACGAGGGGATGGGAGACAGTGCCGCCGACGACGCACGTCAGGGCGGCCAGCCGTACCTGCGCATCGGGCCCGGGATCGTCGCCGACCAGCTTTCCGTAGAGCCGCTCGATGAAGCGCTGAAATGGTTCGTGCTCGGACAATAGCCGGACTATCACCGGATCGAACTGAAGTGTCTTGGCCCCGCGGCGGTGTTCCACGGCGTGCTCGACGACCAGATTTAGCAGCAGTTCGCGGGCCTCGATGCGGCCGTCCAGAGCCTCGGCGGCCTCGAGGGCGTCTTCGAGTGGGGCGAGTGCCATCTCCGCCACGGCGATGATGATCTCGTCCTTGGTGTTGAACTGGTGATAGATAGCGCCTTTGGTCACTCCGATGGCGTCGGCGATCATCTGGTAGGACGTCGCGCCCACCCCGTGTTCGGCGAACAACTCGGCCGTCGCTCCAAGGGTGCGCATCTGCGCCGGCGTTCGCGGGATCGAGCCAAGCCGCGTCGGCGGCTGTTTGGGGGATGGCACCGGTCAAGGGTATATGGCCCGGAGTCGATCGGTTAGACGGTCGTCTAGCTTTCCGATGTTTGCGCTGCGGAAACTGTGGGCACGTCCACAGGAGCCCCCTCCAAAGTGCACATCAGCTAGGCAAACAGATCTCATGATCTGTTTGGCGAACGCGTGTGCAATTATGGATCGCTACGAGACAATTGGAATCGCCTGTGCACCAAGCAGATTCAACGGCAATGTTGACGTGAGTGTACAGGTGTATACTATGTAGGCATGGCGGAACGTGGAGCACAACCCCAAGTCCCGCGCGGTCGACGGCTGTTTCTGCGGGCCGTGCGGAGGCTGTTCAGCCCGCTGCAGCCCGACGATTACCTCGAGATGATCAACCCGCTCTGGACGACGAGAGAGCTGCGGGGCAAGGTCGAACGGGTCGAGCCCCAGGGCTCGGAAGCGGCGAGCATTCTGATCCAGCCAGGGTACGAATGGCCCGGTCACAAGCCGGGCCAATACGTCCGGCTCGGGGTGGTGATCGACGGCGTTTATCACTGGCGCGCGTACTCGCTGACCTCGGATCCGTCTGCCGAGGACGGTCTGATCAGCGTGACGCCGAAGAAGGTGGACAGCGGGGTGGTCTCGCCGTATCTCGTGGAGAAGATCCAGCCCGGCGAGGTGGTGCGGCTCGGTGAGATCGAGGGCGTGTTCACGCTGCCCGAACCGCTGCCGCGCAAGATGCTGTTCATCAGCGCCGGCAGCGGCATCACGCCGATCATGAGCATGCTGCGCAGCCTTGATCATCGCGGGGCACTGGGCCCCCAGGGCTGCGATGTGGTCCACATCCATTCCGCTCGCACGCGTGAGCAGGTCATGTTTTTGCCCGTCCTCGAAGACCTTGATAGCCGCCACGAGCAGATGCGGCTCGATGTGCGCCTCACCGGCGATCGTGGCCGACTCGAGCCCGGTGACCTGGACAAGGAGTGTCCCGACTGGCGCGAACGCGAAGCGTTCTGTTCCGGACCGGAAGAAATGCTCGACGCGCTGATCGAGCACTGGGAAAACAACGGCGATCGAGATCGCCTGCACTTCGAACGATTTCAACCGAAGATCGGCGGTGACGCCGGCGACGGAGAGGGCGGCGAAGTCTCCTTCCTCAAGAGTGACAAGACAGTCGAATGCGACGGCGGGACGTCGATTTTGGAGTCCGGCGAGAAGGCGGGCCTAGAGCTGGCCTTCGGCTGTCGAATCGGTATCTGCCACACCTGCGTAGGCACGCTCAAATCGGGCAAGCTGCGTGATCTGCGCTCCGGTGACATCAGTGAACCCACCGAACAGGACGTGCGGATCTGTATCAATGCCGCCGAAGGCGACGTCGAACTCGAACTTTGATCGAAAGGAACTGCAGTGACTTCTACTCTGCAACGCCCCCAACACCCGTTCGCCCACCTGGGGGAACAGGAACGGGAAAAACTTGGGAAAGAACTGGACGCGATTCACGACGAGGTGTTCGCCGATCTCGGCGATCGCGACCGCCGCTACATCAAGTCGGTGATTTCGGCGGAGCGACAGATCGTGGTGGCCGGCCGTGTGCTGTTGCTCGGCTCGCGATCTAAAGCCGCATGGGCGCTGGGCACCGCGTGTCTAGGTATGGCCAAGATCTTGGAGAACATGGAGATCGGCCACAACGTGATGCACGGCCAATGGGATTGGATGAACGATCCCGATATTCATTCCTCGGTATGGGACTGGGACACCGCTTCCAGCGCGGAGGCCTGGAAGCATTCGCACAATTACATCCATCACACCTATACCAATATTCGCGGCAAGGACAAGGATCTCGGCTACGAGATCATGCGGATCGATCCGAATCAGAAGTGGCGCCCGGCATATCTGGGGCAGCCGTTCTACAACATGCTCCTCACGGCGCTCTTCGAGTGGGGCGTCGCAGTGCACGACATGGACATCGAGGCCATCAGGGCCGGAGAGAAGCCATGGTCGGAGGTGCGCAAAGACCTGAAAAGCATCGGCGTCAAGGCGCGTTCACAGATCATCAAGGACTACCTCGGTTGGCCGCTCATCAGCGCAGGCGCGTTCGCATTGGTCCAGCTCGCCTTGCGAGGGCGGCTCCCTCAGCCGGCGGAGTCTCGTCTCGGCAGGCGGCTCCGAAAGATATCGGGCAAGGGGCGAACAGGCGCTACGGCGACCTTCCTCGACCGGGCGTTGCCCGGCGTGGAAAGCACCTTCCTGCGCACGCTGGCGGCCAATGCATTGGCCAACGTCATCCGCAACGTGTGGTCGCACGCCATCATTTTCTGCGGGCATTTTCCCGACCAGACCTACACATTCAGCCCGGACGAAGTCGAGGACGAGACGCGTGGGGAGTGGTACCTGCGCCAGTTGGTCGGCGCGGCCAACATCGAGGGCAGCCCGCTGTTCCATGTGATCAGCGGCAACCTCGGCTATCAGGTGGAGCACCACCTGTATCCGGATATGCCAAGCAGTCGGTACTCGGAGATCGCCCCGAAGATCAAGGACATCTGCGAGCGTTACGAGCTGCCGTACAACTCCGGGCCCTTCGCCAAGCAGTGGTTTTCGGTGCACCGCACCATCTTCCGATTGGCATTCCCCGGCGGGCAGCCCCGACCGAAGCCCGGGCCATACCGCAGCGATGAGCGGCACGTCGAGCCGCGAGACGATAGTGAAGCGAACCGTTTCCGTGAGCGCGTGCCGGCCGAACACCCGGCCGCGGGCCCAGAGCACGAGTCCGGCGGCGTCGAAGTGCAGCCGCCGTCACGGGAAAACGACTGACGCCGGCTCAACCTGCGCCAGCAGGATCGGACGCGGGCGCTTCGCCGAATCGGGCCAGCACCAGCGTTGCGGAAACCGCTACGACAAATCCCGCGATCACCAGCCAGCCCAAGCCTGGGCGAGCGCGGTCACCCAGCCACACCACTCCGACCAAAGCGGGCGCGATCGTCTCACCGACGACCATCGCGGCCACGGTCGTGGTCACCGACCCGCGTTGTAGCGCGGACGTCAGCAACAGAAACCCCGCGGCACCGCCGGCGGCCGCCGCGTAGAGGGCCGGGTTGATGTAGAAAGCGCGTTTGGTGGGATCGATTTCGTCGAGCAGGCGCACGCCAATTTCGACAACACCGAAGCCGGTTCCAGATCCCAGGCCCAGGGCAAGTGAGCGCACGCGGTCGGGTAAGTGGCCCGCGGCAGCGCCGGCGATGAATATCGCAACGACCACGCCCACCAGCGCCCAGCCGAGTCCTGCCGGGGCGCGCCGGAAGTGCGCGGGTCCGGCGGCGCAGGCCAGCACAAAAAGACTCACGCAGACTACCCCGACGGCCGTCCACTCGGGCCGTGACAGACGCGCCGACAGCAGCCACGCCGACACGATGCCGGTGACCGCGATCGACGATGCCAGGGCCGCAGCGACGACATAGATTGGCACCAAGCGCAGCGCCGCTACCTGCAGCAGAAAACCAACTCCGTCAAGAGCAATGCCGGCGAGATAGCGCCACTGCCGGGTCGCCCGGATAAGGAGCGCGGGGTCGATGCCCGAGCCGCTGCCTGATTCGACCGATCGCGTCGCGACGGCCTGTAGGACTGAGGCACAGCCGTAGCAGATCGAACACCCGAGAGCGAGCAGGAAGCCGACTAGCACAGACCGACAATACGAGATATCGAAAACAGTGCGCTGGACGAGAGGATCGGAATGGACGGCATCGCGGGCAAAGTCGTGGCGATCACCGGAGCAAGCAGCGGGATCGGCGAGGCGACCGGCCGGCTCCTCGCCGAGCGCGGCGCGCGGGTGGTCTTGGGTGCGCGCCGCGCCGACCGCCTCGACGACATCGTCGGCGAGATTCGCAACGCCGGGGGAGCCGCGGTGTCCTATCGGACCGACGTCGCCCAACGGGAGGATCTCGTTCGACTCGTCGCTACCGCCGTCGATGAGTTCGGCCGACTCGACGTGCTGGTGAGCAATGCCGGTATCAGCAAGATCGGGCCGATATCGGATCTGGACGTCGACGCGTGGTCGGCGATGATCGACGTCAACCTGCGGGGAGTGCTACACGGCATCGCCGCGGCCCTACCGGTGTTTCGCGATCAGGGCCGCGGACACTTCGTGACGACGGTATCCACCGCCGGGCTCAAAATCGTGCCCACCATGGCGGTGTACGCGGCCACTAAGAACGCCGTCCGCACCGTCATGGAGGGCCTGCGTCAGGAATCGACCGACGGTGTCGTGCGAACCACATCGATATCCCCGGGATTCGTTGACACGCAACTGGATAGCTCCATCGACGACTCGAGCGTCCGCGAGCAGATCCGACGCTCCATGGACGATTTCGGTCTTGCGCCGGCCGCGGTCGCGCGGGCCATCGCGTTCGCGATCGAACAGCCGCACGACGTCGAGGTCGGTGACATCACCATCCGTCCGACAGTGCAGGGCTAGCCTGTCTACAGTGACCGGGCGATGATGTCCTTCATGACTTCGTTCGCCCCGGCGTAGATCTTCTGCACCCGCGCGTCCTCATACATGCGCGCGATCGGGTATTCACGCATGTACCCATAGCCGCCGAAGAGTTGCAGGCAGCGGTCGATGACCTCGCATTGCTGTTCGGTGAGCCACCACTTGGCCATCGCCGCCGTCGTCGCATCGAGTTCGCCGCGCAGGTGTCGGTCGATGCACGAGTCGACGAAGACCCGGGCCACGTGGGCCTGCGTCTTGCATTCGGCCAACGTGAACTTCGTGTTCTGGAAATCGAAGATCGTCTGGTCAAAAGCGTTGCGCGACTTGGTATACGCGACCGTCTCCGCCACAGCGACCTCCATCGCGACGACGGCACTGACCGCGATGGTGAGCCGTTCCTGCGCCAGCTGGGTCATCAACTGGCCGAAGCCCTTGCCTTCGACGCCGCCCAGGACGTTCTCGACCGGCACCCGCACATTTTCGAAGAACAACTCCGAGGTGTCGGCGCCGTGCTGACCCACCTTGTCCAGAACCCGGCCGCGGGTGAAGCCGTCCAGGCCGGCGGTCTCGGCGACGATCAGCGAGACGCCCTTGGCGCCGGCTTTCGGATCCGTTTTGGCCACCACCACGATGAGATCGGCCATCGACCCGTTGGAGATGAAGGTCTTGGCGCCGTTGATGACGTATTCGCCGCCGTCGCGCAGCGCGGTGGTCTTGATGTTCTTCAGGTCCGAGCCGGCTCCCGGTTCGGTCATCGCGATCGCGGAGATGAATTCACCGCTGGCCATCTTCGGCAGCCAACTTCGCCGCTGCTCCTCGGTGCCGTAGGCCAACACGTAGTGCGCCACGATGCCGCTGTGCACGGTGTTGCCCCACGCGGTGTCCAGCGCGCGGCCCTGCGCCTCGATCACGGCCAGGTCGTGGGCGAAGGTGCCGCCCCCGCCGCCGTACTCCTCGGGTATCGAGCAGCACAGCAGCCCGAGCCGGCCCGCCTCCAGCCACACTTCGCGGTCGATGTGGTGTTGCGTGTCCCACCGGTCGCGGTGCGGGATAACGCTTTTGGCGAAGAATTTGTCCGCGAGGGCGCCCAGCGCGGTGACGTCGTCGTCGTGCCAGGCACTGGCGTAGGTCGTCGTGTTCATCAGGCCTCGAATCCGCCGCCGGCCACCAGGATTTGGCCGCTGACGTAGTCGGCCTCCGGGTAGGTCAGCATCACCACCGCGCCCGCGGCCTCGTCGGGGGTGCCGGGCCGCCCGAGCGGGATCATCATCTGGGCGGCGGCCAGCAGGCCGGGGTTGACGCCGACCTTGATCTCGCGGCCTTCGATGTCGATGGTCGAGTTGCCGTCCGCGGCGGCCGATGTCAACCGGGTCTCGATGAACCCGAACGCTACCGCGTTGACGTTGACGTTGTAGCGGCCCCATTCCTTGCACAGGGTCTTGGTCATGCCGACGATGGCCGCCTTGGCCGACGAGTAGTTGATCTGCCCGGCATTTCCGGCGAGACCGGCCACCGAGGAGATGTTGACGACCTTCCGGTAGACCCGGGTGCCGGCCTCCTTCTCGGCCTTGGCCGCCTTGCTGATCACCGGCTGAGCGGCCTGCAGAATGTGGAACGGCGCCTTGAGGTGCACGTCGAGGATCGCGTCCCATTGGTCGTCGCTCATCTTCTGGATGACGGCGTCCCAGGTATAGCCGGCGTTGTTGATGATGATGTCGAGGCCGCCGAACTCGGAGGTCGCGGTGCCGACGAACCGTTCGCCGAAGCCTTCGGCGGTGACGCTGCCCGCGCAGACCACCGCGTTGCCGCCGGCCTTGGTGATCTCCTCCACGACCGCGTTGGCCGGGTCGGTGTCGAGATCGTTGACCACGACGTTGGCGCCTTCCGCCGCGAGTTTGAGCGCGATCGAGCGCCCGATACCCCGCCCGGAGCCGCTGACGATGGCGGTTTTACCGTCCAGCTTTCCCATTTCACGTTCCTCTCTGGGAGCTCAGACGCACCCGCTGACGCTGACCCGGCGCCCGACATTGGCGCACACGTTGACATGTGGGGGTGGGGGAGGCGGGTAATCCTCCGGCAACGGGGCGTAGGCGGCAGGCGGCGGGGCGTACGGGGCGACCGCGTCGGCGACGTTGGTGCACCCGCTGACCGAAATACGCCGGCCGACGTTTGCGCACACGTCCGCATGTGCGTCGCCGGGGAAGATCTCGGGGACGGCGGTCAGCGCGAACATGCCGATCGCGGACGCGGCCCATGTCCGCTTGGTGAGACTCATCGCGATCTCCTTGCCTGCAACCGGTGGGGCCGGGTGAGTATATCGGCGCCCGTCATCCGTTTCCTATCATTTGCTGATGAGCGTCGGTGCGCTGGATACCCTTCATGCCGGGGTGTCGCCGGCCTATGCCGCGCAGGATGCGGTCCGGTTTCGCGCGGCGGGCTGGTGGTCGGACTCGACGTTGTCGGACGCGGTGCGTCGTCACGCTGAGCAGTCACCGGACCGGCTCGCCTATGTGGATCATCCCGGCGGGGCGCTGACGTGGCGCGAATTCGACGCTGCGGCGACCGCTCTGGCGGGACAGCTGGCCGGGGCCGGTGTCGCGCGCGGCGACCGGGTGGGGGTGTGGCACGGGGATTCGGCCGCCGTCCACGTGCTGTTCGTGGCGATCGAGCGCTGCGGGGCCGTCGTCGTCGGGATCGGTGCCCGTGCCGGCACCCGCGAGGTCGCCGCGATATTGGTGAATGCGCAGCCCACGCTGCTGATCAGCGACCGGCAACGCAGCTTAGACGCGGCGACGGCGGCGGCCGACGCGGCGGTGCCGGTGCTGACCATGGACGGGGTGCGGCTGGGCACCGACGCGCCGTCCAAGACGGTCGGGAACGAGGCGCAGCTCGGCCCCGACGACGTCTTCCTGATCAATTCCACGTCCGGGACCACGGGGCTGCCGAAGTGCGTCGTGCACACCCAGAACCGCTGGCATTACTTTCACCAGAAGGCGGTCTCCAACGGGTTACTTACATCAGCGGACGTCTTTTTGCCCGTCATACCAATGCCGTTCGGCTTCGGTATTTGGACGAGCCACACCACGCCGATCCATTTGGGTGCCAGCTCGATCCTGCTCGAGCGATTTACCACCGCGGCGGCATGCGAGGCGATAGCCCGTCACAAGGCCACCGTATTGTGTTGCGTGAGTACCCAATTGACCATGCTGATGGCCGACCCGGCGTGCCGGGACTACGACCTGAGTTCGCTGCGGGTCGTGTTCGCCGGCGGTGAGGCGTTACCGTATCGGCCCGCCGCCGAGTTCGAGGAACTCACGGGTGCGAAGATCCTGCAGTTCTACGGCTCCAACGAGACCGGGCTGCTGAGCGGGACCACGCTGGACGACCCGCTACAGCAACGACTGCGCACCGGCGGGCGCATCGTGCCGGAAATGTCGGTACGTCTCTTCGACGGCGACCGCGACGTCACCGACACCGGCCGCGGCCAACCCGCCTGCCGCGGCCCGGCGACCAGTCTCGGCTACCTCGGGGGCACCGACCACGACAAGCTGTTCACCCGCGACGGCTGGATGCGGATGGGTGACATCTGCGAGATCGATGCCGAGGGCTACCTGACCGTCACTGGCCGCACCTCTGATTTCATCCTGCGCGGCGGCAAAAACATCAGTGCCGCACAGGTCGAGGACGCCGTCACCACCCATCCCGCGGTCGCGGTGGCCGCAGCCGTCGCCATGCCCGATCCGGTGTTCGGCGAAAAGGTCTGCGTCTACACCGAACTCGCGCATTCCCACAGCATGGAGCTGCCCGAGCTCGTCGAGCATCTCCTGGCGTTGGGGGTCTCCAAGGAGCTCCTGCCCGAACGACTGATCGTGGTCGGCGAACTTCCTCGATCGTCCGGTGGGAAGATCGCTAAAGGCGAGCTCCGTGAGGATATCCGGATCAGGATGGAGGCCGAGCATGAACACTCCTGACGCGCGGCGCGGCGGGCTGCAGGTGTGGGCGCCGTCGGTGGTGCCGCCGATCGGCGCCGAGCTGTCCGACGAGCAGGCGCTCGCGGTGGCCTTCCGGCACCTGGCCGGTGTCGGTTTCGCCGAAAACATGGCCGGACACATCACCTGGCAGCCCGACGGTCAAACGGACATGTTCGTCAACCCGTGGGGCCTGTGGTGGGCCGAACTCACCGCCTCGGACATCTGCGTGGTCGACGCCGACGCCCGCGTGGTGCGCGGGCGCTGGGACGTCACTCCGGCGATTCACATCCATACCGAGCTGCACCGGGTCCGCGCTGACGCCCGGGTGGTGATCCACAACCACCCGTACTACGCGTGTGTGCTGGCCGCGCTGGGGCGACTGCCCGAGCTGGTGCACCAGACGGGTGCGCTGTTCCTGGACGACATGTGCCTCGTCGACACCTACGACGGCGAGATCGACAGCGCGGCCCGAGCCGCCGAACTCGCCGCACGCATCGGCGGCGCCAACCTGACGATCCTGGCCAACCATGGCGTCATCGCCACAGGTCGCAACCTGGCCGAAGCCGTCTACCGGGCGGCCTCGATCGAACGGGTATGCAAGCTGGCCTACGACGTCATGCTCACCGGCCGCGAGCCGGTGAAGATGAACTGGTCGGATATGGCGGGCATGCAGAGATCGCTCATCGAGCGGGCCGCGGATGTCTACTGGGCCGGCGCGGCGCGGATGACCATCAAAGCGGATCCCGATGTGCTCAGCTGAACGGAATTGCCGACCATGAAATCGATTGACGAGCTGGCCGCGAACCTGAGCTTCACCACCGCCAAGACCGGCGACGACCGTTCGGTCACGTTTCTGCCGGACCCACCGCGCGCGCCACGCCGCTACACGGTGATCTCGGCCGACGACCACATTGTCGAACCGCCCGACACCTTCACCGGGCGTCTGCCGCGCAAGTTCGCGGACCGCGCGCCGAAAGTCGTCGACACCGACGAGGGCGGACAGACCTGGGTCTACGACGGGCAGGAATTGCCCAATGTGGGATTCAACGCCGTGGTCGGGCGGCCGGTGTCGGAGTATGGCTTCGAGCCGGTTCGATTCGATGAAATGCGCAGGGGCGCTTGGGATATCCATGCGCGCGTCAAAGACATGGATCTCAACGGGATCTACGCGTCGCTCAACTTCCCGTCGTTTCTGCCCGGCTTCGCCGGCCAGCGGCTGCAGCAGGTGACCAAAGATCGCGACCTGGCGTTGGCCTCGGTTCGCGCATGGAACGACTGGCACCTCGAGGTCTGGGCGGGCTCGTATCCGGGCCGGATCATTCCCTGCCAGCTGCCCTGGCTGCTCGATCCCGAGCTGGGCGCAACCATGATCCGTGAGAACGCCGACCGCGGCTTTCACGCCGTCACCTTCAGCGAAAACCCCGCGATGCTGGGCCTGCCGAGCATTCACTCGGGTCACTGGGATCCGATAATCGCCGCGTGCGCCGAGACGGGCACCGTGGTGAACCTGCACATCGGATCGTCCGGATCCTCGCCGTCCACCACCGAGGATGCGCCGCCGGACGTGCAGGGCGTGCTGTTCTTCGCCTACGCGATTTCGGCGGCGGTCGACTGGCTGTACTCGGGCCTGCCAAGCAGGTTCCCCGATCTGAAAATCTGCCTCTCGGAAGGCGGGATCGGCTGGGTCGCCGGCCTGCTGGACCGTCTCGACCACATGCTCAGCTACCACGCGATGTACGGAACCTGGCAGGACCTGGGTGAAAGTTTGACTCCCGCGGAGGTTTTCACGCGCAATTTCTGGTTCTGCGCGGTCGAGGACAAGTCGTCTTTCGTGCAGCGCGACCGGATCGGCGTGGACAACATCATGCTGGAAGCCGACTATCCGCATTGCGACTCGACTTGGCCGCACACCCAGGAGACTATCCACGAAGAAATCGGCGATCTGCCCGACGATGTCATTCGCAAGATCACCTGGGCCAACGCTTCGCGGTTGTACAGCCATCCCGTACCCGTCGAGGTACAGCGCGACCCCAATGCCTTTTGATCTGCGCCTTCAGCTATAAATCCAGACAAAAGCGACCGGAGCGCCTTACGGTTGCCGGGTGCAGGCGTACGTGCGCGCGCAGCCGCAGGCGATGTCGGCGGCCGCCGCCGATGTGGCCCGAATAGCGTCGGCGGTCGACGACGCCAGCGCGGCCGCGGCGCACTCCACGACCGGTGTGCTCGAAGCGGCGGCCGACGAGGTGTCGGCCTCGGCCGCGGCCCTGTTCAACTCCTACGCCCGCGAATACCACTCGCTGGTCAAGCAGGCGGGCGCATTTCACGACCAGTTCGCGCGGTTCCTGAGCGCCGCCGGCAACGCCTACGCCGGGACGGAAGCGGCCTCCTACGCGTTGTTGGCCGGCTCCGGGCCCACACCCGTCGGCATTTCGTTGATCATGGGCGAGACCGACGTGCCCACGCCGTCATCGAGGTACCTCAGCCAGGTCTACAGCCTCTACATCTCACCGCACTACACCACGACCAACATCCACGGCCTGACCACGCCCGAACAGCTATTTCCGATTACCGGGCTCAAGAGCATGACGCTCGACCGGTCGGTGCGCCAGGGCGTCAAGATCTTGAACAACGCGATACTGCAGGCATATGGCGACGGGACCACGCCGATCAACGTGTTCGGCTACTCGCAAAGCGCGGTCATCGCCTCACTGGAAATGCCGAAACTCCTCGCCGCCGGCATCCCGAGCACCGATGTGAACTTCGTGCTGGTCGGAGATCCGATGAATCCCAACGGCGGAATGTTCACCCGCTTTCCGGGGCTGAAGCTGCCGAATCTGGGCGCACTGTACTCAGGCGGCACCCCGGTGAACGACTACCCGACCGTCATCTACACGGCGGAATACGACGGCTTCGCCGACTTTCCGCGGTACCCAATCGACGTGCTCGCTGACCTCAATGCGCTGATGGGTGTCGTCTATGTGCACAACAACTATGCCAGCTTCACGGCCACACAGCTCGCCTCGGCCTTCCAGTTGCCGACGTCGGAACCGACGATGACCACCTACTACATGATCCCCACCGAGAACCTCCCGCTGTTGGAGCCGTTGCGTGCAATCCCCTACATCGGAAACCCGCTCGCCGACCTGCTCCAACCCGATCTGACCTATCTCGTCAACTGGGGTTACGGCGACCCGGCCCACGGCTATTCGACGGGCCCGGCCAACGTCAACACCCCATTCGGGTTCCTGCCGCCGCACGCCGCGACCGTGGCCTTACGGCAAGACCTGGTCACCGGCACCCAGCAGGGGATCGCGGCTTTCGGAACCGACCTCCATGCCGAGGGCTTCCCGTCGCTGCCCAACCTGCCATGATGGCAAGCAAAGTCGATTTCAGCTCGGTCGCGTGGGGATCGGTGGAATGGACCAATCTGGTAACGCTTTACCTGCGGGCGTATGAAAGCCGTTCGCGGCAGCCAATTTTGGGGGATCACACCGCCGCCGAGGCGGTCGACCGCATCGACTATGACTTCAAGCGCATCCATCGGACAACGCTGCCGGCGGGCAATCAGTATCTGGTGGCGTTGCGCGCCAAACAGCTCGATGAGTGGAGCGCCGACTTTCTCGCGCGCCACCCCGAGGCTGTCGTCCTGCACCTCGGATGCGGCCTCGACGGCCGCGCATTTCGGCTCGCGGTGCCGCCGTCCGTGCTGTGGTTCGACGTCGATCAGCCGGCCGTCATCGAGTTGCGACGTCGGCTCTACGACAGCACCGAGAGCTACCGGATGATCGGCTCGTCGGTGACCGATCCGCAGTTGCTGGATGGCATTCCGGCCGGGCGTCCCACGCTCGTCGTCGCCGAGGGACTGTTGATGTACCTGCAGGAGACTGAAGTGCGGCAGCTGTTTCGGCGGTTGACCGATCGGTTCGACTCGGGTGAGCTGCAGTTCGACACGCTGCCGCCCATCGCACCGCGGATGTCCAAGCTGTTCACTCACGGCATCACCAAATGGGGTATCCGCGACGCCCGCCAGATCCAGACGTGGAACCCAAAGCTTCGGTTCCTCGAGCGCACCTCCGTGCTCTCCGGCTACAGGAAAATCGCTTCGAAACCGGTGCGATTGATCTACTGGCTGCTGCGCCCGGTGCCCTACGACGTGCTGAACCGGTTCGCTTTCTGACGCCACGGAGGCAGCCGAGCGCGCCCCCGCTTTCGCCCGGCGGGGACCGTCCTGACAGGATCGGTGACCGTGAAGCGACCCAATTTCCTGGTGATCGTGGCGGACGATCTCGGGTATTCCGATATCGGCGCTTTCGGTGGCGAGATCAACACTCCCAATCTGGACCGGCTCGCGCACGCGGGCGTCCGGTTCACCGACTTTCACTCGGCTCCGGCCTGCTCGCCCACCCGGGCGATGCTGCTCACCGGAACCGATCACCACATCGCCGGCATCGGCACGATGCTCGAGGTCGCCGGACCCGAGTTCCGCGGCGCGCCCGGCTACGAGGGCTACCTCAACGACCGGGTGGTGGCGTTGCCCGAATTGCTGCGCGACGCGGGCTATCTGACGTTGATGTCGGGAAAGTGGCATCTGGGTGCCACCATCGAAACGTCGCCGTGGGCCAGGGGATTCGACCGTTCGTTTGCGCTGCTGCCGGCCGGCGCCAGTCACTACGGCGGATCCGGCGCCCGCGGGTTCTCCCCGGTGCCAACGCTTTACACCGAAGACGATCAGTTCGTCAGCGTCGGCGACGATTTCTACTCATCGGACTTCTACACCGACAAG
Organism: uncultured Actinomycetota bacterium; assembly: GCA_963758775.1. Taxonomy (GTDB): domain Bacteria; phylum Actinomycetota; class Actinomycetes; order Mycobacteriales; family Mycobacteriaceae; genus Mycobacterium. The sequence continues at coordinate 650,247 of CAVWWU010000002.1, forward strand.
CTGCTGGACTACTTCCGTGAACGTCCCGAGGATGACGACCGGCCGTTCTTCGCCTATCTGCCCTTCCAGGCGCCGCATTGGCCGCTGCAGGCTCCCGACGACTCCATCGCCAGCTACCGCGGCCGCTACGACGACGGACCGGACGCACTGCGTGACGCGCGGCTGGCTGCCCTGAAGGAGCTCGGCCTGTGCCCGCCCGACGTCGCGGCGCATCCGGTGGTGGCCGACAGCGCTCCGGAGTGGGCCGACATGACCGCCGAAGAGCGCGCCCGTTCGGCTCGCAGCATGGAGGTCTACGCCGGCATGGTGGACCGGATGGACTGGAACATCGGCCGGGTGACCGACTACCTGGCCGAGACCGGGGAACTCGACAACACGGTCGTTATCTTCCTGTCCGACAACGGTGCCGAGGGTGCGATCGTCGAAGCCATGCCGCTTCGCGGTGCGCAGATCGCCGCGCAGATCGAGAAGTATTGCGACAACAGCATCGAGAACCTCGGTCGCCCCACGTCGTACATCTGGTACGGGCCCCGCTGGGCGCAGGCCGCGACCGCGCCGTCGCGCCTGCACAAGGCCTTCACCACCGAGGGCGGGATCCGGGTGGTCGGGTTCGTCACCTGGCCGGGCTTCGCCCGGCAGCGCGAGATCGGCACCGCGTTCTCGACGGTCATGGACATCGCCCCGACCCTGCTGGAGCTGGCCGGTGTCGCGCATCCCGGCACCTCCTACCAAGGCCGTGCGATCGAGCCCATGCGCGGCCGCTCCATGGTGGAATACCTCTCGGGTTCCGCGGACGGCGTGCACGCCGCCGAGACCGGCACCGGCTGGGAGCTGTTCGGCCGCCGCGCCGTCAGGCAGGGGGACTGGAAAGCACTGCACCTTCCCGAGCCGTACGGTCCGGGCACCTGGCAGCTCTACGACCTGTCCGTCGACCCGGGCGAGATCGACGATCTGGCTGCGGCCCACCCCGACAAGCTCGCCGAACTTCTGCGGCTGTGGGACGAGTACGTCGCGGAGTGCGGGGTCATCGTGGATCCCATCTCGGTCTTCGAACTCGACCCGTAGCCATCATGACGACCGGTGGGTGTGGTGGCGGTGCTGTTCGGGGCGTTCGCCGAGCTTGCCACCGTCGCCCTGGGGTTCTAGCCGACGCCGGTGCTAGCGTCGGCTGATGTCTGGAACTGGAGCGGCTCCGCTGCGGATCGGCATTCTGGGTGCCGCCAAGATCGCGCCCATGGCGCTGGTCAACCCGGCGAAGGAAAACAGCGAGGTCGTGGTCGCCGCAGTCGCGGCGCGCGACGGTGCGCGCGCCCGGGAGTTCGCGGCCAAGCACGACATCCCGCGCGTTCACGACGACTACGACAAACTGCTCGCCGACCCGGAAGTGGATGCGATCTACAACCCGCTGCCCAACGGACTGCACGGCCGGTGGACCCGGGCCGCAGTGGACGCCGGCAAACACGTGCTGTGCGAAAAGCCGTTCACCGCCAACGCCGCCGAAGCCCGTGAGATCGCCCAGCGTGCCGCGCAATCCGACCGCGTCGTCATGGAGGCGTTCCACTACCGCTACCACCCGCTGGCCCTGCGGGTCGAGCAGATCGTCGCGTCGGGGGAGTTAGGCAAGCTGCAGCGGGTGGAAACGTCGATGTGCTTCCCGCTGCCGAAGTTCTCCGACATCCGCTATGACTACGCACTCGCCGGTGGCGCGCTGATGGACGCGGGCTGCTACGCGGTGCACATGGCGCGCACGTTCGGCGGCGGCGGGACCCCGGAAGTCGTTGCGGCACAGGCGAAACTACGCGACCCGCAGATCGACCGGGCCATGACCGCCGAGTTGCAGTTCCCCGACGGGCATACCGGCCGCATCCGCTGCTCGATGTGGTCGTCGCGACTGATGCAGATCAGCGCCCGCGTGTACGGGGACCGTGGCGAGATACGGATGTTCAACCCGGTGCTGCCGCAGTCCTACCACCGACTTTCGGTGCGGTCACCCGAGGGCAAACGCGTGGAGCGCTTCTCGCGTCGCCCCACTTACGCCTATCAGCTCGACGCCTTCACCGCCGCGGTGCTGCGCGGCGAGCCCGTCAAGACGTCGCCGGAAGACGCGATCGAGAACATGACCGTCATCGATGCGATCTATCGCGCCGCCGGGCTCCCACTGCGCCAGCCGAGCTGAGGGGGCCCGGCGCGCAACCATGGATGGACCGCGCCGGGGAACGGTAGGTGACTCGTGTGGCCCATGCGAATTCGGCAGGTTACAACAACCTGCGCGCGGCGTCGACGCACGGACGCAGTCGATCGATCGGACTGACCCCGGCCAGCGCCAGCGACCGTCGGGGCACCTCGATCTCGACCACCACCCCGGACGGGAGCGCCGAAAGGAGATCGGCCAGGGGGAGTTCACCGTCGCCGGGAACCATGCGCTCGAACATGGCTTCCTCCATGTAGTTGTCGAGGCGCGGCTGCAGCGTCGTGTCGTTGAGCTGGGCATAACCGATGAGGTCGGGGTCGATGGCGGCGAGATCGGCTGCGTTGGAACCGGATCGGATCAGATGCATGGTGTCGATCAGCAACCGGAATTCGGGCCTGGCGACGTGCTCGACCGCCGCCAGCGCGGTGGGCAGATCACCGACCGTCAGGCCGGGGACCGGTTCGACGGCCGTCTTGATGTTGCGTTGCGCGGCCAGTTCGGTCAGCGCGGCGAACTGGTCGAATGTGTGGCTGAGGTCCGGGTCGAGGCTGACCGCGTTGATCCAGGGCACGCCGAGCTCGGCCAGGACATCGAGATCCGCTGCGAAAGAACCCATCTCGGCGCCGGGCAGGACCAGGAAGCCGTCGCCCAGCGAGATCGTCACACCGCGGTGTTCCATCGCCGCCAGCACGTCACGGCGCAACGCCGCGTCGTCCCGCAGCGAATAGGCCGCAAAGTCCAGCGGCACCAACGGTTGTCCCTGCACGACGGTCGAGATGTGCGGGCAGCCCAGCTCCGCGGCCAGATCGATGAGTTCTAGTGGCGGGAGGGCGAATACGCTCAGGAACCCGATAGCGAGCGGGTGATCAGCAGACGCCACTGGGAATCCCGCGTGCGGGCGACGTTTCCTGCGTGGGCATCGACTGCGGGTAGGGCACCCGATAGGGCCGGCCGTCGCCGAGGTACGCCGGCACTATGGTGGGCACGCACTGCGAAAGTTTCGGCAGGGCAGCAAGAAAAGGCTGATCCAGGTTCGGCTTCGACGGGTTGGGCGGGACCGAGAAGTTGAACGCCGATGTCATATCGCCGGTCACGCTTCTGCGCCAGGGCGTCAGGTTGGGCACCGGCACTCCGAATCGGGTCTCCAGCAACCGCAGCTGCGAGGTGTGGTCGAACGTGTCATGGACCATCAGCGGCCCACGGCTGTAGGGCGAAATGACGATGCAGGGAACACGGAAGCCCAGCCCGATCGGTCCTCGTATGCCCGCGGCTCCCGGCACCGAGTTGATGTCGGGGACGGTGATGTACTCGCCGGGCGTTCCCGCGGGAGCCGTCGGCGGGGCGACGTGGTCGAAAAAGCCACCGTTTTCGTCATAGCTGATGATCAGCGCTGTCTTCTCCCACACCGCGGGATTGGACAGCAGGATTCGCAGCGCGTCCACGATCGCGATCGCGCCCGACGCCGGCGGCAGCGAAGGATGTTCGGAGGCAAGGAAACCCGGAACCAGCCAGGAGACCTTGGGTAGTCTGTTCGCCGCCACATCGGCGATGAAGTCGGTGGGGTACGTCGGAGCCAGGCCGTAGCGGGCCAGATCGGACGCTGGATTCGCGGCCTGCTTGAAGTTCGCGAAGATCTCGCCGTATCCGACGACCGTGTCGACGACGGGTCCGAACTTCTTGGTCTCGTACAACTTCCAGCTGACTCCGGCGGCGCTCAGGTGCTCCGCCATGGTGGTCCAGCTGAACTGATGAATCGGAGGAATGTCGGGCGTCGTCAGCTGTGGCCCGCCGTGCGTGCCGTCGAAGCCCAGCGCGGCACTCACCCAGTACAGCCGGTTCGGAATCGTCGGGCCCAGCACCGAGCAGTGGTAGTTGTCGCAGACGGTGAACGTGTCGGCCAGCATGTAGTGCACCGGAATGTCCCGGCGTGTGTAATAGCCCATGATCGCAGCCACGTTGGCCGCCGGCAGGCTCGACGCCTGCGACGGCAGCCAGTTGTTCATGGCCCCGTTGTTCCACGAGGTGTGCATCGGGCCCCAGTCGTGGTTCGGGTCGTTGACGCACTCGCCGTTGAGCAGGGGCCCCCGGGTGGTGTCGAATCGGTAGGGCAACGTGATTCCGCTCGGATCGAGCGTTTGCGTCCTCGGGTTCCATCCAGCCTGCTGGAATGCCGGCGACGCCGCGTTGAACCCGTTGGTGCCGGACAGGGTGCCGAAGTAGTGGTCGAACGACCGGTTCTCCTGCATCAGCAAGACGAAGTGTTCGATGTCGCTCAGATGACCCGAGCACGGACCAGCCCCGTAGGCCTTCTCGATGACGGGACCGGCCAGCGACAGGAACGCTCCTGCCCCGCCGGCGGCTGCCCTCGCCAGGAATTCACGACGCGAAACCCCGTCGAGCTGGCTGTCGGTCACCGCGGCGGCCTCCTGCAGAGCCTCCTGTCGGACATTTCAGCTCAAGGTAAGGGACCGACGCGTTCTGTCATGACCCCCGAAGCGGCGTGTCGCGCGCATCTTTTCGCGGCGCTTTACTCACACTACGAACATAGAGTAGCGTCGTCCTCCAACATCACGGAAAGCTACCCCGCATGCCCCGACAGCCCTCCGCCGCACCGCAGCGGCGAAAGCCGAATCCTGCGGAACGTCGCCGGGACCTGTGTGACGCGGCCATCCAGCTGCTGGCCGACGACGGGGCCAAGGGGCTGAGTCATCTGAAGGTGGACCGCAAGGCCGGCGTGCCCGACGGCACCACCTCGTTCTATTTCCGGACCCGCTCCGCGCTGCTGCGTGCGGTGGCCGAACGACTGGCCGAGTTGGACCTGGCCAGCCTGCAGTCCGTCGCCGACAGCGATGACAATCCTTCGCCGTCACGGCTGTCGCAGGTCGTCATCCAGGCCGGCAGCGAACCGCAGTTCTCCCGGACGAAGGCCCTCTACGAGCTCACCATGCAGGCCACCCGCGACCCGGCGCTCGCCGCGATCCTGCAGCAAGCCACCGACGCGTTCACCAAACTCCACCGCGAAATCCTCGTCCAGCTCATGCCGCACGGCGCCGAGCTGGAGTCGGCCGTGGTCGAAGACCTCAGCAACGTCACGCTGACGTTCATCAACGGACTCCTGCTGCGGCTCGCCCATGGCGACCGGATCATCGACAGCGCCGAACAACTCGACCAGATCTTGTCGGCCATCGCGGCCGGCATCCTCAAGAGCCCGGACAAGGGGCGCCTCACCCAGCCGGACAACGTGCGGACCGCCCGGCGCGGGCGCAGATGAGTACGGATTTGAGCGGGTCTGGGTCTTGCCAGGGCACCCGCCATGTGATTCTCTACGCAAATAGAGTTAGTCGACGGCCGGCCTTCTTCGGCCTGTCTCAGCCCAGCCCGTGTGCTCATCGGAGCAACATCAGTGAAACCGCACCGGTAGGAGGAGTTTCGTGACCGTGAGCACTGCGAGCACTGAGAGCTCTGTTCGCTTCGACCCGTATGACGTCGAGCTGATCGCCGACCCGTACCCGATGTTTGGGCGGCTGCGCGACGAGGCACCGCTCTACTACAACGCGGAATACGACTTCTATGCGCTGAGCCGGTTCGCCGACGTCAACAAGGCGCTGATCGACGTCGGCACCTACAGCTCCGCGCGCGGCGTGATCCTCGAGCTGATCAAGGCCAACCTCGAAATCCCGCCCGGCATGCTGATCTTCGAAGACCCGCCCATCCACGACGTGCATCGCAAGCTGCTCTCGCGGATGTTCACCCCCCGCAAGATCGCCGCGCTCGAACCGTTGATCCGCGACTTCTGTGCCCAAGCGCTGGACCCGCTGGTGGGCTCGGGCCGCTTCAACTTCGTGAGCGACCTGGGCGCGATCATGCCGATGAAGGTCATCAGCATGTTGCTCGGCATTCCCGAGGACGACCAGGAGATGGTCCGGGACCGCGTCAATGCCCAGCTGCGCACGGAGGCGGGCAAACCGATGGAGCACAAGCACGGCTTGTCCGTCGGCGAGCAGTTCGAGGCCTACATCGACTGGCGCGCCGACAACCCGTCCGACGACATCATGACCGAGCTGCTCAACGTCGAGTTCGTCGACGAGACCGGCACCACGCGGCGACTCACCCGCCAGGAGATCCTCGTCTACCTCAACGTGGTGGCCGGCGCGGGCAACGAGACGACCACCCGGCTGATCGGTTGGGCCGGAAAGGTTCTCGCCGAGCACCCGGAGCAGCGTCGCGAGCTCGTCGAAAACCCCGCGCTCATCCCGCAGGCGATCGAGGAGCTACTGCGCTTCGAGCCGCCCGCCCCGCACATGGCGCGTTACGTGGCCCGCGACGTCAGCCTCTACGACCAGACGGTGCCGGAGGGCAGCGTGATGCTGATGCTGGTCGGGGCCGCGTGCCGCGACGAGCGCCAGTTCGGCCCCGACGCAGGCGAATTCAACATTCATCGCCCACCCCGACCGCACCTCACGTTCAGCGTGGGCGCGCATTTCTGTCTCGGCTCGGCACTAGCACGTCTGGAGGGAAGAGTGGCTCTGGAAGAGATCCTCAAACGGTTCCCCGAGTGGGACCTCGACATGGCTAACGCCAAACTCAGCCCGACCTCCACGGTGCGGGGCTGGGAAACGCTGCCGACGGTGGTGGCCTGATGGCCGGGCGGGTAGAGGGAAAGGTCGCCCTGATCAGTGGTGCGGCGCGGGGCCAGGGCCGCAGCCACGCGGTGCGCCTGGCGCAGGAGGGCGCCGACATCATCGCGTTCGACATCTGCGGGCCGATCGACAACATGGCCTATCCGCACTCCACACCGGACGACCTCGCCGAGACCGTCGAGTTGGTCAAGGCGCAGAACGGACGCATCGTGGCCCAGCAGGTCGACGTGCGCGACTACGACGCGCTCAAGGCTCTGGTCGACAACGGTGTCGAGCAACTCGGCCGGCTTGACATCATCGTCGCCAACGCGGGCATCGGCACATTCGGCAACAAACTGCACAAGATCCCCGAGCCGATCTGGCAGGACATGATCGACGTCAACCTCTCCGGTGTGTGGAAGACCGTGAAAGCCGGTGTGCCGCATATCCTCGCCGGCAAACGAGGCGGCTCCATCGTCATGACCGGCTCGGTAGGGTCGCACAAGGCCATGGCCTTCACCGGCCACTACATCGCCGCCAAACACGGCGTGCTGGGCCTGATGCGCAGCTTCGCCGTCGAGCTGGGCCAGTACAACATCCGCGTCAACTCGGTGCACCCCAGCCAGGTCAGCACGCCGATGACCATGAACGAAATCACGTACAAGCTCTTCCGGCCAGACCTGGAGAATCCCGGCCCAGAGGATTTTGCGCCGCACTCGCAGGCAACGCACACATTGCCGATTCCGTGGGTCGATGCCTCCGACGTCAGCAACGCCGTCCTGTTCCTCGCCTCTGACGAAGCCCGTTACATCACAGGTGTTTCGCTACCCGTCGACGCGGGTGCGTTGCTCAAGTAATTGCATATCAAATAGAACACAGTTTCAACTAGGCACAACGAAGTGGAGAAAGCCATGCCCGAATACGACTACGAGAAGCTGAAAAAAGAAGCCGAGCAGTACATCAAGTTCGAGAAGGACAAGAAGAACCGGATCGCCTACATCACCTTCAACCGTCCGGAGGAGCTCAACTCCACGACGTTGGGCATGCGGCAGAATTACGCGGACTTGATCCACAAGTGCAACGTGGACGACGACGTCAAGGTCGTCGTGATCCGTGGTGAGGGCCAAGATTTCGGTAGCGGCGGGGACCTGCCCGAGCAGCGTCCGATGCTGGAGAACCCGGGCCTGCCGCTGCATCACGAGCTGGCGATCAACGACGACGACGTCAAGTACCCGCCGGGCGGTACGTACCGCTACCTGTCCACGGTCACCGACTTCTACGCCAAGGCGCGCGCGGGAAACCGCCCCCTGCAAGAACTTCGGAAGATCAGCATCATCGAGGCCAAGGGCTACTGCTACGGCTGGCACTTCTACCAGGCCGGTGACGCCGACCTGGTGATCTCCTCCGACGACGCGCTGTTCGGCCACCCCGCCTTCCGCTATGTCGGTTGGGGTCCGCGGCTGTGGTGGTGGGCCGAGACAATGGGCCTGCGCAAGTTTTCCGAAATGCTCTTCACCGGAAGGCCGTTCAGCGCCAAGGAGATGTACGACTGCGGCTTCGTCAACAGCGTGGTGCCCCGCGACCAGCTGGAAGCGGAGACAGAGAAGTACGCGCTGGCCTGCTCGAAGTCACGCCCGACCGACACAGTCGCGGTGCAGAAGACCTTCCTGGAGCTCTACAAGCAGCACAAGGGCGAGTACTTCGGCAGCCTGCTGACCGGCATGGTCGAGGGCATGCTCCCGATGATCAAAAACGACGCGCAAGAGGTCGACCTCACCGGAGGCACCTTCGAAAAGGGACTAAACAACGTCGTCAAGGACAACGACCTGAACTTCCCGCCGGAGTGGCGCCTGAGCCGCTCGGGACGTGCGAAGCCCTGACCGCTTTGGGATTGCGGGCATGTCGGCGCTGACCGGTATCAGGGTCGTCGAACTAGCCGGGTCGGTCGCAGGGGAGTACTGCGGGAAGCTGTTGGCCGACTTCGGTGCCGAGGTGATCAAGATCGAGACGCCCGGGTGCGGTAGCCCCACCCGGGCGATGGCGCCCATCCTCGGCGAGGGCACCGAAGGCAGCGGGTTGTTCGCGTACCTCAACACGAACAAGCGGTCCGTGGTGCTCGAGGGCGCCGCGGCAGACCGACTGGACGCGATCATCGGCATCGCCGACGCCGTCATCGACGATCGCGCCACCGGCTTGGCCGACCGACACCCGGACGTGGTGTTCTGCGCGATCACCCCGTTCGGTGAGCTGGCCGACACCGAGTTCGGTAATGCCAAGAGCATCAACGTATTTCACGCCAGTGGTTGGGGATATCACACTCCCAGCCACGCCGACCCGGCCGCTCCACCGTTGCAGGGGCCGGGTCGGTTCCTCGCCGACTACGAGGCCGGACTGGAGGCGGCGCTGTGCGTCGCCTCCGCGTTGTTCGGGCGACTGCACACCGGCCAGGGCGATGCCATCGACGTCTCACAACAGGCCGTGCTGGTGTCGCGCTCCGATTGCATCGTGGGCCGCTTCGTCACCGGCGAGGTGCCGGCCGACGGCGCGCGCGACGATTTCGACCAGCAGGGCCCGGCGTCGTTCTTCGCCTGCGCCGACGGGTTCGTCTACCTCTACATGACCAGCCGGGCCCACTGGCTGGGCGTCAAAGCCCTGCTCGGGCATCCGGGGTGGCTCGACGACTTCGACGACGATTGGCTGGAGTTCTCCGTCACCCGGGAAAAGGTCACCGCGTTCCAGCAGGGCTTCGCGGCGTGGGTCAAGGGCTTGGCCAAAGACGCCGCCGCCGAGCAAGCGCAGCGACTCGGGGTGCCACTGGTCCCCGTCAACGACGCCCCGGACCTGCATGATTCGGCCCAGTACCGTCATCGTGGTTTCTTCCGGGATGTGCACCACCCCGTGCTCGGCACTGCGGCCTATCCCACCGTCCCGTACCTGCTCAGCGCGTCACCGGCGCAAATCGGCTCTGCCGCACCGGCACTCGGCCAGCACACCGCACAAGTCCTGGATTCGCTGGACTCTCCGCGAGCGCGGCCGGCCGTCAAATCTGCCCAACTCAAGCCGAGCAACAACCCCCGCGGCGGCCCACTGCAGGGGGTGCGGGTCGTGGAGCTGACCAAGGTGTGGGCCGGCCCGTATGCCGGCAAGCTGCTGGCGCTGCTGGGCGCCGAAGTGATCAAGGTCGAAACCGCCTCGCACCCAGAAGAGATGCGCGCGTACGGCGGCACCGACATCAACCACGCCCCCTTCTTCCTCAGCATCAACCCGGAGATCCTCAGTGTCGACCTCGACATCAAGTCACCCGCGGACATGACAACGCTGCGGGAGCTGATCGCCCACAGCGACATCGTGATCAACAACCTGCGCCCGGGCGCGATGGAACGCCAGGGGCTCGGCTACGAGCAGCTCACCGAGCTCAAACCGGACATCATCTCGGTGTCCATCAAAATGTGGGGCAACGACGGCCCGATGGGACACCAGACCGGGTACGCACCGTGTTTCGCCGCGCTGGCCGGGCTCGCCTCACTGGTCGGCTATCCCGACGGACCACCGCTGGGGGCGAGCATGCGCTACGGGGACTCCACCGTCGGCGCGGCGGCCGCGTACGCCGCCGTGGTGGCACTGCTGCATCGAGAGCTCAGCGGCCAAGGGCAGTTCGTCGACGTGTCCGCCGTCGAAACCCTGTCGACGATGATCGGGGACTCCCTGCTCGAGCAGAGCCTCACCGGAAAACCGCTGGGGCCCAGCGGAAACAACCATGCCGACCTGTGTCCGCACGGTTGTTACCCCTGCGCCGAGGACTCCTGGATCGCGGTGGCCGTGGCCGGCGACGCCGAATGGGCGCGGTTGTGCGATGTGCTCGGCGCCCCAACGCTTTCCACCGATTCGCGCTACGTCACCGCCGCCGAGCGGCATCGCCACATCGGATCGCTCGATGCCGACCTCGCGGCGCTCACCCGCAACCACGATGCCGAGCAGCTGGCGCGGCGGCTGCGGGCGGCGGGTGTGCCGGCCACCAAGAGTGCCACGGCGGTCGACGTCATCGCCGATCAACGACTGTGGGACCGAGAGTTGTATCGCTTCGTCAGCGATCACCGCGAAGGACAGCGTCCTATCCTCGGACCGTCGTGGCGAATCGCGCGCAATCCGGCACGCATCGAGCGTGGCGCCCCCGACCTCGGCGAAGATAACGAGTACGTACTCCACGACATTCTGGGCGCCGGATCGCCGACGAGAGGCTGAACATGACGCAGACGCTGGCCAACACCGCCGCACTTGTGACCGGCGCCAGCAGCGGCATCGGCGCCGCGACGGCCAAGGCCCTGGCCGCGCAGGGCGCCGCGGTGGCCCTGCTGGCCCGCCGCGCGGACCGGCTCACCGAGCTGAAGGCAGAGATCGAATCCGAAGGCGGCACAGCACTGTTGGTGCCGGCCGACGTGACCGACGCTGAGCAGGTGTCCGCGGCGGTGCAGCGTGCCGTCGCCGAGTTGGGGCGGCTGGACACGCTGGTGAACAACGCCGGGACGATGCAGATGGGTGTGGCCGCGCAGGCCTCCCTCAAGGACTGGGACGCCATGGTGTCCGTCAACGTGCAGGGCGTGCTCTACGCGACGCGAGCGGCGCTGCCGCATTTGATCGACGCGGCCGCCGACTCACCCCGCGGGGTGGCCGACGTGGTGACCATCAGCTCCACCGCCGGCTGGGTGGCCCGGGCCGGCACCGCGGTGTATGCGCTGACCAAGTTCGGCGTGAACGCCTTCAGCGAGGGCATCCGCCAAGAGCTGATCGGCAAGCGCGTCCGCGTCGGCGTCGTGGGCCCCGGCACCGTCGACACCGAGATCTTCACGCACCTGGCCGGATCGTCGCGGGAAACGTTCGAAAACCAGACGGCAGGCATGGTCAAGTTGCGCTCGGAAGACATCGCCGACGCGGTGTTGTTCATGGTGACGCGCGACCGTCGGGTCGCGGTCAACCACATGCTGGTGCGTGCGGCCGAACAGACGTGGTGATTCGTGGTTCCTGACCGCTGGGTGACCGGGGACCAGTTCGGCTTGCCGTTTCCCGCCGACGCCGGCGCGTTGCGCGACGGCGGCACACGGTTTCTCACCGACGCATTTCGCGCGACAGGGGTCCTCGACCCGGATAACGCCGTCGCGGGCATCACGGGTTTCCGCGAGATCGCGGGGGGCAGCACCGGCCGCAAGGTCATGCTGTCCGTCGAATACGACAAGTCCGCGCCTGGCCTGCATACCGAGCTCTTCGTCAAATTCTCGCGCGATTACGACAACCCGATTCGCGACCGCGGAAAGACACAGATGGAGCCCGAGGTGCGGTTCGCGTCGCTGTCGCGAGTACCCGGGTTTCCCATCGCCGTACCTACGGTGCTGTTCGGCGATTACGACCCGCCGACCGGCACGGGGATATTGCTCACCGAGCGAATCCCTTTCGGCAGCAATGGAATCGAGCGCCAATACCACAAGTGCCTCGACTACGAGATGCCCGATCAGCTGGAGCACTATCGCGCCCTGCTCACGGCGGTCGCCCGCTTGGCCGGCACGCACCGCGCCGGTCGCCTCCCGGCTGAGCTGATCGCACACTTCCCGCCGGACGCGCAGGCGGCGGACGTAGGGAACCGTGCGCCGCTGCGCCCGGAAGCGCTGGACCGGCGGCTGATTCAGATCGCGGATTTCGCGGAAGCCCATCCCGGACTGCTGCCCGCCAATATCGCTGCGGCGGGGTTCTTGTCGCGGCTGCGCGCCGACGCGCCGCGGGTCGCCGCACACGACGGTTTCGTTGCGCGCCAATTGGCGGCCGACACCGACTTTGTAGCGCTGTGCCATTGGAACGCCAATGTCGACAACGCGTGGTTCTGGCGCGACAGCGATGACTCCGGCGGCCTGCACTGCGGCCTGATGGACTGGGGCTGCGTCAGCCAGATGAACATGGGCATGGCCCTGTGGGGAGCAATGTCGGGTGCCGAGACCTCCCTATGGGACCGGCACCTCGACGAATTGCTGCAGGTATTCGTCATTGAAGTCCGCCGTTGCGGCGGCCCGGCTCTGGACCCGGACCGTTTGCGCCGGCACACCCTGCTCTACGCGGCGACGATGGGCGTGGCCTGGTTGCTCGATGTCCCGGCGCTGGTTCGCAAGCGGTTCGGTGATTCAATACCGCGCGATCGCACGGACCCGCGCATCAAGGAGGACGAGAGCGTACGCGCCCCGCTGCAGATGTTCTCGAACCTGCTCAGCCTATGGGAGCGTCATCGCGTCGGCGACCTGCTCGATGCCGCGCTTGCCGAGGGCGGGTGAACAGGCCCGCGCCGGGAAGGCCTGGCGCGGGCCCGTCTCTCCCATGGTGCGGCCGCACCCGGCGACGGCGCCGCTCCGTTCGCTGTGGGCGAAACCAGGCTCGGGACCGCCGATCGGGCGGAGGTGGGCACGAACGGCATTGCCGCCAAGGGGAACAGTCCGCACACGGCCCAACCGGCAGGAAACTGGGTAGCGCCGATCATCGCACCAAACAGCGACGGAACCGCGGACGCCACCACCCGCTGGGCCGTGTTCTGAATGCCCAGTGCGCGACCGGTCCAGAATGCCCCGGCAAACTCGGTGATCGCTGTAGCCTCGAGGCCGTTGTCGAGCACCGCGATCACGGAGACGGCGACCATCAGCAGGACGTCTAATGCAAGACCCGTGCAGTCGCAAAGGGCGAGCAAGAACAGGGTCGAAGCGGCGGCAGCGGCGAGGATGCGCACTGGTTGCATTCGCGAGCCGACACGATCGGACCAGCGGCCGACCGCGATTCGTCCCACGGCTCCGAGTGTCTGGGTGATGGTGACCAAACCGCCGGCCGCCGCGACGGACCAGTGATGGCGATCGGTGAGCCAGATCAACATGAATGTTGCGGTGACGGTTTGCGGAATCATCAGGAGGCCCGCCACGGCGTGGATCCGCCACAGCACGGATGACCCCCGGTACGGATTGGCCAGTCCCCGCGCCGTGGCCGTTGTTCGGGGTTTCCGTGGCGGGTCGATGATGCCGACGAAGCTGGCCATCGCCGCCAGTGCGCAGACCATCGAGATGAAGATCAAGGCGAGGTCGGTTCCACGTGCGGCCAGCGTGGGGATTACCAACGCGCCCAACGCGATTCCCAGCGGTTGCGCCGTTTGACGGATCCCCATGACCAGACCGCGTTGTTGAGGCGGGAACCAGGCTGATATCAACCGACCTCCGGCAGTATTGCAGCCGGCGGTCGCCATGCCACCGAGAAACAGGTAAAAACCCATCCATACCAGCGAATGTGCAGATGCCGCGCCATAAACCGCAAGCGCGGTGAGTGCGGATCCCGCGGTCAACACGATCCGCTCGCCTACGTGGTCAAGAACATAGCCCCAGGGGATCAGTGTCAGGACCATGCCCAGGCTTGGCGTCGACGAAAGGACACCGGCGTCGGCCAGCGAGACTCCGCGCTGGGCTGTTAGTGCGGGGATCACGAAGGCGATGCCGTTGACGAACAGGAAGGAAGTTGCGGTCGCGAAGAGCGAGATGACGAGGATGAACCAGCGCGCGCCAGATTCACTTTTGACGCAGTTGCCGCGGGGTATTGGGGCGTCGACAAGTCGGGTTGACGGAACAGGGTCTCCCTGGGAACCAGGGATAATCACCTTACTCACTATTCCCCCAGACGTGCATCAGAATTGTTGGCATCCGCGGTACAACCAACGCCGCGGTAAATAACCTCAGATTGATGATTTCTGCATGGCCTAATAATTCGCTGAACCACGCCTGTGAAATTCATGCAATTTTGGACTTTCTTGTCACGATAAAACGCGCAGAGTGCTCTTAGATGCCAGCATTGCGCTTGCAATTAACGGTTGATCGCCGACATCCGGGTTTCTATCTAAAGTGATTGGACAGCAATAATTTTGAAATCTTGAGTACCTCCTCACCAACGCTTGGCTTACGGATGCATTGATGAACGCAGGCGGAAAAATGCAGCCGGAAACGCTCGTTGGCTAGCAAATGCGTAGGCTCATATAAACGGCTGCCAAATGGACGGTGCTCAATATCGGCTGGGCATATTGAGTCCGCTATTCTGCAGTCACCCTGCCTGGGAATCCTCAGCTATCACGGGTATATCACCCGGCGACCATGCGCAGTTGCACTATGTTTATTCGGTTGCCCCAACCCCTAGCTGCCGTGCCACCTGATCGAGCCCACATATGTTGGGTCGCGAAGGCGAAGCGGTTCGTTCGTAACTGTCGACGCCAGGTTATTGACGGTCCGCTGAGAAACCGTTGAGAACTAGATATCGATCGGGCGCTGTTTCACGACGCCGCCGGCCGCCCTGCGGATGCTGAGGGGCAGTAACACCAGCACTGCCGCCACGGCGATCCACCGAACCGGCAGGGTCTTCGACCCGCGCTGACCGCCGTAACCACTAGCGCCGCAACCACTCCGGATGCGATCCGGGCATCGTCGCCGACCACGAGGTCATACCAAAACAGCGCGATCCTTCCCAGCCGTTCGGTCAGATGTCCGAGGCAAGACAATGAATGGATGTCACGGCCCCAGAGTTTTACCTCACGGACGAACCGGGCGAGGTCAGCCGCGCAGCAGCGCCGTCAGCAGCTGGTTGAGCCAATCCCGTGCGGCCGTCGTGTCGTTGTCTAGGAGTAGTTGCACGGTGACGCCGTCGTAGGCGGCGACGACGGCCCGCGCGGCGTCCGCGACCGTGCCCAGCGGTGACGGCGGATCAACCGCGACAGCTGCGGCCGTGGCCGCCAGCCGCTGTTCGATCGCCTCGCGCAACTGGCCGCGATGGTGCAATAGGCGTTGCGCGACCACCGGATTGCGCGCGGCGTGCATCAAGAAATCGGTCTTGATCAGCAGCCAATCGCGGTCCAGCAGCAAGGTGGCGGCGATACGATCGAGCGCAGCCTCAATCGTGTCGGGGCCGTCCACATCGGCCAGTGCGTCACCAACCTGCGCGGTGATGAGCCGCGCACGTTCGTCGTAGAGGCTGAAGAACAACTCGTCGATGCTGTCGAACTGGGAGTAGAACGCGCCGCGGGTGTAGCCGGCGGCGGTGCAGATGTCTTCGATGCGCGTGCGCCCAAAACCCTTGTCGGCGAACACCCGATAGGCGGCATCGAGTAGCCGCGCCCGTGTCTCGGCGCGCCGCTTGGTCACCCTGGCGGGCTTCACTGTCACGTCCATCACTCCGGATACTATATTGCATCCGATACGTTAATGTATTCGCTAGTACCTAACTTTGGAGGATGTCCGATGGATGCTGACGTCATCGTGGTCGGCGCCGGCCTGGCGGGCCTGGTCGCCACGCACGAACTGACCCGTCGCGGCAAGAAGGTGGCCGTCGTCGACCAGGAGAACGAGGCCAATCTCGGGGGCCAGGCGTTCTGGTCGTTCGGCGGCATCTTCCTGGTCGACAGCCCCGAACAGCGCAGGCTGGGTGTCAAGGACTCGTTCGATCTGGCATGGAACGACTGGCAGGGCAGCGCCGGCTTCGACCGGCTCGACGGCCCGGACGCTCAAGACTATTGGGCCAGCCGATGGGCCCGGGCATATGTCGAGTTCGCCGCCGGGGAGAAGCGCGCCTACCTCGCTGAGCACGGCATCACGTTCCTGCCCACCGTAGGCTGGGCCGAACGCGGCGACCTGAGCGCCACCGGCCATGGCAACTCGGTGCCGCGGTTTCACATCGCGTGGGGCACGGGGACCGGGATCGTGGCACCATTCGTCGATTCCGCCCGCCAAGCCGCGGCGCGCGGGCTGGTCACCTTCCACCATCGCCGGCAGGTCGACGCACTGGTCTTCACCGATGGCGCGGTCACCGGGGTGCGTGGCACGGTGCTGGCCGCCGACGACGCCCCGCGCGGCGCCCCGTCCGACCGCGAGGCGGTCGGCGACTTCGAGCTGTCCGCTCAGGCCGTCGTCATCACGACCGGCGGCATCGGCGCCAACCACGAGATGATCCGCCGCTACTGGCCGGAGCGGTTGGGAACCGCACCCAAGGAGATGATCACCGGCGTCCCGGCCCACGTGGACGGACGGATGCTCGACATCGCGGCGAATTCCGGGGTGCGGTTGGTCAACCGGGATCGCATGTGGCACTACACCGAAGGGGTGATCAACTGGAGCCCGATCTGGCCCGACCACGCGATCCGCATCATTCCCGGGCCGTCGTCGATGTGGTTCGACGCGCTGGGCCGGCGCCTGCCGCAACCCTTTCTGCCCAGCTACGACACCCTCGGCACGCTGCGCTACCTGCGCACCACACCCGACATCGCCCAGTACGACCACTCGTGGTTCATCCTCACCCAGAAGATCATCGAGAAGGAGTTCGCATTGTCGGGCTCCGAGCAGAATCCCGACATCACCTCCAAGAGCATCAAGGCCGTCGTGCAGCAGCGATTGCTCAGTAAGGGGGCGCCCGGCCCGGTCGAAGCGTTCAAGACCCGCGGCGCGGACTTCGTCGTCGCGGACAATCTCGACGAGCTGGTGGGAAAGATGAATGCGCTGACCGACGAAGCCCTACTCGATGCGAGCGCCATTCGCCGCCAAATCCACGCCCGCGACCTGCAACTGGACAATCCGTACAGCAAGGACGCCCAGGTTCAAGGCATCCGCAACTCGCGGAAGTTCCTCGCCGACAGACTCGGCCGCACCGCCACGCCCCACCGCATCCTCGACCCGGACGCCGGCCCGCTCATCGGTGTCAAGCTGCACATCCTGACGCGAAAGACGCTGGGCGGCATACAAACCGATCTCACGTCGCGCGCGCTCGGCGGTGACGGTGAGCCGATCGGCGGGCTGTATGCCGCGGGGGAGGTCGCCGGATTCGGCGGCGGCGGTGTGCACGGTTACAACGCCCTGGAGGGCACCTTCCTGGGCGGCTGCATCTTCTCGGGCCGCGCCGCCGGCCGTGCTCTCGCCGACGCGCTTTAGTCCTACGCCCGTTTTAGGCCCAGGTCGGGCTGTGCGTCAGCACTTCCGCACCGCCGGCCGTGACGTGGACGGTGTCGCGGCGGAACACGGCGCCGAGACCTTCCTGCCAGACGTAGGCCGTGATCGCCAGCACCATCCCCGCTTCGAGGCGGTCGTCTTCGCCTGCGGCCGAAAGGGTTTCCGACACGACGGGCGGATCGAAGCCCAGTCCCAGCCCGTGCGCGATCGGCATCGGCGGAATCGGCTCGCCGGCCGCTTCGTACGCGTCGAGCAGGTCGCGGGTGGATGCGCCGGGGCGGCACGCCGCAATCAGGTTGCCGTACAGCGCATTCGACCGCTGATGGAGCTGACGACCCTCGGGCGTCACGGTCCCGGCCGACCAGGTCCGGCCCACCTCGCCGACGTACCCGCCTGCCAGGGCGCCGGCTGACAGGGCGACCAGGTCGCCGTCGCGCACCGTGCCGTTCGGCTGTGCGCGCTGTCCGGGATGTTCGCGCGAGGTGACCCAGGCGGCGTCCTGAGTGGCGGGCGTGCTGATGCCGCCGGCGGCCATGGCTTCCAGCACCGCCCCGGCGAGCTTCTGCTCGGATAAGCCGGCCTGCAATTCGGAAACCCCGGCGGCGAGCCCGGCTTCGGCGATGCGGATCGCCTCGCCCATCACGGTGATCTCGTCGGGCGTCTTGATGCGCCGCGCAGCGCGCATGGCCAGCTCGCCGTCGACGATCTCGGCCTTGGGGAAGGCGTCGGGCAGCAACGCGGCGAAAGTCGGTGTGATAGCATCGGTTCCGACGCGCAGCGCCGTCTCGGCCCCGTCGACCTTCTTCAGGACGTCGATCAGCGTCATCGGATTCCAGGTCAGCCCGTAGAGGTGATCGTGATCGATTTCCTCGGGCACGCCCTCGTCATCGGTGGTGTTGAGGTAGATGTCGCCGCTGGCGCGCACCACCACGCACACCGGTCCGAACGGTCGCGTCCCGGCGATCCACAGCTGCGGCGCGCCGGTGACGTAGCGGACGTTGGCCTGGCGCCCGAGGACCAGGATGTCGAGGTTGTGTGCCTCCATTTGGGCCAATGCTCGTTCCCGACGCCCGACCCGCAATTGCAGGGCGTCGGGTACTACGTCACTCGCCATGGGCTCAGGCACCGTAGGGGGAGTAGGGGTAGTCGGTGATCGGCAGGTAGCCGTCTTCGGTAATAACTACGATCTCCTCACTGCGATAGCCACCGGTGCCGTCCTCCCACACCACCGGTTCGAGAACCAGCACCATGCCGGCTGGGAAGACGAACTTGTCGTCGAAGTCCTCGCCCAGATCGGTTCCGATCATGGGGGGTTCGGCCGGGTAGGTGCCGATGCCGTGGCCGAGGTAGAAGTGCGGCAGCCACGGTTTGCGACCACCATTGGCGGCGATCGCCGCCCGGGCCAGGTCCCCGGAGGTGACCCCGGCCTTGGTTACGGCGAGCACGGCATCCAAAATTGTTCGCCACTGCCGGAATTGGGCCTGCTGCGCCGCCGTCGGCTGATCGCCCACGATCCAGGTGCGGCCGAAGTCCGAGCAGTAACCGGCGTAGCTGAAGCTGATGTCGGTCCACAGCACGTCGCCGGCCGACAACTCACGGTCGGTGGGCAGCAGCGGCAGCGCGAGGTCGCCGTGGGTCGTCCAGACGCCGGCCTCGCGCGATGCGGGCATCACCTGCCAGATGGCCTCCAGCATGTTGGCCGTGGCGCCCAGCTCGAAGGCGCGGCGAACCAGTAACGCGGACAGGTCAATCTGGCGCACCCCGGGCTCGAGTGCCTTCTGCACATCGGCCATGGCCCGCTCGGTGATCCGGGCCGCCTGACGCAGACAGGCAACCTCGTCGGGGGTTTTGACCAGCTGCGCGGCGCCCACCACGATCGCGGCCTCCTGCGGCGGGCCCGAGGGGAACAGCGTGGCTTCCGACCGGCGCATCGCCCCGGTCAGTTCGTCGACGGCGATCGTCGCGCCCTTCGGGACCAGCCCGGCGAGTTTGCGGGCGAAGTCCGCGACGCCGCTGTCGAATTCGAGATAGACCGGGCCGTGCAGGTGGTCACGGGGGACCGGGGGTTCCGATGAGGCCCCGCTGCGGAACGGCAAGAACAGGTGCGGATGTTCGTCGTCGGCCAGCACGACGGCCACCGGGCGTTCCACGTGCGACAGGCCGGCGTCCAGCAGCGGCCAGCTGACCCCGGTCGCGTATTGGACGTGGCCGTTCATCAACAGGATCAGCGCGTCGACGCCGTGGTCGGCCATCGCCGCACGCAGGCGGGCGCCGGTCTCGGAGCGCATGCGTGCCCAGTCCGGCTGGTCGGGGATCTCGAGGGCCGAGGTGAGTATGTTCGTCATCAGATGCCCAAGAACTTTCTGATGTTGCCGCCGACGATCCGGACGGCGTCTTCGGGACCGACGGCGTCCACCACCGCGGCCAGCGACCGCTCCGAATAGCCGAAAGTGCTTTCGTTGTGCGGGTAGTCGGAAGACCACATCACCTTGTCGATCCCAATCTGGTCCACCTGTTTGAGGCCAAGGCCGTCGATCATGAACGAGGCGCACATGTGGGTGTCCCAGTAGTACCGGGGTTCGTGTTCGGGCTGCTGCCTGAGCATGTGCTGGTATGACACGTGGACGTGTTCGGCGTCCTGCAGCGCAGGGGGCACCCAGGCGATGCCGCCCTCGAACCAGCCGACCCGCAGGCTGGGGTGCCGGTCCAGGATCCCGCCGAAGATGTACTTGGAGAACATCTCCCGGAACGAGTCGATGTTGACCATCATGGCCACCGCGACGCTGTTGACCTCGCTCGGGCACTTGGGCTGGCTCTCACCGATGTGGTGGGTGACGGGCAGTCCGGCGGCCTCGATCTCGTCCCAGACGGCGCCCATCTGGGTGCTGGAGAAGTCGATGACCTGACCGTCGTCGTCGTTGCCCGGGTTGATCGGCATCAGAAACGTCTTGAGCCCCAGCGACTTCAGCTCTTCGAGTGTACGTCGCGCACCGCGAGCGTCCCACCAGTTGATCAACCCGACGCCGTAACTGTGCCCGTTGGAGCTTTCCTGCACAGCGGCGATGTGTTCGTTGTAGATCCGGAAAATGCGTTCGCGCAATTCCTTGTCGGGGTAGTGGAACAGCGCCAGGACCGCGTTGGGGAATGCCAGTTCCTTGTCGACGCCGTCCTCGGCGAGTTCCCGGATGCGGGCTTCGATGTTGTTGGTGGCGGCACCCGCCAGGTCGTCGTACTGCATGAGGACGGCGCTGAAGTCACCCACCACCATGGAGTTGCCCGGCCGGCCGAGCAGGTAGGCGCCGTCCTCGTACCAGATGCGGGGCGCCTTGTCCTTGAGGTCGTCGGGGAACTGCTGATAGAAGATGTCGTCGGCGACCGAGATGTGGTTGTCGGCCGAGAACACCTCGGTGCCGGCGGGCAGCCCGGTGTCGAATGCGGTGGCCTGACCGTGGCGGTGCTTGGGTGCGCCGATGGGGCCGGCCGGGTAGAGACTCGTCCTCGTCATTCCTTCGGGCCCCTCCGTTGTGAAACCGACAGCACGCCAAGCGATTCGAGGTCTGTGAGGTACTTGCCGATCAGCTGCTCCGACACATGGGGGATCGACCGCCCGGACGTTTCGACGGCCGCCTGGAAGCGGGCGCCGGGCACCGGCGAGCCGCCGACGGCGGCCATGGGTTGGCGGTACACGTCCAACACTGTAAGCACAGACTGGGCGCGCTCTTTTTCGGGCAGCGCCCGCATCGCGGTCTCGAACCGGCTCAGCCAGCTCGAGTAGCCGTCGATCCGTTCGATCGGGTAGCCGGCGGCGACGATCCAGTCCACGAACGTGTCCAGGGAGATGCCGTCGTCGTGCGGGTTGGTGGTGTTGTAGGTGTCGAAGCTGCTGCCGTGCTGCGGGCCGACCGCGGCGATCGCCTCGGCGAGGAAGTCGACCGGCAAGCCCTCGTAGTGCGGTTGCCGACCGTCGGGGCCGGGGCGGTAGAACGAGTGCGGGGCGGTGCCGGTGGCGACCAGGCTGAACAACAACCGGGTGAAGATGTCGGGCACGTTGAGCTGCCCGGTGTAGCGACTGTCGGCCAGGATCATGCCCGGCCGGAATACCGCGACGGGCAGTCCGCACAGATCGTGCGCCTCACGCATCAGCACCTCGCCGGCCCACTTGCTGATCCCGTAGCCGTTGGCGTAGCTGTCGTTCACGACGCAGGACGGCACCGATCGCCGGATGTCGGAGTCTTCGTCGACGAGATGATGCGCCACCGCGCTGACGCCCATCGTGGAGATGTAGTGGATCGGCTTGAGCCGGTGCGTGATTGCCAGGCGGACCAGCTCGGCGGTGCCCACCACGTTCGGGCCGAACAGTTGCTGGTAGGGCAGGACGTGGTTGACGTGGGCCGCGGGGTGCACGATCAGGTCGACGGTCTCCGACAGGCGTCGCCACGTGTCGTCGTCGAGGCCGAGGTGGGGTTCGCCGATGTCGCCGGCCGCGACTTCGAGGTGGCCGTCGGCCAGGGTGCGGAAGCGGTCCAGCAAGGCGGCGTCGGAGCCCAGGGTGGCCTCGATGCGTTGGCGCGCATGCGTGGCGTCGGCGCCGCGCGTCAGGCATACCAGTGTGCCGCCCGCGTCGGCCAGTCCCTGCAGCCATTCCATGCCCAGGAAGCGCCCCAGGAAGCCGGTGACGCCGGTGAGGAGCACGGTGCGGATCTCGCTCGTGGGGTGCGGCAGCGTCATCGCGGTCTGCAGGACGTCGTTCTCGATGAATTTGTCCAGGGTGAGATCGGCGGCGTCGACCTCGGGACTTTCCGCCGGGATTTCGGGGTGCAGGGATCCGTGCACCGTAGCGTACGTAGGCCGCAACGCGTCTGAGGTGCGCTGACGTTCGATGTTGTTGGCGATGGCGAGCAGATCCCCGGTCGGGTCGATGATCACGCCGACCGGAACGTCGACGCCGTAAATGTCGGTCAACAGCGTGGAAAAGGTCAACGCGGCCAGCGAGTCGCCGCCCAGGTCGATGAACCTGGCCTCCGGCGAGATGTCGGCGGCCGCTACACCGAGGGTGGCCTGCACCGCCTTGATGACGGTCGCCAGCACCGGTTGGTCGGCGCCACCCAGGCGCAACGCCCGCAGCTGGCTGAGCTGATCGGATGCCATCGACGCGTACAGCTGCTCCAGGCTGTCGCCGTAGCGGGCTTTGAGCTTGGGCCGCAAGAACTTTCCGACGCCGGACAGCAGCCCGTTGGCGAGGCTGAACGGCTCCTTCTCGATCAGGAAGTCCCGCGGGATCTCGTAGCCGTTGAGGTGGTTGTCGCGGGCGATCTCCCGCAGCGACTCGTGTATCACGGCGGCGTCCACGACGTCCTCGGTCGGAACGACCACGGCGAGCAGGTAGGAGCGTTCGCTGTTGCCGTAGATGTAGATCTGGCGGATCACCGGGCTCGTTGCGTACAACGCTTCGAGCCTCGAGACGGCGACGAACTCGCCCTGCGCCAGCTTGATGACGTTGTTGCGCCGATCCACATAGCGCAGCCGATCGGGACCGACCTCGGCCATCACGTCGCCGGTCTTGTAGTACCCGTCCTCGTCGAACATCGTCGCCGTCAGGTCGGGGCGGTTGTAGTAGCCCGCCATGAACCGCGCCGACTTGACGGCCAGTTCGCCACGCGGATAGGGCTTGTCGGTATTGAAGTAGCCGAGTTCTGGGACGTCGAGAAGTTTGTAGTCGATCACCGGTGGCCGGAGCACCTGCTCGTCGGCGACGATCATGCCGCCGGCGATCTCGGTGGACGAGTAACCGATCAGCAGGTGCTGGTCGAGCACCTCCTCCATGAACACCTTGATCTCCGGCGAGAGCGCGGCCGACCCGCAGCCGACCGCGAGCACCCGGCCACCCAGAATCTGTTCGCGGATGGCCGTTTTGATCTCTTCGCTGATGGCGTCGGCGTCCGCGCCGGGAACCGTGCGCCGGTCCAGCTCACGCTGGTAGTAGTGGAAGAACATCTCGCACACCCGCGGCACCAGGCTCATCGAGGTGGGCCGAACCAGGGCCAGATCCTCGAACAGCGTTGAGAGGTCGCTCCTGGCGGCAAAGTAACTGGTGCCGCCGTTGGCCAGCGTGAGGATCACATAGCCGTACCCGATCAGATGGCTCATCGGCATGTAGCTCAGCGTGATGACCGGCTGATCGGACTGCGCGAGCCACGTTCCGATGCAAAGACTTTCGGTGAACATCGCGCCCTTGGGTGTGCCCGTGCTGCCCGACGTGTAGAACACCCAGGCCAGCGGGTCTTCGCCGGCGGCCGCCACGTGCAACGGCGGGATGGGCTGCGATTCGCCTTGCGAGACAACGTCATCGATCGTCTCGAGGGTGAGCTCGCCGCCGTCCGCGGACAGTCGTTCGCGCGCCGCCTCGAAGATGGCGCGCTGGTCGTCGTCGCGGGGCTCGTAGTCGAAGACGATCAGGCGATCCGGCGCGGTGCCGGCCAGCGCGGCCTCGACCGCCGTTTCGAGGTTGTCGAGTCCGACGGCGAGGATCCGGGGTTGCGTCTCCTCCAGGATGGGTGCGTGTTGTGCCGCGGGCGCGCTGGTCTGCAGGGGCACCACCACCGCTCCGAGGTGAATGCAGGCGCATTCGAGCACGGTGTAGTCGATGCTGGCGAATCCCAGCACGCAGACGAAGTCGCCGGGCCGCACGGGATGCCGTTCGTGGTGGTGCCATTCGGCGGCGGTTGCCTGGATGCGGGCCCACAACTGTGCGTAGCTGATGGTCTCGAACCGTGGCAGGAAGCGCAGTGTGGAGCGCCCGGCCGTGTCGGTGACGATCTCGCGGACCCGCTGTCCGAGCGCCGGGCGGTCGGTGTAGCCCTGCAGCACTTTCGCCATGACCTCGCCGATGCGTTGTCCGCGCACCCGGGTCGAGGCGGCGATGTCCTCGTCGGGCTTGGTGATCCGGAACTGTTCGTCCTCGGCGTACAGCCGCTCACGTCGGCGGGTCACCCGCTCCCACTGGTCCTGTTGCGTACCGGGGTCTTTCGCGTCACTGCGGCCGATAAACGGCATTGCCTACCACCTTCTGATCAGTCTTCGTAGGTGACACCGGTGAGTTTTTCGGACAGCCGCCACAGCCGTTCCCTATCGGGTTCGCTTCGGGCCAAGCGGGGGACACCGGCGAATGTGACGCCGCCGCCTGCGGTTTCGTAGAGGCCGCGCGGGCCGTAGTAGCGGCCGCCTTCGGCGTCCGGCGATACGGCGGCGTACAGCGTGGGCTTGATGCCTTCGTCGATGTCGAGCCACATGAAAGGCAACAGCCACCACGTGAGTTGGGTGAGACGATTCTTCAGCGTTGGTCTGTCGCGACCGTACGACGCGCCGCTGAGCAGGTTGGTCTTGCTCAGCCCGGGATGCGCGGCGTTGGACGTCACACCCCACCCGCCGTCGCGGCCGCGTCGATCCAGTTCAGCCGCGAACATCAGTTGGGCCAGTTTCGCAACCCCGTAGCAGCGCATCGGCTTGTAGCCGTGCTGTGCGTCGGTGTCGTCGAAGTCGAGATTTCGCTGCCCCGCGGCGATGCTGCTGACGGTGGTCACCCGGGCGGCGTCGGCCGCGCGCAGCAGCGGCAGCAGCCGTCCGGTAAGCGCGAAGTGCCCGAGATGGTTTGCGCCGAACTGCAATTCGAAACCGTCATCGGTTTGCTGACGCTGTGGGGGCGTCATGACCCCGGCGTTATTGATCAAGATGTCGATGGGACGGCCTTCGGCGACCAGTTCGTCGCCGAGCGCCGCCACGCTATTGAGCGACGACAAGTCCAGATGCCTGATTTCCAGTTTGGCCGACGGCACCTCGCGGCGGATCTCGGCGATCGCCGCCTCGCCCTTGGCCCTGCTGCGGATCGCCATGACGACGTCGGCGCCCGCGCCCGCAAGGCTTTTCGCCAGGCCGAAGCCCAGCCCGCTGTTGGCCCCCGTCACGACGGCGAATCTGCCGGACAAGTCCGGCATCTCCAGCGTCAGGTCGGGTTTCACCATGTGACGGGCAGCTCGTAAACGCCGTAGGCCAGTGTGTCGTGCTTGAACGGAAGCTCCTCGACCGGGACGGCCAGCCGCAGCCTGGGAATGCGCCGGAACAAGGTGGGCAGCGCAATCTGTAATTCCATGCGGGCCAACTGCTGTCCCACGCACTGGTGGCGGCCGTAGCCGAATCCGACGTGGGCGCCGTCCTCGCGGAGCAGGTCCAGCCGGTCCGGGTCGGGGAATTGGCGGGGGTCCCAGTTCGCCGGAGCTACGTCGAGGATGATGCCCTCGCCGGCCTTGATGGTTTCGCCGCCAACCTCGATGTCCTCGATGGCGATGCGACGTTGACCGGTTTGGATGATGCTCAGGTAGCGCATCAACTCCTCCACCGCGGCCGCTACGACCTTGGGATCGTCGGTGTCGCGGATGACCGCGAGCTGGTCGGGATGCTCGAGCAGGGCGGCGATGCTCAGGCTGATCATGTTGGCGGTGGTCTCGTGGCCGGCGATCAGCACGCCGAGAGCGAGCTGGGTGGCCTCGCGCACGCTGATCTCTTCGGCGTTGACGCGCTCGGCCAGGTCGGACACCAAATTCTCTGCGGGGCTTTGCATCCTGGTGCGAATCAGGTTGGCGATGTATTTCGCCAGGGACGCGGCGCCCTGCGCCGTGTCCTCCTCGGTGGCGTTACGCGCCGTGCCCCGCTGGGCCTGCTCCTGGAAGAAGTCCGCGTCCTCGTAGGGCACGCCCAACATCTCGCTGATCACCAGCGACGGGATGGGCAGGGCGACGGTGCTGACGATGTCGCCGGGGTTCGGGCCGGCCAGCAGGGCGTCGACGCGCTCGTCGGCGATCTTCTGCACGGCGGGGCGCAGCCCCTCGACTCGCCTGAAGGTGAACGGCTTGGACAGCATCCGGCGGTATCGGGTGTGTTCCTCGGCATCGGAGGTGAAGACCGAACGGGGCCGCTTGTGCACCGTCGCCAGCATTCCCTCGTTCCAGTGCGGGTAGCCGGGCAGCCGGTCGTCGACGCTGGTGCGCGAGTCCGTGAACAGTGAGCGAATCGCGTCGTAGCCGTGGATCAGCCAGGGTGTGCTGCCATCCCAGATGCGGACCCTGCTCAGCTGCTTGGAGTCGTTGAGCTCCAACGCCGTTGGCGGCGGAGCGAAGGGGCAGCCGGCGGCGCGCGTCATGGGGAACTCGGGGACGTCGGTAGCGGTGTCGGGCATCGTGCTCCTTGTTGTCTAGTCGCCAGCAGCGCTGACATGAACGGGCGCGCGCCACAGTCCGACGATCGCGTCGACCAGCCCCTCACCCGCGACCGGCCAGGCCGAGCGCGACCGCGATCCGTGCTCGGCCAGCGCGCCTTCGTGTTCGGCGCAGGTGTGCATCAGCAGATTGCGCGCCATGGAGCCGCGTTCGGAACGCACCCGCTTGGGCAGGTTGGGCAGGCAGCGGTTGATCCCGTCGACCGTCTGCAGCAGCTGCGGCGAGGCGAGCGCATCCTTGGTGACCACGTGGCGGTAGGTGGGGTCGGCCATGGCCTGGGCGGCGAAACGCGCGTACCAGGTGGGTGAGCCCAACGCGGCCAGGTGATCGGTCAGGGGACGCACCAGCGTGCCCACCCAGTCGCGCAGGTCGGTGGAGTCGCTGAGGTCGGCGAGCATTCGTCCACGCAATTCCTCGATGGGCTCGCGGTGTTTGCTTTCGATGGCCCGCAGCAGCTCGGTGCGGGTGCCGAAGTGGTAGCAGGCTGCCGCGTTATTTCCCTGACCTGCCGCTTCGCTGATCTGCCGGTTGGATACGGCGTACATCCCGCGTTCGGCGAACAGCCACTCCGCGGCCGCCAAGATCGCCTCGCGGGTGGACAGCGACCGGTCCGAGCGAGCCGTCGGTACGGATTTCACCGCCTCAGTGAACACTGCGGGTCCGATTAAATCAAGCAATTTATTTAATTGATGGCGAGCGCCGAGCCCTGCCGAGCGTGCGCAGTTGTACGGGTTTGTCCGGCGTGTCGCGTACAGACACATGCTCGCGAAGCGGGACGTCAGCGCCGGCGCGGGACGACCTTGCCCGCAGACGTGCCGCCGTCGACCGGCAACACGACTCCGGTGACATAGCGGGCCCGCTCGCCGGCCAGGTATGCGACGGCCTCGGCGACATCGCGCGGCGTGCCGTCGCGTTGCAACGGCCGGTCGGCCCGCATCCGGTCCCGGATCGATCGTTCGAATTCCTCGAGTTCTTCGGGGGTCTTGTCGCGGGCCGACGACGTCAGCAGCGGGGTCGGGATGCTACCGGGCGCGATCGCGTTGACCCGGATGTCGTAGCGCGCCAATTCAATTGCGGCCGACTTAGTGAATTGGATGACTGCGGCCTTCGACGCGCGATAGGTCATCACCCCGCCGCCGGCCAGGGTGCCGCCGATTGAGCTGAGGTTGACGATCGATCCGCCGCCGTGTTCGGCCATGTGCCGCGCGGCGAACTTGGTTCCGGCCATCACTCCCAGCACATTGACGCCCATGATGCGATGGAAGTCGGCCAGATCGTCGTCCAGGAGGCTGCGGAGCGGGCTGGAGACGGCGGCGTTGTTGACCATGATGTCGACCCCGCCGAAGCCGGTGACGGTGCGCTCGACCAGCGCGTCGACCTGCTCCGGGTCGGAGACGTCCACCCGGTCGAACCGCGCGCGGTCGCCCAGCGTCCGGGCCAATTCCGCACCGTCGTCGTCACGGACGTCGGCGATGACCACCGAGGCGCCGCGCTCGTGCAGCGTCTGGACGGTCGCTTCGCCGATGCCGGATGCTCCGCCGGTCACGATGGCTACCTTGCCCTCGAATTCGTGTTCCACGACGCGCACTCTACATCTCTAGAGTGCGGTGGAGAACCGGATGCGAGCGACTACCTAGTTGGGCTTCCTGAGGTGCGAGCCCAGCAACTGCTGCCAACCCCGCGACATATTCTCAAACTCGCCCTCGCAGTTGCCCGCTCGGTCCTCAGGCAGGTCCCCGGAGGAGACGATGCTGGCATTGGCCGTCGGGTCTGACCCGTAAATCCAGCACTCCCAGTTGTACATCCGCTGAATGTCCATCGGGTGCCCGTCCCAGAACGGGAGCTCGTTGGCGTCCCCGGACTCCTTCGCGCTGAGCTTCCAATCCTGGGCCGTGTTGGTCGCGATGCGGACGCCATTGGGGTAGGGCTTTCCGTCGGCGCCGGGTGTGAGCAGCATGAAGGCGGACAGTTGGTCGGCCACGTCCTCTTCGCGTCCCGTGAAGGCCAGGTCGTAGATGGCAAGCGTGGCATGGCCGAGTTCGTGATAGGCCGCGGAGGTCGTTTCATCGATCGCGGGAATCATCGGATCCGGACTCCCACTCCCCTCGGAAAGCTTTTCGGCGTGTTCCCTTGCCTCATAGCAAAGTTGAATCTCGGTGGTGGCGGGATCGTAGAAATCGTTGTTGGTGTTGCACTGCTTGCCGACAACCCCCAGATCGGTGGGGAGCACCAAGGTGTCCTCGATGTGTTGGGCGAGCTCCTCTAATATCTTGGCGTCCTGCATGATCTGGCGCCCTCGTTGCGCCTCGGGCGTCTGGGCATCCTCGTAACGGATAACCACCTTTCCCGGTGCGCCCGGTGTGTCCGGCTTCGCGCCCTTGGACATCGGCGCTTTGTGCGATGAGGACTCCGCTGCCGGCGCTGAGGTGCCGGCTTGCTGGGTGGGGGACCCGCTGCATCCGGTCGGCAGAAGCAGGACGACAACCGCCGCCGCGAAAGCGATCCGTCTTTGCATTGCGCCGATTCCCCCTCCGCACAGGCCAGGTGCCTTCGAAAACGGTACGACATTTCGGCCGTCGGGATCCCCAGAATCACCAAGCCTTTTCGGATGCGAGCAGCGAGCGGCGCTCAGCCAAGGGCGTCGAAGATCAGCGACGCGTAGGTCGCTGTACGCTCCGAACCGAGAATGCCGGGCCCCATCTTGTTCATCACGTAGGAGATGGTGGTGCGGCGGTCGGGACACATCAACACCATCGAGCCGCCCCATCCGCCCCAGAAGCAGATCCGCTCGTCCGGAAGATAGGGGAGCGCTTCGTTTTTCGCCAGCCCGTAACCCACGCCCCAGCGCAGCGGCGCGGACAGGACGAGGTCGACGCCCGACGCCTGCTCCTCGAAGATCAGCTCGACGGTGTCCGGCCTGAGCAGCTGTACGCCACGTGCCTTGCCCCCCAATGAAATTGCCGACAGTATCGTCGCCAGGGAACGCGCGTTGCCGTGGCCATTGAGTGCACCCAGTTCGGCCTGGCGCCACGCCGATGTGTTGGCGGCCTCGGCGTTGGGCGGTGGACCGCTGAAGGTCTTGCGCATCGGACTGTCTTCCGGCAACAGATCGAGGGGCAACTCGAGAGGTGGCGGAGGGACGATCTCGGCGATGCGGTCGTAATCGGCTGGCTCGGCACCGATTTGGAAGTCGGCACCCAGCGGGTCCGCGATCTCGTCGCGCACGAACTCCTTCAGCGAACGACCCGTGACGCGCCGCAGCACCTCACCGATCAAATGCCCTTGGTTGTGTGCGTGGTATCCCGACGCGGTCCCCGGTTCCCACCACGGCGCCTGGGCGGCCAGGGCCGCGGTGGACTTGGCCCGGTCGTACATGTCCTCGGTGGCGAACGGCAGGTCCCAACCAGACACACCTGAGGTGTGTGCAAGCACATGCCGAAATTCGATGTGCTGCTTACCATTTGCCGCAAACTCGGGCCAGTAGATGGCCACCGGCGCCGTCAGTTCGACCAGTCCGCGATCGACGAGCATCAGTGCAGCCAGGCTGGTGACCGTCTTCGTGGATGACCAGACGTTGACGATGGTGTTCTGAGCCCAGGCGTTGGTGCGTGCGCCGTCGGTGAAACCACCCCAGAGGTCGACGACCGACTCGCCATCGACATCGATGGCGATGCCCGCGCCGACCTCCTCACCGGAGGCGACGTTGTCGGCCAGCGCCGCGCGAACCTTGGCGAAGCGCTTCTCGCAATGTCCGTGGACTAGGTCATCCATTGCGCGCGACGTCAGCCGCCGAGCCCCTTCTTGACGGCCGCGTCCTGCTTTTGGCCGACGTCGGTGAGGAAGTCCGGCGGCGGGAGCATGCTGGGCGGGCCGTCGAATTGCAGCGTGACCAACGCCTTGCCCTCGGTGAACAACAAGATGGCAATGCCTTTATTGCCGTCCGGTGTGTTGCCCGAGATCAGCGTTCCGCCGGTGCCGATGTCCTTGTTCGGCTCTGATTGCGGGTCTTTGAGCGCCTTGGGCTGATCCGCCTTCGCCGCGTTGAGCGCATTGGTCGCGGCGGCGGGGTCCGCCAGGACCTGGATGGTGTCGTGAATGACGTGGGTGCTGTCCGGGGTGCTGAACGTCGTCGCGACACCCGGTTGCCCGTTCGGGTTGATTGTCGGCGGGCTTGCGGTGAAGGTTTCGGGCGCCTTGATGTCGGCCGCCTGGATCAACAGGCCGGTGTAGTCGCCCCCATGCGCCGGCGCGGACGATGCCGGTCCCGAGGTGGCGCTCGTGGCCGATGTCGCCGACGCGCCTGACGTGGCCGAGCCCGACGGCGCCGTCGACGACGTCTTGTTGCCGCAACCGGCCAGCGAGACCGCCAGCGTCGTCGCGGCCACCACGCCGGCGACCACCGTGTGAGAAGTCCTCATCGCAACCATGCTCCTTGCGCCACGCCGAAGTTCTTGATCCCGGAACGCACAGTACATCGTTTGCTGGATGCGGCAGTCGGGCTATGGTGTTCGCCGTGCGGCCCGAACCCGCGCCGGTAGCGTTGGCTGCGATTCCCCTCAACCAAGGAGGCCGGTCGAATGAGCCAGACCCTCCTGGCAGACCGGGGTGTGGTGGTGACCGGCGGCAGCCGCGGGGTCGGTCGCGCCGTCGCCGAGCTGCTCGGTCGGTTGGGCGCCGGTGTCGTCGTCAACGGGCGCGACGCCGCCGCCGTCGACGAGGCCGTCGCGGGGATCACCGGCGCGGGCGGACGCGCCACCGCGGTGATCGGGGCCGCCGACGACGAGCGCATCGCCGCCGCACTCATCGACGAGTGCGTGAGCACGTTCGGGCGGTTGGATGTCCTGATCAACTGCGCGGGGATCGCCGAACCTCCGCACGCCTCGATACTTGATATCTCGCCGGCGGCGTTCGACCACCTGATCAGCGCCCACCTCGGCACCGCGTTTCACACCTGCCGGGTCGCGGCGCCCATCATGGCGGCCCAGGGATCGGGATCGATCATCAACACCAGCTCCATCGCGTTCCTTGGCGATTACGGCGGCACCGGCTACCCCGCGGGCAAAGGCGCGGTCAACGGGCTGACCATGGCGATTGCGGCGGAGTTGAAGCCGTTCGGGGTGCGGGCCAACGTGGTGTGCCCGGGCGCGAAGACGCGGCTGTCCACCGGTGCCGACTACGAGGCGCAGATCGACAGCCTGCACCGCCGGGGCATCATCGACGAGGCCACCCGGCAGGTTTCGCTGGACGCGCCACCGGCCTCTTTTGCCGCCCCGATCTACGCGTATCTGGCCAGCGAGCTGGCCCGTGACATCACCGGTCAAATATTCGTTGCCGCAGGCGGATTCGTCGGCCGCTTCGATCGGCCCACGCCGAAGGTGCTGGCCTACCGCGACCACCAGGACACTGAGCCGTGGTCCGTCGAGGAACTGCACACCCTGATGAACTGATTCGGGGGAAATTACGTCTCCTGGAGCGTGAGATCCCGGCGCGAGGGTGCGCAGTTGCACGCGATGGGCGGCGTGTCGCCGTACAGACACGCTCGCTCGCGGATTTTGGTGGTTGGGGCGGGCGTGAGCGGCATCTCGGCTGCGCGCGGGTTGCTGCGCGACGGGCACGACGTCACCGTCTTCGACCAGCGCACCGACGCGCGGGCCGGCGGCGGCGCCGTCACGATCTGGTCCAACGGCGAGACGGTGCTTCGGCAGCTCGGCGTCGACATGGACGGGGCGGGGCAAGTGCTGTCCGGTGTGCGGGTGACCACCTCCTCAGGGCGTCCGCTCGCCGCCCTGGACGTGACCGCCATGATCAACCGGCTGGGCGCACCGGTCCGGATGGTCCCGCGGCGTGTCCTGCTGGAACGGCTGTTGGACGGCTTTCCGGTCGATCGCATCCGATGCAATAGCCGCGTGGTCGGCGTCGTCACCACATCCGACGGTGTGCGGGTCGAGTTCCAGGACGGCAGCACCGCCGAGGGCGACGTCCTGATCGGCGCGGACGGCCTGCATTCGGTGGTCCGCGATGTCGTCGGCGCGCCCGACGCGGAGCCCACGGGCTGGTGCAGCTGGCAGGGCCTGGTGACGCTGCCCGAACTCGTCAACGACCACGTCGCGGCGATCATCATCGGCGAGCGGGGCAATACCGGCCTGTGGCCGGCCGGCGGGGCCGATTGGCAGTGGTGGTTCGACCTGCCCTGGTCCTACGGCTATGTCCGGCCGCAGCATCCGATCGAGTTGATCCGGTCGCAGTTCACCGGATGGTCGGATTCGGTGGACCGGGTGCTGGCCGCGCTGACCGACGACGATCTGGCCCCGTCGCCGTTCCCGCATTTCCGGCATCCGATTCCCGGGCCGGGCAGTGGTCCGGTGACGTTGCTCGGCGACGCCGCACACACGATGCCACCCACCCTGGCGCAGGGAACCAATCAGGCGTTGCTCGACACGATGGTGCTGTGCAAGGCGTTATCGGATTCCCAAACGGATCCCTCGGGCGCGCTGCGCCGGTACGAGAAGACCAGGCGGCGCCAGGTCGGCGCCGTGTCGCGGGTGGCGTCGCTGCAGGTGTCCCACGGCGAGGCGGTCCTGAAGCCGGCGACGTACGTCTCGGACCGCCTGCAGGGCTGGGCGCTGACCACGTTCCTGCGCTGGACGAGCCATCGCCGGATGTCCGCTGAGATCAACCGCGAGCTCAGTGACGCGCCGAGCGTCGCGTCGGGGCCGCGGCGGTGGTGTCCACCGGCACGATCCGCCAGGGCGTCTACGACCTGCTGATGGGCATCGTGCGGCGGCGTTATCGGTTGGCCGTCTACGTATCGTTGATGCGCGACGACTACCCGCCTTTTCGACTCGATCTAGGTGGCAGATAACGCGTGAATATGCGTCAAGCAGCGTCACTGGAGCGCTGGACTGCACTGCTGTTCGTGATCGGCGCGATGCTGTTCGCGCTCGGTGTCCTGTTCTCGCTCCCGCATGGCTGGCCGCCGTTGCTCTCGGCCGTCACCTACGCGATTGGGGCCGTGTTCTTCACCAGCGCCGCGGCCTGTCAGCTGATCCTCGCTCGTCGCGCACTACCCGAGGCCGAGCGGCGCTCGCTGCCATTGCGGAGTCGCACCACCGATTGGCTGGCCGCCGCCATCCAGTTGGTGGGGACGGTGCTGTTCAACGTCAACACGGTGGATGCCGCCTTCACCCTCGGTGCGCATCCGGAGTTGGTGGACCTGGAGGTGTGGGTGCCTGACATCGTCGGTTCCGCGGCTTTCCTGGTTTCCTCGGCTATCGCTATGGCGCCCGAGGTCCGGGCCCGACGGAATTCCCGCATTCCGTCTGCGTCTGCCCGGATGGCTTTTCTCAACCTGACGGGATCTGCCCTATTCGGCGTATCGGCGGTGAGCGCACTCGTGCTGCGGTCGGGAACCGATGTCAGTCTGAGGTGGGCCAACATCGGCACGTTCTTCGGTGCCCTGTGCTTTCTCCGCGCCGCATGGCTGTTCGGCTGGTCGCGCCCGGTCGCTACGGCCGCTGGTGGGTGACATGACGCGCACGCGTTCCGGCGGGCGGCGTCCCGTCTTGGCCCGCGCCCGACGGGCCGACGATCGAGACGAATTGCCCACCCTCGAGCCCCAGGTTGATCTTGTCCGGCGCGCGCACTGTCTGCCCGCCCCCGCGGTATTCGCGGATCACGGCGCACAGTTCGACGGTCAGCGGCTTGTGCTTGGCCCGGTCCAGGGTGTCGCTTCGTCCGAACATGATGTGAGATACACGAGGCAGGCCCGTGAATCGTTCGATGTCTGACCTCGGTTTGAGCTATTTGACAAGTGGGCATCATCGAATAGTGAACGCAAGAGTTCTTATTCGATTGGCCGGCGCGGCGTTGCTCAGCGCGCCGGCCCTGCTGACCGCGTCGCTTCCCACCGCGTCCGCCGCGCCGTCGGTAACCGCCCCGGGATGTCCCAATGTCGAGGTCGTGTTCGCCAGAGGCACCGGTGAAGCACCTGGTGTCGGGTTTTTCGGGCAGGCGTTCGTGGATGCGCTGCGGCCGAAGCTGGGCGCGAAGTCGTTGGGCGTCTACGGGGTCAACTACCCGGCGACCATCGACTTTCCCACCGCGCTGGAAGGCATCGATGACGCCGGCAATCACGTCGAGCAGATGGCGGCGACCTGTCCCGCCACCAAGATGGTGCTCGGCGGCTTTTCCCAGGGCGCGGCGGTGATGGGTTTCGTGACCTCGGCGGCCATCCCGGATGGTGCGCCCGCCGACGCGCCCAAGCCGATGCCACCCGACGTCGCGAACCACGTCGCCGCGGTTGTCTTGTTCGGCACCCCGTCGAACGGGTTCATGACGCAGGTCGGTGCACCGCCGATTGTCATCGGCCCGCTGTATGTGCCCAAGACCTCGGAGCTGTGCGCCGACAATGACCCGGTGTGCTCCGGCGGTGGAGACTTCGCCGCGCACAACTCCTACGCAGACAACGGCATGGTGGAACAGGCGGCCACCTTCGCCGCCAGCCACCTCTAGCTAAATCCCTTACGGGGAGAGCGCAATTGCCTGCTCGGGGCAGTTTTGCTCGCCGGTGACGGCCTGCTGTTCGAGTTCGCCGGTAACGTCTGCGATGAGCACGATCGAGTGTCCGACGTCGTCGGCGTCGAAGATGTCGGGTGCCAGCGTGTAGCAACGCCCGTGCCCAGTGCAGCGGTCGGCGTCGACCGAGACGTGGGTCATGGCTTGGAAACCGGAAAGACGAGCGGCAGCGATTCCACCGACCGCAGCGCGGCGGTGAAGGTCAGCTGAGCGCCGGGTTTGATCTCGTAATCCGGTATGCGCCGATGGAATTCGCGCATCGCGACCCGCAGCTCCATCCGGGCCAGGTGGGATCCCAGGCAGCGGTGCGGTCCGCCGCCGAAGGCGCGGTGGCGGTTCGGGTTTCGCGTGAAGTCCACCGTCTCGGGGTCCGGGAATTCGGCCGGGTCGGTGTTTGCGGCGCCGAGCAGCGGACTGATCCGTTCGCCCTTGCTGATCGGGCAGCCGCCCACCTCGGTGTCCTGCAACGCGACCCTGGCCACGCCGGGCACCGGGGTCTCCCAACGCAACAGCTCCTCGATTGCGTGCGGCAGGATGTCGGGCTGTTCGACGAGTTGGTGCCGATGCTCGGGGTGCCGGGCCAGGTAGACGAAGAAGCAGTCCAGCGAGTCGGTGACGGTGTCCAACCCCGCGATGAGGAACAGGATGCAGATGTCGAGCATTTCCTCGCGCGACAGCGGCCGACCTTCCTCACTTGCCACGTTCGCCGCGATCAACGCGGAAAGCACGTCGTCGCGCGGACTGGCGATGTGCTCGTCGATGGCGCGGTCGAAGTACTCGTAGATCTGCGCTGCGACCGGGGCCGCGCTTTCGTGCCGGCGGTCGTAGCCGGAGTCGCCCGGGGGGCGGATCACGCCGTCCTTCCACTCCAGAAACATGTCCATGTCTGCCAGCGGCAGACCGAGCAACTGCAGGAAAACGGTGCACGGCAGCGGGACCGCGAACTCTTCATGGAAGTCGCATTCGCCCCGATCCGCGAAGCGGTCGATCATCTCATTGACCAGCGCGGTGACGGCCGGTTCACGCCGGGCCATCTCGCGCGGGGTGAACAACGGATCGAGGATGCGACGGTATTTGGCGTGCTCGGGCGGGTCGACCTGCAGCGGAATCATCGGGCGGATGTTGCCCAAATCGACTGCGTCCATGTTGGACGAGAACAGTTCGGTGTGCTTCAAGGCCATCTCGATGTCGGCGAGCCGGCTGAGCACGATCACCTCGCCCGGCGACCGAAACACCGGTGCCGACTCGCGCAGTGCCTTGTACATCGGCTGTGGTTCGGCGAGCCCGCTCGCCGCCTGGTCGACGTACCCATCGATTTCTGTCATCCCGCTAGCGTGACATCGGCCACAGTGGCGGGCAAGACCCTTGCCTTACAAAAACGGATAATTCTGTAAATTCGGCCCTCTAACTATCGACGCCCGGACAAGCCGTTTGCGAACACTCAATAGAGTGGTTCGACACGCCTTACGCTGTCGAGGGCCGCACGAGGAGGCTTTGACCATGTCATCGAACCCGCTCGATCCAGTCGCCGGCGAACGGCTGTCCCACGCCGGCAAGGTGTTCACGTCCGACCTGTCGATCAACGAATTCGCGCTGCTGCACGGCGCCGGATTCGAGCCGATCGAGCTGGTGATGGGCGTTTCGGTGTATCACGTGGGCTACCAGTTCACCGGCATCAGGCAGCAATCCGAGCTGCCGGTGCTCACCGAGGCGACCTATCGCGCGCGCTGGAATGCGATGTCGCGGATGCAGGCCGAGGCCGATTCGCTGGGCGCGGACGGAGTGGTCGGCGTCCGGCTGGAATGGCGTCATCAGGGCGAGGGGGAGCACCTCGAGTTCATCGCCGTCGGCACGGCGGTGCGGTACACGTCCAAACCGGGCGCATTTCGGCGTCCGAACGGGCAGGCGTTCAGCAGTCACCTCTCCGGCCAGGACCTGTCCACGCTGCTGCGGTCGGGGTTCGCGCCGGTCGCGTTTGTGATGGGTAACTGCGTGTTCCACGTTGCGGTGCAGGGCTTTCTCACGACACTGAAGCAGGCGGGCCGCAACACGGAGATGCCGCAGTGGACGCAAGGCAGCTATCAATCCCGGGAGCTGGCGATGTCGCGCATGCAGAGCGAGGCCGAGCGCGACGGCGCGAACGGTGTCGTGGGTGTGCACTTCGCCATTTCGAACTATGCGTGGGGGCACCACACGGTGGAGTTCTACGTGGCCGGTACGGCGGTGCGGCGCAACGGTGAGCCGCAGACCCTTTCGCCGTCGTTCGTCCTTGCGATGAATGACTGATGAGCGATTACGACCATGACCGCGTCAGCCGCGCCGTCGGGACGGCGCTGGCCGGTCCGGGCGGAGTTGGGTTGGTGGTCAAAGTGTTTTGCGGGCTGCCCGGCGTCGTTCTGACCCCGGCGCGTCGCGGTTTGTTCCGGTCGCAGCCGGAGCGGATTCAGATCGGCGACTGGCGCTACGAGGTGACCGCGGACGGCAGGTTGAGCGCCGCGCATGTCGTGAACGGGATCGTGCTGGCCGAGGAGGTTCTCGGTGCGGCCACCGTCGGGCCCCATGTGGCGCGGTCGCTCGGTCAGGTGGTGAACAGCTACGGTGCGACCGTCATGCCGAACATCAACGCGGCCCTGGAAATGCTCGAAGGCGCCGGCTTCTAGAAATTTACAGTTGCGACTGGTCGATCACGAGGAACCAGCGGCTGAACCGCCACACGCCTTCGTCTTTGGCGGCGGTGAACTCGTAGCAGCCCGTCAGGTCGGGTGAGGGTGCGCCGCCGTCGCGGATCGCGAATACCTGGAAATAACAGCGGCCAGTTGCCTCCTCGGCGGTCTGGCTGGAAAACCAGTAGGAGTTCAGGGCGTGGCGTCGTTGGTTGCCTTGCGCGGCGAACTCGCCCTTCCTGAGCGCGAGCAATTCCATCACCGTGTCGATGCCCTGGGACAGCGCCGTGCCGTCGCGTAGGCGCAAGCCCAGGTCGGGTGACGCGGTGAACAAGGCGCGAAACTCGTCCAGCTGGTTCTGGTCGTAGGTGTACGCGTACGCACCGAACAGGTTGATGATCGCCAACCGGTCGGCCGCGTCGAACGCCACGCCGCCGACGTCTGTCGGCGTGGGTTGCCCACCCGCCATTGCTTGTTCCTCCTCAGCCCCGGGCTTGCCTGCGCACGAATGAATTGGCCGCCAGTAGGACGCCACGCAGCGCGTAAACCGCGGCCACCACCGACAACACGATCAGCAGGATGAACATAACGAGCCAATTGGACCGGTGGTGGTCGACATCCCACCAGACGATCGTGAACAGCAGGGCACAGAGAAAGAGCACGATATCGCGCCAATTGCCCCGATACGTCAGCGCGGCCCTGCGCAGTGCGCGGCTGCGATCGGCGGCGTAGACCAGGTCGTCGATGCGGGCATCGATGGTGCGCTGCAGATCCGCGCGTCTGGCCACGGCCTCAGGCGGGAGCCGGTCCAGCAGGTCCATGTCGTCCTTGATCAGCCCTCGATAGTTCGGGCCCCGGAATTGCCCGGCCGCGACGGCCAGCATTGCGCCCCCGAAAACGGGTGCGCTGTTCATTGCGATCTGTCCCAGACCGGCCACGTCTGTTCCTCCTTCGGCTCAGGCCGTTAAGGATCGTCGAAGCCGGTGAGCGAATCAACCACTGATCCTGCGGGTCGCACCCGCGGGTGCTGTTGGGCTGTGATGGTCCGGCCGAATCTGGTTGGCAAGCCTAGGGATTCGGCTCGCTGGTGGCCCCGTGGCCCGGCTCCACGGCAGGAGGACGGGGGTGTGCGGTGGGACAGGCTTCGCCGGTTTCGAACGGCAGCGAGATCAGGACGCGGCGGAGGACCGGCGCCGGGCGCGTGGTTCGGGGCTCGGTAGCGCTCCCATCGCACGGGACAGCTGGGGGTAGGCGATCGCGGGCCCGATCCACCGGGCGAGGTAGCGCCGCAGATCGGCGGCGCCGCGGGGTGGTCGACCCCGATCGACAAAGAAGGAATGCACCACCCGAAGACAGAACTCCGCCAGTTCTTCGAGAGCCGCCTCGTCGAAACCGTGGTGCTCCCAATCCACGTCGTAGCGGTGCAGCATGGATCGCCCGAACGTCACTGCGGTGTCGGACATGATGGAGACCGACTGGCCGCGGTCGTGTTGAGTGAGCACGAAGACGACCTGGCTGTCGGACGCCAGTTGCTCGACGGCGAAGGCCACTCCCTCGGTGATCGCAACCACCGGATCCGTGATCCCCTTGACGTGGGTGGCCAATCGGGCCAAAAAGCCGTCCGCCGACCGCATTGCTGTTGCCACGCGCAACGCCTCGGTACCGGGAAAGTAGCGGTAGACGGTTTGTCGGGTCACCCCGAGCGTGCGCGCCACATCGGCGATCCGCATCGCTGATCCGCACTCGCCGATGATCTTGTCCGCGGCGTCGAGGATGCGCTCGATCGCCTCCTCGTCAGAGGCGGGCGTGTTGCCTGCCCAGCCGTGACTGCGCATTGCTGCATCATAACGGCCGTGCCGGGTGGCGTCAGCTACTGGAGTCCGCTGTGCTGGAAAGGCTTTCGACGGCAATCTCTTTGGCCCAGCGATAGTCAGCTTTACCGGCCGGCGACCGCTGTACTTTGGCGGTGCGGATGATGGCCTTCGGCAGTTTGTAGCGCGCGACGTGGTGCTGACAGGTATCCAGCAGATCCTCGTCGGAGGGATCGCTGCCGTCCCGGAGCTGCACGATCGCGACCACCTCGTTGCCCCACCGTTCGGACGGGCGCCCGGCCACCACCACGTCGTAGACGTCGGGGTGTTCGGCCATCGCGGCCTCCACCTCCTCGGCGAAGATCTTCTCGCCACCGGAGTTGATGGTGACCGAATCGCGGCCGAGCAGTTCGATGCGGCCATCGGGAAGGAAGCGGGCCCGGTCGCCGGGCACCGACCAGCGCACGCCGTCGATGACGGGGAACGTGCGGGCCGTCTTCTCGGCGTCGCCGAGATAACCGAGCGGGATCAGGGTGCGGCGCGCCAGCCAGCCTTCGTCGCCGCCGGGGCCCAGCACGCGGCTGAAATCGGCTGCGACAACGCCGGTTTCAGTGCCCGGGTTGAACGCGACCATGGCGTCCGGTCCGGACTCCATGGATGTCATGTTCATCTGCATACCCGACTCCGAGGCGCCCACGGCGTCGATGATCAGCAGGTTGGGCAGCGCGGCGGCGATGCGGCTTCGGACGGCATGGGTGAGCGGGGCGCCACCGTTGCTGATCGACACCAGACTCGACAGGTCGTAATCCCCGCGTTCGATCTCGTCGACGAGCGGACGGGCGATCGCATCGCCGACGACCGGGATGCTCATCACCTTTTCGCGCGCCGCCAAGGCCAGGATCTCGTCGGCGCGGATCCTATCCACGTCGTCGGGAATCGCCACCCAACCGCCCATCGTCATGATCTGAAATGACGCCCACTGCGCAGCCCCGTGCATGAACGGCGGAATCAACAACAAAGACGCAAACCCCGCGGCATTTTTCGCACGCTCGGCGAGTTCCTCGTAGGAACCCAACGCGTCATCGGTCCCGAAAGTTCTTCCACCCATGGAGGAAACGAAGATGTCGTTCTGACGCCAGAGCACGCCCTTGGGCATCCCGGTGGTGCCACCGGTGTAGAGAATGTACAGGTCGTCGCCGCTGGGAGTGGGCATTCCGCCGGCGGGCGGCGCTGTGGCGACGATGGACTCGTAGTCGACGGCGCCGGCCAGCAGCGGGTGGCCGGACTGGTCGGCGACCTGGATCAGGAATTCCAGCTGGGGGAGCCGGTCGCGGATCGCGGCGACCTGTGGCGCGAATTCCGCGCTGTAGACCAGCGCCCGGGCCTTGGCGTTGTCGAGCAGATACAGGAGTTCGGCCTCGACGTAACGGTAGTTGACGTTGAACGGTGCGACGCGGGCCCGGTAGGCGCCGATCATCGATTCCAGATATTCGTTGCCGTTGCGCAAATATAGGCCGACGTGGTCTTGGCCGGATTCGTGGCCCTGCAGGCGATCACGCTCGGTGTGGCATCCCAATCCCGCCGAGGCGAAGTAGTGAGCGACCCCGTCGACGCGGGCGTCAGTCTGCGCGTAGGTCCATTCCCGACCCCGCCAGATCAGTGCGCGATGATCGGGAAGTGTTTCCGCCAGTGTGGCGAATACCGTCGACAGGTTGAAGCCGCTGTCATCCATGAAACTCCTTGAAATCGTTGGTTTTCTTTCACGCAACGGATGCGCCAAGAATCAGGTTGACCGCCTCGTCGAGCTGCCCGGCGATTTCGTCGTAGCTGACAAAGCGGGCCGTCATCAGCGCACCGGCGAAGGTCATCTGCAGTGTGGACTTCACCGCGCGCGGCCAGCCCGGGCCCAGCGCGGCGCCGATCCGCCTGGACACCTCGTCGCCGATCTGCTCGCGCAGCGGCTTGACGGCCGGGTCGTCGGCCATCAGGGCCGCGCCGCATGCTGTCGTCAGCTCTGGCTCGTCGGCCACCACGATCGCCATGTCCCGCATGGTCGCGCTCACCCGGGTTTTGGTGGTGTCGTTGACGTCGGTGTGCAGCGGCAGGCCCTGCAATAGACGCAGGTACACGGCCGCCACCAGCGCGCTTTTCGACGGGAAGTAGGTGTAGGCGCTGGCCGGTGACACGCCGGCGCGGCTGGCGACCGCACGCATTGTCAGGTTGGCGTAGGACGATTCGCGCAACTCCTCCACGCCGGCGTCCAGGACCTTGCGGATCGTCTGCCCCGGACGACGATCCGACCGGCGGCCGGTGCCAGCAGCGGTGCCGGCAGGGTCGGCCGCTTCTCTAGACACTCGTCCAGTTTAGAAAACGGGGAGGACGTCCGACAACGGCCCGGCGAAATAGTGTCTGAACTCTAGCTATAGGCGACGACAGCCAGTTCCCTCAGCGGGTTGCGCCGTGCCGCCACTTAGCGACAGGTGTCCAGAAATTCTGACTGTAGTGACCTTCATGGGTCACCAGCCCACGCCCAGTTGCTGGCATGCGGCCAACGGGCCAACGTACGCCACGATGCTGTCGAAGGCCGCTACGTGCCGAGAAATTACGAGGCTTTGGTGTCCGCGCGGCGCGTGGAACGCAGGTTGGGGACAAATGCCGGCCCGAACCCGTTGAGAGCCGCGCCGAGCATCGTGTAAGCGACGAGCTCGGCCGTCCTGTCGGCGTCGGGCGCCGTCGGGATATTCCTGCCGTCCGTCCCGGGCTCGTGCATGAGCGTCATGCCGATTTCTCCTCTCCGATGATCGGTCGCCGTCACCGCCGGAAAGGCAGCGGTGACGACGACCGCCGCGCAGCCTGCCGGATGGGCCGTCAGGCAGGCTGAACCCCTCGTGCGGTGGTTGGTCGTTGCACGTTGTGCAAGCGCTGTAGCGACGATATGGCCGAGCTCAACGCCCGCACATCCGTAAGCGGCTACGCGTATTTCAGCGGTTCACGCCCGTGCTGGACGCCGAGAGCTACGCGGTCCCCGAACGAGCGGGGCTTTCACGTTGTCGGACCGCGTAAGTCGTTACGTGGTGCGGCGCATGAATGCGGCTAACGCTTTGCGGTCGGGGACGTCGAGCTTGGTGCACGCGTGGTAGATGTGGCCCTCGACCGTTCGCGGCGACAGGGTCAGCCGCTCGGCGATCTCGGGGGTGCTCAACCCCGTCGCCACCAGGTTGGCGATTTCGCGCTCCCTGGCGCTGAGCGGTAGCGGTTGGGCCGCGGCGGCCAGGGCCGGGGTCTGAAGGCCACCGCACTCGTTGGCGATGCGGTCGGCGGTGGCCGCGGCTTCGGTGGCCTGGCGCCGGTCGTCGCGGCCGCGGAACATCTCGGCGGCCTGCGCGGCGGCGTCGGCAGCCGACAAGAGCGAGCCGATTTGTTCGTACCGTGCACTTGCCGCGGCCACGGCCGCCGCGTCGAAGTCGAGAAGCGCCTCTGCGTAGGCGGCGTGCGCTCGCGCAAGGCG
The DNA here is from genome assembly GCA_963758775.1 of uncultured Actinomycetota bacterium. Lineage (GTDB taxonomy): Bacteria > Actinomycetota > Actinomycetes > Mycobacteriales > Mycobacteriaceae > Mycobacterium. The sequence goes on from CAVWWU010000002.1 coordinate 693,870, forward strand.
ACCGTCGACACGGGCGGCGACGTCGACCAGCCGCGGCAGGGACGTTCGGTCCCCGAATCGGGCCGCGTCATGCAGGGCCAGCATCTCAATCGCCAGCTGACCGCCTTGCTCGGCCACCGCGGCCGCATTGGTCGCCGCCGCGACGGCGCCGCTGACGTTGCCCTGCGCCGCGGCAAGCCATGCCTCGGCGATGCACACCTGCGGCCGCCACACGGCATGGTGGGCATCGGGGCTCGACCGCAGTTCGGCGAGGACGGCGGCCGCGGCTTCGGAGCGCCCGAGCGCGCAGTAAGCCTGGGCCAACACCACTCTCGGGATGGTCCACCAGATGCCCGATTCGGTGCTCAGCGCCGCGACTGTCTGCTCCACCTGCGAGACCGCCGTGGCGAAATGGCCGCGGCCGAGTTCGACGCCACCGGCCAGCATGGTGGTCAGCCCCCAATGCAGATACTGGTTCGGCGCTGACATCTGAAGACTGCCGACGGAGCGTTTCTCCGCGGCATCGAACTCACCCATCAGCAGCAGCGTCCGCACCTCGGCGAAGGCCATCAGGTGTCGCAGGACCCCATCGACCTGACCTTCGATGTCACTTCCGCGCCGGGCCAAAGCGGCGACCTCGTCGCCGCGGCCCATCAACCCGAGCGCCAGCCCGCCGGCGAAAACCGCCCACGCCGACGCGGCGGGCGGCCCGGGCGGCGCGCCGAGTTCGCGCCTGGAAACCTCGACAGCGTCCGCCAACCTGCCGGCAAACACCGCCGAAGCCGCCGCCAGCGCGTCCACAACGCGTCGCAATTCCGCGCTGCGTACCCGCCGGCGCAGCAACTCGATGACCTGTTCGGCGGCTTGGGAATCTCCCTTCAGTGCCTGAAGGTTGAGAACTCGTGTGGTCGCCCACCCGAGCAGCTCGACTTCACTCATCGCATTGGGGTTGACCGCGCCGTAGGCATCGTCGGCCTCGGTGGCTTTGCCCTGCCACAACAGCGATCGGGCCAAGAGTTCGCGGGCGCCCAGACCGGCGCCGCGGTCGATGGCCGCGCGGGCCAACCGCTCGCACAGGGTGATGTCGGTCAACGCGATCGCGTCCTCGGCCGCCGTCACCAACAGGTCGATATCGGGAACCAGATCGCTGTCGAGCGTCAGTTCGGCCAGCCGAATCCGCTCGCCCGGCCCGCCGATCGGCTTGTCGCGCAACGCGCGGACCAAGTCGCCCCGCATTCGGCGGGCGGCGGCAACCCCGAGGCGGCGGCGCATGAGATCGGCGAGCAGCAGTTGATTGAACCGCACCAGGCCGACCTCACGGTCCGCGACGATACGGATCAACCCCCGGTTCTCGGCCTGTTCGACCGCACCGGCACCCACCAGCGCGGTCAGCGTGTCCAAATCTAGGGGTTCACATAACGCCAGGAGGCTCAACGCGTGCGCCACCTCGTCGGGCAGCCGCTCGATCCGTTCGTCAACCAGCGACGCCAACTCCGGGCTGACCGCACCGCGGCCGCGCAGTTGCCACACGCCACGCACCTGGCGCAAGCTGCCCGCCTCGACCGCAGCCCCCACGAGGTGCCGCACGAATAGCGCGTTGCCACCGGAGTCGTGGTACATCGAATTGGCGCTGAGCCCCTCGACCGGTCCGCCGAGCGCCTTCTCGATCAGGCCCACGCACTGGTCCTTGCTGAACGGGCCCAAATCCAGGCGCTGCAGGTAACGGTCCTTCCACAGCGACGTGATCGCGTCCGGCACCGCCTCACCGGCTCTGACGTTCACCACCATCGGCACGGATCCGTCGAGCGCCAGCTGGTGCACCAGCATCGCCGACAATTCGTCCAGCAGGTGCGCATCATCGACGATCAGCACCGTGTCGGGCTCGGCCGTCAGCGCGGTGCGGGCAGTCGCCAAGAACGCCATGGGGTCGCGCGCGGTGGCCAGTCCGACGAGATGGGCGAACGCACCCAGGGGAATGCCGCGCGACGACGCGGTTCCCGCCACCCATCGCGCGGGATTCGGCAACGACTCGGTGATCAGACGCGCCAAGGTGGTTTTCCCGACGCCGGCGTCACCCACCACCACGATGCCGCCGAAATTCGTGTTCGGTGCGAGCGCAGCACGAACGACCGCGAACTCGGGTTCGCGGCGCACCAACGGCCAATCCTCGGCAGCCACCAAGGCTGAGACTTTACCGATTTCGGGCGTTGATCAGCGCAAAACCGCGGACAGCGTCGGGCCGCTAGGGTGACGCCTGTGACCGCGGAGGATCGGCACCGCTGGGACGAGCGGTACGCGAGCCAGGAACCGGCGCCGGTGGCCGCCGTGGAGCCACCCAGCTCGTTCGCGGCCTGGGCGGACATGTTCCCCACCAGCGGAAAAGCCATCGATCTGGCGTGCGGCCGAGGACTCGGCAGCGTGTGGCTGGCGCGGCGGGGGATGGACGTGCTGGGGATTGATGTCTCCTCGGTGGCCGTCGGCCAGGCGCGAGAACTGGCACGGCGCAGCGGGGTCGACGAGCGGTGCCGGTTTGAGGTCGTTGACCTCGATGACGGTCTGCCGTCCGGCCCCGCCGTCGACGTCATCGTCTGCCACCGATTTCGCGACCGGCGCCTCGACCGGGCGATCATCGGGCGGCTGGCGCCTGGCGGGCTCTTGGCGATTGCGGCACTCAGCGAAGTCGGCGCCGAGCCCGGGCCTTTCCGCGTGAAGCCAGGTGAGCTAGCTGCGGCGTTCGCCGAGATGGACGTCGTCGTCGCCGGCGAAAGCCGGGGGCAGGCCTGGTTGCTGGCGCGAGCGTGACGAACGGATGGCCTTGAGCCGCCGTAACGTTCAGCCCCTATTTTCCGAATGTGGTACGCGAGACCAAAAATTATGCAAACCTGACCCTTAATCGGGTGGGTGAATTCGACAGGGGTAACAATGTCCGAGCTTTTTCCGACATACCGTGCGAGCTGGGAAACAGACCAGCATCGCGAACTGCGTAAGCACGCTGCTGAATTCCTCGCAAAAGAATCCACCCCGAACCAAGAACGTTGGGCCCGAGAGCATCAGGTCGACCGCGAGTACTGGAACAAACTGGGCGATGCGGGGCTGCTCGGGCTGGACCTGCCGGAGCGATTCGGCGGCGCCGAAGGCGATTTCGGCCTTTCGGCAATCGTCGCCGAGGAACAGTCTTTGGCGAACGACACCGCCTCGGGCTGGATCGTGCACTCGCCGATCGGCGCGCACTACCTCAATGCCTACGGCAACGAGGAGCAGAAGCAGCGCTGGCTGCCGAAAGTCATCAGCGGGGAGGCCGTGCTGGCGATCGCGATGACCGAACCGGGTGCCGGTTCTGACCTGCAGGGGATCCGCACCACCGCGATTCGGGACGGCTCGCACTACGTGATAAACGGCTCGAAGACCTTCATTTCCAACGGGTCTCACTGCGACCTGCTGATCATTGTCACCAAAACCGATCCCGGTGCGGGCGCGGCCGGGATTTCGCTGATCGTCGCCGAAACCGACGACAACCTCGTCGGGTTCGAGCGTGGACGGGTGCTGGAAAAGATCGGCCAGCACGGCCAGGACACCCGCGAGTTGTTCTTCTCGGACATGCGTGTCCCGGTGGCGAACCTGCTCGGCGACTCCGAAGGGCTGGGCTTCTACCAACTGATGGAACAACTCTCGCGCGAGCGCCTCATCATCGCCGCGCAGTGCGCGGGCATGGCCGAAGCAGCGGTCCTCGATGCGATCCGCTACACCAAGCATCGCGAAGCTTTCGGCCGAGAGCTGATCAAGTTCCAGCACAACAGGTTTGAGCTCGCTGCGCTGAAAGCCGAGACCCTGTCCATCAAGACGACGGTCGACCACTGCATCCAGCAATACATCGACGGCAACAACGACCCGGCGATCGCGTCGATGGCCAAACTCATCGCCGCCGACAAGTCGATCGATGTCGTCGACCGGTGCCTGCAGTTCTTCGGCGGCTACGGCTACATGATGGAGTACCCCATTGCGCGGGCCTATGCGGCCGCGCGCGTCACCAAGATCTACGGCGGCACAAGCGAAATCATGAAGGAAATCATCAGCCGCTCGCTATAGCTAATACCCTTGGTCGGGTAGTGTCACGGGGATGGAACGGCGCGTCCTCGAAGCGGTCATCTATGAACGCGAACCACCCATCGCACGGATCATTCTGAATCGGGTGGACAAGGCCAACACCAAGGATGCGGTGCTGGTCACCGAAGTGGACGAGTGCCTGCACGAAGCCGACCGCGACAAGGAAATCAAGGTCGTCATTCTCAAGGCCAACGGAAAGGGCTTCTGCGGTGGGCATGTCGCCCGCTGGGGTCCCGACGAAAACCCTTATCCCGATTTCGGAAACACCTTCGAAGATCTGTACAAGGGCACCGCTGACCTGTTTTTGTGGCCGACGTTGTATTTGTGGGAGTTCCCCAAGCCGACCATCTCCCAGATCCACGGCTACTGCATGGGAGGCGGGATTTAT
>CAVWWU010000003.1:0-202611 GCA_963758775.1 uncultured Actinomycetota bacterium
GCCCGCGCCGCCGTTGCCGGCGGCACCGCCGGTGCCGCCGTTGCCGCCGTTGGCGCCGTAATTGCCGGCATCGCCGCCGTTGCCGGCCGTGCCGGCATTGCCGCCGGTGCCGCCCGCCCCGCCGTTGCCGGCCGTGCCGGCATTGCCGTGCGGCGGCCGTGCCGGCGGCGCCGCCGGTTCCCCCGCCCCCGCCGTCGCCGCCGGCGCCGGCGTCGCCGCCGTTCTGGCCGTTGCCGCCGAGGATCAAGGGGTGCTGGCTGTTGTCGGTGCCGTTGGCGCCGTCCTGGCCGTTGCCGCCGTTGCCACCGGTGCCGCCGGCGCCGCCGTTGCCGCCGTTGCCGCCATCGCCGGCGGTCGCGCCGCCCAGGCCGCCGGTGCCGCCGTTGCCGCCGCCACCGCCCGTTGCGCCCATATTGCCGTTGGCGCCCGCGGTGGCACCGTCGGTGCCGTTCGTGCCGGTGAACCCGGTACCGCCGTCCCCGCCGTTGCCGCCGTTGCCGATCAACCCCCCGTTGCCGCCGTTGCCGCCGTTGCCGGCCGCCTGCCCGGTGGCGACGGCGCTGTAGCCGTCTCCGCCGTCTCCGCCGTTGCCGCCGACGGGTGCCTTGCCCAGCCCGCCGGCGTTGCCGGCATGGCCGGTGCCGGCCGCGCCGCCGGTGCCGGCCGCGCCGGCATTGCCGCCGGTGCCGGCGGTACCCGGGTTGCCGCCGTTGCCGCCGTTGCCGCCGTTCGGATTGGCCAGCGTGCCGGCCGCGCCGTCACCGCCGTCGCCGGGGTTTCCGGAGTCTCCGCCGTCGTTGCCGTTGCCGCCGTTGCCGTTAGCGCCCGCGGCGCCGTGGGCGGCCGTGCCGCCGCTCCCGCCCTGGCCGCCGTTGCCGCCAGTGCCACCTGCGCCGCCGCTGCCGCCGTTGCCGCCGGCCCCTGCGTTGACGCCCTGCACGCCTTCGGCGCCGTCTTGCCCGTCGCCGCCGTCGCCGCCCTTGCCGCCGATGCCGCCGTTGCCGCCGGTGCCGCCGTTGCCGGATGTCGTGCCGCCTTGGCCGCCGTTGCCGCCGTTGCCGGCGTTGCTCCCGGTACCGCCCGGGCCGCCCGGGCTGCCGTCGCCGCTCCCGTCGGCACCCTTGGCGCCGTCGACGCCGCCCCCGCCGGTACCGCCGTTGCCACCGTTGCCATTGGCGCCGGCGTTCCCGCCGTCGCCGCCTCTACCACCGGGCACGCCCGCGCCGCCGGTGCCGCCGTCGCCGCCGTTGCCCGACACTGCCCCGCCGGTGCCGCCCTTGCCGCCGGCCCCGCCGGTGTTTCCACCGCTCCCGCCGACCGGGCCGTCGCCGCCATTGCCCCCGTTGCCCCCGTTGCCGTACGCGCCGCCGTTGCCACCGGCGCCGCCGTTGCCCGAGGTCTGTCCGCTGCCGGTGGCAGTAAAGCCGTTGCCGCCCTTGCCGCCGTCGCCGCCGCTGGCGAGGGCGGTGCCGGTGGATCCGGTGGTGCCGGCGCTTGCCCCGGTCCCACCGGCCGCGCCGCCGGTCCCGCCGGCGCCCGCGGTACTGCCCGGGTTGCCGCCGTTCCCGCCGGCGCCGCCGTTGGGGGTCGCGGCGTCGCCGTTCGCGCCGTTACCGCCGGTGCCGGCCATCCCGGCGTTGCCCCCGGTGCCGCCGGCCCCGCCGTCGCCGTTACTGCCGGCTGCTCCGTGTGCCGCCGAGCCGCCGGCGCCGCCCTGGCCGCCGACGCCGCCGTTGGCACCGTTGCCGCCATCGCCGCCGTTGCCGCCTGTTCCCCCGGGCGACACGGCCGCGCCGCCATCGGCGCCGCTACCGCCGTTGCCTCCGCTGCCGCCGGCCCCGCCGACCCCGCCGTTGCCGCCGTGCCCGGATGTGGAGCCCCCGGCGCCGCCTGCGCCGCCTTGGCCGCCGGCCCCACCCGCCGTGCCGTCGATGCCGTTGCCGTTGGCCAGGTTGCCTCCGTCGACGCCGGCCCCGCCGGTGCCGCCGGCACCGCCGTCGCCGCCGTTGCCGGTCGTGCCGCCGGTGCCGCCGTTGCCGCCGTCGCCGCCGGTCCCGGCCGCCGCGGTCGCGTTGCCGCCGTTGCCGCCGTTGCCGCCGCTGCCGCTGTCGGCGCCGTCGCCGCCGGTCCCGCCGTTGCCGCCACTGCCCGCCAGCGAGCCACCGGCGCCGCCATTGCCGCCATTGCCGCCGGTGCCGGTGCCGTCCTTGGCGTTGCCACCAGCCCCGCCGGTGCCGCCGTTGCCGTACTGGCCGCCGGCGCCACCCTGGCCGCCGTTGCCGCCGCTGGTGCCGGCCGCGGCGCTGGCGTCGTCGGCGGCGTCATAGCCGGCGCCGCCGACTCCGCCGTTGCCGCCGCCGGTGGCCGCGGCGCCGGGTGCGCCGGAGGCACCACCTTGCCCGCCGTTACCGCCGACGCCCGCGTGGCCGCCATTTCCGCCAGTGCCGCCATTTCCGCCGGTCGGGTCGGCTGCGGTGCCCGCGGCGCCGGCGCCGCCGTCACCCCCGAGCCCGGCGTTGCCGCCCGTCCCGCCGGCCCCGCCGGCGCCGTGGGCGCCTGCGGAACCGCCGAAGACGCCCGAGGCCGTGCCGCCAACGCCGCCTGCCCCACCGTCACCGCCGGTGGCGCCGTTGCCGCCGTTGCCGCCCGTCCCGCCGGACGCGCCGGCGGTGGCTCCGGTGGTGCCGGCGCCGCCAGCGCCGCCGCTGCCGCCCTGGCCGCCGGCGCCGCCGACGCCGCCGGCCCCGCCGTTGCCGTGCAACGTCCCGCCGGCCCCGCCCGCGCCGCCATTTCCGCCGTTGCCGCCGGTGTCGCCGTTTCCGCCGTTGCCGCCCGCCGAGCCCGTGCCGCCGGCGTTGCCAGCGGTGCCAACGCCGCCGGCGCCGCCGCTGCCGCCGTTGCCCCACAGCCCGGCGTCGCCGCCCTTGCCACCGGTTTGCCCCGCCGCACCGGAACCGCCGGCGCCGCCGCTGCCGAACAGCCACCCGCCATTGCCGCCGTTTTGGCCGGTGCCCGCCTTGCCATTCGCGCCGTTGCCGGCCAGCGGCCGTCCGGTGAGGTCCTTCACCGGGGAAAAGAACGCCAGGCTCTGCAGGGTATCCAGCAGGGAACCATTCGCCGCCTCAGTACCCGAATAGAAGCTCCCAGCGCCGTTCAACGCCTGTGCGAATTGGCTATGAAACGCGGCGGCCTGCGCACTAAGCGCCTGGAACTGCTGGCCGTGACCGGAAAACAGCGAGGCGATGGCCGCCGATACTTCATCTTCGGCGGCGGCCATCACGGCGGTGGTCGGGCCCGTCGCCGCGACGTTGGCCGAGCTGAGCGACGAGCCGATGCCCGCCACATCCGCTGCCGCCGCCGACAGTGTTTCCGTTGCTACGATTAGATCCGACATAGGTGTCCCACCCCGGGTGTGTCGACTGCCGAGTGCCACGAATTTGCCGCCAGTATTTGCCACCGCTTTGCACCATGTGTGGTTTTGGACAAAGTTCTGCGCCGTACTTTTTTGTCGGTGGGCTCAACTAGCCTGAGGCCGTGGCGCACGCGCCCAGAGACCCCAGAATTCACTACGCCAAGTGCGGCGATATGGACATCGCCTACCAGGTGCGGGGTGATGGCCCGACCGACCTTGTGATGTTGCCGGGGCCGTTCGTCCCGATCGGCTCGATCGACGACGAGCCGTCGATGTATCGCTTTCATCGGCGGCTGGCGTCCTTTAGCCGGCTGATCCGGTTGGACCATCGCGGGATCGGTCTCTCGTCGCTGGTGCCGTCGGTAGATCTGATGGGGCCGAAGTTCTGGGCGCAGGACGCCATCGCGGTGATGGACGCGGTCGGATGCGAGCAGGCAACGATCTTTGCGCCGAGCTTCCACGCGATGAACGGACTGGTTCTCGCCGCCGATTACCCCGATCGGGTCGAGCCTGGTGGTTGTCAACGGCGCGGCGCGCACGCTGTGGGCGCCCGATTATCCCGTTGGTTCCGAGGCGGTTAGGACGTCGCCGTTCACCACCGTCGCGATGGAACCCGACGCCGTGGACCAGGGTTTCGACGTGTTGCGGGCCGTCGCGCCGAGCGTCGCCGCAGATGACGCATTCCGGGCGTGGTGGGATCTGGCGGGCAACCGTGCGGGCGCGCCCAGTATGGCCCGCGCCGTGTCCAGAATCGTGGTGGAAAGTGACGTGCGCGAAGCACTTTCGCGGATCGGTGCGCCGACCTTGGTCCTGCATCGCGTCGGGTCGACGTTCGTTCCCGTCGGGCACGGCCGCTACCTTGCCGAGCGCATCGCCGGGGCGCGCTACGTCGAATTGCCGGGCGCGGACACCCTCTATTGGGTGGGCGACACCGCACCGCTGCTCGACGAGATCGAAGAGTTCATCACCGGCGTGCGTGGCGGTTCTGACGCCGAGCGTGTCCTGGCGACGCTGGTTTTCACCGATATCGTCGGCTCCACGGCGCGGGCGGCTGCGCTCGGCGACGCCCGCTGGCGCGATTTGCTGGACAACCACGACAATATCGTGCGCTACCAACTGCAGCGGTTTGGCGGCCGCGAGGCCAACACCGCGGGAGACGGGTTCGTCGCGGCGTTCGGCAGCCCCAGCGCCGCGCATCGCCTGCGCCGACGAAATCATCGGTGCCGTCGCGGGTTTGGGCATCGAGGTGCGGGTCGGCGTCCACGCCGGCGAGGTCGAGGCGCGCGGCGCCTCGAAGAGTGAACTCACCGGCATGGCGGTGCATATCGGCGCGCAGGTCGCGGCGCTGGCCGGCCCGGGCGAGGTGCTGGTGTCCTCCACGGTGCGCGACATCGTCACCGGCTCACGGCGCACGTTCGTCGAGCGCGGTGACTACGAGCTGAAGGGTGTGCCCGACCGGTGGCGGGTGTACGCGCTGGTGCGTGTCCGGGGCTAGTGGCCGTGGCCGCCGGGTTGGCCTGGCTGCCCGGGCTGGCCGGGCTGTCCGGGTTGGCCGGGTTGGCCGTGGGTTCCGTCCTGGCTACCCTGACCGCCTTGGCCGGGTTGACCGCCCTGGCCGGGCTGACCGCCCTGGCCGCCTTGTCCGGGCGTTCCGCCGTGGCCGCCGTCACCGCCGTGGCCACCGTCGCCGCCTCGTCCGCCGTCACCACCGTGGCCACCGTGGCCACCGGCCCCGCCCGCTCCGCCGGCCCCGCCGGCCCCGCCGGCTCCACCGGCGCCACCCCGGCCCGCCGTGCCGTTGCCGCCGTTGGCGGGCGTGTCGGCGCTCATGCGTTCAGCACCGATGTTGGGGTTGCGAGTCGAGTCATGGGTCTGCCTCCCTGTAAGCGCCGAAATTCTTCGGCTCACTTACGCTACCCCAAGCGGCCGGTGGGCCGGTGCGACTGCGAGACAATGTGCAATTGATCGAGTTCGAGGTTGCTTGAAGCTGACAAAGGGTAGGAGAAGGCCCGGCCGCGGATTTCTTCACTGGCGTCGCCGCTGCACCGCAGCCTACCGGCAGCGATCGCGCAAATAATGTCCGCGACCAACAAACACGTCGACACTAATCGGCGATGTCACGATTTCTCTTGGTGCCCAAGCAGAGTATCCCCGACCGCTGCGAGACAATGTGCAAATGATCGAGTTAGAGGTGCTGCAAGCCGACGTGACCAAACTCGAACTCGACGCGATCGCCAACGCCGCCAACACCCGATTGCGACACGGCGGCGGAGTCGCGGCGGCGATCGCTCGCGCCGGCGGTCCCGCGGTGCAGCGTGAATCCAACGAGAAGGCCCCGATCGGCCTTGGCGACGCGGTCGAGACCACCGCCGGCGACATGCCGGCACGCTACGTGATTCACGCGGCGACCATGGAGCTGGGCGGCCCGACTTCCGCTGAAATCATTGCGCGGGCAACCGAATCCACGCTGCGTAAGGCCGACGATCTCGGGTGCAGCTCGCTGGCGCTGGTGGCGTTCGGCACGGGCGTCGGGGGTTTCCCGCTCGACGACGCCGCACAATTGATGGTCGACGTCGTGCGCCGCCACCGGCCGGGCTCACTTGAGCGAGTGGTCTTCGCCGTGCACGGCCAGGCGGCCGAGCAGGCGTTTCGATCGGCGGTGGGGGCCTAACCCCCGGACAGGTGCTGCTCGACGGAGGCGACCTTCCGCGTCATCGCGTTCTTGGCTCCAGCTCGTGAATCCACCTTGATCACCGTGCTTACCCGAGGCGCACGAGCCTCCACGGCCTCCACCGCGCGCTGCACGACCGCCATCACCTCTGCCCAGCTATCGCCCTCGATCACGGTGAACATCGAATCCGTCTTGTTGGGCAACCCGGAATCACGCACCACCCGAACCGCTTCGGCGACGATCTCGCCGACACCCTCACCGACGCCCAGTGGGGTGACCGAAAACGCGACCAGCACAGACATTCGACGAGCCTACCTGGCAGCATCGAGGCCATGCGGCTTCTGGTGCAACGGGTCTCGTCCGCGACCGTGTCCGTGGACGGCCAGGTGGTGGGCGCCATCCGCCCCGACCGCCAGGGCCTGCTCGCGTTCGTCGGTGTAACGCACAGCGACGACCACGACAAGGCGCGACGCCTCGCCGAAAAGCTCTGGAACCTAAGAGTTCTCGCCGATGAGAAGTCGGCGGCCGACGTTGACGCGCCCATTTTGGTGGTCAGCCAATTCACGCTCTACGCCGACACCGCCAAGGGCCGCCGGCCGTCCTGGAATGCGGCCGCTCCGGGCGCGATTGCCGAGCCGCTGGTGGCGGCGTTCGCCGAGGCGCTAAGGGGCTTGGGCGCTCGAGTCGAGACCGGCCTATTCGGGGCACACATGGATGTCGAATTGATAAACGATGGCCCCGTGACCGTGATTTTGGAGCTGTAAGCACCCGCCTGCGGGTACTTTGATTAGGACAGCTGTGCTTTTCGGGAGGGCTCCGTGGCGTACACGTCATCCGCTTCACCTGAATATGGGTCGCTGCGTTCCGACGACGACCACTGGGACATCGTCAGCGGCGTGGGTTATACCGCGCTGCTGGTGGCGGGTTGGCGCGCCCTGCATGCCTTAGGTCCGCAACCGCTGGTTCGCGACGACTACGCGAAACTCTTCATCGCGGCGTCACAGGACCCGTATCTGGCCGGCGTGCTCACCAAACCGGGCACTTCGGTAGACGAAACCGCGTTTCCCCGGCTCTACGGTGTACAGACCCGGTTCTTTGACGACTTCTTCACCTCCGCCGCATCGGTGGGCATCCGTCAAGCCGTGATCATCGCCGCCGGGTTGGACTCCCGCGCGTACCGCCTCGAATGGCCGGACGGAACAACAGTTTTCGAGATCGATCTACCGAAAGTCCTGGAATTCAAGACGCGAGTGCTGAGTGACCAGGGCGCCACACCCAAGGCCCACAGGAGCGAGGTGGCGGCCGACCTGCGCACCGAGTGGCCCACTCCCCTCAAGGCCGCCGGGTTCGACCGGCACGCAGCCAGTGCCTGGTCGGTCGAGGGGATCCTGCCCTACCTGACCGACGACACGCAGACGGCGCTGTTCAGCCGGATCAGCGAGCTGTGCGCACCGGGGAGCCGAGTTGCTGTGGGCGCGCTGGGAACTCGGTTGGACCATTCGCAGCTCTCGGCCCTGGAGACGGCACATCCCGGCGTCAACAAGTCGGGCAACGTCGACTTCTCCAAACTCACCTATGAGACCAACGGTGATCCGGCCGAGTGGCTTGCCGCTCATGGCTGGGATGTCGAACCGGTGCGCAACACGCTGGATCTGCAGCGGGGCTACGGCATGACGCCGCCGGAGGTGGACGCGAAGATCGACGCCTTCATGCACTCGCAATACATCACGGCGGTGCGGTCGTGAATTTCTCGCCCGCAGAAGCCATCGCCGAGATCTGCTCCAGCGCCCCCGGCCCACGGGTCGGTGCGTTCTTCGACCTCGACGGCACGCTGGTCGACGGGTTCACCGCGGCGGTTCACGTCGGCGATCGAATCCGACGGCGACAGGCCGGGATCGGTGAGCTGTTGGGCGTGTTCGACGCCGCGCTGCGGTACAAGTTCGGCCGGCTGGAGTTCGAACGCCTGATCATGCGGGCCGCCGGCTACCTTCGCGGTGAGGCGCTCGCCGAGCTCGACGAGCTGGGTCAGCGGTTGTTCGTGGAACGTGTTGCGCCCCGGCTCTATTCGCACATGCGCGACATCGTCCAGGCGCACCAGGAACGCGGGCACACCGTCGTCATGAGTTCGTCGGCGCTGTCCATCCAGGCGCTGCCCGTCGCCCGCTTCCTGGGCATCGACAACGTGCAGTGCAACCAATTCGAGCTCGACGACCAGGGCCGGCTGACCGGGGGAATCGTCAAACCCGTCGTCTGGGGCACGACCAAGGCCGCCGCGGTCCAGCAGTTCTGCACCGACAACGACGTTGCGCTGCAACAGAGTTACTTCTACGCCGACGGCGACGAGGATGCGGCGTCCATGTCGGTCGTCGGCTGTCCGCGTCCGGTGAACCCGCGCTCCGGGCTCGCCGCGGCGGCCGCGGTGCACGGGTGGCCGGTGCTGTGCCTGGCCTCGGGCCGGCCTGGCCGGGTGTGCGCGTTGCGGCACCGGCTAGGGCGTCAGAAGCACTTTCACGCTGTCGCCGAGGCGTGAGGCCGCGACGTCGTAGCCTTTGGCCGCTTCGTCCAACGGCAGTGTGGTGGTGAAGATTCCGTCCACGTCGAGCCGGCCGGACTGCAGCAGCGGGATCAGCTCCGGCCAGGTCCGCTGCACCGGCGCGGTGGTCCCCCGCAGCGTCGTGCTGCGAATCACGCAGCCGAGCGCGTTGAGCGGGAACGGGTTCATGTCGTGCACGCCCACGACCGAGACCGTGCCGCCCGGCCGCACCGCGTTGAGGGCGTCGGTCAGCGACGCATCGGTGGCGACGGCGTCGATGACCGAGTCGGCCCCGCGCCCACCCGTCGCGGCCAGAATGGCCTCGACGGCGGGCACCTTGATCGGCGTCGCGCCCCAGCCGGCCGCGCGGTCCAGGCGTCCGTCGACCTGGTCGACGGCGAAAACCGTTGCCGCGCCCTGGAAGAACGCGCTGCGCAGCGAACACAGCCCCACCGCTCCGAGGCCGATCACCGCCACGGTGCCCCCCAACGGGATGTCGGCGCGCTGCGCCGCGGCCCAGCCGGTGGCCAGGTTGTCGGTGAGCAGCAGCGCCTGCTCGGTGCTGATGCCCTCGGGCATCTTGAGCAGCTGGAAGTCGGCGACGGGCACGGCGAGCAGATCGGCCTGCGCGCCGGCCAGCACGCCGCCGCCGAAGATCTGAAAACCGGCGTGGCACATGACCGGGTCGCGGGTGGCGCAGCCCGCGCAGGCGCCGCAGCCGGTCACCGACGACACGATGACCTGGTCGCCCACCTTGACGGTGCGTACGTCCGGCCCGGCCTCCACGACGGTGCCGATCGCTTCGTGGCCGATCGTCAGCGGCTCGACGAGCGGAAAGTCGGCTTCGTAGAAGTGCAGGTCGGATCCGCAGATGCCAGCGGCGGTGACTTCGACGATGGCCCCGTCGGAGCCGGGAAGCGCTGGGTCGGGCCGGGTTTCGACGCTGACGCTGCGTGGTCCATCGACTACTACTGAGCGCATGATGGCGTGTTCACTTTCTTTCTCGCACGACGAACTGGGACCAGTCGGGCTCGCGTACCGCGGCCCAGTATTCATTGAGTCGCCACGGGCTGACCGTGTGGATCTCCCCGTCGGCGTTCTTGAAGTAGGAATGCTTGACCGCGGGATGGGCCCACACCATTTTCTTGATCTGGGTCTGTGTCCGCTGATGCCAGTCGGTGGCGGCCTGCGTGGTCGGTTCCATCGAATGCACCTCGGCGTCGGCCAGCCGCGCCAAACACTGGTCGACGTACCGCATTTGCAGTTCGGACTGAAAGATCAGGCTGCCGCCGTGCGCAAGGTGCGTCCCGGGCCCGTAGATGATGAAGAAGTTGGGGAAGTCCGGGACGGTGATGCCGAGGTAGGCGTAGGGACGGCTCCCCCACATTTCGTGCAGGTCGATCCCGTTGCGGCCGAGCACTTTCAGCGGCCACAACACGTCGGTGTGCCGGAATCCCGTGGCGTACACGATGATGTCCGCGTCATGCGTCACCCCGTCGTCGGTGACCACCCCGCGCGCGGTGATCTCCCGAATCGGGGTGCGCACCAGGTCGACGTCGTCGCGCTGCAAAGTCTGCAGCCAGCTTCCGTTGTCCTGCAGGGTCCGCTTTCCGCAGGCGGGATAGTCGGGCATGACCTTGGCCAGCAGCTCGTGACCCTCGCCGATCTGCCCGGTGATCCACTGCGAGAACATCATGTGGGCGGCGGCGTTGATGTCGCTGACGGCATGGTTCTGGTCGGCGTAGTTCGGGTCGCCCTCGGCGGCGTCCAGGCCCTTGTCGGATCCGGGCCATAGCACCAGGAAGCGATACCACCTGCCGTAGAACGGCAAGTGTCGCATCGCCCAGCGCACCCCGTCGCCGACCTCGTCGTGATACATCGGATTGGGGAACATCCACTGGGCCGTGCGCTGGAACACCGTCAGGTGCTCGACACGGTCGGCGATCGCGGGTGCGATCTGAAAGCCGCTGGCGCCGGCGCCGATGAGCGCGACCCGCTTGCCGGTCACGTCGACCATGTGGTCCCAGGCCGCGGAATGAAACGCCGGCCCCTGGAAGGTGTCGGCGCCGGCGATGTCGGGAATGAGCGGCCGGTTGAGCTGACCGACCGCGGTGATGACGGCCCGTGCGCTCACCGTGCTGGTCTGACCGTCGGCCGAGCGCAGCGTGACGGCCCAACTGCCGTCGTCGTCATTCCATCGCGCTTCGACGACCTCGGTGTTCCAGCGGATGTGCCCGGCGAGCTCGTGCTTGTCGATCACCTTGGTGAAGTAGTCGCGCAGCTCGTACTGTTCGGCGAAGAAATGCGTCCAATCGTTGTTGGGTTCGAAGCTGTAGCAATAGAAGTGGTTCGCGACGTCCACGCGGGCCCCGGGATAGCTGTTCTCCCACCATGTTCCGCCCGGGCCCGCATTCTTCTCGACGATGGTGAAGCCGATGTTGGCTTGTTTCAGGCGAATTCCCGCCAGGATGCCTGACTCGCCGCATCCGACGACGAGGACCGGCAGGTCATCGGTGCGTTCGGCGGGCAGGGCCGCCGGGCGGCGGGGGTCGACGCCCTCGAGATCCAGCTCCTCGGAGACCAGCGTGAGGTAGTCGTCGGGAACGTGTTCGCAGGCCGTCCAGTCCATCATTTCCCGGATGAGCTCCGGGCTCAGGGGCTCGGGCTCGGGGCAACCGCGGTCGCGGTACTCGGTGAGCACCGCCAGCGCGTCGGCGCGGGCCCGGGCCTTGTCCTCCTCGGACATGAACCCCTGCACCTCGTTGAGGAACACGCCCATCTGCTTGTACTCGCGGATGAAGCGGGCGTCGCCGGTGATGTGGACGAGCGACAGCAGCAGCGTGGGGATGCTGACATCTTCCAGCGCGGCAGCGATCTCCGCTGTTGGCGTAGTGAACGGTTCGCCGGCGTAACGACTGCGCATCGAATTACGCTACTCCTAGTTCCGTAATTGGCAGGACTACGCTACCGCCGCCGCCGGACCGGATCAAGGTCGGGGATCACCAGACTCGGACGCGGTCCTCCGGTTTGACGAACAATGAGTCGCCCGGCTGCACGTTGAACGCGGTATACCACTCGTCCATGTTGCGGACGATCCCATTGACGCGGAACTTGGCCGGGCTGTGGACGTCGGACAGCAATCGGTTGCGCTGGGCCTCGGGTCGACAGATCTCCTGCCAGCTCGCCGCGAAGGCGAGGAAGAAGCGCTGGTCGCCGCTGAGGCCGTCGATAACCGGCGCCTCTTTTCCGCCGAGGGACAACTTGTAGGCGTCGTATGCGATGCGCAGTCCCGCGAGATCGGCGATGTTCTCGCCGAGCGTCAGCTTTCCATTGATCTTGTTGCCCGGCAACGGCTCGTATCCGTTGAACTGCGCGACGAGCTTGTCGGATTCATGCACATAACGCTCGGCGTCGGCCGGTGTCCACCAGTCGCGCTGCATGCCGGTGCCATCGCTCTTGCGGCCTTGGTCGTCGAAGGCGTGGCTCATCTCGTGGCCGATGGTGGCCCCGATGGCGCCGTAGTTCGCCGCGGGATCGGCGGCGGGATCGAATTTCGGTGGCTGCAGGATCGCCGCGGGAAAGACGATGTCGTTGAGCTGTGCAGAGTAATACGCATTGTTGGTCTGCGGCGTCATGCCCCATTCGGCACGGTCGATGGGTTTACCCAACTTGCTGACACTGTCGTTCCACGACCAGACCGTCACGTTGTCTTCGTTGCCGACGAGATCGTCTGCGTGGATCGCGACCGCCGCATACGACTTCCACTTATCGGGGTAGCCGATCTTGGCCACCAGCGCGGCGAGCTTGTCCTGGGCTTCTTTCTTCGTTTCGGGTGCCATCCACGAGGCGGCGTCGATGCGCTTGCGGTAGGCCGTGCGGAGATTTTCCACCAGAGTTCGGGCCTTATCGCGCGTCTGCTGGCTGAAATGCGCGTTGACGTAGAGCTCTCCGACCGGGTCGCCGAGTTCGCCGCTGGTCCGAGAAACACCGCGCTTGTCTCGCGGAGCCCGCTGTTGGACGCCCGCAATCGTTCGGCCGAAGAAATCGAAGAGCTCATCGGCGAACGGTGTCGGCAGCTTGCTGCCGTACGCATTCAGGACGTGGTAACGAAAGTAGGCCTGCCATTCGTCCAGCGATTCATTGGCGAAAAGCCCTGCGGTCTTATGCAATACGTCGGGCATGCCTACCTGGAAGTCGGTCGCCGGCGGCAGATGTAGCGCGTCGAACATCTCCGGCAGCGGCGCGCCCTGGGCGAGCTGCTCGACGTCGGCGCGCGACATGATGTTGTTCGTCGTCGCGACGCTGCGTGCCTCCTCGCGCGGCAGCTGCACCTCTGCCAGCTTGGTCTCCAACGCGAGCAGTCGTTCGGCCTGCTGCTGGGAATCGCCATAACCGGCGAGGCCGAGCAACCGGGCCGCGTGCGCGACGAATTTGTTGCGCAGGTCGACCGATTCGGGGTCGGTGTTGACGTAGTAGCCGCGGTCACCGAGCGTGAGCCCGCCCTGCCAGATGCTGGGGATGTAGCGGGTCGGCTTGTTCGGGTCGATGACCACCGAGACCGGGAAGGGGTCGTCCACCGCAGTTTTACCGTTGAACGAGACGAGAACCGCGTTGAGGCCCGGTCGGTCGTTGATGGCGTCGATTGACGCCAGGAACGGCCGCACGGGCTCGATGCCTTTCTTGTTCAGCAGGGTCTCATCCATGTACGACGCGTAGTAGTCGCCGATCTGCTGCGAGATGTCTCCGGCGGGCGCGTGTTTGGCCGCGGCGCTCTCGACGATCGCCTTGAGGTCCGCGTCGAGTTGGTTCTGAATATCAAGGTTGACGCCCACGCATGTTTTGTCGGGAGGGATTTTCGCGTTCTTCACCCACGCGCCCTCGACATAATCGAAGAAGTCGTTCCCGGGACGGATCGAGTTGTCCATGCCGGTCATATCGACACCCCAGGTACCGACTTTGGGCTTAGGCGGCTGTTCGGCCGGGTGGTCACATCCGACGAGCACCAAGCTGGCGGCCGACAGCACCGCCACCGCGCGAACTCCTACGCGCATCGCAGACCTCCAGTCGCTGGGCAAAAAGGCAGCCTAGCCGCGCCACCGCGGCTGTAACTCAGCCCTTGTGTGAGACGTCCTCGATCAACCCGCCGTCGACGACGAACTCGGCCGCGGTTGCGTACGCGGATTCGTCGCTGGCGAGGAAGAGCACGAACGCCGACACATCCTGCGGCTCCCCCGCTCGCCCGAGCGGAATGTTCAGCACGTCCTGCGGAAGCTTCTCGGTCATCGCGGTGCGGATGAATCCCGGATGCACCGAGTTGACCCGGATGTTGTTGCCCGCCAACTCCAATGCCGCCGATTTGGTCAGGCCGCGGACCGCCCACTTGGACGTCACATACCCATGCACCCAGGCGGCGCCGCGCAGGCCCTCGATCGAGGAGATGTTGACGATCGACCCGCCGCCCGCCGCGGTCATCGGATCGACGACGGCCTGAATGCCCAGCAGCGTCCCGGTGACGTTGACGTCGAGAACCTGCTGCCACTTGGTCAGGTCGAAGGTCTTGAGGGGCCCGTAGTTGATGATCCCGGCGTTGTTCACCAAGACGTCGAGCTTGCCGAATTGCTGCACCGCCACCGCGACCGCGGACGCCCAGTCCGACGGCTTCGTCACGTCGAGGTGCGCGTAGCGCGCAGCGTCACCCAATTCGGCAGCCAGCGACGCACCTTCGTCGTCGAGAATGTCGCCGATCACCACTTTGGCGCCCTCGGCGGCCAGCAGTCGAGCGTGGGATGCACCCATCCCCCGTGCTCCGCCACTGATCAGAGCGACTTTTGTGTCCACGCGTCCCATGCCGGGTCACGCTACCGGAGGGTTTAATACGTATTCGGAGGTGCGCGCGATGGCCCCGGTACTGACGGCATGCAGCGGATTCCTGCTCGCCATTTTGTGGATGGACCTGATATTCGACGTTCAGGTGCGCGGGCACCGCGACCACCTGTCCGAGCCCGTGCTCGCTTCCATTGCCGCCTACTACCTCAGGGCGACCACCACCTCGCGGCCGATGAGCAGGCTGATCGTCGTGGTGATGCTGATCCTGTTGGGCGCGTTGGGGTTTCAGGCCGTCCGCGGTCACGACCCGGGCTGGCTTTTGGTCACGTCGGTAGCCCTGGCGGCAGTCCCGATCCTGCTGGCACTCACGCACACGGTGCCTTATGCCGTTCGTCTCGGGCAGCGCAACGACGGCCCGGCCGAACAGTCGCGGCTCGCGCGCGCCATCTGTCGGGATCACCTCGTCTGCGCCGGCAGCATGCTCGCGTTCCTGGTGCTGTGGGCTGCGCACAGCTTGGCCATCTGACGGCCCCTGGTTGGGCGGACGCCGCGCGCGTACTAAACTAGAACACGTTCCAATTTTTTCGCATCGGTCCAGCGCCCCACAGGAGTAGGCATGCACACCGCCATTTGCGATGAACTCGGCATCGAGTTTCCGATCTTCGCCTTCACCCACTGCCGCGATGTCGTCGTCGCGGTCAGCAAGGCCGGCGGTTTCGGCGTGCTGGGGGCCGTCGGCTTCACGCCTGAGCAACTCGAGATCGAGCTGAACTGGATCGACGAGAACATCGGTGACCACCCCTACGGCGTCGACATCGTCATCCCGAACAAGTACGAGGGCATGGACTCCCACCTGTCGGCCGAGGAACTGGCCGACACGCTGCGCAAGATGGTGCCGCAGGAGCTCCTGGACTTCGGAAAGAAGATCCTCGCCGATCACGGCGTCCCGGTCGAAGACAGCGACGGCGACACCCTGCAGCTGCTCGGCTGGACCGAGGCGACCGCCACACCCCAGGTCGAGGTGGCCCTCCAGCACCCGAAGGTCAAGATGATCGCCAACGCGCTCGGCACCCCGCCGGCCGAGATGATCAAGCACATTCACGAAGCAGGACTCAAGGTTGCCGCGCTGTGCGGCTCCCCCTCGCAGGCCCGCAAGCACGCCGACGCGGGCGTCGACATCATCATCGCCCAGGGCGGCGAGGCCGGCGGGCACTGCGGCGAGGTGGGCTCAATTGTGTTGTGGCCCCAGGTCGTTAAGGAGGTCGCCCCGAAACCGGTGCTGGCCGCGGGTGGTATCGGCAGCGGCGAGCAGATCGCCGCGGCGCTGGCGCTGGGCGCGCAGGGCGCATGGACCGGCTCGCAGTGGCTGATGGTCGAGGAATCCTCGAACACGCCCGTCCAGCAGCAGGCCTACGTCAAGGCCGGCAGTCGCGACACCGTCCGCAGCCGCTCGTTCACCGGCAAGCCCGCCCGGATGCTGCGCAACGACTGGACCGAAGCCTGGGAGAACCCGGACAACCCGAAGCCGCTGGGCATGCCGTTGCAGTACATGGTGTCCGGCATGGCCGTCCGGGCCACCAACAGGTACCCGAACGAGTCCGTCGACGTCGCCTTCAACCCCGTCGGCCAGGTGGTCGGACAGTTCACCAAGGTGGAGAAGAGCGCGACCGTCATCGAGCGCTGGGTGCAGGAGTACCTCGCGGCGACGACGCGGCTGGACGAGCTCAACGAGGCGGCCGCCGTCTAACAAGCCGTTTGGCGGCTACTCGTCGACCTCATCTTTGCCGGTGAACACCTCTTTGACCCGGTCGACCGCGTCGGTGGCGATGTCGACCGAGCTTTGAACGATGCCGCTGGCGCCGCCTGCGACGTCGCCCTTAATGATGGCGGTGACGTTTTCGACGATGTCCGAGGACTTTTCGACCGCGTTGATTGCGATGTCCCTCGCCGCGTCGACCGCATCTTTGGGATTGAAGGCCATCAGGGGCTCCTGTTCCTAGAAGTACGAGGCGAATGCTTGTTACGACTCTAGTACCAGCGGCCGCGGCTGGACGTTGTCGCGACTGCCGAGGGTTTCAGCAAACGTCCTTGCGTTAGATAGCAATTTGCTAGGAATCCCGAGCCAGCGCATGGAGCTGTGGTGGCGACGGCGTTACGCTGCGCTCCACCGCATTGCGCCATGGGCGCTGGCGAGTGGCATCCCACCTAGCCAAGGGACGGCTATATGTCATACGTGTTCGCAGCACCGGAGTATGTGGCGGCCGCAGCAACAGATCTGGCCGATCTCGGTTCGACGATCGACTCCGCCCGTATGGCGGCGTCGGGTCCGACGGCAAGCATCGTGGCCGCCGCCGAGGACGAGGTGTCGGCGGCGGTTGCGGCGGTGTTTTCCGGGCACGCCCGGTCCTTTCAGCTGCTTGGCGCCCAGGCGGGGCTGTTCCACAGTTCGTTCGCGCAGGCGCTGCGTTCGGGCGGGAACCTCTATGCGACTGCGGAGGCGGCCAACGCGTCCATAGCCGCGACCGCCGCGTCCTTCACGGATGTCGGTGGCGCCCCGTTCTCGCCGTTCCTGTTGCTGACGGGGCGCGCCCTGTTCGGCAACGGCGCCAACGGAGCGGCCGATGGCGCCAAAGGCGGCGACGGCGGGTTGATCATCGGCAACGGCGGGAACGGCACGATAGGCCACGCGGGCCAAGCCGGCGGTGACGGCGGGGCCGCAGGGCTGATCGGCAACGGCGGCAACGGCGGCATGGGCGGCCTGTCCGCCGACGGCGGCCGCGGCGGGGCGGGAGGGGTCCTCTTCGGCAACGGCGGCAACGGCGGGGCCAGCAACGATAATCCGGCGGGCGACGGCCACGTGGGCGGAAACGGCGGTTCCGCCGGGCTGTTCGGCGACGGCGGCAAGGGCGGCGTCGGCGGCGACGGGGACCACAATGGCGGGCATGGCGGCAACGGCGGCAACGCCGGCACGTTCGGCGGGGTCGGCGGTGCAGGCGGCGCCGGCGGGGTCGGCAGCGACACCGGCGGCGATCGGGGGCAATGGTGGCGCCGGCAGGCTATTCGGGTCGGGCGGCGCAGGCGGAGCCGGCGGGCGCGGTGACGGCGTCGGCGCTGCCGGCGGGGCCGGCGGTGACGGCGGGCTCCTCGGGGGTAGTGGCGGCGCCGGAGGGACCGGGGGCCAGGGCTTCAGCGGCGGTGGCGGTGGCGCCGGCGGCGACGCCGGCTTCTTGTTCGGCAACGGCGGTGCGGGCGGCGACGGGAATGCAGGAGAAGGCGGCGGCGACGGCGGCGACGGTGGCATAGCCGGGTTGTTCGGCCGCGGCGGCGCTGGTGGCGCCGGTGGCCACGGCGGATTCGGTGGCGGTACCGGAGGCGACGGAGGCGACGCCCGGCTGTTCGGCAGCGGCGGTACCGGCGGTGCCGGCGGTGACGCAGGGCTCAGTGGGGGCACCGGAGGCAACGGAGGCGACGCCGTGCTCATCGGCAACGGCGGCAACGGCGGTGACGGTGGTGGCGGCACGACACACGGGGATCCAGGAGCTGGCGGCTCCGGCGGAGTGCTGTTCGGCCAAGAAGGGGCGGACGGCCACTAGCCCCGACGGGAGTTAATGAGGGAGAGCCAGTACTCCTCGGGTATCGACCAGTGAACGCTGTGGCTGACCTGCGAAAACAAGGTCAGCGGTCAGCGTTGTGTGTGTTGGTATCCTCTGGTCAGCTACTCCCCTTTTTGAAAGGGAGAGCGCAGCATGAACACCACAGACGATGACAACGCAACCACCTGGCGCGACCTGGCCGACCAGCTGACACCCGAGCAGATCGCCGAGCTTGAGTATTGCGACCGCGAAGAGATTCCTCCCGGTGTGGCCAGTGCCGAGGGCCATTTGTTCCGCGCTCGCAAGATGGCGGAACTCAACATCGCGCGGGCTATGTTCGCAGACGTCGCTCCGCCCGTCGATGCCATCCAGGTCGAGGCATGGATGGACTGGGGCGACGGCGAGTATCAGCGGACGTTCAGTCGTGGACCCGGTATGACGATGGTTTGTCGATCGAGGTCTGCGGCTTGCCGATGAACGACGGCCGGGTGGAACGGCACATCGTGGACACCGGTGGGGACAACTCGATGACTGCGGCGCAGGCGCGTCAGCGGGCAGCCGCTTTGCTCGAGGCCACCGACGAGCTCGACCGGCTTGAGGCCCAAAAGTGAGTTACCCCAAGGGTGTTCCCGGTCGGACGTACAAGCCTCCGGTGTCGCCGGCGTGGGCCAGCGCGATCGAGGACTACCTGAAAACGATTGCCGCAGTTGGTCAACGGCCGGAGACCATGAAGCTGCGGCGCCTCCAGTTGCAGCAGATGGCCCGCGAGCTGCGGTGCGCGCCCGGTGAGGTGACCGGGGAGCTTCTGGTGAATTGGTTCGGCGACAGCGCGCACTGGACGCCCGAGACGCGTCGTAGTGTCCGCAGTATGGCCAAGGGTTTCTTCACCTGGGCCTACCGAACGGGTCGGATGCAGGTGTACATCGGCGACGAGATACCGAGCGTGCGCATACCCAAGGCGGCACCGCGGCCAGCGCCCGACGACGCGTGGGAGGCCGCCCTTGCGGCGGCCGACGCGCGCGGCACGCTGATGCTGCGCCTGGCCGGTGAAGTAGGGCTACGCCGCGGCGAGGTGGCCCAGGTGCATACGCGCGACGTGCTGGTGGCCGGTGGCGCCGCTCAGCTCCTTGTCCAAGGCAAAGGCGGTAAGCAGCGCATCGTGCCAATCAGCGACGAGCTAGCCGCGCAGCTTCGTCGTGGCGCCGGCGATCACACCCCAGGCGCGCCGCCGACGGGCTGGCTGTTCCCGGACGAGTTCGGTGGCACCTGACCGCGCAGTGGGTCGGCATCCACATCAGCAGGTTGCTGCCCACGGCTTGGTCGATGCACACCCTGAGGCACAGATTTGCCAGTCGTGCCTACCGGGGTACCCGCAACCTTCGTGCTGTCCAGACGCTGTTGGGCCATGCGTCGATCGCCACGACCGAACTTTATTTGCCAGGTCGACGACGATGAGATCCGCGCTGCCGCGGCGTGTGCGTGGTGAGTGGGGTGAACTCGGTGACTTAGGTGCTGCGGCTGGTCCGCGACAGCGACAGGGGGTGACCAGCTGCCGCGCGTGGGAGCCATCGTGACGAATTTGCTGGTAAATCGTGTGAAAACGCTTTGAGTCGCCGTGGCGATGGCGTTACGCTCAGCTCGGGCGCGCGATATCCCGCCTAACCAAGGGACGCCTATATGTCATTCGTGGTAGCAGTTCCGGAGTATGTGGCGGCCGCAGCAACGGATCTGGCGAATCTGGGTTCGGCGATTGATTCCGCCCGGATGGCAGCGTTGGGTCCGACGTCAAGCATCGTGGCCGCAGGTGCTGATGAGGTGTCGGCGGCGATGGCGGGACTGTTTTCTGGTCACGCCCAGGCCTTTCAGGCGCTGAGCGCTCAGGCGGGGCGGTTCCACAGTGCGTTCACGCAGGCGTTGAGTTCGGGTGGGAACCTGTACGCGGCGGCGGAGTCCTCGGCCCAGGCGACTTTGGCCGCGGCTACGGCGTCCATTACCGATGTCGGCGCGGCGCCGTTCTCGCCCTGGTTGCTGCTGACCGGACGCGCGATGTTCGGCAACGGCATTGCCGGCTCGTCGGGCCTGCCCGGCACCGGCGATGCTGGCGGTAAGGGCGGCGACGGCGGATTCATTTGGGGCAACGGCGGCCACGGCGGAGCCGGTGGGTCCGGCGTGTCCGCCCCGCACGGCGGCAATGGCGGCAACGGGGGGGCTGGCGGTGCCGGCGGGCTGCTGTTCTCGTCCGGCGGTCACGGCGGGGGCGGCGGTACGGGCGGGGCCGGTGAATCCGTTAGCACGCCCGGCGTACCAGCCGGCATTGGCGGCAACGGCGGCAACGGCGGCGCTGGTGGCGCTGGTGGCGGCCTGTTCTCTGCCGCTGGGTCTGGTGGCAACGGTGGTGCCGGCGGCGCTGGCGGCGACGCAGGTGCCGCCACCACCGGTGCAGGAGTTTTCGCCGCCGCCGGCGGTGGCGGTGGCGCCGGCGGCGCCGCCGGCGGCACTGGCGGCTCCGCAGGCACCGGCGGCATTGGCGGCGCCGGCGGCAACGCCGAAGTGACCCTCACGGCGAGCAACGGGAACGTCACAATGCTAACTGCCGACGGCGGCGGCGGAGGCCACGGCGGCACCTTGGCCGGCGCCGGTGGCGCCGGCGGCGGCGGCGGTGCCGTTGCCTATGACAACAACGCCCCGGCGCCCGGCGGCAGTGGCGCCAACGGCACCGGCAGCGGCACGCGCCCCGGCGGTGTCGGCGGTCAGGGCGGTCTCGCTGACGGCGGTGACTCCGGCTTCGGCGTCGGCGGTGGTGGTGGCGGCGGTGGTGGCAGCGGCAGTATCGGCGGCAGCGGGGGCGCCGGCGGCGACTCCATCGACCAATCGACCAGCGGCACCATCACCACCTACACCGACGCCGCTTTCGGCGGCGGCGGCGGCGGGCCGGCAGCGAACGGCATGATGGGTTCGGCCTACGCCTTTCCCGGTACCAGCGGCACCCCCACCGGCGGCTCCGCCGGCGCCGGCATTAGCGGCGGGGGCGGCGGCGGCGGTTCGGCTGCTGTCCTTGGGCTCGACCACACCCCCGTCGGCACTGGCGGCCGCGGGGGCGACGGTGGCTAATACCGCCTAGGACGCCACAGGATCTCCACGCTGACGATGATCGAGCATCCAGACGAGCGTGACCGACGGTGTTGGATGAGGTGAGCTGATGCCGGTAATCGTGGCGCTGGTGCTGATCTGGGCGCTGTGGAAGGTCTGGTGGCTGCTGGTGGCGCTGGCCGTCGCCCTGGTGCTCGGCCGCGGGATCGGCTGGTGGTTGGCGCGGCGGGATGATCACGCTGCCGAGCGGCGCCGGCGTGAGGCCGAGTTGTGGGCGCGGGCCGACCAACAGCACGCTTGGGCGATGGCCGGCGATGATCGCGGGATCTATGGCGATTACCCGCCGTCGTGCTGGGTTAGCCCTTAGCACGCTAGGTGATAATAAGGGCTCGCTTCGGCTGGCTCGGCTCGCTTATCGCGCCGCAAGATCTGGCCTGATCGCTTCGATGACGAACCGGCCGGTAGGCGGCTAACGCGTGGAAAGTGTGGTCCACATCAGTTCGGTGATGTCGGTGATGCTGATCAGCAGTATCGGGTCGGTGGCGCGAACGAGCAGCGGGTCGGATACCACGGTGCGGACCGGGAAGCCCTCGGTGTGGCGCCAGTCGATGACCACGGTGCCGGGGTCGCGCAGTGCGGTGACACAGTCGCGCCGCGGCGCCGCTGAATGTCCGGCCAGCAGCGCGGACAGCGGCTGTCCGGTCAGCGTGGTGGTGTCGGGATAGCCGAGCATGGTGACGAAGCCGGGGTTGGTGTAGATGAGGACGCCGTCGAGCCCGGTGGCGAGCATGGGTGTGGGCAATCGGTCCAGCAGTATCAACGCGGGTAGCTCGTAGAGGTATCCGTCCGGGGTTCTCGGCGGAGGTCGGCGGCGCCGTTCGGTGCTGGGCTCCTTCACGTCCATGTCCATAAACCTGCCGTGGCCGTCTCTGTTGGTTTCGGCGTTGTCGAGCGTGGCGGGTGGCCACGCGGTCGGGTCGGTCATCGTGATCCCAATGTGCAGACGATCACCGTGCAAAATCGGGGCAGGGAGCGATGCTCCTCGAAGCTCTGCGGCGGACAGCCGAACTCATTCCCGGACGAGCTGAAAGTCCCAGCGATCCGAATATACCCGACGGCGACTATCTGCCAGCGGTATAAGCACAAATTACCCAATTCGGTAGTCGAGCGCGCCAAGATGGCCGCGCACAACGAGGGCTTCAACGTCTAGATACTTTTTCGTGGCACCACGAAAAAGACTGGTGGAAGGCCGCAGACCGACTATCTACTGACTCGGTTCCCTCAAAGACCGGCGGGTGGATGGGTGCGCGCGACGCCGAGATGTGTGCCCGCGCCGACCGGCAGCACGCCCAGGTGCTCGCTGGCGACGAGCGCGGGACGTACGGTGAGTATGCGGCCTATATCGACGCCTGATTAACCTCGGCGTCCGCGAGTCCCCTTCGGATTGCTCCCCATAACGGGGCCTTTAGGCGTCTTCGCAGCATTGGCGACCTGCCGGCTTGGGGCCGCAGCCGCGGCCCCACGACGCGCTCGCGTTTGCGTCGTAGAGGTCCGGTCGCGCCGAGGCCGCTTATCCGCAACGAAGAGCTGAACCGGTGACCGCCTCTTCGCTTCGGCAGGTTCGACTCTGAACGTCAGCCCGACGGCGGGCAACATGTTGACCAGCGCATCAAGGCTGAACTTTTCGATCTTGCCGTTCATTAGGTCCGAGACGCGGGGTTGCTGGACCCGCAGGGCCTGCGCAGCCTTTGCTTGGGTCCACCCGTTCTCGTGAATCTTCTGCTCGATAGCGATCATCAGCAGGCTGCGCGCGGTTAAATTCGCGGCCTCGGCCGGTGAATCGGCGATGTCGTCGAACACGCTTTTAGCCATCCCGCTTCGCCTCCTTGTAGCGTTCAATCGCTTTGTCTATGTCTGACTTCGGTGTCTTTTGGGTCTTCTTCGTGAAGACGTGTAGCACGTTGATCTTGTTGCCGAACTTCGCCACGTACATCAGCCGAGCGATGCCGGCCTCGTCCTTGACACGTATCTCGATGGTGCCGGACCCCACCTCATTCATCGGCTTGAAGTTGTTTGGCTGCAGTCCCATCTGCACACGAAACAACTGATGCCCAAGCTCGTCCCTGATCGTCTTGCGCTGGGTTTTTAGGTCGCCGAGGGTGCTCCCACGCCACTCCACGAGCTTTAGCGGCAGCTCATCCATGATTTCTGGTTATATCAGAACCAATATAACTCAGTAGGCGACACGCCGCCACGCTGTGCGCCCATTTCCGTTCGGAACTTCACCCCTGCTTACTCTGTCAGCGTGGCCTCGCTCGTCGATCCCGCCTTACTCTGACTCCATGCCTGGGTTTTGGCGAACTGGTCCGCTGCACTGATGGTTCATTGATGGTGCGCCCACCCGAACGCTGTCCGGGCGCCCATCGGCTCGGCCCGAACCGCGTACTGGTCGGACATCAGCCCTGCAGCTGCGGTCAGCGCGGCGGTCATATGACATGGGCGTGCCAGGAGTGCGATGCCGTGATTTACGCGCCGCGGCTCTCTGGGGAGTGCCAGCTGCTTGCCGGCGCTGCCCGAGTGCGGTGAGTGGTCTCGATTTGCGAGCATGAGGAGATGCCCCAGAAGCGGCCGGCCCCAAAGAGTAGCCGGAAGGGTCCGGACCCGACTGCGAACTTCCGAACTGGCTTGCGATTCGAGGAAATCCTCGTCAACGCCGAAGAGAGCATCCGACTAGATCTCAAAGCGCATGGCTCCAGGTTATCCGGACGGCGGGAAGAACCCGGCCCCCGTGAACCACCCTGGCTGCCAGCCCTGGGCGCCCAGGCACAGCATCGGCAGCCCATCCGGAGTTTGCGCCGCCGACTGCGGTCCCGGACACGGGGCACCGTTCTGCTGCACCCCGAACAGCGGGTACGAGATCACCCAGTAGCCGACCGTCGCCGCCGGGAACTGGTTGGGGGGCGGGAAGTGGCAGGCCTCGGCCTGGCCGCTGGGGCCACGGCCGAAGATGAAGCGCTCGTAGTTGTCACACGGCGCGCCCAGCGACGCTTGCGGATTCATGCCCGGCACGTCGCCCTCGTAGGCCGCCGCGACCGGCGCAAGCGCGACCGCGCCACTCGTGATCGCCGCGGTGGCGAGTAGTTCGCGAATCATGTCCCACCCTCGCTGTCGTGTCACGCGGCCCCTTACTGCCGATGACCTGGAACAAAGCATAATCATTGTGGGCCGCGCCACAAGACCGTCGACGCTGAACACGTTCCAATTCAGGCTCGCCGATCTTGCCGTAACGCTTCCCAACCGTGGTGTGGCAATGGTTTATTTGCACTAGAAGACAACTAGAGCGATTCGTATCGAGGAGCGGCCCGCATGCCAACCCCCAATCTGCCTCCCGGGTTCGATTTCACCGACCCAGACGTCCATGCTGAACGCCTGCCAGTCGAAGAGCTGGCCGAGCTGCGCCGCACCGCACCGATCTGGTGGAACGAGCAGCCGGACGGGGTGGGCGGATTCGACGACGGCGGCTTCTGGGTGGTGTCCAAACATAAAGACGTCAAGGAGATCTCCCGGCGCAGCGACGTCTTCTCCAGCCTGGAGAACACCGCGTTGCCGCGCTACCGCGAGGGCACGGTGCGCGAACAGCGCGACACGGGCAAATTCGTGCTGCTCAACATGGACGCGCCGAAACACACGCATCTGCGCAAGATCATCTCCCGTGGTTTCACTCCGCGGGCCGTCGAGCGCCTGCGGGACGACCTGCACGAGCGGGCCCGCGGGATCGTCGCCGAGGCGGCGGCGCATGGGTCGGGCGACTTCGTCGAGCAGGTGTCCTGCGAGCTTCCGTTGCAGGCGATCGCCGGCCTGCTGGGTGTGCCGCAGGAAGACCGGATGAAACTGTTCCACTGGTCCAACCAGATGGTCGGTGACCAGGACCCGGAGTTCGCCCGCAATGACGCCATGGGCGCCTCGGTGGAACTGATCACCTACGCCATGCAGATGGCCGCTGACCGGGCGCAGAACCCCGGCGAAGACATCGTCACCAAGCTGATCGAGGCCGACGTCGACGGCCACAAGCTCTCCGACGACGAGTTCGGTTTCTTCGTCATCTTGCTCTCGGTGGCGGGCAACGAGACCACGCGCAACTCGATCACCCAAGGCATGATGGCCTTCACCGACTTCCCCGACCAATGGGAGCTGTACAAGAAAGAACGTCCGGTCACCACCGCCGACGAGATCGTTCGTTGGGCTACCCCGGTCACGTCGTTCCAGCGCACCGCGTTGGAGGATTACGAGCTGTCCGGCGTGCAGATCAAGAAGGGGCAGCGGGTGGTAATGGTTTACCGCTCAGCCAATTTCGACGAGGAAGTGTTCGACGATCCGTTCGCGTTCAACATCCTGCGTGACCCCAACCCGCACGTCGGTTTCGGCGGCACCGGCGCGCACTACTGCATCGGGGCCAACCTGGCGCGGATGACGATCGACTTGATGTTCAATGCGATCGCCGACGAGATGCCCAACCTGCAATCGCTCGCCAAGCCGGAGCGGCTGCGGTCCGGTTGGCTCAACGGGATCAAACACTGGCAGGTCGACTACAAGACCAACGGGGCATCGAAAAGCCCCGTCGCGCAGTAGATTACGACGGGGGAAGATAACGTGCCCACGCACAAGGCGGTCCACGTCAAATCGGCGAACGCACCCTTGGAGCTGGTCGAGGTCGAGACCACGCCGCCCAAGCGGGGCGAGGCGCGCATCAGCGTAAGCGCCTGCGGCATCTGCGGGACCGACGCCCACTTCGTCTCCGGCGGATTTCCGGGCATGTCCTGGCCGTTGACACCCGGGCACGAAATCGCCGGCACTATAGCCGAACTCGGTGAGGGCGTCGAGGGATTCGCGGTCGGCGACCGGGTCGCGGTCGGATGGTTCGGCGGGTGTTGCTACCACTGCGACCACTGCCGCAGGGGGCAGCTCATCTTCTGCGAGAACGGGAAAGTCCCGAGCTACCAGTACCCCGGCGGATATGCCGAGTCGGTGACCGTGCCAGGCAGCGCGCTGGCCCACATTCCCGACGAGCTCTCCTTCGCCGAGGCCGCCCCGATGGGCTGCGCCGGCGTCACCACCTACAACGCCCTGCGGCATACGAAGGCGGTGTCCGGCGACCGGGTCGCGATCCTCGGCGTCGGCGGGCTGGGTCACCTGGGTGTGCAGTTCGCCCGGGCGATGGGCTTCGAGACCATCGCGATCAACCGCGGGTCCGGCAAGGCCGATGACGCGCGAAAGCTCGGCGCCCACCACTACATCGACTCGACGGCCAGCGATCCGGCCGAAGCGCTGAAGGCGCTGGGCGGTGTGGCGGTGGTGCTGGGGACTGCCGGCGCCTCGAAAGCGATGGCCGCCACGGTCGGCGGGATATCGCCCCGGGGCGAGCTTGTCACCGTCGGCGTCACGCCGGAACCGTTACCGATCAGTCCCATCCAGCTCATCACGCCGGGTGTCAGCATCGTCGGCCATCCCTCCGGAACGGCTAAAGACGTCGAAGACACAATGCATTTCGCCGTCTTGTCCGGCGTGCGGGCGTGGATCGAGGAGCTGCCGCTGGCCCAAGCCGCGGAAGGCTACGCGGCGTTGGAGCAGGGCCGCGCACACTATCGCACCGTTCTCACCATGTGAACGACGACGCGGTGTGGACCTTCGACGCTGCCGACGGTGAGCTGCGGTTGCACACCGGCGTGGCGGGCAGGGCCGCGCGCATGGGCCATCGGCTGACAATCGCCATGATGCGATGGCGGGCCACGGTGCACTGGGCCGCTGCGGCTCCCGTCACCGCGGAGCTCGTCGTCGACACCGATTCGTTCGAGGTGCTGCGAGGCGAGGGCGGGGTTAAGGGCCTGTCCGGACCGGAGAAGGCGATCGTCCGCTCGAACGCGCTGAAGTCCTTGAGCGCCAAAAGATTTCCCGAAATTCGGTTCGCCGCCCACGGTATCGACCAGGCCGACGATGGGTATCGCCTGAGCGGCAAGCTACAGATCCGCGGGAAGTCGCATGACCACGTGATCGACTTGCGCACAGAGGATCTTGGGGACTCGTGGCGAATGTCTGCCGAATCCGCGGTTCGCCAATCGGATTACGGCATCAAGCCGTTCTCGCTACTGATGGGTTCGGTGCAGGTTGCCGACGAGGTGGCGGTGTCTTTCACCGCCGTCCGCCGCCGCGATTAAGGCTGATTAAGGCTGCGAGTCCGAATCGCCGTTGGCGCCCGGAATGTGCTCGAGCACCCTGGTTACCACCGGCGGGTGCGCGTCGCGATCCGACGTCGCGTTCTGCTGGTCGATCGGCGCGGCGGGCTGCCCGACCGGCGCGGCGGGTGGCTGCAGCTGCGACATCGGCTGTACGGCCTGCCGTTGCGCGGGCGGCGGCGACGGGGCGGCCGGGGCGACCGCGGCCTCAACGGGCGGCGTCGAGGTGTGCACCGGGTGGTTCGTCGCTCCGGAAGCGTTGTCGGGAACCAACTGCAGGCCCACGGCCAGCGACAACGACGTGACGAAGGTGATCGCACCGGCGGTCAGCGCGGTCACCGCACCGGTGTAGGAGAAGTGCCGCTGCCGGGCAACCAGCTCGGGCTCGGGCTCGCCGACCGCCGCGCACAACAGTTGCTCGTCGGTGAACTCGGTGCTGGCCGCGGCCGCGAGGGCGGCGCCGCGTGAGACGGTTACCTGGGCCATGCTTTGCGCGAAAACCGGTACGGGCAAGGTCTTTTCGAGCTGCCAGGACAACGTGTTGATGTCGAGGTCGGATCCGACCACGAGCACCCCCGAAGGGCGCCAGCCGTCGCGGTCGAACATCCCCCTCAGCCAGGAAGTCAGTCCGTCGAAGCCGCCGCGGACCTGCTTGACGGCCGTGCGCGTCTCCCCGTCGTGGGCATCGACCATGACGACGGTCGCCCACTCGTGCTCGAGGATGCACACCGCGGTCTGTTCGTAGCCGATCACCGGCGCGATCGCCTGCGCCAGCGTCTCGACGGCCTCGAGGTAGCGAATCGGCACCACGTTGTCGAAGCCGGCGTCGGTCAATGCCTCCAACAACAGCGCGGCCTCCGCGGACGCATCGTCGTTCCAGGTCACCCCGACGACCCGCAGACGTCGATCGTTCGCGTCCGCCAGCGCCTCTACCCGCAAAACCTCGTCTGCCACCTGCTCCGCAGTGCGCACGGCGCGTACACCGTCTCCGCGGCGGAGCTTCAGTTCGTGATGGTCCAGGATCGTGCCGTCGCCGCCGTGTCCTTCAGCGAGGACCCACCCAACGGTGGTCGGCGTGACTGATACCCCTAGTACCGTGTCCAAAATTTGCACCTCAATCGGTCCCGGAACTCCGATGCCCCCAACTGCACCGCAGCGCACCATCAGGCCCGCTGATGCGGTGATTCGTGGGAGCCGGAACGGACCGGGCTAGCGTGGTCTCTCGGCTTGCTCCGTGTGAGCCTACGCGGTCGGAGCGAGTTGCGGAGCACCGATTTGGAAGGCCGTAGCTGATCCACAGAGATAAACCGGAGGTGCGGTCGCGTGCCGTCCGCCGCGACACACCTAAACTCGCGACCGGATTGCGTACCAGGTTGCGGTTAGCCAAAAACGGAAACGCCATTTGCCTGGTGACACTTTGTAGCTTTTTGGCCGTGCGTTGCGGGCTCCCGCGAATCTGATGCCCAGATCCGGCCGCTAGCTGGGGGTTCTTGCGCTGGCTGACGCCGCCGGCTGCTGCGCCCACGTTGCGGGACCCTGTCGGCGCCCTGCTGGCACAGTTGCTGAATTCGTTGCGACAACCGAAACAAAACCGAGATTCGTTCGCGTCCAGATCGACATTTGGGCGATTCGCACGGTAAATTCCAGCCAGAGTACGGCCACTACGTAGTGATAAGGGGCAGGTATGACAGAAGTGAGCGAGAAGATCCGGGCCTGGGGGCGGCGGCTGTTGGTCGGTACCGCGGCCGCTGTCACGCTGCCGGGCTTGATCGGTCTTGCCGGCGGAGCGGCGACCGCGGGGGCGTTCTCCCGTCCGGGTCTTCCCGTCGAATACCTGCAGGTGCCGTCGGCGTCGATGGGTCGCAACATCAAGGTGCAGTTCCAGAGCGGCGGAGACGGCTCCCCCGCCGTGTACCTGCTGGACGGACTTCGCGCCCAGGACGACTACAACGGCTGGGACATCAACACCCCGGCGTTCGAGTGGTACTACAAGTCGGGCCTGTCAGTGGTCATGCCTGTCGGTGGGCAGTCCAGCTTCTACACCGACTGGTACCGGCCCGCGTGTGGCAAGGCCGGCTGCTCGACCTACAAGTGGGAGACGTTCCTCACCAGCGAGCTGCCCGGGTACTTGTCGTCTGAGCGCAAGGTCAAGCCCACCGGCAGTGCCGCGGTCGGAATCTCGATGGCGGGTGCATCGTCAATGAACCTGGCGATCTACCACCCCGCTCAGTTCATCTACGCCGGCTCGCTGTCCGGCTACCTCAGCCCGTCCACCGGGCAGAGCTGGATAGGCCTGGCGATGGGCGATGCCGGCGGCTACAAGAAGGAAGACATGTGGGGGCCGGACAACGACCCCGCGTGGCAGCGCAACGACCCTCTGGTCAACGTCGGCCAACTCGTCGCCCATAACACCCGGCTCTGGGTCTACTGCGGCAACGGAACGCCGAACGAGCTGGGCGGCGCCAACTTGCCGGCGACCTTCCTCGAAAGCAACTTCATGATCGGCGTCAACAAGAAGTTCCAGGACGCCTACAACGCCGCGGGTGGCCACAACGCCGTGTTCAACTTCCCCAACTACGGAACCCACAGCTGGGAGTACTGGGGCGCACAGCTGAACGCGATGAAGGGCGACCTGCAGGCCACCTTGGGCGCGACCCCCGGGGGCGGCGGCTAAAACCGCTTAGAAGTCCGCTACTGCGCTTGACGGCTTGCTCGTCAAGCGCAGTAGCGCGTTAAGGGCCGGGGAATTGATTGGTGATGTCGATCCATCCGGGTGGGTCCTTGCTGTGATCGTTGATGTCGCGGCACTCACCGTAGGTGCGTAGGACGCCCAGACCCGGGTCGTCACCGTGCGGGTAGATGATGGCGGTGACAGCATCCTTGGAGACGGTTTCCCCGAACAGATGCCCGTTGGGCGGCAGGCCCTGCGTCCAGCCCCTCGCCACCAGGGTCGTCGCGATCGTCTTGAAGTAGGTGTCGGGCCGCGCGCCGGCGGGCAATGAGAAGGTCAGATAGATCGCGCCTTGATAGGGAGGGTCGTTCTGGTTCTTGCACGACATCAACAGATAGCCGGCCGACTTCGTCTGAAGCCCGGCAAGGCTCACGATTTGCTTGGCCGGCGCTACGACCTGGGCCGCGGTCGCGTCGTCGCTGACCGGATTGGCGGGATGGTCGAGCTTTTCCGACGGCGGTGGGCGCAGCGCGCTCACGACGAGGAACGCGCCACCTATGAGCAGCGAAACCGCGAACACGGCCACCATCAGCGCCCGAACTCGTGGCGCGCGCAAGCAGTCATCGCGTGTAGCTATGTCAGCCAGGCTATCCTCGCCCTCGTCGTCCTCCTGCCCGCACCACAGGCGCGCGCCGACAACATCAGCCCGTTGACGGAGTTGGTCGACGGCGCCGCGGCCCGCTTGCAGGTCGCCGACCCGGTGGCGGCGTTCAAATGGCTCGGCCACGGTTCAATTGAAGATCCCGGCCGTGTCGACCAGCAACTCGCAGCGTTGCGTGCCGATGCGACGGCAAAGCGCATCGACGCGGATTATGTCGCGCGAGTCTTCGGGGATCAGGTCCATGCCACCGAGGGCATTGAGTACAGCCGTTTTGCCGATTGGAAGCTCAATCCATCCGACGCGCCGACCGCGGCGCCGGACCTGTCGGCGTCGCGCTCGATGATCGATGGCCTCAACCAGAAGATGCTGGACCAGATCGCGCTGAACTGGGACTTTCTGCATTCACCGGCGTGCGCCGGCGGCCTCGATGCCGCCAGAACCGCCGTCGTCGGCGCCCGTGGACTCGACAGCCTTTACCAGCAAGCACTGGCTTCGGCAACCCGGTCTTATTGCCCCTAAAACATTTGAATTGATTAGGTATTCATTCGGCATCTGACGTGCTGATTTCATTGCCATAGATTTCTT
Organism: uncultured Actinomycetota bacterium; assembly: GCA_963758775.1. Taxonomy (GTDB): domain Bacteria; phylum Actinomycetota; class Actinomycetes; order Mycobacteriales; family Mycobacteriaceae; genus Mycobacterium. The sequence continues at coordinate 31,273 of CAVWWU010000003.1, forward strand.
ATCTCGCAATTTATTCGAATCCGTAACACTTCGGACACGTCCGCCGAAAACCTTGACATGAAACAACTCTGCAAACCCCTTGTCGGGTCCGTCCTGATCGGCGGATTCGTTGCAGTGTCGATGACTGTCTCCGACGGTGTGGCCAACGCCGCGCCCGCGGCCCCGAACTGGGACGCGATCGCGCAATGCGAGTCTGGTGGCAACTGGGCAGCCAACACCGGGAACGGCGAATACGGTGGGCTGCAGTTCAAGCCGGCCACCTGGGCCCAGTACGGCGGAGTCGGCAACCCGGCCGCCGCGCCCAAGGCACAACAGATCGCTGTGGCCAACCGGGTTTTCGCCGAGGATGGCCTGGACCCGTGGCCGAAGTGCGGCTCACAGTCCGGTCTGCCGACCGCGTGGTATTCGCACCCGGCCCAGGGCATTAAGCAGATCATCAACGGGCTGATTGGGTCGGCGGTCCCCCACTAACCAGCCCTATGAGCCCGCGCGAACCTGTGTTTGGATCAGGTCATGGAAGGTTCGGCGACGGTTCAGATGGCGGCGCCCGCGGACAAAGTCTGGGAAGTCATCGCGGACGTTCGCAACACACCGCGGTTCTCCCCGGAAGTCTTCGAAGCCGAGTGGCTGGACGACGCGACTGGTCCGGCCCTCGGCGCCAAGTTCCGAGGGCACGTCAAGCGCAACGAAATCGGGCCGGTGTACTGGACGACGTGCGAGGTGACCGCCTGTGAGCCGGGCCGCGAGTTCGGCTTCGCGGTTCTGCTCGGCGGCCGGGCCGTGAACAACTGGCACTACCGATTGGCACCCGCGGGCGCGGGCACCGACGTCACCGAGTCGTTCCGGATGTCCCCGTCGGCGTTCAACAGCGTGTATTTCTGGCTGTTCGGAGGCTGGATGCGCAAGCGCCGCAACATCCGCGACATGACCAAGACACTGCAACGGATCAAGGCCGTGGTCGAGGAGTGAAGTCCGTCTTCATCACGGGCGCCGGAAGCGGAATGGGCCACGAGGGCGCAAAGCTGTTCCACGCCAAGGGCTGGCGCGTCGGCGCGGTGGACCGCAACGACGACGGGCTGACCGAGCTGAGCCGTCAACTCGGTTCGGAGCGCCTGTGGACCCGTGTCGTCGACGTGACCGACAAGGCGGCCCTCGACGCAGCGCTGGCTGACTTTTGTGCCGGTAACGCCGGTGACTCTCTGGACATGATGTGGAACAACGCCGGTATCGGCCACTCGGGCTGGTTCGAGGACGTGCCGTACGAGGACGCCATGCGCGTCGTCGACGTCAACTACCGGGCGGTGCTGGCCGGGGCCTACGGCGCACTGCCCTACCTGAAGAAGACGCCGGGCAGTCTGATGTTCTCGACGTCGTCGTCGGCCGCCACCTACGGCATGGCCCGGATCGCCGTCTATTCGTCGACCAAGCATGCGGTCAAGGGTCTGACCGAGGCGCTCAGCGTGGAGTGGCAGCGGCACGGGGTGCGGGTCGCCGATGTGCTTCCCGGTCTGATCGACACCGCGATCCTCACCTCGACACCGAATCACTCGGACGCGGCCGGGCGTTCGAGGACCGCTGACGAAATCCGCGCCACGGCACCCAAGAAGGGGATGATGCGGCTGATGCCCGCGTCCAGCGTGGCCGAGGTGGCTTGGCAGGCCTACCAGCACCCGACGCGGTTGCACTGGTACGTGCCCAACGGCATCCGCTGGATCGATCGCATCAAGGGTCTGAGCCCAGAGTTGGTGCGGCGCAGCATGGTCAAAGCGCTCCCCCGGATGTTTCCCCAAGAATCGAGGTGAACCGATGCGCAACCGGTTGATCGCACGGGCCACGGCCGCTTTGGTGCTCGCGGTGACCCTCGCGGGGTGCGGGGCGGGCGAAACGGTCCCCCGGCGTGCTGCACGCCTGACCATCGACGGCAACACCCACACCGCCCGTCCGGCCGCGTGCAGCCAGCTGCAGGGATACCGGACCCTCGACATTCCCGACCGCGACGGGCGGGTCGAAGCCGTGGTGCTGCTCAGTGGCGAGAGGGCCATCCCGCAATGGGTGAAGATCCGCAACATCGCGGGCTTCACCGGCAGCTTCTGGACCGGCGGGGTGGGCGACGCGCACGTCGACCTGGCCCAAAACACCTACACCATCACCGGTAGCGCATACGGCATCAGCAACAGCAACCCCAATAAGGTTGTGACGACCGACTTCAAGATCACCGCGGAGTGCTGAGACGCCTAGGCTCGGGGTTGTGAAGCAGAGATTGCATTGGCTTGCGCTGCACGGGTTTATCCGCGGCGTCGCGAAGATCGGTGTCGGACGAGGTGAACCCCCGGCCAGGCTGGTCGCCGATCCCGAGGTGATCGCCGACCCGGTGCCGTTCATCGAGGAACTGCGGCCCCTGGGGCCGCTGCTGAAGGGCACCACGGCGTACCTGGCGGTCGGCCATCCCGTCGCCCATGAACTGTTGCGATCCGACGACTTCCGGGTGTTGATGTACGGCGGTAACCTGCCCGGGCCGATGCGCTGGCTGGAGACCCGCTTACGGGACGATCTGCTGCACCCGCTGCGCGCCCCCTCCCTGCTGGCCGTCGAGCCGCCGGACCACACCCGCTACCGAAAGACGGTGTCGGCGGTGTTCACGTCGCGCGCGGTCGCCGCACTGCGTGACAATGTCGAACAGACGGCGACCGAGCTGTTGGACCAGCTGTCCGGAGTCTCTGACGTGGTGGACATCGTGGGGCGCTACTGCTCGCAACTACCGGTGGCGATCATCAGCGACATCTTGGGTGTGCCCGAGCGGGATCGGCGGCGCGTCCTGGAGTTCGGTGAGCTGGCCGCGCCGAGCCTGGACTTCGGATTGCCGTGGCGGCAGTACCGCAGCGTGCAGGACGGGATCGCCGGCTTCAACCACTGGCTGGCCGACCATCTGGAGCAATTGCGGCGCAATCCGGGTGACAATCTGATGAGTCAGTTGATTCAGAATTCCGAAAGCGGTTCCGCCGAAACATATCTCAGCCCGACCGAGCTTCAGGCCATCGCCGGGCTGGTGTTGGCCGCCGGGTTCGAAACCACGGTGAACCTGTTGGGCAACGGAATCCGCATGTTGCTGGACACGCCCGAGCACCTGGACACCCTGCGTCAGCGCCCTGACTTGTGGCCCAACGCTGTCGAGGAGATCCTGCGGCTGGAATCGCCGGTGCAGTTGACCGCGCGGGTCGCCCTCAACGACGTCGACGTGGCGGGCGCGCGGATTCACCGCGACGAGATGGTGGTGGTGTATCTGGCCGCGGCCAACCGGGATCCCGAGGTCTTCCCCGATCCGCACCGCTTCGACATCGAACGCGCTAATGCCGGCAAGCATCTGGCGTTTTCGGGCGGTCGGCATTTCTGCCTCGGGGCAGCACTCGCCCGGGCTGAGGGTGAGGTGGGGCTGCGCACGTTCTTCGAGCGGTTCCCCGAGGTGCGAGCCGCCGGAGCGGGGAGCAGACGGGATACGCGGGTGCTGCGTGGGTGGTCTTCGCTGCCGGTGACATTGGGGCCGGCGCGGTCGATGGTCTCCCCCTGAGCGGCCGGTGACGGGGTCAGTCCCATCCGTCACGTGCGTCTCTGCCGGCAGGCAACACACTTTCTGCCCGCCTCCGAGCGACATGCGCGGAGCTCAATATTGACTCTGCGCTGGGCGCGCAGGTCACTCGAACAATTACGCGCTCACCGCAGAGTCAACCCTTCCATCCGCTGGCTAGGCGAGGTATCGGCCGAGCCAATCCAGCATGCGCTGCCAGGCGTCGGCGGCCGCCGCCGCGTTGTAGCGCGGGCCGGTGTCGTTGAAAAACGCGTGGTCGGCGTTGGGTTCGACCACCAGATCGTGGACCAGCCCGGCCTTGTCGAGGGCCGTCTTCGCTGCGGCCTGGGATCCGGTGACCCGGGTGTCCAGGGCGCCGTAGATTCCCAGGACGGCGGCTTTGGATCCGATGAAGTCGGGGTTGGCGGGCAACGGTCCGTAGAACGGGACCGCGGCCGACACTCCCAGCGCGCCCGAATCCAGCAGTTGCCACACCAAGCCGCCGCCGAAGCAGAAGCCGACCACGGCGACCTTCTGCCCCGGAGCGCGTAACTTCAGTTGCGCGACAGCCGAATTCAGGTCGTGGACGAACTGCTCAGGCGCGATCGTCCCCAATGCCGCGGTGGCGTGAGCGGGGTCGGCGAAAGCCGCGGTCCCACCCTGCTCGGAGAGCAGATCGACGGCCATCGCCGAGTATCCGGCCCCGGCGAGCCGACCCGCGACCGACCGCACCCAGTCGGTCAGCCCCTTGTTCTCGTGGATCACCAGCACGGCGCCCTTGGAGTCGGGCGTTTGGGACCACGCCGCCTGCAGCTGGCTCGTGGGTCCCGGCCAGGTGATCGGCTGAATGGGCAGGACGTGGGCCATTCCCGGCGGCTGCGGTGCCGACCCGGCGGTGCCGGTCCAGGTCGACGACGGGGTGCTGGCTTCGTCGGTTTTCGCGCTGCACGACGTGATGAGCGCGGCCGCGCCCGCCGTCGTCAGCCCGAGCAGGCCAAGCCGTCTGATCGCTTCGCGCCGGGTGAGCAGACCGTGGGCGTGATCGGTCGCTATTTCTTCGCCGAGGTAGCGCTGGATGGGGGTCACTCTGGCGAGTATGCGCCTCCGGGAGGTTGACACCGGTGTCGCGGCCGGGTGTTATTGGCAACTATGACAGAGGTGTCTACGAAAACGGTCGAAACCGAGGCCGTGCTTGGCCTATGGCAGGCGTTGTCGCGGCGGGATTGGGATGCCCTCAAGACGTTCTTGTCGCCGGACTGCCTGTACGTCGACATGCCGGTGCCCGCCCTGGCGGCACGCGGTCCCGACGACATCGTGAAGCGGCTCCAGATGGGGCTCGCCCCGCTCGCCGGCTACGAGAACCACGACGGTGTCCTGGTGTCCAACGGCTCCGACGTGCTCTACGAGCACTCCGAGACATGGACGTTCGAGACCGGCGAGCAGGGCGTGCTCCGATTCGTCACCGTCCATCGCGTGGTGGACGGGAAAATCACTGTGTGGAAAGACTATTGGGACATGAACAGCCTGGTGGCCTTCGCACCGCCCAACCACTTCGAGAGTCTGGCAACGGGGGATGTGAGCTGGGTGTTTGATGCTTCGGGGCTGGTCTGACACTCGCTCAATCGGATCACGGCGTAATTCATTCCCGAATCCGGTCCACGCCCGGCTGGGTCCGCTTGCCCCGACAGCAGGGGAAGCTAAACACTTACCGAGCCGTGAGGATGAGCGATCCTCCGCGACCGTCGCCGGTAGTACTGGCTAGACCTTGTTCGAGGTCGCTGCCGGAGTCTGGCTCCGGCTGATGTGGGTTACGAGACATCGATTGGGGACGCTGAGGCTAATGGCGGATCGTCGCACTGCTGCGCCGGCGGCTGCTCATGGGGTCGCGCGCCGACTTCTGGTGTTCAAGTTGCCGGATCAGCTCGCGCTTTGCTTCGCTGAGAGCGTGGGAGATGTCCGGGTTCTCAGCGATCGCTATTAGCGGCGGACGGCCGGGCAGGCTCGTGCGCAAAGTGACGCGCTGCTCCTTGCCGCCGCGGTCCTGCAACGAGACTTCCACGTTAATGTCCCGCGGATCCCATCGTCCTATCAGGTGCGGACCGAGCGTCGACAACGTCTCCAATACATGCGGTCGCTCTTTCTCTAGGAAACCCGCACCGACGTGAAGCACGCTCTCGCCGAAGGCATCTCGTTGTTCGTCATCAGATTTCATGGTGGTCGTTCTCCTTTGGCTGAAAGGTGGGCACATTCGACCGAAGGGCACACGCATGCACTTGGGTTTGTTCCCACGCGCGTCGTCGTCGTGCCGTGGTCGAATCTGATTTCTCGGGGCAGACGCAAATACGTTGATCTCGGTGACAATTCCAGATGCACTCTGCCAATTGCCGGTAGACCTCCGATCACACGCCCTACAAGGGACTCTGTCAACACTGCTGGCCCGGGGCGTAGACGCGCGCAGTACAGTTTGAAATGTCTTGCATCTCAGCGGCTCAGAGCTGCAAGGAGTTCGGGTAGTGGCGCGGTGGCGATACCGATGGCGGCGTCACTGATGCCGTACGGCAGCACCAGGGTGTCGGCGTGGACCAGTGCGCCACAGGAGTAGACGACATTGGGTACGTAGCCGTCCTGCTCATCGGTAGCGGGGCTAAGTAGCGGCTGCGGTAGCTGACCAAGAATCCGTGTCGGTTCGTCGAGATCAAGCAGAATCGCCCCGATGCAGTAGGTGCGCATCGGACCGACACCGTGGGTGAGCACCAACCACCCGGCGTCGGTTTCGATGGGCGAGCCACAGTTCCCGAGTTGTAACGCCTCCCAGGCTCGGGTCGGGCTCTGGCAGGGAAGCGCATTTCTCCAAACGGACAGATGATCGGAGTAGGCCACTGTATTTGATTCGCGGTCTGATCTCGACATGGCGGCGAAGCGACCGCGAACTCGGCGCGGAAATAGCGCCAGACCCTTGTTGGCAGCGGCGCGTCCGACGACCGGCGCGGAGGTGAAGGCCCGGAAGTCTGTGGTCCTGAGGAGTTGCTGGCTGATGTGGGACCCGCTGTAGGCCGTGTAGGTGGCATAGAAAGTGGCGGAGCCGTCGTCGTCGATGAAACGGACGAAGCGTGCGTCCTCCATGCCGGCCTGCTCTGCGCCAATCGAGGGCCACAAGACCCGCTCGGAAAGTGTTGTGTGGTCACAGAACTCAACGGCGTACGTCCGCTCGGCGATGCTGCTGAGTAAAGACATCGTCTCCTTGGCGTGCCTGCGTGTGCTCAGAGACGTCCGGAGCTTGGCGAACTGTTGGTCAAGAGCAGCTCGGGTAAAGTGCTCGCCGAGTCCATCGAGGACATAGTCGGCTGCCTCTCCGGCGTCATCGACCCGGGTGAGTTCACTGCGGAAAACGGCTGCGTCGAGCTGGGCGGGCTCCGCCGCCCCCACTGTGGCGAACGGCAGCGGATCGTCGATCGTGATGCCCCCGGCTGCGTCGATGACACCGGTCCGAAATCCGATGGACGAGCGGTGCCCCTCGCCGATCCCCCGGACGCTCATCACGAATCGCAGGCTTCCTGCGACTGTCCCAGCCTGGTCGGGATGGGGCACGATGCTGGGGTTGCACAACGCCGCACCTTCAATCGCGTATTCGCTGGTGAACGTCGCGCCCAGCAACAACTTTCGCGCCTCGGTGAGTTTCCTGCCGGGATCCAGCCGATCGGCGAGTTCACGGGCGTGTCGGCGGAAGGTCCCTGCAAGGTCGCGGTGACGCGCGTCGAAGCGTGTGACGACATCGTCTAGCGAGGCCCGCACCTGACCTTCGTCCAGGGCCAGGATCCGCGCCAGTACCGCTCCGGCTCGGGACTCCTGGTACTCGAACCCCTCCTGCCCTGGCACGAAGAGTCGGGTGATGACCCGCGATGGGTTGGCGTCGAGCCGCTGAGGGCTGCGCGTGACGAGACCAGCCTGCACGGAAGTCATTGCCGCACAATCGAGAAGCGCTGAGCGTGCTGCATCGTCGACAGGACTGCCAGAGTCGACTCCGCGCCCTGGTTGCGGTTCACCCCTTCGGCGCGCAGGCCGTCGAAGCCGCCGCCGGTATCGGGGTCCCACATGAGCTGTCGCGCGTCGTTTTCACCGTTGAACCAGGCCGCAGCGGCCCGGACCCCGTCGGGCCAGATCGAACCAGGCTCAATGGCAGCGGCACGCGCGCACGCGTCGGCGAGGGTGGACACCTCGATCGGCTGCTGATCGAACGCGGGCCGAAGGTCGTCCGGCCCGCAGCCCGCAGCGGGAGTGGGCGAGAGGTGCCCCCCGGACGTTTCGTATTCGACCAGCCAGCCCAACAGATCAAAGCCCTGTTGCCGCAGTACCGAATCGTCGAGCGCAACGCCCGCGGCGATCATCGCCTCGGCGAGAACCGCATTGGCGTAGGTGAGTCGCGGCTCAGGCCATGGCCAGGACGCGTCGCCGTTCGGTTTGGCCACGGCCTCGGCGTAGTCGGCGAGGAGTGCACGTGCGGCCTGTTGCCCGGGGTCGACGGCGAGGAGCTCGGCAGCGCCCACCGCCGCGAATGCCATCGCTCGAGGCCATGGCGATCGCGACCTCACGGCACGCTCGAACTGGATGACGGCCAACCGGCGCAGCAGAGAGACGTCACTATGCGCAGCGGCAGTCCCCAGTCCCCAGATGCAGCGCCCCCACCAGTCCCCCAGGGAGGGCTCATCCTCCCAACGGCCATTGCGGTCCATCCGGTTTCGGCAGGGGCCGGCGTAGGACTGCGCATCGTTCAGGAACCGCACGGCCACCCGCGCAAGGCCGTTGACTTGCCCCGAAGAGTTGGGCTCTCGGCTGGCGACGACGAGAACCCGAGCCATGTCGTCGGTGCAGTAGCCGTGTTCGGGCCGGGGTTCGGAGTAACAGGCATGCTCGAACGTGCCGCGATCGTCGGTCAAATGCAATAGGTGGTCGAACCTCAGGTCCGGCACGGTGGCGCTCATACGAGCGCCGGACGCTCACCGAGAATGCGGTGTGCCAGCTTCAGGTAGGCATTCGCCACCACGGGCCAGGCCATCGTCGGGGCCAACCGGCGGGCCTCCGCTGCCATCGAGCCGGCGAGGCGCGGATCGGTCAGCAGTCGGCGCAGGGCGGATGCCAGCGCATCGGGATCGTTATGACCGACGACGATGCCCGCTCCACTGCCGAGGAGTTCGACGGCGTGAGGAAAGGCGGTGGCGACGACCGGTCGCCCGCTCGCGATGGCATCGACCAAGACACCGGACGTGACCTGATCGGTGGAGTCGTAGGGTAAGACGACCACCGCCGAGGAGCGAACCAGCGCCGTCAGTGACGACACATCGCGGTAGCTCGGGTCGAAGCACACCGAGTCCGCTACGCCGGTGCACCGCGCCTGTTCGGCACGGGCGTCGCGGTATGCCTCGCCATCGGCGGCCAGAACCTTTGGGTGCGTACGGCCGGCAATCAAGTATCGCGGCCGGCCATGGAGCTCATGGAGCGAACCCATCGCCTCGATGACCCGCTCGATGCCTTTCCCCGGCCCCAGCAGACCCCAGGTCAACAGAGTCGGTCTGCCCGAACGCGTCACCGGCGTGTTCTTCGGGACGGTCGCGCCGTGCGCGATCGTGGTGACTTTCCGGCGATCGACGTCGAAGCCCAGCAACAGGCGCTGATTGGCCGCCTCGGACATCACGACCACCTGAGTCGCCGTCGCCGCGATCGCCTCGAGCACCGAACGCTGATGCGGGGTCGGGTCTTTGAGGACCGTGTGGGCGACCACGATCGACGGGATGCGCAGCCCGGCGATGATGTCCACCACCTCGTCTCCGTCGACACCGCCGTAGATGCCGTACTCATGCTGCACGACCGCGATGTCGCTCTGGTTCAGCAAGTCGCAGGTTGCAGCCAGCGATGTCGCGGAACCGTTGATCAGCTCCCCGATCACCCGAGCGTCAGAAGATAACGACCCATCGGCCACCCGCACGACGCTGACGTCAGAGCCATTCGCGCACAACCCCTGCGACAAGGCCGCACTGAACGTCGCCAACCCGCACGGTGTCGGTGGATACGTGCTGAGAATGCCGAATTTCGCGGAGCCGCAACGGCCTTGGCCAGCGCGAGGGACATTCGACGTTTCAAGGATGGAAACAGCGCTCAAAGTGATCCCGACGTACGGTTGTCACCGGCGTATCCGGCGCGAGCTACTGCTCTGCGAGATCAGCGGCGGGCAGCTGACTTCACCCCGGACTGGCTGGGTTCCCAACCCCACTTACGCTACACCCGATGTGCGACTACCGCGCATCGAGCCCGGCCAGGATGCGTAGGGCGACGGCGTGCCGACTGATACCGGCGTGGGCACCCTCAGCCGTGAGGTGTCGCTCGGCTTGCTCGGGCGTGTAGCCCTGGCCGATGAGGGCTCCGATAGCTTGGTTGATGATCGACATCTCGAAAAGGTTTGGTGCGGAACCCTGTTCGGCAGTGGCTGGCAGGTGCTGATCGAGGACGAAGTCATTCAGAGGCCGGGCGGTGAGCCACGCGAGGTCCGCCGCGAGGTCGACAAAGGTTCCCGGCAACCCCGCGTACAAGACGAGGACCACCGCCGGGAGGAGACCGATATCACCGACACTTGCCAGCGCCAGCCTCAGCGAGGTGCGGACGTCACCCGTCCCGACACCCTCGACGAATGTGGTCAACGTGAACGGCGGATCACAGCCGTTGACGGTCACGCTCAGACCCAGGAAGGTGGGTATTGCGGCGGTGGCATTGGCCGTGAGCTGGAGCAGACTATGGGCGACATCGGTGCCGGGCTCATCCAAAGCTGCGGTGAGAACGCCCAGGTCTGCGGCCAGGGCCGCAGCGATCTTCACAAGTGGATTGCTCCGCTACACGCTCCCGAGCGCGATCAAGCCTGCCGGCGCCGCGCAAGGCCCGTCGCTGTGCGCGGTGAGGAATCCGAGACGCGAATCAGGACCCGTCTCATGAGTGTTTCCCCAGTTGTCACGGTACGCCGATTTGGCTTTCCGGTTCAGGGCGGGCCCGGGCGCGGGCGCGGCGCACGGCTTCATCGACAATGTGTTGGGCCACATCAGCCAACTTGCGGTGCTCAGATTGGCTAATCGCCCGCAGCTGGGTGAATGCATCCTCGGCGCTGCGCCCGGTACGCCCGCGGATGAGGCCGATGGCTTGATCGATTACCGGGCGGGTGGACAACGCCGCCTGTAACTGGACGGAGAGAGCGAGCGCGTCCGCAAGGATCTGCGCGTTGTGGACAGCGACAGCCGCTGGTTTGGCGAACAACTCCCCGAGTTCAGCGGCGTGCTCATCGAAAACGTCCTTGCCGTAGGCATATACGTTGATGGCGCCGACCACCCGGTCAGGCAGCAACAGCGGTAGCGACAGTGCACTGTGCACCCCCAACCTGCCCACTCGCGGGCCGAACCGCGGCCACATCTTCTCCCCACCCAACGACCCGGAGCGCACCGTGCGACGTTCCAGAGCCGCGGTGATGCAGGGCCCCTCATTGAGGGTCACGTACTGGATCTCGTCAATCTCGGCGACAAAGGGAGCGCTGGACGCCAACGCCGCCACCATGTTGTCCACCCGGTCGACATTCAGCAACGTCACCCCGGCACCGTCAGCCCCCGGTATCGCGCGCACAGCGAACGCCGCCACGTCCGCCAGCAACTCGGGCAGGCGCCGATGGTCGGCGACCAGACCGGCGAGATTGGCGATCCCCGCCCGCAAGTCGGCGTCATCGGAGCTGAGTTGCTCCGATGTCCGCGACGCCAGCGGCGCGCTATCGGCGTCCTCGGTGAACTCCGCCATTTCCGCCACCTGCTTCATCATCCTGCTGGAGCCCGGCGTTACAGGCGACCAGCCACGCGCCCGCGACGCACCTGCCACGAGGTCGAATCCCATCCTAGGACGCAGTTGGCTGGCCGATCTAGGGCAAGCTCGGCTAGCCGATCCTGACTTTGGACATCCGCGCTGACCCTGCGCGAACCATCCAACCGGAGTAGGGTGATGACTGCTGAGAATCTCAGCTGGTCCGGGAAGGGTTTTAGCCGTACGCTGCTGAACCCAAGGGGCGTTGCCCCGAGCCCTGACATTCCGGTGATCGTTTCCGTATGAGTGGATCACCATGACCGATACATCGCTACGCTCCTCCGCCCCGCCGGGCGATGTCATTTTGTCCGCGGCTTTGTCCACGCCGGGCAGGGGTCAGTTGGCGTACTGGGACACTCACTGGATGAAGTCGTCGGTGGCCATTGTCAGCGCCCACGGCGACATCGACATCACGAACGCACACGCCCTCTCCGAATATTCACTCGCCGACCTGAAGCGTTGCCGCGGGCTCATCCTTGATCTGACCCGTCTGGAATTCTTTGGCGCCGCGGGTTTCTCGGAGCTACAGCGAATCTCGGTGAGTTGCGCGCGCGCTGAATTAGACTGGGTGCTAGTACCGGGTGCTGCCGTATCCATCCTGCTTCGAATCTGCGACCCGGACAACCTTCTGCCAGCCGCCGCTACTATCACTGCGGCAATGGCAAGCCTCCAGGATCGGCGTCCGACGGGGACTACGACATCGCCAACGTGACGTCAGCGGCTTGACCCTTGTCGCGGATCTGATTTTGATATCGGGCCCCGGCGTGTGTCCAGACACCTCGGCCAAGCAGGTATGAGCGTGGTGTTCAACACCATAATCGCCAAGCGCTCGTCGAGCAGCTTATCTAAGTGCGCGGTATTCGTTGTGCGGCCAGTCAATTCGCGAGCTACGTGCCACGCGCGGGCCTGTAGCCGCAGTTTTTCGCGCTCCCGCAGCGACATTGTCGGCCCCTACGAGAACAGCACAACGCGCATGGTGCGGTTGCACAGCCACACAGGCCCGTAGTTTGCGGCTTCAAATTGGCGGCGTCGGACTGGCATTCGAGGTTATCCGATCGACGATCGGCTTACTGGCGAATGAGGACAGGAGCTGGGATGCCGCCGAGCATCCGCCACGGCCTACGCCAGGCCGTCCTCTATGAAGCGCAGTGAGTGTCTGCCCTGAGACTCGGACTCACTCTCAGACAGCCAGCTGGCCTTCTCCCTTATCGCCTCCGTCGACCCATATATACGGCGGTTACAGTCTTGGCAAGTAAGGTACGTGAACATCGAGTCGCCGCCTCGCGGCCATTCCTCGGGTGCCGTGTCGGCCAGCTCGATCTCGATGGGCTGGTGCTCGATTTGACGAACCAGGCGGCCGACGACGTGCCCCTCGGGGCACGTCAGATCCACGGCCAGTAATCCCCTGTCACTCACAGGTCGCCCTCCGCTTCTTCGTCTGGTCACCAGCCTAGCCGCCAAAGATTGCGCTGACAAAAGCGAAATTCGTTGTCCGCCTTGATTGTACGGTTCAGTCGTGGACACTGACGTAGTGGCTATGACTGGAGCGACGATGCCGTCGCGCTTACGCACCGCAATCGTCGGGGTTGGCTTTGCTGCCGTTGACGACTTTGCAGAAGGGGAATTGCTGATCGCCGTTGGCCATGCCGAACAGCATTCCCCTGCCGCTGTCGACCAGCTGCATCGAGACCCAACTGCCGACTGGGGCTCGACCGCCGGCGGTGATGTTGCCTTCGGCGGTGATGGGCTGATCCGTGGACACGCTGCCCATCTTGAAGGCGACCGTGCCGTAAGCGGAGACCTCAGTGCCGGTGCCGTCGGGATTGACAACGACTCGCTCCTGGTGAGCAACCCACTCGCCCACGTAGGGGCCGCCCGCCTCGGAGAAGGGTTTCGACAGGCAGGCCTGGTTGTTGCATGGATCGCCGTAGGTCGGGGCAGCGAGAAGGCTGGCGGCGGTGACGATAGCGGCCGCGGATCCCAGTGCCGCGCATGAGTGCCTCATCAGGAGGTCGGGGCTGGTGGACGATTGGGGCCGCACATCCCCTCCGATCCTGCGATGTAGTCGGTGGGCTTACAAGGCGTTTGGTGCGCGGGCGGCGCGGCTGGGGGTGGCGCTGCCGGGGTTGGCATCTCGGCGGGCATGGATGGGATCACCAGGGGCTGCCCGGGAACGGGGGCCGGCCCTAGCGGCTGTGGCACGGGCGGTGGTGCTGGCGCGTTTGCGGGGCCGCCCGTACCCATCGCGGCGCACGCTGCCTGCGACCCCAGTTGACACGCATTGCACGTGACAAAGGCGTTCCCGGTGAGTCCGGTGCACGCGGTCTTGTATCCGCTGGCGTGGGACTGCGGTCCTGCTGACATCGGTGCCGTAGCAATAACCAACACAGCCAATCCGATGGGTATCAGCTTCACGATCTGCCTCCTGCCACGTGCTCCGAACGGATCAGCGACTGTTAGGCCAATATCACATAGTTTCGGCGGGGCAAATGGGTTTCGGCAAACATCGGCAACTGAATGACTCGCCTCGGCGGGCCTGGTCTTCCAAGAGTGGTTCGTCGAGTCGGGGTACTACCCGCACGAGGGTTACGCGTTGCCCGACGGCCTGTCCTCGGCGCTGAACGCGTTGCCAGAGAACAAGATCCGGGCCTTGATGGACCGCCTGCAGGCGGTGAACAAATGCCACTACTTCGTCGCGTGCCGCCCCGAACGACCTCCGCAGAACTAGGTCGTCGACTTCGCGGCCGCAGACGCTCTGGATTTTATCCCGGTGATGCGGATGGGCTGCGGTCTTCTCGGCAGCGGAGTCGTCATGCCGCACGGGACGATGCCGCTGAACCTTGCCGAGTTACCTCTTATCCAGCTGGTCGACGGACACCGCTCTGGCGGCTGGATCTGCTGACGATGTCCCGCGCTAACCCGGGCAATACGTCGATTCCGCCAGGCCCACCATCGAGGTGACATTGTCCAGCGTCAGGCCCCGCGGGGCCAAAATGTTGTGCACGTCCTGGGCGATCGCGTCCGGCGTGTAACCCCACTTCTTGTCGTAACAGATCAGGTGCGCCGTCGCAATGACGGCCTCCTCCCGGTCCGGGGGAAAGTTGACGCCGAGGGCGCGCAGTTGAGCGAGGTACGCGTCGTTGGTGGGATCGGCAGTCGCGATCGCTGGGTTGGTCACGAAGACGGCGGTGGCCAACATGGCGACCGCTACCACTTGCAAGCCGGTGCCCGCATTCACGAGCTCATACTAATGCTGGAATGCGGTTCCTAAAATGAAAACCTGACGCCGTCGTAGCTGATCGATCCCCCGGTGATTACCGGTGATCCGTTTTCGCTAATGGTCCCGTGGAGCGACAGGCCCTCGCTGGCACCGGGACTTTGTCCGCTGATGGAGGCCGAGAAGGCGCCGTTGTCGTTGACGACGGCCTGGCCGGTCGCCTTGAAGATGTTGATGTCCCCTAACGGGGTGCTGAAGGCTCCGCTTGCCTTCAGGGTCTCCCCGGTCTCGGTGTCGGTGTTGATCGGGGTCCCGCTCGCCTTGAACGAGACCGGGGGACCGTACGGAGAGTGTCCACTGAGGGAGGCCTTGAACCCGCCGTCGGGAGTGGACTTTGCGCTCCCGGTGGCCGACAGCCAATTCACGGTGCCAAGCGGAGTCCGGAAGGTGCCGTTCGCAGTCAACGACGCGCCGGTGCTGGTTTGCGTCGCGCTGAACGACAGTGCCGGCCGGAACGGAGTGTGCAGAATCAGGTTTCCGCTCGCGCCCGTCGCGGACTCGTTGAACGAATACGAGACCGGGCCAAAGCTTCCGTTCAAGTGGGTGGTAGCAGCCGCTTCGGCGCCCACGTACTGCCCGACCCCGCCTTTGAGCAGGTTTACGAAATTCTCATGAAAGGCCGCCGCCTTGGCGCTAGCGGCCTGGAATCCTTCACCGTGTGCGCCGAAAAGCGCTGTGATGGCAGCCGATATCTCGTCGGCGGCCGGGGCCGCGATTGAGGTCGTCGGGGACGCGGCTGCCGCAGTCGCGCTTCGCAGATTAGAGCCCAGACCTGCGAGGTCCTCGCTGGCGTTCGCCACGATGTCCGGCGCGATGTTCAATAACGACATGATTGCCTCCTTCGTCAAACACTTCGTGAGAAAGCGCCGAACCGTTACGTGACCGAAATCGTAAGCGCACGAAAGAGTCTGCGCGGACTTTTGGCGATATTCGCGCGCCCCGGCGAGTTCGGTCCATCCGACAGCAATGCCGTCCGTTTATGTGGGCTCGCGCTTGCGCGGAACCGAATTGCTCGACGTGCGTATTGAAAAACACCAATAATCATGACAATCGGTTTGGGCCACGCTCATAGCGGTGGCGGCTGGTATCCGCCGAACACCTTCTCGAGGTGTGCCGCGACGGCCAGCGCGGTGGCGTCCTGCCAGGGCCTGGCGACGATTTGGACGCCGATGGGCAGTCCCTCGCTCGACGTCCCGCAGCGCACCACCGCCGCGGGCCAGCCAGTGATGTTGTGCACCATGAGATGTGAGAAGTCATTGATCTCGATCAGGCCGTGATGATGCGGTTTGGCCGGGGTGGGCATGGCGGGCCCGACGATGACGTCGTAATCGGCCATGAACTCCAGCATTTCGACACGGTACCGATCCAGGTCGACGAAGCGGCTGCGAGCCTCGGTAAGAGAAAACGCGACTTTCCTTGCCTGGGAACCAAATTCAGCCAATTCCTCGGATGGCTCGGTGATACCGACTGTCCGCAGGACTTGGCCGAATTCCCGTCCCCTGTCGCCGCCGAGGAACACCGACGTCCAAAGCAGCTCCACGGTTCGACCAAGGCAGCATGGCGTCGCGTGCTCCAGAGATGCCGCCACTCTCTGCTAGCGCGCCCGCGGCCGCGGTGACGACGGCCGCCACCTCGTCGGTGGGCGCAGCGATGCCGTCGTCGAGGTAGGTGGCGACGCGAAGTGCACCCAGGTCGACCTCGCCGGGATCGCCCAGCGGTGCGGGCACCGCGTACGGATCGCGCAGATCGGGCCCTTCCATGATGGAGAGCCCCAAAAACAAGTCGGCCACCGACCGTGCCAGCGGGCCGTAGTGGCTGAACGGACCGAAGACCCCGGGTGCGTGGCCGAAAACGTTGCCCGTTCGCGGCACCCGGCCGTGCGACGGCTTGAGCCCCGCGATGCCGGTGTTATGACTCGGTTGCCGGATGCTGCCGCCCTCGTCGGTGCCGACGCTCAGCGCAGCACCGCCGGCCGCCACAAGTGCGGCCGATCCCCCGCTGCTGCCCCCGGGCGTCCTGGCCAGGTCGTACGGATTGTTGGTGCGGCCATAAAGGCTGTTGTTGGATTCGGCGCCGCGGCCCAATTCGGGAACGTTGGTCAGGCCCAGCACGATGGCGCCGGCGGCCCGCAGCCTGGCCACCGCGGTGGCGTCAGAGTGCGCGACGGCGCGCAGCTGACGGCTTCCGCCGGAGCAGGCCAGCCCGGCCACCGTCATGACGTCCTTGATCACCACGGGCAGTCCGTGCGCTGCACCCAGTCGCTCGCCACGGGCGGCGCATCGATCGGCGTGGTCGGCCAGTCGCAGGCACTCGTCCGGATCCGCGGCTTCGATCAGGGCGTTGAGCGCAGGATTGACGCGCTCGATCTGTGCCAGGTGGGCCAGGGTGACTTCCCTGCAGGACACCGAGCCGTTCGTCATCAGACGAACGAGTTCGTGAGCCGGCAGATGACACAGCTCCATGCGGGCAACCTACAACCGTGCGGCGTGCAAAACTCCCATTCGTGAAAGGAGAGTCCCGCGCGGCCTACCAGCGGACGCGCGCAGCGCATCTCGCTGCGGTGCGGACCGCCCTCGACGAGCACGTTACGCGCCTGGGTTGGTCGCGCCGACGGATCGAGGATTACCAAGACCACCGACTGCGGGCGTTGCTCACCTACGCGCGGGAACACTCGCCGTTTCACGCCAGGCGGCTCAAGGGTCTCGACCCGTCGGGCGCCACGGTCGCCGATCTGGCGTCGTTGCCGATGATGACGAAGCAGGAAGCCCAGCAACAGTGGGACACCATCGTCACCGCAGCCGGCCTTGACCGCGCCGGTGCCGAACAAATTCTTGCGCAACAGCAATGGTTCTCCTACACCCCCAACGGCCAGCAGATCTTCAGCTCAGGCGGGTCCAGCGGAGTGCGCGGTGTGTACGTGTGGGATTGGCAGTTCTTCGTGTCGGCGGCCTGCCTGGCCTGGCGCATGCAGGTGCGCGAAGAGCGCCGCGAGGCCGGGGTTTCGGGCCGGCTCGCCGTGCTGGAGGCCGGCGTCCCGCCGCACGCCAGCACACCGCTGTTCGACATCCCGACGGCCCCGGGGATGGAGACGGTCGTGATCGCCGCGGGCGCGCCGCTCGACGAAGTACTGGCCGCGGTCGCGGCGGCCCAGCCCACACACCTGGTCGGCTATTCGTCGGTGATCGGGCGCCTGGCGCGGGCGGCGCTGGCCGGTGATCTGCGCATCGAACCGGTGCGGGTGAGCACCAACTCCGAGCCGCTGCTCGACGAGGATCGGCAGGCGATCGTCGCGGCCTGGGGTGCACCGATCCACAATGTCTGGGGCTCAACCGAAATCGGGGTTCAGGCGGTCGGCTGCGGGCACGACGACGGGCTGCACCTCTGCGAGGACGAAATGATCATCGAGCGCGTCGACGAAAGCGGCGCACCCGTCGGGCCCGACGAGCCGGCGGCGCGGACGCTGGCCACCGGGTTGAGCAACTGGACCTTCCCGTTCATTCGCTACGACCTCGGCGACCAGGTAACACCGCTGGCCGGAGCATGCGCATGCGGCAGCGCGTTCACCCGCGTGGCCGACATCGGCGGCCGACGTGACGACGACTTCCGTTACGGCGCAACGACAGTGCCGCCGATCGCCTTCCGGCACATCCTGGGCACCGACGCGCGCGTGTCGGAGTATCAGGTCACCCAGACCGCCGCCGGGGCCGACATCGTGGTGGTGGGTGCCCCCGACATCGACCTACTGACCGCCGCGCTGATCGCCGAGTTACGCAAACACGGACTGACCGACCCGACGATTCGAATCCACGTCACCGACGGACTGCGCCGCCACCAGACCAGCGGCAAGCTGCGGCGGTTCATTCCGCTGCAGAGTTAAGACTCGACAAGCCCCTTGAGGGACTTCAGCGTGCCGGCCAGGGTGCGGCCCACCTGGCGCACGGCGATGCGGTCGGCGATGTAGGCGAGGATGCCGCCCGGCGCCTGATACGACAGCCGGAAGATCACCCGCGTCTGACCCCGTCCGCCATCGCGCAACCGCAACCTGCCCCGCAGATTGATGCCCGTGATGCCCACGAAAGCCAGGTCGCGGCCCTCGTCGAACTCGACCACCTCGATGAGACCCCCGACCGGCACCGAACCGATCTTCCAGTGCACGGTGTAGCGTGCGCCGACCCCCGTGCGCTGGTCGTTTGCGGATTCCCAGCGTTCCAGGTTCGTCATGAACGACGGATAGGATTCGGGATCGCCGACGATCTTCCACACCACGTCCCGGTCGGCGTTGATCACGCAGCGGCGTTCGACGCGCATCAGCCGAGCACCGGAAAGCGACGCTTGGCGGCCAGCCGGTCGACGCCGTCCTGCAGGCTGGCCAACACTTTCTTGTTGACCGTCTCGTCGTCACCGTCCACCTCGATCGGCTCCTGCACCTCGATCGAGATCTTGCTGGGCAGCGGAATATGACCGCCCAAGTCGCTGATGTTCAGCACCCAGGGGAACGCCAACGAGATCGGGATGCTCTTGAGCCGCAGCAGCTTATCCGCCCGCAGGAGTTTGGCCAGCCATTGCCCGCGGCTGAGGAACAGCGCGCTTTCCTGGCCGCCGACGCTGGCGACGGGGACGATCGGCACACCGGCGTCGCGTGCCAGCTTGACGTAACCCATCCGGCCGTCGAAGTCGACCTTGTGCCGCTCCCACGACGGCCGGAACACCTCGTAGTCGCCGCCCGGGTAGACCAGCAGCGCCGCTCCGGACTCCAGAGCTAACCGGGCGTTGTCGTGGTTGGCGGCGACGGTGCCGAATTTGCGCAGCCAGCCCAGCGGCGGCGCCGAGACGACGAGGTTATGCGCCAACTGGTAGAAGGGCCGCTCGACGCCGAAATAGGAGCAAAACGCCAGCGTGAAGATGAACGTGTCCGGGGGTACGTTGCCGCCGCTATGGTTGCCCACCAGCAGCACCGGCCCCTCGGCGGGAATGCGGTCCAGCCCGTTCACGTCGGCCCGGAAATACAGCGATGCCAGCAGCCAGGTCCCCGGCAACTGGTCGCGGATGTAGTCGGGATCCCGCTGATCGAGGTCGGCCTTGGGGACGCGCGACACGACTTGCTCGCGGGTCCAGTTCATGACATCCCCCAGGGCGCTCATAACGGCCGTATACCACGTGTTCGCAGTGGTCAAACGCGATACAGGCGGGCCGCGTTGTCGCGCGCGATCAGATCGACCACCCGGATCGCGTCGGCCTCGCTCCAATCGCCGGCGTCGACGAAGCGGTGCAGCGCGCGATGAATGCCGTTGCGCCACAACGCGGCACCGAGGAAGTGGAGTTCCGCGGGCCCGTAGCCGTCCGACGAGTAGAGGATCTTGCGAAACGGCGCCAGTTCGAGCAGCCGGCCGAGGAATGCCGGCGCGCGGGCTCCCAGGTAGTTCACGCTCAACCCGCCGTCGAGATAGACGTTGTTGAAGGCCTGCGCCAGGTAGCCGGCTTCACGCTCGTAGGGATAGCAGTGCAGCAACACGATCGGGGTGTCCCCGGACTGCCGCAAGAAGTCCAGCAGATACAGCGGGTTGCACTTGTGCAGATCGCAGTCACGGTCGCCGAAGCCGACGTGGAATTGCAACGGCTTGCCCAGTCGCAGCGCCTGGTGCAGCCCGAAACGCAGCAGCACCCGGTCGTCCAACCGGACGCCGCCGCGGTCGCGCCACCGGGCGGCGGCGTCGGCGACCTGTGCCGGCGACGGCTCGGTCAGGTCGCCGTCGAAGCCGCCGCGGTAGGCCAGGACGGATTTGGTGCCGACCGCGGTGGCCGCGCGCCGCCCCAGGATTTCGCCGAACGCTGCCGCGTACTCCCCCGGCGCCCGCGCGGCTTGCTCGGCGACCTGCTCGAGCCGGACCACCTCGTGCGCCCGCCCGCCGGACAACTCGGCCATCGCCGAAAGATCGGTCACGTCGGTACCGATACCGGTGTCCACCAGCCAGTCGGAGGCGTGGGCGGCCGGCAGGAACATCCGGGCCAGCTCGGTTTCACTGAATTGCCTGCGGCGCTCCCAATACTGTTGCGGGTCAGCGTGCTTGGGTAGCCCGAGGATGGGCGCGCAGTGCGCCCGCACCGCGAAGCCGAGTTGGGAGTCGAACGCCGAGTCGAATTCCGCCAGGGGTTCGGTGTTCGCCTCGTTCAGTGCGTTCTCGAACCGGCGCCTGTCCCCCGCCGTCAGCCAGCAGCCGTGCGCATGCTGGTCGATCAGCGCGACCGCGTCGATATGGTGCGCCAGCGCGCTCACTCACAAACTCCAGGCCATCCGAAACTTGTCCGCCAGCGCCTCGGGGTTCAGCTCGCCGTAGCGCTTGTGCTCCTCATTCCGTACCGCAACCACCATGTCGACCGCGGAATCGCCCAAGATCTCTCGCATCAGCGCCGAACCATCGAGGGCTGCAATGACTTCGGGCTGCGCCTCGGGCAGGCGCAGAATGCCGGCGCGTTCCCGGTCCGGCTCCGACAGGGTCGCCGGGTCGAGCGTCGTCTCCGGCGCGAGTGGCGCATCATGGCGAATGCCGTCGAGAGCCAGTCCGAGGATCGCCGCGGACGCCAGGTACGGGTTCGCCGAGGGGTCGACGATTCTCACTTCGACATGTCCGCCGTAGGCGCTGCCGACGCCGCCCGTGACAACGCGCACGGCCGCCTCCCGGTTCTCGATTCCCCAGCATGCGTACACGCCGGCCCAGTTGCTTGGCTGCATCCGCAAACCAGACACGACCGATCCGCACAGCACCCCCTGAGCCTCGGGCAGCCCGCGAATCACCCCGGCGATCGCGTGCTCTCCCGCCGCGGTGATGCCCGCCGGGCCGGGGCCGCCGGAAAACAGCGGACCGGCATCGCCGGTCAGCGAGAAGTGTTGGTGCGCACCCGATCCCACGCTGCCGGCGAAAGGCGCCGGCGACAGGCTGACGCGCAACCCGTGCCGGCGGGCGACGCGACTGACGATGAGCCGCAGCAACGCAAGCTGGTCGGCGGCGGCGACTGGTGGCTGCGGCGACAGCGAGATCTCGAACTGATTGGCCGCATACTCGGGATGGAACTGCTCGATTCCGACGCCCGCCGTCGCGGCGGCCACGTGCACGTCGCGAATGAATGCTTCGTGCTCGAGCACTCCGGTCAGGCCGTACTGCGTCCACACCGCCGGGGACAGTCGGCCCCCGCCGGAATCCACGAGCAGGAACTCGATTTCGTGGCCGACCCTCGCGTCGAGGCCGGCCGCACCGAGCGCGGCTTCGATACGGCCGAGCGTCCCGCGGCCGCACGCGGGGACGGGTGTGCCGTCCTGCTCGAAGAACGACGCCGGCGCCCAGGCCAATCCGTCACTGATGATGCGCAGGGCCGCCAGGTCGATGCGAAGTCGCTGATCCCCGACGACGGGCGAGGCGCCGGCGATGCCGGTCTGGTCGGCGACGAAGGCGTGCCACGACGGGCTGGCACCCAGGCCGGGATCGGCGAACGTGTTGGTCCGGCGGATCGGCACGGTCTTGGCTTGGGTGAGCCCGGCCGGGTTCACGGCGGTGCCGATGACGGTGTCGACGCCCTCGGCCTCGAGCTGGGCGATTGCCGCCGCGGCCAAGGGCGTGGCGGTCATGGTTTTCGGGGCTCCGTCAGACGCGGCTGGGCAACGTCAGTTTGCAGGCCTGGCCGATGTCGAGGGTCCGCAGGACCCGTCCCATCGCGACCCACAGTCCGCAGGACAGGGCCAGGTCGGCAAGCAATTCCTCGGAGAAGTGCTCCATGCACCGGCTCCAGAAGTCTTCGTCGTCGCGCAGCACCTTGTGCTCGGTGGCGAACCGGTGTGCGAATTCGGCGGCCAGCCGTTCCTGCTCGCTGTACCCGGGCCAGGTGCGCCATTCGAGGGCGTGCTCGTAGAGCTCCTCGTCGACACCCTCGGCCGGCCCGTCGGCGTCGCGGGTGTTCACGCAGACGATGCATTCGTTGTCGTGGGCGATCACCGCGCGCGCGATTTCGCGGGTACGCAGCGGTAGCCGGTTCTTGGTGTAGACCGCTTGGCTGAAGTTGGCGAGGGCGACGCCGAGGTCGGGCGACTTGGTCGCCCAGCCGTAGACGTCGTCGTCAGCGAATGATCCGATTCGACTCATGGCGTGATGGTACGCCCGCACTTCACGCGTCGCGGCGGCTCCCGGCCGTCAATGCCGGTGTCGGCGGTTCCTCGTGCCAATCCCGTTGGGCCAGAACGCGATGGGCGATCCGTTCCAGGGCGGCTTCGACGTCGCGACGGTCCGGGCGCCCCTCGAAGCTGGGTGACCGGGCCAGTTTGTCGGAGATCCAGGCCAGCAACAGCGAGTACACGTACTCCACCTGCTGAGCGCCGGATTGCGTCAGCCACATCTCTTCGCCGTCGCGTTGCACGTAGCCGGTATTGACCAGGCGGACGAAGGTGGGTTCCAGGACCTCGAACGGTATGCGCAGCGAATCACCGATGTCGCTGAGCCGCGCCGTCCCGTACATCTGCGCGAAGCGGTAGATCCGCATGACGCCCCACAGCCCAGCCACGTCGAGGCGGCAGTCGGGTCGCAGCGCGATGCTGCGCAGCCGCATCCCGGGGGCGCCCCGCAACATGCGGGCGATGGCATTCTCCAGCAGCCGTTCCGGGGTGTCGGTGGTGGGCATGCCGAAGCCGTCGCCGAGATCGACTGCGCTGTTGTGGATATCGCGCAGCGGCACCTCGCGCAGGAACAGCGCCAGCACGAAGCCGAGCAGCGCGACCGGCGCCGCGCACAGGAACACCTGGGTGAGGGAATCGGCGTACGCCGCCACGATGGGTGCCGCCACGCTATGTGGCTGGCGGTGCAGTGCCTCGGGAGACGCGACCGCCGACGGGGCCACGTGACCGGCCGCCAGCGCCGGACCGATCCGGTCTTTGAGGAAGTTGGAGAACAGCGAGCCGAAGATCGCGGCGCCGAACGAGCTGCCGATGGTGCGGAAGAACGTCACGCCCGAGGTGGCGACGCCGAGGTCCTCGAAATTCGAGGTGTTCTGCACGATGAGCACCAGGACCTGCATGGACAGGCCGATGCCGGCGCCCAGCACCAGCAGGAAGGCCGACTGCACCAGAGCGGAGGTGGACGGATCCATCCGCGACATCAGCAGGAACGCCAGCGCCATCAGCGCGGTGCCGGCCACCGGGAACAGCTTGTAGCGGCCGGTGCGGCCGACGAGGACGCCGCTGCCGGTCGACGTGATCAGCATCCCGACCACCATGGGCAGCGTGCGCAGGCCCGAGGTGGTGGCCGAGACGCCGTCGACGTACTGCATGTAGGTGGGCAGGAACGTCATCGCGCCCAGCATCGCGAAGCCCACGACGAACGACAGCACACAGCACACGGTGAACACCGGGCTGGCGAACAGCCGGGGCGGCAGGATCGGCGCGGGCGCACGGCTTTCCACCCACACGAACACGCCGATGGCGACGGCCGAGCCGGCGAACAGCCCGATGATCGTCGGCGATCCCCACGGGTAGAGGGTGCCGCCCCAGCTGGTGGCCAGCGTCAAACCGGCGGCGCCCAGGCCGACGAACACGATTCCGGCATAGTCGATCAGCGGCTTCGTCGCCGAGGCCAGCTGCGGGATCGCTACTGCCGCAACGACGAAGACGACCAGCGAGACGGGGACGTTGATCCAGAACGCCCACCGCCACGTCAGGTAGTCGGTGAAATACCCGCCGAGCAGCGGGCCGATCACCGTCGTGACACCGAAAACCGCGCCCAAGATGCCCTGGTAGCGGCCCCGTTCGCGCAGCGGGACGACCTCGCCGATCAGCGCGCTGGCGGTGACGGTGATCGCGCCGCCACCGATCCCCTGCAGCGCCCGCGCGCCCACCAACATGGCCATCGAGTTCGCGAGCCCGCACAGCACCGACCCGGCGACGAAGAATCCCACTGCGCCCTGGAAGACTCGCTTGCGCCCGAACTGGTCACCGAGCTTGCCGACCAGCGCGGTGACGATCGTCGAGGCCAGCAGGTAGCTGGTGACCACCCAGGATTGGTGGCCGGCATCACCCAGATTGGCGACGATGGTCGGCAGCGCGGTGGCGACGATGGTCTGGTCGAGTGCCGCGAGCAGCATGCCCAGCACGATCGCGACGAAGATGAGGTTGCGGCGCTGTGGACTGATCGGCGCGCTGCCGGATCCGGGGTCAGCGACTTGGGCGGGCGGGGTCATTGCCTCCGCAGGCTACCCGGGCGAGTTTTGAGATCCCGGCGGGCGCGACACGCATTGCGCCGAGTAGAGCTCCTCGCCCAGCTTGTTCATCAGCTCGAGCTGGGTCTCCAGGTAGTCGATGTGCTGCTCCTCGTCGGCGATGATTTCCTCCAGCAGGAACGCGCTCGTGCTGTCCTGCTTGGCGCGGCACATGACCACGCCGGGCTTGAGCCGTTCCATCACCTCGTACTCGATGGCCAGGTCGGCCTCGAACTGCTCGCGCAGTGTCTGGCCGATGCGCAGCGAGAACAGTCGCTGGTAGTTCGGCAGGCCGTCGAGCAGCAAAATGCGGTCGGTGATCGCCTCGGCGTGCCGCATCTCGTCGAAGGACTCCTTGCGGGTGTACTCCGCCAACTCGGTGAAGCCCCAGTTGTCCTGCATCTTGGAGTGCAGGAAGTACTGGTTGATCGCGGTCAGTTCGCTGGTGAGTTGCTCGTTGAGCAGGCGCAGAACGTCGGGATCCCCTTGCATGATCACACTCCTAGGTGAAGGACGGCTGTCACGACGGACCGTCGGCGAGTGGCTGGGCTGGAGCGCACTGTGCCGGGGCTGTAAACGCACTCTGCCATGCCTTTTTGGAATCTTCCAGCAAGGTTTGGCTGTGCTCAGTGTGGCGCGAGTGACTTTGCCGGAGACTTAGGTTAGCGTTCACTAACCTAGTTAGGTTAGACTCGGCTAACGTTCTGGCAGTGCTTTCGTCGGTAGGAGTCTGATGTACGTCTGCCTCTGTGTTGGGGCCACCAACCAGACGGTGTCCGACGCGGTCGCGAGCGGCGCGTCGACGTCCAAAGAGGTCGCCGCGGTCTGCGGGGCGGGTGGCGACTGCGGACGCTGCCGGCGCACGCTGCGCGCGATCATCGCCGCCTCCAAAGAAACCGAAACTGCCGCCGCGCTCTAACCGCGTCAGGTCGCGCGCCGGCCGGTGAAATCGGCAAGGGCCGCCGCATTGGCCTGCGTCCCCATCAGCTCGGCGAAGTGAGCGTTTTCGCGCGCGGTCGCGGCCGCGATCTCCGGACGGACCGGTTCGAGCATGGTGTGCTTGACGGCCATCAGGCTCGAAATGGGCCGCGAGGCAAGGATTTCGGCATGACGGCGGGCCTCCGGCAGCAACTCCTCGGGCTCGCACACCCGCCACACCAGGCCCATTCGCAGCGCTTCCTGGGCGTCGACCCATTCCGAGGACATCAGCAGCCAGGCGGCGTTCTGCCGCCCCACCAGCTGGGGCAACAGGTATGACGACGCCGCTTCGGGCGCCACGCCCAGGCTGGTGAACGGGCATTTCAACCGGGCCGTCGACGACATGAACGCCAGGTCGGCGTAGCCCAGGATGGTCGCGCCGATGCCCACCCCGACCCCGTTGACGGCGCAGATCAACGGCTTGGGAAAGCTGCTGAGCGCCTCCATCAGCCCGCGGAAGCCGTACTTGCCGGGCTTGAAGTCCGGGTCGGTCACCATTTTCTGCATCTCGGCGAGGTCGGTACCGGCGCTGAAGCCGCGCCCGGTGCCGGTCAGCAGGACCACGGCGACCTCTGGATCGTCCGCAGCGGCCAGAAACGCCTCGGTGGTGGCGTCGTACAGCGCTTCGTTGAACGCGTTGAGCGCCTCGGGCCGGTTCAGCGTGAGGGTGCGGACATGCTTGTCATCGTCGATCTGCAGCACTGGTGCAGCCTAACTGTGTCGGTCGCCTCGAATAACATGCAGCCAACTTCGAGCCCCGCTATGGAAGGCACCCCGGCATGGGACGCAAGGTCGCGGTCGCAGTACCGGCCGTGCTCGTGGTCGTCGCTTTCACGTTCGGATGGCATGGTTTTCTGTTCGGCTTGACGGTGGTCGCGATCGGCATCGCGGTCATGATCGCGGGAGGGTCCGCCCGCCAACGCTGGCGCGCGCGGGTGGAACGCCGAGACCAACTCGAATGCCTGCAGTCAGATCTGGCCGCGATCGATGCCATGCCGGGCGTGAACTTCGAACACTACGTCGCCGCGAGGTTGCGTGCCGCCGGCTGGGAAGTCACGGCAACGCCAGCGAGCAACGACTATGGGGTGGATCTCGTTGCCAACAACGGCACGGAGAGCTGGGCGATTCAATGCAAACGCAAGGCGACGCCGGTGGGCGTCTCGGCGGTACAACAGGTAGTCGCCGGCGCGATCCACTACGGCTGCTGGCGAAAAATGGTGGTGTCCAACCAGGAGTTCACCCGGCAGGCCAAGGTGCTGGCGCTGGCGCACGACTGTGACTTGGTAGGGCGATCGTTATTGCCGGGCTGGCATCCATTGCTGGCGCAGGAAAAGGAGTCGGCTCCGCTTCTGGTGAGGGACGACACGCTGGCGCGGAAGCGCCAAAGACCTTAAGTCTCGGGGATTTAGCGCGCGGCGTTGCTATACACCCGGGTTGGCTCGATCAGCACGACGGCACGGCGCTCCTCGGTCATCACCCGGTCGTATTCGGGCCAGTTGTCGTGGGTCCCGCCGGCGGCGGTGAACACCTCGCGCAGCAGCAACCGCAGCTGGTCGGCTCCGGATGAAGTGGCGAGCCAGGGCGCCGCGTCGTCGGGGCCGGCGAGTTCGGCCCGGCCCTCGACGGTCGCCCACTGCCAGCCCTTGCGGAACGTGACCGCGAGCTGCGGTCGCGCCCGCAGGTTTCCGAGCTTCACCTTGCCGTAGGTGGTAAACCCGAGCACCGGCTGCCCGCCGTCCGGGTGCGGCAGCACGCCGACGTTCACCAGCGATGCCTGCACGGACCCGTCAGCGCGGACGGTGGAGACCACCGCCAGCCCGCTTTCGCCGACCGCAAGCGCAACAGCTTCGTCAAGTGTGGTCATCTCCGGCCCTCACAATCCAAACGGCGTCTTCAACACGTAGCGACTGGTCGGGACCGTGTCGATGTTTTCGTTGGCGCCGAATGCGGTGGTGCTTGCGACCATTCGGCCCAGCCGGTCCTGCAGCTCACTGTCGTCGGCGGCACCGAAGAACGCCTGTAGATCGGTGATCGCCTCCGCAGGGAACAACTCTTCGACGATGCCCGAGATTCCCGGCGCGTCCGGGGTGAGGGTTCGCACCACCCAGTTCTGCGTGTAGCCGAACGTCGACTGCGTGTCGATGGCGACGCTGGTGTGCTTGAGTTGCCACGTGTTCAGCCAGGTCGCCTGGTCCATGTCGGCAGGCCGGCGCAGCAGCGCAATGTTAGCCAAACCCTTTGTGCGAGAACCTAACTCGAGCGGCGCCTGCAGCGGCATCGATTCGGTCACCAGGTACGCACCGAGTTGCTCGCACTCGGCCGCGAGCAGCTTCAGCGCCGACGTCAGCTGTTCGCCGTAGCACTGCTGGGTCCACAGGCTCACCACCGCGGACACCGGTGGGTCCAGCGTCGTCAGTGTCATCAGTGAGTGGCTTACCGCGCTGTCGCGGACGTTGACGGCGAGCCCGGCCATACCCAGGTCCAACAACGCGTCGGCAACGGGGCCCCGTAGCCGAGCGCACCAGTCGTCGTCGGGTTCGGGGCGCATCAGCACGGCGATTACCTTCTCCATACGCCGAACTTAACGTGTGACCAGTTGCACCTTCTGCTCGGCGCTGACCAGCTCGCCGATCATCGCGGCCAGCCGCCGATAGGCGTCGTCGCGACCGGTCGACGAGCGGAACACCAGACCGACGCGCCGGCTCGGGCGGGGAGCCGCGAATTCCGCGAGCGCAAGCCGGCTGCGCGCGGACTCGACGGGGGCTGCGCTGCGCGGGAGCAGTGTTGCGCCCAATCCGCCCGCCACGCATTGCACGGCTGTGGCCAGGGAGGCCGCCCGGGTATCGGCGACGTCGGCCCGCACCCCCGCGTGCTGGCAGACGTCCAGGGCCTGGTCGCGCAGGCAGTGCCCCTCGTCGAGCAAGAGCAGGGGCAGGTCGGCCAACGCCGACACCGGTACCCGGCGTCTGCCCGACAGCGGATGTCCGGGTGGCAGCGCGAGCACGAAATCCTCGTCGTAGATACCGACGGCGGTGAGGCCGTCGGTGCTCGCCGGTAGCGAGATCAGCGCGGCATCCAGCGCGCCGTCGCGCAGCGACGAGAGCAGCCGTTCGGTTTGGTCCTCGACCACGCGCAGCGTCAGCGCCGGCAGCTTCTGCGTGAGCCCGGCGAGCACCGCCGGCAGCACGTAGGGCGCCACGGTGGGAATGAGACCCAACCGCATGCTGCCCTGCAGCGGATCCGACGCGCCCGCGGCCGCCGCCGTGAACGCTTCGGCCGCGTCGATCACGCCCTGCGCGAGTGGCAGCAACTGCACGCCCTCGGGCGTGACGCGGACCCGGCGCGTCGACCGCTCGACAAGGTGACGGCCAAGGCCGGTTTCCAGGGCCGCCAGCGCCTGCGACAGCGTCGATTGGCTGACGCCGAGAGTCGTTGCCGCACTCCCGAAATGCCGCTTCTCCGCCACCGCGACGAATGCCCGCAGCCCGGCAAGGGTCGGCTGAAAACTCTTATCGGTCATGCTTATTAGTGTAGTGGCTGATATCACCTTTACTTCTCAGTAGGCCGAAGCCACTATAGGTACAGACGGCTAATTTTGAATTAATCCAGAAAAGGAGCGCAGATGTCTTTGCTCACCATCGGCGAGCAGTTCCCCGCCTACAGCCTCACGGCCCTGATCGGCGGCGATCTGTCCGAGGTCGACGCGCAGCAGCCCGAGGACTACTTCACCACCATCGCCAGCGACGACCACGCGGGCAAGTGGCGCGTGGTGTTCTTCTGGCCGAAGGACTTCACGTTTGTGTGCCCGACCGAGATCGCGGCGTTCGGCAAGCTCAACGACGAGTTCGAGGATCGCGACGCGCAGGTCCTGGGTGCCTCGATCGACAGCGAATTCGTGCACTTCCAGTGGCGCGCCCAGCACGAGGACCTCAAGAAGCTGCCCTTCCCGATGCTCTCGGACATCAAGAGGGAACTGACCCAAGCGACGGGCGTGCTCAACGCCGACGGGGTGGCTGACCGGGTGACGTTCATCGTCGACCCCAACAACGAGATTCAATTCGTCTCGGCCACCGCCGGATCCGTCGGGCGTAACGTCGATGAGGTGTTGCGGGTGCTGGATGCATTGCAGTCCGACGAGCTGTGCGCCTGCAACTGGCGGAAGGGCGACCCAACGCTGAACGCCGGCGAACTGCTCAAGAAGTCCGCGTGACCGGGAGGCAATGATGAGCATCGAAAATCTCAAGGAAGCGCTGCCCGAATACGCCAAGGACCTCAAGCTCAACCTCGGCTCGATCGCCCGCAGCACCGCGCTCAACGAGGAGCAACTGTGGGGCACGCTGCTGGCCAGCGCCGCCGCGACGCGAAACACCCAGGTGCTGGCCGAGATCGGCGCGGAAGCGGCCGACGTCCTGTCTGCCGAGGCGTACCACGCCGCGCTGGCCGCGGCCTCCGTCATGGGCATGAACAACGTGTTCTACCGGGGCCGCGGCTTCCTTGAAGGCCGCTATGACGACCTGCGCGCCGGACTGCGCATGAATGTCATCGCCAATCCCGGTGTGGACAAGGCGAACTTCGAGCTCTGGTCCTTTGCGGTGTCAGCGATCAACGGGTGCTCGCACTGCGTGGTCGCCCACGAGCACACACTGCGCGAGGCGGACGTGAGCCGGGAGGCCGTGCTGGAGGCGCTGAAGGCCGCAGCGATCATTTCCGGTGTGGCACAAGCCATCACCGCTGCCCAGACACTGGCAGCCGTCGGCTGACGTGGCACCGTCCTGGGTCTCGCACGCTATCTGGTGGCAGGTCTACCCACTGGGCTTCGTCGGGGCCTTCCCGGCCGACCAGGCGCCGGGGCCGGGCGAGCACCGGCTCCGGCGGCTGGCCGACTGGTTCGACCACGCCATCGCACTGGGGGCATCGGGCATCGCGCTGGGCCCGATCTTCGCCTCGCGCACCCACGGCTACGACACCACCGACCACTTTCGCATCGATCCCCGCCTCGGCGACGACACCGACTTCGAATACGTGGTCGGCGAGGCGCACGATCGCGGCCTGCGCGTGCTGCTCGATGGGGTCTTCAATCACGTCGGCAAGGATTTCCAGGCGAAACCCGGCTGGCTCAGCGGCGGCACCTTCGAGGGTCACGACGAGCTCGTGGCCCTCAACCACGACAACCCCGCGGTCGCCGACTACAGCGCCGACGTGATGTCGCACTGGCTGGACCGCGGGGCCGATGGCTGGCGTTTGGACGCGGCCTACTCGGTGCCGCAACACTTCTGGGCCGCGGTGCTGCCGAGGGTACGGGAGCGGCATCCGGAGGCGTGGTTCGTCGGCGAGCTCATTCACGGCGATTACGCTGCGGTCGTCGACGCCGCCGGATTCGACTCGGCCACCCAATACGAGTTGTGGAAGGCGATCTGGAGCAGCCTCAACGACGGCAACTTTTTCGAGCTGGACTGGGGGCTGCAGCGACACAACGAGTTTCTGGCCAGTTTCGCGCCACTGACGTTCATCGGCAACCACGACGTCACCCGCATCGCCAGCCAGTTGCAGAACCCCGATCACCTGGCCCACGCTCTGGTGATCCAGCTGACGGTCGGCGGGGTGCCCAGCGTCTACGCCGGCGACGAGTTCGGGTTTCGCGGTGTCAAGGAAGAGCGCTACGGCGGCGACGACGCCGTGCGTCCCGAGTTCGGCTCTCCCCCATTGCAACTGGACACATCCGGCGCCCGAGTGTGGGGTCTGCACCAATATCTCGTCGGGCTGCGCCGGCGCCATCCGTGGCTACACGCCGCGTCGACCACCGCTTTAAAGCTGGACAACCGCCATTACGTCTACCGCACCAGCCACGGAGATGACGCCCTAGCTGGTCGCGCTGAACATCGACGACGATCCGTTGCGTCTGAGACTGAACAAGCTGGGTGGCCGGGCGGAGGTGCTCGCCGGATCGGCGGCGCCGCCCCAGGAGGTCGTCGAGGCGCTGGTTGTGGAGCCCCACGGCTGGCGGATACTCAAGCCCATCAAGTGACCAGCCGCGCCAGCGTCAGCTGGTCTTCGGTGCCGTCGTAGTACTTGTCGAGCAGCGCGAAGAAATCGTTTTCGTCCCTGGTGCGACTGGCGGCGCGGGCGAACAACGTCATCGACGAGCACAGCTTGAGGTGGTCGGGCGAGGGAAAGATCTCGCCGATGGAGCGGCCCTGCACCTGGTTGACCAGCCGGGTGCATTCGAGCAGCCGCGGCCCCAGCAGCTCATGCACCAGATACGCGCGGGCCTCCTCCAGTGACGAGATGCCGTAGCGGATGGCCATCGGACTGCTGCCCAGGCCAAGCAGCTGGGGAAAGACGAACCACATCCAGTGGCTGCGCTTGCGCCCGGCCCGCAGCTCCTCGACGACGTCGCGGTAGACCGGCGCCTGCGCGTCGACAAAGCGTTTCAGATCGAAGGGGTCCCCCATGGATTCCATGTCACTACGGTGGCATATATGGCGGTCCAACGACGGGTGCCCAGGGTCCACGACCTCGCGCCGCTGATCCAGTTCAAACGACCCCAGTTCGACCGCACCAAGCGCCGCCTGGACGCCGCGTTGACCATTCAGGATCTGCGCCGCATCGCCAAGCGGCGCACCCCGAAGGCAGCATTCGACTACACCGACGGCGCGGCCGAAGAGGAGCTATCCATCCAGCGCGCGCGACAAGCCTTCCGCGACATCGAGTTTCATCCGACGATCCTGCGGGACGTCAGCAACGTGGCCACCGGATGGGACGTGCTCGGCCGGCCGGTCGCGTTCCCGTTTGCGATCGCGCCGACCGGATTCACCCGATTGATGCAGACCGAGGGTGAGATCGCCGGCGCGGGGGCGGCGGCCGCCGCCGGGATTCCGTTCTCGTTGTCCACCCTGGGCACGGCCGCGCTCGAGGATGTGGTGAACGCTGTCCCCCACGGCCGCAAATGGTTTCAGCTGTACATGTGGAAGGACCGCGACCGTTCGATGCGGTTGGTCAAGCGTGCGGCCGACGCCGGATATGACACCCTGCTGGTCACGGTCGACGTGCCCGTCGCCGGGGCCAGGCTGCGCGACACCCGCAACGGCATGTCGATTCCGCCGGCGTTAACGCTGCGCACGGTGTTCGACGCGCTGCCGCACCCGCGCTGGTGGTTCGATCTGCTGACCACCGAGCCGCTGGCGTTCGCGTCGCTGGATCGCTGGTCCGGCACCGTCGGCGAATACTTGAACACCATGTTCGACCCGAGCGTCACCTTCGACGACCTGGGCTGGATCAAGGCCCAATGGCCCGGCAAATTCGTGGTGAAGGGAATCCAGACCCTCGACGACGCGCGCGCCGTCGTCGAGCGCGGCGTCGACGGCATCGTGTTGTCCAATCACGGTGGCCGCCAACTCGATCGGGCCCCGGTGCCGTTTCACCTGCTGCCGTCGGTCGTGCGCGAAGTGGGTGAGGACACCGAGATCCTGCTGGA
Organism: uncultured Actinomycetota bacterium; assembly: GCA_963758775.1. Taxonomy (GTDB): domain Bacteria; phylum Actinomycetota; class Actinomycetes; order Mycobacteriales; family Mycobacteriaceae; genus Mycobacterium. Next base: position 64,678 of record CAVWWU010000003.1, read on the forward strand.
CACCGGCATCATGTCGGGCGCCGATATCGTCGCCGCGATCGCGCTGGGAGCCCGGTGCACGCTGGTCGGGCGGGCCTATCTCTACGGGCTGATGGCCGGCGGCGAGGCCGGCGTGCGGCGCGCCATCGAGATCCTGCAGACCGGGGTAATCCGGACCATGGGGCTGCTCGGGGTGACCTGCCTCGAAGAGCTGACGCCGCAGCATGTTACTCAACTGCGGCGGCTGGGCCCAGTGTGAAGATGTGAAGCCAGCTTCACACCGGGCGTCCAGGGCGAAGCTGGCTTCACGCTCGATGGGCTAGTGGGCGAGGCCCGCCACGATGCCCTGGTTGAGCTCCCGCGTCACACCCGGGCCGGGCGGCGTTGTGCGCGGGGCGCCGGCGGTCAGCGCGGCGAACGGGTTGGGGTCGGCGCCGGGCTCGGTCGGGTTGTCGGCGCTGGCCGGCGCCGCTCCCAGGATGGCGCCAAGGACGATAGCTCCGCCGAAAAGCAGTTTCGCAATCATTTTTGGAATTTCCTTCCATTTTCGTAATGGCTGAGACCGATGGTCACTCTCTTGGACGTTCGGGATGCCCCACTCGTTCGCGCTGCCGCTCCATTGCGACGAGAGTGCAACCTTCCAGTGATGTAACCGTCTTAACAAGTTACATGTTGCACGGCTCCATGAAACCTGTCAAGGTGGTTACATGAAGTTCGTCTACGTGAGCGGTCGCCACTGCCTCGACTTCGCCGGCACGATGAAGCACCGCAGGACCTCCCGTGAGGAGCTGATGACGGAGCCTTGGTGTTTGTCGGAGTGGGCGATCCAGGCGGGGCTGGTGGATGCCGAGATCGCGGTCACCGATGACGATCTCGCGGCGGCACTCGAGCTTCGCGAAGCCATCTACCGGGTGTTCAACGCCCGACTCGAGCGCAATCCGTATCAGGCCGCCGACGTCGAGGTGATCAATGACCACGCGTCGAAACCTCGACTCACGCCGCGGTTGGACGCCGACGGATCGTCGAGCCGTGACGGCAACGCGGCACAACTGCTGGCCACCCTCGCCGCGGACACGCTGGAACTCCTGGCCGGGTCGGACATCGACAACGTGAAGAAGTGCGTTCACCCCGACTGCACACGCATGTACCTCGACTCGTCGCGGGCCAAGAACCGGCACTGGTGCGGCATGGGCACCTGCGGCAACAAGATGAAGGTGCAGGCGTTTCGCGCGCGCCAGCGCGTCGCCGCCACCTAGCCGCCGAGCGGACTCAGGTCAGTGCGAAAGGGCCTCCTGCGGGCCCCGGTTCAGCTCGTCGCTCGGGCCGCCAAACGGTCCTTTCGGGTTTTGGTTCAGGCGGTTTCATCAGTAGATACGCCGGCGGGTTACTCCCCGGGAACAAACCACCCACCACGGAGGTTGAGCGCAACAGGCTTAACTTTGGAGGATTGAATGTCTGAAGCCAAATCAGTTCCGGTGTTGTTCGCGACCGACACCGTCGTGTTGCCGGGGATGGTCGTGCCGATCGCACTGGATGACGCCGCACGGGCGGCTATCGACGCTGCGCAGGCTAGCGAATCGGGGCAGCTGCTGATCGCCCCACGCCTGGAAGACCGGTATCCGACCCACGGCGTCATCGCCAAGATTCTTCAGGTCGGGCGCATGCCCGGTGGTGGCTCGGCGGCCGTCGTGCGCGGTGAGCGCAGGGCGGTCATCGGCGCGGGCGCCAGCGGCCCGGGCACCGCGCTGTGGGTGGAGGTGACCGAGGTCACCGACGTCGAACCCACCGACGAGGTCAAGGGCCTGGCCGCCGAGTACAAGAAGCTGCTGCTGGCCATGCTGCAGCGCCGCGAGGCGTGGCAGATCATCGACTACGTCAACAGCCTCACCGACCCTTCGGCGCTGGCGGACACCTCGGGCTACGCGTCGTACCTGACCGATGTCGAGAAGCGCCAGCTGCTGGAGACCGTCGACGTCGCCGAGCGGCTGCGCGTGCTGATCGACTGGACCAGTTCGCATTTGGCCGAGGTCGAGGTCAACGACAAGATCGCCGACGACGTGCGCGAGGGCATGGAGAAGACGCAGAAGGAGTTTCTGCTGCGCCAACAGCTCGCCGCCATCCGTAAGGAGTTGGGTGAGGGCGAGCCCGACGGGTCCGACGACTACCGGGCCCGCGTCGAGGCCGCCGAGCTGCCCGAGAAGGTGCGCGAGGCCGCGTTGCGTGAGGTCGGCAAGCTGGAACGCGCCAGCGACCAAAGCCCGGAAAGCGGCTGGATCCGCACCTGGCTGGACACCGTGCTCGACCTGCCATGGAACGTGCGGACCGAGGACTCCACCGACCTGGGTGCGGCGCGGGAAATCCTGGACGCCGACCACCACGGTCTGGACGACGTGAAGGACCGCATCGTCGAATATCTGGCCGTGCGGACCCGGCGCGCGCAGCGCGGCCTGCAGGTCGTCGGCGGCCGTGGTTCGGGCGCGGTGATGGTGCTGGCCGGCCCGCCCGGCGTCGGCAAGACGTCGCTGGGTGAGAGCGTGGCGCGGGCGCTGGGCCGCAAGTTCGTGCGCGTCGCCCTGGGCGGTGTGCGCGACGAGGCGGAGATCCGCGGGCACCGTCGCACCTACGTCGGCGCGCTGCCGGGCCGCATCGTGCGAGCGATCGGTGAGGCGGGCTCGATGAATCCCGTTGTGCTGCTGGACGAAATCGACAAGGTCGGGTCCGACTATCGCGGTGACCCGAGCGCCGCGTTGCTCGAGGTGCTGGACCCCGCGCAGAACCACACGTTCCGCGACCACTACCTGGATTTGGACCTGGACCTGTCCGATGTGGTGTTCCTGGCCACTGCCAACGTGATTGAGAACATCCCGTCGGCGTTGCTGGACCGCATGGAGTTGGTGCAGATCGACGGCTACACCGAGGACGACAAGGTGGCCATCGCCCGCGATTACCTGCTGCCGCGCCAGCGGGACCGGGCCGCGTTGAACGACGACGAGGTCACGGTGACCGACGCGGCGCTGCGCAAGATCGCCGCGGACTACACCCGCGAGCCCGGGGTGCGGCAGTTCGAGCGGTTGCTGGCCAAGGCCCTGCGCAAGGTCACGACGAAGATCGCCGACGAGCCGGTGACTATCGACGAACCGGATCTGGTGGAGTACCTGGGCCGGCCGCGGTTCACCCCGGAGTCGGCCGAACGCACCGCGGTGCCCGGCGTGGCCACCGGCTTGGCCGTTACCGGCCTGGGCGGCGATGTGCTCTACATCGAAGCCGGGGCCGCTGGATCAGACAAGCCAGGCGATGGGTCCTTGCAACTGACCGGGCAGCTGGGTGACGTGATGAAGGAGTCCGCGCAGATCGCGCTGTCCTACGTGCGTTCGCACGCCGCGGAGCTGGGTGTGGATCCCAAGGCGCTGGACCGGCGCATCCACGTGCACGTGCCCGCGGGCGCGGTGCCCAAGGATGGTCCGTCGGCCGGTGTCACCATGGTCACCGCGCTGGTGTCGATGGCAACGGGGCGTCAGGTGCGCGCCGACGTCGGTATGACCGGCGAGGTCACGCTGAACGGCCGGGTGCTGCCGATCGGTGGTGTCAAGCAGAAGCTGCTGGCCGCCCAACGTGCCGGTCTGTCAACGGTTTTCATCCCGTCGCGCAACGAGCCCGATCTGGATGACGTGCCGGCCGAGGTGCTCGACGCGCTGACGGTCAAGCCGATGACCGACGTCGCAGAGATCGTCGCGCAAGCACTGGAACCGGCTGCCGAGGCCGCGACCGTCGCCGCCTGACCTGCACCGAAGGCCACGCCCGTGACATGGGCGTGGCCTTCGGCGTTCAATGGGGTGGTGAGTCTCAAACGGGAAGTAGTGCACCGCGTCCAACGACTCGCGGTGAATCCGATCGGCCGGCAACTGCCGGTGACCATGCTCGAAACGACGGGCCGCAAGAGTGGGCAGCCGCGCCACACCCCGGTCGGCGGCCGCGTGGTGGACAACCAGTTCTGGATGGTGTCCGAACACGGGGACCACTCGGATTACGTGCGCAATATCAAAGCCGATCCCGCTGTGCGGCTGCGCCTCGGCGGCAAGTGGCGCAACGGGACGGCTCACCTGCTGCCCGACGACGACCCGCTGCAGCGGCTCGGCAACCTGCCGAAGCTCAACAGCGCCGTCGTACGCCTGATGGGTAGCGACCTGCTGAGCATCCGGGTGGATCTGGACTGAGTCTGGCATGGCCTATGACGAAGATCTGGCCAACCGGGTCCGTGAACTGCTGGGCTCCCAGCGCGGCATCGACGAGAAGCGCATGTTCGGCGGTCTGGCGTTTCTGGTCAACGGCAACATGTCGGTGGCCGTGAGCGGGCAGGGCGGCCTGATGGTGCGCGTGCCGCCCGACGACACCGACAAGCTGGTGCAGCGCGCCCACGTCAGCCCGATGGTGATGGCCGGGCGAGAAACTCGTGGCTGGCTGCGCGTCGCCGTCGATGGGGTGCAGACCAAACGGCAGCTTGAGGGCTGGGTCACCCGGGGCGTGGGCTACGCGCGCAGCCTGCCCGCCAAGTAGGAGCGGTCCATGAGGCGCGGTCATGTCGTTGCCATCGGTAGTGCTGTGGTTTTCGTTGCGGTGGTTGGATGTTCGAGCGGGTCGCGGACTGCGGCCCCCGCGCCGACGGCCGGCCCGACGCTGGTTGTGGACGGAAAGGCCCACCCGGTCCAGAACAAAGTGGAGTGTGTGACCGCGGCCAACATGGTGATGGCCAACGTCGGCAGCGACAAGGACGGTATCGCCGTCACTGTCAGCGCGGGTGACAATCCCATGTTGCAAGATTTCACGGTCGTCGAGGTCGATGGCCTGCCGCTGACGTATAGCAACTCGGATTCCAATCCCAAACCTACGGTCACCAAGGTCGGGTCCAGCTACAAGATCGTCGGCATCGCGAATAGTCCTGCTCCTGCTGGCTCGGGAAGCTCGTCCAAGCCGTTCGATCTGGAGTTCACCTGCCCTCCGAGGCGCTGAGTCGTTTGCTCTGACTCGGCACGGGTATGCGGCCGGGCATGGATAACCGCGAGCGACTGGTGCGACGTCTGCTCGACGTTGCCGGCACGACGTACGCCACCGAGGCGCGAATCAAGCTCAGCGACAAGCCGATGCCGCTGTTCCAACTCGTGGTGCTGTGCATGCTGGCCAGCAAGCCCATCGACGCCGCCATCGCCATGACCGCCGCGCGCGAACTGTCCAAGGCGGGTTTGCGCACACCAAAGGCCGTGCTGGCGGCGGATCGGCAGACCATGATCACCGCGTTCGGCCGCGCCCACTATGTGCGCTACGACGAGAGTTCGGCGACCCGCCTCACCGATATGGCGCAGCTGGTCAGCGACGAGTACTCGGGCGACCTGCGTCAGTTGGCCGCAGGCAGCCACTACGATGCCAAGGAGGCAGCGCGAAAGCTCAAGCAGTTCAAAGGCATTGGTGACACCGGTGCCGATATATTCCTGCGCGAAGTCCAGGACGTCTGGACCTGGGTGCGACCCCACTTCGACGACCGGGCCAAGGCTGCTGCCAAGCGATTGGGCCTGCCGACGGATCCCGCGCGGCTGGGAGCACTTGCGCCACGAGGCAATGCGCGGCTGGCCGCCGCCCTGGTGCGGGTGTCGCTCGACGACGAAGTCCGCCAACGGGTGGCGGGTTAGTCAGCCTCTGCGCACTCGGCGAGCCAGGTGCTGTCGATGACGTCGGGTGGGCGCTGGGCTTGCAGGCGCTCGCGCTCGGCACGCCGCCGCTTGATCCGCAGCCGGGCATCGGCCGGCATCGCCACCAGCTCGTCGCAGGTCAGGTAGTACACGTCGTCGACGACATCGATGACGTCTGCCGTTACTCGGCGAGAACCTATCTCGCGCAATGCCATTCGGAGCTCGTGCGTGAAGCGCATCGTGGCGTCATAGGCCAACTCCCGCGAATCCCGAGCGCTGGCGGCCAACCGCCGCGATAGCGGCGCGGGCTTCGGCTCGCCGGCGGGCTCGCCAGCCTCGATGACTCTGGAGGCCGCGCGGAGCAGCGTCGCCGGATCGTCGACGAACGTGGGGCTGGCCAGCTCGGCCTCCCCCGGCCCGCGGTGCCCGACCTGGTCCAGAGCCGCCGACAGCGCGGCGGCTCCGCTCGAAGACAACGTGCGCACGCTGACGAGGTCGCCGTCTTTGGCCAGGGCGCGCATCAGTCCGTCTCCGCGCAAGACCGTTGCCAGGGCTGCGATTTCGGTCGCGACACGGCTGCTCTGCACGATCGCGTCCACCCCGGACACGGTGGAGCCGGTGACGCCGGTGTCGATCACCCACATCGCGGTGAGGATCCAGCCTTGGTGGATGCGGTCCCGCAGCAAGGGGATTCGGACTTCCAGGCCGGCGTCGGGCAGCGCCGCCAGTTGTTTGGCGTCCAGGTGCTCCGCCGCCGCGGCGGCGCAGTAGGCGCGGGTGTCGCTCCGCAGGTGGCGCAGCAGCGCCACGGACCGCGCCGTGACGAACGCTTTGGCGACGGACCCGCGGGCTCCACCGGCGAGTTGGGGCTGCCCGAACGGCAGCAGCTCGGCATCCGGTGGCGGCTCGCCGAGTGCGCGCTGCGCCACGGCGCGCTGGTCCCAGCCGGGCAGCTGCGAGGCGGCGACCACGTTGGCCGACACCCCGACGTATGGGCGATGACCGAACACCGCGACGGACCTGCTCCACCATTCGTCGGCCACCGCGCCGCCGAGCGCGAGGAGTTGGCCCATCACCCGGCTGGCCATCCGCAGGCCCGCCAGCTGCACGTCCAGCGTCATCGGCGTCAACGGTCCGGGCAGCGCCTCGGCGAGGCCCGTGGCGCTGAAAATCGGGAACCGCGGATCGATCCGGTCGTCGAATTCGCCCTCCAGCCCGTCCGGCGCGGCGGGGCGCAGCCCGTCGGTCGGCTCGAATCGGGGCACGGTTTCCACCGGAAGTTCCAGTTGAGCGCCCTGGCTGACCGCCCCCGCGGCGTCGAGTCTGCGGCCGACCAGTCCGCGCCCGGTGTCGGCGATCGCGTCCAGCGCGCGCCAACCGAAATCGAATTGCCAATCCTCTTGCAACGCAGCAAGATCCAAGTCGGGAACCAGCTGCGGCCAGCGTTGCACCCGGTGCGTGCGCGAACGGGGGTCGGCCGAGCGCAGCACCCGCAACGCGGTGATCACGTTGGTGGTGTCCGGGGGGGCCAGGTCCACGACACCGGTGCGGTCGGTGTCGACCGCCAGCAGCAGGAAGCGGACCAGGTCGTCGAGGTGCAGCACCCTAACCGGTTGTGCCGAGGACTTCGTGCGCAGCAGGGTGGCGACGGTGCGGCACACCATCCAGTCGAGCTGACGCCCCACGGGCGGCGCGATCCGGATCACCAGGCTGGGTCCCCAACTGCTGGACACCAGCGCCTCCGCCGGCTGATACACCTCGGGCGGGCCCGCGGCCTGGGAGACGTACAGCAGACGGGCACCGGCGCGGGCCGCCGCATGGGCCACCCGGGCAACGCCGTTGATGCCGGCGTGGCCAGGGGCTCGCGGGTCGACCGGGGCGAGATGGATGACCGCGTCGGCCTCGTCGGCCAGTTCCTGCAACACGGCGTCGGACAACGGGGCGCACACGAACTCGACGGCGGGATCCAGGTAGGCATGCGGGTGTTCGGCGATGCCGCTGACCGTGTGTCCGGCCGCGATCAACTGCCGAGCGACCATCCGGCCGACTGTGCCGGTGGCGGCGGTAACCAGGACCTGCACCTGGGCTCACCTCCCCCAACGTCCACCTCTGACAATAGGCGCGTCGGTACCACTTGCGCGACCGCTGTGTCTTTGCGGGCCCGAACCTGGGGGCGGTTCCGGCCGGTTATTTCAGGGTCGCACTGCCGTCCGCGGCAACGGCAACCTTGGCGCCGCCGATGTCTTCACTCACGGTTACTTCGGCCGCCGCCGAGTCGGCGATCTGCGCCAACGCTCGCGACCCGTCGGGGGTGCGCACGGCCAGAAACACCCGCTCCGGTTGACCGTCCCGGTCGAACGGGGTCGTCCATGCCTCGACGGTACCGACGCCCTCCCACTCAACCAAGCCGTCCCTGGTGGGCTCGCGATCGACGGCCGGCTGCGTGTCTTCCCAGCGAAACTCCGCCGGCGGTTCGGTGCCGTACACCCCGAAGCTGTGTTTGGTCAGGTAGCCGCCGTTGGCGGTGATCAGGCCGCGCCGCCCGGGATTGGCCACCAGCAATTCGGCCAGGGTGGCGATGGAATGCATGACGTAGTTGCTCCACGGCCCGCCCGCGAAGGTCAGGCCACCGGTGATGGTGAGCGGGCGGGCGGGGTCGTCGACGGGCAGCCCGAGTTCGGCAGCGGCGACCTGCACGGCGGACGGGAAGCAGGAGTACAGGTCGACGTAGTCGAGGTCGTCGAGCCGCAGCCCGGCCAGCTCCAGCACCCGCGCCCCGGCGATGCGGATGGCCGCGGACCGGTGCAGCTCGTCGCGCTCGGCGATCGCCGACGTGTCGTGCGCGTCGGTGCCCGCCTGCGGGTAGACCCAACGCTCGGCCGGGATACCCAGGCGTGTGGCCTGCTCCACCGACGTCAGGAGCAACGCGGCGCCCTGGTCGACCATGTTGTTGGAGTTCATCAGCTTGGTGTAGGGCGAGCTGATCATCCGGTTGCGCGGGCCGGGCCGGGTGATGTCCTCGGCGCTGGTCGGCTCGCGGATCCAGGCGTGCGGATTGTCGACGGCGACGGCGTTGAAGCGCGCCCAGAGTTCGCCGATGCGTTTGGCGTGGTCGGCGACCGGCTCGTCGTTGGCAATGCGCAGCGCCTGCTCGAACAGCGGATACACGTAGGCCGGGCGATCCAGCCCGATCCTGATCTCCGCGTCACCGGCCATCGGGACGTCGTCGCCGGCGACCTCGGCCATCGGCACCGACTCGTCCTGCGCGGTCCAGGTCAGCTTGCTGCCCTTGGCGCGCAGGCCGCGGCGGGTGCGCCAGGTCTCGGCGCCGGTGAGCAGCACCAGGCGCGCGCGGCCGCTCTGGATGTCCAGGCAGGCCTGGTTGACCATTGACTGCGGCACATTGCCGCCGATGGGGCTGTACAGCGTGCTGAATATGGTCGCGCCGATGCGCTGGCCCACCAGCAGCCCGGGGTCGCGGTATTGCGCCGACAGGATGTTCACCACGCGGATGGAATCCACCGCTTCGAGCACCCGGGCGTCGGCGGTTTGGCGGGCCGCGGCGACCATCAGGTCGAGCGGTTCGACGGAGCGGTTGTCCGGGTCGATCTCGTCGCGGTGATTGACCTGGCCATGGCCGATCAGCACCGGGGTTGTGGGGTCGACGGGCATTCGTCGAACCTATCTCAGCGCGAACAGCACGCGCTCGTCGATGAGCCGCTGGGTCTGCTCGTCGCTCATTCCCAGCACGTCGCGGCAGATCTGCCGGGTGTCCGCACCGGGCAGCGGCGCCGGACGCTGTGGCGCGGGCGGGATGTGGCGGAAGGGCGCCGGACCGGTTTCAGCGGGCAGGGGGTGATCGACGAGCGGATGTGTCATGTCGCGCAACGTCTTTCGCACTGTGAGCTGCGGGTCCACCAGGACGTCGGCCGGCCTGTTCATCGGCCCGGCCGGAATCCCGGCCGCCTGCAGCGCTTCGGCGGCCTGCGCCGGGCTGTAATCACGGGTCCAGGCTGACCCCAGCGCCACCAGCTCGCGACGGTGCGCCACCCGCGCCTCGCCGGTGGCGAACCGCGGATCGTCGGCGTTATGCCCGTAAACGGCTGCGGCGCAGCGCCAGTCGGCGTCCGAGCGGATAGAGATGGCGCACCACTCGTCGTCGCCGGCGCAGGGATACACCGCGTGCACGCTGGTGTCGTCGCGGATCTCCCCCACGTCCGCCGCACGCGCGGCCTCCTCGACGTACAGCGTGTCGAGTTGGTTGACGACGACCTCGGCCTGCGAGATGTGCACGTGGGCTGGGTCGCCGGTGCGGTCGCGGCGGATCAGGGCGGCCAGCGCCACCAGGGCGGTGACCCGCCCCACCACGTGGTCCGGGAAGATCGTCGTCGCGTCGTAGAACGCGTGCCGGGATCCGGCGGGCCCCGCTTGTTTGGAAGCCTCCTCAGAAGCTTCCTCGGACGTCCACAACCGGGTCACGCCGGTGGCGGCGCGCACCAGCGGGCCATAGCCCATCCGTCGGCTCCACGGGCCGCGGTTGCCGAAGGCGCTGCTGCCCGCGAGCACGATCCGGGGATTCAGGGTGCGCAACTCGTCGAACGAAAACCCAAGCGAGGTAAGGGTTCCCGGCTTGAAGTTGGCGAACACCGCGTCGGCGTCGGTGACCAGGCGCCCGAATATCTCCTTGCCCTTTTCGCTGCGCAGGTCGAGGCCCAGCGCGAGGTGATTGCGGTGGGTCCAGGCGAACGACTCGCTCATGACCGCGCCCACGCGCGACTGCCGAAGCCCGTCGGGATAGTCGGAGCTCTCGACCTTGATGACCTCGGCGCCCAGGTCGCCGAAAAGCCGGCTCAACTCGCCGCCGGCGACGATCACGCCCAGATCCAGGATGCGTAGTCCTGCGAAGGGATACTCGCCCGACCGGGGCACCGCTGGCGGCACCGGATCGGCCAGCCAGGACGGGTGGTCGTGTCCGGGGGCGGGGGCCGGCGTGCGGAAGCCGCAGCGTTCGTCGTCGACGACGAAGTAGCCGGTGGGCACGTCCGTGTGTACCCCGGGGACGAGTTCGGCGTTGGTGATCGCCCCGACGGCCTGGAAGTGCTCGGAGGCCAAGATCCGCGACGGTGTCAGCACCGCGGCGATCGGCACCCCGTGCGCCTGGCCCTCGGCCACCAACTCCTTCATCGTCTTGTCGGCGAACAGCGCGTCGACCAGCACGCTGAGCTGCGGCCACGCGGCGAACCGGGGGCCGAGGCCGTCGTAGGCGGGGTCCTGAAATTCCGCGGGCTCCCCCAGCCAACGGCGCAGCCCGTGCCACTGCCGCGGCGCCATCACGCACAACCGGACGTAACCGTCCTTGCAGGGGCAAACGGGATAGGGGTCCTGGTTCTTCGGGCGGCCCCGCCACGGGCTGGTGCGCTGCCCGGCGCTGGCCTGCCCGTGTGAACCGAACGCCGGATCGAGCGCCGTCACAACCGCGTCGAATCGGGCGAAGTCGATGTAATCTCCCGTGCCACAGCGTAATCGGTTGTAGTAGGCGACGAGTGCGGCCCACGCGGCCTGAACGTTGGCGGTGGCCGTGGCGATGCCGTCGGGCGGCAGCACCGGTGTGCCGGTAGGTGGGCCCGACCGCGACAGCGAGCCCGACATCGCGAACAGCACGGGATCGGTCGCGCACCACGACGAGCGCGGACCCGTGGTGCCGAAGTCGGTGATCGACAGCGCCACCAGGTGCGGGTAGCGGTCGGCCAGCTCGGCGCACGACATCCCGAACGCGCCGGCCTGCCCGCCGTCGACGACGATGTCGGCTCCGCCGACGAGCTCGAAGAACGTCTCGCGGTCGTGGTCGTCGTGCGGGTTCAGCACGGCGCTGCGCTTGTTGGCGTTGTGCACGGCGAACGGGATGCCGGCGCCGGCGAGCGCGGGCAGGTCGTCGCGGGCCGGGCTGCCACCGGGGGGCTCCACCTTGAGGACGTCGGCGCCGAGGTCGGCGAAGAGGCGCGTCACCGTGTCGGTGACCCCGCCCGACAGGTCGAGCACACGCACGGCGTCGAGCAACCCGTCGGCCATCTGCTCACCGTATTACGCTCGCCCGGATGACTTCGCACCTGAGCTACCTCGAAGCCGTGATCGTCGGCGCCGCGCAGGGCGTCACCGAATTGTTCCCGGTGTCCAGCCTCGGGCATTCGGTGTTGGTGCCGGCGCTGCTCGGCGGGCAGTGGGCCCAAGACCTGAGCGTTTCCGCGCCGCAATCCCCGTATCTGGCGTTTCTTGTCGGCCTGCACGTCGCCACCGCCGCGGCGCTGCTGGTGTTCTTCTGGCGGGACTGGGTGCGCGTGCTGGGGGGCTTTGTCAGTTCGGTGCGGCACCGCCGCATCCAGACCTCGGGCGAGCGGCTGGCCTGGCTGATCGTGGCGGGCACCATCCCGGTGGGTTTGGCCGGGCTGGCGCTGGAAAAGACCTTCCGAACGACGCTGGGCAAACCCATCCCGGCCGCGGTGTTTCTGCTTCTCAACGGCATCGTGCTGTATGCGGGCGAGATGCTGCGCAAGGGCAGCACCGCGGGCGATTCCGCTCAAGCCGAGCACGGCGGCGATGCGGTCGACAACCGGCTCGCCGAGATGCCCATGGGCCGCGGTGTGCTGATCGGCTCGGCGCAGATTCTGGCGCTGCTTCCCGGGATCAGCCGATCCGGCATCGCCATCGTGGCCGGGCTGTGGCGGGGACTGTCACACGAAGACGCCGCGCGGTTCTCGTTCCTGCTGGCGACGCCGATCATCCTGGCCGCGGGGGTGTACAAAGTCCCCGAGCTGTTCGGGCCGCTCGGAGCAGGGATCGGCGGCCAGGTGCTGGCCGGCAGCGTCGCGTCCTTCGTCTGCGCCTACCTGGCTGTGCGCTATCTGACCCGGTACTTCGAGACCCGCACCCTGACGCCGTTCGCGATCTATTGCGCGTTGGCCGGCGCGGGCAGCCTGGTCTGGCTCACATTGCGCTAGACGGCGCTTCGGTAGCGCACCTCCTGCACCGGCGAATCGCCGTAGGTGCGGGTGCGGCGGGTCCCGTCGTAGCTCCAGCCGTCGCGTTCGTAAAACCGCCTGGCGCGGGCGTTGCCATCCAGCACCCATAGGGCAGCTTGCGTGGAAAACGCACGCAGCCGCTCGCGGGCCGCTGCGATCAGCGTGCGCCCAACGCCGGTGCCCACGTAGGCGGGATCGACGTAGAGCGCCATCAGCTCACCGAAACTCGGCAGGTCGTCATCGCGGCACAAGCCGGTTGCGGTCAGTCCGCAGATCGTCGGGCCGTCGACCGCGACAAGGGTGGACGGCAGCCCAATCCCCATGTGGCCGAAGGCGTATCGGCCGGCCCAGGTCTCCGGTTCGAGACCGTCGAGGAAGTCCTGGGCGATGAGCCCCCGATACGCCCACTGCCACGACCGGACCTGCGCGCGGGCGACGTCGTAGGCATCCTCGGGGACGGCCGCGCGCACCGTGGTCACGATTGCAGTATGCGGGTCCAGTCGCCGGCTGGGCGTGCGAGGCGGCAATGCCTGGGTTACCGTGTTGGTGCTGGCCAAATGGCTCATAACTCATTCGTCGGCGAAGTTGTTGGCAGCTATGACTTTTCATAGAAACAGTCAGATGTCGGCTGAACAGAACTACTGTCGCTGAATGTGTGCGCAGAGAAGAGGAATCCCAACATGAAGACAGCACTGACGGCAGCGGTCGGCGCTCTCACGACAGCCTTGGCCGCCGGTGTTCTGTGGAGCGCGCCATCCGCCTCGGCGACGACCCCCTATTGCGATTCCCTTCCCGCCAAGGATGCTCGTGAGTGCAACTGCGGATTCGACTTCGCCCCCGGCAGCCAGGAATTCCATGACTGCTTGTATGGAATGTCGGCGCCAGCCCCGGCGCCCAAGCCCTAAGCCGGCGGCGCGGTCCGCTGTCGGGTATCGGGAGCGGATCCGAGACTGAGATTTTGGGATCGGTAGGTGCCCGATGCCCCAATACTGTTCGAATTACCCTCAACGACGGATCGTCGCGCCAGTTCGAAACATCCGCGCCGTCCATGTCCACCCAAATGAACGTGTTCGCCACGGGAAAGGGGGCGCGCACGCTGCAGGCGGCGATGTTCGCCGTGAGGTTGGTAGTGGTCGTGGGGGTCGTCAACCGGCGAAGCCATGGCATGGAGCTAGCCACTGCTGGGTTCGTTGCGCTTTGCATTTTCGGTCTCGCGGGAACGCCTACGTGTGGTGGCGCTCGCGCCGGAAGGTCGTTATTCGCGTCGCAGGCGACGGCCTGACCGTCGATAACGGGCGTACTGTTTTTCCTCTCGCCGATGCGAAGCTCGGCCCGTGGGTGAATATGGGCGTGGCGGCCGCCAAAGTGGTCCTGCCGCAGGGCAATCGGCTCGGTGTCTGTTGTTTCCCAACCCCCTTCTGGCCGAACAGCTGGGGTCGTTTGCGCTCCGGAAACAAATTCAGCTGCAGCGATCACTGTCGCAACCGAGCCTCTTCCTCGACGTGGAAAACGATGCGATGCGGGTGATCGAGCCGAACAGCGGGACACTCAGCGCCCCGGCATCGTGGGCGGACGTGACCGCGACACCGACGAGGTTCCAGCCCGACAGCGTCGCGAGCGGCGATGGGACCACGCATCACTACCCCGCGGTGTCGGGCGTGGCCGTGAGTGTTCCCGGTATGCAACCACTGACCATCGGATGTCTCGATCTGGCCGGGACCGAATGTGGATTCTCGTGGCGCGGCAACGTGGCTCGGTCGCGGCTTGACCGCGCAGCTTCGAAGACAACGCCTAACCGATCGCGACTATGGCTGATGCGGCAAAGCCTCGGCCCACTCGATGTGCCCTTGGAGGCCAAGCGTTTTCGCCAAGTCGAGGTAGCGATCCCGGTATTCGCGATAGCGGGCATCATCAACGTCAGCTCGCGCCAGCAGGGCTTGCAGGCGCAGCAGCCAGATCTCGCGTATCACCAAACCCTCATCGGCCGGCGCCGTCGCCAAGCGTTGGACCGCGGCCTTGGCCTCGGTCGAGTCGCCTTCGCCCCCGCGGTCCAGCAGGGTCTCCACCAGGACGCCTGTCGCGGCAAGGCCCCACATCAGCAGTCGTCCGGTGCGGAAAAGATGGTCGACGGTGGCGCGCATCACCGCGATTGCGTCATCGCGGTCCCCCGCTCTAGCCCTTTCGCGTGCCAGGTAGAGCTCGATGATCGGCAAATCGCAGAGATTGCGCCCTTTGCTGCGGAGCACTTCGCCGACCTCGGCCCCGAGCTGCTGTCCGCGAGCACGCTCCGCGGTCTTTGGGCGATGCATCAGCGCGAGCGCCAACGCGGCCCGGATGTAGCCCACTACGGTGTCATCACTGGATCGTTCGGCAATGCCAAGCGCATCCTCGATCTCTTGCAGCGCACGATCATCGGACCTCAGCACGCCAAGGGGTATCCCCATCAAGTAGGTATAGCCGACAACCCCGGCGTAGGACGCGGGGTCGACGCCGCGGGCCATCGGCTGGCCGTCCCGCAGGTCTTCCGGCCATCCGGGACGCCCCAACCAATATCGGGCCATCCCTCGCGTGGTGATGGCCAGCGCTAACGGACACCCGACAAGGAAGTTGCCACTCGATGGGTCACCGTCGGCGAGGTCGATAACCGTTTGCGACCAGCGCAGCACCTCACACCACTCGGCGCTCTCGATCTTGCCGTAGATCAGCGGGAAAGACAGTCCCACCATCAAGGTCGCGTCGCCGACGGACTCGGCGAGGGCCATCGCTTCCGATGTCAGCTGCGATACCTCACGCATCCGGTCCTGATGCGCGTGATCCATCACCAGCCCCGCCATGCCGATGGCCAGCGACGCCTTGTCGCCGGCGGCCGCGCATAACGCACGCAACTCCTCAAAGCGGTCCCCGGTGACATGCACATGCACTCGCCACGCGGTCCCGCACAGCATGGTGCGGGGAGCGATGCGCATTGGTGTTCTGCCGGGGTCTTCGGCGGGTAGGGCGTCGGCGATCTTCTGGGCGCGCTCCCAACTCAGTCGCGCCGTCGCGATGTCGCGGTTGGTCGCCCATGCGGCCGCCCGCATGTGCCAGCCGTAGGCGGCGTGCCAATCACCTGCGGCCTCCAGATGTTCGGCGATGAGCGCCGCATTCTGGTCGGCCGATTCCGGCTCACGGGCTTCGATCGCGGCTGCCAGTCGCCGATGCAGTTCGGCGCGATCCGATTTGAGCTGAGCCTCATAGGCCACCGCACGAATAAGCGGATGGTGAAAGCCATATTCCGGTTGTCCAGTAAAACCGACCTGATCGATGAGCTGGGCCGCCACCAGGTCGGCAGTCACCGGCTCGACACCCAGCACCGTGAGTAGGTCGAGACCGAACCGCGAGCCGATGACCGCCGCCGCGCTGAGCGTGCGTTTGGCTTTCGGGTCGAGCCGGTCGATGCGCGCGGCAATAGTCGCCTGCAACGTGGCGGGCACGCTCACCTCGCTGCCTCCCGCCGCCGACGTGTAGGCGCCAGGCGACCCCTGCAGCACACTGCGCTCGGCAAGGTCGCGCACCAACTCCTCGGCGAAAAAGGGATTACCCGCGGCCCTCTCGGCGACTCTTCGGCCCAGCGCATCAACCGACGGCTCGGGGCCGAGCAGATGTGCGACTAGCGCTGCGGTTTCTGAATCACTCAGCGGCGCAAGGGATATGGTGTGGGCGCTGACCACTTGCGTGAACGCGCCCTGATATTCGGGCCGGTAGGTGACCAGCACCAGCGAGGGCGTCTGCGGGATCAGGAAATCGGTCAGCATCGACTCGCTGACCTCATCGATCCAGTGGGCGTCCTCGATGACGTAGATCGCCGGGCGTTGGCGCGACAACCTGGCCTCGTTCAACAGCGCGGCCAACCGCCGCCGACGAGCATCGGGATCAATCGCCGGTATGGCAGTGCTCGGGTCGGCGATGCCGAGTAGGTCATCAAGCAGCAGCACGTCCTCAGGGTCCGCATCTGGAACTTGGTCTCGGACTCGCGCGCGGGCCGCCTGCCCGTCTAGACCCTCGACGCCGGTGGCCGCGCGCAACAGGCGCGCCACGGCATGAAATGGGACCTGGCTGGTGTGCGACTCACAGAAGGCGCTGAACATCTCCACGTCCCGGACCGCTGCCATCGCGGCCACCTCGCGCACCAGACGGCTCTTGCCGATGCCGGGTTCGCCGACCACCCCGACCACAGCGCCTTGTCCACCGAGTGCGCGGTCCAACAGGCCCTCGACGGCGGACACTTCCCATCCCCGACCCACCAGCTTCGACTCGGCACGGCGCACATGACGACGCTCTTGCGACATCCCCAGCAATCGTTGGGCGTGGATGGCTCGATCGTTGCCTTTGACGTGGACAAGCTCAGCCGCACCGAGCGCGACCGCGCCTTCGACCAGCCTCGCGGTCGATGCACTGACCATCACTCCACCCGGCGGAGCGACGGATTCCATCCGCTGCGCCATGCCCACTTGCTCGCCAATCGCGGTGTAGCCCAACGACGTTGAGCCTATTTCGCCAGCGATGACCTGACCGGAATTGAGACCAACACGCAACCGCAGTTCTATACCATCGCGGTGCTTGACCTCAGCGGTCAATCGCGAGGCCGCTTCTTGAATGCCCAGCGCCGCGCGACAAGCGCGGACCGCGTGGTCTTCCATTGCGACTGGTGCGCCGAACACCGCCATGATGCCGTCACCGGTGAACTTGTCCACCGTGCCGCCCCAGCGCTGCACCACCGCGGTCGTGATGTTGACGAGCTCGGCCATGATCTCGCGCAGTCGCTCGGTGCCGACGGTCGCGGCGATGTGCATCGAATGCACGACATCGGCGAACAGCACCGTCACCTGTTTGTACTCCGCGCGGGCGCCGCGATCTTGGATTGGTGACCCGCAGCCGTGGCAAAACCGGGCGTTCTCTAAAGGTGCGGTGCCACACGCTCGGCACGCTGCTACGGCCGTCACCCGACCCTCCGCCAATCCCGGTCCCCGCTAAGCGTCCCCTAAAGGTAGCCCGTTGAACGCTCCCACGCGGGGCGGGTAGCTGTCACGGTGACTACGGGCCCGAGGTTTTGAAGCTCTCGTATGTGCCGGACGCCGGCTACGCAGGCGCCCGGTCCTCAGTCCGTCAGCCCGGCCATGCGTCGACCGACCAACCCGTCCAAGCTGGCCTTACCGGCGCCAACACACACCAGCCACAGCAGCAGCACTACCAGCAACCACTCCGAGGAATAAAACAAATTGCTGAGGAAATTCCACACAGCCGGATACTTCTGCGCCAGATTCGGGCCGATGTCGGTGATCAACGCGCCGACCATATCCCCGGCCAGTACTAGAGACACCAGCCGGGTACCAAGGCCCAGCATCAATGCCGCACCGCCAACGAGTTCCACCATTGCCGTCCCCGGCGCGACCACCTGCGCAGCGGGAATGCCCAGACGGACGAACATCGCCGTGAACCTACCGAGATCGCCGAGCTTGGTTACGGCGCCGCTGAAGAACATGAACCCAACGGTGACGCGCAGCACCAAGTTCGGCAGCCAGTCCAGGCTGTCCAGCTTGTCGGTAGCGCGACGGTACGCCGAGTGCAAACGTGCGGTGTCGACTAGAGATTCACGAGCCATCAATACCTCCTGCCTTAGTCCACCCCGCAGTAACCGATCCCAGTTCATTCAACCAAGAAGCGCGGCCCGACGGCTTCGATGGCCATCCTCCCTGGTCCAAATCGCGGCCTAGCTCCGGATCATGTGAGGATTAAACAGCCGCGATCAAGCGTTGGCGCCGGTGGATGTCTCCCTCATAGCCAGAAGGAAAAAGATGACTCAACAGGTTGTCCTGATCACCGGCGCCCTCACCGGCATCGGGCGCGCCACCGCTGTGGCATTCGCCGGAAAAGGCGCCAGCGTGGTGGTGTCCGGCCGCCACGACGACAAAGGGCAAGCCCTCGTCGCGGAGTTGAAAGCGCTTGGCGCCGAAGCGGAATTCGTACGAGCCGATGTTACGAAGGAAGACGAGGTCCGCAACCTTGTCGACAAAGCGGTGACGAGATTTGGCCGCCTTGATGTGGCAGTGAACAACGCCGGCTACGAAGGCGAGACCGGTCCCCTTCAGGACGTCACCGTCGAAAACTTCAGGGCCATCCACGACACCAACGTTCTCGGCGTATTCCTGAGCATGAAGTACGAACTGCGCGCGATGGCCGGCCAAGACAGCGGCAGCATCGTGAACATCGCCTCAACCTACGGGCATAAGGCGGCCGCTGGCGCAGCCGCCTACGTGAGCAGCAAGTTCGCGGTGGAGGGTCTGACCAAGACGGTTGCGCTCGAACAAGGGAATTCAGGTATTCGAGTGAACGCAGTCGGGCCGGGGCCGATAGACACCGGCATGCTCGACCGCTTCACCGGCACCGCGGAAGGCAACGAGGCGCTGATCTCCACCGTGCCTTTGCTCCGCCGGGGAAAGCCAGAGGAAATCGCCAACGCCATCGTGTTCATCTCCTCCCCCGAAGCCTCCTACATCTCCGGCACGGTTTTCGAAGTCGACGGCGGCATGTCGGCGGCCTGACCTCGCCGAGGAGACCTCGATATATGCCTCGGCCCGTCTTCCACGTCTTGAAAGCGCGGGCTCGTCAGGCGTGCGAACAGGAGTCGATCCCGTGAGCGAACGACAGCTGCACTTCAACGCGTTCATTTGGCCCAACGGCTACCACGAGTCCGCCTGGCGCGTGGTCGACGACGACGTACACGACGTCCTGAACCTCTCGTACTACACCGACATCGCGCGCATCGCCGAACGCGGCTTCATGGACTCGATCTTCCTGGCCGACAACATCGCGATCGCGGAATACCGAGCCACGCACCTGCCGCAGACGCAGTTCGACCCGATCTCGGTGCTTTCAGCGCTGGCCGCCGTGACCCACCACATCGGGCTCGTCGGCACTGGCTCGACGACGTACAACAAGCCGTGGGAGCTCGCCCGTCGATTCGCGACACTGGATCACCTCAGCGGCGGCCGCGCGGGCTGGAACATCGTCACCACCGTCACGCCACTGGCCGCTGCCAACTTCGGTGAAGCCGCCCATCCCGACCACGCCGACCGGTATGCCCGTGCCCACGAATTCGTCGAAGTCGTGATGCGGGTGTGGGACAGCTGGGACGACGACGCCGTCATCGGTGACCGCGTACGCGGGGTGTGGGCGGACCGCAGCAAGCTGCACGCGCCCCGCTTCCACGGCAAGTACTACGACGTGGAAGGAGTCCAACCATTTCCCCGCTCCCCGCAGGGCCACCCCGTGCTGGTCCTGGCGGGACAATCTGGAGCGGGCGTCGGGCTCGCCGCGCGGTACGCCGAGATGTCCT
The DNA here is from genome assembly GCA_963758775.1 of uncultured Actinomycetota bacterium. GTDB lineage: Bacteria > Actinomycetota > Actinomycetes > Mycobacteriales > Mycobacteriaceae > Mycobacterium. The sequence goes on from CAVWWU010000003.1 coordinate 84,729, forward strand.
TCTCCGGGCCGCCTTCGCTAGAAGCGGCGGTTTCCTTCCGGGCCGATCTGCACGCCCAGGCCGCTGCCCTTGGCCGTGACCCCGGGCAGTTACTGGTCCTGCCGGCGTTGATGGTGACCTTGGGTGGCACCGAGGCCGAAGCCCACTCGCGTGCGCGACGGCTCGAAGGACTCGCCAGCCCCGAATTCCGTTGGCAGAACGCCCTTTACACAGCCGGGCTCGACCCTGACGCCTACGACCCGGACGTTCCGCTGCCCGCCAACCTCTGGGCCGAGCAGTCGCCGTCGACTCGGGCGGATCAACTCTTCGCGGCGGCGCGGGCGCAACCGGAGGCTTCGTTGCGGGAGGTCGCTCAACGCGTGAGCGGCGGCGCAGGACAGACTCACTTCATCGGGACGCCCGAGCAACTCGCCGATCACATAATCGCTTGGCAGGATGCCGGAGCCGTCGACGGCTTCACCATCATGGGATCGACCTTGCCGTACGAGCTAACGGCCTTTGCCGACCACGTCGTGCCCATCCTGCAGCGCCGGGGACGATTTCGCACCGAGTACACCGGGAGCACACTCCGAGATCAGCTGGGGCTTCGGCGCCCGGCCAAATAATCTATTCGGAGACGACGTTCAGTCCTGCGCGCGCCTGCTCGATTTGGTCGAGCGCATACACCGCTATGCCGGGGGCCGTCATCGTGCTGCCTTTACGGGCAAGCGATTCGTATGTCTGGTCGCCGAGTACCTCGCGTAGATGGGCCAGCGCCGTCCGCATCCCGTCGGCGTCGGCCTCCCACCGACGGGTCGATCCCTCGATGTCGGTGAACAAACCGTCACTACCCCTGAAGGGGCAGCCGGCGCGGACACGCCGACAGGATTTCACGAGGAGCGCGTTTGCACCGCGAACATTGCTCAAGTCATTTTGTTTGCAAATGGTCGGTCTGATCATTCAGGGATCAGGATGTAGCTCATCCCCGGGACGTCTTGGACGGTGCGCGTGTCCCATTGGTGGAAGCCCGTCGTGTGGTAGCCGTTGGCGGCCGTGGCCCCGTAGCCGGTGTTCATTTCGGTGATGGTGATGCTTCGGCCGCTTACGGCGTCGACCCAGGCGACATGTCCGACGCCTCCGACGATCGAGCTGTTGAACACGGCGACGGAGTGCGGCTGGGCTTCCCCCACTACGGTCCAGCCCGCCGCTTCTGCCTGGTAAGCCCAGTTTTCGGCGTTTCCGGTAAGCGCCTTGATGTAGTAGCCGGTGTGGTCGTGGATCTGTTCTTGGGCGCCCCAGGTGCAGTAGCCCTCGTATTCGCCGCTCAGGGGGTTGCGGTCGGTTGTGGCCCCTTTGGTCCGGTCCGCGTGGGCCGGCGGTGTGGTCATCGATGCCCCGAGTGAGAGCGCGCTGCCCACGGCGACGGCAGCCACAAATCCTGCGGTCTTCATTCCGCTCTCCCACTCGCAGTCAAGGCGCCACGCCGTCAACCCGTTACGTTTTCTTTATCGCCGGGTGACCGGAATTCGTTTCAGTGGCCGCCCTGCGCGGCGCTCACGCCCGCTGCGTAGGCGATGGCGTCGGCCAGACCCTCGGCGCTCAAGAGGCGGGGGCCTCGGCGCGCGTCGCAATGAAGAACCCCCGCAATGCGTCCGCCATCTCTGCGCGGACCGGTGCGCCGGAGATGACCATGTCGACCATCGTCAGCGACTGGTGAGTATGGCCGCGGGCGCGGATGTACTTCGTCGGGACGTCGGCTGCTTGGAGCGCAGCGGCGTACGCCTCACCGTCGTCACGGAGGGGATCAAACTCGGCCGCCACCACGATCGCCGGTGGCAACCCCGACAGATCGGTCGCACGCAACGGCGCGAAGCGGGGATCGCCGCGGTCCGCCGGGTCGATGTAGTGGTCGTAGAACCACCGGAGCAGCGACGTCGTCAAACCGTAGCCGTCCGCATTGTCGGCGAAGGATGCGCTCGACGTGTCACCGGACGTGCACGGCGCCAAGAGAACCTGCCCCGCAATGTTCGGTCCGCCCTTCTCGCGCACCAGTCGGCAGACCACCGCCGCGATCCCACCGCCGGCACTCCAGCCGCCGACTGCGAGCTCGCCCGGTCTGCCACCGAGTGCCTCGGCGTTGTCGGCGACCCACCGCACCGCGGCCATGCCGTCATCGATCCCCGCTGGGAATCGGTGCTCGGGCGCGTGGCGGTAGTCGGCCGAGATGACGACCGTGTCGCTGCGAACGCAAAGGTCCCGGCACAGCGGATCATCCGAGACGGCATCGCCCAGCACGTAGCCACCGCCGTGGAAGTACACGACGATCGGGTGCGGGCCCGGGGTCGACGGCCGGTAGAGCCGGTACGCCAAATCGCCGGCGGCGCCGGGGAAAACACCATCGGCGATCTCGCCGACGTCTGGTCCGGGCGGGAGCGGCGCTGACATCTGTTTGTACAACGCGCGAGCCTCTTCCACGGGCAACGATTCGAGCCGAGGCGGATTCAGCGCCGCCGCCTCATTGAGGACCATCTCGACATCCGGTTGCAACCGGCGCACCACTCCGTCGGTGCACCGCGAATCGTTGGGACCGGATCGCCTGAAGCCCAGGTAATCGCGGGCTACCACCTCGTGGCAGCTGAGGGCGTAGAAGTCGACGCCCGCGCAGTAGGGCAGAAAAACCCGCGGCTTGCCGGGCACGTTGGCGCCCATGTACCAGGAGTTCGCCGCCGGGTAGAGGGTGATGTCGGCGCAGTCGGTGACGTGTTGCATCCACCCGGCTTCGGCGACGTCGGTGGGCTCGATGACATCGAAGCCGGCCGCACTGAGGTGGCCGAGGCAGTCAAGCACCCAGTCAGCGTGCTGCTCGATTGATACGGCCATGTTCGACAGCACCGAGGGACTCCCGGGACCGGTGATGAAAAACAGATTCGGAAAGCCGACGGTGGTCAACCCAAGGTAGGTCTGCGGCCCGTCCGCCCATTTATCCTTCAACGCCAATTCGTTCCGGCCTCGGATGTCGACGGCCGTTATCGCGCCCGTGACGGCGTCGAAGCCGGTGGCGAACACGATCGCGTCGAAGTCAAACGACTCGTCGGCGGTGTCAATCCCGGCTTCGGTGACGTGCCGGATCGGGTGCTCTCGGATGTTGACCAGGCGCACGTGCGGCAGGTTGTAGGTGGCGTAGTAGTTCGTGTCCAGGCAGGGACGTTTTGTCCCGATCGGGTGATCGGTGGGGCACAGAGCGGCTGCCGTCTGCGGATCGCCGACGATGGAGCGGATCTTGTCCCGGAAGAACTCGGCGACCTCGTGGTTGGCCGTGGGATTGCTCAGCACGTCGGCGAACAGGGTGAAAAACTCGAAAAGCAGGCCACTCTGCCATGCGTGTTCGTACCGTTCTTGGCGTTGAGCCTCCGACACGCTGAAAGTCGGGACGATGCTGCGCTCCCCCGGAATCCCGCCCCACGACAACCGCGCCGCCGCGCGATAGTCCGCCTCATTCGCCAGTTGCGCCAGCTTCTCGGGCGATAGCGGACCATTTCGCGCCGGAATCGAGAAATTCGGGGTGCGCTGGAACACCACCAGCTCGCGCGCTTTTTCAGCAATGACCGGAATCGATTGCACGCCTGAGGAACCCGTGCCGATCACCGCCACCCTTTTGCCCGTGAAATCGACCGGCTCGTGCGGCCAGCGGCTGGTGAAATACACCTCGCCGGCGAACCGTTCGAGCCCGTCGACTTCGGCCGGCTTTGGTATGGACAGGCAGCCCGTTGCCATCACGACGAAACGGGCGGTGATGTCGTCGCCGCGGTCTGTGCTGACATGCCATAGCGATGCGTCGTCTTCCCAGCGTGCCTGCTGGACTCGCGTCGAGAAGGTGAGGTGGCGGCGCAGGTCGTGCTTGTCGGCGACGTGGTTCAGATAGCGCAGGATCTCCGGTTGCGTGGCGTATTTCTCCGACCATTGCCAGTCGGAGCGCCAGTCGGGGTCGAAGCTGAACATGTAGTCGACGCTGGGGACGTCGACCCGCGCACCCGGATACCGGTTCCAGTACCAAGTTCCACCGAGGTCGTCGGCCGCTTCGAATACGCGTAATCGGTAGCCGGCGCGGCTTAGGCGGTGGGCGAGATACAGGCCGGCGATTCCGGCGCCAATTACGACGACATCGACCTCAGGCGTCGTTCGATTCGTCCGGCCCGCATCGGTCATCATCTGATGATCGCGCCGGGCTTAGCAGCTGTCACGGGTACTGCGCTACTTCATATTTTCCGAGGTCATTGCGCGGCTTGGCGGCGAGTGCTGTGCTGATCGGATGGCAGATGCGGCATCGATCGGCGTCAAGGTTCGCGGGAAAGTCATCGTGATTACCGGTGGCGCGCGGGGAATCGGATTGGCCACCGCGACCGCGCTGCACAATTTGGGCGCCAAGGTCGCGATCGGCGACATCGACGAGGCCAGGGTGAAGGAATCCGGCGGCGACCTCGGGCTCGACGTCTACGGCAAACTGGATGTCACCGATAGGGATTCGTTCTCGGATTTTCTTGACCAGGTGGAGCGCCAACTCGGTCCGATCGACGTGCTCGTCAATAACGCCGGCATCATGCCAGTCGGCAAGATCATCGACGAGCCCGACACGGTCACCAGACGCATTCTGGACATCAACGTCTACGGCGTGATCCTGGGGAGCAAGCTGGCGGCCCAGCGCATGGTCCCTCGTGGGTTCGGGCACGTGATCAACGTGGCCTCTCTGGCCGGCGAACTCAACGTGGTCGGGCTGGCCTCCTACTGCGCCAGCAAGCACGCGGTAATCGGCTTCACCGACTCGGCGCGGCTCGAATACCGATCGGCGGGCGTGAAGTTCTCCATGGTGTGCCCGACCTTCGTCAACACCGAGCTCACCGCCGGGACCGCGGGAGTCAAGGGATTGCGCAACGCCGAGCCCGGCGAAATCGCCGACGCGATCGTCGGTTTGGTAGCGCACCCGAAGCCGCGGGTGCGGATCACGAGGGCTGCCGGCGCCATGGTCGTGTCGCAGAAGTTCTGGCCGCGCCGCATCGCCGAGGCGCTAAACCGCCGGCTCGGCGGCGATCGTGTGTTTACCGACGACGTCGACGTCGAGAAGCGCAAGGCCTACGAGGCGCGGGCCCGCGGCGAAGAGTGACCTTCGGTTCTGGCACCGTTCACCGACGTCGCGGACAATCGGCCGGGTGAGCCTCGAAACCGATACGACAACCGCACCCCTTTCCGACGACGAACTCGCCCTCATCGACGCGTATTGGCGCGCCGCCAACTACCTCTCGGTCGGGCAGATTTACCTGCTGGACAATCCGCTGCTGGCCGAACCGCTGTCCGCCGAGCACGTCAAACCCCGGCTGCTGGGGCACTGGGGCACCACACCTGGGCTCAACCTGATCTACGCGCACTTGAACAGGATCATCCGCGACCGTGACGCCAACGTCATCTACATCACCGGTCCCGGTCACGGCGGCCCCGGGCTGGTCGCCAACGCCTACCTCGAAGGCACGTATAGCGAGATTTATACAAGCATCGGCGAAGACACCAACGGTATGCGAAAGTTGTTCCGCCAGTTCTCTTTTCCCGGTGGCATCCCCAGTCACGTCGCCGCCCAGACGCCGGGGTCTATCCACGAGGGCGGTGAGCTCGGCTACGCGCTGGTGCACGCCTACGGCGCCGCCTTCGACAACCCGGACCTGGTGGTCGCGTGTGTCATCGGCGACGGCGAGGCCGAGACCGGACCGCTGGCGGCCGGCTGGCACTCGAACAAGTTCCTCAACCCGGCCGTCGACGGCGCCGTGCTGCCGATCCTGCATCTCAACGGCTACAAGATCGCCAATCCCACGGTGCTGGCACGCATTCCGCACGTAGAACTGGAATCGTTGCTGCGCGGCTACGGCTACCGGCCGATCACCGTCGCCGGAGACGACCCGACCGCCGTGCACCAGCAACTGGCCGCCGCGATGGAGGACGCGTTCGACGACATCGCGGCCATTCAGCGCGCGGCCCGCGAATCGAAGCAGAGCGAGCGGCCGGTGTGGCCGATGATCGTGCTGCGCACCCCCAAGGGCTGGACCGGGCCAAAAGTGGTGGACGGCAAGCACGTTGAGGGCACGTGGCGCTCACACCAGGTTCCGCTGGCCGAGACGCACCAGAACCCCGAACACCGCGCGCAACTCGAGGAGTGGCTGCGCAGCTATCGGCCTGCCGAGCTGTTCGACGAGCACGGCGCGTTGGTGCCGCGGCTGCGCGCGCTCGCGCCCGATGGCGACCGGCGGATGAGCGCCAACCCGCACGCCAACGGCGGCCTGCTGCTGCGCGACCTGGACCTGCCGGACTTCCGTGACTACGCGGTGCCGGTCGAGAAACCCGCCGCGGCCACCCACGAAGCGACCCGCGTGCTGGGCACCTTCCTGCGCGACGTGATCACCCGCAACATCGACAACTTCCGGCTGATGGGTCCCGACGAGACCGCCTCCAACCGGCTGGCGGCCGTCTTCGAGTCGACCGACAGGGTCTGGTTGTCGCAGACGGAGCCCGACGACGACCACCTGGCCCCCGACGGCCGGGTGATGGAGGTGCTCTCCGAGCACCTGTGCCAGGGCTGGCTGGAGGGCTACCTGCTGACCGGGCGCCACGGCCTGTTCAACTGCTACGAGGCGTTCGTGCACATCGTCGACTCGATGTTCAATCAACACGCGAAATGGCTGTCCACCAGCCGCGAACTGCCGTGGCGGCGCCCGATCGCGTCGCTGAACTACCTACTCAGCTCGCACGTGTGGCGCCAGGACCACAACGGCGCGTCGCACCAGGACCCCGGCTTCATCGACCTGGTCGCCAACAAGCGCGCCGAGGTGGTGCGGGTGTACCTGCCGCCGGACGGCAACACGCTGCTCTCGGTGGCCGACCACTGCCTGCGCAGCCGCGACTACGTCAACGTCATCGTCGCCGGCAAGCAACCCGCGCTGTCCTACCTGCCGATCGACGACGCGATCCTGCACTGCACCCGCGGTCTGGGCATCTGGCCCTGGGCGAGCACGGCCACCGGCGAACCCGACGTCGTGCTGGCCTGCGCCGGCGACATCCCCACGCTGGAGACGCTGGCCGCCGCCGACATCCTGCGCCGCGAACTACCCGACCTGCAGGTGCGGGTGGTCAACGTCGTCGACCTGATGCGCCTGCAACCCGACTCCGAGCACCCACATGGGTTGCCCGACAAGGAATTCGACGCGCTGTTCACCACCGACAAGCCGGTCATCTTCGCCTACCACGGCTATCCGTGGCTGATCCACCGCCTCACCTACCGGCGCACCAATCACGCCGGGATGCACGTGCGGGGGTTCAAGGAGCGTGGCACGACGACGACGCCGTTCGACATGGTGATGCTCAACGACCTCGACCGCTTCCATCTGGTCGCCGACGTCATCGACCGGGTCGACGGGCTGGGCAGCCGCGCCGCCGCGCTGCGTCAGCGCATGGTCGACGCGCGGCTGGCCGCCCGGCGCTACACGCGTGAGCACGGCGAGGACGACCCGCAGATCGCCAACTGGACCTGGGAGTCGGAATAAGCGGTCGCGCCCCGACGCTAACCTGACGTGGTGTCGAGCGTCCTATCGGTCAACGTCGCGCGGGTGCGGACGAACCCGGATCCGCGCGCGCAGTCCAACGTCACCGGCATCGACAAGGTGGCGGCCCTCGAGCCGGTCATGGTGCGAGCACCGGGGCCGATGCGCGGCGGTGCCGGCAGCGGCCTCGTCGGCGACACCATCGGCAACCAGAACCTGCACGGCGGCGACGACCAGGCCGTCTATGCCTACGCACGCGAAGACCTCGATGCTTGGGAGACCGAGCTGCAGCGCGAGATCACCAACGGGATGTTCGGCGAGAACCTGACCACCTCGGGCGTCGACGTCACCGGCGCGCTGATCGGTGAACGCTGGCGCGTCGGCAGCGACGGGCTGCTGCTCGAGGTTTCCGCCCCGCGGACGCCGTGCCGGACGTTCCAGGCGTTCCTCAACCTGAACCGGTGGATCAAAACCTTCACCGAGGCGGGCAAACCCGGCGCCTACTTCCGGGTGATCTCGCCGGGAACCGTGCGCGGCGGCGACGCCATCACCGTCGAACACCGCCCCGACCACGACGTCACCATCGGGCTCGTCTTCCGCGCCCGGATGGCCGAACCGGAGCTACTCCCCCGGCTCTTGGCCGCCGACGCGCTTTCGGCAGAGCTCAAGGCCTACGCGCGCCGCCGCGTCGCCTCAACCGCGGACTAAACCGGGCCCGCCGATCCCGCGGGTAAACTTGCCAGGTGACCGCCATGACCGCAGCAGCTCCCACCAGGCTGCGGATTCATGTCGACATCGCGGTGATCGTGCTGGTGCTGGTGTTGACGAACCTGGTCGCGCACTTCACCACCCCGTGGGCGAGCGTCGCGACCGTGCCGGCCGCAGCGGTGGGGCTGGTACTCCTGATGCGTTACAACGGGCTGGGCTGGGCCGAGCTGGGCCTGGGCCGCGAACACTGGAAGTCCGGGTTGGCGTACGCGCTGGGCGCCGTGGCGGTCGTCGGGTCGGTGATCGGCATCGGCGTTCTGCTGCCGATGACCCGGCCGATGTTCCTCAACCACCACTACGCCACCATTTCCGGTGCGCTGGTCGCGTCGATGGTCGTCATACCGCTGCAGACGGTTATCCCCGAGGAGCTGGCCTTTCGCGGGGTGCTGCACGGCGCGCTGAACCGGGCCTGGGGATTTCGCGGTGTGGCTTTGGCAGGTTCGCTGCTGTTCGGCCTGTGGCACGTCGCGACCTCGTTGGGCCTGACGAGCAGCAACGTCGGGTTCACCCGGCTGTTCGGCGGCGGCATTACGGGGATGCTGGCCGGGGTCACGCTGGCGGTCCTGGCCACCGGCGCGGCCGGGTTTGTGTTCAGCTGGCTGCGCCGCCGTAGCGGCAGCCTGATCGCGCCGATCGCGCTGCACTGGTCACTGAACGGGCTGGGCGCGCTGGCCGCCGCGCTGGTCTGGCACCTGACCTGAATCACACGAGCAGCACAGCCGCGCCGGCGATCCGTCCTTCGCTGAGGTCGGACAGCGCCTGATCCGCTTGTCCAAGTGGGTATTCCGGCGTGGTGACCTCGATGTGGTGGTCGGCCGCGAAGTCGAGGAATGCGCGGGCGTCGGCGCGGGTGTTCGACGTCACCGAACGCATCTGCCGCTCCTGGAACAGGTGCCGCTGGTAATTCAGTGTCGGGATATCCGACAGGTGAATCCCGGCGATCGCCAACGTGCCGCCGCGGTCCAGCGCCTCCATCGCGGGCAGCACCAGGTCGCCGACCGGGGCGAACAGGATCGCGGCGTCCAGCGGCACCGGCGGCGGATCCGCGGCGCCTTGCGCCGACGCGGCACCGAGCTCCATCGCGAGTTGCTGAGCCTGTTCCCCGCGGGTCATCACGTGCACCTCGGCACCCTGCGCCAGCGCCACCTGCGCCGTGATGTGGGCGCTGCCGCCGAAGCCGTAGAGGCCCAACCGGCCACCCGGCGGCAGCTCGGCGCGCAGCAGCGACCGGTATCCGATGATGCCGGCGCACAGCAGCGGCGCCAACTCGCTGTCGCTGTAGCCGCTCGGTAGGTGGTGCGCGAAAGCCGCTGGGACAGTGGCGAATTCGGCGTATCCACCGTCGGCGTCCCAGCCCGTGTAGCGGGACTTCGGGCACAGGTTTTCGGCGCCGCGACGGCAGTACGTGCACACGCCGCAGGTGTGCCGCAGCCACGCGATGCCGACCCGGTCCCCCACGCTGAACCCGGCTCCGGCTTCGGGTCCGACCGCTGGACCTACCTCCAAGACCTCGCCCACGACTTCATGGCCCGGGGTGACGTGCGCGCGGTGCACGGGCAGGTCGCCCTCGGTGACGTGCAGGTCGGTGCGGCATACCCCGCAGGCGAGCACCGCCACCAGCAACTCGTCCGGCCCCGGGCGCGGCACGTCGGCGGTGACCCGCTCGAGCGGACCGGTCTTCATAGGGCCGGGCCGGCGCACGCGCCAGGCCGTCATGCTGTTGCTGATCGCGGTTAGTTCCTTCGCGCCATGCCGACCACCCAGAGCAGGATCACCGAGCCCAGGATGGCGGTGAACAACGTGAACCAGAAACCGCCGGCAGCGGTGTCGACGAAGAAGCTCAGCAGGAAGCCGCCGATCAGCGCGCCCACGATGCCGATCACGATGTTCATCAGGATCCCGGACCCGCCGCCTTTGACAATTTTGCCGGCGATCCAGCCCGCGATACCCCCGATGATGATGTAGCCGATCCAGCCGACGCTGGTCAGTGTCGTTGAGCGGGCGAGGTATTCGTTAGCTGCCATGACATCCATACCGGTCTCCTTAACGCGCCGCGGACGACGGCCTAAGCGGGCTGGGTCTGCTGCGGTGTCGGGGTTGGCGTCGGAGTGACTTGCCCGGCGGGCGCTTGACCCGGTGCAGGCGCCGGAGTCGGCGATGCCGGCGCGCCCGGCGCGGCTGGCGCGGCTGGCGCGGCCGGTGCGGCCGGTGCCTGACCCGGCGCAGGCGCTGGAGCCGGCGCGGCCGGCGCCGCCGGGGCGTCGGCGGGCGGCGGGCCGATGACCGGAGCCCCCGGAGGCAGCGCTCCCGGAGCCGGAGCTCCGGCCGGTGGCGCGGTCCAGGGCTGAATCGACTCGGCGAGGGCCTTGGCCGCAACGCGGTCCACCGGGTCGTTCGCGGTCCCGAGCCACACCACAAACCAACGCTGGGCCGGGCCGTTGGTGGCTGCCGGCGAGCCGATCACGCCCGTCCAGATCTGGCCGTTCGGCTTAGCCGTGTCGCTGAACTTGACCTCGTAGTACGACGAGCTGCCGGACAGCCCGTTGCCGTTCAGCGTGCCGGCGTCCTGGTTGATCCGCATGCCCGGGTACGGCATGAAGAACTCACCCATGTCCGAGCCGAGCCGCACCGCGGCCTTGGCGTCGTTGGTTTCGGCGCTGGCGTAAAGCTTTTGGTCCAGCCGGCCGAGCACGACGCGGGTGTCGTTGGCCACCGCCGGCGGCTGCCCGGGCATTGGCGGCTGCCCGGTCGTCTTGCTCAGCATCGCCGAGCCGTAGTCGAGGTGAGACGCGTCGGACTCCACCCAGCCGGGGGGCACGACGTAGCTGAACCCGCCGACCGCGTTGGTGACGCGACCGGCGTTCGGGTCGACCGGGGGCGGTGGCGGTGCGTTCGGGTCGACTGGGGGCGGCGGAGGCGCGGCATTGGGGTCACCTGGTGGAGCCGGTGGCGGCGCGGGAGCGCCGGGTGCGGCCGGGGCGGGCGCCGCCGCGGGCGGGGCGGCCGCGGTTGTGGTGGGAGGCGCGGGCACCGGATCGGCCTTCGAGGTCGCCGGGATTGCGATCGTGATGGCGCTGGCGCTGGTCACCGCGGTGATCGCCAGCGTCGCCCATAGTCCCTTGTGACGGGTCGGGCTCGGGTCCACCTGGTCCATGGCGACGAACCTACCGCGTTACGGCTGTGGCGCAAGGGTGCCGTGCTGAGGATGTGGTGTGGTTTTCCGGATCGCCACGCAGCTCACCGGTGCGCTACCGGGTACAGCGCCACCTCAAGCGTTTTGACGCTGAACCACACCCGCTCCCCGGGTGCCAGGCGCAGCTCGGCGGCCGCGTCGACGGTGATCTCGGCGGCCAGGCCCGGAGCGCCGTCGGGCTGTTCGGTTCCCCGCACCAGAACCGCGGCGCCCCGGACGTCGAGTTCGGCGACGGTCTGCTCGACGGTGTTGCGGGGGCTGCCGTGCGGCTCGTCCCGGTAGACCGCGACCGCCGTGGGCGCGAACACCGCGACGGCGTCGCAGCCCACGGTGAGCGCTTCAACGAGCTCGGGGGCCGGGGTCCCTTGCCACCGGACACCAGACCGGCCGTGCAGCGAGCCGTCGGGGTTGATCGTGCCGTTGATCAGGTTCACGCCGGCGATGCGGGCACCGAAATGACTGCGCGGCGCGGTCAGTACGCCCGGGACCGGGCCGATCTCGGCGATCTTCCCCTCTTCGAGCACCAGCACACGATCGGCCAGGGTGAACACGTCCAGCAGGTCGTGGGTGATCAGGACGACGGCGCAGCCGCTGCGGCTGACCACGCCGCGCAGCACCGCCCGGATCGCCGCGGCCGCGGCGACATCGAGCCCGCTGAGCGGCTCGTCGAGCAGCAGCACGGCGGGTTCGGCCGCCAGGGCGCGCGCGATCGCCACCCGTTGGGCCTGGCCACCGGACAGCTGGCGCGGCTTGCGGTCGGCGAACTGCTCGGCGTCTACCTCGCGCAGCCAACTCAGCGCCGCCTGTTTGTCTTTGGCGCGGGCGAACGTGCCCGCGATCCCGTGCCGGCTGCGCGGCCCGAACGCCACGTTGGCGGCGACGCTCATGTGCGGGAACAGCAGCGGGTCCTGCAGGAGCAGCCCGACGCGCCGGTCGTGCGTCGCCACATTGACCCCGGCCTCGGTGTCGGTCAGCACCCGGTCGCCCAGGCGCACTAGGCCCGTGTCGGGATTGACCAGCCCCGCGATGACGTGCAGCGCGGTCGACTTGCCCGCGCCGTTGGGGCCGAGCACCGCCAGCACCTCCCCTGCGGACACCGAGAACTCCACGTCGAGTCGGCGCTCGGAGACGACGGCGCGAAGCTGCAACTCGCTCACGTCTCGGACCCGCCCAACGTGCGCGCGCCCAAGCCCAGCACCACGACCGCGGCCACCGCCACTAACAGAATCGACAGGGCCACAGCGGCATTCGGGTCGCTCACCCGCTGCAGGTAGATCTCCAGCGGCAGGGTGCGGGTGACCCCCTGCCGGGAACCGGCGAACGTCAGCGTCGCACCGAACTCCCCCAGCGAGCGGGCGAACGCCAGCACCGCGCCCGACAACATCCCCGGCACCAGCAGCGGCAGGGTGACGCGCCACCAGACCGTGCTCGGCCGCGCACCGAGCGTCGCGGCCACCGCTTCGTAGTCAGCCCCCGCGGTGCGGGCCGCGCCTTCGAGGGCGATCACCAGAAACGGCAACGAGACGAACGTCTGCGCCAACACCACGGCGGTGGTGCTGAACGCGATGCCGATGCCGGCCGCCTCGAGGTATTGCCCGATCAATCCGAGCCGGCCGAACGCATAGAGCAGGGCAATGCCGCCCACCACCGGCGGCAGGACCAGGGGCAACAGGATCAGCGGCCGCAGCAACCGCACTGCCAGGGCGCGGCTGCGGGCGAGCACCAACGCCATCGGCACCCCCAGCAGCACGCACAGCGTCGTGCTGGCCGCGGCGGTCTTCAGGCTCAACAGCAGCGCCGTCTTCGAGGAGTCGCTGGTGATCAGCGACCAGAAATTCGGCCAGTCAACCTTGACCGCGATCGCCAGCAACGGCAGCACGACGAAGAGCGTCCCCACGGCGGCGGGCACGTACACCCAGCGGGGTAGATCGCTGCGACGTCTACTGATTCGTGCGCCCCTAACCGCGAGTTTGGACCCTCGCGGCAGCAACGTAGCAGCTCACGCAACCCGGGCTGCGCTGGGCTCCCACGGGTCGTCGTCGTCCAGGACGCGGAGCAGACGGCAGGCGATCGCGTCGACGGAAAACCCTGCCGCGAGCGCCACCACGACTGCCGCGAGCTGCGCGGCATGCGCGCCGTCGACATGGGGCGTCCGCAGGTGACTGTGCCATTTCTTCATCGGGGAATCGTTCCTTCCGCCCGGCATGCCGCAATAGCGAGGACGGCCCGCCGAGGGGCCGGGCCCTCCCATGGCAATGACTATCCCAGCGCGCTCGCCGGCCGTCTGTCCGTCGACCAGCCGGTATGGGGGATGAATCGCGCCTCCCCCGATCAGGGGACCGCCGCCAACGCCAGCGGGGTCAGGGCTTGGCGAAACCCATTTGCGCCAATATGTTCTGCCCGGCGTCACCGGTCACCAAGGCCACGAACTTCTGTGCCAGCGCCGACTGGGGCGCCTTCTTCAGCACCGCAACGGGATAGACGTTGACCGCGCCCGCGGCCTCGGGGAACTTGACCGTCGTCACCTTGTCCTTGGCGCTGAGTGCATCGGTCACGTACACCAGCGCCGCGTCCGCCTGGCCGGTGGTGACTTTGTTGAGCACGTCGGTCACGCTGAGTTCCTCGCTGACCGGGTGCAGGCGTACTCCGGTGCTGTCCTCGACGCGCTGCGTCGCCGAGCCGCATGGCACCGGCTGCTGGCAGATCACCACATTCAGCCCCGGCTTGTTGAGGTCCGCGAAGGACGCGATCTGTTTGGGGTTGCCCGGCGCGGTGACGATGACCAGGGAGTTGGCGGCGAAGTTCGTCGGAGTGCCGTCGATCAATCCGGCCTTGGCGACCTTGTCCATCTGCGCGGTGTCCGCCGACGCGAAGACATCGGCCGTCGCGCCCTGGGTCAACTGCGTCGCCAGCTCAGAGGACCCCATGAAATCGAAGCTGACGTCGCTGCCGGGGTTGTCGGTCTTGAACTGCGCGCCGATCTTGGTGAACGACGGCTTCAACGACGCCGCGGCGTACACCACGATCGTCCCGGAGGACTGCTGGGCCGAGGACGTCGCGCCCGACGACGGTGCGGGCGATTTCGAACCGCACCCGACCGCTCCCGCCAGCACCCCGGCCAGCAGTGTCGTCGATACCAAACCGGCCAGCACTCGACGCATGGGTGAAACCCTATCCGGGTCCCGCTGCCGAATATTTACGAAATTGGTGGGCGAATCGCGCCAATTAAGATTTCCCTAAATAACTACTGTCCAGTAACATCGACGACGATTGAAGCCATCACACGCTTAGATCCCCGGCAACGTTGCTCTCGTGCTCCGCGAAAGCGCTGGTAACGCCAGGATCTGGGCGGGAGGTTCAACACGAGGAGGTCTGGCAGTGGAGGTCTTGGTCACCGGCGGCGATACCGACCTGGGGCGTGTAGTAGCCGAAGGCTTCCGCGATGACGGCCACAAGGTGGTCCTGGCAGGCGCCCGTCGCGGCGACCTCGAGGTCAACGCCAAAGAGCTGGACGTCGACGCCATCGTGTGCGACACCACCGACCCGGCCAGCCTCAGCGAAGTTCGCGGGCTGTTCCCCCACCATCTGGACACCATCGTCAACGTGCCCGCGCCGAGCTTCGACGCCGGGGACCCGCGCACCTACTCGCTGTCCGACACCGCCAACGCATGGCGCAACACGCTGGACGCGACTGTGCTCTCGGCAGTGCTGACCGTGCAGGCCCTGGGCGACTACCTGCGCTCGGGTGGCTCGATCATCAGCGTGATGCCCGAGAACCCGGCCGCCGGCAGCGTCGACGCCGCGATCAAGGCGGCCCTGTCGAACTGGGTCGCCGGGCAGGCGGGCATCTACGGGACTCGTGGCATCACGGTCAACGTCGTCGCCGGCGGGCGCAGCGTGCAGCCGGGCTACGACGGCCTGTCCCGCACTCCGCCGTCCGTCGCGGCCGAGATCGCCCGGCTCGCAGTCTTTTTGACCTCGTCGGCGGCCCGGCACATCACCGGCCAGACGCTGCACGTCAGCCACGGCGCGCTGGCCCAGTTCGCCTGAGCCCGTTCTTTCCAGGTCGTCTTTCGCCCTCCGAAAGCTACGGTGGAGACCGTGACTATTCGGCTGGGATACCAGATCCCCAATTTCTCCTACGGCACCGGTGTGGAAAAGCTGTTCCCGACGGTGATCGCCCAGGCCCAAGAGGCCGAAGCGGCGGGCTACGACTCGCTGTTCGTGATGGACCACTTCTACCAACTGCCGATGCTGGGGACGCCGGACCAGCCGATGCTGGAGGCCTACACCGCCCTGGGCGCGCTGGCGACCGCCACCGAGCGTCTGCAGTTGGGCACGCTGGTGACCGGCAACACCTACCGCAACCCCACGCTGCTGGGCAAGGTCATCACCACGCTCGATGTGGTGAGCGGCGGTAGGGCGATCCTGGGTATCGGGGCCGGCTGGTACGAGCTCGAACACCAGCAGCTGGGTTTCGAGTTCGGCACCTTCACCGACCGCTTCAAGCGGCTGGACGAGGCGCTGCAGATCCTGGACCCGATGATCAAAGGCGAGCGGCCCACGTTCTCCGGGGATTGGTACACCGCCGACCAGGCCATGGCGGAGCCGCGCTACCGCGACCGGGTCCCGATCATGATCGGCGGCAGCGGCGAGAAGAAGACCTTCGCGATCGCCGCCCGTTTCGCCGACCATCTCAACGTCATCGCGGCGTTTGACGAACTCCCGCGCAAGCTGGACGCCGTCGCCGCCCGCTGCGAGGAGGCCGGCCGCGACCCCGCGACGCTGGAGACGAGCGTGATGCTGACCGTGATCGTCGACGAGAACCTCGATCCCGCGAGCCTGCCCGACAACGTGAGCAAGCGGATGGCGGCGGGCAGCCCGGCGCAGATCGCCGAGCAGGTGCAGAAGAAGGTCCTCGACGCAGGTATCGGCGGGGTCATCCTCAACCTGCCCAACGGCCACACACCGGGTGTGATCACCGCCGTCGCCGAGGAGCTGCGCCCGCTGCTCGGGGTGTAACGCAGGCCTCCGGGCCTGCGGCTTGTGGTTGATGACACATGCTCGCGGCTGGGGTTTCCGACCGCGGATGACTAGGCTGGACGGGGTCTCCAGCTAACTGAATCTCACGCGTCGAGGAGACCTCGTCAGGAGCAGCCGAACATGAACACCCAACCCGAAGCCACTGCTGAAGCGCCGCGCCGTCACCGGGTGGTCATCATCGGCTCGGGGTTCGGCGGCCTCAACGCGGCAAAGAAACTCAAGCACGCCGACGTCGACATCAAGCTGATCGCGCGCACCTCGCACCACCTCTTCCAGCCTTTGCTGTACCAGGTGGCCACCGGCATCCTGTCGGAGGGCGAGATCGCCCCGGCCACCCGCGTCGTCCTGCGCCGGCAGCGCAACGTCGAGGTGCTGCTGGGCAACGTCACGCACATCGATCTGGCCAACCGGCGCGTCGTCTCCGAACTGCTCGACCACTCCTACGAGACGCCCTACGACACCCTGATCGTCGCCGCGGGTGCCGGGCAGTCCTACTTCGGCAACGACCAGTTCGCCGAGTTCGCGCCCGGCATGAAGTCCATCGACGACGCGCTGGAGTTGCGCGGCCGGATCCTGAGCGCCTTCGAAGCGGCCGAGCGATCCAGCGACCCCGAGCGCCGCGAGCGGCTGCTGACGTTCACCGTGGTCGGGGCCGGCCCCACCGGGGTCGAGATGGCCGGGCAGATCTGCGAGCTGGCCGACCACACGCTCAAGGGCGCCTTCCGGCGCATCGACTCGACCAAGGCGCGGGTGGTCCTGCTCGACGCAGCCCCGGCGGTGCTGCCCTCGATGGGCGAGAAGCTCGGCCAGCGGGCGGCCGCGCGGCTGGAAAAGATGGGCGTAGAGGTCCAGCTGAACGCGATGGTCACCAACGTCGACCGCACCGGCATCACCGTCAAGGACCCCGACGGCACCGAACGGCGCATCGAATCGGCCTGCAAGGTGTGGTCCGCCGGCGTCCAGGCCAGCCGGCTGGGCCGCGACCTCGCCGAACAATCCTCGACCGAGCTGGACCGGTCCGGCCGGGTCCAGGTGCGACCCGACCTGTCGATCCCCGGGCATCCCAACGTGTTCGTCGTGGGTGACATGGCCGCCGTCGAGGGCGTGCCGGGAGTGGCGCAGGGCGCCATTCAGGGTGCGAAGTACGTCGCGAAGACCGTCAAAGCCGAACTCGCCGGCGCCGATCCCGCCGCCCGCGAGCCGTTCCAATACTTCGACAAGGGCTCCATGGCGACGGTGTCGAGGTTCTCCGCGCTGGCCAAGATCGGTCCGCTGGAATTCAGCGGCTTCATCGCCTGGCTCGCCTGGTTGGTGCTGCACCTGGTGTACCTGGTGGGCTTCAAGACCAAGGTCAGCACGCTGCTGTCCTGGACGGTGACGTTCCTCAGCACCCACCGCGGCCAGCTCACGATCACCGAACAGCAGGCGTTTGCCCGAACCAGGCTCGAACAGCTTGCCGAACTGGCGGCCGAGGCACGAGATTCGGCGACGACCAGGGTCGCCAGCTAAGTCTCGAGGTTCTGCAGCCGCACCTGGCCCCGCGCCACCACGCGGTCGTTGTCGTCGGTGATGGTTACCAGCCACAGCTGCTGGCGCCGCCCGCGGTGGATCGGCTCTGCGGTTCCGTAGGCCATTCCCGAGCCGATGGAGCGCAGAAAGTCGGTGTTGTTGTTGACTCCTACGACGTTGCCACCGTCCCCGCGGTTGTTCAGCCAGGCGTACGCCGCGACGCTGGCCATACTCTCGATCATCGAGCAGTAGACACCGCCGTGCACCAGGCCCATCGGCTGCAGCAGCTTGGGCGTGACCTCCAGCTGAGCGCGGGCGCCGTCTGGGCTGAGTTCGGTGAACTGCAGCCCCAACTCCTGGTCGAACGGCGCGGTGAAATTGGGTGGAAGGACGGGGTCGGGCGATTGCACGTCCTTGTGTTTACACCATCGGGCTCCAGAAACAGGCGAGCCCCGTGCTGCACGGCACGGGGCTCGCCGATCGAGTAGACCGGGGGTCACCGCAGCCCTCGGGACTCCTCCGCGGTCATTGTCGCTCGACCACGATTAGCATAGGCAAGGCTGCCCTAAGATTGCAAGCATCTGAGAGCGGCGCATGACTGGAACCGACCTGCACGACATACGACGGTCCGTAGTAAGCCGGAGTACGCTGGTTTTCAACTCGGGAGATGGAAGAACTATGGCCAAGCTGACGCGCCTCGGCGACCTGGAACGCGCCGTGATGGATCACCTCTGGTCCGCGCCGGAACCGCAAACCGTCCGTCAGGTCCATGAAGCACTCTCGGCGCGACGCGACCTGGCCTACACCACGATCATGACCGTGCTGCAGCGGCTGGCGAAGAAGAACCTGGTCTCCCAACTCCGCGACGACCGGGCCCACCGCTACGCCCCCGTGCACGGCCGCGACGAACTGGTCGCCGGGCTGATGGTCGACGCGCTGGCGCAAGCCGAGGACTCCGGAAGCAGGCAGGCCGCACTGGTGCACTTCGTCGAACGGGTTGGCGCCGACGAGGCCGATGCGCTGCGCCGCGCACTTGCGGAATTGGAAGCGACTCAACGCAATACGCCGTCAGCTGGCGTTACTGCGGAGGAGTAAGGGAGAATTGCGGCGTGTCCGCGCTGGTCTTCACCATCCTCGCGGTGCTGCTGGTTGGTCCTGTACCGGCCCTGTTAGCACGCGCGACGTGGCCGTTGCGCGCTCCCCGCGCCGCGATGGTGTTGTGGCAGGCCGTCGCGCTGGCCGCCGTCTTCTCGGCTTTTAGCGCGGGCATCGCGATCGCCACCCGGGTCCTCATGCCCGGGCGCGACGGGCGGCCCACCGCCAGCATCGTCGGCGCGGCCGACCGGCTCGGCTGGCCGCTGTGGGCGGCCTACATCGCGGTCTTCGCGCTGACCGTGCTGATCGGGGTCCGGCTGATGGTGGCGCTGGCACGCGTGGCCGTCGCCAACCGGCGGCGACGGGCCCACCACCGCATGGTCGTGGACCTGGTCGGGGTCGGCCACGAGGGGGCCCTGGTCGACGCGTGCGCAAACACGCGCGACCTGCGCGTCCTGGACGTGCCGCAACCGCTGGCCTATTGCCTGCCGGGCGTGCGCAGCCGCGTGGTGGTCAGCGAGGGAACGCTGAGCACGCTGACCGACGCCGAAGTCTCGGCCATCCTCACCCACGAGCGGGCCCACCTGCGCGCCCGCCACGACCTGGTCCTCGAGGCCTTCACCGCGGCGCACGCCGCCTTCCCGCGAATCGTGCGCAGCGCCAACGCGTTGCGCGCGGTGCAGCTACTGGTCGAACTGCTCGCCGACGACGCCGCCGTGCGCGCCACCGGGCGCACTCCCCTGGCCCGCGCGCTGGTCGCCTGCGCGTCCGGCCGGGCGCCGTCCGGCGCGCTGGCCGCCAACGGGCCCAGCACCGTGCTGCGGGTGCGCCGGCTGTCCGGGCGGGGCAACAGCGCGGTGCTGGCGGCGGCCGCATACCTGGCCGCGGTCGGCGTATTCGTGGTGCCCACCGTGGCGGTGGCCGTCCCGTGGCTCACCGAGCTGCGGCGGCTGTTCAACCTCTAGCCTCGGCTGGGCCCACACCCTGGAATGCCGCGCGGAGTCAGCTGTGCCACAGTGTGATCCGACAGCGTGTTCTGCAACCTGAGAGGCGAGAGATGAGTTCGGAGTCGAAGACTGGGACCGCGCAGATCGGCGTCACGGGTCTGGCTGTGATGGGGTCGAACCTCGCCCGCAATTTCGCCCACCACGGTTACACGGTGGCGCTGCACAACCGGTCGATCGCCAAGACCGATGCGCTGCTCGAGGAGCACGGTGACGAAGGCAAGTTCGTCCGCTCGGAGAGCATCGAAGAATTCCTGGACGCGCTGGAGAAGCCGCGCCGCGTGATCATCATGGTCAAGGCCGGCGACCCCACCGATGCCGTCATCAACGAGCTCGCCGACGCCATGGAAGAAGGCGACATCATCATCGACGGCGGCAACGCGCTCTACACCGACACCATCCGTCGCGAGAAGGCGATCCGCGAGCGCGGCCTCCACTTCGTCGGCGCCGGCATCTCGGGTGGCGAGGAAGGCGCGCTGAACGGGCCGTCGATCATGCCGGGCGGCCCGGCCGAGTCGTACAAGTCCCTGGGCCCGCTGCTCGAGGAGATCTCCGCGCACGTCGACGGCGTGCCCTGCTGCACCCACATCGGGCCCGACGGCTCCGGGCACTTCGTCAAGATGGTGCACAACGGCATCGAGTACTCCGACATGCAGCTCATCGGGGAGGCCTACCAGCTGTTGCGCGACGGGCTCGGCAAGTCCGCGCCCGAGATCGCCGACGTGTTCGCCGAGTGGAACAAGGGCGACCTGGACAGCTACCTGATCGAGATCACCGCCGAGGTGCTGCGCCAAACCGACGCCAAGACCGACAAGCCGCTGGTGGACGTCATCCTCGACGAAGCCGAGCAGAAGGGCACCGGTCGCTGGACCGTGAAGTCGGCGCTGGACCTGGGCGTGCCGGTGACCGGCATCGCCGAGGCCGTCTTCGCCCGCGCGCTGTCGGGTTCGGTGGCCCAGCGCAAGGCCACGACGGGCCTGGCCTCGGGTGACCTGGGCGCCAAGCCCGCCGATACGGCGCAATTCATCGAGGACGTCCGCCAGGCGCTGTACGCGTCGAAGATCATCGCCTACGCCCAGGGGTTCAACCAGATTCAGGCCGGCAGCGCCGAATACGACTGGGGCATCACGCCCGGCGATTTGGCCACCATCTGGCGCGGCGGCTGCATCATCCGGGCCAAGTTCCTCAACCGGATCAAGGAGGCGTACGACTCCGACCCGGACCTGGCGACCCTGATCGTGGCGCCGTACTTCCGCAGCGCGATCGAGGCGGCCATCGACGGCTGGCGTCGGGTCGTGGTGACGGCCACCCAACTGGGTATCCCGATTCCGGGCTTCTCCTCGGCGCTGTCGTACTACGACGCGCTGCGCACCGAGCGGTTGCCCGCCGCGCTGACCCAGGGTTTGCGCGACTTCTTCGGGGCGCACACCTACGGGCGCACCGACGAGGACCCGAGCAAGAAGTTCCACACGCTGTGGAGCGGGGACCGCAGCGAAGTGCCGGCCTAGTTAAGGGGGCAAGCCGACAGCGATGAGGTTCCTGAACGGGCATCAGCCCGGGTACGACCTGACCTACAACGATGTCTTCATCGTGCCCAACCGGTCCGATGTCGCCTCCCGGTTCGATGTGGACCTGTCCACCGGCGACGGCTCGGGGACCACCATCCCGGTGGTGGTGGCCAACATGACCGCGGTGGCCGGCCGGCGGATGGCCGAGACGATCGCCCGCCGTGGCGGCATTGTCATTCTGCCGCAAGACCTTCCGATCACCGCGGTGCAGCAGACGGTGGAGTTCGTCAAAGGCCGTGACCTGGTTTTGGACACCCCGGTGGTGCTCGAGCCCGACGACTCGGTGTCGGACGCGACCGCGCTGATCCACAAACGCGCCCACGGTGTGGCGGTGGTGCTCTTCGAGGGCCGGCCCATCGGTTTGGTCAGCGAATCCAGCTGCCTGGGCGTGGACCGCTTCAGCCGCGTGCGCGACGTCGCGATCACCGACTTCGTCACCGCCCCGGTGGGCACCGAGCCGCGCAAGATCTTCGACCTGCTCGAGCATGCGCCGACCGGGGTCGCCGTGGTGACCAACGCGGACGGCACCCTGGCCGGCGTGCTCACCCGCACCGGGGCCATTCGCGCCGGCCTGTACACCCCGGCCACCGACGCGAGCGGGCGACTGCGGGTGGGCGCCGCCGTCGGCATCAGCGGGGATGCGGGTGCCAAGGCGCGTTCCCTGGTCGAAGCCGGCGTCGACGTGCTCGTTATCGACACCGCCCACGGCCATCAGGCCAAGACGCTGGCCGCGATCAAGGCGGTGGCCGCGCTCGACCTGGGCGTGCCGCTGGCCGCGGGCAACGTCGTGTCGGCCGAGGGCACGCGGGACCTGCTCGGCGCCGGGGCCACCATCGTCAAGGTGGGTGTCGGCCCGGGCGCCATGTGCACCACCCGTATGATGACCGGGGTCGGCCGGCCGCAATTCTCCGCGGTGCTCGAATGTGCCTCTGCGGCAAGGGAACTCGGTGGCAATGTGTGGGCCGACGGCGGCATCCGCCATCCGCGCGACGTGGCGCTGGCGCTGGCAGCAGGGGCGTCGAACGTGATGATCGGCTCCTGGTTCGCCGGTACCTACGAGTCCCCGGGCGACCTGATGCGCGACCGCGACGACCGAGCGTACAAGGAGAGCTACGGCATGGCCTCCAAGCGGGCGGTGGTCGCGCGCACCGCCGTCGACACCGCGTTCGACCGCGCCCGCAAGGCGCTGTTCGAGGAAGGCATCTCGACGGCCCGGATGGGGCTGGACCCGGATCGCGGCGGTGTGGAGGACCTGCTCGACCACATCACCTCCGGCGTGCGCAGCACCTGCACGTATGTCGGCGCCTCGACACTGGCCGAACTGCACGAGCGGGCCGTCCTCGGCATCCAGTCGCCGGCCGGCTACGCCGAGGGGCATCCGCTGCCCACCGGTTGGTGACATCGCTCCCCGTGCGGCGCCGAAGGTCTGGGCAAACACTTCGCTAGCATGTTGGCTGGAATCGAGCGAAAGGGATGACGTGCCGCAGGCACCCGTCCGGGGCCGGCCGTGAGCTTGTCCATCACCACCGTCAGCGTGCTGGCCATCGTGGTGCTCATCTTCGGGAATGCACTGTTCGTCGCCGCCGAATTCGCGCTGACGGCGCTGGACCGCAGCACCGTTGAGGCCAACGCCCGCAGCGGCAAGCGCCGTGACAGGTTGATCCAGCGTGCTCAGCGGCGGCTGTCGTTTCAGCTGTCGGGTGCGCAGCTGGGCATCTCGATCACCACGCTGGTCACCGGCTACCTGACCGACCCGCTGGTGGCCGACCTGCCGCATCCCTGGTTCGACGCGATCGGCGTCTCCGACTCGGTGGCCGACGCGATCACCGCGGTGATGGCGCTGGTGGTCGTCACCTCGGTGTCGATGGTGTTCGGCGAGCTGGTGCCGAAATATCTGGCGATGGCGCGTCCCCTGCGCGCCGCCCGCGCCGTGGTCGGCGCGCAAATGCTGTTCTCGGCGCTGCTCACTCCGGCCATCCGGGCCACCAACGGAGCGGCGAACTGGATCGTGCGGCGCCTGGGCATCGAGCCGGCGGAGGAACTGCGCTCGGCGCGCTCGGCGCAGGAGTTGCTGTCGCTGGTCCGGACCTCGGCCCGCAGCGGTTCCCTCGACTTGGCCACCGCATCCCTGGTGCGGCGATCGCTGCAGTTCGGCAACCTGACCGCCGAGGAACTGATGACGCCGCGAACCGAGGTGGTGGCGTTGCAGACCGACGACACGGTCGCCGACCTGGTCGCGGCCGCCGCGGAGTCCGGGTTCTCCCGATTCCCCCTCGTCGACGGCGATCTCGACTCGACCGTCGGCATCGTGCACGTCAAGCAGGTGTTCGCGATTCCTCCGGCCGACCGGGCGAGCACGCTGCTCACCACCGTGGTCAAGCCGGTTCCGGTGGTGCCCTCGACGCTGGACGGCGACGCGGTGATGGCCGAGATCCGCGCCAACCCGTTGCAGACGGTGCTGGTCGTCGACGAGTACGGCGGCACCGCGGGCATGGTGACCATCGAGGACCTGATCGAGGAGATCGTCGGTGACGTGCGTGACGAGCACGACGACGCCACGCCGGACGTGGTGGCCGCCGGCGACGGATGGCGGGTGTCGGGCCTGCTGCGCATCGACGAGGTGTCCGCCGAGACCGGATACCGGGGCCCCGATGGCGAATACGAGACGATCGGCGGCCTGGTGCTCGAGCAGCTCGGCCACATCCCGGAGGTCGGCGAGACGGTCGAGCTGCCCGCGCTGGATGCCGACGGCCTGCCCGACGAGTCCATGCGCTGGCAGGCGACGGTCGTGCAGATGGATGGGCGCCGGATCGATCTGCTCGAGCTGACCGAGCTCGGCGCCCGACCGGAAAGCCATGACGAAGCCGACTCGGAGCTGAGCCGCTGATGCACGAGGCGTTGGGAGTGCTGGCGGCGATCCTGCTGATCGCGGCCAACGCGTTCTTCGTCGGCGCCGAGTTCGCGCTGATCTCGGCCCGTCGCGACCGCCTTCAGGCGCTGGCGGAGCAGGGCAAGGCCCGGGCGGTGACCGTGATCCGGGCCGGTGAGCAGCTCTCGTCGATGCTGGCGGGCGCGCAGCTGGGCGTCACGGTGGCCTCCCTGCTGCTCGGCCGGATCGGCGAGCAGGCGGTGGCCGACCTGCTACGCGAGTCGTTCGAGCTGACCGCGATGCACCCGGCGCTGGCGCACACGCTGGCGTTCGCGATCGCGCTGGCGATCGTGGTGACCCTGCATGTGCTGCTCGGTGAGATGGTGCCGAAGAACATCGCCCTGGCCGGCCCGGAGCGCACGGCGATGCTGCTGGTGCCGCCCTATCTGGCCTATGTGCGGGTCGCCCGGCCGTTCATCGTGTTCTACAACAAGTGCGCCAACGCGGTGTTGCGCGCGCTGCGGGTGGAGCCGAAAAGCGAGCTGGACAGTGCGGTCTCCACGACCCAGCTGGCCGCGCTGATCGCCGAGTCGGTATCCGAGGGTCTGCTGGACCAGGAGGAGCACACCCGGCTAACCCGCGCGCTGCAGATCCGCACCAGGACGGTCGCCGATGTCGCCCGGCCGCTGGCCGGCATCCGGGCGGTGCAAGCGGGTTCCGAAACCGTCGGGCCGACCGTCGGCGCCGTCGAACAGGCCCTGGCCGAGACCGGCTACTCGCGGTTTCCGGTGGTGGGCCCCGGCGGCCCCAGTGTTCAATACATCGGATACCTGCACATCAAGGACGTGCTGAGGCTGGGCGACGACCCGACGACAGTGATCGACCTGGCGCTGGTTCGTCCCCTGCCGCGGGTGCCCGAGTCCCTGCCGCTGGCCGATGCGCTGTCCCGGATGCGGCGCAGCAATAGCCATCTGGCACTGGTCACCGCCGGCGGCACCGATGGCGAGTCGCCGGTCGCGATGGTGGCGATGGAGGACCTGGTGGAGGACTTGGTCGGCGCGATGCGCGACGGCTAGCCCGTAAGATCACCAGCGGCGGGTAAACGACTCGGAATTGCCGCGACCGCGTGGTAGTTCACTAGAGGCACTTTTCGTGCCGCCGCATTGCGAGCAGCCGTCGGCGCGTTGTTGGCGCTTGGGCGTTTAGGCTCTCCGGGCTGCTGGTCGGTACGCTGGAGCAATTGCCGGTGAGGCAAAAATGGAGGAGAACTATGACCGATCGCGTGTCGGTGGGCAACCTGCGCATCGCCCGGGTGCTCTACGATTTCGTGAACAAAGAGGCGTTACCTGGCACCGATATCGACCCGGACACCTTCTGGGCGGGAGTCGACAAGGTCGTCACCGACCTCACCCCGCGGAACCAGGATTTGCTGAACCGTCGTGACGAGTTGCAGGCCCAGATCGACCGGTGGCACAAGCAGCGCGTAATCGCGCCCGTCGACGCCGACGAATACCGGCAGTTCCTCACCGAAATCGGCTATCTGCAACCCGAACCCGAAGCCTTCACCATCACCACGTCCGGGGTCGACGACGAGATCAAGTCCATGGCGGGTCCGCAGCTGGTGGTGCCGGTGCTCAACGCGCGATTTGCCTTGAACGCCGCCAACGCGCGCTGGGGCTCGCTGTACGACGCCCTCTACGGCACCGACGCCATCCCGGAAAAGGACGGCGCCGACAAAGGCTCGAGCTACAACAAGGTGCGCGGCGACAAGGTAATCGCCTATGCGCGCAAGTTCCTGGACGGCGCGGTGCCGCTGGCGTCGGGCTCGTGGTCCAACGCCACCGCTATCACGATCGAGGACGGGCAGCTGGCGGTCGCGCAGGGCGACGAGTCCACCGGGCTTGCCTCTCCTGAGCAGTTCATCGGGTACACCGGTGAGCTGGGCTCCTCCAGCTGGTCCGTGCTGCTGGTCAACCACGGTCTGCACATCGAGATCCTGATCGACCCGGAGTCCCCGATCGGCAAGACCGACCGCGCGGGCGTCAAGGACGTGGTCCTGGAATCGGCGATCACCACCATCATGGACTTCGAGGACTCCGTGGCCGCCGTCGACGCCGACGACAAAGTGCTCGGCTACCGCAACTGGCTCGGCTTGAACCGGGGCGACCTTTCCGAAGAGGTCGGCAAGGACGGCAAGACCTTCACCCGGACGCTCAACAAGGACCGCAGCTACACCGCGCCCGACGGCTCCGAGTTCACCCTGCCGGGCCGCAGCCTGATGTTCGTGCGCAACGTCGGTCACCTGATGACGAACGACGCCATCGTCGATGCCGACGGCAACGAGATTTATGAGGGCATCATGGACGCCCTGCTCACCGGAGTGAGCGCGATCCACGGGCTCAAGGAATCCGACGGAAACGGGCCGCTGGTCAACAGCCGGACCGGCTCGATCTACATCGTCAAGCCCAAGATGCACGGGCCCGACGAGGTGGCGTTCACCTGCGAGCTGTTCAGCCACGTGGAGGACGTGCTGGGGTTGCCGCAGGGCACCTTGAAGGTCGGCATCATGGACGAGGAGCGCCGCACCACGGTGAACCTGCGGGCGTGCATCAAGGCTGCCGCCGACCGCGTGGTGTTCATCAACACCGGGTTCCTGGACCGCACCGGCGACGAGATCCACACCTCGATGGAAGCCGGCCCGATGGTGCGCAAGGGCACCATGAAGAGCCAGCCCTGGATCCTCGCCTACGAGGACCACAACGTCGACTCCGGCCTGAACGCCGGGTTCATCGGCCGAGCCCAGATCGGCAAGGGCATGTGGGCCATGACCGAGCTGATGGCCGACATGGTCGAGCAGAAGATCGCCCAGCCGCGCGCCGGCGCCAGCACCGCCTGGGTGCCCTCGCCCACCGCGGCCACCCTGCACGCGATGCACTACCACTTCGTCGACGTCGCCGCGGTCCAGCAGGAGCTGCTGGGCCAGAACCGCACCACGATCGACGAGCTGCTGACCATTCCGCTGGCCAAGGAACTGGCCTGGGCCTCCGAGGAGATCCGCGAGGAGGTCGACAACAACTGCCAGTCCATCCTGGGCTACGTGGTGCGTTGGATCGACCAGGGCGTCGGCTGCTCGAAGGTGCCCGACATCCACAACGTGGCGCTCATGGAAGACCGCGCCACCCTGCGGATCTCCAGCCAGCTGCTGGCCAACTGGCTGCGGCACGGCGTCATCACCAACGAGGACGTCCGGGCCAGCCTGGAGCGGATGGCGCCGTTGGTGGACAAGCAGAACGAGGGCGACTCCGACTACCTGCCGCTGGCGCCCAATTTCGACGACAGCATCGCGTTCCTGGCCGCGCAGGAGCTGATCCTGTCCGGAGGGCAGCAGCCCAACGGGTACACCGAGCCGATCCTGCACCGCCGTCGTCGTGAAGCCAAAGCCCGGGCCGGTGCCTGATCGCGGATTGATTCGGCGGAAAGACAGCGGGCATGGGTAGGCACAGAAAGCCCGACGGCAGGGAGCCAGCTCCGGAAGATTCCGGGGCGCTGTCCGTCGAGGCATTATCGGCAAAAGCCGCCCCCGCGAACGCCGACGCCAGCCCGGCTGACGTCGAGCCTCCGGCCGACGACGCGGGCGGGGTGTTCGCCACCGAGACCGAGCATGAGGATCCGGAATACCCGGACTTCCCGCCACGGCAGGTCGGTGCCGTCACGACGGAGCCGCCCGCGCCACCGGTGAAGCCGTCGCAGCGATTCGCCGCCTGGCAGGCCGGCCATCGCAGCACCAGCGGGAGGCGCGGAGTCAGCGTCGGCTTGATCGCGGCCCTGGTCGCGGTCGTGGTCGTGGTGGGCACGGTGATCGTGTGGAGTTTCTTCGGCGACGCGTTGTCCCATCGCGGGCACACGGCCGCGGTGCGCTGCGTGGGCGGCAACGAGACGGTCGCCGTCGTCGCGGACCCGTCGATCGCCGATCACCTGCAAGAGTTCGTCGACGGCTTCAACACGTCGGCCGGGCCGGTCGGCGATCGCTGCATGTCGGTCAGTATCAAACCGGCCGGCTCCGATGCCGTTCTGAACGGACTGGCCAACAAGTGGCCCGCCGAACTGGGCGGCCAGCCGGCGCTGTGGATACCGGGCAGCTCGATCTCGGCGGCCCGCCTTTCGGCGGCCTCCGGCCAGAAGGCGATCACCGACAGCCGTTCGCTGGTGACATCGCCGGTACTGCTCGCGGTGCGGCCGGAATTGCAGCCGGCGCTGGGCAACCAGAACTGGGCCGCCCTGACGGGGCTGCAAACCAATCCGAATTCGTTGGGCGGCATGAACTTACCGGCCTGGGGCTCACTGCGACTTGCGCTGCCGAGCAAGGGCAACGCCGACGCGACGCTGCTGGCCGGCGAGGCGGTGGCGTCCGCGTCGGTGCCCGCGGGCGCACCGCCCACCCAGGGCGTCGGGGCGGTGCGGACCCTGGTCGGGGCGCAACCCAAACTGGCGGACAACACGCTGACCGAGGCGATGAACGCGTTGGTCAAGCCCGGTGACGCTGCCGCGGCGCCCGTGCACGCGGTGGTGACCACCGAGCAGCAGCTCTTCGAGCGCGGTCAGTCGCTGCAGGATGCCAAGGGCGCGTTGGCTTCCTGGCAGCCGTCCGGTCCGGTGCCCCTCGCCGACTACCCCACCGTGCTGCTGAGCGGGTCGTGGCTGTCGAAGGAGCAGAGCGAGGCGGCCAGCGAGTTCGCCCGCTACCTGCGCAAGCCGGAGCAGTTGGCCAAACTGGCCAAGGCCGGCTTCCGGGTGAACGGCGTCAAACCGCCGAGCAGCGCGGTCACCAGCTTCGCGGCGTTGTCCTCCACCTTGTCGGTGGGTGACGATGCGCTGCGCGCCACCCTGGCCGACGCCATGAGCGCGCCGTCGAACGGGGTGGCGTCGACCATCATGCTCGACCAGTCGCTGCCCGCCGATGACGGCGGAAAGACCCGGCTGGCCAACGTGATCGCGGCGCTGCAGGATCGGATCAAGGCGCTGCCGCCGAACTCGGTGCTGGGGCTGTGGACCTTCGACGGCCACGAAAGCCGGGCGGAGGTGGCTGCTGGGCCGCTGACGGACCCGGTCAACGGCCAGCCGCGCTCGGCCGCCCTGCTGGGCGCGCTGGATAAGCAGTATTCCTCCAACGGTGGTGCCGTGTCGTTTACCACGCTGCGCATCGTGTACGGCGACATGGTTGCCAACTACCGTGCAGGCCAAGCGAATTCGATACTGGTGATCACGGCGGGACCCCACACGGACCAGACCCTGGACGGGCCGGGGCTGCAGGAGTTCATCAAGCGCAGCGTCGATCCGGCCAGGCCGGTCGCGGTCAACGTCATCGACTTCGGCGGCGACCCGGACCGGGCGACGTGGGAAGCTGTCGCCCAGCTCAGCGGTGGCAGCTACCAGAACCTGTCGACGTCGGCGACCCCCGATCTCGCCAACGCGATCAGCACGTACCTGAGCTGAGCCGCACCGCGGTTCGGCCCATGGTCAGCCGCTGATCTAATGGCGTGGTGGGCTCGGTCGATAGCTCCAGCGACGGCGGTGTGACACTGACCTTCGCCGGATCTGGTGATGCGTTTGGCAGCGGCGGGCGTTTGCAGGCCTGCATCGCCGTGCAGGCTGGTGATCGGGCGCCGATTCTGCTCGACTGCGGGGCTACCAGCCTGGTCGCGCTCAAACGCCAAGGTATCGACCCCAATCGGGTTGCCGCCGTGGTCGTTTCGCATCTTCACGTCGATCACTACGGCGGGCTGCCGCAGCTGATCCTCGATGGCCAGTTCAACCGCCGCGAGGCGCCGTTGACGATTGCCGGTCCGGTCGGCACCGCGGATCGACTCACCGCGGCGCTGGAGGTGATGTTCCCCGGATCTTCGACGGTGCGCCGGCGTTTCGAGGTCGGGGTGATCGAGCTGCGGCCCGGCGCTGGGGCGCAGTGCCTCGACGACGCGGTCGTGCGAGCCGTCGAGGTCGACCACGGGATGCCGGGCAACACCGCTTTGGGGCTGCGCGTCGAGGTGGCCGGCAGGACCATCGCCTACACCGGCGACACCGCGTGGACCGACACCCTCATCGACTTGGCCGCCGACAGCGACCTGTTGATCGCCGAGTCCTACTACTGGGACAAACCGGTGCCATACCACCTGCGGCATGTTGACCTGCTCGCCCACCGCGACCAGTTGGCAAGCCGGCATATCATCCTGACCCACATGTCGGCCGACATGCTCGCCCATGCAGGCGAGGCTGCCTTCGATCTGGCCTACGACGGTCGCGCGGTGGTTGTCGGCGGGGCCATTTAGTATCGAAAGTATGTTCGATGTTCTGGTAGCGGTTGATCCTTCGGCGGGCGAGTCCGCGCTGATCGACCGCATTGCCGAGCTGGAGCGGGTCAAGTCGGCGGCCGCCGCGGGCCAGGCTCGGGCGGCGGCCGCGCTGGCGTTGGCGCGGCGCGCGGCCGAGTCGGAGGCCGGCGTGCCCGCCGCCCGGCGCGGACGTGGTCTGGCCCACGAGATCGCGCTGGCCCGACGGGACTCGCCCGCTCGCGGCAATCGGCATCTGGGCTTCGCCAAGGCGCTGGTGCACGAGATGCCGCATACGCTGCATGCGCTGGAATCCGGGGCGCTGTCGGAGTGGCGCGCGACCCTGATCGTGCGCGAAAGCGCCTGCCTGGACGTCGAGGACCGGCGTGCGCTGGATGCGGAGTTGTGCGGTGATCCGGCAGGGCTGGACGGCATGGGCGATGCTCGGGTGGCCGCCGCGGCCAAGGCGATCGCCTACCGACTGGACCCGCACGCCGTCGTCGACAGGGCGGCCAAGGCCGAGGAAGAACGCACCGTCACCATTCGGCCGGCACCGGACACCATGACGTATCTGACCGCGCTGTTGCCGGTGGCCCAAGGGGTCTCGGTGTATGCGGCGCTGCGGCGCGAAGCGGACATGCGCGGCGACGGGCGCTCGCGCGGGCAGGTGATGGCCGACACGCTGGTGGAGCGCATCACCGGCCGCGCGGCGGAGGTTGCGACGCCGATCGCGGTCAACCTGGTCCTGACCGATGAGACGTTGTTGGGCGGCGACAACACGCCGGCCGACATCGGTGGCTATGGCCCCGTTCCGGCTGCCGTCGCGCGGGCGATGGTGGCGCGCGCCGCGGACGACGAGAGGTCGCGGGCGACGCTGCGCAGGCTCTATGCGCATCCCCGGTCCGGGGCGTTGGTGTCGATGGAGTCACGCGCGCGGCTGTTTCCCCGTGGCCTGGCCACCTTTATCGAGCTACGAGATCAGCGCTGCCGCACTCCCTACTGCGATGCACCGATCCGGCATCGCGACCACGCCCAACCCTGGGCCGAGGGCGGTGAGACCACGGCGGGTAATGGGCTCGGCTCGTGCGAGAGCTGCAACTACGCCAAAGAAGCCGACGGTTGGCGGGTCAGTACCAGTACCGACGAAAATCACACGCACACAGCCGAATTCACCACACCCACGGGCCACCGATACCGGTCGGGCGCCCCACCGCGCGCACCGGTCATCACCATCAGCAAGGTCGAGGTTCGGGTAGGAGTCGCCATCGCCCGGCACGCGGCCTAGGCGACCTTAGGCGAAAGCCTCCACCGGCGGGCAGGAGCACACCAGGTTGCGGTCGCCGTACGCCCCGTCGATGCGCCGCACCGGCGGCCACACCTTGGGCCGGAACGCCTTGCCGAGCGGATAGGCCGCTTCTTCGCGGGTGTACGGGTGGTCCCAGTCGGAAACCAGCAGGCACTCCGCGGTGTGCGGTGCGCCCCGGAGCGGATTGTCTTCGACAGGCCACTCCCCTGCGCCGACCCGGTCGATCTCGCCGCGGATCGCGATCATCGCGTCGCAGAACGCGTCGACCTCGGTCAGGCTCTCGCTCTCGGTGGGTTCCACCATCAGCGTGCCGGCCACCGGAAAACTCATGGTCGGAGCATGGAAACCAAAGTCCGCCAGGCGTTTTGCGACATCGTCGACGGTGACGCCGGTGGACTTGGTGATCGGCCGCAGGTCCAGGATGCACTCGTGGGCGACCATGCCGTTCTCGCCGGTGTAGAGCACCGGGAAGTATTCGTCGAGTCGGCGGGCGATGTAGTTGGCCGACGCGATCGCGGTGAGCGATGCCGCCCGCAGGCCGTCGGCGCCCATCATCCGGATGTAGGCCCAGGTGATCGGCAGGATCGAGGCCGACCCGTACGGCGCCGACGACACCGTCCGACCACCGGGCAACTCCGGCGCGTAGGGGTGACCGGGCAGGAACGGCGCCAGATGCGAACGCGCCGCTACCGGACCGACGCCCGGGCCGCCGCCGCCGTGCGGAATGCAGAACGTCTTGTGCAGGTTCAGGTGGCTGACGTCGCCACCGAACTTCCCCGGCCGGGCCAAGCCGACCAGAGCATTGAGGTTGGCGCCGTCGATGTAGACCTGACCGCCGGCGTCGTGCACGGCGGCGCAGATGTCCGCGATGTCGTGCTCGTAGACGCCGTGCGTGGACGGGTAGGTGATCATCAAGGCCGCCAGCCGGTCCGCGTGCTCGGCCACCTTGGCCCGCAGGTCGTCGAGGTCGACGTCGCCGTTCTCGCGGCAGGCCACGACGGCCACCCGTAGTCCGGCCAGCGCCGCCGACGCCGCGTTGGTGCCGTGCGCGCTGGACGGGATCAGGCAGATGTCGCGATGCGGTTCGCCGCGACTTTCGTGGTAGTCGTGGATCGCCAGCAGGCCGGCGTATTCGCCCTGCGAACCGGCGTTGGGCTGCAGGGAGACGGCGTCGTAGCCGGTGATGTCCACCAGCCAGCCCTCCAGATCGGCGATCAGCCGACGCAGCCCCGGCGTGTCGGATGCCGGGGCGAAGGGGTGCTGACGCGCGAATTCGGGCCAGGTGACCGATTCCATCTCGGCCGCGGCGTTGAGCTTCATGGTGCAGGAGCCGAGCGGAATCATGCTGCGGTCCAAGGCGATATCTTTGTCCGCCAGCGCTCGCAGATACCGCATCATCGCCGTCTCGGTACGGTACTGGGTGAACGCGGGATGCGTCAGGAATTCCGAAGTGCGCGTGCCGATCTGGCTGTCGGCCGGCGTGCCCGCTCCTACCCCGAAGGCGTCCAGGACCGCGTTGACGTGCGACCCGGTGGTCGCCTCGTCGCATGCCACGGAGACGTGGTCGGCGTCGACGCGCCACAGGTTGACGCCCTTCGTCTTCGCCGCGGCGACCACCTCGTCCGCGCGCCCGGGCACCCGGGCCAGCACGGTGTCGAAGTAGTCCTCGTGCACCAGCGCATCGCCCAGACCGGCCGCGATCGCCCCGGCGTGCCCGTGCACCCGGCGCGCGATCGCGGTCAGCCCGTCGGCGCCGTGGTAGCTCGCATACATCGCGGCCATCACCGCCAGCAGCACCTGCGCGGTGCAGATATTGCTGGTGGCCTTGTCGCGGCGGATGTGCTGCTCGCGGGTCTGCAGCGCCAGCCGGTAGGCCGGCGAGCCGTCGGAATCGACGGACACCCCGACCAGCCGGCCCGGCAACTGCCGGGCGTGCTTGGCGTGCACGGCCAGGTAGCCGGCGTGTGGACCACCGAATCCCATTGGCACGCCGAATCTTTGGCTGGTGCCGAACGCGACGTCGGCGCCGATCTCGCCAGGCGGTGTGACCAGCGTGAGCGCCAATAGGTCCGCGCCGATAGCGACCAGCGCACCGCGCTCGTGCGCCTGCGACACCAGGGTCGACCAGTCGGTGATCCGGCCGCTGGCCCCGGGCAGTTGGGTGACGACGCCGAAGAACTCGCCCTCGGGCAGGCCGTCCCGCAGATCGACGGTGACGATTTCGATACCCAGTGGTTTGGCGCGGGTGGCCAGCACCGCCGCCGTCTGAGCGAAGACGTCGACGTCAACGACTAGGCGGCCAGCTGCCCCGCCACGCGCCGCGCGGTGCAGCAGAGTCATGGCCTCCGCGGCGGCGGTGCCCTCGTCGAGCATCGACGCGTTCGCGATCTCGAGGCCGGTGAGGTCGGTGACCATGGTCTGGAAGTTCAGCAGCGCTTCCAGCCGGCCCTGACTGATTTCGGGCTGATAGGGCGTATAGGCGGTGTACCAGGCCGGGTTCTCCATGATGTTGCGCAGCAGCACCGGAGGCGTGAGCGTGTCGTAGTAGCCCTGCCCGATCATCGAGACCGCGACCGTGTTGGAGTCGGCCAGCGCCGCCAGCTCGGCCAGTGCCTCGGCCTCGGTGGCGGCCGGCGGCAACCGGTCCAGCCCGGGTGCGGCACCGTTGGTGAGCTTGTCCAGGATGCCCGTCGGGACTGCCTTGGCGGCCAGGGCGTCGAGCGAGTCGACCCCGATGACCGCGAGCATGGCGGCGACAGCATCCTGGTCGGGGCCGATGTGCCGGTCTGCGAACGTTGAAGCGTCGGACATGGTGAACTCCTGACAGCGAGAGGACTACACGTGTCCTCTCCCTCTGTCTTCACCCGTCATACCGGGTGCCTGAGAGATTCAGCGCCGGTGTGAACCGGGCGCCTTTCCCCATCGGCGGGCTGTATTTCGTGACCGGTCCCGGTCAAAGCCGCTTTCCAGAGGCATCGTTATCCAGCACGGTCCGGGTGCCTGAGAGGTTGACGGAGAGGTGTTGCTCCTTCGGCGTCTGTAGCTGGCGGCCACAGAACTCTCCCGCGCGAGTGCGATGCGTTTGCCAGTTTACTCGGCTGCCTATGCCGGCGCCGCGCACGCACCCCAAGGATTAGCCAACTACGCGTGCGCCGACCAAGGTCCGCGATGAAGATTCCTCGAAGATGACCGGTCAACGGTCGTGAAGCGGTGCTCAGGGCGGGAAGCCAGCTCGCCTTCCGGCCGAAACAGCACTACTTCCACAAGCCGTTCATGGGTTGCGCGTACATGTCGTTGGCAGTCAGCGGGGCCACGCCGACGTTGTATTCGATCGTGCTCATCAGGCTGTACTCGTCGGCGTAGCCGTTGACGACATAGGGGCCGGGTTGCATGCCCGCATTCACAGCGGCCTGATTCGGGATAGCGATCATCACCACGTGGTTGCCTTCGTTGCCAAGACCCAGCGACAGATTGTTGGAGTCCTCGTCCATCGTGACGTAGATGACGTCGCTCTGCGACGAGTTCCACGTCGGCGACGCCTCGATGGTTTGCACTTGTTGCTCGACGAACGCGTCGCCGGCCGCGACGTTGTACTGATGGTTCGTCAGCTGGCTGATAGCCCAGCGGGCTGCGCTAGCAGGACTGTTGATCGGCCCTTCCATGTTGTTGGCGCTGTCGGCGGCGATCCACGCGAATCGCGGGGCGGTGGTCGGGTCCGCCAGACCGGTCGACAACTGTGTCAACGGCTGCAGGTGTGTCTGCAGGTAGGTCGGACTGTTGTTGAAGACGTATTTGAATTCGAGGAAGGGCAACGCGTCGGTGGCGTAGGTACCCGAGGACATCGTGGCGCCGGGGAAGGGCATGCCCTGCGCGTAGCCGACCCACGAGATGCCCGCCGTATCCATTTCCTGCATGAGGCTGGGTGCGTTGATGACGTTCGAGACGGGGTTGTACGCGAGCCCGAAGTCCGAGCCGCCCATGATCCGGAAGTAGTTGGGGTCGCTGGGATGGCCCAGCGCGTAGTAGTTGGACACGTAATCCTGGCTGTTGATCAGGCTGTTGATGAACGGCGCGTTAGGGCTGCCGATGATGTTGCCGACGCCCTTGTTCTCCATGTAGATCAGTTGCACATGATCGATTTGGCCGACAGTTGACGTCGGTGGTTTGAGTTGCGCCGGGGTAAGACTTGTATTGCCGACGGTCAGTGACACGTTGTCGGCGTACGCGTCGTTGTAATGGCCAAGGATCGGGCAGCGGTCGACGAATGTCGTGGTCACCACCGCGGAGGTGGTACCCCCCGGGATCGTCCCGGAGGTCTCGCGTGCCTGTAACTCGGTGAAACCCAGGCGATCCAGCAGCGAAACCGACCCGGTCGAGGCGGTACCCAGCTCAGCACCCGTTGAGCTGTAGAAGGTGACGTGCACTGAGGCCGACGACGGGTTCAACAGGCGGCCGCCGAGGTCTGCACTCAGGACGTACGGCGTTCCAGCCGCTCCGGTGAGGTTGACGGTTTGGCTGATGGTGGACGTGGCCACGGGTCCGCCGCCGGCGAAATTGCTGCCGCCGCCCGAGGGCGCGTGTTGCGGGAAGCCCAGGAACTTCGGCAGATCGGGGAACGGAGACCCGAACGGCGACGGAAAGAATGGGCGCGGGCTGCCGTAGGGAATCACGGTCGGGGTGCCGTTCACCGTCCAGCCCGGAATGGTCACCCCGCTGTAGCCCGACAGCGACGGGTCGGCCACCTCGAAGCCGGGGTTGACCAGCAAGTTCTGACTCATCGGCGTCGACGGACTCGCAGGGGCGCCGGGGGCGATCAGCGGGCGCCCGGTCAACGCCAACGAGGGCGCGTTGATCGCGCTCAGCAGATCCCGCTCCAGGTTCTGCAGCGACGTTGAATTCGCGGCCTCGGCGCCCGAAAGGGCGCTCGCACTCCGCAGCAGCGTCTGCACAAACTGGTCATGAAACACCGCCGCCCGCGCGCTCACCGCCTGAAAGGCCTTCCCGTGGCTGGAGAAGAGCGGCGCGATGACCGCCGACACCTCATCCTCAGCCGCGGCCAGAATCCCCGTCGTCGGGGACGCCGCGGCCGCATCGGCCGCCGAAATTATCGAGCCGATATTCGCCAAATCCGTTGCTGCTGCAGTAATCACGTCCGGGACGGCAATTACGAGCGACATTCCGCACCTCCCACCGGCTCATCACGACCCGGCGGTCGCCCAGCTGAGGGATCGTCAAGCCGTGCGGAAACACGCAAATCGTACCGCGCCGACCGCGATAAACGATGGGGTTTTCTGAGGGCTGCGTTAGCCGATCTTGCGGTCGCGGTGCTTGCGCCGGGACGCCAGCTCGTCCTCCGGGGCGGCGATCGACTCGCCGCCGTCGGCGCGCTCGCCGTGGAAGTCGGCGATGACGCCGGTCAGCTCGCGCATCGCGCCGGACACCGCGATGCCGAAGACGCCCTGCCCGCCCTGCAGCAGGTCCACGACCTCCTCGGCGGACGTGCACTCGTACACCGTGGTGCCGTCGGAGAACAGCGTGATGTTCGCCAGGTCCTGGACGCCGCGCTGGCGCAGGTGGTCGACGGCGACGCGGATGTTGTGCAGCGAGATGCCGGTGTCGAGCAGGCGCTTGACGATCTTGAGAACCAGGATGTCCTTGAACGAGTACAGCCGCTGGCTGCCGGAGCCCGCCGCGCTGCGAATCGAGGGCACTACCAGCGAGGTACGCGCCCAGTAGTCCAGCTGCCGATACGTGATTCCGGCGATCTGGCAGGCGCTTGGCCCGCGGTAGCCGACCAACTCGTCGGGCACGGAATCGTCGGGGAACAGCCCGGGCTGCACGGGTGCGGCGGTGGGGCCACTCTCGGCGCTGGTCGCGCCGTCCGCGTGGTCACCAAGATCTAATTGACCTTGACGTGGCTGCTCGCTCACGGTGGGTTCCTCTCGCCGATCGCGCTGTGGTCGCTAGCTGCGTCTCTGGCTGCCTGGACAGCCACCCTTGGTCAGGCCCGAGTGCTAGAAAAGCTTACTGCTGTTCGGTAGCTGCCGTGCCCTAAGTCGTCATCAAAGTATGGCCGTCGCCCGGGGCGGGAGGCAGCTAAGCGACAGGCGTGTCGCATTCCGGTGCTAGATGAGACGCATCCGTGATATTGACCCGGGCCCCCGCATCCAAACTTAGGTGGCCTTGAAATCGTCAGGTGACACGCTGTCCAGGAACTCCTTGAACTTCTCCACCTCGTCCTCGCGGACCGCGCCCTCGCCCTCTTCGTCGCTCTCGTCGGGGATCAGCAGGCCGGCCTGGGCCAGCACCGCCTCCTCGACGTAGATCGGCACGCCGACGCGCAGGGCGATCGCCACCGAGTCCGACGGGCGTGCCGAGACCTTGATGTCGCGGTCGAAGATCAGATCGGCGTAGAACGTGCCTTCCTGCAGGTCGACGATCCGAACCTCTTTGAGCGAATGGCCAAGCGCGGCAATGAGATCTCTGATCAAGTCGTGTGTCAGTGGGCGGGGCGGCTCGACGCCCTGCTGCTCCAGTGCGATCGCGGCGGCCTCCGACTGGCCGATCCAGATCGGCAGGTACCGGTCGCCGTTGGATTCGCGCAGCAACAGCACCGGCTGGTTCTGCGGCTGCTCGACACGAATGCCGACAACACGAACTTCACCCATCTGTGTTTGCCCTCCGCCATGCCGCCGAACACCCGAACACCAAGCTGTCCAACGAAGTCTAATCCTCAGCGATGCAGAACGTCGCGCACCGCAGACTTGATCAGCGAGGTGTGCAAAGTGATGGCAAGCGCGGCGACTTCCCGGGCCAAGTCGTCGGCGCGGTCGCGGGCGCCGGCCCGGCCGGCTTTCACCAACGGCCCGGCGATTTGGGCGATCAGGTCGGATTGCCGGTCGGCCGCGGACCGGAAGGCCCTCAGGTGGCGCGGCTCGACGCCGTAATCGGACAGTGCCCGCGCGCATTGCAGAATCACCACCGCGTGCTCATCGAAGAATCCGCCCAGCCCGGTGGTGATCACCCCCGCCCTGAGCAGCGCCGTCAGCAGGTGGTCGTCCACTCCCGAACGTTCCAGGACGTCTTCGCGGCTCAGCCGCGACACCGCCTTGAACTCGGACGCCGCGTCGGACTCGGCCTGATACTCGTCCCCAGAGTTGCCAGTGTCGGTCACCGACACCAATCGCGGCACACCATAAGGCGATCCGAACGGCGGCAGCTCCCCGTCGGGCTGCGCGTCCAGCTGGGCGCGGATGACCTTGAGTGGGAGGTAGTGATCCCGCTGGGCGGTGAGGATGAAACGCAGCCGCGCGCAGTCGTACGCGGTGAACCTCCGATAGCCCGACGCGGCGCGCTGCGGCGTCACCAGTCCCTCCGCCTCCAGGAAGCGGATCTTGGAGATGGTGACGTCGGGGAAATCCGGCCTCAACAGCTCGAGGACCCCCCCGATCGACATCCCGGCCAGAGCCGGGCTATCGGGTGCGCTCACTAGCCTCCGGATCCCCCGTCATCGTCGCCTTGCTTGGGTCCGGTCAAAAAGACCAACCGGAACTTGCCGATCTGCACTTCGTCGCCGTTGGCCAGAACCGCCGAGTCCACCGGCTCGCGGTTGACGTAGGTGCCGTTGAGGCTGCCGACATCGACGACGTGGAACTCGTTGCCTTCCAACCGGAATTCGGCGTGGCGGCGGCTCACGGTGACGTCATCGAGGAAGATGTCGCTGTCGGGGTGGCGGCCGGCCGAGGTGATGGCCTGGTCGAGCAGGAAGCGGGATCCGGCGTTGGGTCCCCGCTTGACGACCAGCAATGCCGAGCCGGCGGGCAGTCCTTCGACCCCGGATACCGAGCTCTCGGTGCCTGCCTGTGCCGGGGCATCCAGTTCGTTGAGGAAGTCGGCGCGAAAGACGGAGGTCGTCTCTACCGTGACCTCTTCCGAAGTGTGGTCTTGCGAACTTCCTGAGTCCGTGTCCGTCACCCGCTGCTCCTTCTGGCCCTGTGACTAAAGTTCGTGGCGTTATCTGACCGGGCCGCTCGGCCGGCTTCTTAACTAGATTCTCCGCGTTGTTTTACCGATTACTACCGTGTCAACCGCTCTGAAGTCCTCTGAAAGATCTCTGAAAACCCTCTGAAGCTCTCGGAGCCCTCCAAAGCCGGTGCGTTGACCGTACCGCGCACCGGCCCGCATTGAACCCCCCACCGCAGGATGATCGACGGCCTGCACGGCCTCGGCGCTGGCAGGCGCCTTGCAAAACTTAGCAACCGTCATTCGGTCAGTGTGCCGCGGTAGGCCTCCGGGTCGAGCAACGCCGAGACCGCGGACTCCAAAGCGGCGACGTCGGAGGCCTGGACATCCAGCAGCCAGCCCTCGCCGTAGGGGTCCGAGTTCACCAGTTGCGGGCTGCTGTCCAGAGCGCTGTTGACCGCCACCACCTTGCCCGAGAGCGGCGCGTAGAGGTCCGACACCGACTTCGTCGATTCCACCTCACCGAAGGACTCGCCCGCGGCCACGTCGCTGCCGACGTCGGGCAGCTGGACGAACACGACGTCACCCAGCGCCGACTGCGCGAAGTCGGTGATCCCGATGCGCACGGTGTCGTCCCCGCTGCGGCGAACCCACTCGTGTTCGGCGGTGTAGTGCAGATCGGCGGGGATATCGCTCACGGTGATCCTGTTCTGGTGGGGGTTTCACTTGACGGGCTGAGCGTATTGGTGCGGTTTCGGTTGCCGCAAGGTGGTCACGTCCACCTTGTCGGCCTGCTGCACCGACATCCGCGCGCCCACGCGTTTGACGCTGTCCTCGGCCCCGCCGGGAATGTTCATCGCGGCCGCCAGAGTCGGCGGATCACCAATGGCCAGAATCGAATACGGCGGCGACAGCGTCTTGTTGTCGATGGTCAACGCGCCGGGCGCGCCGACCACCCAGGTGTCGACGCCGACACGCACGGAGTCGTGCGCGTCGTTGATCTCGATCGCCTCGGCGCCCGCGGCCCGCAACTCGTTGATCACGTCGAGCATGGCTTCCGGTGCCACCCCTGGCCCGGGATCGTCGATCGTCAGCGTGACGCCGCGCCCGGTGGCGCCCACCGCCCCGGTCAGGATGGACAGCGCGGCCAGCTTGGCCTGGGCGCTCTGGATGGCGGCCTGGTCGGTGTTGCCCGAGGCCTGCAGCGAGTTCAGCGTGTTCTGCAGGTCGGTGACCTCGCTGTTGAGCGTGGCCTCGCGCTGCCGCAGCGAATCCAGCAGCACCAGCAGATCCGCGGGGCGGGCAGAATCGAGCGAGTCGCCGGATCTGGTCTGGCGTGCCTGGGTGACGATGGCGACGCCCAGGACCAGGCACAGCACCACCGCGAGCGCGCCGAACCCCAGCCGCGATCGCCCGCCGCGCAGCAGGCCGGCCAGCCCGCCGCCGCGCACGGGGCCGATCTCGGGTCGCGGCTGGTCGGCGGGCAGCTCGTGCCGGCCGTGCGCTGGGTCGTGTGCTAAGGGGTCCTGGCTCGCGCTCATCCGGTCTCCGTCACGCCCCGAAAAGCCGCCGGCGCAGCGCGGCCGCGTTGCCGAAGATCCGGATGCCCAGCACGACGATGATCGCCGTGGACAACTGCGTGCCCACGCCCAGTTGGTCGCCGACGTAGACGATGAGGGCGGCCACCAGCACGTTGAACACGAAGGACACCACGAAGACCTTCGGATCGAAGATCCGCTCGAGGTAGGCGCGCAGGCCGCCGAATACCGCGTCGAGGGCGGCGACCACCGCGATCGGCAGGTAGGGCTGGATGGCCTCGGGCACGTTGGGATGGAACACCAGACCCAGCACGATGCCGATGGCAAGCGCCGCGATACCGATCATGCTGGGGAGACTACTTTCACTTAGGCCCAATCTGCTTGGCGAACTTGACATCCCGCACCGACCCGGCCGGCAGCGACAGGCCGTCGGACACATTGACGGTGACCCCGACGCCGTAGGAGGCCTCCAGCAGCCGCAGCCGCTGCAGGCCGGGGCTGTGGTCGAAGACGTCGCGCATCGAGTGCGGCGGCCCGACGGCCAGGATCGTATAGGGGCTGCCGGTGGGGTTGTTGTCCACCAGGATCGCGCCGCCGGCCTGGCGGATGGTCACGTTCGGCCCGATCCGGGCGCCGCCGACCGAAATGGCCTCGGCGCCGCTGGCCCACAGCGAGTTGACGACGAGCTGCAGGTCGCGGTCGAGGATGATCTGCCGGCTGCCGTTGACCCGCTGCTTGGAGACGTCGGACAGGTTCGGGCTGACGCCGGGGTCGGTGATCGTCACGGTCAAGCCCGGCCCGATGATGGCGGTGCTCGCCGCCGCCAGGCTCAACGTGTCGAGCTGGGTCAGCAGCCGCTGCCCCTCGGCATCGCTGGCCAGGGCGCGGCGCTGGTCGTCGTCGAGTTCCCGGGTGAGCACGCTGCGTCGTCGGGCCAGCTGCGTCGCCGACGCCTCGGTGGACCGCACGCTGGTGGCCAACAGCTGCTGGGCGCTGCGCACCCCGGGCTCAACCGAGCGGGCCTGGGCGACCGCGGCGGCGAACACCGCGGCGACCAACCCCGCGGCCAGGGCCTGCCAGAACCAGCCGAACACCCGGGCCCGCGTGCTGGGCGGGTTGGCCGAGCGTGCGGCGGCGGCCGCGGCGTAGCCGGGGTCGAGGTGCTCCGAGAGCAGCGCGCGTAGCAACGAGGGCACCGGAATGTGCTTGGGCCGAGGCGCGTGGGCCCGGTAGCCGGCGTTCGGGTCGTAGCCGCCGAGCAGCCGGTCGGGTTCAGCCATGGTCAACCTTCGGCAGCTGGCGCACGACCAGCGTCATCTGCACCGCATAGAGCACGAACGCCCACAGGTACATGTACAAACCCCAGATCAAAAAGCCCCACCCGAAGTCTCCCACCACGCGACTCCACAGCGCGGGCCATTGCCCGAGCAGCACCAGCGGAAAGCCCGACATCAACGCGAACGTCGCGGCCTTGCCGACATAGCTCACCGGCAGCGCCGACAGCCCGCGGCTACGCAGCAGCGGCAGCGTCGCGGCCAGCAGCGCGTCGCGCGCCACCAGCGTGCCTACGAACCACCACGGCACCATCCCACGCACCGCCATCGTGACGGGGACCGCCACCATGTAGAGCCGGTCGACGGCCGGATCCAGCAGGGCACCCAGCCGCGACGACTGGTTCAGCGAGCGGGCGATCTTGCCGTCGGCCCAGTCGGAGGCGCCGCTGAACATCAGGATCGCCACCGCCCAGCCCTGCTCGTGGGTGGCCAGCAGCAGGTAGATGAAGACCGGGATGAGCGCCAGGCGGATGGCACTGAGCAGGTTGGGTACGGTCAGCACCCGATCCGGCGGAAGCTCGGCCTCCATGAGCGGTGACCTTAGCGGAATACCCCGGGCAGGCTCAGCGTGGACAGAGTGTCATCGGACAGCGGGTTGTCGTTGACCATGTAGGTCCACGTCGACGTCGGCCGCGCCAGCTTGGAGAGGTCCAGCCCTTGCTCCTCTTCGAGGACGTTCGCGGTCTCGAAGGTCTGTTGGGCCGCCTCGATCGCGTCGGCCGCCAGTGAGGC
The DNA here is from genome assembly GCA_963758775.1 of uncultured Actinomycetota bacterium. Lineage (GTDB taxonomy): Bacteria > Actinomycetota > Actinomycetes > Mycobacteriales > Mycobacteriaceae > Mycobacterium. The sequence goes on from CAVWWU010000003.1 coordinate 128,532, forward strand.
GAACGCGTCGACGGCCATCCGGTGGAACTCGTCGAGCGGGTTCTGCCGGCCCAGCGCGCGCAGGTGGATGCTCTCGCGGATGTCGGCCAGGTACGCCAGATGGTCGGCCCAGCCGCGGTCGAGGTGGAACAGCATGATCTGCCGGCAGATCGTCTCGAGGCGGTCTTCGTCGATGTCTTCGGACAATTGCTCGTAGCGGTCGGACGCCAGCTCGGCCAGTTCTTCGCGCGCGGTTGCGGTGCGCAGCAACGTGTCTCGCCGATCGACGATGATGGCGCGCTGCTGGGCGATCAGCTGGTTGTAGCGCCAGGTGTTGGCGTGCACGTCCAGCAGCCGGCCCTCAGCGACGCGCTGGGCGTGTTCGAGCAGGCTGCTGCTCTTGGTGCTGACGATCCGCCCGTCCCCGTCGGTTTCGGTGGGCAGCTTGTTGCGCTCGAGGTTGGCTGCGACGACGTCGTCCTCCCAGCTGGAGAAGAACACCGACGAGCCCGGGTCGCCCTGGCGTCCCGCGCGGCCGCGCAGCTGGTTGTCCAGCCGTTCGGTGTGGTGGCGGCCGGTGCCGACGACGTGCAGCCCACCCAGTTCGGCGACGCGGTCGTGGTCGGATTCGTCGGAGCCGCCGAGCCGGATGTCGGTGCCGCGCCCGGCCATCTGGGTGGACACCGTGACCGTGCCGTGCGTGCCGGCCTCGGCGATCACCTGCGCCTCCTCGGCGTCGTTCTTCGCGTTGAGCACCACCGCGGGCACACCGCGGCGCACCAGCCGCTCGTGCAGTTCCTCGGACTCGGCCACGTCTCGGGTGCCGACGAGCACCGGCTGGCCGGTCTCGTGCACCTCGGCGATGTGATCGACGATCGCGTCGTTCTTGGCGGCGGCGGTGATGTAGACCCGGTCGGTTTCGTCCTCGCGAATGTTGGGCGTGTTCGGCGGGATGGGTGACACCCCGAGCTTGTAGAACTGGCGCAGCTGCTCACCGGCGGCCAGCGCCGTGCCGGTCATGCCGCACACAGTGGCGTAGCGGTTGATCAGCGCCTGCACCGTGATGGTGTCGAGCACCTCGCCGGTCTCGGTGGTCTCGATGCCCTCCTTGGCCTCGACGGCGGCCTGCAGGCCGTCCGGCCAGCGCTGCAGTTGCGCGATGCGGCCACGGGAGGCGTTGATCAGGTGCACCGCGTCGTCGCGGACGATGTAGTGCACGTCGCGCTGCAGCAGCACGTGCGCGTGCAGCGCGACGTTGACCTCGGTCAAGGTGGTGCCGACGTGCTCCTCGGAGTACAGGTCGATGCCGCCGAGCGCCTTTTCCACCTTGCGCGCGCCGTCCTCGGTGAGATGCACGTTGCGGCTGTCGGCGTCGGTGTCGTAATCGCTGCCGGGCACCAGCTGACCGACCAGCGTGATGATCTCGAGCTTCGGTGTCTCGCGGTGCGTGGTGCCGGCCAGCACCAGGGGCACCAGCGCCTCGTCGACCAGCACCGAGTCAGCCTCATCGATAAGGGCCACATCGGGATTAGGCGACACCAGGTCGTCGACGTCGGTGACCAGCTGGTCGCGCAGCACGTCGAACCCGATCTCGTTGACGGAGGCGTAGGTGACGTCGCAGCCGTAGGCGGCGCGGCGTTCCTCGCTCGTCGACTCCGCGGTGATCCAGCCGACCGTCAGGCCCAGCGACTCGATCAGCGGGCCCATCCACTCCGCGTCGCGGTGGGCCAGGTAGTCGTTGATGGTCACGACGTGCACATGCCGGCCGCCCAGCGCGTAGCCGGCGGCCGCGATCGCCCCGGCCAGGGTCTTGCCCTCCCCGGTGGCCATCTCGATCACGTCACCGGCCAGCATGCGCAGCGCGCCGAGCAGCTGAACGTCGAAGGGGCGCAACCCCGTTGCGCGCTCGCCGGCCTCCCGGGCGATGGCCAGGAACTGCGGGATGTCCTCGGATTCGGCGAGGTCGGTGAGTTTGAGCAGGCCCGCCGCCTTGCGCAGCTTCTCGTCGTTGAGCTCGGCGGCCTCGTCGTTGTACTCCTCGGAGGCGGTGACCTGGGTGAGGGAACGGCTCTGGTTCTTCTCGGTGCTGGCACCGAGCAGGCGCCAAAATCGGCTGCTCAGGCGGCCGGATTGGGCGCGGGTGGTCTTGGGCACAGGTCAACGGTACCGGGTGCGCCGTGCCGGTCGCGGGCTCGTCAGGCCAGGTTGGAGCGGCGCGGGTAGACGACGTTCGGGTCGGTCAGCACGTTGACGACGGCGGGTAGCCCGCTGGTGAAGGCCCGCTCGAGCGCGGGCCGCAGCTCGCCCGGGGTGGAGACCAGCTCGCCGTGCCCGCCCAGGGCGCGCGCGACCTCGTCGTAGCGGGTGCCCGGCCGCAGCTCGGCGACCACCGAATAGCCGTACAACGCTTCCATGGGGTGCTTTTCGAGTGCCCAGATGCCGTTGTTGCCGATCACGGAAACCACCGGCACGTTGTGCCGGACCAGGGTGTCCCACTCCATGCCGCTGAACCCGAACGCGCCGTCACCCTGCAGCAGGACGACCTGGCGGTCGGGCCGGGCCAGCTTGGCCGCCAGCGCGTAGCCGGGGCCCGAGCCCAGGCAGCCGAACGGCCCGCTGTCCAGCCAGCAGCCCGGTTGATAGCTGTCGATCACCCGGCCGGCGTAGGACCCGAAGTCCCCGCCGTCGATGACGACGATGGCGTCGCGGTCCAGCATCGGCGCCAGCTCTGCATACACCCGCATCGGGTGCAGCGGGGTGCGGTCGTCGGCGAGCTCGGCCTTCTCGCCATCACGGGCCGCGGTCTCGGCCGTGCGCAGCTGCCCGATCCAGTCCGGGTGCTGGGCCTCGCCCGTTGCCAATGCCGACAGGGTCGCCGTCAGATCCCCGTACAACCCGGCGGCGACGGGCCGCGGGTGCTCGCGGTCCGGCCGAACCCGGTCGGCCACGATCAGCCGGGTCTGCTCCCCGAACACCTTGCCGAAGCCCAGCCGGAAGTCCATCGGCACGCCGACCACTACGGCAACGTCGGCCTCCCCCAACGCTTTTGAACGCGCCCGGGAGAATGCCAGCGGATGGTCGGCGGGCACCACGCCGCGGGCCATTCCGTTCATCAGCACCGGGATCTGGCGTTGTTCGGCCAGCCGCAGCAACGCGGCCTCGCCGTGGCCCCACCACACATTGGTCCCGGCCATGATCACCGGTCGCTGCGCCGCGGATAGCAGTGCGCAGGCCCGGTCCAGGGCGTCGGGGTCGGCGGTCGGCGGGTTCGGCAGGTCCTTGAGCGCGCCGGGGCGCCCGTCATCGTCCGAGGTGGAAAAGACGTGGTCCATCGGGAAGTCGACGAAACCGACCCCCGACGGCGCGCCGACCGTCGCGCGCAACGCCTCGTCGACCAGTCGGCCCGCGTCCTCGGCGGACTGCGCGGTCGCGGCGAAGCGGGCCAACGGCGCCACGAACGGCACGTGGTCGATCTCCTGCAGCGAGCCCATGCCCCAGCGCAGCGCCGGCGCCCGCCCGCCCAGCACCAGCAGCGGGGACGAGTTCTGCTGCGCGGCGCCCATCGCGCTCATCCCGTTGGTGACGCCAGGACCGGCCGTCAGCGCCGCCACCCCCGGCACCCGGGTCACCTTCGACCAGCCCTCCGCGGCGAACGTCGCGGTCTGCTCGTGGCGGGTGTCGATCAGCCTGATGCCCTCGCTGCGGCAGCCGTCGTAGATGGAGAACAGGTGGCCGCCGGACAAGGTGAACACCGTGTCGATGCCGCTGGCCCGCAGTCGCCGCGCGATCAGCTGGCCGGCGTGCACGGTCTGGGTGGAGGGAGCGTCAAGACTCATGTTCGGAGCCTATCCACCGGCTTCCGGTACCTTCGCCGACAGGGATTTCTGGTGAGGGGCCGGTCGGGCACCTCGAAAGCCTCGAAAGCAAGGAGCCTTGACTGTGGAGTCGAAGCCGTTCAAGCCGTCCATCAACTGGTCTGCGGCCTTCCACGATTCCGTGCTGTGGACTCTCAAAGCCTGGGTGATCGCCGCAGTGATCGTCCTCGTCGTGCTGGTGTTGATGCGCTACCTCACGGTCTGGGGCCGGCAGTACTGGCGGATCACCGGCGCCTATTTCACAGGGCGCCGCGCCGTGCCGGTGTGGCTGATGTTTGGCGTCTTGCTGTTGTCCGTCATCGTGGCGGTGCGCCTCAACGTGTTGTTCAGCTACCAGAGCAACGATCTGTACACGGCGGTGCAGACGGCGTTCGAAGGCATCGCCGTCGGCGACGACAAGATCAAAAGCTCAGGGGTGCATGGCTTTTGGATGTCGATTGCGATCTTCTCCCTGCTCGCGGCCTTGTTCATCGGCCGAATAGTGCTCGACATCTATCTGACGCAGCGCTTCATCATCGCGTGGCGGGTGTGGCTCACCGGACACCTGACCGACGACTGGCTGGCCGGCAGGGCCTACTACCGCGACCTCTTTATCGATGACACCATCGACAACCCCGACCAGCGCATCCAGCAGGACGTCGACATCTTCACCGCCGGCGTCGGCGGCACACCCAATATCCCGTCCAACGGGACGAACTCCACGCTGCTGTTGGGTGCGGTCCATGCCGTGGTGTCGGTGGTCTCCTTTACCGCGATCCTGTGGAAACTCTCGGGGCACCTGAACATCTTCGGCTTCCAGCTGCCGCGCGCGCTGTTCTGGATCGTGGTGCTCTATGTGCTGCTCGCGACGGTGGTCGCGTTCTGGCTGGGGCGCCCGCTGATCTGGTTGAGCTTCAACAACGAGAAGCTCAACGCCGCGTTCCGTTATGCGCTGGTGCGGTTGCGCGATGCCGCCGAGGCGGTGGGCTTTTACCGCGGTGAACGGGTGGAGCGGCTGCGACTGTGGCAGCGCTTCACGCCGATCATCGAGAACTACCACCGCTTCGTGCGGCGGACCATCATCTTCAATGGGTGGAACTGGTCGATGACTCAGATCATCGTCCCGCTGCCCTGGGTCGTTCAGGCCCCGCGGTTGTTCGCCGGGGAGATCCATTTCGGTGACGTGGGCCAGTCGGCGTCCGCCTTCGGCAATATCAACGACTCGCTGTCGTTCTTCCGCAACAACTACGACGCGTTCGCGGCCTTCCGGGCGGCGATCATCCGGTTGCACGGGCTGGTCGATGCCAATGAGCGGGGCCGCGAATTGCCCAAGGTGACAACGGGTTCCACCGATGACGGTTCGGTGCGACTCGACGGCATTGAGGTGCGCACACCGACGGGCGAGCGGTTGATCGATCCGCTCGACCTGCATTTGCCCAGTGGCGATTCGTTGGTGGTCGTCGGCTCGTCCGGTGTCGGCAAGACGACGCTGCTGCGCAGTCTCGCCGAACTGTGGCCGTACGCGTCGGGCACGTTGAGCAGGCCTGCCGGCGACAACGAGACGATGTTCCTGTCCCAGTTGCCCTACGTGCCACTGGGTGATCTGCGCGGAGTTATTTGCTACCCGAACGAGCCCGGCGATATCTCCGAAGCGACCCTGCGCGAGACGTTGACCAAGGTGGCGCTCGCCCCGTTGGGCGATCGGCTCGATGAGGAAGAGGACTGGGCCAAGGTGCTTTCCCCCGGTGAGCAACAACGCGTCGCGTTTGCACGCGTCCTGTTGACCAAACCGCGGGCGGTGTTCCTCGACGAAGCCACCTCTGCGCTGGATCCGGGGCTGGAATTCGCGCTCTACCAACTGGTTCGGACCGAGCTGCCGGATTGCGTCGTGGTCAGCGTCAGCCACCGGCCGACGGTCGAACAGCATCACGAGCGCATGCTGGAACTGCTCGGCGAAGGCCAGTGGCGTTTGGGTCCGGTGGAAGCGCGGGTCTAGCCGGCCGCGTGCGCTCCGGCGCGGCGCCCGAAGAACGACCCTTCGCCCAGCTGGGTGCCGCTGGCGTAGCCCTTGCCGTCCTGGGCGATGTTGGATGCGCACGCCCCGACCGCGTACAGGCCGGGCACCACCGTGTTGTCGGCCCGGAGCACCTGACCGTCGACGGTGACCGCGAGCCCTCCCAGGGTGAATCCGGCGTACATGGCCTTGCCCAGGGACATGTCGAACGCGCCCCACGGCCCTTTGTCCTGTGCGGCAAGGAATTCCGGCTGCTTGTGAAATTCCGGGTCTTCCCCGTTCGCCGCGTGGGTGTTGTAGCTGTCCAGCGTGGCGACCAGGTTGCCCTCCGGGATGCCAAGCGCGGCTTCCATTTCCGCGACGGTTTCCCAGCCGTCGATCAGCGGGACCAGCGGCATAGTGGGGTGTTCGAGGTGCGCCTCGTCGACGATCAGATACGCCGCGCTGTCGGGCTGCTCCATGATGAAGCCGGCGGTGCGGGAGTGGTAGGAGTCTTCGGCCACGAAGCGCTTGCCGAGCTTGTTGACGATGATCCCGGTGAGCAGGATCGACGGCGGGTACGGCGGCGCGGTGATGAAGGCCTGGTCCATGTGCTCGGTGGCGCCGCCGGCCGACACCCCCAGCCGGATGCCCAGGCCGTCGTCGTAGGTGTTGCCGAGCACGAACGGCTTCTCGGCCAGTTTCGGGGTGTAGTTGGCCACCATGTCGGGGTTCATCACGAATCCCCCGGCAGCAATGATCACCGACTTTGCTTTGATCGCACCGGCTTCGGAGAACCGCTTCCATTGCACGCCGGTTACCGCACCCGAACCGTCCACCACGAGCTCACTGGCACCGGTCTCGTAACGCACCTGCACACCCAGGCTGGCGGCCCGCTTGAGCAGCAGGTCGATCACCATGCTGGCCCCGCCGGTGTCGCCCGGAACCGGCACCTTGTGCCCGCGCGGCGCCGGCACCGCCTGCTCGAGAAACGGCCACACCTTCTCGTTGCCGGTGAACATCAGCCCCTCGGTGTTGGGCTGGATCACCGCCTTGCCGGGAAAGTAGCTGCGCTCGAACTGGAAGCCCAGGTCCTCCAGCCAATCGAAATGCTCGACGCTGCCGTCGCAGTAGGCGCGGATCTTCGCATGGTCGGGCTGCTGCGACACCGCAACCAGGTACTTGTACATCTCGTCGGGCGAATCGGCGTGACCCGTCGCCTGCTGCACCGCCGTCCCGCCCCCGAGGTAAAAGTGCCCTCCGGCAAGCGAAGTGGTGCCGCCCGCCGCGGCGGCGCGCTCGAGCACCAACACCCGCGCGCCCGAGCCCAGCTTTTCGGCGGCGCTGACCGCCGCGCACCCGCCGCCGATGCCGAAACCGATCACCACCACGTCGACGTCATCCGACCACGAGGTCACGGTGTCGGCGCTGACCGTCTTGGGTATGTCGGTGTTCATTGGCGCCACTCCTCCTCATCGCTTCGCTTTGCATCGTCGCCGGCGCGATTCACCGCTGCTGCTCCTTGATGTAGTCGTAGAAAGCCTTCATCTCCGCGGGGACGTAGGCGATCTCGAGGAACGGCACCCCGGCCTGGGGTGCCGACACGTATGCGAATTGGATGCCGCCGGGCATGACGCCCTGCTGCACCGTGGGTGCGCCCTGTGCGGCGGCCTCGGTAAGCGCCGCTTCGAACTGTTCGGGGCTTTCGGCCTCCATGCAGATGTGGTGCAAGCCCGGTCCGGCGTCGGCCAAGAAGTCGCTGTAGACGCTCTCCCCGCTGACCGGCTGGATCAACTCCAGCTGCATGTCCCCGAGGTAGCTCAGCGAGATGCTGGCCAGGAAATCGGCGGGCTTCCCGTGGTAGCTACAGGTGTCCGGAGCAAAGTGCACCTCGGGTATCCGGACCCACTTTCGGGCGCCCAACAAGCCGGTGAGGGCCGCTTCGGTGGCATCCAGATCCGTGGTGACCCAGGCGATCTGTATCGGGGATTGCACGGTCAGGTTCATCGTTTGGCAGGATAGCCCAGCGCGCCGCGCAATTGGAACACGTTCTAGTTCGGCCCTCGATCGTTGGTCAGCACGTCGACCAGCAGTCGCATCTGGGTGTCGAACACGATGTCCGGGTCGGTCAGTGTGTCGGCGCCGTACTGGCCGAACACCTCCAGGCTGATCGCGCCCACCACACCGGCCCAGAGCAGGAAGCACTTGGCGATGACGCGGTCGTCGCCGGGAAAGCCGAATTCCTGGCGAATGGCTTCGAAGTCCGATGACATCGGTTGCGGGGCAGGATCGTTTGTCAGCCGGATGTCGCCGGTGGCGATTCCGGCCGCCACCGCGTCGAGGAATATCCCGATGACGCGGGTGCCGACTGCGCCCGTGCGTTCCGGCGGCGCGTGGTAGCCGGGCACCGGGCTGCCGTAGAGCAGGGCCCAGCCGGCGGGGTGCGCCACGGCCCATCCGCGCACCGCGCGTGCGATGGCGATGACGTCGTCGGTCCACAGGTCGGTCACGGCGTCGCGGGCCCGGTCCACGGTGTCGGCCAGCTCCGAATAGGCGTCGATCAGCAGCAAGGTCAGCAGCTCGTCCCGGCTGGACACGTACCGGTACACGGCCGACGACACCATGCCCAGGTCGCGGGCTATCGCGCGCAGCGACAGCCCGGCCGCGCCGTGGTCCACCAGCTGGGCGCGGCCCAGTTCGACGATCCTGGCCTCGATCTGCGCCCGCGACTCCTGGCGTTTGCCCACGCCGCCCAGTCTTGCACACAACGAGATCACTGCTCTTGATTTATGGTCACGGCTATGGCAGCGTGTCCTGCGAGAGCACCGCTCTCTGAAATCTCCTGCCGAGAGGATGCAGCATGTCCACGCGATACGAGGAGCCGGGGCGGATCGCCCAGGCGGGTAACCGGGTGATCCGGGCGCTGGCCGAATGGGGTATCAGCATCGCCGGGACGCAGGCGCTGCGTGTCCGCGGCCGCAAGAGCGGAAAACAGCGTGGTGTGGTGATCAATTTGCTGACCGTCGACGGCGTGGACTACGTCGTCTCACCGCGCGGCAACACCCAGTGGGCGCGCAACGTGCGGGCCGCCGGCGTCGTCGAGATGGGCCCGCGCTGGCGCCACGCCAGCAGCGCGATCACCGAGGTGAGCGATGCCGCCAAGCCCGAGCTGCTGAGGCGCTATCTGGCCAGGTGGTATTGGCAGGTCAAGGATTACGTCGTCGGCCTGACCCCGGAATCAACCGACGAACAACTGCTCGAGGCCGCACCGTCGATCCCGGTGTTCCGGCTCGCGCGCTGATCAACCGGGGTTCGGCGCCGCCCCGCCGAGATCCTGGCGGACCTGTTCGGTGGTGGCCCGCCACGACACAGCGGCCGGAAACTCACCCCACACGCTGTTGAAGATCCCCACCAGCTGCCCGGGACCGGCGCCCGGCAGGTACACCGGCCCGCCCGAGTCGCCCTTCTGACTCTGCACGCCGTGCGACATGGTGAACCACCCGTTGTTGACGCTTTCGACGGTTCCGCACGTCTCACCGGTGATGACGCCGAAGTGGCAGATCGCCTGGCCGGGCGCCAGCGCTGCGCCCGGGTTGGATTCCAGCCGGCGCCCGCCCGGCAGCACGTCGCTCACGGCGACATGGTCGTCTAGCACGATCGCCTCGTAGTCGGAGATCGCCTGGTCGGTGGCGACCGTGGTGCCGCTGGGTGTGCTGTCCCGGAAGGTGGCCAGGCGGCCGATCACGTTGTGGTCCCGGTCGGTGACGACGGGACCGCCGCCGCGGCAGTGGCCCGCGGTGTAGGCGATCCTGGTCGCGGTGTCCACGAAGCCCAGCGTGCACACGCGGTTGTCCTGGTGGATTTCCATACCCGGAAAAACCAGCGTGGGATCCGCGCTGGCGGAGACGGGCGACAACCCGGCCGCGAGCGCGACGGCAGCAGCCGGCGCGGCGAGCGCGCGCTTCGTCAAGCGCATCGTCAGTCCGGGCATCATGGACTCCGATCCGTCGGGGCCGGCGCAAGCACCGGCCACAGCTTGGGGTTGCGGCGACGACCCTCCCCTGTTGAGTCTTTCGCGTCGCGTCCCCGAAGCGTTACCGCGCCGTTACCGTCGAGACGGCGGCGTCGGGCTGGGCGGCCCCGCGCGGCTCCCAGCCCGGGGGTCCGAAGACGTAGCCCAGCCGGTCGCGCAGGCGCTTCGCCGACCGGCAGTCGCGGGCGATCGCCACGTACTCGCGGGTCTGCAGCTTCCAGATGTTGAAGGTGTCGACCTTCTTGGTCAGGCCGTAGTGCGGTCGGAACAGCTCGGGCTGAAAGCTGCCGAACATGCGGTCCCAGAGAATGAGAATGCCGCCGTAGTTCTTGTCCAGGTACACCTGGTCCATCCCGTGGTGCACCCGGTGATGAGACGGCGTGTTGAGGATGAGCTCGAAGGGCCGCGGCAGTTTGCCGATCCGCTCGGTATGCACCCAGAACTGGTAGATCAGGTTCAGCGACCAGCTGAAGTACACCATCCAGGGCGGGAGCCCGAGCAGCGGCAGGGGCATCCACATCACGACCTCGCCGCTGTTGTTCCACTTCTGGCGCACCGCGGTGGCGAAGTTGTAGTACTCGCTGGAGTGGTGGGCCTGATGCGTCGCCCAGACCAGCCGGACCCGGTGCGCCATCCGGTGATAGCCGTAATACAGCAGGTCGATGCCGACGAGCGCGATCACCCAGGTGTACCACTTGGCCGGAGACAGGTGCCACGGCGCCACGTAGGCATAGATCGCGGTGTAAATCAGCAGGGCCAGCGCCTTCCACCCGGCACTGGTGGCGATCGAGACCAGCCCCATCCAGATGCTCGCCCGGGCATCGCGGGCGAGGTATCCGCCCGACGGCGACCGCTCTTCGCTGTGTTGCAGCTTGCGCGCCGCTGTCCACTCGATGATCAGCAGCAATAGGAAGAACGGGATGGCGAACAAGACGGGGTCGCGGACCTGCTCGGGCAGCCCGAACCAGAATCCCGTCACCGCGTTCACACTGACAGATTACGACGGGGCCCGAGAGGCACACTGGTCTAGCGATGACTTCGACAAATCGACGGTTGCTCAAGCTCGGTGCCACGCAGCGGCTGCTGCGCGCCACCGGCGTCCGCAATCGGCTGTTCCCGGTGGCAAAGCTGGACCACTGGGCGGCCCACCCGCGCCAGCCCTACGCCGGGCGGCCGCCCAAGCGCGCGTTGAAGAAGATCGACGTCACCCGCGCCGACCTCAACGGCCGTCCGGTCTACCAGGTCAGCCCGCGCCTGAACGGCGGCGGAGAGATCGCCGGGCACCTGCTCTATCTGCACGGCGGGGCCTACGTGCTGGACCTGCTGCCGTACGTCCATTGGCCCGCCATCGCCAAACTGGCGACGGCCTTGCGACGGACCGTGACCGTGCCGATCTATCCCCTCGCCCCCGAGCACACGTACCGCGAGGTGTTCCCGTTCCTGCTGCAGGTGTACCGCCGCGAGCTGGCCACCCGGGATCCCAATTCCATTGCCTTCATGGGCGATTCGGCCGGCGGCGGGATGGCGTTCGCGCTGTGTCACGCGGTGCGTGACGCCGGCCTGCCGATCCCCACCGACGCCGTGCTGCTCTCCCCGTGGATGCACCTCGCACTGCCGGACCCGGACGTGCCGGCGGTGGCCAAGATCGATCCGTTCCTCAGCCCGGAAGACCTGCGCGCCGCCGGAATCCGTTACGCCGGAGGCGATTTCCTGGAGACTCCGCTGCTCAGCCCCAGCGTGGGTCCGTTGGCCGGGCTGCCACGGCTCACCGTCTTCACCGGGACCCACGACGTGCTCAACCCCGACGCCCGCGCGTTCCGTAAGCGTGCGGCGGGCGAGGGCCTCGACATCGGCTGGTACGAACTTGACGGCGGTGTGCACGCGTGGATGCTGCTGCCGGGCCGGGACGCCGCCGACGCGCTGCATCGCATCACCGAGGTGCTGACCGGTTGACCTCCGTGGTGGTGATCGGCTCCGGATTCGCCGGGCTGTGGGCAGCACTCGGCGCCGCCCGCCGACTCGACGAACTCGGGGTGCCGGCGGGCGCCGTCGACATCACCGTGTTGAGCAGCAAGCCTTTTCATGACATCCGGGTCCGCAACTACGAGGCCGATTTGAGCGCCTGCCGCATCCCGCTCACCGATCTGCTCGACCCCGTCGGTGTCACGCATGTCACCGCCGAGGTGAGCACGATCGACGTCGACACGCGCATCCTGTCCACCTCCGCCGGCGCCACCCGCAGCTATGACCGGCTGGTCCTCGCGTCGGGCAGCCAGGTGGTCAAGCCCGACGTTGCGGGCCTGCGCGAGTTCGGTTTCGATGTCGACACGCACGACGGCGCCCTCGCGCTGGACGACCATCTGCGACGGCTGGCGGGCGGCCCCTCCAGCCCCGCGGCGGCCACCGTGGTCGTCGTCGGGGCCGGGTTGACCGGGATCGAGACGGCGTGCGAACTGCCGACCAGGTTGCGGACGATGTTCGGGCGCGACGGCAGAGTCGTCCTAGTCGACCGCAACCCGTTCGTTGGTTCGGATATGGGCCCGTCGGCGCGGCCAGTGATCGCACGGGCGTTGTCGGACAACGGCGTTGAGGTCAGGACCTCGGTGAGCGTCGACGAGGTCGGCGGGTATGGCGTGGTGCTGTCGTCGGGCGAATGGTTACCGGCGGCGACCGTGGTGTGGTGTGCCGGCATGCGGGCCAGTCCGCTGGCCGAACAGCTCCCGGTGCAGCGCGACCGACTGGGCCGGGTGGCCGTCGACGACCACCTGCGGGTGATCGGCGTGCCGTGGGTATTCGCCGCGGGCGACGTGGCCGCCGCCCGCATGGACGACGACCACCTGTCGGTGATGTCGTGTCAGCACGGTCGCCCGATGGGCCGCTACGCCGGCTATAACGTCATCAGCGACCTGTTCGGCGAGCCGATGCTGACCCTCCGAATCCCTTGGTATGTCACGGTTCTCGATCTCGGACCGGCCGGCGCGGTCTATACCGAGGGCTGGGATCGGGTCGTGGTGGCCGACGGCGCGCAGGCCAAAGCGACTAAGCAGACCATCAACACCCGGCGGATCTATCCACCGCTCAACGGCAACCGCTCCGACCTGCTGGCCTCGGCCGCGCCGGAGCTACAGCGCCGTCCCTAGCGGCGTCCGTCGGGCTGCACCTCGTCGCCGGCATACCACTGCACGGCTCGAACTCCCGGCTGCAGGGATAGGTCCGCCACCAACCGCTCGAGCCTTGCCGGCGCGTCGCCGCTCATGAGTAGGCGTGCGGTCAAGGTGATCTCGTCGTCGCCGGCGCGCCCGGTGTGGATTCCGCGCAGCGTGATGTCGTTGCTGCCGGCATGCTGAATGATCTGGGCGCGTGCGTATTTCTCGTGCTTCGGCCGGCAAATGACCTGCACCAGGTAGGGCTGAGCGCCTTCGTCTTCCTCGTCAGCGTTGTCGCGATCGATCAACCTGCCCAGCGGGCGCATAAAAAGATGGATCGCGATGACGGCGCCGGTGCCGATCACCGTGAAGAGCAGATTCCCCGACGCGGCCAGCACGCCGACCGCCGCCGAGCACCACAGCGTGGCGGCGGTGTTGAGACCCCGGACGTTGGCCCCCTCGCGCAGGATCACACCACCGCCGAGGAACCCGATCCCGGATACCACATAGGACGCGACCCTGGTGGGGCTGCTGTCCGGGGTGGCGACGGCATACAGCACGAACAAGGTCGCGCCGGCGGCCACCAATGCGTTGGTGCGCAAGCCGGCCATGCGAGCTCGCCACTGCCGCTCCATGCCGATCAGGGCGCCGCAGCCCACACCGACGGCAAGCCGGAGGGCGAAATCGGCGACGCTCAGTGTCTGCATAACGGCGCAATTAACCACGTGCAGGTGAACGGCAGGTAGCTAACCGCCCCGTCTGGCTTCAGGCTTTGGAGAGGTGGTGCGGGCAATAGAAGTTCGCCGCGATCATGGCGAAGTTCGACGCGTTCTCCATGTCCATCCCGGGGTTGTGGGTTTTCACGTCATGCACGAGCTCGAGTCCGGATTCGCCGTTGTTGAGGCACTCGCACACCGCCCGGCCCGACGTAATGGCCTGCGCGGGGCTCGCGTAGGAGATTCCGGCCTCGTCCAGCGCGGCCAGGAAGCCCGCGTCGTCGCCACCACCAGCGTCGCCGGGATCAGCCTGCGCGGGCGCCGTGAGACAGATGATGGCGGCGAAACCCAGTGTCGATAGCAGCTTTCTCATTTGCTCACCACGCTTTCCGTTAAGGGCTGCGCCTCAGCCCAATTGGGCATCGGCCGGCACCACTTTGGGTTTGTCGCCTTTGGACAGGTGCACCGCGTGGATGCCGGGTTTCTTCGCCAGCTGCTCGAGCAGGCTGTCGAGGCCTTCCTGGTCGACACGATGGTGTTGCACACTCTCGGGCTTCTCCGATATCTGGGCGACCAGCCGCTTCAACCTTTCCGGCGAGGTGGCGTCCTTGAGGTCCCTGAGCGGGGTGAGACGACCCCGAACTCCGGCCTTGGCCACGTCGGGAGCCCCGCCGCCCGCGGCCGCACCGAGCATGCCCGCCAGCGAGATCGAACTGAGCAGTCCACCCTCCCCCAGCGCCGCGGCCGGCACCGCGTCGGGTCCGGCAGCCGACAAGGCCGCCGCGACCGTGCGGATGGCGGGGGTGGCGGTGGCCCAACTGGGCGGCACGCGCAAGTCGCCCACCAGAGTGCCCCGGCCGAAGTGCGCCTCCGGCGAGACCGGCGTGACCGAGCCGAACAGCGTGCCCCGACCCCAGTGCGGTGCCCCCAGCCCGGCTCCCAGCGCATCCCTGGGGATGGAGCCGAACGTGGGTTTGACGGCGAACTTGAGGAATTGCGATGCCGGAAGGTTGATCAACAGGCCGATGTCGTTGAACCCCGTGGTGAGGCCCAGTGGTGTCTTGATGGCGCTGAACAGGCCGGAATACAGCGCGGACGTGCCGCCACCGAAGAGCGAGTTGAGCAGTCCGTTCACGGTGTCGGTGTAGTCGGCCGCGAGGTTGGAGCCCACCTGCAGCAAGTTGGAGATCGGGTTGGGCAGCGACGACAGGATCGACTGGGCGCCGCCCGCCGAGGTACCCAGCGCCTGGGTGACCGCGGCCGCTTGGCTCGCCAGCCCGCCCGGGTTGGCGATGTCAGGTGCCGGGGTGAACGGCGACAGCTTGGTGGCCGACGCCGACGAGCCGGCGTAGGTGTCCATCGCCACCGCGTCTTGAACCCACATCTCGGCGTATCCGATCTCGGTCGAGGCGATGGCCGCGGTGTTCTGCCCGAAGAGGTTGGTCGCTACCAGCTGTGCCAACTGAGCGCGGTTGGCCGAGATCTCGCTGGGCGGCACGTGCGCGGCGAACGCCGTCTCGTACGCGGTTGCCGCCGCGGTGGCCTGGGCCGCGGCTTCGCCGGCGGTGGCGGCCGCACCCTGCATCCAGCCCAGGTAGGGGGTGACCGCGGCCAGCATGGCCGTCGACGTCGGACCACTCCACGACCCGCTGACCAGCGTGTCGACGACCGACGAATGGGAGCTCAGCGTCGACTGGATCTCGCCGGCCAGCGCGGTCCAGGCCGCTGCGGCCGAGCGAAGTGAACCCGATCCGGCGCCGCTGTACATCCGGCCCGAGTTAATCTCCGGCGGAAATGCTGCGTAGAACATCTGCTGTACCCCTAATCCTCAAGCGCCGGAATCACGATGATGGTGGCCGTGGCGGGGCCGGCCTCGATGAGGCCGCCCAGCGAGCCCGCCGCGGCGCCGCTGCCCGCGGAGTAGGTCGCCGATGCGGACATGGCGCGTCCGGCCAGGCTCGAGAGCGCCATCTGGCTGAACGCGCCGCCCTCACCGGCCAGCGAGGCTTCCGGCAGCGCCGCGGGGTTGGTGGGCGGCGCCGAGGCCAGTGTCCTGATCGTCGTCGGCGCGGCCTCGGTCCAGCCCTGCGGCACCGACATACTGCCCACCAGGGCCGACTTGCCCATCGCGCCCGAGACCGGTCTGATGCTCGCGGCGGTCCCCACCTTCGGCAGCTCGCCGATCAGCGGCGACAGCGCCCCGGCGGCGGCCTTCGGCACGCCCCACGCCGACAGACCCTGGCCGTTCTGGGCGTAGGCGTACACCTGTCCGAACGACAGGAACGGGCCACCGGGTACGGACGTCAAGCCCTGCAGGGAGTACGACCCCGAGGCGATGGTGGACATGATGGTGTTCCAGTTCGTCAGGTCGCTCATATAGCTCGCCGGCACCAAACTCCCGAGGTCGGCGACCTGCGGCAGATCCAGCCCCGACAGCAGATTGCCCGCGCCGCCCACCTGCCCGGTCGACCCGAGGGTCGTCGACAGGTGTTGTAGCCAGGTGGGCACCGAGTTGATCAGCGCGGAGAGCTTCGACCCGATGTCCAGCCCGCTGTTCGCGGCGGGGTTGGTGGTCTGTGGCGGCTCGGTGAATGCCGTCAGCTGCGAGGCGGCCGACGACGAGCCCGCATAGGAGTACATCGCGGCGGCGTCCTGCGCCCACATCTCGGCGTAGTGGGCGTCGGTCGCCGCGATCGCCGGCGTGTTCTGGCCCAGGACGTTGGAAGCGACCAACGCCGCAAGCAGGGCGCGATTCGCCGTGACGACGGGCGGGGGAACCGTTGCCGCGAAAGCGGTTTCGTAGGCACCCGCGGCGAGCTTGGCCTGCGCTGCGGCCTCCTCGGCCTGCCCGGCCGCGCCGCTGACCCACGTCACAAACGGCGACGCCGCGGCCGCCATCGACATCGACGACGGACCCGTCCACGCGCCGGCGACCAGGCCGTGAACCGTCGACCCGTACGACGCCGCCGCCGATTGCAGATCGGCGGCCAGCGAGTCCCAGGCCGCCGCCGCGGTCAACATCGGCCCCGATCCCGCGCCCCTATACATCCGGCCGGAATTGATCTCCGGCGGAAGCGCCCCGAAATCCAACATGTCCTGCCCGCCAGCCCTACAGAGCCGCAGCCGCGTTGGCCGCTTCGGTGGCCGTATACGAACCTGAGCTCAGGCCCAGCGTGGCCACGAATTGCTCATGGATCGCGGCGGCCTGCGCCGCCACGGCCTGATACATCTGCGCGTGGGCGGCGAACTGCGCGGCGGTCAGCGCCGATACCTCGTCCGCGGCGGCGGGGACCACCCCGGTCGTCGGTGCGGCCGCGGCGGCGTTTCCGGAGCTCATCGCCGATCCGATCCCGGCCAGGCTGCTGGCCGCCGCGGCCAGTGCCCCGGGTTGTGCGGTGACAAAAGACATGAATTTCCTCCTTGAACTACTTGGCTATTTGGCCCGCGGCTCAGCGGCCGCGCTCGATGTAACGATCATCGTGAGAAAAGTCCGTTTGGACGCGGACCTGCGGGGTAACATAGTGCGAAGAACAGGTCTTCGAACTTCCGATTTAACAGTTATCCACAGCAAACGGGAGAAAAGTTGAAGCACCAGTTGAGAGACAAAATTAGCAACTATCACTAAATAAGCCGACAGGGTTTATCGTGTCGGTTATTGAGCGCAGAAATCCTTACACATCGGCATTGCAATGGATGCGTAATCGGCGCTTTGAAACTATTTATTACTCATGCCTAGTGGGCGCTGTGCGGACCCCTATTTGCCAAGGTGTAGAGGGCTGGAATTCACTCCCCTAATTTTGATCAAGAATACGCACAGCCCCCTGAGGATGCGCTACTTTGCTGCTGGAAGTTTCCTGTACGCCCAACTTGAACATCTATGCAGTTCAAAGCGGTAATCAGACTGCTCATAACGTGTCGCCGCGTGTATCTGCGGTTGCCAGAAGCTCTCGCCAGCAGCGTTTTCGGTGTGCGGTCCGCCCCGCCGAAGACGGCTTATCCGGCGGCGGGCGGACGCGCGACAAAGCTGAGCCGGAAACCGTACTGGGGCACCGCACGGCCCTCGCCCTGGGCGGCCATCTTGGCCAGCGGCACCGGCGGCGTGCTCGCCGCCACTCCCGGCGCCGGGGCGGCCAGCGGCGCGGGCCCCAATGTGGAGGACGGCGGGCTGTGCACCGGTGCGGGCGTCGCCCAACTCGGGGGCACCGACAACGGACCGATCAAGCCCGCTCGGCCCAACCCCGCGGACTCGCTCAGCGCACCCAGACCGCCGACCGGGCTGTCCAGCGCGCCGGCCGCAGGCCCGACCGGACCTGCGATGACGCCGGGTACCTCCCCCGCGGCGTCCGCACCCTTTCCGGCCAGCCCCATGAAGCCCGACCCGACGCCCAGAAATTTGCCCGGCATGTAGAACCCCGAGGCGAAGACGCTGTTGAGGACCCCCGAGTTCAGCAGGTTCCCGAACGCGGAGCCGTTCGCCCCGGAAAGGCAGGTGGCCGGGGAAGCCAGGCCCTGCAGGGCGTCCGGCAGTGACGACAGCAATTCCGACAGAGCGCTCCGGCCGGTGGCGGCGGCCTCCGTGACGGCCGCCGCCGCCAGCGTCGTACCGGCGGGGTTTGCGACGCGTGCGGGCTCGGTGAACGAAGTCAGCCGGCTGGCGGCGGCCGACCAGCCCGCATAGCCGTACATTGCCGTGGCGTCCTGGGCCCACATCCGAAGGTAATCGGCTTCGGTGGCGGCGATCGCGGGCGTGTTCTGGCCGAAGAAGTTGGTTGCGACCAGAACGATCAGCTGGGCGCGGTTGGCCGCGATCACCGGCGGCGGCACCGTGGCTGCAAACGCAGCCTCGTAGGCCGCCACGGCCGCCTCGGCCTGTACCGCGGTCTCCTCGGTCTGCGCGGCAGTGCCGCTCAGCCATGCCACGTAGGGCGCGACCGCGGCCGTCATGGCCGCCGACGATGGACCGTGCCATGCCTGGCCGGTCAGCTCCGTCAGTACGGAGTTGTAAGCCGTTGCCGTCAAGCGCAATTCGGCGGCCAGCCCGTGCCACGCCGCGGCGCCGGCCAACATGGGACCCGAGCCCGGCCCGGAATACATCCGGGCCGAGTTGACTTCCGGTGGAAGCATCGCGAAGTCCAGTGGTGCGGTCATTCGTCGGCCTCCTCCCGCGGCTAATCGGTGACGTGCACGCCTATCCCGCCGCGGGTGGGCGTGTCACGAAGGTGGGGCGGAAACCGTACTGGGGCACGTGGCGTCCGACGCCCTGCGCGCCGAAGCCGCCCATCGGCACGCCCGGCATGCCGGCCGCGACGGCGGGCGGAGCCACCATTGGGGTGGCGCCCAGCGTGGACGACAGCGGGCCATGCGGTGCGGCGCCGGCCCAACTGGGCGGCACCGATAGCGGACCGACCAGGGCAGCGCGGCCCAAGCCTGTGTCGACCGAATTGCCGAAACTCGAAATCGCGCCCAGTGGTCCGGCCAGCGCAGTGCCCAGCGGGCCCTGGGCGATCTCCCCGATGGCCTGCTGGGCGGCCTGCCCCCCGGACAGTCCCATGAAGTCGGCCGCGGTTCCCATGAAGTTTCCCGGCATGTAGAACCCCGACGAGAAGATGGTGTTCCAGATGTTGGCGTTCAAGAAACCTCCGAAGGCCGAACCGTTCGATCCGGAGATCGTGTTGAGCAATCCGGTCAGCCCGGTCGTCGACGAACCCGACTCCGAGGAGAAGACGTTCAGTCCCGATCCGGACATAGCCGGCGAGGCCAAGCTATGCAGCGCGTTGGGCACCGAGGACAGCAACTGCGACAGCGTGCTCTGCCCGGTTCCCGCCGTGGTGGTGGCCGCCGCGGCGACCGCCGTGGCCTGGGCTGATGTTCCGGTGGCGTTGGCGATCGGCTCGGGTTGGGTGAAGGAGGCCAGCCGGCTGGCGGCCGCCGAGGAGCCGGCGTAGCCGTACATCGCCGCGGCGTCCTGCGCCCACATCTCGGCGTACTGCGCCTCGTTGGCCGCGATCGCTGCGGTGTTTTGACCGATGACGTTGGTCGCGACCAACGACGACAACTGGGCACGGTTGGTCGCGACGACGGCAGGGTCCACCGTCGCGGCGAACGCGGCCTCGTAGGCGGCCGCGGCGGTAGCGGCCTGCGTCGCGGTCAGCTCGGCCTGCGCGGCGGTGCTGCTCATCCAGGCCACGTACGGCATTGCCGCCGCCGCCATGGCCGCGGATGCCGGCCCGTGCCATTCCTCGCCGGTCAGCGCCGTGATGACTTTGCCGTAAGATAATGCGGTGGAACGCAATTCGGCGGCCAGCGCGTTCCAGGCCGACGCGGCCGATAACATCGACCCCGAACCCTCACCGGAATACATCCGGGCCGAGTTGACCTCAGGCGGCAGCATGCCGAAATCCATTGCTGTGGTCATCTATTCGCCTCCCCTCGATTAACGGCGCGCTGGATGACGGGCGAATTCGCCTCCAGCGCAGCATGAGTCGACGCTCTTGCTCTGGCAGTCAAAACGAGCCCGACGGCGTGACCCGCGCAGGGACCATACACATGCCGCTACGTGGAACTGAAAATTACTGCAGCGCTGACGGATTCAGGCTGCGTTAACGATGCCGGGGTCGGATCGCAACGAAATGATGGTCGATCTGGGATACGGACTATCGTCGGAACTCATTTCGCTCCTCACCTCCTCGCGGCCAGGGCATACGGGGATGCCAACACGGTGCACACGGGACGACGGCTCGGCGAAACGAGAGGCCGGCACCCCTCTCGTCAGAGCTTCGACACCACACGGCGTATCCGGCCTACCAGGCCGGAAGCCACTTGGGCTCAACCCTTAATCCGGGAGGAGCTGTCCTGACCCTGGGCGTCTTTCGACGTTCGAGGTCAGTGGCCTATATCCGTGTAGACGCCTCACCTAGCGAGGTGCATACGAAAGCAATGGTTGCACTCGGACTAGCAGCGCGTCAAGCCAGGTGCGGCTCGACCGGGTGAAACACGTGCAGCGATGCGCCTTTTGGATCATCCTGCGGCCGGTGGCCGTGGCATGACGGTCACGTGGAACCCATATCGCGGTCCGCTGCCGAAGTGTCGTCCCGTATTCGCAGCCGGAATCCCCGGCATGCCCGGCACGCCGCCCGCGGCCGGAGTGTCCGGCAGCGGGGTGCTGCTCCACCCGCCGCCCGCCAGCGCCGTGCCCGCGTGGTTTTCCACCTGGGTGGCCGCAGTCCAGGCCTGCGGCACGGCCAACCGTCCGACGTATACGCTTCGGGCCAGTTCCGCCGCGGGCGCGGCCTGTCCCAGCCCCGACGGGCCCGACCCGAACACCGCCGCCGAACTGTACGGCACGTTTGGCGTGATCAAAGGCGTCCAGGTGGCGTTGCCGGTGCCGGCGCCCATGGGGGGCAGCGCGGTGGCCCCGGGCGTTCCCGCGACGTTCACCGCATTGATGTCGGCCATCGAGCCGGTGACGGTCTGCTGAATGATGGCGGGGCTGGTGTAACCGGCCGAGACGAACCCGTTGACGAAGTTGGAGTCCAAGAAGTCCCACAGGTTGGACGGGAGACCCAGCCCCGATCCGGCCGCCGGCGACGAAAGCGATTGCAGCGCATTCGAAATCGACGATGATAGCTGGCTCAGCATCGTCTGCGCGCCGGAGGCCGCCGGCGTGCCGCCGGCCTGAGCGACCGCTGCGGCCTGGTCGGCCTGGCCGGTGGGGTTGGTGGTCTGCGGTGGCTGTTTGAACTGTTTCAATATCGACGCGTTCGCCGAGCTTGCCGCGTAGGTGTACATCGCCACCGCGTCCTGGGCCCACATCTCGCTGTAGTGCGCCTCCGTCGCCGCGATCGCGGCCGTGTTGATTCCCAGAAAATTAGTCGCGACCAACGTCGCCAGCTGGGCACGGTTGGCCGCGACCGTGGCCGGGGGCACCGTCGCGGCGTAGGCGGCCTCGAACGCGGCGGCCGCCGAGGACGCCTGAGTGGCGGCTCGCTCGGCCTCCGCCCCGGTACGACTCATCCATGTCATGTAAGGCGTTACCGCGGCGGCCATCGATGCGGACGCCGGCCCCAGCCATCCTTCGCCGGCGAGTCGCTCGATCACCGACTGGTAGGACATCGCCGTCGAGCTCAGCTCCGCGGCCAGCCCGTCCCAGGCTGCCGCGGCTGCCAGCAGCGGCGTCGAGCCAGGCCCGGAATACATGCGGGCAGAATTGATTTCAGGTGGAAGCGCGCCGTAGTCCATCGCCTGCACCCCCTAGCCGGCCGCGACCGGATTGGCGGCTGCGGCCGCCGCTCGGTGGATACAGATGGTGGATTCCGGTTGTGTCACAACGCATGACATCGGACTTCTCCTTTTGGGAAAGTCCGACCCGGCTACGGCCCCCGCCGCAGGCGGTATCGAGGTACTACCGACAGCGCGTACGCATCGTCGCGAAGCGTGCATCAGGTAGTCGGCGCCAGCCGTTCGAACCGGAATAAGCGCCGCGACCAGATCGGAAGAATTGTCATCGATTTTGTACAGCAACTGCCAACTGGACCAGTCCGCCCCCTCCCATCACGTCCAGGTACAGGGCGCAGTGATCGTGCGCATGAATAGTCGTCACCCGGCAAATTTTGTCAGGCGCGGCGCCCATTTCTCAGCGCTTTGGTCTACGAAGACTACCCGCGCGCCACGATGCACGAGCCTGTTCAGGCCTAACACATAGACGACACAAATAAATCCGCCGCGCCTCGTTTAGGTCGACTTCTTTTCGGCTACCGCCGCGCTGAGGCCTTCGGCCAGGTCTTCGCCGGTCAACTCCTTGAACCTGCGCAGCTGCGCCTCGGTGAATTCAGTGAGGTCGCTGGCCAGGACCGCGTCGAGATCCTCATCGTCCAGGCGGAAACTCCGGTGATCGCGGGCCTTCTCAACGACGTTGCGCACGAAGCCGGCGTTGCCGAGCGTGTCGATGCCACGAATCAAGTCTCCGTCTTCGGAGTAGCTCTCGTCGCGGTAGAACTTGGTATAAGACGGCAGCAATGTCTGGACTTCTTCGTCGGGAATGACATCTTCGTTTTCCAGCGCCATCAATTTTGTCAGGTCGAGCAATTCATCCGGCGTGTAGCTGAAGAATTCGATGACCGTCGAAAACCGCCGCCGCAGACCCTGATTCACCTCGAGCATCTTGTCCATGGCCTTGGCGTAGCCCGCTCCGAAGACCACCAGCTCGTCGCGGTGGTTCTCCATGTACAGCAGCAGCGTGTTGATGATCGCGTTGCCGTACGGGTCGCCCTGGTGGTAGCCCTGCTCATGCAACGTGTGCATCTCGTCGAAGAAGACGGCCCCGCCCAGTGCCCCCTCGAGCATCTCTTCGGTGTTCTTCTCTGCGTCGGCCATGTACCGGCCCAACAGCTTGGTGCGGCTGGTTTCCACCACCACCGGTTTGCGCAGCACGGTCAACCCACACAGCTGCTTGCTGAAGGCGCGCGCCACCGACGTCTTGCCGGTACCGGGCGGCCCGAGCAGCAGCATGTGACGCGACGTCACCGGGACCGGGAGCCCCATCTTTTCGCGCGCCAGGTTCACCTTGGTCGTCGACTTGATGAGCCGGATTTCCTTCTTGGCGCGCTCCATGCCCAGCATCGCGTTGAGCTCGGCGTCCCCTTCGGCCAGATACTTCGCGGCCGCCTCCGCGTGGCGCGCGGCCTCGGTCTGGGCGCGCGTCGGTGCGCTCTCCGGATCCCAGGGATCGGTGCGGGCCTCGATGGTTTCCGGGTCGGTCAGCACGAGCCGGTAGTTGGGGTTGTCGAGCGCTTCCCGGGCCGGGATGAACTTCGGGTCCCGCGAGTACACCCGACGCAGCAGCTCGACGGCTTCCTCTTCGCGGCCCACGTGCCGCAGGCACATGCCCTGGGTGTACAGCGCGATGTTTGTGGCGGGGGGCACCCGGTCGCCCTCGACGGCGTCCTGGCCGCGCCGGTAGGCCTCCTCGAACACCCCCAGCGAGGCCAGCGCCGTGGTCGCCATCGCCGCGCCGGCGGCCTTGAGCTCCGGGTTACGCCACTGTGTCCCCTCGGGGAACTGAACCAGCACCTCAGGCCAGCGCTGGGTGCGGAAGTACAGCACGCCCCGCACGTAGGCGACCAGTTCGTGGTCGAAAGGGTGGCGCGGCTCGACGCCGTCGAGCAGCTTGGCGGCCTCTTCGTAGCGTTTCGCCTCGGCGAGCGCGGCGGCGTAGCCGCACGTCAGCGACTCAACGCTGGTGACCGCCAGCCGCAGGAACAGCCCGTCGGAGACCTCAGGACGGAACTGCAGGTCGGTCACGCCGAGACGGCGGGTCTCCCAGCCGAACTGGCGCACCGCGGCCCACGCGCCGCCGAGCACATCGAGGCTCTGGTCGCCGGCCAGAATTCTGGCCAGCCAGGCGTCGCACATTCCCGGGTCACGCGTGGTGGCCGTGGTGAACATCTGCGCCGCCACTTGGGGGTTGTGGCTGGGCTGCAGGCCGTTGACGGATATTCCGGACGCCAACAGGCCGGCGACCATCGCATTGCGGGCGTCTTCAGCGTCGGATTGGGGCCGACTCATTGCCCGGCAGGCACGCTCGTCGCGTTCTCCCGCACCTGACTAACCGACAGCACCAAGTCCTCGTCGCTGTGCAATTCCCGGCTGGGCACTGTCAGCAACGGGCGAGTCGTCGGGGCGGGCATGGTGGCCCGCACCGCGGCCAACTGACGACCGGTGAGGCGGTTGAGCCCGGACGAGACATCCCTGGGCAGCCGGTTGTCGCTGTGGAAGCGCACCCACGCCGACACGTGCGGCCGACCTGCGCGACTGACCAATCGCACCGTGACGATCGTGGACCCGATGTCGGGGCTCTCGGTCAGCACCAGCTGATCAAGCCGTTCGGAGTCGATGCTCGCCGGCGACAGCCAGAAGCTGGTCACAAACCCGTTGAAATGTTTGAGGCAACGCCAGCCCGGGCGGCTCCACGTCGGTTCCAGGTCGGACAGCACGGCGCTGTCGACTTCGGCGAGCTCATCGGCCGTCAGCGGGCGGGCCACACAGGTCGGCCCGTCCACGTCCTGAGCGAGCCGCTCGGTGGCCGCCACCAAGGTCGACGCCAACGAATCGCGTGCCGCCACCGCAGCGACGTTGCGCTGCGGGTTCATCCGCAGCACCAGCCAGGTGCGGCGCTGATAGGACGCGGGGTGTTCGCCCACCACATCCCACTCTTCGGGACCCCAGTCTTCGAGCGCCGTCAGCTCGGCCGCGTTGCCCCCGCGCCGGACCTTCACCGAAACGATGTCGATGCCATCGAGGTGGATGTCGAACTGGCGCAGGCCCTGGGCGACGGCGTATACCGGCAGCATCGCGTCGCCCGTGGCCCGATGCCGATGCCGCGAGGACGGCTCGTCTTCGCGGTCCTCGACGGCGACGACGGTGACCAGCTGGCCTCGATGCTCACGCACCCCGACCGTGTCACGCCCGAAGCGGCGCTGGTGATCGATCGCGGGTGTGCAGCCCGCGGCCAGGGCCGAGCCCGGGTCGGCGGACCAGTCCCACAGCCACGCGCCCAATCCGGACGCGACGGTGAGGCCGTGATAGGTGACCAACGAGAGCAGCGTCACCGTCGCGGCGATGCCCACACCGACCCACCACGCCACGTGGTGGTTGGCCTGCCACGACTCGGGGCAATGGCTGGCCAACACCAAGATCACGATGTCGATCAAGAACACCGCGGTCACCCGCGGCCACGCCAAAGCGAGGCCAAATCTGCGCTGAGCCTTCATTACTGCTCTGCTTTCTGCTTACGCGTTCGCACGACCATCATCGAAACACCGAAGGCTGCGCCGCCTATCAGTAATGCCGCGGTGAACCCTCCGACGGCCACCCACACCGGCACCATATCGCGGTGCGTACCCGGCTTGGGCAGGTTCAGCGGAGCCGACAGCTGCTGCGGGGGTTTCGCCGGCCCCTCGGGCACGTCCCAGGTCAGAGCCGCCACGGGGTCGACGACGCCGTAGCCGACCTGGTTGTCCACGCCGCGCGCCGGCGGCCTGGCAGTCCGGACCAAACGATTGATGACCTGGTAGGCCGTCAGCTGCGGGAACTTGGCGCGGACCAGCGCGGCCACCCCGGAGACGATGGCCGTCGAAAAGCTGGTGCCGGCCGGAACCAGCAGCGAATTGTCCGGGCCGTCGATCGCGTTGATCAGGCCGTCGTCGCGAGGTGACAGTCCGATGACGTCGCTGCCCGGGCCGGCAATCCCGACCCACGGTCCCGAGATGCTCATGGAGCCCTGTCCGCCCTGGGCGCCACCTTGGGTCAGCGGTTGGCCATTGGTGTCGACGGCGCCGACGGTCAGGACGTAGTCACTGAACCAGGACGGCGTCACCACCGTGGTGACCGCGTTCCAATTGCGAGGGTCGTTGGGCTGCAAGGGGTCGAAGGCGGGGTTCTGCTTGCAGTCCCGCTTGCTGCTGTCGCCCGCCGCGGCCACGATGACGGCGTTCTTGTCGACCGCCGCGTAGCGGACCGCCGCACCCAGCGCGCGCTGGTCGATGATGTTGCGCGCACTCATGCACTCCACGTCGGAGATGTTGATCACCGTCGCGCCCATGTTGGCCGCGTGCACGATCGCCCGCGCCATCGTCTGGATGTAGTCGACCTTCTGCGACGTCTGTGGATCTTCATCGCCGGTGTACGGGTCCTTCAGCGCAAAAGCGTTGCTGGACTGGCGAATCGAGATGATGTCGACGTCGGGCGCGATGCCGCTGAAGGCGTCGGCGGGTCCCGGTCCCGGCGCCGGTGCCGCGGGCGGTGGCGGCGGTGGGGGTTTGGGCGTCGGGTCAAGCGGGCGCGGTGCGGTCGGGTTATCGACGGCGATCACCCGCCCGGTGCCGGCACCCCAGTTTGGAATAGTCACCGTGCCGCCACCGTGGTTGCCGGAGGGAGCTTGAGCAGGCGCCGGAGGTGCCTGAGCGGGTCCCGGCGGCGGCCCTGCGGGCTCAGGCGAGGCCGGGGGCGGCGGTGCACCGAAAGGACCCGGAGGAGGCGACTCCGTCGGCGGAACCATCGTCACGGTCTGCGGCAACGGCGACAACGTGACCGTCTGCGGCGGTGGCGCTTTCGGCGGCGGTTCGGTGGTCGGAATGGTCACCGGCTTGCGTGGTGCCGCCGGCGGTGCCGCCGCTCCGCTGGCCGGTGCAGCGCCGATCATCGATGCCACGATGGTGCCGTGGGCGTCGCAGTCCGACAACCCGTCGCCGCCCATCACGTAATCGCCGCCCGCGATCAGGTGCTGAAATCTGGGGTGCGGCGTCACGCCGGTGTCGATGACGGCGACCTTCTGCCCAGCGCCCCGACCGAAGGCCCACGCCTCCTGCAGGTTCAGCATGTCCATGTACTTGGGCTGGGTGCGGAAGTCCGTGCCCGGCAAAACTCCTACCTCGGTGCAGTAGGAGTTCTGCTTCATCGGTGCGGGCGGTCCGGGCGGACCGTCCGGCGGCACCGCCGCCGGATCAATCGTCGGCGGCGTGATCGCAGACGCCGGCGGCAACCCAACAAAAACCCCCGAGGTAAGTAAGAGCGCGGCGACGGTCGCGCGCGACGCGCGACCGTACCACCGCCCTCTACTACCTGTAGCGAATCGCTGCATAGACATCCATCAACCAGAATGCCAGCGGGAAGATCGGCATCAGGCAGAGGTATTCAATCCATTCCACGAACTTGCGGAACAACGGGCTGTAAACGGTGTTAGGCACTACCGCCGCGGCCGTCAGGCCCGCCGCGGGCAGGAACACGAGGATCCCAACCCCGATCCCCACCGATAGCGGTGAGTCGAGTACCAGCACGAAGCGCAGCACGGCTGCCGCAACGATGAGCACCGAGGTCCCGGCCAGGGTGATCGACTGCCAGCGGTCCACGTAGGAGCGGCCGCGCAGCATAAGGAAGCCCGCGCTGAAGCCCGCCAGCAGGAGCGGCAGCCAACGCTGGTCGGTGTGCGGGTTGGCCAAGGTGGTCAACGAGAAGACCATCAGCACCCCGAGGCCCAGCAACAGACCGGACAGGTACGACCGGGCACGCTCGGCCTGCAGCAGCACGTCGCGCACCGATGCGGGGCCTTCCAGGACCGGCGGGCCACCGCTGGCGCGGGTCACCGTGGTCGGCAGGTCGGGCCGCGCCTCGAAGACCCAGCGGCTGGTGGCCGATGGGAAGACCGGCAGCCGGATGCCCGACAGCCGACGGGACAGCGCGGGTGCGAAGTGGTATGCCAGCACGGAGACCAGCACCACGCAGCTGAGCAGCGTGACCGGGCTCGTCGCCGCGACCATCCGGGCCAGGCTCGCGATGGTCGCCACCAGGCCCACCGTGATGATCGCGGTGTAGGTCGACAATCGGCGACCCGTGAACTTCAGGGCGATCGCCGCGGCGACAGTGAGCACCGCGAAACCCAGTAGGGCTTGCGGCGAGCCGACCGGACCCGGAGGCGCCGACGCAGCGGCGATCGTCAGGGGCGCGATCCCACCCAGCAGCATGATGTCGCCGGCACGTCGGTCCTGCCGCGTGTTGGCACGGGAGAGCACCAGCACGGCGACGGCCAACGCGAGCACGGCGATCACCGCGGCGTAGATGGTGGTCAGCCACGAGTTGTGGTGCCAGCGCCACCAGCCCAGCAGGGCCGACCCGGTCACCACTCCGGCGGCCACCATCGTCGCGCCGACCTGTATCGCAATGACGGGGTCGATCGAGGCGAAACGCTTGCTGAGGTCGGAGGCGACCGCGGTGGAGATGTGCTCGATGACCTGCGAGCGGCGCTCGGTGTCCACGATGAAGCGGATCCACAACCGGTCGCCGTCGTACACGTCCTGCTCGGTCAGCGACTGGGTGGCGCGCAGCGGCGTGCCGTCGACCAGGCACAGCGACCACCGGCCGCGGCCGGTGGCCTCCAGGGGCGCCTCACCGAGCTCACGCAGGCGGCTGTTGACCACCTTGAGCAGTGGATCGGTCATCACCGAAACCGGGGCGTTGGCATCCAGCAAGACGCCGATCTGGACGCCGTCGCCCGCCATGATGCCAACCACAACCGCCCTGGGCGCCGAGACACCCTCAACGTCAGCCTGTAGCGATTCAGCGATCGCGGTCATCGTGCTGCACCCCCTGCCCTGATGGACGTCGTGAACGTGTGACCCCGGGGCGCTACCCGCGTGGGTACCTCTGCCTCCGGGTGGGGCAGCTCGATCATTTCCGAACCCATTTGCCTCGCCTCGGTTAAATTAGTGGTTGATGGCACTGCTTTGAAACGTTGCTGCTGATTCTAGAGAAGTATGACGGGTTCGCATCCCGAGCGCAGGCTTTGCTCAATCAGGCTGGTTAACTTTGCATTTCGTAATTTGACGTCAAACCCTGGTGTGCGACTTCCACTCGCCATACGGCAGCGTGTCCAGTACCGTCTTCACGCCGACCTGTACAAGTTGCGGGGTCGCCGGGCAGATGGCCAGCCACGCTTCGCCCGAGCCGGCGGTCCGTGCCTGTTGATAGAGCGCGATGCGGCCACCGGAGCCGTCCTTGAGCGAGAGCACCGAGGAGCTCGGGCCCTTCGCGTCGTCACGGTACTGGCGCGCATACACTGCGACCTCGGCCGCCGGGTCGGATAAAGCCTGACCCAGCGCGGCCACGGTAGCGGCGCTAATGCCCATTCGGCGCAGATCGCCGCCGGAAAAGACGTTAAAGCCGGAATCCTGCCACGACTTAGTCGCTTCTAACATCTCCTCGAGAGGGACGTTGACCGCATTGATGGCAGCGGGCTCCGCGTGGTGAATGGATTCCAGGCCGTCCATTACCAGTGCGGCGATGGAGGCGCTGTCCGCGATGGCGACGTCGTCGACGGTGATGTCGTTGCCGACCCGCACCGCGGACACCCAGTGGTTGGCACGGCGGGCCAGCACCACGCGAAACTCATTGTCGGGGATGTCGCGCGAACCGGGTGGCTGGTTCTCGTCTTCGACGATGCCGTAGAGCAATTTGCCACGCGACAGCAAGGCGACGACCTCGATATCAGGAGCGGCGAGTACTCGCATGCGGGCGGCGACCTGCTCTTGCACTTCGTCGCCGACGACGATGCCCTGCTCGCGCATGACCGCCATGCCGGGGTGTTCGTTCAGCCAGTCGTTGTTGTCGGTAGATACGAATGGTCGGCACCGCAGCTCGGGCGCGACGTGTCGAATGTCCAGGAGTGCCTGAAGCATCCAGAAACCGTCCACGTTCACGGTGATGTCGGTGCGGGTGCTCTGTTGATCCATTAGTACCTCGGTAGTCCGTCAGTCAGTGGTCGATTTCTTCCTACACCGCAGGACGCGGCAGCACACCAACCAGCGGTGTGCTGCCGCGCCTGGAGCTGGTTGTCAGGCCCAGCTGGAGCCAACGGCACTGTCCGTGCTGGCCATGTTGCTGCCGGCCGACTGGACGTTCGAGCCGTGCTGGTTGGCCTGCTCGTAGATCACCTGGAAGTTGCGACCCAACTGGGTGATGAACTCCTGGCAAGCCACCGAACCCGAGCCGCCCCAGAAGTCACCGGCAGCCAGCACATCGCGAACGATGTTCTGGTGCTCGGACTCCAAGGAAGCGGCCTGAGCGCGGATGAGCGCGCCGTGGGCGTCAACGTCGCCGAACTGGTAATTGATGCTCATAACGGTTTCTCCTAACGATTGGTAAGGGTACGCAGCTGCGCAGGTGGGCGCTAGCTGCTGAGGATCTGCTGCGAGGCCTGCTCTTGGGTCTCGTAGTTGTTCGCGTCGCGGACCAGTCCGTCACGCACGCCGTGCAGCATGTTCACGATGTTGTTGAACGCCTGGTTCATCTGGCCCATCGTGTCGTAAGAGGTCGCCTGAGCGGTACCGCTCCAGCCGGCCCCGGCGATGTTCTGCGAGGACGCCCACATCTTGCGAGCCTCGTCGGACACCGTCTGAGCGTGCATTTCGAAGCGGCCAGCCATCGCCCGCATAGCGTGCGGGTCGGTCATAAAGCGTGCCATGTTGAATCTTCTCCTTGTTGAAGTTGATGGGTTCTTTCGTGCTGGAAGGCCTTGAAGCCTGGACTCGACGTACTCGCCGAGCCGGTAGTAGGGATGTCCCCTCTCGGTCAGTTCCGGCTAGCGCCGGCTGTTCCAAC
Source organism: uncultured Actinomycetota bacterium (assembly GCA_963758775.1). GTDB lineage: Bacteria > Actinomycetota > Actinomycetes > Mycobacteriales > Mycobacteriaceae > Mycobacterium. The sequence goes on from CAVWWU010000003.1 coordinate 159,401, forward strand.
ACGGTGGAGCAGATCGGACTGCTCGCACCGTCCCGGGCGCTACCATGCCCCAGCAGCCGATCCCCGGAATCACCGGCCACTGGGTGGTTGCGGTGGACGCCAGTCCCTGGCGATCCGTCGCAACCCTTGCCTCGCCTGCCGGCCTGGTTAGCCGGCAGCGGCCGCGTTGGCGGCCTCGGTGGCCGCGTAAGAACCAGAGCTCGTCGAAAGAGTGTTCACGAACAATTCGTGAATCGCCGCGGCTTGCGCGCTGACGGCCTGGTACATCTGTGCGTGCGCTGCGAACTGGGCCGCGGTCAGCGCCGATACCTCGTCCGCGGCGGCGGGCACCACCCCGGTGGTCGGCGCCGCCGCGGCGGCGTTCTGGGCGCTCATGGTCGAGCCGATGCCTTGCAGGGCACCCGCCGCCGCAGCCAGCGCCTCTGGCTGAGCAGTCACGAACGACATGCTGTTTCCTCCCTTAATCCAGCGTCTGTTCTGTGGAAAGACTAGATGACTGTTTCCGCTTCAGTTGTTCTTCTGAGCCCCCGATCACAACTGTTCACGGGACGGCACTACGAATTCACCTTCAGTAACGACACAGTAACAGCGCTTGACCTGGAATTGCGCTCCGAATTTGCAGGTGAACGCCCCGCGTCCGGGCAAGCGACGGCCCCGCGCCGGTCGAAGCAGCCTGACCAGGCATTTCGTGGGACTGTCGCGGCACGGTCGGAAAAAATCTCGTCACTGGCTAACTCGGGTGCGCGCGGTGGTGGTTAGCCTGCCGACATCGGGCGGGACATCACGGTGGGTTTGAATCCGTAGCGCGGGCCGGTGGCGGCCCCGCGGCCGGCGCCCATGCCGCCGACGGGCAAGCCGCCCACGATGTTTCCGGCGCCGGATTCACCCGCGGTGATGGGTTCGCTGACCGGGACGGCCGCCATCGGCTTGGCCGCGCTGGCCAGCTGGGCTCCGGGCCAGGAGTTGGGCACCGACAGGCCCGCGACGTGGGCGCCGTGGCCCAGGCCGGCGGCGACCTGACCGCCACCACCGGTGACGGCACCACCGAGACCGCCCAGGCCCCTGGGCAGCTTGGCCGCCGCTGCCGGGGCCGCACCACCGAGCCAGCCCGACGACTTCGCGATCTGGGTGCCGAAGTTGCCCATACCGACGCTGAAGTACGGCAGACCTTCGGTGTTGTAGAAGAAACCGGCGAACGGGGCGTAGCCGTTGACCAGGGTGCCCATGTTGGTCGGCAGTATCGTCTGGCCCGACAACAAAAACCAGATCTCGGTGATCGCCGATTTGGAGGTGGCGGTGTTGCCGATGAACGGCCCGGTCAGCGACTGGATGCGGGCCTGCACGTTGGTCAGCAGGCCCTGGATCCAGCTCTGGATCGAGGTGGCTGGACTTTGGGCCGCCGCGGTCAGCGCACCGGCCGGGTTGGCGATCGCGGGGGCCTCGGTGAACGAGCTGATTTTGGTGGCCGCCGCCGAGGAGGACGCGTAGCTGTACAGCGCCGAGGAGTTTTGCGACCAGAACTCGGCGTATTGAGCCTCGAGCTGCGAGATCAGGTTGTTGTATTGACCGAATACATTGGCCGACACTGCCTGGGCCAGCTCGGCGCGGTTGGCGGCGATCAGCGGCGGGGGCACCACCGAGGCAAAGACGGTCTCGAAGGCCGCCGCCGCCGACTGCGCCTGGGTGGCCGCGTGTTCGGCCTGGCCGGCCGTGGTGGACACCCACTCCACGTAGGGCTGCACCGCTTCGACCATCGCGGCCGATGCGGGCCCCAACCAGGAGTCGCCGGCAAGTTGGGTGACGACCGTGTCCAAACCCTGTGCGGTAGAAGCCAATTCGGCAGCCACCGCGTTCCAGGCCGAGGCCGCGGCCGTCAACGACGACGACCCCGGACCCGAGTAGATCAACGCCGAGGAGACCTCGGGCGGCAAAGCGCCTAAATCGGACATGCCTTGACCCCTTAACCGGCCGAGGCGGCGTTGGCCGCCTCGGTAGCCGCATAAGACCCCGAACTCAAGCCCAGGGTGTGAACAAACAACTCGTGGATGGCCGCAGCCTGCGCGCTGACCGCCTGATACATCTGCGCGTGCGCGGCGAACTGCGCCGCGGTCAACGCCGACACCTCGTCGGCGGCCGCGGGCACCACACCCGTCGTCGGCGCCGCCGCCGCCGCATTCTGCGAGCTCATCGCCGCGCCGATCCCCTGCAACGTGCCGGCCGCCGCCGCCAGCGCCTCCGGGTGCGTACTCACAAACGACATCTGATCTCCCTCTCAACAACCCTCCGGCCATCGAGACCCTCGGGAATCTGGTTACTCCTGGCGTCACTTCGATCCATGGTGTTATCCCGCCGAGGGTGGTCGGGCGAGCACGCTGTAGCGGAACCCGTATCGCACGCCCAGGTTCCCCGCACGTTGCGCCCCGCGGCCGCCCCCGCCGACCAGCGGCATTCCGCGCAACGCGGCGTTCGCTCCCGCGGCGTGGGCTCCGGCAACACTGGCTCCCTCCGGCGTGGCCAGGTTGGCGCTTACCAGCTTGGCGGCCGCCGTTTCCCCCGCGGAGGCGGGCGCGCCGGGCGCATCGAGCCAACTCGACGGGACCGACAGCCCACCGATCCTCGTCGCCGACGACAGGCTCGCCGTCGCCCCCGCCCCGTGAAACTGCCAACCACCAGCACCCAGAGCAGCGAACTCCGGCGACGGGATGAACGCACCACCGGATCCTGCCGTCGTACCCAACGGGCCGTTGAACGTCTGCTGATAGATGCTCATAGCGGAATTGGCCAGGCCGTTCGATAGGTAAAGCAAGCTCGTGTTTTGTTTGAGCAATACGGTGTACTGACTCGAACTGAGCCCAATCCAGTTATTCGTTGGCGAGGGCAGGCCGTAGGTCAGGAAGTTTTCGATGGTGTTCCAAACCAGCCCATGACTGCTGGTTGACGCCGCCGGCGCTACCGAAAGTTGAGTAAGCGCCTGCGGGACCGAGGTGATGAGCTGGCCGACCGCGGTCTGTGCAGATTCTGCGGCCGGGGTCGCGCTGGCCTGAGCAACCGCGGCCGACTGACCACTCGCCGCGTCCGCGGTGGTGGTATTCGGCGGGTCGACGAATCGGCTCAGCTCAGTCGCGATCGCGGACGACCCGGCGTAGCCGTACATCGCCGCCGCATCCTGGGCCCACATCTGCATGTACTGGGCTTCGGTGGCCGCGATCGCCGGGGTGTTCTGCCCGAAGAAGTTCGTCGCGACCAACGTCGCCAACAGCACCCGATTGGCCGCGATCACCGAAGGGGGCACCGTCAACGTGAACGCGGTCTCAAAGGCTGCCGCCGCGGCCCGGGCCTGACTCGCCGTCTCCTCGGCCTGAGTGGCCGCGGCGCTGATCCAACTCACGTACGGCGTCACCGCGGAGATCATCGCCTGCGCCGTCGGACCCAACCACGGCGAACCGGTCAGCTCGGTGATCACCGAGCTGTAACCCGTTGCCGCTGTGCCTAATTCGGCCGCAACCGAATCCCAGGCCGATGCGGCCGCCATCAACGGCGACGAACCCGGACCGGTGTATATCCGGCCCGAATTGATCTCCGGCGGCAACGCCCCGTAATCCAGCACCTACGAACCGCCCCATCCGTACGCCATAGATGCGCTCACACGCCACCTTTGCTTGAGGACCTTGGAGGAAGTCGATCTCGTGTGAGGTTAGATCGGCTCGCTCCCCCGGCGGCCCCACGCGATCCGGCCGACCGCGGGACCGGGCGCCGCTACTCGTCTGCCGTCAAAGGCGGACGCGGCGGCTTCGCCGGGTGCCGGGTGTCGCAGCAAAGGGCTATGACCACTGGGAACGCGCGGACGATGCTGACCGTCGACGCGCGACGGGGGCGGCGCGCCAGGGCGCCGCCGGGCCAGACTGAAGGGGCGAGCAGATAAAAATCCTGCCGCAGCAAAAGGGCACTTATCGTTCGCCCGGACTAGGGGTGATGCAGCCGTCGGTGTCGGCCCTGAGATGCCGAAAGGCGCGCCGGCCGCAGAGTAGCGGCGGACGCGCCTTCGGGCGTGGGGCGGTGGGTGGTTAGCCTGCCGACATCGGGCGGGACATCACGGTGGGTTTGAATCCGTAGCGCGGGCCGGTGGCGGCCCCGCGGCCGGCGCCCATGCCGCCGACGGGCAAGCCGCCCACGATGTTTCCGGCGCCGGATTCACCCGCGGTGATGGGTTCGCTGACCGGGACGGCCGCCATCGGCTTGGCCGCGCTGGCCAGCTGGGCTCCGGGCCAGGAGTTGGGCACCGACAGGCCCGCGACGTGGGCGCCGTGGCCCAGGCCGGCGGCGACCTGACCGCCACCACCGGTGACGGCACCACCGAGACCGCCCAGGCCCCTGGGCAGCTTGGCCGCCGCTGCCGGGGCCGCACCACCGAGCCAGCCCGACGACTTCGCGATCTGAACACCGAAGTTGCCCATGCCGACGCTGAAGTACGGCAGACCTTCGGTGTTGTAGAAGAAGCTCGCGAACGGGGCGTAGCCGTTGGCCAGGGTGCCCATGGTGGTCGGCAGTATCGTCTGGCCGGTCAACAGGAACCAGATCTCGGTGATCGCCGATTTGGAGGTGGCGGTGTTGCCGATGAAGGGACCGGTCAGCGACTGGATGCGGGCCTGCACGTTGGTCAGCAGGCCCTGGATCCAGCTCTGGATCGAGGTGGCTGGACTTTGGGCCGCCGCGGTCAGCGCACCGGCCGGGTTGGCGATCGCGGGGGCCTCGGTGAACGAGCTGATTTTGGTGGCCGCCGCCGAGGAGGACGCGTAGCTGTACAGCGCCGAGGAGTTTTGCGACCAGAACTCGGCGTATTGAGCCTCGAGCTGCGAGATCAGGTTGTTGTACTGCCCCAAGATGTTGAGCTGCACCGCCTGGGCCAGCTCGGCGCGGTTGGCGGCGATCAGCGGCGGGGGCACCACCGAGGCAAAGACGGTCTCGAAGGCCGCCGCCGCCGACTGCGCCTGGGTGGCCGCGTGTTCGGCCTGGCCGGCCGTGGTGGACACCCACTCCACGTAGGGCTGCACCGCTTCGACCATCGCGGCCGATGCGGGCCCCAACCAGGAGTCGCCGGCAAGTTGGGTGACGACCGTGTCCAAACCCTGTGCGGTAGAAGCCAATTCGGCAGCCACCGCGTTCCAGGCCGAGGCCGCGGCCGTCAACGACGACGACCCCGGACCCGAGTAGATCAACGCCGAGGAGACCTCGGGCGGCAAAGCGCCTAAATCGGACATGCCTTGACCCCTTAACCGGCCGAGGCGGCGTTGGCCGCCTCGGTAGCCGCATAAGACCCCGAACTCAAGCCCAGGGTGTGAACAAACAACTCGTGGATGGCCGCAGCCTGCGCGCTGACCGCCTGATACATCTGCGCGTGCGCGGCGAACTGCGCCGCGGTCAACGCCGACACCTCGTCGGCGGCCGCGGGCACCACACCCGTCGTCGGCGCCGCCGCCGCCGCATTCTGCGAGCTCATCGCCGCGCCGATCCCCTGCAACGTGCCGGCCGCCGCCGCCAGCGCCTCGGGTTGCGTAGTCACATACGACATGCCATTTCCTCCTCGGTAACCGTCCGGCTCGCACCTTCGGGATTGGTTGCTATTGACGTTAATTCGATCCGGGTCGCAGCACCTACTCGCTGCGGAATTCTTGTCAACGGATAGTCACTGTTCATTTGTTGGCCACTTTCGCTTCCCAAGCTGGCCTCATCCTGCCGAGGGTGGTCGGGTGAGCACGCTGTAGCGGAACCCGTATCGCACGCCCAGGTTCCCCGCACGTTGCGCCCCGCGGCCGCCCCCGCCGACCAGCGGCATTCCGCGCAACGCGGCGTTCGCTCCCGCGGTGTGGGCTCCAGCAACGCTGGCTCCCTCCGGCGTCGCCAGGTTGGCGCTTACCAGCTTGGCGGCCGCCGTTTCCCCCGCGCCGGCGGGCGCGCCGGGCGCATCGAGCCAACTCGACGGGACCGACAGCCCACCGATCCTCGTCGCCGACGACAGGCTCGCCGTCGCCCCCGCCCCGTGAAAATGCCAACCACCAGCACCCAGAGCAGCGAACTCCGGCGACGGTTCGAACGCACCACCGGAACCTGCCGTCGTACCCAACGGGCCGTTGTACGTCTGCTGACCGATGGAGTAACCGAAGTTGCCGATGCCCACCGCGAAGTAGGCCTGCAGGGTCTGTTTGATGATCGCGGTGTATTGGCCGGGGGCCAGCCCGATCCAGTTGTTGGTCGGCGTGGGCAGACCGTAGGTCAGGAAGTCCTGGATGGTGTTCCACAGCAGGCCGTGCTGGGTGGTGATGGCCGCCGGGGCCGCCGCCAGCTGGTGCAGCGCCTGCGGCACCGCGGCCGCCAGCTGTGAGACCTTGGACGCCACGGTCTGTGCGGTCGATGCGGCCGGCTGGGAGCTGGCCTGGGCCACCGTGGCCGACTGCTCAGCCGCCGCCGTGGTGTTGGCGGTGTTCGGCGGCTCGACGAAGCGGGTCAGCTCGGTGGCGAGCGCCGACGAGCCGGCGTAGCCGTACATCGCCGCCGCATCCTGTGCCCACATCTGCATGTACTGGGCTTCGGTGGCCGCGATCGCCGGAGTGTTCTGCCCGAAAAAGTTCGTCGCGACCAACGTCGCCAACAGCACCCGATTGGCCGCGATCACCGGCGGCGGCACCGTCAACGTGAACGCAGTCTCAAAAGCGGCGGCCGCCGCGCGCGCCTGGCTGGCGGCCTCCTCGGCCGCGATGCCGGCCGTGCTCATCCAGCTCACATAGGGCGCAACCGCGGCCGTCATCGCCCGCGAGGTCGGGCCAAGCCACGGCGAGCCGGTCAGCTCGTCAATCACCGACGTGTAACCCGTTGCCGCCATACTCAATTCAGCCGCCAGCCCATCCCAGGCTGACGCAGCGGCCATCATCGACCCTGATCCAGGACCGGAGTACATCCGGCCTGAATTGATCTCAGGCGGCAACGCTCCGAAGTCAAACACCACCCCTCCTCAACCGGCCATATCGACGGTTTCGCTGTCGCCATCCGCACTTGCAGCCACACCGCTGCGAACACATTTCGTCCTCTGCCCCGCGTGTCCTCCACGGGCAACCCGATACGTTCCGGGTGTTCACTGCTGAGCCGATACAGGGATCATCTGCGGAAATATTGCTCTCTGCCTCGAAATCCCTTCAGGGTTTAACGTCGTGCGAGCGACACCTCATCGTGATCGAACCGCCGCCCGGCAAAGACTTTAAAGGGCGTAGCGGGGCTTATGCGCTGACGAAGCCAACTGTTCATTCCAGGCAGATTTTTATTTATCTGCCGTTAAACCACGCGTCCCAAAAGGTGGTCGCGACCTGCGGAGATGGCAAAAATCGGCCTGGCCGACCGGCACGTTACCGACACAAGCCGTTCACTTGCGGTTCGCTTAGTCCTCGTCGAGGATGAGCGCCATCTCCGGGCAGGAGGCCACGCCGTCGCGAGTCAGCTGCTCGTCCTCGGGACGTACCTCATGCTCTTCGAGGGTCGAGTAGCCCGACTCGTCGATCGGGAACAGGGTGGGATCGACCGCGTAGCACTGGGCGTGGCCCACGCAGCGCGCTTGTTCGAGACGAACCTTCACTCCGGTGTCCTCTCTCGACCACGCGGGCCAGATCGGTGCGGACAGATCGATACGTACCCTAGCCGCCGCCGGATTGGTGGGTGCCTAACCGGCATGCAATATTGGGCCCATGAGCACTCTGGGCCAGGGCCAGGCCGGCGGGTTTTACCTACCGCGGCTCAATTACGAGTCGTTGCCCCTGGCCGAGGACCGCGGCGTCGGCTGGAAGACGCTGCGCGACGCCGGACCTGTGGTGTTCATGAACGGCTACTACTACCTGACCCGACGCGAGGATGTGCTTGCCGCGCTGCGCAATCCGAAGGTCTTCTCGTCGACGATCCTGCAGCCCCCGACCAACCCGCTGCCGGTGATCCCGCTGGCGTACGACCCGCCGCAGCACACCCGGTACCGCCAGATTCTGCAGCCCTACTTCAGTCCGAGCGGGCTGGCCAAATCCCGGCCGGTGCTGCAGCGCCACGCTGCCGAGATGATCGGGGCGTTCGCCGGCCTGGGCAGGTGCGACGCCGTGGTGGACTTCGCCAGGCTCTACCCCTTCCAGGCGTTCCTCGATCTCTACGGTCTGCCCGTCGAGGATCGCGACATGTTGATCGGCTGGAAAGACTCCATCATCGGCGACAAGGAATTCCTCACCATCGCCGAGCTGCAAGCGGGCCAGGTCGAGATGTTCGAATACCTCAGCAAGGCAGTTGCGGAGCGCCGGGAAAACCCGGGCTCGGACATGCTGTCGCGGGTGATGAACGGCCCGGGCGAATTCACGGATCTCGAGCTGCTGGGCATGAGTCATCTGTTGATCCTGGCCGGCCTGGACACCGTCACGGCGATCATCGGGTTTTGTCTGTTCGAACTGGCGCGCAGGCCGCAGCTGCGCACCGAGCTGCGCGATAGCCCCAAGCAGATCCGGGTCTTCGTCGAGGAGATCATTCGACTGCAGCCGCCGGCCCCGGTGGCGCCCCGGATCGTCACCGAGTACGCCCACGTCGGTGGCATGGTCCTGCCGCCGGGCTCGCAGGTGCGGTTGTGCATGGCCGCGGTCAACCGCGACGACAGCGACGATTGGTCGACCAACGATTTGGTGATGGACGGAAAGGTGCACCGGCACTGGGGGTTTGGCGGCGGACCGCACCGCTGCCTGGGCTCTCACCTGGCGCGGATTGAGCTGACCATCATCGTCGCGGAATGGCTCAACCAGATCCCCGACTTCGAGGTGCCTGAGGATTACATCCCCGAAATCAAGTTTCCGTCAAAGTCCTTCGCGCTCAAGGCGTTGCCGCTCAGCTGGGTGTGAGGTGGGGCTGACCCGGGCGATCAGCCCCACCGCATCGCTGAACCCTCTACTTGCGTAGCTCGGTCGCCGCGACCTGTACGAACACCCCGGTGTCCTCGGCCATCAGCAGGCCACGACCGCGGGGCAGCGGGCCGCCCTTCATCTTGCCGCGGATGAAGCCCTCGTCGGGGTCGGCGTCCATCACCAGCAACGGCGCATTCGCCTGGTGCAGGGCCCGCAGCATCGGGTCGCTGCCCGCCGACGACCAGCCGCCGAACGTACGCGTGACGAGCACGTGCAGGCCCACATCGGCGGCCCTGGTGACCCAGGGGGCGGCCTTCTGCAGCGGTGAGTCGAACCCCGGCGGCAACTGCTGGATGTCGTCGATGATCAGGAAGATCTCCGGACCGGTCCACCAGTTCCGCGACAACAGTTCCTCCGCGGACAAACCGGGCGGTGGCTCGCGACCGGCCAGGGCCGCCGCCAGCTCGCCCATCATCGCGACGACACCGTCGAGGTTGTAGGCGAATTTCTCCACGTATTCCGAGCCCAGGGTGGTCAGCAGCTGACGCCGCGGGTCGATCAGCCACACCTGCGCGGACGGTCGTCCGGCCGGAGGCGGCGGCGCGCTGGACGAGCCCGGCGCGTAGAGCCTGCCGATCTCGGACATGATGGTGGCCAGCGTCGTGGTCCGCCCACATTCGCGTCGGCCCGTGACCACCAGGTGCGAGTTCTCGGCGAAGTTGAGGTAGACCGGCTGCAGATCCAATTCCGAGATGGCCCAGGTGATTCCGCCCGCGCCAACCCCTTGCCGGGTGTCCCGGGCGGCCAGCTCGCGGACCTGTTCCACGCCGAACTTCGCCGGCAGCCGGCGCACCTGCGGGGCCTGGCTCGTCGCCACCCGGCTGACCGCGGCCACCACACTGTCGGACTCGAACGTGTTGTTGGGTGTGCTGGCCATCGCCGGCCGGGCTACCAACGTGTGCAGGCCCGACTGCGGGTCCGCGTCGAGTCGGACGTAGTTGACCGCGACCATGCCGCGTCCCGGCTTGACCGGAACGTCCTTCGCGAACCGCGACCGCACCAGCTTGGCGTCTTCCACGGCGGCCAGGCGCAGCTCGACCCGGGAACCGAAGCCGCTGCGCACCGGCGGCCGCAGCTCGGATTCGCGGTCCGCCGTGACAATCACATGCACGCCGAACGAGGGACCCTGGTTGATGACGACGTTGACCTGCTCGATCAACACCTCGTTTTCCTCGGCCAGCGCCCGGTAGTTGTCGATCACCAGGTAGACGTCGCCGAACCCGTCGTTGGGCACCGGGCCGGCCTCGCCGGCGAACTTGCGGCGCCGGAACACCTCCATCGACGGGATGCCATATTCGAGGAAGCTGCGTTTGCGCTCGCGGACCAACGCCAGAATCTCGGCCACCGTGCGGCGTACGCCGTACGGGTCGGTGGGACCGACGACCTCGCCGACATGCGGGAGACGGGCCACCGTGGTCAGAGCGGTACTGCTGTAGGCCAAGCAGTAGAACTGCACCTGCTCGGGCGTGTGGGTCAATGCGGCCGAGCTGATCAGCGTCTGCAGCGCGGTCGTCTTGCCCGAACCGCCCGCACCCAGAATCAGGACGTTGGCGCCGGCTCCCGAGGTGTCCACCGTCCACGGCGGCTGGTCGTGCTTGAACGGACGGTCGATGATCCCGATCGGGAATACCAGGTCCCTGGAAGTGCCGTACTCCTTGTTCCACTCGCGGCCCAGGAACCGGTCGACCAGTTCGTCGATGGCGACGGGCTGGGTCAGCGGCGGCTGCCACAACCGGTACGGCTCGAAGTCGATCTTGCGCAGCTGCTCGATGATCACCGTGCCGACCTTCGGCACCCTGATGTGTCCTTCGTCCTCTTCCTCTTCGGCCTCTTCCGCCTCGAGGAGCTCGCCATTGCTGCCGTTGGTGTGGACGAGGGGCTCGATGTCCGGGCCCCCGACGCTCACCTCGAGAGGCGTGAACGAGTTGGTGAACAGCTGCGGGCGGACGTAGTCGATGCTGTGCACCAACACGGGCGCTTCCTCGCCGTCGATGGTGACGCCGCGCGAGTAGTAATCCCGCCAGAGGAACTCGGCCTGGAACCGGATGATGTCCTCGAGGCTCTTGCGGAAGTACCCCAGGCCCGCCTGGGCCGGCAGGTTCACCGCGTTCGGCACACCGGCCGCCTGTGCCGCACCGGCGGTGCGCGCCTTCAGCACCAACCGGTAACCCATGTTCTCCATGAGCTTTTCGGCCCGGCTCTCGATGGTCTGCGACGCCATCATCAGGTGGATCCAATAAGCACGGCCCTGCCGGCCGATCGAGTCGAGCACGTCGACCGCCGTCGGCATGATGCGGAACCACTCGTAGAACTCGTCAATGACGACCACGAGCATCGGCAGCGGCATCATGTCCTGGCCGCGCGCCCGCATCCGCGACCGCACGGAGTTGTACTCCTTGGCGTCGTCAACGCCGGCGCTGTCACACACCGCCTTGCGGCGGGCGATCTCGCCCCACAGCGCGTCCAGGAAGCGCTCCATCAGCGCCTGGTCCTCTTCGAGGTCGGTGATGATCCGCGATACGTGCGGCACGCCGGCGAACGGCTTGACGGCGGACCCACCCTTGAGGTCGGCGAGCACGAACTGCAGCTCTTCCGGCGGGTGCGCGAGCATCAGGGACTCGATCACGGTTCGCACCAGCGTGGACTTACCCGAGCCAGTCGTTCCGGACATGACCCCGTGCGGACCGTCGCCACCCTCGTCCAGGGACTTCATGTCCAAGAACAGCAGCTCGCCGTTGTCGGAGCGGTTGCCGAACGGGATCCGCAACCGCGACCGGCCCATGGTGTCCGTGCGGGCGTCCCACAGCGCCTCGAAGTCGATTTCGGAGGGGTCGTCAACGCCGTAGTACGACAAGATGTCCCGGGCGCCGATGTGGGCCACCCGCTGGCCGATCTCCTCGTACGCCTCGGCGATCCGCCAGCGGGCCACCTTCTGCGCGAACTCTTCGGATTCCGGGATGCTGAGGTGGTCGGTGAGCGCGAAGAACCACGGCTTGTCGTCGATCACCATCCAGGTGTCGCGGTCGCGGGGCAGCGCCTCGATCACGCCCTTCTTGTCGAACTGCAACGCCCGCTCCGGGACCGACGACCACATCGGCGCGCCGGTCAGGTCGAAGAACGTCACGCCGTCCACACCCTCGGCGCTGATCACGTACTCCCATTGGGGGTCGGTGACGTCCGAGATGATGATGTGGTGCGGCGTCGGGGTCTGCCCCGCCGAACTGGCGTGCCGGGGCGTGAAAGATCCACGGCCGGCAAACAATTCGGCTTGTTCGGCGGCGAACTCGCGCACCGAGCTGTACACCATCCGGGCACTGCCGGCCGCGTCCTGCCGCCGGGGGTCACCGAAGTGCGGCAGCCACTTGACCCAGTCCCACTCCTCCAGGTCCGAGCTGACGACGATCATGCGCACGTGGTCGGGGCCATGGGAGAACGCCAGCTGGCAGATGATCGACCGCATCAATCCCAGTGCCTGCTCGCGCTCGCCGATCAGCGAATACCAGGGCTCGACCAAGAAGGAGACCATCTTGGGCAGGTTGTAGACGACGCTTTGGTAACGACCGAATTCCTGCAGCGCCTTGCCCGTCACCGGCTCGAGCTCGATGTCGGTCGGCATGTTCTGCGGCTCACCCCAGGTCACCTCGGGGCGCGTCATGCCGACGCCCACCCGGACCACGCCGAAGTTGAGGTCCTTGCCGTCGGGCTTGCGCTCCCACATCCGCGACGAGCCGACCGCGGCCGACAGCGTGTTCGGCGCCGGGTGGTACCAGCGGTAGTTGGCGTCCATGCTGTCCGCCGACTCGTTGGCGGTCTCCCGCAGCATGTCCAGCATCAGCATGAACTGGGCCCGCATCGCGTCCAATTTGGGCCGGCTCATCTGCTGCTGGCCGCCGCCGGCGCCGCGGAACATCATCATCATCATGCCGCCGACCATGAAGATCGGGAAAATCGAGCCCACGCCGCCGAACACGTGCGAACCGCTGGCGAACACCATGGCGACCATGCCGCCCAGCAGGCCGATCACCACGACACCGACGACGATCAGCCACCACGGCTTGCCCTCCGGTGGCGGAATGCTCAGCGGAGTCGGAAGGACGATGTTCTCCGGCTTGATGACCGGCGGCTTTTCGGGTGTGGGTCGCGCGAATCCACGTTTCACTTCGGTACCACCAACTCTGCAGGGGTCATATCCATCGGGAGTGTGTCGTGCTGCACCAACGCGTCGGCCCGGGACAGCGTCGGCCCCTGCGGCAGCAGCCTCAGGGCCACCCACGGCGCGACGCTGGGGGTCCCGTTCAGACCCAGCGCTTCGCGCGCCTCGCGGGTGTCGTCCACCCCGAACCGCGCGCCCGCTTCCGTGAGCCACCACAGCGATTCGGTTGTCTGCGCCGCCGGGTTGTTACCCGTGACGGCCACGAAGTTCGCGAAATCGGGGCCGAAGAAGACCTGGTCCGCTTCGCGGCCCGAGGTGTCCGACTTGACCAGCGACACCACCTTGGCCTGGTCGCTTGACTTCACCGGGAGGGTCGGACCGGCCACCACCTGTTCACGGGCCCGGTTCTCCCCGGCGGTGCGCTCCCACCACCAGCAGGTGGATGGGTTCTCGCGGATGTCGACGACCTCCAGCGGGTTGTCCGGGTAGGAGGACAGGTCCAGCTTGTTGACCACCGGCATCTTCGCCAGCGCGGCGGGTTCCACCGTGATCGGTTTGCTGTTTCCCGCGGTGCCCGCGTTCTCCATGATCTGGGCCACCAGCGGCGGCAGCGTCTGCACGCCGTCGGCCAACACCAGCGAATACTGTTGCGGACCGCTGATCTGCGGCGTCACGATCACCGTCCCCACCGGGCCCGGAGCCCCCGGGAACGTCGCCGCACTACCGGAATTCGGCACTTCCGGTACCGCAAGTTCGGCTCCTACCGGGATTGCGTCGAACAACGCGCGGCTCATCGGGCGCGCCTGGCTCACCTGCTCCGGCGTCAACCCGAGCGGCAGCAGCACCGACCGGTTCGTCGCGTCGATTCGGGACCGGCGACCGTCCCGGATCACCCAGGCGTCACCGCCGTAGTTCAGCACCACCGCGCCTGATCCGGTCAAGACCTTCCGGTGCCCGGACAGGTCCGGGGTGCCGTCGATCACCGTGACCGTCACGCCCTGCGAGGGCGTGGCCCCGGCGGCCCCGGCAGCCCCGGTGGCCCCGGTGGCCCCGGTGGAGGTCCCGGTGCCGCCGACCGTGTCGCACACCATCCACGACGAGGTGTGCGGCGTCTTGGGCGCGAATTCCGAGGGTGCGCCCGGGATGCCGACCATCGGCCCGTGCGGCAGGGCGGAGATCTGGCTCGACCGCACCGGGTGCGGGTTGTCCGGCCGCCCGGTGATCAGCCGCGCCGAGGCCAGATTGAGCGCCGGATACAACCTGTCGCCCACGCGGACGTACAGCGCGCCCGAGTCTTTGTCGGCAATGATGGGCGACTCACTGATCTGCCCCGACGGGCTGAGGAACGACCACAGCAACGCGCCCAGGCAGATCACCAGCGCCGCAGCCACCGACGCGATGACGGCCAACGTCTGACGCCGTCCCGGCTCGATCTCCATGCGGACTCGCCACCGGGTCAGCGCCATTGCGGTTCTGCGCGCAAGGAACTGATAACCCGTCACCTGGGTCCGCGTGGACAACCCGAGGCCGTAACCCGACCCCCGCTGCCCGCGGCGCTCTTCAGCCACGTTCGATCACCTTCCGGTCCAACTTCTGGTCCATAAAAAGCCTGGATATCGCGCCTGTTTGTTCGGCACGGCGCGCATCACCCCGATAACGGTAAGGCACCCGCACCGACCTCGCCATGCGATCACATGAGCGTTCATCTGCTGGAAACGGCCTGCAGCACTGCGCTGCGACTTTCCATGTCCCCCGTGTCCCCTGCCCGATTCTCACCGGATTGGTCGTGCCTTCACTGGGCATATTAGCGATCCCGGCCCGCGTCGTCCTGCCGAATGCCCACTTCGGCTCCCGCGGACTTTCAGCGTTGAGCTGCGATGATCATTTCGACAGGCGTGCAACAAAGCAAACGCTCGTCCCACTTGGGGCGGGCCACGTCGGCATCGGGCCGGTTTTCGACGCAAGATTGGCGGCATGACTGAGCTCGCGCCCTCGCTGGCCGAACTTTCCCGGCGGTTCGGAATCGCCACCGGGTACGCGGACTGGACCGGCCGGCAGGTGTCGGTCCCCGAGCCGACGCTGGTGGCCGTGCTGGCCTCGTTGGGCGTCGCCGCGGGCACCGAACAGGACCGCAATGCGGCGCTGGCCGCGCAGTCGAGGTCCTATTGGGCGCGCCAACTGCCGGCCACGATCGTCGCCCGCACCGGCGCGCCGACGCGCTTCTGGGTGCACGTGCCCCATGGCGCGCCCGCCGAGGTCTGGCTGCAGCTCGAGGACGGCGCGGTGCGTGACGGGGTGGCGCAGGTGGACAACTTCACCCCGCCGTTCAATCTCGACGGGTCTTTGGTCGGCGAGGCCAGCTTCGTGCTGCCCGGCGACCTCCCGCTCGGCTACCACCGCGTACATCTATCTTCAGGTGACCTGCAGACCAGCACCGCGCTGATCGTCACACCGGACTGGCTCGGGCTGCCCGAACAGCTCGGCGCCCGCCGCGCCTGGGGCTTGGCGGCTCAGCTCTACAGCGTGCGGTCACAGCAGTCGTGGGGTGTCGGCGACCTCACCGACCTGACCGACCTCGCGGTGTGGTCGGCGTCCCGGCACGGAGCCGACTACCTCCTGGTCAATCCGCTGCACGCGGCCGCCCCGACCGCGCCCATGGAGCCGTCCCCCTACCTTCCGACGTCGCGGCGCTTCTTCAACCCGCTCTATCTGCGCGTCGAGTCCGTCCCCGAGTTCGCCGACCTCACCAAGCGCGGCCGGGTGCGGCGGTTGCGGTCCGACGTGCAGCATCGGGCCCGCCGGCTCGATGCCATCGACCGGGACAGCGCGTGGGCGGCCAAACGGGAGGCGCTCAAGCTGCTGCATGAGACACCGCGATCCGCCGGCCGCGAGCTGGCCTACGCCGCGTTCTGCGAGCGGGAAGGGCGCGCACTCGACGACTTCGCGACCTGGTGCGCGCTGGCCGAGAAGTACGGCGACGACTGGCACGCCTGGCCGGACTTCCTGCAGCACCCCGACGAGGTCGGCGTCGGCCGTTTCGCCGAAAAATATGCGGACGCGGTGGATTTCCACCGCTGGCTGCAGTGGCAATTGGACGAGCAGCTCGCCGCGGCGCAGTCGCAGGCGGTGCGCGCCGGCATGGCGTTGGGCATCATGCACGACCTGGCCGTGGGGGTGCATCCGAACGGCGCCGACGCGTGGGCGCTGCAGGATGCGCTGGCGCTGGGCGTGACCGCGGGTGCCCCGCCGGACGAGTTCAACCAACTCGGCCAGGACTGGTCGCAGCCGCCCTGGCGGCCGGACCGGCTGGAAGAACAGGAATACCGCCCGTTTCGCGCACTGATCCGGGCGGTCCTGCGGCATGCCGGCGGCGTCCGTATCGACCACATCATCGGGTTGTTCCGGCTGTGGTGGATCCCCAAGGGCGCACCCCCGACCCAGGGCACCTACGTCCGCTACGACCACGAAGCGATGATCGGCATCGTTGCCCTGGAAGCGCACCGGGCGGGCGCGCTCATCGTCGGCGAGGACCTGGGCACCGTCGAACCGTGGGTCCGGGACTACTTACTACTGCGCGGCCTGCTCGGCACCTCGATCCTGTGGTTCGAACTGGATCGAGAGGGCAACGCCGGCCCGTTGCCCGCCGAACGTTGGCGGGACTACTGCCTGTCGTCGGTCACCACCCACGATCTCCCTCCCACCGCCGGCTACCTGGCCGGCGACCACGTGCGGCTGCGAGAATCCCTCGGCCTCCTGACCCGGCCCGTCGAGGCCGAGCTCGAGGCCGACCGGGCCGAGTTGGCCGCCTGGATGGCTGAGCTGCGCCGGGTCGGGTTGCTGGGCGATTCGCCAGAGTCCGAAGCCGACCCGGAACAGGTCATCGTGGCCCTCTACCGCTATCTCGGCCGAACGCCGTCGCGGCTGCTCGGCGTGGCGCTGACCGACGCGGTGGGTGACCGCCGGACCCAGAACCAGCCGGGCACCACCGACGAATACCCCAACTGGCGAGTCCCGCTTACCGGCCCTGACGGCACGCCGGTGATGCTCGAGGACATCTTCACCAATCGCAGGGCCGCGGCGCTGACCGAGGCGATGGCCGCCGCGATCGCCCCGAAGGCCGACTCAGCGACCTGCTAGCTTCAGCTCATGAAGGTCGCAACCGAGCCCGTCGTGCGCAGCCCCGAACCGACTGCGGGCCAACAACTTCCGATCGGTGTCGGCGCCCTTCGGGTGGCCTCGTGAGCGCCCTGACGTTAGCCGACCGGGCGGCCCTCAGCGATCTGGTGCACAGTTACGCGGCCAACGTCGATGATCGCCGGTTCGATTCCGTTGCAGAGCTTTTCACCGCTGACGCAGAGTTAGCGGTCCCCGAGCCGCCGGGCGAGCTGCGGCCGGTCCACTCGCATCGGGGTCAGGCCGCCATCGCCGCGGCGGTCGCCGCGGTTGCCCAGACCCTGCGGACGCAGCACGCGATCGTCGGCGAGGTCTACCGGTCCGAAGAAGGCGTCGTGCGCGGACGCATCGGGTGCAGCGCGCACCACTTCAGCGCTCGTGGGGACGAGTTCACCGACGCGGTCTGGCACCTGCGCTACGACGACGAGTACGCGTTGACCGACACGGGCTGGCGGATCAATCGCCGGGCGCTGACGATCCTGGCCATCGAAACCCGGCCGGTGCGTCGCGTGTTGCCGCACGACCCGGCCTAGCGATCGCGCCAGGCCTGCGCCAATCGCGTCGAACTCGTTTGCGCAGAAGCTGTTTGGGTAACCACAGTCAGGACGACAGCAGAGGAGACGCTCATGAGCACCGACTCGGGCGATCGTGAACACGCCGACCAGTCGGCCATGAACTCAGCGCGACGACACGGGATCGTCGTGGTGGCCGTTGTTGGGCTTGCGTTCGTGGCCTGTCTCGGCAATTTCGCCCTTGGCCATGCCGGGGCCGGTGTCGCGGCCGCCAGCGCCGGACTACTGGCCTTCGGTGCCGGCCTGAGTTGGCTTGGCATGGAAGGCAGGCGAGTTCGCCAGGCCGAGCCGTACAACCGCGCCTGGCGCTAGGAGGGGCACAGCGCCGCGGCCCGGTCCTCGATCGCCTTCTGGTTCTTGGTGTAGTCCGGGTCGTCCCTCTTTTCAAATTATTCACGCGAGGATCGCCGGAGTCCCGTCACTGCAGGGAGGCCAGGTTTTCCACCGATCGCCGGACGTCCGTGCGCAGCACCCGGGCGACGAGCTTTCCGATCGGCCCGCTCAGCACACCACCCTTGAGGTCGGCCGTAAGGTGAAAAACCGACCCCGGCTCGTCCGCGGAGACCTGCAGACCGACCGCAATGCGGATGCCGCCTTTGGCCCGGCCTTGCAGCTCGACCGATTTCGGCTCGTCGTAGTGGGTGACCTCCCAGTGCACGACGCTGCGGAAACCCTTGACCTTGATGCACGAGGAAACCCGGGTGCCCTTCTCGACGGTCGACGGCACCTTGCCCCGCCAACCACCGAAGATCGTCATCCAGTCGCCGAATCGGCGCAGGTCGGAGGCCAGTTTCCAGGCGGCCTCCGGCCCCAACTCCGACGACGTCGAAACGTCCACTCGTGCCATGTCTTATCCACTCCCCCTGGGCATCTCCCGGGCATACCCAGTTGCGGCGACCGCATAAACCGCGTCAGGGCCGCCTCAGGAACCGCTCCAGAAGGCGTCCAACGATTGGGCGACGTCGATGATCTGTGCTGATTGAGATTGCGGAGCGTCGATTTCGTCAGCGACGTACTGGGCGATGAACCGCCGGATCTCGCCGTCGACACCCCCGATGATGCGCACCACCTCGCCACGGATCGACGAGGACGACACGTTCACGGTGATATCGGAGGGTCGCGGTTTGCCGACATCGACGATCAGCAACAACGGCTCGGCCGCGCGTGCCGTGGCGCGCAACGCGATGTCTCCGGTGACCGCGAACCGCTGCTTGTCGAGCCGCAGATCCAGGAGCAGATCGATCTCCAGCGGAATGTGGATCACGAAGGTGATGAGGTCACCCAGGCTGCGGGTGACCTTGGGGTCTTTGATCTTGACACTCGCGCTGACTTTGGCGATGCCTCCGGGCCCCTGGGCGATCGGCTCCATGGCGAACTCGCTGCCGGCGATTTCGGCGAGCGCGTCGGCGACGCGGTCCGGGGTGACCGCAACCTCGAAGAATCTGCGTCCAAACTCCTCGTAGGTGACCCAGTCCTGCTTTTCCATAGGCTTATACCGTCTCATGCCACCTGCCAGAACTGCCGCTGATCTGCGCGCGTGCCACTCGCGTTTTGTGAGGAGCGCCACAAGCGGCCGCCTCGATTCGGTGTGTCGGGCGGGGGCCTGCCACGCTGGAGCGCTGGGGAGGTTTGCAATCTCATGAACGCCCACGAATTGACCGAGCCGCGCTCGGTGGCATCCCGGATCGAGGGCCTGCTGACCTGGCTGGGTGGCGGGCACCGGCAGGAACTCGGCGAGCGTCACGAGCGGTCCAACCACGCCGTCGCCGGCGCGGTCGTGCTGTTCGGAGCCGCGCTGGCCTGGCTGGTCGCCAGCGTGGCGGTCGGCGAATCGGCGGCCTTGGCGCTGCCGGCCGTCGTCGCGCTCACCCTCGTCTTTGGTCTGCTGGTCGGTGCGGTGACCCGCGCCATCGCCAGTGGCCCACGACGGGGCTGGCCGGGCACCCTGGGCCGCGCGGCCGTCGCGGTCGCGCTCGGTGTCGTCGTCGGCGAGATCGCCGCGCTGGTCCTGTTTTCCGCCTCGATCGGGCATCGGCTCGACCAACGGGCCTACGCCGACGCCGAATCGACGCCGGCCGTCGGGAAGGCATCGGCGTCGCTCCAGCAAGCGCAAGGCGCCCGCGCCGGCCTCGACGACGCCGTCCAGCGGGCCCGCGAGAACCAGGACAAGGCGTTGGTCGTCGCGCGCTGCGAATACAACCCCACGCCGGCCTGCCCACAGACTCGGATCACCGGCGTGCCCGGTGCCGGACCCGAAACACGAACGGCGAATGAGGTTCTCGCCGACACGCAGCGCGAGTTGGACGACGCCCTGACGGCCCGCGATCGCCAGGCCCCCGGGCTGGACGCCGAGATCGGGCGCGACGAGCAGGCGTTGGCCGCGGCCCGCCAAAGCGTGGTGGCCGATGCCGCCCGCGGCCTGGGCGCGCGCTGGGTCGCCATGAACGAACTCACCTCCGCCAACGCGGGAACGTTGGTCCTGCGGCTGCTGACGATCGCGTTCTTCGCGCTGATTTATCTGCTGCCGCTGATCCTGCGGCAGTGGCGCGGTGAGACGACCCACGACCGGAACAGCTCGGCGCGCGCGGACCGCGAACGCGCCGAGCTCGAGGCCGACACCGCGATCGCGATCAAACGCGCAGAGGTGCGCCGCGAGGCCGAAATCATGTGGGCCGAGCACCAACTCACCCAGGCCCGGCTTGCCATCGAGGCCCAGGCCGAGATCGACCGCGAACAGCAGCGCCGTCGAGTCGCCGACGCCGTCGAGGCGCCGGTGCGTGCCGCCGCGGCGCGTACCTTCGAGCCGGTGGACGAAGACATCTACCTACCGATCGCCGCCCAGGCGGAGGCGGCCAGCCGCGCGGCCGCCGAATTGCCCGCTGCGCCGGAGCAGCCCCCGGCGAGCCCGGACAACCTGCCGGCACCCGTCGAATCGAGCCGTGAGGTCGAACCGCACACCGACCGCGGCGGCCCGTCGATCCCGTCGATCCCGGACGCCACCAAGGCCGCGGCTCGCTGGATTCGTCCGTTGGTGCCGCCGATCGTGGGGCGCGTCATCGACAACACGACTCAGCCGTTGACCAAACCGCTGCGGACCGCGCGTCAGGTGTTCGAAGACGTCGAGGAGATCGCGTTCTCGTTCAAGCGCACCCGCAAGATCACGGTCGACACCGAAAGTTCGGACACCGGCGGACAACCACCGGCCGCACCCGCCTTCGCCGAGGCGCCGGACCGGATCAGCCGCGTCGAGTCGTCCCGGGGCGAGGACCAACGGCCCATGCCCGGCCTCGGCGACCCGCGCGACGACCCGGCGTCCTTGGCGGGAGCGCCCCGCAACGACATGGCTGGACTGTCCGTGGGCTCGGGTAAGCGCGAGCTGGCGGGGCGGGACGGGCCAGGCGAACTGCCGCCACCCGAGGGGCCGCGCCAATTGCCGCCCGGCGGCTAACGCCGCGCGCGGCGTAATATCCCGCCCACGGAATGATCTCGTGGATCACGGGGTTCGCGATCAGGGCGATGAGGGAAATGACAGGGCGGGATCTCGCGGTGCTATCCGAAAGCTCGATCGTGTCGACCACACTGGCGCGCGTATGAAGATCAGCTTGCTCCTCGCCGACGCAGCGCAGGCCGACGCCCAATCCGGCAAGGTCAATGCGCTCGGCCTGGGCTGGCGACAGTGCCAAACGCCGACACCCGCCGTCGCGCTGGTGGTGTTTCTCGACATCGATTGGGATGAGACCAACAAGCCGCACCGGCTGACCTGCCAACTGCTGACCACCGACGGCGAGGCCGTTGCGGTGCCCGGACCGCAGGGACCCCAGCGGATCTTCTTTGAAGCCTCCGCCGAGGCCGGCCGCCCGCCCGGGGCGATCCACGGCACCTCGGTGCGGATGCCGATGACCCTGAACATCCCGCCCGGGATCCCTCTGGACCCGGGGGTCTACGAGTGGCGGGTCGAGGTCGAGGGCTTCGAGGCGGCCACCGCGGTTGAGCCGTTCATCGTGGTCGGCCAGGTGTCCACGCCGCCGGGACTGTAATACCCGGCCCGCCACCCACTTTCGCTATTCGCCGCCGAAGGCTTCGTAGAGTTCGGGCAAGAAGCCAGCGAGGTGGTTCATCTCCTGGGCGCAATGCACCATGAGATTGCGGCCGCCGGCTTCCGGATTGCCGAGTACCCGCGCCGCGATCGGACGCACGGCCCGCGAGGCCACCCCGGGCGCCTTGCGCACGGCGATGTGCGGTCCACCCATCCAGAACCGCGAGCGCATCTCGGCCCCGCGTGGCGTCGAGCGGACGTGATGGATGAACCAACCGACGTCCACCGGCGCGTCGCCGGCGCCCAACCGCGCACAGATCGCCACGGCGTCGTCGCTGTCGGCGGGGCAACCCATCTGCTCCGGTGCGACGAATTGGATTGCGCCGTTGAGCATGCTCGATCCGATGTACTCGCTGATCAGCGACCAGCGCCCGATGTAGCTCAGGTCGTCCTTCCCGTCCTTCCACACGGCGGACAGGTGCGCCCGGGGGTGCCACAGCTTGTAGCGACGCGTGTCGCAGCCGTGCCAGCCGAACCACCACGACCACATCCGCGGGGTGACGCCGGGCATGTCGGTGAGTACCGATACCTGATAGCTACCGTCCTCGAGGACCCCGAAGCCGTTCTCGGTCTGCTGATAACCCTCGCCGGCGACGGAGGCCGCGTCGTCGTACGCCGTCAGTGCCATCCCGCCCTGCAGCCCGTGCTGCAGCGCCTCCACGACATGCTTTGGGAGCGGGGCCATTTCGGGCTTGAAGAACTTGCCGAACGGTGTGTTCGCGTCGTCGTTGCGGTAGCCGAGATAATGGTCGCCGGTCATCAGATTCGTCCCATCCAGCTGTTGAACAACCCGTCGGGGTCGTACTCGGCGCGCACCCGGTCGAGCTTGGCCATGGCGGCGTCGCTGGCGAACCGCGCGGGACGCTGGCCCAGGTTTTCGTCGGCCAGCTGAATGCCGATGGCCAGGTGCGACATCGCCTCCATGTTGGACCGCGCCCAGTTCGCGTACTTCGCCTCGTCGGCGGGGTCCTTCCAGGAACCGTAGAGGGCCAAATAGATATCGCCCTCGATGCTGTAGGCCATGTCCTGGCGGGGCGGGACGGGACCCCAGTTGAGCCACAGGAAGTGGGCCGGGAACGGTGGGATCGTGTCGAGGATGTTGTGGATCCCCGGCAGCAGGTCTTCGGCCGGCGCCGACGTCCACATGTTGTCCACCGCGTAGTGATGGTCGGACAGATAATGGGCCATCGCGGCGTCATACCAGGTCGGCAAATCGGTTGGCATATAAGGCACTTGGACAAGCGCCTTGTCGGCGACCGGGCAGGTGCCGAACAGGGCGAGGGCCTTTTGGGCCTCCTCCTCGGAGTCGGCGAACGCGGGTGAGGCGAACGAGATCACGGGTTGGTCGATGCCCATGGCCGGTTCACCGGCTGACGCGACGGCCTGCAGCTCGACCCGCGGGTCGACCTCGGCGCCGACCGCGCGGGCCCAGGTGAAGACCTCGTCGGCGAGCTCGAATGGGTAGATGTACACGCTGGTGCCGCAGACGTTGGGGCGCGGGTACAGCTTCAGGTAATACGACGTGACGACGCCGAAAAAGCCGGGGCCGGCGCCGCGGGCGGCCCAGTACAGGTCGGGGTGACTGTCTTCGCTGCAGTGCACCTGCTCGCCGTCGGCGGTGATGACGTCGAGGCCGATGACGCTTTCGACGGCGGGACCGTAGATCCGGCTGTTCCAGCCGTATCCGCCCTGCAAAAGGTAACCGCCGAGACAGACGCCCTTGCAGTGGCCGCCCGGAAAAAACAGGCCTTGCTCCTGCAGGTCGGCCATCAGCAGGCTGCCGCCCTTGCCGGGACCGGCGACGGCGACGCTCTTCTCGGTGTCGATGGTGGCGTGATCCAGCCGGCTGACATCGAGCAGCACGGACCCGTCACGGAGGTGGCTGGCGGCGAAGCTGTGCCCGCCGGACACGATGCTGACCTTGTGGCCGTTGGCCTTGGCGTAGCGGAGGCCGGCGACGATGTCGTCGGCGTCGGCGGCCTGCACGATCACCTCGGGATAGCGTTCCGGCACTCGCTGATGCCAGACGGTGCCGCTTCGGGCCGCTTCGTACCCGTCGTCGCCGCGGAAAAAGTGCCGCCCAGCTGGTAGAGCGCTCATCGGGAACTCCTATGCGGTTCACATTGCGGTTCCTTGTAGTCCGCAATGCGGAACACTATAGTGGGATTGTGCCCGGGATGGAACTAAACGCGCGGACAAATCGAGATGAAGGAATCCAGGTGCTGCGCCGCGCCGCCGCGGCGCTGGACGAGATCGCCGCCGAACCGGGACAGCTGCGCTTGGTGGACCTCGGTGAGCGCCTCGGTTTGGCCAAGTCGACGGCGCGCCGGCTGCTGGTCGGTCTGGTCGAGGTGGGGCTGGCCAGTGTCGACTCCCAGGGCCGCTTCTCGCTCGGCGAGCGCCTGCTGGGCTTCGGCGGCGACACCGGAGCGCGGATCGCCGCCATCTTCCGGCCGACGATCGAGCGGGTCGCCGACGCGACCGACGGCGAGACGGTCGACCTGTCGATCCTGCGCGGCCAGCGCATGTGGTTCGTCGACCAGATCGAATCGTCGCACCGGCTGCGCGCGGTGTCGTCGGTCGGCGTGCGCTTCCCGTTGGACGGGACCGCCAATGGAAAGGCCGCCCTTGCGGCCCTCGACGCCACGCAAGCCGAGGCGGCCCTGGACCGGTACGGCCCCGACGTCGCGGCGGGATTGCGCCGCGACATCGCCAAGATCCGGCGCACCGGAGTCGCATACGACCGGGACGAGCACACCCCCGGCATCTCGGCGGCTGCCATTGCGCGACAAGCGTTGGGCGACAACGTGATCGCCATTTCGGTGCCGGCGCCCACCGAGCGCTTCCTGGAAAAAGAGGATCGCATCGTCTCGGCATTGCGCGCGGCGGCCGAGTCGTCGGCCTGGACGAAGTGACGCCTCAGCCGGCGGCGACGCCTTCCAGAAGGTCTGCTGCGCGCGCCACGCTTTCGGCTGGGGTTGCCATCCGGGCGGCGACTTCGCCCGCGCGGGTGGCGCACTGCGGAGTGAGGATGCTGCGCAGGCCCGCGACCAGCGATTGCTGTGTGGTAGCCGAGAACTGTTGCGCTGCACCGGTTTGCAGCTCCGTAACGCCGGCCGCCCAGAGCGGTTGATCGAGCCACAGCCAGAGAATCAGCGTGGGCGTGCCGGCCCGCAGGGCCGCGGCGGTGGTGCCGGCGCCGCCGTGATGGACGATCGCGCGACACATCGGAAAGATGACCGCATGGTTGACCGCGCTGACAATGCGTGTGTGCTCGATGTCCGGATCGGCCCCGAAATCGTTGGGGCCGCGGCAAATCAACGCCCGCTCCCCCACCTGTGCACATGCCGCGGTGATCATCGCGACCGTTTCGGCGAAGGGTTCGACCGGGGTGCTGCCGAACCCGAAGTAGATCGGCGGCGTCCCCGCCGCGATCCACGACAACACCTCGTCGTCGCCATCGGTGGGCAGCTCCAGCGTGAGCGCCCCGACGAACGGCTGCCGCCCATCGGCGTCCACCCATTCCGTCGCCGAGCCGGGCAGGCACAGCTCGTCGTAGGCCTGGATCTCCAGCACCGGTCGCGCACACGGCCCGGGCAGCTCCGGCAGGCCCAGCGCCCGGCGTTGTGCGTCGTCGGTGTCCTTGGCGACCGACGCGTACAGTCCCTCGGACGAGGAAATCCGTTCGGGGAAGAAGTGCACGACAACCAGCGGAATGCCGTAGTAGTCAGCGATGTTCGCGGCCACCCCGCGCTCGTTGAATCCCGCCACGACCAGGTCGGCCCCGTCCGCCGCGGACCTCAGCGCCCCGGTCTTGGCCGTCTTGACCCGGCCGACCCGCTCGACGACTTCGGTAAACATGCTGATCGGGTTGCGCAGCTTGGCCGAGAAGTCGCGGACGAACTCGGCGGCCGGGGCCAGCTGTTCCCGCGAGTCGGGCCCGTAGCTGACCGCGGCAAGTCCCGCCGACTCGACGAAGCCGAGCATGTTGGGCGGCACCGCCATGAGAACGTCATGACCGCGGCGCCGCAGCTCTCGTCCCAGGGCTGCGCAAGGCTCGACGTCGCCGCGGCTGCCGTAGCTTGCCAACACAACCCTCAAGCGGCCCAACCCTCAGTCGCGGTGATGCCTACACGTCCGAGCAGAGAGTGTGCCCTATCGGCGCCCGGGCGCGCTCAGCAGATCGACATGACCGGGCGCGCGAACAGCTGACCCCACTCGTGCCGGGCCGCGGACTGTGCGTCACTGAAGCTGGTCGTCCTCTCACCGCCGCCGGCAAGGTGTACCAGCGCCCAAGCCATCGCGAAGACGGGCACCTTGTGGCGATGCGCCGCGCCCTGCAATTCGTCGAAAGCCGCGTCCGACCGGCACCGGCGAAGACCGATGAGGATGCCCCGTGCCGTGTTGAGGATTCGATCGGAACCCGGACCAGTTGAAGCTTGGGCCGGAACCCAGTTCGCCGTCATGCTGAGAAAACCTCCCTGTCGTGCGGCACCGACATCCGCTAACCCACCTAGCGGAAGAAGAATCGATGCGAGTGCGCTTGGTCACGACCCTGAGACCCATGGCGCCCTGTGCCATGATCTGGGCGTCAAATCCGTTGCGCCAGGCTGTCGCCCATATCGGTACGCACGCGTAATCGACTTGGTACCGGCTTACGGAGTCCCGTTCGTGCCGTCCTGGCCGAACAGCAGGCCGCCGGAACCACCGCTGCCGCCCACCGCGCCCACGACGCCGTCACCGCCCTCACCACCGTTGCCGATCAGCCGGGCGTCGCCGCCGTTGCCGCCGTTACCCGCCCCGCCGGTCGATCCGGCACCGCCGTTGCCGCCGTCGCCGCCGTTTCCGTAGAACCAGCCGCCGGAACCGCCGACGCCACCGTTGCCGGCCCCGGTGCCCGTGGAGTCGGCGCCGCCCGTGCCGCCGGCACCGCCCTTGCCGAACAGGAGGGCGCCGGCGCCGCCGGCGCCGCCGGTGCCGGCCCCGGTGATGTTCGCGGTCGCCGCCGTGCCCGCGCCGCCCGTGCCGCCGTGGCCGCCCTGGCCGACGAACCAGCCGGCGTTGCCGCCCGCGCCGCCGTCCCCGTAGTACAGCGAGCCGACGCTGACCCCGCCGTTGCCCCCGTTGCCGCCGTCACCGAACAGCACGCCCCCGCCGCCGCCGCTGCCGCCATTGCCGGCGGCAGGCGGGACGAAACCCGGCGTCGGGACGGTGCTGCCGGTCCCGATGTCGCCGCCGTCGCCGCCATGGCCGCCGGTGCCGATCAACTGGGCGCTGCCACCGGAGCCGGCAAAGCCGCCCGACCCGGCGAAGCCGGTGGTGGCCGTGCCGACGCCGCCGCTGCCGCCAATCCCGCCGTTGCCGCCGAGCCCGCCGTTGCCGTACAGCAGTCCGCCGAGGCTCCCGGTGCCGCCCAGGCCGCCCAGCCCGGCGTCGCCGCCGTCGGTGCCGGTGCCGGCTCCGTCGCCGCCGACGCCCCCGTCGCCGCCGGCCGCGCCGTTGGCGAACAGCCCGACGGCCCCGCCAGCGCCGCCGGCACCACCGTTGCCGCCCTGATTGGCCAGGAAGGTGCCCGCCCCGCCGGCCCCGCCGGTGCCGCCGGCGCCCGGGGCGCCGGTCAGCAGTCCGCTCTGTCCGCCCAGACCACCCATGCCGCCGGCGCCGCCCAGGCTCTGGACGGTCGCGTTGCTGAGCCCGCCGGCGCCGCCGGTCCCGCCGACCCCGCCGTAGCCGATCGTCAGCCCGCCCGCGCCGCCTGCGCCGCCGGCGCCGCCGACCCCGCCCGCGGGCTGGATTCCGGGCGAGGAGCCGACGGCCGGGGCGCCTCCGCCGGCCCCGCCGGTCCCGCCCGCGCCGCCGAACCCGTAGAACAGCCCCGCGTTGCCGCCGTTCCCGCCGGCGCCGCCGGTGGCGCCCACACCCGCCGCCGCGGCCGGGCCGCCGTTGCCACCCGCCCCGCCGCCGCCACCGTTACCCCAGAGCAGCCCGCCGTTGCCGCCGGCTCCGCCGCTGGTACCGGTGCCGCCCGCTGTGGTGGTGGCGCCGCCGGCCCCGCCCAGGCCGCCGTTGCCGATCAGGCCGGCCTTTCCGCCGTTGCCGCCGCCCTGGTTGGTGCCGCCGGACCCGCCGCCGCCGCCGTTGCCGATCAGCCATCCGCCGTTGCCGCCGTTCTGGCCGGTCCCGGCGGCGCCGTTAACGCCGTTACCGATCAGCGGACGCCCGGTCAGGGCCTGGCTGGGCGCGTTGACCGCATGCAGCAGGTCCTGCTGCACCGCCTGTAATGGCGAGGCGTTCGCCGCCTCGGCTCCCGCGTAGGCATTGGCCCCCGCGTTCAGGGCCTGCACGAACTGCTGGTGAAACGTCGCCGCCCGTGCGCTTGACGCTTGATAGGCCTGCGCGTGCGCGCCGAACAACGCGGCGATGCTCCCCGATACCTCGTCGGCGCCGGCCGCGATGACGGACGCTGTCGGCGACACGGCGGCCGCGTTGGCGGCATTCAGCGTCGAACCGACTCTGGCCAAGTCGGCGGCCGCCGCGGTCACCAGCTCCGGCGCTGCGATGAGGAACGACATTGGAGCCTCCCGCCACATCCTCGGCATAGGGTATCGCCGCCGAGTCAGCTGACCCGGCATTTGCGTTGCTGACCTACCCGGCGTTTATTTTCGCCGCTCACAAGATGGCTTTCTGGTCCTTCGCTGTGGCGATGTCGTCCCAGTCGACGCCGAGTTCCAGCAGAATTTCCTCGGTGTGCTGCCCGTGTTCGGGGGCACGCGCGGGGGCCGGCGGGGTTTCGTTGAATTGCACCGGCGCCGCGACTATCCGGTATTCCTCACCGTCGCCGTCGACATTCGTCACCATGTAGCCGTTGGGCTCTACCTGTGGGTCATTGAGGGTTTCTCGCGGCGTCGCGAGGGCGGCCCACACGCCCGGTTCGCTTTCCAGCGCCTGTTGCCAATGGGCGAGGTCGTGACTGGCAAAAGCGTTCGCGAAAATCGCCGTCGCTTCGGCCGCATTGGCGATCAGGTTGGCCGACGGCACAAAGCGCTCGTCGGTGGCCAGCTCCGGAAGACCCATGCGCTCACAGAAGCCGGCCCAGAATTTGTCGGGCTGCAGAAAGACCAGCTGAATCCATCGGCCGTCTTTCGTCTTGTAGCGGTTCACCAGCGGATTAATCGCGAGGCCGGGCGGCGCGCCGGGAATGCCGTCGATATCGAAGAACTCGGCCGCGCAGATCGACGGCCCGATGGCCCACATCGCCTGCGCCAACAGTGACGAGTCGACGATCGTCGGCTCGCCCGTGCGCTCCCGGTGGAACAGCGCGGCACACACCCCGCCGGCCAGGGTCGCCCCACCTTGCAGGTCGCCGAACCCCGGGCCCTGGACGGCGGGTGTCTCGGTCCCGAACGGGGTGAGCGTGTACGCGACCCCGCCGCGCGCCAGGTAGGTGGCGGCATCGAAGCCGCCGTGGTCGCGGTCCGGTCCGCGCACGCCGAGTCCGGTGCCCCGCGCGATGATGATCTTCGGGTTGAACCCGCGGATGTCCTCGACGGTGAGCCGGGCCCGTTCCAGCGCCCCGGGCAGCCAATTGGTCAGGAAGACATCGGCGGTGGCCAACAGGCGGCCGAACAACTCGCGCCCGGTTTCGGTTTTGACGTCGATCGCGATGCTGCGTTTGCCGCGGTTGCCCAATTCGAGAATGAAGTCGGCGTCGACGCGGGCGGCTTCACGGGTGAATCCGCCGACGACCAACGCCCGGCCCGGATCACCGAACGCGACGCCCTCGACCTTGACCACGTCGGCGCCCCAGTCCGACAGGGCCGCCCCGGCCGATGGCACGTACGTCCACGACGCCAGCTCGATGACCCGGACCCCGCTCAACACGCCTGACCCCGCCATTTCCCTGCCCAACCCTTCGGTCGCGGTCTTTCTTGCTATTTTAGATATTCTAGTTACTGTAGGGAATACTGTTAGCCCGGCGGCAGCCGCCCAGTTCAAGCGTGACGGTATTTCGTGGAAGAGATGCGATGGAGCCGACCATTGGTCCGATCCCGCTCCGCGATGCGGTGCTCGCGTCAATTCCCCGCCGCCCCAGACACTTTGGCAACCAACGGCTTTCGATAGGCGCGGGCGTAAAGGACGGGCTATGGGCAGGGTGAGCGGCAAGGTGGCCGTGATCAGTGGGGCCGCGCGCGGACAGGGGCGTTCACACGCGCGAATGCTGGCGGCCGAGGGCGCCGACATCATCGCGGTGGATCTGTGCGAGGACATCGACACCAACGAGTACCCCCTGGCGCGACCCGAGGACCTCGACGAGACCGCGCGACTGGTCGAGAAGGAAGGCCAGCGCGCCTTCACCGCGATCGCCGACGTCCGGGACCGCGCGGCGCTGTCGACGGCGATCGACGAGGGCGTCGCCGAATTCGGTCACCTGGACGTCGTGGTCGCCAACGCCGGCATCTGCCCGCTCACCGCGGGTCTGCCCCCGCAGGCCTTTGCCGACGCGGTAGATGTCGACCTGCTCGGCGTGCTCAATCTGGTTCACGCCAGCCTCAAGCATCTGCAAGCCGGGGCATCGATAATCGTGATCGGCTCTAACGCGGCATTCATGTCGTCGATGAACACTGGCGGCATCGACGGCGGCCCCGGCGGCGCCGGTTATGCGTTCGCGAAACTGGCTGCCGCACACTACGTCAACGACTTTGCCCTGGCGCTTTCGAAGTTCTCTATTCGGATGAACGCGGTGCACCCGACCAACGTCAACACCGACATGCTGCACAGCGCGCCGATGTACCGGGCGTTCCGGCCCGATCTGGAGAACCCCACCCGCGAGGACGCCGAGCCGATTTTCCCGTTCGTCCAGGCGATGCCGATCCCCTACGTCGAACCCGAGGACATCAGCGAAGCCGTGCTCTTCCTGGCGTCCGACGCGGCGCGTTACATCACCGGACAGCAGCTGCGCGTCGACGGCGGTGGTTTCCTCAAAGTCAAGCCCTGGTCAGGCGCATGACGCAGACAGCGCCAAGCAGAGTGCACCACAACGGAATTACAGAATGACCGAAGATCACTCCCCGCAAGTTCAGCTCCGCCTCTACGAGCTGATGGTCCTGATGAAGGCGGCCGATGACCGGCTGTCCAAGGGCATCGGCACCGGCGAGTTCATGTGCGTGTATTGGCCGTCCCGTGGGCAGGAGGCGATCGCCGCCGCGATGGGTGTCGCGCTGCGCCCCGACGACCAGCTGGTGACGACCTACCGCGGGCTGCACGATCTGATCGGCAAAGGTGTTCCCCTCGAGGAAATCTACGGCGAGATGATGGGGCGCACGATCGGCGCCAGCCGCGGCAAGGGCGGCACCATGCACATCGCCAAACCCGACAAGGGCGTGATGCTGTCGACCGGGATCGTCGGCGCCGGACCCCCCGTGGCGGTGGGACTGGCGATGTCCGCCAAACGCAAAGGGCTGGACCGGGTCACGGTGGTCAGCTTCGGCGACGGGGCCACCAACACCGGTTCCTTCCATGAGGCGGCCAACATGGCGGCGTTGTGGGATCTGCCGCTGGTGTTCGTGTGTCAGAACAATCTCTACGCAGAGATGACGCCGACCGCGGACACGATGAAGCTCGAGCACGTCGCCGATCGGGCAGCCGGTTATGGAATCCCGGGTGTGCGGGTCGACGGCAACGACCCGCTTGCGGTGCAAGCCGCGTTGGATGAGGCGCTGCACCGGGCGCGCTCCGGCGGCGGCCCGACGTTCCTCGAGTGCGTGACGTTCCGCTTCCGCGGCCACTACTTCGGTGACCGGATGCCCTACATCCCCAAGGAGCAACTCGCCGCCGCGATGGCCGCCGACCCGGTGCCGCGCTTCCGCGCCCGCCTCGCCGAAACCGGCGTCGGCGCCGACGAACTCGAGCGCATCGACGCAGAGGCACTCGCGACGGTGGAAGCCGCGCTGCAGGCGGTGATGAGCGCCGAAGCCCCGTCAGTCGACGAGCTGGACCACGACGTGTACGCAACCCCTCTCAAGTACCCGGTGTAAGGACATGCAAGAACAAGAGATGACGATGCGCGAGGCGCTGAACCTTGCCCTCGACGAGGCGCTCAAGACCGACGACCGGGTGTTCTTGCTCGGCGAGGACATCGCCGATCCCGGGGCTTCCGGACCCACGGCGGGGCTGTCGACGAAATACGGCCACGAGCGGGTGCTGGACACACCCATCTCGGAGGCCGCGATCGTCGGCGCGGCGATCGGTGCCGCCATCGACGGGATGCTGCCTGTCGCCGAGATCATGATCATGGACTTCATCGGCATCGCCGCCGACCAGCTGATCAACAACGCCGCCAAACTGCGGTTCATGACCGCCGGCCGGACGACGGCGCCGATCACCATCCGCACCCAGGTCTATGCCGGGCTGGCCACCGGGGCGACGCACTCGCAGAGCCTGGAGGCGTGGTTCATGCACATCCCCGGCATGAAAGTGATCGTGCCCTCCACCCCGCGCGACGGCAAGGGCCTGCTGACGTCGGCGATCTTCGACGAGGACCCCTGCCTATTCATCGAGACGATTCGCCTGCAAGGCAGGAGAGGGCCGGTCCCCGTCGACCCCGGATTCTCAATTCCGCTGGGGCAGGCCGACATCAAGCGCCCCGGCACCGACGTGACACTGATCAGCTACGGGCGCCCGGTGCACGACGCACTCGCGGCGGCGGCCACCCTGGCCGAGCAGGGCGTCAGCGCCGAGGTCGTCGACCTGCGCACGCTGGTTCCCCTGGATGTCGAGACGATCGTCGACTCCGTTCGACGCACACGACGGGCCGTAATCGTGCACGATGCCGTGCAATTCGCCGGCCCGGGCGCAGAAGTCGTCGCGATCCTGCAGGCCGAGCTGTTCGGCGAGCTGGCCGCACCCATCGAGCGAGTCGCGGCCAGGTTCGTCCCTAACCCCGCGGCCGCCGTGCTCGAGGCGCAGGTCTACCCGTCGCCGGCGCGCATCATCGAGGCAGTACAACGGACGATGCAGAAAACCAACGTCGATGGCTGACTTCATCATTCGCATCCCCCGGGTATCGGTAGCCGTCTCCGAAGCCGAACTCACCGACTTTCTCGTCGACACCGGCGAGCACGTTGAGGAGGGCACTCCCCTTTACGTGATCGCCACCGAGAAGGCGGAATCGGAGATCGAAGCCGGCGCTTCAGGCACCGTGCAGTGGACAGGACAGATCGGGACCACCTACGACATCGGCGCCGAAATCGGTGTCATCACTTCCTAACCGGATAGCGAAAGGTAAGCAGACATGGATCTCAATGAGACTCGCGAAAGAATCATCTACCAAAAAGACGGGCCGATCGCGAAGATCACCCTCAACTGGCCCGAGAAGGCCAACGCGCAAGACCAGAAGCTGGCCGAAGAAGTCGACGCCGCGCTACTCGATGCCGACCGCGACTACGACATCAAGGTTTTGGTGCTCAAGGCCAACGGCAAGGGATTTTGCTCCGGGCATGCCATTGGCAACAACGCCGTCGACTATCCATCGTTCGTCGAGAACGCGATGGTGACGGGCCATCCGTGGAAGGCGCAGTCGGACCTCTTCGTGAAGCCGACCCTGAATCTGTGGGAATTCTCCAAGCCCACCATCGCGCAGGTGCACGGTTATTGTGTGGGCGGCGGTACGCATATGGGCCTGACCACCGACATCGTCATCGCCTCCGAGGACGCCTACTTCTCGTATCCGCCCCTGCAGGGATTCGGCATGCCGTCCGGTGAATGTTCCATCGAGCCATGGGTGTTCATGAACTGGCGCCGGGCGGCCTACTACCTGTTCACTGCCGAAGTAATCGACGCCAAGAAGGCGCTGGAGGTCGGCCTCGTCAACGAGGTGGTCAAGCGGGAGGACCTGGACGCCCGCGTGGATGCGATCGCCCGCCACATTGCCCAGGCGCCGTTGACGACACTGATGCTCACGAAGGCCAACCTCAAGCGCGCCTGGGAGCTGATGGGCATGCGGGTGCACTGGCAGAGCTCCAACGACCTGGTCGCGCTGGCGTCGATCAGCAAGGACGTGCAGCAGCTGATCCAGACGGTGTTCAAGGACAAGGTGCTGCCATCCGAACACGCACGGCGCCAGGCGGCCGCGGCCGCATCATCGTCCGACGGCGCCGCAGCCACGACGTAGGCCTTCTGGGAATTCGCTGGTGAACATCGCCGACCACGCGATCACGGCCGCGCCGTCGCCGGCGCTGATCGTCGATGAACGCGTGGTCTCCTACGGCGAGCTGTACGCCGCAAGCCAGCGGGTCGCCGCGGTGCTGCACGATGCCGGGCTGCGCCGCGGCGACGGGGTGGCCCTGATCTTGCCGAATCGGCCGGAGTTCTTCGAGATCACTTGGGGTTGCCAGCTTTCCGGTCTGTACTACACCGCCGTCAACACGCACTTCACGCCCGACGAAGTCGCCTACGTGATCGAGGATTCCGACGCCAAGGCGGTCTTCGTGGATTCTTCGATGGCCGACCTCGCGGCGCACGTGCGGGCGGTCAACAGCGGCGTCGGGGTGCACATCGCGGTCGGGGGTGAGTTGCCCGGCTGGCAGCCCTATGCCGATGCCCTCGCCGCGGCCGGCGACGCACCGCCGCCGGCGGACGGGTCGGAGATGCTGTACTCGTCGGGCACCACCGGACGGCCCAAGGCGGTGCGCCGGCCACTGCCGGCCGACGGCAACGGCTCGTGGGCGCAGTCGGTCCTGGAACTGGCGCTGAGCCACCACTATCGGATGGACCAGTCGAACGTGTACCTGTCCCCCGCGCCGATGTACCACGCGGCCGGGGTGAACTACACGATGGCGGTCCATCGGGTGGGGGCCGCGGTGATCATCATGGGCAGGTTCGACGCCGAGTCCGTGCTGCGGCTGATCGAGACCCACCGTGTCACCCACGCCCAGTTTGTGCCGACGATGTTCGTGCGGATGCTCAAGCTGCCCAATGCCGTCCGGGAAAAGTATGACGTGTCGAGCCTGCGCTGCGTGATCCACGCCGCGGCCCCATGCCCGGTGGACGTCAAGCGCGAGATGATGGACTGGTTCGGCCCCATCATCTACGAATACTATGGCGGCACTGAGGGATTCGCTGGCACCACGATCGGCCCGCAGGACTGGCTCGCCCACCCCGGTTCGGTGGGCATCCCGATGGCCCCGGTGCACGTGGTCGGCGAGGACGGCGAAGAGCTTCCCGTCGGGGAGTCCGGAGAGCTTTACTTTGAGGGTGGACCCGATTTCGAATACTTCAAGGACCCCGTCAAGACCGCGTCGGTGTCCAACGACCGCGGGTGGCGTTCCCTGGGCGACATGGGATACGTCGACAAGGACGGGTACATGTACCTGACCGACCGCTCGACCTTCATGATCGTCTCGGGCGGCGTGAACATCTATCCGCAGGAGACGGAGAACCTCCTGATCATGCACCCCAAGCTGGTGGACGCGGCGGTGTTCGGCGTACCCAACGACGAATACGGCGAGGAGGTCAAGGCCGTCGTGCAACCGGCCGACGGGGTCACGCCCGGGCCCGGCCTGGAGGCCGAGCTCATCGAGTACTGCCGCACCCACCTGGCGGGCTACAAATGCCCACGCACAATCGAATTCGATCCGGAGCTGCCCCGGGACCCGAACGGGAAGCTTTACAAGCGGCGCATTCGCGAACGCTACTGGCAGGGGCGAACGTCACGGATCGTATGAACGAGGGGCTGTCATGACCACAGAGATGAATTGGACTCCGCTTCCGGTGCCGTGGGCGGTGCAAAAGCCCGACCGGATCCCCAAGCAGCGCTATTACGACCCGGAGTTCTACGCGCTGGAAAACGAGATGCTCTGGCCGCGGGTGTGGCAGATGGCCTGCCGACTCGAAGAAATACCCAAGCCCGGCGACTACGTCGAATACGAGATCCTCGACGATTCCATCATCGTGGTCCGCGTCGACGCCGACACGGTGCGCGCCTACCACAATGCGTGCCGTCACCGCGGGGTAAAGCTGGTCGAGGGCAACGGAAATCGGCGTACCTTCGTGTGCCCCTTCCACGGTTGGTGCTGGGGCATCGACGGGCACAACACCTTCGTGCTGCGCCCCGAGGAATTCGACGAACACAACCTCGACCCGCAGGATCTGCGCCTGGTCTCGGTCCGCAGCGAACTCTGGGGCGGGTGTGCGTGGATCAACCTCGACGATGACGCCCCGCCGCTGCGCGACTGCTTCGAGCCGTTCGCGTCCATCTACGACGCCTGGAAGGTCGAGTCGCTGCGCGTCGAGTGGTGGCAGTCGTGTCGGCTACCGGTGAACTGGAAGCTGGCGACGGCCGCGTTCATGGAGGGCTACCACGTCCCGCAAACCCACCCGCAATTGCTGCCGTCGAGCATGCCCAAAACGTCCAAGCCGCCGGGGCTGGCCCAGACCAACCTGTACTTCATGCGCACCCTGGGTGTGGGCATGGCGGGAATGACGCACGAGAACGACGTCCGCATCGCCGAGGGCCTGCAGGACATGGATCTGCCCGACGATCCGGCGGCGGCGATGGCCAAGTGGCGCAGTACGCTCAACGACGCCATCGTGCACTGGCATCGGGCCCGCGGCTGCGACATTCCCGACCTCAACGAGTTGGCGCGCAGCGGCGTCACCGAAGCGATCAATTTCGCGTTCCCGCACTACTTTCTGCTGCCGCAGTACAGCAGCGCCTCGTCGTACCGCATCCGGCCACTCGGCCCCGAGGAGACGCTGTTCGAGATCTGGTCGCTGACCCGCATCCCGCCGGACCAGGTGACCGCCAAGCCGACACCGCCGGAGCCGATGGCGCCCGACGACCCGCGCTGGCCGCCGATCCCCGCCCAGGACTTCTCCAACCTGCCCAAACAACAAAAGGGGTTGCACTCCAAGGGCTTTGACTACATGCGGCTGTCCAGCCGGATCGAAGGGTTGATCTCCAATTTCGAACGCGTCATCGACGGGTTTCTCGCCGGCCTCCCCTATGCCGCGCTGGTCCCCGCGATCCAGAAGACCAACACCACCATCGACGTTCCGATCGCCGATCTCGGCCTGACAGCAGCTTCGGAGGCACGATGACAACGCAGTGGGACCGCTCTGTCGATCTGCTCATCGCGGGCAGCGGCGGAGGCGGCATGGTGGCCGCGCTGGCCGCGCTGGACTCCGGGATCGAGCCACTGGTCATCGAGAAGCAGGCGCTCATCGGCGGTTCCACGGGTCTCTCCGGTGGCATGGTGTGGCTGCCGAACAACCCGCTGATGCGGGCCGACGGCATTGCCGACTCTTACGAGGACGGCCTGGCGTACTTCGACGACGTCGTCGGTGACATCGGCGAGCCATCGTCGCGGGCCCGTCGCGAGATGTTCCTCACCGCGGGCTACGAAATGATCAATTTCCTGATCCGCCGGGGTGTTCGGCTGGTGCGGTGCCCCGGCTGGAGCGACTACTACCCGAATCACAAGGGCGGCAACGAAGCTGGTCGCGCGATCGAGGGCATCCCGTACAACGCGGCAGCGCTGGGGAACTGGAGCGACAAGGTCCAGCCCTCGATGGCCAAGGCCTACGGTGGTTTCGTCCTGAAGACCAACGAGCTGCGCTCGGTGCAGTACTTCAACAGATCACCGCGGGCCTTCGCGGTGGCCACGCGGGTGTTCGCGCGCACCAGGGCGGCCAAGCTGCGAAATCGCGAAATGCTCACCAACGGCGCCTCACTCATCGGCCAGCTGCTCAAGGCGCTGATCGACGTGCGCGGCGAGCCGCCGATCTGGACCGAGGCCGCGATGGAAGACCTGATCGTCGAGCACGGCCGCGTCGTCGGCGCCCGCGTCAACCGCAACGGCGTCTCGCTGAATGTCCAGGCCCGCAAGGGCGTTCTGCTCGCCGCCGGTGGCTTCAGCCGCAACGCGGACATGCGGCGCCGCTACGGCGGCGACCAGCCCAACGACGCGCGGTGGTCGATCGCCAACGCCGGCGACACGGGCGAGGTGCTGCAGACGGCGATGACGCTGGGCGCCAAAACCGACCTGCTCGACGAGGCCTGGTGGCTGCCTTCGATTTTCATCGCCGACGGCGGTGACGCCGCCAGGGCGCTTGGCAGCGGTCGGCAGCGGCCCGGGGCCATTTACGTCGACGGCACCGGCAAGCGGTTCTGCAACGAGTCGAATTCCTACGTCGAGGTCGGCAAGGCGATGTACGCCAACAAGGCGGTGCCGTGCTGGATGGTGTTCGACGAGGGCTACATCCGCCGTTACGTCTCCGGGGCGAACCCGTTCAAGAGGCGCAGCCTGCCCGAGGAACTGATCGAGCGGGGCGCGGTGCTGCGCGGCAAGACCATCGCCGACCTCGCGAGGCAGATGGAGGTGCCGGCCGGCGCGCTGGAGCATACGGTGCAGCGCTTCAACGGCTTTGCGGCCGAAGGCCTCGACCCCGACTTCGGCCGCGGCCAGTCGGCGTACAACGACTGCCTCGGCGATCCCGGCTATCGGACGAATGCCGCGGTGGGGCCGCTGGCCCGGGCGCCGTACTACGCCACCAAGGTTGTTCCCGCCGATGTCGGCACGTGCGGCGGGCTGGTCGCCAACGAGCACGCGCAGGTGCTCGACGAGAACGACCAGGTGATCGAGGGGCTGTACGCGACGGGCAACATCACCGCGACGGTGATGGGCCGCAACTATCTTGGGGCGGGCGGAAGCATCGCCTACACCATGGTGTTCGGCTACGTGGCCGCGCGGCACGCCGCCGGCCGCTGACGTCACGCCGGCGGCGGCTCGGCGTTGTCGATGAATTCGCGTGGCTTCATGCCCGACTCCTTGAGCTCTGCCCGCCGCGCCTGAACGTCCGATGCGGCGCCGACCATGTTCGTCAGGATGTGGCTGACCTGAAGGTGCACCCGCATGCCCATCAGTTCCCAGGCGCGCTTCACGTTGCTTTTCACCGCCATCAGGGTGGTCAACGGGATCTGGGCGATCTTGCGGGCCATCTCCTCGACCGTGTCTTCCAGTTCGTCGCGCGCCACCACCCGGTTGAGCAGACCCCAGTCGAGCGCTTGCTGCGCCGACAGCGTCGGCGCCAGCAGCAGCCAGTCCATGGTGCGGTGCCAGTTCATCAACAGCCACGGCTCAATCATGGTGTGCCCGCCGGGTTCCCCGAGGCTCTGGGCAAGCGGCATCTGGAAATACGCGTCCTCCGACGCGACGCAGAAGTCCGTCAACAGGCCGAGAAGCTTCCGCCGAGATTAATCATCGGCTCAACCGTGAAGAACATGCCGGGCTTAAGCGCGACCCCCTCGCCCTTACGTCCGACATGCAGAATGTTTGGCTCGTCATGGAAGAGGCGCCCGAGCCCATGACTTCCCAAAAATCCGCACCACCGAGCAGCGCTCGCTCTCGGCGTAGCTCTGGATTGCGTAGCCGATGTCGCCCGTGGTTGCGCGCCGGCTTGATGGCCCCGATGCCGCGCATCATCGCTTCGTAGGTCACGTCCATGAGCCGCCGGGCGCGGCGCGGCGGTTCGCCGGCCGCGAACATCCGGCTGCGTCGCCGTGCCAACCGTCGACGATGAGCGTGACATCGATGTTAAGGTGTCGCCCTCGCGCAGCGGCTTCTCGTCGGGAATGCCATGGCAGACGACATGATTGATCGACGTGCAGATGGCCTTGCGATACCCTCTATAATTCAGCGACGCTGGATAGCGTTATGGTCGCAAGCGAATTCGAACACGAAGCGCTCCAACGCGCCCGTCGTCACGCCAGGTTTCACCATTGGGCCGACGAGGTCTAACGCCTCAGCGGTCAGTGCGCCGGCCTTGCGCATGCCGTCAAAATCTTCGGGCCCATACAGTCGAATTTGGCCGCTGCGGCGCGCGCCAACGTCCGCTGCGGGCACGTAAGTCGTCGTCATCGTGAAGCAGGTTCCTCTTGTGGCAATTCCGCCTCTGAATGCCTACACATATGCTTCGGGCGGGCGCATAAGACAAGACTTGGCTGCCTTTCCGGCATTTCTGGAGATCTTGCATGAGCGGACCGACGACGGTCACGGCCG
Source organism: uncultured Actinomycetota bacterium (assembly GCA_963758775.1). Classification (GTDB taxonomy): domain Bacteria; phylum Actinomycetota; class Actinomycetes; order Mycobacteriales; family Mycobacteriaceae; genus Mycobacterium. The sequence continues at coordinate 199,420 of CAVWWU010000003.1, forward strand.
CGATTCTGGTGATCGGCGACGAGATTTTGTCCGGGCGGACCAAGGACAAGAATATCGGTTACATCACCGAGTATCTAACCCGGGTCGGCATTGACGTCCGTGAGGCGCGGATCGTGCCGGACGTCGAGGAGGAAATCGTCACTGCGTTGAACGCGCTCAGGGCCCGCTACGACTACGTGCTGACCACCGGTGGGATCGGTCCCACTCACGATGACATCACCGCCGATTCCATTGGCCGCGCCTTCGGGGTCCCGGTCGGCGAGGACCCTCGGATCATCGCCATCATGCTCGAACGCTACAAGCCCGAGGACCTGACGCCTGCGCGCCGCCGCATGGCGCGCGTCCCCGAAGGCGCCGATCTCATCGAGAACCCGATCTCACGGGTTCCTGGCTTCCGGATCGACAATGTCTATGTGATGGCCGGCGTGCCCTCGATCATGCAGACGATGCTCGATTTCGCGGTCAAGACGATGAAGACCGGCGTCGCGATGCGGATGGAGACGATCGAAGCTGGCGGCGTGCCGGAGGGCCGTTACGGAGACCCACTCGCCGCGATCGCCGCGAGCATCCGGAGACCTCGATCGGCTCATATCCTTCCTTCAAGGACGGCCGCTTCGCCAACCAGATCGTCGTGCGCGGCAAGGACGAAGCGGCCGTCGTCGCCGCGAAAGCAGACGGTCGAGGCGATGCTGGTGTCCATGACGGCGGAACTGAAGCCGCTCGTGAAGCGGGGGAAAGATGTTGACGGCCCAAGCCCGTCTCGCGGCGGAAACGACGCTTGCTAAGGACGGGCCCGTCTGCAAGGAGCGTCCCGCCCATGTCCCCGCCGCGCGAAAAGGCCTTTCCCGTCTCCTGGGATCAGTTTCATCGCGATGCGCGCGCGCTCGCCTGGCGCCTCGCCGCGCAGGTCCCTTCGAGGCGATCGTCGCGATACCCGGGGCGGCCTCGTGCCGGCGGCGATCGTGGCGCGCGAGCTCGAGGTCCGGGTGATCGAGACGGTCTGCGTCGCCTCCTATCACGACTACAAGAATCAAGGCGGCCTTCAGGTCCTCAAGACAATCGCGCCGGAAGTCGCAACGCTGGACCACGGCGAGAAGATCCTCATCGTCGACGACCTCGTCGACACCGGCGCGACCGCCAAGGTCGTGCGCGAGATGCTGCCGAAGGCGCATTTCGCCACGGTCTACGCCAAGCCGCTCGGCCGGCCGCTGGTCGACACTTTCGTCACCGAAGTGTCGCAGGACACCTGGATCTATTTCCCGTGGGACATGGGCCTCGCCTTCCAGCCGCCGATCGCCAAGGAAGGGGGGTAACCGGTCAAAAGCGCGAGAGTTCCGATGGCCCGTAGCCTGGGCTTTTGGTCTTCGAGGTCGCGGAGGCGGTTGATCGCCGTTTAAAACCCCTGCAAATCGTGACAGAAGCCTATGGACGCGGACGTGGCGAAACCGGTAGACGCAAGGGACTTAAAATCCCTCGGCCCATGGCCATGCGGGTTCGATCCCCGCCGTCCGCACCATTAGTCCTCTTATTAAAGATTTGCGGAGATCGCGGGTCCCTCGCGTCTTAAGCGAGTTTCGGTGGCTGTTGCTCACCACCATTGCCCCTTCGTTCTTGCCAAATCGGAGCTTGGAAATGGGGTCGCGCCTCATGACGTACTGCCCGCGAGCAGACGGGCGAGGAGAGTCAGGACAAGGGCCGCCGGTTCGTCCATGTATCGTCGGACGCCCGACTGTTCCCGAGCGGCTCTCACGTCCTGTCGCCAAAGGGAGGGACATCCACAAGCGTTCGACTAGCCGCAGCAAAGCTTGCTGCTCAGGTCCTGCTCTTTGTCTCAAGAACTCACCCACTTCCAGGTGCGACAAACGGCCTCCCGAAGGCGCATTGGGTTGATGGATGATGAACGCATGACCGTTCGCAGGTTGTCGACCGAGGAACCAAGGATCGCCGTGGGACTGCGATACAATTCTCGTCGATTTGACATGAGCTCTCCATGATTTCGCCAAGCCATATCCCGCGAGAGCGTATGACATCGCTTTATGAGTGCGAGAGGCAGCTGGGGTGAAAGAGGCGCTCGCGCTGACAGCCCCCATTTGGCAGACGGATCGCTCCGGCATGCTGCGAGAAAGCAACTGGCCGGTCCTCCTACGGAGCTCCGCCTTCTTTGGAACTCAATCAAAGCGCATACGAAAACCTCGCTAATTTGGCCGGTGTGGCTGCGGTGTGTCCGGCGCCCCGCCATGTTTTCTCTTAGATTATCGAGGGAGAGCATCGCCCCGTTGGACGTCGCGGGGCCGCTCTGTTCGGACTTCCGACCAAATCCTGACGCCGACTACGGATGTAGCGGTAGCTCAGCGATTCGGTGCGCGCAGAGCGAACGCGGGCCTCCGTCGGCCACGAATGACGCACGGCTAGGGCGTTTGCAGGAGCGAGAAATTGGTTGAAGCAAAATGCCTGCTGGTTTCCGACGGATCGCCTAAGAGCGTTCGGGATATCGCGCGCGAGGATTCCGACAGCCGGCTGGCCATTCGGCGATCGGCGATGCTTTTGGTCAGTGCCTCGGATGCTGATCCGCTACGGCTACGAAATCACACTGACCTGCAAACAGCCTACGCCCTTGGTCTGTCTGCTATCTGTGCATGAGGACCGCGCGGCGGATACCAGGCCGCCGGAGACGACACCTTCACCTCGCCGGACGTGCCCACGTCAACCTATCGCGACCTCTTTGGCAACCGTTGTCGGCGCCTCGTTGCGCCCGTAGGCGATTTGACGATGTGGGGCGACGCGACGATTGAGGACGACGGTCAGCCCGATGAGGCATTCCCAGTACCCTGCGAGGTTCCCGTGGCGGAGTTGCCCGACGATACCCTCGCCTATCTGATGGGCAGCCGTTACTGCGAGACCGACCGCCTCAGTCAAATTGCATGGGATATGTTCGGCAAGACGCGGCCCGGCTGGAGCCGGGTGCAAGCGATCTGCGACTTAGTCACGGGCACATTCGCTTCGATTATATGAAAGCGCGCGCGACGCGCACGGCTCTGAGGTTTTCGAGGAGCGCGTCGGCGTCTGCGTGATTACGCACATCTCGCCGCGACCCTATGCCGATGCCTCAACATCCCGGCGCGCTATGTCAACGGCCATCTCGGGGACATCGGCGTGCCCGTTGTCGACCCGATGGACTTCAGCGCCTGGATA
>CAVWWU010000004.1:0-376902 GCA_963758775.1 uncultured Actinomycetota bacterium
GGATCACGTGCGCTACCGATCCGTCACCGCGCACTATATGGCGTTCTGGCCAGGGCTGCCGTTGCCGTGGCCCAAGGCGCCTTCGCCGCCAGCGCCGCCGAGGCCGAAGAAGTTGCCGTCGCCTCCGCTGTTGCTGTAGTTGCCGGTGCCGCCCGCCCCGCCGACGCTGCTACCAGCGCCGCCGCTGGCACCGGCGGCGGTGGTCAGGATATTTGTGCCGTCGTTATAGTTGGCGTAGGCGCCGCTGCCGCCGCCACCACCACCCTCTAGGCTGCCGCCCGCCCCACCGCTGCCGCCGAGGACTGTCGCGGATTCATCCGCGACGGCGCTGCCGCCGGTGCCGCCGTTACCGCCGACACCGCCCGGCCCCGCGGCACCTCCTCCTCCGCCGCCACCACCAACGCTCTGGTAGTCGAGGATGAACTGATTGTTAACGATGCTGCCCTGATTGCCGCTGCTGCTGCCGCCGCCGCCACCACCACCGGCGCCGCCCAGGCCGCCGATGGTGCCCAAGGCGGCCCCGCCGGCACCGCCCCCGCCGCCAGTGGCGTTGCTTGGGTTGATGTCGCCTAACTCGTCGGCACTGGCTCCACCGTCACCGCCGCTGCCACCGTGGCCGCCGCTGCCGCCGCTGCCGCCGGTGCCGATGCCGCTGCCGGCGGAGCCGCCGCCGCCGCCGGCGCCACCACCGCCACCGCCACCGCCGAAGACACCAGCTTCGTATCCGGCGAAGATGTCTCCGCCGGCACCGCCGTTGCCGCCTGCACCGCCAATGCCGCCCTGGCCGTTTGTTCCGCCGTTGGGTGTGCCGCCGCCGTCGCCGCCGCCTCCGCCGTGGCCACCGTTACCCCCCTGGCTGCCGACGTTGCCAGATGCGCCCAATGTGATTTCGGAAGCACCTCCGCCTGCGCCGCCGGTGCCGCCGGTGCCGCCGGTGCCGCCCGTGCCTGCGGCACCGGCGTTGCCCGCGCCGGTGCCGGCTCCGCCTGCGTCACCACCGGCGCCGCCGGAGCCGCCGTTTTCCCCGTCGCCGCCGTTTCCGGGAACGTTTAGCGCGGGGCTGCTGCCGTTGCTGCCGTTGCCGCCGGTGCCGCCGTGCCCGCCATTGCCACCGTTGCCATTGGTGCCACCGGCGCCCGCGCTGCCGCCTTGGCCGCCGGCACCGCCGGACCCGCCGGTTATGCCGTTGCCGTCGAGTGATCCGCTCGTGCTGGTGCCGCCGGTGCCGCCGTCGCCGCCTTGGCCGCCGGTCCCGCCGGTGCCGGAGGCGCCGGGGTTGCCGGGGCTGCCGCCCGCACCGGGGCCGGCCGCACCGCCGGTCCCGGCGTCACCGCCGTCGCCGCCGTCGCCGCCGTCGCCGCCGGTCGTGTCATAGCCCACGCCGGTACCTCCGGCGCCGCCGGTGCCGCCGGTGCCGCCGCTGCCGCCCAGTCCGCCGTTGCCGTTGGTGCCGCCGGCGCCCGCGCTGCCTCCGGCACCGCCGTTCCCGCCCGCGCCGCCGGAATAGCCGGTGCTGCCGGTGCCGCCGCCGGCCGCGCCCGCCGTGCCGACATCACCGTTGCCGCCGTTGCCGCCCTGGCCGCCGTTGCCGGCGGTGCCCGCGTCACCGGCAGTGCCGGCGCTGCCGCCCGCACCTTCGCCGGCCGCTCCACCGGCGCCGGCGTCCCCGCCGTTGCCGCCGGCGCCGCCCTGACCGCCGGCCACACCCTGGCCCACACCGGTGCCGCCCTGGCCGCCGGTTCCGCCCTGTCCGCCGTTTCCGCCCAACCCGCCGGCGCCGTTGGCGCCGCCGTCGCCCGCGCTGCCGCCGTTGCCGCCGGCCCCGCCGGCGCCGCCGTTGAAGCCGGCGCTGCCGGTGCCGCCGCCGAACGGGGACGCCGCGCCTGCGTCACCGTCGCCGCCGTTGCCGCCCTGGCCGCCGTTGCCGCCAACGCCCGCGTAGCCCACGCTGCCTGCGGCACCTGCACCGGTGCCGGCGGCCCCACCGGCACCGGCATCGCCGCCGTTGCCGCCTGCGCCACCCTGGCCGCCGGCCGGACCGAAGCCTCCGCCGGTGCCGCCGTCGCCGCCGGTGCCGCCTTGTCCGCCGTTGCCGCCCTGTCCGCCGTTGCCGTTGGTGCCGCCGATACCCGCGTTGCCGCCGTTGCCGCCGGACCCGCCAGCACCACCGTCGAAGCCCTTGGTGCCGGCCCCGCCGCCGAAGTTGCCCGCCGTGCCGGCGTCGCTGTCGCCGCCGTTGCCGCCCTGGCCGCCGGTGCCGCCGGTGCCCGCATCGCCGGCGTGGCCAGCGGCGCCTGCACCACTGCCGGCCGCGCCGCCGGCACCGGCGTCTCCGCCGTTGCCGCCGTTGCCTCCGGCGCCGCCGGCCGTGCCGTAGCCGATGCCGGTGCCGCCGTCGCCACCGGTGCCGCCTTGTCCGCCGTTGCCGCCCTGTCCGCCGTTGCCGTTGGTGCCCCCGATACCCGCGTTGCCGCCGTTGCCGCCGGACCCGCCAGCACCACCGTCGAAGCCGTTGGTGCCGGCCCCGCCGCCGAAGTTGCCCGCCGTGCCGGCGTCGCTGTCGGCGCCGGTGCCGCCCTGACCGCCGTTGCCGCCGTTGCCCGCACTGCCGGTGTGACCCGCGGAGCCCGCACCCGCGCCGGCCGCCCCGCCGGCACCGGCGTCGCCGCCATTGCCGCCGGCGCCGCCCTGGCCGCCGGCCGTGCCGTAGCCCACGCCGGTACCGCCGTCGCCACCGATGCCACCTTGGCCGCCGTTGCCGCCCAATCCGCCGTTGCCGTTGGTGCCGCCGGCAGCCGCCTCGCCGCCGTTGCCACCCGCGCCGCCGGCGCCTCCGTCAAAGCCGGTGTCGCCGGCGCCGCCGCCGAACGTTCCCGGGGTGCCCGCATCGCCGTCGCCGCCGTTGCCGCCCTGCCCGCCGGTTCCGCCGGTGCCCGCGTCACCGGCGTGGCCAGCGTGACCGAACAAGCTGCTTGACGTGCCGCCGCCACCGCCGACCGCGGCGTTGCCGCCGGCGCCGCCCTGGCCGCCGTCACCGCCGGCTACGTCGAAGCCGATGCCGGAAGCACCGTCGCCGCCGATGCCGCCCGTCCCGCCGCTCCCGCCCAGGCCTCCATGCCCGCCGGTCCCACCCAATAGCGCCCAGTTGGCTCCGCCGGCTCCGCCATTACCGCCCTCGCCGCCGGCCTCACCGGTTCCGCCGGCCGTCAAGCTCGCGGCACCGACGCCGCCGGTGCCGCCGGCCCCGCCGACTCCGCCAACTCCGTTGAGCGACAACCACTGCCGGTTGGCGCCACCATTTCCGCCCAGCCCGCCATTCCCGCCGCCCGTCGCGTTGCCGCCGTCGCCGCCGGCGCCGCCGGGACCGCCGCCGATCAACCCGCTTTCCCCACCGTTACCACCCGCGGACCCGGTGCCGCCGGCACCGCCCTGGCCGCCCGCGCCCCACAGGCCCGCCTTTCCGCCGGCCCCGCCGTCGCCGCCGGAGCTGTAGCCCGCGCCGCCCTCGCCGCCGTTGCCGAGGATCCATCCGCCGGCCTTCCCGGCCCCGCCGTCAGGGTGGGCGGCCGTGCCGGCGGTTCCGTTGGCGCCGTTGACGAACAGCGAGCGCCCGGTCAGCAATTCCACCGGCGAGAAGATGCCGAAGGGCTGGGCTGCGCCGACCACACTCGTCAGCAGGTTCGCACTGGCCGCCGCCTCGGCGCCCGCATACGCGCTGCCGCCCGAGGACAACAACTGCGCAAACTGGGCATGGAGCTTCGCGGTGTGCGCGCTCAACGCCTGGAATTCTTGCGCGTAGCTGCCGAACAGCCGCGTCACCGCCGCCGACACCTCGTCCACGGCAGCCGCTGCAATCCCCGTAGTCGACGGCGCCGCCGCGGCCGTCGCTTCCTCGATCGCGTTCCCGATTCCGGTCAGGTCCGCCGACGCTGTGGCCAAAGCCTCAGGTGTTGCTATCACGTAAGACGACATCGTGGACTCCCATCAAATCCAGGCCACATCCAAGATGAATTCAGAGCAAGCACAGATGGTGGCCTTATTGACGCTAGCGGCGGAGACGAGCGTCCAAATGCGTAGTCGACTACTTAAATCGGACAGCGCTGAGCCATGACCACCCGCGCCCGGCAGCGGCCAGCTGACGAACACCACTAGGCTGGCGGTCGTGTTTGAATCGCTGTCCGATCGGCTCACCGGTGCCCTGGCGGGCCTGCGCGGCAAGGGCCGGCTGACCGACGCCGATATCGAGGCCACCACCCGCGAAATCCGGCTGGCGCTATTGGAAGCCGATGTGTCGCTGCCTGTGGTCCGGGCGTTCGTGCACCGGATCAAGGAGCGCGCCCGCGGCGCCGAGGTGTCCGGCGCGCTCAATCCGGCGCAACAGGTCGTCAAGATCGTCAACGAGGAGCTCATCGGCATCCTCGGCGGCGAGACCCGCCAGCTGGCGTTCGCCAAGACCCCGCCGACCGTGATCATGCTCGCCGGCCTGCAGGGCTCCGGCAAGACGACGCTGGCCGGCAAGCTGGCCTTCTGGCTGCGCAGCAAGGGCCACACGCCGCTGCTGGTGGCCTGCGACCTGCAGCGCCCGGCGGCCGTCAACCAGCTCCAGGTCGTCGGTCAGCGCGCCGGTGTGACGGTGTTCGCCCCGCACCCCGGTGCCTCACCGGAATCCGGTCCGGGCGACCCGGTCGCCGTCGCGGCCGCCGGCCTCGAGGAGGCCCGGGCCAAGCACTTCGACGTTGTCATCGTCGACACCGCCGGGCGCCTGGGCATCGACGAGGAGCTGATGGGCCAGGCCGCGGCCATCCGCGACGCCGTCCACCCCGACGAGACGCATCTTCGTCCTCGACGCGATGATCGGCCAGGACGCCGTCGCCACCGCGCAGGCATTCGGCGAGGGCGTCGGATTCACCGGTGTGGTCCTCACCAAGCTGGACGGCGACGCCCGCGGCGGCGCCGCGCTGTCGGTGCGCGAGGTGACCGGCGTGCCGATCCTGTTCGCCTCCAGCGGCGAGAAGCTGGAGGACTTCGACGTCTTCCACCCGGACCGGATGGCCGGCCGCATCCTGGGCATGGGCGACGTGCTGAGCCTGATCGAACAGGCCGAGCAGGTCTTCGACGCCCAGAAGGCCGAGGAGGCCGCCGCCAAGATCGGCTCCGGCGAGCTGACCCTGGAGGACTTCCTCGAGCAGATGCTCGCGATCCGCAAGATGGGCCCGATCGGCAACCTCCTGGGCATGCTGCCCGGCGCCGGGCAGATGAAGGACGCCCTGGCCGAGGTCGACGACCGGCAGCTCGACCGGCTGCAGGCCATCATCCGGGGAATGACGCCGCAGGAGCGCGCCGACCCGAAGGTCATCAACGCCTCGCGCCGGCTGCGCATCGCCAACGGCTCGGGCGTCACGGTGACCGAGGTGAACCAGCTCGTCGACCGCTTCTTCGAAGCCCGCAAGATGATGTCGTCCATGCTCGGGGGCATGGGCATTCCCGGCATCGGCCGCAAGTCTGCGACGCGAAAGTCCAAGAACGCCAAGGGAAAGAAGGGCAAGAAGGGCGGACGCGGTCCGACCCCGCCGAAGGTCAAGAACCCGTTTGGGGCCGGGATGCCCGGCATGCCGGCCGGATTCCCCGACCTGTCGCAGATGCCCGAGGGCCTCAACGAGCTGCCGCCCGCGCTGGCCGACTTCGATCTGTCCAAGCTGAAGTTCCCGGGCAACCCCGGCAGAAACTAGCCACGCCGTGCGCATGCACGTGCGAGGTGTCGGGCTGCCCGACGGGGACGCGATCGAGCTGTGGATCGACAGCGACCACAGCGACCACAGCGGCCACATCAGCCACGAGCCGATCACCGGCGCCGACACCGTCTTTGACGGCGGCTGGATCCTGCCCGGGCTGGTGGACGCGCACTGCCACGTCGGGCTCGGTCACGACGGCGAGATCCCGATCGAGGACGCGATCGCGCAGGCCGAGGCCGAACGGGACGTCGGCGCGCTGCTGCTGCGGGATTGCGGCTCGCCGACCGACACCCGCAGCCTCGACGACCACGACGACCTGCCCCGCCTCATCCGCGCGGGCAGGCATCTGGCCAGGCCGAAGCGCTACCAGAAGGGCTTCGCCGTCGAACTCGACGACGAGTCCCAGCTGCCGGCGGCCGTCGCCGAGGAGGCCCGCCGCGGCGACGGCTGGGTCAAACTGGTGGGGGACTGGATCGACCGCTCGGTCGGCGACCTCGCACCGCTGTGGTCCGACGATGTGCTCAAGGCCGCCATCGATGCCGCGCACGCGCACGGCGCCCGGGTCACCGCCCACGTCTTCAGCGAGGACGCGCTGCCGGGACTGATCAGCGCCGGCATCGACTGCATCGAACACGGCACCGGTCTGACCGACGACACGATCGAGTTGATGGTCGAGCACGGCACGGTGCTGGTCCCGACGCTCATCAACGTCGCACAGAACTTCATCGGAATCGCCGAGGCCGCGGAGCGATACCCGGCCTACGCCGCCCACATGCGCGACCTGTATGACCGCGCCGTGCCGCGCATCGCCGCGGCGCGCGAGGCGGGCGTGCCGATCTACGCCGGCAGCGACGCCGGCACGATGGTCGCCCACGGTCGGATCGCAGACGAGGTCGAGGCGCTCAAGGGAATCGGGATGAGCCCGACCGACGCGCTGGGCGCGGCGTGCTGGGATGCGCGCCGCTGGCTGGGCCGGCCCGGCCTGGATCACGGCGCGTCGGCCGACCTGTTGTGCTACTCGCGTGACCCGCGGGAGGGGCCTGGAGTGCTCGACCACCCCGATCTCGTCATCCTGCGGGGCAAGACCTTTCGGCCCTGACGCGCCGGACGCGCGGGTTGTTCGGCTGACGGCTAGGCTCGCAAGATGGCGTTCGCCAGCGGCGCGACCTTCGCCGGTTACACGGTGGCGCGAAGGCTGGGCTCCGGAGTGACGGGTGAGGTTTACCTTGCCCAGGATCCGCGTTCGCAACGCTGGGTGGCGCTGAAAATCCTTTCGCCGCAGCTGTCCTCGGACGACGACTTCCGGCAGCGGTTCCAGACGGAGACGGCCTTGGTCGCCAACGTCTATCACCCGCACATCGTGGAAGTGCACGCGCGCGGCGAATTCGACGGACGGCTGTGGACCGCCATGGACTACGTCGATTCCAGCACCGCGGCGCAGCTGATGGCCGAGCGCTTCCCGGCGGTGTCACCGGCCGGCGAGGTGCTGGCGATCATCACCGCCGTCGCGTCGGCCCTCGACCACGCCCACCACCGCGGGCTGCTGCATCGCGACGTCAAACCCGCCAACATATTGCTGACCAACCCCGCCGCGGGGGAGCAGCGAATCCTGTTGGCCGACTTCGGGATAGCGGCTCGCGGCGGCACGCCCGGCTACGCGGCGCCCGAACAGTCGAGCGGCGCCCGCATCGACGGCCACGCCGACCAGTACGCCCTGGCCGCCACTGCTTTCTACCTGCTGACCGGCGCGCCGCCGGTCGACGACCCGCCCCGGCTCAGCGACCAACGCCCGGAACTGGCCCGCCTCGACGGTGTGTTCTCCCGGGCGCTGGCCAAAAGCCCCGCCGACCGGTTCGGCAGCTGTGGCGACTTCGCCGAGGCGGCCAACGAACAGGCCGGCGTGTCCACCGGTGACCACAGCCCGGAGGCCGTCCTGGATTACCCGGCCGGTGCACATGAGACCCCGGACGAAGGGCCCCGCCACGCGAAAGCAGACCCCGAGCGTCCGGCCGAGAATGCGGGCGCCGCCGCGCCCGCGGTCAGCCACCTGACAGCTCCTGCGGCGGCCCCGCCGAAAAAGCGGCGCAAGACGTCGCTGTGGCTGGCGGCGGCCGCGATGGTCCTGCTCGCTACGCTGGCCGGCGTCGGCGTCGTGATCCGACACAAGATCGAGCCCGCCGCAGCCCCGCCCGGCCCGACCAAGGTCCCCGCATTCAGCGCGCCTTCCGCCGCGCCCCCCACCAGCACGGTGCCGCCGGCGCCCGTGCCGCTCGACGGCACCTACCGCCTCGAGGTGCAGCGCGAAAAGCAGACGTTCAACTACGTCCCCGACCCGCAACCGCCCCAGGTGCAAACCTGGTGGGCGTTCCGGTCGTCGTGCACCCCGACGGCATGCATCGCCGCCGCCACGCAGCTCGACGACGACGACCACACTCAGGTGATGTCACACGCGGGCGGCACGCTCTTCCTGCAGTTCGGTGACGGGCAGTGGCAATCGCGGCCGGAGACGAACCAGTTCCCCTGCGTCGCGGGCAACGGGATCGCGCAGACGCAGACCACGTCGGAGGTGCTGTTGCTGCGACCGCGGCCGCAGGGCGACCTGGCCGGCGAAGAGGAGGTCACGGTGCAGTCCAACGAGTGCGGCCAGCGGGCGGCGGTGATCCGCATCCCCGCGGTGGTCACCCGCAGCGGCGACGTGCCGCCGGACGTCAACGTGCCCGACCCGGCCGCGGTCACGTCGAGCGCGGGGCACTGATCCCGAAAAGATTGCGAGCGATCGCTATCTATGTTACGGTCGCCGCAACCGACCTTGGAGGAAACAGTGACGTACGACGTGATCATTCGCGACGGGCTCTGGTTCGACGGCACGGGCAACACGCCGCACACCCGCACCCTGGGCATCCGCGACGGCGTGGTCGCCACGGTGAGCACCGGCCCACTGGATGAGACCGGCTGTCCCGAGGTGATCGACGCGGCGGGCAAGTGGGTCCTGCCGGGCTTCCTCGACGTGCACACCCACTACGACGCCGAGGTGCTGTTGGACCCCGGCCTGCGGGAATCGGTGCGCCACGGCGTCACGACGGTGTTCCTGGGCAACTGCTCGCTGTCGACGGTGTACGCCGACACCGAGGACGCCGCCGACCTGTTCAGCCGGGTCGAGGCGGTGCCGCGCAAGTACGTCCACGGTGCCCTGGCGGCGAACAAGACCTGGTCCACACCCGCCGAATACATCAAGGCGATCGACGCGCTGCCACTCGGCCCGAATATCAGCTCGCTGCTTGGTCATTCGGACCTGAGGACCGCGGTGCTCGGGCTCGAACGCGCCACCGACCACTCCGTCCGGCCCTCCGACGCCGAGCTGAAGAAGATGGCGGCGCTGCTCGACGACGCGCTGCAGGCCGGCATGCTGGGCATGTCCGGGATGGACGCGGCCATCGACAAGCTCGACGGGGAGCGCTTCCGTTCGCGCGCGCTGCCGTCCACGTTCGCCACGTGGCGTGAGCGGCGCAAGCTGATCAAGGTGCTGCGCAAGCGTGGCCGGATCCTGCAGAGCGCGCCCAACGTCAAGAGCGCGGTATCACCGCTGATGTTCTTCTTGACCAGCAGCCGAATCTTCGGGCGCGGCAAGGGTGTTCGCATGAGCCTGCTGGTCTCGGCCGACGCCAAGTCGATGCCGCTCGCGGTCTACGTCTTCGGGCCGGCCACCCGGCTGGCCAACAAGTTCCTGAGCTCGGCCGTGCGCTTCCAGCACCTGCCGGTTCCGTTCGAGTTGTACTCCGACGGCATCGATCTGCCCGTCTTCGAGGAGTTCGGCGCCGGCACGGCCGCGCTGCATCTGCGCGACCAGCTGGAGCGCAACGAGCTGCTGGCCGACGAGGAATACCGCCGCAAGTTCCGCCGCGAGTTCGACCGCCTCAAGCTCGGGCCGTCGTTGTGGCACCGCGACTTCCACGACGCGGTGATCGTCGAGTGCCCCGATAAGTCGTTGGTAGGCAAGAGTTTCGGCGCGATCGCCGACGAGCGTGGGCTGCACCCGCTCGACGCGTTCCTCGACGTGCTCGTCGAGAACGGCGAGCGCAACGTCCGGTGGACCACCACCGTCGCCAACCATCGGCCCAAGCTGCTCAACGCGCTCGCCGCCGAGTCCAGCATCCACATGGGCTTCTCCGACGCCGGCGCGCACCTGCGCAACATGGCCTTCTACAACTTCGGCCTGCGGCTGCTCAAGCGCGCGCGGGACGCCCACCGCGCCGGTGCGCCGTTCCTGTCCATCGAAAGCGCCGTGCACCGCCTCACCGGCGAGCTGGCGGAGTGGTTCGGCATCGACGCCGGCACGCTGCGCGAGGGCGACCGCGCCGACTTCGTGGTGATCGACCCGGCCGGTCTCGACGACGCGGTCGACGGCTACTACGAGGACGAGGTCCCGTTCTACGGCGGTCTGCGGCGCATGGTCAACCGCAACGACGCGGCCGTGGTCGCGACGGGCGTCGGAGGTGCGGTCGTCTTCCGCGGTGGAGAGTTCCGCCAAGGCTATGGGCAGACCGTGCAGTCCGGCCGGTACCTGCGCGCGGGCGTGCGGTCGACCGCCGCGCGGCGCCCCGCCGCCGTGAGCGCCTGACATGGCGCGGACCCAAGCGCAGCGCCGCGAAGAAACCGTCGGCCGGTTGCTCGAGGCGTGCATCGACACCATCGTCGAAGTCGGTTATGCGCGGGCGTCGGCCGCGGTGATCACCAAACGGGCCGGGGTGTCGGTCGGCGCCCTGTTCCGCCACTTCGAGACCATGGGCGACTTCATGGCGGCCACGGCATCCGAGGTGCTGCGCCGCCAAATCGAGACGTTCACCAAGCGGGTCGCCGAAATACCCGCCGGCCGGCCCGCCCTGGACGCGGCGCTGGGGATCCTGCAGGACATCACCAGCGGTCCCACCAACGCCGTCCTCTACGAACTGCTGATCGCCGCGCGCACCGACGAAAAGCTCAGGGACACAATGCAACACGAGCTCGGGCAATACGCGACGAAGATTCACGACGCGGCGCGTGCGCTGCCGGGCGCCGAGGGGTTCCCGGCGGAGACGTTTCCGGTCATCGTGGCCCTGCTGACCAACGTGTTCGACGGGGCCGCCCTGGTGGAAGGCGTTCTGCCGCAGCCGGAGATCGCGGAGAAGCGGATCTCGGTGCTGTCGGCGCTGCTGACGGGGTCGCTATAACGAGCCGACACTGGACTGCGGCGGCAGCGCGAAACCCCAGTCGAACAGGCTGGCCGCCTGATCCCAGTACGTCGGCCCGCCCGGTTTCACCAGGCCGTACATCATGGCGATCACCAGCCGGCGGCCCTGAACGCCCGGGCGGGCCGCGGCGCCCACGAACGTTTTGCGCGCGGCATCCGTGAAGCCCGTCTTGCCACCCAGCGCGCCGGGGTAGCGGTGCAGCAGCTCGTCCTGGTTGAGGATCGGTTCATCGCCGTGATCGGTGGGGAACATGGCCGACGGCTCGGCGGTGATCTGCGAGAACATCGGGTTCGCCATCGCGGCCCGGAAGATTACGGCCAGGTCGTGCGCCGTCGTCGCGCCGGGGCCGCCGGGTCCGTCGAGCCCGGACGGGGTGGCGGCCTGGGTGTTGCTCGCACCCAGCGACGCGGCCTTGGCGTTCATCTTGGCCACGGCGGCGCCCGGGCCGCCCAGCATCTGCGCCAGCGTATTGGCGGCGTCGTTGCCCGACACCAACAGCAGGCCGTCGAGCAGCTGGCGCGCGGTGTAGGTCCGGAAAGGTTTGATGCCAACGCAATTGCACTCCACCGCGGTGTCGGCGACGTCGGCGACGACGGTGGAGTTCAGGCTCAGCTCATCGAGGGCCACCAGCGCCAACAGCACTTTGATGGTGCTTGCCGGTGGATGGATCACATCCGGGTCGCGGGCGGCGAGAATCTGACCGCTGTCCATGTCGGCCACGATCCATGTCTGAGCCGGTCCGTCGGGGATCGGTAGCGACCCGGCCGGTTGTACGTCGACGTCGGCTCGGGACGGGGGAGCGGCCACGGAGACGGCGATGGCCATGAGCAGCGCCGTAATGCCGGCAGTGAGTTTCCCCATGGGCGCCCAGTTTAACTAGCCGGTCGACTCCTCAGCCAAGATCGGCACGCCGACGTTGCACGGTGCGTTCTCGGCTGATTCTTCGTGTTTGAATCAACCCATGTTGAGCCTGGAACAGATCTCCGACCGCCTCGAGATCCAGCAGCTGCTGGTCGACTACTCCACCGCCATCGACAATCGCCGATTCGACGACCTCGACAACGTCTTCACCCCCGACGCCTACATCGACTACCGCGCCTTGGGCGGCATCGACGGCCAATTCCCCGAGGTGAAGAAGTGGCTGTCGGAGGTGCTGCCCGGTTTCCCGGTGTACGCGCACATGCTGGGCAACTTCTCGGTGAAAGTCGACGGGGACACCGCCTCGTCGCGGGTGATCTGCTTCAACCCGATGGTGCTGCCGGGCGACTCGTCCAGAAAGGAAGACCAGGTGCTGTTCTGCGGACTCTGGTACGACGACGAGTTCGTCCGCACCCCCGAGGGCTGGCGGATGACGCGGCGCGTCGAGACCA
Source organism: uncultured Actinomycetota bacterium (assembly GCA_963758775.1). GTDB lineage: Bacteria > Actinomycetota > Actinomycetes > Mycobacteriales > Mycobacteriaceae > Mycobacterium. Next base: position 12,331 of record CAVWWU010000004.1, read on the forward strand.
AGATCTATCAGAAGGTGCAGTAAGGCGGGGCCTGATGGCGGCGACCCGCCGCGCCCGGCTCCGCCGCGCTTGCGATCGCCGCAATTTCCTCCCTACCGCCCTGCTCTGGCACAATGGGCGGCTGTCCGCCCCGCGACTCCGGCTGCGCGGCGGTCATACACGCGAGGCAAAACCGGATCCGGGCATCCCGCCCGGTTCGCTGAATTGCAGCGTGACACACACAGGAGAAGTCGCTTAACCATGGCTGTCAAGATCAAGCTCACTCGGCTTGGCAAGATCCGCAATCCCCAGTACCGCATCGCCGTCGCCGACGCGCGCAACCGCCGCGACGGCCGCTCCATCGAGGTCATCGGCCGCTACCACCCCAAGGAAGAGCCGAGCCTGATCGAGATCGACTCCGAGCGCGCCCAGTACTGGCTTTCCGTGGGTGCCCAGCCCACCGAGCCGGTCCGCAAACTGCTGCAGATCACCGGCGATTGGCAGAAGTTCAAGGGCCTGCCTGGCACCGAGGGCCGGCTGAAGGTCAAGCCCGCCAAGCCCACCAAGCTGGAGCTGTTCAACGCCGCACTGGCGGCCGCCGAGGGCGGTCCCACCACCGAGGCCGCGAAGCCGAAAAAGAAGGCGCCCGCCAAGAAGGCTGCCAAGGAAGAAGTGGCCGCGCCGGAGGCAGAAGCTCCTGCAGCCGTGGCAGAGCCCGCTGCTGAGGCGGCCGAGCCCGCAGCCGAGGCCGCCGCTGAGGCTCCCGCCGAGCAGGCCGAGCAGACTGAGTCCGGGGAGAGCTGACGGCGATGAGCACGGTTGTCGTAGATGCTGTTGAGCATCTGGTTCGGGGAATCGTCGACAACCCCGACGATGTCCGGGTGGACCTGGTCACCAGTCGGCGCGGGCGGACCGTCGAGGTGCATGTGCACCCCGATGACCTGGGCAAGGTGATCGGTCGCGGCGGACGCACCGCGACCGCATTGCGCACGCTGGTCGCCGGCATCGGCGGACGCGGTATCCGCGTCGACGTGGTGGACACCGACCAGTAGCTCATGGAGCTGCGTTGGAGCTGGTAGTCGGGCGCGTCGTCAAAGCGCACGGCATCAGCGGCGAGGTGGTCGTCGAGATCCGCACCGACGATCCCGCTGAACGGTTCGCGCCCGGTACTACGTTGCGCGCCAGACGATCCCGGAACCCTCAAGAGCGCAGCTACGTCGTTGACAGCGTGCGTGAGCACAGCGGGCGGCTGCTGGTGCGGCTCGTCGGGGTGGGCGACCGCGACGCCGCCGACGCGTTGCGCGGCAGCCTGTTCATCGTCGAGTCCGACGACCTGCCGCCCATCGACGAGCCGGACACCTACTACGACCACCAGCTGGAAGGCCTGCGGGTCCGCACCGTCTCAGGGGCCGACGTCGGCGTCGTCGCCGAGGTGCTGCACACGGCGGCCGGCGAATTGTTGGCGGTCAAGGGCGATTCCGGAGAAGTCCTGGTGCCCTTCGTCGGCGCGATCGTCACCTCGGTCTCGTTGGACGACGGGACCGTCGACATCGACCCGCCCGACGGCCTGCTGGATCTGAGCTAGCCGTGCGCCTCAGGAAAATAGACGTCATCACGATCTTTCCGTCCTACCTGGACCCGCTGCGACAATCGTTGCCGGGCAAGGCGATTGAGTCGGGCCTGGTGGACCTGCGGGTGCACGACCTGCGGCGCTGGACCCATGATGTGCACCGCTCGGTGGACGACGCCCCGTACGGCGGTGGCCCGGGGATGGTGATGCGGGCGCCGATCTGGGGCGACGCGCTCGACGAAACCTGTTCGGGCGAAACGTTGTTGGTCGTCCCGACCCCCGCGGGCGCGCTGTTCACCCAGGCCACCGCGCAGCGCTGGAGCGCCGAGTCGCACCTGGTGTTCGCCTGCGGACGGTACGAGGGCATCGACCAGCGGGTGATCGACGACGCGGCCCGGCGGATGCGGGTCGAGGAGGTCTCGATCGGTGACTACGTGTTGCCCGGCGGCGAGGCGGCGGCCGTAGTGATGATCGAGGCGGTACTGCGGCTGGTGGCCGGGGTCCTCGGCAATCCCGCGTCGCTGCACGATGATTCGCACTCGCCGGGCCTGGACGGGCTCCTGGAGGGTCCCTGCTATACGCGGCCGCCGAGCTGGCGCGGCCTCGACGTCCCCGACGTCCTGCTGTCCGGCGACCATGCCCGAATCGCCGCGTGGCGGCGGGAGGTCTCACTGCAGCGCACCCGCGAACGCCGCCCCGATCTATCGGACGGGCCGGACTAGATGCGGCCGTTGGGGAATATCGTCTTGACGGCCTGGGTGATGGTGTCGCGCGCGGTCGCGTCATCGGAGGGCTGCAGCGACTCGATCACCATGACGTAGCGCCGGTCCGGGCCGATCACGCCGGTCGACAGATGCATCCAGTCGGGGCCGATGCAGCACATCCAGCCCTGCTTGACCGCGACGGGTTCGGCGTAGAGGCCGTCGGGGATGCCGAACCGCTGCGGGTAGCCGTCGATCCCGTTGGGCGTCGACTGAGACAGGTCGTTGAGGATCGTCCGGGCCCGCTCCGGCGGCAGGCCGCCGGCCCCGTCGAGCAACATGTCGTAGTAGCGGACCAGGTCGCTCGCCGTGCTGAGCGTGTTCCACCAGCGCCCGTCACCGGGGGGCGTGGTCGCGCCCAGGCCGTATCGGCTCGCGACCTGGCTGACGATGGCGCTTCCGCCGTCCTGACCCCAGAATTTCTCCGCGGCGCCGTCGTCGGACGACTGCAGCATGACGTCCATCGCCTGCCGGTCCTCCGGCGAGAGGGTGGTCTTGCCCGCGGATTCCTGCAGTAGCAGATCGTCGGCGATGAACAGCTTGGCCACCGACGCGATGCCGGGGATCTGGGCATTGCCGTTGGAGAGCAGCTGGTGAGTAAACCGATCGAGCACCGCCACCGACAGCGTGGCGCCGGCGGCGGCCGCCTGGTCGGTGGCCTGCTGGATGCGTGCCTGCGCATTGACGAAACCGGTGTCCGGCGGCCGTTCGGCCAGCGCGGGTGGCGCGTCTTCCTGCAGCAGCATGTTGGCCAGCTTGGGCTGGGGCGTCAACGTGCCGGGGGCGCTGTATGCCGGCGTGGCCGCCTTGTTGCGGGTCGTTGCCTCGAGGATCGCTTCGTCACACCCGGCCAACACCAGGGTCACCGCTGCCATGGCGGTGAGCAGTGCAAGTGGCCTCGCGTGCATCTTTTTCCTCTGACTCCTCTTCGCTGCTTCGGCTGTGCGGCTCCTGTGGCATCCTCCGGTGTCCGACTAGCGCGTTTAGCCCCAGTAATGTGTACCATTCACCAGCGCCTTTGGCGCGTCACGAACCGCTTCGTTTACGTGTGATTTTCAAAGCGCATAGGGCGTCTGGCACAATTGACCAGTTGTCTCGAGCGCTGACTGATGCGCGAAGAAGCCCGAACTCTCCAAGGAAGTGTCTTAGCTCATGAACAGGCTGGACTTCGTCGACCAGACGTCGCTGCGCGACGACATCCCGGCCTTCGGCCCCGGCGACACCATCAACGTGCACGTCAAGGTTATCGAGGGCGCCAAGGAACGTATCCAGGTGTTCAAAGGCGTCGTGATCCGCCGGCAGGGCGGCGGCATCCGCGAGACCTTCACCGTGCGCAAGGAGAGCTACGGCGTCGGCGTCGAGCGGACTTTCCCGGTGCACTCGCCCAACATCGACCACGTCGAGGTCGTGACCCGCGGCGATGTGCGCCGCGCCAAGCTCTACTACCTGCGTGAACTCCGTGGCAAGAAGGCCAAGATCAAGGAGAAGCGCTGACCGGCGCGCTTGGGTGGTCTTCGGCCGGGTTCCCGGTTGCTGGCTAGTGTGATGTCGTGACCGAAACCACGGACTCGTCACCCGAGCCTCAGCCCGACGGCGAATCCGAGGCGGCCCCCGAGGGCCCTGAAGGCGCTCAGCCGCCGTTGCCTCCCGGAGAGGGCGAGGAAGAGCCCAAGAAGCGGTCTACGCTGCGGGAACTGGCGATTCTGGCGGTCATCGCCGTGACGCTCTACTACGTCATGTTGACGTTCGTGGCGCGTCCCTACCTGATTCCGTCCGAATCCATGGAGCCCACGCTGCACGGGTGCGCGGGCTGCGTCGGGGACCGGATCATGGTGGACAAGCTCACCTACGACTTCGGCACGCCGCACCCAGGTGACGTCATCGTCTTCAAGGGCCCGCCGAACTGGAACTACGGGTACAAGTCGATCCGGTCGAAGAACACCGCGGTGCGCTACGTGCAGAACGCTCTGTCGTTCATCGGTTTCGTGCCGCCCGACGAGAACGACCTGGTCAAGCGCGTGATCGCGGTGGGTGGACAGACGGTGCAATGCCGTGCGGACACCGGATTGACGGTCAATGGCAAGCCGCTGAAGGAGCCTTTCCTCAACTCCGCCACCATGATGGCCGACCCCTCGGTGTACCCGTGCCTGGGCAGCGAGTTCGGGCCGGTCACCGTCCCGGACGGGCGGCTGTGGGTGATGGGTGACAACCGGACGCATTCGGCCGACTCGCGCGCGCACTGCGCCAGCGTTCCGGCCGACGCGGTCAAGGGGATCCTCTGCACCGGTGACCCGGCCTCGGGAACCGTGCCGGTGTCCAATGTCATCGGCAAGGCGCGGTTCATCGTTTGGCCGCCGTCGCGATGGGGTGGAGTGGGTTCGGTGAACCCCCAGCAGGGTCAGTAGCCGTGGCCACTACGTGGCCGCCGCGGACCGTGATCCGTAAAGCTGCCGGCTTACGCACGTTGGAGTCCGCGCTGCACCGCAGCGGTTTGGGACCGGTGGCCGGCGTCGACGAGGTGGGCCGCGGAGCCTGCGCCGGACCGTTGGTGGTGGCGGCCTGCGTGCTCGGCCCGAATCGACTGGAAAGCCTTGCGGCCCTTGATGATTCAAAGAAGCTCACGGAGAAGGCGCGGGAGAGGCTGTTCCCGTTGATCTGCCGCTACGCGTTGGCCTACCACGTGGTGTTCATCCCGTCGGTCGAGGTGGACCGGCGCGGCGTGCACGTGGCGAACATCGAAGGCATGCGCCGCGCGGTGGCCGGCCTGTCGGTGCGGCCCGGCTACGTGTTGAGCGACGGCTTTCGGGTGCCCGGGCTGACGGTGCCGTCGCTGCCGGTGGTCGGCGGGGACGCGGCGGCCGCCTGCATCGCCGCCGCCAGCGTGCTGGCCAAGGTGAGTCGCGACCGCTTCATGGTGGCGATGGAAGCCGACCACCCCGGCTACGGCTTCGCCGACCACAAGGGATACAGCACGCCCGCACACAGCGCCGCGCTGATGCAGTTGGGTCCGTGCCCCGAGCACCGGTATTCGTTCATCAACGTCCGACGGGTGGCGAGCGGATCGAACGCCCGGCTGGTCGCGGAATGCCTACCGGACCCTCCGGACGAGCACGGCGAATACCGTTGAGGAAAGATGAGAGCAGTCCCCACTGGCAGGGAGAAGGACGTCTGAACAGATGAGTGCAGAGGATCTCGAGAAGTACGAAACCGAGATGGAGCTCTCGCTGTACCGCGAATACAAGGACATCGTCGGCCAGTTCAGCTACGTCGTGGAAACCGAGCGGCGCTTCTACCTGGCCAACAGCGTGGAGATGGTGCCCCGCAACGCCGACGGCGAGGTCTACTTCGAGCTGCGGTTGGCCGACGCGTGGGTGTGGGACATGTACCGGCCGGCCCGGTTCGTCAAGCAGGTGCGGGTGGTCACCTTCAAGGACGTCAACATCGAAGAAGTCGAGAAGCCCGAGCTGCGGCTGCCCGAGTAGCGGCTATGGCGTCGGCTCCGACGGCAGTTGACCCCGGGACTCGATGACCAGGCGCGCCACGTCGGCGAGTTTGATGTTGAAGCTCTGGGAGTGGCGCCTTAGCAGGTCGAATGCGTCCTGCTCGCTCAAATCGTTCAGCGTCATCAGCATGCCGACCGCCTTGCCGATCTCGCGATTGCTGATCAGACCCTTGCGCAGGCTGGCGGCGTCCTCGCCCTTGGCGATCGCGTTGATGGCCACGCTGGCGAACGAGGCGAGCACGGCCGCCCGTCCGGCGGCTTCGGCGTCGAAGACGCCCGCGGTCTCGCTGAACAGGTTGAGTGCGGCGCCCTTGCGCTTGTCGACGATGATCCGGAATCCCATGGCGCCGCGTACCGGCGTCTCGGCGACCAATGCGGCCGCCAATTGGGGCCACTGCGACGGCGTGGTCAGGTCCGGCTCGATCTGCGGCGCCTCCTCCTCGATCGCGTCGATGCAGGGGCCGTCGCCGGCGCGCCGTTCGAGATCGTCGACATGCTGGGCGAGCCGGGAGCTGGCGCCCGCCGTGAAGTAGCTGCCGTCGTTCTTGCGGATCAGCAGGCTGGCGTGGTCGCAGCCAGGCACCACCAGGGTCGCCGCCACGCAGATGGCGGCGTACATCTCGCCGGCGTCGGAGCCCTGGTAAATGATTTCGGCCAGCGCCGAAAACACCGTGCCGGGGTCCGCTGTCGTCCCGCCCGGTGGTGTCATCTCTGAGTCGGCGTTCGGTTCATCCACCAAGTCTTCCCTCACCTCCGCGTCCGCGCCCCCTCCACGTTCCTACTACTGGCCATAGCGTATTCGGTAGAGCTCGAATAGCGCCGCTCCCCAACGACGGCGCTTCACATATCGGATAGCCAGGTCGGGACGGCCTCATACCCTCCTGTTGCCGAAAACCCACCGGTGTTTGGCCGACGCCGCTGGTGGGAACCTTGACTCGAATGGGAATCACAGTCGCTGTCACCGGTCCGACCGGTGAGATCGGCGTGTCGGCGATGACGGCGCTGGAACGCGAACCCGCGGTGGACAAGATCGTCGCGATGGCGCGCCGGCCGTTCCAGCCGCCGTGTCGGGGCTGGGTTAAGACCTCCTATCAACAGGGCGACATCCTGGACCGCGGCGCGGTCGGTGCGCTGGTCGCGCAGGCCGACGTGGTGATCCACCTGGCGTCGCCCACCATCGACCTGCAGGGCACCCGCAACGTGTTCGAGACCGCGGCGGCGGCCCGGCGGCCGCGGCGTCTGGTCTACACCTCGTCGGTGGCGGCATACGGCTACCACTCCGACAACCCCGTGCCACTGACCGAGGATGTGCCGACTCGCGGGTCTGATGAGCACGCCTACTCCGAGCGGAGGGCGGCCTGCGAGGACGCACTCGCCGACATCACCAGGGATTCGTCGCTGGACGTCTTCGTGCTGCGGCCGTGCATCGTCGCGGGTCCCCAGGCCCCGGCGCTGGCGAACGTGGTGCAGTGGAAACGGCTGCCCGGTCCGGTGCGGGCGGTGGCCAAGGCCGTGCCGGGCCTGAAGCCGGTCGTGCCCGACCCGGGCTTTCCGCTGCAGCTGGTCCACCACGACGACGTCGCGACCGCGATCGCGCTGGCGGCCACGGCCCCGGTGCCCCCCGGCGCGTACAACATCGCCGGCACCGGCGAAGTGTCGATTGCTGACGTCGCCAAGGCGCTGGGCGGCCGATCGGTGCGGGTTCCCGCAACCGCCGCGTCGGCGGCGTCGGCGGCGATCTCCAAGCTGCCCGTCGTCCCGTCCATGGCCGAATGGCTGCATGCGGCGCGGACATCGGTGGTGATGGACACCGGCAAAGCGCGGCGGCAACTCGGCTGGCGCCCGATGCACTCGTCAGCGGAGACGCTGGCCGCGCTGGCCCAAGCGGTGTGAGGCGCTCCCACACCCCACAATGGATGAGTGGGACACGTAACCGCGCACCGGCGGGCAAGGCATCTGAGCGCCGACCAGGCGATCACCCGGTCGGAAACCCTGGCCGTCGAGGAGCCGCTGGAAATCCGCATCAACGGCACGGCGGTGACGGTCACGATGCGCACGCCCGGCTCGGATATCGAACTCGCGCAAGGCTTTTTGCTCACCGAAGGAGTCGTCGGCGGCCGCGCGGACATACTGACCATCCGGTATTGCGGTGGACGCGGAGGCCACGACTTCCAGGGCGTCAACTCCTACAACGTGCTGGATGTGACGTTGGCGCCGGGCGTCCAGCCGCCCGACCTGGACATCACGCGCAACTTCTACACGACCTCGTCGTGCGGGGTCTGCGGCAAGGCGTCGCTGGATGCGGTGCGGCTGATCAGCCGGTACTCGCCCGGCGACGATCCCGCCACCGTGGCCGCGGCCACGCTCAAGGCGATGCCCGGCCAACTTCGCGGCGCGCAAAAGGTCTTCGACAGCACCGGGGGGCTGCACGCGGCGGCGCTGTTCGGCGTGGACGGCACGATGCACGTCGTGCGCGAAGACATCGGCCGGCACAACGCGGTCGACAAGGTGATCGGCTGGGCGCTCGAGCATGACCGGGTCCCGCTGAGCTCTTCGGTACTGCTGGTCAGCGGGCGCGCGTCGTTCGAGTTGACCCAGAAGGCGCTGCTGGCCGGGATTCCGGTGCTGGCCGCCGTCTCGGCGCCGTCCTCGCTTGCGGTGTCGCTGGCCGAGGAGTCCGGCATCACGTTGGTGGCGTTCCTGCGCGAGGACTCGATGAACGTCTACACCAGGGCTGACCGCATCTGTGGATAGACAGGCGACTGGGGACAACCCGGCCCCGCGAGCGTAACTGGACGCCAGGGTGTCGGCTCTGCGGTGCAAATTGGCCGCATGACGACTCCCACAACTTTGACTCGGGCTCAACTGGGCGCCGTGGGCGAGGCGCTCGCCGTGGACTACCTGACGCGGATGGGGTTGCGGATCGTGGCCCGCAACTGGCGCTGCCGCTACGGCGAGCTGGACGTGATCGCCTGCGACGACGCCAGCCGCACAGTGCTTTTCGTCGAGGTCAAGACCCGCACGGGTGATGGTTACGGCGGGCTGGCCTACGCGGTCACCCCGCGCAAGGTCCGGCGGCTGCGCCGGCTGGCCGGCTTGTGGCTGGCCGGCCAGCAGGCGAGCTGGGCGGCGATCCGCATCGACGTGATCGGCGTGCGGATCGGCCCGAAAACCTCACGTCGCACCCCGGAGATCACGCATCTGCAGGGAATCGGCTGATGGCGCTGGGGCGCGCGTTCTCGGTCGCGGTGCGCGGATTGGACGGACACATCGTGGAGATCGAGGCCGACATCGCCTCGGGCCTGCCCGGGGTGCACCTGGTGGGCCTGCCCGACGCGGCCGTGCAGGAGTCCCGCGACCGGGTCCGCGCGGCGGTGACGAACTGCGGCAGCGACTGGCCTCAGGCCCGGCTGACGCTCGCGCTGTCGCCGGCGACGCTGCCGAAGATGGGTTCCGTGTACGACATCGCCCTGGCCGCCAGCGTGTTGTCGGCGCAGCGCAAGCATCCGTGGGAACGGCTGGAGAAGGTGGTGCTGCTGGGCGAGCTGTCGCTGGACGGCCGGGTCCGCCCGGTGCGCGGCGTGCTGCCGGCCGTGCTGGCCGCCAAGCGCGACGGCTGGCCGGCCGTGGTCGTCCCGGTCGACAATCTGGCCGAGGCCAGCCTGGTCGACGGGATCGATGTCTGGGGCGTCCGCACGCTGAAGCAATTGCAGCACTGGCTGTCCGGCTCGGCCGGCCTGGCCGAAAGGGTCACCGCCGCCGCCACCCCCGTGGAGGAGGCGGCGGACCTGGCCGACGTGGTGGGGCAGGCCCAGGCCCGGTTCGCGGTCGAGGTGGCGGCCGCCGGGGCGCACCACCTCATGTTGACCGGGCCGCCGGGGATAGGTAAAACGATGCTGGCGCAACGCCTTCCGGGGATACTGCCGGCGCTGTCGCACGGCGAGTCGCTGGAGGTCACCGCGATCCACTCGGTGGCCGGCCTGCTGGCCGGGGAGACGCCGCTGATCACCACGCCGCCGTTCGTCGCGCCGCACCACAGTTCCACCGTCGCGGCGTTGGTCGGCGGCGGCTCGGGGATGGCCCGGCCGGGCGCGGTCAGCCGGGCGCACCGGGGGGTGTTGTTCCTCGACGAGTGCGCCGAGATCAGCCTCAGCGCGCTCGAGGCGTTGCGAACGCCGTTGGAAGACGGCGAGATTCGCTTGGCCCGCCGCGACGGTGTCGCGTGCTATCCGGCCCGGTTTCAGCTGGTGCTGGCGGCCAATTTGTGCCCGTGCGCGCCGGCCGATCCGCAGGACTGCATCTGCGCCGCCGCGGCCAAACGGCGCTACCTGGGCAAGCTGTCCGGCCCGCTGATGGATCGGGTCGATCTGCGGGTGCAGATGAATCCCGTTCGCGCAGGTGCCTTTTCGGCCGTCGACGGTGAGTCGACTGCGCAGGTGCGCCATCGGGTCGCGGCCGCGCGCGGCGCGGCCGCCGAGCGCTGGCGACCGCACGGCTTTCGCACCAATGCCGAGGTCAGCGGGGCGCTGCTGCGGCGGAAATTCCGCCTCAGCAACGCCGCGATGGCCCCGCTGCGTACGGCGCTGGACCGTGGGCTGCTCAGCGTCCGCGGCGTGGATCGCTCGCTGCGGGTGGCCTGGAGCCTGGCCGACTTGGCCGGCCGGGCCACGCCCGGGCTGGATGAGGTGGCCGCCGCACTGAGCTTCCGACAGCCGGGAGCAGGGCGATGAGCGCGCGAGACTGGGCCTACCTGGCCCGGGTGGCCGAACCGCCCTGCGCGGAACTCGCCGCCCTGGTGCACGCCGTGGGGCCGGTGGAGGCGGCCGAGCGGGTGCGGCGCGGGTTCGTCGACGACGCCCTGGCGCAGCACACCCAATCCAGGCGCGAAATAGACTGCGCAGCTGATGATCTCGAGCTGCTGGCCCGCCGCGGCGGGCGCTTGATCACGCCCGACGACGACGAATGGCCCGCGCTCGCGCTGGCAGCGTTCGACGGTGCTGCCGTCAAAGCGAAGTGCCGACCGCCGCTGGTGTTGTGGGCATTGGGCCCCGTCCGCCTCGACGAGACGGCGGAGCGCGCGGCCGCCGTCGTTGGCACCCGCGCCGCGACGACCTACGGCGAACAGGTCGCCGCCGACCTGGCCGCCGGGCTGGCCGAACGCGACGTCGCGGTGGTCTCCGGCGGCGCGTACGGCATCGACGGCGCGGCGCACCGCGCGGCGCTGGCCACCGACGGCATCACCGTGGCCGTCCTGGCCGGCGGGATCGACGTCTTGTACCCGGCCGGTCATTCGGCGCTGCTGCATCGCATCGGCCAAAACGGTTTGTTGGTCTCTGAATACCCGCCGGGTATCCGCCCGGCCCGGTACCGGTTCCTCACCCGCAACCGTTTGGTCGCCGCTTTCGCGGGCGCGGCCGTGGTGGTGGAAGCGGGCCTGCGCAGCGGCGCGGCCAATACCGCTGCCTGGGCCCGGGCGCTGGGGCGGGTGGTGGCCGCGGTGCCCGGGCCGGTGACGTCGTCGGCTTCGGCGGGTTGCCATGCGCTGCTGCGCGACGGCGCGGAGCTGGTCACCCGGGCCGAAGACGTCGTCGAGCTGGTCGGCCGCATTGGGGAGCTGGCGCCCGAGGAACCGCGGCCGACCACCGCGCTCGACGGGCTCAGCGACGCCGAACGGCAGGTCTACGAGGCGTTGCCGGGCCGTGGCGCTGCCTCGGTCGACGAGATCGCGGTGGCGTCGGGGCTGGCGCCCGAACAGGTGCTGGGTCCCTTGGCGATCCTGGAGATCACCGGATTGGTCGCGCAGCGTGACGGCGAGTGGCGGATCGTGCGCGCCCGTCGCGGGAACGCTGCAGCCAAGGTGTCAAACGCGCGCGTCGTATAGTCGAGTGGGGTCGGGTCTGAACAGGAGGAGAAGTTGGCAGGTCGACCTCTGCAAAGTTTTCACGTCGTCGGTACAAAGCAACTCACGCCGCACATGGTTCGGGTTGTGCTGGGCAGCAACAGTTTCGACACCTTCGTGCCCAGCAAGTTCACCGACTCCTACGTCAAGCTCGTCTTCGTCGATGACGACGTCGAGGTGGCGGAATTGCCCCGGCCGTTGACGCTGGACAGCTTCGCCGGGCTGCCGCCCGAGAAGAAGCCGTCGGTCCGGACGATCACGGTGCGCAAGGTCGACGTCGAAGCCCGCGAGATCGCGGTGGACATCGTGATGCACGGCGAGCACGGCGTGGCGGGGCGCTGGGCGGCCTCGGCTCAACCCGGCCAGCCGATCTACCTGATGGGGCCCGGTGGCGCCTACACCCCGGATCCGGCGGCCGATTGGCACTTGCTCGCCGGTGACGAATCGGCGCTGCCGGCCATCGCGACGGCGCTCGAGGCGCTACCCGCCACCGCGGTCGGGATGGCGTTCCTCGAGGTGGCCGGCCCCGAGGACGAGATCCCGCTGACCGCACCGGAGGGCGTGCAGGTGAACTGGGTCTACCGCGGCGGCCGGGCCGACCTGGTCCCCGAGGACCGCGCCGGAGACTCCGCGCCGCTGATCGAGGCGGTCACCAGCGCGCCCTGGCTTCCGGGCCAGGTGCACGTCTTCATCCACGGCGAGGCGCAGGCCGTCATGCACAACCTGCGGCGCTACATCCGCACCGAGCGCGGCGTGGACCGGCAATGGGCGTCCTCGATCTCCGGCTACTGGCGGCGCGGTCGCACCGAAGAGACGTTCCGGCAGTGGAAGAAGGAACTTGCTGAGGCCGAGGCCGGGGCGACCTAGACATGGCATTCGGGGACTACCAGAACGAGATCTACTTCCACGGCCTGGGCGGGGTGGTGCCGGCGCTGCCGATGGTCTTCGCCGAGCTGGAGGCCCGGGCCGAGCAGACACTGCCGCCGTCGGTGTGGTCCTACGTCGCGGGCGGGGCCGGCGACGAGCGCACGCAGCGGGTCAACTGCGAGGCCTTCGAGCGGTGGGGCCTGATGCCGCGCATGTTCGTCGGCGCCGCGCAACGCGACCTGTCCGTCGATCTGTTCGGGCTGCAGCTGCCGGGGCCGCTGTTCATGGCGCCCATCGGCGTCATCGGGCTCTGCGCGCAGGACGGCCACGGCGACCTGGCCACCGCCCGCGCGGCCGCGGCCACCGGCGTTCCTATGGTCTGCTCGACGCTGACCGTCGACCCGCTGGAGGAGGTCGCGGCCGCGCTCGGCGATACGCCGGGGTTTTTCCAGCTGTACACCCCCACCGACCGGGATTTGGCCGCCAGCCTGGTGCAGCGTGCCGAGGCGGCCGGCTTCAAGGGCATCGTCGTGACGCTGGACACCTGGGTGACGGGTTGGCGGCCGCGGGACCTGCGCACCTCGAACTTCCCCCAGCTACGCGGGCACTGCCTGAGCAACTACTTCAGCGACCCGGTCTTCCGCGCCAGCCTGCAACGGCCGCCGGAGGAAGATCGCCAGGCGGCCACGCTGCGCTGGATCCAGGTCTTCGGAAACCCCCTGACCTGGGACGACCTGCCCTGGCTGCGCTCGCTGACCGACCTGCCGCTGCTGGTGAAGGGCATCTGCCACCCCGACGACGCCCGGCGCGCCAAGGACGGCGGCGTCGACGGCATCTACTGCTCCAACCACGGCGGACGCCAGGCCAACGGCGGCCTGCCGGCCATCGACTGCCTGCCCGGGGTGGTCGAGGCGGCCGACGGGATGCCGGTGCTGTTCGACTCGGGCATCCGCAGCGGCGCCGACGTCATCAAGGCCCTCGCACTGGGCGCCACCGCGGTGGGTGTCGGGCGCCCGTACGCCTACGGCCTGGCGCTCGGCGGCGTCGACGGTGTGGTGCACGTGCTGCGCACGCTGCTCGCCGAAGCGGACCTGATCATGGCGGTCGACGGCTACCCGAACCGCAAAGATCTCACCCCGGACACACTCCGGCGCGTCGACTGACGAACACCGCGGCGTCTGCGAGCGTGGGGGAGTGCAGGCGATCCTCGACGAGTTCGACGAATACCTCGACCTGCAATGCAACCGGTCGGCGCACACCCGTCGCGCCTACCTGGGTGACCTGCGCTCGCTGTCCGACTTCCTCGACGCGCGCGGCATCGGCCTGGACGCACTGAGCCTGCCCCTGCTGCGGGCGTGGCTGGCCAGCGCGGCCGGCGCCGGCGCCGCGCGCACGACGCTGGCCCGCCGCACCTCGGCGATCAAGGCTTTCACCGCGTGGGCCGTGCGGCGTGGCCTGCTCGCCGCCGACCCCGCCGTCCGGCTGCAGGTACCCAAGGCGCACCGCATCCTGCCGGCGGTGCTGCGCCAGGATCAGGCGCTGGCGGCCATGGCGGCCGCCAAATCCGGCGCCCAGCAGGGCGACCCGCTGGCGCTGCGCGACCGGCTGATCGTCGAAATGCTCTACGCCACCGGCATCCGGGTGAGCGAGCTGTGCGGCCTGGACGTCGACAGCATGGACACCGCGCATCGCACCGTGCGGGTCCTGGGCAAGGGCAACAAGCCGCGGACCGTGCCGTACGGGCTGCCGGCGGCCGAGGCGCTGAGGGCCTGGCTGGCCGACGGCCGTCCCGAGCTGGTCACCGCCGAGTCCGGCCCGGCGCTGCTGCTGGGTGCGCGGGGCCGCCGGCTGGACGTGCGGCAGGTCCGCACCGTGGTGCACCAGACCGTCGGCGCGGTCAACGGCGCGCCCGATATGGGGCCGCACGGCCTGCGGCACAGCGCGGCCACTCATCTGCTGGAAGGCGGCGCCGACCTGCGGGTCGTCCAGGAGTTGCTCGGCCATTCCAGCCTGGCGACCACCCAGCTGTACACGCACGTCGCGGTGTCGCGGCTGCGGGCGGTGCACGACCAGGCTCATCCGCGGGCGTAGACCGGCTGAGCGTCCGCCAAGCGTTAGCGGAGGACACTACCAAGGCGGGGGACCGTGTCGGCGAGACCGGACGGCGGGTTAGCGGTAGCCTCCAGCGCACGGGCTGTTGCTGCGCGCGGCGGAATCGAAGCGCCGAGCTGTCCTGGGGCAGATGGCAGACCCGTGCTGGCCGCGCCGGACACCGGGTGGTCGCCCCCGATTATCCGCAGAGCCCACGGCCGAGAGCCTGCAGGAAGACACCCGTGATTATTTCGTACAAGCGTAGATTCGTGGTTTTATCTTCCTGGAAGGCGGCGAGTTCAACCCTCGGACTTGATTTGGTTCCTACGATGAAAGTCCATCCCTGGGTTCTTTAATGTCGAGCCGCATCTGAACCGTGTCGGCCACCAGCATCGCGCCCTCGCGGATTTCCGGTTGCTGCCCGAAAGCCAGCTATGGCTACACGACCGCCGCATACGTTCGAAACCCCTACGACCGCGCCTATTCCGGTTTCCTCCGGCTTCAGCGGGGCGTCGCGTGAGCGGCCAACGGCGGTATTTCTGGCGGAATGGCACCAGAGAGCTAGTGATCGCTGAACTCAACGAAAATGCACGGCGCCTCACCGCTGCTGAGTATGATTTCGCCGATGGATCCTGACGTTGCCTGAATACGAGATCCACGAAGCCGGCCGCAATACGAATATGCCACTCCATCCGGCAAACTATTGGACCACGTCGCGGGACAGCAGAGAGTCGACTTTGTCGGTAAAGGTCGAGAATTTCGAAGATGAAGTCGAGCGACTTTGTGGCCTCATTGGCATCCCAATTCCCGCTGAAGGAGAGCGTGAACGTAACTGGCGGGCTGCCGCGGCCCCGGTCTGCGCAGCTATCGCTACGTCCTCCCGTATGAACCGCGCCTCCATCGCCCGGAGTGGGCCACCTGTTCGCCGACGACTTTGTGACCTTCGGATATGAACAGGTCTGAATACCCACTGCGATCGCGCCGCTCGCCACCCCGCAGCGGCTTGAGCCGGACCGGGGTCGACTCCAGCAGGCCCAACGGGTCGACATACCCGGCACCCGAGGCCGGGCCCCACATCGCGCCCCAGTGCAGGCAGGCCGCGGCGCGGACAGCCGGGTGTCCCGCGACCAGGGAGCCAATCACGGTCGCGCGCCGTCACCACTGGCCGACCCGCACGACCGCCCGGACCGGCTCGTAGCTGGTCCGCAGCCCGCCGGGGTGGGCCAGAGGCACGACGGGCCGTCCGGCCAGCAGCCCCGCGTAAACGACGGTCGCGTCTGCCGGCTGCGTATACGGGCTGACCAGGCACTCCGGTCAAGATCCACCCCGCGATGCCCGGCATTCCAGTTCGGTGAGGGCGCGTCGAACTCCCGCACCACCGCCGCCGTCGGTCGCAGCGGCCACTGCAGCCGCAGGACATCGGCAAAAGCCGGGATCGCCGCGTTGAGCAGCGCGCAGCACAGCGTTCCGGAAAACCAGCGCTGCCCATCGCACCGGTTGATGTTCAGCGTCATGACGCCGGCCGAGTCCAGTCACCGCTGGCGGGAGCTGTGGAAGAATAGCGTGTAGACTTCACGGCGCAGCTCGCAAAACGGGCTGACTTCGCGCGTCTGCACCGCGGCCCCGTTCCACTAGGTCCGCACCAGCATGCCGAGCGGTCCCGCTTCACCAGCGGGTACGGCAGCAGCAGGCGCCAGGGCCCGGCTTCACCCGACGCCAGGCGACAACCGACACAAGTTAAGGCACACCCATGGCCGTAGTAACCATGAAGCAGCTGCTCGACAGCGGCACCCACTTCGGGCATCAGACCCGGCGCTGGAATCCCAAGATGAAGCGGTTCATCTTCACCGACCGCAACGGCATCTACATCATCGACCTGCAGCAGACGCTGACGTTCATCGACAAGGCATACGAGTTCGTCAAGGAAACCGTCGCCCACGGCGGCAGCGTGCTGTTCGTCGGCACCAAGAAGCAGGCGCAGGAGTCGGTCGCGGCGGAAGCCACCCGCGTCGGCATGCCGTATGTCAACCAGCGCTGGCTGGGCGGCATGCTCACCAACTTCCAGACTGTGCACAAGCGTCTGCAGCGGCTCAAGGAGCTCGAGGCGATGGAGCAGACCGGTGGCTTCGAGGGTCGCACCAAGAAGGAAATCTTGATGCTGACCCGCGAGAAGAACAAGCTGGACCGCAGCCTCGGCGGCATCCGCGACATGGCCAAGGTGCCGTCGGCGATCTGGGTCGTCGACACCAACAAGGAGCACATCGCCGTCGGCGAGGCCCGCAAGCTGGGCATCCCGGTCATCGCGATCCTGGACACCAACTGCGACCCCGACGAGGTGGACTACCCGATCCCGGGCAACGACGACGCGATCCGCTCGGCGGCGCTGCTGACCAAGGTGATCGCCTCCGCGGTCGCCGAGGGCCTGCAGGCCCGCGCCGGTGTGGGCCGCACCGACGGCAAGCCCGAGGCTGGGGATTCGCTGGCCGCCGAGCCGTTGGCCGAATGGGAGCAGGAGCTGCTGGCTTCGGCGACCCCGTCCGCGGTGCCGGCGGAACAAGCGGCCGCGGTCGCAGCAGAAACCACCACCGAATCCTCATAGGAAGGCTGAGCATTGGCGAACTTCACCGCTGCCGACGTCAAGCGACTTCGGGAGCTGACCGGCGCCGGCATGCTCGACTGCAAGAACGCGCTGTCTGAGAGCGACGGCGACTTCGACAAGGCCGTCGAGGCGCTGCGGATCAAGGGCGCCAAGGACGTCGGCAAGCGCGCCGAGCGGGCCACGGCTGAAGGTCTGGTCGCGGCCAAGGGCGGCGCGCTGATCGAGCTGAACAGCGAGACCGACTTCGTCGCGAAGAACGCGGAGTTCCAGGCGCTGGCCGACGAGATCGTCGCGGCGGCAGCGGCTGCCAAGGCCGCCGACGTCGACGCGCTGAAGGCTGCTTCGGTTTCTGGAGCCGGCGACAAGACCGTCGAGCAGGCCATCGCCGACCTGTCGGCCAAGATCGGCGAGAAGCTCGAACTGCGCCGCGCGGTGTTCTTCGAGGGCACCGTCGAGACGTATCTGCACAAGCGGGCGGCCGACCTGCCGCCCGCCGTCGGCGTGCTGGTCGAGTACACCGGTGAGGGCGCTGAGGCCGCGCACGCCGTCGCGCTGCAGATCGCCGCGCTCAAGGCGCGCTACCTGACCCGCGACGACGTTCCCGCGGACCTGGTGGCCAGCGAGCGGCGCATCGCCGAGGAGACCGCGAAAGAAGAAGGCAAGCCGGAGCAGGCGCTGCCCAAGATCGTCGAGGGCCGGCTGAACGGCTTCTTCAAGGACGCGGTGCTGCTCGAGCAGCCGTCGGTGTCCGACAGCAAGAAGACCGTCAAGGCCCTGCTCGACGAGGCCGGCGTGACGGTGACGCGTTTCGTCCGGTTCGAGGTGGGTCAGGCCTAGAAAAAGGGAGGCGCGCTGGCATGCCACGCGTGCACGCGTTCGGCGACGACGCCCTCGGCGACCACGACGCCCTCGGTCTCGCCGAGGCCATCCGCACCGGCCGCGTCGGCGCGGCCGAGGTCCTCGAGGCGGCCATCGCGCGCACCGAGGCCGTCAATCCGGCGCTGAATGGCTTGGCATACAACGCTTTCGAGCGGGCCCGCAAGGCCAACCCGACAGGCGGCGTCTTCGCCGGCGTCCCGACGTTCATCAAGGACAACGTCGACGTCGCCGGGCAGCCGACCATGCAGGGCACCGATGCGTGGACTCCGTTCGATGCCGCCGCCGACGGCGAGTTCACCCGGGTGTATCTGGCCACCGGGCCGGTATCGCTGGGCAAGACGCGGCTGTCGGAGTTCGGGTTCAGTGCCGCTGCCGAACACCCCAGGTTGGGGCCGGTGCGCAACCCGTGGAATACCGATTACACCGCCGGCGCGTCGTCCTCGGGCTCCGGCGCGTTCGTCGCGGCCGGCGCGGTGCCGATCGCGCACGCCAACGACGGCGGGGGCTCGATCCGCATCCCGGCCGCGGTCAACGGCCTGGTGGGGCTCAAGCCGTCGCGCGGCCGGCTGCCGCTGGACGCTCAGGTGCGCCGGATGCCGGTGCGCATCGTCGCCAACGGGGTCGTCACGCGCTCCGTGCGCGACACGGCCGCATTCTACCGCGAGGCCGAGCGTCTCTGGCCCACCCCCAAGCTGGCGCCGATCGGCAACGTCACCCACGCGGGGCGGCGCCGGCTGAGGATCGCGGTGCTGACCCGCTCCGTGTTGCGGGAGTGCAGCCCGCAGCTGCGGGAGCTGACGCTGAAGTCGGCCAGCCTGCTCGAGGAACTGGGCCACCACGTCGAGCACGTCGACGAGCCCCCGGTGCCGGCCAGCTTCGCGGATGATTTCGTGCTGTATTGGGGCCTGCTGGCGATGGCGATGGTGCGCGGCGGCCGGCACGCCTTCGGCAGCACCTTCGACCGCACCCGGCTGGACAACCTGACGCTGGGCCTGGACCGGCACACCGGCCGCAACCTGCACCGGCTGCCGGGGGCAATCGTGCGGCTGCGCAGGCTGCGGCGCCGCACCGCGCGTTTCTTCGCCACCTACGACGCGCTGCTCACGCCCACCCTGGCCGACGAGACACCGCGCGTGGGCTACCTGGAACCGACCGACTATCAGCAGGTCATCGACCGGCTGACCGATTGGGTCGCGTTCACCCCGCTGCACAACGTCACCGGGGAGCCGGCGATCTCGCTGCCGTTGACGCAATCCGCGGACGGCATGCCGGTGGGCATGATGCTCTCGGCCGACCTAGGCCAAGAAGCGCGGCTGCTGGAGCTCGCCTACGAGCTCGAGGAAGCCAGTCCCTGGGCCCGAATCCAGGCGGCTCAGTAGTCAGTCGGAGCCGAGCTTCTCCAGCATCCGCTTGAACTCGCGCTGCTGCGCCCCGCTCAGTTTGGCCATGATGCGCTCGTCGGCGACGCGGACGACGGACTCGGCGCGCTTCAGCAGTGCACGCCCGGGGCCGGTCAGCGTGGCCGGCAACGCGCGCCCCGACGACACCGTCTCGGGCCGTTCCACCGCGCCGATGTCTTCCAGCTTGCGCAGCACCGTGTTCATCGCCTGGGGTGTGACGTTGGTGTGCCTGGACAATTCGGCGCTGGACAGGCCGGGGGACAGCGAAATGATGCGCAGGCAAACGAATTCGGGAAGCGTCAGGCCGACCGGGCGCAACGCGGCGGCAACCTCCGGGCGCAGCACGGCCGCCACCCGGTAGAGCAGGAAACCCAGCGGCGCGTCGTCGATGTCAGCGATGTCACCCATGTCAATCATATTGACATACCTCGGGCCTCCGGTTGCAGCGAAACGCGCTGCCGCGGCATCTGAATCCAATGATGAAGGGCGGCGAATACATTTGATAAATGATGCCAATGTTAAAGAAGTTGTTTGGACCTGGCTGCGGCGCGAATTAATATCGGCGGGTTCTGCGCAGGTAGAAGGGGCCAAAGGGGGAATGGAACAATGCACCGACGTTTGAGGCCGCCATTGTCGGGCTATGCGGACTGAGTGCGGTCTAACCCCATATTGGATAACCGCTCGAACAACACGGAAAATGGAGGAGCTAATCGTGAAGTTCATGACGGCGACTGTTAAGACGGCTGTTGGTGCCGCGGGGATAGCCGCGGTAAGCGTTTTCGCTGCGGCGAGCGCGTCCGCTGCGCCCAACATCCAGGGATTTGGTGCCAGCGAATCGCTGATCGACGGGCCAATGGTCACCAACTACACGGTGAGCAACCTGCAGCCCAGCAGCGTTGTGATTCCCGGCTTCACGCCCAAGGGGACGCTGTACCAGGCGGACATCGTGGCCCGCTCCGATGGTGGGATCGTTACTCCGCAGGTGCGGGACTTCACCGCCCGCGGGCCCAACGGTCAGACCTACAAGCTGGTCGACAAGGTTGAGGTTCCCAACGGCCTGAACCCGGCGCCTATCGCGCAGGGCAGCGAATCGACGGGCACGCTGTACTTCGACGTGACCGGCCCCCCGCCGAACGGCGTTGCGTATAACGATGGGCTGCAAGACATTCTGATGTGGACGTCGAATGTGCCCAGTGCCGGCGCGCCCGGCGCGCCGGGCATGACGCCTGGTGCCCCGACGTCGCCTGGCATGCCGAACACGGGCCCGGCCCCGGGTGCGCCGCCCGCCCCGGCCCCGGCGACCCACACCTAAACCGGTTCCAGATCTCCCCGCGCCATGCCCATTGGCGCGGGGAGATTTGTGTCTGGGTGCGACCGAATCGGGTACACCGCCGATATGACCGACACCGACAGCAGGCCAGCGGAACTACGCGAACAGGCACGCCAACACGCCGATGAGGCGCAGGCGTCCATGCAGGAAAAGCGAGACAGGCAGGACGGCGGCCTCGGCGGCTGGGTGGCCAAACGCGCCGGTGAATGGGACCTGGAGGGCCAGGACGAGGACACCATGCATCGCCAGAAGTTCTTCTGGAATGCGCTGGTGGACTACTGGTTTCGCATGGAGATCGACGGTTGGGAGAACATACCCGAGCCGCCGGCGCTGCTGATCGGCATCCACTCGGGCGCTCCGTTCGTGTGGGACGCGTGGACGGTGGGACTGCAGTGGTGGCGCCGCTTCGGCCCGGACCGCGTGCTGCACGGCACGGCACACGACGCGCTGATGGCGATTCCGGGTATCGGACGGTACTTCCGGTCGATGGGCGTGCTGCCGGCGGCCCCGGACGCGATCGCGACCGCACTGGCAGAAGGCCGTGACGTGGCGCTGTGGCCCGGCGGCGAGGTGGATTCGCTGCGGCCGTGGGTCGAACGTGACCGCGCCAACCTCGCCGGCCGAAAAGGCTTCGTGAAGATGGCAATTCAGGCCGGCGTGCCGATCGTCCCGATCGCCACCGTCGGCGGCGCCGACGCCATGCCGGTGTTGATCCGCGGCGATCGTCTGTCGCGGCTCCTGCGGCTGGATCGCCTGCTGCGGCTCAAGGTATTTCCGTTGGCCGTCTCGCTGCCGTGGGGGATCGCGCCGGCCGCGCTGCCGCAACTGCCGCTGCCCGCCAAGATCAGGACCAGGTTCATGCCCGCCATCGAGCTGGACCACGATCCGGATCGCGCGAACGACGACGACTACGTCGAGAGCAAGTACCACGAGGTCCAAGACAGCATTCAGCAGGGCATGGACGCGCTCACGCGCAAGCGCGCACTCCCGATCTTTGGCTGATAAACCCTTGCGACAAACCGCTATTGGGCGATCGAGTCCGGTGGTGTCCACATCGGACTCGGCGCGGACTCGCTGATGATCCACTGCGGTTGCGGCGGCGTCACGGCCATATAGCCGACGCCGCGCACGGTGTCCACCATCGATTCGTACTCGGGGCCGAGCTTGGCCCGGAGTCGGCGCACGTGAACATCGACGGTACGGACCCGGCCGTTGGTGTCGTATCCCCACACCTCATGCATCAGCCGGGTGCGGCTGAATGCCCGACCGGCATGTTGCACAAGGAAAGTCAACAACTTGAACTCGGTGAGCGTCAGGTTCAGTTCCTTGCCCGCCAGCGATCCGGTGTAGCTTGCCGGGTGCAGCAGCAGGTCGCCGAATTTCAGGGTGCCCTCCAGCGTGCTGCGGCGACGCGTGATCGCGAGGCGCAACCGTGCCTGCAACTCGGCCGCCCCGGCCGCGGGCAGCATCACGTCGTCGAAATGCCAGTCGACGTCCACCGCCACGAAATCGGCCGGCGCGACGACGGCGACCACCGCGACCCCCGGCGCGCTGGCCGTCAGTCGCCGGCACGCCCGGCGGGCGGCCGCGAGGTCGGTGCGGGCGTCGATGATCGCGACGTCGGAGCCGATGTAGTAGCCGTCGGTCAGGTCGGTGAGGGGCGCGTGGCGGATCGACTCCGCGAACGAATTCAGCGTTGGCAGTGCCGCTTCGAAGTCGTCCCCGTTGGTGAGCAATAGGACATCCAAGAGAACAACTCCCATACCGTTGACGGGACATCTTTGCGGAGACGCCAGCAGCGTGTCGGTGATTACCCGGTACGGCTAGGAACTATTCCGGCTATTCCAAATTTGTCTAATGCTGGGTCAACAAGTTCGATGGGCCCGGCCCGTATACCGGGCCGGA
Organism: uncultured Actinomycetota bacterium; assembly: GCA_963758775.1. Classification (GTDB taxonomy): domain Bacteria; phylum Actinomycetota; class Actinomycetes; order Mycobacteriales; family Mycobacteriaceae; genus Mycobacterium. The sequence continues at coordinate 35,113 of CAVWWU010000004.1, forward strand.
CCCATCCTTCCATCAGGCTTTACTGGTTGGACTTCTGGCGCTCCTCGGCGGCCTTGGCAGCCCCGCGGGCCGCCTCGGCTTCGGCTTCCTTCTTGCCCGCGTTGCGCTGCGCCTCGCCCTTGTCCTGCTGGGCCTCGCCCTCGCGAGTGAGGTCATCGCGACCAGTCACCGCGCCGACGGCCTCTTTGATCGCGCCCTTGACGCCCTCGACGGTGCCCTTCACTGCTTCGGCAGGTCCGCTCTTGTTCTCGCCCATGACTGAGTTCCTCCCCTGGGTGGCGTACTTGGTCTGAGCTATCCAGCTCGATGCGGTGTGGCTGGCGATCCTGATTCTTAAGACCGCGCTGTCGCCCACCGCGTTGGTTCGAATTCCCATTCTGTGAGCGCTCAAACATGGTCAAAACACGGCCCCGCCCACGTCGCCCAGCAGGGATGAGGCAGGATGGACATGCCGTCTCGAGGTCGGTGCGATGGTCCGGGACGGCACTGTCATGCGAGGAGTCTGATGGCGGAGCCTGAACCGACGAGCGCCAACGGCGCACCGGGAGCCAAGTATTCGAGGGTGTTGCTCAAGCTTGGCGGCGAGATGTTCGGCGGCGGCCAGGTCGGGCTGGATCCCGACGTGGTGGCGCAGGTCGCCCGCCAGATCGCCGAGGTGGTCCGCGGCGGCGTGCAGGTCGCCGTCGTGATCGGTGGTGGCAACTTCTTCCGCGGCGCACAGCTGCAGCAGCGCGGCATGGAGCGCACCCGGTCGGACTACATGGGCATGCTCGGCACCGTGATGAACAGCCTTGCGCTGCAAGACTTCCTGGAGAAGGAAGGCATCGTCACCAGGGTGCAAACCGCGATCACCATGGGACAGGTGGCCGAGCCCTACCTTCCGCTGCGCGCGGTCCGCCACCTGGAGAAGGGCCGGGTGGTGATCTTCGGCGCCGGCATGGGGCTGCCGTACTTCTCCACCGACACCACGGCCGCCCAGCGGGCGCTGGAGATCGGCGCGGACGTGGTGCTGATGGCCAAGGCCGTCGACGGGGTGTTTACCGCGGACCCGCGGGAGAACCCACAGGCCGAGTTGCTCACCATGATCAGCCATCGCGAGGTGATCGACCGCGGGTTGCGGGTGGCCGACGCCACCGCCTTCAGCCTGTGCATGGACAATGGCATGCCGATCTTGGTGTTCAATCTGCTGACCAGTGGCAATATCGCCCGGGCGGTCGCCGGTGAGAAGATCGGAACACTGGTAACGACTTGAGGGGATGAGCAGCCCGAATGATTGACGAGGCCCTCTTCGATGCGGAAGAGAAAATGGAAAAGGCCGTCTCGGTGGCCCGCGATGATTTGTCGACCATCCGGACCGGGCGCGCCAACCCGAGCATGTTCTCCCGGATCGTCATCGACTATTACGGCACAAGCACCCCGATCACGCAGCTGGCCAGCATCAACGTTCCGGAGGCCCGGCTCGTCGTGATCAAGCCGTACGAGGCCAGCGTGTTGCACGCCATCGAGACGTCCATCCGTAACTCCGACCTCGGGGTGAACCCCACCAACGACGGCACCCTGATCCGGGTGGCGGTGCCCCAGCTCACCGAGGAACGCCGGCGCGAGTTGGTCAAGCAGGCCAAGCACAAGGGGGAGGAAGCCCGGGTGTCGGTGCGCAACATCCGTCGCAAGGCGATGGAGGAGCTGCACCGCATCCGCAAGGACGGCGAAGCCGGCGAGGACGAGGTCGGGCGGGCCGAGAAGGACCTGGACAAGACCACCCAGCAGTACGTCACCCAGATCGATGAGCTCGTCAAACACAAAGAAGGCGAGCTGCTGGAGGTCTAGCGGCCGCTCAGCAACCCGTTCCGTGGCAACCACCGACGCCGACGCAGGCAATCCGCCCGGCAAACCGGCGGCCAAGAAGACATCGCGGGCCGGACGGGATCTGCCCGCCGCGATCGCGGTGGGCGCCTTCATCGGTGGCATTCTCATCGCGACGCTGATTTTCGCGCCGCGCGGGTGGGTGGCGCTGTGTTCCTGGGCCATCGCGGTCGCCAGTCACGAGGTGGTGCGCCGGTTGCGGGAGGCCGGATACGTCGTCCCGGTGATCCCGCTGCTGGTCGGGGGGCAGGTCACCGTGTGGCTGAGCTGGCCCTTTGGTGCCCGCGGCGTATTGGCGGGATTCGGCGCCACGGTGGTCGTGTGCTTGTTCTGGCGGCTGTTCATGCATGACGAGAGCAGAAATCACGATCCCGACGCCGGCCCGCCGCCGCCGTCGAATTACCTGCGCGACATGTCGGCCACCGTCTTGCTGATCGCGTGGGTCCCGCTGTTCGCCTCCTTCGCCGCGTTGTTGGTCTACCACCCGCAGGAAGGCGCCGCACGGGTGTTCTGCCTGATGGTCACCGTCGTCGCCTCCGACGTCGGCGGCTACGCGTTCGGCGTGCTGTTCGGCAAGCATCCGCTGGTTCCGGCCATCAGCCCGAAGAAATCGTGGGAGGGGTTCGGCGGTTCGTTGCTGTCCGCGACGACCGCGGCGTTCGTGACCGCGACGTTCCTGGCCCACCGACCGCCGTGGGAGGGTCTGCTGTTGGGGCTGGTCCTGACGGTGACCTGCGTGCTGGGTGACCTGGTGGAATCCCAGGTCAAGCGCGACCTCGGCATCAAGGACATGGGCCGGCTGCTGCCCGGCCACGGCGGTCTGATGGACCGGCTGGATAGCGTGCTCCCGTCGGCGGTGGCGGCGTGGACGGTGTTCGCACTGCTGCCGGCCTGAGAAGGCCGATACTGGAACCATCATGGTGCAAGAGTTGATCTTCGATGCGCCGCGCGCGGCCTTGCCGCCGCGGCACCTGGCCGACCTCGATGCCGACGGCCGCGCGGCGGCCGTCGCCGAGCTGGGCCTGCCCCCTTTTCGGGCCAAGCAGCTCGCGAACCAGTACTACGGCAGGCTGATCGCCGACCCGCGACAGATGACCGACCTGCCGGCCGCCGCGCGCGAGCTGATCGCCGAGTCGCTGTTCCCCACGCTGCTCACCGCCGCCACCGAAGTCACGTGCGACGCGGGGCAGACGCGCAAGACATTGTGGCGCGCCGTGAACGACCCTGCTGGCACCACCTTCGAGTCGGTGCTGATGCGCTACCCGCAGCGCAACACGATCTGCATCTCGTCGCAGGCCGGCTGTGGCATGGCCTGCCCGTTCTGCGCCACCGGCCAGGGCGGATTGCGCCGCAACCTGTCCACCGCGGAGATCCTCGAACAGGTGCGGGCCGGCGCCGCGGCCCTGCGCGACGAATTCGGTGATCGGCTCTCCAACGTGGTGTTCATGGGCATGGGGGAGCCGCTGGCAAACTACGCCCGGGTGCTGGCCGCCGTGCGGCGCATCACCGAGCCGTCCGGTTTCGGTATTTCGGCGCGCTCGGTGACGGTCTCGACGGTGGGCCTGGCACCGGCGATCCGCAAGCTCGCCGACGAACGGCTCGGGGTGACGCTGGCGCTGTCGCTGCACGCGCCCGACGACGACCTGCGCGACACGCTGGTTCCGGTCAACAACCGGTGGAAGATCGACGAAGCCCTCGACGCCGCCCGCTACTACGCCGACGTGACCGGGCGACGCGTCTCCATCGAGTACGCGCTGATCCGCGACGTCAATGACCAGCCCTGGCGCGCCGACCTATTGGGCAAGCGATTGCACGGCGCGCTGGGACCGCTGGTGCACGTCAACCTGATCCCGCTCAACCCGACTCCGGGCAGCGAATGGGACGCGAGCCCCAAGGCGGCGGAGCGCGAATTCGTCCGGCGGGTCCGGGCGAAAGGAGTGTCCTGCACCGTGCGCGACACCCGCGGCCGCGAGATCAGCGCCGCGTGTGGACAACTGGCTGCGCAGGGCGGGTGAACCAGAGCGCTACCGGGTACGTCTCTTACTTGTAGCACCAGCAAAGTAGGGGGCACCATGATTCGCCTGTTTTCGCCGCTTCGGCTCTTGGCGGCGGCCGTTATCGCGGCCGTCCTGATCGTCGGGCTCGCCGAGGCGCCGCGCTCGGAAGCGGCCGACCAGCGCCTGCAATTCACCGGCACCACGCTGAGCGGTGCGCCGTTCAATGGAGCCAGCCTGCAGGGCAAGCCCGCGGTGTTGTGGTTCTGGACGCCGTGGTGCCCGTTCTGCAACGCCGAAGCTCCCGGCCTGAGCCAGGTGGCGGCCGCCAACCCGGGCGTCACCTTCGTCGGCATCGCGGCGCACTCGGACGTCGGGGCGATGCAGAACTTCGTGTCGAAGTACAACCTGAACTTCACCAACCTCAACGACGCCGACGGTTCCATCTGGGCCACCTACAACGTGCCCTGGCAGCCGGCGTGGGTGTTCTACCGCGCCGACGGCAGTTCGACCTTCGTCAACAACCCCACCGCGGCGATGCCCCAATCCGAGCTCGCCGGCCGGGTGGCCGGACTGCACTGACCGTGAATCAGGGTCTTGTCGGGCTGGCCTTCGCCGCCGGACTGGTCGCGGCCCTGAACCCCTGCGGGTTCGCCATGCTGCCCGCGTACCTGCTTCTGGTGGTGCGCGGGCAGCCTGGCGAATCGAAGTCCGGCTCGTTGGCCGCCGTCGGCCGCGCGCTGGCGGCCACCGCCGGGATGGCGCTGGGCTTCATGGCGGTGTTCGGATCGTTTGGGGCGCTGACGATCTCGGCGGCTTCGACGGTGCAGCGGTACTTGCCGTACGGCACGGTGGTGATCGGTGTGGTGCTGGTGGCGCTGGGAGCCTGGCTGCTGAGCGGTCGAGAGCTGACGGCGCTGACGCCGCGACCGGTCGGGCCGCGCTGGGCCCCCACCGCACGCGTGTGGTCCATGTTCGGGTACGGCGTGAGCTACGCGATCGCCTCGCTGTCGTGCACCATCGGGCCGTTTCTCGCGGTCACCGCCGCCGGCTTGCGCAGTGGTTCGATCCTGACGGGCGTCTCGATCTACCTCGCCTACGTGGCGGGCCTGACCCTGATCGTCGGCGTCCTCGCGATCGCGACCGCGACCGCCAGCTCGGCGGCGGCCGAACGGTTGCGTCGCATCCTGCCGTTCGTGAACCGGATCAGCGGCGCGCTGCTGGTGCTGGTCGGGCTGTATGTCGCGTACTACGGCGTTTACGAGCTGCGGCTGTTCAGTGCGACGACGGCGATCCCGCCGGACGCGTTGATCACCGCGGCCGGCCGCCTGCAGGGAGCGCTGGCCGGCTGGGTGCACCAGCACGGCGCATGGCCCTGGGCGCTGGCGTTGGTGCCGGTGGCGATCGGTGCGGTCGCCGGCTACCTGATCCAGCCGCGGCGGCGACCCCACAAGTCGCGCACCAGAACGGCCAGCGCGAGCGCGGCGAACCCGATGAGGAACCAGTCCTCGACGTGACCGACGTGGTTGCCGCGCAGCATGCACAGCAGGAACCCGACGACGAAGAACCCGACGGCGTGCCAGGTGCGGACGTTGATGCGGCTCCACCCCCAGGCCGCCGACGGCACCTCGGCCACGTCGACGCCCCCGTAGTGCTCCACCTCGGTACTGGCCACAGTGTCCCTCCGGCTCTGCGCTGAATTCAGACTCAAACTGTCCTGACATTCTGGCATGCGGCCGTGCGCCGCACATGCCGCGGCACCGAGATCCAGGTTGGTCTCGGTGCCGTGGCGAGTGTCAGCAGGTTGGCCGGACTACTACGACGGCGGCATCAGCACGGTGTCGATCATGTACACGGTCGCGTTCGCCGTGGGCACCCCGCCGCAGACCACGCCGGCGTTGTTCACCCGCAGCGCATTACCCTGGCCGGCCACCGTCACGTTGGCGCCCTGCAGGGTCATCCGGGTGCCGAGCACCTTGGCCGGGCTCTCCTGGCCTTGTACGACGTGGTAGGTCAAGATGCTCTTCAGCATCGGCGCGTTGGTCTTGAGCTGATCGATCGTCGACGCAGGCAGCTTGCTGAACGCGGCGTCAGTCGGCGCAAACACCGTGTACTGGCCATTGTCGAGGGTGTCAACCAAATTCACTTGCGGGTTCAGTTGGCCCGACAGCGCCGAGGTCAAGGTGGTCAGCATGGGATTGTTCGAGGCCGCCACCGCGACCGGGACTTGCGACATCCCGTCGACAGACGCGGGACCACTGGGATGCGCCGCCGCGTAATCCCCGCAGCCGGGGCCGACCAGATCGGCTGCCGACGCGGTCGGGGAGATGGCCACGGCCAGGCCCAGGACGCCAGCCGCCGCAAGACTGGTGGCCGCAAATCTGTTCTGCAACTTCATGTTTGCTCCTTCATTGAATTTCATCGAATGCCGAGACGCTCAATAACGTCCCGTTAAGACCCCGACATCATTTATTCGAAGCGGACCCCGTCCCGGATTGCCCGAAGTTATCCATAGGTGAAGGAAAACAATTGCAATCCCTTGCTCGGACGCACCTCGAGCGTTCCGGGGACAACCTGAGTGCCGGCGACGATCTGGTGAGACGTCGGCGGCCCGGCGATTTTCAGCACGCTGGGCGTTCCGTCCCGGATCACCGTGAGGGTCCCGGCGCCGCCGACGACGACGTAGATGTTCTTGGCGCGGTAATTGAGCTTGACGGCCGAGTTGTCTCCCGCGGCCGTCGCGCCTTGATAATCCAGCGACCATGGGCCACTCAACGCGAATTTATCGGGTGCGAGATTCGGCGGGTAATCGAACGTCGCCGATCCCTCGTCGTACACGCCGGCGCCGCCGTAGTTGACGACCTTGCCGACGGCGAAGTACGTCTCGGGCGTCAGGGTGGCCTTCGGGGTGGTGTCGGCGGCGTCCACAGGTTTGGCGAGCTTGACGCCGGGATTGGCGTCGGTGAGCAATCGCCGGATCAGGTCCTCGGTGACGTCGTAGTCGCCCTCGCCGAATTTGATGTGCCGTACCGTGCCCTTGGCGTCGATCAGGTATTCGGCCGGCCAGTAGCGGTTGCGGTAGTTCGTCCAGGTGGAGTAACCGTTGTCCAGCGCGATCGGATACGTGATGCCCAGATCCGTCGCGCCCTGGGCGACGTTGCCGGTGACTTTTTCAAAGGCGTATTCGGGCGTGTGCACGCCGACGACCTCGAAACCACTGTCGTGGTAGGCGTGGTACCAGCCGACGACATGGGGGATGGCACGTTGGCAGTTGATGCAGGAATAGGCCCAGAAATCAATCAGCACCACTTTGCCGCGCAACGAACCAAGCGCGATGGGCCCGCCGCCGGGTGTGTTCAGCCAGGCCGCGATTCCTTTGAGATCGGGTGCGGGCCCGCAGTTTTCGAGTTCCGCTGCGCCGTTGCTGCAATTCGATAGCTGCGCGTTCTGATCGTTGACGATGCCGCCAAGGTTGAGTTTTTGCCGTATCTGCTCGGACCCGCCGACTCGCTGTTGCAGTGTGGCGGTGTAGTCAGGAATGGCTCGCTGCAGAGTCGCCGGAAGATTGAACACCAAGGCCACCGCCAGCAGAATCGTCACGATTCCCGCGGCGATCCGGATTTCGCGCTGGCGACGCCGAAAAGCGCTCACCCGTTCGGCGACGCGCTGACCCGCCACTGCGAAGAACAGCAGCGGCAAGGCGGCACCGACGGCGAACGAGCCGGTGAGCACGACTGTTCCGACGCCGATCGTTGCGGTAGCCCCGGCCACGACAATCGCGGCCAGAACGGGGCCGGCGCACGGGACGTACAGCACTCCCAGCGCCAGTCCGAGTCCGAAACCGTTGCCGCGGGTGGTGATTTGCTTTTGCGGTATGCGCGAGAACGGGCGCTCCAGCAGTTGTTCAAATTGCGGAAAAATCAGGCCGATCCCGATGGCGACCAAGGCGATCAGCGCGGCCCAGCGGATCGCATCCTGCGGCAGGTGCAGCGCCGACAGCAGTGCCGACCCGGCCAGGGTGACCACGCTGAAGCTGAGCACCAGGCCGCCGATCACCCAGTAGGGGCGCGGATTCGCTGCCAGCCCACGCTCCGGTTCGGCGGCGCCGGCTGCGCTGCGTGCGCCCGAGAAGAAGATCACCGGCAGCACCGGCAAGATGCACGGTGATATCCCGGTGATCAGGCCGCCGAGCAATCCGACCAGTGCGAGGGTCCACATGTCTGCTATTCGTTGCTGCCGTTGCCACGGATTGGCTTGTCCGCCAAAGGCTTTAGCTACTCAGATCTTCCAAGAAGGGGCGAGGCAGCCCGCTAGGGCTGCCTCGCCGGGAATGGACAGACCGCGATCAGCTTGGCGGCATCAGCACGGTGTCGATCATGTACACCGTCGCGTTCGCGGTGTGCACCCCTCCGCACACCAGGCCCGCGTCGTTGACCTTGAGGTCCTTTCCTTGGCCGGTCACGGTCGAACTGGCGCCCTGCAGGGTTGCGTGGCTGCCGTCGACCTTTGCTGGACTCAACTGGCCCTGCACCACGTGGTAGGTCAGGATGCTCTTGAGCAGCGGGGCATCGGTCTTGAGCTTGTCAATGGTGGCCGCCGGCAGCTTGTCGAAGGCGGCGTTGGTAGGGGCGAACACCGTGTACTGGCCGTTGTTGAGGGTGTCGACCAGATTTACGCCCGGGTTCAACTTGCCCGATAGCGCCGAGGTCAGGGTCGTCAGCATCGGGTTGTTCGACGCCGCCGTGGCCACCGGGTCCTGCGCCATTCCGGCCACCGATCCGGGACCGCTGGGGTTTTGTGCCGCGTACGCCGAGCACCCCGTTCCAATCAGGTCGGCCGCGGGGTCCGCCGTCGCTGACGTGCTCGCGGGTCCTGCCATGCTGCTCATCGCCGCCGGTGTGCTCGTGGTGCTCTCCGCCGTGGGCTTGTTGCTCGAACACCCCGCGAAGCCCACTATCGCGACCGCCGCGAGGCTCGCCGCTGCGACTGTCTTGGCCTGAACATTTGTCATCGCGCTTCCTTGCGTTACAGACGACCCTTGCCGCCGCCCTCCCTGTGAACACCAGGGATTCGGAGTGGCCGCGGTCACGGATGGGATCAATTGATGCGGGCGCCCCGCAATAGGCGAACCGAGCGGCACAATGGATAGGTGACCGAACCCACCCGTCTGCGTGTGCTGGTGCTGGGCAGCACCGGCTCGATCGGCACCCAGGCGCTCGAGGTCATCGCCGCCAACCCGGACCGGTTCGAGGTGGTCGGGCTGGCCGCCGGGGGCGCCAACGTCGACACGCTGCGGCGCCAGCGCGCCGAGACCGGGGTGCGAAACATCGCCGTCGCCGACGAACGGGCCGCCGAAAAGCTCGGTGACGTCCCCTACTGCGGCCCCGACGCGGTCACCCGCCTGGTCGAGGAGACCGAAGCCGACGTCGTACTCAACGCGCTGGTCGGGGCGCTGGGTCTGCGACCGACGCTGGCCGCGCTGGCCTCGGGTGCCCGGCTCGCGCTGGCCAACAAGGAATCGCTGATCGCCGGCGGCCCGCTGGTGCTGCGGGCCGCGCAACCCGGCCAGATCGTGCCCGTCGACTCCGAGCATTCGGCGCTGGCGCAGTGCCTGCGGTGCGGTCGTTCCGACCCGGAAAGAAGCGAGGTGGCCAAGCTGGTGCTGACAGCCTCCGGCGGCCCCTTTCGCGGCTGGGCCGCCGCAGACCTGGAGGCCGTCACCCCTGAGCAGGCGGGCGCCCACCCGACCTGGTCGATGGGCCCGATGAACACGCTGAACTCGGCGTCGCTGGTCAACAAGGGCCTCGAGGTCATCGAGACGCACCTGCTGTTCGGCATCGACTACGACCGCATCGAGGTCGTCGTGCACCCGCAGTCGATCGTTCATTCGATGGTCACCTTCGTCGACGGCTCGACGATCGCCCAGGCCAGCCCCCCGGACATGAAGCTGCCCATCTCCCTGGCGCTGGGCTGGCCGAACCGGGTGCCCGCCGCGGCGGCGTCCTGCGACTTCACCACCGCCTCGACCTGGGAATTCGAGCCGCTGGACAGTGCCGTCTTTCCCGCGGTCGAGCTGGCCCGGCACGCCGGACAGACCGGCGGCTGCATGACCGCCGTCTACAACGCCGCCAACGAAGAGGCGGCCGCGGCGTTCCTGGCGGGGAGGATCGGATTCCCCGCGATTGTGGGCACCATCGCCGAGGTCCTGCGCGCTGCCGACCAATGGGCCGCGGAACCAGCTACCGTGGATGACGTACTCGAAGCGCAGCGCTGGGCCCGCGCGCGAGCGCAGCGCGAGATTTCCGGAAAGGTCTTACAGCGGCGATGATGTTCGTTCTCGGCATAGTGCTGTTCGCGCTGGCCATCCTGATCTCGGTGGCCCTGCACGAGTGCGGCCATATGTGGGTGGCGCGCTCCACCGGCATGCTGGTGCGCCGCTACTTCGTCGGCTTCGGCCCCACGCTGTGGTCCACCCGGCGCGGGGAGACCGAATACGGCGTCAAGGGCATTCCGCTGGGCGGCTTCTGCGACATCGCCGGGATGACCCCGGTCGAGGAGCTCGCGCCGGGCGAGCAGGACCGCGCCATGTTCAAGCAGGCGACCTGGAAGCGGGTCGCGACGCTGTTCGCCGGGCCGGGCATGAACTTCGTCATCTGCCTGGTGCTGATCTACGGCATCGCACTCGTCTGGGGGCTGCCCAACCTGCACCCGGCGACCAATGCGGTGGTCGGCGAAACCGGCTGCGTGGCAAAGGAAGTGACCGCAGGAAAACTCGACAAGTGTGAGGGCCCCGGCCCTGCTGCGCAGGCCGGGATCCGGCCGGGCGACGTCGTCGTCAAGGTCGGTGACACCTCGGTGTCCAGCTTCGAGGAGATGGCCACCGCGGTCCGCAAGATGCAGGGAACCGTGCCGGTGGTCGTGCAGCGCGACGGCCAATCGATCACCGCCTACGTGCAGGTCCAGCCCACCCAACGTTTCATCGGTGACGCAAAGGGCGGGCAGCCTCAGGCCGCGACCGTGGGCGCCATCGGAGTCGGGGCGCCGCGTGCGGTGCCCACGCACTACAACGTCTTGACGGCCGTCCCCGCCACGTTCGCCTTCGCCGGCGACCTGACCGTTCAGGTGGGCAAGTCGCTGGTCGCCATCCCGACCAAAGTCGGCGCGCTGATGCACGCCATCGGCGGCGGCCAGCGCGACCCCGAGACGCCGATGAGCGTCGTCGGCGCCAGCATCATCGGCGGCGACACCGTCGATCACGGGTTGTGGGTGGCGTTCTGGTTCTTCCTGGCCCAGCTGAACCTGATCCTCGGCGCCATCAACCTGCTGCCGTTGCTGCCGTTCGACGGCGGCCACATCGCCGTCGCCGTGTTCGAGAAGATCCGCAACATGATCCGCTCGGCCCGCGGCAAGGTCGCGGCGGCGCCGGTGAACTACCTCAAACTGATGCCCGCGACGTATGTGGTGTTGGTGTTCGTCGTCGGCTACATGCTGTTGACCGTGACCGCCGATCTGGTCAACCCGATCAGGCTGTTCCAGTGACGTCGATCGGCCTGGGCATGCCTGCGGCCCCGCCGCCCACGCTCGCCCCCCGCCGCACCACGCGCCAGCTGATGGTTCGCGACGTCGGCGTCGGCAGCGACTTTCCGGTCTCGGTGCAGTCCATGTGCACCACAAAGACGCACGACGTCAACTCGACGCTGCAGCAGATCGCCGAGCTGACCGCCGCGGGCTGCGACATCGTCCGGGTGGCCTGCCCGCGTCAAGAGGACGCCGACGCACTCGCCGAAATCGCAAGGCACAGCAGCATTCCGGTGATCGCCGACATCCACTTCCAGCCCAAGTACATCTTCGCCGCCATCGACGCCGGATGCGCCGCGGTGCGGGTAAACCCCGGCAATATCAAGGAATTCGACGGCCGGGTCGGCGAGGTCGCCAAGGCCGCGGGCGCGGCCGGTATCCCGATCCGCATCGGCGTCAACGCCGGCTCGCTGGACAAGCGGTTCATGGAGAAGTACGGCAAGGCCACCCCCGAGGCGCTGGTCGAGTCGGCGCTCTGGGAGGCCTCACTGTTCGAGGAGCACGGCTTCGGCGACATCAAGATCAGCGTCAAGCACAACGACCCGGTGGTGATGGTCGCGGCCTACGAGCAGCTGGCCGCGGCGTGCGACTACCCGCTGCACCTGGGCGTTACCGAGGCCGGTCCCGCGTTCCAGGGCACCATCAAGTCCGCGGTCGCGTTCGGGGCGCTGCTATCGAAGGGCATCGGCGACACCATTCGGGTGTCGCTGTCGGCGCCGCCGGTCGAGGAAGTCAAGGTCGGCAACCAGATCCTGGAATCGCTGAACCTGCGGCCACGCAAGCTCGAAATCGTGTCCTGCCCCTCCTGCGGGCGGGCCCAGGTCGACGTCTACACGCTGGCCAACGAGGTCAGCGCCGGCCTCGACGGCCTGGAAGTGCCGTTGCGGGTTGCCGTGATGGGGTGCGTCGTCAACGGTCCGGGGGAGGCGCGCGAAGCGGACCTCGGGGTCGCGTCCGGCAACGGCAAGGGCCAGATTTTCGTCAAGGGCGAAGTGATCAAGACCGTGCCCGAGGCGCAAATCGTCGAGACGCTGATCGAAGAGGCAATGCGTATTGCCGAAGAGATGGGAACATCAAGCGGGACGCCGATTGTGACCGTAAGCTGACTAAAGGCCGGTCGACCGGCCGTCAGTTTTCGCACCACGGAGAGTTCTTCAGATGTCGGCTCCCCCCATCCTTCGCCTGATCGGCGACCGACGGGTGTCGGTGGTGCGCGACGCCGCCGCCGCCTGGCGGGTTTTCAACGCTGACCCTGTCGGGTCGTGCATGGTCGCGGCCCGCGTCACCGACCACGGAGTCGACCCCAATTCGATTGGGGGAGAACTGTGGACGCGGCGCGGCGTGGAGGAGTCGCTGTGCTTCGCCGGCGCCAACCTCATCCCGCTGCGTGGCGGACCCGCCGACCTGAACGCCTTCGCCGACGAGGCGATGAGCGGTTCGCGGCGCTGCTCGTCACTCGTCGGTAGGGCCGACTTGGTGCTGCCCATGTGGCAGCGGCTCGAGCCGGTCTGGGGCCCGGCGCGCGACGTGCGCGAGAACCAGCCACTGATGGCGCTGTCGAAGTACCCCAACTGCGAGCTCGACACCGGCGTGCGCCAGGTTCAGCCGGACGAACTGGACGCCTATCTGGTCGCGGCCGTGGACATGTTCATCGGCGAGGTCGGTGTCGACCCGCGGCTGGGCGACGGCGGTCGCGGCTACCGCCGCCGGGTGGCCAGTCTCATCGCCGCGGGGCGGGCGTGGGCCCGCTTTGAGAAGGGCGAGGTCATCTTCAAGGCCGAGGTGGGATCGCAGTCCCCGGCGGTCGGCCAGATCCAAGGGGTCTGGGTGCATCCCGAGCGGCGCGGCCTGGGGCTGGGCACCCGCGGCACCGCGACGTTGTCCGCCGTGATCGTCGGCACCGGGCGGATCGCCAGCTTGTACGTCAACGACTTCAACACCGTCGCTCGCGCGGCGTACGACCGCATCGGCTTCACCGAGGTCGGCACCTTCGCTACCGTGCTACTGGACTAGTTCTCGTCGTCGCTCGCCGGGGGAGCGCATGCCAGAGTTCGATACGCCCAAGCGCCGACCGGTGCGCAACGCACTGCATGCCGCGATGAGCGCGGCGCCTGCACAGCGCGCCGCGGCCGAGGCGGCGGCCACCGACTTCGATCAGGGGCTCCTGCCCGCTTTGCGCGCCGAGATCCGCTGGGCGTTCACGCCGCCGCGCATCTGGCTCACGGGCGTCGTGGCCAACCTGGTGCTCGCGGTGGGGTGGCTGGTGATCCAACGGACGACGGCCGCCCCGCACGTCCATCGCGTCCCGTCCCACTACCACCACGCCGGCGTCCTGCACCACAACCACATCGACTGGGTGGTCCTGATCGGGATCTACTTGGCCTCGTTCGTTCTCGCCGATGTCACGACCACCAACGTGCTCGGCGCCGACCACCACCGCGTCGCCAAGGCGTTAGCCGAGGGCGCACCGTTTTGGCGGGTGCTGTTGCTGAAAAACCTGACCCTGCTCGTCATCGTCGGGTTGCCCACCCTGTCGGCGGCGATGGCGTTGACGCTGTGGAAGCAGACGCCGGCGCAGTTGGGCGACACCATCCCCAACGTCGCGGTGCCCATCGTGTCCTGGCTGGGCATCGGCAACATGATTTCGGTGCTGCTGCCGGTCGGCTCCGAACCGCTCATGCAGCGCTGGCACGAGCGGCGCAATTGGCGCCGCACTGGTACCTGGGTTCTCGCCCTGGCGCTGCCCTACGCGCTGTACTACGTCGCTGACCCGACGGGCGGCGTCGAGCACAAGGTGTTGTGGACGACGGTGCCCGCGGCGATCGGGCCGGTGTTCGGCCGCGATACCAAGAGCTTCGTGCATCTGGGCATCGCCGTGGTCGTCTGGGCGGCCGGCACGGTGTTCGCGTGTTGGTGGGAGCGCAGGCGCGGGCTGCGGTTCAGGTAACCGCCTAGATCACGGATCGGTATCGGTGTGTCGGAGGCCGAGTCGGAGTTCTCGTTCTTAACATCAGTACCGATGGCAACAAAGATAACTCTGGCAACAGTGGCCTCAGGCGTGCTCGTGGCGGCGGTCGCCCTGTCGGGCTGCACCCCACGGCCCGAGGGGCCCGGGCCGGCGGCGGAGAAGTACTTCCGCGCGCTGGCCGTCGGCGACACCGCAACGGCCGCGCAGCTCAGCGACAACCCCAACGAAGCCCGCGAGGCGCTCAACGCGGCCTGGCACGGGCTGCAGGCCACCCACCTGGACGCTCAGCTGCTCAGCGCGAAATACGCCGAGGACACCGGGACGGTGGACTACCGGTTCACGTGGCATCTGCCCAAGGACCGGACGTGGAGCTACGACGGCCAGCTGAAGATGGCGCGCGACGAGGGGCACTGGCAGGTCCGGTGGGCCACCACCGGGCTGCACCCCCGGCTGGGTGAGCACCAGACGTTCGCGCTGCGGGCCGACCCGCCGCGCCGGGCCTCGGTGAATGAATTGGGCGGCAGCGATGTCCTGGCACCGGGCTACCTGTACCACTACACGCTGGACGCGACGCAGGCCGGGCCCGCGCTGATGGACACGGCGCATGCCGTCATCGCGGCGCTGCACCCGTTCAACGACACGCTGGTCGATCCGCAGCTGCTGGCCGAAAAGGCCAGCTCGTCGTCCGACGCGCTGGACCTGGGTGTCACCCTGCACCCCGACGACAACGACAAGGTCGCCCCGGTGATCGGCCATCTGCCCGGCGTCGTGATCACACCCCAGGCCGACGAGTTGCCGACCGATCCGCATTTCGCGCCGGCCGTCGTCGCCGAGGTGAAGAAGTCCGTCATCAACCAGCTCGACGGGCAGGCGGGCTGGCGGATCGTCAGCGTCAACCAGAACAACGTGGACGTCGCGGTGCTGCACGAGGTCGAAGGATCCCCGGCGCCGTCGGTGTCGATCACGCTGGACCGGGTGGTGCAGAACGCCGCGCAGCACGCCGTGGACACCCGCGGCGGCAAGGCGATGATCGTGGCGATCAAGCCGTCGACCGGCGAGATCCTGGCGATCGCGCAGAACGCGGGCGCCGACAGCCAGGGGATGCTCGCCACCACCGGCCTGTTCCCGCCCGGGTCGACGTTCAAGATGGTCACGGCCGGCGCCGCCATCGACCGCGACATGGCCACGCCCAACACCATGCTGGGCTGCCCCGGCCACCTCGACATCGGCCACCGCACCATCCCCAACTACGGCGGTTTCGACCTCGGCGTGGTGCCGATGTCGCGCGCCTTCGCCAGTTCGTGCAACACCACGTTCGCCGAGTTGGGCAGCAAGATGCCGCCCCGCGGCCTGACGCAGGCGGCCACCCGGTACGGGCTCGGGCTGGACTATCAGGTCGACGGCATCACCACGCTGACCGGGTCGGTGCCGCCGACTGTGGACCTGGCCGAGCGCACCGAAGACGGCTTCGGCCAGGGCAAAGTGCTGGTCACCCCGTTCGGCATGGCCTTGGTGGCGGCGACGGTGGACGCCGGCAAGACCCCGGTGCCGCAGCTGATCGCCGGCCGCGCGACGACGGTCGACGGCGACAGCACGCCGATCACCCCGAAGATGGTTGACGCGCTGCGGCCGATGATGCGTCTGGTGGTGACCAACGGGACGGCCAAGGAGATCAACGGCTGCGGCGAGGTCTACGGCAAGACGGGTGAGGCCGAATTCCCGGGCGGATCGCACTCCTGGTTCGCCGGGTATCGCGGCGACCTGGCGTTCGCGTCGCTGATCGTCGGGGGTGGCAGCTCGGAATACGCGGTGCGGATGACCAAGGTGATGTTCGAGTCGCTGCCGCCGGGCTACCTGACTTAGTCCGGGTCCCCGCTGGGCGACGGCGGTAAATTGGAAACATCATGACGGAGTCCGGTGGGGAGATGCTGTCCCCGATGTCACTGCGCGTCTCGGACGCCGACCGCAACGGCACCATGCGACGACTGCACAACGCGGTTGCGCTCGGGCTGATCGATATCGACGAATTCGAGCAACGCTCCTCGCGGGTGTCCTACGCGCGCACCCGCAATGAGCTGGACGGGCTGGTCAGCGACCTGCCGGGGCCGGGCGCCATCGTCACGTCGGCCGCCGACCGTGTGGAACTGCGCGGCTGGGCGGGCTCCCTGAAACGCCGGGGCGGATGGATGGTGCCCACCCGGCTGGCGCTGGTGCGACGGCTCGGGTCGATCGAGCTGGATCTCACCAAGGCCCGGTTCGCGGGTCCGGTCGTGGTGATCGAACTCGACATGCGGTTCGGTTCGGTGGACATCTGGCTGCCCGACGGCGCCAGTGCCTCACTCGATGACGTCGAGGTTTATGTCGGCAGCGCGAGCGACCGCCGCAAGGACGCCCCGGCGGAGGGGACGCCGCACGTCGTGCTGACCGGCCGGGTGGTGTGCGGCTCGGTGATCGTCCGGGGGGCGCGACGCGGGTTTCTGCGCCGGCCTCAGCGTTGACTCTGCGTCCAGCGCGACAAAGTGCGAGAGAACCCCACCGTAGGCGCAGAATCAACGCCAACCAGATCAGCCCGTTAAGCTGGCAACATGTCCGCTCGCACCGCGCTTTCTCCCGGAGTGTTGTCCCCGACGCTGGCGGTGCCCAATCGCATCGAACGCCCGGAATACGTCGGGAAGAAGACCGCGAAAGAGGGCACCGAGCCGTGGGTGCAGACACCCGAGGTGATCGAGAAGATGCGTATCGCCGGCCAGATCGCGGCGAGCGCGCTGCAAGAGGCAGGCAAGGCCGTTGCGCCGGGCGTCACGACCGACGAACTCGACCGCATCGCGCACGACTACATGGTCGACCACGGCGCCTACCCATCGACGCTGGGCTACAAGGGATTTCCCAAGTCGTGCTGCACGTCGCTCAACGAGGTCATCTGCCACGGCATCCCCGACTCGACCGTGATCGCCGACGGCGACATCGTCAACATCGACGTCACCGCCTATATCGACGGGGTGCACGGCGACACCAATGCCACCTTCCTGGCCGGTGACGTCGCGCAAGAGCACCGGCTGCTCGTGGAGCGGACCCACGAGGCGACGATGCGCGCGATCAAGGCCGTCAAGCCCGGGCGTGCGTTGTCCGTCGTCGGCCGCGTGATCGAGTCGTACGCAAACCGGTTCGGCTACAACGTGGTTCGCGACTTCACCGGCCACGGCATCGGCACCACGTTCCACAACGGGCTGGTGGTCCTCCACTACGACCAGCCCTCCGTCGAGACCATCATGCAGCCGGGAATGACCTTCACCATCGAGCCGATGATCAACCTCGGCGCGCTGGACTACGAGATCTGGGACGACGGCTGGACCGTGGTCACCCGGGACCGCAAGTGGACCGCGCAGTTCGAGCACACCCTGCTGGTCACCGACACCGGCGTCGAGATCCTGACACTGCCGTGACTTTGTTGGCGCGAGCAGACGTGAAAGTGCCCGTTTTGGCTCCAAAAGGGCACTTTTGCGTCTGCTCGCCGTAGAGAGGTGAGCGGCGCGCTGCTGGTCGCGGGCACCAGCTCCGACGCCGGGAAATCCGTTGTGGTGGCGGGTCTGTGCCGGTTGCTGGCCCGCAACGGGGTGCGGGTCGCGCCGTTCAAGGCACAGAACATGTCGAACAATTCCGTCGTCACCATCGAGGGCGGCGAGATCGGCCGGGCCCAGGCCATGCAGGCCCGCGCGGCGGGACTGGAACCCAGCGTGCGGTTCAACCCGATCCTGCTCAAACCGGGCGGTGACCGGACCTCCCAGCTGGTGATCCGCGGGCAGGTCGCCGACTCGGTGTCGGCAACGGGCTACATGGCGCATCGCGACCGGCTGGCCGGCGTCGTCGCCGACGAACTCTCCTCCCTGCGTGCCGAATTCGACGTGGTGATCTGTGAGGGCGCCGGGTCACCGGCCGAAATCAATCTGCGCGCGAACGACCTGGTCAACATGGGGCTGGCCCGGGCCGCGAACCTGCCGGTGGTGGTGGTCGGCGACATCGACCGCGGCGGCGTGCTGGCGCACCTGTTCGGCACCGTGGCGGTGCTCGAACCCGAGGACCAGGCGCTGATCGCGGGCTTCATCATCAACAAGTTCCGCGGCGACCCGGCGCTGCTCGAGCCGGGCCTGCAGCAGCTGTTCGACCTGACCGGGCGCCCCACCTACGGCGTGCTGCCCTACGCCCACGACCTGTGGATCGACGCCGAGGATTCGCTGTCGGTCGTGGCGCACGGCGTGGTCGGTGCCCCCGCGCCCCCGCGGGGCGACCAGTGGCTGCGGGTGGCCGCGGTGCGGCTGCCGCGAATCTCCAACTCCACCGACATCGAGGCGCTGGCCTGCGAGCCGGGCGTGTCGGTGCGCTGGGTCACCGACCCGGTCGAACTGGCCGATGTCGACCTGATCGTGCTGCCGGGAACCAAGGCAACGGTTGCGGATCTGTCCTGGTTGCGCCAGCGCGGGCTGGCCGACGCGATCGCGGCCCATCATGGCGTGGGCAAGCCGGTGCTGGGCGTCTGCGGGGGATTCCAGATGTTGTGCCGGCGCATCGAGGACGGCATCGAATCGAAGGCAGGGGAAGTCGCGGGACTGGGCCTGCTGGATGCCGACATCGTCTTTGCCGCCGAAAAGGTGCTGCGCCGCTGGGCAACCCCGCTGAGCGGATACGAGATCCACCACGGGCGGCTCACCCGCTGCGACGAGGCCAGCTGGTTCGAGGTCGAATCCGAGCCGCAGGGCCTGGTGCGTGGCGCGGTGTTCGGCACGCACTGGCACGGCCTGCTCGACAACGACGGGTTCCGCCGCGAATGGCTGATCGGGTTGGCCAAGGCGGCCGGGCGCAGCGGGTTCGTGGTGGCCGAGGACGTCGACGTCGCCCAGCGCCGCGACGCGCAGTTGGCGTTGATGGCCGACCTTTTGGCGGCGCATCTGGACGTGGACGCCGTGGTCGAGCTGATCGAGGGCGGACCACCACATCGCCCGTGCATTGTCCACGATTTTCGCTCGCAGTGATCCCAGGGGATCCAAGCCAAAACGTTGCTGCGGCAATAAATCTGGGTTGCCAGCTGGTAAGTCCGCTGCGCGCCGGCGCCGAGCAGGTTGACTGGTGGTTGTGGGTACCGGCGAAAACGACCCGTGTGCATGCCGATTAGCTGTTAACGTGCGACAGTGCCCTCGATGATGACCACGCTCGACGGTATTCCTATTCCCGTGGCCGTATCCGGTCCTGACAACGGCGTCGTGGTCGTCATTCTGGGCGCCGAGCAGCGCGCGCCCGCCGCCTACGACGCGGTGTGTGAGCGCCTGCATACGGCGTCGCTGCGCACCGTCGTCATCGGCCCTGACCCGCGGCTGACCGGCAAGTCGGTGATCGGCATCCTCGACTCCCTCGGCATCGGGTGGGGGGTGGTCGTCGGCGACCGTGCCGGCGCCGAGCTGGCGTGGAAGCTTGCGGCCACCAGGCTGGGCCGGTTCGTCGGCCTGGTCGCCATCGACCGCGGACATCCGCGGGTCGCCGACGCGGACGGCGTCGTGTGCGACGGGGAGTGCCCGCCGGTGGAGGTCGCGACCACCGTGCTGGTCAGCTCTCCGGTGACCCGCGCGATCGCCAATGACAGCCAGCGTTTCGTCTACGCCGATTACCGCGTCGTGGACCTGCTCGGGCGCCGGAGCGCGCAGGAGTCCACGGCGCAGCTGGCCGCCGAGATCGTGTTGCGTACCAGCAGCTGGTAACACGGCCGGTTTAGGCTGGCCCGATGCTGTCGTTAGCCGAACTGGAACGATTGGTCGCGGCCGGCCCAGACGCCGGTGTCGACACGGTCATCCTGGCGTTCGCCGACATGCAGGGCCGGCTGGTCGGAAAGCGGGTGTCGGGCGCCGACTTCGTCAACGAATGCGCCTCCCACGGCGCCGAATGCTGCAACTACCTGCTCGCCGTCGACGTCGAAATGCACACCGTGGCCGGCTATGCCATGTCCAGCTGGGACACCGGGTACGGCGACATGGTGATGACGCCGGACCTCGACACCCTTCGGCTGCTGCCCTGGCTGCCCGGCACGGCGCTGGTGATCACCGATTTGGGCTGGCACGACGGCAGCGTGGTAGCCCCCGCGCCGCGCAGCATCCTGCGCCGTCAGCTCGAGCGGCTGGGCCGGCACGGGCTGGCGGCCAACGTGGCCACCGAACTCGAGTTCATGGTGTTCGACGACACCTATCGGCAGGCCTGGGCCAGCGGCTATCGCGGGCTCACGCCGGCCAGCGATTACAACGTCGACTACGCGATACTGGCGTCCTCGCGGATGGAGCCGCTGCTGCGTGACATCCGGCTCGGCATGGTCGGCGCGGGCCTGCACTACGAGGCCATCAAGGGGGAGTGCAACCGCGGCCAGCAGGAGCTCGGGTTCCGCTACGACGACGCGCTGGTCACCTGCGACAACCACACCATCTACAAGAACGGCGCCAAGGAAATCGCCGACCAGCACGGTAAGAGCCTGACGTTCATGGCGAAATACGATGAGCGAGAAGGCAATAGCTGTCACATCCACCTGTCGCTTCGCACGCAGGACGGCTCGGCGGCGTTCGCTGATCCCGATGGGCCGCACGGCATGTCGTCGACGTTCGCGAGTTTCCTCGCCGGCGTGCTGGCCACCCTGGCGGAGCTCACGTTGTTCCATGCGCCGAATATCAACTCCTACAAGCGATTTGCCGATGGCAGCTTCGCCCCGACGGCGCTGGCCTGGGGGCTGGACAACCGCACCTGCGCGGTGCGGGTCGTCGGGCACGGCGACAACATCCGCATGGAATGCCGCGTTCCCGGCGGTGACGTCAACCCGTACCTCGCGGTGGCCGCGTTGATCGCGGGGGGACTGCACGGCATCGAGGGAGCGTTGCAGCCACCAGAACCGTGTCAGGGCAACGCCTATCAAGCAGCCGGGGTGCCGCGGCTGCCGACTTCGCTGGCCGCGGCGGCCGACCTGTTCGACAGGTCGAGCGTCGCGCGCGAGGCGTTCGGCGACGACGTCGTCGCGCACTACCTGAACAACGCGCGGGTGGAGGTGGCGGCGTTCAACGCGGCGGTCACGGACTGGGAGAGGACGCGGGGTTTTGAGCGGCTCTAGACGGCCGGTAATTGGGCTGACCACGTATCGGGAGCAGATACAAACCGGGATCTGGGATGTTCCCGCGGCCTACCTGCCGTCGGATTACTTCGAGGGCGTCATCAGGGCCGGCGGGGTGCCGGTGCTGCTGCCGCCGCAGCCGGTCGATCCCGATGTCACCGCCAGTGTGCTGGACAGCCTGCACGCGCTGGTGATCACCGGGGGCTATGACCTCGACCCGGCCGCGTACGGCCAGCAGCCGCATCCCACTACCGACCAGCCGCGCACCGACCGCGATGCGTGGGAGCTCGCGCTGCTGGACGGGGCGCTGCAGCGCGGGCTGCCGGTGCTGGGCATCTGCCGTGGCGCTCAGGTGCTCAACGTCGCGTTCGGCGGCACGCTGCACCAGCACCTGCCCGACGTGATCGGCCACGGCGGGCACCGGACCGGCAACGGCGTGTTCGCGACGCTTCCGGTGCGCACCGTGCCGGGCACCCGGCTGGCCGGGCTGCTGGGGGAGACGGTCCGCGCGTCGTGCTACCACCATCAGGCCATCGACAAGGTCGGTGCAGCCCTCGTGGTCAGCGCCTGGGACGCCGACGGTGTGGTCGAGGCGCTGGAGCTACCCGGCCAGGGTGCGGGGGGTTTCGTGCTGGCCGTGCAGTGGCATCCGGAGCAGTCGCTGGACGACCTGCGGCTGTTCGCCGCGGTGGTGGACGCCGCGCGGTCCTATGCGGACCGCTCATGACGGACCTGATCAACCCCGCCACCGAGGAGGTGCTGCGCTCGGTCGAGCACGCCGACGTCGCCGCCGTCGACGACGCGGTGCGGCGGGCGCAAGCGGCCCAGCGCCGCTGGGCGCGGCTGGCGCCGGCCGAACGCGCCGCGTGCCCTACGCGCGTTCGCGGCCGCGGTCGACACCCACACCGACGAGCTGGCCGCCCTCGAAGTCGCGAACTCCGGGCACCCCATCGGATCGGCCGAATGGGAAGCCGGCCACGTACGCGATGTGCTGAACTTCTACGCCGGCAGCCCGGAACGCTTGTCCGGCAAGCAAATTCCCGTCGCCGGTGGACTGGATGTGACGTTCCACGAACCGCTGGGCGTGGTCGGGGTGATCACGCCGTGGAACTTCCCGATGATGATCGCGTCCTGGGGCATCGCGCCCGCCCTGGCCGCGGGCAACGCGGTGCTGGTCAAACCCGCCGAGTGGACGCCGCTGACCACGATCCGGCTCGGCGAGCTGGCCGTCGAGGCCGGGCTGGACGCCGACCTGCTGCAGGTGCTGCCCGGCGCGGGCCCGGTGGTGGGGCAACGGTTCGTCACCCACCCCGGCGTTCGCAAGATCGTGTTCACCGGGTCCACCGCCGTCGGAAAACAGGTGATGGCCGGGGCGGCCGACCAGGTCAAACGGGTCACGCTGGAGCTCGGCGGCAAAAGCGCCAACATCGTGTTCGCCGACTGCGACCTGGAACGCGCGGCGGCCACCGCGCCCGCCGGGGTGTTCGACAACGCCGGCCAGGACTGCTGCGCCCGCAGCCGAATCCTGGTGCAGCGCAATGTCTACGACCGATTCATGGAGCTGCTCGAGCCGGCGGTGCAACGCGTCGTCGTCGGCGACCCGGCATCGCGCGACACCGAAATGGGGCCGCTGGTCTCGGGCGCGCACCGCGACAAGGTGGCTTCCTACGTGCCCGACGGCGCGCCGGTCGCGTTCCGCGGCCACGCGCCCGACGGTCCCGGATTCTGGTTCCCGCCAACGGTTCTCACCCCGCAGCGCACCGACCGTGCCGTCACCGAGGAGATCTTCGGCCCGGTCGTCACCGTGCTGGCGTTCGACGACGAGGCCGACGCGATCGCGCTGGCCAACGACACCGCCTACGGGCTTTCGGGCTCGATCTGGACCGACGACCTATCCCGGGCGCTGCGGGTGTCGCGGGCGGTCGAGGCCGGCAACCTCTCGGTGAACTCGCACTCCTCGGTGCGCTTTCACGCACCCTTCGGCGGCTTCAAACAGTCGGGGCTGGGCCGCGAGCTCGGCCCGGACGCGCCGCTGCACTTCACCGAGACCAAGAACGTGTTCATCGCGATCAGCGAGGAGGCCAACTGATGGACCTGACCCGACGACTGGCGGGCCGGGTGGCGGTCATCACCGGCGGCGGCAGCGGAATCGGTCTGGCCGCCGCGCGCCGCATGCATGCCGAGGGCGCGAGGATCGTCGTCGGCGACATCGACGGCGGCGCCGGCGCGGCGGCGGCCGACGAACTCTCCGCTTTGTTTGTGCCCGTTGATGTGTCCGACGAGGACGCGGTCAACGCGCTCTTCGACGCCGCTGCACAGAAGTACGGCTCGGTGGACATCGCGTTCAACAATGCCGGCATCTCGCCGCCGGAGGACGACCTGATCGAAAACACCGAACTGCCGGCCTGGGAACGCGTCCAGGACGTCAACCTGAAATCGGTGTACCTGTGCTGCCGTGCGGCGTTGCGGCACATGGTGCCCGCGCAGAAGGGTTCCATCATCAACACCGCCTCGTTCGTCGCGGTGCTGGGATCGGCGACCTCGCAGATCTCCTACACCGCCTCCAAGGGCGGCGTGCTGGCGATGTCACGCGAGCTGGGCGTGCAGTTCGCCCGGCAGGGCATCCGGGTCAACGCGCTGTGCCCCGGGCCGGTGAACACCCCGCTGCTGCAGGAGTTGTTCGCCAAGGACCCGGAGCGCGCCGCGCGCCGGCTGGTGCACGTGCCGGTCGGCCGCTTCGCCGAGCCCGACGAAATCGCCGCCGCGGTAGCGTTTCTGGCCAGCGACGACGCGTCGTTCATCACCGCGTCGACGTTCCTGGTGGATGGTGGAATCAGCTCGGCGTACGTGACACCGCTGTAGCGTCGCGGCTGATGTCGGCGACCGGCGCCGCGACGCGCGCCCAGGTGGGCGGCACCGACAACGTACCGGTCGACCCCGCGCGACCCACACGGGCCGTCACGCTCGGATTCCTCAAGCGCGACAACATGGCTGTCGCCGTCGTGCAATGCCGCCGCCTTGTTCATCGAATTCAGGTGCGTCAGGGCGATGTCCGACGGCGTGGTGAGTGAGCTCAGTTTCGACAGCGGCGACGTCACTGCTGCAAGCGGCACGTCGACCGTCGTGAGAGGAGAGCTGGAAAACGCCTGCAGCGCTTGGGGTATCGCCGTCATCACCTTCCGTCCGGTCGACACCACCTGTGGTGCCGGTTCGCCTACGTCGGTGGGCGAGGTGAACGGGGTCATCGTCGCGGCGTGCGCCGACGCACGGGCATAGGCGTGCATGGCCGCGGCGTCGCGCGCCCACATCTGGTCGTATTCGGCCTCGGTGGCCGCGATCGCCGCGGTGAGTTGGCCCAGGCAGTTGGTCGCCGCCAGCGAGACCCGCTGTGCGCGGTTCGCTTCGACCACCGCCAACGGCGCCATCGCCGCCGAGGCCGCCTCGAAGGCGCCGGCGGCCTTCTCGGCCCGGGTGGCCGCGTCGGCGGACCGTGCCGCGGTGGTGTCCAGCCATTCGAGGTAGGGCGTTGCGTCGGTCATCTGCGAGGCCACCGACCGGTAGTCGGCCAACCTGGCGTACAGCCATGCGGCCAGCGTGCCCCAGGCTTTGGCGGCCGCGGTCAGTGCTGCCGAACCGGGGCCGGCACACATTCGCCAGGAGTTGACCTCCGGCGGCAGGGTCGCGAAATTCATGGCAAGCATTCCTCCAAGACATAGACCGAGGGGTTACCGAACGCGGCGCGCGCTTGGAGGATCAGCGCCGGTTGATGCAGAGCAAAGTCAAAATATCGGGATCGTCGGCGGCGGTCGCGGGTGCACCGCGGCAGGCTCCGTCCGATGGATCGGCCGACGCCGGCCAGGTAGACCAATCCGATGGAGGCGACAGGGGAGTCCGCGTCTGTGGGCGTTCACGGGCCATCCACGCGTGCTTGGTCGGCAGCGCATGAGTGGGTGAGGAGCCTTGCGCCTCGGGCTGGCTGTGCGCCGCGGTTGCGGTCGCCACCGCGTGGACGGGGTCGGGCGTCACCCCGCGCCACGCCCAGCCGGTGATGACGGCGGTGAACAGGCTCAGCGCGGCGACCATCGCGATGGCCAGCCGCCACCACCGGATCTGCATAACGCCCCCACGAGTCACCGTGGCCCGACCGTACCGGCCGGCAATTCAAGCAACCTGTGAAAACGATCCCAGTCGGGTGTGGGTTTTTCAGGACGGCACAACGATGAGCGGGATCGCCATCTCGACGTCGGTGCCCGCGCCGTGAAAGCCGACCAGGCGAGCCATCTCGGGGGGCTCGTGCTTGGTGGCCAGCACCGCCGCCTCGCCGCTGCACACGACGACGACATCGCCGATCCGCGCCAGGTGCGCCGGGCTGACCGGCCCGAACATTCCGGTGGCCACGGCCTGCTCGCGGCTGTACACCTGCGCCCAGCCGGCGCTCGCCTCGGTCCAGGCGGCCTGCACGTCGGCCGCGGCGCCGTCCTGCGTGTGCAGGTAGCGCACCCGCGCCTCGCCGGCGACCACCCGCACCCCGTCGCTCAGCCGCGGGTCGAGGTCCAGGTCGACACGGGCGTCCGCGGCGACGTTGAGGCCGCCGTGGTCGGCGGTCACCAGCAACGCGGCGTTGCCGGGCAGCGCCGCGACGATCCGGGTCAGCAGGGCATCGATGGTTGCCGCCGCTTCGTGCCACTGCGGTGAGCCGACGCCGAACAAATGGGCCATGGTGTCCAAGTCGGCGACATAGCCGTAGACCAGTCCCGGCGCCGCGCGCAGTTCGTCGGTCAGCTGTCGCGCGTAGCACCCGTCGCGGTCGATGGGCAGGAATTGCGCGCCCCCGTACGCCGCGTCGGTGAGCCCGCTACCGATGAACGGCTGCGGCAGCACGGCGCGCGCGTCGACGCCGTGCCGCCGCATCCGCTCGAACCAGGTTGGCAGCGGCTGCCATTGGGCGTGCGGCGGGTCGTCACGCCAGTGCACGTGGGTGAGCACGCGGTCGGTGCCGGGGACGTTGACCGTGAAGCCGAGGATGCCGTGCTCGCCGGGCTGGGCGCCGGTGCCCAGGGACACCAGGCTGGTCGGCGTGGTGGACGGGAAGGTGCACGCGAGCTGCCCGAGCCATCCCGCGTCGCCGGCGAGGACGGAGGCCAGCAGCGGCGCGTCAACGGCCAACTCGGCCAGCAGGTGAAAGCCCAGGCCGTCGACCAGCACCACCAACAGCCGGTCGACGCGGCCGACCCGGTCCGCCAGTCCGAGGCGGTCGACCGCGTCCGGGACGCCGAGCAGGGCGGCGGCGGCGGGCAGCACATCGCAGATGGAGCCGGGCACTCGATCAGTTTGGCGTCAGCGTGGCACTGTGCGCCAGCCGATTGTTGGTAACCGCAAGTTGCCGAACGGTGCTATCGGCGAGAGCGCGGACCTGCTCGGGCTGCAACCGGCCGCACAGCCGGCCCCAGTGCACGGCGACCTCATCGCCGACGGCCACATCGGGCACCGCGCTGTATCCGTCGGCCCAGACGTCG
This sequence comes from uncultured Actinomycetota bacterium, assembly GCA_963758775.1. Classification (GTDB taxonomy): domain Bacteria; phylum Actinomycetota; class Actinomycetes; order Mycobacteriales; family Mycobacteriaceae; genus Mycobacterium. The sequence goes on from CAVWWU010000004.1 coordinate 62,164, forward strand.
AGCACGCGCGGCCCGGGTTCGGACAGCCTCAGCGCCTGACCATCCAAGATCAGTTTCCGGCACATCACCTCTAGGTCGTCGCCGGTGCGAGAAACCACTGTCCCCCAGGTGATCCGGCAGTTATCCAGCACGCTCAGCGGCTGATCGTCGGTACCCCGTCCCAGAAATCGCGTCCAGGGATACACGCCGAACACGTGGAAACAGTGGTTGCCGGCCGCCTCGTCTGCCAGACCCGGCGTGAGATGCGACCAATATCGACCCGCCTGCGGGCCGATGATGGCCAGCAACGCGTCGTAAAACATGCCGGCATCGAGGCCGGTGCCAACCCCGCCGCCCAGCCAGTACGACTCGACAAGCCGGTAATCCAGCGGGTCGGCGATGCCCGTCAGTGTTGACAGCACCCGCAGGTAGGGCCAGGCACCGGAAAACCTGGTCGCCGCCCTGCGCACCTCATCGACCGAGCCGTCACGCAAGGTGGCTCCCAGCGGGGGACCGCAGTAGCCCAGCGCGTTGGGCGCGTAAGCGTAACGGGCGAACATCTGGACACCGGCGGTGTCATCACGGGTCAAGTGCGCGCCACCAGTTTGGCCGCGTCGCGGTGCATTCGGCCGAAGTTGTAGTAGGCCGCGCACGCGCCCTCGGGCGACACCATGCACGTTCCGATCGGGGTTTCCGGCGTGCACGCGGTGCCGAAAACCTTGCACTCCCAAGGCTTCAGCACCCCCTTCAGCACCTCGCCGCACTGGCAGGCCTTCGGGTCGGCGACCCGGACGCCGGGCATCGAGAATCGCAGCTCGGCGTCGAACTCCGCGAAGTCGTCATGCAGGCGCAGCGCACTCTGCGAGATGAAGCCGAGGCCGCGCCATTCGAAGTGGGGGCGAAGCGCGAACACCTTCCCCATCAGCGCCAGCGCGGCGGGGTTGCCGTGCTCGGGCACCACCCGCTTGTACTGGTTTTCCACCTCACAGCGGCCGTCGCGGATCTGGCGCAGCAGCATGGTGACCGCCGCGAGAATATCCAGCGGCTCGAACCCGGCCACCACCAACGGCTTTCGATACACCTCGGGCACGAACCGGTACGGCCGGTTGCCCACCACGGTCGACACGTGCCCGGGACCGATGAATCCGGACAGTCGCAGGTCCGGCGATTCCAGGATGGCCTTGATCGGCGGGACGATCGTGACGTGGTTGCAGAACACGCTGAAGTTGGACAAGCCGAGGTCGCGCGCTCGCACCAGCGTCACGGCGGTCGACGGTGCGGTGGTCTCGAAGCCGATGGCGAAGAACACCACGTGCTTGTCGGGGTTGTCGATCGCGATCTTCAGCGCGTCCAGTGGCGAGTAGACGAACCGCACGTCGGCGCCGTGCGCCTTGGCGTCCAGCAGGCTGCCGGCCGACCCCGGCACCCGCATCATGTCGCCGAAACACGTGAAGATGACGTCGGGTTGTCCGGCCAGCCACATCGCGTCGTCGATGCGGCCCATCGGGATCACGCAGACCGGGCAGCCCGGGCCGTGTACCAGTTCGACGTTGTCCGGCAGCAGGTGTTCGATGCCGTGCCGGTAAATGGTATGCGTGTGGCCGCCGCACACCTCCATGAACTTGAAGTGCTCCGGGCCGCTGCTTGCCAAGTGCTCTATCGCGGCCAGCAGCTTGCGGGCCGCCGCCGGGTCGCGGAATTCGTCGACGAATTTCATGTGTTCCCCTTAGACAATCGCCGACGAGTCGAAGGCTTCCATTTCGCCTGCGTAGGCCTCGCCGAGCTTCTGGACCGCGGCCAGGGTGAGCAGCGCCTCGGTCTCGTCGATCTTGGCCATCGCGAAGCCGACGTGCACCAGCACCCAGTCGTCGGGTCCGGGCAGGTCGTCTTCCAGCAGCCGCACGCTGATCGTGCGCTGTACACCGCTGACATCCACCTTCGCCAAATACCCTGCGGGGTCGGTGATCTCGACGATGCGTCCCGGAATGCCCAAGCACATGTCCTCACGGTCCTTTCTGGGTCAGCAGATTCGCGGCAGCGGATCGCCGACGAGCATGTCGACGATCCGGGTGCCGCCGAACCCGGTACGCAGCACTACGCTTTCGGCCGGTTGGGTGACGATCTCACCGACCTCGGCCGCATCGGCGCCCAGCGGATGCGAGCGCACCGCGGCCAGCCCTGCCTCGGCCTCCTCGGGCGCGACCACGGCGACGAACTTGCCCTCGTTGGCGACGTAGAGGGGATCGATGCCCAGCAACTCGCAGGCGCCGTTCACCATGGGCCGCACCGGCAGTCGGTCCTCCTCGAGCAGCACACCGAGGCCGCAGGCCTGGGCCAGTTCGTTGCAGACGGTGCCGACTCCGCCCCGGGTCGCGTCCCGCAACCAGCGGGTGGACGGCGCGGCGGCAATCAGCAGTTCCACCAGCGGGGACAGGCACGCGGTGTCGGAATCGATATCCGCCTCGATGGCCAGGTCGCCCCGGGCCAGCATGACCGCCATGCCGTGATCACCCATCGAACCCGACAAGAGCACCTTGTCGCCGGGGCGCACCGACGCGGGCGAAAGTTCCCGGCCGGTGGGAATGATTCCGACGCCCGTCGTGGTGACGAACAGGCCGTCGGCGGCGCCCTTGGGCACCACCTTGGTGTCGCCGGTGACGATCTGCACACCGGCCTTCGCGGCGGCGGCGGCCATGTCGGCGACGATCTCTTTGAGTTCCGCGATGGAAAAGCCTTCCTCCAGAACGAATGCCGCCGCGATCCACGACGGCACGGCACCGGTCATCGCGAGGTCGTTGCAGGTGCCGTGCACAGCGAGCTCGCCGATGGACCCGCCGGGAAACCGTCTGGGCTGCACGACAAATGAATCGGTGGACATCGCCAGCCGTTCACCGCCGGGCAAGGGGAGCAGCGCGCCGTCGCCGAGCGACTCCAGTAGCGGGTTGCGAAACGCCTCCATGAACACCGCGTCGAGGAGTGCGGCCGAGGCCTTTCCGCCTGCCCCGTGCGCCAGGGTCACGTGCTCGTCGAGCAACCGGGGGCGGCGCCTGCGGAACGATTCGATCCGCTCGATCACGTCGCCCTCGGCGAACCGCGGACCTGACGAGAGGTATTCGCTCATGCCGCCCCCAGACCCGGTTCGCAACGTTCGTGGGTTGCCGACCACAGCTGATAGCCCAGCAGCGCCTGCGCTTCCTGGATGCGGTGCACGCTTTGTGACCGAACGATGAAGCAGGCGTCCACGTTCGGGTTGTCGGCGAACGCGCCGCCGTCGTACCCGGAGAAGCCGACGGTGTACAGACCGCGCTGCCGCGCTTCGGCCAGCGCGGTGAGCAGGTTGGGCGAGTTGCCACTCGTCGACATCGCGATCGCGATGTCACCGGCCTTCGCGCGCGCGATCAACTGGCGCGCGAATACCAGCTCGAACCCGACGTCGTTGCCCAGCGCGGTCACGATCGCCTGATCGGCGGTCAACGACCAGGCCGGTAGCGGTTCGCCGATCGGCGGCCGGGCGAACAGCCTTGCCAGCGTGGCGGAATCAGTGCTGCTGCCGCCGTTTCCGAACGTGAACATCCGTCCTCCCGCCGCGAAGCGGCGCGCCATCTCGCGAGCGGCATGGTTCAGGAGGTCGGCGCTGGCCTGAAGCGTGGCGCGCCGAAGTGCCAGGCTTTCGGCGGCCTTGGCCTGCGCCGACGCGGCCAGGTCGGCGAGCAGCGACTCGGAGTTGTCTTCCTGTGCGTCGATAAACGGATACAGGAAGTTGGTGGGCTCGTCGGGTGTCACGCGTCCTCCTCGTCTATTCGGCTGATGGCCGTTCCCGCGTGCACCAGCACCAGCTCGCCAGGCTCGACCGGGTCGATCAGCGTCATCACCACGTCCTCGATACCTCGCGCCGTGCGCACGCGGGCCACCCCGTGCACCGTGGGCGCCGCGACTTCGCCGAGGCGGCCCTCGTCACTGCACGTGATGCAGACATCGTCGGGGCACTCGGGCTTGAGCAACCCCGCGTGCTCGAAACACACGTGGGTCAGCTCCCATAACAGGTGGTAGAACAAGACGAACCCGCCCGTCGCAGGGATCCTGGGGTCGGGATCGTCAAGCCACAGCACATGATCCGCCGGGCTGGTCCTGAAACCGGCTTTGGGCCGCTGCCCGCTGCCGATCCAGATCGTGGTGACGCCCCAGGCCGGACCGCGGCGCATGACCGAACGCACCTGCGGGTCATCGGCACCGGCGACCGCGACGACGAGGTCGCCGGGCCGCACCGACACCCGCACCAGATCGACCAGATCGGGCCCGGTGAGTGCGACGGACGGAAGTGCCCGCTTGCCCACGATCACCGGGTGGACGAATTCGACCGCGATGTGCTGGGCATGCGGCTCCCAGGACGGCGCAATGGACCACATGGTGGCGCCCGCCGCGAACCGCTTGGCGAAGGTGAAGGCGGTGGCGGCCAGAGCGGCGGCCAGCTCGGCGTCGAGCCCGCTGTCGATGGTGATCGTGGGGTTCACGAGTGCGCCTCCTCGAGGGCGATCAGCACGGAGATCGCTGCCTGGCCCAGCGCCAGCCCGCCGTCGTTGGGTGGGACCGTGTGGTGAGTCAGCACGTCAAAACCCGCCCGCTGCAAAAGCTCACGACACATCCGCAGCAGCAGCACGTTCTGGAACACCCCGCCGGTCAGCCCCACCAGCCGAATATCGCCGGCCACCTGGCCGACCACCTCGGCGACGGCCTGTGCGACCGCCCGATGGAAGCCCGCCGCGAGCACCGCCGGTGGCGTGCCCGCGTTCAGGGCCGACACCATTGTCTGCACCATGGTGCGCGGATCGATCACGCCGTCGGGTCGTACGGTGAGTGGCGGCGACGGGCCGGGTGCGTCGCGTGTCGAGCCGGCCAGTGCCTCCAGCTCGATGGCGGCCTGTCCCTCATAGTCGATCCGGTGTCGCACGCCCAACAGCGACGCGACCGCATCGAACAGCCGGCCCATGCTCGAACACGGCACACAGCCGGTGCCGCTCTCCAATTGCGAACGTATCAGCCGCAATTCGTCCGGCGACGCGGCGGCGACCGGCGCCAGATCCGGCGCCCAATCGATGTCGGCCAGCCACAGCTGCGACAGCGCCATCCGCCACGGATTGCGCACGGCCGCATCGCCGCCGGGCAGCGGCACCGGCAACAGATGGCCGACCCGCGCGAAGCGGTGACTGTCGCGCCCGAGCTTGAGAATCTCGCCGCCCCAGATCGTTTGATCGCAGCCGTAGCCGGTGCCGTCGAACGCCACCCCGATGATGGGCTGGCCGAGGCGCCCGTGCTCGGCCAGCAGCGACACCACGTGCGCGTGGTGGTGCTGAACCAGATCCAGCGTCCGATCTCCCGCGTGGCGCTCAGCCCAGCCGCGGGTGTGATAGCCGGGGTGCAGATCCGCGGCGAATCGCAGTGCGGTACCGCGTATTTCGCTGAGCTGGCCCACCGCCCGCTCGAACGCGCGCAGCGTCTCCCAGGTGGCCATGTCGCCGATATGGCCGGACAGGTAGGCGCGCGAGCCGTCGACGAGGCAGAACGTGTTCTTCAGTTCGCCGCCGACGGCCAGCACGGCGGGGCCCTCGCACCCCATATCGACCGGCAGCGGCGCGTAGCCCCGGGACCGTCGGATGGGTAACTCCCGGCCGTCGATGACGCGCACCACGGAGTCGTCGCACGGCACGTGGATCGGGCGGTCATGGTCCAGGACGGCGTCGCAGAGTATCGAAAGCCTGAGCGCGGCATCCTCTTCGGTGAAGCAAATCGGTTCGTCGGAGCGGTTGGCGCTGGTCAACACCAGCGCATCGGGGACCGGCCCGTCGGCACCGGGCACGGGCGCCAGCAGCAGGTGATGCACGGGGGAGTAGGGCAGCATCAGCCCCAGCAGCGGGCTGCCGGGCGCGACGGCTTCGGCGATTGGGGCGACCGGCGCGCCCGCGCGTCGCCGTAGCAACACGATCGGCCGGGCGGGGCTCGACAGCACCGCCGCCTCGTCGTCGTCGACGTCGGCGTACCGGCGCGCGACGTCGAGGTCGCGCACCAGCATGGCGAACGGCTTGGCGCCCCGGGATTTTCGTGCCCGTAGCGCGAGCAGCACGGCTTCCTCGTCGGCTACGCAGGCCAGGTGGTAGCCGCCGATTCCCTTGATGGCGACCACCGCGCCCGCCGCCAACGCCCGCTGGGTGGCCGCCAGTGCCGCATCCGATCCGGTCACCCGTCCGGCCGGCGAGGAGAACCACAGCGACGGCCCGCAGCGCGGGCACGCGATCGGTTGCGCGTGAAATCGGCGGTCTGCCGGGTCGTGGTATTCGGCTGCGCACCGCGCACACATGGCGAATCCGGACATGGTGGTGCCCGGACGGTCGTAAGGCAGTCCGCGGATGATGGTGAACCGCGGCCCGCAATTGGTGCAGGTGACGAACGGGTGCCGGTAACGGCGATCGCGCGGGTCGAACAACTCGGCCACACACTGGTCGCACACCGCGATGTCGGGCGGGATCGGGGTCCTCAGACCGGCGACCGTCCGGCTGGCCACGATCCGGAAGCCGCGGTCGCAGGCCGCGTCGGTGGCCAGCTCGGTAACGCGGACGCGACCGATCCGCGCCAGCGGCGGGGCTTCGGTACGCAGCCTGCGCCCGAACTCGGCCAGGCGCGCCCGGTCACCTTGCACCTCGACGAATACCGCGCCCGAATCGTTGCCGACAAACCCGGCGAGACCCAGCTCGCCGGCGATTCGGTGGACGAACGGACGGAAGCCGACCCCCTGGACAACACCGGTCACGGTGAGGCGCTGCCGAACGTCCTCGCAGGGCACCAGCACGGGGGTGTCGGTCATCTCAACCGTCCCCCGGACTGACGGTCGGGTCGGTGCGACCGCGCCCCATCAGCTCCAACCCGGCCATCGCCTGCTCGGCACCGGCCCGGTCGGTCTTCTCGACGACGAAGCCCATGTGGATGATCACCCAGTCGCCGGTGTCAAAGGTCTCGTCGGGCAGCATTCCCACGTTGACCTTGCGCGCTTCGCCGGTGACGTCGACCAGTGCCAGCTGGCCTTCGTAGCCGTCCAACATCCTGATCACCTGACCGGGTATGCCCAGGCACATGAGTCAGCACTCCTGCCGTGACGCCGCGCGAGGGACCGCATTTTGCAGTGCCGCAACGATCTCCTCGACCGCTCGGGCGGCCCGGGAAACGGCCCGGGCGACGGGTTGGGTCAGCCCCATGCCTTCCTCGACGTCGCCCGCCTCACAGCCCACGACGACCGTGTAGGGCGGTTCGCCGCCCAGAGCCCGCAGGCTGGCGAACACGGCTGCCGGATCCATGCTGTGTGCGTCCAGACCTGTTGTGTCAGAACCCGATTGATGGTCGGCCTGAAAGACATGCAGGGTGCCCGGCGCGCCGCGATTGGGTATCGCATCGACGAGAACCAGGGTGTCCCACTGCTCGAGCAGGTCGTAGGCCAGATGCATGCCCCTGATGCCGTAGTCCAGGACGCGGACATTCGGATCATTCTCTGGGAGAGCGGTATTGCGGACGACTTCGGATCCGAATCCGTCGTCTCCCAGGAAGATGTTGCCGATTCCGGCCACCAGGATGCGCGCTGCCATCGTGTTGCCCTATTACATGCGGCGGAGCTTGAGGTAGCGCCGGGCATCCGGCAGGGACATCATTCCCAATCCCACCGCGACCGCGAGCACCAAAGCGATGATGCCGATGAATATCCAGCCTAGTACTTCCATGTCGAACTCCTTTCCGGGGTCTGCTGCGTTTCCAGTGGCTCGATTTCGTCGGGGGAGAAGTACAGATAGCGGCCGTACCAGTCGTGCAGGTCGGAGGCCGGGTCGTCGTCGACGACAACCCCGACGTGCTTGTTGCCCTCGACGTCCTCGTGTACCGACGTGACGCGGGCGGACTTGCCCGCGACAAAGATGTCTTGAGCATCGGCGTTGCGCCTGGGGCACAACCGGACCCGGGTACCCCGCGCTACCCGGGTCCCGTTCACCAGTACCGCGTCGATCTCGGGGCGAACCGCGTTGTCGGCCAGCGGATCCCACCAGTCGACACCCTCGGGGACCTCCGGGACCAGGCCGGCGAGGGCGTGCGGGTTGCGAAGCACTCCGTGCAGGCCCGCCATCGCCTCGGGCGACATGGCGTCGCACTGGTCGATGATCTGCGCGGCCCGCGGGTCGGTGGCCCGGGCCTGCGCCTTCTCCTCGTCGGTCATCGTCATCACGCGCAGCGTCAGGATCTCGTCGATCTCCGTGCAGTCGTAGAGCGCGGTGTTGCTCTGTTCGGCCACCTCGGGGTGGTCGTACAGGATGATCGGCGAGACCAGCAGCACGTCATGGGTGCCGGGCGGACCGGCGAGCACGGGAAAACAGCGGTGCTGAGCGCATTCGGACACCGCGCCGGCCGCGGCCGGCGGTGGCTCGAGCAGCGAGATGAATTGGCCGCCGACTACTTCGGCGATGATGTGCGTACCGATCATCGACCGCGCGATCACCGAATCCTTCTCCTCGGTCTCTGGGTCCACCCTGGGGCCGATGTTGCTGACCCGCAACGAAACCCGAGCCAAGGCGCCGTCGGGCTGGCTGTGTATGGTCAGTTCGCCCCGCACCTCCTGACGTTCGCGGACCAAGCGCCCGCCTTCGAGGGGCTCAATGTCGGTTGCCGCCTCGGCGGTCACCGCAAGCGTCGTCTGTGTGCCGTCGAGTGCGATAGGGCCGAAGGACCTCTCACATTCGACCGCTTCGTCCCAGGTCAACCACGAGCCCGACGGGGTGACCAGTTGGTCGACGGGTTCGAACCCGCCCCCAGGTTCGCGGCCACGTTCGCGTTCGGCCCGGCGGCGCTGCAACTGCAGGAACCGAACCACCACGGTGATCGCCTTGGCCCCGTCGATCACACACTGCGCGGCGAGGGTGTCGTCCTCGCCGAGGGCGGCGTCGCTCGCTCCGGGCGGGCCCAAAACGCCGAACTGCCAACGGGAGTGGTTTTTGCTCGACGTCCCGCGATACGGGTACAGCAGGTAGCCCTCGTAGAGCACCGCGTCGGCGACGGCGCGGGCCCGGTCCCAGCTCGCGCTCATTTCGCCGACTCCCGGTCGGCGTCCAGCAGCGCGGTGATCGCGTGGTCGAGATCGAGCAGTCCGTGTGCGGACTTATAGCCGGCCAGCGCCGCCACGGTGTCGTGACTCAGTCGGACCCAACCGGCGTTCGGATAATGCTGTGCGATCAGATCCCGCCACACCGCGACCGGCATGTCGTAGCGGTACTCGCAGTCCCATGGCACCTGCTGAACCGAGAAGCCGCGCTCGGACTTGACGAAAATCGTTCCGCTGAAGAGGAATTGCAGCGGAAGGGCGCCGTCGCGTAAGGCGTGCAGGTATTTCGCGGCGGCGACTTCGAAGTCGTAGGTGCAGTCCAGGGGCAACGCCACCGTGGTGTTGCCGGCGAAGCCAGTCACCATTGCGGTGCAATGCTGCCAGAGGAACGTGCGCTGGGTGCCGGCCCAGCGTTCGCGGGGCCCGAACAAGTCGGTCAGCCCGGCAGCTTCCTCGTCGCTGTAGGCGCGGCGCAGCGGTTCGATGCGAACCTGGCAGCGCAGCGCGATGGCGTGCACGGGATCGTCGGTGCCGACGGCCACGCTGACGCGGGCGGTCAGCACCGGGCTGACGGTGTAGGGCTCGGGCGCCACGTCGAGAACGCCGAACGCGATGTCCAAGGGCTGCTCGCTCATCGGCGCGCCTCTCGGGAGCGAGCCTGAATCTGCGCGAAAAAGCCGTCGATGAACGCCCGCGCCTCCTGGCCGCCGTCGAACCCGCGCCACAGCATGCGTAGGCGTCCGACGAACTCGTAGCACACGTCGATCGGCACCAGATAGGTTTGCGGCTGCGCCGTTTTGCCGTCTTCGGGAATCCGGACCAGCAGGGCCTCGACGTCGTCGGCGAGCAGGTCGATCCGAGAGTCCTTGCCATGGAGCGTGTTCCAGGTCTCCAGGTCCAGTTCGGATTCGGTCGCCCCTGCCGGGCCGGGATAGAAGGCGACGGTGCGCCCCAGCGTGGAGTTGTTGAAGAAGAACGCGACGCCGACCGGGATCTGCAGCGCGTCCCAGGCGCGGCGATCCAGCGCAAATTCGGGAAACGCCAGATAGCGGTCCGGCACCGCGCGGTAACGCAACTCGGCGTGGGTGTCGGTGAACAGCAGATAGCAGGCGCGGCAGGTGCACATCAATTGCCGGGCAGCGACGTTCACGACGTGCTGGTGCTCGTCGGTGATCGGTTCGGAGCACATCTCGCAACGCTCGCCGGCCGGCTCGGGGGCGTTTTGCCGGCTGGTGATGCGCGTCAGGACGTCGTATGGGCTCGTCATCGGGGTGCTCCCACGGCGTCCGGTAGCGCCACCGACAGCACCCCGTCGCGGGGCAGCAGCGGCAGGGGCTCGAGGTGAGTGCCGTTCGCAGCGGCCCCCGCACGCACGACGTCGAACTGCGTGTGACAGCGCGGGCATTCCAACAGCGCCCCGCTCAGGGTCGCGCCGGCGAGGGAATCGTCGCAAACCGGACAGTGGTCGCGATAGGCCAGGGTCTGTCCAGCGCCAACGACCCGGCACGCCAGCATCGTCGCGCCGCCCACCAGGAAGCCCGCCACCTCGCCGGGCGCCAGATCGGACACCTCGGGCACGGGATGCCACGTGGCGGCATGCCCATTCGACTTCACGTGCGCCAGCAGTGATTCGGCCGGAATCACGTTGGCCGCTTCGGCCGTCACCACCTCGATCGAGCTGACTTCCGGTGCGGCCGCCCGCACCGCATCTTCGACCGCCAGCTCCAGGGTCACCGCCGAGGACGGGCAGCTCTTGCAGCTGCCGGCAAATGCCAGCAGCACGGTGGCGCCTTCGGGTCCATTGGTGACCTCGAGCAGATCCACGTCCCCGCCGTGCGAGCCCAGGTACGGCCGCACCCGGTCCAGCGCGTCGGCCACCCGCTTGTGCACGTCGTGCGGATGCAGGCCGTGTACCAGCAGCAGGCTGGCCACCAGGTCGTCGGTGGCCAGCCGCTCGGCTAACCCAGGTTCACCGAGTTGGATGACCCGCTGCAGCCCGGCGCCGTAGAGCCCCACCACCTCGCGGACCAACTGCTGGGCGCGTTCGTGCGCGGACGTACCGCTCGCCGCGCAGGAATCCAGAAGTGTCTGGATTCGATCGCCCGCTGTACGCCATTGCGTGTCGTTCTCGGGGACCTCCGGGCGATCCGACATGCGTCACTCCCCGACAGGTGACTGTGTCGGAGAATGCAGTCTGTCCAGGGACTTGCCCTTACCCAGGTACATGTGTACGCCGCAGGGCAGGCACGGATCGAAGCTGCGCACCGTGCGCATCACGTCGATGCCCTTGAAGTTCTCCCGGCTGTTCTCCTCGAAGATGGGTTGACCCTGCACCGCGTCCTCGTAAGGGCCCGGTGTGCCGTAGCTGTCGCGCGGGTTGGCGTTCCACGGGGTCGGCGGATAGGGGTGGTAGTTGGCGATCTTGCCGTCCCGGATGACCATGTGGTGACTGAGCACACCGCGGACCGCTTCGGTGAATCCGCAGCCGATGCCTTCGTCGGGCACGTCGAACTTTTCCCAGGTTTTCGTTCGGCCGGCGCGGATTTCGGCGAGCGCCTGCTCGGCGAAGTGCAGCGCGCAGGCGGCCGCATAGGCCTGGAAGTAGGTGCGGGCGCGGTCGCGTTCGATGGTGTTGCTGCCGTACTTGGGCACCTTCCATTCGAACTCGACCGGGCCCTTCAGGATGGTCTTGGGCAGGTTGATCTTGACGCTGTTGCCGGTCGCCTTGACGTAGCCGATGTCGACCAGGCCGGCCAGTGCGGTCGCCCACAGCCGGGCCAGCGGGCCGCCGCCGGTATCGAGCGCCAGGTGGTCCTTGCCGTCGAACCAGCGTGGCGACATCACCCAGCTGTACTTGCCGCCGTCCATGTCGCGCTTCTGCGGGTGCGGGTTGGTGTGCTGGTTCCACGGGTGGCGCCGGTCCACCGGGTTGCCCAGTGGATCGGTCTTGACGAACATCTCCTGCTCGGTCCAGTCGTCGTAATACGAACTGCCCAAAAGGATCCGGATGCCCAGGTTGATGTCCACCAGCGAGTGGGTGACCAGCTTGCCGTCCACCACCACGCCCGGGGTGACGAACATCGCGTTGCCCCAGCGTTCCATGTCCTTGTACTCGAAATTGCACACCTCGGGATCCTGGAACGAGCCCCAGCAGCCGAGCAGTGTGCGGCGCAGGCCGACCTTCTCGTATCCGGGCAGCGCCTCGTAGAAGAAGTCGAACAGGTCGTCGTGCATGGGGACGACCTTCTTCATGAACTCGACGTAGCGCATCAGCCGGGTCATGTAGTCGGTCATCAGCTGGATGGTCGCGACGGTGCCGACCCCGCCGGGGTACAGCGTCGACGGGTGTACGTGACGACCTTCCATGAGGCAGAACATCTCTCGCGTCCAGCGACTGACCTGAAGCGCCTCGCGATAGAACTCGCCGCTGAACGGGTTGAGCGAGCGCATGATGTCGGCGATCGTCCTGTATCCGTGCGCGTCGGCGTGCGGTGCGGCGGTCTTCTCCGCCTGGGCCAGCACGCTCGGGTTGGTCTCGGCGACCATCTTCTCGCAGAAGTCGACGCCGACCAGGTTCTCCTGAAAGATGTTGTGGTCGAACATGTACTCCGCGGCCTCGCCCAGGTTGACGATCCACTCGCCGAGGTGCGGGGGCTTGACGCCGTAGGCCATGTTCTGCGCGTAACACGAGCAGGTCGCGTGGTTGTCGCCGCAGATGCCGCAGATGCGGCTGGTGATGAAGTGGGCGTCGCGCGGATCCTTGCCCTTCATGAATATCGAGTAGCCACGGAAGATCGATGACGTGCTGTGGCACTCGACGACTTCGCGGTTCTCGAAATCGATCTTGGTGTAGATGCCGAGGCTTCCCACGATCCTGGTGATGGGGTCCCAGGACATTTCGACGAGTTGGCCGGGTTCCCGCTTGGAGGTCGACGGCTCGGGAGTGATGGTTGTCATCGCACTACTGCTCTCTGCCCCAGGGCTGTGTTGTGGACGAGAAATCGAAGCAATGAAGCGTCCTTGACTGGCAGGGTGATCTACCAGGTGGTCACCAGGTTCTGCGGGCTCCAGTGGTGAGTTCACTGCCCGTATGCCGCCAGCGCGGCTCCTTGTCGAGGGTGCGCCCCGTGATTCCGCGCAAGCTGCGGATCACGGTCCCGTACAAGCCCGATGCGGTGCTGGAGAGCTTGCCACCTGGCGGCTCGTCCATGAACGGCATGAACTTGTCCGGGAAACCCGGCATTGTGCATCCGATGCAGATGCCACCGACATTCGGGCAACCGCCGATGCCGTTGATCCATCCGCGCTTGGGAACATTGCATTTCACGACCGGGCCCCAACACCCCAGTTTGACAATGCATTTCGGTGACCCGTACTCGGTGGCAAAATCGCCCTGCTCGTAATAGCCGGCGCGGTCACAACCCTCGTGCACGGTGGCGCCGAACAACCACTTGGGACGCAGCGCGTCGTCGAGTGGGATCATCGGCGCCTGACCGGTCGCCATGTACAGCAGGTAGGTCAGTGTCTCCGACAGGTTGTCCGGGTGGATCGGGCAACCGGGCACGCAGACGATGGGGATGCCCGCCTTGCTCTTCCAGTCCCAGCCGAGGTAGTCGGGCACGCCCATCGCGCCGGTCGGGTTGCCGGCCATCGCGTGGATACCCCCGTAGGTGGCGCAGGTCCCTACCGCGACGACCGCGGTGGCCTTGGGCGTCAGCCGGTCGAGCCACTCGCTGGTGGTCATCGGCTGCCCGGTCGCGGGGTCATTGCCGAACCCGCACCAATAGCCTTCGTCCTTGATCTTCTCGTTGGGGATGGATCCCTCCACGACGAGCACGAACGGATCCAGTTCGCCCCGCTCGGCTTTGAAGAACCATGCGAGGAAATCGTCCGCGCCCCCACTGGGCCCGCACTCGAAGTCGATCAACGGCCAGTGCACGGCTACCTTGGGAAGGCCGGGCAGAGCCCCGAGCGCGATCTCCTCCACGCTGGGCTGGGTGGCGGCAGTCAACGCCACCGAATCGCCGTCACAACTCAGACCCGCATTAATCCACAGAACATGAATCAACGCTTCTTCTGCCTTGACTGCTGCTTCTGTCGGCATAATGCAGCTTTCCGGGGCGGGCTGAAGCCCCTACGCCGCCGGAGTCGACCATCGGCCCACTTGCGCAGCGCTCTTTTTCGGTCTACTCCCGCCCTCAGCGGTTGTCAACGTTTGTCAGCGGTACCGGGTTGGTGGGCAACTAAACAGGTGTTATATACCCCGTCGAACCGAGTTGGTCACGAGTTAGTCATATTGCACGACAACGGATTTCGAGCAATTGGCTGCGACGCGACAAACCGATAAGGCTGGCTAAATTTCCGCCGTCGCTGTTGCGAATCAGTTGCAAAAAGGCTCATCCGATTCAGGCCTCGAGGTCGAGGGCGAAGCGTCGTAGCCACCCGAACCAGGCGCCCATGCCGGCCCCGGTGCGTGCGCTGACCGGCAGGATCGTGGCAGTCGCATTGACCTGGCGAATATGCGCGAGATACGAGTTGACATCGGCGTCCAGATGCGGCACCAGATCAATCTTGTTGAGCAGCACCACATCCACCGATCTGAACATCACCGGGTACTTCAGTGGTTTGTCCTCACCTTCGGTAACGGAGTAGACCATGGCCTTGGCGTGCTCGCCGACGTCGAACTCCGCCGGGCAGACCAGGTTGCCGACGTTCTCGATGACGATCAGGTCCAGCGCGGCGAGGTCGAGGCCCGGCAATGCGCGGTTGACCATCGGAGCGTCGAGGTGGCATTCGCCGCCAAACCCGTTGCTGGTGTTGAGCAGTGACACCTGCGCGCCGCGACCACTGAGCTTCGCCGCGTCCAGGTCGGTGGCGATGTCACCCTCGATCACTCCGATCGCGAACTCGCCGGCGAGTGCGTCCAGCGTCGACTGAAGTACGGTCGTCTTACCCGACCCCGGTGAGCTCATCAGGTTGAGTGTGCGGATCCCGTGGCTCTCGAACGTCGCCCGGTTGGCGTCGGCAAGAACGTCATTCTCGGCGAAGATCGCCTCCAGCACGTCGATGCGCTGCGTGCCCGTTTCGTAGCCACTGTGGTCTCCGTGGTCGTGCGGGTGTTGGTCGTGCTCGTGGGTGTGCACAGTTCCATCGTCGTGCCGATGAAATCTACCCATCGTCAACACCTTTCACGAGACGTCCAACGACGTCACCAGGAATTCGTTTCCGCGGACAACCTCGACATCGGAGCTGTCGCAGCGCGGACACCAGATTGACCAGGCCGACGTGATCTCTGACTGCTCACCGCACGACCGGCACTTCACCTCGGCGCCGATGCACTCCAGTTCCAGCTCCGCGTCGGGCATATCCTCGGAATCGCGGACGAGGGTCCAGCAGAAAGACAGCGAGTCGGGCACCACCTGACGCAGAGCGCCGATCCGGACCCGAACGACCTCGACGTGTCGGCCATCGGCATACGTTTTGACCACACCGGCGATCGCTTCGCACAACGACAGCTCGTGCATCGCTGCTCACCGGGCCGCAGCTGGGACGGTTGAGGCGTCCATGAAGACGTTTCTACACCCGTGTCGGCGCGATGGTAAGCCGCGTCAGTTCTCGGCGGGAGACCACTTCTCTTCGATGCGACCGTAGCGCCACACCAGCAGGGCGATGGCCCAGGTGACGACGAACATCCCGACGACGACGAAACCGACCGTATTGAGGTCAAGACCGCCGAGCCAGTCCCAGAAGGGGCCTCGCCACCCCAGCTGGCCGGCGAACAGGCCGAGCAGTTCGGTGCTGCCGATCAGCAGCGCCACCGCGACCGACAGCCCGGTGATGGTGATGTTGTAGTAGATCTTGCGCACCGGGTTGGAAAACGCCCAGCCGTAGGCGAAGTTCATGAACGAGCCGTCGATGGTGTCCAGCAGGCACATGCCTGCGGTGAACAGCACGGGCAGGCACAAGATCGCGTACCAGGGCAGCCCCGCGGCCGCGCTGGTGCCGGCCAAGACCAGCAGCGCGATCTCGGTGGCGGTGTCGAATCCCAGCCCGAACAACAATCCCACCGGATACATGTGCCAGGACTTGGTGATCGATTTGGTGAAGCGGCCCAGGAACCGGTTGAACAGTCCGCGGTTGTTCAGCTGCTGCTCGAGTTCGGTCTCGTCGAACTCGCCGCGGCGCAATCGCGCCAACGCGCGCAGGATGCCGACCAGGACGACGACGTTCAGGATGGCGATCAGATACAGGAACACGCCCGACACGCTGGTGCCGATCAGGCCGGTGTAGTGGTGCAACTGCGACGAGTCGTCCTCGACCGGCCCGATGATGGCCTTGACCCCGGTCGCCAGCAGCAGCGCCAGCGCGAACACGACGGTCGAGTGGCCCAGCGAGAAGAAAAACCCGGTGGCAAGGGGGCGCTGCCCGTCACTCATCAGCTTTCGGGTGGTGTTGTCGATGGCGGCGATGTGGTCGGCGTCGAAGGCGTGCCGCAGGCCCAGAGTGTAGGCCGTCAGCCCAACACCAATGCCAAATGCTTTGCCGTCCAAGCTGAGCCGCGCCGGTTCTACGATGGTTACCAGCGTGATCCAGCCGAGCAGGTGCAGCGCGGCGATCACAGCCAGTAGCACTGCCAGGCGCGACCACTCCGCGGGCGACAGGGCGCTGCGCAGCCGAGACCACACAGTCCCGACTCTAGGTTCGTGCCCGCATTTGATGCAACTGACTTGCAGGAAATCGCTCAGGACCGACCTCTTGTCCGTACTGGCAATCCCGGCCGGCTGGCGGGAGACTGAACGAGTGACGTCGAAGCTGTCGGCCCTGGACCCAGTCGTCACCGAACGGATCGGTGACTTTCTGCGGGCTCGGGGGCTGCGCCGGATGGCATCGCGAATCCAGGTGCTGGCGGTGCTCGAGCCGGTGAACGGCCACTTGCCGGTCGCCGAGATCCACCAGCGGCTGCGCGCGTCGCTGCCCGCGGGAACGCAGCCGCCGGACCTGGCGACCATCTACCGCACGGTTACCACCCTGGTCGACCAGGGCGTGCTGCACGCGTTGACCCTCGACGACGGTGTCACTACCTACGGGCTGGCCACCGCCCCGCATCACCACGCGGTCTGCACCCAATGCGGTTCGATTATCGAGGTGCCCGCGCGTCAGCTCAGCTCGGCGCTCGAGCATGCCATGGCGGGAAGTTCCTTCGCACTGTCGGAGCGGGCCGGCCTGACACTGCACGGCTTGTGCCCGCTGTGCCAGCAGCGCTGATGTCAGCTCAGGCCTAAAAGTGCGTTCTCGACCACTTCAGGCAACCCGGGGTGGATCCAGTACTGGCCGCGGGCCATTTGCGGGGCGGTCAAGCCGAAGCTCATGGCCTGGATCAAGGGCTGAATGATCGACGATGCCTCGTGGCCCATGATGTGCGCGCCCAACAGGCGCCCGGTGCCCCGCTCGGCGACGAGCTTGAGGATCCCGGTCGTGTCCTCCATCGCCCAGCCGTAAGCGACGTCGCCGTAGTCCTGGATCTTGACCGAGACATCGAATCCCGCTGCCACAGATTGGTTTTCGCTAAGGCCGACGGTGGCCAGCTGCGGGTCGGTGAACACCGCGGACGGCACGTACCGGTGGTCGGTGACGGCCATCGCCGCGGTATCGTCCCAGTCGCACAGCAGGTTGCGCTGCACCACGCGCGCCTCATGGTTGGCGACGTGCTTGAGCTGATACGGCGACGAGACGTCACCGAGCGCGAAAACCCCACGCGCGCTGGTCCGCTGGTATTCGTCGACCACGACCCGGCCATCCTCGAGATCGACACCGGCCTGCTCGGCGTCCAGCCGGTCGGCGTTGGGCACCCGGCCCGTGGCCACCAGCAACAGGTCGGCGTCCAGCGTGGAACCATCGTCGAGATCGAGCGTCACGCCGGAGCCGCGGTTCGTGCCGCCGACGACGTTGCGGTGAGTGCGCAGCTCCCATTTCCTCCCCGCGATGCGGGTGAACCGCTCGGAGATGGTTTCGTCGTAGTGGCGCACCATTCTGCCGCCGCGGACCACCAGCGTCACCCGCACGCCGAGTGCTGAAAACACGTGCGCGAATTCCGCTGCGACGAAACCGCTTCCGACGATCACCAGATGCTCGGGCAACTCGGGGATTCGCATGATGGTGTCACTGGTGTGATGGTCGACGCCGCAGGCGAGGATGGCCGGCGGGATCACCGGCCGCGAGCCCGCAGCGATCACCACCTGCTCGGCGGTGAACTGTTCACCGGCGTCGGTGCGTAGCAGATAGCGTCCGTCGGCCTGCACCGCTCCGAAACGGGTGTGTTGGTCATACACATCGATATTGGGAGCGGAGCGACGGTACTCCTCCCCGGAGGGCCCGATCGGATCGATTCGCCCGAAGATCCTCGAGACGATGTCGTCCCAACGCACGCCGTCGATGTGCCCGTCGACGCCGTACCGCGCGGCGCTGCGAATCGTCTTGGCGACGTCGGCGGCGTAGACGAACATCTTCGTCGGGATGCATCCGACGTTGAGGCAGGTACCACCGAAGGTGCCCTGCTCGCAGATCGCGGCTCGCTTGCCGGCGAAACGTTGATCGAGAATGGTGTTGCCCGAACCGGTTCCGATGATCGCGATGTCGTAGCTTTCCATGACGGGCCCCTCACCCTTTGCCCGACGAGGCGCCGGTGTTTTCGCGAGCCTTCAGGTAGTCGTCCAGCCAGCCGTCCAGTGCGCGATAGGCGATCCGGCGTGGCTGCGGCATCGACAGGAAGACATCGTGTTTGGCGTCCGGCACCGGAATGATGGTGCTGCGGTTGCCGATACAGCCGGCCCACCGCGCGATCTGGGTGACGTCGAGCACCGCGTCGCCGCACTGCAGCGAGGTGGGGTCGGCGGTTTCGCGCACGCTCCGATCCGAACGCAGGATCAGATTGGGCACCCCGACATCGAGCCCGCGGTGCAGCCGGGTCTGACCGCTGCGCACCGCATGCAGCCAGCCGAAGGTGATCGGAAAACCGCCCAACGGCTTCCATTGCAGGTTGTAGTCGAACTCGCCGTGGTAGTCCCGGTGCAGGCTGGAGCCGTAGCCGCCCTGGCTGGTTCCCCGGGCCACCCCCTTGGTGCGCAGCCGCGACAGCGCCGCGATGGTCGCCCCGGCGACGCCGGCCCGCAGGATGGCCGGGCCGTGCAGATCCAGGAACGGGCTATTCAGGACCAGGCCCGTCACACCCGCGCCGGCCGTCGCTCCGCGACTGCGTAACCGGTCCAGCCACAGCGACACGATGAGCCCGCCCGCCGAGTGGCCGTACACCACGATCTTCGGTGTCGGCAGCTGCTCGCCGATGACCGCCAGCGCGCGCTCCAGCTCGGTGTCGTAGCGGGCCAGGTCGGTGGTGAAGTGCGGCGTCTGACCGTCTCGTCGCGACCGGCCGCACTTGCGCAGGTCCAGCGCGTAGAAGGTGAAGCCGCGGCCGGCGAAGTGATCGGCCAGTTCGGTGTGGAAGAAGTAGTCGGTGTAGCCGTGCACGGCCAACACGGCATGCGCCGACCCCGTGGGATCGGGCCCCCGGCGCACCAGGGTTGCGACGACGTCGCCCTCGCCGTCGGG
This sequence comes from uncultured Actinomycetota bacterium, assembly GCA_963758775.1. GTDB lineage: Bacteria > Actinomycetota > Actinomycetes > Mycobacteriales > Mycobacteriaceae > Mycobacterium. The sequence goes on from CAVWWU010000004.1 coordinate 81,872, forward strand.
ATCGGGCCCGAGCGGGATCGTGCACTGCCAGTAGGCGGGGAGGACATCGGGCACCCAGCCAGTCACGGTAGCAAGCTTAGAGGCGAGCTTAGAGGGAGGTCACGGCGCTGCCCCGGCGCACCCGCCGCGATAACCTGGTTACCGTGTCAGGGTCAGCAAGAGCCGACGTCGTGCTGGTGGGCGCGGGCATCATGAGCGCCACGCTCGGTGCGTTGCTGCGGCGGCTGGAGCCCGACTGGTCCATCACCCTGATCGAGCGCCTCGACGCAGTGGCCGCCGAAAGCAGCAGCCCCTGGAACAACGCCGGCACCGGGCACTCGGCGCTGTGCGAGATGAACTACACCCCGCAACTGCCGGACGGGTCGATCGACATCACCAAGGCCGTGCTGATCAACGAGCAGTTCCAGGTGACGCGGCAGTTCTGGGCCTATGCGGCCGAGACCGGCATCCTGACCGACGTCCGCAACTTCCTCAACGCGGTCCCGCACGTGAGTTTCGTTCGCGGCGCCGAGGGCGCCGAGTACCTGCGACGGCGCCAGCAGGCGCTGGCGCACAACCCGCTGTTCGCCCGCACCGAATTGATCGACGACCCGGCCGAATTCGCCCGCCGCCTGCCGTTCATGGCGGACAGAAGGGGCTACGCCGAGCCGGTCGCGCTCAACTGGGCGCCCGACGGCACCGACGTCGACTTCGGCGCCTTGGCGAAGCAACTCATCGGCTTCTGCGTGCGCAACGGCGCCACCGCGCTGTTCGGTCACGAGGTCCGCAACCTGTCCCGCCAGCCTGACGGCAGCTGGACGCTGACGATCCGGAATCGTCGCACCGGCGAAAACCGCACGCTGGAAACCAAATTCGTCTTCGTCGGGGCCGGCGGTGACGCGCTACCGCTGTTGCAGCGCTCCGGCATCGCCGAGGTGAAGGGATTCGCCGGGTTTCCGATCGGCGGCCGGTTCCTGCGCACCGACAACCCGGCGCTGACCGCCGCGCACCGGGCCAAGGTGTACGGCGTACCGGCGCCGGGCGCCCCGCCGCTCGGGGCGTTGCATCTGGACCTGCGGTTCGTCAACGGCAAGCCGTGGTTGGTGTTCGGGCCCTACGCCGGCTGGTCACCCAAGTTTTTGAAGCACGGGCAGGTCACCGATTTGCCCCGGTCGGTCAGACCTGACAACGTGCTGTCGATGCTGGGCGTCGGTGCCACCCAGCTGACGCTGCTGAGCTATCTGATCGGTCAGCTGCGGCTTTCCAAGCCCGACCGCGTGCAGAAGTTGCGCGAATTCGCGCCCAGCGCAGTCGATTCGGACTGGGAGCCGACGGTCGCCGGTCAGCGCGTGCAGGTGATCCGACGGGACCGGCGCAAGGGCGGCGTGCTGGAATTCAGTACCACCGTGGTGAATTCGGCCGACGGCAGCATCGCGGGACTGCTGGGCGGGTCCCCGGGGGCGTCGACCGCGGTGCCGATCATGCTCGATGTGCTGCAGCGGTGCTTCACGCACCGCTATCAATCCTGGCTGCCCACGCTCAAGGAGATGGTGCCGTCGTTGGGAGCTGAGCTGTCTCGCGAACCCGCGCTGTACGACGAGGTGTGGGCCTGGGGGACTAAGGTACTGCAACTGGAGGCATCTTGAGTGAAGCGTTGCGTCGCAAGTGGGCGAAAGACCTTGACGTCCAAACCCTTTACGAGCTGCTCAAGCTGCGGGTAGAGGTCTTCGTCGTCGAACAGGCCATCCCGTATCCCGAGCTCGACGGACGCGACCTGCTCGCCGAGACCCGGCACTTCTGGCTGGAAAGGCCCGACGGCGAGGTGATCTGCACGCTGCGGCTGATGGAGGAGCACGCCGGGGGCGAAAAGGCCTTCCGCATCGGCCGGCTGTGCACCAAGCGCAGCGCGCGCGGGCAGGGCCACACCAGCAGGCTGCTGCGCGCGGCCCTGGCCGAGGTCGGCGACTACCCCTGCCGGATCAACGCGCAGACCTACCTGGCCGACATGTACTCGCAGTTCGGCTTCGTCCGCGACGGAGACGATTTCGTCGACGACGGCGTGCCGCACGTGCCCATGGTGCGGCCCGGCTCCGGCCTGACGGAGAAGCCGTGAGGCCGTACCCGTTCAGCGCGATCGTCGGACACGACCAGCTGCGGCTCGCGCTGCTGCTGTGCGCGGTACGCCCGGAGATCGGCGGGGCACTGATCCGCGGCGAGAAGGGGACCGCCAAGTCGACGGCCGTGCGCGGGCTGGCGGCGCTGGTGGGCGGCGGCCTGGTCGAAATGCCATTGGGCGCTACCGAGGATCGGGTCATCGGCTCGCTGGACCTGCAGCGGGTGCTGCGCGACGGCGAGCACGCATTTGCCCCCGGACTGCTGGCCCGCGCCCACGGCGGCGTCCTCTACGTCGACGAGGTCAACCTGCTGCACGATCACCTGGTCGATGTGCTGCTCGACGCCGCCGCGATGGGGCGGGTGCACGTCGAGCGCGACGGCATCTCCCATTCGCACGAGGCCCGGTTCGTGTTGATCGGCACGATGAATCCCGAGGAGGGCGAACTGCGTCCGCAGCTGCTGGACCGCTTCGGTCTCACCGTCGAGGTGCACGCGTCGCGCGATGTCGACGTGCGGGTGGAGGTGATCCGGCAGCGGATGGCCTACGAGGCCGACCCGGACGGGTTCGCCGAACGCTATGCCGACGCCGACGCCGGGCTGGCCCGGCGGATCGCCGCGGCGCGCGCGCTGGTGGGCGATGTGGTGTTGCCGGACAACGAGTTACGCCGTATCGCCGCGCTGTGCGCCGCCTTCGACGTCGACGGGATGCGGGCCGACCTGGTGGTGGCCCGCACCGCCGTCGCCCACGCGGCCTGGCGCGGCGCGCTGACCGTCGAGGAGCAGGACATCCGGGTGGCGGCCGAGCTGGCTTTGCCGCATCGCCGCCGCCGCGACCCGTTCGACGATCCGGGTCTCGATCGCGATCAACTCGACGACGCGCTGGCGCAGGCCGGTGCCGACCCCGAGCCCGAACCCGACCCGCCAGGCGGCGGGCGGTCCGCCAATGACGAAGCCGCACAACCGAACTCGCACGTGGCAGCCAAGCCACCCAGCTCGCGGCCCAGCGCGCCGCCGTCGCAGACCTTCCGCACCCGGGCGCTGACCGTCCCCGGGGTCGGCGAGGGTGCGCCGGGACGGCGGTCGCGGGCCCGCAACGTTTCGGGCCAGGTGGTGACCGCCACCGACGGCAACGACCCGGGCGCGCACGGACTGCACCTGTTCGCCACCCTGCTCTCGGCCGCCGAGCGCGCCGGCGCCGGGCCGCTGAAGCCGCAGCCCGACGACCTGCGGCGCGCGGTTCGGGAGGGGCGCGAGGGCAACTTGGTGATCTTCGTCGTCGACGCGTCCGGCTCGATGGCCGCGCGCGACCGCATGGCCGCCGTCAGCGGCGCCACGCTGTCGCTGCTGCGCGACGCCTACCAGCGCCGCGACAAGGTCGCGGTCATCACGTTCCGGCAGCACGAGGCCCGGCTGCTGCTGCCGCCGACGTCGTCGGCGCACATCGCGGGCCGTCGGCTGGCCCGGTTCGACACCGGCGGCAAGACGCCCCTTGCCGAGGGCCTACTGGCCGCGGGTGAGCTGATCGTTCGGGAGAGGGCGCGCGACCGTGGCCGGCGGCCCCTGGTGGTGGTGCTCACGGACGGGCGCGCGACCGCCGGGCCGGACCCGTTGGGCCGCAGCAGAATCGCCGCGGACCGGCTGGTCGCCGAGGGCGCCGCCGCGGTGGTGGTGGATTGCGAAACATCGTATGTGCGGCTGGGGCTGGCCGGACAATTGGCGCGCCAGCTCGGCGCCCCGACCGTGCGACTGGAGCAGTTGCACGCCGACCATCTGACGCACGCTGTGCGCGGCGTGGCGTGATCCGCTATGCCACAAGGTAATCCGAGTACGGTCCCCGACGACGGCCTGACCACCCGCGCCCGGCGCAACACGCCGGTGCTGGCTGTGCACACCGGCGACGGCAAAGGGAAGTCGACGGCGGCGTTCGGCATGGCGTTGCGCGCGTGGAACGCCGGCCTCGATGTCGCGGTCTTCCAGTTCGTCAAGAGCGCCAAGTGGAAGGTGGGCGAGGAGGCGGCCTTTCGGGAACTCAGCCAGCTGCGCGGCGCCGTCGAGTGGCACAAGATGGGCGCGGGCTGGTCTTGGGCACGCAAGGCCGGCGACGAGCCCGACCACGCGGCGGCCGCGGCGCAGGGCTGGGTGGAGATCTCGCGCCGGCTGGCCGCGCAGCGCCACGACTTCTACGTGCTCGACGAATTCACCTATCCGCTGAAGTGGGGCTGGCTCGACGCCGACGAGGTCGTCGACACCCTGCTTGCCCGGCCCGGGCATCAGCACGTGGTGATCACCGGACGCGACGCCCCGCCGCGGCTGGTCGAGGCCGCCGACCTGGTCACCGAGATGATCAAGGTCAAACACCCGATGGACGCGGGACGCAAGGGCCAGAAGGGCATCGAGTGGTGAGTGCGGCCTTGTTCCTCCGCGAGCGTGCGTGTTTGTACGGGACACGCCGGGCGCAGGCTGGGGGCACCTCCTGCTTGCGGGGGAACAACTGCGCACGCTCGCGGTGAACGCTGTCCCCGCGATCGTCGTCGCCGCTCCCGCGTCGGGCAGCGGAAAGACCACGATCGCAACGGGTTTGATGGGAGCGCTGCGGCGGGCGGGCCACACCGTCGCACCGTTCAAGGTCGGCCCGGATTTCATCGACCCCGGCTATCACTCGCTGGCCGCAGGGCGGCCCGGCCGCAACCTCGATTCAGTCCTGTTGGGGGACAACCTCATTGGCCCGCTGTACGCGCACGGCGCCCGCGGCGCCGAAATCGCCGTGGTCGAGGGGGTGATGGGCCTTTTCGACGGGCGCATCGGACCGTCCGCACAGGCGGCGGGGTCCACGGCGCAGGTGGCCGGGCTGCTCGGCGCCCCGGTCGTCCTGGTCGTCGACGCGCGCGGCCAGAGCCACAGCATCGCTGCGCTGCTGCACGGCTTCTCGACATTTGACACCGAAACCAGGACCGCCGGGGTCATCCTCAACCGCGTCGGATCGGCCAGACACGAGCAGGTGCTGCGCCAGGCCTGCGAGCAGGTCGGCGTGCCGGTGCTGGGCGCCGTTCCGCGCACGGCCGAATTAGAGCTGCCGTCAAGGTATTTGGGCCTGGTCACCGCGGTCGAATACGGCCGGCGCGCCACCCAAGCGGTGGAGGCGATGACGGACCTGGTGGCACGACACGTCGACCTATCCGCAGTGGTTGCCGCGGCCGCGGGCGGTTACGGCGGCGTGCCGTGGGATCCCGCCGAGACGGTGGGTAAGGCGACGCCCGCGACCGTCGCCGTGGCCGCCGGCAAGGCGTTCAGCTTCGGCTACGCGGAACACGCCGAGCTGCTGCGCGCCGCCGGCGCCGACGTGGCCGAATTCGACCCGCTCACGGACCGGCTGCCCGACGGCACCGACGCGCTACTGCTGCCCGGCGGCTTCCCCGAGCAGTTCGCCGCCGAGCTGTCCGGCAACGATGCCGTCCGCAAGCAGATCAACGAACTCGCCGCGGCCGGCGCCCCGATCCATGCCGAATGCGCCGGCCTGATCTACCTGGTCTCCGAGCTCGACGGCCATCCCATGTGCGGGGTGCTGAAAGGCTCCGCGCGGTTCACCCCGCACCTCACGTTGGCGTATCGCGACGCGGTCGCCGTCACCGACTCGGTGCTGTACCCCGTCGGCCAGCGGGCGGTGGGGCACGAATTCCACCGCACCGCAGTCACATTCGCCGACAGCTATCAGCCGGCCTGGGCGTACCGCGGGGAAGACGTGCACGCGGTCCGCGACGGCGCCGTGCACGCCGGTGTGCACGCGTCGTACCTGCACACCCATCCGGCGGCGGCGCCGGAAGCGGTGACGCGCTTCGTTGCCCACGCGGCGGCCCGACGCCGGCCCGATTAGGGGCACGACCGTAACGCCAGGGCGAAAAAGGCCGGTGAAATTCGCCGTGGCGTTACATTCGCGGCGCAGCGCAACCTGTCAGCGGCCCCGCTACTAGGCTGGCCCGGTGACCGAGAACCCATACCTCGTTGGGTTGCGGCTGGCCGGCAGGAAGGTCGTCGTGGTCGGCGGCGGCTCGGTCGCACAGCGCCGGTTACCCCTGCTGATCTCCAGCGGCGCCGACGTGCACGTCATCTCCCGCAGCGCCACCCCGGCCGTCGAGGCGATGGACGGCATCACGCTGACGGTGCGCGAATACCGCGACGGCGACCTGGACGGCGCGTGGTACGCGATCGCGGCCACCGACGACCCCGAAGTCAACGCGGCCGTCGTCGCCGAGGCTGACAGCCGCCGCATCTTCTGCGTCCGCGCCGACGTCGCCGTCGAGGGCACCGCGGTCACGCCCGCGTCGTTCACCTACGCCGGATTGTCGGTGGGCGTGCTGGCAGGCGGGGAGCACCGCCGCTCGGCGGCGATCCGGTCGGCGATCCGCGAGGCGCTGCAGACCGGGGCGATCGCTTCGGAAAGCAGCGAGGTGGTGCGCGGGACGGTGGCCCTGATCGGCGGCGGCCCCGGCGACCCCGAGCTCATCACCGTCCGCGGCCGCCGGCTGCTGGCGCAGGCCGACGTCGTGGTGGCCGACCGGCTGGCGCCCCCCGAACTCCTGGCCGAGTTGCCGCCGCACGTCGAGGTCATCGACGCCGCCAAGATCCCATACGGCCGGGCGATGGCCCAGGACGCGATCAATGAGGTGATGATCGACCGCGCCCGGGCAGGCGGCTTCGTGGTCCGGCTCAAGGGCGGCGACCCGTTCGTGTTTGCCCGCGGCTACGAGGAAGTGATCGCGTGCGCCGACGCCGGGATCCCGGTGACCGTTGTGCCGGGTGTGACAAGTGCCATAGCCGTGCCCGCCGCGGCCGGGGTTCCGGTCACCCATCGGGCCGTAAATCACGAATTCGTGGTGGTCAGCGGCCATATCGCGCCCGACCATCCCGAATCGTTAGTGAATTGGAATGCTTTGGCAGCAATGGGGGGCACCATTGTTTTGCTGATGGCGGTCGAGCGCATCGAGCTTTTCGCAAACGCACTGATGGAAGGCGGCCGACCTGCGGATACACCGGTGCTCGTGGTGCAGCACGGAACGACGGCCGCCCAACAGAGTTTGCGGGCGACTCTCGCCGACGTGCCGGAGAAGATTCGCGCCGAAGGAATTCGCCCTCCCGCGATCATCGTGATCGGGCCGGTGGTCAGCCTGAGCGACCTGCGGCGATTAAAGAATCCCTAAGATTACTGTAAGGTAACTCGTTATGACGGCTCTCAACGACACAGAGCGCGCGGCCCAGAATTGGAGCTCCGCACGTCCCGATCGTCCGGCCTCGGAGCGTACGTCGCGCCCGGTGGAGACCGCCTCTGAACGTGCCAGCAGGTATTACCCGGCGTGGATGCCGTCGTGGCGCTTCATTGCCGCCGTCATCGCCATCGGCGGCATGCAGCTGCTGGCGACCATGGACAGCACCGTCGCCATCGTGGCGCTTCCTAAGATCCAGAACGAACTGAGCCTGTCCGACGCCGGTCGCAGCTGGGTGATCACGGCGTATGTGCTGACATTCGGTGGCCTGATGCTGCTGGGCGGGCGTCTTGGCGACACCATCGGGCGCAAGCGCACCTTCATCGTCGGTGTCGCGCTGTTCACCATCTCCTCGGTGCTGTGCGCGGTGGCTTGGGACGAGGTGACCCTGGTCATCGCCCGGCTGTCGCAGGGCGTGGGGTCGGCCATCGCGTCGCCGACCGGCCTGGCCCTGGTGGCAACGACATTCCCGAAGGGCCCCGCGCGTAACGCCGCGACGGCGGTGTTCGCCGCGATGACCGCGATCGGCTCGGTGATGGGCCTGGTCGTCGGCGGCGCGCTGACCGAGGTGTCGTGGCGGCTGGCGTTCCTGGTGAACGTGCCGATCGGGCTGGTGATGATCTACCTGGCCCGCACCGCACTGCGCGAAACCAACCGTGAGCGGATGAAGCTCGACGCGACCGGGGCCATGCTCGCCACGCTGGCGTGCACCGCCGCTGTGTTCGCCTTCTCGGTGGGGCCGGAAAAGGGCTGGATCTCGGTCACCACCATCGGCTCCGGGGTGGTGGCCATCGCGGCCGCCATCGCTTTCGCCATCGTGGAGCGCACCGCGGAAAACCCCGTGATCCCGTTCGATCTGTTCCGCGACCGCAACCGTCTGGTCACCTTCACCGCGATCTTCCTGGCCGGCGGGCTGATGTTCAGCCTGACCGTGTGTATCGGCCTGTACGTGCAGGACATCCTGGGCTACAGCGCACTGCGCGCGGGCGTCGGGTTCATTCCTTTTGTCATCGCGATGGGCATCGGCCTGGGTGTGTCCTCGCAGCTGGTGTCGCGCTTCTCGCCGCGGGTGCTGACCATCAGCGGCGGAGTTCTGCTGTTCTGGGCGATGATCTACGGCTCGGCCTTCATGCACCGCGGCGTCGCTTACTTCCCCAACCTGGTCGCGCCCATCGTGATCGGCGGGATCGGCATCGGCATGGCCGTCGTCCCGCTGACGCTCGCGGCGATCGCCGGCGTCGGTTTCGACCAGATCGGCCCGGTGTCGGCGATGACGCTGATGCTGCAGAGCCTGGGCGGCCCGCTGGTGCTGGCCGTCATCCAGGCCGTGATCACTTCGCGCACGCTGTACTTGGGCGGCACCACCGGCCCGGTGAAGTTCATGAACGAGGCGCAGCTGCACGCGCTCGACCACGGCTACACCTACGGCCTGCTGTGGGTGGCCGGGGTGGCGGTCCTCGTCGGCGGTGCGGCGCTGTTCATCGGCTACACCCCGGAGCAGGTTGCCCACGCGCAGGAAATCAAGGACGCGATCGACGCCGGCGAGCTCTAGCTCCCGTCCGGATCTTCCACTATTAACCGTTAGGCTTGCCGGCTGTGATCACCCGGATGTCCCAGCTGTTCCTGCGCACCCTGCGTGACGACCCGGCCGACGCCGAGGTGCCCAGCCACAAGCTCCTGATCCGGGCCGGTTACGTCCGGCCCGTCGCGCCCGGGCTGTACAGCTGGCTGCCGCTGGGGCTGCGCGTGCTGCGCAACATCGAACGCGTCGTGCGCGACGAGATGGCCGCGATCGGCGGGCAGGAGATCCTGTTCCCCGCCCTGCTGCCGCGCGCGCCGTACGAGACGACGAACCGCTGGACCGAGTACGGCGACAGCGTCTTTCGGCTCAAGGACCGCCGCGGCAACGACTACCTGCTGGGACCGACACACGAAGAGCTGTTCACCCTCACCGTCAAGGGCGAATACAGCTCCTACAAGGACTTCCCGCTGCTGCTCTTCCAGATCCAGAACAAATATCGCGACGAGGCGCGGCCGCGTGCGGGCATCCTGCGCGTGCGCGAGTTCGTGATGAAGGACTCCTACTCCTTCGACGTCGACGACGCCGGGCTCAAGGCCGCCTACCACGCGCACCGCGAGGCCTACCAGCGCATCTTCTCCAAACTCAAGGTGCGCTACGTCATCGTCTCGGCGGTGTCGGGGGCGATGGGGGGCAGCGCCTCGGAGGAGTTTCTGGCCGAAAGCCCGGTCGGGGAGGACACTTTCGTGCGCTGTCTGGAGTCGGGTTATGCGGCCAACGTCGAGGCCGTCGTCACCGCACGGCCAGAGGCCCTACCGACCGACGGGCTGCCCGCGGCGGTCGTCCACGACACCGGCGACACCCCGACCATCGCCACCCTGGTGGACTGGGCCAACACCGCGGGCCTGGGCCGCACCGTCACGGCCGCCGACACGCTGAAAAACGTCCTGCTCAAGGTCCGCGAGCCCGGCGGGGACTGGGAGCTGCTGGCCATTGGGCTGCCCGGGGACCGCGAGGTGGACGAGAAGCGGCTGGGCGCGGCGCTGGAACCGGCTGAATACGCGCTGCTCGGCGACGACGACTTCGCCAAGTACCCGTTCCTGGTGAAGGGCTACATCGGCCCGAAGGCGTTGCAGGACAACGAGGTTCGCTACCTTCTCGACCCCCGGGTGGTGGACGGCACCAGCTGGATCACCGGCGCCGACAAGCTCGGCCAGCACGTCGTCGGCCTGGTCGCCGGCCGGGACTTCAGCGCCGACGGCACCATCGAGGCCGCCGAGGTGCGCGACGGTGACCCGTCTCCCGACGGGGCCGGTCCGCTGGTCTCGGCCCGTGGCATCGAGGTCGGCCACATCTTCTCACTCGGCCGCAAATACACCGACGCGTTCTCCGCCGACGTGCTCGGCGAGGACGGCAAGCCGGTGCGGCTGACCATGGGCTCCTACGGCCTCGGCGTCTCGCGGCTGGTGGCCGTCATCGCCGAGCAGCAGCATGACGAGCTGGGTCTGCGGTGGCCGTCGGCGATCGCGCCGTTCGACGTCCACCTGGTGATCGCCAACAAAGACCCCGAGGCGCGGGCCGGAGCCACCGCGCTGGCGGAAGACCTGGATCGGCTCGGTGTCGAGGTGCTGCTCGACGACCGCACGGCGTCGCCCGGCGTCAAGTTCAAGGACGCCGAGCTCCTCGGCGTGCCCTGGATCGTCGTGGTGGGCCGAGGCTGGGCCGACGGCGTGGTCGAGCTGCGCGACCGGTTCGGCTCGCAGACCCGCGAGCTGGCAGCGGGGGACTCGCTGGCGACCGAGATCACGGCGGCGCTCGCGGGTTAGTGACCCGCCGCCGAGATCGGACTACGCTCTTCAATCGCCCTCGAGCAATCGCATGGGAGGCGGCTGATGTCATTCGTAACTGCGGCCCCGGGCATGGTCACCACGGCGGCCTCGGATTTGGCCAATATCGGCTCGGCGATCAACGCCGCCAATCATGCCGCGGCGACCCCCACGGCGACGGTGCTGGCCGCCGGCGCCGACGAGGTGTCGGCGCAGATCGCGGCGCTGTTCAGCGCGCACGCGCAAGGCTATCGGGCGCTGAGCGCCCAGGCCGCGGCTTTTCACGAGCAGTTCGTGCAGGCCTTGCGCGGGGGTGCGGCGTCCTATGCCAGCGCCGAGGCCGCCAACGCGCTCAAGGTGGTCAACGCGCCTACCGAGGCGTTGGTGGGCCGCCCGCTGATCGGCAACGGCGCCAACAGCACCTCGCCCACTGCCCCCGGCGAGGACGGCGGGCTGCTGTTCGGCAACGGCGGCAACGGTTTTAGCGGCACCACCCCCGGGCAGGCCGGCACCAATGGCGGAAGCGCCGGATTGATCGGCAACGGCGGCAACGGCGGGGCCGGCTTCGATGCCGCCAGCGGCAACGGCGGCAAGGGTGGGCTGCTGTTCGGCAACGGCGGTAACGGCGGCGGCGCCGTTGCCGGTCAGCTCGGTTCCGGCGGCATCGGCGGCAACGCCGGGCTGATGGGTAACGGAGGTAACGGCGGTAACGGCGGCGGGACTATCCTCAGCGGGCAGCAAGGCGGCAACGGCGGCCATGGCGGTAACGGTGGGCTGCTGAATGGCAACGGCGGCCACGGCGGATCGGGCGGCTTCGGCGCCATCCCTTCGAGCCCGGGCAACAGCGCGGCCGGAGGGGCCGGCGCCGCCGGCGGCCACGGCGGGCTGTTCGGCAATGGCGGGGCCGGCGGGGCTGGCGGCGCGGGCGCCCCCGGCGAATCGACGTTCAACGGCGGTGCGGGTGCGAACGGCGGCGACGGTGGCGCGGCCGGGTGGTTCGGCACGGGCGGTGCCGGCGGAGCCGGGGGCAATGGCGGAACCGCCACGACCGGACTGCCGGGTACTTCAGGCAGAGGCGGCGCTGGAGGGGCCGGCGGGTTGCTGCACGGCGACGGCGGCTCCGGCGGCTCGGGCGGCTCCGGGTTTTCGGGAATCGGCGTCGGCGGGACCGGCGCCGCCGGCGGAATCGGCGGGGACGCCGGGCTCATCGGCACCGGCGGGAGCGGTGGGAGCGGCGGTTTGGGCGGAGCGCCCTCCTCTTTGGGTGGCGTCGGCGGGCGCGGCGGCCTAGGCGGGACGTTGTTCGGCGACGGCGGCGCCGGCGGAAGCGGCGGAGGCGGCGGCAGCGGTGGGTCGATGGGCGGTCTCGGCGGTGCGGGCGGCAGCGGCGGCGACGCCAGGTTCATCGGCGGCGGCGGGCACGGCGGGGCCGGCGGGGACGCCGGGATCGGCACCATGTTCGGCGGTGGCGGCGGGCACGGCGGTAACGGCGGCGCTGCCGGGCTGCTGATCGGTCCGGGCGGTGTCGGTGGGGCCGGCGGGACAGGCGCGAATGACCTGGGCGGCGCCGGCGGCGCGGGCGGCACCGGCGGCAATGGCGGAGCCGGGGCGACGCTGGCCGGCGCCGGCGGGCGCGGCGGGGCTGGAGGCGCCGGCGGGTCCGGCGCGGTCAACGGTCATGGCGGCAACGGGGGCAACGGCGGCAGCGCCATGCTGGTCGGCAACGGTGGTGACGGCGGGGCCGGTGGCGGCGGCCTCGGGCCCCCCGGGACGGGCGGCGACGGCGGCACCGGCGGGACGCTGTTCGGCAAGCACGGCGCGACCGGCCCGCCCGGCTGACGACCAAGCCGTCGATTCTGTTCTCATACCGGCCCGGGGTTTCAAGACCCGTCGGCGTGGGCAATCCCGGTTGCACCAATTGGTGTCAATGTCGACGTGCTGGTTGTGAAGGGTGCAGCGATGAACTTTTCTGTGTGGCCGCCCGAGGTCAACTCGGGGCTGCTGATCGACGGGCCGGGTTCGGCACCCATGCTGGAGGCGGCGGCGGCCTGGGACGGCATCGGCAGCGAATTGAGTTCAGCGGCAAGCACATTCAATGCCACGGTCGCCGACCTGACGGCCGAAGCCTGGCAAGGCCCCTCGTCGGCGTCGATGATGAACGCCGCCACCCCGTACGTCGGCTGGCTGGGCAAGGCGGCCGCGCAGGCCGAGCAGTCCGCGGCCCAGGCCCGGGCGGCGGCCTCGGCCTACGAGGCAGCGCTGGCCACGGTCGTCGACCCCGCCTCGATCGCCGGCAACCGCAACCAGCTGCTCGCGCTGGTGCGGTCGAACCTGTTCGGCCAGAACGCCCCGTCGATCGCGGCGACCGAGGCCGTCTACGAGCAGATGTGGGCGCACGACGTCGCCGTGATGAGCGGTTATCACGCCGGTGCGTCGGCGACGGTGGCGCAGCTGGGGCAATGGGAAGAGGACCTGCGGCACCTCACGGGGCTTGCCGGAGTCAAGCCCGCGGCAAGTGTCCAAGGGATCGCCAAGACCATCCTCACCGACATCTTCGGCACCGGGCCCTCCCTGCCGGTGCCCGCCAACCTGACCCCGGCCTTCACCGGCGCGCCGTCGCTGCTGAACCGGTTCGAGGTGAGCGGGCTGTGGGTGGTCAAGGAATTCGTCGAGCCCTTCGTCGACAACCAACTCGCCAACACCAGCTCTCCACTTCTGTGGTTGTTCGCCCATCCCTTCCCGCCGATCAAGCTGTTCCTCAGCAACACCCCGCCGAAATTCCTCACGTTCCTGTTCGGCGAAACGGTCTCGGAGACAAGGATTGACGGGGTGGAGGTGGTGCAGATCGCCCCGGCGCACCCCGACGGCAAGTACGTGGTCGCCATCCACGGCGGCGCCTTCATCTTCCCGCCGTCGATCTTCCACTGGTTCGACTACGCGCACATGGCCGCGCAGACCGGCGCGACCATCGAAGTGCCGATCTACCCGCTGCTGCAGCAGGGCGGGACCGCCGGCGTGGTGGTCCCCGAAATGGCCAACGTCATCGAATCCGAGATCACCGCCCACGGCGCCACCAACGTCAGCGTGTACGGCGACTCCGCGGGCGGCAACCTCGCGCTCGCCGCCGCCGAATACCTGGTCGCCAACAACGAGGCCGTCCCGGCGTCCATGGTGTTGCTGTCGCCCTGGCTGAACGTGGCGCTCAACAACCCCAACATCGGCTTCGTGCACGATCCGTTGCTCCCGGTGGTGCCGGGGCAGCAGATCGGCAAGGAATGGGCCGGCGGCCTGCCGGAGAACAACTACGAGGTCAGCCCCATCTACGGGTCGCTCAACGGCCTGCCGCCGACGACCGTCTACTCCGGCTCGCTGGATTCACTCGGGCCCGACGTGGTTCTGCTCGACCAGATGGCCGCAACCCAGCACGCGCCCTTCAGCTTCGTGCTGCGCACCGGCGAGATTCACGACTGGATCCTGCTCAGCCCGGACGGCTTCGGCTATCTCCCGCAGATCGAGAAAGAACTCGGGATCTGACTATTCGTTCCCGCCCGGGAACGTCGTCGTGATGGGCCAGCCGCCCAGCGTCTTGTTCCAGCGCGCGGCCATGACGGCGCTCTGGCTCAGGGCCGTCGCGCCGAACGCGCGGCCCTCCGCCGTCTCGGCGTGCTCGATGACCGCCCGCCACGCCGTCGCCCCGTCGTTCTCCATCCGCATCGCCAGGCGCGCCGCGTCGGCCGCGCTGCCCACCAGCATCGGCAGCTGGTAACCCGCGGCCGCGACCGGGGGAGTGACCTTGCGCGCGGCCAGCATCGCGATGACGTCGTCGCGGCGCTGGCGATGCTGCAGCAGCGCCTGCAGCACCAGGTCGTTGACGCTGGGCGGCGACAACGCGGACACGATGCCGTAGCCGTAGATGGTCGAGTGCTCGATGGCCAGCGCCTCGCTCAGGGCGGTGTTGTCCGCGTCCTTGCCGGTGGTCATATCGACGGCCCGCCGGGGACCAGCGCGACGGTGTACGACGCGGTGCAGGAGGCGGCGATGGACGCGAGCAGGCCGGCCCGGTAGCCGGACGACGTGGCCACCAGGCGGGTGGCGTTGTCGGCCGAGGCGCGCAACGCGTCGATGACGTCGGAGACCGGCGGTGGTGGCGGCGGGGGCCCTGGAGGTTGTGGCGCCGCGCCGGCCGGGGTGGGGCCGGCGCTGGGCGTTTCGCTCGTGGAGGAGATCGCCTTGTTGGCGACGCGGGAGATCTCGGTGGACAGGGCGCGCGCATGCGCGGCACGCTGCGTGGCGACCACGGTCAGCGCGGCCGCGATCTGCGGCGCCAGGCCGACCGCGGTGGCCGCGGCGGCCGCGAGCGCGCTGTCATGCCAGGCCTGATCCCGCGGTCCGAACAGGTCTTCGGCCGCCGGCGGCTTGGGCGGTGACTGGCCGCAGGCGGACACGCCCACCCCGAGCACAGCGAGAGCGGCACCACCAGCGAGCACACCCCGCCTGTTGATGACAGGTACTGCGCTGGGCACAGCAATATCCTGCCATGCACCTGCCCGGCACCTTGACAGGCGACGTTGAGGCCGATCACAGGCCTAATCACGCTTGTGAGGCGTATCGTTGATGGCTGGTTCTCGCGGAACGCGAGGGGGTGCGTACCGACGGGCTCCAACGAGCTGTAAAACCCGCACCGCTGACCGGACAACTCAAGATGAGGAGCTCGCCGTGACCACCGGGCTACCTACGCAGACGCAGGTAATCGAGCTACTCGGTGAAGAGTTCGCGCGCGCCGGTTACGAGATCGAAGACGTCCTCATCGACGCGCGCGCCCGTCCGCCGCGCATCACCGTGGTCGCCGACGGCGACACCGCCCTGGACCTCGACACCATCGCCACGCTCTCGCGCTCGGCCTCGACGTTGCTCGACGGCTTGGACGGCCCCGACGGCCCGGACGGCCCGGACGGCCCGGACGGCGCAGCCTATGTCCTGGAGGTGAGCTCACCCGGTGTGGAGCGCCCGCTGACCAGTGCGAAGCACTTCCGCCGCGCTCGCGGCCGCAAGGTCGAGCTGTCGCTGGCGGACGGATCGCAGCTTTCCGGGCGGGTCGGCGAAACGCACGACGACGGGGTCGCGCTGGTGGTGCGCGACGGCCGGCACTGGGCGGTGCGCGAGATCCCGCTCGTCGACGTCGTCAAAGCTGTTGTCCAGGTTGAGTTTTCGCCACCAGCACAGGCGGAGCTGGAACTGGCGGGGCAGGTCGGCGGGACGGAGGCCGGAGCATGAACCGCGCCGGCGACGATATGGCGCGCAGCGACCAAAGAGTTGAGGAGGCCGAAGCATGAACATCGACATGGCCGCGCTGCATGCGATCGAGGTCGACCGGGGCATATCGGTCAACGAGTTGCTCGAAACGATCAAGTCGGCGCTGCTGACGGCCTATCGCCACACCCAGGGCCACCAGAACGAAGCGCACATCGAGATCGACCGCAAGACCGGTGTCGTCAAGGTGATGGCCCGCGAGGTCGACGAGGACGGCAACGTCATCAGCGAATGGGATGACACGCCCGAGGGTTTCGGGCGGATCGCGGCCACCACCGCGCGTCAGGTGATGCTGCAGCGCTTCCGCGACGCCGAGAACGAACGGACCTACGGCGAGTTCTCCACCCGCGAGGGCGAGATCGTCGCCGGCGTCATCCAGCGCGACAGCCGGGCCAACGCGCGCGGGCTGATCGTCGTGCGAATCGGCAGCGAGACCAAGGCCTCCGAAGGCGTGATTCCGGCCGCCGAACAGGTGCCCGGCGAGGCCTACGAACACGGCAACCGGGTGCGCTGCTATGTCGTCGGCGTGACGCGCGGATCCCGCGAGCCGCTCATCACGCTGTCGCGCACCCACCCCAACCTGGTGCGCAAGCTGTTCTCGCTGGAGGTGCCGGAGATCGCCGACGGGTCGGTGGAAATCGTCGCGGTGGCCCGCGAGGCCGGCCACCGGTCCAAGATCGCGGTGCGGTCGAACGTGCCCGGGCTGAACGCCAAGGGCGCCTGCATCGGACCGATGGGGCAGCGGGTGCGCAACGTGATGAGCGAGCTGTCCGGGGAGAAGATCGACATCATCGACTTCGACGAGGACCCGGCCCGCTTCGTCGCCAACGCGCTGTCGCCGGCGAAGGTGGTGTCGGTGTCGGTGATCGACCAGGCCGGCCGGGCCGCACGCGTGGTGGTGCCCGATTTCCAGCTCTCGCTGGCGATCGGCAAGGAGGGGCAGAACGCGCGGCTCGCCGCGCGGCTCACCGGGTGGCGCATCGACATCCGGGGAGATTCGCCGGAGCACGCAGGCGACGAGCAACAACACGGCGCGGGTCACCCCGTCGCGCACGACGGATAGCCGCGCCTGCAGGCGATTCTGACCATCGGTGGAGTGGCGCTAGACTGAGCCGTGATCCAGCGCGAACCTTCGGCCCCGGTGCGCACGTGTGTCGGATGCCGAAAGCGAGAGCTGGCCGTCGAGCTGCTTCGCGTAGTGGCTGTGTCGGACGGGAACGGCGATCTCGCCGCGATCGTTGATACGGCGCGTAGTCTTCCGGGGCGGGGTGCGTGGCTGCATCCGGCACCGCAGTGCCTACAGCAAGCGATTCGGCGGCGAGCTTTCACCAGAGCGTTGCGCATCGCCGGCTCACCGGATACATCCGCGGTGGTCGAGCACGTCGAGCTTCTCGATGGGTCCGATCACCCGGCAACAGAACAGGTAGCAAGAACATGAGCACACCGTGAAGTCCCGATGACCATGCGTCATAGCTAAACCCGAGGCGCGGCCCCGCACTGTCGCCTCTTAGACCAGGAGATGTAGTGGCAGGTAAGGCCCGCGTACACGAGTTAGCCAAGGAACTCGGTGTCACCAGCAAGGAAGTTCTCGCCCGGCTTAATGAACAGGGCGAATTCGTCAAGTCCGCGTCGTCGACGGTAGAGGCGCCCGTCGCCCGCCGGTTGCGCGAAGCGTTTGGCGGCAGCAAGCCGGCGCCCGCCAAGTCCGGCCCGGCCAAGGCCGCCGACAAATCCGCGGCCCAGGGCCTGGAGAAGGCCCTGGACAACGCCATCCCCCGGGCGACCGGCAACGGCGAAGCGGCCCCCGCGCAGGCCAGGACGGACAACGGCCCGGTTGCCAGTGCCCCCACGGCGCCCGCCGCACCGCCCGCGCCCGCGCCCGCGCAGCCCGCTTCACCTGCTCCCGGGCCGACCCCCGGGCCCACCCCGGGACAGCCGCCGGCGCAGTCGGCGCCGCCCCCCGGTGCCCCGCCTGCCGCGCCCGGCCCGCGTCCCGGCCCGCCGGGGGTTCCGGGGCCCAAGCCGGGGGCGCCGCGTCCCCCGCGCGTCGGCAACAACCCGTTCTCCTCGACGCCGTCGGTCGATCGGCCGATCCCGCGGCCACACCCGCAGGCTCCCCGCCCCGGGGCGGCCAGGCCGGGTGCGCCCCGCCCGGGCGGCGCGTCGCCCGGCAGCATGCCGCCCCGTCCCGGCGGCGCCGGCGGTCCCCGCCCGGCGCGCACCGGTGGCGCTCCGCGGCCCGGCGGTGGCCGGCCCGGTGGGCCCGGCGGCGGCCGCTCCGACGGCGGCGGCGGTAACTACCGCGGCGGTGGCGGCGTCGGTGCGGCGCCCGGAGGCAGCGCCGGCGGCTTCCGCGGACGTCCCGGCGGCGGTGGCCCACCCGGCGGTGGCGGCGGCGGTCGTCCCGGCCAGCGCGGCGGTGCCGCCGGCGCGTTCGGCCGTCCCGGCGGCGCCCCGCGGCGCGGCCGCAAGTCCAAGCGGGCGAAACGCGCCGAGTACGAGAACATGCAGGCCCCGGTCGTCGGTGGCGTGCGGCTGCCGCACGGCAACGGCGAGACGATCCGGTTGGCCCGCGGTGCGTCGCTGTCCGACTTCGCCGAGAAGATCGACGCCAACCCGGCCTCGCTGGTGCAGGCGCTGTTCAACCTGGGCGAGATGGTCACCGCCACTCAGTCGGTCGGCGACGAGACGCTCGAGCTGCTGGGCAGCGAGATGAACTACGTCGTCCAGGTCGTCAGTCCCGAGGACGAAGACCGCGAGCTGCTGGAATCCTTCGACCTGACCTACGGCGAGGACGAGGGCGGCGAAGACGACCTCGAACAGCGTCCGCCGGTGGTGACCGTGATGGGCCACGTCGACCACGGCAAGACCCGACTGCTGGACACCATCCGGAACGCCACCGTGCGCGAGGGCGAGGCCGGTGGCATCACCCAGCACATCGGCGCCTACCAGGTCACCGTCGACCTCGACGGCGACGAGCGGCCGATCACCTTCATCGACACCCCGGGCCACGAGGCGTTCACCGCCATGCGTGCCCGCGGCGCCAAGGCCACCGACATCGCCGTCCTGGTGGTCGCGGCCGATGACGGCGTAATGCCCCAGACGGTCGAGGCCATCAACCATGCGCAGGCCGCCGACGTGCCGATCGTGGTGGCGGTCAACAAGATCGACAAGGAGGGCGCCGACCCGGCCAAGATCCGCGGCCAGCTCACCGAATACGGCTTGGTGGCGGAGGACTTCGGTGGCGAAACCATGTTCGTCGACATCTCCGCCAAGCAGGGCACCAACATCGAGGCGCTGCTGGAGGCGGTCGTGCTGACCGCCGACGCGGCCCTGGACCTGCGGGCCAACCCCGACATGGAGGCCCAGGGTGTGGCGATCGAGGCGCACCTGGACCGCGGTCGCGGCCCGGTGGCGACCGTGCTGATTCAGCGCGGCACGCTGCACGTCGGTGACTCGGTGGTGGCCGGCGACGCCTACGGCCGGGTGCGGCGGATGGTCGACGAGCACGGCGAGGACATCGAGGCGGCCCTGCCGTCGCGTCCGGTGCAGGTCATCGGCTTCACGTCGGTGCCCGGCGCGGGTGACAACTTCCTGGTCGTCGACGAGGACCGCATCGCGCGGCAGATCGCCGACCGGCGCAGCGCCCGCAAACGCAACGCCCTGGCGGCGCGTTCGCGCAAGCGGATCAGCCTGGAGGACCTGGACTCGGCGCTGAAGGAAACCAGCCAGCTGAACCTGATCCTCAAGGGCGACAACGCCGGTACGGTCGAGG
The DNA here is from genome assembly GCA_963758775.1 of uncultured Actinomycetota bacterium. Classification (GTDB taxonomy): domain Bacteria; phylum Actinomycetota; class Actinomycetes; order Mycobacteriales; family Mycobacteriaceae; genus Mycobacterium. Next base: position 101,654 of record CAVWWU010000004.1, read on the forward strand.
CGCTGGAGGAGGCCCTGATGGGCATCCAGGTGGACGACGAGGTGGCGCTGCGCGTCATCGACCGCGGTGTCGGTGGCATCACCGAGACCAACGTCAACCTGGCGTCGGCCTCCGATGCGGTGATCATCGGGTTCAACGTGCGAGCCGAGGGCAAGGCGACCGAGCTGGCCAACCGCGAGGGCGTGGAGATCCGCTACTACTCGGTGATCTACCAGGCGATCGACGAGATCGAGAAGGCCCTGCGCGGCATGCTCAAGCCGATCTACGAGGAGAACCAGCTCGGCACCGCCGAGATCCGGGCGATCTTCCGGTCTTCGAAGGTCGGCATCATCGCCGGCTGCATGATCACGTCGGGCGTGGTGCGCCGCAACGCGAAGGCGCGGCTGCTGCGGGACAACATCGTGGTCTCCGACAACCTCTCGATCACGTCGCTGCGGCGGGAGAAGGACGACGTCACCGAGGTCCGTGAGGGCTTCGAATGCGGTATGACGCTGGGCTACTCCGACATCAAGGAAGGCGACGTCATCGAGTCCTTCGAGCTGGTCCAGAAGGAGCGCACCTGATGCGCAGTGCGCATGGTTGACGCTGCCCGGGCCCGCCGGCTGGAGAAACGGATCGCGACGATCGTCGCCTCGGCGATCGAGCGGGAGATCAAGGATCCGGGGCTGGCCGGCGTGACCATCGTCGACGCCAAGGTGACAGCCGACCTGCACGACGCTACGGTCTACTACACCGTGATGGGACCCACGCTGGACGACGAGCCGGACTTCGCCGGCGCTGCAGCCGCGCTGGACCGCGCCAAGGGCACGTTGCGCACCATGGTCGGCGCGGGCACCGGCGTGCGCTTCACTCCCACGCTGGCCTTCAGCCGGGACACGACGTCCGATAGCGTGGCTCGGATGGATGAGCTGCTGGCCCGCGCCCGTGCCGCCGACGCCGATCTGGCGCGGGTCCGGGTGGGTGCCCAGCCGGCGGGGGACGCCGATCCATATCGTGACCGGGGGGCCGAAGCACCACCATCTTCTGGGGGGCTGGACGGGCTCGAGGACACCGGTGACGACTATCGACCCGAAAACTGAGCTCCCGGCTGCCCGCCTCGCGGGGGCACCGGAATTGTCTGTTGACGCCGCCGGCGCCGCCGAATTGCTCTCGGCCGCAGCGACGGTCGCGGTCGTCTGTCACGTCCACCCCGATGCCGACACCGTCGGCGCCGGGCTGGCGGTCGCCCTGGTTCTGGACCGCAGCGGAAAAGAGGTCGAGGTCAGCTTCGCCGCACCCGCCGCGCTGCCCGAGTCGCTACGATCGCTGCCCGGCTGTGACCTGTTGGTCCGCCCCGAAGACATGCGCCGCGACGTCGATTTGGTTGTCACCGTTGATGTTCCGAGCCGCAAACGACTCGGTGCCCTCGGCGACCTGGCCGGGCCGGGGCATCAGTTGCTGGTCATCGACCATCATGCCTCCAACGAACTGTTCGGCACCGCGAACTTCGTCGACGTGGCGGCCGATTCCACCACGATGATGGTTGCCGACCTGCTCGACGCGTGGGGGAAGCCCATCGACGCCGACGTCGCGCACTGCATCTACGCCGGGCTGACGACCGATACCGGATCGTTCCGCTGGGCCAGCGCCCGTGCCCTTCGGCTGGCGGCGCGGCTCGTCGACCTCGGCGTGGACAACGCCGCGATCAGCCGGACACTGATCGACAGCCACCCGTTCGTGTGGCTTCCGCTGCTGTCCCGGGTGCTGGGCTCGGCGCAATTGTTGCCCGACGCGGCCGCGGGGCGTGGGCTGGTGTACGCCGTCGTCGACCATGAACAGTGGGTCCGCTCGCGGCCCGAGGAAGTCGAGAGCATCGTCGACATCGTGCGCACCACCCAGCAGGCCGAGGTGGCGGCGGTGTTCAAAGAGGTTGAGCCGCAACAGTGGTCGGTGTCGATGCGGGCCAAGAGCGAGGTGGATCTCGCCGCGGTCGCGTCGGCGTTCGGCGGCGGAGGTCATCGGCTGGCCGCCGGCTACTCCACGTCGGGGTCGATCGAAGACGCCGTCGCCTCCCTGCGCGCGGCGCTTGGCTGACTCGCGCCGGTAACGGTGACGACGACGCGGCGGACCCGGCAGCGTTCGTGGCGCGATTACGCGCTGTTCGTCGTCCTGGTGGGCCCCAACCTGACGTTGTTGCTGGTCTTCATCTATCGCCCGCTGGCCGACAACATCCGGCTGTCGTTCTTCGACTGGAACATCTCCGACCCCCGGGCCCAGTTCATCGGGTTTTCGAACTACGTGGAGTGGTTCACCCGGTCGGACACCCGCCAGATCGTGCTCAACACCGCGGTGTTCACCGTGGCGGCGGTGATCGGGTCGATGGTGCTGGGGTTGGTGCTGGCCATGCTGCTCGATCAGCCGTTGCGCGGCCGCAACTTCGTGCGCTCGACGGTGTTCGCGCCGTTCGTGATCTCGGGCGCCGCGGTCGGGCTGGCGGCCCAGTTCGTCTTCGACCCGCACTTCGGTCTGATCCAAGACCTGCTGCACCGCATCGGGGGCCCTGCAGCGGGGGTGCCCGACTTCTACCAGGACCCGCACTGGGCGATGTTCATGGTGACGGTGACCTACATCTGGAAGAACCTCGGCTACACCTTCGTCATCTACCTGGCCGCGCTGCAGGGGGTGCGCCGAGACCTGTTGGAGGCGGCCGAAATCGACGGTGCCAGCCGATGGTCCACCTTCCGCCGGGTACTGATGCCCCAGCTGCGCGCGACGACGTTCTTCCTGTCGATCACCGTGCTGATCAACTCGCTGCAGGTGTTCGACGTCATCAACGTCATGACCCGGGGCGGGCCGATGGGCACCGGGACCACGACCATGGTGTTCCAGGTGTACCTGGAGACCTTCCGGAACTTCCGGGCCGGCTACGGCGCCGCCGTCGCCTCCATCATGTTCCTGGTCCTGCTGGCCATCACGTACTTCCAGGTGCGGGTGATGGATCGGGAGTTGCGTCAGTGAGGGGCGCGCGGTTGCTCGGCTACGCAGCGATGGCGATGGTGGTGCTGCTGATCGCCGGACCGCTGTTGTTCGTGTTTTTCACGTCATTCAAGGAGCAGCCCGACGTCTATTCGCAGCCGACCACCTGGTGGCCGCCGCGTTGGCATCCGCAGAATTACACGATCGCCACCCATCAGATCCCGTTCTGGACGTACCTGCGCAACTCGGTGATCCTCACGTCGTCGCTGGCCGCGGTGAAGTTCGTCCTCGGCGTGCTCAGCGCGTTCGGCCTGGTGTTCGTCGAGTTCCCCGGCAAGACGGCGGTGTTCCTGGCGATCATCGCGGCGTTGATGGTGCCCAACCAGATCACCGTGATCTCCAACTACGCGTTGATCTCCCAAATCGGGCTGCGCAACACCTTTCCCGGCATCATCTTGCCCCTCGCCGGTGTCGCGTTCGGAACCTTCCTGATGCGCAACCATTTCCTGTCGCTGCCCGCCGAAGTCATCGAGGCGGCGCGGATGGACGGGGCGCGCTGGTGGCAGCTGTTGGGACGGGTCGTGTTGCCGATGTCGGGGCCGACCATGGTGGCGTTCGGCGTCATCACGGTGGTCAACGAATGGAACGAATACCTGTGGCCGTTCCTGATGGCCGACGACGAATCGGTGGCGCCGCTGCCGGTCGGGCTGACCTTCCTGCAACAGGCCGAGGGCCTGACGAACTGGGGACCGGTGATGGCGGTGACGCTGCTGGCGATGCTGCCCGTCCTGCTCATCTTCATTGGCTTGCAACGGCAGATGATCAAGGGCCTGACGTCGGGCGCGGTCAAGGGCTGACATGAATCGCAGAACGTTTCTCGCGCTGGCCGGGCTGACCACCGGCTGTGCGGGCATGGGCGGCGGCACCGCGGTGAAATCCGGCCCGGGACCCATCGCGTTCTGGTCCAACCACCCCGGCCAGTCCACCGCCGTCGAAAAGGAACTCATCGCCCGGTTCGGCAACCAGTTCCCCGAGCTGCCGGTGAAGCTGATCGACGCGGGCCAGAATTACGACGAGGTGGCGCAGAAGTTCAACGCCGCGCTCATCGGCACCGATGTGCCCGACGTCGTTGTGCTGGACGATATCTGGTGGTTCCATTTCGCGCTGTCCGGCGTGATCGCCCCACTGGACGACCTGTTCGGTCAGGTGGGAATCGACGCGGGCGACTACGTCGACTCGCTGCTGGCCGACTACGAATTCGACGGCCGGCACTACGCGCTGCCGTACGCGCGCTCGACGCCGCTGTTCTACTACAACAGGCCCGACTGGGACGCGGCCGGGCTGCCGGACCGCGGACCGACGACGTGGCAGGAGTTCGGCGACTGGGGTCCGCGGCTGCAACGCGTCGTCGGCGATCGGTAGATCGGCGCACGGCTGGGCCAACGCCCAATCGATATCCTGGACGTTCGAAGGACCGAACTGGGCGTTCGGCGGCGCCTACTCCGACAAATGGACCTTGACGTTCACCCACCCGGAAACCATTGCGGCAGGCAACTTTCTGCGCGATTCCGTGCACACCCACGGTTACGCCGCGATATCCAACGACACCGCCAACGAGTTCGCCACCGGGATCCTGGCCTCGACGGTGGCGTCCACCGGTGCCCTGGTCGGCATCAGCAACGCCGCCAGGTTCGACTTCGGTGTCGCGCCGTTGCCCGTCGGGCCAGGCGGGGCGCCGGGCTGCCCGACGGGTGGTGCCGGGCTGGCGATTCCCGCCAAGCTCTCCGACGAACGAAAGCTCAACGCGCTCAAGTTCATCGCGTTCGTCACCAGCCCGGCCAGCACGGCCTATTTCAGCCAGCGCACCGGCTATCTCGCCGTCCGGAAGTCCGTCGTGGGTGACCCGAGCCAGCAGCAATATCTCGCCGACAACCCGCGCGCCCGGGTGGCCGAAGACCAGCTGCCGCACACCCGCCCGCAGGACTACGCGCGCGTCTTCCTGCCCGGTGCCGACCGCATCATCTCTTCGGGCCTGGAATCCATCGGACTGAAGGGCTCCGACGTGACCACCACCTTCAGCGACATCGACCAGCAACTGCAGGTCGTCCTTGACCGCCAGATCAAACGAAAGCTGCCGGGGATGCACCATGGCTGAAGTCCGTTATGACGCAGTCACGCACCGCTATCCGGGTGCCGACACGCCCGCCGTCGACAGCCTGGACCTCGACATCGCCGACGGGGAATTCCTCGTCCTCGTCGGCCCGTCGGGGTGCGGCAAGTCCACCACGCTACGGATGCTCGCGGGCCTGGAATCGGTTGAGAGCGGGCGTATCACGATCGGCGACGCGGATGTCACGCGCCTGCCGCCGCGGGCGCGCGACGTCGCGATGGTGTTCCAGAACTATGCGCTCTACCCCAATATGACGGTGGCGCAGAACATGGGGTTCGCGTTGCGCAACCACGGCATGTCGCGCGCCGACACCCACAAGCGGGTGCTCGAGGTCGCCGAGATGCTGGAACTGACCGCGCTGCTGGACCGCAAGCCGTCCAAGCTCTCCGGCGGACAGCGGCAGCGGGTGGCGATGGGGCGTGCGATCGTGCGGCGACCCCAGGTGTTCTGCATGGACGAGCCGCTGTCGAATCTGGATGCCAAGCTGCGGGTCAGCACCCGGTCGCAGATCTCCGGATTGCAGCGACGGCTGGGCACCACCACCGTCTACGTCACCCACGACCAGGTGGAGGCGATGACGATGGGGGACCGGGTCGCCGTTCTGAAAGACGGTGTCCTGCAACAGGTCAACACCCCGCGGGCGCTCTACGACGACCCGGTCAACACGTTCGTCGCCACGTTCATCGGGGCGCCGGCGATGAACCTGATCGACGCGGCCGTCCTGTCGATACCTGTTCCCCGCGCGGATCGGGTGCTGGTCGGGGTCCGGCCAGAGTCCTGGGATGTCGTACCGGCAGACACTGCCGGAGCTTTGACCGTTCGCGTCGAACTCGTCGAGGAGCTTGGCTTCGAATCCTTCGTCTACGCAATGCCTGTCGAGCAACTCGCCCAACGCATCGTGTTCCGCACCGACCGGCGCACCGCGGTGGCGGTAGGGGATTCGTTGTCGATCGTGCCGCACCGCCAGGAGGTGTGCTTCTTCGACAGCGTGACCGAGAAGCGTATTCGCTGAGCCGGCGCCTCGCCCGTCAACCAGGTCTCCGGAGTGCGCGGCTGCCGAGCACGGGCTGGCTGCCGCGACCGTCGTCGAAATCGGGACACCAGGGCGAATGCCCCCGATCATCGACCCAGACCAACTGCAGTGCGCAAACTCCTGCGCCGTAAATGTTGACCGCGTGCGCCAGGTGTACATCGGGTCGGGTGACGTGAACGAATTCGATGCTGCAGTCGGGCAACATCATGGTCTCGCCCGGCGACGGCTGCACCGTGTCCACGCAGTATTCGGCCACGGTGTTCAGCATCAGCCCCGCTCGCTGGGGGCTGACCCCGGTGATTATGAGCTCAGCGAGTCCCCGGGCATGCAAGCCGATCGTGTAGGCGAAGGGGCGCCGGTCGCTCTCGATGTATTGCACGGCCCAGCCATTTTTGTCGATCTTGGCCCGCACAGTATCGAGATAGTCGTCAACCGTGGCGTCGGGATGATCGCATTGCCAGCACATAGCCGGTCCTTCCTCTGTGTTTTCACGCCAGAGTGCGCCAGGGGTACGACAGCGTAGTTCTCGCCGAGTAACGTCCCGGTAGCACATGTGGTGCTACTGTGGCGGGATGGAGGAAATCGGAGTCCGAGAGCTGCGACAGCATGCATCGCGATACCTGGCGCGCGTCGAAGCCGGCGAGGAACTCGGCGTCACCAATAACGGACGGCTCGTGGCAAGGCTGGTCCCTGTGCGCGCTGCGACACGCGCGCGTGAGACCTTGGTCGATGCCGGCGCCCTCATTCCGGCGCGCCGTCCACAGAACCTGCTGGACGTAACGGCCGCACCAGCGGATGTCCGTACGCGTAATCTGTCCGACGTCCTCGATGAGATGCGCAACGAGCCGTGATCTACTTCGACACGTCGGCCCTGACGAAGCTGCTCATCGCGGAGCCTGAGACGCCGGGGCTTAGGGCATGGCTCGTCGACCAAAGCGGCCAAGGCGAGTACGCGGCCACGAGCGCGCTCGGCCGCGTCGAATTGATGAGAGTTGTTGCCAGATACGGGGAATCAGGACTCGCGGAACGTGCCCGCTTCCTCCTCGACGGACTGGACATCATTCCGCTGACTGAACCGGTTATCGCGTTGGCTGAAACCATTGGCCCACCCACCCTGCGATCACTGGACGCGATACACCTTGCGGCCGCAACCCGCATCAGGCAGGACTTGACCGTGTTCGTCACCTACGACCACCGCCTGTTGGACGGCTGCCGTCATATCGGGCTGGCGACGGCGACACCTGCGTAGTGCCGCCGTACTAACGCACCTGCGAACGTCCGCGTGCCAGCACGGCCTCGCGGTTGGCGGCGATGTCGTCGCCGCTGGTCCGAAACTGCCTGGCCGCCATGGCTTCCAGCCACAGGCCCTCGCTGGTCTGCGACTCGTCGATGCGGTGGTAGGACGCGAGCAGCGCCCGCACCGCATCCTGGTTGTTCCCGACGATCGACGCCGCCACGGCGCGCGCCGTCGGCAGCAATTGGTCGTGCGGCACCACCTCGGTGACCAGGCCGGCGCGCAGCGCGTCGGCGGCCGAGAGGTAGTCGCCGGTGAGGCTCATCCGTCGGGCCATACCCACCCCCACCTTCTGCGGCAGCCGCACGGACAGCCCCCAGGTCGGCAGCAGCCCCACCCGCGCATGGGTGTCGGCGAAGCGGGCCTGCTCGGAGGCGATCACGACGTCGCAGTACAGCACCAGCTCCAGCCCGCCGGTGACCGCGGCGCCGTTGATGGCGCCGATCACCGGCTTGGTCATCGACGGCCAGCGCGGCGAGATGTCCGGCAGCGCCGACTGCCCGCCCAGCTCCTTGAGGTCCAGCCCCGCGCAGAACACCGGGTCCGCGCCGGTGACGATGACGACGTCGACGTCCTCGTCGGTCTCGGCGTCGGCCAGTGCACCGAAGAACAGGTCGCGCAGCGCCGCGGACAGCGCGTTGCGCGACTGCGGCCGGTTCAGGGTCAGGGTGCGCACCCGCTCGTCGGTTTCGATCAGCAGGATGTCCAAGATGTCTCGGCTCATGGGTTTCACGGTAATGGCATTGACTCTGCGGTAAGGGAGGGGCTTACTCGCACTTTGCCGCCGTAGGCGCAGAGTCAACGCGATGGAGACGCGCGCACCGCGCCCTATCGTGGTAACCATGTGCCGTAACATCACCGAACTTCGCGGGTTGCAGCCCGCCGCGACGGACGAAGAGATCGCGGCCGCCGCGCGTCAATACGTCCGCAAGGTCAGCGGCATCACCCGCCCGTCGGCCGCCAACGAGCACGCGTTCGAGGCCGCCGTCGCCGAGGTCACCGCGACCACCACAAGATTGCTGAGCACCCTGCCGCCCCGGCGCCAGCCGCCCAAGACCGTCCCGCCGCTGCGGCGTCCCGAGGTAATCGCCCGGCTGAGCAGATGACATACCCCGCCCTCAAGGAGTGGAGCGCGGTCGTGCACGCGCTCCTCGACGGGCGTCAGCGTGTGCTGTTACGCAAGGGCGGGATCGGCGAGAAGCGGTTCGAGGTGGCGGCCCAGGAGTTCCTGCTGTTCCCGACGGTCGCGCACAGCCACGCCGAGCGGGTCCGGCCCGAGCACCGAGCCCTGCTCGACGCGGCCGTCGCCGACAGCGACGACGACCACCTGGTCGTGCGAGCAGCAGCGAAAGTTGTTGCGGCACTTCCAGTTAACCGGCCGGAGAAGCTGGGCCTCATCGAGGACCTGCATATCTGGACCGCCGAGTCGGTGCGTGCCGACCGGCTCGACTTCCGGCCCAAACACAAGCTGGCGGTGCTGATCGTCCAGGCGATTCCACTGACCGAGCCGGTGCGCCTCGACCGTCTCCCCGAGTACGCGGGCTGCACCAGCTGGGTGCCCTTACCGTTGTGCCCCGAGTTGGCGGCGCCGGTGCACGACGACGCGGCGCTATGCGATGTCGCGGCCCGGGTCCGCGATGCCGTCGGCTGAACCGGCGGGCAATACCAGCCGGGAACGCCCGAAGTGCACCGAATGCGTCGTCGGCTTCAGCTCGCGGGCGGTCAGTGTCGCTTCCCCGGTGCCGAGGTTGCGCGCGTAGCGGGGGAACCACCCGCCGGCGATCAGGACGCGGATGCGTGAGCCGCCCTTGAAGCGGTGGGCAATCCCGTCGAGCTCAATGCTGACGATGTCCTGCGCGGGACCGAGGCGGCGGTAGGTCTCGCTGACATTGTGGGACCGGCCGTCGGCGTCAACCTCGCTGACCCGGACGAACAGGTCGGCGTGGGGATTGTCCGCGGTGTGCGCCAGCTCGATGACCGGGTTCCCGAACACACACAGGTCGTGGGTGAGGGTGGCCCCGGTGAAGGCGAGCACGTCGGGGCGCCGGGCGAGCCGGCTGTCGTCGACGTAACCGCTGTCGGTGGACAGCAACGGGCCGCCGAGGGTGGGCGTCGGGTCGGCGGGGTCAAAACGGAATGTCGCCGGGGCGGACCCCGCGTCCGGCGCACTCTCGGCCAGGTAGCCCCAGGGCTGCAGATACAACGAGCGATCCGTGGTGGCCGGAGGCCAGTCCGGCAGGTCACGCCAGCCGTGTCCGCCCACGAAAACATTGACCGGGCTCGCACGCCGCGACGGCGCGCCGCCGAGGTGGGTGCCCAACCAGTCCAGTGTTTGCCGGGCGCTGATGGCCAGCCCCTTGGTGAGCAGCTCGGTGTGCGTCCACGGGCCCATCGTCAGCGCGACGTCGACGCCGCGGTCCCGCAGGTGCCGGTATTGCTGCAGTGTCTGACGCAGGAAGATGTCCTGCCAGCCGCCCAGCAGCAGCACCGGCACCTCGACGCGGTCCAGCGCGGCCGGGTGGCGCATCCGGGCCCAGAACTCGGCGTCGGAGTCCTCGTGTTCCAGCCACGATTCGAACCACGGCGCGCCCTGGCCGAGCAGTGTCCGCGCCGAGGCGCCGATCGGCAGCCCGGCGGCCGCGCGCGCCACGACGCGCGGGGACCGCATCTGCCGGATCCCGGACCGAATGCGCGGTTCCTCCTGGTGGGCGACCATGTCGCTCCAGCCCAGGAAGTCGCCGACGGCGAACGAACCGGTGCCCCACACCGAGGCCAGCATGTCGTGCGGGCCCGCGGTGATCACGGCCGCCGCCAGTTCCGGCGGTGGATCCGCCAGCAGCGCCCACTGGGTGAATCCCAGGTAGGACACTCCAATGGAGGCGAACCGGCCGGTGAACCACGGCTGCTGACGCAGCCACGCCGCGGTGTCGGCGCCGTCGGCGGCCTCGTTGGCCATCGGCTCGAACTCGCCGGCCGACCCGAATGTCCCGCGCACGCTCTGTAGCACCACGTGGTAGCCGCGGGCCGCGTAAAGCCTGGCGAAGATCAACGCGAACGGGAACCCGCGCCCGTACGGCCCGCGGACCAGCACGGTCCCGGCCGGGCTCGTCCCAGTCGGCACAGCGGGCGCGTAGTGGTCGGCGACCAACCCGATGCCGTCGCGCATCGGGACGCGGACACTGCTCACGGTGTAGCGGGAGGTCGGGCGCGGCAGGCCGAGCATCCTGCCGAGGGCGTTTCCGGCGAACTGTCCGCCGAACTCGGTGAGCGTGCGCAGCCGGGGCTCCGCCGGGTGAACGGCTACCACTAGAACTTGTAGTAGGGCGCTAAGTCGTTGGCGCGCTGCAGGTTTGTGGACATGCAGTCGACCTCGGGATTGGAGTAGACCGTCGAGTAGTACAGCGCCTGCTGGATCACGCCGTAGCTGGTCTTGAACACCACCATGCAGGAGAAGAACCAAAAGCTGTTGTGATAGGTCGGCTTTTCCACCCAGTACTGCGCCGCGCGGTGGCCCGCAATGGTGGTCTCGACCGCGTCGGCGGGCAGGCTCGCCGCGTAGGTGCGCCAGATGATCGGCTCCACGGCCAGCTGGTAGTTGCCCGCGTCGAAGTGGCAGCGCAGGCCGTCCTCGTGCTCGGGCGGGGTGAAGCCCAGCCCGAGGCGCTGGATCACGTCGAAGGGGATGTCCTCGCACGCGTCGAACGGCCGTGGGTCGGTGGTCGCCACGATCGGGCTCTTCATCGTGGTTTCCGGCGTCTCCATCGGCAGGGCGGTCGACCGCAGATCGACGGTCCCGCCCCCGGTCGGGGCGGCCGGTGCGCCGTACCAACCCACCGTGCCCCCGATGACCGCCGTGAGGAGCGCACCGAACGCTCCGATCAGGCGCAGCCTGGTCAACATGATGCCCCCTGCCTGGGACTGAACGAGCCGTTCCCTGCCCGGACTATACAAGTCGCGTGGCCGGCGTCACAGCCAATACTGGAACCTGTTCTAGCCGGCGGAGGGGTGCTGATCCGCGGATATGCGACCGAATCATTAGGGTGGTTGATCGTGGAGGCGAACAACGGCGGACAGCCGACCCTGTGGGCGGTCTCCGACCTGCACACCGGTCACGTCGGCAACAAGCCCGTGGCCGAGTCGCTGCACCCGTCGTCGCCGGAGGACTGGCTGATCGTCGCCGGTGACGTCGCCGAACGCACCGACGAGATCCGCTGGACGCTGGATCTGCTGCGCAAACGGTTCGCCAAGGTCATCTGGGTGCCGGGCAATCACGAGCTGTGGACCACCACCCGCGACCCGGTACAGATCTTCGGCCGCGCCCGCTACGACTACCTCGTCAACATGTGCGACGAGATGGGCGTGGTCAGCCCCGAGCACCCATATCCGGTGTGGACCGAGCGGGGCGGCCCGGCCACGATCGTGCCGATGTTCCTGCTGTACGACTACAGCTTCTTGCCGGCGGGGGCGACCAGCAAAGCCGAGGGCATGGCCATCGCGCGGCAGCGCAACATCGTGGCCACCGACGAATTCCTGCTCTCGCCCGAGCCCTACCCGACCCGGGAGGCCTGGTGCCGCGAACGGCTGGCCAGCACCCGCGCCCGCCTCGAACAGCTCGACTGGATGACACCGACCGTGCTGGTGAACCATTTCCCGATGGTGCGCGAGCCCTGCGACGCGCTGTACTACCCGGAATTCGCGCTGTGGTGCGGCACCACCAAGACCGCCGACTGGCACACCCGCTACAACGCCGTCTGTTCGGTCTACGGGCACCTGCACATTCCGCGCACCACCTGGTACGACGACGTGCGCTTCGAAGAGGTGTCGGTGGGTTACCCGCGCGAGTGGCGGCGCCGCAAGCCGCCCAGCTGGCTGCGCCAGGTGCTGCCCGACCCGCAGTACAAGCCGGGTGACCTCAACGCCTTCGGTGGTCACTTCGAGGTCACCCCCGAGATGAAGCGGCAGAGCGCGCAGGTCCGCGAACGAATCCGGCAACGGCAATCTCAATGACGGCCGGCATGCTGGTGCCGTCCGTGCTGCCCGACACGGCACCGCAGGACCTGGCCTACGCGGAGCTGTATTCCGACCCGCCGGAGCTGGCCCCGCTGCCCGACGAAGAGCCGCTGATCGCCAAGTCGGTTGCCAAGCGGCGCAACGAGTTCATCACCGTCCGGCACTGCGCCCGCATCGCGCTGGAAGAGCTCGGCGTGCCGCCGGTGCCGATCCTCAAGGGCGACAAGGGCGAACCCTTGTGGCCCGACGGCGTGGTCGGCAGCCTCACCCACTGCACCGGCTACCGCGGCGCGGTGGTGGGTCGCGGGACCGCGGTGCGCTCGGTGGGCATCGACGCCGAGCCGCACGACGTGTTGCCGCAGGGTGTGCTGGACGCGATCGCGCTCAAGGAGGAGAGCCACGAGATCGCCGCGTTGCCCGGCGGCCTGCACTGGGACCGAATCCTGTTCTGCGCCAAGGAAGCAACGTACAAGGCGTGGTTCCCGCTGACCAAGCGCTGGCTGGGTTTCGAGGATGCGCACATCGTATTCGACGTCGATCCCGCTCGGGCGGGCGCGGGGACCTTCGTCTCCAAGATCCTTATCGACCCGGAGCCGCTGACGGGCCCGCCGCTGACCGCGTTGCGCGGTCGCTGGTCGGTCGAGCGCGGGCTGGTGCTGACCGCGATCGTGCTGTGAGCGCGGGCGTCGAACCCGGGATAGTCGTCGTCGACAAGCCCGCCGGGATGACCAGTCACGACGTGGTGGGGCGGTGCCGGCGGATCTTTTCCACCAGGAAGGTGGGGCACGCGGGCACGCTGGACCCGATGGCCACCGGCGTGCTGGTGATCGGGGTGGAGCGCGCCACCAAGATCCTCGGCCTGCTGACCGCGACGTCCAAGTCGTATGCCGCCACCATCCGGCTGGGCCAGACCACCACCACCGAGGACGCCGAAGGTGAACTACTGCAATCGGTTTCAGCCGATCACGTCACCGCTGAGGGCATCGGCGAGGCGATGGCGGGGCTGCGCGGCGACATCGAGCAGGTGCCGTCGGCGGTCAGCGCGATCAAGGTCGACGGCCAGCGCGCGTACCGGCTGGCCCGTGAGGGGCACACCGTCGAACTGCCGGCGCGCCCGGTGCGCATCGACCGGTTCGAGCTACTGGCCATCCGGCCTCACGAACAACTCGTCGATCTCGATGTCGAGGTCGACTGCTCGTCGGGCACCTACATCCGCGCGCTGGCCCGCGATCTCGGTGCTGCGCTTGGGGTCGGTGGGCATCTGACGGCGCTGCGGCGCACCCGGGTCGGGCGCTTCGGACTGGGTCAGGCGTTTGCGCTCGACGAGCTGGCCGAGCGGCCGCGCCTGTCGCTGACCCTCGATGAGGCCTGCCTGCTGATGTTCGCGCGCCGCGACCTCAGCCCGGCCGAGGCCGAGGCCACCGGCCACGGCAGACCTCTGGCTGTGGCCGGTATCGAGGCCGGCCCCGACGGCATCTACGCCGCCGCCGACGCGGACGGCCGGGTGATCGCATTGCTGCGCGACGAGGGTGCCGGGACCAAGCCGGTGGTGGTGATCCGCCCGGCCACGTTATAAGGGGCTCTAGGTCAGAGCCGCGCCAGCAGTTCGGCCTTCTTCGTGGCGAACTCCTCGTCGGACAGGATGCCGCGCTCGTGCAGCCCGGCGAGCGATTCGATGGCCGCGATGATGGCGCCCGGATCCCCGGACCCGCCGGGGGCGGAAGCGGGCGGCGGAGCCTCCGCTGCCTGAGGTTGCGGCGCGGCCGACTGCGCCGGCGGGGACTGATGCTGCGACTGGTGCTGCGAGGCTTGCGGCGCCACCGGCGCCGACGCCGGGGTTTCGGCCACCTGCCGCGCGCCCAGCTCGCGCAGGCTTGACACGTCGAAGGTGCCGAACTGACTGGTGAAGCTCACCGAGCCATAGCCGCCGCCCTGCTGTTGCTGAACACCGCCGATCTGATGCTCGCCGGTGTCGAAAACCCTTGTGAAGCCGTTGATCTGGATGGCCAGGCGCCGGGTGCTGGGGAAGACGGCATAGCGCGCGTCGTTCTGGCCGCCCGCCGAACTGGGCACGCCGAGGTCGGCCGGCCACCAGTTGCCCGAGGTGAACCCGGCCCCCTGGGCCGACGAAGGCGGAAACACCGTCGTGGTGGCGAGCAGTTGCGCCAATTCGTTGCACAGCGCGTCGACGCGCGCTTTGAGCGCGTTGTCGAACATGTTGCCGACCATCGTCATCCCGCCCCGCATCCATTGCCCGGAGCCCCCGAGCTCGGGGATGTCGAACTGGGCCATGGTGCCGCCGCCAACGTGCAGGGCGAACAGCATGGCCAGCACGGCTTCGCGGGAGAGCCCGTGGCGCCGGGCGATGTCGGAGACGGCGTTGGCGGCTTCGGGGGTAACCGTTGCCTTCATGCTTTCGAGCGTACGCATCTCACGCGGGCTGGCGCAGGGGCTAAGCTGCCGACTAGACGGGTGTCAAGCAAGCCCAGAAAGCAGAAGGGGCGTTATGTCTAACAAGGTTTACGTGGTCGGCGTCGGCATGACCAAGTTCGAGAAGCCGGGCCGCCGCGAAGGCTGGGACTACCCCCAGATGGCCAAGGAATCAGGAACCAACGCGCTGCAGGACGCCGGTGTCGACTACTCCGAGATCGAGCAGGGCTTCGTCGGTTACTGCTCGGGTGACTCCACCTCCGGAAACCGCGCCATGTACGAGCTGGGCATGACGGGCATCCCGATCGTCAACGTCAACAACAACTGCTCCACCGGGTCCACGGCGCTGTACCTGGGCGCGCAGGCCATCCGGGGCGGTCTGGCGAACTGTGTGATGGCACTGGGCTTCGAGAAGATGCAGCCCGGCGCGCTGGCCGGCGGCGCCGAGGACCGTGAATCGCCGCTCGGCAAGCACGTCAAGGCCTTGAACGAGATTGACGAGTTTCATTTTCCGGTGGCGCCCTGGATGTTCGGCGCGGCCGGCCGCGAGCACATGAAGAAGTACGGCACCACCGCCGAGCACTTCGCCAAGATCGGGCTGAAGAACCACAAGCATTCGGTCAACAACCCGTACGCGCAGTTCCAGGAGGAGTACACCCTCGACGACATCTTGGCCGCCAAGATGATCTCCGACCCGCTCACCAAGCTGCAGTGCTCGCCGACCTCCGACGGCTCGGCCGCGGTGGTGCTGGCCAGCGAGGACTACGTGGCCCGCCACGACCTCGCCGGGCAGGCCGTGGAGATCGTCGGGCAGGCGATGACCACCGACTTCGCGTCCACCTTCGACGGCAGCGCCCGCAACATCATCGGCTACGACATGAATGTTCAAGCCGCGCAAAAGGTTTACCAACAGTCCGGGCTGGGCCCGGATGACTTCCAGGTCATCGAGTTGCACGACTGCTTCTCGGCCAACGAGCTGCTGCTGTACGAGGCGCTGGGCCTGTGCGGCGAGGGCGAGGCGCCCAAGCTGGTCGACGACAACCAGACCACCTACGGCGGACGCTGGGTGGTCAACCCCTCGGGCGGGCTGATCTCGAAGGGCCACCCGCTGGGCGCCACCGGGCTGGCGCAGTGCTCGGAGCTGACCTGGCAGTTGCGCGGCACCGCCGACAAGCGTCAGGTCGACAACGTGTCCGCCGCGCTGCAGCACAACATCGGGTTGGGCGGGGCGGCCGTGGTCACGGCCTACCAGCGCGCCGAGCGCTGAACCCATGTTTGAGTGGTCCGACACCGACCTGATGGTTCGGGACGCGGTTCGCCAGTTCGTCGACAAGGAGATCCGGCCGAACCTGGACGAACTGGAAAGCGGTCAGCTGTCGCCGTATCCCATCGCGCGCAAGCTGTTCAACCAGTTCGGGCTTGACGCGATGGCCGCCGAAGCGGTCAAGAAGATGCTCGACCGCGAGCGGTCCGGCGACCAAAAGCCGGACAGCTCGGACGATTCGGGCGGCGGAATGGGCGGCCAGGGTGCTCAAGCTTCCATGGTCGCGGTGCTGGTCTCCGAGGTCGCCCGGGTCAGCATCGGGTTGCTGAGCACGGTCGGCGTCAGCCTCGGCCTGGGTGCGACGACGATCATGAGCCGCGGCACCCTGGCCCAGAAGGAGCGCTGGCTGCCCGAGCTGATGACGCTGGAGAAGATCGCGGCGTGGGCCATCACGGAACCCGACTCGGGCTCGGATGCGTTCGGCGGCATGAAGACTCACGTCAAACGCGACGGTGAAGATTACATCCTCAACGGACAGAAGACGTTCATCACCAACGGGCCGTTCGCCGACGTGCTGATCGTGTACGCCAAGCTGGACGAGGGTGACGCGTCGCTAGACAAGCGCAACCGTCCCGTGCTGGTGTTCGTGCTCGACGCGGGCATGGAGGGCCTGACGCAGGGCAAGCCGTTCAAGAAGATGGGCATGATGTCCTCGCCGACGGGCGAGCTGTTCTTCGACAACGTGCGGCTCACCCCCGACCGGCTGCTGGGGGAGAGCGAAGAGCACGGCGGCGGCGACGGCCGGGAAAGCGCCCGCGCCAACTTCTCCGCCGAACGGGTTGGGATCGCGATGATGGCCCTGGGCATCATCAACGAATGCCACAGTCTGTGCGTCGATTACGCCAAGACGCGCACGCTGTGGGGCAAGAACATCGGCCAGTTCCAGCTGATCCAGCTGAAGCTGGCCAAGATGGAAGTCGCCCGAATGAACGTGCAGAACATGGTCTTTCACATCATCGAGCGGCAGAATTCGGACAATCCGCTGACGCTGGCCGAAGCGTCGGCGATCAAGCTGTACACCTCGGAGGCCGCCACCGACGTCGCGATGGACGCCGTGCAGCTGTTCGGCGGCAACGGCTACATGGCCGAGTACCGGGTGGAGCAGCTGGCCCGCGACGCCAAGTCGCTGATGATCTACGCCGGCAGCAACGAGGTCCAGGTGACCCACATCGCCAAGGGCCTGCTGGCCGATTAGCGCGTCAGGGCTTGGTGAACGACCGCGCGCAATGCGCCGCATTACACGTGACAGCGCCTGTAAAATCTTTGCCCGTTCGACTCGAAATCTATATCCAGTCCGATGCTGAAAGGATTGGACTCTTTGATGTTGTTTGACCTGATCGCTGCGGATCCCGCGCCGGGAGCGGTCTGATGACCGCCCGAGCGCATCCCAACAAGCAGGCGCTGGACGATTGCGCGAGTGAGCAGCTGCACCTGTCCGGCCGAATTCAAGCCCATGGAGCGCTGGTTGCCGCCGATCTGCGAGATCGCCGCATCACCTACGCCAGCGCCAACACTGCCGACCTGATCGGGGTGCAGCCGGATCAGCTCTTCGATTCTCCGGTGCTGAGCATCTTCGCCCCCGATGAACACCAGCGGCTTGAGCAGGCGATCGAGCAGACTGGCTACCGGCCTTCGTCGCCCGATCTGTATGGCATGTGTCTGGCGGCTGCATTCGACGGCAAGGTCGATGTGATTCTGCATCAAGTCGGCGGCCAGATCGTCATCGAAATCGAGAGGGCCCACGGGGATGATCAAGCCAATCTCGTTCCGGTTCTGTATGCCTCACAGGAGATCAGCGAGGCGGCGAGCGTGCCCGAGGTCGAGGCGGCCATTGCGAGCGCAGTGCGCGAGTTGACCGGATTCGACCGTGCGATGGTCTACCGGTTCCATGAAGACGAGCACGGAGAGATCGTCGCCGAGGATCGCCGTCCAGGACTGGTTCGATACCTCGGGCATCATTTTCCGGCGAGCGATATTCCGCCCCAAGCCCGCCAGATTTACATCCGCAAAGCGTCGCGCTACATACCCGACGTCGACGAAGGCGACGTCGCCTTGATCGCATCGCCACGCATGGCCGGGACGAGTCTCGACCTGAGCCGCGCTGCGCTGCGGAGCGTCTCCCGCTTCCACCTCGAATACATGCGCAATATGAAGACAGCAGCAAGCATTTCGTTCTCCATGGCCGACGGGGGCCGGCTGATAAGGCTCGTCTCGTGCATTTCTGAAAAGCCTCGATGGCTCTCGCGCTCGAGGCGTAGGTCGTGTGAACTGCTTGTCCTGCAGGCAAAATTGCAAGTCTGGGCAGCCGAACAGATCACCAGACTGCACGATGCCGCCGGCCGCGAAGCTATCCGGACCCGGCTCAGGGCGGTGATGCAGAGCGCGCCCGCTGTTGCCGAGGGACTCCGATCGGCTGCCGACGACCTGCTGAAGCTCTGCCGGGCAGACGGCGCGGCGGCATGTGTGGACGGGCAGTACCAGTCGATTGGCGCGGCGCCACCCGAGGATGCCGTGCGAAGACTCACGCGCGAAATCCGCGACGCCCGGCCCCGCGACGCGACCTGGGCCACCGACCGCTTGCGGCAATCGACGGCTGACTCTCTCGGTGCGGCCGGCTGCTTGTTCGTCGCGCTCGGCACGCCGGATGACTTCGTGGTCTGGTTCCGGCGAGACCGGCCGCAGCAACTCCGCTGGCTGGGGGATCCGCACGCCGGCACCAGTGGATTGATCAATCCCCGGAAGTCGTTCGACACCTGGCTGCAGCAAGTCAGCGGCTCGAGCCCGCCCTGGACAGACGCTGACCTGGAGGCGGCGCAACTGCTCGCATATGACGTCGAATCGGCCCAGCTGAACCGAGCCCAGGCCAAACTTGCGCACCTCGGCCTGCATGACTCGCTGACTGGGCTACCGAATCGCCACCATCTGAGCAGCGTGATGGCCGCCATGCTGGCAGCAGCAACCCCCGCGAATCCCGTGGCGGCCATCTTCATTGATCTCGACCGCATCAAGGAAGTCAACGATCGGTACGGGCACGAAGCAGGCGACTCCGTGCTGCGCGAAGCTGCGCGGCGCATCGCGGAGGTAATCCGCAGCCGTCATGACGTCGTAGGGCGGGCCGATACCGGGCAGCCGTCCGCGGCAAGGCTCGGCGGTGACGAGTTCGTCGTGATGCTCTCGGGGGCAGATGACGACGGAGCCGCACTGGTGGTCGCCCGGATCCGTCAGTCGCTGCTCAAGCCGATGGCAATCAGCCCAGAACACCAGCTGACCATCAGCGCGGCAATTGGAGTTGCGCTGGCGACAGAGCCCGAAGAACCGCACCATTTGCTGAGGCGGGCCGACGCCGCCATGTATGAAGACAAACGGCGGCGCCCGTCGCCCGCCGCTGAATTCGAATGACCAGCTCGTTGCCGTTCCACCGGAATTTGACCGCCCTGGTTGATCCGAGGAGCTAGGCCACCACCCAGATCGCCCGCGCGGCCGGGCTGCCCAGCTCCACGGTGCTCTGGGTGCCGTCGGATTCCAGCGCCACCGAGATCATCCCGGCGAACTCGCGGCGGGTGAGCACGCGCAGCCGCGCGTCCAACTGGATGCCGACGCTGGCGAAGTAGCGCAGCATCTCCGGGTCGGCGTCGGAGATCCGGGCCACCGTCGCGGTGTCGCCGTCGTCGCAGGCCCACAGCTGGCGCGCGGGCGGCGTCGGCACTTGCCCGTCCGACGCCGGGATCGGGTCGCCGTGCGGATCGCGCCGCGGGAACCCCAGCTTGGCGTCGATGCGGGCCACCAGCCGATCCGACACCGCGTGCTCGAGCACCTCGGCCTCGTCGTGCACCTCGTCCCAGGCGTAGCCCAGCTCGTTGACCAGAAAGGTCTCCAGCAGGCGATGCCGGCGAACCATCGCCAGCGCCGCCTGACGCCCCGCCTCGGTCAGCGTGACGGCGCCGTACTTGGCGTGGTCCACCAAACCCTGCTCGGCGAGCTTGCGGATCGACTCGGAGGCGGTACTGGCGGACACGCCCATCTTCTCGGCCAGCATCTTGGTGCTGACCTTCTCCCGCGACCATTCCTGGGCGGTCCAGATGACCTTCAGGTAATCCTGGGCGACCGGGCTGAGACCGCGACGTTCTGCCCCGCTCTCTGAAGCCCTCACAACCAGAAAGTTTAGGCAACTTGCGCCTAGTCTGAGCATCTCGTTCGGCAACCCGTTGGTCTGACGTCGTAGGCTTGCCATCGTGCAGCGCTGGCGGGGACAGGACGAGATCCCCTCGGACTGGGGCAGATGTGTGCTCACCATCGGCGTGTTCGACGGCGTGCACCGCGGGCACACCGAACTGATCGGGCACGCGGTGAAATCCGCCCGCGCGCGCAACGTGCCGACCGTGCTGATGACGTTCGACCCGCACCCCATGGAAGTGGTCTATCCGGGCAGCCACCCGGCGCAGCTGACGACGCTGACCCGGCGCGCCGAGCTGGTCGAGGAACTCGGCGTCGACGTGTTTCTGGTGATGCCCTTCACCACCGATTTCATGAAGCTCACGCCGGACCGCTACGTCCACGAGCTCCTGGTCGAGAACCTGCACGTGGTGGAGGTCGTGGTGGGGGACAACTTCACCTTCGGCAAGAAGGCCGGCGGCAATGTCGCCACCCTGCGCAAGGCCGGCGAGCGGTTCGGCTTCGCGGTGGAGTCCATGTCGCTGTTGTCCGAACACTCAGAAGGTCCTAGCAACGAGACCGTGACGTTCTCGTCGACCTACATCCGGTCCTGCGTCGATGCCGGCGACGTGGTGGCGGCCACCGAGGCCCTGGGCCGTCCGCACCGCGTGGAGGGTGTCGTCGTCCGGGGCCACGGACGCGGCGTCGAGCTGGGCTTTCCCACCGCCAACGTGGCGCCCCCGATGTATTCGGCCATTCCCGCCGACGGCGTCTACGCCGCCTGGTTCACCGTGCTCGGGCACGGACCGGTGACCGGCAGCGTCGTCCCGGGCGAGCGCTATCAGGCCGCGGTGTCCGTGGGCACCAACCCGACCTTCTCCGGACGCACCCGCACCGTGGAGGCGTTCGTCCTGGACACCACCGCCGACCTGTACGGCCAGCATGTCGCCCTGGACTTCGTCGCGCGCATCCGCGGCCAGCGCAAGTTCGACTCGGTCAAGGACCTGATCACCGCGATGGGCAAGGACACCGACCGCGCACGCAAGCTGCTCGAAGCGGGCTGACCCCCAGATAACTGTTAGACTGCCCGACGACATCGGCGCGTGCTGCGGTTCGCGGTGGCTGCGCCGGCAAGAAATCACTGATCGCGGACCGATTGATGGAGATATTTTCGTGGCGCTTACTGCCGAGCAAAAAAAGACGATCCTGGGCGACTACGGCCTGCACGACACCGACACGGGCTCCCCGGAGGCGCAGATCGCGCTGCTGACCAAGCGGATCGCCGACCTGACCGAGCACCTCAAGATGCACAAGCACGACCACCACTCGCGGCGCGGGCTGTTGCTGCTGGTGGGTCGCAGGCGCCGGCTGATCAAGTACTTGTCCTCGATCGACGTCGAGCGCTACCGCTCGCTGATCGAGCGCCTGGGTCTTCGACGCTGACCTGCCGCTGACCTGCCGCTGACCCTGCCGCTGACTCCTGGTAAAACCACCAGGTCGTCCGTGTAGAGTAAGGACGTTCTGGGCCGATTCGGCCTGAGCAAACGGTGCGGTTCGCGCAGATCCGTGCGTGCCGTTCCAGCGTGGCACTACGCGTCAATAGGGATGCGGCCGAGTCTGCATTCGGGCGGTCTTCGGTAGTGGCTGCCGGGCTCCATCTGGGAGGCCGGCCGCTTCGATCGAATGGCCGTAGCCGTATTCAGACTTCCTCTTAGGCCGCCTCTTCTGGCGAACGCGTGAGCACGCGAAAAAACTGAATCACAGAGAGGCTGTACGGACAAAGTTATGTCTGTCGCTGAAATTGACGAGGGCGTGTTCGAAGCAACCGCCACCATTGACAACGGGAGCTTCGGCACCCGCACCATCCGTTTCGAGACCGGCCGGCTGGCCCAGCAGGCCGCCGGCGCCGTGGTCGCCTACCTGGACGACGAGAACATGCTGCTCTCGGCGACCACCGCCAGCAAGAACCCCAAGGAGCACTTCGACTTCTTCCCGTTGACGGTCGACGTCGAGGAGCGGATGTACGCCGCCGGCCGCATCCCGGGTTCGTTCTTCCGCCGCGAGGGCCGGCCGTCCACCGACGCGGTCCTGACCTGCCGGCTGATCGACCGCCCGCTGCGCCCGTCGTTCATCAACGGTCTGCGCAACGAGATCCAGGTCGTGGTGACGATCCTGAGCCTGGACCCCAATGACCTGTACGACGTGCTGGCGATCAACGCCGCGTCGGCCTCCACCCAGATCAGCGGCCTGCCGTTCTCGGGCCCCATCGGGGGTGTGCGGGTGGCGCTGATCGACGGCCAGTGGGTCGCCTTCCCGACCGTCGAGCAGCTCGAGCGCGCCGTGTTCGACATGGTGGTGGCGGGCCGCAAGGTGGACGCCGACGGCAAAGACGACGTGGCGATCATGATGGTCGAGGCCGAGGCCACCGAGAAGGTCATCGAGCTGGTCGAGGGCGGCGCGGGTGCGCCGACGGAAACCGTGGTGGCCGAGGGCCTGGAGGCCGCCAAGCCGTTCATCGCCGCGCTGTGCACCGCGCAGCAGGAATTGGCCGACAAGGCCGCCAAGCCCACCGGCGAGTTCCCGACGTTCCCCGACTACGAAGAGGACGTCTACTACGCGGTGGCCTCGGTGGCCACCGAGGAGCTGTCCGCCGCACTGACGATCGGCGGCAAGGCCGAGCGCGACGCGCGTACCGACGAACTCAAGGCCGAGGTGCTCGAGCGGCTGGTCGGCACCTACGAAGGCCGGGAAAAGGAGATCAGCGCCGCGTTCCGTTCGCTGACCAAGAAGCTGGTCCGCCAGCGCATCCTGACCGACCACTTCCGCATCGACGGCCGCGGCATCACCGACATCCGCGCCCTGTCCGCCGAGGTCGCGGTGGTTCCGCGGGCGCACGGTAGCGCGCTGTTCGAGCGCGGCGAAACCCAGATCCTGGGTGTGACCACGCTGGACATGGTCAAGATGGCCCAGCAGATCGACTCGCTGGGGCCCGAGACGTCCAAGCGCTACATGCACCACTACAACTTCCCGCCGTTCTCCACCGGCGAGACCGGCCGGGTCGGGTCGCCCAAGCGGCGCGAGATCGGGCACGGCGCGCTGGCCGAGCGGGCACTGATCCCGGTGCTGCCCAGCGTCGAGGAATTCCCGTACGCGATCCGTCAGGTGTCCGAGGCGTTGAGCTCCAACGGTTCGACGTCGATGGGGTCGGTCTGCGCGTCCACCCTGGCGCTGCTCAACGCCGGTGTGCCGCTCAAGGCGCCGGTGGCCGGCATTGCGATGGGCCTGGTCTCCGACGACGTCGAAGGTGAAACCCGCTACGTCACGCTCACCGACATCCTCGGTGCCGAGGACGCGTTCGGCGACATGGACTTCAAGTGCGCCGGCACCAAGGACTTCGTCACCGCGTTGCAGCTGGACACCAAGCTCGACGGCATCCCGTCGCAGATCCTGGCGGGTGCCCTGGCCCAGGCCAAGGAGGCGCGGCTGACCATCCTCGAGGTGATGGCCGAGGCGATCGATGAGCCCGACCAGATGAGCCCGTACGCGCCGGTGGTGACCACGATCAGGGTCCCCGTCGACAAGATCGGTGAGGTCATCGGCCCCAAGGGCAAGATGATCAATTCCATCACCGAGGAGACGGGCGCCCAGATCTCGATCGAGGACGACGGCACTGTGTTCGTGGGCGCCACCAACGGGCCCTCGGCGCAGGCCGCGATCGACCGGATCAACGCCATCGCCAACCCGCAGCTGCCGACCGTCGGCGAGCGGTTCCTCGGAACCGTGGTCAAGACAACGGATTTCGGCGCCTTCGTGTCGCTGCTGCCCGGGCGCGATGGTCTGGTGCACATCTCCAAGCTCGGCAAGGGCAAGCGCATCGCGAAGGTCGAGGACGTGGTGAACGTCGGAGACAAGCTGCGCGTGGAGATCGCCGACATCGACAAGCGCGGCAAGATCTCGCTGGTTCTGGTCTCCGAGGAGGACGGGGCGGACGGCGGGGCCGATAACGGAGCCGCTCCCGCCGATCCCGCCCCGGAGGCCGCGCCAGCCGATGCCACCAGCTCCGTTTAAAAGACCAGCAGCTGATCCCGCGCTGCGGCGGGGCACACGCACCGCCGCAGCGAAACCCGAACACCAGGCCGCGTTGCGGCGCACCACACTGCCCGGTGGCCTGCGCGTGGTCACCGAGTACCTGCCCGCGGTGCGCTCGGCGTCGGTCGGGGTCTGGGTAGGTGTCGGTTCGCGCGACGAGGGCGCCACGGTGGCCGGGGCCGCGCACTTCCTGGAGCACCTGCTGTTCAAGTCGACGCCGACCCGCACCGCTGTCGACATCGCGCAGGCGATGGACGCCGTCGGCGGTGAGCTGAACGCGTTCACCGCCAAGGAGCACACCTGCTACTACGCGCACGTGCTCGACACCGACCTGGAGTTGGCAGTCGACCTGGTCGCCGACGTCGTGCTCAACGGCCGATGCGCGGAAGACGACGTCGAACTGGAACGCGACGTCGTCCTCGAGGAGATCGCGATGCGCGACGACGACCCCGAGGACGCGCTCGGCGACATCTTCCTGACAGCGTTGTTCGGCGATCACCCGGTGGGCCGTCCGGTGATCGGCTCGGCGGAGTCGGTGTCGGGGATGACCCGCGCCCAACTGCACTCGTTTCACGTGCGGCGCTACACGCCGGAGCGGATGGTCGTCGCGGTGGCCGGCAACGTCGACCACGACCGGGTCGTCGCGCTGGTGCGCGAGCACTTCGGGGCGCGGTTGGTGCGCGGCCGCGAGCCCGTCGCCCCGCGCAAGGGGTCCGGCCGGGTCAACGGCAATCCGTCGCTGGCGCTGGTCAAGCGTGACGCAGAGCAGACCCACGTGTCGCTGGGCGTGCGCACCCCCGGGCGCGGCTGGGAGCATCGCTGGGCGCTGTCGGTGCTGCACACCGCGCTGGGCGGCGGGCTGAGTTCGCGGCTGTTCCAAGAGGTTCGCGAATCCCGCGGGCTGGCCTACTCGATTTACTCCGCGCTGGACATCTTCGCCGACAGCGGCGCGATGTCGGTGTATGCGGCGTGTCTGCCCGAGCGTTTCCCCGATGTCATGAAGGTGACCAGCGACGTGCTCGCGGCCGTGGCGCGCGACGGCATCACCGAGGCCGAGTGCCGCATCGCCAAGGGCTCGTTGCGCGGCGGCCTGGTGCTGGGTCTGGAGGATTCCGGCTCACGGATGAGCCGCCTCGGCCGCAGCGAGCTGAACTACGGCACGCACCGCAGCATCGAGCACTCCTTGCAGCAGATCGACGCGGTCACCGTGGACGAGGTCAACGCCGTCGCGCACCGCTTGCTGAGCAAGCCCTACGGCGCCGCCGTCCTCGGCCCGTATCGGTCGAAAAGATTGCTGCCACAACAACTTCGGGCGATGGTAAGTTAGCCCAATGGTACTGGGCTTCTGGGACCTCATGGTGCCGATCGTGGGCGCGCCGATGTCGGGCGGCCCCAGTACCCCTGCGCTGGCGGCGGCGGTGTCGAACGCCGGCGGCCTGGGTTTCGTGGCCGGCGGGTACCTCAGCGCCGAGCAGTTCGCCGCGGACATCGTGGCGGCCCGCGCCGCCACCACCGGTCCGATCGGCGTCAATCTGCTTGTGCCCCAACCCAGTGTCGTCGACTTCGCGCAACTGGACTTCTACGCCGACGAACTCGAAGACGTCGCCGAGCACTACCACGTCGAGGTGGGTTACCCGGACTGGGACTACGACGACGAATGGCAGCGCAAGCTCGAGGCGATCGCCGACATCCGCCCTGAGATGGTGTCGTTCACGTTCGGCGTGCCGTCACCGGACATCGTCCGCCGCCTCAGTGCGCTGGGCATGCTGGTGTCGGTCACCGTGACATCGGCTTACGAGGCCGGGGTGGCCGTCGCCGCGGGCGTGGACAACCTGGTGGTCCAGGGACCGAACGCCGGCGGTCATCGCGGCACGTTCGCGCCGGACATGGAGCCGGGCACCGAGCCGTTGCCCGTGCTGCTCGACAAGATCGGCCACGCCCACCGAGGCATCCCGATGATCGCGGCGGGCGGTCTGGGCACCGCCGAGGACGTCGACGCCGTGCTGCGCAGGGGAGCGGTGGCCGCGCAGGTCGGCACCGCGCTGCTGCTGGCCGACGAGGCCGGCACCAATTCCACGCATCGTGACGCCCTCAAACACCCCGAGTTCACCGACTGCCTTGTCACCCGGGCCTTCTCGGGCCGATACGCGCGGGGCCTGGCGAACCGCTTCACCCGCCTTTTCGACCGGGTGGCGCCCTTGGGCTACCCCGAGATCAACCAGCTGACCCAGCCGATCCGGGACGCGGCCGTCGACGTGGACGACCCACACGGAACCAACCTGTGGGCGGGAACGGCATACCGGCAGGCCGCCGCGAGTCCGGTGTCCGACATCGTGTCGAACCTCAACCCGAATATGCGCTCGCTCTAGCCGCGGTCAGGGTCAGGCCAGCAGGCTCGCCAGTGTGGTGTACGGGAGGTCCAGGTCGGCGGCGACCTGTTCGCTCAACAACGCGTGGTCGTGGGTCGAAAGGCCCTTGGTCAGTGCGGGATCCGCCCGGCACGCCGCCTGCCAGCCGTGGTCGGCCAGCTTGAGCACATACGGCATCGTGGCGTTGGTCAGCGCACGCGTCGACGTCTTGGGCACCGCGCTGGGCATGTTCGCCACACAGTAGAACAACGTGTCGTGCACGGCGAACGCCGGCTGATCGTGCGTGGTGGGACGCGAATCTTCGCAGCACCCGCCCTGGTCGATGGCGATGTCCACCACAACCGCACCGGGCTTCATCTGGGCGACAAGCGAATTCGAGATCAGCTTGGGCGCCCGAGCGCCCGGGATCAGGACGGCGCCGATCACCAGGTCGGCCCGTTTGACCGCGCCCTCGAGGTCGTAGTCCGACGAGTAGCGGGTGTGGATGCGGCCGCCAAACTCCGCGTCGATCTGGCGGAGCTTGTTGATGTTGACGTCGAAAACCATGACGGACGCGCCCATGCCGCTGGCGATGCGGGCGGCGTTGAGTCCGGCGGTGCCGGCGCCGATCACCACCACGTCTGCGGGCTCGACGCCGGGGACGCCGCCCATCAGGACCCCGCGTCCGCCCTGGGTCCGCATCAGGTGATAGGCGCCCACCTGCGCGGAGAGCCGCCCGGCGACCTCGCTCATCGGGGCCAGCAACGGCAGCGCGCCGTCGGGGGTCTGTACGGTTTCGTAGGCGATCGACGTTGCGCCGGAATTCAGCAGCGCCTCGGTGCACGGCCGCGACGCCGCCAGGTGCAGATAGGTGAACAGGGTCTGGCCTTTCCGCAGCAGGCCGTACTCGGCCGGCATCGGCTCCTTGACCTTGAGTAGTAGCTCGGCGTCGGCCCACACCTGTTCGGCGGTGCTGATCAATTCGGCGCCGGCCGCCTTGAAATCGGTGTCGGTGATCGCCGAGCCGTCACCGGCGCCGGCCTGCACCAACACCTCGTGGCCCCGCCGCGTCAGCGCGGCGACGCCGGCCGGGGTGATGGCCACCCGGAACTCGTTGTTTTTGACTTCGGTGGGAATTCCGATGCGCATAGGTCAAGTCTGAAGAAAATACGATGGGAGTCAAATATGCTGATGAAAATTCTGTAGGCTTGCTTTGTGTCCGATAGATTAACGATGTCGTCCGATGAGCAGGGTGGGCTGCCGAAGGATATTCGGCCTGCCGATATTGACGAGGTGGACCGCAGAATTTTGACCCTGGTGCACGGTGACGCCCGGATGACCAATAACGCGCTGGCGGAGGCGGTCGGCATCGCGCCGTCGACGTGTCACGGCCGCGTCCGACGGCTGCTCGACCTGGGCGTCATCCGCGGTTTCTACACCGACATCGACCCGGTCGCCGTGGGATTGCCGCTGCGGGCGATGATCTCGGTCAGCCTGCAATCCCACGCGCGCGGCAAGATCCGCAGCTTCATCCAGCAGATCCGTCAACGGCGCCAGGTGATCGACGTCTACTTTCTGGCCGGCGCCGACGATTTCATCCTGCACGTCGCCGCCCGGGACACCGAGGACCTGCGCGCCTTCGTGGTGGAGAACCTCAACGCCGACGCCGACGTCGCGGGCACCCAGACGTCGCTGATCTTCGAGCATCTTCGCGGGGCTTGCCCCATCTGAGATGATCAGCGCATGACAGAGCCGTCAGCGACCGCGACCCTGCAGATCGACGCCAACCCCGAACACGTCTACCGACTCATCACCGACCTGCCGACGCTGGCCTCGCTGGCCGAGGAGACCGTCGCGATGGAGTGGCGCAAGGGCGACGCGGTCGCCCCCGGGGCGGTCTTCGTCGGCCGCAACCAAAACAGCGGCCGGCGCTGGACCACGAAGTGCACCGTCACCGACGCCCAACCGGGCCGCGTGTTCGCATTCGACGTGCGGCACACCGTGTTTCCGGTAGCGCGCTGGCAGTACGACATCGTCGCCGCCGACGGCGGTTGCCGCGTCACCGAGAGCACCTGGGACCAGCGCCCGGGCTGGTTCGCCAAGGTGGCCGGCCTGGCCACCGGGGTTCCCGATCGGGTCTCCGCCAACAGCGAGAACATCCGGCTCACCCTGCAGCGCCTCAAGCAACGTGCGGAATCCGGATAGCTCGTCGAGCACACGTCAGCCCGCCGTCGCCGTCGTCGGAGCGGGCATGTCCGGGCTGTGCATGGCAATTGCGTTGCTGCGCAGCGGGATTACCGACGTCACCGTCTACGAGAAGGCCGACGACGTCGGTGGCACGTGGCGCGACAACACCTACCCGGGCCTGGTCTGTGACATACCGTCGCGGATCTACCAGTACTCGTTCGCGCGCAATCCCGACTGGTCGCATCTCTTCTCGCCCGGCCGCGAAATCCACGCCTACTTCAGCGGCGTCGCCGACCGCTTCGGCCTGCGGGACCGGATCCGGTTCGGCACGGAAATCACCCACGCTCGATTCGACCAAGGCCGCTGGGTGATACGGACGGACGCCGGGTCCGAGCGGACGGTGGATTTCCTGATCTGTGCCACCGGCTTCCTGCATCATCCCCGGATGCCGTCCATCCCCGGCTTGGGCGACTTCGGGGGCGCGGTGTTCCACTCGGCCCGCTGGGACCACGACGTCGCCGTGCGGGGTCGCCGGATCGCGGTGATCGGCAATGGCTCCACCGGCGTCCAACTCGTCTGCGGCCTCGCCGGTGTGGCGGGCACGGTGATGACGTTCCAGCGCACCGCGCAATGGGTGCTGCGGCTGGCCAATCCCCGGTACCGCAGGTTCACCAGCCTCACCCGCCGCAGGCTTCCGTGGCTGGATTGGTTGGCGGCGCGGGCGTACGGCCTCGGTTATGACTTCTTCTCGGTGGGGCTGACCAAGCCGGGCGTCCGGCGCAAGATCATGGCGGCGCTGTGCCGCGCCAGCCTCTGGGAGGTGCGGGATCCGCAACTGCGCCGCGCGCTGACTCCCGACTACACGCCGGCGTGCAAACGACTGGTGATGTCGAACCGCTTCTACCGCGCGATGCAGCGCGACGACGTCGAACTCGTCACCGCCGGCATCGATCACGTGGAGCCGCGGGGCATCGTCACCGACGACGGAGTGCTGCACGAGGCCGACGTCATCGTGCTGGCCACCGGATTCGACACCCACGCGTTCTTCCGGCCGATGCAGTTGATCGGCCGCGACGGGATCGACGCCAACGATGTCTGGCGGGACGGCCCACGGGCCTACCAAACGGTCGCGCTGTCGGGCTTCCCGAACTTCTTCATGATGCTCGGGCCGCACAGCCCGGTCGGCACCATCACGCTCACGGCCGTGGCCGAATCCCAGGCCAACCATGTCGTGGGCTGGATCCAGCGCTGGCGCCGCGGCGAATTCGACACCGTCGAGCCCACCGCGTCGGCCACGGAGCGTTTCAACGCCAAACTGCGCGCCGCGATGCCGGACACGGTGTGGACCACCGGCTGCAACAGCTGGTACCTCAACAAGGACGGCGTGCCCGAGGTGTGGCCCCTGACGCCGGCGGACCACCGCGGGATGCTGGCCCACCCCGACCGCGCCGAGTACGACCTGCGTATCGGGTAAGAACCCGGTACCGGCGGTTTCGCATATCTGTCCCGAGTGCCTATACTTGCGACGATGTTCACCGTGGATGACCGGGACGAACACCTTGTCCTAGAGGCCCGCAATGTCGGCTTCGACTGGGCCGAACTGCCGTTTCACTACGTGCCCAACGAGCCGATGGCCACCCATGTGCTCAACGTCCTGCACATGCTGCTGCCCGCGGGCGAGGAATTCTTCGTCGAGGTCTTCAAGAAGACGTTGCCGCTGATCAAGGACGACCAGCTGCGCCTGGACGTGCAGGGGTTCATCGGCCAGGAGGCGATGCACTCGCAGGCGCACGCGAAGGTGCTCGACCACTTTGCCGCCTGCGGCATCGACGTCACCCCGTTCACCGACCAAGTCAGGTGGCTGTTCGCCCACGTGCTGGGGGGCGGGCCGCGGGGCGGCCCACGTCGACAGCAGAGCTGGCTGCTCGAGCAGGTCGCGTTCATCGCGGCGATCGAGCACTACACCGCCGTGCTGGGCGAGTGGATCCTGGACTCGCCGCAGCTCGACGTCGTCGGCACCCACCCGGTGATGCTGGACATGCTGCGCTGGCACGGCGCCGAGGAAGTCGAGCACAAGGCGGTGGCCTTCGACACCCTGAAGCACCTGCGCGGCGGCTACTGGCGGCAGGCGCGCACCCAGCAGGCGGTGGGCCCGGCGATGTTGTGGCTGTGGATCCGCGGGGTGCGGTTCATGTATTCGGTGGACCCGAACCTGCCACCGGGGACCAAGCCGCGCTGGCGGGAGTACTTCCGCGCGGCGCGCCGCGGACTGCTGCCCGGGCCGCTGCTGTTGATGCGTGCCGTCGCGAACTATTACCGGCCGGGTTTTCACCCGTCGCAGCTGGGCGGGCTGGAGCGCGCCGTCGACTACCTGGCCGTGTCGCCGGCCGCGCGTGCGTCGCACTGATGACGGTCGTCACCGCCTCCGACGGCGTCACCCTGGCTGTGCACCGATACACCGACGTGGACCCGCAGCGCCCGACCATCCTCGCCATTCACGGCTACCCCGACAACCACCATGTCTGGGACGGCGCGGCCGAACTGCTCGGTGAGGGCTTCAACGTCGTCGCCTACGACGTGCGGGGAGCCGGTGAATCCTCTTGTCCGGCAAAACGATCCGGATATCGCTTTCCGCAGCTGATAGCCGATGTCGGTGCGGTGATCGACAGCCTCGGGGTCGGGCCGGTTCATCTGCTGGCGCACGACTGGGGTTCGATTCAGGCCTGGGCCGCGGTCACCGACGAGGCGGTGATGGGCAAAGTCGCCTCGCTCACGTCGATCTCGGGCCCGCACCTGCAGTACGCGGGCAAGTTCCTGCGCTCGGCACGCACGCCCCGCGCGGTAGGCGACGCCGCCCGGCAGGCACTGGCCTCCTGGTACATCGCGTTCTTCTTGTGCCCGGTGGTGCCGGAGCTGACGGCGCGAACCCGGCTGTTGGTGAAAATCATTGAGGCGCTGGAACATATCGGCCGGTCCAGCGCCCACAGCCAACGCCCCGATCCCCAACGCTCGATCGGGGACTACCTCAACGGGCTGCACCTGTACCGGCAAAACATGCTCGCGTCGTTCGTGTCGCGACTGTCGCGGCTGCCACAGACGTCCGTGCCGGTGCAGGTTCTGGTCCCGCGCAAGGACATCTTCGTGACGCCCGCCCTGCAGCGGTTCACCGGCGCAATCCCCAAGGGCGGCAGGGTCATTCCGATCGAGGGCGGCCACTGGGTGGTGACGTCGCGACCCGAGGTTGTGGCCCGGCTCACCGGCGACTGGATCGACCGGGTCACCGCCGGGGTGTCTGATGAAGGTGAGTCGGTGGTGCGCGGCGGCCCGCGGGAGGTGCGCGGCAAGCTCGCTCTGGTCACCGGCGGGGGCGCCGGCATCGGCCGGGCCACCGCGGTGGAGCTGGCCCGTCAGGGCGCACGCAAGGTGGTGGTCGTCGACCGCGATCCCGGCGCGGCCCGCGAGACCGCGGACGCGGTGCGCGCCGCCTGCGCCGAAGCCGCGGTGTACCAGGTCGATGTGAGCGACGAGGCTGCGATGAATGACCTTGCCGCACAGGTACATCACGATCACGGTGTCGTCGACATCCTGGTGAATAACGCCGGCATCGCGGTGGCGGGCCGGTTCCTCGAGACCACCCCGGCGAACTGGGACGCGATCATGGGCATCAACGTCCGCGGTGTCATTGCGGGCAGCAGGGCGTTCGGCGCCCGGATGGTCGAGCGCGGCGAAGGCGGAACGATCATCAACATCGCGTCGGCGTCCGCGTACCTGCCGTCGAAATCCATGGTCGCCTACAGCACCACCAAGGCCGCGGTGCTGGCGTTCAGCGAATCGTTGCGCGCCGACCTCGCCGACGAGGGCATCTCGGTCACGGCGGTCTGCCCCGGCTTCGTCAACACCAACATCGCCAAAAGCACGGTGTACGCCGGGATGACGGCCGAACAGCAGGACCGCGCCCGGGCGAAGGCCGATGCGGCCTATCGCCGCCGCAACTACACGCCGGAGGCCACCGCCAAGGCCATCGTCAAGGCCGTCCGGACCGGCCCGGCGGTGTTGCCCGTCGCCGCGGAGGCCAGGCTCGGCTACGCGATGCGCCGCCTCAGCCCGTCGATGATAAGGCTGTTGGCGCGCTTCGACATTAGGCAGAAGTGAGCATCTGGGGCAGCAGGCCAGCCGACCTGTACGGCCGGCGTCGCCGCGACCGGCTGGCCACCGCGCTGTGGGGGGTGCGGCTGCTCCACGCGGGGTTGGCGTCGGTTTCGCGGTGGACGCCGGCGCGGGTGCAGCCGGTGGCGCGCACCCAGTCGGCGGTGGTGGCCAAGCGCGAGCTCGTCGCTCCCGACGTCGTGGCGTTGACGCTGGCCGATCCCGGCGGCGGCCTGCTGCCGTCCTGGACGCCCGGCGCGCACATCGACGTCGTGCTGCCCTCGGGCCGGCGACGTCAGTACTCGCTGAGCGGCCCGCCCGGGCGCCGCACGGACTACCGCATCGCCGTGCGCCGCATCGCCGACGGCGGGGGCGGTTCGATTGAGATGCACTCGTCCTTCGAGGTCGGCGACACCCTGGTATTCGAGGGTCCCCGCAACGCGTTCTATCTCGGCACGGTCGAGCGCGACGCGCTGTTCGTGATCGGCGGCATCGGCGTGACACCCATGCTGCCGATGATCCGGGCGGCCCAGCAGCGCGGAACCGACTGGCGCGCAATCTATGCCGGGCGCAGCCGCGAGTACATGCCGTTCCTGGACGAGGTGATCGCGGTCGCGCCCGACCGGGTGACCGTGTGGGCCGACGACGAGCACGGAGGCTACGCCACCGTCGATGACCTGCTCGCCGGCGCCGGGCCGACGACAGCCGTCTACGTGTGCGGGCCCACGGGCATGCTGGAGGCGGTGCGCGTCGCGCGCGACAAAAACGCCGGCGCGCCACTGCATTACGAGCGCTTCAGCCCGCCGCCGGTGATCGACGGGGCCCCGTTCATGCTGGAGCTCGCGCGGTCGAGGCGGGTGCTCGACATTCCGGCGAATCGGTCGGCCTTGGACGTCATGCTCGACCACGACCCGACGACCCCGTATTCGTGCCAGCAAGGCTACTGCGGGACGTGCAAGGTGAAAGTCCTTGCCGGTCAGGTAGATAACCGCGGTCGTGCCGTCGTGGCCGACGGTGAGATGCTGGTCTGTGTGTCGCGTGCCTTCGAAGGCGAGCGCCTCGTTATCGACGCCTAGAAGACTTCCCGCTCGGTCAGGACGTCGGCATAGGCCGCCAGGTCGTTGGCGAAGAGGGACGGCTGTTCGAACGCGGCGAAGTGGCCACCGCGGTCCTGCACGGAGTAGTGGACCAGGTTGTACCGCGCCGCCGCCCACGCGCGCGGCGTTTGCAGAAGCTCGAACGGGTAGACCGCGTATCCGGTGGGGACGTCCACGCGACCGTTCCAGTCGCTGAGTGCGCCCGTGCCGGCCCGTTGGGATTCGCAGTACAGGCGCGCCGCGGAAGTCGCGGTGCCGGTGAGCCAGTAGAACATCAGGTTGTCGATGAGGCGATCGGTGGTGATGGGCATGCCGGCCCTGATGTCGCACCAGGCGTGGAATTTCTCCAGTATCCAGCCGGCCAGGCCGAGCGGCGAGTCGTCCAGGCCGAAGCCCAGCGAATGCGGCCGTGTGCCTTGCAGTTCCATGTAGGCGGTGCCGTCCTTCGTCCGTTCGGCGCTGGTTGCGAGCGCGGCCAGTTCCGGCTCGGTGATCTTGCCCAGCAGTTCGGCATCGTTCTGATCGGGCGGGGCGAACAACATATTGGTGTGGATCGCCGCCACCTGCTGCGGGTAGTGCTCTCCGAGATAGCGGGTGACGAGCGCGCCCCAATCGCCGCCCTGCGCGACGTAGCGGGGATACCCGAGTTGGGCCATCACGTCGGCGACCGACGCGGCGACGCGGGCAACGTCGACGCCTGCTTCTCGGGTGGGTCCGGAGAAGCCATAGCCGGGCATCGACACCACGACGACGTGAAATCGCTTGCGCAGCAACGGCAGCGCATCGAGGAACTCCACGACCGAGCCGGGCCAGCCGTGCGTGATGACCAGGGGGACCGCCTCCGGCGCATCAGACCGTGCGTGCAGGAAATGCACCCGTTGTCCGGCGGCCTCGGTGACGAAGGAACCGAGCGCGTTCACCTCGGCCTCGGTGGCACGCCAGTCGTAGCGGTGCGCCCACTGGTCGACCACGGTCTTGAGGAATGCTTGGTCGGTGCCGTAATCCCAGCCCGCATCGGCGATTTCGGCGGGCCAGCGCGCGTTGGCCAGACGCTGACGCAGATCGCTGAGTTGGTCTTCCGGCACGGCGAGGGCTAGCGGTTCCACCTATTTCGCTCCTCGGTTCTCCAGGTAGGCGACCAGGGCATTGATCAAACCTCGTCGCGCCACGTCGAGATCGGCATAGGAGCCCAGTTGGCGTTCCGACACCAGGCCTCGCATCGCGCCGGGAATCAGGGCGGCCACCTCGCGTACCCGGTCCGGGTCGACGTCCAGGCCGGCGAAGGCGTTCTCGCAGGTCTCCAGCCAGCTCTTGCCCCAGGAGAACAACTCGGCGGCCGTGCGCGGGTACAGGCGCTCGAGTTCCTGCGGGTCCCGGGGCAGCGCGGCCCGCAGGTTTTCGATCGCGCGTGAGTCCGCCGATGCCAGGCCGCGGTAGAGCGTCTCGATGATGGCTCCGACCCGCTCGCGCAGCGGCGCGTCCGGCTGCACGGGCGTCGACAGCGTCGTGAACGTGGCGGCGCGGCGCTCGGCCGTGCGGTGCAGCACGGCGGCCCAGAACCCGTCGGTGTCGCCGAACTGGTACTGCACCGCACCCCAGGTCGCGCCGATGTCCTTGGCGATGCGATTGGCCGACACCGAGCCCGGTTCGCCCGACGCCAGCGACTTCAGCGCGGCCTCCAGCATGTTTTCGCGGGTCGCGTGGCCGCGCCGGTTGGTGCGCCGCGCCTGCACTGGCATCCATTGATTCTAGGGGCTCGACTAATATTTTCATAGAAGGTACTGTGATTGTCTATGGCTAAGCCGCCGTTGTCGATGAAGCCGACCGGATGGTTCCAGGTCGCCTGGTCCGACGAGATCGCCGTCGGCGACGTCCATACGATGAAGTACTTCGACCAGGAGATGGTCGCGTGGCGCGCCGGGTCCGGCGAGCTCACCGTGATGAACGCCTACTGCGAACACCTGGGCGCCCACTTGGGCTTCGGCGGCAAGGTGATCGGCGAAGTGCTGCAGTGCCCGTTCCACGGTTGGCAGTGGAACCAGCAGGGCCGCAACGTATGCATCCCGTACCAGGACCGGCCCAACCGCGGCCGGCGCATCCGCACCTACCCGGTGGTGGAGCGCAACGAGTCCGTGTACATCTGGCACGACGTCGAGGGTCGTGAACCGTACTTCGACGCGCCGGACATCTTCGCCGGCTTCAACGACAGCAGCAGCGCCGACGACTACTACCCGCAGCAGCGGCTGTACCGCGCGAGCCTGGAACTGCATCCGCAGTATGTGCTCGAAAACGGCGTCGACTTCGCGCATTTCAAGTACGTGCACGAGACGCCGATCGTTCCGATATTCACCCGGCACGACTTCGCCGAACCGGTGTCGTTCGTCGACTTCACCATCACCTTCGAGGGCGACGACAACCAGAAGATCGAAGACATCGACAGCCGGGTCGAGGCCATCAACGGCGGTCTGGGCATCGCGGTGACCAAGAGCTACGGCATGATCGACAACCGCACCATCTCGGCGATCACCCCCGTCGACGAGTCCACCTCCGACGTGCGATTCATGGTCTACATCGGCCGCAAGCCGAGCAAGAACCCGGAGCGCGCCGAGGAGAAGGCGCGCGAGTTCGGCCAGGAAGTCATCCGGCAGTTCGAACAGGACATCCACATCTGGTCGCACCAGCGCTACTCCGACCCACCCGCGCTGGCTCCCGACGAGTATGAGGGTTTCACCGCAATTCGCAAGTGGGCCAAGCAGTTCTATCCCGACGGCATCGGTGGCAGCGCCGCCGAGGTGTATGCAGCAACCCAGAAAGGCTGAAGCGCAATGATTCGCGTGTTCCAGGTAGCCACCGGCAACGTCGGTTCGGAGATGATCAAGCGGATGGCTCTGCAGCCCGACCTCGAACTCGTTGGCGTGCACTGCTACTCGCCGGACAAGGTCGGGCGCGACGCCGGCGAGCTCGCGGGCATAGCGCCCAATGGCGTGACGGCCACCGGCACCATCGAGGAGATCATCGCGGCCAAGCCGGACGTGCTGACCTTCCACGGCGTGTTCCCCGACGAGGACCTCTACGTCAAAGTGCTGGAGGCGGGGATCAATATCGTCACCACCGCCGACTGGATCACCGGTTGGCACCGCGATAAGAACCATCCGCATTCGTCGGGCAAGGCGGTGACCCGGCTGCTGGCCGAGGCCTGCGAGAAGGGCGGCGCGACCTTCTACGGAACCGGAATGAACCCGGGGCTCAACCAGATCCTCGGCGTGGTGTGTTCGGCCGACGTCGCCGAGATCGAGAACGTCACCACCATCGAGTCCGTCGACGTGTCGTGCCACCACTCCAAGGACACCTGGATCGAGGTCGGGTACGGCCTGCCCGTCGACGACCCGTCGATCCCGTCGAAGCTGGAGAAGTACACCCGGGTGTTCGCCGACAGCGTGCTGATGATGGCCGACTGCTTCGATCTGCCCCTCGACGAGGTCAAGTTCAGCTACGAGCTGGGTGCCTGCACCAAGGATGTCGACCTGGGCTGGTACACGCTGCCGAAGGGTTCGTTGGGCGGCAACTACATCAAGTACCAGGGCATGGTCGACGGGGTGCCGCGGGTCGAGACGCACCTGGAGTGGCAGATGACGCCGCACACGGACCCAAGCTGGAACATCAAGGGCTGCTACATCACCCAGATCAAGGGTGACCCCTGCGTCTACAACAAACACATGATCTTCCCGAAACCCGGTGTGGACCTGTCCAACCCGGACAATTTCGCGTCCATCGGCATGACGGTGACCGGGATGCCGGCCCTGGCCGCGGTCAAGTCCGTCGTCGCGGCACCCCCGGGCCTGATCACCAGCGCGGATTTGCCGCTGCGTGGTTTCGCCGGGCGGTTCGTGAAGTAATCGGGCGTCAACCGGGATCGTCGCCCTCGAGCATCCGCTCCGGGTGGTGGTAGTCGTTGGTGCGCTTCTGGCCGCGCTCGAGGTGCGGCGGCGGGATCCATTCGGTGCGCCCGTTGGGGAGTTTTCTTGTCGCCCAGCCTTTTCCAACCATCTTGTGGTTGGCGGGACAGGCGAAGGTGAGCTTGTCGGCGTCGGTCCGCCCGCCGGTCGCCCAGTCGTCGACGTGGTGAACTTCTGCCCAGTAGCCCGGGGCGTCGCAGCCCGGAGCCGTGCAGCCGCGGTCCTTGTCATAAAGGATGATGCGCTGATCGGGTGAGGCGATGCGGCGAGTGCGGCCCAGATACAGCGGGCGGGCGGAGTGTTCGTCGTACACGGCGAGGTAATGGTAGGCGTGGCTGGCCATGCGAATCAGGTCGCGCATGGGCAGCACGGTGCCCCCACCGGTGACCGCGCACCCGCTGGCTGCCGTCAACTCCTGCAGGGTGGTCGACACGATGACAGTGACGGGCAACCCGTTGTGCTGTCCGAGTCTCGGATCGCCGAGCTGGCCGCGCACCAGGGCATTGAGGGCATCATGCTGGCGCTGCGCGGGGGTGCGGGTGTCTCGCGCCGCGAGGTCGGGGTCGGGTTGACCATCGACACAAGGCGTTTCGTCGCCGGGGTTGCACACACCCGGCGCGGCGAAGCGCGCCAGCCAGGCGTCGAGGTTGGCCCGCAACTCGGGGGAGGCGACCAACTTGCCGACGCTCATCTTGTCGGTACGTTGGGTGCTCCACGTGAAGCCGCGCTGACGGGCGCGGTCGGCGTCGGAGAATTTGCCGTCGGGGTTGATCAGCAGGGCGCAGCGTTGCGCTGCTTTCTCCAGCTGGTCAGGTCGTAGTTCGGCGGCTTGTTCGGCGAGGAACCGCTCGGCGTGCCCGACGATCGCAACTGGTGTCTCATCGGGCAGATCGCGGACGAACGTCTGGATCACGCGCAGGTGTTGCGTGTCGAGTAACCCACTGCGCCACGCCTGGGCGGTGGCCGGTAGCTCCGGAGGCAGCTCTTGTCCCGTCATCGTCAGTCGCGGTGAGAGCTGCGCGACGTCGCGGATACGCCGGCGTGCGTCGGCGTAGCTGATGCGCAGCCAGTCCGCGACCAACTGATGGACGGGGCCGCCAAGAGTGGCCGGGTCCTCTTTAGCCAGGCCGCCGATCACGTCGCGATTCCAGGCGACCTGCTGTCGGCCGACAGTCTCCGCTTCCGCCAGGACCTCCAGCCGGGTACGAGGGTCGAGACGTTCGAGGTCCAGCTCGTGCAGGGCTGCGACTCCCGCGCGAAGCGCGTCCAGCGCGGCGTCCACCTCCGCCGAGACCTCGTTCGAATACATGTTCGAATAATATCGCCGCTCGAGGACACCAAGTCACCCCGAAACCGACAGCTGTGGATGAAGGACCAACTGTGGATAAACCCGCTCGGTCTAGGGTGAAGGCCATGCGGGTAGGCGTGCTGGGAGCCAAGGGAAAAGTCGGGGCGACGATGGTCGCAGCGGTGCAGGCCGCCGAGGATCTCACGCTGTCGGCGGAAATAGACCTCGGCGACCCGCTGAGCCGGCTCACCGACACCAACACCGAGGCCGTCATCGACTTCACCCATCCCGACGTGGTGATGGGCAATCTGGAGTTCTTGATAGCCAACGGAATTCACGCCGTCGTCGGCACCACCGGCTTCACCGCCGAACGCCTCGAACAGGTCCAGTCCTGGCTGAAGGACACCCACACCTCGGTGCTGATCGCCCCGAACTTCGCGATCGGCGCCGTGCTGTCCATGCACTTCGCCAAGCAGGCCGCGCCCTTCTTCGACTCGGTGGAGGTCATCGAGCTGCACCATCCGCACAAGGCCGACGCCCCGTCGGGCACCGCGGCGCGCACCGCGAAGCTGATCGCGGAAGCCCGAAAAGACCTGCTGCCCAACCCCGATGCCACCAGCACCGGCCTGCCCGGTGCCCGCGGCGCCGATGTTGACGGCATCCCGGTGCATTCGGTGCGGCTCGCCGGACTGGTCGCGCACCAGGAGATCCTGTTCGGCACCGAGGGGGAGACGCTGACCATCCGCCACGACAGCCTGGATCGCACCTCGTTCGTGCCCGGCGTGCTGCTGGCGGTGCGCCGCATCGAGGAACACCCCGGCCTCACGGTCGGCATCGAGGCCCTGCTCGACCTGCAATGACCAAGACGCTGCGCATCCAGCTGCTGATCGCGTTCCTGTGCGCGGCGATGCTGGTGTACCTCGCGTTGATCGGTCGCGACGCCGTCGCCCTGATCGCCGCACACCGGCCGGCCGCCGTCGGCCTGGGTTTGGCGCTGCTGATCATGCCCGTCATCGGGCTGTGGGCGATGATCGCCACGCTGCGAGCGGGATTCGCGCACCAGAGGCTGGCCCGCCTGATCGCCCAAGACGGGATGGAACTCGACACCAGCGCGCTCCCGCGACGGCCATCCGGGCGATTTGAGCGCGACGCCGCCGACGCGCTGTTCGCCGCCGTGCGGACCGAGGTGGAAGTCGATCCCGACGACTGGCGGCGCTGGTACCGGCTGGCCCGGGCCTACGACTACGCCGGGGATCGGCGCCGCGCGCGCGAAGCCATGAAGACAGCGGTCCAATTGCAGGGCCGCACATGAGCAAAACGCTGCTGATCGTCCACCACACGCCGTCGCCGCACACGCAGGAGATGTTCGAGGCGGTGGTCTCCGGCGCGACCGATCCCGACATCGAGGGTGTCGAAGTCATCAGGCGCCCAGCGCTCACCGTCTCGCCGGTCGAGATGCTCGAAGCCGACGGCTATTTGCTGGGCAGCCCGGCCAACCTCGGCTACATCAGCGGCGCACTCAAGCACGCCTTCGACCAGTCGTATTACCAGATCCTCGACTCCACAAAGGGCCGGCCGTTCGGGCTCTACCTGCACGGCAACGAGGGCACCGAGGGCGCCGAGCGCGCGGTCGACGCCATCACGACGGGCCTGGGTTGGGTGAAAGCCGCTGAGACCGTGCTGGTTTCGGGCAAGCCGAGCAAGAACGACGTCGAGGCGTGCTGGAACCTCGGCGCCACGGTTGCCGCCCAGCTGATGGAGTGAGCGCGACATGGCACTAATCGTTAACGCAGACAACTTCGTCCGCGCCGAGACGCACCGGATGTTCGCGGATCTGCAACGCGACGCCGGCGGGATCGGGGCGTTCAAGCACCACCGGCAGCCCGCAGCTATCGACGCACAGACCGTCATCCGGCTGAACCGGGATACGTTGTACAGCTTCGCAATTCTCGACCTTGCGGAACCGGTGTGGCTCTCGCTGCCCGACGCCGACGGCCGGTACATGTCCGCGATGACGGTCAACGAGGACCACTACATCAACGTGCTCCTGCACGAGCCGGGACGGCACCAATTGACCCGGGAGTTGTGCGGCTCACGCTACGCAATGGTCGGCGTGCGCACCTTGGTCGATCCGAACGATCCCGATGACGTCGCCGCCGTCGGCGCTCTGCAGGATCGCCTGACGCTGCAGGGCAACGCTGCGGAAGAGTTCGGCTCCCCGGAATACGACAAAGCAAGTTTGGACAAGACGCGCGACGCTCTGCTCAGCCTCGCCAGCGGGTTGACCTCATTCGGAAGCATGTTCGGAACCCGGGAACAGGTCGACCCGATCCGCCATCTGATCGGCACCGCCGCCGGATGGGGCGGGTTGCCGACGTCGGAGGCCTCGTACGTCGGTGCCGTCCCCGGGGTGCCGCCCGGCGCGTATCAGCTGACGTTCACCGACGTCCCGGTGGACGCGTTCTGGTCGGTCTCGGTGTACAACGCCGCCGGGTACTTCGAGCCCAACCCACAGAACCTCTATTCGGTCAACAGCGTCACCGCGGTGCCGAACGACGACGGCTCCGTCACCGTGCGCCTTATGGCCGATGTGGGCGACGACGCCCCGCCGAATTGCATCGTGACACCACAGGGCTGGAACTACCTGATCCGGCTGTACCGTCCCCGCGCCGAGTTCTTCGACGGAACTTGGACGGTGCCTGCGATCACGTCCTACTCGTAGGCCGGCTTGAACGAGCCGGCGGGCTGCGCCAGGGCCAGCGCCGAGCTGGTGCCGATCGGTCCGTGCCGGTCGAACAGGGTCGCGCTGCCGGTCGCCACACCGGCCGTGCCGTAGTGGCTTTGGGCGGCGAGCCCGAGGTATTCACCGTCGGGCAGCCTGCTTGCGGTGACGGTGTAGTCGGCATTGATATAGCGCAATCCGCCTGTGCCCCAATGGGTGAGCGAACTCGTGATGTCGCCGACGAAAGCCAGCCGGACGAACGGGGTGAGCGGGTAACCCTCAACCATCGGCCGAAAGAGCCGCGTCCAGGCGAACTTCCGGGAGTGGGACTGCTCCCACTCGCCGGCCGCGATGCCGGGGTTGCCCGCCAAGGTGGCCCCGTATCCCCAGATGAGGAACGGCATGTCCGCCGGGAAGCCATCGGCGGAGCCCGACGGCGGCGGCGGCATCTCCAGCGGTGCGGACCACACCTCGCCCTCGGGGTGCTCGCCCCGGCGCAGGAACAGTGCGCTGGCGCGCGCGACGGTCTTGCCGTTCTGCAGCAGCATGCCGTCGACGAGCTTGATGCGTCGGCCTTCCCGTTGCACTTGAGTCTGAATTCGCACCGGCTCGGGCAGGACCGGACTCAGCAGGTCGACAGTGAAACGCGCCGGCTGAAGGTCAGGATCGATCCCGGATCGCTCAATTCCCCACGCCAGCAACCCGCCGACGTTCTGGCCGCCCAGCGCCGCTCCCCACGGTCCCCGCGTCAGCACGCCCGGCAGGTAGGAGTCGCCGTCGACAGTGAAGAAAGCCTCGGGCATGATGGCGGAATCCTCGAATGTCACCGCTACACGATAGGACAGCGCTACGACCGAGATTGCCCACGGCCACAACCCGTTCCCGACGGCGGGTGTGTCCCGCGACTCCGACGGCATTCCACACTACGACGAGCTTCCGGCGACGCTGATCGCCATGCTCGCCGAGCAGGTTGACCGTCGTCCGGACGGCGAGGCGGTGGTCGAACTCGGCGCCGGCCGGCTGACGTATCGGCAGCTGTGGGACCGGGCGGCGCGGGTCGCCGGTGGGTTGCGCGCGGGCGGGCTGAAAGCCGGGGACCGGGTCGCCGTGCGGTATCCGGCGGGTATCGACTGGGTGCTCGCCTTCTGGGGCACGGTGATGGCCGGCGGCATTGTGGTCGCGGTCAATACGCGCTCGGCGCAACCAGAGGTCGACTTCATGCTGGCCGACTCCGGTGCGCGCGTGGATCTGGCGGCCGACACCCCGCTGCCCGACGGCCCACCGCACGTGACCGAGCAACTCGGCCGTACGGATATTGCCGCGCTGTTCTACACGTCGGGCACCACCGGTCACCCCAAGGGTGTGCCGACCACCCATGAGGCATTCCTGACCAACACCGAGAACTCGCTGCGGTGCATGGGGCTGTCGAAAGACATCGGCGGGGACCTGCGCACTCTCATCTCGGTCCCCTTGTTTCACGTGACCGGTTGCAATTCACAGCTTTTAGCCGCCGCCCGACTCGGGGGCACTTCGGTGATCATGCCCGCGCTCAACCTCGACGAGATGCTCACGACACTGGCCAACGAGCGCATCTCGCTGATGGTGACAGTTCCGGCCGTCTACGCTTTATTGCTGCGGCACAAGGCGTTTCCGGATGCCGACGTCGCCGGGGTGCGCTGGGTGGGTTACGGCGGCGCGCCGATCGCGCCGTCGTTGGTGCGCTCGGTGAAGGCCGCATTCCCGCGGGCGACGGTGTTCAACGGGTACGGCATGACCGAGAGCGCGTCGCTGATGACCGTGCTGCCCGACAACGACGCCGTCGTGCACGCCGACTCGGTCGGATATGCCGTCCC
Organism: uncultured Actinomycetota bacterium; assembly: GCA_963758775.1. Classification (GTDB taxonomy): domain Bacteria; phylum Actinomycetota; class Actinomycetes; order Mycobacteriales; family Mycobacteriaceae; genus Mycobacterium. The sequence continues at coordinate 145,708 of CAVWWU010000004.1, forward strand.
GTCGGTCGACCTCGCGGTGGTCCCCTTCAACGACGACGAGCCGGGGGTGGGGGAACTGGTGGCGCGCGGCGCCAATATCGCTGCGGGATACTGGAATCGGCCCGACGCCACCTCGGCCACCTTCGTGGGCGGCTGGCTGCACACCGGTGACGTCGTCCGCATCGACGGGGCGGGCCGAGTGCACATCATCGACCGGCTCAAGGACATCATCAACCGCGGAGGCGAGAACGTGTCCAGCGTCGCGGTGGAAGCTGCGCTGCTGGCCGCTCCCAATGTGGCGGACGCCTGCGTGCTGGCGGTGCCCGACGACGTCATGGGTGAGAAGGTCGGAGCCGTGCTGTTCGGCGAGGACATCGATGTCGCGGCAGTGCTGGAACATTGCCGCGGGCGGCTCGCGGACTTCGAGGTCCCCCAATACGTCACCATCGCCACCGGCGCGCTGCCCCGCAACGCCGGCGGCAAGCTGCTCAAAGGCAAGCTCCGCGAACAGGTGCAGTGGGGCGAACAGTTCCGATGACCCTCCTCATCGCGAATCGCGGCGAGATCGCGCTGCGCATCATCCGCACCGCAACCGAATTGGGCATGCAGACGGCCGCGATCTACGCCGAAGACGACGCCGACACGCCGCACGTGCACGCCGCCGACGAAGCGATCGGCTTGCCCGGCACCGGCCCCGACGCCTACCTGGATCAGGCGGCGGTGTTGGCAGCCGCCAAGACGGCCGGCGCGGAGATGATTCACCCAGGCTACGGATTCCTCAGCGAGAACGCCGAATTCGCTCGCGCGTGCGCCGCCGCCGGGTACACGTTCGTCGGCCCGGACCCCGCCGTTCTCGACCGGGTCGGCAACAAGTCCTCGGCCCGTGCCGCTGCCGTCGCCGCCGGTGTACCGGTGCTGCCGGCGACCGAGGGGCCGAGCAGCGTCGACGATGTCAAGGCGTTCTTCGCCGCGCACGACGGCGCCATCATGATCAAGGCGCTGGCCGGCGGCGGGGGTCGCGGAATGCGGAAGGTAAAGTCCGCCGACCAGATCGACGACGCCTATCGCCAGTGCGCTGCCGAGGCGCAACTCGGCTTCGGTAATGCGGCGTTGTTCGCCGAAGCGGTGTTCGACGGCGCGCGGCACATCGAGGTGCAAATCGTCGCGGCGCCGGCCGGCCATCAAACGCATGCGCTGGCGCTTGGTGACCGGGACTGCAGCATCCAGCGGCGTTATCAGAAGCTGGTGGAAATCGCGCCCGCCCAGGATCTTTCGGATGCGCTTCGCCGAGGCCTGCATCAGGCCGCGGCCCGGTTGTGCGCCAAGGTCGGCCTGCGCGGGCTGGCCACCGTCGAATTCCTGGTCGCCGGCGAACAGTTCGTCTTCCTCGAGGTGAACCCGCGCATCCAGGTCGAGCACACCGTCACCGAGCAGACCACCGGGGTGGACCTGGTCGCCACCCAGCTCGCTATCGCCGACGGCGACTCCTACTACCAGCTAAAACTGCCGGCCGGAGTCGCTTCCGACGGCAACGAGGTCATCGGGGAGCCGGCGGCGCGCCAGGGTATCGCGATCCAGACCCGGGTCAACATGGAGACGTTCGCCGCCGACGGGTCCGTCCTGCCGACGGCCGGCACGCTGACGATGTTCTCACCGCCCAGCGGGCCCGGCGTACGCGTCGATACCTACGGACGCCCCGGGCTGACCCCCAGTCCGCGGTACGACTCGCTGCTGGCCAAGGTCATCACGCACGTGCGCCGCCCGGACTTCGCCGCCGCGCTGCGCAAGGCCAGGACCGCGCTGGCGGATTTCGGCGTCGAGGGCGTTCGGACCAACGTCGCATTCCTGCGAGAGCTGTTGTCCGACAGCGAGCTTCAGTCGGGCTGGGTGACGACGAGCTTCCTCGACGAGAAGCTGCCCGGTTTGGCGGCCGCTGCGCTGTCTCATCAGCGCGACACCCGGGTCGCCGCCGTCGAGCTGTATCCGGGCGAGGAGGCACTGCGCGCGCAGCTGGCCGGCACCGTCGTCGAGGTGGCGCCCGAAGGAGCCGAATTCGCGGCCGGTGAGCAACTGGTGGTGCTCGAGGCGATGAAGATGCAACACGTGCTCGTCGCGCCCGACGCGTTGCGGACGGCCCGGACGTTGGTGGCCGCCGGCCAGGTCGTCGGGACCGGGGACCCGCTGCTGGTGTTTACTCGGACCGGCGCGGGTGCCGAGGGGGAATCGGACTCCGCCGCAATAGATCTCGACCGGCCGCGCGCCGACCTCGACGAGCTGAACCAGCGCCAACTGCTGACCCGAGACGAGGGCCGCCCGCGAGCGGTCACCAAGCGGCACAACCAGGGTCGGCGCACGGCGCGGGAGAACATCGCCGATCTGGTCGACGACGGCAGCTTCGTCGAATACGGCGCGCTGGCCATCGCGGCGCAACGCAGCCGGCGCTCCGAAGAGGACCTGATCGCCAACACCCCGGCCGACGGCCTGGTGGCCGGCCTGGCGACCATCGGCGCCGAGAGATTCGGAAAGGCGGCCGCAGAGGCCGTCGTCGTCTCCTACGACTACACCGTTTTGGCCGGCACGCAGGGGATGCGCAACCACGCCAAGACCGATCGCGTGTTCGACCTGGCCGCGCGTAACCGCCTGCCGGTGGTGCTGTTCGCCGAGGGTGGCGGTGGCCGGCCGGGCGACACCGACGTCGGCGGGCACGCCGGTCTGGACGTGCCGACCTTCCGAGTGCTGGCGGGTCTCAGCGGACAGGTGCCGTTGGTGTCGATCGTCTCGGGCCGCTGCTTTGCCGGCAACGCCGCGCTGGCCGGGGTGTGCGACGTCATCATCGCGACCCCGGACGCCAACATCGGAATGGGCGGGCCGGCGATGATTGAGGGCGGCGGCCTCGGGGTGTACCCGCCGGAAGCGATCGGTCCCATCGACGTGCAGCGGCACAACGGCGTCGTGCACCTCGCCGCCCGCGACGAGGCGCACGCCGTCGCGTTGGCCAAACAGTATCTGTCGTACTTTCAGGGCACCGTCAACGACTGGCAGGCTCCGGACTCGCGCCTGGCCCGGCATGTGGTGCCGCAGAACCGGTTACGCGCCTACGACGTCCACCGCGCGATCGAGTCGATCGTCGATGTCGGCTCTGCGCTGGAGCTGCGCCCCGATTACGGCGTCGGGATCGTCACCGCGCTGGTTCGCGTGGAGGGAGTGGCCTACGGGTTGATTGCCAACAGCAGTCACCATCTCGGCGGCGCGATCGACGCCGAGGCGGCCGACAAGGCCGGCGACTTCCTCGGCCTGTGCGAGTCGTTCCGATTGCCGGTGATCTCGCTGTGCGACACCCCGGGTTTCATGGTGGGGCCGGACGCGGAAAAAGAAGCCGCCGTTCGCCGCTTCGGGCGAATGTTCGTGGTGGGGGCGCGGCTTACCGTCCCAGTGGGAATGATCATCCTGCGCAAGGCATATGGCTTGGGCGCGATGGCGATGGCCGGCGGCTCGTTCCACGCGCCGCGGTTCACCGTCGCCTGGCCCACCGGCGAGATCGGCGGGATGGGTCTGGAAGGTGCTGTCCGCCTGGGGTTCAGCAAAGAGCTTGCCGCCACCACCGATCCGGTCGAGCGGCAGAGTTTATTCGACCGCTTAGTCGAGGCCGCCTACCAGCACGGCAAAGCGCTGCGCGCGGCCACCACATTCGAACTCGACGATGTCATAGACCCCTCAGCGTCCCGGGCCTGGATTACCAGGCTCCCGGGACGCTGAGGGTCAACCGGCTTATGCGTGACCGGAGCCGCAGCCGACGCCTGGCAAGCAGCCGGTGCCACCCGGCACACCGCCCGGACCGGCATTCTGACCGCCGGAGCCGCAGCCGACACCAGGCACACAACCCTGGCCGCCCGGACCGCCGCCCGGACCCTGGTTCTGGCCGCCGGAGCCACAATTACCGTTGGCGTCGCAGCCGCCGCCGCCCGGGTCATCTTTGATGATCACGTGCGTCGGAGCAGGACCGGTCATCGCAGGTCCAGCAGCAAAAGTGCCAGCGGCAGCCGCCGGCGCAGCAGTGATAGCCGCGGCGATTGCCCCGGCGACAAACAGTGGTTTCATGGGGTGCAATTTCGCTAACATGCCAGTCGCATACCACACTTACGCGCACGTAAAACATTTCAAATCAGATCGGCCGAAACCGGTTGAGCAAAGGTGTACGACATGACTTCACTAGACCTGACCGGCCGCACGGCAATCATTACCGGCGCCTCGCGCGGAATCGGACTGGCGATCGCCCAGCAACTGGCGGCCAACGGCGCCAACGTCGTCCTCACCGCGCGCAAACAGGAAGCCGCCGAGCAGGCCGCCGCGCAAGTCGGCGAGCGGGCCCTGGGCGTCGGCGCGCACGCCGTCGACGAGGACGCCGCACGGGCGTGCGTGGATCTCACCCTCGATCGCTTCGGCAGTGTCGACATCCTGGTCAACAACGCGGGCACCAACCCGGCGTTCGGCCCGCTCATCGAACAGGACCACGCCCGCTTCGCCAAGATCTTCGAAGTCAACTTATGGGCGCCGTTGCTCTGGACCTCACTCGCCGTCAAGGCGTGGATGGGGGAGCACGGTGGGGCCGTGGTCAACACCGCCTCAATCGGCGGCATGCACCAGTCGGTGGGCATGGGCATGTACAACGCCACCAAGGCGGCCCTGATCCACGTCACCAAGCAACTGGCATTGGAACTTTCACCGGGCATCCGGGTCAACGCGATCTCTCCGGGGGTGGTGCGCACTCGGCTGGCCGAGGCGCTGTGGAAGGACCACGAGGATCCGTTGGGATCCACCATCGCGCTCGGGCGCATCGGTGAGCCCGACGATGTGGCAAGCGCGGTCGCTTTCCTGGTTTCCGACGCGGCGAGCTGGATCACCGGCGAGACGATGGTCATCGACGGGGGCTTGCTCCTCGGGCCCGCGCAGGGCTACCAGATGAAGCCCGGAGGCAAGCAATGAGCGACGATTCTGCTGAAGATCTCGACGCGCGCATCCAGCAGCTGCTGGACGAGCACGATCCGAAGAGCACCGAACCCCACGACTTCCTGGGCGCGCAGTACGACGCCGGCCTGGCGTGGGTGCACCTGCCGCTCGGATTCGGCGGGCTCGACCTGCCGCGTACCGCTCAGGACCGGGTGAACGCCAAGCTGGCCGCCGCGGGCGCCCCGGTCGGCGGCACCCCCAAGAACTACATCGGCATGGGCATGGCAGCGCCGACGATCGCGGCGTTCGGGACCGATGAACAGAAGCGAAAGTTCCTGCGCCCGTTGTTCACCGGCGAGCAGATCTACTGCCAGTTGTTCAGCGAACCCGGCGCCGGATCGGACTTGGCCGCGGCGGCCACGCGTGCGGTCCGCGACGGGGACGACTGGATCGTCAACGGGCAGAAGGTGTGGACGTCGCAGGCGCAGCACGCCAGCATGGCGATCCTCGTCGCCCGCACGGACCCGGCGGTGCCCAAACACGTTGGCCTGACGTACTTCCTGATCGACATGACCCAACCCGGTATCGAGGTCCGGCCGCTGCGCCAGATCACCGGCGAGGCGGAGTTCAACGAAGTCTTTCTCACCGACGCGCGGGTGCCCGACGCCAATCGGCTCGGCCCCGAGGGCGGCGGCTGGCGAGTCGCGACCACCACGCTGAACAACGAACGAGTCGCGATCGGGGCCGGCTCGCGCGCCCCGCGCGAAGGCGGGCACATCGGCAAGGTGACCGCCGCCTGGCGCAACGAGCCCGCGCTGCGCGATCCCGCGATGCACGACGAGCTGATGCGGCTGTGGGTCGAGGCGGAGGTGCTGCGGCTGGCCGGTGAGCGGCTGCGCCAGCAGGCCGCCACGGGACAGCCCGGACCGGAGGGCGCCGGCATGAAAATCGCATTCGCCCGTGTGGCGCAGGCGATCTCGGGATTCGAGATCGAGCTGCACGGCGAGGCGGGGCTGCGCTACGACGACTGGACCATGCGCAGGCCCGAGACCGTCGACCTGGTCGGCCGCGAGGGCGGATATCGCTACCTGCGGGCACGGGGCAACTCGATCGAGGGCGGTACCTCGGAGATCTTGCGCAACACCATCGCCGAGCGGGTCCTAGGCCTCCCGGGCGAACACCGCGTCGACAAGGACGTCGCCTGGAAGGACCTGAACCGATGAGCGCTAAAAACTCTGCCGACCTGCTGTACTCCGACACCGAGAACGCGCTGCGGGACAGCGTCCGCCGCCTGTTCGCGGACCGCTGCCCACCGGAACTGGTGACTCGCGCTTATGATGCGCAACCACCAGCCGCACAGGACTTTTCGGATCTCTGGCGCAAATTGTCCGTCGAGCTCGGGGTGGCCGGGCTGCTGGTGCCCGAGTCCCTCGGCGGCGCCGGCGCCAGCGCGCGCGAGGCGGCCGTCGTCATGGAGGAGATCGGCCGGGTCGTGGCCCCGGTGCCGTTCCTGTCCAGCGCGGTGCTCGCCACGGTCGCGCTGTCGAGTGCCGGCGAGACCGAGACCCTGTCGGCGCTGGCGAAGGGCGCGGTGACGGCGGCGCTGGTGACGCCTTTGTCCGCGGCCCCAGGCGATCCGGTGTCGGGCGTGAGCAGCGGGGCCGACGGTCTGACCGGGACGGTCGGCAGCGTTGCCGGCGCGGCCGAAGCCGACGTGCTGGTGGTTCCGGTCGCGGCCACTGACGGGCTTGACGGACTCGAGCTGCACACCGTTTCCGCCACCGCATCCGGCGTCGAGATCTCGCCGATACTGGCGCTGGACATGACGAGACCCCTTGCCGACGTTCGGTTTTCGGGCGCCGCGTCGACGCGGATCGGGTCCGGGCAGGCCGCGCTGACGGCGGCGCTGCAGACCGGCGCCGCGCTGCTGGCCTCCGAGCAACTCGGGGTGGCGCAGTGGTGCTTCGACACCACGCTGGCCTACGTCAAGGAGCGCAAGCAGTTCGCCCGCACGATCGGTTCCTACCAGGCGATCAAGCACCGGCTGGCCGACCTGTGGTTCGACGTCGGGGCGGCGACCGCGGCGGCCCGCTACGCCGCCGACACGTGCGCGCGCGGCGACGACGACGCGGCCCTCGCGGCGGCCATCGGGCAGGCGTACTGCAGCGGCGTCGCCGTGCACGCCGCCGAGGAGTGCGTGCAGCTGCACGGCGGTATCGGGATGACGTGGGAGTATCCGGCGCACCTGTACCTCAAGCGGGCCAAGAGCGACCAGGTGGCGTTCGGCACCGCCTACCGGCACCGGGCCCGGCTGGCCGAGTTGGTCGACCTGCCGGTCACGTAATGCGGGTCGTGCTGTCGACCTACGACTCGCGTGGGGGCGTCGAACCGCTGGCGGGACTCGCGGTCCAATTGCAGGCCCTGGGCGCCGAGGTGACGGTGTGCGCGCCGCCGGACGAGGAGTTCGCGCAGCGGCTGACCGGCCTGGGTGTGCCGCTGGTGCCGTTCGGCGAGTCGGTGCGCGCGATGGTGACCCGGGAGGCGCGGCCCTCGGAGGAGGAGCGGCGCCGGCGGATGGTCGACTTGATCGCCGCGCAGTTCGGCGCGGTCGCCGCCGCGGCCGAGGGCAGCGACGCGCTGGTGTCGACCAACCTGCTGTCCGCGTCGGCGGGCGCCGCGTCGGTCGCCGAGAAACTCGGCATCCACTACGTCTACGCGAGCTATCAGCCGTCGCACCTGCCGTCGCCGCATCACCCGCCGCCCGCGTACGCGGGCCTGCCGTTTCAGATGGGCCTGGTCGATTACCGCGAGCTGTGGGACCAGGACGCCCACAACTCGAACATGCATTTCGGCACCACCCTCAACCGCCACCGCGCGTCGATCGGCCTGCCCCCGGTGACCGACGTCCGCACCCACGCCTTCACCGAGCACCCGTGGCTGGCCGCCGACCCCGCGCTGGCCCCATGGCCGCTACCGGCGCAACTCGACGTGGTCCAGACCGGCGCGTGGCTGCTGCCCGACGAGCGCCCGCTGCCGGCCAAGTTGCTGGACTTCCTGGAAGCCGGCAGACCGCCGGTGTACGTCGGGTTCGGCAGCATGTCGCTGCGCGCCGGCAGGGACATCGTCGGGATGGTGATCGAAGCGATCCGTGCCCGGGGCCGTCGGGTGCTACTCGCGCAGGGCTGGGCCGACCTGGCGCCGGTCGACGACCGGGACGACTGCTTTCTCGTCGGCGAGATCAACCATCAGGAGCTGTTCGGCCGGGTCGCCGCCGTCGTGCACCACGGCGGCGCGGGCACGACGACGACGGCCGCCGCGGCCGGCGCGCCCCAGGTGGTGGTCACCCAGGGGGCCGACCAGGTGTACTGGGCGGGCCGGGCCGTCGGGCTGGGTATCGGCACCGCCTACGACGGCCGGTCCGGGAATCACGACGCGCTGTCCGCCGCGCTCGAGGCGACGCTGGCCCCCGAAACCGCGAGGCAGGCGAAGGTGATGGCGGGCAAGATCCGCACCGACGGTGCGGCGGTGGCCGCGACGCTGCTGCTCGAGGCGATCTCGCGTGGTTAACCGAGCGCCGCGCTGAAGGTCTCCGTCATCGCCGCCCAGTGCCGTTCGTCGGAGGCGGCGTCGTAGGGCGGGTTGTCCGGGACCGCGAAGCCGTGCGCGGCCTGGTACCACTCGATGGTGTGCCGCACGCCGGCCGCGGTCAGCGCCTTCTCGAGCTGCTCGGCGTGGTCGGCGGTGAACGACGCGTCGTTCTCGGCGCCACCCACGTACACAATGGCCGTCATCTGGTCGGCCAGCAGGTGCGGGCTGTCCGGGGTGTCGGTCACCAGGCCGCCGCCGTGGAAGGAGGCTGCGGCCGCGACGCGGTCCGGCAGACGGCCGGCCAGCAGCACCGAGATGCGCCCGCCCATGCAGTAGCCGCACACGCCGAAGCGGTCCCCGGAGACCTCGGGGCGGGCGGTCAGGTAGTCGAAGAACGCGGTGGCGTCGCTGGTGATCTTGTCCGGTGTGAGGCTGCCGATCATGCCGAACAGACGGTTGCGCTCGGTTTCGTCGCTGAACACGGTGTTCATGTCGAACGGGGTCCAGTCGCCACTGCGGTAGTACACGTCGGGCAGCAGCACCGCGTAGCCATATCCGGCCAGCTTGGCCGCCATTTGGTAGAAGGCGTCGCGCACGCCGCCGGCGTCGGGGAACATGATCACGCCGGGCCAGGGTCCAGATCCTTCGGGGGTGTAGAGGCGCACGGAGCAGGCGCCATCGGGGGTGGTGACGGTGTCTTCGATGTTCGGCATGGCATTCGTTCTACTCCCCGCCGCTCGAAGTAAGCTGGCCGCGTGCCGATCGTGACTCCCTACGAGGACTTGTTGCGCGTGGTGCTCGCGACGGGCAGCGCCAAATCCGACCGCACCGGCACTGGGACGCGCAGCCTGTTCGGCCAGCAGCTCCGCTACGACCTCTCGGCCGGGTTCCCGCTGTTGACCACGAAAAAGGTGCATTTCAAATCCGTGGTCTACGAGCTGCTGTGGTTCTTGCGCGGCGACTCCAACGTGGCCTGGCTGCACGAACACGGCGTCACCATCTGGGACGAATGGGCCAGCAGCACAGGCGATCTCGGCCCGATCTACGGGGTGCAGTGGCGGTCCTGGCCCACACCGTCGGGGGAGCACATCGACCAGATCAGCGCCGCGCTGGAGCTGCTGCGCACCGACCCGAACTCGCGACGCAACATCGTGTCGGCGTGGAACGTCGGCGAAATCCCGCAGATGGCCTTGGCGCCGTGTCACGCGCTATTCCAGTTCTACGTCGCCGACGGCCGGCTCAGTTGTCAGCTTTACCAGCGCAGTGCGGACTTGTTCTTGGGTGTGCCGTTCAACATCGCCAGCTACGCGCTGCTCACGCACATGATGGCCGACCAGGCGGGCCTGGAGCTCGGTGAATTCGTCTGGACCGGCGGTGACTGCCACATCTACGACAACCACGTCGACCAGGTCCTCGAGCAACTGAGCCGCGAGCCCAGGCCTTATCCCAAATTGGTTCTGGGCCATAAGGATTCGATTTTCGACTACACCTATGAAGACATCGTCGTCGAGAACTACGATCCGCACCCCGCGATCAAAGCGCCCGTCGCTGTATGACGACGGGCCTGGTGTGGGCTCAGTCGACGTCCGGCGTGATCGGCCGCGGCGGCGACATTCCCTGGCAGCTGCCGGAGGACTTGGCGCACTTCAGAAAGGTGACGATCGGCCACACGGTCGTGATGGGCCGGCGCACCTGGGATTCGTTGCCGGCCGCGGTGCGGCCGTTGCCCGGCCGTAAAAACATCGTCCTGTCGCGCCAGCCCGACTTCACCGCCGCCGGAGCCGAAGTCGTACGGTCGCTCGACGAGGCGCTCAGCGAACCCGGCGCGTGGGTGATCGGCGGCGGACAGATCTACACACTGGCGCTGCCGTACGCCACCCGATGCGAGGTCACCGAGGTGGACATCGAGCTGCCCCGCGACGATGACGACGCGCTCGCCCCCGTCCTCGACGAGGCGTGGGTCGGCGAGACGGGCGAGTGGCTGACCAGCCGAACTGGGCTGCGTTACCGGTTTCACACCTACTCTCGGCCGTAACCCGTCGGCGTCACCTGACATACTCGAACGCGGAGGGGTTGGGGGTTCCAGATCTAGCGAGCTCTACCAAGCGTTCCCGGGGAGGGGGAAAATTTGGCAACGATAAGCGAACCCGCAAAGGCGTTCTCGCGCAGGTTCATGGGATACGACTCGGCTGCGGTCGACACCCACATCGAGATGATGACCACCAAGCAGCGCCTGCTACTCGACGACGTCGAGAGCCTTCGCGCGCGGCTGCGGGAATCCGGCGACGAGGCCGCCGCGCTGCGCAAGGAGGTCGGCGTGCTCACGGACACCTCACCGGCGCCGCAGGCCGTGCAACAGCGGATGGCGAAGATGCTGCGCCGCGCGGTTGACGAGGTGTCCGAGATGCAGGCCGAGGCGCGCGCCGAGGCGGACGCGATGATCGCCTCGGCCGAGGCCGAGGTGCAGGCCGAGCAGCGCAAGCACGAAGAGGTGCTGGAGGGTCTGGTCGCGCGGCGTAAGGCGTTGGAGACCGACTACGCCGAAACCAGGGAAAAGCTCGAGGGCGAACTGAGCAGGCTGCGCGCCGACGCCCAGCAGGAGCGTGAGCAGCTGCTCGCCGATGTCAAACAGCAAGCCGATCACTATCGCGAGGAAGCCCGGCGCGCGGCGGACGAGGCAACTGAGCGACGCATCCAGGTGTTGGAGCAACTGGCGGGCGTATACCGCGACCTGGACGACGTTCCGGCCGCACTGGAGGCGGCATACCACGAGCTGAAGAGCCCGCAGGACGAGAAAGTCAGCGCGGGGTAGGCCGACTTGTCGGCGGGGGCCGGTATTCTCAGCGCCGTGTCCCCAAGGCTGTCCGTCGAGCAAGCGCGACGGATTGCCGTGGCGGCCCAAGGATTTGGCGAGTCACGGCCCACTGGCAAGCTCAGCCGCGCACACCTGCGGCGGCTGATCTCGAGAATCCAAGTGCTGCAACTGGATTCGGTATCAGTCGCGGTGCGTGCGCACTATGCGCCGGTGTTCAGCCGGCTCGGCCCCTACGACCGTGACGTGCTGGACCGCGCCGCCTGGGGTCCGCGCTCGGCGCGGCTGCTGGCCGAGTACTGGGCGCACGAAGCCGCGCTGATGGCCGTCGACGACTGGCCCCTGATGCGCTGGCGGATGCGCCAGTACCGGCACGGGCGCTGGGGAACCCACATCGTCAAGGCGAATCCCCAGCTGATCGAGCATGTGGTCGCCGCCGTCGCCGAGCTGGGCCCCAGCACGGCCGGGCAGATCGAGGCGCATCTGGCCTCGAAATATCCGGCGCCGCGCGGGCCGCGTGGCAGCTGGTGGGGCAGCCGCAGCGACACCAAGTGGGTGGCCGAGGCGCTGTTCGCGTCCGGGGTGCTGACCACCGCCACCCGGGTGGGCTTCGCCCGGCACTACGACCTGGTCGAGCGGGTGCTGCCGGCCGGCGTGCTGGCCCGCGAGGTCGACGACGGCGAGGCCGTGCGCGAGCTGACGCTGCGCGCGGCGACCGCGCTGGGGGTGGGCACCGAGGCCGACATCCGCGACTACTTCCGGCTGGCCGCGCAGCAGGTGAAGCCGGCCATCGCGGAGCTACTGGCCGCCGGTGAGATCGAGCGCGTCGAGGTCGAGGGCTGGCCGGCGCCGGCGTATCTGCGCACCGGCCAGACCGTGCCGCGACGGGACCGCGGCACCGCGCTGTTGTGTCCGTTCGATCCGCTGATCTTCTTTCGGCCCCGGGTGGAGCGGCTGTTCGGCTTTCACTACCGCATCGAGATCTATACCCCGGCACCCAAGCGCCAGTACGGCTATTACGTGTGGCCCTTGCTGATGGACGGCCGGCTGGTCGGGCGGGTGGATCTCAAGGCCGACCGGGCTGCCGACAAGCTTCGGGTGGTGGGCGCCTTCGCCGAGCCCGACGCGCCGCGGCCGGTGGTGGCGGCGGCGCTGCACGGCGAGCTGGAGTCGATGGCGTCATGGCTGGGTTTGGGCGCGGTCAGCGTGTCCGGCCGCGGCGATCTGGCGGGTGAGTTGCGCGCGGCGGGCAAGCGGGCGAGCTGATGGCGGCCGGCAACAACCTCGAAGACACGCTGTGGAAGGCCGCCAACAAACTGCGCGGATCGTTGTCGTCTAGCCAGTACAAGGACGTCATTCTCGGGCTGGTGTTTCTCAAGCATGCCTCCGAAATGCACTGGAAGTCGTTGGCGGACAACGCCACATCGCCCGACATCGACCGCCTGGTCGACGACGCGATGCAGGCTGTGATGACGGCCAACCCGGCGCTGGCCGACACGCTGCCGCGCCTGTATCACACCGTCGATCAGCGTCGGCTGGGCGAGCTGATCGAGCTGTTGGACAGCGCGGGATTCGGCGAACCGGGCGCCCGGGATCTGATGGGGGAGGTGTACGAGTACTTCCTCGGCCGCTTCGCCCGGGCGGAAGGGCAGCGCGGCGGCGAATTCTTCACGCCGCCAAGCATTGTGCGGTTGATAGTCGAGGTCTTGCAACCGGCGAACGGGCGAGTGTACGACCCGTGTTGCGGGTCGGGCGGGATGTTCGTGCAGACCGAGAAGTTCATCGCGCGGCAGGACGGCGACCCGATCGCGATCTACGGCCAGGAGAGCGTCGAACAGACGTGGCGGATGGCGAAGATGAACCTGGCCGTGCACGGCATCGACAACACGCAGCTGGCCAGGGGCGATACCTTCGCCCGCGACCATCATGCCGGCACACAGATGGATTACGTGCTGGCCAATCCGCCGTTCAACATCAAGGATTGGGCGCGCGACGAGCACGACCCGCGGTGGCGCTTCGGCGTCCCGCCCGCCGGCAACGCGAATTTCGCCTGGATCCAACACATTCTGTCGAAGCTGGCACCCGGAGGCGCCGCGGGTGTGGTGATGGCGAACGGCTCGATGACCTCGAACACCGGCGGGGAGGGGGAGATTCGCAAGCGGATCGTCGAGGCCGACCTGGTGTCGTGTCTGGTCGCGCTGCCCGCGAACCTGTTCCGCAGCACCGGGATTCCGGTGTGCGTGTGGTTCCTCGCGATGGACAAGGGAGAGCGACGCGGGCAGGTGCTGTTCATCGACGCCCGCGGACTCGGGCACCTGGTCAACCGCGCCGAACGGGTACTGGCCGACGGCGACGTCGACAGCATCGGGCGAACCTTCCACGCCTGGTCGAAAGGGCTCTACTACCAGGACGTTCCGGGCTTTTGCCGGTCGGTGCCACTCGACGAGATCCGGGCCGCCGAGTGCGCGCTCACGCCCGGTCGGTATGTGGGTGCGCCGGCGGGCGGGGACGACGGGGAGGCCGTCGGAGACAAGGTCGCGCGATTGACCAAGGATTTGCTTGCGGCGCTGGACGAATCCGCGCGGCTGGATCAGGCGGTGCGCGAGCAGGTGGAGCGGCTGCGGTGAACATGCGGCTGGGAGATCATCTCGACTTCAGCAACGGGACCATCCCACCGGCCCGAGAAGCCGGCGGGCGCTTCCTCGTCTACGGCTCCAACGGGGCGATCGGCTCCGCGGCCCGGCGCAACGCCAGCGGGCCGCTGATAGTGCTCGGTCGGGTGGGATCGTATTGCGGCAGCGTGCACTATTGCGACTCCGACGCCTGGGTCACCGACAACGCCGTCGTGTGCCACGCGAAAGACCCTGCGGAGAACCGGTTTTGGTACTACGCGCTGCAGACCTGCCGCCTCAACGAACACCGCGCCGGATCCGGTCAACCGCTGCTCAACCAGCGGATCCTGCGCGACATCGCGATCCCAGCCGTCGCGGCCCACGAACGCGACGGCATCGCGGCGGTGCTCGGCGCGCTTGACGACAAGATCGCCGCCAACGCGCGCGTGGTCGACGCGGCCGAGGGATTGATGCTGGCTACCGTCGAGTCCGTGGCCGACTACTACGTGCCATTGTCCACGCTGGCGAAGCGATCGACGACGTTCGTCGAGCCCGGTGAATTCGACGACGTGGTAGCCCATTTCAGCTTTCCCGCGTTCGACGAGGGGGCGTGGCCCCAATCGGTCGACGCCCGGTCCGTGCGGAGCGGCAAGTTCGTGCTACCGGCGCCGTGCGTGTTGTTTTCCAAGCTCAACCCCCGAATTCCGCGGGTGTGGAACGTCGTCGCTCCGCCCGCCGAAATGGCCTTGGCGAGTGCGGAGTTCGTGGTGCTGACGCCGGTCGGTGTCGACACGTCGGCGCTGTGGTCCGCGCTCGGTGGGGTCTCGGAAACGCTGCAGCGGCTGGCGGCCGGCACGTCGGGCAGCCGCCAGCGGATCCGGACGCGCGACCTGCTCGACGTGCGGGTGCGCGACGTGCGCCGGCTGTCCGCCGACGCGGCACGGACGATCAGCACCCTGGGAGGGCTGTGCCATGCGCGGCGGGCCGAGTCCGCGCGGCTGTCGGGCTTGCGTGATGCGCTGCTGCCGCTGCTGATGTCGGGTGCGGTTCGGGTCACGCACTGAGGCGTTAAGGTGAGCGCCGTGGCCGACACCGCGCCGCTGCGCGTGCAACTGATCGCCAAGACCGAGTTTTTGGCGCCGCCGGACGTGCCCTGGAGCACCGACTCCGACGGTGGCTCCGCGCTGGTCGAGTTCGCCGGCCGGGCCTGCTATCAGAGCTGGTCCAAGCCCAATCCCCGGACCGCGACCAACGCCGGCTACATCAAGCACATCATCGACGTCGGGCACTTTTCGGTGCTCGAGCACGCCAGTGTCTCGTTCTACATCGCCGGCATCTCGCGATCCTGCACTCACGAGCTCATCCGGCACCGGCATTTCTCCTACTCGCAGCTCTCCCAGCGCTACGTGCCGGAAGGCGATTCGCAGATCGTCGTCCCGCCGGGCATGGAGGGCGACCCCGAGTTGGAGCAGATCCTGACCGCGGCCGCCGATGCCAGCCGCGCCACCTACACGGAGCTGCTGGCCAAGCTGGAAGCCAAGTTCGCCGACCAACCTAATGCGGTGCTCAGGCGCAAGCAGGCGCGCCAGGCCGCGCGCGCGGTGTTGCCCAACGCCACCGAGACGCGCATCGTCGTGACCGGGAACTATCGCGCATGGCGGCACTTCGTCGCCATGCGGGCCAGCGAGCACGCCGACGTGGAAATCCGCCGCCTGGCCATCGAGTGCCTGCGGCAGCTCGCCGACGTCGCACCGGCGGTGTTCGCCGACTTCGAAATCTCCACGCTGGCCGACGGCACCGAGGTCGCGACCAGCCCATTAGCCACCGAAGCCTGAGGTCCGCCGGCCGCGAGGGTGCGCAGATGTACACCTGTAGCGGCGTGTCGCCATGCAAACACGCGCGCTCGCGCGGGTGGGAAACGGTTTGGTACCACCAGGTAACCTGGAGAACCGTGACCTCCGTCGGATTCGACGCCCCCGCGCGCCTCGGAACCCTGCTGACTGCGATGGTGACGCCGTTTGCCCCGGACGGCGCACCGGACAACGCCGCCGCGGCGAAGCTGGCCACTCACCTGGTCGACGCAGGCTGCGACGGCCTGGTCCTCTCGGGCACCACCGGCGAGTCGCCGACCACCACCGACGACGAGAAGCGAGAGCTGTTGCGGGTGGTGTTGGAGGCGGTCGGCGACCGGGCGCGCGTCATCGCCGGCGCGGGCACCTACGACACCGCGCACAGCATCGGCCTGGCCAAGGCCTGCGCGGCCGAGGGCGCGCACGGGTTGCTGGTGGTGACGCCCTACTACTCGCGGCCGCCGCAGCGGGGGTTGTTCGCCCACTTCACCGCGGTCGCCGATGCCACCGACCTGCCGGTGCTGCTCTACGACATCCCGCCGCGCTCGGTGGTGCCGATCGAGTCCGAGACCATCCGCGCGCTGGCCTCGCACCCCAACATCGTCGGGATCAAGGACGCCAAGGGCGACCTGCACAGCGCCGCGCAGATCATCGCCGAGACGGGATTGGCCTACTACTCCGGCGACGACGCGCTGAACCTGCCGTGGCTGGCCATGGGCGCCATCGGCTTCATCAGCGTGATTTCGCACGTGGCCGCCAGTCAGCTTCGAGAGTTGTTGTCCGCCTTCGGTTCCGGGGACGTCGCGACCGCCCGCAAGATCAACGCCGAGCTCGCCCCGCTGTGCAACGCGATGGCCAGACTGGGCGGGGTGACGATGTCCAAGGCGGGACTGCGGCTGCAGGGGATCGATGTCGGCGAGCCGCGGCTGCCGCAAGTGGCGGCGACGCCAGGAGAACTCGACGCACTCGCCGCCGACATGCGTGCGGCGTCAGTGCTCGGGTGAGTCAGCCATGAACGAAGACCTCGCCCCGCCCGGCCCGTTGGCCAACGGTGGGCTGCGGGTCACCGCGCTGGGCGGGATCAACGAAATCGGCCGCAACATGACCGTTTTCGAACACCTGGGCCGGCTGCTCATCATCGACTGCGGCGTGATGTTCCCGACGCACGACGAGCCCGGCGTCGACCTGATCCTGCCCGACCTGCGCCACATCGAGGACCGGCTCGACGACATCGAGGCGCTGGTGCTGACCCACGCCCACGAGGATCACATCGGCGCGATCCCGTTCCTGCTGCGGCTGCGGCCCGACATCCCGGTGGTCGGCTCCAAGTTCACCCTGGCGCTGGTCGCCGCCAAATGCCGTGAGTACCGCATCAAACCGGTGTTCGTCGAGGTCAAAGAAGGCCAGAGCAGTCGGCACGGCGTGTTCGAGTGCGAGTTCTTCGCCGTCAACCACTCCGTTCCGGACGCGCTGGCCATCGCGGTCTACACCGGCGCGGGCACGGTGCTGCAGACCGGCGACATCAAGCTCGACCAACTGCCTCTCGATGGACGGCCCACCGACCTGCCCGGCATGTCGCGCCTCGGCGACGCGGGCGTCGACCTGCTGCTGTGCGACTCCACCAACGCCGAGCATCCCGGGGTGGGGCCGTCCGAGAGCGAGGTCGGGCCGACGCTGCACCGGCTGATCCGCGGTGCCGATGGTCGCGTCATCGTGGCGTGCTTCGCGTCCAACGTCGACCGGGTGCAGCAGATCATCGACGCCGCGGTGGCGTTGGGCCGGCGGGTGTCGTTCGTCGGGCGATCGATGGTGCGCAACATGGGCATCGCGCGGGACCTGGGCTTCCTGCGGGTCGACGATTCCGACCTGATCGACATCGGCGCCGCCGAGATGATGTCGCCCGAACAGATCGTGCTGATCACCACCGGCACCCAGGGCGAGCCCATGTCGGCGCTGTCGCGGATGTCGCGCGGCGAGCATCGCAGCATCACGCTGACGGCGCACGATCTGATCATCCTGTCGTCGTCGTTGATCCCCGGCAACGAGGAAGCGGTCTACGGTGTCATCGACTCGCTGGCCAAGATCGGGGCCCGCGTCGTCACCAATCAGCAAGTGCGCGTGCATGTTTCCGGGCACGCGTACGCGGGGGAGTTGCTGTTCCTGTACAACGGGGTGCGGCCGCGCAACGTGATGCCGGTGCATGGCACCTGGCGGATGCTGCGCGCCAACGCCAAGCTGGCCACCAGCACCGGCGTGCCGCCGGAGTCAATTGTGTTGGCCGAGAACGGCGTCAGCGTCGACCTGATGGCCGGCAAGGTCAAGATCGCCGGCGCCGTGCCGGTCGGCAAGATGTTCGTCGACGGGTTGATCACCGGCGACGTCGGCGACATCACCCTGGGTGAACGCCTCATCCTGTCGTCGGGTTTCGTCGCGATCACGGTCGTGGTCGAACGCGGCACCGGACGCGTGGCGGCCGCACCGCACCTGCATTCGCGGGGATTCTCCGAGGACCCCAAGGCGCTCGAACCCGCCATGCGCAAGGTCGAAGAGGAACTCGAGCAGCTGGCGGCCAACAACGTGACCGACCCGGTCCGCATCGCGCAGGGCGTGCGCCGCACCGTCGGCAAATGGGTGGGGGAGACCTACCGCCGCCAGCCGATGATCGTGCCGACGGTCTTGGAAATTTAGGGAGATCTAAATCTTCTCCGCATACGCCGACCACTCCAGCTGCGAGGCCGGAAGCTGGCGGCCCGTGGGTTCGACGTAGCGGCGCAGAAACTCGTCGGGCCCGGCCTGCTCCACCAGCCGCCAGCCGTACTCGGCGACGAATTCGGCGACCTCGTCGGGCTCCAGGCCGAACTGCCAGAGCTGGTGTCGCTCACGGGTGTTGCGATACAACGTCCGGGTGCCGTAAAGGTCGGAGCCGTCGATGAAATGGCGCCGGACGTAGGTGAACACCAGGCGGCTGCCCGGGGCGGCCGCGCGCAGTCCCTCCAGGGTGCGCCGGACGCCGGCCTCGGTCAGGTATTGGGTCACGCCCTCGCAGACGAAGAAAGCCCGGTAGTCGGTGTGATAGCCGTGCTCGGCCAGCGACGTCAGCAGGTCGTCGTTCTCGAAGTCCAACGGCGCCAACCGAACCGACAACGGCAGCTCGCCCAGCACCCGTCGCACCGTCTTGGCCTTCATGGCGATGTTGACCGGCAGGTCCACCTCGAACACCGGGATGCGCACCTGTCGGGTCACCCGGTAGGCCCGCGTGTCCAACCCCGCTCCGAGGATGACCAGCGCGTCTACGCCTTTTGGGTCGTTCAGCGCCCCGTTGAGCTTGTCGTCGATGAAATGCTTGCGGCAGGCCAGATTTGCCCACAGCCCCGGGCCGGTGAACTCGGATCCGCGGATCATCAGGCTTCGGGCCGGCCCCCACCGGGTCGCGCGAACCAGCCACCGCAGCGCGGCCGGCAGAAACAGCTCCGCCAGGTCGTCGTCCACCAATCGGTGGCCCGGCGCCTCGTTTTGCTCCACCGCCGCCAGCACCATCGGGCCGAAGGCGGTCTGCGCGACGGGGTTTCGCGGCATGGCTACTTGTTCAGGAAGCCGGCGTCCACCGGCAACGTCACCCCGGTGATGTAGCGGGCCTGGTCGGAAACCAGCCACGCCACCGCGTTGGCGATGTCTTCGGCTTGCAGAACCTCCACCGGCAGGGCGTTGCCCAACGCCCCCGGTGTGTCGGTCGCGGCGGCCATCTTGGCCAGCCACTCCCGGGTGAACTCGTTGTTGATCATCGGGGTTTCCACGCCGGTGGGATGGATCGAGTTGACCCGAATATTCTGGCCCGCAAGAAGATTCGCGTAGACCCGCATCAATCCCACCACGCCGTGCTTGGCGGCCGCATAGCCGACCGAGCCGGCGTCGGGGCTGCCCACGCCGGCCAGCCCGGCGGCCGAGCTGATCAGCACGATCGATCCGCCGTTGCCGCCCTTGGCCATTGGCGAGATCGCGACCTTGATGGTGTTGTACACGCCGGTCAGGTTGACGTCGATCACGTCGCGCCACCCGTCGTCACCGGACGCCATCGGGGCGATGCCGGCGTTGGCGACCACGATGTCCAGCCGACCGAACTCGTCGAGGCCGGCCCGCAGCGCCGCGGACAGCGATTCGCGCTCGCGGACGTCACCCTGCCGGGCAACGATGCGGGCGCCGGTGTCCTCGACGAGCTTCACGGTGGCCGCCAGGTCGTCGTCGGTCGCCAGCGGGTAGGGCACGCTGGCGATGTCGTCGCACAGGTCGACCGCGATGATGTCGGCGCCGTCGGTCGCCAGCCGGACGGCATGCGCCCGTCCCTGGCCGCGCGCCGCGCCCGTGATGAAGGCGACTTTTCCTTCCAGCGGGCGGCCGCTCACTTGCGTATTTGACCTCGGATTTGGCCCAAGTCCGGGTCGCCCGCGACAACCGGCTGCAGCATCTTGATGTCCGGCGCCCCGGCCAGGTGCTCGCCGGCGGCCGTGAACATCTTCGCTACCGCGGGCGCGGTGCTGTGGGCCGTGAGCGCCTCCTCGTCGGCCCACTGCTCGACGAAGACAAACGTTTCGCCGCTCTGGTGCAGCGAGTAGAGCTGGCACCCCGGCTCGGTGTGCACCTCTTCGACCGCGGTGGTGAAGATGTCGCGGACGGTGTCCACCGACTCGGGCTTGACGGTCAAGGTGGCGACAACGACGACGGGCATGCTGGACCTCCTGAAGGGTTCCGCTTTTCGGTGGCGGCAGGGGTTCGCCTCACCGCTCGTCACCATACTCACGGGGTGCGGCGCCCGGCCGGTCAGTCTCCCGATCGTTCCAGGGAGATGTCCAGCTGTTGTGCGGGGCACGCATCCGCGGCGTCGAAGCGGACGGTTCCGCTGAGCTTCTGTAGCGGACGCGAAACGGGTTGGGGCAGAGCGTATTCCTCGTGCTTCACCGTCTTGGCCGTGCCGCCGTCCGGGCACTTGACCTCGGCGCGCTGATCGAGCTGCCATTTCCCGTTGGCGAACAGCAGCGGACTCACCATGGTCTTCTCGTCGGCGAGATAAGACCTGAACGTCATGCACTGGTCGGTGTTACGCACGCACATCGTCTGCACCCAAATGCGTCGCGACCCCGGTCTCGACGGGGAATCGTGCAGCGCGCTGGTCTCGGTGTAGTGCCCCGCGAAGCCTTCGGGCCCGGACGGCGAGCGGGCGGCCTGGTTGGCGGGATCGGCGACGGAGATGCCCGCAGCGACGTCGCCCTGGCGGGTGACCTTCACCGGCGTCGAGGTCGCCAGCGCGCAATCGGGGCTGGGGTTCATCGCCACGTACGACGTTCCGGTCAGGCTGCCGTCGGGCCGGGGCGCGAGGATCCACGCGGTGATCGACGGGCCCTTGGCGTCGCTGCCGGCGCAGGTGTCGTCCCGGCGCAGCGCCATCTGCCAGTGACCGTCGACGTAATCGAACACCAGATCGACGGGAGAATCGGATTTGCGCTTCGGGTCGTCGTCGGCCAGCTGCGTCGCCGTCGCGAAACACCCCGCATCGGTGCACGTCGAGCGCAGCGCGTAGAGGTGGGTCCGGGTTTTGGCCGGCTTGGGCTCACCGCCCACCAGCTGCTGGTCTCCGTCGAAGTCAAATCGATATGTGCCGTCGAAGCTGGGTGCGGTCGGTTTGGGCGGCTTCGTCGCCTGCGGAGAGCGGTCGCCGCAGGCGGCGAGTACGGCCAGGCTGGCGGCGGCGACGCAGACGGTCCGGAAGATGCGCACGGCGAGTCATTGTGTAGACCTCGATGGGGCCGGGTCAACAAAGAGGTCAGTGACGTCGGTTACCAGTGTGGCGGGTGGTGCAGATGGTGTATCTGCGATTAGGCTTGCGGGCATGGCCAGTAAGACCGCGACCCGCTCCGGCGCCCGAACGAGCAGGTCAAAGGCCGCCTCACCCTCGGGTGCTCGGCGCGCGTCCGCCGGAAAGGTGCGCTCCGCCAAGCCGTCCAGGCCGTCCAGCCCACGGAAACCGGCCCGCAGGCCCGCTCCGCGGCATCATCGGTCGCTGCTGGTCGCCACCGGGCTGACGTGCGGCCGTGCGGCGCGCGCGACCTGGCTGATGGCCGCCCGCGGCACCGGCGGTGCGGCGCGGTCGATCGGGCGGGCCCGCGACATCGAGCCTGCTCACCGCCGCGACGGGTTCGCGCTGGTCCTGCTGGGTTTTGCCGTGATCGTCGCCGCGAGCTCGTGGTTCGATGCGGCGCGGCCGATCGGCGCCTGGGTGGACGCCGTGCTGCGGACGTTCATCGGCTCGGGCGTCCTGGCGCTGCCGGCGGTCACCGCGGCCATCGCGGTGGTGCTGATGCGGACCCAGCCCAACCCTGACGCGCGACCCAGGCTGATCCTGGGCGGAAGCCTGATCGCCCTGTCGATTCTCGGCCTGCGCCACCTGTGGTCGGGTTCGCCAGAAGACCCTGAGCTGCGACGACGGGCTGGCGGATTCATCGGCTTTGCCATCGGCGGGCCGCTCTCGGACGGCTTGACGCCCTGGATCGCGGCGCCGCTGCTGTTCATCGGGGCGTTGTTCGGGCTGCTGCTGCTGACCGGGACCACGATCCGCGAGGTGCCCGACGTGGTGCGGGCGATGTTCGGCACCCGGTTCTACCAGGATGACCTGGATGATCTAGACGAGTACGACGACCCGGAGAACCCGGAGAACCGGACAACCCGGACAACCCGGACAACCCGGACAACTATGCGCAGGCTCGCGACGAGGAGCCGCCGGCCTGGCCGTCGGCGAACATGCTCGATATCGCGCCCGAGCCCGACGACACCCCGACCGTCCCGGAACCGGCCGTCACCCCGGTCGCCAAGCCCCGCCGTCGCGCTCCACGCAAACCGGACCGCCCCTGTGTTGATGGCCTCTACACGCTGCCGTCGCTGGACCTGCTGGTCGCCGGTGACCCGCCGAAGAAGCGCAGTGCCGCCAACACCGTGATGGCCGACGCCATCGCGGAGGTGCTGACGCAGTTCAAGGTCGACGCGGCCGTCACCGGCTGCACCCGCGGGCCCACCGTCACCCGCTATGAGGTGGAGCTGGGCCCGGGCGTCAAGGTCGAGAAGATCACCGCGCTGCAGAAGAACATCGCCTACGCGGTGGCCACCGAGAGTGTGCGCATGCTGGCGCCGATCCCGGGCAAGTCCGCGGTCGGCATCGAGGTGCCCAACACCGACCGGGAGATGGTGCGGCTGGCCGACGTGCTCACCGCGCCGTCGACCCAGCGCGACGACCACCCGCTGGTGATCGGGCTGGGCAAGGACATTGAGGGCGATTTCATCTCGGCCAACCTGGCCAAGATGCCGCACCTGCTGGTCGCCGGCTCCACCGGCTCCGGTAAGTCCAGCTTCGTCAACTCGATGCTGGTGTCGCTGCTGGCCCGGGCCACCCCCGAAGAGGTCAGGATGATCCTGATCGACCCGAAGATGGTGGAACTGACGCCGTACGAAGGCATTCCGCACCTGATCACGCCGATCATCACGCAACCCAAGAAGGCGGCGGCCGCGCTGGCCTGGCTGGTCGACGAGATGGAGCAGCGCTACCAGGACATGCAGGCGTCGCGGGTGCGCCACATCGACGACTTCAACGCGAAGGTGCGCTCCGGTGCCATCACCGCGCCGCTGGGCAGCCAGCGGGAGTACCGGCCGTACCCGTACGTGGTCGCGATCGTCGACGAGCTGGCCGACCTGATGATGACGGCGCCGCGCGACGTCGAGGACGCCATCGTGCGGATCACCCAGAAGGCCCGCGCGGCCGGCATCCACCTGGTGCTGGCCACCCAGCGCCCGTCGGTCGACGTGGTCACCGGGTTGATCAAGACGAACGTGCCGTCGCGGCTGGCGTTCGCCACGTCGTCGCTGACCGACAGCCGGGTGATCCTGGACCAGCAGGGCGCCGAGAAGCTGATCGGCATGGGCGACGCCCTGTTCCTGCCGATGGGCGCCAACAAGACCGTCCGGCTGCAGGGCGCCTACATCACCGACGACGAGATCCACGCCGTCGTCAACGCCTGCAAGGACCAGGCCGAACCCGAGTACACCGACGGCGTCACGACTGCCAAGCCCACGGCCGAGCGCACCGATGTCGACCCCGACATCGGCGACGACATGGACGTCTTCCTGCAGGCCGTCGAGCTGGTGGTGTCCAGCCAGTTCGGCTCGACCTCGATGCTGCAACGCAAGCTGCGCGTCGGATTCGCCAAGGCCGGCCGGTTGATGGACCTGATGGAGACCCGCGGCATCGTCGGGCCGTCCGAAGGGTCCAAGGCGCGCGAGGTGCTGGTCAAGCCCGACGAGCTGGCCGGGACGCTGGCGTTGATCCGCGGCGGTGCGAACGCCGACGGCTCCGAGGACGACGCCCCGGACTTTTAGGGCCAAGCGCTGTTGACTCTGCGCTCAGGGCGAAGTTCTCCGAGAAGGGCCCGCCCTCACCGCAGAGTCAATGCGGGGAGCGCGGGATGGCAGGCTAGAGCACCAGCAGCATCCGGGTGTTGCCGAGGATGTTGGGCTTGACGTAGCTCAGGTCCAGGAATTCGGCGACGCCGATGTCGTAGGACCGGCACATCTCCTCGAACACCTCGGCGGTCACCGGCGTCCCCTCGATCTCGGTGAAGCCGTGCCTGCCGAAGAACTCCGTCTCGAACGTCAGCACGAATATCTTCGAGAGCTGCAGTTCACGGGCGACGTCGAGCAGCCGTGACACGATCGCGTGCCCGATGCCGTGGCCGGTGACCGCGGGATCGACGGCGACGGTGCGGATCTCGCCGAGGTCCGACCAGAACACGTGCAAGGCGCCGCAACCGATCACTTCGCCCTCGCGTTCGGGGTGTTCGGCGACCCAGAATTCCTGGACGGCCTCGTACAGCGTCACCAGGTTCTTTTCCAGCAGGATCTTGCCGGCATACGTGTCGACGAGGTGTTTGATCGCGGGGACATCGGATGTTCGCGCGCGGCGGACCACCGGCCGGTTGGCTCGTGGACTTTGGGTCACGGGTAACAGTATCGACTTCAGGGACGGCTGGGCTGGTCAACCAGCTATTCTGATGCCGTGTCGGGGCAGCCGCAAACAGGTTCGATACCGCCCCGCGTCCGAATCGCCAACCTTGCCAATGTGCTGACCGGCGTGCGGCTGGTGCTGGTCCCGATTTTCCTGTGCGCGTTGTTCGTCGGGAACGGGCACGAGACCGTCGCCCGCGTCGTCGCCTTCCTGATCTTCGCGGTTGCCTGCATCACCGACCGGTTCGACGGCCTGCTGGCCCGTAACTACGGCATGGCAACCGAATTCGGCGCCTTCGTGGATCCCATCGCCGATAAGGCGCTGATCGGGTCGGCGCTGATCGGCCTGTCGATGCTGGGCGACCTGCCGTGGTGGGTCACGGTGGTGATCATGAGCCGCGAGGTCGGGGTCACCCTGCTGCGGTTGATGGTGATTCGGCGCGGCGTCATCCCGGCGAGTTGGGGCGGCAAACTCAAGACGCTGGTGCAGGCGGTGGCGATCGGGCTGTTCGTGCTGCCCTGGGCCACCGGGCCGGGGCTGTTCCGGATCGTGGCGTCGGTGCTGATGGGCGTCGCGATCGTGCTTACGGTGGTCACCGGTGTCGACTACGTGATCGGGACCGTCCGGGAAGTTCGCAAGACCAGCAAGTGATCGCGGGAACCAACCCGGGCGCCGTCGGCGTTCAGCTAGTAACTATCGCTGAAACGAGGGAGGCGCGATGGCGTCATTGGTGCGCGAGGTCGTGGGCGACGTGCTGCGGGCCGTCCGGACGGCGCAAGGGCGGACGCTGCGCGAGGTATCCGATTCGGCGAGGGTGAGCCTCGGCTATCTCTCGGAGGTCGAACGCGGCCGCAAGGAGCCGTCGAGTGAGCTGCTCAACGCGATCTGCGACGCGCTTGCGGTTCCGCTGTCGGAGGTGCTGATCGGTGCCGGCGAGCAGCTCGCGCGCCAGGAACGTGACGCCGTCGGCGCTCCGAGCGCTCCCGGTGGCACCAGCATTGATGCCAGCACCAAGGTCGTCATTCCGCCGGTGGCGTCGCTGGCTGTGGCCTGAAGTCGCGCCGAACCGATAAATTGGGCGGCAGGCATCCAGCCCACCCGAGAAACTAAGGCGGAGCGAACCCATGGCTAACCCGTTCGTCAAGGCGTGGAAGTACCTGATGGCGCTGTTCAACTCCAAGATCGACGAACACGCCGACCCCAAAGTGCAGATCCAGCAGGCGATCGAGGAAGCGCAGCGCACGCACCAGGCGTTGACCCAGCAGGCGGCGCAGGTGATCGGCAACCAGCGTCAGCTCGAGATGCGGCTCAACCGGCAGCTGGCCGACATTGAGAAGCTGCAGGTCAATGTCCGCCAGGCGCTGACGCTGGCCGACCAGGCCACCGCCTCGGGCGACGCCGCCAAGGCCACCGAGTACAACAACGCGGCCGAGGCGTTCGCGGCCCAGCTGGTGACCGCCGAGCAGAGTGTCGAAGACCTCAAGACGCTGCACGACCAGGCGCTGTCGGCGGCGACGCAGGCGAAGAAGGCCGTCGAGCGCAACGCGATGGTGCTGCAGCAGAAGATCGCCGAGCGCACCAAGCTGCTCAGCCAGCTCGAGCAGGCCAAGATGCAGGAGCAGGTCAGCGCGTCGCTGCGGTCGATGAGTGAGCTCGCCGCACCGGGCAACACCCCGAACCTCGAGGAGGTGCGCGAGAAGATCGAACGCCGGTACGCCAACGCCGTCGGTCAGGCCGAGCTGGCGCAGAGTTCGGTGCAGGGCCGCATGATCGAGGTCGAGCAGGCCGGCGTCGAGATGGCCGGGCATTCCCGGCTGGAGCAGATCCGCGCCTCGATGCGGGGCGAGGCCCTGCCGACGGGCGGCACGCCCGCCCCGCCCACCGCCACCCCGGCGCCAGGCGCCAGCAGCGGACCGGTGTCCGAGAAGCCCCTGGGGCAGTAGCGGGGCGGCATGCACGCCTTGTTGCAGCGCGGATTGGACACCGCCGCCGACCTCTCCGAGTTGGTGGCGGCGAAGATCAGCGCCGCGTCGGACCCGCGAGCACGGCTGTTGCGCCGCCGGCGCCGCGCGCTGCGCTGGGGCCTGATCTTCGCCGTCGGGTGTGTGTTCTGGGGCGTGGTGACGGCGGGGCTGGCGGCGTGGGGCTGGTTCGTCCTGCTGCTGCAGATCACCGGCTTCGTCTCGGCCGCGATGGCGATTCCGGCGACGTTGTTGCTGCTGCGGTATCGCTGGTTGCGCTCGGAGCCGCTGCCCGCGCCGCGGCCGGTCTCGGGACTTGCCAGGGCCCGGCGCCTGCCGCCGCCCGGTTCGGCTGCGCGATCCGCGATGTCGGCGCTGGGCGCCTCCGAGCGCGGGTTCTTCGCGTTGGTGGGTGTGATCGAACGGGGCGCGATGTTGCCGTCGGATGAGATCGCCGAGTTGACCGCGGCGGCCAACAGGTCGTCGGCCGCGATGTCGTCCACCGCCGCCGAGGTGGTGTCGATGGAGCGAGCGGCACATCACTCGGAATCATCGCGGTCGTATCTGGTGCCGACGATCAGCGCCTTCACCGCGCAGCTTGGTGCCGGAGTGCGTCAGTACAACGAAATGGTCACCGCCGCAGCGCAATTGGTTTCATCTGTGCATGGGGAAACCGGGTTGGTGGGCTCGCACCAGCGTTACCGGGCCGAGCTGTCCGAGGCTACCGACCGGCTGCTCGGTTGGGCGCAGGCGTTCGACGAATTGGGCGGACTGCCCCGGCGCTAGAAGCCGGCCCTCAGCGACGGCAGCGCGATCCCGGCAATGCCGCGCAGCGTCGCCTTGACCATGTCGAACATGTCAAAGTAATCCCGCCACAACGTGATTCGGCCGTCGTGCACCTCGAACACGCCGCAGACCCAGAACTGCAGGCGCAGCGGTCCGAAGATCAGAGCGTCGCTGCGTTCGGTGAGCACCGCGGTGCCGTCGCCGGCGATGCGGTGGATCTTCACCTCGAAGCGCATGCGGCCCTCCATCCGCCGGAACAGCTGCATCGCCCGGTGGCGGCCATGGATCGTCGGCAGCCCGACGTTTTCGTAGACGAGGTTGTCATGCAGCGCCGCGTTGGCCCCGTCAAAGTCCTCGTCCTGCAGGGCGTTCAGGAAACCCTCGACCGTGCGGATGTTTTCGGTAACTTCCGGGGAAGTCTGCGTCAGTTCGGTCATGCTCGCCAGCGTACGACTCGTCGGCTGTGGCAGGGTAGGTGCAGTGCGTATCGCCGTCGTCGCCGGGCCGGACCCGGGGCATTCGTTTCCCGCGATCGCGTTGTGCCAGCGCTTCGCCGAAGCGGGCGACGAGCCCACGCTGTTCACCGGCGTGGAGTGGCTCGACGCCGCCCGCGACGCCGGCGTGCAGACCGTCGAATTGGACGGCCTGGCTGCGCAGGACGAGGACGTCGACGCCGGCGCCAGGATCCACCAGCGGGCGGCGGGTATGGCCGTGGCCAACGTGCCGGCGCTGCGCGACCTGGCGCCCGACCTGGTGGTGTCCGACGTCATCACGGCCGGCGGTGGCATGGCCGCCGAGCTGCTGGGAATCCCCTGGATCGAGCTCAACCCGCACCCGCTGTACCTGCCATCCAAGGGGCTGCCGCCGATCGGCAGCGGCCTGGCGCCCGGCATCGGCGCGCGGGGACGGCTGCGCGACGTCGCCATGCGGGCGCTGACCTCGCGGTCGTTGCGCGCCGGCATGAAGCAGCGCGCGTCCGCCCGGCTGCAGATCGGGCTGCCCGCCGTCGACCCCGGCCCGCTGCGGCGCTTGATCGCCACGCTGCCCGCGCTGGAGGTTCCCCGTCCCGATTGGCCGTCCGAGGCCGTCGTGGTGGGCCCGCTGCACTTCGAGCCCACCGACCGGGTGCTCGAGATCCCGTCCGGCGCCGGACCCGTGGTGGTGGTCGCGCCGTCGACCGCGCTGACCGGGACCACCGGCATGGCGGAGCTGGCGTTGAGTTGCCTGACGCCGGGGGAGTCGCTGCCGGAGGGGTCGCGCCTGGTGGTGTCGCGACTGGACGGCGGAGACCTGACCGTGCCGCCCTGGGCGACAGTCGGTTTGGGACGCCAGGCCGACCTGTTGACGCACGCCGACGTGGTGATCTGCGGCGGCGGACACGGGATGGTGGCCAAGACGCTGCTGGCCGGGGTGCCGATGGTGGTGGTGCCCGGCGGCGGGGATCAGTGGGAGATGGCCAATCGGGTGGTGCGGCAGGGCAGCGCCCGGCTGATTCGGCCGTTGACCGCGGAGGCGTTGGTGGACGCCGTCGGCGAGGTGCTGTCGTCGCCGCGGTACCGCTCGGCCGCTCAAGCCGCCGCGGCCAGCATCGACGACGTCGCCGATCCGGTCCGGGTATGTCACGAGGCGCTGGCTTTAGCGGGTTGATTCTCTGGGTATGTTGGCGGGCGTGCGGCTGACGGAGTTCAACGATCGGGTGGTTTTGCGATTCGGCACGGTGTATGGCGCGTCGGTGCTGGTCGACCACGTGCTCACCGGCTTCGGCGGACGCACCGCCGCGCAGGCGATCGAGGACGGCGTCGAGCCCCGTGACGTCTGGCGCGCGTTGTGCCTCGACTTCGACGTGCCCCGCGAGCAGTGGTGAAGACTTGACGCGCTACAGCGGGCAATCGCCGCACGTGCCGCCGTTGGGGATGCGGTAGTACAGGCAGCAGCTGTGACGCCGGAAGACCAGCTCGCCGCCGGTGATCGTCCCGGACCCGGCCAGCCTGCCGGTGTCCAGCAGCGCAAGGGTGGTGTCGACGACCGACCGGCGCAGGTCGGGACGCGCCAAAAGCAGCGCCCTCGACGCCCCGATGAGCGCCGAGGCGATGTTGCCGGACAGCAGGCCGGGCGCCAGCTTGACCCGCAGACCCGCCTCGAGCGGTTCCATGTGCTGTTGCACGACGACGCGGTACAGCAGTTCCGGCGACGGCGTCACGCTCTCCCCGACGGGCTCGGGCAGTCGCAGCGCGGCACTGTCGTCGGCGCGCTGCAGCCCACTGAGGTCGGGGATGACGCTGTGGCCCAGGGTGCACGCCAGGACCGGCGACCACAGCCGTGCGGCGTGGCTCAGGTGGACCAGTGACGCGCCGATCCGGGTCTCGGTGGTGCGGTAACGCCTGATGGTGGCGTCGATCAGGTCCGCGTAGCCGTCGGCGTAGGACTGGGTCACCGGGTGCCATCCCGCCGCCGAATCGCCTGGGCCGCCCACCGTCAGCGCGAAGAAGCCACCGTAGGCGGACACTTCGGACAGCTCCGCGGCGATGTGCACGCGTCACACGGTACGGCGTGTCCGCCTTGAATCGAACACGTGTTCGTCTACTGTGGTGATTATCGAGATACGGACTTGTCGGTGGCCTTCTCTACTGTCACGGCCAACCGACCGATAACGGTCAATCGAACATCGACTACAGGAGAAGCACATGGCGCAAGTCCCCGATCGTGAGAAGGCTCTCGAGCTGGCGATGGCCCAGATCGAGAAGAACTACGGCAAAGGTTCGGTGATGCGCCTCGGTGACGAGGTGCGTCAGCCGATCTCGGTCATTCCC
This sequence comes from uncultured Actinomycetota bacterium, assembly GCA_963758775.1. Taxonomy (GTDB): domain Bacteria; phylum Actinomycetota; class Actinomycetes; order Mycobacteriales; family Mycobacteriaceae; genus Mycobacterium. The sequence continues at coordinate 176,093 of CAVWWU010000004.1, forward strand.
ACCGGATCCATCGCCCTGGACGTGGCCCTGGGCATCGGCGGCCTGCCCCGAGGCCGGGTCGTGGAGATCTACGGTCCGGAGTCCTCGGGTAAGACCACTGTCGCACTGCACGCGGTGGCCAATGCCCAGGCGGCCGGCGGCGTCGCGGCGTTCATCGACGCCGAGCACGCGCTGGACCCGGAGTACGCCAAGAAGCTCGGCGTCGACACCGATTCCCTGCTGGTCAGCCAGCCGGACACCGGTGAGCAGGCTCTCGAGATCGCCGACATGCTGGTCCGCTCCGGCGCACTGGACATCGTGGTCATCGACTCGGTGGCGGCGCTGGTGCCGCGCGCGGAGCTCGAAGGCGAGATGGGCGACAGCCATGTCGGGCTGCAGGCCCGGCTGATGAGCCAGGCGCTGCGGAAAATGACTGGCACGCTGAACAATTCGGGCACCACGGCGATCTTCATCAACCAGCTCCGCGAAAAGATCGGGGTGATGTTCGGCAGCCCCGAGACCACCACGGGCGGAAAGGCGTTGAAGTTCTACGCGTCGGTGCGCCTGGATGTGCGGCGGATCGAGACGCTCAAGGACGGCACCGACGCGGTCGGCAACCGCACCCGGGTCAAGGTCGTCAAGAACAAGGTGTCGCCGCCGTTCAAGCAGGCCGAGTTCGACATCCTCTACGGCAAGGGCATCAGCAAGGAAGGCTCGCTGATCGACATGGGTGTCGACCAGGGCTTCATCCGCAAGTCCGGCGCCTGGTTCACCTACGAGGGTGAGCAGCTCGGTCAGGGCAAGGAGAACGCCCGCAACTTCCTGCTGGAGAACGCCGACATCGCCAACGAGATCGAGAAGAAGATCAAGGAAAAGCTCGGCATAGGTGCGGTCGTGACCGATGACCCGGCAAATGACGGCGTCCTGCCCGCCCCCGTCGACTTCTGAGCCGTCTCGCGAGGAGCTGGCGCGGGCACTGTGCCTGCGCCTGCTCACCGCGAGGGCTCGAACACGGGCCGAGTTGGCGGGTCAGCTGGCCAAACGCGGCTATCCCGACGACATCCGGGATCGGGTGCTGGATCGGCTGGCCGCCGCCGGCCTGATCGATGATGCCGACTTCGCCGCGGAGTGGGTGCGGTCGCGGCATGCGAACTCGGGCAAGAGCAGGCGCGCACTGGCCGCCGAGCTGCACGCCAAGGGCGTCGACAACGACATCATCACCACGGCACTGGGTGGCCTGGATCCCGCGTCCGAGCGGGAGCGGGCCGAGCAGCTGGTCCGGGCCAAGCTGCGCCGGGAGAAGCTGGGCGGCGACCGCAACGACGAGGTGCGGGTGAGCCGCAGGCTGGCAGGGATGCTCGCGCGTCGTGGGTACAGCCCGGCGCTGGCGGGCGAGATCGTCGTCGCGGAGCTGGCCGCCGAACGGGAACGCCGCCGCGTCTAAGCCCCCACGACCTGCGGGTTAATGGGAGCGGCGCAGGTCGCCGTACCATGGCCCCGTGACTACCCCGGTGCTTTCGCTGGCTCCGGTGCGCACCTACCAGGTGCGCACCTACGGCTGCCAGATGAACGTGCACGATTCCGAGCGGCTGGCCGGCCTGCTGGAAGCGGCCGGCTACCAGCGGGCCGACGACGGCGCCGACGCCGACGTGGTGGTCTTCAACACGTGCGCCGTGCGGGAGAACGCCGACAACAAGCTGTACGGCAACCTCAGCCACCTGGCTCCGCGCAAGCGCGGCAATCCCGATATGCAGATCGCGGTCGGCGGTTGCCTGGCCCAAAAGGACCGGGACGCGGTGCTGCGCAAGGCCCCCTGGGTCGACGTCGTCTTCGGCACGCACAACATCGGATCGCTGCCGACGCTGCTGGAGCGGGCCCGGCACAACAAGGTCGCGCAGGTGGAGATCGCCGAGGCGCTGCAGGAGTTCCCGTCGGCGCTGCCCAGCGCCCGCGAATCCGCTTACGCCGCTTGGGTTTCCATCTCCGTCGGGTGTAATAACAGCTGCACCTTCTGCATCGTGCCGTCGCTGCGCGGTAAGGAGGTCGACCGCAGCCCCGACGACATCCTGGCCGAGGTGCGCTCCCTGGTCGACGACGGCGTGCTCGAAGTCACCCTGCTGGGGCAGAACGTCAACGCCTACGGCGTCTCGTTCGCCGACCCGGCGCTGCCCCGCAACCGCGGCGCGTTCGCCGAATTGCTGCGCGCCTGCGGACGCATCGACGGTCTGGAACGCGTGCGGTTCACCTCGCCGCACCCGGCGGAGTTCACCGACGACGTCATCGACGCGATGGCCGAGACGCCCAATGTCTGTCCCGCCCTGCACATGCCGCTGCAGTCCGGATCCGACCGCGTGCTGCGCGCGATGCGGCGGTCCTACCGCGCCGAGCGCTATCTCGGCATCATCGAGCGGGTCCGCGCGGCGATGCCGCACGCCGCCATCACGACCGATCTGATCGTCGGCTTCCCGGGTGAGACCGAGGAAGACTTCGCGGCCACGCTGGACGTGGTGCGCCGGGCCCGGTTCGCCGCCGCGTTCACCTTCCAGTACTCGCAGCGGCCGGGCACTCCTGCCGCCGACCTGCCCGACCAGCTGCCGAAAGCCGTTGTGCAGGAACGCTATGAGCGGCTGGTCGCGCTGCAGGAGCAGATCTGTCTGGAGGGCAATCGCGAGCTGATCGGCCAGACCGTCGAACTCCTGGCCGCCAGCGGGGAAGGGCGCAAAGATGCCCGCACGGCGCGCATGACCGGACGTGCACGCGACGGCCGTCTGGTGCATTTCACGGCCGACCAAGCGGTCCGGCCCGGCGACGTCGTCACCGCGGAGATCACCGACGCCGCGCCGCACCACCTCATCGCCGACGCCGGCATCCTGACGCACCGCCGCACGCGTGCCGGTGACGCGCACGCCGCCGGGCAGCGGCCCCGCGGCATCGGCCTCGGCATGCCCGGCGTGGGACCGTCCACCGCGCCGGCCGAAGCGCTTGGGTGTGCCCTGTGAGTGAGAACTTCGACGCATTCCGGACCGACATCGAGGCGGCCGAACGCCGGGTCGCGCGCGAGATCGACCCTGGCGCAAGGGCCGTCGTCGTCGCGGTGCTGGTGTTCGTCCTACTGGGATCGTTCATCCTGCCGCACACCGGCCATGTCCGCGGATGGGACGTGCTGTTCGGCAGCCACGGCGCCGGCGCGACGGCGGTCGCCCTGCCCTCGCGGGTGTTCGCCTGGTTGGCGCTGGTGTTCGGCGTCGGCTTCTCGATGCTCGCGCTGGTGACCCGGCGCTGGGCGCTGGCCTGGGTCGCGCTGGTCGGTTCGGCGATCGCCTGCCCCGCGGGACTGTTGGCCATCTGGACGCGACAGACCGCGCCCGTCGGACACAGCGGCCCCGGCCTCGGGCTGATCGTCGCGTGGATCACCGTGATTCTGTTGACATTTCACTGGGCCCGCGTGGTGTGGTCGCGGACCATTGTGCAATTGGCGGCCGAAGAACAGCGGCGCCGCGTCGTGGCACAGCAGCAGTCCCGCACCCTGCTCGACAGCCTGAAGACCGACGACGAAAATCCTCCGGCCGACGGGCAGGAACCCTAGGACCGGCGCGTCAGCGCCTGGGCCGCAGCGTCGGCCCACTGCCGCCACTGCTCGGCGTTGGCCTTGGCCTCGTCGGCTTCCTTGGTCCGGCCGGCCGCGGTCGCCTTTTCGGCCTGTCGCTCGAACTGCTCGGCGCGGGTCCGGAACTGTTCGGCGCGGGCCTGCGCCTGCGGGTCCGCCCAATCCGATTCGCCGGCGTCGCGCACCTTCTTCTCGACCGCGCGCAGTCGCCGCTCCAGGTCGGCGGAGCGCTCCCGCGGCACCCGTCCGATCGCGTCCCATTTGTCGGCGATCGTCCGCAGCGCGGCGCGGGCGGCATCGTTGTTGCTGGTGTCGATCTTTTCGGCTTCGGCCAGCAGCGCTTCCTTGGCGGTGGCGTTGGCCACTTGCTCGGCGTCCTTTTCCGCGGTCACGGCGTTGCGCGCAGTGAAGAACAAGTCCTGGGCGGCCTTGAAGCGCCGCCACAGCGCATCGTCGACCTCCTTATTCGTCCGTCCCGCTGCCTTCCAGTCGGTCAGCAGCTTGCGGAACTCGGCGCTGGTCGCGGCCCAGTCCGTCGAATCCGACAGCTCTTCGGCCTGCTCGCACAGGCGCTCCTTGGACGCCTTGACCCCCGAGCGCTCCCGGTCCAGCTCGGCGAAGTGCGATCCGCGCCGCCGGTTGAACGATTCCCTGGCCGCCGAATAGCGCTTCCACAGCGCGTCGTCGACCTTGCGGTCCAGGCCGGTGATCGTCTTCCATTCGTCGAGGATGGCGCGCAGCCGGTCGCCGGCGATCTTCCACTGCGTGGAGTTCGCGGCCAGCTCCTCGGCTTCGGCGGCCAGCGCCTCCTTGCGGGTGGTCTGGGCCGCGCGGTGCTCGTCGCGGCGGGAGCGAACCGCGGTCACGATGACCTCGATCCGCGCGACCAGGTTCGTCAACCGGTCCGACAGCGCATCGACGTCGCCCAGGACGCAGGCGGTGGGCAGCGTCTCGGCGAGCGCGATCGCGTTGGCCTTGATCTTCTTGGCGTCGCCGGTCCCCGAGGTCAACCGCTCTTCCATCAGCGTGACCTCGGTGCTCAGGTCCTCGAAGCGGCGGCCGAAGTAGGCGAACGCGGCTTCGGGCTCGCCCGCCTGCCAGGATCCGATGGTGCGCTCGCCGGCCGAGGTGATCAGCCATACGGTGCCGTCGTCGTCGACGCGTCCGAACTGGTGCGGGTCGCTGAGCGCGTGCGCCGCCTGCAGGTAGGCGGGCGGTCGTGGTCCCGGCCGCGCGCCGGGACGGGGTCCAGGCCGTGGCGCCGGCTTGGGGGAGTCGCTAGCGGTAGTAGTCGGGGTCTCGGGGGTCATGCGGTTGTCACCTGCCCTTTTAGTTTCTTCGCGCGGTCGCCAACCCCGCGCACCTGCCGCGCGAAGCGGCACCTTGTGCGGTCTTCTGAAGCTGTGATGCGGCCCCCCGCATCGGCTCCAACAGTATTGAAGCAGCTTCGCGAGCCCCGCGCGGCACCTTGGTCCGCCGATCGACGGCGACAGATATCGACGCGCGCACGGGCCGGTCACAACTCGGCTTCGGGCAGGACTAGCCGCGCGCATTCGCCGGTACCGTGACGCAGAACGTCGCTCTTGGGGGAGGTCCATCATCACAAAAGTGGATATCGCGGCGTCGCTTGCGCTGGTGGCCGCGTTGATATCGGGGATCGGTGACGTGGTCCGCCAGCGCTCGGCGCAGGAGGTCACCGACGAGCAAGTCGGCCACGTCGAGCTGCTGCGCATGTCGCTGCGGAACATGAAGTGGTGGCTCGGCGGAGGGGCGGCCGTGGTCAGTGCCGCGCTGCAGGCCGTCGCCCTGGGCCTGGGGTCGGTGGTCCTGGTGCAGGCGCTGCAGGTCACGGCGCTGCTGTTCGCGTTGCCGGTGTACGCCTGGCTGACCAAGCAGGGGTTGACCCGCCGGCAGTGGATGTGGGCGGTGCTGCTGGCCGGCGCGGTCGCGGTGTTCGTCACGGTCGGCGACCCGGCCGCCGGCTACCAGCGGGCCTCGCTGCAGACCTGGGCTGTGGTGGCCCTGGTGATCGGCCCGGCGATGGTGTTCTGCGTGTGGGGTGCCCGGATCTGGACGGGCCCGGTGGCGGCGGTGCTGCTGGCGGCGGTCTCGGCGACGTCGTGGGCGCTGTTTGCGGTGTTCACCAAGGCCATCGTCGATGTGGTCGAGCACGGGCCCTGGGCGCTGCTGCGCACGCCCGAGCTGTACGGCTGGTTGGTGGTCGCGGTGCTGGGCACGGTGTTTCAGCAGTCGTCGTTTCGCGCCAGCTCGCTGACCGCGTCGTTGCCGACGATGACGGTGACCGAGCCGGTGGTGGCGTCTTTGCTGGGTGTCACCGTGCTGGGCGAGACGCTGGCTGCGGGCGGCCCTGAATTGGTTGCGCTCGCGGTCGCCGTTTTTGTGGTGATCATCGCGACGACGGCCCTGGCCCGCGGTGAAGCCGAGTCCATGAAGGCCGCCGACGAGGAGTGGCGCGTCAGCACCGGCCGCATCCCGGTGCCGGCACCGGTCTAGCAACGTTCGCGGGTCGAGACCCACGCCCGGTGCCACTAGAGTGCTTGGTGGAAGTGCTAAGTGAACCGCTGTCGAACCGTGCGTGTACTCAAGGGGGGCCCCGATGTCGAAAGTGGACGTCGCGGCACTGATCGCCCTGTGCGCGGCCCTGTTCTCCGCGATCGGCGATGTGATTCGGCAACGCTCCGCGCAGGAGATCACCGATAAAAAGGTTGGCCACCTCGAGTTGTTCTTCATGTCGTTGCGCGACACCCGGTGGTGGTGGGGCGGCGTGGCGGCGATCACCAACTACAGCCTGCAGGCCGCGGCGCTGGCGTGGGGTTCGGTGGTCATGGTGACGGCGTTGCAGGTGACGGCCCTGCTGTTTGCCCTGCCGATCTACGCCCGGCTGACCGATCACCGGGTGAGTCGCTGGGAGTGGCTGTGGGCGGTGGTGCTGGCCGGTTCGCTGGCCGTGGTCATCATCGTCGGGCACCCGGCGGCCGGCCTGGAGCGGGCATCGCTGGCAAGCTGGGGGATCGTGGCCGCCGTGCTGGGCCCGCTGCTGGTGTTTTGTGTGGTGGCGGCGCGGTTCTGGCACGGGCGTCCGGTGGCGGCGGTCCTGCTGGCCGTGGTGGCGGGTTCGTCGTTGGCGCTGTTCGCCGTGCTGACCAAGGGCATCGTCGAGCTGGGCGAAGGCGGGCCGGGGGTTGTCCTGCGGTCCTGGGAGTTCTATCCCTGGCTGGTGATGGCCCTGGTCGGGATGATTTTCCAGCAGGCGGCCTTCCGGGCCGGCGCGCTGACCGCATCGTTGCCGACGATGATCGTGGCCAAGCCGGTCGTCGCTGGGGCGCTGGGAGTCATCCTGTTGAGCGAGGCCTTCGAGGTCCACGGTGTGGGGGTGGTTGTCCTGGTCGCGGCGGTGGCGATGGTCATCGTCGCGACCGTCGCCCTGGCGCGCGGAGAGGCCGCGTCGTTGGCGGCCGACAGTAGCGGCCGCGACGTGCATACCACGGTCGCGGCGGAGGTCGGCCCGGCCTAACTGCGCCACGCGTTAGTTTGGTGGCGTGTTGAGCGCCATCGCGATCGTCCCGTCGACGCCGGCGTTGGTCCCCGAACTGGGTAACGCGCCCGAGCTGGCGGATCTGCGGGCGGCTGTGCTGGCCGCCGCCGGCCTGCTGCCGGCGCGCTGGGTCGGCATCGGAACCGGCCCCGCCGACGAGGTCGTCGAACCCGGCAGCGTGGGCTCCTTCGGCGGTTTCGGCGCCGACGTGCGGGTCGCTCTTGCCCCGGGGGCGGTGCGGTCGCCGGTCGAACTGCCGCTGTGCGCGCTGATCGCGGGCTGGGTGCGCGGTCAGGTCCGCCCCGAGGCGGCCGCGCAGGTCCGCGTCTACCGCAGCGACCGCGACGCCGACGTCGCGCTGGCGTACGGCCGGCAACTGCGCGCCCAGATCGACCGGGCGCCCGATCCGGTCGGCGTGCTCGTCGTCGCCGACGGCGCGAACACCCTCACCGAGCGGGCCCCCGGCGGCTATGACCCCGATACCGTCGACCTGCAACGGGCCTGCGACGACGCGCTCGCCGACGGCGACGTCGCCGGGCTGACCCGGCTGCCGGACCAGATCCTCGGGCGGGTCGCCTTTCAGGTGCTGGCGGGGCTGACGGAGCCGGGCCCGCGCACGGCCAAGGAGCTGTACCGCGCGGCGCCCTACGGCGTGGGGTACTTCGCCGGTGTCTGGCAGCCGTGAGACCTCTCGCCATCATCGGCCCGACGGGAACCGGGAAGTCGCAGCTGGCGCTCGACTTCGCCGACCGCGCCGGCCGCACTGTCGAAATCGTCAACGCCGACGCGATGCAGCTCTACCGCGGCATGGACATCGGCACCGCGAAGCTGCCGGCCGCGGCGCGTCGCGGCATCCCGCACCACCAACTCGACGTCCTGGACGTCACCGAGACCGCGACCGTGGCCCGCTACCAGCGGGCCGCCGCCGCCGATGTCGAGGCGATCGCGGCCCGGGGCGCGGTGCCGGTGATCGTCGGTGGTTCGATGCTCTACCTGCAGTCGCTGCTCGATGACTGGTCGTTTCCCGCCACCGATCCCGCCGTGCGGGCGCGCTGGGAGCAGCGGCTGGCCGAGGTCGGGGTGGCGGACCTGCATGCCGAGCTGGCCCGCCGCGACCCGGCCGCCGCGGCGGCCATCCTGCCCACCGACGGCCGGCGCACGGTGCGCGCGCTGGAGGTGGTCGAGCTGACCGGGCAGCCGTTCGCCGCGTCGGCGCCGAGCATCGGTGTCCCGCGGTGGGACACCATGATCATCGGATTGGATTGCGACACAACGATTCTCGATGAAAGATTGGCCCGGCGCACCGACGCGATGTTCGACGGCGGCCTGGTCGAGGAGGTGCGTGCGCTACTGGGCGACGGCCTGCGCGACGGGGTCACCGCGTCCCGCGCGCTGGGCTACGCCCAAGTGCTCGCGGCGCTGGACGCCGGCGGCGCCCGAGAGCGCCTGCGCGAGGCGCGTGAGCAGACGTTCGTGGGCACCAGGCGCTACGTGCGACGGCAGCGCTCGTGGTTCCGCCGCGATCACCGGGCGCACTGGCTGGATGTGGCGGACGGCGCCGGACTCGTCGACGCGGCGTTGCATGCCTGGCAACAAGTACCCTGAACAGGTGATCTTCGCATGATCTTTGCCAAGGGCCACGGCACCCAGAATGACTTCGTGCTGCTGCCCGACGTCCGGGCCGAGCTGGCCCTGAGCCCCGCGCGGGTCGCCGCACTGTGCGACCGGCGCCGCGGGCTGGGCGCCGACGGCGTGTTGCGCGTGACCACCGCGGGCTCGGCCGTGGCCGCCGGCGTCCTCGACCGCCTGCCCGACGGGGTCGGCGCCGACGACTGGTACATGGACTACCGCAACGCCGACGGGTCGACGGCGCAGATGTGTGGCAACGGCGTGCGGGTGTTCGCGCACTACCTGCGCGCCAGCGGCCTGGAGGCCCGCGACGGGTTCGTCGTCGGATCGCTGGCCGGCCCGCGACAGGTCACCCTGCACCACGTCGATGCCACCAACGCCGACGTCACCGTCGACATGGGCAAGGTCAACCGGCTGGGCAGCGGGGGACCGGCCTTCGAGGCAATAGTGGGCGGCCGGCGGTTCGCCGGCCTGGCGATCGACGTGGGCAACCCGCACCTGGCCTGCCTGGACCCTGACCTCACCGCCGAGGATTTGGCGGCGTTGGACGTCGCGGCGGCCGTCGAGTTCGACCGCGGGCAATTCCCCGACGGCGTCAACCTCGAAGTGCTCACCGCACCCGCCGACGGCGTGATCCGGATGCGGGTGCACGAGCGTGGGGTCGGCGAAACGCGCTCGTGCGGCACCGGGACCGTCGCGGCCGCCGTCGCCGCGCTGGCTTCCGAGGGCGCCGATACCGGCAGCCTCACGGTCCGCGTCCCGGGTGGCGACGTCGTCGTCACCGTCACCGACGCGACCAGCTACCTGCGGGGACCGTCGGTGCTCGTGGCGCGTGGTGAGATCGCTGACTCCTGGTGGGAGGCGCAGTAATTCGGATGCACCGAAGCCCGCGACGTGCCACCATCGAAAGTGGTTATGACTTTTCCTGATTCGCCCGACACGGGCCCCTTAGAACCGCACGCACCGCACGCACCGGCGCCCAGCATCGGCGAGCTTGCCCTCGAAGACCGATCGGCGCTGCGCCGGGTCGCCGGGCTGTCCACCGAACTCGCCGACGTCTCCGAGGTCGAATACCGCCAGCTGCGCCTCGAGCGGGTGGTGCTGGTGGGGGTCTGGACCGAGGGCAGCGCCGCCGACAATCAGGCCAGCATGGCCGAACTGGCCGCGCTGGCCGAGACCGCCGGCTCCCAGGTGCTCGAAGGGCTCATCCAGCGCCGCGACCGGCCCGACCCGTCGACCTATATCGGATCGGGCAAGGCCGCCGAACTGCGCGAGGTGGTTCTGGCCACCGGCGCCGACACGGTCATCTGCGACGGTGAGCTGTCGCCGGCGCAGCTGACCGCGCTGGAAAAGGCGGTCAAGGTCAAGGTCGTCGACCGCACCGCGCTGATCCTGGACATCTTCGCCCAGCACGCCACCAGCCGGGAGGGCAAGGCGCAGGTGGCGCTGGCGCAGATGCAGTACATGCTGCCGCGGCTGCGTGGTTGGGGTGAGTCGATGTCGCGGCAGGCCGGCGGGCGGGCCGGCGGCAGCGGCGGCGGGGTGGGCCTGCGCGGTCCCGGTGAGACCAAGATCGAAACCGACCGGCGCCGCATCCGCGAGCGGATGGCCAAGCTGCGCCGCGAGATCAACGCGATGAAGCAGGCCCGCGACACCCAGCGCAGCCGCCGGCTGAACAGCGAGACGCCGTCGATCGCCATCGTCGGCTACACCAACGCGGGCAAATCCAGCCTGCTCAACGCGCTGACCGGCGCGGGGGTGCTGGTACAGGACGCGCTGTTCGCCACGCTGGAACCCACCACCCGTCGCGCCGAGTTCTTTCCCGGTTCGGCGGAGGCCAGAACGTTCGTGCTCACCGACACCGTCGGGTTCGTGCGGCACCTGCCCACCCAGCTGGTCGAGGCGTTCCGCTCCACGCTGGAGGAGGTCGTCGACGCCGACCTGCTGGTGCACGTCGTCGACGGCTCCGACGTCAACCCGCTGGCCCAGATCAATGCGGTCCGGCAGGTGATCGGCGAGGTGATCGCCGACCATAACGGGGACGCGCCGCACGAGTTGCTGGTGGTCAACAAGGTCGATGCCGCAAGCGATTTGGCGCTGGCCAAGCTCCGTCACGCGCTGCCCGGCGCGGTGTTCGTCTCCGCGCACACCGGCGACGGCGTCGACGCGCTGCGCCGGCGGATCTCGGAGCTCGCCGCTCCCACCGACACGGCCGTGGACGTCGTCATCCCCTACGACCGCGGCGACCTGGTGGCCCGCGTGCACGCGGACGGGCGCGTACAGGAGGCCGAGCACAACCCTGACGGCACGCGGATCAAGGCCCGCGTTCCGGTGGCGCTGGCCGCCAGCCTGCGGGAATTCGCAGCGCACTAGCCGTCCTGAACTGGCGATCGACCGACCAACCGCCCGGTTGGTATATGTTGGGCGGCAGAGTTCCCGTTCGCCGGAGGTTTCCATGAGCAGCGTCGTCAACTACCAGCGCACCCTTTTCGAACCCGAGCACGAATTGTTCCGGGAGTCGTTCCGCGCCTTCCTCGACCGGCACGTCGCGCCGTACCACGAGGAATGGGAACAGGCCAAGATCGTCGACCGCGGGGTGTGGCTCGAGGCCGGCAAACAGGGCTTTCTGGGCATGGCGGTGCCCGAGGAGTACGGGGGCGGCGGCAACCCGGATTTCCGCTACAACACGATCGTCACCGAGGAAACGGTGCGGGGCCGCTTCAGCGGGATCGGCTTCGGCCTGCACAACGACGTCGTGGCTCCCTACCTGCTGGCGCTGTGCAACGAGGAGCAGAAGCAGCGCTGGCTGCCCAAGTTCTGCACCGGGGAACTGATCACGGCGATCGCGATGACCGAGCCGGGCACCGGCAGCGACTTGCAGGGCATCAAGACCCGCGCCGTCAAGCAGGGTGATCATTATGTGCTCAACGGCTCAAAGACGTTCATCACCAACGGGATCAACTCGGATCTGGTGATCGTGGTCGCCCAGACCGACCCGGACAAAGGCGCGCAGGGCTTTTCGCTATTGGTCGTGGAGCGCGGCATGGACGGCTTCGAGCGCGGCCGGCACCTGGACAAGATCGGGCTGGACGCACAGGACACCGCCGAGCTGTCGTTCACGGATGTGCATGTCCCGGTTGAGAATCTGCTCGGCGAGGAGGGCATGGGGTTCATCTATCTGATGAACAACCTGCCGCAGGAGCGGATCAGCATCGCGATCATGGCCGCAGCGGCCATGGAATCCGTGCTGGAGGGCACACTGCAATACACCAAGGAGCGCAAGGCATTTGGCAAGCCGATCGGCAGCTTCCAAAACAGCCGTTTCGTGCTGGCGGAGCTGGCCACCGAGGCCACCGTGGTGCGCATCATGGTCGACGAGTTCCTCGCTTTGCACCTGGAGGAGAAGCTGACGGCCGAACAGGCCGCGATGGCCAAGTGGTATTCCACCGAGAAGCAGGTGTATTTGATCGACCGCTGTCTGCAACTGCACGGCGGATATGGATACATGCGCGAATATCCGGTTGCCCGCGCGTATCTCGACGCTCGCGTGCAGACGATCTACGGCGGGACGACCGAAATCATGAAGGAGATCATCGGTCGCGGCTTGGGTGTTTAACCGCCGCTGACACGGTCGGCCCCATCGCGGTGCCGGAACCCCTTGTGGTGCAACTGCGCTGCCGGTTTGTCGCGACTTTGACGTGATACGGCATCATTTCGACATCGGCCAGGTCTCTGTTTTCGTACTATTTTCGATTCGATTGGGCAATCATCGTTCGCTAGAGCAAAGTTATGCGAGCCCGGCAATAACACGGACCAAGCGGGGAACGCTTATTGTGGGCGTACCATCCGCTCGCCGGGCGAGCGGGATACGGGAATGACCAAAGTTTAGGGTCATACCGGTCAGCTGGGAGGCTTGGTGAACGGGCAGAGAGGTCAATTGCGCAAGCTGTTCGGACGGACGCTGGTCAGCTTGGTGACCACGGTGGTAGCCGCCGCATTGCTGGCGCCTACCGTGGCGGCATCTCCGATCGGCGACGCCGAGGCTGCCATGATGGCCGCCTGGGACAAGGCCGGCGGCGCCACTTCGCCGCTGGGCGCCCGCAAGGGTGACGTCTTTCCCGTCGCCGACGGATTCGCGCTGGACTTCGACGGCGGCAAGATGTTCTACACCACCGATACCGGCGCCAAATATATGTACGGGCCGATCCTGGACAAGTACGAGTCGCTCGGTGGGGCGGCGACCAGCGATCTGGGATTCCCGACCATTAACGAGGTTCCCGGCCTGGCCGGGCCCGACAGCCGGGCCGTGACGTTCGCAGCCGGCGACAAGCCGGTCATCTTCTGGACTCCCGACCACGGCGCGTTCGTCGTACGCGGGGCACTCAACGCCGCGTGGGACAGGCTCGGCAGCTCGGGCGGTGTGCTGGGCGCCCCGGTCGGGGACGAAACCTTCGACGGCGAAGTGATCTCGCAGAAGTTCACCGGCGGTGCGGTCTCGTGGAACCGCAAGACGAAGGATTTCGCCACCGAGCCCGCCGTGCTGGCCGACCAACTGAAGGGCCTGCAGGTCGCGATCGACCCCGGCGGGGCCATCAACATGGCCTGGCGCGCGGCCGGCGGGGTCAACGGCCCGCTGGGTGCCAAGCAGGGCGGCTCGCAACCTATCGGCGGCGACGGGATCGTGCAGGCCTTCGTCGGCGGCAAGGTGTTTTTCAGCCCGGCAACCGGTGCGAATGCGCTCGAGAGTGACGTGCTGGCGAAATACGAGTCGCTGGGCGGCCCGGTCGGCAGTGAACTGGGTTTCCCCGTCGCCAACGAGTCGGATGGCGGCATCGGGCCCTCCAGCCGAATCGCCGTGTTCTCCGCGGCCGACAAGCCGGTGATCTTCTGGACTCCCGACCACGGCGCGTTCGTCGTGCGCGGCGCCATGAAGGCCGCGTGGGACAAGCTGCGCGGTCCCACCGGCAAGCTCGGCGCGCCGGTCGCCGATCAGGCGACCGACGGCGACACCGTCTCGCAGAAGTTCACCGGCGGCAAGGTCGCCTGGAACCGGACCAACAACACCTACACCACCGACCCGACCAACCTGGCGCCATTGTTATCCGGTCTGCAGGTGGCGGGGCAGAACCAGCCGAGCAGCTCGACGGCTGCACCGCACGCCAAGAAGTTCGCCTGGCAGTGGTGGTGGATGGTGGCGGCCATTGCCGCGCTGCTGCTGGCCGTGCTGGTGGGCCTGCTGGTGCTGGGCTGGTGGCGCCGCCGGCACGCCCGTCGCGCGGCCCGCGAGGCCCTCGAGGCGGGCCGGCAGGATCACGACGCGGACGTGGGCTACGACGCCGACGGGCATTGGCCCCTCGTTGACGAGGGGGCAGAGGGATTGGACGGGCCATCGGATGCCGGCTGGGGACGTGTCGTCTCGGCCCACGACGTCGAGGCCGCCGGCGACGATCCCGACTTTGTGGACACCACGCCCACCCCCGTCGTGCGGGACCCGGCCTTCTCGCGTGCCGTGTTCGCCAGACCCGAGCACCCGGACGACTACCCCGACGACGACCTGTTCTCCGAGGCCCCGCCCGAGGCCAGCGCCGAGGACGACGTCTTCTCCGAAGGTCCTCCGCCGGAGCTCGCCGACGCCGACGATGTCTTCTCCGAGGGACCGCTGCCCGACATCGTTCACCCGGACGACGACGTCTTCACCGAGGGCCCGCCGGCGACCGCCGACGACGAGGACGACTATCCCGACGACGTCTTCTCAGAGCCCGACTATTCGGAGCGAACCGGACGCCACCACGCGGCCGTGGAGGAGCCCGCCGAGGCCGCTGCGCCGGCGTCGAACAGCGTCAGACGCCCGACGATCCACATGCCGCTGGCCGACCCCTACCAGATGCCCGACGGCTATCCGGTCAAGGCAAGCGCCAACTCCGGCTTGTATTACCTGCCCGACAGCGCCCTCTATGACGACACGTTGGCCGAAATCTGGTTCGCCAGCGAGGATGCCGCGCTGGCCAGCGGCTTCGTGAAGGCCGACTGACGATCAGACCTTGCGGATCACCGTGACGACCTTGCCGAGCACGGTCGCGTCGTTGCCGGGGATCGGGTCGAACGCCGGGTTGTGCGGCATCAACCAGACCTGACCGCCGGCGCGCTTGAACGTCTTGACGGTGGCCTCGCCGTCGATCATGGCCGCCACGATGTCGCCGTTGTCGGCAACGTTCTGCTGGCGCACCACCACCCAGTCGCCGTCGCAGATCGCCGCCTCGACCATCGACTCGCCGACCACCTTCAGTAGGAACAGCGTGCCCTCGCCGACCAGCTCACGCGGCAGCGGGAAGACGGCTTCGACGGCTTCCTCGGCCAAAATGGGGCCGCCGGCCGCGATGCGCCCGAGGACGGGAACGAACGTGGGCTCGGGCAGGGCGTCGGATCCCGCGACGTCGGTGGCCGGCGGCGTGACCACGTCGTCGGCGCCGCGCACATCGACTGCGCGCGGACGGTTGGGGTCGCGACGCAGGTAGCCCTTGCGCTCCAGGGTGCGCAACTGGTGGGCCACCGAGGAAGTCGAGGTCAGGCCGACGGCGTCGCCGATTTCACGGATGCTCGGCGGGTAGCCGCGGCTGGTGACCGAAGCGCGGATGACGTTCAGGATGGTGCGCTGCCGTTCGGTGAGCGCGCCGCTGGCTGAGGTGTCGTTGCTGTCGCCCATGGCAGTGAATGTAGCCGCCTTAGGACCAAGAATCAAACATGTGTTCGACATGGTGTGTCGCGGTCGTGCTGAGCACCGGCGGAGCCTAGTGAAAATTAGTGAATAACAAATGTGTAACTCGCTTGACGAGCGGGTATTTCTGCCTCATGGCAAGGGCAGCGGGCGGCGAGCCTTGTCGGTGGTCTGGTCTAGCGTTTTGCTCGTGCGACACGCTTCGCTCAAATGTTCGGATTCGAACACACGAGCGACTAGTGTCGAACACACGAGCGAAAGTAACGGTCCCGGAGGTAGGCAGATGACACTCATCCACGCAATCCCGTCGCGCACAGGCACTGTGCAGCGCCCGGTCGCGCGCCCGATCAACAGGCCCAGCCCGGGCCCGCAGTGGGACCGGGACAGGATGGCCGGTTCGCGCAGGCCCGCGCCCTCGCGCCCGGCCGGCGCGCCCGTGATGTACCGGGGCAGCGGTGTCGCGATGTCCGTCGCGCCGCACCGCAAGCGTGCTGTCCCGCTCATGACGACGGTGGGGCTGGCGCTGCTGGCCGGCGTCATCACGCTGTGGCTCGGCATGGTCGCTCACCTGGGGCAAGCGGCCAACGACTCCAGCACAGCGGCCCACGTGCCCGACCGGCTCGGGGTGGTGCGGGTGGAAAGCGGCGAGTCCCTCCAAGACGTGGCGGCCCGGGTGGCGCCCGAGGCGCCGGTGCGTCAGGTCGCCGAGCGGATCCGCGAACTCAACGGCCTGAACTCGCCGACGGTGACCGCCGGGCAGACGCTGATCGCGCCGGTCGGCTGACGACCGGGCGGCGCGCTGCCCCTCGGGGAGCGCACAGGTACGCTCGGGGTGGTTTCGGGTCGTTCCTGGGGCCAGGTTGTCGGCACGGCGAAGGAGCAGTCATGCACTGTCCGTTCTGCCGACACCCCGATTCCCGGGTCATCGACTCCCGTGAAACGGATGAAGGCCAGGCCATTCGGCGGCGCCGGTCGTGCCCCGAATGCGGGCGGCGGTTCACCACCGTCGAGACCGCGGTGCTGGCGGTGGTGAAGCGCAGCGGCGTCACCGAGCCCTTCAGCCGGGAGAAGGTCATCAAGGGGGTCCGGCGCGCCTGCCAGGGCCGCCAGGTGGATGAGGACGCGCTGAATCTGTTGGCCCAGCAGGTGGAAGACACCGTGCGCGCGGCGGGGTCACCGGAAATCCCGAGCCACGAGGTCGGATTGGCGATCCTGGGCCCGCTGCGCGACCTCGACGAGGTCGCCTACCTGCGCTTCGCGTCGGTGTATCGGTCGTTTTCGTCGGCGGACGATTTCGAGCGTGAGATCGAGGCGTTGCGCGCCCACCGCAAGGTGGCAAGCCCGACTTGACCCAACCTCCGCCCGATCTGCACCCCGATGTCGCGGCGCTGGCACCGCTGCTGGGTACCTGGGCCGGCGGGGGAGAGGGCAAGTACCCGACGATCCAGACCTTCGAGTACCTCGAAGAGGTGGTGTTCTCCCACGTCGGCAAGCCATTTCTGGTCTACACGCAAAAGACCAAGGCGGTGGCCGACGGCAGGCCTTTGCACGCCGAGATCGGATATCTGCGGGTGCCGCAGCCGGGCCGCGCCGAGCTGGTCCTGGCCCATCCCAACGGCATCACCGAAATCGACGCGGGCACCTATGTCATCGACGGCGGCGTCATCGAGATCGAATTATCTTCGACCACAATCGGATTGGCGCCTACCGCCAAAGAAGTGACCGAGCTGGGCCGGTCCGTGCGCGTCGAGGGCGACGATCTGTCGTACACGCTGCGGATGGCCGCCGTCGGCCTGCCGCTGCAGCACCACCTGGCCGCCGCCTTGCGCCGGAAGCGCTGAACCGATCAGTTCACCTGTCGCACATCGTCATCGACGACACGTCCGGCCACACCAACCCAGCCGTGCGCGTCCCAGCGGGTTTCGAGCACCGAGCCCTGGCCCTGGGTGATGGTGAGGTCGCGGCTGAGGTAGTCGGTGATTCGCATCGCCGCCGACCCGGTCGCTTCGTCCTCGCGCACACCGAGATTGGAGGCGAACATGCGGGCACGCAGGGCTCCGCCGGGTTCATCGGTCCACGTCCACAGGTAGTGCGCGACGTCGTCGGGAAAATCGTCGGGGTCTGCCGACAGCAGGGCCTCAACCGAATCGAGGTCGTGGATGGCGAATACGGGAGCCCACTCCGTGGGCGCGGTGATGGTGGTGAGGTCCGCGTCGTGGCTCACCTGGACGATGCCGGCCGGCACCTGCAGCGTGTTGATCGGCGTTCCCCGTTCGCGCAGCCACCACGACGCCCCGACGGTCGGATGCCCGGCGAACGGGATCTCGGTGCTGGGCGTGTAGATGGTGGCGCGCGCGGTGGTCGCCCCCGCTGGCGGGAGGTCGACGAATATCGTTTCGCTGTAGCCCAATTGGGCCGCGAGGTGCTGCCGGTCGGCAGGGGCGACCCGGGCTGCGTCGACCACGCCGAGCGGATTCCCGAAATTCCCCGCCGAATCGGTGAACACGCGCAGCACCGTCACGTCCGTACCCATGATCCGACTCTACGGGTCGTGGGAGAGAGCTCAGGTGGCGCTGCGTTCGTCGGAGCCCATCGCGCTGAGCACCGCGACGCGGGTGTCTTCCGACCCGGTGACCTTCTGTTCGCCGCCGCCGGTACGGAGCAAGGCGCGCAACGCGGCCTGGTCGTATTCGCCGGGTTCGGTGCTGTCGATGAAGCGCTGGACGACGTCGATGAAGCGGGCCGGGTCGTCGTGGAACGGGAAATGGCCTGAGCCTTCGAAGATTTCGAGCCGGGAGCCGGGCATCGCCGAGTGCGCCATCCATG
Source organism: uncultured Actinomycetota bacterium (assembly GCA_963758775.1). Lineage (GTDB taxonomy): Bacteria > Actinomycetota > Actinomycetes > Mycobacteriales > Mycobacteriaceae > Mycobacterium. The sequence goes on from CAVWWU010000004.1 coordinate 194,405, forward strand.
CGTGGCGCACGGGCACGACCACGTCGCGGGTGCCCCAGACGATCAGCACCGGGATGGCCTGGGTCAAATAACATCGATCGAGCATGGTGACGATCTGACCGCGCCAGTCCACCACCGCCCGCAGGGTGCGGGTGAACGCCGACGAGGCGGTCGGCTCGGGCAGGTCGTCGAGGATCCGCAGCACCTGCGTCAGGTCGTTGCCCAGGCCGGTGGTGCCCAGCGCCTTGCCGAGGACCGCACCGGCCGTCCGCAGCGCGGGCAGCACCATCGGCAGGCGCAGCAACGCCAGGGCCTCGCTGCCCATCGGCAACGACGCCAGCCGCAAGGCCACGTTGACGTCTTTGGTCACGCCGCCGGCGCCGACCAGGATCAGTCGTTCCACCAGATGCGGGAACTGATAGGCGAACTGCATCGCCACCCCACCGCCCAGCGAGTGACCCACCACGGTGACCCGTTCGATCTCGAGCACGCTGAGCAGATCGCGCATCCCGTTGGCGTAGGCCGCGACCGAGTAGTCGGCCCGCGGCTTGTCAGACCGCCCGTGGCCCAACAGATCCGGCGCGATGACCGTGAACCGCTGGGCGAGCTTGGCCTGGATGGCGGTCCAGGTGGTGGAGTTGTCGCCGATCCCGTGAATCAGCAGAATCGCCGGACCGGAGCCGGCGATCCGGTACGCCCGCTTGTATCCGTGAATGGTGCGGAACTGCAGCGTCGGCGTCGTCACTTCACGCACCGAACGGAGATTGCGCTTTCGCTCAGGCATGTCGCAACCTCGTTGTCGTGTAGGGGTCAGGAAAGCTCAGGATGCGTCGGGATGGTCGGGGTCGTCGGTTTTCTTCTCGGCCTGCTGGGCGAGGAATCGCTCGAACTCCGCGCCAAGCTCGTCGCCGCTAGGCAGATCTTCGTCGCGCCTCAGTAACGATCTGTTCTCCTGAGCGTCGATGAACGCATCGTACTGGCGCTCGAGTGCGCTCACCACTTGAGCGACTTCCGCGCTGCCCTCGACCTGCTCGTCGATCTTGGACCGGATCTCGGCCGCCGCGTCGGTCAGCGCCGTCAGCGGCAGTTCCAGCGAGCCGGACTTGGCCACCTGCTCGAGCAACGCCTGGGCGGCGGCGGGGTAGTCGGTCTGCGTCAGGTAGTGGGGGACATGCACGGTGAAGCCGACCACCTCATGACCGTGCTGGGCCATCCGGTACTCCAGCAGGTTGGAGGCGCTGCCGGGGACCTGGATCTCGGAGATCCAGGGCTGGAAATCGGCGATCAGCTCACCGTTGTTGGAGTGCGCGGTCAGCGTGATCGGCCGGGTGTGCGGCACCGCCATCGGCACGGTGCCCAGGCCGATGGTCCGTCGTACCCCCAGGCGCTCGGCCAGCAGCCGCACCGCACCGACGAAGCGCTCCCACTTCAGGTCGGGTTCCATGCCGGCCAGCAGGAGAAACGGCGTGCCGACGCTGTCGCGCAGCGCGTACAGGGTGAGTTCCGGGTCGTCGTAAGTGGTGAAGTGGTCGGTCTTGAAGGTCATCAGCGGGCGCCGCGAGCGGTAGTCCAGCAGGTCGTCGATGGCGAACGACGCGACCAACTCGCTGTCCAGGGCCGCCTTCAGGTGGGCGGCCGCCAGCCGGATCGCGTGACCGGCGTCGGAGAAGCCCTGCAGGGCGTGGACCAGCACCGGACCGCGGCCGTCGGACGTCGCCAGTTGGGGCCCGGGCACCTCGAGCTCGTAGATTCCGGGCTGTCCGGGCGGGCGCTGCTCGTCAACGCGGTCTGCATCGTCGGTCATGGTGCTGCCTCCTCTCAGGGGGCTGATAACCAGTGTCCCTCAATGCGCGGGCACTAGCGGTTTCTAGCTTCTCCAAACGCGCGGGCGGGTCGGCTGGTGGTGAATTTGCCTGCGTGGCGATTAGTGCGATTGTTACAGGCTGACCACAGGTCACTGCTCGGTGGTCGGGCATGATGGGACGCAATGCGCGCGATGAGGGTATTGCTGTGCCTGCTGGTCGGGGTGACGCTGCTGGTGTCGTGCAGCCGGCCCGTCAGCCACGGGGTGGCCGTGCCGGCACCCCCCAAGCCGCGGCCCAGCGTTCCCGTGCGGCAGCTCAGCGACCCCGGACGCGTGGGGGTGGCGGGCCCGGTGGACCCTGACCCACGGGTGGGCGCGGTGTTCTTCGACGGCGGCAATCGGCATTCGTGCACTGCCTCGGTGGTGCATTCCAAGCGCGGGGACCTCGTCCTGACCGCCGCGCACTGCCTGTCCGGCCTGCAGGCGGAGTTCGTGCCCGGTTTCGCCGGCAATGCCGGCGACATCTGGACGCTCGTCGAGCTGTACTTCGACCCGCGCTGGCTCGCCGAGAAGGATCCGCACGCCGACTATGCGTTCGCCCGGGTGAGCGGCGCCGCGGGCGGGTCGCTCGAGGCGCACGTCGGCTCCGCGCTGTCCCTGGCGACGGCACCCGCCGCGGGCAGCCGGATCAGCGTGATCGGCTATCCGGTCGGCGTGGGCGGCCTGCCCATCGGTTGTCAGTCCAGCACCACCGTGTCCGACAACGGGTTTCCCTCGCTGCCGTGCGAGGGATTGGTCGACGGCACCAGCGGTGCGCCCTGGATCAGCGGGTCGTCGGTGAGCGGGCTGATCGGTGGCCTGGAGGGCGGTGGGTGCGCCGAAAACGTCTCGTACTCGGCGCCGTTCGACGACCACACCGCCGCGCTGCTGGCGCGCGCCGAGGGCGGCGGGCCCGGCGACCCCGCGCCGAACGACTACCGGGACCCCTGCTAGCGGCGGAACTGGCTTAGCGCGCGCATCTTGTTGGTCACGTCCAGCGCGGCCACCTTGTAGGCCTCGGAGAACGTCGGATAGTTGAACACCGCGTCGACCAGGTAGTCGACGGTGCCGCCGCAACCCATCACGGCCTGCCCGATGTGCACCAGCTCGGTGGCCGCAGTCCCGAAGATGTGCACCCCGAGCAGCTTGTGGTCCTCGGTGGACACCAGCAGCTTGAGCATGCCGTACGAGTCGCCGGCGATCTGGCCGCGGGCCAGTTCGCGGTACCTCGCTACGCCCACCTCGTAGGGGATCGATTCCTTGGTCAGCTCCACCTCGGTGGCTCCGACGTAGGAGATCTCGGGGATCGAATAGATGCCGATCGGCTGCAGGTCGGTGATGCCGTCGCAGGCTTCCCCGAACGCGTGGTAGGCGGCCAGCCGGCCCTGTTCCATCGACGTCGCGGCCAGGGCCGGGAATCCGATGACGTCGCCGACGGCATAGATGTGCTCGACCTTGGTCCGGAACTTGTCGTCGACCCAGATCCGCCCGCGGCTTTCGGGCTCGATGCCGGCGTTGTGCAGTTCGAGGGCTTCGGTCTGGCCCTGGCGTCCCGCGGAGTACATCACCGTATCGGCCGGGATCTGCTTGCCGCTGGCCAGGGTGGTGACGGTGCCGGAGGCGCCGACGTCGACCGCCGTCACCTCCTCGCCGAACCGGAAGGTCACCGCCAGATCGCGCAGGTGGAACTTCAGCGCCTCGACCACCTCGGGGTCGCAGAAGTCGAGCATGTCCTGCCGCTTCTCCACCACGGTCACCTTGGTGCCCAGCGCGGCGAACATCGAGGCGTACTCGATGCCGATCACGCCCGCTCCGACCACCACCATCGAGGTCGGCAACGACTTGAGATCGAGGATCCCGTCGGAGTCGAGCACCCGGTCTTCGTCGAACTCGACCCCGGACGGCCGGGCCGGCGTCGTTCCGGTGGCGATGACGATGTAATCGCCTGTGATGGTGGTGGTTTCGCGTTGGGCGGGGTCTTCGACGGCGATGGTGTGCGGGTCGACGAAGCGGGCGCGCCCGACCAGCAGGTCAATCCGGTTGCGCATCAACTGGTTGCGCACCACGTCGATTTCCTTGTTGATCACGTGCTCGGTCCGGGCCAGCAGGTCGGCCGGGGTGATGCGGTCCTTGACGCGGTAACTCGCGCCGTACAGCTCGCGCTGGTTCATCCCGGTGAGGTAGAGGACGGCCTCGCGCAGCGTCTTGGACGGGATGGTGCCCGTGTTGACGCACACACCGCCGAGCATGCGGCCGCGTTCGACGATCGCGACGGATTTGCCTAGCTTGGCCGACGCGATGGCGGCCTTCTGCCCGCCCGGCCCCGAACCGATCACGACGATGTCGTACTCCTGCATCGAACCCATGGCATAGACGATAAGGCTCACAGTCCAGACTTTCTCCACAAGTGGCTCGCGCAACCGGATCGCGTGCGCACCCGTTGACGGTCGCTGTTGCCAGCGTGGCTGCCATGACCAAGCATCGAGCTGACTTTGAGCTGAACCGCCCCGGGGCGTTAATCGCTGCGCTACCGGCCGTTCTCGGTTTCGTCCCGGAAAAATCACTGATCCTGGTGTCGCTGGAGGGCGGCTCGCTGGGGTCGGTGATGCGGGTGGATCTGTCCGAGGAACTCCTGGACCGGGTCGAGCATCTCGCCTCGGTCGCCGCCGCCGCGGCGCCCGAAGCCGCGATCGCGGTGATCGTCGACGAGGACGGCGCGCATTGTCCGCGGTGCAACGACGAACACCGCCAGCTGTGCGATCTGCTCGTAGAAGCCTTGGCGCAGCACGACATTGAGCTGTGGGCGGTGCATGTGGTGGACCGGGTGGAAGCCGGCGGGCGCTGGCATTGCGTGGACCGCTGCGGTTCCAGCGGCGTCATCGACGATCCGTCGGCGTCGCCGCTGGCCGTCGCCGCGGTGCTCGACGGCCGGCGGCTGTACCCGCGACGCACCGACCTGCAGGCCGTCATCGCGGTCGACGACCCCACGCGCAGTGCCGAACTGGTAGCCGTCGTCGAGCGTCAGGCGGCAAAACGTAAGGCCGCGCATCGGGCCGATGCCGTGCGCTGCAGCCGTCGCGACGTCGAGCACGCGGTGGCGTGCGCCGCGCGGGTTGCCGGTGGGCGACCGTTGTCCGAGGCCGAGGGAGCGCGAGTGGCATGCGCGCTGACCGACCCGCAGGTGCGCGACATGCTCTATGCCCTCGCCGTGGGCGAAAACGCCGGTGCGGTCGAGTCATTGTGGGCGGTGTTGGCGCGAATCCTGCCGCCGCCGTGGCGGGTCGAGGCGCTGGTGTTGCTCGCCTTCAGTGCGTACGCCCGCGGCGACGGGCCGCTGGCCGGGGTGTCGCTGGAGGCCGCGCTGCGCTGCGACGCGGACCATCGGATGGCGGGCATGTTGGACACCGCGCTGCAATCCGGCCTACGGCCGCAAGACATTCGGAAACTCGCGGACACCGGCTACCGGCTTGCGGATCGCCTCGGGGTGCGGTTGCCGCCGCGTCGCACGTTCGGCCGCCGGGCGGGGTGAGTCAGACTTTCTCGACCTTGACCGCGTGCGCCATCTCGTGGGGCAGCGTGACGTTCTCGTGGCCCGGGATCACGATGGTGACCCCGCCGCCGCTGGGCGTGGTTTCGACGGTCACCCGCGCGTTGGGCACCACGCCGGCGTCTTTCAGTCGCGTGATCAGGTCGATGTCGCCCTGGACATGCTCGGTGAGCTGCCGGACCACGACCGCGACCGGCGATCCGGCCGGCAACTCGGTCAAGCGCACCAGGTTGGCGTCGCCGCCGCCGAACTCGGGGCCGACGCCGAGATCCAGCAGGCCGGGGATCGGGTTGCCGAACGGGGAGGTCGTCGGGTTGTTGAGCACGTGAACCAGCCGGCGCTCGACGTCCTCGCTCATCACGTGCTCCCAGCGGCATGCCTCGGCGTGCACTTCCTCCCACGGCAACCCGATGACGTCGACGAGCAGTCGCTCGGCCAGTCGGTGCTTGCGCATCACCGCGATGGCCAGCGTCCGGCCCTTGTCGGTGAGTTCGAGATGGCGGTCGCCCGCGACGCGGAGCAGCCCGTCGCGCTCCATCCGGGAAACGGTCTGGCTGACGGTCGGCCCACTCTGCTCGAGCCGCTCGGCGATCCGGGCACGCAGCGGCGTCACGCCCTCTTCCTCGAGGTCGTAGATCGTCCGCAAGTACATCTCGGTGGTATCGACCAGGTCGTTCATTCCGCACCCTCCATTGCCGCTGAGTCTACTTGGCCAGCTGCGTGAATGGGTTTAACGCTGCCCAGGCAAGCAGTATGCCCGCCGCGGGGGTGCGGCGGGCATACTGACTGCTTTCTGGCTTGAGTTCTCGGCGGTCAGCTGGCATCAGCTGGCATAGGAGCGCAACCGGTCGGCGCGTTCGCCGTTGCGCAACTTGCACATCACGTCGCGCTCGATCTGGCGGACCCGTTCGCGGGACAGACCGAACAGCTTGCCGATCTGGTCCAGCGTGCGCGGCTGGCCGTCGTCCAGACCGAACCGCAGCCGGATCACCTGATGCTCGCGCTCGTCGAGAGTGGCCAGCACACTGCGGATGTCGGTGTGCAGCAGCTCGGCGATCACCGCGTTCTCCGCCGACATGGCTTCGGCGTCCTCGATGAAGTCGCCCAGGGGGGCTTCTTCCTCGGAGCCGACGGGCATGTCCAGGCTCACCGGGTCACGGCTGTGCTCGAGCAGGTCGTTGATCTTCTCGACCGGGATGCCGGATTCGGCGGCCAGTTCCTCGTCGGTGGCCTCACGGCCGAGGTTCTGGTGCATCTCACGCTTGATCCGGGCGAGCTTGTTGACCTGCTCCACCAGGTGAACCGGCAGCCGGATGGTGCGGCTCTGGTCTGCCATGCCGCGGGTGATCGCCTGACGGATCCACCACGTGGCGTACGTCGAGAACTTGAATCCCTTTGTGTAGTCGAACTTCTCCATCGCGCGGATGAGTCCGAGGTTGCCCTCTTGGATGAGGTCGAGCAGCGGCATGCCCCGGCCGGTGTACCGCTTGGCCAACGACACCACCAGGCGCAGGTTGGCTTCCAGGAGGTGGCGGCGGGCCTCTTCACCGTCGCGCACCACGGCGGCGAGTTCGCGCTTGCGGTTCTCGCCGAGCCGCTTCCGGGTCTCGAGCAGATGCCCGGCGTAGAGCCCGGCCTCGATGCGCTTGGCCAACTCGACTTCGCCGGCGGCGTTGAGCAACGCTGTCTTGCCGATGCCGTTCAGATAGACGCGCACCAGGTCCGCCGCAGGGCTCTGCGCGTCCAGATCGCGATCAAACCTAGTAGTGACCCTTTTGGTGGCTTCGGCCATTACGCCCTCCCCGATCGGCTTTGTACTGTCATGTGGTTTAACGACAAGTCAGCCCTTTGAGTTCCCACGGGCGCGCCATCTCACACGCCTTGACGTGCAGGAATGTGCCTTAAAAAGTCCTCAGACCTGAGAATGTCCTGAGAAGTGTGCCGCGCGGGCGCCGCAGGGCCCGATTAATCCCGGCTAACCCTGATCCAAGGGGTCTGCGGGCCTCGGGGCTTCGATCGCCGGGCGCTCGGCCGTGGGGAACAACGGGGTGCGTCGCTGGACGGCGTCGAACCGGCGGGGCTCGGTGGAGCTACGCGGCGGGCGGTCATTGGCGATCAGCACGGCCATCCACGGCAGCGGCACCGAGGCCGCGATGATCAGCAGCGAAATCAGACCGTTGTGCCAGGCGCCGTAGGCGAGCGCCGCCAGGATCAGCGCGGGGACGCGAAACCCCATCAAAGTCAGGTACTTACGGACCCGCCTGCGGTGCTCATCTTCATACGACGGAGCGGCGGCGGTGATCAGTACCGGGTGACCATCATCGTCGAAAGCCAGCTTGGGGCCGCGCTTCATATCTCCACTGTTCCACATCGGATCGGTTCCGGCGTGGGCGACTTTGGAGGCAGAATGTCAGGCATGGACACCCAGACCATCGAACGCACCGACGCCGACGAGCGCGTCGACGACGGGACCGGCAGTGATACGCCCAAATACTTTCACTACGTCAAGAAGGACAAGATCGTGGAGAGCGCCGTGATGGGCAATCACGTCGTCGCCCTGTGCGGCGAGGTGTTCCCCGTGACGAAATCCGCCAAGCCCGGCTCCCCGGTGTGCCCGGATTGCAAGCGGATCTACGACACTATGAAAAAAGGGTAAAAGGGGTAAATCGGCTAATCCGCGCGGGGCTCCGCCGGCACCGCCTGCTGCGCGGCGGGCGGCGAATCCGTTGATGTCGCAGCGGTCTCGGCTGCGCGCACCCCACGTATCCGCGAAACCAGCCAGTTGCGCAGCCGGTGCGCGTGCGTCTTGGGTGCCGGGAACTCCTCCTGAATGGCGGCGTTGAATTCGGCGCCGATCATGATCGCGAAGCCGGCGAAGAATGCGTACAGCAGAAACGCGATCGGCGTGGACAGCGCGCCGTAGGTGTAGCCGGTGCTGGTGATCCACCGCAGGTAGAACCGCAGGCCCAGCGTGGCAACCACGAACACCGTGGTCGCCAAGGCCGCGCCGTAGATCAGTCGGTGTGACGGCAACGGCACCGGCAGCGCCACCCGGTAGAGCACCATGACCCCGATCATCAGGGCGAACACCAGCGTCGGGTAGTAGCCGTAGTGCAGCACGTTGGCCCAGCTGCTCGGGATGTGCTCGCCCACCTTGCGCGGACCCACCACGGCCAACGGCGCGGTGAGCACCACGAACATCAGCAACACGATGTAGAGGAACAGTGCAAAGAACCGCTGCCGCACCGGGTGGCGCAGCGGAGTCTGGTCATGCGCTTCCACCACGGAATCGACAAAGGCCGACATCGCCGACGACCCCGCCCACAGCGAGATCACGAATCCGAGCGAAACCACCTCGCCGCGCGCCTCGCCGGCGATATCTCGGATCGTCGGCTCGATGATCTCGTTGACCACGCTCGGCGAGAAAAAGCTGTGGGCCGTCGAGATCACACGCTGCTCAATGATGGACAGCGTGTCTGCGCCAAACAGCGGCGCAACGTAGGCGAGGCTGCCCAGCATCCCCAACAGCAGCGGTGGGAGGGACAGACATGACCAGAATCCGGCTTGCGCCGATTCCGAAAAAATCGAGTCGTCCCAGCTTTTGGACAGTGTCCTCAGGCTTATTCGCCAAACGTGGTGGCGAGTCGGCTTAGCGGGTTGGTCGTTCATACCCTTCCAGCATTGCCGACGTTGGCAAGAGCTAGCTACATTGCCGACGGGCGATTCGCCCTACTAGCTTCCGCTGACCTCCAGCACGGCGGCCAACTCGGTCAGTTTGGCCTCGTGCTCGTTGGCGTGATGCTGGCAGAAGAGAAGCTCGGCACCGGAAGGCAGCTTGGCGCGGACGCGTGCTGCAGCGCCGCAGCGGTCGCACCGGTCGGCCTTAGTCAGCTCGGGACTGGTCAGAGTTGCGACGTTCATGGCTTCTCCGTTCTGGCGTGTCTACAACTTTGTCAGACGTTTTGGGTTTTCGCGTTGTTCCCGGGCCGTTGTCAGGTGTGTCGTTTCTCATAGATTCCCGCCCGCGCGTGCGGCAAACTAAATGTGATGTCAACCACCCCCGGAGTACTGGTCCACCTGTGCGGCGAGCAGGACTGGGCGCAGGCGCGTGGCCGGGGCGGAATCGATCTCGAACCGGACGATTCGCCCGAGGCGGATCCGTTCATCCACCTCTCGACGCCCGAGCAGGTGCACCTGCCGGCAAACAGGATCTTCCGCGGGCGCATGGACCTGGTCCTGCTACACATCGACCCGGCCGCGCTCGACTCGCCGGTGCGCTGGGAACCCGGGGTGCCGACCGATCCGGAGTCGATGGTGTTCCCGCATCTGTACGGTCCGCTGCCCGCCGGCGCGGTGATCGAGGTAACCCCGTACCGGGCAGGCGCCGACGGCACCTTCCCGCCGCTTGTCTGATTCTCAGGGGTCCACGTAAGCGTCGGCTTCGATCTCCACCAAGAGCTCCGGGGCGATCAGCGCCGAGACTTCGACCATGGTGGAGGTCGGACGGGTCGCACCGAACACCTGCGCGTGCACGTCTCCGACCTCGCGCCACCGCGAGATGTCGGTCACGTAGATGCGGGTGCGGACCACGTCGGACAACGCCGCGCCGGCCTGTTCGAGCGCAATTTCGATGCGCCGCAACGCATCTGCTGCTTGTGCGGCGATGTCGCCGGCCGGTCCGGCGCCGGTTGTCCCGGCAACTGCCACGTGCGGGCCGACCCGCACCGCGCGGGAGTACCCGACCAGCGATTCGAACTGGGATCCGGACGAGACGACCGTGCGACTGGCTGACATGCGGTCACACTACGGCGTCAGACATCGGGGGCGCACCCGAATTTGGTGTGCTGCAGCGCAATCGAGCGGTACGGTACCGCCGACTTCCTCGCGCGCCCCCGCAACGTGCACACTGGTGGTCGTGAGGCGTCGACGCGCGGTGTTCGAGGGTTTGTCGCGGTGCATACGGCGCGAACTCGCTGACCCGTTCCCGGCGTATGCGAGGTGAGATGTCGTGGACTTTTCAGCGTTTCCCCCTGAGGTCATCTCCGCGCGAATCCATGCCGGGCCCGGCGCGGATTCACTGATCGAAGCGTCGGGGGCGTGGCAGCGGCTGGGCGCCAGCCTGGAGGAATCGGCCGGCGTCAACGCCGGGGCGCTGTCGGCACTGACCGAGGCCTGGCAGGGGCCCTCCGCGGCGGCCATGGCCGCGTCCGTCGAGCCGTACCTGTCCTGGCTGCGCGCCACGGCGCAGCAATGCCAGCAGCTTGCCGTCGCGGCGCAGGGCGCGGTCGCCGCCTTCAGTTCCGTTCGCGCGGAGGTGCTTTCGCTGGCGCTGGTCAAAGCCAACAGGATTCGGTTGGCGCAGTTGTGGGCCAGCAACCAGTTCGGGATCAACCTTCCGGCGATCGCCGAAACCGAGGACGAATACCAGGGGATGTGGGCCGGCAACTCCGCGGCGATGAGCCGCTATCTGGCAGCCTCGGTACAAGCCACCACGCTGCCGCTGTTCTCGGAGCCGGCCGCGATCGCCAATCCGGCCAGCACGGCGACCGCAGCGGCCAGCTCGGCCACTTCGGCCGCTTCGGCCGCTTCGGCCGCCACTTCGCCGATCTCGTCGATCATCTCGGCGATCCAGGGCTTCGACCCGAACAAGGGCTGGGTCGGATTGGCCAACGTCTACGTCTACCAATTCATCGCGTCCGGATTCCCGATCAACATGCTCAGCTACCTCGCCCAGGCCAGCGCGGCACATTCGCTGCAGGCGGTGGGCGGCGACGTCGGCGCGGGTCTGTCGGAAGGCCAGGCGGCCCTGGGAGCGCTGCCCGAGGGAGCGGGAGCCGGTGCGTTCGGTGCTGCCGGATTGTCGGCAGAGCCCACCGCGGCGATCGGCGTGGGCGTGTCGATGGGCAAGCTGACGCTGCCGCCCTCGGTGGTGGGGCTGGTGCCCGGGGCGCAGGTGCCGGTCCAACTCGCTTCGGCGACAACGCCGCTCACCGACGCGGACGGCATGGACCTCGACGATCTTCCCCTGCCGCCGTTGATGCCGCCGCCGGCGACCTCGGCGGGCAGCGGTTGGCGCAAACGCAAGCAGCAGAAGTACGGGGCGTACGCGGACCCCGAGGAGGACGAGTACGAAGAGCCCACTGGAGGGTTAGACGAGGCCGAGGAGCCACCGGAGTTGCCGGGCAGCGGCTGGCGCAAGCGGGCAAATTACGACGACATCGAGCTCGGGGCGGAGCTTCGCGGGACGGTCATGAAGAACCCGCCCTCAGCGGGATGAGCCGGGCTCAGCCCGCCGGCAGCTCCACCACCCGGTCGTTGCCGTAATCGGTGACATACAGGTTGCCGGCGCGGTCCACGGCGACGGCCGTGGGGTTGTTGAGACCGATGATCGGCACCTCGGCCGCGGTGGTCGCGCCCGGGGGCAGTTTGAGCACCCGATTGTTCAGATCGTCGGCGAGGTACAGGTTGCCGGCGGCGTCCACCGCAAGCCCGTAGGGGCCGTTGAGGTTGGTGAACGGCAGTTCGTCCGGTGTGTTCGCACCCGCCGGCAGCTTCAGGACACGGTTGTTGCTGAAGTCGCTGACGAAGACGTCGCCGGCGGTGTCGACCGCGACGCTCTGGGGCGCCCGAAGTCCGGTGAAGGGCAGTACGGTCAGGGTGCCGGAGTGGGCGGTCAGCCTGACCACCCGATCCTTGACGACGTCGGTGACGTAGACGTTTCCGCCGCCGTCGACCGTCACCCCCCAGGGCTGGTTGAGGCCGGTGAACGGCAGCACGGCCTGCGCGCCGGGCCCCGCGGGCAGCGTCACCACCCGTTTGGTTCCGGGGTCGGTGACAAACAGCGTCCCGGCGGGGTCCACCGTCAGACCCTGCGGCTTGTTGAGGCCGGCGAGCGGCAGTGCGACCGGGAAGGTCGAACCCGGCGCCAGCTTCAGCACCCGGCTGGTGCCGAAGTCGGCGACGAAGACGTCACCGGCGGCGTCCACCGCCACGTCACCGGGACGGATGAGGCCGGTGAACGGCAGCGTGACCTGCGGGCCGTACTTGAGTTGCAGCGGCTGGCTCCCGGCGGAGGCTGCGGTGCTGGTGGACTGCGTGGACTGCGTGGTGCTGGGCGGCGCCGCGACCACGGGGCGGTTCACGTCGTGTTGCTTGCGCCCGGTGATGACGGTGACGAGAACGACGACGCCGATGACGCCCACCCCGAACAGGACGGCCATGATCACGCTGGCGAACCGGCGGCGCCGCGACGGCTGCCGCGCGGGAGCGCCCGGGTCCGGCATCACGGCCTACTCCTTTCGCACAGCGTGCGCGATCTTGGGGCAGGAGATCGGCTGTTGGAGAAGGTTACCGCGCGACGGCCTGGTGAAACCCGGGCTTTTTCGGCGGAGGCGCACCATATTGGGGGCAGTAGGCCTGAATGGCGGCTCCGGTGAAGTAGGCCGCGTCGTTGGGTGCCCAGCTGGTGGCGCCGGTGACCTTGGCGATCAGATCGGCGTTGCTGGTGGTGGGGTTGGCGTTGAGGGTGGCGCAGACGACGGTCTTCGCTACCTGGATCGCCTTGTCGGGCGGGCCGTAGCTGATGCCCGAGCTTTGCAGGTTGGCGATGAAGGCGTCGTCGGTGGCGTCCGCGGCGGCCGGGGCGGCCAACCCGACGGCCAGCGCAATCAACGTCAGGGCTTTCACGGTTCGGGCCATGTCGCCTAATCCAGGTAGTCGCGCAGGACCTGAGACCGGCTGGGGTGGCGCAGCTTCGACATCGTCTTGGACTCGATCTGGCGGATGCGTTCGCGGGTCACGCCGTAGACCTGGCCGATCTCGTCGAGGGTGCGGGGCTGCCCGTCGGTGAGGCCGAAGCGCAGTCGCACCACGCCGGCCTCGCGTTCCGACAGCGTCTCGAGCACCGACTGCAACTGGTCCTGCAGCAAGGTGAACGACACCGCGTCGACGGCGACCACCGCTTCGCTGTCTTCGATGAAGTCGCCCAGTTGGCTGTCGCCCTCGTCGCCGATCGTCTGGTCCAGCGAGATGGGCTCGCGCGCGTACTGCTGGATCTCCAGCACCTTCTCGGGCGTGATGTCCATTTCCTTCGCCAACTCTTCGGGCGTGGGCTCGCGGCCCAGATCCTGCAGCAGCTCGCGCTGAATGCGGCCGAGTTTGTTGATCACCTCGACCATGTGCACCGGGATGCGGATGGTGCGGGCCTGGTCGGCCATGGCACGCGTGATGGCCTGGCGGATCCACCACGTGGCGTAGGTGGAGAACTTGTAGCCCTTGGTGTAGTCGAACTTTTCCACCGCGCGGATCAGGCCCAGGTTGCCCTCCTGGATGAGGTCCAGGAACGCCATGCCGCGGCCGGTGTAGCGCTTGGCCAGCGAAACCACCAGCCGCAAGTTGGCTTCCAGCAGATGGTTTTTCGCGCGATCGCCGTCCCGGCAGATCCACACCATGTCGCGGCGCTGCGCGGCCGGCAGCTTGTCGCCCCGCTCGGTCAGCTCGGTCATCAGCTGGGTGGCGTACAGGCCGGCTTCGATCCGCTTGGCCAGCTCGACCTCTTCCTCGGCGTTGAGCAGCGCCACCTTGCCGATCTGCTTGAGGTAGGCGCGAACCGAGTCGGCCGACGCGGTGAGCTCGGCATCCTTACGGGCCTGACGCAGCGCCTCGGATTCGTCTTCGTCCCACACGAAATCGCCGGAAGCCTTGTCCTTTTCGGACGGCTCGGCGATCTCCTCGTCGTCGTCGGCCTGAGCTGCCCCGGCCGCCTTGGCCGCAGGGGCCTCGCCGTCCTCGGCCTCGACCGGCTCGGCGTCGGCCGCGACCTCGTCGTCCTCGAGGTCTTCCAGGCTGAGGTCGGCAGCGTCGATCTCGATGTCCTCGCCGGCGAGGTCCGGCTCGACGTCCAGGTCCTCGTCACCGTCGGCACCGTCCTCGACGGCCTCCAGGGTCACCTCAGCCTCGTCCGGTGCTTCCTTGGCGGCTTTGGCTCCGCGGCCCTTGGCGGCGGGTGCCTTGGCGGGGGCGCTCTTGGTGGCTGCGCGGGTCTTCTTCGGCGCCTCCTCGGCGGGGGCCGGCGCGGCCTTGGCCGCTCGCTTCGCCGGAGCGGAACCGTTGGTGGCCTTTGCCGCCGGTCGCTTTGCGGCGGTCTTGGTGGCCGAAGCGTGAGCTTTCGCGGCGGTGCGCTTCACCGGCTCTTCAGTCGCCGGGCTCGCCTTGGTCGCTGCCACATACACCCCTTCGGTAGGACTCACTTCCGGCGGGTCTGGGCATGCTTAACCGAAAGTGTCTGCTATGTCGAATGTCGGCTCTGATGATCAGCGTTCTTACTTGCGCGCTATCGGTCGGGCGGCCGCGGTGACCATTGTAACGACAGTGCGCCCCTAAACCGCGCCACCGGGCAAAATTCAGCGCGTGACGTCGGTGGTGGAAGCCATGGCCGCGCCGACGATTCCGGCGGTGTTCTGCAGGGCCGCGGGCACCACCGGGGTGCGGTTTTCCAGCAGCGGGACCCACTTGTCGGCCTTGCGGCTGATGCCACCGCCGGCGATGAACAGGTCGGGCCACATCACGTTCTCAATCGAGATCAGCACCTTGGTGACCTGCTTGGTCCACTTCTCCCAGCTCCAGTCTTTGCGCTCCTTGACGGACGACGCCGCGCGGTGCTCGGCTTCTTTGCCACCGACGTCGACGTGACCGAACTCGGTGTTCGGAATGAGCGTCCCGTTATGGATGACCGCGGAGCCGATTCCGGTGCCGAAGGTCAGCAAAATGACCAGCCCGGAGTTGTCCTTGCCGGCGCCGTAGCGTTCCTCGGCGAGCCCAGCGGCGTCGGCGTCGTTGAGGACGGTGACGTCCTGGCCGTTCAGCTCGGCGCTGATGATGTCGCGCGCATTGGTGCCGATCCAGGCCTTGTCGACGTTGGCCGCCGTCTGGACCACGCCATGGGTGACCACACCGGGATAGGTCACCCCGAGCGGTCCGGTCCACCCGAATCCGTTGACCACCTCGGCGATTGTCTTGGCGACCGCCGACGGCGTCGCCGGCTGTGGGGTCAGCAGTTTGATCCGGTCACCGATCAGCGCTCCGGTGTCCAGGTCGACAATTCCGCCCTTGATGCCGCTGCCGCCGACGTCGATGCCGAAGGCACGGCGCTGGGCTGAATCCCCGTTCGAGTCGGTGCTGGTCATGGATCTCCTCCACGATCTCTGCGATCTTTCAAGGCGAGAGTTGAGCTGTCCGCTCACCTTAACCGTGTGATGCGATAGGGCGGTGACACAACCTGAGAACGAGCCCGCGCGGCTGCGCTCGGTGGCTGAGTCGCTGGCCACCGAGGCCGCCGAGTTCGTGCGGAGCCGGCGCGCCGAGGTGTTCGGAGCCTTTCACAGCCGCACGGCGGACCCGGGTGACGCGGTGCGGGCGAAAAGCACCCCGACCGATCCGGTGACCGTCGTCGACACCGAGACGGAACGCTTGTTGCGCGACCGGCTGGCGCAACTGCGGCCCGGAGATCCGATCCTGGGCGAGGAGGGCGGCGGGCCCGCGGCTTCGACACCAGCGGCACCAGCGGCGCCGGCCGGCGCGGTCACCTGGGTGCTCGACCCCATCGACGGCACGGTCAATTTCGTCTATGGCATCCCGGCGTACGCGGTGTCGGTCGCGGCGCAGGTCGGTGGGGTGTCGGTGGCCGGCGCGGTCGCCGACGTCGTCGCGGGCCGGGTGTATTCGGCCGCCAGCGGCCTCGGCGCGCACGTCACCGACGAACACGGCACGCACGCGCTGCGCTGCACCGGCGTCGACGAATTGTCAATGTTGTCAATGGCGTTGCTGGGCACCGGCTTCGGGTATTCACCGCGGCGCCGCGCCACCCAGGCGGCCCTGCTGGCCCAGCTGCTGCCGGTGGTCCGGGATGTGCGTCGCATCGGATCCGCGGCGCTGGACTTGTGCATGGTCGCGGCGGGCCGGCTGGATGCCTACTACGAGCACGGTCTGCAGGTGTGGGACCGTGCGGCGGGCGCGTTGATCGCGGCCGAGGCCGGGGCGCGGGTGGTGCAGCCCGCGGCCGTCAATGAGGTCGACGGTTCAGACGTCGCCGAGTTGGTGGTGGCCGCCGCTCCCGGCATCGCCGACGAGCTGCTGGCAGCGCTGCGGCGATTCGGCGGCCTGGAGCCGATCCCGCACTGACGTCAGCAGCTGCTGGCGTGGACCTTCGAGATGAGCGCGGGGTCGGACGGCTCGTTGGCGCCCGGGCGCAGAGTGGCGAGCACGGCGTCGATGTCGTCGCTGTGCGACAGGGCGCCGAAGTCGGTGCCGATCGCGAAGTCGACCGAGTCGTCGGCGCGGTTGTCGCGGAACAGCTCGGCGCAGGGGGCCACCAGCCACACCGCCGCCGCGGTGGCCTGCCCGGCAGTGCCGAAGCGGATCTGACCCTGGCAGGTCAGGCGGGTGGTCGCGTAGATCGGGTCATTGGCGGCGGTCGGCTGGGCGAAGCCCAGGTCCTTCAGCGCGCCGGCGACGTCGGCGGCTTGGCCGCCGCGCCCGCTGGCGTTGAGGACGTGGATCCTGGTGTCGCTGAGTTTGGCCGGTGTGACGTCCATCATTTCGCTGCGCGACGCGGGCTCGCCGAGCTGCGCCGGGGCCGTCCCGGTGGTTTGCGTCGCCTGCGGGGGCGGATTGCAGGCTTCGGCCTGGTGCACCTTGGCCGGTCGGGTGAGTGCGACGGTCCAGGCCACGCCCGTCGCGATCACCAGGAAGATCAGGACGACGATCGCGGGCCGGGCGTTGCGCCGCCGAAAGGGCCGCCCATGCTTGTCGAAAGCCGTTCCCTCGGTGATTTGCGCGACCACAGCTGCACTCTAAACGCCCTGTTTAAGCGCAGTTGTTAGGGTCAACGGGGAATTGTGAGGTAAATCACACTGATATCAACCGCTATACGGGCACGAATCATTTGGTGGATGCGTTCGACGCTGGTACAAAGCGTTGCTTGAGGTAATGCGGGCTTAGCGGATTTTTAGAGGGTTTTAGAGGGGATAGGACGGGGATTAGGAAGATGCCTACCGATTACGACGCTCCGCGGCGCACCGAGACAGATGACGTCTCGGAGGACTCGCTGGAGGAGTTGAAAGCACGACGGAACGAAGCGGCCTCGGCCGTTGTCGACGTCGACGAATCCGAATCCGCTGAGTCTTTCGAGCTGCCCGGGGCAGATCTGTCCGGCGAAGAGCTGTCGGTGCGCGTCATTCCGAAGCAGGCCGACGAGTTCACCTGCTCGAGCTGCTTTCTGGTGCAACACCGCAGCAGGCTGGCCACCGAGAAGAACGGCGTGATGATCTGTACCGACTGCGCAGCCTGATCGGTCAGCTTCGTAATGCCGACAGCACCCGTTCCGGGTGACGGCAACTCACCAGCCAGTACGGCGTCGGGTCGTCTGGGTCATCGAGGACCAACAGAACCAAGGGGCCGACCCATGCCCGGTGCAGCACGTAGGCCGCGGGGTCGAGCTGGCGGCCCAACGCCGCTGACTTCGCCGAACGCGGGATCTCGGCGGAACGGGCGATCACGGTGACGGGTAGGTGCGCGGGCCCCGCCCACAGTTCGACGGCATCTCCGTCGGTGCCCTGGGTCACCCGGATTTCGACGCGGCCCAGCCACAACAGCGTCGCGGCGGCCGCGCTGAACAGCACCGCGTACGGAAGCCACTGGGGCAGGGCGGAAACGCCGAGATTGATTTCGAAGGCGAGCAGCACCGCCAGCCCGAACGCCGGCGGCCACCACCACCACGGCACCCACAATCGCTCGCGATATCGCACGCTGTGCGGCGCGACGCGCGTATCGGACACGCGGTCAAGGGTAATCTGTGGCCCCGTGTCGACCAGTCTGGCCTTGAAATGGAAGTAGTCCGCCTCGATCCCGGGCTCCCGCTGCCCACCCGCGCTCACGAGGGCGACGCGGGGGTCGACCTCTACAGCGCAGAAGACGTCCAGCTCGGGCCGGGGCAGCGCGCCCTGGTGCGCACCGGCATAGCGGTGGCCATCCCGTTCGGCATGGTCGGGTTGGTCCACCCGCGCTCGGGATTGGCGGCGCGGGTAGGGCTTTCGATTGTCAACAGCCCGGGGACCATCGACGCGGGCTACCGTGGAGAGATCAAGATTTCGCTGATCAACCTCGACCCGGTCGCGCCGATCGACGTGCATCGCGGTGACCGCATCGCGCAGTTGCTGGTGCAGCGGGTCGAGTTGGTCGAGCTGGTCGAGGTCTCGTCGTTCGACGAGGCGGGGCTGGCTGAAACATCCCGTGGCGACGGCGGCCACGGTTCCTCCGGCGGACATGCGAGTTTGTGATGGCAACGGGTAAAGACAAAGACGACAACGACGTTCCCGAGGAGCTCGACGGGCCGTTCGACATCGAGGACTTCGACGACCCCGCGGACGCGGAGCTGGCACGGCTCGACCTGGGTTCGGTGCTGATCCCCGTGCCGGAGGGCAGCCAGCTGCAGGTCGAGCTGACCGACACCGGGGTGCCGAGCGCGATCTGGGTCATCACCGCCAATGGCCGCTTCACCATCGCCGCCTACGCGGCCCCCAAGACCACCGGGCTCTGGCGCGAGGTGGCCGGCGAGCTCGCCGACTCGCTCCGCAAGGATTCGGCCAAGGTTGTCATCAGGGACGGCCCGTGGGGCCGCGAGGTGATCGGCACCGCCACCGGCGTCGTGCATTTCATCGGGGTCGACGGCTACCGCTGGATGATTCGCTGCGTCGTCAACGGCCCACACGAGACGATCGACGCGCTCACCGAGGAAGCCCGAGAGGCGTTGGCGGACACCGTCGTTCGCCGCGGCGACACGCCGCTGCCGGTACGGACGCCGCTGCCGGTGCAGCTGCCCGAACCGATGGCGGCGCAGCTGCAGGAGGCGGCGGCTCAACAGGCTCAGCAGGCCCAACAGGCCCAGGAACAGGCCGACACGCAGGAGCCGCCCAACGAGCCGACGGCACGCCGCAGCGCCGAGGGCTCGGCGATGCAACAGCTGCGCAGCACCAGCACCGGCGGCTAGCTTTTGGCCGCGTCGGCGAGCGCGGCCAGGCACGCCGCGCCCAGCGCGGTGGCGTCCGCGCCGAGCTGATCGAGCGTCACCGTGCGCAGCGCGGCGCGCGGCGCCGCAGCCGCCCACTCCTCGCCGACCCGCAGCGGGTGAATCGGATCGTCGACGGCGGCGACCACGCCCAGCGGCGCTGCCAGCCGGGTCAGCTCGTCTCGGCTGGGCGCCACGTAGCCCGCCGCCTCCTCCATCGCCCCGGGCAGGTGTGGCCACTGCGCCGCCCACGAGCGGGTCAGCTCCTCGGCCAGCCACGGTGGACTGGACGCCCGCATCTGCGCGGTCGTCGTCGCCAGGCCGTCGCTGCGCAGTTGGGCGGCCGAGTGCCGGGCCGCCAGCGCGGCGGGCGCCGCCCCGGGCGCCCCGGTCCATGCCGGCAACGCGGCCAGCACGGCGACGGCGCGCTCGGGGTGGGCCAGCGCCCACGCGGTCGCGACCGCGGCGCCGAGCGAAACGCCACCCACACAGATCGGGCCGGCGCCGGCGGCCTCGTCCAGCGCGGCGAGGTAGCCCGCGATCAACTGCTGCGGCTGCGGGGGCGGCGTCAGCACCCTCGCGCCGGCGTCCTGCAGGGGGCCGGAGAATGCCCGGTTGACATAGACGTCGTCGGACCCGGTTCCGGGCAGCAGCACGGCGGTGACACCGTGCAATACGACACACATTCCTCGATACTGCCGTGCGTCGACGAGAGGTCCAATACCGTCGGTTTGGTCCGCGTGGCGCCGGGGAACCAACAGGTCTACGGTGTCCGTTGGCTTACAGTAGGCGGAACACACCAAGGGCTGCGTGAGCAGTGTCAGGAGAGGCCGATGGGGGCCCAGGGCTATCTGCGCCGGCTGACGCGGCGGTTGACGGAGGACCCGGAGAAACTCGACTCCGAGGATCTGTCCGAAGAGGCTCTGAACACCGGTGCCCAGCGAGCGATCGACTGCGAACGCGGCCAAGAGGTCACGATGGTGGGCACGCTGCGCAGCGTCGAGACCAACGGCAAGAACTGTGCCGGCGGCGTTCGCGCCGAATTCTTCGACGGCAGCGATACCGTCACCCTCGTATGGCTGGGTCAACGCCGGATTCCCGGCATCGACTCCGGTTGCAAGCTGCGGGTGCGCGGCCGGCTGTGCAAGCTGGACAACGGCGGCAAGGCGATCTACAACCCGCATTACGAACTTCAGCGGTGACCATCGATAGCGATGACGGGCGGGTGACCGCCAACCGCGTCACTTCCGAGCGCCTCCTGGAGCAAATGGGAGGCGTGAGCGGTCTTGTCTATTCGTCGCTGCCGATCGTGGTCTTCGTGGCGGTGTCCAGCGCCGTCAGCCTGCCCGCCGCGATCGCCAGTGCGCTGGGCGTCGCCGCGCTGGTGTTGGTGTGGCGGCTGATTCGCCGGAGCTCCGCACAACCGGCGATCTCCGGGTTCATCGGCGTCGGCATCTGCGCGCTGATCGCCTACCTCGTAGGCCAGTCCAAGGGCTACTTCCTGCTGGGCATCTGGATGTCGCTGGTCTGGGCGGTGGTGTTCGCTGTGTCCGTGGTCATCCGGCGGCCCATCGCCGGCTACCTGTGGAGCTGGTCGACCGGCCGCGATCGCGCGTGGCGCGACGTTTCCCGGGCGGTGTACGCGTTCGACATCGCCTCGGTGGGCTGGGTGCTGGTTTTCGGTGCCCGCTTCGTGGTCCAGCACTGGCTGTACGACGCCAATCAGACCGGCTGGCTGGGCTTCGCGCGGATCGCGATGGGCTGGCCGCTGACCGCGCTGGCCGCGCTGCTGACGTACGGGGCGATCAAGGTCGTGCAGCGGGCACTGGGTGAATCTGACTCGGGCTCGCAAGCCAGTACAGCCGAGCTCGAGCCCGACACCAGCCTCGACTAGTCGGCGGCCGGGGGGCCTTCGGGCAGCAACAGCTTGCGCAGATCCTCTTCGGCCTCGGTGACCGCCACGAACAGCAGCTCATCGCCGCCCTCCAGGGTTCGTCGGACTCCGGCACGATGACGCGCGGTCCGCGCAAGATCGTCACCAGCGCCGCGTCGCGCGGCAGCTGCAGCCTGCGCACCGGCTTGCCGCCCCACGGCGTGTCATCGGGCAGGGTGATCTCCACCAGGTTGGCCCCACCCTTGCGGAACTCCATCAGCCGCACCAGATCGCCGACCGCGACAGCCTCCTCGATCAGCGAACACAGCATGCGCGGCGTGGACACCGCCACGTCCACGCCCCAGGCGTCGGTGAACAGCCACTCGTTGCGGGGGTCGTTGACGCGGGCCACCACCCGGGGCACCGCGAACTCGGTTTTGGCCAGCAGGCTGAGCACCACGTTGACCTTGTCGTCGCCGGTGGCGGCGACGACCACGTCGAAGTCCTCGAGGTGGACCGACTCCAGCATGCTCACCTCGCAGGCATCGCCGAGCCGCCAGTGCGCGCCGGGGATCGCGTCGACGTCGACGTGATCGGGGTTGCGTTCGATCAGCGTCACGTCGTGCCCGTTTTCCAGCAGTTCGCGGGTGACCGAACGGCCGACGGCACCGGCCCCGGCGACAGCTACTTTCATTTGCGCCACTCCTTCACCCCGGCTTGGAAACCAGGCAAGCCGGCGCTATCGTCGTCGGCGCGTTTCATTTGTGGGCTCCCGAATCTATGTCCTCACTGGGGGGCAGGGCCGCGATGGCCACCGCCTCGGCGGCACGGCCCGAGATCGCTGCGATGTAGACCTGATCACCCGCCTGGATGACCGTCTTCGGGTCGGGCAAGATGCCGGTGCCGAATCTGATCACGAAAGCCACCCGCGCGCCCGTGGCCTGCTCCAGATCGGTGGCGCGGTGCCCGACCCAGTCGTCGTGCAGGACGACCTCGGACACGGCGACGGTGCCGCTCGGGTCGCGCCACTTGGCCGTCTCGCTGTCCCGGGTCAACAGATTGAACAGCCGGTCTGTGGTCCAGGGGACTGTTGCGATGGTGGGGATTCCGAGGCGTTCGTATACTTCGGCGCGCTTCGCATCGTAAATCCGGGCGACCACGCGCGGCACGCGGAAGGTCTCCCGGGCCAGGCGCGCCGAGATGATGTTCGAGTTGTCGCCGGAGGACACCGCGGCAAAGGCGTCGGCCTCTTCGATGCCCGCGCGCAGCAGGACATCTCGGTCGAAACCCTGGCCGAGGACGCGCTGGCCGGCGAACTCGGGGCTCAGGCGGTTGAAGGCGGCGCTCTCGCGGTCGATGACCGAGATATCGTGCCCGATGCGGGACAGCCCGTCGGCGAGCGAGGAGCCCACGCGGCCGCAGCCCATCACAATTACCCGCACTGGTGGTCCTCTCGGTGCTTTGCCCGCCAACTCGTCGGACAACATTCTCGCCTACGGCGGCGCGAGCGGCATGCCGGGCTTACCCTTGGCTCTCGTGTCCAAACTTTCGACCGCTGCGCGCCGGTTGCTGATCGGCCGGCCGTTTCGGAGCGACCGGCTGAGTCACACCCTTCTGCCCAAGCGGATCGCCCTACCGGTGTTTGCCTCCGACGCGCTGTCGTCGGTCGCCTACGCGCCGGAGGAAATCTTCCTGATGCTCTCGGTCGGTGGCCTGTCGGCCTACGCGTTGTCGCCGTTGATCGGCCTTGCGGTGGCCGCGGTGATGCTCGTCGTGGTCGCCAGCTATCGGCAGAACGTGCATGCTTACCCGTCCGGCGGCGGCGACTACGAGGTGGTCACCACCAACCTGGGCGACACCGCCGGTCTGGTGGTAGCCAGTGCGCTGATGGTGGATTACGTTCTCACCGTTGCGGTTTCGACGGCGTCGGCGATGTCGAACATCGGCTCGGCGCTCCCGGTCGTGGCCGACAACAAAGTGTGGTTCTGCGTAGCGGCCATCCTGCTGGTGATGGCCATGAATCTGCGCGGAGTGCGCGAGTCCGGGCTGGCGTTCGCGATCCCCACCTACGCCTTCATCGTCGGCGTGGCGTGCATGATCGGCTGGGGGCTCATCCGGATCTTCGTGCTGGACAACCATTTGCAGGCGGAATCCGCCGGTTTCCACATGAAAGCCGAGAACGGCAGCATCGCGGGGTTCGCGCTGGCGTTCCTTATCGCGCGGTCATTCTCGTCCGGGTGCGCGGCGCTGACCGGTGTGGAGGCAATCAGTAACGGCGTGCCGGCGTTTGAGAAGCCCAAGTCGCGCAATGCGGCAACGACATTGCTTTTGCTGGGCGCGATCGCGGTGACCCTGTTGATGGGCATCATCGTGCTGTCCAAGTCGATCGGCGTCCAAATGGTCGAAGACCCGGCGACCCAACTGGCGGGCGCCCCGTCGAACTACTACCAGAAGACGCTGGTAACTCAGCTGGCCGGAACCGTGTTCGGCAGCTTCCACATCGGATTCCTGTTGATCACCGCGGTGACCGCCCTCATCCTGGTGTTGGCCGCCAACACCGCGTTCAACGGGTTTCCGGTTCTCGGGTCCATATTGGCCCAACACAGTTATCTGCCCCGTCAGTTGCACACGCGCGGGGACCGGTTGGCGTTCTCCAACGGAATCCTGTTCCTCTCGGTGGCGGCTCTGACGTTCGTCATCGCGTTCCGTGGTGAGGTGACCGCGCTGATCCAGCTCTACATCGTCGGCGTATTCATCTCGTTCACCCTGAGCCAGATCGGCATGGTCCGGCACTGGACCCGGTTGCTGCGCAGCGAAACGGATCCCCGGGTGCGTGGCAAGATGTTGCGCTCGCGGGTGGTCAACACCGTCGGCTTCGTGGCCACCGGCACGGTCCTGCTGGTGGTGCTGGTCACCAAATTCCTTGCCGGGGCGTGGATCGCCATCGTCGCGATGGGCTCGCTGTTCGTCATCATGAAGCTGATCCGCAAGCACTACGACACCGTCAACCGGGAATTGGCGGAGCAGGAAGCCGCCCAGCATGACGTGGTGCTGCCCAGCCGCAACCACGCTTTGGTCCTGGTGTCGAAGTTGCATCTGCCCACACTGCGCGCGCTGGCCTACGCGCGAGCGACCCGGCCCGACACCCTCGAGGCGCTCACCGTCAGCGTCGACGACGCCGAAACCCGTGCGCTGGTACACAGTTGGGAAGAAAGCGATGTCAGCGTGCCGCTGAAGGTCATCGCCTCGCCGTACCGCGAGATCACCCGCCCGATCCTGGAGTACGTCAAGCGGATCAGCAAGGAGTCCAAGCGCACCGTCGTGACGGTGTTCATCCCGGAGTACGTGGTGGGCCACTGGTGGGAGCAGGTGCTGCACAACCAGAGCGCGCTGCGGCTCAAGGGCCGCCTGCTGTTCATGCCCGGGGTGATGGTGACTTCGGTTCCGTGGCAATTGAATTCGTCGGAACGGGTCGCCACCTTTCATCCACACGCGGCTCCGGGCGACGCCCGGCGGGGCATCTTCGATTGACCGTTACGTCGGAATTGACGCTGGACACCGGCGCGCCGGCGAACGGCGGCAGCTGCGTGGCTCACCACGACGGCCGGGTGGTGTTCGTCCGGTACGCCCTGCCCGGCGAACGGGTGCGGGCACGGGTCACCGCCGAACGCGGATCCTATTGGCACGCAGAGGTTATCGAGGTCATCGAGCCGTCGGCCGATAGGACCGAGTCGTTGTGCCCGATCGCCGGGGTGGACGGTGCCGGGTGTTGCGACCAGGCGTTCGCTGTTCCGGAGGCGGTCCGGGCGCTCAAGGCGCAGGTGGTGGCCAACCAGCTGGAACGGCTCGGCGGATATCACTGGGACGGCGCGGACGCCGGGGCCGAGTCGCTCTCGGCCACCGATCCCATCGGTTGGCGGACCCGGGTTCGGCTGGACGTCGGGCCGGACCGCCGCCCCGGGTTTCACCGCTACCACAGTGACGAGCTGGTGACCGATCTGCGCTGCGCGCAGTTGCCGGCCGGGATGCTGGACGGGCTCGACCAACCCGAGTGGACGCCACACGCCCACCTGCACGTCGCGCTCGACGACGACGGCCGGCGCCACGTGGTGAGCAGCGAGCGCTCGGGTAAGCGCACCGCGACCACGGTGGTCGAGGGTGACTACCACGCGGTGCAACGGGTGGGGCGGCGTAGCTGGCGGGTGCCGGTGACGGCCTTCTGGCAGGCGCACCGCGACGCCGCGGGGGTCTACCGGGATGTGATCGTGGACTGGGCACAGCCCGCGGCGGGCATGACCGCCTGGGATCTGTACGGCGGTGCGGGCGTCTTCGCCGCGGCACTGGGCGAGGCGGTGGGGGAGTCCGGCCGGGTGCTGACCGTCGACACCTCCCGCGCCGCGACGCGCGCCGCGCGGGACGCGCTGGCCGACCTGCCGCAGGTGGACGTATTCACAGATTCGGTGCGGCGAGCGCTGACGGGCCAGCGCGCACGGGCTGACGTGGCGGTGCTGGATCCGCCGCGGACGGGTGCGGGGCGCGAGGTGATCGACCTGGTCGCGGCGGCCGGGGTCCCGCGCGTGGTGCACATCGGCTGCGAGGCCGCGTCTTTTGCCCGCGATATCGGGCTCTACCGTGGTCACGGCTACACCGTCGAGAAGATCAGGGTATTCGACGCGTTCCCGCTGACCCACCACATCGAGTGCATCGCACTGTTGACGCACTAACCAAAAGCACACATTCGGCCGGTCGGATCGCTAGGTTTTCACTCGGGTTCGGTGAGGAGGAATTGGGGTGCCGAATTTTTCGGTGTTGCCACCCGAGGTCAATTCGCTGCACATGTACGTCGGCGCGGGGTCGGGTCCGATGCTGCAGGCGGCCGCGGCGTGGGACGCGCTGGCAAACGAATTCAGTTCGGCGGCTGCCTCCTTCGGTTCGGTGACCTCGGGCCTGACCGCGGGATCGTGGCAGGGCCCGGCGGCGGCGGCGATGACGAGCGCGGCGACCCCGTACCTGAGTTGGCTCAACGCGGCGGCCGCGCGGGCCGCGGGCGCGGCCGGCCAGGCCCGGACGGCGGTGGCGGTCTACGAAGCGGCGCTGGCGGCCGTGGTGCACCCGGCCGTCGTCGAGGCTAACCGGGTGCAGCTGGTGTCCCTGGTGACCTCAAACCTGTTGGGGCAGAACGCCCCGGCGATTGCGGCCACCGAGGCGCACTACGAGCAGATGTGGGCCCAGGACGTCGCCGCGCTGTCCGGCTATCACAGCGGTGCGTCGGCCGTGGCGGCGAATCTGTCGCTGTCGTCGTGGCAGGCGCAGCTCACTAGGCTGCACCAGCTGCCCGGCCTCGCGCTGCCGGCCAACCTGCTGCCGGGCAATACCGGTACCGGCAACCTGGGCGGCGGTAACTTCGGCAACAACAACGTCGGCAGCGGCAACGTCGGCAACTCCAACACCGGCAGCGGCAACAGCGGCGACCACAACATCGGCAGCGGCAACCTGGGCAGCTCCAACGTCGGCAGCGGAAACTGGGGCAACGACAACCTGGGCGGCGGCAACCGCGGCAGCAACAACATCGGCTTCGGCAACGCGGGCGCCGGGTTCGGGAAATCCAAGGGCAACTCGAACATCGGCAACGGCAACCTGGGCAGCTCGAACGTCGGCAGCGGCAACGTCGGCGACCACAACACCGGCTCGGGCAACCTGGGCAGCGACAACATCGGCTTCGGCAACACCGGCTCGGGCAACAACGGCCTGGGCAACTTCGGCGACAACGACATCGGCCTGGGTAACAAGGGCAACAACGACATCGGCATCGGGCTCACCGGTGACAACCAGGTCGGATTCGGCGGCCTCAACTCCGGCAGCGGGAACATCGGCCTGTTCAACTCGGGCAACAACAACGTCGGATTCTTCAATTCGGGCAACGGCAACTTCGGCATCGGCAACTCGGGCAGCACCGATACCGGCTTCTTCAACTCGGGCCAGATCGACACCGGCATAGGCAATTCGGGCGGCAACGACACCGGGATCGGCAACTCGGGACGCGACTCGTTCGCCACGGGCGGCCTCAACACCGGCTTCGGCAACGGGGGGCTGGCGAACGTGGGCTTCGCCAACGCCGGCACCTACAACGCCGGCAATTTCAACTCGGGCAGCGAGAACATGGGCGGCTTCAACTCCGGTGTGCTCAACACGGGTGACTTCAACGGCGGCTACGGCAACACCGGGTTCTGGGATTCCGGGTCCACCAACACCGGCACCTTCAGCTCCGGCATCCTGAACACCGGCTTCGGCAGCTCGGCCGACCTGACCGGATTGGTCACCAACTCCGGCTTCGGCAACACGGGCTTCGACAGCTCGGGTTTCTTCAACTCGGGCGGCGGCGACAACTCCGGCTTCTTCAATTCCGGCATCGGCGGCAACAACGCGGGCTTCTTCAACTCCGGCAGCGGCGGGCTCAACACCGGCTTCTTGAACGTGAGCAGCGGCGGCAACAACACGGGCTACCTGAACTCCGGCACCGGCGGCTTCAACGCGGGAATCTTCGACACCGGCCCGGGCGGCCACAACGGCGGCCTGTTCAACCTCGGCGGGGCGGAGTCGGGACTGTTCAACTTCGGCAGCCTGAACTCGGGCTTCCTCAATTTCGGGACGAACCTGGCGGGCTTCTTGAACTGGAATCTCTAGGCCAGCACGAAGTAGCGCAGCCACAGATAGGCCGCCGACAGCGCGACCGAGACGGCCGAGACGACCGCGCCCTTGCGGGTGAACTCCCAAAACGAAATCGGGTTGGAGGTGCGTTTGGCGATCCCGAGGATGACCACGTTGGCGCTGGCGCCGACGGCGGTCAGGTTGCCGCCCAGGTCGGTGCCCAGGATGAGGGCCCACCACAGCACATGCCCGTGCGTGTGGCCGTGCATCGCCGCGATCAGCTGCGCCACGATCGGCGCCATGGTCGCCGCGTAGGGGACGTTGTTGACCACCCCGCTGATCACGACGGACGCCCCCAGGATCGTCAGCGTCGCGAACAGCGGCTCCCCGCCGGTGGCGTCGGTCGCCCACCGGGCCAGCTGGTCGACCACGCCCGTCTTCACCAGGGCGCCGACCATCACGAACAGGCCGGCGAAGAACAGCAGCGTCTCCCATTCGACGCCGGACAGGTAGTCCGAATGCCCCAGCCCGGAAATCAGGATGAGGATTCCGGCGCCCAGCAGCGCCACCAGCGAGGGCTGTGTGTGCAGCACCGTGTGGGCGACGAATCCGGCCAGCACCGCGACGAGGACCACGCCGCATTTGAGCAGTAGCCGTGGATCACGGATCGCCTCGCGCTCTTCCAGGGTCATCACGTCGGCGACCCGCTCGGGATCGACGGCGAAGGCACCCGGGTACAGCAGGGGTAACAGCACGACGAACACCGCCAGGATGAGGACCGCGATCGGGGCAGCGTGGATCAGAAAGTCGTTGAAGCTCAGCCTGCCTCGGCTGGCGATGATGATGCTGGGCGGGTCGCCGATCAGCGTCGCGGTGCCGCCGATGTTCGACGCGAACGCCTCGGCCATCAGGAACGGCGCCGAACCGATCTCCAGCCGGTCGCACACCAGCAGCGTCACCGGGGCGATCAGCAGCACCGTGGTGACATTGTCCAGCAGGGCCGACCCGAATGCCGTGACCAGCACCAGCAGGATCATGATCCGCAGCGGAGAACCGCGGGCCCGCTTGGCGGCCCAGATCGCGGTGTATTCGAATACGCCGGTCTGCCTCAGCACGCTGACGATGATCATCATGCCCAGCAGCAAAAAGATGACATCCCAATCGATCCCGGTCTCGTGCGAGTAGAACACGTCGTCGGAATCGATCACCGGCAACGTGATCACGATCGCCGCGCCCGCCAGCGCGACCGCCGTCTTGGGGATCCGCTCGGTGGCGATCAGCAGGTAGGCGCCGACGAAGACGACGACCGCGAAGACGCTCATCGCTGGTTAGGTCGTCAGCGCCGCGTCGAGCAGACGTGACGCGGTGATGACGCCAATCAGCTTCTTGGCCGTCTTGTCTTCGACCACTGCTATCAGCGGGCTGCGCAGCCGTGCCATCACCGCGGCCACCTCGATGATGGTGTCGTCGGCCTGCGCCCACGGCACATTGGTCAGGTGGTCGGGCAGCACGTCGCGGATCCTTTTGCCGCCCAGCTTGTCGGCGGCGCGATCGGCCATCGACTCGCTGAGCACTCCGGCCAGCGAGGGATCGTCCTGCACGTACTTCGGCAAGAGGAAGCGGACCACCTCCGAGGCGGGCAGCACGGCGAACGGTTTGCCGGCTTCGTCGGTGACGACGATGCCGGGCAGTCGGCGTTCGGCCAGTAGGCGCGCGGTAGCCAGTGCGTCGGAGTCGACGCTTACCACCGGGAAGTCCTCGGCGAGTTCCGCGGCGCGCATCTTTCAGACAATACGGCCCGCGCCGTGGCTGCGTAGACTAACCGGATGCTGCAACAGATCCGCGGGCCCGCCGATTTGCAGCATCTTTCCCAGCAGCAGCTACGTGAACTTGCCCACGAGATCCGCCAGTTCCTGATCCACAAGGTCGCCGCCACCGGCGGTCATCTGGGACCCAACTTGGGCGTGGTCGAGCTGACGCTGGCGCTGCACCGGGTGTTCGATTCGCCGCACGACCCGATCATTTTCGACACGGGTCACCAGGCCTACGTGCACAAGATGCTGACGGGCCGCTGCCAGGACTTCGAAAGCTTGCGCAAGAAGGGCGGGCTGTCCGGATATCCGTCGCGCGCCGAGAGCGAACACGACTGGGTGGAGTCCAGCCACGCCAGCGCGGCGCTGTCCTACGCCGACGGGCTGGCCAAGGCGTTCGAGCTGACCGGGCACCGCAACCGGCACGTGGTCGCGGTGGTCGGCGACGGCGCACTCACCGGCGGCATGTGCTGGGAGGCGCTGAACAACATCGCCGGGTCCCAGCGTCCGGTGATCATCGTGGTCAACGACAACGGCCGCAGCTATGCGCCGACGATCGGCGGTGTTGCCGACCACCTGGCCACGCTGCGGCTGCAGCCGGCCTACGAGCAGGCGCTGGAGCGCGGCCGCGACGCCGTGCGCGCCATGCCGGTCCTGGGCGAAACCTTTTACCACTTCCTGCACAGCATCAAGGCGGGCGTCAAGGACTCCCTGTCGCCGCAGCTGATGTTCACCGATCTCGGCCTGAAGTACGTCGGCCCGGTCGACGGGCACGACGAACGCGCGGTCGAGATCGCGCTGCGCAGGGCGCGCGGCTTCGGGCGCCCGGTGATCGTGCACGTCGTGACCCGCAAGGGGATGGGCTACCCGCCCGCAGAGAACGACGAGGCCGAGCAGATGCACTCGACCGGACCGCTCGACCCGGCCACCGGCCAGGCGACCAAGGTGGCCGGCCCCGGCTGGACGGCGACCTTCGCCGACGCCCTCATCGGCTACGCCAAAAAGCGCCGCGACATCGTGGCCATCACCGCCGCGATGCCGGGACCCACCGGGCTGAGCGCCTTCGGTAAGCGGTTCCCGGACCGGCTGTTCGACGTCGGCATCGCCGAACAGCACGCCCTCACGTCTGCGGCCGGGCTGGCTATGGGCGGGATGCACCCCGTGGTCGCCATCTACTCGACGTTCCTCAACCGGGCGTTCGACCAGATCATGATGGACGTGGCGCTGCACAAGCTGCCCGTCACCCTCGTGCTGGACCGCGCCGGGGTCACCGGCAACGACGGCGCCAGCCACAACGGCATGTGGGACCTGTCGATCCTGGGGATTGTGCCCGGCATGCGGGTGGCCGCGCCCCGCGACGCCGCCCGGTTGCGGGAGGAACTCGGCGAGGCGCTCGACGTCAACGACGCCCCGACGGCGGTACGGTTCCCCAAAGGCGATGTGGGCGAAGACATTCCGGCCCTGGAGCGGCGGGGCGGCGACGGCGGGGTGGACGTGCTCGCGGTGCCGCGTGGTGGGTTGAACCACGACGTGCTGTTGGTGGCGGTCGGCGCGTTCGCGTCGATGGCGCTCGAGGTTGCCAAGCGGCTGCACAACCAGGGGATCGGCGTGACAGTGATCGACCCGCGCTGGGTGCTGCCGGTCTCCGACACCGTGCGCGAGCTCGCGACGCAGCACAAGCTGCTCGTCACGCTCGAGGACAACGGGGTGCACGGTGGTGTGGGCTCGGCCGTGTCGGCCGCGTTGCGCTCCGCGGAGATCGACGTGCCCTGCCGCGACGTCGGGCTTCCGCAGCAGTTCTTCGATCACGCCTCGCGCGGTGAGGTGCTCGCCGACCTCGGGCTGACCGACCAGGACGTGGCCCGCCGGATCACCGGCTGGGTGGCGGCCCTCGGCACGTCAGCGGCCGGGGTCACGGACGCTTCAGCGGCCGAGATCAGGGAGCATCTGGACTAGCCACCGCGACGGCCAGCACGGGGTCCACGAGTTCGCGTTGCCACGGCCGCGCCTGCCCGGCGCGCAGAAACTCGTCGACGGCGCGCAGGGTTTCGTCCGCGGGGCCCGGAGCCTCCCAATCCCAGCACAATCGTCGCACCAAATCGGGGGAGACCAGGTTCTCCACCGGTACCCGCACCCGCTGCGACACCTCCGCGAGTCCGGCCCGGGCCACCTCCAGCCGCGCGGCGGCCTCCGGCTTGCGCCTGCTCCACCGCGCGGGCGGCGGAGGCCCGGTCGACGGCTCGGCCACTTCCGGCAGATCCCGGCTTTCCCGTGCCGCCTCCAAGGCGGCCAGCCACATCGCCGCGCTGCGGCGCTGGTTGCGGCCACCGAACACGGGCAGGGCGGTCAGGTCGTCGACGGTTTTCGGGTCCGCCAGGGCGGCGTCGATGATGGCGGTGTCGGGCAGCACCCGGCGCGGCGCGATGTCGCGGCGCTGGGCGACGCGGTCGCGCGCCGTCCACAGTTCGCGCACCGCGGCCAGGGCGCGCCGGTCATGCACCCGGTGGATCCCCGAGGTGCGGCGCCAGCGATCCCGTCGGACCACCGGTGCGGCGTCCTTGGCGCCATCCTTCGTCGCCAGGTTCCGCAAATGCTCGAATTCCTGTGCGGCCCAATCGGTTTTGCCTTGCTCGTCCAAGATCAGCGCGATTGCCGCGCGTAATTCGATGAGCAGTTCCACGTCGAGCGCGGCGTAGTTGAGCCATTCCGCGGGCAGCGGGCGCTTGGACCAGTCGGCCGCGCCGTGGCCCTTGGCCAACCCGAAGCCCAGCAGCAGCTGCACCATCGTCGCCAGGTTGACCCGCTCGAACCCGGCCAGCCGCCCGGCGAGCTCGGTGTCGTAGAGCGCGGGCGGACGCAGACCGACCTCGGACAGGCACGGCAGGTCCTGGTCGGCGGAGTGCAGGATCCACTCGTCGGTGCCGAGCACCTCGGCTATGGGCCGCAACGCGGTCAGCGGATCGATGCCGTGGCTGACCGGATCGATGAGCACGGTGCCGGCGCCGGTCCGTCGGATCTGAATGA
Source organism: uncultured Actinomycetota bacterium (assembly GCA_963758775.1). GTDB lineage: Bacteria > Actinomycetota > Actinomycetes > Mycobacteriales > Mycobacteriaceae > Mycobacterium. Next base: position 227,192 of record CAVWWU010000004.1, read on the forward strand.
GGTAGGCGCGGTTGGAGTAGCGGAAACCCGACGCCCGTTCGGCGTCCACCGCGAACGGTCCGTGCCCGCGACCCAGCTGCGCCGCGGCGTCCGCGATGTTGGTGGCGGTCACGCAGAGAGTCGGGACGCCCTCGGCGGGGTGCAGGAGCGGGGTGGCTTCGGGCTCAGCGGGCTCCGTGCCGTCGGCACCATCGGCCGCCGCGTCGGCCATGTCAGGCGCGTGACCGTGAGCCCAGGTCGACGACCCCGGCCGGTGGCAGGCCCGCCGCGTGCTCCAGCACCTCGCAGAACGCCTCGACATGCGCGCCCACCTCAGGGGTGGTCGCGGTCCACGACGCCCGCAGCTCGAGTTGGTGGGCGCGCGGGGGCCCGGAGATGTCGCCGTACCGCACCGACGTGGTGGCGGTGACGGTGCCACCCAGGGCGGTGACCTGTTCGAGGCGATTACCCAGCGCGTCGGCCAGCCAGCTCCACGCCACCTCCGGCAGCAGCGGATCCACGGCCTCGGTGGAGTCCAGGTCGGCCTGGATGTAGGCGACCAGGCGCATCGTGCCGTCCCAGGCGTCCGAGCCGTCGGGGTCGTACAACAGGATCAGCCGACCGAACGCGTCGCCCTCGGAACGCTCGGGAACGATGTCCAGGTCGGGGTGCTTGACCTCGGCGCCCAGCGCATAGCTGAACGGCGCCAGCCGCTGCGGCGGCCGGATGGGGCCCAGTTCGATTTCCGGCCGCACGGTCACAGCGTTCATTGCTGCGACCGCCTCACGGAAGGGGGCCGGTTCGGCGGACGTCACAGACATCGACGGTAGACCCATCCCCCGACACGCGTCGACAGGCGCGCCGTATCGTGCTACGGGGCCTCAGTTCCCGGAGCCGCCAGCAAACTTCGCCGGGCGCTTCTCGCGATGCGCCGCCAGCCCTTCGGTCACGTCAGGGCCGCTGAATCCGAGGAACTCCAGGCCCAGCGAAGTCTCGAACGCGGGCGCGAACATCCGGTACCAGTAGTTGAGGCTGTGCTTGGTCCAACGGATCGCGTTTTGCGCCCCGGCCGCGAGGTTCTCCGCCAGGCGGGTCGCGGTGGCGAGCACGTCGTCGTCGTCGACACACGTCGACACCAGGCCGATGCGCTCGGCTTCCTCGCCGGACAGCGTGTCGCAGGTGAGCAGGTAGTACTTGGCTTTGGCCATGCCGACCAGCAGCGGCCAGCAAATCGCGGCGTGGTCGCCGGCGGCCACCCCGAGTTTGGTGTGCCCGTCGATGATCTTCGCGGTCCGGCCCGCCACCGAGATGTCGGCGAGCAGCGCCACCACCAGGCCCGCGCCCACGGCCGGCCCGCGGATCGCCGAGACCACCGGCTTGTCGAAGTTGACCAGGTTGAGCACCAGATCGCGGGCTTCGCGCATGATGCGGATCCGGCCTTCGTAGTCGTTGATCGTCTCGTCGATCAGGTCGAAGCTGCCACCGGAGGAGAAGGCCTTGCCTTCGCCGCGGACCAGGACGACACGGATGTCGGGGTCGCGATCGATCGCCGGCCAGATGTCGGCAAGGTCCCGGTGCATCTGCGGCCCGACGGAGTTCAGGCCGGGGGAGTCGAGAACCAGATTGAGCACGCCGTTATCGCTGGGTTCGCAGCGCAGGCTGGGAAAGTCGTCGTAACTGGTTGGCATCCGGACCCCTTGCGGTCGTCATGGCAGCATTGAGCTCAATGAGTACTCGTCGCGACCTTACTGAGTCGCCCTATTTGGCCGCGGCCGCCGGCCGGAAACCGAGCCGCCCGCCGGTGTGGTTCATGCGCCAGGCCGGCCGGTCGCTGCCCGAATACCGGGCGCTGCGCGAACGGCACACCATGCTGGCGGCCTGCTTCGAACCCGAAGTGGCCTGCGAGATCACCCTGCAGCCGATCCGCCGCCACGACGTCGACGCGGCGATCCTCTTCTCCGACATCGTGGTGCCGCTGCGCGCGGCCGGCATCGACCTCGACATCGTCGCCGACGTCGGCCCGGTGATCGCGGACCCGATACGCACCGCCACCGACATCGACGGTATGAAACCGCTTGACCCGCAAGCGATTCAGCCGATCTGCCAGGCCGTCTCGCTGCTGGTCGGCGCGCTGGGCGAGGTGCCGCTGATCGGGTTCGCCGGCGCGCCGTTCACGCTGGCGTCCTATCTGGTGGAGGGCGGCCCCAGCCGCGACCATGCCCGCACCAAGGCGATGATGCTGGCCGAACCGGCGAACTGGAATGCGCTGATGTCCAAGCTGGCCGACCTCACCATCGTGTTCCTGCGCGGGCAGATCGACGCCGGGGTGGACGCCATTCAGATGTTCGACTCGTGGGCGGGCACGCTGTCGCTGGCCGACTATCGCCAGTACGTGCTGCCGCACAGCTCCCGGGTGTTCGCCACGCTGGCCGAATACGGCGTGCCGATGACGCATTTCGGGGTCGGCACCGCCGAGCTGCTCGGGGCGATGTCCGAGGCCGGCCCGACGGTTGTCGGCGTGGACTGGCGGACCTCGCTGGCCGACGCGGCCGTGCGGGTGCGGCCCGGGACCGCGCTGCAGGGCAACCTCGACCCGGTGGTGCTGCAGGCCGGCTGGCCGGTGGTGGAGCGCGCGGCACGCGCCGTCGTCGACGACGGACGCCGCGCGGTCGACGCGGGCGCGACCGGCCACGTCTTCAATCTGGGCCACGGCGTGCCGCCGCGGACCGATCCCGGTGTGCTGACCGAGCTGGTGTCGCTCGTCCACTCACTATGACACGCTCGTATTGTGTTGTGGGCGGCGGTATTTCGGGGTTGACCGCGGCTTACCGACTCCGCGCGGCCGTGGGTGATGGCGCGACCATCACGCTCTTCGACCCGGGCGAAAAACTCGGCGGGGTGTTGCGCACCGAGACCGTCGGCGGGCAGCCGATGGATCTCGGCGCCGAAGCGTTCGTGCTGCGCCGGCCCGAGATGCCGGCGCTGCTGGCCGAGCTGGGCCTGTCGGATCGGCAACGGGTCACCACCGGCGCCCGTCCGTTGCTCTACAGCGGGCAAATGCTGCATCCGCTGCCCGCCGACACGGTCGCCGGGATTCCGTCGTCGGCGGGGTCGGTAGCCGGGCTGGTCGACGCCGCCACCGTCGCGCGCATCGACGCCGAATCCACCCGGCCACTGAGCTGGCGGCAGGGCAGTGACCCCGCGGTGGCCGAACTGGTGGCCGACCGGTTCGGCGAGCAAACCGTGGCCCGGTCGGTGGACCCGCTGCTGGGCGGGGTCTACGCCGGGTCGGCCGCGACCATCGGGCTGCGCGCGGGCGCCCCCAGCGTGGCCGCGGCCCTCGACCGCGGCGCGGCCAGCCTGACCGACGCGGTGCGTAAAGGCTTGCCGCCGGCCGGCGGCGGGCCGGTGTTCGGTGCGCTGGACGGCGGCTATCAGGTGCTGCTCGACGAGCTGGCGCGCCGCGCCCGCCCACAGTGGGTGCACTCCGCGGTGACCAAGCTGGAACCCGGCTGGGAATTGCACGACGACGCCGGCGGCCACTGGCACGCCGACGCGGTGATTCTGGCCATTCCGGCGCCGCGGCTGGTTCCCCTGGTGGCGGACCTGGCCCCGGGCAGCGCCGCCGCGGCGAGCCGGATCGGCAGCGCGTCGTCGGTGGTGGTGGCCCTTGCCGTGCCGCCCGACACCCCGTTTCCCCAGAACTCGGGCGTGCTGGTGGCCAGCGGAGAACCGTTGCACGTTAAGGCGATTACGCTGTCTTCGCGCAAGTGGGGCGCGCGGGGCTCGGCGCAGCTACTGCGGCTGTCGTTCGGCCGGTTCGGCGAAGACCTGGCTTCCACCGCGTCCGACGACGACCTGCTGGCCTGGGCACGCGACGACCTCGCCGCGGTGTTCGGCCTGACCGTCGACCCGGTCGAGGTCCGCGTGCAGCGCTGGCTCGACGCGATGCCGCAGTACGGGCCGGGTCACGCCGAGCTCGTCGCGCAGGTGCGGGCCGGCCTGCCGCCGGGCCTGGCCGTCGCCGGCAGCTACCTGGACGGCATCGGCGTGCCGGCGTGCATCGCGGCGGCGGGGCGCGCGGTCGAGGCCGTGCAAGAGGAAGTGGCACGATAGGTTTCATGGCCAAACTCGACGCGAAACTGGATTTTGCAGCGCTGAACTCGACGCTGCGCTACCTGATGTTCTCGGTCTTCTCGGTGCGGCCGGGGGCGCTCGGTGAGCAGCGCGACGCCGTGGTCGACGAAACCGCGACGTTCCTCAAGCAGCAGGAGGAGCGCGGCGTCGTGGTCCGTGGCCTCTACGACGTGGCTGGCCTGCGCGCCGACGCCGACTTCATGATCTGGACCCACGCCGAACGCATCGAGGCGCTGCAGGCGACCTACGCGGACTTCCGGCGCACCACGACGCTCGGACGGGCCAGCTCGCCGGTGTGGAGCAGCGTGGCGCTGCACCGGCCGGCCGAGTTCAACAAGAGCCACATCCCGGCGTTCCTCGCCGGCGAGGACCCCGGCAACTACATCTGCGTGTATCCGTTCGTGCGGTCCTACGAGTGGTACCTGCTGCCCGACGAGGAGCGCCGCCGCATGCTCGCGGAGCACGGCATGGCCGCCCGCGAGTACAAGGACGTCCGCGCCAACACGGTGCCGGCGTTCGCGCTCGGCGACTACGAATGGCTCCTGGCCTTCGAGGCTCCGGAACTGGACCGCATCGTCGACCTGATGCGCGAACTGCGCGCCACCGACGCGCGGCGGCATACGCGCGAGGAGACGCCGTTCTTCACCGGGCCGCGGGTGGGCGTCGAGCAGCTGGTTAATGCGCTGCCATGACCTCTTCCCCGTGGATCGACCCGAGAGATCACACCCGCTTCGAGGAGATGTACCGCAACGAGCGGACGTCGCACGGCCTGCCCGCCGCCACACCGTGGGATATCGGTGGCCCGCAGCCGGTGGTGCAGCAGCTCGTCGCCGTCGGCGCGATCAAGGGTGAGGTGCTCGACCCGGGCACCGGCCCCGGCCACCACGCCATCTATTTCGCGTCGAAGGGCTACTCCGCCACCGGTATCGACGGGTCGGAGACCGCCATCGAGCGGGCGCGGGAGAACGCGCTCAAGGCCGGGGTGTCGGTCAACTTCGAGCTGGCCGATGCCACCAAGCTCGAGGGACTCGACGGCCGGTTCGACACCGTCGTCGACTGCGCCTTCTATCACACGTTCAGCAGCGACCCGGAACTCCAACGGTCCTATGCGCAGGCGCTGCGGCGCGCCACCAAGCCCGGCGCGCGGCTGTACATGTTCGAGTTCGGCGAGCATGACGTTAACGGCTTCAAGATGCTGAGGTCGTTGTCCGAGAGCGACTTTCGCGACGTGCTGCCCGCCGGCGGCTGGGAGATCACCTACCTGGGCCGCACCACCTATCAGGTCAACATGAGCGCCGAGACCATCGAGTTGATGGCCGCGCGCAACCCGGATATGGCCGCCGAGGTGGAGAAGTTGCTCGAGCGCTTCCGCGCGATGGAGCCGTGGCTGGTCAACGGACGCGTGCACGCGCCGTTCTGGGAAGTGCACGCGACTCGGGTGGATTGAGATCCGATTCAGGCGTCCGCCGGCACCAGCTTCAATGAGATCGAGTTGATGCAGTAGCGCTGGTCGGTGGGCGTGGGATAACCCTCACCGGAGAACACATGGCCTAGGTGGCTGTGGCAGTTCGCGCACAGCACCTCGGTGCGCGTCGTGCCCATCGAGTGGTCCGGGCGCAGGATCACCGCTTCGGAGTTTGTCGGGTCGAAGAACGACGGCCAGCCGCAGTGCGACTCGAATTTCTCTGTGCTGCGGAACAATTCGGCGCCGCACGCCCGGCAGTTGTAGACGCCCTGGGTTTTGGTGTCGGTGTACTCGCCGGTGAAGGGGCGCTCGGTGCCGGCCTGACGCAAGACCTGGAACTCCTGCGGATTGAGCCTCTTGCGCCACTCGTCGTCGGACAGCTCCACTTTCGGTTGGGTCATGCCTCCACGCTAGCGCGCCCACGCTCGGCAGGCAGCCACGCCGGATCAATCCCGTCGTCCAGCCGGTCGTCAGCCTTGGCATCCAGGTAGCGGAAGTACAGCACCGTGAACACCACGATCAGCAGCAGCGACCAGCCATAGGTGATCTTCAAATAATGCAGCGCGCGGCCGTAGCGCATGTATTTGTAGATCAGCCAGTCGTCCAGCGTCAGGAAGCCGTAGACCCCCAACCACGCCGGCCAGTTGCGGATCAGCGAGTTCGGCAGCACCACCGTCATCAGGAACGGGAACAGCATCATCGAGTAGTAGCCCTGGGCCAGCGGCAGCACCAGCCACGACCACAGCAGCAGCACGCCCGAGGAGCTGGTGTACCAGAACAGCGGGTCCCGGGTGCAGTAGTAGCGGTACAGCAGCCAGATCGCGCCGGCGGCCAGCACCGTGAACAGCAGCCGCAGGAACACGATCAGCCAGGTCGGCAGGCCGAAATACACCCCGTTGCCCTCGATCGAGCTGTTGAAGTAGTCCCGGACGCCGCCGATGTAGGGCAGCGTCTTCGTGACGAAGTCCATCGGATCGGCGACCAGGGGCCAGGCGGCGACGTTGATGACCGCAGGCACGACGAACGCCGGCACCAGCGCGCGCCACTGCCGGTTCAGCAGTGGCAGCAACAGCAGCGGCGCGAGCACGGGTTTGAGCGTGAGCGTCAGCCCGATCACCAAACCGGCCCACCACTGGTGGGAGACCTTCCCGTCCAGCAGCCAGCGCAAAAACAGCACCTCGGCCAGCAGGACGCAGCCGTTGATGTTGGTGAACACCAGCGTGCTGGTCACCGACTCGGTGCAGAACATGGCCAGCAGCAGGGCGGGCGCGGCCACCGAGGACAGCGTGAACTTGAACAACCGCAGCAGCAGGTACCAGGCGAGCAGGATGGCCACGGTGTTGATCAGGATGAACAGGTAGCGCGACGGCGAAAAGGACAGGTATCCGAACGGCGCCATCAGCAGGGTGCCGCCGGGCGGGTACAGGTAGTGCGGGTCGACGTAGTCGAAGTGCTCGTTGTAAATGTCCCAGCCGTGCCGGAAGTTGAGCACCGCGCGGTAGACCGGCGAGAAGTCGTCGGTGATGTTGCGGTTGATGCTGAGGATGATGCTGCGGTGCAGCACAGACAGGATCGCCACCGGCCACAACACCGACCGCAGGATCGCCGACGTGCTCGGTGGGCCGGTTCGAATCGAGTCAGCTGCCGTCACCAGCGCACCGTACCTCGGCGTCGAACCACGAAGGCTCAGGCGGGGCAGTAGGTGTCGGTCCCCGGGAGCTTGCCGCTGTCCAGATACCCGACCAGCGGCGGGACGGCGCACGGCGAATAGATACTGGCGCCGTGCCCGATGCCCTGCCACATGACTCGCTTGCTGGCCGCACCGGCGTTGATCACGGTGGCCGCGGTCGCGGCGACCGCTTCCGAGCCCACGATCGGGTCGCTCTGCACACCCAGCAGCAGGACGTCGATCTTGAGGTCTTTGGGTGGTTGGGGTGCCGAACCCGTCGGCCAGTGCACGCATTTGACGAGATCGAGCGCGGCGACTGCGCCGAATTGCGGGTAGAGCTTGCCCCAGGCGACCACGAGTTCGCGGACCCGGTCCGGGGTGGGGCGGTTCAGCGCGTCGCTGCACGAGTTGACGAACTGACCATCCGAGTCCAACGCGGCGTCGGCGCGACTGATCAGGCCGGTCAGCGGGCCGGCGTCACCCGAGCGGGCGGCCGCCAGCGCGTTGGCCAGGTCGGTGGTAGCGCCGATGCGTCCCGCGTTGGGGAAGCCCAAGGCGGTAGTGATGGCGTCGGCCACCTGGGCCACCGAGGCGCCGCCCGGGGCTTTGCCGGCTCGCGCCGCGCCCAGCAGCGCGTCGACGGCGCCCTTGGGATCTGGGCCCAGCGCGCAGTTCACCGCGATGCACTGGGCGGCGAACGCGTCGAGGGAGGCCTGTTGGCCCTTGGCTTTCTGCTCGGCGGCGGTTTCGGCGTTGACACCCAACGCAATTGGCGAGTCCAGGATCAGCCTGGCGACCTTGTCGGGCCGCGACCCGGCGTAGGACAGCGCGACCTGCGCGCCGTTGCCGATCCCGACGAGCGCGACCGCCGGCACGTCCCACAGGTTGCGCAGCCGCTCGATGTCGGAGGCGGCGTGCGAGTCGTCGTAGGCCGACGCGCCCGGCGCGATCGCGTCGGTGCAGTTCGTGGTGGCGGTGTTCGCCACGTCGGACAGGTTGGCGACCGGATCGTCGCCGGACTGGAATTGCGCCTGATCGCGCATGGTCTGGCGGTCGGCCTGGTCGCGGCAGTCGATCGGGCTGGACATGCCCATGCCGCGGCGGTCCACGGCGACGATGGGGTGCGCGCGCAGCACCTCGGCGCCGGCCTTCGACAACCAGACCGGCAACTGCGTCGACGACGGCAGGTCCGAGCCGGTGGTGAAGACCAGGGGGCCCGCGTCGTGCGGGGTCTGGTCGGTGCGGGCACGGACCGCGCCGATGGTCAGCGACCCCGATCCGCCGTTGGGGTCGAGGTCAGCGTCGTAGTTGGCGCAGTCCAGCTTCACGCCCGCGGCGGCCGGGACCCCCGCGTCGGAGAACAGGTGTGACGTGCAGTCGTGCCACGCGAGGTCGTTCTTGGGGGCCGCGATCGCCGGCGGGCCCACCGGGGGCGGCTTGTTGATGACCTGGCCCTGCGGTCGCGCGCCGCGGTTGGTGGCAAAGCGCGGGTCGGCGGCCAGGCCCGGCACGCAGCCCGACAACATCACGCCCGCCGCGATCAGAACCGCGGGGTAGGTGATGTGCCGACGCATGCCGACCACAGTAGCGATTGACGGCCTCAGGCTTTGACGTAGCGCGTGTAGAGAAAGCCCGCGTCGTCGGCGAGGACATGGGCGCGGCGCATCGCGGTCTGCAGCTGGCCCGGGCCGGTGGCGATGCGCCGCGACAGCCCGCCGACGACACACGGCGCGATCGTCAGGCACAGCTCGTCGAGCAGCTCACGCTCGATGAACGAGCCGAGCAGCGTCGGTCCGCCCTCGGTCAGGATGCGACGCAGCCCGCGCGCCTGCAGCATCGCCAGCACGGCGGCCTCGTCGACTTCGGCCGGGTCGGCACCGGAGCAGTCGAGCACCTCGGCGACGCCGGCAAGCAGCTTGCGGGTCTCGTCGCAGGCCGCCGTGCAGGTGCAGATCAAGGGCGGCACCTCGGTTTTGGTGAACACGGCCAGATCCCGGTCCAGGTGGCCGGATTTGGTGACGATCGCCAGCGGCGGGACTTCGCTCTGCCCGCGGGCCTGGCGGTGCATGCGCTGCGCGACGGGTGGGCGCGCACCCGAGTAGCCCTCCGTCCGCACGGTGCCCGCGCCGACCACGATGACGTCGGCCAGCTCGCGCAGCGCATTAAAGATCAACTTGTCGCCCGGCCCGCCGAGGCCGCCGCTGGTGCCGTCCGCGGTGGCGCCGCCGTCCACGCTGCTGATGAAATTCGCCCGCACCCACACGCCGTCGAGATGCTCCGGATAGCTGTACAGGTCGGGGAGCTCGCCCTCGTCCACGGCGCGCCCCGAGGCGAGCAGTGTGAACGGTGCGTCGGCCATAAGTCTGATTGCAGCACGCCGCTACAGTGCGTGCATGCACCGGCTGGTCGATCGGCATCCGACCGTATCGCCGGAGCGGCTGATCACCCAGCTGGTTCCGCCGCCGACCTTCGCCCAGGTGAGCTTCGCGACCTACCGTCCCAACCCGGCCGAACCGACGCAGGCCGCCGCGGTGGCGGCCTGCGAGGAGTTCTGCCGGCAGGCCGCCGAACGCCGCGCGGGCCGCAAGAAACTCTTCGGCAAGCGGGCTCCGCTGCCCGGGGTGGGGCTGTACCTCGACGGCGGGTTCGGTGTCGGCAAGACCCACCTGCTGGCCTCGGCCTACTACCAGATGCCCGCGCCCAAGGCGTTCGCCGCGTTCGGTGAGCTGACCCAGCTGGCCGGCGTGTTCGGCTTCGCCGAATGCATCGACCTGCTGGCCGGCTACACGGCGGTGTGCATCGACGAGTTCGAACTCGACGATCCGGGCAACACCACGTTGATCTCGCGGCTGCTCTCGTCGCTGGTCGAGCGGGGCGTGTCGGTCGCCGCCACCTCCAACACCCTGCCCGAACAGCTGGGCGAGGGCCGCTTTGCCGCCCAGGACTTTCTGCGCGAAATCAACACGCTGGCAAGCATTTTCACCACGGTCCGGATCGAGGGACCGGACTACCGGCACCGCGACCTGCCGCCTGCACCTCAGCCGTTGTCCGAAGAGGAGGTGACCGCGCGGGCCGCGGACGTGCCGGAAGCTACGCTCGACGACTTCGACGCGCTGTGCGCGCATCTGGCCACCATGCATCCGTCGCGCTACCTGGCGCTGGTCGAGGGTGTGCGTGCGGTGTTCCTGACCGGTGTGCACAAGATCGACGACCAGAACGTCGCGCTGCGTGTGGTGTCGCTGACCGACCGGCTCTACGACGCCGGCATCCCGGTGGTGGCCTCGGGCGCGAAGCTGGACACCATTTTCAGCGCGGAAATGCTGGCCGGTGGTTATCGAAAGAAGTACCTGCGCGCCACTTCTCGGCTGCTAGCACTCACTGCCGCTCCCGTACCATGACGTAATCGTCCTCGCGGCGGTCACCCAGTTGAAACGTCCTGGTGCCGTTGACCGTGAATCCGCTCTTACGGTAAAAGCGTTGTGCGCGTTGGTTTTCCTGATTGACGCCGAGCCACACGCAGCGGACGTCCCACTCTGCGACGGTGGACAGCGCCGCGTCCATCAACTCCGTCGCCGCGCCGGAACCGTGATAGTCGGCCAGCACGTACAGCTTCGACAGCTGCGCGGCGGGGCGGAGTTGCACCGCCCGTTGTACGTCGGGATCGTCGTCAACGCCGCGAATCAGCATGGCGTAGCCCACAATTCGGCCGTCGCGCACGGCGGTGTGGACCGCGCGCGCCGGATCGGCCAGATACTCGGCGAAGCGCGCCGCGGACAAGTTCGCTTCGATGAACGACGCGATGCTCTCAGCGGGCGTCGACGGCGGGCATGCCAGTGAAAACGTTTGCGCGGCAACAGTTGCTAGTTCTGAAGCCAGTTCTGCGGCTACATGTTCCACTGCGCGAGGTGTTGTCCCGTCTTCCTGTCCAACAGAACCACATTGGAGACGGGATCGCGGTAGGCGTCCCAGTACACTTCACCGCGCACGATCGCCCCCTGCGGCGCGTTGACGAGCACGTTGTCCAGCGCGTCGGGCGCATCGGAGTTCCGCGGCTTGTACGCGTCGCCGAACGGCGTCACGCCGTCGAAGTTGAAGTTGGTCGCCATGATGAACGAATTCGGCACGCGGACGGCGCGAATCGTCACGTCGGCGCGCTCGGGCTGACTGTTGGGAAAGCTCTTGATCGGCACGCCGCTGCGCGTGTAGCCGAATCCCGGTGGCGGGTCGCATGGTTGCACGCCGCTGACCGTGACGTCGGCGACGTAGTCGCCGGTATCCACCCGCAGCGTGTCGCCGATGTGGCCGATCGGTGCGTCACCCGCACGCGCGCGCGGCGCCACAGCCGTTCCCGCAGCCGCGACCAGCAAGGTGGACAGGACGATCAGCCAGCGGCGCATCTTCGCATAATCGCACACCCGTGACCGCCAAGGGGAGGGGTTGCGTCCAGCTTGATCAGCCGTTCGCGCCGCCGCTGAGCGATTCGAGCGCCGCGCTCAGGTCGGCCTCCACGCGCGGCTTGTCGACGCCGGCGTCGTGCAGGGGACCCGCACCGTCTTCGAGCTCGAGCAGCGCCAGCAGCAGGTGCTCGGTCCCGACGTAGTTGTGGCCGAGGCGAAGCGCCTCGCGGACGGTCAACTCGAGCGCCTTGCGGGCGGGGCCGCTGAAGGGGATGAGCGCGGGGGCCTCGCTGCCCGGGGGTAGCTGCACGGATGCGCGCAGAGCCGCGGTGTCGACGTTCTGCCGGTGCAACAAGACGGTGGCCAGTGCGCCCGGATCGCTGAGCACGCCGAGCAGCAGGTGGTCGGGGGTGATCTCGGCGTTGGCGGCCTCGTGCGCGGCGTTCTGGGCGAACACCACGGCGTTGCGGGCGCGCGGGGTGAAACGGCCGAAGTACCCCTGCTCGGGGTCGATCGTGCTGGTCTCGGCGCGCGGCACGAACCGTTTCTGGGCGGCCTGCTTGGTGACGCCCATGCTCTTGCCGATGTCGGTCCAGGACGCTCCCGAGCGGCGGGCCTGATCGACGAAATGCCCGATCAGGTGGTCGGCGATCTCGCCCAGATGCTCGGCGGCCAGCACCGCGTCGGCGAGTTGGTCCAGCGCCTCGGTGTGCACGCTCTTGATGGCGGTGATCAGCTCGTCGAGGCGGATGGGATAGGCAATGGGCGCAGGATCGGACATGCGTCAACTTTAGGTTGACGCTAGCACGCTGTCAACCGAAGGTTGACGATGCCGATATTCATGTGTGGTTCACCGAACGAGATGCGCGCCGCACGCGACTCTGCGACCATCGGAAGGCCATGAAAATCCTCCTCACGCTGGCAAGTGTCGCAGTCTTGGTCGGCACCGCAGCACCCGCATACGCCGACGGCAACGACGACATTTTCCTCGCCACCCTCAGCGCTGCCGGAATCACCTTTCCCGACGCGCACAACGCGATAGCGGCTGGCAGGTGGGTGTGCTTTGCGGTCCACGGCGGCACTGCGATGGCCGATGTCGTCAAGAAGGTCCAGGTGGAAAATCCCGGCCTGCAACAGGACCACGCCGCCCAGTTCACGGCGATCGCGGCGCACTCGTACTGCCCGACAGCGCTAGCGGGCAGCACCCAATAGGCCAGGCCGCGCACCTGCGGTTGTGATCGGCTGTTTACAGCGCGGCTATCTGCGGCGGGTTAACGAAACTTGTCGTCAACATTTCTTTTTTATGCTCCAGCCACCGACGACGGCCCGGCTCGCGGGGAGGCAGCAAACTTGGACTTCCTTCAGGCGCGGTTGATCGTTCCGCTCAGCGATCTCCTGAACTCTCACGTCCTGGTTTATCTGCTTGTCGCCGTTGGCATCTACTTCACGGTGCGCACCCGGTTCATCCAGATCCGCTACTTCGGGCGCATGTTCCGTCAGCTCCGTAAGTCCCACCGCCAAGACGGTGGGATCTCCTCCTTTCAGGCATTCTGCGTCGGCTTGGCGTCGCGGGTGGGCACCGGCAACATCGCCGGCGTCGCCATCGCGCTCACCGTCGGTGGCCCCGGTGCGATCTGTTGGATGTGGGTGGTGGCCGCGGTCGGCATGGCGACGGCGATCATCGAGTCCACGCTCGGCCAGATGTTCAAGGTTCGCTCGGGCGACGGGGCCTTCCGCGGCGGCCCGGCCTTCTACATTCAGCGCGGGCTGGGCTCGCGCAAGGGTGGTGTCCTCTACGCCGTGCTGCTGATGGTCGCGTTCTCGACCGCGTTCAACATGGTCGAGACCAACGCGGTCAGCGGTGTGTTGAAGTCATCGCACGGCATCGACATCCGCTGGACCACAGTGGGTCTGGCGGTGCTGGCCGCGCCCGTGCTGTTCGGCGGGGTGCGCCGGGTGGCCTCGTTCGCCGGACGGGTGCTGCCCACGGTGGCGGTGGTCTACACGCTGATGGCGCTCGCGATCGTGGTGCTCAACATCACCGAGCTGCCCGCCATGATCCAGGAGATCATCGGCGGCGCGTTCGGAATCAAGCAGCTGGCAGGCGGTTTCGCCGGCGGCCTGGCCGCCGCGATGTGCACCGGCGTGAAGCGAGGGCTGTTCGCCTGCGAGGCGGGAATGGGCAGTTCGCCCAACATCGCCGGCGCGGCGACGGTGGCACATCCGGTGGAGCAGGGCCTGATCCAGTCGCTCGCCGTGTTCATCGACACCATGGTGATCTGCACCGCGACGGCGTTCATCGTGCTGGCGTCGGCCCCGGATCTCTACAACCCGGCCCACACGAGTGTCGCGGGCGCCAGCCTCACCGAACAGGCGATCGCCGGGGAACTCGGCTCGTGGTCCACCCTGCTGATGACCGCAGTGGTGTTCTTCTTTGCGTTCTCCTCGGTGCTCAGCAATTACGTGGTCGCCGAGGCCAACCTGTTCTTCCTGGGCGGGCGTCGGTGGACGATCAACGTGCTCAAGCTGGTGACGCTGGGCTCGATCGCGTTCGGGGCCATGTCCAACCTCACGCTGGTGTGGTCGCTGGCCGATCTGGCGATGGCGGTGATGGCGATCGGCAACCTGATCGCGATCTGCCTGCTGAGTAAGTGGGCCTTCGCCGCCATCCGGGACTATCACCGTCAGGCCGCAGGGGGCGCGACGCCGGTGTTCGTCGCCAGTGAGGCCGGCCTGCCCGGCGTCCTCGACGGCGACATCTGGGAGGTTCCGGAACGCCGCCAGGTCGGTGCCCTGCCCGGATCGCTGCTGATCGACCGCGCGCCGGTCCCGAAGGCATCGCGGGCGCCCGCGGCGTAAGCAATACGCTGGGGCGTATGCGAGTCGACCTGGCGCCGCACCTGGACCTGACGTCCGCGACGGTCATCGCGGCGCTCGTCGGCACCTACGCGTGGTGCTACAACCGTGCCCGCGACGACGGGCAACGCTCGCAGGCACTGTGTTTCGGCGTCGGCATCACGCTCTGGGGGATGGCCACACTGAGCGCGGTCGGCACCTACGCCTACGACTTGTTCTGGGTGCGCGCGCTGCAGGTGCTGTTGCTGCTGTACGTCGCGCCGTTCTTCCTGGCGCTGGGCAGGCCGGTCACGATGCTGCGCGGTGCCGGGTTCGTTGTCGTTGACCGGTTGCTGACGACCCGGACTGCCCGGGTGCTTTTCCATCCGCTGACCACGTCGCTGGCGATGCTGGCCACGCCGTGGCTGCTCTACCTCACGCCGTGGTACAGCGCCGCCCTGCAGAGCGAGTGGGTCGGTGCACCTACGCGAATCCTGTTGGTGGCGATAGGTTTCGGCTACTTCTATGCGCGCCTGCAAGCGGATCCGGTGCCACGCAAGTATCCCCAGTTGATCTCATTGCTGATCTCGGTGGCCGAGGCCCTCGGCGATGGAGTGCTGGGTCTGGTCATCTGGCAGGGGTCGTTGATTGCCCCCGCGTATTACGCGGCGCTGCATCGGGATTGGGGCCCGGATCAACGGCTGGATCAGACGATCGGTGCCGGCGTGTTGTGGATCCTCGGCGACGTGGTGGGGTTGCCGTTCGTGCTGGTGCTGATGCGGGCGCTCTCGCGTGACGAGAAGGCGCATGCGGTCGAGGTGGACGCCGAGCTGGACACGGCCGAAGCGGTCGACGGTGCAACGGCGGAGCCGTCGGGATTGTGGTGGGAAAACGACCCGCAAATGCGCGAACGATTCGGTCGGCATTGACGCTTGGGGCGCTGGCGCTTTCTGAAATCGGCGTAAAGCGTCCGCTGGGTTGAGGGTCGGCTATGTTGAGCAAACCGTCAGCAAACCCAAGGAGTCAAATGGTGATGACCGTCTCGGCAGTGACAGCGCGCCTGGCTGTGGGAACCCTGGTGGTGGGCGCGGCGGTCAGCGGCTGCGGAAGCGACAAGCCGTCAAGCCCGTCGTCGACGACGTCATCGTCAACTTCGGCCGCGTCTTCGTCGTCGTCGACACCGACATCGAGCAGCGCCGCTGCGGCGCCCGGAGACTACAGCGGTCTGCTGATCAAGCCCACCGACATCGTGGTGCCGAACGACACCCTCACCCTGGCGCAGACGCTGCCGGTGCCCAACCCCGCCGGCGTCGAAGGTGTCTTCATGAATCAATCCGGCTCCCGCAAGGTCGACGACACGATCTACGTCTATCCGGACGCCGCCGCGGCGGGCCAGGCGCTCGATGCGATGACGCCAGCAATGAGTGACCCCGACATGGGGGTGAAGGGACCGCTGACACCGGCCGACGTCGGTAGTCGCGGCAAAATCGTCGTCGGTCCCTCGGCTGACGGTAAGAAGTCGGTCGGGATCGCGATGTTCACCGAGGGCAAGGCCTTCGTCGTCGTGGAGTTCAACAGCCCGCCCGGCGATCCGGTGCCCGCCGATGTCGTTCTCGACGTGGCGCGCAAGCAGGACGCTGCGATCAAAGCCGGCCTTCCGTCGTGACCCGTGCGGCCGTGGGCGCCGCGCTGCTCGGTTTGGCGGGCTGGGGCGGTGCGCGCGCCCTGGTCGCGCGGATCGACCGGAATCCGGATCCGTTTACTCGCGAACAGCTGCTGGCCGAGCTGCAGGGTGAGGAAGCCTTGATCCATCGTCCGGACGGCACGGTGTTGCGCGCGCTGGTCGCGGGCGAGGGGCCGCCGGTGGTGTTCGTGCACGGCTACACCGCCAACATCGACGAGTGGAACTTTGTGTGGGATAAGTTGGTGTCCAAGGGGTTTCGTGTGATCGCGTTCGACCAGCGCGGCCACGGCGATTCCACGTTGGGCTCAGCCGGCATCGGGTCCGGGCCGATGGCCGACGACCTGGCCGCGGTCGTGCGGCACTTCGACGTTCGCGACGGCGTGCTCGTCGGACATTCGATGGGCGGGTTCGTCACGATCCGCGCGATGATCGACCACCCCGAGCTCGCGCAGCGGTTGCGCGGTCTGGTGCTGTTCGCGACCTGGGCGGGTCGCGTGCTGGATGGGGCGCCGCAGAACCGGGTGCAGATTCCGTTGATGCAGAGCGGTCTCATGAGCGCGTTGCTGCGCAGCAGGACCTTCGCGGTGCTGATCGGCGCCGCGCAATGCGGAGCGCGACCCTCACCGGCGATGATCTCGGTCTTCATCGACGGGTTCAAGCAGCACCTGGATGAGCACGGGCCGCTGATACCGATCGTGCGAGCGTTTTCTCGCGAAGACCGCTACCCGCGGTTGGGTGAGATCGCGGCGCCGACGGTGGTGATGGTCGGCTCCGCCGATCGCACCACACCGCCCAGTCACTCCCGCCGGTTGGCCTCGGGGATACCGCGCGCGCGGCTCGTGACGGTCCCCGAGGCGGGACACCTGCTGAACTGGGAGGCCGACGACGAGCTGATCGAGGTCATCGAATCCTTTTATGCGCCAAGTGCTTCGGGATAGTGTGACCGAAGGAGTGCGCGGAAGTTCGACGTCGCCGGCGCTACAGGGCCGGCCTGATCCGCGCCGTGCCGGTTAGCTCGCTGTGGGCGCGACCATTGAGCGCGCGGGTTGTGTCATGCGCGCGGCGCCGGGCCTGTTCGTCACTGTTGAGGTAACGGCGTCGCAGCCGGTCGATGAAGCCCTTTGCCTCGTTGATGTCTCGCCGCAACTCGGCGGCTTCCGACCGGATGGCCGATGCCCGGCTGTTGTTGCTGGTCATATCTTGGCGATCGAGCCAGGCCAGCTGATGGCTCATTTGATGCAGTTGATCGCGTAAAGCGCGGACCAGCTCCGCAGCCTGAGCAGCGTTGACTTCGTCCATTGGGGCATCGTCGCACCGCTCGCGACTTTCTGCCCGGCAAACGGCTATCGAAGTGACATTCTCGTGGTCGTAGGGCGCGATGTGGCCTGTCAGAAGTTGCTTCAGGTGCGCGCGGCGTCGGGGCCGTGGATCGAACGCTGCCAGGCGATCGGCTGAGTGGCAATCCCAAAGCCTGGCGCGATGCCCGTCCTGGGTCAGCGGACCTTGGCTGGATGGACGATCGGACCGTCGAGCGCGGCCTTCGGCTTCCAGCTGGCCAACAGCTTGCGCTGATGGCAGAGTTCCTGGCCCTGGATGCACTCGCCGTTGTAGGCGTCCGCCTCGGGGGAGGTGGCCAGCCAGTACACCGCCTCGCCGATCACCTCGGGCGGTTGCCAGGTGCCGTCATCGGCCGAGAATCCGAAGCCGGCCATATCTTGTGCGATGCGCTCGGTCTTGATCGCGCCCGGCTGGACGTTGAACGCGCGGATGCCCTGGTCGGCATATTCGACCGCAAGCAGGCCGGCGATGCTGTGCCCCGCGGCCTTCGACATGGCGTAGCTCAGTCCCCATCCACCTTTTCCGGCCTGCGCCGGCGGGGCGTTGTAGCCCGCCCCCGACGTGATGTAGATGATCGTGCCGCCGCCGTGCTGCACCATGGCCGGCAGCAGTAGGCGGTTGAGCACCAGTGGCGCAAAAGCGTTGCCCTGCACGTGCTTTTCCAGCACTTCGACGGGCGTATCGGCGATGAGATCCATATGCCCCGGGCCGATGAAACGCGCGTTGTGCACCACCAAATCGACCGTGTCCCAACGCTCGAGCACTGTGGTCGCGGCGGCGCCCAACGACGCCCGGTCGAGCAGGTCGGCCGGCAGCACCAGAACCTCAGCGCCGGCCGCGCGCATCGCCTCGGCCGTGCTCGTCAAACTGCCCGGCAGGGGAGTGGTGTCGGACTTCTTCACCGTGCTGGAATGCTCGCGCTGCTCACCTTCCTCGAGCGTGCGTGCCGTGATCGCGACGTCAAAGCCGCCTTGCGCCAACCGGATTGCGATCGCCTTGCCGATGCCACGGCTGGCGCCAGTGACGAAGGCCTTTTTCCTTTGCGTCACTTTCGGCCCCCCTTTTAGTGGCCGGCGTTGCGGGCCAGGTCGATGGCGTACTGATTTACGAAGGTGCCCGCAGGCGGGTCACCTTTGCCGCATGTTCCGTCGGATTCACCCGGACGCTTGATCCACAGGTAGGCGTCTGCGTGCGCGCCGCCGGTGGACGCGGTGGGCGCGGCGCCCAGCGCGCGGCCGCCGGGATTGCACCAGTTGAGCTCGGAATCGGGTGCCGGCCCGGCGCCGTTGCGCGAGGTGTCGACGACGTAATGCGAACCGTTGGTGAGCCCGGAAATTGCTTCGCCGTAACCGATTTCGTCACCGGTGGTGAAGAAGTTCGCCGTGTTGATGCTGAAACCTCGCGCGCGGCCGATGTCGACCTTGTTAAGCCGGGCGGCCATGTCGTCGGCGCTGTGCCAGCGCAGGTGACCGGCGTCGACGTAGACCGCCGTGCCCGGGTTGCGCGACAAGGTGTCGACGGCGTAGCGAATCAGGTCGTAGCGTTCTTGGCGCTGATCGCCCGACAGGCAGTCGGCCATGGCGAGGGCATCCGGTTCGACGATGATCGCCGTCCGCGTTCCGCCCACGTCGTTGGCGATGCCGTCGATCCAGCCGCGGTAGTCGTCGGCCGACCCCATGCCGCCCGCGGCGAAGCTGCCGCAGTCGCGGTGCGGGATGCCGTAGAGCGTCAGCACCGGGAGGGCGCCGGCGGCCTGCGCGTCGCCCGTGTACTTCGCGACCGTGGCCGCCGACGAGCCCGGGACGACCCAGTACGCCTGCGGTGTGTTGGCGATGGAGTTCAGCTCGGGGCTGGGCGGGTCGGCGTGCTGCGCGGCGCGCATGGCCGCTGAGCCGGGATTGACGTAGAACGGCAGGCCGGCCAGCGGGTTGGCGTCGTCGGCCAGGCGCATTGCGGGGGCGTGCACCGGGGCGGCGAGCAAAGCAGTAGCGGCGACCGCGGCGACCGTGAGGGAGGGGGAGAGCCAGCGC
The DNA here is from genome assembly GCA_963758775.1 of uncultured Actinomycetota bacterium. Classification (GTDB taxonomy): domain Bacteria; phylum Actinomycetota; class Actinomycetes; order Mycobacteriales; family Mycobacteriaceae; genus Mycobacterium. Next base: position 246,726 of record CAVWWU010000004.1, read on the forward strand.
ACGAGCGCACCGGCAACTGAGAACATCACCTCAGGAAAATACATTGAGCGCAAAACGTGGACTTCAGGTGCTGGCGTGATCGACAAGCACTGTGGCGCAAATCCATGTAGAGATCCATGCTTTTGTCTGCAAGATCCTCGTGCGCCCGGCTGGACTCCCGTTCACACCTAGCGAAGAGGCGCTGGGATTCACGCGGTGTGGGACTAAGTGCTCTATCGCACCCCTACGGGTCGGTGTTGATGTTGACGAGTCAGTCCGTATGCCCCGGAGCGATCGCGAATCTGCGCCAGGGTCAACACCGCGAGGAGGAAATGTCCATTGATGGTCGCCGCGTTTTTCCTGGGCCTAGCGGCGGTGACGGTGGCCGTCTATTGGTTGATCGGCCGCGACATGGACGGCGGCCGAAGCGCGAGGACTGCCGCGAAAGATGACTGAGCGCACCCCTGAATGGTTCTCCAATGTCGGAGCGCCGGGACGGTTGAGCCTCGCGGATGTGTGCGAGCAAATCGAGCAGAAAATCCATGCCAACGCAGACAACCGGAGACTGCCGCACGAGTTCCCCGACTGGCAGTCGTGCGTCGAAGATCGGGACGCCACGATCCACAAATTGAGCGCCGCTGTCGTCAACCTCTGCAGGATGGTGGAGCACTTGGCGTCGGAGCAGCAAGCCGCCTACGCCACACACCCACGGACACCATGACCGATCGCCTGTGGGCGCCCGCGGCGTTAGGGTGCGCAAATGGCGAAGCACTACGCGACCACCCAAATCCGCGCCGATGAAGTGGAGATCGGCTTCGAGCTGCTTTTGCCGTCCGGCATCGATGGCGTCCCGCCCGCGAACTTCGTCGTCGACGGGGTCAAGCTCATCCATGAGGACGGCGTAGGAGAGCCACCGAAGATCAGGCTGACGTCTGATCTGCCCGAGGGGCCGTACACCGTCGACTTTCCGCGCGGGGCGATCGTCACGGCCATCCTTGAGCCCAGGGACGACGACGCCTGAGGCTTTCCCGGCGCCGGGAAACCCGCACGACGCGCACGCTGCGGCAGCGCGGATCTCATCGTCGTCGACCGCCGCTCGCGAGGAGCAACGCGACGTCCCCTCAGGCCTGCAGTTCACTGAGCGGAGGTTGCCTTCTCGTTCAGCCGAACTCACTATCAGCCGACGATTGTGCCGCTGCCTGGTCCTTTTAAGTAGTCGACTACTGAAGCTTCCCCCGGACCTCCTGCTTACGCTGCACCTGCCTGACGGGTGGAGGACCGCCGGGCCTGGTGACAACCAGGGGCTGGCTAGAAGCTGGACTCACATGTCGTACGTGATAGCGGACCCGGAGATGATGGCCTCAGCGGCTTCGGACCTGGCAGCCATCGGCTCGAACGTCGACGCAGCCCACATGGTCGCGGCGGTCCTGACCACGTCGGTGATACCCGCAGCCGCCGATGAGGTCTCGACAGGCATCGCGCAACTGTTCTCCCAGCACGCTGTGAGCTATCACGCGACGGCAGACCGAGCGGCGGCGTTTAGCGACCAGTTTGCGCAGCACTTGACTGCCGGTGCGTTCTCGTATGCCATCACCGAGGCGACCATCGAGCAGGACTTGCAGCTGATTGCGGAAGTCATACTTTTCGTCCCGGGCGTTATCGTCGTTGGAGCGTTCCTTTTGTTGATAGCGGCAATAGGCATATTCAACGATCCCAACGTGCACCAGTAACTCATACGGGAGACATCGTTCACCGGCGGTTTTGTAGGGCTGTGACCTGTGTATTCGGTTGCGGCCTGGTGCAGATTTGCGCACTAGGCGGCGGGCCGTAGGGTGCCTGCGTGGCCTATGTGCGCACGGTCAAGACGTCCTCGGGGGCGGTGGCTGTGCAGGTCGTGTGGTCCTCGCGGCGCCGGTCACGCAAGATCGAGCATCTGGGTTCAGCGCACGACGAGGCCGGGGTGGCCGCCCTGAAGGCTGCCGCGGCGCAGCGACTGGCCGCCGGCCAAGCGCAACTCGACCTTGGCCTGGCCGAACGGTCAGCGGCCGAGCCGTTGCCGATCACGTCCTCGAAGTCGGCGCTGCTGTGGGAAGCATTGTGTGCTGCTTATGACAAGGTTGGGTTCGTCAAGGCTGCCGATCGGGATGAGGCGTTTCGCCAGTTGGTGTTGGCCCGGATCATCGAACCGACCAGCAAGGCCGATTCGCTTCGGGTCGTCGAGGAGACTGGGGTGGTCCCGGTGTCGTATGCGACCCTGAACCGCCGTCTGCCGGTGTTCGCCAAACCCGCTTTCCGGCAAGCGCTTTCGACTGCATGCGCTGCCCATGCCCAACTGGGGCCGGCCAGTCTGGTGCTCTATGACGTGTCGACGCTGCACTTCCAGACCGATGCTGGTGATGGGTTTCGGGAGCCCGGGTTCTCCAAGGAAAGACGGGTGGACCCGCAGATCACCCTGGGGTTGTTGACCGATGCTGGCGGGTTCCCGTTGACGGTCGCGGCCTTCGAAGGCAATAAGTCAGAGACCGCGACCATGCTGCTGGTGATCAACGCGTTTAAGGCCGCTCACCATCTCACCGACGTCACGGTCGTCGCTGATGCCGGGATGATCTCGGAAGCCAACCAGGTCGCCCTGCACGCGGCAGGACTGTCCTACATCCTCGGCGCGAGACTTCCGTTCCTGCCCGATGTGGTGCGCCAGTGGCGCGACAAACACCCCGATGACCCCACCCCCGACGGGCTGGTGCTCACCCAGCCCTGGCCATCCACCAGCAGCGAGAAAACCCGCGGCATCCCGGATCGGGTCATCCACTACCAGTACCGCCATGACCGGGCCCGGCGCACGCTGCGCGGGATCGATGAGCAGGTAGCCAAGGCCCAACGTGCCGTGGACGGGCATGCCCCGGTCAAACGTAACCGCTACATCCAGCTCTCCGGGGCCACCAAGAGCGTGAATCGCACGTTGGAGGCCAAGACCCGGGCGTTGGCCGGGTGGAAGGGCTACACCACCAACCTGGTGAGCCAACCGGCCACGTTCGTCATCGATGCGTATCACCAGTTGTGGCGCATCGAAAAGGCGTTCCGGATGTCCAAGCACGACCTGCAAGCCCGCCCGATCTATCACCGCACCCGCGACTCCATCGAAGCCCACCTCAGCGTCGTCTTCGCCGCGATGGCGGTATCACATTGGATCGAGCACCAAACCGGTTGGAGCATCAAGAAATTCATTCGCACCACACGCCGCTACCGCACCGTCACCATCCAAGCCGGCAAGCACGCCCTGACCGCTGCTGAACCGCCACCACCCGACCTCGCCGAAATCCTCGCAAAGATCCACGGCCTAGGTGTGCACTAAGCTTGATAAAAGTCAGGAATGACGTGGGCAAGTATCTGGACAGTAAGCGACTGCCCGCCTGGCTGCGAAGCCTTCAAACCGTGCGGCCGCGGGGGGTCAGCAGCGGGATTCGGCCAGTTCGAGCTCAGAAAGCGGGGACAGCTTCCTGCCCAGCTCGACAACCAGAGTACGCATCTGTTTTTGATGCTTTTTCAGTAGCTTCGCTGCCAAGTCCCGGTAGGCCGCGCTCACAGCGGGGGGCCAACCAGCGTGGTCGGTATGCCCGTTTAGCTCTGGATGCAGGTTCACGAACTGGTCGTAAAGTTCGGCAATCTCGCGGCTCTGCCGTCTCCGAAGATCGAGCATGCGGGGATCATCCTGGTAGCCCATGGGCTGCCACCTCCCCTTTCATAGGTACATCACTCCATACCAGTGTGCCTGACGCATGAGTATTTCGCCTAGATTGGGCCACTTGGGGGTCGACAACATCGCCAGCTGAAGCGGCGTTGGCAAGTCCAAAATGCCGGGGTGGAGCGAGTCGATCGCGGCACGAAGTAGGAGCTCGTCGTCTGGCCCGGTGTGCGAATCGGCCTCCATACGCTCGGCGACCGCGCGAACGTTCTGCAACGAGCGTTCAAGGCGAGACTCGTCACGGTCCCAGTCATAACCGGCCCTTGCCCACGCTAGACCGCCGTTCTCAAGGTCCGCGTACAGTTCGATTCTTTCTACTTCTGACCTGGCGTAATAGGGCTTCACTTCGCGCCAGAACGTCGAACCGAATTCCCGACCCCGCGCCCAGTCATGGAGAGATTGCAAGTCGTGCTTCGCCACGATTCCGGAGGTTTCTGGATCGCGAAAGAACCGACGGATGATTTGGCCCGCCTCTGTGCCCACGTCGTCGTAGATGATTCCATTCAGGGTCAGGGTTCCGTGGTCGTGTTGCCCGCTGAATCTGACCCTGAACAGGCCGTATCGGCCGGACAGGTCGGCGGCTAGCTGCTTAATGGCAGTCGGTTCGGTCGCTCCTTCATCTAGGCGTCCACTGAAGACGTTAGCGAGTTTGTCGGCGCAAAGAGGTTTGCCTACTCGCGTGGCCCATTCCTGGGAGCGATAGCCATCACATTCAGTCATTAGGCGGAATTCTTTCCAAGAGACGGCCGCAGCGACAAGCAACACGCCGACAATTTGATTAACGGCTCGCCCCCGGAGAGTAAGGGGCGAGCCGTATTTAGTTCGACGCACACCACCGCGATCCAGTGCCGCTAAAGCCGCGCTCACCTAGTCAAATTGGGAAGCCTCCGGGATGAGGATTGTCACGCGAGCCCGGATGACCCCGTTGTCGCTCTTTGCCCAAATCCTCGCCTCACCTGTCGCCAGACAGCCGCGGCGCGCGATGCACTGGAGGCCATCGGTGTACGACACAGCAAGATCAGCGGCGAGGTAGCCGACCTGGTGCTGTCCGATCATCACAGCGACCGCGTTCGCGTCGTGCTCATTCCATGGCTCGGGGACGAGGATGCAACGAACGGAATTGAGGGTTACGCCACCTTCGGTGATCGGCATGCCGGCTTCATCGAAAACGCGGCGAATGCCTTTAATGTGGTAGGTCTCCCCGACAACCTCAATCTGCTCTTCGAGAGGATAGCGGGGCGCCTCAAGCGTCGCTGCCGCGACGATATCGGCAAGTGGAGATGAGTTTCGACGGTTCGCTCTCGCACGGGGCGCCGCCGACTTTGCGCTCGGTTGGAGCGGATAGTCGGCGACCCGTGATGGATTGTGCGTGGCGGATAGCACGGGCAAAGCCGACACGTCGGGTTCTGGCGCAGGAATTTGAGCGTAGTGATCGGTCCACATTGAGCCGTCCCACCAGCGGAGCCGATTGGTGCCTGCGGGGTCCGGGTACCACATAGGCGGAGGTAACGATTGCGGGCGTTGGTTGGGCTGCACGCGCCTCCTAACCACGTTTTGGATCGAAGCGAAATATCTGCAAATGCTACGAGAATCCAAGAAATTGGGTGGCCGATATCGCGAACTGTCGCGAGTACCCGGCCCACCTTCGAGCTGCGGTCGGCCCCGCTACCTCTGCGCGGCGCAGAAGTTGGGGTCGTAGGCCGGTCCGAACGGGTCGCACGAATACCCACCGCGGTGAGGGCTGTTGTAGCAGACGGTCGGGTCGAACAACGGTGACGCCGGGTCACACCACTGGATCGGTCCGGCTGATGCGGGCGCGCTGAAGACGATGGCCACGAGTGCCGGCGTGGCAGCCAATGCGCTGCTCGTCGTCATTACAGGTCGCTGGCCACGATCTACACCGGTCTGAGGGTGACGGCTTGTTCGGGAGCGGTGAACCGCTTGCCGCACGTCGTGCATCGGACGAATCCGTGATAGACGATGCTTTCCCACACGCGCCGAAGCCAGCTCGTCTTGTGGAAAGTGCAGAGCAGAACCTCTGACCGACCACCTTGCCAGGGGTGGGGATGGCACTTCTCGATCCCCAGAGCGGGCTTCATTGCGGCACGGCCGCGAGGACCGGCTGGTTTGGCAGCGCACCGGTTCGCCCCACGTTGAGACGAGATCGTCGAAGTCGGTGCAGCCCGCGGTGTCGCCAAGAGGCGACTGAACAGGTGTGGAGGGGATGGTCATTGGCGTGGCTTCCCTTGCTGGTTGGGGAAGTCCGCCGCGGCTGCGCTGGCCAGCAAAGTGGTGCATATGTGGTGGAGGCCCTGGTTTGGTGGGCTAAATACCGCTACTTAGTTGCAAGAACACTGGTGCGCGATACTGGGATTGAACCAGTGACCTCTTCCGTGTCAGGGAAGCGCTCTCCCGCTGAGCTAATCGCGCTAGGGAGTCAAATTTGGAGGTGGAGACGGGAATCGAACCCGTGTGCACGGCTTTGCAGGCCGTTGCCTCACCACTCGGCCACTCCACCGCGGAATTGATGCCTCTAGCACCTTCGAGCGGACGACGGGATTCGAACCCGCGACCCTCACCTTGGCAAGGTGATGCGCTACCAACTGCGCTACGTCCGCGCGCAACGGACGAGATCGTCGTCCGGTGCGAAGCACGACGATAGTCCACGTGACCGGGCGCACACAAATCCCTAGGTACGATGCGTGTCGGGGCTGGTCCGCGTCCCGGTCCGGGCAGGTGGCGAGTTCTGCGGACCGCGATTCGTGCTAGTCTTCGACGTCGTTCGCCTCTCGGCGCAGGTCCCGTGGCTCAGTGGGAGAGCGTCCGCTTCACACGCGGAAGGTCGCTGGTTCGATCCCAGCCGGGACCACTCAGGTTCACGCAGGCAGATATAGGGTATGCGCCCCTGCTCGACAAGGCCGATGTTGTCGCCGCCGCCTGAATTGCTCCTTCGCCGTAATCCGAAATGCGAAGGGGGACAACATCATTGCGAACTACGCCACCGCCAACTGCGCCGCCATCGACGACCCCAACGCGGTCCACCTAAACGACGCGTTCAACCGCTGAGCCGCAGTTGTGTGGTAGCGCCTCGACTAGGCGAGGTTTGCCGTCTGCTGGCAGGCCCCCGCGGACAGTGACGCGAGGGGCCGGGGACGGCCGGGACCGTAGTTGGGGGCTATGCCCATATCGCTTTCGATGGAATTGACTAGCCGCTGAAGGTGCTGCTGTGCATCGGTCAGGATGCGGCGGAGGTCGTCGCCGCGATGGGCTTGCCCATCTGCAGCTAAGTTGGCTCGGGCGAGGTCGGCCCACACCTGCGCCTTGCGCATAGCGATGTTGCAATGCTGCAGCATCGCTAAACCATCCGACAGCATCGCAGACCTCCTACTCCGGGCGCTCGGTTGGCGGTGGCCAACGCGATGCCATCCATAGCGGGTATCGCTGCTGAGAAGCTTTGTGTTACTCCCGGCGTTTTTCCGGCGCACGCGGTGAAGTGCAATTCCGTAATCCACGTCGGTGTGATGCCCGGCGGTCCGGATCCGACCGGCCTTATCTCGCCGCGCGACGATCCGTAGCCGAAGCCGGCTGCAATAGGTTGGTAAAGCGCCCGCCGCAGGCCGCGGTGCAGTGGCAAGCAGGCCAGCACCAGCCCGACCAGCTCGCCGCCGCCGTCATCGCGCTCAACGTGTTGGCGCCTCTCGCCGGTCAGCAGCCGGATTCGCCTCACCACTCCACCACCGCGGCAACCGGCCGCCGCCGGCGTGGATGTCCCGGAACCTTAGATCGTCGATCACGACGCGCGCCTTCGCGCAGCGGTGGCACCGGTAGAGACCGCCCGGTGTCCAGCACATCACCAGCGGCGGCCGATCGACGCAGTCTCCATGATCCAAGGTTCTGATCAGTCGTCGCATCCGGTTAGCCGCAATTACTACTCCCGACTTGGCTCAAATTAGTGCGCATCGTCGGCGCGGATTCTGAGCAGTGCCGTGCGGAGGTCGTCGGGTAGCGGGTCGGCGGCGGTGAGGGTTTGGTTGCCTGCCTGAATTTTCACGGTGCGGTACCGGCGGGCGGTGCGTACGAATTTCTTTATGCTCCAGCCGGTTTGGGTCTCGATGTGGTGGCTGACGGCCATCGCGGCGACCACGATGCTGAGGTGGGCCTCGATGGAGTCACGCAGGTGGTGATAGATCGGTCGGGCTTGTAGGTCGTGTTTGGACATCCGGAAGGACTTCTCGATGTGCCAGAGCTGGTGATAGGCATCGATGACGAACGTCGAAGACGCGCTGGTGAGGTTGGTGGTGTAGCCCTTCCAGCCCGCCAATGCTCGGGTCTTGGCTTCCAGGCTGCGGTTGACCGACTTCGCGGCGCCGGTGAGCTGGATGTAGCGGTTGCGTTTGACCGGGGCGTGCCCCTCGACGGCACGTTGGGCCTTGCGGACCTGCTCGTCGATGCCGCGTAGCGTGCGGCGGGCCCGGTCGTGGCGGAATTGGTAGTAGATGACCCGGTCGGGGATGCCGCGGGTCTTCTCGGCGCTGGTGGCCGGCCAGGGCTGGGTCAGCACCAGCCCGTCGGGGATCGCCTGATCGGCGTGGTTGTCACGCCATTCGCGTACGACATCGGGCAGAAACGGGATGCGGGCGCCCAGGATGAATGACAGCCCGGCGGCTTTGATCGCGACCTGGTTGGCCTCAGAGATCATGCCGGCGTCGGCGACCACGGTGACGTCGGTGAGATGATGGGCGGCCTTGAACGCGTTGATGACTGGCAGCATGGTGGCGGTCTCGGCCTTGTTGCCCTCGAAGGCCTGCACGGTCAGCGGGAATCCGGCGGCGTCGGTCAACAACCCCAGGGTGATCTGGGGTTCCAGGCGGCGCTCTTTGGAGAAGCCAGGTTCGCGGAATCCGTCGCCGGCATCAGTCTCGAAGTACAGCGTGGAGACGTCGAAAAGCACCAGCGACGCCGGCCCCAACCCGGCGCGCCGCGCGCTGGCGGCGGCCAATGCTTGACGCCACTGCGGGTGGGCATAGCTGGGCAGGCGTCGCTTGACGGTGGCATAGGACGCGGGTTCCACGCCGACCTCCACGAGTACCCGTTCGGCGTCGACCTTACTGGTCGGTTCGATGATCCGGGCGAGCACCAGATCACGAAACACACTGTCGCCCTTGGTGGCTGACTCGAACCCCAAGATCCGATACGCGGCGCACAGCGCCTCCCACAAGTGCGTCATCCGGGTGGAGGTGATCGGCAGCGGCTCCGACCCCGGCGGGGCGGTCACGTCGAGATCGAGTACGGCTTGGTTGGCCGCCAACCGCTCGGCCGCGGCAGCCTTCAACGCGGCCAGTTCGGCCTCATCATGAGCCGAGCCCAGGTGCTCGATCGAGCGTGACCCGCGCCGGGTGGACCACACGATCTGCACCGCGCTCGCCCCCGAGGCAGTCTTTACCGTGCGCACGTAGGCCACCCCGGCAGCCTACGGTCCTGATTTAGTGCACAAATTCTGCGCGAGCAGACAACGAAACTGCAGTTCAGGAGCCTGCGATGCCCTTCAACCCGAAAACGTGAGCCAAGTCAGGTTAGATCGTCGATCACGACGCGCGCCTTCGCGCAGCGGTGGCACCGGTAGAGACCGCCCGGTGTCCAGCACATCACCAGCGGCGGCCGATCGACGCAGTCTCCATGATCCAAGGTTCTGATCAGTCGTCGCATCCGGTTAGCCGCAATTACTACTGACTGGAACAGCGTCGAAGTCTAACTTGCCTGGGCAAGGAAGTGACTGACAGTCGGCTATCTGCCCGAAGCTAACTCTTATCAATTTCCTTCTTAATAGCTTGAGCCAGTTCGTAATAGCCGCGCCGGCTCATGTGAAATCCATCATCGAATAGCCACTCAACGCTGGTCACTGCATTCACGTCCACGTAGCTCAAAAACGGATTTCTATCGCATTCGAGTCTGATGAAGTCATTATATAAACGCCTGATGGAGTGCTCATTCGAGTTGTTCTCGAGCTTTCGGGTATTCTCAAGCAGCACTATTATCTTCGCGCCGTCCTGCACCATGCTGGACAAGCGTTCCAAACATCGGTGAATGAGGTTGATTCTCTCGTCATGAGCATATTCGACGAATGTAAAGTTGCGCACAAACCAGAGTGCCTGATCGGATCGAAGGATGGCGACCACTGCCTCCTCGTCGAGGCGAACCATTAGTCCGTCACTGCCGCGAAAGTAGTTGATTTCCATCATCCGAAAGAGTGAGAGGACGATAACGTCCGCACCTCGGACTGCCAGTCGCAGCTCTGACATTTCATCGGCATTGAATGCCGGGATATGCTGCCTAAGTGAACTTTCTCTGACGCGCTCCGGATCGTCTAGAATGAAGAATGGATCATCCAAGCGCTTAATAAAACCGCGGTCATCCCTGTTGGTGAACTCGACAGAGTTGTTCGTGAAGTAATTTGATAACTGCAGCATATCGCAGCCCCCAATCAGGACCGCCCTGAATTGGCGTAACCCGTCGACAATATCATCGCATGAGCCTGGGTGTATCCAGTCTACCTCCGGAAAGCAGTCTATTGGGTTAGCAATCGGCGGTATCACGGTAATATCCGGGCGCTTGAGATAATTAAATACGTACTGCTCAATCCCCATGTTCATAATTCGGCAGGAGAAGACAAAATGCTCCAGCCGGTATTCCCTGAGAGTCGCTAGCGTCATAAAGAAGCCGACTATCCCGTAATTCCCGTATCTATCCCAAGCTCGCACTATTCCGGCGCGATATCCGAAGGCGCTCAAGGAGGCCAGTAGAGCGGTCCGGTGTTCTTCGGAGTCCACGCGAACTTTTGTGTAATTCAATTGATTTGACCGATTGATAAGCTTGATCACCCGATCTATGTGGGCTTCGACGGAGTAATCGATTTCGACTCTAATGTCGCTTTGCCGCAGAAAACTCTCCGCGTTTGTCCCCAAGGTCTGTTACTTTCATGTTTTGCAGCAATTATGTGGTACTGCGCGGTCTTTGCAAGTTTCCATCTTCTGAGCCGCGTGATGAATACTATCCAGTTGGGCGGAAAGCTTGCCGACGGCGTCAAGGCACGTGATGCCGGGACAACTGAAAGCGACCTCCGCCAACTCCGACGGATTGTCGTCGATAAAAACAACGTTCTCTGGGCGCAAGTGTAGCGCTTCGATGAGGGTCGCGACTGCGTGCCCCTTAGCCTGGAAGCAAATGCTTGGAAGCACGAAATAATCCCACATCGCCATTTTATGTAGTTCCGTGGCGGCAACGCTGAAATCATTTTTCGAGCAGATCGAAGAAATAATGCCTCTCGCGGCGAGGGCCCTTACCAGCTCGATATTGTCGTGAATTGCCATGACCGGCTCCTCGGACAACGTCCCTTTCCAAAACGTATCATCAAGGTCCCAGATTACGAGCTTGACTGTATTCGTGATGCTCGTGTACGGAGACGGGACGTCTAACGCGCTACCCTCGACGGAGTTAAGAGAGATCGATACTGACCCCCCTCCACTAAGTAGGTCTAACGCGCCTTCGAAGGAATGACGAGACTTCGACAATGACCTGCCTCCGCTGAGTAGCCTGGGTGAATGTTAGTTTAGGGGCCAGGTTGCTGTCATCGTGGAAGGACGCCACGCGCTGAGACGCGGTTCAAAGGTGGCTTAGATCGTCAGTTTGGGCCCACGGTTGGTTTATTGGTGGCACGATAGGGGCGCGGAACCGATGATGGGGCGCCGATGAGTTCGAGTCCAAATCCGGCTGGGCAGGGTTTGGCAGCCATTCCCGACGTGTGGCGTCGCTGGGTTGCCGAGAACATTCTTCTCAACGTCGATGAGCCCGCCATTCTGGAGCGCCTGGTGGCCAACGGGTTCGCGCCGGCGCTGGCGCAGCGCGAGATCGAGGAGGCGCGGCGCCACCCCTATATCGCCGGCGCCGCCGACACGTTGGCGAAGCACGGCATCAAGCGCAGCTGGTTCCTCGATACGCTTGCGCGGCTGGCACGCGAAAGCAGCGGCTGGGGCACGATCGAGCATCGCACCACGATCGCGGCCACTGACTTCTTCGACCGCTACTACGCGCGCAACATTCCCCTCGTGCTCGATGGTTACGTCGCCGACTGGCCCGCGACCCGGCTGTGGACTTTGGACTATTTCGAGTCGCGGCTGGGCGACTGCGAGGTCGAGGTGCAGTCGAATCGCGATACCGAGGCGAGCTACGAGATCAGGGGCCAGACGCTGAAGACGCTGATGACCCTCCGTGATTTCATCGCGATCATCCGCGCCAGCGCGGGCAACAACACCTACATGACCGCCAACAACGCGGAGCGCAATGCGACCGCTCTTGGGCCGCTTGCGGACGACGTCTGCGTGCTCGAAGGCCTGCTCGAGCCTCCGGCCGCTGGAGCTTTGCCCGGAATGCTCTGGCTCGGGCCCGCAGGCACCATCACGCACCTTCACCACGACCTGACGAACAACCTGATGATCCAGGTCGCGGGCCGCAAGGTCGTGAAGCTCGTCTCTCCGCTCGATACGCCGAAGGTCTACAACCACCACCACGTCTACAGCGCGATCGCCGACCTCGATGCTCCGATCGATGACGCACAATATCCGCTGTTCAAGGACGCCACGGTCTTTACCGTGACGCTCAATCCCGGTGACGTGCTGTTCATCCCGATCGGTTGGTGGCACCACGTGCGCTCGCTCGACGTCAGCGTCACGCTGACCTGCACGGCGTTCGTGCGCGCCAACGACTACTATCGCGCCTATCCCCGCGACTGAGCGGGTGCTGCTGTGCGTTGATGCCGAAGACGACACCGCTGGTGGTCATTTGGCGTTGCTCGAGTTGGCCGTCGGCGCCGGAGCCGCGCCGTGCGCTCCGGCAGGGGACACCCGATCGACGAGCGCTATGGGTCGCTGATCACGTATAACATCGAGCCGCTGCTTTGGATGACGTAGACGTCGCCATTGGGGCCGACTGCCAACTGCCCCAGGGATCCGGTGCCGGGGGATTCGACCGGGATTGGCGTGACGGCGTTGGTCGCAGGGTTGATAACGCCGACCGACGGCACGCCGTTGTTGAGGTATTGGGTGTAGGTGACGTAGATGTCGCCGGCGTTTGCGGTGCCCGTGGGAGCGACCGCCACACCGCCTGTGCCGTAGTCGACGGGGATAGGGCTGACGTTGCCGCCGGTGTCAATCCTCTGCACGAAGGGCTGGAAGGAGTCGTTGGCGACGTAGACGTCGCCTGTGATGGGGCTGACCGCCATTGTGCCGGGCTCGTAATTGCCGACGTTGATGTTGCTGCTTATCGGGGTGTTGGCGGGGCTGAACACGTGTACGTAGTCCTGGTAATCGGTGACGTAGATGTTGCCGGCGTTGGGGGCGCCGGCGGGGGCGACCGTCACCGATTCCCGGTCCAACTCCATTCGTTGTTGGAGAAGGTTCCCAGCTGGGTTAGGGCGCCGGTGGAGGGGCTGATCATCGTCGCGCCGAAATTGTCGGAGACGTAGATGTCGCCGTTGACCGGGCTCACCGCCACCGCATTCGGGCCGCTTTGATAGCCGAGGGCGATGCCAGGGTTAATGACGCTGTTGTTGGGGCCGATCACCGTCACCGTGCCGCCCGTCAGATTGAGGGAGTTACCCACACTGTTGGTGACGTAGATGTCGCCGGCGTTGGGAGTGCCGGCGGGGGCGACCGCCACCTCATGGCCACCGTAATAGACCTGGATCGGGGAGCCGATCAAGGTGCCGGTGGGGTTGTACACCAGCACCTGGCCTTGGTTATAGCCGGAGTTGCCGGTGATGACTGTGACGTAGACGTCGCCCGCGTTGGGGGTGCCGGCGGGGGCGACCGCCACGTCCGTTGCCGTGTCGCCGGCGGGGAGCGTGATGGCGGTGACGCTCGGGGTCGGGGTGGGTGTCGGGGTCGGGGTCGGGGTCGGTGTGGGTGTGGGTGTGGGTGTGGGTGTTGGGGTGGGTGTGGGTGTGGGGGTTGGTGTGGGGGTTGGTGTGGGGTGGGTGTGGGGGTTGGTGTGGGTGTGGGGGTTGGTGTGGGGTGTGGGGGTTGGTGTGGGTGTGGGTGTGGGTGTGGGCGTGGGGTGGGCGTGGGCGTGGGCGTGGGCGTGGGCGTTGGGGGTGTCGGTGTCGGTGTCGGTGTCGGGGTGATGCTGCCGGTGCCGCCGTGGCTGGGGCTGGTGTTGCTGCCGCCGTGGCCGCCGGTGGCGGTGGGGGTGCTGTCAAGGCCAATGACAGCCGCGGCCCCGCCGCCGCCGCCACCGCCGCCGTTGGTGGCGGCGGCGCCGGTGCCGCCGGTGGCGGTGCCGCCGTCGACGTCGATCTGACCTGCGCCGCCATTAGTCGCCGGCGCGCCGCCGTTGCCTCCGGTAGCGACGGTGGCGGTGCCGCTGGGCGCGGTGAGGCTGATGTTGCCGCCCGCCCCACCGGTACCCCCGGTGCCTCCGGTACCGGCTGCACCTCCATTACCGCCGCCGCCGCCCGCGCCGGCCAAGCCCCCGCTCGAGTCGCCGCCGTTAGCGCTACCACCGGCACCACCGGCACCACCGGCGTGGGCGCCGCTCGCAGCACCCACGCCGCCGCTACCACCGCTGAAGCCGGCGGCGTTGTTATCGAAGGCGACGACACCGCCGGCGCCTCCGCCCCCACCCGAGCCGCCCGCGGTGCCACCAGTGGCACCGCCGCCGCCGTCGGCAGTCATGGAGGCATTTCCATCAGTTGGGTCGATGAGGGTGATGGTGGCATCACCGCCGGCGCCGCCGGTCCCCCCAGTTCCGGCGGTACCACCAGGGCCGCCAGCTGCCCCACCGGCGCCGCCGCCACCACCACCCCCGGCGGCAGCGACGACCGCGGGATTGCTGGTGCTCACCGAGGCGTCGCCGCCGTTGCCGCCGTCACCTCCGTCGCCGCCGTTGCCGTTACCAGCACCGCCCGCACCGCCATCGCCGCCCGCACCGCCCCCGGTGCCCGCGACGCCGCTAGTCGTGCTGCTCATACCGGCTCCGCCGTTGCCGCCCTGTCCGCCATTGCCGCCGGTGCCCGCGTCACCGGCGCTACCGGCGCTGCCGGCGCTGCCCGCGCCGGTCCCGGCCGCCCCACCGACACCGCCGGCGCCCGCGGCCCCGCCGGCGCCGCCGTTACCACCGGCGCCCGCGCCTGACCCGGTGTCGGCCGCGCCCTGAGCACCCTCACCACCGTTGCCGCCGTTACCGCCAAGGCCGCCAGCACCGCCCTTACCGTTGGTGCCCCCTACACCGGCGCTCCGCCGGCTCCGCCATTGCCGCCGGCGCCGCCCGCGGTACCGGTACCGCCGGTGGCCCCGGTCGTGCCGGTGGCATTAGCCCCGCCCATACCGGCTCCGCCGTTGCCGCCCTGTCCGCCATTGCCGCCGGTGCCCGCGTCACCGGCGCTACCGGCGCTGCCGGCGCTGCCCGCGCCGGTCCCGGCCGCCCCACCGACACCGCCGGCGCCCGCGGCCCCGCCGGCGCCGCCGTTACCACCGGCGCCCGCGCCTGACCCGGTGTCGGCCGCGCCCTGAGCACCCTCACCACCGTTGCCGCCGTTACCGCCAAGGCCGCCAGCACCGCCCTTACCGTTGGTGCCGGCACCACCGAGTCCACCGCTACCCGCAGCTCCACCCGCACCGCCTGCGCCGCCTTGGCCGCCAGCTTCACCAGCGCCGCCTGCGCCGCCTGCAGTCGAGCCCGCGCTTCCCGCGCTGCCGTTGCCGCCTTGACCGCCGGCGCCGCCCGCGCCACCGTTGCCGCCATGCCCAAAAAACCCGCCGGCTCCGCCAGCCCCACCCGCCCCGCCCGCGCCGCCTTGTTCGCCCGCCACGCCGACTTGCCCGGCTGTACCCGAACCGCCGTTGCCGCCGCGGCCGATCAGCCAGCCGCCGTTACCACCGCTTTGCCCGGTACCCGCCGCACCATTGGCGCCGTTACCGATAATCGGGCGTCCGGTCGCTGCCGCCACGGGAGAAAACACCGCCAGCGTTTGAGCGCCGGACACCAGCGCCGCCAGCGGCGAAGCCCCCGCCGCCTCGGCGGCCGCGTAAGCACCCCCCGCGCCACTCAACGCCTGCACGAAACCGTTATGGAATCCCGCCGCCTCAGCACTGAGTGATTGAAAAGCCTGGCCGTGGCCAGAAAACAGTGACGCGATCGCCGCCGACACCTCATCCCCGGCAGCAGCCACCACCGCGGTCGTACGGGCTGCAGCCACCGAATTCGCCACACGCAGCGTCGAACCGATGCCCGCCGCATCCGCGGCGGCCGCCGCCAACAACTCAGGAACAGCAATGACAGACGACACCGCGGAACTCCCATCGGTCGTTACCAACAACCATCGGACCCGGCCGCCCCGCCATCGACCAATAAAAAAATGGAGACAGCCAAAACATGGAGATGACCATAATTAACACGAACCCTGGACAGATTTTTACGTTTCGACTACTTTTACGGCCCCGTCAAATCTGGCGGCCCGCGCTACTGCTTTGAAGTACCCCAGGTTTTGTTCCGATCTTCATAGGAGGATTGGAAGCTATGCCGCGTCAGTATCCCTTTGAGTTCCGCTTGCGTGCGTCGCGTTTGGTGGACACCATGCTGGAGCTCAGATATTTCTGAGTCGATGGCCGTCAAGTCGGTGGCCAGCAAACTTGGTGTTGCTGAGGAATCGGTGCGTCGGTGGCGGCGCAAGGCCCAAGTCGATGCCGGAGAGAGGCCTGGAACATCGAGTTCCGAGCATGCCGAGATCCGCAGGCTCAAGCGAGAGAACGCTGAATTACGCAGAGCTAATGAGATTTTGAAGTCTGCGTCTGCGTTTTTCGCAGCGGAGCTCGCCCGCACCGCGACGAAATGATCGCCTTCATCGATGCTCATCGCGGTCAGTTCGGGGTCGAGCCCATTTGTCGTGTTCCGCGGTCAGCTATCCCAGGGTACTTCAGCAGGTCAAGCGCCCAAATGGCGCACACGTGAGGGTCACGTCAAGACCCTCTTCAAGATTTCGGTACTCTGCGGGTCTATGGCCATCGTCGAGTGCGCCAACGCAACGACACCGCGGGCCTCCCATCCGGTCGTCACCGACCTCGGACACGGCCGCCCCGCCATCGACCATTCAGATAAATGGCGATACCAAAGATATGAAGATGGCTACAACGACCACAATGCGGGGACAGGTTTCGACTACCTTGACGGCCTCGTCAGGTATCGCAGTGTGCCAAAGTTTTGTCGAGCCGGGAGAAGTCGAACGACCTCTTCGTCGGCGGTCGTGTCAGCAGTCACGTAATTCCCCAGGTGTGAGGGGTTGTCCGTCACGTAATTCCCCACCCTCCGTCACGTAATTCCCCACCCCTGGGGCGTGTCCGGCGGGGGTTGGGTTGCTGCTCAGGTTCGCTCCGTTCAGGTGCCCCACTGCGGGGTCCTGGAAGGGGCCTTGAGTGGCGAGGAGATCGTGGAACGTGACCGACTTCGTGGAGATGTTTCGGCATTGGAACGCCGGCCGATCGCAGGTGCAGATCAATGGGGCACTGAACATCGATCGCAAGACGATTCGCAAGTATTTGGCGCCGGCGCTGGCCGAGGGTCTGCAACCAGATCCTGGGTCTTTCGATGAGGAGGTGTGGCGGGCCCGGATCGGGCGCTGGTTTCCTGAGCTGGTCGACCCGGTGGCGCGGGCGCTGAGCTGGCCGCAGATCGCGGCCCATCACCAGTGGATCGCCGATCAGCTGAAGGTCCCGGTGACGGTGGCCACCATCGCCCAGCGGCTCCGTGATGACCACCGTGTCGAGGTGTCAGAATCGACGGTACGTCGTTACATTGCAACCACTTTCACCGAGGAGCGTCTCGAAGAGAAGGTCACGGTGCCCCGCGGCGCTGTCGAACCCGGCAGCGAAGCCCAGATCGACTACGGCAAGCTGGGCATGTGGTGTGACCCGGCCTCGGGACGCCGGGTCGCGGTGTGGGTGTTCGCGATGATCCTGTCGTGCTCACGGGCGCTGTTCATCCAGCCGGTGCTGCGGATGGACCAAACATCCTGGAACGCATCGCATGTGGCGGCGTTCGAGTTCTTCGGCGGGGTCCCCGCGCGGCTGGTGTGCGACAACCTGAAAACCGGGGTGATGCGCCCGGATCTGTATGACCCGCAGATCAACCTGGCCTACGGCGAACTCGCCAGCTTCTACGGCACCCTGGTCGATCCCGCCCGGGCCGGCAAGCCCAAGGACAAACCGCGCATCGAACGCCCGATCCCCAACATTCGGGACTCGTTTTTCGCTGGGCGGCACTTCGAGTCGATACCGCAGATGCAGGGCGAGGCGCTGCGCTGGTGCCGGAGGTCTACGGGCGCCACAAACACCGCGGAATCGACGGGCAGATGCCTTCGACGTTGTTCACCACGGTGGAACGTGACGCGTTGATGCCGTTGCCGCCCCGGCCTTTTGAGGCGGTGACCTACACTCTGGGCAAGGTGGCCCCGGACTGCCACGTCAAATCCGGCAAGGCGCTGTACTCAGTGCCATGGCGGCTGTTGGGTCAGCAGGTCACCGTCCGCGCCGCCGGGGACGTGGTGCAGATCTTCTGCGACCACACCGTGGTCGCCACCCACGTGCTGCATCTGTCGGGACGCTCGACGAATTTTGAGCACTACCCGCCGCACAAGATCGCCCACACCCTGCGCACGGTGAGTTGGTGTCGCGCCCAGGCCGAACAGATCGGGCCCGGCGCGGTCGCCATCGTCGCCGAACTGTCGGCGGTCAATGCCATCCATCGACTGCGCGCCATCCAGGGGATCATCCGGCTACGCGAGCGCTATGGCGATGTCCGCCTCGATGCTGCCTGCGCTCGCGCCATCGCCGTCGGTGACCCCGGGTATCGCACCGTCAAGGGCATCCTGGTCGCCGGCACCGAGCACGGCGAGGATCGCGGCGGTCGACCGGCCACGACGCCACCGGCGATTCTGCGCGGCCCGAGACGCCTTCGGTACCGAACAAACAGCTTGAGTCAACGCCCGAACCGTTCTCCCACAACCACATCGAACGAAGGACACTTTGTCATGACCATTCACGATCCCAGCCTGCGGGCAGCGTTGAAGACCCTGAAACTGACCGGCATGCTCGACACCCTCGATGCCCGCCTGGCCCAAACCCGCGACGGCAAACTCGGGCACCTGGAATTCCTGCAAGTGCTCTGCGAAGACGAAATCGCCCGCCGCGACACCGCGGCCCTGGCCCGACGAGTTCGGCGCGCCCGTTTCGAGCAACCCAACACCTTCGAGGACTTCGACTTCACCGTCAGCCCGAAACTGCCCGCCGCGATGCTTCGCGACCTGGCCGCACTGCGCTGGCTCGACGCCGGCGAGTCAGTCATCCTCTACGGACCAGTTGGCGTTGGGAAAACCCATGTGGCACAAGCACTTGGGCATCAAGTAGCGCGCCGCGGCGGCGACATCCGGTTCGTCAAATGCTCACGCATGCTCGCCGACCTCGCCGGCGGCCACGCCGATCGCACCATCGGCCAACGCATGCGCGAATACACCCGCCCCCTGGTCCTCATCGTCGACGACTTCGCCATGCGCGAGCACACCCCCACCCAAAGCGATGATCTCTACGACCTCGTCTCCGACCGCGCCATCACCGCCAAGCCGCTGATCCTGACCAGCAACCGCGCCCCCAAAGACTGGTACCCGCTGTTCCCCAACCCCGTCGTCGCCGAATCACTGCTCGACCGACTGATCAACACCAGCCACCAAATCCTCATGGACGGCCCGTCCTACCGCCCCCGGAAACGACCCGGAACCACCACCACCTGACACCCACGCCAGCTTCGCTACCCTCACCACAGCAGCGCCCGAACCTGGGGAATTACGTGACGGCTACCCCTGGGGAATTACGTGACCGTGGACAGCGGTCGTGCAGCCGGTTTCAGCGGCCGGATCGCCCGCTGGCAAGCAGCCGATCGCCGAGATGCTGAATGCGGCGACAGTGAACAGTGAGCCTCGATCTCTATATGCGCTCCGGCGGAAAATTCGCCGTTCGCGGCGGCGTTGTCCAGGTGCTTGACGTCTAAGCCGGCCTGGCGAGAGCCGCACTTGCACCAATCATCTTGACGACCGACCGATGCCATATGGCAAGTCACCCACGTCGGTTCGGTGTGGTGGATGTACCCGCGGCTATTCGGTGTCGCCGGGTTGGCCGTCGGCGCCGTCGGGCCCGTCCGCGCCGGATGATCCTGGATTGGCGTCGATGCCCACACCTGCATCGCCGCCGCGTCCGCCCTGGGCCCCGGTGCCGCCGCCGCCGAAGGTACCGCCGGCGTCTTCGGTGATGCTGTTGCCGCCGCTACCGCCGTTGCCGCCAGTGCCGCCATCGCCACCGTCGCCGCCGCTGCCGCCGCCGCCGCCGCCGCTGCCGGTGTAGTTGCCTCCATCTCCGCCGGCGCCGCCAGCGCTGGCGGCTCCGCCGGCGCCGCCGGCTCCGCCGGCGCCGCCGATGGCGTCACCGCCGTCGCCGCCGTTGCCGCCGTTGCCGCCGTTGCCGCCGATTTGACCGTTGCTGCCGAAGAACTTCGAGGAAGAGCCGGCACCGCCGTTGCCGGCCGTGCCGGCGTTGCCGCCGTCGCCGCCCTTACCACCGTTCACGCCGGAGCCACCAACTCCGCCGTCGCCGCCGGAGCCGCCATTGCCGCCGACGCCGGGAACGAAGTCACCGCCTGCGTCGCCACCGGGGCTATTGGCGCCGTCGACGCCATTGCCGCCGGTGCCGCCCCCGCCACCATCGCCACCGTTGCCTGCTTCGGTGGCAGTTCCGCCGTCGCCGCCATTGCCGCCATTGCCGCCGGAACCGCCGGAACCGCTGTTGGGGCTGGTTTCGGGTGTCCCGCCGTTGCCGCCGTTGCCGCCGGCTCCGCCATTGCCGGCGTTGTCTAAGCCACCGGCATTGCCGCCGTGGCCGCCGTACCCGCCGGACCCGCCCGGGCCGCTGATCAAACTGCCGCCAAAGCCGCCGTCGGTACCGTTGCCGCCGTTGCCGCCGTTGCCGGCGGTGCCGCCGGAGCCGGCGGGATGGCCGTCAACGCTGACGCCGGCGTTGCCGCCGTTGCCGCCGTCTCCGCCGCTGCCGCCAAAGCCCGACCCCAACTGAACGCCGGCGTTGCCAGCTATTCCGCCGTTGCCGCCGCGGCCGCCGTCTCCGCCGTTGCCGTCGGCGCCCGCGGAACTTAATCCGGGGGAGGTGCCGCCCAGGCCGCCGTTGCCGCCGTCTCCGCCCTGTCCGCCAAAGCCACCGATGCCGCCGATAGAGGGGCCTCCGCCGTCAACGCCGTCGCCGCCGTCGCCGCCGGTGCCGCCTTTGCCGCCGGTGCCGCCTTTGCCGCCGTTCCCGGAGGTGGTGCCGCCGTCGCCGCCATTGCCGGCGTCACCGCCTTCACCGCCGGAGCCTCCGGTGCCGCCGGGGTCGCCGGGGTTGGTTCCGTTGGCGCCGGTCGCGCCGTTGCCGGCGTTGCCGCCGTTGCCGCCTAGGCCGCCGTCACCGACGGTGCCGCCGTTGCCGCCCTCTCCGCCGGTCCCACCGTTGCCGCCGTTGCCGCCGGGGGTGCTAGCGCTGTAGCCGTCGCCGCCTGTGCCGCCCGTGCCGCCGGTGGGGGTGGCGCTCTGATTGCCATCGTCAGCCTTTTGACCATCATTGCCGATGCCGCCGTCACCGGGTGCTCCGGCGCCACCACCGGCCCCGCCGTTGCCGCCGCTAGGGTTGGCGGCGGTGCCGTTCGCGCCGTACCCGCCGATACCGGCTGCGCCGGCGTTGCCGCCGGTGCCGCCGTTCCCGCCGTCACCGTCGCCGCCGGTGCCGCCGGTGCCGGCGGTTCCGCCGCTGCCGCCGGCGCCGTCGTTGATGCCCACCGTGCCGTTGCTGCCGTTGATCCCGTTACCGCCGTTACCGCCAGCCCCGCCAGTGGCGCCGTCGCCGCCTTTTCCGCCGTCGCCACCGTCACCGCCGTTGCCGCCGGCAGCAGGCGTGCCGCCGTCGCCGGCGTTGCCGCCGTTGCCGCCGTAGCCGTCGGCACCGGCGTCGCCGTTCGCGGCGGTGCCCCCGGGCCCGCCTTGGCCGCCGTCGCCGCCGTTGCCGCCAGCACCGCCGGTCCCGCCCGCCGCCCCCGACGTGCCGGTGGTGCCGTTGCCCCCGGTGGCGCCGTCGCCGCCTCTGCCGCCGGTACCACCGTTTCCACCGTCACCAGAGGTGCTGCCGCCTTGGCCGCCTTGGCCCCCCTGACCGCCTTGGCCTCCGTTGCCGCCGTCGGTGCCGTCGGCGCCCGGGGTGGCACCGTTGTCGCCTTTGACGGCGGTGCCCCCGGTCCCGCCGTCGCCCCCGGTCCCGCCGTTGCCGATGGTGCCTCCGGAACCGCCTTGACCGCCTTGGCCGCCGTCGCCGCCGTTGTGGCTGGGGTCGCTGGTGGCGGGGCTGTAGCCGTCCCCGCCTTTGCCGCCGGTGCCGCCGGTGGCGAGAGGACTGTCGGCACCGTCCACGCCGGGGCGCCCCCCAGTGCCGACGTTGCCGGCCGCGCCGCCAGCACCGCCGCTGCCCGCCGTACCGGCGGTACCGCCGGATCCGCCGTTGCCGCCGTCGGGGTCGGCTTGGTCGCCATCAGCGCCGTTTCCGCCGACCCCGGGCATGCCGGCGTGCCGCCTTTGCCGCCATTGCCACCGCTACCGTTGGCGCCCGTGGTCCCGTTAGTGGCCGTGCCGCCGTCACCTCCGGTGCCGCCGTTGCCGCCATCCGCGCCGTCGCCGGCGTCATTGCCTTTGTTGCCGGCGCCGTCGTTGGCACCGATGGCCCCCGATGCCCCGGCGAGCCCGTTACCGCCAGTCCCGCCGGCCCCGCCGTTGCCGCCGGTCCCGCCGTTGCCCCCGTTGCCTGAAGTGGTACCGCCGGTGCCGCCGGTGCCGCCGTTGCCGCCCAGCCCGCCGACAGCGCCGTTGGTGCCGTTACCGTCGCCGCCAGTCGCCCCCGCCTGTCCCGGGGTGCCGGGGCCACCGTTGCCGCCGTTGCCGCCGTTGCCGGCGGCTCCCGCGTTGCCCCCGGTCCCGCCCTTACCGGCGACTTCGCCGCCGCCGCCGGTGCCGCCGCTACCGCCGTTGCCTGAGGTCGTGCCGCCGTTGCCGCCTTGACCGCCGACGCCGCCGGTCCCGCCGCTTGTGCCGCTAACCCCGCTAACGAAACCGTTGCCGCCGTTGCCGCCGTCCCCGCCGTTCCCGGTGCTGAGAGCGTTACCGCCGACGCCGCCGGCTCCGCCCCTGGTACCCGCGCCGCCGGTGCCACCGTCGCCTCCGTTACCGCCATTGGTGCCGCCGGTGCCGCCCGTGCCACCTTGCCCGCCGGTGCCGATCACGGCCGCACCGCCGGCCCCGCCGTTGCCACCGTTGCCGCCATCGGGCCCTCCGGGAGCGCCGGGTCCACCGTTCCCGCCGTTACCGACCAGGGAGGTGGCGTCGCTCCCCGGGCTACCGTTGGCACCGTTGTCGCCGCCTGAACCGCTACCACCGGCGGCGCCGACACCCCCATTGCCGGCCATCGCGCCACCGTTTCCGCCGCCGCCGGAGGTACCGCCAGTCCCGCCGAAGCCCGCGGTACCGGGGTTACCGCCGGCGCCACCATCGCCACCAGCCGCCAGGGAACCACCCGAACCAGCTTCCCCAGCAACCCCCGCCGCACCATCGCCCCCGTCACCAGGAACTCCCGCGTTACCGCCAGCACCTCCGGCCCCGCCGTCCCCGTTAGCTGCCGCGCTACCGTGCGCGGCAGCCCCACCCGCACCGCCGGCCCCCCCGTTGCCGCCGGCCGCGCCGTTACCGCCGTCGCCGCCATCGCCGCCGACGCCGTTGTTGACCCCGGCCACCCCGGTCGCACCCTGGGCGCCAGACCCACCATTACCTCCGGCCCCGCCCACACCGCCGACCCCGCCAACCCCGCCATTCCCGGAAATCGAGCCGCCCAGCCCACCTTGACCGCCGCGGCCGCCTGCCCCGCCCGCGGTGCCGTTAGTGCCGTTACCGCCAGCGTCGGTCACACCGTTGGCTCCGGCTGCGCCTGCCCCGCCCGCTCCACCCGCTCCACCGTTGCCATAGGGGCCGCCATTACCGCCGGCGCCGCCGTTACCGCCGACATTGCCAGAGGCGACGGGGCTGTAGCCCGCGCCGCCAACCCCACCGTTGCCGCCGCTGGTGACCGCGGCCCCGGCTGCACCGGTGGTGGCGCCGATGCCGCCGCTGCCGGCGGTGCCAGGGTCGCCACCGTTGCCGCCCGCACCGCCGTTGGGGTTGGCCGCGGTACCGGCGGCGCCGGCCCCGCCCTCACCACCGGCACCCGCGTCACCACCGACCCCGCCTGCGCCGACACCACCATTAGCGCCGGCATGCCCGCCGAACAGCGCGCCTTTACCCCCGGCCCCGCCCGCACCGCCAGCCCCGCCCTGGCCGCCGTTGCCGCCGTTGCCGCCGTTGCCGCCGGCGCCGTTGTTGACCCCGGCCACCCCGGCCGCGCCCTCGGCGCCAGTCGCACCCGCGCCACCCTGTCCACCGACACCACCTTGGCCGCCGGTCCCACCGCTGCCGGACAACAGACCGCCGCTGCCACCGGCCCCGCCCTTGCCGCCGACCCCGCCGGTGTCGCCAGTTTGCGCCGCGCTACCAGTGCCGCCGGTGGTGCCGACACCGCCGGCCCCGCCGTTGCCGCCGTTACCGATCAATCCGGCATTGCCGCCCCTGCCGCCGGCCTGGCCGAGCGCACCCGATCCGCCGTTGCCGCCGTTGCCGTATATCCAGCCCCCGGCGCCGCCGGCCTGCCCGGTACCGGCAGCCCCATTTGCGCCATTGCCGATCAGTGAGCGACCGGTCGCCGCCGCAACCGGCGAGAACACCGCCATGCGCTGAGCACCAGCCACCACTGCCGCCAACTGCGACGCATTGGCCGCCTCGGCGGCCGCATACGCGTCACCCGCGTTGCTTAGGGTCCGCACGAACTGCGAATGAAACGCCTCCGCATGCGCGCTGAGCATCTGAAACTGCGTTGCGTGGCCAGAAAACAGCGACGCGATCGCCGCCGACACCTCGTCACCGGCCGCAGCGACCAGCACGGTGGTCGGGGCCACAGCGGTCGAGTTAGCCGCGCTCAGTGACGAGCCGATACCCGCCACATCCGCAGCTGTCTTTGCTAACAACTCCGGTGCAGCCATCACGAACGACATGCGGGTCTCCCATCGGCCGTTACCGACCCTCGGACGCGGCCACCCCGCCATCGACCACTACAAATATGGAGATAGCAAAAATATGAAGATGGCTATAGGTACCACAAAGCCCGCGCGAAGTTTTCAGGTTTCGACTAGTTTGACGACCCCGTCAAATACCGCGACAACCAGCGCCAACACACCCGCGACAAAACCAAACCTCCGGACGCCTTTATTTGTTCTACGAAATAATTGGCCGAGGGGATTCAAGTTCTGCCGCCGCGGCGAGCGTCGGTACGAAGACGAGGGCTTAGACTAGCTCGCCGAGCACCGCCCGGACTTCCTCCGAGCCCGCCTCGGTTCAGGCTGAGGCTGCGGCCTCACGGCCGACCGTGGCCGCGGGCGGCAGCTCCTCGAACGCGCTGAGGTCGAAGATCAGCTTCGCCTGCTGCGCCTTCGCCTCCGCCTGGTCGAGCGGCATCTGCTGGCCCATCACAGGCAGCAGTTGCTCCACCGTGCTGCCCCGCATGAGGTTCTCGCTGAGCCACGCGACCCAGTCGTCGCCGGTCGTGAACTTCTGCAGCGTCGGCAGGAGCGAGTCGCCGAACATCCGCTGCGCGAGCACCTCGGTGATCACGCCGTTCGCGCGGAAGTATTCG
Organism: uncultured Actinomycetota bacterium; assembly: GCA_963758775.1. Taxonomy (GTDB): domain Bacteria; phylum Actinomycetota; class Actinomycetes; order Mycobacteriales; family Mycobacteriaceae; genus Mycobacterium. The sequence continues at coordinate 272,340 of CAVWWU010000004.1, forward strand.
ACCACGGCGTGCTGGGCGTGGTGGACCGGTAGGAGGTGCACGGCGGGCGTGTCGACGAACCGAACCGCGTGAGCGCTGTCGATCGCGGTGACCTCGGCGATGTTCGTCCCCGGGCCTGCCCAGGCGCCGTAGATCAGGTCGATGTCGGGCAGCGGGCCGTCGTGCGCGGCGAGGAACCGCGGGAGGTCGGTGTAGGCGGAGGCGTCGACCCCGCTCGCCTCGTAGGCATCGAGCGGTGGGAGCCAGCGGGTCTCGTTCATGAGTCTCCATGTGCGGCGGTCGAAGCACGAGAGCGGCCCGAACGAGATCACCTTGTCGGCACCGATGAGCGCGCCGTAGAGGATCGCGGCATAAGCCCCCATCGACTGTCCGATCACGGTGACCGAGGCGGCCCCCGCGCGGTCGACGGCGTCGCGCAGCGCCTCCGCGGTGGATGCCACGTCGTGGGAGATGCCCTCGATGCCGGCGAGGTACCACCGCATGCTCGGCTCCCGCAGGAAGAGCTTGTTGAGCTCGCGGCCGGTGATGAGCTCGAGCTTCTTGAGGCGGCCCTGGAACTCGAACGCGGCCACGGTCGTCGCCGGGTCGGCGTAGAAACCGAACGTGATGACGAGCGGCTTTCCGGGACCGCTGAACTCGGCGGTCACGTTGCCGGTTTCGGACGGGACGAGATCGATCATGGCGGGATCCAGCGACAGGACAGGGCGCCCTGGCTGGGGCGCCAGGACACGGACCGGCCCGACTCTACGGGGTTCCGGGGCGGCCTGACCACCGGTGGAGCGCGATCCGTTGGGCGGTGCCCGCCGTCCCGCCGGTGAGCTGGCCCTATGCCGAGAGCGGCGCTGCGCAGTGCCCGTGGCGGCCGTCCGCGTAGCGCCCGAAGGCGTGCGGACTCCCCGCCACGACCTGGTCCATGTTGAGGTACCGGTAGCGCGAGAGACGGCCGAGGAAGAGGACGTCCGGGCGCTGCCGTCCGAGGACTTCGTAGCGGTACAGCTCCGCCGCCATGCCCCAACGTTGGGCCCACGATTGGTTTATTGGTGGCACGATAGGGGCGCAGAACCAATGATGGGGCGCCGATGAGTTCGAGTCCAAATCCGGCTGGGCAGGGTTTGGCAGCCATTCCCGACGTGTGGCGTCGCTGGGTTGCCGAGAACATTCTTCTCAACGTTGATGTGGCCGCCATTCTGGAGCGCCTGGTGGCCAACGGCTTCGCGCCGGGGCTGGCGCAGCGCGAGATCGAGGAGGCGCGGCGCCACCCCTATGTCGCCGGCGCCGCCGACACGTTGGCGAAGCACGGCATCAAGCGCAGCTGGTTTCTCGATACGCTTGCGCGGCTGTCACGCGAAAGCAGCGGCTGGGGCACGATCGAGCGTCGCACCACGATCGCGGCCACTGACTTCTTCGATCGCTACTATGCGCGCAACATTCCTCTCGTGCTCGATGGTTACGTCGCCGACTGGCCCGCGACCCGGCTGTGGACTCTGGATTATTTCGAGTCGCGGCTGGGCGACCGCGAGGTCGAGGTGCAGGCGAATCGCGATGCCGAGGCGAGCTACGAGATCAGGGGCCAGACGCTGAAGACGCTGATGACCCTCCGTGATTTCATCGCGATCATCCGCAGCGGCGCGGGCAACAACACCTACATGACCGCCAACAATGCGGAGCGCAATGCGACCGCTCTTGGTCCGCTTGCGGACGACGTCGGCGTGCTCGACGGCCTGCTCGAGCCTCCGGCCGCCGGAGCTTTGCCCGGAATGCTCTGGCTCGGGCCCGCAGGCACGGTCACGCATCTTCACCACGACCTGACGAACAACCTCATGATCCAGGTCGTGGGTCGCAAGGTCGTGAAGCTCATCTCTCCGCTCGATACCTCGAAGGTCTACAACCACCACCACGTCTACAGCGCGATTGCCGACCTCGATGCTCCGATCGATGACGCGCAATATCCGCTGTTCAAGGACGCCACCATTTTTACCGTGACGCTCAATCCCGGCGACGTGCTGTTCATCCCGATCGGTTGGTGGCACCACGTGCGCTCGCTCGACGTCAGCGTCACGCTGACCTGCACGGCGTTCGTGCGGGCCAACGACTACCATCGCGCCTATCCCCGCGACTGAGCGGGCGCTGCTGCCCGTTGACGCCGAAGACGACACCGCGTGGCTATGGCGAGAGAATTTGTGCGTTCCATTCAAAATCCGGAACGGGCACAAGACAAGCCCGTGCCGGGCGGTTTTATTCACGGCAAGGACTCGCACCAAACGGCTAGCTCGGTGGTGGAGTTGCCAGATGCACTACGCTGCGAAATACATGCGTGCTCGATAGACGAATTATTCGAGCGGAGAGTGGTACAATTCTAGTGCCAACTTATGTCTATGGAATATATCGCCGGGGAGCAGTACTAAAATGCACAGCGACCGGTCTCAGGCACATATTATTAGCGCGGTTATTATTGGCGCGCAAGAGACGGCAACCCGTGGCCGCTGCTCATCGAGGCCAATTATTATGGGATGCACCATATATACCTGGGTCCTGGCGAGGTCGTCTATTACGAGGGCGCGCGATTGACTGACGGTTGAGCTGGAGCATTCGACGGCAATCGCTTCGCCAACATATTTTCCGTTAACAGCCTCAAAATTTCACGGTAGCCCAAGTTGATCGATAGCGTCCTTCCTAGATCGGCCTGCTCCGGCTCGATGAGTCCTTTCAGATCTGGCCGGTATTGTCCGATGCCCGCGCCAGTCGGGGTGCACATCGACTCGACCACCGACGAACTCGACGCCGCCGAGGCGTTTTCGCGGCACCAGGACGGCGAGGGCGAACCCAGTCCCAACACCCGACGCTTCCTGACCCGATGCACGCGCTTCGCTAGATTGAACGGGCCGTCGTTACCGGGGCGGCCAACCTGGGCGCGCGACTGCGTGCAGGTAGCTAGCCCGATCCCGAGGCGACAGCCCGCGAAGAAAACGGGAACCCTTGTCTGCCAACGAGTTCCATGGTGAAGCGAACTGCCGGCTCGATCGAGTGACACGCCCAAACATCAAACCCGTGTTAACTTGGTCCGATCACCGACACAGTGCCGTCCAGATCGTTCACTACGTAGACGTCGCCCGCCGCGGGACCAGTGGGGCTGACAGCTACCTGCTGGAAGTAGAAACCGGCTCCACTGCCGACGGGAATGTTCTGGATGATGGAGTTGGCGGCGGGGTTGACCACTGCCACGTTGCCAGGAGAGCCCCAGCTGAGGGCGTAAATGTCGCCGGCGTAGGGGCCGGTGGGGCTGACCGCCAACGAATAAGGGTTACCAGGAATGTTGAGGTTCGGCGCGGGGGTGGTGACGGCGTTGGTGGCGGGGTTGATCACCGATACTGTGCTGCCGTAGTACTGAGCGACGTAGACGTCGCCGCCGTAGGCGCCGGTGGGGCCAACCGCCAAGCCGCTGCCGGTTTCACTACCGATGGGGATGGTGGTGATGGCGTTGGTGGTGGGGTTGATCGCCAACACCTGGTTGCCATAGTTGCCAGCGAGCATGTAGAGGTCGCCGGCGTTGGGTCCGGTGGAGCTGAACGCCATCGAGCCAGTGCTGGGGACAGCCATGGTCGTGACGGCGTTGCTGGGGTTGATCACCCAGATTTTGCCCTCCGTGCCGCCGAGACCGTTGTTAACGTAGACGTCGCCGGCGTTGGGTCCGGTGGGGCTGACCGCCAGCGCGAATGGTTCGTTGAAGACACCGCTGCCGAGGGGGATGGTGGCAGCGATGCTGTTGTTGGCGGGGTTGATCACCACCACCTCACCGGTGCCGCTCGGGGTGTTGTTGCTGACGTAGATGTTGCCGGTGATGGGGCTGACCGCCACCGCGGGCGGGGAGGAATTTGCTTCGATGCCGAGCGGGATGGTGGTGACGACGGCGTTGGCGGGGTTGATCACCACCAGATTGTCGAGCCCGGTGCTCGAGCTTTCCACCGTGACGTAAATGTATCCGGCCTCCGGGCCCGTGGGGCTGACCGCGATCGCCTCCAGTCGGCCGCCGCCGACGTTGATGGTGTCGATGACGCTTTGGGTTGGTGTTGGTGTTGGTGTTGGTGTTGGAGTTGGCGTGGGAGTCGGGGTTGGGGTTGGGGTCGGTGTTGGTGTGGGGGTTGGTGTGGGCGTTGGCGTTGGCGTTGGCGTTGGCGTTGGCGTTGGGGTTGGCGTCGGAGTGGGTGTCGGCGTCGGAGCCGGGGTTGAGTGGCCAGAGCCGCCGGTGCCGCCGGCGGCGGTGGAGGTGCCGTCGTACGCCGAGGCGAGCGCGGCACCCCCACCACCGCCACCGCCACCGTTGGTAGCGGTGCCGCCGGCCCCGGCGACTGTGGTGCCGGTTTCTCCGGAGAAGGAGAAGGTCTGGCCTGTGCCGCCGTTGTGTGACGGTGCGCCGCCGCTGCCGCCGGCCGCGGCGGTGATCGGGGAGGATCCGTTGGGGGTCAACGTGATAGCGCCGCCCGCGCCCCCGGAGCCGGCGACACCTCCCGCACCGGGGGCCCCGCCGTTCCCGCCACCACCGCCCGCGGCGCTTAAGCCCGACCCGGCGAGATCGCCGCCCGTGACGCCTCCGCCGCCACCGCCGGTGCCGCCGGGGTGCGCCCCATTGGCCGCGCCGGCGGCGCCACTGCCTCCGGATATCGAGGCGTTGTTGGCGTAGGCGGCAACACCGCCGGCCCCGCCACCACCGCCACCGCCACCGAGGGTGCCGCCGGTACCACCGCCGCCTCCCGCGGCAGTCAGCGTCGCGGTGCTACCACCTTCCGTCGGGTAGGTCACACTGGCATTGCCGCCTGCTCCGCCGGTTCCACCGGTGCCCGCCACACCGCCGCGGCCGCCGGCAGCACCACCGATGCCACCGCCACCACCGCCGCCGGCCACCGCGGTCACTGCTGTATCACCAGTCGTCGTGGCCGAAGCATCGCCGCCCGCACCGCCAGTGCCGCCGCGACCGCCGTTGCCGCCGTGCCCAATGATCCCGCCAGCCCCGCCGTTGCCGCCGTTGCCGCCGTTGCCGCCCTGTTGACCAGGGGCGCCGGCCTGTCCCGTGGTACCCGAGCCGCCGTTACCGCCGCGGCCGATCAGCCAGCCGCCGTTACCACCGTTTTGCCCGGTACCCGCCGCACCATTGGCGCCGTTGCCGAAAATCGGGCGCCCGGTCGCTGCCGCGACGGGGGAAAACACCGCCAAGGTCTGCGCACCTGACACCATCGCCGCCAACGGCGAAGCCCCAGCCTCCTCGGCGGCCGCATACGCACCCCCCGCGCCACTCAACGCCCGCACGAATTGGTGATGAAACCCCGCCGCCTGCGCGCTGAGCGCCTGGAACTGCTGACCGTGACCAGAAAACAACGACGCAATCGCCGCCGACACTTCATCTTCGGCCGCAGCCACCACGCCAGTGGTTCGAGCCGCCGCCACCGAATTGGTTTGGGTCAGCGACGAACCGATGCCCGCCACATCCGTTGCGGCCGAAGCCAAGATGTCCGGAACCGCGACCACAAACGACATGGCAGTGCTCCGATCCGGCCGCCTTTTGACCGCTGATATGAAGCTGGTGTGAATCCAATCAAACAAGTAGCACGAAGGGCTGGACCATTGTCAGCTTTTGCGATCTTTACGTCGCCGTTAATATCGCCTCGCCCGGCATGCTGAAGTCGGGCCACACCCGCGGGCCCTTGCCGTCCGGGTCGATCATCACGCACACCTTGGCGCAGCGAACGCACCGGTAGAGGCCATCGGCCGTCCAGCACATCGGCAGCGGAGGCCGGATCTGTTCACAGCCGGCGCACCAGGTACCCCTGTTGATCGTCTCGGCGGTGTGGTCGGCCATCACCGTCATGTCGTCGGGTTGAACTCACCCGGCCGCAAGCGGAAGTGGCCAACGGCGAGGACGTCGTCTCGGGTTCGCCCCATTCTGGAAACCACCAGTTGACCTGCCACATATAGGGGTCGATCACCTTGTCGTCAGGTAGGTGGGCATTCTCGTCCGCGCGAAGAGCGCCGATTCGAAGGAGCCCGCGACAGCCGTCAATCAGCCACTTCATGTCCTCAAGGGCTCGGAGCAGGGTGCGTTCACTGATCGGGGCGACGTGTCGACTTTGAACTGACCAGCTCTCGTCGCGCCACGACAGTTCTCTGGGGCTACCATCGGCAGCTTTGCGTCGCTGGCCCGCTTCGCCGGGTCGCGCGATGTTGACTGTCCGATCCGGCATTTCGCCCTCGACCGAAAAAATGTAGAGCATGTGGGCCAGTTCATGGCGGGCTTGCTGTACTTCCGCTGCCGCGCAGTGATTCAAGGCGCTCGTTGACCCGTGCCAGCGCCGCGTCGAAGACCTCCACCTTCTCGCCACGTCGTTCGTTGGCTGGCTGGGCGGCGCCTCGCGCGCCTTCGGCCTCCACTCGGGCCGCCCCCTGCCGCCGCAACAGGCTGAAGTTCTTCTCGCGCGCAGTCCTGAGCCGGCTCAGCAAGTCCTTCAGCTGCTTCTCATCCATGCGCTGCAGAGCGTCGGGATCACTTTCGCCGACCAACGAGGCTTCCTGCTGGGTCAGGTTCACATGGTGGGTGCTCACCCTAACTTCATAGCCCGCGCCGGCCACACCGGCGCGCCGAATGACGAACCGCACCCGAATCGCCACCCCTAGGCCATCTCAGGTTCACAGTCTGTACCACGGCGGCAGGCCGTTGGTTCGATCCCAAGGTTGCCCACCGACGAAATGCCAAGGAGGACAGCATCATTTGGCGAGCGCGGTTTGAGTCGCGGCCGCCGGGCTACTGGTACAGATATGTCTGACTCATCGCGCGAGGGCGCCGCGGCGGGCGATCGGGCGGCCGAGCTGAACGAACAGATCGCCGAAGGTCATGAGTGGGCCTCCGAGAACGACCTTGGCGGTGGCGGCGACCAGCACAGCGATGCCGCTCGTCAGCACCGCAGGACCGCCGGAAAAGGTCGGTCTAAAGCCGAAGCCGCGCGCAACGACGACAACAAGTCGGACGACTAGGTAGCGCCAGCGCCTCCAAGCTCACTCGTCTGCCGGGTTAGCACCCTCTTCATCCGGCGTGTCGTCCTCGGTGGCTTGTGGGGGTTGCTCGTCGCCTTCGGGTGGCGGCTGCTCGGAAGTAGTCACTGCCGCTATCTACCCGGTTTGCCGCCCAGGAAACAGGAAGGCTGGCCCTCCGCATTAGCCAGAATTGGGCGGGGACGGCCGGGGGCACGCATGAGCCCCGGCCGCCCCCTGATTTGGGGCCGCCTCAAGTATTGCGACGGGTGTGAGGGGTTGTCTGTCCGCAAACCAGCCAATGCACGCGATGAATCTCGCGTCCCCCGATTGGTGGAATGACTCGCACCTGATACTTGTGAGGCAGCGGTCAGATAAAAGGAGATGCCTTGATCACGCTCTTCACCGTCGCCGGGACCGGGCATCCCGGCATGATGGGCGCCAGATCGACTGGCAGGGGCTGTTTTCCGCAACAGGTGGCACAACGCGTCGACCCGGCCAAGTACAACTGGGTTCCCATTCCCTACGCCGCCGCGCTGCCCTTCACCCGCAGCGTGACGGGCGGGGTCACCAAGCTCACCGACGCAATCGAGCGCACCGAGGGCCAATTCGCGATCGTCGCCTACAGCCAGGGCGCGATGGTGGCGGCGCGCGTCTATCGGTCGCTGCGCTCCGGGCCGTTGGCGCATCGCAAATCGGACCTGCTGGCGGTCGTCGCCTTCGCCAACCCCGCGCGGGAAGCGGGCCACACCTTCCCGGGCTGCCCCGACCCCGGCGGGCACGGAATCATGAGCGAGCACAACAGATTGACCGACACCGAAGACCTGTGGTGGGACTTCGTGATCCCCAACGATCTGGCCGCCGACGTCGGCGACGACCTCGCGGGGCGCTGGCTCACCACCATCTTCATGGCCTTCTGCAGTCAGTACGCCGGTGGTGTGCGCGTCATCCAGGACACGCTGCGCAACGCGCCGTCGAATGTGTTGCCGCTGGCGGCAACCCTGATGCCCTACTTCTCCGGCGCCGCCAGCACCGACGGCGCCCCCCATGGCCAATATCACCTCCACAAGCCGCTCCCGGGAAATCCGAAGACCTGCGTGGACCTCGCCGTGGATTACCTCGAGAGCATTGCGCACTGAGGCTGGGCGCTGCGGGCCGAAATCGATTGGCAACCCTACAAATTGTTACACCCCGCGGCATTGCCGACGCTAGCGTGCAGTACATAAGCGACTACCAGGGAGCGGATTCTTGCGATGACCGATCTGAGATTTGACGGCAGAGTGGCGATTGTCACCGGAGCCGGACAGGGGCTCGGTAGATCCCACGCCCGGCTGCTGGCGGCGCGCGGAGCGCGCGTGGTCGTTAACGACATCGGAAGTTCTGTCACCGGTGATGGATCCGACACCGGTCCGGCCGAGCAACTGGTCAATGAGATTACGGCCGCCGGCGGTGAGGCCGTCGCCGATGTCAACAGCGTCGCCACGCCCGAAGGTGGGGCTGCGCTGGTGCAGGCTGCGATGGATCACTTCGGCCGCATCGACATCGTCGTGAACAACGCTGGAATCCTGCGCGACGCGTACTTCGACGCGATGACCACGGAACTGTTGCAACCGGTATTGGATGTGCACCTCAATGGCGCGTTCAACGTCACCAGGCCGGCGTTCACGATCATGCGCGAGCAGGGTTACGGACGGGTGGTGAGCACGACGTCGGCGTCGGGCATCCTCGGCTCACCCGCAAAAAGCAACTACGCGGCGGCCAAGACGGGTCTGATCGGCCTGACGCGGGTACTGGCCGCCGAAGGGGCCGCGCACAACATCAAGGCCAACGCGCTTAGTCCAATCGCCTACACGCGGATGCTCGCGCATTCGCTCGAAAGCCCGGAAGGCGACGACCAGCTCGGTCCGCAGGCGGACGAGATCAAAGATCAACTGACGCAAATGTTTACAGAGACATTCGACCCCGCCCTGGTGTCGCCAGCCGTCGCTTTCCTTGCGCACGAAGACTGCCCGGTGTCCGGCGAGCTCTACACCGCGGGAGGCGGGCAGGTGTCGCGCTGGTTCATCGGCAGGACGAAGGGCTACTTCAACCGCGGACTGACTTTGGAGGATGTCGCAGCGCATTTTGGGCAGATCCGCGACGAGACCGGGTACGACGTGTTCAACGATCCCGGCGAAGAGGTCGGCCAAGTCTTGACCGCGGTCACAGGTACCACCACGACGATCAAATAGCGCGCCGGACAAACGGTTGACCTGCCGCGTCCTGAATCGCTCCGAGTTCGCCGTTGCTGCAGCGGATCTGGTCGTCTGCTCGTCTTCCGCCTTTGCCTGACGCCTACCGGAGCCTGCGGACCCATTCCCTCAGTAGGTTCGGTAAACTGGCAGCCAACTGCCAGATATGTCAACGACGCAGGAGAGGCCATGTCGAGTTCCACCTCCACCGGCGCTCAGATGCCGACCCAGTTGCCGACCATGCCGGCCCCTCGCGCCGCGCACTGCCCACTGGCCCCTCCGGCTGAGTTCGCGGAGTGGCGCGAGATGCCGGGGTTGCAAAAAGCAACCAACTTGTTCCTTGGCCAGCCGGCGTGGGTGGCCAGCCGGTACGAAGACATCCGGGCCGCGCTGACCGATCCGCGGATGAGCGCCAACACCATTCCAGAGGCGATGACGCCCACCGGCGAAGACAATCACGCGGCGGTGCTATTTCCACGAACTGACGACCCCGAGCACAACCGGCTACGGCGCATGCTCACAAGGGATTTCACCGTTCGGCGGGCCAAAGAAATGGCTCCGGAGATCCAGCGGCTCGTGGACGGCTTCGTGGATGACATGATCGCCGCCGGCCCGCCATGTGATCTTGTTCGAGATTTCGCGCTACCGGTGCCATCACTTGTGATCTGCCTGCTGCTTGGGGTGCCGTACGACGACCATGAGTACTTCCAAGACCACAGCACTGGTGCACTGGATATCACGACGACCGAAGAACAAAAAATGGCCTCGATCATGTCGATGTTCAGCTATATCAACGAATTGCTGGAGCGAAAAACGCGCGAACCGGGTAACGATCTGCTGACCCGCCTGATGCTGGACAACGTGTCGAAGGGCGAGATGAGCGTCGCGACCGCGGCGATGACCGGGTTCATCATGCTGCAGGCCGGCCACGAGACGACGGCGAGCATGATCGCGCTGGGCACGCTGGTTTTGCTCAAGCACCCAGACGCGATGGCCACCCTGCGCGAAACCGACGACGCGGCAGTGACGCTACAGATCGTCGACGAGTTGTTGCGCTACCTGACCATCGTGCACAGCGGGCTGGTGGACCGGCTTGCGCTCGAGGACATGGAGATCAACGGGCAGCTGGTCCGCAAAGGCGAGCACGTGGTGATGAACCTGACGGCTGGCAATTACGACGCCGCGTTCGTTGCCGACCCGGAGCGTTTTGATTTCGAGCGGAATGCACGCGGGCACCTTGCCTTCGGGTATGGCGTCCACCAGTGTGTCGGTCAGAACCTGGCACGCACAGAGCTGCAGATCGCGCTCACCACCCTCGCGCGGCGCCTGCCCGACCTGCGGCTCGCGGTGCCCGAGGAGGAGCTGGAGTTCATGAACGACCAGGCGATCTGGCGCCTCAAGGAACTTCCGGTCACCTGGTGATTTATCGGCCCGCGTAGACAGGATCAGCGTGGGCGATCTCGAAAGCGGAATAATTGCAAGAGTTTTCATGCATCGTCACGCTGCTCACAACCCCAACGCCATTACGAGAGATGCGGGTTCGCAACACCAAGCTAGACGACCGTATACATACGCCGCCACTTGCGGATACCCTGGGGCGCGTGGCGTCATCCGAGCGACCGAATGGGCGCGTCTGGTCGAGCAATCGGAGCCCGGCGCAGGTGCGCACGTTGAACGCCGCGCTGAAGCTCTTTGCGAATCGGGGCGCCAGCGCGACGTCGTATCAGATGATCGCCGCCGAGGTCGGCGTCACGAAGGGGGCGATCTACCACCAGTTCAAGACCAAGGAAGAGCTCATCATCGCGGCAGCGGAGATGGAGCTTGCCAAGCTGGAAGACGCCCTCGAGGAGGCCGAGGCCCTGGAGTGCAAGAGTCGCAGCCGTGAGCTGCTGCTAACCCGGATTGTCGACCACGCCGTGCAGCACCGTCGCGCCGCGATGACGATGTTGTTCGATCCGGCGATCGTCAGGCTGCTCTCCGCCCACGAACGGTTCGCGCGCTGGCTCGAACGCCTCTCCGGCATGCTCGTGGGCGAGGACCCGAGTCCGGACGCGCGGATCCAGGTGGCAGCGCTGATGATCGTGGTCGGCGGTGTGGTCGGTCACCCATTCACCTCCGATCTGGACGACGACGTGCTGCGTGCACAGTTGCTGGACGTGGTCCGCCGCCTGGTCGACCCGCCGGCCGGCGGGGTCACGCGAGGCCGCAGCCCGAAATCGCCTCCTGTTCCGCCTTTTTCGCTGTCGGCACCGCCCTTGACATAGCTAGACGATCGTCTATGCTCTCGGGATATACGTTCGTCTAGCCTCGCTGTCGGAAGGGTCCACTCATGACGTGGTCTGAGGACTTCATCGCCGCCTTCAACTCCCACGAGGTCGAGCCGATGCTTGCCCTGTCGTCGCCCGATATCTACTGGGACGACGTGTCCGGCCACATCGACTACCGGGGCCTCGAGGGCGTCAAGAACATGGTCGAGCTCACGTTGATGGCGATTCCGGACTGCAAGTTCATTCACCACGGCGGCTTCAGACAAGGCAACCAGTACGTCGTCGAGTGGACGATCGGCGGAACGATCTTCGGCCAGGAGTTCGCTTGCCGCGGAGCATCCGTGGGCGAATTAGACGACCAAGGCCTCATCGTGCACAACCGGGATTACTGGGACTCGCGCTCCTTCCCCGAGATGCCCGCGGGCCCGGAGAATCCCGATTTCGAAGAGATGCAGGCCAGACACTCGTAGACCATCCCTCACTTGATCCAAAGCAGCCCTTTGGGATTCGTCGCGTAGCGAAGGAGTCGCCATGACCAAGGTTCCCGAGAAACTCATCACGGCGGATACCCACATCACGCCGCCCCTGTCCATCGTGGACCAATTGCCCGAGCACTACCGCGAATACTTCCCGCGCATCGAGAAGGACGAGAACGGCAACGGCGTGTACAGGCCGGGGCACATCGTGGACATGTCCATGATGGCCGGCGAGGGTGTCGAAATGGATATCACCGCCGATGCCACCGGCGCCGAGGGCAACGTCGTCAAGGAGGCGCACCCGAGCAACGACCCCGCCGAGCAGCTCGCCGACCTCGAGCGCGACGGTGTCTACGGCGCGGTGCTCATCGGCCGGATCTCCGACATGCCCAACGCCATCCCCCCGGACGCGGATGCCGCGTACTGCAAGGTGGCCAACGACTATTGGGCCGAGACGTGGGAGCCGTACCTGGACCGGGTTGCGCCCGGTATCCATTTGCCGTTCAAGGATGTTGGCGCATCGGTGGCCGAGTTGGAGCGCGCCGCGGCGATGGGACTTCGTCCCGCCCTGTTGCCGGACGGGATCTTCGAGCGCCCCTACTACATGGACGAGTGGGAGCCGCTGTGGGAGGCCGCCGACAGCCTGCGAATTCCCATCAGCATGCACGTGGGTGGGCTGCGCAATCCGCTCGTGGGACCGGGGCTGCTGGCCTACCCGGGGCGCCAGGACATCGGTTGGTACATGCAGAGCTGCGCCATGGGCGAGACGCTGGGCTGGCTCACTTACAGCGGGGTGTTCGAGCGCTATCCCAACCTGCATGTCGTGATGACGGAGGGGTACGCCGGCTGGCTGGCGTTTGCCATGCAGTTCTTCGATCACCACGCCACCCAGAGCCGGCTGCACCAGCTCGGCATCGACCACGTCATGGGCCCGTCGAAGATCGACGCCCCGCCGAGCTACTACCTGAAGCGACAGGCGCACGCCACGTTCATGTGGGATCCGCTGGCCATCCGCTCGCGCGACATCACCGGTCTCGATTGCTTGCTGTGGGGCAATGACTACCCGCATCACGAGGGTTCCTTCCCGTTCTCGGCGGAATGGATCACCAAGCAGTTCGACGGCGTGCCGGACGCCGAGATCGACCAGATCTGCCGTGGCAATGCGGCGGAGCTCTTCGGGATCACGGTCTGATCTTGGCCGATATCACCGAGCAGTTTCGCCTCGACGGCAAGGCCGCTTTGATCACGGGCGCCGGCAAGGGAATTGGGCGCGGAATCGCCCTGGCATACGCCGACGCGGGAGCCGACGTGGCGTTGGTGGCTCGCACCAAGGACGACCTGGAAGCCGTCGCCGAGCAGGTGCGTGCGTTTGGTTGCAAGGCGGTCCCGATCCCGGCCGACGTCACCGACATCGACGGCCTCAAAGACGTCGTCGACCAGGCGGCACGTTCCCTCGGCGGGCTGGACATCCTGGTGAACAACGCCGGCGGGGTCGAGCAGCTCGGCGTCTACACCGACATGACGGTCGCGATCATCGAAGGTGCGCTTCGCTTCAATGTGTCGGTGCCGTTCGAGCTGGGACGACTTGCGTTGCCGCACATGCTCGAACGCGGCGGCGGCGCGATCGTGAACATCGGGTCGATGGCCGGCGCCTACAACGAGCGTGGCTTTTTGGCCTACAGCCTGGCCAAGTCGGCGCTGGCGAAGCTCACCCAGCTGGCCGCGGTCGAACTCGCGCCGAGGGTGCGAGTGAACGCCGATCCTGCCCGGGGCCGTCGAGACCGACGTGGTCAGGGCCGTCATGGAGGCGATGCCCGAGGTGCGGGCCGCCATGCACGCCAAGACGCCGATGCGACGCAACGGCACACCGGACGACATCGCTTCTGCCGCCATGTTCTTGGCGTCACCGGCGTCGTCGTGGATCACCGGGAAGCTGCTGGAGGTGGACGGGGCGGCACCCTCGGGGCTGTTACCCAACGACTCGCCTGATCTTTAGGGAAGGACAGAAGTGGGCAGAGACATTCGAGACGTTCGATTCGACGGCGACGTCGTCATCGTCACGGGAGCCGCCGGTGGCATCGGCCGCTCCCAGGCGCTGGAGCTCGGCCGCCGCGGGGCTCGCGTCGTGGTCAATGACCTCGGCGGCAGCGTGCGTGGTGGCGGTGGGGATCTGACCATGGCGCAGGCCGTCGTCGACGAGATCACGGCCGCCGGGGGAGAGGCGGTGGCGAGCGGGGCGAGCGTCTCGTCGGACCAAGGGCCGCAAGAAATCGTCGAGGTCGCGCTCGACGCCTGGGGCCGCGTCGACGGGCTCATCCACAACGCGGCCATCGTGCTCGACGATCACTTCGAGAACGTCACCGACGAGGACCTCGACAGCATCCTGTCGGTGAACCTACGCGGCACCTTCCGCACCACGCGGGCCGTCTACCGGGCGATGATCAGCACCGGAGGTGGTCGCATCGTCACGGTGACCTCCGCGTCGGGCTTGTGCGGCGCCTTCGGTCAGGCCGCCTACGCCACCACGAAAATGGGTGTCCTCGGTATGACCCGCTCCGTGGCGTGGGAGGGCATGCGCTACGGGATCAAGGCCAATGCGCTCGCGCCGGCCGCCTTCGACACCCGGTTGTATGAGGTCTTCACCCCGGACAGCGACGCGGCGCTGATTGGACGACCACCCGAGCTGGAGATCTCGTTGGATTCAGCAGAATACGTCGCGCTGCTGACCGCGAGTAGGGTGACGCCCATGGCGCTGGCGCTGGTGCATCGCAGCTGTCCCGCGACGTCGCAGATCTTCAACGCGACCGGGGGCTACTACTGCCGCTACGCGATCTCGCACACCGAGGGGGTGTGCTTCCCCTATCCGACCGTGGAGGACGTGGTGGCCAATTGGGACCGCATCCGCGACGATTCGCTGCCCAACGAACTCGACGGCGAGGCGATGGCCTGGGGCGTGCGAACCAACGCCGCGCGGATGAACTCCCTTGCCGCGCAACTTCAATCGGCGGGCTCGGCCAATGTCTGAGCCACTGCGGGTCATCGTCTGGTCCACCGGCGGCATCGGATCCATTGCCGTGCGAGCCGTTGCGGAGAACCCCGACCTGGAGCTGGCCGGGGTGTGGGTGCACTCACCGGACAAGGACGGACGCGATGCCGGCGAGATCGTCGGCATCGGGTCCATCGGAGTGACGGCCACCAACGACGCGCAGGCCCTGATCGACTTGCGGCCCGACTGCGTCGTCTACGCGGCCAGCGGACCGGAGCGCGACGGTGCCGCGGTGCCGGACTACGTGCGCCTGCTGGAAGCGGGCATCAACGTCGTCACGACCACGGTGAACCGTCTCATCCACCCGCCCAGCTTCGAGCCGGAAGTCTGGCGTACCCAGCTGACCCAGGCGGCCGCCGCGGGCGGCGTTTCGCTCTACGCCAGCGGCATCGAACCGGGTTTCGCCGCAGACCATTTGGTGCTCATGCTCGCCACCCAGTCGAAAGGCATCCGCAGCATCCGGGCCAGTGAGGTTGCGCTCTACGACGACTATCCCGTTGTCGACACGATGATGGACGCCATGGGATTCGGCCGGCCGCTGGATTTCACGCCGATGTTGGCCAATCCGGGCGTGATCGGATTCCAATGGGGCCCCGGCCTTCGCTTGATCGCCGACGGGCTCGGCCTCGAGATCGACGAGATCCGCGAGAAGCTCGACCGGGTGCCCACCGACCGCGATCTCGATGTCGCCTTCGGCACCGCCAAGGCGGGCACCTGTGGCGCCATGCGGATTCAGGCGATCGCGGTGATCGACGGCCGCGAGGTGATCACCATCGAGCACGTGAACAAGCTGGCACGCGATCTCGCGCCGGAATGGGGCGACATGGACGACAAGCCGGTGTACCGGGTGCGCATCGAAGGTGAGCCCGACATCGCCTGTGACATGACTGCGAGCCTGGTCGACCCCGAAGCGTCGGGCAGCCACATGACGTCCGGCGCGGGCGCCATGGTCGCGACGGCGATGCGGGTCGTCAACGCGATTCCCTTTGTGGTGGAAGCGAAGCCGGGCCTGTTGAGTGCGCTGGACCTGCCGCTCACCTTGCCGCGCAACGTGCTGCGCCCGTAGCGGCCAGGAGTCACCAGCTTACCGGCAGCTCGACCATGCCGTAGATGTCCGAGTTGCCTTTGAACTTCAGTTCACTCGCCGGCACTGCCAGCCCCAGGGTGGGGAGTCGTCGCGCGAGCGTTGCGAACGCGACCTGCATTTCAACTCGGGCGAGGTTGGCCCCGATGCACTGATGCGCACCGTAGCCGAATGCGACGTGCCCGCGCGTATTGCGCTCGACATCGAAAAGCTCCGGGTTCTCGGTGAATTCCGCATCCCAGTTCCCGGCCGGCAGGTTCATCAGGACGTGGTCCCCGGCACGGATCTGTTGCCCGCCCAACTCGAAGTCTTCAGTGGCAATGCGGTCCACCTGGCAGTGCACGATGGAAAGGTAGCGCATCATTTCTTCGACGATTTTCGCGATCTCCGCGTTGTCCTCAGTTTCGCCCAACCGCTTGAACACCTCTGGATGATCCAGCAGCGCAACGGTTCCCAACGAGATCATGTTGGCTGTCGTTTCGTGGCCGGCGAGCAGCATGGTGAGACCCGTCAGGACCACGGTCGCGCGGTTGATCTGACCGGTCTGCAGCTGGTCGACGACCAGGCGGCTGATGAGGTCGTCGCCGGGATCACGCTGTTTTTGGTCCACCAGCTGCTCGATGCAGCCGTACATCCCGCCGAAGGCCTGCGCCTTCTCCTCGTCTGTCGCGTCCGCTACCAGTGCAGCAGACGTGTTTTGGGCGAACGGGCCAAGATCTTCGGGCGGCACGCCCAAGAGCAGCGCGATCACCAGCGACGGCACGGGAAGGCCGAAGTCGTGCACCAGGTCGGCCGGTGGCCCCTTGGCGATCATGTCGTCGATGAATCGGTCGACCAGAGCCTGAATCTGCGGTCGCATCGCTTCGCAGCGCCGAAAGGTGAAGTCACTGGTAATCATTCGACGGATCCGGTTGTGCTCCGGATCGTCGGCCCGCGCAAACATGATCGGCGAACTCTCATCCGCGCTCTGCGGCGTGAGGTAAGCAGGGAAGGTGTCAGCCGACAGCCGCGGATCGACGAGAGCGGCCCTGATGTCCTGGTAGCGGCTCACCAACCACGTCGGCTCGCCGTGATACATCACCTGGCGAAGGCCAGGCTTGTCGCGCCACTTCGCGAACTCCGGCGGAGGGTGCAGCGGGCACTCGGCGGCCCGCGGGGCGGGGATTGCCGGGAGATCGACTTCGGTGGTCACTGGCGACGACCGCCTTCCGTGCTGTTCCCTAGACCTCGATAATGACGGCGCCGCCCTGCCCGCCGCCGGCGCACATCGCGGCCATGCCGATGCCGCCGCCGCGACGCCGCAGTTCGTAGACGAGCGTGGTGACCATCCGCGCGCCGGAGGCCGCGATGGGGTGACCGAGGCTGCAACCGCTGCCGGAGAAGTTCACCAGGTCCTCGTCGAGGCCGTATTCGCGGCACGCGGCGATCGGCACCGAGGCGAAGGCCTCGTTGATCTCCCACAGCGCGATGTCGGACGGCTTCAGCCCGGCGCGGTCGAGAACTTTGCCGATCACCTTGACGGCGCCCAGACCGGTGTCGCGCGGCGCGACGCCGGCCGCGCCCCAGGCCTTGACGGTGGCCATCACCGACAGCTTCTCGGCCTCGGCGAAGTCCCGGTCGACCAGGGCGACCGCCGCCGCAGCGTCGTTGGTGCCGCTGCTGTTGCCCGCGGTGATCGAAAAGCCCTCGATCTCGGGATGCAGCACCTTCAGGCCGGCCAGCTTCTCCACGGTGGTGTCGCGGCGGGGGTGCTCGTCGACACTGAAGTCGGTGACGGAGCCGTCGAGCTGCTCGATCTTGAGCGCGAGGATCTCGTCGAGGAACTTGCCGTCATCCATGGCCGCGATGGCGCGCTGGTGCGAGCGTGCCGCCCAGGCGTCCATCTCCTCGCGGCTGATCCCGACCGCTTGGGCGGTGTTCCAGCCCACGGTGATGGACATGTCCTTCGCCGGCGCGTCGGGAGTCTCGACGTGGGTGGGCGGCATCCACCGCTCCTCGAACTTGAGCTCCGGGCCGGGGATCCGCCAGTTGGTCAGCGGCGTCATCGACAGGGACTGGACCCCGCCCGCGATGAGCGCGCGCTCCATCCCAGAGCCGATCTGCGCGGACGCGTTGCCGATGGCGGTGAGGCTGCCGGCGCAGTGGCGGTTGACGGACTGTCCGGGTACGTGCGGTATGCCCGTGGCGTCGGCCGCGTAGCGGGCCAGATCGCCGCCGCCGTAGTGCGATTCGGCGACGATGATGTCGTCGATCACGGCGGGATCAATCCCGGACCGGCGGATCACCTCCGGCAGCACCGCGGTGATGAGGGTTTCGGGTGGGGTGTTGACCAGTGTGCCCTTGAAGGACCGACCGATGGCTGTTCTGACTGCACCGACAATGACAGGCGTTGGCATGGTTTAGCACCCCGAATTTAGGCGTTATGGACTGCCCAAAAAGTAGCACATACCGTATTTACAACAGTAGTGAACCGTGTCACGCAGGGCTATCGGTCTGCGTCGGTAAAGCAGATGACTCCGCGAATGTTGCGCCCGTCGAGCATGTCCTGGTAGCCCTCGTTGATCTGCTCGAGGCTGTAGCGGCGGGTGACCATATCGTCGACCGGCAGCTTGCCGGCCTGATACATCGACAACAGCATCGGAATGTCGCGTTGCGGATTACCGCCGCCGAAAATGGTGCCCTGCAATCTCTTTTGCAACAGCGCCAAAAGCGAAAGATTGAGCGTCGCGTCCGTGTCCAAAACGCTGCCCATCGCGGTCATGACGCAAATTCCGCCCTTGGAGGTAACGGACATGTACTTCTCGAGGTCCTTGCCCTCCGACCGACCGACGGTGACGATCACCTTGCGGGCCATCCGCCCGACCGTGAGCTCCGCGATGGCCATCGTCGCGGTATCGATGTCCGCATAGGCGTGGGTGGCGCCGAACTTGAGCGCCTGATCGCGCTTCCACTCGACGGGGTCGACGGCGAAAATCCGGCGGGCGCCGCACGTCACCGCGCCCAGCAGCGCGGCGGTACCGACACCGCCGAGGCCGACAATCACCACGTCCTCACCCGGTTGAATCTGGGCCGCCCGCGCCGCCGACCCGAATCCGGTCGTCACACCGCAGCTGACCAGCGCGGCGGCCTCGAACGGCACCGATTTGTCGATTTTCACCAGCGAGGTCTGGTGCACGACCAGGTAGGGCGAGAAGGTGCCGAGCAACGCATAGGGATAGACGTTCTGTCCGTTGGCGTGGATGCGAAATGTCCCGTCGGAGACCGCTGTTCCTGCCATGAGCCCCATGCCGAGGTCGCAGAGGTTGCGCTCGCCCATCTGACATGACGGGCACTTGCCGCACGACGGTATGAACGATGCCGCGACATGATCGCCCACTTCGAAGTCTTCGACGCCCTCGCCGACCTCGACGACGATGCCGGCGCCCTCGTGACCGCCCAGCATCGGAAAGGCCGCCATCGGGATGTCGCCCGTCACCACGTGGTGCTCAGAGTGGCAGAGTCCAGCGGCTTCCAATTGGACCTTGACCTCACCCCTGAGGGGATCGCCGATTTCGATCTCCTCGACCGACCATGGCTTATTGAAATCCCAGATCAGCGCGCCCTTGGTTTTCATCGGGCCTCCTTCGTCGCGTCGTTGACATTACTGTAATAGCGACGGTAAAGCGCTACCCCGCGTGCCCGGCCTCGGCCTCACCCCGGCGGGTCAGCCCGCAGGCGACGATCAGTTCCTCGTGGAGCTCGAACCAGACGGTGTGATAGGAGTCGATGATCGGGCGCGCAAACCAGATGTGTTCCCCACGAAGGATTTTGGCGTGCGCCGCGTCGAGCTTCGTGGCGTAGGACGCCAGCCGCGGCAGCTGCCCGGCGAGGCCGCGGACGATCGGAACCACCCGGGCGTGAATGTCGTCGAGCCGGGCCAGCACCGCGGCGTCGTAGCCGGCGTCCTGGTGGGTGTTCGGTTCGCCGTCTTTGAGCTGCCAGTCCGTGACCAGGGCCTTGAAGTCGGCGTTGACGGTGCGGAACGCGTCATACCCGGCCGAGACGGTCTCGGAGTCGATGCTTGAGCGCTCGGCGGCCAGCAGTTCCGCGAGGCGCTCGCGGCCGGCCGGGGTCAGCTTCACGGTTGGGCCGGCGGCCAGCAGCCCCGAGCGGGTCAACGCCGTCACCCTCTCGGCCACTGCGTCGTCGGGCTCGTCGATGGTCGCGGCCAAGTCGTTGTGGCGGACCATGCCCTTGAGGCGAACGGCCTGCAGCACCTTGAGCTCGAGCACCGCTCGTCCGTTCAGTCGGCCACGCGCAGCGCGGTCAGCATGGTGATCAACGGGTTGGCGGACACCACGTCGGTCTGTCCGGCCCGCAGGGCTTCGCGCACCGCGGAGTCCGAGCTGGCGTCCAGCCTGGGATGCGGGCCCTCGGCATGAGCCCGCAACGGGCTGATCCGGCGCGCCAGCTCCGCCAACGCCTTGAGGTCCGGCGAGTCGTGCTCGGACCAGGCCTGCAATTGCAGGATGCCTTCGCGCACTTCGCCTTCGGATCCATCGATGGTGACGAGCTTGCCGTCGAGCGCGGCGGCGACGCCCACTCCGCATCCGACAATCGCGGGGTGGCCTATTTCCCGACTGACGACCGCGGCGTGGGACGTTGCCCCGCCGACCTCGGTGACGATGCCGCGGGCGGCGAGCATGCCCTGGACGTCGTCGGGACTGGTGGAGGAGCGCACCAAGATGACGTCGACGCCGTCGTCGGCGGCGTGGATGGCCGCGTCCACGTCGGTGTGGGCGCGGCCCGATGCGACGCCCGGGGAGGCCGGTAGTCCGCGGGCGAGTAGCGTTGCGGCCAAACGGGTTTCGGGCTGTAGCGACGGCTGCAGCAGCGCTTCGACGTGTCTGGGGGTGACCCGGCGCAGGGCCTCGGCATCGTCGATCAGGCCTTCGGCGCGCAGCTGCAGGGCAAGGCGAACCGCGGCCTGGGCCGAGCGCTTGGCCCTACGCGTCTGCAGCAGCCACAGCTTGCCGTCCTCGATCGTGTATTCGATCTCTTGCACATCGCGGTCCAGCCGTTCGAGCGTGCCCGCGGCCTGCAGGAGCTGGTCGTAGACTCCGGGGTGCCCGTCGCGCAGGGCGGTGACAGGTTCGCAGCCCGTGGTGCCCGAGACGACGTCCTCGCCCTGGCCGCCCGGCAACCACTCGCCGAACGGCTCGCCGGCGCCGGTCATGGGGTTGCGCGAGAACAGCACGCCGGTTCCCGATGTGGTGGGGTCGACGTTGCCGAAGACCATGGCCTGCACCACGACCGCGGTGCCTTGGTCCGGATCGAGGCGGTGATGGCGGCGGTAGGCCACGGCACGCGGCGAGTCCCAGGAATTGAAGACGGCCTCGACGGCACCCCGCAGCTGCGCGTGCGGATCGTCGGGGACGGTCCCGTCCTCGTCGCCGAGCACGACGCGGCGATACACGCGCCAGAACCGTTCGCGGGTGTCGTCGGCGAAGGCGGGTGTGAAAGATGCAGCCAGTGCGTCGCGCACCTCGTCGTTGATGCCCAGGTCCAGGACGGTGTCGAGCATGCCCGGCATCGAGGCCACGGCGCCGCTGCGCACGCTGACCAGAAGGGGCCGGGGTCCCCGCCCGAAGGTGTGTTGGTACTCGGTCTCCAGCCCGCTCATCGCGCGCAGGACGCCATCCCAGATCGCGTCGAGCGTGTGCTGCGGGTCGGCCAAATGGCGCCGGCAGACCTCGGTGGTGATGCAAAACGCAGGCGGGACGGGCAGGCCGTCGCGGCGCATGACGTTGATCCCGTAGCCCTTGTTGCCCAGCACCTCATGCGGCAGGGCGGCCCCACCGTCCAACACCACGACCGGCGGCGCCTCGAAGCCAGGCGCCCGTCGACCGGTGGCGCCGTTGGGCGCGATAGACACAGGATCCTTCCGGGTCAGGGCGGGTTGGGTCGGCTGCTGGGGATAAAGCCTCATTGGCCGACCCAAATCTAGCCGAGATGGTGCGCTGGTTAGGGTAAGCCCCGGGCGAGCTGAGATAAGTGACCGGTCGGCTAATATCGTGGGCATGCCACGGCCGTCGAACCCCGAGGTGCGCCGCCGGCTGCTGCAAGCGGGCCTGGACCTCGTGCATGCGCGCGGCTTCGCCGCCAGTGGCGTCAAGGACATCACCGACGCGGCGGGTGTGCCGAAGGGATCGTTCTACGCGTATTTCCCCAGCAAGGAGGCTCTCGCCGAGGCGATCCTCGAGCACTATTGGTCCGATATTCAGACGCGGCTGCTGCCGATCCTGGACGACGAGGGCTCGGCGCGGGAGCGAATCACCCGCTTCTTTCATGCGCTCACCGACGACCACGAAGCCGAGGATTTCTTGCTCGGCTGCTTGATCGGTCAGATGTCGCTCGAGCTCAGCGGATCCAGCGAGCGGGTGCGCGCCGAGCTGCTGAGCATCCTCGACCGTTGGGACGAGGCGCTGACGGCCTGCGTGCGCTCCGGCCAAGGCGCCGGCGGCGTCCGGGCGGACCTCGACGCCGCACAGCTCGCCGCCCTGCTGATCGAGGCGTGGGAGGGCGCCGCCCTGCGAGGAAAAGTGTTGCGAAGTCGCGCTCCCTACGAGAGGTTCGAAGCGATCACTATTCCCGCACTGCTTGGCTGAGTGGCGGGGAATGCGGTGCACTCGCGGGCCGTTACATAGACGACTGGTCATTTATAGATGGGATTGGAAATGACAACGATCGAGAACCCACGGCAGCACCGGTTCCCTTTGAACGACGGCAGCGGGGAGATTCCGGCGCTGGGCTTCGGAACGTCGCTCTCCGATAACCGCAAAACGCGCAGCGCCGTCAAGACCGCGGTCGAGGTGGGGTTCCGCCACCTTGACGCCGCCGAGCGCTACCGCAACGAAGCCGAGGTCGGCGCGGCGCTGCAGGAGCTGTTCGCTGCCGGAACGGTGCGCCGCGAGGACCTGTTCGTGACCACCAAGCTGTGGAACAACAACCACCGGCCCGAACGGGTCAAGCCCGCGCTGCAGGCCAGCCTGCACAGGCTCGGCCTGGACGCGGTCGACCTGTATCTAGTGCACACCCCCTTCGCGTTCCAACCCGGCGACGACCAAGACCCCCGCGACATCCACGGGGCCGTGATCTACGACGACGGACTGACCCTGCAGGAAACCTGGGCCGCCATGGAGGACCTCGTCGATGCGGGGCTCACCCGATCGATCGGCCTGTCCGACATCGACCTCGAGCGCACCCGGGCGATCGTCGACACCGCCCGGATCAAGCCGGCGGTCGTGGAGGTCGAGTCGCACCCGTATCACCCGCAGTGGGAGCTGCACGGATTGCGCGACACCGACGGCATCATCCTGCTGGCGTTCGCGTCGCTGGGACACGCGCTGGAACCGCGACTGCTCGACGACCCGCTGATCGTCTCGATCGCCGAACGGCTGGGCAAGACTCCCGCGCAGGTGCTCTTGGCGTGGGGCATTCAACGCGGCAGCGCGGTGCTGACGGGATCCGTCACGCCGTCACGCATCAGGGAGAACTTCGACGTCAGTGCGCTGCCCGAGGGCGCGATCCAGGAAATCAACGAGCGTCTGCAGACCCGCGTCCGCTTCAACTCCGTCGTTGACGGGGGACAACCGGGATTTGCTGAAGTGCCCCAGGGCAATTGAGCGAGGAAAGGTCTGATGACGGCGACGGGATTTCACGAAGGCGAGCTCGCAACACAACGCCGAGCAGGCGTCGAAGCCGACGCCAAGCGGCTGGAGAGGATGCTTGACGCGGCCCACCTATCCGCGGGAGCCGCGAGATTCCTTGCGTCGCAGACGTTCACCGCGGTGACCGGACGCGATCGCGACGGTGTTCTGTGGACGTCACCACTCGCGGCGCCAGCGGGGTTCCTGCACGGAGAAGGGAATCTGCTGCGGATTTCCACCGTCCCGCGCGAGAGTGATCCACTTCATCGCATGCCGGTTGGCCAACAGGTCGGGTTGATAGCCATCGACTTCCCCGCACGCCGCAGAATGCGGATCAACGGCACGTTGATCGACGGCGACAGTGCGGGTCTGACGGTGCAGATCGACCAGGCCTACGGAAACTGTCCGCAGTACATCCATCGCCGAGAGCCCGATGTCGCCGTGCTCGGCACCGCGACCGGCGCGGAGGCGAGGCGTTCGACGCGGTTGGCCGCGACCGATCAGGCGTTGATCGCCGCGTCCGACACGTTCTTCTTCGGCACGAGCCACCCGATCCGGGGCAGCGACGCATCCCACCGGGGAGGTCCGGCCGGATTCGTCAGGGTGGACTCTTCCCAGCGGCTGTGGTGGCCGGATTACCCGGGCAACAACATGTTCAACAGCTTCGGCAACCTGGCGGTCGATGATGAGGCGGCCCTGCTGTTCATTGAGTTCCGCACCGGGGCCACGCTGCATGTTTCCGGGTCCGCCCAGGTGCAGTGGACCGAGCCGGGTGTAGGAAGCGATGACGGCGGTGTCGGGCGTCAGGTGGCATTTTCGGTCGATTCCGTGGTCGCGCTGGGTTCCTCGGAGCCCCACATCTAAAGCAGCCGCCAGCCGCCTGGAAACTCGCTACCGATTCAACTCCGTCGTCGACAAGGCGCAACCCGGTTTTATTGAGATGCCCCAAGGGAATTGAGCACGGTCCGCTGCCGAGAACAAGCGGTTGCCGCACCGGCTTTCCCGGTCGTCGAATCGAGAGCGAGCTCCATACGGGCGACGCCTCGGCGCGGGAACGCTCAGTAGTAGTGGCGGCGCCCGCCGACGGCGCGTCCCGCGGATCCCATGACCGCCAGAACTGCACCGACGACGAGCAGGATGACGCCGATGACAAGGAGAACATGGGCGAAGCCGAAGGTCGGGATGAGGACGGGCAGCAGGAGTCCGAGGGCGATAAGGACAATTCCGAGAATGATCATCTGTGGGCCTTTCTAAGATCGGATGGATCGGGCGATTGCCCGACTTAGGGTTAAGTCGACCACCCCTAAGGGGGGTGGCAATACACCCCTAGGTAGGTAATCTTGCGGGCATGCCGTCATCCGTGAGCAGCCCGATCACCGTGGCTCTCGTCGATGACTACGACGTTGTCGTGATGGGTGTGGCCAACATGCTTGACCGGTACCGCGACCGGGTGGTCATCGCCGAACTCGACTCGACGATGCCGGTCCAGGACACCGTCGACATCGTTCTCTACGATTCATTCGCGCAACCAGAATCCGACCACGAGGAGATCGCCGTTCTGGTCGCTAATCCACGTGCGCGCCGAGTTGTGGTCTATACGTGGAACTTTCACCCGGATCTCATCGCCAGCGCACAGCAGCATGGAGCGCACGGCTACTTATCGAAGACGTTGCCGGCGCGGGACTTGGTCGCCGCGTTGGAGGCAGTGCATGGCGGCGAGACGGTCGTCAGCGATGTCCCGCCGCGGGCCCGCGGCGCCGCCGGGCTCGACTGGCCCGGCCGCGGCGAGGGGCTCAGCGATCGGGAGTCGGAGATCCTGGCCCTCATCACCCAGGGCATGAGCAATGCGGATGTCGCCAGGCTGACGTATCTCAGCCCCAATACCGTCAAGTCCTACATCCGCACGATCTACCGAAAGATAAACGTCGGCAGCCGGACCCAGGCAGTGTTATGGGGTGTGGAGCATGGTTTCACTCCTGACCACCACCGCATCGAACACTGGCGCGGCG
This sequence comes from uncultured Actinomycetota bacterium, assembly GCA_963758775.1. Lineage (GTDB taxonomy): Bacteria > Actinomycetota > Actinomycetes > Mycobacteriales > Mycobacteriaceae > Mycobacterium. The sequence continues at coordinate 298,158 of CAVWWU010000004.1, forward strand.
GGCCCTGAGGCGCGGGTAGGGTTTGCCGCGGGCACCAACACAGCGATCAGGACGGTGGACGATGGTTGGCAATCAAGAAGGTATCGGCACGCTGAAACTTGAATGCCCGCAGATGCATTCCGTGGGCAGGATCCTCAAGGAGGCGCCCCACCAGTCGGTCGTCTACGACCCCGGGGTCCAAGTCGGGGACCGCCGCTACTGGCCGGATGAAGCGGACCAGCCGCAGTTCAAGGCCCACTGCCGGCACTGCGACAAATCGGTGGGGGAAACCACGACCACGCTGCAGGCCAAACATCGTCAGGTGATCGATAGCGCGTCCGAGACCACCGAGGTCGCCACGCTGCCGTACGTGTAGACGGCGAACCGACGCGAGAGGAGACCCGTGACGCAGAATGACGGCCCTCGTCCGCCGGACGGGGATTGGCTGGGCACGCCGTACTTGTCCTTCGAGCGCGAGGGTCCGATCGCGGTCTGCACGATCGACCGCCCGGATGCGCGGAACGCCATGACCCCCGCCATGTACTTCGGAATCCGTTATGCCGTGGGCCGTCTCAACACCGACCCCGATTTGGCCGGCCTGCTGATCACCGGCACCGGAGACGTCTTCGCCCCGGGTGGCGACATGACCGGGGGAGGGGGCGTCGACGACTGGATCACCTTCGGCGCCGCGCTGGGCATGGACGTCACGCCCTTCGACGCGGTGCGAACCTCGGCCAAGCCGATCGTCTCCGCGGTCAACGGCCTCTGTCAGGGCGGCGGCATGCAGATCACCTTGTGCAGCGACCTGTCGGTGGTGAGCGAACGGGCGACGTTCCGCGTGCCCGAGTTGTTCCGCGGCTACGCCGATACCTACTACAGCCAGATGCTTGCCCGTCTCATCGGCCCCGTGCGCACCCGCGACCTGATGTTCACCGGCCGGGTGCTGACCGCCGCCGAAGCGCTCGACTGGGGATTGGTGAATCGGGTTGTGCCGCATGAGGATCTGCTTGCCGTCGCGCGGGATCTGCTCGCGCAGACCGCCCGCACCGCGCCACGCGCCCGTGGCGTGGTCAAGTCGAGCATCGACAACTATCTCGGCCTGTACGACCGCATCGGCATGACTAGCAGCCTGTTCGACGCCGAGGCGCGCGAAGGCGTCCGCGCTTTCAAGGAGCGCCGCTCACCCGACTGGGTGCACCCCGCACTGCGCAAGGAGGGGCGGCTGTAGGTTCTGCCTATCCCAGCACCGGGAAAGCGCCGCGCCGGCCGCAAGCCCGTCGAGCCCCGCCTGCATCACCTCGCGCACATACGCGTCGACCTCGGCGATGTCGGGGTCCTTGCCGAACTTCTTGCGAATGTTGATCGGCTCGAGGACCTGCGTCACGATCTTCGCCGGCAACGGAAGATTCGGTGGCAAAACGAACAGGCTCAACCCGAACGGGAAGCCAACGGTGACCGGCATGATCTTGTTCCGCACCAACCGGGAGACGGGCCCCATCTGCCGCGCCAACCAGGTACCGCGAGTCAGGAAAAACTGGGTCTCCTGCCCGCCGACCGAAACCATCGGAACGATGGGCACGCCCGCCTCGAGCGCCGCGCGGACATACCCGGTGCGCCCGCCGAAGTCGATGACGTTTTGCGTCAGGGTGGGCCGGTAGGCGTCGTAGTCGCCGCCCGGGAACACCACCACGATGCCGTCACTGCGCAACGCGCTCGCCGCGTTGTCGTGGTTGGCCGGGATGAAGCCGATCCGCCTCAGGAAACTCCCGATCGGCCCGACCATGATCATGTCGTGGCTGAGCGTATAGATCGGCCGGTCATACCCGTGCTCGGCGTACCAGTCGACGGCGAAGATCGGCACGTCGACCGCCATCTGACCGCCCGAGTGGTTGGAGACCACCAGCGCACCGCCCGCAGGCACGTGGTCGAGGCCGTGCACCTCGGAACGGAAGTATCGCTTCAGCAGGGGCCGGATCGTGCCCATCACACGTTCGGTGAGAACGGGGTCCCACTTCTCGATCTCGTTGGTCATAGTGCCCTTTCGGTCAGTTAGGCCACGTTGGCTTGGTATGTGTCGTAAACACCTGCGGAGGAGGCGATCTCGGCGAACTGGCGCAACAGCTCGTCGGTGACCTCGTGGGCGTCGTCCAGCGTCGCCGCATCGGCGAGAACGGAGATGTTCAGCTGATCGGCGTAGCTCCACACGGTGATGTTCAGGCCGCTGCCGGCGACCAGCGGGCCCACCGAGTAGAACTCCGCGATCGTCGCACCGGCGACGTGCACATGTTCGCGCGGGCCGGGCACGTTCGACACGACCAGGTTCTGCATTTTGAGGTGGGCCTTCGTGCGCGCCATCAACTTGCTGAGCGTGCGGACCATCAGGGGCGGCAGGTAGGCGAACCACCGTGTCAGCAGCTCCGGCCCCAGCAGGGTGTGCAGTTGCTTGGCGCTGATCGCCGCGTCGTGGCTGCGCGCGACCCGCTGCAGCGGTTCGTCGACATCGGCGGGCAGGGCGACCGCGATCTGGGTGAAGTTGTTGCCGGCCGACCTGCCCGACGACGCGTCGAGGCACACCGGCACCATCGCGACAAGCGGTGTGTCGGAATGGCCGTCGTAACGAAGCCGCAGCTCCCGGGTCGCGCCGGCGGCCATCGCGAGAACCAGATCATTGATGGTGCAACCCAATTCGCGGGTGATCTGCTTGACATCGGCGAACGGCAGGCCGGTCGTCGCGAACCGACGTTGGCCGGTGAGCCGATGATTCATGAAGGAGCGCGGGACCTTGACGGCGGTCCGGTCTTTTCGGCTACCTGTAAAGCGGCGGACGCCGGCTGCGGTGTAGCGCAAAAGGCTTGGCAATTCGGCAACTTGGCGGATGTGGTCGCGGATCGCGGTCCAGAGCAGGTGAGTCCTGGACGGGTGGGGGTCGCCCGCGGCGACGCGGCGCACGCTTTCCGGTTTGTCGAGGGCGGCTGCCAATAGGTTGGCCGACGCAACGCCATCGGCGAGGGCGTGGTGAATCTTGGTGACGACGGCCAGTCGCCCGTCGGCCAGGCCGTCGACGACGTGGATCTCCCACAGCGGCCGGGACCGGTCCAGCGGTTGCTCGATGAGCCTGGCGATGGCGTCGTCGAGTTCGCGGCGCCCGCCCGGGGCCGGTAGGCGCAGTGACCGGACGTGGTAGTCGAGGTCGACCGCGCAGTTCTCCCGCCACACGGGACGGTGAAAGCTGTAGGGCGTGTCGACGAGCACGCGCCGCAGCGGCTCGAATCGGTGCAGGCGCTGCTGGACGACCTTGCGGGCGGTCTCCACCGAAAATTCTCCGGCGCCCGGTGCATCGATGATGGCCACTTTGATGGTGTGCATTGGCACGTTGGCTGCCTCGCTGAACAGCATCATTGCGTCCGAACCGGTAAGTCGTTGCATGCGCTGACCCTCCGCAGAAGTTCTGAGCTCGGCGTCGCGGCCGTCGATGCCCGCGCAGCGTTTGCCCCCCAAAAATTTCCCTTGCCCCGTTGGCTGGCTGAGTGGGGCCGCACTGCCCGGCACCTCAGCGAGTCAGGCCTTAGGCTACGACAAAAAATAGACGAGTGTCCAGACGTGTGACCGGACGCACGTGTGGCAGGAGTCACATGGCGGAGCGGAGGATCACGGCAGGATCCGGCGTACCGCCGCTTCGAGTTGCTCGGCGATGTCCGCCCGGGAGATCAGGCCGGCGCCGACGAGCACCATGGCGCCCGCGTAGAAGACCTCGAGCAGCCCAACGGTCTCCGCGTCGGCGTCGTCGCCGGCCGCCGTCGAGATGAGCTGGTGGGTGCGCCTGGCGATCTTGCCGCGGATCAGTTCCACGTCGGGGTCCGAACTGTTGATCACGACGCGCAGGGCGTCGGCCAGGGCGGGCTCGTCGGCAACGAGAAAGGCCAGGCGGCGCAGCACGGCAATCAAACGCGCCTTCACGTCGGCGGAATGGCTCTCGGGTGGCTGCTCGGTCGCCAGTCGTCGCCAATACACCTCGGCGATCAGGTGGTCTTTGGAGGAGAAGTAGGTGTAGGCCGTCGCCCGCGCCGTCCCGGCCCGCGCGGCCACCGCCTGCAACGTCAGATCGTGGTAGCCGACCTCGCGCAACACCTCGACCGTCGCTCGGCTCAGCCGCAGCACCGTGTCCGCGCGCTTGCCGCTCAGGCGGCGCCGGGTGGACTCAACAGCCGCATTCTCGGGCATGGGTCAGAACGCTACAGCAGGTGGCATTGGACACGCTACTGGACGGTAGTCCAGACGCGCGTCTGCCATTCAGGTCCAGTCAATCCACTCGCCATGGGCCGCGACCCGAAGCACGTTGCTGATGCCGGCCTGGTCGAATGCCGCGACGAACTCGCCGGGGCCCTCGCTGAAATGCGCCCAGCCGTCGACGTGGGCCGGAATCACCACCGTGGCGCCCAGCAGTTCGGCTGCGGCGGCTGCGCGCGCCGACGTCAGCGTCAGGGGCCGCCCGCGCTCCTTGGTCGGCACGCTTGCCGCGCCGGCGAACAGGACCGCGATGTCGACCCGGCCGACGCGGTCGGCCACCGCCTTGACCGCGCCCATCGAGGCGTTGTCGCCGCTCAGGTACACCGTGGGCAGATGCGGGCCGGACAGCACGAAGCCCGCCACCTCACAGTTCACGTGTCCGCTCGCGTCGCGTTGCCCGTCGGCCGGTCCGTGCACCGCCGGAACTGCTTGTACGGCAAGGGATCTCGGGCCCGGGATCTGATAGGACTCCCAGGGCTGCAATCCGAGGGCGGGTGGCCCCAGCCGGCCGGCTGCCCCGGGATGGGTGAGCACCAGCGGCGCGGCGAGCGCGAACCGGCGACCGTCGTCATCCAGATTGTCGGGGTGCTGGTCATGGCTGATCAGCACCGCGTCCACCGGTCCGAGTGCGTCGGCGCTTACCGCGGGGCCTTCGGTCTTCGTCAGGTAGGCATGCACGCCGGGCGGATCGAAGGTCGGGTCCATCACGATCCGGCGCCCGGCGATGTCGACGACCGTCGTCGGGCCGCCCACCACGGCGATCGCACAGTCGCGCCGTTGTGCGTCCACTGTCATGAGGTCGATAGTGCGCCCCGAGCGCCCCGAGCCTTTGTTCAGGGCACCGTTGACTTTCTGGACAGGTGTCCGAAAGGATGTCGCCGTGACCGAAGTACAGGACCGCGTGTTAGACCGAGCCCGTGGCATGCGCGAACTGGTGCGCGCCGAGGCGGTGGAATCCGAGCGACTGCGCACGATGTCGCCGGCGATCGTGGACGCGATGTGGGCAAGCGGCCTGATGCCCGCCTTCAACCCGGCGGAGGCCGGCGGTGTGGAGCCCACGTTCACCGAGATGGTCGAGACTTGGATCGAAATGGCTTGGCAGGACGGCTCGTTCGGCTGGATCGGGATCGCCAACCTGCCGTCGACGTTCGCCGCCGCGAGCTACCTTTCCGATGAGGGCTTCGCGGAGGTGTTCACGGCCAACGACAACCACATCACCATCGGGGGTCAGTACTTTCCCAACGGCCAGGGGGCGGCCGTCGACGGCGGCTACCGGCTGACCGGCGCGTGGAGTTTTGGGTCCGGCACCGGGCACTCGGCCTACATCGCCGCCGGTTTCTTCCCCATGGACGACGGCGAGATGCGCTGGATCGCGGAGGGAATTCCCGACATGCGCGTGGCGTTTCTGCCGCGCGAGGAGGTCGTCTTTACCGACGGCTGGCATGTGCAGGGACTCAAGGGCACCGGCTCCTACGACTACAACGTCGCCGACGTTTTCGTGCCGGAATACCGCACCATCCCGTTGTTCACCCGTGAGCCGGTGCGAGGGGCCTCTCCGGCCGGTCGTATGGGCCTGATGCCGGTAACGGCGGCCGGTCACGCCGCGTTCGCGTTGGGGGTGGCCAAGAGCATGCTCGACGATGTCGAGGAGATCGCGGCCACCAAGGTGCGGATGAGTGACATGGCGACGCTGGCCAGCCGGCAGACCTTCCAGAAGAGCCTGGCCCATCATGTCGCAGCGTGGCGGGCGGCGCGTCTTCTGGTGCTCGACGCCTTCACCACCGCCGAGGCCGCGGTGGCCGCGGGCAACGAGCTGACGCCTGCGCTGCGGGCCGACATGCGGGTGGCCGCGGTGCACGCCACCGACACGGCCCGCGAGTGCGCCGAGTGGGCGCACCTGGCGGCCGGCACCACCGCGATCCGCGAAGGCAGCCGCCTCGAGCGCGGGTTCCGTGACATCTACACCGGCACCCAGCACGCGTTCATCAGCGAGAAGGTGGCGATGGACGTCGCCCAGATCTGGCTCGGCATCATCGACGACCAGTTCGGGTTGTAGCGCGGTTCAGACCTTGCGCGCGCGGTCCTGCCAATAGGGTTGCCGCAGTTCGGTTTTGAGTATCTTGCCGCTGGCGTTGCGCGGCAGCACCGGGGCGAAGTCCACCGTGCGCGGGCATTTGTAACCGGCGAGATGCTTGCGGCAGAACTCGATGATCTCGTCGGCCTCGACCTCGGTGCCGGCGACGACGATCGCCTTGACCGATTCGCCCCAGAAGTCGTCGGGGACACCGATGATCGCGGCGTCGGTGATCGCGGGGTGTTCGATGAGCACGCTTTCCACCTCGGGGCCGTACACGTTCTCCCCGCCGGTGATGATCATGTCCTTGAGCCGGTCCTCGATGTAGAGGTAGCCGTCGGCGTCCAGTCGCCCGATGTCGCCGGTGCGCAGCCAATCGTCGGCGGTGATGGTGTCGTTCGTTGCCTCGGGCCTATTCAGATAACCGTTCATGCGTTGATTGCTGCGCACCCAGATCTCACCCGGGTCGCCGACGGGCAGCGGCTCGCCGGACTCGGGATCGACGATTCGAATCTCGTTGCCCGGGAAAGCCCTTCCGGCCGACAGCAGCAAGTGTTGCCGGGTGGCATCGCGATGCTCGTCGGGTTCCAGCGCGGTGATGCCACCACATAGTTCGGTCTGCCCGTACACCTGGATGAAGTTCATTTCGGGCCACGCCTCAAGTGCGCGCTGCAGCAACGGCATTGGCATCGGCGCCGCGCCGTACACCAGGTAGCGGATCCCGGAGATCGCGCTGATCGCGGCGTCCCCGGCGTCGAGAAAGCGGGCGATCACCGGGGGCACGAAGAAGGCGTGCGTGGCGCCGGCCTGAACCGCGCCGATCAGCGTCGCCGCCTCGGGCTCGCGAGTCAGAAACGTGGGCGCCCCGGCCATGATGCCGAAAAACGAGTACGAGACCCCGCCCACGTGAAACAGCGGCATGGCAACGAGATTCGCGTCCCCGTCTCCGAACGGAAACGGCGGAGCCATGTTCACAATGTGGTTCACCAACGCGCGCTGGCTGAGCACGACACCCTTCGGCCGCCCGGTGGTCCCCGAGCTGTAAATCACCAGGGCGGTCGCCTTGTCGTCGACGTCGGGGTCGGCAGCAACGGGTGTGGCTGCGGTAAGCCAGGATTCGTACTCGTCACCGTCACCGCCCACCACGACGACGCGGTCCAGATTCGGTATGCGCGACTTGATCTCCTCGATGGTCGGCGCCAGTTCGGCTCCGACGAACAGCAGCCGCACGCCGCTGTCGTTGAGTACGTGGACGAGTTCTTCCCCGGTCATCCGCCAGTTGGGGATGGTGGTCACCACGCCGATCGACACCGCGGCGATCAGATTTTCCAGGCAGCCCGGGTGGTTCTTGTCGAGAAACCCCACGCACTCGCCGCGCTGCACACCGGCGGCGCGCAATGCACCGGCGGCCTGCCGAATCCGCGCCACCCACTGCGCCCACGTCCAGTGCCGCTCGCCGTAGTGAATCGCGATGTCATCGGGCCGGTGGCGTTCGTGTGTCTCGACGAAGTCGACGAGCGTCTCCGTCGTGTCGGCTGTCGCGTCTGCCTGTCGCATAGGTCCAGTGAATCATCCCGGCACCGACGGGCGACCTCGCCCGGGCGTTTCTTCCATGACGCTACGTTGGGGCCACCGCGAAAGCGCAGCGGGGCAACAGCATTGGCCGCGCGTCAGGCTTTCGACGCCAACGATCCCAGAATCTCGGCCGCGGGCGCGTCGGTGGCGTGCCGATAGCCGGTGCCCGCCCACAGATTGATCCGCTCGGCGTCACCCGCCGCGGCCGCGGCCTTGCGCACCGGGCTCGTCAAGAAATGGATCGCCGGATAGCCTTCGGGCGCCGTCGCGGTGTACCGGTCGGTGAAGACGTTCGATAGCCCCCGCGCCGGGCGACCGGTGAACGCCCGGGTGAGCAGCGTCGTGCGGCCTCCGGGATCGGCGAGCGCCGCGCGGTAGGGCGCCGACGTCCCGCTTTCCTTGCAGCGCAGCAGAACCGTGCCGACCGCGGTCGCGACCGCACCCGCCCCGAGCGCGGCGGTGACGTCCTCGGGCGTTGCGATCCCGCCGGCGCCGATCAACGGCAGCGAGGTGGCCGCGCTGATCTCGCGAAGCAGTTGGGGGAGCGGAACCTCGGGGGGCAAGCGATCGGGCGTCAGGATGCCCGAGTGACCGCCGGCGGCGGCCGCCTGCACCACCAGCACGTCCACGTCGTGCTCTGCGGCCAGGCGGGCCTCGTCGGCCGAGGTGACGGTCTGACCGACCACGCTGCCGACATTCTTCAGCGCGCCGATCACCTTCGGCTCGGGGATCCCGAAGGTGAAGGTGACCACCGGCACCGGATCGGCCAGCAGCAGCTCCACCTTCTCCTGCCAGTAGTCGTCGCTCTCGTTGACTGAAACCTCGCCCAGGTCGATCTCGTAGAGGTCAGCCTCCTGCTGGATCTGGTCGCGGTAGTTGTCATATGCGTCCGGATCGACCGGCACCGGGTTCGGCGCGAACAGGTTGACTCCGAACGGCACGCCCGCCGAACGCACTTCGGCCATCTGGTCGGCCAGGGCGTCGGGCGTCTTGTAGCCGCCGCCCAGGAAGCCCAGGCTGCCGCCGCGCGCCGCGGCGACCACCAGTCCGGGCGTGCTGGGACCGCCCGCCATGGGCGCGGCCAGCACGGGAATCGTCACTCCGAGATCGGTCAGTGGGCTCATGCCTGCGCTTGCCTCCGTCGAGTCTGCGGTGAGGGCGGAATTATGCCCCCTGAATCCAAGCCCAATTATTCGCCCTCAGCGCAGTCTCGACGCCAGGGTTATGGCCGTGTGCCAACATGACTGCCATGGTCAACGCTGATCGCGCCCGTTCCCGCACCTTCGTCGTCACCGGTGCGGCGTCCGGTATCGGCCTGGCCACCGCGCAGCGCCTGCTGGCCGAAGGCGGCACCGTCGTCGGCGCCGACCTTGCCGCCGCGCCTGATCTGGGTCCCGATTTCCATTTCGTGACGGCCGACGTGACCGACGAGGCGGCGATCGCCGCGGTACTGGCCACGGTGCCCGGGCGTCTCGACGGTGCCTTCCACGCCGCCGGCGTCGCCGGAGGTGGCCCGGTCCATCTGCTCGACCGCTCCGAATGGGACCGGGTGCTCGGCATCAACCTCACCGGCACGTTCCTTGTGGTCAAGGCGGCCCTGGCCAGGATGATCGAGCAGGACCGGGTCGACGGCGAGCGGGGCTCGATCGTGACCGTCGCCAGCATCGAGGGCCTGGAGGGCACGGCGGGCGGCAGCTCGTACAACGCCGCCAAGGGCGGTGTGGTGCTGCTGACCAAGAACGTCGCGCTCGACTACGGGCCGAGCGGCATCCGCGCCAACGCCATCTGCCCCGGCTTCATCGAAACACCCATGGCCCAAGACGTTTTCGGCCTGCCCGGGATGGAGGGCCCCCTGGCCTCCATCACTGAAGAGCACGCACTGCAACGGCTCGGCCGGCCCGAGGAGGTCGCCGCGGTGGCGGCCTTCCTGCTGTCCACCGACGCGTCGTTCGTCAGCGGTCAGGCGATCGCCGTCGACGGCGGCTACACGGCCGGTCGCGATCATGGTGTCGTCAAACTCTTCGGCTTTCCGCAATGACCTCATAGGATTCGGGGCATGGCCGTAACCCCCGACGACGCGATCAAGGCAATCCGAGGTAGCGGCGGCGCGCAGCCGGGCTATCGCGCGCTGCACGCGAAAGGCACTCTGTACCACGGCAGGTTCACCGCGAGCCCCGAGGCGGCCACGCTGTCGCGGGCAAAGCATCTCGACGGCTCGCCGGTGCCGGCGCTGTTCCGCTTCTCCAACGGTGCGGGCAACCCCAAGCAGCCCGACAACGTGGGAGGGGTGCGGGGCTTGGCGGTGAAGCTGACCCTGCCCGACGGGTCGACGACCGACGTGTCGACGCAGACGGCGCGGCTGTTCGTCTCCAGCACCCCCGACGGTTTCGTCGACCTGCTCAAGGCGATGCGGCCGGGCCCGACCATGCCGCTGCGCATGGCCGCCTACCTGGCCACCCATCCCAAGCTGCTGGGCGCGTTTCCCGTGCTGCGTGACGCCAACCGGGTGCCGGCGAGCTACGCCACCGTCGAATATCACGGGCTGCACGCGTTCCGCTGGGTTGCCGCCGACGGCAGCGACCGGTTTGTGCGCTACCACCTGCATCCGGTGGAGGGGGAGGAGTTCTTGTCGGGCGCGGCGGCCAAGGGCAAGGACCCCGACTTCCTGCACCACGAGCTGAACACCCGCCTGGCCGGCGGGCCGGTGCGGTTCGACTTCCGCGTCCAGATCGCCGGGCCGGGCGACTCGAAGGTCGACCCGTCGGCGGCCTGGCGCAGCAGCGAAACGGTCACCGTCGGCAACTTCGAGATCACCGGCATCGAGACCGAACGCGAGCATGGTGGTGACATCGTGGTTTTCGACCCGATGCGGGTGACCGATGGGATCGAGCCGCCAGACGACAAGGTGTTGCGGTTCCGCACCTACGCGTATTCGGCGTCGGTCAAGCTGCGTTCCGGCGTGGATCGCGGCGACGAAGCGCCTCCCGCTTGAGTTTTCGTCTCGCCGGGCGTGCGGAGAATGCCACGCGGAACGGCGTGTCAGTGTGCAACGCACGCTCGCGAAAAGGGGGAGGGGCGCTAGCCGACCGTGCTGGCGAGGGCCGCGTCCACCGTCGGGTAGACGGGCAGCATCTGGGAGAGCCCGCACGCCTGAACGATGCGCGCCACCATCGGCTCGTGGCTCACCAGGCGGAGTTCGATGCCGCGCCCGCGGCAGCGCTCCGCCTCCTCGGCCAGCGCGGCGAACGCGCAGCAGCCCATGAAGTCGAGGCCGGAGACGTCGACGACGAAGGGTCCGGGCGCGGTGACGACGGCGGCCGCCTCGTCGAGTAGTTGGCGCCAGGCATGCTCGTTGCAGGCGTCGACCTCGCCCCCCGCGCGGATGATCGCGGCCGGGCCGCTGCGGTCGGTGGTGGCCCGCAGTGTGCTGTGCGGGTCGCCCAACTCGTAGACAAGGCGCGTGCTGAGAGTGAGGTGCGTGGAGATCGATTCTGCTGTAGCCAGGCGCATGGTGGACTCCCTAATCGACCGGCTTGATGGTGCCGGGAGGAATGCCCGTCCTGTTGTCTAAAGACAGACTCACAAGAACTTGAAAACTTGTGAATCTCATTTCTATAACAAGACAGGGCGGTCTGTCTATGCGTGGCCAGCTATGAGTACCCTAAGGATCGCTATGACTAGCGTCGACGGCGTCGCGACGCCTACGGCGCCGCCTCGCGAGCGAATATTGGCTGCGGCATATGCGCTGTTCAGCAGGCGCGGGATCCGTGCCGTCGGCACCGACGAGGTGATCGAACGGGCCGGTGTGGCCAAGGCCACGCTCTACCGTCATTTCGCCACCAAGAACGACCTGGTGCTGGCCGTGCTGGACCGCCGCGAGCAGCTCTGGACCCACGGCCTGATCGAGGCGCAATCGGAGTTGCGCGGCACCACCCCCGAGGAGCGGATGCTGGCGATCTTCGACGTCCTGCACGACTGGTTCCAAAACCGCGACGGCTTCGAGGGCTGTTCGTTCATCAACGTGCTGCTCGAGTTGGGCCCCGACCATCCCGCCGGGCAGGCCAGCATCGTGCACATCGACAACGTCCGTGACATCGTGCGCCAACGCGCGATCGCGGCCGGGCTGGACGACGTCGAGGACTTCGCCTGGTCCTGGCACATCCTGATGAAGGGCGCCATCATCCTGGCGGCCGTCGGCGATCTGGAAGCCGCGCACCGCGCGCAGCGGATGGCCCGTGCTCTGATCGAACAGCACCGGCCTGCGTAGCTAGGCCGCCGTGCTGTCGGTCTTGCGGTGGTGTTCGGCCTCGAGTTCGGCGATCGCTCGGGATGTGCGTTCCCGCAACAAGATTGCAGCCGTGGCGCCGACCACGACAGCGATGACGAGCGCGACCCAGGAGAATCGTTCCATCCAGCGTTCGGCGGCCATGCCGGCGAAGTAAACGAGCGCGGTGGTGCCGCCCGCCCAGCAGATCCCACCGGACACGTTGGCGACCAGGAAGCGGGGGTAGGGCATCTTCAGCGCGCCGGCCAGCGGCCCGGCAAAGATCCGCAGCAGCGCGATGAACCGGCCGAAGAACACCGCGCGAGCGCCCCACCTGTTGAACAGGCGCTCGGCCAGCGCGACGTGTCCGGGCCCGAAGTGCTTCGGGAATCGCCGGCCGAGACGGTCGAAGAGCGGCATGCCGAACCGGCGGCCGATCGTATAGCCGATCGAGTCGCCGATCACCGCGCCGAGCACTGCGGCCGCGCCGACACCGATCGGGTTGACAGCCAGGTCGTGATGCGACGACATCAGCGCCGCGCTGACCAGGATGATCTCTCCGGGCAGCGGGACGCCGAGACTCTCGACCCCCACCACGCCACCGACCACGAGGTAGACGGCGAGCGGCGGAATGGAGTGCAGCAAAGCCTCGACGTTCATGGGTAAAGGATGCCTGACCGCTATTCGACCTGCGCCGACGGCGCGCCGAGGGGTTCCATCCGCGGGCGTTTGGGCACCCGCCCGTCGGCCGAAGACATACCGCGCAGGCGCCGCCACACCCATGGCATGAACTTCTCTTGCGCCCAGCGCAGTTGTCCATACGTGCGGGCGCTGAACTGCAGCCGGGTCGCGTCTCCGCGCGCGACGGCCCAATCATGGTTGCTGCCAGGCAAATTGAGAGCTTCTGCGGCTGCGGCCGCGAACAGCATGTGTCCTTTGCTGGACGCGTGGACGCGGTCGATGTCCCAGGTGTCCAGATTGCGCATCGAGGGGGCGTTGTACAGGTCCACCAGTTTGAAGTCGTGTCGCACCGCGGCCGCTCTGATCGCGTTGTTGATGCGGGCCAGGCGCCCGGACACCAGCCGTCCCATGGGCAGGAATTGCGCGACGTTCGGGAACGTCGTCGTCACCACCGTCGCTCCCGATGCGGCGAGTGCGGCGTAGATGGCGTCGAGGTCGGCCAGGGCCGGTCCGAACGACCGTCCCGGCTGGATCACGTCGTTCATCCCGATGCACACGGTGATCAGATCCGGCCGCATCTCCAGGGCCGGGGGCACCTGCTCGGTGAGCACATTGGCCACCAACTTGCCGCGTATCGCGAGGTTGGCGTACTCCAAACCGGGATAGAGCGAATCGACCAGGGCGGCCAGCCGGTCGGCGAATCCGAGCAGTCCGACGGTGTCGTCACCGTCCCAGAGGCCCTCGGTTTGACTGTCACCGATGGCGACGTACCGGCTGTATCCGTCGCGCACGACCTGAGACTAACCGCCGCGAGGTCCGGTGCGTTGTAGCGTGGCCCTGGCTTGATCGGAGGAGAGTCGATGGAGTTCAACCTCGCCCAGATCTTCGGGGCAGTGGCGGCCGCCAACCCCGAACGGGACTGCATCGTGTTCGGCGATCGCCGGTTCAGTTTCGCCCAGACCGACGAGCGCGCACGCCGATTCGCGCAAGCGCTGCACGCGTGGGGGCTCGGCGCGCACCGGGAACGCTCGCAGCTGGCGCCGCACGAATCGGGTCAAAGCCATCTGGGCTTGTACATGGCGAACTGCAACGAGTTCCTCGAAGCCATGCTGGGCGCCTACAAGGCCCGGGTCGCCCCGTTCAACGTCAACTACCGCTACGTCGCCGACGAGCTGGTGTATCTGTTGGGCAACGCCCGCGCCGACGCCGTGATGTATCACGCGCGGTTCGCGCCGACCCTTGCCTTGGCGTTGGAGCAAGCCTTGGGACAGCTGCCGACGATGCGGTTGATTCACGTCGACGACGAGTCGGGGAACGAACCCCTGCCGGGCGCGGTGCGCTACGAGGAGCTGCTGGGGTCGGTGTCCGACGAGCCGCTCGACGTGGTGCCGTCGCCGGACGATCTCTACGTGCTCTACACCGGCGGCACCACGGGGATGCCCAAGGCGGTGCTGTGGCGCCAGAACGACATTTACATGAACGCCATGGGCGGGCGGACCTTCGGCAGCAGCGCCGAGGTGGCCAGCCTGGCGGAGATCGTCGAGCGCTCCCGGCCCGACGGGCCGGGGTCGATGACCGCGGCACCGCTCATGCACGGGGCGGCGCAGTGGGCGGCGTTCATCAACATGTGCGCCGGCAAGCCGTTCGTGATGGCGCCGACGACCACCCGCCTCGATCCAGCCGAGGTATGGCGTCTGGCCAGCCGGGAGCGCATCGTTTCGCTGTCCATCGTCGGCGACGCCTTCGGCCGACCGCTGGTCGATGCGCTGGAGTCCGGCGATTATGACCTGTCCGGTCTGTTCGTGCTGGTCACCGGCGGGGCCGCGCTCAGCGCGCCCATCAAGCAGCGCTTCGTCGAGCTGCTGCCGCACCTGACCATCATGGACACCGGCGGATCGTCGGAGTCCGGCGCACAGATGGGGCAGATGTCGGGCCGCGCGCAGCCGGCGTCCGGCCGGTTCGCCCCGAACCCGGGCGCGGTGGTGGTCGACGCGGACATGACCCGGATCCTGTCGCCCGGCGACGACGAGATCGGCTGGCTGGCTCAGCAGGGCCGAATCCCGCTGGGCTACCTCGGTGATCCGGAGAAGACCGCGCGCACGTTCCCCGTTGTCGACGGGATCCGGCATTCGGTGCCGGGGGACCGGGCGCGCTGGGACGCCGACGGCCAAATCGAGCTACTGGGCCGGGATTCGGTGACCATCAACTCCGGCGGGGAGAAGATCTTCGCCGAAGAGGTCGAGGCCGCCATCGCCGAGCATCCCGCGGTCTACGACGTCGTGGTGACGGGACGGCCCAGCGTTCGCTGGGGAAACGAGGTCGTCGCGATCGTTCAGCTGACCGACGGTCAGCGTGTCGACGCCGAGAGCATCATCGCCGAGGCGGCCCGGCACATCGCGCGCTACAAACTGCCCAAGGACGTGCTCTTCCGCGACCGGGTCCAGCGTTCGCCGTCCGGTAAGGCCGACTACCGGTGGGCGAAAGCGCAAGTCGCCGAGAGTCTCTAGCCATGTGGCCGCTGAGTCGGCTGGGGGCTTTGTAACGGCTGCCCGTCCAAAGCCGATAAGTTGCACATGTCATTTCTGAATGCCGTGCCCGAAGAGGTGGCGGCGGCCGCGGGGAATTTGTCGGATATCGGATCCGCGCTGGCCGCAGCCAACGCGGCGGCAGAAGTTCCGACCGCGGGCATCGAGGCGATCGCCGCGGATGCGGTGTCGGCTGCTCTGGTGGCGGTATTCAGCGCTCACGGGCTCGGCTACCAGTCTTTGGGCAACGAGCTGGCCGAATTGCACGCCCAGATCGTGGAGGCACTGCGCTCCACCGCGCACTCGTATACGGCCGCCGAGGGCGAGAACACGGCCCTGCTCCAGGAGGCGCTGGGCGCCGCGGGCGCGGTGGGTTCACCCGCCCAGCAACTGTTGGGGCACCCGCTGCTCGGCGGCGGGACAAGTGCAACCAGCGGCACCGGCAGCACGGGCGATCAAGCCGGTAACTGATCGGCCACGCCGGTACCGTCACTGCCATGGCGTCGAAGAGGCAGCCTGCGCCGCAATATCCGATCGAGTCCGTCGACAATGCGCTCAGGCTGCTGTTGCTCCTGGGTGAGCAGCCGCAGATCCGGCTGAGCGAGGCGACCCGCTATCTGGGGGTGGCGTCGTCGACCGCGCACCGGCTGCTGGCGATGCTGACCTATCGCGGGTTCGTGCGCCAAGACCCGGTGTCGAAGGCATACCTGCCGGGCCCGGCGCTCACCAGCGTGGCGTTCGCGATCTTCGGCCGCATCGACATCCAGGCGACCGCGCTGCCGGTCATGCGCGGCCTCGGCGACCGCCTGCGTGAATCCATTCACGTGGGGATGCTGGACGGCGCCAACGTCCGGTTTGTGGCCGCGGTGGAGGGCCCGGCCGCGGTGCGGGTCGCCTCACGGTTGGGACGGACCATGCCGGCGCACTGCACGTCGACGGGCAAGGCCATGCTGGCCCAGCTGTCGCAGCCGGAGTTGCACCAACTGCTTCCCGACGAGAAGCTCGCGCGCATCACCGCGCACTCGATCGGCAGCCGCAACGAATTGGAGGCCGAGCTTGCGGGCATCCGCGAACGGGGTTATGCGGTCAATCGCGAGGAGAGCGAGGAGGGCGTTGCCTCGGTTGCGGTTTCGATACCCACCGGGGCTCCGGGTCTGCGGCTTGCGCTCAACGCGGCGGCTCCGTGCGGCCGGCTGAATGATTCGCAATACTCTGCGGTGGCCGCCGCACTTATTAAGGCGGCCAAGGAGATTGGCGATCAGCTCGGCTGATCGAGCCGAGCCACCTCGTGCCGCCAGGCCGCATCGGCGGTGAAGGCGGGACCCAGGTCGGGCAGGTCATCCCAGTCGGCGTCGTCGATGTCGCGCAGGGTGCCGCCGGCCGCGCGGACGTGCAACGACATCCGCGCCAGCGCGTCGAGGCTGATCGCCTGCAGCACCGCCTGCTCGACGCTGGCCGCCGCGCTGGTGATCCCGTGGCCGCGGCAGATCACCACCGGAGCGCCCCGCATCGCCGCCGCCATTTCCTGGCCCAGCGCGGAGTTTCGGATCAGCACGGCCCGCTCGTAGACCGGCACGCCGCGGCGCGCCAGCCATGCTCCGGGAATGTCGTGGGCGCCGTAGATCGGCCGGATGTCGATGCCCGCGAGGTCCGCGGCCACGACGGCCGGCGGGTGCAGGTGCGCGACGGCCCGGTAATCCGGGTAAGCCAGCAGGGTCTCGACGTGGATGGGCAGCTCGTTGGGAAGTCGGTAGCCGTCGAGTTCGCCGTCGGCGCCGGGGCTGCCGTCGAACGCGATGAGCCGGATGTCGCCGGGGCGGGTGAAGGCGACCCCGGTGTCGGTGTCGCTGCGGCAGCGGATGAGCAGGTGGTCCTCGTCGATGCGCAGACTCAGGTGGCCCAGGATGCCGTCGACCAGGCCGCGGGCGGCGGCGACCCGGCAGGCTTGGGCCACCAGCGCGCGTTGCTCGTCAAGTTGCGTCATCGCGTTGCGCCCAAACCGAATCCGCCGTCCGGGTGGATGGTCTCGCCGGTGATCCCGCGCGACCGGTCGGAGGCCAGAAACACGAATGCCCATGCGTGGTCTTCGCCGGACAACGCAACGTGCAGCGGCGTGCGCGCGGCCATGTCGCGGGCCCGGTCGGGGGTTTCGTCGAGGCGGACCTCGTCGAGCCCGAGGCTGGCCAGGCCGCGCAGATCGGTGTTCAGCGTGCCGCCCGGCGCCACCCCGTTGACGCGGATCGCGGGCGCCAGCTCGCGCGCCAGCGATGCGACCAGCCCGCGCACGGCGAACTTCGAGGACACGTAAAGCACGCCGCCGCGGCCCGGGTAGTACGACGACGCGGATTCGGTGAGCACGATCGAGGGTCCGGAGCCCGCACGCAGCGACGGCACCGCGGCCTTCACCGATTGCAGATGACTCAACACGTTGGTGCGAAACATCTCGTCGAACGCGGTGGCGAGGTCGTCGGCGTCCAGGTCGTCAACGCCCTTGTAGAAGTCGAAGACCCCGACGCAGTTGACCAGCGTGTCGAGGCCACCGTAGGAATCCACCGCGACCTTGACGGCGTGCTCGTTGGCGTCGCGGGTGACGGCGTCGCCCTCGACCACCGGTATTCCGGGAAACTCCTCGCGGAGTCTGTCGCACTTGCCCCGGTCCCGTTCCAGCACAATGAGTCTGGCGCCTTCGGCGCGGAAGGTGTCGACGACCGCCCGCCCGATGCCGGAGCCGCCGCCCACCACCAGGGTGCGCTTGCCGTGCAGCCAATCCGTCATGGTTCTGGCTCGGTTTCGGGGTCCGGCAGGAGCGGGCCATGTGCGTTGCCGACCATGGCCGTCAGCGTACGGGTGTTCTGCCGGGTCAATGCCTCCACCTCGAGCGCGTCCAGGCTGATCCACTGCCCGGTTCGGGGCGCGACAATCAGCAGCCGCGATCCGTTGCGGGTATCCACCCGGCGCACCTGCACTTCGGCGAATTCGTTTGCCACGGTGAGAGGTTCGGCCACCGCACCCTCTAGCAACCGCTCGAGATCGGGGTTCACAGGAATACCGCCAGGTTCTGCATGCGCAACACCGCCTCGTCGACAGTGATCTTGCGGTGGGCCAACTTCCACGAATCGCCGGATCGGCGCAGCACGTCCTCGCGGCCGCAGGACACCAGGGCGCTCTCGTTGACGTCGCCGCGGCTGCGGAACAGCAACTCGGCCGATTCGACTTCCAATTGCTCGTCGTCGGCGGGATCTTCCGAGGCGAAGGTGCGCACGTTGGTGATGAAATGGCGCAGGCGCGACGGTGGGTCCTCGGTCCACGCGTGCTCGGTGGCGAACCGCGCGACGCGCTGGCTCAGCGAGTATTTGTCCTCGTCGAAGTGGGCCATCCCGGGGGAGCTGTCAAAGCCGGCGCCGCGTGCGGTGGTGACGCGCACCGGCATGACGTAGCGGATGTCGTCGCTCAAGGTGTCCAGCCACTGCTCGTACTGCTGGGCGTCGAGCAGGTAGGCCTCGTCGACCAGGAACTGATGCGCTTCCAGATGGCGAGTGTCGTTAAAAGGCAATGCTTTTCTCATGCCACGTACTCCGCCCACAACTTGAGCAACTCGCGCTGGTTGTGCTCGTTGTAGCCGACCTGTGCGCGGCCCGGTCCGTGGAACGCGTCGGGCGAGAGCGCGTCGATCACCGGGCGGTCGTCGGCGAGCAGGCCCATGCGGCTGTTGAGCAGTAGCCGTCGCGCCATCGAGCCGCCGGCGGTGGTGGTCAACGACACCCAGTTCTCCACATCGTCCTGTTCGAACATGCCGGTCGACCCGAAGCACATCAAATAGGCCTTGTACGAGTCTTTCTTGTACTGCTCGGGGGCGGCCGAGTCAACCGCGAACCACGAGCACACCTCGGTCTCGTTCGCACTGATGGGCTGCCACAGCCGAATCGAGATGAACGGCAGGGTTTCGTCGTTCTGGTCTTGCCTGTCCCGAACCTTGGGCCAGTTGTGCACGAAGCTCAGGTTCGGAAAGCAGGTGGCGGCCGAGATCATGAACCCGTCGTCGCCGACCATCTGCTGGTGTTGCGGCGTCCAGACGTCTTTGATGCGGGCGATCATCTCGTCGGGGTAGCCGACGTAGCGCATCCGCTCGTCGAAGCCGCCGGGCGGCAGCTTGTAGGTCGTCCCGCCGCCGCGGTGCGCCCAGTAGGTGGCGCCGTCCTTACGCTTCTGGGCTTTTGGTTCGCGGAACAGGCCGATGTCGACGATCGACGCGTGGGTGTGCGGCGTGTGGTACATGTCGCCCGCGAAGTTCTCGGCGCCGATCTTCCAGTTCGCCTTGATCCGCCAGCGCTGCGGTCCCCGCAGCTGTACGCCGTGCGCGCTCTGCTTGGTGTAGAAGTCGAGATAGAACTTGAAGTCGCCGAGGAAGTCGGCCAGCGGCTCGGCCTTCGGGTCCATGCTGATGAACAGCAGACCGTTGTAACTCGCGAAATTCGGTGCGGGTAAAAGACTTTGGTTGTCCTTCGGGAGCCCCTCGTCGCCGCCGTAGGCGTCGCGGTGGAACGGGAGGCCGGTGAGCCGGCCGTCGTTGCGGTAGGACCAGCCGTGGTAGGGGCAGCGGAAGTTGGAGGCGTTGCCCATCTCGGCGCGACACACCTGCATGCCACGGTGCAGGCACATATTGAACAACGCGCGCACCTGGCCGTCCGAACCGCGGGTGATGATGAACGAATCGTCGAGGACGCGGCGCACGACGTAGTCGCCGTCCTGGGGGATCTCCGATTCATGGCCGACGAAAATCCACGCCCGGTTGAAGAGACGGTCCTTTTCGTATGTGAAGAGTTCCTCGTCGTTGT
This sequence comes from uncultured Actinomycetota bacterium, assembly GCA_963758775.1. Classification (GTDB taxonomy): domain Bacteria; phylum Actinomycetota; class Actinomycetes; order Mycobacteriales; family Mycobacteriaceae; genus Mycobacterium. The sequence goes on from CAVWWU010000004.1 coordinate 318,378, forward strand.
AGATGTGCGCGGGGATCATCCCGCGCCGGACGTTCTCGATTAACTCAGTCGACGGACTCACGCACATATTCTGCTATGCAGAACAAGCTTCTGGCCAGAAGAATTACTTCTCGGGTGCGATTGTTTTCACAATCGGAGTTGTGTAAATATCCTTCCGGGTGACCGCGCAGTCGAGAATCCAGCGAATCAGCTGGTCACGCTCAGCGGAAGCGACGTGACTCCGGCGCCGCAGGTCACCACGAACACCCATCGGCCGTCGGTGGGCAGCCGCACCTCGACATTGAAGAACGCGAACCCGATCTCGCCCCCGGCCGCCGCCTCGGGCAGCTCATATTCGATGGTCAGCGGCTCGGCGTCGGTCGGCGGCATGATCTCGACGACGACCTCGCGGACGGGATTATCCGTTTCGCTCTGGGTGAGCAGCACCAGCATGAACTTGACCTGCCGGTCCGGTCCGACCTTGAATCCGGACAGCACGCCGCCCGACACGCTGAGTTTGTTGTTCACCACCGTCGCCGATTCGGCGAGGAAGGCCCCGGTAATCACAGCGCCGAAGCTACCGCGTTGTGCCAAGGGCGCAAGCGGGGAGGGGGTACCGTCACGATTCGTGAGGGCCGCACCGGAGCGTGTCGCGTCGCAGGGTGAGATCACGGCGGAGATCGCCGCCGTCGCAGCCGAATACCGCCACACGGGTAGCGGACTCGAACCGCGTCTCGACTATCCGCCCTACCGCAGCAGCGCGCTGCGCCACCCGAAGAACCCCCTGATGAGCGTCGATCCCGAGGAAGTCGAGCGCGCGGCGCCGTGCTTCGGCCTTAAGGACGTCGACCCGGTCGACGCCGACCTGACGGCCGGGCATGCGGGCGAGCCGATCGGGGAACGCATCATCGTGACCGGGCGCGTGCTCGACGGGTCGGGCCTGCCGGTGGCGGGTCAGCTGATCGAAGTCTGGCAGGCCAACGCCAGCGGCCGCTACCGCCACCAGCTAGACCAGCACCCAGCTCCGCTCGACCCGAATTTCACCGGCGCAGGCCGCTGCCTGACCGGGCCGGACGGAACCTACCGCTTTCTCACGATCAAGCCCGGCCCCTATCCGTGGCGCAATCACCGCAACGCGTGGCGGCCCGCGCACATCCACTTCTCGCTCTTCGGAACCGCTTTCACGCAGCGGCTGGTCACCCAGATGTACTTTCCGGGCGACCCGATGTTCGATCTCGATCCCATCTTTCAATCCGTCGTCGATCCCGCGGCGCGCCAACGCCTGATCGCGCGCTACGACCACGACCTGACCGAGCCGGAGTATGCGACCGGCTACCGGTGGGACATCGTGCTGTCCGGGCCGGGGAGGACCTGGACCGGAGCATGACCGAATTAGCTTGCACCCCAGGACAAACCGTGGGCCCCTTCTTCGGCCTTGGGTTGCCTTATCCCGGTGGCGGCGATTTAGTGAACGCCTTGGACGCGGACGCCGTGCGGTTGCGCGGCACGGTGTACGACGGCGCGGGGGTGGGCGTTCCCGACGCGCTGATCGAACTCTGGCAGCGCGACGGGGCAGGCCGCATCCCGTGCGCGTCCGGCTCGCTGCGCCGGGACGGCTCCACCGGCTTCACCGGGTTCGGCCGAGCGGCGACCGACGCGGACGGGCGCTACGGCTTCACCACGGTGGCACCCGGTGCGGCGACCTCGCGTCCGCCGTTCTTCGCGATCACCGTGTTCGCGCGCGGGCTACTGAACCGGCTGTTCACCCGCGCCTACCTGCCCGACGTCGACCCGGACGCCGACCCGCTGCTGGCCGGGGTCGACGCCCGCCGACGGGCCGCGCTGCTGTGTGTCGCCGAGAGCGCTTCGGGCCGAACGGATTATCGCTTTGACATCCATTTGCAAGGCCCGAACGAGACCGTGTTCCTGGCCTATCGGGACGAGCGGCGATGACCAACCTGTTGTGGCCCGGGGACCACCGCGCCGGGGAGCACATGACCGACCGGGCGCTGTTGGGGTCGATGGTCACGGTGGAGACGGTGTGGTTGCGCGCCCTGTCCGCGGCCGGCCTGGCGCCGCCCGAGTGTGCGGGCGTCGACCTGGCGCAGGTGGTGGGCGAGCACGATTGCGAGTTGCTCGCGCTGACCGCCGAGGACGGTGGCAACCCGGTGATCGGGCTGGTCGCGCAACTGCGCGAGCGCAGCGCCCCCGCGGTCGCCGCGTGGATCCATCGCGGACTGACCAGCCAGGACGTCGTGGACACCAGCTTGATGCTGGGCGTGCGCGCCGTGGTGGCCCAAGTTGCGGCGCAACTCGGCGAACAGGTCGCGGCGCTGTCCTTGCTCGTGGCTTCGCACCGGGCCACGCCCATGGTGGCGCGCACCCTCACCCAGCACGCGGCACCCACCACGTTCGGCGCCAAGGCGGCCGGCTGGTTGAACGGCCTCGTCGACGCGTGGGAACGGCTCGTCGCGCTGGAAACCCCGATCCAGATCGGGGGGGCCGTCGGGACGCGGTCCGCACTAACGGAGCTGGCCACGCTGACCGGCGCTGCGGATCCCGCTGAGGTCTGCGACGGCGTGATCCAAAGCACCGCAACGGCTCTCGGGTTGAGCACTAGACAGCCGTGGCACACCACGCGGACGCCGGTCACCGCAGCCGCGGACGCCTTCGTCACGTGTACCGACTCGTGGGGCCGGGTCGCCTCGGACGTGGTCACTCTGACGCGGCCGGAGATCGCGGAACTCAGCGAACCCGCCACCGAAAAACGCGGCCGATCCTCCTCGATGCCGCACAAACGCAACCCTGTGCTGGCGATTCTGCTGCGCCGCGCGGCCCTATCGGCTCCGCAACTGGCCGCGACCCTGCACACCGCCGCCGCGCTGGCCAACGACGAACGCCCCGACGGCGCTTGGCATGCCGAAGGGGACACCCTGCGCACGCTGGCGCGGCGGACCGTCGTCGCAGGAGCACAGTGCGCCGAATTGCTGGCAGGGCTCCAGGTGCACCCGGACGCGATGGCCGAAAATCTGCGTCGCACGGATGTCCTTGGCGAACAACGCGCCATCGCCGATCTCGCCGGTAAGGCGCCGTCTGAGACCTTCCTGGGCAGCACCGATCGCCTGATCGACGACAGCCTCGATCGGGCGCAACGCATGCTCCGGCGGCGGTTCGTCTAGCCAAAGGATTTATCCGAATTGCGAAATCCTACAATTGGACTAGTGTAAAGCTCCGATAGCCTCTGGAATGCGCTCGTGCTGCTCACAGGCCATTATGAGGCGATCTACCCAAAGCCTGCCGGGTGGCCCCCCGGGCAGGTCTGCCCACTGCCGATAAAGCTGTAGGAGCGTGAGCGAGATCTCGGACAGAGAATCCGCGGGCCGCCGCCGTGAGGTGCTTCGCCTGCTGCGGGCGTCGGCAAACCCGATGAGCATCCTGGCAATCGCCGGCGAGCTGGACGTGCATGCCAACACCGTCCGGTTCCACCTCGAGGTGCTCGTCGGCGACGGCCAGGTGGAGCAGGTCGCGCCGGACCGCAAAGGGCCCGGGCGGCCGCCGCTGATGTTCCAGGCGGTCCGGCAGATGGATCGCGGCGGGACGCGGCACTACCGGCTGCTCGCTGAGGTCCTGTGCGCGGCTCTCGCCAATGAACGCAATCCGGGTGTCAAGGCGCGGGCCGCGGGGCGGCTGTGGGGGCTCGGAATGGCGCCGCCGGAGGGTGCGATCGGCGACGCCGACGAGGCGGTCGACCAACTTGTCGGGGTCCTCGATGCGATCGGATTCGCGCCCGAGCGCCGCAACGGCGGGGAGCAGACGCAGATCGGCCTGCGACACTGCCCGTTCCTGGAAATCGCCGAAAGCCAGACCGAGGTGGTGTGCCAGATACACCTCGGGGTGATGCAAGGAGCCATGGAGACCTGCGGTGCGCCCGTCACCGTCGACAGGCTCGAGCCGTTCGTCGAACCGGACCTATGTCTGGCCCATCTGAGGGCGGTCGGAGCGGCAGAGGAAGAGCCTGAGTGAACGCCGGGCAGGCGATCGTCGTCGCGCTGACCTTCGTCTGGCTGGGCATGGTGTTGGCCATCTCTTTTCTGGAAGCCCCGCTGAAATTTCGCGCACCCAACGTGACGCTGCAGATCGGGCTGGGCATCGGCCGTCTCGTCTTCCGTGCGCTGAACACTGTCGAGGTCGGGTTCGCGCTCGTCATCCTTGCGGTGGTGGTGGCAGGTCCGACACCAGCGCGCATCACCGCGGCGTACTCCGTCGTGCTCGCCGCGCTGGCGGTTCAGCTCGTCGCGGTGCGTCCCCGGTTGACCCGGCGCTCCGACCAAGTACTCGCGGGCCACGACGCGCCGCGCTCCCACGCTCATTACGTGTACATCGGATTGGAGACGGTCAAGGCGATTGCTTTGGTGGTGGCGGGGATACTGCTACTTGCGGGTTGACCCTTAGACCAAAGGAACCGTCGATGGAATCCATTTCGCTCACCACCCTGGCATCCGAAAAGCTCGCCGAAGCGCGCCAGTCGCACAGCGGACGCGCGGCGCACACCGTTCACGGTGGGCACACTCACGAACTGCGCCAGACCGTGCTGGCCCTGCTCGCCGGGCACGATTTGTCGGAACACGACAGCCCCGGCGAGGCGACGCTGCAGGTGCTGGAGGGTCACGTGCGCCTGACCGCCGGAGCCGACGCGTGGGACGGCAAGACCGGCGACTACGTCGCCATTCCGCTCGAGCGGCACGCCCTGCACGCGGTGGAGGACTCGGTGATCATGCTGACCGTGCTGAAATCGCAGCCCGGCGCCGCGCACTGATGACGCTATCCACGCCCTGGTCGACGAGTTTCGGCCTGCGGGTGCCGATAGTCAACGCGCCGATGGGGGGAGTGGCGGGCGGGCGGCTGGCCACCGCGGTCACCGCGGCCGGCGGCCTGGGCATGGTCGGCCTGGGCAGCGTCGCGAACACGGAGTTGCTCCACACCGAGCTGCGGCACGTGCGCGGGACCTTCGGGATCGGCTTGGTCGACTGGGTGATGCGCAACGAGGCGGGGCTGCTGGACGAGGCCTTGGCCGCCGGGCCCGCCCTGCTGTCGGTGAGCTTCTCCACCGACTGGTCCTGGGTCGGCAAGGCGCACGACGCCGGAATCCCCACCGTCACACAGGTTTACGATAGCGCCGGGGCCCGGCGGGCGGTCGACGAGGGCGTCGACATCCTGGTCGCGCGGGGGTCCGAGGGCGGCGGGCACGGCGAGGTGAAGCTCGCGATGTTGCCGTTGCTGGACACCGTGTTGGATGCCGTCTCGGTGCCAGTGCTCGCCGGCGGCGGAATCGCCTCGCCCCGCAGCCTGGCGGCGGTGCTGGCCGCGGGCGCCAGCGGTGCGTGGGTGGGTACCCGCCTGGCGGCGTGCCCGGAAGCGCTCACCGGCGACGGCAGCCGTCGGGCGCTCATCGCGGCCGCAGCGACAGACACCAGAGTCACCCGGGTCTTCGACGTCGCCCAGGACCGCCCCTGGCCCGCGCACTTCCCGTCGCGCGTGCTGGCCAACGACTTCCTGGAGCGCTGGAGCGGTAAGGAGGACGCGCTGGCCACCGACCGGCCGGCCCACGACGAACTGGCGGCCTCGATCGCCGCCGACGACCGCCGCGTCGCCCCCGTCACCGCCGGAGAGGCGGTCGGGATGATCAACGACGACGCGTCGGTGGGCGACGTCATCGAGACGATGTGCTCGGGCGCGGAGAAGTTGCTCCGTCGCTGGGGCCAACTCACACCGCGCGCAGATAGCGCTTGGCGATAACCCGTTGCGCCAGTACGACAAAGGGCCCGCCGGCCTTGCTCCACCAGGCTCCCGGCCGCGAGAACGCCGTCACCTCCGCGAAGACCGCCGACGTGGCGGGGTCGTAGCGGACCGCGAACCGTTCCTCGCCGGATTCCGGATGGCCCGGCAGGGTGCCGTAGCCGAACCCGCGGATATCGGGTTCGTCGACGACGTAGACGACGCGGCACGGTGCCCGCAGGAACCCCATCATGGTGACCACCACCACGGTGGAGACTTCGACCTTCTCGGAGCTGGCCCGCACCCGCAGCCCGGAGCCGCGCTGCATGCCCCAGTGCATCACCGCGTTGGCCGCCTGCTCGAAACGCTCTCGCCCCGTGCCGATTTGAGCCGAGTGCGCCAGGTGCCGATATCCGCCGGGCAGCTCGCCCGACGCGGTGGCGCCCACCTCCGAGTAGGTCAGCGGCAGTTCCTCGAGCGCTTGTAGGTCCACGCAGCCAGCTTGCCATGCGCGCCGAGATGCGCGGGCGCCGTCGCGGCGTACGGTCGTAGAAGTGACGACACAAACCCTCGCTTCAGCATCCGGAACTTTCACTCTCGGCGGTGATCTGACCGTCAACCGACTCGGCTTCGGCGCGATGCGCCTGACCGGCAAGGGCGTGTGGGGCCCACCCGCCGACCGCGACGAGTGCGTGCGGGTGCTGCGGCGCGCCGTCGAGTTGGGTGTGAACTTCATCGACACCGCGGACTCCTACGGCCCCTACATCTCCGAGGACATCATCCGCGAGGCGCTGTATCCCTACGACGGGGTGGTGATCGCGACCAAGGCGGGACTGCTGCGGACCGGTCCCGACATCTGGATCCCGCTGGGCAATCCGAGCTACCTGCGCCAGGAACTCGAGATGAGTCTGCGGCGCCTGGCCGTCGAGACCATCGACCTGTTCCAGCTGCACCGCATCGACCCGAACTTCCCGCTCGCAGACCAGGTCGGCGAACTGCTCACGTTGAAGAACGAAGGCAAGATCCGCCACATCGGTCTGTCCGAGATCGACGTCGACCAGCTCAAGGCCGCGCAGGAGGTCACCGAGATTGTCTCGGTGCAGAACATGTACAACCTGTCGGCCCGTAACTCCGAACCCCTGCTGGACTACGCCACCAGCCAGGGCGTCGGCTTCATCCCGTGGTTCCCGCTGGGCGGTGGGCCACTGTCCGCCCCGGACAGCCCGCTGCAGCGCATCGCCGCCGAGCATGACGCGTCGGCGGGGCAGCTGGCGCTGGCGTGGTTGCTGAAGCGCTCGCCGGTGATGTTGCCGATCCCGGGCACGTCCAAGGTGGCGCACCTGGAGGAGAACGTCGCCGCGGCCGAAATCACGCTCAGCGACGAGGAATTCGAGACGCTGGCGAACGCCGGCGCGGCAGCAAAATAGGGAAATCTCCCTATAGTTCGCGCTCGACCTGAGACCCACACTTTCGACTAAGTGGCGAACCCCAGTGGTCGCAAGGGTCCAGGGAGGGCACGCGAATGTCGTTTGTGTTGGTGACGCCGGGCGCGCTGGCGACGGCTACGACGGATCTGGCGGCTATCGGTTCGACGCTGAGTGCGGCCAATTCGGCGGCGGCAGGGTCGACAACGGCGGTGGAGGCCGCGGCCGCCGACGAGGTGTCAGTAGCGGTTGCCGCATTGTTCGGCGACTTCGGGCAGCACTATCAGGCGCTCAGCGCGCGGGTGGGGCTCTTGCACGACCAGTTCGTCGCGGCGTTGAACTCGGGTGGCTTGGCGTATTCGGCCGCCGAAGCAGCCAACGCCGACCCGTTGACGGCCTTGGTTGATGCGGCGCAGCCGTTTGGGGTCTTTTCGCCGGTTGAGATGTTGACGGGGCGCTCGTTGTTCGTCAACGGGGCCGCCGGGGCGCCCGGCACCGCGACCCACCCCAGCGGCGGTGCCGGTGGGGCCGGCGGCTGGCTGATCGGCAACGGCGGGGATGGCGGCGCCGGCTACAGCCCCGGCGCGGCCGGTGGGGGCGGCGGTGCCGGTGGGGCCGGCGGGGCGGCTGGCCTGTGGGGCGCCGGCGGTAACGGCGGCGCCGGCGGTGACGGCGGGACCGGCGCGAACGCGGGTGCTGGTGGGGCCGGCGGTGCGAATGGGCTGCTCGGCGGCGGCGCCGGCGGCAACGGTGGGGCCGGCGGGTTCGGCGGTGACGCCGCGCCCGGCGGGGCTAACGGCGGCGCCGGTGGTAACGGCGGCGCCGGCGGGGCGAACCGGCAGCTCTTTTCACTGAACGGCGTGGGCGGCCACGGCGGCGACGCCGGCGATGGCGGAGCCGGCGCGGCCGGCGTCGACAACAGCGGCAACGCCGGTATGGCCGGCGGCGCCGGCGGTGACGGCGGCAATGCGGGCAACGGAGGTGCCGGCGGCGCTAATCGTGCGCTGCTGGGCGGCACGGCCGGCGCCAACGGCGACGGCGGCGTGGGTGGCGACGCCGGTTCCGGCGGCGCCGGCGGTGACGGTTCCGTGGGCCTGCTCAGCGCCGGGCAGGCGGGTGGCGCCGGCGGCAACGGCGGCAACGGCGGTGCCGGGGGGGCGGCCGGCGACGGCACCGGTGCCGCGGGTCACGCCGGTCACGCCGGACTCGGCGGCAACGGCGGCGACGGCGGTAACGGCGGGGCCGGAGCCGCGGCATTCGTCAACGGCAGCAACGGTTTTGCCGGCGGTGACGGCGGCGCCGGCGGCCAGGGTGGCAGCTCGGGTGAAGGCGGCCACAACGGCAATGGCGGTCAGGGCGGCAACGGCGGCGCCGGCGGCGCCGGCCACAGCACCGCGACGGGTGCGGGTGCCGGCCAGGTCGGCGGCACCGGGGGCAACGGCGGCGACGGCGGTACCGGTGGTGCGGCCGGAATCGGGGCGGGCGCGACGGGCACCGCGGGCCATGCGGGTAACGGGGGCAGCGGCGGCCACGGCGGCAACGGTGCCGCCGGAGCCGTAGGGGCCACGGCCGGCGGCACGGGCTTTCACGGCGGCGCAGGCGGCGCCGGCGGTCACGGTGGCGACGCCGGAGGCCCCGGCGGCAGCGCGGGCGCCGGCGGCACCGGTGGGACGGGCGGTGCCGGCGGCAATGGCGCCGCCGGGACCGGCCACGACGAGACCGCCGGCGGCCAGGGCGGCAACGGCGGTCAAGGTGGCGCCGGAGGCGCCGGCGGCGGCACCCCCAACGGCGGAATCAACGGCAACGGCGGCGGCGGCGGCCTCGGCGGCGACGGCGGGGACGGCGGAGCCAACTCGGCCACGAGTTCCAGCAACGACGTCACCGGCGGTGGTGGCGGCGGCGCCGGCGCCGGCGGAACTGGCGGTGACGCCGGGACCGGCAGCGGAACCAGCGGAACCGGAGGCACCGGCGGCAGTGGCGGAAGCGGCGGGACCGGCGCCACAGCCCAGAGCACGGGCGTGGGCGCGGCCACCGGATCGGGCGGCCATGGAGGAAGCGGTGGCGGTGGCGCCACCGCCACCGGCGGGACCGGCGGCATCGGCGGCGGCGGTGGTGGCGGTGGCGCCGGTGGTGGCGCCTACCAGAGCCACGCCGGTGGTGGTGGCGGCGGCGGTGGCGGTGGTGGCGGCAACGCCACCACCCTCGGCGGCAGCGGCGGCGCCGGTGGCGGCGCCATCGCCACCAGCCCCATCGTCACGGCCGGCGGCGGCGCGGGTGGGCCGGGCAGCGTCGGCGTCGACGGCGGCGGCGGGGGCGGTGGCGTCGTCAACATCAACCCCGGTCAGGGCAGCGACGGCGGAGCCGGCGGCAGCGGCCCTAACGGCGGAGCAGCCGGCGCCGGCGGCGGTGTGGGAACGCCCGGCAACAGCGGAGGCAAAGGCGGCAGCGCCAATGGCGGCGGCGGCGTCGGTGCGCCGGGCAGCCTGGTGGGCGGCGGCGGCGCCGACGGGCAGCACGCGTAAACCGGTTCCGATGAGATTTGCATGAATCGCCTGCGTACTAATGCGCTCGATACGAGCTCGGGTTTGCTGGGCAGCCGGGGCGGCAGGAGGCAGTGATGTCCTTTGTGATCGCGGAGCCCGAGATTTTGATGGCGGCGGTAACGGATCTGCAGAGCATCCGATCGGACCTCAGCGTGGCGAACGCGGCTGCGGCAGGCCTTACGGCGGTGCTACCGGCCGCGGCCGACGAGGTGTCGGCGGCCGTGGCTGCGCTGTTCGGCGGGCACGCCGATGCGTATCAGGCCCTCAGTGCGCGGGCAGGGCTGTTTCATGGGCGGTTTGTGCAGGCGCTGAAGTCTGGGGGGTGGTGGTATTCGGCCGCGGAGGCGGCCAATGCGGCTGCGGTGTCGGATCCGTTGACGGCCGTGGTCGATGCGGCCCAGCCCTTCGGGATCTTTTCCCCGGTCGAAGAGCTGACGGGACGCTCGTTGTTCGTCAATGGCGCCGCGGGGGCGCCCGGCACGTCAGCGCACCCAGATGGTTTGGCCGGTGAGGCCGGCGGGTGGTTGATCGGCAACGGCGGCGATGGCGGCGCCGGGTACAGCCCGTCCGGCTTCGCCGGCGGGGCGGGCGGTGACGGCGGTGCCGGCGGGGCGGCGGGCCTGTGGGGCGCGGGCGGTAACGGCGGTGCTGGCGGTGGCGGCGGGAAGGGTGTCTTCGCCGACGGCGGGGCGGGCGGCAACGGCGGGGCCGGCGGGGTCAATGGGCTGATCGGTGGCGGTGGCGGGGCCGGCGGTAACGGTGGGGTTGGGGGCGCCGGCGGTGACAGCGGCGGGTTCGGCGGCAACATCGGCGGCACCGCCGGAAACGGCGGGGACGGCGGGGCCAATCGGCAGCTGTTCTCGCTGCACGGCGCGGGCGGTCACGGCGGGGCGGGCGGCAACGGCGGGGGCGGTGCAGAGGGCCCCGACGGCGACCTCATGTACGCCGGTGCCGACGGCGGCGCCGGCGGGGACGCCGGGGCCGGCGGCAGCGCCGGTAGCGGTGGCGCCAACAAGGCCCTGTGGGGCGGTGTCGCTGGGAACGGCGGCGTTGGTGGTAACGGGGGACTCGGTGGCCCTGGTGGGGCGGGCGCTGACGGCTCGTTTTCGAATGTGCCTGGCGGGGCGGGGGGTGACGGCGGCCACGGTGGCAACGCCGGGGCTGGCGGGGCGGCCGGGTCCGGCGGAGTCTTGGCAGCGCACGGGGCTTCGGGCGCCGCGGGCACCGGCGGTCAAGGCGGAGTCGGTGGTGCCGGTGGCAGTGGCGACATGGGAGAAGCATTCGGCGACAACGGCTTTAGGGGTGGCGCGGGCGGTGCCGGTGGCCAAGGCGGCAGCGCGGGTAATGGCGGCACCAACGGCAATGGCGGTGCGGGCGGCGCCGGAGGTGCCGGCGGCCACGGCGCCGACGGTTCGGCGGGATTCCTCGGCGTCGGGCAGGCCGGGGGCAACGGCGGCAACGGCGGTGATGCTGGTGCCGGGGGGGCGACCGGCGCAGGTGTGGGCGACGCCGGTATGGCTGGCGATGACGGTGTGGCCGGCAACGGCGGCAACGGTGGTAATGGCGGGGGCGGATCCCCGGGGCTCGTCAACGGCGGCGGCGGCTTCGCCGGCGGCGCAGGCGGCAACGGCGGCCGGGGGGGCTCCGCGGGCGCCGGCGGCACCAATGGCAATGGCGGCCTGGGCGGCAACGGCGGTGTCGGCGGCGGCGGCCACAGCGGTGCCACGGGGGCGGGGGTCGGGCAGGCCGGCGGTGCCGGCGGCAGCGGCGGTGACGCCGGTGCGGGTGGCGCGGCGGGCGGCGGAGTGGGCAACGCGGGCGCGGTGGGTCATGCGGGCACCGGCGGCAACGGGGGGCATGGCGGCAACGGTGCGGTCGGAGCCGTCGGGGCCACCGCGGGCGCAGCCGGCTCCAACGGCGGCGTCGGGGGCGCGGGCGGTCACGGGGGCAGCGCCGGTGGTTCCGGTGGCACCGCCGGCAACGGCGGCGTCGGTGGGAACGGCGGCAACGGCGGCGCGGGCGCCGACGGCAGCGGCGCCGACGGAAGCCAGGGCGGTCAGGGCGGCAACGCCGGCAAGGGCGGGGCCGGCGGCGCCGGCGGCGGAACCCCCAGCGGCGGGACCAACGGCAACGGCGGCGCCGGCGGCGCCGGCGGCAATGGCGGCAGCGGCGGCGCCGACTCGGCCACGAACTTCAACAACGAAGTTCTCGGTGGTGGCGGTGGCGGCGGCGGTGCAGGCGGGACCGGGGGAGACGCCGGCACGGGTAGCGGCAGCGGCGGCACCGGCAGTAACGGCGGTGCAGGCGGATCCGGCGGCAGCGGCGGCGGTGCTCAGACCCCGACGGCCAGCGGGGCCATCGGATCGGGCGGCGTTGGTGGGAGCGGCGGCGTCGGTGCCGGCGCCGCCGGCGCGACCGGCGGCATCGGCGGTGGCGGCGGCGGGGGTGGCGCGGCCGCACTCGCCCTCCAGAGCGCCGCTGCCGCCGGTGGCGGTGGTGGTGGCGGTGCAAGCGGTTCTGCCACTACAACTGGCGGCAGCGGTGGCGCGGGCGGTAGCGCCACCGCCGGCGGTCCCGTCGTGGGTCACGGCGGTGGCGGTGGCGCAGGAGGTGTCGGCACCGATGGCGGTGGTGGTGGCGGCGGGTACGCGACTACCGGCCTCGGCAGCGACGGCAGTGCCGGTGGCAGCGGCGCCAACGGCGGCGCGGGCGGACCCGGCGCCCTGGGCGGCACCCATGGCAACAACGGCGGCGGAGGCGGCAGCGCCGGCGGGGGTGGTGGCACAGGCGGCATCGGATACAACGGCGGCGGCAAGGGCTCGGACGGCCAGCACGGGTAGTAGCACCGGTCGCTCGCCCGATTATTAAGGCACCTAATACGGTGTCCTGGTGGCCGGACATGCTGGCGGCGGATTCAACCCGCCCGAACCCACGACCAAGGGTGGGCCGGACTACGGCCGTTTCGTCGAGGCGGTGCGCAAACTGCAGGATCACGCCCGCGCCGTCGATGCGCCCGACGAGGTGATCGCCCAGGCCGCCGACATGCTGACCAAGGTCTCGGAGTTGCTCAGTCCGTTCGACGCCGACGAATGGCACGCCCCGTCGGGCCGGCGCATGGACCTGCCGATGCGTGGCAATGTTCTCACCATTCCGATGTCCGCCAGCAGGACCGCGGACGGCCGCGTCCAGGGCTGGGCGCGATTCGCCCGATTTCATCTGGGCCGCAACGGCGCTGTGCACGGCGGGTCCCTCGGGATGCTGTTCGACACGGTGCTCGGCCTGACGACCGTGCTCGTCACCGGCAGCCGGCGCCAGCGCACCGCCTACCTGAAGATCGATTACCGCCATATCGTGCCGATCGAAAAAGAGCTGCAGTTCGACGCGGGCGTCGACCGGGAGGACGGCCGCAAGATCTTCGTGTCGGGCCGGCTAAGCGACGGCGAAACCCTGTTGGCCGAGGCCGACGCGCTGTTCGTACGGCTCAAGCCTGGCCAGCCCTGACCGATGCCCCCCGATAGCATGGCCTGGACCACAAGCAAGATCGAAAGACACCCGAACCCCGTGGAGACCCGACCCCATGAGCGCCCCCGCACAGTCCGACCTGGCAGCCCCGATCCGGGTTCCTGCCGGGACCACCGCGGCGTCGGCGGTCGGTGAGGCGGGTCTGCCGAGGCGGGGCACGCCCGACGCGATCGTGGTGGTCCGCGACACCGACGGCAAACTGCGCGATCTGAGCTGGGTACCCGACTCCGACGCCGAAGTCACACCGGTCGCGGCCAACACCGACGACGGGCGCAGTGTCATCCGGCACTCGGCCGCGCACGTGTTGGCCCAGGCCGTGCAGGACCTCTTCCCGCACGCCAAACTCGGGATCGGGCCGCCCATCACCGACGGCTTCTACTACGACTTCGACGTCGCCGAGCCGTTCACGCCCGAGGATCTGACGGCGCTGGAAAAGAAGATGCGCCAGATCGTCAAGGAAGGGCAGTTGTTCGACCGCCGCGTCTACGAGTCCAAGGAGCAGGCCCGCGAGGAACTGGCCGACGAGCCCTACAAACTCGAACTCGTCGACGACAAGTCGGTCGGGACGGAGAACATGGCCGAAATAATGGAGGTCGGCGGCGACGAGCTCACCGCCTACGACAACCTCAATCCCCGCACCCGCGAACGGGTTTGGGGCGACCTGTGCCGCGGGCCGCACATCCCCACCACCAAACACATCCCGGCCTTCAAGCTGACCCGCAGCTCGGCCGCCTACTGGCGCGGCGACCAGACCAACGCCAGCCTGCAACGCATCTACGGCACCGCCTGGGAGTCGCAGGAGGCGCTCGACAAGCACATGGAACTCATCGAGGAAGCGCAGCGCCGCGACCACCGCAAGCTGGGTGTGGAGCTCGATCTGTTCAGCTTCCCCGACGAAATCGGTTCCGGCCTAGCGGTTTTCCACCCGAAGGGCGGCATCGTGCGGGCCGAGCTCGAGGACTACTCGCGCCGCAAGCACATCGAGGCCGGTTACGAGTTCGTCAACACCCCGCACATCACCAAGGAACAGCTCTACATCACGTCGGGGCACCTCGAGTGGTACGCCGAGGGCATGTTCCCGCCGATGCACATCGACGCCGAATACAACGAGGACGGCACGGTACGCAAGCCCGGGCAGGACTACTACCTCAAGCCGATGAATTGTCCGATGCACCACCTTATCTACCGGTCACGCGGGCGCTCCTACCGCGAACTTCCGTTGCGGCTCTTCGAGTTCGGCAGCGTCTACCGCTACGAGAAGTCCGGTGTGATCCACGGGCTGACCCGGGTGCGCGGCATGACGCAGGACGACGCGCACATCTACTGCACCCGCGAACAGATGCGCGACGAGTTGGCCTCGCTGCTGCGTTTCGTGCTCGACCTGCTCGCCGACTACGGCCTCAACGAGTTTTATCTCGAGCTGTCCACCAAGGACCCGGAGAAATACGTCGGCTCCGACGAGGTGTGGGACGAGGCCACCCAGGTGCTGCGCGAGGTCGGCGAGTCTTCCGGCCTCACACTGGTTCCCGACCCGGGGGGCGCGGCGTTCTACGGCCCCAAGATCTCGGTACAGGTCAAGGACGCCCTAGGCCGCAATTGGCAGATGTCGACGATCCAGCTGGACTTCAACATGCCGGACCGGTTCAACCTGGAGTACACCGCCAGCGACGGGTCGCGGCAGCGGCCGGTGCTGATCCACCGGGCGCTGTTCGGATCGATCGAGCGGTTCTTCGGTGTGCTCACCGAGCACTACGCGGGCGCATTCCCGGCCTGGTTGGCGCCCGTCCAGGTCGTCGGCATCCCGGTCGCCGAGGGCCACGTCGCATACCTGGAAGATGTTGCCGCGCAACTGAAGTCACGTGGCATAAGGGCCGAGGTCGATGCCAGCGATGATCGGATGGCCAAGAAGATCGCCCACCACACCAGCCAGAAGGCGCCGTTCATGCTGCTGGCCGGTGACCGCGACGTCGAGGCCGGGGCGGTGAGTTTTCGCTTCCGGGACGGCACGCAACTCAACGGCGTGCCGCGCGAGGGCGCGGTCGAGGCCATCGCACAGTGGATCACCGACCGCGAGAATGCCTCGCCCACAGCCGAACTGGTGAAGGTGGCCGGGGCGTGAGCGACGAAGAAAGCATCCTGGACCGGGGGGTGGGGGAGCGCGACCATCTGCAGCGGTTGTGGACGCCGTACCGGATGACCTACCTGGCCGAGGGGCCGCTCAAACAGGAGAACGGCAAGGCCGACCAGCCGTTCACCGACATCCCGCGGATGCCCGACGAGGAGGGCCTGGTGGTGGCCCGCGGCGAACTCGTGTACGCCGTGCTCAACCTCTACCCGTACAACCCCGGGCATCTGATGGTGGTGCCCTACCGGCGGGTCTCCGAGCTGGAGGACCTCACCGAGCCCGAGAGCGCGGAGCTGATGGCGTTCATCCAGAAGGCGATTCGCGTCATCAAGGGCGTATCCCGGCCGCACGGGTTCAACGTCGGCCTGAACCTGGGCACGTCGGCGGGCGGGTCGCTGGCCGAACACCTGCACGTGCACGTCGTGCCGCGGTGGGGCGGCGACGCGAACTTCATCACGATTGTCGGCGGCTCCAAGGTGATTCCGCAGTTGCTGCGCGACACCCGCCAGCTGCTGGCGACCGCGTGGGCGAAAGACCAATGAGCTCATGAGCAAAATGCCGTTCCTGTCTCGGGCGGCTTTCGCGCGGCTCACCGAGCCGACCGCCAGGGCGGCGCTGCGGATCGGCCTGACCCCGGACGGCATCACCATTGTGGGCACCGTGGCGTCGGTGGCCGGAGCGCTGACGCTGTTCCCGATGGGCAAGCTGTTCGCCGGCGCCTGCGTGGTCTGGTTCTTCGTGGTGTTCGACATGCTCGACGGGGCCATGGCGCGAGAACGCGGCGGCGGCACCAGGTTTGGCGCGGTGCTGGACGCGACGTGCGACCGCGTCAGCGACGGCGCGGTGTTCTGCGGGCTGCTGTGGTGGATCGCGTTCCACCTGCACGATCACCTGCTGACCGTGGCGACGTTGATCTGCCTGGTCACCTCGCAGGTGATCTCCTACATCAAGGCCCGCGCCGAGGCCAGCGGGCTGCGCGGCGACGGCGGCCTCATCGAACGCCCCGAACGGCTGATCATCGTGCTGGCCGGCGCCGGTGTGTCGGACTTCCCGTTCGTCGCCTGGCCGCCGGCGCTGCCCGTGGCGATGTGGGTGCTTGCGGCGGCCAGCATGATCACCTGCGTCCAGCGGATACACGCGGTCCGGACCTCACCCGGCGCCACGGACCGAATGGCGGCGTCGTGACCTCCGTGCTCGGCGCGCCCCGTCGCATCGTGACCGGCAAGGCGACCGACTGGGCGTACGCGAGCGGGTGGATGGCCGTGCGGGCGATGCCGGAATTCGCCGCGCGCAGGGCCTTTGACGCCGGTGCCCGCTACGCGGCCCGGGGCGGCGGCCCCGAACAGCTGCGCAAGAACCTGGCCCGCGTCATCGGTGTGCAGCCCGCCGAGGTTCCGGGCGAGCTGATGCGTGCGTCCCTGCAGTCCTACGGTCGCTACTGGCGCGAGGCGTTCCGCCTGCCGACGATGGACCATCGCGCGCTGGCGGCGAAGATCGACAAGACCTTCATTGGCGCTGACAACATCGACGCGGCCGTGGCCGCCGGCCGTGGAGCCGTGCTGGCGTTGCCGCACAGCGGCAACTGGGACATGGCAGGTGTGTGGCTGGCGCAGACGCGCGGCACCTTCGCCACCGTCGCGGAACGCCTGAAGCCCGAGTCCCTGTACAAGCGGTTCATCGATTACCGCGAGGGGCTCGGGTTCGAGGTGCTGCCGTTGTCTGGGGGCGACAGACCAGCCTTCGAGGTCCTCTGCGAGCGGCTGCGCGACGGCGGGGTGGTGTGCCTGATGGCCGAACGCGACCTCACCCGCACTGGTGTGCAGGTCGATTTCTTCGGCGAGCCGACCCGGATGCCGGCGGGGCCGGCCAAACTCGCGATCGCGACCGGGGCGGCACTGTGTCCGGCGCACTGCTGGTACGACAACGACGACTGGCCGGTCCACGTGCAGAGCCCCCTGGACTGCGGCAGCGGTGACGTCGGCGTCATCACCCAGGCGCTGGCCGACCAGTTCGCCACCAACATCGCCGCCCATCCCGCCGACTGGCACATGATGCAGCCGCAGTGGCTGGCCGATCTGTCCACTGAAAAGCGAGCCCGGCTAGCCCGGCTGAGGGAATCCTGATGCGGATCGGGATGGTCTGTCCGTACTCACTGGACGTGCCGGGCGGGGTGCAGTCCCACGTGATGCAACTGGCCGAGGTGATGATTGCCCGCGGGCAGGAGGTCAGCGTGCTCGCACCGGCCTCACCCGACACCCCACTGCCCGATTTCGTCGTCGCGGCAGGCAAGGCCGTCCCGATTCCCTACAACGGCTCCGTGTCGCGGCTGCAAATCAGCCCGGCCGTGCACGGCCGAGTCAGGCGCTGGCTGACCGAGGGCAACTTCGATGTGCTGCACCTACACGAGCCGAACGCGCCCAGCCTGTCGATGTGGGCCCTGCGGGTGGCCCAGGGCCCGATCGTGGCGACGTTTCACACTGCCACCACCAAATCGCTGACGCTCACCGTCTTCGGCGGCCTGCTGAAGCCGTGGCACGAGAAGATCATCGGCCGCATCGCGGTGTCCGACGTGGCCCGGCGCTGGCAGATGGAAGCGCTGGGCACCGACGCGGTGGAGATCCCCAACGGCGTCGACGTGACCGCGCTGGCGTCGGCGCCGCTGCTGGACGGGTATCCGCGTCCCGGCAAGACGGTGCTGTTCTTGGGCCGCTACGACGAGCCGCGCAAGGGCATGGCCGTGCTGCTCGAAGCGCTGCCGAAAGTGGTGCAGCGCTTCGCCGATGTGCAGCTGTTGGTCGTCGGCCGCGGCGACGAGGACCAATTGCGCGCCCAGGCAGGCGAATTGGTGAGCAACATCCGGTTTCTGGGCCTGGTCGACGACGCCACCAGATCGTCGGCGATGCGCAGCGCCGACGTCTACTGCGCGCCCAACACTGGCGGCGAGAGTTTCGGCATCGTCTTGGTGGAGGCCATGGCGGCGGGCACCGCGGTGGTCGCCAGCGACCTGGACGCCTTCCGTCGGGTGCTGCGCGACGGCGAGGCGGGCCGGTTGGTGCCCGTCGGTGATGCCGACGCGTTGGCCGACGCCCTCATCGACATGCTGTGCGACGACGCGCAGCGGGAAAGCTACGAGGCCGCGGCTGCCCGCATCGTCGGCCGCTATGACTGGTCGGTGGTGGCCGGCCAGATCATGCGGGTGTACGAGACGGTCGCCACGTCGGGGGCCAAGGTGCAGGTGGCGAGCTGATGACCTGGCTGATTGTCGCTGCGGTCGCGCTGCTGGTCCTGGCGCTGGCTGTCGCCGGCTCCTGGGCGTACCGCACCGCACACCGGCTGGACCGGCTGAACGTCCGCTACGACCTGTCCTGGCAGTCGCTGGACGGCGCGCTGGCGCGGCGCGCGGTGGTGGCGCGCGCGGTCGCGATCGATGCCTACGGCGGCTCCGCCGAGGGCAAGCGGCTGGCGGCGCTGGCCGACACGGCGGAGAACGCGTCTCGGTCCGCGCGCGAAAACGCCGAAAACGAGCTGTCGGCGGCGCTGGCGGTGGTCGATCCGGTGTCGCTGCCGGCGGGCCTGATCGCCGAGCTGGCCGACGCCGAGGCACGCGTGTTGCTGGCCCGCCGATTCCACAACGACGCCGTCCGGGACACCCTCGCGCTGGCCGAGCGGACCCTGGTGCGCGCCTTCCGTCTCGGCGGAACCGCCGCGCTGCCAAGCTATTTCGAGATCGTCGAGCGACCGCACGCCCAGGCGCACAGCGATCACGGTGTGCTCAACCACCGGACGTCGGCGCGGGTGGTCCTGCTCGACGAGACCGGCGCGGTGCTGTTGCTGTGTGGGTCGGATCCGGCGATCGCCGACGCGCCGCGCTGGTGGTTCACCGTCGGCGGCGAAATCCGGCCCGGCGAACGGTTGGCCGAGGCCGCCGCGCGTGAGCTGGCCGAAGAGACCGGGCTGCGGGTCCTGCCGGCCGACCTGGTCGGTCCCGTCTGGCGGCGCGACGAGGTGTTCGAGTTCAACGGGTCGCTGATCGACAGCGAGGAGTTCTACCTGGTGTGCCGGACGCAGCGGTTCGAGCCGTCGGCCACCGGGCGCACCGCGCTGGAGCGCCGCTACATCCACGGCGCCCGCTGGTGCGATGCGAACGACATCGCCGAACTCGTCGCGGCGGGGCAGCAGGTGTACCCGCTGCAGCTGGGACAGCTGCTCGCCGACGCGGCCGCGCTGGCCGCCGCCCCGGAGCGACTCGGTCAGCTGCAATCCATCCGCTGAGACCGTCAGCGATCCCTGTGAGCGAGCTCACCGATCCGCCGCCTTGCATTGATTAGACCTGTCTGTCTAATCTCTAGTTACTAGACAGACAGGTCTAATCAATACCAGCCCAGGGAGTCGTCATGGTCGAGCAGCCCACCCACCCAACGTCACGCAACACCAGCGCCCTGGTAACGGGTGCGACCTCCGGAATCGGCCGGGCGGTCGCGTTTGCGCTGGCCGATCAGGCGTCGCGACCGTGCACGATCACCTCGTGACCCCGATCGCACACGCATGATGAGTCGACTTACCGACGTCGATACCCACCCACCCCCGGTCGGGTTCGGCCATACCGCTACTCCCTGTCGTCGCAGTCCCCGCGGACAACCCCGCCAACAGGTCCTTAGAGCAGCGTCGTCGAGTACGCGTCAGATCTCAATCAGTGGCCAGGACCGTCCAAAACGGCAGGGCGGCCATTCCTTTCAAGCAACAACCGTTGCAACAACACATTAGCCACACCCCACCGTCCTGGGCATCCAGGACATCCAATCCCAGACCCTTCAACCCTAAGGAAACTGCACATGACCGACAGCTATGTGCCCAGCCCGCGCGATCAGGTCCGCGACCAGGTGGCCCTCTACGAGGCCACCGATGGCGCTGAAGGTGGGACTCTGGAGGGACGACCGGTCGTCATCTTGACCACGACGGGTGTCCGGACCGGCGCGATCCGTAAGAACCCTGTGATGCGGATCCCGTTTGGCGCCAACTACATTGCCGTGGCGTCGGCCGCAGGCGCGGCCACCGACCCGGCCTGGTACCGCAACCTGACCGCCCACCCGGACGTCTGGGTGCAGGACGGTGCGGTGAAGCGAGAGATGCGCGCTCGCGAGGTGTTCGGTGAGGAGAAGACCCAGATGTGGGAGGTCGCCGAGCAGTACTGGCCGCACTTCCCCGAATACCGCGCCAAGGCCGCCCCGCGGGAAATACCCGTCATCGTCCTTGAAGTCCTTGAAGTCCTTGAAGTCCAGGAAGCGCAGTAGGGGGGAACCAATGCCGGACGTCAAGTTGTCCGCCCGCGAGCGGTTGCTGGCCGCGGCCGACGAGTTGTTCTACGCCGAAGGCGTGCAGACCGTCGGGATCGACCGGGTCATCGAGCACGCCGGGGTGGCGAAGGGGTCGTTGTACAACACCTTCGGCAGCAAGGAAAACCTGGTGCGGGCCTACCTCGAGGCGCGTCACGAGGCGACGTTGGCCGGGCTGCGGCGAGCAGTCGAACGCCACCGCGACCCACGTCAACGCTTGCTGGCGGTCTTCGACGCGCAGGCCGAGCTGTTCGCCGAGCCGGGCTTCCGCGGCTGTGCGTTCATCACGGCCAGCGCCGAAGCCCCCGACGGCGGCGGAATTCAGCAGGCGGCCGATGGGTACCGGCGCGAGGTTCGTGGGTTGCTTACCGATCTGGCCCGCCAGGCTGGTGCTGCTCACCCCGAACTGCTGGGCCGTCAATTGCAGCTGCTCTACGACGCGGCTGGGCTCAGCGCCCAGATGGACCACGACCCGCGCGCGGCGGAGGCCGCCAAAGCGGCCGCCGAAGTGCTCGTCGATTCAGAAACCGACGCTGCCAGACGGCTGTAGGACAAACCCGTGGCGTTGACCGGCCCGGGGGTCCGCATGCGCCGTCGCGGCAACCAGTACCGTTGCCATAGCGCTGCATGCGACGAATACCGCAGGTCTGCACGCGTCCCCCACACTCGACGACTTTAGTGGGGCATTGTCGGCCATTGTCTCGGCTTTGGTGTGCCGGTACGGGCCTCATTAGACTGGACAGACACCAGTTGAAGGAGATCAGCAGTGAATACTGCCGCTTCACCGAACGGCAGCGGCCAGACCGGCACCGCGCGGGTTAAGCGCGGCATGGCCGAGATGCTCAAGGGCGGCGTCATCATGGACGTCGTCACCCCCGAGCAAGCGCGCATCGCCGAAGGCGCCGGCGCCGTCGCCGTGATGGCGCTGGAACGGGTGCCCGCCGACATCCGCGCGCAGGGCGGGGTGGCGCGGATGAGCGACCCGGACATGATCGAGGGCATCATTTCCGCCGTCACCATCCCGGTGATGGCAAAGGCGCGCATCGGTCACTTCGTCGAGGCCCAGATCCTGCAGAGCCTCGGCGTCGACTACGTCGACGAGTCCGAGGTGCTGACACCCGCCGACTACACCCACCACATCGACAAGTGGAAGTTCACCGTGCCTTTCGTGTGCGGGGCGACCAACCTCGGTGAGGCGCTGCGCCGTATCAGCGAGGGCGCGGCCATGATCCGGTCCAAGGGCGAAGCAGGCACCGGCGACGTCTCCAACGCGACCACGCACATGCGGGCCATCGGCGCCGAGATCCGGCGGCTGTCGTCGTTATCCGAAGACGAATTGTATGTTGCGGCAAAGGAATTGCAGGCGCCGTACGACCTCGTCGTGGAGGTGGCCCGCGCCGGCAAGCTACCGGTCACCCTGTTCACCGCGGGCGGTATCGCCACTCCGGCCGACGCCGCGATGATGATGCAGCTGGGCGCCGAAGGCGTGTTTGTGGGCTCGGGCATCTTCAAGTCCGGCGCGCCGTCGGACCGGGCCGCCGCGATCGTCAAGGCCACCACGTTCTACGACGACCCCGACGTGCTGGCCAAGGTGTCGCGCGGACTGGGTGAGGCGATGGTCGGCATCAACGTGGACGAGATCGCGCAGCCGCATCGTCTCGCCGAACGCGGCTGGTAAAAACAGTCCGTGTCGATCGAACAGATCCTTGATCTCGAGCAACTCGAGGTCAACATCTACCGCGGCAGTGTGTTCAGCCCGGAATCGGGCTTCCTGCAGCGCACCTTCGGCGGCCACGTCGCGGGCCAGTCGCTGGTGTCGGCCGTGCGCACCGTCGACCCGCACTTCCTGGTGCACTCGCTGCACGGCTACTTCCTGCGGCCCGGCGATCCGACGAACCCCACGGTTTTTCTCGTCGAGCGCCTGCGCGACGGCGGTTCGTTCTGCACCCGGCGGGTCAGTGCGGTCCAGCACGGCAAGACCATCTTCTCCATGTCGGCGTCCTTCCAAACCGATCAGGAGGGCATCAACCACCAGGACCCCATGCCGGCCGCGCCGCCCCCCGAG
Organism: uncultured Actinomycetota bacterium; assembly: GCA_963758775.1. Classification (GTDB taxonomy): domain Bacteria; phylum Actinomycetota; class Actinomycetes; order Mycobacteriales; family Mycobacteriaceae; genus Mycobacterium. The sequence continues at coordinate 341,144 of CAVWWU010000004.1, forward strand.
GGCCTTCCCGGACTGCAGACCTTCAAGGTGTTCGAAGAGGCGGGATTCCGTCAGTTCGAGGAGTGGGACGTGCACATCGTGCCACGCGAGCAGCTGCAGCTCCTGCCGGGCAAGGCCTCCCAGCAGCAGGTGTGGTTTCGCCACCGCGACCCGCTGCCCGACGACCCGGTGCTGCACATCTGCGCGCTGGCCTACATGAGCGACCTCACCCTGCTGGGGTCGGCGCAGGTCAACCACCTCGACGAGCGTGAGCACCTGCAGATCGCGTCGCTGGACCACGCGATGTGGTTCATGCGGGCGTTCCGCGCCGACGAGTGGCTGCTCTACGACCAGTCCTCGCCGTCGGCGTGCGCCGGCCGCGCGCTCACCCAGGGCAAGATCTTCACCCAAACCGGCGAGATGGTCGCGGCGGTGATGCAGGAGGGGCTGACCCGCCACAAGCGGGAGTCATGAGCTCCCCTCGGATCGGCGTGCTGGCCCTGCAGGGCGACACCCGCGAGCATTTGGCGGCGCTGCGCGAAGCCGGCGCCGACGCGCTGACGGTGCGCCGCCGCAGTGAGCTCGAGGCGGTGGACGGTTTGGTGATTCCCGGCGGCGAGTCGACCGCGATGAGCCACCTGCTGCGCGAGCTCGACCTGCTGGAACCGTTGCGGAAGCGGCTGGCCGACGGGCTGCCGGCCTACGGCGCGTGCGCAGGCATGATCCTGCTGGCCAGCGAGATCCTCGACGCCGGCGCCAACGGACGCGAGGCGCTGCCGTTACGGGGGATCGATATGACGGTGCGGCGCAACGCCTTTGGGCGTCAGGTGGACTCGTTCGAGGGGGACATCGCGTTCGCGGGGCTGGACGGCCCGGTGCGCGCGGTGTTCATCCGCGCGCCGTGGGTGGAGCGGGTGGGTGCCGATGTTGAGGTGCTGGCCCGGGCCGGGGACCACGTGGTCGCGGTGCGCCAGGGCTCGGTGCTGGCGACGGCGTTTCACCCGGAGATGACCGGCGACCGGCGCATTCATCGGTTGTTCGTGGACGTCGTCACGGGACGCGGCTGAACCCTCGAGTGTCGGGCCCAGGGACGAAATCGAGGCCTGCGACGTACGTCGGGCCCACAGTCGATACTGCTCAAGCCGTCGCCGGTCGAGCCGACCGGCCACGTAGACTCGTCTGGCTAAGTAGCACGAGAATTCAGATAGGACGGTAATGAGCGGCCATTCCAAGTGGGCCACCACCAAGCACCAGAAGGCCGTCAAAGACGCGCGCCGCGGCAAGGAGTTCGCCCGGCTGATCAAGAACATCGAGGTCGCCGCCCGTACTGGCGGCGGTGACCCGTCGGGCAACCCGACGCTGTATGACGCCATCCAGAAGGCGAAGAAGACCTCGGTGCCCAACGACAACATCGAGCGCGCCCGAAAGCGAGGCGCCGGTGAGGAAGCCGGCGGCGCCGACTGGCAGACCATCATGTACGAGGGCTACGCGCCCAATGGCGTGGCGGTGCTGATCGAGTGCCTGACCGACAATCGCAACCGCGCCGCTAGCGAGGTCCGGGTAGCGATGACGCGCAATGGTGGCACCATGGCCGACCCGGGGTCGGTCTCCTACCTGTTCACCCGCAAGGGTGTGGTCACGCTGGAGAAGAACGGCCTGTCCGAGGACGACGTGCTGGCCGCGGTGCTGGAGGCGGGCGCCGAGGACGTCAGCGACCTGGGTGAGAGCTTCGAGGTCGTCGCTGAGCCGACCGACCTGGTCGCGGTGCGCACCGCTTTGCAGGACGCCGGCATCGACTACGACTCAGCCGAGGCCAGCTTCCAGCCCTCGGTCAGCGTGCCCGTCGACGTCGACGGCGCCCGCAAGGTGATCAAGCTGGTCGACGCGCTGGAGGACAGCGACGACGTGCAGAACGTCTGGACCAACGTCGACCTGTCCGACGACGTGCTGGCAGCGCTCGACGACGAGTAGCCTGCTTTCGCCGAGCGTGCATTCAGGGCGCGATTTCGGCGGGCGATGTCAAGCGGTCGTGCACGTTCGGCGCAAACAGCGGGGCGTTCTAGTCGTACCCGTGCCGCATGTCCTCGACGATCCGCGGGTTGTCCAGGGTCGACGGCTCCAGCGGGCGCGGCCCGATGTCGCCGGAGAACACCGTGGAGGCGTCGAGCACCCGCTGGTTGAGGAAGCGCAGCGGCGGGGCGTCGGCCGGAACTGTCGGCGTGGGGCCGGTGTCCCCGCGGCGCGCCAGGGCGAATCCCCAGTCGCCGAACGTCGGCACGTGTACGTGATACGGCGTGACGGCATACCCGGCGGCCCGGATGGTCGAGACCGTGCGCCAGAACGCCGTCGCCGTCGAGAACGGGCTGCCGGACTGCACCACCATCAGCCCGTCGGGGGCCAGCGCGCGGCCGGCCAGGGCGTAGAACTCGGCCGAATACAATCGGCCCAGCACCGGGGTGTCGGGATCGGGCAAGTCGACGATGACGGCTTCGAATCGCTCGGAAGTAGCCCGTAGCCACGTCAACGCGTCGGCGATGACGAGGTTGACGCGCGGGTTATCCAGCGAACCACCGTTGGCGTCGCGCAGCGTGGTGCGGGCCAATTCGATGACGGCCGAATCCAATTCGACTTGCACGATCCGCTGCACGCCGGGCTGGCGCAGCAGTTCGCGGGCGGCCAGCCCGTCGCCGCCGCCGAGCACCAGCACCGAATGCGCGCCGGCACCCAGCGCGGGGTAGACCAGGCTCTCGGTGTAGCGATACTCATCCCGGGTGGAGAACTGCAGGCCGCCGTCGAGGTACAGGCGGGTGTCGTTGCCGCGCCGGGTCACCACGATCTCCTGGTAGGCGGTATGGCGGTAGGCGATGATCGGATCGGCGTAGAGGCGCTGGCGGCTGGTGGTCTCGATGTCGCGGGCGCTGAGCAGCAGCGTGGCCAGCAGCGCCAGCGCCGCCGCCAAGGCGCACAGCGCCGTCACCAACTGCCTCAGCGAAACGATGCGGCGCAGCAAAAACACCGCCACCACGGCCGCAGCGACCAGGTTCACCATCCCGGTGGCCGCCGCGCCGCGGATCATCCCCAGGTGCGGCAGGAGGGCGAACGGCCAGACCAGCCCGCCGATCAGCGCGCCCAGATAGTCGGCCGCGTTGAGGTTGGCCAGCGCGCGCCCGCTATCGGTCGGATCCGTCGAACCGCCCCGCTGCAGCAGCGTCATCAGCAGCGGCACCTCGGCGCCGACCAGCCCGCCGATCAGGGCCGTGCTCAGCGCCAGCACCCACGTCGAGCCCCCGGCTTCGTCGACGAATGCGAACATCGCGTACAACGCGGCCGCTGACAGCCCACCGACGATGCCCAGCAGCGCCTCGACGGCGATGAAGGCGATGCCCGCGCGGCCCAGCAGCGGCTTGACCGCCAAAGCGCCCGCGCCCAGCGCGGCGATGTAGCCCGCGACGATCAGCGAGGTCGCGACGATGCCGCCGCCGTTGAGGCTTGCCGACAACGTCAGCAACGCCAGTTCGTAGATGATGCCGCAGGCCGCGCACGCCGCGACGGCGGCGAGCAGCAGCGCCCGCCACTGCTGGGAGGTGGCGGTCGTCATTTCACGCCGCCCGGCCCGCCCGGCCGCCCGCCGGCGCCGCCCGCCGGGGATCCGGGGCCGAACCCCGGGCCGAGGAAGAGGAACGCCCCGTGGCTGTATCCCGCGCTCAGGCTCTCGACGCGAATACTGCAGGGGCGGTTGCCGTCCGGGCCGACAATCACAATGTTGTTGCTGTAGCGCAGGTATTCGGTTTTGTCGTTGTCGGCGCGCGCCTCGGGGCCCTGGTAGTCGGCGAGCGCGTCGGCGACGTCGTCGGCCGATCCGGTGCAGGCGTAGCGGGTGCCGTTCGCGTCGCGCGCGTACTGCTGATAGTGGCCCGCGATGTAGGACGTTATGTCCTTGTTCAGCAACACAATTCCGAGGATCAGTGACGCCGTCGCCGCGAGCGCCAGCGCGCCTGCGACCAGGAACAGGCGGTTGCGGCTCATGGCCGCCACTGGCTGGCCGTGTGGACCACCGTCCCGCCCGAGGAGCCGGGATACCCCGGGTATAAATGCCAAGTCTGCCAACGCCACCCAGGCCCGTCGGGTTCGGCGGCCAGGGCGGTCAGGGCGGCGTCGTCGCCGGGGAATACCCCGCCGAGCCAGCTCGGCTTCGCAGCACAGTCGTCGCGCAGTTGGCGCGCGAGGCGGCGGAACGACTCCTCGTCGTGCGTCTCGGTGCGCGATTCGAGGTGATACCCGGGCACCTCGGCGCGCTCGGGTAGGTCACCGCCCTCACCGCGGGCGGTGCACGAAACCTGTTCGGAGAAAACATCTTCCACGACAACCACGTGCGAGGCGCCCAGGACGCCGAGCACCAGGGCGCCGCCGCCGGGGTGCTCGAGCCGACAGCTCGCCAGCGGAGGCGGCGCGGGCGCATTGAGGGCGAGTCCGAGCCTCTTTCCGTCCACGTCGGCCGGAGCTACGGCGAGCTGATGAAGCGGCATGGGCCCTACGGCGCGCCGGGTGGGGGCGCGGGGTAGACGGTGAGTTCGCCGGTCAGCACGGACTTGCCCGTCGACACCTCCCATGGCATGCCGGGGCCCCAACGCTCGAACGACAGCAGCGCCGTTTCACCGGCATTCGCGTAGTCGACGAAGTCCATCTCGCCGCCGGGGGGCAGGCCCGTCGTGCCCTCGGTGGTGTAGCCGGCGCGCCCGTGTTCGGACTCCTTGAAGGTGACTCCGTCGACCACGTGATCGCCGCCGGGCTGCAGCGCCACCAGGTCCTTACGGGTTATCCACATCGCCAGCTTGAGCCGCCCGTCGTCCTCCTCGACGCTGAACCACAGCGGCTGGTCGCCGCCTTCCAGCAGGTGCTCCCACCACACGAACGGGCCCTGGCGGTAGGTGACCGACCCGCGCACCACGTAGTCCACCCCGCCATAGCTGACGATGGCGCCGGGGCCGAGCTGTCGCGGCCCGAACTGCGGGGTGGGGCTGCTGAACGACAGCGGATCCTGACGGGCTTTGGGTGCCTTCGGGCGGCGCAACGCGAGCACGAGGACGACGACGGAGGCGATGAACAGCACCGCGGCCAGCGCGATCAGCAAAGTCCCCACGCGAACCCTTCCGTAGTGGGGATTAAGTTAACAGCATTGCCCCGCTCCTCAGGGCGTACCGCGTGTCCTACCCGCCGCTGTCGGTCCCGCGGACTACGCTATCGAACAGCTGTTCGTACGAAAGGGAGCGTTGCGGTGCGGGTGATGGGCGTCGATCCTGGGTTGACCAGGTGTGGGCTGTCGGTCGTCGAGGGCCGGGGTGGGCGGCAGGTCGTCGCGCTGGACGTCGATGTGGTGCGCACGCCGTCGGATCAACCAGTGGCGAGGCGACTGCTTGCGATCAGCGACGCGGTCGAGCACTGGCTGGACACTCATCACCCGGATGTGGTGGCGGTCGAGCGGGTGTTCTCCCAGCTGAACGTGACGACGGTGATGGGCACCGCCCAGGCCGCCGGTGTGGTCGCGCTGGCGGCCGCGCGGCGCGAGATCGATGTGCACTTCCACACCCCCACCGAGGTGAAGGCCGCGGTCACCGGCAACGGCGCCGCCGACAAGGCACAGGTCACCACGATGGTCACCAAAATCCTTGGGCTGCAGACCAAACCGACGCCGGCCGACGCCGCCGACGCGCTGGCGCTGGCGATCTGCCATTGCTGGCGAGCCCCGATGATCGCCCGGATGGCTCAAGCCGAGGCGCTGGCCGCGCAGCACAAACGCGACTATCTGGCGAAAGTGAAGGCGGCCCGATGATCTCCTCGGTGCGCGGTGAGGTCCTCGAGGTGGCGCTGGACCATGTGGTGATCGAGGCCTGCGGCATCGGCTACCGGGTGAACGCGACGCCGTCGACGCTGGCGTCGTTGCGGACGGGGCACCGAGGCCCGGCTGGTGACGGCGATGATCGTGCGCGAGGATTCGACAGACCTTGTACGGGTTCTCCGACAACGACACCCGCGACCTGTTCCTGACGCTGCTGTCGGTCTCCGGGGTGGGGCCGCGTCTGGCCATGGCGACGCTGGCCGTGCACGACGCCAATGCGCTGCGCCAGGCGCTGGCCGACAGCGACGTCGCCGCGCTGACCCGGGTGCCCGGCATCGGCAAACGCGGCGCCGAGCGCATGGTGGTGGAGCTGCGCGACAAGGTGGGATTGGTCGGCGCGGTGCCGGGTGCGCCGGCGGTGAACGGTAACGCGGTGCGCAGCCCGGTCGTGGAAGCCCTTGTCGGCCTTGGCTTTGCGGCCAAGCAGGCCGAGGAGGCCACCGACAAGGTCCTCGCGGCCGATCATGACGCGACGAGGTCGGATGTGCTGCGCGGCGCCCTGTCGCTGCTGGGGAAGGCCCGATGATCGAGGAGCGACTACTCCGACCGCGAGGTCCGGGATGTATCTGCGCGCGCTGACCGTCGGCGAAGGTGACATCGACGTCAGCCTGCGGCCCCGCACATTCAACGAGTTCATCGGCCAGCCGCGAGTGCGCGAACAGCTGCAGTTGGTCATCGAGGGCGCGAAGAACCGCGGCAGCACGCCGGATCACATCCTGCTGTCGGGGCCGCCGGGGTTGGGCAAGACGTCGCTGGCCATGATCATCGCCGCCGAACTGGGGTCCGCGCTGCGGGTCACCTCCGGTCCCGCGCTGGAACGCGCTGGCGACCTGGCCGCGATGCTGTCCAACCTGGTCGAGCACGACGTGCTGTTCATCGACGAGATCCACCGCATCGCCCGGCCCGCCGAAGAGATGCTGTACCTGGCGATGGAGGACTTCCGGGTCGACGTGGTCGTCGGCAAAGGCCCTGGGGCGACGTCGATTCCGCTCGAGGTGGCGCCCTTCACCCTGGTCGGCGCGACCACCCGGTCCGGCGCGCTGACCGGCCCGCTGCGCGACCGGTTCGGCTTCACCGCGCACATGGATTTCTACGAGTCCGGCGAGCTGGAGCGGGTGCTGACGCCGCTCGGCCGGGATCCTGGGCATCGAACTCGGCGCCGCGGCCGGCACCGAGATCGCCCGCCGCTCGCGCGGGACGCCGCGGATCGCCAACCGGCTGCTGCGCCGGGTGCGCGACTTCGCCGAGGTGCGCGCCGACGGCGTCATCACCCGCGACGTCGCCAAGAGCGCGCTGGCGGTGTACGACGTCGACGAGCTGGGCCTGGACCGGCTGGACCGGGCGGTGCTGTCGGCGCTGACCCGCAGCTTCGGCGGCGGGCCCGTCGGGGTGTCGACGCTGGCCGTGGCGGTCGGGGAGGAGGCCACCACCGTCGAGGAGGTGTGCGAGCCGTTCCTGGTGCGCGCCGGCATGGTCGCGCGCACCCCGCGCGGGCCGGGTGGCCACCGCGCAGGCCTGGACGCACCTGGGCATGACGCCGCCGGTCGGGGTCAGCCAGGCGCAGCCAGGGGCTGTTCGAGTAGGTCGGCTGGCTATACCGTTCCGGTGCTGCCGGTCGAGCCGTTGGTGCCGCCGGGCGTTCCGCCGGTGCCGCCGCTCGCCGCCGGTGGCATTGGGCAGGGTAACTGCGTAGGCGTTGCCGCCGTTGCCGCCGGTTGCCGCCGGTGTCGCCGGCGCCCGTGGCCGTCGCCGCCGTTGCCGCCGATGCCGCCATGGGCGGTTGAGGTTCCGTGGTTGTACGCATAGCCGCCGGTGCCGCCGTTGCCGGCGGGCGAGTTGATGCCGGTGATGTTGCCGCCGTTACCGCCGGCACCGGCGATGGCGTTGGCCGTCGAGGCGCTGCTGTCGATGGTCGCGTTGCCGCCTTGCCCGCCTTGTCCGTAGGTCTGGAAGTCGATGAAGGCGGAGAGGCCCTGGCCGCCCGCGCCGCCTGCGCCGCCGACAGCGTTATGCGGTATTGGCGCCGTTGTTGATTTCCGCGTTGCCGCCGGCGCCGCCGTCCCCGCCGCCGCCGGTGAAGGTGACGCCGCCGCTTCCGACGCCGCCGTTGCCGCCGGTGCCGGCGACGAGGTTTCCGGTTCCGCTGGTGCAGGCGTTGCCGCCGGAACCGCCGGTCCCGCCGCTGGTGCCGTCGCCGCCGACGCCGCCGTTGCCGGCGGTGCGCGGTCGCCGAGTCGCCGGTGTTCTGGATGGACGCGTTGCCGCCGGACCCGCCGGATCCGCCGGTGCCGGTGTTGCTGCCGCCGGTGCCGGCCGTGCCGTTGCCGCCGGTGGCGCTTCCGGTTTCGGTGTTGACGCGCTGAACCGCCGGACCCGCCGTTGCCGCCTTGTTCGAGGCCGGTGCCACCAGTCCCGCCGGCACCTCCGTTGGCGGCGCCGGCCGTGGTGTTGTTCGCGCCGCCGCCGCTGCCGCCGCTGCCACCGCCATAGAGCGGTGCCGTTGCCACCGTTGCCGCCGATGCCGCCGGTGGCGACGGGCGTTGCTGGTGCCCGCGAAGCGGCGTCGATGGACGCGGTGCCGCCGTCGCCGCCGGACCCATACACCGTGAAGTCGAGGTAGCTGCCGGTGCCCTGGCCGCCGTTGCCGCCGGTGCCGCCGGTGAGGCTGTGTGGGATTGCCGGCGTTGTTGGTTTCCACGCTGCCGCCGATGCCGCCGTTCCCGCCGCCGCCGCTGCTGCCGTTGCCGCCGTTGCCGGCGGTGCCGGCGACGACGTCCCCGGTTCCGGTGGTGCTGGCGCTGCCGCCGCCACCGCCGTTTCCGCCGGTGGTGCCGTCGCCGCCGTTGCCGCCGTTGCCGCCGGTGGCGAGGTCCGACGAGGTGGTGTTCTGGACGAACGCGTTGCCGCCGGCGCCGCCGGCCCCGCCGGTAGCGGTGCTGCCGCCGCTGAGGCCGGTCGCGCCGTTGCCGCCGGTGGCGCTTCCGGTTCCGGTGTTGTAGGCGGCACCGCCGTTGCCGCCATTGCCCTCTTGCTCGAGGCCGGTGCCGCCGGCCCCGCCGTTGCCGCCGAGGGCTAGTCCGCCGCCGGCGTTGTTGGCCGCACCGCCGTCGCCGCCGGCCCCGCCTTCATAGAGGGTTCCCGCGCCGCCGACGCCGCCTTGGCCGCCGATGGCTTCAGCGGTGGAGCCGGAGGCGTCGATCGTCCCGCTGCCGCCGTCGCCGCCGGATCCGTAGACCTGGAAGTCGAGATAGCTGCCGACGCCGCTGCCGCCGTTGCCGCCGGTGCCGCCGACCGCGCTGTTGCTGTTGGCGGCGTTGTTGATTTCGGCATTACCGCCGGTGCCACCGTTCCCCCCGCCGCCGGTGGTGCTGTTTCCGCCGTTGCCGCCGTGCCGGCGGAGACCTGACCCGTGCCGGTGGTCGATGCGTCCCCGCCGGCGCCGCCATGGCCGCCGGTGGCGCCGTTGCCGCCGGCCCCGCCATTGCCGCTGGTAGCGGTGCCCGCCGACGAAGCGTTTTCGATGACAGCGTTGCCGCCCGCTCCGCCGGTGTCTCCGTTTGCGGTTCCGAGGGTGGTTGACCCGCCGCCTGAGCCGCCGTTGCCTCCGGTGGCGCTGCCGAGTCCATCGTTGGTGCCGGTGCCGCCGTTGCCCCCGGCGCCGCCGATGCCGGTCACGGCGTTGCCGCCGTCGCCGCCGTTGCCGCCAAGTGCGTTTCCGGTCGAGCCGGTGGCATCGATCATGCCGGTGCCGCCGTTTCCGCCGTACGCGTTGGCAGCGAACTGCTGGTCGACGCCCGCACCGGCGTTCCCACCGTTGCCGCCGACGGCGTTGTTGCTATTGGCGGCGTTGTTGATTTCCGCGTTGCCGCCGTTGCCGCCCTCGCCGCCGGCGTCGACGGTGCCGGTTGCGCCGGTTCCGCCGTTGCCCGCCACGACATTTCCGGTTCCGAGGGTGGTTGCGTTGCCGCCGCCGGCGCCGTTGCCGCCCTCGGTGCCCGTGCCGCCGTCGCCGCCGGTACCGCCGGTGGCGGTGCCCGCCGAGGCGGTGCCGGTGATGGAGGCATCGCCGCCCTTGCCGCCGTCGCCGCCGATGCCGGCGGACGAACTACCGCCAGATCCGCCGTTGCCGCCGGTGGCGCTTCCGGTCGAGTCGTTGAACCCGTTGCCGCCGTCGCCGCCGTAGCCGCCGCCGGTGATGCCGTCACCGCCGTCGCCGCCGTTGCCGCCGTTGCCGACCACGCCGCCGTTGCCGCCCTGCCCTCCGGTGCCACCGTCGCCGGCCGCGACGGCAAACCCGTTGCCGCCGTTGCCGCCGTTGCCGCCGCTGTTCGGTGTACCGCCGGCGGCGCCGACGCCGCCGGTGCTGGAGCCGGTGCCGCCCGCGCCGCCCCCGCCGCCGCTACCCGGGTCGCCGCCGTTGCCGCCGCTGCCGCCGTCGATGTTGAGCGCGGTGCCTTGCGCGCCGTCGCCGCCGTTGCCGCCCTCGCCGGCGGTGCCGCCAGTGCCGCCGTCGCCGCCGGCGCCTTCGGTGCCATTCGAGCCGCCCAACAGGCCGCCACCCTTGCCGGCGGCCCCGCCGATGCCGCCCGTGCCGCCGGGCCGCCGGCGCCGCCGGTGCCGCCGTCTTGGCCGGCGCCGCTGTTGGTTCCCGCGACCCCAGCCGCGCCGTTGCCGCCGGCACCGCCGACACCACCCTGACCACCTTGGCCGCCGGCGCCGCCGTCTCCGCCGCTGCCCGACAAAAGCTCCGCCGTTACCGCCTGCGCCACCGTTGCCGCCCCGCCGGTCCCTTGCCCTGGCCGCCGGTACCGCCGGTCTGACCCGCCGCGCCGGTGTTACCCGTGCCGCCGGTGGTGCCGACGCCGCCGGCTCCGCCGTTACCGCCGTTGCCGACCAGCCCGGCACTGCCGCCGTTGCCGCCGTTGCCGCCGGCCGCGCCGGATCCGCCGTTGCCGCCGTTGCCGATCAGCCAGCCGCCATTGCCGCCGTTAGCTCCGGTGCCTGCCGCGCCATTGGCGCCATTGACGAATAACGAACGCCCGGTAAGCAACTCGAACGGCGAGAAAATCCCGAACGGCTGAGCCGCGTCCACGATCTGGTACAGCAGCCCCGAGCTGCCGGTGTCCGCGGCGGCGTATGCGCCGCCCGCGCTGTTCAACGCCTGGACAAACTCGGTATGGAACGTCGACGCCTGCGCGCCCAGCGCGTGAAACGCTTGCCCGTGACCGGAGAACAACGCCGCGATCGCGGTTGACACCTCGTCCTCGGCGGCGGACACCAGCGAAGTCGTCGAGGCCGCAGCAACGCTGTGGGCTTCGTTGAGTGACGAGCCGATGCCGGCCAGGTCCGAGGCGGCCGAGGTCAGTAATTGCGGGGCTGCGACTACAAATGACATCGCTACTCCTCCCAAAGTGTGTCGATGTCGAGTGCTGCGAGGGGCCAAGCATAGGGCGGGCTGAACCCCCGCGGACGAATTTGACCGAAAAGCAAATGTCAAAAATCAACTGTTGCTGATGCGCAACAAGGGGTGGGTGATGTCAGAGCGGCGGATGTGAGAACTATTGGCAATTCCTTTGAGCCTCAGCAAACTTGGCGACCGCTTTCTACGCACTGAATCCCGCAATAAATATAGGACGAGATGTGAAAACTGCGCCTGCGCATCGATTGACCGCGATTCGGCGGACCGCGCCGGTAGGGTCAGTAGTCCGGGCTGTTCGAAGAGGAGGGCGCGATGATCGCCGCCGCATTGGTATTCGCCGCACTGGCCGCGTTGCTACACGTCTACATCTTCACGATGGAATCGCTGAGCTGGACCTCCCCGCGTACCCGCAAGACGTTCGGCACGACTCCCGAGGAAGCCGAGACCACCAAGCTGCTTGCCTTTAATCAGGGCTTCTACAACTTGTTCCTGGCGATCGTCGCGGGCCTCGGCATCGCCGGGATCGCCATGGGGCACAAAGCCGTTGGGGCGACGCTCATTTTGACCGGCGTCGGCTCCATGGCCGCGGCGGCCGTGGTGCTGCTGGTGTCGGCACCGGACAAGGCGCGGGCCGCCTTGACGCAGGGCACGTTTCCCGCGATCGCGGTCGTTCTTTTGGCGATCGGGTTGGCGTCCTAACGCGCGGTTACCTTCTCCCGACACGGGTATCCAACCGGTTATTACCTGTCCGAGGAGGTTCCGATGCGACGCACTCGTTCTGACTACGAACGCCCTCGCGCCCTGTACATGCCACGCTCCCGTGGCGCGGTGACCGGACTGATCCTGCTGCTGCTGGGCGCCTGGGGCGCGCTGATCCCGTTCGTCGGGCCCATCTTCAACTGGGCGTACGGGGTCGACCCGGCGTGGACCTGGACGGCGGCCAAGGGCTGGCTCGAGGTGCTGCCAGGGGTCGCTGCCGCGGTCGGCGGTCTGCTGCTGCTCACGGCCGGGAACCGCGCCAGTGCCGTGTTGGGCGGCTGGTTCGCCGTGTTCGCCGGTGCCTGGTTTGTCGTCGGCCGCACATTCGCCGCGACGCTGAACATCGGCGACGTCGGTCAACCGCTGGCATCGACCGCCCTCCGACGCGCCCTGCTGGAAGTCACGTACTTCACCGGTCTGGGTGCGCTGATTGTGTTCCTAGGTGGTGCCGCCCTGGCCCGCGTGGCGGTTCGGCATGCGCGAGACCTGCGCGACGTGCCGGTAGCCGAACGGGCGTTGACGGCTGGGGCGTCGGCTCCCTACGACGAGACGGTGCCGGTCGCGCCGGCCGGCCGCGTTGCGGCGGTCGAAACCGAGCCGCGCGAGCGCACCGGCGGTTTCTTCCGCCGGCACGGGTTCCGCCGGCATCACGCCGGGGTTTAGCCCTAGATTCATCACACTTCGGCCTCGGGCCCGCCGCACGGGTTACCCGCCGCGGCGCGCGGGGTACCCCCGCGTAGCCGTTGCGCAGGCTGCGCGGCGGCTTCTACCGAGGAGAGATGATGAAAAACTCGCCAAATGACCGCGCAGTCGGGCTGCGCATGCCACGTTCTCGTGGCGCGGTCAGCGGATTGCTCCTGGTCATCCTGGGTGCTTGGGGGGCACTGATTCCGTTCGTCGGTCCGCATTTCAACTTCGCCTATACGCCCGATCGCGATTGGGCCTGGACCACAGCCCGGGGCTGGCTCGAGGTGTTCCCCGGAGTCACCACCGTGGTGGGTGGCCTGCTGCTGATCGTCTCCGGGCATCGCGCGGTCGCGATGCTGGGCGGCTGGTTGGCCGTTCTGGGCGGGGCATGGTTCGTGGTGGGCAGCCAATTTGCTCCGATGCTGCGCATCGGTACAGTCGGCGACCCGGTCGCGACCACCGAACGGAAGCGGGCCCTGCTCGAGGTCACCTACTTCTCCGGCCTGGGCGCCCTGATCGTGTTCCTGGGCGGAATCGCCCTGGCGCGGCTCGCGGTCCGGCTGGCCCGCGACGTCGAGCCGCTCGACGACGGCGTATCCCGCGAGCCGACCCTGGTACCGGCGGGCGGACCCTACGCCTCAGCGATGGATGGTTCGTCACCCGAGACCGCAGTCACCAGGCCGGCGAATTTCCCGCCACCGAACGGGGTGCAGCAGGGAGCGCCAAAGGACGAGTCGCGGTTCCGCAAGGGTTTCCGCCGGCAAGGTGCGGACGCGCCGGACCGGCAATCGAACGCCTACACGCATTGGCCCAACCCTCAGCAGTAACTCGTCGCCAAAACGTCGATCGCCGGCCTGAAAAACAGGCCGGCGATCGACGCTTAGCCGATCAGAGCAGGCCGAGCAGTCGCAGATCGCTGACATACTTGGCGATGATCTGCGGCGAGATGTGCGGAATGTCTTTGTCCGGGCCGACTTTCGCGTCCTGGACCGCCGCACGGAACCGGTCGGTCGGTGCCATCGAGCCGGTGATCGGCTTGTCGGGCTTCTGATAGTTGTGCAGCAGCGGCAAAAGTGAAGCGTTGCGCTGCTTTTCGGGCAGACCGCGCAGGGCGGTCTCGAACCGCGGCAGCCAGTCGCCGTAGTCGGCGATCCGCTGGATCGAGTTGCCCGCCTGCACAAGCCAGTCGACGAACTCGTCCATGCCGATACCGTCGTCGTAGGGGTTCATCACGTGGTAGGTGTGAAAACCCCCGGCACTCTGTGCACCCAACGCCGAAACAGCCTCGGCGATGAATTCGACCGGCAGACCGTCGTAGTGGGCCCGCTGCCGGTTGCCGTCCGCGTCCAGCTCATAGAACGAACCGGGCGCGATGCCGGTGGCGACCAGGCTCAGCATCATCCGGGTGAACATGTCCGGCACATTGAGCTGACCCGCGTACGTGGTGTCGGCCAGGATCATGTCGCAGCGGAACACCGCGACGGGCAGGCCACACAGGTCGTGGGCCTCGCGCAGCAGCACCTCGCCGGCCCACTTGCTGTTGCCGTAGCCGTTGGCGTAGCTGTCGTTGATCGCCCGCGTTGCGCTGATCTGCCGGATGTCGGCGTCCTCGGTGAAGGTGCCGGGCTTGATCTGGTCGCCCACCCCGATCGTCGAGACGTAGGTGTACGGCTTTTGCTTGCCGGTCAACGCAATTCGGATCAGCTCGGCGGTGCCCAGTGCGTTGGGGCCGAACAGTTCGCTATACGGCAGCACGTGGTTGACCAGCGCGGCCGGGTCGACGATCAGGTCGACGGTGTCGGCCAGCCGCTGCCAGGTCTGCGCGTCCAGGCCGAGGTCGGCCTCGCCCTTGTCGCCGGCCAGCACCTCGAGGTGATCGGCCGCCAGCTCCTGGTAGTGCGCGAGCAGCTTGGGGTCACCGCTATCGAACGTCTTGTCCAGCCGGGCGCGTGCGTCCTCGTCGGACTTGGCGCGCACCAACGCGATCACCTTGCCGTCGACCAGGTCCATGCGTTCCAGCCACTCCAGCGCCAGGTAGCGGCCGAGGAAGCCGGTGGCACCGGTCAGCAGCACGGTTCGCACCTCGCGGGCCGGTCCCGGCAGGTCGGGGGCCGCGGCCAGCGTGGCCTCGTCGATGAACTTGTCCAGCGTGAGGTCGCTCGCGTGCACCTCGACCGCGTCGCGACCATGCACCGAGGAGAACGACGGGCGCTTGCTGCCCTGCCGCTGGCCCTCGATGTAGGCGGCGATGGCCGCCAGGTCGTTGGCCGGGCTGGTGATCACGCCCACCGGCACGTCGAGGTCGAAGATCTCGTGCAGAAGGTTGCCGAATGTCAACGCGGACAACGAGTCTCCACCGAGATCGGTGAAGTGCGCATCAGGCGACAGGTCGCTGGTCGCCGCGCCCAGCAGGGCGGCGGCGGCCCGGCTCACCGTCTGCAGCACCGGCGCGTCGGCGCCGCTGCGGCGCAACTCGCTCATCTCGTTGGCCTGGCCCTGGGCCAGATCCTCGTAGAGCTGCTCGAGTCGTTCGCCGTAGTGCTGCTTGAGCTTCGGCCATGCCAGCTTGCGGATGCCGGTCAGCAGGCCATTCTCCAGCGTGAAAGGCGTTGTCTCAACGATGAAGTCGCGCGGCACCTCGTACGACTGCAGCCCGGCCTCTTTGGCGACGTTCTGCAGCGAATCGGCGATCGCCGGCTTGAGCGCGCCGGCGTCATAGCGCGCCAGCGCCTCTTCGGTGGGCACGATGACCGCCAGCAGATAGGGGTGTGCGCTGTTGCCGTAGACGTAGATCTGCCGCACCAAGGGGCTGTTGCCGAACGTCGCCTCCAGCTTGGCGACGGTGACGAACTCGCCCTGCGCCAGCTTGAGCACGTTGTTGCGGCGGTCGACGTACACCACCTTGTTGGGTGCGACCTCGGCGACGACGTCGCCGGTGCGGTAGTAGCCGTCGGCGTCGAACACGTCGGCGGTGGTCTCGGGACGCTTGTAATAGCCGGGGAACATGTTCGCGGTCTTGAGCAGCAATTCGCCCCGCGGATACGGACGGTCGGTGGCGAAGTAGCCCAGGTCCGGAACATCGGCCAGCTTGTAGTCGATGACCGGCGGACGTTGGAACTCGCCGTCGAAGAGCACCATGCCGGCCTCGGTGGAGCCGTAGCCGTCCAGCAGATGCATGTCGAGCACGTCCTCGACCCAGTTCTTCAGCTCCTGCGAGGTCGGGGCCGAGCCGGTCATCGCGAAGATGGCCCGACCGCCCAACTGGTACTGGCGCATGTCGTCCATCGCTTGCGTAGGCTCGACGCCGCGATCCACCTGGCGCAGGTATTCGGCGTAGAGGGTCTCCCAGATGCGCGGCACGAAGTTCATCTCGGTGGGCCGCACCAGCTCGAGGTCCTCCAGCAGGGTGGACAGGTCACTCTTGGCGGAGAAGTACGCGGTGCCGCCGTTGCCGAGGGTGCCGTAGAGGTTGCCGCGTCCCATCACGTGGCTCATCGGCATGAAGTTCAGCGTGATCGACGCGGCGGTCTCGCCGAACCAGTTGCGGCTCGACCGGCACCACATCTTGCCGACGTTGGCTTGCGGGTACATCGCACCCTTGGGGGCGCCGGTGCTGCCCGAGGTGTAGATCAGCAGGGCCAGCGGGTTCTCGTCGGTGTCGGTGCTCCCGGGCGCATTGGCCACAGTGGGCACAGTGGGCAGTGTCTTGCCCCGCTGCAGCAGGTCAGCCAGCGGCTCGACGGCCACGGCAACCTCACCCAGGCGCTCACGGGCGCTCTCGAAGGCCTCGCGCTCGTCGTCGACCTCGGGGTGGTAGTCGAACACGATGACCCTGGCGGGCTTGTGGTCGGCGCTCAGCAGCAGCTCGACGGCGTCGGGCAGCTGGTTCACGCTGGCGGCGAACAGGGTGGGCTCGGTCTCGGTCACGATCGGCTGCAGCTGGGCGATCGCGGCGCTGGTTTGCAGCGGGACCGCCACGGCGCCGGTCACGCCGAGCGCGATGTCGAGGGTGGTCAAGTCGACGCTGGTGAAGCCCAGCGCGGCGACCCGGTCGCCGGGGTGCAGCCCGTCGTGGGTGAGTGCGCGCGCCACGGCGTCGACGCGTTCGCCCAGCTCACGGTAGGTGATGGTGTCGAAGCGGGGGAGTAGCGCGAGCTCGGTGCGCCCGGTCTTGGGGTCCTTGAAGAATTCGACGGCACGCTGCCCGAGGGCAGGGCGGTCCGCGTACCCCTGCAGCACGGTCTGAACGATCTGCGGCAGTCGCAGTCCCGGCTGTCCGAGGGCGGCGGCGACCGCCGGGTCGGGCTGGGCTGCGGCGAACTGTGGGTCGTTAGCGGTCAGGTCCTCGATGCGGCGTTCGAGCCGCTCTTCGCGAGTAATAGTCGACATAACAGTTCCTTGCATAAGAAGAAGATCTCATCGGTTGCGCGACGGTGCGCCGACAAATGGAACGTTAGCGAAGCTAAAGGTATTCCTCAATGTGAGATCCCGCACCGCGCCTTGCGTGGGCCGTCCAGCGTGAAACCAGCGCGAAAAATCGGCGATTTTCTCGCACTGGGTTCACGCTCGGCGCAGGGGACTACAGCTCGCCCAGGAGCCCGGCCAGGACGTCGAGGCCCTCGACGAGCAGGTCGTCGCTGATGGTCAGCGGGGGCAGCAGCCGGATGACATTGCCGTACATGCCGCAGGTCAGGATGACGATGCCGGCCGCGTGCGCCGCGGTGGCCAGTCTCGACGTCAGCTCGGGGTCGGGGTCGGCGGTGCCGGATTTCACCAGCTCGACGGCGATCATGGCGCCGCGTCCGCGCACGTCGCCGATCCGGTCGTCGCTGGCCTGGAGCCGGGACAGCCGCTCGACCACGATCCGTTCGATCTCCTTGGCCCGCTCGATCAGGCCGTCGCTTTCGATGGTCTCGATGCTGGCCAGCGCCGCCGCGCACGCGACCGGGTTACCGCCGAACGTGCCGCCCAGGCCGCTGACGTGCGGGGCGTCCATGATGTCGGCGCGGCCGGTGACCGCCGACAACGGCAGCCCGTCGGCGATGCCCTTGGCGATGCAGATCAGGTCGGGCTCGATACCTTCGTGCTCGCACGCGAACCAGGCTCCGGTGCGGGCGAACCCGCTTTGCACCTCGTCGGCGATGAACACCACGTCGTTGTCGCGGCACCAGGACACCAGCGCGGGCAGGAACCCCTCGGCCGGGACGATGAAACCGCCTTCGCCTGAGATCGGCTCGATGACGACGGCGGCGAGGTTGTGGGCCCCGACCTGCTTGTCCATGAAGCTGATGGTGCGGGCGGCGGCCTTCTCGCCGTCGGTGGCCAGCTCCTTGTCGAGCAGCCCGTCGCGGTAGGGATAGGACAGCGGCGCGCGGTAGATCTCCGGCGCGAACGGTCCGAAGCCGCTCTTGTAGGGCATCGACTTGGCGGTGAGCGCCATCGTCAGGTTGGTGCGGCCGTGATACGCGTGGTCGAACGCGACGACGGCGGTCTTGTGCGTGTAGGAGCGGGCGATTTTGATGGCGTTCTCGACGGCCTCGGCGCCCGAATTGAACAACACCGAACGCTTCTCGCCCGAACCGGGCGTGATCCGGTTGAGCTCCTCGGCGACGGCGACGTACTCCTCGTACGGCGTCACCATGAAACAGGTGTGGGTGAACTCCTCCACCTGGGCGCGCACCGCG
Source organism: uncultured Actinomycetota bacterium (assembly GCA_963758775.1). Taxonomy (GTDB): domain Bacteria; phylum Actinomycetota; class Actinomycetes; order Mycobacteriales; family Mycobacteriaceae; genus Mycobacterium. The sequence continues at coordinate 359,568 of CAVWWU010000004.1, forward strand.
TCCACCACGCGGGGCGCCGAGTTGCCGATCGTGGTGACCGCGATGCCCGAACCCAGGTCGATGAGCCGGTTCCCGTCGACGTCCTCGATGACGCCGCCGCCCGCGCGGGCCACGAACACCGGCATCGTCACACCGACGCCGTGCGACACCGCCGCGACTCGGCGCTTGTTGAGTTCCAGCGATGCGGGACCGGGGATTTCGGTGATCAGTTGCCGACTCTGCTCGAGGCTGGCCACTGCATCCTCCTCACCGCGGCGCGCCGATCGCATCGCGGTTAAAGCCTAGCGGCTGCGCCGCGGTGCAGCCGGCTCGAGCGGGTGATGCCAGACTGGACGGCACACACATAGATTAGGAAAGACGGGCACGTCGATGAATAGTCTGGTTTTGTTCCTGCCGTTCCTGCTCATCATGGGCGGGTTCATGTACTTCGCGTCGCGTCGGCAGAAGCGCGCGATGCAGGCCACCATCGACCTGCACGATTCGCTGCAGCCCGGTGACCGGGTGCACACCACCTCGGGGATGGAGGCCACCGTCGCCGGCATCACCGACGACACCGTCGACCTCGAGATCGCGCCCGGCGTGGTGACGACGTGGATGAAGCTGGCGATCCGCGACAAGATCCTGCCGGACCTCGACGAGGACGACGATACGAGCTCCAAGAGCTCGACGAGAATGACGAGGATGACGAGTTGGTTGAGTCCGACGACGACGCCGACCACGAGAGTCGCGCGACCAAAGAACTCTGACCGGGAACCCGCTGGGCCGAGCATGCGGGGCGCGCGCAACCGCGACACGTAGGCTCTGTCGGGAAAACCGATTCTCAAGGAGATACAAGGAACGTGGCATCGTCTTCGGCGCCGGTGCATCCTGCCCGCTACCTGTCGGTGTTCTTGGTCCTGCTCATCGGCGTCTACCTGCTGGTGTTTCTCACCGGGGACAAGAAAGCCCACCCGAAGCTCGGCATCGACCTGCAGGGCGGCACCCGCGTCACGCTGACCGCGCGCACGCCGGACGGGTCCAAGCCCAGCCGCGAGTCGTTGGCGCAGGCCCAGAAGATCATCTTCGCCCGCGTCAACGGGCTGGGCGTGTCCGGCTCGGAGGTCGTCGTCGACGGCGACGACCTGGTCATCACGGTGCCCGGCACCGACGGCAACGAGGCCCGCAACCTGGGCCAGACCGCGCGACTGTACATCCGGCCGGTGATCCAGGAGGTCCCTGCGCAGGGCCCCAAGCCCGCCCCAGGGCAGCCCGGTGCACCGCCGCAGGCCCCCGGTGGCCCCGCGCCCGGAGAACCGGCACCCGGTGGCCCCGCGCCCGGGGGCGGGCCTGCGATGACGGGGCCGGCCCCGGCCCCGGCCCCGCCGGCCGGCCAGCCCCCTGCCCAGCCCCCTGCCCAACCCCCTGCCCAACCCCCTGCCCAACCGAGGCCCTACCCCGAGGAGCCGACGCCCGCGCCCAGTCCCGCGCCACCGGCTCCCGCTCCGGCGCCGAGCCCCGCTCCGCCGGGGACCGCAGCGCCGCCGGCCGAGGAGCCGCCGGGCGATGCCACTCCGCCGGACCCGCGCAAGGATCTCGCCGAGAGCATCGCGTACGAGAAGAAGTTGCGCCAGAGCAACAGCCAGGTCATTCAGATGATCGCGCTGCAGGCGGTGGCCCGAAGTTGCAACAAGGACGACATCCTGGCCGGCAACGACGACCCGGCGCTGCCCCTGGTGACCTGCTCCCAGGACCACAAGTCCGCCTACCTGCTCGGGCCGTCGATCATCAGCGGTGATCAGATCCAGGACGCGTCGTCGAGCCTGAATCAGCGCGGCGTCGGCTACGTCGTCGATCTGCAGTTCAAGCCGTCGGCGGCCAATGTCTGGGCGGACTACACCGCCGCGCATGTCGGTGAGCAGACCGCCTTCACGCTGGACTCGCAGGTGGTGAGCGCACCGCGCATCAACGAGGCGATTCCCGGCGGCCGCACACAGATCAGTGGCGGTGACCCGGCGTTCACCGCGGCGAAGGCGCAACAGCTGGCCAACATCCTCAAGTACGGTTCGCTGCCGCTGTCCTTCGAATCGTCGGAGGCCCAAACCGTCTCGGCGACATTGGGTTTGACGTCGCTGCGGGCGGGCCTGATCGCGGGCGGGATCGGTCTGATCCTGGTGCTGCTGTACTCGCTGTTCTACTACCGGGCCCTCGGTCTGCTCACGGCGCTGTCCCTGATCTGTTCGGGCGCAATGATTTTCGCGATCCTGGTGCTGCTGGGCCGCTATATCAACTACACCCTGGACCTGGCCGGCATCGCGGGTCTGATCATCGGTATCGGCACCACCGCCGACTCGTTCGTGGTGTTCTTCGAACGCATCAAAGACGAGATCCGCGAAGGCCGTTCGTTCCGGTCGGCGGTGCCCCGGGGCTGGGTGCGGGCCCGTAAGACGATCGTGTCGGGCAACGCCGTCACCTTCCTGGCCGCTGCCGTGCTGTACTTCCTGGCGATCGGTCAGGTGAAGGGTTTCGCCTTCACCCTGGGCCTCACCACGATCCTCGACCTGGTGGTGGTGTTCCTGGTGACCTGGCCGCTGGTCTACCTGGCTTCCAAGAACCCGACGATGGCAAAGCCGGCGTTCAACGGCCTGGGAGCCGTGCAGCAGGTCGCACGCGAACGCCGCGCCGCAGCCGACTCGCGGACGGGACGGGGGTAACGCTGTGAATGCCAAGGCCGCTGGCGATAAGAAAGACAAGACCGAGATCACCGAAGCCACTGCAGTAGAGGCTGCGCCATCGACGTCGACGGCGTCTACGCAGCCCCGGCACAGCTTCCTGTCCCGGCTCTACACCGGCACCGGCGCGTTCGAGGTCGTGGGACGGCGCAAGCTCTGGTACGGCATCAGCGGCGCGATCGTCGCGGTGGCGATCCTGTCGATCCTGATCCGCGGGTTCACGTTCGGCATCGACTTCAATGGCGGTACCACGGTGTCGATGCCCGCCGACGGCACGCACGGCACCATTCAGGTGGCCCCGGTGTCCGACGTCTTCAAGAAGGCCATCGGCAAGGACGCCGAATCGGTGGTGATCGTCGGCAGCGGCTCGTCGGCCACGGTGCAGATCCGCTCGGAGCACCTGTCCAACGACCAGACCGCCAAGCTGCGCAGCGCGTTGTTCGACGCGTTCGGCCCCAAGGGCGCCGACGGCAAGCCCAGCCCGAAGGCGATCAGCGACTCGGCGGTCTCGGAGACGTGGGGTGACCAGATCACCAAGAAGGCGCTGATCGCCCTCGCGGTGTTCCTCGTGCTGGTCGGCCTGTACATCATGATCCGATACGAGCGCTATATGGCCATCTCGGCGCTCACCACCATGGTTTTCGACCTGAGCGTCACCGCCGGCGTCTACTCCCTGGTCGGCTTCGAGGTCACTCCGGCCACGGTCATCGGCTTGCTGACGATCCTGGGTTTCTCGCTCTACGACACCGTCATCGTGTTCGACAAAGTCGAAGAGAACACGCACGACTTCCAGCACAAGACCCGGCGCACCTTCGCCGAACAGGCCAACCTGGCCATCAACCAGACGTTCATGCGCTCGATCAACACCAGCCTGATCTCGGTGCTGCCCGTATTGGCGCTGATGGTGGTAGCGGTGTGGCTGCTGGGCGTGGGCACGCTGAAGGATCTGGCGCTGGTTCAGCTGGTCGGCATCATCGTCGGCACCTACTCGTCGATCTTCTTCGCCACCCCGCTTTTGGTCACGTTGCGCGAACGCACCGAACTGGTGCGGACCCACAGCCGTCGGGTCGTCAAGCGGCGCAGCTCCGGGCCCCGTGCGAACGCCGACGAGGCCGCCGAGGAGGTGCCGGGCACCGAGGAGCCCGCTTCGGAGGCTTCGGGGGGGCTTCGGGGGCCGAAGAAGCCACGGAAGCTGGCGGAACCCCCCAAGCCGGCACCGAGCAAGCCGGCGCCCGGCGCCCGGCCGGTGCGGCCCACGGGCACCCGGCGTCCCACCGGTAAGCGCAACGCCGGCCGGCGGTAGGCGCTGATGGGGTGTCGGCGGAGTTTGTTGCGCTGGACGCTCGCGGCCTTGGCGGTCACGCTGACCCTGCCGCCCGCCCTGGCCGGGTGTTCGGGCAGCGCCGCCCCGCAGATCGACTACGTGGTCGACGGCACGCTATCCAGCTACAACGCGAACACCGTCATCGGCGCGGCCTCGGCCGGCGCTCAGGCGTTCGCCCGCACCCTGACCGGCTTCGGCTATCACGGACCCGACGGGCAGGTGGTCGCCGACCGTGACTTCGGCACGGTCTCGGTGGTGGGCGGTGCGCCGCTGGTACTCGACTACCAGATCGCCGACAACGCGGTCTACTCCGACGGCAAGCCGGTAACCTGCGACGACTTGGTGCTGACCTGGGCGGCTCAATCCGGGCGGTTCGCCGCCTTCCAGGCCGCCACCCAGGCCGGCTACGTCGACATCGCCAACATCGAATGCATGCCGGGGCAGAAGAAGGCCCGCGTCTCCTTCGTCCCGGACCGCAGCGTCGTCGACTACACCCAGCTGTTCACCGCTACTTCGCTGATGCCGTCGCACGTCATCGCCGACCAGCTAGGCGTCGACGTGACGGCGGCGTTGCTGGCCAAGAACGAGTCGGTGGTGGACCTGATCGCGAAACTGTGGAACACCACCTGGGACCTCAAGCCCGGTATCGAGCTGAAGCACTTCCCCTCGTCGGGACCGTACAAGATCCAGTCGGTGCTGGACGGCGGCGCGGTGGTGCTGGTCGCCAATGACCGGTGGTGGGGTCCCAAGCCGATCACCAAGCGGATCACCGTGTGGCCCCAGGGGCCCGACATCCAGGACCGGGTGAACAACCGCAGCGTCGACGTCGTCGACGTCGCCGTCGGGTCGTCGGGAGCCCTGAGCACCCCGGACAACTATCAGCGCAGCGATGCGCCTTCGGCCGGCATCGAGCAGCTGATCTTCTCGCTGCAGGGGACGTTGGCGCTGGCCCGCGAACGCCGCGCGCTGGCGCTGTGCACGCCGCGTGACGCGATCGCCAAGGACGCCGGGGTCCCGATCGCCAACTCGCGGCTCAACCCGGCCACCGAGGATGCCGTCGCCGCCGGCGAGGGCGCCACCGAGGCCGGCCCCTTCGCCAAGGCGGACCCCAACGCGGCCCGCGACGCGTTGGCCGGCGCGGCGCTGACGGTGCGGATCGGCTACCAGGGGCCCAACGCGCGACTGGCGGCCACGGTCGGCACCATCGCCAAATCCTGCGCGCCGTCCGGAATCACCGTGACCGGCGTCGTCCTGGAGAACTCCAAGGATTCGCCGGGCCCGCAGGCGCTGCGGGACGGAAAAATCGACGTGCTGCTGGCCAGCACGGGCGGGGCCACCGGCAGCGGATCGAGCGGATCGTCGGCCATGGACGCCTACGACCTGCACAGCAACAACGGCAACAACCTGTCCGGCTACGCGAACCCCCAGATCGACGGCATCATCGGCGCGCTGGCGGTGTCGGCGGACCCGGCCGAGCGCGTGCGGCTGCTGGGCGAGGCCGCGGGGCCGCTGTGGACGGACATGCCGACGCTGCCCCTCTACCGCCAGCAGCGCACCCTGCTGATGTCGAAGAAAATGTACGCGGTGACCAAGAATCCGACCCGCTGGGGCGCGGGCTGGAACATGGACCGCTGGGCGCTCGAGCAGTGAGCGCGGTTTCGGACCTGATCGCGTCGCTGACCCGCGAGGTCGCCGACTTTCCGCAGCCGGGGGTGCAGTTCAAGGACCTCACGCCGGTGTTCGCCGACGCGACCGCGCTGTCGGCGGTCATCGACGCGATCGCCGAGCTGGTCTCGGGCACCGGTCTGGTGGCCGGCATCGACTCGCGCGGTTTTCTCGTCGCCGCGGCCGTCGCCGCCCGGCTGGGCACCGGCGTGCTGGCGATCCGCAAGGGCGGCAAGCTGCCGCCACCGGTGCACACCGAGCACTACGACCTGGAGTACGGCAGCGCCACCCTGGAAATCCCCGCCGACGGCATCGAACTGGGGGGTCGCGACATCGTCCTGGTCGACGACGTGCTGGCCACCGGCGGAACTTTGGCCGCGGCCAAACGGTTGTTAGACAAGGTCGAGGCCAACGTGACCGCGGCTGCGGTGGTCATCGAACTGGCGGCCCTCGGCGGTCGCGCGGCAGTGGCCCCGCTGCCGGTATACAGCCTGAGCAGCGTTTAACGCGATATCCTCGAATCCGGAGGTGCTTCGAAGGTGACTGACGTGGCGGACGAGCAGAGCACGGCGCAGGCCGTCGCGCCGCGCGCCGAACCGCCCGCGCCGCCGGCTGTCGAGCCGCCGGAGCCCACGGCCGAAACCCTCAAGACCTCCAGCAGCGCGTCGCGTCGGGTCCGTGCCCGGCTGGCGCGCCGGATGACGGCCCAGCGCAGCACGCTCAACCCGGTCCTCGAGCCGCTGGTGGCGGTGCACCGGGAGATCTACCCCAAGGCCAACCTGTCCATGCTGCAGCGGGCCTTCGAGGTTGCCGACCAGCGGCACGCCACGCAGTTGCGCCACTCCGGTGATCCCTACATCACCCACCCGCTGGCCGTCGCGAACATCCTGGCCGAATTGGGCATGGACACCACGACTTTGGTGGCCGCGCTGCTGCACGACACCGTCGAGGACACCGGCTACACGCTCGAGGCGCTGAGCGAGGAATTCGGCGAAGAGGTGGGCCACCTCGTCGACGGCGTCACCAAGCTGGACCGCGTCGAGCTGGGCAACGCAGCCGAAGGCGAGACCATCCGCAAGATGATCACCGCGATGGCCCGCGACCCGCGGGTGCTGGTGATCAAGGTCGCCGACCGGCTGCACAACATGCGCACCATGCGCTTCCTGCCCCCGGAGAAGCAGGCCCGCAAGGCCCGCGAAACGCTGGAAGTCATTGCGCCGCTGGCACATCGGCTGGGCATGGCGAGCGTCAAGTGGGAGCTCGAAGACCTGTCGTTCGCCATCCTGCACCCCAAGAAATACGAGGAGATCGTGCGCCTGGTCGCCGGACGCGCGCCGTCGCGGGACACCTACCTGAGCAAGGTGCGCACCGAGATCGTCAACACCCTGGGCGCGTCCAAGATCAAGGCGACCGTGGAGGGCCGGCCCAAGCACTACTGGTCGATCTACCAGAAGATGATCGTCAAGGGCCGCGACTTCGACGACATCCACGACCTGGTCGGCATCCGCATCCTGTGCGACGAGATCCGGGACTGCTACGCCGCCGTGGGTGTGGTGCACTCGCTGTGGCAGCCGATGGCGGGACGGTTCAAGGACTACATCGCCCAGCCCAGATACGGTGTATACCAGTCGCTGCACACCACGGTGGTGGGCCCGGAGGGCAAACCGCTGGAGGTGCAGATCCGCACCAGCGACATGCACCGCACCGCGGAGTTCGGCATCGCCGCGCACTGGCGCTACAAGGAGTCCAAGGGGCGCAACGGAGTTCCGGCGTCGAACGCCGCCGCCGAGATCGACGACATGGCCTGGATGCGCCAGCTGCTCGACTGGCAGCGGGAGGCCGCCGACCCCGGCGAATTCCTGGAGTCACTGCGTTACGACCTTGCGGCGCAAGAGCTTTTCGTGTTCACCCCCAAGGGTGATGTCATCACCCTGCCCACCGGGTCGACACCGGTGGACTTCGCCTACGCGGTGCACACCGAAGTCGGCCACCGTTGCATCGGCGCGCGGGTCAACGGCCGGCTGGTGGCCCTGGAACGCAAACTCGAAAACGGAGAAGTCGTCGAGGTTTTCACGTCGAAGGCACCCAACGCCGGGCCGTCGCGGGACTGGCAGCAGTTCGTCGTGTCGCCGCGGGCCAAGGCCAAGATCCGGCAGTGGTTCGCCAAGGAGCGCCGCGAGGAGGCGCTGGAGGCCGGCAAGGACGTCATGGCCCGCGAGGTTCGTCGCGGCGGACTCCCGTTGCAGCGGTTGGTCAGTGGCGATTCCATGGGCGCGGTCGCCCGCGAACTGCACTACACCGACGTATCGGCGCTCTACACCGCGATCGGCGAGGGGCACGTGTCGGCCCGGCACGTCGTGCAACGCCTGCTGGCCGAGCTCGGTGGCATTGACCAGGCCGAAGAGGACCTCGCCGAGCGGTCCACGCCGGCGACCATGCCGCGGCGGCCGCGCAGCACCGACGACGTCGGCGTCTCCGTCCCGGGCGCGCCGGGCGTGCTGTCCAAGCTGGCCAAGTGCTGCACGCCGGTGCCCGGCGACCAGATCCTGGGCTTCGTCACCCGCGGCGGCGGGGTCAGCGTGCACCGCACCGACTGCACCAACGCGAACTCACTGCAGCAACAGTCCGAGCGCCTCATCGAGGTGCTGTGGGCGCCGTCGCCGTCGTCGGTGTTCCTGGTGGCGATCCAGATCGAGGCGCTCGACCGGCACCGGCTGCTGTCCGACGTGACGCGCGCGCTGGCCGACGAGAAGGTGAACATCCTGTCCGCGTCGGTCACCACGTCAAACGACCGGGTGGCCATCAGCCGCTTCACCTTTGAGATGGGTGACCCGAAGCACCTCGGGCATCTGCTCAACGCAGTGCGCAATGTCGAAGGCGTCTACGACGTCTACCGGGTGACTTCTGCGGCTTAAAAGCGGCTTAGAACCTCAGGTGCCGGCGAATGCCGGGCACGCTCAAGCAGACCAGCGCGCAGATCAAGCTCAGTAGCACGCCGAAAGCGGCCGCGATCATCCAGCCCGGCGGGTGCATCAGATCCGACGCCAGGTCCGATGGGTCCGAATGAGGCTGCGGGGGAATGGTTTCCGGTGGCGACGCCACGAACTTCAGCGGCAGCGGCCGGTAGTTCAGCACGTTCGCCAACTGCCGCGCGGTTTGGGCGGTGAACGGCGGATTCCCGCCGCTGATCTGGGTGCGGTCGCCGGAGATGGCCTCGTTGATCGACGGAGCGCGGACGACCTCGGAGTCGAGGGTGAACGCGACCTGAGTGCCGATGTGTGCGGCGGTGTAGTCGGCCCAGGTTTGCGCGGCGTCGGCCTTGAATTTCAGGTCGACGACGTACCCGATGCCGCTCTTGCTGAAATTCGAGGTGGCACTGTCGATTTGATCGTTGCCGAGGATCGACGGGCCCAGGATGAACGCGGTGCTGGCGTCCTGCGAACAGGTCACCAACGGGAGCTTCGGGTCGTCGTTGCCCGCCAAGGCGTCGTCCTTGCCGCACCGGGTGGCCTGGTATTGCAGGGCGAGCATTTGCAGGGCCTGGCTGGTGCTTTGCCGCAGCTGCCTCTCCTGCGCGACGCGGTCGTTGTTGGGTGGGGTCGACGGCTGCTGGCCGGGCTGCGATGGTTGCGCGGGTATCGAGTGCACCACGGGCCGCAGGTAGAGCCGCCCGAGCGAACCGATGTCGCGGAGCTCACCGCTGTCGTGGCCGGGCACCGTGACCACCACGCGGTTGCCGTCGACGGCGACCTGCCCGCCGGTCACCAACCCATGCACCCGCGCGGTAATCACCCGTTCCGCCTGAGACAGCGTGTCCTGGTTGGGTTTTGAGCCGTCGGGCGCCACCGCGGTCAACCTGACCCGGGTACCACCCTCGCGCGCGATGCGGTCGGGGGACGGCCTGTGCCCAAGCAACAGCACGACCACCAGGGAGGCGCACATCAGCACGGCCATCAAGGCGACCAGGTACCGCGTCAGCCGCAGGCGCCGCGACGGCGGCGGGCGGGTTGCGGCGTTCGTCAGGGACGCGCGGGCTGAGGCGGCCAATTCCGTTGCCGTTTGGTAGGTTTCGGCCATTCCACGGGCTATCACCGTGTCCAGGGCGGGTGGCAGGTCGGGCCAGATCGTCGAGGGCGCGGCACCCGGGTAGGGCCGCTGCCCGGTCAGGCACTCAAACAGCACGCAGGTGAGGGCGTAGATGTCGTCGCGGGGGCCGGCGCCGTTCGGTGCGATCCCGAAGCCGGTGAGGCAGGCGGAGTCGTTCGCCGCGACCACGATGTTCGTCGGGTTGACGTCGCGGTGCGCCAGTCCGGCGCGGTGGGCGCTGTCCAGCGCGGAGGCCACTTGTTCGACGATCGCGATCGCACGCCGGGGGTGCAGCCGGCCGCCCGCGGCGATGAGGCCGGCGAGGTCGTGACCCTCGATCAGCTCCATGTCGACATACAGCCGGCCGTCGATCTCGCCGAAGTGGTGCACGGGCACCACGTGGGGGTCGTTGAGCTCCGCCGCCGCATGTACCTCACGCCGGAACCGCTGCACATACTCGTCGTCCTCGGTGAGCTGCGCCGGCAGCACGGTGAGGGCGACGACCCGGCCGGTGGCGGAGTCGTGAGCGCGGAATACCTCGCCCACCGCACCGCGGGCCAGCACGTCGAGAAGTTGGTAGCGGCCGAATGGCCCCAACGACGCTGTTGTCACCGATATCCCCCCAGCGCACTCGCCGCCCTCAGTCGAGGCGCACCGACGTGATCATGACGGTAGTGGCCGGCACGCCGTCGTCGCCGCCGCCGACCACGCCGGCCTTCGCGATCTTGTCGACGATCGCCAGCCCGCCGTCATCGACCGTGCCGAACACCGTGTATTCCGGGGGGAGCTGGGAGTCGTCGTAGACGATGAAGAATTGGCTGCCGTTGGTGTTGGGTCCGGCGTTGGCCATCGCCAGCGTCCCGCGCGGATACACCACGGGCTGACGGGCGTTCGGGTCGCCGGGCGGGTACTGGTCGGTGGGGTATTCGTTGGCGAACTCGTAGCCGGGGCCGCCGGTGCCGTCGTTGTTGGGGTCACCGCACTGCAGCACGCTCATCGCGGCGGCGGTGGTCAACCGGTGGCACTGGGTTTTGTCGAAGAACCCCTGCTGCGCCAGGCTGGCGAAGCTGTTCACCGTGCACGGGGACTCGCCGTTGTCGAGCTGCAGGCCGATGTTGCCCTGGTTGGTGACCATCTGGGCATTGATCTGGGCCGGATCGGGGGATACCTTGCCCGACCGGGGGGGATTGACCGCCTTGGCCGCGTGCTCCGGGGCGGCCGGGTACTGGCAGTTGGAGCCCAGGTCGGTGGGCGCATTGAACGCCGGCAGCGGCGGCACGCCCGACGGTGACTCGGTCGTCGTGGCTGGCGATCTGACTTTGGACGTCGCCGGCGGCGCGTTGTGTGCGGTGTTTGTGGCGTGGCGGTCGAAGATCACGGCGGTGACGACCAGGGCCGCGATCACGCCCAGCACCAGGGCCGTCACGCCGATGACGATCGGCACGGTGTGGTTGCGTGGCGGCTCCGCGGGCGCGTCGGGCTGCGTCACGGCCGCACTGGCAGCCGGCGGAGGCGGCGGGGGCAGCTCGATAGCGCCGGTGAGGGCCGCCTTGGCGGCGTTGGCCAGGTCGATAGTGGTCCAGTAACGGACGTTGGGGTCCTTGGCCATTCCCCGCGCGACCACCGCGTCCAGGCCGGGCGGCAGGTCGGGCACCAGCGCCGACGGTTGCGGCGGCGGCGTGTTCAGGTGGGCCGCGAATTGTTCCTCGAAGCTGTCGCCCGGGTAGGGACGGCTTCCGGTCAGGCACTCGTAGAGCACGCAGGCCAGCGAATAGACGTCGGCGCGCGGATCGGTGGTGCCGCGGTAGCGCTCTGGCGCCATGTACGCCAGCGTGCCCATGGTGTGCCCGGTCTGGGTGAGGGCGGTGTCGGTGGCGGCGCGGGCGATCCCGAAGTCGATCAGGTAGGCGAAATTCCGAGCGTTGGCGATCAGGATGTTCGACGGCTTGACGTCGCGATGCACCAGCCCTGCTTGATGGGCGCTGTCCAGCGCCGCCGCGATCTGTTCGATCACCGCGACCGCATCCGGCGGGCTGAGCCGGCCACCATTGGCGGTCATGTAGGCGCGCAGGTCGCGGCCCTCGATCAGCCGCATGTCGACATAGAGTCGACCGTCGATCTCACCGAAGCCGTGGATGGGCACCACGTGCGGGTCGTTGAGGCCCGCCGCGATGCGTGCCTCGCGGCGGAAGCGCTCTTGAAAGGCGCTGTCCTCGGCCAGGTGCGGGGGAAGCAGCTTGAGGGCGACGATCCGGTCGGTGGCGGTGTCGTGGGCGCGAAAGACCTGGCCCATGCCGCCACGGCCCAACATGCCGAGCAGCTGGTATCGCCCGAATGACTCCGCTGATCCTGATGACTCTGAGGCCGCCACCCCGCTCGCTCCTCCCCGTAAGCGCGCCGCTCGGGTCAGATTAGTCGAGCAGCATCGACTTGATCGTCACTGCGGTGTTCGGCGGCCCGTCGTCGCCGCCGCCGGAAACACCAGCCTTGGCGATCTTGTCCAGCGTGGCCAGCCCGTCGTCCTGGATCTTGCCGAAGACGGTGTACTCGGGCGTCAACTCGGAGTCCTTGTAGACCAGAAAGAACTGGCTTCCGTTGGTTCCCGGACCCGCGTTCGCCATGGCGATGGTGCCGCGCGGATAGATGACCGGCTGCTTCAGCTTCGGGTCGTTCGCCGGATACTGGTCGGTCGGGTACTCGTTGGCGAACTGATAGCCCGGGCCGCCCGTGCCGTCGCCCTTCGGGTCGCCGCACTGCAAGACGCCCAGATCCGGCGAGGTGGTCAGCCGGTGGCACTTGGTGCCGTCGAAGTACTTCTGGCCGATCAGGCTGGCGAAACTGTTGACCGTGCAGGGTGATTCGTTGTTGGCCAGCAACAGCCCGATATGGCCCTGGTCAGTCACCATGCTGACGCTGACGGTGGCCGGGTCGGTCGGGACCTTGCCGGTGCGCGGCAGCTTCGCCGGCTTGGCGGCCTTGTCCTTCGACGGCGGGTACTGGCAGTTGGCGCCCACGGTATTGGACGCCTGGAAGGCCGGCAGCGGGCCGGCCGTCGGGGTCGGGGCCCCGGGCGTGCTCGACTCCGGGGAGCTGCTGGCGGCAGTGCTGCTGGACGGCGTCGCGGAGTTGCGCTTGTGGTCGTTGTTGCTGATGACCACGGTGGCCGCCACGGCGACGATCACCGCGATTGACGCGATGACGCCGCCGGAGATCACCACGATCCGGCGCGTCCGGGCTTGCTTGGCGCGACGCTCGAGTTGGCGCTCGAGTTTGCGCTTGGCTGTCGCACGTCGCTGTTCGTTGGTGGGCACGGCTGGTCTGCCTCCGTGGATTGGTGAGTCGGGCCAGGGTGTTAGCCCAGGCTAATGTGGGCGCCGCGAGGCGTGTCAAGCGCCCAGTGTAGGGATGGGAGACTGGGAACCGTGTTGATCACCGGATTTCCCGCCGGTCTGCTGCAGTGCAACTGTTATGTGCTGGCCGAGCGGCAAGGGGCGGATGCCGTCATCGTCGACCCCGGTCAGCGGGCGATGGGCCAGTTGCGGCGCATCCTGGACGAGAATCGGCTGACCCCGGCCGCGGTGCTGATCACCCACGGCCACATTGACCACATGTGGTCCGCGCAGAAGGTGGCCGACACCTACGGCTGCCCCACCTTCATCCACCCCGAGGACCGGTTCATGCTCAAAGATCCGCTGCACGGGTACGGGCCGCGGCTGGCCCAGCTGGCCGCGGGCGCGTTCTTCCGCGAGCCCAAGCAGGTCGTCGAGCTGGATCGCGATGGCGACAAGCTCGACCTGGGCAGCGTGACCGTCAACGTCGACCACACGCCGGGGCACACCCGCGGATCGGTCTGCTTCCGCGTGGCTGCTGATACCGATCTCGTGTTCACCGGCGACACGCTGTTCGAGCGCGCCGTCGGCCGCACCGACCTGTTCGGCGGCAGCGGGCGGGACCTGCTGACCTCGATTGTGGAAAAACTGTTGGTGCTCGACGACAACACCGTGGTACTACCCGGGCATGGCAACCGGACGACCATCGGCGCCGAGCGGCGTCTGAATCCCTTCCTCGAAGGCCTGTAGCGGGTGAGCGAATTTTCTGCGTTCCAGGCGCCCAAGGGCGTTCCGGACTACGTTCCGCCGGATTCGGCACAGTTCGTCGCGGTGCGCGACGGGCTGCTGGGCGCCGCCCGCCGGGCCGGCTACAGCGACCTCGAGCTGCCCATCTTCGAGGACACCGCGCTGTTCGCCCGCGGCGTCGGTGAGTCCACCGATGTGGTGTCCAAGGAGATGTACACCTTCGCCGACCGCGGTGACCGCTCGGTGACGCTGCGGCCCGAGGGCACCGCCGGCGTGGTGCGCGCGGTGATCGAGCACGGCCTCGACCGCGGCGCGCTGCCGGTCAAGTTGTGTTACGCGGGACCGTTTTTCCGCTACGAGCGCCCGCAGGCCGGCCGTTATCGGCAGCTGCAGCAGGTCGGCGTCGAGGCGATCGGCGTCGACGACCCGGCGCTGGACGCCGAGGTGATCGCCGTCGCCGACTCTGGGTTCCGCTCGCTGGGCCTGGACGGATTCCGGCTGGAGATCACCTCGCTGGGGGATGACACCTGCCGCCCGCAGTATCGGGAGTTGTTGCAGGACTTCCTATTTCAGCTCGATCTGGACGAGGACACCCGGAGGCGCGCCGAGATCAACCCGCTGCGGGTGCTCGACGACAAGCGACCCGAGGTGCGGGCGATGACGGCCGACGCCCCGGTGCTGCTCGACCACCTGTCCGACAGCGCCAAGCAACACTTCGACACAGTGCTGTCCTATTTGGACGCCCTTGGGGTGCCCTACGTCATCAATCCGCGGATGGTGCGCGGCCTGGACTACTACACCAAAACCACCTTCGAGTTCGTGCACGACGGCCTGGGCGCGCAATCCGGCATCGGCGGCGGCGGCCGCTACGACGGCCTGATGCACCGGCTGGGCGGACAAGACCTGTCGGGCATCGGATTCGGGCTTGGCGTGGACCGCACCCTGCTCGCACTGCGGGCCGAGGGCAAGAGCGTGGGGGAGACTGCGCGCTGCGACGTGTTCGGCGTGCCGCTGAGCGAACCGGCCAAGCTTGCGTTGGTGGTGCTGGCCGGGCAGCTACGCGCGGCCGGCGTGCGCGTCGATTTGGCCTACGGCGACCGCGGACTCAAGGGCGCGATGCGCGCGGCCGACCGGTCGGGTGCCCGGGTTGCTTTGGTGGCGGGTGATCGCGACCTCGAGGCCGGCACGATCGGTGTGAAGGATCTGGGAACCGGCGAGCAGGTGTCGGTGCCGACGGATTCGGTTGTCGCCCAGGTGCTTTCGCAATTGACTTGACGTATTGGTTCCGTCCGACTCCATGAGTTAAATCATTTGCAGCGGTTGGCATTCCGCCCTTATGTCGGTGGGGCGGACGCCAGTGGTTCAACGCCGCTGTACAGATTTTGCCAGCTATATCGGGTCCTGACCCGCACCAAGAAACTTCCAAGACGCTCTTTCTACTTTTGCTCTTCACCCACGGGCGCAGTGGCGGATCGGTAGCATTTCTGGCCGGGGTGGGGCGAGGGAGGCCTGGTCGGTGGATGAGGTGGCGTTCGGGCGATATCGCCTGCTGTCGTTGATCGGCGAGGGGGGCATGGGCAAGGTCTATAAAGCCCGCGACACCACAATGGAACGTGAAGTGGCGATTAAGGTGTTGCCGCCCGAGCTGGCCGCTGAACCAGGCTATGAGGAACGATTTCGCCGCGAGGCCCTCATGGCGGCCCGGTTGACCGAGCCACATGTCATCCCCGTTCATGAGGCCAGCGAGATCGACGGTCGGCTGTTTCTGGTGATGCCGATCATTGACGGCATCGATCTAGACAGTCTGCTCAGACGTGGGGGGCACTGACCCCGCACCGGGCGGTGCAGGTCATCGAGCAACTGGCCGCCGCGCTGGAAGCTGCGCACAAGATCGGCCTAGTGCACCGCGACGTCAAGCCCTCCAACGCCTTGGTGACCGGTGACGATTTCGTGTATCTGATCGACTTCGGTATCGCCCACGACAGCGCCGCCACCAAACTGACGCAGACTGGTGGGATCCTGGGCACCTTCGCCTACATGGCCCCCGAGCGCTTGAATACGGGAGCCGCCGACGCCCGGTCGGATGTATACGCGTTGGCGTGTGTTCTTTACGAATGCCTGACCGGTGAGCAACCCTTCCCCGGGAACAGCATGCAACAACAGGTCACCGCGCACCTGACCCTGGATCCCCCCAAGCCCAGCAGCCGCAACCCTTCCATTCCAGAGGGTTTCGATGACGTGATCGCGACCGGCATGGCCAAGGATCCCGATGAGCGCTATCAGAGTGCTCGTGAGCTTGCGGCCGCTGCCAAGACTGCTCTTGCTGCGGTGGTTGATCGCGGCGGTCGTGGTTCTTGTGGTCGTCGCCGTCGGTGTTGGTGTGGTGCTAAAAACAGTGTTCTCACCCAAGGCGGCTGCGGAGGTGGTGCTCACCGGGGCTACCGACCCCGGGGTAAACCCGTTCATGACCCCGGCAGCCTCACCGCCGCCGAACAACTCCAAGCCCGAACCCACCCTGCAGCCGCAGGGCAACGGCCCCATAGTGACCCAGCCCCTGCCTGGTGATCGCGACGGTCTGTACGGCGGCACCATGAACAATGCCGAATGCGACCGCGACAAGATGATCTCCTTCCTGAGCACACATGCCGCGGAGGCGAACGCATTTGTGGAGGCCCTCAACACCGACTCCAGCCTGTTCTGGAGCGGCGGACATCCCCTGACTGTCGCCGACATCCCCACCTATCTAGGTGAACTGACGCCCACCGTGCTGCGATTGGACACCCGGGTCACCAATCATGGATTCGACGGAACCCACCCCACCACCCTGCAATCGGTGCTCCAAACAGGCACCGCGGTCTTCGTCGACGCCCACGGTGTACCGCGGGCACGCTGCTACTGCGGCAACCCACTCACCGCGCCGACTGCGCTAACCGGCGAACTCAAACCCGTTGGCACACCATGGGCCGGCTACAGCTCGGGGGGTCTCGCCGCGATTCAACCCAGCAAAGTGGCCGTCGCCAACTTCGTTCTCTTCGACGTCGTCTCTGGGCAATTCTTCAACCGGCCCGCCGGAACCAGTGGGAGCAAAGACACCCCACACACCCAACCCATATCATCACCCCAAAGCGCGCCCACGACCGCACCAGGCCCCTCGGATATCGGCGGCACCTACCTCAAGCACTTCACTGAATGGGTTTGCAACGGTTATACCGCGTCGCCTGCCGATTCCACCTTCACCGTCACCCATGAGGGCAACACGGTGTCCTTTGGCGGCTCGCAAACCGTCACGCTGAACGCCGACGGATCATTCGAGTACACAGACCAATACGGCGAGGTGACCCGGGGTGACTTCGCCACCGAGGGCGGCCGCAGCGTTATCCGTGGCAAACATATTTATAAAAACCCCCTCGGCAGAAAGTGCGAATCAAGCTGGATCGCGACCAAGCAGTGAACAGCCTCCGCAAGTCGCTCAACTC
>CAVWWU010000005.1:0-111826 GCA_963758775.1 uncultured Actinomycetota bacterium
GATCCCGAATCATCGCCATCGCCTCGTTCACCGTCCCCGTCGACCACCGCTCCCCCAAACTCCGTCAACCTTCTCCACCGCGCCGCGCAAGATCGGACACCGAAAACGAAATGTGCGTCAGCCCAATCTGATCCATGACGCGCTCCGACCCGGTGTGAACCTGACGCTTCGAGTAATCCATCAGCTCAAGCACAAACCCGTCGCGCACCAGATACGTCGCATGCACCCCGAGCGGCGGCGGAAGCTGCACCAGCTGCGCGGTGGGCCCGTCGGGCGGATCAAGCTCCCACCAGAACTGAAACCCGAGCACATTCTCGTAGAACCGCCGCGACCGCTCGCGATCGGAGACACACAATCCGACATGGTTGAAGGTCGTCCGGTGACTACTCATCGCGGCCTTTCTCGACGGAAACCCAAGAGCGTAATAATGCAAAGACAGCATAAATAGCCGAGCTCCCGTCGCGGTGGAGGCCTCCAAAGATGACAACCCGTCCCGACGTCACCGACGACGCCATCGTCGATTTCGACCACCACTCCGACGACTTCAACCAAAACCAACGCGCCATCAACGCGCGACCTAAGACAAAAATGCCCCGTCGCCTGGAACGAGAACTACGACGGCTTCTGGTACCTCAGCAGCTACGACGCGGTCAGCCAAACGCGCAAGAGACGACGACACCTTCTCCCACAGATACGAACCCAACGCCGAAAACGGCGTCAACTACCAGGGCGAGATGGGCGTCCCACGCCCCGAAGGCCAACCGGCCCTGGGCATCGGCGAGGTCGACGGCGAATACCACCTGGCCCTGCGGCACGCGCTGGCCCCGTTCTTCTCCCCCGGCGCCGTCGAGAAGATGCAGCCGTTCATGGAGCAACAAGCCCACCACTTCCTCGACCAGAAAATCACCAGCGGGCAGATGGACCTCGTGCTCGACTACGCCAGCCCGGTCCCGGCCATCCTGACCATGAAGTTGATGGGCCTGCCCCTCGACAACTGGCAGCTCTACGCCAACCTCTTCCACTCCGTCATGGCCGTGCCCCAAGACAGCCCCGAATACATCGACGCCATCTCCCAAGTCCCGGCCATGATGCAAGAAGTCATCGAGTTCGCGACCGAAAGACGCGGCAACCCGAAAGACGACCTGACCAGCTTCCTCATCCAGTTCGAATTCGACGGCCAGCGCCTCACCGACGAACAGCTGCTCAACATCCTCTGGAACCTCATCGCCGGCGGCGTCGACACCACCACCTCCCAAACCGCGCTCACCCTCAACCACCTGGGCACCCACCCGGACCTCAGACAACAACTCATCGACCACCCCGAGCTCTACCGCACCGCCACCGACGAATTCCTGCGCTACTTCTCGGTCAACCAGCAACTCAGCCGCACGGTCACCAAAGACGTCGAGCTCAACGGCCAATGCCTCAGAAAAAACGACCGGCTCATCATCAGCTGGCTGGCCGCCAACCACGACGAGCAGGAATTCGAACAGAGCCGACGAAGTCATCCTGGACCGCTCCCCCAACCGCCACCTCGCCTTCGGCCTGGGACCACATCGCTGCATCGGCTCGCACCTGGCGCGGCTGATGTCGCAGGTGATGGTCAAGGCGGTCCTCGACCGCATCCCCGACTACCGGGTCGACGAAAGCGGCGTCCAGCACTACCGGGGCAACCCGAGCATGACCGGGCTGGGCACGCTGCCGGTCACCTTCACCCCCGGCGCCAGGCGAGGCTAGCTGCCAGACAACGAGCACCGGCTAGATCAATTGAGCTTGGCCCCTTGCGATTTCAGCCCGGGCAGCGGCATGCGATCGACCGAGGGCGTGCCGACCCGTCCGGCCAGCCACGGCAGCGCGGTCGAAAACGCTTGCGCCGCAAAGGGCCAGTCGTGCCTGCCCGGTTGAGTCACCACGGCGCATCCGATGCCGTGCGCGCTGCCCAGGGTGCACAGCGAGTTGGCGGCGAAGTCCTGGCCTTCGGGATTGGCGACGGGATCGTGGGCGCCGATCGCGACGGCGCCGATACCGGCCGCGGTGAGGACGCGGTGCTGGGCATTGGGAGCGCCGGGAACGTCGAACCAGCCGTCCACCCCGTCGTAGCGCCCGTGTTTGGCGATGACGGTGGCCGGGTCGAACGCGTCGTAGGCCTTGGCGTTGCCGCCGAACAGCGTGGCGATGGTGCGTGACTTGGTTCCCATGTTGGGGCCGGCGTCACCGGCGACGTCGACGAAGGCGCTGAAGGTCTCCGGGTGCATCACCGCCAGGTCCACGGCGCAGGTGCCGCCCATCGAGAACCCGACGACACCCCAGTTGGCCCGGTCGGCGCTGACCCCGAAGTTGGAGATCATGTAGGGCACAACGTCTTTGGTCAGGTGGTCGGCGGCGTTGCCGCGGGGGCCGTTGACGCATTCGGTGTCGTTGTTGAATTTGCCGGTGGCGTCGACAAACACCAGCACGGGCGCGTTGCCGTGGTGCGCGGAGGCGAACTCGTCGATGGTGTGGATGGCGTTGCCGGCCCGCAGCCAGTCGGCCGGCGTGTTGAAATCCGCACCGATCATCATCACGGTCGGTAACCGGGGCGGCGGCGTGGTGGCGAACCAGGCCGGCGGCAAGTACACCAGTTCGCGGCGGTGGGTGAACTTCGACGCATCGGCGGGGATGTTCTCTTCCAGGACAACACCATTGGCCCGCGCACCCGTCAGGTGCCCGCCGACCACTGCGGCCCGATCGGCCTGGTCCGGCAGTGGGCCGGCCGTGAGCTGGTTCCACGCGGCGTTCACGGTGGGCAGATAGCCGACCCACCCGTTGAGCATGAGCGCGGCACACAGCACGCACAACGGCAGGGCCAGTAGCGCCGCGCCGCGGCGCAGCCACCGCACACCGCGCCAGCCCAGCACCAGCCACCCGGCCGCTATCCCGGCCGCGGCCACCCAGACCCAGAGCAGCGGCGGCGACGGATCACGAGCCACCCCCAGCGAGCCGACATACCAGCGCGCCCACAACGCCAGCGCCACCCCGCCGACCACCGCAACCGTCAGCCGGCGCAGCAATCGCCAGCTGATCGCGCACACCAGGACCAGCACGGCAATCGCCTGCGCGCCGACCGGCAGCCAGCCGTGGATCAGCGAGAGGTGCAAGAAGTAGGCGTACACGCGCGATCTATACGTCCATGCCAAGGTGCGCCGACGCGGCCAACAGTTACCCTTCCCCCGAACAGTCGCCCAGCTGCATCGGCTCAACCGAATGCGCCGGCCCAGATATAGTTATCTAACAGCAATTATTGCATAGCGCTACTGTGCAACACGGCGCCGGATAATCACGATCGAGAACCGAAAATGTCACGCGCTGGGGTGAATTGCGTCACGTGGCCGAGGCGTACTGCAGCACCGGCTCCGACGAATCGACGTGACCATTGCTGATGATCCGCAACCGTTGCGGACGCACCTCGTAGCGGGTGCCGTCGGCGGGGTTGGTGACGTCGAATCCGCCCGAGGTGCGCACCGCGTTGGCGAGCTCGATGTTGGCGCCGTCGCTGATCCGCTCGCCGCGGTAATAGAAATCGCCGGCCCGGATCGGGCGGTTACCTAACGCGGCGCAGCCAGCTCAGGTTTTCAAGGTGGGAGCGAGTCCCGCACGCACGATGTCCGCATCGCGTGTCGCCAGGGTGAGGTTTCGCCGAGCGGCCTGGGCGACGAGCATCCGGTCGAAAGGGTCCCTGTGGTCCCACGGCAGCCGACCGGCCAGTATGGCGTCGCCCGCATCGATCGCCAGTTCCGTGGCGGTCATGTCGGCAACGACGTCCGACCACGCGGACAACAGCGGCTCCCCGTCCAGGCGGCCCAGCCGGGTCTTGATTGCGATCTCCCACGCCGACGCTGCCGACACCATCAGCTCGGTCTCGGGATCATGGAGCAGCTGACGCGCCGAATCGGAAATCTTGTCCGGGGTACTGACCAACCACAGCAAGACATTCGTGTCCAGCAGCACAGCTCGCGGCGTCGACGGGCGCCGTCGTGCGGTCACGGATTGCCTTGCCACGCAGCGATCTCGGCGTCGGGAAGCGGTTCGTCGAAGTCGTCGGGCACGACGAGCGCCGGCAGCTGGCCAAATTTGCGCGGACGCGGATGCGCTGGCGAGAGCACAGCCACCGCGCGTCCATGGTTGGTGATGGTCACCGCCATCCCGGTCCGCTCGACCTCCGCCAAAAGCGCATTGAGCTTGGCCTTGGCCTCCGTGCTCGTGACCGTCTTCACGCCTCCCAGAATAACGTCGTCAGACCTTTCGGACTAGTCCTACTAGTCAGAATCAGCCGAGCGACGACTGGTGTTCACGTAAAACGCCGACCTGCCGCTGCGCTGCACCGAGGACGGCATCGTAAGGTGATTTCAATGCGGAAATCTCGAATCATCCACAGCACCCGGCAAATCGGATCGTTGGTCGTGACGTTGGTGACCGCCGCCTCCACGCTCAACGCCTATCGGCCGCTGGCGCGCAGCGGATCGCCATCGGTGTACTCCTGGATGTTGGGCCTGGCGGTCACCGAGTTGCCCCTGCAGACCCTGGCTACCCAACTCGGCGGGCTGGCATTGACGGGCCGCCGCCTGTCCCGGCCGGTGCGCACGATCGCCTGGCTGGTGGCGGGCGTCTCGGCGCTGGGCCTGCTGAATTTCAGCCGCGCCGGCCATCGAGCCAATGCCCCGCTAACGGCGGCGCTGGACAGTGGCCTGGGCCCCACCCGTCGCACCGACTCGGCGGGTCTGTGGCGCCGGCCCGCCGGCGCGGGCACGGCCAAGACCCCGGGAGTGCTGCGGATGTTGCGGGTCTATCGCGACTACGCGCACGACGCGAACATCAGCTACGGCGAATACGGCAGCGCCAACCGCCTGGACATCTGGCGGCGGCCCGACCTGGATCCCACGGGGAAAGCGCCGGTGCTCTTCCAAATCCCCGGCGGCGCGTGGACGACGGGAAACAAACGCGGACAAGCACATCCGTTGATGAGCCACCTCGCCGAGCTGGGCTGGATCTGCGTGGCGATCAATTACCGGCACAGCCCGCGCAACACCTGGCCCGACCACATCGTCGACGTCAAGCGCGCGCTGGCCTGGGTCAAGGCCCACATCGCCGACTACGGCGGCGACCCCGACTTCATCGCGATCACCGGCGGTTCGGCCGGTGGTCACCTGTCCTCGCTGGCCGCGCTGACGCCCAATGATCCGCAGTTCCAGCCCGGATTCGAAGACGCCGACACCCGAGTACAGGCGGCCGTACCGCTCTACGGCGTCTACGACTTCACCCGGTTCGACGACGCGATGCATCCCACGATGCCGGGGCTGCTGGTGAAATCGGTGATCAAGCAACGGCCCTCGACCAACCTGCAACCGTTCATCACCGCATCCCCGATCAACCACGTCTCGGCCGACGCTCCCCCGTTTTTCGTGCTGCACGGCACCAACGACTCGCTGGTTCCCGTCGAGCAGGCTCGCAGCTTCGTCACCAAGCTGCGCGCAGCGAGCACGCAGCCCGTCGTGTACGCCGAATTGCCGTTGACACAGCACGCTTTCGACATCTTCGGCTCGGCTCGCGCGGCGCACACCGCGGTCGCCGTCGAGCAGTTCCTGGCCGAGATCTATCAGGAGCACCACCTATGACGGCCGCCTACGTGCGATGGGTCGCCGAGGACCTCGCCAAGCCCCTCATCGATGTCTACCGGCGCACGGGCGCCGACGTGCCGTTCGGCGACCCGCTGCCGTCGCACGGGACCGAAATGGAGGGTTGGTTCTGGCGGCTCACCGACCCGGCCTCGGGTCGCGTCGTCGTCGCGCTGTGCAGCGTGAACCGCAGTCCCGATGGCGATTGGGCGACGGTCGCGGTGGCGCTGCATCCCGGCGGCGTCGTGTGCTCGGCCGCCCTCGACCATGCCGAAACCGAACTGTCCCGCTTCACGGTGCACGCCGGAACCGATCCCAGCGGCCGGGTGGCCGCGGGCCCCTTCGGTCTGCAGATCGACCTCGACGACATCCACCTCGACCTGGAATTCGCCGAACCGTTCAACTGGCCCAAGGCCTTTGGCGGCGGCGGGATCTTTTCCTCGGTCCCGTTCCTCAACCAGTACTGGCATCCCTACCGCCTCGGCGGAAAGGCCAGCGGCACAGTCGAATTCGATGGCGACAGATGGACCTTCGACAACGCCGAACTCTACGCCGAAAGGAATTGGGGCGCAGGCTTTCCCGAGCGCTGGTGGTGGGGTCAGGCACACGATTTCGGCGACGCCGACGTCTCGGTGGCGTTCTCCGGTGGCCTTCTTCAGCTCGGACCGCTGCGCCGCGACGTCACCGGGGTGGTGGTGCGTCTGGGTAAGCGCGTGATCCGCGTGACGCCGCCGGCACTGGTGGAATCAGAGGTCGGCGACGGACGCTGGACCGTGCGGGCCCGCACGCCGCGCTATCAGATCGATCTGGACGGCGACGGCACGCACCTGGACCCGCACGTCCTGCCGGTGCCGCTGCCCCTCGAGCGGCGCAATATCAACACCGACTTCGAGCACTTGGCCGGTCGATTGCATTGCACCGTGCGCAAATTCGGCCGGGTCATCTTCGACGGGACCTCTGAGATGGCAGCGCTGGAAGTCGGAAGCCGCCCGCCGGGGGCTGCGCGTCGGGACCAATAGGTGACTTTGGAACTTGATATCACCCGCGATATCGCATTTTAAAGTCGCCTCATGGTCGGCGGACAGCGCAACAGGCTCATCCCGCCGCCCACTCCTTCGCGCGCTCCAAGCTCGTCGAGGCCGAACAGCTCGAGCTCGCCGGGAACCATCCACGCCAGCGCGTGCAGCGTGTGGACCGCCCATTCCTTATCGGTCACCACCGCGATCCGCTTGAAGGCCGAATGATGCTTGAACAGCGCGCCCAGGCCCAGCTTGAGGTCCTGCACCAGCCCGCCGGGGCCGAAGCCCTCGTAGTCGGGCGCGATGACCTCCACGATCCTGATCTCGCCGGTTTTCAACACGTCGTCCATGTTGGGCTTGAACTCGCGCATGTCGTCGCCGCGCAGCCGGCCGGACACGCGGATGCCGAAGACTCCGTCCGGCATGTCCTGCAGTACTTCGATCATCCGATACTCCTTCCGCGAAACGGCCAGGCGAGTTGACGCAGGTACCCGTCGGGTTGATTTTCGTCGACGCCGTACTGTTCGGGCCAGCGCTTGCCCGGCAGATACAGCGTCCCGAAAAGCGCGTCCAGAAACGGGAATTCACCGGCATAGTTACTGTTGTAGGCCTGCGGTTCACGGGCGTGATGCCAGTGGTGGAACTGCGGAGTGCCGATCACCCAGCGCAGCGGGCCGAAGCCGAGCCGCACGTTGGAGTGAATGAAGACGGCCTGCAGCGTCAGCAGCGCGACGAACGCGCCCAGGCTGACGCGGCCGAACCCGAACGCGAACAGCGGCAGCAGCGACACCGACCGGGTGAAGACCTCGTCGAGGGGGTGACCGTGAGTGGACGCAAGCCAGTCCAGCTCACGGACACTGTGATGCACCTTGTGGAACCGCCACAGCAGCGGCACCTCATGACATGCCCGGTGCCCGACATAGCCGCCCACCGTGGCGATCGCGAACCCCGCCACGATCTGCACCCAGCTGGGGCTCGCGGCGACCGCGTGGCGCAACGGTGCTGGCACGAAAACCCTTAGCAGCAAACCGAATGCGACCGCCGACGCGACCATCCCGACGCGCACCGCCGCACCGTTGACCAGAAAATGCACGACGTCGGTGCGCCACCCCTGTCGCAGCACTCGACGCGGATGCAGGGTGAAGATCCGCTCCAGGGGAATGAAGATGACGGCCACGAACACCAGCCCGAAAATGATCCGGCTGCGCACGCTGAGGACGGCGAGCACCACCAGCACGGTCAGCACCACCAACACGACGTCGACGGCGCGGGTCTGCGACCGCGGCGGCGGCGTCACGTTCTCGGTCGCCCCCACGTAGGCCCGCGTGGGCTTAACGAACCGGCCCCAGCCGGCCAGAACGGCGCTCGACAGCAGGATTCCGAATACGCCCGCGACGGGATCATGGGTGGCGATCGCGATCGAGGACACCAAGATCCCCGCCTGAACAAACAGGCCCGAGACGTTCAGTGACCGCCGTCCGCGCAGCAGCCGCACGGCCTGCCATCCGACGATCCCCAGCGCCGCCAGCACCAACAGCGGCGGCAGCCCCGCACCGTGCCCCGGATGCGCACGCGCAAAACGCGCGGTCACCCCCGCGGCCTTCAGAAGAGCGAGCATTTCAACCGCGTGCAGCACCACCAATCCCGACGCCAACCAACGATCGGCGCGTGAGTCCTGTTGTGGCGGTGCCGCTCCAACCACCGGGTGCACGACGCCTAGCATGCGCCCCCCATCTGAGAATCCCCTGAGATAGAGTCAAAGGCTGTGGGAAGCGACTTGACCACGCGATTCGCCGAAATCGTCGGGACCGGCAACGTGCTGACGGGCGACGCGATCCCCGAGGACTATTGGCACGACGAGGAACTGACGAACCCGCCGCAGCAGCCGGCGTACGTCGCCAAGCCGTCCACGCGCAGAAGAGGTTTCGCAGCTACTGGTCGCGGCCTCCGAACACGCTGTGCCGGTCACCGCCCGCGGCTCCGGCAGCGGACTGTCGGGGGCGGCGCGACCCCGCGAGGGCGGGCTGCTGATCTCCTTCGAGCGGATGAACGCGGTCCTCGAGGTCGATACGACCAACCAGGTCGCCGTCGTGCAACCCGGCGTCACCCTGCACGAGCTGGACGCCGCCACCGCCGACTCCGGTTTGCGGTACATGGTGCACCCGGGCGAGCTGTCGTCGAGCGTCGGCGGCAACGTCGGCACCAACGCCGGCGGGATGCGCGCGGTCAAATACGGGGTGGCCCGGCACAACGTGCTCGGGCTGCAGGCGGTGCTGCCGACCGGGGAGATCATCCGCACCGGGGGCAAGATCGCCAAGGTGTCCACCGGCTACGACCTGACCCAGTTGATCGTCGGCTCGGAGGGCACCCTCGCGCTGGCCACCGAGGTGATCGTCAAGCTGCACCCGCGCCTCGACCACAGCGCCACCGTGCTCGCGCCGTTCGCCGACTTCGACCAGGTCATGGAGGCGGTGCCCAAGGTCCTGGCCGCCGGACTGACGCCCTACATCCTGGAATACATCGACAACATGACGATGGCCGCGCTCATCCATACCCAGAATCTGGAGCTGGGCATCCCGGACCAGATCCGCGACAGCTGCGAGGCGTATCTTGTTGTGGCGCTTGAAAGCCGGACCGCGGACCGCCTGGACGAGGACGTCGAGAAGACCGGCGAGTTGCTCGCCGACCTGGGTGCCGTCGACGCGTATGTGTTGGAAGGGGCGTCGGCGCGCAAGCTGATCGACGCTCGCGAGAAGGCGTTCTGGACGTTGAAAGCTGTTGGCGCCGATGACCTTATCGACACGGTCGTGCCGCGCGGCGCCATGCCGAAGTTCATCTCCGCCGCGCGCGGATCTGGCGGCGTCCGTCGGCGCCGGCGCGGTGGGTTGCGGGCATGCCGGCGACGGCAACGTGCACCTGGCGATCCTGTGCAAGGACCCGGAGAAGAGGCACAAGCTGATCACCGACATCTTGGCGCTGGCAATGGAATTGGGCGGGGCGATCTCCGGCGAGCATGGCCTCGGCCGCGCCAAGACCCCGTACTTCCTCGAACTCGAGGACCCGGCCAAGGTTGCTTTGATGCGGCGCATCAAGGCCAGTTTCGACCCGGCCGGCATCCTCAACCCCGATGTGGTCTTCGCGGCGGAATCACTTCCGTAATTGTCGCGGTCGGAACTCACATGCCGAAGTGCGTGCGCCGCACTGCCTCGACGGCCTCCGGAGAACCAGTCACGTCGACCTGCGCAGCGGCTTGGCGCCCAAAGAGATACAGAAGAAGTTCGCCGGGCGATGCGCTGAGTAAAGCCGTTGGCTCACCCGGGCGGACCGTCACCCGCGCACTCGTCCCGGCCCACTCGATCTCGAGCCCGCAGCCCACCCGTCGGCTCAGATAACGACCACCGCGAACAACGTTGCGCCACAGCGCCGCATCCATGGCAGGCGTCAGACTGCGGGGCTCCAGCCCGTTGGCCCGGCGAACGTCCTCGTGATGAACGAAGAACTCATTGAGATTGGCCATGGAGCGCACCCAGCCGATGCGGAAGAATCCGAACGGCGGACCAGACCGGATCCGAGCCACCAGATGTGTAAAGTCCTCGTGCGCAGCCACTCTCGCCCTACGGCGTTCAGCGAAACGCGCGAAAGGACCGGGCAGGACGAGGCATGGGCCGGCGACGGGATCGTGTTCCCGCAGAACCAGATGGGCCGCCAGGTCGTGAGTAGTCCAGCCGTCGAGCAGCGTCGGAGCCGAGGGCCCGAGCCGCTCGAGCAGATCACACAGCGCGCCGCGCTCTTGCGAGTCCACGCTGTCGGAGTCTACGGGTAATCCTGAGTTGACCAGCCGGCAATAGCGTGCCAAGGTTTTGGGTTGTGTATCCCACTATTGTGCTCGTCCACGGAGCCTGGGCCGACGGGTCCAGCTGGAGCCGGGTCATAGCTCAGCTCCAGCACAAGGACATTACCGTCGTCGCCGCACCCATCCCGCTGACCTCGCTCGACGACGACGTGAACGCAGTCATCCGAACCATCGACAGAACCGAAGGGCCCGTCGTCCTGGCAGGCCACGCCTACGCGGGCGGCGTCATCGGCGCAACTCGCCACCCGCGCGTGAAAGCCCTGGTCTACATAGCTGCCCTCGCCCCCGACGAGGGCGAAACCATCGCCGACGTTTTCTACCGCAATCCCCCGCATCCGCAGGCACCCGAACTCAAGCCCGACGACAAGGGCTGGATCTGGTTGCCGGACAACGCCTTTCCCAATGCCTTCGCGCAGCACGCGTCCGCAGAAGAACACGCACTACTCGCCGCGGTCCAGCGACCCATTGCCGTCGAATCCATCCAACAGCCGGTAGCGAAACCCGGATGGAAGGACACACCCACCTGGTACCTCGTCGCGGAAGAGGACCGCATGATCAATCCCGACACCCAGCGATTTATGGCCGGCCGCATGAAGGCCCGCACCCAGACCCATCAGGTCGACCACACCCCACTGATCACCCGGCCGCAGGTCGTCACCGAGATCCTTGACGAGGCCGCCAGCACCCTATGACTTGGGACGCACCCCGGCCGCGCGATACACGAAGTTCGGCGTCACCGGAAAGCGCAGCGCCGTCGTGGGCAGCTGCGAGAGCACACATGCCAGACCGTAGTCCACGCCGCCCGGCGCGCTCTGCCCGACTCGAACGTTGCTGGTGCGGTAACTTCGGCACATGTTCGGCATCATCCGGCCCTGCCGTCATCGGCTCGGGGGCGAACTCGCCAGGGCTTGGAGCGCTCAGTTGTGCGGGCTGTGCCTGGCCCTGCGCGACGACTACGGGCAAACCGCACGCATCGCCACCAACTACGACGGGCTGGTGGTTTCGTTGCTGGTCGAGGCGCAGTCGGGTCAGGAACCCACGCGCCGGACGGCCGGGCCGTGCCCGCTGCGCGGGATGCGGCGCGCCGACGTTGCCACCGGCGAGTCCGTGCGATTAGCCGCCGTGGTGTCGCTCGCGCTGGCCGCGGCGCGGGTGCGCGACCACGTCGACGACCGCGACGGCGTGGTGGGCGCGCCCGGCGTCCGCCCGGCCGCCCGACGCATCGCCGAACGGTGGATCCAAAAGGGCACCGACGTCGGTCACAGCCTGCGCTTCGACACCGGCGTCCTGGTGGCCGCGATGGACCGCCAGGCCGAGCTGGAAGCGACCGCGGGCCCGGGTAGCTCGCTGCTCGAGGTGACCGAGCCCACCGAGACGGCGGTCGCCGCGGCCTTCGGGCACACCGCGCTGCTGGCCGGCCGTCCCGCCAACGAGGCCCCGCTGCGCGAGGTGGGCCAGCTGTTCGGGCGGCTCGCGCACCTGCTCGACGCGGTCGAGGACTATCGCGACGACATGGCCCGCGGCAAGTGGAACCCGTTGGCCGCCACCGAAACTCCCGTCGCCGACGTCCGCGCACTGTGCGACGACGCGGTACTGGGCATCGAACTGGCCCTGGCCGACGTGGAATTCACCGACGGCCGGCTGCCGCGACGATTGCTCACGCGCGAGCTGAGGCGGGCGGTGTCGCGCACCTTCAAAGGGGCCGGCTACACCGCACAAAGCGGAACCCCGCGCGGCCAGCAGGAACCGATCAACTTCGGGCCCAACGCCGGGGGCATCCCCGCCGAAGGGGAAGACACCGAAACACCCGACCCCAAGGGCCGACGCCGCGGCGACCGCTGGGACGGCTGCATCTGTTGCTGCGACGGCTGCGACTGCTGCTGCGAGTGCGACGACTGCTGCTGCGACTGCTCCTAAGGACGACTGGTGCTTGGACTTGAGGTCATTGTCGCGCTGGTCAGCACCGTCATCCTGGGCACGGTCCTGGGCCGGCGCTACCGCGTCGGCCCACCCGTCCTGCTCATCTTCCTTGGCACGCTGCTGGGTCTGATCCCGGCATTCGCCAATGTGCACGTCAACGGTGAGGTCGTGCTGCTGCTGTTCCTGCCGGCGATCCTCTATTGGGAGAGCCTGAACACCAGCTTTCGCGAGATCCGCAAGAACTTGCGCGTCATCTTCATGTCGGCCATTGCCATGGTGATTGTCACCGCGGTGGCGATCTCGTGGACGGCGCGAGCGATGGGCATGGAATCGCATGCGGCGGCGGTCCTGGGCGCCGTGCTGTCCCCCACCGACGCGGCCGCCGTGGCCGGCTTGGCGAAAAAGCTGCCGCGCCGTTCCCTGACCGTGCTGAAGGGCGAGAGCATCATCAACGACGGCACCGCACTGGTGCTCTATGCCGTCACCGTCCACGTCGCGATCGGCGGGGCCGAGGTCAGCCCGTCCGACCTGACCATCCGCTTCATCGTGTCCTACCTCGGCGGTATCGCCGCCGGATTGCTGGTCGGGGGTGCGGTCACCTTCTTGCGCCGCGGGATCGACGCGCCGCTAGAAGAGGGAGCGCTGAGCCTGCTGACGCCGTTCGCCGCGTTTTTGCTGGCCCAATCTCTGGGCTGCAGCGGTGTGGTCGCGGTGATGGTGTCCGCGCTCATGCTGGCCTACTTCGGGCCGGTGGTGATCCGGGCTCGTTCCCGGCTGCTCTCCTTCGGGTTCTGGGATATTTCGACATTCATGATCAACGGCGCGCTGTGGGTGTTTGTCGGAGTGCAGATCCCCGGCGCGGTGCACGGGATCAACCACCTCGACGGCGGCCTCCGCCACGCCGTCTACCTGGCTCTGGCCGTCACGGCCGTCACCATCGTGACTCGGTTTGTTTGTGTGGAATTCAGCACTTTGTTGGGTCGTGTGGTGGACCGGAGCCTCCATCGGCCCAGCCGGGCCGTCGGCATCCGTCAACGTTTCGTCACCAGCTGGGCCGGATTCCGCGGCGCCGTATCGCTGGCTGCCGCCGTGGCCGTCCCGCTGACCACGCTGAGCGGCGCGCCGTTCCCGGACCGCAGCCTGCTCATCTTTGTGGTGGTCTTCGTCATTCTGGTGACCGTCATCGTGCAGGGGATCTCGCTACCGGCCGTTGTGCGCTGGGCCCGGATGCCCCAGGACGTCGCGCGCTGCGACGAGCTCCAGCTCGCCCGCAGCGCGGGCGCCGAAGCCGCCCTCGAGGCGCTACCGGTGGTGGCGCGCGAACTTGGCGTGGGCCCAAAACTGTTGGGGCGGCTGGAAAAGGAATACCAGGAACACGCCGCGGTAGTCATGGCCAGCGACGACGACCCGATGGCGCACGATCTGGTCGAGCGCAACGAGCTGGTTCGGCAGGTGCGGCTCGGCGTCCTGAAGCACCAACGCCGGGCCGTCACCGCGCTGCGGAACCAGAACCGCATCGACGACATCGTGTTACGCGAGCTGCAGAACGAGCTGGACCTCATGGAAGTGCAACTGCTGGACTCGTCCGACACCGAATAGATCGCCACTATGCCCGTGACGTGGGGATTTCATGGACTGTTCAGTCAATTGTCGGCGTCATATCGTTGACCGGCCACAAGCGCCGGATGTCCTCACGTTATGCGTGTTGTACAGGTCGCAAACTTCTACGGCCCGCGCTCCGGGGGTCTCCGCACCGCGGTGGATCGGCTCGGCGAGGAGTACTGCGCCGCGGGCCACGACGTGTTTCTCATCGTCCCGGGTTCACACGCCGATCGCTGCCAATTGCCCACCGGCGTCGTGCGGATTACCCTGCCCGCCACGCTGATTCCCTTCACCGGCGGCTATCGCGCCGTAATGCCCGCACCCGTGCGAGCGCTCCTGGCGGCGCTGCGGCCCGACGCCTTGGAAGTCTCGGACCGGCTCACCCTGCGATCGCTGGGCCGATGGGGCCGCGATCATGGCGCCCGGACCGTGATGATCTCGCATGAGCGCCTGGATCGCCTTGCGGGCCAGATACTTCCGCCTCGCCCCGCGCGTAGCCTGGCCGACTTCGCCAACGCGCGCACGGCTGCCGACTACGACACCGTGGTGTGCACCACCGGATTTGCGCGCGAGGAATTCGACCGCATCGGCGCGACCAACGTCGTCACCGTCCCGCTGGGTGTGGACCTGCAAATGTTCCACCCTCGCCGCCACTCCCCGCTCGTGCGGCAGCAGTGGGCCCGACCCTCGCAGCTTCTGTTGGTGCACTGCGGCCGGCTGTCCGTGGAAAAGCGCGTGGACCGCAGCATCGATACGCTGGCGGCGTTGTGCGACTCCGGTGTCGACGCCCGGCTGGTGGTCGCCGGTGAGGGGCCGCTGCGCGGCAGACTGGAGCGACAGGCCGCCCGATTGCCCATCGACTTCACGGGTTTCATCTCCGACCGGCACACCGTCGCCGGACTGCTGGCCACCGCCGACGTCACGCTGGCGCCGGGACCGCACGAGACATTCGGGCTGGCCGCGCTGGAATCACTGGCCTGCGGAACGCCGGCGGTCGTGTCGCGGACGTCCGCACTGAGCGAGATCGTCACCCCGGACAGCGGTGCGTCGGCCGACAACGACCCCGAGGCGATGGCACGCGCGGTCGGCACGGTGATCAGCCGCCCCGAATACGACCGACGCCTCTGTGCGCGACGCCGCGCCGAAATGTTCACCTGGCGGCAAGCAGGCGCGGGCATGCTGACCACGTTGACCTAACGCGGTCTAGGCTCGGTGGTCGTGGATTCACGTGCACAAGTGCTGATTACCGCCGCGGAGCTGGCCAGCCTGCTTCAGGCCGGCGATCCGATCACCCTGTTGGATGTGCGGTGGCGGCTCGACCAGCCGGATGGGCGTGCGACGTATCTGCAAGGCCACCTTCCGGGCGCGGTGTACGTGTCGCTCGAAGACGAACTCAGCGATCACACCGTCACCGGCAGGGGCCGCCATCCACTGCCGTCGGGGGCCAGCCTGCAGAAGGCCGCACGCCGCTGGGGAATTCGGCAGGACAGTGTGGTTGTGGTGTATGACGATTGGAATCGAGCGGGCTCGGCGCGGGCGTGGTGGGTGCTGGGTGCGGCCGGGTTGCCTGATGTCCGCATTCTGGACGGCGGCCTGGCCGCGTGGCGGTCCTCCGGAGGCCGGCTGGAGACTGGCCCGGTCAACCCGGAGCCGGGGAATGTGACTGTGGCGCATGAGGATTTGTATGCCGGCGGCCGGCCGACACTGACGGCTGAGCAGTCCGGAACCGTGACGCTGCTCGACGCGCGAGCTCCGGAACGCTTCCGCGGTGACGTCGAGCCCGTCGACCCGGTCGCCGGGCACATCCCCGGCGCCAAAAACCTGCCCAGCGCGGCCGTATTGGCCGACGACGGAACATTTTTGGACGATGGTTCGCTCGCCGGTTTGGTCGATGACGGCCGCCTGGGCGCTTATTGCGGTTCGGGTGTCACCGCTGCCGTCGTGGTAGCGGCACTGGCGACCTTGGGACGCGACGTAGCGCTGTATCCGGGCTCTTGGTCGCAATGGTGCTCGGACCCGAGCCGCCCTATCGCGCGTGGTGCCGAATAAGGGCCGCGACCGTTCGCGCGGCGTTGTCGGCGGCAAAGCCCTTGTAGTAGAAGAACGTCGCCGGGAAGCCCGGTAGGTGCAGCGGATCGCCGTGGCCGTCGGAAATGCCGCGGATGCCAAGGAACGGGACGCCGTGCGCATCGGCGACGGCCTGGGCCGCGGCCGTCTCCATGTCCTGGGCGTCGAACGCCGGGTTCTGTTGTGCGATGCGCAGATTGCCGATCAGGCCCTTGCGCAGCCACGGCCCCACCGCCTGGAAGAAATTGCCCGTGTGCAAACGCGACCGATCGGGTGCGCTGCGCGGCTGGCCGCCAAACACGCTTCCCCCGAGCGGGATACACGGGAACGCCGTGCCGTTGTTGTTGTCTGTGCTGAAGCCGTCACCGCCGACGACCACTTGTGGTTGGCGTCCAAGCTTGCCGCTGTTCAGTGCGACGGACAGTGTCCGAGCCGTCGCCAGCATCGCGGGGTCGACGGGCTGAAACGCCTCCCCCTGCGTCCATCGAGCAGGGATGGCCACGTCCCCGATCCGAAGCCGCGAACCACCGCCGGCGACCCCCGAAAATAGCACTGCGCCAATGCCGCCGAAGCGGGTGAACGCGACCTCGGTGGTGCTGGTCGCGTTCACCATGCCGATACCGGTCATCGCGACGATGACCTTCTTGCCACCGATCGCGCCAAGGTAGAAATGCTTGCGGTCGGCGACCACGACCGGGTCGGAGTCGAGTGTGGTGTGCGACAAGACGGCATCACATTCGGCCGGAAAGGCCGTCAGCACCAAGATGCGCTGTTCGCATTGCACGCCCAATTCTGACATCAAGCAGCTACTGTTCACGCTGATGCTTGAGGTGATCGACAAGAGACCGGCGACCGAGGAACACAAGACGCCGCTGCTCTTCGTCCATGGCGCATGGCACGGCGCCTGGTGCTGGGACGAGCACTTCCTGGACTTCTTCGCCGCGCAGGGCTATCGATCGCTGGCCGTGAGCCTGCGGGGGCATGGAAACAGCCCTGCGCCAAAGCCGATGCGGCTCTGTTCGATCGCGGACTTCGTCGACGATGTCGCTTCGGTCGCGGATACCCTGCCTCAACCGCCGGTGGTGATCGGCCACTCGATGGGCGGGCTCGTGGTGCAGAAGTACCTCGAGTCACACCACGCCCCGGCCGCCGTGCTGCTTGCGTCGGTACCGCCCAACGGGATCACCAGATTTCTGGTGCGCTGCGTCAAGCGTCACCCGTGGCCCATGGCACGCAGCCTGGCGGTGACCAGGTCGCTGCGCGGCATTGCGGGCACACCCGAGATGGCGCGCGAAATCTTCTTCTCGGAATCGGCGTCCGACCCCGACGTGGCGCGTTACACCGCGCAGCTCTGCGAGGAGTATGCGGCGCGGATCGCGCTCGATCTGTTATGGCTCAACCTGCCCAAAACGGACCTGGTCACCGCACCGCTGTTGGTGTTGGGCGCCGAAAACGACGTGTGCTTCACGCAGGCCGAGGTTCGCGCGACCGCGGCCGCGTACCGCACCGAAGCGGAGATGTATCCCGGCATGAGCCACGACATGATGCTCGACCCTGGCTGGGCCGACGTCGCCGAACGAATTCAGGCGTGGCTGGGCGTCACCATACCGCCGAGGACCGAATACCCGTGATGATCACATCGAGCCCGCTGCGAAAGCGCGCGGCGGCGTGGCGGGTGTCGCGTCCTGCCGCGCTCGCCGAGCGCAATTCCTCCATGGTCACCGACCCCAGCAGGTAGGTGAACAAGACCGTATGTGCCGCGGCCGCAGGGCCTTTCGCGAGCCCGGCCTCAGCCAGAAGCGACCGGCTGAGCCGGTCCAGACGCCGCGCGCTTTCCCCGGGCATCCTGGTCTGCAGCATGCTGGCGACACCGGGAACACGCAGGACCACTTCGCGCGAAACACAATAAAGCTCGATCAGCCGCACGTCCCATGCGCCGGCCTGGGGAATCGGGATCGACGCCAGCAGCGAATCGGACAGCAGGTCTAACGCGGCTTGCTTGCCCGGGACGTGGTAGTACACCGACGGGACGGCCACGCCGAGTTCGGCGGCCAGTTCCCGCATCGTCACGCGCTGGACACCCACACGTCGGGCCAGGTTGTGCAAACCGGCCACCACCTGCGCGCGATCGAGTTCGCCATACACGCGTTTCATCCCGGCTGGCAGTGCAACACGCCTTGTCTCAGTGGACACGAGCACTCCTAGTCAGTTCGACAGCAACGATTCGAGCGCTGTTCGAATCTGTACCCGATAGCAACCCTCGGCAAACCAGCCGGCGCTATGATCTGCATCAATGTCAAAGGCGATCCAGTTGATAGCCGTCCTCGCGGCGGGACGCGTGGGCACCGCGGCCTGCACGTCACCGCCGTCGCCGCTCGCTCATGCCGCACCCACCACCAGCACGCCCGTATGCATCGGCCTGTCGAGTTGTCCGGCAGCACCGCCGGACGCTGAGGGCAATCCGGCCTGCTATTACTCCGACGGCTGGCGAGCGAACTCGGCCGGCGCCGGCATCGAGGTGGCGTCGGCCGTTCAAGAGGTGCTGCTGACCACCAGCGCCGGCCGCTGCTTCGTCGTCGGCGGTCCCTAGTGAACCGTGTCAAGGCAGGCTTTTTCAGCCTGACGCCGCAAGCCCCCGCTGACCCGGAAGATCAGGCCGGCAGTTATTTGCGTTGGCACCTCCTCGATCACATGCCCGAGCAATACCAACTGCCCGGGATCGTGACCGGATTGCGCTGGATCGCCGACGGCGACTACCCCAACCACCGTCTGGCGGCCAACGGACCGTTCGAACAGCTCGGCAACGTCGTCAACTACCTCATCGGCGATCCCGTTGAACAAACCTTCGACGACTTCGTCACGCTCGGCCGTGAGCTCTGGGAGAAAGGCCGCTTCCCGGTCAGCCGACCGTCATTGCAAGTCTCCGGTCTGCGACTGCTGGACTGGCAATCCTCGCCGCACGCACTGGTTTCCGCCGAGGTGGTGCCGTTCCGGCCGCATCGCGGCGTGCTGCTGATCGTCGAGGAGCCCGTCAACACCCACCCCAGCGAGTGGCTGCAATGGCTGCACGCCGAACACTATCCGGCGTTGCTGGCCACACCGGGCACCGCCGGCGCGTGGACGTTCGGATCGACCACCGCATGGCGCACCCACCGGGGCTGGCAGACCGACCCGCAATACATCACCGTCGTCTACCTCGACGGCGACCCACTGGCCACCACCAAAACCCTTGCGCCACTCGTCGAACAGCGCTGGCAATCCGCGGCGGTGCGACCACTGTTCGCCGGCCCGCTGCGGACCATGATCAGTTGGGAGGCCTGGCAATGAGTGTGGACATTTTCGAAGAGTGGCGCAGCGGCGGAACACACCTGCAGTGGCGGTCGTCGACCCCGGCCAACGACGGACGGGAACTCGCGGTGTTCACCCGCCGCTGCGGCACACCCGGCGCCCCGGCCCTCGTGCTGGTGCACGGCTTCCCGACGTCGAGCATCGACTACTACGGGTTGACGCGCGAACTGCACTCAGACTTCGACATGTACCTGCTGGACTTCCCCGGCCACGGACTGTCCGGACAAACCACCGGAGCCGTACGTCTATTCGCTCTACGACGACGCGCGCCTGCTGACCCACGCGATCACCGCGGAATGGCAGCTGACCGACTTCCGGATGCTCACCCACGACCGCGGCAGCAGCGTCGGCATGATCACGCTGGGGCTGTTGGAGCATCCGCCCCTCGACGTCATCGTGACCAACGCCAACATCTACCTTCCGCTGGCCAACCTCACGGTATGGCAAACCGCGCTGCTCGACCCCGCGACCGCGCGAGCGACGGCGGCAGCAACCACCCCCGACACCCTGGCGGCCGGCCTGGGAATGACGAC
This sequence comes from uncultured Actinomycetota bacterium, assembly GCA_963758775.1. Taxonomy (GTDB): domain Bacteria; phylum Actinomycetota; class Actinomycetes; order Mycobacteriales; family Mycobacteriaceae; genus Mycobacterium. Next base: position 19,994 of record CAVWWU010000005.1, read on the forward strand.
GTTCATGCCGCGCCGGACGTCGGCCGACCCGGAGATCGCCGCACTGGCGAAGTGCTTCGCCCACGACGACGGGATCCGCGTGATGCCCGACGTCATCCAGTACCTGAATGAGCGCAAGGCAAACGAAACCAGTTGGCTCGAAACGCTTTCCGAGAGTGAAGTCAACACCACGGTGGTGTGGGGCCTGCACGACAACGTCTCCCCGGTGCGCGTCCCCAACTACGTGTGGCACACCTACCTGAAGAACAAGCCCGGTCGCAACCGGTACTGGGTGATCCCGGGTGCGGACCATTATGTCCAATGCGACGCGCCCGCACAGCTGGCCGAGATCGTTCGCCTCACGGCCGGCGGTGGGGACATCGCGCTGCAGACGCTCGGAAATCAGCCCGACGGCGCCGTTCTGGTCGACCAAAGTTGACCGCGTATGGTGACGAAATCACTCGAGTGAACGGGAGAAACGTATGGCAGACCGGTTGACCGGCAAAGTGGCATTGGTCAGCGGCGGCGCGCGCGGCATGGGCGCGGCACACGCACGCGCGATGGTGGCCGAGGGCGCCAAGGTGGTCCTCGGCGACATCCTGGACGACGAGGGCCAGGTGGTCGCCAAGGAGCTCGGCGACAGCGCCCGCTACGTCCACCTCGACGTCACCCGGCCCGGCGACTGGGAGTCCGCGGTCGCCACGGCGGTCAGCGAATTCGGCGGTCTGCACGTCTTGGTCAACAACGCCGGGATCATCAACGTCGGGACCTTCGAGGACTACGCGCTCTCCGAGTGGCAACGCATCCTCGACATCAACCTGACCGGGGTGTTCCTCGGCATCCGCGCGGCGGTCAAGCCGATGAAGGAAGCCGGCCGCGGCTCGATCATCAACATCTCGTCGATCGAGGGCATCGCCGGCACCATCGCCTGCCACGGCTACACCGCGACCAAGTTCGCCGTGCGCGGACTGACGAAGTCCGCGGCATTGGAGTTGGGGCCCAGCGGGATTCGGGTCAACTCGATTCACCCCGGGCTGATCAAGACCCCGATGACGGACTGGGTGCCCGACGACATCTTCCAGACCGCGCTGGGCCGCGTCGGGCAGCCGCAGGAGGTGTCGAACCTGGTGATCTATCTGGCCAGCGACGACTCGAGCTTCTCGACGGGCTCGGAGTTCGTCGTCGACGGCGGTTGCACGGCCGGGTTGGGGCACAAGGACTTCAGCGCCGTGGAGACGGCGGAACAGCCCGAGTGGGTGACCTAGTGGGGCTGCTGGCAACTGGTGTCGTTGCGGGCGTCCAGCTTGATGGCCGTCGACGAATGCTCGGGCGCGAGGAAACGTAGGCCCAGTATGAGCGACTTGGGCAGCGTCGCGAATTGTTGGCTGTACGTTGACCCGTCGGTGGTGCTCTCGGCGTAGAGCGCGAATGTGCCTGAACTGTCGCCGTCGTAGGCGCCGTATGTTTGCAGCGCCTTGGCGACCATGAGCTGAAACGGCGTGAGGTTGTACAGGCTCAGATCGAGGTTCGGGTCCAGTTGCATCAGCGTCCCCTCGGGGACGCCGTTATGGGTGGTGCCATCGGATCGGGTGCCGGGGTAGGTAAAGGTCCACGCGTTGTCGGGCAGCGCGAACCGCAGCGCGTGCCTGATGACACCGGCGTTGACGTCCTGGGGCGTGATTGTGCCTCCGATATAAGACATTTCACCGCCGGCGTGACCCTGGTCGGACACGTGGCCGCCCGACCCGGTATCGGAGTGATAGGTGGCTGAGGCGTGTGCTGACATCGAATTCGGGTCGAAAGCCTGGAATTCGTAGTCACATCCGTTGGTGGTATCGATCACGGCGAGGTGCGCATCCGCGTCCGGGCTGGGCTTGAAATTCTCGGCATACGGGATCGTGATGTGAGTGTTGGAGTTGGTCAACGCGATTGAGACCCTCGGTGCGAGCAGCCAGGCCTTATAGATAGGAACGGTCCACGCGTCATAGTTGAACACGATGCCGTTGACCCGGCGGTCGGTGTAGATCAATCCAAGCCACATCAGGCTTTGCGGGTCGACTCTCGGATTCGCCGGAATGACGCGGTTGAAAAACGAGTCCGCCGCGAAATAATTGCCGTTTGGGCTTGGAGTCCCGGTGCCCGACAGCGACACGGAAAAGTCTTCCTCGCCGTCTTTGCGCGGATTGATCACGGTCACCTCGACGATGTGGCGTCCCTGGTTGACGACGCCGGAAACCAGGTAGTCGCCGTAGCTCGGCTGCGGCTGATCGATGACCGTCTGGCCGTCGATGCTGGCCCGCACGCCAACGTCACCGGTGTCTGCATTCCAGTTGTAGGTTCCGGTGGCCGGAAACTCGATCGACCCGGAGTACACGGCGGAGAAATGTCCGGCCAGCACATCGAGTCCCGGGGCCAGCCGTCCCCACGCGCCGCCGACGGCAGTCTCACACCTGATCATCACGGGTAGGCCGCTGTGGGTCAGGTTGTCGTAATACTTAGCCAGGTAGCGATTGACCGGACAGATTTCCGGTCCCGCGTGAGCGCTCGGGGTGGACACAATAACCAGACCACAAGTGAGAACGGGCACGCAGAGCAGGCCCAGCCACCGTGGCATGGGTTGCCACACTACTGACTGTTCGGTCTTTGCTGGTGTTGAAACGCAGCGTGTCGTTCTCCAACGTGCGGCTGGCCGCACACTCGGGGGGTTAGCCGGTGAGCACCGGCAGCTTCGACCAACCCCGCACGCTCGTCGTGTGCGCCTTGGTCGCGTTGGGGTAATCGATTTCCCAATCGGGCCACCGCTTGAAAACCTCCTCCAGCACCACCCGCGCCTGCATGCGCGCCAGCGCCGAACCCAGGCAGAAGTGCAGCCCGTGACCGAAGCTCAGATGCGCGGCGCCGCGATGGATGTCGAAGGTGTCCGGGTCGGGATACTTGCGCTCGTCGCGGTTGGCTGATCCGTTGATTAACAACATCATCGCGCCTTCGGGCACGGTGACGCCGCGGCATTCGACGTCACGCGCGACGTACCGCGCCTGCACCGGCGAAGGCGCTTCGTACCGCAAGACCTCCTCGAGCGCCATCGGAATCAGCGACGGGTTCTCGACAAGCTCCCGGCGCTGATCGGGGTGCTCGGCCAGCAGCTGGCCGGCGAAACCGATCAGCCGCGTGGTGGTCTCGTTGCCGGCGCCGGCGATGGTGCTGACGTAGAGCAGCACCTCGCTGCGGGTCAGTCGCCGGGTTTCCGTGCCGTCGTCGAATTCGACGTTGAGCAGCTGCGTCATCAGATCGTCGGAAGGATGGTCCACCCGCCAATCGATGTAGTCGGCGAACATCTCATGGCTGTGCTCGAGGAAGTCCGCCGGGACCGGCCTGAACGCGCCTTCGGTGAGGTTCAATTGGGCGCCGCCGCGGTCGCGGATCGCCTCCTGGTTTTCCTCGGGGATGCCCAAGAGGTAGCCGACCGTCCGCATCGGGACCATCGCGCCGATGTTCTCGATGAAGTCGAACCGTCCGGTGCCCACGAGCGGATCGAGCTCACGCTTACAGAATTCTCGGGTCAGCGGCTCGATCGCCTCCATCCGGCGTGGCGTGAAAACCCTTGAGAGCAAACGGCGATGGAGATCATGGATGGGTGGATCCTCGAACAGGATTATGCCGGGCGGGAAGTCGATGTTGCTCATGATGATGTCGATGGTGGTGCCGCGGCCCGACCGGTAGGCGTCCCAGTTCGTCAGCTCGGGGGCGACGTCCTCATAGCGGCTCAGCGCGTAGAAGTTGTACTTGTCGTTGCGGTAGAGCGGGGCCTCGTCGCGCAGCCTCTTCCAGGTCGGATACGGGTCGTCGTCGATCTCGAAATCGAAAGGATCGTAGTGGATCTCGGTCGTTGTCATAGCGACGCCTTCCTCTCCGACAGAGCCTCCGGTAGCACGACCTCGCCCACCCGCTTGAGATACGGCCATGCCACCGACGGCGGCAGTCCGCCGCACAGGGGCGAGAGGTTCAACACCTTTCCGTCGCGGATCCACGAGATCGCTTCGGGGACAGAGATAATCATGTGTGACGTCGGATTGGCGCGTAGCTCGTCGACGCTTGTCACGTGGGAGAAGCCGGCCGTGGTTTCGTCGCCCGGGTTCCACGACGCGTAGGCCTGCACGTCGTGCAGGAGGTGCTCCCCCACCTCCGACCAGGCCTGGTCGATGTCGTCGGCGACGAAGACGACCGACGGGGTGTCGCGGTCCGGAAAGAACGTCCCGCCGGGCGTATTGCCGTGCTTTGCGCACGACGCCTCGTACGCCTCGCGCATGCCGGGCTCGTTCGCGTTGCCCAACATGCCCAGGCCGTACCGTCCGGCCCGCCGCGCGGCCGCCAGCGTCCCGCCGCCCCACATCAATCCGGGCCCGCCGGGTGTCAGCGGCTGCGGTGTCACCGTGATCGAACGCCCGTCCCGCACCACCGTCTCGCCGGCGAGCAACCGGCGCAGCAACGCGAGCTTCTCGTCGCAAAGCCTGCCACGGTCGCTCACCGCCAGACCGAAGTGCGCGAACTCCTCCGGCCGATACCCCAACGCCAGGATGTACGACGCCCGCCCGGCGCTGATGATGTCGAGGACCGCCATGTCCTCGGCGAGGCGTACCGGCTCGTAGAAGGGCAGGATCAGGATCAGGCTCAGCGCCAGCCGCTCGGTGCGCGCGGCGATCGCGGGCGCCAGCACCATCGGCGACGGCAGATACCCGTCCTCGGAGCCGTGGTGCTCACACAACACCGCGGCGAGGCCGCCGTGATTCTCGGCCCACGCACACATCTCGGGCACCGCGGCGTACAACTCGGCCGGGGGCGCGCCCCACGCCGGGTCCCGCATGTCGAACCGCATCGTGAACACGGCAACTCCTAGATGACCTAACGTTTGATCTGAAGTACGCTACGTGGGCTCCAAGGGCTGGTCAACGATCTTGGGCGCGCGCCGAAGCGGCCGCGGCGAGTTCCAGGTAGGGCCACGCCACGTCGGGCGCCACGCCACCGCAGAGCGGGTGCAGCGGCAGCAGGCGGCCACCGCGGATGTAGTCGACCGCCTGGTCGGGCGTGAAGATGCGGTACGGCCCGCCGGTCTCCTCGCGCAGCGCCGCCACGCTGTCGGCGCGGCTGATGCTCGCGACGGAATCGTCGTGGGGTCGATAGGACGCCGCCATGATCGCGTCGTGCAGCAGGTGCGGCCCCAGCTCGTCCCACGCCTGGTCGACAGCCCCGGGTGCGTCGCTGGCGACGAAAACCGTTGTCGGAGCGCCCTCGACGGGAAACTGGATCATTCCGGGCTCGTGCCCGTGGGCGCGGCACTCCGCTTCGTAGAGCTCCTTCAGCCCCGGCACGGCGGTCTGCGAGACGAACCCGAACCCGTGGGTGCCGGCGCGGCGTGCGGCCGCCTTGCTGCCGCCGGCGATCAACACCATCGGCCCGCCGTCCGTCGCGCACGGCGGGGTGACGCGGACCCGGCGGCCCCGGTATTCGACGACCTCACCGCGCAGCATCGGGCCCAGCACCGCCAGCATCTCGTCGGCCACCCGGCCGCGGGTGGCCATGTCGGCGCCGAAGTGCTCGTACTCCTCGTGCCGGTGCCCCACGCCGAACGCGTACCACACCCGCCCCCGGCTGATCAGGTCCAGCACGCTCATCTCCTCGGCGAGCCGCACCGGATCCCACAGCGGAAGCGTCACGGCGGCCAGCAGTATGGCCAAGCTTTGAGTCCGCGCCGCGATCGCCGCGGCCAGCGTCAGCGGCGCGGGCAGGTGGCCGTCGTCGGCGCCGTGGTGCTCGGACAGCACCGTGAGCGCCGCGCCGCGCGTCTCGGCCCACGCGCACATGTCGATGGCCGCGCCGTAGAGGTCGGCGGCCGGCGCGGCCCAATCGGGCGCCCGCATGTCGAACCTGAGCGTGAACATCAGGCCCAACCTAACATTTGTTCCTGCATAAAACAGTGGCTGAGTCGGGCGGCGTCCGCCTACTCTGCCCGAGTGACACCTAACCCGCTCGAGGAGCTCACGGTCGAGCAGCTGCGGGCGCGCACCAGCATGAAGTGGCGCGCCCGCCCGCCCGATGTCTTGCCGCTGTGGGTCGCGGAGATGGACGTCAAACTCGCGCCGGCGGTGGCCGACGCCATCCATCGCGCCGTCGACATCGGCGACACCGGGTATCCCCACGGAACCGCGTTCGCCGAAGCGGTCAGCGAATTCGCTTCGCGGCGTTGGCAATGGGACGACCTGGAGGTCGGCCGCACCGCGATCGTTCCCGACGTGATGCTCGGCGTGGTGGAGATGCTCCGGCTGGTCACCGAACGCGGCGACGCCGTCGTCGTCAACTGCCCGGTGTATCCGCCGTTCTACGCATTCACCACCCACGACGGGCGCCGGGTGATCGAAGCGCCGCTGGGCCCCGACGGCCGGCTCGATCTGGACGCGCTGGAGCAAGCGTTCTCGGGTGCGCGCGCGTCGGCCGGCCCGGCCGGGAACGTGGCGTACCTGTTGTGCAACCCGCACAATCCGACGGGCGCGGTGCACACCCTCGAGGAGCTGCGCGGTGTCGCCGAGCGTGCGCGACGGTTCGGTGTGCGGGTGGTGGCAGACGAGATTCACGGACCGCTCGTGCTGCCCGGCGCGCGATTCACGCCCTATCTCACCGTCGCGGGCGCCGAGGATGCGTTGGCCCTGACGTCGGCGACCAAGGCGTGGAATCTGTGCGGGGTGAAGGCGGCCCTGGCCATCGCCGGGCCGGAGTCGGCCGCCGACCTTCGGCGCATGCCCGAAGAGGTCAGCCACGGCCCGAGCCATCTGGGTGCCATCGCGCACACCGCGGCGTTCCGTTCGGCCGACGAATGGCTGGACGCGCTGTTGCGTGGTCTGGACGAGAATCGAACGTTGTTAGGCAAGCTGGTCGCCGAGCATCTTCCCGGGGTCAGTTACCTACGGCCGCAGGGCACCTACCTGGCGTGGCTGGATTGCCGAGGACTCGGGTTCGGCGAAGACGCCACGGAAGGCCTTGCGGTGGTGTCGGATCTGTCCGGGCCGGCCCGGTTCTTCCTGGACCAGGCCCGGGTCGCGCTCACGTCGGGCCACGCCTTCGGGACCGGCGGGGCCGGGCATGTGCGGGTGAACTTCGCGACCTCGCAAGCCATCCTCACCGAGGCGTTGTCGCGGATGGGTCGGGCCCTGCGGGATCGCGGCCCAGGCTGCTGAAGCCGATAGCCGGCTCCTTGAGGCCCATCACGTAGGGCACCCCGTCCGACTCGAATTTCAGCTTGGCGCGCAGCCGGCTCAAAAATCCGCGGTCCGGGACTGCGGGTATGGCCACCGACGAGGCGAGGTCGATGTAGTGCGTCGACGTTTCGCCGATGCCCTCGAAGTGGTGCAGCAGCGGCGTGCACGTCTGGCGCAGCGAGTCGTCGAGGCAGGCCGCCACCGCGTCGGTCATCAGCACGTACTCGGGTATGGGCACGTCGTTCTTGAGCATGCGGTGCACCAGGATGACGTCGACACCGGCCAACTCGACGTTGCGCTTGACCTTTTGCTCGGCCACCTCGCCCTGGTGCGCGACGAACTTCAGCGACAGGCTGTCCAGCTGTTTGCAGCTCGCACAGTCGCAGGCGATGTCCTTTTTGATCCGCTCCCGCCGCGCGAGGAACGACTGGCGCATGCCCGACAGCCGGTCGCCCACCAGCACTTTGGCGTTGCCGTCGGGCGCCCAGAAGAACGCGGCGTCGCCCTCCAGCTTCGCCAGCTTCAGCCCTTTGCCAGCGTCGATCACCGACTCCAGCAGTTGCGCCACCGTCAATTGCGCGTGGGTCAAGTGCAGTCGGTTCCAGTTCATGTACCGCGTGTAGCCGCCGATGTCGGCGATGAGAAGCACCGCGTGACGGATGGCCATGAACAGGGACTTTAGTCGTCTCGTTCCGTTGAACGCGACATGGTTGTACCTTCAAAAACATTTCGTACTGGACGAACTCGTTGTTGCCGCGAGAGGCTGTCCGGGACGCCGCGAATGGCAGGTCCACCAGAGGAGCTGATCATGGATGTCCTGAGAACCCCTGATTCAAGGTTTGAAAACCTTGAGGATTACCCGTTCTCAGTGAATTACGTTGACGTGGCGGCAAGCGACACCGAGCCGCTGCGCATGCATTACCTCGACGAGGGTCCGCATGACGGTCCGCCGATCGTGTTGCTGCACGGCGAGCCAACCTGGAGCTACCTGTACCGCAAGATGATTCCGCCGCTCGCTGAGGGCGGATTTCGCGTGCTCGCGCCGGACCTGATCGGCTTCGGCCGCTCCGACAAGCCGAGCCGGATCGAGGATTACACCTACCTGCGCCACGTCGAGTGGGTGACGTCGTGGTTCGAGCGCCTCAAGCTCAAGGACGTGACGCTGGTCGTGCAGGACTGGGGCTCGCTGATCGGTCTCCGCGTGGCGGCCGAGCAAGACGCCCGGGTGGGGCGTCTGGTGGTGGCCAACGGTTACCTGCCCACCGCGCAACGGGCCACTCCGCCCGCCTTCCACATCTGGCGGGCATTCGCGCGCTTCTCCCCCGTGCTGCCCTGCGGCCGCATCGTTTCGATCGGCACTGTGCGGCGGGTTCGCGCCAAGGCTCGCGCGGGCTACGACGCGCCTTATCCCGACAAGAGTTATCAGGCGGGGGCCCGCGCGTTCCCGCTCTTGGTGCCCACCTCACCCGACGATCCGGCGGTCCCGGCCAATCGGGCCGCGTGGGAAGCCTTGGGCCGTTGGGAAAAGCCGTGCCTGGCCATCTTCGGGCATCGCGACCCGATCCTCGGGAAGGCCGATCGCCCGTTGATCAAGCACATTCCCGGCGCGGCGGGCCAGCCGCACGCCCGGATTAATGCCAGCCATTTCATTCAGGAGGACAGCGGGCCGGAGTTGGCCGACCGGATCCTGGCCTGGCTGCCGCCGGCACCCGACTAAATCCCCGCGCGAGCGTCCCCAAATGCACGCCCGCGACGGCGTGTCGCTGTACATATGAGGGCGCTCGCGGCTAGTTGCCAAGGCGGGGGAACAGGGCCAGGGCGTTGGTGCGGTCGATCTCCGCGCGAGCGTCCGCGTCGAGTCCGGGGTAGTTTTCCAGAGATGCGGCGTTCAGCTTCCCGGCCTCCACGGGCGCGAAGGGCCAGTCCGAGCCGAAGGTGACGTGTCCGGGTTTGGCGAAGGCGAGCAGGCTCGGCAGCGCCGCGGGGCTGGACGACAACGCGGTGTCGAAGTAGAAGCCCGCGAAGTCATCCAGCGCGTCGCTGCGTCCGGTCTCTATCGCGATAGTGCCCGCCAGTCGGAACGAGGCGTAGGGCACGAAGCCGCCGGCGTGGCTGAGGATGAACCGGATATTGGGGTACTTGCGGCGAATCCCGTTGCGGACAAGCAGATACGCGGCTCGGGTGGTGTCCAGCAGGAAGTCCGTCGCGAACGGCGGGATGCCGTCGACGGCGGGTCCCGGGAGGTCGGCGGGGTGGATGAACGCCACGGCCGAACGCGCGTCGAGCGCGGCGAACAGCTCGTCCTGGCCATGCTGACCCAGGTAGACGCCCGCCGAGTTCGCCAGCAGGACGACGCCGTCGGCGTGCAGTTCGTCCAGCGAGCGCACCACCTCGGCGACCGATTCGTCGAGGTGTGGCATCGGCACGGTGGCGAAAAAGCCGAACCGATCAGTCTGGGCCGCAACGACGCTGGCCAGGTAGTCGTTGAGGTCGCGCGCCAGCGCAGCGGCGTCGGCCGGGTTCGGCAGGAACGTGGTGCCGGGTGTGGACACCGACAGGATCGCGGTGCCGACGCCGAGGTCGGACATGGTCTGTAGCGACCCCTCCACGCTCCACTCGGGGACTTCGCGCCCGCCGGCCTCATGCAGTCCTGCCTTGTGCAGCAGGCTTCGGTAATCGGCGGGGACGGCGTGGTGGTGGGTGTCGATTCGTTGCATAGCCGCTCCAGCTTAGTGGTCGGGAATGCCCGCGCCCGCGAGGGCGGGGACGACGTCCTCGTCGCGGAGCAACGAGGAAGCTCCGGTTTTGAGTTGGGCGAGTTTGTCGGCGATGGTCTGGCCCTCCCGGCTGTGGCCCCAGATGCTGATACCTTGGTAAGTGGTTGGTTCCCAGCTGTTTTCGTCGACGACGATCGGGTTCCAGCCGACCTCCCACTCGAATCCCGACGGCGTGAAGGCGTAGAAGGACGTTTGCTTGTCGTTGGAGTGTTGGCCCATATCGAGCGCCATGCGGAAGCCGAGTTCCCTGACCCGGCGGTAGGCGGCGGTCATGTCGTCGAAATCGGCGACCTGGATGTTGAGATGCTGCACGCGGGTGCGGATCGGGTTGAGCCGCATCCGGTTGACCGCGGCGATCGCCACCGAGTGATGGCGCTCATTGACCCGCAGAAACCGGATCTTGAACTTGAGGCCGCTGATCGTCTCGTCGATGAAATCGGTGAGCCGCGCGTCGAACACGGTGTTGAAGTAGCCGCGCAATTGGTGCGGCCGGGTGGTGGGGAGGGCGACATGGCCCATACCCGCTGCGCCAGTGACGAATCCGCCACGCGCCGCGATCCGCAATGGCTCCACGCCGGGCCTGGCGCGGGTGAAGACCTCCTGGGTGAGGCCGTTCGGCCCGGGGAAGCGGACCAGCCGCTCGACGCCGCGCAGTGCGGCCTCCTCATCGGTGCTTTCGATAGCATGCACACCGTGCTGGGTGATGCGGGCCAGGACGGTGTCGAACGTGTCGTGATCGTCGAGCTGCCAGCCCAGCGTGGTGACGTCTTCGGCGGGGCCGCGTTGCAGCAGGAACCGGCACTCGTGGTCGTCGAGGCGAAACCGCATGACGTCCGGCGACACGTCGTCGCAGTGCATGCCGATGGCGTCGCGGCCGAATCGTCGCCAGTCGCTGAACTTTTGGGTCTCGATGACGAGGTAGCCGAGATGGACTTTGCCGAAAATTGACGGGCTCATCGCTCACTCTCCAAGAACTCAATAACCGACCGATTGAATAATTCGGCGCGCTCCCACTGCATCCAGTGCCCGGTGTGCGAGGTCATCACCAGGTCCGCGTTGGGCAGCAGGTTGAGCAACATCGGGCCGCCGGCGGGGCGGTTGACCTTGTCGTCGCGTCCCCATAGCACCAGCGTCGGCGTTTCGAGCGTCTTCAGCCGGCGATCGCGGGTGAGGTCCATCCGCCACAGGGTGCGCAGGCCGGACGGGCGCCGCAGTGGCGGGTTCGCGATGACCTCCGGGTCGATGGATGCCCGGTAGCGCAGGTCGATGAGCTCGTCGGGCACCGCGGCGCCGTCGTACACCAGGTAGGTGCGGATGAAGGCGGCAAGCTTGTCGCGGCTGGGCCCGTCCCCGCCGTAGTAGGACAGCAGGCTCTTCAGCCCGGCCGTCGGAACTCCTCGCGTGGTGCCGATGCCACCGGGCCCCATCAAAATCAGCTTGTCGACGCGGTGCGGGGTGTCCAGCGCGAGCCGCAGCGCGGCCGCGCCGCCGTACGAGTTGCCGACGAGATGCGCTGTGCCAATACCGAGTTCGTCGAGCAGGCCGCGGATCATGTCGGCGAGATATCCGAACGGATCGTCCTGATCGACGCCCTTGGCCGACCTGCCGTAGCCGGGCATGTCGGGCACGATGACCCGGAACTGCGCGGCCAGGGCGTCGATGTTGCGCGAGTAGTTCGAGACTCCCGACGCGCCGGGGCCTCCCCCGTGCAGCAGCACGACGGCCTTTCCGGTTCCGGCTTCGGCGACGAAGATCGGCTTGCCGTCAACGGTGACGGTGCGCTCGGTCAGTGTGGCGGTGGTCATGCGGTGGCTCCTATCTGAGTGGCAAGCGAAAGCCCTGTCGGCGGCGCGGGCAGCGGGCCGCCCGCGGGGGCGGCGGCGTAGACGAACCCGTCGGGGCGCAGCACGATCGCGGCGGCCTTCTTGTCGCGCAGCCAGCGGGTCAGCGTGCCGTCGTCGTCGCGGATGGCCCCCGCACCTGGGCGTTCGTTGACGGCCAGGCAGAGCGCCCCGAGTCGTTTCCACTCGTCCGCGCCCGTAGGCGGTGCACCCAAATGCAGTACCGCCCAATGCCTCCCGATGGTGTCGTCCAGCCGCGCCTGCTGTCCGGTGGCGTCGGTAACCCACGGCTGCGGCGGTTGCCAGCCCACAGCGGGTTGCGCATCGCCGGCCAAGAAGCCCTCGCGGTAACGCGCATCGGGGATCCAAATCAGCTTCTCGGCAATCCGCAGGACGCCTGGTAGCCGGGTCAATGGACGCAGCGCGTGATTTCGCAACCACGTCAACCACTTTCGGCGTTCGGTGATCAACCTGCCGCAGCGCACTGCCCGACGGGTGACCTCGACGACGTGCGGTTTGCGTTCGACCTGGTAGGTGTCGAGCAACGAAGCGGGCGCCTGTCCCCGAATCACGGCGGCCAGCTTCCAGCACAGATTGGCCGCATCACGCACGCCGGCGGCCATCCCTTGGCCGATCCAGGGCGGCATGGCGTGCGCGGCGTCGCCGGCCAGAAAGACCCGGCCGACGCGCCAGCGGTCGGCGACACGCACGTGGTGGCTGTAGATGACCGCGCGCAGGATCTTCACCTGCTCGCCGGTGATGCCCTGCTGGTTGAGGACTTCCCAGACGGCCTCGTCGGTCACGAGCTTCTTCTCGTCCTCGCCGGCGCGGGCCGGGTACTCCCAGCGGTGATGCCCCAGCGGCGTGGGACAGTCGACGGTCGGGCGGTCGGGGTCGCAATGGAACCGCAGCGTGTCGTGGCCATCCCATTCGCGGATCACCTCGGTGTCGATCACGACCCAGCGCTCGGTGTAGGTGCGCCCGCTGTAGCCGACGCCCAGCAGGGCGCGGGTGGGCGAGGATCCGCCGTCGGCCGCGATCACGTAGGACGCCCGCACTCGCTTGACGGTGTCGGTGCGCAGGTCGGCCAGCATGAGCTCGACCCATGCCTCGTGATTGGCGGCGCGCAGACATTCGTGTTCGAGGAGTAGCTCGACATTGCCGAAGCGGGCGACGCCCTCGCGAAGCACCTGGTCAACCGCGGGTTGGTAGATGAACTGTTGCGGCGGGTGCCCGCAGCCGCGAGGCGTAAAGGTGGTCTCGATGAACGGCACCCCGTCGGCGTCGACCCAGGTCAGCGGCCGGTCCGGCAGCATGTCCTGCTGCAGCCGGTCGGCCAGGCCGACGGACTGCCAGATGCGCATGACCTCCTCGTCGGTGGAGATGGCCCGCGCGCGGGAATAGACGTCGGGGTCGCGCTCGATGACGACGACCTTGAGGCCAAGGCTCCCAAGCAGATTGGCGGCGGTCGCGCCCGTCGGCCCGTAGCCGATTACCGCCACGTCGTAAATCGAATCCTCGGTCACCGCTGTCTCGCCTTCGTGTCGGGCTTGAACTTGTAGTGATCGTTACGGTAATGTAGTGATCACTACGGAGTCAAGGAGTTGTGGTGGCCAAATCGCAGGAACCAAAGAGACGCCGCCGCGTCGACGGCGAAGCATCGCGGACCCGCATCCTGGACGCGGCCACCGAGATCGCCAGCGAGCGGGGCTACGAGGGCACCAGCATCGGGCTGGTCAGCGCCAAGTGCGGCCTGCCGGCCAGCTCCATCTACTGGCACTTCAAGGACAAGGACGACCTGATTGCCGCGGTCATCGAACGCAGCTTCGCGCAATGGCTTTCGGCGTGGCAGATGCCGGTCGAGGGCACCCCGCGAGAGCGACTCGTCGGACTGGCCCAACAGGTCGCCAAGGCGCTGCTCGACTCCCCCGACTTCCTGCGGCTGGGCCTGATGCTCGCCCTGGAGCGACGCCCCGTGGAACCGCGGGCGCGGGCCATGTTCATCGCCGTCCGCGCCCAGGCGTTCGACATGCTCGGCGATACCATTCGCGAGCTCACGCCCGGCCTGACCGACGCCCAAGTGCACCAGTTGGCCACCTACGGAATCGCCGGGGCCGACGGGGCATTTCTGGCCAAGGGAATCGGCGGCGATTCCGTCGACCTGCTGGCGTTGTTCGAGATCCACTTCACCGCGGTTTACGACACCGCTGCGCGCATGGTGGCCGGCCAATGACCTCCGCCGCCGAGGCGACCGTTCCCATCGTCGCCGCCGTCGGCAGCGCCGGAATCGTCTCCTACGCCGAGGTCGTCTCGGCCATCTCGTCGCAATCCGTCGGACCAGAGGCACGGGCCAACATCGACGAAACCATCGAAGCGATCGCATCCGCATTGCAGGTCGTCGGCGGCGCGCAACGCGGCAAGGCCGTGCTGATCCTCAGCCCCGCCGATCCGCCGATGCCCATGCGCAACACCGTGTACTGCCTCGTCGCCGGCGACCCCGACCACCGCTCGATCGAGGAAGTCATTCTCGAGACGGTCGATCGCGTCGCCGCCAACGCGCCGGGCTACCGGATGAGGCAGGACGTGCAGTTCGAGGTCTTCGGCCCGGACGACCCGCTCTGCATCCCCGAGACCGGAAAGTTCGTCGGCACCCGCGTCACGGTGCTGCTCGAAGTCGACGACACCGGAGTACCACGATGACCCGCCGCATCTACGTCAGCGACGTCACCCTGCGCGACGGCATGCACGCGGTGCGCCATCGGTACAGCATCGAGCAGGTGGTCGCGATCGCGGCCGCCCTCGACGCGGCGGGCGTCGACTCGATCGAGGTCGCACACGGCGATGGGCTGTCCGGTTCCAGCTGCGTCTACGGATTCGGCGCGCACACCGATCTCGAATGGATCGAGGCTGTCGCGGCGACCGTCCAGAAGGCCAGCATCGCAACGCTTTTGCTGCCCGGCGTCGGCACCGTACGCAACCTCACCGATGCGCACCGCGCGGGCGCGTCCGTCGTCCGCGTCGGCACCCATTGCACCGAAGCCGACATCTCGGCGCGCTACCTGGCCGCCGCGCGCGACCTCGGCATGGACGCCGTCGGGTTCCTGATGATGAGCCACCTGACCACCGCCGCCGACCTGGCGGTGCAGGCCAAGCTCATGGAGGGCTACGGCGCCAGCTGCGTCTACGTCGTCGATTCGGGTGGCGCCATGACGATGCGCGACGTCGCCGAACGAGTCGACGCGCTACGCCAAACACTGCTTCCCACAACAGAAATCGGCATCCACGCCCACCACAACCTGTCATTGGGCGTGGCCAACAGCATCGCCGCCGTCGAGCACGGCGCGTACCGCGTCGATGCCTCCCTGGCGGGGATGGGCGCCGGGGCGGGCAACGCGCCGCTGGAGGTCTTCGTCGCCGCGGCCGCCCGGCTCGGCTGGGACCACGGCTGCGACCTACATGGGCTGCAGGACGCCGCGGACGACCTCGTCCGGCCACTGCAGGACCGTCCGGTGCGTGTCGATCGCGAGACGCTGACCCTGGGCTACGCGGGCGTGTACTCCAGTTTCTTGCGCCACGCGGAAGTCGCCGCCGCGCGCTTCGGCGTCGACGCCCGCGCCCTCCTGGAAGAGGCCGGCCGGCGCGGCATGGTCGGCGGCCAGGAGGACATGCTCGTGGACATCGCGCTCGACCTCACTGCGCAACCGTCGCCGGCTCGCTAGCGGCTTCGCTGTACCACCCGGCCAGATCCGCTTCAAATTGAGCAAACGGTGCACTTCCGGCACCATGGTCAATACGCTTGACACACGGATCTCACACGAGGCGCTCATGCGATTACCACGAGGCGGGGGCGGGGCCGGCGTCGAGTGGCGGGCTTAGCTGATGGCCGGGTCGACGAGCGCGGAGCAAATCATGTCAGCCGGCAGGCGGAAGAGCATGCCCTCGTTGAGTTTCTGGATTCGGTGCCCGAGTGGCCACGCGCGGTGGTCATCGAGGGCGACCCCGGAATCGGAAAGACCACGCTGTGGCTGGATGCGCTGAACCGCGCACGCGAGCGCGGTTTCCGGGTGCTGACGAGTCGCGCCGCAGTGGCCGAATCGGTGTTGGCCTACGCGTCGCTGGCCGATCTGCTCAGCACGGTCGACGAGTCGGAATGGGTAGATCTGCCCGCGCCGCAGAAACACGGTTTGGAGGCTGCCTTACTGCGCCGTGTTGACGACGCGCAGGAGACCGATGCGCGGGCTGTCGCGGCCGCTTTCGTGGCCATCGTGGATCGGCTCGCGGCCCAGGGCCCCGTCGTCATCGCGATCGATGACCTGCAGTGGCTGGATACATCCAGCGCCAATGCGCTCGCATTCGCCGCGCGAAGGCTTCCGAAGGAGGCGGCGTTGCTGTGCACCGCCCGCACCGAGGCTGCGGTGTCGTGGCTGCAGTTGCCGAGTTCCGACGCCGTACGCCGAATCCGGTTGCGGCCGTTGACGGTCGGCGAACTGCGCCACGTCCTGATGCTTCGGCTCGGCTCGACCGTTGCCCGCCCGGCGTTACTCCGCATTCATGAGATCGCCGCGGGCAACCCGTTTTTCGCGGTGGAACTGGCCCGCGAGATCGGCGCGCACCGGCGCAACACGGAATTCAGCCTGCCGAGCAGCCTCGGCGACCTGGTGAACTCGAGGATCAGTCGGGTCGGCGCGGACGCTGAAGATGCGTTGCTTGCCATGGCAAGCCTCCCCGATCCGACGGTGCAGATGGTGGCCGAGGCCGTCGGCACCACACCGGATCGCCTCGTAGAGCTACTCGGCGACGCGGAAACGCATGGGGTGGTGGCCGTCGACGGGAACCGCGTTCACTTCACCCATCCCGTGCTGGCCCACGGTGTGTATAGCGGCGCGACAGCGCGCCGGCGCCGCGAAATGCACCGGCGCTTGGCCGAACTCGTCGCCGAACCCGAACTGCGCGCCCGCCACCTCGCCTTGTCCGACGCCACCGGCCAACCGCGCACCATAGAAGCTCTCGACACCGCCGCAGAGATCACTCGCAGCAGAGGGGCCCCCGCCGCCGCCGCCGAACTGCTGGAGCTCGCGATCGGCCTGGGCGGCAACGACCCGGATCGTCAGATCCGCTGTGCTGCCTGCCATTTCGCTGCCGGCGATCCCGGACGGGCGCGACAGATACTGGAGGCCGTGGTGGCCGACCTGCCGGCCGGGTCGCTGCGCGCCGCAGCGATACATCAGCTGGTTGTCGTGCGCGTCTCCGGCGACAATTTTGCCGACGCCGCCGACTTACTGGAGCGCGGCCTGGCCGAGACAGGCGATGATCTGCCGCTGCGCGCGCAGATGCTGGTCACGCTGTCATTTGCCCACTTCAACGCCGGACAACTGCTCGAGGCAGTCAACGCCGTCGAGCGGGCGGTGACCGCGGCGGCGCTGCTAGGGCGGACCGACCTGTTGAGTCAGGCGCTGGGCATGCGGGCAATGCTGCGCTTCCTCTACGGCGACGGCTTCGATCTGCACAGCATGCAACGCGCCCTGGAGCTCGAGACCCGCGAGGCGCCCGTCCCGTCGGTGTTCCGCCCCAGCGTGCAAAACGCCCTGCTGTTGGCCTGTACCGGAGAGCTCGAGCAAGCCCGCGATGAAATGGGCGCGATGCGAAGGCATTACGCCGACCGCGGTGAAGAGAGCGAACTGCTCTTCATCGATTTTCACAGCGTGCTCTTCAACGTCTGGCGGGGTGACTTCACCGAAGCCGTCCCACTCGCCGAGGACCTGACGGAGCGGGCCCTTCAGCTGGGCGGCGATCTGCCGCTGTGTGTGGGCTTGACGGTGCGGGCGTTGCTCACCGCCTACCTCGGACAAGTCGAGCAGGCGCGCAGCGACGCCACTGAAGCCCTGGCCGCCGGGCGACGCAGTGGCTCGCGCAGCTTGTCTCAATGGCCGGCCGCGGTCCTGGGTTTCCTCGACGTGACGGTGGGCGACTACTCGACCGCACTGACGACGCTGCAGCCGGAGGTGTCTCGCATCCTCGGGGCGCCCGATGGCACCGAACTCATCGGCGCCTTCTTTGTTCCCGACGCCGTGGAGGCCATGGTCCAGCTCGGTTGCCTCGGGGACGCCGAGCCGTTGATCGATACCCTCGAACGCAACGGCCACCGACTCGACCGACCTTGGATGCTGGCCGTGGGCATGCGCGGCCGCGCCATGCTGCACGCCGCGTACGGCGACCTCAACACCGCGGCAGCCACAGCCGAGCTGGCGATGGCCCAACACGAACGCCTGCCCATGCCCTTCGAACGAGCCCGCACCCAATTGCTGCTGGGCCAACTCCAACGCCGCCAGCGCCACCGCGACGCCGCTGCCACTACCCTGCGCGAGGCACAACGCACCTTCGACCAACTCGGCACCAGCCTCTGGGCTCAACGCGCCGGCGCCGAACTCAGCCGAGGAACCTCCGGCAGGCGCCGCGCCAAGGGGCTCACCCCCTCCGAGCAGCGCGTCGCCGAACTCGCCGTCTCGGGCATGACCAACCGCGACATCGCCGCGACACTGTTCATCAGCCCCAAGACCGTCGAGGTCAACCTCAGCCGCATCTACCGCAAACTCGACATCCGCTCCCGCGTCGAGCTCTACAAGGCACTGGGAGCTCCCCGCCCCGCAAAGTAGGTATGACGGCAGACGACAGTTCCCTCGCAGCTCAAAGCGCTGTTCGGCGGACTGGGCATTCATGAGCTTTGAGCAAAGAGATGTCGGATCCTTGCCGGGGCAATACGCTGGTTCCCTGTTCACATAAACCACACGCGAGGCAAATATGTCGGGGCAGGCGCAAACGTTGCGAATTGGCGGGGGTCGGTCCACGTTGCCTCACCTGGGCATTAGCTGCGTTAGCTGTTGGCGAACTGCCGGGGTCGGCGTCAGCGTGATCGGGTAACGGGCCAGAGCGGATGTCGATGGGGGCAGGGCAAATCGTCAGCCGGCAGGCAGAAGAGCGTGCGTTGACCGATTTTTTGGACTCGGTGCCTGGTCGGCCGTGCGCTCTGCTCCTCGAGGGCGACCCGGGCATCGGGAAGACGACGCTGTGGCTCGACGCGGTGGAACGGGCCCGGCAGCGCGGCATTCGAGTGCTGACCAGTCGCGCCGCGGCGGCCGAATCGGTGTTGGCCTACACCGCGCTGGCCGACCTGTTGAGCGGGGTGGACGAGTCGGTATGGGCCGACCTGCCGGTTCCGCAGCAGCAGGGTTTGGCGGCCGCGCTGCTGCGCCGCCGCGATGACGCCGAACCCACCGATCCGCGGGCGGTGGCGGCGGCGTTCGTGGCCGTCATCGACCGACTCGCCGCGCAGGGACCCGTCGTCGTCGCCATCGACGACGTCCAGTGGCTGGACATCTCCAGCGCCAATGTCGTGTCGTTCGCCGCGCGGCGATTGCCGAACGGTGCCGCGTTGTTGTGCACGACCCGCACCGAGGAGGCGGTGTCCGGGCTTCAGCTGCCAAGCCCCGACGCCGTGCGCCGAATCCCCATGCAGCCATTGACCGTTGGCGAGCTGCACCAAGTCCTGACGCACCGGTTGAATGCATCGATCCCTCGTCCGATGTTGCTGCGCATCCACGAGATCTCCGGCGGGAACCCCTTTTTCGCCTTGGAATTGGCCCTGGAGATCGACGCCAATCGCACCGGCGAGCTGAGCTTGCCGAGCAGCCTTGGCGAGCTGGTGAATTCGAGGATCAGCCATGTCGGTGCGGACGCGGAAGACGCACTGCTGGCCGTCGCCAGCCTGCCGGATCCGACGGTGCAGATGGTCGCCGAGGCCGTCGACACCACGCCGGATCGCCTCATCGACTTGCTCGGTGCGGCCGAGACGCACGCCGTCGTCGCGATCGACGGAAACCGGGTGCACTTCACCCACCCGGTGCTGGCGCATGGCGTCTATAGCGGCGCGACCGCGCGGCGGCGGCGCGAAATGCACCGGCGGCTGGCCGAACTCGTGGCCGAGCCCGAACTGCGCGCTCGCCACCTCGCCTTGTCCGATGCCACCGGTCAACCGGAAACCATCGCCGCCCTGGACACGGCGGCGGAGATCGCGCGAGCCCGGGGTGCGCCTGCCTCCGCTGCCGAGCTCTTGGAGCTGGCGATCGGTCTTGGCGCCGATGATCCCCTTCGCCGAATCGGCTGTGCCACTCATTATTTCGCCGCCAGCGATCCGGCGAACGCGCGGCGGCTGCTCGAAGCCGTGCTGCAAGACCTGCCCGCCGGACCGCTTCGTCCCGTGGCGTTGCATCAGCTGGCTTTGGTCTACGTGTTCGGCGACAACTTCCTCGAAGCGGCCCGCTTGCTGGAGCGCGGGCTGGCCGAGACCGGCGACGATCTCGCCCAGCGGGTGCTGATGTTGGTCACTCTGTCGTTTGCCCGCTTCAACGCCGGTCAGCTCGCCTCCGCCGTCGACAGTGGTGACGAGGCCGTCACCGAGGCCGGCCGGCTCGGACTGCCCCCCATGCTGGGCATGGCGCTGGGCATGCAGGCGATGTTGCGCTTTCTGCGCGGCGATGGCTTCGATGTCTCCAACATGGGCCGTGCACTCGAGTTGGAGGACCCGGATGCTCCCGTCCCGTCAGCGTTCCGTCCCCGGGCGCAAAACGCCTTGCTGCTGGGCTGCACCGGACAACTCGACGACGCCCGCGAACAGATGGGCACGATACGGCGGCACTGTCTCGACCACGGCGAAGACAGCGAGCTGGTCTTCATCGACTTCCACACCGTTTTTATCAACATCTGGCGGGGCGACTTCGCGGAGGCGGCCCTGCTCGCCGAGGACCTGGCGGAGCGGGCACGGCAGCTCGGAGGTGACCTGCCGCGGTGCGTAAGCCTGACGTCGCGGGCCGCGGTCGCCGCCTACCTCGGGGACGTTGACCAGGCGCGCAGCGACGCGGCCGAGGCCCTGTACGCCGGTCAGCGGAGCAATTCGAACGCGTTGTCGGAATGGCCGGTCACGATCCTGGGCTTCCTCGAAGTTTCGCTGGGCGACTACTCGGCGGCGCTGACGACGCTGCAGTCCGAGGTGTCGCGGATCCATGCCGCGCCGGACGGCACCGAGATCATCGCCGCTTCCTTCATTCCCGACGCCGTCGAGGCCATGATCCAGCTGGGCCGCCTCGAGGATGCGGAGCCACTCATCGACATCCTCGAACGCAACGGTCACCGACTGGACCGCCCGTGGATGCTGGCCGCGGGTTTGCGCGGCCGCGCCACGCTGCATGCCGCACACGGCGACCTGACCGCGGCCACCGCCACCGCCGAAGAGGCCATGATCCAGCACGAACGCCTGCCCATGCCCTTCGAGCGAGCCCGCACCCAGCTCCTGCTGGGCCAACTCCAACGCCGTCAACGCCGCCGCGACGCCGCCACCGCTACCCTGCTCGAGGCGCAACGCACCTTCCAGCAGCTCGGCACCGGCCTGTGGGCCCAGCGCGCCGGCGCCGAACTCACCCGGGGGACCTCGGGCAGGCGCCGCGCCCAGGGGCTCACCCCGTCCGAACAACGTGTCGCCGAACTCGCCGTCTCCGGTATGACCAACCGCGACATCGCGACAACTCTGTTCATCAGCCCCAAAACCGTCGAGGTCAACCTCAGCCGCATCTACCGCAAACTCAAGATCCGCTCCCGCGTGGAGCTCTACAAAGCCCTCGCACCCCCCAAAAAGTAGGAAAACCCCTGATTTAATCGCCGGCTCGTGTCGATAGCGTTGGGGCGATGGACGGCTTGCAGGGTGCGGACACGGACCTCGGACGTTTTCTCGTCGAGTGGTATGGACCGCAGACACCGGTCCGGTTCATCGACCAAACGGCCGGGCGGCTCAACGACGGCGCCGCGTGCGTCTCGGCAAAGGGCACGCAGATCCGGTTGCTGATGGCGCTCGCGGTTCCCGCGGACGACTACGCGTTCGGCGTCTTCGCCGCCGAATCTGCAGAGGCCGTCGCGCAGCTCTGCGCCGATGCGGGCGCCCCGGCGGAGCGCATCAGCACTGCCGTCGGATGGTCGCGCGCACCTTAACAGCGAATCACTGCGGCACCTGCGGTGCGATCTTGCGCGCCAGGTTGATCGCGGCCGAGTTGGCCTGATCCGAGGAGAGCTTGAGCACCGCCACCTGGACGGTGTTGACCCGATTGCCGGCGGCGAACTCGACCTCGCCGCCGCCCATCAGCCGCATCCCGTCCGGTCCGGGCTTTCCCGAGCCAGGGAAGCCGGCCTGCGGCGGGGGCAGCGTGTTGTTCGGCGCGGTACCGGGATTGCTGATCTCCACGGTTACCGACTCCAGCGTCGACGGGTTCTCCCACGAGCAGTCACCCATCTTGGGAGTCTTACCCGTCGACTTACCTTGCACGGTCACCCCGAGAACCCCCGAAATGTCCTGCGGTGACAGCATCGCGCACGCATCGATCCGCTGCGCGCTTTGCGCCGTAGTGGATTGCGCCGTAGTGGATCCGCCAGCGGCCGGGGCGCTCTGGCCGGCCGGCGGAGTTTGCTGCGACTGACAGCCCGTGACCGCACAGCCCAGCGCCATGACGACCAGCAGACGGTTGACTTTCGCTGTCATGACGAGACCCCCTTGGCGTTCAGAACGGCTTGACGCTTTGATCGCTGACGGACATGCCGTGCCCGGTGGCGTTGGTGAAGGTCGTGCCGGTCGAGGTGACCGCGATCGTCCAGCCCTGCGCCGTATAGGTCTGAGTATCGAGCGTGACGCGACCCTCGAGCGCGCCCAGATCGGCTTGAGCCCAATGGAATTCGCCGGCCGAAGTCACGCTGGCGGTATGGAAATGCTGCCCGCTGGGATCGGTAGGCCAGTTGTTCGCCGAGGTTTGGCAGGCGACGATTTCGGTGTTGATCGAGCAGCCCGTTGACCCCGAATTGGTTTCCACTCGCACGTATCCGCGATCGTTCGGTGTCAGTGGGATTCCCGGCGGCGGCCCGGGGGTGGTCGTCGAGATCAGGCCGACGTCCGGGGTGCCGACCACCGGCGCCGACAGATCCGCCGCCGCGGCGGCGGCGAACAGCCCCGCTATCCCGACCAGGGTGTACGGGCGGAGGAACGTGTAAGGAGCTGACATGAAGTCGACGCTATTGAGCCGGCACTGTCGACGCATCAGGGGTTTCCCTACAGTTTGGGCGGCGGGTGACCGGCGGACCGCGTGACCGCGCCCCTGTGGACGAGCGGCACAATGGGGCGATGACCACCACACCTCTAGTTTCTCGGGACGCCGACCAGACGCCCGCCTACCGGATCGCGGCGATGCTGATGGGCGTGGGCACCGTGCACTTCTTGGCGCCCAAACCGTTCGACATGATCGTCCCCGCCGAGCTGCCCGGGAGCCCGCGGTTCTACACCTACGCGTCCGGAGTCGCGGAGGTAGGCATCGGAGCGCTGCTGCTGGCCCGGGGCACCCGGCGATTCGCGGCCCTGGCGGCCGTCGCGCTGTTCGTCGCGGTCTTCCCGGCCAACGTCAACATGGTCCGGTTGTGGTGGGACAAGCCGTGGCCGATGCGAATCTTCGCGATGGCGCGCCTGCCGCTGCAGATCCCGATGATCACCGCGGCGCTGAAGGTCAGTCGCAACAGTTAGCGTGCCGTCCATCCACGTCGGCGGGACGTTGATCGCGGCGCTGCTCGCGTTGGGCGCCGCGCTGATGATCGCCGTCGGCGACGTGCTTGAACAGCGATCCGCCCAGCAAGTCACCGACCAACCGGTCGGCACCTTGGCACTGTTCGGCCGGCTGCTGCGCGACCGCCGTTGGTGGGCGGGCAGTCTGGTGGCCGGCGCGGGGTTCGCACTGCAGGCCGCGGCGCTCGGTCTTGGTTCGGTGGTGCTCGTCCAGGCGCTGCTGGTCACCTCGTTGATATTCGCGCTCCTCATTAACGCGCGGGTGAGCCGCCGCAGAATCACTCGTGCACAAGGGATTTGGGCCGTGCTGCTCACTGCGGCGGTCGCGGTGGTCGTCACGGTCGGCGATCCCCAGCAAGGCACCCCACGCGGGTCGCCCAAGGCGTGGGCCGTGGTGGGCTTGGTGATGGGGTCGGCGTTGATCTTGTGCCTGATCGGGGCTCGCACCTCGTCGAGTTCGGTCAAGGCGCTGTTGCTGGGACTGATATCCGGTTCGCTGTGGGGCTTGTTCACGGTGTTGACCAAGGGCGTCGTCGACCTGCCCGGCCATCACATCCCGGCGTTGCTGCGCATGCCGGAGATCTACGTGTGGGCGGTGGTGGCGGTCGCCGCCACGGCCTGGGAGCAGTCGGCGTTTCGGGCCGGCCCGCTGACCGCGTCTCTGCCGGCAGTCACGGTGTCCGAGCCCATCGTCGGTTCGGTCCTCGGCATCGCCGTGCTGGGCGAGACACTCGACACCGACGCCGTCGGGTGGGTCGCGGTCAGCGTGTCGGTCGCGGTGATGGTTGCGGCGACGGTGGCGCTGGCGCACAGCCAGGCCCGGACGAACGACGACACGGTCTTACGTTCGACCCGAGAAGCGTGAACACTTTCGGGTATTGGGGGTCGAAGGAGCGAAGCACGCAACCGGTGGCCCTTATTTCAGCCACGGCACCCTGGTCTGGTAGCGCTCACCGCTCGTCGGGTTTGCGCCAGTGAGTCAATTGTGAAAATCGCACAGGACGGTACGGTGGGAAAGATGAAGTATCTGGACGTCGAGGGTGTCGGGAAAGTCAGCCGAATCGGACTGGGCACATGGCAATTCGGCTCACGCGAATGGGGATATGGCGACAGCTACGCCGCGGGCACCGCGGGTGACATCGTCAAGCGCGCCCTCGCCTCGGGAATCACCCTGTTCGACACGGCCGAGGTCTATGGGTTGGGCAAAAGCGAGCGGATCCTGGGAGAAGCACTCGGCGACGAGCGCGCCAAGGTCGCGGTGGCCAGCAAGATCATGCCGATCGCCCCGTTCCCCCCGGTGATCAAGCAGCGCGAACGCGCCAGCGCTCGGCGGCTGCAGCTGGACCGCATCCCGCTTTATCAGATACACCAACCCAACCCGGTGGTGCCCGACTCGGTGATCATGCCGGGAATGCGCGGCCTGCTCGACAACGGCGATATCGGCGCGGCCGGCGTGTCCAACTACTCGCTCGAACGCTGGCAGAAAGCCGACGCCGCCCTGGGCCGTCCCGTCATCAGCAATCAGGTGGATTTTTCGCTCGCCCGCCCCGGTGCGCTCGACGACCTGGTGCCGTTCGCCGAGCGCGAGAACCGCATCGTGATCGCGTACAGCCCACTGGCACAAGGGTTATTGGGCGGCAAGTACGGTCTGCACAATCGGCCGGGCGGCGTTCGCGCGGTGAACTCGCTGTTCGGCACCGAGAACCTGCGCCGCGTTGAGCCGCTGCTGCAGACGCTGCGCGACGTCGCTGCAGACGTCGACGCCAAGCCGGCACAGGTGGCGTTGGCGTGGTTGATCAGCCTGCCGGGCGTGGTCGCCATTCCCGGGGCGTCCAGCGTTGAGCAGCTCGAATTCAACGTCGCCGCAGCCGAAATCGAGCTGAGTGCGGATTCACGTGGCGCGTTGACGACGGCGGCGCGCGCGTTTCACCCGGTGTCGACCAGACGCTTCCTCACCGACACGATCCGTGAACGGCTCGGACTGCACTGAGGGTTGCCTATTGGCCGCGCGGATAGATTTGTCCGGCCAGCTGGCCGAGTTCGGCCAGATCCCGCTCGGCATGGCTCTGGCGAATGTAGATGGTCAGGTCGGCGACGCGCTGCGCGTGCCGCCCGTCCTGGCAGAGCGGGCCCGGACCCAATGCCCGGCCGGTGCGGGTGATGGCCTCGTCCACCGCATGTTCGACGACGGTGCGGGCGCGCCGGGCCAGTAGTTGAGCGACGCCGGTGCGATCGAAGGGATCGGCATCGACCTCGGCGGCCGCGGAGGCGAGCATCGCGTCGCTGGCGGCGAGTGCGGCGTCGACCGCACCCAAGTGCGCCAAGGCGTAGGCGTCGGCCGATTCGCTTCCGGCGCAACGATACAGCGGGTCGGCGACCCGGCGCGCGCCCCCGAGCCAACATGCCGCCACACCGATCGCCCCGTGCCAGAAGCCGGGTCGATTCAGATAGTCTCCGGGTGCCCCGATCGCAACGGCTTGCGCATTGTTGAACTGCACCGACCTGGTGTCGCTGCCGGCCATTCCGGGGTTCCACCACGTGCTCGGCAACGGTTTGACGATCGGGTCCACGACGGCGACGGCGAAAAGACCTCGGCGGTTGTCCTCCATGCGCGCGGTCACCAAGGCATGGGTGCAGAATCCGGCACCCGAGCACCACACCTTCGTGCCGCTGAGGCTGAACACGTCATCGCCCGAATGGGTGGCGGTCAGTATCGCCTCTGACGACTCAGCCGCCCATACACCCCAGAGGTGATCGGGCTCCGGCGGCTTGCCGCCCAGCTCGTCGAGTATTGCCACGGCATCGACGTGCGCTTCGGCGATGCGCGCCGCGACGATGTCCTCCTCGGCCAACAAACCCAGACGTCGCCAGCGCTCGGCGGTGTGCCCTGATGCGGGTAGCGGCAACTCCAGTCGCCCGGACTCGAGCCAGTGCCGCACCAACCCTGCCGTCATGCGCAATCCCCCACGGCCGACCAGGAAGCGCAGTCGACATCCAGGTGAACGGTGGCTGACATAACACATTGATTGCCCACTCGAGCGTGTGTTCAATCCTCACAACCGTCAGGGCGCTCAGGTTGTTGGTGGCGATGCGGCGGGTATTCCCCGACGAGATGACGAACCACGACAACCGGATGCCCGATGCGGCGCCGCCACCGGTTATGCACCTGCGGGAGGCGCTGCGCACCGCCGCATCGGCGCTCAAGGAGCACGGCCCGCGGTTTGCACTGGCCGGAAGCTACGCGCTGTGCCAAGCATCACTGCGACTTCGCATCGCTGCTAACCGCGGTCCGGGCCGTCCGCGAACGGTTGAACTGCGACCTTGGTTTCAACACCTTTCGATACGCGCGAGCCGCGCGATCGGCGTGTCGTGGATATTCGTGAGCAGATCCTCGACGTTCTCGAAAACCAGCTCGGCACCTGCAGTTTCGAGCTCGCCCCGGGACACTCCTCCGCTGAGCACCCCGATGTTCTTCACCTGTGCACGCGCACACGCCTCGGCGTCCCAGATCGCGTCGCCGACGAAGACGGCCCGGTCGGCAGACACTCCCGCGCGCTGCAAGGCGACCTCGATGATGTCGGGCTTCGGCTTGGCGGTGTCCACGTCGGCTGACGAGGTGACCTCGGCGACCAGGTCATCGCATTCGAGAACCCTACGCAGTAGCGCCAATTCGTCTTCGGGGGCCGATGTGGCCAGTACCACCTGAAGGCCAAGATCCGCGACCCGCTGCAGCAACGCTTGCGCGCCCGGAAGCGGCCGCAGCAACGGCGCCATCTCCGCATAGAACTGAGAGTGCAGTTCTTTCAACCGCTTTTGCGTCTCATCAGGTGCGTCGTCGGAGAACAATCGCACCAGTGTGGACCCGTCCATCCCGATCGAGCGGTGGATCCGCCACGTTTCGACCTCGATATCCACCTCGGCAAACGCGCGCTGCCAGGCATGGATATGCAAGTAGTTGGAATCGACCAGCGTGCCGTCGACGTCGAACAAGACGGCGGGTGTCTCAAAGCTACTTTTGTTGTCGGACATGGCGAAATTACGTGCTGAACAACATCGACGTGACCGAGACGTCGCACACCAGCTGCACCAAGCCCAACTCGCCCAACTCGGTTGTCTCATGGTCTCGCATACCCATGGCGCCCCCCTTCCGCAAAGAACTCACGGTCCCCGTCGCGATCTGCGAGGACTACCCGCGCCGGGCCGGCATAAACCCTGGTGACGGCCGTCGCAGCAGGGGTCACCGAGGCCGGGGCTGCAACCGAAACCCGCCGGTGTCATCGAAGTGTGCCCATCGCCCGTCGTCGTTGACTTCCATCCGCCAACCCGGCTCGGTGGTGTCGATGGAGTCGGCGAACCACGCGTGTGCCCCCTCGGCGCTGTCGAAATCCCTGGTCGCGACGACTTTGCCGTGCGGATCTATGAGCCTGAACGTGACCATGTGACCTTGGTTATCCCAGGTGACGGGTTTTCAATCCGGTTGCACCCCGTCAGACCGTCGCCCGGGCCAGCGTGGCCCCGGCGATGTTGTTCAAATGCGAGGTGGCGACTTCGACCGAACTCTGTTCGGCGAGGACAGGGACGGTTTGATAGCTGATGTGGGGCAGGGCCGGCGGGTTGGTCCCGTAGAACCCGACTGCGAGGTCGATCGCGTCGACCAGGGCCGCGCCGCCGACAATCGGGGCCATCACCAAAGCCAGCACCTCCTGCGCCAGGGTGCCGCGACCGATGAGCCCGGCGATCAACGCCACGATCACGTTGGTGTCGGTGCCGACTTGGACGGCCGCCTTGTACACCGCGGTGATGTCCGCTCCCACCGTGTCGTTCGGGGTGGTGGTGTACAGGTCGCCGGGATTGGCGAAATCCCACCAGGTGTCCACGCCGTCGGCATCCTTCGGGATCTGCTCGGCCGTCAGGTTGGTGCCCGCGATACCGCGGCCGCCCGGGTCGGTGCCGCCGGGAAAGGTGTGACCGGACAGCCGCCATGGATTCCCAAAGGTGTAGCCGCCGATCAGGTTTGGCCGCGCCGACTGCAGCGACCCGGCCATGATCTCGACGAGCACGCGCGATGCGGCCTCGGCTCCCCGGCCATAGCCACCGAGCACGAAGGTCTGTTCAGGGTTGGCGTCGATCCACGCCGTTGCGTTGGCGACGGCGGTCTCGACGGATTCGGCGTAGCTGGGCGCAGGGTCCGCGTCGGGCGGTATCGGCCCGAACGACCAGGGCGCGTCGATGGGTACCTCGAAGACAAGGTCGGGGTCGGCGGCGTTAACCACGTCGGACGGGTAGCCGGTTCCGGGAGCGGCCCAGGCGCAAGCGAAGGTCAGCACCGCGTGGCGCTTCCTGTGAGTTACCCCGTCCGTCTTCTTCCGCCCTGTCCCCATATCGGGCAAGCCTAAGCGGCGCACGTCCGCGTGTGCCATCGTGGTCGGCGGATGGTGGACGTGCCGATCTCGAACGGAATGCACATTGAATCTCTTCACGATTCTCGACCAGGCCGCCGCGCGCTTCCCCGGGCACGGCGCCCTCTACCGCGGCGAGCGCAGGCTGTGCACGTGGCTCGAGTTGCGGGACCGCGCGCTGCGCATCGCCACGGCCATCCGCGCGCAACGCACCGCAGGAACCCGAATCGCCATCGCCAGCGAGAACTGTCCCGAGATCGTCGAGTTGATGTTCGCGGTCTGGGCGGCCGAGTGCGTCCTCGTCCCGATCAATTACAAGCTGCACCCCAGGGAAATGGTGCAAATCCTTGACGACGCAGGCGTTTCGCAGGTGTTCGCCTCGGAGAAGATCGGGCCGGGCCTGGCCGCTTTGACCGGTGTGCCGATCGAAACCCTTGGCGCCGAAGGCCTTTCACGCTGGCGGGCGGCCGAGCCGGCCACTCCGCCGAGCACCGAATCGTCGACGCTGGCGTGGCTGTTCTACACCAGCGGGACCACGGGGCGGTCCAAGGGCGCGATGCTGAGCCACCGCAGCCTGATCGCGATGACGGTCGCTCACCTCGCCGATATCGACAACCCGGACGAGGAATGCAGCCTGATCCATGGCGCCCCGATGTCGCACGGTTCCGGGCTTTACGTGCTGCCCTACGTCCTGCGCGGCGCGCGCCAGGTGGTGCCCGAATCCGGCGCATTCGAGCCCGACGAGTTCCTCGATGTGTGCGCCCACCACCCCGGCTCGAGCGCCTTCCTCGCGCCGACGATGGTGCAGCGGCTCGTCGAAACGGGCCGCGCGCGCCCGGACAACCTGCGCACGATCGTCTACGGCGGCGGCCCCATGTACGTCGAGAGCCTCAAGAAGGCGATGACGGCTTTCGGTCCGATCTTCGCCCAGATCTACGGTCAGGGCGAGTCGCCGATGACGATCACCGGCCTTCGCCGTGCCGACCATCACAGCGCAGACGACGGAGTACTCGGCTCCGTCGGCTACGCGCGGTCCGGCATGGAGGTCGCCGTACTGCGCGGCGACGGAACACCGGCGCCTGTCGGCGAAGTCGGTGAAATCGTTTGCCGCGGTGACGCTCTCATGTCCGGATACTGGAACAATCCGGCGGCCACGCAAGACACGCTCAGGGACGGCTGGATGTACACCGGCGACATGGGTTCGTTCGACGAGCGCGGCTACCTCACCCTGCGCGACCGTTCCAAGGACGTCGTGATCAGCGGCGGCAGCAACATCTATCCACGCGAGGTGGAAGAGGTGCTGCTCGAACACCCGGGCGTATCGGAGGCCTGTGTGGTCGGCACCCCCGATCCCGAATGGGGCGAGGTGGTGGTGGCCTTCATCGTCGGCTCGGCCGAAGCCGACGAACTGGACGCGCACCTGCTGCAACGCATCGCGCGGTTCAAGCGGCCCAAACGCTATCTGTTCGTCGAGGAATTACCGAAGAACAGCTACGGCAAGGTCCTCAAACGCGAACTGCGGGATCGGTGTCTTCCGGCTTCCGACTGACGTCACATTCCAGCAGCTCTTTGAGCTCGTCGGAGAACGCGTCCGCCATGTCCCACAGGTCGGGCAAAAGATCGGGACACGAGATGATGCCGATGCCCAGTGCCCCATTGAGCGACATCACCGTGATGTTGAGTCCCGCGCCGGCGAGCAGCGGACCGAAGGGATACATCGAGTCAATCCGGCAGCCCAGGAAGTACAACTGATCCTGCGGACCCGGCACGTTCGACAAGATCAGGTTGAAGATGGGGCTGAGGTTCACCGGAATGCGCGGCACGACGCGCATGGCCGTGCCGAATATCGTTTGGCCACCGAATTCGGACCAGTCGTGCAGCAGAGTCGGGCCGACGGCCGCGGTGTGGTCCTTTGCGGCGGTGTTTCCGGCGGCAATCGTGCGGATACGTTCGGCGGGATCGCTGATTTGGCTCTCCAACCGGCAAAACATCAGGCTCGTGTGGTTGCGGCCGGGCCGGTCGGTTTTCGCGTGCACCGAGACGGGCACGGTGGCCACCAGCGGAGCGTCGGGCAGCTCGCCGCGCTCGAGCAGGTAGCGCCGCAACACCCCGGCGCACAACGCCACCACCACGTCGTTGACCGTCACGTCGAATCGGTTCTTGACCCGCTTGACGTCCCGCATGTCGAGTTGGGTGTAGGCGATGTTGCGGTGCTTGCTCAGGGAGCCGTTGAACGGCGTCGGTGGCGCCGAGAACGGTGCGGCCATCGTCTGACCATCGCGGGCGCGCACAAAAGTTTGCGCCAGCGTCGCCACTGTCGCCGGCAGCACCGCCGCCAACCGCAACGGACGCTTCGCGAATCCCATCAGCCCACTCGCCGCGATCTGTAACGGGTGGGCACGGCCCGCACCGGCGACGGGCTGCGGTGGCGACGCGTCCGTCTGCACGCTGCACAACTGGGTGAGCAGGTTGGCCCCGGCCACGCCGTCGACCAGGGCGTGATGCACCTTGAGCATCACCGTGACCACATCCTCGCGGGCGCCGCCCTCGATCACCCACATTTCCCACAGCGGACGGTCGCGGTCGAGGGGAAGCCCCGCGATATAGCCACAGATCTCGGCCAGCTCGCGCCGCCCTCCCGGCGGCGGAACACCGACTCGCCGCACATGATGGCGCGCCTGGCAGTTCTCGTCTTCCACCCACACCGGGTGGTCGAGGTTGAGGAGGCTATCGGACAGCTTCATCCGAAATTCGGGCACCGCGCTCACCCGTTTGAGCACTTCGCCGCGAAACCGGTTGTACGAGTAACCCCCTGGCATTGTCGAGATATCCAACTCGAGAACGCAGCACACATTCAGCGGCTGCGTCGGTGTCTCCAGGTAGAGAAAGAATGCGTCGAGCCCACTAAGTCGCTCCATAGCCGCCTGCTTGACTAGTTGCTTGAAAATCCGGTCCGGCCCCCACCACGCCGTAAGCACCGAGGTTTCGCACGCGTACCCAGGCGGATTCCGATCTAAACCGGCTCCGCCAAACGTTGCCGCGCGCCAGTCGCCGCTGGTCGCTAACATCGGACATCGTGAGCGTTTTTCCGGCCCGTCGATTTTCCGCGGTCATGTCCGCAGTGCCGTTGGCCGCCGCGCTGCTGACCGCCCCCGTCTTGATTCCCGCAGGACACCCCGGCGCGGTCGCACCCGCAGGCGCGTCGTGCTCGGATGCCGAGGTGGTGTTCGCCCGAGGGCGCCTGGAATCGCCCGGGCCCGGCCAGGTGGGCAACTCGTTCATCAGCGCCGTGCGCTCGAAGTTTGGCAGGTCCGTCAGCAGCTACGCGGTGAAATACCCCGCGGACACTGAGATCGATGTGGGCGCCAACGACATGAGCCAGCACGTGCAGAACACGATCAACAACTGCCCGAACACCCGCATCGTGCTGGGCGGCTACTCGCTGGGAGCGGCGGTCACCGACGTGGTGCTTGCCGTTCCCATGCAAATCTTCAACTTCAACAATCCCCTACCACCGGGGGCCGATCAGCATATCGCCGCGGTTGCGCTGTTCGGCAACGGAACTCAGTGGGTCGGTCCCATCACGAACTTCAACCCCGCGTACAACGACAGAACCATCGACCTGTGTCACGGCGCGGACCCGATTTGCAACCCGGCCGACCCCCACACCTGGGAAGCGAATTGGCCCGAGCACCAGGCCGGTGCGTACATCTCCTCGGGCATGGTCAACCAGGCAGCAGACTTCGTCGTTGGAAAACTGCAGGCGGGACCCAATACTGGTCCCGGCGCGGTAGTCACTCAGCCGTAACGGCAAGCACCGCATCCGCCAACTCGGGCCGGCAGACCAGAACGTCGGGCAGCTTCGGATCCGGCTGGTTGTAGGCCAACGCGGACCCGTCGATGCGTGAGGTGTGCAGACCGGCGGCTCGAGCGACGGCCACCGGGGCGGCCGAATCCCATTCGAACTGGCCGCCGGCGTGCACGTAGACATCGGACAGACCCTGTACGACCGACGCGACTTTGGCTCCCGCCGAACCCATTTCGACCAGCGTGCCGTCTAACGCGTCACGGACGGCCAGCGCGATAGCGGGCGGGCGGGTGCGCGAGACCACGATGCGCGGCTTGTCCGGCGCGCTAGGCGGCGGATCGACGTGGGGTGAGGCCAGCGTGATGCCCTGGGCCGGCAACGCCACGGCCCCGGCGATGAGGTCGCCGTCCTGCCACAGTGCGACATGCACCGCCCAGTCGTCCCGCTCGAGCTCGGAGAATTCTCGCGTGCCGTCCAGTGGGTCGACGATCCACACCCGGTGCGAGCGCAAGCGCACAGGATCGTCAGCACCCTCCTCGGACAGCACCGCATCGTCGGGCCGCGCGTCGGCCAGCGCAGCCATCAGGAAGTCATGGGATCGCTTGTCCCCCGCGGCTTTCCGCTCACTCGCCTCGGCGCCGGCGAACTCCTTGCGGACATCGAGCAGCAGGTGGCCGGCCTCGGTGGCCAACCGCGCGGCCAATGCGTGATCACTCATCGGTGGCCCTTCCGAAATAGTTGGTAGCTTTGACCAAATTTGGCACAAATTTACCGTGTCGCGACACCGCCGCCAGATCGGGTCCCATGTGCGATCCGCGCCATAACCTGTAATGGTGGTAGGCGTGAGCGGCAAGGGGGATGCCCGGTCATCGAAGCGGCACGTGCACGTGCCGCAAATACCGCACATCGTGACCGGTGTCGTTCTTGCCGTGCTGCTGATCGGCGCGTTCGCTCTGCTCGGGGTGAAGCACTCGCAGCACAATCAAGGCGCACCGGCAAGGCCCTCCGCGCCGCCGTCGTCGGCGTCCCAGGCGCCACCGGCAAGCAGCTTCGCCATTCCGGGTTGCTACAGCCGCATGATTCAACCGGCTCCCCGCCCCGCCAAGCTCAGCATCCTGGGCTGTGCGAGCGTAGCCGTTGCGCTGCAAGACATGTCGTGGAGTTCGTGGGGGCCGCGCGGCGCCGACGGCAACGGCACCGCCGTTTTCAAGGTCTGCGAACCGAACTGCGCATTGGGCTATCAACTCACCGACCCGGTCACGGTGCACGCCTGGAATCCGCAGCCACCGCGCGCCGACTCCGGCTGTCCCACCGGTCTGGACGTTTTCGCCGACATGATCTTGGCCTTCCCCAAGGACGTCCCCCCGCCCGACGTCGAGAAAACCACCACCCAGTACAACGGCATGCCGGCCGTGCACTTCGCCAACTACTCGGTGGACGGCCGCGGGGACACCCAATTCATCGGCTATACGTTCTGTTCGTAAAATCCCCCAATGGCTAAAGCGCCGGAAGCGCCGGAAACGTTTGTCACGTCGGGGCACGGCGGCATTCGCATCGTTTCCGACCGCCAGGGCGATCCCAGTGCGCGTGCGGTGGTGTTCCTGCACGGCGGCGGGCAGACCCGCCGGTCGTGGGTCCGCGCGGCTGCCGCGGTCGCCGCGCGTGGGTGGCAGGCGATCACCGTCGACTTCCGCGGCCACGGCGAATCGGACTGGCCGGACAACGGGGATTACCGCGTGGTCAGCTTCGCCGGCGACGTCGAAGAAGTGCTGCGCCAGCTACCACCGCGCCCGGTGTTGGTGGGCGCCTCCCTGGGCGGTTTCACCTCGATGCTGCTCGCTGGCGAGATCTCCCCGGGCATCGCCAGCGCGATCGTCCTGGTCGACATCGTGCCCGATATGAACCCATCGGGTGCGAGCCGAATCCACGAGTTCATGGCCGACCGCATGGTATCCGGGTTCGAATCGCTCGACGAGGTCGCGGACGCGATCGCCGAGTACAACCCGCACCGGCCCCGCCCGACCGATCTCGACGGCCTGAAGACCAACCTGCGCCTGCGCGACGGCCGCTGGTATTGGCACTGGGATCCGAAATTCATCAGCGGGAGTTCACCGTTTCCCCCGACCGAGGTGACCGACGTCGATCGCATGCACGCGGCCGTCGACTCGATCCTGCGCGACGGCGTACCGATGCTGTTGGTGCGCGGTCAGGTCAGCGACCTGGTCAGCCAGGAGCGGGCGGACGCCTTTCTCGCCCGCTTTCCCAAGGTGGAGTTCGTCGACGTGCACGGCGCCGGACACATGGTCGCGGGCGACCGCAATGACCTGTTCGCGCAAGCCGTCCTCGACTTCCTCGGCCGGCACTCCGATACCGGCTAAGTCCACGGATCGCCGCACGTAGGCGGCGATATTCGGCCGGTTTCCTGTTACTCGAGTGACAGAAGCGGCTGATGGGGTAAATCCAAGAATGCTCCAAGGATCCTTTGAGCCCCTCGCGACAGCGTGTAGCCACTGGCCGCACCTGCAAGAGGACACCGAGATGACCAAGACCGCCCCACCCATGATCCGCGACGCGCTCGCCGAGCTGACCCCGCTGCTCGACGCCCTCGCGGCAGCAGCCCTGCGTGGCGAGCTGCCGGGTCCCGAACTGCTGGCCCGCGTCGCGCAGGCGCAACCGCTGCTCTCCGAGATGGCAGCACTCCCCAACGACGGAGAGCCGTACTCGCGCTCCGTCCTGCGTGCCGACGACGAGGTGGAGGTCATGCTCGCGCGCTGGCGTCCGGGACACAGCTGCGCACCCCATGACCACGGCGGGGCCGGCGGCTTCGTGATCCCAGTCGAGGGCACGTTCGTCGAGCGGCGGTACGGCTGGGACGGTCCGCAACTGGTGGTCGCCGAGCTGGCCACCCGGCCCGAGGGCGTGCCGATTCGCGTGGCGTCCGAGGACATCCACGACATGACGGCCGGGGCGTCGGGGCTGACTTTGCACTTCTACACGCCGCCGGCGTCCAGCATGCGGGTGTTCGACCTGCAGCGGGCCGAGGTGATCGAGTTGGTGGGCAACTACGGCGCCTGGATCCCGCTGGGTGACCACCCGCGCCTGCCCTTCGCCGCGGTTTCTCCTAAAAAGACTGCAGGAGAGGTTATTTGGATCGCACACACCACCCACTACCGTGGCGGTTCGGCCGAGTTCGCGATCGCGGCCAACACCATGGCTCGTGAGCTGGCCAACGCGCATCCCGACGCCGAGGTGGTCGTCTCGGCCCTGCACCACAAGGCTGACTTCACCGCCGAACTGGCCGGCTTCGCCAACGCGGGGCGGCGACTGCGCCAACTGCACCTGATCAGCCACGCGGGCATGTACGGGCCGATGTTCGGTTCGACGGACTGGCCCGAGCAGTTCTCGCCGCACGAATGGCGCGAAATGGCAATACCTTTCACAGTCGACGCGCGAGCGTACTTTCACGCCTGCCGGACGGCGCGCTGGTTCGCACCCTTCTTCGCCGACGCGTTCGGCGTGCCCGCGTTCGGTAACTACAACTACACCACGGTGTCCACCCGCAAGGACCGGTTCGCGTGGGCGGGCCGCAATCCCACCACCCGCCCCAGCCTCTACATGATCGCCGCGCCCGGCAAGAAATCCCACGGGCTGTCCGGCAGCATCCGCAAGTATGTGGGCCGGGCCGCGGAGCCGATGGTGCAGTCGTCGCCGACCGCGGCGCATCCGGAGCGGTCCTACGATCGAGTCGCCGAGCTCTACGACCGCGCCTACACCGACATCCGCGTACGCGCCGACGAATGGCAATGGGTCGCCGAGCGGGCCGCGCGGGCCCGTGCCGCGATCGGGCGGCCGCTTCGGGTGCTCGAAATCGGCTGCGGCAACGGCGCTTTGCTGCGCGCGCTGGACGACAACGGCGTCATCGACTTCGGCATCGGGGCGGACATTTCCACCGGCATGCTCGATCGGGCTCGGGAACGCAACCGCGACCGCAACCGGCTGCGGTTCCTCAATGTCAACGGGCCGGCGCTCGACATCCCCGACAACCACGTCGACGTGGTGATCTCTTTCCTGTCTTTCCGGTACCTGGACTGGGATCCGGTCATGGCCGAGATCAGGCGCGTCCTTGCCCCCGGCGGGCGGCTGTGGGTGGTCGACATGGTCGAGCACCCGACGCGCGTGCGCGAGTTCCGCGTGCTTGCCCAGTCGGCCATCGCGCACCTGTGGTCACGGCGCAGCCACCCGCAGTTCGCCAAAGACCTCGCGGCCTTGACCAGCCACCCCGACTGGCTGGAGATGCTGCGGCACAATCCGATTCGGGCGGAGCACGAATACCGTTGGTACTTCGAAAGCCGCTTCCCCGGCGCCGAGCTCAAGACCTTGACGACGAGCATGGCCGCCCGCGTGGTGGCATTCGATTCGGGTCCCCTGCCCAAGGGCCGCACCGCACCCCTCTCCTACCCCTGACGCCCATGAACACCGAACCCTCGCTTAGGAGTGATCGATTGGGGCATCGGCGGCCTCGGCTTGGTACAGGCACTCGACCTTGCCGCCCCCGGGTTGCCTGTGCTGTATTGGTCGGACGCCGGCGCTACCCCGTACGGCCGGATGCGAGTCGACGAACTGGCGGAGCGCCTCACCAGCGTGGTCAATGAGCTCGCCGAACGCGGAGCCACCGAAGTGGTACTGGCGTGCAACGCGGCCAGCACGGTGGTGGGAAGGCTTGGCGCGGCGGCGATCCCGGTGGAGGGCATCATCGAGTACGGGGTTGCCTCCGTTCCCGACGATCTCACCGGACGGGTGGGCGTGGTGGGCGGGCGGCGAACGATCGCCGCGGGCCACTACCGACGCGGGCTGGCCCGACAGGGCCGCGTGGTGTTGTCGCGGGTGGCCCAGCCGCTGTCCGCCCACATCGAGGCGGGCCGCACCGGCTCAGCGCAGTTCCGCAGCGATCTGGGCAAGATTCTCGCGCCGCTACGAGGGGTCGACGCGCTCGTGCTGGCCTGCACCCACTACCCGGCCGCGCGGCGCTGGTTCGCCGCGGCGCTGCCGCATGCCCAACTGATCGACCCGGCCGAGAGGCTGGCCGCGGCGATCGCCTCGCGGCATCCGCACACCCGCGGCAGCGCCCAACTCGGTACCCGCGTGTATCTGACGACCGGCGATCCTTCGGCGATGCGGCGCGGTGCGGCGCGGGCGTGGGGAACCTCCGTGACGGCCAATCGCGTCGGTCACTTCAGTCACCGGAGGTAGGTGTGTGGCCTTTTGCCTGCGCCCCAGAACCCGGCGATCTGCGACCGATTGAGCGGTGTGCGACGCGGCGCGGGCTTGGACATGGTCACTGCCCGGTTCTACCATCTAGTTCAGCTCAGCCGAAGGCCTCGCGAAGATCTTTCTTGACCACCTTGCCAAATTGATTGCGCGGCAAAGCATCCACGATCACGAGCCGCTCGGGATGTTTGTAGCGACTCAGCCCCTGCGACCGGCAATGCTGCACAAGGGATTCCAGCGACACAGCGTCGACGGACGTAGGCACCACCACGGCGCAGACCCGTTCGCCGGCGCTGGGGTCGGGCACTCCGATGACGGCGACGTCGGCGACCGCGGGATGCGTGACGAGGGCATTTTCGACCTCGAGAGCCGACACGTTCTCCGCGTTGCGGATGATGGCGTCCTTGATGCGGCCCGTGACCCGGACGTTGCCGTCGGCGTCGAGCATGCCGAGGTCGCCCGTGCGCAGCCAGCCGTCCTTGTCGAACGCGTCGGCGTCAAGAGTGGCGTCGGCGTAGCCGAGGAAGCACTGGGGCCCCTTGAGCCGCAGCTCGCCCTCCTGTCCGGCGGGCAATTCGTGTTCCCGGTTGTCGACCACCCGCACGCTGACCCCGGGCACCGGCGGACCGTTGGTGTAGTCGAGCACCTCCGGTGCGGCGGTAAAGGCGGGTGAGGTCGCCACCGGAAATTCGGTGAGGCCCCAGGAGTTCGCGATGCCGGCGACGCCAAACGTTTCGCGGACCTGGCGTCCGAGTTCGGCGGTGATGGGTGCGCCTCCCGCCAGGCACGCGCGCACCGACGGAAACAGCGGACGATCGCCGTGGGCCCGCTGGGCCTCCAGGTACGCGACGTAAAACGGGGTGGCGGTGCCCAGGAACGTCGGGCCGTGCGCCGCGATGGCCAGCGGTGTGGTGGCCGGATCGAACGCTTCGAACAGCGCCAACCGCATGCCGCTCAGCAGTGCGGCGGACAGCATCGCGGCCCCGCCGATGTGAGCAACCGGGAACACGATCGGGTTCACGTCGCTGCTCGATGCGCCGATCATCTTCAGCACGCCCGCCGAGCCGGCGATCACCGACGCGTCGGTGTGGCGGATCCCCTTGGGGGCCGCGGTGGTACCCGACGAGTAGTAGATCCATCGGGTGTCACCGGAAGCTTCGGTCGGCGCCGGCAGGCCATCGCCGTCAGCGACGGGCAGCCGGAGCTCACCACCGACCGGGGCCGTCGCCAGGTCAACGGTGATGACCTCGAAACCCTTGTCCGCGGACAACGCGCGGGCCAGGCCGCCGTGGTCGAACCCGCGCCAGACCTCGGGCACCACAAGGAATTCGGTCGCCAGCTGGCCGGTGATGAAGCCGACCTCGTGTTCCCGCAGCAACGGGATGATCGGGTTCTGCACCGCGCCGAGTCGGGCCAGGGCCGCCATGACGACCAGGGTCTCGAGCGTCGTGGGCAGCTGCCAGGACACCACGGTCCCCACGCCGATCCCCCGTTCGGCGAACGCGGCCGCCGTCGCACAGGCGGCGTCGTGAAACCGCCGCGCGGTCAGGGCGCGCCCATGATCGTCGGTGAGGAGCCGGCGGTTCGGTTCGCGTCGCGCCGCGTCGGCGATCAGCGTCCAGAACGTCCTACCCTCCGACACGCTCGCGTTCCTCAACGGTCGGTTGACGAAAGCCCGAGTGCGCGATCGCCACAGACACCGCACTGCCGACCGGACCCCTGTGGTCCAGGACCACGGCCGAACCGTTGGCGATCCCGTCGTCGCTGTAGTGCGTCAGCGCCGCCAGCCCGACGTGCCGCCCTTCGGGCAGTCGGCTCAGCGTCAGCGTGTAGTCGACGTTGATGAACTGCAATGCCTCGGTCCCCCAGTTGGCGATTGCGGCCGTGACGTCGGCGCACATCGCGACGCGGGTGAAGGGGGTCATGGCCTCGTCGGCGAACAACGGCCGCTTTTCGTGCACCCACGTGTATTTGGGCCCGGAGTTCTCCCAATCCGGATCCGGATTTTGCACCTCACCGCCCCAGCCGTAAGTCCGCAGGAAAAACGTCGGGGCGCTGGTTTCCAGCTCGATGGGCACGCGCGGCATCTCGACCGGTTGCGACCACACTCGGCCCTCGGGCTGGGCGCCGCGGCGCAAAAACAGCGCACTCGCCCGCGCCACCTCCTCGCCGTGCTGCGTCATCACCGCTTCCAGGAGCAGCAGGCGCCGGCGTTGGTGCCGCACCTGGGTGCGCACCTCGATCGGTTCCAGCGGAACCGGTGCGGGCAGATCAACGGTCAACCGGGCGGGAAGCAGTTCCTGGTCGCCGGCGGCCCGTTCGAGCGCCCAGGCGAAGATGCCGCCGACAACGTGACCGCTCAGCTTGGGGCCCCATCCACCGCGTGCGTGTTCGGTTGGCACGTAATGACTCTCGTCACGAAGAAAATACGGTGTCAGATTCGACTCGGTCACAGAACCACGACTTCCATAGGCTTCTCCTTCGCAGCTAACGAACCGTAGAGATTACAGTATCCCTTCCAGTCACGTGCCGTTTGCCCTGGTAGCCAGGGGCGAGCCGACCCGGTGCGCGGTGCCGTCCGGATCTACATAGACGAATTCGCGCAAACCGTACGGTGTGTCATGCGGTTCGATCAGGCGCCCCTCGAGGTCCTGCCGCGCCCATTCGGCGTAGAGGGCGTCGGCGTCGCTCACATAGAGATAGACACTGGCAGCGGTGCGAAGGGGATCGTGTTCGTCCCACTCGTTGAGGTGGATCGACACCGTCCCGCGATCGGCAAACCCGTATCGCTCGGGACCCTCGTAGCCGCGGGCATCGAACCCGAGTCGACGGTAGCGGTCCAGAGCAATATCCAGGTTTCGCACGGGGACGATCGGTGACACGGCCGTGAAAGCGATTTCGGACACACCACAGTCTGTCAGCAGTGCACATACCTTGCGCGCAGGCAATCGTCGTCCACCGTTTACCCGTTGGTCGTAGATCGGGGCCGCACGCAGGGCGTACGCTCTGGCGGCCAACTCGGTCAAGCGACGATACTTGCGACATCACCAAACCTAGGTGGTAGCCCTACCCGCACACGGCATCGCGATACTGTTCAGCCTGTTGGCGGGGTCTATCCCCCAGCGTGGAGGAGGACCAAGTGAGCCCATCAGAGACTGCAGAACATGCCGGTCGGCCCGTCATTCATCTCTCCCAATTGCTGCGCGCCCCGGTGTTCGCCCGCTCTGGCGAGGAAGTAGGCCGCGTCGAGGACGTGATCGTGCGGCTGGGTGGCAACGATGATTACCCGGCCGTCACCGGCATCGTCGCCGGCGTCGGCGGGCGCCGCGTCTTCATCGGAAGCAAAAACATCGAGGAGTACCTTTCCGACCGAGTTGTGTTGGCCAAGAACAAGGTTGACCTCCGCGGTTTCGAACGCCGCGACGGCGAGGTCTTGCTGCGCACCGATGTGTTGGGCCACCGGCTGATCGATGTGGCCGCCGTCGAGTTGGTACGCGCCTATGATGTCGAGCTCGAAGACACCGGCGCCGGGTGGGTGGTGACGCGGCTGGACACCCGCCGTCCCGCGAAGTTGTTCGGGTTGATCAAGCAGTCCGGTGGGCATGCGGCCCGCGATTGGAAGGCGTTCGAGCCGCTCATCGGCCACGCGCGTTCCGATGCCGTGCGGCGGTTGTCGGACCGATTCGGCGAGTTCAAAGCCGCCGAGATCGCCGACCTCCTCGAGGAAGCGGACAAGGCCGAGGGCGGCGAAATCCTCGACCGGGTGCACAGCGACCCGGAACTGGAAGCCGACGTCTTCGAAGAACTCGACCCGGAAAAAGCCAGCCGGCTGCTCAATGGCATGCCCGACACCGAGGTGGCCGCCCTGCTGGGCCGGATGCGCGCCGACGACGCCGCCGACGCGATCGCAGACCTGCGCCAATCACGGCGCCGGCGCGTGCTGGAACTGATGCCGGCCCCGCAACGCACCAAGGTGATCACCCTGATGGGGTTCA
Source organism: uncultured Actinomycetota bacterium (assembly GCA_963758775.1). Taxonomy (GTDB): domain Bacteria; phylum Actinomycetota; class Actinomycetes; order Mycobacteriales; family Mycobacteriaceae; genus Mycobacterium. The sequence goes on from CAVWWU010000005.1 coordinate 61,952, forward strand.
ACCCCGAGAGCGCCGGCGGGCTGATGAACGTCGACTTCGTCTCCTGCGCCACCACCGCAACCGCGGGCTCGGCGCTGGCCCTGATCGCCGGGGCGCGCAGCATCCAGGCCGAGGCGCTGATCAAGGTGCACGTCGTCGATGAGGCGGGCAGACTAGCCGGGGTGGTATCGGTCATCGCTCTGTTGCAAGCCGAGGCCAGTGAAAGCGTTGGGGCGCTGATGGATTCCGATCCGGTGTGCGTGAGCGCCGATGCCGACCTGACCGACATCGCCCTGTTGATGGCCGACTTCAACCTGTACTCCATCCCCGTCGTCGACGACCAGGACCGCGTGCTGGGCGTCGTCACCGTCGACGATGTGCTGGAGGCCACCATCCCCGAGGACTGGCGCCGCCGCGAACCCGCCCCGCGCCCGGTCCGCGAAATCGACGAAGTCAACGTGCCGGGCGGTGAAACTCCGTGACCTCAAGCGCAGACAAGACCGCCAACGCGGGGGCGCCGCCGGGTCAGACCGAAGACGGCACCGCAGCGCACAGCGCCGTGCTCGACACGGCGCACCTGGGTGACATCGAGGGCGCGTTCGGCCGCATCAGCGTCGGCGACACCGACTCCGCCCGCACGCTGAAGACCCGACTGCTGACCCTGCTGGCCATCGTGGGTCCCGGGATCATCGTGATGGTCGGCGACAACGACGCCGGCGGGGTGGCCACCTACGCCCAGGCCGGCCAGAACTACGGCTACTCGCTGCTGTGGGTGCTGCTGTTGCTGGTTCCGGTGCTGATCGTCAACCAGGAGATGGTGGTCCGGCTCGGCGCGGTCACCGGCGTCGGGCACGCCCGGCTGATCAACGAACGCTTCGGCCGGGGCTGGGGCTGGTTTTCGGTCGGCGACCTGTTCCTGCTCAACTTCCTGACGATCGTCACCGAGTTCATCGGAATCAGTTTGGCCGCCGAGTACATGGGCATCTCCAAATACATTGTGGTGCCGACCTCGGCGGTGGCACTGGTCGCGATCATGGCAAGCGGCAGCTTCCGGCGCTGGGAACGGGCCATGTTCGTCTTCATCGCGATCACCCTGCTGCAGATCCCGATGCTGTTGATGTCGCACCCGCAATGGGGTCATGCGGCGAAGTCTTTTGTGGTGCCCAGCATCTCGGGCGGGATCAGCTCGGACGCGGTGCTGCTGATCATCGCCATCGTCGGCACCACGGTGGCGCCATGGCAGCTGTTCTTCCAGCAGTCCAACGTCGTCGACAAGCGCATCACACCCCGGTTCATGGGCTATGAACGCGCCGACACCGTGCTGGGCGCATTCGTCGTGATCGTCGGCGCCGCAGCGCTGTTGATGACCGGGGACTGGGCGGCGCGCTCCACCAACAACGTGGGTAATTTCACCGACGCGGGCGCCATCGCACACCTGCTCGGCCAACACAGCGCGACGCTCGGGTCGTTCTTCGCGATCGTGTTGATGGACGCATCGATCATCGGCGCTGCGGCGGTCACCCTGGCCACCAGCTACGCGTTCGGCGACGTGTTCGGCCTCAAACACTCGCTGCACCGCGGGTTCGCCGACGCCAAACAGTTCTACCTGTCCTACACCGCAATGGTGGCGTTGGCCGCGGCCATCGTACTCATCCCCGGGGCTCCGCTCGGGTTGATCACCACCGCGGTGCAGGCCCTCGCCGGTCTGCTGCTGCCCAGCGCCAGTGTGTTCCTGTTGCTACTGTGCAACGACCGGGAAGTGTTGGGGCCGTGGGTCAATCGACGCTGGCTGAACTGGGTTGCCGGGCTGATCGTCGGGACGCTGCTGCTGCTGTCGGGCATCTTGATGGCGACCACGTTGTTCCCGCACATCGACGTCGTCATGGTCAGCTGCTATCTGACGCTGGCCCTGGTTGTGCTCGGGATCGGCTCCGTGCCGTTGCTGCGCTGGATGGCGCGCAAACAACCTGCCCCGCCGGCCCCCAAGCTTCCGGAACGCGGCGTCGACCGCAACACCTGGCGCATGCCGCCGCTGACGCTGCTCGAACCCGTCGTCTGGTCACCGTTCACCCGGCTCGGCATGATCGCCCTGCGCAGCTATCTGGTCCTCGGGGCGCTGCTGCTGGTGGTCAAGGCCGTCCAGGTCGGACGCAGTTAATCGCCGATGCGCGTGTAGGTTTCGTCGAAATCGACGCTGACCTGACAGGGCGGGGACCCGTTCTCGTCGAGATGACCGTGCCCGGTGAGCAGTGTGATCGGGTTTTGCGCCGGTTGGGGCAGCGGGTACTGGCCGGTCATCTTCACTCCGACCGAGCCGCCGCAGTTCGGGGCGTCCTGGTCGTGCTCGACGTGCAAGGTCCAGTTGCCGCCGCCGGAAACCAGTGGTGTGTCGAACGATCCGGAGTGGAAGTAGCTCATGCAGCGGTCGCCGGTGCGCAGACAATCGGTGATGACGGCCGGGCCGTCGGGATTCGATGGTGCGCCGTTCGCGAACTTTCGGGTCATGTGATAGCGGCCGTGCAGCGCCTCGGCAGGCGAGGCCACCCGCGGCGGTAGGTTGCCCGGGTCCGGCAGGCTGTTGACATCGACGTCCCCGGTGCGGGTGAAGGTCACTGTCCGCTTTTCGGCGCAGGCGTTGGGGGAAGCTCCGCGGTAGTCGCCGGCAAGGGTGCCGTCGGGACGCGGTTCCAGGGAGAGCACCTGCCAGACTTCGTCGGGATTGTCCCGGCACTTGTCCGTTGCCAGGGTCACGCCGATCCAGCGCCCGCCCACCTGGTCGAATGTCGTGCTCGACGCGAGCCTCATCTCGCCGGAAAGGCGCGCCGCAGTGGCCACGCACCCGGTGGGGCGACACACCGAGCGGACTGCGTAGGTGTCCGCGAGCGGCTTCTCATTACCACCGACCGCGGCACCATCGATCTTGGTGGCCGGGCCGAATTGGGCCGTGTAGACCCCGGTGAAGGGGCCCGTGTTGGGTGTCGGGGCGGCGCCGGTGGCAGGACCCGCGGCCGGGCCGGGATGGTCCTGGTGGGTGAGCTTCACGACCGCGAAGACACCGCCGGCGAGCAGCAACGCAACGCCGAGCAGGGCGGTGCTCAACACGCCAGTGCGCCGCGACTTGGCGGGCGGTGGCGGTGCCGCCGGCACGGGCAGTGCGCGCGCCGTGGCGTCCAGCGACGGCTGGGTGTCGGGGAACGGAACCGCGTCGGCATAAGCGAAGCCGCGATTCGGCGGCTGGGCCAGCTGCTCGGCGAACTCGGCGCAGGTGGCGAACCGCCGCGACGGCTGTTTGGCCATCGCGGTGGCGAATACCGCGTCCAGCCCGGCCAAGTCGGGGCGAAACGTGCCGATCGAGGGCGGCGGGGCGTTGACGTGGCGGCTGATCACCACGGCCGGATTGGAATCCTCAAACGGCGCCGTCCCGGTCAGCAAGTGAAAGGCGGTGCAGGCCAACGCATATTGATCGGCGCGCCCGTCCATGGGCTCACCCCGCAGCTGCTCGGGTGCCGCGTAGTTCACCGTGCCGACCGTCATGTTCGTCGCCGTCAGACCGGCTGCATCGTCGATGCTGCGCGCGATACCGAAGTCTGCCAAAAACGCCCGCCGCTCCTGCCCGTCGGGATCGGCGATCAAGATGTTGGCCGGCTTGACGTCCCGGTGCAACAACCCTCGGTGGTGGGCGTAATCGAGCGCGGAGCCCACCGCGGCGATGATGGCGGTGACCTCCTGCAGGGGGATTCCACCCGGATGGTGTTGACGCATGTAGCCGCCGGCGTCGGTGCCGGCCACATAGTCCATCGAAATCCAGAACTGGCCCTCGGCTTCACCGCGATCGTGGATGCCCACGATGTTGGGATGCGACAGACCGGCCGCCAGCTCCGCCTCGCGCAAAAAACGCCCGCGGAACTCCTCATCGGCGGTCAGATCCGCCGGCAATACCTTCAGCGCATCCTGGCGCGGCAACCGCGGGTGCGACGCCAAATAGACGCTGCCCATCCCGCCCGTGCCCAGCACGCGCACGATCGTGTACCCAGCGAACACTTGGCCACTCGCGAGCGACATGGCCGAATCGTAAGTCCTCTAACCACAGCGGCACTAGATTTCGAAGTCAATCAATCATCCACAGCAAACACCCCCGTTGCCCGGGATCGACTATGCCGCGGCGCTAATCGCCGGTGCGCGTGAATGTTTCGTCGAAATCCACGCTCAGCGCGCATGGCGCCGACTGGTCATGGTGGCCGTGTCCGGTCAGCTGCGTGATCGGATTCTGCGCCGCGTGGGGTAACGGGTAGGTGCCGGTGTCCTTGATGTGCGTGGTTTCTCCGGTTTGTGGGCACTGACCGTCGGCCTCGATCTGCCAGTTCCAGTTGCCCGCCCCGAAAATCAGCGGTATGGCGTCGGATTGTTCGCGCAAGAAACTGATGCAGCGATCGCCGGTGCGTAAACAGTCGGTCGTGATCGTCGCGGTCGACAGTTGTTGCGGGGCGCCGCTGGCGTACGTTCGACTGCTGCGATAGCTGCCGTGCAGTCCCTCGGCGGGCGAAAGTACCCGCGCCGGTTGGCCGGCCGGGTCGGCGACCGTGTGCTCGTCGACGGCACCGGTGCGCGTCAGCTTGACGGCGCGCTTGTCGGCGCAGCCCTTGGCCGCGGTCGCGGTGTAGTCGCCGGCGAGGGTGCCATCGGGTCGTGGTTGCAGTGCGAACACCTGCCAGAGTTCGGCCGAACCATCCTGGCACCGGTCCGTGCCGAGGCTCACTGCCACCCAACGCCCGCCGATCTCGTCGAACACCATCGATTGCACCGCCACGGGTGGCCCGCTCAGCCGTGACGCCGTTGCGACGCATCCGCTGGGACGACATACGGACCGCAAGCCATACGTGGCGGTCAATGCGGGCGCCGCATTCGGATCCGCGGTCTCGTCGAGGCGAACGATCGGGCCGAAGTCGGTCCGGTAGGTGCCCGTCAGGGGTCCCGCGTTGGTGCTTGATTTGTCGTGCCCGACGAGCTTCACGGCCGCGAACACACCCGCGGCGACCAGCACCGCGATCCCCAGCAACGCGCCGATCAGCACCCGGGAGCGACGCTTCTTCGTCACGGGCGGCGGCGCGGTGGGTGCGGTTGCGCCCAGCGCCAGTTGGGTGGGATGGAAGTAGACGGACGGCGTGCTGTGTTGCTCGCGCAGTTGTTCGGCGAATTCGCGGCAGCTGTCGTACCGGCCGGAAGGCTCCTTGGCCATCGCCACCGCGAACACCGGATCCAGGCCGGCCAACTCGGGACGACGCGCACCGATCGACGGCGGCGGGGAGCTGACGTGGTGGGTGATCACCACTGCCGGGTTGGAAATGCCGTAGGGCGGCACCCCGGCGAGCATGTGGAAAGCGGTGCAGGCCAACGCATATTGATCGGCGCGGCCGTCGACGGCCTCGGCCTTCAACTGCTCGGGGGCCGCATAGGCCACGGTGCCCACCGCCATCTTGGTCGCGGTCAGCGCGGCCGCATCATCGATGTGGCGCGCGATGCCGAAGTCAGCCAGGTAAACCCGCCGCCGGCCCCGCTCGTCGGGATCGGTCAGCAAGATGTTGGCCGGCTTGACGTCGCGGTGCAGCAATCCCCGGTGGTGCGCGTAGTCCAGCGCCGACGCGAGCGCGGTGATGATCGGCAGCACCTGGTCGACCGGCATTCCGCCGGAATAGGTTTCGCGCAGCAGCCGGGCGAGGTCCGTACCGGCGACGTAGTCCATCGATATCCAAAACTGGCCGCCCTCTTCGCCGCGGTCATGGACTCCGACGATGTGCGGGTGCGACAGCCCGGCGGCCAGCTCGGCTTCGCGCGCGAACCGCGCCCGAAACTCGGGGTCGGCGGTCAGGTCCGGGGGCAATACCTTCAGCGCATCCTCACGAGGCAGCCGCGGATGCGATGCCAGATACACCGTGCCCATTGCACCGGCGCCCAGTACCCGCAGGATCGTGTATCCGGCGAACACCTGACCGACCCGAAGCGCCATTGCCAAATCGTAGGGGGCGAATTCGCCGGCGCCGGGCATTCTCTGCGCCCGGCGCAGGCCAAGTCACAGATTTATCGCGGTCGAGCCCGGCTCGCATGCTTTCCAACATCCCTGGGTAACCCACCGGAGTGCGATTGACGACGCCGCGACGCTGAAAGCCCGGATCCAGTCAAAGGATTTGCAGGGTCGTGGCACAGCGGCTTCATAGACAAACTACTTAGATTATGAATGTATTCGGGCACGGCTCTCTAGCAGATAGGTGAACGACGATGAGACTTAAGCAACTGGTTGCGGGGGCGACCATCGCCGGTGCGCTGGGCGCAGCGGCCCTGGGCATGGGCGCCGGTTTCGCAAACGCAGCACCGGCCGCGCCGGCTCCGGCCAGCCACGGCGCAATGCCCGCCAAGGGTCCCGGCGACCCGGGTGGACCCGGTGGCCCGGGTGGACCTGGGCCGGGTGGACCCGGACCGGGCGCTCCCGGCGGAGCCCCGGGCGGGCACGGCCCCGGCGGACCTGGGCCGGCTGGCCCCGGCCCGGCGGACCCGGCGGTGGCCCGGGCGGACACGGTGGCGTCGGTGGACCCGGCGACCAGCACGGCGGCCCGGGTGGGCCTCCGGGCGCACCCGGCGGACCCGGCGGACCGGGTCACCCGGGTGGACCTCCCGGAGCGGGACCTGGCGGACCCGGCGGGCCTGGCGGCCCGTGGCACGGCGACGGGCAGCGTGGCTACTTCCACGGGGCACCGTGGGGCGACGGACCGGCACCTTGGGGACCGGGCCAACCGCCTCGGCCGGACTGGGGCGGCAGGCCGCTCCCGCCGCCTGGGGGACCGTGGAACTATGGCCCGATCAACTACTGGGGCTACCAGGAAACGCCGTACTGGAACAACGGCTTCAATCAGTGGGGCTTCGACTTCTTCGGGGTCTGGATCCCGCTGTGATCCTCCGCTAAGGAGACCGGCTAGTGCGGCACCCGCTTCGCCCTCGTGGCGAGGCGGGTGTCGCATTTCCAGGGCCACGCGGCACCATGCGCCGGCACGCTCTAGAATTCTCGCGTGAAACCGGGAGTGACTGCCAAGAGCTTGCGACGCATTAGTGAAATCGCTCTGAACGCAGGGTGTTTCGTCGCCGTCGTCGCCGTCACGGCGTCAACCATCGGCTGCGGGTCCGCGTGGGCGGCCGGCCCGCGCACCATCACGTTGACACTGGTGCGGCACGCCCAATCGGCCGCCAACGCGTCGGGCCTGATCGACACCTCGGTCCCCGGTCCGGAGATCACGCCCAAGGGCTGGTGTCAGGCGAACATCGCGGCCACCCAATTGGCCCCTAACCACTACGACGGCGTCTACGCGTCGACCATGATCCGCACCCAGGAGACGGCCACCCCGACCGCGCAGGCGCTCGGCGAGCCCGTCACGGTGTTGCCCGGACTGCGCGAGATCGAGGCCGGCCAGTACGAAGGCAAACCCGAAGCGGAGGTTCCGCAGACCTACTTCGTCGCCCCTAAGCAATGGATACAAGGTGATCGCAGCGCGCGGATTCCGGGCTCGGTCGATGGCAACGAATTCGAGGCTCGGTATAACGAGGCCGTCCAACAGATTTACGACAGCGGCGAACAGAACCCCGTCGCGTTCTCGCACAGCGCGGCGATCGCGACCTGGGTGCTGATGAACGCACGTAATGCCGATCCAGCGCTACTGAGCACCAAGCCGCTGCCGAACACCGGTCGCGTGGTGCTCACCGGAAATCCTTCTGACGGCTGGACATTGACCGAATGGGATGCCGATCCGGCGCCGTGCTGAGCTCGGGCCGTTAGCTCTTGACACCAACGGTGATCAGATCGGACACGAGCCAGGTCCAGATCGGTCGCGGGATACGGTGCTGATCGCTGACGTTGAAGCCCGCCTTCTCGAACAGCTTTCTCATCTCCGACGGCGACGGATTGTTCTGCACCCTCAACTTATTTACCGCGGGTAGTAGCGGCAGCAGCGATTGTCGCGAGCTCAGGGTCGCGACTGCCGCGAACCCCCCGGGGGCCAGGACGCGATGGAATTCCCGCAACGCGGCGGGTTGGTTGAAGAAGTGGAACGCCGAGGTCGTCACGACCGCGTCGAGCGTGCCGTCTTCGAAGGGCAGTTGCTCTGCCGGGCCGCGTAAGAACTTCACCTTGTCGGACCGGGCGCGCGCCTGCGCGAGCATGCCGTCCGACATGTCGACACCGTAGATCTCGTCGGGCCGGAGCTCGCGTTCGATTCGGTCGCTGAGAATCCCTGTGCCGCAAGCGACGTCAACAATCTTGCGGGCCCCGTGGGCGCGTAGTTGCGCGATTACCTCGTCGTGCGGTGGACGGTACACCCACTGCTGCAAAATCGGCAGATCATAGGCAGGAGCGAGAACGCTCCACATACCGGTAACCGCGCTGTTGAGCCTGCGGCGTTGTGGTTCCGTCGTGGGTTCACTCATCGAGGTTCTCCATGTCGTACGAAGGGGCGCACAGCGATTCTGCTACACCTAGTGCCGGCCGGGTCCGCCCGGCCCCGCGGGCCCACCCGGTCCTCCGGGACCACCGGGACCACCGGGTCCGCCCGGTCCACCGGGACCACCCGGTCCGCCGGGTCCGTTCGCCGCCGGCGCCAAGAACACGCATTGATTCAACTCGACGCTCCAGCCCCATCCCGGGGCGCATTCACCGTCGGCGCGACTGGTCCCCGGTGCCGCGATGGCGGTCAACGGCACTCCCGCCAATGCCAGAGCGAAGGCCCCGAGTGCGCAGCGTCGTGCAAAACCGCTCATTGCAAACCTCCCCGTTCGTCGCCCGGCCATGACCGAGTACCGCCGTGGTTGCTCAACCTTGACCGCGTGTTGGATTATCCCACCGACCTGGCCGATAGAAGGCCGACTTAGGTACCTTTCCTCGGCAGATCCGGCGCGCGGCGTGGCCCGGCCCTGGCCGGCTCGACCCATATGCCACCCAACGCCAAGGCAACGCTTGCGGATCAGATTTCCTACGCAACGATCAACGTCGCGCGCGGTGCCGTGAGCCAGTCAAGGTCGGCCTGTCGCCGAGAAAGCGACGACTCCTGCTCGACGCAAGTCACCTTTTGGAAAAGATGCGACTACAGGGCGGCCCGTGTTGCGTCTCGGCTGTGCAACAGATTCGCCGCTCGTCGGGGAAAGGCTCCGGACAGCGATACAGTTCCGTCGAACCTTTTGGTTGCGGAATACCCCCTCTGAAACCGAATACCGGAGAGTTTGCGTTGAAGACTTTTGATTTGTTTGGCATCACGGTGGCCGCCACTGCTGGATTGTGCGGCGCCGCTTTGACGTTCAGCCCGGCCGCTTCGGCAGGCGGCGGCGCCGCCTGCATGGCGACTTCGTCGGGGCCCGCAGCGGGTGGCGTCGCGTGCGTGGACCAGATGGCGGGGCTTGCAGCGCCGGCCCCGGTGGTCGTGCCCGGCCCGCCTCCGGGTGTCGTTCCCCCGGTGCCGTTGGCACCCCCGCCGGTACCGCTGGTCCCACCGGTCGGCGGCGCTCCGATCCTGGGCGCTCCGGCTGCTGCCCCCGTGGCTCCGCTGATCACGCAGGGTGGCATAGGTGGTAAGGGCGTGCCGACCAACCCGGCGCTGACGGCTGACCCGGTGGTTCTGCCCGGTCCGGCCGCGACGCCTGGGCCCGCGCCTCACTCGACGTTGGTCACCGCTACGGGTCCCGCCGGTACGACTCCTTAGGTCCTGGCCTCAGTTCTGGCCGGCGTGCGCGGGGTCGCCCTCAATCCATTTGTCTCCTACCGGAACTCCTTCCTGCACGATGACGGGGTCACCGACCTTGACCGCGTTGAAGTACCACTCTGCGTCGTCGGGGCTCAGGCTGATGCAGCCGTGGCTGACGTTCTCGACCCCCATCGCGGGGACCGCCCACGGTGCTGAATGCACGTAGAGACCACGGTTGTCGATGCGCACGGCGTCATCCACGGTGAGCCGGTAGCCGTCGGGGTCGTCGACGGGGATGCCGACGCTGCTCGAATCCATGGTCACCGAACGGTCTTTGGCCAGGACCGCGTAGGTACCGACAGGCGTCGGGTAGTTCGGCCTGCCCATCGAAGCCGGCAGCACGCCCGGCTCCCCCCAGTTCGGCCGGTGATGCGGCGCGGGTAGCTGAGGCGGCGCGCCCGCCGGGACACCGTCGATGCTCACCGTGAACGTGTGCTTCGAGATGTCGGCGACACCGAGCAGGACTGCGCCCGTTTGGAACTCGGTCGGCGCCCCGCCGACCGACAGTGCCACCGTGCTGTGCGCCGGCCAGAATCGATCGGGAACCCACTGCACGACTTCGTTGTCGAGCCACTGAAACTTCCCGGTCATCGGAGGCGTCGAAGTGACTGATATTGCGCGTTCGGCCGCCGGTCGGTCCGCGATCGACTTGCTGAAGGTCACCACGACAGGGTGGGCCACGCCTACCAGCTCGCCGCGCGTGGGCAGCACCGAGGCGATCGCGAAGTCGCCGTGCGGCAGGCTTACCGACGCCAAACGCACGTCGGTCATCCCGCCGACCGTAATCGTGGCGATTCCCAACATCACCAGCACAGAACGAACCGAAGCCCGCATTGCTTTATCACCCTTTGCAGTCAGTTAACCGCCTTATCGATTGACGATGTTAGGGGCGACGCGACGGACCGTGCGTTTTCACGCGCTGATAGCGCGATCAAGTCTTGGACAAGGTTTGGTCACGAGTAAGTCGTTGCACGCCTTAGCATTCCTGCGCAAGTCTGCAATGGCCAAGCGGATAGTGCGATGATGTCGTAGCTTTGTCCCCGATCAGAAAGCCTGCGATGTGTGCTGTGGACGCCGAGACCGTTGGTTCGGGCACGCGGGGGCGGATCGCCGTCGCCTCGATGGTGGGCACCACGGTCGAGTTCTACGACTTCTACATCTACGCCACGGCCGCGGTTTCGGTCTTTCCCCATTTGTTCTTCCCCAAGGGCAACGGCACCACGGCGCTGCTGGCCTCGCTCGCGACGTTCGGTCTGGCGTTCGTTGCGCGACCGTTGGGGTCGGTGTTGTTCGGGCATTTCGGCGATCGCGCCGGGCGTAAGGCCACGCTCGTCGGCTCGCTGCTGACCATGGGGATCGCCACTTTCATCGTCGGCCTGCTGCCGACCTACCAGCAGGTGGGGATCGCGGCGCCGGTGCTGCTGGCAATCATGAGGTTCTGCCAAGGGATCGCGTTGGGCGGCGAGTGGAGCGGAGCGGCACTGCTGGTCACCGAGACCGCCGAACCCGACAAGAGGGCACGCGCCGCGATATGGCCGCAACTGGGCGCACCATTTGGTTTCCTGCTGGCTAACGGGCTGTTCCTGATCTTGATCAGCTGGCTGGGCCACAGCAGCATCCAGGCCGACCTGGGCGGCCCGTTTCTCACCTGGGGCTGGCGCGTCCCGTTCCTGCTGAGCGCGGTCCTGGTCGCGGTCGGGCTCTATGTGCGGCTGCGACTGACCGAGACGCCGGTGTTCGCCCGCGCAATCGAGCGCGGCGAGCGAGTCAAAAGCCCGCTCATCGCGGTGTTCCGCACGAGTTGGCGCGAACTGCTCATCGGCACGTTCGTCATCCTCGCGAGCTACACCCTCTTCTACACGGTCACCACCTGGACACTGAGCTATGGCACCTCCAAGCGACCACCCGGCGGGACCGGCCTGGGCTTCGGCTACGTGGACTTTCTGCACATCCAATTGATTGCGGTGTTGTTCTTCGCGGCGACGGTGCCGATCGCCGGCGCGCTCGCCGACCGGTTCGGCCGGCGCCGTACGTTGTTGATCATCACCGCCGGGATCATTACGTACGGCGCCTCGTTCGATCTCATGCTGGCACCCGCGAGCGCGACGACGGGCTCCGTGACGCTCTTCTTGATCGTCGGAATGACGCTGATGGGGCTGTCTTTCGGCCCGATGAGCGCGGTGCTGCCCGAACTGTTCCCGACCAACGTGCGCTACACCGGCTCGGGGATCGCCTACAACATGTCGGGCATCCTGGGCGCCGCCGTGGCCCCGTTCATCGCGACGTGGCTGGCCGCCAAACACGGTGTGGCGTGGGTCGGGTGGTACCTGGTCGGGGCCGCGGTCGTGACCTTCATCGCGCTGTTGCTGATGCGGGAAACGAAGGACGTTTCGCTGGATGTCCCTGGCTAACTCGACGCTGCGGTATCGGGTTCGCGTGCGCTGCGAAGCACGGCCAGGCCGGCGGGCAGCAGCACCGCGGCGATCACCGCGAGGATGCACTCGATGCCGTTACCCATGCTCCAGCCGTGACGCTGCAGCATCTCTAATACGCTGCCCGACACCGCGATTCCCACATCGGCGATCGTGACGAGCGAGGTCAATGTGACCCCGGCGGCTTCGCCCGCGCGCTCGGGTGCGACGACGGTCTGGGTGGCTACGGTGGTGAACGCGTAGAACAGACCCACTCGATTGCGATAACGGCACTGACGGACGTTCAGTGCGCCGATAACGGCGTCGAGTCTGGCGTGACAAGCGGCCTTGGCTTGAGGATGAAGCTCGTCACCAAGGTCACGACGCCGATGGCAACACAGATCCATAATGCGTTCTCGTACCCCGCTTTAGTGCCCTGAGCGACAAGCGTTCCGGCCCAGGCGAATCCGATCGATCCGCCGATGCCGAAGGCGGAGTTGGCGATGCCGGGCAGCGAGCCGGGCTCGTCCTTGGGAGCCTGTAGGACACCCAGGGCCGCGATCGGGGTAAGGCAGGTGGCCAAGACGATCCCGAACAGGGCCATGAGCGGGGTGACCATGTGCCGGTTGAACGCAAAGATCGCGAGGAGCGACGTGACACCGACGGCGCAGACCAAGCCCGCCCGCAACACGGTGACAAAGCCGACCTTCACCGCGAGTCGTCCAATAAACGGGGACACGACGAGTTGGACCGCGGAGGCCGGAGTGATGAACAGCAGCGCCGTCGTCTGGCCGCTAGCCCCGAAGCCGATATGGTCGTCCTCGGCGATCGACGGGATGATCAAGCTGAGCACGGCCATGATCGACGCAAAGAACAAGATGGTCAGGGCGATGACCGGCCAGGCGTAACGCGAGCGCATCTCATCGATATGCACCAGTGGATACTTCATGCGCCGCTCCACCACCAGAAACGCCACCAAGGCCGCGACCGCGGCGAGGATGAAACCGAGCACGAGCGGCGAGAGCCAGCCCGAGTGGCCACCATGGCCGAGGTACAGATTGATCCCGGCGATCCCCAGCGCGATCAGAGCGGCGCCCACCCAGTCCATCCGGCCCGAAACCGCGCCACCGGGTCGCACGGCCGGCACCGCTTTCGCGCTGAGCGCGATGGCGATGATCCCGACCACCAGCGTCAAGGTGAAGATCGAGCGGTATCCGTAATGATCAACCATGAAACCGCCGAGCAGCGCGTCGAATCCGCCCACGCCGGCGTTGACCGCCGACAGCACACCGCAGCAGACACCGAATGCTTTGGCGCTGAGGGTTTCACGCATCACTAGGTAGGAAAGCCCAAACGTGATGTTGGAGCCTCCTTGCAGGACCCGGCCCAGCACCACGATCGGCAGCGATGTACTCACGATGCACAACAGCGTCCCGATACACTGCACAACCAGGATGCCGAGTAAGACGTTTTTCCGGCCGATGTAATCGCTCCACCGGATCAGCACAACGTTGCAGATCGCGCCGGATAGATAGAAATACGCCGACATCGACGCATATCCTTGCGGCCCGAGATGAGCGTTGATGTCCCGGATCGCAGGCGAGAACATGGTCGCGTTGAGCATGAACGAAGCGACCGATACGGCCAACGCCGTTACCATGAACACCATCTGGCTACGCGACGATGCGCGGGCGTCCTCGTCCTGGCTTGTCGTTGCTCGGGTCGGCTGCGTCATGCGATCCCCCTGTCTGGCCGCGCCTTTCACGTGCGCCCGTTATAGCAGTGCGGGATCCCCATTCGCAGTCATATTGACGAACCGGCGCGGCATCACCGACTGGTCGCGATGTGATGGAGCAGATCTCGTGCCGCTCCGGCGGGCGGCGTGGCGGCGCCCAGCCAAATCGCGCGCAGATCGCGTCGCAGGTCCATGCCGGCGACCGGAATGGCGCGCAGTCGACCATGATTGAGGTCGTCGCTGACGGCGAGCCGGCTCATCACCGCCGGGCCGGCGCCGGCCAGAACGGCAGCGCGAACCGCTGCCGCAGAAGCGAGTTCGAGCGGATGCGCGGCGGGCTCGGGCTGATCGTCGCCGGCGTCGTGGACGGCCTCGTCGGCACCGAGCAGCAGGCGCCATCCCGATTTGCGCGATACCAAGGGTGTGTGGCGAAGCTCCGCAACGGTGATGGGGGCCGAGCGCCGCACCCACTTGTGATCGGGCGGCACGACGACGATCAGCTCGTCGCGCCCGATGACCTTGCTGCGCACCCCGTGCAGGGTGCCGCGGATCTCGATGAAGCCAAGCTCGGCCTCCCCCTCACGCACCGCGGCGATCGCGCCCTCGCTGTCGGTCGCGTTGAAGCTGACCTCGGGCGCGACGCCGCCGTGGCGCTGGGCCGCGGACTGCAACGACACCAACCAACGTGGCAGCAATTGCTCGGCCACCGTGTGACTGGCGACCACCTTGAGGCGGCTGCGACGCTCGGCGCGCAGCGATGCCAGCCCGGTGTCGACGCGCTGCGCGACGTCGAGCACCTGATCGGCCCATTCGGCGACGACCTCGCCCGCCGGGGTCAGCTGGGTGCCCCGCGTCGTGCGGGTCACCAGACGCACGCCGATCTGGGACTCGATCGAGTTCAGCCGGGCCGATACGGCCTGCTGACTGGTTCCGACTTCACGGCTCGCCGCGTTCAAACTGCCCGTCTTGGCGATCGCGGACAACACTTCGAGTGCGGAGAGTTCGGGCATCCGCGCGCTTAACGGCACGCCTGATGGTAGCGCCGCGAAGCGCCATTCCGGGGCAAAACAGCTGGCTAGCGTCGCGCGAGCCCCCCGACTGTTACAAGGCGGGGTTGTAACGCTGCAAGGACGCGACCGCTACTGCCGCGCTGTCGCCCGATGAACGATCAATGTCATGAACACTTCAACGAACACCAACCAGACCATCGACACGATCACCGGAATCCTGCGCCACTGCCTGGCCGGCGCCGTGCTGGCCATCGGGTTCGTCGCGGTCGGCTTCGGTTTCGCCGCGACGGCCCACGCCGACGACGCTCCCCCACCGCCGGCCATCGGGCCCGCGCTGATCGCACCCTGGATCCCGACGATCGACCACTACACCAGCCCTTGGCACGTCAACTGCGGCTTCTCCGGCGGGCAGGGCGCCTTCGCGTGCACGTACGGATAAAGCGCTAATCGCCCTTTTCAGACCAGAAAAGGGCGATTTGCGTCTGCTCGCGCTCGCTTCTTGGCCAGTTCGGAGCTGTAGTAGACCGTGTCGGCCACTGACACCGAGTCGTCGCCCTGCGGGATCGACGCAAGACCGTTGTCGGCGAGCAGCTGGCGCATCGGGGTGCCGACCGTTCGCCATCCCAAGTCCTGCAGGTGAGAACCCACATCGGTGCGCTCGCCCTCGAAGCCCAAATCGGTGAAGTCCAGCTCCAGGCCGTGCTCGCGCCACTTATCGCTGGCCTTGCGCAGCACCTCCCGCGCCTGCTCTTTATCGATCTGCGGCCTGTCCGGCGTGGCTTCGCAGGCCAGCCTGCTGCCGTCAGCGCTGAGCGCGGTGATGTTGTCCAACAAGGCATCCTGGGCCGCTGGCGGCAGATATCCGAAGAGCCCCTCGGCGATCCATGCGGTGGGGCGGCGCGTGTCCAGTCCGGCATTGACCAACGCCTTCGGCCAGTCATGCCGCAAGTCGATGGCGACCGTGCGCAGATCGGCGTTAGGTGTGGCGCCGAGACCGGCCAGTGTGGTGGCCTTGAACTCGATCACCTCGGGCTGGTCGATCTCGAAGACCATCATGCCGGCGGGCCAAGCCAGTCGGTAGGCGCGCGCGTCGAGACCGGACGCCAAGATCACGGCCTGACGGATTCCGGCCTGGGTCGCGTCGCGAAAGAACGCGTCGAAGAACCGCGTCCGGGCGGCCATCGCGTCCGGCATGTGCCCAAGTTTCCAGCTGGACTCGTCGTGGTCGACGTCCGCGGCGTCAATCTCGCCGTCGGCCCATCGGGTGAAGAACTCCACGCCGACGGCACGGACCAGCGGCTCGGCAAACGGGTCCTCGATCACGGGGTTGTCCGCCTTGGTGGCGATCGCGCGGGCAGCTGCCACCATGGTGGCCGTAGCTCCCACGCTGGTGGCCAGATTCCAGGTGTCGTTGTCTGTGCGTGGCATGCGCGTGCTCTCCAATATCTGCGTTAGAAGCGTTACTTAGATAGTATAACGAATTTTTGCCGTGCGCGTGCGGAATCGACGTCGCTTTACGCGGCCCCACGCCACTGGCGGACCGTCGCGATCGCCGTCTTGAGCCCGCGGCGGCGCCCCGTCGCCGGGTCGGTCGTGGCGAATTCGGGCCCCAACTCGCTGAACATCCGCTCGCTGCGCGTTTCCGGTGCGTCGTCAGCGGTGTCGCGCAAATACTTGTCCGGCAGCGACAATTTGGCGACGGTGCGCCACGTCCTGCCGTATTGCGTCGCGAAAGAGGCTGTGGTGTAAGGCAAGTCGTACTTGTCGCACACCGCGCGCACCCGCACGGAGATCTCGTGCAGCCGGTTGCTGGGCAGATCAGGGAACAGGTGGTGTTCGATCTGGTGGCACAGGTTGCCGCTGAGGAACCGCAACACCGGCCCGGCGTCGAAGTTGGCGCTGCCCAGCATTTGGCGTAGGTACCACTCCCCCTTGGTCTCGCCTGCCATGTCGGTGGTGGTGAATTTCTCTGCGCCATCCGGGAAGTGCCCGCAGACGATCACCGCGTGCGACCAGATGCTGCGGATCACGTTGGCCAGCGCGTTGGCCTTCAGCGTCGACTTGTAGGTGGCCGCCGGCGACAGCGCGGTGAGCGCGGGGAACGCGATGTAGTCCTTGACGATCTGTCTGCCGGCCTTGGTGACGAACTCGCGCGTCCGCTCACGGGCGATGTCGCCTTCCGCGCCGTCCTCGAAGTATTTCTCGAGGTCGACGGTTTGCAAGCCGATTGCCCACTCGAACGCCAGCGCAAGGATCAGGTTGTACGGCAGGTTGCCGATGTTGTAGCGCTGCCAGGGTTTGTCTCGCGTGACGCGCAGGATGAAGTAGCCGACGTCGTCGTCCATGTCGAGGATGTTGGTGTACTTGTGGTGCTGATAGTTGTGGGCGGATCGCCAGTGCTTGGATGCCGCGCCCATGTCCCACTCCCACGTCGTGGAGTGAATCTCGGGATCGTTCATCCAGTTCCACTGGCCGTGCATGACGTTGTGGCCGATCTCCATGTTCTCGACGATCTTGGCCAGGGCAAGGGTCAGGGTTCCCGCCCACCACGCCGAACGCTTAGAGCTCGCCGCCAGCACAAGCCGGCCGGCCACGTCGAGAGCACGTTGGGCGGCGATGGTGCGACGGATGTAGCGAGCGTCGCGCTCGCCGAGGGAATCCTCGATGTCGAGTCGGATCGCGTCCAGCTCAAAGGCCAGGTTCTCGATGTCGGCGTCCGTTAAGTGGGCGAAGGCCGGTACGTCAGTGATCGCCATGGTTTCCCTCCCTGTGCACCCTTCGTACGGCTATGCCGGGATCGCAAAGTTGATGCGCCATCGACAGGTGGCTGATCGATGGGCGAGTGCTTCCCTTTGGTGGGTCAACGCGAGTCAACGGTTCACTGGTTCCGCGCGGCGGGTGTGCTTACGCGATTCACAGGACCGGAGTAAATCCAATTTGATTGCGCATCAACTCTGTTCGTTGCCCTCGCGGTTGGCATACCTCACGAGATGGGAGGCGATTAGGAACACGATAAGCGATGGCTGGGTAAAAGTGCGGGAGGCCGTCACGGCGTATCGCATTCGTACGGTGTTAGCGTCAACGACGTGACCCTCAAAGACATCGCCTTGAAGACCCTCGACGGCAAGCCGGCGACGCTAGCTGATTTGTCTGACGGAGCGACGTTGATCGTGAACGTCGCCTCTAAGTGCGGACTTACCCCACAGTACACGGCGCTGGAAAAGCTGGCCAAAGACTACGGCGGCCGGGGCTTGACCGTCGTCGGAGTTCCGTGCAATCAGTTCATGGGTCAGGAACCGGGCACAGCCGACGAGATCCAAGAGTTCTGCTCCACCACCTATGGGGTGACGTTCCCGTTGCTGGAGAAGACCGACGTCAACGGCGACGAGCGCCACCCGCTCTACGCCGAGCTGACGCAGGCGGTCGATGCCGATGGGCAGGCCGGCGACATCCAGTGGAACTTCGAGAAATTTCTGGTTTCCCCCGACGGTGCGGTGGTCAACAGGTTCCGGCCCCGGACCGAACCGGACGCACCCGAGGTCATCAGCGCTATCGAGGACGTACTGCCCGGATAGCTCCATGGCCCGAAATGATCGGGACGAGAAAAACGCTGGGCTTCAGCGGCTCGCGCTGGAATGGTGATCGTTCGTGCGGGTGTGGCTGAGCGGCTAGGCAGCGGCCTGCAAAGCCGTATACACGGGTTCGAATCCCGTCACTCGCTCTACCGAGCTTGATCTTCCGTCATGGGATCGAGGTAGAACCATCGGCCGGCGCGGCGCTCGAAACAACTGCGCTCGTGCAGGCTGCCGGCCCGGCCCGCGGACTCGAACCGGGCGGTGAACTCCACCTCACCGTGATCGTCGTCGGGGCCACCGGCGACGGTGTCGATGACCTCCAGGCCGGTCCACGTGATCTTCGGATCAACGGTGACGTCGAGCGGGCGCGTTCGCGGGTGCCACGTGCGGAACAGATAGTCGGCGTCACCGTAGGCGAACGCCGAGTACCTCGAGCGCATCAGTTCCTCGGCCGATCGCGCCTGCAATTCGCCCTGGTGCAGCGGCCCGCAGCAGGCGCGATAGCTTTCGTCGCCGCCGCAGGGACACGACCCGTTCACGTCAGGCGGTGCCGCGACGCCGCGGCGTGCGCTGCGCTGCCTGCACGTCGGCGTTGGCCAGCGCCTGCGCGTCGGCGGCCAGCGTCGATGCCCGGTTGGCATTGGCGATCGCCTCGGCGGCGTTCGATGCTTGCTTGCTGTGCGCGGCCGCCACGTAGCGCTTCGTCTCCTCGAGCCGGCCTTTGGCGTCGGTGCCGATCGCGTCGCGATGTCGGGCCACATAGTCGGAGACTTGGCGCAGCCTGGCGTCCGCCGTGGACAGCGCCGGGCCCAGGGCATCTACCCGCCCGCCGATGTCCGGCTGGTGATCGCCGGGGCCGCTCTGTCGCGCGGCGCGCTTGCGGCGGCGCCTGCGAATAAGCAGCAGCACCACCACCAGGATGATCACCACGACGGCGACGCCGATGGCGATCCACAGCCAGGTCCGCTTGGGCGAGCTGGGAGTGTTTGCCGGGTTTGCCGGGTTTGCCGGGTTGGTCGATTTGTTCAGCCCGTCGGCCGCGGCGACGGCTGCACCGCTCCAGTCTTTGGCGTTGATCGCCGGTTCAATCTTGTTGCTCTGCAAGCTGTTTAGCTCGGCCGGCGTCAGGCTCTGCGTCTTCGGCGGCACGTCGAGCTTGTACAGCTTTGTGTTGGTGGCGACGGCCAGCAGTACGTCGTTGTCGCCCAGTCCGCTGGCGTCGCGCGTTTGGCTCGCCCAGTTTTCGGGTTTGAACCTGTTGAAGTTGTCGACGTAGACCACCCACAGTTGAAGGTGCTGATCGCGGGAGAGCCGGTCGATGGCCGAGTTGACCGATGCCCGGCTGGAGTCCGTCAACACCCCGGAGCTGTCGGTGATGTGGTCGGTGAGCTTCGACGGCGGTTGCGCGCCGGCGGGGGTTGCCAGCAGCAAGCCGGCTGTGAGGACCGCCAGGGCTACACCGAACAGGCGAACAGTGCGCATCCGGCTAATCTAGCCCGCCGCAGGCCAAGATCCGAGGTTGCGCATCCTAGGAGGCCGGCCTTGGGCCGGTTCCGCATCGAGGGGGCCAATGAGACGCGGAAATCGGCGGGTAGACGCCGCGCACGGTTTGGTCGCGCGAGCTGGTCCTAATATGTCGGGGTTGCCACCCTTGCGCCCGTATTCGCGGGTGCGCTCCTGTTCGCCAATGACGGCCAGCGAACCAACGCGCATCGCGGCATCCCTGCAGTGGCCACGCCCCCGGTAGGCGTCGGCCAACTGAGCTCGAATTCGCGGCGAACGCTTTTCAGCCCCAAGTCGCTGTTGGGCGCGTCGAACCGATGATCGCGCCGCAGCCGGAAACATCCGCGTATAACACTACCTCTCACATGATCCTGGTAATCCGCTGTCACTAAGGCGTGAAATCCCTTACAAAGCAACGGTATCGACGTTGTGGCCGTCAAGATTCCGTAAACGCGGCCGACTCCGAATTGCGGGTTGGGCTAGGAATGATTCATGACCGACTTGGCCGACCGGCAGACTATACCGGCGTCTTTCTCAGATCGCTGCAAGAGGACTTTCCTCGGTAAGCCGAAGATCAACGCTGATCTACAGCACGAGAAGCTGTCGAATAGCATTGCTCTCGGCGCACTTTCGCCGGATGCGATATCTTCGACCGCCTACGGTCCCGAGCAGATCCTGGTGGAATTGCTGCCCGCCGCCGGAATGGCGGCGTTCGTGTTGCTGCTTCCGCTCACCGGCGTGATCTTGTTGATTCTTGCCTTGGTAGCTGCGTCGTACCGCCAGGTGGTAATGGCTTATACCCGAGCCGGCGGGTCTTACGTCGTGGCCAGGGAGAACTTCGGGCCGCGGGTGGCGCAGATCGCCGCGGCCGCACTGTTGATCGACTACGTGGTGACAGTCGCGATCCAGTGCGCCGCCGGCACAGTCGCGGTGGTATCGGCAGTACCGGTCCTAGGGCCCTACAGTCTGGAAATCACGGTGGCCTCGGTGCTGCTCTTCTGCTTCGCCAACCTGCGCGGACTGCGCGAAGCCGGCCGGACCTTTGCCGTCCCGACTTATGCCTTCATCTCCATGCTCACACTGCTAATCGTGGTCGGAATCATTCGGGCAATCTGCGGGACCTTACCGGTTTATGACCCTAGCCACATTGCCGGCGCGGTCCCGGTTCAGCAGGGCAACGGCTTAATCATGGGCGCGACGGTTCTGGTGATCCTTCGAGCGTTCGCCAACGGCGGCTCCTCGTTGACCGGTGTCGAGGCAATCTCCAACACAGTCAACCTCTTTCGTGATCCACAAGGCATCAACGCCCGGCGAGTTCTGACCATCATGGCCTGGATACTCGGGTTGCTCCTGGCAGGTGTCGCCTGGCTTGCGTACGCCACCCGTGCCACTCCCTATGCCGCCGGCTATCCGTCGATGCTTTCCGAGATCGGCCGCGCGGTGTTCGGCGACGGGATTATCGGGCACGTCCTGTATTTCCTTCTGCAGGCGGCGAGCGCCGCCATCTTGTACAACGGGGCCAACACCAGCTTCAACGGCTTCCCGGCCCTTGCCAACTTCGTCGCCGAAGACCGCTTCCTACCGCGGCCGTTGATGAAACGCGGCCATCGACTGGTCTTTTCGAACGCCATCATGGTATTGGCGGCGCTCGCAATTGCCCTACTGCTGGCAACGGGGGGCTCGGTCGATGCGCTGGTGCCGCTTTTCGCGATGGGAGTTTTCAGCGCGTTCACGATGGCCGGCTTCGGAATGACCAAACATCACCTCACGCGTCGTGGGCGCGGCTGGCGCTACAAACTCGGGATAAACCTGTCGGCGGGGGCATTGTCGGCTGTCGTCGTCGGGATTTTCGCGACGGCCAAGTTCAACGAAGGCGCCTGGCTGATCGTTGTCGTCTTCCCCGTTCTGGTGTTGATCCTGATGAGACTAAACCGCCAGTATCGTGATGAGGCCTCCGTACTCGAGATGTCATCCACCGAGCAGCCGCCGCCGGACGAATCTAGGCACCACCGGGTACTCGCTTTCGTGGATTCGGTTGACCTTGCTGAAATCGAAGCAATGCGTTACGCGAAGAGCTTGCACGCCGACGAAGTCATTGCCGTGCATTTCATCTTGGATCCAAATCGTGCGGCGTCATTGCGGCACTACTGGGCTCGATTTGAGCACGACACTCCGTTGCGCATGGTCGAGTGTGCGGACCGACGGCTGAGTGTGGCGTGTCAGAGCCTGGTCCGGCAGATGATCGGCGACGAGCCGGATACCAAGGTCACCGTGCTGCTGCCGCGGCGCACCTACTCGCCGTTGGTGGGCCGGCTACTTCATGACCGCACCGCGGACAAGATCGCACAACTGGTCAGCCGGATCCCCGGCGCAAGCGCACAGATAGTCACCTTCGATGTGGAATCCCGGATCGGGGAGGCCATCCGAGGGCGTCGCCGGCGGCCATCCGGTACGCCGCGCCTTGGACCCAGTGCGGAGGCTACGTCAGGCTCGCCATCGTGTACGCCGGCGGAGAGCGGTTCGGTACCAACAGCTTCCGTGGTCTGACCGAGATGAGAAATATGTGGACACACCAGTTTGGGTGCAGCGCGCGCTTCCCGGTCGGCGGCCAGAAATGATGCTCGGTCACGCTTACTTGGAGGCGGAATTGGCGGCGAGAAGCACTGCGGACCAATCTCTGGGTGGTCCCCGTACTCGAAACCGTCTACATTGTTCTTCTCTTCGCCGTGACCTATACCGCGGGCCGTGCTTCCTACAACGGCGCCATCGAATTCCCCTCATGGGTGCTAAGCGGCACCGCCGACACGGCCCGAGTAATCCTGACCACGGTCGCTGCAGCGATCATGACCGTGGTCGGAATCGTATTCTCAATCACCATCGTGGTTTTGACGCTGGCCTCCACCCAATTCGGACCGCGGATGTTGCGGAATTTCCTGCGCGACGTCGGAACTCAATTGGCGCTGGGAGGGTTCGTCGCAACCTTCTGCTGTGCCCGACCGCGGAGACCGCGAGGATCCCCAGCAGCCCTTGCCCAGCAATCATGCGGACCGCCTAAAACGCTTCCGCGTCGATGGTGATCACCGGCGATGTCCGCGGCCCCCATGAGCCGGCCTTACAATCGCGGCCCGATCGCTGCACGTTCAACCGTTTCCGTGTTGCGACTCTTGGCGGTGCACGCCGCTCAGGGGCAGACGCAATCCTGCACTAGGCTTAGGGAGCCCCGTATGGGCGATGGGCTGGCTGACATATCTCGATGACAATCTCGACGGGGGACGCGAACCGGCGACGCTTGCTCGCCGCCGGCGGGGCCGCTGTGTGGATCGCCGCGGGACTCGTCTACGTGATCCTCGAAGCCATTGCGGCCGCGGGCTTCCGGGACCGCTACAGCTATGCCGACAACTTCATCAGCGATCTCGGGGTCACCTCACGCGGCATGCATCAGGGGCGCGCGGTATCCTCGCTGGCTTGCCTGATGAACACCGCGTTTTGTCTACAGGGAGCTCTGTTTCTTGTCGGTGCGGTCCTCATCGTTCGGGCCCTCGGGGCTCCGCGCGCGAGATTGTTTTTGACTCTCGCCGCCGCTAATGCGGTCGGCAATTTCATGGTGGCAACATTTCACAGCGGACCCGTGGCGCGCGCCGACGGGACCATATGGGTTCATCAGGCCGGCGCGCTGTTGGCGATCGTCGGTGGCAACGCGGCGATCCTGGTTGGGTCTTCGATTGTCCGACACGCCACCGGGGCGTCCTGGTATCGCGCCGTATCCGCCGGGCTGGGTGTGTTCGGCCTGCTCAGCTTCGTGTTTCTGGTCATCGGATCGAAGGTCGCGGCAATAAATCCGCTGCCGCCCGCAGCGTGGGAACGATGCAGCGTCTATTCGATCATCACGTGGCAGATGTTCACCGCCGCTTACCTACTCACTCGTCGGCGCCGCAACGCGGCACCCTGACGCTGATCCGCGTTAAGCGCTCCTGCCCCGCACCCCGCTGTGCACGGCCACCACTCCACCCGAGAGGTTTCGCCACGTGACGCCCCCCGACTCCATCCAGCTCGAGTTCTTCGAAACGAGCTAATCGGCTGATGTCGCGCTGACCGCCGACGGCGTAGTGTGGAAAGAGCCTGGTTACACCGTAGGGTCCGGGGTGGTGATTCCTATGTACGCGCTGGTCAACAGCCAGCTTGACGATCTCGAATTTCCGCGTAAGTCCAACCGCAAGGCCACCTTTGGCGCTGATTTCACAGTTGAGAGCAAGCGAAAGGTCGCACGATGCCGCACATAGTGATGACCGTATCGGGATCCAACGTGGATATGTGGAACACCGCGTCTCCGCAACCCGCCGGCGTGGCTGCCGCGCTGGCCGCGGCGTTCCCCGATCTGTTCTACTGGCAGCCGGTCGGCAACTATCCGGCCAGCGTGTTCCCGATGGGCCCGAGCGTGGACGATGGTGTCGCCGAGCTGAATAGGCTTTGCACACAAGTCAATCCGCCTGGCGGGGCGCCATCGTATCCGGAGAGTTCCATCATCCTACTCGGGTATTCGCAGGGCGCCATCGTGGTGTGCAAATTCCTGCACACCATAGCGTGGCTCAATCCGCAGATCGCCAATCGCATTGTCGCGGTCGGTGTTTGGGGAAACCCGCTCAGGCTACCGGGATTCGCTTCGGGCAATCAGTTCGCGGGATGGCCGATGCCGGCCGACGTCGACGGTGTCGTCACAGGTGGCATTTCCGGTCCTGCCTGCATGACGGCGGCGGACGTGGCCTCGCACCTACTCACGCCGGTCACCCACTTCTGGGGAGATTTCGTCAACACCATCGGAGACGGCAACGACATCTACGCGGACGCGCCTGTGGGTCCCAACCCGTGGACCGCCGAGGCGGGTCCGGGCGTCATCGAGACGCAGATCTACAACATCGTCCAAAATGCCACGAGTCCAAACATATTCGCGATACTGCGGGACGCGGTCAAGCTGGTGAACCCAGAGACTTCGGTCGAGGAGATCATTTCCATCACCGAAGCGATCGTCAACGGCGGAATGTTCTTGGTGGCGGGACCCAACGCCGCCCACTACACCTACGACACGGCACCGATCTACAACTTCATCACCGTGGCAGGCCAAGAGACGCCGCCGTTTTCCACCAGCCAGGTGTGATCTGCTCGCGTTAGCCGGGGCCTCCGGCGCCACCGGCGCCTCCCGCGCCGCCGGAGGCTCCGTTGTGCGCGGTCCCGGCGTGGCCGGCGCCGCCGGGGGTGCCACTCGGATCCCCCGTGCCGCCTTGGCCTCCGGTACCGCCGTCGCCGCCGGTACCACCTGGCGCGCCGCTGCCGCCTTGGCCTCCGTGACCGCCGGTGCCGCCGTCGCTGTGGTTGCCGAAACCGCCCTGTCCGCCGTCGCCGCCGACGCCGCCCGTGCCGCCCGGGACGCCGGCGCTGCCACCGGTGCCACCGACGCCACCGGTGCCGGCGGGGGCGCCGTAGATACTGGCGGTGCCGCCCAAGCCGCCGGTGCCGCCGGCCCCACCAGCATCGGTGGCGTCGCCCGTGCCGCCTTGGCCGCCTTGGCCGCCGTTCCCGCTGTGGTGGGCGCTCCCCAGGTCCAAATCGAGGCCGCCCTGCCCGCCGTCACCGCCGGTTCCGGCCGCGCCACCGTTGGCGGCTCCGCCCTGGCCGCCTTGGCCGCCATGGCCGCCGTCGAAGCCCAAACCGCTGTCGCTGAGGCCGCCTAGGCCGCCATTGCCGCCATTGCCGGAGGTGCTTCCCTCGCCGCCGCCGCCCAGGCCGCCCGCACCGCCGGTGCCGCCGATGCCGGGGGCACCGCTCAGGCTTTCACCGCCGGTACCGCCGTCGCCGCCGTTGCCCCCGCTGCCGGTGCCGTTGCCGTTGCCGCCCACACCGCCGGTGCCGCCGGTGCCGCCGGTACCGCCGCCGACGCTGGTTTGGACGCCGCCGTTGCCGCCGGCGCCGCCGTTGCCGCCGCTTTGGTTCGATTCGGTGGGGCTGTAGCCGGCGCCGCCGTCGCCGCCGCGGGCGCCGTTGATGGGTGCCGTGCCGGTGGTGCCGTGGCTGCCGATGGTCAAGCCGTCACCCCCGTCGCCGCCGGTGCCGCCGACTCCTGCGATGCCGCCGTCGCCACCCGAACCACCGTCGTAGCCGAAGAGTCCGCCCGGGCCGCCGGCCGCGCCGGTGCCGCCGTTGCCGGGTGTTCCGCCGATGCCGCCATTGCCACCGTCGCCACCGTCGCCGAGCAAACCGAACTTTCCAGCGGCCCCGCCGTTGCCGCCGTTGCCGCCGATGCCGCCGTCGCCGCCGTAGCCGCCAGGGCCGCCGGAAAACCCGGCGCCAAAGGTGTCGCCGTTGTACCCGTCCGCACCGGCGCCGCCGTTACCGCCGACCCCGCCGGCCCCGCCGTGCCCGCCGGTGCCGAACAGCCCGCCGATCCCGCCAATGCCACCATTGCCGCCCAGTCCGCCTTCGCCGCCGTCGACGCTGCCAGTCGAGCCGTTAGTGCCGGCCCCGCCGGTCCCGCCGGCGCCGCCGGCCCCGCCCGCACTCAGGAAGCCCTTGGTGCTGCCGCCGGTGCCGCCGGTGCCGCCCTGGATGCTGCCGAAGCCGGCCCCGCCTTTACCGCCGGCCCCGCCGGGCCCGGACCATTGCCCGCCACTGCCGCCATTACCGCCGGCGGCCGCGAGCCCGAAGCCGGCGTTGGCCCCGCCGACCCCGCCGGACCCGCCGTGGCCGATCATCCCGGCGGCCCCGCCGTTTCCACCGGCACCCGGCGCCGTGGTGACCGTTCCCGGGGTGCCTGATCCCCCGTTGCCGCCGTTACCCATCAAGATCCCCCCGGGTCCGCCGTTCTGGCCGGTGCCCGGTGCGCCGTTGGTGCCGTTGCCGATGAGCGGGCGGCCCGTCAGGGCTTCGGTCGGCGCGTTGACCACCCCCAGCACGGCCTGCATGGGTTTGGCGTTGGCCGCCTCGGCGGCGGCGTAAGCGCCCTGTGCCGCGGTCAATGCATGCGCGAACTGGGCGTGAAACGCTTGGGCTTGGGCACCCAGCGTGTGGAATTCCTGGGCGTATCGGGAGAAGAACGACGCGATCGCCGCCGACACTTCATCGGCCGCTGGCGCCACCACCGCAGTCGTCGGGGCCGCGGCCGCCGCTCTGGCCGCATTCAACGACGAGCCGATGCTGCCCAAATCCGTTGCGGCCGAACCCAGTATCTCCGGCACCGCTACCACATACGACATCGATGTCCTCCAACCCGTTGATAGCGCCATTGCCTATGTCCTGGTGGACATCGTGTCGACTTGTCGTCGGTAGCCGCTGTACCGGACTTATGAGTTTCGTTTGCTTACCGCGGCGACCGTCGGTTGACCGCAAGTAATCATGTGCGTGCCGCATCCCAGCGGCTATGGGGAAATGTCCCCATATTTGTCCGCCGGCTAAGCCCGAGCGAAGGCTGTTTAACCGTCCAGTGAACGCTTGAGTTGCGGACCGTAAAGGTTGAGCGATTCGGCCGTCAACATTGCTTCGTGTGTGCAGTCGATCGCGAACTCAGCGATGTCGCCGGTGACGTAGGGGCGCCACTCTTGCGAGGGGGATGAATTGGTTTCGCTGTCGCCCCGCTCAGCGGTAAATATGATGATGTCGCCGTCCAGTACTCCGGGCTCGTGCGCCTTGTGCAGCGCCCTGTTGTTATCGAGGTTCGAATCGATCCAGTCCAGAAGCTTTTTGTACCGAGGGAATTCTGCGGCCGCTCGTTCGCGGACGAGTTCTTCTATCTGTTCGTAGCTGAGCGACTCGCCTTGGTCTGGAATGTCTATGCGATAGAACCGCAAGACTTCCTCCAGCGTGTGCCGATCGACCGGCGCCTGGTGGGGTACCGTGGCGCTGGTTTCGACCCGAGGTAGGGCGTCGAGAAGGATCAGCCGGTCAACGACGCATCCGCGTCGCTGGAGTTCGATGGCGAGTTCATGGGCGACGATGCCCCCGAACGACCAGCCGAGAAGGTTGTAGGGCCCGGCAGGATAGAACTCCTGGATTCGGTCGGCGTAGTTCTTCGCCATATCGCCGACTGAGTGTGGTTCGGCTTCTTCGCTGCGCAGGGTTTGTTGAATTCCGATGATCGAGCAGTCGAGGTGAGTGCCGAGTCGTTGATACGGCCAGCTCATCCCACCCCCGGGGTGGATGCAGAACAGCGGAACACCGCTGCCTTCCTTGAGCACCTCGATCGGGACCACTTCGGTCTCGCTGGCCGCGGTGCCCACCTGCTGGCTCAAGCTCGCGACCGACGGCGCATGGAACAGGGTGCGCACCGCGAGCTCGGTACCGAGGCGGTCGTTGATCGCGGCGATCACGCGCATCGCGGACAGTGAGTCGCCGCCGAGGTCGAAGAACGAATCGTCGGCCCCGACGCGCTCGACGCCGAGGACGCGCCCGTAGATTCCGGCCAGGATCTCCTCCAGCTCATTGGCCGGGGCGCGATAGCGATCGACATGTTGATACTCCGGCGGGCGCAGAGCGCGCTTGTCGAGTTTGCCGGTCGGTGTGAGTGGCAGTGCGTCGATCGCGACGATCGCCGCGGGCACCATGTAGCCGGGCAACCGTTCGGCCAGTTGTGCGCGGATCCCCGCCGGGTCGGCGGTCCCGGTGATATAGCCGACGAGGCGTCTGTCGCCGGGGCGGTCCTCGCGGGCAATCACCACCGCGCGGCCGACGCCGTCGAGCGCGCTGAGCGCGGCCTGCACCTCGCCCAACTCGATGCGATACCCGCGGATCTTCACCTGCTCATCAGCACGCCCAAGGTAGCGCAGCTGCCCATCAGGACCCCAACTCACCAAATCCCCGGTGCGATACATCCGTTGCCCAGGTTGCCCCGCCCCAACGAACGGGCACGCCACAAACCGCGACCCCGTCAACCCCGCCCGGCCGACATACCCCACACCCACACCATGGCCGGCCACATACAACTCACCGACCACCCCGGCCGGCACCGGACGCAACCAACCGTCCAACACGAACAACGCCGCCCCCGCCACCGGGAACCCGATCGGCGGCACACCCGACCCCGCGCTCAATGGCGCGCTGACCGTGACATCGATCGTGGTCTCCGTCGGCCCATAGGCGTTGATCATCACCCGCCCCGGGGCCCACCGCTCCACCAACTCCGCCGGACAAACCTCACCACCGACCACCAACGACGCCGACCCCACACCCACCGGTGAAAGCGCCCCCATCGCCGACGGCGTCTGCGTCAACACATCCACACGTTCAGCAGCCAGCAGCGCCGCCAACTCCCGCGCCGACGGCGGCCACCGACTCGGGCACCACCACCAGACGCCCACCATGAAGCAGCGCACCCCAGATCTCACGCACCGACGCATCAAAGGCCAGCGAATGCCACAACGTGGATACCTTGCCCGCCACCACCGCACCCGGCGGTGTAAGGCCCGCATCCAGCGACGCCAACAACTGCGTGACGTTATGATGCGTCACCGCAACACCTTTAGGCACACCCGTGCTACCCGAGGTATAGATGATATGCGCGACATCATCAGGCGCCGGCCCTCGCAAGGCGATGCTCGGCCCGGTATCCACCCCGGCATCGCCGAGATCAAACACCTGCAAGCCACAACCCTGGAAACGATCCGCCAACTCACTCGTAGTCAACGCCGCCACCGGCGCCGCATCACCCACAATGAACCCGACCCGCTCGGCCGGCCACCCCGGATCAATCGGCACATACGCCGCACCGCTCTTGAGCACCCCCACCATCGCAGCGACCGCCTCCACCGACCGCGGCGACAACAACACCACACACTGCCCCGCACCAATCCCGCGGCTCGCCAGCAGACGCGCCCACCGCTCAGCAGCCTCATCCAACTCCCGATACGTCACCACACGACCCGCACAACTGACCGCCACCGCACCCGGCGTCCGCACCACCTGCACCCCAAACAACACCGGCAACGACACCGGCGTTATGCGCTCGGCCAACACCGCCCGGTTGCCAAGCTCGTCGAGCCGCGCGTGCTCAGCCTCATCCAAGATTTCCAGCGACGAGAACCGCTGGTTGGGTTCGGTGGTCATCGCCTCCAGCAGCCGCCGCAAGCGTTCGAGCAGCGTTTGGATGGTGGCCGCGTCGAACACGTCGGTGCGGAATTCCACGCGGCCGCCGATCCCGGCGGGCTCGCCTGCCCCACTCCAGCGCTCCCCGAGGGAGAAGGTCAAGTCCATGCGGGCGGTGTGGGTGTCCGCCGACAGCGGGGTGGCCTGCAGGTCGCCCAAGGCCAACGCGGTGTCCGGTTGGGCGTCCGGTCCTGCGAAGTTCTGCCAGGCCAGCAGCACCTGGATCAGTGGGTGATGCGCCAGGCTTCGGGTCGGGTTGAGCCGATCCACCAGCACCTCGAAGGGCACATCCTGGTTCTCGTAGGCGGCCAGGCTGCGCTGCTGCACCTGGTCGAGCAGCTCGGTGACGGTGGGGTCCCCGGCAAGGTCGATCCGCAAAACCAAGGTGTTGACGAATGAACCCACCAGGCCATCGAGCGCGGGATCGCTGCGCCCGGCGATCGGAAAGCCCACCGCCACATCGGGATTGGCGCTCATCTTCGACAGCAGCGCCGCCAGAGCGGCCTGGATCACCATGAAACTGGTCGCGTTGTGCTCGCGGGCAAGTCGGGCGATGCGCTGCTGCAGCTGTGCCGGCCAGTCGACGACCGCACTGTCGCCGCGGTAATCGGCGACGGGCGGATACGGCCGATCGGTGGGCAGTGCCAGTACCTCGGGCAGCCCGGCTAGCGCGTCCTGCCAGTAGCTCAGCTGGCCGGAGATGCGGCTGTGGCTGTCGGCCAGGTCGCCCAGGATCTCCCGCTGCCACAGCGTGTAGTCGACATATTGCACGGGCAGCGGCGCCCAGTCGGGGACGAGGCCCGCGCACCGGCTGGCGTAAGCCATTCCCAGATCACGCACCAGCGGAGCGATCGAGCTGCCGTCGGCGGCGATGTGGTGCACCGCAATCACCAGCACGTGTTCTTCAGCGGAAATACGGAAAAGCCTTGCGCGCAGCGGGATCTCGGTCGCCAGGTTGAACGCGTAGCCTGCCGCCGCGCCGACGGCCTGGCCCAGCTGGTCTGTCGACCAGCCGCTGGCATCGACGACCTGCCAGCCGAAATCGGACTGCTCGGCGGACACCACGACCTGGCGCGGGACACCATCAACCGCCGGGAACAGCGTGCGCAGGCTCTCGTGGCGGCCCGCTACGTCGGCCAGCGCCGCACCGAACGCGTCTGGGTCCAGGTGCCCACGCAACTGCAGCCCGGCCGCCATGTTGTAGACCGGCGACGGCCCGTGCAGTTGATCAAGGAACCACAATCGGGTCTGAGCGAACGACAGCGGCACCACCGCGGGCCGCTCGGCAACCACCAACGGCTCCATCCGCCCCGCACCCCCACCGATGCGGGGCGCCAACTGGGCAACCGTGGGCGCCTCGAACAGGGCGCGCACCCCCAGATCGGCATCCAGGCTGTTGTTGATCGCGGCGACGAGGCGCATCGCCAGAAGCGAGTCCCCACCCAAATCGAAGAACGAGTCGTCGACTCCTATAACCCGGGGCGACACGACGCCGAGCACCTGGGCGTAGATGCCGACCAGGATCTCCTCGGTGAGGGTCGCCGGGGCGCGGTAGCTATCGCCGTCCTGATACTCCGGGGCCGGCAGCGCCCGTCGGTCGAGTTTGCCGTTGACCGTCAACGGCAGCGCCTCGAGCACCACCACCGCGGCCGGGATCGCGTAGGACGGTAGCCGCTCGGCCAGCGCGCTGCGCACCCGGGCCGGGTCAGCTGTCCCGGTGATGTAACCGACGAGGCGCTTGTCGCCGGGGCGGTCCTCGCGAACGATCACCACCGCCTGCTCCACCCCGTCCTCGGCGGCCAGCGCTGCGCGCAACTCGCCCAACTCGAGGCGGTACCCGCGGATCTTCACCTGTTCGTCGGCGCGGCCCACATAGTGCAGCTGCCCGTCCCCGTTGTCGTTCAGGCCCCACCACACCAGATCCCCGGTGCGATACATGCGTGTCCCCAGCGTCCCGAACGGGCAGGCCACAAACCGCGACGCGGTCAACCCGGGCCGCCGCCAATAGCCAACGCCCACAGCGGGTCCCGCGACATAGAGCTCACCGACCACTCCGGTGGGCACCGCTTGAAGCCATTCGTCGAGCACGAACAGTGCCGCCCCCGGCAGCGGCGAACCGATCGGCGGCGGACCCGAACCCGCGGTGAGCGGCTCACTGAGTGCCACCCACATGGTCGTCTCGGTGGGGCCGTATTCGTTGATCATGACGCGTCCCGGCGCCCAGCGATCCACCAGTTCGGCCGGGCAGGCCTCGCCGCCCACCAACAACGTGACCGACTCCAATCCGTCGGGCGACAACATCCCTGCCGCCGACGGTGTCTGGCTGAGGACGTCGACCTTTTCGGAGATCAGCAGCGCGCGGAAATCGTTCGGCGAGGCCGCAACCGACTCGGGCACCACCACCAGCCGGCCGCCGTGCAGCAGTGCACCGAAGATCTCCCAGCCTGAGATGTCGAAGCTGTACGAGTGCCACTGCGACCACACCAGCCCTGGCCCCGCCAGCCGCGGATCCAGTGACTCCATCAGCTGAGCGACGTTGTGGTGAGCGATCGCCACGCCCTTGGGAACCCCGGTGGTTCCCGACGTGTAGATCAGGTAGGCGATGTCGTCGGCGGCGGGTGCCGGCAGGGCCGTGCACGGATAGGTCGGGATGCGGGGATCCTCGACGTCGATGACCGGCAGTGCGCTTTCATCCAGGCAGTCGGCCAGCCCGGCGGCCGTGATCGCGGCGATCGGCCCGGCATCCTGCAGCATGAATTGGATGCGGGGCGCCGGCAGCGACGGGTCGATCGGCAGATAGGCCGCGCCGGTCTTGAGCACCGCCAACATCGCCACGATCGCCTCGGCCGAGCGTGAAAACAGCAGCGCCACACAGTGGCCCGGGCCTACACCCTCGTCGGCCAGAAGGTGCGCCAGGCGGTTGGCGGCCTCGTCGAGTTCCCGGTACGTCAGCGACCGGCCCCCACAGGTCACCGCCCCCGCCTCGGGCGTGCGCGCCACCTGCGCGGCGAACAACTCCGGGACCGACAGTTCAGCGCGCGCGGGTCGGGTCAACGCGGCCCGGTTGCCGATCCCGTCGAGGCGGGCATGCTCATCGGCGTCGAGCAGATCCAGCGACGACAACGTCCGCTCCGGGTCGGTGGTCATCGCCACCAACACCCGGCCCAGCCGCGCGATCAGCGCCTCGATGCTGGCCGTGTCGAACACGTCGGTGCGGAACTCCACCGCGCCGCCGATCCCGACGGGTTCACCCGCCTCGTCCCACCCTTCGCCCAGGGTGAACATCAGATCCATGCGGGCGGTGTGGGTTTCGACCGATAACGGTGCCACCTGCAGGTCGCCCAAGGTCGCCCCGGCGTTGTCCTGCGCGGACTCCTGCCCGGCGAAGTTCTGCCAGGCCAGCATCACCTGGATCACCGGGTGATGGGTCAGGCTTCGGGTGGGGTTGAGGCGGTCCACCAGGAGTTCGAAGGGGACGTCCTGGTGTTCGTAGGCCTCCAGGCTGCGCTGCCGCACCTGGGAAAGCAGTTGGGCCACAGTCGGATTCCCTGCCACATCGACCCGCAACACCAAGGTGTTGACGAAGCATCCCACCAGCTCATCGAGTGCGGGGTCGCGCCGCCCGGCGATCGGAAAGCCAACGGCCACATCATTACTGGCGCTGACCTTAGCCAGCAGGACCGCCAGGGCGGCCTGGATCACCATGAAGGTGGTCGTGTTGTGCTCGCGGGCCACCCGGGCAACTTGCAGCTGCAGCTGCGCCGGCCACTCGACGGACACCCTGGCGCCCCGATAGTCGGCGACGGGCGGATAGGGCCGATCGGTGGGAAGCTGCAGCCGCTCGGGCAGCCCGGCCAGCGCGTCCTGCCAGTAGGCCAGTTGGGCGGCGATGCGGCTTTCGCTGTCGTCGAGGTCGCCGAATTGCGCACGCTGCCACAGCGTGTAGTCGACGTACTGCACGGACAGCGGCGCCCAGTCGGGGACCTGCCCGGCGCACCGGCTGGCGTAGGCCACCCCGAGGTCACGGGTCAGCGGCGTGATCGACCAGCCATCCGAGGCGATGTGGTGCGCCGCGGCCACCAGCACGTGTTCGTCGTCCGCGATGCGGAAGAGCTTGGCCCGCAACGGGATTTCGGTTGTCAGGTCGAAGCTGTAACCGACAGCCGCGCCGACGGCCTCATGCAACTGGGTGGTCGACCAGCCGGCGGTGTCAACGACCTCCCAGCCCACGTCGGCCCGCTCCGCCGACACCACCAATTGCTGGGGGATCCCCTCGACAGCCGTGAACAGCGTGCGCAGGGTTTCGTGCCGGCCCACGATATCGGCCAGGGCCGCACCCAGCGCCTCGGCGTCAACGCGCCCACGCAACCGCAGCGCGACCGCCATGTTGTACATCGGGGACGGGCCCTGCAACTGCGCGATGAACCACAACCGTTGCTGGGCATACGACAACGGGATCGGGTCCGGGCGCTCCATCACCTCTACCGGCGGGAGCGCGGGCCCGCCACGATGCCGGTTGAGATAGTCGGCGAGACCCACGACGGTGGAGGCGTCGAACAGGTACCGGACGGGCACTTCCCTGCCCAACGCCAGCTGCAACCGCACGCTGACCCGCGTGGCGCTCAACGAATCCCCACCCAGCGCGAAGAAGTCGTCGTCCAGCCCGACCCGATCGATGCCCAGCACCTCGGCGAACACCTCGGCGACCAGCTGTTCGGTCTGCGTCCGCGGGGCACGGAAGGAGGTGGTGGCAAACAACGGCGCCGGCAACGCCTTCAGGTCGATCTTGCCCGACGAGGTCAGCGGTAACTCGTCGAGCACCATGATGTGCGCCGGGATCATATAGTCGGGCAGCCGCGCGCTCAGCTGCTGACGCACCGCACTGATCTTGGTGTTGGTGTGCGGGTCATTGGCATACGTGGTGCGCTGCCGGTCCCCGGCCACGGGAAGGTAGAGGTCGGCCAGCGCGACGCTTTCGCCGGTGGGGGTCATGAAGACGGCGTCCAGCGTGCCCGGCTGCGCACCCCAGGTAACGGCGACGTCGTATCCGGTGGCCGCCCCGACGCGATGCAATTCCTCGGGTGTGACGGGTGTTTCGGCAGTCTCGACGACGACATCGTCGGTGGCGAGGTTCTGTTCGGCCAGCACATCGTCGATCAGTCCGGTGCGCGGGATGCCGGTGACGCGCACGACGGCGGGGTGTTCGGCGGCCAACCGGGCGGGCAGGCCGCTGAGGCCCGCGCACTGGGTCCACGTCCAGCCGGGTGCGTCGGCGAGAGAGCGCACCGCCGCCGGGGTTTTGCGGATGACGACGTCGTAGCGATAGCGGGTCAGTTCGTTGTCGGCCGATCCGCGCTTGACTTCGATGTCGACGCCGGCCACCGATGCGTGCGCGGCGGCCCAGGTGGTGAAAAACTCTGGTGCGAGCAGCAATTCGGGTTCACTGAGCAGGGAACGCTGGACGCGTTGGCGAATCTCCGCGGTATCGGTGGCAGGCGTGCCGGCGAGCGCGACCGCGGTTTGGAACGCGCCCTGCAGGCTGTGGTTGCGCACATCGCCGATGAACACCGATCCGCCGTCGGCCAGCAGGTCGATGGCGCTGTCGATGACCTCGGTCAGGTATCCGGCGTTGGGGAAATACTGGACGACCGAGTTGAGGATGATGGTGTCGAAGTGGCCCCGCGGCAGCGCACCCGTGACGTGGGCGGGCTGGTTCAGCAGTTGGACCCGGTCGCGCCACGGAATGTCCAGCCGCTCCAGCGAGCGGCACAGGCTTTCGACAACGACCGCCGACATGTCGGTGCCGACATAGCGCTCACACTGCGGCGCGATCTGGGACAACAGCAGCCCGGAGCCCACACCGATCTCCAGCACGCGGCGCGGCCGCACGGCCATAATCCTCTCCACCGTGGCCGCACGCCACTCCTGCATCTCTTCGAGCGGAATCGGATCACCGGTGTAGCTGCTGTTCCAGCCGCGGAAATCGGCGCCGAATTGCGGGGTTTCGTGTTCTTCGGTTGAAGAGGCGCCGTAGAGCTCGTCGTACACGTGTTGCCACTCTTCGACGACCTCGGCGTCGTGATCGCCGCTGCCGGTGTGCTCCAACACGACGTAGCCGATCAGTTGGGGACCGGTATTGCCGTCATGCACGGTGGCGACGGCCTGGGTGACCTGCGGGCAGGCCAGCAGCGTGTTTTCGACTTCACCGAGCTCGATGCGATACCCACGAATTTTGACCTGCGCGTCGGCGCGCCCGACGTAACGCAGCTGGCCGTCCCCGTTGTCGTTTCGGCCCCAGCTGACCAGGTCACCGGTGCGGTACATGCGCTGGCCCGCAACGCCGAACGGGCAGGCCACGAATCGCGACGCGGTCAATCCCGCGCGGCCGACATACCCCGTGCCCAGCCCGGCCCCGGCGACATACAACTCTCCGACCACACCGGCCGGGACGGCGCGCAACCACCCGTCGAGCACGAAGAAGGCCAGATCCGGCAACGGCACCCCGATCGGGCTACCCTGGCCGTCCAGATCGCCGAGGGCGATCTCGCGGAAGGAGGCATGCACCGTCGTCTCGGTGATGCCGTACATGTTGATCAGCCGCGGCAGGCCGGGGTGGTTGTCCAGCCAATCCCGAAGTCGTTGTGGCTCAAGCGCTTCACCGCCGAACACGACCGCCTCGAGCTGCAATTGCCGGCCCTGCTCGCGGCGGAGCGTGTCGGCGGCTTGCAGCGCGTAGAACGCCGAGGGGGTGCGGCTCAAGATGCTGACCTGTTCGGTGATCAGCAAGTCGTGAAAGTCCTCCGGTGAGCGGGCCACCGACTCCGAAACCACGACCAGGCGTCCGCCGCGCAGCAGCGCACCCCAGATCTCCCACACCGAGAAGTCGAACGCCAGTGAGTGGCACTGTGACCACACCCCCGGGTGTGGTGTCTCGGCGTCCAGCGCCGTCAGCAGCCGGGTGACGTTGCGGTGCGGGATCGCCACACCCTTGGGAACGCCGGTGGTCCCCGAGGTGTAGATGATGTACGCGATGTCGTCCGGGCTCGGCGCCGGCAATGGGCCCCCGGGCTGGGTGTGCACGGCGGGGTCGTTCAAGGGGTCGTTCACATCGATCACCGGCAGGCCGTGCCCGTCCAGGCGGGCGGCCAGCTCAGCCGTGGTGACCGCGGCGATCGGTGCGGCGTCGGCGAGCATGAAGCCGATCCGGTCCGCGGGCGCCGCCGGGTCGATCGGCAGGTATGCGGCGCCGGTTTTCAGCACCGCCAGGATCGCGGCGATGGCCTCGGCCGAACGGTAAAACAGCAGTGCCACATAGGAACCCGGGCCGGCGCCTTGAGCGGCCAGCAGGTGGGCGAGCCGGTTCGACGCCTCGTCGAGCTCGCGGTACGTCACCGAGTGGCCTTCGAAGGTAACCGCCGCGGCGTCGGGCGTGCGCGCGGCCTGGGCCGCCCACGCGGCCGGGATCGACGCCGGCGGGGGTGCCGGGTCGGTCAAGATTGCCCGGTTGCCGATCTGGTCGAGGCGCGCGTGCTCGCCGGCGTCGAGCAGATCCAGCGACGACAACCGCCGCGCCGGGTCCGCGGTCATCGCCACCAACACCCGCTCCAGCCGATCGATGAGAGCCGCGATGCTGTCCGCGTCGAACACGTCGGTGCGGTACTCGACGCTGCCGCCCATCCCGGCGGCCTCCCCGGCCCGGGTCCACTGCTGGCCGACGTGGAACACCAGATCCATGCGGGCGGTCTGGGTGTTCGCCGGCAGTCCGGTGACCGGCAGATCGCCGAAGACCGACCCGGCGGCGGGGTCATCGCTGTACCCGGGGAAGTTCTGCCACGCCAACATCACCTGGATCAGTGGGTGATGGGTCAGGCTTCGGGTGGGGTTGAGCCGGTCCACCAGGACTTCGAAGGGCACGTCTTGGTGCTCGTAGGCTTCCAGGCTGTGTTGCTGCACCTGGGCCAGCAGTTCGGCGACCGTGGGATCGCCGGCCACATCGACGCGCAGCACCAGGGTGTTGACGAAGAACCCGACGAGTTCGTCGAGCGCGGGGTCGCGCCGTCCGGCGATCGGAAAGCCCACGGCCACATCGGTACTGGCGCTGACCTTGGCCAGCATGACCGCGAGGGCAGCCTGAAGCACCATGAACGTGGTGGCGTTGTGCGCGCGGGCCAGCACGCGAATCTGCTGCTGCAACTCCGGCGGCCAATTGATTTCGACCGTGGCGCCGCGGTAATCGGCGACCGCCGGGTAGGGCCGGTCGGTGGGCAGTTCAAGGCGCTCGGGCATGCCGGCCAGGGCATCCTGCCAGTAGTTCAGTTGGGCGGTGATGGGGCTGTCGGCATCCTCGAGGTCGCCCAGCTGCGCGCGCTGCCACAGCGTGTAATCGACGTACTGCACCGCCAACGGCGCCCACTCCGGCGCCCGGCCCTGCGTCCGCGCCCGATACGCCTCGCCGACGTCGCGGACCATCGGAGCCCGCGACCAACCGTCAAAAGCGATGTGGTGCACGACAATTCCCACCACATGCTCGTCGGGCCCCACGGCGTAGATCTGCGCACGGATGGGGATTTCCGTCGACAAATCGAACCGATACCTCGCCAGCGCCATCAGCTCGGCGGCCACCTCCGCCTCGGGCAGCGACACCGCCGTCGCGCCCCCCCGCCGCCACATTCCCGCCTGGGCCGGCACGACCCGCTGGAACGGCACGCCGTCGCTGTCGGGATAGATCGTGCGCAGCGATTCGTGGCGGGCGATGACGTCGTCGAACGCGGCATCCAGCGCGTCGACATCGAGTTTGCTGCTGATCCGGAACGCGGTCGGCATGTTGTAGGTCGCGGCGCCGCCCTCGAACCGGCTGAGGAACCACAACCTGGATTGGGCGTACGACAGCGGAACCACCGCGGGTCGTTCGCCGGCCACCAATGGCTTACGCCCACTTGCATCCCCACCGATGCGGGGTGCCAACTGGGCGATGGTGGGCGCATCGAACAGGGTGCGCACCGAAACGTCGGTGTTCAGGCCGGCGTTGATCGCGGCGATCACCCGCATCGCGGACAACGAGTCCCCACCGAGGTCGAAGAAGGAGTCGTCGGCGCCGACGCGCTCGAGCTCGAGCACCTGGGCGTAGATGCCGGCCAGGATCTCCTCGACCGCGCCGGCCGGAGCGCGATACCGATCGGCGTCGGCGTATTCGGGCGCCGGCAGGGCGCGGGTGTCGAGCTTGCGGTTGATCGTCATCGGCAGCGCGTCGAGGACCACCACCGCCGCCGGCATCATGTAGGCCGGGAGCCGCTCCGCCAGCTGGGCGCGTATCTGGGACCGCTCGGCGGTGCCGGTGACATAGGCGATCAGGCGCTTCTCACCGGGATGGTCCTCGCGGGCGATCACCACCGCCTGCTTGACCCCGTCAAGCGCGGTCAGCGCCGCCTGCACCTCACCCAGCTCGATGCGGTAGCCGCGGATCTTGACCTGCTCGTCGGCACGCCCGACGTAGCGCAGCTGCCCGTCCGAGCCCCAGGACACCAGGTCTCCGGTGCGATACATGCGTTGACCGGCCTTGCCGAACGGGCAGGCCACAAACCGGGTCCCGGTCAACCCGGCCCGACCCACGTAGCCCACCCCGAGCCCGGTGCCGGCGACGTACAACTCGCCGACCACGCCCGCGGGTACCGGCCGCAACCAGCCGTCCAGCACGAAGAAGCCGAGGTGGTCCAGCGGCACCCCGATCGGGCTCTCATGGCTGTCCAGA
This sequence comes from uncultured Actinomycetota bacterium, assembly GCA_963758775.1. GTDB lineage: Bacteria > Actinomycetota > Actinomycetes > Mycobacteriales > Mycobacteriaceae > Mycobacterium. The sequence goes on from CAVWWU010000005.1 coordinate 101,811, forward strand.
TCACCGGCCACGATCTCCCGGAACGACGCATGCACCGTCGTCTCGGTGATGCCATACATGTTGATCAGCCGCGGTGACCTCGGATGGTGGCGCAGCCAACCCCGAAGCCGCTGCGGTTCAAGGGCTTCCCCACCGAACACGACGACTTCGAGGTTGAGCCGCCGGCCACGCTCGCGGCGCAGCGCTGCGCCGGTTTGCAAGACGCTCTGCAGCGCATAAAACGCCGACGGCGTCCGGCTCAGCACGCTCACCCGCTCGGCGGCCAGCAAGTCGTGGAACTCCTCCGGCGAGCGGGCCACCGCCTCGGACACCACCACCAGCCGCCCACCACGCAGCAGCGCACCGAAGATCTCCCACACCGAGAAGTCGAACGCCAGCGAGTGACACTGCGACCACACCCCGGCGGGCGGCATGTCGACATCGAGCGATGCCAACAGCCCGGTGACATTGCGGTGCGGGATCGCCACGCCCTTGGGCACACCGGTGGTCCCCGAGGTGTAGATGATGTAGGCGATATCGTCCGGGCTCGGCGCCGGAAGCGTCGTAACAGGTTGCGCTGCAGCATCATTCACGTCGATCACCGGCAGGCCGCACCCGTCCAGCCGCGCCGCCAGATCCGCGGTGCTGACCGCGGCGACCGGCCCGGCGTCGGCCACCATGAACTCGATCCGCTCCCCCGGCGCCGCCGGATCGATCGGCAGATACGCCGCCCCGGTCTTGAGCACCGCCAAGATCGCCGCGATCGCCTCGGCCGAACGGTGGAACAGCAGCGCCACGTACTGCCCCGGGCCCGCGCCGTGGCGAACCAGCAAGTGCGCCAACCGATTAGCGGCCTCGTCGAGTTCGCCGTACGTGACGCCGCGGCCCTCGAAGCTCACCGCCACCGCCTCGGGTGTGCGCGCCACCTGCGCGTCCCACGCCGCCGGAATCGATTCCGGCGGCGGCGCGGGACGGGTCAACACCGCGCGGTTGCTGATCTCGTCGAGGCGGTGGTGCTCGTCGGGATGCAACAGGTCCAGCGACGACAACGGCCGCTGCGGGTCGGCGGTCATCGCCACCAACACCCGCTCCAACCGCTCGACCAGAACGCCGATGCTGGCGTCGTCGAACACGTCCATGTCGTATTCCACCCGGATGCCGAGCTCCTGGCCGGGCAGGGCCTGCAGGGTCAGCGGGTAGTGGTTCGATTCGCGGCCGGTGACGTCGGTGACGGCCACCTCGTGATCGCCGGACAGCGCGGCGGTGTCGACCGGGTAGTTCTGGTACACGAACAGGGTGTCGAACAACTGGTCGTGGCCGGTGGCGCGGTGGATCTCGCTGAGCGCCAGGTGCTGGTGCTCGAGGGTGTCGCTGTAGGCGCCCTGCAGCTGGCTCAGCAGGTCGATGGTGGTGGTTGCCGGCGTGATGGTGGCCCGCACCGGCACTGTGTTGATCAGCAGGCCCACCATCGATTCCGCGCCGGCAAGCTCGGTCGGCCGGCCCGCGACCGGGGTGCCGAACACGACATCCTGCTGGCCGGTCAGCCAGCACAGCAGCCGCGCGTACGCGCCCTGCAGGACGGTGTTGACGGTGGTGTGGCTCGAGCGCGCCAGCTCGCCGACGGCGCGGGTGGTCGCGTCGAGCAACTGGAATGATTCGACGCCGCGACTGCCCCGGCCCCACCGGTCCGGCGAGCCCACCAGCGCGGGGGTGTCGAAACCGGCCAGCACCTGTCGCCAGGCCGCGCGGGCGGCGTCGAGGTCACGGTCGGCCAGCCAGGTGACGAAGCTGCGATACGACCCGGCCGGCCCCAGCCGCTGCCCGTAATAGCCGGCGAAGATTTCGCGCAGCAGGACGGGCAGGGACCAGCCGTCCACCACGATGTGATGGCTGGTCAGCACGCACCGGTGCCGGTTTGGCGCGGTGCGGATCAGCGCGACCCGGAACGCCGGCTGGTCGGCCAGTTCGCAGACCGCGGCGCGTTCGGCGGCACACGCCTGCTGGATCCGCGTGTCGAGATCCGTTGCGGCGCCGTCCAGTTCGGTGTAGCTCCACCCCGCCACCGGATCGGCCGGGATGACCTGCACCGGCTGGTCGAACCGGTCGCAGAAGCGGGCCACCAGGTGCGGATGCCGATTGACCACCGTGTGCACCGCATCGCGCAGCCGGTCGGCATCGAGCGGGCCGTTCACGGTGATGCCCAGTTGCACCACGTACATGTCGTCATCGCCGGCTTGCGCCGTGTCGGCGTGGAAGAGCAACCCCTGCTGCAGCGGGGTCAACGGCAAAATATCGGCGATCTCGTAGTCCTGCTGGAGCTCGTCGATCTGCCGCTGATTCAGCTTGGCCGGCGCGATATCGGACGGCGTCAACCCGCCCCCGCCGGAGCGCACGTGGGCGCAGATGCCGGTCAGGGCGTCGAACCACAGGCGGCTCACCCGGCTGACGGCCGCGTCGTCCAACGCGGAGCGCGCCCACGTCCAGGCGGCGTTCAGTTGCGGGCCCGCGTCGGTGTCGACAGTGACGGCGTTCAGTTCGACGGTGTGCGACAGCGGTATCGGCAGTGCGGTGATGGCGCCGGTGAGCGGCATGCCGTCCTGGCTGATCCGCCACAGATCGGCGGACAGCTCGCCGGCCCCGCCCAGGCGCCCGAGGTAGTTGAAGCCGATGGCCGGGTCGGAATCACCGAGCTCGACATCGCTGTTCAGATACCGCAGCACGCCGAAGGTCAGTGGATTAGGCAGCGCGCGCAGCTGCTCCTTGGCGTCCTTGATCACCGCGCCCAGCGCCTGGTCCCCGGCGAGCACCTGGGTCCAGGACAGTCCACTGATGGCAAGCGACACAGGGTATTTGGTGGTGAACCACCCCACGGTGCGGGTGAGGTCCACGTCGGAACTCAGCTCCTCGTGGCGCCCGTGTCCCTCCACCCCGATGCCGATTGCCGTGCCACGGACGCCCTGCGATCCGAGATATTCGGTCCACGCCAGCCCGAACGCGATCAACAGGATCTCGTGAATCCCGGCGTGGAACGCCGCGGGCACCTCGCCCAGCAGGATCTGCGTGGTTTCGGCGTCCAGCGACTCCGACAGGCGCCCGGCGCTCAGGTAGGTGTCGGTCGCCGGCTGCACCGCGGGCAGGGCGGGCGGGGCCGCGGCCACCTGCCGCCACGTGTCGGCCTGCTGCACGACGTCTGGCGCGTGGGCGTGCTCGGCCAGCAGCGACGCCCACCGGGCAAACGAGGTGCCGCCCGCCGGAAGTGCGATGGGCTGCCCGATTTTATGTTGGGCCCAGGCAATGTTGATGTCTTCCAACAGGATTCGCCACGACACGCCGTCGACGGCCAGGTGGTGAATGATCAGCACCAATTGGCCCGTCGAACCGTGCCAGAGCGCGCTGAGCATGGCCCCCGCGGCAGGGTTCAGCCGTGACCGGGCCGCCACCAGCGATTCGTGGGACAGCTGGTCGACCGATTGCAGGCACTCGCCGGCATTGACCGTGCCCGGTTCGGGCACCTGCAGCGACCAGGCCCCGTTCTCGACCCCGTTCTCGTCCCAGTCGACGCGCAGCCGCAGCATGGCGTGGCGATCCAGCAGTGCCTGCAGCACGACGAGCACGTCGTCCTCGGTGGCCCCGGTGGGCGCCTGCACCGCCAGCGCCTGGTTGAACTGGTCGATCGGTCCGTCGACGGTGCGCAGCCAGGACACGATCGGGGTGGCCAGCACGGGTCCGATGCCCTCGTCGACGGGGCCGTCCTCGTCGGCCACCCCCGCCACCCGGGCCAGCCGGGCCACCGACTGCTCGACGAAAATGTCGCGCGGCTTGCAGGTGACGCCGGCCGCGCGGGCCCGCGCGACCACCTGCATCGACAGAATGCTGTCGCCGCCCAGCTCGAAGAACGAGTCGTCGACCCCGACCCGTTCCAGCCCGAGGACTTGGGCGTAGATGCCGGCCAGGATCTCCTCGATCGCGTTGGTGGGCGCCCGGTACCGCTCGACATCGGCGTATTCGGGCGCGGGCAGGGCGCGGGCGTCGAGCTTGCCGTTGACCGTCAACGGCAATGCGTCCAGGGCCACGATCGCCGCCGGGACCATGTAGGCGGGCAGCCGCTCGGCCAGCGCGGCGCGGGTCGCGGCCGGGTCCAGCGTGCCGGTGGCGTAACCGACGAGGCGCTTGTCGCCGGGGCGGTCCTCGCGGGCGATCACCACCGCCTGCTTGACCCCGTCGGCGGCGGCCAGCGCCGCCTGGACGTCACCGAGTTCGATGCGGTAGCCGCGGATCTTGACCTGGTCGTCGGCGCGGCCGAGGTAGCGCAGCTGCCCGTCCGGCCGCCAGGACACCAGGTCGCCGGTGCGATACATGCGTTGTCCGGGCGCCCCGTAGGGGCAGGCCACGAACCGCGACGCGGTGAGCTGCGCGCGGCCGACGTACCCACTGGCCAGCCCGGCGCCGGCAACATACAACTCACCGACCACCCCGGCCGGCACCGGATGCAGCCACTGGTCCAGCACGAACAGCGCCGCCCCCGGCACCGGCGAACCGATCGGCGGCGCACCGGATTTCGCTGCCCCTGCGGTCAGCGGCGCACTGATCGTCGCGTACACCGTGGTCTCTGTCGGGCCGTAGGCGTTGAGCATCAGACGTCCCGGCGCCCAGCGCTCCACCACCCCGGTCGGGCAGGCTTCAGCGGCGACCACCAATGCGGCCGATTCCAAACCCTGAGGCGACAAAACTCCGACGGCCGAGGGTGTTTGGCTCAACACGCTGACCTGTTCGGCGACCAGCAACGCGTGGAAGTCGTCCGGCGAGCGCGTCACCGATTCGGGTACGACGACCAGGCGCCCGCCGTGCAGCAGCGCACCCCAGATCTCCCACACCGAGTAGTCGAATGCGTACGAGTGGCATTGCGTCCACACCTGCCCCGGCCCCAGGCGCAGGCCCACGTCGAGCGAATCGAACAGCCGAGTCACGTTGTGATGAGTGACGGCAACGCCTTTGGGGATGCCGGTCGTGCCCGAGGTGTAGATGATGTGGGCGATATCGTCGGGGCTCGGCGCCGGCAAGTCGGTGCACGGATAGGTAAGGGTTTGACGGTCTTGGATGTCGATGACCGGGAGCTCGCACCCGTCTAGCCGGTCGGCCAGTGCGGTGGTGGTGATCGCGGCGATCGGCGCGGCGTCGGTGACCATGAAGCCGATCCGGGCCGCCGGCAGCGCCGGGTCGATCGGCAGGTAGGCCGCCCCCGTTTTGAGCACCGCCAACATCGCCACGACTGCGTCGGCCGAACGCGAAAGCAGAAGCGCCACAGCTCTTCCCGGCCGCGCCCCGTGGTCGGCCAACAGGTGCGCCAACCGGTTGGCGGCCTCATCGAGCTCGCGGTACGTCATCGAGCGGCCCTCGAAGGTCAACGCCGCGGACTCGGGTGTGCGCGCCACCTGCGCTGTGAACAACGCCGGAATGGACGCAGTCGTGATCGTCGGCCGTGTCAACACTTCACGGTGACCGAACTCGTCGAGGCGGCCCTGCTCCCCGGTAGCAAGCACGTCGATCGACGAGAGCCGCCGAGCGGGGTCGGTGGTCAGCGCCGCCAGCACCCGCTGCAACCTCTCCACGAGCGCCTCGATGCTGGCCGCGTCGAACACGTCGGTGCGGAACTCCACCGCGCCGGCGAGGCCGGCCGGCTCGCCGGTGTCGGTGAAGCGTTCGCCCAGCGACAGCGTCAAATCCATCCGCGCGGTGCGGGTTTGCACCGGCAGCGGGGTGGCCTGTAAATCTGCGAAGGCCGCCCCATTGGCCGGGTTGATGTCTTGCCCCACAAAGTTCTGCCACGCCAGCATCACCTGGATGAGCGGGTGATGAGTGAGGCTTCGGGTCGGGTTGAGCCGATCCACCAAAACCTCGAAGGGCACGTCCTGGTGCTCGTAGGCGGCCAGGCTGCGCTGCTGCACCTGGGCCAGCAGCTCGGCGACCGTCGGGTCACCGGCCACATCGACCCGCAGCACCAGGGTGTTGACGAAGAATCCGACGAGCTCGTCGAGCGCAGGGTCGCGCCGTCCGGCAATCGGAAAGCCAACGGCCACATCACTACTGGCGCTGACCTTGGCCAGCAGCACCGCCAGGGCGGCCTGGATCACCATGAAGGCCGTTGCGTTGTGCGCACGGGCCAGCCGCGTAACCTGCTGCTGCAGCTCGGCCGGCCAATCGATTTCGACCGTGGCGCCGCGGTAATCCGCGACCGCCGGGTAGGGCCGGTCGGTGGGCAGATCGAGGCGCTCGGGCATCCCGGCCAGAGCATCGTGCCAGTAGTCCAGCTGGGCGGCGATGGGGCTCTGGCTGTCGTTAAGGTCGCCCAGCTGCGCGCGCTGCCACAGCGTGTAATCGATGTACTGCACCGGCAGCGGCGCCCAGTCGGGGGGTTCGCCGGCGCAGCGGCTGGTGTAGGCCATCCCGAGATCACTGATCAATGGGGCGATCGACCAACCGTCGGCGGCGATGTGGTGCACCACCGCCACCAGCACATGCGCGTCTTCGGCAACGCGGAAAACCGTTATCCGCAAGGGGATTTCGGTCGCCAAGTCAAACGCGTAGCCCGCCGCCGCTCCGACGGCCTCATCCAACCTGGCCGCCGGCCAACCGACGGCATCGACGGCGTCCCAACCCAATTCGACCCGATCAGCAGGTACCACCCACTGCTGAGGTATCCCGTCGGGTGCGCCGAACAACGTGCGCAGACTCTCGTGGCGTCCCACGACGTCGCCGAGCGCCGCCCGCAGCGCCTCAGCGTCCAGTCGTCCGTCCAACCGCACCGCGGCCGCCATGTTGTAGACCGCCGACGGGCCATGCAACTGGTCGAGGAACCACAGCCGCTGCTGGGCGAACGACAACGGCACCGCCGCCGGCCGTTCGCCGGCGACCAATGGCATGCGCCCGCTTGCTGCTCCACCGATGCGGGGTGCCAACGAAGCGATGGTGGGAGCGTCGAACAGGGTGCGCACCGAAACGTCGGTGTTCAGGCCGGCGCTGATCGCGGCGATCACGCGCATCGCCGACAGTGAGTCGCCGCCGAGGTCGAAGAACGAGTCGTCGGCCCCGACGCGCTCGACGCCGAGGACGCGCCCGTAGATTCCGGCCAGGATCTCCTCGACCGCTCCGGCCGGTGCCCGATACTCCCCCGCGGCGAATTCCGGTGCCGGCAGCGCCCTTTGGTCGAGTTTGCCAGTCGGTGTCAGCGGGATTGCCTCAATCGGCACTATCGCCGCGGGCACCATGTAGCCGGGCAACCGTTCGGCCAGTTGTGCGCGGATCCCCGCCGGGTCGGCGGTCCCGGTGATATAGCCGACGAGGCGTCTGTCGCCGGGGCGGTCCTCGCGGGCAATCACCACCGCGCGGCCGACGCCGTCGAGCGCGCTGAGCGCGGCCTGCACCTCGCCCAACTCGATGCGATACCCGCGGATCTTCACCTGCTCATCAGCACGCCCAAGGTAGCGCAGCTGCCCATCAGGACCCCAACTCACCAAATCCCCGGTGCGATACATCCGTTGCCCAGGGTGCCCCGGCCCCAACGAACGGGCACGCCACAAACCGCGACCCCGTCAACCCCGCCCGGCCGACATACCCCACACCCACACCATGGCCGGCCACATACAACTCACCGACCACCCCGGCCGGCACCGGACGCAACCAACCGTCCAACACGAACAACGCCGCCCCCGCCACCGGGAACCCGATCGGCGGCACACCCGACCCCGCGCTCAATGGCGCGCTGACCGTGACATCGATCGTGGTCTCCGTCGGCCCATAGGCGTTGATCATCACCCGCCCCGGGGCCCACCGCTCCACCAACTCCGCCGGACAAACCTCACCACCGACCACCAACGACGCCGACCCCACACCCACCGGTGAAAGCGCCCCCATCGCCGACGGCGTCTGCGTCAACACATCCACACGTTCAGCAGCCAGCAGCGCCGCCAACTCCCCCGCCGAGGCGGCCACCGACTCGGGCACCACCACCAGACGCCCACCATGAAGCAGCGCACCCCAAATCTCACGCACCGACGCATCAAAGGCCAGCGAATGCCACAACGTGGATACCTTGCCCGCCTGCACCGCACCCGGCGCCACCAAGCCCGCATCCAGCGACGCCAACAACTGCGTGACGTTATGATGCGTCACCGCAACACCTTTAGGCACACCCGTGCTACCCGAGGTATAGATGATATGCGCGACATCGTCAGGCGCCGGCCCTCGCAAGGCGATGCTCGGCGCGGCGTCCACGCCGGGATCGTTGACGTCGAACACCTCTAAGTCGCAACCCTGGAAACGATCCGCCAACTCACTCGTAGTCAACGCCGCCACCGGCGCCGCATCACCCACAATGAACCCGACCCGCTCGGCCGGCCACCCCGGATCAATCGGCACATACGCCGCACCGCTCTTGAGCACCCCCACCATCGCAGCGACCGCCTCCACCGACCGCGGCGACAACAACACCACACACTGCCCCGCACCAATCCCGCGGCTCGCCAGCAGACGCGCCCACCGCTCGGCAGCCTCATCCAACTCCCGATACGTCACCACACGACCCGCACAACTGACCGCCACCGCACCCGGCGTCCGCACCACCTGCACCCCAAACAACACCGGCAACGACACCGGCGTTATGCGCTCGGCCAACACCGCCCGGTTGCCAAGCTGATCAAGGTGGGCGCGTTCGCCGGAGTCCAACAGGTCCAGCGACGACAGGGGTCGGGAGGGGTCCGAGGTCATCGCGTCCAACACCGTTTGCAAACGCTGGAACAGCGTTTCGATGCCGGCCGCGTCGAACACGTCGGTGTCGAACTCGAAGCGGAAGCCGAGGTCGGCGCCAGGCAGGGCCGCAACCGTCAGCGGGTAGTGGGTGGCTTCCAGGCTGCTGAAGTCGGCGATGGCCAACTCCTGCGCGCCCAACGGCGTGGTGCTGTCGATGGGGTAGTTCTCGTGCACGAACAGGGTGTCGAACAGGTGTTGTTGACCGGTGATGCGGTGAATCTCGTTGAGCGCCAGGTGCTGGTGCTCCAGGGTGTCGTTGTGCGCGCCTTGCAGCTGGTTGAGCAGGTCGGTGGTGGTGGTTCCCGGTGCGATGGTGGCCCGCACCGGCACGGTGTTGATCAATAGCCCGACCATCGTGTCCGCGCCCGCCACGTCGGGTGGCCTGCCCGAGACGGTGGTGCCGAAGGCGACATCGTGCTGGCCGGTCAGCGAGCACAACAGCTGCGCGTACGCGCCCTGCAGCACGGTGTTGACGGTGACGCGATGCGCGCGGGCCAGCTCGCCGATCGCCCGGTTGAGCCGGTCCGGCACCCGGAACGACGCGGCGCTTTGCCCCCCTGGGGCTGACCGGCGCGCCGGAGCCACCAGCGTGGGGGTGTCAAAGCCGGCGAAGGCTTGCCGCCAGGCCGCGTGGGCGGCGTCGAGGTCGCGGTCGGCCAGCCAGGTGACGAACCTGCGATACGGGACCGTCGCGGGCAGCTGCTGCCCGTGGTAGCTGGCGAACATCTCCCCCAGCAGGATCGGCAGCGACCAGCCGTCGATCACGATGTGGTGATTCGTCAGCACCAGCCGTTGCGAATCTGGTGCGGTGCGGATCAGCGCCACCCGGAACGCCGGCTGGTCGGCCAGCTCACAGACCGCGGCGCGCTCGGCGGCACACACCTCGTGAATCCGGGCATCGCTCTCAGAGGGGTCAACGTCGGCGCCGTCGAGTTCGACGTAGCGCCACCCCGCGACCGGATCGGCGGGGATGATCTGCACGGGCTCGTCGAAGTGGCTGATGAATCGAGCCGCCAGGTTCGGGTGTCGGGCGACCACGGTGTGCACCGCATCCCGCAGCCGGTCGGGGTCGAGCGGCCCCGTCACGGTGATGCTCAGTTGCACCGCGTAGACGTCGTCGTAATTGCCCTGCGCGCTGCTTGGCGTGGAAGAGCAGTCCCTGCTGCAGCGGGGTCAGCGGCAGGATGTCGGCGATCTCGAATTGCCGTTGCAGCTCGTCGATTTGGTGCTGG
>CAVWWU010000006.1:0-645644 GCA_963758775.1 uncultured Actinomycetota bacterium
AGCTCCGCGCTGTGGCGTGGCGTCGGGACACTCGGGCAACGCAGACTCACGTCTGACTGGGTCCGAGTTCCGATCCCCCCCGGCAGATGAATAAAACTGACCTGGATCGACCACGGCCCCGCAGTCGTCAGTTGGCGGTCAGCAGCAGATACTGGGCCGCGATCTGTTGTTGGGCGTCCTGCAGCTTGCCCGACGTGGTCTCGAAGGCGTAGCGGCCGGCGGACGCGGTGCAGTAGTACACGTGCTGGGCGCCAGCCATCACCTCACAGCGGCTATCTGGCAGTCCCTTGACGCCGTCGGTGGGCCGGGCGTGCGCTGCGAACTCGGCGGCGGAGTCGTCTCTGATCTGGGTGGCCGCGGCCGCGTCGCGGGCTTGGTACACGTATGTGAGGCCGATGGCGGCCAGGTCCATGCCGGTGTCGCTGAATAGCTTCGCCGAACGGATCGGATCGGTCTCGAATTGTGCTGCCCCGCGCTGCCCGTAGACGGCTTGCTGGAAGGTCAGCGCATCCTTGTCGTTGGCCGGCAGGGTCCGCGCCAGCAGCCCGCTGGGGTCGATGGACAAGCTGGCGAAGTCCGCAGGCGCGGTGGGCTGAAATTGGTCGATGAGTGGCGCCTGCAGGTCGAGCGTGCGGGCAATCATGGCAGCGGGGGCGTCGAGTCCGCCCTCCGCGGTGTTGGCGGTTTGCACCAACACATAGGGGCCGTGAGCCGTGTACGACTCGACTGCCTGAAAGGTCAATTGGACGTCCGACGCGCGTGCCGTTCCGCCGACGGTATGGGCGTCCGGGTGCCTGGGAATGGGTACCTGCACACGGGTTCTTGAGTTTTCGCTGTCGGACGCCGGTTTGAATCGGACGGCGGCCATCTCGCCGGCGGCCGCGGCAGCCGATGGAGCGTCGGGAAAGCGCCAGATGTCGTTGGCCAGCCTCTTTGGGCCGCCTTGGCGGAAACTGTGGACTCCGTTGATGAAGCCGTGCCGCTTGGCGACGTCGATGACCTCTTCGTTCGTAATGCGGAACATCTCCGCCGCGTCGTCGAACGCCATTTCGCTGGTGGCGTACTGGCCGATGATGGCGGGGTCCACCTCCCACGGACCGGTGAGGTAGTTGGCCATGCGATGAGCCTCGACGATTGCCGCACTCGTGAAGGACCAGGAATCGGCTCCGGTGGCGTCGGTGACCTTGCCCAACTTGGCGGGTTTGGTCGGATACGTTCCCGGGTCCAGCTGGGACGTATCGGCGGTGCTAGGTGCCGGCCCGGCGAACGTCGCCGCGACCGACGTCGGGACTGCGGTCGTCGATGTGCTCGCGGATCCAGCGGATGCCGACCCGTCGTGCACTTTGGAACAGCCCGACACCGCAAGGGCCGCTACTGCCACAACCGCCGCCGCTGCGGCGAGGCGCCGGGAAGCGTTTTGATTCGACGGGATGATCGAGGCACCTGGCCCTGAGTCGTTGCGTGCCTCGTGTCCAACTGTGTTCGGCATGGTTCCCTTAGGGTCTGTGCTCCTAGGCGGACTCGACCCGACCCGCCGGATCGACGCTAGCAAGCGAGCAGAACCCGGAGATATAAGGATTTTCCCTACAGTTTGAGCGGATGGCATGGCGTGCAAATCGATTCATCGCCAGCGGAAAGCCGGCTACCGCCCCACATCCAGAGTGCCTTGGTCTGAACGTCATGCGCCAGATCGGTTGCCCGCGGGCAGATTGCAAATCCGCTAATTGCGGAGTGCCGATCGCGTGGCTAAACAGCCGTTAGCGACGCTAATGTTGTTCCCAAAAGTGCTCCCATCGGGGATGAAAATGGCCCCCGGAAAGATCTCCGGGGGCCATTCCCACTTTGTAGCGGGGACAGGATTCGAACCTGCGACCTCTGGGTTATGAGCCCAGCGAGCTACCGAGCTGCTCCACCCCGCGTCGGTAAATGCAAGGTTACCGAACGCCTCCGAAGCTCTCCAAATCGCGGGTTGGCAGATGTTCAGTGTGAAGGCGGGTTCAGCCGGTAGCGGGCCGCGATGTCGTCCATCCAATCCGGATATCCGTAGGTCAGCCCATACTTGTCGGCCAGTTCGCCGAACTCGGGCAGATCATGGAGGACTTTTCCGACGGGATCGTCCGCGTGCTCGACGAGCAGTTCGCCGAGCTCGCGGAAGTAGTTCTCGAAGCCACCGGGCGTGATGACCTCGACGATGCGGCCGGGCTCGCTGCCGGCGTTCCACATCGCATGCATCTGCCCCCGCGGCTTGGTGATGTAGCCACCGGGACCGAGCACCACCTCACTGTCGTCGGAGCGGAAGCCGATCTCGCCGGCCAGCACGATCGAGTGCTCGTCCTCGCGGGTGTGCCGATGCGCCGCGGTGAGCAGACCGACTTCGAAGGGGTGCTCGACGATCGACACCTCACCCCCGTTCGTCTCGCCGGATAGCTTGAACACCGCACCGAAACCGGGCAAAGCGACGTAATCGCCCTCCCCGGGCTGCACAACGGTGACCCCGATCTCATTCATGTCGGACATTGGACCCAGCCTTCTCCGAAAGCGTCTGCACTGCAACGCTCGGCAGCGCGCCCCAACCGGTCGCCAAAGGCGCTCAAAATGCCACCAGTTCCGGCGTGTCGCTGTGCGGAGTACAGACACGCTCGCGGAAAAGGGCCGAATGCCTACTTCGTGTTGTTGAACTTGGTGATGGCGTCGTCGAGGCGCTGCAGGGCGGCGCCGTAGGCGGCGAAGTCGCCCTTCTTCTGGGCGTCGCGGGCCGCGCCAATCGCGGTTTGAACCTCTTGCAGCGCAGCGGCTTTGGCCGGCGACAGTGTGGTCGCCGCGTCGGGGGCGGGCGGCACCGCGGCCGCCGCCGGTGGCGGGGACCCGGGCGCACCGGCAGGCGGCGGAGCGCCGGCGGGCGGGTTCGCGCTCTGCGGGGCACCGGCGTCGGTGGGCTCTATGCCGGTCGCCGCCGCAGCCGCACCGGGGCCGAACAGCTTGGTGAGGGCGTCACCCACGGTGGGGCCGTAGCCGATCTTGTCGTTGTACATCATCGCGACCCGGATCAACCGCGGGTAGGACGACGCGGCGTCGCTGGCGCCCGGGGACGCATACACCGGCTCGACATACAGCAGCCCGCCCTGGGCCACCGGCAGGGTCAGCAAATTGCCCCACTTGATCCGGTTTTGATTGTCGCGCCCGATCTGGCCGAGGTCCGTGGACACATCGGGATCGGTGGTGATCGCATTGTTGGCCAGCTTCGGGCCGTTGACGTTGCCCGGAATGGTCAAAACCGTGATCTTGCCGTACGTCGCCGGATCGGAGCTGGCGCTGATATAGGCGGCCAGATAGTCGCGCTTGAACCGGTTCATCGCGCTCGTCAACTGATAGGACGCCGAGTTGTCGCCCTTCAGAATGTTTTTCGCGACGATGTAGTAGGGCGGCTGATAGCTGCTGGCCGTTGGATTCGGGTCCAGCGGCACGTCCCAGAAGTCCGAGGTGTTGAAGAACGTCACCGGGTCGTTGACGTGGTATTTGGCCAGCAGCATCCGCTGCACCTTGAACATGTCCTCGGGATAGCGCAGGTGCTCGGCGAGTTCGGCGCTGATGTCGGACTTGGGCTTGACCGTGCCGGGGAACACCTGCATCCAGGCCTTGAGCACCGGATCCTGCTCGTCCTGCTGGTACAGGGTGACGGTGCCGTCGTAGGCGTCCACCGTGGCCTTCACCGAGTTACGGATGTAGGACACCTGCTTGTCGGGAGCCAGCCGGTTGAAGGCCACCTCGGTGGAGTCCGCCGTCGCCGACGACAGCGAGGTGAGTTCGGAGTACGGGTAGTTGTCCAGGGTGGTGTAGCCGTCGAGGATCCACACCAGCCGCTTGTTGACGATCGCCGGGTACACCGCGCTGTCTGTCGTCAGCCACGGCGCCACCGCCTCCACCCGCTGCGCGGGATCGCGGTTGAACAGGATCTTGCTGTTTGAGCCAATCACGCTGGAAAATAAGAAGTTTCGCTCGGCGAACTTCGCAGCGAACACACTGCGGGACAGCCAGTTGCCGATCGGGACGCCACCGCTTCCGGTGTACGTGTAGCGCTTGGTGTCGGTGTTGGTCTCGTAGTCGTACTCGCGGTCGTCGCCGTTCTTGCCGACGATCGCATAGTCGGCGGCGGTGTTGGAGATCACCGGGCCGAAGTACACGCGCGGCTGGTCGAGCGGCGCCGGTCCGTCGGACACCACGCCGCCGTTGGCCCCGACGACGTTGACCAGGAACTGGGGATAGCCGCCATTCTGGTTGGGGTCGTTGGCGATACCGCGCACCGTGTTGGCCGGCGAGGCAATGAAGCCGTTGCCGTGGGTGTAGACGGTGTGCCGGTTGATCCAGTCCCGCTGGTTGTCGATCAACCGGTCCGGGTTGAGTTCACGGGCGGCCACGACGTAGTCGCGCAGGGCGCCGTTGCGATCCACGTAGCGGTCGATGGACAGTTGGTCGGGGAAGTAATAGAAGTTCTTGCCCTGCTGGAACTGGGTGAACGCGGGGCTGATAATCGTGGGGTCGAGCAGCCGGATGTTCGACGTCGTGGCGCGGTCGGTGGCGACCTGCTGGGCGGTCGCGGGTGCGTCGCCGCTGTAATTGCGGTAGCTCACTACGTCTTCGGTCAGGCCGTAGGCCTGACGTGTCGCCAGGATGCTTCGGCTGATGTACTCGCTTTCCTTGCGAGCGGCGTCGGGCTTGACGCTGATCTGCTCGACGATCAACGGCCAGCCGGCACCGATGATCAACGACGACAGCAGCAACAGCACCAGGCCGATGGCCGGAATGCGCAAGTCCCGCAGGGCGACTGCGGAGAACACCGCCGCCGCGCAGATCAGCGCGATCGCCATCAGGATCAGCTTGGCCGGCAGCACGGCGTTGATGTCGGTGTACCCGGCGCCGGTGAACGGCTTGCCGCCCCGGGTGTGCGACAACAGCTCGTACCGATCCAGCCAATAGGCAATGGCCTTGAGCACCACCAGAACACCCACCGCGGTGACCAACTGGATGCGCGCCGACCGGCTGACCGCCCCGGCGCGGCCGGACAGCCGGATGCCGCCAAAGATGTAGTGCGCGACCAGGTTCGCCAGAAAAGCAAGAAACGCCGCGACGAACAGATAGCTGAGTACCAGCCGGTAGAACGGCAACTCGAACGCGTAGAAGCCGAGGTCCTTGCCGAACTGCGGGTCGCGGATCCCGAAGTTGCCGCCGTGCAAGAACAACTGGATCCGCACCCAATAGCTTTGCGCGACGACGCCGGCCAAGAGACCGACCGCCGTCGGGATCCCGATGCCCAGCGGCCGCAGCCGCGACATCACCAGCGCGCGATACCGCGCCACCGGATCGTTGTCGCTGCTCGGCACGAACACCGGCCGGGTGCGGTAGGCCAGCGCCAGCCCGGCGAACACGATGCCACCGACCAGCACCCCGGCCACCAGGAACACCACGATGCGGGTCACCAGCACCGTCGTGAACACCGAGCGATAACCCAGCTCACCGAACCACAGCCAGTCCACATAGGCGTCGATGAACCGCGGCCCCGCAAGAAGCAGCACGATCACACCGAGGGCGATCAGGATCAAAATCCGGCTACGCCGAGTCAGTTTCGGCATCCTGGCGGTGGGCCGCATCCCCACTAGCTACGCTCCCTGCTCGATGTGTAGACGATCACAACTCTACGCACGCAATACGCTCCCGCCGCGGGCTAACAACTCGGCGTCTGCCCGCCGGACGTGACGGCGTGCAGCGCGTCGACCGCTTGGCCGAGGGTGTCGACCTTCACCAATCGCAGACCGGCCTGGTGTGCGGCAGTCGCCTCGTAGCAGTTCTTGGCGGGCACCAAAAACACGGTGGCGCCTGCCGACTGGGCCGCGGCCATCTTGTGCTCGATGCCGCCGATGGGGCCCACCTTGCCGTCGATGCTGATCGTGCCGGTGCCCGCCACAAACGTCGAACCCGCCAAGTCACCGGTGGTGAGCTTGTCGACGACGGCCAGGCTGAACATCAATCCCGCCGAGGGGCCGCCCACGTTGGCGAGGTTGAAGTCCACGGAGAACGGCGCCCACGGGGCGTCCAGCACCGCAACGCCCATGAACCCGTAGTCGCGATCTTTGTTGGTGCCCAACGTGATCTGCGCGGTGCCGGCCGGCTCGTTCTTGCGTCGATAGTCGATGGTCACCACCTGACCGGGCTTGGTCTTCTTCAAGTAGTCGGTGAACTGCTCGACGGTGGCCACCGGTTTGCCGTCCACCATGTCCAGGGCGTCCCCGGGCTTGAGCTTGCCCGCCGAAGGGCCGTTGTCGCTGACCGTCGCGGCAGTGACGGCCGACGGGTACTTCAGATAGCCCAGGGCCGCGTATTCGGCGCTGTCCTCGGAGTTTTTGAAATCGGTGTTGTTGGCCTTGTCGACGTCTTCCCGCGACTTGCCCGGCGGGTAGACCAGGTCGCGGGGTATCAGCTGTTCCTGACCCGACAGCCACAGCGTCAGGGCCTCCCCCAACGTCAGATCGTCGCGCTGAGACACCGTGGTCATGTTCAGGTGGCCCGAGGTCGGGTGGGTTTGGGTGCCCTGGATCGCGACCACCTGCTTGCCGTCGACCTCGCCGAGCGTATCGAAGGTGGGGCCCGGCCCCAGTGACACAAACGGCACCGTCACCACCGCGAGCAACACGCCGAAGACCAAGACCGGCGCCAGGGCGACCATCAAGGTCAAGATCCGCCTGTTCACGCCGCTTACACTAGACGGAGCGGGCCTGGACCGGTTCAGCTACAAGCGTGACGCACAGGTCGCGCGTTCAGATCCGCCGATGAGTACCGTTGACGTTATGGCTGACCCGCCTTTCGGCTTCTCCGGCCCCTCTCGGGGAGACGACTCCAACAAAGACGAGTCGGGCCGCGACAAACACGGCAAGAACGATCCGTCCGACCCGCTGGCCGCGTTCGGCCTCAGCGGCGACTTCGGCATGGGCGACCTGGGGCAGATCTTCACCCAACTAGGGCAGATGTTTTCCAACGCGGGCGCCGGCATGGGCGCGGGTACCCAGTCCGGCCCGATCAACTACGACCTGGCGACCAAGGTCGCGACGCAGTCGATCGGGTTCGTTGCGCCGATCGCGGGGACGACGCACGCGGCGATCGCCGACGCGGTGCACCTCGCCGAGACCTGGCTCGACGGCGCCACGGCGCTGCCCGCGGGCACCAGCAAAGCGGAAGGCTGGAGCCCCAGCGAGTGGGTCAACAACACCATGGACACCTGGAAGCGGCTGTGCGATCCGATGGCCGAACAGATCTCGACGGTGTGGGCGGCGTCGCTGCCCGAGGAGGCCAAGACCATGGCCGGCCCGCTGCTGTCGATGATGTCGCAGATGGGTGGCATGGCGTTCGGCTCCCAGCTCGGGCAGGCGCTGGGCCGGCTGTCCCGTGAGGTGGTCACCTCGACCGACATCGGTCTGCCGTTGGGGCCCAAGGGGGTGGCCGCGATCATGCCCGCCGCCCTGGAGTCGTTCGCCTCCGGACTCGAGCAGCCGCGCAGCGAGATCCTGACTTTCCTGGCCGCCCGTGAGGCCGCGCACCACCGGTTGTTCAGCCACGTGCCGTGGCTGTCGAGCCAACTGCTGGGCGCCGTCGAGGCCTACGCCAAGGGCATGAAGATCGACATGTCCGGCATCGAGGAGCTGGCGCGCGACTTCAATCCGGCCTCGCTGTCGGACCCCGCGGCCATCGAGAACCTGTTGGGCCAGGGCGTTTTCGAGCCCAAGGCAACGCCGGCGCAGACGCAGGCGCTGGAACGGCTGGAGACGTTGCTCGCGCTGATCGAGGGCTGGGTGCAGGTCGTAGTGACCGCCGCCCTCGGCGAGCGGATTCCCGGCGCGGCCGCGCTCGGCGAAACGCTGCGCCGCCGCCGGGCCAGCGGCGGGCCGGCCGAACAGACCTTCGCGACGCTGGTCGGCCTGGAGCTGCGGCCGCGCAAGCTGCGGGAGGCCGCCGCGCTGTGGGAGCGCCTGACGCAGGCCGCCGGCGCCGACGCGCGCGACGCGATCTGGCAACACCCGGATCTGCTGCCCGCCGCCGACGATCTCGACGACCCGGCCGGCTTCATCGACCGGGTCATCGGCGGCGACACCAGCGGTATGGACGAGGCGATCGCCGAACTCGAACGCGACAGCAACCGCGAGGACCCCGAAGGCCCTGCGGATAACTGATCGGTGTGCCCGCCCCGGCTGCCCCTGCTGCGCCGCACTGGTGATCGCCACTGTGCATCACCGGAGTGAGTGGCCTGCCCAGTGTTTGGCCACACACCCCCGGTAACCGCCCTTGCCGCCGGTGTCGCCGCGGCTATGCGATTCGTTAGCTTATGGCCCCCGCGGAACCTTTTGAGCCGGGCATACCGCCGGTTCCAGCGGCTCCGCCGCTCCCGCCGGAGCCGGGTTGGGCGTTGGTCGGCGGCATAGGCACAACTGCGTTGCCGCCGTCGCCGCCGTTACCTCCGTTGGCGCCGGTGGTCGTGCTGTCGCCGCCGTCGCCGCCATTGCCGCCGGTGGCTAGTGCACTTGCTCCGGCGACGGTCGCGTCTCCGCCTCGCCCGCCATTGCCGCCGTCGCCGTAATTGCTGGCGTTGCCGCCGGTGCCGCCGAGGGCGTTTCCGTTTCCGGCGTTGATCGCGGCACCCCCGGCACCGCCGTTTCCGTCGGTGATGCCGTCGCCGCCTAGGCCGCCCATGCCGCCGGAGGCGACAGCCGTAGAGGCGGTGTTATCGATTTCCCCGATGCCGCCCGCGCCACCGGTGCCGCCGGTCTTGTAGTCGTACGCGAAACCGCCTTCACCGCCGTTGCCGCCGGTAGCGTTCCCGGTGCCTCCAGTGCCAGGCGCAGGGCTGATCTCCGTCGCTTGACCGCCGGCACCGCCGGCGCCGCCGCCAATGCCGCTGCCGCCCTCACCGCCGGTGCCGCCGAGGGCATTTCCGGCTCCGGAGGCAGTCGCCGCGCCGCCAACCCCGCCCGCGCCACCAGCGCCCCCGGTGCCGGCGCCGTTGCCACCCTGCCCACCCGGGCCGCCCTGGGCATCTCCGGCTCCGACGGCATTCGCCGCGCCACCCGCTCCGCCGTTGCCAGGGGTGCCGCCGGTGTAGTACGGGTCGTAGGAGCCTTCCCCGCCGGTGCCGCCGAGGGCGTGCCCGGCTCCGGCGTTAATTGCGGCGCCGCCGACGCCGCCGCTGCCGCCGGTGCCGCCGGTGCCGAGCTTGCCGAACATGATCGGGGTGCCGCTGATTCCGCCCGTTCCGGCCCAGCCGCCTTCGGCGTCAGCCGTTGAGGCGGTGTTGTCGATTTCCCCGATGCCGCCGGCGCCGCCGGCGCCGCCGGTGTGACGCCCGAAACCGCCCTGACCGCCGAAGCCGCCGAGGGCGGTTCCGGAACCCCCGGTACCAGGTGCGGGGCTCGCCTCAGTCGCTTGGCCGCCGGCCCCGCCGGCGCCGCCGGTGCGGCCGGTGCCGCCCTGCCCGCCGGCGCCGCCCTCGGCCATTCCGGATCCGGTGGCGGTCGCAGCGCCGCCGATGCCGCCGGTGCCGCCGTTGCCATGCAACAGCCCGCCGTGGCCGCCGGTTCCGCCGTTGCCGCCTTCGACGTATCCGGCTCCGGTGCCATTTACAGCGCCGCCGGTGCCGCCATTGCCGCCATTGCCGAACAGCAACGCCGACCCGCCCTTGCCGCCGGCCTCCCCTGGCGCGCCCGACCCGCCGTTACCACCGTTGCCGTACAGCCAGCCGCCGTCGCCGCCCGCTGCCCCCGTTCCGGGCGCACCATTCGCGCCATTGCCGATTACCGGGCGCCCCGTCAGCAGTTCCACCGGTGAAAACACCGTCAGCCGCTGGGCGACCTGCACCAGGGTTTGAAGCGGTGATGCGTTGGCGGCCTCGGCGCCCGAATACGCGCCGACCGCCCCGTTCAAGGCCCCCGCAAACTCGGCGTGAAACGCCGCCGCCCGTGCGCTCAGCGCCTGAAAGCCGTGACCATGGGCGGAGAACACCGCCGCAATGGCCGCCGACACCTCGTCCTCAGCCGCGACCACGATCACCGTCGTCGGGGCCGATGCCGCCGTGCGCGCCGCGCCGAGGTCTGCGCCGATGGTTGCTACGTCCGTTGCCGCCGATGCGATCATCTCCGGCACAGCGATCACATCCGACATCTCGCACCTCCTGGCCGCCCCCAGGTTTCGATTAAGTGTGTGCGTTTTCTTTGAGATCGGTATGCAGTAGTGGACTACTGCATTCCGTCCCCGGGTCTCGCGACCCCGCCTCACCGGACCTGTGGATAACTGATCGGAGCGCCCGCCCGCGCGTGGCACAGTCTCACCTCATGCCGGGCACCCCGCCTTCCCTGTATGCGCTGGACCCGGCGATGCCGGTGCTGCTGCGGCCCGACGGCGCGGTACAGGTGGGCTGGGATCCGCGCCGGGCGGTGCTGGTGCGCCCACCGGCGGGGCTGACATCGGCGGAGTTGGCCGGGCTGCTGCGGTCCATGCGCTCACCGACACCGATCACCGACCTGCGGCGCCAGGCCTCCGGCCACGGCGCCGTCAATGACGACGACCTGACCAACCTGGTTACCCAACTCGTCGGCGCGGGCGTCGCCACCCGGGGGCGTCGGCAGGCCGGCGGCCGGGCCGCGTCGATCCGGGTGCACGGCCGCGGTCCCCTGTCGGACCTGCTCGTCGAGGCCCTGCGCTCCTCGGGAGCCCGGGTCACACACAGCAGCCAGCCGCACGCCGCGGTCACCTCGGGCG
Organism: uncultured Actinomycetota bacterium; assembly: GCA_963758775.1. GTDB lineage: Bacteria > Actinomycetota > Actinomycetes > Mycobacteriales > Mycobacteriaceae > Mycobacterium. Next base: position 10,795 of record CAVWWU010000006.1, read on the forward strand.
CCGTCGACCTGGTGATCCTGTCGGACTCCCTGGTCGCCGACCCGCGCATGGTGCGCGACCTGCACGGCCGGGGCGTCGCGCACCTTCCGGTCCGGGTCCGCGACGGCATCGGCCTGGTGGGGCCGCTGGTGATTCCGGGCGTGACCAGCTGTTTGGCCTGTGCCGATCTGCATCGCAGCGACCGCGACGCCGCGTGGCCGGCCATCGCCGCCCAGCTTCGCGACACCGTCGGGGTGGCCGACCGGGCCACACTGCTGGCGACGGCGGCGCTGGCGCTAAGCCAGGTGAACCGGGTGATCGCCGCCGTGCGCGGACACGAGGCGATGCCCGATCCCGGCCCGCCACCAGCGCTGAACGCGACGCTGGAATTCGATCTGAACGCGGGTTCCATCGTCGCGCGGCACTGGAGCAGACACCCCTTGTGCTCGTGTTGACGCGATTCACGCTCAGCTGACGCCAGCCGTCATGGACAATGGAGGCGTGGCAGACATCAAACGTGGCCGCGCCGCGCGCAACGCGAAGCTGGCCAGCATCCCGGTCGGATTCGCCGGCCGGGCAGCGCTCGGAGTCGGTAAACGGCTGGCCGGCAAGTCCAAAGACGAGGTCCAGGCCGAGATGCTGGAGAAGGCCGCCAATCAGCTGTTCACCGTCCTGGGCGAGCTCAAGGGCGGGGCGATGAAGGTCGGCCAGGCGCTGTCGGTGATGGAAGCCGCCATTCCCGAGCAGTTCGGCGAGCCCTACCGCGACGCCCTGACCAAGCTGCAGAAAGACGCTCCCCCGCTGCCCGCGGCCAAGGTGCACCGGGTGCTCGACGCGCAGCTCGGCACGAAATGGCGCACCCGGTTCAGCTCGTTCGACGACGCGCCGGTGGCCTCGGCCAGCATCGGCCAGGTACACAAGGCGGTGTGGTCGGACGGCCGCGAGGTGGCCGTCAAGATCCAGTACCCGGGCGCCGACGAGGCACTGCGGGCCGACCTGAAGACCATGCAGCGCATGGTCGGCATGTTCAAGCAGCTCAATCCGGGTGCCGACATCCAGGGCGTGGTCGACGAGCTCATCGAGCGCACCGAGATGGAGCTCGACTACCGGCTGGAGGCCGATAACCAGCGCGCCTTCGCCAAGGCTTATGAGGGCCACCCGCGCTTCGTGGTGCCGCACATCGTGGCCAGCGCGCCCAAGGTGGTGATCCAGGAGTGGATCCAGGGCATCCCGATGGCCGAGATCATCCGCCACGGAACCGTCGAACAGCGCGACCTGATCGGCACGCTGCTGCTCGAGCTCACCTTCGACGCGCCCCGCCGGCTGGGGATGATGCACGGGGACGCCCATCCCGGGAACTTCATGCTGCTGCCCGACGGACGGATGGGCGTCATCGACTTCGGCGCGGTGGCCCCGCTGCCCGACGGACTGCCCATCGAGCTCGGGCTGGGCATTCGGTTGGCCCGCGACAAGAACTACGACCAGCTGATGCTGACGATGCAGAAGGCCGGGTTCATCCAGCGCGGACAACAAGTGCCGGTCGACGAGATCGTGGACATGCTGCGCCAATACGTCGAGCCCGTCGAGGTCGAGGTGTTCCACTACACCCGCAAGTGGTTGCAGAAGATGACCGCGGTTCAACTGGACCGATCGGTGGCGCAGATCAAGATGGCACGCCAGATGGACATGCCCGCCAAGCTCGCGATTCCGATGCGGGTGGTCGCGTCGGTGTCCGCCATCCTCTGCCAGCTCGATGCGCACGTGCCGATCAGGAGGCTGATGCTGGACCTGGTGCCCGGGTTCGCCGAGCCCGACACCGCCGCTGTCTAAGCCGCCTCTTTACGCGGGCGCCCGCGCGGGCGTTTGTAACTGACGATCGCTCCGCGTTCGATAATTTCACCGCCCCACACGCCCCACGGTTCGGCGCGTTCCAGCGCCGCGGTCAGGCACTGGCGCCGGACCGGGCAGCTCGCGCACAGCGTCTTGGCGCGCTCCAGACCGTCGGGGCTGTCGGCGAACCACAGGTCGGGATCGCCGAGGTGACATGGCAACTCCGGCAACGATTGTCTAGGGACCGTCGAATCCGACATGTCCTTTTCACCTGCTTCCTGGTCTGGTGGCTGTCTCTCTGGTGATCCGGACCAGGTCGGGAGGCTCTCCCAAAGGCGATGGCCACGGATCCTGTGACTTCGGGTCCGTGGCCATTGGGTGTCGGGTTATCTAGTGATGACCCCGATTCACGGACGCGTCAGTCGCGGCGGCAGCGTGGTGCTTACCCGCGGCCGCCGTCATAGCGGCGGCAGGCGCGACATGGGCAAGGCGGGCGGCAACCACTGCTACACCGGATACGTCGCGGTTAATCACGTGGCCACCTCCTCTCAAGCACCAGCCAGTTTGAACGCGTTCGAGGGTAGATGGTAGCAGGCGACCGTGACAAACGATTTTCTGACCAGCGCGTTTGCGCCTCAGGCGCGGCCGCGGACCAACCCCAGCACGTCGGGGCCGTACTGCTCGAGCTTGCGGGCACCGATGCCCGGGATCGCGATCAGGGCCGCGTCGTCGTCGGGGCGCATCTCGGCGATCGCGATCAACGTGTTGTCGCTGAAGACGATGTAGGCCGGCACGTTCTGTTCTTTCGCGACGCCGGTTCGCCAGTCCTTGAGCTGCAGCAGCAGTTCTTCGTCGACGTCACCGGCGCATGTTTCACAGCGCCGCAGCATCACGGCGGCCGGCGTGGTGAGGTTGTTGTTGCAGATCCGGCAGCGCGTCGCCGTGCCCCGGTTGCGACGGCCCTTGCTCTGCGTCGGATCCTGGCGGGTCTGTGGCGCGATGCCGTTCAGGAACCGCGACGGCTTGCGGCTCTGCCGCCCGCCGGCGCTGCGCGCCAATGCCCAACTGAGCGCCAAATGCACTCGGGCCCTCGTGATTCCGACGTAGAGCAGCCGGCGCTCTTCCTCGACGGGCTCGCTCTCGGCGCCGTGCGACAACGCGTGCGAGATGGGCAGCGTGCCGTCGGCCAACCCGACCAGGAACACCGCGTCCCACTCCAGGCCCTTGGCGGCGTGCAGCGACGCCAGCGTGACGCCCTGCACCACCGGCGGGTGCCGCGAGTCGGCACGGGTGCGCAGTTCGGCCACCAGCCCCGCGAGCTCGAGGTGCGGACGCTGCGCCACTTCGTCGTCGACCAGCTGGGCCAGCGCGGTCAGCGCCTCCCAGCGTTCCCGGGCGCGCGTGCCGTCGGGCTCCTCGGCCGTCAGCCCCAGCGGTTCCAGGACGGCCCGGACCACCTCGGGTAGCGGACCTTCCATGCCTTTTTCGGAGCTGCGCTCCGCGCTGCGCTGCAGCGCCAGCATGGCCTGCTTGATCTCCTGGCGATTGAAAAAGCCTTCGCCGCCGCGGACCTGATAGGCGATGCCCGCCTCGGTCAGCGCCTCCTCATAGATCTCGGACTGCGCGTTGACCCGGTACAGCACCGCGATCTCCGACGGCGGCGTACCGGATTCGATGAGCGCGGCGATCGATTTAGCCACCGCGGCCGCCTCGGCGCGTTCGTCGGTGTGTTCGTGAAACGTCGGGGCGGGGCCCGGTTCGCGCTGGCCGGTCAGCTGCAGCTTGCTGCCCGCGACCCGGCCCCGGGCCGCGGCGATCACCTGATTGGCCAGCGACACCACCTGCGGCGTGGACCGGTAATCGCGCTCCAGGCGGACCACCGTGGCGTCGGGAAACCGTCGCGAGAAGTCGAGCAGGAAGCGCGGCGAGGCCCCGGTGAATGAGTAGATGGTCTGGTTGGGGTCGCCGACGACGGTCAGGTCGTCCCGATCCCCCAGCCAGGCCGACAGCACGCGCTGCTGCAGCGGGGTGACGTCCTGGTACTCGTCGACGACGAAGCAGCGGTAGCGGTCGCGGAACTCCTCGGCCACCGCGGCGTCGTTCTCGATCGCTGCCGCGGTGTGCAGCAACAGGTCGTCGAAGTCGAGCAGCGTGACCGATTCGTCGCGGACCTTGAGGGACTCGTAGGCGGCGTAGACGGTCGCCACTTTTTCGGCGTCCAGTGGGATGTCGCGGCCGGAGGCGGCCACCGCGGCCGGGTATTCCTCAGGACCGATCAGCGAGGCCTTGGCCCACTCGATCTCACCGGCCAGGTCACGCACGTCGTCGGTGCTGGTGTTCAGCTTGCTGCGGCTGGCCGCGCGGGCCACGACCGCGAACTTGGTGTCCAGCAGCTGCCAGCCGGTGTCACCGATGACCCGCGGCCAGAAGTACCGCAGCTGGCGATGCGCGGCGGCGTGAAACGTCAGCGCCTGCACGGAGCCGATTCCGGCGGTGGCCCCTTGGGCTTCCAGCGCCCGCAGCCGGGACCGCATCTCCCCGGCCGCACGCTGGGTGAACGTCACCGCCAGCACCTGTCCCGGGGCGACGTGACCGCTGGCGGCGAGCTGCGCGATGCGCTGCGTGATCGTGCGGGTCTTGCCCGTTCCTGCGCCCGCGAGCACACAAACCGGCCCGCGCGCAGCCAGGACGGCTTCGCGCTGCTCGTCGTCCAGCCCGGCGGTCAGTGGATCGGCGACCATCGGCATGGGCTCCATCTTGGCAGTGACGGCCGACAAACGTGGTGCAGCGCCACGCGGCCAATCACCTCCCCGGTGGACGGAATGCATCGTTACCGGGCTACGTTATCGGGCTATGACGAATGCTGCGCTCACCATTTATTCAACGTCGTGGTGTGGCTACTGCCATCGACTGATGAAGGTGCTCAAGGCCAACGGAATCGCCTACGACGAGGTCGACATCGAGCACGACAGCGCGGCCGCCGAATTTGTCGGTTCGGTCAACGGCGGCAACAAGACGGTGCCCACGGTGAAATTCACGGACGGGTCGACCCTGACCAATCCGAGCCTGGGCGACGTCAAGGCGAAGCTGGCCGAGATCACAAACTAGCGTCAAGCGCCGCAGTTCTTGGCGGCTGCCGGGGCGCAATAGAGGCCGGTCGCCGGGCCCGCGTTGAGTTGAATGGTCGGTCCATAAGGCTGTGGCATGAACGTGGCCGATATCGGCCCGGCGTTGCCGCCCTGACCCGTGTCGCTCAGGATGTTTCCGTTGGCCGTGTCGCCCCACACGGAGGTCAACGCGAAGGTCGCAACGGCTCTGCGTACCGAGGCCGCCGGACAGCTCGGGCAGGCATTGAAGTCCGCGTAGGTGAAGTGACCGTTGCCGTTGCTGTCGATGACAAGCGCCTGCCGCATGCCGACCCACGATCCGACGAACGGAGCCAGCCCCGGCACGTCGGCGTGAGCGGGTGCCGCGAAGGCAACTGCGCAGATGCCCAGCGGCACAAGTGCGAACTTGTTGCGGCGACTATGACATTTCTTCACGGACGGTCCTTCATTGCGTCGTCGTTGCGGAGCCCCCGTGCGACGTTATTTTAATGCCAGGCGTTTCCGCAGGGTCTAGTCGCCGTCCGCCCACGATTCGATGATCACTCGGGCGATCGAAATCGACCCGGGCAGAAGCAGTTTCGAACCCGACGCGCTGGACCAGTCACCGGCGGCGAGCGCTTCACGCACCTCATCGCGGGTGAACCAGGCCGCCTCGGCGATCTCCCCGTCGTTGAAGGCGAACTCTTCGCCGGGGTCACCAAGGGCGTGGAAGCCGACCATCAGCGAGCGCGGAAAAGGCCAGGGCTGACTGCCCAGATAACGCACGTCGCGCACGGTCAGGCCGATTTCCTCGCGGATTTCGCGCACGACGCAATTTTCGAACGACTCGCCGGCCTCGACGAACCCGGCCAGCAGCGAAAACATCCGCTCGGGCCACACCCCCTGGCGAGCCAGCACCGCGCGGTCACCGCCGTCATGGACCAGACAGATCACCGCCGGATCGATGCGGGGAAACTCCTCATGACCCGTGACGGGGTTGACGCGTGACCAACCCGCTCTCGACGACTTGGTCGGCGAGCCGTCGGTCGCGCTAAAGCGTGCGCTGTCATGCCAATTCAGCAGCGCGATGGCCGACGACACCAGTTGGCTGCTGGTGTCGTCGAAGATCGGGCCGAGACTGCGCAGGTTGAGCACCTCGGGTTCGACGTCGAGGTCCTCGGGTGCTTCCAGCACGCCGCGGACGCCCCAGACATGGCGGCCACCCTCGATGCGGCCCAGGAAAACCGCGTCCGGCGGCGGCTTGTCACCAAGCCCGGCCGTCGTGCCGAGCACCGCCCTGCCGTTGGCGACCAGCACCTGGTTGCGGGAATCCACTCGCAGCAGCGCCGCATCCGCCCATCCCGCGATGGCCGCGTCGACGTCGGTGCGTATCTGATCGGCCCGGTCGGCGCCGACGCGCGACAGCAACGGGATGCTGGTCAGCTGGAAGTCCACGGGCTAATGCCCCGTCTGCCGGATGTAGAGCAGCCGGTCGGTGGCCTCGATGGCGTCCACCTCGGGCGCGCCGATGCGCAGCAGGCGGCCGTCGCGCACCACGCCGAGGACGATGTCGCGCAGATGCCGTGGGGATCCGCCGATCTCGGTCTGCTCCACCTCCCGTTCGGCGATGGCCAGGCCCTCGTGCGGGGTCAGCAGGTCCTCGATCATCTCCACCACACTGGGCGTGGTGGTGGCCAGTCCGAGCAGCCGGCCCGCGGTCTCGGAGGAGACCACCACCGAGTCCGCGCCGGATTGCTGCAGCAGGTGCTGGTTTTCGGCCTCGCGGATGGACGCCACGATCTTGGCCTTGGGCGCAAGCTCGCGCGCGGTCAACGTCACCAGCACGGCGGTGTCGTCGCGGTTGGTGGCGACGATGATCGAGGACGCATGCTGGGCGCCGGCCAACCGCAGCACATCCGATTTGGTGGCGTCGCCGTGAACAGTCACCAGCCCGGCGGTCGCGGCGTGTTCGAGCGCGGTGCGGTCGGTGTCGACGACGACGATCTCGCCCTGGGCCTCCTCATCGCCGAGTCGGGCGCCGACGGCCGTTCTGCCCTTGGTGCCGTAGCCGATCACGACGGTGTGGTTGCGCACTCTGCTCCTCCAACGCTGAATCTTCCATGCCTGCCGGGACCGCTCGGACAGCACCTCGAGGGTCGTGCCGACCAAGACGGCCAGGAAGGCGATCCGCAGCGGCGTGAAGACCAGGGTGTTGACCAGCCGCGCGGTCTCGCTGTAGGGGGTGATGTCGCCGTAGCCGGTGGTCGACAGCGACGTCGCCGCGAAGTAGAGGGCGTCGATGAAGGTGATCCCGTCGGGGCGCACGTCGCGGTATCCGCCGCGGTCTGCGTAGACGACGAGGGTAGCGGCGAACAGCACCCCCAGCGCGATGACCATTCGGCGGGTGATCACCCGTCCCGGGCTGACGTGGTCTTCGGGGATGCGTAGCACACCGACCAGAAGGTGACCGGGTTGGCTGGTCAGCGTCTGATCCAGCCGCCTGAGCCGCCGCAACCTACCGCCGGGCACGTCTGCCCGTCGTCACCTCAACCCAGCGCACGTCCCCTATGTAACCACGATCTAGCTGTGGTGACCGTCGGAGACGGCCAGCAGCGCGGTCAGCTCGGCGGGATCGGGCAGCTCGTCGGGAACGACGGCGACGCCGGTGCGGACGTAGTAGAAGGCGGCGCGCACCGAGGACGCCGGGCATCCGGACAGCGCAGCCCACGCCAGCCGGTAGACCGCGAGCTGGACGGCGGCCTGCCGCAGGGCCTCCGGTCCGCGCGGCGGCTCACCGGTCTTCCAGTCCACGACGGTGGCGCCGCCGTCGGCGTCGGCGAACACGGCGTCGATGCGGCCGCGCAGCACGGTGTCGTCGGCCGGCATCTCGAACGGCACCTCGACCGCGACGGGGGTGCGCATCGCCCACTGCGATCGGGTGAATGCCGCTTGCAGCGCGGCCAATTCCTCGGTGTCACCGACGTCGGAGTCCGCCGCGCCCGGCAGGTCACCGAGGTCGAACAGTCGCTCGGCACCGTAAAAACGCTGCACCCAAGCGTGAAAAGCGCTGCCCAGCAACGCATGCGGGTCGGGCCGAGTCGGCAGCCGATGCATTAGCCGCTGCGCCGCCCCGGCCGGGTCGCGGGCCAGATCCACCAGCGCGCTGACCGACAACTGGCTGGGCAGGGCGCCGGCCGGCGGCTGTGCGGCGCTGGCGCGCTCGGCCAGCAGCGCGTCGACATCGGCCACCCAGCCGTCGACGTCTGCGACCGAGGCGGTGTCGCCCGACATCGCTCGGGCCACCAGCGCCGCGCCGCGTTCGACGTCGCGGCGGCGCCCGGCCAGCGGGTCGGCGGGCCACATCGCCTCGACGAGGCTGTCGCGCAGTGGGTTTCGCTCTCCGTGCGCGGGCGCGGGCGCCCACTGCTCCACCACCCCACAGGGATCGCCGGCCACTTCCGAACGGTCGATCACATCTTTGAGTTCGCACAGAAAGTCTGACGGGCCGCGCGGCTTGATCCCGGTGCAGCCCCAGTGATGGCCGGACATCAACAGGGTGTCCTCGGCGCGGGTGATGGCGACGTACAGCAGGCGGCGCTCCTCGTCGACGCGCCGCTGGTCGAGTTGGCGACGATGGTCAGAGGCTTTGTCCGACAGCTGCTTTCGATTGGTGACGTCCGAGGTATCTAGAACCGGTATGCCGAGGGCGCCGGCCTCGGCGCGGTCGCCGCGCAGCAGCGGCGGCAGTTCGGCGGCATCGGTGAGCCAGCTGCTGCGCGACGCCGTTGACGGGAACACCCCGCCGGACAGGTGGGCCACCGCCACCACCTGCCACTCCAGCCCTTTGGCGGCGTGCACGGTGAGCACCTGGACCCGGTCCCGCGCGACGGCCAATTGTGCTGGCGCCAAACCGTTCTCGACTTCGGCGGCCGCGTCCAGATAGGACAGCAGCCCCGCGACCGACGGAGCGTTGGCCGTCGCGCGCTCGGCGTAGCCGGCGACGGCATCGGTGAACGCGTCGAGGTGTTCGGCTCCGGTCCAGCCTGCGGCGGCCGCGGCCCGGGCCTCGCAGTCGGCGCCCAGCACGCGGCGCACCTCGGCAACCAGGTCGGGCACGCAGTGGCCCAACTGACCACGCAAGTAACGCAATTCGCCGGCCAGCGCGCAGACGCGCTGATATCCGGCGGCCGAATACAAGTCGGCCGGGCCGGGATCGCTGATCGCGTCGGCCAGACATACGGTGTCCGCGTCGGGCCCGGCTGTCAGGGCGATCGACTCGGGGGTGGTCACTTCGGCCGGCCGTCCCCCGCCCAGGGTGACCGCGCGGTGCCACAGCGCGGCGATATCGCGGGCGCCGAGGCGCCATCTCGGACCCGTCAGCACCCGCATCGCGGCGGCGCCGGCCGTGGGATCGGCGACCAGCCGCAGCATGGCCACCACGTCGGCGACCTCGGGAACCGACAGCAGGCCGGCCAGCCCGACGACCTCGACGGGAATTCCACGGGCGCGCAGGGCATCCGCGACGGGTGCGGCGTCGGAGTTGCGGCGCACCAGCACGGCGGCGGTGGGCGGGCCGACGCCCTCGGCGTCGGCTTGCCGGTAACGCGTGTGCAGGTGATCGGCGATCCATTCCCGTTCGGCCCGCACATCGGGAAGCAGCGCGCAGCGCACCGTGCCCGGCGGGGCGTCCGGACGCGAGCGCAGCGCCTGGACGGCGACCGATCGCCGTCGGGCCTCGGCGGAAATGGCGTTGGCAACATGCAGGGCCCGCGGCGGGTTGCGCCAGCTGGTCCGCAGCTCCAGGGTCGGCGCGGGGCTGCCGTCGGATCGCGGGAAGTCGGTGCAGAAGCGGGGCAGGTTGGTCGCCGAGGCCCCGCGCCAGCCGTAGATCGACTGGATCGGGTCGCCGACGGCCGTCAGCGCCAGCCCGTCATCGCGGCCGCCGCCGAACAACGCCGACAGCGCGATGCGCTGGGCGTGCCCGGTGTCCTGGTATTCGTCGAGCAACACCACCCGGTAGCGGCTGCGCAGGTCCTGACCGACCTGCGGGAACGTCGCCGACAGCCGCGCCGCGGAGGCCATCTGCGCGCCGAAGTCCATCACCTTGGCCGCGCGCATGCGCTCGGCGAGCGCGTCGAGCAGCGGCACCAACTCCGCGCGTTCGGTCTGGGTGGCCAGCAGCCGCAGCAGCCACTGGCTGGGGCCCCGCTCGCGCTGGTACGGGCCCGCGGGCAGGTGGTGAATCAGCCGCTCCAGCTCCAGGTGGGTGTCGCGGAGCTGGTCGGTGTCCACCAGGTGCTCGGCGAGCTGACCCCACAGCCGCAGCACCATCGACGTCACCGCGCCCGGCGTCTTGCCGATCTGCAGCGGGCCCTCGTAGCCGTTGACGACATCGAAGGCCAGCTGCCACAGCTCGGTCTCGCTGAGCAACCGGGCGTCGGGTTCGACGGGCAGCAGCAGGCCGTAGTCCCGCAGCAGCGAACCGGCGAAGGCGTGGTAGGTGCTGACCACCGGGCTGTCGGTCGCTTCGACGGGTGCCGCGCCGGTCGCGCCCAGGCCGACGCCGGCCAGCCGCGCGAGCCGGGACCGCACGCGGCGCAGCAGCTGACCGGCCGCCTTGCGGGTGAACGTCAGCCCCAGCACCTGACCGGGCTCGGCGTAGCCGTTGGCGACCAGCCACACCACCCGCGCCGCCATCGTTTCGGTCTTCCCCGCACCAGCCCCCGCGATGACGACCAGCGGCCCCGGGGGCGCGGCGATGACGGCGGCCTGCTCCTCGGTGGGCGGGAAAAGCCCTAGGGCACAAGCTAATTCGGTCGGGCTGTAACGCGTCACTGCGCCGCTCCTTCGGCGTGGGCGGGACACGACGGCCGGATGGGGCAATGCGCACACCCGTCGTTACGCCGGGCGATGAAGTGCGGCCCGGCGGTCGCGTCGGCGGCCTGACCAATTAGGTCGCGCCACTCGTCGCGCCCGGCAGCGGTCAACGGATCCTGTTGCCGTTCAACGACTCCCGATGCCCCGGTTTTGGCGGGATAGACCAGGCGGGCGCCGCCGGGCTCCAACGTATCCGCACCGGCGGGTAACAGGCCCTCGGCGACCGCCAGCTGGTACATCGCGAGTTGGGCGTGTTGTTGGGCGTCGTCCTTGCTGACGGGTGTCTTGCCCGTCTTGACGTCGACGATCACCAGGCGGCCGGCCGCGTCGCGTTCCAGCCGGTCGACGCGGCCGCGCAGCCGAACCTCGCCGCCGCCCTCGCGGCGTACCCCGAGCACCCCGTCGACGTCGACCTCGACGCCCACCTCGGTCAGCTCGTGCCGACTCTGGGTTCGCCACTCGACGAAGGCCTGGATCATCGCGCGGTAGCGGTCCAGCTCGTTGTCCGAATGCCAGCGCGCTTCGAAGGGCAGCTGCTGCCAGACCCGCTCCAGCTCGTTGAGCAGCTGCGATTCGGTCTTGTCCGACTGGGCGATCAGCGCGTGCAGCACCGAGCCGATCGTCGACCGCAGATCGCGGGCGTCGGTGCCGCCGTGCCGCTCGGCCAGCCAGCGCAGCGGGCAATCGGTCAGCGCCTGCAGGGTCGACGGCGTCAACGTGACGGCATCGGCGGCCGCGCAGAGCGCGTCGTCGGTGCTGACCGGCGTGAGTCCATGCCAGCCGGCGGGGTCGGCGCCCGGCACGCCGGCCTGCGCCAGTCGGGCCAATTGCGTTGCCGCACAGACCCGGGCGGCGTCATCGACCACCCCGTCGGCCGCGCACACCACACCGCGCAACCGGCCGACCAGCGCCGCCGCCGAGAGCACCCGCGGCGCGCTGAGCGGCGTCAGCGAATCGGGGTCCGCGGTGTCGAAGGCGGCGAGCTCGTAGAGGAACGGCGACGGGAGGGCGGCCGCCTCGGCCGCCGCGTCGGACTCACTGTCCACCGCGGTCACCAGCAGGCGGCGCCGGGCCCGGCCCATCGCCGCAACCAGCAGCCGGCGCTCCTCGGCCAGCAGTGGCGCGCGCACGGACGCGTCCTCGGTGACCCCGTCGACCACGTCGAGCAGCCGCTGGGTGTTCAGCACACCGCCGCGCGGAATCGTGTTCGGCCACAAGCCATCCTGCACCCCGGCGATCACCACCAGGTCCCATTCGTGTCCCAGCGCCGCGTGCACGCTGAGCACCCTGACCTGCTGCGCGCCGTCGGCGGGCTCGGCGGCCACGCCGGGCACCTGCAGCGCCGTGATGTGCTCGACGAGTCCACGCAACGACGCCCCGGGCGTGCGCGACACGTACTGCTCGGTGACGTCGAACAACGCGGTCACCGTGTCGAGATCCCGGGTGGCCTGCGCGCCGCCGGGCCCGCCGCGCTCGCTGGCCGCCAGCCAGCGACGCTGCAGGCCGGACCGCTGCCACGCCGCCCACAGCGTGTAGCGCGGGTCTTGGCCGTCGCGGTCGCTGCGGGCGGCCGCGTCCAGCACCGCACGCACGCGCCGCAGCGCACCGGTCAGGGGTGCGTCGCCGGCCAGCGCCTCCACCAGCAGGTCACCGAATTCGCCCGGCGTACGGATGGGCTTGGCGCGCTGCAGCGTTCGGCGCAGCTGACGAAGCGAAACCGGGTCGACGCGCCCGATGGGACCGGTCAGCAGCTCGAGAGCCTTGGCACCGTCGAGCCCGTCGGCGGTGGCGGTCAGCACCGTCAGCAGCGCCCGCGCCGCGGGCTCGTCGGACAGCGGACCACCGAAGGAAGTCGGGGCCACCGGGACGCCGGCGGCGGCCAACGCCCGCGGCAGCCGCGAGCCGGCACGTGCCACTGAGCGGACGATCACCGCCATCTGCGACCAGGGCACCCCGTCCATGAGATGCGCGCGGCGAAGCGCGTCGGCGATCATCGCCGCCTCGGCGTGCGCCGACGCGGCCAGCCGCACCGTGACCGATCCGTGGTCGCTTCCGGCGCCGTCGATGTGCCTGCCGCCGCTGCCGCCGGGCAACCGGCTCGCGACGCCGCTGATCGCGCGCGCTACGGCCGGGGTGCAGCGATGCGACTCGGTCAACGTGATCGACGGACCGTCGTCGGTCAGCAGCCCGGCGGGCTCGCCGCCGCGGAAGCCGAACACCGCCTGGTGGGGATCACCGGCCAGCAGCGCCAGCTCGGTGGCGGCGCCCAGCACCCGAATCAGGTGAGCCGCCTGCGGGTCGAGCTGTTGGGCGTCGTCGACCAACAGCACGCGGACCCGGGCGCGTTCGGCCGCCAGCAATTCCGGGTCGACCGCGAAGGCCTCCAACGCGGCGCCTACCAATTCGGAGGCACCCAGCGCGGGCGCCGTCGCCTGCGGTGCCGCCGTCCCGACCGCCGACCGCAGCAGCAGCACCTGCTCGTACTGTCGCGCGAACTGGCCTGCGGCGGCCCACTCCGGTCGGCGGCGCCTGCGGCCCAGGCGCTCCAGCTCGGCCGGGTCGACGCCGCGTTCGGAGCAGCGGGCCAACAGGTCGCGCAGCTCGGTAGCGAATCCGGCGGTGCCCAGGGCGGGCCGCAGATGTTCTGGCCACCCGGTAGCACCGTCTTCGAGGTCACCGGCCAGCAGCTCGCGGATGATGGCGTCCTGTTCGGCGCTGGTGAGCAGGCGCGGAGGAGCGTCCCCGGCGCGCTCGGCGGCCCGCCGCAGGACCGCGTAGGCGTAGCTGTGCACGGTGCGCACCAGCGGCTCGCGGACCGCGGCGCGCCAGGGGCCCGGGGTGCGTGAACCCAGCAGCGCCGTGGTCAACGCGGTACGCGCGTGAATCGGAAGCCGGCCCGAACCGGTAAGCAGCAGAACCGATTCCGGATCGACCCCGGCAGCGATTCGGCTGACCGCGGCGTCGACCAGCAGGCTGCTCTTACCGGTGCCGGGGCCGCCCAGAACGCGCAGCAGGCCGCGGGTGTCGGACCGCAGCACGGCACCCGCCTCGGCTCCCCAGCTGAACGACATGACGACATGACATCACGAGGGTCCGACAAGTCGGTGACGGTCGCCGGCGCCGGTGAACCGCGGTGACTATTCGGCGAGGTCCAGGGCAGCCCTGACGATGGAATCGGCGTCGATGCCGTGGTATCGGTAGACGTCCTCGAGACCGCCAGCCTGGCCGAACCTGCTGACTCCCAACGACACGGCGGGCACCTTATTGATGGCGGGAAGGAAGGCGAGCGTGTGGGGGTGACCATCGAGAACGGTGACCATCGGTGCCGACAGGTCCGCCGGGAAGACCTGGTCGAGGATCCACGTCGGCGCCTCGGCAAGCCCGTGCCGTGCCTGCTGCGCTTGAAACAGCCGGCCGGGACTGGTCACGCACACCACCTCGGCTGCAATATCCAAGTCCGCCAATCGTTCTGCGGCCTGCAGTGCTTCGGTGATCATCGGTCCCATGCCGACGATGCTCACGGCAGGTTGCGGAGCGGCGCGCAAGACATATGCGCCGGCTAGCACCTGGCGTCGACGCCGGTCCCTGGCGGCCGGATCAGTCGGCACGGCTGCCAACGCCTGGTTGACCGGGCGGGTGGACAGCCGCAGGTACGACGAACTGCCATCCGGGCGGCCGAGCCGGGAGATGGCGTCGAGCAGAACCCATTCCACTTCAACCGCAAATGCCGGCTCGTACGCCACACATCCCGGCTGCTCGAGTCCGATTGATGGAGTCTTGATCGATTGATGCGCCCCGCCCTCCGGCGCCAGGCTGACCCCCGCGGGGGTGCCGACCAGAATGGATTGGCCGCCCGCATAAATTCCGAAGGACCATGGCTCGAGCGCGCGTTCGACGAAAGGGTCGTAGAGCACACCGATCGGGAAAAGCGGTTGGCCCCAACGGCTCCAGGTGGAGCCCAACTCGCCCATCAGGCCCACCAGGTTGACCTCGGCGATGCCCAGCTCCATGTGCTGACCCGTAGGTCGCTCGCGCCAGTGCATGATCGTTTCGGCGTCGTCGGCGAACCAGTCGCGCCGTTCCGTCGGCGACCACACACCCACCTTGTTCAGCCACCCGGCCAGATTCGTCGACGAACTGACGTCGGGGCTCACAGTGACGATTCGCTTGGCTGCCTCGGGCGCCTCGCGGGTCAGGTCGAGCAGGGCACGGCCGAGCGCAGCCTGCGTCGTGGACGTGCCTGACGGCGTGCGCCCGATATCGGTCGGCACCGGCGGCGTTGCCGCACAAGGGCTCTCATCACGGCGCAACCGGGCTGCTGTCGCGACGCATAGCCGTCCCGCGGGACTGTCGGGGTCGAACCGTTGCCATGGACGCTCAGCGTCCATGCCGAGTTGTGCGGCCAGCTGGTCGAACTGATCGACCGTCAGCAGCGAGGAGTGATTCTGCGGATGTCCTTGGGTAGGAAGGCCATAACCTTTGATGGTATAGGCGATGATCACCGTTGGGCGGCTGTCATCGATCCGGGCATAGGCATCGCGCAGTGCGTCGAGGTCGTGGCCCCCGAGGTTACGAATCGCGCGTAGCAGCGTGGTGTCGTCGAGCTCGGACACCAGGCTATCGATCACTGCCGAATCAGGCCCGGTCCCGGGCAGCCGGGAGCGCAACGCGTCGGCATCGCAACGTAGCAACCGCTGATACTCCGGGTTAGGCATCCGCAATATCCGGTCGCGCAACGCGATACCGCCCGGTCGGACGAATATCGTTTCGAGAAGTTTGCCGAACACCACGGTGATCACTTGCCACCCGGCGGCGTCGAACATCCGCTCTAGTCGGCCGGCTGCGATGTTGGGGACCACCCGATCCAACGACTGCCGGTTCAAATCGACGATCCAGACGATCTCGCCGAGTTCGGCGACGGAGGTGTCCAGCACCGCCTCCCACACCGCACCCTCGTCAAGCTCGGCGTCACCGACGATCGAGTACTGGCGACCCGAACCGGTATCTGCCAGCGCCGCGTTCACATAGCGACGCGCAACGGCACCCCAAATGGGTGCGGTGGCACCGATTCCCACCGAGCCCGTTGAGTAGTCCACCGGATCGGGATCCTTGGACCGGCTGGGGTAGGACTGCAGCCCACCGAATTCGCGCAGCATCGTCAGGTATTTCTCGTCGAGACCCCCCAACAGATAGTTGATCGCGTGCAGCACCGGCGACGCGTGCGGCTTGACCGACACCCGATCACCCGCCCGCAGCTGCTCGAACCACAGCGAGGCCATGATCGACACCATCGACGCGCTCGACGCCTGATGACCGCCGACTTTCAGCCCGGAGGGGTTCGGCCGGACCCGGTTGGCGTGATGGATCATCGCGGTCGACAGCCACAGCAGCCGCTGCTCGATCTCCAGAAGGGGGTGGATGTGAGGGCTGCTCACTGGGAGCGCGGAAGGCAGAGAAACAGGGGAAGACATGGTCATCTCCTTGGCAGATGGCCAATCCAGTGGATCAGTAGCCGCACATTACGGCAATCGACCTTCTAAAATTTGAGCAATTTGCACGCCTGTGCGCCACGCGCGGATTGCGAGGTCAACAAAATGTCAACCCGAAGCACCGCCGACTCTGTCGACGCACGTTTGTTGAGCGCACTGACGAGCGACCCACGCGCGTCCACAATTGCGCTCGCCGAGCGGATCGGAGTCTCGCGCAACACCGTGCAGGCGCGACTGGCGCGCTGGGAATCGGGCTCGGTGCTGGCGTCGTTCGAACGCACGATCACCCCCGATTTCCTGGGATATCCCTTGCGCGCGTTCGTGTTAACCAACGTCAAGCAACGGCTGTTGGGAGAGGTGGCCGCCGCGCTGGCCGAAGTTCCCGAAGTTGTCGAAGTCCATGGCCTGAGCGGGGTGGCCGATCTGTTGATTCAGGTCGTCGCACGCGACGCCGACGACCTATATCGGGTGGCGGGACACATCCTGAGCATTCGGGGGGTCAAGCGCACCAACACCGGACTGGTGATGCGCGAGCTGGTGGACTTTCGCCTCACGCCCCTGATAGATCGGCTACTACCCGACGAGAGCGGCCGTCGCGCCTAAACTTTCTGTCACCGCGTACGCGATGGCGTGTCACCGAATTTGGGTTAGTTGTACAGGGCAAATCCAAGAGCAACGGTCGAACAGTCCGACGGTGGTCGCACGGCGGACAAGCAATCTCGCAAAACGGATATTCCGTCTGCTCCACCGGCTCTAGCGTCGGCCCCACAGCGGATGTGATCGGGTTGATGCGCTAGTCGGAAAACCACGTACAGCGCCTTCGGTGACATCCCGCGCGTGGGAGCAAATAGCGCTGGCACAGCAACAGATAGGGCGAACAGATGACAGCCGTTGACGCAATCGAATACTCGGAAATCCCGGCACGGGCAAAGAAAGTTCTGGAGGGATTTCTGCCTCCCACAGACAAAATTGAGGCTCGGGTTGCCAAATTGGGGCCCGTGGCGCCGAGACCGTTCGACAGCGAAGGCGACCACGAAGTCCTCGACGGTGTGATCTTCACACACCACTTTGTCGACGTGCCCGGCGACGACGAAACCGTCCGGTTCCACTACGTCGAAGCTGGGCAGGGCGAACCGATCGTATTCCTGCATGGAATTCCCGACGCGTGGTACCAGTGGCACCATCAGATGGCCGCGCTGTCTGCGACAAATCGCTGTATCGCCTTCGACTTGAAGGGATACGGGCAGTCCGACACGAAAGTCGGCAACTATCGCCACGAGGCTGCCGCAGACCAACTACTGGATGCAATCGGTCGGGCCGGCCTAGACAAGTTCAACCTGGTGACTCACGACCGTGGGACGGTCCAAGCTGACTTCATCGCCGCGAAACACCCAGAACGGGTGCTGCGATATGGCCGCGGTGAACAACACCTCTACCATTTCCATCCTGACCTGGCGCCGCAAGGCGCACTGTTCGCCAATGCACCACGCACGGGGCTGATGGACGATCCCGCCTACTTTGTTACCTGGGTATACACCTGGATTTGCAAATATCCCGTTCCCGACGACGAGATGCGGCGAACAATTCAGGAGTTCGCCTACCCAGGTGTCAACGAGGCAGTGCCTCGCTACTTCAACTCGAGCTCGTTCAGGCAGGAATGGCTGCGGCGGCGCACACATCTCATGCAGGCATGGAGCTGCCCGATAATGATCCTCCAGGGATACGACAGCAAGACTCAGCCACGCGAATTTTATAAGGACGCGCGTGAGTACATCCCCAACGCGCCCAGCGTGGACGTCGAGTACATCGATGCCGGTCACTTCTGGTCGATGGAGCAACCCAAGGCGGTCACAGCCTTGATCCAAAAGCTGCTGCAAACCTGATGGGGAGAGCCGGCAACTTCAGCGAGTACTACTCCGACATGGATTGCATCATCGAGGACCAACTTTGGACTCCGGAGACGCTGGAAGGAGCCTGGGACTGTACAAGGGGGGCCCGCCCCCACCGGCGTCCTTCGTTGTGCCCGAGGATCTGGCCGCCTTGATGATCTTCGTCCACAGCCTCCGACGACGTGGGTCATTCTCGGCATAGAAAGGGATAATTCGTTGCGCATCATCACCGTCGAAGAACATTTTCATCATCCCGGCGCTGTCGCACGCGTGCTCGAACTGACCGGGTCAGCGCCCATCGTTCCTGATGAGGATTTCGGCACTTTTCTTCGCGACTTCATGCCAGACCGGGACTCAGCAGAGCGGCTGAGCGGCAACCGCCTGGCCCACATGGACCAGGTTGGCATCGACGTGCAGGTTGTTTCTCACGGCGCTAACAGTCCTGGCAACCTCGTTAGTCCGGAGGCAGTACCGTTATGCAAAAAAGTCAACGATGCACTCGCGCAACAGATTTCCGAGCACCCCACCAGGTTCCGGGGATTTGCGACCCTCCCATTGTATGACCCCGCGGCGGCGGCAGACGAACTCAAGCGATGCGTCAACGAGTTGGGCTTCGTGGGAACCTTGATTTCGGGAAGCTGCGGTGGATTGTTCCTTGACGACGAGCGATACCACCCGGTCCTGGCTGCAGCCGATCAAGTTGATTTGCCCATCTACATTCATCCGGGTGTACCGGAAAACCCGGTGTCTGGCGCCTATTACGCCGGCCACTGGCCGGCTTCGCTGCATTTTCTGTTTTCCGGGCCGGCTTTTGGCTGGCATGCCGAGGCGGGTGTTCACCTCCTGCGGCTGATCTTGTCGGGGGCGCTGGATCGCCACCCCAACTTGAAGCTGCTCAGTGGCCATTGGGGGGAATTCGTCGCGGGCTGGCTCGATCGACTCGACGAGGCCATCGGCTGGGGAGGTCCCCACCTCGAACGTCGGGTAAGCGAGTACTACCGCGAGCAAGTCTGGGTCACGCCATCCGGAATGTTCAACCAGAACCAGCTGAACTTCATCGTCGCCGAGATCGGCGCCCAACGCCTCATCTATTCCGAAGACTTCCCCTATATCATCCGCGACAACGTGACGGAGTTCCTTGAGCAAGCGCAGCTCACTGAGGATCAGCGAAGTGCGATCGCACACCGTAACGCAGAAGACGTCATGCACCTCTAACCCGTTGGGCAGTAAGGAATTACCCCAACGACTGACGGGTCGGCGCCGACGTCCCGAGACAAACTGAGCGGATGCGCCGCGACGGGTTGACACGCCTAAATGCGTGCCGCCGCAACAATTTCCCCGCGAGCTCGTCGAGTGGCGCACCGGATCCGGTTCTCGAGCAACACCATTCAGACACGACTGACCCGCAGGCACGAAGCGTGCGTGCTGGCCCCGTTCGAGCGGACCTTCAAGGCCGGTTTCCTCGGTTATCCGTGCGTGCGTTTGTACTGATCGATCGCCTGCTACCCGCGCTGTCTGAGGGTGTGTGATGGCGTCTCTCCGAACTTCTGTTCGTAGTGCCGGGCAAATCGGCCGAGATGGTTGAAGCCCCACCGGTAAGCGACATCGCTGACCGTGTCGCAACTGTCCATCAGATCCGCCCGGACCCCGTCCAGGCGCACACCTCGCAGGTACTGCGCCGGGCTCATGTCGAACCGATCGCGAAACAGCTTCTGCAGTTGTCGTACGCCGACGCCGGCCGCCTGGGCCAAGTCGCCGATTGTGTACTGGGCACCTGGTGCGGCCGCGATCAGTTCGACCACTTTGCGCAGCGACGCCGGGGTGGAGTCGGTCGATGTCCCGCCGATAGCCTCGGTCATGCTGTGGGGCTGGCCCGCAAGTAGTCCCGCAATCAGCGCGCGCTCCAGGTATCGGGTCTGCGCCAACAATGCGGCGTCGGGAACAGAGCCGGGCCTGGCCACGGCGTCGACCAGGATCATCAGGGTCGACCACCAGCGGCGGCCGGCAGGGGTGGTCATGTCGAAGCCGATGTCGAAGCGGACGTGTCCGTCGACGGGCCGACCGAGAATGCGTCCGAGTTCGCCCTCCAAGGCGCCGCGGTGGATCTTGATGCTGATCTGGGTCGTGTCCGCGCTCCAGGACCTGACGAGGGTGTGCTGCCCCGGGCTGTAGACCGCCGCGCAATCGGGTGTGGCCAGCAAATCCTGATCGCCGCAAGTGGTTGCGACGGATCCCGACAGTGGCAGGTCGACGTGATAGCCGCCCAGGTCACCGGGGTCGATGAAGACCTCGGCCCCGAACCGGACGATACCGACGGTGATGTCGGTCAGCCTGATCGCCGACATCGTGGCGTTGGACAGTCGCGTATTCGATTGCGCCAATTCCAGGCGCGCCGGATAGTAGATGCCGTTGACTGCGCCGCGGTAAACGTCAAAATCGTCGGTTACACAGACGACCTTGCGTCGCTCCGATAGCACAGACATCGCTGACCTCGTGGTTTTAGCTTTCTAGGGCTCATGGTACGGCTCATTCGACCGTCAACGGACACAAAACGGCGAACCGATCGGGGCCACTAACCAGGTCGCATAGCGGACAGGCCGTCTCGCAATTCGGATTTTGCCCGAGTTTGGCCGCACCTAACGTCGGTCACGTAGGTGGACATGCCCGCAGTGAAGGAGCCCGAAATTGCCCCCGGAATTGCATGCGGCTAAACCCAAGTTCGCCCATGTCGTCTTCCAAACCGGCCAGCCGGACCAGATGCGGGACTGGTATTGCGCGGTTCTCGACGGGCATGTCGTCTACCAGGATGCGGCCTTGTGCTTCATCACCTTCGACGACGAGCACCACCGAGTGGCACTGCTGACGCCGCCGACGCCGCTGGAGCGCAAGTCCTTGGCCACCGCATGCACGCACCACGTCGCCTACACCTTTGCCCGACTCGACGACCTGCTGGATCGTTACGTGCTGCTGCGCGACAAGGACGTTCGGCCGGCGGTGTCGATCGCCCACGGCGTCACAACATCGATGTACTACCAGGATCCCGACGGCAACTTCGTCGAGATGCAAATCGACAACTTCGCCGAGCCCGAGCAGGCCACCGCATACATGCACGGCGCCGAGTACGCGGCCGATTCGGTCGGTCCCGCGTTCGACCCCGAAGCGATGCTCGCCGCCCGTCGTGGCGGGGCCGCAGTCGAAGAGCTCACCGCGAGGAGCTGGGCCCTGAAGGACACACTTCCCGACCCACTGGCCGTGCTCATCGGGACTCCATGAAGGAGGCGGCACGCATGCACCGCCACGACGGCATCGACTCAGAGCGCACCCGCGAACTGATGGCCGGCATCTGCACGCAGGTGACCGTCGTAACCACCAGCGAGGGCGGAACTCCGCGGGGTGCAACGGTCAGTTCGTTCGCCGCCCTGTCACTGCATCCGCCGCTGATCACCGTCGCGTTCGAGCGCACATCAACACTGCTGCAACGGATCCTGCGTGTCGGCAGATTCGGCGTCAACCTGCTCGGCCATGGTCAAGATGAACTGGCCATGCAGTTCGCTCGTCGCGACGTCGACCGATTCGCTTGCACCGCATGGTATTTCGATGCGGGATTGCCGCGCATCCAAGGCGGAGCCGGTTGGATCGCCTGTGATCTCTATCAGACAGTCGACGGCGGCGACCACCTGTTGCTACTGGGCCTGATCACCCGCGCCCAACACGTTCAGTTGCCGCCACTCGTGTACGCCCACCGCACCTTTGGCACCCATTCCCGGCATGCGGACCGACCGCGCCGCCCGATCGTCGACCACATCATCGCGTGCTCAAACTGAGCCGCACTACCGAGAGGATCGTCGGACCATGACGACTATCGACGCGCCCGTCGTGCCCACTACCGCCGAATTAGTCGAGCGGGTCCGCCAATTGGAGCCCATGCTCGCCAAGAACGCCGCCAAGGGCGAGACCGACCGTCGCGTCGTGGAGGAGTCCATCACCGCACTCACCGAAGCCGGGGTCTTCAAAATCGCGCAACCGCGCCGCTACGGGGGTTATGAAACATCAATGCGCACGATGCTCGAGGTGTCGGCCGCGGTCGCCGAGGCTGATGGCGGCACGTCCTGGGTGGTCACGCTGTGCAACGTCTGCGCATGGATGACCGGGTTGTTCCCCGATCGCGCCCAGAACGACGTATGGGCGCAGACCCCAGGCGCCAAGGTTTCCGGCGTGCTTGCCCCGACCGCCGAGTCGGTCAAAGTCGACGGCGGTTTCCGGGTAACCGGCCGCTGGTACTACAACTCCGGATCCTGGCATGCCAGCTGGGCGGTGCTCGGCATCCCAATCACTGACGAAGCCGGCGAGGCGATCGACCAGGGACTGGCGCTGATCCCCTACACGGACCTCGACGTGGAAGACACGTGGTTCGTGGCGGGAATGAAGTCGACGGGCTCGAACTGCCTGATCGCCAGTGACGTTTTCGTGCCCGAGCACCGAATCGTGTCGGTGCCTCAGGTGCTCGGCGGCAACTACGCCACCGAACACACCGGCGAGACGCTCTACCGGTCTGCGTTCGTTCCGCTGCTGTCATTGGTGCTGGCCGGTCCGCAGCTGGGAATGGGCCGCAAGGCTCTCGATATCGTCCGCGGCAAAGCGGCCAAAAAGCCTATCTCCTACACCTTTTACACCGCCCAGGCCGATTCGGTGGCGTTCCAGTTGCAACTCGCCCAAGCCGCGATGATGATCGACACCGCGCACCTGCACGCGTATCGCGCCGCCGAAGACATCGACACCGCAGCCGCCAAGGGCACATTTCCCGACGCGCTCGCCCGCGCCCGGGTACGCGCCGATACCGGCTGGGTCCTCGAACATGTCACCAAGGCCATCGACATTCTGCTCAGCGCCCACGGGGCCGCCAGCTTCGCCGATGTGAACCCACTGCAACGGATTTGGCGGGACGCCAATGTCGGAGCCCGACACGCCGTGGTAACCCCGGCGATAGGCTACGAAGTCTATGGCAAGGCGCTGCTGGGCCGCGACGATCAGATCACCCCACTGATCTGACTCGCCGATGTCAGCACACGGGTGCGCAATCTGCGCAATGGAACAGGCCGACGACAGCTCGGTCGTTTTCCGCGACGAAATGTGGGCGGCGCAGATCGCGCCCGGGCTCGAGGTGCCCGGCTGGATCGTCTTGCGCGCTCGCCGCCATGTCGAGCGCCTCACCGGGCTCAACAATGCCGAGAGCGACTCGTTCGGCCGCCGGGCCCGCGATCTGGCCGCCGCGCTCACCGAGGTCACTGGTGCGCCCGCCACATATCTCATGACGTTCTGCGAAAATCATGCGCATTTCCACGCGTTGATCACCGCACGCGGGGCGGCGATTCCGGCTGAGCGACGCAGTGCTGAAATCCTCAAACTTGTTGCCGAACAAGCCGATCCGGAAGCGGCCGCCCGACTGGTTCCGGCCATCAGCCAGGCCTATCAACTTCGTGCAAGATCCGACCTCACAGCATTGGACACTCGATGACTTCCACATCCGACGTAGCCGCCAAGACGGCTCTCACCAACGTCCGGGTTTTCGACGGCACCGGGCTCAGCGAACAGGTCACCGTCGTGATTGACAACGGCGTGATCGGCACCGACCCCACCGGAGCCAAAGTGATCGACGGTGGCGGCGGCGTGCTACTGCCCGGCCTGATCGATGCCCACATACACCTGCACGGGCCTGAGACCCTTGACCAACTCTGCGCCTATGGAGTCACCACGGCGCTGGACATGGCCACCTGGCCACCTGCGCGAGTCGATGCGCTGCGCGGACACGTCGGGAGCACCGACATCCGCAGTGCCGGTACCCCGGCGACCAGTTCCGGCAGCAACCACAGTCGGATTCCTGGGTTTCCCGCCGAAGGATTGGTCGACAGCCCGGAGGCGGCCGCCCTGTTCGTCGAAGGGCGGATCGCCGATGGCTCGGACTACATCAAGATCATCGCCGACTTCCCCGGGCCCGACACGTCCATCATGAAAGCCCTTGTTGCGGCTGCCCATAACAGCAACGCACCGACCGTCGTCCATGCGACGGCCACGCCGACCTTTGCGATGGCGATCGAGGCCGGATCCGACATGATCACGCACACCCCGATCGACCGAGTCCTCGACGCATCGGTGATAGCGCGAATGGTCGCCGCGGGAACGATCGCCATCCCGACACTGACCATGATGAAAGGCATCGTGGACACCGTGGCCGCTCCGACACTCAACTACGAGGCGGCCCGGGCGACGGTCACGGAGATGTACCGGGCCGGGATACCGATACTCGCCGGGACCGATGCGAACGCCACACCGGGCGTCCCCTTCTCGCCACCCCACGGTGAGAGCCTGCACCAAGAGCTCGAACTTCTCGTCGATGCAGGCCTTTCCACCCGTGACGCGCTGCGCGCGGCCACCTCGATGCCGGCCCAATACTTCCGCCTCGACGACCGCGGCGTCATCGCGCCCGGGCGCCGCGCCGACCTGGTCCTCATAGCCGGCGATCCGCTGACCGATATCCGCGCTACCCGCAACATCGAGCGTGTCTGGTGCGCGGGAATCGAACCGGCGCGATCACATGCTTGAGGACCACGACGCGTTCGTTCCCGGGAGAGGCGGTCCGAGATGACTAACACCCGCATCGACGTGCACACGCACTACCTCGGAGGCGCGGTGCAACGGTTGTTCGACTCCGGGTTCACCCTCACTGGCGGCTATCGAATGTCGGCACGGTGGGACGCACAGGCGGCGACGGACTTCATGGGCCGTCATCACATCGCCACCCAGATCCTGTCCGTACCTTGGGCTTTCGCGGATCGGTCCGGCGATGCGGGATTTGCTGTCAGGTTCTGCCGTGAGGTCAACGAGGAGTTCGCGTCGCTGATCCGCGACCGTCCCGGCCGGTTCGGCGCATTCGCCGCCATCCCCGCCGACCATCCAGACCATGCGCTCGCCGAAATCAGCTATGCCCTCGATGTACTACACCTCGACGGAGTGCTGCTGTCCAGCAATGCACTCGGACACTATTTCGGCGGCGAATTCTACGAACCGATTCTGGCCGAGCTGGCACGGCGGCGAGTTCCGGCCTTCGTGCACCCGGCAGAGTGCCCGCACATCAATGTGCTGGGATTCGGGCGACCGAGCTCAATCATCGAATTTCCCTGCGATACAGCGCGAACGATCACGGATGCGATCTACTCCGGCGTCTTTCTGCGCCACCCGGAACTGACGCTGATCCTTGCGCACTGTGGCGGGGTGCTACCGACTCTGGGGTGGCGGATCGGTGAGCACACCGGGATGGGGCGCGGCCCGCGCGACGCGGACATCGATGCCGCCCATGTCGCCGACACGCTGCGGGGCCTCTACTACGAGACAGCATTGGCGGGCAGCCGCCACTCACTGTTGCCCACCCTCGAAGTCACCAGCGGCGACCACATCTTGTTCGGTACTGACTGGCCGGCGGCCCCGGAGCCGACGGTCGTGAAAAACATTGCGAGCCTGGCCAAATTCACCGAATGGGGCGAAGCCGGGCTGGCCAACGTCGAGCGGGCGAACGCGATCAAGCTGTTCCCACAATTCGACTCGGCACAGGCGTGACATTGGCACAGAACGGAGAGTGACGCACATGCAACTGCTGACCGCAAAAGTCGGCGGAACCCTCGTCGCGGGCCGCCTGCATCCGACTCCCGAGCCAGTGCCCGGGGCACCCCTGGTGGTCACCCTGCACGGCGGACTGTTTAGCGGACGGTACTTCGAAGTCGCCGGCTCCGACGCCGGGTCCTTCGTTGATATCGCCAACCGCAACGGCTTCAGCGTCCTCGTCATCGATCGCCCGGGCTACGGTGACAGCGGACAGCCGCCCGAAGACTACGACTACGCATTCTCCGAGCAAGCCCGCGTGCTCAACGCCGCCCTCGATGAACTGCTCTCCCCGTCCGAGCACGTCGTGATGGTCGCCCACTCCGTCGGGGGGATGATCGCCTTCGAGATGGCCTTTGCAAAGGCCTCTGAAAAGGCCTCTGAAAAGGCCACAGCACCTCCCTCCTGGAATCTCATCGGGCTCGCCACAAGCGGCATGGGCGCACGGATACCGCAGGGCGGGGCGGCCGAACAACTCGGATCGCTGCCGCTGTCCGGCATCGTTGACGTACCACTCGCAGAGCGTGAAATGCTTTGGTATGGGCCCGAAGACACCTATTCCCCCGCTGGCCTGGCCGCCGCGCGCACTTCGTATGCGCCCGCCCCGATGACGGAACTGACTGCCGCACCGAAATGGGCTTCCGATCGTCTCGACACCGTGGCGCCGGCGATCACGGTGCCGATCTATCATGCGCTCGCTGAGTTTGATGCGCTCTGGGACGGGTCACCTGAGGCTCGCGAAATCTTCCTGTCGAAGTTCTCGGCACGGCAAGATGTGGGTTCGGAGATCGTCTACGGGGTAGGGCATTGCATCGACCACCATCTGGTCGGCGCCGCACTTCACTACAAGCAATTGGCGTTCGTGCACACGTGCGCCGAGAGGAGCATGCATGCGTCTCGCTAATCTCGACAACCGCGCAGCCCTGGTGATCGGCGAGTCCGGATCTGAACTGGCGCTTGACATCGCTAAAGCCACCAATGGCCGATTCGGTCCTGATCTCGCGGCGGTGTACCGAGATTGGAGGCAGGTGGTCCAGTGGGGTTCTGCGCTTGAAGCCCACGAGTCGCGCGGTGCTGTCGCGATCGATCGCGGCCGCCTGGGTGCGCCGTCACCCACGCCCGCACAGGTTTTCGCCGCCGGCTTGAACTACCGGTCCCATGCGGCCGAGTCGGGATTCGATTCTCCAACAGACACGCCACCGATCTTTACCAAGTACGTCTCCAGCTTCTCGGGTCCGGATACCGAAGTCGTCCTGCCCGCAGGCGGCAACGTGGACTGGGAAGTCGAGCTGGTGGTGGTGATGGGGAGGTTGGCCGGCCGCGTCGATGAGGCCGATGCCATGTCGTACGTAGCGGGATTCACCGTCGGCCAGGATATCTCCGAGCGGGTGTCGCAAACGCGCGGCCCAGCACCGCAATTCGGCCTGGCCAAATCCTTCCCGGGATTCTCGCCCCAAGGCCCCTGGCTGGTCACGCCGGACGAATTTCGCGACCCGGACGACCTGGAGCTGCGCTGCGAAATCGACGGCGAGGAAATGCAGAAAGGCCGCACCGGCGACCTGCTCTTCTCAATTAGCAAGCTGATCGCCGCGCTATCGCGCAACGTCACCTTGTATCCAGGCGACGTGATCTTCACCGGTACCCCGGCCGGCGTCGGTGTCGGGCGGACGCCCCCGCGGTTCCTCCAGCCCGGAGAGCACCTCGACAGTTGGATCGAAGGCATCGGCGCGTTGCATCAGACCTTCGTAGCCGACACCAGCGAAAGCGCGCGTCGCTAAATGGGCTTACACCGCCTCGGTTCGGTCACCATCGGCGTACCCAACGTCGACCAAACTTCCACCTATTATGCCGATTTCGGATTGCGCCCGGAAACGGACGGCTGGCTATCCACCCGCGACGGCGGCCGCCAGCTGCGCATCGTGCACGCGCCGACCCGCCGACTGGTGGAGCTGCGGTTGGGCGCCGACGACGCCGACGACATCGGTCGCATCGCCCGCAACCTGGAGCGGCTGGGAGCGGAGGCCACCCGCAATGAACGGAGTGTCACCAGCGTTGACATCGTGACCGGCGTGCGGGCTACGGTCGAGATCAACGAACGCGTCCGGCAACCGCCCACCCCCGCGACTCCGTACAACGGCCCGGGCCGACCCGAGCGGATCGGATGCCGAGCTCCCGGCGTCCTGCGCACCGGTCCTGTGTCGCCCCGCAAGCTCGGTCACGCCGTGATCGGCACCACCGACCTGGCCGCGACGAAGGCCTTTTTTGTCGACGGGCTCGGCTTCAAGGTCAGCGACTTGATCAAGGACACCGGCGCATTCCTGCGTTGCTCCACCGACCATCACAATGTGCTCGTGCTCAACGCGCCCGTCGCGTTTTTGCATCACACGTCTTGGCAGGTCGACGACATCGATGAAATCGGTCGTGGCGCGACGGCAATGCTGCAAGGTCACCCGGAGCGTCACGTCTGGGGATTGGGCCGCCACCACGCCGGCTCGAACTTCTTTTGGTATCTGAAGGATCCGGCGGGAAACTTCGCCGAGTACTACTCGGACATGGATTGCATCGTCGATGACCAGACCTGGACCCCGGAAGCCCTGGAAGGCGCACGGGGACTGTTTAACTGGGGTCCGCCTCCGTCGCCGTCGTTCCTGGCCCCCGAGGACCTCGCCGCCCTGATGACCGCCGCCCACACCAGTCGAGCCACATCCGGCGTGCCCCCGGCAATTGCGTCGCGGGTATTGACAACCCCCGCCGGTCATTCCACACTCAAACCACCTTTGGAATATTAGTAAAGTCAATGCATTATTGTGAAATGAGACGACTCTTGGAGATCCGGACACAGTGCCGCAGCGCGGGTCCCGACAGGGGCACGCGGTCATGACCGCGTCCTTCGCGGCGCGACCGGTCGCAGCGATCGGCGCCTTCTTCGCCATGGGCCTCGACGTTCTCATGGCGATACCGCAACGGCCATTCGCATTGCGGGAACTCGTTTTACAGTCGTGGTTCGTCGCGCGCGTGTCGCTGCTACCGACCCTGATGCTGGCCGTTCCCTACACGGTCCTGGTTGGCTTCACCTTCAATATCTTGTTGTCGGAGTTCGGTGCCGCCGATTTCAGCGGTCTCACCGCCGCCTACGCGACCGTCACGCAGGTCGGTCCGATCGTGACCGTGCTGGTGGTGGCCGGCGCCGGCGCCACCGCCATGTGTGCCGATCTGGGTGCGCGCACCATTCGCGAGGAGCTGGACGCACTACGGGTGATGGGCATCAACCCGATCCAGGCGCTCGTGGTACCCCGGGTGCTGGCCGCGACCATCGTTGCGATGCTGCTGTCGTCGATGGTCATCACTGTCGGTCTTCTCGGTGGGTTTTTCTTCTCGGTGTTTGTCCAACACGTGACCCCAGGTGCCTATGCGGCGGGGCTGACCGTCCTGACCGGAATCGCCGACATGGCAATTGCTTTAGTCAAGGCCGCGCTGTTTGGGCTGGCGGCCGGGTTAATCGCCTGCTACAAAGGGATTTCCGTCGGTGGCGGCCCGGCCGGGGTTGGCAACGCCGTCAACGAGACGGTCGTCTACGCCGTCGCGGCGCTGTTCGCCATCAACGTTATCGCTACCGCCGTCGGCATGAAGGCCACCACGTGAGGCGCCGCGCATGACCATCGCGCCCGCGCGTCTGCCGCGGCTGACCATCGCCTTGCGGCGTTTCGCGACTGGCTGGAACAGGGTCGGCGCCCAGACCCAGTTCTATGCCAGGACATTCGCCGCGACAGGCGACGCGTTAGGGCGCTACCGGATCGAGATGCTGCGGCTGATCGCCCAGATGGGCCTGGGAACCGGCGCTCTAGCGGTAATTGGGGGCGCCGTCGTGATTGTCGGATTCTTGACGCTCACCACCGGAGCGTTGGTTTCCGTCGCCGGCTATAACCAGTTCTCGCAGATTGGCGTGGAAGCGTTGACCGGGTTCGCGTCGGCCTACTTCAACGTCAGGTTGGCCGCGCCGTTGACCGCGGCGGTGGCTCTGGCGGCCACCATAGGCGCCGGCGCAACCGCCCAACTGGGCGCCATGCGGATCAACGAAGAGATCGACGCCCTCGAGGTGATGGGGATCCGCTCGATCGCGTACCTCGCGTCCACCCGGTTGGTGGCCGGTGTGATCGTGGTGGTCCCGCTCTATTGCGTGGCGGTGCTCGCGGCGTTCACGGCGGCACGGCTGAGCACGACGATGGTCTACGGCCAGTCGGCGGGCGTCTACGACCACTACTTCAAGACCTTTCTGTATCCGATGGACCTCGTCTGGTCGCTGCTGCTGGCGCTGGCGATGGCCGTCGTCATCATGCTGGTGCACACCTACTACGGCTTCACGGCGTCCGGTGGCCCCGCCGGCGTCGGGGAGGCCGTTGGCCGCGCCGTGCGCACCTCGTTGGTGGCGTCGGGCCTGCTGACAGTGCTCATCTCACTGGCCGTCTACGGGCAGTCCGGTAACTTCCATCTATCGGGTTAACGCCATGAACGCCGATCGACGAAAGCTCCGCATCTCTCCCGCGTGGTGGACGGCAATCCTGCTGGTCGTCGTCGTCTCGTTCGTCTGGCTGTGCCTGGCCTCGTTCGCCGGGACGCTGAAAACGTTTGTGCCCGTGACGTTGACGTCGCAGCGCTCCGGTCTGGTGATGGAGTCGGGTGCCAAGGTCAAGCTGCGCGGCGTCGACGTGGGCCGGGTATCCGGCGTGGAGGGCGGGCGTGATCCGGTACGCCTCACGCTGGAATTGTTTCCCGATCAGGTCAGGTACATCCCTGCCAATGTGCAGGCGGAAATTCGTGCGACCACTGTGTTCGGCAACAAATACGTCGATTTGATCTATCCGGAAAGCCCTAGCGCGCAGCACATCTCGGCGGGAGCCGTGCTGCGCTCCCGCAACGTCAGCACTGAAGTCAATACGGTGTTTCAGACACTGGTCGATGTCCTCAAGCAGATCGACCCACCCAAGCTCAATGCGGTGCTCACTGCGGTCGCCGAGGCGGTCCGCGGCCGCGGGGACCGCATCGGCATGGCCACGACCGCGGCCAATCATGTGTTAACGGCGGTCAACCCCCGAATGGAGACGGTGCGAGACGACTGGCGCGCACTTGCCGGCGCCGGTGACGCATACAGCGCGGCGGCCCAACATATCCTGGACACCCTCGATGCCGCCGGCACCACGAGCACCACGATCAGCCGCCAGGCCAGTGACCTGAATGACCTGCTGCTCAACGCCATCGGATTTTCGCAGTCCGGGATCGAACTGATCGGTCCGGCCCGCGACAACCTGGTGCGGGCAATCAACACGCTGCAACCCACGACCGATCTGCTGGCGAAGTACGACCCCGAATACACCTGCCTACTGCAGGGCGCCAAACGGACGCTGGACAACGGCGGATACCAGGAGGCGGGTGGCAACGGCAGCACGATTGTCATCGACGACGCTTTCCTGTTCGGCGACGACCCGTACCGATACCCGGACAATCTGCCGATCGTCGCGGCCAAGGGCGGACCCGGCGGCAAACCTGGCTGCGGATCGCTGCCCGAGGTCGCCAAAAACTACCCGGTCCGGGCCCTGGTCACCAACACCGGATGGGGAACCGGCCTGGACATTCGCCCCAACCCTGGCATCGGGCATCCCTGGTGGGTGGACTACTTCCCGACCACCCGCGGGTTACCCGAACCCCCGGCCATCCACGGAAACCGGCCTCCCGCAATCGGTCCGGTCCCATATCCCGGCGCACCCCCGTACGGTGCGCCGCTGTACGGCCCGGACGGCGCCCCGATCTACCCGCCGGCACCGCAACCGGGACCACCACCGCCATGAGGGACAACATGGTGGGCGCACTGTGGCGCCTGACGGTCTTCGTCGTGGTTTGCGGTCTGGCAACGTTCGGACTGCTGATGGTGTTCGCCCGGCTGCGATTCGAACCCGAGAACAGCTACTACGCCGAGTTCACCAACGTCAGCGGATTGAAGACGGGCGACTTCACCCGCATCGCCGGCGTCGAGGTCGGCAAGGTTAAGCACATCACGATCAAGCCAACCGGCCCTGACAACTCAGAAAGCATTGCGGTGGTGCAATTCTCCGCCGACGACAGTGTGGTCCTCACCCAGGGCACCAGGGCGCTGATCCGATATGACAACCTGATCGGCGACCGCTACTTACAGTTGCAAGAAGGCACCGGCGGCGTCGCCACACTCACTCCGGGACAGACGATCCCGATGCAACGCACCGAGCCGGCGCTCGACTTGGACGCGGTGATCGGTGGCTTTCGCCCGTTGTTCCGGGCGCTGGACCCCGATAAAGTCAACGCGCTCACCGGCCAGCTGATCCAGGCGTTTCAGGGTCAGGGTGCGGCGCTCACCTCGTTCGTCGCCCAGACCGCGACGGTCACCAACACCCTGGCCGACCGTGATCAGCTGTTTGAACAAGTGATCGGCAACCTCAACACCGTGCTGGGGTCGCTCGGTGGTCAAAGCCGACAACTCGACAAGACGGTGACGTCGTTGTCCGAGCTGATCGATCGGCTGGCCGCGGGCAAATCGACGATTTCAACCTCGCTGGCATACAGCAACGCCGCCGCCGGATCGCTGGCCGATCTGCTGGGCCAGGCCCGCGAACCCTTTAAAAGCACTGTCGCACAGGCTGATCGGACCAGTGACATCGTTGACGCCGACCACGACTATTTCGACGACCTGCTCAACACGCTGCCCGAGGCGTATCAGGCGGTCGCCCGGCAGGGTCTGTACGGCGACTACTTCACCTTCTATCTCTGCGATGCTGTGCTCAAACTGAACGGCAAGGGCGGCCAGCCGATTTACGTGAAACTCGCGGGCCAGGCGAGCGGGCGGTGCACGCCAAAATGAAGTCCTTTTCCGAACGCAACGTGACCGTCATCGGCGCGATCGGCGCCGCGGTGATCGCGGCTGGCGTCCTCGGCGCGCTCAACTACGACAAGTTGCCGTTCTTCACTATGCAGAAAGCGACGTATTCGGCCTACTTTGCCGAATCGAGCGGCCTGACAACCGGCGCACACGTGCAGGTTTCGGGGCTGCAAGTCGGTGCGGTGACCGATGTCGTGTTGGACGGCCCTCGCGTTTTGGTCACGTTCAACGTGGACAAGTACATCCGCCTCGGGGATCGGACCGAGGCGGCCATCAAGGCCAAAAGCCTGCTCGGCGTCAAGGTACTCGCAATCTCCCCGCGCGGAGGCGGCCAGCTGTCCGGCCCGATCCCGCTTGATCGCACCACACCGGCCTACCAACTGCCCGACGCCCTCGGTGATTTGTCCCGAACCATCAGCGGCCTCGATACCGATCAGGTCAACACGTCGCTGCAGACGCTCGCTCAGGCGTTTCATGACACCCCGCCCCAATTGCAGGCCGCGGTCCAGGGGGTGGCGCGACTCTCACAAAGCCTCGATGAGCGCGACACCCAACTGCGTGATCTACTGACCAACGCCAACAAGGTGACGACGGTACTGGGTCAGCGCGCCGACCAAGTCGCGGGTTTGATCGTCAACACCGACGCACTGTTGGCTCAACTGCGCACGCAGAGCACAGCATTGGACCAGATCAGCACCAACGTGTCCGGGCTGTCCAAACAGCTGTCCGGGTTCATCGCCGACAACCGTGGGCAGCTGCGGCCCATGCTGGAAAAACTCGACAAAGTGCTGACGGTCGTCGACAACCGCAAACAGCGCGTGCAGCAGTCGATCAGACTGCTCAACGCCTACGCGATGTCGCTGGGCGAATCGGTGTCGTCGGGCCCCTTCTTCAAGGCGTACGTGGCCAATCTGCTGCCCGGCCAGTTCGTCCAGCCGTTCGTCGACGCGGCCTTCTCCGACTTGGGGCTGGATCCCAACGTGTTGTTGCCCTCACAACGCACCGACCCGCCCATCGGCCAACCGGGCACCCCCGCCCTACCGGTGCCGTACCCGCGCACCGGCCAGGGCGGCCCACCCAACCTGACGCTGCCCGACGCGATCACCGGCAACCCCGGCGACCCGCGCTACCCATATCGGGAGCCGGCGCCCGCGCCGGCGCCCGGCGGACCTCCCCCGGGCCCGCCCGCGGCCGCGCCTCCCGGAATGGAATCGGTCCCCGAACCCACACCCAGGCCGGTCTTCGTGCCCGCGCCCGGAGAGGCGGCACCGCCGACCGGTGGTAGCCGATGACCCGCCGACACGCCAAGATTGGACTGGCCATCGGGTTGGTGCTGATCCTCGCCGCAGGCCTGGTCACCGTCCGCTCACTGCCGGGCATCACCCGGACCCGCGTTGTCGCCTACTTCGACAACAGCAACGGCATCTTCGCCGGTGACGATGTCGTCATCCTCGGCGTAAAGGTGGGCAAGATCGACACCATCGAGCCGCAACCCGAGCACGCCAAGATCACGTTCTGGTTCGACAGCAAGTACAAGGTCCCCGCCCAGGCCGACGCCGTGATTCTGTCGCCGAAACTGATCACCTCGCGGGCCATCCAGCTCACCCCCGTCTACACCGCGGGGCCGGCGCTGGTCGACGGCGCGGTGATACCCGAAAGTCGCACCGCGGTGCCCATGGAGTTCGACGATCTGCGCCGACAGCTGGAAAAGCTCAGTCGCAGCCTGCAACCCGCCCAGCCCGACGGCACCAGCGCGCTGGGAGACGTCATCGACACCGCGGCCGCCAACCTGCGGGGCCAAGGCGAACACCTTCGCGACACGATCGTCAAGTTGTCACAGGCGATTTCGGTGCTCGGTGATCACAGCAACGACGTCTACTCCACTGTCAAAAACCTGTCGACGCTGACATCGGCGCTGCACGACAGCGCGGACCTGATGCGCCAGCTCAACGAAAATCTGGCGGCGGTCACCGGGCTGCTAGCCAACGACCCCGACGAGATAGCCCATGCGGTAAGCGATCTCAATACCGCCGTCAACGAAGTCAGCGCATTCGTGGCCGACAATCGCAGCGCCATTGGCGCCACCACCGACAAGATGTCGTCGATCACGAAGGCCCTGAGCGACAGCCTCGATGACGTCAAACAGACGCTGCACGTGCTGCCCAACGCGCTGCAAAACTTCGTCAACATCTGGGATCCGGCGCACGGCTCGATCACCGGGATCCTCGGTCTGAACAACTTCAACAATCCGATCAGCTTCCTGTGTGGGGCAATTCAGGCCGCCTCCCGACTCAACAACGAGCAGTCGGCGAAACTATGCGTCCAGTACCTCGCGCCGATCATCAAGAACCGGCAGTACAACTTCCCGCCGATCGGGGTGAATCCCTTCGTGAACGCCAAGGCCCGGCCCAACGAGGTGACCTACAGCGAAGACTGGATGCGTCCGGATTTCCGGCCGCAGGCCCCGCCGGCACCGCCGCCGTCAGCCCCGGCCGGGACCGGGCCTACCGCGGCACCCACCCCGACGCCGAGCCCCGCCGACGGTCTACGCGGCCTGATGGCTCCGCCGGAGGGCGGGTCATGACCCGAAAATCGTTGCACCTTAGAGCGTTCAGCCTGCTGATGGCCTGTGTCGCCGCCTGCGCGACCGGCTGCGGGTGGCGCGGCGTGAATTCCCTGCCCCTGCCCGGCACCGAGGGCAACGGGCCCGGCTCCTATCAGGTGCAGGCTCAGCTCCCGGACGTCACCAACATTCAGC
The DNA here is from genome assembly GCA_963758775.1 of uncultured Actinomycetota bacterium. GTDB lineage: Bacteria > Actinomycetota > Actinomycetes > Mycobacteriales > Mycobacteriaceae > Mycobacterium. Next base: position 46,260 of record CAVWWU010000006.1, read on the forward strand.
CCAACTCGCGGGTCCGGGTCGGTGACGTCACGGTGGGCACCGTCACGAAGATCGAACGACAGGGTTGGCACGCCCTGGTCACCATGAGACTCAACGGCGACGTGAGCCTGCCCGCCAACGCCACCGCCAAGATCGGCCAGACCAGCCTGCTCGGCACGTTGCACGTCGAGCTGGCACCCCCCACCGACATACCGCCGGAAGGCCGGTTGCACAACGGATCCCTGATCCCCCTCGCGCGTGCCGGCGCCTACCCTTCCGTCGAGCAGACACTCTCAGTGGCATCGATGCTCTTCAACGGTGGCGGACTCGGCCAGATCCAGGACATCACCACAGCATTCAGCACCGCGTTCGCCGGGCGGGAGAATGACCTGCGCGGCCTGATCCAGCAGCTCGACACATTCATCGGGCACCTCAATGACCAGAAGGGCGAAATCCTGCGGGCAACCGACAGCCTGAACGATCTGACCGGTCAATTCGCCAGCCGCAAGCCAACTCTGGATAAGGCCTTCCACACCATCCCCGACGCGCTGCAGGTGCTCAAGGACCAGCGCGACAACCTGGTCCAGGTGCTGGACAAGCTTGGCCAATTCAGCGCGCTGGCCGCCGAATCGGCCAACCAGACCAAACACGCCTTGGTCGCCGAGCTGAAAGACATTGCCCCGGTTCTGGATTCACTCGCAAACGCCGGGCCAGCCCTGACCCGTTCGCTGAGTCTGCTGGCCACCTACCCGTGGCCCAAAGAGAACATCACCAAGTTCGTCCGCGGCGACGCGGTTAATATCACCATGGTCATCGACCTGACGTTGAGCCGCTTGGACACGGCGTTCTTCACCGGCACCCGGTGGGAAGGCAACCTCACCCAGCTCGAGATGCAGTGGGGGCGCACCATCGGTCAATTGCCCAGTCCCGCCACGGCCGGCAATCCGCTCATCGTCCCCTACCATCGCGATCAGGGGCCCTGACATGCGCCTGGATCGACGCATTAAAATCCAATTGGTCATCTTCACGGTGATCTCGGTGCTGGCCGGCGGGATCATGGCGTTCCACTACATGAACGCTCCCGCCGTGCTTTTCGGCGTCGGGCACTATACGGTGACCGTCGAACTGCCGCGCACCGCCGGCCTGTACCCCAGCGCGAACGTCACATACCGCGGCACCGAGGTCGGCCGAGTCCAAAGCGTGCGCCTGACGCAGACAGGTGTGCGGGCGGAGTTGCTGCTGGACTCCGGCATCAAGATTCCCACCGCGCTGGAAGCCCAGATCCATAGCCAGTCAGCGATCGGCGAGCTGTTCCTCGAGCTGCGGCCACGCGCCGGGAGCGGTCCCGCGCTGAAGGACGGCGATGTGATACCTGTCGCGGCCACCTCCGTCCCGCCGGACATCGACTCGCTCCTCGGTGCCACCGACCAGGGCCTGGCCGCCATCCCGCAAAACAACCTCAGAACCGTGATCGACGAAAGCTACACCGCCGTAGGCGGATTGGGCCCCGACTTGTCGCGGCTGGTCAAGGGATCCACCGACCTGGCCGTCGACGCGGACAAGAACCTGGCGTCGGTGACCACCGTGATCGACAAAGCCGAACCGATCCTCAATTCACAGGCCAGCAGCGCCGACTCCATCGATGCGTGGGCGGCGCACGTGGCCGCGATCACCGACCAGTTGCGCTCCCGCGACACCTCGGTCGCGGGTCTGCTGCGCAACGGCGGCGCGGCGGCCGACGAAGGTCGTCGGCTCTTCGCACGACTGCAACCCACGTTGCCGCTGCTGCTGGCCAACTTGGTCAGCGTGGGCGACGTGGCGGTCACCTATCAGCCGGCGATCGAACAGTTGCTGGTTCTGCTTCCGCAGGCGGTGGCCGTCGAGCAGGGCACGGAAACAGCCAACATGAACACCAAACAGGCTTACAAGGGCCTGTTTCTGGACTTCAATCTCAACCTGAACCTCCCGCCGATCTGCACCACGGGTTTCCTTCCGCCGCAACAACAGCGAGTGGCGAGCTTCGAGGATTACCCGGCCCGACCGGCGGGCGACCTGTACTGCCGGGTGCCGCAGGACTCGTCGTTCAACGTTCGCGGTGCACGCAACTATCCCTGCCTGACCGTTCCGGGTAAACGGGCACCGACGGTCAAGATGTGCGAAAGCGACCAGCAGTACGTACCGCTCAACGACGGATACAACTGGAAGGGCGACCCCAACGCAACCCTGTCGGGCCAGGACATCCCGCAACTGCCGCCCGGTACCCCGCCCGGCCGCGGTCCGCCGCCACCCGCGCCGATCGCAGCCGCCGAATACGACCCCGCCACGGGCACTTACGTCGGTCCCGACGGGCACGTGTACACCCAATCCGACCTATCCCAAGCCGCACCGAAGGAGCACACATGGCAGTCGATGCTGATGCCACCGCCGAAGAACTGAGCGAGCCGGACACCGACGAACAGGCGGAAGAACCGCAGCACGAAGCCGTCCAAGACAACGGCGAAAAGACCAGCGCGCGTGGTGGAACTCGGCTGGCGGCGGCGATCGGATTGGTGACGGTCATCGCCGTGTCGGGCTTGATCGCGTGGCTGGGTTATCGGACCTATGAATCCCATCAAGCCCAGCAGCAGGATCAGCTGTTCATCCAGGTCGCGCGCCAAGGCGCGATGAACCTGACCACCATCGACTACACCCGGGTCGACGCCGACGTGCAGCGCATCCTCGATTCGGCAACAGGTCAGTTCCGCAACGACTTTCAGAAGCGGTCGCAGCCGTTCATCGACGTGGTCAGGCAGGCCCAATCCAAGTCCGAAGGAACCATCGTCGAGGCAGCCTTGGAGTCCCAACAGGGCGACCAAGCGCAAGTCCTCGTCGCGGTGACCGTCAAAACATCCAACGCCGGAGCCGCCGAGCAGCAGCCGCGGGCGTGGCGCATGCGCATCAGCGTCCAACGGGTCGGCAACAACGCGAAGGTATCGAACGTGGAGTTTGTCCCATGAGACTACAATGGCTGAAGAATCGAAGGCACCGAAATGACCGCACCGCAACGGAATCCGATGAGGGTCCGCGGCGCCAGACCGGTTCCCGCCGGAGCAGGGTGGTCGCCTACGGTGTGTTGCCCGTGCTGGCGCTGATCCTGACGCTGGGCGCGGGTTACCTGAAGTGGCGCGAGTTCGCCGCCCGCGATTCCCAGTCGGCCCGCATAGAGTCCGTCCACGCCGCCACCGAAAGCACCATCGCCATGCTGTCCTACCGACCCGACACCGTCGAACGCGATCTCGCGGCGGCGCGAGACCGGTTGAGCGGCAGCTTAAAAGACTCCTACACCGCGCTGACGCACGATGTTGTGATTCCCGGTTCGCGCCAGAAGCAGATCTCCGCGACGGCCACTGTTCCGGCGGCGGCATCGGTTTCCGCCTCCGACACCCACGCCGTGGTTCTGGTCTTTGTCGATCAAACGATCTCGATGGGCACTGATCCACCTAGCAACACCGCCTCACGTGTTCGGGTCACCGTGGACAAAGTCGGTGGCCGTTGGTTGGTCGCCGGATTCGATCCGATTTAGCGTGCGTGCACTGACGGTGACAATGGTGACCATCGGGATGGTCGGCGGGTTCGCTGCGCCACCCGCCTCCGCCGACGCGACGGCTTACCTGTTCAACGTAATGGTCGGGCCCGGTTACCGTTTCACTTCCGCCGCCGACGCCCTCGGCTACGGCCAGGGCATCTGTGACAAGGTCGGCACGGGTCGTGGTTACCCGGACCTCATTGGGGACGTCAAGGCCGACTTCGGCACAACCGACGAGTACCAGGCGTCCTACCTGATCACCCAGGCCGTCAACGAGCTGTGCCCGGCGTCGATCTGGCAGTTGCGCAACTCGGCCGCCCACTACCGTCCACCGGCGCCATGACCAGAAAGGCCGAATCATGATCTACCCGTTGCTTTCTCGATCGGCTGTGGCCTTCGTTGCGGTTGCGGTCGCGGCGGCGCCCACCGCGCAGGCGGACAACAAGCGGCTCAACGACGGTGTCGTCGCCAACGTCTACACGGTTCAACACCAGGCCGGGTGCACCAACGACCTGCGAATCGATCTCCGACTGCAGCTGGCGGCGCAGTGGCATGCCGTGGACATGCTGAACAATCGGACCCTCGACGGCGATGCCGGCACCGACGGGTCTGTCCAGCAGGGCCGCGCGGCGGCCGCGGGATTTCGCGGCGACGTCGCCGAAACCGTCGCGATCAACCCGGCGTTGGCCATCAGCGGGATCGAACTGATCAACCAGTGGTACTACAACCCCGCCTACCTCGCGATCATGCAGAACTGCCGCTACAACAGCATCGGCGTGTGGTCCGAGAACAGCCCCGACCGCACCGTCGTCGTCGCGGTGTACGGGCAACAAGATCGACCACGCACGATCCCCACGGACGGTAGTCCCGCCGCATTCGAACCGGACATACCGATCGATCCCAGCCCGCAGTACGACGCAAGTGACGAATTGGAGCACGGCTTCGACTGGTACGCCTGGATCCTGCGAGGCGTCAACCCACCACCCGCATATCCGCCCAACTAGTTCGCGACAGAAGGAGATTGAGATGACGGGGCCGTCCTCAGTGCGGCATTGGATCGGCGGCGAGTGGGTCAGCTCGGCCGAGACCTCGCAGAGCATCGATCCGGCGAGCGGACGGGTGATCGGCACTTTTTGTCAGGCCGACACCGCAGTCGGGCAGGCGGCAATCGACGCCGCCTCCCGTAGCTTCGCCGACGGCGCGTGGCGCCTTGACGCGATGTTGCGCGCGTCCGCGCTCAGCCACTTGGCCGATGCCTACATCGACCGCCTCGATGACGTGGTCGACACCCTGTGCCGCGAAAACGGCAAGCTACGCCGCGAAGCCGCCTTTGAGGCGCATTTCATTCCGCGGGCGCTGCGGTTCGCCGCGGGCCTCGCCGTGCATCCGGCCGGGCATGTGACCGATACCCAGCCCGGGCGGCAGGCGATGTCGCTTCGCCAACCCGTCGGAGTGGCGGGGCTGATCGTCCCCTGGAACTCGCCCGCCTACCTCTCGGTCCGGGCGTTCTCGCCGGCGCTGGCGGCGGGTTGCGCGGTGGTGATCAAGCTGCCCGGTCAGGCCGCGCAGACCGCAGGACTGATGAGCGAAATCCTGGCCGGCGTCAGCGAGATTCCCGCGGGCATCGTCAATGTGGTGGTGGAATCCGGCTCGGACGTCGCGAGACTTCTCGTCGAGTCGCCCCAGGTGCCCGTGGTCAGCTTCACCGGCAGCACCCACACCGGGCGGCTGGTCGCGCAAGGCGCAGCGGCGCGCTTCAAACGTGTCGGTCTCGAACTGGGCGGCAAGACGCCGCACCTGGTCTTCGCCGACGCCGACCTCGACCAGGCGTTGCCCACCGTCGCGCATTCGGCGACGGTGTTCGCCGGCCAGTTCTGCATGACGGGCAGCCGGGTGCTCGTGCAACGCGACATCGCCGGCGAGTTCATCGACGGCCTCGCCGGGATGCTGGAGAACGTGCGCCCGGGTCCGGCCAGCGACCCCGCGAGCGAGATGGGACCGATGATCGACAAGGCGTCGGTCAATCGTGTCAACAACGCCGTCGAGGTGGCGCTCGCCGCGGGGGCCAAAGCAATCGTGCGCGGCGGTCCGAGCACCCTGCCCGCCTTGTCCGACGGCGCTTTCTATCACCCCACGCTGCTCTCGGTCCCCGACTCGACGCTGCCGATCGTGCAGGACGAAATCTTCGGCCCGGTCCAGACCGTGCAAACTTTCGACACCGAACAGGAAGCCGTCGCACTCGCCAACGACACCGAATACGGTCTCAGCGCCAGCATTTGGAGTCGCGACGTCGATCTGCCCGTGCGGGTCGCGCGACAACTGGACGCGGGCCTGATCTCCATCAACAGCTGGGCAAACCTGACAGTCGAGTTCGAAGAGGGCGGATTCAAATCCAGCGGAATCGGCCGACTGGGCGGGCTCGGCGGAATCGAGGACTTCTTGGAGTGCAAGCAAATCACCCATGACTACGCGTCGCCACACGGATAACGCGGTCGTGGTTCCTTATAGTGCTGTCGTGGCACGCAAGCGACCCACCGGGCCGATCGAGGACGACGACGCTGCGCCCGCGCGCCAAGGCATCCAGTCAGTTGAGCTGGCAATGAAGGTACTGCGGGCGCTCGAGGACGGCCGCTGCCCGATGACGCTGACTCAGCTGGCCAGCGCAAGCGGCATGACCCCCAGCAAGGTGCACCGCTACCTGGTGAGTTTGGACCGGGTCGGGCTAATCGCGCGGTCGCCGAGCACAGGCCGCTACGACATGGGTCCGGCGCTGCGCCGGCTCGGCGTCGAGTCACTGCGACGGATGGACGAGGTCGCGCTGATCTCGGAGCATCTGCCCGGTCTTCGCGATCGGACCACCCACGCGGTCAACCTCGCCGTGTGGTCAGATCACGGCCCCGTCGTGGTGCGCTGGGAGTACGGCTCCTACGCGCTGCCCATCACCGTCCGCATCGGAGCCACGCTGCCGCTGGTCACCTCGTCGGTCGGCCGGGTGTTTTTCGCCTATCTGCCGGAGACACTCACCGAACCGGTCCTGCGCGCTCAGCTGGAGACCGCCGACCCCCGCCTGCCCAGCGCCTCGGAGATGGCACGCATCAAAAAGGAGGTGCGGCGCAGCGGTGTGGCGGTCACCTCCGGCGGCCTGATCCCCGGCATCGCCTCCGTCGCCGCGCCTGTCTTCACCGGAGGGGATGCGCTGCCGTTGGTTGTCGCGGCGGTGTTGCCGGCCAACGCCGCCACCCCGGCCACACTCGATTCGGTGTCCAAAGAGCTACTCGAGCTCACCGAGGCGGTGTCACGCGAGCTCGGTTCCACCGTGCAGACCGAGCGCTGATCCGTAGCCTCACAGGCGCGGAATCCTCAGTGCGCCAACGCTCTGCGCAAAGTTCTCACACGCTCATGTCTTGACACGGCGGTGCAATTATTTGAGTATTAGTGAAGTCAATGCCTAATAGTGAATTGGGGTTCGATGCGAACCATCGGGTTGGAAGAGCATTTCGTCACCACTGAACTGGCCCACTACGGCGCGGCCGGAGAGGCGCTCACCACGCCGGAGAACTGGAAGAAGCTGTCCCGCCAGCTGCTCGACCTGACCAATCAGCGCCTGCGGGACATGGACGAAGCCCGCCTTGACATGCAGGTGCTCTCGCTCACCGCCCCTGGCATTCAGGCCGAGCCCGACGCCACGCGCGCGGTGGCCGCGGCCAGCGCGGTCAACGACCTGCTGGCCGACGCGATCAGTGCCCACCCCGATCGTTTCGCCGGGTTCGCCGCACTGCCCTTGCAGGATCCGCAAGCGGCGGCCAAAGAGCTCGACCGCGCCGTCACCCAGCTGGGACTGCGCGGCGCGCTGGTCAACGCCCATACTCAGGGGCGCTACCTCGACGACCCGTCGATGAGGGTGATCTGGGAACGCGCCGAGGGGCTCGACGTCCCCCTGTATCTGCATCCCAGCAACGGCTTCGACATCCCGCACGTGTTCAGCGGCCATCGCGAGCTGATCGGCCCGATGTGGAGCTGGGGAGTCGAAACCGCCTCGCACACCTTGCGACTGATCTTCGCCGGGGTCTTCGACAACTTCCCGTCGGCCAAACTCCTGCTGGGCCACATGGGTGAGGGGTTGCCCTTCGTGTTGTGGCGGCTGGACTCGCGTTGGGACTTCTACGACCACCGTGGCATCACGCTGGCGCGGGGCAATCCTTCAGAGTACTTGCGTCACAACCTTTTCATCACGACCAGCGGAGTCTGCTCCGCACCGCCACTGCTCTGCTCCCTGAACGCGCTCGACGCGGACCACATCCTGTTCGGCACTGATCACCCGTTCGAGGACATGGCCACGGCGACCGAATTCATTCGTACCGCACCGATCGACGAGCAGGACCGCGCCAAGATCGCTCACCTCAACGCCGAAAAACTGTTGCGCCTGTAGAGCTTTCGCTGATGAGCTCGCACGCAGGGCGGGTGGCCGTGGTGACCGGGGCCGCACGCGGCTTCGGGCGCGCGATGGCGGCCGAACTCGCCAACCGCGGCGCCGACATCATCGCGGTCGATCTGACGCCGTGCGACGAAACCGTCAGCGAAGTGGAAGGTTTCGGCCGCCGGGCCCTATCGCTGTGCGCTGACGTCTCCAGCCCCAATGAAATCGCCGCCATTCGCGACGACATGACGAGCTTCGCCGGCCACGTCGACATCCTGGTCAACAACGCCGGCGTGTTTCCCTTCACGGATTTCTTCGAACTCGACTTCGAGCAGTGGAAGCGGACGCAGCAGGTCAACCTCGACTCGCAGTTCCTGATGGCCAAGGCGCTCGCCGGCGGCATGCGGGACCGCAACTGGGGTCGCATAGTCAATATCGCGTCCAATTCGCTGGGGCTCGCCGTACCCGGACTGGTCCACTACATGGCAAGCAAAGCCGGTGTCATCGGCTTCACCCGCGGACTGGCCAGCGACCTCGCCCGGTTCGGCATCACGGTCAACGCCATCGAACCCACCGCTTCGCGCACCCCGGGAGGCCAGCAGAATATCGGCGGGCGAATCCTCGCCGAAGTCGCGCAGCAACAAGCCATCAAACGGGTTGGGACCGCTGCTGACATCGTCGGCGCGGTCTGCTTTCTCACCAGTGACGACAGCGCGTTCATGACCGGCCAAACCGTCGTCGTCGACGGGGGGTTGCACCGGGTGTAGCCGTTGGCTCGGCGGGCCGGTGCGAAGATCGCAGGGTCCGGAAAAGCCCGGAAAGGAAGGATGATTCGTTGGCGTCGCAATTTCATCCGGACCTCAGATTGGCAAAATACATTCCCCGAGTCGGCGGCGGAGCCCGTATGACGCGGCTCGCCAGAAGGGTCAAGGTTCCCGCGGCCCGCGTGCCCCCTGACTTGTCGGTCGCCGATGTGATCGTGCCGGGCTGGAAGGGCAATCCAGCCGCCCGGCTTCGGTTTTACCGACCGGTCGGGCTCGCCTCCACGATGCCCGCATTCCTGTGGATGCACGGCGGAGGATTCATCATGGGCAACGTCGAGCAGGACGATCGCAGGAGTATGGCGCTCGCTCGCGAACTCGGTATCACCGTGGCGGCGGTCTCGTATCGCCTTGCCCCCGAGCACCCTGCGCCCGCGGCGTTGAACGATGCCTACGCGTGCTTGCGCTACCTACACGACAGAGCGGCCGAATGCGATATCGACCCTCAACGTATTGCGATTGGCGGGACCAGCGCCGGAGGTGGTCTGACGGCCGCGCTGGCGCAACTCGCTCACGACGTCGGCGAGATCACGCCGATTTTTCAGCTCATGGCGTACCCGATGCTCGATGACCGCTCAGCGTTGCGGACCGATCGTGACCATTCACATGCTCGTCTGTACACGCCCAAAGGGCACCTGCAGACGTGGCGCTGGTACCTGGGCCATGAGCCGGGGCAACAGGGCATTGTCGACTACGCCGCACCGGGCCGCCGCAGCGACCTGAGCGGATTGCCGCCGGCCTGGATAGGAGTGACCACTCACGACGTGCTCTACGACGAAGGCGTGGCCTACGCCAATCGACTCAATGACTGCGGCGTGCCGTGCGAGCTGCATATCGTCGAGGGCGGATTTCACGGATTCGACGTGCTTTTCCCGCGGGCAGCAGTAACCCGGACGTTTCGTCAGGAACAGCTTCGAGCTCTGCGCGGGGCGCTGTTCCCCGCCGGCTGAACCGTTAAGCCCGCGCCGAACCTGGCATCATCGACGCGTGACCGCCGAACTTCACGTGCACCGCTACGGCCCGTCCGCGCCGGTGCAGATGCTGGCCATTCACGGGCTGACCGGTTATGGGGGACGCTGGCAGCACCTGGCCGCGGACCTACCCGAAATCTCCATCGCCGCACCCGATCTGCTCGGCCATGGCAGGTCGTCGTGGGCGGCGCCGTGGTCGCTGGACGCCAACGTCGCGGCGTTCACCGAGCTGCTCGACTCGGAGGCGGAGGTTCCGGCGCTGGTGGTCGGGCACTCGTTCGGCGGTGCCATTGCATTGGCGCTGGCAGCGGCCCGCCCGGACACGGTGGCCGGACTACTGCTGCTTGACCCGGCGATCGGCCTGGACGGTGCATGGATGAGCCAGATCGCCGACGCCATGTTCCGTTTCCCCGACTACAGCAACGCCGCCGAAGCGCGTGCTGAGAAGATGGCGGGCTCGTGGTCGGACGTGGACCCCGCGCTGCTCGACGCCGAGCTCGCCGAGCATCTGGTTTCGTTGCCGAACGGGCGATACGGCTGGAAGGTCAGCATGCCGGCGATGATGTCGTACTGGAGCGAGCTGGCCCGCGATGTCGTACTCCCGCACGCGGGAACGCCGACGACGCTGGTGCGCGCGAAGTGGACCTCGCCGCCGTACGTCACCGACGAGCTGATCGACGCGCTGCGGCAACGGCTGGGAGCCGATTTCGAATTACTGGATTTCGAGTGCAACCACATGGTGCCCAACGCCAAACCCGTCGAAGTCGCCGCGCTGATCCGCAAGCATTTCCAGAACGGCTGAACGTGGCCCCGATTACCGACGATCAGGTCGAACGGGTGCGCGCACTGGTGGCGGCAATCCCCTCCGGCAGGGTCGTCACCTACGGCGACATCGCCGCTGCCGCAGGGCTTTCCAGCCCACGCATCGTCGGGTGGGTCATGCGGACCGACTCCTCGGACCTGCCGTGGCACCGGGTTATCACCGCGTCCGGGCGCCCGGCGCGACATCTGGTGACGCGGCAGCTCGAACTGCTGCGCGCCGAAGGAGTGCTCAGCAGCGAAGGCAGAATCAACCTGGCCGAAGCTCGCTACGAATTCCCTTCCGGGACTTAGAGGACCAGCCGCACCAGCGCCGCGGTGCGGGCCAGACCCGGAAACGCTTCGGCTGTGGAACGCGGGTGCAGCGCATGGACCGCCAACCGGAACATCAACGCGCGCAACAACATCTGCGGCCATTCCGGCAGTGCGTTCCACCGCTCGATGAGCCCATCGTCGGCGTCACCCCACGACAGCGCATCGATAACGACCACACCCGCCGCCCATGACGCCGGCCGCCAATAGGGCGTGACATCGGTGATCCCCGGCGCGGCCGTACCCACGAAAAGCACTGTGCCGTAAAGGTCTCCGTGCACCAGCTGGTTGGGGCTCCTGGTGGGCTTGCGCAGGGTCGCCAGCTGGTTGATCAGGTCGATCGACCGCTCGCCGTCCGCGGTCGGTGGCGCCGTGCGCGCACCGGGCGGCACCGACTGCAGTGGCCGCTCCTCCCACGCTGCACGGTCGGCGGCGATGAAGATGTCGACGTCGGCCCAGGGCGCCGTGGGCCCCTGGGTCAGGAACCGGGGACGCTCCAGCTTGCCGGTGGCTTCATGCAAGCGCACCGCCGCCGAGACGACCTCGTCGTGCCGGGGTTCGGGGGTGCCGGCGACGAAGGTGTCCGCCCGCCATCCGGAGACCACATAGCGCCCGTCGGTCGAGCGCACCGGCCGGGCCAGGCGCACGCCGTCGACGAACAAGGTCTCCCGCACCCGGGCCGACCACGCCGCCCGTGCGTGGTCGGCCACCACCGACAACACGACCTCGCCGCAGCGCCAGCCACCCTCCCAGCCGGCCCCCAATAGAACGGGTTTCAGGTCGGCCAAGCCGAACGCCGACAGCACATGCTCGGGCGGTGGCTCCACTGTCACACTGGGTAGCGTAATAGAGGCTGGTCGTGGCGATCGCGAGCGCGGCGAAGCCGGGCGCGGCGGGTCGCCACGAGACAAGGTTCGTGGCGATCGCGAGCGCGGCGAAGCCGGGCGCGGCGGGTCGCCACGAGACAAGGTTCGTGGCGATCGCGAGCGCGGCGAAGCCGGGCGCGGCGGGTCGCCACCAGACAAGCCACGGGCATCGCGTCAGTACATCACCATGTCGGGCTGTATTTGTTGGGCCCAGGCCACGATGCCGCCCTGCAGATGCACCGCATCGGCGAAACCGGCTTGCCGCACAACGGCCAGCGCCGCGGCGGAACGCACACCCGTCTTGCAGTACAGCACCGGCATCCGGTCGGCCGGCAGCAACGCCAGACCCTCCCCCGAGTTGATCAGCGACTGCGGGATCAGCTGGGCGCCGTCGATGTGCACGATGTCCCACTCCGCCGGCTCGCGGACGTCGATCAGGGCCAGCTTCTTGCCCGAGTCCAGCAGTCCGCGCAACTCGCGCGGGGTGATCGCCTCGACCTGCGCCTCGGTCTCGACGCCGCAAAACTGCTCGTAGTCGACCAGTTCGGTGATCTTTGGGGCCGCAGGGTCCTTGCGGATCGCGATCGTCCGGTAGCTCATCTGCAGCGCGTCGTAGATCAGCAGTCTGCCCAGCAGCGGTTCGCCCAGCCCGGTGATCAGCTTGATGGCCTCGGTGCCCATCACCGACGCGATGGACGCGCAGACGATGCCCAGCACGCCGCCTTCGGCGCAGGACGGCACCAGCCCGGGCGGCGGCGGTTCGGGGTACAGGTCGCGGTAGTTCAGGCCCCGCTTATTGCCGACCTCGTCGGCCGGGGCGTCCTCCCAGAACACCGAGACCTGGCCCTCGAACCGGTAGATCGACCCCCACACGTACGGCTTGCCGGCCAGCGCCGCGGCGTCGTTGACCAGATAGCGGGTGGCGAAGTTGTCGGTGCCGTCGATGATCAGGTCGTACTGGTCGAACAAGTCGACGGCATTGCCGGCATCCAGCCTGACCTCGTGCAAGAGCACCCGGACCAGCGGGTTGATCGCGGCGATCGAGTCGCGCGCCGACTGCGCCTTGGGCCGTCCGACGTCGGCCACGCCGTGGATGATCTGACGTTGCAGGTTCGACTCGTCGACGTCGTCGAAGTCGACGATGCCGATCGTGCCGACGCCGGCCGCGGCCAGATAGAGCAGCGTCGGCGCGCCGAGCCCGCCCGCGCCGATCACCAGCACCCGCGCGTTTTTGAGCCGCTTCTGCCCGTCGACGCCCAGGTCGGGAAGGACGAGGTGGCGACTGTAGCGGGCCACCTCGTCGCGGCTGAGTTCGGCCGCGGGTTGCACGAGCGGGGGTAGCGACATCAGGGCGCAGACACCGAGCTAGGGGATCGGGAACGGCCAGGGATTGAATCGGCAGGTCTTGCCGTCGGGCTTGACGAATTCGGGGTCGAACTTGGCGCCGTCGTCGTCGGAGGTCGAAAAGGTCTGCTGCATCATGACCGGGGCCAGCGCGCCCTGCTTGTCGCAGGGCTGGTGGCGCACATAGCCGATGGCGTGGCCGACCTCGTGGTTGATCACGTACTGGCGGTAGGACCCGATGTCGCCCTCGAACGGAACCGCGCCGCGCACCCAGCGCGCCTCGTTGATGAAGACCCGGGCTTGCCGGTCCGATCCGTAGACCGGGTTGTAACACGAGGTCTCCAGGCGGAACTCGTAACCGCAGCCCTCGCGCACCGTCACCGGGGAGACCAGGGAAATGCGGAAGTCGGGCTTGCCGTTATCGATCCGGACGAAGGCGAACTGCGGGTTGTGCGTCCAGCCTTTCGGGTTGGCCAGCGTCTGGTCCACCATCTGCGCGAACGCGTCGTCGCCGCCGTACATCGTGGGGTCGAGGCCGTCCTCGACCTCGACGGTGTACTTGAACACCTTGGCGGTGCCCTGCCCGATTTGGGGCGTGGTCCCCGGGACGACATGCCAGGTCTTGTTGCCGGCCTCGGTGAAGGGCCCGCCCTCCGGCAGCGTCCCGGCCGGCAGGTTGTCGTCGAACGCGGCGAGGCCGCGAGGCGGCGCGTCGAGGATCGAGGTGCCCACCACGCCGATGGCCGGCGGGCCCTGGATGGCCTCGCCCACTGCCGGCTTCACCGCCGTGGTCCCCGTCACGGTCTGGTACATCACCACCACGGTCAGCACGGCCAGGACGGGTAGCGCGTACGCCCGCCAGCCGTAGGTGGACACGAAGCGTCCCAGCCAGGTCTGCTTGCGCCATTGGCGCCGCTCACGGTCGGCGCGGGCCCGCCCGGGGGTCTCCGCGAGCGGATCCCGCTGGGCACGAAGCGGTTCTCGCCACTCGTCGTGCAGTACCGGCGATCGGCCGGTGCTGCGCACAGGCCGCGGAGACGTCACTTTTCCAGGATGGCACAGCAGGCGCCGACGGGTAGCCCTGGCGCGCCCGGCGGAGGCGTTGCAGCTCAAGAGGAACGTGTCAATCAGAGGTGAGTAGTAATGTCTGTCCGACGAACCGCGCGGAGGCCTCGCGCGTTTCCTAAGACGTCACCAATCAGATGAGGACTCGATGAGCGATCTCACCAGGGCAACCGACCGTCGGGCCGACGCAGCGGCCGACCGCGGTGGGCCACCGGAGGGCTCAGAGCGTCCCGGGAACTCAAATCGGCGCGGCAACCGGTTGCCCCGCGACGAGCGTCGCGGCCAGTTGCTCATCGTCGCCAGCGACGTCTTCGTCGACCACGGCTACCACGCGGCCGGCATGGACGAGATCGCCGACCGCGCGGGGGTCAGCAAACCCGTTCTGTACCAACATTTTTCGAGCAAGCTGGAGCTGTACCTGGCGGTGCTGAGCCGGCACGTGGACAACCTGGTGTCGGGCGTGCAGCAGGCGCTGAGCACGACCACCGACAACCGGCAGCGGTTGTACGCCGCGGTCGAGGCGTTCTTCGACTTCGTCGAACACGACAGCCAGGGCTACCGCCTGATCTTCGAGAACGACTACGTCAACGAACCCGAGGTCGCCGCGCAGGTGCGGGTGGCGACCGAATCGTGCGTCGACGCGGTGTTCGCGCTTATCGCCGCGGACTCCGGGCTGGAACCGCACCGCGCCCGGATGATCGCGGTGAGCCTGGTGTCCATGAGCGTCGACTCGGCCCGGTACTGGCTGAACGCCGAGCGCCCGATTTCGAAGTCGGACGCGGTCGCGGGCACCGTACAGTTCGCCTGGGGCGGACTGTCACATGTGCCGCTTACCCGCTCGTAGCGGCCTTCCCGGCGTGGCGGCCCCGCGACTCCGCCCCGATTCCGAACCCGACCTTGCGTGCGTCGGCGGCACCGATCTCGACGTAGGCGATCTTGGCGGCGTGAATCAGAAAACGGCGGCCCCGCTCGTCGGTCAGACCCAGCAGGCCGGAGCCCGCCCGCACCGCGCCGTCGACGGCCTCTTCGACCTCTTCGGGCGTCTGCGTACTGGAGAACACCAGCTCGCGCGGACTGTCCGTGATTCCGATCTTTACCTCCACGGTGACCCCTTCCGGTGGTTCCAGCTGGCCTGAGAATGACGCTGCAGTCGCAAGCCTGTCAGCAGCAGGCTAGTGGACGCCGTTGCTGCGCTCTGCTCCAGATGCACCCAGGACCCTATCCGGGAGATAACGATTAGCTCCCAGCTCGGCTAACGTGCCGCACGCCGGGCCATCCTCGTCGGTCACGTCAGTACCGTTGGCAACATCAGACACACACTGGACGACCTCGCGGAGTACCCGTACGACGAGGTTTACGACGCAGACGGAGCCGATTACCTCTCCGACGAGGACGGCTACGACGATCTCGCTTATCCATTCGAGCCGGAAGACCGGCGCTGGCGCCCGGTCGTCGCGATTGCGGGCGCGGTGATCGCGACCTGCGCCATCGCCACAGCGGTCATCTTGAACAGCGGGGACACCGCCACGACCAAGGCCACGCTGGGGGCACCGACCCCGACGCCCCGCACCCTGATGACGACCCCGTCCATGACACCTGCGGCGCCGCGCACCGGCGCCCCTCCCAGCGCGTCGCCGACACCGGCACTGCCGCCCGAGACGGTCACCACCCTGACGCCGAGCGCCGGCCCGGCCAGAACCCCGACCGCCGCTCCGCGCCCCGGGCTACTGCCACAGGCGCTGCCGCCGCAGGCGACGGTGAACCCGCGCGCCGTCCTCTACAGCGTGAACGGCACGAAGCAGCTGCTCGACCTGGTGAACATCGTCTACACCGACGCTCAGGGCTACCCGCAGACCGAGCTCAACGTGGCGCTGCCCTGGTCGAAGGTGGTGGTCCTCAACCCCGGCGTGCAGACCCAGTCGGTGATCGCCACCAGCATCTACAGCCACTTGAACTGCTCGATCGTCGATGCCACGGGGCAACCGGTCGTGGTATCGACCAACAACTCGATGATCGCTACCTGCACCCGCTAGTCAGGGGCGTCAGCCAAGCCCGAGTTCGCTCATCCGCTGGTCGTGGGAATTCTGCATACGGTCGAAGAACGCAGCGAGATTGTTCAGGCCGCCGGTGCCGGACGCCACCAAATCGACCAGCTCGTCGTGGTCGGCCAGCAAATACTGGGCCTGCGTGATGGTCTCGCCGAACAACCGGCGCGCCCACAGCGCCAGCCGGCTGCGCTGTTTGCTGCTGTTGGTGACGGCGCCGCGCACCTCGGCGATGACGAATTGGGAATGCCCGGTTTCCGACAACGCCGCCTGGATCACCTCAACACATTCGTCGGGCAACCCGCCGGCGATCTCGAGGTACAGCTCGGATGCGAGTGCATCAGCGACGTAGGTTTTCACCAGGGCTTCCAGCCACGTGCTCGGCGTGGTCAGCCGGTGGTAGTTGTCCAGCGCCGACACGTATTTCGCCATCGCGGCCGCGACATCGACGCCGCGGGCTTCCAGCGCGTCGCGCAGCAGCTCGTAATGCCCCATCTCGGCGGCGGCGATGCTGGCCATGGAGATGCGCCCGCGCAGGTTCGGGGCCATCTTCGCCTCGTCGGTCAGCCGGTAGAACGCGGCGACCTCGGCGTAGGCCAGTAACGCGTACAACTCGTTGACGGCCGGATGATCGACCGACAGGCGTGGCTTCACTGAGTCATCAGCAGAATCGGCCACCTGGTCCGCGGAAGAGGACGAGGGCATGGCAACACTCTAATCGGCGGTCTGGCGGGAAACGGGGGCCCGCAGATGACCATTAGCTATCATGGTCGTAGGTAGTGGCTGTTTTTGTACGGCCAATACCGGCGAAATGTGCGTGCACAGCTGGCCCGCTCGGACTGGGCCGGCGCCTCGGCGACGTAATCGGAGTCGTTGCTCGTGCGCGCGTGAACCGCGACAGAGAACGACAACAACACCGAATAACGTCACCGAAAGGCTTGCTACTCACGCATGACTGCACCCACAAGCACAACTGAACCGACCTCCCAACCAACCCCCCAACCAACGTTTGCCGACCTCGGCGTCCGCGACGAAATCGTGCGGGCACTCGCCGAAAAGGGCATCGAACACCCCTTTGCGATCCAGGAGCTCACCCTGCCGATGGCGCTCGCCGGCGACGACGTCATCGGCCAGGCCCGCACCGGCATGGGCAAGACCTTCGCGTTCGGCGTTCCGCTGCTGCAGCGCATCACTGACGGCACCGCGACCCGACCGCTGAGCGGTGCACCTCGGGCCCTCATCGTGGTGCCCACCCGCGAGCTGTGCCTGCAGGTCACCGAAGACCTGGCGCAGGCGGCCAAGTACCTGGTCGCCGACGAAGGCCGCAAGCTGTCTGTGATCTCCATCTACGGCGGGCGGGCCTACGAGCCGCAGATCGACGCGCTGCGCGCCGGCGCCGACGTCGTGGTGGGCACCCCGGGCCGGCTGCTCGACCTGTGCCAGCAGGGCCACCTGCAGCTGGGCGGACTCTCGGTGCTCATCCTCGACGAGGCCGACGAGATGCTCGACCTGGGCTTTTTGCCCGACATCGAGCGCATCCTGCGGCAGATTCCGGCCGACCGGCAGTCGATGCTGTTCTCGGCCACAATGCCGGACCCGATCATCACGCTGGCCCGCACCTTCATGGTCCAACCCACCCACATCCGGGCCGAGGCGCCGCATTCGGCGGCCACGCACGACACCACGGAGCAGTTCGTCTACCGCGCGCACGCGCTGGACAAGGTGGAGATGGTCACCCGGATCCTGCAGGCCGACGGCCGCGGCTCGACGATGATCTTCACCCGCACCAAGCGCACCGCGCAGAAGGTCGCTGACGAGCTGGCCGAGCGGGGCTTCAAGGTCGGCGCCGTGCACGGCGACCTGGGGCAGATCGCCCGGGAGAAGGCGCTCAAGGGGTTCCGCAACGGCGATGTCGACGTGCTGGTGGCCACCGACGTGGCCGCCCGCGGCATCGACATCGACGACATCACGCACGTCATCAACTACCAGATCCCCGAGGACGAGCAGGCCTACGTGCACCGGATCGGGCGCACCGGCCGGGCCGGCAAGACCGGCATCGCGGTCACGCTGGTCGACTGGGACGAGCTGCCCCGCTGGACCATGATCGACAAGGCGCTGGGTCTGGGCACACCCGAGCCGGCCGAGACCTACTCCAACTCCCCGCACCTGTACACCGAGCTGGGCATCCCGAACGAGGCGAAGGGCAAGGTGGGTTCGGCGCGCAAGTCGCCGGTCAAGCGCGCCAGCACCGAGCGTGACGGACGCGACGGCGCGAAGCCGGACAAACCGCGCCAGCGCAGCAGCGGTACGCGCCGGCGCACCCGGGGCGGCCAGCCCGTCACCGGACACCCCGCCAACCCCGCCATCAGCGGCACGAACGGTGATGGCGGCGCGGCGGAAGAGACGCCGGCCGGCTCCGCGGCCGCACCGACGGCGAGCGCCCGGCGCCGCCGTCGTCGCCGCAAGCCGGCGAACGCCTCCGCACCCACCAACTGAGTGCGCGCTGCCGCATGGTCAGACCCGAACGGCGGACCAAGGGTGACATTGCGGCGGCGGTGACCATCGGCCTGGTGGTGGCCGTGGTCGCGGCGCTGATCTGGTGGACCAGCGATGCGCGGGCCACCGTCATTCACCCGGCCGCGACTCCGGCGCCCAATCCCACGTCGGCCAAAGACGTGCCGAAGTCCCTGAAACAGCTGTGGTCGGCCTCCAGCCCGGCCACCGCCGCGCCGGTCGTGGTGGGCGGGACGGTGGCCACCGGCGCCGGTCGCCGCGTCGACGGCCGTGACCCGGCGACCGGCCAGTCGCGGTGGAGCTACGCACGCGATGCCGACCTGTGCGGGGTCTCCTGGGTCTACCACTTCGCCGTCGCCGTCTACCGGGACGACCGCGGCTGCGGCCAGATCAGCACGATCGACGGCTCCACCGGCACCCGCGGGCCGGCCCGAAGCGGCTACGCCGATCAGCAGGTGCGGCTGACCACCGATGGCACGACGGTGTTGTCGGCGGGCAACACCCGCCTGGAACTCCTGCGCTCGGACATGGTTCGGATGCTGCTCTACGGCGAGATGGACGCCCGGGTGAAGCCGGCCAACCGGGGCCTGCACTCGGGATGCACGCTGGAGTCCGCCGCGGCGAGCTCGTCGGCCGTGTCGGTGCTGGAATCCTGCGCAGACCAGGCCGACCTGCGGCTCGTGCTGCTGCGCCCGGGCAAGGACGACGACGAACCCCAGCAACACCTGGTCGCCGAACCCGGCGTCCGCGCGGGTGCGGGTGCGCGGGTGCTGGCGGTCTCGGCGACCAACACGGCGGTGTACCTGCCGGCACCGCAGCCGAGAGTCGAGGTGATCGACGAGACCGGCGCGACGGTGGCGAGCACGTTGCTGCCCAAGCCGCCGTCGGGCTCGGCGGTGGCCACCCAGACGGGCAGCGTGGTGACCTGGTGGACCGGAGACGCGCTGGTGGTGTTCGACTCGGCGAGCCTGACCCAGCGCTACATCATCGCCGCGGGCGAGAGCACGGCACCGTTGGGGCCGGGCGTGATGATGGCGGGGCAACTGCTGGTGCCGGTCACCGACGGAATCGGCGTCTACGACCCGGTCACCGGCGCCAACAACCGCTACATCCCGGTGCACCGGCAGCCGACCAAGTCGGCCGTGATTCCCGCCGTGTCCGGTTCGCGGGTATTCGAGCAGCGCGGCGATACCGTCGTGGCGCTCGGCTAGACCTCCACGTCGAAGGTGGGTAGCGGCTTGCCGGACTTCCAGTGCTTCAGCAGCGCCTGGGCCAGCTCGCGATAGGCCGCCGCACCCTTGTTCTTGCGCCCGGCCAGCACCGACGAGCCCGACGCGCTGGCCTCGGCGAAGCGCACCGTGCGCGGCACCGGCGGCGCGAGGACCGGCAGGTCGTAGCGGTCGGCGACGTCGACCAGCACGTCGCGGGTGTGGGTGGTGCGCGAGTCGTACAGCGTCGGCAGTGCGCCCAACAGGCGCAGTTTCGGATTGGTGATCTGCTGGACGTCGGTGACCGTGCGTAGGAACTGGCCGACCCCGCGGTGGGCCAGCGTCTCGCACTGCAGCGGCACGATCACCTCGTCGGCGGCGGTCAGCCCGTTGAGGGTGAGCACGCCCAGCGAGGGCGGGCAGTCGATGATGACGACGTCGAACTGGCCGTCGAGCTTGGCCAGCGCGCGCTTGAGCGCATACTCGCGGCCCGCCCGCATGAGTAGCATCGCCTCGGCGCCGGCCAGGTCAATGTTGGCCGGCAGCAGCGTCATTCCCTCCGACGTGGTGACGAGAGCGGCGTTGGGCTCGACTTCGCCGAGCAACACTTCGTGCACCGAGACCGGTAGTTTGTCCGGGTCGTGGCCGAGCGAGAAGGTCAAACAACCCTGGGCGTCCAGATCGACGAGCAGGACTCGCCGTCCCTTGTCCACCATCGCCGCACCCAGGGACGCGACCGTCGTCGTCTTGGCCACGCCGCCCTTCTGGTTGGCCACCGCCAATACCCGGGTCTCACTCACAAGCGCTGCCCCTCCTCATCGCTCTGCCCTGCGTCGTCACCAGCGCAGTAACAGTGCCCATCCTGGCATGTTTCCCTCCGGCTTCGCTTCGGTATGCCATCCGGCAGAATCGGTCGGCATGGGCGTCTACAACCACCGGCTGCTGCTGCTGCGCCACGGCGAGACCGAGTGGTCGAAATCGGGCCAGCACACCGGCCGAACCGACATCGAGCTGACCGACAACGGGTGCGTCCTGGCCAAGCGCGCCGGACGGACGCTGGACGAACTCAAACTCGTTGACCCCGTGGTGATCAGCAGTCCGCGCACGCGGGCCGTGGAGACCGCCAAGCTGGCCGGGCTGGACGTCAGCGAGGTGTCCCCGCTGCTCGCCGAATGGGATTACGGCTCGTATGAGGGCAAGACCACGGCGCAGATCCACGAGTCGGTGCCCGACTGGCTGCTGTGGACACACGGATGCCCGGGCGGTGAGAGCGTCGCGCAGGTCAGCGCCCGCGCCGACGCGGCCGTCGCGATGGCGTTCGAGCACTTGGAGTTGCACGACGTGGTGTTCGTCAGCCACGGCCACTTCTCCCGCTCGGTGATCACCCGCTGGGTCGAGCTGCCGTTGGTGGAGGGCAGCCGGTTCGGCATGCCCACCGCGTCGATCGCGGTCTGCGGGTTCGAGCACGAGATACGCCAGCTTGTCGCGCTCGGGTTGACCGGTCAGTGAGCGCGGCCGAGCCGCCGTTCGCGCTGTGCGGGCCCAACGGGACCCTGGTCGCCGACGGGGTGCGGGCGCGCTACAGCGACGTGCGGGCCGCACAGGCGGCGCTGCGCTCCGGGGCGGCCCCAATAGTGTTGGGCGCATTGCCTTTCGACGCCCGTGGACCGGCCGCACTGCTGGTGCCCGACGAAGTGCGGCGCACCGATGCGCCGCCGGCGTGGCCGACGGGCCCCCTGCCGGCGGTTCGCATCGCCGCGGCCATCCCGCCGCCGGCGGACTACCGCGCCCGAATCGCTCAGGCGCGGGATCGGCTCACGGCACCGGGTAGCGCGTTGCGAAAGGTGGTGTTGGCCCGCGCATTACGGCTCACCGCCGACGGCGCAGTCGATGCCCGCGCGGTGCTGCGCCGGCTGGTGGACGCCGACCCCAGCGTGTACGGGTTTCTCGTCGACCTCAGCGCCGCCGGCGACGACTACGCGGGGGCGGCGCTCATCGGCGCCAGCCCGGAACTGCTGGTCGCGCGCTCCGGCGACCGCGTCTCATGCCAGCCGTTCGCCGGCTCGGCCCCGCGCGCCGCCGATCCCGGCGCCGACGCCGCCAACGGCGCCGCGCTGGCCTCCTCGGCAAAGGACCGCCACGAGCACCGGCTGGTCATCGACACGATGCGCACCGCCCTTGAGCCGTTGTGTGACGACCTGACCATCGCGGCCGAGCCGCAACTGGGCCGCACCGCAGCCGTGTGGCACCTGTGTACGCCGATCAGCGGGAGGCTGCGCGATACCTCAACCACCGCAATCGATCTCGCGTTGGCCCTGCATCCCACTCCGGCCGTCGGCGGGGTCCCGACCGACGCCGCGGCGGAGCTGATCGCCGAACTGGAAGGCGACCGCGGCTTCTACGCCGGGACGGTGGGCTGGTGCGACGCCGCCGGCGACGGCCGGTGGGTGGTGTCCATCCGCTGCGCGCAACTGTCGGCCGACCGCCGCAGCGCGCTCGCCCACGCCGGCGGCGGCATCGTCGCCGAGTCCGACCCCGATGACGAAGTCGACGAAACCACAACGAAATTCGCCACCATGCTGCGCGCGCTGGGAGTTGAGCAGTGACCGACACGATACGCCGCGCCGTTCCGGCGGACGCCGCCGACATCACGGCCATGATTTCCGGGCTGGCCGAATTCGAACGCGCCCCCGAGCAATGCACGGTGACCGA
Source organism: uncultured Actinomycetota bacterium (assembly GCA_963758775.1). GTDB lineage: Bacteria > Actinomycetota > Actinomycetes > Mycobacteriales > Mycobacteriaceae > Mycobacterium. The sequence continues at coordinate 68,898 of CAVWWU010000006.1, forward strand.
AAGCAAAGTGGCCGCAGCGCTTTCCGGCGACGCCGCGACGCTGCAAGCGCACGTCGCCGAGGTTGACGGCGAGGTCGCCGCGATGGCGCTGTGGTTTCTGAACTTCTCCACCTGGGACGGCGTCCCCGGCATCTTCCTCGAAGATCTGTTCGTGCGCGAGCAGTTTCGCCGTCGCGGCCTGGCCCGCAGACTGCTGGCGACGCTGGCGGCCGAATGCCGCGACAACGGCTACACCCGGTTGTCCTGGGCGGTGCTGAACTGGAACTCCGGCGCCATCGCGCTGTACGACGGCGTCGGCGCGCAACCGCAGCGCGAGTGGACGACCTATCGGCTGTCCGGCTCCGAACTGGCCGAGCTGGCCGGACCACGCTGATCACCGGCCGCGGCCCAGCGCACGGCGGCGGGGCTGAACAGCAACACCAGCACGGCCAGCGCCAACACACCCAACGGAAACCCGAACGCCGGCTGATGTGAGCCCACACCCAGGTACCACGCGACGGGCAGCAGGAGCAGCTGGGTGAACACGCCCAGACCGCGGCCCCAGCGCCGGCCGGTGACCAGCGCGGACCCGGCGGCCAGCACTGCCCCGCCGACCACGGCGAACCAGACCGCCGTGCCCAACCCGTTGACCACCCGCTGGTCGGCCCCGCCCAGCCCGCGGACCACCAGCACGGCGGCCACCACCAGCGCGGCCACACCCTGCAGCACAACGATCCATCCCGCTCCCCGCACGGCGGGCGGAGCGGCCGGATTGCTGGGCATCGTCACAGGCGTCAGCGTAGCGATACAGCTGGGTCTCACGGGCTGCACGCGGCTCACACAGGGCGGGCATAGCCGCCGCGCCTAAGCTGATCGATCATGCGCGCCGTGCTGATCGTGAACCCAACAGCCACTTCCACCACGCCGGCCGCTCGCGACCTGCTGGCCAATGCGCTCAGGAGCCGCCTCGAGCTCACCGTCGAACACACCCGCCACCGTGGTCACGGCAGTGAACTCGCCCGACAGGCCGTCGCCGACGGCGTCGACCTGGTCGTCGTGCACGGCGGCGACGGCACGGTGAGCCGTGTGGTCAACGGGTTGCTCGGCCCTCCCGGATCGCCGGCAAAGGGTCCGGTGCCCACGGTCGCGGTGGTGCCCGGCGGCTCGGCGAATGTGCTGGCCCGCGCACTGGGGATCGCCAAGGATCCGGTCGCGGCCACCAACCAGCTCATCCAGCTGCTCGACGACTACCGTCGCCACCAAACCTGGCGGCGCATCGGGCTGATCGACTGCGGTGACCAGTGGGCCATGGTCAACGCGGGCATGGGCATCGACGCGGAAGTCGTGGCCGGAGTGGAGGCGCACCGCGACAAGGGCGTCAAGGTGACGGCGTGGCGCTATTGGCGGGTGGCGATCCCCCTGACCATCGCCTTCAGCCGCCGCGAACCGACCCTCACGCTCGAGCTCCCCGGCCGTGAACCCATCTCCGGCGTGCACTTCGTCTGGGTGTCCAACACCAGCCCGTGGACCTACAGCAACAGCCGCCCGCTGGTGACCAACCCCGGCTGCAGCTTCGACTCCGGCCTGGGGGTGTTCGCGCTCGACGGCATGAAGGTGCTTCCTACGCTGAACTTGCTCCGCCAGATTTGCTTTAGTGGACCCAAGCCGAACGCCAAGCAACTGGTCCGTGACGACGACGTGGCGTGTCTGAAGGTCACCTCCCCGGGCGCCCCCATCGCCAGCCAGTTCGACGGGGAATACCTCGGCCTGCGCGAAACCATGACGTTCCGGGCGGTTCCCGACGCACTGGCGGTGGTTGCCCCACCCGCCAAAATCGCGTCTGAACTGCGACGATAGCGGGAGTGATCAGCTACACACCCGAAATCGCCGGTAAACGGGCCCAGCAGTGTAGTACAACTGTGTAAGGGCTTTGATACGAGAGTTTCAAAGTGAGATAGCACACCCGCTAACTCGCACTATTGACATCTGTTGAGCCTGTGAAACGATCGAAAGGTTGCACGCAGAAATTTTGTAGGGGTACGGAGCATTTCTTCTGCACGCGCTTAACAGCCGAAGAAAACGCCCGTGCGTCTTGCTGCGCAAACGGTAAGGAGTAATACGTTATGGATTGGCGCCACAAGGCGGTGTGTCGCGACGAGGACCCGGAGCTGTTCTTCCCCGTGGGGAATAGTGGTCCGGCGCTCGCGCAGATCGCTGACGCGAAACTGGTTTGTAATCGGTGCCAGGTGACCACGGAGTGCCTCGCCTGGGCCTTGAATACAGGTCAGGACTCGGGCGTCTGGGGCGGCATGAGCGAAGACGAGCGACGCGCACTGAAGCGTCGCAACTCCCGGACGAAGGCCCGTAGCGGAGTCTGACCCAAGTTCCACATGGGTGCGGCCTCGACAAACGTCGGGGCCGCACTGGTGTGTGGGGGCTGTTTACAGCAGCAGCCGCGCGCGCCGTCCGATCGGTACCCGCAGGACCACGTCGGTGCCGCGGTCGGAGCCTTCACGCATGCCCAGCGAGCCGTCCAACTCGGCGGACACCAGCGTCCTCACGATCTGCAGGCCCAGGCTGTCCGACTTCTCCAGGCTGAAGCCCTCCGGCAATCCGCGTCCGTTGTCGTGCACGACGACGTCGAGCCAGCGCGCGGACCGCTCGGCGCGGATCGTCACCGATCCTTCCTGAGCCGTCGGGTCGAAGGCGTGCTCGATCGCGTTCTGCACCAGCTCGGTGATCACCATGATCAGGGCCGTCGCGCGGTCGGAGTCCAGCACCCCGAGATCCCCCACCCGGTTGATGCGGATCGGCCTGTCCACCGACGCCACGTCGTTCATGATCGGCAGAATCCGGTCGATGACCTCGTCGAGGTTCACCTGCTCGTCCACCGACATCGACAGCGCGTCGTGGACCAACGCGATCGACGACACCCGGCGCACCGATTCGATCAGCGCCTCGCGCCCCTCGGCGTTGGCGGTCCGGCGGGCCTGGAGGCGCAACAGCGCCGCCACGGTCTGCAGGTTGTTCTTCACACGGTGGTGGATCTCCCGGATCGTGGCGTCCTTCGAGATGAGGGCCCGGTCGCGGCGCTTCACCTCGGTGACGTCGCGGATCAGCACGGCCGCGCCGGCGCTGCGACCGTGCACCACCAGCGGAAGCGTGCGCAGCAGTACCGTGGCGCCGCCGGCGTCGACCTCCATCCGCATGCTCTTGCCGCCGGCCAGCAGGTCCTGAACGTGCTCGGCCACCTCCTGCGCCTCGAACGAGTCGGAGATCAACGGCCGGGTGACCTGGACCAGATTGTGATCTTCCAGCTCGCTGGTCAGGCCCATCCGGTGGTAGGCCGACAGCGCGTTGGGGCTGGCATAGGCGACGACGCCGTCGACGTCGAGACGGATGAAGCCGTCCCCGGCGCGCGGGGTCGACCGCGACATGGCCTCGTCCCGCACGTCGGGAAAGGTGCCCTCGGCGAGCATGTGCAGCAGGTCCGTCGCGCAGGCGCGGTAGGCGGTCTCCAGGTGACCGGTGTTGCGTTCGGCCGCCATTTCGGTCTGGTGTTGCGTGAGCACGGCCACCACCTGCTCGCCGTATCGCACCGGCGAGGCAGCGACGTGCGGGCCGGGCAGCTCCTGCGAATCCTGTTGAGCCACATCACTTTCCCGCACCAGGACACCGGCGTCGGCAGCGTTGAAAGCCTCGGCGACGAGCGGCGCCCGATCGGCGGTGACGACGCTGCCCACCGCGTCGGCCTGCATGACCGTCGGGGCGGTATTCGGACGGCACTGCGCCACGCAGACCAGCACATCGTCGTCGCGGCGAACCCACATCAGGTAATCGGCGAACGACAAGTCGGCCAGCAGCTGCCACTCCCCGACCACCGCATGCAAGTGATCCACCGCGTTGCCCGGCAGCATGGTGTGTTCGGCGAGCAGATCACCGAGGGTGGACATCAGTATCTTTCGAGTTGTTCCCCGCTGGGGATTTCAGGCCTAGCTGATGACGGCGATGAGATCGCCCGCCTGGATGACGTCGCCCACCGCCACGCTCACTTTGCTGACGGTGCCGCCGACTTCGGCCAGAACGGGGATCTCCATCTTCATTGACTCCAGCAGCACCACGATGTCGCCTTTGCCGATCTCGTCGCCCTCGTTGACGACGACTTCAAGCACGCTGGCCACGATCTCGGCGCGAACATCCTCGGCCATCCTCACTCCGCTCGTTCCGGCCATGTCGCATGCTGGCTGCTGGTTATTCAACTTTGGTCAGGCTCACGTATATCGAACCACACGAGGGGCCCAGACACCGGTTACCTGGGTTGTCGGGTCCCCATGAGAGACTGGAGCTCAACTTGACGGATGCCGAGCCGGCATCTGCGCGAAGACGGAGGTTTCCACCATGGCCAAGCGTGGCCGCAAGAAGAAGGACCGCAAGTACAGCAAGGCCAACCACGGCAAGCGGCCCAACTGCTAGTCGGCTAGGGACCGCCGCGGATGATGGTGGTCCGGCGGATCTCCAGACGGAGCCGCTCCTTGAAGCCCTCTGGGGCTCGTTCGCCGCTGCATTTGTCGGCGATCAGCGATTTGATCCGCTCCTCGAGGCCGTAATGCTTGAAGCATCCTGGGCAGGCCTCGAGGTGCCGGCGCAGCTGTTCCCTGGACTCAGGTGTGCATTCACCGTCGAGAAGCGTCCATACCTCGGCGATCACCTGCGCGCAGCCGATGTCGCCGTGCGCGTCGTCGTTGGGGCACGGCGGCGTCGAACCGGAGAGCTCGCTCACGACGACACCTCCTGCGCCTGCTCGCCGCGGATGAAGCCCCGGTCCTTTGCCACGTCGGCCAGTAGACCACGCAACTGACGCCGTCCGCGGTGCAACCGTGACATCACGGTCCCGATCGGGGTGCCCATGATCTCGGCGATTTCCTTGTAGGGGAAGCCCTCCACGTCGGCGTAGTACACCGCCATCCGGAACTCCTCCGGTAAGGCCTGCAGCGCCTCTTTGATCTCGTTGTCCGGCAGCGCCTCGAGTGCCTCCACCTCGGCGGAACGCAACCCGGTGGAGGAATGCTCGGCGTTGGCCGCCAGCTGCCAGTCGGTGATCTCCTCGGTCGGGTACTCCGCCGGCTGCCGCTGCTTCTTGCGGTAGCTATTGATGTAGGTGTTGGTCAGGATCCGGTACAGCCAGGCCTTGAGGTTGGTGCCCTCCCGGAACGAACGGAACCCGGCGTAGGCCTTGACCATCGTCTCCTGCAGCAGGTCTTCGGCATCGGCGGGATTGCGCGTCATGCGCAGCGCGCCGCCGTAGAGCTGGTCCAACAGGGGAATCGCATCCCGCTCGAAGCGCGCCGTCAGCTCCGCATCGGTCTCTTCTGGCGGCGGCGCTTGGCCATCGTTGAGGTCGACCATTTCGATTAGCACGGTCCCTTCCGTCGCGGTATCCCCGGACCACACCGGTAGTGACACCGGCCTCGCTAACAAGCTCGTCGCCGTTGACACCAGACTCCTCCAATCTAGAGGTAGAGACCGACAATGCGCGCCCCGGTTTCCGCTGGCCGAGACCGCCTCAATCAACAGCGCTGACCAGCGCGGTATTTCCGGGGCCTGTACGGGAGGTGTCGTAGCAGGTCGCGGGGCGGCCCACTTCGCGCCAAGGAGGCCGTTCACAGCCCCCACCGCGGGAGTTAGGGTGGCGCCATGTCCCTAAAAGGTAAGACCATGTTCATTTCCGGCGCCAGCCGCGGTATCGGCCTTGCGATCGCCAAGCGCGCCGCCCAGGACGGCGCCAACATCGCCCTGATCGCCAAGACCGCCGAGCCGCACCCCAAGCTGCCGGGCACGGTGTACACGGCGGCCAAGGAACTCGAGGAGGCGGGCGGTCAGGCGCTGCCGATCGTCGGGGACGTGCGCGAACCGGATTCCGTCGAGTCCGCGGTGGCCAAGGCCGTCGAGCAGTTCGGTGGCATCGACATCTGCGTCAACAACGCGTCGGCGATCAATCTGGGATCCATCAGCGAGGTCCCGATGAAGCGCTTCGATCTGATGAACGGCATCCAGGTGCGGGGTACCTACGCCGTGTCGCAGGCTTGCCTTGCGCATATGAAAGGGCGGGAGAACCCGCACGTCCTGACGCTGTCGCCGCCGGTGCTGCTGGGCCAGGAATGGCTGAAACCGACGGCGTACATGATGGCCAAGTTCGGCATGACGCTGTGTGCGATGGGGATCGCCGAGGAGATGCGCGAAGAGGGCATCGCGTCGAACACGCTGTGGCCGCGGACCCTGGTGGCGACCGCCGCGGTGCAGAACCTGCTCGGCGGCGACGAGGCCATGGGCCGCGCCCGCAAGCCCGAGGTGTATTCCGATGCCGCGTACGTCATCCTGAACAAGCCGTCGAAGGAATTCACCGGCAACATGCTGCTGTGCGAGGACGTGCTGGTGGATTCCGGTGTCACCGATCTGTCGGTGTACGACTGCATTCCGGGCTCCAAGCTCGGCGTCGACTTCTGGGTCGACGGCGTCAACCCGCCGGGATATAAGGGGGCTTAGTCGTGATCGCTAGCGCGGCGGAGCCGGGCGCAGCGGGTCACGACCGGTAGCGTGGCAAGGGCAGCAACACCGGGGATCGCCGCTCTCGTCAAAGCCGGTGTGCCACATCAGATTCTGCATTTCGAGGTCGTCACCGACCTGTCGGACTCCGGGCGCTTCGCGCCCGAGCAGGTGTTCAAGACGCTGATCGTCGCGCTGCCGCGGGAGTTGGCCGTCGCGGTCGTTCCGGTGCCGGCCAAGTTGTCGCTGAAAGCGGCCGCCGCGGCGCTGGGCGTGCCCAAAGCCGCGATGGCCGAACCCGCCGCGGCCGAGCGATCCACCGGCTATGTGGTCGGCGGCATCTCGCCGTTCGGCCAGCGCAAGCGGCTGCGGACCGTGCTGGACGCCTCGGCGCTTCGCTGGGACCGGATGTTGTGCAGCGCCGGCAAGCGCGGCTGGGACGTCGCGGTGGCGCCGCAGGATCTGATCCGGCTGACCGGCGCGATTACGGCCGACATCCAGGCTTGAGGCGCCGCGTCAGGCGAACGCGCTCTGCCCGGTGATGTGCCGGCCGACGATCAACGACTGGATTTCCGCGGTCCCCTCATAGGTGACCAGGGCCTCCATGTCGCACAGGTGCCGCACCACGTGGAAGTCGAGCAGAATACCGTTGCCGCCCAACACGTCCCGCGCTATGCGACATACGTTGCGGCCCTTGACCGTGCAGTAGTATTTGGCGAGTGCGGCCATCGTTTCTTCGGCCTTGCCCTCATCGATGAGCCGGCCCAGCCGGATGCTGTACAGCTGCATGGAGGTCAGGTCGCCGAGCATCTCCACCAGCATCGACTGGATCATCTGGGTCCTGGCGATCGGCCTGCCGAACTGCTTGCGCCGCAACGCATAATTCACTGCGATGTCGTAGGCACCGACGGCGTTCCCGGTTCCGGCCCAGGCGACGAAATTGCGGGTGCCGGCGAGCACCTTGCCCACGTCCTTGAAGCTGTTGCAATTCTGCAGCCGCGCCTCTTCGGACACCCGGCAATTGGTGAGGGTGATGTCCGCGTTCTGCACGATCCGCAGCGACATCTTGCCGGTGATCTTGGTCGCCGCGTATCCGGGATTGTCCCTCTCCACCACGAACGCCTTGACCTGGTTGTCCGCGGTGTCGCGGGCGTAGACGACGATGATGTCGCACCAAACGGCGTTGCCCGGCCAGCGCTTTCGCCCGTTGAGCACCCATTCGTTGCCGTGGCGCTCGGCGGTGGCCTCGAGGATGACGGCGTCGGAACCGTGCTCGGGCTCGGTCAGCGCGAACGCGCCGATGTTCTCCAGCCGCGCCATCGCGGGGAGATAGCGTTGCCGCTGTTCCTCCGAGCCGAGGATGTTGATCGACTGCATCGCCAGGCCGACGTGCACACCGAAGAACGTGGAGATGCTCCCGTCGACGCGCGACAGTTCGTAGTTGACCAGCCCGTTGGCGACGGCGCTCATCGGTGTGCAGCCGTAGCCACCCAGGTTGTGGTCGCCGACGACGTTGAGGGCGGCAAGTTTGGGGAGCAGCTCGAAGGGAAACTCGCCCCGTTCCCAGTAGTCGTTGACGAGGGGCAGGATCTCGGCCTCGCCGAAAGTCCGTACTTTCCCGAGGATCTCGACCTCCTGGTCGGTCAGCTGCTCCTGCATCAGGAAGTAATCGGTCCCGCGGGCATGGCCGATGTCCTGTGCGAGCGCGGCGGTGGTCTCGTCGGCGTGCACGGTTGTCATGGTCGGTCTCCCGGTTCGCTGAGAAACGTGTCGACGACGGGCGCCAGCTCGGGCGCGTTGTGCACCAGGTCGATGTGCCCCCCGGGATGCAGGTGCAGCCGCGAATGGGGCAGCAACGTATTCATGATGTGGCCGTTGATCACCGGGATGATCGGGTCATCGGTGCCGGCCACGATCAAGGTGCGCTGTCGCACCGCCGGGAGCGCGAACAGACTCGTCCAGATCGAACCCGCCAAGAGCTGATGCAAGTAGCCGATCTTGGATCCGGCGTGCAACTGCCGCACGAAAAGCTGTGCCACGTCCTCACCGTGCGCGCGCACCGTGCCGCCATACAGTTCGCCGGCGATGGTGGCGGCGTAGCCGGGATCCGAGAATCGGCGCGGGGTAATCATTTTCGCCAGAATTCTCGGGTGGGCTGGCACCATGATGGCGCCGGTGCCCGTCGCCACCAGCACCAGACGCCGGCAGCGGCGCGGGTTCTGGAAGGCGAACTGCTGCGCGAGAGCCCCGCCCCAGGACAGGCCGAGCACATCCACCACCCCGATATCCAACTTGGACAGTACCCGGCCCAAAACCCAGGCCAGATAAGGAAAACCGTAAGGGGCAAGGGAGGTAGGCGAGCCGCCGGTGCCAGGGACGTCGAACCTGACCACGGGGCGATCCAGCTGCTCGACCAACGGATCGAGCACCTCCAGGCTGGCGCCGATGCCGTTGCACAACACGAGTGGCACCCCGGTGCCCGGGCGCACGTTCACCCGGATCCGCTGTCCGCCCGCATTGACGTAGCGCTCCTCGCCGATCGAGCCCGTCGACGCTGCCCGTAGGGCTTTCCGGCGTTGCGCGGCAGTGGGCATCGCTCACTTCTCCATCACGTAGTTGCCCGGGGCGGGGCCGAGCGGTGGAAGATCCTCTCCACCAAGTGCTTTCGGAGCATCGATCTCCGCGCCGCTGCGCTCGGCGAGCCAGCTGACGTAGTCCGGCCACCAGGAGTCCGCGTGCTTCTCGGCGGAATCCAGCCACTGTTGGGGATCGTCGACGTCGACCGGTCCGGTGCGGAACGACGCCTTGGGGTTGCCCGGCGGGTTGACCAGTGCCGCGATGTGACCATTGGTGGACAGCACGTAGCGGTTGTCCTTGCTGCCGAGCAGCCGGGCACTGCGGTAGGTGGCCTGCCACGGGGAGATGTGGTCGGCGACGCCGCCGACCACGTAGGCGTCGGCCGTGATCTTGGACAGGTCGACCGGGCTGCCGAGCATGTTGACGCCGCCGGGCTTGACGAGGGCGTTCTGCAATCCCATCAGCACCAAGTCGCGGTGCAGCGCGGCGGCCATCCGGGTGGTGTCGGCGTTCCAGAACAACACATCGAACGGCGCCGGTTTGCGGCCCTGCACATAGTTGTTCACCACGTACCGCCACACCAGGTCGGTGGGCCGCAGCCAGGCGAACATCTCCGCCATGTCGCGACCGTCGAGGTAGCCCTTGCGGGCCGACACACTGATCGCCGCCTGCGCCGCGCGGTCGCTCATCGCCGCGGCCGCGAACCCGGCCCGGGTTTCGTCGAGCACGGTGACCGCCAGGTTGAGGCCCGCGACCCGTTCGCCTTCGCCGATCTCGGCGAGGTGGGCCGCCGTCATCGCCGCGAGGATGCCGCCCGAGCAGGTGGCCAGCAAGTGCGTGCTGTCGGCACCGGTGATTTTCTCCGCCGCGTCCATCGCCTCGATGATCGCCGCGCCATAGCTGTCGAAGCCCCAATCCCGATGGCGCGCTTGGGGGTTGCGCCACGAGATGACGAAAACCTGTTGGCCCTGCTGGACGAAGTACTCGATCATGCTGCGCCCTGGCGCGATATCCATCACGTAGTACTTGTTGATCACGGGCGGGACCAGCAGTAGCGGAATCTCGCGCACCTTAGGGGTCTGCGGCGCGTACTGGATCAATTCGAACACCGAGGTTTGCAGTACGACGGCCCCTTTGGTGACGGCCAGGTTCTCCCCCACCGCATACGCGTCGGGCTCGACCATGGCCGGCACCCGAGGCTTCGAAAGCATGTCGCGGGCAAAGGCTCTCGCGCCACGTACCGCGCTCAGGCCGCCGGTGTCGATCAGCGCCTTCCAGCCCAGCGGACTGATCAGTGGGTTGTTGCTGGGCGCCAGGCCTTCGACGACGTTGTCCACGACGAACTGCATCTTCTCGTTGTCGCGCCAATCCAGCTCGGCATCGGCAAGCAAGCCCTCGGCCGTCTCGGAGCCCGCCAGATAGGCCTGCATGATGCGGTGCAGCAGCGGATTGTCTTGCCACGCGGGGTCACTGAAGCGTTTGTCGGCACGCACCGGGGCGCGGTGCGACCTGCCTGCGGCGATGGCGCCGAGTTCACGGGTCAGCGTGCCGACGCGGTCGGCGACGGCGCCGGGGTGCTGAGCGAGGTTGCCCGCGAAGCGCGCCCAGGTGGCGTTGGGCATCATCCGGCTGGCGAACGGCTTGGTGGCGCTGGTGAGCAGCAGGTCCAGCGGCGCCGCCAGCTCGTCGACTTTGGTGGTGTTAGCCATGATTATCGGGTGCTTTCGGTTGTCGGAACGGTGATGTCGCGTTTCTGGACCTTGCCGGTGGGGCCTTTGGGCAGCGCGTCGACGAGCCAGACCTGGCGCGGATATTTGTAGGCGGCCACCCGGGCCTTGACGTACTCGCGTAGCTCCTCGGTCGTCGCCGTGGTGTCCTTTTTGAGTGCCACCGCCGCGCCCACTTCTTCCCCGAGGGAGTCGTGCGGGATACCGATGACGGCGGCCTCGGCCACCGCGGGGTGCTCGTAGAGCACTTCCTCGATCTCGCGGGGATAGACATTGTAGCCGCCGCGGATGATCATGTCCTTGGTGCGGTCGACGATGTAGAAGTAGCCGTCCTCGTCGACGCGTCCGACGTCGCCGGTGTTCAACCAGCCGTCGTCGGTGATGGTGGCCTTCGTCGCGTCGGGCAGGTTCCAATAGCCCTTCATCACGTTGTGGCCGCGGATCTGGATCTCGCCCGCCTGCCCTTGCGGAACCTCGACGCCGTCGAGGTCGACCACCCGCATCTCGACGCCTTCGATCGGGGTGCCGATGGAGCCCGCCTTGCGCTCTCGATTCGGGTGATTGAACGCGGCGGCGGGAGAGCTCTCGGACAACCCGTAACCCTCGAGAACGCTGCAACCGAAGGCCTTTTCGAAGTCGCTGAGCACCTGCACCGGCAGGGCGGCCCCACCGGAGACACAGGTCCGTAGGCTGCGGGTCGCGTTGGCGGAATTCGAGTCCGCCACGCTCAGCAGCGCCGAATACATCGTCGGCACCCCCTCGAACACCGTGACCTGGTCGCGCTCGATCACCTCGAGGGCCTTGCTGGGGTCGAACCGGGGAATGAGCGTCAACATCGCGCCCGCGAGCACCGAACCGTTGAGACCGCAGGTCAATCCGAACACGTGGAACAGCGGCAGGCAGCCCATCACCACGTCGTCCGGCCCCGTCTCGACCAGGGTGCGCATGCTGACCTCGCAATTGCGGCCCAGGTTGCCGTGCGTGAGCATGGCGCCCTTGGGCTTGCCGGTGGTCCCCGAGGTGTGCAGGATGACCGCGACGTCGTCGTGGCCGCGCTCGACCGGCGACTCCTGGGCGGGCAGGTCGGCGATCAGCTCGGCCAACCCGGCGTCGTCCACCACCCAGCAGTGGGCGCCGGCCTCGCCGGCACCGGCGGTGGCCTCGTCAGCGAAGACCGGCGCCGCGAACAGCGCCTTGGCGCCGCTGTTGGACAAGTAGAAGGCCACCTCGCGCGACTTGAGCAGCGGGTTCATCGGGACCGCGACGGCGCCGCGGTACATGATCCCGTAGAACGCGATGGCGAACGCCGGCGTGTTGGGCAGCATGATGCCGACCCGGTCGCCGGGCTCGATTCCCGCCAGCTCGAGCAGCGTCGCCACCCGGGCGGCCGCGGCGTCGAACTCGCGGTAGCTGATCTGCAGGTCGTCGCAGCGCAGGGCGACGCGGTTGGGGTTGCGGTGCTTTGCTGCGACGAGGTTGGCGCTCAGAGCGGTCATCAGGTGCCTCCGGAAGGGTCTCTATTGCTGGTCTCAATCGTCATTCGGAGCCGCCGGGGACACAATGTCGCGGTAAACAACATGTGGGCCTGTTGGGTGTGGCCGGCCACATCCGGGAATAGGGTCCCTGTTATGAGCTCGGGCATGGGCACGACACCGGATCCGCACATCGTCGAGCTCGGCAGACTCATGCTGGGCCGCGCCCCGAAATTGGGCGAAGGGATGGCCGATCTGCTGTGCCGCGAGATCGACGCCTATAGCGACGGCACCGTGGTCAGCAAGGAGGAAGTGCGCGAAAGTTGCGTGGCGAACGTGACCTTCATCTTCGACACGCTCGCCGGCGATCCCGACGCCTCGGATGTCTCCGACATCGACGTCTCGCCGGCCGAGCGCACCGGGGCGGCCCGCGCGCTCGCCGGTGTGCCGCTGCCGGCGGTGATGACCGCCTACCGAATCGGTTTCCGCTTCATGTGGGAGCAGACCCTGGCGACCGCGCGCGCCGCGGGCATCCCCACCGACTCGATGCTGGACGCCACCGCACGGGTCTTCATCGCGCAGGACACGTTCACCCAGGCCATGAGTACCGCCTACCGCCAACGGCTGACGGCCCAGATCCTGGAGCGCGAGGAAGAGCGGTCGGCCTTGGTGGAAGCGCTGCTGTCACACCGGATCACCGATAGTCACAGCCTTTGGGAGGCGGCAGATCTGCTGCGACTACCCACGGCGGGGCCGTACGTCGTGGTGGCCGCCGAGCTGCCCGCGATCGGGAAGCTGGGGTTACCCACGATCGAAAACAAGCTCGCGGTGCGCGACATCCGGTCGGCGTGGCGGCTGCTGCCGGATTTGCAGGTCGGCATCGTGCATCTGCGCGGACCCGCACCGTCGGACACCCTCGACGCACTCGTCGAGGTGCTCCGGCAGGCCGCGACCGCGCGGGTCGGCATCAGCCCGCCGTTTCACGAGCTGGCCGACACCAGCGATGCGCTGCGGTTCGCCCGGCTGGCCGCCGCCGGGAAGTCGTTGAACGACTCATTCGTGACGGTGTTCGACGACACCCCGCTCGCGGTCGCGGCGGTGAGTGCCCCGGAGGTGATGGCGAAGATCAGGTCGTCGGTGCTCGGACCGGTCAATGCCCTGCCTGCAGAGGAACGCATGGTGCTGCTCGATACCTTCCAGGCGTGGCTGCAAGCGGGCGGCTCCGCCAACGAGGCGGCGGCGAAGATCTACTGCCACCCCAATACGGTGCGGCACCGCATGCACCGTATCGAGGAGTTGACCGGCCGATCACTTTCGCGCCCAATGGATCTCGCCGAGCTGTGCCTGGCATTCGAGGTGGACCGGCGGCTGCCCTAGGCGCCGCCGTGCACCGCCTTCGCCCGGCTACGTACGCCGAAGGCGCTGATCACGTCCATGATGCCGATGGCGATCAGCCAGCAGCCGGCGATCAGGGTCAACAGCGCGATCGAGTCGATCGGCGAAATGATCAGCACGCCGCCGCCGATCACGATGATGATGCCGGAGATCGCCTGCCAGCCGCGTCCGGGCAGGTGATCGAAGGACAGCGCCGAGGCGAGCAGCGTCATCCCGCGGAACACCCAGCCGATCCCGATCCACAGGGCCAACAGCGCAACCGCCTCGAACTTGTCGCGGAAGCAGAAGAAGCCCAGCACCAGGGACACCGCGCCGGTGATGAACGCCAGCACTCTCATCGCCGCGCCGGCGTGGGTGCCGAAAGCGGACAACATGTAACCGATTCCGGACACCACCAAGTAGATGCCGAACAAGACACCCACCACCAACAGTGTCCGGCCCGGCCAGGCGAGCACGATGACACCGAGGGCTATGGATGTGATGCCGACGAGCACGAGCAATTGCCAGGTGCTCCGGGCGAGTTGTTGCAAAGGACCTTCAAAAACGGTCTTTTCGCTGGTTGTCATGAAAAAACGATAGGCCGGGGCCGCCCCTAAGAGAATGTCCACGGCGACACAATCCGGTGAACCACGGACATTGCAACGGTGCCGAGCCGGTTTTGTTACCGAAAGACAATAACGCGGCGCAAGTTGGTTGGTTCGAGACGTCGCCGCCGTGGCGCTGCGCCGATACATTTCAGCCCGAACCAAGCCACGATTCGACCACCGATAGTTCGAATCACCATCTGTCACAACTTATCCCGCGAGAAATGCGAGTCAAACCATGTCTTCTCTCATCACGACCTACCTGACTATCGCCGCCATGCTGACCCTCACCACGTTCCCCGTGCTGATTCCGATGCTGATCACGGCAGGCCACGCCATCCGGCGCCGCATCTCCGAGCAGGCGCGCACCGCCTACCTGCCCACGGTGCCCCGCCAGCGCCTGGCCGCCGCCTGAGGCCTACCGGGGTGTCAGGACCGTGCTACCGAACCAGTGGCAGGCCAGCAACGCGAGTTCGACATCGAGCCGATCGCTACCGATCTCGCGGCCGCGCCGGTCGACGGCGCGGGCCACGCGATACTTCACCGAGTTGAAGTGCAGGTTGAGTTCCTCGGCCGCGGTCTTGTAGCTGGAGCCGCAGCCGAGGAACACCCGCAGCGTCTCCCGCAGGCGTTGGTCGTTGTCGTCGTCGGTCGCGAGATCGCCGAGCACGGTGGCCACCCAGTCGCGGGTCGCTTCGGCTGTGCTTGCCGAGACACCGAGACGCGCTACCACGGACAATCCCGGATCGCTGGCGGCAATCACCCTCTGCGCCTGCGATTTTGGTCCGCTACTGACGATCGCGACGCCGCGCGCCTCCCCGGCCCCCCGGTGTGAGCGGCGGAATCCGTCGATGCCGTCGGCCATCGTCCCGATCGCCACGCTCGGCGAATCCGGTCGGGCCAGCGCGAATTCGCGGATCTTCGCCACGACGTCGGCAGCATCGGCCGTGCGATACGGGAGCCAACCCCAGCCACAGCTTCGGTCCGCGGCGACGAAAAGCGGACTCCCCCCGACGCCGACGGCCTCGCCGAGTTCGCGCAGAAACCGTTGCAGCCGAGGCAGATCGTCGGATTCGGAGCCCTGATCCGGATACCACATCACCAGCCCGACGTGGTGCCAGCGCAGCGGATAGCGAATCGAGGTGGTCGCCGTGTCGACGTCGACGGTCTTGGTCGCGGCGAGGATCTCGCGCACCCGCACGCCGCGCAGACTGTTCTGGTTTTCCAGCCATCGTTCACGTTCGTCCTCGTAGACGACGACGACCTGCTGCGACATCCAGTCGATGTAGTCGAACAGCGTGGCGGTGATGGCCTCGATCACCGCGACCCGCGTCGCTTCCGGGATGTCGACCTGGCGCAATTCGGCGAAAACCAGCTCGTTCACCTCCCGCTGGCCGAGGCGATACGCCCGGACCAGCGCATTGACCGGCATGCCCTGCTGGGCCAATCGTCGGGCGTACTCGAGTGCCGCGGTGGGCGCCTCGACACGTTCGACGGCAATATCGTGGCGCAGCGCATGCAGGACGGTGTTGACGTTGCCCTCCACGCTGGCGCCGAGCAACTCGCCCAGGCGCAGATCGCCCCGTAGTTCCGGGATCTGCTCCTCCAGGGAGTGGTGCAGGGCCGCCGACATCTCGGCCAACCTGGTGTGCAATCGGTCGGCGACCTCGGCGACGTAGCGCCTCACCTCGACAGGGCTGTCGAGTTCCGCCTTCTTCACCCCCATGACGTTAGCCGCGGTTGTCGCCTATCGATAAGAGCATCGTGCGGTTTTGTCGACTCGAGACTGTGTCGGGCAGCGCTCGATTCCTAATGTTGGCGCCACTCTCGGCAAACAAACGCAGAAGGAGCCAAGACGATGGGGTTCACAACGCCCGACCTCCCCGCGGTCGACCCGGACGAGTTCCTACAGCAGCCGCTGATGCAGCGCATGCGGTTCCTTGTCCTCGATTGGGCCGAAAACGGCTTCGGCGCACCGCGGATGGTCCATGCCATCTATGTCCTGAAGCTGCTGGTGTTCTTCGCCCTCGGCGGGATCACCATCGCCACCGTGACATCGGGTCTGCCCGCCTTCTGGCACGTGATGCAGTGGTGGAACCAGCCCGTCGTCTACCAGAAGGTCATCGTGTGGACCGTGCTGTTGGAGGCCATCGGCGTGGCCGGCTCCTGGGGTCCGCTGGCCGGCAAGGTCAAGCCGATGACCGGCGGAATCCTGTTCTGGGCCCGACCGGGCACCATCCGACTGCGGCCGTGGAAGTGGATGCCGTTCACGGGCGGCGACCGGCGCACCTGGTTCGACATCGGCCTGTACTTGGCGCTGCTGACGAGCCTGGCCGTCGCCCTGCTCGCGCCCGGGGTGCACAGCGATTCACTCTCGAAGATGTTGCCGGACAACACATCCGGACTGATAAACCCCGCCCTGCTGGTCGCTCCGATGGCGCTGCTGGCGTTGATCGGCCTCCGGGACAAGACCATCTTCCTGGCCGCCCGCGGCGAGCAGTACTTCCCGGCGCTGGTCTTCTTCGCCGTGCTGCCGTTCGCGAACATGATCATCGCGCTGAAGATGCTGATCGTGGTGGTGTGGGTCGGCGCGGGCTTCTCGAAGTTCGGTAAGCACTTCTCGAACGTCATCCCGCCGATGGTGAGTAACACGATCTTCGCGCCCAAGTGGGTGCGAAAGGCCCACTACCGCGACTTCGGGCGCGACATGCGGCCGTCGCGGCTGGCGGACTTCATGGCGCACGTCAACGGCACCACGGTCGAGATCCTTGCCCCGCTGGTGCTGCTGTTCTCCACCAACAAGTGGGTGACGCTGGCCGCGGCGCTGCTCATGGTGGGCTTCCACCTGTTCATCATCTCGACGTTCCCGCTCGCGGTGCCGCTGGAGTGGAATGTGGTCTTCGCCTACACCACGGTCTTCCTGTTCCTCGGCTTCCCGAACTGGCACGGGTACGCGCCGTGGAATATGTCTCCGCCCTGGTTGGCCCTTGCTATCGCCGCCGCGCTGCTGTTTTACCCGATACTGGGAAACATGCGACCGGACAAAGTGTCCTTCCTGCCCTCGCTGCGCCAGTACGCCGGCAACTGGGCCTCCGCCGTGTGGGCGTTCGCCCCGGGCGCCGAGGAGAAGCTGGACCGGGTGACCCGCTCGACGCACAACCAGGTCGACCAGTTCGTCGCCTTCGGTTACGAACCGGCCTGGGCCGAGATCACCTCGCAGAAGACCATCGCGTGGCGCACCATGCACAGCCAGGGCCGCGGCCTGTTCTCGCTGCTGCTGACCCACCTGCCCGACATCGACACCCGCACCGTGCGGGAGGGCGAGTTCGTCTGCAACTCGTTGATCGGCTTCAACTTCGGCGACGGCCACCTGCACGACGCCGAGATGATCCGGGCCGTGCAGCGCGAGGCGGCCTTCGAGCCGGGCGAATGCGTCATCGCGTGGGTGGAGTCCGAGGCCGTCGGCAGCGGCGTGCAGCACTACCAGCTGATCGACGCGGCGCTCGGGGTGATCGAGCGCGGCACCTGGAAGGTCGTCGATGCTGTCAACGAACAACCTTGGTTGCCCAACGGCCCGATCCCGCTGCAGGTGAGCTGGTCGCTGAAGGCGGGAGCGCTCACGTGAGCACCGCGGTGGTTGTCGGTAGCGGGCCCAACGGGCTCGCCGCCGCCCTCGCCCTGGCCGCCGAAGGCGTGCAGGTCACCGTCCTCGAGGCCGCCGACGGGGTCGGCGGTGGCACCCGCAGCTACGAAGCGATCGTGCCCGGCCTGCTGCACGACCATTGCTCGGCGATCCACCCGATGGCCGTCGGCTCGCAGTTCCTGAGCGACTTCCACCTCGACCGCTACGGCCTGTCCTGGTTGTGGCCGGAACTCGACTGCGTCCACCCCCTCGACGACGGTACCGCCGGCGTGCTGCACCGCTCGGTGGAACGGACCGCGGCCGGCCTCGGACGCGACGGGTCGCGCTGGCAACTGGCATTCGGCTACCCGGCGTCCAGGTTCGACGCCCTGTCCGACGACATCATGGGCCCGCTGCTGCGGTTGCCGCACCATCCGCTGATGCTGGCCCGGTTCGGGGCACCCACCGTGCTGCCCGCCTCCACGTTCGCCCGGTTCTTCCGCACCGAGCAGGGGCGCGCCCTGTTCGGAGGCGTTGCGGCCCATGCCTTTCGGCCGCTCCACTACCCGATGACGTCGGCCATCGGGATGGGCATCATCGCGGCCGGCCACCGGCACGGCTGGGCGGTGGCGGCGGGGGGCTCACAGTCCATCGCCAACGCGATGGTCGGGTTGTTGGGCGACCTGGGCGCCAAGATCGAAACGGGTGTGCGGGTGGAGAAGGCGTCGCAGCTGCCGCCGGCCGACGTGACGATGTTCGACCTGGCGCCCAGCGCGGTCGCCGGAATCCTGGGCGAGCGCCTGCCGCGCCGAATCTCGCGGGCCTTCACCAGGTTCCGGCGCGGTCCGGGTGCGTTCAAGGTGGACTTCGCTGTCGAGGGCGGTGTTCCCTGGACGAACCCGGACGCCCACCGGGCCGGCACCGTGCACCTGGCCGGAACCTTTGCCGAAGTCGCCGCGACCGAACGCGAGATCCACGCCGGGCGCATGCCCGTGCGGCCGTTCGTCTTAGTGGGTCAGCAGTACTTGGCCGATCCGCAGCGCTCGGTGGGCAATGTCCATCCGGTGTGGAGCTACGCGCACGTGCCCAACGGCTACACGGGCGACGCGACCGAGGCGATCACCGCTCAGATCGAGCGGTTCGCTCCCGGCTTCCGGGACCGCATCATCGGGTTGACGGTCCGTTCGACCACGCAGATGGACGCCTATAACCCCAACTACGTCGGCGGCGACATCATGACCGGCGCGAAAGACATTCGCCAGCTCACGTTCGGGCCGCGAATCACGCTGTCGCCCTACACCCTTGGGGTGCCCGGCATGTACATCTGCTCGGCGGCCACACCACCGGGCCCCGGCGCGCACGGCATGTGCGGCGCCAACGCCGCCAAGCTCGCGCTGGCGCACCTCAAAAAGTGACCACAACCTTGTCGGCGGCGCCGGGCGTGCTCGCGAGCTCCAAAGCCTCCCCGACGTTGTCGAACGGGATGGTGTGGCTGACGATCAGCGCGTACTTCTCCCAGTTCGCGACGAGATCGCGAGTCACCTCGAAGATTTCGTCGGGATAGCCCATGGATCCGACGATGGTGATCTCGTTGCTCATCACGTTGACGAACTCGACCGGCACCGGCTCCTTATGCACGCCGACGATGCCGAGCGTGGCCCCCTTCTGCGCGGCGGCCAGCGCCGTGTTGACGACGGCCGGCACGCCCGCGGCGTCGAGGTAGATGTCGGTGCCGGCCTTGCCCGGAAACATCGATTGTCCTTCGCCGTGCAGTTCGACCAGACGCTTGACGACGTCCTCGTCGGCGGAGTTGATGACGGCATCGGCACCGATCCGCAGCGCCTTGTCCAGCCGCGAGGCGATGAGATCGATCACCACGACATGGCTGACGCCGAGGGATTTGAAGGCCAGCGTCGCGCCTAACCCGATCGGTCCCGCACCGAAGATGGCGACCTTGTCCGTCGGTTTGGGTTGGCACTGGTTCGCCCCGTGCCGTGCGACGGCCATCGGCTCGTTGAGGGCGGCGACTTCCCACGGGACGTGCTCGGGGATGACTTCGAGACTGGTTCCGCAGACTGCGTTTTCGATCAGCAGATAGTTCGCTAGGGCCCCGGCGGGGCCCCCGTTGCCGATGATGCCGGCGGGCGCGACCATAGGATTGATGACGACGTGATCGCCGACGGTGATGCCAGAAACGTTCGCGCCGACCTCGACTACTTCGCCCGCGGGTTCGTGACCGAGCGGCGTGTGCCCGTGGCGCGGCGGAACGCCACCGATGTTGATATAGAAGGCATCTGAGCCACAGATGCCACAGGCGCGCATCGCGACCAACACGTCGTCCGGGCCGGCCTGCGGGAGTTCGACATCCAGGACTTCCGCCTTGCCGGGTCCGGTCACTGTGGCCGCTTTCATAGCCGACTTCACCTCGTGCCCTCCAGTTCGATGTCGAAGGTGTCCAGGTATTCGGCGAAGACCGGTTCGAGTTGTTCGACCGTCAGCCCGTACTGGTCGAGGCTGTAGGTGTTCAGCGCGAATAGATCCTGCGGGTGTCCGGCGAGCCAATTGCGCATGCGCCCTTCGGTTTCGGCGGTCAGCGGCTCGTCGGCCCACTCGTAGATGCGCCGCATGACGTCCATCGGGTCGCGCATCATCTCGTGGTAGTACATGTGGAAGAAGCGTTCGTCGCCGATGCGGTCCCGCGCGCGCAGCGGCCGGTCGACGTGATAGCGCATCTGCCACAGCGCGGCGCGGCCCATCTCGGTTTGATCCAGCATGTCGGTGTTCATCACCAGGCTCTGTGGCAGCCGCCACAGGTTGCAGAGCGACCCGGTCGCCCTGTAGGGGTCGCGGTGTGCCCAGATCAACCGCGCATCGGGGAACACCTTCAGCAGCGCTTCGATGTGCACCGAATGCGAAGGCATCTTGAGGCTCCAGTTGCCGGGAGCTGTCGACTGCAGCACCTGCAGATAGCGCTTTTGGTACTCGTAGGTGCTGGTCATGTCGGTCTCGTCGAAGAGCCAGCGCGCGTAGCGGTCCGTCGGGAGGAACGAATCCCAGGACAGGCCCTTGAAGTCCTGGTTGTGGATGAACATGTCCTCGGTGGGCCCGTCGGCGTCTTCCCAGTGTGGCAGCGGCATTTTCGCCTGCTTGACGATCTCGAGGATGTTGCGCTGTTCCTCCAGCAGGGCCAGGCACCGCGGATCGGTGCGCAGCGTCTCGGTGCTGGCCGGTGGGATCGGGTGCACACACTGCCAATGCAGCAAAGATCGGCGTCCCGGATCCTGGTCGAGCAGATAACTGATGACCGTGGTCCCCGTACGCGGCATGCCGAGCACGATCAGCGGCCGTTCGACGGGCGCGTCGAGCACCTCGGGGTGCGCCTGGAGGTAGGCGTGCACCTGCATGCGCCGCCCCAACGCGTCGGTGGCGTCGCCCAGCACGCGTTCGCGGCCGAACGGCGTGAAGACCGGCGAGGTGTTGACCTCGTCGACGAGGAGCGTCAGCCCTTCTCGCCAAGAGTCGGAGTCGATTTCGGTGAAACCGGTGCGTTGGGCCGCCAGCTTGAAGACGTCGTCGGCTGTCGCGACGTTATCGAATTCACCCATGGCTCAGACCGTCAGGTATCCGCCGTCGACGGCGATGGTGCTGCCGGTGATGTACGACGCGGCGTCGGTACACAAAAACAGCGCGGCGCCGGCACAGTCCTGCGGTGTGCCAGGCCTGCCCAGCGGGGTGTGGAAGCCGATCTCAACGTCCATCACCGCGGGAATATCCATGGCCGGGGCCGTCATTCGGGTGTTGATGAGCCCGGGCGCGATGGCGTTCACCCGGATTCCGTCGTCGGCCCACCGGCGGGACAGGTTCATCGTCAGCGCGATCAGACCCATCTTCGACGAGGCATAACCGGGGACGAAGACCGCCGAGCGGAACGCGGACATCGACACGACGCTGACGACGCTCGCGCCACCGGGAGCCTGGCTTGCTTTGAGAAGCTCGTGGCAGCGCATGGTCAATCGCATGGGGCCCAGCATGTTCTGCGTCACCGACGCGACGTAGCCGTCCGGGTCGTATTCGTCGCCCGCGGGATAGGGCCCGCCCGCGTTGTTGATCAAAACGTCGAGCCCATCGAGCGAACCCGCAAGCGCATCAACGGCATCCGGATCGTTGATCAGGCACTGTCGGTAGGTGAAGGCGCCCAGGTCCGTCTCCGGGTAGTCGTCGATCGACGCGCGGGTGCCGGTCACCGTGACCGCGGCGCCCGCCTTGGCGAATTCGGCGGCGATCGCGTTGCCGATGCCGCTGGTGCCCCCGGTGACGAGCACCTTGGCGCCGGTGAAATCGAAGGTGAGGGAGTTCATTCGGACGTCCTCAATTCGTTGATCTGTTTGGTGAGCCAAGCGCGTTTCCAGAAGTTGTCGGTGTCGGCCAGCAGCGCCTCGTGGGCGTCGGCGGCCACCGCGCGCGCCGCCGCGTGCGCGGGCTCGGCGGCGAGCACGAGGTCGGTGAGGTGCAGCGCCTCCACCGGGCGCCCACTCGCCAGCGTGAGTGCGGGCCGCTTCGACGAGAGCGTCGGCTCCGGCGGCGCGCACCACGTCGGCGGCGACGGAATCCTGTGCCACGCCGTAGAGCTCGGTGGTGGAGCGGTGCTGGAACCAGCCGGCGTACATCTCCCAGATGGCGCGCACGTTCCACGAGGTCTGGCCGTACCCCTCGCCGACGTCGAGGTGCTCGGGCACCGTGACCTCACGCATCGCGGTGTACAGGTCGGCGCCGGAGTTCATCAGCTCGAGGGTGCGGTCGTGCACGGCTTGCATCGCGTCGCGCATCGCGGTGACCTCCCCCGCGATCAGCTCGGCGCCCTCGATCGGCGCGAAGTGGCCGGTGATCAGCCGCTCCGGGCCGTATGCCAGCACGGCGTCCAGCGCCTCGATGTAGAGGATCGGGTCGCGGTATCGGTCGCCGCGGATGGTCATCAGGTTCGGCACGTGGCCGAACAGCGGCCCGAACAGGTTGCCGGTGAACAGGATTCGGTCCTCGGGCAGCCACACCACCAGTGCGTCGGTGGTCTCACCGCCCGGCGTCCAGGCCAGCTCAAAGGTCCGCCCGCCGACCGTCATGGTGTGGTGCCGGTCGAATGTCGTCGTCGGCTCGGGAAAAGAGAAGTCGATGGTGGCGGGATCGATGGTCTTGAAGTGTTCGAGCACGGCGTCGGAGAACTTCTGGAACGCGAACTGCGTCTTGGGCACGCGATACCCCATCAGGCGCTGGTTGTCGTCGCGCCAGTAGTGGTAGTTGCGGTGCATCACGATCTCGGTGTTGGCGTCGCGCAGGGTATGCACCCCGCCCCAGTGGTCGGCGTGCCCCTGGGTGACGATGACGGCCCGCGTCGGGCCCGCCAGCTCGGCAAACGCCTTGCGGTGCAATGGGCCTTCGAAGACCAGCCCGGCGTTGACGATGACCCGTCCCTCGTCGGTGGTGATCGCGTAGGAGTTGGAGACGCCGGGCGACATCCAGATGTGGTCGCCCAGGGCGATCGCGGGGGTGTCGGTCGCCGCGGCAAGGTCGGCGGCTCCCGGGCGCTCGCGATGAATCCCAGCCATGACTGGCGATCCTCTACAGTTCTAGAGGTAAAGTCAATATCCATGGGATTGCAGGGTCTGAGCGACAAGGTCGCCGTCGTGGTCGGCGGCGCCACCGGCATCGGCGCGGCGACGGCCGCCCGGCTCGGCCGGGAAGGCTGCCGGGTGGTCGTCGGCGACATCGCGGCAGACGCCGCCGCGCTGACCGCCGAACGCATCGCTGCTGAGGGCGGCACCGCGACCCCCGTCGCCTTCGACCTCGCCGACCCCGACTCGGTGGCCGAGCTGATGCATTCCGCCGCAACCAGTTTCGGCGGCGTCGACCTGCTGTTCAACGTGGGTGCCGACATGAGCACGATCCGCGCCGACACCGACGTCGTCGATATCGACTTCGCCGTCTGGGACCGCGTGATGACGGTGAATGTGCGCGGGTATGTGGCCGCCCTGAAATACGCAATCCCGGCAATGCTCGAGCGCGGCGGCGGGGCGATCGTCAACATGTCCTCTGCGGCCGCGTTCCAGGGCGAGCCCGCGCGACCGGCCTACGCCGCCGCCAAGGCCGGCATCGGCGCGCTGACCCGCCACGTCGCGTCGCGCTGGGGCAAGGAAGGCATCCGATGTAACGCGGTGGCACCGGGGTTCACGGCGACCGAGGTCATCCGCTCCGTGCCGCAATGGCCGGACCTGGAGGCCGGCGCCCTCAAACGCATCCGCGGCACGCGCGTCGGCGATCCCGACGACATCGCCGCCTTGGTCGCCTTCCTGCTCTCTGCGGAGGGCGAGTGGATCAACGGTCAGGTCGTCAACATCGACGGCGGGACGGTCCTGCGCTGACTGATGACAACTCGGACCACTCCAGCACGCAAACGCGACGGCGACGAGCGCCGGCGCCAGCTGTGCGACGCGGCGATCGAGGTGCTGGCCGAACACGGGTCCCGCGGCCTGACGCACGGGCAGGTCGACCGCTACGCGGAGGTGCCCGACGGCACCACGTCGTACTACTACCGCACCCGCACGGCCCTCCTGCGCGGCATCGGCAAGCGGGTCGCCGAAATCGATGTCGCCAACCTGCAATCGGTGATCGACGAACCCGTCGACCCGCTCTCGCCGTTCGCGCATCTGGCCAGGCTCACCATGATGCAGGCCGACGGGCCCGGCCTCATGCTGAACCGGGCCCGGCACGAACTGCTGCTGGCCGCGGCGCGCGATCCCGACATCGCCGAGAAATCGCAAGCTTTCGTCGCCCGGATCAACGCGCTGGCCCAGGACGCCATCGCGCATCTGCAACCGGGCACTGATAATCCCGAGCTGCTTGCCGCGCAGACGACCGCCGTCACCACCTTCATCGCGGGCGTGTTCACCCGACTCGCGTCCGGGGATCGCACCATCAACGACGCCCGGCAGCTCAGCCGGCTGCTGGCGGCAATCGCCACTGCGGTGTCGAAAAGCCCCATGTAGGTCTCTGACTAGGCCTAACGTTTACGGACATGAAGCGATCATTTTTTGCTGCGCTGGCTTTCGCGGGCTTGATGACGACCGGGCTGGGCGTCAGCCACGCCGACACGATTCAGACCGAGGGCCAGTACCCGAGCCGGCAGGCGTGTCAGGACGCCGGTCCGGGTGTGAAGGCCTCGACGCCGGGCAACTGGAACAACTTCTGGTGCGTTCCGGATCGTCTGGCGGCCGGCAACTGGCGGTTGGTGCTCAGCAACTGAACGATCAGTATCGGTAGAAGCCCTCGCCGGATTTGATGCCGAGCTTTCCCGCATCGACGTAGGACTGCAACAGGTCCCGCGATTTCGTCGGCAGGTGCGGAAACTCGTCGCAGTAATGCTTCTCGATGTCGAGCGCGACGTCCAGGCCGACCAGATCCATCATCTGAAACGGCCCGGCAGGCACCCGCCAGTTGACCTTGAACATCCCGTCGACGTCCTCGGGGCGCGCCACGCCTTCGGCCACCACCGCCAGCGACTCACGCTTGATGGCGGCCCACACGCGATTGAAGATGAAGCCCGTGCACTCCCTGCGCGCCTCGAACGGATGGACGCCGAACTCGGGCAGCACGTTGAGCAGGGTGTCGAGCAGGCCGCGGTCGGTCTCCCCGTCCGACATCAGGTCGAGCGCGTTGAACTGGGGCGGCATGTAGAAGTGCGTGTTGCACAAACGTGTTTTGTCACGGACGTTTTCGGCCATCAGGCGTGACGGGAAGGACGACGAGTTGGTGGAGAAGATGGTGTCCGGCGGCGCAGCCCGGTCGATCTCGCCCCACAGCGGAATCTTGATCTCCAGCTTCTCCGGGACGGATTCGACCGCGAGCCAGGCACCCTCCAACGCCTCGTCCAGCGATGCCGCCCCAACCACATGGCCGACTTCGCCAAAACCCCTATCCGCCAACAGCTTTGGCAGGTTCTCGGTGACAAACTGCGTCGCCTCGGCACGCTGTTCCTCGCGCCTGGCGTAGATCCGCACCGTCCCGCCGCGGCTGGCGAACATGAGCGCGATGCGGGGACCCAGCGTTCCCGCTCCGATCACTGCGACCGGGCGGTTCCGAATGTCGTCGAATGTGTAGGTGTAGGACACAACAGCATGCTAAGCCCGCCTCACGCCGTGGCCGGGCTCCTGCGGCTCACGCAGTAGCGGAACAGATGCCAATAGACGTCCGCCTGTACCGCCGCCTCATGCAGATAGGACTCCCAATCCTTGCGCCGGAAGCTCCGGGCGATCGATATCCTCCCGTCGTTGCGGAGGATCCGGTGCCAACCCATCAGGCGGCACAGGACGGGGTAGCTGTAGTACGCCATGGCATGCCGGTGCAGGTCGGCGATATGCCAGCCGAATGTTGCGTTCGCGTCGACCCAGGCCACGAGCTTGACGACCTGCTCGTCGGTGAAGTGATGGGTGACCTGTGAACTGACGATGAAATCCACCGGCTCAGCCGGGGCGTAGGAAAACACGCAACCCGTGTGATAGTCGATCTGCATCCACGACGGGGTGGCATCCCGGGCAGCGATGGCACTGCGCGGATTCAGATCGATTCCCGATAACTTCGCCTTCATGCCGCGTCGATCGGCCCACTCCGCAATCGCACGCAACAGATCGCCATCGCCGTGACCGACATCCAGGACGGAGAATTCCGTCATTCCCTTGGTTGCTCGTCCCAGCCATCGCAACGTGGGCCGATGGGTGAGGGTGAGTCGGTTGCACACGGCCAGCTCGGCGAGGACGCGCTGATACGTCGCTGGATCAGTGGTGTCGTTGTCCAGCTCTTCGGGAAGGGCGCTGCGCCTCGAGAGCATTGCCGCATCATTCCAGCGATGCCGTATCCGGATGGGCGTATTCGGCTATTCCGTCCGGCGCGCGCTACAACAGCTTCATCTGTTCGGCCTGCGCCTCGACTGGTTCCAGCAGCTCAGGGCCGTTATTGCGGATGCTGTTGACCAGGGTGGAGATCTCACGCAGCTCGATGCCGCGCACGTCGGGCGGGCGGGCCAGCAGCTCGGGGTCCAGCGGGGCGTCCGGATTCAGCCACGCATCCCAGTCGGTTTCGACGAGCATCAGGGGCATCCGGTCGTGGACTTCGGCCAGCTCCCCCACCGCGTCGGTGGTGATGATCGTGCAGCTCAGCAGCGGCTCGGCCTCTTTGGCCGGTTTCCAGACCGACCACAGGCCCGCCATGAACACCGTCTCGCCGTCGCCGCGATGCATGAAGAACGGCGTCTTGGCGCTCTTCTTGCCGGCGGTCGAGTCGGCGTTGGGCCGCCATTCGTACCAGCCGTCCATGGGCACCAGGCAGCGCTTGCTTTTCGCCGAACCGCGGAACGCCGGTGAGCTGGCCACCTTGTCGGAGCGGGCGTTGATCAGCAGCGGGCCCTTGTTGTCCGGCGCGCCGTCGGGACCGGCCTTGACCCACGGCGGGATCAGGCCCCAGCGCATCAGCCGCACCCGTCGGGTGGGGTCATCGGGGTTCTCAGCGGCTCACTGTGCCTGGTCACCACGGTCGCGATCGTGCTGGTGGGAGCGACGTTGTAATTCGGCGCATTCGAAGCATTCGTCGCCTCGTCGATCGCCTTGATTTTCTCGGCCAGCAGGGCCGGATCCGTCGTGACTGCAAAACGCCCACACATAGCTCCATGGTGGCAGAGCCGCACGACAAGGGAAGATGGAGCGATGAGCACCTGGCCGGCACCCGTTGCGCCGTCCCCTGTGCACGCCACGGTGACGGTTCCCGGCTCGAAATCCCAGACCAACCGCGCGTTGGTGCTCGCGGCGCTGGCGGCCGCGCAGGGTCAGGGCATCTCGACGATCGGCGGCGCGCTGCGCAGCCGCGATACCGACCTGATGATCGGGGCGCTGCGCAGCCTGGGCCTGAGCGTGGACGGCGACGGGACGGACCTGACCGTTAGCGGCCGAATCGCGCCCGGCGCGGACGCCCGGGTGGACTGCGGCCTGGCCGGCACCGTGCTGCGGTTTGTGCCACCGCTGGCGGCGCTGGCCGACGTGCCGGTGACCTTCGACGGCGACGAGCAGGCCCGCGCCCGGCCCATCGCGCCGCTGCTGGACGCGCTGCGCGGCCTGGGCGTCCCCGTCAATTCCGTCAGTGGCGCCGGCCTGCCGTTTCAGGTGCACGGCAGCGGATCGGTCGCCGGCGGCGCGGTGGCCATCGACGCGTCGGCGTCCTCGCAGTTCGTGTCCGGGCTGCTGCTGAGCGGCGCCTCGTTCACCGAGGGCCTGACCGTGCAGCACACCGGGTCGACGCTGCCGTCGGCGCCGCATATCGCGATGTCGGTGGCGATGCTGCGGCAGGCCGGGGTCGACGTCGACGACAGCGTGGGCAACCGGTGGCAGGTTCGGCCGGGCGCGGTCGCGGCCCGGCACTGGGATGTCGAACCCGATCTGACGAACGCGGTCGCCTTTCTGGCGGCGGCCGTGGTCACCGGCGGCACCGTGCGCATCACCGGCTGGCCCGCGACCAGCGTGCAACCGGCCGACGACATCCTGGACGTCCTGGGCAAGCTCAATGCCGTTGTGAGCCATGTCGATTCGGTCCTCGAGGTGCGCGGGCCGGAGGGTTATGACGGTTTCGACGTCGACCTGCGCGCGGTCGGCGAGCTGACCCCGTCGGTGGCGGCGCTGGCCGCGCTGGCCACTCCGGGATCGGTGTCACGGCTGAGCGGCATCGCGCATCTGCGCGGCCACGAGACCGACCGCCTCGCCGCGCTGAGCGCCGAGATCAACCGCCTCGGGGGCGACTGCCGCGAAACGCCCGACGGCCTGGTGATCACCGCGACCCCGCTGGAGCCGGGCACGTGGGGCGCCTACGCCGATCACCGGATGGCCATGGCCGGCGCGATCGTCGGACTGCGGGTGGCCGGGGTGACGGTGGACGACATCGGCGCGACCACCAAGACCCTGCCGAAGTTCCCACAGCTGTGGGCCGAGATGCTCAAGGGTTGCAGCGCTTGAGGCCGCGCGAATACGACGAGTCCGACGCCAAGGTCCGCTCCGGCAGGGGCTCGCGACCGCGCACCAAGACTCGTCCCGAGCACGCCGACGCCGAGTCCGCCATGGTGGTCAGCGTCGACCGCGGCCGCTGGGGATGCGCACTGGGCGGCCGTCCCGACCGCCACGTCACGGCCATGCGGGCGCGCGAACTCGGGCGCACCCCCATCGTCGTCGGCGACAACGTCGACATCGTCGGTGACCTGTCCGGGCGCACCGACACCCTGGCCCGCATCGTGCGGCGCGGTGAGCGGCGAACGGTGTTGCGGCGCACCGCCGATGACACCGATCCCACCGAACGCGTAGTGGTCGCCAACGCGGATCAACTCCTGATGGTGGTGGCGCTGGCCGATCCGCCGCCGCGCACCGGACTCGTGGACCGGGCACTGATCGCCGCGTATGCCGGCGGGCTGACACCGATCCTGTGCCTGACCAAGACCGATCTCGCCCCTCCGGAACCGTTCGCCGAACAGTTCGTGGACCTGGACATGACGGTGGTCGCCGCCGGCGTCGACGATCCCCTGCTGGCGGTGGCGGAGTTGCTCCCCGGCAAGATCACCGTGCTGCTCGGCCATTCCGGGGTCGGCAAGTCGACCCTGGTGAATCGCCTTGTGCCCGAAGCTGATCGGGCCGTCGGTGTGGTGACCGACATCGGCAGGGGCCGGCACAC
This sequence comes from uncultured Actinomycetota bacterium, assembly GCA_963758775.1. Lineage (GTDB taxonomy): Bacteria > Actinomycetota > Actinomycetes > Mycobacteriales > Mycobacteriaceae > Mycobacterium. The sequence goes on from CAVWWU010000006.1 coordinate 98,545, forward strand.
CTCGACGCAGTCGGTGGCGCTCCCGTTGGGCGACTCGCTACCTGGCTCCGGTTGGGTCATCGATACCCCGGGCATCCGTTCCTTCGGATTGGCCCACATCGAACCCGACGACGTGCTGTCGTCCTTCTCTGACCTCGCCGACGCCATCCAGGATTGCCCCCGCGGCTGCGGACACATGGGCCCCCCGGCCGATCCCGAATGCGCGCTCGACGCGCTGACCGGGCCCGCCGCGCAGCCGCGTCGCCGCGGCGAGGCGGCTGCTCGCGGTGCTGCGCGAGACCTGACGGGTCAGGGCTCCTCGCGAGCGTGCGTGTTTGTACGTCGACACGCCGCGCACGCCGTACATCTGCGCACCCTCGCGACGCTCAGCGAGGCTTCACCAGCCGCATGCCGAGTTCGTCCGGAGGCACTTGATGGCCCTCGGTGCAGCGGATCTCGACGGAAGCCTCTGCGCCGCAACCCAGATGCGTCAGCCGCAGCCGGTTGTGGCCCGGCAAGTGCTGCCGTCCCCACTCGAACATCGCCCAGACCACCGGCATGAAGTCGATGCCGGCGTCGGTGAGCACGTACTCGTCGCGGCTGCGCTGCCCGGGTTCCTGGTAGGGCCGGCGGGTCAATAGCCCGAGGTCGACCAGTTCGGTCAGCCGCGCCGACGTGGCGGCCTTCGTGATGCCCACCCGGCGGGCGAAGTCGTCGAACCGAGTGGTGCCGTAGTACGCCTCGCGCAGGATGAGCATGGCGGATTTGGTGCCGAGCACCGCCATCGTTTTTTCGATCGCGCACTCGCCGACCGCCGACCACTTCTCACGGTCGGCCAGCACGCCTTGCAGAAATGTCATCTAAATCACCTCCGTCCTGGGTTGCATTTAGTATACCTAGACGTTTACCTGGGTATGGCTAGCAATATCTAGCTTCAGACTCAAGGAGGAGTTATGACCAGTCAGCCAGGCCGGGACGCTGTCATAGTCGGTGCAGTCCGTACCCCCGTCGGCAAGGGCAAGGCCAGCGGCGCGCTGCACGACGTGCTGCCCGCCGACCTGCTGGCGCACAGCCTGCGCGAACTGGTGGCCCGCACCGGCGTCGACCCCGCACAGATCGATGACGTCATCGCCGGCGCTGTAACGCAGGTCGGCGATCAGGCGGTCAACATCGCGCGCAACGCACTGCTAGGCGCCGGATTCCCCGAAACCGTTCCCGGCACGACGATCGACCGGCAGTGCGGCAGCAGCCAGCAGGCGATCAGCTTCGCCGCCCAGGGCGTGCATCGCCGGCGCGTACGACCTCGTCGTCGCCGGTGGCGTCGAGTCGATGAGCCGTGTCGTGATGGGCAGCTCCGTGTTGCCGGGCAGCAACCCCTTCGGCAACGACATGACCGCGCGCTATCCCGAAGGCCTCGTGCCACAGGGCATCAGCGCCGAACTGATCGCAGCGAAATGGGGCCTATCCCGCACCGAGCTCGACGAGTTCTCCGCGTCGAGCCATGAAAAGGCCGCCCGCGCAACCAAAGACGGGCTCTTCGACAACGAGCTGATCCCGATCGCCGGCCTGGAGACCGACGAGATCATCCGGCCCGCCACCACTGTCGAAACGTTGGCTGCCCTGCAGCCCGCGTTCTACAGCGAGGCGATGAAAGCCCGCTTCCCGCAGATCAATTGGGAGATCACGCCAGGCAACTCCTCGCCGCTGTCCGACGGCAGCGCCGCGGTGTTGATCACCACGAGTGAGAACGCCCGCAAGCTCGGGCTGCGCCCGCTTGCCCGGATTCACACCACGACCGTAGTGGGCTCCGACCCGCTCTACATGCTGACCGGCGTCATACCGGCGACCGAAAAGGTATTGCAGCGCGCAGGTTTGACGCTGGCCGACATCGACCTGTTCGAGGTGAACGAGGCGTTCGCGCCCGTCGTGCTGGCATGGGCCCACGACACCGGGGCGGATCTGGCCAAGACGAACGTCAACGGCGGTGCCATCGCAATCGGTCACCCGTTGGGCGCCAGCGGTGCTCGCATCATGACGACCTTGGTCAACGCGCTAGAGCAGCGCGGCGGTCGGTATGGCCTCCAGACGATGTGTGAGGGCGGCGGGATGGCCAACGCAACCATCATTGAGCGCCTGGGTTAGGCGATTCAGCAGAGTCTGACACCACGCCACAACGTAGGATCCCGCGCCGATTAGCAATTGACTTGGATTGCCGATACCGTGCCTGCAGCACGATAGGTCGTCGGGGGCCGAAGGAGCGTTCGATGCGGCTGAACCGATTTTCTATCGCAGGGGTGGTGGCCCTCGCGGTGATCACAGCGGGGTGCTCGAGCGGCACATCGCCGTCGGGCACGACGTCAAACCAGCCGCCGTCCTCGAGTCCATCTGGCACGCAGCCCAGCTCGCCGACACCGACCTCATCGCAATCGACAACGGCACCCTCCTCGGCGCAAGGCGGGCCAATCGACGAATCCACCTGCATGGACATCGACTTGGCCAAAGACGATTTGATGCTGGCCGCAAGCCCCGATAAAGCGCGCAAATCCGCTGACACACTGGAGAAGTACAGTCCCCCCGATCCGGTGAAGGCCGCCATCGAGCACTTCGTCACCACTGTCGGCGCGCGGCCCAATGATCCCGACATCGACGCCAACAGGAACCTAATCATGGGTTGGCTTAAGCAGATATGCCCCAATCTCCCCAGCCTGAAGAATTAATGATGCCGCTGCAATTCGGCTGTTGCACTCCTGGTCGTAGACGGGCCGACCGGATTTAGCACCCCCAAACCGACGTTGGCCTGGGCGGCCGACACCGGTGCCGATCTGAGCAAGACGAACGTCAACGGCGGCGCTATCGCCATCGGCCACCCACTTGGCGCCAGTGGTGCCCGCATCATGACCACGCTCGTCAACGCGCTCGAACAGCGCGGCGGTCGCTACGGCCTGCAGACGATGTGCGAGGGCGGCGGGATGGCGAACGCGACGATCATCGAGCGGCTCGGCTGAGCGACCGATTCAGGAGGCCCGTGCCCTCTATCCGCCGGGCACGGGGCGTTGCTTTACCAGCCGCCTTCCGGGCTCTGCGGGCCTTGCGGACTCGTCGATCAACCCAGGCATGTGCGACCGCGCTGGGGAAAATAGGAACAGAACAGCATCTGTCGTTGCCCTGTGCCGCAGCGCGATTAGTCATCCGGGAAGACGATCTGGCTGCTCAGTGAGACCAGCAGAGAAGTGCCGCGGCTGGCGTTGGGCGGTGTTGGAGCTACTGCGGACAATCTGCGGACGCGATTGCCCGCACGAGATTCCAGAGAGAGAGAGAGAGAGAGAGAGAGAGAGAGAGAAGGGGCGCTGGCCGCTCGAGGCGTGCAACGTTTGGCGAAAGGGGATTCCCCCCACCCCCGTCACCTGCCGTTGGACCTGGCGCTTAGCGGTTCGTTCGCCATTGGCGGCCTCGCACTGCAGTCAACGCCTCACTGACGTATTCGTGCAATGAGTGTCCGCTTAGCTCGGATAGATGGAGCCATTTTTGAAAGGCGAAATTCCCAGCCGCGAAGGCCAGGTGCACCAGCAGGCCGGGGCGAAGGTCGGTAAGTGGGTCGGTATGCATGCGTTGAGCGATGTGTGCGGCGATGCGGTCCTGGTCGTCGAGGGCGAGCATCGTGACTTTCGCGAGGAGGTCGGGGGTGGTGGAGATCGCGTGTCGCCAGTCTTCTATCGCGGTGACCTCGAATGACCCGGCGTGATGGAGGATCGCGTTGCTAAGCGCGAGATCGGCCGCCTGGTGGGCTGGCTGCTGCTCTAGCAGGGACAGGATGGCGGTTCCTCGCTGTCGGGACACGCCTAGTAGCAGGTCTTCTTTGTTTGTGAAGTAGCGGAAGAAGGTTCGGGGCGAGATGCCTGCTGCTTCCGCAATGTCGTGCGTGGTGACATGGTCGTAACCGCGTTCGGCGATGAGCCGGAAGGCCGCACGCCGTGCCCCCGTGATTACCAGCCGCCGTTGTTGATCGCGAAGTGACGGCGGCGGAAGTACATCGGCGACTTGTTCTGCCATTCCCCTGACTCTCTGCTTCGGTGGCCATCATCAGATCAGCTATTGACACAGTACGTCATAGTGGCACACTGTGCCACGAGGTGGAGCGGCGAACGTATAGCCCACCACGCGGCACGGATCTCGCATCGGAGGATGAATGTCTCTACAGCGCGCGGACGCAGAGCTGGACGACTACAGCGGGGCTTTTGAACCAGACCTGCGGCTTGACGACTTCTCCAAGGAGGGGCTAAAGAAGCTGGTCGAGATTGGGGGCACGATCTACGGCGCGGTCAATCAAGGCTGGTATTCAGCAGTCGCCGCGCGGTACGGCAAGGAGGTGGCCGACGAACTCCACCATGAGGTGTGGTTCAAGGACGGCGGCGTCGGAGACGTGGAGAACTACACCATTAGTGCGCTCATGGGGTTCAGCGGTGAAGACGAGGTGACTACCCCGATGAAGGTCTGGCAGTGCTTGCCCGCCATGGCTTCTCGGATGAAGCTGTGCTTCGAGGAAGTCGCGCCGGGCAAGTGGCAGATGTACACCCCCATGTGTGTCGTGCCTGAGAGCGGAGAGCGTGGTGGCCCGGAGTTGATGAACTTCATGGTGAAGAAGATCTGTGGCCATCTTGAATTGTTTGGTTTCCGGCATGGAGCCGCACGGTGGAACGGCCGCATTCGGATTGATCCGTTGCGGCTTCCGCCGCGCAGCGATCCGTCAGAGCCGCACTGCCGCTGGATGATTGAGATGAACGAGGAACAGGTGGATTACGCCGCCGATCCCGGACCCTATGTCGCGCACCACAAACTTCAGTTCGCCAAGGACGACCAGATCGTGAACCACGAGGCCGGCAAGTACAGCCGAGGACGTCGGGTCGGAGGCGAAGGTGTCGGCTAACTACTCGTCGCCTCTGAGTGAGAGTTCGCTCGAACGTGACGCCCAATGAGCGAACTGCGCGCCGGGATCATCGGCCTTGGCGAAATCGGCGGAGGCGTGGCAATCAGTATGGCCAAGCGGGGTCGCATACCTGCCGTATTCGACGTGCGACCGCACGTTTGGGAGAGTCTTGAAGGCGTTCCCGCCCAGCTAGATTCGGTCGCTAGTGTGGCGCGAAACTCCGATGTCGTGTTGATCGCGGTGGTCAACGCGGAGCAAGCGCGCGATGTCCTCGTTGGCTCCGGCGGGCTTCTGTCCGCAGCCAAACCCGGCCTCATAGTGGTGCTTCTGTCCACCGTATCGCTCACGGCCCTAATCGAACTGACGCACTTATGCCGCGACGCGGGCGTGACGTTACTCGACTGTGGAGTTACGAACGGTGACCAAGCAGCCCACCGCGGAATCGTCGCCATGATCGGTGGACCCGACGAAGCAGTGGGAAGGGTTCGACCTGTGCTCGACGACTTCGCCAAGTCCGTTATCCACTGCGGGCCTGTCGGGTCTGGGATGACCACGAAGATCGCACGCAACCTGATTCAGTACGGCTGTTGGGCGGTCCTCGATGAAGCGGCGAATCTCGCAGCAGCGAATGGTGTCTCACTCGAAACCCTGCTGACAATGATCCGCGAGGCCGATCCCGAGGGCAACCAAACCCTGCGGCTTCTCGGCGTCCGCGCAGCCGGAATCACCGTACCTCCGGAGTATGCCGACCGAGCCGCCGCGTTGGCTGATAAAGACCTCGACGCAGCAGCAGACCTCGGGGCCGCATTAGGGGTGTCGGCCCCGCTAGCCCGCGCGATTAAGCCATTGATGCGGCAGGTCTACACCGGCCACCGAGCATGAGGGAGTGGGCGCCCACCACGCTCGAACCAAATATGTGTTCCGGTCACAGTGCCCAGGGAAGTCAACTCGCAGTTCACTAGGTGTCGACGGTCACGTAATTCCCCAGGGGTTGCCGTCACGTAATTCCTCATGTTCGGGCCCTGCTGCGGTGAGGGTAGCGGGTGGTTGGAGGGGTTGTCAGGTGGTGGTTGGTCTGGGTCGTTTCCGGGGTCGGTAGGACGGTCCGTCCATGAGGACCTGGTGGCTGGTGTTGATCAACCGATCGAGCAGCGACTCGGCGACGACCGGATTCGGGAACAGCGGATACCAGTCTTTGGGGGCACGGTTGCTGGTCAGAATCAGCGGTTTGCCCGCGATGGCCCGGTCGGAGACCAGGTCGTAGAGATCGTCACTTTGAGTGGGGGTGTGCTCGCGCATCGCGAAGTCGTCGACGATGAGTACCAGGGGTCGGGTGTATTCACGCATGCGTTGACCGATGGTGCGATCAGCGTGGCCACCAGCCAGGTCGGCGAGCATGCGGGAGCATTTGACGAACCGGATGTCACCGCCGCGGCGAGCGACCTGGTGGCCGAGTGCTTGTGCCACATGGGTTTTCCCGACACCAACCGGGCCGTAGAGGATCACGGACTCGCCGGCGTCGAGCCAGCGCAGCGCGGCCAGATCGCGCAGCATCGCCGCCGGTAGTTTCGGGCTGACGGTGAAGTCGAAGTCCTCGAAGGTGTTGGGTTGTTCGAAGCGGGCGCGGCGAACTCGACGTGCCAGAGCCGCGGTCTCGCGGCGGCCGATCTCGTCTTCGCAGAGGACTTGCAGGAACTCCAGGTGCCCGAGTTTCCCGTCGCGGGTTTGAGCCAGACGGGCGTCGAGGGTGTCGAGCATGCCGGTCAGTTTGAGGGTCTTCAGTGCAGCCCGAAGACTGGGATCGTGAATGGTCATTACAAGAGTCCTTCGTTCAAAGTGGTTGCAGCAGAATGTGAGCGGTGTGCTACGGGTGTGGGTCTATGCGGTGCGTTCGGTGTCGAACGCTGCCGGGCCGCGCAGCATCGCCGGAGGTGGCGGCGAGCTGGCCGCCGGGGTGTCACCTGTTTCGGTGCCGGCGACCAGAATGCCTTTGACAGTCCGATACCGCGGATCACCGACCTCCAAGGCGCGAGCACACGCCGCGTCCAGACGCGCGTCACCGTGGCGGTCGCGCAGCCCGATGATGCCTTGAATGGCCCGCAGGCGGTGGATGGCATTGACCTCGGAGAGCTCGGCTACGATCGCCACGGCGCCGGGCCCGATCTGCTCGGCCTGGTTGCGGCACCACGTCACGGTGCGCAACGTGTGGGCGACCTTGTGCGGCGGGTAGTGCTCGAAGTTCGTCGAGCGCCCGCACAGATGCAGGACGTGGGTGGCGACCACCGCATCGTGGTGGAAGATCTGTACCACGTCGCCCGCGGCGCGGACGGTGACCTTCTGGCCCAGCAACCGCCACGGCACCGAGTAGAACGCCTTGCCCGACTTGACGTGACAATCCGGGGCCACCGTACCCACGGTATAGACGACCGGCTCAAACGGTCTGCGCGGCAACGGCATCAATGCGTCGCGTTCGACGGCATCGAACACCGTTGCAGGAGTGGCTCCGTCGAGGCCGCGGTGCTTGTGCAGTCCGTAGACCTCGGTCGACCAGCGCAGTCCCTCGCGCTGCATCTGGGGCAGCGACTCGAACCGGCGGCCGGCGAAGAACGAGTCCCGAATGTAGGGCATCGGCCGCTCCACTCGCGGTTTGTCTTTCGGCTTGTTAGCCCGCGCGGGGTCGATCAGCGTGCCGTAGAACGCGGCCAACTCACCATACGCGCGGTTGATCTGCGGGTCATAGAGATCCGGGCGGATCACTCCGGTCTTGAGGTTGTCGCAGACCAGCCGGGCCGGGACACCGCCGAAGAACTCGAACGCCGCCACATGTGAAGCGTTCCAGGATGTTTGGTCCATCCTTAGGACAGGTTGAATGAACAGTGTCCGTGAACACGACAGGATCATCGCGAACACCCACACAGCGACCCGGCGGCCCGTGCTCGGGTCGAGCCACATCCCCAACTTGCCGTAATCGATCTGGGCTTCGCTGCCAGGGTCGACCGCACCGCGGGGCACGGTCACCTTGTCTTCGAGGTGCTGCTCGGCGAATGCCGTTGCGATGTAACGACGGACCGTCGACTCGGACACTTCGACACCGCGATCATCCCGCAGCCGTTGGGCGATGGTGGCCACCGTGACCGGCGCGTCGAGCTGTTCGGCGATCCAATCCCGATGCGCCGCGATCTGACCCCAGGTCAGCGCCCGCATACTCGGATCGACAAGCTCGGGAAACCACCGCCCGATCCGGGCCCGCCACAACGGCTCGTCAAACAATTCGTCCGGTGCCGGTTGCACGCCTTCAGCGATGGCCGGCGCCAGATATTTGCGGATGGTCTTGCGGTCGATGCCCAGCGCCTGATGAATCTGCACCTGGGATCGGCCGGCATGCCAATGCCGGAACATCTCCACAAAGTCGGTCACGTTCCACGATCTCCTCGCCAACCCAGGCCCCTTCCAAGGCCCCGGCGGGGCTCTTGAACGGAGCGAACCTGAGCAGCACCCCAACCCCGACCGGACACGCCCCAAGGGGTGGGGAATTACGTGACGGCGGGTGAGGAATTACGTGACGGACAACCCCTCAGACCTGGGGAATTACGTGACCGCTGACAACTAGGGGTCAAACCGACATCCGTCGCGCACCAACGTCAACGGCGGCGCCATCGCCATCGGCCACCCGCTGGGCGCTAGTGGTGCCCGCATCATGACGACACTGGTAAAGGCGCTCGAACAGCGCGGGGGTCGCTACGGGCTGCAGACGATGTGCGAGGTCGGCGGAATGGCCAACGCCACCATCGTCGAGCGTCTCTGATGTCTAACGTCTCGAAAACCTTTTCCTGGGCGGCACCGGATCCCTGGGCATGCCCGTCATTCGGGCACCGGTCGCCGCCAAGAGGTATTCGGTTCGATTCCTCAGCCGCGACCCCGCCTCCCGATCAAAATCAAACTCCGATGCTCAAGATCATGAAGGACGGACGCACAGGAAAGCTGTAGATCGGCTATTCGTTACGGCGAGCACAAGCGTTGGCTAGCCGCGATACAGCGCCGGAAACAGCTGCCTGAGACTGGCCAGCTTGGGGAGGTCGTTCGCCACGATGTAGGGATTCGACGGATGCAAGTTGAAGAAGTCCTGGTGGTAGCCCTCGGCGGGGAAAAACTGTGCCCGCGGCGGTACGACGGCCGTGACGATCGGGCCGGGAAAAATAGCGGCCTGGGTCAGCTGAGCGATATAGGACTGCGCGACTCGCTCCTGAGTCGCGTCTTGCGCGAAGATCGCGGAGCGGTACTGAGTGCCTTCGTCGGGACCCTGACGGTTGAGTTCTGTGGGGTCCTGCACCACGGAGAAGAAGACCTGCAAAAGTTGGCCGTACGTCACCTGCTTCGGGTCGTAGGTGATGCGCACGGATTCGGCGTGCCCGGTGGAACCGGCGCTCACCGTCTCATAATTGGCTGTCGCCTGGTCCCCGCCCGCATAACCAGAAACGGCCTCGGTCACGCCTTTCACGTGCGCGAATACTCCCTGAACGCCCCAGAAACATCCGCCGGCCAGTACTGCCGTCTCAGGCGCGGAGACCGATGCCGGTTCATCGACATTCGGCGCCGGAGCCGCGATCGACGTTGCGGCGCCGCCTCGGGGCTGCATCGCTGGAACCACGCTAGTGAAGACCGCTGCGGCGAAGACGACTAGCCCGAAACCGGCTGCCATGATCACGCCCCAGCGAGATTTATCAACTCGCATGTCATCCTCCGACCGAGTCGAGCGCCATGTCAGCAGTGGGCTCCCGGGAGTGGCGACTGACGGCCCCCACTCGACAGCTTAGCCACTCGCTGACCTGACTTAGCGGGTTCTGCGCAACGGCCTGCCGGACCGCCACGGCGGGGTAGAAAGCCAGATCGACAAATGGTTGCTGTGCAGTGCGTTAGCCGGTGGCCTGGCTAACCGATCGTCATCCCACGGTCGATGGCGAGGAGACATTCCGCTGCGGTATTACTGCCACTGTGGTTTTGGCCCGGGCAAAGGACGTAGATAGGGAGCAGACCGGCATCCTCGAGCGAACCAATGTCAACGGCGGGCCATCGCCATCGGCCACCCACTCGGTGCCAGCGGGGCTCGCATCATGACCACGCTCGTCAACGCGCTCGAACAGCGCGGCGGTCGCTACGGCCTGCAGACGATGTGCGAGGGCGGCGGGATGGCTAACGCCACCATCATCGAGCGTTTGAGCTGAGCGGCACCACCCACCCGCGTGCCGCAACCCGTTAGGACAGAACACTGACGTTCTTGGTGCAGTCTATGAACGCAAGCCAGCCGTTACCTATCATCCTTTGCCGCTGAGCAAAAGTCTGGCCGAAACATACGGTCTCGGTAATAGTCCGACGGATGAGCTATTCGGTCGCGCTACTAACAAGCTTGATGGCGGGACTGATCCTGGCGACCGTTGCCGCGCCCGTAGGCGTTTCCGGAGCGGTGTTCTTACTGCCGGTTCAACTCAGCATTCTGCAAGTTCCCAATCCGGCGGTCACGCCAACCAATCTTGTGTTCAACATAGTGGCGACACCGGGCGCTCTGCTTCGATACCGTCGGAGCGCTAGTCTACGTAGCCCGTTGACTCGAGTCCTGTTGGGCGGCACGGTGCCCGGCGTCATTGTTGGCGCCGCGATCCGCGTCTTTCTGATTCCTGGCCCGCGCCTGTTCCGCTTGGTCGTCGCGGCCATACTGCTACCGCTTGGGCTTTGGCTTTGCATCGGCCCGTTCGTGCGACCAAGGCGGACCGCGGAACCAATCACCTTCTCATACCGCTCGATGGCCGTCCTTGCGCTGGCCGTCGGGGTCGTCGGCGGTATCTATGGCGTAGGCGGTGGGTCGTTGCTTAGCCCAATTCTGGTCAGCCGTGGCCTGCCAACGCGGATCGTCGCACCCGCCGCGTTGACAGCGACCTTCGTAACTTCGGTTGCCGGGGCTATTACCTACACGGTCATCGCGGTCGCCAGCCCCGGCCAGCACATCGCTCCCCAGTGGACCATTGGAGTCGTGGCTGGCATCGGAGGCCTCATCGGTGGTTACCTCGGTGCGTTCAGCCAACCGAAGGTGCCGGAGGAATCATTGCGGGTAGTGCTGGGAACCTTGGCGCTCGCAACCGCCTTGCTGTATGGCTGGCAGGGCCTGCATTAAGGGCGTTCGCGCCCGTCGTGCTTGCATGGGCAAAGGATGTGGATGGGGAGCAAAGCGACATCCTGTCGCGGACCAATGTGAACGGTGGCGCTATCGCCATCGGCCACCCACTTGGCGCCAGTGGTGCCCGCATCATGACGACGCTCGTCAACGCTCTTGAACAACGCGGCGGTCGGTACGGGCTGCAGACCATGTGTGAAGGCGGAGGAATGGCTAACGCCACAATCATCGAGCGTCTCAGCTAGGGGTCCGATTCGCAAGGCTCCTGCCCTATCTCCGCTGGGCACGGACTGTCTTAATAGCTGCCTTCCGCCCCTCGAAGTGTTGGGATCATCCGGGGCGTTGGGGCGGGCAAGGTCTACCAGTACCGAGGGCTACCCTCCGTAGGTGACTAACGCCGCAGGGGAAAACGTCTTTGTTCAGCGATTGGTTGACCTGAGGCACTTCTACGCTGCGTCCTCGATAACAGCACGCTTCGTCGCTCCGGATCTCATCGGCGAGCCAGAAGATCTCCGCCCTAATAATGGAACGGCGTTCATCGTGCGGCCAACGTCGACGACAACTTACTTTGTTACTAGTCGCCACATCCTCGACTAAAACTACGCGCACAACCGCGACCAGAATCACATCGTTCGGCCCGGGGCTTGGCTTCAGTCCGTAACGATCCGTGGGCATGCCCAACCAACAGACTTGTCGCAGCAGACGATCCCCTGGCACTACACGCACCCGTCGTCCGACGGGATCTACTTTCACCCTGACGACTCGACTGACGTGGCAGTCATTATGATTTTTGAATCCGGCTTTGCCGAAGCGCTTGCCAGCTTCGCGTACTCTCTGAACGTCTTCTTTGAAGACTGGCTTGCGCTGGGCTCGGAGATCGACGGAATGATCCCTGGCGAACAGGTTTTCATTGCGGGTTATCCCGGAGTTGCTGAGGCGAGCGAGCGTCCTCTTCTCGTCAGCGGGATCGTCTCTAGCGATCCCCGCTATCCCGCAGTCTTTGGCAGAGAACGGTTGGGAAACTCGGTACTTTGCCAGTCATTCAGCTGGGACGGCATGTCCGGTGCCCCTGTATTGGGTGTCTCCCCATCAATAGGCAGAACGAAGGTCGTCGGTATCAACGCTGGACATGTCCACGGCTCAGTCATTACCGGTGGAGTCATTTCTCATTTCGTGCGGTCAGATGCGCTACTCGAATTGTTCGATCAACTCGGCTAGTAGGGATGGTGAGCAGGTCGACCTGTTGGTCGAGGGACTCCGGGACCCCTGCATCCCAGCCTGGGCAAAGGACGTAGATAGGGAGCAGACGGGCATCCTCGAGCGAACCAATGTCAATGGCGGTGCCATCGCCATCGGTCATCCGCTGGGCGCTAGCGGTGCTCGCATCATGACCACGCTCGTCAACGCTCTTGAACAGCGCGGTGGTCACTACGGCCTGCAGACAATGTGTGAGGGCGGCGGCATGGCTAACGCCACCATCATCGAGCGACTGGGCTAGTAAGAGTCAACAGAGCGACACAGCCACCGCGCCTCATTGGCGTGGGGGCTCGCTGTTGCTGTTGGGTCGCCCTACTTGACTCGGAGGCCATCGAGCAGGGCGTTTAGTGCCTGCACTCCTTGGTCGCGTGCCGCACGTTGATCGGGTCCGTTCGCAATGAATAGGGCAGCTTCGTCGGCAGCGGCAAGCAGTAGGTGTGCTAGTGCGTCAATGGGCTGATTGGGCGCAACGTCGCCTTCTTCAATGGCACGTTCAAGCATGGCGCGGATGGCCCCAAGTCCGTAGCGGCTTTCCAGTTCGCGCCACCTGACCCAACCAAGCACGGCTGGCCCGTCGATGAGCAGTATCCGCTGGACGTGAGGGGTGAGCGAGGCATCAAGAAAGCCAATCAGGCCTTGCCGCAATTGATTTAGCGCTCCGTGGGCGGGGTCGGCGAGGTTTTTTGCGGCCCAAACGACCAGGTCCTCTTCGACTGCGACGAACGCGGCTTCGAATAGCGCCTGCTTATCCGCGAAGTGGTGATACAGCGCACCACGGGTGCCGACACCGGCCTTTGCAACGACCTCTTCGGTGCCCGTGTGGTGATAACCCTTCTCGACGAACAGCTGCCGGGCAGCGGCGACAAGTGCGGCGCGGGTGGCTTCTGCCTGGGCCGCCCGACGCGCCTTCGTATCTAGCGCCTCGTCATCAGGTGCCATGGCGTCAGCCTATTGCAGACAGGGCGCAGGTCACATACAGTCCGAATGTCACATACAGTCTGTAGGTGGCCTTAGCTGTCAGACGACTGGAGGTTCTGGGATATGTCTGCACCTGTCGACGTTGTCCGCAAGTTCTGCGCGTTGATGGAAAAGCGCGACGCAGAGGCCCTCCGGCCGCTGATTGCTGACAACGCCGTCTATCAGAACGTCGGCATGCCCGCATCTAATGGTGTGGACGCCATCGTGGAAAACATGGCGGCGCAGTTTGCGATGTTCCCCGACGCCTACGCCTTCGAAATCGTCAACATGGCCAGCAACGGACCAGTGGTGTTGACCGAGCGCCTCGACTACATCCAGGCACCGGATGGGAGCAAACCAGCAGTACCAGTGATGGGCACCTTCGTAGTCGGTGGCGACGAGAAGATCACCCGCTGGACGGACTACTTCGATGTGTCGCTGACGGTGAAACTCCTTCAAGGCGAAGACATTAGCGCCCTCGTCCCCGCGACAGCATAAGGATTTCGACACCCTTCGCATGCCCAATGGGCGCGCCGCAAGCCCCTCGTGCTGGCCTGGGCGGCCGACACGGGTGCCGATCTGGCCAAGACCAACGTCAACGGCGGAGCCATCGCCATCGGCCACCATGGGACGTTCTTTGCCCAATTCCAACTCAAGCTCGGCGAGGCTCGCCAGGACGACGGCCACCATGCGCCTAGTCGCGTTGGACGTATCGATTCCCTCGCGATGCCCGGAGCACGATGCCGAGCTTGCGTGGTTGACGACGGACCGTGCCGTCGATACGACCAACGGCCTGATATCAACTACTTGACACTGCGATCGAGGCAGGCAAGAGTCGGCACTGATGGAATCTCCAGAGCTTGCCCGTCCCTTTGCGCCGCATCGTCAACGCGCGTATATCGGCCTTCTTTCGGCCGTCGGCGCTGTCTTCGTCTTCATGACCATCGCCGAGGCCACCAGACTGCTTCCTCCGTCGATGACGGTCGACGTGGCAGCGAACCTGCTCTTCGGCATTCCGGTGCTCCTGGTGCCGCTGATCTTGTTCTGGAAGGCTCGCGGCGAGCAGCGATCGCGCCTACAGACTGCGGCCGAGCTGACGCTGATCTATTTGCCTCTGACGGCAGGCAGTCAGCTGACGTACGAGTTGCCGTTCCTGCTCGGCCACCCGTTCAATCTGTGGACTGCCACGACGGACCCGTGTTGGCGATGGCTGTGGTGGCAGTGGGGTCTGACCGACACCCGGTACCGCAGCGATGACATGTGGGTCTTCGGGGTGGAATTCGGTGCGGTGCTCGTCGGCATCATGATCACGATCGTGTGGCTTCGCCTGTTGCGCAAGGATTTACCCGACGAGTCACGGATCAAGAGCCTGTGGTTGACGTTTTTCGGCGTCACCGTGCTGCTCGCGGGCACCGTCATCTACTACGTCGCCGAGATCCGTGCCGGCTTCAGTGACATCGGCCAAGGCGCCTATGGACTGTGGTTCAAGTTCATCGGAGAGAACATCCCCTACATCATCTTGCCGGTCTTTGTGCTTTACGCCGTGTATGTCCAACTCGACTACCTGACCCGACGCGCCGGGGCGGCGTCGGCCGCGTCCGCACGCGCCGGGACCGAGTCCGCAGCGTCAGTGCCGGCATAACTGCGCCACGGTTGAGGTCGGCCCGGGCCTGATTGAACCGTCTCTTCGTCGTCGTGCGCCCTATGCTGGTGAACCGGGGGCCGGACGCGGCGGAGGTCGGATGGCTGCACCGACGGCGTGCCGCACCTGCGGGAGCGAGCCGCGCCCGGCCGCGCGGTTCTGCGACGGCTGCGGCGCACCGGTCACGACGCAGGACACCCGTGCGGAGTACAAGCAGGTAACCATCCTGTTCGCCGACGTCGTGCACTCCATGGATATCGCCGCGACCGTCGGGCCGGAGCGGCTGCGCGAGATCCTGACCGATCTCGCTGACCGTTGCGCAGCGGTGGTCAAGCGCTACGGCGGCACTGTGGACAAGTTCACGGGCGACGGCATCATGGCGGTTTTCGGCGCACCGGCGGCGTTGGAGGACCACGCCGTCCGCGCCTGCCTGGCGGCCTTGGGCGTTCAGGCGGAGGCGAAGCGGCTCGCCCCCGCCATTCAAGAGCGCGACGGCGTGGAACTCCGAATGCGGGTGGGATTGAACTCCGGTCAGGTGATCGCCGGCGAAATCGGTTCGGGGTCTTTCGGTTACACCGCCGTCGGTGAGCAAGTGGGGATGGCCCAGCGCATGGAATCGGTGGCCCCGCCGGGTGCGGTGATGCTCAGCGAATCCACGGCACGGCTGGTCGAGAACGTGGTGACTCTCGGTGAACCCGAGTCGGTTCGGATCAAGGGTGCCGATGGGCCGGTGCTCGCCCGTCAACTGCACGGCGTGCCGGAGGAGCGTCGCGGCGTCGGGCGTGCGGAGTCGAACCTCGTTGGGCGGCGCTGGGAAAAGTCGGCCATCGAGGGCCTGTTAGAGCGCGCCATCGACGGGCATGGCGCCGTGGTGGGTGTGGTGGGCTTACCGGGCATCGGCAAGAGCCGCTTGGTGCGGGAAGTCGCGGCGATGGCCGCCGCCCGGAACGTGGAGGTGTTCACCGCGTTCTGTGAGTCGCACACCAGCCAGGTCCCTTTTCATGCCGTAGCGCGGCTGCTACGTGCGACCACCGGCGTCAAGGGTCTTGACACGGACGCCGCCCGAGCGCGGATACGGACGCAGTTTCGCGACGCCGAGCCGGAGGACCTGCTGCTCTTCGATGATCTGCTGGGCGTAGCCGATCCCGAGGTGGAGCTGCCCAAGATCGATCCGGATGCCCGGCGCCGGCGGTTGAATGCACTGGTGAATGCCGCCTCGTTGGCACGCGACCGGCCGAGGATCTACGTCATCGAGGACGTTCATTGGATCGACGAAGTCAGCGACTCGATGCTGGCCTCCTTCGTCGGGGTAATCCCCCAAACGCCTTCGCTGGTGCTGGTCACCTACCGCCCGGAATACCAGGGGGCGTTGACTAGGCTGCACAGCGCTCAGACGCTCGCCCTTGGGCCGCTGACTGATTCAGAAACGGCAGCACTGGTTTCAGAGCTGCTCGGCCAGGATCCGTCGGTCGCCGCACTGGGCCAGAAGATTTCCGAGAGGGCCGCGGGTAATCCGTTCTTCGCGGAGGAAATCGTGCGCGATTTGGCTGAACGCGCTGTGCTGCAAGGCAAAGCCGGCGGCTACGTGTCGACGGTCGATGTTGGTGAGGTCAGCGTGCCCGCGACCTTGCAGGCAACCATCGCCGCTCGCATCGACCGACTCGGCCCGGCGGCCAAACGCAGCTTGAGCGCAGCAGCGGTTATCGGTTCACGGTTCAGCCGAGAGTTGCTGGAAATGTTGGGCATTGATCCTGTCTTTGACAGCCTCGTGGGTGGCGAGTTCGTCGATCAGATCCGCTTCACCGGACAGCCCGAGTACGTGTTCCACCATCCACTGGTCCGTACGGTGGCTTACGAAGCACAACTCAAATCGGATCGCGCCGAGCTACACCGGCGCGTCGCGGGCGCAATCGAATCACGCGACCCGGCAGCGGCTGACGAAAATGCCGCCTTGATCGGCGAACACCTGGAGGCCGCCGGGGACCTGCAGGCCGCCTACGGCTGGCACATGCGCGCCGCGACGTGGGCCACCAACCGCGACATCGGCGCGGCGCGACTGAGTTGGGAGCGCGCGGTAAAGATCGCCGACGCGGTGGCCGCCGACGACCCAGACCGAGCAGCCATGCGCATCGCCCCGCGAACCATGTTGTGCGCGACCGCCTATCGAGTCCATCTGAACGTTGCCGGTGACCGCTTCGACGAGTTGCGGCAGTTGTGCGCGGCCGCCGGGGACAAGGCGTCACTGGCGATAGCCATGGCGGGGCTCGTGATGGATCTCGCCTATCAGGACCGGATGTGCGAGGCGTCGCAGCTGGCATCCGAAGCCTGGACCCTCGCCGAGTCCATCGCCGACCCGACGCTGACCGTGGGGCTCTACATGCCACTGGTCCACGCCAAGGGCCAAAGTGGCGGGTGGGTTGACGTGCTGAACTGGTCACAGAGAACGATCGACCTGGCCGACGGTGACCCCGCCAAAGGCAACTTCCTTTTCGGGTGTCCATTGGCGAGCGGCTTTATAGGTCGGGGACTCTCCCGATGTTGCCTGGGCCGTCCCGGATGGCGCGACGACCTGCGGCACGGCCTCGCCATGGCCCGCAGCGCCGACCCCCTGTCTTACGCGACGGTTGTCGCGTGGGTCTACTGCGGCGGAATCCTTTATGGCTTGCTGAAACCCGACGATGCCGCGGTGGGGGAGGCCATGGACGCCCTGCAGATCGCCGAACGATCCGGTGACGACATCGCGTTGGCGTTCGCCCGAATGACGCTGGGAGTTGCGCTGGTACACCGCCACACGGCCGCGGAGCGCGACCGTGGACAACGGCTGCTGGCGCAGGTCAGCGAGGTGTTCCTCCGCACGGGATACAACCTGTGCGACTTGCAGGGCGTCAGTGTGTATGAGGCGCGGGAGAGGGCACGGCGCGGAGATCGCGATCACGCTATACCGCTGATGGCCGCCGCTGTCGACCATCTGTTCCGCGAGGAGCAACTGCTGCTGTGGGGCCTTCCTGCGACGGGCGTTCTAGTGGAGACGCTGCTCGATGGCGGGGCTGAGGACGATATGGCCAAAGCCGACGCAGCGATAGAGCGGTTAGCGACCGCGCCGGCCGATGAGGGTCTGGTGATACGCGACGCCTGGCTGATACGACTCCGGGCCCTTCTTGCGCGGGCGCGCGGCGACGCCAGGGCTTATGCAAACCAGCGGGATCGCTACCGCGATATGGCGAAAACGCTTGGCTTCGAAGGGCATACGCAGTGGGCCGAGGCGATGCCCTGACGGCGTTCGCGCTCAGTTCCCGCGAGCAGAGCAGTGCTACGTCCGTGTTGTCATAAGCACCCGGATTGCCCGGCCGACTTCGCGGTTAACCCGTTTGTCGGTTGCGCGAACGCCACAGTTGCGGTGAGCTGTGATTGGAGCACTGAACTGCGCGTAGGAGAAGCGGGAATCCTTCGGCGCTCGCAGGGCACAGACACATACCAACGAGCGGAGCTCATATGACGACTCCCATGGACCGGGTAAATCACCTCAACCTGGTAGCCCGCCTGAAGTCGGCGTACACAGACCTTCCGGACGCACCGACGCCGGATCTCATCGACCACGAGCGGTTCACCGCCTATGCCAAGACCCCGCATGACGTCGGTGGCGAGCCGGATGCCCCGATCACTTGGGAAAACAAACAATACGAGATTTGGGAGCACAACACCTACGTCATGTGCGAGGTTCTCGGTTGGCGCGGCATCTGGCTGTCCGAGGAACGGCGGCGGATGGGAAACGTCGATCTTGGCCGCGCAATCTATCTAGGACTTCCCTACTACACGCGGTGGTTGCTCGCGGTCGTGCGCGTCCTCGCTGAGAAGCACCACATCGGCTTGAGTGAGTTGGCCGAGCGCATGGCTGAAGTTAAGTCCCGCTACGAAGGCGGGTTGCAAGGTAAGCCCATAGAGGCCGAACCCAAATTTGAAGGCGACCCTGCTGCGGTCAAACGCAATGAGCATCACATCAATGCCGTGGGCAAAGGCGACCCGCAGATATTTGCCGGGCAGGGCGGCGAACCGAAGTTTCGAGTAGGCGACAAGGTCGTCGTGAAGGAACTCCCCATCCTGCTCTATACGCGTACGCAGGAGTACGTGCGAGGCGCAGAAGGTGTGATCGCCGTCGTCAGCTACGAAAGCCCTGCCGCCGAGGACGAGACCTGGGCTGGGCCAAAACAAAAGCCTGAGTGGTTCTACATTGTTCGGTTCAACCTGTCCGAGTTGTGGCACGGCTACACCGGGCCCAGCAATGACACGCTGCAGACCGAGATTCCTGAGCGGTGGCTCGAAGCTTCTTCGAAAGGACCTCAACGTGACATCTGAAGGCCACGACCACGATCACGACCGCACCGCCGCGCCCATGGTGGATGAAATCACCGACTTCGAGGTCTTGGAGATCGCACTTCGAGAGTTGTGTATCGAGAAGGGGATTTTTACCGCCGAGGAACACCGCCTCATGACCGAGTTCGCCGAACAGATCGGCCCGACCCCCGCCGCCCGCCTGGTGGCTCGGGCTTGGCTTGACCTCGACTTCGAGAAGCTGGTCGTCTCCGATCCGCTCGCCGCCAGTAAGGAAGTGGGGGTTGATTGGTTGCATCCCACGGGTTTTGGTACGCCGAGTGACTTCACGGCCTTTCATGTACTGGTGGACACGCCCACCCTGCATCACGTGATTGTCTGCACGTTGTGCTCGTGCTACCCGCGTCCGATTCTGGGCAATTCCCCGGAGTGGTATCGCACGCCGAACTTCCGTCGTCGGATCGTGCGCTGGCCGCGTCAGGTGCTCGCGGAGTTCGGGCTGTACCTACCAGAGGAGGTCGAGATTCGCGTCGAGGACTCCAACCAGAAGCATCGGTTCATGGTCATGCCTGTCCGCCCAGCGGGAACTGAAGGCTGGACCGAGGACCAATTGGTCGAAATCCTCACCCGCGACTGTCTCATCGGGGTGGCGTTGCCCAAGGTCGGTGTGACCACGAACGCGATCACCGAAACGCGACCGGCCATCCATCCCGTCTGACACCGAACTCAGGGAGGGCTGGTGAATACTTCGGAAAATCTCGGGTCGGTCGAGGAAACCACGATGGCGCCTTTAGCGCAGATCGTCGAGCGTAATCAGGTATGGAGTCGGATGGCGGCGAAATACAGGGTTGAAAATCCGGTGCCGCCATGGAAGACCAGCCTCGACGGGATGTGCGATGCGCTCGATCAAAGCGCTTGCGGCCCACAGGTCCTCAATTTCATGGAGCGACGCGACGAAGAGGACGCGTTGGCCGCAACCCTTTACTCCGAACTGCCATATCCAGAGAGCCGACTGGTCGCACTCGCGCACTCGCTGCTGATACGCGGAATCATCGGTGAATCCGAACTTGTGGAGCGACTCGCGGCGGTCCGGGCCAGACTGGAAGCCTGACCCGACGCGCGACTCTAACCTCGATCGGCACCGTTGCCTTCTTCGTTAAGCAACGGTGAGCTCAAGCCGTTCGAGCCGCCGAACGAGGAGGCTGGGCAGCCAACGACCCGTGTCGGACGTCGCGATGTGTGTTGTGCGCCTGAGTAGTTCACCGATCACGATTGAGGCTTCGAGGCGCGCGAGGGCGGCCCCGACGCAGAAGTGCGCGCCTTTTCCGAAGCTGATGTGACCCTTGGCCCCGGAGCGGTCGAGCCGAAACTCGTTGGGATCTTGAAAGTGTGACGGGTCTCGATTGGCGGCACCCCAGAGCAGCAGCAGCCGGTCTCCTGCCGGCAAGTCCACGCCGCCGAGCGCGGTGTCGTTGACCACGTGGCGATAGTGTTGACGGAACGGCGGTTCGAAGCGGAGTACTTCCTCCAGGAAAGCGCCTAGCAGATCAGGATTTTCGCGCACCCGTCGTTGGATGTCCGGACTGCTGGCCAACACATGCGCCGCTGAGCCGATCAACGATGCGGTGGATTCGCCGCCTGCACTGAACAGCGTGGCCATGATGTTTAGCGCGGTCATTTCGCCTAGCTGGCCTGCCGCACGAGCGATCGCAAGGTCGCCCAACAGGTTGTCCTTCGGATCGGTGGCGGCCAGTTGGAAGTTGTTGCTGATGTAGCCGGCGAGTTCCATCGTGGCAACCCCGGCCCGGTCGAGCTCGTCCTGGCCGACGAGTCCTTCCACGACCTTGGTCGCCGCAAATCCCCACCGCGTGAGTTGTTCGGCGTCCTCGTCGGGCAGGCCGATCAGTCGGCCAACGATCATCATCGGCAGACGATTCGCCATCGCCGACATCCATTCGATGACCCCGTCATGGACACCGTTGTGCCACAGCGCTTCCGCCGTACCGTGGATCAGGCGTTCGAGTATTTTGATGCGCTTGGCGGCGAACTGCGGCACCAACAATTTGCGGTGTATGGCGTGGTCGGGATCATCGGCGGTTGCCAACGCCTGGATGTCTCCCCCGAGTTCCCCCATCGTAAATGCCCCGACCACGCCGTCCTGGTAGGTCATGACCTTGGTCAGGTTGGAGGAGAAATCATGTGGCCGAGCGATGACCTCGCTGATCGCGTCCCACGTGCACACCGCATGAAATCCGGAGTCGCCGATGGGATGAACTGGCCCGCTGGCGTGCATCCGCGCGTAGAGCGGATAGGGATTCTGGATGCAGTCGTCATCGAGTAATTCGAGGCCGAGTTGCCCGCCGGAGCCCGTGCACACGGTCATCCCCCAAGGCTGATCGCCGCCCCCGTACCCCGTCAACGACTAGCGCGAAAGTTGGAAGAGCGCAGTTCAAGCCCGGTGGAGCAAGTCCCCTCACACAGCGGCCTTCACCTGCGCAAACCGTGAGAAATATCTCCGTATTTCTCTCAAGCATGAGAAAATAGCAATCATGGGTCGCGATGACTGGGTATTGGGACGCAGCCGGCAGGAGGCGGCGGCCGAGCGGATCTACACCGCCGCCACTGACCTCATAGCCCGCAACGGCCTGGACGCTTTGAGCATCGACACGCTGGCCGCCCGGGTACATTGCTCGCCCGCGACGGTCTACCGCCATGCGGGAGGCAAGGCAAACATTCGTGACGAGGTGCTGCTCCGAGCCGCTAGCCGAATCGTCGAGGGGGTTCGCCGCGCAGTCGAGAACCTCAGCGGTCCCGAGCGGATCGTCACGGCGATCACGGTGGCGCTGGCCGAGATCCGGTCCGACCCCCTCGGCCAGCTCATGGTCAAATCGATTCGCGCCCAGGAAATGACGTGGCTCAAGGACTCCGCTATCGTGGCCGGGTTCTCGACCGAACTCAACGGGCTGACCGACGACGACGAGCAGGCCGCGTACTGGATCGTCCGCGTCGTCCTGGCCCTGATGTACTGGCCGGCCGACGACCCCGAAACCGAACGCCAAATTGTGCAGCGCTTCGTCGCCCCCGCATTCGGGGCGTAGCGGGGCAACTGCTCACCAGTTCTCGTAGGCTTATCGGGCATGATCTGGCGTTCGATTCTGCTTTTCGTTGTGGCCGCTATTGCTGAGATCGGCGGAGCCTGGTTGGTCTGGCAGGGCGTTCGGGAGCACCGCGGCTGGCTATGGGTCGGCTTGGGCGTAATCGCCTTGGGCGCTTACGGGTTCGTGGCCACGCTGCAGCCTGACGCGCACTTCGGTCGGATTCTCGCCGCCTACGGCGGGATCTTCGTGGCCGGCTCGCTGCTGTGGGGCATGGCGCTCGACGGCTTCCGACCGGACCGATGGGACGTCACCGGCGCCCTGATCAGTTTGGTCGGCGTGGCGACGATCATGTACGCGCCACGAGGCGCATAACAATTGGCGCTAGGCGTCCAAGCGGCTGAACTCTTCGTCGCGGTACAGCTGCACGCACTCGGCCCGCCTGACCTTGCCGCTTGTGGTGATGGGAATCGAGCCAGGAGCTACCAGAACGAGATCGGCAACGCTCAGGCCGTGCGAGGTCGAAATCGCCGAGGTGACTTCACGCTTGACGACACCCAGCTTGCCCTTCCCATCCTCGTCAACGCTCCACATCTTGAGCTCGATGATGGCCACCAGCTGTTCGATGTCATCGTTGGGAACCGCGATCGCCACGCACCGGCCCCGGGTGATCTCCTGGATCGTTGCCTCGATGTCATCGGGAGAGTGGTTGCGCCCGTAGACAATCAACAGATCTTTGATGCGGCCGATGACGAAAAGCTCGCCCTCAGCGATGAAGCCCAAGTCGCCGGTGCACAGCCAGGGCCCATCGGGTGTGCCGGCCGACGGGTCGACGAGAATTCCCCCGAAGGTGTTTTGCGTCTCGGTGAGCCGGTTCCAGTAGCCGTCGGCGACGTTGTCGCCGTGCACCCAGATCTCCGCCACCGTTCCGTCGGGACACTCGGTCCGGGTCTCGGGATCGACGATCCGCACGGCCGGCGATGGCTGCAACGGATAACTGACCAGCGCTGTGCCGTCCGTTCCTGGGCACCGCTCCGCAACGCCGGCGGAAAGTTTGGCGGAGTCGAAGTGAAGGACCTTCGGTGGTGCACCGGCACTGCTGGTCGCCACGTAGACCGTCGCTTCGGCCAACCCGTATGAGGGGCGCAACGCCTTAGCGTGAAGGTTGAAGGGGGCGAACCGGTTGGCGAAACGTGTGAGCGTTGCGGCCTGTACCCGCTCGCTGCCGCTGATGATGCTGTGCACGCCGCCGAGATCGAAGCCCGCCATGTCGTCGTCTGATGTTTTGCGCGCCGCCACCTCGTAGGCGAAATTCGGTGCCGCCGAGAATACGCAGGAATCGCTCGCCATCAACTGCATCCACCGGGCCGGTCGTTGCAAGAACGCCATCGGGCTGGTGAGCACGGTCCGGAATCCGCCGATGATGGGTGCACACACGCCCAGGAATAGGCCCATGTCGTGATAGAACGGCAGCCACGACACCACAGTGAGATCCACCGGCGCCACGCCGCCGCGGTCCGTGAAGTAGCCGGTCATCAGCTGCGAGAAATTAGCCAACAGGTTCTGATACGACATCATGACCCCGGCCGGTTCGCGGGTCGATCCGGACGTGTACTGCAAATACGCGGTATCCGGATAGTCATCGTCGCCGGCGCGAGACTGCATGGGGGCGTTGCGATTCAGCAGATCAACTTCGATGATTGCCGGGGCGGATTCGCCGGGTCGCGCTGTCACATGCTGGACCACATCGCCGATCACAGACGACGTCGTGAGAACGACAGTCGGCGACGCGTCGCGCAGCACCGACTCAACACGTTCGTCGCTGGCACCACCCAGCGGAACCAAAAGCGGCACCGCGACAAGCCTGGCCTGCAATGCGCCCAAAAAAGCCACGATGTAATCAATGCCCTGCGGCGCCAGGATCAGAGCGCGGTCGCCCACTGACGCACAAAGCGAGAGTTCCTGAGCAACATTGAGCACTCGTCGGTACAGCTGCAACCACGTCAGTGTTTGGGCGACGCCGGCCGGATCCTGCTCGTAGTCGATGAAAGTAAACGCCGTGCCATCAGGCTGCAGGTTGACGCACTGACGCAACATTGCAGGAAGGGACTGCTTGGCCACTAACACACCGCCTCTTAGATGCCTTGATAAGCGAGTACCCGAAAGTGGCACCCGTGAAGTTCTAGAATTTTGTCGTCATTTTTTGACGTACCGGCGCACCAAGTCGTCTTCGCCGAACGTGCCCGTGTGCTGCAGGCCCTCGGTGTCGCGGCTGAAGAAAGTCCACTGCCGCGGAGTCTTCTGCGGTCCGCCGATTAGCTTGACCGTGCAGCGCTGATTGCTGGGCTGAACGGTGCCGATGATGTCACCAACCTGGATGTTCGACGGATGAACCTCGGGTGCGTCCCACCAATCCTGTATGGCCATGTCCACTATCCTTGCTTCGTCATGGCCGCCGTCGGCGGCTCGGTCACGTTGTCTCCCATGGCTTCCGAGCGATCTTTACCGCGGGCGCAAGATCGGGCCGGAACGCTGACAGTCACGCTTTGCTCAGTGGCGAGCACTGCGGCCCGCGGTTCGGAAACGGCGCGTTGCTGTCGGGCCGCCCGCAGCACCGAGACCGCGGTGACGAATGCGGGTTTTGCGCGGTCAGCAACCTCAATGGGTAATTCGGCGGCGCAACGCAACAGCATGTGAGCCAGCGCGCTATTAGTCGCGTAAGAGATGACCAGCAGGTTAGCCCGACTGTCCGCACCGTTGAGGGTCATTACATGCTGGTGCTTTCGTTCCCATCCCGGCCAGTTGAGGTCAGGCGGTCTTTGAAGCGATGACCAGTTGACGTTGATGGAATCAATGTTTCCAAGCAACGGCGTCAGGAGCGCGACCAGGTTTGGTAGCTCGTTGGTGATGCGATCCGCATGCGGCCACCATGCGCCGTCAATCTCCCGGCCGCGTTCGACAGCCATCGATAGCCGGATGGGGTTGGCCTGGCGTCGGCCTACGATCGGATCAATCACGAGGAGGCTCGGCGGCCGCCTGGGTGCGTCCGTCGATCACGGTGGCACGCTTGCTGTGAGCGCAACTCACGGGTGGGTTCCTTCGGGTCGGATTCGTCTGTCCCGCGGGCGCGGGACAGACGGAGGAATCACATTGCCCGTAGGAGTCCACCCGTGTCGGAATCGGGATGAATCAGCGCTGACAACGAAACGGCTCCAGCTCAGCGTACGCCACCGGCGCGACGCGCGACGACGTCCCACCGAGCGGCCTCGAGCAAACCGTGATGTCAGCGAATCAACCAGTCTGCGAAGGTTGCTGTGTCCGGATGGGGGCATCGCAAAGTCGACGCGATCCACATCGGCGTATTTCTTTGTCCAGAGCCCTTTTCGACCGGCTTAGATAATCCGTCGCAGCCAGACGCTGACCGAATTCGACTGCCCACGGCACACCCGTCGGCGATCTCGTTGGATTCCCCATACGCAGGCGCGTCCGCGAGGATAATTCCAGGGTTATGAAGCGACCAACCCTCTCGTTGGCGACCGCTGTGCTGGTTTCTGGTGGTCCTCAGCCGGCTGGTCTGAGTTTGACCGGACAGTGGGCGGCCACGTGATCGATGTCGTAATCGTAGGGGCAGGCCCGGACGGGTTGATGCTGGCTTGCGAGCTGGGGTTAGCCGGGATTCGGCCCGTAGTGCTGGACCCGATGCCAGGCCCCAACCCGCACGCGCGAGTCAACCGCATCGTGGGCCAAGCAGCCCGGATTCTTGACCACCGAGGTCTATACGGCACGCTGGCCGGAACAACGGAACCGCCAAAACCCGCTTCGCGCTACACTTTTGCGGGATTTCCGCTGGAACTTGCGGGGGTGCCGGACTCCCAACTGTTTGTGATCCCAGTTCAACAGCAGGGTCTTGCCGAGGTGTTCGCCCAGCGCGCCGGCGAATACGACACGGACATCCGCTGGGGCCACACCATGACCGGTTTCGACCAGCACGAAGACGCCGTCACGGTACACGCCGAGGGGCCGGACGGCGCCTACGACCTGGAGGCCAGATACCTTGTCGGCGCCGACGGCGGCCACAGCAAAATTCGCCACCTCGCCGGCATTGAGTTTCCCGGGATGTCATCGTACGACCTCGTCGTCCGGATCGGGTTCAACGTGCTGCCGCCGGACGAATGGCTTGAATCGGTAGGCGAAGCGACCGGGTCCGGCCGCCTCCCGTTACAGCGGTTCCATCGAACTGACCGAGGTGTATTCGCCTACGGCGCGATGGGCAATCGGGTGGCCGTAATGACGTACGAACTGGACAGCACGGCACAAGAGCAGCGCCGCGGCGATGCAGACGAGGAGCCGCCTGTGAGCGTGGCAGATTTGCAGGCCAGCGCTACGCGCGTGCTTGGCCGCGACGTGCCCCTGCGGCTCACCTCGCTGGGCGAGCCGCCTGATCTGCGTCGGTTCTTCGGCATCAACTCAAGGGTCGCGTCCCGATATCAGGCCGGCAGGGTGATACTCGTCGGCGATGCGGCGCACGTCCACGCCCCGATCGGTGGGCCGGGTCTGAACCTGAGTCTGCAGGACGCGGTGAACCTCGGCTGGAAACTGGCTGCGGTTCTCAGCGGGCGCGTGGACCCCGCAATGCTCGCTACCTACGACACCGAGCGCCGCCCCGCCGCCGAGCGGCTCATCATGCAGACTCGGGTCCAATTGGGTCTCTTTCGACCGGGACCTGAAGTCACGGCGCAACGCGAACTCTTCTCCGAACTGCTCACCGACCGCGACACCGTTCGCCGCGTCAGTGATCTGCTCTCGGGTGCGGACAACCGCTACGCCATGGGCACCGATACCCATCCCCTGGTTGGGTACTGGGTCCCCGACTTCGCCGTAACCAACGACGGCAGAACACGGCGTATCGCAGAGCTCGCACGCGACGGTCGGCCGCTACTCGTTGATCTCACCGAAAACAGCACTGTGGCAGCCGCATTCACCGCCACCCAGGAACAGCTCACCATGGCAGCCGGACGGCCCGTCGGTGAGATAGCGGCCACCGCGGTGCTGGTACGTCCGGATGGCTATGTGGCGTGGGCGTCGTCGCAGTCCTCGCCCGACGCGGACGCCCTGGACCAGTTGCGTGGTGCACTTAGGCAGTGGTTCGGGACCCAATCAGCCAGGTAGGAAAGCAAATCCTGCCCTAATCGCGTTTGTCTCGCCCCAATTGGAATGCTCGTTAGGCGCGCAGAGAACGGAGCACCCCCATGGCGTTGTCGATACCCTGCTGCAGAATCTGGTCAGCGACCGCACCATCGTCGATGGCACGAGACACCTGCAGGGTGCCGACCAGGATGGCGAAGAGGCCGAGCATCTGTGCGCGAGCCGACTGCGGCTCGTCAACCGCCGCATTGGCCGCCAGAACGTCGGCCAGGGCGAGCAGACCGTCCGTGTAGGAACGTTTTACGGTCGCCGTTCCGCGACCGATCTCTTCCAGGAGGGCAGCCGAGGGGCAGCCTTCTTCGGGGTGATCGCGGTGCTCCGGTGACAAGTACACCCGGATCATGCGTTCCAGCGCGCCCTTCTCGTGGGCCGCTAGCGCCGCCGCGAAGTCTTGGCACTGGGTTCGCATCTCCTCGGCGATCGTCCGTGCGACAAGATCATCTTTCGACGCGAAGTGGGCATAAAACGCGCCGTTCGTAAGCCCCGCGTCGCCCATCAGTGTTGCGATTCCCGAACCTTCGATGCCGTCGGTTTTGAATCGACGCGCCGAGGCGTCCAGGATCCGCTGCCTGGTCGCCTGCTTCTGATCTTTTCCGTACCGCGCCACGCCTTCACATTACACTCGTACGATGATATGTTGATCGTAATTTGATGCATAGTCGGAGGATTGCGAATGCCATCACCTGCTCCCGTCGCGCTTGTGGTCGGCGTGTCATCGGCCATCGGCGCGATGACCGCGTCGCGTCTGGCAGATGACGGATTCCGCGTTTTCGGAACCTCGCGCAACCCGGACAAGCTGAGCCCGATCCCCCAGGTGGAAACCCTCGCGCTCGATGTGACCGACGGCGCCGCCGTCCGGAGCGTGGTCGCCCAGGTGCTCGATCGGGCCGGGCAGATCGATGCGGTCGTGAATAATGCCGGGATCGCCATCCTCGGGGCGGCCGAGGAGAGTTCATTGGCACAGGCCCAGTCGGTGTTCGACACCAACTTTTTCGGGATCGTCCGCGTCACGAACGAAGTGCTGCCGCACATGCGCAGCCGCGGCATGGGACGCATCGTCAATATCAGTTCGGTGCTTGGCTTTCTGCCCGCCCCCTACGCAGCGCTGTATTCGGCATCCAAGCATGCGGTCGAGGGCTACACCGAATCGCTCGATCACGAAGTTCGCGAGTTTGGTGTGCGCGCGTTGCTCGTCGAGCCCGCTTATACCCGAACAGATTTCGCAACCAACACAGCCGATGCCGACCGTCCCGACCACAACTACGCTGCGCGCCGCACTGCCGCGCGCACCTTAATCACCGACGAGATCAGCAACGCGGAAGGCCCTGAGGTGGTCGCCAAGGCGACCTATGCGGCACTCACCGACAAGCGCCCCAAGCTTCGCTACCCCGCTGGACGTTCGGCGAGCAGACAGGCGGCGCTCAAGCACTTCGCGCCCGCTACCGTGCTCGACGCCGGAATCCGAAAGGCCAACCGGCTCAACAACTCACGCCAGCTGACGTCGAGGTAAGCCGAGGATCCGCGCAGCCTCCTCAGGGGTCGCGACGGGGCGGCCGACCCGGCGGCAGAGTTCCGCTGCTTCGGTCACCAGCTCGACGTTGGTCGGCGTGCGGTCGCCGCCATAGAACTCCAGCCCCACGTGCAGGTGTCCGCCGCGTTCGAGTGCCAGTTTGGCGAAGGGGTTCGCGCACAGATCACCTCCGACGATGGACGCCGCCCACGGAACGTCGCATCCGTCGAGCAATTCCAGATAGGCATCGAGTGCGCGCTCGGTGGCGGGCAAGCCGAAAGGCGCTCCCATATAACCACGCTCGGTCGAGAAGTAGAGCTTGATCATCGTTCCTTGCGGGAGTTGGCCCGCTCGCCACCACGCGAGGGTCGCCCGGAGAAACCCAGGTTCGTAGATGGCCAGGCTGGGGCCCAGTTCCGCCTCGCGGCAGATGTCGAAGCCCCGCCGGATCGCATCAAACGAATTGCTGTAGACG
Organism: uncultured Actinomycetota bacterium; assembly: GCA_963758775.1. Taxonomy (GTDB): domain Bacteria; phylum Actinomycetota; class Actinomycetes; order Mycobacteriales; family Mycobacteriaceae; genus Mycobacterium. The sequence goes on from CAVWWU010000006.1 coordinate 128,084, forward strand.
AACGGTCCGGCAGGTAGGCCGTCGACGTCGGTGCCCCCGAGGTTGACCGAACCGGGGTCGGTGAGCCCAACGCGCATACCGGCCGCGGCGAGCGGGATCAGGTGTTCGTAGGAGATCTCTCCCCGATCGAAGTGCACCGTGGGATACAGCAGCGCATCCGGCCGAGCGGCGAGCACGGGGCGCCAGCCTTCCAGGTAGCGCTCGGCGGCCTGCTCCACGCTCACGCCGTAGCGGTCGATGTGATTGTGGATGATCGCCGCGCCGGCCTCGAGACAACCTAGGGCGTCGGCGACGATCTCCGGCGGTTCGACGGGCACGTGGGGATTGGTCGCCTTCGTTGTGACGCCGTTGATGGCGCATTCAATGATGACGGGATTCATCGGTGGATCCTCCGTCGCAGTGATTGCTGGTCTTTCCGGTGCTCTTCGGTTAGGAAGTACATCATGGCGGTTCGCGTGGCAGGGGCGCTCACCTGGTTCTACGACGGAACCGGCGGCGAATACGAATACTGGCCGCGCGGCATCGACTTCGCGCCGCCGCAGGATCCGTTCAAAGATGAGGTGTGGCGCTCACTTCTGACGCAGCCCAACCTAGTGGGCGCATTTGCCTGACGGGATCGCGCTCCGCTACGAGCGCCTGGGCGAAGGTCCACGGCTGCTGTACTGCAATGGATCTGGCACCACAGTTGAATCGAGTCGCCCGATGCTGGACAAGTTGTCGGCGCAGTTCGAGCTGCTGGCCTTCGACTACCGGGGCATGGGACGTAGCGCGCCGGTCACCGAGCCGTATGCGATGGCGGACATCGCGACCGACATAGCCGCGCTGCTCGATACTGTCGGCTGGGATCGAATAGCGTTGGCCGGATTGAGCTTCGGCGGCATGGTCGCGCAGGAATTCGCGGTGACCTTCCCCGACCGGATCAACCGGCTGGCGCTCCTGGCCACCTCACCCGGCGGCGCCTTCGCCTCCTATCCCCTTGAGAAGCTGGCGGATCTGCCGCCCCTCGAGCGCGGGCTGCGGTCCCTTGCTTTGGCGGACCGGCGCTGGACGGCGGACTGGTTCGCCACGCACCCCGAAGACGGCGCATTTGTGGCCATGCTCGCCGCGGACGTGCCCGCCGAGGAGACCGAGGAACAGGCTCGCGGGCGACTTCTTCAGCTGCAAGCCCGCGCCCACCACGACGTCCTCGATCGGCTGCACCTGGTGACCTGCCCGACTTTCGTGGGCAGCGGCCGCTACGACGACATCGCGCCGGTCGCCAACGGCCAGGCCATCGTCGACAGGATCCCCCACGCCACGCTGCGCGTCTACGACAGTGGGCACCTGTTCCTCCTGCAGCAGCCGGCCGCCTGGCCGGAAATCGCGGCGTTCCTAGGGGCCTAACCCTTTAACGCGGCAATGAAGCCGTCCGGATCCACCAGGCTGAGGCGGAGACGATGGACCTCTCCCCACTCTCCGGCCTGAAGCTTCACCGACTTCGAGGTAGCGGGGCGGGATAGCCTGAGCTCAACGATGCCGTCTCGGGAACCGTTGACGACCCAGTACTCGCCGGTCGTATGAACTCCCCAGACCATTGGCCGCTGGGCGATCAGACGCGCCGATTTGATGTCTTTGCGTGGAACATCGAGGCGAAAAGCCCAGCCGTTCCGCACGTGCAGAGTGTCGTCGTCCACCCGGATCGTCGTCCGCTTGGGCCCTAGGCCGAGTATCGTTGCCAGGCCCCGATACCAGCGGTCGTAGCGCATCGCGAAGTCCACAGAACCATTCTGCCCGCGAGCCGGTGCCGGCCCTACGGGACGGACGTCCCCACCGCGCGGATAAAGGATTCCGCGAACACATCACACATCTGGTGGATATCGGGCAAAGGCAATGGGAATTCACGAGCTTGCTGCGCGACACGCCGCATGAACAGGTGGAAGATAATTGGGCCGAGAAGCTGTTGGGCCACCAGAACTGGCGGCAACCGCCGTATTCGCCCGGCCTCCATTTCGGCATCAAGCCAGTGACCGAGGACTCCGAACATACGAGGACCCGAGTAGGCGAACAGCGATTGCACCGACGGACTGTCGGGACGCGAGAAGGCTTCGGCAAAAATCGCCGGGGCTACGTGCGGTTCGCGGTTCAGCGCGTCGGCGATCACGCGATACAGCTCGTGGACGGTCTGGGCCAGGTCCGCACGTGGGCGGCTAAGAAATTGCTCGATGTCGCGAATGGGGCTGTATTGCTCGAAGACCGCTCGCAGCAATTCGTCGCGACCACCGAAGACCACGTGAAGACTATTGACCGAACACTGCGCTCGCCCGGCGACGGCCTCCAATGTCGCTGCCGCCAAACCGGATTGGCTGATCAGCTCGGCGGCGGCATCCACGGCACGAAGGCGGACGGGTCGTCGGCCGCCGGGGTCGATCCCGCTGGCCCGGACCGCGGCGTCCAGGGCGGCGCGGGAGCCGCCGGCGCGGCGCAACAGGGTGCTGCGCGATATCCCGGCTTCGGTGGCGATGGCCATGACGGGGACATCGGCGACATCCCTGCCCAGCTTCTCGGCGGCGCGAAGGGCGGCTTCGACCAACTCCGGAGACAACTCGGGTTGCGTCACATTGCCTCCTCATGTCACTACTGATACAGTATGTTATCATCCGTCCAGTAGTGTTCCACATGCTTGCGCATTCGTCCTGAGTTTCGAGGAAGCGAGTAGCCGTGACCGCACACGAATCCACCACCTGCGCCATCGCCGGAGGCGGTCCCGCCGGAATGATTCTGGGGCTGCTACTGGCCCGAGCCGGCATCGAGGTCACCGTGTTTGAGAAGCACGCCGATTTCCTGCGTGACTTTCGCGGTGACACCGTCCACCCGGTCACCCTGCGCCTCCTTGACGAGCTGGGTTTGTTTTCCCGCTTCGACGCCCTGCCGCACAGCAAGTTCGAGCGGGCCGAGTTCGACGTCAACGGACGGCAGGTCACCTTCGTCGACTTCCGCCGACTTAAGCAACCCCATCCGTATATCGCGCTGGTGCCCCAGTGGGATCTCCTCGATCTGCTCGCCGCCGCCGGCAAGAACGAACCCACCTTCAACTTGCGGATGCAAACCGAAGTCACCGGCTTGCTGCGCGACGGCGACACCGTCACCGGCGTTCGCTACCAGGGGCCCGACGGCGCCGGCGAACTCCGCGCCGACCTGACGGTGGGCTGCGACGGACGCACCTCAACAGTGCGCCACGAAGCCGGATTGACCGCGCATGAATACAAGGTGCCGTTCGACGTCGGGTGGTTTCGACTCGACTGCAAGCAAGAGATCAAATTCCAACTCACCCCACGCACTTCGCCGACCCTTACCCTGTTGCTGATACCGCGCGAGGGGTACTTCCAGGCTGGATGCTTCCTCCCGAAAGGGGGCGAGCAACAATTGCATGCGCGCGGAATCGACACCTTCCGATCCGAGGTCGCCGAATTGGTCCCCGAGGCCTCCGTAGAAAACCTCAAATCGTGGGACGACGTCAAAGTGCTTGACGTGCGGGTGAATCGGCTCCGTCGTTGGTACACGGAGGGGCTATTGTGCATCGGGGACGCCGCCCATGCGATGTCTCCGGCCGGCGGAGTCGGGATCAACCTCGCGATTGCCGACGCCGTGGCGGCGGCCCGAATACTGGCCGACCCCCTGCGCAATCACCGACTCACCACAGCCGATCTGGCGGCTGTCCAAAAACGCCGATACCTCCCCGCCGCTGTTACCCAGGCTGTGCAACAGGTCGCGGGCCGCCTCCTCATCCCGGTCGTGCTGCGGGGCGACATCAAACCTCCGCCGCCCATCGTTACCAACGCTGCCGCAAGGCTTTTCGGCTGGATCCCCTCGCTATCGGCCATTCCCGCCTACGCCATCGGTGTCGGTCTACGTTCCGAGCATGCCCCGCCATTCGCGCGCCGGAGTCCGGCCCTCACCTAGCCTGCCTGCGGGGTGACCAAGAACTTCTCGCCGGTCGCCCGCTTGACGTAAGCCTGGAACGCATCGGGTTGCAGCATGCCGGCAAGTGAAACCTCCCGGTTGTAGCTGCTGGCGAACGTCGTGGTGAGTTCGGCGGCCACCCGGTCCCGGAGCCTGCCGAAGCCCTCGGCCCCGATGCTGCCGAGGAACGGGGTGAGCAACCACCCGCCGATTCCCCACGCCATCCCGTAGTCCCGGGTGAGCGTGGTGGGGCGGGTGTCCAGACCGCCGTAGATGTAGACCTGCTTGTGCACGCTCGATCCGTAGCGCGAGTACGCGGCCGCGTTCGCGCTGGCCGCTTCCTCCATGCCGCTGAGGATCTGACTCGCGAGCGTGCCGCCACCGGTGGCATCGAACGCCAGCGACGCGGACGTCGCCTTGAGCGCCTCGAGCAGGTCAGCCACGAACGACGGCGATTCGGAGTTGCAAACGTACACCGCGCCAAGCGATTTCAGCAGGTCCTCCTGGTCGGGTTTGCGGACGATGTTGACCAGCGGCACCTCGTCCTTGATGCAGAGCTTGACCAGCATCTGTCCCAGATTGGACGCGGCCGCCGTGTGCACCAGCGCCGAATGGCCTTCGCGGCGCATGGTTTCCAGCATTCCGAGTGCGGTCAGCGGGTTGACGAAGGACGACGCGCCCTGCTTGGCCGTCGCCCCCTCGGGCAAGACCAGGCACGCGCCGGCGTCGACCACCCGATACTGGGCGTACATGCCGCCGCCGGCGATCCCCACGGTTTTTCCGATCAGGGCCTGGGCCGCCTCGGACGACCCGGCGGCGACGACGGTGCCGGCACCCTCATTGCCGACCGGAAGCGATTGGTCCAGCCGCGCGGAAAGGCCTTTTAGTGCTCCCGCCCCCAGAGGCGCGGTAACGGTCGGACGATCCGGCGTGCCCGCCACCGTCGCGGCCGACATGTCCGCGCCGGGTATCAGAACGCCCAGATCGGATGGGTTGATCGGCGAGGCTTCCACCCGCACCACGACCTCATTGGCAGTCGGCGTTGGTACCGCGACGTCATGCAGCGAGAGCTCAAGCGTCCCCTGCGACGTCACCAACGAGCGAAGTTCCAGTGCATTGTCGGGGAGATCCTGTGCGGCCACGGGCCTGCCTCGTTCCTATTGTGGAGGTGCGTTTTGATGATATGAATCCGCAACGCTGTTATCGATATTCCCCGGAGGCAGCCATCACGCACAAGCAGCCCGAAGCCCGCCCCCTCGCGCTGACCAATGCGGCGCTCGGCGTCGGCAACACTCCTGACCCCACGCTGCACCTGATCCTGACCGCCCAGCGAATCACCCGCACCGGCGGCCTGTCCGCTGATGGCTCTCGGCAGCGGCTTGGCAGCCGACGACCCGCGCGTCTCACCGCTGCAGGCCGCTGACTTATCCGGACTGGCGCCGGCGTTGGCGCTCACGGCGGGATTCGACCCACTGCAAGACAAGGGCAACGACTACGCCGCGGCGCTGCGCTCGGCCGGAGTCACGGTCGATCATCGGCAGTTCGGCACACTCTCGCACGGCTCCGCCAGCATGGCCCCATTCGGCGGGGACAGCGCCGAAGCCGTCAAGGAAACCATCTCCGCCATCCGGGCCCACCTCAGCCAAGGCTGAGCTGCTCGATCAGGCTGCGAACCCGCAACTCGATGGCGTCACGGATTGGGCGCACCTGATCCACGGCGAGGCCGGCGGGGTCGTCGAGTTCCCAGTTCTCGTATCGCTTGCCGGGGATGTAGGGACACGCGTCGCCGCAACCCATCGTCACGATCACGTCGACATCCTGCACGACGTCGTCGGTCCAGCGCTTGGGCTGTTCGCCCGCAATGTCGATGCCGACTTCGGCCATCGCGGCGATGGCCGCGGGGTTGATCTGGTCGGCCGGTTCGGATCCGCCCGAGTAGACGCGGACTCGGTCGCCGGCCAGGTGCTTGAAGAAACCCATCGCCATTTGGGATCGGCCCGCGTTGTGGGTGCACAGGAACAGCGCGCTCGGCGCACCGGGACGGCCGGTCATCGGAGGCCCGGTTCTAATCGGGATCGCAGGGCCAGCGACACATAGACCAGCGCGACGAGTACCGGCACTTCGATGAGTGGGCCGACGACACCGGCGAGAGCTTGACCTGAGGTGGCGCCGAAGGTGGCGATGGCGACCGCGATCGCCAATTCGAAATTGTTGCCCGCGGCGGTGAAGGCCAGCGTGGTCGTACGTGGGTAGCCCAATCCGAGCGTCGCGCCCAAGAGGTAACCGCCGCCCCACATGATGGCGAAGTAGGCCAGCAGCGGAACCGCTATCCGGACGACATCGATTGGCCGGCTGAGGATCTGATCACCTTGCAGCGCGAACAGGATGACGATGGTGAACAGCAGCCCGTAGAGCGCCCACGGCCCGACCTTGGGCAGAAATCGGGATTCGTACCAACTGCGCCCCTTGGCCCTCTCGCCGAGCCGTCGCGAGAGATATCCGGCGATTAGCGGGATGCCCAAGAAGATCAGTACGGACTTGGCGATCTGCCACGGCGACGTGTTGAGGGCGGCCTGCGGCAGCCCAAGCCAACCGGGCAGCACCGACAGGTAGAACCAGCCGAGCACGGCGAACATGGCGACCTGGAAGACAGAGTTCAGCGCGACCAGGACGGCGGCGGCTTCGCGGTCCCCGCAGGCGAGGTCGTTCCAGATGATCACCATCGCGATGCAGCGAGCCAGACCGACGATGATCAGGCCGGTCCGGTACTGCGGCAGATCCGGCAACAGCAGCCAGGCCAGAACGAACATCAGCGCCGGTCCGATCGCCCAGTTCAACAGCAGCGAGCTGAGCAGCAGCCTTCGATCGCCGGTCACGGTGTCAAGACGGTCATAGCGGACCTTGGCCAGCACCGGATACATCATGACCAGCAGGCCCAGCGCGATCGGCACCGAAATACCGTCAACCTGAACGCTATTCAGGTCTGCGTTCAGTCCCGGCACGAACCGGCCGACCAGCAGTCCGGCGGCCATGGCGATGCCGATCCAGGCCGGCAGCAGCCGGTCCAGGACGGAGAGTCTCACGCGTCGGCCAGCACGGCGTAAACCTCCCAGCGTTCCCCGGCGGGCCCGGTCACCCACACCTTGTCCTGGGTGGCAAAGCAGCACGTGGTTCCCATCTCCGCCTCGGTGAACATGCCCTGACCGGCCAGGCGGGAGATTTCGGCGTGCACCGCCTCACTGGACTCAACTTCGACGCCCAAGTGATTGAGAGTTCCGCCGTGGCCGGGGTTTTCGATGAGAACCAGCTTCAGCGGAGGCTCGGTCAGCGCGAAGTTCGCGTAGCCCGGTTCGACCTTGGCCGGCGGGGTGTCGAACAGCTTGGAGTAAAAGGCGATTGCCTCGTCGAGGTCGTCGACGTTGAGGGCGAGTTGAGCGCGGGGCATGGCAGGCCTCCCTACCTCTGCGGCTTATATCGAAGTCGTTATACCGCCGATCCTGCCAGCTTTTCGATATATGTCAATAAGCTATGGCAGGATGGTTGTCATGCCGAAGACCTTGCCCGTCGTGGACATCTCCGCCCCGGTGCGCTGTTCGCCGGTGGCCGCCGGGCCCGTCGATGACCAAGCGGCGTTGGATATCGCACTACGGCTCAAAGCCCTCGCCGATCCGGCACGGGTCAAGCTCGTTTCGCTGCTGTTCAGCTCGGAGTCCGGCGAGGTGTGCGGATGCGATCTTGCTGCAGCGGTCGGACTCGGCGAATCGACGGTGAGTCATCACCTGACGCAGTTGCGTCGCGCCGGGATCGTGGAATCGGAGCGGCGAGGGATGAATGTCTACCATCGTGCACGCCGGGAGTCCCTCGTCGCGTTGTGTGCGGTGCTCGATCCGAACTGCTGTCGCTGAAAGCGGCTAAAACCCGCAGTCCATTCGTTCGACCCATTGCGCCCGAGACGGTCCCGGCTCAAACGGGTCGCTGAAGTATTGCGTCTCGTGAACCACCTCAGTGCCGTCGAATTCCATGATGCTGACGACGTAGGACGGTTGCCCGTCGTACGTCATCACGAGTTCGCTGACCCAAAGATCGCCGCCGCCCAGCACGCGTCGCACCGTGAAGCGTTTGGCATTCGGCTGGGCCTCGCGCGACGCCTGAATGTTTGCTCGGCCCCGGATGCGCTCCCCCGACTGCGGATAGTCGAGAACGGCATCCACACGGTAGATCTGGTGCTCCGGCGTGAAGTCGTTGGCATCGGAGGCTTCCCAGTGGCGCCGCAGCGCGGCCCGCATATCATCATCGGCCATGCTGCACCATAACCCCCGCAGGTTCGTCTTGTCCCGCCTCGCCTGGCAGGCGTAGGGTTCGGACCTTATGGACCGTGTTGCAGTGATCACCGGCGCCAGCCGCGGCATAGGCGCGGCGACCGCACTAGCACTCGCGCAGAACGGATTTCGGGTCGTCGTCAACTACCGGTCCAGCACCGAGGAGGCCGACGAGGTGGTCCGCTCGGTGGCCGCGGCCGGCGGCGAGGCCGTCGCAATCCGGGCCGACGTCACAGTGCCCGACGACGTCGCGGCGATGGTCGAGCAAACGCAGCAACGTTGGGGCCGCGTCGACGTGCTGGTGCACAACGCGTTAATTCCTTATGACGTAACCTCGTTCGCCGACCTGAGCTGGGAACAGCTCGGCGGCAAACTGGACCGCGAGCTGCACGCCGCTTACCTGGTAGCCAAAGCCGTTGTGCCTAATATGATTTCGCAGAACTATGGCCGCATGATCTTTCTCACCACCATCCTGTCGCGACGCCCGCGGCAAGGCATGATCACGGTGGGCACCGCCAAGGCGGCGATGGATCAGTTCGTCCGCTACGTCGCACTCGAACTGGCGCCACAGGGAATCACCGCTAACCTTGTCTCCCCCGCCACGGTCGCCGACACCACGGCGAACGCGTTGTTGTCGGCCGAAGAAATCAGTCATATCAGCGCGACGAATCCCATGGGGCGAAACGTCCGGCCCGACGAGATAGCCCAGGCGGTCGCGTTCCTGGCGAGTGAGGATTCCGGGTTCATCACCGGTCATTGCGTGGAGATCAACGGCGGCCTCGCCATGGATTAACGGGGCCTGAAAGGGGCTGTGTCTGTGGAGACGATCGATTTGGCCTATGTCGGGCGCGGGATCCACGAGGAACTGGTCGCCCACGTGGCCGACCAGGAGGGCTACTTCGAGGACGAGGGTGTCCACGTCGCCGTGCGCGACGGCATCGGCTGGCCCGCGGAGCGCCTGCGCCGCGGCGCGGTGATCGGCCTGGGCCGGACCCTGCTTTCGCGGCTGACCGATGGGATCGGCTGGACGGCACTGAGCATCAACACCGATCGTCCGCTGTTCTGGTTCGTCGGTAACGCCGAAATCAAGTCCATGGCCGATCTCCGCGGCCGGCGACTGGCAGTCCACGCCCCCACCAACCCGCCCGGTACGTTCGCCCGGATCGTGCTGCGCAAGCACGGCCTGGACCCCGACCGGGACCTGGACTGCGTGGTTCGGCATCCGGGCGACTACCAGATGGATCTGCGACGCCTCCGGGACGGCTCCATCGACGCGGCCTACGTGGGCAGCACGCTCTCCCCCGAACAGGTGGCCGCCGAGGAGGGCTTCCACGTGCTGGCCTGGGTGGGCGATCACTTCCCGATCCCCACCGTCGGAGTCGTCGTGGATCCCTCGCACCTCTCGCCGGACAGCCCCGCCGTACAGGCTCTGGTGCGGGCCAATCAGCGGGCGCTGAGATTCCTTGCCGACCAACCAGACCGGGCTGTGGACTACGTCAACTGGTTCCTCGACCGGCTCACCCGAGTCGAAGCTCAGCAATACTACGAGCGTTACGTCGGGCCGTACTTCGTTCCCGGCCGACGGGTGGATTTAGCGGCGGCGCAGCAAGCAGTCGACGCCGTCGCTGCCGAGCTCGGTGTCGCCTCGGCCGCAGCCGAAGAGATGTATCGGCCTACTTAGGCGGCCAGGCCGTCCCGGGCATCGCCGAGTCGCGTTGCCGCGGAGCGCTTTTGGCGTCGCCACGTGCGTACCGCCGCGATGGCGGTCTTCAGGCCGCGGCGGCGTCCGGTCGCGGCATCGACGCCCGCGAAACCCGGTTCCAGTTCAGCGAACATCCGCTCGCTGCGGGTCTCCGGCGCATTGTCGGCGTCGGCGCTCAGATACTTGTTCGGCAGCGACAGCTTGGCGATCGTGCGCCACGTCTTGCCGTACTGCACCAGGAAAGAGCCTGTGGTGTAAGGCAAGTCGTACTTGTCGCACAGCGCGCGCACCCGCACCGAGATCTCGTGCAGGCGGTTGCTGGGCAGGTCGGGGTACAGGTGGTGCTCGATCTGGTGACACAGGTTGCCGCTCATGAACCGCAGCACCGGGCCGCCCTCAAAGTTGGCGCTGCCCAGCATCTGCCGCAGGTACCACTGACCCTTGGTCTCGCCGATCATGTCGGTTTTGGTGAATTTCTCTGCGCCGTCGGGGAAATGGCCGCAGAAGATGACGGCGTTGGCCCAGATATTGCGGATCACATTGGCGACCGCGTTGGCCGTCAACGTGGACCGGTACGTTGCGCCGGGCGAGAGCGACGTCAGCGCGGGGAACGCGACGTAGTCTTTGAGCACCTGCCGACCGGCTTTGGCCAGGAATTCGTCGGTCCGCTGGCGGGCCTCGTCGTGACCCATCCGCTTCTTGACGATCTTGCCGATCTCCACGTGCTGCAAGCCGACGCCCCACTCAAACAGCAGAGCGAGCATGGTGTTGTAAACCAGGTTGAAGATGTTGAAGCGCTTCCAACCCTGGTCGCGGGTGACGCGCAGCAGTCCGTAGCCGACGTCGTCGTCCATCCCGAGGATGTTGGTGTACTTGTGGTGCACGAAGTTGTGGGTGTACCGCCAATGCTTGGACGACCCGCTCATGTCCCACTCCCACGTCGAGGAGTGAATTTCCGGGTCGTTCATCCAGTCCCACTGGCCGTGCATGACGTTGTGGCCGATCTCCATGTTCTCGATGATCTTGGCCACGCCCAGGGTTGCGGTGCCCGCCCACCAGGCCGAGCGCTTCGAGCTGGCAGCCAGCAGCACCCGGCCGGCCACCTCCAGGGCTCGCTGCGCGGCGATAGTGCGGCGGATGTAGCGCGAGTCGCGCTCGCCACGTGAGTCTTCAATGTCCTGACGGATGGCGTCCAGCTCGACGCCCAGGGTCTCGATGTCGGCCTCCGTCAGATGTGCGAATACGTCGACGTCAGTGATCGCCATCGTCTTCATCTCCTCTGCGGTTGTTCTGCCTTCACCTACGCTATCGTAACCTACGACTCCGTAAGTTACCTGTGAGTAGCACTTAGATGTCGATCACACAATCGCCCGATGCGGACGAGATACACGTCTGGATGCGGGTGCCCGGTTCGTGTTCGGTGCCCGTGCGCAGGTCACGGACGTGGCCCTCGACCAGGCTGACCACGCACGACTGGCAGATACCCATCCGGCAGCCGAACGGCATCTGCACTCCGGCGCCCTCCCCCGCGTCCATCAGCGACGTCGCCGCGTCGGCCGCCACACTGCGGCCGCTTCGGGCGAAGGTCACCTTGCCGCCCGCTCCGGCTGGGGCGGCCTTGGACACCGCGAACCGCTCCAGGTGCAGTTGATCGCCGACGCCGGCCTCCGACCAGACCTTCTCGGCCCGGCTGAGCATGCCCTCGGGGCCACAGGCCCAGGTGTGGCGGTCGCGCCAGTCCGGCACCTCCTGGCCCAGCCGCGCCAGGTCGAACCGTCCCTCGGTGCGCGTCTCGCGCACCCGCAAGCGGTAGCCGGGGTGCTCGGCGGCCAGCGCGGCCAGCTCGGAGGCGAACATCACGTCCGACGTGGTGGGCGCCGAATGCACATGGATGATGTCGTCAATTTGGTTGCGGCGCACCAGGGTTCGCAGCATCGACATCACCGGCGTAATCCCGGATCCGGCGGTCAGGAACAGGATCGACGACGGCGCCGGGTCGGGCAAAACAAAGTTGCCCTGGGGCGCGGCCAGCCGCACGATGGTTCCCGGCTCGACGCCGGCCACCAGGTGGCTGGACAGAAATCCTTCGGGCATCGCCTTGACGGTGATCGTCACCGTCCGGTCGATGGTCGACCTTGCCGACCCGGCAGCTCCGGCCGGGCTCGACGTCAGCGAATACGACCGCCAGCGCCAGCGGCCCTCCATCAGCAGGCCGATCCCGATGTACTGGCCCGGCTGGTAGTCGAAGCTGAAGCCCCAGCCCGGCTTGATCACCAGGGTCGCCGAATCCTCCGTCTCCCGGCGAACCTCGAGGATCCGACCGCGCAGCTCGCGGGCGGACCACAGCGGATTGGCCAGGTGCAGGTAGTCGTCGGGCAAGAGCGGCGTCGTGATGCGCGCGGCCAGCCGGCGCAGTGTGTGCCAGCCGGGATGCCGGTCCGCTCCGGCGACGGTGGGACGGGAGGTCTCGACGACGTTGGCGGTGACCGGCGCGTATTTCTTGCTCATAAGGGTTTCGCCTCCACCTGTTCAATCGTCCCTACGGTACCGTAACCTACGGTACCGTATCCAGCCCGGCGTCAGAGCAGCTCGAGCAAAAACGGCAGCTCCTGGGTGGCGTACCAAGCCAAATCGTGATCCTGCGCATCGCCGACCACCAGGTCCGCGTCCTCGTCGCCCAAGTCGGCGGCGTCGATCGCCGTGATCGCGGCGGAGACCGCCGGCTCGGCGTCGGAATTGTCGACGAACGCGGCGACGACGTCGTCGATAGCGACGGGCGCGGCGAGCCTGACCACGGCGTCGTCGAGATCGGGACGATACTTCGCCGCACCGACATCGGCCGCCAGCACCGCCCGGCGCCGCAGTGTCTCGGGATCGGCCGCGAGCAGGCGCAGCGACGCCAGCGCCGCCTCGCGCAACGCCACCTCGGCGAGCTCGTCGTCGTCGCCCTCGGCGTAGGCCTCGCGCAGGGTCGGTGTCACGGCGAAGGCGGTGCCGTTGACCGGCCACAGCGAATCGTCGGCGACGAGTTGCTGCAGCATGGCCACCGTGGCCGGGATGTAGACCCGCATCACCCGATCAACGTGGCCGCGTAGTTGTCGACGTACTTCGACAACTCGCGCGGCGGGCGCTGGTAATTGCCGCTGACCACCGGCCGCGTCGGCAGCTTGACCTTGGGCCGCTCGACTTCCTCGTAGTCGATCGAGGACAGCAGGTGGTGCATCATGTTGAGCCGGGCGTGCTTCTTGTTGTCTGATTCCACGACGAACCACGGGCTGCTCGAGGTGTCGGTGTGCACCATCATCTCGTCCTTGGCGCGCGAATAGTCCTCCCACCGATACACCGATTCCAAGTCCATCGGGCTGAGCTTCCACTGCCGGACCGGGTCGTTGAGGCGGGACTTGAATCGGCGCAGCTGTTCGTCGTCGGACACCGAAAACCAGTATTTGCGCAACAGAATCCCGTCGTCGATGAGCATCTGCTCGAAGATCGGTGTCTGCCGCAGGAACAACACGTACTCCTGCGGAGTGCAGAAGCCCATCACCTTCTCCACGCCGGCGCGGTTGTACCAGGACCGGTCGAACAGCACGATTTCGCCCTTGGCCGGCAGGTGGGCGATGTAGCGCTGGTAGTACCACTGACCGCGTTCGCGATCGGTGGGCGCCGGCAACGCGGCGATTTGGGCCACGCGGGGGCTGAGGTATTCGGTGATCCGCTTGATCGCGCCGCCCTTGCCCGCGGCGTCGCGGCCCTCGAAGATCACCACCACTCTGGCGCCGGTGTGGCGCACCCACTCCTGCAGCTTCACGAATTCCGTTTGTAGACGGAACAATTCGGCCTCGTAGACGTCGTTGGCGATCTTGCGTTCGGCGCGGGCGCTCGACTTGACCTTCTTCGACTTGGCCGGCTCGCCATTCTTTGTCACGGTGCTCATAGCAACGGATGGTATCGCTAAGCAGCGGTTTTGACCTGCTGAGCTTATCGGGAGGCTTCCAGCAGCTCCTCGAGTGACTGAGCCAGCAGCCCCGGCAACAGGTCGACATCGCTCATCGCCTCGCGGTCGGCGTTGATGCCGAAATACAGCATGCCGTTGTAGGACGTCACGCTGATCGCGAGCGCCTGGTTCTGCAGCAGCGGCGGCACCGCGTAGGTCTCGAGCAGCTTGGTGCCGGCGATGTACATCTGGGACTGCGCCCCGGGCGCGTTGGTGATCAACAGGTTGAACGTGCGCCGCGAGAAGGTGGGGAAGCTAGTAGCCACGCGAATACCCATGGCGTGCAGCGTGGGTGGCGCGAACCCCGACAGCGTGACGATGGTCCTGGCGTCGACCAGGCTTCCCGCCGTCGGGTTGGATTCGGTGGCATGCGCGATCTGCGACAGCCGCACCACCGCGTTGCCCTCCCCCACCGGGAGGTCGACCAGAAACGGCGTGACCTGACTGATGGCCTGCCCCGGACCGGACGCGTCGAGCGCGTCGTCGGCGTAGACCGACAGCGGCGCCATCGCCCGAACCGTCGCGGTCAGCGGCACACCCTCGCCGCGCGACATCAGCCAGTTGCGCAGCGCTCCGGTCACCACCGCCAGCACCACATCGTTGACGTCGCAGTCGTAGCGCGCCCGCACGGTGCGATAGTCGTCGAGCTTGCCGCTGGCCACGGTGAAGCGCCTGTGGCGCGAGACGGTGGCGTTGAGCGGGCTGCTGGGTGCGGTGCCGCGCGCCACCAGGCGTGCGACATCGAAGACCTTGCGACCGGCCTCCACGAGTTGGCCGGTGTTGGTTGCCATTCCGGCGATCGCAGACCCGACGGCCTGCATCTGTGAGCCCGGACCCGCCATCCAGTCGCCGAGCGCGCCCACCAGCAGCCGGGTGGTGCCCGGGTCACGCTCCGGTACCCAGATGTCCTCGGGGAACGGCGCCGGACGCCGCGTGCGGTCGGCGATCACATGATTGATCTCGAGCGCGGACATGCCGTTGATCAGCGCCTGATGCGATTTCGTGTACAGCGCCAGGCGGTTCTTGCTCAGGCCCTCGACGAGGTACATCTCCCACAGCGGCCGCGTCTTGTCGAGCGGTCGCGCGGCCAGCCGGGCGATCAGCTCGTGCAGCTGCTCGTCGCTGCCCGGCGACGGCAGCGCCGAGCGCCGCACGTGATAGGTGATGTCGAAATCGGGGTCGTCGATCCACACCGGCCGGGCCATCGGGGCGACCATGAGCCCCCGGACCTTCTGCCGGTATCGGGGGATCTGGGGTAGCCGTTTCTCCACGGTGGCCAGTAGCGCCTCGTAGCTCAAACCGGCGCGCGGGCGGCGCAGGATCGACAGCGATCCGACGTACATCGGGGTGGCCGTGTTCTCCAGCCGGTAGAACGACGCGTCCGCCGGGGACAACCGGGTCACCATTACGGCCCTGTCCTCCTTGTCGATTCGGGCATCGAGCGCGAGCTCACCGTAACCGCCTGCTCGGGCCGTTCGCGGCGCGGGTACGCGCGCAGCCCGACTATGCGATGATGGCCCGCACAACACCCGTCTGCCACTCTCCTGCAGGCTTCCGTTCGATCGATCGCTGGAGAGTGCCCCCGTGACCACGTTCGCCGTCACCCCCGTCGCCGAGTACGAACCGCCGACCCGCCGGCCATCGGCGCACGCGCCGCTGCGGCGCCGGACGCCGCGCCAGCCCAGCCCGCGCGGCAATCCGCACCCGCCGGCCGCGCCGTTGTCAGCTCCCATGCGCCAGGCGGCGGGCTTCGCCGACGCCGCGCTGCGCCGGGTGCTGGAAGTCATCGACCGCCGCCGCCCGGCGGTCCAGCTGCGGGGACTGCTGACGCCCAGCCTCGTCGACTCCGTGCTTTCGGCCGGCCGGGTACTGGTGGGATCGGGAGCGGGAATGGAAACCGCTGCGGTGCTGCGCCGGCTGCGGGTGCAACCCGTCGGGCCGCAGGACAGCGCGGCCGAGGTCTCCGGCACATACAGCCGCGGGGACCGGATGCACGCCATCGCCTGCCGGGTGGAGCAGGTGGCCGCGCCCGCCGGACCGCGGTGGCTGGTGGTTGCCCTGCACCTGGGATGAGGCTTTAGTGGACGCATGGACGGCAACACAGTCAGCGTCGAGCGCGTCATCAAAGCGCCGGCCGACAAGATCTTCGCGCTCGTGGCCGACGCAGGCAAACACGCCATCATCGACGGCGCGGAATCAGTGAACCACGCTACGGAAGCTTCGGTTCCGTTGTCGATGGGCACCAAGTTCGGCATCGCGATGAAGGCTCGCAAGGAGACCCTGTACCTCCCCTACCGGACCACCAACACCGTCATCGAGTTCGAGCCGGATCGCCGCATCGCGTGGAAGACGACGTTCGCCGGTGGCCGCGTCGGGGGCCGGATCTGGCGCTACGAGCTCGAGCCCGCTGCCGACGGCACCCTGGTCCGCGAAACGTGGGACGTGTCGCAGGACAAGCAGAAGTGGATGATCACGGCGGGGTCGATGCCGCAGAAGGCCGCAGACGGCATGCGCGGCACGCTGGAGCGGATCGCCAAGCTCGTCGAGGGCTGAATCGACTGTGCGCCTACGGTTTTGAACTAACCGCACACCCGATTAGCGGCGCTTGACCGATTTCGGCGGCTTGGCGCCGCGGGCCTGCTGGCGCGCGGCCGCGCGCCGCTCGCGGCGGCTCGCCCCGGCGGGCACACCGGCCGGCGTCTTCTCGGCCCCGCCGCCGTTGCGCTGCACCTCCACCGAGCCGTCCTCCGACGGCCCCGAATACGTCAGCGCGGGTGCCTCGTCGTCAATACCCTTGGCGCGCAAGGTCGTCGGCGCCTCTTCCGGCACCGACGCTTCGGCCGGCGCGGCCTCGTCTCCGGCCGCCAATTCCGCCAAACCCTCGGGTGCCTGCACCGGGGCCACCTGCGGGGCGGGCACCGCCTCCACGCTCACGTTGAACAGAAAGCCGACCGACTCCTCCTTCATGCCCTCGAGCATGGCCATGAACATGTCGTAGCCCTCGCGCTGGTACTCCACCAGCGGATCGCGCTGCGCCATCGCGCGCAGCCCGATCCCCTCCTTGAGGTAGTCCATCTCGTAGAGGTGCTCGCGCCACTTGCGGTCGATGACGTTGAGCAACACGTTGCGCTCCAGCTGGCGCATCGCGCCCTCCCCGGCCAGCTCCTCGAGCTCGGATTCCCTTACGGCATAAGCATGTTCGGCGTCCTTGAGCAGCGCGTCGAGCAACTCGTCGCGGGTCAGCTCGTCACGCTCGGACTCCGCGTCTTGGCGGGTCAGGGTGTCGTGGCTGATGCCGACCGGATACAGCGTCTTGAGGGCCGTCCATAGCGCGTCGAGGTCCCAGTCCTCGGCATAGCCCTCGCCGGTGGCGCCGTCGACGTAGGCGGTGATGACGTCGACCAGCATGTCGGTGGCCTGCTGCTGCAGGTTCTCGCCCTCGAGGATGCGGCGACGCTCGGCGTAGATCACCTTGCGCTGCTGGTTCAGCACCTCGTCGTACTTGAGGACGTTCTTGCGGACCTCGAAGTTCTGCTGCTCCACCTGGGTCTGCGCGCTCTTGATTGCGCGGGTGACCATCGGGGACTCGATCGGCACGTCGTCGGGCAGGTTGATGCGGGTGAGCATCGTCTCGAGCATGGCGCCGTTGAACCGGCGCATCAGCTCGTCGCCCAGCGAAAGGTAGAACCGGGACTCGCCGGGGTCGCCCTGACGGCCGGAGCGGCCGCGAAGCTGGTTGTCGATGCGTCGCGACTCGTGGCGTTCGGTGCCCAGCACGTACAGGCCACCGGCCTCGATGACTTCCTTGGCCTCGGCGGCGGCCTCCTCCTTGACCAGGGGCAGTTCCTCGTGCCAGGCCTCTTCGTACTCGTCGGCCGTTTCGACCGGGTCCAGGCCGCGGGCCCGCAGCCGCAGGTCGGTCAGGAAGTCGACGTTGCCGCCCAGCACGATGTCGGTGCCGCGGCCGGCCATGTTGGTGGCCACCGTGATGCCGCCGCGGCGGCCCGCCTCGGCGATGATGGCCGCCTCTTGCTCGTGGTATTTCGCGTTGAGGACGTTGTGCGGCAGGCGGCGCTTGGTGAACTGGCGCGACAGATACTCCGAGCGCTCCACGCTGGTGGTGCCGATCAGCACCGGCTGGCCCTTCTCGTAGCGCTCGGCGACATCGTCGACCACGGCGATGAACTTCGACTCTTCCGTCTTGTAGATGAGGTCGGACTGGTCCTCGCGGATCATCGCCTTGTTCGTCGGGATGCTGACGACGCCCAGCTTGTAGATCTCGTGCAGCTCGGCCGCCTCGGTCTGGGCGGTGCCGGTCATGCCGGCGAGCTTGTCGTAGAGCCGGAAGTAGTTCTGCAGCGTGATGGTGGCCAGCGTCTGGTTCTCGGCCTTGATCTCGACGTGCTCCTTGGCCTCGATGGCCTGGTGCATGCCCTCGTTGTAGCGGCGGCCGATCAGCACGCGGCCGGTGAACTCGTCGACGATGAGCACCTCGCCGTCGCGGACGATGTAATCCTTGTCGCGGTTGAACAGCTCCTTGGCCTTCAGCGCGTTGTTCAGATAGCTGACCAGCGGCGAGTTGGCGGCCTCGTACAGGTTGTCGATGCCCAGCTGGTCCTCGACGAACTCCACCCCGATCTCGTGCACGCCGACGGTGCGCTTGCGCAGGTCGACCTCGTAGTGGGTGTCCTTCTCCATCAGCGGGGCCAGCCGGGCGAACTCCGAATACCAGTTCGACGCGCTGTCGGCCGGGCCCGAGATGATCAGCGGCGTGCGGGCCTCGTCGATCAGGATGGAGTCCACCTCGTCGACGATGGCGAAGCTGTGCCCGCGCTGCACCAGGTCATCGAGCGAGTGGGCCATGTTGTCGCGCAGGTAGTCGAAGCCGAACTCGTTGTTGGTGCCGTAGGTGACGTCGGCGTTGTAGGCGACCCGGCGCTGCTCCGGGGTCATCTGCGCCAGGATCACGCCGACCTGCAGCCCGAGGAAGCGATGCACGCGACCCATCCACTCGCTGTCGCGCTTGGCCAGGTAGTCGTTGACGGTGACGACGTGCACGCCCTCGCCGGCCAGCGCGTTGAGGTAGGCCGGCAACACACACGTCAGGGTCTTGCCCTCACCGGTCTTCATCTCGGCGACGTTGCCCAGGTGCAGCGCGGCCGCACCCATCACCTGCACGTCGAACGGGCGCTGGTCGAGCACTCGCCACGCCGCCTCGCGGGCCACGGCGAACGCCTCGGGCAGCAGGTCGTCGAGCGTCTCCCCGTCGGCCAGCCGTTTCTTGAACTCGTCGGTCTTGGCCTTCAGCTCGGCGTCACTGAGCTTCTCGACGTCGTCGGACAACGTGTTGACATAGTCAGCGATCTTTTTGAGGCGCTTGACCATGCGACCTTCACCGAGGCGCAGCAACTTCGACAGCACAGGCACAGCTATGTCCCCTGTTGGTAGGAGTCTTCTTCTACGAGACTCCCATCGTAGGTGACAACCCTGCGACGGCCGCCGCTCCTCAGGCCCTTGAACTCCGAAGCGATCAGGCCAGGCGGATCAACCCATAGTCGTAGGCGTGCCGGCGGTAGACCACCGACGGCCGTTCGGTCTGCTTGTCGTAGAACAAGAAGAAATTGTGTCCGACGAGCTCCATCTCGTAGAGCGCGTCGTCGACCGACATCGGCTTGGTCTCGTGCTCCTTGGTGCGCACGACGCGGCCGGGCACATGGTCCTGATCGAGGAAGACGGCTTCGTGATCGTGCGCTTCGGCTCCCTCGTGGTCGAAGGCGTGCTCTGAGGGCGGGACAACGGCCGTCGCCTCGGCCAGCGACACCGGAGTCTTGTCGCCGTAGTGCACCTTGCGCCGGTCCTTGCCGCGCCGCAGCCGGCTCTCCAGCTTGACGACCGCCGATTCGAGGGCGGCGTAGAAGCTGTCGGCGCACGCCTCGCCGCGGACTACCGGCCCGCGGCCCCGTGCCGTGATCTCCACGCGCTGACAGGACTTACGTTGGCGCCGGTTGCGTTCATGATTGAGCTCGACGTCGAACAGGTAGATGGTCTTGTCGAATCGTTCCAATCGGACGAGTTTCTGCGAGACGTAGGTGCGGAAATGGTCGGGAATCTCAACGTTACGGCCTTTGAACACGACCTCGGCGGTCATCTCTGGAGCGGTAGTCGGTTCGGACGGCTCATCGGTTTCAACCGGTGCCTGGTCCAGAACCTGAGCGGATCCCACGGATAGCCTTGACATACGCGACAACTCGTTTCTTTTTCACGTAACGCGCGCCCTGCGCGTCGGCTTTCACTAAACGCGCCGACGAGGGTGGGAGCGGCTCCCAGAATGGTTGCCGCTCAGGCTGCCCGCCGGTGCAAGGGGTCGAATACTCACCTCCTCCTGCGGATGCCTCGAAGCCGGGGTGATCGCGACCAGTTGGTCCCGATTTGTCCCTGAAGGTTGTTTCCGACGTTAGCTCGTGTTCGCCTAGGCGTGCCACCTCTTTGACCGAGCTGTTGCGAGTTCTTCACATCTTTTAAGCGATTTCACGCGCTACTCATCAGTAGCCCTCGCGACTCGTC
This sequence comes from uncultured Actinomycetota bacterium, assembly GCA_963758775.1. Lineage (GTDB taxonomy): Bacteria > Actinomycetota > Actinomycetes > Mycobacteriales > Mycobacteriaceae > Mycobacterium. Next base: position 148,602 of record CAVWWU010000006.1, read on the forward strand.
ACGCGAACGCGATCGTCAACACTGCGGCCACCCTCGCCCCGGCGTCCTGCAGGACACGAACGGACTCGCGCGCCGTCGCTCCTGTGGTGACGATGTCGTCGACGACCACGACCTCGGTGCCGGGCGGCGCGCCGCGCAGCAATACCCGGCCGGCCACATTGCGCTCGCGGGCCGAGGTGGTCAGGCCCACCGAGTCGCGCGCCAGCGCCCGCATGCGCAACGCCCGCACCACGGCGATGTCCGGATGCCCGGCCACCGCCGCCGCGGCGACCTTGGTGACCGGGTCGCCGCCGCGCCGTCGCGCCGCCGAGCGCCGGGTCGGGGCGGGCACGATCGTCAACGGCGTCTCGACCATCCCCCACACCAGCAGCCGGTGCACACCGACGGCTAGCGCGGACGCGAACCGCGCGACCAGGTCGGTGCGCCCGTGCTCCTTCATTGCCAGGATCGCCTGGCGACGGACGCCGGCGTAGCGGCCCAGCGCGAACACCGGGACCTGCGGGTCGATGCGGGGATTCACCACGACCGGGTGCCCGGCGTCCACCGACAGTTCTTTGGCGCAGGCGTCACACCAGCGGGTCGCGGGCGCCCCACAGCCGCCGCATTCCAGCGGAAGGATGAGGTCGAGCATGGGCGCCAGTGTGCCGCCGGGCGGTGACAGTCAGTCGGAGCTTCTCCACAGCGACGGCCAGGCGAAGCTCAGCGCGCCCTGGCTCAGCTGGCTGATGACGTCTTCCAGGTGCCGCAGCGGCAGGTCCATCCGCCATTCCGGCAGCAGCCCCGAGATCTGCAGCGAATCCGTCCCCAGCGTGACCTCGGTGATCAGCAGCCCGTGCGGTAGGTCGGGCAGCGGCACCGGGTGGGCCGGAGTCCGCCCGGGCAGTTTCCATCGCCGGTGTCTCCCGGTGCGCAGTGCGCGCGGGCGCACCCACAGCGTCGTGCCTATCACGTCGACCTCGACCTCCAGGCTGCCCAGGCCGGGCCGGCGCGCCCAGTGCAGCTGGGCGGTGCTGTCCTCGGTCAGCTGCGTATGCAGCCGCGGGGCCGCCTGCTGCAGCAGGTCGTCGAAGACCTTGGCCGGCACTTCCGTCGACAGGTCGACCGGCGCGGCGATCACCAGTGGCGGCACGCCCGGACGGATGTGCACGTTGCGCAGCACGGCCTCGGCGCGCTGCAGCTTCTGGTCGCTCCACTCGATGTCGCTGGCGGCGACCCGGATCTCGCCGAGTTGACCGACGGTCAAGCCGCCCGGCTCGAGCTCGGAGTCGAGCGCGGTGACGGTCAGCGTCACGTCGTGGTCGCCCATGCGGACGGTGACGCGCTTGCCGACGAGCAGCTGCTGCAGCGTGAGGAACAGCGTCCGGTAGGGGACCGCCGCGGCCTGCGCCGCACCCGCCGTCACGGAGGGCAGCCCGGTGGCCGACCACAACGAGCCCAAGGCCTCCAGCGCGCGGATGCCCGGTAACGACGGCATGAGCCGAGGTTAGCGCCGCCCGGCGCCGCCGTCAGCCTCTCAGCCGGGCAGGACTGGCACGGCACCGGCCACATTCAGCCCCATGACCTCCGACCAGCCCTGCTCGTTTTCGGCCACCGACGCCGAATACTGAAGCACCCCTTGGGGTCCCGCGACATACACGGTCGACGGATTGGCCGCGATCCCGGACAGCGGGGTTTGCACGCCGCGGGTCGGCGCGTCGGAATTCACCCCGTCGAGGTTCACATACGACACCGGGTGGGCGGCGTCGGTGCGCGTGACGGCGACGTCGTCGCCGGTGCGCCACGACAGCGACACCACCGAGTTGCCCAGCCCGAAGCCGAGCCGCCGCGGGTACGTCAGCGCGAATTGTCCGGCCTGCGTCTGCTCGACGCTGGCCAGGATCACCTGCCCGCCGATCACCATCGCCGCTCGCGTCCCGTCGCGGGACAGCTGCAGGTCCGTGATGGGGCCGGGGAAGCTGCTGGACACCGCGACCGAATCCACCGGGATGCGCGCGGGCTGGCCCGACGCCGGCTCCTGAATCGCGCGCAGCACGTTGTTGGTGTCGACCACCACCCACACCGCATCGTCCAGCGACCAGCTGGGCCGCGACAGCGTATGCCCGTCGGCGGATTGGGCCGCCTCGGCACCCAGGTCGCCGATCCACAGCGACGCGGCCATGTCCGGTTCGCCGCGGCGCAGCGTCACCACCGAGGCGACCTGGCGGCCGCTGCGCGACAGCGCCGCACCGGTCTGGTCGCCCATCCTTCCGAAGGCTCCGGTCACATTCGTGGCGTGCTGGCCGTCCAGTCCGACCAGCGAGCCGTTCACCAGAGCATGCAGTCCCGCGCCTGCGCCGTCGGCCGCACCCGGGTCGGTGGCGGCGACGTCGGAGGTGTTCCAGCCGTCGGCGAACCGGTCATCCAGCGGGGCGCCGTCGGCGTTGATCACGTAGGGCCCCCTGATGTCCGCCCTGGCCAACGTCCAAATGATTTGCGCGGCAAGCAATTGCCTGCTGTGCGGGTCGGTCGTGGACAGCTTCTCCAGATCGACGCGCGCACCGCCGTAACCCCGCCCGATCCCGCTCTTACCGCCGTCGGCGCGGGTCACCGGCCCGCGCAGCCGCAGCGGCGGGGCCAGCAGGTTGCGCACGGTGTGCGCCATCTCCGGGCGCGGGCCGGCCAGCAGCTTGGAGACGAGTTCGGTGGCGAGTTGGTCGTGGTCGGCGACGGCGACGTAGCGCGGATCGGGCACCACGGTCTTGCCGGTCGGGTCGGCGAAATACAGCGTGTTGCGTTTGTACGTCGACTGGAACTGCTGCCAGTCCAGGAAAACGCCATTGGGCAGTTTGTCGATCCGCCAGCCGCCGGAGGTCTTGACCAGCTCGATCTGGCCCGGGTCGGGCAGCACCCCTTCGGCCGTCACGAACACCCCGACGTCGGACAGCGAGCCCAGGATGTCGGCCCGCATGGTCGCCGAAACCTTTTCGGCGCCGCGGGTTTCGACGAACACCACGTGGTCGATCAGCAGGGCGCTACCGGCGTCGTCCCAGGCGTTGGACGCCGACTGGGTGAGAAACTGGCGCGCCGCCAGGTGCCGGTTGGCGGGATCGGCTGTGGCCTTGAGGAATTCGCGCAGCAGCACGTCGGGATCCATGCCCGGGGTGGGCTTGGGCAGGTTCGACGGTGCGGGTCGTTCGACCGTGCCGATGGCCTGCGGCGCCGAAGAAGTGGGGATGCCGGCGCAGCCGGCCAGCAACGCGGGCAGCAACAACAGCGCTAGTTTTTTCGAGAACCGGCGCATTAGCCGCTCCACTCGGCGGGCTCGGGCTGGCGCTGACGGTCCTGCCCAACCGGTTGCGCCGGCATCGGCTGCGGGATTGGTTTCATGGGCAGCGGACTCGTCGTGACCTTGTGCCCCCGGATCAACGGCAGCGTCAGCCGGAAGCAGGCGCCCTCGCCGGGCTCGCCCCACGCCTCCAGCCGACCCTGGTGCAATCGCGCGTCCTCGACGCTGATCGCCAGGCCCAGCCCGGTTCCCCCGGAGCGCCGCACCCGCGACGGGTCCGAGCGCCAGAACCGGCTGAACACCAGCTTCTCCTCGCCGGGCCGCAGCCCGACCCCGAAGTCGCGCACCGTGACCGCGACGGTGTCCTCGTCGGCGGCCATCCGGATCTGCACCGGCTTGTGCTCGGCGTGGTCGATGGCGTTGGCGATCAGGTTGCGCAGGATCCGCTCCACCCGGCGCGGATCGACCTCGGCGATCACCTCTTCGGTCGGCATGTCCACCTGCAGCTCGATGCTGGCGTCCTCGGCGAGGTGGCCGACATTGCCCAGGGCGCTGTTCACGGTAGTGCGCAAATCGACTGCCTCAACGGACAATTCGGCCACACCGGCGTCGTGCCGGGAGATTTCCAGCAGGTCGTTCAGCAGCGTCTCGAAGCGGTCCAGCTCGTTGACCATCAGCTCGGTGGATCGCCGCAGCGTCGGGTCGAGGTCGTCGCTGTGGTCGTAGATGAGGTCGGCGGCCATCCGCACGGTGGTCAGCGGCGTGCGCAGCTCGTGGCTGACGTCGGAGGTGAACCGGCGCTGCAAATTGCCGAACTCCTCGAGTTGGGCGATCTGGCGGGACAGGCTTTCGGCCATGTCGTTGAACGACACGGCCAACCGGGCCATGTCGTCCTCCCCGCGCACCGGCATTCGTTCGGACAGATGCCCTTCGGCGAAGCGCTCGGCGATCCGGGACGCCGACCGCACCGGGCCGACGACCTGACGCGACACCACCACCGCGATGCCGGACAGCAGCACCAGCAACACCAGGCCGCCCGTGGCCATCGTGCCGCGCACCAGCGTCACGGTCGCCTGCTCGTTCTTCAGCGGAAAGATGAGGTACAGCTCCAGGTTCGCCACCTGCGACGACGTCGGCGTGCCGACGATCAGCGCCGGCCCCGAGAAACCTTCGGTGTGCACCGTGGCGTACTGGTAGGCCGCCTGGCCCGCCTTGACGAAGCCGCGCAACGCATTGGGCACCTGATCGACGGGGCCGGCCGAGCTCGCCGCGCGCGGGCCGTCGCCCGGCACCATCAGCACGGCGTCGAACGCGCCGGCCAGCCCGGCACCGGATGTCGGATCGGTTTTCGAGGTCAGCGTGTTGCGCGCCAGCTGCAGGCTGCTGTCCAGCGACCGCGTCTCCTCGCCGTTGACGATCCCGCTGACGGTGGTGCGCGCGCGCTCGATCTGTTCGACGGCGGCCCTGACCTTGACGTCGAGCACACGGTTGGTGAGCTGACTGGTCAGCACGAAGCCCAGCGCCAAGATCACGACGAGCGACAGCCCGAGCGTCAACGCCACGACGCGCAACTGCAACGATCGGCGCCACGCGATGGCAACGGCTCGACTCAGCGCGCCCAGCGCACTGGCCATGGGGCCGGTGCGCCCCCAACGACTACGAGTGCGTTGGCGAGAGCCCCAGATCAACGGCGCCACCCCTGCGCGTGGCGACGCTCGCGGATCACGGAGGTCCGGCCTTGTAACCCACTCCTCGAACGGTCAGAACCACGGTCGGGTTCTCGGGGTCTTTCTCGACTTTGGCCCGCAGCCGCTGGACGTGCACGTTCACCAGGCGGGTGTCCGCCGGGTGCCGGTACCCCCACACCTGTTCAAGCAGCACATCACGAGTAAACACCTGGCGCGGTTTGCGCGCCAACGCGACCAGCAGGTCGAATTCCAGTGGCGTCAGCGAGATCTGCTCGCCGTTGCGGGTCACCTTGTGCGCCGGCACGTCGATCTCGACATCGGCGATGGACAGCATCTCTGCCGGCTCGTCGTCGTTGCGGCGCAGCCGTGCCCGCACCCGGGCGACCAGCTCCTTGGGTTTGAACGGCTTCATGATGTAGTCGTCGGCGCCCGACTCGAGGCCCAGCACCACGTCCACGGTGTCGGTCTTGGCCGTGAGCATGACGATCGGGACGCCCGAATCGGCACGCAGCACCCGGCACACGTCGATGCCGTTCATGCCGGGCAGCATCAGGTCGAGCAGCACCAGGTCGGGGCGCAGCTCGCGCACCGCCGTCAGGGCTTGCGTGCCGTCGCCGATGACGGCGGTGTCGAAACCCTCCCCGCGCAGCACGATGGTCAACATCTCGGCCAGCGAAGCGTCGTCATCGACGACCAGAATCCTTTGCCTCATGGAGTCCATGGTGTCACCAGATCGGGACAAAGTCGGCGCACCACACGGGCGTTTCGTGCCCGATAACGCCAAATTGTGATAATTCTGTGCTAATTGGCGGCCATTAGCCCGCGAAAGTGGCCGCTAACCGGGCCGGATCGGCGTCTGCGTCGATCACCAACCAGCGTCCGCCCCACCCCGCGGCGGCCAGACCGGCGTATACCGCGCCGGTGCGCTGCTGGAGTCCGTCGTCTCGTTCGTAGGCGTCGCGAGCCCGGCCGGGTTCGGTTTCGGCGCGGCTGCGGGCGCGCTGCCCGGCCAGCTCGGTGGGCACGTTGAGCAGCACTTGCCAGTCGGGCGCGGGCAGCGCGAACCGGTGGTATTCCAGCTCGCGCACCCAGGCGACGGCCTCGCCCGCCGGGTCCTGGTGCAGCCGCGCCGCGCTGTAGGCCGCGTTGGAGGCGACGTAGCGATCCAGGATCACCACGTCGTGGTCGCGGCCCAGCGCCTCGATTTCCCCGATCGCGCCGGCGCGGTCCAGCGCGAACAGCATCGCCATCGCATACACCGACGACGCGAGGTCACCGTGTTGCCCGTGCAACGCCTCGGCCGCGATGTCGGCGGTCACCGACTGGCCGTAGCGCGGAAACGCCAGGGTGGCCACCGACTTTCCGACGGCGTGGAACGCGGCCACCAACCCTTCGGTCAACGTCCGCTTGCCGGCGCCGTCGACCCCTTCGATCGCGATCAGCACGGCAGCCGAGCGATCAGTAGCGGTAGTGGTCCGGCTTGTAGGGACCCTCGACGTCGACGCCCAGGTACTCGGCCTGGTCCTTGGTCAGCTTGGTGAGCTGGCCGCCGAGGGCCTCGACGTGGATGCGGGCCACCTTCTCGTCCAGGTGCTTGGGCAGCCGGTAGACCTCGTTGTCGTACTCGTCGTTCTTGGTCCACAGCTCGATCTGGGCGATCGTCTGGTTGGCGAAGCTGTTGCTCATCACGAACGACGGGTGGCCGGTGGCGTTGCCCAGGTTGAGCAGCCGGCCCTCGGACAACACGATGATCGACTTGCCCGACTCGCCGAAGGTCCACAGGTCGACCTGCGGCTTGATGTTCAGCTTGGTCGCCCCGGAGCGCTCGAGCGCGGCGATGTCGATCTCGTTGTCGAAGTGGCCGATGTTGCCCAGGATCGCGTGGTCCTTCATCGCCTTCATGTGGTCCAGCGAGATGATGTCCTTGTTACCGGTCGCGGTCACGACGATGTCGGCGCTGCCGATGGCGTCCTCGACGGTCACCACGTCAAAGCCCTCCATCAGCGCCTGCAGCGCGTTGATCGGGTCGATCTCGGTGACGGACACACGCGCACCCTGGCCCTTGGCGGCCTCGGCGCAACCCTTGCCGACGTCGCCGTAGCCGCAGATCAGCACCGCCTTGCCGCCGATCAGCGCGTCGGTGCCGCGGTTGATGCCGTCCAGCAGCGAGTGCCGGGTGCCGTACTTGTTGTCGAACTTGGACTTGGTCACCGAGTCGTTGACGTTGATCGCCGGGAAGGCCAGGTCCCCGGCGGCGGCGAACTGGTAGAGCCGCAGCACACCGGTAGTGGTCTCCTCGGTGACGCCCTTGACCGACGCGGCGATCTTGGTCCACTTGTCCTTGTCGGTCTCCAGGCGGTTGCGCACCAGGTTCAGGAAGACCTTCCATTCCGCGGAGTCGTCGTCCTCGGCGGGCGGGACCACGCCGGCCTTCTCGTACTGCGCGCCGCGCAGCACCAGCATGGTGGCATCCCCGCCGTCGTCGAGGATCATGTTCGCGGGCTCACCGGGCCAGGTCAGCATCTGCTCGGCGGCCCACCAGTACTCCTCGAGCGTCTCGCCCTTCCACGCGAACACCGGGACACCCTTGGGCTCCTCGGGAGTGCCGTGCTTGCCGACGACGACGGCAGCGGCGGCGTGGTCCTGGGTGGAGAAGATGTTGCAGGAGGCCCACCGGACCTCGGCGCCCAGTTCGACGAGGGTCTCGATCAGCACCGCGGTCTGCACGGTCATGTGCAGCGAGCCGGAGATGCGCGCGCCCTTCAGCGGCTGCACCTCGGCGTACTCGCGGCGCAGCGACATCAGGCCGGGCATTTCGTACTCGGCCAGGTCGAGTTCCTTGCGGCCGAATTCCGCCAGCGACAGATCGGCGACCTTGAAATCGATGCCGTTGCGAACGTCAGGGGTGAGCGAACTTTCGGTCGTCGTCATGGGGATGGGTCATCCTTTAATTAGCTTGGGTATGTTCTTCCGCCGCCACTCTAGTCGGTGCGATTTACGGCCCGGTGGGCGCGCCATGGCGCTCCACGAACGGCGCCATCAGGCGAGCGAGGTCCGCCGCGACGTCGTGATCCGATTCGGGCGGCATCGACACGTAGCTCAGGCAGAGCCGCACGATGGCCCGCGAAATCACGCCGGCGTCCTCGTCGCTGATGGTCACCCAGGTCTGGTCGAACGCCGTCACCAGCCGCTGCGACGCGCGGGTGATGATGGGCGCGCTGTCGGTGGTGATCAGCTGCAGCAGATCGGGCTTGGCGACGCCGCTCAGCAGCGAGATCACCAGCGGGTCGGCCGCCGACTCGGCGAAAAACCTGCGGAAGCCCTGCAGCAGTGCCTCGTAGAAGTTGCCGACGTTCGCGTCCAGCGCGGCGTGCACGGTGTCGATCAGGCGGTCGGCCAGGCGCAGCGCATATCCCTGCGCCAGGCCCTGGCGCGACCCGAACTCGTTGTAGATGGTCTGTCTGCTGATGCCCGTGGCCCGGGCGACGTCCGACAGCGTGATCGCCGACCAGTCCCGCGTCAGCAGCAGCTCCCGCATCGCGTCCAGGACGGAATCCCGCAGCAGCGTCCGCGAGGCCTCTGCGTAGGGAATCCGCTTCACAGGCGCGACGATAGTGCTCACGAGCGCGCGATCTCCACCATGACGAAGTCCGACTTGGCAGCCCCGCAGTCCGGGCAGCTCCAGTCGCCGGGGATGTCGTCCCAGCGGGTGCCGGCCGCGATGCCGTCCTCGGGCCAGCCCAGCGCCTCGTCGTACTCGAAGCCGCACTGCACGCATTGGAAGAGTTTGTAGTCGTTCATTTGCTTGCTCCTATCTGTTTTGTCCGATTCCTCCTCGCGCCGCTCAGGGGGCGCGCATCGTCATCGAACGACCAGTTCGAAATCGCGCTTCTCGCGCACGCTGCAATCGGGGCAGCACCAGTCGTCGGGAACCTGCTCCCACGGCGTCCCGGGCGGAAAACCTTCCCGCACTTCGCCTTTGGACTCTTCGTAGACGTACTCGCAGACCGGGCACTGGTACGCGGCGCTCACGCGGCCGCGCCGTGGCGGCCCAGCAGCTTGCCGGCCAGGCGCGGCTGCACGTTGACCCGGGTGATGTCGCCGTCGTAGTGATCGAGCACCCGGTGGTCCATCACCTTGCGCCACAGCGGGGGAAAGTAGGTCAGCGAGATCATCGACGCGTAGCCGCTGGGCAGGTTCGGCGCACCCTCCATGCTGCGCAGCGTCTGGTAGCGGCGGGTGGGGTTGGCGTGGTGGTCGCTGTGCCGCTGCAGGTGGTAGAGGAACAGGTTGGTGACGATGTGGTCGGAGTTCCAGCTGTGCACCGGCGCGCAGCGCTCGTAGCGGCCGTTCGCGTTCTTCTGCCGCAGCAGGCCGTAGTGCTCGAGGTAGTTGACGTTCTCGAGCAGGCTGAAGCCGAAGACCGCCTGGATGATCAGGAACGGAATGACCGCCGGGCCGAACGCCACGGTCAGCGCGCCGAACAGCACCGCTGACATCGCCCAGGCGTTGAGCACGTCGTTGGACGCATACGTCTTGGGGTTCCACGGGTTGTTGCCGGCGCGGCGGATGCGCTGCGCTTCCAGCCGAACCGCGGAGCGCAGGCTGCCGAACACGCTGCGCGGCAAGAACTCCCAGAAGGTCTCGCCGAAGCGGGCCGACGCCGGGTCCTCGGGGGTGGACACCCGGACGTGGTGGCCGCGGTTGTGCTCTATGTAGAAGTGGCCGTAGCAGGTCTGCGCCAGCGTGATCTTGGCCAGCCAGCGCTCCAGCGAGTCCTTCTTGTGCCCCATCTCGTGCGCGGTGTTGATGCCGACGCCGCCGAGCATGCCGACCGACAGCGCGACCCCGACCTTGCCGACCCAGCCCAGGCCGCCTGAGAAGCCCAGCCAGCCCAGGTTCGACGCCGTGAACAGGTAGGCCCCCAGCACCACGCTGAGGTACTGGAACGGGATGTAGATGTAGGTGCAGTAGCGGTAGTACTTGTCGTTTTCCAGGCGCTCCATCACCTCGTCGGGGGGGTTCTGGCCGTCGGGCCCGAAGAACACGTCGAGCGCGGGCAGCAGGAGGTAGAGCAGGATCGGCCCGATCCACAGCGGCACCTGCGCGGCGCCGTGCCAGCCGAGGCGATTCAAGCCCCAAACGATCGGCAGCATCACGAACAGCGCGGTCGGGGCGATCAGCCCCATGAGCCACAGGTAGCGCTTCTTGTCGCGCCATTCGGTAACGGGTACTTCGCGGGTCAGCTGTGCGGTCATGAATTGGACAATATATGCCTCTACGTCTCTTGTCTAGACATTTGATACAGCTTTGTAAAGCGACAGGAGCATCGAGACTACGCCACGGCGTGAATATCGCTATTTCGGCGCGCTGGACGCAGCCTCGACCAGCTGAGAAGGGGTTAGGCCGCCTGCCGACGGCCCTGCAGCGAGTGCCGCAGGCCGTAGCCCAGGTAGATCGCGGTGCCCACCACCAGCCAGACCAGGAAACGAACCCAGGTCAGCGCGGTCAGGTTCAGCATCAGCCAGGCGCACGCGCAGATCGACGCGATCGGCAGCAACGGCACGGCCGGGGCCTTGAACCCCCGCTCCAGGTCGGGCCTGGACCGGCGCAGGACGACCACGCCGGCGGACACCAGGACGAACGCGAACAGCGTCCCGACGTTGACCATCTCCTCGAGCTTGCTGATCGGGAACACCGACGCCGTCACCGCTACCACGACCGCGACCAGCACGGTGATCCGCACGGGTGTCCCCCGCGTGCCCGTCCTGGCCAGCGAACGCGGCAACAGCCCGTCGCGCGCCATCGCGAACAGCACCCGGCACTGCCCGAGCATCAAGACCATCACGACAGTGGTCAGCCCGGCCAGCGCCCCGACGGCGATGATCTTGCTCGCCCAGGTAACGCCGTTCGCGGTGAATGCGGTGGCAAGGTTCGCCGAACCCTGGCCCGACACCGTCTTGAGCTGGGTGTAGGACACCATCCCGGACAGCACCACCGAGACCGCGATGTAGAGGACGGTCACGATCGCCAGCGACGCCAGGATGCCTTTGGGGACGTCGCGCTGGGCGTTCTTGGTCTCCTCGGCCATGGTCGCCACGATGTCGAAGCCGATGAACGCAAAGAACACGATCGAGGCCCCCGCCAGGACCCCGTACCAGCCGTAGTGGCTGCTGTGCGCGCCGGTGAGCAGCGACAGCACCGACTGGTTGATGCCCCCGGCGTCGCTGGAGGCTTCCGGCTTCGGAATGAACGGCGAGTAGTTGGCGGACTTGATGTAGAACGCGCCGACGACGATGACCAGCAGCACCACCGTCACCTTGATGGCGGTGATCACCTGCGAAAACCTCGACGACAGCTTGGTTCCCAGCGCGATCAGCAGCGAGACCGCCGCGACGATCAGCAGCGCACCCCAGTCGACCTGCACGCCGCCAACGTCGACGGTGCCGCCGGCGAATCCGAACACCGTGCCCAGGTAGCTCGACCACCCCTTGCTCACCACGGCGGCTCCGACGGCCAATTCCAGCAGCAGATTCCAGCCGATGATCCAGGCGACGAACTCACCGAAGGTGGCGTAAGAGAACGTGTAGGCGCTGCCGGCCACCGGCAGCGTCGAGGCGAACTCCGCGTAGCACAGCGCGGCCAGCGCGCAGGTCGCGGCCGCGATCACGAACGAGATCCAGATCGCCGGGCCGGTGATGTCGCCGGCCGTCGACGCGGTGACGGTGAAGATGCCCGCGCCGATCACCACCGCGACGCCGAACACCGCCAGGTCGATCCAGGTCAGGTCCTTGCGCAGCTTGGTGTCCGGCTCATCGGTGTCGGCGATCGACTGCTCGACCGACTTGGTGCGCAATCGACCGGCCATAGGACCGCACAGTACTGGGTACTCTGCGCCAATGCCGGTCAGTGGGGGGAACATGAGGGGCCATGCCGTCGTCATCGGGGCGAGCATCGCGGGGTTGAGCGCCGCGCGAGTGCTTTCGGATTTCTTCGGCCGGGTGACCGTGTTCGAGCGCGACGAGTTGCCCGGCGCGCCGGCAAACCGCGCGGCGGTCCCGCAGGATCAGCATCTGCACATGCTGATGGCCCGCGGGGCGATCGAGTTCGAAAACCTGTTTCCGGGCCTGCTGAAAGACATGGTCGCCGCCGGCGTTCCGATGCTGGAGAACCGGCCGGACTGCATTCACCTCGGCGCCGCGGGGCACGTCCTCGGGACGGGGCACACCCTGCGCGACGAGTTCACCGCCTACGTGCCGAGCCGGCCGCACCTGGAGTGGCAGCTGCGCCGACGGGTGTGCGAGATCGACAACGTGGAAATCGTGCGCCGCGCCGTGCAGGAGCCGCGGTTCGACGTTGCCCGGCAACGGGTGACCGGTGTGCAGTTGGGCGACGATGCGGTGGCGGACTTTATCGAAGCCGACCTGGTCGTCGACGCCGCGGGCCGCGGCACCCGGCTGCCGGTGTGGCTGACGCAGTGGGGATATCAGGCGCCGCCCGAACAATCCGTGGACATCGGCATCCGCTACGCCACGCACCAATTCCGCATCCCCGACGGGCTGATCGCCGAGAAGGTCGTGGTCGCCGGCGCTTCCCATGACCAGTCGCTGGGGCTGGGCATGCTCTGCTACGAGGGCGGCACCTGGGTGCTGACGACGTTCGGGGTGGCCAAGGCCAAACCGCCGGAGACTTTCCCCGAGATGCTGAAACTGGCCGGCGAGCTGCTGCCCGCGCACTTCAACACGGCGCTGGCCCAGGCCGAACCGCTGGGCGAACCGGCGTTCCACGCGTTCCCGGTCAGCAAATGGCGCCGCTACGACAAGCTGGACCGCTTTCCGGCCGGGATCGTGCCGCTCGGGGACGCCGTGGCCAGCTTCAACCCCACCTTCGGGCAGGGCATGACGATGACGTCGCTGCAGGCGGGCCACCTACGTCGGGCGCTGCAGGCCACAAACGGCTCAGACGGTGACGTCGCGGGTCTGCTCAGCAAGGCCACCGCCAAGACCACCTACCCGGTGTGGACCATGAACGCCATCGGCGACACCGCCTTTCACCACGCGGAGGCCGATTCCGCGCCGTGGTGGTGGCGGCCGGTGGGTTCGCTGTTCGATCAATTCCTCGGCGCCGCGGAAACCGAACCCGTTCTGGCCGAATGGTTTCTGCGCCGATTCTCGCTGCTCGACAGCCTGTACATGGTGCCGCCGCCGCGGATCCTCGGCCACACCATCGCACACAACCTGCGGCTGTGGACGCGCGAGCGCCGGGCCGCCGTTAAAGACCGGCGCCTGCCGGTCACAGCCCTACGGTCGCCCTGATCAGCTTGGCGGGCTCGGCCGCAAGCAGCCGGATCGGGCCGTCGTCGGCCGCCACCCAGGCAGCCATCCCGCGCTCCAGGGTCAACGACTGGGACTTGCCGTGCACCGTCGTCGCGCCCTCGATGGACAGCAGGATTTGCGGCCCCTCGTGGTGCGGCGGGGCGTCGACCTCGTGGCCGAGATGCTCCCCGTCGAGCGTCAGCAGCGCGGTGGCGAACTCGTCGGTGGGGGTCTCGTAGATCAGCTCCAACCCGTCGCGCCGGGTCGGCGCCCGCAATCGCTCCTCGGTGGTGGGGGTGAAGTCCAGCACCCGCAGCAGCTCGGGCACGTCGACGTGCTTGGGGGTCAGGCCGCCGCGTAACACGTTGTCGGAGTTGGCCATTACCTCCACACCGACCCCGCGCAGATAGGCGTGCAGGTTGCCCGCCGACAGAAAAATCGTCTCGCCGGGGGCCAGGCTGATGCGGTTGAGCAACAGCGCCGCCAGCACGCCGGCGTCGCCGGGATAGCGTTCGCCCAGTTCCAGCACCGTCTTGGCCTCGGCCTGGAATTCTGCGGCGCCGGAGCTGACGTACTGGATGGCGCCCTCGAGCACGGCGGGCACCAGCACGTCGATGTCGGGCTGCGGCGCGGTGATCCAGGTGGTGAACAGCGCGCGCAGACCGTCGGCGTCGGACTGGTCGTTGAGCAGATCGATGAACGGGTCGAGGTCGGAAACCGCGAAGGCGCGCAGGAGTTCGATGGTCCGTGACGCCGGACGGAATCCGGCCAGCGCCTCGAACGGCTGCAGCGCCACCAACAACTCCGGCTTGTGCGACGTGTCCCGGTAGTTGCGGATTGGCGAGTTCACCGGGATGCCGAGCCGCTCCTCCCGCAGGTAGCCCTCGACCGCCTGTGCGGCGCTGGGGTGGGCCTGCAGCGAAAGCGGCTCGTCGGCCGCCAACACCTTGAGCAAGAACGGCAACACGTCGCCGAACCGGGCCCGCGAGGCCGCGCCGAGCTGACCTTCGGGGTCGTCCACCAGCTCCGTGAGCAACGAAACTTCGCCGTGCTCAGTCTCCAGAAAGGCGGGATCGGCCGGGTGCGCGCCGAACCAGAGTTCGGCCTCGGGATGCGCGGCCGGCACCGGCCGCCTGGTGAATTCGGCCAGTGCGGTCCGCGATCCCCACGCGTAAGTCCGCAACGCTCCGCGAAGTAGCTCCACTGTCTTACTTATCCCCGCACCAGTCGCAAGTAAACCGCGGCCATCTCCAGCCGGACGGCCAGGATCGCCAGCTGCTGCTCGACGCCGCCCGCCCCGGTCGTCGCCGGTAGGGGCGCGGATCCGCCCTCGCCGCCTGGCACCTCGGGCACGTCCTCGGCGGCGATCAGGTGAACGTCGTGCAGGCCCGCGACCCGGGCGGCCACCACGGTCTTCTCCTCGCCCAGCGTCAGGGCCAGCACGTGCAGTCGCTGCGGAAGCGGTCCGTCGATCTCCTCGTCGTGGAACAGCGCATCCACCGACGACGCGGTGTCGCCGCGTTCGGCGGTCCCGCGCAGTGCCGCCAGCGCATCGCTCAGTCCGGTGGCCGCGACAACCTCGTGCGCGATCCGCAGCAACGTCGAGCTGGCGTGCCGCGCGAGCGCGATCGTGGCGGCACAGTCGCCGGCGAGCGCCACCCGGCGACCGGCCATCCGCTCGGACAGGGTCTTCGCCGGGTTGGTGAACAGCTCCCGGCCGGCGCTGTTACGCAGGGCCTCGGCGTCCAGTTCGTCGGCGAGCGACGCCAGATCGAGGCGTAGGCGCGAGCGGCGTTCTTCTCGTCCTTCTCGTCCTTCCAAGGCCCGCAGCACGGCCAGGCCCACCGCCAGGTAACGGCACAGCCCGAACTCGTCGGGAACCGCAAGCCGCGGCGCGAGCACAGCGACGCGCCCGGCCGTGCTGTCGCGCAGCGGACCTTCATAGGGCGCCGCCACGACCACCCGCGCGCCGCGGCGCACCCCGGTCGCGGCGGCCTCGACCAGCGCGGGATCGCCGGGGTCGTCGCCGGCCGCGATCAGCACGTCGAGCGGTCCGACCCACGGCGGGGCCTCGGGGGCGACAACGATCGGCTCGTCCGCCACCCCGGCCAGCGTCGCCGCCAACATAGCCCCGGCGGTCTCGGCGGGACCGCGGCCGGCGACCCAGATCACCGAACGCGGGCGCTCGTCAATCCGCAGCGAATTCAGCGCGCCTTCCTCGACTGCGGCGGCCACAGACCGCACCGAGGCGCCGGCCATCGACGCGGCCCGCAGCAACCCCTCCCGGTCGGCGGCGACGAGGCCCTCGGCGTCTTCGAGATCGATCGCCTGGGTGGTGTTCACGGCGCGGCTTCTCCGATTTGCGCGCTGACCTGCTCGACCACCGCGTCGACGTCCTCGGCGGTGCGGGCCTCCACGTTCAGCCGCAGCAACGGCTCGGTGTTGGAGGTGCGCAGGTTGAACCAGCTGTCGTCGCCCAGATCCACGGTCACCCCGTCCAGGTGATCGATGGAGTGAATCCGGGTCTCAAAAGACTTCAGCACGGCATCGACACAGTACGCGGCGTCGGCGACCGTGAAGTTGATCTCCCCCGAAGATTCGTAGCGCTGGTAGCCCGCCGTCAACTCGGACAGTGCGCGTTCCTGCTGGCCGAGGGCGGCAAGCACGTGCAGCGCGGCCAGCATCCCGGAATCGGCGCCCCAGAAATCCCGGAAGTAGTAGTGGGCCGAGTGCTCGCCGCCGAAAATCGCACCGGTCTCGGCCATCAGCGCCTTGATATAGGAGTGCCCGACCCGCGAGCGCAGCGGCGTGCCGCCGCGTTCGGCGACCAGTTCGGGCACCGCGCGGGAGGTGATCACGTTGTGGATGACGGTCGCACCGATCTCCCGGCCGAGCTCGCGGGCGGCGACCAGACCGGTCACCGTCGACGGGGACACCAGTTCGCCGCGTTCGTCGACCACGAAGCACCGGTCGGCGTCGCCGTCGAAGGCCAGCCCGATATCAGCACCGGTGTCACGCACGTAGGCCTGCAGGTCGACGAGGTTCGCCGGGTCGAGGGGGTTGGCCTCGTGATTGGGAAAGGAGCCGTCGAGCTCGAAGTACAACGGCAGCAAGGTGATCGAGTCGATGGCGCCCAGCACGGCCGGCGCCGTGTGACCGGCCATGCCGTTACCGGCGTCGACGGCCACCCGCAACGGGCGCAGGCCGGAGGTGTTTACCAGAGACCGCAGGAACTCGCTGTAGTCGCCGAGGACATCGCGATCGCTGACCGTGCCGGGCCGGCCTTGGGACTGGCTCTCGTATTCTTCGACCCCGTTGATCAGATCGTCGCGGATGACGCTCAGGCCGGTGTCGGCGCCGACCGGCAGGGCGGCGGCCCTGCATAACTTGATGCCGTTGTACGCCGCCGGATTGTGGCTCGCGGTGAACATCGCGCCGGGGCAGTCCAGCAGCCCCGAGGCGAAATACAGCTGATCGGTGGACGCCAGGCCGATGCGCACCACATCCAGACCCTGACCGGTCACGCCGTCGGCAAAGGCGGCCGCCAGCTTGGGTGAACTGTCGCGCATGTCGTGGCCGATCGCCACCTGCCGGGCGTTCTCGGCGCGCATCAGCCGCGCGAAAGCTGCCCCGATCTCGGCAGTCAGCGACTCGTCGATCTCCTCGCCGACCAGCCCCCGAACGTCGTAAGCCTTGATGACACGGTTGACAGCCGCAGCGGGCCGACCCATGCGAGGCCTCCTGACGACATGGACTTCTTCGACTCTTCGCCGTCAGCCTATCGGCCCGAGGATGCTGCGGTTTGAGCTACTCCGGCTAGCCGGATTAGTCAGGATTAGTCAGGGTTAGTCAGTGGGATCGGGCAAAACGCGCAGATGCCCACGTCGGCGCCCGGACCGCTGCTCGGGCGGCGCGAGAAGACCGCTGCTCGGCGCGGTGGCGTGCGCTCCCGAATGCTGGACATGGCCGTTGGATACGGGGCCGTAGGAGTCAGTAAAGCCGTGAACACTCGGCCCCGGCGCGCCGGCGTGCGAGGTCCGGTCCGCGCCTTCGCGCACCGCGTCGGCCAGGGCGACCAGCTCGTCGTCCTCTTCAGGGTGGGTCGGAAGCGGTCCCGCGTGGCGCACGAGTTCCCACCCGCGCGGTGCGGTGATGCGGCCGGCATGACCGACGCACAGGTCCCACGAGTGGGGTTCGCGCGCGGTGGCCAGCGGTCCTACTACTGCCGTGGAGTCCGAGTAGACGAACGTCAACGTGGCTACGGCGTAGTGCGGACACCCGGGCCGGCAGCAGCGTCGGGGAACGTTCACGATCGAAAGGCTATCGTGAGCAAACGCTGCGCAAGCGCCGGACACGCGCATCGGTTAGGCCCACCTCCCGAACCGTTACAAACACGGTCAAACCGTTACCATCGGCGCGTGGGCCGAGCTTCCCGACGTGGCCGCGATATGCGCGGCCCGCTGCTGCCGTCGACCGTGCCGGGCTGGCGCAGCCGCGCCGAGCGGTTCGACATGGCGGTGCTGGAGGCGTACGAACCCATCGAGCGGCGCTGGCGCGAGCGGGTGGGCGAACTTGACGTGGCGGTCGACGAGATCCCCCGCATCGCGGCGAAGGACCCGGATTCCGTGCAGTGGCCCCCCGAGGTGGTCGCGGACGGCCCGATCGCGCTTGCCCGCTTGATACCCGCCGGTGTCGACGTCCGCGGTAATGCCACGCGGGCGCGAGTTGTGTTGTTCCGCAAACCGATCGAGCGACGGGCGAAGGACACCATCGAGCTCGGTGAGTTGCTGCACGAGATCCTGGTGGCCCAGGTGGCCATTTATCTGGACGTCGAGCCCTCGGTCATCGACCCGACGATCGATGACGAGTGAACCGGGCCGAGTCTAGATAATTCCGCGTTTGAGGCGGCGGCGCTCGCGCTCGGAGAGCCCGCCCCAGATGCCGAACCGCTCGTCGTGCGCCAGGGCGTACTCGAGGCACTCGCTACGCACCTCGCACCCCAGGCAGATCTTCTTCGCCTCGCGGGTGGAACCACCCTTCTCGGGGAAGAACGCCTCGGGGTCCGTTTGCGCGCAGAGCGCACGGTCCTGCCATTGATCCGCGGCCGGCAGCTCTTCGTCTTCGAAGGGCATTGGCGCGGGCTCGAACGGAACCGGCGCCTCGGTTACGAGGCTCAAATACGGTCGGGCACTTAGGGGTTGAGCCACCGGGGCCGCGCCGAAAGAACCGATTGTGGTGTGCGGTGTGCCGCCCATTACGCCGCGAAGGTGCTCATAGGACATGCTTGCCCGCCTCCTCACCTATCATTGGAAGTGACTGTGGTTGCCGCTGTTCTGATGTACAGATTCGAACAAGTGATCGAATCACGGTCTGCGACACCGGAACCGGCCGGCCAACCGGGAAATGACACTGATGTGATTAGACACGGGTGGACGTGCCTGGTCAAGCACAATTGCACATTTCCATATCATCTCGTGATCAAATTTCGGCGTTTCTGTTGTTTCGCCCGCTCGGCGTGTCGGAGTGCAGCTGCTCACAGACCCGCCGCGGGTAGGGTCGTCCGATGTGAAGGTCACCGTGCTGGTCGGCGGAGTCGGCGGCGCCCGCTTCCTGTTGGGAGTGCAGCAGCTGCTGGGTCTCGGACAGTTTGCGGCGCAACAGTCGACCGGTCACGAGCTGAACGCGGTGGTCAACATCGGCGACGACGCCTGGATCCACGGGCTGCGGGTCTGCCCGGATCTGGACACCTGCATGTACACACTGGGCGGCGGCGTCGACCCGCAGCGGGGCTGGGGCCACCGGGACGAAACCTGGCACGCCATGGCGGAACTCGCGCGCTACGGCGTGCAGCCCGACTGGTTCGAACTCGGCGACCGCGACCTGGCCACGCATCTGGTGCGCACCCAGATGCTGGACGCCGGCTACCCGCTGTCGCAAGTCACCGCCGCGCTGTGCGACCGTTGGCAGCCCGGTGCGCGGCTGCTGCCCGCCACTGACGATCGCTGCGAGACGCACGCGGTGATCACCGATCCGGCCGACGACACCCGGCGGGCGATCCACTTCCAAGAGTGGTGGGTGCGCTATCGCGCCCATCCGGAAACCCATAGCTTCGCGTTCGTCGGGGCCGAAAAGGCCAACGCCACAACCGAAGCGGTGCAGGCCATCGCCGACGCGGACATCATCATGCTGGCGCCGTCGAATCCGGTGGTGAGCGTCGGCGCGGTGCTGGCCGTGCCCGGCATTCGCGCCGCGCTGCGCGCGGCCGCCGCCCCGGTGGTCGGCTACTCGCCCATCATCGGGGGAAAGCCATTGCGCGGCATGGCCGATAAATGCCTTTCGGTGATCGGCGTGGAATCCACCGCCGAGGCGGTGGGCCGCCATTTCGGGTCGCGGCGCGGCACCGGGATCCTGGACGGCTGGCTGGTCAACGAGGGCGACTTGGAAGATTTCAAAGCCGAGATCGAGGGGGTCGCGGTCCGGTCGATACCGCTGTTGATGAGCGACCCGAAGGCGACCGCCGAGATGGTCCGCGCGGGACTCGACCTGGCTGGCGTAGCGAGTGACTAGCCCTGCGACCGAACACGGCACCGCCGCGGCGATCGAAATCCTGCCCGTGGCCGGGCTTCCCGAGTTTCGGCCCGGCGATGACCTGGGTGCCGCCGTCGCCGCGGCCGCGCCGTGGTTGCGCGACGGCGACGTCGTGGTCGTCACCAGCAAGGTGGTGTCCAAATGCGAGGGCCGCCTGGTGCCGGCGCCCGAAGACCCCGAGGCCCGAGACGAGCTGCGGCGCAAGCTGGTTGACGGCGAGGCGGTGCGCGTGCTGGCGCGCAAAGGCCGGACCCTGATCACCGAGAACCGGATCGGGCTGATCCAGGCCGCCGCCGGGGTGGACGGATCCAATGTCGGCCGGGCCGAACTGGCCCTGCTGCCAGTCGATCCCGACGCCAGTGCCGCCGCGCTGCGGGCCGGGCTGCGCGACCGGCTCGGCGTCACCGTCGCCGTGGTCATCACCGACACCATGGGCCGCGCCTGGCGCAACGGTCAGACCGACGCGGCCGTGGGCGCCGCGGGACTGGCCGTGCTGCACGGCTACGCCGGCGCCGTCGATCAACACGGCAACGAGTTGGTGGTCACCGAGATCGCGGTGGCCGACGAGGTGGCCGCGGCCGCCGATCTGGTCAAGGGCAAGCTGACCGCGATGCCGGTGGCCGTCGTGCGCGGGCTGTCCGTCACCGACGACGGGTCGACGGCGCGCCAGCTGCTGCGCCCGGGCGAGGAAGACCTGTTTTGGCTCGGAACGGCCGAGGCCCTCGATGCGGGCCGCCGCCAGGCCCAACTGCTGCGCAGATCGGTGCGCCAGTTCGCCGACGAGCCGGTGCCGCCGGACCTGATCGAGGCCGCGGTGGCCGAGGCGCTCACGGCGCCGGCCCCGCACCACACCCGGCCGGTGCGCTTCGTCTGGCTGCAGACAAAGGCCACCCGAACCCGAGTGCTGGACCGCATGAAAGACAAGTGGCGCACCGACCTGTCCGGGGACGGCAGGCCCGCCGACTCGGTTGAGCGGCGCGTGGCACGGGGCCAGATTCTCTACGACGCGCCGGAAGTCGTCATCCCGTTCCTGGTGCCCGACGGCGCCCACGACTACCCCGACGCCGCGCGCACCGACGCCGAGCACACCATGTTCACGGTCGCCGTCGGGGCGGCCGTGCAGGCCCTGCTGGTCGCCCTGGCCGTGCGCGGGGTGGGCAGCTGCTGGATCGGCTCCACGATCTTCGCCGCGGACCTGGTCCGCGCCGAGCTCGAGCTGCCCACCGACTGGGAGCCGTTGGGCGCCATTGCGATCGGTTACGCATCTGAAGACACCGGACCGCGCGACCCGGTCGCGGTCACTGACCTGTTGCTCCGCAAATGACCACATTCGCGGGTAAGGCGGCCGCATCGCCCGACAAGGTCCGCGGCGGCTACTACACGCCCGCCGCGGTGGCGAGATTCCTGGCCGGCTGGGTTCGCGCGGCCGGGCCGAAGATCCTCGAGCCGTCCTGCGGCGACGGCGCGATCCTGCGCGAGCTGGCCGTGCTCAGCGGCCAGGTTCGCGGTGTCGAGCTGGTCGCGGCCGAGGCGGCCAAGGCGCGCGCCCACTCGCCCGTCGACTGCGACAACCTGTTCACCTGGCTGCGCGACGGCGATGCAGGTGGCTGGGATGCGGTGGCGGGCAACCCGCCCTACATCCGCTTCGGCAACTGGGACGCCGAGCAGCGCGAGCCGGCGCTGGAGTTGCTGCGGCGCAACGGCCTTCGGCCGTCCCGATTGACCAACGCCTGGGTCCCGGTCGTCGTCGCGAGCACCGTCGCGACGCGGGACGGCGGACGGGTCGGCCTGGTGCTGCCCGCCGAGTTGCTCCAGGTCAGCTACGCCGCGCAGCTGCGCGAGTTCCTGCTGAGCAGCTTCGCCGAGATCACGCTGGTGACGTTCGAGCGGTTGGTGTTCGACGGCATCCTGCAGGAGGTGGTGTTGTTCTGCGGTGTCCGGGGGTCGGGCCCGGCGCAGATACGCACGGTGCACCTGGCCGATGCCGAGGCTCTGAGCGGTGCCGAGCTGGACGTAGCATCTGCGCCGGCGCTCTTACACGAATCCGAGAAGTGGACCAAGTACTTCCTGGAGCCCGATCAGATCCAGCTGCTGCGCACGCTGAGGCGCTCCGACGCCCTGACCCCACTCGGGCGGCTGGCCGACGTGGACGTAGGCATCGTGACCGGACGCAACAGCTTCTTCACCTTCACCGACATCCAGGCGCAGGCGCTGGGACTGACCGCGCACTGCGTCCCGCTCGTCTCGCGCAGCACGCAGCTTTCCGGCCTGGTCTACGACAATGACTGCCGCGCAATCGATCTCGCCAAGCAGCACCGGACCTGGCTACTCGACGCACCGCAAAACCCCACGGACCCGGCCCTGCTCGCGCACATCGCCGCTGGCGAGGCGGCCGACGTCCACACCGGCTACAAGTGCTCGATCCGCTCGCCGTGGTGGAGCACACCGTCCTTGTGGTCGCCAGATCTGTTCATGCTGCGCCAAATTCACCGCGCCCCGCGGCTGACGGTGAACGCCGCGGCCGCGACGAGCACCGACACCGTGCACCGCGTCCGGGTCAAGCCCGATATCGACCCGCGCGCGCTGGCCGCGGTGTTCCACAACAGCGCGACCTTCGCCTTCGCCGAGATCATGGGCCGCAGCTATGGCGGGGGCATCCTCGAGCTGGAGCCCGGCGAGGCCGAGCAATTGCCCGTTCCCCCAACGGTGTACGGCACCGACCTGGCCGCCGATGTCGACCTGCTGTTGAAGGCCAACGAGATCGACAAGGCGCTCGACCTGGTGGACCGCCGCGTGCTCGTCGACGCGCTGGGCTGGTGTCCGGAAACCGTGGCGCAGTGCCGAGCGGCGTGGGCGGCGCTGCGCGACCGCCGGACCAAGCGACGATCCCGGTGAGCGTCCGAGAGTCGACGATCGCGGTCCTCACCCAGTGGCAGGCGCCCAACGCGGCCCAGGATTCGCTGCGGCACGCGGTGCTGGCCTTCGTGCAGGGCCGCGAGGACGCCTGCCTGCGCGAGTGCGTGCCCGGCCACATCACCGCGTCGGCGCTGGTGCTCGACGAGAGCGGCACCAAGGTGCTGCTCACCCTGCATCCGCGGCTGGGTCGCTGGGTTCAGCTGGGCGGGCACTGCGAGGACGACGACCCCGATATCGTTGCCGCCGCAGCGCGCGAGGCCGTCGAGGAATCCGGCGTCGCCGACCTACGGATCGCGCCCGAACTGGCCGCGATCCATGTGCATCCCCTGACGTGCTCGCTGGGTGTGCCGACGCGCCATCTCGACATGCAGTTCGTCGCACACGCGCCGCCCGGCGCGCAGATTGCGATCAGCGATGAGTCAGACGACCTGCGCTGGTGGCCGGCCGACGCGTTGCCACCCGGCACCGATCACGCGCTGGCCTACCTGGTCGCACGGGCAACGCGAGCGTGACCGCCGGCGGCGAGCGTCACGCCAGCGTGACCGCCGGCGGCGAGCGTCACGCCAGCGTGACCGCCGGCGGCGAGCGTCACGCCAGCGTGACCGCCGGCGGCGAGCGTCACGCCAGCGTGACCGCCGGCGGCGAGCGTCACGCTAGCGTGACGCTCGCACGGGCAATGCGACTCACACGTCGGACGAGTAGCGGATCCCGCCGTCCGGAATAGCCACGCCCGGCCACACCCGGGCGCCGCGCAGCAGCTCGCAGCGCGCGCCGATGTCGGCGCCGTCGCCGATCACACCGTCGCGGATCAGCGCCCGCGGGCCAATGCGCACCCCGAAGCCGAGGATCGAGCGCTCGATGACGCTGCCCGCTTCGACCTTGACGCCGTCGAAGATCACCGCGCCGTCGAGCCGCACGCCAGGGCCGATCTCGGCGCCGCGCCCGACGGCGGTGCCACCGATCAGCACCGCACCCGGCGACACCGCCGCGCCGTCATGCACCCACTGTTCGCCGCGGTGACCCCGCAGCGCGGGCGACGGGGCGATGCCGCGCACCAGGTCGGCCGAGCCCCGCACGAAGTCTTCGGGCGTGCCCATGTCGCGCCAGTAGGTGGCGTCGACGTAGCCGCACACCTTCACTCCCGCGTCCGACAGCAGCGACGGGAACACCTCGCGTTCGACCGACACCTCGCGGTCGCGCGGAATCCGGTCCAGGATCTCGCGCTTGAAGACGTAGCAGCCCGCGTTGATCTGGTCGGTCGGCGGGTCCTGCGTCTTCTCGAGAAACGCGACGACGCGGCCGTTTTCGTCGGTGGGCACGCAGCCGAACGCCCGCGGATCGCCGACGCGCACCAGGTGCAGCGTTACGTCGGCGCGGTTGGACTCGTGAAAATCGAGCAGCTCCCCCAGGTCGACGCCGGACAGCACGTCGCCGTTGAACACCATCACCGTGTCGTGCCGCAGGTGGTCGGCGACGTTGGCGATGCCGCCGCCGGTGCCCAGCGGGCTGGCCTCGGTGACGTAGTCGATCTGCAGGCCCAGCTTGGACCCGTCGCCGAACTCCGACTCGAACACCGCGGCCTCATAGGACGTGCTCAGCACCACATGTTCGATCCCGGCCCCGGCGATGCGGGACAGCAGGTGGGTGAGGAACGGCAGCCCGGCGGTGGGCAGCATCGGCTTGGGCGCCGAGAGCGTCAGCGGCCGCAGCCGGGTGCCCTTGCCGCCGACCAGCACCACCGCATCGACGTCAGAAGTCGCCATTAGCGCCGCCCTTCCTTCTTGAGCGATCGACGGCGCGAGTTGCGCACCATCAAACGAGACCGCAGGGCCAACGATCCCCGCAACGTCCAGCGCAGCGGGGCCCGCCGCCAGCCGGGATGCCGATCGGAGAGGAACAGGTAGGTGCTCTTGTGATGGGCGGCCAGGTGGCTCGCCGGGTCGCGCCCGGTGGAATGGCCCAAGTGGTGCAGCACTTCCGACGACGGCACGTAGACGCTGAGCCAGCCGGCGTTGCCGAGCCGATCACCGAGGTCGACGTCCTCCATATACATGAAGTAGCGCTCGTCGAACCCGCCGATCTCGTCGAACGCCGACCGGCGCACCAGCAGGCATGACCCCGACAACCACCCCACCGGGCGCTCGCTGGGCTCCTGCCGCTCCTGCCGGTAGGCCGTGGTCCACGGATTGCGACGCCAGAACGGACCCAACACCGCATGCATGCCGCCGCGGATCAGGCTCGGCAGGTGGCGCGCCGACGGATACACCGCCCCTTCGGGGTCCCGGATCAGCGGGCCCAGCGCGCCCGCCCGGGGCCAGCGGGCGGCGGCGTCGAGCAGCAAATCGATGCTGCCTGGGCCCCACTGCACGTCCGGGTTGGCCACGATCAGCCACTCATCGTCGGCGCCCTCTTCCGGGGTGAGCGCGGCGACCGCGCGATTCACCGCGGTCCCGTAGCCGAGGTTGGCCCGGTTGTCGAACACCCGCACATTGGCGTAGCGCTCGAGCGCGGCCTGCGGCGTCCCGTCGGTGGAGCCGTTGTCCGACAGGATCACGCTCACCGGACGCTCGGTGGCATGCGACAACGAGGCCAGGAAGCGTTCGAGATGCGGGCCCGGAGAAAAGGTCACCGCCACGACGGGCAGCACGTCTGTCACGCGTCGAGGGTAACCGCGGCAAGCGCATCGACAAGCGCATCGCGCCAGGGCCGCAGCGGTGTCAGGCCGTGTTCTGCGGACTCGCGGCCACCCAGCCCCGAGTAGACCGGCCGGGCCGCCGGCCGCGGGAATTGGTCGGTGCTGACCGGCCGCACCCGCTGCGGGTCGGCGCCGCACTCCTCGAAAACCGCCTTCGCCAGTTCGAACCGGGAGGTGGCACCCTCGTTGGCGCCGTGCAGGACCGGGCCGGACACGCCCCCGCCGGCCACCTGCAGCAGGGCGACGGCCAGGTCGCCGACCCAGGTGGGCGAACCGGCTTGGTCGTCGACCACGTCCACCGGGCCGTCGCCGGCGGCCAGTCGCCGCATGATCGCGACGAAGTCCTTGCCGGACCCGCCGGTGTAGAGCCAGGCCGTGCGCACCACAACGGCCTGCGGCAAGGCCTCCAGCACGGCCACTTCCCCGGCCAGCTTCGTGCGGCCGTAGGCGCCCAGCGGTGCGGTTGGGTCGCTGGGCTCGTAGGGCCGGGGGCCCTCGGGCCCGACGTCGCCGCTGAATACGTAGTCCGTGGAGACCTGGATCAGCTGGGCGCCGGCGCGCGCGCAGGCTTGCGCGATGTGTTGCGGGCCGGT
Source organism: uncultured Actinomycetota bacterium (assembly GCA_963758775.1). GTDB lineage: Bacteria > Actinomycetota > Actinomycetes > Mycobacteriales > Mycobacteriaceae > Mycobacterium. The sequence goes on from CAVWWU010000006.1 coordinate 174,662, forward strand.
GGCGTTGACGGCGTGGGCCGTCTCCTCGTCACTTTCGGCGGCGTCGACGTTGGTGAAGGCCGCACAATTGACCACGATGTCGCCTTTTTGCACGATCCGGTCGGCCGCGTCGGGGTCGGTGATGTCCCATTGCGCCGAGGTGAGAGCCAGCACATCGTGATTCCGCCGAGCCGCCTCCGCCGCCAAAGCGATACCCAGCTGTCCACCTGCACCAGAGATCACGATCCTGCCCGACATGGTTCGTAGTCTGGCATGTCCCGTGGGCAGCTCGGGCACGCCGGGGCTGGCTTCCCGGCAAGCGCGTGTGTCGCAAGTAACCTAGTGTGATGCTTGTGCAACGTGTGGTTCGTGCGCTCGCCACCACGCTGGCCGTTGCGATCGTTCTCGGTACCGGGGTGGCTTGGAGCAACGTCCGGACGTTCGAGGACGGCATCTTCCACATGTTCGCGCCCTCGCTGGGCAAGGGCGGCGACGACGGCGCGATCGACATCTTGTTGGTCGGCCTCGACAGCCGCACGGACGCGCACGGCAACCCCCTGTCGGCCGAGGAGCTGGCGACATTGAGGGCCGGCGACGAAGAGGCCACCAACACCGACACGATCATCCTGATCCGGATACCGAACAGCGGCAGGTCGGCGACCGCGATCTCGATTCCGCGCGACTCGTACGTGCAGGCCCCGAATTTGGGCAAGACCAAGATCAACGGCGTGTACGGCCAAACCCGGGAAGCGAAGCGGGCCAGCCTGGTGCGGGCCGGTGCTTCGGCTACCGAGGCCGAGGCGAAGGGCACCGAGGCCGGTCGCGAGGCGCTGATCAAGACGGTCGCCGACCTCACCGGCGTCACCGTCGACCACTACGCCGAGATCGGCCTGCTCGGGTTCGCGTTGATCACCGACGCGCTCGGCGGCGTCGAGATCTGCCTGAAAGAACCTGTGTTCGAACCCCTTTCGGGAGCCGACTTCCCGGCCGGCCGGCAAAAGCTCGACGGCCCACAGGCACTCAGTTTCGTGCGACAGCGCCACGAGCTGCCGCGCGGCGACCTGGACCGCGTGGTGCGCCAGCAGGCGGTGATGGCCTCGCTGGCCCACCGGGTCATTTCCGGTAAGACGCTGTCCAGTCCGTCCACGCTGGGTCGCCTGGAGGCCGCCGTACAACGCTCGATGGTGATCTCGTCCGGCTGGGACGTGATGGACTTCCTGCAGCAACTGCAAAAGCTCGCCGGCGGAAAGGTCGCCTTCGCCACGATTCCCGTGCTCGACGGTGCCGGCTGGAGCGACGACGGCATGCAAAGCGTCGTCCGGGTGGATCCGCACCAGGTGCAGGACTGGGTCGCCGGCCTGCTGGACAACCAATCCCAGGGCAAGACCGAGGAGCTGGCCTACACACCCGCCAAGACCAGCGCCGACGTGGTCAACGACACCGACATCAACGGACTGGCCGCGGCGGTATCGGGCGTGCTGAGCTCCAAGGGATTCGCCACGGGGACCGTCGGCAACAACTCCACCGGTCACGTGAAGAGCAGCCAGGTGCGGGCCGCCAAGCCCGACGATCTGGGCGCGCAGCAGGTGTCCAAGGAACTCGGCGGCTTGCCGGTGGTGGCCGATGCGTCGATACCGCAGGGGTCGGTGAAGGTGGTGCTGGCCAACGACTACACCGGTCCGGGCTCGGGGCTGTCGGGTGGCTCGACCGGCCAGGTGACGCCGGCGGGTGCGTCCAACGGTGGATCGTCCGCGGACCCCAACGTCCCCGCGCCGTCGCCCGTCCTCACTGCCGGCTCGGACAAGCCGGAGTGCATCAACTGATCACGCTCAGCGGGGCGATTCTGGACCCCATGCTGCGCGCCGACCCCGTCGGCCCGCGCATCACCTACTACGACGACGCGACCGGCGAGCGTATCGAGCTGTCCGCGGTGACCCTGGCCAACTGGGCGGCCAAGACCGGCAACCTGCTGCGCGACGAGCTGGGTGCCGGCGCTTCGAGCCGGGTCGCGATTCTGCTTCCGGCGCACTGGCAGACCGCGGCCGTCTTGTTCGGGGTGTGGTGGATCGGCGCCGAGGTCGTCTTGGACGGTGACGCCGATATCGCGCTGTGCACGGGCGAACGGCTGGACGAGGCCGACGCTTTGGTGGCTGGTGGCGAAGTCGCGGTGCTGTCGCTGGATCCGTTCGGACGGCCCGCGGCCGACCTGCCGTTCGGCGTCACCGACTACGCGACCGCGGTGCGGGTGCATGGCGACCAGATCGTCCCCGAGCGCATGCCCGGGCCGGCGCTGGCCGGGCGCTCGGTCGACGAGGTTCTTGCTGCATGCGAAAGCGTTTCGACGGCAAGGGGTTTGACGTCCGCGGACCGGGTGCTGTCCAGCGCCTCGTGGGGCGAACCGGACGAATTGGTGGACGGACTGCTGGCGATCATGGCCGTCGGGGCATCGCTGGTGCAGGTGGCCAATCCCGATCCGGCGGCGCTGCAGCGCCGGACCGAGACCGAGAAGGTGACCAGGGTGCTCTAAGCTTCGGCGCAGCGAAAGGTGTTGCATGTGAACATGTTCCGAGTCGGCCTGAGCAGCCAGATCCTCAACTAGCGATATTCCGCCACAGCCCTCGCTCGAGCTGACATGTTGACCGCCAAGGCCAGCGGTATCGACTCGTGCCGGATGGCAGACCACTAAAGCGCTCGCACTTGGCCTGCCCGGCGAGATGTGGAGCGACCACGGAATCGCGCATTCCGTTTGGGCCGAATTTCGTTGGCGCCCAGGATCTGATCCCACAAATGCTGGATCAGCGGGCGGTGCTCTCCTACAACTCAAGCTGCCGTCAGCCGGTTTTATGGGCGAGCACAATGCGCTCAGCAGCGCGGCAGGAGAGGCCAAACCGCGCTGTCACTTCTTCAGGGCCGAGGTCCTCGACGACCCGGAATCCGGCGGTTGATAGCAGGTCTGCGGTCTCCTGCGGTGTTGTCAGCGTTATCATCGGCTCACCGAGCGCCGCGACGGTGCGCACTACCCGCTCAGCGGCGGCGCGGAGGTCAGCGTCCCTGGCGGATTCCGGAAGGTTATAGGTGATCGCGGCCTCGCATGGCGGGAGGCCGGCGAGCGTCTCGGTGATGGCGGCAGGCGTCAGGTATGGGAGTACCCCCACCCAATTGACGAATATCGGCCGCGCGAGGTCGACGGAGGACGTCTGCAGAGCTTCTGCAACTCGGTGCTCCTCGAAGTTGACCTCCGTCATGGTGAGTGTCGCGGGCTCGGGAACACCGATTTTTCTTAAACGCTCACGCTTCCAACCTTGCGTGGACGGGTGGTCGAACTCATGAACCTCGATCGCGCCGCCCGCCTGCCGCCAGGCGAAGGTGTCGAGGCCGGCTCCGAGAATCACGTACTGCTCGGCCTTGCTCGTAGTTAGCCAGTCCTCCGAAAGACGCGTTCGCGCGGCCATCCACGTAGCGACGTCCGCCCAGCGCTCGCCGAACAGGTCGTTTGCGAGCTCAAGACTCGTCTCGGCGTAGGGGCCAAGCAGCGGCCACGCCATCCAATCTTGAAGCAGTGCGCGCGCCCCATTGAGCAGAAGGTGCGCCGCCCTGCCCGTCGCGATCAGCATCGCGGTGCGACTCGGCTCGCTTCGCATCCAAAAAACATACGGTCGTGCCAGAACTGGGGAAAGGTCTTTCACCAAGTGGTGGATTTTGCAGCGGCACTGATGTCGGCCGCATGGGCTTGGCTCCGACATCGAAACGCGCAAACACCTCCCGCCGCGACCGAGAATCCACTTCGCCAAACGTATGTTCGATACTTTCAGGCGGGTCGACAACCCGCGCGGACCTCAATCCATATTGATATCGCAATATCTGGATGTTAACGTCGGGGACAACGCGAAGAGACCAACACGGGAGGTTGGGTAATGGCGGTGTACGGGCTGTTGGCTAAAGCTGCAGGGACGGTGGTCACGGGATTCGTCGGAGTGACCGCCTACGAGCTGGCGCGCAAAGCCCTGGACAAGGCGCCGCTGCACGAGACCGCCGTCAAGGGTGCCGAGCTGGGCCTGCGCGGAACCCGCAAGGCCGAGGAGGCCGCCGAGTCGGCACGGCTCAAGATCGCCGATGTGATGGCCGAGGCCCGCGAGCGCATCGGCGAAGAGGCACCGACGCCAGCCGTCGGAGACGTTCACGAGCACGACCACTGACTCCCCTGACGTGACCCTCGCGATCGCCAAAGACCCTGCCCTAGAGGTAGTTTCGGATGCGGCCGGGCGCATGCGGGTTCGGGTCGCATGGGTCCGCTGTAACTCCCCGCGGGCCGTCGCGGTCGAAGAGGCCGTCGCCAAGTGCAACGGCGTACGGGTGGTGCACGCGTACCCGCGCACCGGGTCCGTCGTCGTCTGGTACTCCCCGAAGCGATGCGACCGCGACGCCGTCTTGCAGGCGATCGACGAGGCCGCGCACGTCGCGGCCGGCCTGATACCGGTACGCGCGCCGCACTCCTCGGAGATCCGCAACACCGACGTGCTGCGCATGGTGATCGGCGGCGCCGCGCTGGCGCTGCTCGGTGTGCGCCGGTACGTGTTCGCCCGTCCCCCGCTGCTGGGTCCCAGCGGACGCGTGGTGGCCAGCGGCGTCACCATCTTCACCGGCTATCCGTTCCTGCGCGGTGCGCTGCGCTCACTGCGCTCGGGCCGGGCCGGCACCGACGCCCTGGTCTCGGCGGCCACCGTCGCCAGCCTGATCCTGCGCGAGAACGTGGTCGCGCTGACCGTGCTGTGGCTACTCAACATCGGTGAATACCTGCAGGACCTCACCCTGCGGCGCACCCGGCGGGCCATCTCGGAGCTGCTGCGCGGCAGCCAGGACACGGCCTGGGTCCGCCTGAGCGAGGGCCCCGACGCCGGCACCGAAATCCAGGTGCCGATCGACACCCTGGAAATCGGCGACGAGGTGGTGGTGCACGACCACGTCGCGATCCCGGTGGACGGCGAGGTCATCGACGGCGAGGCCGTGGTCAACCAGTCCGCGATCACGGGCGAGAACCTCCCGGTGAGCGTCACCGTCGGGACGCACGTGCACGCTGGTTCGGTGGTGGTGCGCGGACGGCTGGTGGTGCGCGCCGAGGCCGTCGGCAACCAGACCACCATCGGGCGCATCATCACCAGAGTCGAAGAGGCGCAACATGATCGGGCGCCGATTCAGACGGTCGGCGAGAACTTCTCCCGCCGTTTCGTGCCGACCTCGTTCATCGTGTCGGCCATCACCCTGGCGATCACCGGCGACGTCCGCCGCGCGATGACGATGCTGCTGATCGCGTGCCCCTGCGCGGTCGGACTGGCCACCCCGACGGCGATCAGCGCCGCGATCGGCAACGGCGCCCGACGCGGCATCCTGATCAAGGGCGGGTCGCACCTGGAACAGGCCGGCCGGGTCGACGCGATCGTGTTCGACAAGACCGGGACGCTGACGGCCGGTCGACCGGTGGTCACGAATATTGTTGCCATGCACAAGGATTGGCAACCCGAGCAGGTGCTCGCCTACGCGGCCAGCTCGGAGATCCACTCACGCCACCCGCTGGCCGAAGCGGTGATCCGCTCGACCGAGGAACGCCACATCAGCATCCCTCCGCATGAGGAGTGCGAGGTGTTGGTGGGCCTGGGCATGCGCACGTGGGCCGACGGCCGCACCCTGCTGCTGGGCAGTCCGTCGTTGCTGCGCGCCGAAAAGGTGAAGGTGTCGAAGAAGGCGTCGGACTGGGTCGCCAAGCTGCGCGGGCAGGCCGAGACCCCGTTGCTGCTCGCCGTGGACGGCACGCTGGTGGGGCTGATCAGCCTGCGCGACGAAGTGCGGCCGGAGGCCGCTGCGGTGCTGACGAAGTTGCGCGCCAACGGGATTCGCCGCATCGTCATGCTCACCGGGGATCATCCCGACATCGCCGAGGTGGTCGCCGGCGAGTTGGGGATCGACGAGTGGCGCGCCGAGGTGATGCCCGAGGACAAGCTCGAGGTGGTGCGCACCCTGCAGGACGAGGGCTACGTCGTCGGGATGGTCGGCGACGGCATCAACGACGCCCCGGCGCTGGCCGCCGCCGACATCGGAATTGCCATGGGGCTGGCCGGAACCGACGTCGCCGTCGAGACCGCCGACGTCGCGCTGGCCAACGACGACCTGCATCGCCTGCTCGACGTGCGCGATCTGGGCGCGCGGGCCGTCGACGTGATCCGGGAGAACTACGGCATGTCGATTGCTGTCAACGCGGCCGGGTTGCTGATCGGGGCGGGCGGCGCGCTGTCGCCCGTGCTGGCCGCGATACTGCACAACGCGTCGTCGGTTGCGGTGGTGGCCAATAGCTCCCGGCTGATCCGCTACCGGCTGGACTGAAGCTCCCGTCTTTTGGGTAGTGTGCGCTGGTGGAGCGTTTGCTGGAGCGCGAGGCGGTGCTCGCCCAACTGGGCGCCCTGACACGCGCGGCCCAGCGCGGCGAGGGCCGGCTGGTGTTGCTGCGCGGGGAAGCCGGGGTGGGCAAGACCGCGGTGATCAACCGGTTCAGCGCCGCGATCGACTTCCGCGTTCGCGTGCTGCGGGGGTGGTGTGATCCGCTGGCCGCCCCGCGACCGCTGGGTCCGCTGCTGGACGCGCTGGCCGGGGTGGGCCCCACGGCGGCGCGGGCGCTGGACGCAGCGATCGAATCCGGGGACACCGGCGCGCTGTACCGGCGGCTGCTGGCGGTGCTGCGCGATGGGCACCAATGGGTTTGGGTGATCGAGGACGCACACTGGGCCGACGGCGCCACCTACGACCTGCTGCGCTTCCTGGCGCGCCGGATCGAGTCGCTGCCGCTGCTGTTGGTGGTGTCCTACCGCGACGACCAGCTCGACCGTCAGCACCCGCTTTCGGTGGCGCTGGGCGACATCGCGACCTGCGCGGCGGTCAGCCGCATCGGGTTGGTGCCGCTTAGCCGCGACGCGGTCGCGGTGCTGGCCGCCGGCAGCGGCGTCAACGCCGACCAACTCCACCAACTCACCGGCGGCAACCCGTTCTACGCCACCGAGGTGCTGGCCGCCGGGCCGCAGGCGCTGCAGCGGAATGCGTTGCCGCGCACAATCACCGAAGCGGTCAACGGCCGGCTCGGCCGGTTATCGACGGCCGCACAGGAGACCGCGCACGCCGTCGCGGTGTGCGGCCCGCGCGTGCACCCGGCGCTGCTGGACGAGGTCTGTCCGGGGGCAAGCGCCGGGCTGGCCGAATGCCTCGACACCGGAGTCCTGGTCAGCGAATGGGACGCGATCGGGTTCCGCCACGAGCTGGCCCGGCGCTCGACGCTCGACCAGATCGCCGACCCCGCACGCAAGGACTTGCATGCCCGCGCGCTGGCCGCACTCTCCGTACCACCGGTCGATCCGAACATGTTGGCGGCGTTGGCCTTTCACGCCGATCAAGTGGGCGATGCCGACGCGGTGATCCGCTACGGCGTGGCCGGGGCGGAGCGGGCCGGTGGGCTGGGGGCACACCCGCAGGCCGCCGACTTGTACGCGCTGGCCCTGCGCCACGCCGATGCCGTCGCGCCCGAGCAGCGGGTGCAGTGGCTCGAGCACCACGCCGAGGCCTGTTACCTGTGCAGCCGCGGCGAGGACGCGGTGTTGTCCTGGCGCACGGCGATCACGCTGCGCCACGCGATGGGCGACCACCTGGGCGAGGGCGACGACCTGCGCTGGCTCTCGCACGGCCTGTGGGGGCTGGGCCGCGTCGGCGAATCCGCCGAGGCGGGCCGGGCCTCGCTGCGGCTGGTGCAGGACGCCGGGCCGTGCCCGCAGCTGGCCTGGTCGCTGGTGAACATGGCCGAACAGGGGTTGTGGAACTTCGACCCGGCGTGCGCCGACTATGCGGCCCGGGCGATCACGATCGGCACCCAGCTCGGCGACGACGCGGTGGCGATCCGTGCCCGCGGCTACACGGCGCTGGCGAACCTGGTACGCACCGACACCGGCTGGAACGAGCTGGAAGCGGTCTGGCAGCAGGCGATCGCGGCCGACGCGCGCGGCGAGACCGCTGCGTTCCTGGGAGCGGTCACCGGCTACATCGCCGCGATGCACTACGACCCCGAGCTGGCGGAGCGCTACATCACGCGCACCGTTGCGTACTGCCGCGACCATGGCATCTATCTCTTCGAGGGCATCGCTGGGGGCGCCGACGCGCTGGTCGGCCTGCATCGTGGCCACTGGGATCGGGTCAGCGCGCTGGCCGAGGACCTGCTCAGCCGCCCCGGGCTGACGCTGGTGAACCTGATCTCACCGCGGCTGACCCTGGCCTTGATCAACGCCCGCCGCGGCGAACAACCGGTCGGCTCCTTGCTCGACGACATCGAAGCCAGCTCGGAACTCGACCAGGTGCGGTTCTTCCCGATCTGGGCCGCCCGCGCCGAAGCCGCCTGGCTGGCCGGCGACGACGACACCGCCCGCGGCACGGCGGGCGGCGCGCTGGCCGAGATGGGCACCGACCGCAATCCCTGGTTGATCTGGCAGCTGCGCCGGTGGGCGCACCTGCCCGGCTCTCCGCCCGATCCCGCGCCACCGCTCGCCGGCCAGGGCTCCACCACCCCGTTCCAGCTGGAGCTTGGCGGCGACTGGCAGGCCGCCACGCACGCGTGGGAACGCCGCGGCTGCCCCTACGATGCGGCCATCGCGCGGCTCGGCGGCGACACCGCCGCCGTGGAGTCGGCCCTGGCCACCTTCCGCCGGCTCGGTGCGCGGGCGGCGGCCCGGCGCGCGCAGCAGCGCCTGAAAACGCTGAGCGTCCCGACGCCGCGCGGCCGGCGCGCCGACACACTGTCGGACCCCGACGGATTGACCCGGCGCGAACGTGAAGTGCTCACGCTGGTGGCCGCGGGGCACAGCGACGCCGAGATAGCCGTCAAACTCTCCATCAGCCCCAAGACCGTCGGCCACCACGTCGCGGCGATTCTGGCCAAACTCGGCGTCGATAACCGCACCCAAGCGGCGGCGCGCGTCCGCACGACGTAGCGACCGGCTCAGCGGTTCCTAGCACCCACAGTCGTGGCCCTGCCAAGCGCGAATGCCCTGCCGGACCCCGGCGGCAGCGATGCCCAGTCCGATCGCGGGGTCGATCCACCAGCCGCCCGCCCAGAGGGCGGTGATTGCCAGGCCCAGCAGCACTCCGGCGGCCTGCGCCGCGCACAGATAGTTCTGGGTTCCCTCGCTCTCGGTGGCCAGCGACTCGAGCCGCGTGCCCAATCGATGATTGGCCCGGCCCAGCGCCGGCATCAGCACCAGCGCCAGCGCCGTCAGGCCGATGCCGATCACCGACGTTTCGGCGTGGTGCTCACCCATCAGGTCGCGAATGGACTCGGCGGCGATGTAGGGCGCGGTCAGCCAGAACGACACCGCCACGCCGCGCTGGGCGCGGCGCTCCGCGCTCCGCGACATCATGCGGACCCCGCTGAAGCGCCACACCACCATCGCGCTGGCCAGCGCCTCGGCCCCACCGCCAAGCGCCCACCCGGTCAAGGCGACCGACCCGACCGCCAGACCCTGCCACAGCCCGATGACGCCCTCGATGAGCACCACCGCCAGGCTCACCCAGGCCAGCCGCCGCGCCCAGCGGGCGTCCCGGTGCCATCCGCCATCCCATGCGACCGGCACCGGCCAGGCGGGTGCGGATCCCTGGCAGCGGACCTCGCCTACGACCCCGTCGCCGACGGGATGGGTGATCGTCATCCGGAGATGGTAGGTATGCGATGGTCTCGCAACCGGCTCGAAAGCGCCTCGAAAGCGCCTCGAAAGCGCCCCCGTCGGGTGTCGGTCGTGTTACGACCTCAGCGGGCGGCTCGTTAATCTGTCGGGATGGCGCGCAGCGATAACGACACCTGGGATCTGGCGACCAGCGTGGGGGCCACCGCCACGATGGTGGCGTCGGGACGAGCCAGGGCCACCAGGGACGCGCTGATCGACGATCCGTTCGCCGAACCGCTGGTGCGCGCCGTGGGCGTCGACTTCTTCACCCGGTGGGCCGCCGGGGAACTCGACTCCGCCGACGTCGACGACCCGGACGCGGCGTGGGGCATGCAACGCATGACCGAGCTGTTGGCCGCGCGCACGCGTTACATCGACGCGTTCTTCTCCGAGGCGGCGGCCGCCGGCATCCGCCAGGTGGTCCTGTTGGCCGCCGGGCTCGACGCGCGGGCATACCGGCTTTCCTGGGCGCCGGGAACGACGGTGTTCGAGGTCGACCAACCGCAAGTCATCGAATTCAAGACCACCACCCTGAGCGGCCTCGGCGCCAAACCGACGGCCGAGGTGCATAACGTCGCGATCGATCTGCGCGACGACTGGCCGAGCGCGCTGCGACAAGCCGGGTTCGACGCCCAGCGGCCCGCCGCGTGGGCGGCCGAGGGCCTGCTCGCGTTCCTGCCACCGGACGCGCAGGACCGGTTGCTGGACAACATCACCGCGCTCAGCGCCGACGGCAGCCGCCTGGTGGCCGAAGTCTTTAATAACTCGGGCGTCAGCGGGGATGCTCTGAACGCCGCCAGCGACAAGTGGCGCGACAAGGGTCTCGACATCGCGCTCGGCGAGCTGGGATTCCCGGACGATCGCCATGACGCGGCGACGTACCTCGAGGAGCGCGGCTGGCAGGCGGCTCGCACTTCGCTCAATCAGTTGTTGGCCGACAACGGATTCCCGCTGCAGTCCAGTCACCCTGAGGCCCCGTTCGGCCGCAACTACTACTGCACTGCGGTGCTCAACAAGGTGCCCAACCGAAAGGCCGGCTGATGCCGAATAGCAATCCTCCCAAGCCACTTGACGGTTTCCGGGTCCTCGACTTCACCCAGAACATCGCCGGACCGCTCGCGGGGCAGGTGCTCGCCGACCTGGGCGCCGAGGTCATCAAGATCGAGGCGCCCGTCGGTGAGGCGGCCCGGCACATCACCGCCGTCCTGCCCGGGCGCCCGCCGCTGGCCACGTTGTTTCTCCCCCACAACCGCGGCAAGAAGTCGGTAATGGCGGACCTCACCAACGCGGACACCAAAGAGCAGGTACTGCGGCTGGTCGATACCGCAGACGTTGTGCTGGAAGGGTTTCGCCCCGGGGTGATGGAACGCATGGGCCTCGGCCCCGACGAAATGCGTGCCCGCAATCCCCGACTCATCTACGCGCGGCTGTCGGCCTACGGCGGCAATGGCCCGCGCGGCAGCCGTCCGGGCGTCGACCTCATGGTCGCCGCCGAGTCGGGCATGAGCACCGGGATGCCCACGCCGACCGGCAAGCCGCAGATCATTCCGTTCCAACTCGTCGACGCCGCCAGCGGACACGTTTTGGCGCAGGCGGTGCTGGCCGCGCTTCTCAACCGCGAGCGCCACGGGGTGGGCGACGTCGTGCGCGTCGCGATGTATGACGTGGCGGTGAGCCTGCAGGCCAGTCAGCTGACCATCCACCTGAACAAGCCGAGCGAAGCTCCCAAGCCGGAGCCCGCGCCAAATGCCAAGAAGCGCAAGGGAGTTGGCTTCGCTACCCAGCCGTCGGATGCGTTCAAGGCCGCCGACGGCTACCTGGTCATCAGCGCCTACGTGCCCAAGCACTGGACCAAGCTGTGCCAGATCATCGGCCGGCCGGACCTGATCGACGACGAGCGGTTCGCCAGCCAGCGCTCGCGGGCGATCAACTACCACGAGCTGACCGAGGAATTGGAGGCGGCGCTGGCCGCCAAGACCGCCGCCGAATGGGTTGCGGCGCTACAGGAAGGCGGTCTGATGGCCTGCCTGGCCTACACCTGGAAGCAGGTCGTCGGCACCGAGTTGTTCGCCGAGAACGAGCTCGCGCTGACGGTCGGCGAGGGCGCGGAGGCTGTCACGGTAATCCGCACTCCGGCAAGCTATTCCAGCTTCGACGCCGCGGTCGCCGAGCCTCCCCCGGCGCTTGGAGAACACAACGACACGTATCTGGTCGTACCGCAGGCCAGTTCGTGAGCCTCACGGCGTCAGCTTGACCGCCCTGTCGTTGCCGCGGTCAGCGACGTAGACGTCCCCGGTGCTGCCCACCGCCACCCCCAAGGGAGTGTTGAGATCCGTAAACGGCACCGCGGTCGGAGTGTTCGACCCGGAGACCAACTTCAACACGGTGTTGTTGTCGTGTTCCGTGACATAGACGGTGGCGCTGCCGTCCACGGCGATACCCCACGGGACGCTGACACCGGGGAATGGGAGCACGGTCTGCGTGTTCGACCCCGCATTTAACATCAAAACCCTGTTGTTGTCGGTGTCGGTCACGTAGATGTTGCCGCTGGCGTCCACCGCGACCCCATCCGGGTTTTTGAGGCCGGTGAACGCCAGGTCGGTCTGGGTGTTCGACCCCGCCGCCAATTTGACCACCCTGTTGTTGCCCCGGTCCGCTACGTAGACGCTGCCCTGGCCGTCGACGGCCACCCCCTCGGGGTAATTGAGCCCGGTGAACGGCAGCTCGATTTGAGTGTTCGACCCGGCCGCCAACTTCACCACCCTATTGTTGAAGTCCGCGACGTACACGGCGCCGGCGTTGTCCACCGCCAGCCCCTGGGGCTCGAACAGTCCGGTGAACGGCAGCACCGTCGTGGTGTTCGACCCGTGCGCCAACTCCACCACTCGCCCGTACATGCCGTCACTGCTGACGTAAACGTCGTTGGCCCTGTCCAGGGCCACCCCGCCCGGGGAGAGGCGGAAGTCGATGCCGGTGAAGGGCAACTCGGTTTGGCCCGGGGCTTGAGCCGATGGCGATGATGAGCGCGTGCCAAGGTATCCAACGATCGCGACGACGACGACAAGCACGACCACCGCGGCGCCGACGATGATCCACAGCTTGCGTTTCCCGGCCGGCCGGAACGCGTCACGCTCGCCAAACAGCGGTGCGCGAGCAGGCTTGGCGAAGGACGGCGCCGCGGTTTGTCGCGCACTGCCCCCGCTGGCGTCCCCGAACACCGGACGCGCAGTGGGTCCCCGCGCGGTGTCGGGGCTATCGCTCAGTAGCGTTGCGTTTTCGCCCTGCCGCAAAATCCTGGTTTCCTGGTGCTGTTCGGGCGCGGTGAGCGCGTCGTGGGCGGCCATGGCCAGATCGCCGGCGGCCACATAGCGGTCACGCGGGTTTTTGGCCATGCCCTTGGCCACCACCTCGTCGAACGCCGGCGGAACCCGCCCTGGCCGCAACTGGCTGGGTCGTGGGATCGGTTCGTGCAGATGCGCAGAGATCAACCGTTCGACACTGTCGGACCGATAGGGCGGCGCGGCGGTCAAACACTCGCCCAACACACAGGCCAGTGCGTAGATATCGGCGCGATAGGTGACCTCGTCGTCGGTGAACCGCTCGGGTGCCATGTAGTTGTAGGTACCGATGGCGGTCCCGCTTTGGGTCAGCCCGGGGTCCGACACGGCGCGTGCGATGCCGAAATCCACCAGATAGGCAAAATCGTTGGTGGTGACCAGGATGTTTTCCGGCTTGACGTCGCGGTGCGTCACGCCGTTGCCATGGGCGGCGTCGAGCGCGGCCGCGACCTGGCGCACGATGGCCACCGCCCGCGCCGGGCTCAGCGGACCGTACTGCGTCAACAGACTGCGCAGCGAAACGCCGTCGATCAGGCGCATCTCGACGTAAAACTTCCCGTCGATGTCGCCATAGTCGTGGATCGGCACGATATGTGGCTCCGTCAGGCGCCCCGCGGTATCGGCCTCGCGCTGCATCCGGGCGCGAAACTCCGGGTTGCCCGAATATTGCGGCGAGATCAGCTTCAAAGCCACCACCCGGTGCTTGCGGGTGTCCTCGGCCTCATAAACCTCGCCCATCCCGCCGCTGCCCAGCAACCGTCGCAGGTGGTAGGGCCCGAACCGAGACCCGACCCCAGACCCGGTATTGCTCACCGTCGAAGCTCCCTTCGCCCGATCCACAGATCGCGCTCCAATTAAAGAGGACCCAATTAAGAGATAGCGTTCACCGCGCTCGCCAATTTCGCTTGAAACGAGCTTGGCAGCGGAATGGATCCATATTGGTCCAAGCCTTCTTGACCAGGACCAATCGCGGTTTGCATAAATGCCTTCACCGCAGCACCGGTCGCGCTATCGGGATACTTGGAGCAAACGATCTCATAGGTTGGCTCCACGATCGGGTAGGCGCCAGCTTGCGTCGGGTTGTAGAAGGACGTGGTGTCCACTACCAGGTCATTGCCCTGCCCCGAGAACTTGGCCCCGGCGATCGTCTTGCCGACTGAGCCGGCAGTGATTGGCACCCCGTCCGGGCTCGCTGACGTGCTGACCTCGACCATGTCCAATTGTTTGCCCACCGCGAACGCCCAAGCGTTGTAGCTGATCGACCCGTCGGTGCTCCGTACAGCTGCCGACGTGCCGCCGTCCCCGGCGAAGCCGTCCCCCACACCCCCGTTGAACTTCTCGCCGACGCCTTTCGCCCACGCGCCGTTGCCTGCGGCGCCAAGGTATTCCTGAAAGTTGGCCGAGTTACCCGACTTGTCGCTGCGAAACATGACGTGGATGGGCGTCGACGGCAGGCCCGCGCCCGGGTTCAGCGCCTTAACGGCGGGATCGTCCCACTTGGTGATGCCGCCGTTGAAAATCTTCGCGAGCGTTGGCCCGTCCAGCTTCAGCGAATTCACACCGCTGATGTGGTAGGTGACGGCGATCGGAGTAAAGACCGCAGGCAGATCCCAGGCGGGCGAACCGCACCGCGCCGACGCCCGTTCGGGCTCACCGTTCACCGGGGACAGCGCCACGTCGGAGCCCGCCAGATCGGAGATGTTATTGATGAAATCCCGCACCCCGGCGCCTGACCCGTTTGCGGTGTAGTCCAGCGTGTACCCGCGGCAAGCGCGGACGTAGGCGTAGACGAATTGTTCTATCGCGTTCTGTTGCGCGGTCGCACCGCTGGCCTTGAGCGTCTTCTTGCCGCCGCAGTGCACCGACCCCGCAGCGGAGGTGTTTGGATTTCCGCCGCATCCCGCTAACACCAATGCGCTGGTGGCCAGCAAACTGAGCACCGCTCCGATCCGGGTGCGGCGTCCCCCGCCCTGGGACCCGGGCACTGCAACACGTGTGAACATATAAACCTTCGACGGCCAGCGGAGCATCAGCAGGTCCTTCGAGCATAAGCGCGACGCAGGATCGCAACGGTGATCCTTTTCAGTGGCGCAACAACGTAGCATCGGTGCTGATGGACCGTCCACCGCTCGACAGCGAGACCGCCGTTAATGCTGATATCGCCGTCCCCGCATGAGCGCGGTGGGCCCGGACTTTCCCGGCGCACGGTCGCCTGCCTGCCGTCCCGAGTCTCCCTACGCGTGCGCAAAACTTCAGTTACCTCTGCGGGGCCGTTCCGGGGGCCGCAGGATCCCGGGCGTCGTCTTCGCGGTTGGCGACATAAACGGCCAGGAAAGAAAGCGAGAGGAAGCTAGGGCGCATGAAAACTCGATTATCTAGATCCTTGGTTGCGATGACGATGATGCTGGCGGTTGCGGCCTGCGGTTCGACCTCAACAGGTGGTTCGTCTAAAGCTGGGTCCACCGTCGCCACGGCGCCCGCGACGTCGCCGGTGGCGTTGACGGAAACCGGTGCCACGGAGCTGTATCCGCTGATGAATCAGTGGGTGGCGGCTTATCACGCGAAATACCCGAACGTCACGGTCAGTACCGCGGCAACCGGATCGGGTGCCGGCATCTCCCAGGCCATCGCCCGGGCGATCGACATCGGCGCCTCCGGCGCCTACCTGTCCCAGGGTGACATGGCCGCGCACCCGGGCCTGATGAACATCGCGCTGGCCATCGCCGCCGAACAGGTCCACTACAACCTGCCCGGTGTGAGCGAGCAGCTCAAGTTGAACGGCAAACTGCTGGCGGCCATGTATCAGGGCACCGTCAAAGCCTGGAACGATCCCCAGATCGCTGCCCTCAATCCCGGAGTGAATCTGCCGGCCACCCCGGTAGTCCCGCTGCACCGCTCCGACGGGTCTGGCGACACCTTCGTGTTCACCCAGTACCTGTCGAAGCAAGACCCCGACGGCTGGGGCAAAGCGCCGGGCGCGGGCACCACCGTCGACTTCCCTGCGGTGCCCGGCGGGCTCGGCGAGAACGGCGCGGGCGGGATGGTGACCGGCTGCGCCCAAACCCCCGGCTGCGTCGCCTTCATCGGCAGCAGCTACCTCGACCAGGCCCGCCAGATGGGACTGGGAGAGGCCCAGCTGTGCAATGCCTCCGGAAATTTCATCCTGCCGGACACCCAAAGCATCCAGGCCGAGGCAACCGGCTTCGTCTCGCAAACCCCGGCGAACCAAGCTATCTCGCTGATCAACGGGAGCGCCCCCAACGGGTACCCGATCGTCTACTACGAGTACGCCATCGTTTACAGCGACCAGAAGGATGCCGCCACCGCACAGACGCTGCAGGCGTTCCTGCACTGGGCCGTGACCGAGGGCAACAATGGCTCGTTCCTGGACACGGTTCACTTTCAGCCGCTGCCGGCAGCGCTGGTGAAGCTATCCGACGCCCAGATCGCCAAGATTGCCGGGTAGGTACGTGCGGCGAGTGTCAGCCGACTAGCTTGACCACCCGGTCGTTACCGCGGTCGGCGACGTAGACGTTTTGGTCCTTGCCGACCGTCACCGCCAAGGGGGTGTTGAGTCCGGTGAATGGAAGGACGGTAGGGGCGTTCGCGCCCGCCGCGTACTTCACCACTTGACTCTTGTCGTGCTCGGTGACGTAGACGGTGCCGCTGTTGTCGACCGCGATGCCCCACGGCACAGAGAGGTCCCGAAACGGCAGCTCCGTCGGCGTATTTGAATTCGCCTCGAGCTTCACGACCCTGTTGTTGTCCGTGTCTGCGACGTAGACGTTGCCGGCGGGATCGACAGCCACCCCGTCGGGATTCTTGAGCCCGGTGAACGGCAGATCAGTCTGAGTCTTGGATCCCGCCGCCAACTTCACCACCCTGCTGTTGCCGCGGTCGGCGACATACACGTTGCCCTGGCTATCGACCGCGACGCCCTCGGGGTAGTTCAGACCGGTGAACGGCAGCACCGTCTGGTTGTTCGAGCCCGCAGCCATGCTGACCACCCGGTTGTTGAAGTCGGCGACATACACCGTGCCCGCACCGTCGACGGCCAGACCCTGTGGCTGATAGAGCCCGTTGAACGGCAGCACCGTCGTCGCGCTCGAACCGGCCGTCAGCTCCACCACCCGGCCGTACATGCCTTCGCTGGTGACGTAGACGTTGCCGGCGCTGTCGAGCGCTACCCCGCCCGGGGACAGGCGGAAGTCAATACCGTTGAAGGGCAGCACGCTTTGACCGGAGGCCTGATCGGACGGCGCGGAGGGCCGATCCGACAGGTAACCGGCGACCGCCAAGATGAAGGCGACGAGAGCGACGAGAGCGACCGCGCCGACGATGATCCACTGTTTGCGCTTGTTGTCGGTCGGCGCAACAGCGTTACTGAAGTCCGGCCCGGGTCCACGGGCATGGCCGAATGTCGCTGGGGCCGCCCGTCCCGGGCCAGATCGGTCGGGCCAACTGCCACTGCCCGCCCTCGAAATCACCGGACCAGCCATGGTTTCGGCGCCCGGCGATGGGGCGAAAGAGTCCGGCCCGCGCCCCAAGCGCTGATCGCTGGCGTTCTCGTGCAAAATCGCGTTCTCCCCCTCGCGCAGAATGGTGATGGCCTGTCGCTGCTCGGACGCCGTCAGCGCCTCGTGGGCGGCGGCGGCGAATTCGCCGGCGGTGCGGTAGCGCTCCCCGGGGTTTTTGGCCATGCCCTTGGCGATCACGTGATCCAACGCGACCGGAATCGCCCCTGGGCGTAACTGGCTGGGTCGCGGGGCCGCCTTCGTCAGGTGCGCGGCGACCAGCCGCTCGATGGTTTCGGCCCGATAGGGCGGCGAGCCGGTCAAACACTCACTCAACACGCATGCGAGCGAATAGATGTCGGCGCTGGGAGCGACCGCATCGTCGCTGAATCGCTCCGGGGCCATGTAGTGGTAGGTTCCGACCGCGGTCCCGACCTGGGTCAGCACAGGATCGCTGATGGCCCGGGCGATGCCGAAATCCGCCAGGTAGGCGAAGTCGTCGCCGGTGACCAGGACATTTCCCGGTTTGACATCGCGGTGCGTTACGCCAACCACGTGCGCCGCGTCCAGCGCGGCGGCCACCTGGCGGATGATGGCGACCGCCCGCGGTGGGTTCAACGGTCCACAACGATGCAACAATGTGGCCAAATCGGTGCCGTCGACGAGGCGCATCTCCACATAGAATCGCCCGTCGATCTCGCCGTAGTCGTGAATCGGCACCACATGTGGTTCGGTCAATCGTCCCGCAATATCGGCCTCGCGTTGCAGGCGTGCACGGAACTCCGCGTTGCCGGAAAACTGCTGCGAGATCAGTTTCAGAGCCACCATGCGGCGCTTGCGGGCATCCTCGGCCTCGTACACCTCACCCATGGCGCCCTGGCCGAGAAGTCGCATCAGCCGGTAGGGCCCAAACCATGACCCAACCCGCGATGCCGGCCCGCTATCGCTCACAGTCGAGCCTCCTTCACCAGATCAGGAAATCGCATTGACCGCGGTCGACAGCTTCGCCGTGAACGAGCTGGGCAGCGGGATGGAACCGTACTGGTCCAGGCCGTCCTGGCCTGGGCCGATCGCGGATTGCATGAACGCTTTGACCGCCGTACCCGTGGATGTGTCCGGGTACTTCGAACAGACGATTTCGTAGGTCGCCAGCACGATCGGGTACGCGCCCTGTTGCGTCGGCTTGTAGAACGACGAGGTGTCCAGTACCAGGTCGTTGCCCTGGCCCTGAAACGTAGCTCCGGCAATCGTCTTCCCGACGGAGTCGACGGTGATCGGCACCGGGTCCGGTCCCGCTGACGTGATGATCGAAGCCATGGTCAGCTGTTTGCCCACCGCGAACGACCACTCGTTGTAGGTAATCGACCCGTCGGTGTTCTGCAGCAACGCCGACGTGCCGTTGTTGCCGCTGGCGCCCTGCCCAACGCCGCCGTTGAACGTCTCGCTGGCGCCCTTGCCCCAGGCGCCGTTGGACGCGCCATCGAGGTATTTCTGAAAGTTATCGGTGGTGCCGGATTTGTCGCTGCGGAAGATGACCGCAATGGGCGTGGAGGGCAGGTTTTTGCCTGAGTTGATGGCTTTTATCGCCGGGTCGTCCCACTTCGTGATGGTGCCGTTGAAAATCTTCGCGATGGTGGGCCCGTCCAGGCTCAGTCCATTCACCCCATTGACGTGGTAGGTGACCGCGATCGGCCCGAACACCGTGGGCAGATCCCATGCCGGCGAGCCGCAACGCTGCGCCGCGCGATCATTCTGACCGGTGGAGGGGTCGAGGGGAACATCGGAACCGGCCAGGTCGGTTTCGTTGTTGACGAACTGCTCGACACCGGCGCCCGATCCGTTTGCGTTGTAATCCAGCGTATGACCTGGGCAAGCACGAACATAGGCGTAGACGAATTGCTCCATCGCGTTTTCTTGTGCGGTCGAGCCGCTGTCGTTGAGTACCTTCTTGCCTCCACAGTTCACCGCGGTCGGCTTGGCACTCGAGCCCGACGACGTGTTCGCGTTGTTGCCGCATGCCGCTGCCACCACGGCGGCAGCGACGAGCACGCTTACCGCCACCGCGAATCGAGACGGTTTCATGTGACTCCTCTCGAGCGTCGTGGCGGCAGGTCATCCTTCCGACCAGCGTATGGGCTGGCAGCCGCAAAACCACGTTCCGCGGCACAGGCGCCAAAGCTGGGCAATGAGTGAACTAACCGTGAATATACAAACCCTTCAAGGAAGCCGGCGCGGAAGCATGCGATGGACACACAATTGCACAAGGCAAGTATCATCGGACCTCAATGGCTTGTGAACAGCTCGATGCCGATAACAGTGGGGCAACCGGTGATGTCGGTGCGCCCGTGTTGCGAGCAGTGAATCTGACGCTCGGTTTCGGCGAGAAAACGGTGCTCGACCAGGTGACTCTTGACTTTCCGGCCCGCGCCGTCACCTGCCTTCTGGGTCCGACCGGCTCGGGCAAGACCACCTTCCTTCGCACCCTGAACCGGATGAATGACAAAGTCTCCGGATACCGGCACACCGGCGATGTCCTATTGGGCGGGCGCAGTATCTTCAGGGAACGCGATCTGTTGGAGTTCCGCCGCGGTGTCGGCATGGTGTTCCAGCGCCCCAACCCATTCCCGATGTCGATCATGGAAAACGTCGTCGCCGGTGTCCGCGCTCACAAGATGGTGCCACGCAAGGATTTCAAAAACGTCGCCGAAGCCCGGCTCACCGAGGTCGGCCTCTGGGACGCGGTCAAGGATCGGCTCGGGGATTCACCGTTTCGGCTCTCCGGCGGTCAGCAGCAGTTGTTGTGTCTGGCCCGAGCGCTTGCGGTGGACCCGGAGGTGCTGCTGCTCGACGAGCCCACCTCCTCACTGGACCCCACCACGACCGAAAAGATCGAGAAACTCATCCGATCGCTCGCCGACCGCCTGACGGTCATCATGGTGACCCACGACCTCGCCCAAGCGGCCCGCACCGGTGACCGGACCGCCTTCTTTTTCGAAGGGAGACTGGTCGAGGAGGGGCCGACCGAGCAACTGTTTCTCTCGCCCGAACGTGAGGAGACGGTCCGCTACCTTGCCCCGTTTCGGCCCGCCGAGCACTCTTCGGCAACAGCGGGGACACCCACGATCGGGCGCACGGACAGTTAGCGGCCAGAGGAGGGCCCGCCGGGGACGAGGCCTACGGGAAGCGAGGACGTGAAGATTCGTTTGGGTGTGCTGCTGGGCCTGGTGACTACCGCACCGCTGGCCCTGGGGGTCTCGGCCTGCGGCTCGAATACGACCGGTGGTTCGCCGCATCCTGGGCTGGCCGCCGGCGGCGCCGTTACCACGCCGGCGACGTCCAGAATCGAGCTGTCGGAGACTGGCAGCACGCTGCTTTACCCGCTGTTCAGTGAGTGGGGTCCCGCCTATCACGCGAAGTACCCGAACGTCACCATCATCACCCAGGGCAGTGGTTCAGGCGCCGGGATCTCCCAGGTCGCGGCCGGGGCGGTCAACATCGGCGCCTCCGACGCCTACCTTTCCGAGGGAGACATGGCCGCACACAAGGGGCTGATGAATATCGCGCTGGCCATCTCGGCGCAGCAGGTCAACTACAACCTGCCCGGTGTCCATCAACACCTCAAGCTCAACGGCAAGGTGCTGGCCGCCATGTACCGGGGCACGATCAAAAACTGGAACGATCCGCAAATCAGCGGCCTCAACCCAGGCCTGCGCCTCCCGGACACCCCGGTGGTTCCGCTGCACCGCTCCGACGGGTCGGGCAGCACGTTTCTGTTCACCCAGTACCTGTCCAAGCAGGACCCCGACGGCTGGGGCAAGTCACCCGGGTTCGGCACCACCATCGCCTTCCCGGCGGTGCCCGGCGCGCTGGGCGAGAACGGGGATGGTGCCATGGTGACCGGCTGCGCCGCGAACCCCGGCTGTGTCGCCTACACCAGCATCGGCTCGCTCGACGCGGCCGACCAGCAGGGGCTCGGTGAGGCCAAGCTGGGCAACGCCTCCGGTAACTACCTGCTGCCCCACGCTAAAAGCGTTCAGGCCGCGGCCAGCAGCTTCGCTTCGACAACCCCGGCGAACCAGGCGATCTCGCTGATCAACGGCCCGGCCCCAGATGGGTACCCGATCGTCAACTACGAGTACGCGATCGTCAGCGACAACCAGACGGACGTTGCCACCGCCCAGACGCTGCAGGCGTTCTTGCACTGGGCGGTGACCGACGGCAACAGCCTTTCGTTCCTGGATAAGGCTCACCTTCAGCCGTTGCCCGCCCCGGTGGCGAAGTTGTCGGACGCCCAGATCGCCAATATCGGCCGGTGAATCCAAATTCGGAAACTATGCGTCCTCGTCGGGACCACAGACGTTGGAATGACGCAAGGGAAAGGTGAACGATTATGAAAGTCGGTTTGAGTAGGTTCTTGGCGATGGCAGCCACTGCACCATTGGTTTTGGCCGCGGCTGCTTGTGGTTCGAATTCAACGAGCGGCTCGTCGAATTCGGGGACCGGCGGCGGCGCGGTCGCTACGACGCCGGCGACATCGCCGCTGACGTTGTCGGAGACCGGTAGCACGCTGCTGTACCCGTTGTTCAATCTGTGGGGTCCGGCCTATCACGACAAATACTCCAACGTCACGATCACTCCCCAAGGAACCGGATCCGGCACGGGGATTTCCCAGGCGGCCGCCGGGGCGGTCAACATCGGCGCCTCCGATGCGTACCTGTCCGAGGGCGACATGGCCGCACACAAGGGGCTGATGAACATCGCGCTGGCCATCTCGGCGCAGCAGATCAACTACAACCTGCCCGGTGTCACCGAACACATCAAACTGAACGGCAAGGTACTGGCCGCCATGTACCGGGGCACCATCAAGACCTGGAACGACCCGCAGATCACCGGCCTGAACCCCGGTGTGAATCTGCCCGCCACCCCGGTGGTCCCGCTGCACCGCTCCGACGGGTCCGGTGACACCTTCCTGTTCACCCAGTACCTGTCCAAGCAGGACCCCGACGGCTGGGGCAAGTCACCCGGTTTCGGCACCACCGTCGATTTCCCCGCGGTGCCGGGCGCGCTGGGCGAGAACGGCAACGGCGGCATGGTGACCGGCTGTGGGGACACCCCGGGCTGCGTGGCCTACATCGGCATCAGCTTCCTCGACCAAGCCCAGCAAAAGGGGCTTGGCGAGGCGCAACTGGCCAATGCGTCCGGTAACTACCTGATGCCCGACGCCCAAAGCATCCAGGCCGGGGCCGCGGGCTTCGCCTCGGCGACGCCGGCGAACCAGGCGATCTCGCTGATCAACGGCCCGGCCCCGGACGGGTATCCGATCGTCAACTACGAGTACGCCATCGTCAACAGCAGCCAGAAGGATGCCGCCACCGCCCAGACGGTGCAAGCGTTCCTGCACTGGGCGATCACCGACGGCAACAACGCCTCGTTCCTCGACAAGGTTCACTTCCAGCCGCTGCCGGCCCCGGTGGTGAAGTTGTCGGACGCCCAGATCGCCAAGATCAGCGCCCAGTAGCGCCCCATAGGATGGCAGTGACCGACTTCACGACACAGCAGGCGCGCCGGGGTATGACCTCCGGGCGGCGCGCACTGGACCGGATTCGTGGCATGAGTCGCGCGGGCCTCGCCGTTCGCTGGCTGGGCGCGGCGGGTGCGGTGATTCCGCTACTGGTGCTCGTGTTCGTGCTGACGACGCTGCTTCTCGAGGCGTTACCCGCGATCAGGGTCAACGGGTTGCACTTCTTCACCGCCACCGATTGGAACCCGGGCAACACCTATGGCGACGCGGTCGTCACCCGCGGCGTTGCGCATCCGGTCGGTGCCTTCTACGGGGCGTTGCCGCTGATCGTCGGGACCCTGGCGACCTCCGCTATCGCCCTGCTCATCGCGGTGCCGGTATCGATCGGCGCGGCGTTGGTGATCGTGGAGCGGTTGCCGAGACGTGTCGCGTCTGCCATCGGGATGGTGCTCGAATTGCTCGCCGGCATCCCCAGCGTGATCGTCGGCCTGTGGGGCGCAATGACGTTCGGGCCGTTCGTCGCCCACCACGTCGCTCCGGTGATCGCGCGCAACGCTCCCAACGTGCCGGTGCTCAGCTACTTGCGCGGCAACCCCGGAAACGGGGAGGGCATGCTGGTGTCCGGTCTGGTGCTGGCGGTGATGGTCATCCCCATCATCGCCAGCACCACCCGGGACCTGATCCGACAGGTGCCGGTGCTGCCTCGCGAGGGTGCGGTGGCGCTGGGGATGACCGACTGGGAGTGTGCGCGAAGGGTCACCCTGCCGTGGGTGTCCAGCGGCATCGTCGGCGCCGTGGTGCTCGGGCTCGGTCGCGCGTTGGGAGAGACGATGGCCGTGGCCATGGTGTCGGGCGCGGTGTTGGGCGCGATGCCCGCCAATATCTACTCGACGATGACCACCATTGCCGCCACCGTGGTGTCGCAGTTGGATTCGGCGATGACCGACTTCACCGACTTCGCGGTGAAGACCCTCGCGGAGGTTTCGCTGGTGCTGATGGTGATCACGTTGCTGACGAACGTGGCGGCCCGCGCGATGGTGCGACGGGTGTCGGGCACAGCACTACCAGTGGGACGAGGTGTCTGAGGTGAGCGCAACGAGGCGCAAGACCGTCAACGCGCTGTGCTGGGTCGCCTGCGCGTGCAGTTTGGCGGTGGTGGTCGTGCCGACGCTGTGGATGTTGTTCGAAGTCGTCAGCCGCGCTCTGCCGGTTTTCAGCTGGAGTGTGCTGGTGCACGACACGCGCGGCAACGGTGGCGGGCTGCGCAACGCCGTGGTCGGCACCGTGGTCGTCGGTATCGGTGTCCTGCTGGTGGGCGGCTCCGTGAGCGTGTTGACCGGGATCTATCTGTCCGAATTCGCCGGCGGCAGAACGCGATCGATGCTGCGCGGCGCCTACGAGGTGTTGTCCGGTATCCCGTCCATCGTTCTCGGCTACGTCGGCTATCTGGCACTGGTGGTGAAGTTCCACTGGGGTTTTTCGCTGGCGGCCGGGGTGTTGACGCTCTCGGCGATGAGCATTCCCTATATCGCCAAGGCCACTGAGTCCGCGCTTTCTCAGGTGCCGACGTCCTACCGGGAGGGGGCGGAGGCGCTCGGGTTGCCGCTCGGCTGGACCCTACGCAAAATCGTGCTCAAGTCGGCGATGCCCGGAATCGTCACCGGTCTGCTGGTAGCGCTCGCGTTGGCGGTCGGGGAGACGGCGCCGATGTTGTACACGGCGGGCTGGTCGAACGCTGCACCCACCGGAGAGCTCACCAACTCACCGGTCGGCTACCTGACCTACCCGATCTGGACGTTCTACAACCTACCGTCGAATACGGCCCGCGATCTATCCTATGATGCGGCGTTCCTGCTGATCGTATTCGTGTTGCTGCTGATCATCGTTGGCCGGCTGATCACCTGGTTCGCGCGGCGGCATTCGGAATCCGCGTAATCGGGCGTGCCGAAGACCGGGCGGCGAGTCAATGAGTGATATATGAGCGACGGTCCTCCCCCGCAAAACTGAGGCGGTCATCGCTACGGGCATTCAGAATGAGCCCATGCAAGCCGGGTCAATCCTGCGCAATCTGCGCCACGACCTCCCCGCCTCCCTCGTTGTCTTCCTAGTCGCCCTGCCGCTGTCGCTGGGAATCGCGATCGCTTCCGGGGCTCCGCTGATGGCCGGCCTGATCGCGGCGGTGGTGGGTGGCATCGTCGCCGGCTCTGTCGGCGGGTCGCTGCTTCAGGTCAGTGGCCCGGCCGCCGGCCTGACCGTGGTGGTCGCCGGACTGATCGCCGACTTCGGCTGGCAGATGACCTGTGCGATCACCGTCTGCGCGGGGGTGCTGCAGATCCTGTTCGGGGCTGTCAAGGTGGCGCGTGCCGCACTGGGTGTCGCTCCGGTGGTGGTGCACGCGATGCTTGCGGGCATCGGAGTGACCATCGTGTTGCAGCAGATCCACGTGCTGCTCGGCGGAAAGTCGCGCAGCTCGGCGTGGGAGAACATCAAGGCGTTGCCGAGTGGGATCTTGCGCCACGACCCGGACGATGTCATCGTCGGCGGGATCGTCATCGCCATTTTATTGCTGTGGCCGAAGCTTCCCGCCACGATCCGCTTCATCCCGGGCGCACTGGTGGCCATTGTGATGGCGACCATCGTCGCGGAAGCCGCAGGGCTGGAAGGTGCTAACCGCATTGAGCTCTCGGCCAACTTCTTCCAGGCCATCAGCCTGCCGCATATTCCCGCGACGAACCCCGCCGGGATCCCGTTTGCCGGCGAGATAGGCGAGATCGCGTTGGGGGTAATCACGGTCGCCCTGATCGCCAGCGTTGAATCGCTGCTCTCGGCGGTGGGAATCGACAAGCTGCACAACGGCCCACGCACCAACTTCGACCGGGAAATGATCGGGCAGGGCAGCGCGAACGTCGTGTCGGGATTGCTCGGCGGGGTACCGGTCACCGGCGTCATCGTGCGCAGCTCCACCAACGTGGCGGCCGGTGCGCGGTCGCGGATGTCGACCATCCTGCACGGCGTGTGGATCCTGCTTTTCGCGTCGCTGCTGACCGAACTGGTGGAGCTCATTCCCAAATCGGCGTTGGCCGGCCTGCTGATCATGATCGGGATCCAGCTGGTCAAGCTGGCTCACATCAAACTTGCCTGGCGCACAGGCAATTTCGCCGTCTACGCCATCACCATTGTGTGTGTCGTGTTCCTGAACCTGCTCGAGGGCGTGGCGATCGGCCTGGCCGTCGCCATCGGCATCCTGCTGACGCGGCTGGTGCGCGCGCCCATCGAGGCCAAACCGTACGGAAACGACGAGACCAGGCGCTGGCGGGTCGACATCGACGGCACGCTCAGCTTCCTGTTGTTGCCCCGCCTGACCAAGGTGCTGTCCGACTTGCCGCCGGGCTCGGACGTGCGATTGACGCTCAATGCGGACTACATCGACGAGGCGGTGTCCGAGGCCATCTCCGATTGGCGTCGCGGTTACGAGGCGACCGGCGGAACTGTGGTCATCGTGGAGACCACACCCGCGACGCTGCAGCACGCGGATACCACCCGGCCCAAACGTCACTACGCGATGCGCTCCATCGACCAGGTGCCGTGGCCGCACGAGGAGAGCGGAACACCGAATGCCGTGTTCCTCACGTGCGCCGACGCGGGGATAGTGCCCGACGTCATCACGGCCAGCGGGCCGGACGACCTCTATACCGTGCGCAACGTCGCCAACCTGGTACCGACCGATCCGGCCGACCGTTCGATCGACGCGGCACTCGAGTTCGCGGTCAACCAGCTGCAGGTGAGTTCCGTTGTCGTGTGCGGACATTCATCGTGCGGCGCGCTGACGCAACTCCTGCAGGAGAATGATCGACCGGCCACCGCAACAAGCGGGTGGCTGGAACATGCGCACGACAGTCTCGTCGCATACCGCGACCAGCACCCAGCGCGGGCAAGCGCCAGGGCAAGCGGTTTCGGCGATGCCGATCAGCTCAGCGTCGTCAACGTGGCCGTGCAGCTGGAAAGGCTTGCGCGCCACCCAATCTTGGCCCCCGCGTTGGCTTCCGGTTCGTTACAGGTCGTGGGCATGTTCTTCGACATGTCGACGTCACACGCCTACGAGGTGAATCAGCACGGCATCGTGCGCCCAACCGAGCCCGCCGGCGCGCGCTAGCGCGTCAGCCCTGCGGAAGACGAACCACCTGCAAGAAGAACTCGTCGATCTGGCGGACCGCGTTGATGAACTGGTCGAGGTCCACCGGCTTGGTGACGTAGGCGTTGGCGTGCAACCTGTAGCTGCGCAGAATGTCCTCCTCCGCCGAGGAGGTGGTGAGCACGACGACCGGGATACGACTGAGATCGGGGTCGGACTTGATCTTCTCGAGCAGCTGGCGGCCGTCGTACTTCGGCAGGTTCAGGTCGAGCAGGATGAGGTCGGGCCGCGGCGCGTCGGCGAACTCACCGCGCCGGTAGAGGTAGTTCAAGCCCTCTTCTCCGTCGTGCGCGACGTGCAGCCGGTTCTGCAACTTGTTGTGCTCGAACGCCTCCCGCGTGATGAGCTCGTCGCCCGGGTCGTCTTCGACGAGCAGGATGTCGATTGCCCGAGTGGCCGCTATCATTCGTGTGCTCCTTCCAGGGTGGCCAAGCGCTGCCCAACACCGCCGATTGATTCGACGGATTCAGACGCGGGCAGCGTGAACTCGAACCTGGTTCCCCCGTTGTGTGACGTATCGATCCGGATGGCCCCGCCGTGATGCTCGACGATTTTTTTGCAGAGCGCGAGACCTAGACCCGTTCCAGAATACTGGTCACGCCCATGTAGCCGCTGGAAGATGACGAAGACCTTGTCGACGAACTCGTCGTCGATACCGATGCCGTTGTCCGTCACCGTCAGCAACCAGTCTTCGCCGCGACGTTCACACTCGATGACAATGCGGGGTGGTTGACCGGGGTGCTGAAACTTCACCGCATTGCCGATCAGGTTCTGCCACAACATCGTCAGCAGCGTGGGGTCCCCGACGATCAGCGGGAGGCGCTGCGCCGGGCGCACGATCTCGGCGTTCGATTCCTCGATCGCGGCGGCGAGGTTGGCCAGCGCGTCGTCCAGAGCGGCGTCCAGGTCGGCCTCGGCGCGCATTTCTCCCACCCGGCCGACCCGGGAGAAGCTGAGCAGATCGTTGATGAGCACCTGCATGCGTTTGGCGCCGTCCACGGCGAACGCGATGTACTCGACGCCGCGCTCGTCGAGCTTGTCGCCGTAGCGCTTCTCCAGCAGCTGGCAGAACGAGGCGATCTTGCGCAGGGGTTCCTGCAGATCGTGTGACGCGACGTAGGCGAACTGCTCGAGTTCGGAATTGGAGCGCTGCAATTCGACCGTCTGGTCCGCCAACTGCACCCTGGCCGACCGCGCCGCTTCGAGCTCGTCCACGATCCGGTGGCGCATGTCTTCCACGTCCATCGCGATGCCGCGGATGTCCCTGGGCCGCCGCGGCGGGATGATGGCCTCACCGAAGTGGCCCTGGGTGATCCGCCGGCACGCCGCCGCCAGCGTCTGCAGCGGCAGGGTGACCGCGTACCGGGTCAGCAGTCCCAGCAGTGTCGCCGTGACACAGAACACCACCACCATCGCGATCAGCACCCGGTCGCGCCAGTCGTCAACGCGCTGCAGCTCGGCGACGGCGGCCGACCGGGCCGCGGCCAGATGGTCGTTCTGGACGACGAAAAGGTCTCGTATGTGGTCGAATTCGGCCTTGCCGCGTTCGGCCGTGGCGGTGTCTACAACACTGGGGGTGTGGGGGGCCACGCTCGCGATCAGCGGATCGGCGTAGGTCGTCCGCCAAGAGGCGGACGCCTTTTCGATCGCGTCCAGATCGGCGATCAGGTCTGGGCGCGACCCTATTCGCCGCCGCACCTCGTCGGCCGCCGCCGCTTCGTCGTGCTGACCGTCGTAGTACGGGGCGAGGAACTGCCGATCGGCCGAGATCAGATAACCCCGCAGGCCCGTCTCCTGGTCGCGCAGCGCCGCCTGCAGGTCCG
This sequence comes from uncultured Actinomycetota bacterium, assembly GCA_963758775.1. Classification (GTDB taxonomy): domain Bacteria; phylum Actinomycetota; class Actinomycetes; order Mycobacteriales; family Mycobacteriaceae; genus Mycobacterium. The sequence continues at coordinate 203,772 of CAVWWU010000006.1, forward strand.
CCGCCGAGACCCGCGCCGGCTGGATGTGGTCGATCGTTTCGCGCGTCACCTCGTCGGTGCGCGCCAGCAGCGTCGCACCGCCGATCGCGCCCGCGAGCACCAGCAGACCCATGGACAGCAGCATCAGGAATTGCCAGCCCCGCACCGTGAGCTGCGGTTGACGCAGCCGCTTGGGCGCGGCCGTCACGGGGTGGTCCGCTCCACCCGCACCACCGCGATGTCATCGGTGAGTCCGCCGTGGGCGCGGGCGAGGTCCTCGGCGCCGTCGATGAGCGCGTCGACGAACTCCGGGCCGGGCAGCCGGACGTGCGTCCGCGCCAGCGCGAGCAATCCGTCCTCGCCGAGACGTTCGCTGCCCGTGCCCGAATACCCCTCGAACAGCCCGTCGGTCAGCAGCAGCAGCCCGTGGCCCGGGGGCACCTCGACCTTGTGCCGCGGCCACTCGGCGGCGTGCAGGCCCAGGGCGGGACCGAAGGGGGGTTCGATCCATTCGACGGTGTCAGGGCCGTGCAGCAGCATGCCCGGATGACCGGCGCGGACCGCGGTGGTCGGTGCGCCGTCGGGGGGAATCTCCAGGCTCAGCACCGTGGCGAAGACGCCCTTTTCGGTGCGCTCGGCGTGCAGTACCTGCTCGAGTTGCGGCATCCGGTCCGCCACGTCGATGCCGGCGAATGTGAGCGTGCGCCAGGCGATCCGCAGCGCCGCCCCGAGGGCGGCTTCGTCGGGCCCGTGGCCGGCGACGTCACCGATCAGGACGTGGGTCACCCGGTCCGGGGTCTGCACGACGTCGTAGAAGTCCCCGCACAGCAGGGCGTTCTCCCGGCTGGGCCGGTAGCGGGCGACAATGTCGACACCGGGTTCGTCCAGCAACCGCGGCGAGGGCAGCAGCCCGCGTTCCAGCAGCGCGTTCTCCCGGGCCCGCAGTTCGCTGGCGTGCAGGTCGGCCGCGATCAGCTCGGCACGTTTGCGCTCGATCGCGTAAAGGAGTGCGCGGCGCAGCATCTCGGGTTCCACCCGCCCCTTGACCAGGTAGTCCTGTGCGCCGGCGGCGACCGCGGAGGCGCCGAAGTACTCGTCGTTCAGTCCGGTCAATACGACGATCGGGACGGTGGCGTCGTGTTTGGTGATCCGGTCGAGGGCGTCGATTCCGTTGGCGTCGGGCAGGTTCAGGTCCAGCAGGACACAATCGGGGCGGGCGGCCGTCAACGCGCGCTCGGCGTGGGCGATCGACTGTGCCCACACCACCTCGATGTCGGCGACCGCCTCCGAGATGAGTTCTTCCACCAGCACGGCGTCGCCACGGTCGTCCTCAACGAGCAGCAGCGACAGCGACTGCCAGCTATCGGGCGCGGGCACGCGCCACCAGATCCCTCACGTCACAACCCCACGGCCGCGGTGTACCCCTTACAACCATGCCTGCCTTTGCTCCCCGGACGTAAAGGGCGATCCTATTAGGTGCGGCGCGGGTTTGCCCAAAGAATCAGCGCGGCTTCATCGTAATAAGGCCCTCGACATCACCACACGCTGAATCTGGTTGGTGCCCTCGTAGATCTGGGTGATCTTGGCATCGCGCATCATCCGTTCGACCGGGAAGTCGACCGTGTACCCGGCCCCACCGAACAGCTGCACGGCGTCGGTGGTGACCTCCATCGCGACATCGGAGGCGAAGCATTTCGACGCCGCCGAGATGAAGCCCAGGTCACCCTCGCCGCGTTCGGCGCGGGCGGCGGCGGTGTACACCATCAGCCGGGCGGCCTCGACCTTCATCGCCATGTCGGCCAGCATGAATTGCACGGCCTGGAAGGTGCTGATCGATTCGCCGAATTGCTTGCGGTCCTTGGTGTAGGCGATCGCGGCGTCCACCGCGCCCTGCGCGATCCCCACGGCCTGAGCGCCGATCGTGGGACGCGTGTGGTCCAGCGTGGCCAGCGCGGTCTTGAACCCGGTGCCCGGCTCGCCGATGATCCGGTCGCCCGGGATGCGGCAGTCCTCGAAGTACAGCTCGGTGGTCGGTGAGCCCTTGATGCCGAGCTTCTTCTCCTTCGGACCGACGGTGAACCCCTCGTCGTCCTTATGCACGACGAACGCCGAGATGCCGTTGGCGCCCTTGTCCGGGTCGGTCACCGCCATCACCGTGTACCAGGTCGACTTGCCGCCGTTGGTGATCCAGCACTTGGCGCCGTTGAGGATCCAGTCGTCCCCGTCGGCCTTGGCGCGGGTGCGCATCGACGCCGCGTCGCTGCCGGCTTCGCGCTCGCTCAGCGCGTAGGACGCCATCGCCCCGTCGGCCAGCGTCGGCAGCACCTGCTTCTTCAGCTCGTCGGACCCGCGCAGGATCAGGCCCATGGTGCCGAGCTTGTTCACGGCGGGAATCAACGAGGCAGATGCGTCGACACGCGCCACTTCTTCGATGACGATGCAGGCGGCCACCGAGTCGGCACCCTGACCGCCGTACTCCTCGGGCACGTGCACCGCGTTGAACCCGGACGCGTTCAGCGCGGCCAGCGCCTCGTCGGGGAACCGCGAGTTCTCATCGACGTCGGCGGCGTGCGGAGCGATCTCCTTTTCCGCCAGTGCGCGAATCGCCGCGCGGAACTCCTGGTGCTCCTCCGGCAACTGAAACAGATCGAACGACGGGTTCCCGGCCATGCTTATCTCCTTGTCGCGCCCAGCCAGCTACTGGCCGGTAACTTTACCGTGCAACTCCTGCAGCGCTGAATCCTTGGCCCGCACGGTCTCGGCCAGCTGCTCCTGGAAGGCCACGATCCGCGCCCGTAGTTGCGGATCGGACGAGCCGAGGATGCGCACCGCCAGCAGGCCCGCGTTGCGGGCGCCGCCGATCGACACGGTGGCCACCGGCACGCCCGCGGGCATCTGCACGATCGACAGCAGCGAGTCCAGGCCGTCGAGCCGGGTCAGCGGCACCGGCACCCCGATCACCGGCAGCGGCGTGGCCGCGGCGACCATGCCGGGCAGGTGGGCCGCGCCGCCCGCACCGGCGATGATCACCTCGATGCCGCGATCGGCCGCGCCGCGCGCGTAGTCGAACATCACCTGAGGCGTGCGGTGCGCCGAGACCACCCGGACCTCGGACGCGACGTGGAACTCGGCCAGCGCTGCGGCGGCCTCTTGCATCACCGACCAGTCGCTGTCGCTGCCCATGATGACTCCGACGCGGACCGCTCTATTCATGTGGATCCCATCCGTCCGTCCACTGCCCGTGTGACAACCAGTGTGCCGCCCGCTCGGCGCGTTCACGCAGTTCGGGCAGGCCCTCGGCGTCCGAACCGACGAAATTGATGTGGCCGACCTTGCGGCCGGGCCGTTCCTCCTTGCCGTAGAGGTGCACCCGAGCGTCGGGCATCCGCGCGAACAGGTGGTGCAACCGCTCGTCGAGGCTCATCGCCGCAGGGTGCGCGGCGCCCAGCACGTTGGCCATGACCGTCACCGGGGCGATGGCATCGGTGTCACCCAGCGGATAGTCCAGCACCGCGCGCAGGTGCTGCTCGAACTGGCTGGTCCGGGCCCCGTCCATGGTCCAGTGGCCGGAGTTGTGCGGCCGCATCGCCAACTCGTTGACCAGCAGCGCGCCGTCGGTCGTCTCGAACAACTCGACCGCGAGCAGGCCGACGACACCGAGTTCGGCGGCCAGCCGCAGCGCCAGCCCCTGCGCCTCGGCGGCCAGCTCCTCGGGCAGCTCCGGTGCCGGCGCGATCACCAGCACGCAGATCCCGTCGGCCTGCACGGTCTCCACCACCGGCCACGCCGCGCCCTGGCCGAACGGCGAGCGGGCCACCAGCGCCGACAGCTCCCGGCGCAGCTGCACCTGCTCCTCGGCCATCACCGGCACCCCGTCGGCCAGGAAGCTGGTCGCGATCTCGCGGGCGTGCGAGGGGTCGCGGGCCATGCGCACCCCGCGCCCGTCGTAACCCCCGCGGACCGCCTTGACGACCACCGGGCCGGCGATGCGCTGCGCGAAGGCGTCCAGCTCGTCGAGGGTTTCGATGCCCGCGTAGCGAGGGACCGGGACGCCCAGCGCCTCCAGCCGGCGGCGCATCACCAGCTTGTCCTGGGCGTGCACCAGGGCCTGCGGCGGCGGCTGCACGTTGACGCCCTCGGCGACCAGCTTGTCCAGCAGCTCACCGGGGACGTGCTCATGATCGAAGGTCAGCGCATCGGCGCCGGCCGCGACCCGGCGCAGGTCTTCCAGTTCGGTGTGCGACCCGATCACCACATCGGGGCTGACCTGCGCCGCAGGCTCGTCGGGCGCCGTGGCCAGCACCCGCAGCGTCTGCCCCAGTGCGATCGCGGCCTGATGCGTCATCCGGGCCAGTTGACCGCCCCCGACCATCGCGACGACCGGCGGCGTGGGTTTATTCGGCACGGCCATCATGGTGTCACGGCTTGCGGTAGCTCGTTGACCGGCCACGAAGCGATATTGTTATGTCGGCTTTTGCTTCGCTTTCGCGTCCATCCGTAAACTGGCGTGCTGTGTCCTTCGCCGACGCGACCATCGCGCGCCTGCCCCAGTTTCTCCAGCCTTTTGCGCTGCGCCATCACGAGCTGATCAAATTCGCCATCGTCGGCGGCACCACGTTCATCATCGACTCGGCGATTTTCTACACGCTGAAGCTGACCGTCCTCGAGTCCAAGCCGGTAACGGCCAAGGTCATCTCGGGCATCGTCGCGGTGATCGCGTCCTACATCCTGAACCGGGAGTGGAGCTTCCGCGACCGCGGCGGGCGTGAGCGGCACCACGAGGCGCTGCTGTTCTTCGCGTTCAGCGGCGTGGGCGTGCTGCTGAGCATGGCGCCACTGTGGGTGTCCAGCTACGTGTTCCAGCTCCGGGTCCCGATGGTGTCGCTGACCGTGGAGAACATCGCCGACTTCATCTCGGCCTACATCATCGGCAATTTGCTGCAGATGGCGTTCCGGTTCTGGGCGTTCCGCCGCTGGGTGTTCCCCGAACAGTTCGCGCGCAACCCCGAGAAGGCGCTGGAATCGCTCACCGCCGGCGGCATCGCCGAGGTGCTCGAGGACGCCGCCGAGAGCGGCTTCCAGGACAGCAACGTCACCCCGTTGCGCGCCTGGCGCAATCGCAGGGCCAACCGGCCAGATCAGCTCGGTGCCGAAGAGCCGGACTCGCCGGACCCGGTGTCGAAAACCTCGTGATAGAGCAGCGCGTGCACGTTGCGCAGCTGCGGGATGTCGTGGAATTCCAGCGGATCCTGTGACGCGGATTCGATGATCAGCGTCCCGGTGCGAAACATTCGCTCCGACAGCCGATCCCGGAATTCCACGCTGTTGATCCGCGCCAGCGGGATGTCGATTCCGCTGCGGGTCGCCACGCCGTGCCGATACATCACCCGCCGGTTGGTGACGACGAAATTGGTGGTCAGCCAACTCAGGAACGGCCACAGCGTGAGCCAGCCGACGAGCACCACCCAGACCGCCAAGATGACGCCGTAGACCACGTTCTTGGCCGGCTGGCCCCAGTGCATCGAGTTCACGAATCCCGACCCGAACGCCGCCAGCCCCGTCGCCAGCAAAAGCACCAAGACGGGCCAGATCAGCGTTTTCCAGTGCGGATGGTGATGCAAGACGACCTGCTCACCCTTGGCCAGAACATTCTCCGGATAGCCCACGGCACCGAAGCTACCGCCTCCTAGCGCAAATGCACGACGTCACCGGCGGAGATGACGGTCTCGGTTCCCCGTTCGGTGCGCAGGCGCAGCCGGCCCTGGTCGTCGATGTCGGTCGCGGTGCCGAGGGCCTCCTCGCCGCCGGGCAGTTGCGCGCGCACCCGCGAGCCGATGGTCAGGCTGCGCGCGCGGTAGTCGGAGGCGAGCAGCGGGTCCGCGCTCCGCCACTGGGCGATGCGCCTGCCCAGCTCGCGCAACAGGGCACCGACGAGGCGCTGCCGGTCGGCCGCCACCCCCAACTCGCGCAACGAGGTCGCCCCGGCGATCTCGTCGGGGGCCTGCGCCACGTTCAGTCCGAGGCCGATCACAATTGCCGTCCCGGAGGCCGCCCGCGCCACTTCAGCCAGCACGCCCGCCAGCTTGCCGCCCTCGACGAGGACGTCGTTGGGCCACTTGAGGCCCGAGTTCGCCTCCCCTATCAGCGGGGACACAGCGTCGATGACCGCCACCCCGGTGGCCAGCGACAGCCAGCCCCACCTGTGGGTCGGGATGTCGAGGGTGCCGACGCCGACCGACATCGTGATCTGCGCGCCCGGGTCGGCCGACCAGACCCGGCCGTGCCGCCCCCGACCGGCGGTCTGATGTTCGGCGATCAGTACCGCACCGGCGATGTCGATGCCCGACGCCGCCCGCGCCAGCAGGTCTGCGTTGGTGGAACCGGTCTGCGCGACGACGTCCAATCGCCGCCAGCCGGCGTCGATCGCCGTCGCCCGCAGCGCGGCCTCGTCCAAAGCGTGCGTCATCAGGGCGAGCCTAGGCTCCTAGGCCCGCATCGGGTGTGGGGGCTATGCACACATTTCGATCATTTTTCGTCCATAGCGCCCACACTCGGCGAGCCGCCGCGCATGTCCATGACCGCCAGATGGCTGAACAGCATGCTCGTCCCGATCGGGTTGCCGCCGCCGGGATAGGCCGTGCCGCTGGGCGCGGCCATCGTGTTGCCGGCCGCGTACAGGCCCGGGATGGGTCGGCCGGACGTGTCGAGCACCCGCGCCGCGGTGTCGGTGCGCAACCCGCCCTTGGTGCCCAGATCGGAGATGCCGAACGCGGCCGCGTGAAACGGCGGCCTGTCGAGGGGCACCAGCGGCGAGGCGCCGCCGGAGAACGCGCGATCGAACGCCTCATCGCCACGCTCGAAATCCTCATCGACGCCGGCGGCGGCAAACTCGTTGAACCGCGCCACGGTGGCCGCCAGCCGCTCGGCCGGCACGCCGATCTTGCCGGCCAACTCTTCCAGCGTGTCGGCCGTGTGCCACAGCCCGGCCGCGACGTACTTCTCGGTCTCGACGATGCTGACGTTGGCCGCCTTGACCGGCGGCACCTCGCCCTCCCGGTCGTCGTAAATCATCCAGTACGGCAACGTGATTGAGCCGTCTTGCAGCTGGGCGATGATCTCCCGGCCCGCGCGGTCGTAGGCCCGCGACTCGTTGACGAACCGGTCGCCGTTCTGGTTGACGAAGATGCCACCGGTGAACCACAGCGCGAACGCGGAACGGCCGTCCGGATGCGTCATGCCCGGCGACCACCACGCCTGATCCAGCAAATCGGTGTCCGCACCCGCTGCGATGCCGGCCCGCAGGGCCAGGCCACGACTTCCCGGGCCGCCCATGGTGTCCCGCGCGACGCCCGGCACCCCGTATTCGCGGCGCAGCTCGTCGTTGTTCTCGAAGCCGCCGGCCGCCAGCAGCACGCCGCGGCGAGTGCGGATCGCGCGGCGCTCCCCCGCGGTCTCGACGATCGCGCCGGTCACTCGTCCGTCCGCCACCACGAGCTCGACCAGGGCGGTGTCGCGGCGCACCGCGGCGTTCGGGTACTGCTCGATGGCCTTGAGGAATCGCGCGATCAGGGCGCGGCCCCCGAGGTAGTAGTCGGCGGGCGTTTCCGCGCCCAGCCGGTCGGTGTCCAGCGGCCCGCGGATCGCGTCGCGCAATTCGGGAGCAGCCGCCACCTTCAGCGGCTTGGCCGCGATGTGCCGCTGGCCGTCCAGCCGCGCCTTGGGCGCCTTGCCGTAGTAGTCGGGCCACGGCAACGGTACGAATTTGATGTTGGGGTCTTGCTCGAGGTACTCGATCAGCGGTGCGCCGCCACGCACGAACGTCTCCTGCAGCTCGCGGGGCGTGCGGTCGCCGACCACGGCCTGGTAGTAGGTGAGCGCATCCTCGATCGTGTCGTCGAAGCTGCCCGCGGAGCCGGCGCGGACCAGCACGGGATTACACGGGAACCAGACGCCGCCGCCACCCGAGTAAGCCGTCGTGCCACCGAATTTCGAAGTAGCCTCGATCAGCAGCACGTCCAGCCCTTCGCGCGCCGCGGTGTAGGCACCAGTGACCCCGCCGCCCCCCGACCCGGCGACCAGCACGTCGTGTTCTTCGGTCCAGTCGATTGCCGGGTCCGCGCTCATCAGCGGAGACTACTTGGAAACTCCTTAAGGACTTGCTAAGGGCCTCCAACAGGTCGCGCGGCGCTGCCGATAACATCGAGTCCCATGACAAGCGTTACCGATCACACCGCGGAGCCCGCCGCCGAGCACACGATCGACATCCACACCACCGCGGGCAAGCTGGCCGAGCTGCACAAGCGCCGGGAAGAGTCGCTGCATCCGGTCGGCGAGGACGCCGTCGACAAGGTGCACGCCAAGGGCAAGCTGACGGCGCGCGAACGCGTCTACGCCCTGCTCGACGAGGGCTCGTTCGTCGAGCTCGACGCGCTGGCCAAGCACCGCAGCACCAACTTCGGGCTGGAGAAGAACCGCCCACTGGGTGACGGCGTGGTGACCGGATACGGCACCATCGACGGCCGCGACGTGTGCATCTTCAGCCAGGACGCCACCGTGTTCGGCGGCAGCCTGGGCGAGGTGTACGGCGAGAAGATCGTCAAGATCCAGGAGCTCGCGATCAAGACCGGCCGCCCGCTCATCGGCATCAACGACGGCGCCGGCGCGCGCATCCAGGAGGGCGTCGTCTCGCTCGGCCTCTACAGCCGCATCTTCCGCAACAACATCCTGGCGTCGGGTGTCATCCCGCAGATCTCGCTGATCATGGGCGCCGCGGCGGGCGGGCACGTGTACTCCCCCGCGCTCACCGACTTCGTGATCATGGTCGACCAGACCAGCCAGATGTTCATCACCGGACCCGACGTCATCAAGACCGTCACCGGCGAGGACGTCACCATGGAGGAGCTCGGCGGCGCCCACACCCACATGGCCAAGTCGGGCACGCTGCACTACGTCGCCTCCGGCGAGCAGGACGCGTTCGACTGGGTCCGCGACCTGCTGGGCTACCTGCCGCCGAACAACTTCACCGACGCCCCGCGCTTCGCCGAGCCGCATCCCGAGGGCGCCATCGAGGACAACCTCACCGCCGAGGACCTCGAGCTGGACACGCTGATCCCGGACTCACCGAACCAGCCCTACGACATGCACGAGGTGATCACCCGCATCCTCGACGACGACGAATTCCTGGAGGTTCAAGCGGGTTACGCGCAGAACATCGTCGTCGGGTTCGGGCGCATCGAGGGCCGGCCGGTCGGGATCGTGGCGAACCAGCCCACCCAGTTCGCCGGCTGCCTGGACATCAACGCCTCGGAGAAGGCGGCCCGGTTCGTGCGGACCTGCGACTGCTTCAACATCCCGATCGTCATGCTGGTGGACGTCCCGGGCTTCCTGCCGGGCACCGGCCAGGAATACAACGGCATCATCCGCCGCGGCGCCAAGCTGCTGTACGCCTACGGCGAGGCCACCGTCCCGAAGATCACCGTCATCACCCGCAAGGCCTACGGCGGCGCCTACTGCGTCATGGGCTCCAAGGACATGGGCTGCGACGTCAACATCGCCTGGCCCACCGCGCAGATCGCGGTGATGGGCGCCTCCGGCGCCGTCGGGTTCGTCTACCGCCAGCAGCTCAAGCAGGCGGCCCAGGACGGCGCCGATGTCGATGCGCTGCGCCTGGAGCTGCAGCAGGAGTACGAGGACACCCTCGTCAACCCCTACGTCGCCGCCGAGCGGGGCTACGTCGACGCGGTGATCCCGCCGTCGCACACCCGCGGCTACATCGGCACCGCGCTGCGCCTGCTGGAACGCAAGATCGCCCACCTGCCGCCCAAGAAGCACGGGAACATCCCACTGTGAGTCGAGAGAGCGGAACGAACGAAGTGAGCGACGAAAAGCCGCACGAGCCGCACATCCAGATACTCAAAGGCCACCCGACCGACGCGGAAGTGGCCGCGCTCATCGCCGTGCTCGGCAGCGCCGGCAGCGCGCCGCCACCCGAGCAGCCGGAGGTCACCCGCTGGGGGCTCCCGGTCGACAAGCTGCGTTACTCGATCAGCAATTACCAGCGCATCACCCTGCAGCAACGGCTACTCATGCAGAGATGACCCGCCTCGCCGGCGACGACGATGCCGGCGCAGACGGGATCGAGGAGTGGCGATGACCCGCTTGGTGCTGGGCTCGGCCTCACCCGGCCGGCTCAAAGTGCTGCGCCAGGCCGGCGTCGAACCGCTCGTGGTGGTCTCCGGCGTCGACGAGGATCGCATCGCCGCGCGTTTCGGCCCGGACGCGCCACCGGGCGAGGTGGTATCCGCCCTGGCGCGGGCCAAGGCCGAACAGGTCGCCGGTCAACTGGATGCGGCGGTCACAGCGAATTGCGTTGTGATCGGCTGTGATTCGATGCTGTATCTCGCAGGCAGGCTGCGCGGCAAGCCCAGTTCGGTGGCCGAGGCACGCCGGCAATGGCAGTCGATGGCGGGCCGCGACGGGCAGCTGCACACCGGCCATTGCCTGATCCGGCTGCTCGACCACGATATCATTCACAACATCGCCGAATCATCAACCACCACAGTGCATTTCGGCGCGCCGACGCCGGAGGATCTGGAGGCGTACCTGGCCTCGGGGGAATCGTTGCGGGTCGCCGGGGCCTTCACCCTGGACGGCCTGGGCGGGTGGTTCATCGACGGCGTCGACGGCGACCCGTCCAACGTGATCGGCCTGAGCCTGCCGCTGTTGCGCTCCCTGCTGCAGCGGGTGGGGCTCTCCGTCGCCGCGCTGTGGTCAGATAAGCCATGGTGCTGAGCGTCAAGGTGCCGCCTGAGTCAATCCGCGGCGACGTCGACGAGGGATACGGCAAGCTGGCCGACGCTTTCCGCCGGAACATGGCCGGCGGCCGCGAAATCGGGGCTGCCGTCGCCGTCTACCGGGACGGCAAGAAGGTCGTCGACCTATGGGGCGGGTACGCCAACGGCATCACCGGGGCGCCCTGGCAAGAGGACACGGCCGCCGTGGTGTTCTCGACCACGAAGGGCGTCTCGTCGCTAACGGTGGCGGTCGCCGCGTCGCGGGGATTGATCTCCTACGACGCGAAGGTGTCCGATTACTGGCCGGAGTTCGCCCAGGCCGGCAAGGATGCGATCACCGTGCGCCTACTGCTGGCGCACCAGGCCGGACTCCCGGTCCTCGACCGGCCCCTCACGCTGGATGACCTGGCCGATCCGGCGAAGGTGGCGGCCAAGGCCGCGGCCCAGGCCCCGGCGTGGACGCCCGGGGACAGGCACGGCTATCACGCCGTCACGCTGGGCTGGTACGAATCCGAACTCATTCGCCGCGCCGACCCCGCGGGGCGCACCCTGGGCCGTTATTTCGCCGAGGAGATCGCCGCCCCGCTCGGCGTGGACTTCCGCATCGGGTTGCCCGCTTCCGCGGACCGCGGCCGGCTGGCGCACCTGCACGGCTGGCGCAGGTCCGAGGCGCTGCTGCACCTCAACACCATGCCGGCGGGTTTGGTCCGCGGCCTGCTCAATCCGTTCAGCCTCACCGGTCGCGCATTCCTGGTACCCGGCCTGCGGGACCCGGCCGACCTCAACCGCGACGGGCTGCTCGCGGTCGAGATCCCGGCCGCGAACGGGATCGGCACGGCGCGGTCGCTGGCCAAACTCTACGGCTGCGCCGCGGCGGGTGGCGCCGAAATCGGTTTGACACCAGACGTTCTCGGCTCTCTGGCCACCCCCGCCGCACCCCCCGTCAAGGGACGGCGCGACAAGGTGCTGCACATCGACTCCGCGTTCTCACTCGGCTTCTGCAAGCCATTTCCGAAGTTCATATTCGGGTCGTCGGACAAGGCGTTCGGGACGCCCGGAACCGGAGGCTCGTTCGGGATGGCGGATCCGGACACGGGCATCGGATTCGGTTACGTGATGAACAGGTTGGGTTTTCATCCCTGGAGCGATCCACGGGAACGCGCCCTGCGCGACGCCCTCTTCCACGGCATCCTCGGCGCCCGGCCGCAGACATAGCTGGGCCGAAAGCGCCCTGGCCCCAACGGTAGGCTCGACCATGTGCCGCTTCCCGCAGATCCCAGTCCCACGCTCTCGGAGTACGCCCACCCCGAACGGCTCGTCACCGCCGACTGGCTGTCCGGCCGGATGGGCACCCCCGGCCTGGTGATCGTGGAATCCGACGAAGACGTTCTGCTCTACGACGTCGGCCACATCCCCGGCGCGGTGAAGATCGACTGGCACACCGACCTCAACGATCCCCGCGTCCGCGACTACATCGACGGCGAGCAGTTCGCCGACCTGATGAACCGCAAGGGCATCTCCCGCGACGACACCGTGGTGATCTACGGCGACAAGAACAACTGGTGGGCGGCCTACGCCCTGTGGGTCTTCACATTGTTCGGCCACCCCGACGTGCGACTGCTCAACGGCGGGCGCGACCTGTGGCTCTCCGAACGCCGCGACACCACACTGGCCGTCCCGACCAACACGTCGACCGGCTATCCCGTCGTGCAGCGCAACGACGAACCGATCCGCGCGTTCAAGGATGACGTGCTGGCCATCCTGGGCACCCAACCGCTGATCGACGTGCGCTCACCCGAGGAGTACACCGGCAAGCGCACCCACATGCCCGACTACCCGGAGGAGGGGGCGCTGCGCGCCGGCCACATCCCCACCGCCAGGTCGATCCCGTGGGCCAAGGCGGCCGACGAGACCGGTCGATTCCGCGGCCGCGCCGAGCTCGAGGAGCTGTACGGGTTCATCCAGCCGGACGACAAGACCGTGGTCTACTGCCGCATCGGCGAGCGGTCCAGCCACACCTGGTTCGTGCTGACGCATCTGCTGGGCAAGCCTGGCGTACGCAACTACGACGGGTCGTGGACCGAGTGGGGCAACGCCGTGCGGGTGCCGATCGTTGCGGGCGAGTCTCCTGGAGTAGTGCCGGTCTGATGAGTCTTCCCGCGCCGCTGGCCGAGGTGGTGTCCGACTTCGCCGAAGTTCAGGGCCAGGACAAGCTCAATCTGCTGCTGGAATTCGCCAACGAACTGCCGCCGCTGCCCGCGGACCTGGAAGAAGCGGCGATGGAACCGGTGCCCGAATGCCAGTCGCCGCTGTTCTTGCACGTCGACGCCCACGATCCGGACCGGGTGCGGTTGCACTTCAGCGCCCCTCCCGAAGCGCCGACCACCCGCGGATTCGCCTCGATACTGGCCGCCGGCCTCGACGAACAGCCCGCGGCCGCCATCCTGGCGGTGCCCGAGGATTTCTACAGCGATCTGGGTCTGGCGGCTCTGATCAGCCCGCTTCGGCTGCGCGGCATGTCGGCCATGCTGGCCCGGATCAAACGCCGGCTGCGAGAGGCGGCCTGATCACCGACGGATTTGAGACCGGGTAAGAGCGCTCACGGCGCGCCGCCTAAACTTCCCGGGACAAGACTTGTAAGAAATTCTCTTAAAGACGGAAAAGCTACAGGAGGCGCAGTGGCCAATCACGCCAGCTCGAGGATCGCCAAGGTGCTCGTCGCCAACCGCGGCGAGATCGCTGTCCGGGTGATCCGCGCGGCCCGCGACGCGGGCCTGCCCAGCGTGGCGGTGTACGCCGAGCCCGACGCCGACGCGCCGCACGTGCGCCTGGCCGACGAGGCGTTCGCCCTGGGCGGCCAGACCTCGGCGGAGTCCTACCTGGACTTCGGCAAGCTGCTGGACGCGGCGGCGAAATCGGGTGCCAACGCGATCCACCCGGGCTACGGATTCCTTTCGGAGAACGCCGATTTCGCCCAGGCGGTGCTCGACGCCGGCCTGATCTGGATCGGGCCCAGCCCGCAGTCGATCCGCGACCTCGGTGACAAGGTCACCGCCCGCCACATCGCGGCCCGCGCGCAGGCGCCGCTGGTGCCCGGCACCCCCGACCCCGTCAAGGACGCCGACGAGGTGGTGGCCTTCGCCAAGGAGTACGGCGTGCCGGTCGCGATCAAGGCCGCCTTCGGCGGCGGTGGCCGCGGTATGAAGGTGGCCCGCAGCATCGAGGAGATCCCCGAGCTGTTCGAGTCGGCCACCCGCGAGGCCGTCGCGGCGTTCGGCCGCGGCGAATGCTTCGTCGAGCGCTACCTGGACAAGCCGCGCCACGTCGAGGCGCAGGTGATCGCCGACCAGCACGGCAACGTCGTCGTCGCCGGAACCCGCGACTGCTCCCTGCAGCGCCGCTTCCAGAAGCTGGTCGAGGAGGCTCCCGCGCCGTTCCTGACGGACGCGCAGCGCAAGGAGATCCACGAATCCGCCAAGCGGATCTGCAAGGAGGCGCACTACTACGGCGCCGGCACCGTCGAGTACCTGGTCGGCCAGGACGGCCTGATCTCGTTCCTCGAGGTCAACACCCGCCTGCAGGTCGAGCACCCGGTCACCGAGGAGACCGCCGGCATCGACCTGGTGTTGCAGCAGTTCAAGATCGCCAACGGCGAGAAGCTCGACATCACCGAGGACCCGACCCCGCGCGGGCATGCCATCGAATTCCGGATCAACGGCGAGGACGCCGGCCGCGGCTTCCTGCCCGCCCCCGGCCCCGTGACCCGCTACGACATCCCCACCGGGCCAGGCGTGCGCCTGGATTCGGGCGTGGAGGCCGGTTCGGTGATCGGAGGTCAGTTCGACTCGATGCTGTCCAAGCTGATCGTCTACGGCGCCACCCGGGAGGAGGCGCTCGCGCGCTCGCGTCGCGCGCTGGACGAATTCCACGTCGAGGGCCTGGCGACGGTCATCCCGTTCCACCGCGCCGTGGTCTCCGACCCGGCGTTCATCGGCGACGATAACGGCTTCACGGTGCACACCCGCTGGATCGAGACCGAGTGGGACAACAAGGTCGAGCCCTTCACCGGCGGCGAGCCCCTGGACGACGAGGAGACACAGCCGCGGCAAAAGGTGGTCGTCGAAGTCGACGGGCGCCGGCTCGAGGTCTCGCTGCCCGGCGACCTGGCCCTCTCCAACGGCGGCGGCGCTGTCGGTGGGGCCGGCGGTGTGATCAGAAAGAAGCCCAAGGCCCGCAAGCGCGGCTCGCACGGCGGCGCGGCCGCCTCCGGTGACGCGGTGACCGCGCCCATGCAGGGCACGGTCGTCAAGGTCGCGGTCGAGGAAGGCCAGCAAGTCGCCGTCGGCGACCTGGTGGTGGTCCTCGAGGCGATGAAGATGGAGAACCCGGTCACCGCGCACAAGGAGGGCACCATCACCGGGCTCGCGGTGGAGGCGGGCGCCGCGATCACCCAGGGCACGGTGCTGGCCGAGATCAAATAGCCCGACACCGTCAACACTGTCGACACGGTCTTCCACCGGCTCACGTTGTAGGTCCGGCCGACCACGGGTAGTGTTCGTTAACAGGTTGAGTTCACAGCCGCCCGGATGAGCGTCAGCAGCGCGCCGGGAAGGCGGATCCCCTGCCCCCCGGAGTGCCCGTTGCAGCTGGCGTGATCCACAGCAACACCCCACCAATCAAGGGGAGCCAGCATGACTGTGACCCAATCTTGGCAACGCAGCGGCAGCGCGGAATTCAGCGTTCGCCCCGGCCCGTCGGCCACTCTGATCACCGCACAAGGCGAGTTGGACGCCGCGAATGCCAACCAGATCACCGCGTTTGTCGAGCGCGCCATCCGCGATTCGGCTCATGTGATCATAGACCTGCGTGGCCTGAATTTCTTTGGGACCGCAGGCTTTTCGGCGTTACATCGAATCAACGTGGTGTGCTCGGGCGCGGGCGTGCCGTGGGTTTTGGTAGCGGGGCGCGCGGCGGAGCGGGTGCTGCGGATCTGCGATCCGGACAAGACCCTTCCGACCACCGATTCGCTGCCGAAATTCGTTTCGGAGGAGCCTGTTTTCGACAGCTCCAAAGGCGGCGTGAAAAACGGGGACGCGCGGCCCCTACTCCAGTTGGTCCCGCAGCCGCGTTAGCGATTTCGCCAGCAAGCGCGACACGTGCATCTGTGAGATGCCGACCCGCTCGGCGATTTGCGTTTGCGTCATGCTCTCGAAAAACCTGAGCACCAACACCATTCGCTCGCGCTCCGGCAGCGCCTCGAGCAATGGCCTTAGGGCCTCACGGTTTTCGATCCGGTCGAGGCTGGTGTCGACATCACCCAACGTGTCTGCGATCGCGCGGGCGTCGTCGTCGTCGTTCCCGCCGCCGGCGCTGTCGATGGACAGGGTGTTGTAGGAGCTGCCCGCGACCAGACCCTCGACGACCTCCTCGCGGTCCATGCCGAGCTCTTCGGCGAGTTCGGTCGCCGTGGGCGCCCGGCCGAGCCGCTGCGAAAGATCGGCGGTCGCCGCGCCCAGCCGTAGGTGCAGTTCCTTCAGGCGGCGAGGGACCTTGACCGACCAGCTGTTGTCGCGGAAGTGCCGCCGGACCTCGCCCATGATCGTGGGCACCGCGAACGAGACGAAGTCCGAGCCGGTTTCCACGTCGAAGCGCACCACCGCGTTGACCAGACCGACCCGGGCGACCTGAACCAGGTCGTCGCGCGGTTCCCCGCGGCCCTCGAACCGCCGGGCGATGTGATCGGCCAGCGGTAGGCACCGCTCCACGATCTTGTCGCGGTGGCGCTGGAATTCCGTCGAGTCCGCAGCAAAGGTAGCCAGCTCACGGAACATGTCCGGGACATCGGCGTATTCATTAGGTCGGGAAGGTGAATCGCCGGCTTCTCGCGAAGTCACCTGCTGGAGGCCGCCCGTCGCGCCGTCAGTGTGATGCCGAAGACACTGCCGGACTCATCGGGATCGCGACCGTCGTGGAAAGTCTGCACATCGTCGGCCAGCGAGGTCAGGACGTGCCAGCTGAAGCTGCCCGGCGCCACCACGTCGTGGGTGTCGCAGGCCGCGGAAGCCTCCACCACCAGCGCGTCCTCGCGGGGATCGACGATGACGACGAGCGTCGCATCCGGGGTCGCCGAGCGGATCAACCGGGTGCACACTTCGTCCACCGCGAGCCTCAGGTCGGCGACGGCATCGAAATCCAGGTCCTCAAAGGTGCCGATCGCGCCGACCAGCGTGCGCAGCATCGCCAAGTTCTCCAAGCGGGCAGCAACGTGCAGTTCCACGGCACGCGGGCCTGGTGGACGTTTGTTGGCCCGCGATTCGGCGTCGATCATCTGCTCTCCCGGCAACGTCTTACTGGCACTGTGCTCCTCTGGGAAATCCTCACGGAACGCGCCCTGGACGCTTTGTTCGAGCCGGTCAGTCACGATCACCGCCGATCGGGGTGGCTGTGGGCATCTGAAGGCTTTCGTCGTTTGCGTCGTTTGCGTCATTTGTCCAAGACGGAGTACCTACGCTAACGCATGACCGCCGAGACTCATTCATGGTCTAAGCCTCATACCCGCTCGGCGGGGCGAATAACCCAGCAACAGGCGAGATATGGCCAGTGAAGTTCTTAACAGCTCTATCTTCGCGTCCTACACTTATGCGATGAGGCAAATCCTGCCTCGGGCGGTTGTGCTTCTGGGATCTTGGGCGATCGGACTGCTGGTGGCAGCCTGGGTGGTCCCTCACGTGTCGGTGTCGGCGTCGGGGTTCGTCGTCGCGGTGGCGACGTTCTCGGTGACGCAGGCGGTCTTGTCCCTGGTGATCGCGCGGTTGCCGCACGGATATGCCTCGCTGCTGCTGGGGGGCACGGGCCTGATATTGACGTTCGTGGCGTTGAACCTCGCCACCGTGTGGACGCACGGCCTGGTCATTCGCGGCGCCACCTCCTGGATCGCCGCCACCGTGGTGGTGTGGCTTGTGACGACGGTGGGCGCGATCTCATTGCCCGACACGTTCGTCCCCGTTAAGGAGGGGTAGGAGGGGTAATGGGCGACAGGCATCACGACCCGACGGATCATTTCCGGACCACACAACCGCATGCCGGGATCACCATGAAGGACAACCTCTTCTGGCCCGGGTTCATCCTGCTCGCCGTCGCGTTGTCCGGGGTGATCGGCGCCTTGGCCGCCGCCGCCTACCACCACTACGAGTGGCTTGCCACAACGGTGCTCGTCGCCGTCCTCGCGACGGTGGCCGCGACGCTGTGGTTTGTCGTGGAATCCCGCCGGGTGACCCGCATCGACGAGAAGTGGAATCACGCGGACGCTGCAAGCGGCGCACACCAACAGGTTTCGCGCTAGCTAGAGAGCCATTACCGGGCCGGCGATGGGCGGGACGCTCATCGAGAGCGTGATGACCATCAACGTCAACAGGAACCAGCCGGCGCCGTGCCATCCCCACCAGGTGCCCTCGTCACGCCACACTCGGTAAGTCCGCAAAAACGCCCACAACCCGGCGCCCAGCAAGATCAGTGGGCCCCCGAACGCCAGCAGCGTCCGCTCCGGCGGACCACAGGCCACCGTGTCGACGCTCATCCCGCCACAGGTGCTGACCCATGCCGCGGCCAGGACGACGAACCCGGCGCCGGCAAGGGTTGCGACGACCACGAACCGCAGGGCGGCTCGAACCTCACCGTCCTGCTGACCCAGGCGATCACCATCTGACCGCTGATGCACCCTGTGCATGGTGTCCCTCGTATCCCACGTCCGGCTGCTGGCAAATCAGCCGCTAGCTAGTTCGCTTTGCTTAGCGGATTCATTACATTTTCGCATCGCCCGGTTCGGAATACCCACCGTGAGCACGGTAAAACGCTTGTCGACGGAGGCCGGTTCGGCCCGACCCGTCGCCGTTGCACGCACCCCGGCTACCGCCTCGGCGATGGCGTCGCGGAGGCCGAGTCCGGCTAGTTGGATTCTGAGCGGACCGCTTATCCGTTGTGAGTACTATCTGACACATGACAGCCAGGAGGCGGCTATCCCCCGAGGACCGCCGAGCTGAGCTGCTCGCTTTGGGGGCGGAGGTCTTCGGAAAGCGGCCTTATGACGAGGTGCGCATCGACGAGATCGCTGAGCGGGCTGGGGTTTCTCGCGCGTTGATGTACCACTACTTCCCGGATAAGCGCGCGTTCTTCGCCGCGGTGGTGAAGGACGAGGCCGACCGGCTGTACCAGGCCACCAACGAACTGCCACCCACCGGCCTGACGTTTTTCGAAGAGATCAGGCTGGGCGTGCTGGCCTACATGGCCTACCACGAGCAGAACCCGGAGGCCGCGTGGGCCGCATACGTCGGCCTCGGCCGGTCCGACCCGGTCCTGCTCGGCATCGACGACGAAGCCAAGAACCGCCAGATGGACCACATCATGGGCCGCATCGGCGAGTTCGTCGGTGCGACCCCGGGCAAGACCCTGGAACCAGACGTCGGACGCGACCTGCGAGTGATCATTCAAGGCTGGATCACGATGACCTTCGAGATCTGCCGGCAGCGGATCATGGACCCCACGACCAGCGCCGACCGGCTCGCCGACGCCTGTGCGCACGCCCTGCTGGACATGATCGCCCGGGTGCCGGACATTCCCGACGAACTGGCCGACGCGGCCCTGAGGGCCCCCCGTACTGCCGTGAGATAGACATCGTGTCGGTGGCTGTTGGCACCATGGCTAGGTGAGCACCACATCGGCTGAACCGCTGAGTCGGTTCAGCGCGATCACCCGCGAATGGTTCACCAGCACCTTCGCCGCACCCACCACCGCGCAGGCCGACGCCTGGGCTGCCATCGCCGACGGGAACAACACCCTCGTCGTCGCGCCGACCGGGTCCGGCAAGACGCTGGCCGCGTTCCTGTGGGCGTTGGACGAGTTGGCCGGCGCGCGCGAGCGGCCGCCCGGCACCCGGGTGCTGTACGTATCCCCGCTCAAGGCCCTGGCCGTCGACGTCGAACGCAACCTGCGCACCCCGCTGGCGGGGTTGACCCGGATCGCCGAGTGGCGCGGTGAGCCGCCGCCCGACATCAGCGTCGGGGTCCGCTCGGGAGACACCCCGCCCGCGCAACGCCGGCAGCTCATCAGCTCACCGCCCGACGTGCTGATCACCACCCCGGAGTCGCTGTTCTTGATGCTGACGTCGGCCGCGCGCGAAACCCTGGCCGGCGTGCAGACCGTCATCGTCGACGAGATTCACGCCATCGCCGCCGGCAAGCGCGGCGCGCACCTGGCGCTGTCGCTGGAACGCCTCGACGAGTTACGGTCCGGCCGGCCCGCGCAGCGCATCGGGTTGTCGGCGACCGTGCGCCCGCCCGAGGAACTCGCGCGATTCCTGTCCGGCGGCCTCCCCACCACCATCGTGGCTCCCCCATCGGCCAAGACCGTCGAGCTGACCGTGCAGGTGCCGGTGCCCGACATGGCCAACCTGGCGGACAACACCATCTGGCCCGACGTCGAGGCACGGCTGGTTGACCTGATCGAGGCGCACAGCTCGACGATCGTGTTCGCCAATTCGCGGCGGCTGGCCGAACGACTTACCTCGCGGCTCAACGAAATTCACGCCGAACGCAGCGGCGCCGAGCTCGCGGCCCAGACCAACCCGAAGGTGGCCGGCGGCGCGCCGGCCCACGTCATGGGTAGCGGGCAGACGTTCGGCGCGCCCCCCGAGCTGGCCCGCGCCCATCACGGGTCGGTCAGCAAGGAGCAGCGCGCCGTCGTCGAGGAGGCGCTCAAGCGCGGGCAGCTGAAGGCGGTGGTGGCGACGTCGAGCCTGGAGCTCGGCATCGACATGGGGGCGGTCGACCTGGTGATCCAGGTGGAGGCGCCGCCGTCGGTGGCCAGCGGCCTGCAGCGCATCGGGCGGGCCGGACACCAGGTCGGCGAGGTCTCCCGCGGGGTGCTGTTCCCCAAGCACCGCACCGACCTGATCGGCTGCGCCGTCAGCGTGCAGCGCATGCTGGCCGGCGAGATCGAGACGATGCGCGTGCCCGCCAACCCGCTGGACATCTTGGCGCAACACACCGTGGCGGCGTCGGCGCTGGAGCCGCTGAACGCCGACCGGTGGTTCGACACCGTGCGGCGAGCGGCCCCGTTCGCCACGCTGCCGCGCAGCGTCTTCGAGGCCACCCTGGACCTGTTGAGCGGAAAGTACCCGTCCACCGAGTTCGCCGAGCTGCGACCGCGACTGGTCTACGACCGCGACACCGGCACTCTGACGGCGCGGCCCGGCGCGCAGCGGCTGGCCGTCACCTCCGGCGGCGCCATCCCCGATCGCGGGATGTTCACCGTCTACCTGGCTTCTTCTGTTGAAGAGTCCGGAAAACCGTCGCGGGTAGGCGAACTCGACGAGGAGATGGTGTACGAGTCGCGCCCCGGCGACGTGATCTCGCTGGGGGCCACCAGCTGGCGGATCACCGAGATAACCCACGACCGGGTGCTGGTGATTCCCGCACCGGGCCAGCCGGCCCGGCTGCCGTTCTGGCACGGCGACGGCGTCGGGCGCCCCGCCGAGCTGGGCGCCGCGCTGGGGGCGTTCACCGGCGAGCTGGCCGGCCTGGGTCGCGACGCGTTCGACAAGCGTTGCGCTGCCTTGGGTTTCGACGACTACGCAACCGACAACCTGTGGGTGTTGCTGGAGGATCAACGCACCGCCACCACCGTGGTGCCCACCGACACCACCCTGTTGGTCGAGCGTTTCCGCGACGAGCTGGGCGACTGGCGAGTGATCCTGCATTCGCCGTACGGGCTGCGGGTTCACGGACCGCTGGCGCTGGCCGTGGGCCGGCGGCTGCGCGAACGCTACGGCATCGACGAGAAACCGACCGCGTCCGACGACGGCATCGTGGTGCGCCTGCCCGACACTCTCGATGAAACCCCGGCGGGCGCCGAATTGTTCGTGTTCGACGCCGACGAGATCGACCCGATCGTCACCGCCGAGGTGGGCGGGTCGGCGTTGTTCGCGTCGCGGTTCCGCGAGTGCGCGGCGCGGGCGCTGCTGCTGCCGCGCCGGCATCCCGGCCGCCGCTCCCCGCTGTGGCATCAGCGCCAGCGCGCGGCCCAGCTCCTGGACGTGGCGCGTAAATACCCCGACTTCCCGATCGTGCTGGAGACGGTCAGGGAATGCCTGCAGGACGTCTATGACGTGCCCGCGGTGGTCGAACTGATGAACGGCATCGCCGGCGCGTCGGGTGCGGGTGTTGGAGGCCGAAACCACGCAGCCGTCGCCGTTCGCGGCGTCGCTGTTGTTCGGCTATGTCGGCGCGTTCATGTACGAGGGCGACAGCCCGCTGGCCGAGCGCCGCGCCGCGGCGCTCTCGCTGGACAGCACGCTGCTCGCCCAGCTGCTGGGCCGCGTCGAGCTGCGCGAGCTGCTCGATCCCGAGGTGATCGCCGCGACCGGCCGCCAGCTGCAGCACCTGTCCGACGACCGGCTCGCCCGCGACGCCGAGGCGATCGCCGACCTGCTGCGGCTGCTGGGGCCGCTCACCGAAGAGGAGATCGCGGCCGCGCGTCCGCCGCTACCGACGTGGCGTGGCTGGCTGGAGGGCCTGCGCGCCGCCCGGCGCGCGCTGACCGTGTCGTTCGCCGGCCGCAGCTGGTGGGTAGCCGTCGAGGACATCGGCCGGCTGCGCGATGCGGTTGGGGTTGCGGTGCCGCTCGGCGTACCGGCCACGTTCACCGAGGAGGTGGCCGACCCGCTGGGCGAGCTGCTGGGCCGCTACGCGCGCACCCACACCCCGTTCACCACCGCCGAGGTCGCGGCCCGGTTCGGCCTGGGATTGCGGGTGACGGCCGACGTCCTGAGCCGGCTGTCCGACTCGGGGACTTCCGGAGGACGGCTGGTGCGCGGCGACTTCGTCTCCGCGACGGAGCTGGGCCTGACCTCTGGCGGCGGCGGCGGCGAGCAGTGGTGCGACGCCGAGGTGCTGCGCATCCTGCGGCGTCGGTCGCTGGCCGCGCTGCGCGCCCAGGTGGAGCCGGTCAGCACCACCGCCTACGCGCGATTCCTGCCGGCCTGGCATCGGGTGGGCGCCACCAACTCTGGTCCGGACGGGCTGGTGGCGGTGATCGACCAGCTGGCCGGCGTCCGCATCCCGGCATCGGCCATCGAACCGCTGGTGCTCGGGCCCCGGATCCGTGACTACTCCCCCGCGATGCTCGACGAGCTCCTCGCCTCCGGGGAGGTCACCTGGTCGGGCGCGGGTTCGATCTCGGGCAGCGACGGCTGGATCGCACTGCACGTCGCCGATTCGGCGGCCTTGACACTGCCCGCCCCCGCCGAGATCGACCTGACCGACACGCACCGGGCGGTGCTGGACACCCTCGCGGGCGGCGGCGCGTACTTCTTCCGACAGCTGGCACAGGACGGACACGGCGAAACAGAGCTCAAAGCCGCGCTGTGGGAACTGATCTGGGCCGGCCACGTCACGGGCGACACGTTCGCCCCGGTGCGTGCCCTGCTGGCCGGCACCGGCAACCGCAAACGGTCCGCCCCCGCGCACCGGGCGAACCGCCCGCCACGGCTGAGCCGGTACAGCATCGCCAACCCGCAGCACCGCAGCACCGACCCGACCGTGGCCGGCCGGTGGTCGGCCCTGCCCGCCCCCGAGCCGGATTCCACCCTGCGTGCCCACTACCAAGCCGAACTGCTGATGAACCGCCACGGTGTGCTGACCAAGGGCGCGGTGGCCGCTGAGGGCGTGCCCGGCGGGTTCGCCACCCTCTATAAGGTGCTGAGCACGTTCGAGGAAGCCGGCAGGTGCCAGCGCGGCTATTTCGTCGAGTCGCTGGGCGGGGCCCAGTTCGCCGTCGCGTCCACCGTCGACCGGCTGCGCAGCTACCTCGACGGTGTCGACCCGGAACGGCCCGACTACCGTGCGCTCGTGCTGGCCGCCGCGGACCCGGCCAATCCATACGGCGCGGCGCTGCCGTGGCCCGAGCCGGCCACCGAGGGCGCGGCCCGTCCGGGCCGCAAGGCCGGGGCGCTGGTCGTGCTGGTGGACGGCGCCCTGGCCTGGTTCCTCGAGCGCGGTGGACGCTCGCTGCTGACCTTCACCAGCGATCCCGCCGCCGACCATGCGGCGGCCACGGCACTGGCCGACCTGGTCGCCGCACGCCGCGTCGCAGCCATCCTGGTCGAGCGGATCAATGGCGCGCCGGCGCTGCAGCACCAGGGCGTGCCCGGCTCGGTGGCAGACGCACTCTCGGACGCCGGCTTCGCCCGCACGCCGCGTGGAATGCGGCTGCGCTGAGCCATGCCCGAAGGTGACACCGTCTGGCACACCGCGGCCAGCCTGCGCGAGCACCTGGCCGGCCAGACGCTCACCCGCTGCGACGTCCGGGTGCCCCGGTACGCCACCGTCGACCTCACCGGGCACGTGGTTGACGAGGTGCTCAGCCGGGGCAAGCACCTGTTCATCCGGGTCGGGCCGGCCAGCATCCATTCACATCTGAAGATGGACGGCAGCTGGCGGGTCGGAAACCGTACGGTCAAAGTGGATCACAAAGCACGAATCATCTTGGAGACCAACGAAGTTCGCGCGGTCGGTGTCGACCTGGGCATCCTTGAGATCCTCGAGCGCGACCACGACGGCGACGCGGTGGCACACCTGGGACCCGATCTGCTCGGCGAGGACTGGGATCCCCGGCTCGCCGCGGCCAACCTGCTGGCACGACCGGATCGCCCGCTGGCCGAGGCGCTGCTGGACCAGCGGGTGCTGGCCGGGGTCGGCAACGTCTACTGCAACGAACTGTGTTTCGTCGGCGGGCACCTGCCGACCGCGCCGGTGAGCGCGCTCACCGATCCGGTGCGCCTACTCACCCGTGCGCAGCAGATGCTCTGGAGCAACCGCTTCCGGTGGAACCGCTGCACCACCGGTGACACCCGGGCCGGCCGACAGCTTTGGGTATACGGGCGCGCGCGGCAGCCGTGCCGCCGCTGCGGAACCCGCATCGAATTCGACGACACCGCTGAGCGAGTGGCGTATTGGTGTCCGGCCTGCCAACGCTGAACGCACACCGCATGGCCCTCGAGTTATCGATCAACCGACACAGCCCGGGTGGCGCATAGGGTTTCACGAGACTGCGTGACGCATGTAATGATCCCTTGTCGGCGGCTTGAAGAAAGGACGGCCATTCGAGTGCGTTTGCCCAGGACAGTGCGATCGCTGGCCGGCCTTTTCGTGTTGGTCGGGCTGCTCGGCACCGCGGGAGTGACAACCCCCTTCGCGCGTGCCGACGCCGTCGATGACACATTCCTGTCAGCGCTCAAGGCCAAGGGCATCAACTTCGCCTCCTCGCAGGCCGCAATCGTCGCCGGCCACGAGGTCTGCGACGAACTCGACCTCGGCCGGCAGTCGTCCGACGTCGCCAACGATGTGACGAAAAACAGTAACCTGGACGGCTACCACGCCGGGTTTTTCGTCGGGGTCAGCATCGCCGCGTTCTGCCCGCGGCACGCCCAGTAAAGCGCTGCGCTCAGCCGGCTGACGGAGGGCGGGGCATCACCGTTCCCTTGAGCTCCGCGCCGATCGAAATGTCGTCGTACTTCTGCTGTTTGCGTTTGCGCCAACCGCTGCCGGCCGACGAGATCGGCGGCGGCATCAGCGGCGGTATGGGGAACCCGGAGTCCGATCCGACGATCGGGGTGGCCGCCGACGTGAGTTGCACCGGCACCTGCGATGCGGGCAGCAGCCCCACCACCGCGGGAGGCGCGGTCAGCTTGCCCATGGAGACGCCGATGCCGATCGCCGCGGTGGGCTCGGCCGACAGCCCGGCCGCACCGAACTTGCCGATACCGCCCAGGGCGCCCGCCCCGGCTCCACCTAACGCCGCCTGACCCTCCGACAGCCCGGTGCCGATGTCGCCGCCCACGGTCTGAAGGGCCTGGGCCGACGTGTTCTGCGCCGCGTAGCTGAGCAGGTTGATCGGGAACCCGGACGAAATGAACTGGTTGGCGTAGGTGTTCGCCAGCCCGAACCAGCCGGCTTGGGGGTCGAAGGCCTGAATTTGCGACAGGAGCGACTGTACCGACGTCGTGGCAGTCGTCGCGGCCGCGCTGGACGCCGCACCGGCCTGCGCGGTCGCCCCGGCCGAATTGGTGATCGACAGCGGCGAGGAGAACTTCGGCAAGGTGGTCGCTTGCGCCGAGGCCGCCTCATACCGGCTCATCGCCGCCGAGTTGTTGGCCCACATGTCCAGGTAGTCGTCCTCGGTTTGGGCGATGGCGGGCAGGTTGATCCCGAACCGATTGGTGGCCAACAACTGCTTGAGCCGCGTCCTATTGGCGGTGACCGAGGCGACCGGGACCACCGAGGCCCGGGCGGAGTTGTAGGCCGCGACGGCGTCCTGCGCCGCGACGGCCATCTGCTGGCATTGCTGCGCGGTGGTGCGTAACCAGCTGAGATAGGGCTCGACGGCCTGGGTCATCGCGGCCGCCGACGGACCCTGCCAGGTGCCAATCAGGGATGTCAGCGTCGCGGTGTTGACGCCCGCCGAGTCCTCCAGACTCGTCGCCAGCCGTTGCCAAGCCCCGGAGGCTTCAATGAGTGAGTCCGCACCGGGTCCCGAGTGAATGAGCGCAGAGGTCACCTCGGGCGGCAATGCTGTGAACTCCATGACACCTCACATCTTGGAACATTGCACCGACCGTGGGATTACCGAGCCAAGAAAACCCCTGGAACATTGGACATCTTTTCGAAACAAGCGTAATCCCGGCTGCGCTAGTCCCGGGCATGTGTCAGGAAAAACTGTGCGATCACTTCCGAGGCGTCGAACGCGCGGGTGGTCGGCCCGATGACGGCCTGCGGCAGATATTGCTTGCCGCCCGGCCAGGTGTGCCCGCCGTTGTCGATCCGGTAGAAGACCACCTCGGTGGACGCCGCGCAGCCCGTGGAGTCGAGGCTCTGAACGAAGGTGCCGTCTCCGACGTCGGGCAGTTCCTGTTTCGACGGCTCGCCCTGACACCCGTCGACCGAGCGCCACTTGTCGACCATGGCCGAGGCCGAGATCGCGTGGCTGACTCCCCCGCGGCCGTGCACGGCCCCGCCGTTGAACGGCACCAGCCGATCGGCGGTTCCGTGCGCAGCCAGGACCGATACCGGCCGCGACGGATTGCACGCCACACCGACGCCGAGAGTGCCCGCGACCGGCGCGATCGCGGCAAAAACATCAGCGCGATCACAACCCAATTTGTTGGCCATGAACCCGCCGTTGGACATTCCGGTGACGAATACCCGCCCCGGAGCCACGCCGAACTCCGTGACCAGCTTGCTCGTCAACGCGACCAGGAAGCCGACGTCGTCGATGTGATGACGGTCGGCCGGCGAAGCGGCCCGCCCGTCGGCCCAACTCTTGTCGTACCCGTCGGGATAGACCACCACCAGGTTGTTGACGTCGCCGACGGCGTCGAAGTCGGAGAGACCCTCCTGCCCGACCCCGGTGCCCCCGCCGCCGTGCAGATTGAGCACCAGACCAGCGGCGGAACCGGGCGGGACATGCACGCGATAGGTCCGGTTCAGGCCGCCGAATTGCAACGTGCCGGTCTCGTCCCGGGCACCGGCGGCCGAGACCGGCCGCCCGCCGCAGCCGACCAGAGATAGCGCGAGGACGCCGATCCAAAGCAGTCGCGCCCACGGCATGACGTCAAATTACCGACCGCCGCGCGTTTCACCCGCAGCGGCCTGGCGGTTTCGCCGCGCCCCGCCCGGTCGCATTCGACGAACTAACCAGCGAGTGAACAGCCGATGTACAAGTGCCTGCCGATCGGAACCTTGGTTGCACGAATCGCGATGCGCGGCCGAAAATGTCAGAGCGCAGAAAAGACCAACCGCCAACGCTTGCTGTCGGCCGACGTGGCCTCAGCTAGTCTTCTCACTTCAGGGAGCACCCGAATGATTACGCGTCTTCTTGTGGCTGTCGCGGTCGCGATGATTGGCCCACTGGCTGCAGTCCAGACCGCTCAGGCCGACACCAACGACAACAAGTTCCTCGCGTTGTTGAACTCCGAGGGCATCAGCGACCACGTTGCCCCGGCGCACGCGATCGCGGCGGCTCATTCGGTGTGCGACAAACTTGACGGCGGGGAGTCGCCGAACGAAGTCGCCACCGACGTGCTGAACAACAGCACGATGCCCGCCTACCACAGCGGCTACTTCGTCGGCGCGGCCATCAACGTGTACTGCCCGCAGTACATTCCCGAGGAAGGCCCCGCGGAGAAGCCTCCGACCAACTGATCGAAAAGAGCCACTTGGGCCGCACCGCCCTGCGATGATCGCTGTAGCGGTTCATTGCTGTGGAGAAGCAACGGCGCTTCTACTAACGGGAGGTCCTGTCATGACGCCCGCCCGTATCGTGGCCGCCGGGTTCCTGCCGATGCTCGTGGCGTTTGGCAGCCCCACAGCGGCGATCGCCGATGCCGATGCTGCCGCCGACAACACGTTCACAGGGGCGTTGAACGCCAAGGGCATCAACTTCGCCTCACCGCAGTCCGCGATCGTCGCCGGTCACGAGGTCTGCGACGAACTCGATCTCGGCAGGACGCAGCTGCAGGTCGCGACCGACGTGACCAAAAACAGCAATCTGGACGGCTACCACGCGGGATTCTTCGTCGGCCTGGCCGTGGCCACGTATTGCCCGAAGCACGCCTCCTAGACTCGGGCTTGTATACGTCTCGTTAAATTCTGATCGCATCGGGTCGACGGGCGGGTATCTGGAGGCCCGCAGCACCTAGCATTCCAGGACAGCGATAAATCTTTTTGAGTTGAATCTGTGGAGACCTGACCTGTTGATCACGAAAGTTTTCGTTAGCGCCGTTATCGCATTCGGAGCCGCAGTCGGGGTGGCGGCACCGGCCGGCGCAGACCCGACCCTGTTCGGCGTCCTCAGCTGTGGCTGCCAAGAGCAAGCTCCGTCTGACAGCCCGGGCTTCACCGACCACGTGAACCAGGGCATCCAGCAGGGTCTGACGGACCCGCGCGTCCCCGCACTAAACCGCGGCTAGACGGCGCCGGCTGACGAAGTCCCGGCGCAACCCGGTGAGCGGATCGTCGAACGCGATGCGTTGCGCCAGCAACTGCAGCGGTGTGCTGAAGTCATCCGCTGCCACGTCAATCACGTTGGGGTACAACGGATCTCCCGTGATCGGCACTCCCAGCGAAGCCATGTGCACCCGCAGCTGGTGGGTGCGTCCGGTGCGCGGTGTCAGCCGGTAGGGACCGTCCTCGGCCTCAAGCTCCACCAGCGTCTCGGCGTTGGGAGCACCGGGCTCGCACACCGCCTGCAGCTGACCGCGGCGCTTGACGATGCGGCTCCGCACGACGCGCGGCAGCGCCAGGTTCGGATCGATCGGCGCGCGCGCCAGGTAGGTCTTGCGCACCAGGCCGCGCGCGAACAGCGTCTGGTAGGCGCCCCGCACCTCGCGGCGGGTGGTGAACAGCAGCACCCCGGCGGTCAACCGGTCCAGCCGGTGCGCCGGGCTCAGCTCGGGCAGGTCCAGTTCGCGGCGCAGCCGCACCAGCGCGGTCTGGGCGACGTGCCGGCCGCGGGGCATGGTGGCCAAGAAGTGCGGTTTGTCCACGACCACGATGTCCGCGTCGTGGTGCAGCACCGGGATCTCGAACGGCACCGGTACCTCGTCGGGCAGCTCGCGGTACAGGTAGACGCTGGCACCGGAGGGCAGCACGGTGCTGGCGTCGATCACCGCGCCGTCGGCGTCGACGACCTCTCCGGCCAGGACTTTCGCACCGGCCGCCGCCCCGAACCGGGCGGTCAGCTCGTCGTGCACCGGGCCGCCCCGCAGCCGCACCCGGGCGGGGCCCAGCCCGTCGCGCACCGGCAGGGGTGCGGGTCTCACCACAAACTCAATTGAGCGGGACCGGCTCGAGGATCTCGGCGCGCGCCTCGGGGGCGCTGGCGCGCAGTTCGTCGGCCGACACGTCGTCGGGCTGGGCCTGCGACAACACCTCAGCCTCCACCCGGGCGGTGTACTGGCCGACCTCGCGTTCGATGTCGGCGGCGCTCCACCCCAGCACCGGCGCGACCACCTCGGCCACCTCCCGGGCACAGTCCACGCCGCGGTGCGAGTACTCGATCGAGATCCGCATCCGGCGCGCCAGGATGTCCTCGAGGTGCAGGGCTCCCTCGTCGGTGACGGCGTAGAGCGCCTCCACCTTCAAATAGCCCGGCGCCTCCTTGATCGGGCTGAGCAGCTCGGGCCGGCCCTCGGCCAGGGCCAGCACCTCGTCCATCAGCGAGCCGTACCGGTCCAGCAGGTGGCGCACCCGGTAGGGATGCAGCCCGACCATCTCGCCGACGTGTTCGGCCTGATTGATCAGCGCGAAGTAGCCGTCGGCGCCCAGCAGGCTCACCTTCTCGGTGATCGACGGCGCCACCCGGGCCGGAACGAATTGGACCGCGGCGTCGATCGCGTCGGCGGCCATCACCCGGTAGGTGGTGTACTTGCCGCCGGCGATCGCCACCAGTCCGGGCGCGGGTACCGCGACCGCGTGTTCGCGGGACAGCTTGGAGGTTTCCTCGCTCTCGCCCGCGAGCAGCGGGCGCAGACCGGCGTACACGCCGTCGATGTCGGCGTGGCTCAGCGGTGTGGCCAGCACGGTGTTGACCGTGCCCAGGATGTAGTCGATGTCGGCTTTGGTGGCCGCGGGGTGCGCCAGGTCGAGGTTCCAGTCGGTGTCGGTGGTGCCGATGATCCAGTGGTTGCCCCACGGGATGACGAACATCACCGACTTCTCGGTGCGCAGGATGATCGCGACATCGCTGACGATCCGGTCCCGTGGCACCACGATGTGCACGCCCTTGGACGCGCGCACCTGGAACCGCCCCCGCTGCTTGGACAGCGCCTGGATCTCGTCGGTCCACACCCCGGTGGCGTTGACCACCACGTGGCCACGGACCTCGGTGATCGCGCCGTCCTCGGAATCGCGGACGCGCACCCCGACCACCCGGTCACCCTCGCGCAGCAACGCGACCGCCTGACTGGAGCACCGCACGACGGCGCCGTAGTGCGCCGCGGTGCGCGCGACCGTCATGGTGTGCCGGGCGTCGTCGACGACGGTGTCGTAGTAGCGGATGCCGCCGATCAGCGAGCTGCGTTTCAGGCCCGGGCTCAGCCTCAACGCTCCGGCGCGGGTCAAATGCTTTTGCGCCGGAACGGATTTCGCGCCGCCGAGGCTGTCGTAGAGGAAAATGCCGGCGGCGACGTACGGCCGTTCCCACCCGCGCTTGGTCAGCGGGAACAAGAACGGCAGCGGCTTGACCAGGTGCGGCGCCAGCCGGGTCAGCGACAGCTCGCGCTCGTGCAGCGCCTCGCGCACAAGACCGAATTCCAGCTGTTCGAGGTAGCGCAGCCCGCCGTGGAACATCTTCGACGACCGGCTCGACGTGCCGGAGGCGAAGTCCCGCGCCTCGACCAACGCCACCTTGAGCCCGCGGGTGGCCGCGTCCAGCGCGCACCCGGAACCCACCACGCCGCCCCCGATGACCACCACGTCGAATTGCTCGGAGCCGAGCCGTTCCCAGGCCGCCGCGCGGTTGCGGGGCCCAAGCGTAGAGGCAGCAGCCGGCGGCGGATCGGTCACGAGGAACAACTCCTATCGGTTACTCGTCGGTAGCCTGCTCCAGGTTAGTGGCTTTCAGTCCAGATCGTCGTGCGCCATCAGCCGGCGGGCGGCCTCGGTGATCGAGCCGGACAGCGACGGGTACACGGCGAGCGTCTCGGCCAGCGCGTTGACGGTGATGCGGTTCTGCACCGCCACGGCGATCGGCAGGATCAGCTCGGAGGCGATCGGGGCCACCACCACGCCGCCGATCACCACGCCGGTGGACTTGCGGCAGAAGACCTTGACGAAGCCCTGCCGCAGGCCCGACATCTTGGCGCGCGCGTTGGTCCGCAGCGGCAGCATGATGGTCCGGGCCTGCACCGATCCGTCGTCGATCATCGACTGCGGCACGCCGACGGCGGCGATCTCGGGCCGGGTGAACACCGTCGCCGCGACCGTGCGCAG
This sequence comes from uncultured Actinomycetota bacterium, assembly GCA_963758775.1. Taxonomy (GTDB): domain Bacteria; phylum Actinomycetota; class Actinomycetes; order Mycobacteriales; family Mycobacteriaceae; genus Mycobacterium. The sequence goes on from CAVWWU010000006.1 coordinate 235,585, forward strand.
CCGGATCGGGCTGACGCCCTCGCCCAGCGCGTGATACATCGCGATGCGGCCCTGCATCGCCGCGACCGAGGCCAGCAGCAGCAGGCCGGTGCAGTCGCCGGCGGCGTAGATCCCGGGCACCGAGGTGCGCGAGACCCGGTCCACCTTCAGGTAATCGCCGTCGCCGAGCTCGATGCCGACCCGTTCCAGGCCCAGGCCGGAGGTGTTGGGCACCGACCCGATGGTGATCAGGGCGTGGCTGCCCTCGACGGTGCGGCCGTCGGTCATGGTGACCAGCACGCCGTCCTCGGTGCGGACGACCGACTCGGCGCGCGCGTTCTTGAACAGCTGCACGCCGCGTTCTTCGAACGACTCCTCCAGCACCAGCGCGGCGTCCAGGTCCTCGTACGGCAGCACGCGGTCGCGGCTGGCCGCCACCGACACCCGCACACCGAGCTCGGTGTAGGCGTGCACGAACTCGGCGCCGGTGACCCCGGAGCCCACCACGATCAGGTGCTCGGGCAGCGACTGCAGGTCGTAGAGCTGGCGCCAGGTGAGGATGCGTTCGCCGTCGGGTTGGGCCGTCGGCATGATCCGCGGGCTGGCGCCGGTGGCGATCAGCACCACGTCGGCCTCGTACTCGCTGGTAGAGCCGTCGGCGGCGGTCGCCTTGATGCGGTGATGCGCCATCCCCGGGGTGGGGTCGATGAGTTCGCCGCGGCCGGCGACTACGTGCACCCCCGCGCCGAGCAGCTGGGCCGTGATGTCGGCGGACTGCTGCGTGGCCAGCAGCTTGACCCGGGCGTGAATGCGCGGCAGCGAGATCTTGGCGTCGTCGATGTCGATGTCGAAGCCCAGCCGCGGCGCCCGGCGCAGCTCGGTGCGCAGCCAGGTGGACGCGATGAACGTCTTCGACGGCACGCAGTCGTCCAGCACGGCCGCGCCGCCGATGCCTTCGGAGTCGATCACGGTGATGTGCGTTGAGTCCGGGTGTGAGGTGGCGGCGACCAGCGCGGCTTCGTAACCGGCCGGTCCTCCACCGATGATCACGATGCGGGTCACCACAGCCCATAACCTAGCCTCGGAGGCCTGGGAACGCCGAACATGCAGGCGCGCCGCGTGCCGAGGCGTTGTTTAAGCTTTCCCCGTGCCGCTCTACGCCGCCTATGGCTCGAACATGCATCCCGACCAGATGCAGCAGCGTGCACCGCACTCCCCGATGGCGGGAACCGGCTGGTTGCCGGGTTGGCGGCTGACGTTCGGCGGCGAGGACTTCGGCTGGGAGGGGGCACTGGCCACCGTCGTCGAGGATCCGGGATCGCGGGTGTTCGTCGTGCTCTACGACATGACGCCGGCCGACGAGATGAACCTCGACCAGTGGGAGGGCTCCGAGTTCGGCGTACACAAGAAGATCCGCTGCCGCGTGCAGCGGCTGTCGTCAGACACCGATATCGACCCCGTGCTGGCGTGGCTGTATGTGCTGGACGCCTGGGAGGGCGGGCTGCCGTCGGCGCGGTATCTCGGGGTGATGGCCGACGCCGCCGAAATCGCCGGCGCGCCAAGCGATTACGTGCACGACATCCGCACCCGCCCTGCCCGCAACATCGGCCCGGGCACTAGCGCCTAGGCCTCGCGCCGAACTCCGTTCCCGGCGAGCGCGCTCAAATGTACGCCGACACGCCGTGGCGGCCGGCATTTTGGGGACGCTCACGCCGCGCGACTTAATCGAGCGTCTAGCCGACGCGCAAGTTGTGCGGGTTGATGCCTGACGTCCTCGGCGATGATCGGCACGACGACCCATCGCAGGTCCTGCAGTGCCGCGGAACGCCGACGATCGCGGCGAAATGCGTCGGGTCCGCTGTGCCAGTCCACACCGTCGTACTCGGCGGCCACCCGGAACTCGGGCCAGGCGAAGTCGAGCCGCCAGAGCCGGCCGGTCAGGTCGACGAGCTCGTACTGCAGCACCGGCCGCGGCAGGCCTCGGTCGATCATGACGAGGCGAGCCTCGCTCTCCATCGGTGACTCGGCCAATGGCGAAGCCAGGGGCAGGAGTTCCCGGACGTTGACGATGCCGCGACGACCGGACTGGAATTCGATCGCCTGCGTCAGTTCGCCGCGGCTGCATGTCCCGCTGCGCAGCGCGGCATCCAGCGTCGCGAGTGCGCGAGGCCGCCGCAGGCTGCGGGCAACTTCGACCGCAGTCCACGAGGGTGCCGTGGCCGGCCGACCCCCCACCAACGTCAGCGGTGCCCCGTCTCGGCGGTGCACCACCAGACCGCGAGTCGAGTGCAGTCGCCCACCACGTGGGTTAAGCACATGCAGGTTTGACGTGTCTTCGGTGTCGAATCCATACACGGCCGCCGCTGTGTGCATGCACGCGGGGACCGTCGTGCCGGCCAGTAGGTCCAGCCCCCGCAATCTCAACGCGGCGGTCACTTCGCCGCGGCCGTAAATGCCGTGCCAAACCTTCTGCAGCGCACCGCTTTTCAGTTGTGCCCCGAGGCCGCGGCGAGTCATGAAACTTAACGCCTGCGCAGCGGTAATTACCCCGCCCTGTGTGGCTAGCAACCTGTCGAACTCCGCATTCACGCCGGCCATCTTCGGCGTCTAATACACCGCCCACAATTCACGTGCCGAGCGTCCTCAAAATGCCGGCTGCGACGGCGTGTCGGCGTACATATGAGCGCGCTCGCGCTTAGAAAAGCGCCGCCTGCTCGATGATGTTGACCAGCACGCGCACGCCGATCCCCAGCGCGCGCTCGTCGAGGTCGAAGTTCGGCTGGTGCAGGTCCAGCTGCGGGCCCTCGCCGGACCACACGCCCAGGCGGGCCATCGCGCCCGGGATCTCCTCGAGATACCAGGAGAAGTCCTCGCCGCCGCCGGACTGTCGGGTGTCGGCGAGCGTATCGGGGCCGACCGCCTCGATCGCGTGGCTCAGGATGCGGGTCGAGACGTCCTCGTTGACGACGGGCGGCACGCCGCGCCGGTATTGCAGCGTGTGTTCGATCGCCAGCGGCGACAGCAGGCCCGCGACGACCTCGCGGACCATGCCCTCGAGCTCGACCCAGGTGTGCCGACTGGCGGTGCGCACGGTGCCCGCCAGCACACCGGATTGCGGAATGGCGTTGGGCGCCACACCCGCATTGACCGCCCCCCACACCAGCACCGTGTTGTTGCGGGGATCGATGCGGCGCGACAGCACCCCGGGCAGCCCGGTGATCAGCGTGCCCAGTCCGTAGACCAGGTCGGCGGTCAGGTGCGGACGCGACGTGTGCCCACCCGGCGAATGCAGGTGGATCTCGATCTGGTCGGCCGCCGAAGTGATGGGGCCGTGCCGCACCGCGACTTTGCCGACCTCGAGCCGCGGATCGCAGTGCAGGGCGAAAATCCTCGACACCCCGGTGATCGCACCGGCCGCGATGGCGTCGATCGCGCCGCCGGGCATCAGCTCCTCGGCGGCCTGGAAGATCAGCCGCACGCCGACCGGGAGTTCGGGCGCCGACACCAGCGTCAGCGCCGTCCCGAGCAGGATCGCGGTGTGCGCGTCGTGACCGCAGGCGTGCGCGACGTTGGGCATCGTCGATTCGTACGGCGCGCCGGTCCGCTCGGCCATCGGCAGCGCGTCCATGTCGGCGCGCAACGCGATCCTCGGCTGGTGTTCGGGACCGAAATCACACACCACGCCGGTGCCGCCCGGCAGCACCTTCGGGTTCAGCCCGGCATCAGCCAGCCGCTCGGCGACGAACTGCGTGGTGGCGTACTCCTGACGGCCCAGCTCCGGGTAGCGGTGGATGTGCCGCCGCCACCCGACCAGGTCGTCGTAGTGGGCAGCAAGCCAGGCTTCGGCGGCGTCAGACAGACTCATGACGGGCCTGCCCTGCGTTGCTGTGTCGCCAGCACCCGGTCGCGCTCGGCGGGGTTCTGCGCGAGCTGCACGACGGTGCGCGCCAGCATGATCGCGCCGTCGACGACGGCGCGGTCGGCGCTCGGGCCCGCGGCCGCGGTCGCGAAGGCGCGCTGGTGCACGGTGGCGCCGCCGGCGTCGACACCGATCACCGGGTGAATCCCCGGCAGCACCTGGGTCACGTTGCCCATGTCGGTGCTGCCCATCGGAAGCGCGGCCTCGATCTCGGGCGCCACCGGCTCGCGGCCGAGCCGGCGCATCTCGTTGCGGAAGGTGTCCGCGAGCCAGGTGTCGGGTGTGAGTTCGTCGTAGGGGGGCGCCGGGTGCTCGATTTCGTATTCACAGCCCGCGGCCAGCGCGCCCGCGGCGAAGCAGGCGAACACCCTGCCCTCCAGCTCGCGCAGCGAGTCCGCTTCGCGCGCCCGCATCGCGTACTGCAGCGTCGCGTGCCCCGGGATGACGTTGACCGCCTGCCCACCGTCGGTGACGATGCCGTGCATCATCTGCCCCGGCGCCAGCTGCTGGCGCAGCAGTCCGATGGCGACCTGCGCGACGGTCACGGCGTCGGCCGCGTTGAGTCCCAGAAAGGGCGCCACGGCCGCATGCGATTCCTTGCCCAGGTAGCGCACGGTTGCCTCGGACAGCGCCAGCGAGCGCGCCCCGGCGATGTCGGTGGGGCCGGGATGCACCATCACCGCGACGGCGACGTCGTCGAACGTGCCGGCCCGCAGCATCAGCGCCTTGCCGCCGCCGGCCTCCTCGGCGGGAGTCCCCAACAGCGAAACCCGGAGGCCGAGTTCGTCGGCCACCTCGGACAGCGCCAGCGCCGCGCCGACCGCCGACGACGCGATGATGTTGTGGCCACACGCATGGCCGATCTCGGGCAGCGCGTCATATTCGGCGCATATCCCGACGACCAGGGGTCCGCTGCCGAAGTCGGCGCGAAAGGCGGTGTCCAGGCCGGCCACGTCCGCGGTGATCTCGAAACCGCGTTCGGCCACCAGCGCCTGCGCCTTGGCACAGCTGCGGTGTTCGTCGAACGCCAGCTCAGGCTCGGCGTGGATGGCGTGGGACAGCTCGACCAGGTCGCTGCCGCGACGCCGCACCACCTCTTCCACGACTTCGAGCGGACTGGCTACAGGCATCTTCGCAGTATCCCACCCGGGCGCGTCGGCTAGATCAAGGCCGAGGCTACGTCCGTCCCGCGATGAATCCGGCCGCCTGGCCGGGGTAGGGCGGTGCGTCGTAATCGTGGTGCGCATCGCGGTCGCGGCCGCCGACGACACAGATCGGATCACCCGGGCTGCACAGGTCGATGGCGCGGCCGGCGAACTGGCCGGCCGTCGACAGCGGCGTGTTGAACCGGTTGCCCGGGTTGCCGAACACCGCGACCGCCGCGATCTTGCCGGCCAGCCCGGGGTCCAGCGCGGGCGCCGAGCCGAAGTTGCCGATGGTGTTGCCCAGCGGCGGCACCCCCGCCAGCATCGACACCGCGGCGGCGCCCTGCGAGAAGCCGCCGAGAACCAGCCGCGTGCCCGGGCACTGGTCGTTCATCTGCGCGATGTGGTCGCGGGCGTCGTTGGCCGCGTCGCCGGTGGTCAAGAAGTTATAGCTGGCCGGATAGTTCACCGCGTAGTTGTCGACGCTGCGGCCGCCGAGGGCCGGCTGCAGCGCGGCGAACAGCGCATCCCCCACCGCCCCCATGCCGGGCGGCTCGGCCGTACCGCGGGCGAAGATCAGCTGAACATCCGGACAGTCGGCCCGCGCCCGTGGCGCCGGACCGCAGACGATTGTGGCCGCCGACACAGCAATAGCGACACCAACAGCAACCGGCCACCTAGCAAAACCCATGCGGCAGATCTTGACACACGCGGGGCTAAGCTCGCCCACTGTGGCCGAAACCCTGCCCGCCCCCGGCGAACTCGCACGGCAGGCCGCACACGCCATCGCCGAGCACACCGGCGTCGATGCGCACGACGCCGCGATCGTTCTCGGGTCGGGATGGTCGCCGGCCGTCGCAGCGTTCGGGGCTCCGACCGCCGTGCTGCCGCAGGCTGACCTGCCGGGCTTCGCTCCGCCCACCGCCGTCGGGCACACCGGCGACGTGCTGTCGGTGCGCATCGGCAAGCATCGGGTCCTGGTGCTGGTCGGTCGCGTGCACGCCTACGAGGGGCACGACCTCGCGCATGTCGTGCACCCGGTGCGCGCGGCGTGCGCGGCGGGGGCGCGGGTCGTCGTGCTCACCAACGCGGCCGGCGGCCTGCGCCCGGACCTGGCCGTCGGCCAGCCGGTGCTGATCAGCGATCATCTGAACCTCACTGCACGCTCGCCGCTGGTCGGCCCGCAGTTCGTCGACATGACCGACGCGTATGCGCCATGGCTCCGCCGGCTCGCCCGCGACCTCGACCCGCAGCTGGCCGAGGGCGTCTACGCGGGGCTGGCGGGCCCGCAGTACGAGACACCGGCCGAAATCCGGATGCTGCGGACGCTGGGCGCCGATCTGGTGGGCATGTCGACGGTGCACGAGACCATCGCCGCTCGCGCGGCCGGCGCCGAGGTGCTGGCCGTCTCGCTGGTGACGAACCTGGCCGCGGGCATCACCGGTGAGCCGCTCAGTCACGCCGACGTGCTGGCCGTCGGGGCGGCATCGGCGGCGCGGATCGGCGCGCTGCTGGCCGAGGTCGTCGCCAGAGTCCCCGGGTGACACCCGAGGAGTGGATCGCGCACGATCCCGACCCGCAGACGGCGGCCGAGCTCGCCGCATGCGACGGGGAAGAACTCGCCGCGCGATTCGCCCGACCGCTGACGTTCGGCACGGCGGGGTTGCGCGGACCGGTGCGCGGCGGCCCGGACGCGATGAATCTGGCCGTGGTGCTGCGTGCGACCTGGGCGGTGGCGCAGGTGCTGGGAGATCGCGCGGGAGCGTTGGTGGTCGTCGGGCGCGACGCCCGGCACGGCTCGGCAGTCTTCGCGACCGCCGCCGCTGAAGTGCTTGCCGCCGAGGGGTTTTCGGTGCTGCTGTTGCCCGGCGCGGTGCCCACGCCGGTGGTCGCGTTCGCGGTCCGCCGCACCGGCGCGGCCGCCGGGATCCAGATCACGGCCTCCCACAACCCACCGGTCGACAACGGCTACAAGGTGTATTTCGACGGCGGCATCCAGATCGTCTCCCCCACCGACCAGGCCATTGAAACTGCAATGGCCGCAGCACCTTTCGCCGATGAGATCGCCCGCGCCCCCGTCGAGCCCGCCGGTCACGACCTCATCGAACGCTACCTCGAGCGAGCGGCCGGGGTCCGGCGCGGCCACGGGTCGGTGCGCATCGCTTTGACACCGCTGCACGGCGTGGGGGGCGAGGTCGCCGTGGAGGCGTTGCACCGCGCCGGCTTTGGCGAGGTGCACAGCGTCGGCGCCCAGTTCGCGCCGGACCCCGACTTCCCCACCGTCGCGTTCCCCAACCCCGAAGAGCCGGGCGTCACCGACGCGCTGCTCACGCTGGCCGCGGACATCGGGGCCGACGTCGCGATCGCGCTGGATCCCGACGCCGACCGGTGCGCGGTCGGCATACCCGACGGCGCGGGATGGCGGATGCTGTCCGGTGACGAAACAGGTTGGCTGCTCGGCGATTACATCCTGTCGCACAACGCCTCGGAGAATGCCCCCGAGACCAGGATCGTCGCCAGCACGGTGGTGTCCTCACGGATGCTGACGGCCATCGCCGCGCGCCACGGCGCGACGCACGTCGAGACGCTCACCGGCTTCAAGTGGCTGGCGCGCGCAGACGAGAGCGGGCCAGGAACGCTGGTGTACGCCTACGAGGAAGCGATCGGGCACTGCGTGGACCCGGCCGCCGTGCGCGACAAGGACGGCATCAGCGCGGCGGTGCTGGTGTGCGACCTGGTGGCACTGCTGAAGGCACAGGGCCGTTCGGTGCCCGACGCGCTGGACGAGCTCGCCCGCCGCTACGGCGTGCACGATGTCGCCGCACTGTCGCGCCGGGTCGCCGACGCGCGGGTGGCCGACGGCCTGATGCGGCGGTTGCGCGCGGCGCCGCCGACGCGCCTGGCCGGATTCGACGCCGACACCACCGATATCGCCGACGCACTGATCGTCACCGGCGGCGACGAAGACACGTCGGCCCGGGCGGTGGTGCGGCCGTCGGGCACCGAGCCAAAGCTGAAGTGCTACATGGAAGTTCGGTGTGCGGTGCCCGGCGCGCTGGGGCCCGCCCGGGCCAGGGCCCGGGCGCTGCGCGACGAACTGGCGTCCGAAATGCGGCGCTGGCTGGGCTAGCGGGGGCCGAACTGGCGGTCGCCGGCGTCGCCGAGACCCGGGACTATGTAGAAGATCTCGTTGAGGCCGTCGTCGACGGCCGCGGTGAAGACCCGCGCCTGTGGCGCCGCCTTCTCAAGTGCCGCAAGGCCTTCCGGCGCGGCCACCACGCAGAGCACGGTGATGTCCGTCGCGCCGCGGCGCAACAACAGCCCGATGGTGTACGTGATCGACCCGCCGGTGGCCACCATGGGGTCCAGCACCATCACGGGGTAATCGCTCAGATCCTCGGGCAGCGATTCCAGGTACGGCATCGGCTGCGCCGTCTCCTCGTCGCGGGCCACGCCGACGAACCCGACGCGCGACTCCGGTATCGCGGCGTTCGCCTCGTAGACCATGCCCAGCCCGGCGCGCAGCACGGGAACCAGGAGCGGCGGCTTGGCCAGCCGCGAACCTTCCGTCGGCGCCAGCGGAGTGCGAATCGGCACGGTCTCGCTGGGCGCGTCCCGGGTGGCCTCGTAGACCAGCATCGACGTCAACTCCCGCAGCGCCGCGCGGAAAGTCGCGTTGTCGCTGCGCTCGTCGCGCAGCGCGGTCAAGCGGGCGGCGGCCATGGGGTGGTTGACGACGGTCACGTCCACGGGATCTGACCCTATATAACAATCGGAACTAGATCCGCTGACACGCACGTGTGCGCCGGGTTCGTCGGCGGTCGCAGCCATATGCTCGCCGCGTGCGAGCCTTCAAGGCGTTGGGAGCGGTGCTGGTGGCGGCGGCGATGTTGCCGGCCGCCCCACGCGTGACCCTGGTCGCGGCCACGCTGCCCACCCCCGCGCACGTGGTGATCGTCGTGGAGGAGAACCGCGGCCACATCATCGGCAACAAGGCTGCGCCCTTCATCAACGCGCTGGCCGCCGGCGGCGCGCTGATGACGCAGTCGTTCGCCGAGACGCACCCCAGCGAGCCGAACTACCTGGCGCTGTTCGCGGGCGACACCTTCGGTGTCACCAAGGACTCCTGTCCGGTCAACGCCGGCGCCGCGCCCAACCTGGCTTCCGAACTGCTCGCTGCCGGTTACACATTCGGCGGCTACGCCGAAGACCTGCCCGCCGTCGGGTCAGCGGTCTGCAGCGCGGGCAAGTACGCGCGCAAGCACGTGCCGTGGGCCAATTTCACCAACGTGCCACCGGCCAACTCGGTACCGTTCTCGGCCTTCCCGATGGGCAATTACGCCAACCTGCCGACGGTGTCGTTCGTCATCCCCAACAACGACGACAACATGCACGACGGCTCGATCGCGCAGGGCGACGCGTGGCTGAACCGCCAACTCACCGGATATGCCAACTGGGCGCGCGCGAACAACAGCCTGCTGATCCTGACGTGGGACGAGGACGACGACGGCCCTCGCAACCAGATCCCCACGGTGATCTACGGCGCGCACGTGCAGCCCGGCACGTACAGCGAACAGATCAGTCACTACAACGTGCTGTCCACGCTGGAACAGATGTACGGGCTACCCAAGACGGGCAACGCCGCGGTCGCCCCGCCGATCGCCACCATCTGGGGCGCCTAACCGCTACCGGGCCGGGCGGCGTGGGCAGCCGTCGCTATTCTGTGCCGCATGGCCGACCTCGTACCCATCCGCCTGAGCCTGTCCGCTGGTGACCGCTACACCGTGTGGGCGCCTCGCTGGCGCGATGCCGGCGACGAGTGGGAGGCGTTCCTGGGCAAAGACGAGGACCTGTACGGCTTTGACAGCGTCGCTGACCTGGTCGCATTCGTCCGCGCCGATTCGGGCGATGATCCCCATGACCTCGTCGACCACCCGGGCTGGGACGACCTGACCTCGGCCCACGCGCACGCATTCGAACCCGCGGAGGACAAGCAGTTCGACCTCGTGGCCGTCGAGGAGCTGGTGGCCGAAAAGCCGACCGAGGATTCGGTGGATACGCTGGCGTCCGCGCTCGCGATCGTCTCCTCGATCGGATCGGTGTGCGAGCTCGCGGCGGTGTCGAAGTTCTTCAACGGCAATCCCGACCTGGGCGCGGTGTCCGGCGGCGTCGACCACTTCCGCGGCAAGGCCGGCCAGAAACGCTGGAACTCGATCGCCACGATCATCGGGCGAAGCTGGGACGACGTGCTCGGCGCGATCGAAGACATCATCAGCACACCCGAGGTCGATGAGAAGGCTTCGGAGAAGGCCGCCGACGAGTTGGCCGAGGAGCGCGAGGAACCGGAAGAGCCGGAAGAGTCCGAAGAGTCCGAAGACGCCGAAGACGCCGAAGAGGCAAACAACACAGAGGGCACAGAGGCCACAGAGGCCACGGACCACACGGACGACACAGACGAGCCCGAGGACGCCGACGAAGACGTCGAGGACGACGAAGAAGGCGACGAAGACGAGGCCGACGAAGACGAGGACCGCGCCGAGGGCGACACCGTCGTGCTGGGCGGCGAAGAGGACTTCTGGCTGCAGGTGGGCATCGACCCGATCCGGATCATGACCGATTCCGGCACGTTCTACACGCTGCGCTGCTATCTCGACGACACCCCGATCTTCTTGGGTCGCAACGGCCGGATCAGCGTGTTCAGCTCCGAACGGGCGCTCGCGCGCTACCTCGCCGACGAACACGACCACGACCTGTCCGATCTGAGCACCTACGACGACATCCGTACCGCCGCGACTGACGGGTCGCTGGCCGTCGACATCACCGACGACAACATCTACGTGCTCAGCGGGCTGGGCGACGACTTCGCCGACGGGCCCGACGCCGTGGACAAAGACCAGCTCGAGCTGGCCGTCGAGCTGCTCCGCGACATCGGCGACTACTCCGAGGAGAGCACCGTCGACAAGGCGCTGGAAGCGGGTCGCCCGCTGGGCAAGCTGGTTGCCGCCGTGCTCGAGCCCGGCTCGTCCGGCAAGCCGTCGGCGCCGTATTCCTCGGCGGTGCGGGAGTGGGAGCAGCTGGAACGGTTCGTGGAGTCGCGCCTGCGGCGTGAATAAGGCGTGAATAGGCGCCCAAAAGGCGCCGTGACCGGCCGCGTTTGACGGACCACCAAGACTCCTCTTTACTGGCGGCAGCGTGGGCCGGCCTTCGTCAGCGGCTGCCATAGGGGTCAAACGAGAGGGTGAGCCGAGTGTCGCTTCCCGGAATCGGCCCCTTACCGCTCTATGGATTCCAACGCCCGGGCATGCTGCTGTTCGCCGTGGTGCCGGTGGCGCTGCTCGGTGTGTACGTCGTCGTCCAGGCGCGGCGCCGACGACGCCTCCGCCGGTACACCGACGAAACGGTGCCCCAGTCGCCGTGGCGGCACCTTCCGATCGCCGTCTCGTTGCTTGCCCTGACCCTGCTGACCGTGGCGCTGGCCACGCCCACCCACGACATGCGCATCCCGCGCAACCGCGCCGTCGTCATGCTGGTGATCGACATGTCGAACTCCATGCGGTCCACCGATGTCGCGCCCAGCCGGCTCAAAGCCGCCGAAGAGGCGGCCGGGCAGTTCGCCAAGCAGCTCACGCCGGGCATCAACCTCGGCCTGGTCGGTTTCGCGGGCACGCCCTATCTGCTGGTTCCCCCGACCCCGCAGCACCAGGCGACGCTCGAGGCGTTGAAGAATCTGCAGTTCGGTGACGGCACCGCGACCGGCGAAGCCATCTTCACCGCCCTGCATGCGATCGAAGCCACGGCCGTCGCGGGTGGCGACACTCCACCCCCGGCGCGCATCGTGCTGCTGTCCGACGGCGGCGAAAACCGGCCCACCGACCCCAACGATCCGCATGACGGCGTCTTCACCGCGTCGCGCCTGGCCAAGGACCACGGGGTGCCCATCTCGACGATCGCCTTCGGGACAAAGAACGGCGACATCGTCATGGACGGACAGCACGTCGCCGTCCCTGTCTCGACGGACCAGATGAAGACCGTCGCCAAGCTGTCGGGTGGAAAGTCGTACGCCGCCGCCAACATCGACGAGCTGAACAAGAGCTACAACGCCATCGAGAACGAGATCGGTTACCGCATTGTGCCCGGGCCGGGCAGTGCGGGGTGGCTGCGCCTCGGCGTCATCGTGGCGATCATCGCCACGGCGTTGTCGCTGTTGATCAACCGGCGAGTACCGACCTGACTCAGGCGGGCAACCTGCGGTTGAGGACCAGGCCGGCCAACACGGCACCGGCCAAGACGACCGCACCGAGCAGCATCCAGGCCGCGCTGGCGTCGCCCCGCACCGTTTCGTAGCCGATCTGCTTCTGCAGGGTCGTATAAACCTCTTTGAGGGATTCCAGGCTGTCGGCATGGAAGGACTGCCCGTCGGTGATCTCGCAGATCTTCTGCAGGGTCTGGTCGTCGACCGGGACCGGAATGGTGGCGCCGTTGTAGACCACGGTGCCGTAGGGCGTTCCGAACGAGATCGTCGAAATCTGCACCCCCTCCGATTTCGCGGCCCGGGCGGCGGTGAAGGCCCCCTGCGGCGCGTTGGGATCCAGCGGCACGTTCTCGGCGCCGTCGGACTCCAGCACGATGCGCGCGGGCGGCGGCCCCTCGCCGCCGCCCATCACCGCGCCGACCGTGGCAATGGCCTGCAGCGCGGTGAAAATGCCCTCCCCCGTCGCGGTCTTCGGCAGCGGCTGCAGGCCGTCGATCGCCGACTTCACCGCGCCGCGGTTGGTCGTCGGCGGCACCAGCAGCGTGGCGTTGGCGGCGAATTCCACCAGCCCGAGGTTGATCGCCGGCGTCAGCTGGTCGGCGAACTGCTTTCCGGCCTCCTGGGCCGCGGCCAGCCGGTTGGGCGGCACGTCGTTGGATGCCATCGACTCGGAGACATCGATGACCAGCATCACCACCGCGCGGTTCAGTGGAATCCTGATGTCCGAGGTCGGCCCGGCCATCGCCGTCGTCAGCAGCACCAAGGACGTGACCAGCAGGATCGTCGGCACGTGGCGCCACCGACCCGAGCTGGCAGGCGCGACGCGCGCCAGCACCTCCATGTTCGCGAACCGCAGCACCCGCCGACGGCGGGCGTACTGCAGCGCGACGTAGGCGCCCGTGATCAGCAGCACCGCGATCAGGAACAGGAAGAACCAGGCATTCTGGAAGCCCGTAAGCGACACGGGACCCAGCAGAGGCAACTTCACCTCACCAACTTATGGCCGAGCGGCCCACCGTCAAGTTGGGGTGTTGGCCGAGGCCGGCCAGCGCCTTCGGCAACGGCTCCCGGTGCAGGACCCCGAGTCGTTGGGTGGCGCGGGTGAGGGCCACATAGAGTTCGGCCGCTCCGCGAGGCCCTTCGGCGAGGATGCGTTGCGGATCGACCACCAGGACGGCGTCGAACTCCAGGCCCTTCGTCTCCGCCGGCGTCACGGCGCCCGGAACACCCGCCGGCCCGATCACGACGCTGGTGCCGTCAAGACCGGCTTCGCTCTGGACGAATTCTTTGATGGCCGAGGGCAATTCGTCTTCGTCGACCCGCCTGGACCACGGCTGGACGCCACACGCGCGGACCGACTCCGGCGGCTGAACCCCGGGTGCGTACTCGGCGAGCAGCGCCGCCGCGACGTTCATGATCTCCGCCGGGGTGCGGTAGTTCACCGACAGGGCCCGGTAGATCCAGCGGCCGGGCACGTAGGGCTCCAGCATCGCGCCCCACGATGTCGCGCCGGCCTCCGACCGGCGTTGGGCGAGATCGCCGACGATGGTGAAGGATCGGCCCGGACAGCGCCGCATCAACACCCGCCAGTCCATTTCAGAGAGTTCTTGGGCTTCGTCGACCACGATGTGCCGGTAGGTCCAGTCCCGGTCCGCGGCAGCGCGTTCGGCGAGTTCACGGGTGTCGCGCTCCAGGAAGCGCTCGGCCAGGTCCTCCGCGTAGATCATGTGCTGGGCGCGCAACTGCTCCTCGTCTTCCATCGAGTCTTCGCTGGCGATTTCGAGGAGGTTCAGCACTCCCGCGGCGTACTCGGACTCGTGATTCCGTTCCCGCTCGGCGGTGTGGTCTGCCTGCCGGTCCGGGCCTAGCAGTTCGACAAGTTCGTCGAGCAGCGGCACATCCGACACCGTCCAGGCCTCGCCGTCGGCGCGGCACAGCGCCTGGTGGGCGCCGGCCGCCCGCAGCCGCTCAGGGGACGCGTAAAGCGGCGCCAACAGCGTTTCGGGGGTGAGCAAGGGCCAGAGCCGATCGAGCGCGGCGATGAACTGGTCGTTTTCGGCGAGCTCCTCGAGCAGATCCGTCCGCAGTTTCTCCCAGGCCGCCCGGTCGTCCCGGGTCAGCCAGCCGCGGCCGATCCGGCCTATCGCCCGTTCGGTGAGCGCCCACGTGAGGATGTCGGTGAAGACCGCGCGGGCCTGGTTGTGCGGCAGGCCGCTGGCGCGCGCCTCGTCCCTGGCCCACTCCGTCGTCTCGGCGTCGATCCGCATCGTGACGTCCGCCAGTTCGATCATCAGCGGCCGTTCGGGCAGCCGCTGCCGATCGGCGATCGCCGCCGCGAGCACGTCCAGGATCTTCAGCGAGCCCTTGAGCCGCGCGGGGAGCGCGGCGTCCTCGGCGGTGACGTGCCGGCCGGGCACCAGATCGCCGACCGTCATGAACACGACGCTGGACTCGCCCAACGACGGCAGGACACGGCCGACGTGTTTGAGGAACGCCGAGTTGGGTCCGATCACCAGGACACCATGGCGTTCGATCCGCTCGCGCTGGGTGTACAGCAGGTACGCGACCCGGTGTAGCGCGACCACCGTCTTGCCCGTTCCCGGGCCGCCCTCGATCACCAGCACCCCGGGATGGTCGAGCCGGATGATCTCGTCCTGTTCGGCTTGGATCGTCGCGACGATGTCACGCATCCCCTCACCGCGCGGCGCGTTGACCGCCGCGAGCAGAGCCGAATCTTCGGAGACTCCCGGCTCCGCGGCACCCGGGCGGCCGAACGTCTCGTCGGTGAAGTCGATCACGCGTCGATCGCGAGCGTGGAATTGGCGCCGCCGGCGCATGTTCTCCGGGTTGGCAGCGGTGGCGACGTAGAAGGCGCGCGCCGCCGGCGCCCGCCAATCAAGCAACAGCGGTTCATACTCGTTGTCCGCGTCGAACAATCCGATGCGGCCGATGTAAAGCCGTTCGCCCGAAATGGCATCCAGCCGCCCGAAGCACAGCCCATAGTCCGCCACGTCCAGCCGCTTCACCTCTTTGGCCACCGCACGCACCTCGGCGTCCCGATCCGCTAACGTCTCGGCCTCTCGCCCCAGCGCCGCGCGGTACCTGCCTTTTGCTCGCGCGCGCTCGGCGTCGAGCCGTGCGTAAAGCCCATTCACGTAGCTCTGTTCCGACGACAATTCGTCTTCGTACCCTCGAGACGACACGTTTGCCTTTCTTTCCGTGCCAACAACCCTGCCAGAAGCAGCTCCGGACGGTGTGATCGTGTTGTTCACTGATCGGTATGGTCCGCAGCGGTGCGATGACGGGGGTGCCCACGCTGCCGCTCGATCTCTACAGCACAGAAACGCTGACCCGCCCCGGGCAGACCTACCGTCGTATCCGCGACGCGGGAGCCGTCGTGTGGCTGCCCAAGCACCGCCTCTGGGCGATGGGCCGCTACCGCGATGTCCGCCAGGCGCTTGGTGACGACCAGACCTACGTCAGCGGCAGTGGCGTCGCCGCCAATCCGTTGACCAACGTGCTGACCGCCGGAACCACCCTGGCCAGCGACGGCGACGCCCACGCCAAACGGCGCCGCCAACTGCTGCACTCCCTGTCGTCGAAAGCGCTCTGTGCCGTCGGTCCGCAGCTGCAAGCCGAGGCGTCCGAGCTCATCGACGCGCTGTGTCGCCGCGACGAGTTCGACGGGGTTTCCGAATTCGCCGCGCATCTGCCTATCCGAGTCGTCGCCGAGTTGGTCGGTGTCGATATCGATCACGACCGAATGCTGAAATACGGCCGCGCCGGGTTCGACGTGTTGGGCCCGGCCAACCTGCGCACCTTGACGGCAATGCCGGCCGGGTTGCGCTTTTGGTACTACGCGCGGTCAATTCGTCCGGGCAACGTGAAGCCCGGCGGGTGGGCGGAAGCGCTGCTCGCGGCCGGGCGCGAGGAAACCCTGAGCCAAGCGGAAGCCAGGGCGATGGTGATCGACTTCATCGGTCCGAGCCTGGACACCACGATCCTGGCGTCGGCGCAACTGCTGTGGAGCCTCGGTACCAATCCCGACGCCTGGGCCGAGCTACGCGGTAATCCCGATCTGGTGCCGGCGGCCGTTGTCGAAGCGATCCGCCTCGGCTCACCCGTGCGCGGCTTCACGCGAATGGTCAAGCAGGACACCGAAATCGACGGTGTGATCCTGCGCAAAGGTCAGCGCGTGGCGTTGCTCTACGCGTCGGCCAACATGGACGAAACCCAGTTCGACGAGCCCGAGGTCTTCTCGCTGCATCGCAAGGGAGCCCACCTCGGCTGGGGGTTCGGCGCCCATAGTTGCGTGGGCATGCACCTGTCCAAGATCGAGATGCAGGCGCTGCTGCGCGCGATGATCCCCGAAGTCGCGCGCATCGGCGTCGCCGACCCGGTGCCGCTGTTCAACAACACGCTGCAGGGTTTCGAATCGCTGCGCGCGATATTCCATCGCTAGCTTCAAGTGCTCAAGCGTCTGATGTTTTCCAAAAATGCCCGACGATTTCACCTGACTGCGTCTACTGTTTTCGGCGGGCCGGAGAATTGCTGGCCGGCAAGTTGACCACATCGTTGTTCGCTAAGGGGCCCTGAATATGGCAAGTGGTGCTGGCAACGTCTGGGCGGTCGATGCGGCGCGGAAGGTTGTGAGAGTTGGTGCCGCCGCACTGGTGGTCGCGGCATTGGCCGCCGCCCCCGCCGCATACGCCGATCCGCCGCCGGGATGCTTCCACGGGCCCGGCCCGCAGCCGGTTCCGGGCTGTGCCATTCGCGCGTTCGTGGCGGATATGAACGCGGCCGGTCTCAAGGACTCTCAGGGGAACACGGTGGCGGTGGATCAGGCCCTGGACATGTGCGGACTGATGGACGGCGGCCTCAGCCCCCAGGAGATGGCGAACAATTTCTTGGCCGACAACCCGGGGCTGGGCCCCAACGGCGCGACGCAGGTCGTGACGCTGGCCATCAACGACCTTTGCCCCTGGCACCGCTAGGACCTAACCGATCAGCACCGCATAACGCGGCTTGATCACCTCGTCGATGATGGCGAGCCGCTCGTCGAACGGAATGAACGCCGACTTCATCGCATTGATGGTGAACCGCTCGAGGTCGCTCCAGCCGTAGCCGAATGCCTCGACCAGGCGGTGCATCTCGCGGCTCATGAACGTGTCGCTCATCAGCCGGTTGTCGGTGTTGACCGTCACCCGGAAGCGCGCGCGGGCCAGCAGATCGAAGGGGTGCTCGGCGATGCTTTTGACGGCGCCGGTCTGCACGTTCGAGCTGGGACACAGCTCCAGCGGAATTCGCTTGTCCCGCAGGATCGATGCCTGCTGACCCAACCGGATGCCGCCGCCCTCAACGACATCGATGTCGTCGACGATGCGCACACCGTGGCCGAGCCGGTCGGCACCGCAGAACGCGATGGCTTCGTGAATGGAGGGTAGCCCGAACGCCTCGCCCGCATGAATGGTGAAGCGCGCGTTATGGTCTCGCATGTACTCGAAAGCGTCCAGGTGCCTCGTCGGCGGGTTGCCGGCCTCGGCACCGGCGATGTCGAAGCCCACCACACCCTTGTCCCGGAACCGAATTGCCAGTTCGGCGATCTCGCGCGACACCGCCGCGTGGCGCATCGCGGTCACCAGCAGCCGAACCGTGATCGGACGGCCGGCGGCGGCGCAGGCCTGCTCGCCGGCGGCGAAACCCAGCAGCACGGCGTCGACGATCGCGTCAAAGGACATCCCGCGGTTGATGTGCAGCTCGGGGGCGAAGCGCACCTCGGCGTACACCACCGCGTCGGCGGCCAGGTCCTCCACGCACTCGAAGGCGACGCGGTACAGCGACTCGGGTGTCTGCATCACCGCCACGGTGTGTGAGAACGGCTCCAGGTAGCGCTCCAGGGAGCCGCTGTGCGACTGGGTGCGAAACCAGGTCGCCAGCTCGTCGGGGTCCGTCGCGGGCAGCCCGTCATAACCGAGCTGGCCGGCGATGTCGAGCACGGTCGCGGGCCGCAGTCCGCCGTCGAGGTGATCGTGCAGGAGCGCCTTGGGCGCCTGCCGGATCTGCTCGAGGGTCAGCGCGTTCATCCGGTGATCCGATCGATGATGAGCGGCCTGGCGCGGGGCGGGGTGTCGGCGATGCTCCACGCGCGGTCCAGCTCGGCCATCGCGGCACCGAAGCGCTCCGGGGTATCGGTGTACAGGGTGAATACCGGCTCGCCGACCACGACCGGTTCCCCGATGCGGCGATGGATCCTGACGCCCGCGCCGGGTTGCACGCGTTCGCCCGGGCGGGACCGGCCCGCACCGAGCCGCCACGCTGCCAGGCCCACCGCCATGGCGTCGATATCGGCCATCGTCCCGTTACGGTAGGCGATCACATTCTCGGCACACGCACCGACCGGCAACGGCACCGACAGGTCGCCCCCCTGCGCGCCGACCAGCCGGCGAAACCGGTCCATCGCCGTGCCGTCGCGCAGCGTCTGGGCGGGGTCGCGATGTGCGACGCCAGCCAGCTCGAGCATCTCTTCGGCCAGCCGCAATGTCAGTTCCACCACGTCCGGCGGGCCGCCGCCGGCCAGCACGTCGATCGCCTCGGCGACCTCGAGCGCGTTGCCGACGGTCGCGCCCAGCGGGCCGTTCATGTCGGTCAGGAACGCGTGGGTCGGCACCCCGTGCGCGGCGCCGAGCTCGACCATGGTGTGCGCGAGTTCACGGCTGGCCGCCTCGGACTTCAGCAGGGACCCGGCACCGACCTTGACGTCGAGCACGAGGGCGCCGATGCCCTCGGCCAGCTTCTTGCTCATCACCGAGCTGGCGATCAGCGGCAGCGACTCGACCGTGGCGGTGATGTCGCGCAGCGCGTAGAGCTTCTTGTCGGCGGGCGCCAGCTGTCCCGCGGCGAAGATCGCCGCGCCGATGTCGCCCAGTTGCTCGCGCACCCGCTGTTTGGACAACTCGACGGTGAAGCCCGCGATGGATTCCAGCTTGTCCAGCGTGCCCCCGGTGTGCCCCAGGCCGCGGCCGGACACCTTGGGCACGACAGCCCCGCAGGCGGCGGCGATCGGTATCAACGCCAGGCTGATCTTGTCGCCGACCCCGCCGGTGGAGTGTTTGTCCACGGTGACGAACGGGAGATCACCAAAGTCGATCCGCTCGCCCGACGTCAGCATCGCCGTTGTCCACCTGGCGATCTCGGCGCCGTCCATCCCGCGCCAAAAGATCGCCATCAGCAGCGCCGCCATCTGCTCGTCGGCCACTCGGCCGCCGGTGTAGGCGTCGATCACCCAATCGATGGCCGCGTCGGACAGCCGGCCGCCGTCGCGCTTGGTCCGGATCACCGTCGGCGCGTCGAAGCCGGCCTCAAAAACAAAGTCGGTCAAGACGGCTTCCGGGCCAGATCGTGGGGACCGAAGGCGTCGGGCAGCAGGTCGCCCAGCCGGCGTGGTCCCCCCGGGTGATCGATCAACAGCTCGGGTCCGCCGTGCTCCAGCAGCAGCTGACGGCACCGCCCGCAGGGCATCAGCGCCGCGCCGTCCGGGCCGACGCAGGCCAGCGCCACCAGCCGCCCGCCGCCGCCGGCATGCAGGGCCGATACCAACCCGCACTCGGCACAGAGACCAAGGCCATATGAGACGTTCTCCACATTGCATCCCGTGACGACGCGGCCCCCGTCGACCAGCGCGGCCGCCCCCACCGGGAACTTCGAGTATCGCGCGTACGCCCTGGCGCTGACCTCAATTGCCTTGTCCCGCAACATCTCCCAGTCAATATCAGGCGACATCTGGGCTACCCGGGAGACGTTTCAGCAGGCATCTCGCAACCTTAACCCGCTCTCAACACACCGGCCCAGCGACTCCGCCGGTTGGTACCGCGGGCAATCTCGCCAAGTTAAGCTCGGTTAGCCCCGGCTTTAAGTCTTCACGAAGGCGGTGAGAATAACGGCTACAACCGTGGATCCGGCTCCTGCCACACCAGCACGCAAGCGACGACCCCCGCGCACCCTGTACCGCGGCGACCCCGGCATGTGGTCCTGGGTGCTACATCGCATCAGCGGCGCCACGATCTTCTTCTTCCTGTTCGTGCACGTCCTGGACAACGCGATGCTGCGGGTGAGCCCGCAGACCTACAACGCGGTGGTGGGCGACTACAAGACCCCACTCGTCGGCCTGATGGAGTACGGCCTGATCGCCGCGGTGCTGTTCCACGCGATGAACGGGATCCGGATCATCCTGATCGACTTCTGGTCGCAGGGCCCGCGCCACCAGCGGCTGATGTTCCTGGTCGTGGGCATCGTCTTCCTGCTGCTCATGGTGCCGGCCGGCGTGGTGACCGGCATCCACATCGCCGAGCACCTGCGATGAGCAGCCCCGACCTGCAGCTGGGGCGCGGCCAGACCGCCCCGGTCCGCCAGCGCAGCCACGACCGCCCGGCCAGCCTGGACAACCCCCGTTCGCCGCGCCGGCGCGCCGGCATCCCCAACTTCGAGAAGTTCGCCTGGCTGTTCATGCGGTTTTCCGGCGTCGCGCTGGTGGTCCTGGCGATCGGGCACCTGTTCATCATGCTGATGTGGGACGACGGCGTGTACCGCATCGACTTCAACTTCGTGGCGCAGCGCTGGGCGTCGCCGTTCTGGCAGTTCTGGGACCTGGCGCTGCTGTGGCTGGCGCAACTGCACGGCGGCAACGGGCTGCGCACCATCATCGACGACTACAGCCGCAAGGACAGCACCCGCTTTTGGCTCAACAGCCTGCTGCTGTTGTCGATGGGGTTCACGTTGGTGCTCGGCACCTACGTGCTGCTGACATTCGACCCCAATATCGGAGGCTGACCATGTTTGCGCCACCTTCTCCTCATCGCTCCGCTCCGCATCGTCGGCGGCGGCTGAGGTGATCCAGCGGTGATCCAGCAACACCGGTACGACGTGGTCATCGTCGGCGCGGGCGGCGCCGGGATGCGAGCCGCGGTGGAGGCGGGACCCCAGGTGCGCACGGCGGTGCTGACCAAGCTCTACCCCACCCGCAGCCACACCGGCGCGGCGCAGGGCGGGATGTGCGCCGCGTTGGCCAACGTCGAGGACGACAACTGGGAGTGGCACACCTTCGACACCGTCAAGGGCGGCGACTACCTCGCCGACCAGGACGCCGTGGAGATCATGTGCAAGGAAGCCATCGACGCGGTGCTCGACCTGGAGAAGATGGGGATGCCGTTCAACCGCACCCCCGAGGGCCGCATCGACCAGCGCCGCTTCGGCGGGCACACCCGCGACCACGGCAAGGCCCCGGTGCGCCGGGCCTGCTACGCCGCCGACCGCACCGGCCACATGATCCTGCAGACGCTGTATCAGAACTGCGTCCGCCACGACGTGCAGTTCTTCAACGAGTTCTACGCGCTGGACCTGGTTTTGACGCAGACCCCGACGGGTCCGGTGGCCACCGGCGTGGTCGCCTACGAGCTGGCCACCGGCGAAATCCACGTCTTTCACGCCAAGGCCGTCGTGATCGCGACCGGTGGCTCGGGCCGCATGTACAAGACGACGTCCAACGCGCACACGCTGACCGGCGACGGCATCGGCATCGTGTTCCGCAAGGGACTTCCGTTGGAGGACATGGAGTTTCACCAGTTCCACCCGACCGGCCTGGCCGGGTTGGGCATCCTGATCTCCGAGGCCGTGCGCGGCGAGGGCGGGCGGCTGCTCAACGGGGAGGGCGAGCGCTTCATGGAGCGCTACGCCCCGACGATCGTCGACCTGGCGCCGCGCGACATCGTCGCGCGCTCAATGGTTCTCGAAGTCCTGGAGGGCCGCGGCGCCGGCCCGCACAAGGACTACGTCTACATCGACGTGCGCCACCTCGGCGCGGACGTGTTGGAGGCCAAGCTGCCCGACATCACCGAGTTCGCCCGCACCTATTTGGGCGTCGACCCGGTCAAGGAGCTGGTCCCGGTCTACCCGACCTGTCACTACGTGATGGGCGGCATCCCCACCACCGTCACCGGACAAGTGTTGCGGGACAACACTTCCACCGTGCCGGGCCTGTACGCCGCCGGCGAGTGCGCGTGCGTGTCGGTGCACGGCGCCAACCGGCTGGGCACCAACTCGCTGCTCGACATCAACGTCTTCGGGCGGCGGGCCGGCATCGCGGCGGCTGCGTACGCGCGCGGCCACGACTTCGTCGACATGCCACCCGACCCGGAGACGATGGTCGTCGGCTGGGTCGCCGACATCCTCTCCGAACACGGCAACGAGCGCGTCGCCGACATCCGCGGCGCGCTGCAGCAGTCGATGGACAACAACGCCGCGGTGTTCCGCACCGAGGAAACACTCAAGCAGGCGCTGACCGACATCCACGCGTTGAAGGAGCGCTATTCCCGGATCACTTTGCACGACAAGGGAAAGCGCTACAACAGCGACCTGCTGGAGGCCATCGAGCTGGGTTTCCTGTTGGAACTGGCCGAAGTCACGGTGGTCGGCGCGCTGAACCGCAAGGAATCCCGCGGCGGGCACGCCCGCGAGGACTACCCGAACCGCGACGACGTCAACTACATGCGCCACACCATGGCCTACAAGGAAATTGGGGCCGATAAGCAGGGTACCGATCTGCTCAGCGACATCGCACTCGACTTCAAACCCGTCGTGCAGACCCGCTACGAACCCAAGGAACGGAAGTACTGATGAGCCTTGAGTCGGCAGAACCAGAGGTCGAAACCCTAGAGCCGCCGCTCCCCCCGATCCCTGAGGGCGCGGTGATGGTGACCATCAAGATTGCGCGGTTCAACCCGGACCAGCCCGACGCGTACGCGGAAACCGGCGGTTGGCAAAGCTTTCGGGTGCCGTGCCTGCCCAGCGACCGGCTGCTCAATCTGCTCATCTACATCAAGGGCTACCTCGACGGCACGTTGACGTTCCGGCGGTCCTGCGCGCACGGGGTCTGCGGTTCGGACGCGATGCGGATCAACGGCGTCAACCGGCTGGCCTGCAAGGTGCTGATGCGCGACCTGCTACCGGACAAGCCCGGCAAATCGCTCACCATCACGGTCGAACCGATCCGCGGGCTGCCCGTGGAGAAGGACCTGGTGGTCGACATGGAGCCGTTCTTCGACGCCTACCGCGCCATCAAGCCGTACCTGATCACCACCGGCAATCCGCCTACGCGCGAACGGATTCAGAGCCCCACCGACCGCGCCCGCTACGACGACACCACCAAGTGCATCCTGTGTGCGTGCTGCACCACCAGCTGCCCGGTGTTCTGGAACGAGGGCCAGTACTACGGCCCCGCGGCCATCGTCAACGCGCACCGGTTCATCTTCGACAGCCGCGATGAGGCCGCCGCCGAGCGCCTCGACATCCTCAACGAGGTGGACGGGGTGTGGCGCTGCCGAACCACGTTCAACTGCACCGAATCCTGCCCGCGCGGCATCGAGGTCACGAAGGCGATCCAGGAAGTCAAGCGCGCGCTGCTGTTCTCGCGCTAAGCGGACGGCGGGAGCTTCACCACGCGATTGTTGCCCACGTCGGCGACGTAAACATTGCCGGCGGTGTCGACCGCTACGCCCTGTGGCCCGTTGAGGCCGTTGAACGGCAACGTGATTGCCGTGTTCGACGATTTGACCAGCCGCATCACCTTGTTGTCGCGGCTGTCCGTCACGTACAGATCGTCGGTGGCGCCGACGGCCACGAAATCCGGACGACCGACCGCGTAGGGCAGGACAGTGTCGACACGCGCCGTCCAGGGCAGTTTGAGCACCCGCTCGTTCTCCCGATCGATGACGAACAGGACACGGTCGCTGGCCACCGCCACGGCCGAGGGACCCGCCAGGCCGGTGAAGGGCAGCTCGGTCTGGCCGGTCGAATTCGCGACCAACTCCAGTACCCGGTTGTGCGCAGAGTCGGCGACGAAGACGGCGCGGCCGTTGCGGGGGTCACGCGAATTGACCGCCACACCAGTCGGTTCCGCGAGGTCGGTGAATGGCAACACGGCCGGGGTGGTCGTTCCTGCCGTCAATTCCAGCACCCGATTGCGAGTCGGCTCGATGACCTCCACGTCGCCCGCGTCGTCGACCGCGATACCGGCGGGATGCTCCAGGCCGGCGAACGGCAAGACGATCTGGCCCGTCGAGCCCGCGCTCAGCTCCAGCACCCGGTTGTTGCCGCTGTCGGTGACATACACGTTGCCTTTCGCGTCGACCGCCACGCCCTGGGGCCCGTTCAGACCGGTGAACGGCAATACGCTCTGCGGCGGCTCGTGCGCCGAATGAAACGGAAACTGGTTGGTGAGCCGCAAAAGTACCGCGACGCCCACGAGCGCGATCACCACCACCAGGGCAGCGATCAGAACTTGGGTGCGGCGACCGGTGGGCGGCGAGGGCGGGGTCGCGGGTGCCGAATGGGTCGAGGCGAGGGCGTCAAGGTCACCGGTGAGGGCCGCGCGGGCCTCCACGGCAAGTTGGTGGGCCGACTGGTAGCGGACCTCCGGGTCCTTCGCCATGCCTCGTGCGATCACCTCGTCGAACCCGGTGGGTATCGCGGGGTCGACGCTGCTGGGTTTGGGCGGCTCCTCGTTGCGATGCGCGTCGGTCATCGCCGCCACACCGCCGCCGGTGAACGGCAATCGCCCGGTCAAGCACTCGTAAAGGACACAGGCCAGCGAGTACACATCGGCACGCGAGTCTGCGACCGTCCCAGCCTTGAAGCGCTCCGGGGCCATGTATGCGGGTGTGCCCAAGGCGAAGTTGGTCATCGTCAAGCGGGTGGCATCGGCCTCGTGAACAAGTCCGAAATCAATCAGGTACACGAAATCGTTGCCGACGATCAGCAAGTTCGACGTCTTCACGTCGCGGTGAACCAGCCCTGACTTGTGCGCCGCATCCAGCGCTACGGCAGCCTGTTCGACGACCCGCACGGCCTTCTCCGGACTCATCGGGCCATCGCGGCGTAGCACCTGCTGCACATCGACACCGTCGACGAGCGGCATCACCAGGTACAGGCGTCCGTCGATCTCTCCGGTCTCATAGATCGGGATGATGTTCCGGTTGGCCAGCCGGCCCGCCGCATAGGCCTCGCGGCGAAATCGCTCCTGAAAGCCCGGCTCGGCAGCGAGTTGCGGCTTCAGCACCTTGACGGCAACGTCCCGGCCCAGCGCGGTGTCGTGGGCCCGGTACACCGCGCCCATACCACCCTCACCGAGTTTGTCGAAAAGCCGATAGCGGCCGAACTCCTCTTCGTCGGTCGACTCCGCCCCCGCGGCGGGCGCCGCGAGTGCGTCATGCGCGGCAACGGACAATTCGCGGGCCGTTTGATAGCGGTCATCGGGCTCTTGCGCCATGCCGCGCGCGATCACCGCGTCGAATCCCGCCGGGATTGTCGGGTCGACGTCGGCGGGTCGGGGCGGCCCATCCTCGCCAACTAGAGCGGGCTGACCCGTCAGGCACTCGTAGAGCACGGCGGTCAGCGCATAGATGTCGGTCCGGGCATCGACGGTGTCGGTGGCGGCCACCGCCCCGAATTCGATCAGGTACACGGACCCGCCGCTCACCAACAGGTTCGACGTGTTCACATCGCCGTGGACCAGCCCGGCCACGTGGGCGGCTTCCAGCGCGGCGGCCGCCTGCACGATGAGCTGTGCCGCCACCGTCGGGAGCAGCGGCCCGTCGCGACGTAGCAGATCCTGCAACGTGATGCCGTCGGCGACGGCGGGCATCACCAGGTAGAGCCGGCCGTCGATCTCACCGGCTTCGTAGATCGGCATGATGTGGGGGTCGTTGAACCGGGCCGCGATGGAGACCTCGCGCCGGAACCGTTCCTGATCGGCAGCCGTTTCCGGCGGAAGCACCTTGACGGTCACTTCGCGGCTCATCATCGTGTCGTGGGCGCGATACACCGTGCCGGTCTCGCCCGATCGGAGCACCTCGAGCAATCGATAGCGCCCGAAGACTTCGCCGTCCGCCCCGTCCACCGCAAGCCTCCTCCCAGCACACGAAGTGGTGATGGATGCTACCAATTTGGCGAATCAGGCCGTCACATATTGGCGGACCGTCTCGTCAGATCGGTATGACACAGAAAACCCGTATCGAGCCCCTGCCCCCGCGACGCGTCGGCCTGCTGGCCCGCGGTATGTACCGGGCGGCCAAACGTCGCTACGGCGAAGTTCCCGAGCCGGCTGCCGTTTTCGCGCACCACCGACGTCTGCTGTTCACCTATGCCATGCACGAGGAGGCGTGCAATCGGGCCTCTAACGTGCTGCCCGTCAGCGTGCGCGAGCTCGCGGTGTTGTGGACCGCACGCAAGATCGGCTGCTCGTGGTGCGTCGACTTCGGGTCGATGCTGCTTCGCCTGGAGGGGCTGGATGTCCAGCGGCTCAAGGAGATCGACGACTACGCGACATCAGCGGCGTTCACCGACGACGAGCGCGCCGCCATCGCCTACGCCGACGCGATGACGGCCGACCCGCACACCGTCACCGACGAGCAGGTCGCCGACTTGCGGGACCGCTTCGGCGACGCGGGGGTGATCGAGCTGACCTACCAGATCGGGCTGGAGAACATGCGCGCGCGGATGAACACCGCGCTGGGCATGACCGAGCAGGGCTTCAACTCCGGTGATGCGTGCCAGGTGCCCTGGGCTACGGAGCAGCCCGCAGCGGGGAACCGGTGAATTTGTCGGGGTTGGCGACATCCCATATCGCGCAAACCTTTCCGTCGCGCACGGTGATGGCCATGATCCGCGGCATCATCTCTCGATTCCCGCCGCCGGCCGGGAAGCCGGCGGTGTAGCCGCCCAGTTCACCGTTGACCAGCCCCAGCTGATACGAGCTGAACATCTCCGGCCCGTAGCGTTGCGCCAGGCCGAAGAAGAACCTGGCCACCTTGTCCGCCCCGTGAATGACGTTAATCGCCGTGGGCGCCTTGCCATTCGCGTCACCGGTCAGGGTCACGTCGGGGTGCAACAACGCCACGACCGCTTTCAGGTCACCGGCGGCCATGGCGACCATCAGCTTGCCGACCACCTCGTTGTGGCCGGGATCCGGTCCCTCGGATACCAGCCCACGCTCGGCCGAAACCGCCTTGCGGGCCCGCGAAGCCAGCTGACGCGCCGCGGCCTCGTTGATGCCCAAGACGTCGGCCACTTGGGCGAACGGCAAAGCGAACCCGTCGTGCAGCACGAACGCGACCCGCTGATCGGGGCTGAGCCGCTCGAGCACCACCATCGCCGCGAACCGGGCGTCCTCGCGGGCCACCACGGCACTCAGCGGGTCCGCCGCATCGAAGCCGGTCACCACGGGCTCGGGCAGCCAGTTCCCGGTGTAGGCCTCGCGCCGGTGCGCTGCCGATCGCAACCGGTCCAGGCCGAGGCGGCTGACGACGGTGGTCAGCCAGGCGCGCAAGTCGACGATCGTGGAGCTCTCTTGTGCATCCCAGCGCAGCCACGCCTCCTGGACGATGTCCTCGGCGTCGGCGACCGTCCCGGTCACCCGGTAGGCCACCGCCATGAGGTGCGGGCGCAGCCTTTCAAACTCAGTGACCTGTGTGGTCATCACCTGAGCCTAAAGCGTTACGCTCGCGGAGACGATGACGAGAAATCTGTGGTTGCACTTCGCACGACAGGGCCCGGAATTCACCGCGCCCGTCATCGTTCGCGGCGAAGGCGTCACCATCTACGACGATCGCGGCAAGAGCTACCTCGACGGATTATCGGGGCTGTTCACCGTGCAGGTCGGGCACGGCCGCAGCGAATTGGCGGCGGCCGCCGCCCGGCAGGCCGAGACGCTGGCGTTCTTCCCGATCTGGGGCTACGCCACCCCGACGGCGATCGAGCTGTCCGAGCGCCTCGCCGGCTACACCCCCGGAGACCTGAACCGGGTGTTCTTCACCACCGGTGGCACCGAAGCCGTCGAAACCGCGTGGAAGGTGGCCAAGCAGTACTTCAAGCTCGTCGGCAAACCCGGTAAGCACAAGGTGATTTCGCGCGCGGTCGCCTACCACGGCACCACCCAGGGCGCGCTAGCGATCACCGGCCTGCCCAAGTACAAGGCGCCGTTCGAACCGGTGACCCCGGGCGGCTTCCGGGTGCCCAACACGAACTTCTACCGCGCGCCCGAGCCGTTGCAGGGCGATCTCAAGGCGTTCGGCCAGTGGGCCGCCGACCGCATCGCCGAGGCGATCGAATTCGAGGGACCCGACACCGTCGCCGCGGTCTTCCTGGAGCCGGTGCAGAACGCCGGCGGCTCGATCCCGCCGCCGCCCGGGTATTTCGAGCGGGTCCGCGAGATCTGCGACGAGTACGACGTCCTGCTGGTCTCCGACGAGGTGATCTGCGCGTTCGGCCGCATCGGGTCGATGTTCGCCTGCTGTGATATCGGAGATTTCGGCTACGTACCCGACATGATCACCTGCGCAAAGGGATTGACGTCGGGGTATTCGCCATTGGGCGCGATGATCGCCAGCGACCGGCTGTTCGAGCCGTTCTACGACAGCGACACCATGTTCCCGCACGGCTACACCTTCGGCGGCCACCCGGTGTCCACGGCCGTCGCGCTGGCCAACCTGGACATCTTCGAGCGCGAGGGCCTCAACGACCGTGTCCGCCAGCAATCGCCGGCGCTGCGCGCCACCCTGGAGAAGCTGTACGACCTGCCCATCGTCGGCGACATCCGCGGCGAGGGCTATTTCTTCGGCATCGAACTGGTCAAGGACCAGGCGACCAAGCAGACCTTCACCGATGACGAGCGCCGCGCGCTGCTGGGCCGGGTGTCCAAGGGCCTGTTCGAGGCCGGATTGTATTGCCGCACAGACGATCGCGGCGATTCCGTCATCCAGCTGGCCCCGCCACTAATCAGCGGACAGGCCGAGTTCGACACCATCGAATCCATCGTGCGCGGTGTGCTCAGTCAGGAACAGCTGTAGCCATGGCGCGCAAACCACGCATCAACCCGGTCCGGTGGCAGCCGCCTCCGGTCGACCCGTTGCCACACATGCCGGCGCCGGACGTCACCGTGGTGCCGCTCCCCGGCAACGGGCCCGAGGATGTCGTCGTCGACGCGGCAGGCCAATTGTGGACGGGCCTGGAGGACGGGCGCATCGTGCGGATCGCCGCCGACGGCAGCGAGACCGTGACCATCGCCAACACGGGCGGGCGACCGCTGGGGCTGCACGTCGCGCGTGACGGCCGGGTCGTGATCTGCGACAGCCATCGCGGGCTGCTCGCACTCGACCCTTCCAGTGGCGCACTGGATGTGCTGGCCGAATCCGTCGCGGGCCGACGGTTCAAGTTCTGCTCAAATGTCACCGAAACAGCCGACGGCACAATCTATTTCACCGAATCGACAAGCGACTTTCATTTCGAGCATTTCACCGCGCCGATCGTGGAGGCACGCGGAACCGGCGGCCTGTTCCGGCTCGAAGCGGACGGCACCGTCACCACGGTGGTCGACGGCCTGTACTTCGCCAACGGCGTGACGCCGACCGCCGACGGCGCGGCCCTGGTCTTCGCCGAGACCCAGGGCCGCCGGCTGTCGAAGTACTGGCTGACCGGGCCGCAGGCCGGATCGGTGACACCGTTGGCGGTGCACCTGCCCGGGATGCCCGACAACCTGTCCACCGGCGCCGACGGTCGAATCTGGGCCGCCCTCGTCAGCGAGGCGAACGCCGCGCTCGAGTGGATGCTGCCGCGATCCCCGATCCTGCGGCAGTTGGTCTGGCGGCTGCCGGAACGGCTGCAGCCGCAGATCAATCCGGAGGTGTGGGCGGTCGCGTTCGATCCCGACAGCGGTACGCCCGTCGCCGGCCTGCGCACCAAGCACCCGGACTTCGGCGCCGTCACCGGCATGGTCGAGGCGGACGGCAAGCTGTGGATGAGCACGATCAGCTTCCCGGCCGTCGCGCATGTCGACGTGGCCGCGACCAAGCTCTAGACGATTACTTCCAGAAGCGCCATTTGCCGGCGCGCGGCTCCGCTTGCTCAGCCGTGGCGAGACGCCGTTTCACCGAGTCGGTCGCCACCAGCAGGTCGCCGTTGTGCCCCGAACCCGGATTGCGCAGGAACCGGGCCACCACCTCGCACAGCCGCTCGAGCGCCGCCCGCAGATCCGGGTCGCTCGACGCGTCGCGGTGCTGCGTCAGCTCGGCCAGCACCTCGTCGAGTCGCGGGCTCCGCACCTGGGTCGCCTTCTCCACCTGCTTGAGCAGGCTTTTGACCGATCGCACGGTTGTACTCTGCCCGACTTTGACGGCTTGGGCATCGCCAACGCGCATCGTGACAACATCCGCCTCACGAGTCACAGCGCGCCACCCTGCGAATGGACCGCGGATCGCCTAATCTGCACAGACAATGAGCTTCGTCCGTTCAGCATCATGCCTGGTTGCCGCCGCTTTCCTGGCCGTGGGGCCCGGTTTGGCCACCGCCGGGGCCGAGCCCGGCCCGGGTCCCAGCGCCGGCCCACCGAGTTGTCCGTACAAGGTGTCGACGCCCAAGGCGGTGGACTCCTCGGAGGCCCCGACGGCCGGCGACCCGCCGCTGCCGCTGCCCGTGCCGCCGAAGCCGGTGGGCGGCGAGGCGCTGAGCAGCTGCGACATCATCACCGCGCCCAACACACCACCACCCCCCGGCGACGTGTCCGCGGAGGCGTGGCTGGTGGCCGACCTGGACAGCGGCGCGATCATCGCCGCGCGCGACCCGCACGGCCGTCACCGCCCCGCCAGCGTCATCAAGGTGCTGGTCGCGATGGCCTCCCTCAACGCGCTGCCCCTCAACAAGTCCGTCGTCGGCACCGCCGACGACGCGGCCGCCGAAGGCACCAAGGTCGGCGTCGACGACGGCGGCACCTACACCGTCAATCAGCTGCTGCACGGGTTGCTGATGCACTCCGGCAACGACGCCGCGCATGCGTTGGCCATGCAACTCGGCGGTATCGAACAAGCGCTGGAGAAGATCAACGTGCTGGCCGCCAAGCTCGGCGGCAAGGACACCCGGGCGGCGACACCGTCGGGGCTGGACGGCCCCGGCATGAGCACGTCGGCCTACGATCTCGGACTGTTCTACCGCTACGCCTGGCAGAACCCGACGTTCGCCGACATCGTCGCGACCCGCACGTTCGACTTCCCCGGGCACGGCGACCACCCCGGCTACCAGCTGGAAAACGACAACAAGCTGCTCTACAACTACCCCGGCGCGCTGGGCGGCAAGACCGGCTACACCGACGACGCCGGCCAGACCTTCGTCGGCGCCGCCAACCACAACGGACGGCGCCTGATGGCGGTGCTGCTGCACGGCACCCGTCAGCCGATCGCACCGTGGGAACAGGCCTCGCACCTGCTGGACTACGGCTTCGGCACTCCCCAGGGCACCCAGGTCGGCAATCTCATCGAACCCGACCCGTCGCTGCTGCCCAAGCCGATCGATTCGGCGGCCCGGCAAGTCAACGCCGATGCCGCAGGCCTGATGTCGTCGGCCGAGGCGCTGCCGGTGCGGGTCGGCGTGGCGGTGGCCGGCACGGTCGTCGTGTTCGCGTTGATCATGGTCGCGCGCTCGATGAACCGCCGGACGCAAAACTGAAGCTCATTGACCGTCCTGCCTGGCTGTGACACGGTATCGACGTGACCGAAGCCCTGTACGAGGATGCCGGCCTGGTGCTCGATGAGGACGGAATCACCATCCGGCGCTACTACTTCCTGCTGTCCGTACCAAAGCGGGTCGCCTACAACAAGATTCGGGGCATCAGGGCGAAGCCGATGAGCTGGAAGAAGGGGTTGAATCCGCGGTACCGGCTGCCGCGCGACGTGCACCGGGCCACCAAACAGACCCTGCTCATCCTCGAGCTGGGCCGCTGGGTGAAGCCGTGCATCACCCCCGACGACCCCACCAGGGTGATTGCGCTGCTGAAGACCCGGGTCGGCTGAGCGCTCCGTGCATCGTGGACTGTCGGTCGGGCTCCCAGCGCTTACCGGGGCCAGCGTCGGGCTCCTCTATGGTTACGATCTCTCCTGCATCGCCGGGGCGCTGCTGTTCATCACCGACCAATTCCACCTAACGATTTCCCAACAAGAACTGCTGACGACGATGGCGGTGCTCGGCCAAATCGGCGGGGCACTTGTCGGCGGCATGCTCGCCGACGCGATCGGACGAAAGAAGTCGACGGTGCTGATCGCCGCCGGCTTCGCAGTGTTCGCACTGCTGGACGCGTTCTCGGTCTCGATGCCGATGCTCCTGACGGCCCGCCTGCTGATCGGTGTGACCATCGGCGTGTCGGTGGTCGTCATCCCGGTGTATGTCGCCGAACTGGCGCCGACCGCGCTGCGCGGATCGCTGGCCACCGCCTATCAACTGGCGATAGTCGCCGGAATCATCCTCGGCTACCTCGCCGGCTACGTGCTGGCGGACACGCACAGCTGGCGGTGGATCTTCGGGTTCGCGGCCATCCTCGCGGCGCTGCTGTTGCCGCTGTTGCTTCGCATGCCGGAGACCGCGCGCTGGTATGTGCTCAAGGGCCGCATCGACGACGCCCGCCTGGCCCTGCTCCGAGTGGGGCCCGAGGACCGCGTCGAAGACGAGCTGGCCGAGATCACCGGCGCCCTAGACGAATCCGGCAGCCCTGCGAAGAGCACTGTGTCCGACATGCTTCGGCGGCCCTATCTGCGAGCCACCGTGTTCGTGATCACGCTCGGCGTTCTGTCGCAGATCTCGGGCATCAACGCGATCATCTACTACAGCCCCCGGCTGTTCGAAACCATGGGCTACACGGGCGACTTCGCGAAGCTGGGAGTACCGGCACTGGTGCAGATCGGCGCGATCGCGGCGGTGTGCGCCGCGATATTCCTTGTCGACCGGCTGGGCCGACGCCCAATCCTGTTGTCCGGCATCGCCTTGATGATCTTCGCCGACGCGTTACTGATCGGCGTGTACGCGTACAGATTCCCCCTGATACTCGGGGTGGTCGGGGTGTTGGTGTTCCTCATCGGCTTCAACTTCGGT
The DNA here is from genome assembly GCA_963758775.1 of uncultured Actinomycetota bacterium. Lineage (GTDB taxonomy): Bacteria > Actinomycetota > Actinomycetes > Mycobacteriales > Mycobacteriaceae > Mycobacterium. The sequence continues at coordinate 268,838 of CAVWWU010000006.1, forward strand.
TTTGGCTCGCTGGTATGGGTGTACGCCGGCGAGGCTTTCCCCACTCGCCTGCGGTCGACGGGCTCGAGCACGATGCTGACCTTCACCCTCGCCGCCAACGCAGTCGTCGCCGCCAGCTTCCTCACGATGACGCATTCACTCGGCGGTGCAGGGACTTTCGCGGTATTCGGCTCGGTCGCGATCGCCGCGTTCGCGCTCGTGTACCGCTATGCGCCGGAGACCAAGGGCCGCCAGCTCGAGGAGATCCGGCGCTTCTGGGAGAACGGCGGCCGGTGGTCCTGATCGCCGCGGGGACCGCGGTCCTGGACGGTCAGCCCTGCCGGCCGGGGTGGCTGGAGGTGTCCGGTCGGCAGCTCGCTGGTTGCGGGGCCGGGGAGCCGCCCGGACCGGCCGATGTCTCCTTGCCGAATTCCGTTGTGGTGCCGGGCTTTATCGACATGCATGTGCACGGCGGCGGCGGGGCGTCGTACACCGATGCGCACGGCATCGCCCCGGCCGCGGAGTTCCACCTACGGCACGGCACCACCACGACGTTGGCCAGTCTGGTCACCGCCGCGCCTGCGGAACTTCGCGCGGGCGTCCGGGCACTCGCCGAGGCGACCCGGCGGGGCGTCGTCGCGGGCATCCACCTGGAGGGGCCGTGGCTGAGCGCGGCCCGCTGCGGCGCACACGACCACACACTTATGCGCGACGCGGACCCCGCTGAGATCGACGCCGTGCTGGCCGCCGGTGAAGGCACGATCCGGATGGTCACGCTGGCGCCCGAGCGGCCAGGCAGCGAGTGGGCGATTCGGCGCTTTCTCGACGCGGGAGTCGTGGTCGCCGTGGGGCATACCGACGCTACGTACGAGCAGGTGCGTTGGGCCCTCGATCTGGGCGCGACCGTCGGCACCCACCTGTTCAATGCCATGCCGCCGTTGCATCATCGCGAGCCCGGTCCCGCGCTGGCCCTGCTGCAGGATCCGCGGGTGACCGTCGAGCTGATCGCCGACGGCGTGCATGTGCACCCTGCGGTGGTGCGTGCCGTGATCGAGGCCGCCGGCCCCGACCGGGTCGCCCTGGTCACCGACGCGATCGCCGCGGCCGGCTGCGATGACGGCGCGTTTCGGCTCGGCACCATAGGGATCGACGTCGAGTCCGGGGTGGCGCGGGTGCACGGGACGTCGACGATCGCCGGCAGCACCGCCGCCATGGATGCGCTCTTTCGCCGCGTGGCCGAGCCCGGCTCGGACGCGGCGCTGGCCGCCGCGGTGCAGATGACCGCGGCGACACCGGCGCGGGCCCTCGGGCTTTCCGGTGTGGGTGAGTTGCGGTCGGGTTATGACGCCAATCTTGTTGCACTGGATCGTGATCTTCGGGTGAGCGCCGTGATGGCCCGCGGTGATTGGATGCGATTAGACGTTGCGCCGGGCTAATCGGTTCCATTCAATTTATTCGTAATCCCTTGTGACACTCTGGCTTCAATAGTCACAAACTCGTCTTTGTTGTCGGTGGGTGTTCCTAGATTTGAGGCATGGGTTGCGGCAGTCGTGAGGAGATCGTCGAGGTTCTCGACGGGCTGGACGGCGCCCTGGATCGGTTGTGCGGGTTGAGATTCGATGTGCTGACGACCCCGGAACGGTTGCGCGTGTTGGAGCGCCTGGAGCGCGCGGTGCGCAGGCAGCGCGCACCGCAGCATGCGTTGATCAATCAACTCGGCGCGCAGGGCGGCCAGGAAGAGTTGGGCGGCACGCTGCGCTCGCACGTTGGCTAACCGGTTGCGGATCACCAAGTCTGAAGCAAGCCGGCGCATCGCCGAAGCGGCGGATCTGGGTGAGCGGTGTGCGATGACCGGGGAGCGGTTGGCACCGAAGTTGACCGCGACGGCAGCCGCGCAACGCGACGGCCTGATCGGAGACGGACATGTGCGGGAAATCCGCCGCTTCTTCGATCACCTACCCGCCCAAATCGACACAGAGACCCGCGAGGCCGCCGAACTCGTGCTCGCCACCACCGCGACCGACTATCGCCCCGACGAACTCGCCGGACAAGCCCAACAACTCATGGACTGGCTGCACCCCGACGGCGACTTCAGCGACGAGGAGCGAGCCCGCAAGCGCGGCATCGCGCTGGGCAAGCAGGAATACGACGGCATGTCACGGCTGACCGGCCTGCTCACCCCCGACCTGCGGGCCGCAATCGAGGCCGTACTGGCCAAACTCGCCGCCCCCGGCGCGTGCAACCCCAACGACGAAACACCCGTCGTCGACAATGAACCCGACGACGACGCGGTGCGCCGCGATCACCGCTCGACCGCACAGCGCAACCACGACGCCTTGCTCGCGGGCATGCGCGGGCTGATCGCCTCGGGAAAGCTCGGCAAGCACAACGGGCTACCGGTATCGATCATCGTCACCACCACCCTGCAAAACCTCGAGGCCGCCACCGGAAAGGCGTTAACCGGCGGAGGCTCCCTGGTGCCGATGTCCGACGTGATCCGCTGGGCCGGGCACGCCCGTCACTACCTGGCGATCTTCGATCGCGGCAAACCCCTGGCGCTGTATCACACCAAACGGTTCGCCTCCCCGGCCCAGCGAATCATGCTCTGCGCCAAAGACCATGGCTGCACCATGCCCGGCTGCGACGCACCGGCCTACCACAGCCAGGTCCACCACGTCACAGGCTGGACCACCACCCACCGCACCGACATCGACGACCTCAGCCTGGCCTGCGGCCCCGACAACCGCCTCGTGGAGAAAGGCTGGACCACCCGCAAAAACGCCAAAGGCGACACCGAATGGATCCCGCCCCCACACCTCGACTACGGGCGACCCCGAACGAACACCTTCCATCACCCGGAGAAGCTCCTGGCCCCCGAAGACGACGACGAACCCGAATGACTAACGCCGCCAGTGGGTCAGCCGCGAAAACGTCACTCCACCAGCGACTCCGACGGCCATCGCGGTCAGCGCCTGGCGCAGGGTCAAGCCCTCGTCGACCACCCGCGGGGAGATGATCGCGGGCGCGGGAGGCTGGACCGCCACGTCGCGTGGATCCGTTGATGCCGTCGCCGCCCACGCGGCGGAGAACAGCACGAGATACGCGGTGATGTAGGCGAACGCCATCAAGCCCAAGACCGGACCGAAGGCGGCACCCGCCGGGCTGCCCAGCACCTTCTGCAGATAGATCGAACCGACCTGCTTGAACACTTCGAAGCCGACGGCCGCGATCAAGCCGCCCCGCATCGATTCGACGAGGCTGACCTTCTTTCGCGGCAGTCGGGCGATCATCCAGGTAAACAGCAACCACGACACCAGCAACGACACCAATATCGACACGATCTGAAAGATGTACCCGAACACCGAATACTTCGGTATACCAAGCCATCTCAGCGCCGCACCCATCGGCGCCGCATGGCCCAGTACGCTCAGCGCGACGGTCGCCAGCAGCACCGCGAACGTCCCCAGGATCGCCAAGAGATCGGACAGCTTGTTGCGCACATAGCCGGGCGACTCGATCGGCACATCCCACCACATCTCCGTCAACGCGGACCGCAGGTGGGACATCCAGCCCAAGCCCGCCCAGGCCGCCGTCGCCAGGCCGATGACGCCGACGGATGCGCGCGCCCGGATGGCCGAATCCATCAACTGGATCAGCTGTTGGCCGAACTGCGTGGGTACCTCTGCGCGGATGTGGTTGTCGATCTCGCTCAGCAGCCCCGGGTTGCGCGACAGCGCGAAGCCGACCACCGCGAAACCGACCATCAGTAAAGGGAATAGCGACAAGATCGTGTAGTAGGTGAGGCCCGCCGCGAAGAAACCGCCGTTGCGTTCGTCGAAGCGCTGGTAGGCACGAATGATGTGATCGAGCCACCCGAATCGGGCCCGCAGCCGATCGAGAACCCCCGCCTTGCCCGGCTCGCCCATGGTCAGACCTATTCCCTTTGCGGAAGGAACCCCAACCGATCGTATGCCCGCTGAACCGTTTTGCTGGCTACCTGGTCGGCTCGCTGCGCTCCGGCCGCAAGGACAGCCTCCAACTCGGTGAGGTCGGACATCAATTCGTCGACCCGCGCCTTGATCGGGCTGACGAACTCGACGACGGCCTCGGCGGTCTCCTTCTTCAGGTCGCCGTAGCCGCGGCCGGCGTACCCGGCGACCAGGGTGTCGAGATCCACCCCGGTGACCGCGGACTGAATGCTCAGCAGGTTAGACACGCCCGGCTTGGCGTCCGGGTCATAGCGGATCTCCCGCTCGCTGTCGGTCACCGCCGAACGAATCTTCTTGGCGGACAACGCCGGATCGTCGAGCAGGTTGATCAACCCGGCATCGGAGGAGGCGGACTTACTCATCTTCGAGGTCGGGTCGGCCAGGTCGTAGATCTTGGCGGTGACTTTGGGAATGAGCACGTCGGGGACTACGAACGTGTCCGGGAAGCGGCTGTTGAACCGTTGCGCCACGTCGCGCGCGAGCTCGAGGTGCTGCCGTTGGTCCTCCCCGACGGGCACCAGGTTGGTGTCGTAGGCCAACACATCGGCGGCCTGCAACACCGGGTAGGTGAACAGCCCGACGGTGGTGGAGTCGCTGCCCTGCCGGATCGACTTGTCCTTGAACTGGGTCATCCGCGACGCCTGCCCGAAGCCGGTGAAGCAACCCAGCACCCACGCCAACTGGGTGTGCGCGGGCACGTGACTTTGCACAAAGACGATGCTGCGATTCGGATCGATCCCCAGCGCCAGATACTGCGCGGCGGTGACGAGCGTCCGTCGCCGCAGCGCCTCGGGGTCCTGCGCGATCGTGATCGCGTGCAGGTCGACCACGCAGAAGAACGCGTCGTAGTCCGGGTAGTCGTCCTGCAGGCCGACCCATTGGGCGACGGCACCCAGCGCATTACCCAGGTGAAGCGAATCGGAGGTGGGCTGCACACCGGAGAAAATCCGGCCGGAAGGGGTAGGGGCGCTCATGATGCCCCGATCTTGTCATGCCGGGTTTCGCGCGAGCGCCAACACGCAGCTTGCGGTACCGGCGGTACCGGGTAGTAGTGTCGGAAACATGACGAGTCGCCCGCCGATCCACCTGGGTTCTGGAGAGCCCGTCCTGCTGCTGCATCCCTTCCTGATGTCCCAGACGGTGTGGGACGTGGTGGCCCAGCAGCTCGCCGAGACCGGCCGCTACGAGGTGTTCGCCCCGACGATGGCCGGCCACAACGGCGGGCCGTCCGCCGGCACCTGGTTCCTGAGCTCGTCGGTGCTGGCCGACCACGTCGAACGCCAGATGGACGAACTGGGCTGGGACACCGCCCACATCGTCGGCAATTCGCTGGGTGGTTGGGTGGCCTTTGAGCTGGAGCGGCGCGGGCGGGCGCGCAGCGTCACCGGCATCGCTCCCGCGGGCGGCTGGACGCGGTGGAGCCCGGTGAAATTCGAGGTGATCGCCAAGTTCGTGTCCGGCATGCCGATCCTGGGGCTCGCGCGCCTGCTCGGCCAACGGACCCTGCAGCTGCCCTACAGCCGCCGACTGGCCACGCTGCCGCTGAGCGGGTCGCCGGACGGCATCGGCGAGCCCCAGCTGAGCGGGATCATCGACGACGCCGCGCACTGCCCGGCGTACTTCCAGTTGCTAGTCAAGGCCATACTGCTGCCAGGATTGTTGGAGTTGGCCCAGACGGCCGTGCCCGCACACCTGGTGCTGTGCCAGCGGGACCGCGTCGTCCCGCCGAAGCGGTTCAGCCGGCATTTCACCGACTTCTTGCCGGCGAATACCGTGGTCACCCGGCTGGACGGGGTCGGTCACGTGCCGATGTTCGAGGCACCGGGCCGGGTCACCGAGGCAATCGTGGACTTCCTCGAGGTGGTCGCCCCGCAGACCGAGGCCGCCGAACGGCTGGATCCGCCGGCCAGCTAGGTATCACGCCGCGGGCGGGGTGTCACCGCACAAACACGCACGCTCGCGAATCTGACTAACCGGCCAAAGCCTTGGCCAGGTTCTCGGCGATGGAGTTGAGGAATTCCTCGCTGCCCTGCCACTTCTGCTCGGGACCGATGAGCAGCGCGAGGTCCTTCGTCATCTTTCCGCTCTCCACGGTGCCGATGACGACGTCCTCCAGCTGCTGCGCGAACGCGATCACCGCGGGGGTGTTGTCCAGCTTGCCGCGGTGCTGCAGTCCGCGGGTCCAGGCGAAGATCGAGGCGATCGGGTTCGTCGAGGTCGGCTTGCCGGCCTGATACTGCCGGTAATGCCTGGTCACGGTGCCGTGCGCGGCTTCGGCCTCGACGGTCTTGCCATCGGCCGTCATCAGCACGGACGTCATCAGCCCCAGCGAGCCGTAGCCCTGCGCGACGGTGTCGGACTGGACGTCGCCGTCGTAGTTCTTGCAGGCCCACACGTAGCCGCCCTCCCACTTGAGGCAGGCGGCCACCATGTCGTCGATCAGCCTGTGCTCGTAGGTCAGCCCCTCGGCTTCGAACTGGTCCTTGAACTCCTCGTCGAAGATCCGCTGGAACTCGTCTTTGAACATGCCGTCGTAGGCCTTGAGGATGGTGTTCTTGGTCGACAGGTACACCGGCCATTTGGCGTTGAGACCGTAGGCGAACGTCGCACGCGCGAAGTCGCGGATGGAGTCCTTGAAGTTGTACATCCCCATCACGACGCCGCCGTCTTCGGGGATCGAGACCATCTCGTGCACGATCGGCTCGCTGCCGTCGCTGGGGGTGAAGGTGATGGCGACGGTGCCGGGCCGGTCGACCTTGAAATTGGTCGCCCGGTACTGGTCACCGAAGGCGTGCCGGCCGATGACGATCGGCTTGGTCCAGCCCGGGACCAGTCGCGGCACATTGGATATCACGATCGGCTCGCGGAAAATCGTGCCGCCCAAGATGTTTCGGATGGTCCCGTTGGGCGACAGCCACATCTTCTTCAGGTTGAATTCCTGGACGCGGGCCTCGTCGGGCGTGATCGTCGCGCACTTGACCCCCACGCCGTGCTTTTTGATGGCGTAGGCCGCATCGATGGTCACCTGGTCGTCGGTGCGGTCACGGTGCTCGATGCCCAGGTCGTAGTAGTCCAGACGGACGTCGAGATGCGGGAGAATCAGCATCTCCTTGATGAGTTTCCAGATGACGCGGGTCATCTCGTCACCGTCGAGCTCGACGACGGGGCCTTTCACTTTGATCTTGGATTCATTGGACATCGAGTTCGAGTCCTCCTGGGTCCAGCCTTTGAGCTTTCGCTCCCCGAGCCACACTACAAGCAGGTCAACGGCCCCGGCGCCGGTGCTCGTTGACAGCGACTCGGTGATATGCGATACGCTTTGAGATGGTCATGAGTGCCAGCGCGAAGCCCCGGCTTGCTGGCCGGCAACCCTCCAACCGCGGTGGGGTGCCCTGGGTGATGACCCGGTTGAGTAGCCACCCCGGCTGCGCGGCAAGCGCGGGTCCTCCGTGATGGACCCCTGAGTAGACAGGGATAGTTCCGTTCATGACCTCTCAAGACGGCACCGAGACCGATCCGACCGCGCATTGGTCCTTTGAGACGAAGCAGATTCACGCCGGTCAGACCGCCGATTCGGCCACCCACGCGCGCGCGCTGCCGATCTACCAGACCACCTCCTACACCTTCGACGACACCTCACATGCGGCGGCGTTGTTCGGGCTCGAGGTACCGGGCAACATCTACACCCGGATCGGCAACCCCACGACCGATGTCGTCGAGCAACGGATCGCCGCGCTCGAGGGCGGCGTGGCCGCGCTGTTCCTGTCCTCCGGGCAGGCCGCCGAGACGTTCGCCATCCTGAACCTGGCCGCCGCGGGCGACCACATCGTGTCCAGCCCGCGGCTCTACGGCGGCACCTACAACCTGTTCCACTACTCGCTGCCCAAGCTCGGCATCGAGGTCAGCTTCGTCGACGATCCCGACGACCTCGACTCCTGGCAGGCTGCGGTGCGGCCGAACACCAAGGCGTTCTTCGCCGAGACCATCTCCAACCCGCAGATCGACATCCTGGACACCCCCGGAGTTTCCGGTGTCGCCCACGCCAACGGTGTCCCGCTGATCGTCGACAACACCATCGCCACGCCGTACCTGATTCAGCCCTTCACGCAGGGCGCCGACATCGTGGTGCACTCGGCCACCAAGTACCTGGGCGGCCACGGTTCCGCCATCGCCGGCGTCATCGTCGACGGCGGCACCTTCGACTGGACGCAGGGCCGCTTCCCCGGGTTCACCACACCCGACCCCAGCTACCACGGTGTGGTGTTCGCCGAACTGGGACCGCCGGCGTACGCGCTCAAGGCCCGCGTGCAGTTGTTGCGCGACTTGGGTTCTGCGGCTTCACCGTTCAACGCGTTCCTGATCGCCCAGGGTTTGGAGACGCTGAGCCTGCGCCTGGAGCGGCATGTGTCCAACGCGCAGCAGGTCGCCGAGTTTCTGGAAGGCCGCGACGAGGTGCTGTCGGTGAACTACGCGGGGCTGCCCAGTTCGCCGTGGCACGAGCGGGCAAAACGGTTGGCACCCAAGGGAACCGGAGCCGTGCTGGCGTTCGAGCTGGCCGGCGGCGTCGAGGCGGGCAAGGCGTTCGTCAACGCGCTGCAACTGCACAGCCACGTCGCCAACATCGGCGACGTGCGCTCGCTGGTGATCCACCCGGCGTCGACGACCCACGCGCAACTGAGCCCCGCCGAGCAGCTGGCCACGGGGGTGAGCCCGGGACTGGTGCGGTTGGCCGTGGGCATCGAGGGCATCGACGACATCCTGGCCGACCTGGAACTCGGCTTCGCGGCGGCTCGCAAGTTCAGCGGCGAGTCCCAGACCGCAAAGACTCCTGTGGCGTTCTGAGGTAGCTCTGACATGACGATTTCCGACGTGCCGACACAAACGCTGCCCGCCGAGGGCGAGATCGGCCTCGTCCACATCGGATCGCTGACCACCGAGAGCGGTGCGGTGATCGACGATGTCTGCATCGCCATCCAGCGTTGGGGCGAACTGTCGCCGGCGCGGGACAACGTGGTGGTCGTGTTGCACGCACTGACCGGCGATTCGCACATCACCGGTCCGGCCGGACCGGGGCATCCGACGGCCGGCTGGTGGGACGGCGTGGCGGGCCCTGGTGCGCCGATCGACACCGATCGCTGGTGCGCGGTGGCCACCAACGTGCTGGGCGGTTGCCGCGGCTCCACCGGTCCCAGCTCGCTTGCTCGTGACGGAAAGCCTTGGGGTTCAAGGTTTCCGCTGATATCGGTGCGCGACCAAGTGGAGGCGGACGTCGCCGCGCTGGCCGCACTCGGCATCAGCGAGGTCGCCGCGGTCGTCGGCGGATCCATGGGCGGCGCACGGGCTTTGGAGTGGATCGTCAGCTACCCCGACCGGGTCCGCTCGGCGCTGCTGCTGGCGGTCGGTGCGCGCGCCACCGCCGACCAGATCGGCACCCAGGCCACCCAGATCGCAGCCATCAAGGCCGACCCGAACTGGCAGGGCGGCGATTACCACGACACCGGCCGCAGTCCGGATGGCGGGCTGAAGATCGCCCGCCGGTTCGCGCACCTGACCTATCGCGGCGAGGTGGAGCTCGACACCCGCTTCGCCAACGACAGCCAGGGCGACGAGGACCCCGCCCCCCCATTTGGCGGCGGCCGCTACGCCGTGCAGAGCTACCTCGAGCACCAGGGCGACAAACTGGTCACGCGATTCGACGCCGGCAGCTACGTGGCCCTGACCGAGACGCTGAGCAGCCACGACGTCGGCCGCGGGCGCGGCGGGGTCGCCGCGGCGCTGCGCAGCTGCCCGGTGCCGGCGGTGGTCGGCGGCATCACCTCCGACCGGCTTTACCCGCTGCGCCTGCAGGAGGAACTGGCCGAGCTGCTGCCGGGCTGCGCCGGATTACAGGTCGTCGAATCCGCCTGCGGGCACGACGGCTTCCTGGTGGAAACCGAGGCCGTCGGCAAATTGATCCGGCAGACACTCGAATTGGCCGACTCGTCCGGCCAAGAAGGCGCGTGTTCGCGGTGATCCGCGCGAGGCACGATCGCTCCCTGTCCTTTGGTTCCGCGGCGGCTGCCTACGAGCGGGGCCGCCCGTCATATCCACCCGAGGCGATCGACTGGCTGCTCCCTCCCGGCGCGCGCAAAGTACTGGACCTGGGCGCGGGCACCGGCAAGCTGACGACCAGGCTCGTCGAACGCGGCCTGGACGTGGTGGCCGTGGACCCGATCCCCGACATGCTGGAGGTGCTGCGCGCCTCGCTGCCGGACACCCCGGCGCTGGAGGGCACCGCGGAAGAGATTCCGTTGGAGGACAACAGCGTTGATGCCGTGCTGGTGGCCCAGGCCTGGCACTGGGTCGACCCGCAGCGCGCAGTGCCCGAGATCGCCCGGGTGCTGCGGCCCGGTGGTCGGCTGGGCCTGGTGTGGAACACCCGCGACGAACGGCTGGGCTGGGTGCGCGAACTGGGCGAGATCATCGGGAGCGACGGCGACGGCGGCCGCTTCAACGTGACGCTGCCCGAGCCGTTCACCGAGGTGGTGCGCCATCAGGTCGAGTGGACGAATTACCTTACGCCACAGGCCTTGATCGACCTGGTGTCGTCGCGCACCTATTGCATCACGTCGCCGACCGAGGTCCGCACCAGAACCCTCGACCAGGTGCGGAAATTGCTGGCGACCCATCCGGCGCTGGCGAATTCGGCCGGGTTGGCACTGCCCTACGTCACGGTGTGCATCCGCGCGACGTTGGCTGAATAAGCGCCGTTTGATAAGTTTCCCGGACAGTCACATCGGGGGGCTGTACGGAGGCGCGCAATGGTCACACGACGATGGAACGAGTCGGACGAGGCCAAAGCCGGCTACGTGCAGGACCTGTTTTCGGCCCTGGCAAAGCGCTACAACGCGATGACCGACGTGTGGACGCTCGGGCTGCATCGCTTGTGGAAGCGGCAGGCAATGGAGCGTCTCGCCCTGCGGCCCGGCGACCGAGTCCTGGACGTCGCGACCGGCACGGGTGATCTGGCGTTCGCCGAGGCGGCGGCGGTCGGGCCCGACGGCCGGGTGGTGGGTGTCGACTCGTGCGCGCCGATGCTTGACGTCGCACGTCAGCGCCGACGCGGCGCGGTCGACTTCCACGAGGGCGACGCGATGAACCTGCAGTTCGGCGACGAATCGTTCGACGTCGTCACGATCGGCTTCGGGCTGCGCAACGTCGCCGACCGCGACCGCGCGCTGCGCGAGTTCCGGCGCGTGCTGCGGCCGGGCGGGCGGTTGATGGTGCTCGACTTCAGCACGCCGACCTCGAAGGGGCTCAAAGCACTGCACGATTTCCTCTACTTCGGCGCGATGCCCAAGGTCGGCCGGGCCGTAGCCTGGCACCGCGACGCGCATCACTACACCGCCGATTCGATCCGCACCTGGTTGACGCGCGACGAGCTGCGCAAGGCGATGACCGAGGCGGGCTTCGATGATGCCCGCTACATCTCGCTGACCACCGGCTTCGCCACGATCCATTTCGGCGCGCGCCCGGCCGCCTAGCCAATTTCACCCGCGCCAGGGCCGACATAGCCGACACGCCGGCGCACGAAGACGCACGACACGCGGGCAAAACAGGAAGGTGCGCAAACCTTTATTCCACCGTGTTGTAAATGTGACTGTTGTATACCAAGGTTCCTAGAGTGATCAGAGTGCCGACAGCGCACTCCGCAACTTGATGGGGGCCTGTCATGACAGCACTTTCTGCAACGCGCCGGTGGATCTGGCTTTTCCGTAATCAGCCGCTGGTCGTGCGCCTGCTGGCCGCGACGGCCGCGCTGCTCACGGCGGCGGCGGCGTTCGCGACACCGGCCGAGGCCAACCAGGTCGACGACGCCTTCATCGCCGCGCTGACCAGATCCAACGTCCCATTCGGCGACCCGGCCAACGCCGTGGCGTTGGGCCAGTCGGTCTGCCCCATGCTGGCCAAGCCCGGCGCGAAGTTCGCCGAGGCCGTGTCCCAGGTCGAGGGCGGCGGCATTTCGTCGGGAATGGCCGGCATGTTCGCCCAGATCGCGATCCAGATGTACTGCCCACAGATGATGGCGCAAGTCGCCCACGGCCAGATCCCGTCGATGCCGGGCATCCCGGGCGTGCCGGGGATCTAGCCGGTCCCCAACGGGTCGATAGTCCAGGCGATGTAGACCATCGCCGCCGCGACGGTCGCGGTGGTCAGGAAGTCGATGCCCCGGCTGCGCACCACCAGGAGTCCGGCGCGGTCGTCGGACAGCACCAGCCGCAGGGCCGCGGCGACGCCGACGCCGACGCCGATCAGCAGCGAACCGCGACGCCAGAAGTTGGCGCCCACGAAGGCCAACGCCGTCGCGAAGATCAACCCGACCACCAGGATCGGCCATTGGGCCCGGACCCTGAATTCCAAGGCCCGCCCGCTCATTGCTGCTCGGCCCGCTCGACGACGTTGGTCAGCAGGAAGGCCCGCGTCAGCGGGCCGACACCGCCGGGGTTAGGTGACACATGCCCGGCCACGTCCCAGACGTCCGGATGCACATCGCCGGTGAGCTTGCCGTCCACCCGGCTGACGCCGACGTCGATGATGGCGGCGCCGGGACGCACCATGTCGGCGGTCAGCATGTGCGGCACGCCCACCCCGGCCACAACGATGTCGGCCTGTCGGGTCAGCGCGGCCAGGTCGCGAGTTCCGGTGTGGCACAACGTCACTGTGGCGTTCTCCGAGCGCCGGGTGAGCAGCAGCCCCAGCGGACGGCCCACGGTCACGCCGCGGCCGATGACCACCACGTGCGCGCCGGCGATCTCGACGTCGAAGCGGCGCAACAGGTGCACGATGCCGCGCGGGGTGCACGGCAGCGGCGCCGGCTCCATCAGCACCAGCCGGCCCAGGTTCGTCGGATGCAACCCGTCGGCGTCCTTCGTCGGGTCGACACGCTGGAGCGCCGCGTTCTCGTCGAGATGCTTGGGCAGCGGCAGCTGCACGATGTAGCCGGTGCACTCGGGGTTGGCGTTGAGCTCGTCGATGGTCTCGTTGAGCTTGGCCGTGGAGATGTCGGCGGGCAGGTCGCGACGCAGCGAGGTGATACCGACCTTCGCGCAGTCGGCGTGCTTGCCGCGCACGTACGCCTGTGACCCGGGGTCGTCGCCGACCAGGATGGTGCCCAGCCCCGGCGTGCGGCCGGACTCGGTCAAGGCCGCCACCCGTTGAGTGAGGTCGACGAAGATCTCGTCGCGGGTGGCCTTGCCGTCCAGTGTCTTTGCGCCCACGGCTGACAGTCTTCCATGCCCTTTCATGCCAGCGCGTACGCTCCTGACATGTCTGTAGCCCCGGACGTGTTCAGCCCTGCCAAGCTCGGCCCCATCACGTTGCGCAATCGCATCATCAAGTCGGCGACCTTCGAGGCGCGCACGCCCGGCGCGCTGGTGAGCGACGACCTGATCGAATACCACCGGCTGCCCGCCGCGGGCGGCGTCGGCATGACCACCGTCGCCTACTGCGCCGTCTCCCAAGGCGGCCGCACCGAGGGCAACGGGATCTGGATGCGTCCGGAGGCCGTGCCCGGGTTCCGCCGGCTCACCGACGCGATCCACGCCGAGGGGGCGGCGGTGAGCGCGCAGATCGGCCACGCCGGCCCGGTCGCGAACGCCAAGTCCAACAAGGCCACCGCGCTCGCGCCGGTCCGGTTCTTCAATCCGATCGGCATGCGGTTCGCCAAGAAAGCGACCCGCCAGGACATCGACGACGTGATCGCCGGGCACGCCAACGCCGCCCGGCTGGCCATCGAAGCCGGCTTCGACGCCGTCGAAATCCACTTGGGTCACAACTATTTGGCGAGCGCGTTCCTCAGCCCGCTGATCAACCGCCGCGACGACGAGTTCGGCGGATCCCTGGAGAACCGGGCCAAGGTGGCCCGCGCCATGGTCATGGCCGTGCGCCGTGCCGTCGACAAAGAAGGCGCCCCGCTCGCGGTGACCGCCAAGCTCAACATGGCCGACGGGGTACGCGGCGGCATCCGCACCGAAGAGTCGCTTACGACGGCCAAATGGCTGGAGCAAGACGGCGGCCTGGACGCGATCGAGCTCACCGCCGGTAGCTCGCTGGTCAACCCGATGTACCTGTTCCACGGCGATGCGCCGCTGAAGGAATTCGCCGGCGCGTTCAAGCCGCCGCTGAGCTGGGGCATGCGGATGACCGGCAAGAAGTTCCTGCGCGAGTATCCCTATAAAGAGGCCTACCTGTTGCGCGACGCCAAGCTATTCCGGGCCGAGCTCAAGATGCCGCTGATCCTGCTCGGCGGCATCACCAACCGGGAGACCATGGACCTGGCCATGGCGGAGGGATTCGAGTTCGTCGCGATGGCCCGAGCGTTGCTCGCCGAGCCCGATTTGATCAATCGGATCAAGGACAGCGTGGCTAGCGGCGCCCAGGTGCATTCGGCGTGCACGCACTGCAATCGGTGTATGCCCACCATCTACAGCCGCACCAGGTGTGTCGTGACCGGCGCGCCGGACACAGCTAACGCATAGGGCTCGGCGTTAAGGTTGGTGCAATGACTCCGCCAGCCCCACCGGCGCTGACCGTCCGGTATGACGGGTCGGAACGGACTTTCGCGGCAGGCCACGACGTGGTGGTCGGGCGTGACCTCCGCGCCGACATGCGCATCACCCACCCGCTGATTTCGCGCGCCCACCTGCTGCTGCGGTTCGATCAGGGCAGGTGGCTGGCGATCGACAACGGTTCGCTGAACGGGACCTTCGTCAACGGCCGGCGGGTGCCGGTGATCGACATCAACGACGGCGCGACCATCAACGTCGGCAACCCTGACGGGCCGTCGCTGCGGTTCGAGGTCGGGCGGCACCGCGGGATGGCCGGGCGCCCGCCCCAGACCGCGTCGATGCCCATCGCCCCGGCCGGCGGGACCGCATGGGGCAACTCACAGGTCGCCGCCCCCCCGCCGCCGGGTCCGCCCGCACGCGCCACCACCTGGGCCGGGCCGCCGCCGCGACCACAGTCCGGCCCGCCCGGGCCGCAGTCCTACGCCGGGGCCCCGCCCCGGCCCGGTCCGCCGCCCGGACCTCCCCCGCCGGCCAATTTCCAGCCGCACCCGCAGATGTCCGGCGTGGGTCACGTGGGCTCGGCGGGGGCACCTCCGACCGCGATGGCACCCGCCGGCGGCGGCAAGCCGGGCGAGACGTCGGTGTCCAACCTGGCGACCAAGATGTTTCAGGCCCTGTTGCCGTCGCGCTCCGGGGCGATACATAAGCCGACCGGCTCGGCCACGATCGGCCGTGCCACCGACAACGACATCGTCATCCAGGACGTCCTGGCCTCACGCCATCATGCGTTCCTCACCCAGACCCCGCTGGGCACCGAGATCCGCGACGCCCACAGCGTCAACGGGACCTTCGTCAACGGCGTGCGCGTCGGGTCCGCGGTGCTGTCCGAGGGCGACGTGGTCACGATCGGCAACGTCGACCTGGTCTTCACCCGCGACACCCTGGTCCGGCGCACCGAGGCGGCCACCCGCACCGGCGGCCTGGAAGTGAACTCGGTCTGCTTCACCGTCGACCGCGGAAAGCAGCTGCTCGACCACATCTCGCTGACCGCGCGGCCGGGCACGCTGACCGCCATCATCGGCGGGTCGGGCGCCGGCAAGACCACCCTGTCGCGGCTGATCGCGGGGTACACCACGCCCAGTTCCGGCTCGGTCACCTTCGAGGGCCACAACATCCACACCGAGTACGCGTCCATGCGAAGCCGGATCGGGATGGTGCCGCAGGACGACGTCGTGCACCGTCAGCTGACGGTCAACCAGGCGCTGGGCTACGCGGCCGAGCTGCGGCTGCCGCCCGACACCAGCAAGGCCGACCGGGAGCAGGTCGTCGCGCAGGTCCTCGAGGAACTCGAACTGACCAAGCACGCCGAAACCCGCGTCGACAAGCTCTCCGGCGGCCAGCGCAAGCGCGCCTCGGTGGCCCTCGAGCTGCTGACCGGGCCGTCGCTGCTGATCCTCGACGAGCCGACCACCGGCCTGGACCCGGCGCTGGACCGCCAGGTGATGATGATGCTGCGCCAGCTCGCCGACGCCGGTCGTGTGGTGCTGATCGTCACCCACTCGGTGTCCTATCTCGACGTCTGCGATCAGCTGCTGCTGGTCGCGCCCGGCGGCAAGACGGCGTTCCTCGGCCCGCCCAGCCAGATCGGCGCGGCGATGGGCACCAGCAACTGGGCCGACATCTTCGCCAACGTGGGCGCCGACCCCGACGAGGCCAACCGCCGCTTCCTGGCCGAAAACAAGCCGCCGCCGTCCACCCCGGCCGACTCCAGCCCGGGTGATCTGGGCGAGCCGGTGCACACCGACGTGCTCCACCAGTTCTCCACGGTCGCGCGCCGCCAGATCCGGCTGGTCATCTCCGACCGCGGCTACACGGTGTTCCTGGCGCTGTTGCCGTTCCTGATCGGGATCCTGACGCTGACCGTGCGCGGCACCAGCGGATACGGCATGAGTGATCCGCTGGGCAACAATCCGGCCCAGCCGGACCAGATTCTGGTGATGCTCAACGTCGGCGCGGTGTTCATGGGTACCGCCCTGACGATCCGAGACCTGATCGGCGAGCGCCCGATCTTCAAGCGCGAACAGGCCGTCGGACTGTCGACGGCCGCCTATATGGGCGCCAAGATCGTGGTGTTCTCGGTGTTCGCGATCACGCAGGCGGCGATCGCGACGGCGATCTCGGTAATCGGTTGGGGCAAGCCGCTTTCCGGCGCCGTGCTGCTGGGCAATGTCGACTTCGAATTGTTCGTCACGGTGGCCGCGACGTGTGTGGGCGCCGCGCTGCTCGGCATGGCGCTCTCAGCACTCGCCCAAACCCAAGAACAGATCATGCCGATGCTGGTGGTGTCGATCATGTCCCAGCTGGTGTTCTCCGGCGGCATGATCTGGGTGACCAACCGGCTGGTGCTCGACCAGTTGTCCTGGTTCACGCCCGCCCGGTGGGGCTTTGCGGCGTCGGCGTCGACGATCGACACCCACCGGCTGATCCCGGGTCCCACCGACCCGAAGGACCAGCACTGGGACCACAAGGCGAGCGCATGGCTGTTCGACATGGCGATGCTGGCGGTGTTGTGCGTTTTCTACAGCGCGATCGTGTGGTGGAGGATCCGGCTCAAGCGCCGGCGCTGAGCTTTATGAACCGGATATGACTCGACCCGCCTCACCCGTGCTGACGGTTCGCGCTCACCAGTCCGAGGGCAGTTTCGCCCCGGGCCGCGACGTGGTCGTCGGCAGCGACGTGCGCGCCGACCTGCGCGTGGCGCACCCGTTGATTGCCCGCGCCCACCTGCTGCTGCGCTTCGACCAGGGCCGCTGGATGGCGATCGACAACAACTCGCTCAACGGGATGTTCGTCGGCGGCCGTCGGATGCCGATCGTCGACATCCACGACGGCCAGACCATCAACATCGGCAAGCCTGAGGGGCCGCAGGTCACCTTCGCGGTGGGCCGCCACACGGGAACGGTCGGCCAGCTGCCACCCATCTCGCGGCCCCAGCCAATCCAGCCGATCCCGCCGCGCAACGAGTCCACGACACGCATTCATCCCGGCATGCGTCCTGGGGACATTCCGGATGTGGAACGCACCACCGCCGTTCCCGTCATTCCGGTTACGGGCCACTCGGTGTCGGCGTTCGAAACCCGCAAGCTGAAGGTCCCGGCCCCGCGGGCGCGACAGTCGACACCCGCGGGCGCCGCCCGCATCGGCCGGGCCACCGACAACGACATCGTGATCCAAGACGTGTTGGCCTCGCGCCACCACGCCTACCTGGCGCCGTCACCGCTGGGCAGGGACATCTGGGAGATCCGCGACGCGAACACCATCAACGGCACGTTCGTCAACGGGATCCGGGTGGGGTCGGCCGTGCTGACCGAGGGCGACGTGGTCACGATCGGCAACGTCGACCTGGTGTTCAGCGGCGGCGAGCTGGTCCGTCGCACCGAGGCCGCGACTCGCACCGGCGGCCTGGAGGTGCGTGACGTCGGGTTCGCCGTGAACGGCAAGCCGCTGCTGCAGCACATCACGATGACCGCCCGTCCCGGCACGGTGACCGCGATCATCGGCGGCTCCGGGGCCGGGAAGACCACGCTGTCCCGGCTGATCGCCGGATACGCCGCCCCGAGTTCCGGCCTGGTCACCTTCGAAGGACACGACATCCACACGCAGTACGCGTCGCTGCGCACCAGGATCGGGATGGTCCCGCAGGACGACGTCGTGCACCGCCAGCTGACCGTGAACCAGGCGCTGGGCTACGCCGCCGAACTGCGGCTGCCGCCCGACACCAGCAGAGCCGACCGGGAGCAGGTCGTCGCCCAGGTTCTCGACGAGCTGGGGCTCGCCCAACACGCCGACACCCGCGTCGACCAGCTCTCCGGCGGCCAGCGCAAGCGCGCCTCGGTCGCGCTCGAGCTGCTCACCGGCCCGTCGTTGCTGATCCTCGACGAGCCCACCTCGGGCCTGGACCCCGCGCTGGACCTGCAGGTGATGACGATGCTGCGGCAACTGGCCGACGCCGGGCGCGTGGTGTTGGTGGTGACGCACTCGCTGACCTACCTCGACATCTGCGACCAGGTGCTGCTGATGGCCCCGGGCGGCAAGACCGCGTTCCTCGGCCCGCCCGGACACATCGGCGAGGCGATGGGGACCACCAACTGGGCCCACATCTTCGCCAAGGTGGGCGCCGACCCCGACGAGGCCAACCGCCGCTTTCTCGCCCGCAACCGGCCCAGGTCGGCGGGGCCGGCGCCGCCCGAATCCAGCCCCGCCGACCTGGGCGCCCCCGCCCATACCAGCAAGAGCCGGCAGTTCACCACGATCGCGCGCCGGCAGGTCCGCCTGGTCGTCGCCGACCGCGCGTACTTCGTGTTCCTGGCGGTGTTGCCGTTCATCATGGGGGCGCTGGCACTGACCGTGCCCGGCAGCACCGGGTTCGGCGCCGGCGCGCCGAACAGTGCGACGCCCGACGAAGCGGCCCAGATCTTGACGCTGCTGTCCATCGCCGCGGTGTTCATGGGCACCGCGCTGACGATCCGCGACCTGATCGGCGAGCGCCCCATCTTTCGCCGCGAACAGGCGGTCGGCCTGTCCACCGGGGCCTACCTGAGCGCCAAGATCCTGGTGTTCTGCGTGTTCGCGACGATCCAGGCGGCGATCACGACGATCATGGTGATCCTGGGCAAGGGCGCACCCGCCGAAAGCGTTGTGGTAGAAGGCAATCCGACCTTTGAGCTGTTCCTCACCGTCGCCGCCACCTGCGTGGCCTCGGCGATCCTCGGGCTGCTGCTGTCGTCGGTCGCCCGCACAGGCGAGCAGATCATGCCGCTGCTGGTGGTGTCGCTGATGTTGCAGCTGGTGCTCGCCGGCGGCCTGATCCCGGTCACCGGACGGTTCGTCTTGGACCAGCTGTCCTGGCTGCTGCCCTCCCGATGGGGATACGCCGCGTCGGCGTCCACCGTGAACCTGCGCGAGCTGGTGCCCGGTGCGCTGGTCCCCCAGGACAGCCACTGGGCGCACACGACACAGGCGTGGGTCTTCGACATGGCGATGCTGTGCGCGCTGACGGTCGTCTACGCCGTCCTCGTGCGGTGGAACATCCGGCTCAAGCGCTAGGCGTCCAGGCCCCCCTCCAAGCAAAGCCCGTGGGCCACCGCGTAGGCCATGGCTTGCGGCACGTCGACGCGCGCGCCGGTCAGCGAGGCTGTGGTCCACAGCGACGCGTCAACGGTCGCGCCGCGCAGGTCCCCGCACTTTTCAGGCGGCCGAGCGTGGCCGGCGAGAAGTCCACCTCGTCGGGCTTCAGCGGCCGCATCCGGCACTCTACGAACACCGAACCCAACATGCTGCACTGCCGAAATTCGCTGTGCCACAGCGATGTTCGCCGGGACGTGCAGTTCCGGAAGGCCGATGCGCGGTGCTGCGATTCGGCGAGGTTGACGCCGCTGAAGTCGCATTCGGTGAACACCACACGTTCGGTGCGCAGTCGGGAAAGGTCGCCGTCTCTGAAGTCACCGCAGTCGCGGAAGTCCTTGCCGGAGAATTTCGCAGTCGGTCCAGCTATCCACTGGACGCCAGGCAGTGCATGGCGTATTCGCTCACCGCGATCAGTGCGTCGGTCGCCGACCGGCGGTCCCTGGCATCGACGCTGACCATCGGGATGTGCGCGGGCAGCGTCAGCGCCTGCCGCACCTCGTTCATCGGATACCTTGGCGCGCCGTCGAATTGGTTGACGGCGACCAGGAACGGCAGCTTGCGGTTCTCGAAGAAGTCGACCGCCGGGAAGCTGTCCTGCAGCCGGCGGCAGTCGACCAGCACGATCGCGCCGATCGCGCCGCGCACCAGGTCGTCCCACATGAACCAGAACCGGCGCTGACCCGGCGTACCGAAAAGATACAGCGCCAGGTCGTCGGCCAGGGTGATCCGGCCGAAGTCCATTGCCACCGTGGTGGTCTGCTTGTGCGGCGTGGCCTCGAGCATGTCGACGCCGACCGAGGCGTCGGTGACCATCGCCTCGGTGCGCAGCGGCATGATCTCCGAAACCGCGCCGACGAACGTGGTCTTGCCTGCGCCGAACCCGCCCGCGATGACGATCTTCGTCGACGCGGTGGGGCCGTCAGAGTGCTTTAAGGCCACGCAGCGTCCTTCCTATGAGCTCGCGGCGCTCATCGAGGGTCGAATGGTCGGTCAACGTCCTGTGCACCCGAAGGTAGCCGGACATCACCAGATCACCGACGAGGACGCGCGCGACGCCCACCGGCAAATCCAGCCGCGCCGAGATCTCGGCGACCGAAGGGCTGGTGGTACAGAGTCGAATGATCTTGTCTTTCACGTCGTTGGGTGGCCAGCGGTGCGCCTCGCCGGCCAGCAGGGTCTGTATCGGCGCTTCCAGGGGGAGGTCGACGCTGGTGTCGGTCCGCCCCGCGGTCAGCGTGTAGGGGCGAACCAGGCTCGCTTCACGCTCGGGTAGGGACCGTTCGTCTTCGTCCATCGCGGCTCACGAGTGCGCCCGGCGGGAGGGCTCGACAACGCCACCCACCTGGTCGACAAGGACGGCCATCTCGTAGCCGATCTGACCGATGTCGCACGACGAGACGGCCAGCGTCACCAGATGCGAGCCATCGCCGACATGCATCAGCAGCAGGTATCCCTTCTGCATCTCGACCACCGACTGCAGCACCGGGCCGCCGTCGAATAACTGCGCGGCGCCGGTCGACAGGCTGGCCAGCCCGGACGCCACCGCGGCCAGCTGATCGGCCCGTTCACGCGAGAGTCGCTCACTGGCGGCGATCGGCAGGCCGTCGACGGACACCAGCAGCGCATGCGCCACCCCGGGAACGTCGCGGGCGAACTTCGACACCAGCCAGCCCAGCGAGTTGTTCGGCGTCTCTGCTCTCATTCCTGCCCGTCCCGGTCGGTGTCGCGGGCGTGCGATCGGCCTTCCGACCGGCCTTCCAACCGGCCTTCCAACCTGCCTTCCAACCTGCCTTCCAACCTGCCTTCCAACCTGCCACTGTGCACGCCGCCGAAATGGCTGCCAATCGAGGCGCGAACCGCCTCGGGGTCGCGCACCGCGGCAGCCTCGTCGGGGTTCTCGTCGGGCTCGCCGGCGTGCCTGGCCGCCCCCGCCCCCGGCACCAGCTGGGCTCCGGGCGTGCGCACCGGCAGGCCGTGGTCGGTGTGCGCCTCGACCGGCCGCTCGTCGATGCTGGTGGCCTCGGCGGCCAGCGACCAGCCCCGGTCCCACACCGACTGCCAATCCAGGTCCGGGCTTTGGACCAGATCGTGCGGGTCACTCAGCCACTCCGCGAGCATGTTCTGGTAGATCACGTCCTCGTCATCGGCGGCGGGTGCCGCTGGTTCGGCCGGCCGCGACCTAGGCTCCAGCGGCCGGGCGGCGAAGAACCCCGAGGTGTCCGATGGCGCCGGCGATGCGGCGGGTTCGGGCTCGGGCGGCTGCGGGGCCCGGGGCTGCTCGGGCTGGTCCGGCTGGTGCGCGACGCCGTTCTTCTCCCGCATCTCCCACCAAGGCGTGGCGAGCTCGCGGCGTTCGCGTTGATCGGCGGGCTCGGCGGGGACGTCGGTGATGCCACTGGATCCCGGAGTGCGGCGCGGCAACAACGTGACCGGCGAGCCGAATTCCCCAGATCCGTTGCGGTGCTCCGCGGTTGCCGCCGGGGGCCCGGGGAGCTCTGCGGGCCGCACCTGCTCCGGTGGCGGGGTCACCAGGATGTGTGCGCGAGGGGCCGCTACCGGTGCCGCGGCCAGGCCGCCGACCAGGACGGACGGCGGCAGGTAGATCTCGGCGGTGGTGCCGGAGCCGTCCTCGTCGGGCGTGGGGCCGCGCAGTCCGACCCGCAGCCCGTGCCGGACGGCCAACCGGCCGACCACGAAAAGGCCCATGTGCCGGGCATTCTCGGGGGTGACCTCGCCGCCCGACTGCAGCCGCATGTTGGCCATGCGCCGGTCGCCTTCGTTCATGCCTAGTCCGGAGTCGGAGACCCACAGGAGCACCCCGCCGTCGCCGGCGTGCGCCGCGGACACCAGCACCGGTGTGGTCGGCGGCGAATAACGCAGCGCGTTGTCGATCAGCTCGGCCAGCAGGTGAATGATGCCGCCGACCGCGCCACCCAGCAGGGTGCTCTCGGGCACGGCCGCGATCTCGACGCGGCGGTAGTCCTCCACCTCGGACACGGCGGCGTTGATCAACGTCGACAGCTCCACCGGGTCGCGCTGATCACGCGAGAGCTGGGCACCGGCCAGCACCAACAGGTTGGCGCTGTTGCGGCGCAGCCGGGCCGCCAGGTGATCCAACCGGAACAGGCTGTCGAGGCGTTCTGGGTCCTCCTCGTCGCGTTCCAGCCGGTCGATGAGCGAGAGCTGCTGGTCGACCAGCGAACGGCTGCGCCGCGACATGGTCTCGAACATGTCGTTGACCAGCAACCGCAACCGCGCCTCATCGCCGGCCAGCAGCAGGGCCTGGGCGTGCAACTCGTTCACGGCGTGGGCCACCTGGCCGATTTCCTCGGTGGTGTAGACGGCCAGCGGGGTAGGGACCGGCTCGCCGCCGGCCCGGAGGCTGGTGACCTCCTCCTCCAGGTCGGTGTGGGCCACCTTCAGCGCGCCGTCGCGCAGCACGCGCAGCGGCCGGACCAGCGCACGCGCCACCACTAAGACGATGCCCAGCCCTATCACGACGGCGGCCAGCATCAGCGCCGTGTCACGCATCGCGGCAGTCCGCCGGGCGCTGGCCTGGGACTGCACCGACTTGGTCACCGACGCGGTCGCATCGTTGACGACCTGTTCGGCGATGCCGTCGGTGCTGCGTATCGACTGCAGCAGTCCGGCGTTGTCGACGAGCACGCTGGTCGGATCCGACATGATCGCCATCCGGGTCACCAGCTGCTGCTGCAGCGTCTTGGCCTCGGGCGAGCTGACGCCGAGCACCTCGCTCATGCCGAACAGCGTCGAGGGCTCGGTGCCGGCCAGGGTGATCATCGAGGTGCGCAGTTCCGGCTCCGCGAGGTCGGCGCCGCGGGTCACCAGGATCTCCTGCATCGTCATCTGGCCGCGGGCCCCGACCGCACGGCTCAGCCCTTGCGCCTGAGCCCGGATCTGCTCGCTGTCGACCCGCACCGACGCGTTGATCACGTCCTCGGCCGTCAGCAGGATCGGCGCGTAGCTGGTGACCCGGTCTCGCAAACTAATGCTGTTGGCCAGCACCTTGTCCAAAAGGGCCTGCCCGCCGTTGAGCAGGGTGCTGACGCCTGACCGGACGTCGGGGATCACGTCGGTATCCGCCAGTCGCGTCTGCAGCTCGTACTTGCGCGCCTCGTAGTTCTTTCTGGCCCCCTCGACGTCGCGTCCGGTGGAGTTGGCCAGCAATGCGACGTCGAGCGCAGACATGTATTTCGTGATTGCCGGTATCACGTCGGCGCGGGCGGAGGCCAGCCGCAGGCTGCTGGCGCTAGCCATCGCGCCCTGGACGCGCAAGCCGCCGAAGATCATCGCCAGCACCAGCGGGACCAGCACGATCGCCAGGACTTTCGACCCGACGGGCCAGTTGCTCAGCGCCCAGGCCCGCGGGCGTTTCGCCGGCTTGGTCGGAGCAGGAACGTTCGGGACAGCGGGCGGAGGCGCCGTGCCCGGACCCCCCGGGCGGGCAAACATGGTCATCGGACTTTCCCTGCTCGGCTGGCCGCGTGAAGGTCCGCCGCGCCGAGTTTTGGCGCTCGGAAAAACGAGAGACTCATGAAACTTCCTGCTTTGTTCCGCCCGTACCAGGCGGATGGACGCGAGAGGTTGCTCTGGAGTTCCGTGCCTGGCAACCCTGCGAGTATGACAGCCCGCGCTCCTAGTCACCACTGCCCTTCCGGGGCCGGGAGGTCCAGCAAACAAGCGGCGGGTATCGGTAAGGGGGTCCGCCGGATATGCCACATTGTGGTGTGTTCAAGCTGTTGTTCCTCACGCCGCGCATCGCGCCCAACACCGGCAACGCCATCCGGACGGCGGCGGCCACCGGCTGCGAACTGCATCTCGTCGAACCGCTGGGTTTCGACCTGTCCGAGCCGAAGCTGCGACGGGCCGGGCTGGACTATCACGACCTGGCGTCGGTCACCGTGCACCCGTCACTTCAGGCCGCCTGGGCCGCACTGTCACCGGCGCGGGTGATCGCGTTCACCGCACACGCGATCAGTGCGTTCGCCGATGTCGACTATCGGGCCGGCGACGTGCTGATGTTCGGGCCCGAACCCACCGGCCTGGACGCCGCCACCCTGGCCGACAGCCACATCACCCAGCAGGTGCGCATTCCCATGCTGGCGGGCCGGCGTTCGCTGAACCTGTCCAACGCCGCCGCGATTGCCGTCTACGAAGCCTGGCGCCAGCACGGGTACAGCGGCGCTGTCTGACCGATGACTATCGGGCCGCCCGCGAGTCAGCCTTGATATGGCTACCTTCATCACGATCGGCTACGGAGACGCGGCCGGCTACGACCGGGTGAGCGACGAATCCAAAGCGTCCGCGCACGGGCGCGACGACGCCTTACGTGCGGATGGGGCGCTGATCGGAATTGCCGGACGCCCCGTTCAGGTGCGCAACCCGGAGAACTCCGGCGTGCGGATCGAGCCCGGCCCATACCTGCAATCGCCGCTTCCGCTCGCCGGGTTCGCCGTGTTCGAGGCCGACGATCTGGAAGCGGCGATCGAGCGAGTGAGCCAAACGCCTTGTGCCGTCGCGCACGGGGTTGTCGAACTGTGGCCCTTACAGACCTGAGCAGACCTGAGCAGACCTGACCTACCAGGCGTTCCAATGCGTCAGGCTCTCGGCGGGCAGCCTCTTGGCCGGCCGGAAGTCGGTGCCTTTGGTGTAGGCGATCGGAAACAACCCGGCCTGGCTGTACTTGTTGTAGGGGATGCCGACCACGTCGGCCACCTTCTGCTCACCGTCGCCGAGCAGGTGCAGCGTGGTCCAGCAGGACCCCAGTCCGCGGGAGCGCAGCGCCAGGCAGAAGCTCCAGACCGCCGGAAACAGCGACGCCCAGAACGAAACACCGCCCAGCGGCTGCTTGTCTTCACGACCGAAGATGCACGGGATCATCAGCACCGGTGCCTCGTGCATGTGTTCGGCAAGATAAGTCGCCGAGTCACGCACCAGGCCCATCCGCTCGCCGCGCGTGTCGCCCTCCGGGTATTCGGCTCCGGGTGCGCTGAGGTAGCCGCGGGCGTGGGACAGGTAGATGTCGCCGATCGCCTTCTTCTTCTCGGCGTCCTCGACGAACACCCATTGCCAGCCCTGCGAATTGGAGCCGGTCGGCGCCTGCAGCGCGAGCTCGAGGCATTCCATCAGCACGTCCCGGCCGACCGGCTTGTCGAAGTCGAGGCGTTTGCGGACCGAGCGAGTGGTGGACAGGACTTCGTCGACGGACAGGTTGAGGGTCATAGGTGGAGGCTACATTCGGGCCATGATCGTGGAACTGAAACCAGAGGTTGCCGACAGACTGACATCAGATGACTACGGCTGGTTGACCACCGTCGCCAAATCGGGACAGCCGGTGCCGCGGCTGATTTGGTTCTACTTCGACGGCGTCAAACTCGCGGTCTACACCATGCCGCAAGCGGCCAAGGTCGCCCACATCAAGGCCCACCCACAGGTGAGCCTGAACCTGGACTCCGACGGGAACGGCGGGAGCATCATCGTGATCGGCGGCACCGCGGCGGTCGACGCCACCGGCGTCGACTGCCGCGACGATGAGCCGTACTGGGCGAAGTATGGCGAAGCAGCCGCGAAGTTCAACCTGACCGAAGCGATGGCTTCCTACAGCACGCGGCTTGTCATCACACCGACCAAGGTGTGGACGACGCCGACGGGCTGAGGTCAGTTTGGAGGCGGGGGCGGACCCCCGGGCGGAATCGCCCCACCACAGCCACCGGGCGGCGGAGGCCCGGGCAGAGGTTCGTCGCCACCGACGCAGTCGTAGTAAAACTGCGGGCCGACGATCCAGGTCTTCATCCACTGGTGCCAAAACGACCCGTCGGGATACTTGTCGCCGTCGCACACGGCCAGGTTGCCGTAACCCCATCGACCCCCGGGGCAGAAGCCCTTGGTCATGTCCGGCTGGTGCGGGTCGGGCGGATCGGCGCTGGCAACCGCCGGAGAAAGTACAAGTGTCGCAGCACAACCCAATATCGCGGCGCTTTGGCGAGCGAGCTTGAATTTCATTTCACTCCCCCATAAACCGATGGTCGTTGAATTTCACAGCCGCTTCCAAGCGATATCAGAACCTGTGGTTGAGCAGTGGCGAGGTAACTCCGGCTTTTTCTATCGCGGCGAAGGCCAGCAGGTCAAGAGCCGATCGGCGTGACATATTCGTCAGAACATGACCGGCTTGTGCTCTATTCCTACTGAATACAATTGGCGATGGGATTTCTAGCGGAAGTCGCGGGACTTCGAACCGACCGACAGGCTGATCCGGCCCATCCGTTCGGCCATCACGGTGATTGCACCGCTGGCGTTTTGGACCTGACCGCGGATCAATAGCGCGGGCGCAGTGTGCGCCAGCTTGCGGTGCCGCGCCCACACCCCCGGCGTGCAGAGCACGTTGACCATCCCGGTCTCGTCCTCGATGTTGAGGAAGGTCACTCCCTGCGC
This sequence comes from uncultured Actinomycetota bacterium, assembly GCA_963758775.1. Lineage (GTDB taxonomy): Bacteria > Actinomycetota > Actinomycetes > Mycobacteriales > Mycobacteriaceae > Mycobacterium. The sequence continues at coordinate 295,992 of CAVWWU010000006.1, forward strand.
CGTCGCGGGTCGCTGCCGATGCGTCACGGCCCCGGCGATCAGCACCCGGTCGCCGTCGGGCACCGATCCCAGCGCCTCGGCGGGCACCACGCCCATCGCGTCCAGGTCCGCCCGCAGGAACTGGGTCGGATAGCTGTCCGGTGAGATGCCGGTGGCCCACACGTCGGCGGCGGCCAGTTCCAGCTTGCTCATCCCGGGCAGCTCGGGGATGTGCGATGACGACCCCACTCCGGGTAGCCGGTCCGGCCGTTGGGTGGCCGCGGCGCCGGCCGCCCACAGCCCCTCGCGCCGGGACATCCCGAAGCAGCCCAGCGCCCCGGCGGTCGCCAGTGCCTCGGTCTGCGGCACGGACAGCTGCAGCCGGGTGGTCAGGTCCAGCAGAGCAGCGAAGGGACCGTTGGCTTTTCGCTCCTCGACCAGCCTCTCGGCCAGGTCGTCGCCGATATGGCGGACGGCGCCCAGACCGAGCCGCACCTGGGTTCCCGCGTTCTCCAGAGTCGCGTGCGCCAGGCTGGCGTTGACGTCCGGGCCGTGCACCGTCACGCCGTGCCGGCGAGCGTCGGCCACCAGCGACTGCGGCGAATAGAAACCCATCGGTTGCGCGCGCAGCAGAGCGGCGCAGAACGCCGCCGGGTGGTGCAGCTTGAACCACGACGAGTAGAACACCAGCGACGCGAAGGACAGCGCGTGGCTTTCCGGAAAGCCGAAATTGGCGAAGGCCTCCAGCTTTTCGTAGGTCCGGTCGATCACCTCGTCGGCGGCGCCATGCAGTTCACGCATGCCGTCGTAGAACCGGCCGCGCAGCCGTTGCATCCGTTCGGTCGAACGCTTGGATCCCATGGCGCGGCGCAGCTGATCGGCTTCCGCGGCCGAGAAACCGGCGCAGTCGACGGCGAGCTGCATCAGCTGTTCCTGAAAAAGCGGCACCCCCAGCGTCTTTCGCAGCGCGGACTCCATGGACGGGTGGTCGTAGACAACCGGGTCCAGCCCGTTTCGCCGCCGGATGTAGGGATGCACCGACCCACCCTGGATGGGCCCGGGCCGGATCAGCGCAACCTCCACCACCAGGTCATAGAACACCCGCGGCTTGAGCCTGGGCAGGGTGGCCATCTGCGCACGCGACTCGACCTGAAACACGCCGACGGAATCGGCGCGCTGCAGCATCTCGTACACCGCATGCTCGGACAGGTCCAGCCGGGCCAGGTCCACCTCGATGCCCTTGTGCTCGGCCACCAGGTCTTTCGCGTAGTGCAGCGCCGAGAGCATGCCCAGCCCGAGCAGATCGAACTTCACCAAACCGATTGCCGCGCAGTCGTCTTTGTCCCACTGCAAAACGCTGCGGTTCTCCATGCGCGCCCACTCCACCGGGCACACGTCGGCGATCGGACGGTCGCAGATCACCATCCCGCCGGAATGAATGCCCATGTGCCGCGGTAGATTCCGGATCTGAGTGGCCAGGTCGATCACCTGCGGGGGGATGTCCTCGATATCCCGCGAGTCGGCCAGCCCGTTCCAGTGACTGATCTGCTTGCTCCACGCGTCCTGCTGGCCCTGCGAGAAGCCCAGGGCGCGGGCCATGTCGCGCACCGCGATCTTGCCGCGGTAAGTGATGACGTTGGCGACCTGGGCGGCGTAGTCGCGGCCGTATTTGTCGTAGACGTACTGGATGACCTTTTCGCGCTGATCGGATTCGATGTCCATGTCGATGTCGGGCGGCCCGTCGCGGGCGGGCGACAAGAACCGCTCGAACAACAGCTCGTTGGCCACCGGATCCACGGCGGTGACGCCCAGGGCATAACAGACCGCGGAGTTGGCCGCCGATCCCCTGCCCTGGCACAGGATGTTGTTGTCCCGGCAAAATCGGGCGATGTCGTGCACCACCAGGAAGTAGCCGGGAAAGGTCAGTTGCGCAATGACTTTCAGCTCGTGTTCGATCTGCGCGTACGCTCGCGGCGCCCGCTCGGCGGGCCCGTAGCGGTCTCGCGCACCCGCCATGGTCAGCTGGCGAAGCCAGCTGTCCTCGGTATGCCCGTCGGGCACCCCGAACGGCGGCAGCTGCGGCGCGATCAGCGCCAGCCCGAACGCACACTGCTCGCCGAGCTCGGCGGCGGCACTGACCACCTCAGGGCCCCCCAAGGGCGCATGCGCGAACAGCCGGGCCATCTCCTCGCCGGACCGCAGGTGCGAGCCGCCCAACGGATCAAGCCACCCGGCGGCCGAGTCCAGCGACTGCCGGGCCCGGATCGCACCCATCGCCATGGCCAGCCGTCCACGCGACGGATGCGCGAAATGCGCCGCAGTGGTGGCGACGACGCCCACCCCGAACCGGGGCGCCAGCCCCGCCAGCGCGGCGTTGCGTTCGTCATCGAGCGGGTGACCATGATGGGTCAGCTCGACACTGACCCGGCCGGCGCCGAACCGGTCCACCAGATCGGCCAACGCCTGTCCCGCCGCGTCCGGGCCGCCTTCGGAAAGCGCTTGGCGCACATGCCCTTTCCGGCACCCGGTCAGGATGTGCCAGTGGCCGCCGGCCGCCTCGGTCAACGCATCGAAGTCGTAGCGCGGCTTACCCTTCTCGCCGCCGGCCAGATGCGCGGCGGCCAGCTGCCGCGACAGCCGCCGGTAGCCTTCCGGTCCGCGGGCCAGCACCAGCAGATGCGGGCCGGGCGGGTCCGGCTGCTCGGTGCGGGCGCCAGACCCCAAGGACAGTTCGGCGCCGAAGACGGTGCGCACGTCAAGCTCCGCGGCCGCCTCGGCGAACCGCACCGCGCCGTACAGGCCGTCGTGGTCGGTCAGCGCCAGCGCACGCAGATCCAGCCGGGCCGCCTCCTCGACCAACTCCTCCGGCGTGCTGGCGCCGTCGAGAAAGCTGTACGCCGAATGCGCATGCAACTCGGCGTACCCGACAGACGACCGGGGCGCCCGCCCGGCATCGGGCGGCTCATACCTTCCACGCTTGCGGGACAACGGAACATCGTCGCCGAGGTCGACGAGTCCGGCGTGCTGCGTTGGTGGCGCACCGGCATGGCGCGGCTTGCCGTCGAGCACCCGCTCCATCTCCGCCCAACTCGGCGGCCCGTTAAACCAGCCCACCTCTCCAGAGTATCGAAAGTATGTTCGATACGAAACAGGCGCCGACCCAGCCGCCGCGAACCTTTTAAAGCGACCTGAGACAATGTGCGAACGGCACCGCGCGGGGGGCTATCGCCGCAGTTAAACACATCTTTAACTACAAAACACGTTCTTAACCTGGCAGGACTACCGGCGCGCGGACGTCCGACCGATACTGGTACAAGTTACGAAACGACTAGTGGGGACGAACCATGGCACAGCTGACGGCTCGCGACGCCGGCTTTCTCAAGGCTCAAGATCCAGGTCAGCAGGCAAGCCTGGCGCTCGCTGCTGTCGCCATCGTCGACGGCGCCGTCCCTGACTATGAATCGTTGAAAGCGACTCTGGCAGAACGAATCCGGGCGATCCCTCGGTGCACACAGGTGCTGCGGACGCACCCGTTCGAGGATGCCCACGAGTGGACCGACTATCCGGCATTCGACCTCAGCCACCATGTGCGACGGGTCGCCCTGCCGCATCCGGGCGACGACGCCGAACTGTTCAGCGCCATCACCTACGCCCTGGAGCGTCCGCTGGACCTGGACCGTCCGTTGTGGGAGTGCTGGGTCATCGAGGGTCTGCAACACGACCGGTGGGCGATCTTGATGAAGGTCCACCACCGCATGGCCGACGGTATCTCCGCAGTCCAGATTCTCACCAGGCTCTGCGACGACGCCGACGGAGACGCATTCGCCAATCACCTTGGAGTGAAGCCGGTTTCGGACGCGAAGCCCCAGAATTGGGCCGACACCCTGCTGCGAGCTTCGGCCGGCACCCTCGCCCGGGCGGCGCAAGTCGCCGCCTCGGCCATCTGGCCCGGCGCGCAGATATCGCCGACGCGTCCCGTCAAAACCATGCGGCGATACGGCACGGTGCGCGTTCCCATTGCCGCCGTCGACGATGTGTGCCGCAAGTTCGGCGTGACCGCCAACGACGTCGCACTGGCCGCGATCACCGAGGGCTTCCGTGCCGTCTTGCTGCACCGGGGCGAAGAACCCCGAGCGGACTCGTTGCGCACCCTGGACAAGATTGGCGACCGTCCCGCGGCCACGCTGCTGCCCGTAGAGCACAGTGACCCCGTGCAGCGTCTGCGCGCGGTGCACACCCGGCTAAAGGCCAAGCAGAGCGAGCAGCCCGCCCCGGCGGGCATCGTGGAATCAGCCCTCGGCTACACGCCAATCATGCTGTGCGTAAAAGCGATTCAATCGTTGTTGGCTCGGCTGCCCGACCCGGGCATCGTGTCACTGGCGACCAACGGGTCCGGGCCACGGCACCGGCTCGGGCTGATGGGCAAGAAGGTGGACAGCCTGCTGCCCATCCCCCCGACCGCGCTTCAGCTCAGCACCGGGGTCGCGGTGCTCAGCTATGGCGACGAGCTGGTCTTCGGGATCACCGCCGGCTATGACGACGGCCCCGAGCTCGCACAGCTCGCCGCCGGTATCGACCGAGGGATCGCCCATCTGGTGGCGCTCAGCCACGAGTCGGTGCTGCTGTTCACCAAGGACCGCCGTAGGGGTTCGTCGCGCACACCCGCCCAGGGTGGGCTGCGACGCCGGACGCCTCCACCCGCGCGAGCACGACGCTAATCGGCTCATTTGCCGGTCCCATGGCCCACCGTGAGAGGGTGGGTGGATGCCGGTCCTCATCGACCCGCGCCGCCACGACGCGGTGTTGTTCGCGCTCAACGCGGTCATAGGCGACGCCGCGGCCGCGGTGGCGCTCGTCCGGCAACTCGACGAGATCCGCGTCCGTGTCGCCGCTTTCTCGTCGGAACGCGGTTGCCAGAACGCGTTGGCCACCGATTTATTTGCCGTGTGCGCCGACGGCCCGATGTCCGCGAGCGCACTGGCCGGGCTGGCCGACCGCCTGGCTGCGCGACCCGGCCGGTGTGCCGTCGTCGCGGCCGATAAGGCTGAAGTTACGGCCGCGCGCGAGGGCGGGTTCGCGTTGGTGATCGGGGTCGAGCTGGACAACGGCGCCGACGCGGTAGTCCCCTCCTTGCGCCAGGTGACCGTGCGCACCGGCGACCAGCGGATGGCTCAGCTGCCCGACGCTCTGCACGCCCTCGACCTCACCGACGGCTTGGGCGCCCGCAAGCCGGCCGTGTTCTTCGACTTCGACGGCACGCTGTCCGACATCGTGAACGACCCCGACACGGCCACGCTCGCCCCCGGCGCGCACGACGCACTGCGGCGGCTGGCCGGGCAATGTCCCGTCGCGGTGCTGTCCGGCCGGGATCTCGCCGACGTGACCGAACGCGTTGGGCTGCCAGGCATCTGGTACGCCGGCAGCCATGGTTTCGAGCTGACCGCCCCCGACGGCACACACCATCAGAACGACACCGCCGCCGCGGCCATACCGGTGCTGGAACAGGCGGCCGCCGACCTACGGGACCGGCTCGGGTCGATTCCCGGTGTTGTCGTGGAACACAAGCGTTTTGGTGTGGCCGTGCACTACCGCAACGCCGCGCGCGACCGGGTCGGCGAGGTAGCCGCGGCGGTGCGCGCGGCGGGACGGGGCGACGGGCTTCGGGTGACGACCGGCCGCGAGGTCATCGAGCTGCGACCGAACATCGACTGGGACAAGGGCAAAACCCTGCGCTGGGTAATCGATCACTTGCAACAGGCGGGCTCGGGCGCCCGTGAGAACCTGGTGCCGATCTTTCTGGGCGATGACATCACCGACGAGGATGCGTTCGACGCGGTGCGCCAGGATGGCATTCCGATCATCGTGCGGCATGACGACGACGGCGACCGCGCCACCGCCGCCCTGTTCGCACTGGACAGCCCGGCACAGGTCAGCGAGTTCGTCGAGCGGCTGGCGCGTCAGCTTTCCGACTGAACCGAACGTTAGGACGGTGTGCGATCAGCAAGCTTGGCTTCTGGAGCGTCGTACTGCTCGGGATCAACGCGATCATCGGCGCCGGCATCTTCCTGACCCCGGGCGCGGTGATCAAGCTCGCCGGAACTTACGCGCCGCTCGCCTATGTGTTGGCCGGGCTGTTCGCGGGCGTCATGGCGGTCGTCTTCGCCACGGCGGCCAGATACGTCAAAACCAATGGGGCTTCCTATGCCTACACGACCGCCGCATTCGGGGAACGCATCGGCATCTATGTCGGTGTCACACATGCGATTACCGCCTCGATCGCCTGGGGCGTCCTGGCATCGCTTTTCACCTCGACCCTGCTGGAGGTGCTCTTCCCCGACGAGTCCTGGGCCTCGGGCACCGAAGTGTTCAGCGTCAAGACATTGACGTTTGCCCTCTTCATCGCCGTGCTGCTGGCGATCAATCTGTTCGGCAATCGAGCGGTCAAGTGGGCCAACGGAATCTCTACCGCGGGAAAGGTTTTCGCGCTTTCGTTGTTCATCGCCGGCGGGTTGTTTGTGGTCGCCACCCGGCATGTGAACAATTACGCAGCGTCAGCCACCACCGATCAGCCGATGACGAGCACAGCCGCCAACCTGACGCTGGCCACCATTGCCGCGCTGTACGCGTTCACGGGCTTCGAATCGATCGCCAACGCCGCTGAAGAAATGGACGCACCGGAGCGGATCCTGCCGAGAGCCATACCGCTGGCGGTCGCCTGTGTCGGCACCATCTACCTGCTCGCCGTGGTGGTCGCCATGTTGGTCGGGGCCGACAAGATGGCGACGTCGCACGAAACCGTGCAACTGGCCGCGGCCCTGGGGAACGACACGTTTCGCACCGTCGTCGTCCTCGGAGCGCTGGTGTCGATGTTCGGCATCAACGTGGCCGGGTCATTCGGCGCCCCGCGGCTGTGGACGGCGTTGTCGGACCGCGGGGTGTTGCCGGCGCGGTTGTCGAACAAGAACAAATTCGGCGTGCCGATGCTCGCCTTCGGGATCACCGCGTCGTTGGCGCTGGCCTTCCCGTTGGCGCTGCGATTCAACAGCGTGAACCTCACCGGTCTCGCGGTGATCGCACGCTTCGTCCAGTTCATCATCGTGCCGATCGCTGTGATCGCGCTGGCGCGCGATCGAAACCCAGATCACGCGGCCGTCAAGCGAAATGCGTTCACCGACAAGGTGCTACCGGTCGTCGCGGTCGTGGTCACGGTGGGCCTGGCGGTGTCCTTCAACTACCGGACCATCTTCCTGACGGCGCGCGGCGCTAACTACTTCTCGATCACGCTGATGGTGCTCACCTTCGTCGTGGTGCCGGCGATCGCCTATCTGCACTACTACCGTCGGCGAGAACCGATACCGAGCGATTAGCTCTCGGTGTATTCGACCTCCCCGTCGTCGAGCACCACCCGCGCCTCTCCGCCGTCGGCGCCGGCGGCCTCCGTGCGATACACCGCTTTGCCCGGCCCCGTCCGCCAGATCAGCGTGCTCAACGTCTCGCCGGGGAACACCGGCGAGGTGAACCGCGCCGCGATCGAGGTGATGTTGGCGGCGACGCCCTTGCCCAGCTCGGCGACCAGCGCCCGGCCCGACACACCGTAGGTGCACAGCCCGTGCAGGATCGGCTTGGGGAACCCGGCCATCTCCTTGGCGAACCAGGGGTCACTGTGCAGCGGGTTGCGGTCACCGGAGAGCCGATAGATCAGGGCCTGGTCCTCGCGGGTGGGCAGGTCGATGCGCGCGTCGGGTGCGCGGTCGGGGTACTCCGGCGCCACGGGGCGCTGGCCGGGCGCTCCGCCGAACCCGCCGGCCTGGCGGATGACCGCGGTGCTCATCGTTTCCGCGACGAGCTCGCCCGTGTCCGGATTCGTGCCGCGGCCACGCAGCATGACGATGGCGTTCTTGCCCTCGCCCTTGTCCTGGATGTCGGCGACGTCGGAGACCACCGACAGCTTCCCCGAGGCCGGCAGCGGAGCATGCAGCTTGATCGATTGCGAGCCGTGTAACAGCAACGCCCAGTTGAACTTTCCGATCAGCGCGCCCGCCCCGAACGCCGCACAGGCGATCACCGCATAGGTCGGCAGCACCTGCTGGGGGAGGTCGTGGCTGTTCTCGGTGGTGAACGACAAGTCCTCGAGGCCGGCGCCGACACCGAGCGCGTAGAGCATGGTGTCGCGCTCGGTCCATTCGAACAGCATCGGTTCGGTCGTCGCTCCAACGGCTGTCGGGTCGATCGCCATGCGATTCTCCTCTCGATTCCAAAGAAAGCTTTTCTGCAGCTAACCACTACCAAACTCTTCACAACGACGCGGTCGGCAGGGCAGGCTATTGATATGCGCAAACCCACTGGGTCGTGGAAGGGCCTCAAAGTCCTGGCATTGCTCGCCGCCGCGGTGATCCTCGGTGCCTGCAGCGGAACTCCGCAGGCGCGCAGCATCACCGTGACGTTCGTGCGGCACGCCGGATCGACCGCCAACGTGAGCGGGACCCGCGACACCTCGGTGCCCGGGCCGGGATTGAGTCCCGAGGGCAAAGATCAGGCCGAACAGCTCGCCAACCAGCTGGTCCGCGAGCACTACGACGCCGTTTACGCGTCGACCATGGAGCGGGCGCAGCAGACCGCCGCGCCGCTGGCCGCCGACCTCCACAAGCAGGTGCAGGTCCTGCCCGGGCTTCAGGAGATCAGCGCCGGCTGGTACGAGGGCAAGCCGGTTTCGATGGATCCGTCGACGTACCTGGTGGCGCCGGCGGACTGGCTCAACGGCGACGTGCAAGACAGCATCCCCGGTTCGGTCAGCGGCGAGGAGTTCAACGACCAGTTCACCGGGGCGGTCCGGAAGATCTACGACAGCGGCAACTCCAACCCGGTGGTCTTCTCCCACCGGTACGCCATCGAATACTGGACCATGCTGAATGTGAAGAATCCGAAGAACAGCCTCCTGACCAGCCATCCGTTGCCCAATGGCGCCCGCGTGGTGATTACCGGTAACCCGATGACGGGCTGGACGCTGGTGGATTGGGACGGCATCCGAAACTTCAGCTGACCTGCGCGGTTGACTCGCGCCGCCGCGGCGGCCACCATGGCTGCATGCGGTATGTCGTTACCGGCGGTACCGGGTTTATTGGGGGCCGCGTCATCTCACGCATCCTGGATGCTCAGCCCGATGCGCAGGTGTGGGTGCTGGTTCGCCGGGTCTCGCTGGGCCGGTTCGAGCGTCGGTCCGCGGACTGGGACGAACGGGTGAAACCGCTGGTCGCAGACCTGACGGAGCTCGAGTTGTCCGACGAGACCATCGCCGAGCTGGGCGAGATCGTCCACGTGGTGCACTGCGCGGCGATTTACGACATCACGGCCGGCGAGGCCGAGCAGCGGGCCGCCAACGTTGAGGGCACCCGGGCCGTCATCGAGCTGACGCAACGGCTGGGCGCGACGTTGCACCACGTCTCGTCGATAGCGGTGGCCGGCGACTTCGCCGGCGAGTACACCGAGGACGACTTCGACGTCGGCCAGCAACTGCCGACGCCGTATCACCAGACGAAGTTCGAAGCCGAGATGCTGGTGCGCTCGACCCACGGGCTGCGATACCGCATCTACCGGCCTGCGGTGGTGGTGGGGGATTCCCGCACCGGCGAGATGGACAAGATCGACGGGCCGTACTACTTCTTCGGCGTGCTGTCGAAGTTGGCCGTGCTGCCCCGCTTCACCCCGATCATGCTGCCCGACACCGGGCGCACCAACCTCGTCCCGGTCGACTACGTGGCCGACGCGCTTGTCGCGCTCATGCACACACCGGACCTGGATGGGCGGGCGTTTCACCTGACCGCACCGAAAACCATTGGGCTGCGAGGCATCTACCGCGGCGTCGCTCAAGCGGCCGGGCTACCCCCGCTGCGCGGGTCACTGCCCCGCTCGGCAGCCGCACCGGTGCTCAAGGTGCGCGGGCGCGCGAAGGCGTTGCGCAACATGGCCGCAACCCAGGTGGGAGTGCCCCCCGAGATTTTCGACGTCGTCGATCTCAAGCCCACGTTCATCGCCGACGACACCCGAAAGGCCTTGCAGGGAACCGGTATCGAGGTCCCGGAGTTCGCCGACTACGCACCCAAGCTGTGGCGGTACTGGGCCGAGGAACTCGACCCCGATCGTGCGCGCCGCGACGATCCCCAGGGGCCGCTGCAGGGTCGGCACGTCATCATCACCGGGGCCTCCAGCGGGATCGGCCGTGCGTCGGCGCTCGCCGTCGCGGAGCGGGGCGCGACGGTGTTCGCGCTGGCCCGCAACGCCGACGCACTCGACGACCTGGTCGCCGAGATTCGCGCGAAAGGCGGTCAGGCGCATGCCTTTACGTGCGACGTCACCGACTCGACCTCGGTGGAGCACACCGTCAAAGACATCCTCGGCCGCTTCGGTCACGTCGACTATCTGGTCAACAACGCGGGCCGATCGATCCGCCGCTCGGTGGTCAATTCCACCGACCGGCTGCACGACTACGAGCGGGTGATGGCGGTCAACTACTTCGGCGCGGTGCGGATGGTGCTGGCGCTGTTGCCCCATTGGCGTGAGCGCCGATTCGGCCACGTCGTCAACGTATCCAGCGCCGGCGTGCAGGCCCGAAATCCCAAGTACAGCTCGTATTTACCCAGCAAGGCGGCGCTGGACGCGTTCTCCGATGTCGTCGCGTCCGAGACGTTGTCCGACCAGATCACGTTCACCAATATCCATATGCCCTTGGTCAAGACCCCGATGATCGCGCCTTCGGCGCGCCTCAACGCGGTGCCCGCGATCAGTCCCGAGCGCGCGGCGGCCATGGTGGTGCGTGGGCTGGTCGACAAGCCGGCGCGGATCGACACTCCGATGGGCACGCTCGCCGAGGCCGGTAACTATTTCGCGCCTAGGACGGCGCGGCGGTTTCTGCATCAGCTCTATCTAGGCTATCCAGACTCTGCTGCAGCACAGGGTCTTTCGCTACCGGCACCGGACCCGGCTGACGACGACGCCCCGCGGCGTCCCAAGTCTCCGGCGCGCGCGGCCACTCGGATCGGTGTGCCCAAGCCGGTCAAACGGCTAATCCGGTTGGTCCCCGGCGTGCACTGGTAGTCACTTCTCGCAGGTGAATTGGTTGACGTCGATATAGCCCATGCGGAACATCTCGGCGCAACCGGTCAGGTATTTCATGTAGCGCTCGTACATTTCCTCGGATTGCAGCGCGATGGCCCGGTCCTTGTTGGCTTGCAGTGCGGCAGACCAGAAGTCGAGCGTCTTGGCGTAGTGCGGCTGCAGCGACTGTTCGCGGGTCACGGTGAAGCCGTTCGCGGCGGCATGCTCGCGCACCATCGGTATCGACGGCAGCCGGCCGCCCGGAAAGATCTCGGTGAGGATGAATTTGAGGAATCGCGCGAACGTGAACGACATCGGCAGCCCGCGTTCGCGCATCTCGTTCGGGTGCAACCCGGTGATGGTGTGCAGCAGCATGATTCCGTCGGCGGGCAGCAGGCGGTGGGCCAGCTTGAAGAACGCGTCGTAGCGCTCGTGCCCGAAATGCTCGAAGGCGCCGATGCTGACGATCCGATCTACGGGTTCGTCGAACTGCTCCCAGCCCTGCAGCAGTACCCGCTTGGCGCGGGGGCTGTCCGACGCGGCGATCAATTGTCCGACGTGCTGGGCCTGGTTGCGGCTCAGGGTGAGACCCACGACGTTGACGTCGTACTTCTCCACCGCCCGCAGCATGGTTGCGCCCCAGCCGCAGCCGACGTCCAGCAGCGTCATGCCCGGCTGTAGGCCGAGTTTGCCGAGCGCCAGATCGATCTTGGCGATCTGCGCCTCTTCCAGGGTCATGTCGTCGCGCTCGAAGTAGGCGCAGCTGTACGTCTGCGTCGGGTCGAGGAACAGGCGGAAGAAGTCGTCGGACAGGTCGTAGTGCGCCTGCACGTCATCGAAGTGCGGGGTCAGGTCATCTTCCGGGAGCTTGGCCACCGTGCCAGCGTAGCCCCAGCAACCGGCACTAAGGTGGGCGCGGTGAGCACCGTTTTCGTCGACGTCGACACCGGTGTCGACGACGCGCTGGCGCTGATCTACCTCCTGGCCAGCCCGGACGCGGACGTGGTCGGGATCGCCTCGACCGGTGGAAACGTCGCGGTGGATCAGGTTTGCGAGAACAACCTGGGACTGCTCGAACTGTGCGGGCGCACCGACGTGCCGGTCTCCAAGGGCTCCGACGAAACCCTGACCGGTCCGATCCCCGCTCCCTCAGCGGTGCACGGAACCAGGGGCTTGGGGTATGCCGATCTGCCGTCGAGCGATGGGCGGCTCACTGACTACGACTCGGCGACGGCCTGGGTGCGGGCGGCGCACGCCTTCCCCGGTGAGCTGATCGGCGTCGCGACCGCACCGCTGACGAATCTGGCGCTGGCGTTGCGCGCCGAACCGAGGCTACCGACGCTGTTGCGTCGGCTGGTGATCATGGGCGGCGCCTACGATTACCGCGGCAACACCACGCCTGTCACGGAGTGGAACATCGGCGTGGATCCCGAGGCGGCGGCCGAGGTGTTCGCGGCCTGGTCTATGAATGGCGCAGATCCGCAACGACTTCCGGTGCTCTGCGGTTTGGATCTGACGCGCCGCATCGCGATGACACCCGAACACCTGACGAGATTGGCGGCCGCCGCGGGGGCGGACCGGGCCAATCCGGTGATTCGGCTGATCGACGACGCGATGCGGTTCTACATGGAGGCCTATCACGGCCTGGGCCATGGGTATGCGGCGCATCTGCACGATCCGCTGGCCGCGGCCGCCGCACTCGATCCGCAGCTCATAGCCACTCAGCCCGCGACCGTGGACGTGGAGTTGACCGGGGCCCTGACGCGCGGCATGACGGTCACCGACTGGTCAGGGCGCTGGGGCCGGGAACCCAACGCGCACATCGGTGTTGGTGTCGACCCGGTGGTGTTCTTCGACCGGTTCATCGAACGCGTCGGGCCGTTCGCGCGCCGGCTGGGCTGAAAGCTACAGCAGCAGCTGGCGGCTAGCGCGGCGAATCAGCGGCCGCCGCCGCCGAAGCCACCACTCTTCCGAAGGCCATCACTTTCGGTGACTACTCGTATCTCCCTTCCAGATACCATCGTCGTTGCCGATAGCACAGCAGCAGCGCACGCTCGCCCTCCAGCAATACTTGAGCGCGCGCAGTGCGGCCTCTGCTTTGGCCGGCCCCGTCGTCCCACCACCGCTCGTCGACCAACCATGGCCCGGTCCACCAGTGCAGCCGGTCCTCCTGGCCGCGAACCGCCAGTCGCTCGGGGTTGGCGGAAAACGTTCCGCGTCCGGTCACCCGTATCGGGTTTCCTTGGGCGTCAAGTAATTCCACCGGATCGTCGAGCAGCACCGCCGGCGACGGCTGGGGCAATTGGCCTGGCCATGGCCGATCCGGGTCGGCCCGGGGTTCCGGCTCGTCGCCCAGCGGGGTCAGCGTGATGCGTTCGGCCGGCCCGCGACCGCCGGACAGCACCGGCACCTGCACTGCCTCCGGGCCGAGCAGGCCCTGCACCCGCACCAGCGCCCGACGTGCCCGAAGCCTGTCCTCCTCACCGAGCCCGCCCCATAGCGGCAACTGCAGGGCCTCGGCGGATACCACCTCCACCGCCTGCAGCCGTAACACCGTCACCGCCGCGGTGGGCCGGGGATCGCGGGTCCGGTTGCTCAACCACCCGTCCAGTTGCCAGCGCACCCGGTCAGCGGTGGCGTCTTCGGTCAATGGCTCGGCGCAGCGCCAAACCCTTTCCAGCTCTTGGCCGTTGGCGGTGACGGCGTGAATGGCCAGCCGGGTACATCCCACCCCGGCGGCCATCAGGCTCTGATGCAGCGTTCCGGCCAGCGAGCGTCCGGCGAATGCAGCGGCATCGACCCGGTCGATCGGCGGGTCGCAGTCCAGCACCGCCTCCAGTTCAGGCGGCGGCCCCTGCCCCGACGGCCTACGCTCGGGTTCGCCACGCGCGAACCGGTGCGCGGCCACCCCGTCGGCACCGAATCTGGAAGCCACGTCGGTACGCAGCAGTGCGGCGAACTGCCCGATGGTGCGAATCCCCATCCGCCACAACAGGTCCGCCAGCTCTTCTCGACCCGGCCCGGACAGGCTCGGCTCGGTGGCGAGCTGCCGGATCGAGAGTGCCGACAAAAACTTCGCGTCGCCTCCCGCCTGGACGGCACGGCCGGCACGCGCGGCGAAAACCGCGGTGGACAGCTGGTCGGCGATCCCGACCTGACACTCGGCGCCGGAAGCGGCCACCGCGTCGATCAGCCGCTCGGCGGCCTGCTCCTCGGATCCGAAATAGCGGGCCGCCCCGCGCACCGACAACACCAACAGCCCGGGCCGCAGCACCTCGGCTCGGGGCACCAGATCGTCCACCGCCGCAACAACACCCTCGAAAAATCGGGCGTCGCGGTCAGCATCGGCTGTCACCACATGCAATTGCGGGCAACGGGCGGCCGCCTCCCGGCGCCGTAACCCTCGCCGCACTCCGGCCGCGCGGGCGGCCGATGAGCAGGCGACCACCCGATTGGCCAACGTGACCGCGACCGGATCCATCGCGGACAAACCCGCGGCCGCCGCGGCCGCGACCGCGGGCCAATCCATGCACCAGATCGCCAGCACCCGGGAAGAGCCCATTCGCATTCACCCCGTGGCCCGGCGGATCGTGCGTCCCCCCGCGCACACACCGCTGACCTGCAACCGCACCCCGCTGATCCGCCCGAAGCCGCAGACGGGTGCGCCCCGATTGCCGGCGGTGATGTCATAGCCGCACACCCGGGCCTGAAGCCGCGTCGGCGCCCCCTCCCAGTCGCCGTCGGTGACCAGCAGGGTGCAGCCTTTGGCGCGGGCGCGGGCCACCACCGCGCGCGCCCGGGTCCGCGGTACCCGACGCCCACCCAGACCTAGCGCCACCAGATCCATGCCGTCGATGAGCACTGCGGCCACCTCCACCGGGTCGGTCCCGGGATCCGGTATCACCGCGAGCCGGCTCAGATCCGCCCCCATCTCCACGGCGGCCAGCAGTCCGATATCGGGCTGGCCGACGATTGCCGCGTTGCCCCCGGCTGCCGTCACCGCTGCCACCATGCCCAACAGCAGCGACCGCGCCCCCGACAACACCGCCACCGTCCCCCGGGGCAACGGGGCCGGTAGCACCTCGGCAAGCCACGGCGGGACCGCCAGTCCGGCTTCGGATTCCGCGAGCAGATCATCCGAACGGGCGACGGCCGCGCCGGACGTTTTCCCGGAAAGCAGAGCCATCTTCCGGCGCAGTGATTCGAGCTGTTCAGCGCGTTGATCGGAGGCTAAAGCAGCCGTCATTTCAAGCCTCCTACCAGTGATTTTCACCAACTATTCGAATACATGTTCGATAGCTGATTGGAAGTAAACACCCCCCCTCCGACAACCGCAAGAAACGTGAGAGGCTGCTTTATGCGCTCGGTGCTGGTGGGGCTGATGGTGCTAATCGGTGGCAATTTCGTGCCGATCACACCGATCACACCGCTCACACCGGCCACCTGCCATCCCGCCGAGCTCTTCATCACCGACAACACCGATCCGCTGTTCGAGATCCAAGCCGACGCGACGATCGTGCAGCACGGCGCCCTCGCGACGGGATCGACGGCGCTCGACGGCGTGTATTGGTCAACCGAGCTGCAGCAGACCACCTCCGAGCGGTCGCGCGAATTTCATCTCTGCAGTCCCGACGAGCTCACGTTGCACGCCGTCGCCACGGCATTGCTCCGGCAGTTCCACCAGGAAGCGGTGCTGACCTTCGACTACCTGCCAGAGCATGCGCCGGGAGCGGACGCGATCGCCGCCACCGTGCCCGACATCGACCTCGCCCGCTTCCGCGATGCGTTCGTTTCCGACCCGGCAGTACACCGTCGATTGCGCGGCGGATCGGTCACCGGCGATTCTGAGACCGACCACAACCTGATCCTGATCACCGACACCGGCGATCTCGACATCGCCCGCCGGCTTGTCGGCGAGGCAGGCGGAAGTTGGGACGCGGCCGTGATCGCTTACGGCAAGCAAGAATTCGTCAGCTCAGCTGCAACCGATCTCCCGACGGCGTCGGGTTTTGCGGGCAGCCGGTAGGGTTTGTCTCGATGAATCGCCGGGGCGACAACCGCATGGACTCCGGGCTGCTGAGCGGTGTCTCGGAGACAGCTCTGATGACCCTCTACGGCCGGGCCCATCAGGCCAGCCAACCGGACCCGATCATCGATGACCCGATGGCAGTCAAACTCGTCGAGTCCATCGACTTCGACTTCGAGAAATTCGGTCGTAAAGGCCAGGAAATGGCGTTGCGCTCGTTGGCTGTCGATCAGTGCGCGATCAGGTACCTCGCCAAGCATCCCGAGGCGACGGTCGCCGCCCTTGCAGAGGGCTTCCAAACCAGCTTCTGGCGGCTGGACAGTGCCCTGCCCGGCAGCAGATTCCGTTGGGTCTCATTGGATCTGGCCCCCGTGATCGAAATGCGACAGCGGCTGCTGCCGAACTCCCCGCGCGTCACTCACCTGGCACAGTCGGCCCTCGACTACACCTGGATGGACAAAATCGACAGCAGTAACGGCGTATTCATCTCCGCCGAGGGTCTGCTGATGTATCTGCAACCCCAACAGGCGATGGGCCTTATCGCCGCGTGCGCCAAACGATTTCCCGGCGGACAGATGTTCTTTGATTTGCCACCCACCTTGGTAAAGATGCTCGCACGCAACGGACTGCGATCCTCCCGGAGCTACACAGTGCCGCCGATGCCGTTCAGCCTCTCGGTGCATCAGCTGGCGGATTTGGTGCACACCATGCCGGGAGTGCGGGCGGTACACGACCTGCCGATGCCCCACGGACGGGGCGTGTTCTTTGGGGCCGTGTTTCCCGCCTTCTGGGGGTTTGGACCGACGAAGCGGTTCCGCGGCGCCTACACCTTGCTTGAATTCGGCTGACCGCCAGCCCGGCCCCGACTACTCCCACTCGATGGTGCCGGGCGGCTTGCTCGTGATGTCCAGCACCACGCGGTTGACCTCGGGCACCTCGTTGGTGATGCGAGTCGAGATCCGTTCCAGCACTTCGTAGGGCACCCTGGTCCAGTCGGCGGTCATGGCGTCCTCACTGGACACCGGCCGCAGCACGATCGGGTGCCCATAGGTGCGGCCATCGCCCTGCACGCCGACTGAGCGGACATCGCCGAGCAGCACTACCGGACACTGCCAGATCTGGTTGTCCAAGCCGGCCGCGGTCAATTCCTCACGCGCGATCGAGTCGGCGCGCCGCAGGGTATCCAGCCGGGCAGCGGTGACCTCCCCGACGATCCGGATGCCAAGGCCCGGCCCCGGAAATGGTTGGCGCGCAACGATTTCCTCTGGCAGCCCCAACTCGCGGCCCACGGCGCGCACCTCGTCTTTGAACAGCAGCCGCAGCGGCTCGACGAGTTTGAACTTCAGGTCGTCGGGCAGGCCGCCGACGTTGTGGTGGCTCTTGATGTTCGCGGTGCCGGTGCCCCCGCCGGACTCCACCACGTCCGGGTACAGCGTGCCCTGCACCAGAAAGTCAATGTCCTTTCCAGGGTCTTTGCCTCCTACCACATCTCGCACGGCACCCTCGAACGCCCGGATGAACTGGCGCCCGATGATCTTGCGCTTGCCCTCGGGGTTGCTCACCCCCGTCAGCGCCTCGATGAAGGTGTCCGCCGCGTCGACGGTGACCAGGTTGGCGCCAGTGGCGGCCACGAAATCGCGCTGCACCTGTGCGCGCTCACCCTCGCGCAACAGCCCGTGGTCGACGAACACACAGGTCAACCGGTCGCCGATGGCGCGCTGCACCAGCGCCGCGGCCACCGCGGAATCCACTCCGCCGGACAGCCCGCAAATCGCATGACCGTCGCCGATCTGCGCACGCACCTGCTCGACCAGCGCATTGGCGATATTGGCGGCCGTCCAGTCGGCGCCGAGACCGGCGAAGTCGTGCAGAAACCGGCTGAGCACCTGTTGCCCGTGCGGGGTGTGCATCACCTCCGGGTGATACTGCACACCGGCCAGCCGCCGAGCGGGATTTTCGAACGCGGCCACCGCTGCACCCGCGGTGCTGGCCACCACGTCGAATCCGTCCGGAGCGGCGGTGACCGCGTCGCCGTGGCTCATCCAGACCGGCTGGACCTCGGGCAGTCCCGAATGCAGTTCGCCGCCGAGGACTTTCAGTTCGGTACGGCCGTATTCGCTGGTGCCGGTGTGCGCGACGGTGCCGCCGAGCGCCTGCGCCATGGCCTGAAATCCGTAGCAGATCCCGAATACCGGCACGCCGAGGTCGAACACCGCGGGATCGAGCTGTGGAGCCCCGTCGGCGTAGACGCTGGAGGGTCCGCCGGAAAGCACGAGTCCCAGCGGCTGATGTGCCTGGATCTCCTCGACCGTAGCGGTGTGCGGGATCACCTCGGAATAAACGCGCGCTTCTCGAACCCGTCGCGCGATCAGCTGCGCATACTGCGCACCGAAGTCGACCACCAACACGGGCCGCGGCGCGGCATGTCCGGCCGCTTCCGGGTCATCAGGTTTCGCCACGCCGCAAGTTTAGTGGCCTCCGTATGACTGCTAGTTGGGACCGACGGCCACCACTCCCAGGAGGTCACGGCCGCCGCCGATGATGTCGAGGTCCGCACCGAGGGTCGCCGGAACGAAGGCGGCCGCTCGGGTACCTATCTGCAACCCTGTCCCGACGTTGATCGCGCCAATGTCGGCGACGTCCTTAGCTGCGGTGACGACGTCGCCCGTGCCGAGGGCGGTGGTCGCGCCGGCGAGGTCGGCGCGGGTCAGGCCTTGCGTAGTGGATGCCTGGTACTCATTTAACCTTTCAAAGCCGGCCCACTGCTGTTGGTTGTAAGTCCCCACCTGCTGCAGCGGAGTGCCACCACCGCCGCCGGTACCAGGACCGATAGGCACTGCCGCCGGCTGCGCCAGAGCGAGACCATTCAGCGGACCCGCACCGCCGAGGATGTCAAGGTCCTGGCCGGCAGTCAGCGGACCGAATAACGCAGTCCTGGTGCCTACCCGCAACCCCGTCCCGACGTTGACGAGCCCTGCGTTGACAACATCCTCGACCGCACCTTGAGGGGTCGCCGAGCTGATCCCCGCAAGGTCGCTCCTGCTCAGCGCCCGCATCCGCGAAAGCTCGGACGAGTTCAGCCTGCGAAGGTTGGTGATGCTTTGTTTGTTGTATGCCTGCACCCCGGGGATGGTGGGGGGGTAGGGATTGCCGCGCAGGGCCGCGGGCAAAGCCTGCAGCGCCTGCGCCCCAGATTGCAGCTGGGTGGCCACGGCCGACGCCGCGCCGTGATAACCCGACAGCGCGGCGACATTTTGGGCCCACATCGACTCATAGGCGCCTTCGGTGGCCGCGATCGCGGGGGCGTTGAAACCGAACAGGTTGGAGCGCACCAGCGCAACCAATTGCCGTCGGTTGACCGCAACCGCCGCCGGATTGGCGACCGCCACCTTCGCCGCCTCGAAAATCGCGGCGATGGTGTTGGCGTGACCGGCCGCACCGACAGCGTGGGCCGCCGCCGTGCTGAGCCACTGCCCGTACTGCGCAGCCACACCCGCCATCGCCGCCGAGGCCGCACCCTGCCAGGCGCCGCTCACCAAATCCGAGATCACCGAGGCGAAAGAGCTCGCCGCCGAACCCAACTCGCTGCCCAACCCGGACCAACTTGCCGCGGCGGCCAGCATCGGACCCGAGCCTGCACCTGAATACATCTGCGCCGACGTCACTTCCGGCGGCAACACTGCAAAACTCATGACAACCGTCCTCCTTCAGTTGGGCTTGCACTGCTCGTCCACGCGCAACAAACTGCGGCTCAAAAACACCCCGACGGGCGCTCCCATAACACTGGTCACCACCGCATCTCGTTTGATGATTTCCGGCTTTTTGACCATATGACAAATAACGGAGCCGACGCGCGCTTTTTTATTAAATAAATTGCTGTGAATTTGCCGGAACGGTTGCAATAAGGTGCCTAACGAATCGGTGATTAAATAATATCCGCCTGTCGATGTGGTTTAATTGCGCTCAGTGATTCTTCGAGTACCGGAAAACAAGAGACAGCCGACCGGCAGTGTGGCCAGCCACCGTAACCACGCCCATTTGCATTGGAAACCCGCAGCGAAACGGCTCTGTGCCACGCGGCGACGGTGGAAAGGTGGCGAATTTCCCCTCTTTTGGCCGGCGCGCAAGGTGCATTGCGGGCTTCAACGCGTTGATTGTGCCGAATTGGCCGATAATCCATCGGCCGCTGAAACCTAAATTGAATGCCTTGCGGGAGACCGCTAAGCGCCTACTTAAAGAAGTGAGAACGCGGCGCGCAGCGCGTCAATGTCAACCTGGTTCCCCTCAAAGTTGACGCGCCGCAGGGCCGCCCTGCGCTTGGCCTCAGTCGATTCAAGACGCGCCGCGACGAGATCGGCCGCAGTTGCGGTGACAGTCACCAAAGGTTCGCCACGAGCGCCGGCCAGACGACCCTGGGTGATGGTGAATTCGAAACGGCGCCCGTCGATCTCGATGCGATAGGTCGCTTCCAGGCCGGCCGCACATGCCGAGTTGAAGCCCAGCAGAATTCCGGGGAGAAACCCGTTCAACGGCGTGACGGGGCCATCTTCGCCTGGGTCCAGCAGGTCCAGACCGAACCACGCGATGCTTTGCAAGATGGGCAACACCCGCTCCCAGCCCGCGTCGCTCAGCGTGTACACCGTGCGCGCGATCGGAGCCGGCAGGTCAGCGCGATCGACCAACCCGGCCTCTTGTAGCTCTTTGAGTCGCTCGGCGAGCAGATTGGTTGCGATGCCGGGCAGCTCGTCACGCAGATCGCCGTAGCGGCGTGCACCCCCGACCAGTTCGCGCAGGATCAGCAGGGTCCACCGCTCGCCCAGGACATCCAGCCCCCGGGCGATGGGGCAGTTCTGGTTGTAGTTGCGGCGGGTCGCCATCATGCCAGCTTACCAAGCGGCAGACATCTTTTTCAATCCAACACTTGATTTATTTGTCTATTAGCTTTACGGTCTTGTCCATGCAACGGTTGCCGGTGTTCCCGGTCCTTCGGAACCACCCCGGCACCGCCCTCGCCGTCATCTGTCTCGGCGTCTTTGTCATCAGCGTCGACGCCACCATCGTCAACGTCGCACTCCCCACGCTCTCGCGCGAACTCGGCGCCGACACGGCCCAACTGCAATGGATCGTCGATGCCTACACCCTGGTCATGTCCGGATTGATGCTCTCGGCCGGCAGCCTGAGCGACCGCTACGGCAGGCGTGGCTGGCTCAGCTGGGGCCTCGCACTGTTTGCGATCACCTCAGCCGTTGCGGCACAAGCGAACTCCGCCGATCAGCTCATTGCGGCGCGGGCCGCCATGGGCGTCGGCGCAGCGGTGATATTCCCCACCACCCTGGGACTGATCACCAACATCTTCACCGATCCGGTGGCGCGGGCCAAGGCGATTGGCTTGTGGGCGGCCATGGTGGGAGTCGGGGTGGCCGTCGGACCGATCAGCGGCGGCTGGCTACTCGAGCACTTCTGGCGGGGCTCGATCTTCATGGTGAACATTCCGATCGCGGCGCTCGCCATCATCGGCGGCATGTTGTTCGTCCCCACTTCACGCGACCCGGCGGCGCCGCGGGTCGATGTCGGCGGCTTGATCCTCTCGGCGGCCGGAATCACGGCGTTGGTCTACACCGTCATCGAAGCACCTGCATGGGGATGGACCAACGCCCGAACGGCGGCCGGGTTCACTGTGGCCGCAATCATTCTCACTGAATTTGCGTTTTGGGAGCGGCGCAGCACCCATCCCATGCTCGACATCACGGTATTCTTCAACCGCCGATTCTCCGGTGGCAGCCTGGCAGTGACCGCCGGCTTTCTGACCCTGTTCGGCTTCATCTTCGTTATCACCCAGTACTTCCAGTTCATCAAGGACTACACGGCATTTGAGACCGGGGTGCGATTGCTGCCGGTCGCGGTGTCCATCGCGCTGGCCAGCCTCGTAGGACCCCGGCTGGTCGAACGAGCCGGCACCACCACCGTCGTCGCCGCCGGCCTCATCATCTTCGCCGCCGGTCTGGCGTGGGCATCCACCGCGCAAGCCGCCACGCCCTACAGCCAGATCGCCATGCAGATGCTGCTGCTCGGAGGCGGCCTCGGCCTCACCGTCGCGCCGGCCACCGAAGCGATCATGGGATCGTTGTCGGCCGACAAGGCTGGGATCGGCTCTGCCGTGAACGACACCACGCGCGAATTCGGAGGGACCCTCGGAGTCGCCATCGCGGGCAGCATTTTCGCGTCGGTGTATTCCGGCCAGCTCAGCAAGCCCGCCGCACTGGCCGGACTTCCCGCCGAGGCGATGCGCAACTCAATGGCTGTGGCGCACCAGGTGATCCGGCAGCTACCGCCACAACGCGCCGGCTATGTCCGCGACACAGTGAACCACGCTTTCCTGCAAGGCCTTCAGGTGAGCACGCTGGTATGCGCGGGCATCGCCCTGGGCGCGGCCATCGCTGTCGGTTGGCTTCTCCCGCCTCGGGAGCCGGCACGTCAACCAGAAAGGGAAGTCCGATGAGTAATCGCATTTTGGTAACCGGTGCCACCGGGAAGATCGGCGGCGCCGTCGCCGCTCAACTGCTGGACAAGGGCGTCACGACCAGGGCCATGGTGCACCGCGACGACGCCCGCAGTGCCCGGCTGCGACGGTTGGGCGCCGAGGTGGTCGTTGCGGATATGTTTGATATTCAACAGGTTATGGCCGCCCTGGACGAAGTCGACCGGCTGTACTTCAACCCGCCGTACCACCCCCACGCGCTCGACAGCGCCGTCGCGTTCGCCGTGGCGGCACGGCGCGCGGGCGTGGAAGCCGTGGTGGCGCTGGGTCAGTGGCTGGCCAGCCCCGAGCATCCCTCGCTGATGACCCGGCAGGCCTGGCTGACCGACAAGTTGTTCGAGCTGCTACCGGACACCGCGCACGTCGCGGTCGACCCCGGCTACTTCGCCGACAACTACTTGCAACTCGTCCCGATGGCCGCCCAACTGGGTGTACTGCCGATCCCGACCGGAACAGGGCGAAATGCGCCACCCTCCAACGAAGATATCGCCCGGGTGGCGGTGGGTGCGCTACTCGACCCGCACCGGCATGACGGCCGAGCCTACCGGCCGACGGGGCCCACCCTGCTGAGTGGAGCGGAGATCGGCGATGCCGTCGGTGAGGCGTTGGGTCGACGCGTGCGCCACATCGATATTCCGCCCTGGATGTTCATGCGCGCCGTGCGTGTAAACGCCAAGCGGTTGGGCACCGACCAGTTCTTCGAGTCCAGCTTGCGCCACTACCTGCCGGAGTACCCGTTGGGGACCTTTGAGGTGGGCGGCCCGACCACGCATGTGCGTGACGTCGCCGGCGTGGAACCCGAAGATTTCCTGACGATCGCACGCCGCTACGTTACCGGCCCCGAATCACGCCGCACCGCAGGCAATCTCATCCGCCAAATCTGGAACTTCACCTTGACCGGTCTGGTGCCGATGCACCGGCTGGACAAGTTCGACCGACGCCAACAGCACCCGCACCCTGTGCACCCCCGGCTGTCGGGCCAATCCCCGGCGTGGCGAACCGAACACATCACAGCACTCGAACCGGAAAGCGCAGGAACACGATGAACACCACCCCATTGCACAGCCAGTATTCGACCGGCCTGTCGCGACCGAACATCGAGCAGGCGCTGATCGCCGCCGGCAAGGACCTCGACCACTTACGACCGGCCGATCTGGCTCTGCTGGAGGACTTCCACACCATGGGCCGCTTCGCCACCGCCCAACTCGTGGAGCTGGCCGGGATCACCAGTGCGAGCAGGGTTCTCGACGCCGGCAGCGGAGTCGGCGGCACCGCGCGCTACGTGGCCGACCACTACGGCTGCGCAGTCAGCGCCGTCGATCTGACCGAAGAGTACTGCGACACCAACCGCTGGCTCAACGGGCTCGTCGGCCTGGACGACCGGATATGCGTGCGTCAGGCAGACGTCACCGCGCTTCCCTTCGCCAACGCCACCTTCGACGTCGTGATCAGCCAGCACGTCCAGATGAACGTGGCCGACAAGGCCCGGCTGTACTCCGAGGCACGCCGGGTGCTGGTCGACCAAGGACGGCTTGCACTGTGGGACATCACAATTGGCGGCCACGGCGAACTCGACTATCCACTGCCGTGGGCCAACGAACCCGCGCGCAGCCATCTGGCCTCCCCCGACGAGCTACGCGCCCTGGTCGAGTCCGCCGGGTTCGCGGTCGAACACTGGAACGACCTCACCGAGCCGTCGACCACGATCATGCTAGCCCTGCTGGCCCAGCAAGCCGGCCCGTTGGGTTTGCAAGCGTTCGTCCCCGACTTCACCCGTAAGGTCGAAAACCTCACCCGCGCTTTGACGGACGGACGCCTGCGAGCGATCCAAGCGGTGATGATCGCCCGGTGAACCGTGCCTCGTCCCTGCTTCCCCTGATGATTCGACTGACTGCGGTCGGCTATCTGTTGTTCTTCGTGCCTGACCTGATCCTGGCGACTACGCATCACATCGGCGCGTTGCCGCCGTTATGGGCCCGGCTCTTCGACTGGGGCGGCTCAGACGACCCGGCGGTGGCCGCCATGTTCGCCACCGTCTACATCGTCTGGGCGCTGTTTCTGTTCGTGTCGGCACGCTCCCCCGTTGCGAACCGACTCTTCCTCGATTTCAACCTCACCGCGAACGCTGCGCACTTCGCAGCCATGCTCGCCATGGCCGTCACCATGCGCGACGAGCACCAGCACATTGCGGGAGTCCTCGCGCTCGGATTGATCACCACGGTCCCGTTGGCCGCGTGCTGGCTGCCGGTCCGACGCGGCGCACGAGCCTGACGCCTCTGGCGGCACGCGGCCAAGCATGGTGGAGTGGTATCGCCCGACTACTCCGTCACCAGAGAGTGAGGATCCCGTGCTGGGTCTGCCAGACAAGGTGCGCGCCTGCCTGTTCGACCTCGACGGCGTGCTCACCGACACGGCCAGCGTGCACACCAAGGCGTGGAAGGCCATGTTCGACGACTTTCTGTCCGCGCGGGCCGAACGCACGGGCGACAAGTTCGTGCCCTTCGACGCGGGCGCGGACTACCGCAAATACGTGGACGGCAAGAAACGCGAAGACGGCGTGAAGTCGTTTCTGGACAGCCGGGGAATCGAGTTGCCCGAGGGCAACCCCGACGACTCCGGCGACAAGGAAACGATCTACGGCCTGGGCAACCGCAAGAACGACGCGTTCCAGAAGATCCTGGACAAGGACGGCGTCGAGGTGTTCGACGGCTCGAGGCGCTACCTGGAGGCGGTCTCGGCCGCGGGCCTGGGCATCGCCGTGGTGTCCTCGAGCGCCAACACCCGCCAGGTGCTGGAGATCACCGGCCTGGAACGGTTCGTCCAGCAGCGGGTGGACGGCGTCACGCTGCGCGACGAGCACATCAAGGGCAAGCCGGCCCCCGACTCCTACCTACGGGGTGCGCAACTCCTGGATGTGCCACCCGATGCGGCGGCCGTCTTCGAGGACGCATTGTCCGGCGTGGAGGCCGGCCATGCCGGTAACTTCGGCTACGTGGTGGGCGTAGACAGGGTGGGCCAGGCCGATGACTTGCGCCGCAGCGGCGCCGACGTGGTGGTGACCGACCTCGCGGAATTGCTGCAGTCGTGATCACCCAGGAAGCGTTTCCCGTCGAACCCTGGTGCATCCGCGAGACGCAACTGGACCTGAACGTGATTGCCCAGTCGGAATCGCTGTTCGCCCTGGCGAACGGGCACATCGGATTGCGCGGCAACCTCGACGAGGGTGAACCGCACGGGCTGCCCGGCACCTATCTGAATTCCTTCTACGAAATCCGGCCGTTGCCGTACGCCGAGGCCGGTTTCGGGTATCCGGAGGCGGGCCAGACGGTCGTCGACGTCACCAACGGCAAGATCATCCGACTGCTCGTCGGCGACGAGCCGTTCGACGTCCGGTACGGCAAACTGCTGTCCCACGAGCGGGTCCTCGACATGCGCGCCGGCACGCTGACGCGCAACGCCCACTGGAGCTCACCGTCGGGCAAGCAGATCAAGGTGACGTCCACCCGGCTGGTGTCGCTGGCCCAGCGCAGTGTCGCGGCCATCGAGTACTGCGTCGAGGCCGTCGAGGAATTCGTCAGGGTGACCGTGCAGTCCGAACTCGTCACCAACGAGGACCAACCACAAACGTCGGCCGACCCGCGGGTGGCGGCCATCCTGGACAACCCGCTGGAAGCCGTCGACCACGAAAACACGGACACCGGAGCACTTCTCATGCACCGGACCCGCAGCAGCGCGCTGATGATGGCCGCCGCGATGGATCACGAAATCGACGTGGAGGGACGGGTGGAGGTCACCACCGACGCCCGCCCCGACCTGGCCCGGACGACGATAATCTGCGGGCTGCGCCCGGGACAGAAACTGCGCATCGTCAAATACATCGCCTACGGCTGGTCGAGTCTGCGCTCCCGACCGGCACTGCGCGACCAAGCGGCCGCCGCACTGCACAGCGCGCACTACAGCGGTTGGGAAGCGTTGGCCGACTCGCAGCGGAAGTACCTCGACGACTTCTGGGAGAACGCGGACGTCGAGGTCGAAGGTGACGCGGAGTCCCAGCAAGCCGTGCGGTTCGGGCTCTTTCACCTGGTGCAGGCCAGTGCCCGGGCCGAGGGGCGCGCGATCCCCAGCAAGGGGCTCACCGGGACCGGCTACGACGGCCACGCCTTCTGGGACACCGAGGGTTTCGTGCTGCCGGTGCTGACCTACACCCTGCCGCACGCGGTCGCCGACGCGCTGCGCTGGCGTGCGTCGACACTGGACTTGGCCAAGGAACGTGCGGCCGAACTCGGCCTCGAGGGCGCCGCGTTCCCGTGGCGCACCATCCGCGGGCAGGAGTGCTCGGCCTACTGGCCGGCCGGCACCGCGGCCTGGCACATCAACGCCGACATCGCGATGGCCTTCGAGCGCTACCGCATCGTGACCGGCGATCAGTCGCTGGAAAAGGACTGTGGCCTAACGGTATTGATCGAGACGGCCCGGCTGTGGATGTCGCTCGGGCACCACGACCGGCATGGCGCGTGGCACCTCGACGGGGTGACCGGCCCCGACGAGTACACCGCGATCGTGCGGGACAACGTCTTCACCAACCTGATGGCGGCACACAACCTGGTCACGGCCGCCGATGCCTGCGTCCGCGATCCCGATGCGGCCGGACAGCTGGGCGTGACCACCGAAGAAATGGCCTGCTGGCGCGACGCGGCCAGCGCGGTCAACATCCCCTATGACGAGGGGCTGGGCGTCCATCAGCAGTGCGAGGGCTTCACCACGTTCGCCGAGTGGGACTTCGAGACCAACAACAGCTATCCCTTGTTGATGCACGAGGCCTACGTGCGGCTGTACCCCGCGCAGGTGATCAAGCAGGCCGACCTGGTGCTGGCGATGCAGTGGCAGAGCCACGCGTTCACGCCCGACCAGAAGGCCCGCAACGTCGACTACTACGAGCGGCGCACGGTGCGCGACTCGTCACTGTCGGCCTGCTGCCAGGCAGTGATGTGCGCCGACGTCGGGCATCTGGAGCTGGCCCACGACTACGCCTACGAGGCAGCGTTGATCGACCTGCGCGACCTGCACGCGAACACCCGCGACGGGCTGCACATGGCCTCGCTCGCCGGCGCCTGGATGGCAATCGTCGGGGGCTTCGGCGGCCTGCGCGACGACGAGCGCATCCTGTCCCTGGATCCCCAGCTGCCCGACGGCATCGCGCGGCTGCGGTTCCGGCTGCGCTGGCGCGATTTTCGGCTCACCGTCGACGCCAATCACTCCGACGTCACCTACACCCTGCGCGACGGCCCCGGCGCCCAGCTGACCATCCGGCATGCCGGCGAGGACCTCGAGTTGAACACGGAGTCGCCGACGACCGTCGAGGTGCGCGAACGCAAGCCGCTATTGCCTCCTCCGCCGCAGCCGGCCGGCCGCGAGCCCATGCACCGGCGGTCGCTGTCGCGGTCGCCGACTACTTAGTCACCTAGTCACCACGGCGAAGTTCTGGCTTGCCGCCCAAGCCTTTTCGAAGGTGGCGATCGGAACCTGCTCGTCGCGGCCGGCGTCACTACCGCTGTCGTTCAGGTGCACCACACCGGCTTTCGTGTCGATCCCGGTGACCGCCACGGAATGGTCTTCCTGACCGCGCTCGCCGCGCTTGTTCCAGAGGATGTTGCTGTTGACTCCGGCGATCACCTTGCGCCCCTGGGCCAGATCCTGCTCCAGCGCGTCGAGGTTACTTTGCTCCGTTGCGCTCTGAACGCCGTAGTGCGCCAACAGGACCGGCAGGTCCTGGTTGTCGGTTGCGCCGCCGGGATTCCATATCGATCCGGGATGAGCGATGCTGCGCGTGGCGTTGGCCGTGGCGTCGATCTGCTGTTCGGTGGGCTCGTGGCCGCTCACTTGCCCGACCACGTCGGCCACCGCCATCTCCGCGCAGTTGGAGTCGTGCTGCCGGCGCCAATACCGGGCGGCCGCGGCGGGGTCGCCATAGAACCCGCTGCCGTGCGAGACATTGAGTGCGGGCGTGGCGTTGGCAACACCGGACGTTCCGATTGCCCCGAGTGCCACTGCACCGCAGGCGATCAGGCCGGCCGCGATACCTACTCTTCGCATGCCGACAGGATCCGCGGCCGCGCTTGGGGAATTCTTGCACCGCAGGTGGCGGGCCCTGGTCAGTGCAGCTCAGTGCGGTTCGAGGATGCGGGCAACCTCGGCGTCGATCGCTTTGCGCAGCCCGGCGTCCGTCAGCTCGTCGAGACCCGTCGAGGCACGCAGGAAAGGCTCGAACAGCCGCCAGCCGAATTGCAGGGCAGCGGCATTGGCGAGCGCCAGCCGCGCGCTGCGGTCGTCGGTCTGGCCCGGACGGATCGCGTCGAGCAGCTGCGACATACCCGGAAACTGCGTCTGCAACTGCCCCACCGGATACCCGTCAAGCAACGCGCGGGCGATCACCCGCATATGCCGGTCGATGGATCGCTGCACCTCCGCCGCCGTCGCCCCGGCCTTCTGCAACGTGTTCGTCGTCGCGCCAAGGTGATTGAGGACAGCGCCGATCAACTGATCCTTGGTGCCGAAATGCCGAAACACCAGCCCGTGATTGACGTTCGAACGGGCGGCGATGTCGCGGATCGACGTCGCCGCGGGACCGCGCTCGGCAAACAGGTCCGTGGCGGCCTCCAAGACCGCCGCGGCCACCTCCTCGCGACCGGTGGGCGTCTTGTTGCGTGAAGCACTTGCCGAACGCGTAGTCATGTGACTACACTAGCGCATGTAGTCACATGACTACATACACCTCACGCCTATTTCATCACGAAGGACGAACGACATGACCCACCAGATCACCGTCACCAAGCTGGGCAGCCAAATCGGCGCACAAATCGACGGGGTGCAACTGGGTGGCGACCTCGACGCGGACACCGTCGAGCAGATCCATGAAGCATTACTGGCCTATCGCGTGATCTTCTTCCGCGGCCAGGACCACCTCGACGACGAGCAACAGCTCGCGTTCGCCGGCCTGCTGGGCACGCCGATCGGCCATCCGGCGGCCGGTGCCCTCGCCGCCAAGAATGCGCCGGTCATCACCCCGATCAACTCCGACTACGGCAAGGCCAACCGCTGGCACACCGACGTCACGTTCGCCGCGAACTACCCGGCGGCATCGATCCTGCGCGCGGTCACCTTGCCCAGCTACGGCGGGTCGACGCTGTGGGCTTCCACCGCGGCGGCCTACGACGCCCTGCCCGAGCCGCTCAAGTGGCTCGTCGACAACCTGTGGGCAGTGCACACCAATCGCTACGACTACGTGAACACCGACGCGGAGTCGGCGATGGACGAGTTGACAGATGCGCAGCGGGCGTTCCGGCAAGCCTTCGAGAAGGCGGATTACCGCACCGAGCATCCCGTGGTCAGGGTGCACCCGGAGACCGGCGAACGCACGCTGCTGCTAGGCGATTTCGTGCGTAACTTCGTCGGCCTGGAAAGCTACGAGTCGGCCATGCTGCTGGAAATGCTGCAACGCCGAATCACCTTGCCCGAGAACACCATCCGCTGGAACTGGGAGCGCGGCGACGTTGCCATTTGGGACAACCGGGCGACCCAGCACCGGGCCATCGACGACTACGACGGGCAGTATCGGCTCATGCACCGGGTCACCTTGATGGGCGACGTGCCCGTCAACGTGCACGGCCAACGGAGCCGGATGATCAGCGGTGCGCCGCTGACGGTGCTCGCCAGCTGATTCAGCTGACGCTGCTGACCGGGTCGATCGGCAGCCAGCGCAGCGCACCCGGTGCGCCGAGGGGTACCACCGGGTGTTGCGGCGCGATCGGCTCCAGCCGTCGGTAGGCGTCGCCCTGCAGCGGGCGCAGGTCGTTCTCGCCCTTGTTCGGCCACAGCGCGGCGGCCCGCTCGGCCTGGGCGGTGATGGACAGCGACGGGTTGACGCCCAGGTTCGCCGAGATCGCGGCTCCGTCCACCACGGACATGGTCGGGTAGCCGTAGACCCGGTGATAGGGGTCGATGACCCCGTGCTCGGGGCTGTCACCGATCGCCGCACCGCCGAGGAAGTGCGCGGTCAGCGGGATGTTGAACAGCTCCCCCCAGGTGCCGCCGGCCACGCCGTCGATCTTCTCGGCGATGCGACGGGTGACCGCGTTGCCGACCGGGATCCAGGTCGGGTTCGGCTCGCCGTGTCCCTGCTTGCTGGTGTACCAGCGGATGCCCAGCTTCCCGCGCTTGGTGAAGGTGGTGATCGAGTTGTCCAGGTGCTGCATCACCAGCGCGATCATCGTCCGCTCGCTCCACTGGCGGGGATTCAGCATCCGCAGCATGCTGCCCGGGTCCTCCCGCGCGGTCTCGAGCAACTGCTTCCAGCGCGGTATGTCGGTGCCGCCGGGGCCGGGGCCGTCGGTCATCAGCGTCTGCAGCAGCCCCATCGCGTTGGAGCCCTTGCCGTAGCGGCAGGGCTCGACGTGGGTGTCCGACGTCGGGTGGATCGACGACGTGATCGCCACGCCATGGGTCAGGTCCAGGTCCGGCGAAACGGTCAGCCTGCCGGCCCCGACGATCGACTCGGAATTGGTCCGGGTCAGCACGCCCAATCGGTCCGACAGCCGCGGCAGCTTCCCCTTGTCGCGCATCTTGAACAGCAGGTGCTGCGTGCCCCAAGTGCCGGCGGCCAGGATCAGATGCGACGCGGTGAACGTGCGCCTGTCCCGGCGCACCCAGCTGCCGGTACGAACGGTGCGGACCTCCCAGAGGCCGTCCGGCCGCTGCTCGAAGCCCTTCACCGTCGTCATCGGAAACACCTGTGCGCCTGAGGATTCCGCGAGCCCGAGGTAGTTCTTCAACAAGGTGTTCTTGGCGCCGTAGCGGCAGCCCGTCATGCAGCCGCCACATTCCAGGCAGCCGGTACGGTCCGGGCCAACCCCGCCGAAATACGGGTCGGGCACGGTTTTGCCGGGGGCCTTGGTGCCGTCGGGACCGAAGAACACCCCGACGGGAGTGGGCACCCAGGTATCCCCGCAACCCATCTCGTCGGCGACCTCTTTGAAGATGCGGTCGGCGTCGGTGAACGTGGGGTTGAAGACCACTCCCAGCATCCGCTGGGCCTGGTCGTAGTGTGGCGCCAGTTCGCTACGCCAGTCGGTGATGTGCGACCACTGCTGGTCGTTGAAGAACGGGTCCGGGGGCACATAGAGCGTGTTGGCGTAGTTCAACGAACCGCCGCCCACTCCGGCCCCGGCCAGAATCATCACGTTGCGCAGCGGGTGGATCCGCTGGATGCCGTAGCAACCCAGCCTCGGCGCCCACAGGAACTTGCGCAGATCCCACGAGGTCTTGGCGAACTCCTCGTCGGCGAAACGCCGACCGGCCTCCAACACGCCCACGCGGTAACCCTTTTCGGTCAGCCGCAGAGCGCTGACGCTCCCCCCAAATCCCGAACCGATGATCAGGACGTCAAAATCAGGGTAATCCGGTTTCATCGCTGCAGTATGACCTTCCTCACAGGTCGTAAACCATTTAGCTAACCCTAACTGTAGCTACGTCTGCGCGGTCCCGCCGAATCCCGATTTAGCGCTGCTCCAGGCGGTGTGGCTACGGCCACCGGCAAACTTTGGTACGTCCGCACGATTTTCTGACACTTGCGCAGTTGGCGGGTTACGCTGCTGTGGACTTCAGCATTGAGGTTTTTGGCTTCGATGCCGGGGGGCACTGGGTCGACCAGCGGATTTGCGGCGTTCCCATCCCGGGTGAAAATCCGAGATGTCTCCTTGGAGTACAGGTGAGAAGAGGTGAGCTGCCGTCAGTAAGAACCGGGTGACCCCGATTGCTGTCATCGGCATGGCGTGTCGGCTCCCCCACGGCATCAATTCGCCCGCAGCGCTGTGGGAGGCGTTTCTGCGGAGCGAGGACCTCGTCAGCGAAATCCCGGCCGAGCGGTGGGACGCCGACAGCTACTTCGATCCCGTGCCTGGCGTGCCTGACCGCTCGGTGTCCCGCTGGGGCGGTTTCCTCGACGACGTAGCGGGATTCGACCCGGAATTCTTCGGCATCGACGACCCGGAGGCCGCCGCGCTGGATCCCCAGCACCGACTGCTCCTCGAAGTGTCGTGGGAGGCGGTGGAGCACGCGGGTCTGGCGCCTCGGTCGATGCTCGGCACACAAGGGGGTGTGTTCGTCGGCCTGTCCAATTCCGAATACGCATTCCTCGCCGCCGACGCTGGCACGTTGGGGCAGCCGTACGGCGTCAGGGGCTCGGCCCCCAGCCTGGCTTCCGGACGGATCGCCCACACGCTCGGGCTGCGCGGCCCGGCGCTGACCGTGGACACGGCGGGCTCGTCGAGCCTGCTCGCGGTCCACCTGGCTTGCCGCAGCCTGCACGACGGCGAAAGCGACGTCGCCCTGGCCGGCGGTTGCGCGGTGATGCTGGAACCGCGCACGTCCACATCGATGTCGGGCGACGGGATGCTGTCGCCGACGGGACGCTGCCGAACGTTCGATGCCGACGCGGACGGGTACGTGCGCTCCGAGGGTTGCGCCATGGTGCTGCTGAAGCGACTCCCGGACGCGCAGCGAGACGGGGATCGCATCCTCGCCGTGCTGCGCGGCACGGCCGCCAACCAGGACGGTGCCGGCGCCCACGTCGCGGTGTACCGGGCGGCCTTGGCTGCGGCGGGTGTGGACGCCGACACGGTGGGTCTCATCGAAGCCGACGGCACCGGCACCCCGGCCGCCGACTCGGCCGAGTTCGCCAGCCTGGCAGAGGTATACGGCGCCGCCGGCCACGCCTGCGCGGTCGGATCGGCCAAGAGCAACCTCGGGCATACCGAGGCCGCGGCGGGTGTGGTCGGACTGATCAAGGCGGTCCTTTCGCTGCGGCACGGTGTGGTGCCGCCGCTGCTGCACTTCACCCGACTGCCCGACGAGCTGGCCCGCCTCGAGACCGGGCTGGTGGTGCCGGAGCAGACGACACCCTGGTCCGCGACCGATGCGAATCCGCGCCGGGCGGCAGTGTCGTCGTGCGGGCTGTCCGGCACCAACGTGCACGCGATCGTCGAACAAGCACCTGACAGCGACGGCACCACCGGGTCCGCCGACACTGGTCCGCTGCTGTACGCGCTGTCGTCCACCTCCGCCGGCGGGCTGCGCGAGACCGCGTCGCGGCTCGCCGATTGGGCAGACGACAGCGCGGATTCCGTCGCCCTTCCGGACCTGGCCTACACCCTGGCGCGCCGGCGTGGGTACCGGCCGGTGCGCGCCGCGCTGATCGCCGGCGACCTGCCCGAGCTGACCGGCGCGCTGCGCGCGGTCGCCGGCGGCCACACCAGCTATTCCGACGCGGTGGGCCACGACGACGGCGGCCCGGTCTGGGTGTTCTCCGGCGACGGCTCGCACTGGGCCGGGGTGGGCGCCGCCCTGCTGGTCGACGAACCGGTGTTCGCCGCGACCGTCGCGCAGGCCGAACCGTTGGTCGCCGCGGAATCGGGATTCTCGGTCACCGAAGCGATCGCCGGGCCGCGGGCCGTCACCGGAATCGACCGGGCAGGCCCGACCTTGTTCACCGTGCAGGTCGCGCTGGCCGCCACCATGGAGCAGTCCTACGGCGTGCACCCGGGCGCGGTCCTCGGTCATTCGGCGGGCGAGGTGGCGGCCGCCGTCGTCGCCGGAGCGCTGTCACTGGAAGACGGGTTGCGCGTCATCTGCCGCCGATCGGCGCTGATCTCGCAGACGGCCGGCGACGGCGCCATGGCGGCGGTGGAACTGCCTGCCGACCAAGTCCTTTCAGAATTGATGACACGCGACGACGACGACGTCGTCATCGCGGTCGTGGCCGCCCCGCAGTCCACCGTGATCGCCGGCCCCGCCGACGCGGTGCGCGAACTCGTCGCCGCCTGGGAGCAGCGCGGTGTGCCGGCATGCGCGCTGGCAGTCGAGGTGGCGGCCAACTCGCCCCACGTCGACCCGATCCTCGACGAGCTGTCCGAGGCGCTGGCCGAGATCACCCCGACGGCACCGCGCATCCCGTTTTATTCGACGACCGCCTTCGACCCCCGGGAGCGGCCGGTCTGCAACGCCGGTTACTGGGTCGACAACGTGCGGCACACCGTGCGGTTCGCCGCGGCGGCGCATGCGGCGGTCGAAGACGGCCACCGGGTCTTCGCCGAGCTGGCCCCGCAACCGCAACTGATCGACGCCCTCGAGCAGACCGCGACCGCCATCGGGGTCCGGATCGCCGGCCTGGCAGGCATGCCGGCGCACGGGCCACGCGCCCTGTTGGCCGAGCTGCACACCGCGGGCGCCGCGATCGACTTCTCGGTGCTGTACCCGCACGGGCGGCTGGTGGATGCGCCACTGGCGGCCTGGACGCATGAGCCGCACCGCAGCATGTTCATCGGGCGCGACGGGCAGGACTCCCCGGCACAGGGCGGGTCCGTGGTCGCTGCGCATCCGTTGCTCGGAGCACACGTTCGGCTGCCCGAGGAGCCGGAGCGCCACGTGTGGCAGACTCAGCTCGGTACCGCAGCGCAGCCCTGGCTGGCCGACCACCAAATCCATGGGGCTGCAACACTTCCCGGCGCCGTGTACTGCGAGATGGCGTTGGCCGCGGCCCACACCGTCCTCGGCGAGCGCGCGGAGATCCGCGATGTCCGATTCTCGCCGCTGCTGACCCTGGACGCCGAGATCCCGGTCACCACGGTCGCCACCGTCTCGGAGACCGCGGCCCTCGGCGCCATCGGTTTCGCGGTCGAGACCGAACAGCAGGGCGAACGTAAGGAACGGGCCAGCGCCGAGCTGTATGCGGACGATGGTGACCAGCCGCCCACGGTCGATATCGCCGCGCTGCTGGCGGCGCACCCGAACCGCGTCGAGGGCGCCGAACTGCGGCAGCGGTTCGACGGCGTGTATCTCGGTCCCGCCTTCACCGGCCTGGCCGCCGCCCACTACGCGGACGCCACCGTGCTGGCCGAGGTGGGCTCGCCCGGCTCGATCCGCTCGCAGCAAGCCGCCTACGCGGTGCATCCCGCGCTGCTCGACGCGTGCTTCCAGTCCCTGATGGCGCACCCCGACCTCGACGGCGCCGGTAACGGCGGCCCGCTCCTGCCGATCGGTGCGCACCGGCTGCGCGCCTACGGGCCCACCCGCAACGCGCGATATTGCTACGGGCGGGTGATGCCTGCGGAGGCTCCGGACGTGGCAGCTGAGGCAGACTTTGATGTGCTCGACGAGCACGGTACGGTCCTCCTGACGGTGCGCGGATTGCAGCTCGGCACAACGGTTTCCCCGCGCGAGAGCCGCGATCGCGTGCTGAACGAGCGGCTGCTGACCATCGAATGGCAGCAACGCGAGCTGTCCGACGACGACAACGTCCACGCCGGTGCCTGGTTGTTGATCAGCACCTCCGACGCCGCCCATCTGCTGGCAACGGCGTTGACCGACGCGTTGAAACTGCACAGCGCGGAATGCACGACGATGTTCTGGCCGCTGCACGGCGATCACGGCGCCGCTGCCGAGGTGCTGCGCGGTCAGCTTGGGGAAGGCGGGTTCGCCGGCGTCGTCGTCGTTACCGGGCCGAAGAACGGCAACCCCGACGAGCAGTGCGCGCCGCGCGGAGGTGAGTATGCGGCGCACGTGGTGCGCATCGCCCGCGAACTCGGCGAATTCGCCGGTGAGTCGCCCCGCCTACACGTCGTGACCCGGAGCGCCCAGGCGGTGCTGGACGGCGACCGGATCAACCTCGAGCAGGGTGGTCTGCGCGGCCTGCTGCGCGTCATCGGCACCGAGCACCCGCACTTGTGGGCAACCCACATCGACATCGACGAGCAGACCGGCCCCGAACAGGTGGTGCGCCAGCTGCTGGCGGGCTCCGACGAGGACGAGACCGCTTGGCGCCGCAATCAGTGGTACGCGGCCCGCTTGACCCACACCGCACTTCGGCCTGACGAGGGACGCAAGACACTGGTGAACCACAGCACCGACGGCATGCGCCTGCGGCTCCGGACTCCCGGTGACATGGAGACCATGGAGTTCGTCGCCTTCGACCGCGTAGCCCCCGGTCCCGGACAGATCGAGGTCGCGGTCACCGCGTCCAGCCTCAACTTCCTCGACGTATTGGCCGCGTTCGGCCGCTATCCGACTTTCGAGGGGCACGGACCCCAGCCGGGCACCGATTTCGTCGGAGTGGTCACCGCGTTGGGCCCAGACGTCTCCGAGCACAAAATCGGTGACCGCGTCGGGGGAATGTCCCCCAACGGTTGTTGGGCCACGTTCGTCACCTGCGACGCTCGGCTCGCGGTCACCCTGCCAGACAGCTTGACCGACGCCCAGGCGGCCGCGGTGACAACCGCGCACGCCGCCGCCTGGCACGGGCTTCACGACCTCGCCCGCGTCAAGTCGGGCGACAGGGTATTGATCCACTCGGCGACCGGCGGGGTCGGCCAGGCCGCGGTCGGGATTGCGCGCGCCGCGGGAGCCGAGATCTTCGCCACTGCCGGCAGTCCGGAGCGTCGAGAACTATTGGGCGCCATGGGGATCAAGCATGTCTATGACTCGCGGAGTATCGAGTTCGCCGAGCAGATCCGGCGTGACACCCACGGGTACGGCGTGGACATCGTGCTCAACTCGGTCGCCGGCGCCGCGCAACAGGCCGGCCTGCAGCTGCTGGCTTTCGGCGGCCGGTTCGTGGAAATCGGTAAGCGGGACGTCTACGACGACAACCGGATTGGGCTCTTCACATTCCGGCGCAACCTCACGTTCTCCTATGTGGATTTGGCGCTGATGTCGCTGTACCAACCCGGCCAGATTCGAGAACTGCTGGACACCGTGTACCGGTCGGTCGCCGACGGAACGCTCCCCATGCCGCAGAGCACCCATTACCCACTGGCCAAGGCGGCCACCGCGATTCGGGTGATGTGCGCGGCCGAACACGTCGGCAAGCTTGTCCTCGACATACCGCGCGAAGGGCAAACCAGCGCGCTCGTGCCACCCGAGCAGGCCCAGGTGTTCCGCGGCGATGGCTCCTACATCATCACCGGCGGCCTCGGCACGGTCGGACTCGTGCTTGCCGAGAGCCTGGCCGCCGCCGGCTGCGGCCGGGTCGTGCTCTGTTCGCGCGGGGCGCCCAGCGACGCTGCGCAGCAGACCCTCGAGATGATCCGGGCGCTCGGCTGCGACGTCGTCGTCGAGCGCGGTGACATCGCCCACCCAGACACCGCCCACCAATTGGTGGCGGCGGCAACAGCCACCGGACTTCCGCTGCGCGGTGTTCTGCATGCCGCCGGCATCATCGAAAACGCCAGCCTCGCCAGCATCACCGACGAGCTGCTGACGGGCGAGTGGACCCCGAAGGTCCACGGCGCGTGGAACTTACACGAGGCGAGCCTCGGGCAGCCGCTGGACTGGTTCTGCTCGTTCTCCTCGTCGGCGGCCCTGCTGGGCTCGCCGGGGCTGGGCGCCCACGCCGCGGCCAACAGCTGGCTGGATGCCTTCACCCACTGGCGCCGAGCCCAGGGCCTGACGGCCACTTCGATCGCATGGCAGGCAGAGGTCGACAGCAACGGCACCGTCATCACCCTCGAGGAAGGCGCGCACGCGTTGGACGCGCTGCTCCGCCACGACCGTGCCTACACCGGCTACACCACCGTTATCGGAACTCCGTGGCTGACGGCGCTGGCGCAGCACAGCCCGTTTGCCGAACGCTTCCAGCACAACGGCCAAAACCGCGTCAGTTCAACCAAATTCCGCGCCGAGATGACGGCACTCTCCCCCGACGAGAGGGCGGCGCGGCTCCGCGATCTGGTTTCAGAACAGGTCGGACTGATCTTACGCCGCAACGTCGATGTGGACCGTCCGCTGCACGAGTACGGACTGGACTCGTTGGGCCACACCGAACTTCGCACCCGCATCGAGGCCGAAACCGGGGTGAACATCAGCCCCGGCGACATCATCACCGTCGCGGGTCTGGCGCAGCACCTCGGCGATGCACTGGCAAGCCAAGAGCTTTAAACGGAGGACAGCACAGTGCCAGTGACCGAATCCACCATTTTGACGGTGCTGCGCGAGCGCGCCAGCCTGAAGCCAAATAACACGGCCTTCACCTTCCTTGACTATCAACAGGATTGGCAGGGCGTTAGCGAAAGCCTCACCTGGTCGGAGCTTTATCGGCGAGTGCTGGATGTTTCCGGGGAACTGAGCGCTTACGGATCGGTCGGTGACCGCGCGGTCATCCTGGCACCGCAGGGCCTGGATTACATCGCGGCTTTCCTCGGGGCCATACAGGCGGGACTCATCGCGGTTCCGCTGTCGGTGCCGACCGGCGGCGTCGCCGACGACCGGGTCAGCTCGGTGCTGCGCGACGCTTCGCCGTCGGTCATTCTCACCACGTCCGCGGTGATCGGGGACGTCAGCGAGTACGCCAAGCCCCAGAACGGCGTGTCTGCGCCATCGATCGTCGAAATCGACTTGATAGAGCCGAATTCCGGCAACGGCTCCAACTCCCGCGGCGACCGTCCGAGTGTCGCGTACTTGCAGTACACCTCCGGCTCGACCCGCCAGCCGGCCGGGGTGATCATCTCGCACAAAAATCTGCGGGCGAACATCAAGCAGGTCATGGCCGACTACTTCGCCGAGTACGGCCGGGTGGCTCCGCCGGACACGACGATTGTGTCGTGGCTGCCGTTCTTTCACGACATGGGTTTGATCGTGGGGATCTGCCTGCCGATCATGGCCGGGCTGCACGGCGTGCTGATGAGCCCCGCATCGTTCCTGCAGCGGCCCGCGCGCTGGATGCAGTTGCTGGCAAGCAACAGCAAGGTGTTCTCGGCGGCACCGAACTTCGCGTTCGACTTGGCGGCTCGAAAGACGTCGGACGACGACATGGCCGGGCTGGACCTCGGCGACGTGCTGCACATCCTCAACGGAGCGGAGCGGGTTCAGCCCGCGACCCTCAAGCGTTTCACCGAGCGGTTCGCCCCATTCAATCTGCAGCCCAAGGCGATTCGGCCGTCCTACGGAATGGCCGAGGCCGTGGTGTACGTGGCGACCCGCAGACCGGGAGATCCCCCGAAGATCGTTCACTTCGAATCCGACATGCTGTCCGGCGGAAACGCCGAGCGCTGCGCGAGCACGGACGGCACGCCGTTGGTCGGCTACGGCATACCGGAGTCACCGCTGGTGCGCATCGTCGATCGCGACACCGGGATCGAGTGTCCGGCCGGCACGGTCGGGGAGATCTGGGTGCACGGCGCGAACGTCGCGGCGGGCTATTGGGAGAATCAGCAACTGACCGAGCGCACCTTCGGCGGTCGGCTTGTCGGCGCGCCGCAGGGCACTCCCGAGGAATCGTGGCTGCGCACCGGAGATTTGGGATTCGTCTGCGACGGTGAGCTGTTCATTGTGGGCCGCGACAAGGATCTGTTGGTTGTTTACGGGCGCAACCACTATCCCGATGACATCGAGGCAACGATCCAAGAGATCACCCGCGGCCGGTCGGCGGCGATCGCGGTCCCCGACGGTAACACCGAAAAGCTGGTCGCCATCGTCGAACTCAAGAAGCGGGGCGATTCCCCCGAAGAGGTAATGGACAAGCTCGGCACGGTGAAACGCGAAGTCACGTCGGCTATTTCGCGATCGCACGGCCTGCGCGTGGCCGACCTCGTCCTGGTGGCCCAGGGGTCACTGCCCATCACCACCAGCGGCAAGGTCCGGCGTGCGGCGTGCATCGAGCAATACCGCAACCGGCAGTTCGTCCGTCTGGATCACTAACGCCGTCGCGGTGATCGTCGCCAACTCATCGTCTGGGTGGGCTACGTGCCCGGTCACGGAGAGCGGTTTCGTCCGCGTGTCGTCGAACCCGAAGGTGCTGCCCAGTCCAATCGGGATCACTGATGCGCGACGAGTCCTATCCGCGCTGAGGTCGGCTGAGGGCCACCGCTTTCTGACCGACGATGTGTCGCCCGTCGACAACGACATTCCGACGATTGCCGGATACAGACATGTGACGGATGCTCACCTACTCACGCTGGCCCGTTGGCGCGGCGCCTGCCTCATCACTTTTGACGCCGCCATCACCGCTCTGGCGGAAAGCCGCGATGTCGAAGTTCTGACTGTCCTTTGAGGTTCAGGTTGCGACGGTCAGGCCGACCTTCTGGAATTCCTTGAGGTCGCAATACCCGGCCTTGGCCATCGAGCGGCGCAGTCCCCCAACAAGATTCAGGGTGCCGAACGGGTCGTCGGAGGGGCCGTTGAGCACCCGCTCCAGGGGCGGGCGTTCGCCGACGGCGATCTGCAGGAGTGCCCCTCGCGGCAGCGACGGGTGCGCGGCCGCGGCCGGCCAGAACCAGCCGTCGCCGAGTGCCTCGGCGGCCTCGGCCAGTGGCGTGCCCAGCATCACCGCGTCCGCGCCGCAGGCGATGGCTTTGGCCAGCTCCCCGGAAGTGTGGATGTCGCCGTCCGCCAGCACGTGCACGTACCGGCCGCCGGTTTCATCCAGGTATTCACGCCGCGCGGCGGCGGCGTCGGCGATCGCGGTGGCCATCGGCACACTGATGCCCAGCACCTCGTCGGTGGTGGTGACCCCCCGGGTGGAGCCGTAGCCGACGATGACGCCCGCGGCGCCGGTGCGCATCAGGTGTAGCGCCGTCCGGTGATCCTGCACCCCGCCGGCGACCACCGGCACGTCTAGCTCAGAGATGAAGGTCTTCAGGTTCAGTGGCTCGCCGTCGCTGGCGACGCGCTCGGCCGACACGATCGTGCCCTGGATGACCAGCAGGTCGATACCGGCCTGCAGCAGCACGGGTGTCAGCGCCTGCGCGTTCTGCGGGCTGACCCGCACCGCGGTGGTCACCCCGGCCTCGCGAATCCGGGCCACCGCGGCGCCCAGCAGTTCCGGGTTCAGCGGCGCGGCATGCAACTCCTGCAGCAGCCGGATCGCCGCCGATGGTTCAGGCTCCTTGTGCGCAGCCTCGACGAGCTGGGCGATCCGGGCCTCGACATCGGCGTGCCGGCCGATGAGCCCCTCGCCGTTGAGCACGCCCAGGCCGCCGAGGCGGCCTAGTTCGATGGCGAACTCGGGCGACACCAGCGCGTCGGTCGGGTGTGCCAGCAAAGGGATCTCGAACCGGTAGGCATCCAGCTGCCACGCCGTCGAGACGTCCTGCGATGACCGGGTGCGACGGGACGGCACGATGCCGATGTCGGTGAGCTCGTAGGTGCGACGGGCGATGCGGCCCATCCCGATTTCGACCATGGCCAGTTCGCTGTTCACCGCGCGTAGTAGTTAGGCGCTTCGACGGTCATCGCGACGTCGTGCGGGTGGCTTTCTTTCAGCCCGGCCGCCGTGATCCGGACGAACTGCGCCTGCTGCAACACCTCGATCGTGGGCGCGCCGGTGTAGCCCATCGCGGCGCGCAGGCCGCCGGTCAGCTGGTGAATCACCGACGACAGCGGACCCCGGAACGGCACCCGGCCCTCGATGCCCTCGGGGACCAGCTTGTCCTCGCTGAGCGCATCGTCGGCGAAGTAGCGGTCTTTGGAATACGACTTGCCCGGACCTCCGGAGCCGGCGCGCCCGGCCATGGCGCCCAGCGATCCCATGCCGCGATAGCTCTTGAACTGCTTGCCGTTGACAAAGATCAGCTCGCCCGGGGCCTCGGCGGTGCCGGCCAGCAACGAGCCCAGCATGGCCGTCGACGCGCCCGCCGCCAGTGCCTTGGCGATGTCGCCGGAATATTGCAGCCCGCCGTCGGCGATCACCGGCACACCCGACGGCCCGCACGCCGCGACGGCTTCCAGAATCGCCGTGATTTGTGGTGCGCCGACACCGGCGACCACCCGGGTGGTGCAGATCGACCCCGGGCCCACGCCGACCTTCACCGCGTCGGCGCCGGCCTCGACCAGCGCCGTCGCCGCCGAGCGGGTGGCCACGTTGCCGCCGACCACCTCGACCTTCTCGCCCACCTCGGCCTTGAGTTTGCCGACCATGTCGAGCACCAGGCGGTTGTGCGCGTGCGCGGTGTCCACGATCAGCACGTCCACCCCTGCATCGACCAGCATCATCGCCCGGACCCACGCGTCGCCGCCGACGCCGACGGCGGCGCCGACCAGCAGCCGGCCGTCGCTGTCCTTGGTGGCCAGCGGATGTTGCTCGGTCTTAACGAAGTCCTTGACGGTGATCAACCCGGTCAGCCGACCGTGGCCGTCGACGATGGGCAGCTTCTCAATCTTGTTGCGGCGCAACAGGCCCAGCGCCGCGTCGGCGCTGACGCCCTCCTGCGCGGTGATCAACGGAGACTTGGTCATCACCTCGGCCACGGGCTTGGTCTGGTCGACCTCGAAGCGCATGTCGCGGTTGGTGATGATGCCGACCAGCGCGCCGGAGTCGTCGACCACCGGCAGCCCGGAGATCCGGAATTTCGCGCACAGCGCATCGACCTGCGCCAAGGTGTTGTCCGGACGGCAGGTGACCGGGTCGGTGACCATGCCGGCCTCGGAGCGCTTGACCATTTCGACCTGGGCGGCCTGCTCGGCGACGGGCAGATTGCGGTGCAGCACACCCATGCCGCCGGCCCGGGCCATCGCGATGGCCATCCGCGACTCGGTGACCGTATCCATCGCGGAGCTGACCAGCGGCACCTTGAGCCGGATCTTCCTGGTCAGCTGGCTGGAGGTGTCCGCTGTCGCCGGCACCACGTCGGACGCCGCGGGCAGCAGCAGCACGTCGTCGAAGGTCAGTCCCAGCATCGCGATCTTGTTCGGGTTGTCGCCGCCGGTAGGCACCGCGTCCAGGGCGCCAAGATGGGTGTCGCGCAGATAGGGACTGGCGACCAGGTCGGAACTGTCTTCTAGGCGGGACATGCCACGGGTCATCGGTGAGGCCCTCCAATAGTTGGAGTGAGAAACCCATCCTATCGGCTCGTCGATCAGCTGGACCCGCTTGACTCGCCTTGCCCGCAGCGTGCCGCCCTGCTGGCGCTCCGACGGCCCCCTTGCGTAGTCTTAGTGACGTGCGCGACTACCTCCCGCCGGGTTTGCCGCCCGATCCGTTTGCCGACGACCCCTGCGACCCGTCGGCGGCGCTGGACGCCGTCGAACCGGGCCAGCCCCTCGATCAGCAGGAGCGGGTGGCGGTAGAGGCCGACCTGGCCGATCTGGCCGTGTATGAGGCGCTCTTGGCGCACAAGGGTATTCGCGGGCTGGTGGTCTGTTGCGACGAGTGCCAGCAGGACCACTACCACGACTGGGACATGCTGCGCGCGAATCTGCTGCAACTGCTGATCGACGGCACCGTCCGGCCACACGAGCCTGCCTACGATCCCGAGCCTGACGCGTACGTCACCTGGGATTACTGCCGCGGTTACGCCGACGCGTCACTCAATGAGGCAACTTCGGACGCCGACGGGTTTCATCGACGCCACTGAACCCGTTCGCTAAGGTCCTGCGTTTGGTGTGACCGGGGGCTCCGTCTGGCCGTGATGCCGGTGGTGGCCTGGCGGCGCGGAGGGGGGCGGAGCCGCGGGGATCGAGCCGGCGACCGTCGGCGGTGCGCCGACCGGAGGCGAAGCGGGCGATTCCCCGGGATTTACGGAAGCCTTCGGTTTCTTCACGGGACCGGGCACCGTCGCGTTGGGGTTTCGCGCCTCCACCCTGCTGTTCAGCAGATTCACCTCGTCGAGCAGGTTCTGCCTGCTGTTCCCATCGTCCATAGCCTGCACCGTGCTGCTGACCTCGGCCAACTGATTCTGGGCCTGAGTCCATTGGCCCTGGTCGATCATTTGCTGCACCTTGGCCAGGTCGGCCTTCGCGGACAACGTGATGGTGTCGTCGTTCACCCGCGGAGCATCGAAGAACATCACGTGCAGCCCGTACAACGGGTCGCCGCGATGCGCGTCTGCGATGAAGGCGCCGAACCCGCTGAGCGCCAACAGCGTCGCGGCCACCGATCCGACCGCCGCCAGGCCGCGGCGGCCGCGCT
Source organism: uncultured Actinomycetota bacterium (assembly GCA_963758775.1). GTDB lineage: Bacteria > Actinomycetota > Actinomycetes > Mycobacteriales > Mycobacteriaceae > Mycobacterium. The sequence goes on from CAVWWU010000006.1 coordinate 340,575, forward strand.
GACGCTCTTCTAACCCGGTGCGCAGCGCTTGGATGGCCTCGTCGGCCGAGACCAGAGCGCTGGCCGGTGGCCACCGCAGGTCGTCGCGCCAGTCCCCCATCAACACGGCGAGCGCGTCGATCTCCGGATCATCCAAGTCGAGGCGCTCGCGGTCGGCGAGCGCGTCGAACAGCAGGTCGGTGCGGGCGATTTCGTCCAGCGCCGGCTGATCATCGAAGGCATATCCAAAATTAGGCATAGTCACCCGCCGCTACGATTTCGTCTTTGAGTCGCTGAAGTGCGCGGTGCTGAGCCACCCGCACGGCGCCGGTAGTGCTGCCGACGGTGGCAGCGGTCTCCTCGGCTGACAGCCCGACAACCACGCGCAGGATGAGGATCTCGCGCTGCTTGGCGGGCAGGATTTCGAGCAATTTGTCCATCCGGCTGACCGAATCGGCCTCGATCGCCAACTGCTCGGGACCGGCATCGGATGATCGGCGTTCGGGGACCGATTCTGCGGGGTAGGCGCGATCTCGGCCGGCGGCGCGATGGGCGTCGGCCACCTTGTGGGCCGCGATGCCATAGAGGAAGGCCATAAAGGGTCGCCCGCGGTCCCGATACCGCGGCAACGCGGTGATGGCCGCCAGGCAAACCTCCTGTGCGACATCGTCCGCCGACAGGCCGCTCCGTTCGTGGGTGCCGACTCGAGCCCGGCAATATCGCACGACGATAGGGCGAATGGTCTCCAGCACTTCTCGAAGCGCATTCCGATCTCCTGCCACCGCCTGTGCAACCACAGCGTCGAGACGTTCCCCTTGCATTGTCATCGACGAGGGTCTCTCCAACGTAACGGTCAGGAAACATCACGGGCTACAAAAAGCTAGACAAGAACGGCCGCAACGGATTTCACGCGGTATGCCAAGTTCCACCGGCGTGCCGAACCTGGTCCGCACAAATATCGCGAACATCGATGAGTTCGCGCAATCGTTGTTCTGAAACCGTGACGCTTGCGATATCGATCAGCAAGCAAGCCAGAGCCCACCGAAGCGGGATCAGCCCGTACCGGCCGGTGGCCTCGAACGCCCTGTCCGCCACGGCGCGGGCCCGCTCGGTGGCACCGGCGCTGCACAGGGCGGCCGCCAGGACCACATCGCTTTTGACCTGGTGTCGCACCGAGGCGACCGCCCTCGCCCGTTGGACCCCGTCCTCGGCCCGGCGGACCGCGGACGCCCCGTCGCCGGTGGCCATCGCCAGCTCCGCGCCCACCCATTGCCGCCGTACCGACAGCCGGTCCGCCCGCTTGTCGACCAACTCAGCGTCGGACAGCTCGGCGTCGGCGCGGGCCAACAGCGCCGCCGCCGCGGCGAAGCGGCCGACGCCCAGCGCGTCGGCCGCGAGCCCTATCAGTGCGTCGGCGCGCGCTTCGGTGTCGGCGCCGGCGAGCGCCAGTGCGCGGCCGTCCCACCCGCGCGCCAGCGCGTGCCAACCGAGCTGACGCAGCAGCGAGCCCTGAGTGCTGTGCGCCAGCGAGGCCAACCGCGGAGGCGTGGGGGCGCGCCGCAGCGCCGCCAGATCGCGGTAGGCACTGCCGTAGCGCCCCTGACCGCCCGACGCGACGGCGCGCAGCCAGAGCTGCTTCGGGGTGCGCGCCGAGGGCAGCGGCCAGGTGCCGGGTTCGTTTCCGAATGCGGCCGCGGTCAAAGTGCGAGGAATCGTCGAATCGTGAGTGGTTTTGATCACGTTGATGGCGGGGGTTTCGTTGGTAAAAAGTCTGTGCTGTCTGCGTTACCGGGATATTACCCAAGGCGGCCGTGTCGTATTTGCCAGTGGCCGACCAAACGCCCCTGAACTGCGGGATCTCGGCATCGATCGGTTCCCGGCTAGCATGCTTCGAGTTTCGGAACCGCGCGACAGATGAACGCGGAGTTAATTATCTTGCAACGCTTAGACATTCGTCACGTAAGCAGGACTATTGACGGTTTTTTGGTAGCCCTCCTAACGTCTATCGTGACACGGGTAGTCATCGGTGACGCGAACCCCATTAGGTTGCACACTCGCGCAGTTCTGAACTTCGCTTGAGCGTGCTGTGCAGAGAGGGAAGAAGCCATGCCACAGCCGGAACAGCTACCTGGACCCAACGCCGACATCTGGAACTGGCAATTGCTGGGCTTGTGCCGCGGCGTCGACTCGTCGATGTTCTTTCATCCGGACGGTGAGCGCGGCCGGGCCCGCATGCAACGCGAGCAGCGCGCCAAGGAGATGTGCCGGCGTTGCCCGGTGATCGAGGAATGCCGTTCCCACGCGTTGGGGGTCGGCGAGCCGTACGGCGTCTGGGGCGGCCTGTCCGAGTCGGAGCGCGACATGCTTCTCAAGAGCGACATCGGCCGGGCACGCGGAATCCGCCGCTCGGCCTAGCACCCGCTGGCCGTCACGCTTCGTCGTCGACAATTGCGCTGACCTGAATCTCAACCCGCATCAGTGGGTTGGCGAGGGCGGCCACGCCGATGCATGTCCACACCGGCGCGCGTTCACCCATCCGGCGGCGGAACTGTTCGGCCATGGTGTCCAGGTGGTCTGGTCCGATCTGGCCGTGAGCGTTGGGTAGGTGGTAGGAGTGGACGCTGATCACGTTGCGCCACGTCGCTCCGGCCGTGGCCAACGTCCGCTCTACGTTGTCGAACGCCCGAATCACTTCGTCTACGACCGAGTGCGGAAAATTCCAGGCGTCGTCCCAGCCGCCTTGGCCCGAGATCTCGACCCGGTTGCCGTACCGGACCGCCTGCGAATAGTGCCGGTTCTGCAGTTGACGATCGCCGCAGCCGGGCGTGGCGAAAAACGACGGACTATTCATCTGGGCAATTGTGCAGGGCGTCCTCGCTAGCCACCCGGGCATGGTCCCGGAATCCACATGCTCCAGCACTTGCCGGGGGGTGGCGGCAGGCCGGGCGGCGCCTGGATAAGGGTCGGCGGCCCCGGCGGATCGGGGCCGTCCCAGATATCGTAGCCGACATTGCCCTTGCCCCACGGCACGTAGTAGTACATATGGCACACGTTCATGTCCCAATTGATCGGGTTCGCCACGTGATTCTGGGTCAGATGAAAAAGCGAATCCCCGGGACACCATTGGTTGGGTCCGTAGCACACGGGGCCGAGCTTCGTGTTGGGCGGGCACCAAACCTCGGCGTGCGCGCTATCCGGGTTCAGTCCCAGGCCGGCGACCGCGACGCCGCCGGACAGCAACGTCCCTCCAACAATGCGTTTCAGGGTGTGAGGGGTCTTCATTGTGTGGTTCCTTTCGCGTCCCCGTGTCGCGCACGCGTCACGAGTGTGCCGCCGGGAGCTTGTGAGATTCTTGCGCCCGCTTGGACTATCGGCATTTGAACTCCCTATGGATTGACGATCGGCGTCCGGGTACTGCCGTATCGTCAGCGGATGAATACCACCCCCACCGACAACAGCCTGCGGACCAGCAGCAAAGTGCGCTGTGTGGTCTACGGCTTGATCGCGGTCGCTGCGCTCGTGACCACCTGGATCCAGAACACCGCGTATCTGCACGCCGGAATCGGCCGCTTCTTCATCGACTTCCTCGCCGGTGTCGAAGTCACGCCGGCGTCACGGTCGATCGCGTGCGACATTTTGTACTTCTTCCTTGCCGCGGCAATCTTCATGGTTGTCGATGCGCGAAAGCATGGTATTCGCTTTGTGTGGGCTTACATTCTGGCCGGCATGCTGATCGACATCAGCGTCGCGTTCCCGCTGTTCTTGATCGCCCGCGAATTGCGAATGGTCGCCACGGAAGGGCCACGGGTACGGGCGGTGGACGCGGGCTTGCTCGTCGTGCTCGCCCTCGCGGTGGCGGCCCTGACGATCTGGACCGACACGCGGTAACGACATGCAGAGCGTTCTTTTCGAGCTCGGGCTGGTGCTGTTCCTGCTCGGCCTGTTCACCGGGTTCGTCGTCCCGGCATTGAAGAACCCGCGCATGGCGCTGTCGAGTCACCTCGAGGCGGTGCTCAACGGCATGTTCCTCGTGCTGCTGGGCCTGCTCTGGCCGCACGTCGATCTGCCGCACGCGTGGAGAGTTGCCGCGGTGGTGCTGATCGGCTACGCGGGCTACACGAACTGGCTGGCCAGTCTGCTGGCGGCGTGGTGGGGCGCCGGTCGCAGGCTCGCACCGATCGCGGCGGGCGACCATCGGGCTCCGGCGGCCAAGGAGGGTGTCGTGGGCGTTCTGTTGGCGACCCTGTCGGTGTCGATGGTGGTCGGCGTGGGCATCGTCATCGCCGGGCTGTGAGCACGTGGTCGCCGACGTCCACCTCGCGAGTCATGTTCCAGTAGTCGACAAGTCGCCACGGACACAGGATGTAGACGTTGCCGTCGGCGGACTTGTACCAGGAGTGTGCGATCGAAGGGTGGCCCCACATGAGCGTCGACACCTCACTGAGTAGCGCGTCGCGATACCGATCGTGGGCGGCCTTCGTCGGCTCGATGGCACGCAGGCCGTCGTCGATGAGCCGGCGCAGCGCATCGCCGATGTAGCGCATCTGAAGCTCCGACATGCTGATGACACTGCCCGCGTGCGCCAAGCCCGTGCCGGGGCCCGCCATGATGAAGAAATTGGGGAAGCCCGGAACGGATATGCCGTTGTAGGCGCTGGGTTTTCCGTCCCACGCGTCGGCGATCGAAACGCCGTCGCGCCCGATGATCTCCAGCGGAAGCAGCATTTCGCTGGCGCGGAACCCGGTTGCCAGCACGACGACGTCGACGTCGTAACGATCGGTTGCGGTGATCAGCCCGTCCGCGTCCATGCCGATGATCTTGTCGTTGACGAGTTCGACGTGCGGTTGCGTCAGGCAACGCAGCCAGCTTCCGTTGTCCTGCAACATGCGCTTGGCCATGGGCGGGTAGTCGGGGGTGACCGTGGCGGCCAGTTCGGGGTCGTGGCCGACTTGTTGCTCGATCCAATTGGCGAAATACTCGCGACGCGCGGCGCTGGCCGCGTTGGCCGTGCGGGGAAAGTCGGGCCAATCAGGATCTGCGCGAACAAGTTCCAGCATCTTGTCACCCGACTGCCACATGAGCATGAACCGGTAGAACCGCGAGTAGCCGGGTAGGTGCTTCATCGCCCAACGTTCGCCCGCGCTGACCTCGGCGTGGTAGCGCGGATTGGGTGCCATCCATTGCGGGGTGCGCTGAAACACCGTGAGCGATTCGACATCGTCGGCGATGGCGGGTCCGATCTGAAAGCCGCTGGCCCCGGCGCCGAGCAGGGCAACCCGTTTCCCCTTCAGGTCGACGGAGTGATCCCATCGCGCGGAGTGGAACATCGGTCCCGTGAATTGATCCATGCCGTCGATGTCGGGGAACAAGGGGCGGTTGAGGATTCCCACTCCGCAGATGAGCGCGTTGGCGGTGCGGACGTCTTCGGTGCCGTCCGGTCGCCGCGCGACGACAGTCCACTTCGCGGCGCTGTCATCCCATGTCGCCCGGACGACCTCGCGTTCGAAACAGATGTGCGGCCAGATGTCGTGGTCGTCGGTCAGCGCGCGAAAGTAGTGGTAGAGCTCGGGTTGGCGCGTGTAGTAGTCGCTGAAAAAGTCATTGCGCTCAAAGGAATACGAGTAGTAGTGGCTGGCGACGTCGACGCGGCAACCGGGATAGGAATTCTCCAGCCAGGTGCCGCCGACATCGTCGTTCTTCTCCAGGATCTCGAACGGGATGCCCGCCTCTTTCATGCGAATGGCAGCCAGCAGTCCCGCTTCGCCGCAACCGATTACGAGGACCGAGAAGTCGGCGCCGGTCCGCGGGGGTTTCTCGCGCGCGATGGACCGCGGATTCGCCGCGGTGAGGTCCATCTCCTCCAGATACAACGGGGCGTATTCGTCACCGACGGGCTCGCAGGCGATCCAGTCGAGGATCTCGCGCAGGACGTCGGTGCTGGGTGCGCTGCGAGCAGGACAACCGGCGTCCCGCCACGCACAGATGGCTTTGAGTGCGTCACCGCGCAGCTGAGCCTTTTCCGCGTCGGACAGATTCCCCTGGAACTCGTTGTGCAGCCACTCGCGCGGCCTGATGGGTCCGCGGAGATAGGACGGGTCACCGGTCATCACGACAACGGAGGCGATGAGCGCCGGAACCGACACGCTGGCCAGTTGCTCGGCGATCTGGTCATCGGCTTCGGTGACGGGTTCGGTCATCAGATGCCGATTGGGGGCTGGCATGGTCGCTCTCCTCACGATGGCATCTCTAAGTGTTATGGATGACACTGATGAGTGTCAATGGTGCCTGTGACCGGCTAGGCTGACGGAATGCCGGAGAGCGGGGCAACGCTGGTTGAGGTCAAGCGCCAAGCGGTGATCGACCACGTGCTGGCGACAACCCGCAGGCTGGTACTCGAGTCGGGGCTGGACGTCACGATGGATCAGCTCGCCGAAGGCGCCGGGCTGAGCCGCCGTACCCTGTTCCGGCACTTCAACTCTCGTGAGGCGCTGCTGGCCGCGGCGTTCGCGGCCGGCATCACCCAATACCGCGAGCAGCTCCCCCGCTTCGCGGGCGACCGCGACTCCTGGTTGCGCGCCACCTGCGAGGCGGCCCACAAGGGCAACTCGACGATCGGCCCCGGCTTCTTCGAACTCGCCTCGCGCCGTGACCTGCCGGCCGAGCTGGCGGCGATTGAGACACGGCGACGGCGCGAGTTCACCGAGGCCATCGAGGAGATCGCGGCGACGCTGTGGACGTCGTGCGGCGGTGGCGGATCCACTCCCGACGATCTGACCAGCACGGTCGCGGCTCATCTGAGCCCGTTTTTCACCGCGGCCACCGCCATCGACGCCGGATACGACTGGCGCACCGCGGCCGAGCACGCCTACGCCGCCATTCGGGCGGCACTTCCCGTCGTTGACTCCCCGGTTCCCTAAGGCAACAATGCCAGATGACACACTTGATGCGAAAGTGTGTAATCACTACCCCGGGAGCGCTCGATGACACAACTGCAGGTGCGCCGACCCAAGTTCGACTTCACCGACGACGTCCCCTTCATCTGGAACCCTGACAACCCGGCGTTCTCGTTCAACATGAACGCGACTTCGATGATCGCCATCGGTTTCGAACAGATGCTGGTGGCAGCCATCCAAGAGGCCAAGCCGCAGCTCATCGATCCCGCGGATGCCGGGGAGGCGACGGCATTCCTGCGCCAGGAGGCGCAGCATTCGAGTTCACACCGCAAGCACGTCAACGGCTTGATCAAGACCTACCCGGGCCTGCAGGAGACGTTCGATGCGGTGCTGGCGTCCTACGACGACGTCACCGCCAACGCGCCGTTGAACTTTCGGCTGGCCTACATGGCCGACACCGAGGCGACGTTCACCCCCACCTTCAAGCTGTTCCTCGACAACCACGAGACGTTGTTTCGTCCCGGCGACGACCGGGTCGCGTCGCTGTTCCTCTGGCATTTCGTGGAGGAGGTCGAACACCGCAGTTCCGCGTTGGCGATCTACGACGCGGTCGTCGCAGACCCGTGGTATCGCATCAGGCAGTTGCCCGGTGTCGTCAAACACCTTCTGTCGATCATGTCGATCATCTCCGAGGGCGTCAACGCGCACGTGCCGGAGCAGGAGCGCCTCGTCGACGCGCGCAGCTTGACGCCGACTTACGGTGCGCAGCAGGCACTTAGGCGTTTGGTGCGGCCACGCGCGCCGCGTTCGGATGTGCCGCCGGCCATGGGTAGCGTTCCCGTCAGGGAGAAATTGGTCGCCGTCGCCCGGGTCCTGTTGAGTCAGACGCCCTTTCACGACCCCGTGGATGAACCGTTCCCGCAGTTCGCCGATACGTGTTCGATCGCTGGGCGCGTGGCGGGGATGTCGTGCACTGGTATCACCCACAGCACGCCGGCTGAGGTCGCGACCATGTCCCAGTGCAATGCGACGTTCGATGGGATCGCCGCGCAGCTCGGCGGTTTCACCTGCCGGGACGCCCCGGCAATCATCCACCTGCGCAGTCCACTCGCGCTGAGCAACTGGACCTTGCCGGTACTCGAGGTGACCATTGTCACCGGTGCGGCACTGGCACTGTGGTGGGCGATCTACCGACTGCTTCGCCGGCGCGATCCCACCCTCATCGCACTGTGGTTCGCCTCCATCGTCTATCTCCTGGTGACCGAAATCCCGCTGTACTTCCCGACTTTGTTCGGCATCCAGGACAGCATCGGGGTGGTGTTCGACCACAACGTGTTCATGGTCCAGTTCCTCTACGAGCGGTTACCGCTGTACATCGCCGCGTTGTATCCGGCGTTGACCACACTCGCCTTCGAAATTGTGCGAACCCTGGGCGTCTTCCGGGGGCGCCGCGGCGTACTGCTCGGCGGCGTGTGCGTCGGGTTCGTTCACCACTGCCTGTACGAGGTGTTCGATCAGCTGGGGCCACAATTGCGTTGGTGGGCCTGGAATGACGCCAACCCGCTGAACCATCCGATGTTCGCCTCAGTGCCCATGACCAGCATGGTCATCTTCGCGGCGGTGGGCCCCGCTGTGCTGACCGTGCTGGTGCTGTGGTTGGTCGGTCGTCGCGTCGACCTCACGGCGTTGAGTGTACTGTGGCGCACGGTCGTCGCCGGCACCCTGGTGCCCGTGGGTGTGGCGCTGTTGAGCATTCCATCGTCGGCGTTCTCCGGCCGTGTCTCCGCTCAAGCATTAGTGTTCGCAGCCGAATTGGCCTTGCTGGCGTTGATTGCGATTCGGGTGCTTTCGCAGCAGATCCGACATCACGCCGCGCACGACGCGAGCACGTTCGTTCGCGTGTTCGGTCCGTTGTATCTCGGCGTGCTGGGTGGGCTGTGGATCACCGCGCTGCCCGCCTGCTTCGGGTCAGCGGGCGGCACGACTGCCGATGGCACGCCAGTGGGGAGCCTGCCTTATGCCGCAGCGTGTTTCGCGCTGAGCATCGCATGGGTCACGATGGCGAGCCGTGCCCGCGTCACCGCAGCGCCGGACCGATCCAGCGTCGTAGATACGCGCGCAACTGCTCGCCCGAGCGCGCCGGTTCGGGCGGAGCGACCACCATCGACTGGATGATCCGCAGCAGGAATTCCACCAGTCCGTCGATCGTCGAATCGTCGTAACCGAGTGCCGACCAGCTGATCTTGCTGCGCTGCAATATTTCTCGACACCGCGCGATCGTCGACTGCTTGAGCATGCTCCTGCTGAACGTGTTGGTGTGGTCACCCGTCAACAGGATCTGTAGCTGAGGCTCGTGGGGTAGCCGTTCGATGATGAACGCGACGACCTCGATGAGCTGGCCGGCGACGTCGAGGTCACCCGTCAGCACCTCGACATGGGCGACGAAGCCGTTGAGCGCGACCTCCGCTGCGGCCGCGAACAACTCGTCGGAAGTGGCGAAGTATCGATACAGTGTGCGCCGGGTGACGCCGAGCTCGTCGGCGATGTCCAAGACCGAGGTCCGCGCGGGTCCGCGACGATCGACCATCCGCAGCGTGGCGTCGATGATCCGCTTGCGCGCGTCGGCGTCATCGAGCGGCGGCGAGCCGGCCCATCCCCTGCGTCCCACGTGGCCTCGCCTTCATACGCCTACGACATGGACCATACAACGCTGGACCGATTCCCTGCCTTCGATCAGGGCACCGACTGTGGGGCCTATGCACGAATATCGTTGGGATCACGCACAGAACCCCACAGTCGAGCGCGCAGCACCTAGGCCGGAGTGAGGCGGACGGGCAAGCGCGCCGGGCCGCGCAATAGGCTGCTCGTCGACCAGGTCGCTTCACCGACTGCCTCTATCCGACGGACTCGAGCCACGAGTTCCAGCAGCACCGCTTGGGCTTCCATCCGGGTCAGCTGCGCGCCGATACACAGGTGGACACCAAAGCCAAAAGCGATGTGCTGGCTAGGGTTTCGGGTTACTCGGAACTCGTCGGGCTCGTCAAAAACCCGCGGGTCGCGGTTGGCCGCACCGACGCACAGCAAGATCCGTGCTCCCGCCGGGATGGTCACGTCGCCGACCCGATAGTCGTGCAGCGCCGTGCGATAGATGTTCTGGGCGGGCGATAGGTAACGCAGACCTTCCTCGACCGCCATCGGGATCAGCGCAGGATCGGAACGCAAAATATCGAACTGATCCGGATCGGCGGCCAGTGCTGCGAACAACCCGCCGAGCAGATTGGTGGTCGTCTCATTGCCCGCCAGCAGCAGCAGCATCGCAAACTGGAACAGCTCTCTGTCGGTCAGGGAGCCCGCCTCGTTCTCGGCCATGAGCCGTCCAAGGATCGTCGCCGAGCCCTTCAACCCGCCGGCGGCGAACTGGCGCCGGAAGTAGCGATTCATCGCCCAGGAGCCGCCGAGCACATGAACGAACTTGCGGGCGCCCTCGGCAGTCAACGCCAGATCGGTGATCTGCGCCGTCGCCTCCGACCAGCGTCGAAAATCTGCCACGTCCGTGTCGGGGATGCCCAACAGCTGCGCGATGAGCCGCACCGGGACGGGTATCGCCAACCGCTGCACCACGTCGCAACCGGGATTGTCCAGAACGTCGCGCACCGTCTCGGCCGCCAGCTGCTGGATCGTCGGGCGCCAACTCTCCAACGCCGCTTTGGTGAAAGCGGGCAACACCTGGCGTCGCAGCTGAGCGTGCTTCTCCCCGTCGGTCGAGACCAGGGTCGGCGCCCGGAGCCGAACCCGGGATGGCCCGTCGGCGCTGGACAAGGCCGTGTCGTCGCGGAGGGCAAGCCGAACATCCTCGAGCCGGCTCAGGATCCACACGCCCCGTTTCGGGTGATATTGCACGCGGGCGCCGGCATGCAATCGCCGGTGGGCCTCGTGCGGATGTGCAGCTGTCGCCGGGTCCAGCGGGTCGAACGTGCTGATCGCCGCCCCGGAACGCGAGCTCTGGCGGCCACGGCCGGCCATACTATTGGCCCGCACGGACCCGCCGAAAGCCTTGACCACGGAGCCGGTGAACCGAACGGCTTCAGTCACTGTCATCTGGCACGCCTCCGAGTATGATTACAGATCGGACCGTAACGGTTAATTACGTAATTAACAAGGGTGGTGGCTGCGGTGGAGATGACGATCGACGAGCTCGCCCGCCGCGTCGACATGACCGCGCGAAACATCCGCGAGTGGCAAACCAACGGCCTGCTGCCCCCACCGGCGCGCCGTGGCCGCGTCGGGATATACACCGACGATCACATTTCACGTATCGAGCGGATCAAATCGCTTCGGGCACAAGGGATTTCCCCTCGATATCAGCCGTAGGATATTGGATCAGTCCGCCGAGTCGGCGCCGGAGGTGCGCAGGCTGGCGTCCGAAGTGCTGGGCCCGGCCAATGCCACCGGGTCGGTGGAGATGAAACGCGTCGACCTGGCCGACCGGTTCGGAGTCGATGCCGAGGGTCAGTTGTCGGCGTGCGGATTGGTCGACGTCGTCGACGACGATCTCCTGGTCATCACCGATACGGCCACGTTCGACTACGTCGAGCAGCTGGCCGGCATCGGGTTGCCGCTGCGCGAGATCACGCAAACCCTGATCCACATGGCCGAGCACCAGTCTGAAAGCGTGCGGGCGCTCGTCGAGCTGTGCCGCGAAGGGATTTGGGGGCCGTTCGTCGACGCCGGCCTGCCGAGCGACCAATGGCAGTCGGTCGCGGACAAGACCATCCAATTGCGTTCCCTGGCAATCGGTCTTGGCATGCAGACGTTCCGCAGGGCTGTCGACGAGGTGGGAGGCAAGGTCCTCACTGAGGAGGCCGTGAAGGTGCAGTCGCTAGGCCGGCGCGACAAATAGCCCCAGGCATCTAGGTGGTGTCGAATTGCAGCCGAAGCTACAGGGAATCAGCGCGGCGGGCCGAGAATGATCTGCCCGTACATGTCCGCCCCTTCGGCCATACGTTCAGGTGAAATTTCGAAGCCGTCCGGGCGCGGCGTCGCCTTATCCCGTCCGGCGTGACGGAACATGCCTTCGATACCCGCGGGAGTGTTGATCATCAGTAGATCGGCTTTCTTGGACGTGATGCGGTAGGCATGCGGAATGTTCTTGGGCAGATAGACAATTCCGCCTTCCGACAACTCCATTTCCTGATCGTCCAGCCAGAGCAGCGCGGTGCCCTTGATCAGCATGAAGACCTCATCCTCGCGCGTGTGCTTGTGATACGGAGGCGCCTCGCCCTCGCTGACATCGAAGCGTCCGACCATCAACTGGCCGTCGGTCGCCTTCCCGTCGAGCAAGATCGCCAACGTGCCGCCGTCGAGCCATTCCAACTGCTGCTGCTGATCCGGTTGCGCCAGGTACGCCATGCTCATGGGCGAAATTATCCATCCGGCGACGCGAATACGCCTGGCCAGAAACGAAAACACCCCCAGCCCCTGCGACTGGGAGTGCTTCGCTCCGCTCACTCAGTGGTGGTGATGACCGTGGCCGTGGCCGTCATCCTCAGCCTCGGCCGGCTTCTCCACGACCGCCGTCTCGGTGGTGAGCACCATCCGCGCGACCGACGCCGCGTTGAGCACCGCCGATCGGGTGACCTTGACCGGGTCGACGATGCCGGCGGCGGCCAGGTCCCCGTACTGCAGGGTGGCAGCGTTCAGACCGTGCCCGGCAGGCAGCTCGGCCACCTTGTGCACCGCCACGGCGCCGTCCAGCCCGGCGTTGCTGGCAATCCAGAACAACGGAGCGCCCAGGGCCTGGGCGAACACGTCGACGCCCGCCGCCTCGTCGCCCGAGAGCGATGCGCGCAGCTCGGTGAGCGCCTTGCCGGCCTGGATGAGTGCCGAGCCGCCGCCGGCGACGATGCCCTCCTCCACGGCCGCCTTGGCGGCCGCGACGGCATCCTCGACGCTTTCCTTGCGCTCCTTGAGCGCGGTCTCCGTCGCGGCGCCGACCTTGATGACGGCCACCCCGCCGGCCAGCTTGGCCACCCGCTCCTGCAGCTTCTCGCGATCCCATTCCGAGTCGCTGGCCTCGATTTCGGCGCGCAGCTGCTTGACCCGGTTGGCGACCGCGTCCTTCTCCCCGCCGCCGTCGACGATGATCGTGTCGTCCTTGTTGACTACGACGCGCCGCGCCGTGCCGAGCACGTCCAGGCCGACCTCGCGCAGCACCAGGCCGACGTCGGGGTTGACCACCTGACCGCCGGTGACGATCGCCAGGTCCTCGAGGAACGCCTTGCGCCGGTCCCCGAAGAACGGCGACTTGACCGCAACCGCCTTCAGCGTTTTGCGGATGGAGTTGACGACCAGGGTCGCCAGCGGCTCACCCTCGACGTCCTCGGCGATGATCAGCAGCGGCTTGCCCGATTCGGCGACCTTCTCCAGCAGCGGCAGCAGGTCGGGCAGCGAGCTGATCTTCTCCTGGTGCAGCAGGATCAGCGGGTCGTCGAGCACGGCCTCCTGCGAGTCGAAGTCGGTGACGAAGTAGGCCGACAGGAAGCCCTTGTCGAACCCGACGCCCTCGGTGAACTCGAGCTCGGTGTTCAGCGTGGAGGATTCCTCGACGCTGACCACGCCGTCGGTGCCGACCTTGGTCATCGCCTCGCCGACCAGGTCACCGATGAGCTCGTCGCGCGAAGACACGGTCGCCACCTGTGCGATGGCGTCCTTGCCGGACACCGGAGTGGCGGCCGCCAGCAGCGCCTCGGACACCGCGTCGGCGGCCTTGCTGATCCCCGAGCCGAGCGCGATCGGGTTGACACCCGCGGCGACCAAACGCAGGCCGCCCTTGATCAGCGCCTGCGCCAGCACGGTCGCGGTGGTGGTGCCGTCGCCGGCGACGTCGTTGGTCTTGGTGGCCACCGACTTCACCAGCTGGGCGCCCAGGTTTTCGAACGGGTCCTCCAGGTCGATCTCACGCGCGACGGTGACGCCGTCGTTAGTGACGGTGGGGCCGCCGAATGCCTTGGCCAGCACCACATGTCGGCCCCGCGGCCCCAGGGTCACCCGGACGGTGTCGGCGAGCTTGTTCACGCCTGCCTCCATGGCGCGGCGCGCGGTTTCGTCGTACTCAATCAGCTTGCTCATCAGACTCCTTCACGAACGCGAGCCGCCCCGGAAATCACCCGCGAGAAAACACGGGGATCGCCGGGGCGGAACACGACCTACTTACTTGGATACGACAGCCAGCACGTCGCGTGCCGACAGGATCAGGTATTCCTCGCCGTTGTACTTGATTTCGGTGCCGCCGTACTTGCTGTAGATGACGGTGTCACCCTCCGACACGTCCACGGGGATGCGCTTGGCGCCATCCTCGTCCCACCGGCCGGGGCCGACTGCGACGACGGTGCCCTCCTGTGGCTTCTCCTTGGCGGTGTCAGGAATAACCAGACCGGACGCGGTCGTGGTCTCGGCCTCGTTGGCCTGCACGAGAATCTTGTCCTCGAGTGGCTTGATGTTCACCTTCGCCACGATTGGAGCCTCCAACTTGTTCGCTCGGGTCCGGGGCCTTCGCCCCGGACGTATTAGTTCGGGTGGGGCCTATGCCCCGACCAGAGTTGGTGGTCGGTCCGGGGGGTTGCCCCGGGACCGTCCGAATTACCAGGTGATTAGGCATCCGTCCGGGCCCGAGCGCCGTCGTCGCGGGTGCCGACGCAGGGTTTGGCCGATTGCCACCTAGCACTCTATACACGAGAGTGCTAGCACTCAAGGCCACCCCGCTGCCGAACCAAACACACAGCCAGACACAGCGGCGGGGAGCGGCCAAGAATCCACCGAGCGTTGATAATCGCAGTGTGTTCATCCGCATGCTCACCTCGGTGCTGACCGTCGCGCTCGCCATCGGTTTGGCGCCGTTCGCCCAGGCCGATCCCGACGGCCAAATGTATGGCAATCCGCAGGCCGCAGCCCGTTATTGGCGCTACCAGCACGGCGACGACTGCGGGCTGATGGCCGTCGCCGACGTGGTCGGTCAGGTCACCGGGCGAGAGCCCATGCAGATCGGGATCGAGCTGCGCGGCGTGTTCACTAAAAGCGAAGCCCACCGCGGCAGTGTCTACAAATTTGACGGCACCTCCCCCGACGACATGGTCATGCTGCTCGGCAAATACGGCGTGCAGTCCCAGCTCACGACCGGCAACAGCATCCAGACGGTGGAACAGGACCTGGGCAGCGGCCACAAGGTGATCGCCGCGCTGAACGCCGAAACCATCTGGAACTACCCCGCCGGCCAGGGCCAGCGCACGCAGGCCGACCATGCCGTCGTCGTCACCGGCGTCGACACCCGCAACAACGTCGTTCACCTCAACGACAGCGGCACCCCTAACGGACGCGACGAACAGATCCCCATGGGCACGTTCACCCAGGCGTGGTCCACCGGCAACAACCTGCTGATCGTGGCTTAGGGGCCTAGCGTCAGGGCACCTGGCCGCGCACCACCGGCAGGCCCGGGTCGGTGGCGACGTCCAGCGGTGACGGCGGTGCGCCGGCGGCCACCAGATGGGCCGCGAAGGCGGCGATCATCGCACCGTTGTCGGTGCATAGCCGCAGCGCGGGGATCCGCAGCGTCAGGCCGGCCGCCGCACAGCGCTGAGCCGCCAGTTCCCGCAGCCGCGAATTCGCGGCCACTCCCCCCGCGATGAGCAGGGTCGAGACGCCGAGCCGGGTAGCCGCACGCACCGCCTTCATCGTCAGCACGTCGGCGACGGCTTCCTGGAACCCCGCGGCGACGTCGGCGGTCAAGGCGTCGGGATGGCTCTCCACATGGCGCGCGACGGCGGTCTTGAGCCCGGAAAAGCTGAAGGCGAACGGGGCGTCGGCCGGGCCGGTCATGCCGCGCGGAAACGCGATGGCGTCGGGATCGCCGGTGCGCGCCAGCTCGTCGAGCACCCGGCCGCCCGGATAACCCAGGCCCAGCAGCCGCGCCACCTTGTCGTAGGCCTCGCCGGCGGCGTCGTCCACGGTGCTGCCGAGCTCGATGATCGGCTCGCCGAGCGAGCGCACATGCAACAGGTGGGTGTGGCCCCCGGACACCAGCAGCGCGACACACTCGGGCAGCGGCCCGTGTTCGTACACATCGGCGGCCAGGTGCCCGCCCAGGTGGTTGACGGCGTAGAACGGCACACCCCACGCGGCCGAATACGCTTTGGCCGCAGCGACTCCCACCAACAACGCGCCCGCCAGGCCCGGCCCGATGGTGGCCGCGACGATGTCGGGCCGGTCCAGGCCGGCTGTCTTCAGCGCGCGGCGCATGGCCGGGCCGAGTGCCTCCAGGTGCGCGCGGGAGGCGATCTCGGGGACGACGCCGCCGAACCGGACGTGCTCGTCGACGCTGGAGGCGACCTCGTCGGCCACCATGGTCACGGTGCCGTCGGCGTCGAGGCGCGCGATGCCGACACCCGTTTCGTCGCAGGATGTTTCGATGGCCAGAATCGTTTTCACAGCGCCTCCCGACGCATGGTATAGGCGTCGGCGCCGCTGACCCGGTAGTAACGCTTGCGCAGGCCGACCTGCTCGAATCCCGTGCTGCTGTAGAGCGCGATCGCGGCCTCGTTGTCGGTGCGGACTTCGAGGTAGACGACGCCGCCGTCGGCGAACCTCAACAGCTCGTCCAACATCCGGCGACCGATGCCGCGGCCCTGATAGGCCGCGTCGACACCGATGGTGTGCACCTCGTACTCGAAGGGTGGCTTGCGGCCCAACCGGGAGATGCCGGCGTAACCGACGAGCATGCCGTCGGTGCGCGCGGCGACGTAGTGGTTGTGCGGGGCGGCCAGTTCGCGCTGAAACGCGACCGCCGGCCACGGGTCGTCGCCGTCGAACAACTGCGACTCCAGTTCGGCGCAGCGCGCGGCGTCGTCGGGTGTCAGCGCCCCGATGTCGACGGGCCCGTGGCAGGCGGTCATTTGCGCTCCGCCAAGGGTTTCGCGTCGGGCCGGCGCAGGTACAACGCGACCAACGGTGCCGGCTCCTCGGCCCAGTTCACCGCGGCGACCAGGCCCGCCGGCGTCGGGTACACCGGCTCGCAGTGCGGCAGGTCGAACAGTGCCGCGTGCTCAGGTGAGCCGGCGACCGCCCGGGCCGGACCGGGTTCGACGTCGGCGGGGGCATTGACGCCCGGTCCGCCCGAACGAATTCCGTCTCGGTATCGGGCCCAATAGATCTCGCGCCGTCGCGCATCGGTGACCACCAGCGTCTCGCCGGTGGTGTGCACGCCGATGGCGTCCAGGCTGCACACACCGTGCACCGGGATGCCCAGCGCATGCCCGTAGGCGGCGGCGCTCGCCATCCCGGCCCGAAGGCCGGTGAACGGGCCGGGACCGCAGCCCACCACGACGGCGCTGAGGTCGGCCATCGTCAGCCCGGCATCGGCCAGCGCCGCCACCACGTTGGGCGTCAGCCGCTCGGCGTGGGCGCGCGGGTCGATGGTGACCCGCTCGGCGAGCACCGCGAGATCGTCGCGCCGCACGATCCCCGCGGTGACGGCCGGGGTGGAGGTGTCCAGCGCCAAGACGAGGTTCACGAGCCCCACTCCCAGGTCGCAATCCTGGTGTCGGACTGGCTGATTCGCTCGAGGCGAATGTCGAGGTGGCGTTCGGAAAGGCGTTCGGCCAGACCCTCGCCCCACTCCACCACCACGACCGCGTCCTGCAGGTCGGTGTCGAGGTCGAGCGAGTCGAGCTCATCCAGCAGGTCGGTCCCGGTGCGGTCCAACAGCCGGTAGACGTCGACGTGGATCATCGCCGGCGCACCGGGCCGCCGCGGCGGATGTACGCGCGCCAGCACGTAGGTGGGTGAGGTGACCGGACCGTCGACGTCCATTGCCGCGGCAATCCCCTTGGCCAGCACGGTCTTTCCCGCGCCCAGCGGGCCGGTCAACACGACGACGTCGCCGGCCCGCAGCTGCGCGCCGAGCTCGGTGCCCAGCGCGACCGTGTCTTCGACGCGCTCCAGCGTCGCGGTCCCCGGTGCGTTACTCATCGCGCCGCAACCGGCGCCGGAATCGGCGGTAACGGTGAGCCAGCTTGCCGGGAATGGCCCGGTTTACCAACCGGATCAGCCCGTCGTTGATGGCGTCGGGCTTGTCCAGCAGGGCCAGGTGGCTGGCGCCGGTGACGATGACCAGTTCGGATTGGGGTAGCGATGCCGCCATTTTCCTCGAGTACTCGTCCGGGGTGAGCAGGTCGTGGTCTCCGCACGCGATCAGCGTCGGAACCCGCAGCAACGTCCACAACCCCGCGGTTTCGTCGTGCATTTCCAGCGCGGGCAGGAAGCCCACCATGGTGGCGATCGGGGTGTCGTTCATCATCCGCTGGGAGAACGCGTCCAGGCTGCGGCTGACCTCCAGGTCGCTGAAGGAGGCGGCGCGCAGGATCGGGGCGATCAACGACCGCGACACGGTGCGCCCGCGGTGCATCAGCTTGGGCGCCGAGCGGGCGGTGAACCGGACCGCTTCCAGCGCGGGGTTTTTCAATATCTCGCCCAGCGGGGACCGGCTCACCCCTTCGGCGGCCGAGGAGATCAACGC
Source organism: uncultured Actinomycetota bacterium (assembly GCA_963758775.1). Classification (GTDB taxonomy): domain Bacteria; phylum Actinomycetota; class Actinomycetes; order Mycobacteriales; family Mycobacteriaceae; genus Mycobacterium. Next base: position 359,013 of record CAVWWU010000006.1, read on the forward strand.
TGCACCGACAATCCGGCGACCGTACTGCTCGGAGAATTGCCGGGCATGCGACAGCACGGTCATTCCGCCCATCGAGTGGCCGACCAGCACGATCACCCCGCGTGGCGCGACCGCCTGCAGCACGGTGTCCAAGTCCTGGCCCAGTTGGGTCAGCGTATAGGTGTCGGGGTCCGCCTCGGCGGACTCTCCGTGGCCGCGCTGGTCGTAGAAGACCATCCGTACGTCCGGCCCCCACTGCCCGGCAAGCCGCCGGCGCTGAAAGTGGAAGGCGCCCATCCTCAGACAAAATCCATGGACGAACACGATGGTGAGCGGGGCATCTTCCGGGCCGTCTTCGCGCACCATCAGCGACACCCCGTCGGGCATGGTCACCGCGTAGCTGCGCTCGACATCGACCTCGTCGAAATCCTCTTCAGCGTAAGGATCGTCGCGGTCGGTGGCGCGTTCGGCCATCGACCGGCGCGCCGACGCACCGACGATGGTGGCGACGGCGGTCACCCCGGCACCCCCCGCAAGCCACGCCCTGCGCCTGCGGGATTCCCCCTCGTTCAAGGTTGTTCAGGTCCCTCGGCCTCGCGGTAGGTTCTCGTGATGCGGCCGCGCGGGCTGGTGACCACTTCGTAGTGGATGGTGCCGAGCAGATCGGCCCAGTCCTGCGCGGTGGGTTCGCCGCCCGTGCCGGGGCCGAACAGGATCGCCTCGTCGCCCTCGGCGACATCGAGCGGCCCGGGGCCCAAATCGACGACGAACTGGTCCATGCAGATTCGCCCGGCGCCCGGGCGGCGCCTGCCGTTGATCAGCACCTCCAGCCGTCCGCCCAGCGACCGGAACACGCCGTCGGCGTAGCCGATCGGGAGCAACGCCAGATTGGTGTCGCGCTGCGCGGTCCACGTGTGGCCGTAGGAGACGCTCTCGCCGGCGCGGATCGACTTCACCAGCGCCACCGCACATTTCACCGTCATGGCCGGTATCAGCCCCATGTCGCCGAGCTGCGGGACCGGGCTCAGCCCGTACACGGCGATGCCCGGCCGCACCAGGTCGAACGCCAGATCGGGCCGTGACATCGTCGCCGACGAATTGGCCAGGTGCGCCACCTCGAACCGCACCCCCTGCTCCCGCGCGCGGGTCAGCATCTCGGTAAAGCGTTGGGCCTGAACGTCATTGATGGGGTTTTCGGGTTGGTCGGCGAAGACCAGGTGCGACATCAGCCCCCGCAGCCGGATCGCTTCGTCGGCGACGGCCTGGCGCAACGCGGTCAGCATCGCCGGGTAGTGCGCCGGGGCGACGCCGTTGCGGTTGAGCCCGGTGTCGACCTTGACGGTCACGGTCGCGGTGCGACCGGTCCGGCGTGCCGCGTCCAGCAGTTCGTCGAGCTGGCGCGGCGAGGACACCGCGATCTGCACGTCGCCCAGCAGGGCGGGCGCGAAGTCGATGCCGGGCGGATGCAGCCAGGCCAGCACCGGGGCGGTGACGCCGTCGGCGCGCAGCGCGAGCGCCTCGTCGACCGTGGCGACCCCCAGTTCGGTCGCGCCGGCGGCCAGCGCGGCGTAGGCGGTCCGGGTGGCGCCGTGGCCGTAGCCGTCGGCCTTGACGACGGCCATCACCTGCGCCCGGCCGGCGTGCTCGGACAGCACTCGCACGTTGTGCGCAACGGCACCCAGGTCCACCACGGCCTCGGCCAGGACGCCCGGGCTCAGCGACATCGGCGAAACAACCCGCCCCTTCATGACCCCTATTGTCCCAGAAGTAAGCGAAGCGTCCGCGAGCCGCTGGTCAGTGCGCGAAGTGCTCCGCGCTGTAGTGGCCCCTGGGCTTGAGCTTGTCCAGCGAGGCCAGCGCGGTGCGGGCATCGTCGTGCAGGGCCCGGGCCAGGTCGGCCGAAAGCCCTTCGCGCACCACGATGCGCAGCACCGATACGTTGGTGGCGTTGTCGGGCATGGTGTAGGCGGGCACCTGCCAGCCGTAACCCCGCAGCTCATGGGAAAGGTCGAACTCGGTGTAGCCGCGGTTCTTGGCGAGCCGGAAGGCGACCACCGGGATCGCCGTGCCGTCCGAGATCAGCTCGCAGTGGTCCCCGACGCGCAGCTGCTCGCCCAGCCAGCGCGCGGTCGACGACAGCGACTGCATGACCTGCGTGTACCCCTCACGGCCCAGCCGCAGGAAGTTGTAGTACTGGCCGATCACCTGGTTGCCGGCGCGGGAGAAGTTCAGCGTGAACGTCGGCATGTCGCCACCCAGGTAGTTGACCCGGAACACCAGGTCTTCGGGCAGATACTCCTTGCTGCGCCAGACGACGAACCCGATACCGGGGTAGGTCAGCCCGTACTTGTGACCGCTGACATTGATCGACACCACCCGCGGCAGGCGGAAGTCCCACTTGATTTCCGGGTGCAGGAAGGGCACCACGAATCCCCCACTCGCGGCGTCGACGTGCACCGGAACATCCACACCACCACCGGCGGCAAGTTTGTCCAGGGCCGCGCAGATCTCGGCGACGGGTTCCAACTCCCCGGTGTAGGTGGTGCCCACGATGGCCACCACGCCGATGGTGTCCTCATCGACGGCGTCGATGACCTGCTCGGGAGTGATGACGTAGCGCCCCTCCTCCATCGGCAGATAGCGCGGTTCGACATCGAAATAGCGGCAGAACTTCTCCCACACCACCTGAACGTTGGAGCCCATCACCAGGTTTGGGGTGCGGCCCTTCCAGTCTTTCCCGACCTTCTCCCGCCAGCGCCATTTCATGGCCAGCCCGCCGAGCATGACCGCCTCGCTGGAGCCGATGGTCGACGCCCCGATGGCGCTGGAGGGATCGTCGTCACGCAGGTGATCGGCGTGGAAGAGGTCGGCGACCATGCAGACACAGCGCTGCTCGATGGACGCGGTGATCGGGTATTCGTCCTTGTCGATCATGTTCTTGTCGAACGTTTCGGCCATCAGCTTCTCGGCCTCGGGATCCATCCAGGTGGTGACGAAAGTGGCCAGGTTCAGCCGGGAACTGCCGTCCAGCATCAATTCGTCGTGGATGAAGCGGTAGGCGGCCTCCGGATCCATCGATTCCTCGGGCAGCCGCAGCGCCGGCACCGGGGTGGTGAACATGCGGCCGGTATAGGCGGGCGCGATCGAGTGGGCGGGCACGGACGGATGGCTGAGGGTCACGATGTCTCCTTACGGTTGACGGCTTGGAGCTACGGGGCTGCTAGAGGGCTGCTACAGCGGCCCTGATGTGGTGCAAAATTCGCGACGCCGACGTCGGCGCCTCGCCGGGACCGGGATCGGCGGCCGACAACGCAGCCGCGTGCGCGTGTACGAATGCCCCGGCTGCCGCCGCCTCAATCGGCGGCAGGCCCGAGGCCAGCAGCGCGCCGATCATGCCGGACAACACGTCACCGGACCCGGCGGTCGCCGCCCAGGACTGCCCCGCCGGGTTCAGGTAGACCGGGCCGCCGGGATCGGCGATGACGGTGACATTGCCCTTGAGCAGCACGGTTGCGCCGAACGCGTCGGCGAGCTTGCGGCACGCGCCGACGCGGTCGTCCCCGGGCGGGGCGCCGGCCAGCCGGGCGAACTCGCCCGCGTGCGGGGTCAGGACCGTCGGCGCCGCGCGATCGGCTCGATTTTTCAGCAGCTCGGGGTGGGCCGCCAAGATGGTCAGCGCGTCGGCGTCGACGAGCACCGGCAGGTCGCTGTCCAGCGCGAACCACAGCGCGGACGCACCTTTGTCGTCGGTGCCCAGCCCGGGCCCGACCACCCAGGCCTGCACCCGCCCGGCCGACGCCGGGGTGGGTGAGGCAATGACCTCCGGCCACCGCGCGAGCACCTCGGCGTGCGCGCCGCCGGCGTAGCGGACCATGCCGGAGTGCGTGGCGACGGCGGCACCGGTGCACAGCACCGCCGCGCCCGGATACGTCGACGAGCCGGCCAGCACACCGGTGACGCCCTGGGTGTATTTGTCGTCACGCGCGCCGGGCACGGGCCAGCGCGCGGCCACATCGCCGGCTTCGAAACCCAGCATGTCCGTGTCGGGCAGGTCCAGCCCGATATCGATCAACCGGACGCGGCCGCAATCGCCCAACGCGTGCACGGGCTTGAGCCCGCCGAAGGTCACGGTCAGGGCGGCATGCACGGCCGGGCCGCTGACCGCGCCGGTCGCCACGTCGATCCCGCTGGGGCTGTCGACGGCGACCACCGGGATCCCGGCGGCGTCCGGCTTGTCAAAGGCGGCGAAGACCTCCGCCGCCGCCGGCCGCAGCGGGCCGGATCCGGAGATGCCCACCACCCCGTCGATGACGAGATCCGTTGCTGCCGAGATGCTTTGCACGATCCGGCCGCCGGCCTTGCGAAAGGCCGCCAACCCCTTGCGGTGTGCGCGGTCCGGGTTGAGCAGGATCGCCTCGGCCGCCGCGCCGCGGCGGCGCAGGAAGGTCGCCGCCCACAGCGCGTCGCCGCCGTTGTCGCCCGAGCCGACCACGGCGCAGATCCGGCGGCCCGCAACGCCACCGGTGCGCTCGGTCAGCTCCCGGACAATCTCGGTGGCCAGCCCGAAGGCCGCACGTCTCATCAGCGCGCCGTCCGGCAGGCTGGCCAGCAGCGGCGCTTCGGCGTCGCGGATCGCGTCTTTGGAAAAGTAATGCCGCATCACTGCCAGCATTCCACGCTCGCCCTAGGCAGAGGCGAACGCCTTGCTCAACCACTCGCTCATCGCCGCGGCCAGCGCCGCACGGTTCTCACGCTTGACGATCCCGTGCCCATCGTCATCGAAGCACAGGTACCGGACCTCGCGGCCGTACCGTTGCAGCGCCTGGACGATCTGTTCCGATTCGCCGATCGGCACGTTGGTGTCCATGGCTCCGTGCACCACCAGCAGCGGCGCGGTGAGCGCCTCGACGCGGCGCAGCGGCGAAAGCTCCTCGAGCAGCTCGCGATCGTTCACCGGGTGGCCGTACTTGGGATACGCCGCGGCCGCGATCCACGGCTCGGTGTGCCGGTAGAACGTGGTGAGGTCGCTCATCCCGCAGATGCTGATGCCCGCCGCGAACAGCTCAGGGTGAAACGTCAGCGCCGCGAGCGTGAGGTAGCCGCCATAGGACCAGCCCGCGCAGGCGACGCGCTTCGCGTCGGCCAAGCCGTTGTCCACCAGGAAACGCACGCAGTCGGCAACGTCGTCGATCGCGCCGAATCGCTTTTCCTTCTCGTCGGCGTGCACGAAGGTTCGCCCCGAACCGCCCGAGCCGCGGACATTCGGCGCCAGCACGGTGATCCCGTCTTCCACCAGCCGCGCGAAGATCTCGCTGTAGCCGGGCCGGGCCTGGCCCTCCGGCCCGCCGTGCAGGTAGATCACCGCACCCCCGGTCGCCTGCTCCCGCCGGTACAGCCACGCATTCAAATTCAATCCGTCGCGCGCGGTGATCGTCTCCGGCGCGGACCCGGCGGTGAATCCGGGGATGACCGGGCCGCGGCTGGGTTCGCGGTCGATCGGCTCCCACTGGCGCGAGCGGGGATCGACCAGCTCGACGGTGCGGGGCGTCGACGGACCCTCGACAGTGAGTGCGACCATCGATCCGCCCGCGCTGATGGACAGCTGGCTGGCGACCAGCCCAGGCAGCGGGATCGCTTCGCAGAGCGTGTCGTCGGCGTATTCGAGGATCTGTAACTCGCTGCGGCCCTGGACATTCCACAGTAGCGCGACAGTGGACAAGTCGTCGCTGACGGCGAACTCCTGGAGATCGCAGTCGGGTCGCTCGGCCACCACGTAGTAGCTCACGCCATCTGGAGTGGACGTGACTTCCAGCAGCCGGGCATGCTCGCCGCCGTTGTCGCTGCGGATCAGCGCGCGGACGTAGCCGCTACCGTCGGCTCCCGGCTGGTAAAGCTCGCCCAGCTCGCCGTCCGGAGCGTGGCGGATGCGGCGCGGATGGTGGTCGTCAAGGATCACGCCGTCGTCCGTCGTCGACCCGGGATCTGCTGGCAATAAAGCGATTTCGGTGAGGCCGTGCAGCATGATCAGTTCGTGATAACCTCGCGGGCCGACGCGGATCAGCGCCGCTCCGGCCCATGCGTCGACCAGCCGACCCCCGGATCGGCGGTCCACCACGATGCGACGGCCGTCTGCCGGATCGATCAGGCACGAGATACCAACCCCGTCTTCACCGGTCAGGATCGCGGCGACCCGGGTGCCATCCCAGCCGATCAGCTCGGCGGTCCCGTCGTCTTCGCCGTCGATGCGCCAGGCCAACCGGTCGTCGGGGTCGGTGGTGACGACCCAGATCTGGCTGCGGGTTCCGCCGCTGGGCGCAACCTCGCACGCCAGCCACTGACCGTCGGCGGAGTGGATGACACGAGAGACCGGACCGTCGACCGGTAGCTCCACATCCCGCGACGAACTGGCCCGCCAGCCACGCAGAAACCGTTGCACCGCACGGGGATAACCACCGTCGTCGATGATGTGGGCGAATGCCGTCGCGTCCGGGGACAGCGACGCGCCGTACGTTGCGCGCACCTCCAGCCCCATCGCCTCAGCCCGCCATGCCCTGCAGCCACATCTCGAGGACCGCCAGTTGCCACAACGCGTTGGAGCCCAACGTGGTCCGGGTCTCGTTGGGCGCGGCCAGCAGGGCGTCTACGGCCTCGGCGCGATACAGCCCGCGCGCCCGGGCCGCGTCGTTGGTCAATGCGTCGCGCACCATGTCGAGCAGCTCCCCGTGCAAGTGGCGGATACCCGGCACCAGAAAGTGCCCCTTGGTGCGGTCGATCACCTCCGCCGGAAGTAGCGGCCGTGAACCATTTTTCAGCACACCCTTACCGTCCGAGCCCAGCTTCAATTCGGGCGGGCAGGCGGCCGCCAGCTCCACGAAGTCGTGGTCCAGAAACGGCACCCGCGCCTCCAGCCCCCAAGCCATCGTCATGGTGTCGACGCGCTTCACCGGATCGTCGACGAGCATCACCTGGGTGTCCAGCCGCAGTGCCGCGTCCACCGCGGTGTCGGCGCCCGGCGCACCTTGATGCGCGGCCGCGAACTCGCGGCTCACGTCGGCGTCAATCCCGTACTCGGGGGCGAAGATTGACAGCACGTCGTCGTGGCTGCGGTCGAAGAACACCTTCGCGTAGGCCTCGGTGGTGTGTTCGCGGGCGATGTTGGCCAACGGCGGGTACCAGGAGTAGCCGGCCAGAATCTCGTCGGCGCCCTGCCCGGATTGCACCACCTTCACCGACTTGCTGACTTCGGCAGACAGCAGATAGAAGGCCACGCAGTCGTGGCTGACCATCGGTTCGCTCATGGCGGCAATGCTTTTCGGCACCGCGGGCGTCAGCCGGGCGGCGTCGATGTGGATCTTGTGGTGGTCGGTGTCGAAGGTCTTGGCGATCAGGTCGGAGTAGAAATACTCGTCGCCGGATTCGCCGTCGGAGGAGTCGAACCCGATGCTGAAGGTGGCCAGGCCATGCTGGCCCTGCTCGGCCAGCAGGGCCACCACGATCGAGGAGTCGATCCCGCCCGACAGCAGAACGCCGACGGGAACGTCGGCGACCATGCGGCGTTTCACCGCGGTGCGCAGCGCATCCATCACCGCGGCTTCCCAGTCGCGGTCCGACCAGGACGCCTTGCCCGGGTCCCGGCCGAATTCCGGTGTCCAGTAAACGGTGTCGGTATGTGACCCATCGGGCTGGATCACCCGCACGGTCGCCGGTGGCAGCTTGCGCACCCCGCGGTAAATCGTCAGCGGCGCCGGCACCACGGAGTGAAACGTCATGTAGTGGTGCAGGGCCTCGCGGTCCAGCTCGGTGTCGATGTCACCGGGACCGCCGGCCTCTAGCAGGGCACGCACGCTGGAAGCGAACCGCAGCCGGCCGCGTTGCGGCGCAACGTAAAGCGGCTTGATGCCCAGCCGGTCGCGGGCCAGCGTCACCACGCCGGTATCGCGGTCGGCGATGGCGAACGCGAACATCCCCTTGAATCGCTCGACGCAGCGCGCGCCCCATTTGTGGAATGCCTTGACCACGACCTCGCTGTCGGCGGTCGAGAAGAACCGGTACCCGTCGTCCAGCAGTTGCTTGCGCAGCTCCTGGTAGTTGTAGATGCAGCCGTTGAACACCAGTGTCAACCCGAGATCGGCGTCGACCATCGGCTGCGCCCCACGCGCGGACAGGTCGATGATCGACAGTCGCCGATGTCCCAGGGCCACAGGGCCGTGGGCGACCACGCCGTCGGCGTCCGGTCCGCGCGACGTCATCGCGCCCGCCATCCGGGCGACCGCCCCGACGTCCGCCGCCTGCCCGTCCCAGCGGATCTCGCCGCAGATGCCGCACATGTCACTCGCCTCCCTTGTGTGGCGCCTGCCCCCGAAGAATCCAGGTGTCCTTGCTCCCGCCGCCCGACGAGGAGTTGACGATTCGCGACCCGCGTACACCTACTCGCGTCAATGCGGCAGGCATCACATGCGCCGACCTCGAGCCCGCGGAGCCGTCCGGCCGCAGGTGGACAAACGCACGCAGGTCGACGTGGTGCGGGTACAGGCCGTCGCCGTCGAAGGTGGGATGGGTGGACAGGTTGATCGGCTCCTGGGCGATGAACCGCTCGGGTTGAGCCTCCAGTTCGCGACGCCGGGTGTCGAGCGCCTCCTCGGAGGCTTCCGGTCCGATCAACACGCCGCTGCCGCCGAGCCCGTCGATGGGTTTGACCACCAGGTCGCCGAGATTGGACAGCACGAAGTCGCGCTGGTCGCGTTCGGCGCAGATCCAGGTCGGAACCTGTGCCAGCAGCGGCTTTTCGCCGAGGTAATACTCGATCATGGCCGGGACGTAGGCGTAGATCGCCTTGTCGTCGGCCACCCCGTTGGCCAAGGCGTTGGCGATCGTGAGGTTGCCGTCTTTGATCGCGGCCAGCAGGCCCGGGCGCAGCGGCCCGTTGTTGTAGCCGGTGGACGACAGCAGCATGTCTTCGTCCATCCGCGCGTACACGACATCGATGCGCCGCACGTTGGAGCCGACGTGCTGCACCAGCTTTCCGTCGCGCACGGTCAGGTCGGCCGGCTGCACCAGCGGGACGTCCATCTCCTCGGCCAGAAAGGTGTGTTCGAACCACGCCGAGTCTTTCCAGCCGGCGGACAGGATCACCACGGTGGGGTCGTCGGGCGCGTGCGCCGGCGCGGCCGCGCGCAGTGTTTCGAGCAGCAGCCGCGGTGCCTCGCCCGGATCCTGGATCGGCGCGTGTGGTTGCAGTTCGGGGAAGTGTTTGGCGATCAGCCGGTGGTTGACGATCGCGTAGGCGACGCCCGACGGCACCCGCAGGTTGTCTTCGAGCACCATCCAGCGGCCGGCGCGGTCACACACGATGTCGGTGCCGCTGATGTGGGCCCGGACACTATCGCCCGCGACGCGGCCCGTGGAGCGGAACCCCGGGGCCCGGTCGAGGGCCTGCACCCCGATGATGCCGTCGGCGACGATCGCCTGCTCGGAGTAGACGTCGCACAGGAACGCGTCGAGCGCGCGAGCTCGCTGAGCCAGGCCTTCGGACAGCTGCGCCCAGTCCTGCGCGGTGACCATCCGCGGTATCAGATCGACGGGGAACAGCTGGGCGCGGCTTTGACCGGTGACCCGGAAGGTGATGTTGTCGGCGCGCTGCTCCTGCTCGATGCCGGCTTCCCGGGATCGAAGCTGGGCCACCCCGAGCCGGGCGATGGCGCCGAGCACCGGCCGATAGGGGCGCCGCGGGTGTCCCTCGGAATCGACGGCTTCGTCATAGCTGTCTTCGAGATCGACGCGGGCAACGCTGGTCATCGGTTTGCTGCTCGGGTGGTAGCCGAACAGCAGGCTGGGATCGTCGTTGACGGCACCCGCGATGCTCGGGGCGTCCTGGGTGCTGCGCTGGCGGCTGGCGGTTTCGACGATCAGCTGATCAACGACGTCGGTGAGGCGCCCGCGCCGGCGCAGCGCGCGCCGTTGCCGGGCGGACGACGTGCCCAGGATCAGCGCTTTGCGGCTCAGTTCGCTCACGGCGTCCCAATCACCGCTGTCTTCCAGTTGTGGGCGCAGCGAGTCGACGAGCGCGCTGACCACGTCCGACGCCGGGCGGCTGACGGGGCCGGTCACGTCCACCAGCTCGCCCTCCAGGCCCGAGCGGGCGGCCCGCCACAGCGCGGCCCGGCCGACCGCAGGGGACAGGAAGGTCGCCGGGACGCCTGCCTGCGCGGCCTCGAGCTCGCGCTCGACCAGGGCGCGGAATAGTCCCGCGATCAGCAGGACGGTGTCCACGGACGGGCAGCTGTCGCACACCCGCAGCTCCAGCGTGGGCACGCAATTCGCCGGCCGGACGTCGAAATAGACCATCCCGGCGTCGGCGATGACCCCGCTGGCCACCAGGTCGGCGACCAGTTCGTCGTATTCGTGGGCCGTCTGCACCGGGGCGGCCAGGCCGGTCGTCGGCCAGCGCTGCCACACGAGTGTGCGCATGCTCGAGTAGCCGGTATCCGAACCGTCCGACGCGAAAGGCGAGCTGGTGGACAACGCGAGCAGGGTCGGCAGATACGCCGCCACCCGGTAGGCGGCGGCCACCGCGGCGTCGCGGTCATCGATCCCGACGTGGATCTGGGTGCCGCAGATCAGTTGCTCGCGGGCCAGCAGCTGGTAGTCGGCGAGCATCTGCCGGTAGCGCGGCGTCCTGGTGACCTGCATTTCGGCCGGCACCGACAGCGGCACCGCGCCCGCGGCGACGATTCCGATGCCCAGTTCGGTGGCGATTTCGACCAACAGCTTGCGGTGGCGGATGATCTCGGCGCGCAACCCTTCGAGCGAGTCGACCACCTGGGTGTTCGTCTCGACGACGCAGCGCTGCAACTCCGCGACGTAGTTCTCGTTCAGCTCGGCCAACAGTTCGGGGGCCCGCGCCGTCAGCCGCCTTGTCTTGAGGTCGACAAGGTGAAACTCCTCTTCCGCCCCAAGCGTTCGCGGCGTCGAACGTCGCATCCCGCCACGGTATGGGCGTGCAATTACGGTGGAGTTAATTGCCCGGCTCCCGATGTGACTCTTAGACACGGGTGTACTTGTACCCGCTCACCGGGACCCCACCCGACGGAACGCGGCGCCGAGCCTGGACGGATTCATTGCCGGACGCCTGCGCTCCCGGGCCATCGGGTAGAAACACAGGCCGATGAGGATCGACGCGAAATGCCCGATCGCGGTGAAATTCGGGTCGTCAAGTGCCAGCCGCGTCAGCGGAAAGCCGAAGATGAGTAGCAGTATTGCGAGGTAGCCCCAGCGCCACGGCCGTGCGATGTGGTAGGTGAGCACCGCCATTATTCCGACCAGGAAGTAGCTGACCCCGATGTCTTCGGCGATCACCAACTTGTGCGGCGCCTGGTGGAAATCGATCGCCAAATCGAGCAGGCCCTCGCTGATGTAGGTGGCGACGACGTGTGTGGTCAATCCCACAGTGATCCAGCGCAGGTGGCCCAGCCAATGCTCGGCGGGCGCGAGAAAGAGCGTGAACAGCACCAGGTACGACGGCCAGTGCCAGCTGTCGATCCACAGCAAGCTGTTGATCAAGACTTCCAGCGGATCCCGTAACAGGTGGTGAATGTTGGTGGAGCCCTTGATGATAACCGTGCGCGACTCGTGCGTGGTGAGGAGGTAGCGCCGGACAAGTGTGGTGATCAGTAACGCCGCGAGCCACAGGTACGTCAGCGGCGCGCCGAGGACGAAGCGCCACACACCGACGACCAGGCCGCGAAGCCGTCTCGTTATTGACGCGTCGGCCACCGGGTCCACCTTCGCTCTGGAGGTGTTTCACCCTCGGGTCTCAGGTGCCGCCACCAGCTCGTGATGTAGATCACCAGCGAGATCACCAACACGACGATGACCCAGAGCACGATCGTGACGTCGATCCAGCTTCCGAACGGGGGCGCATCGGGGAGCGCCTCACGCAGTGGCATCACCGCGAAAAGCATTGCCGCATACCAGGTTGTCATGGGCGGCTGGAATTTTCGTCGGTCCCGCGCCGTCTGAACCGCTACCACCAGGGCCACGCCGGCAAGCGTGATGAGCACGGCAAGGATCACCACGCCGAACGCCACCGTGCTCGTCGTTCGGTACAGGTCCAGTCGGTACGGCGCGAACAGGTCGCTTCTGTCGTGACTGACATCGATCTTCCAGCCGAGCAGACGGTCGACCATGATCACCGTCGGTATCAACGGTTGTTGCGCGGGGCCCGACATCAGGTGGACGGTGATCGGACCGGACTGGTAGCGATCGAAGGGCCAATCCGCGGCATTACCGTTGAGGGCCAACGAAACACGAAAACCATCCGGCAGCGTGCCCTTGGGCCAGGTGTGCTTGCTCGCCGAAACTGCGGAGGTGACAAGCAAACTGAGGTCATCCTTGAGGCCGTGCGTCACCGGGTCCAGTAGTTGCGGCGCGGGCGAAACGGTGTAGTTGGCGACCAGCAGGCTGTTGTCCGACTGAATGTCTTCGGCGTCGACCACCACCGTGGTCCCGTCGCTCGACGGCGGACTTTCAGCGATCTGGCGCGGCCGGCCCATGCCGTCGTTGACGTACAAGACAATCGAGGCGACATACGCCGCGATGAAGACCACCAAACCGATCCCGAAGCGATTCAGGCTCAGTTTCATGGCTACTCGACGGTGACGGACTTGGCCAGGTTGCGCGGCTTATCGACGTCATAGCCGCGGGCCCGGGCCACCGACGCGGCGAAAACCTGAAGCGGGATGGTCGACAAGAGTGGCTGCAAAAGCGTTGACACCGCGGGAATTTCGATCAGGTGATCGGCGTAGGGCCGCACGGTGTCGTCGCCCTCCTCGGCGATCACGACGGTCACCGCGCCGCGGGCCTGGATCTCGCGGATGTTGGACAGCAGCTTGGCGTGCAGCGTGGCCGCCCCCTTGGGCGACGGCATGACGATGATGACCGGCAGGTCGTCTTCGATGAGCGCGATCGGGCCGTGCTTGAGCTCGCCCGCGGCGAAGCCCTCGGCGTGCATGTAGGCCAATTCCTTGAGCTTGAGCGCACCTTCCAGCGCCACCGGATAGCCGACATGGCGCCCCAGGAACAGCACGGTGGTCGACTGGGCGAACCTGTTGGCCAGCTCGGCCACCGGCTCGATCCCCGCGATCACCCGCGCCACCAGATCCGGCATCGCTTCCAGCTCGCGGTATTCGCGCGCCACCTCGTCGGGGTACTTGGTGCCGCGGGCCTGCGCCAGCGCCAGGCCGAGCAGGTAGTTGGCGGCCACCTGGGCCAGGAAGGTTTTCGTCGAAGCGACACCGATTTCCGGGCCGGCGCGGGTGTAGAGCACCGCGTCGCACTCGCGCGGGATCTGGGAGCCGTTGGTGTTGCAGATCGCCAGCACCTTGGCCTTCTGCTCCTTGGCGTGCCGGACGGCTTCCAGCGTGTCAGCGGTTTCGCCGGATTGTGAGATGGCCACCACCAGGGTGCTGCGGTCCAACACCGGGTCGCGGTAACGGAATTCGCTGGCGAGCTCCACCTCCACCGGCAGCCGCGTCCAGTGCTCGATCGCGTATTTGGCCAGCAACCCGGAATGGTAGGCCGTGCCGCACGCGACCACGAAAACCTTGTCGATCTCGCGCAATTCCTGGTCGGACAGCCGCTGTTCGTCCAGCACGATCCGGCCGTTGACGAAATGGCCGAGCAGCGTGTCGGCCACCGCGGTGGGCTGCTCGGCGATCTCCTTGAGCATGAAGTACTCGTAGCCACCCTTTTCGGCGGCGGCGAGGTCCCAGTCAATGTGGAATTCGCGGTAGTCGACCCCAACTTGCATGTCGTTGCCGTCGAAATCGGTGATGCGGTAGCCGTCCGCGGTGATCACCACGACCTGGTCCTGGCCCAGTTCGACTGCGCGGCGGGTGTGTTCGATGAACGCCGCGACGTCGGACCCGACGAACATCTCGCCGTCGCCGACCCCCACCACCAGCGGCGTGGACCGGCGGGCGGCAACGATAGTGCCCGGCTCGTCGGCGTTGGCGAACACCAGGGTGAAGTGGCCCTCCAGCCGGCGCAACACGGCGAGCACGGAAGCGATGAAATCGCCGGCTGTTTCGCCCCGGCGATAGGCCTGGGACACCAGGTGCACCGCGACCTCGGTGTCGGTGTCGCTGGCGAATTCCACGCCGTCCGTTTCCAGTTCCTGGCGCAGGAGGGCGAAGTTCTCGATGATGCCGTTGTGGACGACGGCGATCTTGCCGGCCGCGTCGCGGTGCGGGTGCGCATTGCGGTCGGTGGGGCGCCCGTGGGTCGCCCAGCGGGTGTGGCCCAGGCCGGTGCTCGCGCTGAGCAAATCCTTCGACGTCTCAGCCGTCTCAGCCGTCTCAGCCGTCTCGGCCGGCTCAGCCGTCTCGGCCATTTCGGCCAAGGCACTCTCGAGATTGGCCAGCCGGCCCGCACGACGACGGACCGTGAGTTTGCCGTCGCCGCTAACCAGGGCGAGTCCAGACGAGTCGTAGCCGCGGTACTCCATCCTGCGCAACGCGTCCATGACGACCTCACAGGCGGCCCCCCGCCCGACATAGCCGACAATTCCGCACATTCTGATCAGGGTAGTGCAAGCGACCGGCTGAGGTGCCTTGCACAGCGCTGAGCTGGGGTAATGCGGTCGCGGCCCGGGCGCACCCACGGACCCGGGCCAGGCCACCCCGGGCGGATAACGGTCAGATGACACGCGCGGTTCCATTTCAATTCATGTCGACTTCCTATTAAATAGAGCTCCTTTTCACCTGATGTCTTTGTGACGTTTTCGGAACCGTCATTGCCGCAGCAACGTCCCGACTTACTCTCGGAAAGTAGACGAGGCTGGCAACCCTCAAGGCGCCAGGCGAACTGCGAAATCGGCCTACGCCGAATTGCAGACCCGCTGGGGGCGGCGACGGGAACGGAGCCGGCGGAAAGGGAGACGGTGTTGACACCCGCCTGAGCACGACCCTGCCGGGCGATGGAGCAGCTGTGAAGGCAAATGATGTTGCAGTTCAACGATTTAGCCCGCGCGTTCATCGCCACGACCGAACGACCGTCCTTTGTCGTCCACCTATATCAATGCCGATAACCGAACGAGTCGATACCGCACAGGGGGTTGCGTCACGGATTAGCGCGATAACAATTCGCATTAATCGCAAACGCATTCAGTAAATGCTATTCCGCGAAACTCTATTAGCCGATTGACTACTTATAGGTTCCAGGAGGGAATCATGACCGCTGTGCTTTTGGACGATATCGATGTCACGCCCGTGCGACCGCTGGCCCTGGCGCCCGCGCCGGCGGCGGAGCGGGTTCGCCGGGCCCCGATCGACAGCAGCAGCGATCCCATGGTGGATGCCACCACTCGCTTGCTGAGCATCCCGGTGCGCCACATGTACGCCGCACTGTGGCGCATGGGCCTGCTTGAGGTGCGCTGACGTCGGCTAACGTCGAGGGGTGGCCCGCATCCGCAAGCTCGTCGCCGCCCTCACTCGCCGTGGTCCACACCGGGTTTTGCGTGGTGACCTGGCCTTTGCCGGCTTGCCCGGGGTGGTCTACACCCCGGAAACGGGGCTGAACCTACCCGCCGTCGCCTTCGGACACGATTGGCTCGCCGGCACCGACCGCTACTCGGGCCTGCTGGAGCATTTGGCGTCCTGGGGCATCGTGGCCGGCGCTCCCGAAACCCAGCGGGGTTTGGCGCCGTCGGTGCTGAACCTGGCGTCTGACCTCGGAACCGCGCTGGACATCGTGGCCGGCGTGCGCCTTGGGCCCGGCAAGATCAGCGTGCATCCCGCCAAGCTCGGCGTGGTGGGCCACGGCTTCGGCGGCTCGGCCGCGGTGTTCGCCGCCGCCGGCATGCCGGCCAGGCTGGCGGCCGCGGTGGCGATCTTCCCGACGTTCACCAGCCCTCCGGCCGAGCAGCCCGCCGCGACGCTGAAGGTCCCGGGTTTGATCCTGACCACGCCCGGAGATCCCACCACGCTGAATTCCACCGCCCTCGCGTTAGGCGGGGCGTGGCGGTCGGCGACGCTGCGCATCGTCAAGAAGGGCGAAGCCGTGGGTCTGGCCGAAGGCCGGCGAGTGACGCAGGTGATGGGGCTGGGCGGCCCGCACCGTGGCACGCAGAAGGCAGTTAGGGCCCTTATCACCGGTTATCTGCTTGCCACGCTCGCCGGCGACAAGGCCTACCGCGACTTCGCCGACCCGGATGTGCAGCTTCCCAAGACCGTGCCGGTGGATCCCGAGGCGGAGCCGGTCACCCCGGAAGAAAAGATCGTCGCGCTTTTGAAGTAGTAGCCACGGCGGTTGTCGCCGTCGTGGTAAGCATCGGTCATGCGCATCGGCATTGCCCTGGACTACTCGCGCGGTTTCCATGAGGCCGTGGACCGCATCGTCGAACTCGAGAAGTCGGGTATCGACGTCGCCGTGGTAGCCGAGGCCTATTCGTACGACGCCGTAAGCCAACTCGGCTTTCTGGCGGCCAAAACTCAGACCATCGAATTGGCGTCCGGGGTGTTCCCGATCTACATCCGCACGCCGTCGCTGCTGGCGATGACGGCGGCGGGTTTGGATTTCGTGTCCGGTGGCCGATTTCGGCTCGGCATCGGCAGCTCCGGACCGCAGGTGATCGAGGGGTTTCACGGTGTCGAGTTCGACGCGCCCATCGGCCGCACCCGCGAGATCGTCGAGATCTGCCGGCAGGTGTGGCGCCGGGAACGGGTGCAGTACAGCGGCAAGCACTACCAAATACCGTTGCCCCCGGACCGCGGCACCGGGTTAGGCAAATCCCTCCATCTCATCAATCATCCTGTGCGCGAACGCATTCCGATATCGATCGCGGCCCTGGGCCCTAAGAATGTCGAGCTGACCGCCGAGATCGCCGAGGGCTGGCACCCGGTCTTCTTCTATCCCGAGAAGGCGTCGACGATCTGGGGCGAGGCGCTGGCGGCCGGCGCCGCCACGCGCGACCCGGCGCTCGGTCCGCTCGACATCATGGTGCACGCGTCGCTGGCCATCGGTGACGGCCTCGAGGAGCGGCTGGCCTGGACCAAGCCGCAACTGGGCCTCTACCTCGGCGGCATGGGCGCCAAGGGCCGGAATTTCTACCACAACGTGGCGGCCCGATACGGGTACGGCGAGGTCGCCGACCGGATTCAGGAACTGTATTTGGCCGGGCGCAAGCGTGAGGCCATCGATGCGGTGCCCGACGAGTTGGTGCGTGGGCTTTCGTTGATCGGTCCGCGCGGATTCGTCGCCGAACGCCTGGCGGCCTTCGCCGAGGCCGGCGTGACCACGATGCTGCTGAGTCCGTTGGCGGCCGATCCCGCCGAGGGTATGCGCTTTGTCGAAGAAGTGCTCGAGCTACGGCCCGCCGCCTGAGGCCGCTCACTGCCCGGCCTTCGGGAGCTCGTCGGCGGCGATCTCGCAGGGCGTCTTGCCACTGACGGGTGGTGTGGCCTCGGGCGGCGGGGCGGCCGGGGGCGGCGCGTCCGCCGGCGGCGCATTGAGCGGCGGCGGTTCGGCGGCCGGTAGCGGGTCGGCCGGCGGTACCTCCTCGGCTTGCGCGCCCTGGATGTCGTCGGGTTTCTCTGGCTCGGTGTCGGACCCGTCGCCGACTTCGTCTGCCATGTCGGCTTTGTCGTCGTCATCGTCGGCGGGATCGTCGAGGTCCACCGCGTCGTCAAACCCCGACGGATCCCCCTCCGAACCCAGCAGACCACTCAACTCGTCGACGATCCGGTTCGCGAGCCCGCCGAGGCCAGCGAGACCACCGAGCCCACCGAGACCGCTCGGGCCGCCGAGCCCGTTCAAGCCGGCGCCGCCGCCGAGGCCCCCGGGCAGCGCGCTCCCAAGGTCCGACACGTCCGACAGGGGCGACGAAAGGGGCTCGGGCGCAGCAGATGTCGCGGCCGGCGTTTCAGCGCTCGCGGGCACGGCGGTCGGCGCGGGGTCGGACGTGAGAACCGGAAGCGCGGCAGCGGGCGCGAGCACCGCCGGTGCGCTCACCGGGGCCGGCTGAAACGGTGCACGGCCGGGCCGCTGGTCCTCGGGGATCTCGAAGTACACCGGCGCCGCGGCGGTGAACTTGTCGATGACCATGTCGTAGGACGTCGCGACGCCGGCCCGCGCTGACCGCATCGCGGTCAGCCATTCATCGCGAATGTCGTTGTCCACGTACGGCGTTATCTGCTGTTCGACCACCTGCTCAGCCGTCTGATCCCCCGCCCCCGCGGTGACGGCTGCGGCGGCGGCCAGCCACGCCGGTCGCTGCGCCGCCGTGCGGTCGTCGATGGCCATGGCCGTCGCGACCTTGACGTCGATGAGGTGCCACAGGTTGTCGCGCAGCGACTCGCAGCGCTGGGCCGCCGCGCGCATCTCGTTGGCCACGGCGCCGGCCGTATCGCAGTGGCGCTGCAGGAAGGCGATCGCGGACTCGGCCCCCGGCCCGCCCCACGCCGCCGCCAGCTCGTCGACCTGGTCTCGCTGCATGCGCAGCGCCTCCATGACCGCCGCGGCCGCGGCCCGCAGCTGCGCACAGTCGCCGTCGAGGGAGCGCAGGTTGAGGCCCTCTTCACTGTCGTAAAGGTCGCCGATTTCGGTTGGGCGGGAGGTCAATTCGGGGTCGCGGTAGCCGACCGCCTGGCAGGCCCGCACGTAGGCCTGCGTGTGCTCGACGGCCGTCCGCCCCTCGGCGAGGCGGCCGGCGACATCCAGCCGCTCGGCCATGCTCAGGCGATCCGCGCCGCGGCGTACCCGTCGGCGTCGGCGTAGCGATTCGCGCTGGCCCGCAGCGCCACGGCGATCTCGACGGCGGCATCCGACCACTGCGACAGCGCGGCCGTGAGCCGATCCAGCGCGCCGCGCAGCGCGTCTCCGCGCGCGGCGTGCGCCCGACCGGCGCTCGAGGCGCCGAACGCGAGGACGGCCATGCGGTCACACACGACGCCCTCGACGAGTTCGGCTGCGGCGCCGAATTGATCGGCAATCGCGTGCACGGCCGCGGGATCGATACCGGTTTGTCGACTATCGAATCTCATGCCTATTCCGACGCGCAGCGTGGCGCCGGGGTTCCGGCAGTTAGCGCTGAGAGCTCACCGCGTCGGCAACACGGGTCGCCACCCGGTGGGCGATCTCTTCGTCGGCCGCCTCCACCATGACGCGGATCATCGGTTCAGTTCCCGAGGGACGCAACAAGATCCGGCCGGTGTCGCCCAGCTCGGCCTCGGCCTCGTCGACCGCCGTCTGCACCGAGGGCGCGGCGGCCGCGGTCGCCTTGTCGGCGACCTGCACGTTGATCAGCACCTGCGGCAACGACTGCATCGCCGAGGCGAGCTCGGCCAGCGACGAGCCGGTCTGCGCCACGCGCGCCATCAACCGCAGTCCGGTGACGATGCCGTCACCGGTGGAACCCAACGCCGGCATCACGATGTGGCCGGATTGCTCGCCGCCGAGGCTGTAGTCACCGGCGCGCAACTCCTCGAGGACGTACCGGTCGCCAACGCCCGTCGTGCGCACCGTGACGCCCGCCGACCGCATCGCCAGGTGCAGCCCGAGGTTGCTCATCACGGTGGCGACCACCGTGTCGGAGGCCAGCTCGCCGGCGTCCTTCATCGCCAGCGCGAGCACCACCATGATGTGGTCGCCGTCGACGAGGTCACCGTTGGCGTCGATGGCCAGGCACCGGTCGGCGTCGCCGTCGTGTGCGAGGCCCAAGTCGGCGCCGTGGGCGAGCACCGCGGAGCGCAGCGCATCGAGGTGGGTCGATCCGCAGTCGTCGTTGATGTTGATGCCGTTGGGCTCGGCGTTGATCGCGATGACTTGCGCGCCGGCGGCGCGGTAGGCCCGCGGGGCCACCGATGACGCCGCGCCGTGCGCGCAGTCGACGACCACCGTGAGTTTGTCGAGCGCGCCCGTGCTCGCCTTGCTGACGTGGCGCAGGTAACGCTCGGCCGCGTCCTCGGCATCGACCACTCGGCCGATCCCGGCGCCGACGGGGCGCAGCCCGGGACCCTCGGCGACCAGGGCTTCGATCTGGTCCTCGGTGTCGTCGTCCAATTTGTGGCCACCGGGCCCGAAGATCTTGATCCCGTTGTCGGGCATCGGGTTGTGCGATGCGGAGATCATCACCCCGAAATCGGCGTCATACGCGCCGGTCAGGTAGGCCACGGCGGGGGTCGGGAGGACCCCGACGCGTAGCGCATCGATGCCCTCGCTGGTGAGACCGGCGATGACGGCGGCCTCGAGCATCTCGCCGCTGGCCCGCGGGTCGCGGCCGACGACGGCGACCCGCCGGCGCAGCTCGTTCGGGTTCGCCAGACGCCGCGCCGCCGCCGCGCCCAGCGCTAACGCCAGCTCGGCGGTCAGCTCGCGATTGGCGACCCCGCGCACCCCGTCGGTGCCGAACAGTCGACCCATGCGGACAAACCTCCCACAATGACGGTCTTGCGAATACCCACTTTTGGCCGCGAGCGTGCGTGTTGGTTCATCGACACGCCGACGAATGCGTACGAATATGCACGCTCGCAGCCAAAAGTTGATCAGCGCTTGCTGTACTGAGGCGCCTTGCGGGCCTTCTTCAGGCCGTACTTCTTGCGCTCGGTGGCACGCGGGTCACGGGTGAGGAAGCCGGCCTTCTTCAGCGGGGGCCGGTCGTCCGGGAACGCCAGGATCAGCGCCCGGGCGATGCCCAGCCGCAACGCGCCGGCCTGGCCCGACGGGCCGCCGCCGTGCAGCAGCGCGAAAATGTCGAAGCTTTCCACCCGGTCCACGGTGACCAGCGGAGCCTTGATGAGCTGCTGGTGCACCTTGTTGGGGAAGTACTCCTCCAAGCTGCGGCCGTTGAGGTCGAATTTGCCGCTGCCGGGCACCAACCGCACCCGCACGACGGCCTCCTTGCGGCGGCCGACGGTCTGGATGGGCCGCTCGAACACGAAGGACTCGGTCCGCTTAGGTGCAGGGCTCTCGGCCGGGGTGTCCACCTCTTCGACGATTTCCACCACAACTTCGGCGACTTCCGGAGTGGTTTCGCCGGCTTCGCCGGCTTCCGGGCTGGTGTCGGTCTCGGTCACTGGGCCACCTGCTTGATCTCGAACGGAACCGGCTTCTGCGCGGCGTGGGGATGCTGCGGGCCCGCGTAGACGTGCAGCTTGCGCTGGATCTGGCGGCTGAGCTTGTTCTTGGGCAGCATGCCGACGATCGCCTTTTCGACCACGCGGTCGGGCTGCTTCTGCATCATCTCACCGATGGTGCGTTTGCGCAGGCCACCGGGGTATCCGGAGTGGGAGTAAGCGATCTTCTGCCGCAGTTTGTCGCCGCCGATGGCGACCTTGTCGGCGTTGATGACGATGACGAAGTCGCCGCCGTCGACATTGGGAGCGAACGTGGGCTTGTGCTTGCCGCGGAGCAGCGTGGCTGCTGCGACGGCGAGACGGCCAAGCACCACGTCCGTGGCGTCGATGACGTACCACGACCGCGTGGTGTCACCCGCCTTGGGCGCATATGTGGGCACCGCTTACCTCTCTATTTCTGCGAGCCTCTCTTCGAGGCCGTGGATCCCGGGTGACCCGGGTACCGGTCAGGCGTTCGCGGTGGGGTTGTCTCGGCGACCGACATTGACCCAAGGCCCCGTCTTACCGCACGCCAACCGAGCAGCTTACAGATCGGTGTCCCCGCAGGTCAAAACGGATGCTTGCGGCCCCCAGGGTGACTGGAAGGCGAGTAAGCGGCTGGCTACGCTTCCGCTGACGCAGCACCAACTGCGTGTCGACACCTCCGGTGTGCAAGCGATGGCCAATCACTGGCGCGCTGCGGCCGGCGAGCTAACCGCGTCGGCCACGCCGGCGCAGCTTGGCTTGTCGTGTCAGGCCAGTGCCAATGCCGTCAATGCCGCCACCAATGACATCACAGCTTTCACCGCAGACTTAGCCATTCGGGTGAGTCATCGCGCTGACCACATGGCCGAGGCCGATACCCGCTACCTCACCAATGAAGCTGACTCGGCCAACCGGTTGGCCGCAGTGGCGCCCTCGGTCGGCGTGTAGCGGTGTCGGTGCTCGCCGCGTTTGACCTGTCGGTGCTACTGGCTTGGCCCACCGAGCACTTAACGGAAGCGGCTGAGCACTAAGAGGCCGTCAGTGGCCGCTGCTTCGGGGTAGCGAACCGGTCTGGCGAGACTCACTTTCAGTGGATTGGCAAGGCGCCGCCGCCGACAGGATGCGCAGCGCGACCCATATCGACATGTTGACGACCAGCGGGGCGGCCGATCAGCTGCATGACGCGGCGAAAGCTGCGCGTGACGGGGCCTCGGATCTCTACGCGGCCCGCTCAGGGGTGCGCTATGCCGTCGAGGACGCTGGGTCGGCCGAGTTCAACGTGGGAGAAGACCTTGCGGTCACCGACCGCTTTACCGGTAGGTCGCCCGGGGAGCTGGCCGACTGGCAAGCCGAGGCGCAGGCGTTCGCCGGTGATATCCGCCGACGCGCCACCCAACTCGTAAGCCTCGATCACGAGGTAGCCGGAAGAATCAGCGCCGCCGTGGCCGGCATCCGGAGCGTTTTCCCACCAGACCCGGCTGTCGACGATCCGCCGAAGGACAATCACGTCCGCGCGGTCGATAACCACACCCTTGAACAACGCCCGCCGCCGCCCCCATATCCCGTCAACGAAGTGATCGCCGAGGCTACGGACCTCGATGGCAACCATGTTGTTCTGCGGCGCGGCTATTACGACGAAGAGACGCAACAAGGATTCGGGTGGGATAAGGCGTACTGGCGGCACCACATCATCGACCCCAATGTGTTCAGAGACCTGGTGTCACATAGCCGGCCGGTGAGTAATAAGGGCGGAACGCTGGTCTATGAGGTGACGATCAACCGTGTGCACTGCTCGCAAGAGTTGTTCGGGATTGTCGATTGCGAGGACACTGGCGAGAGCTTGACGATGAGAATCGTGGCTAATATCAACGAAGGGAATCCTGACGTGCCCGATGGCGGTCAGAAAGGGGTGGTCACTATGTATCCCCTTGAGGGCGGTAGCGGGGTTATCGAGGTGCGACCTGGCTGGACTCTGACGCCGCCGTGGGTGAACAAAAATGTGCCCATTAACTAAGAACGAAGATGCTCCAGATGACTTCGCGGTGACCGTGCTGCGAAATCTGTTGCAACACATCGAAACTGAGAACAGGAACGGCCACGAACCCTTCCTGGTCTCGCATGCCTGGACCGACGGGCCGATGATGTATCTGGTATATACAGCTCCGCCGTCGGACACAACCTACGGGTTAGCCCGCGATACCAGGGAATCGATAATCAACCCGAGTCCGTGGACGGATTTAGACGAGGCGGTGCTCTACTACTATCTTCTCGATTTCGAGGAGAACCAGCCGTCCGCGTTCTGCCGCCGACCGGGCGAGCCGGACACCATCCACTGGTTTGGATTTCCGCGCGATCGACTCCCCAAGCGTCCGTCAGAAATTTCCGGAGCGCACAGCTATACGCCGTCGCCAATAGAGTCGCCGGCGAAACACGGCTGGAGTCAACCCAATGCCGTCGTAAACGAGCCTCGCCGATACGCAGACCCACGATCGCGCGACCGGTCAAAATGACTGTGTGGTCCCAGTGGCTCTCCTTTCCACCGGGACCACACAGAGTCTGTTGTGCGGGCGAGTTACCTGGCCCAGACGCCGGCCGCCCGGTGATCGGCGTCCGCCACTTCCTGCGCGCCGTCGCGGACCGCGGTGCCGAGGTCGACCAGGATGTCGTTGAGCGCCGTCGCCGCCTGGTGCCACTTCAGCTGCTCGGCCTGGTAGGCGGCCGCCGCTTCACGGGTCCAAAGCTGCTGTAGTGGCGCGATCTGCGACCTCAGCTCTTGAAGCGCGGCATTGAAGCGCGCCGATGTCGCGTGAATCTCCTGGCGAACCGAGTGCTCGATTTCGTCGAAGTTGTAGGACAGCACCGGATCCACTGGCAATCCTCCTCAATTCCTCAATCACAGGTGTCCGCCGGCGGCGGCGATGTGGTGTGCATGGTGCTCGGCGGCCTCCCGCAGCGCGGCCTCGTTGTGGCGGATGGTTGCGGCGATGTCATGCAGAACGTGATAGAGCCGCGTTGACTCGGTGTTCCAGCGCTCCACCACGTCCTTGAACCGCACGGCCGCGAGTCCGCCCCACACCGACGGCGGGACGCCGCTCATCCGGCCGATGAATGCCTGCAACATCGCCCGGATTTCGTCGTTGCGGGTATCTGTCGCGGCCGCGACGGACCGCATCAGGTCGAAGTCGGTGCCCAGGGCGTTCGCACCTACTGGTGTGCTCATATGTGGATTCGACTGTCGCAAGCATCATTTGGTTCCGTCTGGTACCACGTGGGCCGAACGCACGGCCTGCTCGCACACGTCGCGGACGGCGTCCTCAGCGCCCGGGCGGCTCTGGCAGCCGACGCTGATCCGCACAACCCCATCGAGCAGCACCGTCCACCGCACCTGGTGCCCGGTACGCATTTCGCGGTAGGTCACCGCGGGCCTTCCGGCGCTGGATCCGTTCGGGTTGAAGTCGACGAACACCCCGGAAGGCTCGGCGTCGATCGCGCGGCGCAACCGCTCGGCCGTGCCGCTGAGCGTCTCCCCGACAACCGGGGACTGCGTCACGTGCAACGCCACCTCGGGATCCGACGGCGACGTGACCTGCACTCGCGCCGAACCCGGTCCGCCGGTCACCCGCTGCGTGGGCCAGTTCGCGGGAACGGTCAGCGCCACCCGCCCTTCGACCAAAAACGTGGTCGGCGTCTTGTGGGCATCCGGTGCTCCCGTCCTGCCGATTGCCCCGACAGCCGGCGCCGCCGCGACCATGACGACACCCGCCGCCGCCCACCCAGCCAGCTGTCGGGCACGCGATCGGCCACCACCAATAGACCGCGATTCCGGGCGATCCGGCGGCACCTGCGACGCCTGCCGCGCTAGTTGCAACAGCCGCCCGTCGTCGATTTCGGTCACCGTGTGCCCGCCATCGCGCAGTGCGTCCGAAATCAACGTCGCGAGTCGCGCCGCTCCGGGGACCGTGCCTGGAGCGTCGATCAAGACGACCGGCCGCCCGGTCGCGGCGATCAGAGTCGCTACCTCGCAGGCGACGCTGGGCGGTTCCGTCGTGCGCGGTACGGCGACCATCTCGGTGGCCGCGACCGCTATCAGCCGCTCGGCGATCTCCACAATCGTCACGTCCGTCGCGGTACCCGACCACGCCTGGGTCAACAGCCACGACCGCGGCTGGGGTTGCCAGCCGGCTGCGGTGACGACGTTGACGCGTGAGGCCGGCCACCACGACGGATGCACGACGGTCTGCCCGTCGCTGCTCCCGCAGTGCCGCGACTGCAGCACCGTTGGCCACAGCGTTGCGACGTCGACCGGCACGCCGTCCACCAGCGCCACGGGATCGTCGATCGCGTCCAGCGCCGCGGCGCACATCGGGGTGTCCGCGATCGCGCCTGTGCCGCAACATAACCGGCGGACCGCGCTCGGACCCACCTCGACGATCACCTTGTGTGCGCTCACGGCGCACTCCAGCCGACCTGCACGGACTGCTCGTCCCCGGAGCGGGCGACCAGCACACCTCGGCCCGGTGGCAGTGGCGCTGGGCGCACAGACCCCAGCAATGGGCCCTCGTCGCCGCGCCCACTCATCATCAATCCCGCGCAGCCCAGGTCGCGCAGACCAGCGAGCAGCGGCTCGAACAGGGCACGCGATGCGCCGCCGCTGCGCCGCGCTATGAGCAGATGTAAGCCCAAATCGCTTGCATGCGGCAGGTATTCGAGTAGCGGCGCCAGCGGATTGCCCGACGGCGCGGCGACCAGGTCGTAGTCGTCGACCACGAGGTAGATGTCGGGTCCGGACCACCATGACCGGGTCCGCAATCGGGCCTGGCTCAGCCCTGGCGGGGGCATCCGGTCTCGTAACCGGTCCAGGACACCGGGCAACGCGGCGTCAAGCGCCGCACGCGACATCGCATAGCCGTGCAGGTGTTCCGACTCGACGACACCAAGCAGGGTGCGCCGAAAGTCCACGATCAACAGCTGGGCCTGATCGGCGGTCCTGGTGCGGACGATTTCGCTGCACAGGGTTCGCAGCGTGGCGGTCTTTCCGCACTCGTTATCACCGAGAATCAGCAGGTGCATGTCGCGCTCGAAATCGATTGCCACCGACCGTAACCGGCGCTCCTCGATGCCGAGCCAGATGCCCGCGCCTGATGCGGCGCCAGCCCGCTGCACGACGGTGGCGTGCTCAACGTGCGTGGGCAACAACGGTATCGAGGGCGCCCCGGATTCACCATTCCGATGCGGCAGTTCGCCGCAGGCGATGGGCAGCGCGATCTGCATCTGGAGTCCCTCACGGGAGAGTCCGCGGCCCGGCCTGTCGAGGGGCACCTGCCTGGCCTGCTTGCGGTCCACTTCGGAGTCGGCGGGATCGCCCAGGCGCAGCTCGATGCGGGTGCCCAACTGATCCCTCAGCGACGGCCTGATCTCCGCCCAGCGCGACGTCGACAAGACCACGTGCACGCCATAGGAAAGCCCCTGTGCTGCAAGGGCAGTGATCGGAACCTCGAGCCCGTCAAACTCGTGGCGCAACCCTGACCAGCCGTCCACGACGAGAAACACGTCACCGAACGGGTCGGCGTCCAGCAACGCGGGGCGCTCCGCTCGGAGTCGACGGTAGTG
The DNA here is from genome assembly GCA_963758775.1 of uncultured Actinomycetota bacterium. Taxonomy (GTDB): domain Bacteria; phylum Actinomycetota; class Actinomycetes; order Mycobacteriales; family Mycobacteriaceae; genus Mycobacterium. Next base: position 385,694 of record CAVWWU010000006.1, read on the forward strand.
CACGATCGAGTCGATGTGGTGCTCGCGGAACAGCGCCTCGCGCGATCGAACCACCGACTCCATTTCGGCGATCATCCTGATCACCAGCTGCGGCTCGGCCCGGCCGGCGACCGCCCCCACATGCGGCAGTGTGCGTAGCGGAGCCAAGGCTCCCCCGCCGAAGTCCAGACAGTAGAACTGCACCTGCGCCGGATCGTGGGTCGCCGCCAGCGCGGTGACCAGCGTGCGCAGCGCCGTGGACTTGCCCGATTGCGGTGCACCGACAACCGCCACATTGCCTGCGGCCCGGGATAACTCGACCGTCAACGGCGTTCTGCACTGATCGAAGGGGCGGTCCACGACGCCGACGGGTACGGTCAGGAAACCCGAGGCGTCGCGCAACAGGGGTTGCAGCGGTGGTGATTCTCGCAGCGGCGGCAGCCAGACTTGATGCGCGCGCGGTCCGTGCCCTGACAGCCGGTCCAGAACCTCCTGCAAAACAGTCCGTTCCTTCGCGCCGCCGGCCGCCGGCGCAACCGGCGGCATGTTGCGAAAACTGAACAGCCGTGCCTGCCCCGGCACCGACGCGTCGCCGGGCAGCGGTCCCGAAACATATGCGGCCTGAAAACGAACCAGTTCTCCCGCCGACGAACGCAGGAAACCGGCGCCCGGTGTGTTCGGCAATTCGTAGGCGTCGAGAGTCCCTAGGGCGGTTCGTGATTCGCTCGCGGAGAGCACTTTCAGGCATATCCGATAAGACAGGTGCGCTTCCAATCCGCGCAGCCGTCCCTCGTCCAGCCGTTGGCTGGCCAGCAACAGGTGCATACCCAGCGACCGGCCCAGCCGGCCGATCGCCACGAACATGTCGGCGAAATCCGGATGCTGGCTCAACAATTCGGAAAACTCGTCGACAACGATGAACAGGGTCGGCAGCGCCGTCCGGGCCTTAACGGACAGGCGCGCGCGCTCGTAGGCGGCCACGCCTGCGCAGCCGGCCGACCGCAACAACTCTTGCCGGCGGTTCATTTCGCCGGCTAACGCGTCGCGCATCCGGGCGACCAGTGGCGCCTCCTCGGCCAGGTTGGTGATGATCGCGGCCACGTGGGGCGATCGCGCCAAGTCGAGAAATGTTGCGCCTCCTTTGAAGTCGATCAGGAGTAGGTTGAGCACCGCCGGCGAGTTGCGGGCCATCATGCCCAGCGCGATCGTGCGCAGTAGTTCGGACTTGCCCGACCCGGTGGCACCCACGCAGAGCCCGTGTGGACCCATGCCGTTTTCGGCGGCCTCTTTGATGTCAAGCTCGAGCAGCGCACCGTCGGGAGTGGTCCCGATGGGTGCGCGCAGCAGATCGCCGCGGCTTTGGTTGCGCCACAGCGTGGTCGGGTCGAACGATGTGCCGTCGCGGATCCCTGCCAGGGTTGGCCAGCCCGCCGCCGCGCCCGCCCCCACCGGAGGATGTCCCGCCAGGCGTCGTGCACACACCAAGGCGTCGGCGAGATCCAGGTAGTCGGGACACACCAACGCGTCGGCCGCGTCTTGGTGCTCGATCACCACCGGCGCGCCTGCACGGCCGGCGCCGACGGTCAGGACCGTCGCGGCAGCCATGGGGCTCGTTTCGGTGCGCTCATCCGCATCGGCGATCACCACCGTGTGCGGCGAGGCGGCACCGTGGCTACAGCGATGGTGCGGCAACCATTTCAGCCAATCCCAGTGCACCACTTTGCCGTCGCCGATCTCCCCGACGATGGACAACTGGTCGGGCGCGTGCCGCACCGCCAGCTGACAGACCATCGCCCGCAGCAGCCCTCGCGCCAGGGCCGGGTCTCCGTCGATCCTCAAGGTCGAGATACCCCGCAAGCCGATGGTGATCGGCGCGTCGGCGATCGTCGAGTGCGTATCCAGGAAACGCTGCAGCGCCGTGGCGGTGACGGGATCCGGCCGCTCGCCGGATGGTATCTCCGGGGCCACCAAGCGGGTCGCCAGCCGCCGGTTGCCCAGCCCGACCCGGACAACACCGAAGTCGGAGTCGCCGGATCGCGTGTTCCACATCCGTGGCCCGTCGATTAGTGTCCACAATGCTTTAGGGTCCGGATGTTCGGCGCCGAGTGAGAGCCGTTGCACCACAGCGGTTTGCGTGACAGTGTCGCGTAGACGGCACAGGTAGCCGAGGTAGTCGGCGCGATCGGCAGCGACCCCGGCACCCTGCCGGCCGTGCCGGCCGTTCACCGCTGTGAGCACCATTGAAACCAGCATCATCGCCGGAAATGCCAGAAACATGGGGTTGCGACTCAGGGCCGACCCCGACAGGAAGGTCGCTGCCATGACGCCCATCGCGGCAATCGACACGCCGACCGGCAGCAACCGCACCAACATGCTGCGAGACGCCACAGCGGGAACCGCTGGCGGCGGGGCCACCTCGACATCGGCAATCGCGTCGGAACCTGCCACGGTTGCAAGACGCTAAACAGCACCGCAACGGGCGGCAAGTCACCTGTGGACAGCCGGATACCGAGCCGCTGTGGAAGCACTACCGTGCCGCCCATATGAATGCGAAAGGCCCACTGTCGTACGCACCCGATCCGGGAGTGCGCCGCGTCTCGGTGCACGCCGGCACTGCCGTCGTCGACGTTGAGCTACCGGCCGGCGTGCCCGTCGCGACCCTGATCCCGTCGATCATCGACATCCTGGACGGCGGCGGCGAGATGTCCGGGGAGCAGATGCCTGCAGCGTACTGGCTCTCCCCGCTCGGAGGAGCGAGCCTGAACGCGTCGACGACGCTGGCGCAGAACGATATCCGCGACGGCGCCGTTCTCGTCTTGAGTACATCCCTCGCGGCGGTGCCCGCTGCCCGCTACGACGATGTCGCCGAGGCCGTGGCGACGACGCTCGCCGCGGACGCTCGGCCGTGGACCAGGCGGGCAACCACACTGACGGTCGCGGTCGCGGCCGGCTTTTTCACCGCCGTCGGTGGCCTCGCCCTCATCCGAAACCATCTCAGCGACAACATCACTCGTCACGTCGGCGCCCCGGCAGGGATCGTGGCCTCGGCCGGTCTCATTGCCCTGCTGATGGCGCACCGGGCAGCCCGCGACCCTGCTGTCGGGCTCACCTTGACCCTGATCGCCACGGCGTTCGCCGCCATTGCCGGCTTCCTGGCCGTACCGGGGGCTTCCGCTGTCCCCAACATGCTGCTGGCGGCCATGGCCGCGGCCGTCACGTCGGTGCTGGCGATACGGGTAACGGGCCGCGGCGTGGTCACCCATACCTCGGTTGCCTGCTTCGCGCTCGTCGTGGCCGGCGCCGCCTTCGCGGGCCTGATCACCGCGGCCCCACTGCGCGGGGTCGGCTCAGTATCGGCGCTGGTATCCCTTGGCCTGCTTGGGATTGCGGGGCGGCTCTCCGTCGCGTTGGCCGGATTGTCGCCGCGACTGTCCGACGATGCGGGTCTGGTCGATCGGACGCTGCGCGCCGACGCATGGTTGACCAGCCTGCTCGCCGCGTTCTCGTCGTGCGCCGCCGGCGCTGCCATGGTCACCGCAGCCGCGGTAAGGGAAGCCGGCGCACCGCGAGCCGGCTGTCTCGCCTTCGCGGCCATCACCGGTGCGCTGTTGCTCCTGCGTGCACGGTCGGCGCCACCCAAAGCAACGCTGGTGTTCGTCATCAGTGGAATTGCCACGATTGGAACCACATTCGCGATCGCCGCAGCCGGGGCGCCGGGGCGCGGCCCATGGGTAGCCGCGGTCACGGCGATGTTGGTCGCCGCTGCGGTTTGTGCCGACTTCGTGGCTCCGACGGCGTCACCCTTGCTGCGTCGGAGCTCCGAGCTGTCGGAGCGTCTGGCCCTACTCGCGATGGCGCCTTTGACCTGCTGGATATGCGGTTTCTATAGCGCCGTTCGCACGCTGAACCTGGCATGAGGAACCCACGCGTGGTTCGCCTGCTGATGGCATCGGCGCTCGCCGGGCTGTCGCAATTGGGAACGCCTTCGGCCCATGCGATTTCACCGCCACCGATCGACGAGAAATGGCTACCCAAACCGGCGACCCCGGCTCCTCCGCAGCGAACCGTACAACGCGAGGTGTGCGATGCCGTGAACCCAAGCCCGGCGAAGACTCCTCCGCTGCAACAGGTTTGGCAACTCACCCGTGGCACCGACCAGCGCGTGGCGGTCATCGACACCGGCGTTTCTCAACACGAGGGACTGCCCCGTGTCCTGCCCGGAGGCGACTACGTCTCCAGCGGCGACGGTACTCAGGATTGCGATGCCCACGGCACCCTGGTCGCCGCGATCATCGGCGGCGTCGCGCCCGATGCCACGCTGATCAGCATCCGGCAGTCCAGCGCAAAGTTCGCTCCGGCTGACCGGTCCGGCGACGGGGTCGGCGATGTCGAGACCATGGCGAAAGCCGTCCGCACGGCCGCCGATCTCGGCGCCGCGGTGATCAACATTTCGTCGGTCGCCTGCGTCCTGGTCGCGTCGGGTCTCGACGACCGCTCGCTCGGAGCCGCCGTGGCCTACGCGGTCGACGTCAAGAATGCCGTCGTCGTGGCACCGGCTGGCAACACCGCGGGCAACGCCCAGTGTCCGGGCCAGCAGCCCGACGCCACATGGGACAACGCCACGGTCGCGGTCAGTCCGGCCTGGTACGACGACTATGTGCTGACAGTCGGCTCGGTGAATACCGACGGCGCGCCCTCGCCTTTCAGCCTCGCCGGACCCTGGGTGGATGTCGCGGCGGCCGGCGAGGAGGTGACGGTGTTCGGGTCGAGTCCGTTGTCGGGCACCAGCTATGCCGCGCCGGTGGTCAGCGGACTGGCCGCACTGATCCGCGCGCGGTACCCGACCTGGACCGCGCGGCAGGTCATGCAACGCATCGAATCCACCGCGCATCATCCGCCGGCAGGCTGGGATCCGGTCGTCGGCAACGGCACCGTCGACGCCCTGGCCGCCGTCAGCACCGGCACCGCTTCTGGCCCGCCCGGGACCTCGGCCCCGCACACCCCGCCGGTCGCGGTCAGCCCCCCGCAACCGCCGAGCCCGCCGGATGGTCACGCTCGAGGCAATGCCCTGCGTGGCGCAGCGATCGGCTTGGCCGCGCTGGTGGCGGCGCTGGTCTCGCCGCGGCTACGGGGATCCCGCGACGCCGTCGCGGGCGACTGACGCGCTTGCCCGGCTGAGTTCCGGTCCCGCCGGCAGTGCCGCGAGCATCGGCCACGGCGCCGGCAGCGCCTCCGCCGTCAGGCCGAGGCTGCGCGCGGCCTCGTCGTCGTGGATCGCGAACCGGACACCGGTGTCGGCGACCAGGTAGCGAGTGCCACTTTCGGCCCGTACGTAGGCGCTGCGCCCGGGCGGAAGGTAGACCGCATCCAGCGCGGCGCCCGCGCCGTCGGCCTGCGCCAGCGTCACCGGCAGGTGGCCGCCAGGCACCGGCAGCCCGGAGCCTGTCAGGAGTGCCACGCCGCCGGGCTGTGACCAGGTCACACAGTAGGTCGTATCGCTGCTGTCCGCCCAGGTCGGAGCCCGATCGGGAAAACGGGACACCGGCAACGCGTCGGTGACCGGACTGGAGCGGAGCGCATCGGGTGCCACCGGGATCACGTTGGTGGCGCGTTGCGAGTCGCCGAAGCGCAACAAATCCGCCGCCACCTGGCCGATGCGCTGGACTCCGCCTGCCAGGACGACGTAATACTCGTCACCGTCGCCGCGGGTGATGCGCAACACACTGCCGACGGTGAAACCGGGCAGCCCGTTCGTAACGCCGCCCGCGCCTCGAATCCGTGGGGCGGTGATCGCCGGCACTTCCGGGACGGCGTTCAGCAAAGCCTGCGAGACGACGCGCGGCGCGCGGCCCTCCATCCTGAGTGCGCGCACGACCGCGGAATCGGCGAGATCCACCACGGCGCGCCGGCCGCCATAGAGCAGATAAGCCGGCGAACCAGAGCCGGAGGCCACCAGCATGGCTCGGTCGGGAACCAGCGGACGGACCGACGACCCCTCGGTGCGCCCGATGAGGATCGTCGTGGCCGCGCTGCCGGCTCTGCCGTTTGTGTCGCAGATCGTCCACGCCGCTTCGCCGCCGGGAATGGGCCGGCCGAGCAGCTGCGGTGCGTCCGGAATGCCCAGTAGCGGACCGCGTTTGGTGCGTCCCAACTCGTCATCGGGCACTGGCTGCGGGTTGGCGTCCGTGGCCGCGATCAACCGCGCCGAAGCCAGGTTCAGTACCGGGTGCCAGGTATCGCCGACCCGCACGTACAGCGCGCCGGAGTCGCGAGCCAGCACAATCTGTGCCCGGTCCAGGGCCACCTGCGGGCGCAGCAGAGCCGCGGCGCCGCAGGCCAGTAGTGCGACGCCCGCCAGCACGCAGCCGAGCGCCAACGCCGCCGTGTCCGTCCGCAGCGGCTGGTTGACGCTGTCGACATCTCGGCGCAGCAAAGCGCACTCGATACGGCGTAGGAGAAATCGGTGGCCGCTGACATGCAGCCAGGTCGTGGGCTGGCGACGCAGTTGCCGGTTCAAAGTACCCCCGGGAAATTTGTCGAATCGGTCATACCTGGTCAGGCTAAGCCGCACTCGGCAACGTTGCGGCGGTCTATCCACAGCTCAGCGACGTTTTGCTGTGCCTGGTAACGGGTAAAATTCGAGTCGTGATTTCACTCCGACACCGCTTATGCGCCCCTCGGGCGGGCAGCGCGCGGTCAGCGACCCGCTGGGTCGGCGTCGGCGCGTCCGCGCTGATCACCGCCACCGGGTTGTTAGTTGCCCCTGCCGCGATGCAGGTGGCCTCCGCCGACGACTGCCCGGACGTCGAGGTCATCTTCGCGCGTGGCACCAACGAACCACCGGGGCTGGGCAAGGTCGGTGACGCCTTCGTGGACTCGCTGCGCCAGCAGACCGGCGGGCTGAACATCCTCCCCTACGGCGTGAATTACGCCGCGAGCAAGCTACAGCTGCACGGCGGCGACGGCGCCAACGACACCATCGACCGGGTCAAGAAGAGCGTGGAGAAGTGCCCGAACACCAAGATCGTGTTGGGTGGCTACTCGCAGGGCGCGTCGGTGATGGACATCGTTGCCGGTGTTCCGATCGGCGGCCTCAACTGGGGTAACACGCTGCCCCCGCAGTACGCGAACAACATCGCGGCCGTCGTCACGTTCGGCGACGTCGCTGACCGTGCCGGCGGATCGCTACCCACCCAGAGCGCGATGTTCGGATCCAAGTCGCTCGACCTGTGCAACCCGCAGGATCCGATCTGCCATGCGGGACCTGGCAACGACTGGGAGGGACACACCGAGGGCTACGTCCCCGTTTACACCACCCAGGCGGCGGCCTACGTCGCGTCCAGGCTGTTGGCCGGGACCGGTCAGCAGGTGCCGGGCTACGGGCCGGTGATGCCCGGTTACGGGCCCCAGACACCCGGCTATGGTCCGCAGCAGACCCCAGGGTCGCCGGGATACGCACCGCAGACGCCCGGGTCGCCCGGCTACGCGCCGCAGGCGCCCGCGCCCGGGCCTTCTGGGCCCGACGTGCACACACCCAGCACACCCAGCACCCCGAGCACGCCCCAACCCGGGTTGGTCACGGCGGTTCGCTGACGACGTCGGTGAACATGTCTCGTCTGTTCAGCTGCGCAGCGGCGGTGTCGCTCGCAGCGACATTGTTGATCGCCCCCGCTCCGTCGGCATCGGCGGCGTGCCCGGGCGCCGAAGTGGTTTTCGCACGGGGCCGCGAGGAGCCGCCTGGCCTCGGTCTGGTCGGCGACGCACTCGTCAACTCGCTGCGGTCCAAGGTGCACATGCCGGTTGGCGCCTACGGCGTGAACTACCCCGCCGACGTCGACCCGGCCAAGGGCTCCAACGACATGAGCGCCCACGTGCAATCGATGGCCAAAAGCTGCCCCGCAACCCGCGAGGTGCTCGGCGGCTATTCGCTGGGCGCCGCCGCGGCCGACCTCGTGATCGCGGTGACCAAACCGGGTTTCGGGTTCAACAACCCGCTGCCGCCGGGGATGGATCAGCATGTCGCGGCGGTCGCGTTGTTCGGCAACGGCACCCAGCGCATCCTCGGCGGAGTCCCCGGTTTCAGCCCCGCCTTTGCCGGCAAGACGATCGAGGAATGCGCGGCCGGCGATCCCATCTGCTCGGGTGGCGATGCGCATTGGTCGTCGCACCTGCAGCCGGCCTACATCGGCTCCGGGCTGGTGGACCAGGCAGCTAATTTCGTCGCGGGCAAACTCTAGTCGCGGGTGCGCAGATCCCGGGTGATCAACACCCGCGACGCGAGCTCGTCGTCCGGCGGATAGTCCACGCCGATCAACGTCAAACCGCGCGCCGGCGCCGCGGCGAAATCGCTGGAACGGTCTGTCGCGGTGAGCAATTCACGACACCACTCGACCGTGCGCCTGCCCTCCCCCACGGCCAGCAGCGCGCCGACCAGGGACCGCACCATGGACCAGCAGAACGCGTCGGCGGTGACGTGCGCGGTGACCATGTCGCCATCGCGTGACCAGTCCAGCCGCTGCAGATCGCGAATCGTGGTCGCGCCCTCGCGGCGCCGGCAGAACGCGGCGAAATCGTGCAGCCCCAACAATTCTCTCGAGGCGGCCGTCATCGCGTCCACGTCCAGCGGGCGGGGCCACGGGGTGATGTAGCGGGCCAGTTGCGGCACCACCCCATACGGCGCCGTTGACAACCGGTACTGATAATGGCGCCGCAGGGCCGAGAACCGGGAGTCGAAACCCGCTGGCGCCCTGGCGATGTCGAGGACACGCACATCGGCGGGCAGGAACCCGCCGAGGCGCCGCAGCAGCGGCATGAACTCCGGATCGCGCGGGCGGGGCGAGCGCGGATAGGCGTTCGGCAGCGCGTCGACGGGCACGTCGACGTGAGCCACCTGCCCATTGGCGTGCACGCCCGCATCGGTGCGTCCAGCCGCATGCAGCCGCACCGGAATGCGGAACACGGTCGTCAACGCCTCATCGAGGACGCCGGCGACCGTGCGCTGCCCGGCCTGAACCGCCCAGCCCGCGAAATCGGTTCCGTCGTAGGCGATGTCGAGCCGAAGACGGACGTCTTCGCTAATCCTCAGAAGCCTCTTCGGTGGCTTCTTCGGCCTGAGCCTCTTCGACCGCAGCCGCTTCAGTCGCAGCCTCTTCGGCCGGGGTCTCCTCAACCACCTCGGCCTCGGCCTCTTCCGCCACCGGCGCCGCCGCTGCCACCTCGGGAGCCTTCTTGGTGGCCTTCACCCGACGCGCCCGGTCGGCCTCCGACGTCACCGTCTTCTCCCGCACCAGCTCGATCACGGCCATGGGGGCGTTGTCGCCCTTGCGCGCCTCGACCTTGATGATGCGGGTGTAGCCGCCGTCGCGGTCGGCGAAGAACGGCCCGATCTCGGCGAACAGCGCGTGCACGACGTCCTTGTCGCGGATCTTCTTCAGCACCTCGCGACGGTTGTGCAGCGTGCCCTTCTTGGCGTGAGTGATCAGCTTCTCCGCGTAGGGCCGCAATGCCCGCGCCTTCGGCTCGGTGGTCTTGATCCGGCCGTGCTCGAACAGCGATGTGGCCAGGTTGGCCAGAAGCGCCTTCTGGTGCGCGGACGATCCGCCGAGGCGGGGTCCCTTGGTGGGCTTGGGCATTGCGACTATCTCCTATTCGGGGCCGGTCTCCGTATCAGGTAAGACCGGGACGACTTCTCTCAAATGTGTGCCCGGTTCCTCAGCGGCCGCTGCACGGCCGCATCGTCACCGGACGGCGTTTTACAGCTGTTCGGTTTCGGCGTAGTCCGCGTCGTCGTAGGCACTGTCGGTGGACCAGGTGCCGGTGGCGACGTCGTAACCCGCAACCTCTGACGGGTCGAAGCTCGGCGGGCTGTCCTTCAGGGACAGGCCAAGCTGGTGCAGCTTGACCTTGACCTCGTCGATGGACTTCTGGCCGAAGTTGCGGATGTCGAGCAGGTCGGACTCGGTGCGACTGACCAGCTCGCCGACCGTGTGCACACCCTCGCGCTTGAGGCAGTTGTACGACCGCACGGTCAGATCCAGGTCGTCGATCGGCAGCGCGAACGACGCGATGTGGTCGGCCTCGGCGGGCGACGGCCCGATCTCGATGCCCTCGGCCTCGACGTTGAGTTCGCGTGCCAGGCCGAACAATTCGACCAGCGTCTTGCCGGCCGATGCCAGCGCGTCGCGCGGGCTGATCGAGCTCTTGGTCTCCACGTCCAGGATCAGCTTGTCGAAGTCGGTGCGCTGCTCGACACGGGTGGCGTCCACCTTGTAGGTGACCTTGAGCACCGGCGAGTAGATGGAATCGACTGGAATACGGCCGATTTCGGCACCCGAGGCGCGGTTCTGCACCGCCGGCACGTAGCCGCGGCCGCGCTCGACGACGAGCTCTACTTCGAGCTTGCCCTTGTCGTTCAGGGTCGCGATGTGCATGCCGGGGTTGTGCACGGTCACGCCGGCCGGCGGCACGATGTCACCCGCGGTGACCTCACCCGGACCCTGCTTGCGCAGGTACATCGTGACGGGCTCGTCCTCCTCGGACGACACCACGAGACCCTTGAGGTTCAGGATGATGTCGGTGACGTCTTCCTTGACGCCGGGCACGGTGGTGAATTCGTGCAACACCCCGTCGATGCGAATGCTGGTGACAGCCGCGCCGGGGATCGACGACAGCAGCGTGCGACGCAGCGAATTGCCCAGGGTGTAACCGAATCCGGGCTCCAGCGGTTCGATGACGAACTGAGACCGGCTGTCGGTGAGGATGTCCTCGGACAGTGTGGGCCGCTGTGAAATGAGCATGGTGTTTCTTGTTCTCCTTCTCGGCACCCGCTATTTGATGCCGCTTTGTTGTCCTGCGCCGACCCGCTGCGCCCGGCTTCGCCGCGCTTGCGATCGCCGCAAGTCCCGCCGCTGCGGCTGCAGCCGCGGAAGCCTGGGTTACTTCGAGTAGTACTCGACGATCAGCTGCTCGGCGAGCGGCACGTCGATCTGCGCGCGCTCGGGCAGCTGGTGGATCAGGATGCGCTGCCGCTCCCCCACCACCTGCAGCCAGCTCGGCAGCGGACGGTCGCCCGCCGTCTCCCGCGCGATCTGGAACGGCACCGTGTTCAACGACGAGTCCCGCACGTCGATGATGTCGTACTGCGACACCCGGTAGCTGGGCACGTTGACGTGCACGCCGTTGACGCTGAAGTGCCCGTGGCTGACGAGCTGACGGGCCATCCGGCGGGTGCGCGCCAACCCGGCGCGGTACACGACGTTGTCCAGGCGGCTTTCCAGGATCTTCAGCAGTTCCTCACCGGTCTTGCCGGACTGGCGCGACGCCTCTTCGTAGTAGCGGCGGAACTGCTTCTCCATGACGCCGTAGGTGAAGCGGGCCTTCTGCTTCTCCTGCAGCTGCTGCCGGTATTCGCTTTCCTTGATCCGCGCGCGGCCGTGCTGGCCCGGCGGGTAAGGACGCTTCTCGAAGGACTGTGAACCACCGACGAGGTCGGTGCCCAACCGGCGCGATTTGCGGGTGATGGGTCCGGTGTAACGAGCCATGTCTTCTTACCTAGACCCTTCTGCGCTTGGGCGGCCGGCAGCCGTTGTGCGGCTGGGGGGTGACATCGGAGATCGCGCCGACCTCGAGGCCTGCGGCCTGCAGCGACCGGATCGCGGTCTCGCGGCCCGAGCCCGGGCCCTTCACGAACACGTCGACCTTCTTCACGCCGTGCTCCTGCGCCTTGCGGGCGGCGTTCTCGGCGGCCAGCTGCGCGGCGAACGGCGTCGATTTCCGCGAGCCCTTGAAGCCGACGTGACCAGACGACGCCCAGGCGATGACGTTGCCCTGCGGGTCGGTGATCGTCACGATCGTGTTGTTGAAGGTGCTCTTGATGTGCGCGGCACCGTGGGGGATGTTCTTCTTTTCCCGGCGACGGGTCTTCTGCCCCTTCTTGGGGGCAGAGGCTGCCTTCTTGGCGGGGGGCATGGGTTACCTGGCCTTCTTCTTGCCGGCGATGGTGCGCTTGGGGCCCTTGCGGGTACGCGCGTTGGTCTTTGTGCGCTGGCCACGCACCGGCAGGCCGCGGCGGTGCCGCAGGCCCTGGTAGCAGCCGATCTCGATCTTGCGGCGGATGTCTGCCTGCACCTCGCGGCGCAGGTCACCCTCCACCTTGATGTTGGCTTCGATGTAATCGCGCAGGTGGGTGAGCTGGTCGTCGGTCAGGTCCCTGGTACGCAGGTCCTTGTCGATGCCCGTCGCTGCCAGGATCTCGTTGGACTTGGTGCGTCCAACCCCGAAGATGTACGTCAGCGCGATCTCCATCCGCTTATCGCGCGGCAGATCGACGCCTACTAGTCGTGCCATAGGTGGCGTTTCCTCTTTTTTCTAGGCGGAGGTCTTTTCCCAGCCCGTTCCCGATCTTGATCGGGGCCCGGCCTCCGTCCGGACGTGGATGAGCGGCGAATCCGCTCATTGGTGCTGGGAGGTCTGCATTCAGTTGTGTAAGTGCGCGACCGGGCTGGTCAGCCCTGCCGCTGCTTGTGGCGTGGGTCGGAGCAGATCACCATGACCCGTCCGTGCCGACGGATCACCCTGCACTTGTCACAGATCGGCTTGACGCTCGGGTTCACCTTCACGGCAGTCTCGGTCCTGTCCTGTAGATCTCTGGGTAATTCGTTACTTGTATCGGTACACAATGCGGCCCCGGGACAGGTCGTAGGGCGAAAGTTCTACCACCACCCGGTCCTCGGGCAGGATGCGGATGTAGTGCTGCCGCATCTTGCCGCTGATGTGGGCGAGCACCTTGTGTCCGTTCTCCAGCTCAATGCGGAACATCGCATTGGGCAGGGGCTCGACCACGCGGCCCTCGACCTCTATGGCGCCGTCCTTCTTGGCCATTACTTTTTGGCGATCCTTCGCTTTTCGTCAGTGCTCCCGCTGGGCACGGCAATCACTCCGACTTCAAACGTGAGCCGGTGACAGGAAATTCCTAAGACTGGGCACGCAAAAAAGTCGGTGCGGAGCCGCACCGTTGGTTCACGATACCCGCACCGTCGCCCTGCACGCAAAACGCTGCTTGTGGGAGCTCGGCGCGTGCGCACCGCGCGCCGGAAACTACGTTGGCGACAGTTCCAGAATCTTGTCGTTGTGGCCCGCGACGTAGACCGTGCCGTCGTTGCCCACTGCCAGGCCCCACGGGTAGTCGAGGCCGGAGAACGGCAATACCTCCTGCTCGCTGGCGTCGACGGACCCGGATGGCAGTTTCAGGGTGCGGTTGTCCCCACTGTCCGTGACGTACACGGCGCCTTGGCTGTCCAGCGTCACACCGCCGGGATCTCGCAGGCCCACGAAGGGCAGCGGCGATTGGTCTTCTCCCTTTGGCTTTTTGAGCACCCGGTTGTTGCCGCCGTCGGCGACGTAGAGGGTTTCGTCCTCGCCCATCGTCAAGCCTGTCGGAGCGCTAAGGCCAGTGAACGGGACGGGCACAGCCTCCGCCCCTGGATCCGGAGGCAATTTCAGCACCGTGTTGGAGCTGGTGTCGGTGACGTAGACGCTGTGGTCCTTGCCCACCGTCAGGCCGGTCGGGTGCCCGAGGGGCGGAAAGTTGAGTGTCAACGGCTGGCCGACAGAGAAATCACCGGCGCCGAAGTCAGGCCGCTTGAACCGAACGACCCGCTTGTTGCCGGCGTCGTTGACATACACGCCGCCGTCGTTGTCCGTGGTCACGCCCGTCGGAGCGCTGAGCGAAAATCCGCGGTCGAACGTCAGCTCAACCGGAATCTTCCTGCCCGCCGGCAACGCCAACACCCTGTTGTGCACAGTGTCGCCGACGTAGATGTTGCCGGCACCGTCCACCGTCAGGCCTTCCGGCTTACGCAGCCCGCTGAAGGGCAATGCCTTTTGCCGGGGGTTGTGCGTCGAGTCGTGGGTGAGGAAGCCGAACACGACGGTGAGGGCGACCGCGACGACGGCAAGCAGGGCCGAACCTGTGATGACGACATCTCTGCGGCGCCACCAAGGTCGCGCGGATTTCGGCGAGGGAGCATCCGGCGGGGCCGGGGGGATCGACGTCGGCGCCGCGGGCGGGTCCCCGTCCACCGGCTCCCCCCAGAGCATGTCGGGGGTTTCCGGCCGCGTATCAATGCCCAGGTCGGGCACTCGACGCTCGGTGGTCTGCACGCCGTCGGGCAGCTGTGCTGGGAACTGGCCACTCCCAAAGCCCTCGGTGCGGCGTGGCACGTCGATCCGTTCGGGGCCTGTCGCCTCCTGGACCCGCGACGACGGCATCGGCATGGGCATGGTGACGACGCCGCGCGCGGCATGCCCGAACTCCACGGCCGTCCGGTAGCGATCGCGAGGGTCCTTGGCCATGCCCTTGGCGATGACGGAGTCAAAGCCGGGCCCCAACGAGGGGTTTATTTTCGACGGCCGTGGCGGAGCACTGAAGAGATGGTTCGCGATCTGATACTCGAGCTCGTGCCCAGGAAATGGCTGCCTTCCGGTCAGGCACTGATAAAGCACACAGGCCAGTGAGTAGATATCGGAGCGGGCGTCGAGCGGGGCCGCGCCCTGCTCGTGGGACTTGAACCGCTCGGGGGCCATGTAATGGAACGTCCCGATCACGTCGCCATGGGTGGTCAGCCCTCGCTCACCGATCGTGAGAGCGATCCCGAAGTCGATCAGATACGCATAGTCGTCGTCATCATCGTCGATCAAAATGTTCGACGGCTTGACATCCCGGTGCAGCAGTCCGACCTTGTGCGCCGCGTGCAATGCCTTGGCGATCTGCTCGATGATTCGCACCGCGCGGGCCGGGGCCAACGGGCCGTATTCGACGATGGACTGCAGGTTCGTGCCCTCGATCAGGCGCATGTCGACGAACAGGCGCCCGTCGACTTCCCCGTGCGTGTGGATCGGCACGATGTGCGGGCTGTTCAACCGCGCGGCCGCATGGGCTTCGCGGCGGAACCGTTCCTGGAACATCGCGTCTTTGGAGATCTCGGCGGGCAAGATCTTGATCGCGACCGTCCGGTCGATGACGGTGTCGTGAGCCCGCCAGACCTCGCCCATACCGCCACGGCCCAGCAACTCGATCAGCTGGTAGTTCCCGAACGATGTTTCAGGCAACGTGCCCTCCGGCGGCAACACATTGGCAATTGACTCAGCACCATAGCGCTCTGACGACATCGTCGCAGGTGTTTGAACATGCCGCGACGCGCCGGCCGGATTCATGTGACTCGGCTCGCGGTCCCGCGAACCAACCCGTTCGGCCGACCACGCCGGGCGGCGGGAGCGCTGCCCAGCAAAAAATCCCGGGTCGACAACCGTCGACGAGCGCGCCTAACAACGACGGCTGCTTCCTCGCCCCGCCACGAGGCGTCTGACGAGCGCATACTTGACTGCGATGACGAATCCATCAAATCCCTCGAATCCCGACGCGGGTACGCGCAAACCCGTGATGCTGACCGTCGACGACGACCCGTCGGTGTCCCGCGCGGTGGCCCGGGACCTGCGCCGAAAATACGGCGAGGAGCACCGCATTGTGCGTGCGGAATCCGGCCACGACGCCCTGGAAACTCTCAAGCAACTCAAGCTGCGCGGCGAGACGGTCGCCACCCTCATCGCCGACTTCCGGATGCCGCAGATGACGGGCATCGAATTCCTGGAACAGGCGATGGACCTCTACCCGGCGGCGCGCCGGGTGCTGCTGACCGCCTACGCCGACAGCCACGCCGCCATCGATGCGATCAATGTCGTCGACCTCGACCACTATCTGCTCAAGCCGTGGGATCCGCCCGAAGAGAAGCTCTATCCCGTCATCGACGCACTGCTGGACGCCTGGAAGCGGGCGCCGGAGCGTCCCATCCCGCACACGAAGGTGGTCGGGCACCGCTGGTCGGAGCGGTCTTGGCAGGTCCGCGACTTCCTGGCCCGCAACGGGCTCTACTACAACTGGTTCATGGCCGACGAGCCGGAAGGCGAGCGGCTGCTGCAGGCCGCCGGCGAGGACGGCCTTCGCCTGCCGGTCGTCGTCACCGAACGCGGCACCACCCTGGTCGAACCCACCGACGCCGAACTGGCCAACACCCTGGGCCTGACCACGACACCCTCGCAGGAGTTCTACGACCTGGTCGTCATCGGCGGCGGACCGGCCGGCCTGGCGGCTGCGGTGTACGGCGCCTCGGAAGGACTGCGCACGGTGCTCATCGAGAGCACCGCCACCGGCGGTCAGGCCGGGCAGAGCTCACGCATCGAGAACTACCTGGGCTTCCCCGACGGCGTATCGGGTGGCCAACTGGCCCAGCGGGCACGCCTGCAGGCGGAGAAATTCGGCGCCGAAATCATCACCGCTCGTTCGGCTTGCGCGTTGGAGATCAACGGCAGCGCGCGCACGGTGCGGTTCGCCGACGGCGGCTCCATCGACGCACACGCGGTCATCGTGGCCACCGGCGTGGCCTACCGCCAATTGGCCGCAACCGGGTGCGAGGAGCTGGTCGGCCGCGGCGTCTACTACGGAGCGGCCACCTCCGTCGCCTCGGAGTGCAAGGACGAGGAGGTCTACGTCATCGGCGGGGCCAACTCGGCCGGCCAGGCCGCGATGCACCTGTCCCGCGAGGCCAACTCGGTGACCATCCTGGTGCGCGCCCCGTCGCTGGAAGCCTCGATGTCCTACTACCTCATCCAGCAGATCGAGCAGAACCCCAAGATCACGGTCCGCACCTGTACCGAAGTGCAGTGCGCCACCGGCACCGACCATCTGGAGAAGCTGACCTTGGTGGACAGCCGGACCGGAGAGACCGAGGAGGTCGGCTGCGGCCGGATGTTCATCTTCATCGGCGCGGCGCCGCGCACCGACTGGCTCGACGGAGTCCTGGCCCGCGACGGCCATGGCTTCATCCTCACCGGACCGGATCTGCGCAACGTGTGCGGCTGGACGCTCGACCGCCCACCGCACCACCTGGAAACCAGCGTGCCCGGCGTGTTCGTCGCCGGCGACGTACGTTCCGAGTCCGCCAAGCGGGTCGCGGCAGCGGTCGGCGAGGGATCGATGGCCGTGATGCTGGTGCATCGCTACCTTTCGGAGTCGTGACGCCATGACCGCGACGACACCGTGCGAGCCCGACGAGCTGCGCAGCCTGTTCCTCTTCGAGGCCCTGACCGACGAGCAGCTCGCGGTGTTGTGCACCAACGGGCAAATCGAGAACTACCAACCGGGCCCGATCTGCGTCGAGGGCGAACCGGCGACCTGCTTCTACGTCCTCATCGAGGGTGAGCTGATGATGTCCAAGCTCTCCGGCGGCCAGGACATCGAAACCAACCGCACCTCGCAGCGCGGCGTGTACTGCGGGGCCTGGCGAGCGTTCACCGGCGGGAACCAGAAGAGCTACGACGCTTCGGTGCACGTGACCAAGCCGTCGCGGTTTTTCGTGATGGATGCGCCCGTATTCGCCCAGTTCATGAAGGACCAGTTCCCCATGGCGGTCCACCTGCTCGACGGCATCGCCGTCGGCACCGACCGGACCCGCCGGATCATCGACAATCGGGAGAAGCTGCTGGCGTTGGGCCGGTTGTCGGCCGGGCTGACCCATCAGCTCAACAATCCCGCGGCCGCCAGTGTTCGCGCCGCCGCCGACCTCCGGGTACGGATCGCCGGGATGCGGCAGAAAATGCTGATGCTGGCCGACGGCACCATCACCCCGCAGGCGCTGCGTGGTTTGGTGCGGCTGCAGGAACAGATCGCCGAGCAGGTCGCCAAGGCGGCGTCACAGCACCTGGCGGCGCTGGAGACCGCCGACCACGAGGATGCCGTCGGTCAGTGGCTCGAAGACCATGGCATCGACGACGGGTGGGACCTGGCACCGACGTTCGTCGAAGGCGGCATCGACGTGGATTGGCTGGAACGAATAGCCGCGATCGCCGACGAGCTCGACGCGTCGGCATCGCTGGAGAAGGCGATCCGCTGGCTCAACTACACCATCGATGGCGAACTGTTGCTGAATCAGATTTCGGAAGCCAGCAAGCGGATTTCTCAGCTGGTCGCCGACGCCAAGCAGTATTCGCAGATGGACCGCGCGCCATTCCAGGTTGCCGACATCCACGAAGGGCTGCGCAGCACGCTGACCATGTTCGCCGACCGGCTGGGGAAAGACAGCGGCAAAACCGGCAAACCCATCGTGGTGAACAAGGAGCTGGATAAGTCCCTTCCCCAAATCCCTTGCTATCCAGGCGATCTCAATCAGGTGTGGACTAACATCATCGACAACGCGATCGCCGCGATGGGCGACGAGGGCGGCACGCTGACGGTCCGCACCTGCCGCGACGGCGACAAAATGGCCCGGGTCGAGATCTGCGACACCGGCCCCGGGATCCCCGAGGACATTCGCGAGCACATTTTCGAGCCGTTCTTCACCACCAAGCCGTTCGGCGAAGGCACCGGCCTCGGGCTGGACCTGGCATTCAACATCGTCGTCAAGAAACATCGCGGCGATCTGCGGGTGGAGTCCGTGCCCGGCGATACGCGGTTCATCGTGCTGCTGCCGCTGGAGGCGCCCCCCTTCGAAGAAGTCGATGCCGTCGAGGATGAAGCGGCGGAGGAATAGCGGCACCGGGCCCTAGGTTGGATTGCATCATGACCTCCAAGCCAAATCTGGGCCGGTTCGGATCGTTCGGACGCGGAGTGACTCCCCAGCAAGCCAAAGAGATTGAAGCCTTGGGCTACGGGGCCGTCTGGGTAGGGGGTTCGCCACCGGCCGAGCTGGCCTGGGTCGAACCCATCCTCGAGGCGACGACGACGTTGCAGGTCGCCACGGGCATCGTCAACATCTGGACGGCGGCCGCCAAGCCGGTGGCCGAGTCGTTCCACCGGATCGACAAGGCCTATCCCGGCCGCTTCCTGCTGGGCATCGGCGTCGGCCACCGCGAGGCGATCAGCGAATACCGCAAGCCGTACGACGCGCTGGTGGACTACCTGAACCAGCTCGACGAGTACGGCGTGCCCGCCGACCGGCGCGTGGTGGCGGCGCTGGGCCCGCGGGTCCTCGAGCTTTCCGCGCAGCGCAGCGCCGGTGCGCACCCCTACCTCACCACTCCCGAGCACACCGCCCGGGCCCGTGAACTGATCGGCCCGTCGGCGTTTTTGGCGCCTGAGCACAAGGTGGTGCTCACCACCGACGCGGAGCAGGCCCGCACGGTGGGTCGTCGAGCGCTCGACATGTATTTCAATTTGGCCAATTACCGCAACAGCTGGAAGCGGCTCGGGTTCACCGAGGACGAGGTCACCCGTCCGGGCAGTGACCGGCTGGTCGACGCGGTGGTCGCCTACGGCACGCCCGAGGCGATCGCCGCCCGGCTCACCGAGCACCTCGACGCCGGCGCGGACCACGTGCCTGTGCAGATCCTCACCAAAGATGAAAACCTGGTTCCGGCCCTCGCCGAACTGGCGGGGCCGCTCGGACTGAATCGCAGCTGAGCTCAACGCCGAGAGGATCCGATGACCGGCACAGTTTCACTCAAACCCGACCTCGGCCGGTACGGCGCCTGGCTACCCACTCGTTCGATCACCCCCGAGCTCGCCGCGCAGATCGAATCGCTGGGCTATCGCGCGATCTGGATCGGCGGCTCACCGGACGCGGATCTGTCCTGGGTCGACACCGCGCTGGCCGGGACGGACTCCGTGCAGCTGGCGACCGGGATCGTGAATATCTGGACGGCGCCCGCTCCGGAAGTCGCCGAGTCTTATCAGCGGATCGAAAGCGCCCACCCCGGCCGGTTCCTGCTCGGGATCGGGGTGGGGCATCGCGAGCACGCAGAGGACTACACCAAGCCCTACGACGCGCTGGTCAGCTACCTCGACGAACTCGACGGCGCAATGGTGCCGACCAGCCGTCGGGTACTGGCCGCGCTGGGCCCCCGGGTGCTGCGGCTGTCGGCGGAACGCAGTGCGGGAGCACATCCGTATCTGACCACGCCCGAGCACACGGCTAAGGCCCGTGAGCTGGTAGGAAGCTCGGTGTTCCTGGCACCCGAGCACAAGGTGGTGCTGACCACCGACCGCGACGAAGCGCGAACGATCGGTCGCCGGTACCTCGAGCACTACCTGGGACTGAGCAACTACGTGAACAACTGGCTGCGGCTGGGATTCACCGAGGACGACGTCCGCAGGCCCGGCAGCGACAAGCTGGTCGACGCCATGGTCGCCTACGGCACACCCGACGCCATCGTCAAGCGTCTGGACGAGCACCTGGAAGCCGGGGCCGACCATGTGGGGATCCAGGTCCTGGACGGCTGGCCGGAGGAGAAGCTCCTGCAGGTACTGGGCGAACTAGGCGGGCGACTGCTCGTTTAGCACCTCCGCTATGGTCTTTGACCATGCGGCTGCTGGTGACCGGTGGCGCCGGCTTCATCGGCGCCAACTTCGTGCACAGCACAGTGCGCGAGCACCCCGAGGACGCGGTCACGGTACTGGACGCCATGACCTACGCCGCCCGGCGCGAGTCCCTCGACCACGTCGCCGATTCCGTCAGGCTGGTCGAGGGCGACGTCGCCGACCCCGAGCTGGTTTCCCGGCTGGTCGCCGAGTCCGACGCGGTGGTGCATTTCGCCGCCGAAACACACGTGGACAACTCGCTGGACGACCCGGAGCTGACGCTGCGCACCAACGTCATCGGGACGTTCACCGTCTTGGAGGCGGTCCGGCGACACGGCGTGCGGCTGCACCATGTCTCCACGGACGAGGTCTACGGCGACCTCGAAATCGACGACGCGACTCGCTTCACCGAATCGACGCCCTACAACCCGTCGAGCCCGTACTCGGCCACCAAGGCCGCCAGCGACGTCCTGGTCCGCGCCTGGGTCCGGTCCTACGGCGTGCAGGCGACGATTTCCAACTGCTCCAACAACTACGGGCCGTATCAGCACGTCGAGAAGTTCATCCCGCGCCAGATCACCAATGTGCTCACCGGCCGGCGGCCCAAGCTGTACGGCAGCGGCGCCAACGTCCGCGACTGGATCCACGTCGACGACCACAACAGCGCGGTGCGGCGGATCCTTGAAAAAGGACAGATCGGCCGCACCTACCTCATCGGCGCCGAAGGCGAGCGGGACAACCTGACTGTGCTGCGCACTCTGCTCAAGATGATGGGCCGGGACCCCGACGATTTCGACCACGTCCCCGACCGCGTCGGGCACGACTTGCGGTACGCCATCGACCCCTCCGCCCTGTATGACGAATTGCATTGGGCCCCAAAGCATACCGACTTCAGCGAGGGGCTCGAGGCCACCATAGCCTGGTACCAGAACAACGAGTGGTGGTGGCGCCCATTGAAGGACGCCACCGAGGCCCGTTACGAAGGACGCGGTAAATAACATGAAGGTTCGAGAGCTGGCAATCTCGGGCGCCTGGGAGATCACTCCCACGATTCACGGCGACTCCCGCGGCTTTTTCTTCGAATGGCTCACCGACCGTGAGTTCACCGGCTTCGCCGGTCATGGCCTGGACGTCCGGCAGGCCAACTGCTCGGTGTCGTCGGCCGGCGTGCTGCGCGGCTTGCACTTCGCCCAGGTGCCACCGAGCCAGGCCAAATATGTGACCTGCGTGGCCGGGTCGGTGTTCGATGTCGTCGTCGACGTCCGGCTGGGCTCACCGACTTTCGGCCGCTGGGACTCGGTTCTGCTCAACGACACCGACCGCAGGACGATCTACATCTCCGAAGGACTGGCGCACGGTTTCCTTGCGCTGGAAGACAATTCCACGATCATGTACCTGTGCTCGTCGGAATACAATCCCCAGCGCGAGCACACCATCCGCGCCATGGATCCCGACCTGGCAATCGATTGGCCCGTGATCGACGGCGTCGCCTTTTCGCTGTCCGACCGCGATGCGGCGGCTCCCACCTTCGCCGAAGTGCGCGCGTCGGGCGTCCTGCCGACGTGGGAAGAGTCGCAGGCATTTATCGGCGGCCTGCGAGGACAACTTGACCAAGCGTGAGCTGCTGATCGCCATGGGCGCGGCAGCGATCGTCACGAGCATCGCCGGATGCTCCGGCGACAACAAGGCGGCGGCCCCGTCGTCGTCCAGCACGGCATCGAATCCGAGCCGCGCGCTCCCCACACCCAACGCGAGCCCCGCCGCCGCCGGGCAACCGCAGGTCACCATCGGCGGTCAGCCCCAGAACGTCGGGGGCCCAGTGGTGTGCTCAATGACGAACGGCAAGTTCTCGATTGCGATCGGCGACGTACTCACCGGGGTCATCGTCGGACTCGAGCGGGACGGGTCGGCCGTCCACAATGCCGGACTCGGCACCCTCAACGGGGTCGTTCTGAGCTTCACCGAGGGTGCTCCCGGCAACAGCGCCACCGCCGTCAAAAGCGGCGACACCTACAGAATCGCCGGAACCGCCACCGGCGTGGACAATTCCGGTCAGCAAGTCAGCAAGGACTTCACCATCGACGTCACCTGCCCGGCCGCTTAGGCCGCTAGCCGGAGCCGGTGCCCAGGGCGGCCGCGATGCTGTCGATCACCTGCAGGGCAAGCCCGGCGCTGCCGAAGCCGGGTTGGGTGGTGCCGGTGGTGCCGGTGAGCAGATCGCTTGACGGGTCGATAAAACTGTTCGGCGGACTCGCCGGATACCAGTTGAGGAAGCCGTCCAAGATGCTCGTGGGCGCTAGGGCGAAGTCTTGGAGTCCCGTCAGGAAATGGCCGGTGCCAAAGGCATTCACGACATCCTGACTGACGCCGGCCAGCGCCGCGACGGCGGCGCTGGGCGTGGAACTGCTGGGGATGCGCCCCAAGCACTCTCGCGGCCGCCGCCGAGATCTCATCGCCGGCCGCGGGCAGCCAACCCGTCGTGGGGGCCACTGCGGCCGCATCAGCTTCGCTGATCGTTGAACCCAGAGTGTTCAAATCCGACGCCACCGCGTGCGAGTCTCCGGTGCTGTGATCAAATAATCCGAAAACCACACTATCCAGTTTGTCGCGCGCCGACTCGGCCGGCCGCCCGCCATCCGACCAACCCACTAGCCCAGAACAGCACCGTCAGCACCTCGGCGACGACACTGCCGGCGGCGTAAGGCGATGGCTCCCAGCCCATCTCGGTGAAGCCGAGAAGCCCGACCGTCCTGGACAGGACGAAGGCCACAAGGGAACCGCCGGCGCCGGCGGCGGCGACCCAGCGCAGCCAGTCCGGACCGCCGACCAGGATCAGCACGGCCAGTGCGAAGAAGATGCTGGCCTGGACCTGGAAGGCGGTGCCGATCTTCGGGATGTGTTGGTAGCCATGGACGTACAGGTAGGCGTGGCTGGCGGCGCTGACGATCAGGGACAGCGCCAGCCCCAGACGAATGAGGAAATTCATTGCAGTGTAAGTTCTTTCAGTGCCAGGGCTTGGTCGCCGTGCTGATAGCTCACCTCACGGATGCCAAGCGCGTCGACGAGCTTCCCGGCGGGCAACGTGACCGGCTTCGGCGCCGGGCCGTCGCCGGGATGGGGCAACGGGTAGGCGGTAGTTGTTCCGCTGTAGAAGGTCACGTTGCCTTCCGTCTTGGAAAACAGTTGGTGGACATGGCCGTTGAGGCAGGTGACGGAGGAGAACCGGCGCAGATAACTCAGCGCCTGGGTGGCGTCGTCGGTGCCCCAGCCCCAGTCCGGGTACATCGCGAACAGTGGTATGTGGCTGACCACGATGATGGGCGTGTCGTTCGACAATCGCGCGACATCTTTTTGGACGAACTCCAGTTGGTCGACGCCCAGATGGCCAAGCTTCTTCAGGTTCAGCGTATTGACCAGCGCGATCACGTGCACGCCGGCGATGTCGAAGCTGTACCAGCCGTCGCCGGTGCTGCCGGCGCCGAAAACGGTGCGGTACTTCTGACCCGCATCATCGACGGAGTCATGTTCGCCGGGAACGGTGAAGACGTGCGGCGTTTTCAGGCCACTCATCATCTGCTTGGCCTGGTCGAATTGCCCCGGAGTGGCCAAGTGCGTGATGTCGCCCGTATGAATGACGAAATCCGGTGTGTAACCGAGGTTATTGATGCGATCGATCGCATGGCCGAACGTGTCGGCGACGTTAAGGTTGGCCGGCCCGGAGAATCCGATGTGACTGTCGCTGACTTGGGCGAAGCGCAGGGTGGGCCGGGCTTGATTGTGCTCGGCGCCGGCGGAACCCGCGACGTGTGACAGGACTTCGCCGCCGGCCACGGCGAACCCGACCGCGGCTCCAAACCATGCCGAGTGCCGAATGAGCTGACGGCGGCTCATCGTATTCGGGTCACGTGTCATGGGGTCACCAGCACGGTGCCGTGCATCATCGGGTGAATGGAGCAGACGTATTCGAAAGTTCCTGCCGCGGCGAAGGTGTGCGAGAACGTAGCCCCCGTCCCCATCCCGGGCGAGTGAAAAGACCCGTCGTTCGCCGCAACGGTGTGCGGTTCTTCGTCGTGGTTGGTCCAGGTGACGGTGGTACCGGCATGCACGGTGAGCGTCGCCGGGGCAAACGCGAAGCCGTCGATGTTGACCTGGTCGCCGCTCACCGGCGCCGCCGGTGCGGTGACCGACACGGACGGCATCGACATGGAGGGCGCGGCGGTCGGAGGCGCCGGGGCCGAACATCCGGCCACCGACAGCGCACTCAACGCCAACGCCGCGACGGCACGTTTCCGAAGCATCGGAGCAGTCATGCCAAGTGATACGGGCGCGGGTTACACCCCGCGTTAGACCGGCGCTTGGGCCCGCAACAGGCATCCGACCAATGGTGCCATTGACAAATGTCATCACTAGCTGTTGCATATGTGGACGCCCGGGAAACGGAGGTTCCATGCAGGCTCACCCGCGTCTCGACATCACGATCCCCTCGGCTCGCGGGTCGCTGCGATCACGTGCGGCAGCCGCTGTCAGCAGCCTCACCCTGCGGCAAATCAGCTCGGTGCTTCCGGCGGACCGCGCCTGGGGAGTGTGGGCATCGCGGCAGATCGTTTCCCGCGTGATGGATACCTTCGGCGCCTCGCTGCGCGGCGTCGAGGTCACGCGCGTCGACACCAGGCTCGACGACGGGCGTCGGGTCGTCGGGGAATGGGTCAGGGCAAGCAACGTAACCAGATCCGATGCTGCGCTCTACTACATCCACGGAAGCGGATACGTGCTCTGCTCGCCGCGGACCCACCGCCGGCTGACCGGCCAGCTGTCCCGGCTGACCGGGTTGCCGGTGTTCTGCATTGACTACCGGTTGGCACCGGAGCACCGATTCCCCTCTGCCGCAGTCGATATACGTTCCGGCTGGGACTGGCTCACCGGGCAGCAAGGGCTTTCCGCGGACCGGATGGTGATCGCGGGCGACTCGGCGGGCGGACACCTGGCCGTCGGCCTCCTGCTGCAGCACGACGTCGACCATCCGGTAGCGCTGGCCATGTTCTCTCCGCTATACGACTTGACATTCCGGCTGTCCCGGGTCCGCGAGACCCTGCACCCCGACCCCGCCATCCGTGCCAGCGACGCACAGAAGATGATCGGATTGTACTGCGCCCAAACCGATCTCAGCGATCCCCGGCTCACCCTGAACGTCGCGGGCGGCCGGGTCATGCCACCGACCCTCATCCAGGCCGGCAGCGCCGAGATGCTGGTGGCCGACGCCCGCACCCTGGCTGCCGACATCCGTGCCGCTGGCGGAGACTGCGAACTGCAGGTGTTTGCAGACCAGGTCCACGTATTCCAGGCGCTACCGAAGATCTCCTCGGAGGCGGCCCCGGCCCTGCGGCGAGCCGCGGAGTTTCTCACCGCGGCGCTCGAGTGCCGGCGACTCGAGCGGGCGGTGAGCTGACCATGGGCATGTTCGGCGGCGCCCCGAAGCGCAGCGAGCACGCCGACGCCGTCGTCACCGGCGCCGGCAGCGGAATCGGCGCGGCATTCGCCATCGAACTGGCCCGTCGCGGGGGCCGCGTCGTGTGCAGCGACATCAACGAAATCGCCGCACAGGCAACGGCAGACACCATCACGGCGGCCGGCGGCCGAGCAACGGCCACCCGCTGTGACGTCTCCCGGGTCGACGATGTCGCCCAACTGGCCGAGCGGGCGCAGCAGTGGTTCGAATCGACGCCGACCCTGGTGATCAACAACGCCGGCGTCGGCGCGGGCGGCACCCCGATCGGCGAAACCGACATCAAGGACTGGAACTGGGTGCTCGGGGTGAACCTGTGGGGCCCGATCCACGGATGTCACGTATTCGCGCCGATCCTGCGGGCCGGTAGCGGTGACCGTCCGCGCGGCATCATCAACGTCGCCTCCGCCGCCGCATTCGGTGCCGCGCCGGGGATGGCCGCCTACAACGTCAGCAAGGCCGGGGTGCTGTCGCTGTCGGAGACCCTGGCGGCCGAACTGTCGGGGACCGGGATCAATGTCACCGCGTTGTGCCCGACGTTCGTCAAGACCAACATCTTGCAGGCGGGGCGGATCACCATGGCGTCAACGCAATTGGCCGACCGGCTGATGCGTTGGACGGGGTTCTCCGCCGAGCGGGTGGCCCGCATGTGCCTGGACACCAATGACCGCGGCGGCTTGTACTGCATGCCTCAGCCGGACGCGTGGATCGGCTGGAACATCAAACGGCTGACCCCGACGGTCTACACCCGCGCGGTCGGCCTCACCAGCCGGATCACCGCCCGGGCAGATCAGCACTGATCGGCAACCGAACCGAGAGGACCACGATGGCACTCGACATGGACCAGATTCTGGTCAAGATCAAAGATCATCAGTGGGCGCTGGCGGACATCGACTGGGACGCGCCCGGCGCGGAGACCATCACCGATGAAATGCGGCCCGGACTCAAGGCTTTCATGGCCGACCTGTGCTGGATCGAGAACGTCGGCGCCCGCGGTTTCGCGGCCATGGTCAAGAAGGCGCCCAACCCGACGATCGCCGAGATCTACCGCTACTTCCATGCCGAGGAACAACGGCACGCCAACGCAGAACTGGCCCTCATGAAGCGGTGGGGCATGCTCGATGACGGCGAGATGCCCGAACCCAATGTCAACATCCGGCTGGCGATCGAGTGGCTGGACACCTTCTCCGACGGCATGTCGCTGTCGCTGCTCGGTACCGTCATCCCGATGCTCGAGGTAGCCCTCGACGGTGCGCTGCTCAAGTTCCTGCTCGAAGAGGTCCACGACCCGGTCTGCCACCAGGTATTCGAGAAGATCAACAACGACGAATCACGGCACATTGCCGTCGATTTCGCTGTTCTCGACATCATCGGGCAGTCCAGCCTGCGGCGACTGGCCGTCGAATTCGTCGGCAGCGTCGCCTCACCGGGCCTGATCATCGGCGCCCTGATGTATATGCCTCTGCTGAATCGGATGCGCAACAACATCATCGACATGGGCCTGCAACCGGAGAAGCTGTACAACGCCGTGAAACGGTTCAAGACGCTCGGCGAACGCGGCCGAACCACCTGGCGGGTACCGACTTACCAGATCCTGAAGCTGCACAGCCGGATGGTGGTCAACCCGGGCAATCCGTACCACTGGGTTGCCAATCCGATGGTCTGGGCCTCCGATCGCTACCCGAGGGCATTGCTGCGGCCGATTCCCAGCTGGTTCAAGGAACTCACCCACAAGCCGGCCGCCTGAGAGGAGCACCGATGTCCGCCCACGTCTACGACACCGTCATCGTCGGTGCCGGGTTCACCGGCATCGGCACGGCCATCAAACTCGCCGACGCCGGGCTCGACGATTTCGTCATCCTGGACCGCTCGGACCGGGTCGGCGGAACCTGGCGCGACAACACCTATCCCGGCGCGGCCTGCGACATTCCGTCGCTGCTCTATTCGTTCTCGTTCGCAAAGAACCCGAAGTGGTCTCGCGCCTACTCGCCGTCCGGCGAGATCCGCCAGCACATCGAGGACATGGTCGACCATTTCGACCTGCGGCGGCGCATCCGGTTCCGCGTTGAAGTGAACGGCCTGAAGTACCAGGAGGACGTCGGGACCTGGACGCTGAAAACCAAAGGGGGCAAAGCATTCCAGGCCCGGACCGTCGTACTGGCATCCGGGCCGTTGCCGGACTACAAGCTGCCCGACATCCGCGGTCTGGACACCTATGAGGGACACAGGATCCACAGCGCCAACTGGGATCACAGCTACGACTTCGCAGGTAAGCGGGTGGCGGTCATCGGCACCGGGGCCAGCGCCATCCAGATCATCCCGGAGTTGGTGAAGCAAGCCGAGTTCGTCAAGGTGTTCCAACGCACCCCCGGCTGGGTGCTGCCCCGACTGGACATCGCGACCCCGCCGCTGGCCCAGCGGCTGTTCGCCAAAGTGCCTGCCGCGCAACATCTTGCCCGTCAGGCACTGTTCTGGGGACACGAGGTGAGCGCGACCGCTCTGGTGTGGAACACCCCGCTGACCGGACTGGTCGCCCGCCTGGGCAAGGCGCACCTACGGATGCGGGTCAGCGATCCGTGGTTGCGTCGCCAACTCACCCCGGACTTCACCCCCGGCTGCAAGCGCATGCTGATCTCCAGTGACTACTATCCGGCGCTGCAGCGCGACAACTGCAAGCTGATCGACTGGCCGATCGCGACCATCAGCCCGGCCGGCATCCGGACCAGCGACGGCATCGAACATCATCTGGACGCCATCGTCTTCGCCACCGGCTATGACGTCCACCTGACCGGTCCGCCGTATCCGGTCACCGGTACGGGCGGTCGCCGGCTGGCCGATGAATGGGCAGGTGGCGCGCAGGCTTACAAGAGCATCAACGCGCACGGCTATCCCAATCTGTTCTTCATGTCCGGGCCCAATTCCGGCCCCGGGCACAACTCGCTGCTGGTCTATGCCGAAGGCCAAATCGACTACGCCGTCGCCGGGATCACCACGCTGCTTGCCCGCGACCTGAAAGCACTCGATGTGAAGGCCGAAGTACAGCGCCGGTACAACAAGCTACTGCAGAAGCGCCTGACCAGAACGACGTGGATGTCGGGCTGCAACAGCTGGTACCTGACCGCCGATGGGTTCAACGCGTCGATGTACCCGGGCTTCGCCACCCAGTATCTTCGTCAGATGCACGATTTCCGGCTGGGCGATTACGAAGTCACGACCCGGGCAGCGGCGGCAACGCCGAATCTGACCGCGGTTTCCGAACTCGTCGGCTCCGCCGGCTGACGTGGCACCCACCGGGCCACAGCGCCCACCGGCGGGAACCATCGCCACGATCCTGTCCGGGCTGCGCCGCGCGCCGAAGATGGTGCGGCGGGGATCCCGGGACGTCATCGAGTCCGCCGTGTCGCAACTGTTCGATGCCGCGGTTCAACCACACGGCATTGCCGCGTCCGGCGACTATCGCCTCGAGGAACTGGCCCGCCTCGCCGACACCACCACCCGCAACATCCGGGTCTATCGGGACCGAGGCCTGCTGCATCCGCCACTGCGGGTGGGGCGCATCGCGCTGTTCAACGACACCCATCTGACCCGGCTGCGACTGGTCACCTCGCTGCTCAACCGCGGTTACACCATCGCCCACGTCCACGAGATGCTCAGCGCGTGGGAACAAGGCAACAGCCTCGCCGACGTGTTGGGGGTGGAATCGGCGATCGTGGGCAGCTGGGCTCTGGAGAAGCCCGAACAGATGACCACCGCGCAGGCCCGGCGACTGGTCAACGACGACAAGGCATTTGACAGGCTGGTCGGCCTCGACCTGATCGGCGTCGATGGTGAATCGGCAACCGTCCGGCGCCCCAAGCTGATTGCGGCGTTCAACGAGATGCGGCAGTACGGCGTGGCAATCGACGCACTGATCGACCTCCACGAGCAAGTGCTGCCACACATCACCAAGATCGGTGAGATCTTGGTTCAAGCGGGGGTCGACCAGCTCTCCGACCGCCTGCAACCCGGACGCCCACTGCCGGCGGACACCGAGTTGGCCGAGTTGATCACCATGTTGGTCCGCTTCCGGACTCAGGCGGTGTCGACGGTGAGCGCGACCCTCGCGGCGACGATCGAAGCGACCATCGAATCGGTCGTCGCCCAGATGCTCGCAGCGCAACTCACCGTTCCACCCCTTGATGAGCAGCCGTCTTGAGGTGCGGGGCCTAAGCCAGCTCGACCGGAGCGGCCGGGGCGAACACCTCGATCACCCCGTTGGCTTCGCGAATCATTAACTTCGGCAACGGCTTTGGCGCGATCGGCAATTGGTGGGTGAGCACCTGACCGCTCGGCGCGAACGACGTCGTGTGGCACGGGCAGTTCAGCCGATCGTCGGAGGCGTCGAACCACAACCGACACCCTTGGTGCGTGCACACCCCGGATACGGCTTCGGGCTTGCCGTCGACCCGCCGCACGAATCCGTTGACCGAGCCGAGGTCGAACGGATGCATAACCCCGTCGGGCACATCGGAACTGGCCGCGACGCGCATCCAGCGTCCGTCGTTGGGCGTGAGTTGCCCGGACGCGGCGGGTTCTTCGGTTCGCCCGGAAATGATGAGTCGATCGACGGACGCCGCCGTCACTGCCGCGGCCGCGGCGGCCGACGTCCCGACGACGACCTGGCGGCGGGTGGTGTTCCACCTCGACGTCGGCGCCGCTTCCTGGGCTGGGCCGTTCATCTGCTCCGCGAGGCGGGCATGCAGATCGTCAAGGAACTCCGGGCGCGGGGTGTCGGCGTGCGGCCGGGCCGCCCGCAGTTCGATCGCCGTGCGGATCTGCGCCGCCTCGAAGTCGTCGGGCTGAAATGCCTTGGGGCGACGGCCGCGGAGCAGATCGTCGATGTATTTGCGCAATCCTCGCGTGTTCATGGCTGGCCCCCCTCGTTCACCTGGGCTGCCAGTCGCAGCGCACGATGTTGTAACACCTTGGCGTTGGCCACGCTGATTCCAAGCTCCGCCGCGGACTCCTTGATCGAATTACCTTCCAGAAAGCGTAGTTCCAGTACCCGCCTGTAGTTGTCCGGCAGGGTGTCGAGAACTTTGGCGACTCGCTGGGGCGCGAGGCTAACCGCTTCTTCACCCTCGGGTGGCTGTTCGATGTCCTCGATCTCTATCGAGGTGATCTCGCGACCCAGTGTCTCGCGCCAGTGCGCCGCGAGCACCGTCCGGGCGGTGGCCCGCAAGTAGGCGCGCACCTCCGCCACGCTCGCGGTGAGGCGCAGCGGTCGCAGCGCGGCGAGGAACACCTCTGCGGTGAGGTCCTCGGCGTCCACCCGGTTGCCGACGCGAGCGAACAGGGTGCGGTACACCCAGGTCGCGTTGTCGTGATACACCGCTTCCCAGTCCGCATACCCCTGGAAATTTCCCGGGTCGGGCACCGCGCGCAGCTGTCGCGGACCCACGGGTTCGGTTTGGGACACGTGCCTCCTTCACCGATCTATACAAGCTCGGGTTACACATGCAGTGGCGCGACGACGCGGCGCGCCGTCTTTACGTTGCGATCAGTGGCAGCCGGGGCTCCGGAGTGGTTGGCGCGCGACGGCCAGACCAGCGGGTCCTGCGCCGAGGACAACGGCGTCGGGGTTGCCCTGAGTCTCTGTAGCCATCCGCGATCTCCTGTCATGTCGGGCGCCGAGACGCCCGGGCCTCGGAAGTGGCACGGTCCAGAACCCCTTGCGGTTCAGCCACGACAATCCGGTCGCGGTGAAATCCGCCGGCCAACCTTGGCCGGCAGCACGTCGAGAACGTGCCGGATAACGGCGCTCACCAGGCACTACGACACGGGATATGGTGGCGGTCGGTTCGCCCGGTGCGTTCAGTCGCCGTATCACCCTCGGCGGCCTTGCAAACCCGGACCCAGAGTTACTAGGATATGCAAGTAATCTGGGTGCAACCCCTCCACGATCAACCTTCACTAGGGATAGTCATGACCACACAGATCCCCCACTTCATCGACGGGCAGCGCACCGCCGGTCAGTCCACCCGAACCGCCGACGTGCTCAACCCCAGTACGGGCCAGGTCCAGGCCCAGGTTCCGATGGCCGGCAAGGCGGACATCGACGCCGCGGTGGCATCGGCCGCCGAGGCTCAGAAGGGCTGGGCGGCGTGGAACCCGCAGCGTCGCGCCCGGGTGTTGATGCGGTTCATCGACCTGGTCAACCAGAACATGGATGAGCTCGCCGAGATGCTCTCCCTCGAGCACGGCAAGACGCTCGCCGACTCGCAGGGCGACGTCCAGCGCGGCATCGAGGTCATCGAGTTCTGCATCGGCATCCCCCACCTGCTCAAGGGCGAGTACACCGAGGGCGCCGGGCCGGGCATCGATGTCTACTCGCTGCGCCAGCCACTGGGCGTGGTCGCCGGCATCACCCCGTTCAACTTCCCCGCGATGATCCCGCTGTGGAAGGCCGGCCCGGCCCTCGCATGCGGAAATGCGTTCGTACTCAAGCCCAGTGAGCGCGACCCGTCGGTTCCGGTGCGCCTGGCCGAGCTGTTCCTCGAAGCGGGCCTGCCTCCAGGCGTGTTCCAGGTCGTGCACGGCGACAAGGAAGCCGTCGACGCGATCCTGCACCACCCCGACATCAAGGCCGTCGGCTTCGTCGGCAGCTCCGACATCGCGCACTACATCTACTCGACGGCCGCGGCCACCGACAAGCGCTCCCAGTGCTTCGGCGGCGCCAAGAACCACATGATCGTGATGCCCGACGCAGACCTGGACCAAGCCGTCGACGCGCTGATCGGCGCCGGTTACGGCAGCGCCGGCGAGCGGTGCATGGCAATCAGCGTGGCGGTCCCGGTGGGCGATCAGACCGCGGACCGGTTGCGTGCCAGGCTCGTTGAGCGGATCAACGGCCTGCGAGTCGGCCACAGCCTGGACCCCAAGGCCGACTACGGTCCGTTGGTCACCGAGGCCGCGCTGGCGCGGGTGCGCGACTACATCGGCCAGGGCGTGGAAGCCGGCGCCGAGCTCGTTGTCGACGGCCGCGACCGTGCCAGCGACGACCTCACGTTCGGTGACGCGAACCTCGAGGGCGGTTTCTTCATCGGGCCGACTCTTTTCGACCACGTCACCACGGACATGTCGATCTACACCGACGAGATCTTCGGACCGGTGCTGTGCATCGTGCGCGCCCACGACTACGAGGAAGCCTTGAAGCTGCCCTCGGAGCACGAGTACGGCAACGGCGTCGCGGTCTTCACTCGCGACGGCGATGCCGCCCGCGACTTCGTTTCACGGGTGCAGGTGGGCATGGTCGGCGTCAACGTCCCGATCCCGGTTCCGGTGGCCTACCACACCTTCGGCGGCTGGAAGCGCTCCGGTTTCGGCGACCTCAACCAGCACGGTCCCGCGTCGATCCAGTTCTACACCAAGGTCAAGACCGTCACATCGCGGTGGCCGTCCGGGATCAAGGACGGCGCCGAGTTCGTCATTCCCACAATGGATTAACTGATGTTCAACCTTGACGACGAAGAACGGGTCATCGCCGAGACGGCCGCCGCCTTCGCCACCAAACGCATCGCGCCGCATGCCCTGGAATGGGATGCCACCAAGCATTTTCCGACCGACGTGTTGCGGGAGGCGGCAGAACTCGGCATGGCCGCCATCTATTGCCGCGACGACGTCGGGCGGCAGCGGGCTGCGCCGACTGGACGGGGTACGGATCTTCGAGCAGTTGGCCATCGCCGACCCGGTGACCGCCGCGTTCCTGTCCATCCACAACATGTGCGCCTGGATGATCGACAGTTTCGGCACCGATGAGCAACGCAAGGAGTGGATTCCGCGGTTGGCGTCGATGGACGTCATCGCCAGCTATTGCCTGACCGAGCCGGGCGCCGGTTCCGATGCCAGCGCGCTGAGCACCCGCGCCGTCAGGGAGGGCCCCGGGAAAAACGCAGACTACGTACTCGACGGCGTCAAGCAGTTCATCTCCGGCGCGGGAGCCTCCGACGTCTACGTGGTGATGGCAAGAACGGGGGGACCGGAACAGCCCGGCCCGCGCGGCATCTCGGCGTTCATCATCGAAAAGGGCACTGCCGGATTGAGTTTCGGCGCGCTGGAAGAGAAGATGGGCTGGCATGCCCAACCCACCGCGCAGGTGATCCTGGACGGCGTGCGGGTACCCGCCGACGCGATGCTGGGCGGTGCGGAAGGCGAGGGCGCCGGCTTCGGCATCGCGATGAAGGGCCTCAACGGCGGCCGCCTGAACATCGCGGCATGCTCGTTGGGCGGCGCACAGGCCGCCTTCGACAAAGCGGGCGCCTACGTGCGCGAGCGCCAGGCCTTCGGGTCTCCCCTGCTCGACGAGCCCACCATCCGGTTCACCCTCGCAGACATGGCGACCGGCTTGGAGACATCGCGACTTATGTTGTGGCGCGCCGCGAGTGCGTTGGACAGTGACGACCCCGACAAGGTCGAACTGTGCGCGATGGCCAAGCGCTACGTCACCGACACCTGCTTCGAGGTGGCGGACAAGGCCTTACAGCTGCACGGTGGCTACGGCTACCTGCGCGAGTATGGTCTGGAAAAGATCGTCCGCGATCTGCGGGTGCATCGGATCCTGGAAGGGACGAACGAAATCATGCGGGTGGTCGTCGGTCGCGCCGAGGCCGCGCGGTTCAAAGCCGCCAGCGCGAGCGCGTAAGAGAGGCTAAGAGAGGCAGGGTATGGCCGAGCTTTTTAAGATCGCTTTCCTTGGGCTCGGCAACATGGGCGGCCCGATGTCGGTGAACCTGATCGCCGCCGGCCAGACAGTAAGCGGCTTCGACCCGGTGCCTGCGGCGGCAACCGCCGCGGCCGCCGGCGGAGTGTCGGTCTTCGACAGCGCCGCCGAAGCGGTCGCCGAGGCCGACGTCGTCATCACGATGCTGCCCAACGGCGCCATCGTGAAGCGTTGCTATGAAGAGATTCTGCCCGCCGTCCGCGACGGCGCGTTGTTGATCGACAGTTCCACGATCTCGGTCAACGACGCGCGCGAGGTCCACGGACTTGCCGCCTCACACGGGCTGCCGCAGCTCGACGCTCCGGTATCTGGCGGGGTGAAGGGCGCCGTTGCCGGCACGTTGGCCTTCATGGTGGGCGGCGACGAGGACGCGGTGCGGCGCGCGCAGCCCATCCTGGAACCGATGGCGGGCAAGATCATTCACTGCGGCGCGGCCGGCGCGGGGCAGGCTGCCAAGGTGTGCAACAACATGGTGCTGGCGGTGCAGCAGATCGCGGTCGGCGAGGCGTTCGTACTGGCTGAGAAGCTGGGGTTGTCCGCGCAGTCGTTGTTCGACGTCATCACCGGCGCGACCGGCAACTGCTGGGCGGTGCACACCAATTGCCCGGTTCCGGGTCCGGTGCCGACGTCACCTGCCAACAACGATTTCAAGCCCGGCTTCGCCACCGCGCTGATGAACAAGGACTTGGGATTGGCGATGGACGCGGTGAACGCCACCGGTTCGCCGGCACCGCTGGGCACTCACGCCGCCGAGATCTACGCTAAATTCGCCGCCGACCACGCCGACAAGGACTTCAGCGCCGTCATCGAAATGCTGCGCCAGGGCTGATGGGCCAACTCAGCGGCAAGACGGCAGTCGTGACGGGCGGTACCTCGGGTATCGGGCTGGCCTCAGCGCGCGCGATGGTGGCCGCCGTTGTTTTTCTCGCGTCCGACGCCAGCAACTTCATGACCGGCACCGAGCTCTTCGTGGACGGCGGCGCAGAGCAGCTGTAAGTCAGCGACAATGGTTTGTGGGGCAGGGCAATCACTGCACGTTTCGGCCCAAAAACGCGGCCAGTTGATCGGCCGGCGTGCGGTGCGGCGAGCACGGCCGCTCGTCGCCGAACGGCAGACCCGGCCCGCGGAACTGGGGCCCGACAAACCCGCGTACCGCGGCGAGGGACTCGGCCGCCAGCTCGGGATCGAGATCGGTGGACTGAGCGGTGGCAGTTGCGAGATCCCACGCGTGGGTCAACACGTCGCTGGTACGCAGGTCCATCGTCCTGCCTCGCTGCAGTCAGAAGTCGCCGGCGTTGCGGCGCAAGGTTTCGATGGACGACACCAGCGCCTGCGACTCGTCGGCCGTAATACCGATGTCGCCGAACACCTGCTCGTTGAGCGTAACCGTTGCGTCCTCGACTGTGGAGCGCCCGAGATCGGTGATCTGGACCAGCGTCGTACGCCCGTCGGTGGGGTGCGGCACGCGCTGCACCAGCCCGTCGGCCTCCAGCCGACGGATGGCGTGGGTGACGCTGGTGACGTGCACCTGCAGGCGGTCCGACGCCTTGGTGATCGGCAGCGCCCCGGTCCGGCTGAACGCCAAGAGCCGCAGCAACTCATAACGGGAGAAGCTCAGGTCGTAGGGACGCAGCGCGGTCTCGACGCGGGCCAGTAGGATCTGGTGCGCGCGCATCACCGATGTCACCGCCACCATGCCCTGCGACACCTCGCCCCAGCCGGCGCGCTCCCAATTCGACCGCGCCGCGGCTATCGGGTCGCGCTTCTTTTCCGGGGCCACGCCCTTTCTTACCGCACCTGCCACAGAGGGTGGCGCCCGGCTTCCCCTGTCCCCTCCGCAGGGGAAGCCGGGCAGATCTGGCGCGGCGGCTTCAGCTCGCGGTCATCTCCTCGGGCTCCCCCGAAACGGACAAAGCCGCCAACAAAGCCACACTGGACTCGCGGCCGCCCACGGTGATTCGCGCGCCGCCGTCGTCGTAGTGGCGAATCTGCAGCCCGGTGTCTGCGAACACGTCACGCCACGGCCGACCCTGCTCACCCCTCGAGGGCAGGAAGACGAAATTCGCGTGCGCGTCGGTGGTGTATATGCCCAGGGCGCCAAGCCGCATCCGCAGGTGGCGTCGCTCGGCGGTGATCTGCCGGATCCTCTGCAGTAGTTGGGATTCGGCGTCATAGGAGGCGGCGACCGCAAGAAGGCTGGTGATCGCGATGCCGAACGGCAGCTGCTGAGCCCACAGCTTCTCGGCCAGCCGCGCGGACGCCAGGCCGTAGCCGATCCGCAAGCCCGCCAACCCGTAGGCCTTGGAGAAGGTCCGCACCACCACCACGTTGGGAAAGCGTTCGGTCAGCGCGGCGACGTCGATACGGTGCTCGAGCGCCGCGAATTCGATGTACGCCTCGTCGAGCAGCACGATGGTCTCGCCCCGCACCCGCCGAAGGAATCGCACGATCTCCGCCGTCGGCTCGAGCGTGCCGGTCGGATTGTGTGGGCGGCACAGCACCACCACACCGGCGTTCGCGGCGGCGGCGGCCAGCCCATCGAGATCGTTGTGCCCGTGCTGATCCAACGGCACCGTCAGCGGATTCAGCCGCGCCATCCGCGCGATGATCGGATACCCGTCGAAGGTCGGCGAGGAGAAAGCGATGGCGTCGCCCGGAACGGTCAGCGCCTGCAGGGTCTGCAACAGCACGCCGGTCGCACCGGCGCCCAGCACCACCCGGTCATCGGGCAGGCCGATGTGTCCGGCGATCAGGCTCCGCAACCGGTTGGGCAGGAACTCCGGATACCTGTTGGCCGCATCGATCGAACGAATCAGCGCCGACCGCACCCCCGGGAGCGGTGGGAATGGATTCTCGTTGAGCGACAAAGCGAAAGGGTCGATCGCCGTAGGAAAGTCACCGTCGATCTCGGCGGCGGCAGTGCTCGCAACGGGATGCATCAGTTCCGCCCGCCCCAGCGCACCGCCGCGGCACCGGCGAAGTCGCCGGCGTGCGCGAAGCCTGCCATCATGACCACATCGCCTGCCTTGACCTGGCCGTCGGATATCGCGTGATCCAGGTTGATCGGGATGCCGGCGCCGAACAGGTTGCCGCACTCGTCAAAAGTGTCGCGATGCCGCTCCTTGGGCAGCTCGAGCGCTTCGCGCCAGTTGCGCAGGAACGCACGGTTCGGCTGGTTGGTGACCAGCATGTCGATGTCCTTGGCGGGCAACCCGATCCGGTCGCAGACCGCCAGCGCGACTTCGGGGACCTGACGGTTACCGCGGGCCAGCACCTTGGTGATCTTGCTTTCGGTGAACCCGATGGAGAGCTCGCCGTTACCGGCCGCCCACCACTTGCGCGCCGGCTCCGCAGCCAGCACCATCTCGCCCGCGTACTCGCCGTAGGTGCGGCACTCGATGTCGAGGATGGGCGACTGATCGCCCACCGTGACCAGGCCCACCGCCGCGCCGTCACCGGGCACCGCCGACTGAGCCTTGCGACGCACACCTTCCTGGTCGAAGACGTGCCCGGCGGCGTTCTGGGCGATGGCAATCAGCGCGGTGTGCCCCGCCCCCGACGACAGCAGTTGCCGAGCCACGTTGAGCGCCAACACGAATCCGGCACAGCCGCCGTTGTTCAGATCGAGCACCCAGGACGGCCGCATACCCAGCCGGTGCGCGATGCCGCCACCCTCGCCGTAGAACGCCATGTCGGGCACCTGGGTGTGGGTGATCAACACATCGGCGCCCGCGACGACGTCTTCGCCGTGGCGTTCGATGAGACCCTGCGCCGCTCGCTCGATCATGTCGACGGCGCTCTCCTCGGGCGCCACGTGATGACGAAACGCCGGCGCCCGGAACATGACGCTGTCGCGTAGGTCATCGGTCTCGGCGAACTGCGCGTAGTATTCGGCGCCGATCGGCTCGCCGGGCAGGTAGGTGGAGATGTCGGTCAAACTCACGGTGGGCGGGCTCATGGTCTCCTCTCCCCTCCTCAGCGCATCCAGTCGGGCGTCACCGGCAGACCGTTGCGGTGCCGATACTCGGCGATTGCCTTGAGGTTCTTCATTTCCAGCTCGTGGCCGGCACCGAACATGTCCCAGAAATCGCCGACCCAGACCGGGCGTTCGGCCGGGGCCGTTTCCGGATACGGGTTGTTGTCGTAGAACGGGTGGTGGCAATTGGTCCACAGCACAACCGAACCGGGCTTGTCGAGCACCACCTGGGCATCGACGACGCGCATCAGGTAGATCATCCACAGGTGCTTGCCCTGGTCCCAGGCGCAGTGGTAGTCGACCGTGCGGGCCTGCTCGTTGACGACGGTGCGGGTATAGATCTCCGTTTCCGATCCCAGCCGGTCATAGGCCAGCCACAGACCCGGCTCGTCGGTCGGGGTGAAACCGCGCAGGCTGTAGGTCCACTCCTCGAGGCTGCGAGTGTCGGCCAGGTAGTCGAAGAGCTCGTCGGGCGGGCAGTCGATGTAATCGTTGACGGTGCAGTACTGCCCGAAAACCTGGTCGTGCGGATAGACCGACCGCATCTGCTCCATGATGAGGGGAGTGGCCTTCTCGCGTGGGTGGGTTTCAATGCGAGTCAGCCCGTCGATCTGGGCGGGGATATCCTCAAGCGCTGGCAGCGACATCAGTGCGGTTCTCCTTTTCGGCTGAAACATCTTGTACCGGTGCGATTTTCGTTGCCTGCCCAGTGAGAAACGGGGCGAAAGGCGGGATCTCGTCGGCGGCGCATTCCACGCTGACCACCGAAGGGCCGTCAACATCCAGGACCGCGCGCACCGCGGCGGCAAACCCGTCGAGGTCGCTGACGTCGATTGACGTCAGGCCCGGGAACATCGCCGCCAGGCCGGCGCCCAGCCGGCTGGGGCGGAAGCGGTTGTAGCTGTAGAGGTCGTCATAGAACAACTGCTCGCGGGTCACGCACATGGCGTGGGAGTTGTTGTTGAACAACACGAACGTCACCGGAAGCCGGTACTGCACCGCGGTGTGCACCTCCATGCCGTGCATGAAGAATGCGCCGTCCCCGGCGATCACCACCGTGCGCCCGGCCCGACGGCCGCTGTTGGTACGACCGAACGCCATGCCGATGCCGGCGCCGAAGCTGTAGCCCATGCCTCCCATACCGAGCGCAACCGCGAATCTGCCGCCGCGCCGCGCCGGAAGGTAGTGGACTGCCGATGCACCGGTGTTGCCCGCGTCGACGACGACGTCGGCCCCGTCCGGCAGGGCGCCGTCCAGCACCGCCATCGCGTCGCGGTATCGCACGCCGGAGCCCTGGTACGGCGGGGGTTGTAGTTCGTTGTGCTGCACCGCATCTGGCACCCGCACTCCCACGGGCCGTCCTCGGCCGTACAGCGCCTGGGTCAGCATGCGCAGCGAACCGCGCAGGTCGTCGGTGTGCACGTGGGTGCACGCCACGTAGGGCGGCGCAGACCCGATGGATAACGTCCGCACGTTGGACAGCACGTCATCCAGGCCGGTGCGGGCGGTGACCGACAGTCGGGTGCCGACAACCAGGCACACGGCACTGGCGGCCGCAGCCTCGGCCACGCTCGGATGTCCCATCACGCCGGTGACACCCAGCGCGGACGAGGAGCCGAAACCCGGCGTGCCGGCCGTGTCCTTCGCGTCCGGCACGGTAGCGACGCGGGCGCGCAACACCGCGCGCAATGCTTCGAGCTCCACCCTGGCGTTGTCCCGGGCCACCTGCTCCCCCACGATGATGGTGACCGGGCCTTTCGCCTTGCGCAGCACCGACGCGATCGCCTGAGGATTGCCGATGGGCCGCACCTCATGGCCCGGATGTCCGTTGCGCGCAGCCCGGATCGCCGGCACATCGATATCGACGTAGCTCTGCTGAATATCTTTGGGCAGCAACAGGACTGACGGGCCTCCGGTGCGCGCGGCGATAATGGCCCGGTGCAGCGCGCCGACGATGTCGGCCGGGTCGAGCACCCGCTCGCAGCGCAGTGACACCGCGGAGAACACCGCCTCGGCATCCAGTGATCCGTTGCGGCCGCTGGTGTCCTGAAAGCTGCCCAAACCGTCCATCGAGGTCGGGGTTTGTCCGACCAGGGCCAGCACCGGAACGCGGCTGGCCAGCGCCTCGCCCAGACCGGATACCAGATTCAGCGCACCGCCACCCGACGTTGCGGCCACCACTCCCAGTCCGGCCCCGCTGCGGCTGTACCCGTCGGCCATGGTGGCGGCGGAGAACTCGTGCTTGGCCAGCACCGCGGTGATGCCGGGGTGGAAGTGGGCCGCGTCGTACAGATCCTCGATGTTGGCGCCGTCCACTCCGAAGAGGTGGTCGACTCCGATCGCCGCGAGGTGCTCGACGATGTGGTCGACCACTCGGTGCGTTCTGGGCATGCCGTTAACACGACAAGCGAGCGACTAAAGTTCACCAAGGTTCACCAAAGTCGGCGCCGGCGGCAAACTTACAGCGAACGCTGCAGCAGAACCTGGCCCGTATCGGCGGAGACGACTTGCACCGCAGCGATCTGGTTCATCGGGGTCGAGATGCTGCCGGCGGGCGTCGCGGTGTGGCCGGGATCGGCCACCCAGGTCGCCAGCCGGGTCTGACTTCCGTCACGACCCACCACGACCATCGCCAACGTGTCGTGGTGCGCGGTCAGCGGAGCCAGGCAGACGCATTTCAGGTTGATGAACGTCCCCCAGTGCTGGCTGGACACCGACACCGTCGAACTCAGCAGGTTCGTCCCGATTTGCGACATGGGTTCCGCCGAGGCGGTCACCTGCTGCGCGGCCGGCGAGGATTGGCTCTCGACACCCACGAACACCCCGACGCCCAGCACCGCGGCCGCGGCGGCCGAGGCCGCCCACGTCGCCACGCGGGTACGGCGGCGGCGGAAGCGCACCGCTGCCAGCAACGACGGCAGCAACTCCGGCGACATGGCCGGCAGCACGCCCGTGGCCAATCCGGCCTTCGGAGCGGCCCCGGCCTCGTCGATCGCGACGACGTCCTCCCGGTCGAGCCGCGACAGCAGCGCCGGCACACCACTGAGCTCGCCGACGGCGGCGCGGCAGTGCGCGCAAGTGGCCATGTGGGCCTCGAATTCGCGGCGGTCGGCGGCAGACAGTGACCCCAACACGTACGCGGCGTCCCACGTCGCGTAGCGGTCGTTGTGATCCATGGTCAAAACCCCGTTGTCAGCGTTATCGGGCGGGCCCATTCCCCGTAATGGCGTCCTCATTTTGTGTATCTCCTGTCACCCTTCAAGTATTCGGAGCCCTCGACGTTTCGGACCGGCTGGATGGGCTGCGCCGGCTTTCTCGTCATCGGGTGACTCCAAGTTCCTGCAGAGTGAGTCGCAATGCCCGCACGGCATAGTGTAGTCGCGACTTCACTGTTCCTTCGGCGATCTGTAGGTCCGCAGCAATCTGCGCGGTGGTCCATCCGCGGTAGTAGGACCGCTCGATCACGGCCCTGTGTTCGGTGGACAGTTGCGCCATCGCGTCCGCGATGAGCAGTCGGTCCAGCGCGGCGTTCACTTCGTCGGGCGTCGACTGCTCGGGCGCACCCTCCTCGTCCATCGAAGCGACGACATTGCGGTGCCGTGCGCTGCGCCGGTCGTCGATGATCATGTTGCGCGCGACGGTGAACAGCCACGCCCGCGCCGATCGCTCGGTGTCGCCGATCACCTCTGGGTGCTGCCACGCCCGCAGCAGCGTCTCCTGGACGACGTCCTCGGCCTGGCTGGTATCGCCCGTCAATCTGAGCGCATAACGCCATAGCACCGCGGCGTGCTCGTCATAGAGCGCCTTCATCAGGGCGGCTTCTTCGGCCCCTGAGGCCCTTGACGCCCCTCTAGTGCCGGCTACCCGGGCCACTCGATCACCTCCGCTCAGTGAAACGAGAGCAATCGATGTTTAGTTCACGACGCGTGCGGGTATCGCGTCGGGCTCGTGAAACCCCGCGGTCAAGCCTGGGTCAGAATCCGGGGTCCATCCTCGGTCACGGCCACCGTATGTTCCCAGTGGGCGGCTCGTGAGCCGTCGGCGGTGGTGACGGTCCACTGGTCGTCGAGAACCACGGTTTTGCCGGTGCCGAGCGTCAGCATCGGCTCAATGGCCAGCACCGAACCGGGAGCCAGCACCGGGCCGCGGCCGGGTGCGCCTTCGTTGGGCAGGAAGGGATCCATGTGCATGTGCCGGCCGATGCCGTGGCCCCCGTAGCCCTGCACGATCCCGAACGCACGTCCGTAGCGAGCCTCGGCCGCGCGGGTGCCCCGCTCGATGGCGTGTGCCACGTCGGTCAGCCTGTTGCCGGGGATCATCGCGGCGATTCCGGCTTCCAGCGATTCTCTGGTGGCGTCGGAAAGCTCCTCGTCGGCCTGATCGAGGGCACCGATGCCGAAGCTGATCGCCGCGTCGCCGTGCCAGCCGTCCAGCACCGCGCCGCAATCGATGGAGACCAGGTCACCGGGCGCGAGGGTCTCCGCGGCCGACGGGATGCCATGCACGACGCGGTCGTTGACCGACGCGCAGATGGACGCCGGATAGCCGTGGTAGCCCAGGAACGACGGGATGGCCCCCGCTTCCCGGATCACCGATTCGGCGATCTCATCCAGGCTCAGGGTCGACACGCCGGGAACCGCGGCCGCGTAGACGGCCTTCAGCGCTGTGGCGACCACCGCACCGGCGGCGGCCATCGCCTCGAGCTCACCGGCGGTGCGCTGCGGCACGACTCGGCGACCCCGGAGCCGTGCCAGAGTGCGCATATCTGACTATTTCCCCAGCGCGTGCAGCGCGCGGGCGAACACCTCGTCCACGCTGCCGACGGCGTCGACCGTCTTCAGCGGCCCGTCGCTGTAGTACTCCAGCAGCGGCGCCGTCTCATCGCGATAGACCTTCATCCGGTTGCGGATCACGTCTTCGGTGTCGTCGGCGCGGCCGCGCGCTTTGAGGCGGTCGAACAACTCGTCCTCGGCCACCCGGAACTCCACCACCGCGTCGAGGTCGGTTCCGCGGCGTTCGAGCATCTCGTGCAGCGCCTGGGCCTGTTCGACCGAGCGCGGGTACCCGTCGAGGATGAAACCGTCGGCCGCGTCGTCCTGGTCCAGCCGGTCGTCGACGAGCGCATTGGTGAGCTCGGCCGGTACCAGGTCGCCGGCGTCCAGATAGCGTTTGGCCTCCAGGCCGAGTTTGGTGCCGTCGCCGATGTTCTGCCGGAACAGGTCTCCGGTAGAGATTTGCGGGATCCCCAGTTTCTCGGAAAGCTTCTCGGCCTGCGTCCCCTTGCCGGCTCCCGGCGGTCCAAGCAAAACAATCTTCACTTGAGGAACCCTTCGTAGTTGCGCTGCATGAGTTGACTCTCGATTTGTTTGACCGTATCCAAACCGACGCCAATCATGATCAGAACCGCTGTGCCGCCAAACGGCAAGTTTTGGACGCCGCCGGAGGCGCCGATCTGAAGGAACAGGTTGGGCAGCACCGCGATCACGCCAAGGTAGATCGAGCCCGGCAGCGTGATCCGGCTCAGCACAAAACGCAGATAATCCGCGGTCGGCTTGCCGGGCCGAATGCCGGGAATGAAGCCGCCGAACTTCTTCATCTCGTCGGCGCGCTCGTCCGGGTTGAACGTCACCGACACGTAGAAGTAGGTGA
This sequence comes from uncultured Actinomycetota bacterium, assembly GCA_963758775.1. Lineage (GTDB taxonomy): Bacteria > Actinomycetota > Actinomycetes > Mycobacteriales > Mycobacteriaceae > Mycobacterium. The sequence goes on from CAVWWU010000006.1 coordinate 429,906, forward strand.
AGAAGATGATCAGCCCGAAATAGATGGTGATGTACACCGGGTCGCTGGGGTCGGAGAGATAGGTCCCGACGAATTTGTCCCACCAGCTATTGCCCACCCCGCCGGATCCGCTGCGGACCAGCTGGGTGATCAAATGCGGAATGTAGATCAGCGAGGACGCGAAGATGACCGGGATGACGCCGGCCTGGTTGACCTTCAGCGGCAGATACGTCGACGTTCCGCCGTACATGCGCCGGCCCACCATGCGCTTGGCGTACTGCACCGGGATCCGGCGCTGGCCCTGCTCGACGAACACGACACCGACGATGATGATCAGCGCGGCCACGCACACGGCGGCCAAAGTCAGCCCACCGCGGCTGTCGAGGATCTGCTTGCCTTCGGACGGAATACGGGCGGCGATACCGACGAAGATCAGCAGCGACATCCCGTTGCCGATGCCGCGTTCGGTGATCAGCTCACCCATCCACATCACCAGCGACGCGCCGGCCGTCATCACCAGCACGATGACGATCAGGGTGAAGATGCTCTGGTCGGCGATGATGTCTTGCTGGCAGCCCTGCAGCAGCCCGCCGTTGGCGGCCAGCGCCACGATGCTGGTGGCCTGCAGGATCGCCAGCGCGACCGCCAGATAGCGGGTGTACTGCGTCATCTTGGCCTGGCCCGACTGGCCCTCTTTGCGCAGCTCCTCAAAGCGCGGAATGACGACAGTGAGCAGCTGCACGATGATGCTCGCGGTGATGTAGGGCATCACGCCCACCGCGAACACCGTCAGCTTCAATAGCGCGCCGCCGGAGAACAGGTTGATCAGCGAATAGATCTGTCCGGCCTCGCCACCGGTGGCCTCTTTGATGCACTGCTGCACGTTCTTGTAGTTGACGCCGGGCGACGGCAGCGCGGCGCCGACGCGGTAAAGGACAACGATGCCGAGGGTGAAGAGGATCTTTCGTCTCAGGTCGACTGTCCGCAACGATGAGATGAAAGCCGAAAGCACTCGTTCCTCCTGCGCAGCCGGGGGTCGTTTCTGCGTCACGCGCCCAATACCCGCAGGCAGCAATACAGCGTCGCGCGTACAAACCGTGTACGAGACTAACAGCTGGCGTGCTCGGGCCCTGTCAAGGTCCTGCACGGGCCGCCGGGGAGCCCCTCAAAAATGGCGTAGAGTTTCTGGTGACTCTTTACATTCGCTAAATATCGAAACCGGTCTCATGCCGGCCTTTCCCTGAGGCTCACACAGGAGCACGATGACACGCACTGAGCAGGACACCTGGGACCTGGCCTCGAGCGTCGGCGCCACCGCCACGATGGTTGCCGCCGCGCGCGCGGTGGCCAGCGCCGAGCCCAATCCGATCATCCACGACCCGTTCGCGGCGCCGTTGGTCCGCGCGGTCGGCCTCAACTTCTTCGTCCGGCTGGTCGACGGTGACGTCATCGCGTCCCGGCCCCACGATGACGCCGAGCGGGACCTACAGCTCGAGACCGATTCGATCGCGGTGCGCACCCGCTTCTTCGACGACTTCTTCCTGAACGCCGCGCGCGACGGCGTGCGCCAGGCGGTGATTCTGGCCGCCGGGCTCGACGCTCGGCCCTACCGCTTGTCGTGGCCGAACGGCAGCGTCGTCTACGAAGTCGACCAACCTCAGGTCATCGAGTTCAAAAGCGCCACGATGTCGACGCTGTCGGCCGCGCCGGCCGCCGACCGGCGCACGGTCGGCATCGATCTGCGCGACGACTGGCCGGCCGCCCTGCGCCGCAGTGGATTCGACGACACCCAACCCACCGCCTGGAGCGCCGAGGGGCTGCTGATGTACCTGCCGCCGGACGCACAGGACCGGCTTTTCGACAACATCACCGCGCTGTCCGCGCCCGGAAGCAGGATCGCCACCGAGTACCACGGCGAGGATCCCGGAGGACCGACGATGAGCGAGCGCGCGGCGCAGTTCAACCAGCGGTGGGCCAAACTGGGCTGCGACATCGACCTGTCGGGGCTGTTCTTCGACGGCGACCGCAACGACGTCGTGGAATACCTCAAAGAGCTCAGCTGGCACGTGAGCACCCGTCCGCGGCGCGAACTGTTCGCCGACTACGGCCGGGTGTTTCCCGAGGACGACACCTCCCAGCTGCGCAACATCGTCAGCCTCACCGCGACGCGCTGAGAGGACCAAAGGGAAGAGGGCATGACCGATAGCACTGTCCGATCCGACGGCGACAGTTGGGATTTGGCGTCCAGCGTGGGCGCCACCGCCACCGCGGTGGCCGCCCGGCGCGCGCTGGCATCCAAGGGTCCTAACCCCCTGATCGACGATCCCTTCGCCGAGCCGCTGGTGCGCGCCGTCGGCGAGGAGGCGTTCATCCGGATGATGAACGGCGAAATCGAACTCGCCGATGAAGACTCCGCCGATCCAGGCTTCACTCAGCAGCGGCTCAGTGAGGGCATGGCGGTGCGCACCCGGTTCTTCGATGCGCACTTTGTCGACGCCGCCCGGGCCGGCGTGCGGCAGTCGGTGATTTTGGCTTCCGGGCTGGACACGCGCGCGTACCGGCTGGCGTGGCCGGACGGCAGCGTGGTCTACGAGGTCGACCAGCCCCGGGTGATCGAGTTCAAGACCGGCACCCTGGCCGGGCTGGGCGCGGCCCCGGCCGCCGAGCACCGGGCGCTGGGCGTGGATCTGCGCGATGATTGGCCGGGAGCCTTGCGCGACAACGGTTTTGACCCAACCCGTCCGACGGCGTGGAGTGCCGAAGGGCTGCTGTCGTATCTGCCCCCGGACGCCCAAGACCGGCTGTTCGACGCCATCACCGAACTGAGCACCCCCGGCAGCAGGCTGGCGACCGGCTACGTGCCCAACATCCGCGACCGTCTGCAGAAGCGGGGCCGCGACATCAGCGAACGCTGGCGGCGCCTCGGTCTGAACTTCAACTGGTCCGAATTGGTGTACGACGGCGAGCGCAACGACGTCGTGTCCTACCTGTCGGATCGCGGTTGGCACGTGACAGCGCGCACCACGCCGGAGATGTACGCCCAGAACGGATTTGAGTTTCCCCAAGAGCCGTCCATGGTCGCGTTCGGCGATCTCAGGTACGTCTCCGCCGAGCTGACTTAGCCCTTGGGCGGCACGGCCCCCGGCGCGCGGACGACCATCGGCACGGCCGGGAAGTATCCGGCCATCTCCGAGCGCGACGCGCGCAACACGGCGGTGCCGTAGCCCTTCTTGCGGTGTTCGGGGTGAATCCAGATCCGCACGTTCACCTCGCCGCCGACGAGCTCGCCGAACACCATGCCGACCTTGTCGCCGCTCGACTCGGCGACGAACCACGCGGCCTCTTCCTGATACACGCGATTGAGCGCGGCGCGGATCTCGTCGTCGATGCTGCCCGCCGGGCCGCGGGATCCGTCCCCGGCCTCGCCGATCTCGGCGGTGCGCGTCGCGAACAGGTCGCGGTCCCGGTCGGCGGAGAACGGCCGCAGCTCGAGGTCCTCACCGGAGCTCGCCGGGCGCTCGCCGAGGGTGAAGCTGAGCTGTTTGTTCAGGTCGTCGAGCTCGGCCAGGATCTTCTTGCGCGAGTCGATGGTGAGCTGGTTGAACGACATCCCCATCACCGCTTCGGCGGCGACGTGGGAGGTGTCCAGCAACGTCGCGACCGCCTCGACCGCGGCTGTCTTGTTCTTGGACTCGACCACGGCGTCGGCCACCTCGTGTCGGCGTTCCAGGGCTTTGAGCAGTGCGTCTGCGATCTCGCGGCGGACGGCTGTGCGGTCGTGGTCGGTCATTGCACAAGACTAGAACGACCCGGCAGGTATCGCGCTAGATCGGGTGAGACGGCCGCGCGCTCAGCTCGAGAAACCGCCGGTAGCGGTCGTCGACCGCGGCCGCCCACGCCGGGTGGGGATCGACGATGCGCTCGGTGGCGGCCCAGCGCGCGGCGTCGCTCATCGACGACTCCAGACCCAGCGCCATGCGGGCCAGGAACGCCGCGCCCAGCGCCGCGCCCTCGGCTACCGCGGAAACCTCCACGGGCCGCCCGGTCGCGTCGGCGATGGCCTGCATCCACGGCTTGACCCGGGTGCCGCCGCCGGTGGCCACGATGCGCGTCACCGGCGCCCCGCTCAGTTCGATGAGCTGACGGACGACGAAGCCGGAAGCCTCGTAGGCGGCGCGGCGCACCGCGGCGGCGTCCTGGGTGAGATCGAGAGCATCGAGCACGGCGCGTCGGTCCGGGTCGTGGAACGGCGTGCGTTCGCCGCGGATGTAGGGCGACCACACCGGCACCCGCCGGGGATCGGCCGTCCCCGGATCCCCGGGCGCCACCAGGCGATCCACCCAGCCCAGGAACAGCCCGCCGGCATTGCTGGCGCCGCCGATCTGGCTCTTGCCGGCCGACGTGTGCGGGATGGTCCACAGCCCGGGCACCTGCCGGGCCTCGCCGGTTACGCTCCACACGATCAGGGTGGTGCCGCACATCACCAGCACCTCGCCCTCGCGGTCCGCGCCGGCCAGGATCTGCTCGCAGATGGCGTCGATGGCGCCGACCCCCAACACCGGGCCGCCCCCCGGCACCTGACCGACCGCCGTTCCGATCGTCGCCACCCGCGGCATCTGCTCGTTTTTCGCGCCGCGCTCGGCGCATGCCTCGGGGTTCCAGCCCGTGCCGTCGAACAGGGGGAACGCGGTGGCGGCGGTGGCGAGGTCGATCGCCGCCTCGCCCGCCAGGGCGTTGTTGGCCACCGCCGGCGCCGGCCAGTACCCGGCCGCGTCGGGCACTTCGCCCGCCGTCCAGCGCAAAAACTCGGCCGCCTCGCCCAGCGCCGGCAGCAGCTGGTTATCGGCGCCCGGTGCCCGCCCCCGGACGTCGCCGTAGAGCAGCCCGGGGGTGATCGGTCGGCCGCCGGCGTCGACGGCGGTCAACGACGGCACCATCGCCGCCACGGCCACCGCGCGAGCGTCCGGGACCCCGAGCCGGTTCAGTGCGGTCAGCGGGCCCTGCCGCCACGCCTCGTCCGCGTCGTGCTCGAGCCGGTCGGGGGCCGGCACGCGCAACTGGTGCGGGATGCGCACCCGTGCGCTCACCCGGCCGTCCTGGTCGGCGGCTACCGCCTTGACCGCAGTGGTCCCGATGTCGATGCCGATTGTGACGTCTTGGCCCGCTTTGCGTGACACGGGCGTCACCGTACGCCAGCATTGGCTCTCGTGACGTCAAGACCGCGTGCCCTGGTGACCGCCCCGCTGCGTGGACCTGGGTTCGACAAGCTGAAAGAGCTCGCCGACGTGGTCTACGACCCTTGGATAACCGAGCTCGACCAGAGCCCGCTGCGGATCTACAGCGCCGAACAGCTGGCCGAGCGGGTTGCCGCCGAATCCGCCGATGTCGTTGTGGTGGAGAGCGACTCGGTCGCCGGCCCGGTCTTCGAGCTCGGCGTCCGTGCGGTGGCTTCGACCCGCGGCGACCCCAACAACGTCGACATCGCGGCGGCCACCGCCGCCGGCATCCCCGTGCTGAACGCGCCGGCGCGCAACGCCGACGCGGTCGCTGAGATGGCGCTCGCGCTGCTGCTGGCCGCCACCCGTCACGTGGTGCCCGCCGACGGCGATGTGCGCAGCGGCAATATCTTCCGCGACGGCATCATCCCGTATCAGCGGTTCCGCGGCTGGGAGATCGCCGGGCGCACGGCGGGGCTGGTAGGCCTGGGCGCCGTCGGCCGGGCGCTGCGGTGGCGGCTGTCCGGGTTGGGCCTGCGGGTCATCGCCTACGACCCCTATCACGAGGAGGCCCTGCACAGCCTCGACGAGCTGCTCGCCGAGGCCGACATCGTCTCCCTGCACGCACCGGTCACCGACAACACCGTCGGGATGATCGGCGCCGAGCAGTTCGCGGCCATGCGCGACGGCGTCGTGTTCCTCAACACCGCAAGGGCCCAGCTGCACGACACCGACGCGCTCGTCGACGCGCTGCGGTCGGGCAAGGTGTCCGCGGCCGGACTGGACCATTTCGTCGGCGAATGGCTGCCGGCCGATCACCCGCTGGTGGGCATGCCCAACGTCGTCCTAACGCCCCACATCGGCGGCGCCACGTGGAACACTGAGGCTCGGCAGGCACAGATGGTTGCCGACGATCTGGAAGCGCTGCTGAGCGGCAAGAAGCCCGCTTTTATCGTGAACCCGGAGGTACTCGGTCCATGAAATCCGTTGAGAACGCCGAGGACGCGGTGCTGGCGGCGGCCAAGGACATGCTGCGCCGCGGTCTGGTCGAGGGCACGGCCGGCAACATCTCGGCCCGCCGCCCGGACGGCAACATCGTCGTCACTCCGTCGTCGGTCGACTACGCCGACATGGCGCTCGATGATCTGGTGCTGATCGACCCCGACGGCGGTGTGCTGCAAGCCAAGGACGGGCGCATGCCGTCCACGGAAGCCAAGCTGCACCTGGCCTGCTATGAGGCGTTCGACGACATCGGCAGCGTCATTCACAGTCATCCCGTTTGGGCGACGATGTTCGCGATCGCGCACCAGCCGATTCCGGCGTGCATCGACGAGTTCGCGGTCTACTGCGGCGGGGACGTGCTGTGTGCCGAGTACGCCGCGTCCGGTACACCCGACGTCGGTGCCAACGCGGTCAAGGCCTTGGAAGGCCGCGGCGCCGCTCTGATCGCCAACCACGGCCTGGTCGCGGTGGGCCCCCGCCCCGACAAGGTCATGCACATCACCGCCCTGGTGGAGCGCACCGCCCAAATCGTCTGGGGCGCAAGGGCACTCGGCGGACCGGTGGCCATTCCCGAGGAAGTCAACCGCAACTTCGCCGGCGTCTACAGCTACCTGCGCGCCAATTCGTGACCGACTCGGTCCACCTCGGGCACGCGAGGTTGACGCGGGTGCTGGAACTGCGGTTCGACTTGGGCACGCGCGTTTTCCCTCAGACGCCGTCGTCGGGCTGGCACGACAACGCGGACCTTCTGGTCCCGGAGTTCTTCGACCCCGATACCGACAAGCTGCACATCGCTATCCAAAGCTGGGTCATCGAGGTCGACGGCCTGACCGTCGTGGTCGACACAGGCGTCGGCAATGACCGCCCGCGCCCTCACATGCCGCCGCTGGATCACCTGAACACCGGGTTCCTGGCCGCGCTGAGCGCGGCGGGCATCGAGCGCAACGCCGTGGACGTGGTGGTCAACACCCACATTCACTCCGATCACGTGGGCTGGAACACGATGCTGGACGGCGCTTCCCGGGACGCGTGGGTGCCGACGTTTCCCAACGCCCGCTACCTGGTGCAGACCGCCGACTATCACCACTTCCACCCGGACGGACCGGCGGCCACGCACTCGCCGCGCACCGAGGAAGAGGCCGCCCAGCGGCACGGTGACCAATTGGTGTTCGCGGACAGCGTGGCACCCATCGACGACGCGGGACAGCTCGTCTTGTGGACAGACGACTACCAGATCAGCCCGTCGCTGCGACTCCGGCCCGCCCCCGGGCATACCCCGGGCTCCTCGGTGCTGTGGCTGGATTCGGGTCAGCCGGCTGTCTTCGTCGGCGATCTCACCCACAGCCCGCTGCAGCTGCGTCGACCCGACGACGCCTGCGCGTTCGACGTGGATGCCGACGCCGCCGCCGGCACTCGCCACCGGATACTCACCGAGGCCGCACAGGCGAAGGCCGCCGTCATACCCGCGCACTATCCGGGACACGGTGGGGCGACAATCCGTGCCACCGGAAACGAATTCGACATCGACGATTGGCTGGATCTTGAACTCCTCTGAACGTTATCGAGTCGTGCAGTGGTCGACCGGCAACATCGGCATCCGGGCACTCGGCGCGCTGCTGGAGCGCGACGACTTCGACGTGGTGGGCGTCCACGCGTTCGGTTCTGACAAGGTCGGCCGCGACGTGGGCGAGCTCGCGGGCCAATCTGCGGTCGGCATCAGCGCGACCGACGATGTCGATGCGCTGATCGCGTTGCGACCGGATTGCGTGAACTACATGCCGCGCGCCATCGACTACGAACTGGTGCTCCGTCTGCTGCGCGCCGGCATCAACGTCGTCACCACCGGAGACTTTGTGACCGGCACGCATCACCCTGTCGAACTCCCGCTGCTGCAGGAGGCCGCGCAGCAGGGCGGCGCCACCTTTTTGGGAACGGGATTCGAGCCGGGGTTTGCCAACGTCGTCGCGGGTTTCCTCACCGGCGCTTGCAGGCGGGTGGATAGCGTACGGCTCGTCGAAACCTTGGACTGCACAACCTATCCCGTGCAGGACGTGTGGAAGGTGCTGGGATTCGGCAAGCCACCCCGTGAGCGGGTCACGCACCTCGACCCGGCGACGCAACGATACGGCCTCGGCTACTTCGAGACCCTGGACATGATCGCCACCATGCTCGGCACCGAGCTCGACTCCAAAGAGGCATTCGTCGAGCCCGCGGTGCTGACCCGGGATCTGGATCTGCGCTGGGTCCAGTACGCCGCCGGCACCGCGGGAGGACAGCGCCGCACCTATCGCGGTTTGCGAAACGGCCGCCCCGTCATAGAGCTGGCCATCTGCTGGACGATGAGCGACGACGCGCTCGACCCGCAGTGGACCGACCCCAAGGGCTTCAGCGTGGTGATTGAAGGCACGCCACGAGTGGACGCAGTGATCCGGTTCGGCAGGCCCGGAGAGGACGTCATGACAGTGTTGATGGACAGCACCGCCATCGCTGCGGTCAACGCCATACCGTTCCTGTGCGACGCGGCGCCGGGCGTCATTACGCCAATTGACTTGCCAATCATCGGGTCCCCGGGCGCCCTGGACTAGTCCGCCACTGCCGGGGCGAGGCGCCGTGCGCCCGGCTGAAGAGCCTGCTGAAATAGCCCGCGTCGGTCACCCCTACGCGCCTGGCCACCTCCGCGATCGAGAGGTCCGTGTCGGCCAACAGGCTGCGTGCTTCGGCCATGCGTCGCTCGATTATCCAGTCCTGCACGGTGCGTCCGGTGCGGCGGCGCACGACGGTGGTCAGGTGTCCCGGCGTCATGCCGACTTCGCGCGCCACGTCGCGCAGCGACAGCGACCCACCGTGGCGTTCGTCGATCACCGCGAACACGTCGGCCAGCAGCGGCTCCCCGCTGCGGCGCAGATCGGCCACGACATCGCGGGCCAGGCGCGCGAGTTCGATCAGCAGCAGCGTCAGGTGCGCCAGGAGCGCCTGCCGGTAGCCCTCCTCACGCGCGGTCAGTTCCGTTTCGAGCGATCGAATTACGTTGTTCCATAACGGTTGTCGCGCCTCGGGCACCTCGATCCGGAGCACGCCGCCCGCGCGGCCGTGCAGGAAGGGAAAGAGCAGCGGGTGCGCTCGCCACGCGGGCCACGGCGATCGCGCGTCCTCGCCGAGCGCGGCCGGGTCGAAGAATACGGCGACGCCGGAATCCGGCCGCGGCGGCTCCAACACCTCGCCCGGGGCCGCCACATAGACCAGACCGTCGGCGGGGACGTACCACAGCGCCGGGAAGTCGTGAATGTGGCGACCCAACTCGGGAGCGCCAAGGTGGTCATGCCGATGCACCGAGACCGGCGGTGTGTCCGGATCGGTCCGGTATTGATAGATGGGTATACCGTCGCGGTGCCTGACCGGCCGGGTCGTCTGTGTCATCTCATTCCGCAAAAGATTATCCAACTTTTGACAACTATCGCCCAATTATCCTGCTAAATCTATGCGCAGTATGGATTCTATGCTCAAACATCATTCACATGACTACATGCCCGCCGCCGGTCACGACGCCTTCCTGCCGGGCTACGACCTGTTGACCCGGCTGTTCGGCTTTGGGCGCGTCCACGAGCGGCTGATCGGCCAAGCCGAGCTCGCCGACGGACAGCGCGTCCTGGAAATCGGCTGTGGCACTGGTAATCTCACCGTCCGGGCCAAGAAGAACCATCCGTTGATTGACATAGTAGGATCCGATCCCGATCCGCTTGCACTCAAGCGCGCGCAGCGAAAGGCGCGCCGGCTGAACGGGATTCACTTCGAGCGCGGCTACGCCCAACGGCTCCCCTACTCCGACGGCGAATTCGACCGGGTGCTGTCCTCGATGATGCTGCACCACCTCGACGACGACGCGAAAGCCGTTGCGGCGGACGAAGTTTTCCGCGTGCTGCGCCCAGGCGGCCGGCTGCACCTGGTCGATATGGGTGGCGACATGACCGCCGACGACGGCCTGTCGGCGCGGTTCGTCCTGCACCGGCCTCACGCGCACGGCAACCTCGGCGACGCGATCCCGCAACTGCTGCGCGCGGCGGGATTCGATTGCAGCGTGGTCGTCACGCACCGCAACCGCGGCGTCGGGCGGCTCACCTACTATCGCGCCACGCGCCCGGACTAGCGCTGGTCGAAAGCCACCTTGATGGCACCGCTTTCGCCCTGGTTGGCGATCGCGAGGAACGCCTCGCGCCACTGCTCCAGCCTGAAGGTGTGGGTCAGCATGGGCCGCAGGTCGACTCGGCCGTCGGAGACCAGGTCGAGGTAGTGGGCGATCGCGTGCTGGCGCTTGCCCTCGACCTCCTCGAACCCGAACGCGTTGGAGCCGACCCAGCTGATCTCCTTGAAGTACAGCGGGCTCCACTCCCACCGTCCGGGTGCGTGCACGCCGGCCTTCACCAGCGTCCCGCGGGCCGCCATGACCCGGACGCCGACTTCGAACGTCTCCGGCTTGCCGATGGTGTCGTAGACGACATCGATTGGACCGGGGTAGGCCATCGGCAGGCCCTGCAGGGGCTGGCGCAAGCGGCCGCCGCCCCAGGCGACGATCTCTTCGATGACGGCCAAACGGGGTTCGTGCGCAAGCACTTTGGCGGCCCCGAACCGCCTGGCCAACTCGGCCTGGGCGTCGAAGCGGGCCACGACGGCCACCTCCACTTCCGGGTACAGCGCCCGCAGGATGGCGACCGCGCACAATCCGAGCGAGCCCGCGCCGTACACCAGAACCCGTCCCGACCGCGGCGGCGGGTGGCGGGTGATCGCGTGCAGCGACACCGAGAACGGATCGGCGAACACGGCCAGCTCATCGGGCACCGAATCCGGGACGGCGAACAGCATGCTGTCGTGGGCGGGCATCAGTTCGGCGTATCCGCCGGTCGCGTCGGCCGACACCCCGGTGTGAATGCCGGGTTTGATGTCGCCGTCGGCGAAGCTCCAGCACAGCGTGTAGTCGCCGTTTTCGCATGCGGGGCAGACCGGATCGATGCCTCGGGGCGCACACGACAGCCACGGGTTGAGCACCACCCGCTGCCCGACCTCGAGGCCACGCGCCTCCGGCCCCACCTCGATGACGTCGGCGACCACCTCGTGGCCCATCACCTGAGGGAACGAACAGAACGCGGACATCGCGTTGTCGACGTCGTCCTCGCCGAAGTCCATCAGGATCTGCTTGGAGTCCGACCCGCAGATGCCGGTCAGGCGCGGCCGGGTGATCACCCAATCCTTGTGCAGCGGTTGCGGATCGGGCACCTCGCGCAGCGCCGTCGGGGTGCGCGAGAGATTCGCGGTCAGCAGGTTGGCACCATCGGGAACGTCGAAGGGCTCCGGCGCGACGCCGTAGACGAGCGCCCTCATTTTTTTTCTCCAAGCGCCGCCATCCCGGCCACACCGGCGATGAATGAGTCGATGTCGGCATTCTTCACGTCAACCACCGCTTTCATGTCGGGAACGTAGTGCTCGAAGCGATCGGTGCCCAGGGCCGAGATGATGCCGTCGGCGACTTCCTCGGCCGCCACCTTGGGCCCCTGATACAGGGGTTCCTCGCTGCCGGGCTGGTCCCAGATCTCGGTGTCGACCGGACCGGGTTCGATCAGCTTCACCGTGACTCCGGTGCCGTGCAGGTCGACCGCCATCGCCTCGCTCCAGCCGCATAGCGCGAACTTGCTTGCACAGTAGGCACTTTCGTGGATGATCCCCAGCCGGCCGCCGACGCTGGACACGTTGACGATCATGCCCGAGCCGCGGGCGAGCATCCGCGGCAGCAGGGCCAGCGTGAGCCGCATCGGTGCGAAGAAGTTGACCCGCATGACGTTCTCGACGTCGTCGGGCGCCAACTCGCTGACGGCCCGGCGCTTGGGGATCGCGGCGTTGTTGATCAATACGTCCACGCCGCCGAGCTCGTCCCAGGCCCGCATCGCCAATTCGGCCACGGCCGCGGTGTCGCCCAGGTCCGCGGCCCACATCGCCGAGTCCGGTGCCGCCCGCCGGCAGTCGGCCAGCACCTCTTCGAGGCGATCGCGCCGGCGCGCGATGAGGCCCACCACCGCGCCCTGGGCGGCCAACTGCCTGGCCAGGGCCGCGCCCAGCCCGGACGAAGCACCGGTGATGAGCATTCGTTTCCCGGCTACCGCGTACGCCATGCGTAAAGGTTGCCGCGAACCGGCCGCTTTGGGAAGTGTGTACGTGCGCGCAGTGGAGGCAATACACTCCAACCGAATTCGTCTCCGGACTTGGCGGGAACGGGCAGCATTGTGCGAATCTCCGACTGGGTGGCTGCGGCGGCGTTCTTCATCTCGTTGGCGGCGTTGATTTCGAACCTGATTTTGGTGTGGCTCAAGTGGCCGCGGATCGTGGTCGAGGTGGCGGTCCGTGATCTGGGCCAGGCCGGCGACGTGTTCCTGCTGACCGTAATCAACAACGGATCCGAGCCGGTGACGGTGAAGAGCGTCGGACTGACCCAGGCGGGCCGCGGCGCCCATCGGCTCGACTACCTCGACACGTGGCGGGGGCGGGCGACCCACCACCTTCCGGTGGTGCACGGAATCACCGAGACGCTGTTGATGCCCCTGCGAGTGGACGCCCACGGCTGCCACGTCTTCGAGTACCCGGAGGCAGCCCTGTCGGCCCTGACGCCCGCAGTGCCCTACCACGGGTTCGCCGCGCGCTACCGGGCGATTCGCTGGCTACCCAACCATCCCCTGGTCCGGGAGACGCGGTCGCGGCAGACGGTGATGCGCAGCGCTTAGCCCGGGCCCGCGATCGCGGCGGGCGTACAGTAAAGAGTGCTTGTTATATTGGCTAAGTAATCTGCTAAGATTGTCTAAGTACATCCGATTTAGGGGGCACACATGACTTCCACCACCTCTCGCCACGACGGAGACACCTGGGACCTGGCATCCAGCGTCGGGGTGACCGCGACGATGGTCGCGGCGGCCCGCGCGATGGCCAGCCGCACCGACAAACCGCTGATCGACGACCCGTTCGCCGAGCCGTTGGTACGCGCGGTCGGCGTGGACCTGCTTGCCAAGCTGGCCAGCGGCGAACTCGACCCGAGCGAATTGAACGACGTGCACGACGGCGCGACCGGCTCGGCCGGCGCCATGTCGCGCATGACCGACAACATGGCCGTGCGCACCAAGTTCTTCGACGAATTCTTCCTGGAGGCCACCGGGGCAGGCATCAAGCAGGCCGTCATCCTGGCGTCCGGACTGGATTCCCGCGCTTACCGACTGGACTGGCCTGCCGGAACCGTCGTCTACGAGATCGACCAACCCCAGGTCATCGATTTCAAGTCCCGCACCCTGGCCGAGCTGGGTGCCGCGCCCACCGCGTACCGGCGGACCGTGGCCATCGACCTGCGCGAGGACTGGCCGGCCGCGCTGCGCGCCGCCGGATTCGACCCTGCGCAACCGAGTGCGTGGAGCGCCGAGGGCCTGCTTGGGCTATCTGCCCCCGGAGGCGCAAGACCGCCTGCTGGACACCGTCACCGAGCTCAGCGCGCCGGGCAGCCGGTTCGCCCTGGAGAGTGCGGGCAACGTCGATCCGGGCGACGAGGAGAAGATGATGGAACGCATGCAGCGCATCGCCGGGCGTTGGCGTGAGCACGGTTTCGACCTCGACATGGCCGGCCTGGTCTACCTCGGCGACCGCAACGAGCCGGCGCCCTACCTGACCGATCGCGGTTGGCAGCTGACCGGCAGTAGCGTGGAAGAACTGTTCGCGGCCAACGGACTTGCGCCCATCGAGGACAACGACGTCCGCATGGGCGACCTGCTCTATGTCAGTGGCACGCTCGACAAGAAGCACGACTAGGAGTTTGCGTATGAGCACCAATTCGGGACGTACGGACGGAGACAGCTGGGGACCGGGGTCCAGCGTGGGAGCGACGGCCACCATGGTCGCCGCATCCCGCGCCGTGGCGTCGCAGGGACCCAACCCTTTGCTTGACGACCCGCTGGCCGATCCCCTGGTTCGCGCCGTGGGGTTGGATCCCTTCATCCGTATCATCGACGGCGAGACCGATTTCGACGACGACCCGGTCTTCAACCGCAAAACCCGCACCGAGCAGATGACGGTGCGCACGCGGTTCTTCGACAATTTCTTCGCCGCCGCAACGGAAGACGGTGTGCAGCAGGCCGTGATCCTGGCTTCCGGCCTGGACACCAGGGCCTACCGATTGCAGTGGCCGGCCGGCACCGTGGTCTACGAGATCGACCAGCCGCAGGTGATTGCGTTCAAGACCAACACGCTGGCCGGCCTCGGTGCCGCGCCCACCGCCGAGCGGCGCACGGTCAGCATCGACCTGCGCGAAGACTGGCCCGCGGCCCTGCGGGAAGCCGGGTTTGACGTCACGCGGCCGGCCGCGTGGAGTGCCGAGGGCCTGCTGCCCTACCTGCCGCCCGAGGCTCAGGACCGGTTGTTCGACAACATCACCGCACTCAGCGCGCCCGGCAGCCGGCTGGCCACCGAGCACGTCCCGAACCCGAACGCCTTCTCCGATGAGCGGATCCAGCAGATCTCGGAGCGGTGGAAGCGTTTCGGTTTCGACATCGACCCGGCCCAGCTCTTCTACCTCGGCGAGCGCAACGTCGTGCTGGATTACCTGACCACGCACGGCTGGCGGGTGACACTGAATTCCGCCAAAGAGCTCTACGCCCACAACGGATTCGAATTCCCTCAGGACGAGCGGGCGGGCGTGTTCAGCGAAATGAGCTACGTCGACGCAACCCTGAAATAGGCCTGAAATAGGCCTCAAATAGGCTAAACCCATGGCACGCACTGACGACGACAATTGGGATCTGGCATCCAGCGTGGGCGCCACCGCGACCTTCGTCGCCTCCGGACGAGCAATGGCGACCAAGGATCCCCGCGGTCTGATCAACGACCCGTTCGCAGAGCCCCTGGTGCGTGCGGTCGGGCTGGATTTCTTCACCAAGATGCTCGACGACGAGCTCGATATCTCGGCGGTCGAAGACGCGGCGACGCGCAAGCAGGCCATGATCGACGGGATGGCGGTGCGCACCAAGTACTACGACGATTACTTCGTCAATGCGACCGACAACGGCGTGCGGCAAGCGGTGATCCTCGCGTCGGGTTTGGACGCGCGGGCCTACCGACTGCCCTGGCCGGCCGGCACCGTGGTCTATGAACTCGATCAACCGCAGGTGATCGATTTCAAGACAACCACTTTGGCCGGTATCGGCGCCGAGCCGCTCGCCACCCGTCGCACCATCCCCATCGACCTCCGTCAGGACTGGCCGGCCGCGCTGAAGGCCGCCGGGCTGGACCTGACGGCACCGATCGCGTGGTTGGCGGAAGGGTTGCTGATCTATCTGCCCCCGGATGCCCAGGACCGGCTGTTCGACAACATCACCGAGCTGAGCGTCCCGGGCAGCACGGTCGCCACCGAATTCGTGCCCGGCATCATCGATTTCGATGCCGACAAGGTGCGGGACACGATCGCGAGTTCCTTCCTCCGCGATCAGGGAGTGGACGTCGACATGCCGTCGCTGGTGTACGCCGGCGAACGCAACCACGTCGTCGACTATCTGCGGGCCAGGGGCTGGGACGTCGAGGGCGTGACGCGCACCGAACTGTTCGGGCGCAACGGCATTGAAGCCCCGGCCCCCGAAAACGACGACCCGCTGGGCGAAATCATCTTCATCAGCGGCGCACGGACCAGCTAGAAGCGCGACTGCCCCAGCCACAGCACGCTGGCCCCGCTCAGCGTCTGCTCGAAGTTTTCGAGAATGCCGGTGACCGTTCGGCCCAACACCGCACCCACCGCATCCGGCAGCGACGCGGCGGCCGGTTGCGACGACGCCCGGGGGCGCACCAGATCCAGCAACGACGAGCCGGGGTAGCTCACGATGCGGACGTCGTCGTCCTCGTCCAGGCCGGCCAGGACCTTGGCCCGCCGCACCGCGGCGCGAAACCCACCGAGCTCGTCGACCAGTCCGCGCTCCAACGCGTCGGCACCGGTCCAGATCCGCCCCCGCGCAACGGCATCCACGGCTTCGGCGCTCAGGTTGCGGCCGGCGGCGACGCGTTCCACGAAATCGGCGTAGAACAGGTCCGCTTCGGCTTCCCTGTCCGCCTGCTGCTCGGGGGTGAACAACTCGTCGCTCGACCACACATCGGCATTGGCGTTGGTGCGCAAGGTATCCGACCCGACGCCCAGCCGCTCCTTGAGATCGCGGACCACCAGCTTGCCGCTCAGGACGCCGATCGACCCGGTGATCGTGCCCGGGTTGGCCACGATCGCGTCGGCGTCCATCGACACGTAGTAGCCGCCGGACGCCGCCATCGCTCCCATCGAGGCCACCACCGGCTTGCCCCGTTCGCGGGCCCTTTTCACTTCGCGCCAAATGGTTTCCGACGCGGTGACCGAGCCCCCGGGGCTGTCCACCCGCAGCACGATCGCGGACACCGAATCGTCGGCGGCCACCTCGCGCAGTGCGGCCGCGATGGTGTCGGCACCGGCGTTCGAAGAGCCGAACGGCAGGAATTGCCGCCCGCCACGCCCGTTGACGATGGTGCCCTCGATCGTGACCACGGCGATCGTCGGCTTGGACCGGCGACCGGGGATCGAAGGCGCGGGCAGGCTGATGCGCGACTGGGCGGCACCGGCGTAGCGCGTCAGGTAGAGCCGCGGCGCGGCATCTTCGCCTGCCTCGTCGGAATCGGAAACATCTTCCGCGCCAACCAGTTCCGCTATACGGGCCAGCGCCTCGTCGCGGAATCCGATCCGGTCCAGCAGACCGGATTGCACGGCGTCGTCACGCAACAACGGCGCCCGGTCGGCGAGCGCGTCGAGCGCGCCCGCGTCGATGCCGCGTGACTCGGCGACCTGCTGCCACACCTGCTCCTGCAGGCTTTCCAGCATCCGGGTGACGGCCTCGCGGTGCGCCTCGGTGAAGCCGTCCTCGGTGAAAAGGCTTACCGCCGACTTATATTCGCCTCGCGCGGTGAATTGCGCCTCGATGCCGGCCTTCTCGAGCGCGTTGCGCAGGAAGGTGGCGCTGCTGGCGAAACCGACCAGCCCGACGCTGCCCGAGGGCTGCATCCACACCTCACCGAAAGCCGAAGCCAGATAGTAGGACAGTGTGCCGGGATAGGTTTCGGCCCAGGCCAGTGACGGCTTGACGGCGGTGAAGGCCGCGATGGCGTCGCGTAGTTCTTGCACGGCGCCCACCGGCGCCGCCGCCAACTGCACGCGGGCGATCAGCCCGGCAACCCGGGGATCCTCGGCGCCCCGGTGCAGTGCTGCGACGGCGTCGCGCAGCGTCATCCCCCGGCCGCCACCGGTGACGATTGTCAGCGGGTCGAAACCCGTCGTCTCCGGCGGTACCGACCGCAGGTTGAATTCCAGCACGCAGCCACTGGGGATGCCGTGGTGGCGCGCGGTGTCGACCCGGTCGACCAGAGCGCGCACATCAGCCACGCCGGGAACAGAAGGTAAAAATCCGAACATGTTCGCCAGCCTACCGATTCGCCGTCGTACGGTGATGGGGTGAGGTTTTCGATCGCTATCCCCCAATTCGATTTCGACGGCTTCGATGCCGAAGGCCTGCGCGCGTACCTTGCCCGCGCCGAGGAGCTGGAATTCGAGGGCGGTTGGGTGATCGAGCAGATCATCGGCCAGGCGCCACTGCTGGCGCCGCTGGAGCTGCTCGCGTACTGCGCGGCCTGCACCGAGCGGCTGCGCCTCGGCGTCGCCGTCCTGGTCTCGTCGTTGCATGAGCCGCTGCAATTGGCCTCGTCCATCACGGCCGTCGACCGGCTCAGCCACGGACGGCTGGATGTCGGCGTCGCGCCGGGCGGCGGGGGCCGCCGGTTCGCCGCCTTCGGCGTCGAGAAGGACACGTTCATCAGCTACTTCACTGAGGGCCTGCAGCTGATGAAGCTGGCCTGGTCGGACGAGCCCAAGGTGACGTTCCACGGCCGATTCCGCGAAGTCGACGGCCTTCCGGTGCAGCCGAAGCCGGTTCAACGACCGCATCCGCCGATCTGGTTCGGCGGCCTCGCCCCCAAGGCCCTGGCCCGGGCCGTGCGGCTCGGCGACTCGTTTTTGGGCGCGGGCTCGTCGACCACCGAATCCTTCGCCGGCGCCGTCAAGATCGTCCGCAACGAACTCACCGAACAAGAGAAGGACCCGACACACTTCACCATCGGCAAGCGGGTGTACCTGATGGTCGACGACGACGCCGCCAAGGCCCGCGACCGGGTGCTCGCCGGGCTGCGATGCATCTACGGCGAGATGCGCGGCATCGAGGCGGTGCCGGTGTCCGGCACACCCGACGACGTCGCGCGGGGGCTGCGTGAGGTGATCGATGCCGGCGCCGGGATGCTGCTACTCAATCCCGTCGGCAACGACGTCGATGAGAACCGAGAACAGATGGAACGCCTTGCCGCAGAAGTCATTCCGCAGCTGAGTTGACGCGGCGAGCAGACGCAAAAGCCCCCGACACGCCCGGCGTGCGGGGGCTTTTGCGTCTGCTCGCGGGACTAAAGCTCGGTGACCGAGCCGCCCGCGGCGCTGATCTTTTCGCGCGCGCTGCCGCTGAACTTGTGTGCGGTCACGTCGACCTTGACGGTCAACTCACCGTCACCGAGGACCTTGACCAACGAGTTCTTGCGCACGGCGCCCTTGGCGACCAGCTCGTCGACGCCGATCGCGCCGCCCTCGGGGAACAGCCGACCGATGTCACCGACGTTGACGACCTCGTACTCGGTGCGGAACCGGTTGCGGAAGCCCTTGAGCTTGGGCAGCCGCATGTGGATCGGCATCTGGCCACCCTCGAAGCGCACCGGCACGTTCTTGCGCGCCCCGGTGCCCTTGGTGCCACGGCCGGCGGTCTTGCCCTTGGACCCCTCACCACGACCGACTCGGGTCTTTGCCTTTTTCGAGCCGGGCGCCGGCTTCAGGTCGTGCAGCTTGATGGTCATTTGGCATTCCCTTCAGCAGGCTCCACCTCGACGAGGTGACGCACCACGGCGATGAGCCCGCGGGTCTGCGGGTTGTCCTCGCGGATCACCGAATGGCGAATCCGCCGCAGGCCCAGGGTGCGCAGACTCTCCTTCTGCTTGAAGCGCGAGCCGATCGTGCTACGCACCTGGGTGATCTTGAGCTGACTCATGGCTGTGGTGTTCCCTCCCGCGCAGCTGAAGCTGTCGAGGCGGCAAGCGCGTCACTTTCCCGCCGCGCCTTCAACAACGAGGCCGGCGCCACGTCCTCGATCGGCAGTCCCCGGCGGGCGGCCACCTCTTCCGGGCGCTGCAGCAGCTTGAGGGCGGCCACGGTGGCGTGCACCACATTGATCGCGTTGTCGCTACCCAGCGATTTCGCCAGGATGTCGTGCACCCCGGCACATTCCAGCACCGCGCGCGCCGCACCACCGGCGATCACACCGGTACCGGGGCTGGCGGGGCGCAACATCACCACACCGGCGGCTTTCTCACCCTGCACCGGGTGCGTGATGGTCCCGCCGATCAGCGGCACCCGGAAGAAGCCCTTGCGGGCCTCCTCGACGCCCTTGGCGATCGCGGCCGGAACTTCCTTGGCCTTGCCGTAGCCGACACCGACCATGCCGTTGCCGTCACCGACGATGACCAGCGCGGTGAAGCTGAACCGCCGGCCACCCTTGACGACCTTGGAGACGCGGTTGATGGCGACGACGCGTTCCAGGTAGTTGCTCTTGTCGCCGTCGCGGTCGCGGCCCCCACGCCCGCCGCCGTCGCGGCGGCCGCGGTCACGGTTGTCGCGGCCGCCGTCGCGGCTGTCGCGCCCGTCGCCGCGAGTGTCGGCCTGCGGTCCGGCCGGCTGCTCCGACATTATGCGGTCCTTCCAGTCTTGCGTGTCATCAGAACTTCAATCCGTTCTCGCGGGCGGCGTCGGCCAGCGCCGCGATCCGTCCCCCGTAGCTGTAGCCGCCCCGGTCGAACACCACCGTGTCGATGCCGGCCGCCTTGGCGCGCTCGGCGATCAATTGGCCGACTCGCACGCTGCGGGCTTTCTTGTCGCCGTCGACGCCGCGCACATCGGCCTCGATCGAGGATGCGGCGGCGAGCGTGGTGCCGTTTTCGTCGTTGACCAGTTGCACGTGGATGTGCCGCGCGGACCGGTTGATCACCAGCCGCGGGCGCACCGTGGTGCCCGCGACCTTCTTGCGCAGGCGTGCGTGCCTGCGCAGCCGGGAGATGCGCCGGGTCGCGGATACGCTCCGCCCCACCGGCTTCCGCGCTCCCGTGTCAGCTTTTGATTGCGCCATGACTACTTACCTGTCTTTCCGACCTTGCGGCGCACCTGCTCGCCTTCGTAGCGCACGCCCTTGCCCTTGTACGGGTCGGGACGGCGCAGACGGCGGATGTTTGCCGAGATCTGGCCGACCTTCTGCTTGTCGATTCCGGTGACGCTGAACTTCGTCGGCGTCTCCACCGCGAACGTGATGCCCTCGGGCGCCTCGATCAGCACCGGGTGGCTGTAGCCGAGTGCGAACTCCAGGTTGGAACCCTTGAGCTGCACGCGGTAACCGACACCGAAGATCTCCATCTTGGTGGTGTAGCCCTGTGTCACACCGGTGACGAGGTTGGACACCAGGGTGCGCGACAGACCGTGCAGTGAGCGGTTCTGCCGCTCGTCGTCGGGGCGGGTGACCACGATGGCGCCGTCGTCGTTGCGCGCTACCACGATCGGCTCTGCGACGGTCAAGCTCAAGGTGCCCTTGGGTCCCTTCACCGAGACGTGCTGTCCGTCGATCGTTACGTCGACTCCGGAGGGAACCGGAACCGGCTGCTTACCAATACGCGACATATCTACGCTGCCTCTCCCGCTACCACACGTACGCGAGGACTTCGCCGCCCACGCCCTGTCTGGCCGCCTGACGGTCGGTGAGCAGGCCCGAGGAGGTCGAGATGATCGCCACACCCAGGCCGCCGAGCACCCGAGGCAGGCTGGTGGACTTCGCGTACACCCGCAAACCCGGCTTGGACACCCGCTTCAGGCCGGCAATGCTGCGCTCCCGGCTGGGCCCGTACTTGAGCTGAACGACCAGCGACTTGCCGACCCGGGCGTCCTCAGTGTGGAAGTCGGTGATGTAGCCCTCGGCCTTGAGGATCTGGGCGATATTCGCCTTGATCTTGGAGTGCGGCAGGCTCACCTCGTCGTGATATGCCGAGTTGGCGTTGCGCAGACGCGTCAAGAAGTCCGCGATCGGGTCCGTCATCGTCATAGTGTTTTGTCCTGTGTCCCGTTCACCAGCTGCTCTTCTGCACACCGGGCAACTCGCCCGCGTGCGCCATCTCGCGCAGGCAGATCCTGCACAGCCCGAATTTGCGGAACACCGCACGCGGACGGCCGCACCTGTTGCAGCGGGTATAGCCGCGGACCGCGAACTTCGGTTTGGCGTTCGCCTTATTAACCAGTGCCTTCTTCGCCATTTGCTCAGTTCTCCTTGAACGGAAAGCCGAGGGCCCGCAACAGCGCTCGTCCCTCGTCGTCGGTTGTCGCCGATGTGACGACGTTGATGTCCATGCCGCGGACCCGGTCGATCTTGTCCACGTCGATCTCGTGGAACACCGACTGCTCGGCAAGTCCGAAGGTGTAGTTGCCGGCACCGTCGAACTGCTTGGGCGAGAGCCCGCGGAAGTCACGAATACGGGGTAGCGCGATCGACGTGAGGCGGTCGAGGAACTCCCACATCCGGTCGCCGCGCAAGGTGACCCGCACACCGATCGGCATGCCCTCGCGCAACTTGAACTGCGCAATCGATACCCGCGCCTTCCGGATCTCCGGCCGTTGGCCGGTGATCAGCGCCAGGTCGTTGACGGCGCCGTTGATCAGCTTGGCGTCGCGGGCCGCTTCGCCGACGCCCATGTTGACGACGACCTTGGTGACGCCGGGAATCTGCATGACGTTGCCGTACTGGAATTCCTTGTGCAGCGCGTCGCGAATCTCGTTGCGGTAGCGCAGCTTAAGGCGCGGCTGGACTTTTACTGTGTCTTCGGTAGTGGGCATGCCTCTAGATGTCCTTGCCGTTGCGCTTGGAGATACGGACCCGCTTGCCGGTTTCCTCGTCCACGCGGTAGCCGATGCGGGCAGGCTTGCCGTCCGAGTCGACGACCATCACGTTGGAGACGTGGATCGGGGCCTCCTGGGTGACGATGCCGCCCGAGCGGGCACCGCGCTGGGTGGTCGACACAGCGGTGTGCTTCTTGATCCGGTTGACGCCCTCGACCAGCACCCGATTGCGAGTCGGATACGCCTGCAGGACTTTGCCTTTGGCGCCTTTGTCTTTGCCGGCGATCACCAAGACGGTGTCGCCCTTGTGGACCTTCATCTACAACACCTCCGGGGCCAGCGAGATGATCTTCATGAATCGCTTTTCACGCAGCTCGCGGCCGACCGGCCCGAAGATGCGGGTTCCGCGAGGGTCGTTGTCCGGCTTGATGATGACCGCCGCGTTCTCGTCGAACTTGATGTAGCTGCCGTCGGCGCGCCTGCGCTCTTTGACGGTGCGCACCACGACGGCCTTGACCACGTCACCGCGCTTGACGTTGCCGCCGGGAATGGCGTCCTTGACGGTGGCGACGATGACATCACCGATGCCGGCGTAGCGTCGCGACGAGCCACCGAGCACACGGATGCACAAGATCTCCTTGGCGCCGGTGTTGTCGGCGACCTTCAGCCGCGATTCCTGCTGAATCACTAGATCTCCTGACCTGGTTTCACGTGCGCACGCAGGAGAAAGCACCTGACGTGCGGTTTGGTAAAGCAGTTGTCACCGAAAGGCACGCGGGGCCGATTCGCACCGGCCGAGGTCTGCCCAAGGCAACCCCTAGAGTCTAGGGGACGACCTGCTCAGCGCCAAATTTCGCCGGACTGGGTACCGCTGGCTAAGGAGTGCTGCCCCATTTGTCCACGGCCGCCGCCGTGTCGGGGCAGAGCGCGTGGCTGGCCGCGTAGAGGATTCGGCCCGCAGTTTCTCCGTTGTAGCCGGCATCAAGGGCCGCCTGTGCCGCCACTTCGGGGGCGGCGTTGCTGTGCAGCTTCTGGCAGATGGAATTACCGATATTGATCGCGGTAGTCGGGTTGCTGTAGGAAACCTTGGCCGTGTCGAGAATCGACAGGTAGTCGGCCGAACTGTCGGCGCCGGCAACCGGCGCGAAACCCACCAGCAAAGACAGTGCGACCAGCGAAGACCTCAGCAATTTCATAGTGTGCATTCTCCCCTAGGTGGAGCGTCGGTACCACGCAATGATGTAGAGGACCAGGGCCGAGACCAGGCCGATCAGCACCCAGATCACGACAGCCTGGTCGATCCACGAGCCCGCCGGCGGGCTGCCGGGAAGGATATTACGCAGCGGCACCACGGCGAACAGCATCGCGGCGTACCAGGTGGAAAACGGCGGCAGGAATTGCCGTCGGCCGGTCAGCATCTGAATGGCCACGAACAGCGCCAGCGTCGGCAGGGTGATGAGGACCAGACAGATGCCCAGGTCGAAGACCAGCGGCCCCTTGGCCCGCTGCAGATGGATGATGACATTGTCCGGACGGTCGGGGTCGTGGGGGTTGCGGGCCACCCGGGTGGTGTCGATGTCCCAGCCTTCCAGCGACCCCGTCACTTCGACCCGGCCGGGCTTGTACCGGCGGTTTTCGCCGCTCCCCACCAGGACGTCGGCCTGGATGGTGTCGGTGTGGTACGAGTCGAACGGCCAGTCGCCCGGGTCACCGTGGGCCTCGATGGTGGTGGACACCTGCGCCGGCAACTTTCCCACCGGATACTGCAGGTCTCCGAGGTCGTTCTGCGGGAAGAGCCGCACGGAGGTGTCGGTGTTCAGCACGTTGAAGCGCTTGTCGATCATCGATTTGTCGGGCATCACCAGCACCTTCACATCGAGGCGATTTGCCACGGAGTGCAGCTGCTCGAAGCGCACCAGCACCACGGTGCCGTCGTCGGTGCTCAGGACCGGCTCGGGCAACGGGCCCGCGCCGGTGGCCAACAAGTGGTAGCCGAGCAGCGAGAGCACGTAGACCACGATGACACCGGCGACGATGGAGATATCGAGGACAAGGTGTCGGCGCCTGGGCTTGCGCTTGCGCTGTTCGGGCGCCGGAGCGGCCGGCTCCGCAGGCACCACCAGGGTCTCGGCCAGGTGCAGCTCGGGCCTGGCCTCGGCGGGGCGATGGCCCGCGGCCTTGGCAGCCCTAGCCGAACTGCCGATGATGGACACGAAGCAAAACGCTATCAACCAGCGTGTTTGCCGGCTCTATAGAAAGCCACGCCCTAACAAGCTTTTAACAGCGCCGACACGACCAGCGGCGAAAATCAGTCGCCTTGCCTGATCCAGGCCAGGACGTAGAGGCTCATCGCCGTGATCAGCCCGATCAGCACCCACTGCACGATGGCCTGGTCGATCCACGAGCCGTAGGGCGGGCCGCCAGGCAGGATGTTGCGCAGCGGGACGATGGCAAACAGGTTCGCGGCGTACCACGTCGCGAACGGCGGCAGGAATTTCCTCCTGCCCAGCACCATCGGGATGGCCACCAACAGCGCCAAGGTGGGCAGCGCGATGAGCACGATGCAGATGCCCAGATCGAAGATCAACGGGCCCTTGGCCCGTTTCAAGGTGACGACGACGTTTCCGTTGTCGGAACCGCGTTGGGTGGGCAGCGCGGCAGGGTCGTGCACCCGGTGGACGCTGGCGTCCCACCCGTCCAACTCTCCGGTCACCTCGACGCGGGCGGGCACCTTCTTGATGTTGTCGCCGGCGCCGACGAAAGCGTCGGCCGAGATCGGTTCGGTGCTGTAGGTGTCGAAGGGCCAGTTGCCGATGTCCCCGTGCGCCTCGATGGTGGTGCTCAGTTGCGCGGGCGCTTTGCCCTTCGGGTAATGCAGGTCGCCGAGGTCGCTCGTCGGGTAAAGGCGCACACCGACGTCGGTGGCCAGCACGTCGTAACGGTTGTCATAGGCCGAAATCCCAGGGTAGACAAGCACATTCACCGTGAGGCGATTCGCCGTGGGCTTCAGCTCCTCGAGACGCAGCTGCACGATGGTCGCGTCGCCCCCGCCCTGACTCAGGTCCAGCGGCGGAAGCGGGGCCTCCGCTTCTTGCAGCTGGTGGACGCCGAGCAGCGACAGGACGTACACGGAGACGATGACCATCAGGATGATCACGCCGATCACGATGCGCGGTCTGCTGTGCTTCCTCGGCGGCGCGGGAGGGGAAGCGGGCGGCGACTCCTCCGCCGGCGGCGGCGGAGCCTCGGAGGCCTTAGCTGGCGGAGCCTCGGCGGTCGTTAGCGCGTCAGCGCTCATTGGTCACCGCCGGCCCGGACGGATGGCACCACGGGGTCAGATGTTAGCCAATGCACCCGCCGACTGCGCAGTGAAATTTCACTGTCCTTGCGCGAGCTGGCCGTCAGTCACCCATCGGCCACCCACCGTTAACCTATTGGCCTGAAACGGGATTAGCTACGCAGCGAAACCCGATGTGTGTGGTCGCGGTGTCCTGCGATTGCGGCGACCGCGCAGCCGGACGGTAGCGGTGGCAGTACTCCGGCGCGCACAAGTGCGAACCGCCCTTCAATGTCTGGTTGATGCTGGGGTCGGCCGGCCCGGACGGCGTGCAACAGGCCTTCGGCGGCTCATCGAGCCGGTGGTGCGCGGAGAACTCGGTGGCGGTCCACTCCCAGACGTTGCCGATCATGTCGACCAGGCCGAACCCGTTGGGCGGAAAGGTGCCCACCGGTGACGTTCCCACCCACCCCAGCGCACCGTCGTTGCGGTAGGGAAACCTGCCCTGCCAGGTGTTGGCCATCAGCCGGCCGCCGGGGTTCGCCTCCTCGCCCCACGAATAGGTGCTCGGGTTCCCCGCACTTGGGCCACGGGCCGCATACTCCCACTCGGCTTCGGTCGGCAGCCGCCGCCCGGCCCAACGTGCGTAGGCCGCGGCGTCGGGATACGCAACCTGCACGACCGGGTGATCGGCTCTGTCCGCGCCGGTACTGGCCGGCCCGTCCGGGCCGAACGGGTGGCGCCAATTCGCGCCCGCTACCCAGCCCCACCACTGCCGCCAGTCGCGCAGGTCGACCGGGCCCGCGGTGGGACGGAACACCATGGCGCCCGGGCACAGGTCGTCGGGGTTGGCACCCGGGTACTGCGCGGCGTCGATCGGCTGCTCGGCGACCGTCAGATAACCTGTGGCAGCAATGAATTCGGCGAACTGCGCGTTGGTCACGGGGTGCCGCTCCACCGCGAAGGAGCCGACGGTCACGGTGTGGATCGGGGCTTCTTCCGGGTAGAAGCTCGTCGAGCCCATGCGGAATGTTCCGCCGGGCAATTGAATTAGCTCGGTGAGCACCACTTCAGGGTAGGACGCCCGCGGACCGGCCGAAGCCATGACCCGTTCACGTGATGTTTGTTTGCGGGTTGGTGCGTTAGCTGTAAATCTCGACATGTCTCGAAATAGGGGTGACGTGGGCGCGTGCGCCGACACCGAGCTCGCCGCCGCGGAGGTCGATGAGCCGGGCGCCACCGTGGTCGACGAGACGAGCCGTCTCACCGTTGTCGCTCTCGAGGAGGCAATCGACGTGCAGCGTTCCCGCCCACGTGTAGCGATGAGCCTGCTGGCCGCCGCTGCGCTGGCCCTCTCGGCATGCAATCAAGACCACGCCACCCTGTCGTACACCAGTGGGGTCAAGGTGGACTGCGGCGGCAAACAGACCCTGATCGCCAGCGGCTCCACCGCGCAGGCCACCGCGATGACCCGGTTCATCGAGGCCTATAAGGAGGTGTGTCCGGGGCAGTCGGTCAACTACACGGCCGACGGCTCGGGTCAGGGAATCAGCGAATTCCTCGCCGGCAAAACCGATTTCGGCGGGTCCGACACACCGTTGACCGATGAGCAGTACGCCGCCGCAAAACAGCGCTGCGGCGGCCACGACGCGTGGAACCTGCCCGTGGTGTTCGGGCCGATGGCCATCACCTACAACATTGCCGCCGTCGACTCTTTGGTGCTCGACGCGCCCACGCTGGCCAAGATCTTCAACGGCACCATCAAGCGCTGGGACGACCCGGCCCTGACCGCGTTCAACACGTCCATGCCGGCAGAGGACATCAAGGTCATCTACCGCAGTGACGCGTCCGGCACCACCTACAACTTTCAGTCCTACCTGCAGTCCGCGTCGGGCGGGGCGTGGACTGAGGGGGTGGCCAAGACGTTCAACGGCGGCGTCGGCACCCCGGCTCAGGGCAACAAAGGCACCTCCGCGCTGGTGAAAACCACCGAGGGCGCGATCAGCTACAACGAACTGTCCTACGCGCTCGAGCAGGGGCTCTACGCGGCCGAGATCAAGACTCCGGCCAGCCGCCGCTCGCTGCGCCCCGTTCGGATCGGCACCGACACCGTCGGCAAGACCATCAAGGGCGCCAAAATCACGGGCCGGGGCAACAACCTCGTGCTCGACCTGTCGGCGTTCTACAACCCTGCCCAGCCGGATGTGTACCCGATCGTCTTGGCCACCTATGAGATCGTCTGCTCCAAGTACCCCAACCCCGAGGACGCGCAGGCGATCAAGTCGTTCCTACAGACGGCGATCGGTCCCGGCCAGATCGACCTCAACAAAGCCGGCTACATCCCGCTGTCGACCGACTTTCAGGCACGCGTTTCCGCCGCCGTCGACGCCATCAGCTGAGTCGAGCGGCCTTACTTCGCTTTCGGCTGTTTTCGATCCCGGTGCCGCCACCAGGCGAGGATGAACAAGGCCATGGCGGCGGCGATGCCTATCAACACCCACAACACCACCGCCTGATCGACCCACGCGCCAAGCGGTGGATTGCCGGGCAGGAAGTTGCGTAGCGGCACGATGGCGAACAGCATCGCGCCGTACCACGTGATGAACGGTGGCAGGAACGACGTCCTGCCCAACAGCATCGGAATGGCCACCCACAACGCCAGAATGGGCAGCAGAACGAGTATCAGGCAGATCCCGAGGTCGAGGATCAGCGGCCCTTTTGACCTGTGCAACGTGACAATCACATTGTCGAGGCTGTTCGGGTTCTCGGTATCCTCGGCGTCGTGGACGCGCCGGACATTGACGTCCCAGCCATCCATCGATCCGGTGACTTCGACACGGGCCCACACCTTGTTCTGGTACCCGTTGGTGAAGACCATGCCCGAGATCTCGTCGGTGGTGTAGCTGTCGAACGGCCAGTTACCCGCGTCGCCATGCGCGACGATCGTGGTGGCCACCTGTGCGGGCGCTTTTCCCTTGGGGTACTGCAGATCTCCGAGGTCAGTCTCGGGATATAGCCGCACGGCGGCATCGGTGGTCAGCACGCCCGAGTTTTGGTCGACCAAGGAGTCCTGCGGCGTGACAAGCACATTCACCGACAGCCGGTTGGCCACAGTCTCCAGCTTCTCGAGGCGCAACTGAATAATGCTGTCCTCTTTTTGGTATTGGCTCAGGTCCACGGCGGGCAGCTTGGGGCCGGACTTGGCCAGCAGGTGGACCCCAACCAGCGACAGGACATAGACAGCTATGACGGCCAGCAGAATTCCGACACCGATCGCAACGCGTCGTCCACGCGACTCGGGTTTCACCGGCACGGTCGCCGCGGCCGGCGCGGGCGCCGGTGGCGGCGATGCCGGTGGCGGCGGAGGAGTCCCTGCGGTCATCGGTCGCCACCGCGAACGGTAGGGGGCCAAAGGCCATCGGACCAGCGCACCACCGGTAGTAACAGCACGGGGTCAGGCTAACAGCCGACGCCCGCGAACTGCGGCTTTTCACGGCACTGTTACGCCGAATTCCTGCATCAACGTGGATTTCGCGGCGTCGAATCCCGCCGTGCCCGCCGGGGCCTGGAGCTGGATCGCGACCAGGTACCTTTTGGAGTTGGTCCAGATATGGGCCAGTCGATCAGCGAAGTCGAAAGCGCCCGAGGGGTTTTGGAACGTGCCGGTCAGCAGCTGGCCGCTGTAGCCGCAGAATTGCGCCGCCGCCGCGGTGAATCTGACGCCGGGCCGCGAATCCCGCATGTCGACGGCATATTTCAAGAACGCCCCACCGGGCTCGAGGTCGGTCGCGGCGATGATCACGGCACCGGACATCCCGTCGGGACCGGTCAGCGTCAATGCCCGAGCACCGGTGCCGCCGACCGAGCTCCAGCCGTCCGGCAGGCTCACCGCGAGCGTCGGCGCTACCGGGTCGGACACCTTGGCCGTCGTCTGGCCGGCACCGGTCGCGGGCGGCCGCGCGCAGGTGACCGCAGCGGGTGGCAGGTGTTCGTGCTGCGTCGTCGCGATGCCGGGCACCGGCTCGGCCGGATCGAAAGACGGCGTCGGCCCTCTCGTCCCGGCTATGGTCTTGTCGCAGCCGACCAGCACCCCAGCCGCCAGACACGCCAGGCCGAGGACGGCGCAGCCGCGTCTTAACGACCGTTCAATCGCGCGAAAAAGCAAGCGCGAGTTCCTTTTCCACGTCCTCGTACGGGCGACCGGAGACGTCGACGGTGACCTGGGCGATCGTGCCGCCGGTGAATGTGAATGGCGCCTTGTATTGGCTGGAAACTCCCGATCCGCCGTTACGCCCTACGGTGATGCCCGCACCGGCCAACCCGAATGTCCCCGGGTGTGACTGCACGTCGGCGAGCGTGCCGACCGCGTCGTCGTCGATGTACAAGGTGACATCGCCCAGCGGTGTGTGGCTGCCTTCCACCGTTCCCTTCAGCGAGTAGCGGACGCCAAAAAGGTGCCTGCCCAACGGGACCGCGCCCGATGACGAGACCAGTTGCTGACGTTCGCCGAGGAAGTTGTAGACGTAGTGCAGGCGGCCGTCCTGGATGAACAGCACATGCCCACCGTGGGCACCACCTTGCTTGTACAGCACGCCTTCGGCGCCGGTGGTATCGAGGCTCACGTCGGCCAGCAGGGCGAACGAGCGGCCGCGGATCTCCACGGCGGCCCCGATGCCGACATCGGCGCAGTCGGGGTAGTAGATGTAGCTGTTTCGTTCGCCGACCAGGTAAGGCCGTGTCCTCGTCAACGTCTCCATCAGGTTCAGGTCCGCCAGCGGCAAGCCGTTGTACTTGGCGGCCTCGGAAAACCACAGGGCCTTCAGCTCTTCGAGCTTCTCGGGCTGTTCCGCGGCCAGATCGTGGCACTGGCTGCGGTCTTCGGCGATGTTGTACAGCTCCCACCGGTCGGCGTCGAAATGCGACCAGCCTGCCGGGGTGGCGGCGTGCACGGTGTTGGCAAACCAGCCCTCATGCCAGACTCCGCGGGTGCCGAGCATGGTGTAGAACTGGGTTGTCTTACCCGTGTCGGCCTTCGGATCGCCAAGGGCCGCTTTGAAACTCACACCGTCCAGCGGCTTCTGCGCAATGCCCTTCACGACTTCCGGCGGAGTCATGTTCAGCAGGTCGTAGACGGTGGGCGTGATGTCGCTGACGTTGACGTAGTTGTCGCGGACCTCGCCGTGCGCCGCAATACCGTTAGGCCAAGAGATGATTGCGGTGTCGGCGATGCCACCTTCGTGCGAGGCGTAGCGCTTGAACAATTTGTAGGGCGTGTTGAAGGCCATCGCCCACCCGATTGGGTAGTGGTTGTACGTCTCGGGTCCACCGAGGTGATCGAAGACTTTCATGCTCTCTTCGACGGTGTCGATGTAACCGTTGAAGAACTTGCCCTCGTTGACCGATCCGTTCGGCCCGCCCTCGCCGCTGGCACCGTTGTCGGAGATCACCACGATGATGGTGTCGTCCAGCTGACCGGATTCTTCGAGATAGTCGAGGACGCGCCCGATTTGGGCGTCGGTGTAGCTCAAGAAGCCGGCGAATACCTCGGCCATCCGGCTGAACAGCTTCTTCTCTTCGTCGTCGAGGGAGTCCCAGGGGCGCACGGTGTCCTGCAGCGGCCACGACTCGCCCTGGGGCCCTTTGACATCCAGGTACGGGTTGACCGGTGAGAGCTCGGTGTCCGACGGGACGATGCCCATCGCCTTCTGCTTTTCCAGCACGATCTCGCGGTAGCGCTCGTAGCCCATGTCGAACTTGCCGGCGTAGCGGTCCGCCCAGTCTTTGAAGACGTGATGCGGCGCGTGCCCGGCGCCGGGGCAGACGTAGCTGAACCAGGGTTTGTCCGGCGCGATCACCTTGGCGTCGCGAATGAATTCGATGGTCTTGTCGGCGAGGTCCTTGGACAGGTGATACCCGTCTTCGGGTGTGCCGGGAGGGTTGACCGGGTGGTTGTCGTACACCAGGTCGGGATACCACTGGTCGGTCTCCCCGCCCAGGAAGCCATAGAACCGTTCGAAGCCACGGGAGGTCGGCCAGTGCCGCTTGGTCGACGCCATGCTGGATTCCTCCAGCGGTGTCAGGTGCCACTTGCCGATGCAGTAGGTGTTGTAGCCGCGCTCGTTGAGCGCCTCCGGCAGCAGCGCGGTGTCGGCAGGGATGCGGCCGTTGCAGTTCGGGAAGCCGTCGGTGAACTCTTCGATGGTGGCCATGCCGACGGTGGTCGCGTTGCGACCGGTCAGCAGCGACGCCCGGGTCGGTGAGCACAGCGCGGTGGTGTGGAATTGCGACAGCCGCACGCCGCGGTCGGCGATCCTCGTCATCGCGGGCATCTCGACCAGACCGCCGAAGCAGTCCCAGGTCGCGATGCCGGTGTCATCCCACACCAGGTAAAGAACGTTCGGCGAATTCGCGGGAGCGGTCGGCGCCGCGTACGGACCCCAGTCGGGCTCGGAGTCACGAATGTCCAGCTCAATCTTGCCGTTAAATTCGGATGCCTTAGATGCCTTAGATGCCTCAGCCACGTGCGTGGACATTACACGCGACAGTTATCAATCAGCTGAGATTCTGGCAACCATACGCGAAAGCCCCCGACACGCCTTTTCGCGTGCGGGGGCTTTTGCGGTTGTTCGCCGGTGCTACTTGGCCTTCTCGAGAATCTCGACGAGCCGCCAGCGCTTGGTCGCCGACAGCGGGCGCGTTTCCATCAGCGAGACACGGTCGCCGATGCCGGCAACGCTGTCCTCGTCGTGCGCCTTGACCTTCTTGGTGGTCCGGATGATCTTGCCGTACAGCGGGTGCCGCATACGGTCTTCCAGCTCGACCACGATGGTCTTCTGCATTTTGTCGCTCACCACGTAGCCGATGCGGGTCTTGCGCCGCCCGCGCGGCTTCGGGGTGGCCGGAGTGTGCTTGGCGCCCTTGTCTTTTGCCGCGGTGTCTGTGGCGGCGGCCTTCGGTGCGGTGGCCTTGGACGGGGCCTTCTTGGCCGGTGCTTTCGTCGCCTTCGTAGCTTCTGCCATCAGGATTCCTTCTCATCGGAGCCGCCGGGGCCGGACGCCAGGCCCAGTTCTCGTTCCCGCAGCACGGTGTAGACGCGCGCGATCTCCTGACGCACGATGCGGAGCCGACGGTTGTTGGTCAGCTGGCCCGTCGCCATCTGGAAACGCAGGTTGAACAGCTCCTCCTTGGATTCGCGCAGCCGCTCGGCCAGCTCCTCGTCGGTGAGCTCACGCAGTTCGCCTGGGGACACTCCCACTGCCATCAGAAGTGCTCCTCTCGGGTGATGATGCGTGCCTTGATCGGCAGCTTGTGGATCGCACGGGTCAGCGCCTCTCGGGCGGTCTGCTCGTTGGGGTAGCTGAGCTCGAACAGCACCCGGCCCGGCTTGACGTTGACCACCCACCATTCAGGCGAGCCCTTGCCGGATCCCATTCGGGTCTCCGCGGGCTTCTTGGTGAGCGGGCGGTCGGGGAAGACGTTGATCCACACCTTGCCGCCACGCTTGATGTGGCGGTTGATGGCGATACGAGCGGACTCGATCTGCCGGTTGGTGACGTAGGCGTGCTCGAGGGCCTGGATGCCGTAATCGCCGAAGGTCACCTGGGTGCCACCACTGGCAACACCGCGCTGCCGTGGATGGTGTTGCTTACGATGCTTGACTTTGCGGGGAATCAACATGATTCAGCTCTCCGTGCTCTGCGCTTCGGGGGCCGCCACTGGCGCCCCTTCTTCTGAGGCGGGAGCGGGCGCGACGCTTTCTTCACTACCCGCGGCCCGTCCGGCCTCGGTGCTGGTCGCCGTGGTGCCGGACGCCCCGCTGCGGCGCGGACGGGTACCCGACGGCCGCTCCCGGCGCGGACGCTCGGCGCCCGCCGGTGCGGCGGCCGCCAATTCGCGCTTGCCGCCGACGATGTCGCCCTTGTAGATCCACACCTTCACGCCGATCCGGCCGAAGGTGGTCTTGGCCTCGTAAAGGCCGTAGTCGATGTCGGCGCGCAGCGTGTGCAGCGGAACCCGACCCTCGCGGTAGAACTCCGAGCGGCTCATCTCAGCGCCGCCGAGGCGGCCAGAGCACTGCACCCGGATGCCCTTGACGTTGGGCTGACGCATCGCCGACTGAATGGCCTTGCGCATCGCGCGACGGAACGCCACACGGTTGCTCAGCTGTTCGGCAACGCCCTGGGCCACCAATTGTGCTTGCGACTCCGGGTTTTTCACCTCGAGGATGTTGAGCTGCACCTGCTTTTTGGTCAGCTTCTCCAGGTCGGCACGGATCCGGTCGGCCTCGGTGCCGCGGCGCCCGATGACGATGCCGGGACGGGCGGTGTGGATGTCGACCCGCACCCGGTCGCGGGTGCGCTCGATCTCGACGTCGGCGATGCCGGCGCGCTCCAGGCCGCTGGACAGCAGCCGACGGATCGCGACGTCTTCCTTGACGTACTCCGAGTACTGCTTGTCGGCGTACCACCGCGATTTCCAGTCGGTGGTGATGCCCAGCCGGAAGCCGTGCGGATTGATCTTCTGGCCCACTAGTCTGAGCCTCCCTTCGCGTCAGAAGCTTCAGACGTCTTGGCGGGTGCTTTCTTGGCTGGTGCTTTCTTGGCAGCCGCCTTGGCGGGGGCCTTCTTGGCGGGTGCCTTCTTCGCCGGCGAACCAGGACCAGCTTTCGCCGCGGCCTTGCTGGCCTCGGCGCGCCGGGCCCTCGTCGACTTCGCCGAGCGCTCGTCCTTGGCTGGACGGCTCTCCACGATCACAGTGATGTGGCTGGTGCGCCGGCGGATCCGGAAGGCGCGCCCCTGGGCGCGCGGCCGGATGCGCTTGGCCGTCGGGCCCTCATCGGCGTAGACCGTGGCCACGACCAACGTCGCCGGGTCCAGTCCGTCGTTGTTCTGGGCGTTGGCCGCGGCGCTCGCGATCACCTTGGCCACCGGCTCGCTGGCGGCCTGCGGCGCCCAGCGCAGGATGTCCAGGGCGTCGGACACCGACCTGCCGCGCACCAGGTTGATCACCCGGCGTGCCTTGGTCGGCGACACCCGGACGAACCGCGCGACGGCGGTCGCCGACGGAAATTCAGTGGTCGTCATCGCCGCTTGGCCTTCCGGTCGTCCTTGATGTGTCCCTTGAAGGTGCGGGTCGGCGCGAACTCACCGAGCTTGTGACCCACCATCGACTCGGTGACGAACACCGGGACATGCTTGCGTCCGTCGTGCACGGCAAAGGTGTGGCCGATGAAGTCCGGAATGATCGTGGACCGGCGCGACCAGGTCTTGATGACCTGCTTGCTGTTCTTCTCGTTCTGCACGTCGACCTTCTTGAGCAGATGGCCGTCGACGAACGGGCCCTTCTTGAGGCTGCGAGGCATGATTCGCTACTCCTATTACCGCGAGTGCTTCTTGCCGGTGCGCCGGCGTCGGACGATGAGCTTGTTGCTCTGCTTGTTCGGGTGGCGGGTGCGGCCCTCGGGCTTGCCCCACGGGCTGACCGGGTGGCGGCCACCGGAGGTCTTGCCCTCACCACCGCCGTGCGGGTGGTCCACCGGGTTCATCACGACACCACGGACGGACGGGCGCTTGCCCTTCCACCGCATCCGGCCGGCTTTGCCCCAGTTGATGTTTGCCTGCTCGGCGTTGCCCACCTCGCCGACAGTCGCGCGGCAGCGCACGTCGACACGGCGGATCTCACCGCTGGGCATACGCAGCGACGCGTAGGTGCCCTCCTTGCCGAGCAGCTGGATGCTCGACCCGGCCGATCGCGCCAGCTTGGCGCCACCGCCCGGCCGCAGCTCGACGGCGTGGACCAAAGTGCCGGCCGGGATGTTGCGCAGCGGCAGGTTGTTGCCCGGCTTGATGTCGGCGTTGGCGCCGGACTCGATCACGTCGCCCTGCGACAAGCCCTGCGGCGCAATGATGTAACGCTTCTCGCCGTCTACGAAGTGCAGCAGCGCGATGTTGGCGGTGCGGTTCGGGTCGTACTCGATATGGGCGACCTTGGCGTTGACGCCGTCCTTGTCGTTGCGACGGAAGTCGATCACCCGGTAGGCGCGCTTGTGTCCACCACCCTGGTGACGGGTGGTGATGCGGCCGTGGGCGTTACGGCCACCGTGGCTGTGCAGCGGGCGGACCAACGACTTCTCCGGCGTCGACCGGGTGATCTCGGCGAAGTCGGAGACGCTCGCACCGCGGCGACCGGGGGTCGTCGGCTTGTACTTGCGAATTGCCATGTCTAATCAGATCCTTCTCTGCGCCCGGTTAGGACGGCGCTCCGAACAGGTCGATTGGCTTGCTACCCGGTGCCAGCGTGACGATCGCGCGCTTGGTGTTCTTGCGCTTGCCGAAGCCTGTCCGGGTGCGCTTGCGCTTGCCCTGGCGGTTAGCGGTGTTCACCGATTCGACCTTGACTGCGAAGATCTTCTCGACAGCGATCTTGATCTGCGTCTTGTTCGAATCGGGGTGCACCACGAACGTGTACACGTTGTTGTCGAGCAACCCGTAGGACTTCTCCGAGATAACCGGGGCCAGGATGATGTCGCGGGGATCAGCGATGGTCGCCATCAGGCCGAAACCTCCTCGGAATTAGCCGCTTTAGCCGCGTGAGCAGATATATAGGCGTTGAGGGCTTCGACGCTGAACACCACGTCATCGGCGCGCAGCACGTCGTACGTGTTGAGTTGGTCCGGCGAGAGGATGTGCACGCCGGGCAGGTTGCGCACGCTCTTCACACCGGCCTCGTCGCTGCGGCCGATGACGACCAGCACCTGCTTGCGGTCGGTCAGCGTGCCCAGAAACTCCCGGGCGCTCTTGGTCGACGGGGTTTGACCCGTCACCAGTTCGGTCACGGCGTGGATGCGCCCGTTGCGCGCCCGGTCCGAGAGCGCCCCGCGCAACGCGGCGGCGATCATCTTCTTGGGTGTGCGCTGCGAGTAATCCCGCGGCTGGGGACCGTGCACGACGCCGCCGCCGGTGAACTGCGGGGCCCGGGTCGAGCCCTGCCGGGCGCGACCAGTCCCCTTCTGCCGGTACGGCTTACGGCCGCCGCCACTGACCCGGCCACGCGTCTTGGTCGCATGCGTACCCTGGCGGGCCGCGGCGCGCTGCGCCACGACCACCTGGTGCATCAGCGCGATATTGGCTGGGGCGTCGAACAATTCGGCCGGCAGCTCGATCGAGCCGTCGACCTTGCCGGCCGGCGTCTTGACGTCAATCTTCAGTGCCATTAGCTCTCACCTCGTTTGATCGCGCTGCGGACCACGACGAGTCCGCCGGTGCGGCCGGGGACCGCACCCTTGATCAACAGCACGCCGTTCTCGGCATCAACCTTGTGCACCAACAGGTTCTGCGCGGTCACCCGGTCGTTACCCATGCGACCCGCCATCCGGGTCCCCTTGAATACGCGACCGGGGGTGGAACATCCACCGATCGACCCGGGACGGCGGTGGACCGCCTGGGCACCGTGCGCGGCACCCTGCCCCTTGAAGCCGTGTCGCTTCATCCCGCCGGCGAAACCCTTGCCCTTGGAGGTGCCGGTCACGTCGACGTAGCTGCCGTCGGCGAAGATCTCGGCGGTCAACTCCTGACCGACCTCGTACTCGGCCGCGGCGTCCGGGTTTTCCAGACGCAGCTCGGCCAGGTGGCGCCGCGGGTTGACACCGGCAGCGGTGAATTGACCGGTCACCGGCTTGTTGACCTTGCGCGGGCTGATCTCCCCGTAGGCCAATTGCACAGCGCTGTAGCCGTCGCGCTCCGGGGTGCGGATGCGGGTCACCACGTTCGGGCCCGCCTTGACCACAGTCACCGGAACGACCCGGTTGTTCTCGTCGAACACCTGCGTCATGCCCAGCTTGGTGCCCAGAATGCCTTTTCTCGCTTTGGAAGCCATGAGCTCTCTGGATCTCCTACTGGATGTTCACGTCGACGCTGGCCGGCAGATCGATGCGCATGAGGGCGTCAACGGTCTTCGGCGTCGGATCGAGGATGTCGATCAACCGCTTGTGCGTGCGCATCTCGAAGTGCTCCCGCGAGTCCTTGTACTTGTGCGGGGAGCGGATGACGCAATACACATTCTTCTCGGTCGGCAACGGCACCGGCCCAACGACGCTGGCACCAGTGCGAACGACGGTCTCGACGATCTTTCGCGCCGAGGCGTCAATAGCCTCGTGGTCGTAGGCCTTAAGCCTGATGCGGATCTTCTGTCCCGCCACGCTTCTCCTACCTTCATTCCTCTTGAGGCCCGTACTCGGACCTGGTGCCCCCGGCGCGCTGATCGGCCGCCCAAATCTGGGCCGATCGAGCGTTGCGCCGGATACTGCGCCGCTGTTTACCTGTCGTGGTCCAACCGGCCCCCGCGCTCGGGTGTGTCACCCGCACGCAGCCTTGTTCGCGACCGAAAATGAGTCGCGCTTCAAGGGTGAGACCGGACGCGCCCGTGTGGACGCTGGTCGTATGCCCAACCAGGCGTAAACCTGGCGCAGGGCAACCCGAATAGTATGCCCTAGATCGGCGTGACGGCCAAATTCCTGACGACTATCTCTATAGCCGGGCCCGCGCCGCCCGCCATCCCCGATTTTAGTTGCCCGGCGCCGCTAGTGAGACGCACAAGGCCGGGCTGGAAAACACCAACGGCCCCGGGCGGGTTGCCCGGGGCCGTTCGTCTCGACAGGTCTGGTCAGAGCCACCAGACATGGTCCGGATTGCTTTGTGCGTGGCCGTGGCGGGCGGCCCGCACTCGGGCGGCTCCGGCGCACTTGTGGTTCCACCGCACCGCGGCCAATTGGGTCTGCGGGGCGTGCGCGGGCCGCATTTCAGTCGAGCGGAAGTCCGCGGCCGCGTGGGCGCTCGCCTGGTGGCCGGGCCGGCCGTGGCGGGCAGCGCCTTTGTGCAGGCCCGAGCGCTGCTGGCGCAGGTGCGGCGCCGCGCCGGGGCGGTGCATCCCGGCGGCATGCTCGGCGGTTTGCGGGGCCGCGCTAAGCGCGGCGTGGGCCGCGGCGGCGAACAGGACTAACAACGCCGCACCGGCGGCGAGCAGGGCCAGGAAACCGGCGACGCGGGCCGCGGAGGCGGTCCTGGCGTTGGGGGTGCTGGTCATGGGTTTTCCTTTTCTCGTTCCGGCTTTGTCGGTCGAGAAAAGGTTCTGAGGCGCCCCTGGAGGAATCCTTGACGGACCCTTGGAATGCAGGTAGACGCGCTAAAGCAGGGCTAGGTACGCCGCCTTAAGCGCCGCAGCGGCGCTGATCGCTCGGGCTGACCCCGGCGCCGCACCATAAGAGGTCAGCCTCCGTGGTCGCCTGGGCCGTCCTTCAAGCCGTAGCTCACCGCGGTCAGCGTGAGCGTCGGCCGCGTATCGTCGGCTGACGCCACCCCCAGCGTGTCGATCTCCGAGCAGGCCCCTTGCCCCTGAGTGCACGGGCCCCATATCCAGGCCCGCGAACAGGGTGGCCGGCCGACGAACCGGGCGCCGGCCGTCCCGGCTGCAGTCGCCGTACTGGTCACCACCGCCGGGCTTGACGGGATAGCGGTCGTCGAGGACATACGCCGCTGACCAGCGCCGGCCCACGGATAAGTTGGTGTCATGACCGGTACCCGCAGCACATATAGAGCGTGGACAGCGCTGTCCGGCCGTCCGGGCGGCAGCCGCCTGTTCTCGATCGCCGCGGTGGCACGAGTCCCCTATTTCGCCTCGATCCTGCCGCACGTGGTGCGCATGGAGCCGGGACTGGCCGAAGTCGCCGTGCCCAAGTGGTTTTTCGTGCACAACCATCTGCACACCGTGCATGCGATCGCGTCCTGCAACGCCGCGGAGATGGCGATGGGCATGCTGATGGAAGCCACGGTGCCGCCGAGCCACCGCTGGATCCCGAAAGCGATGACGGTGCAGTACCTGGCCAAGGCCACCACATCACTGCACGCGCAGGCCCGACTGGACCCGCCCGACTTTGCACAGATCAATGACGGCGTCGAGGTGATCGTGCCGGTGCGGGTGACCGACCGCGCCGGCACCGAAGTGGTGCACGCCGACATCACGGCGTGGGTGACACCCGCGGACGTCGAGAGTTAGCCGGAAACCTAACCGGCACTTGCCATTCGAGCATGGTTGCGCTGGACGTGTAAGAAGCCGTCGACGGCCGCGCACGCGGTTTCGCGGTAGTCGAAATCTGGCAAGGTGGACAGCCGGCCCAACACCAACGGGCCGATCAGCAGCGCGATGGCCCGGGACCGGTCGACCTCGCCCAATTCGGCGGCCTGCGGGCTGTCGAAGATGACGTCGAACGGCGCCGCGTACTGCTGGGCGATGCGTTCGCGCAGCGTGGTGATCGCACTGTCGCTTTCGTCTGCGTGACGCGGTTGCGGCATCTCATCCAGGTCGCGGCCCAGCGCCAACCAGGACATCGCGGTCATGACCGCCGGCGCTTCCGCGATCGATTCGGCCTGAGCCAGCAACACCGCAACCAGTCGGTCGCGCAGCGAACCCTCGGCCGGCGGTGTCGGCGCGGCGGGCATGAGGCTGTTGAACGCCGCCGCCAGCAAATCATTTCCACTCGGAAAATGGCGGTACAGCGTGGCACGGGCAACGTGCGCGGCACGTGTCACCGCATCGACGGTCACCGCGCTGGGGCCGCCGGTGCTCAGCAGCGTCGCGGCGGCCTCCAGCAAACGAGCCCGGGACCGTGCCGGGCGGGGATCGCTGCTCTCGTCGCTAATTGTGAGCTACCTCCCGGTTTGAAAACGAGACTGGCCGTCTATCTACGAGACTATTAGTCTCGAAAGTTGACACGCCACCAGGGGGAGGGGGCGCATCGCCCATGGTTCACACCATCGTTCGGCCCGATCAGCGTACTGATGCGGCAGGCATCGGCGGTAGCCCTCGAGTGCGGGCATGGACCCTCACCGTGGCGTGCATGGGCGTCGGCCTCGTTGTCGCGTCCATGACCGCGCTGAACACCGCGTTGCCCGATCTTGCGGTCGCCACCTCGGCGACGCAGACACAGCTGACCTGGATCGTCGACGGCTACACCGTGGCGCTGGCCTGCCTGCTGCTGCCGGCCGGGGCCATCGGCGACCGCTACAGCCGCAAGGGCGCGCTGCTCGCCGGATTGGTGATCTTTGCGCTCGGTTCGATCGCGCCGGCGCTGTTGCGCAGTCCGGTGCAGATCATCGCCGGTCGGTCGTTGGCCGGAATCGGTGCCGCGTTGGTCATGCCCGCGACGCTGTCGCTGCTGACCGTCGCCTATCCCAAGGAAGACCGGATGAAGGCCGTCGGACTCTGGGCCGGTACGGCCGGTTCGGGCGGTGTCCTCGGCATGCTGGGTTCCGGCCTGCTGCTTCGCTTTTGGGATTGGCATGCGATCTTTTGGGCGCTGGGCATCGCCGCTCTGACGGTTTTGGCGTTGGCGCGCGTGGTCGCGTCGTCGCGCGACAACGCCGCTCCCCCGGTTGACTGGCTCGGGGCGGTGCTGATCGGGGCGGCACTGGCGATCGCGGTAGCCGCGATCCTCGAGGCACCCGAACGGGGATGGGGTGACCCGCTGGTCTGGGGTGGCCTGGTTGTCGGCACCGTCCTCGCCGCAGCGTTCGGCGTCGTGGAACTGCGGCGGCGACACCCACTCCTGGACGTGCGGTTGTTCCGCGATCCGGGCTTTGCCACCGGGGTCGCGTCGATCGTGATTCTGTTCGGCGCGACGTTCGGGTTTTTTTACGTCTGCATGCAATACGTGCAGCAGATCATGGGCTATTCGCCCCTGAAGACGGCAATCGCGTTCGGCCCGTTCATGGTCCCGCTGGCCATCTTCTCGGCGTTGTCGTTCTGGTATGTGCCGAAGCTGGGTCTGCGACTTGTGTTGTTCATCGGCACGCTGCTGATGGCGGTCGGCTTCGCCTGTATGCACGGTCTGGATCTGCATTCGACGTATGCCGAATTCGCGTGGCCGACAATGGTACTCGCAACAGGAATCGGAATGTGCACGGCACCAACGACTTCCGCGATCATGGCCGCAGTGCCCGACGAAAAACAGGGCGTCGCCTCCGCGGTCAACGACACCTCGCGAGAGATGGGCGGCGCGCTGGGTATCGCGGTGGCCGGCTCGATCCTGGCCGGACGCTACTCCCACGAGCTCGCACCCAGGCTGGCGGACTTTCCCCCCGCGGTCCGTGGGCCTGCCACCGATTCGCTGGCCAAGGCCGGCGAGGTGGCCGCCAGGCTGGGGCCCCAGGGTCACCAGCTCGCCGAACTCAGCAAGACCGCGTTCCTCACGGCAATGCACGCGTCGACGATCACGATGGCCGTGATCGTCAGCTTCGCGGCGATCCTGATCGGGCTCTGGGCGCCCGGGCGTGACGGGAAGCAGCTGCGCGCGGTGCGCCGGATCATTGCAGCGCCCCAGTAACGCAAAAACCCTTCGGCGGACACCCACCCGCGTTACGCTCCGACCTAGTTCGTCATCGGGGTAGCGAGCGAAATCTGGACCTCGTGGGGGGGATCCACAATGTCATACCTGATCGCGGCGCCGGAGTATCTGGCCGCCGCGGCTACCGATCTGTCGAACATCGGATCCGCGCTCACCGACGCCAACTCCGCAGCGCTGGGACCGACCTCCAGCGTTTTCGCCGCCGGCGCCGACGAGGTGTCGGCGGCCATTTCGATGTTGTTCAATGCACACGCGCAGGCTTATCAGGCCCTGAGCGACGCCGCGCAGGCTTTCCACGCGCAGTTCGTCCAGATGATGAGTGGCGGAGCCGAGCAATACGCGCTAACTGAGGCGGCCAACGCCTCGCCGCTGCAAGTCATCCAGGGCATGGTCAGCGAGAGCACCGCCGGCAGTCAGCTGCTGACGACCGCCCGGCCGGTGGCCGGCAGCGCGGCGTCGGTGGCCTCGATGGCTTCGGCGGGCACCGCGGGCGTCCCAAGCGGTTCGGCACCTGCCGCTGCTGCAGCGCCGCTGGCACCGCTCACCCCGACGGTCGCGCCGGCCGCGGCAGTGCCGCCGGCGCTGGTTCCGGCCAGCACCCCGGCAGTCGCG
This sequence comes from uncultured Actinomycetota bacterium, assembly GCA_963758775.1. Classification (GTDB taxonomy): domain Bacteria; phylum Actinomycetota; class Actinomycetes; order Mycobacteriales; family Mycobacteriaceae; genus Mycobacterium. The sequence goes on from CAVWWU010000006.1 coordinate 472,424, forward strand.
GTGCAAGCCACAGCGCCGACGGCGTCATCGACACTGACACCCGCCGGCACGACAGCAGCCCCGGTCTCGGAGGCCCCTTCGGTGCCGGAGGCACCGGCATCGGCGACCACGTCGGCCGTCGCAGCAGAAGCGGAAACGTCGGCGTTCTCTCCGTTGACGGCGATACCCCCGGTCCCGCTGAACGGCACGCCGATGGCGGCAGCACCGACGGTCGCGCCCCCGGCCGCGGCCGGCCCGGCGGGGACGAACAACGAACACACGGCAACCGCCGCGTCGGCGACGCCGGCAGGGTAATCCGCACGTCGAAGCGTTGAGCGACAACGGCTTTCGCCCGTCAAAGCGATGTATCACTCACATTGCCGCTCATGCGACGAACTCCGCCGCCCGATGCGCCAGCATCGCGATGGTCGCATGCGGGCCGCGGCTGGTGATCTTCGGCAGAATGGAACCATCTATTACTGACAGGTTTTCAACTCCCAACACCCGGCACTTCTCGTCGAGCACGGCGCCCATCGGGGCGCTCCCGCACAGATGCTGCGACGTCGACCACGCCGGATCGCCGACACCGGCCGCGGCACCTGCCAATTCGCGGGCCAATTCGCTGCCGGTCTGCAGTGCCGCGATGTCCAGCGGCTCGCTGTCGTAACGGTGTTTCACCAGGGGCGGCACCTCGGGATCAGCCGAGCGCAGGATGATCCGGCCACGCGACCGCGGCTGCATGAGCGCCACCCCGACGTGTGGCCAATCCGGATGCCCGGCCGTCCCGTCACCGGTCATCGCGACGAAACCGCCTGTGTACGGCCTGATCTCGATATCACCGGCGATGGTCAGCACCACCTCCAACACCGGTCGACCGGGCGAAACCTGCCAGGAGGTCGGCAACACCCACTCCGGGTGATCGCTGCAGGACATCCCCACCGGCAGTGACGCCACCACCGGCACGCCGGCGGCGCGCAACATCGCGGGATCGCCGATGCCGGAGAGCATCAGAAGGTGCGCCGACTCAATAGCTCCCGCGCTCAACACTATTCGATCGGCGGTCAGGGTCGACGGGCCGTCCGGCCCGATCGCGTCGACACCCACTGCAACGCTACCCGCAACGCGCAACCGCACCGCGCGAGTGCTGTCGCGCAGTGCCAGGTTGGGCCGGCGCAGGGCGGGTAGCAGGTAGGCCGCTCCGGGCCCGACGCGCGTCCCGTCGACGATGTTGAGTGGAACCGCCCCCACGCCCGACGGTTGCCCGGGGCCGACGTCGTTGAGGTCGGCGATCCAACCGAATCCGGCCCGCTCGGCGGCACCGATGAAGATTTCGCTGACTCCGGTCATGTCACGAGTCCGCCGCACCCGAATGGGGCCGGCCTGCCCGTGGGCGGGGCCGTCGAAATCCAGATCCGTCTCGATCGCGCGGTAGTGCTCGAGCACGTCGGACCACGCCCACCCGGGCAGGCCCAACCCGTCGAAGTCGCGGGGTAGGCCACGACAGAAATACCCGCCGTTGACCGCACCAGACCCGCCGACCGTCGCCCCGCGCACGATGGGAAAGTCGCGGACGGGATCCTCGGTCAGCCGGGTCTGATACCGCCGCACCAAGGGGCTCCTCGCCCCGATCGGTAGCACCGAACCGTCAGTGGTCTGCGCCAGCAGCCCCGGATCTGCCAGCCCGGGCCCGGCCTCGAGGATGGTCACGGTGCGGCCGGGATCCGCGGAAAGGCGTTCGGCAACAACCGATCCAGCGCTGCCGGCCCCGACGATCAGCACATCGCTGTGCGAGCCGCCGTTAGTCAAGGCGGCGGCTAAGTCCGAATCTGGGGTTTGAGTGCGCGGGCATTGCGTTCGCGCGCCACCCCCCACCACAAGCCGATGCCGTAGGCCAGGTCATCGACGCGCTTCAGCAGCAGGTAGGTCAGCAGCCCGATCGGCTCGACGTCGTCGCCGGTGGCATCCCGGCGGCTGAGCCAGTCGACCACACCGTCCAGGATCGCGGCGACCACCACCACCCGCCGGCACTGTCGCGAGACGGAGGCCGCCACCAGGGCCAGTGGCCAGTAGTGCCGGCAGATGGCCGATGCCAGTTGCAGCGCCGCCGACCAAAGGCCGCGAGTGGCGACGTCGACGACATCGCGCAGCGACGTCTCGGAACTGCGCATGGCCCGGGCGATCCGCCGACCGGTCAGGAAGGCGACCACCAGCGACGCAAGCTGACCGATGCTGGTCCCGACGGCCATGAGGATCCAGACCATCAGCGCCCAGCCGGAGATCACCACCGGGGCGGTCTTGTCCGGATGACGCACGGAGAGCGGAGCCGCCGAGCCGCCGTAAAACGCCTTGCGCGCGAGCCAATCCCGAAGTTCGGTGCGGTGATCGTGGGCGACCAGCGCGATGGGCTCGTAGCGCAACCGGGCGCCCGATTCGATGAGCCGCCAGCACAGGTCGACGTCCTCGCCGGACTGCAGGGTCTCGTCGAAGCCGCCGACGTCACGGATGGCCGACCTGCGGCAGATGATCGCCGCGCTGGGGACATACGACACCGTGCTGTGCGGCAACACCGGCGCCTCCCGCTGACCGAGGTCCAGCGACGAGTGCACCGCCTCGTAGCGGGCCACCGCGTTCTCGCTCTGCGACAGCCCCACGATGCGCGGGGCGACCAGCGCGACGGTCGGGTCGCAGAAATGCCCCAGCAGCGCCTCGAGCCAGCCACGCCGGGGCGCGACGTCCGAATCGAGGAAGGCGACGAAGTCGGTGTTGCAGGCGGCCAGGCCGGTGTTGCGCGCCGCCCCCGGCCCCTTGCTGCGGGGGTGGCGCAACACCTCGATGTCGCAGTGCGCCCCGATGAAGTCCTCTGGCTGGATGGGGCACGTCGAACCGTCGTCCACCACGACGACACGCAGCCCGCGCAGCGAGCTCACCAGTCGCCGCACGCCAGAAGTGTTGTCCCGCACGGGAATAACGACCGTCACGTCGCGGTGGGACGGGCCACCCGCAGGCCGGGGGTGCGCCACGGTGGCGTCCAGCAGGGTGCGCGCGAGTTGGGCGCTGACCTCGTCGCGCACCTTCAGCCGGCCATCCGACAGCATGTCCTGGGCGGCGGGGGCGAGCCTCAGCAGCCGGGTGGGTGAGCCGCCGAGCAGTGCCGAGCCGTCGCCGAGCACCCGCACACGGCGATCGACCTGAACGGCGAACCCGTCAGGCAGTCGAGCTTGAGTCATGTGAGCATCCCGTCGGGACCGGGCGACCACCGCGCAACTCGACGTACGCACCCGTCGACCATCTCGTCGAAGATGCGCTTGCCCTCGACCGCCGTCGCGGTCGTCGGGTCCCCCAGGACGCCGACCCGGCTCACCGCCGCGACTCCGCCGCGGCGCATGGACGGGAGCAGTTCGGGCAGGGGCGCGCAATTACCGGCGAGCCACCGGTCGGTCAGCACGTCGCCCGGCGAAATATGGAGCAACACCGACGTTTCGGTGTGCCCGGCGTGGGCGTCGGCTGGTTTCGAGGCACCGGCGGAGGTGCAGGGGCACCAAGCGACGTCGCGCCCCTCGGAGCGAAGCCGGCTCACCGCGCGGGCCAGCGCTTCGGTATTGCCGCCGTGGCCGTTGACGAAGACCAGGCGGTCGGCCCAGCAGGCTGCCGACCTGCCGTACTCCAGCAGCAGCAACGTCAGGGCCTCGGTACCGATGGAGATGGTGCCGGCGAAATCCTGGTGCTCGCCGCTGGCCCCGTAGGCGATGGCCGGTGCCACCAGCCAGTCGTGCGGGAAGCGGCCATCCAGATCGGCCTGGGCGCCGCGGGCGACCGCCGCCGCGATCCGGGTGTCGGTATCCAACGGGAGGTGCGGGCCGTGTTGCTCGGTGGAGCCCACCGGGATCAGTAGCGCGGCCGGCGTCTCGGATAGCTGCATCGACGTCGCATACCCCAGTTCGACGCGTGACGGCACTCGCCGATGGTAGGCCGAATTAACCTGGTGTGCACCAATTGTTGCACCATCGATTTAGTTTTTTTTATCGCCGGACGATTGGCGAGTACAAATTCGACTCGTCCGCCCCGATTGCCACGCCTGTACCACCATTTATGGAGTTATGGATTTATGTGGCTAGCGCGCGCCGCCGAGTGTCCGGACGAATCCGGACGGGACCAGGATGTCTTCGGGACCGAGGTCGTGGACCGAGGCGTGGCCGAGGCCCATGAGCGCCGAGTCGATGCCCCCGCGCAGAATGTCGAGCACGTTTTCGACGCCGGCTTGGCCGCACGCCGCGAGGCCCCACAGGTAGGCACGGCCGATCATCACCGCGCGCGCGCCCAGCGAGACCGCCTTCACCACGTCGCTCCCCCGCCGGATCCCGCCGTCCAGCAGCACCTCGATCTGGTCGCCGACCGCGGCCGCCACCGCGGGCAGGGCGCGGATCGAAGCGGGCGTCCCGTCCAGGTTGTTGCCACCGTGGTTGGACACCGAGATCGCCGAAACACCGGCATCCACGGCCCTTTTGGCGTCGTCGACGCGCATCACGCCCTTGAGCATGAACGGTCCGCCCCACAGTTCGCGGAGCCAGGCGATGTCTTCCCAGGTGGGCGGCGGTGTGCCCATCCACTCGCCGTAGGCCGCGAAGAAGGGCGGCCCGGCCTCACCGCGGCGGCCCTGGTTGGGCACTCGCAGGTCCGGCGGCCGCAGCGTCTTGCCGTACTTCCACAGCCAGCGCGGCTTGAAGGCCGCCTCCGGGGACAACCGCAGGATGGTCCGCAGGTTCATCTCTTCCGGGATCTTGGGGCTGCCCCAGTCGCGTCCGTGCGAGAAGCTCCAGTCGGTGGTGACGATCAAGCCGACCGCGCCGGCCGCACGGGCCCGCTCGACGCGCTGGGCGATCGCGTCGCGGCCGCCCAGCCAGTACACCTGGAAGAAGAGTTTGGGGTTGGCGGCGATGACCTCTTCGATCGGCTTACTGGCGAATGAGGACAGGCCCATCGCGGTCCCCCGCGCCGCCGCCGCCCGCGCGACGGCAACCTCACCGTCCGGATCGACCGCCTGAACACCGGTCGGTGAAATGATGACCGGCAGCGAAATATCCTGTCCCATAACGGTGGTCGACAAGTCACGCTTTTCCACCGCGCCGACGACATGCGGCGCAAAGCCGAGTTCGGCGAAGGCCTCGACATTGTCGGCGACCGTGATTCCCTTTTCGCTGGCCGCAACCAGCGCGGCGTAGACCGACTTCGGCAGCCGTCGCTTCGCGCGTTGCTGTGCGATGGCGACCGTTTCGAACCATTGGTCGGCCACGGCTACAGCGGGCTTTCGTTACACAGCCGGGACGGCGGCTTGAGACCGAGCGTCAGCGGGACCGGTTCGCGGACGCGCCGCCCATGCGAGTGGTCGACCCGCGGGCGTGGTGTCTGGCGTTCACGCTCCAACGCCGGCGCACCGTAGCCTTGCACGCATTCGGGATCGGGTCCGTCGAGTGGCAGGCCGGTGAAGAACTTGGCCGCCATGCATCCGCCCCGGCAGCTGTCGTAGTGCCCGCAGCTGGAGCAGGCTCCCGCGGACTGGGGTTCGCGCAGCTCGCGGAAGAGCGGTGCGTTCTTCCAGACGTTGTCGAATCCAGACCCAAAACCTGTGTCCGTCAACACGTTTCCGGCCAGGAAGCGGTCATGGATGGCGAAGGGGCAGGCGTACACGTCGCCCACCGGGTCGATCAGGCACACCACTCGCCCGGCGCCGCACATGTTCAGGCCCGCCAGCGCACCGGACTGGCCGAGCGGCGCCAGGTGGAAGAAGGAGTCGCCGGTGAGCACTCGATCACCCTTGGCGACCAGCCACTCGTACAGCTGCACTTGCTGCGCGGCGGTGGGGTGCAGGTCCTCCCACACGTCGGCCCCACGGCCCGACGGCCGCAACCGGGTGATCCGTAGGGTCGCGCCGTAACGGCTTGCCAGCGCGGCGAATTCGTCGAGCTGGTCGACGTTGTGCCGGGTGACGACGACGGAGATCTTGGCGTCGCGGAAGCCCGCGTCGGCGAGGTTCTCCAGCGCACGCACAGCCATGGCGTAGGACCCGGCGCCGCGCACGGCGTCGTTGACCTCGGGGGTGGCGCCGTCGAGTGAGATCTGGACATCCACATAGTCACTGGCCGCCAACCGCGCGGCGACCTCCGGGGTGATCCGCACGCCGTTGGTGGAGAACTTCACCCCGACATGGTGCGCGGTGGCGTAGTCCACCAGCTCCCAAAAGTCCGGGCGCACAGTGGGTTCCCCGCCCCCGATGTTCACGTAGAACACCTGCATGCGCTCCAGCTCGTCGATGATGTCCATGCACTGGCGGGTGGACAACTCGCGGGGGTCGCGCTTGCCCGACGACGAAAGGCAGTGCACGCAAGCCAGATTGCACGCGTAGGTCAGCTCCCACGTCAGGCAGATGGGCGCGTCGAGGCCGCGCTCGAACTGCTCGATCAGCCGGGGCACCGGCGCTGTTGAAGTGCTCACTTACGTCTCCTTAAGCACCAGCATGTGGGAATCGGCCAGCGACTTCAGCGCCTGCAAGTAGGGCTCCTGGTCGCTGTCGTCGACCCCGGCGGCCCGGCAGGCCGAACGCGCGTCGGGATGGTCGGCCAGCGACCGCACCACCGTGAGGATGGTGCGATTTTTCAGGAAGGACAGCTTGCGGGTGCCGAAGTGATAGAGCAGCGCGCCGAAAGGTTCGGGCCGCACCGCTACCTGTGGGTGCAACCGCCAGCCGCAGGCGGGATCGAACTCCCTCGACGCCGCCCGCGCGGGCGCCGTCACGGTCAGTAGACCCCGCACATCCCGTCGATGGACACCTCTTCGACCAGGGTCTCGGTGACGAGCTCGGTCTCAGTCTGGTTCTCTTTGTCCATGTGAATTTGCCTCTCCCAGGTACTCGACAACGATGGATCGTTCTGGACACAATATGGCATCGAGTGCCGCAATGGAAGGGCGGGTCGGATGTCAACGCAGTCGCGGGTAGGTAGGCGCCGCTCGACGACCCCGGAGCACATCACCGACGTTGCTCTCGAGCTGTTCGCCGCCCGCGGTTTCGCCGAGGTGAGCGTCGACGATGTTGCCCACGCGGCCGGCATCGCCCGCCGCACGCTGTTCCGCTATTACGCGTCCAAGAACGCCATCCTGTGGGGCGACTTCGACGCGCACCTGGCGCATCTGCAGGAGCTGCTCGACGACGTCGACCCGCGCGTGGCGATGGTCGAAGCGCTGCGCGCGGCGCTGTTGGCGTTCAACACGTTTGAGCAGTCCGAGACGGTGCGACACCGCCAGCGCATGCGGATCATCCTGGAAACCGCTGAACTGCAGGCCTATTCGATGACCATGTACGCCGGCTGGCGCGCGGTGATGGCCGGGTTCGTCGCCGGCCGGCTGGGCGTCAAAACCGCCGATCCCCTCCCCCAGACCGTGGCGTGGACGATGCTCGGGGTCGCGCTGAGCGCCTACGAGCAGTGGCTGAGCGACGAATCCGTCACGCTGCCCGAAGCGCTGGGGACCGCGTTCGATGTCGTCGGTGCCGGGCTGAACGAGCTGGACGCATGACCACCGACCACCTGGTGCACACGCTGCGCGCGCAGGGCCTGTTTTGCGGCGCCTCCGGCTCCCCGATGTACGACGAGCTGTTCGAGTTGGTGGCCAAGGACGTCGAAGCGGGCGGTGTCTTCGCGACGGTGCTGTCCGGGCGCGAAGACGACGCGGCGCGTCAGGCGGTGCCGCTTCGGCTGCTCGGCGGCCTGCACCGGTTGGCTCTCGACGGGCGGGCGCCCATGTTGCGGCGCTTCTATCCCAGCACCGGTGGAACCTGGGATGCGGCGGCCGCGTGGCCCGAAATCGTGCGCACCGCCTGGGACCGTGCGGATGACCTGCGCGCCGCCCTACAGCATCCGCCGCAGACCAACGAGGTGGGCCGGTCGGCCGTGCTGATCGGCGGTTTACTGTTTCTCACTCGCCAATTCGATTTGCCGGTGCGGCTTTTCGAGATCGGAACGAGCGCCGGTCTGAACTTGCGCGCGGAGCACTACCGCTATGGCTATCCCGGCGGCGAGTGGGGACCGGTCGGCTCTCCGGTGACGATCGACGACGCGTGGCGTGGCGAGCTGCCGCCGCCGGATGGTGCCGTGCGGATCGTCGAGCGGCACGGATACGACATCGCACCCATCGACGTCACCGGCACGGACGGGGAAATGACGGTGCTCAGCTACGTGTGGCCCGATCAAAGCGAGCGGCTGCACCGGCTGCGTGGCGCGATCGCGGTGGCGCGTGAGGTTCCGGCGCGGCTCCACCGCGTGTCGGCGGCCGACGGGGTGGCCGGCATGACCCTCGCCGAGGGCGCCCTGACCGTGCTGTGGCATTCGATCACCTGGCAATACCTGTCCGACGAACAGCGCGCCGGGATCCGCGACGGGGTCGACGCGTTGGCCGCCCAAGCCGATCGCTCGTCACCGTTCGCGCACCTGACCCTGGAGCCCACCCGCGACGGCGACGGACTCAAGTTCCTGGCGCGTGCCCGTAGCTGGCCGGACGGCGAGTTGCGCGTCCTGGGTGAGTGCCACCCGCACGGCCCGCCGGTGAACTGGCAATAGATTCTTGCCACTTTTTTTGCGGCTCCCCGTCGGAATTCAGAGCGCTACGGCGACGATAAGGGTGTGAGCGCCCAAGCGGACCACCAATCGGATGCTCGGCATGCGCTGCTAGCGCTCTACGACGAGGCCCTTCCAGCGGTGTACGGGTATTTCGTCCGGCGGTGCCCGGATCGAGCCACGGCCGAAGACCTGACGTCGGAGACCTTTCTGGCTGCGATGGCAGCGGCCCGCAAGGCATATCCGCCGCCGATCACGGTGCCATGGCTGCTCGGCGTGGCGCGGCACAAACTCGCAGACCACTACCGACGTGGTGTCGATCGCTTGACCGCGCCGGTCGCCGAGCCGCCGGAGCCGATCGCAGGAATCGACGACTGGGACGCCGAACTCGATCGGATGGTCGCCGAGAGCGTTCTGGCCCGGTTGGCCGAACCGCACCGCACGGTGCTGGTACTGCGCTACATGGACGACTGCTCGGTAGGCGAATGCGCCGAGTTGATCGGGCGCACCGTGCACGCCACTGAGGCCCTGCTGGTCCGCGCTCGGCGAGCGTTCAAACAACAATATCCGGAAGGAGGCAGGCCATGAATCAGCGCGATCGCTGGGATCCCCTGAGCGTCCTGCACGCCAATAGCCTTCCGGTGCAACCCAATCCGGGATTCGCCGCCCGGCTGCGCCGGCGGCTGGAAGCCGTGCTGTCCATGCCTGAAGAACCACGGAAAGGAATAGTCATGAGCACTAGCGCGGAAGCCCTCGCCGGACTGACTGAGGCCACCCCGCGGCCGGCAGCGCTGCCCTATCTGAGTGTGTCCAACGCACGCGAGGCGATCGGCTGGTACACGGACGCCCTGAACGCGCTTCTGGTCGGGGACCCAATCGTGATGGGCGACGGGCGAATTGGGCACGCGGAAATCGCGATCGGTGATGGCGTCCTGTACCTGGCCGACGAGCATCCGGAGATGGGTCTGAAAGCTCCCGCGCCGGGCGCGGTTTCGGTCAGCCTGATGCTGCATGTCGCCGACACCGATGCCGCCCTGCACCGGGCAAGGGAACGCGGGGCGACCGTGGAGCGCGAGATCTACGAGGGTTACGGGACGCGCAACGCGACCATCGTCGACCCGTTCGGCCACCGCTGGATGTTGTCCGGCCCGGTTGCCGCATCCGTCAAAATCCGCCGCGGCGACATCGGATACGTCTCGATCTGGACCCCTGACGCCGAGCGTGCGGCGGCCTTCTACGGGCATGTCCTGGGCTGGACATACGACCGACAGCGACACCAGGTCACCAATACCGAACTGCCGACCGGCATTTCGGCCACTACCGGCGCGGCCAACCTCTTCTGCTGCTACGCCGTCGACGACGTGCACGCCGCACGCCTGACGATCGCCGAGGCGGGCGGCACCCCGGGCGAAATCCGCCACACCGACTACGGCGCCCTGCTCGACGCGACCGATCCGCAGGGCGTGGCCTTCGCGGTTTATCAGCCGTCCCCGCGTGACAAACGTCCAGAACTCAACGGCTCCGGACCCGGTGAGCTGTCGTATGTCACCTACGAGGTGCCGGACTCTGCTGATTTCCGCGACTTCTACGGCGCGGTGCTGGGATGGACCTTTACTCCGGGCCGCATCGCCGACGGCTGGCAGGTAGCGCCCGCGCACCCGATGTCCGGTGTCGCGGGTGGCAACGAATGCGCGACCACCGTGCCGATGTGGACGGTGGCCGACATCGACGAGGCCGTGGCGCGGGTCCGCGAAGCCGGCGGAACGGTGCTGCAGGAGCCGGCCCGCCAACCCTATGGTGTGTCCGCGGAATGCACCGACGATCAGGGTGGGCGCTTCTACTTGGGGCAGTTCTGAGCTATTTGGTCGCCGTGACGAAGTAGCCGCGCGGCACACCCGGGACGCCCATCGGGACCGCCGGGGCGAACCATCGGTCGTAGCGGTTCGCGAGTGACGTAGGAGGACAGGCCGGGACCGACGAAGAAGGCGGACGGGACCGTCAGCCGGGTCCGGCCGTCGGAGGCGTAGAAGCCGAGGTCCACCCCGCCGCCGACGTCGATGATGACCCTGGCCGCCCCGCGCGGCCGGTGGAACCACGGACCAGCCATGACGGCACCGCCTCGGTCAGCCCAGCATCTCCGAAATCGGCACGCCGGCAGCGATTTTGGCACGCACCTTCATGACCTTGCCAGGTAGCCCGCCCCCGACCACGCCGACCAGCACACCGTCGCGTTCGTAATAGGCCAGGAACTTGCGCCCGTCGTCCTCGACAACATGAACGATGTCGGTGGCCCGCGGCTCCCCCAGGCACTGAATCTTGACGTCGTACTGGTCGCTCCAGAAGTACGGCACCACGGTGACGTCCGGTACTTCCTGCCCCAACATCGCGGGCACCACGACGCGGGCCTGATCGGCGACGTTGCTCCAATGTTCCACGCGCGCTTGGTGTCCCAGCGGGTCACGCCAGGAAGCGACGTCGCCCAGCGCCCACACATTCGACACGCTGGTGCGGCCCGCTTCGTCGCAGAGCACGCCGTTGTCGACGTCGATGCCGCTGCCGTCCAGCCATTCGGTCGCCGGATGCGAGCCGATGCCCACCACCACCAGATCGGCCGGCAGTTCCGTGCCGTCGGACAACACCACGGTGTCGACGTGCCCCTCGCCGCGCACCTCGGTGACCCCGACGTCGAGGCGGACGTCGACGCCCTCTTCGCGGTGCAGCCGCGCGACCAGTTCGCCGATCTGCTCGCCGAGCACCGCGGCCAGCGGCTGCGGTTGCGGTTCGACCAGCACGACGTCCACCCCGAGGCCGCGCAGGCTGGCGGCCACCTCACAACCGATGAAGCCGGCGCCGATGATCACGGCGTGCCGCGCGGCGGACGCGTGTTCGCGCAACGCCAGGCTCTCGTCGAACGAGCGCAGCACCCGGATGCCCTCGAGGTCGGGGAAGGCCGGGATGCGGCGCGGCACCAGACCCGTGGCGATCACCAGCTCGTCGTAGGCAAGTACGGTCCCGTCGGCGAGGGTCACCGTCTGCTCATGCGCGTCCAGTCCGGTGGCGGCCGAGCCCAGCCGCAGCGTGATGTTGTTCTCGTCGTACCACTCGCGGGGCTTGAGCGCGGTTTCGTCGACCTCCTTACGCAGCACTTCCTTGGAAAGCGGCGGACGGTCGTACGGGAGGTGCACCTCGTCGCTGACGATCATGACAGGCCCGGTGTGGTCGGCCCGGCGTAGTTGCTCGGCGGTCCGGGCGGCGGCCAGCCCACCGCCCACGATCACGATCCCGTAGCTGTTTTCCCGGGTGTTTGCTCCATTTGTCACGTGGAGTTCATAGCATGGTGGCCGGTCAGTACTTTAGGGCGCCCTTATCTACGGGGATCTGCGCGCCCGTCAGCGACCCAGCCCCGTCACCGGCGAGCCACGCCACGACATCGGCCACCTCGTCGGCTGACATGAAACCCTTGTACTGCAACGGCATTGGCGGGAAGCTGTGCACGAAGCGGGGATGGTCGCCGAAGACTTGCATCATCACCTCGGGCTCCACCATGGGGGTGTCGATCGAGTACGGATGGATCGAGTTGACCCTGATGTTGTACTCGCCGAGCTCGATGGCCAGGGTGTTGGTGAGCGCGGTCAGGCCGTGCTTGCTGGCCGCGTAGTGACCGTTGCCCGGGGTTGCCTTCAGGCCCGCCGACGAGCTCACGATGACGATGGAGCCGCCGTTGCCGGCCTCGATCATGGCGGGGATCGCGGCGCGCAGCGTGCGCCACGTGCCGGTCAGATTCACCCCGATGACGGTGTCCCACTGCTCGTCGGTCAGCTCCCAGACCCGGCCCCAGCCGAGCACCCCCGCGTTGGCCACCAGGATGTCGAGCCGGCCGAACTGTTCGACGCCGTCGGCCACCAGCTGTCGGACCGCGGGATCGTCGCGGATGTCCACCTCGCGGGCCAGCACCTTGCGGCCCTCGGCTTCCACCAATCGGACGGTCTCGCTGAGGTCTTCCGGCGTGGCCGGCGCGTAGCTCACGGTGTTGGACACCGGGGCGCAGATATCCAGCGCGATGATGTCGGCGCCTTCTCGGGCCAGCCGGACCGCATGCGCGCGCCCCTGCGCGCGAGCGGCGCCGGTAATGAATGCCACGCGCCCTTGCAACGTCTGCCCAACCACGATTGACAGGCTAGCAGCGAAACTGAAACGTGTTCTAGTTGGTTCTCGGATCGCTCGCGGTTAGATCTCGGAGATGATCTGGGCGCGCCTGGCGGTGTACTCCTGTTCGGTCAGCGCGCCGCTGGTGCGCAGCGTCTCCAGCTCCTGAAGCCGCTGGGCGGCCGGCTGTTGCGGCGCGGCGGCCGGGGCGGCGGGCGCCTGCTGTTCGGCCGCCCGGCGCACCACCGCCTGGATCTGCTGCCGCAGCCCCGGGTTCGATCGGATGTCGACCATGCCGTTGAACGGAACGTTGTTGGCCTTGAGGATCTGCAGGATCTCCATCAACGGGCCGGCCTGACCGCTGAGGTCGTAGGTCCTGTTGTCTTCGGCGACCGTGAATTGCGCGGGGACGAGCCCGTTGACCAAAGCGCTGCGTTCCCAGTCGATTTGGTACTGCTGGGTGGTGGGGTTGACCAGAACGACGAGCTTGCGCGCCGTGAGGTTGCCCAGCCGCGTGACATTGGCGATCACCCGGTCCTGACTGTCGAAGGGCATCAGGCCTGGTCCGGAGATGTGCAGGTCCACCTTGACCAACGGTTGCTCGTTGATCCGGGTCCCCGTCTCGTGCAGCCCGGTGATCTGAGCAAGGGTCAACACCCCGTGCTGCTCGAGCTCGGCTCGCTTGGTCGACGACTTCGCGCCGAAGTTCGCCAACCCGATCGCGACGACCACGTCGAGGACGGTGACGAGCAGTCCGGCATAAAGCATCCACTGCATGAGGCTCATCTGCCCCATGGCAAAGTAGGCGACCAGAAATATCGGGCCCACTAAGCCACCGCACAGCAAAACTATCAACTGGGCCTTCAGATAGCGCACCAACACGTGTCCGCTCCTCGTCTTTACGGAAAGTTGCCGTCAGACTAGCTCGCGCGGTGCCGCTACCGATCCCACTTTTCGAGCCTCACGGCAAAACACTGCCGGCCTTGCCGTGCGCACCGAAAAGCGCGCCGCCGGCGCCGCCGGTTCCGGCCGTCCCGGCGGGCTGCGTGCCGTTGCCGCCGTCTCCGCCGTCGCCGATCTCCTGGGCGCGGCCGCCGTCGCCGCCGTGACCGCCGCTGCCGGTGCCGGACCGCCGGCGCCGCCGCTACCCGCGCCGGAGTTTGCTGACGGGAAGGCTTGACCCCGGCAGCAACGAAGCCCGGACCGCCGAAATCGGCAATCCGGGCTTCGCTACGTAAGCGCCCTAGGTGATGATCTTCACGACCCGGCCGGCGCCGACGGTGCGGCCACCCTCACGGATCGCGAAGCGCAGGCCGTCATCCATGGCGACGGGCTGGATCAGCTTGACGGTGATGTTGGTGTTGTCACCGGGCATCACCATCTCGGTGCCCTCCGGCAGCGTCACCACACCGGTCACGTCGGTGGTGCGGAAGTAGAACTGCGGACGGTAGTTGTTGAAGAACGGCGTGTGCCGGCCGCCCTCGTCCTTGGACAGGATGTAGACCTGGCCCTCGAACTCGGTGTGCGGCGTGGTGGTGCCGGGCTTCACGACGACCTGGCCGCGCTCGACGTCCTCGCGCTTGATGCCACGCAGCAGCAGCCCGACGTTGTCGCCGGCCTGGCCCTGGTCGAGCAGCTTGCGGAACATCTCGACACCGGTGACCGTGGTCTTGGTGCTGGTCGGCTTGATGCCGACGATCTCGACTTCCTCGTTCACGTTGACCACGCCACGCTCGACACGGCCGGTGACCACCGTGCCACGGCCGGTGATGGTGAAGACGTCCTCGACGGGCATCAGGAACGGACGGTCGGTGTCGCGCACCGGGTCCGGGATCGACTCGTCGACGGCGTCCATCAAGTCCTCGACGGACTTGACCCAGTCGGCGTCGCCCTCGAGCGCCTTGAGCGCGGATACCCGCACCACCGGGGCGTCCTCGTCGAACTCCTGGGCGGCCAGCAGCTCGCGGACCTCCAGCTCGACGAGCTCGAGCAGCTCCTCGTCGTCGACCATGTCGGCCTTGTTCAGCGCGACCAGGATGTAGGGCACGCCGACCTGGCGGGCCAGCAGCACGTGCTCGCGGGTCTGCGGCATCGGGCCGTCGGTCGCCGCGACCACCAGGATCGCGCCGTCCATCTGGGCGGCACCGGTGATCATGTTCTTGATGTAGTCGGCGTGACCGGGGGCGTCGACGTGGGCGTAGTGCCGCTTCTCGGTCTGGTACTCCACGTGGGAGATGTTGATCGTGATACCGCGCTGACGCTCCTCGGGCGCATTGTCGATCTGGTCGAATGCGCGCGACTCGTTCAGGGTCGGGTACTTGTCATGCAAAACCTTGGTGATAGCCGCGGTCAGCGTGGTCTTGCCGTGGTCAACGTGACCAATGGTCCCAATGTTGACGTGCGGCTTCGTCCGCTCGAACTTCGCCTTCGCCACTTCTATGTCCTCCTGGACTTGTTGGTGCTTGTAAAAGCAGTGTTGATGTTTTCTTCGTTGTGCCGCGTGCTAACCGCGTCAGCTTACGCGTACGTCTCGGTTTACTCTCCAGTCGCCTTCGCTCTGCGCATTGCTCGGCTCCTCACTCGTAGGCTTCTACTGATTGCTCGGCTCCTCACTCGTGAGCTTCGCTCACTCGCCGTCACCTCGCGCCGCCTACTCGCCCGTCGCCTTCGCGATGATCTCCTTCGACACCTGCGCCGGCACTTCGGCGTAGCTGTCGAACACCATGGAGTAGTTCGCCCGGCCCTGTGTCTTTGACCGAAGGTCGCCGACGTAGCCGAACATCTCCGACAGCGGCACGTGCGCCCTGACGACGCGCGCACCAGCCCGCTCCTCCATGGCCTGGATCTGGCCACGGCGAGAGTTCAGGTCGCCGATCACGTCGCCCATGTAGTCCTCGGGCGTGGTGACCTCGACGGCCATGATCGGTTCCAGGATGACCGGCTGCGCTTGCTGCGCAGCCTTTTTCAGCACCTGCGAACCGGCGATCTTGAAGGCCATTTCGGACGAGTCGACCTCGTGGAAGGCGCCGTCGAGCAGGGTGACCTTCAAGTTCACCAACGGGTAGCCGGCCAGCACGCCGTACTGCATGGCATCCTGCGCGCCGGCGTCCACCGACGGGATGTACTCACGCGGGATGCGTCCACCGGTGACTTTGCTCTCGAACTCGTAGGTCGCGCCGTCCTCGCTGTGGAACGGCTCGAGGCTGATCAGCACCTTGGCGAACTGGCCCGAACCGCCGGTCTGCTTCTTGTGCGTGAACTCGACCTTTTCCACCGCACGCTTGATGGTCTCCTTGTAGGCGACCTGCGGCTTGCCGACGTTGGCCTCGACCTTGAACTCGCGGCGCATGCGGTCCACCAGGATGTCCAGGTGCAGCTCGCCCATGCCGCCGATCACGGTCTGCCCGGTCTCCGCGTCTTGGTGGACCTTGAAGGTCGGGTCCTCCTCGGCGAGCTTCTGGATCGAGAGGCTCAGCTTCTCCTGGTCGCTCTTGGTCTTCGGCTCGATCGCCACCTCGATGACCGGGTCCGGGAACGTCATCGACTCGAGCACGATCTGGTCGTTCGGGTCGCTCAGGGTGTCACCGGTGGTGGTGTCCTTCAGACCGATCACCGCGTAGATGTGTCCCGCCGACGCGGTCTCCACCGGGTTCTCCTTGTTGGAGTGCATCTGGAACAGCTTGCCCAGACGCTCCTTCTTGCCCTTGGTGGCGTTGATGACCTGGCTGCCGGAGTCGACCTTGCCGGAGTACACCCGGACGTAGGTCAGCTTGCCGAAGAACGGGTGCGTGGCGACCTTGAACGCCAGCGCGGAGAACGGCTCGTCGGTCGACGGCTTGCGGACGATCTCGACGTCCTCTTTGCCCGGCGCGTGGCCGATCGCGGGCGGCACGTCCAGCGGCGACGGCAGGTAGTCGATGACGGCGTCCAGCATGGGCTGCACGCCCTTGTTCTTGAACGCGCTGCCACACAGCACCAGGTAAGCCGACGAACTGATGGTCAGCTTGCGCAGCGCACCCTTGATCTCGCCGACAGTCAGTTCCTCGCCGCCGAAGTACTTCTCCAGCAGCGCCTCGTCGGTCTCGGCGACCGCCTCGAGCAGCTTGGTGCGGTACTCATCGGCCTTCTCGGCCAGCTCGGCCGGGATCTCGATGGTGTCGTAGGTTTCACCCAACTTCGTCTCGCCCCGCCACACCTTGGCGTTCATCTCGACCAGGTCGACGACGCCCTCGAAGTCTCCCTCGGAGCCGACGGGCAACTGGATCGGGATGACGTTGGCGCCCAGCCGCTCCTCCATGGTCCGCACGGAGAAGTAGAAGTCGGCGCCGATCTTGTCCATCTTGTTGACGAAGCAGATGCGCGGGACGTCGTACTTGTCGGCCTGTCGCCAGACCTGCTCGGACTGCGGCTCGACACCCTCTTTGCCGTCGAAGACCGCCACGGCACCGTCTAGCACCCGCAGGCTGCGCTCCACCTCAACGGTGAAATCAACATGGCCAGGCGTGTCGATGATGTTGATCTGGTTGTCGTTCCAGAAGCAGGTGGTGGCCGCGGAGGTGATGGTGATGCCGCGCTCCTGCTCCTGCTCCATCCAGTCCATGGTGGCGGCGCCGTCGTGCACCTCACCGATCTTGTAGCTGATACCGGTGTAGTAGAGGATGCGCTCGGTCGTCGTGGTCTTGCCGGCGTCGATGTGCGCCATGATGCCGATGTTGCGGACCTTGGTGAGGTCGGTCAGAACGTCCTTCTGTGCCACAGAAGTCTTCCCACTCTTTCGGTTGCTTAGTAGTTCGCTGTCAGTTCGCGCCGGCTACTGCGCCGGCGGTGATCACCAGCGATAGTGCGCAAAGGCGCGGTTGGCCTCGGCCATCTTGTGGGTGTCCTCGCGTCGCTTGACGGAGGCCCCGAGGCCGTTGCTGGCATCCAGGATCTCGTTTGCCAGCCGCTCGACCATGGTCTTCTCCCGGCGTTGCCGCGAGAAGCTGACCAGCCAGCGCAGGGCCAGCGTGGTGGATCGGTCCGGACGAACCTCGACGGGCACCTGGTAGGTCGCACCACCGACGCGGCGGCTGCGGACCTCGAGGGCCGGTTTGACGTTGTCCAGTGCCCGCTTGAGAGTGATGACGGGATCAGTCCCGGTCTTGTCGCGGGCTTGTTCGAGCGCACCATAAACAATGCGCTCGGCCAGCGATTTCTTCCCCTGGAGCAGGATTTTGTTGACCAGCTGGGTGACCAGCTGCGACCCGTAGACCGGGTCGTTGACCAACGGGCGCTTAGGCGCGGGCCCCTTGCGCGGCATTAGCTCTTCTCCTTCTTGGCGCCGTAGCGGCTGCGAGCCTGCTTGCGGTTCTTGACACCCTGGGTGTCCAGCGAGCCGCGGATGATCTTGTACCGCACGCCCGGCAGGTCCTTGACTCGGCCACCACGCACCAGCACCATCGAGTGCTCCTGCAGGTTGTGGCCTTCACCGGGGATGTACGCCGTGACCTCGACCTGACTCGTCAGCTTCACACGCGCGACCTTCCGAAGCGCCGAGTTCGGCTTCTTCGGGGTGGTCGTGTACACGCGGGTGCACACACCACGACGCTGCGGGCTGCCCTTCAATGCCGCCGTCTTGACCTTGGCGATCTTGTCCCGGCGACCCTTGCGGACCAGCTGCTGAATGGTTGGCATCTACCGGCTTTCTGTGTTCGACATGTTCGTTTACCGCTGGAAAAAAGTCTCTGTACTGCAGTTATGCCTGGCCCCGACGTAGATTCACTACCCCGCGGCCGGGTGTGTCGCACGCACTTCGCACCGCGTTCAATCGTTGCATCGTGGACATACGAATTAGCCCGGCATCCGTTCCCTTACGTCAGGCGCCGTAAGCCGCCAGGCACGAGGCTCCACAATACCCGCCGGCGGTCTGGCAGGTCAAAGCGAGTTCTGCGGCCGCCTCAGGTGGACTTGGCCCCGCCGGCCGCGGTGCGCCTGTCGAGGCTGACCGCCAGCCGCAGCACCATGTCGGAGAACACCACATCTGTGTCGATGTCGTCCATGACGCCGGTCATCTCCAGCAGCACGAAGCCGTGCATCGCCGACCAGAACTCCAGCGCCGCATGGAACGCTTCGTCGCCGTCGAGGCCGTAGGACGACAGCACCGCGATCACCGGTGCCGCCGCACCCCTGGTCGCCGCGGTGTACTCCGGGTCGTCACCGCCCAACGGCATGCGCGTGAAGGCCGAGTACCGCCCCGGATGGTGGTGCGCGTAGCTACGGTAGGCGCTGGCCATGACCAAGACCGCGTCCTCGCGGGCGCGCCCCTCGGCCACCCTGTTCAGCATCATGATGATGTCGTCGATCACCCGGATCCGCACGGCACGGCGCAGATCCTCCAGGCTGTCCACGTGGTTGTAGAGCGACGGGCCCTTGGTCCCCAACTGCGTCGCCAGCGCGTTGATGGTCAGCGAGTCCCAGCCCTCACGGTCCAGGAAGGTCAGCGCGCCGTCGACGATGCTGTCGCGGCTCAGCTTTCCCGGCCGGGACGCCGTTCGGCCCGGACGCTGGCGCCCACCCGCCGGCGGAGGTCCCGGCGGTTCCGGCTGAGCTGCCACGGCGAGTGCCCTTCGGTTGCGATGAACGCCTCTCGGGAGGCCATCAACTAATGACTCTAGTTGACAGGGGTGCTGGAATCACCGAGCCAGACGCGGGTAGGCGGTCGCGTCCGGTAATGCAAAGAACCTGTTTCATCACGCGGGCAAATGCACGTAGGCTTTTCGCACATCACCCGTGAGAGCGAAGGGGGCTGCCCTACATGGACGGGAATCGGACACGCCTCGCCGGGTCGCTGGCTACCTGTGCTTTCACCTTCGCCGCCGGCACCGCTGTCGTTATCGGGCCCGCACCGACCGCGCAGGCCAAGAACGGCGACACTCACGTCATCGGGGAGGGCCTCCAGCAGGTGCTGGACTGCAATGACGCCACCCTGATCGTCAACGGCACGGCCAATGTCGTCACGGCGAAGGGAAATTGCTACGCGGTCACGGTGATGGGCTCGTCCAACATGGTCGTCGCCGATTCCGTGTCGCACGACATCACCGCCTACGGCTACGACCAGACGGTGTTCTTCCATGGCGGCGACCCGATCATCTGGGACCGCGGCCGCGAACTGGGCATGGTCAACCGACTCCAGCGAGTGGGCCCCTAAGAGCAGTAGATCCCGATCAACCAAACCCAGAGGGAGTCAATAGACAATGCGCGCGCGTACGTTTGACCACTCGTCCCGGCTGGCGGCGCTCGCCGCGGCGCTGATCGCGGTCGGGTTGGCCGGCTGCAGTTCAACCGCCAACCCGCCGGGCGGCTCGACTTCCACGACGACCACCTCGCCGACGAGCACCAGTGCGGCCGCGGCGACGACGACGTCGGGCGGCAACAGTGTGAGCACGTCGGTCGAGATCGGCAACTCGGTGGAGTACGGCTCGTTCAACACCACCGCGACCGTAGACTGCGCCAACGGGAAGTCACTGAACGTGGCCGGATCGAACAACACGCTGACCGTCACCGGAACGTGCGAGACGGTGAGCATCGGGGGCACCGGCAACAAGATCACCATCGACAAGGTCAACACCCGCATCACGGTGCTGGGCGTCGAGAACACCATCACCTATAAGGACGGCGACCCCAAGGTCGACAACATCGGCACCAACAACTCCATCAAGAAGGCCAGCTAGCTCGCGGGCGCGCCGTGGCGGCCGGCTCCGGCGGCGAACCGTCCGGCCCCTTCGTTGGCTTCGGCCGCGACGCGGGAGATGCTGGCGAATTCGGCATCGATGGCCTCGGATTCCGATAATCCCCACTGTTGCAGCGCCGAGAGCCGATCCGCGCGCAGGCATTGCTGCGGCAGCGCGGCCAGCTCGGCCGCCAGTTCCTCGGCCGCACGGCGGGCCTCACCCTTGGGCACCACCCGATTGGCCAATCCCATCGCCAGGGCTTCGTCGGCCGCTACCGCGCGGCCGGTGAGGATCAGGTCCATCGCGCGGCTGTGCCCGATCAACCGCGGTAGCCGCACCGTGCCGCCGTCGATCAAAGGCACTCCCCAGCGGCGGCAGAACACCCCGAACACGGCATCCTGCTCGGCGACCCGCATATCGCACCACAACGCCAACTCCAGACCGCCGGCCACGGCGTACCCGCTGACCGCGGCGATCACCGGTTTGGACAACACCATTCGCGACGGGCCCATCGGGCCGGGGCCCGTTCGGTGTACCGGGTTGGCGTCCGGTGTCCCGAATGCCTTCAAATCTGCTCCCGCACAGAAGGTTCCGCCGTCGCCCCAGAGTACGGCCACCGACGCGCTGTCGTCGCGGTCAAACTGTTCGAAGGCCGCGTACAGCGCCGCGGCCGTCGGGCCGTTGACGGCGTTGCGCGCGGCGGGCCGGTTGAGGATCACCGTGGTCACCGGGCCGTTGCGCTCCACCCGCACCGGGTCACTCATGTCGCCTCCAAAAGTTGGGTCATGTCGCGTCGTTCGGAGAGTTCTTGGGCGAAAGCCGTGATAGGCGGCGCGCAACGCGGATCCGGGCCACTCGGCGGGCAGCAGTTCGGCGGGCAGCATCGGGTCGGCGAGCAGGTGGCGCACCATCGCCGCGGCGACCAGGAAACGCGCGGGAATGTCTGTGGCCCTGCCCATCTCGTCGAGCAGACCCCGGCCGGTGTCGGCCCAGCCGGACAGGTCCCACAGCTGGCCCGCCAGCTCGGCGGGTTTGTCGTCACGCGCCTTGAGCGCTCGCACCCGGGCCGCCACCTCGTCGTCCAGCTCGAAGCAGAGATTGTCGGGCCGCATCCACACGCCTTCGCGTAATTCACCGAAGCGCTTGTGGTACATGGTGGTTCGCAGTGCCGCACGGGTGCGGGCGTCGGTGCCCACGCTGGTGACAATCAGCGCGACCCAGTCGCCGTGCCAGTCCTTGACCCGGGGCCGCATGGCTTCGTCCTGGCGGCGCTGGCGGGCCAGCAGCCGATCGGATAGGCGGTAGCCGTCCGCCGAGCGGATCAGGTCACCGGTGCTCACCATGCGGGTCAGCGCGACCCGCAGCGTCGCCTCCTTGATGCCGAAATCGGCTGTGAGTCTGATTAATTCGCTCGCGCTAGCCCACGCCGGATGGGCACCCAGTAGCACGCTGAGCACCACCGACCGGGCCGTCGTGTTAGGCACCTATCACACCTGGGAGGCTTGGCGGCCGTAATCGCCGAAGGGCTCGTCGCGATGCTTGACCGCGTCCCGGAAACCGTGCTCGACCGCGTCGGCGACGAAGGCGTGCCCTTCGGGCGTGTGCCGGGCGACGCCGTCGAAGACGGTGCTGACCATCCTGCTGGTGGCCACACCCTGTTGCAGCAGAGCCGAATTCAGCGCAAGCTTGATCATGATCAGCTGGTTGACCGGCACCGCCGCGATGCGCTCCACCAGCCGCTCGGTGCGCTCGTCGAGATCCTTGGCGTCCGGCGCCTCGACCGCCAGGCCCCATTCGGCGGCCTGCGCGCCGGTGATGCAGTCGCCGGTGAACAGCAGGCGTTTGGCGCGCTGGTCGCCGAGCCGGTGCGCCCACAATCCGGCCGCCGGGACTCCCCACACCCGCGTGGGCGGGTAGCCGATCTTGGCATCGGCCGCAGCGATCACCTGATCGGCGTGCAGCGCGATGTCGGTGCCGCCGGCCACGCAGTAGCCGTGGATCTTGACCACCGTCGGCTTGTCGGCGTGCATCAGGCTGGAGAACCCGCGCACGAAGCGGCTCATCATCTGGTAGTCGATCATCGGGTCCCACGGCTGGTTCGCGAAGTGGTTGATGGCCTGGGTCTTGCCGTCCAGCACGGTGCCCTTGTAGGCGCTGCCGCCGCCGGCCGAGGACGACCCCTCGGCGTACGCGCTCAAATCGAAACCGGCGCAAAAGCCTTCGCCGCGGCCGGACACCAGGATGACGTGCACGTTGGGGTCGAGGTCGGCGCGCTCCACCAACGCCGACAACTCCAGCGGGGTGTCGGCGATGATCGCGTTGCCCTTGTCCGGCCGGTTGAAGGTGATCCGGGCAACCCGGTCGGTGACCTCATAGGTCATCGTTTTCAGGTTGTTGAAATCGACCGGCCTGATCGCGTGCGTCATCGGCGCCGACTCAGCCCTTGACCAGGGCGCGCTCGAGGATGGGCGCCAGGTCCAGCCCGGTCGGCATGGTGCCGAACGCGCCGCCCCACTGACCGCCGAGCCGGGTCGTCAGGAACGCCTCGGCGACGGCGGGATGCCCGTGGCGCACCAGCAGCGACCCCTGCAGCGCCAGGCAGATGTCCTCAGCGACCTTGCGGGCGCGGTACTGAATGGTCTCCAGGTCGCCCAGCTGCTCCCGCAGATTCTGGGCGTGGGCGTCCAGCCGCGCATCCTGCCCCGCGCTCTGCGCCAGCTCGTCGAACAACACCTCGATGCATTCGGGTCGAGTTGCCATGGCGCGCAACGTGTCCAATGCGCTGACGTTGCCCGATCCCTCCCAGATGCCCATCAGCGGCGCCTCCCGGTACAGCCGCGGCATGCCGGAGTCTTCGACGTAGCCGTTGCCGCCCAGGCATTCCAGCGCCTCGGCGGCGTGCGGGGTGGAACGCTTGCACACCCAGTACTTGCTGGCGGCCAGGCCGATGCGGCGGAACAGCGCTTCGGTCTGATCCCCGCGGATCGCCTTATCGGTGGCGCCGGCCATCCGCATCGCGACCATGGTGGCGGCCTCGGCCTCCACGGCCAGATCGGCCAGCACGTTGCGCATCAGCGGTTGGTCGATCAGGTAGGCGCCGAACGCCTTTCGGTGCTGGGCGTGGTGGATGGCGCGGGTCAGGCCGGTGCGCATGCTGGTGGCGCTGCCCAGGGTGCAGTCCAGCCGGGTAAGGTTGACCATCTCGATGATGGTCGGCACGCCGCGGCCCTCCTCACCGACCAACCACGCTGTGGCACCGTCGTATTCGACCTCGCTGGAGGCGTTGGCGTGGTTGCCGAGCTTGTCCTTGAGCCTTTGCAGGAACATCCGGTTGCGGCTGCCGTCGGGCAGGATGCGCGGCAACATGAAGCAGGACAGGCCATTTGGCGCCTGCGCGAGCACCAGGAAGATGTCGCACATCGGCGCCGAGGTGAACCACTTGTGGCCGGTCAGGCTGTAGGTTCCGTCGGCGTTGGGGCCATTGGGGATGGCCTGGGTGGTGCCGGCGCGCACGTCGGAGCCACCCTGCTTCTCGGTCATCGACATGCCCGCGGTGATGCCCGGCTTGGTGGTGGCCAGCCGCAGCTCCGGGTCGTACTCCCGGCTGGTCAGCAGCGGCTCGTAGACGGCCGCCAACTCGGGATTGAAGCGCAGCGCCGGGACGACGGCGTACGTCATCGAGATCGGGCAGACGTGCCCGGGCTCGACGGTCCACACCGACGTCAGGGCGGCCCGCACCACGTGCGCGCCCGGCCGCTCGTCGGCCCACGGCGCCGCGTGCAGGCCGTGGCGGACCGCCGTGCGCATCAGCTCGTGGTAGGCCGGGTCGAACTCCACCTCGTCGACCCGGTGCCCGTACTGGTCGTGCGTGTGCAGGACGGGTCGGTTGCGGTCGGCGAGTTCGCCCCAGCGCTGGGCCTCGCGGCTGCCGTTGATCGCGCCGAGTTCGTGCACCTGGTCCAGGCCCCACTGGCCGCCCTCGCGGATCAGCGCCTCGACGAGGACAGGGGACGTCGCGGGGTTGTAGTCCTGCAGGGACGGCACCTGGTTGGTGACGACATGGGTGTCTGACATGGCGCCAATATTACATTTTTCTGACAATTGCACAAGAGACGTAATACTAGCGGGGATGCGCGGCGAAGAACTGCCAGAGCATCGGGCTCGCGAACGCCGGCCACTCGTGGCCGCCGCCGTCGATGGTGACCAGGACGACGCCGCGGCCCTGCGCGCAGCCGGCCGTCGAGGTGGTCACGGCTCCGTCGGTGGTGGCGGCGGGGGCGCCGCACTGATCGACGTCGCGCCAGAACTCATTCACGTGCGGCACCGGCGGCCCGTTGATCACGCTGAAGCCCTGCCCGCCGCCGTAGGGGACCAGCCGGTCCGCGGTGCCGTGGATGTGTATCACCGACGCCGGACGCGGCGATGTGCACGCGTTGAGCTGAATGCCGGCGACCGGTCCGATCGCCGCGAAGATCCCGGTGGCGCACGCCAGCGTGTAGGACATGATGCCCCCGTTGCTCATGCCGGCGGCATAGACCTTGCCGGGGTCGATTGCCAGGTTCTTGCTGATGTCGGCGACGACCGCAGCGACGAAGGTGACGTCATCGACGCCTTGGCGTGCCGGCTTTCCGCAGCAGCTCTCCCCGTCCACGTTCCAGGCCCGGCCGTAGCCGTCCGGGTAGGCGACGACGAAGCTGTTCGAATCGGCCAAACCGTCCCACTGGTAATCCCTTTCGGCTTGCTTGGCGCTGCCGGAGTAGCCGTGCATCACGATCACCAGCGGCGCCGCCGCGGACACCTGCACGGGCTTGTGCAGGCGGTAGTTGCGGTCCAGTCCCCCGATGTTGAGGTGGTGCACGCTGGTGCCGTTCACGAAGCCCGACGGCAGCTTCTCGTCCTGCCACGGCGCGCAAGCCGCGAGAAGCAGCACTGCGCCGAGGAGCGCGGCGAGTCGGCCGGGCACGGCTTCTTAGCCGGTTGTCTGCTCGCGCAGGAACGCGATGTCGTCCTTGCGCCCCTCGTCGGCGGTCTCGCAGATCACCGGCGCGCCGGCGGCCTTGACCACCGCGGCGAGCACGTCCGGGTCGATCTGGCCGGTGCCGAAGTTGGCGTGCCGGTCCGCGCCGGAGCCCGCCGCGTCACGCGAGTCGTTGCAGTGCACCAGGTCGATGCGGCCGGTGAGGGCCTTGATCCGGTCGACCGCGTCGATCAGCGCCTCACCCGCGGCCCAGGCGTGGCAGGTGTCAAGACAGAAGCCAATTCCCTTGTCGCCGATGTGATCCCAGAGCCTGCCGATGGTGTCGAAGTAGCGGGCCATCGCGTGGTCGCCGCCGGCGGTGTTCTCCAGGTAGACCTGCATATCGGTGTCCAGGTAGTCCAGCGCTTTGACCCACCGCTCGAAACCGGCCTCCATGTCGTTGTCGTCGGCGTGCCCGCCGTGCACGATCACCGCGGTCGCGTTGATCTCCGCGGCCGCGTCGCAGGTCTCCTGCAGGATCTTGCGCGACGGGATGCGGATGCGGTTGTTGGCCGACGCCACGTTGATGAGGTACGGCGCGTGCACGTACAGCGGGATGGTCGATGTTTTCAGCGTCGCGGCGTCGTCACGTGGCTTGGGCTTCTTCCAGCTCTGCGGGTTGCCGAGGAAGAACTGCACCACGTCGGCGCCGTCCGCCTGCGCGGCGGCCAGGGGATCGTCGTTGCGGACATGGGAACCGATGAGCATCCGGCCAGTCTAGTGAGTGGCACCGACGAGGCAGCCCTAACCGAACCCGGCATCGACGAGCAGCTGTGGTAAGCCGTGTCGGGCGCACAGGGCGCCGGCCGCCGCGATGTGGTCTCGCGCGTCGTCCGCCAGACCGGTGGCGGTGAGTACTTCGGCGAACAGCAGGCGGGCCTGAAGCGCCGCCAGCGGCCGGATGGCCGGGCCGATTCCGGCGAGCAGCATGGCGGCACGCCGGCACGCCTGGTGGCGGTCGTCGCTGAGGCGGCTGCGCGAGAGCAGGCGGATACCGGAGGCCTCGTCCAGCTCGCCTGTGATGGTGGCGATGCCGTTGCCGGTATGAAAGGTGCGATGGATGGCCCGCAGCCGAGCGGCCTCCGCCGGGACGATCGGCAGCTGCAACCTGACCCGCTCATGGTTGACGGCGGCCGCCAGGCGCGGCAACCCCACCTTCTCGGCCACCGCCGTACCCGCGTCAAGGCGGCTGGCCGCCGCCTCGCGATCCCCTTGGGCCGCTTTGATTCTGGCGCTGACGGCGTATTGCGCCACCAGGTAATCGACTGCGCCGGCTTCGGGTCCGAGCCGATCGCACTCCTCGAGAGTATCCGCCGCCTCTGCGAATTCGCCTGTCTCGTAGAGCAGTTCGCCGAGGAGCGCGGATGCGTGTCGCGCCACCTGGGAATCGCGCCCCACTGCGGTCCCGATTTCGAATGCCTTCCGGAAACTGTGCAGCGCGCGAGGGATGTCGAGCTGGTATCTGGCGGCAATGCCGGCCCAGCAGCTGTGGTACCCGGCGGCGGCCCCCTCATCGTAGGGCTCCGCCCATTCCAGGGCCCGATAGGCTGCGTCGAAGTCGAACCGGTAGATCCCCGCGAAGGCCGCGACAGTCGCCGCCGCCTGGGGCAGCACAGGGCGTAGGGTCTTCGGCCTCGATATCACCTGGGCTACCAGATGGGCGAGGCCTTCGACCCGGTCGGCGTTCATCTGCGCAACGCCCCGTAACACGTTGGCCTCCAAGGCCAGATCTGCCCGCTTCGCCTCGGACAGGTCCGCCCTGGATATCGCGTCGGTGACGCGATCGAGTGCCGCCTCGGTCGCCGCGGGACGCTGCAGCAGAATGTTCGCCACCACCGCGGAAAGATGCACCCGTGGCCGCGAGTCCACCAGCTCCGGGGGCAGCTTCTCGATCATGGCGAGCAGGGATGTCATGCGCGCTTGGTTGACCGGGCCGATCGTCCTGTTCTGCTCGACGAGGTCGACCGCCCGAGTTGCCTCCCCCGCGGCCAGCGCGTGATCGACGGCATTACTGAGGTAGCCGCGATCGGCGAACCAGTCCGAGGCTGTGCAGTGCAGGTGCTTGAGGCGATCGGGATTATCGCGCTCGAGTCGGCGCCGCAGAAATGCGGCGAACATCTGGTGGTAGCGAAACCACTCCGGGTCGTCATCGGTGCGCCGCAGGAACAGGCCGCGTCGCTCGACGTCCTCGAGCGCCTCCTGCCCGGCGCTGATCCCGGCCAACACCGATGCCAGGTCCCCGCAGGTCCGTTCGGTGATCGAGGTCGCCTCGAGGAAGTCGAGCATTTCGGGCTTGAGGGTGTCGAGGACATTCTTCGCGAGGAAAACCCCGACCGCCTCGTTGTCCTCCGACATTCGACGCAGCAGGCCGGCCGCCCCACCCTCCGGGCCGTCACCGCGCAGCGAAAGCCTCGCCAACTGCAGGGCGGCCACCCACCCGTCCGTCGAGGCGGTCAGGGCCGCCACATCGCCCCCCGTCAACTGCAGCCCCGCGATGTCATTCAGCAGCGATTGCGCCTCGTCGGTATCGAAACGCAGTTCTTCACAATCGATTTCGACCACTTCGTCACGAAGTCGCAACTCGCTCAACGGCAACCCCGCACGCGACCAGCTGTTCACGATGATTTGCAGGTGATGCGAGCCATGGTCGATCAGGAATCGCAGCGCATCGGCCGTCTGGGTATGCGAAACCCGCTGCCAATCGTCGATCACCAGCGTGACCGGCGTTGCGTTCTCATCGATCTCGTCGATCAGTGACGCCAACACAGAGCGCATAGCCTCTTCCCCGCGCTCCGCGAGGGCCCGACCTAACGAGGCCCCAATGGCGGGGTGGACGCGCCGGATCGCCTCGAGCACCTGCGCGAGAAATCCCACCACGTTGTTGTCGTCGTCATCAACCGTCACCCACGCGACCGCCACGCCGGAGCTGGTCAGCTCTGCTCGCCACTGCTCTACCAGGGTGGTCTTGCCGAACCCCGAGGGCGCGTGAATCAGGATCAGCCGCCGGCGACCCGCTGCGCGTAACACGGACGTCAATTTGTGGCGAGTGACCAACGACCGACCCTGTGAATGCAAGTCGCCCATCGATTCTCACCGTCCTCGACGACAGTAAAAGCGGGGATGCGCCTTAATGGATCAGGACACGATACAGCGAAAACGGTGAGCTACAGGCGAGAGTCGACGAAAAAGCCCCGGGCAACTGCCCGGGGCTTTTTCGTGACTTGCTCTAGCGGTAGTCCGAGTACCCGTAGTCGTCCAGCGGAACGGCAGCACCGGTGGCCTGACCGAAGTCCGGGCTGTAGTACTGATCCTCGTAGGACGGGATCGTGTACGCCGCCGCCCGGGCCTCCTCGGTGGGCTGCACCTGGATGTTGCGGTAGCGGTTGATTCCGGTACCGGCCGGGATCAGCTTGCCGATGATCACGTTCTCCTTCAGACCGTTGAGCTTGTCGCTGCGGCAGTTGATCGCCGCATCGGTCAGCACTCGCGTGGTCTCCTGGAACGACGCCGCACTCAACCACGAGTCGGTGGCGAGGCTCGCCTTGGTGATACCCATCAGCACCGGACGACCGGCGGCGGGCTCGCCGCCCTCGGCCACCACTCCGCGGTTGGCCGCCTCGAACTCCGCCCGGTCGATCAGCGAACCGGGCAGGAACTCCGTTGCGCCCGAGTCGATGATGGTGACGCGGCGCAGCATCTGGCGAACGATCACCTCGATGTGCTTGTCGTGGATCGACACACCCTGGGCGCGGTAGACCTCCTGGACCTCGCGGACCAGGTGGATCTGCACCTCGCGCGGGCCCTGCACACGCAGCACCTCGTGCGGGTCGGCCGAGCCTTCCATCAGCTGCTGGCCCACCTCGACGTGGTCACCATCCGACAGCACCCGCTCGGATCCGTCGTCGTGCTTGAAGACGCGCAGCCGCTGACGCTTGGACAGCTTGTCGTAGACGACTTCCTCGCCGCCATCGTCGGGAACGATGGTGATCTTGTAGAAGCGCTCTCCGTCCTCGAGCTGAATCCGGCCGGTGACGTCGGCGATCGGCGCCTTGCCACGCGGAACCCGGGCCTCGAACAGCTCCTGCACACGAGGCAGACCGCCGGTGATGTCCTCACCCACGCCGCCCTGGTGGAAGGTACGCATGGTCAGCTGCGTGCCGGGCTCACCGATGGACTGCGCGGCCACGATGCCGACCGCTTCGCCGATGTCCACCAGCTTGCCGGTGGCCATCGACCGTCCGTAGCAGGTCGCGCACACCCCGGTGCCGGTCGTACACGTGAGCACCGAGCGCACCTTGATCGACGTGATGCCCGCAGCGAGCAGCGCGTCGATCGACGGGTCGCCCAGGTCCTCGCCGCGCGCGACGACGACGTTGCCGGCCTCGTCGAGCGCGTCGGCGCCCAAAGTCCGCGCGTACGCCGAGGTCTCGATGTACGGGTCGCGGATCAGGGTGCCGTCGGGCTGACGCTCGGCCAGCTCGACGATGATGCCCCGCTCGGTCTGGCAGTCGTGCTCGCGGACGATGACGTCCTGGCTGACGTCCACCAGACGACGGGTCAGGTACCCGGAGTCTGCGGTACGCAACGCGGTGTCCGCCAAGCCCTTTCGAGCGCCGTGCGTGTTGATGAAGTACTCCAACACGGTGAGGCCCTCACGGAACGACGACTTGACCGGACGCGGGATGAACTCACCCTTCGGGTTGGTCACCAAGCCCTTCATGCCGGCCAGCGTTCGGGTCTGGGTGAAGTTACCCGTGGCGCCCGAGTCGACGATCGTGATGATCGGGTTATCGACCGGGTAGTGATCCCGCAGGGCCTGACCGACCTCGTCGGTGGCTTCCTTCCAGATCTCCACCAACGCCTCGTTGCGCTCGTCGTGGTTCAAAGCGCCACGCTGGAACTGCTTTTCGACCTTCTCCGCGCGCTCCTCGTAGTGGTCGAGGATCTCCTTCTTACGCGGCGGCACCAGCACGTCGGCCATCGAGACCGTCACACCGCTGCGGGTCGCCCAGTGAAAACCGGTGTCCTTGAGCTTGTCGACGGTCTGCGCGACCACGATCATCGGGTAGCGCTCGGCCAGATCGTTGATGATCGCGGCCTGGACCTTCTTGTGCATCTGCTTGTTCACGAACGGATAGCCCAGCGGCAGGAGCTCGTTGAACAACACCCGGCCCAACGTGGTCTCGGCCATCCAGGGGTCGCCCGGCTGCCAGCCGTTGGCACCGAACAGCTCGGCCTCGATCTCGGCGGGCGGACGCAGCTGCGTCAACCGCACCTTGATCTTGGACCGCACCGAAAGCACATGGCGGTCCACCGCCATGATCGCCTCGGCGGGTGAGGAGTACACGCCCGTCTCGGGGCTGTCCTTGCCGGCCGCGGTGTATTCGCCCCGGCCGCCCTCGACCTCGGTGGTCAGGTAGTACAACCCGGTCACCATGTCCAGACGCGGCATGGCCAGCGGACGTCCCGACGCCGGCGACAGGATGTTGTTACTCGACAGCATCAGGATGCGGGCCTCGGCCTGCGCCTCGGCGCTCAGCGGCAGGTGCACCGCCATCTGGTCGCCGTCGAAGTCGGCGTTGAACGCCTCACAGACCAGCGGGTGCAGCTGAATGGCCTTGCCCTCCACCAGCATTGGCTCGAAGGCCTGGATGCCCAACCGGTGCAGGGTGGGTGCGCGGTTCAGCAGCACCGGGTGCTCGGCGATGACCTCTTCGAGCACGTCCCACACCTGGGGACGCTGACGCTCGACCATGCGCTTGGCGCTCTTGATGTTCTGCGCGTGGTTGAGGTCCACCAGCCGCTTCATCACGAAGGGCTTGAACAGCTCCAGCGCCATCAGCTTGGGCAGACCGCACTGGTGCAGCTTGAGCTGCGGGCCGACCACGATGACCGAACGGCCCGAGTAGTCGACACGCTTGCCGAGCAGGTTCTGCCGGAACCGGCCCTGCTTGCCCTTGAGCAGATCGCTCAGCGACTTCAGCGGACGGTTGCCCGGCCCGGTGACCGGACGGCCCCGACGTCCGTTGTCGAACAGCGCGTCCACGGACTCCTGCAGCATCCGCTTCTCGTTGTTGACGATGATCTCGGGCGCACCGAGGTCGATCAGCCTCTTGAGGCGGTTGTTGCGGTTGATCACGCGGCGGTACAGGTCGTTCAGGTCGGACGTGGCGAACCGGCCGCCATCGAGCTGCACCATCGGCCGCAATTCCGGCGGGATCACCGGGACGGCGTCGAGCACCATGCCCATCGGCGAGTTGCCCGACTGCTGGAACGCCGCGACCACCTTGAGCCGCTTGAGCGCACGAAGCTTCTTCTGCCCCTTGCCACTACGGATGACCTCACGCAGGATCTCGGCCTCGGCGTCGATGTCGAAGTTCTCGATCAGCTTCTGGATCGACTCCGCGCCCATGGCACCGGTGAAGTACTCGCCGTAGCGGTCGATGAGCTCGCGGTAGAGGTTCTCGTCGACGATCAGCTGCTTGGGAGCCAGCTTGGTGAAGGTCGTCCAGATGTCCTCTAGCCGGTCCAGCTCGCGCTGCGCGCGGTCACGGAGCTGACGCATCTCGCGCTCGCCACCGTCGCGGACCTTGCGGCGCGCGTCGGCCTTCGCACCCTCTGCCTCCAGCTCGGCCAGGTCGGCCTCCAGCTTCTGCGCACGGGCCTCCAGCTCGGCGTCGCGCTGGTCTTCAACTCCCTTGCGCTCCACCAGGATTTCGGCTTCGAGCGTGGAGAGCTCGTTGTGCCGCATCTCGTTGTCGACCGACGTGATGACGTAGGCGGCGAAGTAGATGATCTTCTCGAGATCCTTCGGCGCCAGGTCGAGCAGGTAGCCCAACCGCGACGGCACACCCTTGAAGTACCAGATGTGCGTGACCGGAGCGGCCAACTCGATGTGGCCCATCCGCTCGCGGCGCACCTTGGCGCGAGTTACCTCGACGCCACAGCGCTCACAGATGATGCCCTTGAAGCGCACGCGCTTGTACTTGCCGCAGTAGCACTCCCAGTCGCGAGTCGGTCCGAAGATCTTCTCGCAGAACAGGCCGTCCTTCTCTGGCTTGAGCGTGCGGTAGTTGATTGTCTCCGGCTTCTTGACCTCGCCATAAGACCATTGCCGGATGTCCTCCGCGGTGGCCAGGCCGATACGGAGTTCATCGAAGAAGTTGACGTCGAGCACGTAACTCCCTTTCCCCTTGCGGGTTTAGTAACAAGTAATAACTAATGCCAAGTCCGCTAAGCCAAGTCCTCGACAGAGGCGGATTCGTTGCGCGACAAGTTGATTCCCAGGTTCGCGGCAGCGCGCTCCAGGTCCTCGTCCTCGCCCTCGCGCAGCTCGATGGCCGCGCCGTCGGACGACAGCACCTCGACGTTGAGGCACAGCGACTGCAGCTCCTTGAGCAGCACTTTGAACGACTCGGGGATGCCGGGCTCGGGGATGTTCTCGCCCTTGACGATCGCCTCGTAGACCTTGACCCGCCCGACGGTGTCGTCGGACTTGATGGTCAACAGCTCCTGCAGCGTGTACGCCGCGCCGTAGGCCTGCATGGCCCAGCACTCCATCTCACCGAACCGCTGGCCACCGAACTGCGCCTTACCACCCAGCGGCTGCTGGGTGATCATCGAGTACGGACCGGTGGAGCGGGCGTGGATCTTGTCGTCCACCAGGTGGTGCAGCTTCATGATGTACATGTAGCCAACGGTCACCGGGTACGGGAACGGCTCACCGCTGCGGCCGTCGAACAGCACGGCCTTGCCGTCACCGTTGACCATCACCTCGCCGTCGCGGTTGGGCAGCGTGCAGGACAGCAGGCCCTGCAGCTCCTCCTCCTTGGCGCCGTCGAACACCGGCGTGGAGACGATGCCGTCCGGCTCGGCGCTGTGCAGTGCGGCGGGCAGGTTGGCCGCCCACTCGGGTGAGCCCTCGATGTTCCAGCCGGACTTGGCGACCCAACCCAAGTGGGTCTCCAGGATCTGGCCGATGTTCATCCGTCGCGGCACACCGTGCGTGTTCAGGATGATGTCCACCGGCGTGCCGTCCGGCATGAACGGCATGTCCTCGGCCGGCAGGATCTTGCCGATGACGCCCTTGTTGCCGTGCCGTCCGGCCAGCTTGTCGCCGTCGGAGATCTTGCGCTTCTGGGCCACGTACACCCGGACCAGCTCGTTGACGCCGGCGGGCAGTTCGTCGTCGTCCTCGCGGGAGAACACCCGGATGCCGATGACCTTGCCGGACTCGCCGTGCGGCACCTTCAGCGAGGTGTCGCGGACCTCACGGGCCTTCTCGCCGAAGATCGCGCGCAGCAGCCGCTCCTCCGGGGTCAGCTCGGTCTCGCCCTTCGGGGTGACCTTGCCGACCAGGATGTCGCCGTCGCGGACCTCGGCACCGATGCGCACGATGCCACGCTCGTCCAGGTCGGCGAGCACCTCGTCGGAGACGTTCGGGATGTCCCGGGTGATCTCCTCGGCGCCCAACTTGGTGTCGCGGGCGTCGATCTCGTGCTCCTCGATGTGGATCGAGGTGAGCACGTCCTCCTCAACCAGGCGGTTGGAGAGGATGATCGCGTCCTCGTAGTTGTGGCCCTCCCACGGCATGATCGCCACGAGCAGGTTCTTGCCCAGCGCCATCTCGCCGTTCTCGGTGCAGGGACCGTCGGCGATCACCTGGCCGGCCTCGACGCGGTCACCCGCGTCGACGATCGGCGACTGGTTGGCGCAGGTGCCGTGGTTGGAGCGGGCGAACTTGCGCATCCGGTAGGTGCGCCGGGTGCCGCTGTCGTGCATCACGGTGATGTAGTCGGCCGACACCTCCTCGATGACGCCCGGCTCCTCGGCCACGACGACGTCGCCGGCGTCGATCGCCGCACGCAGCTCCATGCCGGTACCCACCAGTGGCGCCTCGCTGCGCACCAGCGGAACCGCCTGGCGCTGCATGTTGGCACCCATCAGGGCCCGGTTGGCGTCGTCGTGCTCGAGGAACGGGATCATGGCCGTGGCCACCGACACCATCTGGCGCGGCGACACGTCCATGTAGTCCACCTCGGACGACGGCACGTACTCGACCTCGCCCGCCTTACGGCGGACCAGAACGCGGGGCTCAGCAAAGAGGGAAGCACCGGCCTCATTTGTCGTCAGCGGCGAGTTGGCCTGCGCCACCACGTGGCGGTCCTCCTCGTCGGCGGTCAGGTAGTGGATGTCGTCGGAGACCACGCCGTCGACGACCTTGCGGTACGGCGTCTCGATGAACCCGAACGGGTTGACCCGGGCGTACACCGACAGCGAGCCGATCAGGCCGATGTTCGGACCCTCCGGGGTCTCGATCGGGCACATCCGGCCGTAGTGCGACGGGTGCACGTCACGGACCTCCAGCCCGGCGCGCTCACGCGACAGACCGCCCGGTCCCAGCGCCGACAGGCGGCGCTTGTGGGTCAACCCCGACAGGGGGTTGTTCTGGTCCATGAACTGCGAGAGCTGGCTGGTGCCGAAGAACTCCTTGATCGCGGCGACGACGGGCCGGATGTTGATCAGGGTCTGCGGCGTGATCGCCTCGACGTCCTGGGTGGTCATCCGCTCCCGGACCACGCGCTCCATGCGCGACATGCCGACCCGGATCTGGTTCTGGATCAGCTCGCCGACGGTACGCAGACGACGGTTGCCGAAGTGGTCGATGTCGTCGGTTTCCACCGGCACTTCGGAGCCGCCGGGCACGGTCATCGTGGCCTGGCCCTCGTGCAGGCGGACCAGGTACTCGATGGTCGCGACGACGTCCTCTTCGGTCAGCGTCGAGCTGGTGATCGGCGCACCGACATTCAGGCCGAGCTTCTTGTTGACCTTGTAGCGGCCCACCCGGGCCAGGTCGTAGCGCTTCTCCTTGAAGAACAGGTTCTCCAGCAGGGTCTGCGCCGACTCCTTGGTCGGCGGCTCGCCCGGCCGCAGCTTGCGGTAGATGTCCAGCAGCGCCTCGTCGGTGCCGGCGGTGTTGTCCTTCTCCAGCGTGCCCATCATGATCTCGGAGAAGCCGAACCGCTCGTGGATCTGCTCGTTGGTCCAGCCCAGCGCCTTGAGCAGCACCGTGACGGGCTGACGGCGCTTGCGGTCGATGCGGACACCGACGGTGTCGCGCTTGTCGATGTCGAACTCGAGCCAGGCACCGCGGCTGGGGATCACCTTGACGCTGTGCAGCAGCTTCTCGGTGGACTTGTCGATGCTCTCGTCGAAGTAGACGCCCGGCGAGCGGACCAGCTGGCTCACGACCACGCGCTCGGTCCCGTTGATGATGAAGGTGCCCTTCTCGGTCATCATCGGGAAGTCACCCATGAACACCGTCTGGCTCTTGATCTCACCGGTGTTGTTGTTGATGAACTCGGCCGTGACGAACAGCGGGGCCGCGTACGTCATGTCCTTGTCTTTGCACTCGTCGACCGGCGCCTTGACCTCGTCGAACCGCGGGTCGGAGAACGACAGCGACATCGAGCCGGAGAAGTCCTCAATCGGCGACAGCTCGTCGAGCACCTCTTCCAGGCCGCCCTTGGGGGTGACCTCCCCGCGCTCGACGGCGCGCTCGCGCCAATCGGGCGAACCGATCAGCCACTCGAATGAATCCGTCTGCACGTCAAGCAGCCCCGGAACCTCGAGGGGTTCGCGAAGCTTGGCGAAGGAAACTCGGTTGGGCGCTCCGGGCACGGAGTTATTCGAGGAACTTCCGTTAGAGGAACTTTGTGGGCGATCCGTCTTGCTCTGGCGATCTGCCAAGATGCATCCTTCCAGCACCTCGTGCGACTCACGAGAACCGGACCACCGGGTCTGTTCGCCGCAACATTTGTGTCAACTCGGCTGGCGAACGATCTGCCCGTGTCCCACGCGCGCAACTAAACAGCTGAGCCGGAAAGAGGGCTCAGGCAAAGACCACGGTGTCAGGTGGCGGGTGAGGTGGGCAGGAGGTAGCCAGCGCAACGTCCAACAATAGCGCAGACGCGCGCATTCCTCAACAACCTATCCAGGGAGCTCTGCGCTGGCTGGCGACTCTCGGCGTACCCCTCGACACATACTGCCCAACAGATTGACCCGTTTGCGCCCGTCAGTCAAGGGGAGACACGTCAAGTTATCGTGAAACTTGCGAAGAAATTCCCTTCTGTGGACAGCACAGCCCTAGTCGCCGAACTCGTGCGCCTGGTATTTGTGCGTGCCCTCCAGGTCATCGAGGATCGCCGCCTGGGCGTTCTTGGGCAGCGTGTGCAGCATCGAGCGCACCCGGGCCTGGCGCCGGCCCACCGCCTTGCGCTCCGGCATGCCCGGCGTCGCCTGGATCTGCGGCGGCACACCCTCGATGTCCTCGGTACCACCGGCATGCTGGCCGGCGTCGATCATGGCCTGCTCTTCGGCCATGGTGGCCTCGTCCTTTTCCTCCGACATGCCGATCGGCCCGATGCGGCGGCCGTTGAGGAACTGGCGCACCACCGGCTCGTCGCTGGTCAGCAGCACCTCGCGCGGGCCGAACATGACCAGCTTGCGGCGGAACAGCATGCCCATGTTGTCCGGCACGGTGCGCGCGATGTTGATGTTGTGCGTCACGATGAGGATGGTGGCGTCGATCTGGGCATTGATGTCCATGATCAGCTGGCTCAGGTACGCGGTACGGACCGGGTCCAGACCGGAGTCGGGCTCGTCGCAGAGGATGATCTGCGGGTCGAGCACCAGCGCCCGGGCCAGGCCGGCACGCTTGCGCATACCACCGGAGATCTCACCGGGGAACTTCTTCTCGTCCCCGCCGAGACCCACCATCTCGAGCTTCTCCATGACGATGTCACGGATCTCGCCTTCCTTCTTCTTGGTGTGCTCACGCAGCGGGAAGGCGGTGTTGTCGAACAGGTTCATCGAGCCGAACAGCGCGCCGTCCTGGAACAGCACCCCGAACAGTGTGCGGATCTCGTAAAGCTCCTTGGCCGAGCACTCGATGATGTCGGTGCCGTCGATGACGATCGAGCCGCGTTCCGGCCGCAGCAGACCGATGAGGGATTTCAGGAAAACCGATTTGCCGGTACCCGACGGTCCCAGTAGGACGCTGACTTCCCCCGCAGGGATTTCCAACGTCACGTCTTCCCAAATCCTCGAGGACCCAAAGGACTTGGTCAGTCCATTCACCTCGATTGCGACGCCCATGTGGGAATCCTTCCGTCGACGCGCATACCGCCACCTGCCCCTATGTGTGGCTTGAGTCACTGTAGCGCACGCCGGCGGCGTGACATCAGGGTTGCAGAGATAACAATCTCACGCTTCGCCCTAGCCAGAAGGCGCCCAGTTGCCGTGAAAACCCATCGGCACCCGCTGCGGCAGATGCACCGTTGCCACCGTTTCCAGGGTCTGGGCGTCCAGCAGCAACAACTGCCCCTCGTCCCGGCTCCGGTGCGAGCCGTAGCCCATCAGGATCCCGTCATCTTCGGCGCCGGCTCCTCCCTTTGCGGGGTTCGGCACGAAGCACACCTCCCCCAACATCAGGTCGGGGTCGAGCCTGGCGAGCGTCGTGGATCCGGTGGCGTAATCGTGCTTGTACAGCGACGACACCAAATCCGGCCCGCCGGCGGCCTGGAATCCGCCGTCGATGCCGACGGTGTAGCCGAATCGGTGCCGGGCGCCGGTTAGGTTCTCGTTGATTCGAGGGAACTCCTGCGAGCGGTCGTCGCGGCACTCGGTGTGCACGGCGCCCGTGGAAGGGTTGGACAGATTGATGGTCCACCGGTCCAGGGTGGGCAGGCTCTCCCCCGGTCCACGCCGGTCACGGTCGAACATCCGGGAGTAGCGCACCACATCGAGTACCAGCACCTCTTGGCCGCCGCGCATCTCGGAGTAGGCGTTGAGCGGGTGGTAGACGTAGCACGGCTCGATGTCGAACCAGCGCACATCTCTATTGCCCCCCTCACGGGGCATGACGCCGATGCGGGCCGGGTAGTCGTCGTTCCAGGCGTACGGGAGCCCGGGTGTGCGACGGCTGTTGCCCCCGTTCATCCTTGCCACGATCGGGCTGGGGATCCGGACCCGGCCGATCAGCGACTGCACCACCAGCCGGGCCGGGTGCTGAAGCCAGCCCGGCGCCCTGGACACAGATGCCGGCATCACCTGCATCGGGTCGAATGTGACCGGCAGGTCGTAGAACACCACGTACTTCTCGGTCAGCGAGAAGTCATGCATCATCGGCGAGCCGGACACCTCGACGTCGACCGTGCGACGGGCCCGGCCGTTGGTGTCGATCACCGAGTACTGCACCGTGCGTCCGCGCGCGAACGAGTAGGACACCGCGTGCAGTTCGCCACTCTTGGGATCGCGGTGCGGGTGGGCGGTGTAGCCGCCGGCCAGCGTGCCGTCGAAGTCGCAGGTCCCGACCGTGTCCAGCTCGTCGGTGAGTTCGTAGTTGGCGACCCCGCCTTCGACGAGCGCCAGGGTTTTGCCGGCGTGGCTCAGCACGCTGGTGTTCGCGCCCATGCGGAGCATGCCCGCCCGCGGGTCGATCCGCCCGGGGGCCGGTTCGCCGAGGACGCTGCACACGGCCGAGCTGCGCACCCAGCGGTTGCGGTACCAGCAGGCTTTGCCGTCACGCAGCGCCACCCCGTGCACCATGCCGTCGCCGGTGAACCAGTGATAGGTCGCGGGGTCGACCTCGGCTGCCGGGTTGGGGCCGTTGCGCAGGTAGCGCCCGTCGAGGTACTCGGGGATGTGGCCGGTGACGTGCAGGTCGGTGGCGGTCACTTCGGTGCGCACCGGCGCCAGGAATCCGCTGAGGTAGGGGTTTGCGGATTCTGCGGTTTGTGTGGAAGTCATGGGCTGAACTCCTATAACATTGTTATTTCAGCGTTATTGAGACTGTACGCCGCCGATGAGAAGATGGCAACGATGACTTCGGAGACAACCTCGGCGCCGGGGCGCAGTGTTCGGGACGACATGCTGCACGCGGCCGTCGACCTGCTGGACGAGCACGGGCCCGACGCACTGCAGGCCCGCAAGGTGGCCAGCGCCGCCGGGACGTCGACGATGGCCGTGTACACCCACTTCGGCGGGATGAGCGGCCTGATCGCCGAGCTGGCCGACGAGGGTTACCGGCAGTTGGATGCCGCACTGACGATGCCGGAGACCCCCGACCCGGTCGCCGATTTCTTCGTCCTCGGTGCCGCCTACCGGCGCTACGCCATCGAGCGACCACACCTGTATCGGCTGATGTTCGGCAGCACCAGCGCAAACGGCATCAACGCGCCGGGTGGCAACGTCTTGACCTTGACGGTCGCCCAGCTCGAGCAGCACGTTCCCAGCTTCGCGCATCTGGTGCGCGTGGTCCGACGGTCCATGCAGGCCGGCCGAATCACCATCGGCGCGGAAGCCGACGACGCGACCGTCATTGCCACCGCCGCCCAGTTCTGGGCGTTACTACACGGGTTCGTGATGCTCGAATTGGGCGGCTTCTACGGCGACGACGGCGCGGCCGTCGTCCCGGTGCTTGAGGCGATGAAGTCGAATTTACTTGTGGCTCTGGGGGATTCACCCGAGCAAGTGGAAAAGTCGCGGCGGGCGGCCGCGAAAGCCTGAAGACGCGAAAAGCCCCCGGTGACCCGGGGGCTTTTCGTGCAGTCGGTGCTTGACCTACTTGACGGTGACCGTGGCGCCGGCGGCCTCGAGCTTGGCCTTGGCGTCCTCGGCGGCCTCCTTGGCGACCTTCTCGAGCAGCGGCTTGGGCGCGCCGTCGACCAGGTCCTTGGCCTCCTTGAGGCCCAGGCCGGACACGATCTCGCGGACAACCTTGATGACGCCGATCTTCTTGTCACCGGCGGCCTCGAGGATGACGTCGAACTCGGACTGCTCCTCGGCGGCCTCAGCGGCAGCGCCGGCCGGGGCAGCGCCCGCGGCGGCAACCGCGACCGGAGCGGCCGCGGTGACCTCGAAGGTCTCCTCGAACTTCTTCACGAAGTCCGAGAGCTCCAGCAGGGTCATTTCCTTGAAGGCGTCGAGCAGTTCGTCGCCAGACAGCTTGGGCATGGTGTGGGTCCTTCCTGATTACTTATTACTTTGGGTTTTTGGTGGGTTATTCGGCTTCGGCTTCAGCGGGCTCCGGAGAAGTCTCTGCGACTTCGGCGGGCGCCTCTGAGGCTGGTTCGGGTGCAGGCGCGGCAGCTGCCTCGGGAGCGGGTGCCGAGGTCGGCTCGGCAGCCTTCTTTTCCTGCAGGGCGGCGAAGAGACGCGCCGCCTGTGACGTCGGCGCGTTGAACAGACCGGCCGCCTTGGCGAGGTTGCCCTTCATCGCGCCGGCCAGCTTGGCCAGCAACACCTCGCGCGACTCCAGGTCGGCGATGCGCTCGACTTCGGCGACGGTCAGCGCGTGACCGTCCATGTAGCCGCCCTTGATGACCAGCGCCTTGTTGTCCTTGGCGAAGGTCTTGATCGCCTTGGCGGCGTCGACCGGTTCACCGGTGACGAACGCGATCGCCGTCGGGCCGGCGAACAACTCGTCGAGGCCCTCGATGCCGGCTTCCGTTGCCGCGCGCTTGATCAGCGTGTTCTTGGCCACCGAGTAGGTGGCGGAGCCCGCCAGCGAGCGGCGCAGCTCGGCCAGGTTGGCCACCGTCAGACCGCGGTACTCGGTGATCAGCGATGCGGTGGAATCCTTGAACCGCTCGGCGATATCTGCAACGGCTGTGGCCTTGTCAGCCTTGGCCATGCATACCTCCTTCGTAAAATCCTGCTGCGACTTGTCGTCTGCGACCACCCGAAAATGCCGAACGCCCCGGCGCAGGAAGCGGCCGGGGCGTGAATGCGCCGACGGGTGCCGGCGATGATTGCCTCGTCCTCCTGCGTGGGCCGCCGGGATGCTCCCGGACTTTCAACCGATTGCTCGGTGACCGACGGTCTTCGGTGGATCGGCAACCACAATAGCGCGGCCCCGGGCGAACAGCCAAAACGGACATCTCCCAGTCCAGCCGGATCGGTATGCGATGATCCGACGATATGAGCGACCTGAACGATCAGGCCCCACCGCGGTGCAAGGTCAGTCTCGAGGACTGGCACCCCGAGGTGGAGGCGGCCATCTGGTCGGATCCCTCCCCTGACGCGCTGCGGACCGGCATAGACGAGCTGGCAGACCTGCTGACCAGTCTCGTTGACCGCCCGGACGCCGTCACCCTGGTCCTTCCCGTTGACGTGCCGAATGCGGTGCTGCGCCGAGATCCTTCGGTGCGCAACACGGTGGGCGGGGCTTCGGGGAGCGTCGCGCGGCAGAACGATGCTGCGCCTCGACGGCGGCGCCGAGGTCATCGTGGACTCCAATGCCCTGATCAACGCCGACGCCAACGGCTTCAAACCCACCGCCGTCGGCCTGCCCAGCGTCAAGCCGGAGGGTCTGCAGGCGCTTCGTCGCGCGGTCGCCCATGAAGCGCAGCACGCGAACATGGAGCTGAAGGGGTCCGGGTTGGGCGCCTACCGGCATCAGGTGTCCTGGGAGGGCGCCCCCAGCCTGCAGTTCGCGGTCGCGCGCAAGATGTGCGACGAGCACCGCGCCGAGTGGAACGCTATTCAGGCTGTGGGCACCAAGGCCACCACGGCCGGCGACGTTCTCGATGTCATCTGTCCGGTGGGCCAGGAATTGGGGGCGGCCGTCACCCGTTTCGAGCAGTCCGCCCGCGAGGCGGTCGACGTCAAACGGCTCAGGGACGAGGTCTATGCGGCGTGCACCCCGCTGTGGACCTGGGTCGCGTTCTGGGCCGCCGAGTACCGCGACGGCGACCAGATCGCCGAGGTACCCGCGGAGATATCGCGGCTGAAGATATGGCAGCGCTACGTCGGCCCGACCTGGCAGACGATGGCGGAATCTCTGAGTCAGCTACCGGTGACCGTGGCCGCCTCGCCGGACGCGCTGCATCACGCGGCCCGGCGGGTCGCGGTGGCGGTGGGAACCTCGCTCGGCTACATCGGGTTCCGCCACCAAGACAGCGCCGTTTTGAACGAGCTCTTGCACATCGCGCGCCACGACTTTCCGTCGGCGCGCGAGTAGCCGCATCAAAGCCGGGCGAGCCTGGCCGCGCCGACCAGCCCGGCGTCGCCGCCGAGTTCGGCGGGCACCACACGCAGCCGCGCCAGAAAGTCGAGCCGCGCGTATTCGGTCAATGCCTCCCGTAGCGGATTGAAAAGCAGCGGGCCGGATTTGGCGACCCCTCCCCCGATGACGACGAGATCCAGGTCGCACACCGCCCCCACCGACGCGATCATCGCGGCCAGCGCGCCGGCGCCCCGCCGGAACGCCTGTGCCGCAACCGGATCCCCCGTCGCTGCCGCATCGGCCAGCTCCTTGGCGCCGGCGCCCGGCAGTGCCGACCAGCCGTTGGCGCGCGCCCAGCGCACCATCCACGGACCGGAAGCGACGGTCTCGACACAGCCGCGGCCGCCGCACGAACACACCTCGCCGTGTTGCTCGACGACCACGTGACCGACGTGCCCGGCGTTGCCGGTGCGGCCGGCGTAGGGGGCGCCGTCGAGCACCAACCCGCCACCCACGCCGGTGGACACCACCATGCCCAGCAGGAAGCGAGCGTCCCGCCCCGCGCCGCGCCAGTGCTCGCCCAGCGCCATGCACACCCCGTCGCCGCCCAGCTTGACCGGCACCCCGGGAATCCGGGCCGCGACCCGGTCCCGCAGCGGGAAGCCGCGCCAGGCCGCGATGTTGATCGGGCTGACGGTGCCGGTGGGCAGGTGGACGGGCCCGGCCGACGCTATACCCACCGCACCCACCGCGCCATGCGCCCCATGAGCGCCGCCGGCCGCGCGCAGCGCGTCGGCGATCGTCGCGTCGACAGCGGCCCAAACCTGTTCGGGGGCAAGGCTTACCGGGGTGGGCCTAGTGGCGGTGTACACCAGCGCACCCTCCGCATCGACCAGGCCGGCGGCAATCTTGGTGCCGCCGATGTCGAGACAGAGGGTGACCATCAGTGCCGGTGGGTGTTGTCGGGTTGACGGGGGTCGCCCGGATGCTCGTAGCCGGGAGCCAGCTGCACCAATTCCGCGCGCCGCGCGTCCAGCCATATCCGGAAGGCACGTCGCCGCGCGGAGCCCGACAGATGCTCGGCGATCGCCGACCGCACCTGCTCCAACGGCGGCGCGACGGTTGCCGGGGCGCGCCAGCCGTGGTCCTCGAGGCGCGGCGGAGCGAACCGCAGCGGGTTGCGGGCGTGGAAGTCGGTCACGTCGTGGTCGTCGACGCGCACCCCGGCGGTGACGTCGGCGAACAGTGCCCGGGCGCGCGCGTCCGCCAGCACCGCGGCGGCCACGCTGCCGATCTCCAGCCGCGCCGTCACGTCGGGCAACAGGTCGGCCTCAGATGGGGGGGTCGGGGCGTCCGCCGCGGCCAGTCCGCGTGCGGCCGACTCGGCGGCCAACACCCGTTC
The DNA here is from genome assembly GCA_963758775.1 of uncultured Actinomycetota bacterium. GTDB lineage: Bacteria > Actinomycetota > Actinomycetes > Mycobacteriales > Mycobacteriaceae > Mycobacterium. The sequence continues at coordinate 516,288 of CAVWWU010000006.1, forward strand.
GGTCACGATCAATTGGGTGAGCCAGCGCCGCAGTTGCCGGCCCTCGCTGGTGCCGCGGGCCGGCAACGCGTTCGCGCGCGGGCCGTTGCGCAGCCGCGCCTCGGCGGCGTCGACCTCGTCGACCGGGACGGGGGCGCCGGCCACCGTGGCGATCAGCTGCGCGCTCATGTCACCGTCACCCGCACCGCCGGTGAGTAGAGGAGCCGCCCGGCGCAGCCGATGCGTACCAGGGCCCACCACTGGCCGGGCTCCAGCCATGCCGGCGGGGTCAGGTCGAAGCCGAGTTCGACCGTCCCCCGGGCGGGCAGGACGGCACCCAGCGCCGCGGGCCCGGCCCACTCCCAGGTGCCCCACGGGCTGATCAGGTGCGCCTCCAGCGCCAACTCGGCGCGGGCGTGGCTGCCGACGGTGACGGCCAGGCGCGCGCTCTCGCCGGCCGCCAGGGCGATGTCGCCGGGATCGCCGGCGAGGTAGACCAGCTCCGTTTCGCGCTGCGCGCCGACCTGCACGACGCAGACGTCCTCGACCACCTGGCGCCAGGCCTGCGGCGCCTCGGCGGAGGTGATGCGGAGCTGGGCCCGGACCGGGTACGGGCCGGGCCGGGCGCCTGCCGGGACCATCAGCACGACGTCGGTCTCCGCGTGTTCGGCGGCGCCGAGCGTGAACGGCAGCTCGGCGGGTGCGGACGTCCAGCCGTCCGGGCACACCAGCGCCACGGTGCCGCTCAGCGTGGCGTCGGTGCAGTCGCTGGCCGCGGTGAGCCGCAGCGTCACCACGTCGCCGGGCTCGGCGGTCACCGACTGCGGTTGCAGGTGCGCGACGGCGGGCAGTCCGCCCAGCGGCGCCGGGCCGCGATTGTGCAGCCAGTACCGCGCGTACAGGGGCTGTGCCGCCTCCGCGTGCGGGGCCAACTCGGCGGCGCCGGCGCTCAGCGTGGGCAGTTCGAGCCGGGCGCGCACGGTGGCCACCTGGTAGCCGTGCAGGTCCACCGACCGCTTGCTGCGTCCCGACTTGTGCAGCGGCTCTTCCAGTAGGTCGGCGGGCTGAAGCTCCCGGACCGCGCCCAGCTCGGAGCCGACAGCGACGCGGGTCTTCCTGCCGGTCATTTCCACCAGACGAAGTGCCACGGCGCCGGGTTCAACGGGCTCGGCGCTGCCGCACGCCAGCGGGTTGCCGGCCGCCTTGAGCGCGCCCAGCTGCACCGAGTCGGCGGGTTCGACGTGCAGCAGTGAGCCCACCGGCGCCAGCCCGCCCTGCCCGGGCTGTGCAGGAACGGCGAGCAGCGGGTGGGAGAACTGCGCACTGCGGCTGGGGATTTGCGCGTCGCGCCAGTCGCCGTTTCCGGTCGCCAGTGCGTAGTCGAAATCGTGCGTCCAGTGCTGAAGTTGGAAGTTCGAGCCGTCGGGCGCGGTGCGGCGCGGCTCGTCGATCCAGACGCCGGACGGCCAGCCGGTGCACGACCGCATCAGCGCGGTGTGCAGAGTGCCGTCGGTCTCGACGGCGAAGCTGGGGACGCCGCGGTTGAGCAGCGCGACCGTATGGGCGTCGAACGGCTCCATGCCCGACGGGGCGTGCTGGTCGACGACGATCTCGGCGTCGGCCAGGTCGCCGGCGACCGCCGCGATCGCGGCGCCCAGGCTGTTCTCGTCGGCGCCGTCGATCACCAGCACCGGCAGCGCCCGCACGGCACGCAGGTCGGCGCCGGGCAGCCATACCTGCGCCAGCGGCGCCGCCGCCGGCACCCACACCCGGGCCTGCCCGGTCTCGGCCAGTTGCCGGCCGAGTTCCTCGGCGTACATCGGATCGGCTTGTGCCAGAACCGCTTTGGCGAAGACGTTGCGAGCCGGCCCGCCCAGCACGATCCGGGTGTCCGGCAGGTTGGAGTCGACGTCGAGGTTCCCGTAGCGGGGCTTGTCGGCACCGCTGCAGGTCGCCGTGACGCCGGCGCGGACCAGCGCGACCATCAGGTCGCGCGCCAGCGGACCCGACATCGCCTCGGCGGGCGACACCACCTCGGCCACCGACATCGCCCGCACGGAATCATCCACCCGCACCCGCACGGCCGAGGACAGCCCGAACCAGCTGTAGGCCGGATTGTCCAGCGTGCGCAGGTGCACGGCGGTGTCCACCGATTCGGGTCCCCCAGAAACCTTGTGCAGCAACGCAAATCCGCGCCCGACCACAGCGTCGGCGACCTCACTGACGGGCATCGCGCCCGGTACCGGGCAGGGCCAGCGCAGCCGCACGAGGCGGTCCTCCCCGACGAATTCGTCGATGAGTGGTGCGGCAGTCCACCCGCGCCAGGCCCCGCCACAGGGTCAGCGTCTGGGTGTAGCGCAGCAGTTCCCCGATCGCGCCGCGCACCACGAGCCGCTGACCGAGCGGGCCGTCATAGGCCTGGACCCGCGCCTTCGATTGCGCCGAACACACCACCGGCCCCTTGGGCAGCAGCTGCCACGGGCCCTCCCCCTGCGTCGGGTGCGCCGGGTATTCCTCGTAGACCGCGAGCTCGTTGCCCACGCGGCCGTCGGCGATCAGCTCACGCCCGTCGTGGATCAGCGACCGGACTCCGCCGCCGCGGGCCGCGTCGACCGTCAGCCGGTAGTGCTCGTTGGCGATGCTGTCCCCGTGCGCGGGCTGCCAGCCCGCCGCCTCATCGCCCGGGACTAACCGGTAGGCCCGCCAGCCCAGCGACCCGACGTCGTCGACCAGCCAGCTGACCGACCGCCCGTCGTTCTCGACGTGCGCCGCTACCACTGCGCCGTCGACGTCCAGCACCCGCACACCGCCGGCGAGCGGCGCGTCGAGCCGGACAGTCACCACGTCACTGCGACGCTGCGCCAACGGATTCCACACGATCACGTCGCCTTCGCCGGCACCGCCCGCACCCACGGCGCCGGACAGCGATGCCAGGGCGTTGTCGCGCGCCGCGCAACCCAGCTCCCAGGCGTCGCGCCAACTGGTCAGCAGGTCGAGGTAGACCTGGTCGGACTCCGATCCGGTGATGGCGTCGTGGTGTGCGCCGTAGGCCAGCTGCACCCACGCCTTGGCCAGCGCCGCCTGCGGGTATTCGGCGCCGGTGAGCAGCGCGGCGAAGACGGCGAAGCGCTCGGCGGCCAGGACGGCGTTCTCGGCGGCCCGGTTGGCCTGCTTGGTGTCGATGTAGGACACGTCCTTGCCGGTGTAAATCGGGTTCATATCGCGGGTTTGCGGCGACGGCACGGACACCGCGGCGCCCTTTTCCGCCAGTTCGGTGCGCACCGCGGCGAAGAAGTCGCGCGGTATCGCGCAGACGAACCGCGGCCAGGTGTAACGCTCGCCCCAGTCGCGGTGGATCGCGGTGACCCATTTGTTCGGCGGTGTGTAGTCGGTGCCGACCGGCAGCAGCACGTTGCGGGTCAGCGCGACAGTCTTCAGCTGGTGGAACAACGCATAGGTGGCCGCCTCGGCCTCGGCCAGCGACGGCGACGAGTCCATTCCCCACCCCGCCCCGTAGTGCGCCGGCATGTAGTGGGTGAGCAGGCCGCGGCCCGACGGCGAGATCCACTCGAATTCGCTGGAAAACTGCATGCGGTCGACCGAGCCGCCGTGGGCGGGACCCCACTGGTGGTGTGGGCCGCGGGCCCACGAGCTCGACGTCAGCCCGGCGTCGGCGGCCATTCCCGGGAATTGCGGGTCGTGGCCGAACACGTCCAGCAGCCACGCCGTGGCCGGCTCGGCGCCCAGCACGCCACGCTGAAAACCCATGCCGTGCACCAGGTTTCGGATGGTCGTCTCCGGGCCGGTGAGGTTGGTGTTGGGTTCGTTGTAGGTGCCACCCATGATCTCGACGCGGCCCTGTGCGATGAACCTGCGCAGATCGGCGCGGTCCTCGGGCCGGGTGTCCCAGTACGGCTTGAGGTAATCCACTTCGGCCAGCACGAATTTGTACTCCGGCTCGCGGCGGGCCATCTCCAGATGCGCGTGCACCAGCTCGAAGCCGTTGGTCTGCCGCCCCGGCGGGTCCTCGGTCCACTCGCTGGTATAGGCGCCCTGCGTGTTCCACCAGACCGGGTCGTAGTGGAAGTGGCTGACCATGAACATCGTCCAGCCCGGCTCGGCCACGGTGAACTCGAACGCCGCGCCGGCACGGCCGGCACTCACCCGCGCCGGCCGCCGCTGGCCCACAATCGGACGCGTGACGCGCACCGGGACCTCGACAACCTCGCAGCCCGGTTCGGCGAAGGCCTCGCCGCTGAGACCGTCGCCATCGATGCGGACCCGGGCCCGTTTGGTCACCCCGCTCAGCGTCACTCGCACCAGCTGCAGCGGGGCGTCGCCGGGCCCGGCGAACAGCTCGGTGGACTCCCCCGAAATCAGCTGCATCTCCGCACTTTACGGTGGCAGTACCGGCAACCGGAAGGATTGACGATGCCCGCTCTCGCCCCACCCGTGGCCGACGAACGCAACGCGCTGCGCGAGTTCATGGCGTTTCACCAAAGCGCCTACTTCGCGGTGTCCTACGGCCTCACCGATGAACAGGCCCGGTCGTCGCCGTCGGCGAGCGCGCTGTCGGTCGGCGGCCTCGTCAAGCACGTCACCGGCATGCAACGCACCTGGATGGCGCGCGTCGCCGCCGCCCCCGACACTCCGCCAATAGACGACCGGCCGCGCGAAGAGATCACCAGGGACTTCGCCGAGCAGCACGTGATGCGCGACGACGAGACCCTGCAGGGATTGCTGAGCGCGTTCGAGGCTGAGAACGCGAAAACGCTGCGGCTGGTGGAAACGGCGGACCTGGACGCGCAGGTGCCGGTGCCGCAGGACATCCCGTACTTCCCCAAAAACCAGCCGCCCTGGTCGGTGCGCTGGGTGATCCTGCATGTCATCAATGAGCTGGCCCGGCACGCCGGGCACGCCGACATCGTGCGGGAAACCGTCGACGGCGCCACCATGTACGAGCTGATCGCCGGCCTGGAGGGCTGGGAGATCACGGGCTGGGTCAAGCCCTGGACCCGCGGGTAAAAACGACAGGGTGCCCGCCAGCAGAACCGGAATCGCCCGCCGCGAGACACCGGACGGCGCGATAGAGCTGTACTACGAGGAACTCGGTGACCCGGCCGGGCCGCCCGCGCTGCTGATCATGGGCCTCGGCGCCCAGCTGCCCATGTGGCCCGACGGGTTCTGCGCCCGGCTCGTCGACCGCGGCTATCGCGTCATCCGCTTCGACCACCGCGACACCGGGCTGTCGGCCAAGATGCACGGGCTGCGCGCCCACGGATCGATCTACCCGCGGATCGGCCGGTACCTGCTGGGCCGGCCGAGTCGCGTGCCCTACACGCTGGTCGACATGGCGCAGGATGTCCTCGCGCTGCTGGACCACCTCGACATTGCCCGCGCACACGTGGTGGGCGCGTCGCTGGGCGGGATGATCGCGCAGATCCTGGCCGGCGCCGAGCCGACCCGGGTGGCATCGCTGGGCGTCATCATGTCGTCCACAGGCAAGCCGCTGTCCGCGCTGCCGGCCTGGCGGGTCATCCGGCTGGCGTTCGACTCGCCCGCCAAGGACGCTCCCGCCGAGGAGAGGCTGGCGTCCGAGGTGCGCAACATCGCGGTGTTCAACGGCCCGAACTTTCTGCCGCCCGAACCCGAGCTGCGCAGGCGGGTGCGGGAGCTCGCGGACCGCTGCACCTACCCGGCGGGCATGTTGCGCCAGTTCGACGCCGTGCTGGGCACCGGCAGCCTGCTTGCCTACAGCAAGGCGATCACCGCACCGACGGTGGTGCTGCACGGCTCGGCGGACCCCATGGTGCGGCCGCGCAACGGACGCGCGGTGGCGGCGGCGATTCCCGGAGCGCGCTTCGTCGTAGTCGACGGGATGGGACACGACCTTCCCGAACCGGTCTGGCGCCCGATCATCGAAACGCTGTGCGAGAACTTCGCGCGGAGTCGCCACGCGCTGGTGAGCGGGCTCACACGAATTGGGACTTGATTCGCCGTTTTTGGCAGACTGCACAGATGAGCTCCACCAAACACCGCGAGGTAACCAAGCTTGACCGGGTACCCCTGCCGGTGGAAGCGGCCCGAATGGCCGTCACCGGCTGGCAGGTCACCCGGGGTGCCGCCCGCATCGTCAGCAAGCTGCCGGGCAAGGGCCCGTGGCAGTCCAAGATGATCAAACAGTTGCCCCAGACCTTTGCCGATCTGGGCCCGACGTACGTGAAGTTCGGCCAGATCATGGCGTCCAGCCCCGGCGCGTTCGGCGAACAGCTGTCCCGCGAGTTCCGCGGCCTGCTCGACCGGGTGCCCCCCGCCGACTCCAAAGAGGTGCACAAGCTCTTCGTCGACGAGCTGGGCGGCGACCCCGCCGACCTGTTCGCCAAATGGGACGAGGAGCCGTTCGCGTCGGCTTCCATCGCGCAGGTGCACTACGCCACGCTGCACACCGGCGAGGAGGTCGTCGTCAAAATCCAGCGGCCGGGAATCCGCCGCCGGGTCGCCGCCGACCTGCAGATCCTGAAGCGGTTCGCGCAGGCCGTCGAATTGGCCAAGCTGGGCCGCCGGCTGTCGGCGCAAGACGTGGTGGCCGACTTCGCCGACAACCTGGCCGAGGAGCTGAACTTCCGCCTCGAGGCGCAGTCCATGGAGGCCTGGGTCTCGCACCTGCACGCCTCGCCGCTGGGCCGCAACATCCGGGTGCCGCAGGTGCACTGGGACTTCACCAGCGACCGGGTGCTGACGATGGAGCGGGTGCAGGGAATCCGCATCGATGACGTCGCCGCCATCCGCAAGGCCGGTTTCGACGGCACCGAGCTGGTCAAGGCGCTGCTGTTCTCGCTGTTCGAGGGCGGCCTGCGCCACGGCCTGTTCCACGGTGACCTGCACGCCGGCAACCTCTACGTCGACGAGGCGGGCCGCATCGTGTTCTTCGACTTCGGGATCATGGGCCGCATCGATCCCCGCACCCGCTGGCTGCTGCGCGAGCTGGTCTACGCGCTGCTGGTCAAGAAGGACCACGCCTCGGCCGGCAAGATCGTGGTGCTGATGGGCGCCGTGGGAACCACGAAGCCCGAGGCCGAGGCCGCCAAGGACCTGGAGAAATTCGCCACCCCGCTGACCATGCAGACGCTGGGCGACATGTCGTATGCCGATATCGGCCGACAGCTCTCGACGCTGGCCGACGCCTACGACGTCAAGCTGCCGCGCGAACTGGTGCTGATAGGCAAGCAATTCCTCTACGTCGAGCGCTACATGAAGCTGCTGGCGCCGCGCTGGCAGATGATGACCGACTCGCAGCTGACGGGCTACTTCGCCAACTTCATGGTCGAGGTCAGCCGCGAACACCAGACCGACGTCGAGGTCTAAACGGTGGAGATTCGCACCGGCTCAGCGATTGCGGGTGACCTGAAGCTCTACTACGAGGACATGGGCGACGTCGACCACCCGCCGGTCCTGCTGATCATGGGCCTGGGCGCCCAGCTGCTGCTGTGGCGAACCGCGTTCTGCGAGAAGCTCGTCGGTCAGGGCCTGCGCGTCATCCGCTACGACAACCGCGATGTCGGTCTGTCCAGCAAGACCGAACGCCAAAGCTCGGGTCAGCCGCTGGTGACGCGGTTGGTCCGATCCTGGCTCGGTCTGCGCAGCAGGGCGGGATACACGCTCGAGGACATGGCCGACGACGCCGCCGCACTGCTGGATCACCTGGACATCACGGATGCCCATATCGTCGGCGCCTCGATGGGCGGCATGATCGCCCAAATCTTCGCCGCACGCTTCTCCCATCGGACGAAAAGCTTGGCGATCCTGTTCTCCAGCAACAACTCCGCGTTCCTGCCGCCACCGGCCCCGCAGGCCCTGCTGGCTCTGCTGAAGGGGCCGCCGCCGAATTCGCCGCGCGAGGTGATCATCGACAACGCGGTCCGGGTGAGCAACATCATCGGCAGCCCGGGCTACCGCGCGCCCGAGGAGCAGATTCGCGCCGACGCCGCCGAAGGATACGACCGCAACTACTACCCACAGGGCGTCGCACGGCATTTCAGCGCGGTCATGGGCAGCGGCAGCCTGGCGCACTACGACCGGCGCATCGTCGCGCCGACCGTGGTGATCCACGGGCGCGCCGACAAGCTGATGCGGCCGTTCGGCGGTCGTATGATCGCAAGGACGATCGACGGCGCTCGATTGGTGTTATTCGACGGCATGGGCCATGATTTGCCCCAACAGCTGTGGGGACGGCTGATCGACACGCTGACGAATAATTTCGCCAGGGCCGCGTAGCGAAAAGCAAACACGTAACTGCCCGTGTGGGTTTCGCGCAGACACTCACCGAGCTGTAAGGTTGCTGAGGGAGGCTGAGGGAGGTTGTCTCGTATGACGGAGCTGAGGCCTTACTACGAAGAGTCCCAGGCGACATACGACATCTCGGACGACTTTTTCGCCTTGTTCCTGGACCGCAACATGGTGTACACCTGCGCCTACTTCGAGCGCGACGACATGACCCTCGAAGAGGCGCAGCTCGCCAAGATCGATTTGGCGCTGGACAAATTGAACCTCGAGCCGGGCATGACGGTGCTCGACGTCGGGTGCGGCTGGGGCGCGGCGGTGGTCCGGGCCGTGGAGAAGTACGACGTCAACGTCGTCGGCATCACACTTAGCCGGAACCACTACGAGCGGACGAAAGCCAGGCTGGCCGCAATCCCCACGACACGGCGGGCCGAGGCGCGGTTGCAGGGCTGGGAGGAGTTCGCCGACAGGGTCGATCGCATCGTCTCCTTCGAGGCGTTCGACGCGTTCAAAAAGGAGCGCTGGCCCGCGTTCTTCGAACGCAGCTACGAGATCCTTCCCGGCGACGGGCTGATGCTGCTACACAGCATTTTCTCGTATCCACTGTCGTACTACCGCGAGCACGGCATCCCCATGACGATGAGCGATGTGCGGTTCCTGCACTTCATCGGGACGGAAATCTTTCCCGGCGGGGCGATGTGCAGCGAAACCGATATCGTCGACAACGCGAAAAATGGCGGGTTTTCGATCGGGCACATTCAATACCTGCAGGAGCATTACACGCGGACTCTGGATACGTGGGCGGCCAACCTGGAGGCGAATCGCGAACGCGCCATCGCCGTCCAGTCCGAAGAGGCTTACGACCGCTACATGCGCTACCTGATTGGCTGTGCAGACCTCTTCCGCAGGGGCATCTCCAACGTGGGCCAGTTCACGCTCGTAAAGTAGTTCAATGCCCTGAACTGGGAAAACGCTGAGCGTGGTTTAGGTGATCCTGGATTGATCGGCTAGCATCGCGTCAGAGAGATAATTTATTTGGGGGGTTGTCGGCGCGCATATGCCGACGGGCCTGTGAGGCCAGGAGAGGCACAACCACAGTTATGGCTAAAGCATTAACGCCGCACTTCGCCGATGTGCAAGCGCACTACGACCTGTCCGACGACTTCTTCCGGCTGTTTTTGGACCCGACGCAGACCTACAGTTGCGCATATTTTGAGCGCGAAGACTTGACGCTGCAAGAGGCGCAGATCGCCAAGATTGACCTGGCGCTGGGGAAATTGGGCCTGGAGCCCGGGATGACGCTGCTGGACATCGGCTGCGGATGGGGCGCCACCATGCGGCGGGCGCTCGAGAAGTACGACGTGAACGTGGTCGGGCTGACGTTGTCAAGAAACCAGGCCACGCACGTACAGGACGTGTTCGACCACATGGACAGCCCGCGCAGCAGGCGAGTTTTGCTGAACGGTTGGGAACAGTTCGACGAGCCCGTCGACCGCATCGTGTCGATCGGCGCGTTCGAGCACTTTGGCTTCGATCGCTACGACGACTTCTTCACGATGGCGCACTCGGTGCTGCCGGCTGACGGCGTGATGCTGCTGCACACAATCACCGCCTTGACGGGAACGCAGATGTCGGATCGCGGCATGCCGCTGACGTTCGAGATGGCCCGGTTCGCCAAGTTCATCATGACCGAGATCTTCCCGGGTGGCCGGTTGCCGTCGATCGAGAAGGTGGAGCAGCACTCGTCGAAGAGGGGCTTCAGGCTGACTCGACGGCAGTCGCTGCAGCCGCATTACGCCAAGACCCTCGACCTGTGGGCCGCCGCCTTGGAGCCGCGCAAGGACGAAGCCATCGAGATTCATTCCGAAGAGGTCTACGAGCGCTACATGAAGTACCTGACCGGCTGCGCCAACTCGTTCCGGACGGGCTACATCGATGTGAATCAGTTCACCTTGCAGAAGGCTTGATTCGGGATCGGTCCACCTAGTCGGCAACCAATTCGGCGACACGCCGAACGTGGGTAGGGTTGCACGTTCAGCCATGGCCGCCGATGACAAACTGATTGTCGACGAAAGGTACGTTTTCGATGGGCACTGAGCGTCTCGACGTCGTCATTGTCGGCGCCGGCTTCGGCGGTATCGGTGCGGCGATCCAGCTCAAGCGGCTCGGATACGACAACTTCGTGATCCTCGATCGCGAGGCCGACCTCGGCGGGACCTGGCACGTCAACCGCTACCCGGGCTTGGCCGTCGACATCCCGTCGACCACGTATTCGTACTGGTTTGAGCCCAATCCGTACTGGTCGCGCCTGTTCGCGCCCGGCGCCGAACTGCAACGGTATGCCGAACACGTCGCCGACAAGTACGACGTTCGCCGCCACATGCGGTTCAACACGACAGTCGAAGGCGCTCGCTGGGACGAGGACGCGCAATTGTGGCAGGTGGCGTTGGCCGGCGGCGAGTCGCTGGCGACACGCTTCCTGATCACCGCGACCGGTTTCCTTTCTCAGCCACGCACCCCGGAGATCCCGGGAATCGAGACTTTCGAGGGCAAGGTCGTGCACACCACGGCGTGGGACGCCAGCCATGACTTCAGCGGGCGTCGCGCCGGAATCATCGGGACCGGCGCAACCGCTGTGCAGCTGATCCCCGAACTGGCCGCCAAGGTCGCCGATTTGACCGTCTACCAGCGGACCGCGATCCACGTGGTGCCCAAGATCGACTTCGCGATCCCCGTCTGGCTGCGGCGGGTGTTCGCCAGATTGCCGCTGGTCCACCGGGCCTTCCGGTGGTGGACCGACAGCGTCTTCGAAGTCATGATGGTGGTCGGGGTGCTGAACTACCGCAGGTTCCGGCGGCTGAACATCGCCGCGGCGGATCTGGCAAAAATCAACCGGTTCATCTCGGTCCGGGACAAGGAGGTCCGGCGCAAGCTGACGCCCGACTACGACTTCGGCTGCAAGCGGCCCACCTGGTCAAACAGCTACTACCGGACGTTTGCCAAGCCGCACGTGCATCTGGAGACGAACACCATCGAGCGCATCGAGCCCGACGGTATCGTCACCGCCGATGGACGCAAAACCGCCATCGACACGCTGGTGCTGGCGACGGGTTTTGACCTCTGGGACGCCAACTTCCCGGCCATCGAGGTGATCGGGCGTCAAAGCCGCAACCTGGGCAAGTGGTGGCGCGAGAACCGGTTCCAGGCCTACCAGGGCGTGTCCATCCCGTACTTCCCGAACTACTTGAGCCTGGCCAGTCCGTTCGCCTTTTCCGGCCTGTCGTTCTTCAACACCATGGAATACCAGATGCGGCACATGGACCGGCTGTTCGGCGAGGTCAAGCGCAGGGACGCAACAACATTCGAAGTGACCGAGGAAGCCAATGCGCAATTCCTGGATCGGATGACCAAGCTGCTCGACGACTCGGTGTTCTACGCCGGCGACTGCGCCACGTCGCGGTCCTACTACTTCAACCAGAGCGGCGAGGCGACATTGCTGCGGCCCACGTCGACGGAAGACGCGGTACGCGACGGATCAGAGTTCCCGTTGAGCGACTACGTGCTCCGCTGATAGGGCCTTCCGCTCCGCGCGTGCCTAGTGCAGTCAGCCCGCGCCGGAGAGGTAGTTAAGATTGTGGCGTTTAGACACTAGGGGCAATCCCCGGGGAGGACACGACGATGGCGCGCACGCGGCCCGAAGACATCCAGGCGCACTACGACGTCTCCGACGACTTCTTCGCCCTCTTCCAGGACCCCACGCGGACCTACAGCTGCGCCTACTTCGAACCACCAGGCATCAGTCTGGAAGAGGCCCAGTACGCCAAGATCGACCTCAACCTGGATCAGCTGGACCTGCGGCCCGGCATGACGCTGCTGGACATCGGCTGCGGCTGGGGCACCACGATGAAGCGTGCCATCGAGAAGTACGACGTCAACGTCATCGGCCTGACCCTGTCCAAGAACCAGCACGCCCGTAGCGAGCAGGTGCTCAGCGAAGTCGACACCACCCGCTCCCACCAGGTGCGCCTGCAGAACTGGGAAGACTTCAACGAGCCCATCGACCGCATCGTGTCGATCGAGGCCTTCGAGCACTTCGGCCACGAGAACTACCCAGACTTCTTCAAGCGCTTTTTTGACCTCATGCCCGACGACGGCCGGATGACCGTTCAGAGCAGCGTGAGCTACCACCCGTTCAACATGCACGCCCGCGGTAAGAAGATCACGTTCGAAACGGCGCGCTTCATCAAGTTCATCGTCACCGAAATCTTCCCCGGCGGTCGGCTGCCTTCCACCGACATGATGGTCGAACGTGGCCAGGAGGCGGGATTCATAGTCCCCGAGCCCCTTTCGCTGCGCCCGCACTACATCAAGACGCTGCGCATCTGGGGCGACGCGTTGGAGTCCAACCGCGAGAAGGCCATCGAGGTCACTTCAGAAGAGGTCTACGAGCGCTACATGAAGTACCTGCGCGGCTGCGAGCACTACTTCACCGACGAGATGATCGACGTCAGCCTGGTGACCTACCTCAAGCCGGGCGCGGCCGCATAGTTTTTCGCCGGCTGTCGGATTGCCCGCGCGTCGTTCGTCGAACAGGTAGAGAGTGGAGCAGAAGGGCTTCGCTCACTACCGGAGGTGACGACAAATGCAGTACTTTGCCTTGTTGATCAGCAGGGAGCTAGAGCGCACGCCTGACGAGCAGGCGGACGAGATGGCCAAATACCAGGACTTTCACGCCAAGGCCGCCTCGGCGATCCGCGCCGGCGACGCCCTGCACTCCGCCGCGCAGGCGGTGCGCATCACCGGCGGCCCGGACGCGCCGGTCGTCACCGACGGCCCGTTCGCCGAGGGCGCCGAGGTGGCCGGCGGCTACTACGTGTTCGAGGCCGAAAACCTCGACGAGGCGTTGGCCCTGGCCCGCGACATCCCGGTGGCCAGGTACGGCGCGGTGGAACTTTGGCCGGCTTTCCACACGTTCGAACCCTCCCGCAAGCTCACCGGCAACGACTGGCTCGCGCTGCTGCTGGAACCGCCCGAAACCGCCCACACACCGGGCTCACCGGAATGGGAGGCGATGGCGGCAGCCCACGGAGAGTTCATGGCCACCGCCGGCGATCAGCTGATCGGCGGCGCCGCGTTGCACGACGCGTCCACGGCGACCACGGTGCGGCTGCGTGACGGCGACGTGCTGATCACCGACGGGCCGTACGTGGAAGGCGCCGAAATCGCCACCGGTGTTTATCTGCTCGGCGCAGCGGATCGCGACGAGGCCGTCAAGCTCGCGTCGATGATTCCGGCTTCGGCTGTGCAACTGCGGCAGTTCGCCGGGGTAGCCGGGCTCTAGCTCGCGCATGGCCAACCTGGACGGCGTCTTCCGCCGGGAATGGGGACCCGCCGTCGCCGCGCTCGCGCGGTGGTCCGGCGACCTGTCCGTCGCCGAGGACGCCGTTCAGGAGGCCTGCGCCGAGGCGTTGCGCAGCTGGCCGCGCGACGGCCTGCCCGACAGTCCCGGCGGGTGGCTGGTAACCGTGGCCCGCAACCGCGCCCGAGACCGGCTGCGCCGCGAATCCAGCCGTCCCGGAAAGGAATTGGCAGCCGTGCTGGACGACATTCGAGCCCGCACCGATCGCACCGATCCGCATCCGGTCCGCGACGACGAGCTGCGGATGATGTTCACCTGCGCGCACCCCGCACTGGACCGGCAGTCACAACTGGCGCTGACGCTGCGGTTGGTCTCCGGGTTAACCGTCGCCGAGATCGCCCGCGCGCTGCTACAGACGGACGCGGCGATCGGCCAGCGAATTACCCGCGCCAAGAACAAGGTTCGGCACGCCAACATCCCGCTGCGGGTGCCACCGGCCGAGCTGCTGCCCGAGCGCACGCCACACGTGCTCGGTTGCATCTACTCGGTGTTCACCGAGGGATATTGGTCGACGGCAGGCCCGTCGGCGATTCGCGACGAATTGTGCGACGAGGGGGTCCGACTGAGCGGCGAGCTGTGCGCGCTGATGCCCGAGGAACGAGAGGCTTACGCATTGGCAGCCCTGGTGTTGCTGCACGATTCGCGGCGCGCGGCCCGGGTGGACGACGCCGGCGCGCTGGTGCCGCTCGAGGAGCAAGACCGCCGGCGCTGGGACCGCGGCCGGATCAGCCGCGGGCTGGCCCGGCTGCGGCAGGCCGACGGCTCGACCGGCCCCTACCTGCCGCAGGCGGTGATCGCCGCGCTGCACGCCACGGCACCGTCGTGGGAGCAGACCGACTGGACGACCATTTGCGCGGCCTACGACCGGCTGCTGCGGGTGACCGACTCGCCGGTGGTGCGCGCCAACCGCGCGCTGGCGCTCGGCTTCCGCGACGGCCCCGACACCGGACTGTCCGCGCTGGACCAGGTGGCGCATGATCCGCGGCTGGCCCGCTCGAACCTCGTCGCCACGGTGCGCGCCGATCTGCTGCGTCGCGCCGGACGACCCGCCGAGGCCGTCAATTGGTATCGAATTGCGTTGGAGTCCAACGGATCCGAGCCTGGCCGCGACTTTCTGCGGCGGCGTATCGGCGAGTGCGGCGGAGCGGCTTAGGCCTTTTAGGCCTTGTTATGCCTTTTAGGCCGTGTTATGCCTCAGAGAAGTTGCGGGTGATCGCCGGGTCGACCGGAATACCCGGGCCCGTCGTCGTCGAGACGACGATCTTCTTCAGGTAGCGGCCCTTCGACGACGACGGCTTGAGCCGCAGCACCTCGTCGAGCGCGGCGCCGTAGTTCTCCGCCAGGTTCTTCTCGTCGAACGACGCCTTACCGATGACGAAGTGCAGGTTGGCCTGCTTGTCGACGCGGAAGTTGATCTTGCCGCCCTTGATGTCGGCCACGGCCTTGGCGACATCGGGGGTGACGGTGCCGGTCTTGGGGTTCGGCATCAGGCCGCGCGGGCCCAGCACGCGGGCGATACGACCGACCTTGGCCATCTGGTCAGGCGTCGCGATCGCGGCGTCGAACTCCAGCCAGCCGCCCTGGATCTTCTCGATCAGGTCGTCGCTGCCGACGAAGTCGGCGCCGGCGGCCTTGGCCTGCTCGGCCTTCTCGCCGACGGCGAACACCGCGACGCGAGCCGTCTTGCCGGTGCCGTGCGGCAGGTTGACCGTGCCGCGGACCATCTGGTCCGCCTTGCGCGGGTCGACGCCGAGCCGGATCGCCACCTCGACGGTCGCGTCCTGCTTGGTCGACGACGTCTCCTTGGCGAGCTTGGCCGCCTCCAGCGGGGTGTACAGGTTGTCGCGGTCCACCTTCTCGGCGGCGGCGCGGAATGCCTTGCTGTTCTTGCTCATCTAGCTATCCAATCTGGTGTTGGGTCGTGGTTACGACGGGCCGAAGCTGGCCCTCCCACGGGTGGAGTCTGACCTACGCCTACCTATTCAACGGTGATGCCCATTGACCGGGCGGTGCCGGCGATGATCTTGGCCGCGGCGTCGATGTCGTTGGCGTTGAGGTCGGTCTTCTTGGTCTCGGCGATCTCGCGAACCTGATCCCAGGTGACCTTGGCGACCTTGGTCTTGTGCGGCTCGGCCGAGCCCTTGCCCACCCCGGCGGCCTTGAGCAGCAGCTTGGCCGCCGGCGGCGTCTTCAGGGCGAACGTGAAGCTGCGGTCCTCGTAGACCGTGATCTCGACCGGGATGACGGTGCCGCGCTGGCTCTCGGTGGCGGCGTTGTAGGCCTTGCAGAACTCCATGATGTTGACGCCGTGCTGGCCGAGCGCGGGTCCGACGGGCGGTGCAGGGTTGGCCTGCCCCGCCACGATCTGCAGCTTGATCAGCCCGGTGACTTTCTTTTTCGGGGCCATGACTAGTCGATGTTCCTTCCTGGGGTGTTTCTAAATCTTGGAGACCTGGGTGAAGGTCAATTCCACCGGCGTCTCGCGGCCGAAGATCGACACCAGCACCTTGAGCTTCTGCTGTTCGGCGTTGACCTCGTTGATGGTGGCCGGCAGCGTCGCGAACGGTCCGTCCATGACCGTCACCGACTCGCCCACCTCGTAGTCGACCTCGACCACCGGGCGTTCCAGCCCGCCCGCCTCGGCCGTGGCAGTGGCGGTCGCGCCCCCACCCTTGGCGGCCTTCTTGGCCGCCCCCGGAGGCAGCAGGAACTTCACCACGTCGTCGAGCTTGAGCGCCGACGGGCGAGACGTCGCGCCGACGAAGCCCGTGACGCCCGGGGTGTTGCGCACCGCGGCCCACGAGTCGTCGGTCAGGTCCATCCGGACCAGGATGTAGCCCGGCAGCACCTTGCGGTTGACCTGCTTGCGCTGGCCGTTCTTGATCTCGGTGACCTCTTCGGTGGGCACCTCGACCTGGAAGATGTAGTCGCCGACGTCCAGGTTCTGCACGCGGGTCTCGAGGTTGGCCTTGACCTTGTTCTCGTAGCCCGCGTAGGAGTGCACGACATACCAGTCGCCGGGCTTCTTGCGCAGCTCGGTCTTGAGCGCGGTGGCGGGGTCGACCTCCTCGGCCGGCTCTTCGGCCGACTCGGCGTCGCGTCGCCTCGGCGACCTCGGAAGCGACCTCGGAGGCTTCAGCGGTCTCGGCGACCTCGGAAGCGTCGGCGGCCTCTGCGGCGGCCTCGGCGCCCTGGTCGGTGTCGACAATCTCCTGGTCGTCTTGCACATCCACCGACTCACCCGCAGACGGGTCACCGTCGAAGGTAGTCACGGTTGTCTGTCCTCTCTGTCTTTCTCAAACCTCAGCCGAACACCAGCATGACCAGCTTGGTCAGGCCCAGGTCGGCCAGACCGACCAGCGCGACCATGAAGGCCAGGAATGCCAGCACCACCGAGGTGTAGGTAAGCATCTGTTTGCGGTTCGGCCAGATGACCTTCCGCATCTCGGCAACGACCTGCTTGAGGTACGTGTAGACGAACAGGAACGGATTTGCCGAGCGACCGCCGGCTTTCTTCGGCTTCTTGGGCTTCGCGCCGGCCCCAGACTTCGCGGCCTTCGCGCCCTTGCGGGCCTTCTTGCCGTCGGAGTCGTCCGTGGCCTCCTCCGCCTTGGCGGACGACTCGTCCCCGCCTTCCGCGGCATCGGAGGTGTCGGCCGGACGCTGCCGCGACCGCTTGCCGGTGGGACGCTGCGGCCGCGTCACCGACTTGGTCACCACCGCCGTCCGACCGCCGCTCGCGCCGCTGTCCTCGGTTTGGCCGCCGTCGCTGGCAGCGTCGTCGGCAACATCGCCTTCGTCGCTCACCGCGTGCTCCTTTGTTCTCCGGTTGGGCACTGACTCTCCAGTGTCCACCATTCCACGTCTTTGCCGTCTGCAGGGGCGACAGGACTTGAACCTGCAACCTGCGGTTTTGGAGACCGCTGCTCTGCCAGTTGAGCTACGCCCCTTCGCGGTTGGCAGGCCAACCTGCGCTTACCTACCGGGGCTTACATGACGCGCGCGCCCCCGCTTGTGTTCAGACTCACGGAAAGCGCGCTGATGCTGGGAAAACCCCGAGGTCCGAGTGTACTCGATTCCCTCCAGGGCAAGAAATCCCGATACTAATTACCGGCTCTGACAACCTGTCCGGTTTCTTTGTCCCACCGGAGTTTGGCCGTTCCGTCGCTGTGCTGGCCCATTAGGGTGGTGGTTGCCTCCATCACGACCTCGCCCTCGTCGTTGGTGAGGATGTTCTTGGTGACCACGATGTCGGCGCCGAAGCGCTCTTCCACCGAGTGGATGTCCATCCGGGCCCATAGTTTGTCCC
Organism: uncultured Actinomycetota bacterium; assembly: GCA_963758775.1. GTDB lineage: Bacteria > Actinomycetota > Actinomycetes > Mycobacteriales > Mycobacteriaceae > Mycobacterium. Next base: position 534,275 of record CAVWWU010000006.1, read on the forward strand.
CGGCGAGCATCGGCTTGGGAAAAAAGAACCGCTGATCGACCTGCACGATCAGCAAAGTTTCCATACCGATGTCGACATGCTGGAAGAAGTCGATCTGAACGTTCTTGCCCATGATCGACGCGAAAGTGATCGGAGCGACGATCGCGTCATGGCCGAGTTCGGCGGCGGCGTCCTCGTCGTAGTAGGCCGGATGATCACACTTGATGGCTCGGGAAAAATCTCGAAGCTGTTCGCGTCCCACAACGAAGAAGTCCGGGTACCGCCAGATCATTCCGCGAATTTCAGTTTTGAGCGCCATATACGAGCCTAAGCGAGGGTGGCTGAGGCGATCGCGCGGCCGAAGATCTTCTTGCCACCGGCGGTAGCGGTCAGCGCGATCGTCACCGACTTGCTTTCCGGGTCGACGGACTTCACCCGGCCGCTGAACACCAGCTCGGTGCCCTTTCCATCGTTGGGCACCGGCACCACGGCGGTGAACCGGACGTTGTATTCGGTGACCGCACCAGGGTCGCCCACCCATGACGTCACGTAACCGCCGCCGATACCCATCGTCAGCATGCCGTGGGCGATCGCAGTGTCCAGTCCGATGACGCTGGCGATGTCGTCGTCCCAGTGGATCGGATTCAGGTCGCCCGAGACGCCCGCGTAGTTCACCAGGTCCTGGCGGGAAAGGGGGTAGATCCTCTCCGGAAGCTTGTCACCCACCTGCACCGAACTGAATTCACGCAGCGCCATGCGAAAACCCCTCTTCTCCATCGTCACCGGCACGGCCCGCCAGGGTCGTGTAGGTCTCCTGCACAATGTCACCGGCTTCGTTGGTGATGATGGTCTTGGTCACGATGAGCTGGGTGCCGTGCGCCGCTCGCGTCGAATCCACGTATACGTCGCAGTACAGCTTGTCGCCCGCGACGATCGGAGTCTCGAACTTCAGCACCTGGTCGACCTGGACGATCTGCTCTTCGGTGACCTCTATGCCGGCATGCTCGAAGAACGCCAGCTGCGCCTTGTAGCCGAAGACGCAGATGAACGTCAGTGGGGCCAGCAACCCCTTGTAGCCGAGCTCGGCCGCCGCGTCCTCCTGGAAGAACGCGGCGTCGTCGTTTCGCACCGCAACCGCGTACTCGCGGATTTTCTCGCGCTCGACCTCGTAGTGGTCGGGGTAGCGGTAATGCATCCCGACGATGTCTGTGGCCAATCCCACGGATCTAGAACCTACCTAGTCAATCTGAGCAAACGCGCGAGGAATCGCTAGCGCGTCTCGCGGTGGGGCTGGTGCTTGCCGCAGTTCGGGCAGAACTTCTTCAGCTCCATCCGGTCCGGGTCGTTGCGGCGGTTCTTCTTGGTGATGTAGTTGCGGTGCTTGCACTCTTCGCAGGCCAGAGTGATCTTCGGCCGCACATCGGTACTGGACGCCATGGCAGTTCTTTCTCGGTCTCTCTCGTGTGTTTACTTGTAGCGATGGCCGGACTCGAACCGGCGACCTAACGATTATGAGTCGTTCGCTCTAACCGACTGAGCTACACCGCCTCGACTACGTCCGCCGAGCCCCCTAACGGAATCGAACCGTTGACCTTTTCCTTACCATGGAAACGCTCTACCGACTGAGCTAAGGGGGCCGATCACCCGTAGCGACCAGTCGTGCGGGTCTCCTTCTCGGGCCTAAAAGAGGTTACAGCCTGGCCCGCAGCGCCACCAAACCACTAGGCCTGACCGGGTGCCGTCAGTGGCCGGCCGCGCCACACCGGGTGCGGCGCGTTTTGGACGAGCCATAGTCTGGTGGCGTGTCAGACGATCGGCTGTACTTCCGTCAATTGCTGTCCGGCCGCGATTTCGCCGCGGGCGACATGTTCGCAACGCAAATGCGCAATTTCGCCTACCTGATCGGAGACCGGGAGACCGGGGACTGCCTGGTGGTCGATCCCGCGTACGCCGCCGGTGATCTCCTCGACGCGGTCGAAGCCGACGGGATGCGACTGGCCGGCGTGCTGGTCACCCATCACCATCCCGACCACGTGGGCGGTTCGATGATGGGCTTCGAGCTGGCGGGACTGGCCGATCTGCTGGAGCGCGCGGCCGTGCCGGTGCACGTGAATACCCATGAGGCACTTTGGGTTTCGCGGGTCACCGGGATTGGCCTCGGCGACCTCACCACCCACGAACATCGCGACAAGGTCAGCGTCGGCGACATCGAAATCGAGCTGTTGCACACCCCCGGCCATACGCCGGGCAGCCAGTGCTTCCTGCTCGACGGCCGGCTGGTCGCGGGTGACACGCTGTTCCTGGAAGGCTGCGGCCGCACCGACTTTCCGGGCGGCGACTCCGACGAGATGTACCGCAGCCTGCACCAGCTCGCCCAGCTTCCGGGGGACCCGACGGTGTTTCCCGGGCATTGGTATTCGGCTGACCCGAGTGCCTCGTTGTCGGAGGTCAAGCGTTCGAATTACGTGTATCGCGCCGCGGATCTCGATCAGTGGCGCATGTTGATGGGCGGCTGATCCGCAGGAATTTCTGGCGCTACACATCTGTGATATAGACGGGGGATGGATTCAATGGGGTGGGTCCAGGGCAGCTGGCACGGGGTTACAGAAGTAGGGTCCAGCACCTGGTTGGCATGGGCCGCGTGGGCGGCGCTGGCGCTGGGCGTCATCGCGCTCGTCTTCGCGAACGCGCAGATCAAACGCAATCGCAGGTTGGCCGCCGAGCGGACCCGGCCGCACGTCGCGATGCTGATGGAGCCGCATGCCGCCGATTGGCATGTGATCGAACTGGTGGTCAGGAATTTCGGTAAAACCGCGGCCTACGATATCCAGTTTTCGTTTCCGACTCCGCCGACAGTGGCCGAATACGAAAATGCCGCAGATGGATACGCGAATATCGTCGAACTGAAACTCCCCAGCGAGTTGCCGGTCCTGGCGCCCGGGCAAGAGTGGCGAATGGTGTGGGATTCGGCGCTGGATCGCGCCGAAATCGGGAATGGGATCGAGTCCCGATTCACCGGCAGCGTGCTCTACCACGACCGCCCCGAGCGGCCGCGCGGTTGGCGCTTCTGGCAACGCGAGCGGCCGGTGCTGGAATCCAGCGTGGTGCTGGACTGGAACACGCTGCCGCCGGTACAGCGCATCGAGTTGATGACGAACCACGACCTGGCGAAGAGGGAAAAGCAGAAGCTGGAATTGTTGCGCAGCCTGCTGACCTACTTCCACTACGCGAGCAAGGAGACGCGTCCCGACGTGTTCCGCAGCGAGATCGACCGCATCAACCTCGCCGTGGCCGAGACTCAGGACAGGTGGCGCACGCGCCAACTCGACCAGCCCACCGACGTCAGCCTGCGGTGGGGCAACGCGGAAAACGAACTGGGCAAACACCACAGCCAGCGCGTCTGATTCAATCAACGGGCCTGGCCCATGCTTATCCATGGGCACCGAGTAGCTGCGAAGGAGCAACCATGAGCGGCCCGGTCACCTACACCCACGACGACTCCATCGGGGTCATCAGGATGGACGACGGCAAGGTCAACGCGCTGGGCCCGACCATGCAGCAGGCGCTCAACGAGGCGATCGACAACGCCGACCACGACAACGTCAAGGCGCTGGTGATCGCCGGCAACGAGCGCGTCTTCAGCGGCGGCTTCGACCTGAAGGTCCTGACCTCCGGCGAGGCGCAGCCCGCGATCGACATGCTCAGGGGCGGCTTCGAGCTGTCGTATCGATTGTTGTCCTATCCCAAGCCGGTGGTGATGGCCTGCACCGGCCCCGCCATCGCGATGGGGGCGTTCCTGTTGTCGTCCGGCGATCATCGAGTTGCCGCCCACGCGTACAACATCCAGGCCAACGAGGTTGCGATCGGGATGGTCATCCCCTACGCGGCGCTGGAGATCATGAAGCTGCGCCTGACGCGCTCGGCCTATCAGCAAGCCACCGGGCTGGCCAAGACGTTCTTCGGGGAGACCGCGCTGGCGGCCGGCTTCGTCGACGAGATCGTGCTGCCGGAGATGGTCCTCAGCCGTTCCGAGGAGGCCGCGCGCGAATTCGCCGGCCTGCACCAGCACGCGCACGCCGCGACCAAGTTGCGGGCGCGGGCCGACGCGCTGAAAGCCATCCGCGCCGGCATCGACGGGATCGAAGCCGAGTTCGGCCTATAGCCGGGTCGCGTGCCGCCAGGCTGGTTCGCTAGGCCAGAACCGTTCGAGGTAGGCCGGCCAGTCCCAGGTGGACAGGAACTGCTGCGCCGCCGCATAGCCGTTGTCGTAGAGCTCTTCCAGCCGGCTTCTGGGGGCATCGAAGTCGAGCAAGCCCACATTGGTCGATTCGACCGTGATCGCGCGGGCAGCGACCCACGGCTGGCTCAGATGGGTCTGGTCGTGGCCGGCCAGCATGGTGGTCAGCAGAGCTTCCAGCAACGCCGTCTGTTCGAAGAGACGCAGGGGTTTCAGCGCGGGCATCACCGCACCGAGGCCCTCGGTGGGCCTGGGCAGGATGGTGATCCCGAAAGTGGGCCAGCGGGGCGGCTTGCCGTCGTGCCGGTCGAAGGTGTCGATCGGAAAGTTCGACAGCACGCCGCCGTCGACCAGGGTGGACGTTGACCCACCGGCACCGGTCAGCTTCACGGGTCGGTAGAAGAACGGAATCGCCATCGACGCCCGGACCGCGTCTGCGACGGGCTGCTCGTTTGGGTCCAGCCCGTAGAGCCGCCGGTAATCCCACGGCAGTCGCACCAACTGTGCCGCGGTCAGGTCGGCGACGGTGACGACCAGCCGGTAGCACCACTCCTCGGGCAGCTGGTCGCCGTCGCAGGCCAGATCACCGAACGTGCTGACGCCCAGGTTCTTCAGCTCGCTGCGAATCCAGTCGTGAGCGACGTCGCCGCGGTACATGCTGGTGTCGCGCACCAGCCCCCACGCGGCACCCAGATACGGCACGGGTGCCGCGTCGCGCCACGTGCTCAGCGGCACCGAGAAGGCGAGTTCCTTCACGTCCGCGCTGGACAGCCGGTCGTCTTTGGCGCCGGCCGCCAAGACCGACGCGACCACCGAGCCGGCCGAAACCCCCGACACCCGCTGGATCGAATAGCCGGCGTCCATGAGCGCGGCGACGGCGCCGACCAGACCGATGAATTTGACGCCGCCGCCGGAGAGGACGAGATCGACGGGCTTTTTCTGCTTCGCTTTGGCCGCCATCTAGGCCTCCGCCGAAACCCAGTCGTACGCAAGGAATTTGCCGTCGAACGTCACCACCACGCGGTCGCCGGACGGATGCGGTTTCTTCTGCAGGTCCACGCTGAAGTTGATGGCGCTCATGATGCCGTCGCCGAACTGCTCGTGGATCAATTCCTTGATGGCCCCGCCGTAGACCTGCAGGGCCTCATAGAAGCGGTAAATGGTCGGGTCGGCGGGGACGATGGAATGCCCGCCGCGCAGCGGCACAGCTGCCAGCACCGGCACCGCTGATTCGTCGAGACCGAGCATGCCGACCACCACCTTGCCGAGCTTGGCGGGGATCGGGTGTTGCCCGAGCAGCGCCGCCGTGGTCCACACCAGCGGCCGGTCGATCGCGTCGGCCAGCTCCTGCCAGCTCAGTCCCTTCCCGAGGCGCGCGACGACGATCTGTTCGGTGATCTCGTTTCTGTTCATGGGCCCAGCATGCCCGCTTGCGATGTACGCTGCCCAGCGTCAGATCTTCAGCCCCGGGGATCGGAACGCCATGCGAATCGTCGTCGACCTGAATCGCTGCCTTGGGTATGCGCACTGCGTGCCGCTCGCGCCGGACGTGCTCAAGCTCAGCGGCGAAGAAGCCCTCACCTACGACCCCAACCCGGACGACAGCGAACGGCTGCGGGTGCTGCGGGCCGCGGCGGCCTGCCCGGTGCAGGCGATCATCGTGGAAAAACTCGGCGACAAGCTCGACAGCGAGTAGCGCGGCCACGCGATGAGTGATTTCAAGGACAAGGGCCGCATCGTCATCGTCGGCGCGTCCCTGGCCGGGCTGCGCGCCGCGGAAGGGTTGCGCGAAGAGGGTTTTCGCGGACAGCTGACGATCATCGGTGACGAGCCCGACGAACCGTATGACCGGCCGCCGCTATCCAAGCAGGTTCTCAAGGGTTGGGTGGCGGCCGATCACACCAAGCTGCCGCGGTTGCGCGCGGTGGATGCGCAGTGGCGACTCGGCGTCCCCGCGACGGCCCTGGATCGCACTAACCAGTTGGTCCGGTTGGCCGACGGCAGCGCGGTGGAAGGCGATCGCCTGCTGATCGCCACGGGTGTGCGGGCGCGGCGCTGGCCCAACGCCCAGGAGGCCGCGCTGCAGGGCGTGCACACGGTGCGCACGAGCGCCGATGCCGCGCGCTTGCAGGCCGCGTTGGCCGCCCGTCCGCGGCGCGTGCTGATCATCGGTTCCGGGTTCATCGGGTCGGAGGTGGCATCGGTGTGCCGGGAGCTCGATCTCGAGGTCACCGTCACCGAGCGTGGCCCGGCACCGCTGTGTGGTCCGCTCGGCGGGGTGATCGGTGAGATCGCGGCAGAGATGCAGCGTGCGGCCGGGGTGGATCTGCGCACCGGTGTGTCGGTGCTGGCGCTCGACGGTGATGCCGGCGGCCGCGTGCGGCGCGCGCGGCTGTCCGACGGCAGCACGCTCGACGTCGACGTGGTGGTGACGTCGTTGGGGTCGATCCGCAACGTCGAATGGCTCGACGGGGCCGGGCTGGCCGCCGGCTTCTGGGGCGTGGGCTGCGACGCCGGTTGCCGTGCGTTCGACATCAACGGGGTGGTCACCAGCCACATCTTCGTCGCCGGGGACATCGCGCGGGCGCCGCATGTGCTCTACGACTACGAGTTCCTGGCGATGGAGCACTGGGACAACGCGGTGCTGGGTGCGCGGGTCGCGGCGCACAACATGGTCTGCGACGAGGTCGATCGCTGGGCGCACCTGTTGATCCCGCAGTTCTGGTCGGCGCAGTTCGGTGTGAACATCAAATCCGTTGGCGTGCCGTCGTTTGGCGACGAGATCGTCTTCACCCAGGGTTCGGTGCGCGAACGCCGGTTTGCCGCCGCCTATGGCCGGCGCGGCCGGATCGTCGGGGCGGTCACGTTTAACCACGCCAAGTGGATCGATCACTACCGCGACGAGATCGCGCGGTCGGGGCCGTTTCCGCCGCATCCACCGGGCTTCGACTTTCCGGAGAACATGCGCGTGATGCCCGCGGACTTTCCGGCGCGCGGTGTGCCGACCGAGGCTCCCGACGTGGTGTTGACGGGCCACGACCCCAGCGAGCGGCACGCGGAATTCCGTCCCCGGCGGCGATGAGGAGCGGCCCCAGATGACCCCCGAAGAAGCCTTTGACGCGGCAATGCGGATCGAAAACCGTGCGGACCCTTACCCGTTCTTCGACGAGCTCCGCAAGACGCCCGTGGCGCGGGTGGCCAATGGCATCTACGCAGTCACCGGCTACGAGGAGCTGATGGCGTTGGCCCATGACCCCCGGGTGAGTTCGGACCTGCGCAAGGCCCACCTGCCGACAGCCCGCGATCGGCGGATCGTCGAAGAGTCGGTCTTGGAGATGGCACCCGAAATGACCCCCGAAATCGCCGGGGCCTACGGCAAGGAGCCCAGCTTCATCGCGCAGGACCCGCCCGAACACGACCGGGCGCGGCGTCAGTGCATGCGCTTTTTCGGGCCACCCGCTTCACCCGATCTGATTCCCGGCCAAGAGGCGCTATGTCAGCGGATCGTCAACGAATCGCTCGACCGAGCCGCCGGGGCGACCCGCATGGACGTGGTCGACGACTTCGCCTACCCGCTGCCGGTCAGCGTGATCTGCCAAATCATGGGCGTGCCAATCGAAGACGAGCCGCTGTTTCACGCGTGGCTCGCCGATATCACGGCCGGCATCTTCGATCTTGGCCCCGACATCCAGAGCGAGGAGGGCCAGGACCGGCGCGCCAAGGGCGAGGCCGCCGACACCGAGCTCAACCAGTACATCAATGGCCTGGTCGAGCGGGCCAGGAAATCCCCTGGGCCCGGGATGATTTCGCAGTTGGTCCACGACGACGGCCCGGATGGGCAGATGTCGACGAGCGCGATCGTCAACAACACCATCCTGCTGTTCTTCGCGGGCCACGACTCGACGGTCAACCTGATCGCACATTGCATCCTCACCACACTGCGCAACCCCGGTTCGTTCGAATTGCTGCGCAGCAGGCCGGAATTGATACCCGGAGCCATCGAGGAGGTGCTTCGATTGCAATCGTCGGTGCAGTTCTTTCCGACTCGATCGGCGTTGGCCGACATCGACATCGGCGGCACCACGATCCCGCGGGGCGCGCCGATCTACCTCATGTACGGCGCGGCCAACCGGGATCCGCGGCGCTTCGCAAACCCCAACGCATTCGATCCCCAGCGCCCCGACAACGAGCATGTGGGCTGGGGCCGCGGCATCCACATCTGCTTCGGCGGCCCGCTGGCGAGGCTGGAAGTCAACACCGCGTTCGAGGCTTTCCTGCGCCGCGTGGACAACCCGCGGCTTGTCGAGGACCCGCCGCCGTACCGCATCAGCCAGGTATTCCGCGGCCCGCGGCACCTGCTCGTCGACTACGACCAGATCCGGCCCTAACCTCAGCCGGGTTTGGTGGCGGTGACCAACCGGGTGGCGAACCAGGGGCCGCCGTACCACATCCGCCAGCCGAGGCTGCGGCGCCGCACGTTCACCCAACCCAGGTCCCGCAGATGCTCGGCGTGCTGGCGGGTCTCCCAGAGGTCCGCGATGGCCAGCCGCCCGCCCGGCCGCAGCACGCGCACCGCGTGATCCAGCGCGAGGCGGCGACCGGCGCCGGTCGGGATGTTGTGGATGGCAAGGTTGCTGACCACCACGTCGACGCTCTCGTCGGGCAACGGCAGCACCGTCATGTCGGCGGTGTGCAGCTCGACGCGATCGGCGACCCCTTCCAGTTCCGCGTTGGCCAGTGTGGACTGCGCCGAGTTGTCGGTCTGGTCGGCCTGCCACAGGTCGACGCCGATCACGCGCCCCCGCGGCAACCGCTTGGCCGCCGCCAGCAGCACGGCGCCGCGGCCGCATCCCAGGTCGAGCACGGTTTCGTCGCCGCGCAGCCGCAGGTCGTCGAGGATCTGGTCCCACACCCGGAACTTGCCGGACCGCGTCGCGTAGATGAACGATGCCGCCGTCGCGATGATCTCGGCACCCGACCCCGCCGCAAGCACCGCGGCCAACCGACGACCGCGTTTGAGCAAGATGCCGGCCCCGGCCAGCAGGGCCGTCGATCCGACGCCGACGGCCGCCAGTTGCGTGCCCGCCGAGACGGTGTGGAAGGACCCGTCGTATCCGTAGTCGCCGCGGTGCTCGGGCATTCGTGTCACCAGCGTCCGCGATGGACGACCTGGTCGAACGGCCGCCGATCCGGATTGCGGATGGGGCGCAGCGGCCGATCGGCGGGATAGCCGATGCCCAGCATGAACGCCGCGAGGTGGTCGTCGGGGATGCCGAGGATGGCGCGCGCCTTGTCCTGGTCCCCCACCGACGAATGCCCGGTCCCGATGCCCAGGTCGGTGGCCGCGATCATCATCGCCATCGTCGCCTGCCCGACGTCGTACTGATCCGTCACCAGCCGGCGGTCGTCCGGCGGTTCCGGGACAACCAGCACGATCGCCGCCGCGGCGCCCGCGATGTGGCCAGCACCCCGCCATACCGTCGAAAGTTCTTGTAGCTGGGTCTTATCCGTGACGACGACGAAGTCCCACGGCTGACGGTTTTTCGCCGACGGCGCCCGCCAGCCGGCTTCGGCGATGCGGTTCAGATCGTCGTCGGAGACCGGCTCCGGCGTGTACTGCCGCACATTGCGCCGCGCACAGATCGCGTCCCAGGTTTCCACTTCTCACTCCATCTCTTGCGCGAGCGCATCGATCACATTGCGAAGCTCGCCGACCATCCAGCTGCCGCTGCGCTGCTCGAACACCTCGAGGAGGGACCGGTAGTACCACAGGTGCAGCCCCGGATCCCGCACACGGAACCGCTGCCACACGTCGCTTCCCAGCGCGCGAAAATCACGCAGGATCGCCCGAGCGTTGTCGAGCTTATCGGCCAGCGAGACGAGGACGGCGTCGTCGGACGCCCCGCGCAGGTGATCGATGTATTGCTCCTTGCGCTCGCGCCAGGGTGGCTTGGGGGACTCGAAGGTGTCGCTGCACGCGGCAACGATCGCCCTCACGTCTGCGCCGAACTTCCGGCCGATTTCGTCTAGCGTCCGTTCACCGCCCTGGTCCTCGGCCGCATCGTGCAGCAACGCGGCGATGGCCTGTGTCTCGGTGCCGTCCGCCTCGATCACCAGGCCGGCCACCGACAGCAGGTGGCCGAGGTAGGGGACCTCACTGGCCTTGCGCGTCTGCGTGGCATGAAGGCGCGCCGCGTACCCCAGCGCGTCGGTGAACTTAGGCGTGAGACGCGGGGACGCCGTCTGGCCGGCCATGCTGCCTCCTGATTGAGCGACTCTTCTTCCACTGTGGCACGGCGGTCTGACACCCGGTCCCCGTAACCGCTCACGGGACGTCGGTGCGAGGCTCTAGGGTGGCCCACGATGGCGCTTCATCTTCACCGGGCCGAACGGACCGACGTCCTTGCCGACGGTCTCGGCGCGCTGCTCGCCGAGCCGCTGCCCGACCCCTTTGCCCAGGAGCTGGTCCTGGTACCGGCCCGCGGCGTGGAACGCTGGCTGAGCCAGCGGCTTTCGCACGTCCTCGGGCGCGGGCAGGGCCGCCGCGACGGGGTGTGCGCCGGGGTCAGATTCCGCAGTCCGGCATCGCTGATCGCGGAAATTACCGGCACCGCCGATGACGACCCGTGGTCGCCGGAGGCGATGACCTGGCCGTTGCTCGACGTGATCGACTGCAGTCTCGGCCATCCGTGGTGTGCGACGCTGGCAAAACACCTGGGCCACTTCGACACCGACGCCGAGGAGGCCGAGCTGCGCAAGGGCCGGCGCTACGCGGTGGCCCGCCGGCTGGCCGGGCTGTTCGCCGCCTACGTCCGGCAACGCCCGGGGCTCCTCGTCGACTGGCTCGAGGGCAAACCGGGCGACCTCGACGCAGACCTGGTCTGGCAGCCGCAATTGTGGCGCGCGCTGATCGCCGCTATTCCCGCAGATCCCCCGCACATCCGCCACCAGAAGACCGTCGCGCGCCTGCGTGAAGGCCCGGCCGACCTGCCGTCGCGGTTATCCCTGTTCGGGCACACCCGGCTCGCCTGCACCGACGTGGAGCTGCTCGACGCCCTGGCCACCCACCACGACCTGCACCTGTGGCTGCCCCACCCCAGCGACGAGTTGTGGCAGGCATTAGCCGGTGAGAAGGGCGCGATCCCCCGCCGCGAGGACACCAGCCATCGCACGGTCGGCCATCCCCTGCTCGCGACCCTGGGCCGAGACCTACGCGAACTTCAGCGCTCCCTGCCCACGGATGCGCAGACCGACGAATATCTGCCCGGCTCCCCGCGTCCCGACACACTGCTCGGGTGGCTGCAGGCCGACATCGCCGCCAATGCTCTTCGGCCGCAAGGGCGCACGCTGTCGGCCGACGACCGTTCGGTGCAGATCCACAACTGTCACGGGCCGGCCCGTCAGGTCGATGTGCTGCGCGAGGTGCTGCTGGGCCTGCTGCAAGACGACCCGACCCTCGAGCCCCGCGACATCCTGGTGATGTGCCCCGACATCGAGACCTACGCGCCGCTGATCGTCGCGGACTTCGGCCTCGGCGACGTGGTGCACGGCGCCCATCCCGCGCATCGCTTGCGGGTGCGGCTGGCGGACCGTTCGCTGATCCAGACCAACCCGCTACTCGGGGTGGCCGCCCAGTTGCTGGCGCTGGCCGGCAGCAGGGTGACCGCCAGCGAGGTGCTGAACTTCGCCCAGGCCGCGCCAGTGCGCGCCCGCTTCGGTTTCACCGATGACGATCTCGACGACATCACCCGCTGGGTCCGGCAGGCCAACATCCGGTGGGGCCTCGACCAAGAGCATCGGCGGCCGTTCCACGTCGACTTCGTGCACAACACCTGGCGTTTCGGCATCGACCGGGTGCTGGCCGGCGTCGCGATGTCCGAGGACTCGCACGCCTGGATCGACGCGACGCTGCCGCTGGACGACGTCAGCAGCAATCGCGTCCAATTGGCCGGCCAGTTAGCCGAATTCGTTGCCCGGTTGCAGCGGGCAATCGATGCACTCACCGGCACCCGGCCGCTGCGGGAGTGGCTGGCGGCCCTGACCGAGGGCATCACCGGATTGGCGCGCATCGACGATGCCGACCTCTGGCAGGCCAGCCAGATGCAGCGTGAGTTCGCCGATGTGATCGCCGATGCCGGACCGCACGCCGACACCCTGCTCCGGCTGCCCGACATCCGCGCGCTGCTGGATCGACACCTCGCCGGCCGCCCCACGCGGGCCAATTTCCGCACCGGCACGCTCACGGTGTGCACCATGGTGCCGATGCGCTCGGTGCCGCACCGGGTGGTCTGCCTGGTCGGCCTCGACGACGGCGTGTTCCCCCGCCTGACCGTCGTCGACGGCGACGACGCGCTGGCCCGCGACCCGATGACCGGCGAGCGCGACATCCGTTCCGAGGACCGGCAATTGCTGCTCGACGCCATCGGCGCGGCCACCGAAAAACTCGTCATCACCTACACGGGGGCCAACGAGTTCTCGGGCCAGCCACGCCCGCCCTCGGTGCCGCTTGCCGAACTGCTGGACACTTTGGACATCACCACACCGGGCAAGGTCCGCGACGACATCGTCGTCAAACATCCGTTGCAGCCGTTTGACGTTCGCAACGTCATGCCGGGCGAGCTGGTGCCGAAGGTTCCGTTCAGTTTCGACTCGACGGTGCTGCGGGCCGCGCGGGCGGCCACCGGACAACGCGGCGAAGCGCCCAAGTTCATCAGCGGCCCGCTGCCGGCGCCGCCGGCCGACGACGTGATCCTCGCCGACCTCGTCGGGTTCTTCAAGGATCCGGTGAAGGGTTTCTTTCGCGCGCTGGAGTTCACGCTGCCGCGCGATGTCGATGGTGTCCAAGACGCCATGCCCGTAGACATCAATGCCCTCGAGGAATGGGCGGTAGGCGACCGGCTGCTGCGCGACATGCTGGGCGGGATGACCCCGGACGAAGCCCGTCAGGCCGAGTGGCGCCGCGGCACCCTGCCGCCCGGCCAGCTGGGTTGGCGCACGGCCAACGAGATTCGCGAGCAGGCCACCCTGCTGGCGACGACGGCACAGCATTACCGGCGGACACCGGCCCGTGCTTACGACATCGACTTCGATCTAGGCGGCGGACGTCGTCTCACCGGCACAGTGTCACCGGTGTACGGCGAGCGGCTGGTGTCGGTGACCTATTCGAAGCTGGATGGCAAGCATCTGCTCGAGTCGTGGATTTCGTTGTTGGCGTTGATCGTTCACGATCGCAACCGGGACTGGTCGGCGGTGTGCATCGGGCGCCCCAAGCGCGGCGGGAGGCCGCGGGTGGAGGGGCTGGGCCGGCCGCCCGGTGACGCGGCCGCCGTGCTGCGCGAACTGGTCGCAATCTACGACGCGGGCCGCCGTGAGCCGATTCCGTTGCCTGTCAAGACGTCCTACGCCTGGGCGGCCGCGCGGCACTGCGGTGACGACCCGGTACGCGAGGCGGAATATCGGTGGAAGTCCAACATGTACCCCGGCGAAGACCAGTCACCCGCCCACGTGCGGGCATGGGGCAAAAACGCCCGGCTGGAGGACCTGATGCAACCCCTGCGCCCCGGCGAGGAGTGCGAGGGCGAAGACCACCGGCTCGGCGCCTACTCCGCACGGCTATGGCTGCCGATGCTGCGCGCGGAGAGGAAGCCTTGATGCAGCGTTTCGACCTGCGGGGTCCGCTGCCCGCCGGACGGTCCACCACGGTGCTGCAGGCCAGCGCGGGCACCGGCAAGACGTTCGCGTTGGCCGGTCTGGTCACCCGCTATGTCGCCTTGGGCGAGGCCAAGCTGGAAGAGATGCTGCTCATCACGTTCTCCCGCGCGGCCAGTCAGGAGCTGAGGGAGCGGGTTCACGCCCAAATCGTCCAGGCCGTAAGAGCTTTCGATGATCCGCCCGCCGCCGGCGACAACGAGTTGGTCCTGGACCTGCTGAAGGGCACCGCCGACGAGCTTGCCGAGCGCAAGCGTCGGCTGCGCGATGCGCTGGCCGGCTTCGACGCAGCGACGATCGCCACCACGCACCAGTTTTGTCAGTTGGTGCTGAAATCGCTTGGGGTGGCCGGTGACACCGCCGGCAACGCGACACTCATGGAGAGCCTCGACGACTTGGTCGCCGAGATCGTGAACGATCTGTACCTGGCCCACTTCGGCCAGGAGCGCGATGATCCGGTGCTGTCGTACAGCGAGGCGGCGCGCGTGGCGCGCGAGGTGGTGAACAACCCGTCGACGGATCTGCGGCCCGACGACGCGGAACCCGGCTCGCGGTCTGCCATCTGCGTTGATTTCGCGAAAGCCGTTCTTGCCGAACTGGATACCCGTAAGCGCCGGCTCGGTGTGCTCAGCTACGACGACCTGCTGATCCGGCTGGCCGACGCGCTGGACACCGACGATTCGCCCGCCCGGATGCGCATGCATCAACGTTGGCCGATCGTCATGGTCGACGAATTCCAGGACACCGACCCGGTGCAGTGGCAGGTCATCGACCGCGCGTTCAGCGGGCGCTGCACCGTGATTTTGATCGGTGATCCCAAGCAGGCCATCTACGCGTTCCGCGGCGGCGACATCGTGACCTACCTGCAGGCGGCCGACAGCGCCGGGGAAAAGCAGACACTGGCCACCAATTGGCGCACCGATGCCGCGCTCGTCGAGCGATTGCAAGTCGTGCTACGCGGCGCCCAGCTCGGCAACGCCGCGATCGTGGTGGACGAGGTCGAGGCTCATCATCGAGGCCACCGCCTCGCGGGTGCGCCGCGCAACGATCCGTTTCGACTGCGCGTGGTGCGCCGGGCGACACTGGGACGCAGCCGTCTTAACAATCCTTCGATCGGCGAGCTGCGGGAACACATCGGCGCCGACCTGGCGGCCGACATCGGCGCGCTGCTGGCCAGTGGCGCGACATTCGACGGTGAGCGACTGGCGGCGCGGGACATCGCCGTCATCGTGGAAAAGCACCGGGACGCCGCGGCATGCTTCAAGGCGCTGTGCGATGCCGGCATTCCGGCGGTCTACACCGGCGACTCGGACGTGTTCACCTCGGATGCCGCCGAGGATTGGCTGTGCCTGCTGGAGGCATTCGATCAGCCCCACCGTCCCGGACTGGTGCGCGCCGCAGCGGCAACGATGTTCTTCGGCGAGACCGCGGAATCGCTTGCGGCCGGCGGTGATGACCTGACCGACCGGCTCGCCGCGACACTGCGGGAATGGGCCGGTCATGCACGCGAACGCGGCGTCGCTGCGATCTTCGAGGCCGCGCAACTGCGGGGCATGGGTGATCGCCTGCTGTCCGTGCAAGGCGGCGAACGGCACATGACCGACCTGGCGCACATCACCCAGTTGCTGCAGGAGGTGGCGCACCGCGAGCAGTACAGCCTGCCCGCGCTGCGCGATTGGCTGCGCAGGCAACGCGACGAACGCGGGGGCGCCACGGAGCGCAACCGGCGTCTGGACAGTGATGCCGCCGCCGTGCAGGTCATGACGGTGTTCGCCAGCAAGGGTCTGCAATACCCGATCGTGTATCTGCCGTTCGCGTTCAACCGCAATATCCAGGAACGCGACATCGTGCTGTTTCACGACGAGAATGACCAGCGCTGCCTGTATATCGGCGGCAAGGACGGCCCGAATTTCCGGGCCATCCAGCAACAGGGCCGCCGGGAGGACGCCAGCGACGACAGCCGGCTGACCTACGTCGCGATGACCCGGGCGCAGTCGCAGGTGGTGGCGTGGTGGTCGCCGGCCCGTGACGAGCCCAACGGTGGGTTGTCGCGGCTGCTGCGCGGACGCCGGCGCGGGGAGCCGGTTGTGCCGGATGTCTGTGAGCCCGCGAAGATCTCCGACGACGACGCGCTGGCCCGGCTGCGCGAGTGGGAGGCCGCCGGTGGGCCGGTGCTCGAGGACTCGGTGATCGCGGCGGTCCCGGAGGTGCCGGCGCAGCCCGTGCCGACCGACCTCGACAGCCGCCATTTTCACCGCGCCATCGACACGGAGTGGCGTCGCACGTCCTATTCGGGTCTGATCCGGGTCGCCGAGACCGCCGGGGTGAGCAGTGAGCCCGAGGTCACCGAATTGGACGACGAGGTCAGCGATATCGCGTTGAGCGCCACGGCATCCGGGCCGGACGTGCCGTCGCCCATGGCGGAGCTGCCGATGGGCGCGAAGTTCGGCACCCTCGTGCACGCGGTGCTGGAGACCGCCGACCCGTTCGCGGCGGACCTGGGCGCCGAGCTGGAGTCGCAGATCCGGCTGCACTCGGTGTGGTGGCCGGTCGATGTGGCGCCGGAAGTGCTGGCCGCGGCGATGGTGCCGATGCACGACACGTCGTTGGGCCCGCTGGCCGACGGCTTGACGCTGCGACAGATCGGGCTGCGGGACCGCCTGCGGGAATTGGACTTTGAGGTGCCGCTCGCCGGCGGCGACCTTGGTTCGGTCGCGCCAGAGAGCCATTTGGCGGATGTGGGGCGGTTGTTGCGCGAACACCTGCCGGCCGACGACGTGATGGCACCCTACGCCGACCGGTTGGCCGGGGGGCTGCTCGGCGGTCAATCGTTGCGCGGATACCTCACCGGCTCAATCGATGCCGTGCTGCGGGTTCCCGGCCGTTCGGGGCACAGATACGTGGTCGTGGACTACAAGACGAACTGGCTGGGCGATCCGGAGCACGCGCTGAGCGCCGCCGATTACGACCGGCCCCGGCTCATCGAGGCGATGCTGCACTCGGACTATCCGCTGCAGGCGCTGCTGTACAGCGCTGTGCTGCACCGGTTCTTGCGCTGGCGGGTGCCGGACTACGACCCGGCCCGTCACCTCGGCGGCATCCTCTATCTGTACGTGCGCGGCATGTGCGGCCCGGACACGCCCATGCTGGACGGTCACCCGTCGGGGGTGTTCAGCTGGCGGCCGCCGCCGTCCCTGATCGTGGCGTTGTCGGATCTGCTGGATGCGGTGAACGCATGACGGTCGAGGCGATCGCCGCGGAGGGGCTGTTGCGGCCATTCAGCGAGGCCGGCGTCTTCGAAGCCGCCGATATTCATGTCGCGCAACGGCTTACGGCGCTCGTCGGCGAAAGCGACGAGCGGGTCGCGTTGGCGGTCGCGTTGGTGGTGCGCGCGCTGCGCGGCGGTTCGGTGTGTGTGGACCTGCACGAGGCGCAGGCGCAGGTTGGTATCGACGACCTGCCGTGGCCCGACGCCGAAGCCTGGATGACCGCGGTGCGTGCCAGCCCGTTGCTCGGGTCGCCGCCGGTGCTGCGGCTGCTGGGAGAGCTGCTGTACCTGGACCGCTACTGGCTCGAGGAGGAGCAGGTCTGCGCCGATCTGCTCGCGCTCTCCGCCAGTCGCGCCGCGGGCGAGTTACCCGGATACGAAAGGCTTTTCCCACCCGGATACGAGGAACAGCGGACGGCCGCCGATATCGCGCTGTCGCAGGCGGTGACCGTGCTGACCGGGGGGCCCGGCACCGGCAAGACTCACACCGTCGCGCGGCTGCTGGCGCTGTTGGTCGAGCACGCCGAGCTCGGCGGCGCGCCGCGCCCTCGGATCGCGTTGGCCGCGCCGACCGGCAAGGCGGCCGCGCGGCTGACCGAGGCCGTGGCCGCCGAGGTCGAGAAGCTTGACGCGGTGGACGCGAAGCGGCTGGCCGGGCTGCGGGCCACGACGCTGCATCGGCTGCTGGGCTCACGTCCGGATACGTCGGTGCGATTCAGGCACAATCGCGGCAACCGGCTGCCGCATGACGTGATCGTGGTCGACGAGACGTCGATGGTGTCGCTGACGATGATGGCCCGCCTGCTGGAGGCGGTGCGGCCGGATACCCGGCTCATTTTGGTGGGCGATCCCGACCAGCTGGCCTCGGTGGAAGCCGGTGCCGTGCTCGCGGACTTGGTCGAGGGGCTGGCCGATCGTGACGATGTGCGGGTGGCCGCCCTGCACACCAGGTACCGCTTCGGCG
Source organism: uncultured Actinomycetota bacterium (assembly GCA_963758775.1). Classification (GTDB taxonomy): domain Bacteria; phylum Actinomycetota; class Actinomycetes; order Mycobacteriales; family Mycobacteriaceae; genus Mycobacterium. The sequence goes on from CAVWWU010000006.1 coordinate 552,431, forward strand.
AGTCGATCGGCGCACTGGCCGAAGCGATCCGGATCGGCGACGCCGAAAGTGCGGTGCAGGTGCTGCGCGCCGGCGGCGAGCACGTGGAGTGGATCGACACCGACAGTGCGGCCGAGCCGCTGCGCCAGGTGCTGGTGCCGCACGCCCTGCGGGTGCGCGAGGCCGCGGTGCTGGGCGACGCGGATCTGGCGCTGGCGATCCTCGAGGAGCACCGGCTGTTATGTGCGCATCGGCAGGGACCGTACGGCGCCGCGCACTGGAATCGGCAAGTGCAACGCTGGCTGGCGGACGAGACGGGTCAGCCGCCGTCGCTGGAGTGGTATGCCGGTAGGCCGCTGCTGGTGACGGCCAACGATTATGGGCTTCGCATCTACAACGGCGACACCGGTGTCGTGGTCGCCGGCCGCGACGGGCTGCGGGCCGTCATCGCCGGCGCCGGCGGACGGCTCGACTTCGCGACCAGTCGGCTGGCCGAGATCGAGACCATGCACGCCATGACGATTCACAAGAGCCAGGGCAGCCAGGCCAACGAGGTCACTGTGCTGATGCCGCCACAGGATTCGCGATTGCTCACCCGGGAGCTGTTCTACACCGCGGTGACCCGGGCAAAGGCTAAGGTTCGGGTGATCGGCTCCGAGGCCGAGGTGCATGCGGCGCTGGAGCGTCGTGCGATTCGCGCGAGCGGGCTGCGGCTGCGGCTGCGGGCTGCGGCGCGGTAGTCGTGTACTACATGTTTGTACTCGCGGTTCCGCCGATCGTGGGCCGAGTCTCGCGATACGAAATCGACGAGGTGGTCCGGGCGGCCGCGACGGCGTACCCGGACGCCGGACTGAGGTCACTTGATGCAATCCAGTTAGCAACTGGTGCAGCGATATTCGGGTCTGCATTGACCGCGTTCGTCGCTTACGACGAACGCCTCCTGGCCGCCGCAGTGGCGGGCTTGCCGACCGCCGCCCCGGGCCGCTAGGGATCTGCATGGTCGAAAACCACGATCCCCCGACGACATCACGGCGCAGCCACATCATCCGGCTCGCGGTCTTCGCCGTGTTTCTCGTCGTGATGTTCTATCTGGTGGCCGTCGCGCGCGTCATCGACATCGAGCAGGTGCGACGCGTGGTCAAGGCGACCGGCCCCGCGGCGCCGCTGGTGTATGTGCTGGCGTCGGCCGTCCTGGGTTCGTTGTTCGTGCCCGGTTCGATGTTGGCCGCGGGCAGCGGAATCCTGTTCGGTCCGGTACTGGGCGTCTTCGTGACGCTGGGCGCGACGGTGGGCACCGCACTGGTCGCGAGCTTGGTCGGGCGGCGGGCCGGCCGGGACAGCGCGCGGGCGGTGTTGGGGGCCAAGCGCGCCGACCGCGTCGAGGCGCTGATCGACCGGCGCGGACTGTGGGCGGTCGTCGGGCAGCGCTTCATCCCCGGCACCTCCGACGCGATCTTCTCCTATGCGTTCGGTGCGATCGGAGTTCCGTTGTGGCAGATGGCCGTCGGCGCCTTCATCGGCTCGACGCCGAGGGCGTTCGTCTACACAGCGCTGGGTGCGTCCGTCGGAAAGCCGTCGTCGGCGTTGGCGTACGCGGCCGTCGCGGTCTGGTGCGTGACGGCGATCGTCGGGGCGTTCGCCGCCCGGCGCGGTTACCAAACCTGGCGCGGGCGCGACCGGGACGAGGACAGCTGAAGACTCACAGCAGATCGGTATTCGGCCCTTAGCCTGCGGATAACTGCAACGCGCAGCACCTCAGTTGATGACGACGTCCATCGACTATTGCCGTCGAGCGCAGGTGATTTTCGCCGGGGTCGCGGCCATCGCAATGCTCGCGCTCTTCGCGGCCGCATTGCCGGATGCCGGCGATACCGCGGCCGCGCCGGGGGCGGTGCGTCTGGTCGACCAGGCCACCGACCTGCCTGCGCCCCCGCCGCCTCCAGGCGGCCGCCGCCAGGTGTGCTGCCCTGGCGCCGGGGCTGCCGTTGCCGCCGCCCCCGCAAGGAATGGCGTTGTCACAGGAATTGCAGCAGGAAATATCGAAGATGTACCTGCAGGGGCAGCAGATGCTGGCCGCGGGACCACCGCCGAACGTGCCGAACGAGGTCTGCCGGTACAACGCGGTCGGGGTCCCCTGTCCGTCGTGGCGGTCGCGATTCAGGCGCGCGCGTCAGCATGTCCTTCCAGCCGTTGTCTCCGGTATTGCGTGAATTTTCAACGGAATACACCACACCGTCGGGGCCGACGACCAGTCCGCTCTGCACGTCGTACAGCGCCCCGGGCGCCGCGCTGGGCGTGTAGGTGCAGGGGTTGGGCTGCTGGCCATTGCACTGGACCGTGCCCGATCCCGGTCGTTGCAGCGGATCGCTGACCGGCGGCGGTGTGCCGGGCACCCGGTCGGAGGGTAGCGGGTTGTTGCCGGTGTTGACCGATGGCGCCGGGATCACCATCCCCGGCTTCACCGGCTGATCGCAGCGCGCGGAGGGCGAGGGGCAGGTGAGGATCTGGCTCGGGTCGCCGTACCACGGGTTGGTGCCCAACGGTACGTACGGCTCGTTGCTGCGGCATTCGCGCGGACTCGCAGCCCGCTTGCCCGGCACGTCCACGCAGGGGTAATTGCGCGCTCCGCGAACCACATTCGGAGCTTCCATCGGGATCTTGCAGTAGGTGCCGGCCGGTAGCGGTGCGGTGCTGGTGTCGGCCGGGGCCCGCCATTGCGACGCGGGCAGAAACCCGGTCAGGCACGGCGGCGGTGTGTTGAAGGCCAGCGCGCCCGCGCCGAGAGCCGCCTGACCCGGCTTCAACGCGGTCACCGTCTGGGCGATCGCGCCCGACTGCGGCAGGAACACCAGCGCCTGTTCAAACCCGTTGTGGTAGCGCTTGAGCATGTCGAACACGACCTCGAGATTTGCCAGCGTCTGCGGTAACGCCTCCCGCACGTCGTTGAATGTGGCGTTAACCTGATCGGCGGTGGGCGCGGCGTTGGTCAAAATGCTGCGCAGCGCTGGATCCTGTTGCGCGGTCTGTGCGGTCAGCGTGTTGAGGTTGGCTGCCCAGCGCGCGATGTCGTCGCCGGAATTGGCCTGGCTGTCGATGATGGGCCCGGCGTGCGCGATGATGTCGTCGATGTCGTCGATGCTGCCCCTGAAGTCGTGGCCGATCGCCCCGGTGGCATCCACGAGTCGTCGCAGCGACGGTCCCAGCCCGCCCACGGCCAGTGAGGTCTCGTGCAGCAGCGTGCCCACCTTGTCTCTGGGTAGCGCGGCCAAGCCCTGGTTGGCGGCGTCCAGCGCCGGCCCGATCTGGCTGGGCACAGTGGTTTTCGTGACCGTCTGCTGGTTGGCCAGGTAAGGGCCGCCGGTGCGGCTCGACACCAGGTCGAGGTACTGCTCCCCCACCGCCGACACCGAGTGCACGTTGGCGGAGGCATCGTTGGGGATCTGGTAGCCGTTGTCGATGCTCATCGTCGCACGCGCCCCGCGCTCGGTGGGTTCGACGGCGGTCACGGTGCCGATCGTGATGCCCCGGTACGTGACGTTGGCGGTTCGATAGAGTCCGCCGGACTGCGGCAGCTGCGCATACAGCGTGTAGCGGCCGACGCCGACCAGGCTCGGTATGCGCAGGAAGTACCAGACCAACACCACCACCGCGGCGACCGCCAATACCAGGAACAACGCCAACTGGGTTCTGATGAGGCGTGTCAACATCTTTCAGTCACCCCGTTCCACCAGCGGCCCGCCCGGGGCGTCGTTCGGGTTCGGTGTGAACCGGACATCCGGGATCATGGTGGCGGGGTCACGACCCCACGCCTGCTCGAGCGCACGTAACGCCCCGGAGAAACCAGTCCCGCTCAGGATCGTGTTGTCGATGGTGGACAGCGTCAGGTCGAACTCCCCCGACACGTTGAGGTAGTCGCCGCGGATCACCTTGGAGACGTCGTCGATGTTGAAGGGCGCGGTGAAAGCCAGCCGTAGCGCACCGACCACATACGGCGCGGCCCGGACGAGTTGAATCAGCGGCCGCTGCAGCGACTGCAGGCTCTGGTGCAAGTTCGGCCGGGTGTCGGCCAGCGCCCAGTTGGCGACGTCGCTGAACCGTCCCAGGGATTCCGTGGCCTCGGCGAACAGGGTGCGGGTGTCGGCGAAGTGCGCGATCAGCGGCGGGAGATCGGTGAGCACCCGATCCAGCGTTTCCTTGCGGTTCGCGATGATGCTGAGCAGTTGGTTGGTCGAATCGATTGCGCGCGTGAGGTCGTCGCGCTGGCGGTTGAGCTGCGCGGTGAAGGTGTCGAGCCGCCCCAGCAGTTCGCGGAGCTGATCGACGTGGCCACCGAGGATGTTGAGGATCTCGCTCTGGATCACGTCGAGGTTGGCGATGCCGCCGCCGTTGAGGATCACCGCGACGCTGGCCAACGTGCGCTCGACGGTCGGGTATGCCGAGGAGTTCGGCAACGCGATGGTGTCCCCGTTGCGCAACGGCCGCGACGACGGATTCGCCGGCGCCGCCAGCTCGACGTGCTGCGTGCCGAGCAGGCTGGTCTGGCCGATCTTCGCGGTCGCATTCGACGGAAGCTGCACGGCCGGATCGAGATCCAGCGTCAGCGTCGCGATCCAGTGCTTCAGCCTGATGTCGCGCACTGTGCCGACCCAGACGTCGGCGACCCGGACCCGGCTGTTGGTGTTGAGCGCCAGCGTGTCCGGCACCTGCACATAGACCGTCATGTGGCCCGACCCCGTGCCCCGCCCGACCGGCAGCGGCACGTTGGCGATGCCACGCCACGTGCACGACGTCAGCACCACCGCAACCGCCAGGAACACCAGGAGGCGCTTCACTGACCCGGCCCCGGTCGCGCGGGCTGCGGATACCAAGGCGGCGGAAGTGGATTGGTCTCGTCGTAGGCGTTTGGCGGGCCGGGCAGGTTGTCCCCGGGCGGCGGGGGTGGCGCGTCCGGGCCGCCCATGAGTTCGCCCAGCGATTCCGCCGTCAGCATGTTGGCCGTCGGCGGCTGGACCTGCGTGCCCTGCATGCCGGGCGCGACCACCCAGCCGGGTTCGTGGTTGCCGTAGGAGAGCAGGGTATCCCGCGCGAAGATCCCCGGGACGGTGGTGTCCTTGAAGCCGGGCGGCGGGTGCAGCCGGTCCTCGGAGTAAGCCACCTCCTTGGGCAGGGTGGCGGCCGAACCGAAGAGGTTCACGCCGAACGGAAGGTAGTTGAACTTGATGACGTCGAGCACGGGCGCCAGGTACTGCGCGCACAGCTCGGCGGAATCCTGATACCCCAGCCGGCTGCCGGCCTGAATGGCACTGCAGATGAACTGAATTGGGTTCGCGAAGCTCGGGAATTCGATCAGTCCGCCGAGCGAACCGTGCGCGGGGTAGTAGAGGTTGTTGAAGTTGCCGACGAAGGTGGGCAGCACGTGCAGCGCGGTTTCCAGGCCGTCGCGCGGCTCCGGTTGCAGAATGGTGGTGGTCACGTCGGACAGGTTGTTGACGTCGTGGGCGAGCACCGACCCGTTGTCGCCGATGAACTTTCGGGCGTCGGCCAGCACGCCGTCGACGCGCGTGATGGTGTCGGCCACGTCGTGGTCGGATTTGGTGAACCAGTCGGTGAACTGGGCCAGGTTGTCGTTGAGTGCGACGAACTGTTGGTCGTTGCGGTACAGCGCGGTGATGAATTGCGCCAGGCTGTGGGTGATGACGACGAAGTCCCCGCGCCCCTCGTTCAGCGCGGTCAACGCGTCCGACAAGCTGTTGAGGGCCTCGTTGATCTGTTTGCCCTTGCCGGCCAGGTTGTCCGCGGCGGATTCGATGACCTCGCCGAAGGGACCCTTCGGGTGGTCGGGGGTCGGCCCGAGCTGGCGCAGGATCCCATTGATGGAGTCGCGCAGGTGATCCCACTCGACGGGTACCTGGGTGCGCTCGATCGGGATCACGGCACCGTCCTTCAGCACCGGGCCGCTCTCGTAGGCCGGTGCCAGTTGGATCGTGCGCGAGGCCACCAGGCTGGGGTTCAGGATCGACGCGGTGGCGTTGGCGGGCACCGGGTACCTGTTGTTGTAGTGGAAGGTGACCCGCATCTTGTCGCCGGTCGGCTCGATCTTGTCGATCGAACCGACTCGCACACCCATGATCTCGACTCGGTCGCCCGGGTAGAGCGCGGTCGCCTCGGAGAAGTAGGCGACCACCGAATTGGTGGTCAGCGTCCGGTAGAGCTCGCGTCCGGCCATCGCCCCAACGATGCCGAGAACCGCGACGAGCGCGCCGATAAAGATCGCCTTGCGAGGCACTTTCGCTACCAGGTCGCGGATGTCGAAGATGGTGCTCATCGGGCGGGCCCCGTCCGCGCCCCCGGCGGCGCGATCGTCGGCAGCGGCGCCGGGGTGCCGGGCACGGTGGGCGGCGCCTCACCGGGTCGTCCCGCGCTCGGCACGCCGGGTGCCGGCGGTGGCGCCTGTGGATTCGGCGGCGAGGTGTCGACGTCGAGGGGCGCCGGGAAGGCCGGCCCGCCGAACGGGCCAACCGCGGCGCCGGAGCAGGGCAGCGGGTTATCGGGACGCGGGGCCGCGCCGGCCGCCGGGGTGTACGAACACGGCGATCCCGGCGGCACGGCGGGCCCCGGGTGCTCCGGCGTGCCCTCCAGCACCGGTGGCGCCGGAGGCGGCGCACCGTTGGGGAACCCGGCGCCGTTGGGGTCGGGGAACCGGAACGTCGGCAGCCCGGCGCTGCGCCAAAACGCCTCGGGGTCGATGCCGCGCTTCTTGAACGACGCGTCGACCGACGGTTGAAGGATCTGCGAGGGAAGCAGATTCACCACCATCGTCTTGAAGAACGGTCCGGAACCGACGGCTTCCGTCAGGGCGGCGGTGTAGCGGCTGAGCAGTATCAGCACATCGGAGAGCTCCTTCTTGCGCTTCCCCAGCTCGTCACTGACCGTGCTCAACTGCCGCAGCACATGGTTGAGGTTGGGGTTTTCTCTGATCAGACCGGATACCTGGGTCGACACCTGCGACACGTTGCTCAGCAGGACGCTCAGCGCCTGGCTGCGTTCCTTGAACTCGGCCAGCAGGGTGTTGCCATTGACCAGCAGCCCGTCGATCTGTCCGCTGCGGTCGCCCAGCACCCGAGCGATCTTGTTGGCGTTCGCCAGCAGTTGCTTGAGCTGGTCGCCCCGTTGACCGATGGTGTCGGAGAAGACTTTGACCCCGTTGAGCGCGGCACCGAGATGCGGGGCCGTCTGATCGAAGGTCTCCGACAACACCTTCAGTGAACGCTTGGTGGCCTCCACGTCCCAACCGGCCGCGGCCTTCGTGGCGTCGACGAACGCGTCGTAAACCTGATAGGGCGTGCTGGTTTGCGCCGACGGGAGAAAACCGTTGGGCTGCAATGGTTGTGCGCCGCGCGGCTCAATCTCCATGTTTTTGCGGCCCAGTATGGTGTCGGTGCGGATGGCGACCCGGCTTTGCATCCCGACGGTCCGGCCGGGCAGCGAGAACCCGATGAGGACGCGGTTGCCGTGGATGGCCAGTGAGCGCACCAGGCCGACCTCGACGCCGGCGATCTCCACCTTGTCGCCGGTGCTGAGACCGCCCGTGTCGATGAATTGGGCGTAGTAGGTGGGTGTGGCGAACAGCATCGGGACGCTGGTAAAGCTCTGCCCCACACCAATTGCGAGCAGGGTCACCACCACGCCCATCAGGCCGGCCCGGCCCCGATTGAACTCCGTGAGGGTTCTCATTGTGGGGTGCACCTCCCGGTGGGCTGCCCGAAGAGCTTGACGACACGGACTGGTCCACCCGGCTGTAATCCGTTGACCTTCAGTGAGATATCGCAGAGATAGAAGTTGTAGAAGTCGCCGTAGATGCCGCCGACGCGGCCGATGATCCGGTAGGCGTCGGGCAGCTTGCGCAACACCTCGTCAAGGCTTGGTAGCTGGTCGATGATCGGCTGCTGGACGCCCTCGAGTTCCCCGACCGTGTTGTGCAGTAGCGGCCGGTCCTCGCTCAGCAGGTCGGCGAGGGTGCCCGCGGCGTTGCTGATGTGTGCCGTCGCCGCGGCCAAGGGGTCGGCCCGGTTCTTGAGTCCGGTGATCAGCAGCTCCAACTTGTCGACCGTGCGGTCGAACTCCTGCTGATGCTTGACCGTGGTGGCCAGCACCGTGTTCAGGTTGGTGATGATCTCGCCGATCGCCTGGCTGCGGTCGGCCAGCGTGGAGGTGAGCGACGAGGTTTGGTCGAGGATGTCGTTGATGGTGGCGCCCTGTCCCTGGAACACCGTGATGATCGACTGGGCGATGCTGTTGACCTTGTCCGGATCCAGCGCCTTGAAGAGCGGGCGGAACCCGCCGATCAGCGCGTCGAGGTCCAGCGCGGGCTGAGTGTGCTCGATCGGGATGGTGCCGCCCGGGGCCAGCAGCCTTCCGCTTTCGCCGTCATTGAGCTCGAGGTAGCGGTCGCCGATCAGGTTCAGGTAGCGGATGGACGCCGTCGTCGCCTGGTCCAATGGCAGGTCGCTGTCGACGGTGAAGTCCACCAAAACCCTGGTGTCCCCGTCGATCAGCGTGACCTTTGAGACCTTGCCCACCTCCACCCCCGCGGCGCGGACGAACTGTCCGGCCCTCAGCATGCTGGCGTTGCTGAACATCGCCGAGTAGCCGGTGGTGCGATCGAACCGCATCTGGCCGAAGACGATCACGATCGTGACGGTGAAGGCCAACAGCACCATCCACAGGATGCCGAGTTTGACTGCCGTGCCGGTGGTTCTCATGGGTTGATCGTGTTCTCCCCGAATTGGCGTCCCCACACGTATTCGCTGAACATCGGCTGGCCGAGCTCGAAGTGGTTGTACGGCGCGAGGCTGGCGCCGGTGTCCATCACCAGATACGGCGCCGGCCACAGGCTGCGGGGTAATGGGCTGCCAGCAACCCGGGCGTCCACCGGGTCCGCCGTGCGCGTTCACCCGAGGCAGATTGTCCGGATACACATAGGGATTGGGCGCGCCCAGGATCGTCCCCGCGGCCGACAACGAATAGCCGTTGCCGCCGGCCGCCCGCGCGATTTTGGGCGCGGCGTCGTGGAAGTTGCGGACCGTGCAGAACAGTGCGGGGCTGTAGGTGTCCAGCAGCGCCGCGGTGGGTACCAGGTCGGCCGCTCCGCGCGATAGGAATGGGCCGCCCCGCGTGAAGATGTCTTCGCCGCTCTTGCCCGCGCCCACCGCCGCGAGGAGTGCGGCATCCAGCTCGCCTTGTTGTTTGGTGAGGGTGCGCGCCGTGACCGTCGCGTTCTGCAGGAAGCTCCACAGGTCCGGCGAGGCGCGGACATAGACGTCCCCGAGATCCGCGAACCGCCGCGCGTCGTAGGCGAACTGCGGCATCTTGGGATTCAGCTGTCGCCAGAATCTGATTGCCGTCCGACGATGGCCTCGCCAAAGTTGCCACCCAGGCCGATCGAGCGCCTGCGCCGCCGCCGACAGGGTGGCGTTCAGCTCGATCGGATCGACCTTCTCGGCGATCGAGGTGATGGTCTCGAACAGCGTGTTGAACTCGGTGGTGACCGATCGCACGTCGATCACGTCGCGCGGCGAGATCCGTTGCGGCTTCGGGTCGTCCGGCGCGGTGAGCGACACGTACTTGTTTCCGAACAAGGTTGCGGCTTCAATGTTGGCCACCACGTTCTGCGGAATCAGCTTGATGTATTTCGGGTCCACGTTCAGCATCAGCTTGGCCGCCGGCTTGCCCTCGGACTGAATTTCGGAGATGGTGGCCACCCGGCCGACCGCCACCCCGTTGTAGGTGACCTTGGATCCCGGTTCCATCACCAGTCCGGCCCGCGAGGCCACCATGGTCAGCTCGGTCTTCGGGGTGAAGTCCCCGCGAAACTGCTTGTACACCAACACCATAACCAGCGCTCCGACGAGCAGGAGGACCACGCCCTCCACGTACAGCCAGGCCCGTCGGTGCTTGCGCATCGCGGTTACACCGTGAGATTGAAGTTCGGGTCGACGCCGTAGAGCGCCAACTCGGCCAACAGGACAACGACCACGACGGAGACCAGCGAGAAGCGCATCGAGCGGCCGACGGCCTGCCCAACGCCGACCGGCCCGCCGCTGGCGTTGTAGCCGTAGTAGCAATGGCTGATCATCACGACCACCGCCATGACGACGACCTGCACCACCGACCACCCCACATCCTCGGGGCGCAGAAAGGTGCGGAAGTAATGCTGGTAGGTGCCATTCGACTGGCCGTAGAACACCGTCGTGACGACCTGGCCGGAGGTGAACGCCATGTCGAGGGCCAGGGCGTAGAGCGGCACGATCACCACCAGGCCGCCCAGGATCCGGGTGGAGACCAGAAACGCGATCGACTTGATGCCCATCACCTCCAGCGCGTCGATCTCCTCGCTGATCCGCATGGCACCCAATTGGGCGGTGGCACCGGCGCCGACCGTGGCGGCGAGCGCGACGCCGGCGACGATGGGCGCGGCGATGCGGGTATTGGCCAGTGCGGCAAAGAATCCGGTGAACGCCTCGACGCCGATGTTGCCCAGCGATGCGAAGCCCTGGATGGCAATCAGCGAACCGCCGGACAGCGTGACAAAGCCGATGATCGCGACAGTGCCGCCCAGGACGGCCATCGCGCCCGTGCCCATCCCGATTTCGGCGGTCAGCCGTAGGGTCTCGCGGCGATAGCGCCGCAGCGCCCAGCCGATCTCCACCAGGCTGATCCGGGTGAACCTCGCGAAGATCCCCATCTGTTCCAGCCGTCGGGCCGCGCCGCCACCGAAGCGGTTGATGTTGGCCGCGGTTCGGGGGTAGCGGGCCCTTAGTACAGCGGCGGATTGGCTCATCTACCGCCCCGTCCCGAACCGTACGCCGATGGTGGTCAGCACCACGTTGACCGCGAACAGCGCGATCACGCACAACACCAGCGTCTCGTTGACCGCGGTGCCGACACCCTTGGGACCGCCCTTGGTGGTCAGCCCGCGATAGCAGCCGACCAGGCCGGCGATCATGCCGAAGGTGGCCGACTTGATCACGGAGATCACGACTTCGGGCAGCCCGGTGACGAGCGTGAGGGTACCGACGTAGGCGCCGGCCGAGACGTGTTGGATATAGACACCGAAGATGAAGCCGCCGACCAGGCCAATGGTGATCACCGCACCGTTGAGCAAAGTGGCGACGATGGTTGCGGCGACGACGCGGGGTACCACCAGCCGGTGGATGGGGTCGATGCCCAGTACCTCCATCGCGTCGATCTCCTCGCGGATGGTGCGTGCGCCGAGGTCGGCGCAGATCGCCGTCGCCCCGGCTCCCGCGATGACCAGCACGGTGGTCAGCGGGCCGAGCTGGGTGACCGCGCCCAGCGCCGCCCCGGCGCCGGAGATGTCGGCGGCGCCGAACTCGGCCAGCAGGATGTTGAGCGTGAAGATGATGAGGACGGTCAGCGGGATGGAGACCGCCAGAGTGGGCAGCAGCGAGACGCTGGTGATGAACCAGCCCTGCTCGATTGTCTCGCGCCAGTGAAAGGGTCGGCGGAACAGCGCTTTGCCCGTCAGCACACAGGTCCGGTAGAAGCCGCCGACCGCGTCGATCCCGGGCTGAAGTTGCCCGCGGAGGTAGGTGGCCATGCTCTGGGTGGTCATCGGCGTTTCCGCTTCGCGGCGATGGCGTTTAACAATGCCGCGTTGGCGTGTTCAAGCGCCTGCTCGGCAGCCTTCTTCGCGCCGGCGGTGTTGCCCGAGCGGATCGCGTCCGCCAGTTTCCGGTAGGCCTCGGGACGCTTGACGTCGGCCGTCATCTTCCCGGCCAAGGCGCCAACCGCCGGCTCGTAAGCATCGCGAAATGCGTTGTACATCAAGCGATAGACGATCGACCCGGCGCCGTCGACCACGTGCTCCCAGAATTCGAGTGCTTGGCGCTGCCACTCGAGTAGGTCTGTCTCGGTTTCCAGCGTGCGCAGCGAATCTTCGAGCGCTCTTTCCAAATCGGGTCCGTGCCGTTCGGCAGCCAGTTCTGCGACCTTCGGGCCGATGCGCAGGCGGGCCTCGAGGATGCTGCGGAAGACGGTGGGGTCCAGCTCGCCGTGGCGAAAGAGTAATTGGGGCAACAGATCCAGCCCGGCATGGCGCCGGAAGTCGCGTACGGTGGTGAGGCCACCGTGGCGCACCTCGACCAGCCCGGCCGACGACAGCCGCTTGAGGCCTTCGCGGACCGCGGGCCGGGAAACGCCGAGGACGTCGGCCAACTGGCGCTCGCTGGGCAGTGACTCGCCGGGCTGCATTTCGCCGCTGAGCACGTCGGCAGCGATCTGCTCGAAGACCTCTTCAGGCACCGATCGACGAGTCACCGGCTGCAGCGGCATGCGGTTGAGTGTGATTGGTCACACGTCTGACGTCAAGTGGCCAGACCAGTGTGTCGCCTTCCCCTACGTCATGCCGCGTCGTCGTCATCGTCGTCGCGTAAGAGCTTTTCGGGGTGGTGGAAGGTGTTGGTGTGGGGGCGTCCGTAGTCCAGGTGTGGGGGTGGGATCCATTCGGTGTCGCCTTTGGCGTTTTTGCGGGTGGTCCAGCCTTTTTCCGCAAGGCGGTTGTCGGGGCCGCAGGCCAGGGTGAGGTCGTCGATGTCGGTGCGGTGGGTGGTGGTCCAGCCTGTGACGTGGTGCACTTGGCTGTGGTAGGCCGGTGCGTCGCAGCCGGGCATGGTGCAGCCACGTTCCTTGCCGCAGAGCATGATCCGCTGCGCGGGGGAAGCCAGGCGCTTGGTGTGATACAGCGCCAGGGATTTGCCGTTGTCGAAGATCGCCAGGTAGTGGTGCGCGTGGCGGGCCATGCGGATGACATCGGAGATCGGCACCAGGGTGCCTGCACCGGTGACGCCCTTGCCGGTGGCGGCCTCGAGGTCTTGCAGGGTGGTGGTGACAATGATGGACACGGGTAGCCCGTTGTGTTGGCCCAGCTTTCCCGAGGCGATCAGCCCGCGCATCCCGGCCAGAAAAGCGTCGTGGTTGCGCTGGGCGGTCGAGCGGTGATCGCGGCCCACCGCATCCGCATCGGGTTCCTCGTCGACGACGGGTGTTTCGTCGTCGGGGTTGCACGCGCCGGGGGCGGCGAGTTTGGCGAGCACGGCTTCGATGGCCGCGCGTAGCTCGGGGGTGAGCAGGCCGCTCAGGCGGGTCATGCCGTCGAATTCGGGCTTGCCGATCACGATGCCGCGTTTGCGGGCGCGCTCTTGGTCGCTGAAGTCGCCGTCGGGGTGCAGCCAGTCCATGAGTTGTTGGGCGTGTCCGGCGAGTTCGTCGGGGCGATACTCGGTGGCCTTGGTGGCCAGCACAAGTTCGACGGCCTCGCGGGTACCCAGGTCGATCTCGGTGGGCAGGTGGTCAAAGAAGCGGCGGATCTCCCGCACGTGCCCGTCTCCGATGAGACCGTCGCGTTGGGCGGCCGCGGTCGCGGTCAACCGTGGTGCCAGCGGCTCGCCGCTGGGTGCGCGGCGTTCTCCGAGGTCATCGGCTTCGGCGATGCGCCTGCTGGCTTCGGCCTTGGTAATACGCAGCCGGTCGGCCAGTGCTGAGCGCAGTGTGCCGCCCAACTCCGCTTCACCGGCTTGTGCGTCGAGCTGGTTGATCAACGCGTGCTGGGGTGCGCGTAGGCGGCGGGCAGCGCGTTCGAGGCGCTCCATCGCGCGCAATCGTTCCGGGGTGGTCAACGCGTCAAAGGCCAGACCGCAGAGGCGGTCCAGCGCCGCGTCGAGCCCGTCGAAAACTTCGACGATCTCCTCGCGACTCGTGTAACCCACGTCTTAATACTAGGAAGCACCACCGACAGAGAAAGCCAAAGCGGCACAAGGGATTACGAAGAAATTAGATGGAACCGATCGGCTCGACGCAGCGTCTAATGTCGTAAGGGATTACGGCGCAGCGCGAACCATCTCGTACAGCAGGTCACCATCGCCGGCGTCGTCGAACGGCCGGCTGAAACCTCACCGGAACCGTTGCACACCGCCCAGCCGAAGCCCGCGAGTCGTCGACACCAGAGGTCGAGGTCCACCCGACGATACGACGGGTATCCGTAGGCATCACCGTCACGGACGAATTCGTAGGTCAATCCGTCCGCGCGTCGCACGAACCGCAGGTGCGTCAAGCAGAAGGCTTGTGCGCGGCCGTGAAGATGTTCCCCGGAACCAGGTCCTCGACCTCCTTGGCCGGGCGACGGTCATAGCCCGCCATCAACTCCGGAGACGGCGTCGCGGTCACGTCCCAGCCGTGGCGGCCGAACCATTCGCCGACGTCCTCGCGTTCCTCGAAGTACCAGAGCTCGTCGGTCCGGGGAATATCGCGTTGCGGGTCGACTTCGGCTGCGATGGCGCGGATCCGCTCCATCCGGTCACGACGCTTGGCGCGAAGCTCGGGATCCAGGAATTTCGGTCCCAGTGCCTCGATCGCGACCCGACTGCCGGGGGCAGTGAGCCCGTCAACCCGCTCGAACAGCAGGTCTTGCGCCGCGGAAGGAAGGTACGGCAGCAAACCCTCCGCCGACCACGCGCTGGGCACCGACGGGTCAAAACCGGCCTGCCGCAATGCCGCTGGCCAATCGTGCCGCAGGTCGACCGCCACTTCGACCCGATTGCACGCGGGCTCGGAACCATGCTGGGTCAGCGTCGACAGTTTGAAATCCAGGACCCTGGTCTGGTCGAGCTCGTAGACCGTCACGCCGTCGGGCCAGGGCAGCCGCCACGACCGGGCATCCAGGCCCGCGGCCAAGATCACCACCTGACGAATGCCACCGCGGGTTGCCTCGAGGAAGAACTCATCGAAAAAGGCTGTCCGGCAGGCCATGTAGCTGACCATCGACTGCATCTGCAGCGGCAGGTCGGGTTCGGCTTCGAGCAGCTCGGCGGGCAGCTCGGGCCCGGAGTGCCAATTCCACACCCCGTCGCCCACGGCATCGAGGAACACCTGCGCGAAAGGATCACTGATCAAAGGGTTTTCGCTGCGGGTCTCCGCGGCGCGCGACGACGCCACACCCAGCGCAGTCGCCCCCACACTCTCGGTGATCTCCCAGGTGTCGTTGTCGGTTCTGGCCACGTTTACTTCTCTCCTGTTCGCTCGGCGGCTACAAAATGTGTCTTGGGCGCTGCGTCTTCGACGTCCGGTGGTGTGCGGCCGTAACTGGCCATCAACTCCTCGGCCGGCCGCTCAGTCACGTCCCAGCCGTTGCGGCGCAACCAGTCGCCGACGTCCTCGCGCTCCTCGAAATACCACAGATCAGTAACGTCGGGGATGTCGCGCTCGGGCTCCAGCTTGGCCATCAGCTCGCGCACCTGCTGCATGTTCTCGCGTTGCTTGGCCTGAGTGGCTTCGTCGAGGAAGTCCGGGCCCGGCGCCTCGACGGCGATCCGGCTGCCCGGGGCGCCGAGCGCCTGAACGCGCTCGAACAACAATTCCTGCGCCGCGGCCGGCAAGAACGGCAGCAGGCCCTCGGCCGACCAGGCGCTGGGCGCCGAGGGGTCAAAGCCGGCCGCACGCAACGCGGCCGGCCAGTCGTGGCGCAGATCGACCGGAACGGGCACCAGGTTGGCGGTCGGCCGCGCACCGTGCTCGCGCAGCGTCGAGGATTTGAATTCCAGCACCTGAGGCTGGTCGAGTTCGTAGACCGTGACGCCGTCCGGCCAGGCGAGCCGCCACGCCCGCGAGTCCAACCCCGCGGCCAGGATCACCACCTGCCGCACGCCCGCGCGGGCCGCGTCCAGGAAGAACTGATCGAAAAACGACGTCCGCGCGGCCATGTAATCGACCATGCCCCGCATCCGTGGCACCAGATCGGGTTGGGCCTCGACGATCTCGGCCGGCAGGTCGGGAGCCGAGAACCAGTTCCACAGGCCCTCCCCGGCGGCGTCCAGGAACACGCGGGCAAACGGGTCGCTGATCAGCGGATTCTCGCTCTCGGTCTCGGCGGCGCGCGCCGCCGCGACCCCCAGGGCCGTCGCGCCCACGCTCTCGGTGATCTCCCACGTGTCGTTGTCGGTCCTGGCCACGGGCACGTTCCTCCCCTATTTGCTAGTACGCCTACCTAACGAACCCTACGCGCGCCACATGTGAGCAAGCTGTCCGTCAAGACGTACATCCGGTTAAGTTGTCGGCGGGTCGCTAACAACGCGGCTGGTCCGAAAGGGATCCTGGCGACATGCGAGTTGACGGGCGAGAAATCGTCGTTTCGGGCAACTTGCTGCAACCCATGCCCCGGCGCACGAACGACATCCTGCGGCTCATCCTCGCCACGGCGCTGCTCGCGCTGATCATCACGAGTTCGCTGATCACCCGCCCGCGCTGGGTCGCGCTGGAGAAATCCATCTCCGAGATCGTCGGGGTGCTCTCCCCCACACAGTCGAACGTGGTGTACCTGATCTACGGCATCGCGATCCTGGCGCTGCCGTTCGTGATCCTGATTGCGCTGATCATCAGGCGGCAGTGGAAACTGCTGGGGGCCTACGCGGCCGCCGGGGCGCTCGCGATCCTGCCGTTCTCGATCAGCGGCAACGGCATCGCGGCGCCCCGTTGGCACTTCGACCTGTCCGACCGGCTCAACACGGTGCTGGCGCAATTTCTCGACGACCCGCGCTGGATCGCGATGCTGGCGGCGGTGCTCACGGTGTCCGGCCCGTGGCTGCCGGCCCGCTGGCGGCACTGGTGGTGGACGCTGCTCCTGGCGTTCGTGCCGATCCACCTCGTCGTGAGCGCCGTGGTGCCCGACCGCGCGGTCCTGGGACTGGCCGTGGGGTGGGTGGTCGGGTCGCTGGTGGTCCTCGTCGTCGGCACCCCGGCGCTGGAAGTGCCGCTGGACGATACGGTTCGGGCGATGGCCCGCCGCGGGTTCCTGGTCACCGGACTCAGGGTGGTGCGCCCGGCCGGGCCCGGGCCGTTGGTGCTTTCGGCCGCGTGCGCGGAATCTGCAGCGGCGGCGGTGGTCGAGCTGTACGGACCGCATCAGCGCAGCCGCGGAACACTGCGCCAGCTTTGGCGGAAACTCAGGTTGCGCGGGTCGGAGACCGCGCCGCTGCAGACGTCCATGCAGCGCACCGTGGAACACCGCGCGTTGATGGCCATCGCCGTCGCCGAACTGGGCCTGGCGAACACGGCGCCCGTCGCGGTCGCCGAACTCGAACGGGGATGGACGCTGTACGCGCACAAGACCGTTCGCGGCGTCCCCATCGCGGAATGCGCGGAAGCGACGCCGGTGACCCGTATTTGGGAGTCGCTGGCGGCGCTGCACGACACCCAGATTTCGCACGGCGACCTCAACGTGCGAGAAATCACCGTGGACGACGGGTCGGTGCTGTTCGGCGGATTCGGTAGCGCGGAGTACGGCGCCGGCGACCCTCAACTCCAATCCGACCTGGCCCAGCTGCTGGTGACGACGTCAGCGCTCTACGACCCGGAATCAGCGGTGGGCGCGGCGATCGACGCGTTCGGCAAGGACGCGGTGCTGACGGCGTCGCGCCGGCTGACCAAAGCCGGTGTGCCGGGACGAATTCGCGATTCGGTCAACGGGGCGAACGCCGCCCTGGCCAGCGCCCGCGCGGAGGTGAAGCGACAGACGGGCGCCGACCAGATCAAGACTGCGACCATCACGCGCTTCACCCGCGGTCAGGTCGTCCAGCTGGTGCTGCTGGGTGCGCTGGTCTATGTCGCCTATCCCTTCATCAGCACCGCCCCGACATTCTTCTCCGGGTTGAAGACCGCCAACTGGTCCTGGGCGCTGCTGGGGCTGACGGTGTCCGCGCTGACGTACGTCGGCGCGGCGGCCGCGTTGTGGGCTTCCACCGACGGCCAGGTGAACTTCTGGACCCTGTCAATTGCTCAGGTAGCCAACACTTTTGCCGCGACCACCACCCCGGCCGGCGTGGGCGGTCTCGCGCTGAGCACGCGGTTCCTGCAGAAGAGCGGGCTGTCCACCATGCGCGCGACGGCTGCGGTGGCGTTGCAGCAGACGGTACAGGTGATCATGCACGTGCTGCTGCTGATCTTTTTCAGCACGGTTGCCGGCGTGAACGCCGACCTGTCGCATTTCGTCCCGAAGGCCGCGGTGCTGTATCTGATCGCGGGCGTGGCGCTGGGTATCGTCGGCGCGTTCCTGTTCGTGCCGAAGCTGCGCAAGTGGCTGGCGACGGACGTGCGCCCACGGCTGAAGGAGGTCGCTGGCGACCTGGCCGACCTCGCCCGCGAACCGCGCCGACTGGGGTTGATCGTACTCGGTTGCACCGGAACAACTCTCGGGGCGGCGCTGGCACTGTTTGCCAGCGTCCAGGCGTTCGGCGGCGGCGCGACCTTCGTCACCTGCACCGTGGTGACGATGGTCGGTGGAACCCTCGCCTCGGCCGCCCCCACACCGGGTGGTGTCGGCGCCGTCGAGGCGGCGCTCATCGGTGGTCTCGCCGCGTTCGGCCTGGCCGGTTCCGTCAGCGTGCCGTCGGTGCTGCTGTACCGCGTGCTCACCTGCTGGATTCCGGTCTTCGTGGGCTGGCCGGTGATGCGGTGGCTCACCGAGAAGGAAATGGTTTAGCCGTCCGACTGAACGACCACGAACACCAACGACTTTCGGCTGCTCTGACCGACGGTGGTGGTCAACGGGACCAGGTAGTACCCGTCGGGCACCGACTGCGCCGTGATCACGACATCGACGCTGGCCGATCCGTCGGCGCCGAAGTGACCCGAGACGGGCGCCGTCGTGATCCTGCCGTCGGAGGGTGCGCCGGTGACTGTGTAGTCGCCGGGGCCGTCGATCATCCGTTGCAGATCGAGCTTCACGGCCGCGCGGCTTCCCGGCGTGAGCCCGACGGTGGGCTCGGAAATGTTCACTGTCACAGCCGAACTACCCGCACCGAACGACGGCGGCGCCGAGGGCTCGGCGGTGCCCCAGGTCTTGTCGGGGTGGGCGGCCAGCGTGTAGGCCAGGTCGCCGCCGGAGCGGATGATCGACTCGGGAAGGAATGTGTTGTCGCTTGTGTGGCCGTCGATGGTGAGGCCGTGGATGTACTTCAGGTGGCGCGGCGCCGACGCGCCCGGCGCCGAGATCCGGATGGATTGGTCTGCGGGAAGCGTGATTACGGCGCGATCGAAGATCGGCGCGGCGACGGTGAGGATCGGTGTTCCCGGCGTGCTCGGGTAGAGGCCCAAGGCCGCCCAGACGTACCAGCTGGACATCGCGCCCAGGTCGTCGTTGCCGGGCTCGCCGTCGGGTACCGGACCGAAGAGACCGCGGACCCGATCGACCGTGTGCTGAGTCTTCCACGGTTGACCGATGTAGTTGTACAGCCACGGCACCCCGAAGCAGGGCTCGTTCCCGGCCCACAGGTAGGGTTCGTTGGGTCCCTCGTTGAGCTTTTCGGTGAGCCGGTCGAGCCGGTCGGCCACCGCCTTGCGGCCACCGAGCGCGGTCACCAGCCCGGCGATGTTGTGCGGCACCCACCACAGGTACTGATCGGCGTTGCCCTCGTCGTATCCGTACTGGCCGAAGCGATTTGGGTCGTCGACGAACCCCGGGCCGTCGGGGAAGAACCCGCTCCAGTTGCGCGGCGAGATGTAATGCGTGCTGGGGTTGAACAGGCTCTGCCAGTACTGCGCCCTGACCTGGAAGGCGTCGGCCGTGGGGGCGTCGCCGAGCGCATCGGCGAACCGGGAGATGGCGAAGTCGTCGACGGACCACTCCTCGGTGATCGAGGCGCTGGGGCCGACCGTCGTGGGCGCGTACGTCAACTGCGTGTAGGCCGGAGCGCCCGGCCGTTCCACATAACCGTTGAGCCCGATGCCGCCTGTGATCACCGCATGCACCATGTACCGCAGCGCGGTGTTGACGTCAAAGTCCTTGGCCCCGAACGCGTAGAGGTTCGCGATCAGTGGTACCACGTTGTCCCCGGTCATCTCGCCGGTCGCGGCGTTGGCCAGCGCCCAACGAGGGAACGATCCGCTTTGCACCGCGTCGTTGACCAGCGACTGGGCCATGTCGCTGGCTTGCTTCGGGAAGAGCAGTGCCTGCAGCGCGGCCAGGCATCGATAGGTGTCCCAGTCGGAGAAATTGGTGTACTGGGTGCGTCCTTTGTCGACCGCGTGGATATTGCCGTCGAAACCGATGTAGCGACCGTCGGCGTCGTTGAAGGTGTTGGGGTGCAACAGGGATCGGTACAGGGACGTGTAGAAGGTGTCCAACTCGTTGCCGTCCCTGCCGGCCACCGAGATGCGCGACAGCGCGTCGTTCCATTGCTTAGATGCGTCGGCGCGGACCGCGTCGAAGCCGGTGGTGCCCTCGGCCGCCAAGTTCGCCTGGGCCCCGTCGATACCGACGTAGGAGATCGCGGTGTGGACCTCGACCTCCGAGCCGGGCGGGAACTCCACGTATCCCCCGCTGTAGCGCGAGGCCGCGGTGCGCGCTCCGGGGTAGACCGCGTAGCCGTCCCAGGTGCCGTAGGCGGCGAACGGCTGGCTGAACTTCATCGCGAAATACACCGTGTAGGTGTTGTTCTGGTCGCAGAAGCCGCCGCTGCTCGCCCACCCGGTGATCGTCGTGTTGTCGTCACCGATCTGCATCGTCGCGCGGGAGTTGCCCGCCAGCGATGCGCCGGAGCGCACGTGCAGCAGCGCGGGCCGGCCGTTGCGCGGGTACTTGAACCGGCCAACGCCGGTGCGGGTGCTTGCGGTGAGTTCAGCGGACACTCCGGTGGCCGGGAACCGCACGGTGTAGTAGCCGGGAACGCCTTGCTCCGTGTCGTCGTGGGCGATGCTCTCCCAGGCGTTCCAGGGCTGCGATCCGAGCGCGGTGGTGGTCGGCAGCATGGAGATGTCGCCGAACGCCGCACACCCCACCGAGGCGTGGGTCATGCTGAAGCCGGTCGAGCGCTCTCTGTCGTAGTTGTATCCGGCGTAGGTGTCGACGGTGTCGGGCGAGTACTGCACCATGCCGAAAGGCACGGTGGCGCCGGGGAAGTTGTCGATCTCGCCGACCGTCTCACCGCCCGTTCCGGTGCCGATGAGGGTGTCGACGTGCTCGACGGGAGTCTTGACGAATGCGGGCTCACCGTCGTAGGCCTTCGGCGGGACCGCGGCGATGAATGCGATGACGACAGCCAGGGCGGCCAGCACCGCCGTCAGCGCGATGACTCCCCGGCGCAATCGCATAGCTGTTCCTTACTGCAAAACCGCCGGTCGTGTGGGGCATTTGGTGGGATGCACGCCGAAAAGACGTGCTAGCAAAGTTTTCATCGTCTCGGCTAGTGTTCAGTTCGACGAGGACGGCGCTGGTGCCGGCCCATTTTTTGGGGAGATCCGATTGATGAAGTACTTCACGGCGGCAATCGCGACTGGTGCGCTGGGATTGGCGCTGGTCGGTTGCGGTTCTGACAACAAGTCCAGCACGACATCAACGTCGACGAGCACCTCCACTTCGACTTCCACCGCGACTTCGTCCGCGACCAGCGCCACGCCGGGCGCGTCGGGGCATAAGACCATCGCCGACTACATCACCGAGAACAAGATCACCGAGACTCCCATCCACCGCGGCGACCCCGGGTCCCCCACCATCGACCTGCCGGTGCCCCCCGGCTGGAAGGTCACGGACGCCAACACCGGCACGTCCTACGGCGGCATCGTTCTCGCGCAGCCCGCAAACCCCGCCGACCCGCCGACCATCGTGGCGCAGGTGTCCAAACTGACCGGCAACGTGGACCCCGCCAAGCTCCTCCAGTACGCCCCGGGTGACCTGCAGGGTCTGCCCGGATACGACGGCAATGCGGGTCAGGCGTCCACGCTGAGCGGCTTTCAGGCATGGCAGCTGGGCGGCGGCTACACCAAGAACGGCGCGAAGCGGTTCGCCGCGCAGAAGACCGTGATCATCCCGGTGCAGGGTGCGGTTTTCGTGCTTGAACTCGACGCCGACGCCGCCGACAGCGATCAGGGCGTGTTGAACGACGGCGTCAACATCATCGACGACCAGACCACGATCACGGTCAGCTAACCCGAGGCGGATCGGGCCGCGGAGACGAACATGCTCCGCGGCCTTCCGTCCGGTGTCCCTTCGGGCACGGTCCGGCCATAGCGCGTCAGCAACTCGTCGGCCGGTGTGGCCGACACCTCCCAGCCCCGCCCACGTAACCCCGCGGCGACGTCGGCGCGTTCCTCTAAGTACCAAAGCTCCTCGAAGTCAGGGGTTTTGCGTCCGCCCACCTGCGCAGCGACCTCGCTGTAGCGGCGCATCAGCGACCGCTGCCGGTCCCGGGCGTCGGGATCGTTGAATGCGGGCCCGGGCGCCTCGACCGCGATCCGGCTGCCCGGCACGGTCAGCGCTTGAACCCGCTCGAACAGCAGGTCCTGCGCCGCGGCGGGCAGGAACGGCAACAGCCCTTCGGCCGACCAAGCGCTCGGGGCCGAGGGATCGAATCCGTTCTGCTGCAACGCCGTTGGCCAATCGTGGCGCAGGTCGACGGCGACCTCGACCCGCTGACAGGTCGGCTCGGAGTCGTGCCGGCGCAACGTTGCCGCCTTGAAGTCCAGCACCTTGGGTTGGTCGAGCTCGTAGACGCGCATCCCGTCCGGCCAGGGCAGCCGGTAGGCCCGCGAGTCCAGGCCGGCCGCCAGGATAACCGCCTGTCGCACCCCGGCGTTTGCGGCATCGAGGAAGAACCCGTCGAAAAATGCTGTGCGGCAAGCCATGTAGTCGACCCGACCGTCCAGCCAGCGCGCCACATCGGGTTCGGCTTCGGCAATCTCTGCCGGCAACTCCGACACCCCGAACATGTTCCAGACACCGTCCCCGGCCGCGTCGATGAAGACCCTTGCGAATGGATCGCTGATCAACGGGTTCTCGCTCTCGGTCTCGCGGGCGCGCGACACCGCTACCCCCAGCGCGGTCGCGCCGACGCTTTCGGTGATGTCCCAGGTGTCGTTGTCCGTTCTGGCCATGTTTGATCCCCTCCCGTGGCGGCTACCATCCCGATCGAAGCCTAGGAGTCTGTGAGTCGGATGGGTACTGCCACACGCCGCGCTGTGCTCGGTGTCGTGCTGGCCTTGCTATTTGCGGGCTGCTCGGGCAGCCCCCGCCCGTCGCACGGCGCTTCGTCGCCGGCACCCGACAAGCTGTGCTCCGACCTGGGTGGGGCGTGGGACGCGAAAGCAGGGCGCTGCA
This sequence comes from uncultured Actinomycetota bacterium, assembly GCA_963758775.1. GTDB lineage: Bacteria > Actinomycetota > Actinomycetes > Mycobacteriales > Mycobacteriaceae > Mycobacterium. Next base: position 575,571 of record CAVWWU010000006.1, read on the forward strand.
CGGTGAGCAGGGACGGCGCGGGCGGCGCTCACGCGGAAGCCACGGCCGTCTACCCCGTCGACCTCATCGACAACGCCACCGCCGGACCCGTGCTCGCAGCGTTCGTGCGGAAATTCTTCACCGATCACGAGCAAACCGACCTCGGCAGCGGGGACGCCAAGCTGTCGTATTCGCTGGTTTCGCGCAATTCGACCACCAAAACGGTGGTGTTCCATGCCGATTGGCTCTTCGCGACCATGCCGCATCCGGTTGCCGAGATCACCACGTTCACGTTCGATCTGTCGCCGGGCGCCGGCAAACAGTTGCAACTGGCCGATCTTTTCTGTCCGGGCGTGGACCCGCTCAAGGCCATCCCGCCGGTGGCGCGCCCGCTGGTGCAGCAGGCGCTGACCGGGTCGCCGTTTACCGTCGAGCGGTTCGAGCCCGACCGGCCCGACGGCGACCTGGCCGACAGCTATCAGGCGTGGGCCCTGGACGGCGACGACCTGGTCCTGTACATGCCGGCCGCGCGGGGGCCCGGCGGCGTGCCGCCCGCCTACATCACTCCGCGGATTCCGCTGGCCAACTTCGCCGGGATCCTTCGCGAAAAGGGCTGCTCGTCCCGACCGTCGCTGTGACATTCTGATCGCATGGCAGAACAGTCGTATGCGGTAGACGTCGGGCATCCACCCAACGCAGTGCTGCGTCTCGTCAACCCGCTCTTGCAAGCCCTGCTGCGCACGCCGCTGGCGGGACCATTCGGCAAGCAGCTGATGGTATTGAGCTTCACCGGCCGAAAAAGCGGGCGGCAGTTCACGATTCCGGTGAGCGCCCACATCATCGACAACGAGCTGTACGCGCTGACCGGCGCCGCCTGGAAGGTGAACTTCCGTGGCGGCGCCCCCGCCCTGGTGGTGTACGACGGCAAGACGTCCACCATGCGCGGCGAGCTCATCGGGGACCGCACGGTGGTGTCGGACCTGTATCTGCGGTGCAGCCAGGCCTACGGCGTGAAGCGCGCCCAGAGGATGATCGGGTTGAAATACCGCGAGCAGCGCATACCGACCTTGTCGGAATTCAGCGAGGCGGTCGACCGGCTGAAACTGGTCGCCATCAAGTTCAGGCCGCAATGAGCGAGCGTTCGTTCACCCCTCGGGCCCCGCGCCCGCGGCCGCATGCGTTCGGGTGATCACCGGGGCTTCACATCCCGCGTCGGACACCGCGCGTCGCACCGCGTCGTCGACGAGTTCGGCCTTGGTGACCGGCACCAGGGCGATCACGCAGCCCCCGAACCCGCCACCCGTCATCCGGGCACCCAGCGCGCCCGCGCCGGTTGCGGTGTCGGCGATCAAATCGATGTGCTCGGTGGTGATTTCGAAATCGTCTCGCATGGACAGGTGCGAGGCGGTGAAGAGTCTGCCCGCCTGCGTGAAATCCGAGTCACTCAGGGCGGCAACGCAATCGAGCACCCGTTGATTTTCGGTCAGGACATGGCGGGCACGTCGGGCATCGAGTGGATCCTTGACGGCGGCGACGGCCGAGGGACCGCGATCCTGGACCTCGCGCAGCGACGCCACCCCCAGGTCGGCGGCGGCCCGCTCGCACGACGCACGCCGGGCCGCGTAGTCGCCGCCGGCGTGACGATGCCGGGCGCGCGAGTCGATCAGCAGCAGCGTGACACCGCTGGGCTCGGGGTCGAACGGTACGGGTAGCACGCTGACGTCGCGGAAATCGATCAGCAGCGCCGTTGACGCCCTGCCGAACAACGAGGACAGCTGGTCAAGCAAACCCGTTGGCGCGCCGACGTAGTCGTTCTCCGCGCGCTGGGCGAGGCGGGCCTGTTCCTTCGCCTCGATCCGGACACCGGCGGCCGAGGCGATGGCGCCCAGCGCCGCGCATTCCAGCGCGGCGGAGGACGACAGGCCCGACCCCATCTCGACGTCGCTGGTGATCGACATCGCGCCGCCGGGCACCGGGTAACCCGCCTGGCGCAGCGCCCAGATCACCCCCGCCACATAGCCGGCCCAGCCCGCGACGTCGCCTGGGACGGTGTCGAGCGCGATGCGTTGCGCGTTCTCGGCGCGATCGCTGTCCACCGTGATCGCCTCGGTGTCATCGGGCGTGAAGGTCACCACGGTGCGTTGCGGTAGCGCGATCGGCAGCGAAAAGCCGAGGTTGTAATCGGTGTGCTCGCCGATCAGGTTGATCCGTCCGGGCGCGGCATAGCGGACCGTCATCCGGCGAGGTCCCGTAGCCGCTGGGCCACGCTTTCGGGCGTGACGTCGCTGATGAACGCGTCCATCGCTGACTCCGAGGCCGCCAGGTACTTGAGCTTGGTTGCGCTGCGCCGGATCGACATCAACTCGACGTGAAAGTAGCCGTCGGCCTGGGTGTCGGTGTCGTTGAACTGGTGCAGCGCCGAAATATACGGCAGCGGAGCCGAATACAGCCGGTCGAAACGCCTCAGCACGTCGAGGTAGATCTGCGCGAACCCGACCCGCTCGTCGTCGTCGAGCTCGACGAGGTTGTGCACGAACCTGTTCGGGTAGATGTGCACCTCCACCGGCCAGCGCGCCGCGAACGGCACGAACGCCGTGAACAGCTCGGTGCGTGCGACGACGCGGCTGCCTTCGGCGACCTCGCGGGCCAGCAGGTCGCCAAAGAGGTTGGTGCCGCTTTGAATCCGGTGTTTACGCGCCTGGGCGAGCATCGTCGCGGTTCGCGGCGTGAGGTAGGGGTAGCCATAGATTTGGCCGTGCGGATGCGTCAACGTGACACCGATCTCCTCGCCGCGGTTCTCGAAACAGAACACCTGCTCGATGCCGGGGACGGCCATCAGGTCGGCAGTGCGGTGCCGCCACGCCTCGACGACCAGGCGGGCGTGCGCCGGTTCCAACTCGGCGAACGACGCGGTGTGCCGGCTGGAAAAGCAGATGACTTCGCAGCGGCCGTGGCCCGGCGCGGACACGAAGCCGTCGCTTGGCGCGCCCTGCGGCGCGCCCTCGCCGGATAGGCTGGGGAACCTGTTCTCGAAGACGACGACGTCGTAGTCGGGGGCGGGCACCTCACTGGTCGTTCCGGTCGGCCCCGGGCACAGCGGGCACTGGTCGGGGGGCGGCTTGTAGGTGCGGTCTTGGCGCAGCGCCGCGACAATCACCCACTGCCCCGTGGATTGGTCGAACCGCAGCTTGGACTGGTCCGGGTCCCGCTGCGGCAGGGGTCGGCGATCCTCGAGCGGGGTTGGGGTGTGCCCTGGCAATGAGAAGAACAGCAGGTCACGCCCGTCTGCCAGCTTCGCCCGCGTCGGCGCCGTCACGATGTCGAAGACTAGCTTGGCCGCCGCGACGCAGTTCGGGTAACCATGTGGTGTCCAGCAGAACAGGGGGTCAGGCGATTATCTGCGAGAAAGCGCGCACCTGGTGGGTCGGCTCTGACCCCGGATTGCTGCGGTTGCGGATGGCGACCCGCACGACCGCGGCGCTGGGCTGCTCGCTGGTGGCGCTCTTCTTTTTGACCAAGGCCGCGGGCCAGCCGCTGACGGTCGCGCTGCTGGGCGTCGTCATCACCATGATCGCGGCGCGGTCGGTCAACGAGCCCGACCCGCACCAGCAGCGGATCACGATGGCACTGCTGCCCCTGCCCGCAGCGGTGTCGCTCACCGCCGCCGCGCTGCTGGCGCCGCACAAGGTGGCCGCCGATGTCGGGTTCGTGATCGTCGTGTTCAGCGCGGTGTACGTCCGGCGCTTCGGGCCGCGCGGGCGGGCACTGGGCATGGTCGCTTTCATGGCCTACTTCTTCACTTTGTATCTGAGCGCTAGGATTTCGGAGTTGCCGTGGATGATCGGCGCGGTCGTGGTCGGGACACTGTCCACGTATGTGATGAGCGCCTACGTGCTACCCGATCGGCCAGAAGGCGTGTTGCGAGCCACAATTCGAGCGCTGCGGGCGCGGATGGCCATCGTGGTCGACACCACGGCCGAGGCGGTACGCACGGGTCGTTTCGACGAGCGGCGGCGCCGCCGCATGCGGGCGCGCGCCATTCGGCTCAACGAGACTGCGCTGATGGTGCAAAGCCAGATCGAGGAAACGGCCGATGCCGCGGCGCTGTGGCCCGGGGTCACGGCGGAGCAGTTGGCGCCGTGGCTCTTTGACGCCGAGCTGGCCATCGAGTGGGTCGCCACCGCGGGTCGGCAGGCGGCCGACGTCGGGGCCGATATATCCGCCGAAACCCGCGCCGAACTGGTCACCGCGCTCTCCCAGCTCGCCCGCGCCATCCGAGTACCTCGGGAGGGCGGGCTCCAAGCCGCCGCGGGCCGGGCCCAGCACGTCCTCGACCAGCAGCCGCGCCCGACCGAATCCGATGACCCGGCCACGGCGGCCGTGCGCCGCCTCGCGCTGGCGATAATCAACGCTGCGACAGCAACTTCCGAAGTGCGGGCGTTGGTCGAGAGCGCCGTTAGCGGGCGCGAGTCGGAGCCGGCACCCGACGACGTCGCCCCCGCCGAAACCGACGACGCCGAATCGGCCGAACGCGCTGGACTGCGGCAGACAACGCGACAGGCCATCCAGGTGACCGTCGCCGCATCGTTGGCGATCGTCGTCGGCGAGTTGGTGTCGCCGTCGCGGTGGTTCTGGGCGGTGATCGCGGCGTTCGTGATCTTCGCCGGGACCAACTCGTGGGGCGAGACCCTCACCAAAGGTTGGCAGCGCCTGTTGGGCACGATCCTCGGCGTGCCCTGCGGCGTGTTGGTGGCCACGCTGTTCGCCGGCAATACGAGCGGCTCACTGGCGGCGATCTTCGTCTGCCTGTTCTGCGCCTTCTATTTCATGACGGTCACCTACAGCCTGATGACGTTCTGGATCACCACCATGCTCGCGCTGCTGTACGGATTGCTCGGCGAATTCTCTTTCGGCGTGCTGCTTTTGCGGATCGAAGAGACCGCGATCGGCGCGGTGATCGGCGTCGCCGTCGCCATCCTGGTGCTGCCGACGAATAGCAGAACCGCCATCCGAGACGACACCCGCGCGTTTCTGGCGAGCCTTTCCGCGCTGATCGAGATCTCGACCCGGACCATGTTCGGTGCGGACGAGACCGCGAGCCCGACGGAGCAGGCCCGCGAACTCGACCGCAATCTGCAACAGTTCCGCGTCACCGCCAAGCCGCTGCTGGCCGGGGTCGCCGGCCTCGCCAGCCGGCGCAGCATTCGACGTGGCCTGCGGCTGTTCAGCGCGTGCGATCGTTACGGACGCAGCCTGGCCCGCAGCGCCGAGCAGTACGGCGACCCGGTCGGATCGGAACGGCTCGCGCACGCTTTTGCGTCGGCGGCGGCCCAAACCCGCAGCAACATCGACGCATTCGTCGCCCTGATCGATGGTGAAGCGGGTGCGCGCGTCAACTCGACCACCGACGAACTCGACGCCGCCGAGGCGGTCGCGCGCCATCATGACGGCGAAGACGGACCGAGCGCCGATACCCGACGGTTCCTGACCGCCGTGCACGCGCTGCGCCAGATCGAGCGGGCCGTGGTCAGCGGGGCGGCCATGCTGGGTGCGCGCGAAGGCGTGCAGGAAGCCGCCGCCGTCGGGGGCTGAACGGGCTAGGTGGTGTTCCCGGGTTGACCGTTGGAACCGTGGGTGCCGTCGCTGCCCGAGTAGCCGTCGGAGCCGGGCACGATTCCTCCGCCACCGGCCCCTCCGGCGACCCCGGCGCCCCCGAACGCGCCGGCGCCGGCGACGCCGCCACCAGTCGGTCCATTGCCGCCGCTGCCGCCGTTTCCACCCCAGCCGCCGTTACCGCCGTTGCCGCCGTCGCTGCCGTAGGTGGGGCCGTTGGGTCCGGTGCCGTTCGCGTTGGCCGCGGACCCGAATCCGCCGCTCGCGCCAGTCCCGCCGGCCCCGCCATCCCCGCCGTGGCCAAGGGTGCTCGTGCCGCCCGCGCCACCGCTGCCACCAACGCCGCCGGTTCCGCCGGCGCCACCTTCACCGCCGAAGCCGCCCAGATTGCTCCCGTCGCCGCCCTCGCCGGCCGCCGCGCCGCCGCCGCCGCCGATCGCACCGTTGCCGCCGGCGCCTCCGTTGCCTCCGCTGCCCGTCCCGATGGCGTTGCCGCCGGCCCCGCCGTATCCGCCGCTGCCGCCTTCACCGCCATCACCGGCATTTCCGCCATCGCCCGCGTAGAAGAAGCCGGTGCTACTTGCGGCGTTGGCCCCTTTGCCGCCCGAGGTGCCGCTGCCGCCAATCCCCCCGGCCCCACCGTTGCCGCCATTGCCTGATCCCGTGGCCTGGCCGCCGTCACCGCCGGCGCCGCCTTCACCGCCGAAGCCGCCGAGGCCGCCGCTGCCACCGTCGCCGCCGGCACCGGAACCGTCGCCGTCGAGGCCCGCAATGCCGTTGCCCGCAAGTCCACCTACCCCACCGGCGCCGCCGACTCCCCCGTTGCCGGCGTTGTCTGATCCGTAGGCGGCGCCACCGGTCCCGCCGGAACCGCCACCGCCACCCCAGCCCGCCGCGCCGGCCGGCGTGAGGTCTTCGCCGTTGCCGCCTTGCCCACCTGCGCCGCCGGCGGCACCTGTGCCTCCGGCCCCGCCAGCGCCCGCGGTGGCGCCATTGCCGACCGCGCCGTTGGCGTCGGAGCCCGCGGTGCCCCCCGCGCCGCCGTCCCCGCCGCCGCCACCGCTGCCGCCCGAGCCGCCGTAGGCCAATTGAGTTCCGCTGCCGACGGCGCCGTCGCCGCCCGCACCAGGCGTTCCACCGCTGCCACCGTTGCCACCGTTGCCACCGCCGCCGTCGCTGCCGGCGGTCCCGTTCACGGCCGTTCCGCCGATCCCGCCGTTGCCCCCGATGCCGCCGGTGCCCCCGGTGCCGCCGTCGCCACCACTGCCACCTTGTCCCGTGTTGACACCGACAACGCCCGCTGCGCCGTCGGCGCCCGTGCCGCCGGTGCCGCCGTTGCCACCGGCCCCACCGACGCCGCCATTACCGGCGTTGTCTGATCCCTCGGCGCCGCCGCCCGCACCACCGGCACCGCCCTGTCCGCCCTCGCCGCCGAGGCCACCCATGCCCGCGTCCGATACGGGGCTGGTGTTGGGGGCGGTGGAGGCGCCGCCCCCGCCGCCGGCAGCGCCCAGTCCGCCGTCGCCGCCCGCGCCGCCAGTGCCCCCAGAGCTGGTTGCGTTGCCGCCGACGCCCGCCCAGCCGCCGGCTCCTCCGTTGCCGCCGGCCCCGCCGGTGCCACCAACACCGCCGTCGGCCTCCGATGCAACGGCTTCCCCACCGTTGCCGGGCGTGCCACCGTTGCCGCCGTCGCCGCCCGCCCCGCCATCGCCGTCGCTGCCGGCGATACCGTGCGCGGCCGCCCCACCGAGGCCGCCGTTACCGCCGTTGCCGCCATCGCCCCCAGCGCCACCGATTCCGCCGTAGGTGCCCAAATTACTTGGTGCGCCATCGGCGCCGCTGCCGCCGTCGCCGCCTGCTGCTCCGGCGCCGCCCGTGCCGCCCACGCCGCCGTTGCCCGATGTTGTGCCGCCCGCCCCGCCGTTACCACCGACGCCGCCGTTGCCGCCGGTATCGCCCGCGCCGCCACTGTCGCCTGCGTTGACACCGTTGGTGCCCGCCGCCCCGGCCTTGCCGGCGCCTCCGTTTCCACCGTTGCCGCCATTGCCAACTGCGGCGGCAGTGCCGCCGTCGCCGCCGTTACCCCCGCTGGTGCCGGGGGCGGCGTTGGGATCGCTGGCTGCGTCATAGCCGTCGCCGCCGTTGCCGCCGTTGCCGGTGCCGACGGCGACGGTGCCCGCCGCACCGGTGGCTCCTGGGGTGCCGCCGCCCCCGGTGCCGGCCGCGCCGCCCGCGCCGCCCGCCGCGGCCGTACCCGGGGTACCGCCGTTGCCGCCATTGCCGCCATTGGGATTGGCAGCGGTACCCGCAGCGCCGTTGCCGCCGCCGCCACCGCCGCCGGCATTGCCGCCCTGACCGCCGGCACCGCCGTCACCGCCGTTGCCGTTAGCTCCATGCGTTGCCGTTCCGGCCGCCCCGCCCTGGCCGCCCGCGCCGCCGACCGCACCATTGCCACCGCTACCGGCGTTGCCACCGGCACCGTTGTTGACACCCGCCGCGCCGGCCGCCCCGGCGGTGCCGCTGCCGCCGTTACCCCCCGCGCCGCCGTTACCGCCGACCCCGCCGTCACCGCCGTTGCCGGATGTCGATCCGCCGGTGCCGCCGCTACCGCCCTTGCCACCGGTCCCGCCGACCGTGCCATTGCTGGCGCTGGTGGCGCCGTTCGTGCCGGCGCCGCCGTCGCCGCCTGCCCCGCCGTTGCCACCGTTACCGGTGGCGCCGCCGTTGCCGCCGTTGCCGCCGTTGCCGCCTGTCTGGCCCGCGGCGGCGGCGGTGTATCCGTCGCCGCCGTTGCCGCCGTTGCCGCCGCTGGTGGGCACGACGCCGGTGACCCCGGTCGCGCCGGCGGTCCCTCCGCCGCCGGTGCCTGCCGCGCCGCCGGCGCCACCGGCTGCTGTGGAGCCTGAATTGCCCCCGTTACCGCCGCTGCCGCCGTTGGGATTGGCAGCGGTACCGGCGGCGCCATCGCCACCGTCACCGGCCCTGCCGGCATTGCCGCCCTGGCCACCGGTCCCACCGTCACCGGCGCTCCCTGCGGCACCGTTGGTGGCGGTCCCTCCCGCGCCGCCCCGGCCGCCTTCGCCGCCCCCGCCGCCATTGCCGCCGTTGCCGCCGTTGGTGCCGGCTCCGTTGTTCGTGCCGGCCACGCCGGTCGTTCCCTCGGCGCCGTCGCCACCGTTGCCGCCGCCTCCGCCGGCGCCCCCGACCCCGCCGTTGCCGCCGTTGCCGGATACCGTGCCGCCGGCGCCCCCGACCCCGCCGTCGCCGCCAGCGCGACCTGCGGTGCCGTTGGTCCCGTTGCCGTCGGCGGCCGTCACGCCGGTTGCGCCATAGGTTCCGGCCCCACCGGTCCCGCCGTTGCCGCCGTTGCCGGACAAACCTGCGGCGCCCCCGTTTCCACCGTTGCCCGCGGTCACTCCGGCGCCACCGGTGCCGCCGTTCCCGCCGTTGCCCGACGTCGCGCCGCCGAGGCCGCCTTGGCCGCCGGTGCCGCCGACCTGTCCGACGCCGCCGACGCCGCCGGTGCCGCCGTTGCCGCTTGTCCCGCCGTCGCCACCGGCTCCACCGTCGCCGCCGTTGGCCGCTGGCACGTTGGCGTTCCCGCCGTTGCCCCCGGTGCCGCCGTCCCCGGCGCCGGCTCCGTTGCCGCCCGCGCCACCCGCGCCGCCGCTGCCCGCGAGCGAACCGCCTAGTCCGCCGTTGCCGCCAGTGCCGCCCTGGCCGCTGTTAGCGGCATTGCCGCCGGCTCCGCCGGTGCCGCCCTGGCCGTAGTCACCGCCCTGTCCGCCGGCCCCGCCGTTGCCGGCGGCACCGCTGCCGATGGGGCTGTAGCCGGTCCCGCCGGTGCCGCCATTGCCGCCGCTGGTGGCCGCGGCCCCGCCCGCACCAACTGATCCGGTGTGGGCACCCGCCCCGCCGTTGCCGCCGCCGCCTGGATTACCGGCATTGCCGCCATTGCCGCCATTGCCGCCATCGGGCGTATCGGCGTCGCCGGCCCCGCCGGTACCGCCCTGGCCGCCGACACCGGCCGCCCCGCCGGCGCCACCATCGCCGCCGTTGCCGTTGGCGCCTGCGCCGCCCACGCCCCCCTTGCCACCGGCCCCGCCTGCACCGCCGGTGCCGCCTATACCGCCGTCGCCGCCATTGCCCGCGTTGCCGCCGGTTGCGCCCGCTGCGGTCGCGTCCGCGCCGGCCGCGCCGGTGCCACCAGCGCCGCCGGTACCGCCCGCGCCGCCTTCGCCGCCGGACCCGCCATGGCCGAACACTCCGGCCGCGCCGCCGTTTCCGCCTACCCCCCCGCCGCCGCCATTGCCGCCGGTGCCGCCATTTCCGCCCGGGGTTCCGGTGGTACCGACCCCACCGGTGGCGCCCGACCCGCCGGTGCCGCCGTTACCGCCGTGCCCGAAAATCCCCGCCGCGCCGCCGTTTCCGCCGTTCAGGCCGGAGCCAGCCGCTTGCGAATAGCCGTTGCCGCCATTGCCGATCAAGATCCCACCGGCGCCGCCGTTCGGATTGACCGCTGTTCCGTTGGCCCCGTTACCGAACAGCGGACGCCCGGTCGCCGCAGCGACGGGCGAAAACACCGCCAGGCTCTGGGCACCGTCCATGGCCGCCGCCAATGGCGAGGCATTTGCCGCCTCCGCCGCCGCGTACGCGTGACCCGCGCCCTGAAGCGCCTGCACAAATTGCGATTGAAATGCGGCCGCCCGCGCGCTCAACGATTGAAAGGCCCGACCGTGCCCGGAAAACAGCGACGCGATCGCTGCCGATACCTCATCCTCGGCGGCGGCCACCACCGCTGTGGTCGAGGACGCGGCCGTTCCATTGGCGACGCTCAGCGACGAGCCGATGCCCGCCACGTCCGCCGCGGCCGACGCCAACATCCCCGGCGCTGCAAACATATACGACATTGCTGCCTCCGACCGCTGGTCATTTCGCCCCGGCGAGAAACAGAACTTTAACGCGCCTGTCAGCCGCACACGCCGTTTCGAACAACTCGGCGCCGCCAGCGCATCGGGCTTGCTGGAGTACCGGATTATCGGTGTCGACGGGTCTAGCATCACCCCAACAGCAGTCCAAAGGAGCAATCCCATGGCCACTCCCAACCTCCCGCCCGGTTTCGATTTCACTGATCCGGAGATCTACGCCCACCGGTTGCCGGTGCAGGAGTTGGCCGAGCTTCGCCGTACAGCGCCGATCTGGTGGAACGAGCAACCGCTCGATCAAGGCGGGTTCGGCGACGGCGGCTACTGGGTGGTGACCAAGCACCACGACGTCCGCGAGGTCTCGCTGCGTACCGACGTCTTTTCGTCCGCCGCGAAGTCCATCGTGCCGCGCTACCCGCAAGATCAGGCGCAGGGCCAGATTGAGGCCGGCCGGACCTCGATGATCATGATGGACGACCCCGAACACAGCCGGTTACGCAAGATCATCTCCCGCGGCTTCACGCCGCGTGCCGTCGAGCGGCTGCGGGCCGATCTCGGCGAGCGTGCGCAGCGGATCGCGCAGCGCGCCGCCGAGGAGGGCTCAGGCGACTTTGTTCTTCAGGTGGCCGCCGAGTTGCCGCTACAGGCCATCGCCGAGCTGCTCGGCGTGCCGGCCGAGGACCGTGGCAAGTTGTTCGACTGGTCCAATCAGATGATCGGCAGCGACGACCCAGAGTTCGCGCACCACAATTCGCTGACGGCTGCGGGCGAATTGATGTGGTATGCAATGCAATTGGCGGCCCGCAAGGCCGAAGAGCCGGGTCCAACAGATCGAGACATTGTCACGACGCTGATCCAGGCCGACGCCGACGGCGGCGGACTGTCCGATGCGGAGTTCGGCATGTTCGTCGTCACGCTGGGCATCGCCGGCAACGAGACGACCCGCAACTCGATCACGCAGGGCATGATGGCCTTCACCGACAACCCCGACCAGTGGGAGTTGTTCAAGGCGCAGCGGCCGAAGACCGCCGCCGACGAGATCATCCGCTGGGCCACCCCCATCACGGCGTTTCAGCGCACCGCAGTGTGCGATACCGAGCTCGGCGGCGTGGCGATCAAGGAAGGCCAGCGGGTGGTGATGTTTTACCGCTCAGCCAACTTCGACGAAGACGTCTTCGATGATCCGTACACCTTTGACATCTCGCGTTTCCCCAACCCGCACCTGGGATTCGGCGGCACCGGGGCCCATTACTGCATCGGCGCGAACCTCGCACGCATGACCATCGACCTGATGTTCAACGCCATCGCGGACCACCTGCCCGACCTGACCCCGACCGGGGAGCCCCAGCGCCTGCGCTCGCCGTTCATCACCGGCATCAAGCACTGGCCGGTGGACTACAAGTGAATTCGCGCCCGCGGCTTTCCCGTTCCCACAACACTCCGTCGCCCGCTGTGGCGCCGGCCTTGATGAGCTCGCGCTTAAGGATCTTGTTGGTCGCGGTGCGGGGCAGTTCGGTGTTGATCCGCACATACCTCGGCCAGGCCTTGGGTGACAGGTCGGGCTGAGCGGCGAGGAACTCTTCAAACTCCTTAGGCGACAACGCGTCGGTGAGCACCAACGCCGCCATCACCTGATCGCCCACCCGCTCGTCGGGAACCGCGTACACGGCGACCTGGTTGACCTCCGGCAGGCGTTCGAGAATCCGCTCGATCGGTCCGGCCGCGAGGTTCTCCCCGTCCACTCGCATCCAGTCGGCGGTGCGCCCGGCCAGATAGATCCAGCCGTCTGCGTCCCGATACGCCAGGTCGCCCGACCAGTACATGCCGTGTCGCATCCGCTCCGCGGTCGAGTCGGGATCGTTGTAGTACCCGGTGAATCCGCCCACCCCATAGGTGTTGACCAGTTCCCCGACGGCTTCATCGAAGTTGGCGAGGGCGCCGTTCTCATCGAAAACCGCGGCGGCACATTCGGTTACGGTCTCCGAGTGATAGATGCTGACCCCCGGATAGCCCCTTCCGATCGAGCCGGGCGGCGTGCCATCCTCGCGCATCACCACGACGGCGAACTCACTGGATCCAAAGCTGTCGGTCACCCGGCAGCCGAAACGCTTTGCGAATAGCTCGATATCGCGCTCGGTGGCCTCGTTGCCGAACACCGCACGCAGTGTGGTGTCGGAATCGTCTGGCCGCTCCGGAGTCGCCAGTAACAGCGCCAACGGCTTGCCGACGTAGCTCATGTACGTCACGCCATGCTTGCGGATGTCGGTCAGAAATCGCGACGGGGAGAACTTGGCCGGCACCATCGCCGCGCCGCTGTAGATCGCCACCGTCCAGCAGGCCACGACGCCGTTGGAGTGGAACAGCGGCATCGAGAGGTAACACACGTCGTCGGAGGTGATCTCGAAGCGCTCGACAAGGCTCCCGCCGCACAGGACCGCCATCGCGTGCGCGAAAAGTACCGCCTTCGGGTCGCCGCTGGTGCCGGACGTGAAGAACATCATCATCGGGTCGGCGCCCTGCACCTCGTGCGGTACCAGAGGTCCCGCGGCCGCCACCGCCTCGTGATACGAATCGCTCTCGACATTCAGGACGGGGGCGCCGCCCAGATCGAGCCCCTCGAGCAGCGCCAGGTGCTCGGTATCGACGAGCACGATTTGGCAGTCGGCGCGACGGATGTCGGCGGCCAGGGCGTCGCCGCGGCGGGTGGTGTTGATCGCGCACAACACGTATCCACCGAGCGCGCCGGCCGCCATCGACCGCAGCATCGACGGCGAATTGCCCAGCAGCGCACCGACATGCGCCGGCCGGGTGCGGTCGAGGCGGGTTGTCAGGACCGCGGCCTCGGCGGACGCCTCGTGCAGGTGCTCCCGCCACGTCCAGGTCTTCTCGCCGTGCATCATCGCGACTGTGTCGTCGGCCATGCGGGACCGCAGCAACTGCTGCACCGTCTCAAACATCGGCGGGCCTGTACCGCAACAGCGTGACGTCTCCGGTGTCGCAGAACACCGGCGATACCCGCATGCCGATCCGGATGTCGTCGGGGTCGACGTCCACCAGTTCGGTGCTGACCCGTGGGCCTGCATCCCACTCGACGACCGCGAGCAGCTGCGGCAACTTCTCGGTCCACGGTGGACCGGTGGGTCGTCGCGCGACAGTGTAGGTGTACAGCGTTCCCCCGCCCTCGATTTCGCGCCACTCCAGATCGTCGGCCAACGTCCCGGGGGCGAGCGTGCGCGGATAGAAGACGTATTTGTCCGCCGACGGCGAATACTGGATCACAATCCGGTGCTCGCGCAACGCATCCCAGAACGGCTGCGAGACGGGCGTCGGAATCGGCAGCGGCTCGCCCATGTCAGTCACCTCCTAACAGCAAGGCGACCTGCTCGCTCATGATGCCGCCGTTGCCCGTCACGAACGCCGTGTTGCACTCGCCCACCTGCGCCTCACCCGAGCGGCCCATGACCTGCCGCGCACCATCGACGACGTGGTGCATCCCGCCGGCCATGCCGGCCTGCCCGAACGAGAGCTGGCCCCCGGCGGTGTTGAGCGGGAAGTCGCCGCGGAAGGTCAGGTCGTGCTGGGTCAACCACTTCATGCCCTCACCCTTGCCGCAGAATCCGGCGTCCTCCAGCGTCATCAGCACGGTGATGGTGTAGCAGTCATAGATCGATGCGACGTCGACGTCGGCGCGCTGCAGGCCCGCCATCGCGAATGCCTTGTCCGCCGCGCGGGCGATCGGCGTGCGCATGAGATCGTCAGCGTACGTGGGGGTTTTGAACCGGATGTGCTCGCCGAAGCCCTTGATCCACACCGGCCGGTGGCGCCCCTGGCGGGCCAGGTCGGCGTTGGCGACGAGTACGGCAGCACCACCCTGCACGCGCATCACGGTCTCGAGCATGTGGATCGGGTCGGCGATCACCGGACTGTTCAGCACGTCGTCGACGGTGATCGGCTTGCCGTGAAAGACCGCACCCGGGTGCGCGCAGGCGTTGGTGCGTTGGTGCACCGCGATTGTGGCCAAAGCCGCTGCATCATAACCGAATTCGGCGGCGTAACGCTGGGCGATCTGCGCGTACGGGGCGTTCTGCCCGACGTTGCCGTACGGGATCTCGAACTCGGCCTGCGGCGAACCGTAGTGGTTACTCGACGCCCCGTACCAGCCGAGGGTTCGCCCGGGCCGCTGCTCCGATCGCGGAATCTCCAGCGATCCCGGCACCACCGCGAGCACCGCGTCGCACACGCCGAGTTCGACGGCCGCGGCCGCCCGCCACACCATGCCGGCCGCGGTAGCACCGCCGAGATCGACCCGGTCACCGAAGTCCAACGGAAGGCCGAGGTATTCCGACAACGTCGCGGGTGCGAACATGTCCGACTCCGCGATCCCGTGGCACGACAAGCCATTCACCACAGCGGGCTCCAGGCCGGCGTCCTCGATCACCAGCTTCGCCAGCGACGCGTACTGGTCCAGCGTGAACGACGGCGGTCCGCTCTGGCGGCGTTCGGCCGGCAGTTCGGCGATGCCGATGATGGCAGATTCCCCGCGCAGGCCCGTCATCGCGGACACCGCAGCGGCAGCGCGACGGTCGCCGTGCCGGGCATCAGCACCTCATCGCCGCGCCGGCAGAATATGTCCACGTCCACCTGCCCCGTATCGTCCGTCACCCGCTTACCGGTGACCACGCCGCCGAAGGTCAGCTCCTGGCCCGGGTGCGCGACGGCCCGATTCTGCACCGCGAACGCGACCAGCCGGCCGTCGCCGCCGATCCAGTCGGTCAGCGCCCGGGACAGCAGCGCCGCCTGCAACGGCCCGTGCACCAGGACGTTGTCGTAGCCTTCGACGTCGCGCGCGAAGTCCTTGTCGTAATGGATGCGATGACCGTTGTACGTGGCGGCGCTGAAGAAGAACATCTGGGTCTCGTTCACCGTCACGGTCAACGGCGTTACCGCGGTGCCCGTTTCGACGTCTTCGTAGTGCAGCTGTTCCGTCATGCGGGCCGCGCGATCATCGACATACTGGCTTCGGCGACCAGCTCACGGTCCTGGTTGCGGTATTCGCCGCGCCACGTCACCAGCACGAATCTTCCTGACCTGCCTTCCTTTTCCACGATCGACTCGACGGTGCGCACCATCTCGATCTGGTCGCGGTGATACGCGGGCAGGTGGAAAGCGGTGCTCTCGCCGCCGGCCATCCGTCGCGGTGCCCGCGGAAACGCCAGGCTGCCGGTTACGGCGCCGGACGACCCGTCGGGCCGCAGATCACCCATCGCGCTCACGCCGAGGACGGCGTATTGCAAAAACAGCGGCGGGCAGATGACATCGCGGTAGCCGTGCGCCCGCGCATATTCCGTGTCGAACCAGAGCGGGTTGTGGTCGCCGACGGCTGCCGCCCAGCGCTGCCAGTCGCGCCTGTTCACCTCACCGCTTGCGGTGGCCACGACGGTGCCGACCCGGGCGGCGGATTCGGCGTCGATGAGGCTGTCGGTCATCGGTTTGCCTCCCAATTCATCTCGCCGACAAGCCATTGCGCTGCGACATCGTCCCCGCCGCCCAGCGTCGCCAGCACCCGGGCGCGCTCGGAGAACAAGTGCAGATCGGTGTCGAGCACGTAGCCCATCCCGCCGTGCAGCTGGTGGGCGTCGAGCGTGATCTTTTTGACCGCGGTCGCGCGCATCTTGGCGACGGCGGTTTCCCGGGTGGCGGTGCGGCCGCGCCCAACCCAGAACACCGCCGACTGGGCGGCCAGCCGGGCCGCGGCCAACGCGATGTGCATGTCAGCCACCAGGTGCTGGGCCGCCTGAAAGGACGCGATTGGGCGGCCGAATTGTTCGCGCATCTTGATGTAGTCGACGGTGCGCTGCAGCACCGCCTCGCCCACCCCCACCAGATCCAGGCACAGCAATGCGACTGCCGCGTTCGCCACCCGCCGCAAATCCTGCTCGGCGAAACCGCGCAGCACCCGCAGGTCGTCGTCGACCAGCACCCCGTCGAACCCGACGGTGAACGCGCGGTGCCCGCCCATCATCGCCAACGGTTCGATCGAAAGCCCGGCCGAGCCCGCGTCGACAACGAAAGCCATTGTGGCACCGTCGGCTTCAGCGCTCACGACGATCAGGTCCGCCAGGTCGGCGTCGGCGACGAAGTCGGCCGCGCCGTGCAGACGCCAACCGTCGCCGTCCCGGCTCGCACGCAGCCGGGGGTTCAGCACCGATGCGTCACGCGCGTTCGACAGCGCGGTGGTGCCGCGCGCGCTCCCCGATGCCAACAAAGGCAGCCACGCCTCGCGCACCTCGGTCGAGCCCAGCCAGTCGATCGCACGGGCCGCGTGCAGCGTGCTGTGAACGACCATGGGGCACAACGCCTGTCCGGCCTCTACGCAGAACACGCCGAGATCGAGCAGCCCACCGCCGGAGCCGCCGAGTTCCTCGCCGATGGCCAGTCCCAGCACCCCGGCCTCGGCCAGCGCCTTCCACAAACCGGGGGTGATGCGGATGCCGTCGGGGGTATGCAGGGCGCGGGCCAGCGTGGTCGGGCATTCGGCGGTCAACAGGTCACGACACATCGCGGCGAGGTCGCGCTGGTCTTGATCGGGAATCAGTCTCATGCCTGTCACCGCCCGTACGAGGGCATGCCGTGGCCCCGCTGGGCGATCGAGTCGCGGAGCACCTCGTTGGTTCCGCCGCCGAACCGCATCAGCGGCGACACCCGATAGAGGCGTTCGAAGAATCCATCGAGTGGCGCGTCCGGGCTGCGGTGTGCGATCAGTCCGTCGGGGCCGAGCACGTCGATCGCCAAATCGGCCAAGCGCTGGCGCAATTCGCTGCTGAAGATCTTCTCGACGCTGACTTCGACGGTCGGGATGCGTCCGCAGTCGAGCATCGACGCGGCCTCATAACCCATCAGGCGCGCGACTTCGATGTCGGCTTCTGCTTGCGCGAGCCGGCGGCGGAACACCGGATCCTGCGCCGGAACCGAACCGTCGCGCAAAGGACGGGCGGCCAGGGCGATCAGGTCGTCGAGCGCCCGACGCAGATCCCCGGCATTGGTCAACGCACCGCGCTCAAGATCGAGGGCGCCGGTGATGTACGTCCAGCCCATATTGACCTCGCCGACCAAGTTGGTCGCCGGCACCCGCACGTCGTGGAAGAAAGTCTCGTTGGTTCGGTAGCCCGACCATGCGTACAGCGGGTGGATCTCTACGCCGGGCTGGTCGACCGGCACCACGATCACCGAAATCCCGCGGTGTCGCGGCGCATCGGGATCGGTTCGCACGCAAAGCCATTCGTGAGTCGACCGTTGCGCCCCGCTGTTCCAGATTTTGGATCCGTTGATGACCCATTCGTCGCCGTCGCGCACCGCACGCGTGCGCAGGCTCGCGAGGTCGGTCCCGGCGTTCGGCTCGGAATAGCCGAGCGCAAAGATGATCTCTCCCCTGGCGACGCCCGGCAGGAACTCCTTCTTGTTCTGTTCAGTGCCGTGCCGCATGATCATCGGCGCCACCGAGGTGACGGTGAGATCCGGTCCCGGTACGCCCCAGTATTCGAACTCGCTCATCAGCAGGTGCTGATGCATGGCGGTGAGACCCAGGCCGCCGTACTCGGCGGGCCAGTTCAGGCCGAACCAGCCGCGCTCGCCGATCTTGCGGCGGAAGGCCGACAGCTCGCCGCCCTGGAATTCCAGACCGTGCTCGGCCATCTCTGCGCGCAGCGCGGGCGTGACGTTGTCCTTCAGGAAGCGCCGCACCTCGGCCAGCCATGCTTGTTGCTCGTCGTTGAGCTCGAAATCCACAACGGCGACATTAGTCGTTAGGCGCTAATTCGCTACCGCGGGTTTCGAAAAGTGCGGTCGTCGTCAGATGAGCCGGGAGTACGTCGCGCGGAGGCGGTCCGACAGGTACTCCACGCGCTTCTCGTACTCCGCGACCGCGCCACGGGTGTCCCCGGACTTGACCTCGATGGGCCGGGTCGTCCCGACGTCGAGGGTTCCCGGGCGTTCGCGGCCGAGGGCCCCCAGCAGATCGGGCAGCAGCTCTTCGTAATCGCTGAGCGCGGCCTGCAGGTCGCCGGCCTGCCGCCGGGCCCGCGCCAGCTGCGCCCGGCTCAGCAAGGTCTCCGGGTGGCGCGGGCCGCGCAGTCGAGTCAATTCCGCCGCCGCGTGCTCCAGGCTCGACAGCGACTCGGGCATTTCCCGATCATCGCAAAATTGGCAGCCCCTGGCGAGCCGCGCAACCCGACATGACCATACATTTTTGTCATTGTGTATTGCCGTGCGGTGCCATACATTGGGTGAAAGTCATCGACGAGCTTCGAGGAGGCCGTCATGCCCGTGGGCACCGCTCCCGCAAGTGTTTTCGACGCCGACCTGCCGACACTGGCGTACGAGCAGACCGAAACCCCCGCGCAGATCTATCCCCGCATCCAGGCCGCACAACAGCTGGCCCCTATCGCGCTCGGACCGTTCGGGCCCGAGGTGCTCGAATACCAGCTGGTCCGTTCGGTGCTGCGGGACGCCCGGTTCCAGATCCCGCCCGGCCTGAATCTCCTTGTGCAGGGCATTACTTCGGGCCCGCTGTGGGACAAGGTGGTCAACAGCCTGCTGTGCCTGGAGGGCGGTGCCCACCATCGGCTGCGCAGCCTGACGTCCAAGGCGTTCACCCCGCGGGCCACCCTGCGGCTGCACGACACCATGGTCGAGGTGATGAACGGGCTGATCGATCGCGTCGCTGAAGCCGGCCGCTGCGACGTCGTCAACGACCTGGCGCGCCCCTATCCCGTGCCGATCATCTGCGCGTTGCTCGGAGCACCCCCCGAAGACTGGCAACAGTTTTCGCTATGGGCCGACGACGTCTTCAAGGCCTTCACCTTCACCGAAGGGGTCCGCGAGCTCGAGCCGCTCGTGATGCGCGCGTGGCACGAGCTCGACGACTACGTCGACGACATGACCGAGCGGCGCCGGAACAGCCTGACCGATGATCTGCTCTCCGACCTGATCCGCGCCGAGGACGACGGCGACCGCCTCAACACCGCCGAACTGCGCATGCTCGCGGGGGGCCTGCTGCTGGCCGGCACGGACACCACCCGCAACCAATTGGCCGCGTCGGTCCACGTGCTGTGTGAGCATCCCGAGCAGTGGAAGCTGCTGCGGGAGCACCCCGAACTGGCGATGCACGCCGTCGAGGAGACCATGCGCCACTCTCCGATCGCCTGCGGAACGCTTCGCCTGGTGGTCGAGGACGCCGAACTCGACGGCTACCTCTTCCCCGCCGGCACCATGGTCGTGGTGAATACCGCTGCCGCGAACCGTGATCCGGCTGTCTACGACGATCCCAACCGCGTCGACATCACGCGTGAGGGGGCACCGGCGATACTGACTTTCGGCGGCGGCGTCCACTACTGCCTGGGCGCCAACCTGGCCCGGCGTGAGCTCGCCGAAGCGCTGAATGTTCTGGCGGGCCGGTTGCTGAACCCGCGCGTCGTTGGGCCGGTTCCGTGGAAGCCGATGATGAGCCTGAGCGGGCCGACGACCCTTCCGATCGAGTTCGACACGGATCGCTGACTCGGCGCCGCGGGGGCTTAACGGCAAGATGTCACACTCCATGGGTGCGCGGGCGTCACAATAAGAGCTCACGTGGCGGTTGACCCGGAGGCTTGCAGCGCAATGCAGGGAGCTCGACTCAGGTTCGGTCTACTGGGTCCACTGCTGGTCAGTGTGGATGCCAGGCCCGTCGTTTTGGGTACGCCCAAGCAACGCGCCGTGTTGGCGATGCTGCTCATCAGCCGTAACCGCGCGGTCGGCACCGAGTCATTGATCGATGCCACGTGGGACGAGTCACCTGCGCCCGCGGCGCGCACCAGCATCCATTCCTATGTGTCCAACCTGCGCCGACTGTTGGGTGACGCCGGGGTGGACGCGTACGCGGTGCTGGCAAGCGCTCCGCCCGGGTATCGGCTCAGCGTCCCCGACGGCGACTGCGACCTTGACCGTTTCATCACCGAAAAGACCACGGGCTTGCGCGCCGCGGCCGCGGGCCGATTCGAACAGGCCAGCACCCACCTGTCGGCCGCGCTGAGCGAATGGCGTGGGCCGGCACTGGACGACCTACGCGACTTTCCGTTTGCGCGGGCGTTCGCCGCCGCGCTGGCCGAAGACCAACTGCTGATCCATGTTGCCCGCGCCGAAGCCGAAATCGCTTGCGGGCGAGCCGATGCCATCATCAGCGATCTCGAAGCCCTCACCGTCAGGCACCCCTACGACGAACCGCTATGGGCGCAGCTGATGACCGCCTACTACGTGGCGGAACGCCAGTCGGCCGCCCTCGACACCTATCGGCGATTGAAGGCCACGCTCGCCCAAGATCTCGGCATCGACCCGGGCCCGGCAGCCAGCGCGCTGCACGCGCGGATCCTGCGCAGGGAACGCCTCGACATCAAGCGGGCAGCCAAGACCACCGCCGCCCGAGCAATGGCGGTCGCGGACACGATTTCCAGCCGCAATGGTGTCGTCGCCAGATTGCGCGATACCGCCGGACACCACTATCCACTGCACGCGGCGATCACCCAGATAGGCCGCCTCCCCGACAACGACATCGTCCTCAACGACGATGACGTCAGCAGACACCACGCAGTCATCATCAATACCGGGGGCAGCTTCCAGATCAGCGATCTGGGATCTGCCAACGGCGTGCACGTGCAACAACGGCGCCTTCGACCGAGCACCACGCTGGCAGAGGGCGATGTCATCAGCATCTGCGGCCATCAGTTCACCTTCGAAATCGAACGGCCCTAAAGCAGTCGGCACGCAGGAATTCCAAGAAACTTCCAAGGCGCGCGCGGCAACCTTTCAGCACCTGCCCGCGGGTGTGACCAGATAGGGCGCGCGAATGTTGTCGAAACCGGATTTACGGGCTTGGGCTGGCGCTATGCTGCGCCATCCTCACTTTTCCGGCACCGGCCGAGTTGGTTAGGGGGCAGTGATGTCTTACGTCATCGCAGCACCAGAAATGTTGGCAGCAGCAGCCTCGGATGTGGCCGGTATCGGCTCGTCCCTGAGTACGGCCAATTCAGCGGCGAAGGCTCAAACCACGGCGGTGGCGGCAGCGGCCGAAGATGAGGTGTCGGCCGCGATCGCGGCGCTTTTCTCCGGCCACGGCCAACAGTTTCAGGCGCTCAGTACGCGGATGTCAGTGTTTCATTCCCAGTTCGCGCAGGCCTTGAACACCGCAGGCAATGCGTATGCGGCCGCCGAGGCGGCCGGCGCTTCCCCGTTGTCGGCGTTGGTGTCGGGCGCTCAGACCCTAGCGGTGTTTTCCCCGGTCAAGGACCTCGTCGGGCGACCGTTGATCGGCAACGGCGCCAACGCCACGACGCCCGGGGCCAACGGCGCGGCCGCGGGACTGGTGTACGGCAATGGCGGCAATGGCGCTGCCGGGGTGTCGGGGGTCAACAACGGTGCCGGCGGGGCCGGCGGTGACGCCGGGGCGCTGGGCGGGACGGGCGGCAAGGGCGGGGCCGGTGCGGCCGGGGTGGCCGGGGTGGCGGGCTTTAACGGCGTGCTCGGCGGCGGCGGGGCCGGCGGGGCGGGCGGCGCCGGTTCGCTCGGCGGCAAAGGCGGGGCCGGCGGAGCGGGTGGGATCGGCGCAAGTGCCAACGGAACGACGCTGCTGAACGGCGCGCCCGGCGGGCCCGGCGGCAACGGTGGCGCCGGAGGCACCGCGGCTGCCACCGGGGCGGGCGGCGCCGGTGGTGCGGGTGGCGCCGGCGGGGCAGGCGGGTCCGGCGGGACCACGGGCAATGGCGGAGCGGGCGGGGCCGGCGGCAACGGCGGCGACGGCGCTCTGGGCGCCAACGGTGGCAGCGGCGCCTTCAACACCTCGGCCAGCGGCGGTCACTCCGGTGGCGCCGGGGGCGCCGGCGGGGGCGGCGGCAAAGGCGGGGCCGGCGGCACGATCTCGGGCAACGGCGGGGCCGGCGGCAACGGCGGCGACGGCGGCAATGGCGGTGATGGTGGCCAGGGCGGCGTCAACGGCGGAACCGGGGCTAAGGCCGGGGCCGCCGGCGCCGGCGGTGCCGGCGGGGCCGGCGGCGCGGTTACCAGTGGCATAGCAGGAGACGGCGGCAACGGCGGGAGCGGCGGCAACGGCGGGGCCGGCGGAGCGGGCACGCTCGCCGAAAAGGGTGGCGCGGGCGGCGCCAGCGGAGCCGGCGGCAAGGGCGGGGCCGGCGGGGCTGCCACCGACGGCACCGCGGGCAACGGCGGCACCGGTGGCGCGGCGGGCGTAGCCGGCGACGGCGGCGACGGCGCGGCCGGCGGGACCGGCCATGCCAACGGCGGTGCCGGCGGGGCAGGCGGAGCCGGCGCCAAGGGCGGGGCCGGCGGGGCAGGCGGGCACGGTGGCAGCACGACGTTGAGCACCGCGGGCAACGGCGGGGCAGGCGGCCAAGGCGGACAAGGCGGGCAGGCCGGCAACGGCGGGGCCGGCGCCAATGGCACAGCCAGTGCGCCCAACGGCGGCAACGGGGGCGCCGGCGGCGCCTCCGGCGCGGGCGGGGCCGGCGGCGCCGGAGGTGCGGCCGGCACCGGCGGCGACATTAAGGCCACAGCCGGCAGCAAGGGGACTACCGGCGTCGCGTTCACCAGCGGCAACGGCGGCGACGGCGGCGACGGTTTCAGCCCCACGACGGCCGGCGCCAAAGCCGGCACCGGTGGTAACGGCGGCGCAGGCGGCGGCAACGGCGGCAGGACCACGGGCAACGGCGGCGATGGCGGCGACGGAGGCTGGGGCGGTTCACCGTACGGCGCAGATGCCGGCGCGGCCGGCGGGGCCGGCGGCGCCGGCGGCAAGGGCGGCTCCGCCGGCACGTCATCGGGTAACGGCGGCAACGGCGGTATCGGGGGTGACGGCGGGTTCGGCATGGACGGAGCCGACGGTGTTAAAGCGGGCTCCGCCGGCGGCGCCGGCGGCGTCGGCGGCAAGGGCGGTGCCGGTGGCGCCGGTGGCAGCGCAGGCAGCACATCGGGCAACGGCGGCCAGGGTGGCGACGGAGGCTGGGGCGGCGACGGTGGCAACGGTGGCAACGGTGCCGTCGGCGCGGCCGGCGTCGAGAGCACCAACTACGGCGAGGGCGTGGCCGGCGGCAACGGCGGCAATGCTGGAAATGGCGGTACCGGCGGTACCGGCGGTGTCGGGGGCGCGGCCAAACATGGCATCGCAGGCGCCCACGGCGCCAACGGCGAGGGCGGTTGGGGCGGCACCGGTGGCGCCGGCGGCGCGGGTGGAAATGGCACCGGCGCCAACGGCGCCGCCGGCAGCGCAGGCAGCTATGGCTATGTGAATGCGGGCACCGTTCCCGGCCAGGGTGGCACCGGCGGCCACGGCGGAGCCGGCGGCGCCGGCAACGCCGTGAAGATTACGTACTACGAAAACGGCCCCAATAACGTCAGCTACGAAGAGGACGGCTATTGGGTCAACGTTTCCGTCGGCGGCGGAAAAACTTTTGCAACGCTGATCGATACCGGATCGACCGGTTTCATGGTGCCAAAAGCAGACGTCAATACGGCGAACATGACGTACATTTCGACGCCGGCCCCCCAGGTGTATGGCCAGGGCTCAGCTGAGACGGTTATCAACTACAGCATCTACCAAACAACGGTGAATTTCGGCAATGGGATCGTCACAAAGCCGATTGACATCGGGGTGATCACGTCGGAAACATTCGCGGGTAAGCCACAAACGCCGGAACCGATTATGGGTGTCGGTGCAAATGCCGG
The DNA here is from genome assembly GCA_963758775.1 of uncultured Actinomycetota bacterium. GTDB lineage: Bacteria > Actinomycetota > Actinomycetes > Mycobacteriales > Mycobacteriaceae > Mycobacterium. The sequence goes on from CAVWWU010000006.1 coordinate 599,852, forward strand.
ACCAGGATACCCAATGCTTAGCCCCGTGACCGGGCTGCCGGGCAATTTGTCTCAGGGCGTACTGATCAATGACCAGGGCATCCTCGGAAGTACCAAACCCGTCGTCGGTACCATGCAGTTCGGCCCCAATCCGTATACCCCGATAGCCTCGATCTCCGGAGCTCCGTGGAATAGCGGGATGTATGTATCGATCGATGGTGGGACTGCACAACTCGCCCCCAACGGAGCTTTCGATTCCGGGGGCCAATGGGGCATCGTCCCGGAAAGCATGGCCCCAGGCCTCACGCCGTCGAACGGCTTCTTGCCTGCGCATACAAGCGTTAGCGTCTACGTCGAAGGCAATAACGGCCTGCAACAACTCTATTCGATAACTACCGGCACCGAGACCAATAACAACCCCGGTTCCGACATGCAATTTTCGTATAGCTACACGAACTTCAATACCGGGCTGTTCCCCTTCAGCTTCGCGCCAATCTACTTCTCCTACAGCCCCAGCGGTGTCGGGACGATTTACTACGACTGACAGGTGAGCCCTGCATCGCCTAACCGGTGGCGTCGGGCGCACTTCAACTTCGACACCGGACGCTCCTGCACGAGTGCTAGCTCAACTGGCCCTGGTAGCCAAGCGCAATTCCCATCCCCAGGTTGTCGGCCACCCACGGCGTCTTGAACTCCCAGAATAGTTCGAGGTGCCTCATGCGGCCTTGCGCCAGCGCTCGTCGCCTCTGAGCCGAAAACCGTTGTTTAGGAACGGTTTTCATCGCCGCGGTCGGGTGCCGTGCGGGCAGGAAAGTTAACCAGCGACAATGCAAAATCACAGGCACGGGCCGCGTCCGTCTCACGAAAACGTCGCCTCCCGGCCATAAACCGCGGATCCGTTCAGGGCAGCGACAAATCGACCGTCTGATCCGCACCCGAGTCCGGCCCCGGATCCATATCCGAATCCGCCCCCGGCTTCGCCGGACGCTTCCGCCGAATGACCACCCACGCAATCAGGCCCACCGCCACGACCGCCAGCAACCCACCTCCGGCCATCAGCCACAGCATCCAGCTGTTGTCGGTGGGCTGCTCGTGGGCTGCCAGTCGCACCAGGATGCTGCCGTTGTCGGTAGGGCCGATGCCCGGCAGGGACTGTGTCCGGGCGACCGTGACCTGAGCGGCGCTGCCCGGATCATTGACGTGACCCCAGGCCAGGATGTTGTCGTCGAGCAGGAAGGTGTCCTGGCTTCCCGCAGGTTTGCTGTCGTCGTGCCCGACGACCACTACCTGACCGACCTGAACGGTCTGGTTGGCGGATGACACATACGCGCTGACGTTCTGGTATACCGGCGGAGGCGCCGGCGGCGTGTAGTCCGCCGGCGGCGCTTCGGTGCCGTCGTCGGTGGGTATGAAGGCGCCCCCGGTGAAGCTGCCCGAGACCAGGTAGCTATCGCTGACCCCGGTGAAGGGGAACACGCCCATGGTGGCGACATCGAGCACCGCTCGCCCGCCGGCCGGAACCCCGACCTCCCGGTAGGCGCCGTCGTAGAAGTAGCGGAAGGTCATCGTCTCGGTGGTCGGGTTGTACAGCGCCGGGCGGTGGAAGACGTCGTAGTCGACGTAGTTCCAGCGCCGCGGCCGGGTCAGATCCTGGTTGTCGGCCTTGACGACCTCGACATTGCCGCTGTGGTTGGCGACTACGTTCTGCACGAGGTGGTTGAAGTCCGCCCGCGTCCCTGGCGTCAGTGCCGTGGTGGGGTTAATCCGCGTCGCCACAGCAGATTTGGCTGCCGTGATCGCCTGCTGCGGCGCTTCCAAAATTTTCGGCGCTGCCACCAGGGCGGCGATTCGGGGGGCCCCGGCGGCCGGCGGATTGATCTTTGGGATCTGGACCACCGGCACCACCACCGGCGGCGGCGGCACAGGAGCCGGGACCTCGGGAACCTGCGCGGGAATCGGGATCGGATGCGGAATCTGGGGCTGCACCGGCATGGCGGGCTGCACCGGCCTGGCGGGCACCACCGGCCTCGGCACCGTGTTCACACAGTTGCCGATCGGCGGGAAACAGCAGAACATCACGCCCGTCGAAAAGCAGCGGGCGCCGGCCTCCGGCGCTTGGCCCGTGGCGGCGAGTAGCGGGCCGCCGGCGACTGCAACAAGGGCGGCCACCAACCCGATAACTGCTTTCCTCATTTTCGCGCTCCTCTCATACAGACCGAGCTCAGGAAAAGGTTGCGGCGCAGCACTTGGAACATTCTTGGAATTCCAGACAGGCCTTTGTTGCTGGCCGACGTTCCCCGCCCGCAAGCGATCGGTTAATTGGCGACCGGCTATCGCGGTCGGCAATGCGCGAAACACCATCACTGGCAGGCCTTTCGTCACCCCCGCTGGTCGGGCGCAATGCTAACGAGCCACCTACAAAAAAGTACGTTTTTGGCCGAGATTTACCCCGTCTGCGTTTCCGGCGGGTCTGTTCACTCTTCGTCGAGCAGGCGGGCGATCCGGAAGTTGATCAAATAGGCGAAGTCGTCGTCATCAAGCAGGATGTTGGAAGGCTTTACCCGGCGGTGTACCAGCCCCGCCTTGTGTGCGGCCTGCAGCGCCATGGCGACCTGGCCGACGATGTGCACCGCCCGGGCCGGATCCAACGGCCCCTGCGCTAGCACGCTGGCCAGGTCGCGACCTTCGATCAGGCGCATATCGAGGTAGAGGCGGCCGTCGATTTCGCCGTAGTGGTGGATGGGGACGACGTGAGGGTTGTTCAGCCCCGCCATTGCCTTGGCCTGGCGGCGGAATCGCTCCCGGAATTCCTGGTCCTCGGAAAGGTGCGCGCGCACCACTTTGAGCGCGACGACGCGGTCGGTCCCATTGTCGTGAGCTCGCCACAGTTCCCCCGTGCGGCTTCGGCGCAGCAACTCCAATAAGCGGTACTGCCCGAACGGCATCCCCGCAACGTGCGGACGCCAATGAGGTACGACCATTGACTTACCTCCTTGCCGGCGCCGCTAAGTCGTTGTACTGAGAGCAATGCAATGTTGGCGCCGAGTGCTTGGAACATTCTTGGGACGCAGTCTTTTGGGTGGCGATGTCGGGAATTCCAAGAATTTTTCAAGACGCGGGCATCACCCTGAGATGAACAAGACAAAGGAGAAGCACAGAATGGGAATCAAATACACGCTCACGGGAGTGGCAATCGGGGCCGCGATCGTCTTCGCACCGCACGCCGTCGCGGACCCGCCGTCGCAGGCCGTGCAACTCGCCGGCATCTCGTACCCGCACTGCGTCATTCAGCCCGACCGCGTTCTCTGCATCGGAGGTCAGGGGTGGCCGTCAAAAGTCGCCTTTGTCTCCTCGTCCGGGGAGTTCAAATGGACAGCGGGGAGCTCACTCGGCGGTGACCAACCACAAGCGCTCGCGGCTGGGCAGACCTACCACTGGATCGGCTGGACGGTGGCGACCACCAACACCGACATGACCTTCACCAACGACGCCACCGGCCACGGCATGACCGTTAACGGCGCAACCGCCACGGCTTTCTAAATCAGTTACTTCCCAGGGACTTTCGCAGCGATCTGCCGGGCGATGCTGACCGCGGCGTCGGAGTTGACGTCGGACAGATTCTGGCTGCACGCCTGGACGTCGACAACGACGTTGTTGGCCACCGTCAGCGCCCGCTGACAGGTATCCCAACTCCAGGCCGGCGACGCGGTGATCACTTTTCTGGCGCTCAGGATCCCGCCGCCGTTAAAGACTGTCCCCACGGTGTAGGTCTGAGCAGGCTTGCCGGGATCGCTGTTCCAGTCGAACTGCCGGCTGGCGCAGGCCGCCCAGCTGCGGGTGGAGGCCGTGAAGAACGCACTCGCTTGTTGCGCGGAGGGAAACAGCACCACAGTTTGCTGGGCGAAATGGTCTCGCTTCGCGCCGGGCGAGTGCAACTCCTGTTGGAGGACATTGGCCCAGCCGCTACCGGCATATACCGCGACTTGCGCCACACTCAGCAGCGGCAGACAGGCCTTGTCCGACACCTTAGCGGTGTCGTCGTACATGCCGGTTTCGGTTCTGGTGAGCACTATTTCGGTGGCGCCCAAGGCGCTGTTGATTTGATCGACACTGAGCATCAACCCGTCCAGGGCGCTCTGCTCGACCGGAGGCGCTGGGGTCACACTGGTGGTCGGTGCCGCGCCGACGCGGGCGGCGGAGGTCTGCGCGGTGGTGGAGGGCTGACCGAGTAGGTAGCTGGCGGCCACGGCGCCGACCGCGATCAGCGCGACGAAGGCGGTAACACCGGCCGCGATGGCGGTGCGCTGGCTGGTTCTGCGTGGCTTCGCGGGAGCGGGCGCTTCCGGAGCCTGCACCAAGGGCTGCGCGACGAAAGCGGGTTGCTGATCGACGACGGTGAGCGCGCGCCGGGCGGCGGCCGCCAGCTCACCGGCGCTTTGAAAACGCTGCTCGGGCCTTTTGGCCATGCCGGCCGCGATGACCTGATCCAAGCCGACGGGCACGCCGGGTCCATGCTCGCTGGGGCGGGGCGGGTCCATCATCAGGTGTCCCGCGATCTGCTGCTCGAGGCTGTCGCCCGGGTACGGTGTGGCGCCCGTCAGGCATTCATAGAGCACACACGCCAGCGCGTACACGTCGCCGCGGGCATCGCCGATACCGCTGCTGAGCCGCTCCGGGGACATATAAGCCAGCGTCCCAACCATTTTGCCGGTGCTCGTCATGCGGGTGGCGTTGGCCTCGTGGGCGATGCCGAAATCGATGAGATAGACAAAGTTGTTGCCGGTCACCAATGCGTTGGACGGTTTGACGTCCCGGTGCACCAGCCCGGCGGCATGCGCGGCCTCCAGCGCGGCACCCAACTGCTCGACCACCGCCACCGCGCGATCCGGACTCATCGGCCCGTCACGCCGCAGCAGCGTCTGCACATCGGTGCCGTCGATGATCGGCATCACCAGATACAGCTGGCCGTCGACTTCGCCCGCGTCATGGATCGGGACGATGTGCGGCTCGGTCAACCGGGCGGCGGTCGAGGCCTCACGCCGGAAACGTTGCGCGAAGCCGGGTTGCGTGGCCATCTCGGGGGCCAGCACCTTGATTGCCACAGAGCGGTCCAGCAGCGTGTCGTGGGCCCGATAGACCTTGCCCATGCCGCCTTTGCCGATCTCCGCGATCAGTCGATAGCGCCCGAACGCCACCTCTTCCACGGGCGGCCTCCTTGGTGAGACGTGCGCGCCGATGCTATCAATACCGATCGGCCTAAGCCTTGGGTACTTTGGCGGCGATCTGATGAGCGACGTCGGCGGCGGCGGTCGGCGGGCCGCCGCACTCGGAGATGTCTACGACGATGTTGTTGACCGCTGTCAGCGCCCGCGAGCAGACCCCGATGGCGTTGGCGGGGGTGATCGTGACACTCAGCGTGCCGTCCGTGTTGGCCACCGACCCGACGGTGTGCACTTGCGACATGCCGTTCATCGACAGCGTGAATTGACGGTTGGAGCAGGCCTGCCAGCCTTGCGCGGAGGAGTTGAAGAACGAAGCCGCCGCCTGCGGCGAGGGGAACGACACCACGCCCTGGGCCACGGCAAAGCTCTGCGGGGTCCCCGAGACAATCTGTTGGCGCATCCCGGTCCACCCGCTGTTCGCATACACCTTGGCTTGCACCGCGTATGCCAGAGGTAGGCACGCCATGTCCGATATGAAGCTGCTGTTGTCGGGCAACGAGGCCATGGTGCCCACGAGCTTCATGCCGGTGACGCCCATGATGGTCGAGAGTTGATCGGGACTGAGCAGCAACCCGTCCAGCGCGCTTGACGCGCCGGGAGCAGGCGTCGGCGGCGGGCCGGCGGCGGGACTTGGCGCCGCGGCTTGCGCGGCGGGCGTCGGGTTTGCAGGTGGGGACGCCTGGGGCGCAGACGAATGCAAGAACAACACCACGCTGGTGATGCCCACGGCCACGACCAACACGACGGCCCCGATGATCGCCGCGATCAGCCCGGTGCGGCGCCGAGGCTGGGTGGCCGTGGCGACCGGCGCAGCAGGCGCAGGAACCTGCACCAGGCCGGACGGTTGGTGTTGCCGCGTCGCCGCCACCTGGGAGGGGGTGCCCTGCTGCCACACCGACCCGGGCGCCGACGGGGCCGCATCACGGATCATGGTCGCCGGGGCCCCGGCCGGGGACGGGTCGGTGATCCGGGTCGGATTTGCACGCGATTCAGCCGCGGATGTGCCGGTCAGCGCCTGCTGCGCGGCGGCCGCCAGCTCGCTTGCCGTTTGGTAGCGAAGGTTGGGGTCTTTCGCCATGCCGCGGGCGATGACGTCATCGAATCCGACGGGCACACCCGGTCGGCGCTGGCTGGGCGGCGGCGGGTCCAGCGTGAGGTGACCGACGATTTGCTGCTCCATGCTGTCACCCGGGTAGGGGGTGTCACCGACGAGGCACTCGTGCAACACACACGTCAGCGCATAGATGTCCGAGCGCGCATCGGCCACCCCCTGGAAGCGTTCGGGAGCCATGTAGTGGAACGTGCCGACGACCATGCCGGTGCTGGTCAGCTTGGTAGACGCAGCCGCGTCGTGCGCGATGCCGAAATCGATCAGGTAGACGAAGTCGCTTCCGGTCACCAGCGCGTTGGAGGGTTTGACGTCGCGGTGCACCAGCCCGACTGCATGCGCGGCATCCAGCGCGGAGGCAAGCTGCTCGACGAAGCGCACCGCACGCTGCGGGTCCATCGGCCCGTCACGCTGCAGCAGCCCGGAAGCATCGGTGCCGTTGATCACCGGCATCACCAGGTACAGCTGACCGTCGATTTCGCCGGTGTCATGAATCGGGATGATGTGCGGCTCGGTCAACCGGGCCGCGGTATGGGCCTCGCGTTTGAATCGGTCGCGATAACCCGGCTCCGTGCTGAGCTCTGGAGGCAGTACCTTGATGGCGACCTCGCGGCCGATCACGGTGTCATAGGCCTTGTACACCGTGCCCATGCCGCCCCGGCCGATCACCGACAGCAGCCGGTATCGCCCGAACACCATCTCGTCCACCGACTGGCCCTTCCTCGCCCCACCTGGTGGGACATGCTATCCACTCACTTGTCCTGGCGCGCTACTTCGGACATGCCGGCATCCGGTGAGTTTCGGTTGCTGACAAGCAACTACCCGCAGTCGCCTGGCACTGGCAGGGTGCAACCAACGACTTGGAGAATTCTTGGAGGGTTTGGGCCCCAAGAGATGAGTTGCGGCCCAACCGCTATCGCGTGTCCGCGACGAAGCGCAAACCAAGAATCTTCCAAGATCTACAGCGCAATCTGTCCAAAATCTGTCCAAGAGCTCCGCAATCGGTTACAAACGTGGCTATTGACCGTCCCGGGCCGGCCGGCCCTCGGGCGGTATTCACCAGTGCCTCAACGTGTCCCGCCCCGGCTCCGTTGTCCACGAAAGGGGCCCGCATGGCCGACGTGAAGCTCGTCCCGCTCGAGGTCTTACTGGGTCACCCGGAACGGGCGGCGCCGCAGATCTCGCCCGATGGCACGCGGCTGTCCTACCTCGCACCCCTGGACGGGGTCCTCAACGTATTCGTCGGCAATGCCGGCGCGGCCAACGACAGACCGGTAACCCACGACACGGATCGCGGCATCCAGGGCTACATGTGGTCACACGACAACCGTCACATCATGTATGTCCGCGATAAGGACGGCAGCGAAAACTACCGGCTCTACGATGTCGACCTCGAAACGGGAATCGAACGCGACCTCACTCCGATGGATGACGTGCAGTGCCGAATCATTGCGCACCGCAAGCGTTTTCCCAATGACGTACTCGTCGCGATCAACAAGGACAATCCGCAGCTGCACGACGTCTACCACCTGGACCTGACGAGCAGCGTGTTACGCAAGGTCGTCGAGAACCCCGGGTTCCTGGGCTGGGTGGTCGACGACGAGCTCGCGGTCCGAGGGGCGGTCATGCCCACCCCGGACGGGGGGATGGTCGTGATGATCCGCGACGACGAGGCGTCGGATTGGCGGCCAATCCTCGAGGTGCCACCGGAGGACGCGGAGACGACCGGTCCGCTCGGGTTCACCAAGGACGGCTCCGGCCTGTTTTTGCGGACTTCTGTCGGCTCGAACACCGGCCGGCTGGTGAAGATGGACATCGCGACGGGTGATGTCGAGACCATCGCCGAGGATCCCGCCTACGACATCACGGGCGTCATCATCCATCCCGACACCCGGGAGGTCCAGGGTGTGGTGGTCTACCGCGAGCGCGCGGAGTACCAGATCTTCGACGACGACATCCGCGGCGACTTCGAAGCACTCGAACGCCTGCACGCGGGCGAGCTGATGATCACCGATCGCGATAACGACGACACGACCTGGCTCGTCGGCTACGACGACGACCGCGGACCCGTGAAGTTCTACACCTGGGACCGGAAAGCCAAGAGCGCGACGTTCCTCTTCGAACACCGGCCGGAACTCAACGACTATCCGTTGGTTGCCATGGAGCCGTTCGTCTTCACAGCACGCGACGGACTGACGGTGCACGGCTACCTGTCCCTCCCTGCGGACGCCGAGCGGACCAACCTGCCGGCCGTGCTGGTCGTGCACGGCGGCCCGTGGATGCGCGACGGGTGGGGCCTCGACCCCGAGGCGCAGTGGCTGGCCAACCGTGGATATGTGTGCATCCACGTCAACTTCCGCGGCTCCAGCGGATACGGCAAGGACTTCATGAACGCCGGGAACCGCCAGTGGGGCGCCAAGATGCACGAGGACCTGCTCGACGCCGTCAATCATCTGGTGGGCCAAGGACTCATCGATCCCGACCGGGTGGCGATCTATGGCGGCTCCTACGGTGGGTACGCGGCCCTGTGCGGGGCAACGTTCACCCCGGATGTTTTCCGTTGCGCGATTTCCATGGTCGGCCCGTCGAACCTCAACACGCTCATCAACTCGTTCCCCGAGTATTGGAAGCCGATGATCGCGCTGTGGCACAAGCGGGTTGGTGAGGATCCCGACTTCCTGTGGTCACGTTCGCCGTTGTCGAAGGTCGACAACATCAAAATTCCGATCCTCGTCGCCCAGGGCGAGAACGATCCCCGCGTCAAGCGCGCCGAATCGGAACAGATCGTCGCCGCGATGAAGGAGCGCGGCATCGATCACGAATACGTGATGTATCCCAATGAGGGCCACGGATTCATCAAGCCGGAGAACCGCATTGACTTCTACCACCGGGCCGACCGGTTTCTCGCCAAGCATCTTGGTGGCCGAGCCGAATAGTAGCCGTCTGCGGCGTCGAAATGAGAGGCTTAGGCCACCAATGACGTGGAGGCTTGAGCACCATGGCACGGACGGGAATCAGGTTCGGTCTGCTGGGGCCGTTGTCGTTGACCGTGGGCGATGCGGAAGTGGCGTTGGGTACGCCGAAACAGAAGGCAGTGCTCGCCGCGCTGCTGGTCAACCGCAATCGCGCGGTAGGCACCGAGTGGTTGGTCGACGCGGCCTGGGATCAGTCGCCGGTGGCGGCAGCACGCACCAGCATCCATTCCTACGTGTCCAACCTGCGGCGACTGCTCGGCGGCGCCGGGGTGAATCCCAGCGCCGTATTGGCCAGCGCGCCACCGGGGTATCGCCTCAACGTCGCTGACGGCGATTGCGACCTTGATCGCTTTATCGCCGAGAAGAACGCGGGAATTCAAGCCGCCGCGGCGGGACACTCCGATGAAGCCAGCGCGCGCCTTTCGGCCGCGTTGGCCGAATGGCGCGGCCCGGTGCTGGACGACCTGAGCGATTTCGAGTTCGTCAAGACATTCGCGACGGCGTTGATGGAGGACCACATGCTGGTCCATATCAGCCACGCCGAAGCCGAAATAGCCTGCGGCCGTGCCCACACCGTGATTGGCGATCTCGAAACGCTCGCCGCCCAGCATCCTTACCGCGAACCGCTATGGGCGAAGCTGATCACCGCCTACTACGTCGTGGAACGCCAGTCCGATGCCCTCGATGCGTATCGGCGCCTGAAAACCGCACTGGCCGACGATCTGGGCATCGACCCCGGCCCCACCGTGAGCGAGCTGTATCAGCGAATCCTGCGCCAGGAGCGCCTGGATACCAAGCGCGTCGCCAAGACCACCGCCATGCGCGCGATGACCGGCGTACGCACCGTGTTGTCCCGGGAGTCCTCCGGGGCCATGTTGCGCGACGCCACCGGTCGTCAGTACCCGCTCAGGGGAGCGGCGACCCGGATCGGCCGGCTTGCCGACAACGACATCGTCCTCGACTACGACGACGTCAGCCGGCACCATGCCGTAATCATCGATACCGGAGGCAGTTTCGTCATCACCGATCTGGATTCGGCCAATGGCGTGCGGGTGCAACGCGAGCGGATCCGCCGCAGCGCCGGCCTCGTCGATGGTGACTGCATCAACATCTGCGGCCACGAGTTCACCCTCGAGATCCCCCGCTGAGGATCCGCGCGATCACCGGAAATACCGTCTCCGTACCGCGACGGCCTTTGATCTCGACGCTTTCGCGTTGGCCCCATGCGAATTTCGGCTCGACGACGCGCTGCACGGCGCTGGTCACCATCACCGCGGCGCGCCCCTCGCGCCCCGCGAGCCCGGCCAACCGGAACGCCACGTTGGCCGCGTCGCCGATCACGGCGTCGACCGACCTGGTCATCGCCGCGAGCGCGGCCATGCCCTGCACCACGCCCCAACCCATGTGGATCGGCGAGCCGTCCGGCCCGCGTAATGGCAGCTCGGGCGCGAACTCCTCGACGAGCCGATTCGCCGCGAGCGCGAAGTCGATCGCGAGTTCGGCCGCGTCCGGGAACCGGTTCTGCTCCCAGACGGCGAACAGCGCGTCGCCGGCATAGTGACTGAGCGTCCCGTGACGGGCGCCCAGCACGCCGCCCAACTGGCGCCAGAGCGTGTGCAAGCCGTGCGCCATGACTTGCTCATCGGTCACCTGCGAGATGGTCGAGTAGTTGACGATGTCGCCGACCACCATCACCATCGCGGCCCTGCCGATGCGAGCCTGCGTGCGCCGAGGGACGACCGCGGGCAGGGCCGTGAACCGCTGCGAGCGGAACGTCAGCGACAGGTCGCCGATCCGGATCTCGTCGCCCGGCCTGATCGGCAGCGGAACCGCCCGCTCGAGTCGAACGCCGTTCAGCGTCGTGCCGTTGGTGCTGGTGTCGATGACGAAGGCCTGATCGGCGGTGCTGTCCAGCCGGACTTCGAGGTGGGTGCGCGAGATCTCGGGATCATCGATCACCAAGCGGCGAAGCTCGCCGATCCCCGCGCATTCTCGGCCGACGAACAGCTGATCGAAGATCGGCACATCGCGTTCCGAACCGGCCTCCCCCACCCGCAGGTAGGCCGACGGTTCGTCCGGCGACTTGCTACCCGTCACCGCGATCACGCGGCTGCCGGGGTCGAGCAGCACGAGCGCCCTGCGCCATACCGAATTCGTTGTACGACAACGGTTCTGCACAGTTGCGGCGGGTTCGTCCGTTCGCCCTCACGGCTGTCTTTCGTGGTGGGTCACTGTTGACGGTGCAGACGATACCGGCCATTCACGCCGAGCGCGCCCCCTTCGCCGGAACAACTCAGGCGCCGTGACGAATGAATCGTTGAAAACCGCATTTTTAGCAGGTGCGTAAAAAGCATGCGACGGAATGGCTGCCAACGGGCGTGGCGACGTTAAGGCACCGGGCCGCGCAATACGGCGCTCAGCTCCTGCAATCTGGCCGAAATTCCAAGAACTTTCCAAGTCGTCGACCGCAAGCTATTTCCGGTCGACTAGCGGTCGGTGGCCGCGCGGCGCGCCGACATCGCGCAACTGGTTGCGGTCAGGGATTCTGAGCGGGCATCTGCGACAACGACGGGAACGAACAAAATGAGGAAAATAATCGTCACCTTGGTGGCCGCTGTCGCGGCCATCGCTCTCACCCCGTTGCTCACTCCGTCCTGGCGGGCGCACGCAGATCCGGTCTCCGACTACTGCAACCGTGCATGGGCAGGTAAACCGTACGCCAACGTGACCATTCCAGCCTGCGAAAAGGAGTGCGTGCAATACAGCTTGCATTGCGGCGAAGCGGCCACCGCGTCGCCTCCCCAGAGCAGGGCGCCAGCGCAGACCCCTCAGGCTCCAGCGAATGCCGCGCCACCGAGCGCGGCACCGGTGCAGGCCCCGACGATCAATCCCCCGGGCCCCGCAGCCCCGAAGAACGCTTCGCCAATCAAGCCCCCGAAGCGCGTGCAAGCGCCACCGGACGCGGTCACGGCGGCCAAATCGGCCCCAGCGGTACGGGTCGATCCCGCCCACCCGCCGGCGCGGCCGACACAAGGCGATTTCCACCAGTTGGTGCAGAACGTCCTCCGCGACCATGGCGGCAACGTTGACGTCGTGCACGTCGGCAACCAGACGCTGGTGCGCCCCCGGGTCTGGGACTGGGTCGACTACGACGCCGACCATCACCCGGCCTTGTACAACCCGCTCACCGAGGCGACGACGTTCAGATACTTCTACGATGGCGCCTATCGTGAGGTCTTCGTCGCCGCGGGCACCCGGGTGGTGCTCGATATCGCCACCAGCGGCGTATTCCCGTTTACCGCGGTCAGCGACAGCTATGTGGCCTCCGGCAGCTTTTACGCCGGCGGCGTGACCCCGCAGTTGTACCGGGACGTCTCGATTGCTGTCCCGGCCTATAACCAGACCGTCCAGGCTGGCCAAGTGGCGGTGGTGGGCCACGACGACAGCCTGCCGGCGGGCAGCCAGGACATCTTCTTGCTCGATGACTCCACGTTGGCGTGGGGAAAGGTCAACGATCCCAGCAGCGGTACCCAGATCACGGTGAACAAGACGCAGTCGGTGCCTGGTGTCGCGCCCATCGACAACGGCGCGCTCTTGGTGGCGCTGACCGCTTCAGAGCAGCCCTCCGACAACACCTGGTGGCTATGGCTTCTCGGCAGCGGGGTGCTTGTCATAGTCGCGAGCGTGGGTCTGGTCGCTTGGATCGTCGTGCGCCGCCGACGTCACGCGTGTCCGACAGTCGGGGCCTAGTGGTCGGCGCTGAGCCGTCTCATCCGTCGCCGAAGGGAACGGTCGGCATGGGCCGGGTCGGTAGCATCTCTGACCGGGGTGCGTGAGGAAGGCCGACCCGGTGGACGAGGCGGAGTTTGGGCGTTACCGACTGCTGTCGGTGATCGGCCAGGGCGGCATGGGCACGGTTTACCAGGCCCATGACACGCTGATCGGGCGCGACGTGGCCATCAAGGTGTTGCCCAACGAGCTGTGCGCCGACCGGGAGTATCGGGAACGGTTTCGCCGCGAGGCCTACACCGCGGCCCGGCTCAACGAGCCGCACATCATCCCTATTCATGACACCGGCGAGATCGACGGCCGGCTGTATCTGGTCATGCCGATCGTCGAGGGCATCGACGTACACGGCCTGCTGCAGCGCGACGGCCCCATGAGCCCGCAGCGTGCCGTGCACATCATCGATCAGCTGGCCGCCGCCCTGGATGCCGCCCACGCGGTCGGGCTGGTGCACCGCGATGTCAAACCCACCAACGCGCTGGTGACCGGAACCGACTTCGTCTACCTCATCGACTTCGGCATCGCCCACGACGCCAGGGCCACCAAGCTCACCAGCGCCGGCATGGTGGTGGGCACGTTCGCCTACATGGCCCCGGAACGCTTCGAAGACGGTGTCATCGATGCCCGCTCCGATGTCTACGCGCTGGCGTGTGTGCTGCACGAGTGCCTCACCGGTCATCTGCCGTTCCCCGGCGACACCCTTCCGCAACAAATGCGGGCGCACCTGTATCAGGAGCCACCCCGCCCCAGCACCCAAAGATCAGGCATACCAACCGGATTCGACGACGTGATCGCCCGTGGCATGGCCAAAGAGCGAGACGATCGCTATCAGGCGGCCCACGAGCTGGCCGCCGCCGCACACGAAGCGCTGGCGACCAGCCCGTCGCGCGCGGCGCCGACGGCCGCCCGCCCGCGCGCCGAGGAGACCCGGCCCCCTCGCCCTGCCCCGCTGCTCGACGGCACCCGGCAACACCCGCCCGACAGCGTGGGCGCCCCGCACGGCACCGGGCCGGCCCGGCAGCCCACCCAGGCGCGGGGACCGCAACGCCGGGCGGGCCCCATCGCCGTAGCCGTCGTGACCGTGACGGCCGTGGCCGCCGTCGTCATCGGCATCATCGGCTACCTGTCGCAATCGGACCGCGCCCCGACCCCGGCCGCGCAGTCCGCCATGCCGTCGGCGCCGACCGTGTCGACTGTCGCGACGACCGCGCTGCAGGGTCTGCTCCTGAGCCCCGAGCAACTCAGCACCGCCATGGGTACGACGGGGATGACGGTGACCGGAAGCGTCGGCACGCTGCCCGACGGCAGCGGCCAGGTGCCCGATAAAGCGTGTGTCGCCCTGGAGGGACCGGGCCAGGCCACGGTCTATGCGGGCAGCGGGTGGAACGCTGTCAGCGGACAGCGGGTCGCCGACCAGTCCCATCGCGCCGAGCAGATCGTGGTGTCGTTTTCCTCAGCGCAACAGGCCCACGCGTTCTTCGCCGCTTCGGCCCAGCGCTGGCCGGCGTGCGCCAACCGGCAACACGACGAAACGACGACGACCGGGCAAACGCAGGTACACACCGTCGGGCAGGTCTCCGACATCAACGGCACGCTGAGCGCCACGATCACCGGAATCGTGGGCCGGACCAGCGCCAGCGGGGTCTGTGAGCGGGCGCTGACCGTCGCCAACAACGTCGCCATCGACATCGACGCCTGCAGCGCGGCCCCGTCGGGTGCCGCAGTCAACATCGCCGATCAGATCGCCGCCAAGGTACCCACCGCGTAGACGCCCCAAGGTGACGACAGGAATTCTCCAAGAATCCTGCAAGGGCCGCCCCGCAGTGTTGGCGATGTCAGGCAAATGGCCGTCACCGGGAAAGGAAAGACCATGCGGCAGATCACCCTCCCCCATAAGATCATCGGAGGCACCGTCGTGGTGTTCGGCATGCTGCTTGCCGGTCTGGCCGCCTGCAACGGCCTGGCGTCGGGCGCCTTTACACCGCCTGCGTCCACCCCATCGTTCTCAGCGCCGGCCGCCGGCGGTGGCGACCGCCAAGCCCACGAACCGGTGATGCACGACGTGAACCCCGCCTCGTTCTCCGAGTTGACCTGCCAGATCAAAGCCGACATGCATGGCCAGCGGGACCACCAGAACTACCTTCAGGACTGCCTCGACGGGCGTCCACTCCCGTAGCGGGGGTTGGCGGACGGCCGGTTGGACCGGCGCCGGCGTTGCTGCCCGGCGGCACCACCCGGTCGGTGTCCGCGAGAAGGCTGCGGCACAACGGCTTTGGCGATCGGGGCCTGGTAGGGCGCGGGCTCCCCGATCAACGCGTGGACGGCTGGCGAATCAGCGGCCACCTGCTGCGGGGTGACCTGAATGCCGGCCTTGCGCAGCAACGCCTGGGTGTCCCTGCGCTGCTCGGGCAGAACGACGGTGACCACGTCACCGGTGTTCCCGGCCCGCGCCGTCCGCCCCGAACGGTGCAGATAGGCCTTGTGCTCGCTGGGCGGATCGATATGGACCACCAACTCGATCTCGTCGACGTGCACGCCACGAGCGGCGATGTCGGTAGCCACCAGCACGCGGGCCTCCCCCGAAGCGAACGCGGCGAGATTACGGTCGCGTGCGGGCTGAGAAAGGTTGCCGTGCAAGTCGACCGACGGGATCCCCGCTTCGGTGAGCTGCTTGGCGAGCTTGCGTGCGTGGTGTTTGGTGCGCATGAACAGAATGCGGCGCCCGCTTCCGGAGGCAAGCCGATGCACCAACTGCTTTTTTGCATCGACACCGCTGACGTGGAACACGTGATGGGTCATCGCGTCCACCGGCGAGGTCTCCTCGTCCACCGAGCGCGAAACCGGGTTCTGCAGAAAGCGTTTGACGAGTTTGTCGACTCCGTTGTCGAGGGTTGCGGAGAACAGCAGCCGCTGACCACCGGCAGGCGTGGCGGCCAGGATCCGGGTGACACCGGGCAGGAACCCGAGGTCGGCCATGTGGTCCGCTTCGTCGATCACGGTGATCTCGATCGCGTCGAGGCTGATCACACGTTGCTTCATCAGGTCTTCGAGCCGCCCGGGGCACGCCACCACAATGTCAACGCCGGACCGCAGCGCGGCCACCTGCCGGGTCTGGGAGACCCCGCCGAAGATCGTGGTGACCCGCAGGTTGTAGGCGGCGGCCAACGGTTCCAATGTGGCCGCGATCTGGGTGGCCAATTCGCGGGTCGGTGCCAACACCAAACCCGACGGCCGCGACGCGCGCCGCTTGCTGTCAGAGAGCCTGCTGACCAACGGGATCGCGAACGCGAGCGTCTTGCCGCTGCCCGTTTTCCCGCGGCCGAGGACATCCCGTCCGGCGAGGGTGTCGGGGAGGCTTTCGACCTGGATCGGGAATGGCGCGGTGATGCCGCGCGCGGTGAGCACGCCGATCAGCGCTTTAGGGACGCCGAGATCGGCGAAGGTCTTGTCTGTAGTCATTTTTCGGTGCCTTTCCGGCATCGGGTGTGGCGAGATTGCCGGTGGGCAAAATCGATCGCCGCGTTACGAGCAGTGCTGGGGCACCGATCATCTGGAATCGGTCGCAGCCCGTGATCGGGTGCGGCACCGGTGGAGGATGAAGAAGCGTTCCACGACGTGTCGGCGTGTCATAACGCCGACGTTGTCAACAGCCTAGCGTACGGCCGCCCCCGACCAACAATCGCCGTCAGCGGCGCGAGCTGAGACTGTCGACCAGCGTGACCAACGTCACCCCGCCACCTGGCGGCCCGGACCGCCGAGTTTCAGGCGATCGCCGGGTGAAACGACGCCCAGGGGTGCGCCGATTCCAGTTGCGCGGCAACGCGAATGAGGACGTCTTCCCGCGCATAGCCGGCGGCGAGCTGGATTCCGATCGGTAGGCCGTCGCCGTTGCGGTACACCGGCACGTTGATCGCCGGCTGCCCACTCATGTTGAACGCCGGCGTGAAGGCCGCGAACTGACCGGCCCGGCGCTGCGGTGCGGTGGGATGATCGGGATCGTTCTCGAATTCCGTGAGCAGCGGCGGCGGTTCGGCCACGGTCGGCGTCAGCAGCAGGTCCCACCCGTCGGCCCACCACTGCTGCAGGGCCCGCCGGAAGGCCCATCCGTCGGCCTCGGCCGCGGCATAGTCGACGGCGGTCAACCGTCGCGCCTGCTCGACGAGCACCCAGTTCACCGGCTCGATGTCGTCCGCGGTCACCTCACGGCCGAGCGTCGCACTGATTGCGCGCGCCGCCATCCCCATCTGCGTCGCCCACAGCGCCATGAACTTGTACGGCAATGTGTTGTCGGACAGGCACGCCGGCCACGCCGGTTCGACGACGTGGCCGAGGCCCTCCAGCATCGAGGCTGCGGCGCGCACCGCCGCGACGCAATCCTCGTGCAGGAACTCGCCACGCGGATGAACGTCGAGCAGCCCGATGCGCAGCCGGCCGGGGTCGGCGCCGACCTCGTCGAGGTAGGGCCGCTGCGGCGCGGGTGCGATCACGGTGTCACCGACGCCCGGGCCGCGGACCGCGTCGAGCAGCCCCGCAGTGTCGCGCACCGTGCGGCTGACGCCCAGTTCGACCCCCAGTCCGGATTCGGCGCGCGCCGGCCCGACCGTGATCCGTCCCTGGCTCGGCTTGAGCCCCACCAGCCCGCAGCACGACGCGGGGATGCGGATGCTGCCGCCGCCGTCCGAGGCGTTGGCGAAGGGCACCATTCCGACGGCCACTGCGACCGCGGCGCCACCACTGGACCCGCCAGGCGTGCGATTCAGTGCCCACGGGTTTCGGGTCGCCCCCCAGGCCAGCGGCTGGGTGGTCGGCAGACTGCCCATCTCGGGGCTGTTGGTGCGCCCGGCGATGACCAGCCCGGCGGCCTTGAACCGGGATACCAGCGTGGTGTCGGCGGTGTCGATCTTGGCCGCGTTCTTCAGCGCGATGTTGCCGTTCGACAGCGTCTGACCCGCGAAGCTGGTGTAGAGGTCCTTCAATAGGAACGGGACGCCCCGGAACGGCCCGTCGGGCAGCTTCGGATCGGCGGCGACCGACCGGGCGTGCTCGAACCACTCCATGACCACGGCGTTCAGCGCGGGGTTGGACTGTTCGATCCGCTCGATCGCAGCCTCCAGAAGCTCGCTCGCCGTGACCTCGCCCTTGGCCACCAGCGTCGCCTGGTCTGTGGCATCCATCCAGCGGGTCTCATCGGCGAGAGCAGTCATGCGTCTCGGTCTACCACGCCTTCGGTGTAGGCCCGGCGCAGGATGTCGTCGAGCGCCCGAGCGCCTGCGGTTCGGCCCCGTTGAGGCTGGCGGTGCGGCGCACACAGTCGACGACGTCGGGCGTATCGACCCACTGGAAGGCGTGTGCCTCAGAGGAGTCGACGCCGACAATGTAGCGACCCCCGGGAGAGGTTGACCGCACATCGAAATCGCTAATGGGTGTCGCTCGTCGTCGAGAAAACGATCGCTGCAGGCCGCCCGAGTCGCGGCGTGGGCCGAACACCTCTAGGCTCCTCTTCGGGGTCTTAACGGGGGGCTTACTGATTTATGTCAATAAGGGCCTTGCATGTCTAAAAACAGCGTCGCAATTTTCGCTTTGGCCGCTTGCCTTACGGCCTCGTGTTCAGCCACGAGCGCTCCGCCCGCCGCGCCCGCGGCCAAATCGAACACCTATGCTCCGCCCAGCACCGTTGCCAGTAAGGTCGTCCCGCCGCCAAGCGAGACGAGCCCACTGGCGAAAGATTGGAAAAGCTACGGCGGGACCGCCTTCTTCGGCTGTCCCGACGAATTCACCGTCGGCAAGTCGGCGCTTGAGGACATTCGCCCCAAAGTATTCGACCCGAAGACCGGGCAATTCGCCTCACCCGAGATGCCCATGATTCCCGCCGGCGAGAACATCACCGGCGCTATGTGCGCGCTGTCGAACACCGTCGACGACATGAAAGTCGTCTACCTGATCACGACCGCGAAACCGGCGCAGGCACCCGCGCCCGAAGTCACCACGACAACGGCGTATTTATTCGACCTCAAATCCAACCAGCCGTTGGCCACCAAGGAATTGCAACCGCCGACTCCCGAGCTGAAACTGACGGCGGCGAACCAATGGCGGCTATCGGCAACCAGAAGCGGCGTGGCGTTGGTCGACGCGTTCACGGACGGACATGGCGCGGTGGCGGCGCCGCGGACCGTGATCCTGTCGAACACCGACCTGTCGATGGCGTGGAACGATCCCCAGCCGGGCCAGGTTTGGCAGGATGTTATTTCTTTCCAACGCAATACCGTCGCCGGCAAGACATCGGGAGCCGAGTTGCGGCTGCCTACGGGCGAGCCGATCTTTCAGGACAACGACATCTGGACCGTCGATGCCGAGTTATCCGACGCCACCGACAAACTGGTCAAGCTGACACATTGGGATTCCTATGACCCGCCGGTCGTGTCGACCATGTTCTACGACTTGAACTCCAAGTCCCTCATCAAATTCGGCGATTCGGAGAGGATTTCCGGCGGCGACCTGATCGCCACCTTGTCGGGCGGGAAGTTATTCGTCGACGGTCGCGGATCGAACAATTCACAGTTCGGGTTCGGCGTGTGGAACCTGGGCACCAAGCAGTGGGACTTGCTGAAGAACCGCGACGAAGCCACCAAAATGGCCATCGCCAGGCTGTCCTTCTTCGACGACCGGCTCTACGTCACCTACAGCAACAGCACGCTGTCGGTGATCGCGTTGCCGGCGGCCAACCAGGTCGCATCGAGCTGGTCGGTTCGGCCGTTCGGTCGGATCACCGGCTGGACGCTGGTGTGCCGCGGTGAAACGGCGACGGCTGCTGCGTCCGGGGGTGGCGACTGCAAACAGATCGTGCTGGTGCAAGACGAGGACGGGCATTACCCCGGCCCCTGGGCCTAACGATTAACGGCGGCGCACCGGAAGTGGCATTCTCAAAAGCGTGATGCCATTCTCGACAATTGTGATGGTGCTTCTCTGAACGCGAGAGTACGTTACCGATCTATGGAAACGGTGCGTAGTTTCTGCCGCATCTGCACCTCCGTTTGCGGCATCCTGGTCGACGTCGAAGACGACGAGGTGCTCCGCGTCCGCGGCGACCAAGACCACCCCTTCTCACGCGGCTACACCTGCGGCAAGGGTCGCGCGCTGGGGCAGCTGCACCACCACCCCGACCGCCTCGAACGACCGCGCATGCGGATCGACGGGCAGCTGCAGGACACCACCTGGGAGGTGTGCCTGGACGACCTGGGCACGCGTCTGAAGGAGATCATCGACCGGCATGGCCCGGAATCGGTCGCCTTCTATTTCTCCACCATGGAAAGCGCCGGCTTCCGGATGGCCGAAGCCCTGCACGCGGCCATCGGCACCCCGGCCAAGTTCAGCCCGCTGACCATCGACGGCACCGCCAAGCCGTTGGTCTCGGATCTGGTGGGCGGATTCATGGGCCTGTCCGGCCGAACGGACCTCGACAACGCCGACTTTCTGATGCTCGTCGGAGTGAATCCCGTTGTCTCGCATGGCCATGCGATCTCCATGCCCAACCCGACGGGCACCGTGCGCGACATCGCCAAACGCGGTCAGGTGTGGGTGATCGACCCGCGCCGCACCGAGACCGCGCGGCTGGCCACCGGCCATCTGGCGCCGCGCCCCAGCACCGACCATGCGGTGCTCGCGTACCTGGTTCGCGAGATCCTGCGCGACGGCATGAAGACGGACGTGCCGGTGCAGGGCATCGAGGCGCTGGCCGCCGCGGTGGAGCCGTTCACGCTGGAGCACACCGCGCGGTATGCCGATGTGGCCGAGGCCGCGCTGACCCGGTTGTGCGAGGCGGTGCGCGCCGCCGAATGCGTCGCGATCGAAACTGGGGTCGGCGTCACGATGACCGCCGAGCGCGGCAACGTCACGCAGTGGCTGGCGTGGGTGCTGATGATCCTCACCGGCGCCATGAACCGGCCCGGCGGGACGTGGTTCCATCCCGGATTCGCCTACCAGTTGGAGGCTTTCGGCGACCTGCTGCCGGTCACTCCGATCGAGGGGGCGTTCGGGCCCGGACCGCGCAGCCGGCCGGAGGCGCAGGCGTTCATCAACGAATGGCCGTGCGCCGTGTTGCCCGACGAAATCGCAGCGGGACACATTCGAGCCCTGATCAACGTGGGCGGCAGCTTGATCACATGCATGCCCGAGACGGGGAAGTTGATCCCCGCCTTGCAGAGCCTCGAAGTTTTTGCGACCACCGAGATCATCAACAACGAGACCACCGAGTTGGCCACCCACGTGCTGCCGACGAAGGACCCGTTGGAGCGGCCCGATATCACCATCCACGACGTCCTGAGTTCGCGCGTATCGGTGCAATACAGCCCCGCCGTCGTGAAACCGGTGGGCGACCGGCGATCGATGTGGTGGGTGTTCGCCGAACTCGGCCGGCGGCTCGGCTACGACCTCGGCACTCTTGGCGACCCCGATAGCAGCACGGATGACGACGTGCTCGCCGTCTTGCTGGCCGGTGCCCGGACCAAATACGACGAAGTGGCGGCCACGGGCTGGGCGGAGGTTCCGCAAGAGCTTCCTGCGCCGTGGGTCGAGGATCACATCGAGCGGATGGGCGGCTGGCGGCTGGCGCCGCCGCTGTTGGTGGATCAGCTCGCCGGCCTCGAGCCCCCGGCGCCGCTGGTGATGGTGCCCCGCCGCCAGCGCAAGAAGCTGAACGGTCAGCTCGATTTTCTCGGCGAGGCCCCCGAGATTGTCATCCACCCCGATGACGGCTGTGCCGCGGGTGTCGTTGACGGCCAACGGGTTACGGTGCGCAGCGCCAACGGCGAACTTACCGGCATCGCCAAGGTCGACGATGCGATCCGGCGCGGAGCGGTGTCGATTCCGCACGGCCACCACCAGGCCAACGTCAATCGCCTGACCAACAAGGACGACATCGACGTGGTGACCGGCATGGTCCGCTATTCCGGCATTCCCGTCAGCCTGCACCCGGCCTGACTGCGGGCGGCGTTGACTCTGCGCCTACTGCGCCAAAGTTCGAGTAACCCGCACCGCTGCCGCAGAGTCAACTTCTACGAGAGCCCGGCCTGACGATCATCGGCGCGATCCAGCGCCGCAGAAAGGCACGCAGTTCGGCACCGGTCCGGGGCGGGTCAGAGGGTGCGATGATCATGGACTGCACGATGCGGATGAGGATCGCGAGCAGGTCGTCGAGGTCCGCGCGGCCATAGCCCAACGCAGCCCAGTCGATCTTGTTGCTTTCCAACATGATCCGGGAGCGTTTGATCGACGCCGGCCGCACCATGCCTTTGCTGAACAGCCGGGTGTGGTCGTTGGCGAACAGCGCCAGGAGCAAGGGCTGCTCGGGCAGTCGCTCGATCAGGTGAGCGACGGCCTCGACCAGCAGTTCGGTCGGGTCGGACATGGCCGCCGTCAGTTCTCCGATCCGTTCGGTCCACCCGTCGAGGGCCACGGCCGCCGCGGCGGTGAACAGCTCCTCGGTGGACGAGAAGTAGCGGTAGACGGCCCTACGGGTGATGCCCACCGCGTCGGCGACATCGGTCACCGTGGTGGCCGGCGGGCCGCGTCGCTCAACGCATTTCAGCGTCGCGTCGACGATGCGCTCGCACGCCTCGTCGTCGTCGGCCGGCGGAGTCCCGCGCCACCCCCTACGGGCCATGGGTGATGCCCTTCGGTGCGTCGGCGGTCGCGACGACGGCGGTAATCGGCTGTTCCGGTAGGTCGTCGGCATGGAACAGAAGGACAGCAGACCCTCGGGGTGGTCCCCGTCGAGATCGCATTGGGGTGATCGAGCAGCTCGCGGCTGACGACGATGGTGATCGAGCCATCGGCGTTCGGGACGGCGGTCGCCGAGTTGATACTGGCCCGGCCGTAGTCGAGGTCGACCGCCGCCATGTATTGATTCCACAGAGTCAGGTTCCAGAAGCGGCACTTGGGATGCCACGAGGTGATCACCAGCGCCTCGCCGGGCTCCAACGCAACCGTGCCCAGGCAGTACACCGCGTCCTGCATCGAGTAGCCGTGGGTGGCCGCGCCCGCACGGTATGGCGGCGCTAACGTGTTGAGCGACAATGCTTGTCCGTCCGGCAGTTCCGCCAGCTTGCGCTCCAGCGGGATCAGCGGGCACCAGGTTGAACATGTCCTGCGCGTAGCGCCGGACGGCGGCCAGCCGCGCCGCGATCGCGTCCTCGGACTTGTCGGGAACGACGGGCAGTCCCGCGTGGTCGATCACCTCGATGGCCCATTCGGCGGGCCGGCCGCGTTTCGGGTCGTCGTGGTAGTCGCGGGTGAGCACCCCGCGGGCGTCCGCGTCGAGCGCGATGAACGGGCCGTCATAACCGTCCGGCCGCTGCGGCCCGAGCACACATGAGAAGCGCCCGTTGGCGTCGAGCGGCATGGCCTCGTCGTAGAGGACGCCGACAGTTCGGTTGGGCCAGGCCCCGGGCTCCGGTTCGTTATAGACCGCAACGGAATACATGACACTGCCATTGGGAACGCCGCTGATTCGGTAGGTCCGCCGCGGGTCGACCACCGCATAGCCGTGCCGGCGGCCTTATTTATGCGGCGATCTGTTTCGCCTTTGCTGCGGTATGTCTCGGCATGACACGAATCACCGCGCGCGTCACCCGGGCTGAAGCTCAGGTATAGCCCGCACCGGGTTCGGGCGTCACATTCTGCGCGGTGATCTCCTCGCCACAGTGTGCACAGGCCAGGCGAGGGTTGGCGATCTGACCGCAGTCATTGTGGCGCAGCACGATTGGCGGGCCGTTGGGTTGCGGCAGATGCTCGTCGCCCCACCGCATGAGCGTGACGATCGCCGCGAAGAGATCGCGGCCGGCGGCGGTGAGCCGGTACTCGTGCCGCTCGGGCTCTTGCGAGTACGGCACCTTTTCCAACAGTCCCGAGTCGACCAGCATCCGCAGCCGCGACGACAGCGTGGGTCGCGGGATGCTGAGGTTGCGCGCCAGCTGACCGAATCGGCGGACCCCGAAGAAGGCCTCCCGCAGGATCAACAGCGTCCAGCGCTCGCCGACAAGCTCGAGAGCCCGGCCCACGGACTCACCGTCGAAGCGGTGCGACAGATCTATGGAGGCAGCCATGGTTCATTCATCTTACCGGTTCAATTGCTGAACCAATAGTGGTAACGTAACTGAACCATGACGACGAGCTACGACGACATTGAAGCAGCCAGCCGGCGGATTGCCGACGCGGCGTCAAAAATGTGGGCCGAGGTCGACTCCGCACGGCACCTTCCCGACGAGCTGGTGGAGATGCTGCGCGAAAGCGGTCTGTTGCGCGCCGGGGCGCCGGCCGAGGTCGACGGGCTGGAACTGCCGCCGCAGGTGGGACTGCGCGCCGCCGAGGAATTGGCGCGCGGCGACGCGTCGACCGGCTGGTGCGTGGCGATCGGGATCACCAGCACCCTGCTCGTCGCGTATCTGCCTCCGTCGAGCCGCGACCAATTGTTCGGCGGCGGGCGCGGCCTGGCCGCGGGCGTGTGGGCACCGCGAGGCAAGGGACGCTCGGTCGACGGCGGAGTCGTGGTGTCGGGCCGATGGGCGTTCTGCAGCGGCATCCGACATGCCGACGTGATGTTCGCCGGATGCATGGTCAACGAACAATCCGTGCCGTCCGTCGTCGCGCTGCCGACGAAAGACCTTCAGCTGCTGGACAATTGGCACACGCTCGGCCTGCGGGGTACCGGCAGTAACGACGCGGTCGCGGACGAAGTCTTCGTGCCCGCTGACCGGGTGGTGTCGATCTTCGACGGCCCGGTCGTGGACCGGCCGCTGTATCGCTTCCCGCCGTTTGGTTTCTTCGCGTTGTCGGTCGCCGCGCCGGCGCTGGGCAATGCACGCGCCGCCATCGATGACCTCGTCGAATTGGCCGCCGGGAAGAAAGGACTCGGGGCGACACGCACGCTGGCCCAGCGCACCCCGACGCAGGCGGCGGTCGCGGCCGCGGAGTCGGCTCTGGATGCGGCCAGGCTGCTCTACTACCAGGCGATCGACGACGCCTGGCAGGCCAGCCAAAGCGCCGAACCGGTTTCTGTTGAGCTGCGTAATCGCCTGCGCCTGGCCGCAACTCACGCCGCACGGACATCGGCCGACGTAGTGCGCACCATGTACGACCTTGCAGGTGGTAGCGCGATCTACGACGACTCGCCACTGCAGCGACGGTTCCGCGACGCGTTCACCGCCACCGCGCACTTCCAGGTCAACGAGGCGTCGCGCGAGCTACCGGGCCGGATTCTGCTGGGCCAGCCCGCCGACGCTCAAATGCTATGAGGATGCATTGAGAATCGAAGCGGTCCTGCCGTTCTGGCTGGACCAACCCGACGAGGAGGCTCTCGACATCGCACAGACCGCTCGCGATGTCGGGTTGGGCGCCTTGTGGATTGGCGAGATGGTGACCTATGACGCCTTCGCGTTGGCCACCGCTGTCGGACTTCGCGTGCCCGGCTTGCCCCTGCGACTGGGGCCGCTGGCGGTCGGTGTCCGCAGCCCGGTCACACTCGCACTGGGCGTCAGCTCGGTGGAGTCGCTGACGGGGACGGCGGTCGATGTCGCGCTCGGCGCCTCCAGCCCGATGATCGTGTCCGGCTGGCACGACCGCGAGTGGCCACACGCGGCGCCGCGCGTGCGCGAGACCATCGAATGCCTGCGGTCCTTATTCGCCGGTGAGCGCATCGATTACGACGGCAGCCGGATTCGCAGTCATGGCTTCCGGCTGCGACGGCCGCGGCCCGAGACACGCATCGCGGTGGGGGCTTTCGGACCCGAGATCACCCGGGTGGCCGCCCGGCACGCCGACGAGCTTGTTCTCAATCTTGTTCCACCGCAACGGGTGGCCGAGGTTCGCGCCACCATCGACGGCGAGGCCGCCAAAGTCGGCCGCACGCCGCCGAGCCTGACGGTCTGGGTCCCCGCCGCCTTCGAGCCGGGCGCGACGGCGCTACGCCAGATGGCCGCGCAGCTGGCCCTCTATCTTGGCCCTCCCGGATACGGCGAAATGTTCAGCGAGCTCGGCCACGGCGAACTGGTCCAGCGCGCCCGCGCGGGCGCGGGCCGCTTGGAACTTGCCGACCACATTCCCGTAGACCTGCTCGGGCAGATCGGCCTTGCCGGCTCCACCGAACGCATCGCCGCGGGCCTGCGGGCCTACCACGAGGCGGGCGCCGATTGCGTCGCGGTGGTGCCGTCCACCGCCGAAGACCCCGGCGGACGAGCGGTGCTCAATTCAGTCGCCGAGGCCTTGACTTAGCTAATTTGTCCTCAGCTTTCGCCATTTTTCACATTTGCGCCGCTTTGGACCCCCACACTGACGCCACCGCAAGAAGAAAGGAAGACAGCGAAATGCCCTCACTCCGCTGGCTCGCCGCACTGAGCGTCCCCGCGATGATTGGCGCTGCTCTACTTACCACCGCCGCAACGGCGAACGCCGACCCGGTTAATGACGCTTATCTCGCTCAACTTCGCGGCGCCGGCATCACCTGGCCGCCGGGCCACGAGGAAGCCCTCGTCGGGATGGCACACCTCGTCTGCGACGACCTGGGCTGGGGTTGGACGCCACAGCAGATCGCCAACCATGTCCACGCCAATTTGGACCCGGACGGCGTCTCGTTGGGCGACGTCGGTTCCCTCGTTAACATCGCGCACTCGACCTACTGCCCCAACCAGAGGTGCTGGGCAGCCCACTGCTGAGCAGTCCTCGGCGTCCCATTCCGCGGTCGCCGCGACCCGCCGTATCTGCATAGTTCCGCTTGCAGCGGGCCGACCGGTCATTACGATTAGTCCCGGTTCCGCTGGAGGGGAACTTGGTATGCACCTGCGCTTCACCTTGCGATCCCCGAGCAGCGCCGTCCGACGGACGGCGCCCGTTCCGGTGGGCTCCGTGACGTGACAACTCCGGTGCTCGATATCGGCGGCCGTATGGTCGACCGACAGCAGGAACTCACTGAGCTGCGGGCCGCGGTGGAAGCAGCCGAGCTTGCCAGTGGAGGGTGCGTTCTGCTCAGCGGGGCGCCTGGAGTCGGCAAGTCAGCGCTCATTCAAGCGTTTGGCGTGGAGGTCTCGGGGCGCGACTGCGTGTTTGCCAGCGGGAGGTGCCGCGACGGCGCACCCGCACCATACGCGGCATTGGGAGCCGCGCTCAGCTCGCTTGTCCGCACCATGGAGGCCACTGGGCCGGCTGAACGCGACGCGTGGCGCGCGGACATCGTCGCCGAGACGTCGTCGCTGTCCGGCATCCTCGGCGAGCTCGTGCCGGACTTGGCGCGCGTGCTCGGCGAGACCCCACAGGTGGCAGACCTCGACGCAGCGGATGCCCGGCGACGACTGCACCACGCCGTCATCCGGCTACTCTCCGATACCGCGTCCTACCGCCCCGTGGTGCTGGCGATCGATGACCTGCAGTGGGCTGATCGAGATACGGTGCTGCTGTTGTCGGAACTCCTGACGGTGTCGCTTCGCAATGTGTTGGTCCTCGGTTCGCATCGCACGGGTGAATTCGAGCCTGGCTCAGCGGGCCTCGATGCTGCGAGTGTGCGCAGCATCGAGCTCGCTCCGTTGGCCCGCGAAGACGTCGAGGAATTACTCGCTTCGGTGTCCGGCCGGGTCGTGGAGCTGGGCGACGTGGCCGCCGAATTCCACCAGCGGACGGGCGGCAACCCGCTGCAGGTCCGTCAGCTGCTGTACCGAGCTCAACGTGAGGGCGCGCTGATCCCGGTCGGCCCCGGCGGCCACCCAAGTTGGGACCTGCGGGTGCTGACGTCGATCGAGGTCTCCGCCACGGCCGCCGAGTTCCTGGGCGGCTATCTCGACCAGCTTCGCCCCGTCGACCGGGAGGTATTGCGTTCGCTGTCGTGCTTCGGTGGCGAGTTCGACCTGAACGACGCCACGGCAGCGGCCGCGCAACCGCCCGACATCGTGGCCCAGGCGCTCTGGGCCTGCCTCGAGCTGCGCCTACTTGAGGCGCTCGACGGCGGCGGCCAGCGGATTACGAATGCGATCAGCCACGACGCCCGATACCGGTTCAGCCATGACCGAGTGACCGAGGCGGCGCGAATCGGCCTGTCCGAGGACGCAACCCGCGAGACGCACTTGCGAATCGGTCGGTGGCTGATCGAGCAGGGGGACGACCGGTTGTTCGAGACGGCGCGCCACCTCGGCATCGGCGGACGTGGACTCGCGGACGACACCGAGCGCGTTCACTTCGTCGAGGTGGTGCGGCGTGCCGCACGGAAGGCGAGGGCGCAGGCTTCGTTCCCGTTGGCGCTCAACTACTGCCGGGACGCGCTGGACCTGCTCGGCGGACAGCGTTGGACCGCACGCTTTGCGCTGACCCGGCAGCTGCAACTCGACGCCGCAGACGCCGCGCTACTGGTCGGCGACGTGGGCACGCTCTATGCGCTACTCGACGAGGCCGACGAATACCTGCGCGAACCCCCGGACCGTGCACGCCTCGCTTACCTCCGGCTCAAAGGCCGGATCGCAGAGAACCGCCTTCAGGACGCACTCGAGATTGGCTTGCAGGCGCTCGCCGAACTCGGCGAAAGGGTGCCGACTGATGCCGGCAAGCCGCGCATGGGCAATGCCGTCCTCCGAATGAAGCTGATGATGCGCCGCTGGAGCAACGAACGGCTGCTGGAGTTACCGCACTGCGCTGACAAGCGAGTCATCGCACTCCACTCGATCCTCGCCGAGCTCTGCAACGTGGCGGTCCTCGTGCGACCCAACCTCTTTCCGTTGCTGGTACGAAAGCAACTCGATCTCACGTTGGCCCACGGCCACACGCCGTCCTCGCCGCTGGCGATTGCCAGTTACGGGATTGTTCTCGTGATGGTCGGTGACCACGCGGGCAGCCAGCGCTTCGGCGAGGTGGGCAGGCTGCTTGCCGAGCGTCCGGAATTCCGCGAGGCCTGGCCGCAGACGGTATTCGGGCATCTGGGCTACATCCGCCACTGGCGTCACCCCCTCCGCGACGGGTTGGCCGAGCTGCGCGATGCCGTCGAGGAAGCACTCAACCAAGGCGACCAGGAAAACGCCGGATTTTTGGTCGCGACCCTGCTCTCCCAGTCGTTTTGGGCGGGACGTCCGCTCGCGGAGATCGACGCGCTGGCCAATTCCCTTATCCCCCATATCCGCTCGCAACCGGTGCCCAGCACTCTTTGCCAGGCCATGCAGCAGCTGTGCCTCAATCTGATGGGGCGCACCGCTGATCCCTTCCTCCTCGCCGGCGAGAGTGGCTACGACGAGCGAGACGTGTTGCCGGCGGCCCGACGTGAGGGTGACGAGGTGGCCCTGGGCGTAGCGGCAGCGATGAAGCAGGGCCTGCACTTCTGGTGCGGCGACCCCGCCGGCACGCTTGTCGCGACAGCAGAGGCAATCGAGCATATCGGCGGTCTGGAAGGCATCGCGGCCTCACAACTTGTCTATCTGATCGGCGCCCTCAGCATGATCCGGTGCGCGCCGCGGGACTCCTCCACCGCGCGCTTCGTGCGGCAGGCGCTCGCATCGCACCGCAAGTGGGCGGAGGGCGCACCGGAAAACTACGCGGCTGCGTATGCCCTGCTGCAGGGGGCATGGGCGCGGGCGCGCGGGCAGCAGGCCAAGGCAGAGCGCTACCTTCACCAGGCGATAGAGCTTGCCGAGGAAAGTCAGCTTCCCATGATCAGTGCGTACGCCCACGAAGAGGTCGCCGCCCTGTACGCCGACATGGGACGAACGAGGCTGCGCGAACATATGCTGCGGTCGGCCTACCAGCGTTGGCTGAACCTGGGTTTCGCGGTTCGCATGGACTGGCTTGCGCGGGAGCATCCCTGGCTACTCCGCCGCGACCTTAAGACAGATTCCGCGGGTGTCGACCCGGTGGCCGCGCATCAGCTGCTGCGCGCGCTGTCCGGGGCGCCGAACCAGGACGGCGCGGCCAACATCATTCTGGGCTCGGTTGCGGACACGACCGGCGCGGGCCGGGTGCTACTCCTCACGGGCGAATCCGAGAATCTCGCCGTGCGGGCCATCCAGGATCACGGCCACATTTCCATTGTGGACGGGCCGTGGACCGAGGTGGCTTACGACAGGGATATTGTGCGCCGCGTCATGGACGGTGGCGCTCCGGTCATCGTCGCTGCCGACGATCGGGCGCCGTCCATGCTGGTGGCTCCGATCAAGGTGCAGAACAACATAATTGGCGTGATCTATGCCGAACAGGACGAGTCCGCCAGAAATTTCGGTGCCGAAGACGAACAGGCGGTCGCCTTCCTGTGTGCCCAGGCTGCCGCGCCGCTGTGGAACTTCCAGCTCGAGGCGCGACTACGGGCCGCGGACGAGCACCGACAATCGCTGATGGATGCGCAAGCGAGATTCGTGCCCAACGAACTCCTGCGCATCCTCGACATCGACGACCTCCGCCGTGTTCGCAACGGCTACCGGGTCGAGCGGGAGATGACGGTGCTCATCAGTGACATCCGCGGCTACACGACCATGATCGAGGACATGAACGTCGGCGAGGCGAGCAACTTGGCGATGGGCTTTCTTCGGGCTGTGGAGCTCCCGATCATCGGCTACAACGGCATGATCCAAGACGTGCGAGGAGACGAGATCGTCGCTGTCTTCGAATCGGAGTCGGATGCCGTGCGCGCCGGACTGGCGATGCTGCGCTCGTTGCGCGAGCACAACCGGGAGCGCGCAGCGCTCGGCTCCGACGAGCTGCGCGCGGGAATCGGCATCAACACCGGGATGGTGGGAGTTGGGCTCGTCGGTGGGGTGAACCGCATGGTGCTCACCATCATTGGCGATGCGGTGAATCTGGCGGCCCGCGTCGAAAGCACCAATAAGCGTTATGGCTCCGCTTTGCTGATCTCCGACAAGACCTATACCCGCCTCGCGGACCGAGACCAGTTCAACATCCGGCGGATGGAGCGAGTGATGGTGGTCAACCGACGCCGACCAGTCGCGATTTATGAGGTCTACGACGAGGATCCGGCTGCCGTGCGTGCCGCTAAGCGCTCGGCACAACCTGCCTTCGACCAGGCGTTTGCGTTTTTCGACGCCGGCGACGTCGAGGCGGCACGCGCTGCCTTCGAACGATGCAAACAATTGCTGCCCGACGACCCCGTCGCACTGCTGCATATAGCGCACTGCGACGCAATCGCTCGCGGTGAAATGTCACCTGGCCAAGAAATAACGCTCCTGAATAAGTAGTGCACTACCCCATTGTTCAAAAGTGGGCGAAAGTGCTACGCGCGTGTTCAAATTGTCTGCCATGATTTCGGCGACAGTAAGGAGTCGGACCCATGTACTTCAGCGCTGAGCACTTGGCCGCCGCCAACCAGGCACTCCGGGAAACATTTCAGCAGTGCAGCATCGCCTGGCAGGCCATTCCACATTGGGACACCGAAGACCCCGGCCAGATCAACGTCGCAAACGGCCTTCTGGGTGGATTCGCGGGCTTCCTCACCCTCGGCCCACCTCCAGTCCCGGGCGGGGGAGCGCAACCGGCGGTCCAGGTGACGGTCGCGGAAGCAATTGCGCCGACTCCCGACGCGCTGGTCACCGGCGTGATGACAGCGACCAAAACCCTCGCCACCAACTTTGACACCGATGTCCTTCAGCAGTGTTTCAACAAGGGCGCAAATGTCAATCTGCCGACAACCGGGGGACAGGGCGTCGTCCCCGGGGATCTGCAGAACGCGCTGATCAGCGCGCGCGTGCTCGTCGAGAACGCCGGGTATCGGGCGCCGTCCTGCCTGATCACCAACACTGTTGGGCTCAAATATCTCAACCAATTGGCGAATGGCTATTACAACATTCTTCAGCAGACGCTCGCCGCGGCGAACATCAACTCGCTGTACCGGTTCGAGCCGCTCGACGGTACCAACCAATCGAAGGCCCGGATGGTGTTCCTCGGCCGTCGCCGGCGGATCGCCCAAGGCGCGGCACCGGAGGCATCGCCTGGTGAGGAGCCGGTGGACGTCGCAGCCAGTGTCCTCCCCAGCCTGGAGGTCGACGGCGAATCCGGCGCGGGCGCAATCCAGGTCTCCCCCCGGATCCGCTATGCGGTAAGGATCACCGATGCCACAGGCCTCGTCGCTCTCAAAGAGTGACTCACTCGACGGCGGTACGAACCCGACAGCCTGCAACCCGCTCGACGACTATCTCGCCCTATGCAAGGACGCCTGTGACGGCGAGATCGACAGGCTCTACGGTCCCGGTGAGCGCGGGTCGAACGGCCTCTACGACCTGATCCTGGACTACCCGCTGCGCGGCGGCAAGGCGATGCGCCCGGCGCTGAGCATCGCCGCCTGCCTCGGACTTGGTGGGCACCTCGAGGCGATACTGCCGACCGCGGCCACGCTCGAGCTCTACCACAACGCATTCCTCATCCACGACGACATTGAGGACGAATCATGGTGGCGGCGCGGCAAACCCACGCTGCACATCGACCACGGCGTCCCGATCGCCGTCAATGTCGGCGACGCCATGTTGTCGCTGTCGCTGCAGCCGTTGCTGGACAACGTCGAACGTGTCGGGCTCGGGCCTGCCCTGCGCATCCTGCGCGCCATCGCGAAAATGACCCGGCTGACCGTCGACGGGCAGGCACTGGAACTCCAGTGGGTCCGCGCCAACACCTGGCAGCTCGATGACGCCGACTATCTCAAGATGGTGGAACTGAAAACCAGCTGGTACTCGTTCATCACGCCACTGCAGGCCGGTGCGATCGCGGCCGGCGCCGGGCCGGAGCGGCTGGCGCCGCTGGAGTCGCTCGGCCGGCATCTCGGTGCCGCCTTCCAGATCACCGACGACCTGCTGAACTTGCGCGGAGATCCCGAGGAGTACGGCAAGGAGATCGGCGGCGACCTCTGGGAGGGTAAGCGAACCCTGATGCTGTTACACACTTTGCGCTCTGCCGAATCCCCCGACCAGGAACGCGCCGTGCAGATCCTGTCCAAGCGCCGCCCCGGCCCCGATGGCGAGCTAGAGCTCACCGCGCTGCTGGACCGACTCACCGCCAGCGGCCAGTTATCCCAGCCCGGCCGGGCCGCGATCCAGGCCCAGTTGCAAGGACACCAACCCTCGGAGTCGAAGAGCCTCAACGACATTCGATGGCTCTACGAATTGATGCACCGCGTCGGTTCGCTCACCCACGCCCGAGATGTTGCGGCCAGCCATGCTCAGGAGGCCGCCATCACACTTGCCGGTCTCGATTGGTGGCCGGGCAGTCGCCACCGGGACATGCTGGCTAGCCTGGTGGACTACGTACACGGGCGGACCCGATGAATCCCGAAGCCCTGATCGGCATGCTCGCAGAGCTGGAGCGGATCCGCGAGCTCACCCTCGACCTGATCGAGCGGGATTCCCCATGGTTGCACCCGGCCCCACCGGACGAGGCCGGTGGGACGGAGCGGACGGTGTTCGACCTGCTTCTCGGCGCGCGCCGCGCTGTCCTGGGCAACCCCGCGGCCGCCCGAGGGCTGCACGACCTACTCGTTGCCGAGG
The DNA here is from genome assembly GCA_963758775.1 of uncultured Actinomycetota bacterium. GTDB lineage: Bacteria > Actinomycetota > Actinomycetes > Mycobacteriales > Mycobacteriaceae > Mycobacterium. The sequence goes on from CAVWWU010000006.1 coordinate 633,420, forward strand.
GCCGCCGCTACGCGAACACGCCGCGCGGGGCGCGGTTGCGCGACGGGCTGGTCGCCTCGGAAGCAGTGGAGAACCTCCGGCGCGTGTGGGAGATGTTGAGCCTCAATGTTCTCGGTGGTCCCGCCGCGGCTAATGGCACCCCCGACGCCTGGGCCGATCTGGTGGCCGACGCCATCATCGGGCATGGCCTCGACGATTCGATCCTGGCTCGTTTGCGGCCGGAGGGATTCGTATGACGCTCACCGATCCTCGCGAAGGGCTCGCCGACCACAGCGATTTCATCAGCTACCTGACTGGCCTGGCCAGCGTCGCCCAAGTGGTTCGCACCCTGGCCGCCGACGGCAATCGGGGCACCGAGGGCTCTCGCGACGCAGACGACTTCGTACACGTTTTGCTGGGGCTTGCAAGCCTCGGTGCGGCGATCGAGCGATTAGCCGGTTCTGCTATGGCACAACAGAAGTCGGCTGACGATGCACGGCCGTGGACGACACAAACGACGCGGTGGTTGCGATGACCGCGACGCTTACGCGCAGCGACTTCCTCCGCGCCCCGGTGCTGGCCACCGCGCGGCCCGCGGGTTTCAAGGAGTGGCACCACTTCGTGGTGCACGGGCAGGACGTGCGGCTGCTGATCAACTTCAGCCTCAACAATGAAATGTTGGGTGGCCATGAAGTCCGGCTTGTGCCGCGCGTCATCGTGATCGCTCACGACGAGAACTGGACCGGCGCCATCGAGCGGTCCGACGGGCACGCCCCGAACGTCTCGGCCGATCTGGGTGAACTGGTCATCGGCGACAACCAGATGACGGTGCTAAGCGACGGCTACCGAGTGGCAATCAATATGCCCGACAAGGGTATTCAGGGTGAACTGCAGTTCACCTCCACCAGCCAGCCCTTCGCGGTTCGCAACGAACCGGCGGGCAACGGCCGAATCAGCTGGCTCTTCGTACCGCGGCTGCGCGCCGAGGGATGGTTCCACATCGGCGGTCAGGAGCACCGCTTCGAAAACGAACTCGCCTATCACGACCACAACTGGGGTCGGTTCCTGTGGGGCGACGACTTCGGCTGGACGTGGGGAACCATATTACCCAACGGAGCCGAAGATCCGTGGTCGATGGTATTCGTCCAGATAACCAACCGGAGCCGGTTGCGCTGTCTGTCCCAGTCGCTCTACGTGTGGCACGACGACGAGCCGGCCGCGATATTCCGGCACGCGGCGGTGCAGGCGCGCTCGGACGGCCCGCTCAGCCGCCCGGCCGACTGCACCCTGCCGCCCCCGATGCGTCTGCTCCTCGACGGCGAGGTACCCGGTGTGCCGGAGCGGGTTGAAATCACCGCGACACGGGCGGGTGACCGGGTGCACGCCGAGTTCTGTTCGCGTTCCTATGCCCGTCTCGCTCAGCCGAGCGAAGTATGCCTCGACCGATCGACTGTGCTTTGCGAAACTGATGGTGCAGTCCGGGCGAGCGGCACAATCAAGGGCGAGGACTTCGACTTTGTCGGCACCGGTGTATTCGAGTTCCTCCATGGCTGAACGGATTTCGCCGCTATTACGGCGTTCGGTCGAGCACCTGGAGCGCGAGGTGCCTGACAGCTACCGCCTACTGCTCGCGCAGCTCGGCCCGATGGTGGTGGAGCTCAACGTCGACGGCGAAATCTTTACGCTGCGCGGCGGTGACCGACTTCGGGTGTCAGACGGTGCGGCGGAAGTCCCCGGTGCCCGGATTGTCACGTCGCGAAGCACCATCCTCGACGTACTCGATGCCGGGTTGGCGCTCGGGGAGGCCGTGGAGGCGGGCACGGTAGTCGTCCGGGGTTCGCTCGATGACATCCAGCGTGCGCACGACTCGTTGCTGGCATATGTCCACGCCGCGGTGCGGGCTCCTTCTCAGCCGATGCTGCTTGCCGAACTCCGCTCGGTGCCAACATGAGTGAACAAATCACGACGCCCGCGTCCTGCGAAAACCGTCCCACGGTGGCGATCCTGGGGGCCGGCATCGCCGGCCTCACCGCCGCGCACGAACTCGCCGAGCGCGGCTTTGTCGTAACCGTGTACGAGCCCAAAGAAGATGAGCGCAACGGGCTGGGTTCCCCGCCACCGGGGACATTCCCGCCGGTGAAGCTCGGGGGCCTGGCGGCTTCGCAGTACTCGACGGTGGGCACAGGCGACGGAAGCCCGGCTGAGCTTCGGCCTTTCCCGGGCCGGCGGGGGCAGCCCCGTGCCCCCGACTGTGCGGTCGCAGGCGAACACGGCTTCCGCTTCTTTCCGGCTTACTACCTACACATCTGGGACATGTTCCAGCGCATCCCGGTCTACGAACTACAGCCAACGGTGCGCGGCACGACCTGCTGGGCACCGACCCCGCGCACCGTCTACGACAACGTGGAGCGCGTGGTAACCCAGGGCGTGACGTTTGCCGGCAAGCCGTCCCTGGTGTTTCCTCGCGAACTCCCGCGCAGTCCCGCCGAGATGCTCGGTGTCCTGACCCAGGTTGCGGGGCTCGGCTTCACACCGCACGATATCGCGAACCTGCAGAGCAGGCTGCTGCGTTACCTGGTCACCAGTCCACTACGCCGCGCAGCGGAACTGCAGGACGTGTCGGCCTACAGCTACTTCGTCGGTTACGACAGCATGACCAATACGAACCGGTTCACCTACTCGCCTGTGTGCAATATGTTTCTGAGCGAAATGCCAAGGGTTCTTGCGGCTTTCGACGCGCATTGGGGCGATGCGCGCACCAACCTCTCGACCCTGCTGCAGCTTTACCTGAACATGGACAATCGCGACAAGGCCGACGGGGTGCTCAACGGTCCCACCACCGAAGTCTGGTTTGACCACTGGTACCGCCACCTCGTTGCGCTTGGCGTCAGCTTTGTGCGCAATGCGGCGATGCGCCTGGACGCTCCGGCATTCGACCCGAGTCAGCCACCCCATCTGCGACCCCGCGTGCGGATTACGCTGGCGGACGGCACCCAAGTGACCCCGGACTACACCATCGTCGCCGCCGACGCTCCCGCGTCCGAAACCATCACCTCGGCGCTGCGCGCGGCGGGCAACGCCGGCGGCACCGTGGCCAAGCTGGAGGGCTTCACGACCTTCGCTCCCCCACCCGACGGCCCCCTGCAGCCCGGCACGACCCGGCCGCAGCAGATAAGGAATCCCTACGACATGGATGAGCTCGGTCGGGTTCCGTGGGATCGTTTTCAAACGCTTTGCGGCATACAGTATTACTTCGATACGCAATTCCAACTGCTGCGTGGACACATGCTGTACACCGGCACAGCGTGGTCGTTGTCATCGATCAACCAGCAAGGTTTCTGGGAGAAGCAACCCATTTTGCAACGCGATGGCTACGTCTCGGTTCTGTCGGTCGACATCGGAGATTTCAACACCCCGTCCCCTTATCTGGTGGATGCGAGCGGCCAAGGCAAGACGGCGCGCGACTGTACGCCTGACGAAATCGCCGCGGAGGTCTGGCGCCAGATCGTCGGCGCGCTCACCAGCGGCAATGACTCCCTCGCGGACAAAGCGATCCCCTGGCCCGTGTGGTACACCCTCGACCGCGGCCTGCGCATGGCCCATGGACCTGGGCAGGGCGAGGGCCGCGTTGTTCGCAATGAGACGCCGTACCTCGTTCCCATCGTTGGGGATTGGGACAATCGGCCCAGCAGCGATCCCTGGAATCCGCAGGGAAGCTCCTGGACTTCCGTACCGGTTGAATCGGCGTGGCTGGAGGATCTCGAGCAGCGAAACGTCTGGCAAGCGCGTCACGGCGGTTATCAAATACAAAACAATTCACTGGTCTTCGCGGGCACGTGGAACAAGACCTTCACCCGGATAACGTCGATGGAGGCCGCGTGCGAGTCGGGACGCCACGCCGTCAACGCGATCCTCGACCACTTCATCTGGGTCCAATCCGGCGGCGTCGACCGTCGGGAAAACACCACGCTCGATTGGGACTTTCCCTTCGGCTTCCTTGACCAAGGTTTGTCGGGTCCGGTCCGGCTGCCGACACCGGCCGGTGACTACTGCTACGTCTTCGACATCGAAAACCGCGAGCCCGCCGACACCCGTGGTCTGCGCATGCTCGACTCGGACTACTGCCAGCGATCTCTGCCGCCGCCATGGGACATATCGGCAGGGCTTTCGTCCGTCGCCCCAATATCTTTCACCCCACCACCCGCTGGAGGTTAGAAAATGTATTCATCGACACCCGACTACAACCAGCACATGCTCGCCTTTCTGCATGCCTGGCGACAATTTCTGGAACAAATGATCAGCGTGACGGCGATCGGTTATTCGTTCCCGACCATGCCGTCCGGCTGGCCCACGGCGCCGTTCATGCCGCCCGCTGCTCCGTTCATGCCACCTTTTATGCCTCAGCCGCCCGTTATGCCCCAGACGCCCACCGCACCGGTGCCGCCACCGGCTCCGGGTGACTACAGCGAGCAACTGTTCGGCTACCTCCAGGCTTGGCGGCAGTACCTGGAACAGGCTGCGGGCACACGGCCCGCGCCGTGTCCGGCATACCCGCCGGCCGGGCCCAGCACTCCTCCCGGCGGTGACGACGGCGGCCCGGCGACGGCAGCGGGGCCGGCCAGTAAGGGATCCAGCCCGCAGGGGGCGCCGCTGACGATGAACCTCCCGCCCACGAACCCGGGCCAGAGCCTCGGTCCACCGACTAATCTGCCGACCGGGCTGACGGAGGTGGCACCGGTCGAAGGCGGATACAAAAGTCAGTTCAGGCTTCCCGGCGTCGGCCAGGGACCAGATGCGCAACAGCTGCTGAATCCACCCGACTACGCCTACGGGTACATCGACCGCTCCATCGCGGCGCCCGACGCGCCAGTCCAAACACCGGGGCCAACCCCATTGCTTGAAGTGGCCTCACCGTTTTCCGCCGTAATGAAGCGCGCGGAGTCCCCTATATCGCCGCCGCCCGCCCCGAAATCGCTTTTCTCCACTACGAGCGCGGAGCTCACGTCGGCGACGATTGACGAAGCCGGTCAGACGCACTCGCTCTGAGCGGTACTGCGGCACGCCGAGTTGGCCAACTGATCACACGGCGGATACCCGACCATGGGACGGTGGCCGTGTGCGAGCCGACCCGCAGACCCGGCAATCACGCCTGGCCGGCCGATTTCACCATTGGTGCGAGGCGGTCGTTGGTCGGCTTCCGTTCGGGCTCAAATCGGTCGTCGCACCGACATTTCTCGGCTTCTGCTTGATCAACGGCCTCACCTTCGCCGTCGACCTGACGATCCTCACCTGTCTGCACAGTGGCCTTCGCCTTCCGGTGCCCATCGCCGTCACCGCCGCTTATGTCTGCGCGTTCGCACTGAGCTACGTGCTCAATCGCGCTTTCAACTTTCAGTCGCACGCGCCGGTCGGACCCCAGGTTGCGATCTACGTCGTCGTGGTCGTCGTCAACTACCTGGCTTTCATCCTCGGAGTGACCACCGCGTTGGCAGCCGTGGGTGTGCACTACCAGCTGTCGCGGATCGCGGCGGGCATCTGTGAAGCGGTGTACATGTACTGCGCGATGCGGTGGGTGGTCTTCCGCCGCTGAGCGTTCGAGTGTGGCGCCAAGATTTCTGACCATGCGCACCCACGGGTGGGCGGAGCCACTCCTGCGAACGATGAAGAGGCCATCGAACGGATCCTCGACGCCGCGAGTGCCGCCATCAGCGTCCGCGGCGCGACCATACGCGTCGTGGACGTCGCGCGGTCGCTCGAGATCTCCCGCCAGACCGTCTACAACTACTTCCCGGGCAACTCGTTGTTGGAAGCGCTGGCCAATCGGTCGGGACTGCGCTTCATCCAACGACTGGTTTCGCATCTTGCCGGCCACACCGACCCGATCGAGGCTCTGGTGGAAAAGCTTTGCCTTCACCCTGGAGTGGCTTCCCAGCGATCCGCCCGTGCAGTCGATGTTGGCGAACGATCTGGGCAGGACGTCCGTCGAAGTGACCTCCGACATGGCCAAACAGTTCGGACACAGCATTTTGGCCAGCTTGGACGTCCCGCTATGCCCTGTCGGTGAGCGCCTGCCCTCGCGTCACCGGCCCTATCGTGCTGGCCGACTTCCGCAAAGCATGTGCAGCCCATGGCATTCCGGCCTCCACCCTGACCGACAACGGCATGGTCTTCACCACCCGCCTGGCCGGCGGCCGCGGCGGGCGCAACCACCTCGAGGCCGAACTACACCGCCTCGGCGTGGTGCAAATCAACTCCACCCCCAACCATCCGACCACCTGCGGCAAGGTCGAACGGTTCCACCAAACCCTCAAACGCTGGCTGATCAGCCAACCCCGCGCCGCCACCCTCACCGAGCTGCAAACCCAAATCGATGCGCCGCCACCGGTGAACTGATCCGTGACCTCACCATCGACCCCACCAGGAACTACCAACCCCGCGGCGTGCACGCTGGTGTTGCTTGTGGGCGGCTGGACCTGGAAACGCCGCAGAGACCGGACGTCCCAACGGGGAGCAAATCGCTTCTGACACAACATAACTAAGGAAAGGAACCCGCGATGATCCAAGCGCTCGCGACACCAGCCGTGTTGGCGGGTATCGCCCTAGCACCGGTACCGCTGTCACCCGGGCCGGGCCAGCAATGCTGGAACTGGCACGCCACGGCGCAAGACGCCAACGGGCAGACGATGACCTGTACCCATCTCCCCGACAGCGGGCACCTGATGTATTGGGAATACGGCGGACCGCGGGATTCCTGATACCGGCCGATGGGACCAAATTCGCTGATTCGGCAGATCTTCGCGGCACATCAGTAATATGTGACGCAACGGGTTAACCGATTAACGCCTGTGGCGGCTGGGATGTACCGGCGTGGGAGGAAGCAGTGCCGTATGTGATCGCGGCGCCGGAACCGATGGCGGCGGCGGCAGCGGATTTGGCGACGATCGGATCGTCGCTGCAGGTGGCCTATGCCGAGGCGGCGGCTCCGACCGTTGCGTTGGTGCCCGCCGCCGCCGACGAGGTGTCAGCGACTGTCGCGCAGCTGTTCTCCGCGCACGCCGAGGGCTATCAAGCGCTGGCGGGTCATGCGACCGCGTTTCACGAGCACTTCAGCCACAACGTGACCGCGAGCGCCCACTCCTATGCCACCGCCGAGGGCGCCAACGCTTCATCGCTGCGGTCCTCGCACGCGACCGCCGGCACTTCTACGCTGCACAACGACGTGCGCGGTGTCCTGTACCAGCTGATGACGCAGTTAGTGCCGGTACCGGCGACGTGGGAAGACCTGGTGGCCCTGCTGGTCTTGTATCTGTCGGGACGGTGGGGGCTGACCACGCTTTTCTTGCTCATCTTGCGATTGCGTTCGTTGCTGCACGTGTAGCGACATTGGGTGGTTTTAAACGCGCATATGCAGCCATAGACCAGACGCTTGAAATTGCCAAGTGTGGACCGAAATGGCCAAGTTCTGCTCCCGTTGCGGTACTACCAGGCCAGTCGCCAGCAATGCCGCGCGCTAGCGGTTCGAAGGGTTCCCCTGGAGTAAAGACCATGGGGCGCAAGGACGATTGGCCCGAGGGCTTGGTCCGCAGTCTCGTCGGTATTCACCTTTCCCGGGGTTCGATGCGTCCATCAGAGCACCGCCACGCGGTATACGTGCGAGTCAGCGCAAAAATCCTGTCGGCAATTTCGAGTTCTCCATTTTTGTTCGATCCGCACTGCCAATGACGAAAGCATGTGATATTGGCGTCACGGTTGCTGGCGCGTCCGCTAGAGGTCGACCCCGTAAGCAAAGGTTCGAGGATGAACAAAACACTCGTGAGAAAACTACTGATGGCAGCGGTGGCCGCACTCGCGGCCATCACCTTCGCCCCCGCCACTCCGGCCTACGCCGACACCGAGTGTGGGTACGCCAGGCCCGGGGTGAGGGTTGTCGCACTCGGTCCCACCACTTGTCCGTTCGCAATCAGTGTCGCGCAACAGATGATGAATGGTGCGGGCAACCCGTTCACGGCCTACTCGCCGGTCACCGGCCAGAGCTATCTCATGCACTGCATGATCGAACAGCACGGCAGTACGACATGCCGTGGTGGCGATGACGCCGGAGTACAGATCTTCTGATCGGGTGAATGCCAAGACCTGCCGCCACTGCGGCGAACCGATCATGAAAGTTCAGTATCGCGCAGGGCGAGCAGCGGCTTGGGTTAAGGCGCAGGCCGAGGCGCTCAACACGGTGGCGCTAGCGGCGGATTAGCCCCCAATCGGCTGCATCTTGTGGGGCGCCGAACCTGGTGAACTGCGGTAGGGCGGTGGTATTACAAAGACTTCGCTCCGGCACAACGAGCGCCGGTATGGCCTGTTGGTGGCAGGTACTGGATTCGAACCAGTGTAGCTTTCGCGACGGATTTACAGTCCGCGTCGGGGTGTCGCGACATGTTGCGCAGTGTCGCGGCAACCCCTTCTGACCTGGGATCACTGTCCGTGGTCGTCCCAGCCCGTTCGCCGACATCTCACGCGACTAGTGACAACCTCGTGACAATCCGTCGCTACCGACGCCGCTTGGCATGAGCCAAGGAAATCGTTTGCCGGTCAATCATCCGATCGACTACCAGCGGACCTCCGGGTTATGAGCTACGGGCCCAGACTTTTCGCGTGCTCGCGTGGTCTCAAAAGCCCAGGTCAGCTGTCTCACACGATACGGGCTGTCGCACTGATTTGAGCCAGTTGCGCGGGGTTTTGTTCCCGAATCTGGTCCCATCTGAGGCAGCCCGCGCGCGCTGGTAATCACCGGTTGTGCGCGCGATCAGTAGTGCGCGGTATGCAGGTCGAGACGACCTAGCCTCGGGGCGAGCCGTGCGCGCGTTGAATACGCCGCGCTCAGCAGCAAATGATCAATCATAGGCCGCTCAGCAGCATCCATCGCCACGCCAGGACTTAGTGCCCTCCCAGACCGCCAGGGCGGCGACGCCCATGGCGACGACGGGGTCCAGCCACCACCATCCCCACATCATGTTGACCGACAATCCCGCCAGCACGGCCGCAGCCAAATAGGCGCACAACAGATTCTGGACGCCCTCACCGCTGGTGGCTGCCGAGCCCAGACGGCTGCCCAACCGTTTCTTCGCCGCGCCCAGGAGCGGCATCACGATCAGGCTCGTAATCGCCAGACCGATGCCCAGCCAGCTGCTGTGCGGCCGGTCTCGGTTGATCAGCGTGATGACCGCGTCGTAGGCGATATAAGGGGCAAGCAGGAAAAACGTGACAGCCAAAGCTTTTTGGGCGCGCTCCTCAACAGTCGGCGACACGAGCCGGGTGCCGGTAAACCGCCAGATGACAATCACACTGGCCAAACCTTCGATTGCCGAATCCAGCCCGAATCCCAACAGAGCCACCGAGTCCGCCGCGATGGCCGCACTAACGCCGACCAGCCCTTCGGCGGCCATATACCCCAGCGAAATCCATGACAACAAGGGGGCCCGCTGTGCCGCCTCGTGCCAGCCGCGGTCAAGCTCGACGGGTGTCGCCGGGTCGCAACAGGTCGAGTCGCCGCAATGGATCTCGCGGATGTCTATCGGCTCCGACGCGGAGCCGGCCGAACTCACGACAGTTCCCGAGCGCAGCTAGTGACGCCATAGTTAGGACACAGCGCCACAGCACTGCCTGTCGCGGCCAACACTTTCTCCGCCGCTGTCAAAACTTCGATCAACGACGGCTGGGTTAGGCGGAATACCGACGCGCGGCCGACCGTCTCGCAGTCGACCAGTCCGCAACCCCGAAGACAGGCAAGGTGTTTGGACACCGTGGACTGCGCCAACCCTAACGCAGCCACCAGATCGGTCACCCGAGCCGGCCCCTCAGCTAACCGCCGCACAATCGCCAGCCGGGACTGATCCCCCAGCGAACGGAACAATGCCGCCGCCGGCGCCAACTCCAACCGCGCGCACCTCGCATCCGACACATTCATCGCCATCTAGCGATGATATCCCTATTGGTCGAAAGCTCAAAGGGCTGGGCAAATGTCGGACTTAAAACCAAGATGCCGATTCCGTACTGGAGAAACAGCTTGATCCCCAACGGAATATCGGATGAATTTGGTTGCCCTCCAATGTGTCTCGAAGGATTCTGACTCGCACAGACCATTCGGGATGCCCGCGAAGACCGGCGGTCCAACCGCCTGGCGCCGGTTGAATGCAGACAACTGCTCAGCGCCGAGGGAACCGGGCATTCAGTGCCGCGAGCATGCTCTGCGCTTCGATAATGCGCTGTCGCACGACCGCCAGACGCTCCGGCGGATCGACGTAACCTTCGGATTCGCAACGACGTTGCCACTCCGATTCCGCGCTGGTCGCTTTCTTCTTCATCGTCGCGATCTCGCGGCGCAACATTTTCGCGAAAAGTTGGGCCTGGGCCCGCTCAGAAGGCTGGGTGAGCGGAATGACCTCGGCAACGGCGCCACCGCCGGATGATCCATCGCCCCTGCGCGAACCCGCCACCAGCGCCTATCCCAAGGAATCTAGACGGTCTGTCACCGGCCAGCCAGCCGCGACGAGCCGCCGCTTCACACGCTCGGTGTCTTCAACTGAGGGCATATCGTCGGTCAGTTTGGTGATCGCAACCCGGACGTCAGTTCCCTCGACTGGCATGTCCTCGGTAGACATTAATTCGGTGGCAACTGCAATCACCTCGTCGTCGGTCAGGCGGCGGCGAAGTAGCGCCAAGAGGGGAACGTAGTCATTCGTGGGAATGCCCTCGGGGTAGCCCGCCCGGAGGAAGGCCACAATCCGCGTCAGCAAACCCGACAGCGGCATGATTCCCCCTATCGCCTAATCGCCTGCCATCAACACTGGTTCCCCTGGACCGGCCAAGGCAACTTCTTTGACTATTCGTACAGATTGCATTCATGACGAGTTCACCGACGCTCGTGGCCCCGATCGCATCCGGGGCGCAAGGTTCAGAACTGGATCATTCACACCACGCTATCGAATCGAATTCGAGCACTAGGTCAGCCGCTGAGAGTGGAATCGCCTGCCGCACAGGCATTCTTATGCCTGAGGGACTGGGCAAAGTGCACCAAGCTAGTCCGCTCGGGTCACTCGGGGCGATCGACGAGTGACCGTCGACGTTGCGCGTTCAAATACGACATCAGAACGTCTTCGGCGCGGTGATATTGCAGCGAGTCGACCCACAAACGGTGGATCACTCGCCGGTGTGGCCGCGACGCGCCACCGGGTGTGGCGACGTAACCGCCGACATCCGCCTGGGCGAGCAGGTGCAACACTGGCGCAATGTCGCTCAGTGCGAGATCGGCCAATTCTGCCCATGCGCTGGCCCACACCCCGTTGTCGACGCCACCGGGTGGCAGCCAGAACATGATGTCACGACCGGCTACGTTCGGGATCCGGCTTATCGGTGAACTCATGTAACCCTCCTAGTCCCGGCTTAGGCTGCGATATTTCACTCGATGCGGTCGAGCCCCTTCCGCGCCGAGCCTGGCGAGCTTGTTCTGTTCATACGCGGCGAAATTGCCTTCGAACCAATACCAGTGCGCGGGATCGGTTTCGGTGCCGTCCCAGGCGAGGATATGGGTGGCCAGTCGGTCGAGGAACCAGCGGTCGTGGGCGGTGATGACCACGCAGCCGGGAAATTCGGCGATCGCGTTCTCGAGCGATTCAAGGGTTTCGGTGTCCAGGTCGTTCGTTGGCTCGTCGAGTAGCAACGCGTTCCCGCCCTGCTTAACAGTTAGCGCGAGGTTGAGTCGGTTGCGTTCCCCGCCCGAGAATAGACGAGCCGGCTTCTGCTGGTCGGAGCCCTTGAAGCCGAAAGCCGCGACATAGGTGCGTGACGGCACTTCCAACGACCCGATGTGGAGCACGTCGTCGCCACCCGAGACGACTTCCCACGCGGTTCGGTCCGGGTCGAGGTTCGCCCGATTCTGGTCGACGTATGCAACACGCACGCTGTCGCCGATCGTGATGGTGCCCGCGTCTGGTTCGTCGGTGCCGGCGAGCATCTGGAACAGCGTGGTCTTGCCGACCCCGTTGGGGCCGATGACGCCCACGATTCCGTTGCGCGGCAGAGAAAAAGAAAGGTCTCGGAACAGGTCTCGATCGCCGAACGCCTTGCTCATGTGGTCGGCCTCGATGACCAGACTTCCCAGCCGCGGGCCCGGTGGAATCTGGATCTTGTCGAAATCGAGGTGGCGGGTTCGCGCCGCGTCTGCCGCCATCTGTTCATAGAGGCGCAGCCTCGCAA
>CAVWWU010000007.1:0-501631 GCA_963758775.1 uncultured Actinomycetota bacterium
CCGACCAGCACCGTCGCCGTGCCGAAATTGATCCCACTCAGCGGGGCCAGGCCTGCGTGACATAGACGGCGTTCCTGGAGGGACCGTAATAGTATGGCGCGCTGGAATTCTGGGTGAGTTTGGCGACGTCGATGAGCGAAGACGCGGCGACGGGATTGCCGGTCTTCGTGTCGATGCCCGGCAGGACGGCGCCGGGATCGATGTTGCAGGATCATTTGGATTTCGGCGGCGGTGTACATGCTGTCGTGCCTCTGGTCGCAAGCGCGGAAGATCCGCTGCGTCCGAGCCATAGCTTCGCGCCATTGTGAGGCGTTAAACTCGACTGTTAAATTTGCAAACCCACGCCGCCTTTGGCCTCAACTCAGCCTCCTTGCCAGGAACGCGTTTCGGAACAAGGGCTTTTTTCTCGGAGTTTTTTCGCTCTAATCCGATTGTGCGCGTAAAGGCAAAGGCAAGCCGGTCGCCAACTCGCGGCCGCGCGCGGTGAGGCGCACACGCATCGCGGCGGCTTACGCGCCGCTGGTTCGGATAGGCGGCAATTCGGGGGCGTCAAGCCCGGCGAACGGATCGCGCCAGGCCGGGATCTCCATCAGCCGCGCATGCCAGGCTGCGACGCGCGGAAAATCCGCGAGCGGCAGGCCGGCAAGGTCCGCGAACGGCAGGACGCAGGCGACGCGGAAATCGGCATAGGTCGCGCGATCGCCGACGAGCCAGTCCCGGGGACCAAGACGCTCTTCCAGAATCGCCGCCGAGGACGCGAATTCGTCCAGGCCCGATTCCACCACGTCCTGCCTCACGGGGCCGAGACCATAGCGTTGCTTGGTTACGCGCTCGAAATGGACCCGATCGCAAGCCCGGACAAAATTCCAATAGCCCCAGCTGATCCAGCGGACGGCCTCAGGCAGGGAATCGCCCATCGGCCAGAAGTCTGATCTCGGCGAGCTGCGAAAGCCGGCATGCGATGGCGTCCGCCTCCCAGAGCGTCTTGTCTCCCTCGACCAGGATCGGAACGCTCTGGTTCGGATTGAGCTTCAGAAATTTTCGCTCTGCCCGGGTGAAAATGGCGAAGCGAATTCGGGCTCGACCGGCGAGTTCAAATAGCGCGCCGCGGCCACCGCCAGGCGCGGATTGTAGTTGCGGCTGAAATCAAGCTTCGCTTTGCTCATGGGGGCCATCATGCCCCTTTGCCCGCCCCCGCGCCAACCGGCGGGCTCCGTCCGAGGATGAGAAGGCAGCGATCGGCCTGGCGCTAGCGCCGATCGCTGCCTTCTTCGGCATGCGGGTCCCGGCGTCAGGCGATCGCCGCCGGTCCCCATACTGGCACTCGATGATTGTCGGTGTGATCAGCGCGCCCGTCGACAGCGTGACGTTATTCTGCACCAGCTTGATGCTGTTGCCGGTCCCCCCGTTGATCACGGAGCCGTTCGTCAGATAGCCTTCGCAGTTCGAGAAGAAGACTTGTCCGTAGTCCGGCATGTCACTCAAAACTCCGTTGACAACCGGGGTCTCGACCACCCATTCCGCGCTGTTTCCGGCGAGCTTCGTCCCAGAAAGGCGCATCGTGGTGGGTGTCGAGACGCCGCTGGTCTGATTGCCGAAGAAGACGAGCGCGCTCGTCGATCCGGCGCCGTCGGTCGAGCAGATCAGCATCGTGACCAGGTCTCCTGGGCTGACAACGAGATTGTCCACGTCTTCCACCCTGCGCAGCAATCCCTGCTGAATGGTCCGGTCCACCAGTTCCACCGTGCTGTTGTGCTTGAGCAGCATGCGCGCCGCCACGTTCGCAATGGTCGGCTCCAACCCCTCCGGCATGCCGCCCACGCACTGCAGCATCTGGTATTGCTGATTGCGCAGGCCGGCCTTTTCGGCCGCGGCCTGGCTCACATGGAGAAAGCGGCGCAACTGGTAGCGGAACTCGGCAAGCCGGCGCAGGTGGACCACGTCGAGCTGGGCAGCGGTTGGTGCGGGAGACTTCAGCATAAATGTATCGTACCACGATCATATCGTAGAGCGATATAGTAGAGCATGGCTACTCTCATCCAGCCAACCTGTCTCGTGCGTCATCCTTGTGTTCTTTTGTTGTCCCAAAGAGTGGGGAAAGCACACATCGAAATAGCCGCTGAGTGGTCCACAACGCCATAGCCGCCGCGAGGTCAAAAAGGCATGAAAAGGGAAGCGATCGGGAGACAGTTCGGTGCCAGGTCTCAGTCCAGCCGCGTAAGAAACGCCTCACCCTCGGAGGGATGCAGATGGCGGATGATGTACTCGGCCATCTCGCGACTATCGTTCTGGGGACGAATGCGCACCCAGTAACTCTTCTCTCCCGGAAACTCGATCACGTTGGAGTCGGCATAAGTGCGCAGCAGCTTTTCTTTCAACTTGAGTGCCTTTTCCTCGCTGTGGAATGCGCCAATCTGAACGCACCACCGTCCGCCGGAGTCGATTGGCTTGGGCGTCTCATACACATCCAGGCGCACCCGCGACAGTCCTTGCCGATACACCCCGGTCGCCTTTGCCGAAGCGATGGTCAAATCAAGGATTCGGCCGCTTACAAAAGGGCCGCGGTCGTTGATTCTCATTGCGCCGGACTGCCCGGTCTCTAGGTTGGTAACCACGATCAGTGAACCCATGGGCAGCGTGCGATGCGCGGCCGTCATCGCCAGGTCACTGAACACCTGCCCGTTCGCTGCTTTCCGTCCTTTGTATGGGGCGGTATACCAGGTGGCATAGCCTTCCTGGGTGGCGATCGGCCTATGTCGGGCCACGAAATCCAGGTCTCCCTGGCTCACTCCCCCGGGCGGAACTGGGGTGATCGGAATTCGAGCCTCAGGCTGTGCCTGGGATTGCGAGGGGTAACCCGGCAGTGATTGAGAATAGGCAGGCCGTGCTGGAGGCAACTCCTGAGGCGGAGGCAGTCGGGCTACCCGGTCGTGATGGCGGCAGCCGCTCGCTATCAGCAACACAGCGGCCAAACCGGCAAAATAACTGCCGCGTTTCCATGGGGAGCGGACCGTCACTCGCGCGGATCCTCCGATCCTTCCTTTGAAGATGGGGTGTTCGGGGGGCCGGGGTGTGTTTCAATACGGTCAGCCAGCTTGCGCAGAGTTTCGGCCGCCGTCCGCATCGCAGAGATTGATTCCCGTCTCACCTGCGGAACAACGGCGTCGTTGACATAAGCAATGGCCTGGCGCAGTTCCCCTTGGATCCGTTCCATGGCTTCTTCGATGCGCCAACCCGCGCCCGGTCCTGGGGGTGGATAACTGTTCATGGCAGGTAACTTTCTCTGTTAATCTGCGCCAAGTGACCCTAACTCAGTCTGCTGGACCTTTATTCGTACGTCAATGACCGGAAAATGGAGAGGTGCCGCATGTGTCAACAAGCAGAACGGTCCATTGGTAAACCATCCCCTGCAGGATGAAACCCGGAATCTTTCTTCAGGTTGCGAGTCACCTTTTATTAAAAACTTGCGTCCCAACTAAACGGGACGGCTGCGAACCGCGGTCCAAATCGTTTCTTTTCAGAGGGAATCTGTTTCTTATCCGAGAAAAGCTGCCGTTCGTTTTGCTGCTTGCCGTGTCCACAGGCTCCTGGGCCGCCGGGCAGAGTACTGCCGCGCCCCAGCCGCTGCCTGAGACTCCTCAACCGGTTGCCACGACAGCCGCGGCGAAAACTCCCACCCTCGATCCGTGCGAGCTCAAAAACGCGGCGGCCACAATGGCGGCGACCGCTGCGGTGAGGGCGGCCACAGTGATCGGTTCCACCGAGCCTCCTACGGAAGAAAATCCCCGAATCGTCGGCATCGTCCTCTGTGTTCCCCATTTGCCGGTCATCAACTGGTACGCACGATTCCTCAACGGACCCCAGGTCAGGACGCTGACTCCCTTGCAAAAGGCGCACCTTGCCGCTCGAAATCTTATGGACCCGTTTAACCTGCTTACCATCTTTGGTGAGGCTGCCATCTCGGTGGCAGCCAATTCGCATTCTCCCTACGGACCGGGATTCCCCGGCTTTGGCCGCTATGCCGGGGTCAGCTTTACCGAGGACATGGTCGGCGAGTTTTTTGGAACCTTTTTGATTCCCTCCGTCGCTCACCAGGATCCTCACTACCACCGCATGCCCAACGCCAGCATTCCGCGTCGCGCGGTGCACGCCGTTGCCCAGATTGTCTGGACGCAGAGCGACGAAGGAAACGGCATGGTGAACTACGCTGACCTGGTCGGCTTTGCGGCAGATGATGAGATCGCCAATCTCTACGTGCCCGGCCAGCAAACCAACCTGGGCGCCAGCGCAACACGCTACGCAACTGCACTTGCCACCGCGCCCATCGACAACTTCATCACCGAATTTCTTCCTGACGTGGCTCGTCACATTCATGTGCAGGTGGTCATTATTCAGCGCGTTATCAACCATGTGGCTCGCACAGACAACAACGGGACTCCATAGCCCTCGCCAGTCACCTATGGGCGTCGATAGATGTCATATGCTCTTAGACGCGTTCGCAGCTTAAATTGGCCTTGCAGCAGCTTCAGGGTTGCATCGCGATACGGCATCGGATTCACCTTCATCTGCAACTTGCGCTTCACAATCAGCCAGCGAATCCTCTGCTCCTGCGCCATCGCCCCGATTTCACTGGGCGAATAAGGATCGGTAGCCGGATCGAACAGCAGCACCGGGCAGTGCGGCACGCGTCCGGTGGCAAAGTAAAAAGGATCTTCCCCCGGCAGCAGGATCAGACCGTCGTCGAATGGAATTTCCGCGGCGGAATAACGCAACAGCTCGTCGAATTCGGGGAGGTACGGCCCCGCCAGCGACAGTCCCGCGAGTTGCGGGAAGGCCGAATGCAGCACGGGCCCATCCGGCAAATCCACATAGGACAGCCGCTCTTCGCTGGTCGTATAGAATGCTCCGCAGACCAGGAGGGTGGCCGCGATGAATGCGGTTACGGCCGTCGGCATCCAACGAGCAACCGGCTCTCGGATTTCGAGGCTGCCCGTTCCTGATGGCCCCACAAAAGATGGCCCCACAAGAAACGCCATCATCTCCGCGAGCAGCAGCGTGAGCAGCGGCCAGAGGGCATAGGTGGATCCCCACAACTGCTGCGACAGGAACGTGCCATGGATAGCTGCCAGCAAAAGGATGGGCATCAGGGCCCGCAGGCTCAGATTGCGGCGCATCTTCGCCAGGTTCCAGACAGCGAGCAACGCTGCCAGGATCAGCAGCAGCGGCCACAGCGCCAGCAGACGATCGCCGCGTTCGTCCGCATCGTCGTAAAGGACGAGAGAGCAAAGCGCAAATGCGAATGGCGCGGCCAGAAGCGCAAAGGCTGCGGCAGGCTTCCATTGCGTCCCCCGCACCGCGGGAGATTTGCCCCCGAGCAGCGACAGCCCGGCCACGATGCAGGGCAGTGTCCAAAGCAGCGTAGGATCGCGATAGATCGCCAGCATATCCGCCCATGGCGGCAATCGTCTCGCCCCGGCAAATGTGATCGTCCAATGCAGATAGTTCCTGACCCCAGCCGTAAAGTGGAGCAACAGAGCCGCAGCCGCAAGGGTTGCCACAGCGCCGGCGAGCACCGCCCACAAAGCCGCGACTTCATTCTGCGGCGCACCGGATCGCGAAGCCAGCCTTGTCCCCAGCACCAGTCCCACCGCGCACAGGGCAACCAGCAGAAACGGAAGCCCCATGTTCTGCTTGAAGAAAAGCGGCAGGCAAATCGCTGCGCCCGCTGCCGATCCGCCGGCCCATCTCGTGCGCCATCCGTTGCCCCGTTGCGGGCTCGTGCTCTGGCCTACTTCAAGCCGCTGCAACATCCAAATAGCCATCAGCATGGAAAAGGCGCAATCGCAATCGTAAGAAGGATGCGGAATGATGCAATAGAGCCCCAGTACGGTAAGTGGCGTCGCTAGCAGCAGCGCAATGAGCCAACCATCTGCCACGCGCCCCCGGAGCATAGCGAGCGCGATCCGCCAGGTCAGAACGGTTCCCAGGCCTCCCACCAGCGCCGCGTACTCAACATGGTGAAAAAACACACGGCCGGTGAGGCGGATGATCACTGCTTGAATCAGAAACGTCAGCGGAGGATGGACGAACGGAAAATCGCGATACGGCATCTGACCCAGCGCGAAACGCATGGAACTATCGAGTGTGTAGGCAATATCCCACAGCGCCGCTACATGTGCATTTTGCCAAAACACGACCGCCGCAGTTGCCATAAACAGCGCCGCCGCCGAGATTCCGTCGCGGAGCGACCATCGATGCTCCGGTGAACCAGTCGTACGCGAAGATCGGGTGCACAGTGGCATGGCGCACTAAAAAAGGTAGCAGACCATCCGATCAAGAGTCGCATTTCAAGGGACGCATGCAAAGAATGTCGACTACGCAGCGGACATCCACACATACATCCTGTCGCATCTGAGTAGAAGCAAGCCAAAAGACCAAAATTGTGGTCCGGTGTTACCGCTCGTGCTTGAGCGGATGGAGCTTGTTTGTCTTCAAATGGAGCTGCTGCCGCCATGGTAAATTGTCTCAAGGTCTTCGCAATGTTCACCGCAACGTTGTGCATCGGAATGCTGTGTGCGCAGGCCGCCCCCACTCCAGCCGAGATCCGGTCCAACAGCAACAACCCGTCCTCTCCTTCTCCGGCCGCCTATGTTTACGTGTCGAGCACCCTCAAGGGCGGAACCGTGAACGAAGTCGAAGCCTGGTCTGCGGCGCCCGATGGACGGCTTACCCCTTTAGTCGGCTCGCCTTTTCAAGAGGACGTAACCAACATGGCGGTGACAGACAGCCGTCTGTTCGCCGTCAATCGCAACGGGTTCAACATTGATGCCTATTCCATCGAATCCAATGGCGCACTGCGCTACATGGCAACCACCAACCTAGCTCAATCCGGCGATTGCAACACGCTCGGCCCTCTGTTTCTCGATCACACTGGAGCTACGTTGTATGACATGGAGTTCAACGGCAGCGGCTGCGCCAACAACACCTATGTATCCTTCGCGATCGATAAGTCCACAGGGAAGGTGAACAACATCGGCAATACCGGCGGCAACCGATGGCTCTATCTGCCCGCTACTTTCACCGCCAACAACCTCTATGCTTTCACGGCCTCCTGTATCAATAACATGTATTGGGGCATCTGGGGTTACAAACGTGAGAGCAGTGGCGCGCTGGCCGCGATTGACAGCGGCGCCGCGCCACCCACGCCGCCGCAAGGGTACTTTTACTGCCCTTCGCAGGCTGCCGCCGATCCGGCAGATCACGTGGCAATCTCCATGCAACCTGTCAATCAGCAGGACTTCAGCGCGAAAAATCCGGCTCAGCTCGCCACTTATACTGTGGATGCGCAGGGCAATATCACGACGAACAGTACAGAGTCGAACATGCCCAGGACTTCCGTCGCCAGCATCACGGATATCAATATGTCCCCTTCGGGCAAGCTGCTTGCTGTGGCAGGGACCGGCGGCCTTGAAGTTTTTCACTTCAATGGCGCCAGCCCCATCACGCAGGACACGGGCCTCCTGACCACAGATGAGGTCGATCAGATTTTCTGGGATCAACAGAATCATCTGTACGCCATCAGCCGAACTGCCGGGAAACTGTTTGTGTTCACCGTGACTCCAACCGAAGCGAGTGAAACCCTGGGTTCGCCTTACGCGGTCAACCAGCCGCAGAACCTGATTGTTCGTTCGGAGTAGGCCTGCCTGCGTGACCCATACTTCGGGTCCCGACCACGCCGCTCCTTCCCACACGCCAAACAGCTTCTCAACTGAAGCTCTTTGTCTCGTCTGATGGGATGATCCCCAGGGCCGACGCATCTTAATTGCTATATGAGCGGAAGGCGATAGCGGTTGAGATTGAGGGATGAATAATCCCCTGAAATATTTTGCCGAGTTGCGTGATCCGCGGGTGGAACGGACACGCGAGCATGTACTGGAAGAGATTCTGTTGATGACGATTGCGGCGGTGTTGAGCGGAGCTGGGAGTTGGAACGAGATCGAGGGCTATGGCAAGGCCAAACGCTTGTGGTTCAAGGGTTTTCTGAAGTTACCGGGAGGCATTCCCTCGCACGACACGTTCAACCGTGTCATCTCCGGGCTTGATCCGGCCGAGTTGGAGAAGGGGTTTGCGGCCTGGGTGTCGTCGATTGCCAAACTGACGGCGGGTGAGGTGGTGGCCATCGACGGCAAGGCGCTGTGCGGCACGCGTGAGGCGGGCAAAGCGACGCTGGTGCACATGGTCTCGGCTTGGGCTAGCGCCAACAACCTTGTGCTGGCTCAACGCAAAGTCGACGACAAGTCCAACGAGATTACGGCCATTCCCAAGCTTCTGGCGGCGTTGGAACTAAGCGGGACTGTAGTGACCGTTGATGCGATGGGTTGCCAGCGGTCGATCGCGAAGAAGATCATCTCCAAAAAGGCCGACTATATCCTGGCAGTCAAAGAGAACCAGGGCAACCTGTTGGCCGAGATCAAGGACTCGTTCCAGATGCTGGCCGCCAATGGAGTGAAGGAAGAGATCGACTGCGGCCACGGGCGTGTCGAACGGCGCCGCTGCTCGGTGATTGCGGACTTGAGCCTACTGGAAAAGGCTTCCGAATGGGCGTCATTACAGGGGTTGGTGCGCATCGAATCGGAACGCTACCACAAGACGACAGGCAAGACCGAACGCGAAATCCGCTACTACATCACCAGCTTAGGTCCCGACGCGTCGCGGCTGAATCAGGCCATTCGCAACCACTGGGGCATCGAAAACAAGCTTCACTGGGCACTCGATGTCAGCTTCGGAGAAGACCTGGACCGCAAACGCGCCGGCAATGCCGCGCAGAACTTCTCCCTCCTCAACCGCATCGCCCTCAACCTGCTCCGACAAGACAAAACATGCAAGCTCGGCATCAAAGGAAAGCGCCTCCAAGCCGGATGGGACAACGACTACATGCTCCAACTACTCGGGAATTAAGATGCGTCGGCCCTGGGATGATCCGCGCTCCGCTTTACAACAACGCGCTATGTCGTTTACGATCTGGAAATTCGCGGCACCCCTTTCCCCGTAGTACGCGAAAATTCCCCTCCCTCTGGTTCCTGATGGGTTGGCAAAAATGGTTATTGACGGCTGCGTCAGGCGCCTTTGTGTGCGCGGTGGTGGCAGTTGCACTTTCCGGACAAACCACGAACCAATCCACTTCATCGGGTGGTCAACCCGGTTCTTCTACTTACGTCACCACCGGTGTTTTCACTACGGCACATCCCTCAGCATGGGCGGCCATCAAGGATTTCTTCGATAGTCACCCGGAACACCCGGTGCAGCCTATCGCCTATACGCACAAGGTCCATCTTGCCAATGGCATGAAGTGTACGGACTGCCACGTCGGTGTCGATCAGGGACCCGAACCGCAGATTCCCAATGTGACGGTCTGCATGACTTGTCACATGGCTATTGATACCGGCAATCCGGAGATCAAGAAGATTGCCGCATACCAGACACGGGGCGAAGCCATTCCCTGGGTGCGCGTCTACAACTACAGCGATTCGGCCCACGTCAGATTCAATCACGCGCCGCACATTCGCGCAGGTGTGGACTGCGCCACTTGCCACGGCGACATGACCAAACAAACGACGGCGGAACGCAAAGTCGATTTGAATATGGGTTTTTGTGTGAACTGTCACAAGCAGAAACGGGTTTCAGTCGATTGCGAAACCTGTCACTTTTAATGGGCATTTCTGATGGATAGGATAGCGGCGGACTCTTATGGAACGGCGTGACTTCATCAAGATATCGGCACTCACCGGCGTTGTGGCCGGTCTGGACGCCTGCCGCGCACCCGATAAGCAACTCATCCGTTTCATTCCGGAAGAAGATCTGATTCCCGGCATCGCAACATGGAAGCCAGGCATCTGCACACTCTGCTCCGCCGGTTGCGGTCTCGATGTCCGCGTAATGCAGGGCGACGCCCATGTGGTACGGAACGGCGAGCAGGGCCTGATCAAAATGGGCCTTGCGAAAAAACTTGAAGGCAATCCCAACAATCCAGTCAATCATGGGAAGCTGTGCGCGCGCGGCCAGGCGGGCCTTCAGGTGCTCTACCATCCCGATCGTATTACGGACCCCATCAAGCGCACGGGCGCCCGCGGATCAGGGCAATTTCAAAAAATAACCTGGGACGAAGCGCTCAAAGAACTGGGCTCGCACCTGACCGCTCTCCAATTGTCCAAGTCGGCCAACTTGCTGGCCTTTCTTGCGCGACCCTTGACCGGTCAGCGCCACGAATTACTTTCGGGCTTTAATGATCGACCAGGCGTGGAGAACCCTGCGCGTGAGGTGACCCGCATGCGCTTCCTTGCCTCGCCAATGAATCGCGATGGATGCGAACTTACGCTCGGCAAATTGGCCGAGCCCCTTCCCCGCTGAATAAGAGGTCCGTAGCCTCGGCGACTGCCTCTAAAGATTCCGCCGGGATCCCCGGCTTGTCGATTGCGCCATCTGCCTTCAGGCGCTCAAGTCCATGACAACCCCAGACATCAATGTTTGGCAACGCCAGCCAATCCAGAATGCTGGACGCGGACCGGCCGGTAACCACGACAACGTGTGTGTCGGTGCGATTCTTGAGACGATGCAGAACAGGTAATAGTTCAGGGTGCGGTTCTGCATGGTATCGAAAAGCTGAGAACTGCCCTAGCGCGCCGTCGTAATCAACGATCAGCGCGCGTGCCCGCGCTTCCGATATTCCCTTCAGGAAGTCCGATAACGTTTTGAGCATGGCCTGTGAAGAGCCATCTGACGTGAATGTCTGCATCATGCCCCTCATCGAAATCCGGTTGCACAGGATCTGAAATCCTGCGTTGTGCCGTGCGAAGAATCTTTCGATTGATAGATAGGCGGGGGAAAAACGAGGGGGTCTAGCAGAGTCTGGCGCAGTCGAGATCGATGAGAGGTATTAATTTCGGAATGAGACGAAGTTGACGCGTTCTGACCGGTTCTCCGAATGATGTCGGTCGGAATCCGGAAAATACGACCGTAACTGCTGCTATGGAGGCCAGGAGAGCAAGGCTCCACAGCGCGGCGCGCATTGCCGTCGGCGCAAGGTCCACCGTCGGAGAAATCAACACCGCTGCCACAATCAATAGCAACACAATTGCGATCGCGATTTGGACGCCCCGCTTCATAGAGACAAATTATACTCGACTGTCGAATGCGCGCCAGCATCCGTTTTCCACGCGCACTACAACAAAAGTTGTCGATTCGACGGGGCCAGGAAGGCCTCCTCACTGCGAAGGCCTGGGCGGATCTGCTTGAAACAGCCTATCGGTTACCCGATCTCCTGGCTCCAGCTCTCCAGCGTCTTTTTGAACTCCTGCATGAACTTGCCGCCATCGGCGCCGTCGATAAGGCGGTGATCGAAGCCGAGGCAGAAGTACTGCATCGACCGAATCGCAATCGTGTCGTTGCCCTCGGCGTCGGTCAGCACAGCCGGCTCCTTGCGGAGGCCGCCGACCGCGAGGATCGCCGACTCGGGCTGGTTGATGATCGGCATTCCAAACTCGCCGCCGAATGCGCCGGCGTTCGTGAGCGTGAGGGTCGATCCGCCAACCTCATCGGGCGAGAGCTTTTTCGAGCGGGCGCGAAGAGCAAGATCGGCGATGGAGTGCGCGAGATCGGCGAAACTGCGCTGCTCTGCGTGGCGAATCACGGGCACAATGAGTCCCCAGTCAAGGGCCACGGCGATGCCAAGATCAATCGACCGGTGATAGCGAAATGCGCCCCGAAACCGAATCTCTCTTGGAATGGGTTACCGCACAACAACTCCCGGCGCAGCCGGTGATCGTCGATCTGTGCACGGGGTCCGGCGCGCTCGCCGTTGCGCTGGCCCGCCACCGTCCCGCCGGCCGCATCATCGGCATCGACGACTCCGAGACGGCCCTGGACTACGCCCGTCGCAACGCCGACGGGACAGCGGTTGAACTCGTGCGGGCCGACATCACCGCCGACGGCCTGCTTCCCGAACTCGACGGCCGCGCCGACCTCGTCGTGGCCAATCCGCCCTACATTCCCGACGGCGCCGAGCTGGACCTCGAGGTGGCGCAATACGATCCGCATCACGCGCTGTTCGGCGGTCCCGACGGCATGAGCGTGATCACCGCGGTCGTCGAGCTCGCCGGGCGCTGGCTGCGGCCCGGTGGCCTGTTCGCCGTCGAGCACGACGACACCACGTCAAAGCAGACCGTCGAATCAATCTGCGGCACAGGGTTTTTCGTGGATGTGCAGGCGCGCCGGGATCTGGCCGGGCGACCGAGGTTCGTGACGGCTCGGAGGAGTGGCGCCGGTGCGCGCCGCGACGGCGCAGAGCGAAGCGATGAGGAGGAGTGGCCCAGTAATGTCTGACCTGTTCGACTGCTCTGACCCCGGCCAGCGTTCGCGCGGAATCGCTTCTGCGGTGGGAGCGCTCAAAGGCGGGCGGCTGGTCGTCATGCCGACCGACACCGTCTATGGCATCGGAGCCGACGCCTTCGACGGCTCCGCCGTCGGCGCGCTGTTGTCGGCCAAGGGTCGGGGTCGCGACATGCCGGTGGGCGTGCTGGTGGGTTCCTGGCACACCATCGAAGGGCTCGTCTACGTGATGCCCGACGGCGCCCGCGAACTGATCCGCGCGTTCTGGCCGGGCGCGCTGAGCCTGGTGGTGGAGCAGGCGCCTTCGCTGCAGTGGGATCTCGGCGATGCCCGCGGCACCGTGATGCTGCGAATGCCGTTGCACCCGGTCGCGATTGAGCTACTGCGTGAGGTCGGTCCCATGGCGGTGTCCAGCGCTAACATCTCCGGCCAGCCGGCCGCCGTCGACGCCGGCGAGGCGCGCAACCAACTCGGCGATCGCGTCGAGGTGTACCTCGACGCGGGTCCGTCCGCGCAACAGGCGGCATCGACGATCGTCGATCTGACTGGTGCCACGCCCCGGATCCTGCGGACCGGTCCGGTGTCCGCCGAGCGCATCGGCGAGGTGCTCGGGTTGAACCCGGTCAGTCTGACCGCCTAGCGCCCACCCCGAAGAACGTCTCAGCTTGGTGCAGTACGGTCTGTAGGTGTCCAGCGACATCACCAGCCTTGCCGGTGGATTACTGGCCCTCTCCGATCGCAGCGCCGGCGTCCCGCTCCGCGAGCTTGCTCTGGTCGGCCTCACCGCGGCGATCATCACCTACTTCGTGACCGGCCCGGTGCGGGTATTGGCCACCAAATTGGGAGCGGTCGCCTATCCGCGCGAACGCGATGTGCACGTGACACCGACGCCGCGGATGGGCGGTCTGGCGATGTTCGTCGGCGTCGTCTCCGCCGTCTTTCTGGCATCGCAGCTTCCGGCGCTCACCCGCGGATTCGTTTACACCAGTGGCATGCCCGCGGTGTTGGTGGCGGGTGCGGCGATCATGGGTATCGGCCTCATCGACGATCGTTGGGGCCTGGACGCGCTGACGAAATTCGCGGGCCAGATCACCGCGGCCAGCGTGCTCGTGACCATGGGCGTGGCGTGGAGCGTCCTCTACATTCCCCTTGGTGGCGTCGGCACCATCGTGCTGGACCAGGCCTCGTCGATCCTGCTGACACTGGCGCTGACCGTGTCGTTCGTCAATGCGATGAATTTCGTCGACGGGCTGGACGGACTGGCCGCCGGCCTGGGACTGATCACCGCGATGGCGATCTGCATTTTCTCGGTGGGGCTGCTCCGCGACCACGGCGGCGACGTGCTGTTCTATCCGCCGGCCGTGATTTCCGTGGTGCTCGCGGGAGCCTGCCTGGGCTTTCTGCCGCACAACTTTCACCCGGCCAAGATCTTCATGGGTGACTCCGGCTCGATGCTGATCGGCCTGATGCTCGCCGCGGCCTCCACGACCGCGGCCGGCCCGATCTCGCAGAACGCCTACGGCGCCCGCGACGTGTTTGCTCTGCTGTCACCGTTCCTGCTGGTGGTCGCCGTCATGCTTTGGCCGATCCTGGATCTGCTGCTGGCCATCGTGCGCCGCACCCGCGCAGGACGCAGCGCCTTCAGCCCCGACAAGATGCACCTGCACCACCGGTTGCTGCAGATCGGCCATTCGCATCGCCGCGTGGTGCTGCTGATCTATCTCTGGGTGGGCATCGTCGCGTTCGGCGCGGCCAGCACGATCTTCTTCAATCCCCGCGACACCGGAGCGGTCATGCTCGGCGCGATCGTCATCGCCGGCGTCGCAACCGCGATCCCGCTACTACGCCGCGGCGACGACTACTACGACGCCGAGTAGCGAGACCTACGACAGGCAGTAGTAGTAGCGTCCGGCATGTGGTACGGTGCAGGTAGAACCCCGAAAAGAAGCCCGTGGGTTGCCGGCCAACCGGCCCGTCGGACCTCAATCCGAGCGTGCCGGATCACGACCGACAGATGGAGCGACCCCTTGCGTTTCCAGCAAGAGCACTGCGATACGCTCGGCGGGCCACCGATCAGTCGGTCGGAAGGTTCCCGCTCCATCAACCTGGGATGAGGTGCTGCAGTGACGACACCAGCGCAGGACGCGCCGTTGGTGTTTCCCTCTGTTGCTTTCCGTCCCGTCCGGCTCTTTGTCATCAGCATCGTCGTCACCGCGGTGGCGGTGGCCGTGGCGGCCTTGACCGGTCATCCGATGGTGGGGGTGTTCTTCGGCGTCGGTCTGCTACTGGGTTTGCTCAACGCGGTTTTGGTGCAGCGTTCGGTTGCGTCGATCACCGCCAAGGAGCATCCGCTGAAAAGCTCGATGGCCATCAACTCGGCGACCCGGCTGGCGATCATCACCGTGATCGGGCTGATCATCGCCTTTATCTTCCGGCCCGAGGGATTGGGCGTGCTGTTCGGATTGGCGCTGTTCCAGGTGCTGCTTGTGCTCTCGACCGCGCTGCCGGTCTGGAAGAAGTTGCGCACCGGAACCGAGGGAGCGGAAGAAGGGAGCGCCAGCGATGACTAGGTCCATTCTGGCCGGCGCGATTGAGGTCGGCGAGCACCACCAAGCCACCTGGCTCGGCCTGACCGTCAACACGGACACGATCTATTCGACCGCGATCGCCGCGGTGATCGTCATTGCGATGGCCTTCTATCTGAAGTCGAAGGTCACGTCGAAGGACGTGCCGGGCGGAGTGCAACTGTTCTTCGAAGCGATCACCATCCAGATGCGCGATCAGGTCGAGAGCGCCATCGGGATGCGTATCGCGCCCTTCGTGCTGCCGCTCGCGGTGACGATCTTCGTGTTCATCCTGATCTCCAACTGGCTCTCGGTTCTGCCGTTGCAGTACGAAAAGGACGGCAAGACAACCGAGCTGCTGTCCTCGGCGGCCGCGGACATTAATTACGTGCTGGCGTTAGCCCTGTTCGTCTTCGTCTGCTACCACGCGGCCGGGATCTGGCGCCGCGGCATCATCGGCCACCCGATCAAGGTGCTCAAGGGGCACGTGGCGATCCTGGCGCCGATCAACGTCGTCGAAGAGCTCGCCAAACCGATCTCGTTGTCGTTGCGACTGTTCGGCAACATCTTCGCCGGCGGCATTCTGGTCGCGCTGATCGCGATGTTCCCGCCGTACGTGCTGTGGCTGCCGAACGCCATCTGGAAGTCATTCGACCTGTTCGTCGGCGCGATCCAGGCCTTCATCTTCGCGCTGCTGACCATCCTGTACTTCAGCCAGGCCATGGAACTAGACGAAGAACACCACTAACAGCATCACGACTTGACCATCCGAACTTAGTAACCAGTTATATAGGAGGAAAGAATGGCTCTCGACCCTCAGATTGCGGCCGCTGCGCTAATCGGCGGTGGAATCATCATGGGCGGCGGCGCCATCGGCGCCGGTATCGGTGACGGCATCGCCGGTAACGCGCTGATCTCAGGTGTGGCGCGGCAGCCCGAGGCACAGGGACGGCTGTTCACGCCGTTCTTCATCACCGTCGGTCTGGTTGAGGCTGCCTACTTCATCAACCTGGCATTCATGGCGCTGTTCGTCTTCGCCACGCCTGTCGGCTAGTTCGTCGTTATGGGTGAGACGACCCTGAGCGTTCTGGCTTCCAGCCAGACGGCGGAGGCGGGCGGCAACTTCCTTGTCCCCAACGGCACCTTCTTCTTTGTGCTGGCCATCTTCCTCATCGTGCTGGCCATCATCGGTACGTTCGTCGTGCCGCCGATCCTGAAGGTGCTGCGCGAACGCGACGCCATGGTCGCCAAGACCGCGGCGGACAACAAGAAGTCGTCCGAGCAGTTCGAAGCCGCGCAGGCCGATTACGAAGAGGCCATGAAGGAGGCCCGCGTTCAGGCATCGTCCTTTCGTGACAATGCACGGGCCGAGGGCCGGAAGGTCGTCGACGACGCGCGTGCCCGCGCCGAGCAAGAGGTGATGTCGACGTTGCAGACGGCTGGCGAGCAGTTGAAACGCGAAAGGGACGCCGTGGAGCTGGATTTGCGTGCCAACGTAGCCTCCATGTCGGCGACGTTGGCCAGTCGGATCCTCGGCGTCGACGTCACTACTTCAGCGGCAACGAAGTAGCGCTGCCATGTCGACATTCATCGGACAGCTGATCGGATTCGCGGCCATCGTGGCGCTGATCTGGAAGTACGTCGTGCCGCCCGTGCGCAACATGATGACCGCCCGCCAGGAGACCGTTCGTCAACAGTTGAAAGATTCGGAAAAAGCCGCCGAACGCCTCACCGAGTCGACTGCGGCCCACAGCAAGGCTGTGCAATCAGCTAAGGCTGACGCCGAGCGGGTCGTCGAAGAGGCTAAAACAGACGCGGAACGGATTACCGAACAGCTTCAAGCCCAGGCTGAGATCGACGCGGAGCGGATCAAAGCACAAGGTGCCCGCCAGGCCGAATTGCTGCGGGCCCAGTTGAGCCGTCAGCTGCGGCTGGAGCTCGGGCACGAATCTGTGCGCCAGGCAGAGGAATTGGTGCGCAACTACGTCGCCGACGCAGACCAGCAGGCGGCCACCGTGGATCGCCTCTTGGATGAGCTGGATGCCATGGCGCCCGCGGCGGCTGACGTCCAGTACCCCCTGATGGCGAAGATGCGCTCGGCGAGCCGGCGGGCATTGAAAAGTGTCACAGACCGGTTCGACACAGTAGCCAAGGATCTCGACAATCCCGGACTGGAAAAGCTTTCCGCCGAGCTGGTTTCGGTCGCCAAAATGCTGGACGGCGAAATCGTCGTCACCCGGTACCTCACCCTGCCTTCCGAAGACTCAGCACCCAGGGTCACGTTGCTCGAGCGGCTGCTGTCCGGCAAGGTCGGCGACCCCACGCTGGAGCTGTTGAAGGCAGCCGTTTCCGAGCGGTGGTCTACCAACGGGGATCTGATCGACGCGGTCGAACACGTTTCGCGGCAAGCGTTGTTGGAAGTCGCCGCGCGCGAGGATCGCGTCGACGAGGTCGAAGACCAGCTGTTCCGGTTTGCCCGGATTCTGGAGGCGCAGCCACGGCTGAGCGTGCTCCTGGGCGAGTACGGGGCTCCGGCGGAAGGCCGAGTCGGTTTGCTACGCAACCTGCTGAAAAACGCGGGCGGTAGGAGCAACCGGATCACAAATGCATTGCTGGCCCAGACCATCGAGCTGTTGAGGGGCCAGTCGGCCGATCACGCGGTGATGTTCTTGGCCGAAGCGGCGGTGGCGCGGCGCAACGAAGTCGTCGCACAGGTGAGTGCGGCAGCCGAGCCCAGTGATGCCCAGCGGACTCGCATCACCGAGGTGCTCAGCCGGATTTATGGGCATCCGGTGGCGGTGCAGCTGCAGATTGACAAAGAGCTGCTGGGTGGCCTCCTGATCTCTGTCGGCGACGAAGTGATCGACGGAACGCTGTCGTCTCGCCTGAC
Source organism: uncultured Actinomycetota bacterium (assembly GCA_963758775.1). Classification (GTDB taxonomy): domain Bacteria; phylum Actinomycetota; class Actinomycetes; order Mycobacteriales; family Mycobacteriaceae; genus Mycobacterium. The sequence goes on from CAVWWU010000007.1 coordinate 17,839, forward strand.
CGCGGCCGAGGCTCAACTGCCCGAGTGAACACGAACTAGTCAGCAATAACCGAAGTAGGAAGACGAAAAGCTATGGCAGAGTTGACGATCTCCGCTGATGACATTCAGAGCGCGATCGAAGAGTACGTAGGCTCCTTCACCTCCGACACCTCCCGCGAGGAGGTCGGCACGGTCATTGATGCCGGCGACGGCATCGCGCATGTGGAGGGTCTGCCGTCGGTGATGACCCAGGAGTTGCTCGAGTTCCCGGGCGGCGTCCTCGGCGTCGCCCTCAACCTCGACGAGCACAGCGTCGGCGCCGTGATCCTCGGCGACTTCGAGAAGATCGAAGAGGGCCAACAGGTCAAGCGCACGAACGAGGTGCTGTCGGTTCCCGTCGGTGACAATTTCCTGGGGCGGGTGATCAACCCCCTCGGCCAGCCGATCGACGGCGGCGGCGACATCGAACCCGAGACGCGTCGCGCGCTCGAACTGCAGGCGCCCTCGGTGGTGCAACGGCAGAGCGTCAGTGAGCCGCTGCAGACCGGGATCAAGGCAATCGACGCGATGACGCCGATCGGACGCGGCCAGCGGCAGCTGATCATCGGCGACCGCAAGACCGGCAAGACCACGGTCTGCGTCGACACCATCCTGAACCAGCGCCAGAACTGGGAGACGGGCGACGAGAAGAAGCAGGTGCGCTGCGTCTACGTGGCCATCGGGCAGAAGGGCACCACGATCGCGTCCGTGCGCCGCACGCTGGAAGAGGGCGGCGCGATGGACTACACCACCATCGTCGCGGCGCCGGCTTCGGATGCCGCAGGCTTCAAATGGCTTGCGCCGTACGCAGGTTCGGCGATCGCTCAGCACTGGATGTATCAGGGCAAGCATGTGCTCATCGTCTTCGACGACCTGACCAAGCAGGCCGAGGCGTACCGCGCGATCTCGCTGCTGCTGCGCCGCCCGCCGGGCCGCGAGGCCTATCCCGGCGACGTCTTCTACCTGCACTCGCGGCTGCTGGAGCGCTGCGGGAAGCTCTCCGACGAGCTCGGTGCCGGCTCGCTGACCGGGCTGCCGATCATCGAGACCAAGGCCAACGACATCTCGGCCTACATCCCGACCAACGTCATCTCGATCACCGACGGACAGTGCTTCCTCGAGACCGACCTGTTCAACCAGGGTGTCCGGCCTGCCATCAACGTCGGTGTCTCGGTGTCCCGCGTGGGTGGCGCGGCACAGATCAAGGCGATGAAAGAGGTGGCGGGCAGTCTCCGTTTGGACCTGTCGCAATACCGCGAACTGGAATCCTTCGCCGCCTTTGCTTCCGATTTGGACGCCACCTCGAAGGCGCAGTTGGAGCGCGGCGCGCGGCTGGTCGAGCTGCTCAAGCAGCCGCAGAACCAGCCGATGCCGGTCGAGGAGCAAGTGGTTTCGATGTTCCTGGGCACCGGAGGGCACGTGGACTCGGTGCCGGTCGACGATGTCAGGCGATTCGAAACCGAACTGCTGGACCACATCCGGGGCTCGGAGGACGGGATCCTCGAAGAGATCCGCAAGAGCCAGAAGCTCAGTGAGGAAAACGAGAAGGCGCTCACCGACGCCATCAATCACTTCAAGAAGGGCTTCGCGGCAACCGGCGGTGGGTCGGTGGTGCCCGACGAGCACGCCGATGCCAAGGAAGACGACGGCGTGGAATCGGTGAAGGTCAAAAAGGCTGAGCCCAAGGACGAGTCCAAGAAGGACAAGAAGTAGCTAACCATGGCTGCCACACTTCGCGAACTACGTGGGCGGATCCGCTCTGCGGGCTCGATCAAGAAGATCACCAAGGCCCAGGAGTTGATCGCGACGTCGCGCCTGCCCAAGGCGCAGAACCGGCTCGAATCCGCCCGGCCCTATGCCTTCGAGATCACCCGGATGCTGACCACCCTGGCGGGTGAGGCAGCGCTCGACCACCCGTTGCTCGTCGAGCGCGAAAATCCGACACGGGCCGGCGTTCTGGTGGTGTCCTCCGACCGCGGTTTGTGCGGCGCGTACAACTCCGGCATCTTCCGTCGCTCCGAGCAGCTCTTTGCCCAGCTTCGGGATGAGGGAAAAGAACCGGTCCTCTACACCGTGGGCCGAAAGGCGCAGAACTACTACACCTTCCGTAACTGGGACATCGCCGCGTCGTGGTCGGGTTTCTCTGAGCAACCCCAGTACGAAAACGCCGCGGAGATCGGTTCGACGTTGGTGGAGGCGTTCATGAAGGGCGCCGGGGACGACGACGATCTGCAGGCCGACGACGTTCAGGGCGTCGACGAGCTGCACATCGTGTACTCGGAGTTCAAGTCGATGATGTCGCAGACGCCGATAGCCCTCCGGATGGCTCCCCTGGTCGTGGAGTATGTGGAGGAAGACACCGGACCGCGCACCCTGTACTCGTTCGAGCCGGACGCGACGACGCTGTTCGATGCGTTGCTCCCGCGCTACCTGACCACGCGCGTTTACGCGTCCATGCTCGAGTCCGCCGCATCGGAGCTGGCGTCGCGTCAGCGGGCAATGAAGTCGGCCACCGACAACGCCGACGATCTCATCAAGGCTCTGACGCTTGAGGCCAACCGCGAGCGGCAGGCCCAGATCACCCAGGAAATCAGCGAGATCGTCGGTGGCGCAAACGCGCTCGCCGACGCCGCTAAGTAGCCCCACAAGGAAGCGAAAAAGATTATGAGCGCTACTGCCGAGAAGACCGACAAGCCGACGAAATCGGAGACCAGCGGCCGCGTGGTACGGGTGACCGGGCCCGTTGTTGACGTCGAGTTCCCGCGGGGCTCAGTCCCCGAACTGTTCAACGCACTGCACGCGGAGATCACGTTCGAGGAGCTCAAGAAGACCCTGACGTTGGAGGTGGCCAACCACCTCGGCGATAGCTTGGTGCGCACCATCTCGATGCAGCCCACCGACGGCCTCGTGCGCGGCGTCGAGGTGATCGACACCGGCAATTCGATCACGGTGCCGGTCGGCGAGGACGTCAAGGGCCACGTGTTCAACGCCCTGGGCTACTGCCTGGACAAGCCGGGATACGGGGAAGACTTCGAGCACTGGTCGATTCACCGCAAGCCGCCGGCCTTCGAGGACCTCGAACCCCGCACCGAGATGCTCGAGACCGGGCTGAAGGTGGTAGACCTCCTCACGCCGTACGTGCGTGGCGGCAAGATCGCACTGTTCGGCGGCGCCGGCGTGGGCAAGACCGTGTTGATCCAGGAGATGATCAACCGTATCGCCCGTAACTTCTCCGGTACGTCGGTGTTCGCCGGCGTGGGGGAGCGCACCCGTGAGGGCAATGACCTCTGGGTCGAGCTCAAGGAAGCCAACGTCCTCAAGGACACCGCGCTGGTCTTCGGCCAGATGGACGAGCCGCCCGGCACCCGTATGCGAGTCGCACTGTCCGCGCTGACGATGGCGGAATGGTTCCGCGACGAAGCCGGCAAGGACGTGCTGCTGTTCATCGACAACATCTTCCGGTTCACCCAGGCCGGATCCGAGGTCTCGACGCTGCTCGGCCGGATGCCGTCGGCGGTGGGTTATCAGCCGACGCTGGCCGACGAGATGGGCGAGTTGCAGGAGCGCATCACCTCGACGCGAGGCAAGTCGATTACGTCCATGCAGGCCGTGTACGTGCCCGCTGACGACTACACCGACCCTGCGCCCGCGACGACGTTCGCCCACCTGGATGCCACGACTGAGCTCTCTCGTAGCGTGTTCTCGAAGGGCATCTTCCCCGCCGTGGACCCGCTGGCGTCGAGCTCGACCATTCTCGACCCGAGCGTCGTCGGCGACGAGCACTACCGCGTGGCGCAGGAAGTCATTCGAATCCTTCAGCGCTACAAGGATCTTCAGGACATCATCGCGATTCTGGGCATCGACGAGCTGTCGGAAGAGGACAAGCAGCTGGTCAACCGGGCCCGCCGCATTGAGCGGTTCCTTTCGCAGAACATGATGGCGGCCGAGCAGTTCACCGGTCAGCCGGGTTCGACCGTCCCGGTGAAGGAGACCATCGAGGCGTTCGACCGGCTGAGCAAGGGCGATTTCGACCACGTGCCCGAGCAGGCCTTCTTCTTGATTGGCGGCCTGGACGACCTGGCCAAGAAGGCCGAGAGCCTCGGCGCCAAGCTGTGATCGAAGGCTTCCGACATGATCGCAAGGCACCGAAAGGCGGTGTGGCATGGCCGAATTGAACGTTGATATTGTCGCCGTCGACCGCAAGATCTGGTCGGGGGAGGCAACGTTTCTGTTCACCCGCACCACCGCCGGCGAGATCGGCATCCTGCCACATCACATTCCGCTGGTGGCGCAATTGGTCGATGACGCCATGGTGCGCGTCGAGCGCGAGGGCGACGACGATCTGCGGATCGCGGTGGATGGTGGCTTCCTGTCGGTGACGGAAGAGGGAGTCACGATCCTGGCCGAGTCCGCGGAATTCGAGTCGGAGATCGATGAGTCAGCCGCCAGGGAGGACTCCGAGTCCGACGATCCGAAGATCGCCGCGAAGGGCCGTGCCAGGCTGCGCGCCGTCGGCGCGCTCGATTAGCTGCCTCGGATAACGGATGAGCGCGCCCATGATCGGCATGGCCGCGCTCGTCATTGTGCTGGGAGCGGCCGTTCTGGCCCTGAGTTACCGGCTGTGGAAACTCCGCTCGGGTGGAACCGCCGGGATCATGCGGGATATGCCCGCGGTCGGAGGCCATGGCTGGCGCCACGGCGTAATCCGTTATCGCGGAGGCGAAGCCGCGTTCTACCGGCTATCCAGTCTGCGGCTCTGGCCGGACCGTCGGCTCAGCAGGCGAGGCGTGGAGATCGTGGCTCGGCGCGCGCCACGGGGCGACGAGTTCGACATCATGACCGACGAGAACGTGGTCCTGGAACTGCGTGACTCGACGCAAGAGCACCGCCGAAGTGGCTACGAGATCGCACTCGATCAAGGCGCGTTGACCGCGTTCTTGTCCTGGTTAGAATCCCGCCCTTCGCCGCGCGCGCGCCGGCGCAGCGTCTGAAACACTAAGTGCCCGAACGGGTCCACCACGGCGCGACGGTCTGGCAGCCGAACTCTTCGGGGCTGACATCGCGCAGTGTCTCGCTGAACTGCCAGCGATGGCCCGCGAGGTCTTCGACGGTGCACTCGCGCTCGCCGTACTCACGGTCGGTGGGCGGCTCTACTACCGTCGCCCCGGCCCCGCGGGCACGCTCGAACTGGGCCTGAACGTCGTCGACGCGGACCTTGATCTCGTGGGTGACGATGTCGGGTTGCGGGGGATGCCGCTGGCTCGCGACGTCGGCGACGATCACAGCGCCGTCGGCGCCGATGCTCAGCTGGGCCCGGTGACCTTCGCCGATTCGGACCCGCTCGACAAAACCGAAAGCGGCGGTCAACCAGTCCACCGCCGCTCGCACATCGGGATAGACGAGCACGGGGATCACGGTCACCGGTGGCACCGAGCGGTTGTGTTTCATTGCGCCGCTTCAGATTTCAACTATGCCGTGCTGCCGCCGGGTTGCCAGAGCACATCACCGTCGGGATTGGCCGCCCTGGACAAGATGAACAGTAGATCCGAGAGCCGGTTGAGATATTTCGCCGGCAACACACTGACGCCGTCGGAATGCGCTTCGACCGCGGCCCACGCCGACCGCTCAGCCCGCCGCGTCACCGTGCGGGCGACGTGCAGCAACGCCGACAATGCCGAACCGCCCGGCAGCACAAAGGATTTCAATGCGGGCAGGGGTTCGTTATACGTGTCGCACCAGCCTTCGAGCCGATCGATATAGGCCTGCGTGATGCGCAGCGGCGGGTGCTCGGGATCCGTCACCACAGGGGTGGAGAGGTCCGCGCCGGCATCGAACAAGTCGTTTTGTATCTGGCGGAGCACGCCGGCGAGCTGCTGATCGGGCTGGCCCACGGCAATTGCGACGCCGATCGCCGAATTGGCCTCGTCGCAATCCGCGTAGGCAATCAGGCGGGAGTCGTTCTTGGACACCCGTGAGAAATCGCTCAATCCCGTCGTCCCGTCGTCGCCGGTTCGGGTATAGATGCGGGTCAGGTGCACAGCCATGAGCAAAACGGTACTCGGCCGGCGGCCTTCAGCGCGTGCGCGACTCCTCCTCGCTCGGCTACGCGGAGCGCATCGTCGTCGAGCGGGCTAACTGACAAGCCGAAACCGCTTCACTAGACTGACCCGGGTGGCTGAGCGTTTTGTAGTGACCGGTGGCAACCGGTTGGCGGGCGAAGTCACAGTGGGCGGCGCGAAGAACAGCGTGCTCAAGCTGATGGCCGCGACCTTGCTGGCCGAGGGCACCAGCACCATCACCAACTGCCCCGACATCCTCGACGTGCCGCTGATGGCGGAGGTGCTGCGCGGCCTGGGGGCCACGGTCGAACTCGACGGCGACGTCGCCCGAATCACCTCTCCAGACGAACCGAAGTACGACGCCGATTTCGCCGCGGTGCGGCAGTTCCGCGCCTCGGTCTGTGTGCTGGGACCGCTGGTGGGCCGCTGCAAGCGGGCCAAGGTCGCCCTGCCCGGTGGCGACGCGATCGGATCACGTCCCCTGGACATGCACCAGGCGGGCCTGCGGCAGCTCGGCGCCACCTGCAATATCGAGCACGGATGCGTGGTGGCTACCGCAGATACGTTGCGCGGAGCGGAGATTCAGCTGGAGTTCCCCTCGGTAGGCGCCACCGAGAACATCCTGATGGCCGCGGTGGTGGCCGAGGGTGTCACCACGATCCACAACGCGGCGCGAGAACCCGACGTGGTCGATCTGTGCACGATGTTGAACCAAATGGGGGCGCAGGTTGAAGGCGCCGGCTCGCCGACGATGACCATCACCGGGGTGCCGCGGCTGCACCCGACCGAGCACCGGGTGATCGGAGACCGCATCGTCGCCGCTACCTGGGGCATTGCCGCCGCGATGACCCGAGGTGACATCACGGTGACAGGCGTCGACCCCGCGCATCTGCAGGTGGTGCTGCACAAACTGCACGATGCGGGTGCCACCGTCACTCAGACGGATAGCAGTTTCCGGGTCACCCAGTACGAACGCCCGAAGGCGGTCAACGTCGCGACGCTGCCGTTTCCCGGGTTTCCGACCGACCTGCAGCCCATGGCGATCGCTTTGGCGTCGATCGCCGACGGCACTTCGATGATCACCGAGAACGTCTTCGAGGCGCGGTTCCGCTTCGTCGAAGAGATGATCCGCCTCGGCGCCGACGCGCGCACCGACGGGCACCACGCCGTCGTGCGGGGTCTGCCGCAACTTTCCAGCGCACCGGTCTGGTGTTCGGACATCCGGGCCGGCGCCGGACTGGTGCTCGCGGGCCTGGTCGCGGACGGGGATACCGAGGTCCATGACGTCTTCCACATCGACCGCGGCTACCCGCTTTTCGTCGAGAACCTGGCGTTTTTGGGAGCGGAGATAGAACGTGTACAGTAAGCGCTGCCCGACTGAAGCGGTCACCGCACAGGATGGCCGAAACCGGGTCTTGACTCCCCTACCAGGGCTGTATTAAGCTGGCAGGGTTGCCCGGAATCGGGTAAAAACAAGCGAGTGTGTTGTTTGAGAACTCAATAGTGTGTTTGGTGGTTTTATATTTTTGTTGTTGTTTTTTTGACCACACCTAACACTCCCCGTGTGTCGGTGTGGTCGTTTATCTAGATGCCAGTTTTTGGCGTCTTTTGTTAAGGTCAGATTTTCTCTGATTCGAAATTCACCTCGTTCGCGAGGAGTTTTTGTTTGGAGAGTTTGATCCTGGCTCAGGACGAACGCTGGCGGCGTGCTTAACACATGCAAGTCGAACGGAAAGGCCCCTTCGGGGGTACTCGAGTGGCGAACGGGTGAGTAACACGTGGGTGATCTGCCCTGCACTTCGGGATAAGCCTGGGAAACTGGGTCTAATACCGGATAGGACCCCTTGGCGCATGCCTTGGGGTGGAAAGCTTTTGCGGTGTGGGATGGGCCCGCGGCCTATCAGCTTGTTGGTGGGGTCACGGCCTACCAAGGCTCCGACGGGTAGCCGGCCTGAGAGGGTGTCCGGCCACACTGGGACTGAGATACGGCCCAGACTCCTACGGGAGGCAGCAGTGGGGAATATTGCACAATGGGCGCAAGCCTGATGCAGCGACGCCGCGTGGGGGATGACGGCCTTCGGGTTGTAAACCTCTTTCACCATCGACGAAGGTCCGGGTTTTCTCGGATTGACGGTAGGTGGAGAAGAAGCACCGGCCAACTACGTGCCAGCAGCCGCGGTAATACGTAGGGTGCGAGCGTTGTCCGGAATTACTGGGCGTAAAGAGCTCGTAGGTGGTTTGTCGCGTTGTTCGTGAAAACTCACGGCTTAACTGTGAGCGTGCGGGCGATACGGGCAGACTGGAGTACTGCAGGGGAGACTGGAATTCCTGGTGTAGCGGTGGAATGCGCAGATATCAGGAGGAACACCGGTGGCGAAGGCGGGTCTCTGGGCAGTAACTGACGCTGAGGAGCGAAAGCGTGGGGAGCGAACAGGATTAGATACCCTGGTAGTCCACGCCGTAAACGGTGGGTACTAGGTGTGGGTTTCCTTCCTTGGGATCCGTGCCGTAGCTAACGCATTAAGTACCCCGCCTGGGGAGTACGGCCGCAAGGCTAAAACTCAAAGGAATTGACGGGGGCCCGCACAAGCGGCGGAGCATGTGGATTAATTCGATGCAACGCGAAGAACCTTACCTGGGTTTGACATGCACAGGACGCGTCTAGAGATAGGCGTTCCCTTGTGGCCTGTGTGCAGGTGGTGCATGGCTGTCGTCAGCTCGTGTCGTGAGATGTTGGGTTAAGTCCCGCAACGAGCGCAACCCTTGTCTCATGTTGCCAGCGGGTAATGCCGGGGACTCGTGAGAGACTGCCGGGGTCAACTCGGAGGAAGGTGGGGATGACGTCAAGTCATCATGCCCCTTATGTCCAGGGCTTCACACATGCTACAATGGCCGGTACAAAGGGCTGCGATGCCGCAAGGCTTAGCGAATCCTTTAAAGCCGGTCTCAGTTCGGATCGGGGTCTGCAACTCGACCCCGTGAAGTCGGAGTCGCTAGTAATCGCAGATCAGCAACGCTGCGGTGAATACGTTCCCGGGCCTTGTACACACCGCCCGTCACGTCATGAAAGTCGGTAACACCCGAAGCCAGTGGCCTAACCCTTTGGGAGGGAGCTGTCGAAGGTGGGATCGGCGATTGGGACGAAGTCGTAACAAGGTAGCCGTACCGGAAGGTGCGGCTGGATCACCTCCTTTCTAAGGAGCACCACGAGAAACACTCCAATTGGTGGAGTGTGAGCCGTGAGGGGTTCTCGTCTGTAGTGGACGAGGGCTGGGTGCACGACAGCAAACGAAACACCAGACACACTATTGGGTCCTGAGACAACACCTTAGTTTGTCTAGGGCGTTGTCCCACCATCTTGGTGGTGGGGTGTGGTGTTTGAGAATTGGATAGTGGTTGCGAGCATCAAGAATGCACCGCCTTTGGTGGTGTGTTCTTTTAATGCAATTTCTTCTTTGGTTTTTTGTAGTGTTTGTAAGTTTCTAAGGGCGCATGGTGGATGCCTTGGCATCGAGAGCCGATGAAGGACGTGGGAGGCTGCGATATGCCTCGGGGAGCTGTCAACCGAGCGTGGATCCGAGGATTTCCGAATGGGGAAACCCAGCACGAGTGATGTCGTGTTACCCGCACCTGAATATATAGGGTGCGGGAGGTAACGCGGGGAAGTGAAACATCTCAGTACCCGTAGGAGAAGAAAACAATTGTGATTCCGCTAGTAGTGGCGAGCGAACGCGGAACAGGCTAAACCGCATGCATGGATAACCGGGTAGGGGTTGTGTGTGCGGTGTTGTGGGAGGATACGTCTCAGCTCTACCTGGCTGAGAGGCAGTCAGAAAGTGTCGTAGTTAGCGGAAATGGCCTGGGATGGTCTGCCGTAGACGGTGAGAGCCCGGTACGCGAAAACCCGGCACCTGCCTTGTATCAATTCCCGAGTAGCAGCGGGCCCGTGGAATCTGCTGTGAATCTGCCGGGACCACCCGGTAAGCCTAAATACTTCTCGATGACCGATAGCGGATTAGTACCGTGAGGGAATGGTGAAAAGTACCCCGGGAGGGGAGTGAAATAGTACCTGAAACCGTGTGCCTACAAGCCGTCAGAGCCTCTTCGTGGGGTGATGGCGTGCCTTTTGAAGAATGAGCCTGCGAGTCAGGGACATGTCGCAAGGTTAACCCGTGTGGGGTAGCCGCAGCGAAAGCGAGTCTGAATAGGGCGATTCAGTGGCGTGTTCTGGACCCGAAGCGGAGTGATCTACCCATGGCCAGGGTGAAGCGCGGGTAAGACCGCGTGGAGGCCCGAACCCACTTAGGTTGAAGACTGAGGGGATGAGTTGTGGGTAGGGGTGAAAGGCCAATCAAACTCCGTGATAGCTGGTTCTCCCCGAAATGCATTTAGGTGCAGCGTTGCGTGTTTCACCACGGAGGTAGAGCTACTGGATGGCCAATGGGCCCTACTAGGTTACTGACGTCAGCCAAACTCCGAATGCCGTGGTGTATAGCGTGGCAGTGAGACGGCGGGGGATAAGCTCCGTACGTCGAAAGGGAAACAGCCCAGATCGCCGGCTAAGGCCCCTAAGCGTGTACTAAGTGGGAAAGGATGTGCAGTCGCAAAGACAACCAGGAGGTTGGCTTAGAAGCAGCCACCCTTGAAAGAGTGCGTAATAGCTCACTGGTCAAGTGATTGTGCGCCGATAATGTAGCGGGGCTCAAGTACACCGCCGAAGCCGCGGCAACCGCAAGGTTGGGTAGGGGAGCGTCCCCCATGCTGAGAAGCCTCCGGGTAACCGGTGGTGGAGAGTGGGGGAGTGAGAATGCAGGCATGAGTAGCGATAAGGCAAGTGAGAACCTTGCCCGCCGTAAGACCAAGGGTTCCTGGGCCAGGCCAGTCCGCCCAGGGTGAGTCGGGACCTAAGGCGAGGCCGACAGGCGTAGTCGATGGACAACGGGTTGATATTCCCGTACCCGTGTATGAGCGCCCGTGATGAATCAATTCTGCTAACCACCCAAAAGGTGGTCTATCAATCCCTTCGGGGTGCGAGGATCACCGGCTGCGTGGGACCCGGGTTGGTAGTAGTCAAGCAATGGGGTGACGCAGGAAGGTAGCTGTACCAGTCAGTGGTAATACTGGGGCAAGCCTGTAGGGAGAACGATAGGCAAATCCGTCGTTCATATTCCTGAGAGGTGACGCATAGCCGATTGAGGCGAATTCAGTGATCCTCAGCTGCCAAGAAAAGCCTCTAGCGAGTTCACACACGGCCCGTACCCCAAACCGACACAGGTGGTCAGGTAGAGAATACCAAGGCGTACGAGATAACTATGGTTAAGGAACTCGGCAAAATGCCCCCGTAACTTCGGGAGAAGGGGGGCCGGCTTACCGTGAACAGCCTTGCGCTGGGAGCGGGAACCGGTCGCAGAAACCAGTGAGAAGCGACTGTTTACTAAAAACACAGGTCCGTGCGAAGTCGCAAGACGATGTATACGGACTGACGCCTGCCCGGTGCTGGAAGGTTAAGAGGACCCGTTAACTCGTAAGGGTGAAGCGGAGAATTTAAGCCCCAGTAAACGGCGGTGGTAACTATAACCATCCTAAGGTAGCGAAATTCCTTGTCGGGTAAGTTCCGACCTGCACGAATGGCGTAACGACTTCTCAACTGTCTCAACCATAGACTCGGCGAAATTGCACTACGAGTAAAGATGCTCGTTACGCGCGGCAGGACGAAAAGACCCCGGGACCTTCACTACAACTTGGTATTGGTGTTCGGTACGGTTTGTGTAGGATAGGTGGGAGACTGTGAAGCCTTAACGCTAGTTAGGGTGGAGTCGTTGTTGAAATACCACTCTGATCGTATTGGACACCTAACGTCGAACCGTATATCCGGTTCACGGACAGTGCCTGGTGGGTAGTTTAACTGGGGCGGTTGCCTCCTAAAATGTAACGGAGGCGCCCAAAGGTTCCCTCAACCTGGACGGCAATCAGGTGTTGAGTGTAAATGCACAAGGGAGCTTGACTGCGAGACTTACAAGTCAAGCAGGGACGAAAGTCGGGATTAGTGATCCGGCACCTCTGAGTGGAAGGGGTGTCGCTCAACGGATAAAAGGTACCCCGGGGATAACAGGCTGATCTTCCCCAAGAGTCCATATCGACGGGATGGTTTGGCACCTCGATGTCGGCTCGTCGCATCCTGGGGCTGGAGCAGGTCCCAAGGGTTGGGCTGTTCGCCCATTAAAGCGGCACGCGAGCTGGGTTTAGAACGTCGTGAGACAGTTCGGTCTCTATCCGCCGCGCGCGTCAGAAGCTTGAGGAAACCTGTCCCTAGTACGAGAGGACCGGGACGGACGAACCTCTGGTGTACCAGTTGTTCCACCAGGAGCATCGCTGGATAGCCACGTTCGGACAGGATAACCGCTGAAAGCATCTAAGCGGGAAACCTTCTCCAAGATGAGGCTTCTCACCCTTTTAGAGGGATAAGGCCCCCCGCAGATTACGGGATTGATAGGCCAGACCTGGAAGCCCAGCAACGGGTGCAGGGAACTGGCACTAATCGGCCGAAAACTTACCTACACACAAATCGCAACCACTATTCGTTTCTCGCCGTAAGGCGTGAAACACCACACCCCCCACCAGTACAACTTGTCTGGATACAAAATAAATAGAGTTACGGCGGTCACAGCGACAGGGAAACGCCCGGTCCCATCCCGAACCCGGAAGCTAAGCCTGTCAGCGCCGATGGTACTGCCCAATTCGGGTGGAAGAGTAGGACACCGCCGAACATACAAAAACACCCCCGGTTTTCCGGGGGTGTTTTTGCATTCTGGGCGCGCTTCTTTATCGCGAGCGTGCGTGTTTGTCCGGGGACTCGCCGTCGTGTGCGTACAACTATGCACGTTCGGGCCGGGAGCCTCAGTCGAATAGCGCCAGATTCGGTGCAGCCCTTTGCTTTTCCAAGTCGAGCAGGCTCCGCTTCCGGTTGAGCCCGCCGCCGTAGCCGGTGAGGCTTCCACTGGCGCCAATGACGCGATGGCATGGAACGATAATTGCAATCGGGTTGTGGCCGTTGGCCAACCCGACGGCACGCGCGGAGCCGGCCGCACCGATCTGCATCGCGATCTCCCCGTACGAGCGGGTTTCTCCATACGGAATTGTCAACAGCGCCTTCCACACTCGCTGCTGGAACTCAGTGCCCCCCAGATCGAGTTCGAGATCGAAGTCGGTGCGCTCGCCGGCGAAATACGCATCGAGTTGGTCGACGGCCTCGGCGAATGCCCCGGGATCGAGCGACCAGTCGGCGCGGCTGGGCTCGTAGGTTTGGTCGACCATCCGCAGATTCGTCAAAACAGAGCCGCGGCCGGCCAGGGTCAGCGGTCCGATCGGACTGTCAATGGTGCGGTATTGGATCATGCAATCCCCTTTGGCTCCTTTGGCTCCTCTGGCGGCCATTCGTTTACCGGGTGGGCCAACGTGGTCCACAAATGTTGGACGGCGTATGAGCGCCAGGGGCGCCAAGCCATGCTGCATTCGGTCAAGGCTTTCGGATCGGCAGGCAGCCCCAGCTGCTCAGCGGCCACCCGCAGGCCGAGGTCGCTCGCGGGAAACGCATCCGGATCCCCGAGACCGCGCATGGCGATCACCTCTGCGGTCCAGGGACCCACGCCCGGTAGTGCCAACAGCTGCTGACGCGCGCTGTTCCAGTCGCACCCGGCGTCCACGACGATGCTCCCGTCGGCGAGGCCGTCGATCAGGGTCGTGAGCGTGCGTTGTCGCGATTTGGGGAAGGCCATGTGGACGGGATCGATATGAGTCAGCTCCTCGACGGACGGGAACGTGTGCGTCAACCCACCGTCGGGGTCGTGAACCGGCTGTCCGTACGCCCTGACCAGCCGGCCGGCGTGGGTGCGCGCGGCCTTCGTCGACACCTGCTGGCCCAGCACCGCGCGGATGGCCAGCTCGGCCTCGTCGACGGTGCGCGGAATGCGCTGCCCGGGCGCCTTGGCCACCACCGGGCCCAGGGCGCGGTCGCGCCCGAGCACTTCTACAACGGCTTCGGGATCGGCGTCAAGGTCCAACAGCCGTCGGCAGCGAGCGATCGCGGTGGTCAAGTCGCGGAAGTCTTCGAGTTTAAGAACGCAGCGCACGTGATCGTCCGACGGCGTCAGCGAGACCACGCCGTTGCCGGACGGCAGCCGCAGGCTGCGTCGGAATGCGCCGTCGCGAACCTCCTCGCAGCCCGGCACCGCGCCGGCGGCCAGATGGCCGAAGACGCCCTCGTAGGCGAACGGAGTCCGGACCGGCAAGCGCAGCGACACCGTTCCGGGCGTGCCCGCGCAGGATCCGAGACGGGCTGTCGCGCGGGTGCGCAGTTCAGTCGGTGTGCTTTCGAACACCAGGCGCACCGTGTCATTGAACTGCCGGATGCTGGAGAATCCCGCCGCGAACGCGACGTCACCGAATGCCAGTCGGGTCGTCTCGATCAGTACCCGTGCGGCCTGCGCTCGTTGCGCGCGGGCCAGTGCAAGCGGGCCGGCCCCGACCTCAGCTTGCAGGAGACGCTCCAATTGCCTTGTGGTGTAGCCAAGTTGGCGGGCAAGGCCCCCGACCCCGTCGCGATCCACCGTGCCGTCGGCGATGAGGCGCATTGCCCGCGCGACGACGTCGCCCCGCACGTTCCATTCCGGAGAGCCGGGAGATGCGTCGGGGCGGCATCGTTTACAGGCACGGAATCCCGCCCGTTGGGCCGCGGCCGCGGTCGGGTAAAACCGGACGTTGCGCGCGAAGGGCGGCCGCACCGGGCAGCTGGGCCGACAGTAGATCCGGGTCGTCAGCACTGCGGTGACGAACCATCCGTCAAACCGGGCGTCCTTGGACTGGACCGCCCGGTAGCAGTGGTCGAAATCTTCGTGCACGCTACAACACTTACACTTACCCACCGACAAGACTGGCGGAAAAGCGACATTGCAGTCTGAAGCTCACCCGTGTCAGCGGATGAACCATTCGGACCGTCCAAATAAAAAATGGGTGACGTGCTGCAGAACACTTGTCGCTCTTGGGATTACGCGCCGCGTGCTGCCGGGCGACCCGTTTTGGCGGCCGGTTTGCGGGGGTAGGCTGGCCCGGTCGCCCGGTGCCCCCTCGCTGGGAGGGCCAGGTGACCAGCTTGCTAGAGGAGCGCGGCTCAGGGAATAAGCGTGGGGGGTTGGTGTGTTCCGCCACACATGAAACCCTTCACCGAGTCTGAGCGCCAGGAGTTCCTCGCCGGTTTGCACGTCGGCGTGCTATCCGTCGCCGCCGACGACGGCCGGCCGCCGGCAGGTGTCCCGATCTGGTACGGCTACACCCCGGGTGGGAGCATCCTGGTCAACACAGGCGCGGGCTCACGGAAGGCCAGGCTTATCGAGGCCGCCGGCGCGGTAACGCTCGTCGTTCAGCGCGAGGAACCGCCGTATCAGTACGTGACCGTGGAGGGCACCGTCATCGAGACCACGAAGCCGACGCCGTTGGACGTCCGGGAAGAGATCGCCATCCGTTACCTGGGTGAGGAACTCGGACGCGCGTTCGTCAAAAGCCTTGAGGGGCAGGAGAGCGTGCTGTTCACCATCCGCCCGGATCGGTGGATCACGGCCGACTTCTCCGATGGGCTCTAGACCCTAGTCGTACTGGACGGACGCGGCCGACGCGATGAAGTCGCGGGCCGGCCTGGACAACGGGCGGGCGGAGTTCCAAATCATTCCGACGTCGCGGTAGGCGTCGGAATCGGCCAGCCGCAGCACACTGACCCCTGGTGCGTCTTCGCTGCCGTCAATCGGCACGAGGCTGATACCGAGGCCGGCGGCGACCAAGCCCTCGGCCGTGGTCAGGTTGGCCGATTCCAAGACGATGCGCGGCTGGAATTGCGCTGCGGCGCATAGCTCATCGAGCAACCGTCGCATGCCGTAGCCGGGGTGCATGGTCACGAAGCGTTCGTTGCTGAGATCGGTCATGGACACCGCCGCGAGGTTCGCGAGCCGGTGGCCGCGGGGGACGGCGACACCCAGCCGTTGACGGAAAAGGCTGCGCCAGGCCAACGTTGGCTTCTTCGGCCGCGGCGAGACGACCCCGATATCCACGGAACCGGCTTCCACCAATTCGTCGATCGATTCGGCGGCGGCCTCTTGCAGCGTGAAGGCGACGCGCGGCGACGCCGCCGTGAACCCGGCGATCAGTTGCGGCACCACCCTGGTCCCGAACGAGCTGAGAAACCCAAGGCGGATCTCGCTGAGGGCCGGGTTGGTCAGGTCGTCGATCGCGCGCCGGGCTGAATCGAGTTCCAGCTGGGCCCGCCGCGCGTGTTCGTAGAAGATCCGGCCGTAGGAGTTGAGGGCAAGCCGCTTGCCGCGGCGGTCGAACAGCGCGACCCCTAATCGCTGTTCCAGGCGGGAGAGCATTCGCGTGAGAGTCGGCTGCGCGATTTGGAGTTGCTCGGCCGCGGCCGTGACGTGCTGCAGCTCCGCGAGTGTGATGTACCACTCGTAGTCGCCTTCGCGCACGCGCCCTACCTACTGTTATGCAAAAATCACATGGATCGATAGATAGTAATTCATTTCCGTTTCATGATGGTGGCGCGGAGCATCGAACTCATGGTTCCGCTCGCCTCGACTCCCACCGCGCATCAGGCCGGCAGCAGGGGGTACCGGCGGGTCACCGCGGCGCTGTACGGCGCCGGCCTGGCCAGTTTTGCCGCCATGTACTGCACTCAGGCGCTGCTGCCGGCGTTATCGACGTACTACCGGATCGCTCCCGCCACCGCCGCGCTCACGGTCTCGTTGACCACGGGCATGCTGGCGTTGTCGATCATTCCGGCGAGCGTGCTGTCCGAGCGCTACGGACGCATCACCGTGATGCTCGCGTCCGGTGTGCTGTCCAGCATCATCGGGTTGCTGCTGCCCTTCAGTCCCACGCTGGGAGTTCTGCTCGTCGGTCGCGCGCTGCACGGAGTCGTCCTGGCCGGGATACCCGCGGTTGCGATGGCGTACCTGGCCGAAGAAGTGCACGCGTCATCGCTGGGTTCGGCGATGGGGCGCTACATCGCCGGGACCACGATTGGCGGGCTGGTCGGGCGGCTCCTCCCGTCCATGATCGTCGATGTCAGCAGTTGGCGGGTCGCACTCTTGGTGTCGTCGCTGACGACGCTGGTCGGCACGGTGGTCTTCGCCGTGCTGGCGCCCCGGTCCCGGTTCTTCACCCCGAAGGCGGCGAGTGTCCGGGTCACCCTGCGCAACCTTGGGGCGCACGTGCGAAATCCTGTGCTAGTGAAGCTTTTTGGCTTGGGCTTCGTCCTGATGGGCGGATTCGCGACGGTCTACAACTACCTGGGCTATCGACTGATCGCGCAGCCGTTCGCGTTGGCTTCGTCGGTGGTGGGCCTGTTGTTCTTGCTGTACCTGGTCGGCACGGTGACGTCGACGGTGGCCGGGCGGCTCGCCGACCGTTGGGGGCGGGCCCCGGTGTTGGGCGGTGCCTTGCCGATCACGTTGATCGGCTTGCTGGTGACAGCTCATCACGCACTACCCGTGATCGTCGTCGGCGCCGGCGTGTTCACCGGCGGGTTCTTCGCGGCGCACACCGCCGCCAGCGGTTGGGTGGGCGCCGTTGCGCATCGGGATCGCGCCGAGGCGTCGTCGTTGTACCTGTTCAGCTACTACCTGGGCGGATCGGTGGCCGGCGGATTCGGCGGGCTGGTCTACACCGTGGGTGGCTGGACCGGTGCCGTCGTGTTCGTGGGAACACTGCTGCTGGCCGGTTTATTGCTGGTGTCGTTGCTGGTGAAAGGCGCTGCGCCCGAACCGGTTTGCGTCAACGCAGCTGCGGCATGACGTCGCCGGCGACCAGCTCCAGGTGCGCGAGGTCGGCCAGGTCGAGCAGTTGCATGTAGACGCGCCTTAGGCCGAGCTCTTTCCAGGCGGCCAATTTGTCGACGATCTCGGCGGGTGTCCCGACCAGCGGGCTGTTGGAGCGCATCTCGTCCACCTCTCGGCCGATCGAGCCGGCGCGCCGGGCGACTTGGGCGTCGTCGCGTCCCGCGCAGACCACGAACGCGGCCGAATACACCATGGAGTCGGCCGGTCTGCCGGCCGCGGAGACCGCATCGGCAACGCGCTCGAACTGGGTTGCCGCCGTCTCCAGTGGTACGAACGGGACATTGAATTCGGCGGCGTAGGCGGCGGCCAGTGCCGGGGTGCGCTTGGCGCCGACGCCGCCGACGATGATCGGCGGGTGCGGGCTTTGCACCGGTTTGGGCAGCGCGGGCGATCCGGCGATGGTGTAGTGCCTGCCGGCATAATCGAAGGTCTCGCCGGTCTTCGTGCTCCACAGGCCGGTGACGATGGCCAGTTGCTCCTCAAGCCGCTCGAACCGCTCCCGCACCGACGGGAACGGAATCCCGTACGCCTCATGCTCCGACGCGAACCAGCCGCTGCCGACACCCAATTCGACACGGCCGCCGCTCATTTCGTCCACCTGGGCCACCGAGATGGCCAGCGGACCCGGGTAGCGGAACGTCGCGGAGGTCACCAGCGTGCCGAGCCGGATGCTCGATGTCTCCCGGGCGATCGCACCGAGGGTTACCCACGAATCGGTCGGCCCGGGCATGCCGTCGCCGCTCATGGCCAGGTAGTGGTCGGACCGGAAGAAGGCCGCATAGCCGAGCCGTTCCGCGGTTTGGGCGACGGCGAGCTGGTCTGCGTAGCGGGCACCTTGTTGTGGCTCAACGAAGACACGAAATTCCACGACGGCTGTCCTTTCTGTGGCTCATCAAGCGGGCGAGGCCAACCGGGTGGGCTGGTCATGCCCGCGCAGCGTGACGGTCTCGCCCAAAGACCAACGGGCACTTTCTTCTTCGCTTGCCCCCTGCACCGCGTTGGCTGTCGCAAGCAACCGGCCCGGGTGAGACTTGGCGAGCTCGCACAGTCGGGCCGCCTCGTTGACCGGTTCGCCGATCACGGTGTATTCGAAGCGTTCTTTGGCCCCGACGTTGCCGGCGACCACCTGACCCGCCGCCACGCCGATGCCGGCCTGACAGTCGGGTATCTCGTCGGCCAGTCGGTCGGCGATGGTGCGCGCCGCGGTCAGCGCCGCATCCTCTGGGCACTCAAGATGATTGGGAGCACCGAAGATGGCCAGCGATGCGTCGCCCTCGAACTTGTTCACCAGCCCGCGGTAGCGGTCCACCTCTTCGACGACGATGGCGAAGAAGCGGTTCAGGAATTGCACGACGTCGGCCGGCGGCTGGCTGGTGACCAACTGGGTCGAGCCGACGAGGTCGATGAAGACGACGGCCACGTGGCGTTCCTCGCCGCCCAGTTTCGGCTTCTCGCGTTCGGCGGCGAGGGCGACCTCCCTGCCCACGTGCCGGCCGAACAGATCGCGCACCCGTTCGCGCTCGCGCAAGCCGTCGACCATCGCGTTGAAACCACGTTGCAGCTCTCCGAGTTCGGTGCCGTCGAACACCACCAGATTGCCGCGCAGGTCGCCCTGCTCGGCGCGCTTCAGTGCGGCGCGTACCACCCGCACCGGGGTTGCGGTCAGCCAGGAAACAATCCACATCAAAACGAAACCGAAGATCAAGGCCGCGATCGCCACGATCATCACGGCCACGGCGAATTGGGTCTCGGTCAGATTCCGCATCGAGAGCTGGAAGAACGCGACCAATGCGATGCCGATGGCCGGTACCCCCGAACCGACGAACCAGACCATCATGGTTCGGCCCATGATGCCCGACGTCAGCCGCCGTGGCGGTCGTCCCGCCTCCAGCGCCTGGGCGGCCACCGGTCGCAGCGCGAACTCGGTGAGCAGATAAGACGCGGTGGCGACGAAAATACCGCAAATGCCCAACCCGAACAGAAAGCGCGGGATGAACTGCGTGTTGACCAGGCCGTAGAGGGTGGTGAGCAGCAGCGTCCCGAGTGTCCACAGGCCGAGGTCGACGATCGCGACCCGCCACGGGGCAAGGAAGGTGTTGCGCTCGTCGAGGCGGGTGGGTTTGCGTTCCTCGATCGCCCAGCGCAGCGCCAGGACCGTCCGTCGGGTGATCCAGTACGTGCCCACGACCATGGCGAAGATGAGATAGCCCGGCATCACTCCGAACGTCAGCCATGCCGGTGCGTCGTCGAAGATGCTCGGTTCGGGGATGGCGACAGTGATCAACAGCGTCGCGAAGGCGATCCCGAGCAGATTCACCACCATGACGACGACGGTCAAGATGACCTGAATGCGTACCCGCCGTCGCTTCTGACTCTCGGTGACTCGGCCGAGCAGCAACGAGCCGTAGGCCGGGGTCTCTTGCAGCCGGCCGCTTTGACGGGTGACTCGCTCGAGCACCCGGCCCAGGCGGTGCGCCAAGGTCTGTTTGGGCATTGCGCATCAGCCTAATTCGTCGGACACGCTCTAAGGTGAGTCGGGTGCGTCTCGTGATCGCTCAATGCACCGTTGACTATGTCGGTCGGCTCACCGCGCATCTGCCCTCTGCCCGCAGGTTGTTGTTGATCAAGGCTGACGGGTCGGTCAGCGTGCACGCCGACGACCGCGCCTACAAGCCGTTGAACTGGATGAGCCCGCCGTGCTGGATGAAGGAGGAGTCGGGCGACTCCGATGATCGAGCACCGGTGTGGGTGGTCGAGAACAAGGCCGGCGAACAGCTGCGGATCACCATCGAGGAAATCGAGCACGATTCCAGCCACGAGCTGGGTCTGGACCCCGGGCTGGTCAAAGATGGCGTGGAGGCCCATCTACAGGCGTTACTCGCCGAGCATGTCCAATTGCTGGGCGAGGGCTACACGTTGGTGCGCCGCGAATACATGACCGCGATCGGTCCCGTCGATCTGCTGTGCCGGGACGAACTCGGCGGCTCGGTCGCGGTGGAGATCAAAAGGCGTGGCGAGATCGACGGCGTGGAACAGCTGACCCGCTATCTCGAGCTGCTCAATCGCGACAGTGTTCTCGCGCCGGTGAAGGGGGTGTTCGCCGCCCAGCAGATCAAGCCGCAAGCGCGAACCCTGGCCACTGACCGCGGAATCCGGTGTCTGACACTGGATTACGACAAGATGCGCGGGATGGACAGCGACGAGTACCGGCTGTTCTGATGGCCCGCCGCCATCGCAAGCCGCCGCTGCGGCTGCCGCCGTTACCGTCGCCGATGCTGCGGCGGGTGGAAACCGGGCCCGACGGCTACGAGTACGAAGTGCGCCCCGTCGCGGCGTCCAGGGCGCTCAAGATCTACCGCTGTCCCGGCTGCGATCACCAAATCGGTTCCGGCATTGCGCATGTGGTGGTGTGGCCCGCCGAACAGGGGCGTGGTGCGCCGCAGACAGGGATAGCGGATCGGCGGCATTGGCACACGCCGTGTTGGACGAACCGCGCGACGCGCGGCCCGACCCGAAAGTGGAGTTAGTCCTTAGCCCGCCTAGTCGGCTTAGCCCGCCTAGGCGGCTTAGCCCTCAGCGGCTTGCTCGACCAACTCGATCAGCACCCCGCCGCCGTCCTTGGGGTGGATGAAGTTGATCCGTGAGTTTGCCGTGCCGCGCCGCGGGGTGTCGTAGATGAGCCGCACGCCTTGCGCGCGCAGCCGCTCGGAAAGAGCGTCCAGATCGCTCACCCGGCAAGCCAGCTGCTGGATGCCCGGGCCGCGCTTGTCCAGAAATTTGGCGATCGTCGAGGACTCGTTGAGCGGAGCCATCAGCTGAATCTGCGCCGAGTCCGGTGCGCCCGGCACGGCCACCATCGCTTCGCGGATTCCCTGGTCCTCGTTGACTTCCTCGTGCACCAGGATCATTCCGAGGTGGTCGTGGTACCACTCGATGGCCGCGTCCAGGTCGGCGACTGCGATGCCGACGTGATCGAGCCCGGTCACCAGTGAGGTGGCCAGAACCTGACGGGCGTCAACTTGATCGGTCGTCATCACGTAACGGTAACCTGACGGAGAAGATTGCGCTTCTCCGGTAGGTCGAATGGGCCTTCCGAGCACGTTTAGCACCCCCTTTGGAGGCATTCATGACCACTTCGGTGATCGTTGCTGGAGCACGGACACCTATCGGCAAATTGATGGGCTCGTTGAAGGATTTCTCGGCCAGCGACCTGGGCGCCATCGCCATCAAAGGTGCCCTTGAGAAAGCCAACCTGCCGGCCTCGGCCGTCGAGTACGTGATCATGGGCCAGGTGTTGACCGCCGGGGCGGGGCAGATGCCCGCCCGGCAGGCGGCCGTTGCTGCCGGCATCGGCTGGGACGTCCCCGCGCTGTCCATCAACAAGATGTGCCTGTCCGGGATCGACGCCATTGCCCTCGCCGACCAGCTGATTCGGGCAGGAGAGTTCGACGTGGTGGTGGCCGGCGGGCAGGAGTCCATGACGAAGGCGCCGCATTTGCTGATCGACGCCCGGGAGGGCTACAAGTACGGCGACGTCACGGTGCGAGACCACATGGCCTACGACGGTCTGCACGACGTTTTCACCGACCAGCCGATGGGTGCGCTCACCGAACAGCGCAACGACGTCGATAAGTTCACCCGCGCCGAGCAGGACGAATACGCAGCGCAATCGCACCAAAAGGCCGCCGCGGCCTGGAAGGACGGCGTGTTCACCGACGAGGTGGTGCCGGTGAATATCCCGCAGCGCAAAGGTGATCCGCTGCAGTTCACCGAGGATGAAGGCATTCGCGCCAACACCACCGCCGAGTCCTTGGGCGGCCTCAAGCCCGCGTTCCGCAAGGACGGCACCATTACGGCCGGCTCGGCGTCGCAGATCTCGGACGGAGCGGCCGCCGTGGTCGTGATGAGCAAGGCGAAGGCGCAGGAGCTGGGGCTGACGTGGCTGGCCGAGATCGGCGCGCACGGCGTCGTGGCCGGACCCGACTCGACGCTGCAGTCCCAACCGGCCAATGCGATCAAGAAGGCACTCGACCGCGAAGGAATCACGGCCGACCAGCTGGACGTCGTGGAGATCAACGAGGCGTTCGCTGCGGTGGCGCTGGCCTCGATGCGCGAACTCGGCGTAAACCCCGAGATCGTCAACGTGAACGGCGGCGCGATCGCGGTGGGCCACCCGATCGGCATGTCCGGGGCCAGGATCACGCTGCACGTCGCGCTTGAGCTGGCGCGGCGGGGTTCCGGTATCGGTGTTGCGGCCCTGTGCGGGGCCGGAGGCCAGGGCGACGCGCTGATCCTCCGTGCCGGCTGACCGATAAAAAAACCGACGGGTAACTTTGCTGTGTTCCGATGGTCGCGAGCCGGTTGTGATTTGTGTCATATGGGCCGCTTGAGCAGCGATTTTGGACTGGTTTCGCCTTTGCCGGATCGTCGGTACCCGGGTGAATCGGTTGCCGCAACGACGTGACAGACTTGAATTTATGACGCGTCCGCGATCCTCGATTGGCCCTGCACTGGCCGCCGGTGCCGTCGATCTGTCCGGCCTCAAGCAGCGGGCCCAGCAGAAAGCATCGGCGCCCGGACCCGCGGGGCCCGGGGGGCCCGGGGTGGAGCCGGGTGGCACCGAGATCACCGAGGGGAACTTCGAAGAGGAAGTGATCGCCCGATCCGACGAACTGCCCGTGGTGGTGGCGCTGTGGTCGCCGCGCAGCGACGCGTGCGTCGAACTCGTTGACACTTTGGCCGGCCTCGCCGCCGCCGACAACGGCAGGTGGTCGCTGGCCACGGTCAACGTCGATGTGGCCCCCAGGGTGGCCCGGATCTTTGGTGTTGACGCCGTGCCCACCGTGGTGGCTTTGGCTGCCGGACAGCCGATCTCGAGCTTTCAGGGCGTGCAGCCCGCCGATCAGCTACGTCGCTGGGTGGACTCGCTTCTGCAGGCGACGGACGGAAAGCTCAAGGGTGCAGGCGCTTTCGAGGAGGATTCCGAGGAAGTCGATCCCGAACTCGCCCAGGCCCGTGAGCAACTCGAGGCCGGCGACTTCGACGCGGCGAAGCAGTCCTATCAGGTCGTGCTGGACGCCAATCCGGGCAGTGCCGAAGCCAAGGGCGCGATACGGCAGATTGACTTCCTCAGCCGCGCCACCGCGCAACGGCCCGACGCTGTCGCGGTGGCCGATGCCGCACCCGGTGACGTCGCAGCGGCGCTGGCGGCGGCCGATGTGCAAATCCTCAATCAAGAAGTGGGTGCGGCGTTCGAGCGGTTGATCGCCTTGGTGCGCAGCACTTCTGGAGACGAACGTGGCGCGGTGCGGAAGCGGCTGATCGAGCTGTTCGAACTGTTTGATCCCGCGGATCCCGAAGTCGTCGCCGGCCGCCGCAACCTCGCGAACGCGCTGTACTAGCTACTCGGGTTCCAGCCAGATCGCCGACGTGGGCGGCAGCACCAGCACCGCCGATGCCGGACGACCATGCCACGGATCCTCGGTGGCGTCGACGCCGCCGAGGTTGCCGATCCCGGAGCCGTTGTAGACGGTGGCGTCGGTGTTGAGCACCTCGCGCCAGCGTCCGGCCGAGGGCAAACCCAGCCGGTAGCCGCTGTGCTCCGCGCCGGCGAAATTGAACACGCAGGCCATCACCGAGCCGTCATTGCCGTAACGCAGGAAGCTCAGCACGTTGTTGCCGGAGTCGTTGGCGTCGATCCACGAGTAGCCCTCGGGGGTGGTGTCTCGGCTCCACAGCGAGGGGCGGCTGCGGTAGACCTCGTTGATGTCCTGCACGAACTGCAGAATCCCGTTGGAGAAGCCCTGCTCGTCGAGCTGCCACCAATCCAGGCCGTTCTGCTCCGACCATTCGGCCCGCTGACCGAATTCTTGGCCCATGAACAGCAGTTGCTTGCCGGGGTGCGCCCACTGGTAGGCGAGCAGGCTGCGCAGCCCGGCGGCCTTCATGTGGTTGTTGCCGGGCATGCGCCCCCACAGTGTGCCCTTGCCGTGCACCACCTCGTCATGGCTGATGGGCAGCACGAAATTCTCGCTGAACGCGTACAGCATCGAGAACGTGATCTGGTGGTGGTGGTAGCTGCGGTGGATCGGGTCACGGCTGAGGTAGTCCAGCGTGTCGTGCATCCAGCCCATGTTCCACTTCATCGAAAATCCGAGGCCGCCAAGGCTTGTCGGGCGGGTCACGCCCGGCCAGGACGTGGACTCCTCGGCGATGGTGACGATGCCGGGCACCGCCTTGTGCGCGGTGGCATTCATCTCCTGTAAGAACTGCACGGCCTCGAGGTTTTCGCGCCCGCCATAGATGTTGGGCGTCCAGCCGTCCGCAGGACGCGAGTAGTCCAGGTAGAGCATCGAGGCGACCGCATCCACCCGCAAGCCGTCGATGTGGAACTCTTCGAGCCAGTACACCGCATTGGCCACCAGGAAGTTGCGCACCTCCGGCCGGCCGAAGTCGAACACGTAAGTGCCCCAGTCGAGTTGCTCTCCGCGCTTCGGGTCGGAGTGCTCGTAGAGCGCGGTGCCGTCAAAGCGTCCGAGGGCCCATGCGTCCTTCGGGAAGTGTGCGGGCACCCAGTCCACGATGACGCCGATGCCCGCCTGGTGCAGGGCATCAACCAGTACCCGGAAATCGTCGGGTGTGCCGAAGCGCGACGTGGGTGCGTAGTACGAAGTGACCTGGTATCCCCACGATCCGGCGAACGGGTGCTCGGCGACCGGCAGCAGCTCCACGTGGGTAAATCCATGCGCTACAACATATTCCGTGAGTTCTTGAGCCAGCTGCCGGTAGCTCAGCCCGGGCCGCCATGAGCCGAGGTGAACCTCGTAGGTGCTCATCGGCTCGAACACCGGGTTGCTCTGGGCGCGCCGGGTCAGCCATTCGTCGTCGCTCCAGCTGTGCCTGCTCGACGTGACCCGTGACGCCGTGTGCGGCGGCACCTCGGTGGCGAAGGCAAACGGGTCCGCCCGGTCGATGACCGCACCGTCGGCGCCGTGCACGCGGAACTTGTACAGCCCGTCCGGGGGAAATTCGGGCCAGAACAACTCCCACACTCCTGAGGAGCCCAGCACGCGCATCGGCGCGTCGTTGCCGGTCCAGCCGTTGAATTCGCCGATCAGGCTGACGCCTTTGGCGTTGGGCGCCCAGACGGCGAACGACACCCCGTTGACCACGCCGTCGGCCGTGGTGAATGAGCGGTGATGCGCGCCAAGGGCTTCCCAGAGCCGTTCGTGGCGTCCCTCGGCGAACAGATGCAGGTCCACCTCGCCCAGGGTGGGCAGGAAGCGGTAGGCGTCGGCGACGGTGTACGGTTCGGAACCCTCGTAGCTCACCTGCAACCGGTAGTCGATGAGGTTGGTGAACGGCAGCGCCACGGCGAACAGGCCGGCCTCGACGTGCTGCAAGGGAAACCGGTCATCGCCGACGATCGCGACGACGTCGGTCGCGTGCGGGCGGAAGGCCCGGACGACGGTGTGGTCGCCGTATTCGTGGGCGCCCAGGATGCTGTGTGGGTTATGGTGCGCGCCGGCGACCAGGCGCTGCAAGTCGGCCGGGTCGGGCGCCAGGTGCGTCCCGGCGAGTTGATCAGTGCGGCTCATAAACGCTCACCTCCTGCGCGACAGCGTGATTCGGGCTTCCGGCGGGATGAGGGGCATGTTGATGATGTGGGCGACCGCGTGCCGAGGATCGATGCGGATGAAATTTGCCTGCCCCCATTGATATTCCGCGCCGGTGATCTCGTCCCGCACCCAAAAACGCTCATAAGATTCCATACCCAATGCGGCCATGTCTAACCACAGGGTGGCTTCTTCGACACCGTAGGCGTTGAGCGTTACCACCACCAAGACGCAATCGCCGGTGATTGGGTCGAACTTGCTGTAGGCCAGCAACGCGTCGTTGTCGATGTTGTGGAAGTAAATCGTGCGGAGCTGCTCCAGCGCGGGGTGGAGCCGACGAATTTCGTTGAGCTGTTTGATGAACGGTTCCAGTGATCTGCCCGCGGCGAGCTCACCGGCGAAGTCGCGGGGACGCAGCTCGTACTTCTCCGAGTCGAGGTATTCCTCGCTGCCCTCACGCACCGCCCGATGCTCGAACAGCTCGTAACCGGAATATACGCCCCAGGCCGGGCTCATCGTCGCCGCGAGAACTGCGCGGATGGCGAACATGCCCGGGCCGTTGTGCTGAAGGATAGCGTGCAGGATGTCGGGAGTGTTGACGAAAAGGTTCGGCCGGCGGAAGTCGGCCAGCGCGGCGATATCGTTGCCGAATTCGGTGAGTTCCCATTTGGCGGTGCGCCAGGTGAAGTAGCTGTAGGACTGCGTGAAGCCGAGCTTGGCCAGCCCGTATTGACGCGCCGGCGGCGTGAACGCTTCGGACAAGAAGAGCACGTCGGGGTCGGTGGCCTTGACCTGACCGATCAGCCAGGCCCAGAAGTCCGGTGGCTTGGTGTGCGGGTTATCCACCCGAAAGAACTTGATGCCGTGGTCAATCCAGTGCCTGACCACGCGCAGCACCTCGTCATAGAGACCCGCGGGATCGTTGTCGAAGTTGAGCGGATAGATGTCCTGGTACTTCTTCGGCGGATTCTCCGCGTAGGCGATGGTGCCGTCGGGCAGTTCGGTGAACCACTTGCGATGTTCGCGGGCCCAGGGATGATCCGGGGCGCATTGCAGCGCCAGGTCCAGGGACACCTCCAGGCCGAGGTCGCGCGCGGCGGCGACGAAGGCGTCGAAATCGTCGATGGTGCCAAGGTCCGGATGAACCGCGTCGTGGCCGCCCTCATCGCTGCCGATCGCCCACGGCGATCCCACATCTCCGGGGGCCGCGGTGGGAGAGTTGTTGCGCCCCTTGCGATGTACCTTACCGATCGGATGGATCGGCGGCAGGTACACGACGTCGAAACCCATGTCGGCGATGCGCGGAAGTGCGGCGGCCGCGGTCGCGAAGGTGCCGTGCACCGGCTTGCCGTCGGCGTCCCAGCCCCCCGTCGAGCGCGGAAACATCTCGTACCACGCGCTGAAGCGGGCCGCGGGCCGATCCACCCACACAAAGCACTGCTCACCGCGAGTGAGGATGTCGCGCAACGGATACGTCGCAACAAGTTCCTCGATCTGCGGCGACAACGCCAACGCGGTGCGGGTCACCGGATCGCCCGGGGTGCGCAGCGCGTTCGCAGCCGACAATAGCGGATCCCGCTGCGCGCGTGGCACACCCGTCGCGGCACGCTCGAACAACGAAGCACCGACCAATAAGTCGTTGGACAGTTCCTTTTCGCCCTGCCCGGCGTCCAGCTTGGCCAGCACCCCGTGGCGCCAGCTGTCGATCGGGTCGCCCCAGCCGTCGACACGGAAGCTCCACAAGCCGACGCTGTCGGGAGTGAACTGACCGTAAAAGACGTAGGGCTCCAAGCCCGTCGTCATCGGAAGCAGCAGCGGCTTGACCTTCTGCGCGTCGACGCCCCCGTCGCGGGTTGCGGTTGCCAGTTTTTCGGGGGCCTGCACCGCCTGGATCCGCCGCGTCTCCGTCGTCGGATAGCGGGGCCCGAGGTAGCGCACGACCAGGGTCGCCGCCACCGCCTCGTGGCCTTCGCGCCATACCGCCGCGCTGACCGGGACGACTTCACCGACCACAGCTTTAGCGGGATAGGCCCCGCATGAGACGACGGGCTGGACGTTATCGATTTCGACACGACCGGGCACCACAGCTCCGTTCCGATTGTGTGCTCTCGTCTTCGAAACTTCTTTCTTGGGGACTTCCCCCGAAAGGGGAAGCATCTTTGCGGCCCCAATAAGTACCCGATACCCACCCTAGTGTCCGGCCACACGCCCCCGAGGTAAACGGAGGTAAACCCTGGCTCGCTCGTCCTGCGCGCACCGCAATCCTCAGTAAGGTAGGGATGCGTGAAAGCCCTCCGGCGATTTACCGTTCGTGCCCACCTTCCGGAGCGCCTCGCCGCGCTGGAACAGCTGTCGACGAACCTGCGCTGGTCGTGGGACAAACCGACGCAAGATCTGTTCGCGAGCATTGATCCGGGGCTGTGGGCGCACGTCGGCTTCGACCCGGTGGCCTTGCTGGGCGTGGTGAATCCGGCCCGCCTCGACCAATTGGCCCTCGACGAGGGGTTCCTGGGCCACCTCGACTGGCTGGCCGGCGAATTGAACGAGTACCTGAGCCGTCCGCTGTGGTATCAGCAACAGCAGCAGGACGGGGTCCAGATGCCGACCGGCATCGCGTATTTCTCGATGGAGTTCGGCGTTGCCGAGGTCTTGCCCAACTACTCGGGCGGCCTCGGAATTCTCGCCGGCGACCACCTGAAGTCCGCCTCCGACCTGGGCGTGCCGCTGATCGCGGTCGGCCTCTACTACCGCTCCGGGTACTTCCGGCAGTCGCTGACCGCCGACGGCTGGCAGAACGAGAATTACCCGTCACTGGATCCGCAGGGCCTGCCGTTGCGGCTGCTCACCACCGCCAACGGCGATCCGGTGCTGGTCGAGCTGGCGTTGCCCGACTCGGCGCAGCTGCGCGCCCGGGTCTGGGTCGCGCAGGTGGGCCGCGTGCCGCTGCTCCTGCTGGATTCCGACGTACCCGAAAACGAACACGACCTGCGCGGCGTCACCGACCGGCTGTACGGCGGCGACCAGGAGCACCGCATCAAGCAGGAGATTCTGGCCGGCGTCGGCGGGGTGCGGGCGATCCGCGCGTTCACCGCCGTCGAAGGGCTGCCCGCGCCGGAGGTGTTCCACATGAACGAGGGGCATGCCGGATTTCTCGGGGCCGAGCGCATCCGCGAGCTGATCACCGACGCGGGGTTGGACTACGACACCGCGCTGACGGTCGTGCGGTCCAGCACCCTGTTCACCACCCACACCCCGGTGCCCGCCGGTATCGACCGATTCCCGGTCGACATGGTGGAGCGCTACTTCGACGATCATCTCGATGACACGGAAGGCGCGGCTGAGGCCTCGACGCTGCTCCCGGGCGTCCCGACGGCCAAGATCATCGCGCTGGGCGCCGAGGAGGATGCGACCAAATTCAATATGGCCCACATGGGCTTGCGGCTGGCGCAACGCGCGAACGGCGTTTCCTTGCTGCACGGCCGGGTCAGCCGGGCCATGTTCAACGGCCTGTGGCGCGGCTTTGACCGCAACGAGGTGCCGATCGGGTCGATCACCAACGGCGTTCATGCCCGCACCTGGGCGGCGCCGCAGTGGCTGCAGCTGGGGCGCGAGCTGGCCGGTTCGGATTCCTCGTTCAGCGACCCCGGCGTCTGGCTGAAATTGGAGCAGGTCGATTCCGGCCATTTGTGGTGGATTCGCTCGCAGTTGCGGGCGCTGCTGGTGGAGGACGTCCGGCGGCGGCTACGCCTGTCGTGGCTGGAACGCGGGGCCTCCGATGCCGAGCTGGGCTGGATCGGTGCGGCATTCGACCCCAACGTCCTCACCATTGGGTTTGCCCGGCGGGTACCGACCTACAAGCGGCTGACGCTGATGCTGCGCGACCCCGCTCGGCTGGAACGGCTGCTGCTCGACGAGCACCGGCCGATCCAGCTGATCGTCGCCGGCAAATCCCACCCGGCCGACGACGGCGGCAAGGCGCTCATCCAGCAGATCGTGCGCTTCGCCGACCGGCCGCACGTGCGCCACCGCATCACCTTTTTACCCAACTACGACATGTCGATGGCCCGCGTTTTGTATTGGGGCTGCGACGTGTGGCTGAACAACCCGCTGCGTCCGCTGGAGGCCTGCGGCACGTCGGGAATGAAGAGCGCGCTCAACGGCGGCCTGAATCTGTCGATCCGCGACGGGTGGTGGGACGAGTGGTACGACGGTGAAAACGGTTGGGAGATACCGTCTGCCACCGGATTGATCGACGAGGTCCGTCGCGACGACCTGGAGGCCAGCGCGCTGTATGACCTGCTGGAGCGGGCGGTGGTGCCGAAGTTCTACGAGCGTGACCACCGCGGGGTACCACCACGCTGGATCGAGATGGTGCGCCACACCCTGCAAACGCTCGGGCCCAAGGTGCTGGCGTCACGCATGGTGCGCGACTACGTCGAGCAGTACTACGTACCGGCGGCGCAATCGTTGCGCAAGACCGTCGCGCCCACCGATGACCAGGCTGAGTACGGCGAGGCCCGCGAACTGGCCGCCTATCGTCGTCGCGCCGAAGAGGCGTGGCCGAACATCGTCGTCACCGACGTCGACAGCACAGGCCTGCCGGACACCCCGGTGCTGGGGTCGAAGCTGACCCTGACCGCGACGGTCTATCTGGCCGGCTTGGCCCCCGACGAGGTGACGGTGCAGGCGGTGCTGGGCCGGGTCGACTCCGGCGACCTGCTGGTGGAGCCGGTCACGGTCGAGATGTCGTATGCGGGTGCCGCCGACGCGGGCAACCAGGTCTTCTCGACGACCACGCCGCTGCCGTTGGCCGGCGCGCTCGGATACACGGTGCGCGTGCTGCCCCGTCATCCGATGCTGGCCGACGCCAGCGAGCTCGGCTTGGTGACGCTGGCCTGAGCGGACTGCCAGGCCTTTAGGCGCGCAGCCGCTCCAGCGCTCCGCGAACCTGCGCGGGGTCGGTGGTCGGCCAGAACGGCGGCAGGGAAGCCCGCAGGTAACTGCCGTAGCGGGCGGTGGCCATCCGGGAGTCCAGCACCGCGACGACCCCGCGGTCGGAGACGCGGCGCAGCAAGCGGCCCGAACCCTGCGCCAGCAGCAGCGCGGCGTGGCTGGCCGCGACCTCCATGAAGCCGTTGCCGCCGCGGGCCGCCACCGCGCGCTGCCGCGCGCTGAGCAGGGGATCGTCCGGTCGCGGGAACGGGATGCGATCGATGAGCACCAGCGACAGCGACGACCCGGGCACGTCGACGCCCTGCCACAGCGAGAGCGTGCCGAACAGCGAGGTCGCCGGATCGGCGGCGAACTGCTCGACCAGCGAGGAGGTGCTGTCGTCGCCCTGACACAGCACGGGCGTGGACAGCCGCGCACGCATGGCCTCGGCCGCCGCCCGGGCGGCCCGCATCGACGAGAACAGCCCCAGGGTGCGCCCGCCGGCCGCCGTGATGAGCTCGGCGATCTCGCTGAGCTGTTCGGCCGAGCCGGCCCCGTCGCGGCCGGGCGGCGGCAAATGGGCCGCGACGTAGAGAATTCCGGCCTTGGCGTGCTCGAAGGGTGAACCGACATCGAGGCCACGCCACTTCGGATATTCGCCGGGCTCCGGTCCGGCCAGCCCCCATGCGGCGGCCATCGCGTCGAACGTTCCGCCGATCGTCAGCGTCGCCGACGTCAACACCGTCTTCGAACGGGAGAACACCCGGGTGCGCAGCAGGTCCGCAACCGACAGCGGCGCCACCCGCAGGACCGCGCGCGGCGAACCCCGGTTGTCTTCTTGATCCAGCCAGACCACGTCGGTCCGGTCGGGAATGGCGGGGGTGAATGACGTCAGGATCCGCGACGCGGTTTCGGAGATCTCGCTCAGCGTCGCGGCGGCTTCGGCGCGCGTTGCGGCGGCCTTGGCGTCACTGGTGCTTTCGATGGCCGATCGTGCCGCGCTGGCCGCGTCCCGCAACGCCGTGAGGTAGGTCGCCATCTCGGGGTCGAGATAGTCGATGCGGCCCGCCGTTGCGTCGTGGATCGCCGACGCGAACGTGGCCGACGATGCCTCCAGTCGATCGATCAATTCCGGACCCACCAGCCGGGCGATCCGCCGGGCGGCCACACCGAGCGCTGCCGACGTGAGCTCCGCGGTGGCCACCGACGTGACCCGGTCGGTCAGCTCGTGCGCCTCGTCGACCACCAGCAGCGAATGTTCCGGCAGCACAGCCGATTCGGCGACGGCGTCGATGGCCAGGAGAGCGTGATTGGTGACCACGATATCGGCGGCTCCGGCCCGGCCACGGGCCCGCTCGGAAAAGCACTCGGTGCCATACGGGCAGCGCGCCACGCCAATGCATTCCCGCGCGGACACGCTTACCTGCGACCAAGACCGGTCCGGCACACCGGGCTTGAGGTCGTCGCGGTCACCGGTGTCGGTCGTCGACGCCCAGGTGGTCAGCCGCTGCACGTCACGGCCCAGCGCGGTGGCCGCCATCGGGTCGAAGAGTTCGTCTTGCGGGCGTTCGTCCTCGCCATCGGAGTCGCCTGCACCTCCACCATGAATCTTGTTCAGGCACAGGTAGTTTCGTCGACCCTTGAGCAGGGCGAACTCCGGCCGATGCGGCAGCGCATCGGCCAGCGAGTCAGCCAGCCGCGGCAGGTCCCGATCGACGAGCTGACGCTGCAGCGCGATCGTCGCCGTCGAGACGACGACCGGTCCGTCGCCATCGACGGCGCGCAGAATCGCCGGCACGAGGTACGCCAGGGACTTACCGGTGCCGGTGCCGGCCTGCACGATCAAGTGCTCACCGGAGTCGAACACCTGCGCCACGGCCTCGGCCATCTGCTGCTGGCCGGCGCGTTCGCTGCCGCCGAGCGCGGCCACTGCGATGGCCAGCAGCTCGGACACGGATACCTCTGTCGTGGTCACTCCTGTCAGACGGGGATCTGCGTCGTCGGAATCGCCGGGTCGCCGTGGGTCAAACTCAGTCCCTCCCACGGCAGGCTGCGCAGCCCGGACGCCACCAGCTCACGGGCCGCGAGCAGCGCGTCGTTACCGGTGGCCGCGACGATCTGCCCGTCGCGGATCAGCGGGGTGGTCAGCACTCGCGATGACTCGGTCGCGTCGGGCGTGCGGCCCGCCGGGTGCACTACCTCCTCGGTGATGGTGCCGCTGGGCCGGGACAACCGTAGCGCCGCCTTTCGGCCACCGATCGATTCCTTATGGCTGCTGCGCTTTTGCACCGGGATGCCGTCCACCTCGACGAGTTTGTAGACCATGCCCGCGGCGGGAGCGCCCGAACCGGTGACCAATGACGTGCCCACGCCGTAGCTGTCCACCGGGTCGGCGCGCAGCGCGGCGATGGAAAACTCGTCGAGATCGCCGGACACCACGATGCGGGTTTGCGTGGCGCCCAGCCCGTCGAGTTGCCCGCGCACCTGGTGGGCCAGCACGCCCAGTTCGCCGGAATCGATTCGCACCGCACCGAGCGCGCTTCCCGCGGCACTGACGGCGTTGGCCACGCCGGTTGTCACGTCGTAGGTGTCCACCAGCAGCGTGGTGCGGGCGCCCAGGGCGTCGACCTGGGCGCGGAAGGCGGCCACCTCGTCTGGTCCGTCTTGGGTCGTGTGCAGCATGGTGAAAGCGTGCGCGGCGGTCCCCTCGGTCGGGATCCCGTATTGCCGCTGGGCCTGAAGGTTCGACGTCGCGGCGAAGCCGGCGATGTACGCCGCCCGGGCGGCGGCCACGGCCGCGCGCTCGTGGGTGCGACGGGTTCCCATGTCCATCAGCGGGCGCTCTCCGGCGGCGCTGACCATGCGTGCGGCCGCGGATGCGATCGCGCAGTCGTGGTTGAAGATCGACAGCGCCAACGTTTCGATCACCACGCACTCGGCAAAGCTGCCGCTAACCGACAATACGGGGGACCCAGGGAAATACAACTCACCCTCGGCGTAGCCGTCGATGTCGCCGCCGAATCGAAACTCTCGCAGATAGTGCAGTGTGTCGCCGTCTAAGAATTGCGCCAGCAGCTCGCAGGCCTCGTCGTCGAACCTGAACTGCGCCAAGGCTTCCAGCAGCCGGCCGGTTCCGGCGACCACGCCGTAACGGCGTCCCTCGGGCAGTCGCCGGGCGAACAATTCGAACGTGGTTCGGCGCGCGGCCGTGCCGTCGCGCAGCGCCGCGGCGAGCATGGTCAGCTCATACCTGTCCGTGAGCAGCCCGACCAAGGCCGCGTCGTTCATTCCGTAACCGTATCGGCTGGCTTGGCTGTTGGAGTGAGCTCGGTATCGTATAGGCCATGGTTGTTGCGTCGGCGCCCACCAAACCGGGCACTACCGAACAACGGGAGTCGGCTCCGGTAGACGTCACGGCCCGGCCATGGGTCACCGTCGTGTGGGACGACCCGATCAACCTGATGACCTACGTGACGTACGTATTCCAGAAGTTGTTCGGCTACAGCGAGCCGCATGCCACCAAGCTCATGCTGCAGGTGCACCACGAAGGCAAGGCAGTGGTGTCGGCGGGTAGTCGCGAGTCGATGGAAGTCGACGTGTCCAAGCTGCATGCCGCCGGATTGTGGGCGACGCTGCAGCAGGACAGCTGAGATCCGAGGGCGGCCAGGATCCTCTGTGCGCAAATGGAAGCGCGTCCAGACCGCCGACGGTCCCCGTTTTCGATCGGCGTTGGCCGCGCATGAAGCGACCTTGCTGAAGAACCTGGTCGGTTCGATGATCGGCCTGCTCGACGAGCGCGAATCCTCAGCGCCGTCGGACGAACTCGAGGAGATCACCGGGATCAAGACCGGGAATGCCCAACCGCCGGCAGACCCGACGCTGCGCCGGTTGCTGCCCGACTTCCACAAGCCCGAGGGCGAGGAGGTCGAGCTGGATCCTCTAGAGGCCCTGGATCCCCAAGCCGCCGACAGCCTCAACGCCGCCCTGCGAAGTCTGCATGAGCCGGAGATCATCGACGCCAAACGCGTTGCCGCACAACAGTTGCTGGACACCCTCCCGGAAAGCGGCGGGCGGTTCGAGCTCACCGAAGAGGATGCGAACGCTTGGATCGCCGCGGTCAACGACATCCGGCTGTCGCTCGGCGTGATGCTCGACGTGGGTCCGGAAGGCCCGAGTCGACTACCCGCGGACCACCCGCTTTCCGCGCATCTCGATGTCTACCAATGGCTGACCGTTTTGCAGGAATACCTGGTTCTGGTGCTGATGGAGGCCCGATGAACGCGATCACCGATGTCGCGGGTGTCAGCGTCGGCCACTACGGGCGGCTGGATCCCGACGCGTCGCTGGGTGCCGGGTGGTCCCGCGGCGTCACCGTCGTACTGACCCCGCCCGGGACCGTCGGCGCCGTCGATTGCCGCGGGGGTGCGCCGGGGACCCGGGAGACCGATCTGCTGGATCCGGCCAACAGCGTGCGCTTTGTGGACGCGGTGTTGCTCGCCGGCGGCAGCGCCTACGGCCTGGCCGCCGCCGACGGTGTGATGCGCTGGCTGGAGGAACAAGGACGCGGCGTGGCGATGAAAGGCGGCGTGGTGCCCATCGTGCCCGGCGCGGTGATCTTCGATCTGCCCGTCGGCGGGTGGGACTGCCGCCCGACGGCGGACTTCGGCTACGCCGCGTCGGCCGCGGCTTCCGCGGAGGTAGCCGTCGGAACCGTCGGCGCTGGAGTGGGCGCGCGCGCCGGCGTGTTCAAGGGTGGGGTCGGGACCGCGTCGAGCACGCTGCCGTCGGGCGTCACCGTCGGTGCGCTCGTCGTCGTGAACTCCGCCGGCGACGTCGCGGACAGGGCCACCGGGCTGCCGTGGCAGGCGGACCTGATCGAGGAGTTCGCGCTGACCGCTCCGCCGGCCGAGCAGCTCGCCGCGTTGGCGGAGCTGCCGTCCCCGCTAGATACGCCTCTTGATGCCCCTCTCAATACGACGATCGCGGTGGTCGCCACCGACGCGGCGCTGAGCAAGGCGGCGTGCCGGCGGGTGGCGGTCGCCGCCCACGACGGCCTGGCCCGAACCATCCGACCCGTACACACCCCGCTGGACGGCGACACGGTATTCGCGCTCGCGACCGGCGCCATTGACGTGCCGCCGGCGGCCGATACCCCTGCCGCAATGTCCCCGGAGATCGGGCTGACCACCGCGGTGGGCGCGGCTGCCGCCGACTGTCTGGCCCGCGCGGTGCTGGTCGGTGTGCTCGCCGCCAAGTCGGTCGCCGGAATACCGACCTACCGCGGCACGCTGCCCGGAGCATTCAAGACCGCCTGACCTGCAGGTAGCCTGGAAGATGCCATGAGTTCCGGATATGAGTACGCGCCCGCCCGCCCGGCGAAGAAACGCCCCCGGTGGATGGTGGGTGGCGCCACGATCCTCACCTTCGTGGCGCTGCTGTACCTGATGGAACTGATCGACCTGCTGACGAACCATTCGCTGGAAGAGAACGGCATCCGCCCCCAGACGACCGACGGCCTGTGGGGGATCATCTTCGCGCCGCTTTTGCATGCCAACTGGGCGCATCTGATGGCCAACACGATCCCGCTGCTGGTGCTGGGCTTTCTGGTGACGCTGGCCGGGATCTCGCGGTTCGTGTGGGCGACCGCGATCATTTGGATCCTGGGCGGCTTGGGCACCTGGCTGATCGGCAACGTCGGCAGCAGCTGCGGCCCGACCGACCACATCGGCGCGTCCGGGCTCATCTTCGGCTATCTCGCGTTTCTGCTGGTGTTCGGCCTGTTCGTCCGCAGGGTGTGGGACATCGTCATCGGGCTGGTGGTCCTGTTTGTCTACGGGGGCGTACTGCTCGGGGCCATGCCTGTGCTGCACCAATGCGGCGGCGTGTCCTGGCAAGGCCATCTGTCCGGGGCGGTCGCCGGCGTCGTCGCCGCGTACTGGTTGTCCGCTCCCGAGCGCAAGGTCCGCGCGCGGAAGAAGGCCCGCGCCGGCACGCCGCGGCTGCCGACATGAGCTCCGCACTGTCGCCCGTCGGGGTCTTCGACTCTGGCGTCGGGGGTTTGACCGTTGCCCGCGCGATCATCGACCAGCTGCCCGACGAGGACATCGTCTACGTCGGCGATACCGGCAACGGCCCCTACGGCCCGCTGACCATCCCGGAGATCCGGGCGCACGCGCTGGCCATCGGGGACGATCTGGTCGAGCGCGGCGTCAAGGCGCTGGTCATCGCCTGCAACTCGGCATCGGCGGCGTGCCTGCGCGACGCCCGCGAACGCTACGACGTGCCCGTCGTCGAAGTGATCCTGCCCGCGGTGCGGCGCGCGGTCGCCACCACCCGCACCGGGCGCATCGGCGTCATCGGCACGCAGGCCACCATCACCTCGCACGCGTACCAGGACGCCTTCGCCGCCGCGCGTGACACCGAAATCACCGCGGTGGCCTGCCCGCGCTTCGTCGACTTCGTCGAGCGCGGCGTCACCAGCGGGCGGCAGGTGCTCGGTCTGGCGGAGGGCTACCTCGAGCCGCTGCAGCGCGCCGAGGTCGACACGCTTGTGCTCGGATGCACCCACTATCCGCTGCTCTCCGGGCTGATCCAGCTGGCGATGGGCGACAATGTCACGCTCGTCTCCAGCGCCGAGGAGACCGCCAAGGAAGTGCTGCGGGTGCTCACCGAGCGGGATCTGCTGCGCCCCCATGACGCGCCCACGGCCAGCCGGGTATTCGAGGCCACCGGCGACCCCGAGGAGTTCACCAAATTGGCGGCGCGATTCCTTGGCCCGACCGTCACCGGCGTTCAACCGGTGCATCGTCATTTTCGTGTTCATTAACCGCCGGTCGCGACCCGCTGCGCCCGGCTTCGCCGCCCTTGCGATCGCTCCTCAATGAACACGCGGAGATTCTCATCACACCAAAGCGGCGATGTTTTCTACATCGTGCTATCGGGCATGGCACAGTAGTGTCCGTGCGAATAACCGTGCTCGGCTGCTCCGGCAGCGTCGTGGGTCCGGATTCGCCTGCATCGGGTTATCTGCTCCGGGCGCCGGACACACCGCCGTTGGTTCTGGACTTCGGCGGGGGAGTGCTCGGCGCGCTGCAACGGCACGCCGACCCGGGCAGTGTGCACGTGCTGCTGTCCCACCTGCATGCCGACCACTGCCTGGACATGCCGGGCCTGTACGTCTGGCGTCGGTATCACCCGGCGAAGCCGACCGGCAAGGCGCTGTTGTACGGCCCGAGCGATACCTGGTCGCGGCTGGGCGCGGCGTCGTCGCCGTACGGCGGCGAGATCGACGACTGCTCGGACATCTTCGACATCCGCCACTGGGTGGACGGTGAGCCGGTGACGGTGGGTGCGCTCACCGTGGTGCCGCGGGTGGTGGCCCATCCCACCGAGTCCTACGGTTTGCGGATCACCGATCCCAATGGGGCGACACTGGTCTACAGCGGGGACACCGGCATCTGCGACCAACTCATCGAATTGGCCCGCGACGCCGACGTTTTCCTCTGCGAGGCGTCGTGGACGCACTCGTCGGACCGTCCGCGCAACCTGCACCTGTCCGGCACCGAGGCCGGCAGGGCCGCCGCCCAAGCCGGCGTGCGGGAGTTGCTGCTGACGCACATTCCCCCGTGGACGTCGCGCGAAGACGTCATCTCCGAGGCGAAGGCCGAGTTCGACGGTCCTGTGCACGCGGTGGTCTCCGGCGAGACCTTCGACATCAAGCACCCCTGAACCACCCGTCGGGGTTGGCTTAGGGTTACTGGGTGTCCAAACGAGATGACGGTCGCCTTGACGATGAGCTCCGCCCGGTAGTCATCACCCGCGGGTTCACCGAACACCCGGCGGGCTCGGTGCTGATCGAATTCGGTCAGACGAAGATCATGTGCACCGCCAGCGTCACCGAAGGGGTGCCGCGCTGGCGCAAGGGGTCCGGGCTGGGTTGGCTCACCGCGGAATACGCGATGCTGCCGTCGGCCACCCACACCCGTTCGGACCGCGAGTCCGTCAAAGGTCGGGTCAGCGGGCGCACCCAGGAGATCAGCCGGCTGGTGGGCCGGTCGCTGCGCGCGTGCATCGACCTGCGGGCGTTGGGGGAGAACACGATCGCCGTCGACTGCGACGTGCTGCAGGCCGACGGTGGCACCCGCACCGCGGCGATCACCGGCGCCTATGTGGCGCTGGCCGACGCGGTGACTTACCTGTCGGCGGCGGGCAAGCTGTCGGATCCCAGGCCGTTGTCGTGCGCCATCGCCGCGGTCAGCGTCGGCGTCGTCGACGGCAGGGTCCGGGTGGATCTGCCCTACGAGGAAGATTCGCGCGCCGAGGTGGACATGAACGTCGTTGCCACCGACACCGGGACCCTGGTGGAGATCCAGGGGACCGGTGAGGGCGCGACCTTCCCGCGTTCGACGCTGGACAAGCTGTTGGACATGGCGCTGGGCGCCTGCGATCAGTTGTTCGCGGCGCAGCGCGACGCCTTGGAACAGCCGTACCCGGGTGTGCTGCCCGAGGGGCCTCCGCCGGCGAAGTCGTTCGGAAGCTGAGTCAGCTCGCGCCCGCCGCGATCGCCTGGTCCACCTCGAGGGCCCGGTCGGCCATCTCGGCGTGTGCTTTGTCCAGCGATTCGGCCTGGTCCTCATCGGCCTTCATCAGCGCCTCGATGTCGAAGCCGGCCATGTCCAGGACACCCATCTCCGAGAAGGCCTTCTGCACCTTGTCGCCCCACAACCCGATGTCCTTGACTATCGGCACGATGCGGCTGAACAGATGCGAACGAAACTGGATCATCAGCGGTGAATTGTCGACCCACTCGGCACACTCTTTGACGTTCATGCCGAGGGTCTCGAAAACCTCCTCGCCGCGGAAGCGGTCGCGCATCAGGTAGCAGGCATCCACGACGAACTCTTCACGCTCGTCCCGCTCGGCTTCGGTCAGCGCGGAGTAGTAGTCCTTCAACGAGATTCGGCCGAATGCGACGTGCCGGGCTTCGTCCTGCATGACGTAGGCCAGCAGCTGCTTGGCCAACGAATTCGGGGGCGTCATGTCGCGCAGCACCCCGAAGGCGGCGAGCGCGAGCCCTTCGATGAGGACCTGCATTCCGAGGTAGGGCATGTCCCAGCGTGAGTCGCGCAGGGTGTCCTCCAACAGCGAGGTCAGGTGCTTGTTGATCGGGTAGACCATGCCGATTTTCTCGTGCAGGAACCGCGAGAATGTCTCGACGTGCCGGGCCTCGTCCATGGTCTGGGTGGCGGCGTAGAACTTCGCGTCCATATCCGGAACGACCTCGACGATCTTGGCCGCGCACACCATCGCCCCCTGCTCGCCGTGCAGGAACTGCGAGAACTGCCAGGCTTGCGAGTGCAGGCGCATCTCGGCGCGACGTGCGTCGTCCGCGGCGTCCCACATCGGGCTGCCGAACAGCGAATTGAACTCGTCGGGCAGCCCGATCGGGTTCGTCGGGTCGACGTCCTGCGACCAGTCGATGCGCGATTGGGCATCCCACTGCTTGTCCTTCCCCTTCTGGTACAGGGAAAGAAGTCGCGCGCGCCCCTCGTCGTACTCCCACGTGAAGCGCGCGTCGCCGGCGCTGGCGACCTCCCACGAGTACGGCGTGGGCACCTCCGTGTACTTGTCCCTCGTGGTCATGACCAGCCCCTCTCCGCCCGGTGTGACCAGTGGTCATATGACACATATCACAGTGCGCCGAGTCCGGCGGCGCTGTCAACCCTCAGAGGTTCTGCGGCTAATTTGTTGACGTGACACGACTGCTGGTCGCCAGCCGTAATCTCAAGAAGCTGACCGAGCTGCGCCGAGTGTTGGACGGCGCCGGGCTCAGCGGGTTGACGCTGGTATCGCTCAACGACGTGGCGCCGTTCGACGAGGCACCGGAAACCGCTGCGACCTTCGAGGAGAACGCGCTGGCCAAGGCGCGCGACGCGTTTGCCGCGACCGGCCTGGCTTCTGTCGCCGACGACTCGGGGTTAGCGGTGGCCGCGCTGAACGGCATGCCGGGCGTGCTGTCGGCGCGGTGGTCGGGCCGGCACGGCGACGATGCGGGCAACACCGCGCTGCTCTTGGCGCAGTTGCGTGACGTGCCCGACGGCCGGCGCGGCGCGGCGTTCGTCTCGGCCTGCGCGCTGGTGTCGGGTTCGGACGAGGTGGTGGTTCGCGGTGAGTGGACCGGCACGATCGCGCGCGAGCCGCGCGGCGGCGGCGGGTTCGGCTACGACCCGGTGTTTCGTTCCGGACGGCCACGACCGCACCGCCGCGGAGTTGAGCCCCGCGGAGAAGGATGCGATATCGCATCGCGGTCGCGCGCTGGGGTTGTTGGTGCCGGCGCTGCGAGAGCTCTCGGGCCGCCTGAATGTGACGCTGGCGTGACGCTCGGCGTCGAGCGTGACGCTGGCGTGACGCTCGACGCTTACAGCCCGAAGCGCGCCTTGACGTCCTTGGTCTGGAAGTGCTCGACGATGACGCCCACCAGTGGGATGGTGCCGCTGAGCAACACACCGATCGTCTTGCCGATCGGCCAGCGCACCTTGATCGCGAGATTGAACGCGGCCAGCACGTAGACGAAATAGACCCAGCCGTGCACGATCCCGATCCACCGGATCTCGTGGTGGAAGACCAGGTGCGAGACGAGCTCGCCGCACAGCACGATCAGCCAGACACCCGTCGTCCACGCCATGATGCGGTAGCCGAGCAGCGCGGTGCGGATCTTGTCGGCGGGGACGGCCCCGGGTGTCGTCATGCGGTGGTCCTGTTCTGTTTCTCGGCATCGGTCTTCGCCAGCTCGGCCAGGTAGGCGTTGTACTCCTGCAGTGCGGGATCGGGCGGGGGCGACGCAGGCTTGGGGCGCTCGGGCAGCAGCCCTGCGGGTATCTCGGTGACAACGCCTTTGTGCAGTTCCGGCGGCGTCTCTTCATAGCGGACGAATTTGCGGTATGCGTAGATGCAGAACCAGGCGAACAGCGGCCACTGCAACGCATAGCCGAGGTTCTGGAAAGTGCCCGATGTCGACTGGAATCTCGTCCACTGCCACCAGCCCAGGGCAAGGCAGCTGCAGGCCGCGAAGATCACCAGGGCGATCAGCGCGGGCCTGCGACGACGGGTCGTGGACACCTCACGACGGTACCGCCTGAGTGGCTTTCGTCCGCCACCCGAGCGGTAGGATCGCTAAGCGCGCGGGCGTGGCGAAATGGCATACGCGATGGCTTTAGGTGCCATTGCTCGAAAGAGCGTGAGGGTTCGACTCCCTCCGCCCGCACCATTCGTCGCTAGGGGCGTTCGGCCTGCGCGAGCCCTCCTTGCCGGATAAGCGACGCTGCCTGCTTGGGCCACCTGGCCCGGATGCTGACTTCTTAGCTTTAAATGTGCGCAACGGTCGCCAGTCGCTCGACCAGATAGCGGTAGAGATCTTCGACGCGCTGGAATTCAACGGCGCCCAAGGGGTGCGATCACCGATTTGCCGGCGAAAGTGGCGGTGCCGGACAGCTCAGCCTGCAAGCGCAGCAATCGATTCCACTTGGCAGTGCGTTCCGACCTTGCCAGGGAACCGACCTTGATCTGGCCCGTTCTCCACCCCACGGCCAGGTCGGCGAGCCAGGATTCCTCGGTCTCGCCGGAGCGAGCAGATAGGACGGTCGCGTAGGCACAGTCCTGTGCGGCCCGGATAAAGGCGTGCGCATCAGACACAGTGCCGATCTGATTTGGTTTGACCAACACGGCGTTGGCCGCGCCGAGATTGGCGCCGTGCGCCAACCGGTCGACGTCGGTGGTGAACAGGTCATCGCCGACGATCTGGATTCGGGCGCCAAGTTGGTCGGTGAGCTCAACCCAACCCTCCCAGTCGTCTTCGGCCATGCCGTCCTCAATCGAGATCACGGGAAAAGCGGCGGCCCACTGCGCCAGTTCTGCTGCCCACTGGGTGGCGGTCAGGCGCCGATTCTCGGCGGCCAGGACGTAGCGCTGGGATGTGGCGTCGAAGAACTGGTTGGCGGCAATGTCGAGGGCGATGGCCATGTCGGTTCCCGCGCGGAAACCAGCCCGTTCGATCGCCAGGGTGACGACCTCCAGGGCGGTGCGGTTGGTGGGCAGCGCGGGTCCGTAGCCGCCTTCGTCGGCGACTAGCGCAGTCGCGTGACCCATGTCGTGCAGTTGCGCGGCGGTTGCCGCGCGGACCCTGTCGACCCATTCGAGGGCTTGCGCGAAATTGCTTGCGCCTGTGGGCATGACCAGAACATCTTGAATGTCGACGGCGCGACCTGCGTGTGCCCCACCGGAGAGGATGTTGATCATGGGTAAGGGCAGTTCAGCGGGGCGGCCGTCCGCCGCGGCGTAACGCCACAGCGGTTGCCCGGCAGCAGCGGCGGCGGCTTGCAAACTAGCGAGTGACACCGCCAGCAACGCGTTCGCGCCTAGCCGGGAGAGATTAGCCGACCCGTCTGCGGCGCGCAGAGCGCCGTCGACCGTGGCCTGGTCGCCGCTGTCCTTGCCGATAACTGCCTGTGCCAGTGGACCGTTGACGTTGGCGACGGCTTGTGAAACACCCTTTCCGCGGTAGCGGTCCTGCTGCCCGTCGCGCAACTCGTGGGCTTCGTGGGCGCCGGTGGAAGCCCCG
Organism: uncultured Actinomycetota bacterium; assembly: GCA_963758775.1. Classification (GTDB taxonomy): domain Bacteria; phylum Actinomycetota; class Actinomycetes; order Mycobacteriales; family Mycobacteriaceae; genus Mycobacterium. The sequence continues at coordinate 61,967 of CAVWWU010000007.1, forward strand.
GACGGCGCGGTCGCCGTGCCCGTCGCGCCACCGCGCAGTCGGACTTCGCATGCGACTGTGGGGTTGCCGCGGGAATCGAGTGCCTCCCAGGCGAAGACTGATGCGATGGATGTGCTCACGTGAGTTCGCACCAGAGTTGGTCGATGATGCCATCGGTGACGCTGCGGGTGGGCAGCAATTCTGCCGCCACCCGCCGGGCCGCATCCCGTTGCGATGGTCGCAGGTATGCCGCTGGAGACTTGCCGTCGGTACGGGCCAATACGATCGCCGCGGTGTGTCGGACCAGACCCACAGGATCAGGTTTTAGTACTTCGGGTGCGCTGCGTGTGTAAGCGGTCAGGAAGTGTTGCGCGCAGCTGCGGTACAACTCGCCACGATCAGGGGCGTAGGCCGTTTTGCACATCAGGTGTGCGAGCATGAACGCCAGATCGAACACCGGATTGCCGAAATGTGTTACCTCCCAGTCGATTACCCATGCCGTGTCACCGGAGGCGAGAATGTTTTTGGGGGAGTAGTCGCCGTGTACGAGGCAGCGTGGGTGCTGGATCAGATCGGTGGCCAACGCTTCCAGAGGCGCGGCGATCTCGGGCAGCCGTTGGGCGACAGTTCTGTGGAAGGGGTCGATGCGCAAGTCCACGAAGTTTTTGTTGTCACCGAACTGATCAGCGAGTCGCGCTTCATCGATGGTATTGCCGTGCAGGGTCGCCAAGATCTCGCCGAGACGCGTCGCAGTCTGCACGCTGCCGCTGCTGCCACCGGCCATGAGTTCGGACTTCCAGTCGTGGAGATGGCTCGGTGCGTGCTCCATGACCAGGATGAGCCGTTCCCGGTCTATGAGCGTCACAGGCGGAACGCATTCCGGGATCAGCCGACTGGCAACTCGCAAGGCGGCGGCCTCGTTGAGGATTCGCTTCGGATCGGCGCGCCATTCCGCGGAGACTTTGAGCATGGCCAGTGCCTGCTTGACCACCCACGATCCGGCCGGGGTATGCACGGCGAAGGCGTCGGCCGAGACACCACCGCTGAGGACCTCTACGTTGCCGGTGGGCGTGTCGATAACGGCACGATCGACTAAGTACTGCAGAACCGATTGCGCGGTAAGCCTCACATCGGAACCTGGCCGGCTTCGTTGTGACTCAACGGTGACACGGACATTTTTCCCCTCCGCGCGGACACGTCCTCCAATATGCCGCCTCGGGTGCTACGGCTACAAGCTCATGAAATGCATCGACGTTAGGAGCGTCCAGCCTGTACGAGCCGTCCCTGCCTGATGAGCGATGCGGCTTGCTTGAGCCGCATGGCTCGGATGCTGACTTCGTAGCTTTGAATGTGCGCAACGGTCGCCAGCCGCTCGGCCAGATAGCGGTAGAGATGTTCGACGTCGCGACAGATGGCGACCGCCATCAGGCTGCTGCGTCCACTGATGGCCATCGCGGACGCGATTTCGTCGTGAGTCGCGATCTGTTCACCGACGCCGGCCAGGTGTTGCGGCGCCACCGTCAGCCACAGCATGGCGTTCACGTTGAACCCAAGCCGATCCGGCAGCACATCCACGTCGTAGATCAAGGTGCCGCCGGCCTCCAACGCTGCGATACGGCGCTTCACCCGGGCGGGTGACCACCCCGTCTGATCCGCGAGGCGCACGTGTGGTGCGCGACCATCTTCTGCGAGCGCTGCGAAGAGGGCATCATCCCCGTCGTCGGGGGTGTCAGGCCGGCCCACGGCCCCGGCCGCTTCAGCACCCCGGAGCAGCCGGGCCTTCTGTTCCGCGTCGAGTGTGTGACCGTAGGCGGTCCACATCGAATCGGCGGGCTCCCCGAAGACGTGCAGCACCAGATCGATGTCGAGGCCGAGGACCGAGGACGTGCGCGGAAGTCGTTGCAGCAGGCCGTCGTTGCTTTCCCCGAGCGGTGCCCGGATCACGCACACCAGTTCGGTCCAACCGGACAGTACGTTGGCGTGGGTGACGTCCGGGCGTCGCACCAACGCATCGGCCAGCCGGGGCAGGTCGTCCGGCTTGGCGCGCACACGCACCACCCATTGGGCCTCTCCATGCACCTGTGGGTTGATCAAGCCGGCCACACGCACCACCCCGTCTCGCCGCATCTTGCGATAACGGCGCGCGACGGTTTGTTCGGGCGCGCCGAGGACCTCGGAGATGTGGCGGAACGACGCACGGGGCCAGAGCTGCAATGCGTGCAGAATTTCGCCGTCCAGCGGCTCTATCATGACGAAAAGCATACGAGTACAGCGATCATAGCGCCGATTTATGCCGAATGCTCCCGAGATGCTGGCTGATGCAGGTGCTACCAAGCCACCCTTGGGTCATGAAGATCGGAATCGGCTTGCCGAATCACATTGCCGGCGTCCCCGGATCGGCGATCGTGGAATGGACCCGCCGCGCGGAGCAGCGTGGCTTTGAATCCCTGACGACCATCGACCGGCTCATCTATCCCAGCCTCGACTCGACCATCGCCCTGGCGGTGGCTGCCGGCGCCAGCACGGAGATCGCCTTGGTGCCAAACGTCTTGCTGGCTCCGTTGTATCCGCCGGTGGTGCTGGCCAAGCAGCTGGCGACTATCGCCGAAGCCGCCGGGCATCGCCTCGTGGTCGGCATTGGAGTGGGCTCGCGCCCCGACGACTACGCTGCCGTCGGCATTGAATTCGATTCGCGCGGCAAGGTTCTCGACGAGCAAGTGGGAATCATGCGCGACGCCTGGCGTGGCAAGCCAGTCGGCGACCCCGCGGTGTGCCCTGCGCCGGTCGACATTCCGCTGTTGTTCGGTGGCAAGTCGAAGGCGACAATTCGGCGCGCGACAACCGTTGGAGACGGCTGGGTTGCCGGCGCACTGCGGGATTACCCGACGCAGTCGGAGTTCGCGGATGCGGTACGGGAGGGTTGGCGCCAGGCCGGCCGGCCCGGCGATCCTCAGATTCATGCTTCGGTGAACTTCGCTCTGGGCGATGACGCCGTCGTGCAGGCCGGGCGCGACCACCTCGCCCGGTATTACGGATTCGTCCCCGATTACGCCCGGCTCAACGTCGACGACATGCTCACCTCAGCGCAGGACGCGCGGGACACCGTGCGCGCCTACCGCGACCTCGGTTTCGACAGGCTGCTCTTCCACCCCACGGTGGTATCGCTGGACCAGGTCGACCGCCTCGCCGACGCGGTGCTGTGAGCCGGCGTCAGCCGAACATGTCGCGGTGGTGCTCGACGTACTCCCGCACGCTCTGTGCCGGGTGGCCGGTGATGTCCTCGACGTCGTGGGTCGAGCGGTTGTAACGGTCCTCCCGATGCAGCCTGGCCATCGTGGCGATGTGCTGTTGTACGTGCGGTGACAGTCCCACGCGATCCAGTTGCTCCAGGAACTCGTCGAAGGAGGGGCGCGTCGCGGTCACCGGTCGGCCCAAGGCCTGGCTGTACTGTTCGGCGATCTCGTCGACGTCAAGCGTTGCGGGACCGGTCAATTCGTACACCGCGCCGAGGTGGTCCTCGGGTGCGCGCAGCACCGCGGTGACGACCTCGGCGACGTCGCTGGATGCGACGGGTGAGGTGCGGCCGGCGCCGAACGGCAGCGCGATGCGTCCGGTGTCCCGGATCGAGTGGGCGGCCAACATGGCGAACAGCGGGTTCTCCAGCAGGACCGTCGGCCGGATGTGCACGGCGGGGATGGCCGACCAGTCGATGACGTGTTCGGCGAGCCAATGCAGGCGCTGCTGTTTGGATTCCTCGGTGCTGGTGGCCGTCATTTGGGAGACCGTCATTTGCGACATGTTGACCAGCACGTCGAGATTGTCGAGTTCCTTGGCGATCGCGCATACCACCGCGGTGGCTTCGAGGTAATCCGGCGAGACGCTCATGTTGAAGAACATCCGGGTGGCGCCGTTCAGCGCCGTGGCGACGTCGACCGGGTTCGTCAAATCTCCCGCGATCACGTCGGAGCCCAGGGCGCGCAGCGCGTCCGCGCGCGCGTCCTCACGGTGCACCATCGCCCGAACCGTCTCGCCGCGATCGCGAAGCCGGGCCACCACCTGCGGGCTGATCCCGGCGATGCCGCCGCCCGCGCCGGTGACGAGGTAGATCGGGGCCATGCCGAAAGTATGACCCGTCACGCTGCCGCGGCCGATGCCGTATGGCTTACAGTTGACCAGCCAGTCGGACCCGCTCGTGCGCGTAGAGGCCTTGGAGGCGCAGTTGTCCAAGACGATGTCGATACCCCGGTATCCCACCGATGTGACGGCCGGGTGGCTGTCGTCGGTGCTCAGCGAGCGCGGCACCCCCGCCGACGTCGCCGAGGTCGACGTCGTCGCCATCGGCACCGGGCAGACCGGAGCGACCTATCGCGTGACGGCCAGATACGCGACGGACCCGGTTGACCTGCCGGGCACATTCGTCATCAAACTGCCCGCCCAGGACGACGCCGTGCGCGACCGGGTCGTCCTCGGTTACCGCAGCGAGTGCGCGTTCTACGCCACGGTGGCCGACCGCGTACAGGTGCCGACGCCGCAGTGCTTTTACTGCGAGATCACCGACGACGCTATGGAATACGCGCTGCTGCTGGCCGACCAGGCACCTGCGGTGCAGGGTGATCAGATCGCGGGCTGCGGTGAGCAAGAGGCGCGGCTCGCGGTCGTGGCACTGGCCGGATTGCACGGGCCAAGCTGGCAGGATCCGGCCTATCTCGATTTCCCCGCCATCGCCTTCGGGCGCCCGGACGAAGCCTCCGCTAAGGGCCTGGGGGAGGTGGCGAAGATGAGCGCCGACATCACGCTGGAGAAGCTCGGCGACCGGATGACCGCCGATGACCGCGAAACCTTCTCCACGACAATGGGTTTGGTAGAACCGTGGCTGCTTGCCGAACGCGACCGATTCGCCCTGATGCATGGCGACTTTCGGCTTGACAACATGCTGTTCGACCCCGACCGGACCCGGGTCAGCGTGGTCGATTGGCAAACGCTCGGCGTGGGACTCCCGGCCAGGGATCTCGCCTACTTCACCGCAACCAGCCTGGATTCGCAGCTGCGCTCGGCAATCGAGCAGGGCCTCGTCGACGAGTACCACCGGGCGTTACTGGGCTATGGCGTCACCGATTACGACCGCGAAACCTGTTGGCGCGACTACCGGTTGGGCGTGCCGCACGCCCTGTTGATCTCGGCGCTGGGGTTTGCGTTTGCCGCCGCGACCGAGCGCGGTGACGACATGGTGCTGGCCATGCTGCGGCGCGGCTGCCAGGCCGTCCGTGAGCTGGGGACGCTCGAACTGATCAAGGACTGACGAGTCATGGGCGAACCGGAATTGCGGGGTCAGACCGTCGTCGTGATCGGTGGCAGCGCCGGTATCGGGCTTGAGACGGCTCGACGCGCCAGGGCTGAGGGGGCCGACGTCATCCTCACCGGCCGCAATCCGCACCGGCTGGAGCAAGCGGCGCGGGATGTCAGAGCGCAGCGGACCGCGGCCTTCGACGCCAACGACTCGGCGCTCACCGGCGCCACGTACGACATCGACGGCGGCCAGCAATTCGTTTGACGCCCGGCGTCAGCGCTGCGCTGTCTTCACCAGGTTCGACCCGATGATCAGCCGCTGAATCTCGCTGGTGCCCTCGTACAGTCGCAGCAGGCGAACGTCGCGGTAGATGCGTTCGACGGGCACACCGCGCATGTAGCCGCTGCCGCCATGCACCTGCACCGCGAGATCCGCGACGTTGCCGGCCATTTCGGTGCAGAAGAGCTTCGCCGCCGACGGGGCGATTCGGCGATCCTCCCCGCTGACCCACTGCCGGGCGGTTTCCCGGACGAGCGCGCGGCCCGCCAGCACCGACGTCTGTTGGTCGGCGAGCATCGCCTGCACCAGCTGAAAGCTGCCGATCGGCGCACCGCCCTGCGTCGCGGTGGCCGCATAGGTCACCGACTCGTCCAACGCGCGTTGCGCGGCACCGACCGCGAGCGCGGCGATGTGGACCCGGCCGCGCGCCAGCGACGTCATCGCCGCGCGATAGCCGATGTCCTCGCTGCCGCCGACCAGCGCGTCGTTGCCGACCCGGACGTCGGTGAAGCCGACGTCGGCGGTCCACGCGCCTTCCTGGCCCATCTTGGCGTCCTTGGCGCCCACCTCGACTCCCGCGGAATCGGCGGGCACCAAGAACACCGCGATACCGGGCCCGTCGTCGTCGGCGGGCCGCGTGCGCGCAAAGACCACGAACAGGTTGGCGACGGGGGCGTTGGTGATGAAGCACTTCCGTCCGGAGATCACCCAATCGTGGCCATCGCGAACGGCTTTGGTTTTCAAGCCGGCCGGATTGGATCCGGCGCCGGGCTCGGTCAACGCGAACGAGGCGACGACTTCCCCGGACGCAATCGGCTCCAGCCAGCGTGACTTCTGTTCGTCGGTGCCGAACCCGACGAGAACCTGGCCCGCGATGCCGTTATTGGTGCCGAACATCGAGCGCAGCGCCAGCGACGTGTAGCCCAGCTCCATCGCCAGCTCCACGTCCTGCATCAGGTCGAGGCCCAGCCCGCCCCACTCCTGCGGGATCGCGTAGCCGAACAGCCCCATCTTCTTGGCCTGGTCGCGCAGGTCGTCGGGCACCCGGTCGTCGTCGAGGATCTCCTGCTCGCGCGGGACGACGGCGCTGCGCACGAAGTGCCGGGTCTGGGCCAGGATCTCCTGGAAATCCTCGTCTGAGACTTCTCCGATGGTCATTGCGCACGTTCCCTCTGTTGGCAGCTGGTTGCCGTTCGGTACCCTCTTTGGGCAAGATCCTATATGAAATATGAAATTGGAAATGAAGGGTGTGATCGAGGTGCCGTTGCTGAGCGGTCAGACCGCGGTGATCACTGGCGGAGCGCAGGGACTGGGCTACGCCATCGCGGAGCGATTCATCGCCGAAGGTGCCCGGGTGGTGCTCGGCGACCTGAACCTGGAGGCGACCGAGGTCGCGGCCAAGCAGCTGGGCGGTGAGGACGTCGCCCTGGCCGTACGCTGCGACGTCTCGCAAGCCGAGGACGTGGACACGTTGATCAAGACCGCCATCGAGCGCTTCGGTGCTCTTGACATCATGGTCAACAACGCTGGCATCACCCGCGACGCGACGATGCGCAAGATGACCGAGGACGATTTCGACAAGGTCATCTCGGTGCACCTGAAGGGCACGTGGAACGGCACCCGCCTGGCGGCCGCGATCATGCGGGAGAACAAACGCGGTGTGATCATCAACATGTCCTCGATCTCGGGCAAGGTCGGGATGATCGGCCAGACGAACTACTCGGCGGCCAAGGCGGGCATCGTCGGGATGACCAAGGCCGCGGCCAAGGAGCTTGCCTACCTGGGTATCCGGGTGAACGCCATCCAGCCCGGTCTGATTCGTTCGGCGATGACAGAGGCTATGCCGCAACGTATTTGGGACTCCAAGGTGGCGGAGGTGCCGCTGGGCCGGGCCGGTGAACCCAGCGAGGTCGCGAGCGTCGCGTTGTTCCTGGCTTCCGACTTGTCGTCGTACATGACCGGCACCGTCATGGAAATCACCGGCGGCCGGCACCTCTGATGCCCGATCACCTGCGCCAGGCCGTCATCTGTGAACCCGTGCGGACGCCGATCGGCCGTTATGGCGGAATGTTCCAGTCGCTCAGCGCCGTTGACCTCGGCGTCGCGGCCCTCAAAGGGCTGTTGGAGCGGACCGGCCTGGCGCCCGACGCGGTGCAGGACGTCATCCTGGGGCACTGCTACCCCAGCAGCGAGGCGCCGGCGATCGGGCGCGTGGTGGCGCTGGATGCCGGCCTGCCGGTGACGGTTCCGGGCATGCAGGTCGACCGCCGCTGCGGGTCAGGTCTGCAGGCGGTGATCCAGGCCTGCCTGCAGGTGGCCACCGGCAACAACGATCTGGTGATCGCGGGCGGTTGCGAAAGCATGAGCAACGTCGCGTTCTATTCCACCGACATGCGCTGGGGCGGAGCCCGCAGCGGGGTGCAGGTGCACGACGCGCTGGCACGGGGCCGCACGACGGCCGGTGGCCGGCACTACCCGGTCCCGGGCGGCATGCTGGAAACCGCCGAGAACTTGCGCCGCCAGTACGGCATTTCACGTGAGGAACAGGACGAGCTCGCGGTGGCGTCGCACCAGCGCGCGGTGGCCGCGCAGAAGGACGGCATCCTGGCCGACGAGATCGTGCCGGTCGCAGTCCGCACCCGGCAGGGCGAAGAGACGATCGACACCGACGAGCACCCGCGGGCCGACACCACGGTTGAGGCGCTCGCCAAACTGAAACCCGTTCTGTTGAAAGATGATCCGGAATCGACCGTCACGGCGGGCAACTCCAGCGGGCAAAACGACGCGGCATCCATGTGCGTGGTGACCACGGCGGAAAAGGCCGCCGAGTACGGGCTGACCCCGCTGGTGAGCCTGGTGTCGTGGGGCCAGGCCGGTGTGGCGCCCAACATCATGGGCATCGGTCCGGTGCCCGCTACCGAGATCGCGCTCGCGAAGGCGGGCCTGCAGCTCAGCGACATCGACCTCATCGAACTCAACGAAGCCTTCGCCGCGCAGGCGCTTGCGGTGATGCGGGAATGGAAGTTCGGAGCCCCAGGACCACGAGCGGACCAACGTGCACGGCTCGGGCATCTCGCTGGGCCACCCGGTCGGCGCCACCGGCGGCAGGATGCTGGCCACCCTGGCACGCGAACTCAACCGCCGCCAGGCGCGCTACGGGCTGGAAACCATGTGCATCGGCGGCGGCCAGGGGCTCGCCGCGGTCTTCGAACGGGTCGCGTAGACGTGGATCCGCTGGCCGGTATCACCGTCGTCGAGATATCCAGCTTCGTCGCCGCACCGCTGTGCGGCGTGACGCTGAATCAGCTTGGCGCGCAGGTGATCCGCGTGGATCCGATCGGGGGTGCCTCGGACACGCAGCGCTGGCCGCTGACAGCGGACGGCACGTCGATCTACTGGACTGGGCTGAACAAGGGAAAGCGTTCGGCCACCATCGATCTGCGCTCGCCCGACGGCCAGGCCTTGGTGCGGCGGCTCATCGTCGAGGGCGACGGCATCGTCGTCACCAACGCCGTGCTGCCGTGGCTGAACCACGACGCGCTGGCCGCCGAACGTCCCGACGTCATCCACGTGCAGCTGCTCGGGCGCGGTGACGGATCCACCGGGGTGGACTACACCGTGAACGCGGGCATCGGCTATCCGCTGGTCACCGGCCCGGCCGAGCACGCGGGTCCGATCAACCACGTGTTGCCGGCCTGGGATGTGTGCTGTGGACTGTATGCCGCGCTGGCCGTCGTCGCCGCGGTGCGCCGTCGCGACCAGACCGGTGGGGGCGCCCGCATCAGCCTGGCGCTGGAGGACGTTGCGCTGGCCACGGCCGGGAACCTGGGCCTGCTGACCGAGCCGCAGGTTATCGGGACGCAACGGGAGCGGCTGGGCAACACCATCTACGGCCAGTACGGCCAGGACTTCTCCACCCGCGACGGTGTCGCCTTCATGGTGGTCCTGCTGACCGGCAGACACTTTCGCGACCTGGTCGACGTCACGGGGACCGGCGCCGCGACGGCCGCACTCGCCGACGCGCTCCAGGCGGACTTCAACACCGAGGGCGACCGGTACCGGTATCGCGACGTGCTGTCCGGGTTGTTCGGGACCTGGTTCGCCGAGCACACCGCCGACGAAGTCACCGCGGCGCTGTCGGAGACCACCGTGCTGTTCGAGCGGTACCGCACCTTCGCCGAAGTCGCTGAAGGCCCCAAAGTTACTGCCAATCCACTGTTTTCCCGCCTACACCAAGCGGGACTCGGGGATTACCTGGCGCCCGCGATGCCGGCGGCCTTCGACGGTGTCCACTCCGCTAGCGGGCCTGCGCCCGCGTTGGGGCAGGACACCGCCGACATCCTTGCCGAGAACCTGGGATTGACCGCCGCCGATATCGAACGTTTGACAGAGGCGAAAACGATAGGGAAAGCAATCGCATGACGAAACTTGCACAGACGCTGGGCCTGACCGAGTTCCAGACCGAGATCATCGCCACGGTGCGGCAATTCGTCGACAAGGAGGTCATCCCCAACGCCGCCGAGTTCGAACGCGCCGACAAGTATCCCCAGGAAATCGTCGACCAGATGCGCGACATGGGCCTGTTCGGCCTGATGATTCCACAGGAGTACGGCGGGCTGGGCGAGTCGCTGCTGACCTATGCGCTGTGCGTCGAGGAATTGGGTCGCGGCTGGATGAGCGTTTCCGGGGTGCTCAACACCCACTTCATCGTGGCGTACATGCTGCGCCAACACGGTACCGATGAGCAGAAGCAGCGTTTCTTGCCACGCATGGCGGTCGGCGAGTGCCGCGGCGCGTTCTCCATGTCGGAGCCCGAGCTGGGCTCCGATGTCGCCGCGATCCGAACCCGGGCCCAACGCAACTCGGACGGCACGTACACCATCAACGGCCAGAAGATGTGGGTGACCAACGGTGGCAGTTCGACACTGGTCGCGGTGCTGGTGCGCACCGACGAGGGTGCGGACAAGCCGCACCGCAACTTGACTGCGTTCCTCGTGGAGAAGCCAACGGGTTTCGGGGAAGTGGCGCCCGGTCTGGTCATCCCGGGCAAGATCGACAAGCTCGGCTACAAGGGCATCGACACCACCGAGCTCATTTTCGACGGCTACCAGGCCGGCGCGGATGATGTGCTGGGCGGCACGCCCGGGCAAGGGTTCTTCCAGATGATGGACGGCATCGAGGTCGGGCGGGTCAACGTGTCGGCGCGGGCCTGCGGCGTCGGAATCCGCGCCTTCGAACTCGCCGCGCGTTACGCCCAGCAGCGCCACACGTTCGGCAAGCCGATCGCCGAACATCAGGCCATCGCCTTCCAGCTCGCCGAGATGGCCACCAAGGTCGAGGCGGCGCACCTGATGATGGTCAACGCAGCGCGGCTGAAGGACTCGGGGGAGCGCAACGACGTGGCGGCGGGCATGGCGAAATACCTTGCCAGCGAGCTCTGTTCGGAGGTCACCCAGCAGAGCTTCCGGATCCACGGCGGCTATGGCTACTCCAAGGAGTACGAGATCGAGCGCCTCATGCGCGATGCGCCGTTCCTGCTGATCGGTGAGGGCACCAGCGAGATCCAGAAGCAGATCATCAGCAAGCGACTGCTCGCGGAGTATCGGATCTGACGCCATGACGAGCATGTCCGGCCCGGATTTCGTTGCGCGGCCTCAACTTTCCGAGGACGTCGCCCGCTTTGTGCGGCGCAGGATTTTCGACGGCACCTACGCGGCGGGCAAGTATGTCCGGCTGGACCAGTTGGCCGCGGAATTGGGCATCAGTGTCACGCCGGTACGCGAGGCGCTGTTTGCCCTGCGCGCTGAAGGCTTGGTTGCCCAGCAGCCGCACCGCGGCTTCGTGGTGCTGCCCGTCACCGGACGCGACCTCGCCGATGTCGCGAACGTGCAGGCGCACGTCGGCGGCGAGCTCGCCGCACGCGCCGCGGCCAACATCACCGACGAACAACTGCGCAAACTCAAGGAGATCCAGGCCGAGCTGGAACGAGCCTATGCCGATGACGACGGCGAACGGACCGTCCGTCTCAACCACGAGTTCCACCGGGCCATCAACGTCGCCGCGGACTCGCCGAAGCTCGCGCAGTTGATGTCCCAGATCACCCGCTACGCACCCGAATCGGTGTTCCCCGCCATCGAGGGCTGGCCCCGCCAATCCGTCAAGGACCATCGCCGGGTGTTGTCGGCGCTGGCCAAGCGTGATCATGACCTTGCCCGCGCGGCGATGTCCGAACATCTTGCCGCCGGGGCGGTTCCGTTAATCGAGCATCTCGTGTCGCGGGGCGTGGTCGACGGAACGGGCGGCTCACTAGCCGAATGAGTGGGGGAGGTCTCGCGGTGAGGACGCGGTTCTCGACAGCGGCGGTCGTCATCGCGCTGTCCCTTATCACCAGCGCTTGCACCGGTTTTCCCAATCGGCAACAGCAGGCCGACGCCATCGTCGCGAAGTTGCGCGCCGCCCCCGGTGTGGAATCGGTGCATCAGAACTACGTCAACGGGATCGATCGCGGTGCCTCACTGGAGGTCAAGGTCGAGGTGGACCGCACCATCGGACCGGCGCCGTTGGCCGACGTCGGGCGGCAGTTCGTGCAGCAAGTCGACCGCGCGGGCTTCACCGGCCACCTGATCTCCGTCTCGATCGGATTTCCGCTGAGCGGCCCCGGTTCCGACTGGAACAACAGATCCGGAGCCGCCTTCAACCTCACCGACGACAGCGGCGCGCGCCTGGGCGATGTGAGTGCCGATCAGGTGGACGCGGACTTGCGGTTCTGGCTCGAGCTGGTCAACTTTCCCGGCGTGACGTCGGCCGAGCTGCGTCGGCCGGCACAACAGAGCTCGCGCGACGGACACAGCCGCATGGTCTACGCGCACGTCGCCAACAGCGACGCGGGCTTCGCCCTGCAGACGCGGTTCCCCGAGCTGCAAAATCGTTGGCAAACCTAGGTTTACGCGATTTTGCCGATCGCCTCCGCAATCTCCTCGGGCAGGTCGTTCAGGAATCCGGGCAGGGCGCCTCCCAGCGGAGTGCCGATGACCGGGAAGGGCCCGCCGCCGAGAAGCGGAATGGTGGCGGTGTACGGCCCCGTCGGAACCAGAATCCCGTCGAGCGGAATGTTCAGTGTCGTCGGGATACCCAGTGCGTCGATCGTCAGCGGCAGCGTTGCCTGGCCGTTGAGGAAACCGTTCGCTACGACGGCCGGAGCATCCAACACCGCCTCGAGGGCGCCCACCGGGTTCCCGGTTTCCACGGCATGGGTGAATGACGCCACGCTGGAGCCCAACGCCTCAACCGTCGTGACCGGCGAGCCGAGCAGGTCGATCCCCAGGGCCAGCGGCAGCCCCATGTTGGCATCGATGATCACCCCGATGCCGGACGGCTGGGTGGGGTCTACGAACAAGTCGATCATCGAGGTGATCGACGTGTTTGTCACCGTCTTGAGCACGTTGGTGAAGTTCTGGGCCATCTGTCCGGGTATCGAGCCGGCTGGCAACACGCTGGTGAAATTCTGCGCCATCTGCCCCGGAATGGACAGGATCGGCAGCAGATCGCCCAGCGTGCCCGTCGGCGTGATTGTCAGGACGGCATTGGCGCCGGTGGTGACGTCGAAACCCGTGATGAACAGGTGCAGGAAGCCGTCTCCGATGTCGTTCAACGCGCCGTTGACGTTGCCGGCCAGCAGGGCTTGATAGGCGGACTGGAAGCTGGCCGGCAATCCTTGCAGCCCGACGGTGAAGTCGTGGGCCGCGCTGCTCAATGCGGTGGAGATCGTTGTGTAGTAGCCGATCTGGTTGTTGATCACCCATTGCGCGAACGCCACCGGGTTGAAGTTCGCGAGGTATTGCAGCGCCGTTCCGATAGCGACCGGCAGGTTCGCCAGCTCGGCGGGAAGATGCGTGATCGCGTAGCTGAAGCCGGTTGCGAGCCGCTCGGCGTAGCCAAGCTGGTTGCTGATGATCTGCTGCACCAACGGCGCGGGGTTCGACAGGAAGGCATTGCCCAGGCTTCCCAGATTGGTCGCGGTGTTGTTGAGAAGCGTCTCGTACGGGCCGGCCACGGTGGTGGCGAAGGTCTCCAGGCCTTGCAGCAGCGGCGGGGCCTGCGCCGACGCAAAGGAACTCGAAACGCCCGCCTTGAGGGTCTGCTCGGCGTTGGTGATCTCGGTGCCCAGGTACGCGTTGCCACCGGCTTTCAACAGGTTGACGAACTCCTGGTGGAAGGCCGAGGCGTGAGCGCTGAGCGCGTGAAATTCCTGGCCGTAATCGCCGAACAGCGTGGCGACGGCCGCCGACACTTCGTCGGCCGCTGCCGCCGCTATTCCGGTCGTCGATCCCGCTGCCGCCGTGGTCACCTCGCCAAGCTCAGAGTGGATACCTGCCAAATCCTGAGCCGCCGCCTCCACTAGCTCGGGCGCGGTGACTACAAACGACATCTCGATCTCCTTGGGGCTACTGGCGGGAAACTTACTGAAGAGTAGGTTTCTATTTCGCCTGAGAGCACCGGTGTCGCGGTAGCGCCGGATGACTGCAAATCGACCTAGTCGTCGCCCGGTAATGCCGGGTCGGCATCGGTCACATGACTTAGTGGCGGTGACTACCGGGGCGTGGGTCGGGGGAGCCGACGGCGGCGGCGCCGGTGAGCGGCGGGGTCTCGTCACTGCCCTCCGGGGGAGGAATGTCGCGGATCTGCCGGCGGTCGGTGACGCCGAGCTTCGGAAATGCCCGGTAGAGGTGAGCGCCGACGGTGCGTGGTGACAGGTTCAACAGCTGGCCGATCTGGCGATTGCTCAGGCCCTCGGCGGCCAGGTAGGCGACTTGGTGTTCCTGCGGACTCAGGTCGCTCAGTCCGGTCGCCGCACCCGCGACCCGGACACCGGCGGCGCGGATTTCGCGAGCGGCGCGAGCGATCCAGGGTGCGGCATGCAGGCCGTCGAAGACGGTCAGTGCAAGTGTGAGTTCTCGTTTGGCTTCGGTGATGCGGCGGTCGCGACGCAGCCATTCGCCGTAGCTCAAACGTAGCCTCGCCCGTTCGAACGGCCACTGCTCACCGGCGCGGTTGGACAGCGCCTTGACGAACCACTCCTCGGCATCGGCCCGCTCGGCCAGCAGCGCCTGCGCGTAAGCGAGTAGTTGTGTTAGCCGCGCGGAGGGCCCCGCGCCGAGTTGTGCTGTCGCACAGGCGATGACGTCACGAGCCTCCTGCTGGTGGCCCGAGCGCACCGCGGCCTCGGCGAGGTCGGCCAGGCCCAGGTAGGAGACGTGGTAGTGAAACGGTGTCCCATCGTCTTCGAACAGGCGACGCAGCTGCAGGTAGGCGGTGAGGTCGTCGTCCTCTGTCAGGCTGATCAGTCCCGCCGCATGCTGCGCCCAGGCACCTGCCGCCCGGCTTTCGTCGGGGTCCACGCCGGCCAGCGCGAGGGCCAGGCATTCGCGCGCGCCGGCGGGGTCTCCGCGCCAGGCCAGCACCGTCGCCGTCACGAGACTGCTGAGCGAGCGGACAAAGGGCTGGCCGCGGGTCACCGCCATGTTGGCGAGCTCGGCACTGGCCAAAAGCGCCTCGTCCCAGCGCCCGGTATCGGCGCACGCCCAGGCCAGGGCCATCAAGACGGCGGCGCTCTGCCGTCCTGCGCCGTGGACCCGGCTCTCCTCCACGGCGTGGCGAAGCAGGCGAAGACTCAAATCGGTTTCGTCGCCCAGCCAGGCGGCGACGCCTGCCGCGCCGACGTTCAAAGGATCCGCCACGGCGTCGCCGATTTGGTTGATCTGCACAAGATTTGGGCGAATGCAGCGTGGATCCGTGATGAGCCGGGTGAAGAGCCCGGTGCTGGTCCAGTGCTGCTGGTTCGTCAGGCTGGCCGGCAGGCCGCGCTCCGCGGTGTCATGTTCAAGGCTGTCGAGGGCGTCGCTGACCGCCTGACGGGCCTCGCTGCCGCCGGCTTGATAGGTGACCGTCGCGGCCATGCGTAACGCTTCCCAGCGGACGTTGACGTCGATGCTGGACGTACTCACCAATGGAAGCGCGATGCCCAGCGCGGTTTCGTGATGGGTGGTCCAGCACAGCGCCCATCCCAATTCCATTCGCGCCCTGGACTCTTGCTCCGGGTCGGCGGTGATGGCCAAGGCCTGATTGGCGAGTTCGCCCGTCCAGTTGAAATCGTCGGTGAAACGGGCCAGGCCCGCCGCGACGAGGAGGCGGCGGGCCCGGTCGCCGCGGTCGGGACTCAGCGCCGCCGCTCGTTCCATTGCCACGGCCGCGGCGATGAAGCCGCCACGTTCCTGGGCTTGTTGATGGGTAGCTTCCAGCAGGACGGCGATCTGTTCGTCGGGACCGAGCGCGGCCTTGCCCAAATGCCAAGCGCGCCGGTCGGGTCGGTCCTTCAGCGCGGCCGCCAGCGTGCGGTGGGCTGATGCCCGAGCGGTGAAGGGCGCGCGGTAGTACAGGGCGGAACGCAGCAGGGGATGGACGAATGCGACGCCCGCCGACGTCACCGTGATGAGCCCCGCCAGTTCGGCCGCCGACAGCGTGTCGATATCGAGAACGCTCGACCGGCCGAGCACGGCGGCCAGATCGCCGGGGCTGGCGGCACTGGCGACAAGCAGCGCGGTCAAGGTCGATTCGGGCAGACCCGACAGTTGGCTCGCATAAACGCGGGCCACCCGTCTGGACACCGGCAACGGATCGAGGGCCCATCTGCTGACCGGCTCGTCGCCCGCCGCAGCCGCGCCGAACTCGATCAGCGCCGCCGGGTTGCCGGCTGATTGAGCCAACACCTGCTCGCGGGCAAGGCTGGGCGCGGGATAGCCCTGCTGGTCAAGGAGTTGCGCGGCGTCCTCGATCGCCAGCGGGCCCAGCCGCAATTCGCTGATCGCCCCGTGCAGACCGTCGGGGACGAGGTCGTCTCGCCCGCTCAGGATTACCGAGACGGCAGATCCGGCTAACCGCCTGCCAGCGAAAGCCAGTGCGGCCATGGAGCTTTCATCGAGCCAATGGACGTCATCCACGACTACGAGTAGCGGCGCGTGTTCCGACAGCGCGCGCAACAGCGCGAGTGTGGCGACGCCGAGTGACAGCCGATCCGTCGACGCGGGGCCTGCGTCCGTACCCAGGATGGCCAGCAGCGGGCCGCGATGCCGGGCCGGCAGCGTGTTCACGGCGACCGGCTGAGCGTCGAGCAGCGCGTGCAGGCCGGCGAACGCGAGTTCGCGTTCGGACCGGGCCGCCGTGATGGACAGCACCTGCACCCCTGCGGCGTTCGCCCGTGCGATCGCCGCACCAAGCAGGGCGGTCTTTCCTATTCCGGCATCGCCGGACAGTAGAACCAGTCCACCTGTCGCCGACGGGTCAGCAACGCCCAGCAAGCGGTCAAGCTCGGTTCGCCTGCCGATCAGGCCCCATGACTCGTCCATCGCGATCCCCCGGCGCAGATGTCGTCAGTGGCGCCGTTATTTGCCTACCAAACACCAATTACACAGACGTTTGTACACCGACCAGCAGTTCCCGCAGCCGCCGGGTGTCCACTTTCCCGGTGGCGCCGCGCGGCAGGTCGTCGTCGTATTCCAACAGCAGCCACACCGTCGGCACCTTGAACACGCTCAACAGCTCGCGTGCGGAGCTGTGCAGCTGGGCGGCGGTGAGCCCATGGCACACCACCGCGGCGCCGACACGTTCGCCGACCGTGCCGGGCACGTTGGTGACGTAGGCGTTGTCGACGCCGTCGATGCCGCGCAGCGCTCGCTCGACCTCGCTGGGATACACCGTGGCGCCGCTGACTTTGAACATGTCGTCGGATCTGCCGTGGTAGAACAGGAAGCCGTCGGCGTCCAGGTGGCCGAGGTCGCCGGTCGGGTAGAAGCCGTCCGCGGTGAACACGTCTTCGCGGGCGCGGCGGCAAATCCCGCGCAATGTGTGGGGTCCCCGGATCTGGATCATGCCAGGGGCTCCCGTCGCGACGGGCGCGCCGCTGTCGGGATCGACGATACGAACCTCCATGCCGGGGAACGGCTTTCCGCAACTACCCCACGCCGAGCGCGGCATGTCGGTGTCGGCGGCGAAGCCGCAGTACGGTCCGAACGCCTCGGTCATGCCGAACAGGTTGGCGCGCGCCCCGGGTCGGGCCCGCTGCTCGGCCGGCAGCAGGGCGTCCAGGCTGCCCGGACGCAACGCCGAGAGATCGACGCCTGCCGGGCCGGCATGGCGCGCCAGCGCCTCGGCTTGGTCGGGCCAGCCACGAAACAGGGTGACCCGCTCGCTCTCGAGCAGACGCAGGGTGGTTCCGGGCCGCGGCACCTCCTCCGTCACCAGCGTGGCGCCGGCCAGCAGCGCGGACAGGATCCCGCTGCCCAGGCCGCCGACCCAGAAAAACGGCATCGGCAGATACAGCCGGGTTTTAGACGTGATGCATCGCGCCGCGAGCCCCGATTGCACTGCGCCCAAAGCGCTTCCGTGCGAATGTATGACCCCCTTGGGCGGACCGCTGCTGCCCGAGGTGAATACGACGAGCATCGGGTCGGCCTCGGTGACGGTTGCGCCCAGCGCATCGACGATGCCGCGGGCCGGACTGCCCGCAGTCGTGGGGGAGAGCAAATCGGCCTCCCAAACCTGCCGTAGCGCGGGGAGTTCGAGCGGCGGTATGGACTTTACGGCGTCGAGGTAGCGGTGGCCGCGGAATTCCTCGACGCTCACCAGGAATTGGACGGAGGCAGCGCGCAGTTGCGCGACGAGTTCGCCGGCCGCCAGCAGGGTGCTCAACGGAACCAATACGGCACCGATGCGCGTCAGCGCGATAGCGATCTGCACCCAGCGCGTGTTGTTGGGCATGATCAGCCCGACCCTGGTGCCCTTGCCGACGCCGGCCTCGATGAAGGACGCCGCTGAATCCCTTGTGGTCAAGTCGAGTTCGTCGTAGGTGATCCGCGCTGTGGGGTCGATCACCATCGGCTTGTCGCCGTGCTCGGCGGCGCGCAACCGCACCAGCTGGTCGATGGTCAGCGTGGGGTCAGGCATCGAACAGCTTCTTCAGTCGCCGGGTGTCCACCTTGCCGCTGGACATCAGCGGAACTTCGGCACGAGACACGCTGAGGAACCGCTTGGGGATCTTGTACGAGGACAATTCATGCTTGAGTCGCTCACGCAGTGCTGCTTCGTCTAACGACGGCTGCACGACAACGGCGGCAACCACCTCCCCGCGCTGGGCGTCCGGGATGCCTACCACGTGGGCAACCGCGCCGGTGATTTTGGTGATGGCCTTTTCCACTTCGGCGGCCGAGACGTTGGCGCCCGCCGTCTTGATCATCGCGCTCAGTCGCCCAACGAAATACACGAAGCCATCTTCGTCGGCGCGCACCAGGTCGCCGGTGTGAAACCAGCCGTCGGCGTCGAAGCTCTCTTCGCGGCTTCGCCGGTAGTAGCGCTGCATGACGAACGGGCCGCGGATGCACAGTTCGCCCACCCCGTCCGCATCGGGGTCGACGATCTTGGTCTGGAATCCGGGTGCCGGCGTGCCGAACGACCCGCGCCGCGCCTGGGGTTGATCGGATTCGTCGTCACTGATCAGTAGCACGCTGCCGGCTTCGGTGAGCCCCAGCATGTTGTGCCGCAGTTCCGGGTCTGCCGGTCGGGCGGCGGGCGCCATGATCGGATACAGGTTACCCCGCTGCATCGACGCCAGGTCGCGGCTTGCGAAGCTCGGATCCGCGGTCAACTGCGCGATGCCGGCGGCGAAACCATTGGTCATGGTGGGCTTTTCGGCCTCGAGCAAGTCGAGCGTCGCACTCGGGTCGGTGGCGTTGGAGCAGATCAGCGTGGACCCGGCAACCAGCGTTGCCAGCAGACCGAACGCGAACCCACCTATCCAGAAGAACGGCGAGTTGCAAAACAGCTTGTCGTCGGGGGTGAGGCCGCGAATCGTGTTGAGGTTCTTCTGGTGCCGCAGCAGGGCCTGGTGGGTGTGCAGCACTCCCTTGGGTGCGGCGGCGGAGCCCGACGTGTACACGATGGCCAGGGGGTCCGAGCCGTCGACATCGTCTTCCATGGCCGCCAGCAGTGCGGGCTCGACCGTCGCGGCGAGCCGGTGTGCGCGCTCGAAATTGACCGCCACATGTCGCAGTTGCGGGACGGCGGTGAGAAATAGCCGTGAGTCCAGGTCGGGCACCGCCAGAACCTCGGTGAGCCGTTGCACGTAGTCGTGGGAACGAAAAGACGCGGCGCTCAACAGGATTTCGACATCGCTGTCGACCAGTTGTTCCTTCAGTTCCCGGGCGGTGGCGAATGTCGAGAACGGGACGAGGACGGCGCCGATCCGCGCGGCCGCGAACATCCCGACGACAAATTCGGTCCCGTTCGAGTAGAGCAGGCCCACGTGGGTGCCCTTGCCGGCTCCCAGGGCGATCAGTCCGCGGGCGAGGAGTGCGGAGCGCTGATCGGCCTCGGCGTAGCTGATGCGATCGTTGTCGCAGACGAGCAGCGGGTGATCTCCGCGCGTTCGGGCCTGGTGCCGCAGGATCTCGGCGACGGTGTCACCGGGCATGGTCACTCGGGGCCGCATCGAAGAAGCGCCGGATCGCGCTCAGATCCGGCTTGCCCGAAGGCACCCGTGGGAGGGTGTCGACGATCGCGATTTCGGTGGGAATCTCGTAGCGCGCCAATCTCTTACGCAGATGGCGGGTCAGCTCGGCAGCATCGGCGGATGCCGATGGACGCAGTTCCACCATCGCGACGGGTGTTTCCCCCAGGCGTGGGTCCGAACGACCGACCACCGCCGCGCCCGCGACGGCGGGGTGGCCCTCCAGTGCGGTGCGCACGTCGTCGGGCATCACCTTGAACCCGCCGCGGATGATGGCCTGATCGGCGCGCCCGACGATCCAGACGAAGCCGTCGGCATCGATGCGCGCCATGTCCGTCGTCCGCATCCACTTCGCCGATGGACCCAACTGACCCGGTTTCACCTCCAGTAGGCCGACCTGATCGGGTCCCAGCGCCACGCCGTCGTCATCGACCACCCGCAGTTGCGCGCCGGGGTTGGCCCGGCCGACGCTGCCACGTTTGGCGCGCCAGTGCCGCTGATGGTCGGCGATTGTCCAGCCGGCGACTCCGCCGCCGAATTCGGTTGCGGCGTAGGAGGTCAGCACGGGTATGCCGTACTTCTCGGTGAAGGCATCGGAATCCTCGGCCGACAGCGGTGCGGTCCCGCAGGTGACCGCACGGATGCTTTCCAGGTCGCTCGGCCGCAGGTCGGAGTGCAACACCGTCCGCAATGCGGCCGGTACCAGCGATACGGTGCGGGGCCGGTGTTCGCGCACCGCGGCGGCCCACGTGTTTAGCTCGAATCGGTCCAGCAACACAAACGATCTCGCCTCCGCGATGCATTGCAGCACCCGGAACACTCCGCCGATGTGCACCAGCGGCGAGTTGACAATCGCGACACCCCGGCGCAGCTCGGTCGGGGCCGGTGCCCGGCCCGGGTCGGACCCCATCACGCTGCGCGCCAACATGTCGTACGTGAGGTCGACGCGTTTGGGCGGGCCCGTCGTGCCGCTGGTCAGCATCTGTACCGCCACCGCGGGCCGGGCGGCCGGCGGGGCCGCTCGCCGCGTCGGCTCGGCATCGTCGCCCAACAGGCCAGAGATCGGCGCCGTCGAGGCTCCAGGGGGAACCAGCGTGGCCAGGTCTTGCGGTTCGCCGACGACAAGGGGGAGTTCTAGCGCGTCGATGTCGGCGCGGGTGCGGTCGTCGCCGCGCGACGGATTGATGGTGACCACCGTCGCGCCGGCTACCAGCACGCCGAGGAACGCCGCCACGTGAGCAGGCCGGTTACGCAACAGCATCCCGATTCGGGGGTCGGGTAGTTCGGCCGCCAACGACTCGATGCGCCGTGCCGCCCCGGCGACCCGGCCCCACGAGACCCATCGGCCGTCGTACTCGATCGCGTTCGCGTCTGGCCGCAGATCCAGCACGTCGACGATGCGTTGACTCAGCGGGTGAGCCGTCATCACCGGATCTTCGGTTGCCGCGCGGCGCCCTTGCCTTGCGCGGCAAGTTCAGCGGTACCCAGCGGGTTGCCCAGCCGGGTGTAGATCAGCCCCTGTTCCAGCGCGGCGCGGTAGGGCTTGTCCAGCGACTCCCAGATCGCTTTCACGGTGCCCTGCGTCGCCGATGGCGGCTTGGCGGCGATCGTCGCGGCGATCTCGTGGGCGCGCGCCCACAACTGTTCCGGTGAGACGATTTCCGATACCAGGCCGATCCGCAGCGCAGTGTCGGCTCCGACGCGTTCGTCGTTACCCATCAGGGCTATCCGCAGCGTCTCGCCCAGACCGACGCGGCGCATCAGCCCGACCGGCTCGAGCGCGCAGACCAGTCCCGCCGACACGTGTGAGTCGAAGAACGTTGCATCCGTTGAACAGATCACTACATCGGATTCGTTGACGAAGTAGAACGCACCGGCGGTGCACATGCCCTGGACCGCGCACACCACGGGCTTCCACATCTTCTGCCACTTGGGGCTGAGGGCTTCACCGGGATCTTCGTGGTTCCAGACGTTTTCGGGCTGGCCGTACGGCGTCTTGATGTCCAAGCCGGCGCTGAATGCCCGAGTGCCGGCCGCCCGCAGCACGACCGCGTGCACCGACTCGTCGAGCTTGACCTGACGCCAGGCCGCGGCCATCTCCTCGCACATGGTGCGGTTGAACGCATTCAACTGCTCGGGCCGATTCAGCGTGATGGTGGCGACGTGATCGGTCGCATCCACCTCGAGGAGAATGGTTTCGAATCTCATCAGCGGCATTGCCAATTCGGTTTCCGCTTTTCGACGAAGGCCTTGGGGCCTTCCTGCGCGTCCTCGGTTCGCAGCACGCGCTCGCGAAAGGTCTCGGCCAATATCTCGGCCTCGTGCAGTGGCACATTCAGGCCCTTGAGAATGGCCAGCCGAGTTCCCCGGACCGCCAGCGGCGCGTTGGAGTTGACGATGTCGGCGATCTCGTGAACCCGTTCCAGCAACCGCTCGTGCTCGACAACCTCGCTGATCAAGCCGAGCTCGTAGGCGCGCTGGGCACTCATCCGCTCGTGCTTGCCCATCAACGCCATCCGCAGGGCGATCGAGCGGGGCAGCACCCGGGAAACCCGCACCATCTCGCGCCCCGCGACCAGTCCGATGCTGACGTGCGGGTCGAAGAACGTCGCCTGGTCGGAGGCGATGACGATGTCGGTCGTGGTGACCCAATCCATGCCGGCGCCGCAGCACAAACCGTTGACGGCGGTCAACACCGGCTTCGCCATAGTGCGAAACGGCGGTGTGCCCTCCTGCGGCGCCTCCCACTGGTCGTACGTCGACAGGTACGGCCGTTCGTAGATCACCTTGCCGTCTTCGGGGATCTCCTTCACGTCGGCGCCGGTGCAGAAGGCACGACCGGTGCCGGTGACGGCGATCAGCCAGACGTTGTCGTCGTTCTCGGCCTCGTCGTAGGCGGCCCGGAGTTCGGTGATCATGTGCGGGCTGAGCGCGTTGAGCGCCTCGGGGCGGTTCAGCGTGATGGTGGCGGTGTGACCGTCCACCTCATACTTGATGTTGTCGAAAGAGTCAGGCATCGATGTTCCCTTCGTGGCTTGCAAAGTCTGTCAGCGGCCCTCGAACTTCGGTGCTCGTCGCTGCCGAAACGCCTCCAGGCCTTCTTTGAAATCGCTCGTCCTGCAGGACAATTCCAAGTTATAGAGCTCTTGGTTCATGGATTGGCTCAGTGTTGCGTGCTGGCCGAGGCTCAACGCCTGCTTGGCCAGTCCGATCGCCACCGTGGGTCCATCGGCCAGCCTTGTCAACAGCTCCTCGGCCGTGTCGTCGAGCTCGGCGGGGCTGACGGCTTGGTGGATCAGGCCCCAGTCGGCCGCGTCCGTCCCGCTCACCTTCTCGCCGAGCAGCAGCATGCGCCGGGCCCGCGCCACGCCGACCAGCCGCGGCAGCAGCCAGGTCGAACCCGAATCGGGGCTGAAGCCGCGGTCGACGAAGGGCTCCCAGAACACGGCGTCGGTACTGGCAACGGTGAAGTCGGCGGCCAGCGCGAGATTGCAGCCCATGCCGACGGCCCATCCCCGCACGCTGCAGACGACGGGCAGCTGGATGGTCGCCACCAGCTCGATCACCCGGTGGGCGGCGTGCGGAATCCGGCGCACCAGACTGCCGGAACGCGGACGTTGTCCCCCGGGGCTGTTGGCGGCTACCCAATCGGCGCCGGCGCAAAAGTCGTCTCCCGCGCCGCGAAGGTGGATCGCGCGCAGCGAGTCGTCGCTGGCGGCGTCGGTCAGTAAGCCGACCAATGCGTCGATCATCAAGTGGTTCAACGAGTTACGGCGCGAGGGGCGGTCAAGCGTGAGTCGAAGGACCGCGCCGTCCCGGGTTGCTGTTACCGAGCCCTCGGCGTCGGCCGCTTCGGTCTCGTGGCTCACGGTCGGATCCGGCCTCTCTCGCCGTTACGGTTACCCATACAGTAGGCAATACGATTGATACGCTGTATAAGTTAGCAAGGATACGTTGGCTACAAAACAACTGGGCAAACAACCGAGCAAAACCCCAGCGAAGCGATGAGGAGGAGCGGCGACGATGACTGATGCCACCGCAATTCCCCGTGACGCCAAATTCGGGGAGGCCCCCCTTGCCCAGACCGTGGCCGCGGCCGGCGCCATGCGGCGACTTGGTTCGTTGCTGCTCTCGCTGGAGCACGCACATCCGACGGTGGACACCATGATCACGAAGCTCGCCGAGTGGGAAAGCGAACTGGCCGCCGCGGCCCCGCGCGACAGCGCTCCCCGAATCGGTGCGATCCCCGACGACGACCGGCGTATCTACCTCAACCACGCCACCGACATCGGTGAGTACAACCCGTGCTTCCCCGAGTACCAGTTCGACCAACTCGACGCCGAAAAGGCGGTCGGCCGGGTCACCTTCCCGGTGATCTATGAAGGGCCGCCCGGGCTGGTGCACGGCGGCTTCCTCGGTGTCTTCTTCGACTCGGTCATACAGCACCACAGCTGCGTCACCGGCCTATCCGGCAAGACGCGGTCACTGGCGGTTACCTTCCGCCGCCCCACCCCGCTGCTGACCGAGCTTGATTTCGACATCCAGCGGTCGCAGGTCGACCGGAGCGTCACGTCGACCGCGCGGCTCCTGCTCAGCGACGAGGTGCTGTGCACGGGTGAGGTCAGCACCGTGGCATCGCCTCCGGAACAGCTCTCGGTCTTTCAATTCGCCAGACGGCGAAAGGAGTCTGCCACATGACCCCCTCGGAGGCGTCGGACGATCGCGTGTTGTTTGACGTGGATCATGACAAGCGCATTGCCACAATCACATTCAACAACCCCAAGCAACGCAACTCCTACGACGCGAGCATGCGTGAGGCGGTCGCCCGCTGCCTGGATCAGGTGGCCGATGACGACGACCTCACCGTGGTGTTGCTACGCGGAGCGGAAGGTGTCTTCAGCACCGGAGCCGACATGAACAATGCCTACGGCTGGTATGGCGAGGGCGCAAAGGCTGAAGCGGCCAAGCGGCGGCCCAGTCAGCGCCGGCGACTTACCGTGGACCGCAAGTCATTTAGCTTCTACCACAACTTCATGGGCTTCCCGAAGGTGACGGTGGGGGAGATCGAAGGTTACGCGCTGGGCGGCGGTTTCGAGATGGCGCTGATGACCGACATCTCAGTCATCGCGCGCGACACCAGAATCGGCATGCCGGCGACGCGTTTTCTCGGACCCGCGCTGGGCAGCCTGCACATGTTCTTTCATCGCTTGGGCCCGGTCCTGGCGCGCCGGTTGCTGCTGACCGGCGACATCATCAAGGCCGGCGAGATCGAACACCTCGGAATCTTCACCGACACATGCGATCCCGGTGCGGTGACGGCGCGCGCCCGATACTGGGCCGAGAAGGCGGCGAAGATGCCCGCCGACGGAGTGGTCATCGCCAAGGAAGCGTTCCGTCTGGTCGAACAGAGTCAGGCCTACCAGGGCGAGGAAGTCGCGAGCTATTTGTTCCATGCATACGGCACCAATCTGCAGTTCGCGCCCGACGAGTTCAACTTCGTCAAAACGCGCGCGCAGCATGGGGCCAAGGAAGCCTTTCGGCTCCGTGACGAACATTTCCACGTACCGGAACCGGAAGCGTAAAAACGCGCGACGGGCGCGCTTAACGCGCTGACGGCGGCTTCGCGCGTCCTCGTGGAGCGGTCGACTTGGCCGCTTTGCGTGGCCGGGTGGGTGTTGCCTTCGCGGCCTTTGCCCCCTTGGCGCCCTCCGCGATCAATCGCTCGGCGTGGTCGAGGATGCAGTCGAGGCCGAACTCGAAGTTGGTCTGGTCGGGCGCCCCGATGCGGTGACCCTTGCCGGTCACGCGAGTGATCAACGGAGTGGTTTGCGGGTCGATGGCCACGGCGTCCTCGATGGCGCGCGGTCCGCTGTCCGGCGTTTGGTTCTTTTCGTAGAGCCGCTGGAGTACCACCGATCCGCGCACGTGCAGCGACACCGCGGAGTACGTGTCGAAAGCGTCCTCCGGTGATAGGCCGGCCTCTACCAGGTTGGCGATCGCCGTCTCCATTTCCTGGGCACCCACTCGTGCGGCCTTCGGGCTCAGCGCGGCGCGGATCAAAATCAAATCGCACAGAATTGGATTGCCCATGAACGTCTTACGCATCAGGCGCGCGTGGTTGCGCAGCGTCTCACGCCAGTCGCTGGCTTCCACGTAGGGCGTGGCGAACACGTACTTGCTCAGGGCGCGGTCGGTCATTGCGTTGAGCAGATCGTCCTTCTTGCGGAAATACCAGTAGATGCTCGTGACGCCGACGCCCAGATGTTTGCCGAGGAGCGGCATGCTCAGATTGTCAATCGACACCTGCTCCGCGAGTTCGAATGCGCCACTGATGATGTCATCAGGATTGATGGATCCGCGTTCGCGCCGCTGACGCTTGTCGGCAGTTGCCTGCTTTGCCACTACGGGCACCTCCATCAAGGTGTATGTTGCGGAAGCGGCCCCTGGCCGTTTCGCCCTTCGGCAGTGCTTCTTCGTGCGGTTTTCTGTCTGCTACTGTAATACCTATCGTAGGGTTTCTGGTAAATACGGCTGGACAGGCGTACTGAGCCATGGATCTAGGGCTGACAAATGCCGCGACGGCAGTGGTCGGTGGCAGCCGCGGCATGGGCTTCGCCGCGGCACGCTGCCTCGCCGAAGAGGGCGCCCGGGTTGCCGTGATCGGCCGCACCCCAGCAGTGCTCGACAGTGCAGCCGCGGAATTGACCCGCCTGGGTAGCCCGGATGCCGTCGGAATCGCAGCCGACATCGGCGACGCCGCTCGGGTCGAGGAGGTGTTCGCCGAACTTGGGCAGCGCTGGAACGGCCAACTCAACGTGCTCATCAACACGGTCGGGCCGGGGGCGCCCGGCAGCTTCGAAGACCTGACCGACGACCAGTGGCGCGAATCCGTCGAAGACGGCGTGATGGGAATGGTGCGCTGCGTGCGTGCGGCACTTCCGCTGCTACGCAAGGCCGAATGGGCCCGGATCGTCAACTTCTCCGCGCACTCCACCCAGCGGCAAAGCGTCATGCTGCCCGCCTACACCGCGGCCAAGTCGATGCTGACGAGCGTGTCGAAAAACCTGTCCTTGCTGCTGGCCAAGGACGAGATCCTGGTCAATGTGGTGTCGCCGGGCAGTATCGCGTCCGAATCGCTGGTGGGCTGGGCGAAGTCGGTCGGGGTCGACGGTAACGACCCCTACGCCCTGATGCAGGCGATCGACAAGCATTTCGGACATCCGGCGCACCTGCCGCGCGCCGGCCTACCCGACGAGATAGGACCCGTCGCCGCCTTCCTGGCGTCACGACGCAACTCCTACATGACGGGAGCCAACATCAACGTCGACGGCGGTTCAGACTTCACCTGAGCGTCTCGAAAACCTTTGGCCGACAAAAGGAGTGAGTGATGGCGACAGCGGCTGAGGCACGCAGTTGGGCGCGCGGCGCGTTACGGGGAATCGGCGATTCGCTGTACACGCCGTTCTCCGGCGCCGATGGTGACGACATCGATTGGGACGCCTACCGAACGCTGGTGCGCTACTGCGTCGGCGACCTCGGGCACCCGATGCTGTGGTGCACCAGCGGTCTCTCCGAGTTCTGGTCGTTGACCATCGAGGAACGAAAGCGCTTGCTAGAGGTGGCAATCGAGGAAGCGCGCCGCCTGAATCCCGATGTCGTGGTGCAGGCCTGCACGGCGGCGACGAGCGCCAAGGACTGCCTGGATCTGACCCGGCACGCACAACAGGCCGGTGCCGACATCGTTTACATCCAGACGCCGATGATGGAAGCACACGGTGGGGAGGGTGTGCTGCGATTCTTCAAGTACATCGCCGACCGCACCGACATCGCGCTGGGCATGTTCAACTCCCCGTCGTCGGGCTATGTGCTCACCCCCGTCGAAAGCGCACGGATCTACGACGAGGTGCCCGCGGTGTGCGCGACCAAGGAGGGGGCCTTCCGGCCCGAGGCGAGCCGGCGGCTGCATGAGCTGGCCCCCAATCTCGCGGTCTGGGAATGTGACCGCACGGTCTACCGCGCCGGCTGGCTGCGCGCCGGGATCGTCTGCCCGGCACAACTGGGAACCGCCGGCTACCTGTTCGAGACACCCCAGAAGCGGCTGTTCTCCGAGTACTGGGATTCTGGTGCTCAACGACAAGCTCCTGGAGGCCATGGACTACGCACGTGACTCGGGCATGGACCAGTTCGACCTCGACATCGGCTCGTGGTGGACCTGCTATCCGGGCCGAGCCGACTACTTCACCCACTGGGGCGGTGCGTTCAAGTACGCCGCTCACGTGTTGGGGCTGCCGATCGGCGACTATCCGGATTCCCGGCCTCCGCAGGCGCAGCTGCCACCGGAAGCCAAGGCTCAGATCGAGAGCGCCTACCGGAAGCTCGGGCTCGTCGACGCCTGAGAATCCCGCTTCGTTGCGCTGAAATTCGCTGGTCACTGCCGGTCCCTGGCAACCGCGGCGGCGGTTGTGGAACGCGGTAGACGCCAAGGGAGACACTTTCGCAGTCGCGATGGAAAGTTCTATGCGTTGGTAGGATTTCAGGCGGCCGACGACGTCTAATTCGCTTGTCCCGCCTTGGTATTCGGTCGAGATGATTTAGCGGCGAAGCCAAAATTGTGAGGACCGCAGACTTGGCCAGTGCAGCAACGGCTTTGGCGCATCCGGACTCTTCCTCCGTGATTTTGGGGCCGTTCTCGGCTTCAGGCAGCGCTTCCTTGGCTCGCACTATCCGTTGCGGGCGAAAGGGTATTGTTTTCGCGATAATTTGTCGGTGGCCGGCACCGCCAAAGCCTCGGCAACCGCGCGGTACGCGTGTCGATTGAATGCCAGGCCGATGTGACTTCCGCGCACCTCCACGCACATCGCGTAGTCGGCGACACATGACTGCCAGCGAACCACTCCGTCGTTGCGCGAGTAAATCGATGTGAATCTGACCTCGACAGGAAACGGTGCGGCGAACCCCGCGGCGTATGCGCAGGTGCATTGCGGGGTGAGGCATCCTCGTTCGGATCGCGAGGGGTCGCAACCGCCCAGGGCGCTCCGCGCGACCGCGGCGCCGCACTTGGTCAAGATCGACACGTCAAGTGGATCCTCCACCCCGGCGCCCATCGTGACGATGTGGGAAACCCGATCGGGATACCGTGCCGCGAGGGATTTTGCGTAGTGGCCGCCGCGGCTGTGCCCGACGATGGCCAGGCGTCTGCCGCCCATCGAGTACTCGCGTTCAATGACGCCAACCATTCGCTCATCGAAGCTGTCGCCGCACCCGGAATTGAACCGGATCCCGCTCGTAATCGGACGGTACCCGATGCGCTCCAAAAACCGGGCTAGCAGCCTCAATGTCGCGTCGGAAACCAGGAAGCCCGGTAGCAGGAGCACGGTGCGGCCATCACCGTGCGGCACGCCGCGGCCCCGCAAGACGGGATCTATGAGCAATCGCGCCAGTTCGGCGGAAGACCTGCATTCGAGGAGCGGGTGACCCAACCAGAACCCATCGCCTCCGGTCGGAGCGTCATTGCGTGCGGCCGCTGGTCGCTTTCGTACGGCTGCGGTCACCGCTCGATGCCACCGGGCGGGGTTTTCCCCTCCACTTCAGGCCTGACCGAAGACAGCACGGTTCCGAGAGTCATTTCTGGACCATAGCCCAGCTAAAGGCAGTAGAACAAGTCGAATATGAATTCGAAATCGATTTCTATTCTGGTAATCTGAGGGCACATGCGCGTTCGGTGAGCGGTTGCTAGCCATCCATGCAAGCAGGGAGAAAACACGATGGTTGAGGCGGAAATCCACGAGGTGCCCGCCGCGCTGAGTCCGTTTGCAAAGACGGGGATGTTTTACGACGGA
Source organism: uncultured Actinomycetota bacterium (assembly GCA_963758775.1). Lineage (GTDB taxonomy): Bacteria > Actinomycetota > Actinomycetes > Mycobacteriales > Mycobacteriaceae > Mycobacterium. The sequence continues at coordinate 91,908 of CAVWWU010000007.1, forward strand.
TACGGCGTACCGCACTATGAAGCGCTGCCGACGTCACTGCTGGAAATGCTCGAGAATCATGTCACTGACCGCCCTGAAGCCGAGGCCGTGGTCGAACTGGGCGGCCAGCGCCTGACCTACCGCCAGTTGTGGGATCGCGCCGCGCGGGTCGCCGGCGGATTGCGTACGGCCGGGCTGAAACCCGGGGCCCGGGTGGCCCTAACGCATCCGGCTGGAGCCCACTGGGTGCTGGGGTTCTGGGGCACCGTCATGGCGGGTGGCATACCGGTGGCGATCAACACCCGCTCGGCCGACCCCGAGGTTGGGTTCGTCGTCGAGGACAGCGATGCGCGTATTGGACTGTGGGCGGAAACCTCCCTACCCGATGCCGAGCCTTACGTCGCCGACGACCTCACCGGTGACGATATCGCCGCGTTGTTCTACACATCGGGAACTACGGGGCGGCCGAAGGGCGTGCCGACCACCCATGAGGCGTTTTTGACCAATGCCGAGAACATCGTTCGCTGCCTCGGCATTCCTCGTGACATAGGGACCGAGCTGCGGACACTCATCTGCGTGCCGCTGTTTCATGTGACGGGCTGCAACTCCCAACTAATCGCCGCAACATATTTGGGCGGCACCTCGGTGATCATGCCGCGGTTGGATCTTGCGGCAATGCCGACCGTGCTTGCGCGCGAACGGATCACGCTGATGGTCACCGTCCCGGCTATTTATGCCCTGCTGCTTGGTAGATCCGACCTCACCGACGCCGATGTTGGCCACCTCCGGTGGGTGGGCTACGGCGGGGCGCCGATCGCGACGTCGTTGGTCGATGCGCTGCGGTCGAAGTTCGGCGGCGCCGAGGTGTTCAATGGCTATGGGATGACTGAAACCTCTTCGTTGACCACCCTGTTGCCCGATTGCGACGCCCTTGGGCATGCCGATTCAGTTGGCTATGCCGTGCCGTCGGTCGATATCGCGGTCAAGGCCGTGGGAGATGACACCACGACTGGGGAGTTGTTGGTGCGCGGGGCAAACGTCATGACGGGCTATTGGAACCGCCCAGAGGCCACCGCCCAAACCATTGCTGATGGCTGGCTGCACACTGGAGACGTGGTCAGGGTCGACGCCGCTGGGCGTGTGCACATGATCGATCGGACGAAGGACATCATCGACCGCGGGGGTGAGAACGTTTCCAGCGTGGAGGTGGAAAGCGCGCTCGAGACGCGCCTGGTGTCGCTGAGGTCGCGGTGGTCGCGGTGCCGGATGCGGTGATGGGTGAAGAAGGCGGTGCTGTTCTGTAAGGTGGCGGCGAGCAGATCGTCATCGGCGATGTGCTGGCGCACTGCACGAACGGCTCGCTGACTTCAAAGTTCTCCAGTACGTGAGTATTTCAGATGAACCGCTGCCCCGAAACGCGCGGGCAAACTACTGAAGGCAACGCTGCGCGAAGAGGTGCGGTGGGGACCGCCTCTGCGATGACCACCAGCGCCGAAGAGGGTCGCGACGTTAGGCACGTCTTGCATCGGGCGGTCTGAGACCTGTTCGAGCAGCACGGCTATGCGGGTACGCATATCCGCGACATCACCGAAAAGGCCGGCGTCGCGCTGTCGACGTTCTATGCACGTATGGCTCCAAGAAGGAGGCCTGGCATGCCACATGGGCAGCGCTGAGAAGACCACTGACAGCGAGGCACCTACGGTCGCGCGGCCAAACGCGGGCGGCGCTGATCGCGCGGCTGCGACGTCATCGAGCACGACGGCTATCACGCGCGCGGATCGCTGACATCGCTGATCAGGCTGGAGTCGCTACTGGGTCGTTCTATCACCACTTTTCAGGCAAGCAAGCGGTGTTCACCGCTGTTTTGCAGAACACTCGCACGCTGCCGACAGATGGCATGGTAGCGGCGGCGACTGCGATACTGACGACGCGGAGGTGCGGACGATAGCTCAACTGCGCGCAACGATATTAGCGCGTCAATGCTGCTGTAGATCGCTATTTGGACGACTACTTGGTCACACAGCTCTGTTGCTGCTGCGTTCGACGAGGCGATTGGAACTCACTGGAACTCATCGAGTTACGACTTGCTGTCATCGCTATTTCGCTGCAGCGATTGCGACTAGTCTGCGCTGCTGGCAAGCTGCGAGCATTGCTGACGCGACGCTGGACGCTGATCATGATGGTGACGCATTGGCGGCTATGGTTGGCTACGCGACGAGAGTTTGGCGATTGTTCGGCAGTTTTACGACTGGGATGTTGCGTCACGCAACTTGACTACTCTGTGGTGCAACGGAGTTGGCTTACGCAACTCAGAGAGAACTAGCGCATCGAGGTGTGCTGGTCGCACTCGGTGTCAGGTTGTCAGCCTCGCTGTCGATTGGCAACGTTATCTCTGTGACATAGCTCTGGCGTCGCTGGCGAGGAAGATCAGTGCGGCGGAGAGCTCGGCGTGCATGCTGAGGCGTTGGCGAGGACGCGAGGGAGAATCTGTGTCTCGACGTGGTTGCGGTCTATGCTGTCGCTCATCTCGGATTCGAAGAAGCTCGGAGCGAGTGCATTCACGCGAATTCTTTGCGAGAGGTTATTGCTGGGCTAGATCGCGAGTGAGGCTAATAAGATGCTTTCGATGAAGAGTATGCGGCTTGCGGCAAGTGGTGGTGGTGAGTCCAGCCGCTGGCGATGTTTACGATCGAACTGCCAGAGAATGACACGCGCGCACGCTGTGCTATCTAATAGCAGCTGTTGAGATAGATCTCGATGACTGATCGGAACTGTTCGGGACTTTCTCTGAGTGCGAGTATGGCGGTGCTGACTCGGCATTGTTAACTAGAATGTCTACTCGTCTGTAGGTAGCTATAGCTGCTCGACGAGGGCTGTGCAGTCATCGGGGTCTGCGACGTTGGTCTGCACGGAAATCGCTTGGCGTCTGGCTTTTTCGACGAGGGTGCAGGTCTCTGCGAGGCGGTCCGCTCGCTGCGCGCTGAGAGCGAGGTCTGCGCTGGCATCGGCGAGGGCAGCGGCGAATCTGACGCTCAGGCTGCTGGATGCGCTGGTCAAATGGCGACTCGGCTGTCGAGTCGGAATTGTTCGAGGATGATCATTGAGTACTTTTCTACTCGAGTGTGCGTCAAGGTATAGAGGGCTGACTCACGCGGTTGGGTCACTCTTTGGCTCTACTCATCTGTGGATGCATTGGTGAGCAGAGTGATTACGCGGCGCACATATTCGCTCGGCGCGTCGCAAATTGGCGAGTGAGTGTCGCTCTGAGTCGCGTCGGCGCTGACTGTTCGCTGGGAGTGTGCTGCTAGATCTATGCGTTACAGTGATCTCACCAGCTGCTAGGGTTGTCGACTGAGCTGGTGAGCTATGTCTGCGAATCGCTACTAGTGACGTCGCTAGTCCGGTGGCTGGCGCGCACGCTGCTCGGCGCTCTGGCGATTGCGATCGCGTGTCTGCTTTGTGCTAGTACGAATGTCACTTCACCGCTGACCATCGATACGGTCTGATAGCAGTTCTGCACGGGGAGATGTGATCGGTCGATGCGGCTAGAATGTAGTGTCGACAGTGATCTGTCCTCCGTAGATCGGCAGCTCGCTGATGCTGACGCTCCGGGGTGAGTGAGTCTGTTCTACAGCGCTGCTCAACATCTGAGCGCTGAAGCGAGTGACTGAAAAAAATTGGTCGGCTGCCAGTAGAGCAGTCTCACGCTAGAGGCGGCTTGCTGAGCAGGTATTGTGCACGGCGTTTGCTCAGATGCCTTCGACGAGCTGGATCAACGCGAATGACTACGCCGACTCCCGGGCGTCGAAGTAACTATGCTAGATTGCGCGACGTACGGCCGGTCGACCTGCTTCTGATCGAGGTACGCCATGGCGGACGGACTCCGGTCGTAGTCGAGGACTGCGATGGCGATGTCAGTGTCGCAAATAGTATTGCTGCCAGTCGCGGCCAGGTATGCCGCGGTTAAAAAGGCAAGTAATAGCTGCTGCATAGGCCAGTAGTGGCTGGTGATTGAGCTGCTGATGTCGGAGACGGCTCTAGCATCTCAACGGTGCTCGACACGTAGTCGTCGAAGCTGACGTCGGCGTGGCTGGCGTCGAGGTTGACTCAGGACGCTACGAAAACGTTGCGACACGATCGAGTTCGGCGCGTATGACTGACTGCGCGGGCTCGAAGTCAACTAAGTAGTACTTGTTCACCGGTGACGAAAGCAGCACACCGAGACTCGTCGATCTCGTCGGCGCGCGGCTGATATTGGATCAGCTCGTAGATCCGGTTCTGTTGCCCACTTTTCCGAGTGTGGTGGCGATGATTTCGCTGATGCGGTAAGCTGACTGATCGACGCTGCTCGGCAATTTGGTAAGCTAGCGGAGATCGGTGACTAGGTTGTCCAAGCTCGCTGCAGGCTCCTGCTGCTCGTGTCAATGAGCTCCTTCCAGAAGGCTGAGTTATCAGCGAGTTATTGTCGGCGCAGCGCAGCTAGCATGTTGTCGATCGACAGCTGAAGCTGTTCTCTTGTGCGCTAATCGATATCGGCATCGTCGAGCGCGCCTTCGACGGTATCGCAGCAAGCCAGGTAAGACAGCGCATGCCGTTCAGCATGAGTTGTCCGCCAGGCACGGTCTCTGAAACGGCTGTCCGATTGACTGGCGTCTCCGGTGCTTTGCGCGTCGATCCGACTAGCTGCGTCGCGAGCCGCCGATCTGCGACGCGACTGATTTCGGTGCTCGCCATCGCTCACGCTAACCGCTCAGTTCGGGAAGCGGAAGCAGTCCGCTGATGCCGGCGGAGGCCGCGTGCGCCATCACGGCTCCAACCGGCGCCGGCACCGCTGTAAGCGAGGACGTCCTCCGAGGTAGCTGCTGGGGTGCTGTCGGTCATCGCTAGCTAGCGCTCCGGTGTAGAGGAAGAGGAACCTACCCTGTCACGCATCTCTCACAGCGGTGCGCTGGTGCGAGATCGATGGCGCCGTCGTCGTCGCCACGGAAAGCTCCATGATGTCACCGTGCTGTAGTACTTTGGATTTTTCGCCTGACGCTCGAGAAACGCCTTCCACCTGACCGCGAGCGGAAGCAGTGCGGCGATCGGCTTCGGTGGAGCGCCCAGGACCTTCTGACCGGTGTACCGTCATCACGAGATCGCCAGCGACCAAACGCTGGAATCGAGCTAGTGAACGCAATGCCTGCAGCGAGCTATAGATCATGTCGCCGTCGACGACTATGTTCTGCCGCACGTCGCCGTCTACACGCAATCGCAGGCGCAGATCGCCGAAACGCTAGAGCTCGTCGGCGTCGAGCAGCCCAGGGCGAGGCCGACCGGGGTGAACGACGGATACGACTTAGCCTCATAGAACTGAGTTTTCGACAGCTGGACATCGCGAGCCGAGACGTCGTTATCACAACCAGCCCGGCGATGAAGCGCGCAAATTAGACTCCGTGATCTCGGTGCCACCGAGATATCCCGGCCGATCACCAGACCGATCTCGACCTCGTAATCTAGCAACTGACGTGCCGGGGCTAGACGATCTCGTCGAAGGGGCCGCTAATCGATCCCGACGCCTTACGAAAAAAGGTAAGCGGTATGGTCTTGGGTTCATTCCGGCGGCCTTGACGTGGGAGGCAAAGTTCGACATTTGCGCCACACGCGGACCGGGGTGATCACGGGGGAGACGAGGCCGAGGCTGTCGACCGGCACGATGTCGGCGCTGTGTGCTGCAGCGACGATGGCCTACCGGTCCGTCAGCAGCTCACCGGTCGTTGCCGCGCGAGTGACGATCTGGCTGCGCTGAGCCAGTCTGGACCCACCATGAGATCTCGGTTCGAAGAATTGAGACGGTCATAGATAGGCCCCCGACAGGAGCCGATGAGCTCCGTTCTCTGCGCGAAGAGCGCCGATCATTGGGAACATCTCATGGCAACGCGGGACCCGGTCGGCCCGAAATATATGGCAGACCAGGAAAGCCGTTGGATTACAACAGTTGTGGTGCCAGAGCGTATCTGCTCGCTGCGAGCATTGAAATATAGAAATGTCAGTGCTAGTACGCAACCGGCCTCTCAAGGCTCGCGATGACTATGAATCCGCAGATCGCCAAGCATAGGTCTAGCTCGGCCAGGAAGGCTTCAGGTAGAGCGACAAGCTCTCGGTGCCGCCGTAGGAGAGCGCATAGGCGTAAGACCGGCCGATACCGACAGCCGTTGCTCCCAATGCCAACGCGATCACGGCGACTGTGGCGCTGCGGATGCCGCCATCGAACAACACCGGAGTGGAGCCCGCCGCCGCGATACCCCGGGCAAAAGTTGGAGGGTTGGTATCCCCGAATTGGCCTGGCGGCCACCGTGATCAGTGACGTACAGGACGACGGCACCGTTGTCAATCGCCAACCGGGCAACAACGGGGTGCTGGATCCCCACACCGCGATGGGAAGTTTAGTGTTGGACGCACCCAACCAAGGTCTACCAGGCCAACGGGACTGCGATAATCGATGCGTGTAGCGCGGGTGCGGCGGTCTTCGTGTGGTGGCTTCGCGAGATGTTTGGTGAAGTTCTCGTCGGAGTATAGTTTTCCTGCCAGCCGCGCTTGCGGATAGTTTCGATCGCGAGGTCAGCGGGGTGCCGCGTCAGGTTCACGGTCCCCCCGCTGGATTCCGCTGCGCTCAGCGCGATCGAGGTAGCTGGCGCGAGCTCCGATCGCCGGCAGATACAGTTGGAGTGCTTGGCGTGGCGCGTGCTGACGGCTCTCCTGGGGGTTTGGGAGACGTCGATAGCGTACGGCCCCGGTTTAGCCGATGCTCCGCGCGGCACGTCTCCGTGAAGTCGGCCAGCCAGCCGTGAGGCTTCGGAGCTGACTCGGCGAGGGAGATGCTGACGACAGTTGATGGCGGTCCGCCGGGGGCTGCTCTTGGCGTCCGTACGCGAGTAGCTCGATTTGGCGCGCTGAGTGCGACCGTCGCCAGCGCGGCGAGACATCCGGTCCCGTCAGGCTCGCGTCAGGCTTCCGCTCATCGTCAATCGACGGGCGCGACTTATCCGTGTCTGCTCGCATAGACGGTCCCTGCCGTCCGAGTTCTTGCCATAGCGCCCTCGTGTGTCGGGTTACTGGTCGCACGACCCCCGGCCCAGGGTTGTGAGACGTCACCGTGTCGATGTCTGGAGACAACCTGAGCGCTGACGTCTGTCTGCCGTCCACCTCTGAGCGCGCGGGTTGACGGTGGGCTAGCTAACGGCGCGGGCGCTGAGCGCCGTGAGCGGCGTCTCGATCCGATGGGGCTGGGAGGTCGCCCTCACCTGACGACGCCCCGCGCCCCGCGGCCAAGGTGTCTGCGCCTATGGTCCGCGCCGACTTTTATGCCGGCGGCTAAGACTCCGCGAGCGCTGTTAGGCTGTGGTGTAGCGCCAGGCGCTCCATGCCGAGCCGTCTGCATTCCGAAGCTCGAACAAGGAGGCTCAAATGCCCGATGCGACTGCGGTACGGAGAAGGCCGGGCTAACGGCGGCCGGGTCGAGGCATACCTATCAGAGTTATCCAACTGGGGCCGGTGGGGCGACTAAGACAGCTCGGGACGCCATCTGATCCCGACGAGGTGAGACCGCCGCCGCGTCCCTATCCGGCCGGCCGGGCGATCGCTGTCCCGCCGATCGACCCGCCGACCCGGCCCGCTGGTCGGGCGCTGGGCGCGTCTGACGTGAACGAGGTCACTGATCCTCGGTCGCCGTGCGGTACGAGCCGTCACCGAATACGTCGGCATCGCTGCGCTGGCTCCACCCCCGTGGACGGTCTGCCCTTTTCTGGGACGGTAGACTACACGGCCCCGACAGCGACCCAACTCCTGCCGGGGCGCGATCGCTTCCTTGATCAGCCGAGCCGGCCTACGCGCGGGGTGCTGTTGGACATCGCCGCCCTGCCGGCGTCACTGGCTCGACGCGGTCACGCGGTGACGCCGGAGAATGAATAGCCGCTGAGCACGCCAGGTATCCCGTCCGTCCCGGCGATGCCCTGCCGTGCACCCGGCATGCGGCGGCATACTGCGCGACGGGCCCGACGGGAAGGTGGCCTATCGGCACGTCAGGCAGGTCTGCCGCCAGCTGCCTGCCGTCCTCGGGAGCGTGATGTGGCCGTCCTCGGCAACGACGGCGTCAGACGTTCAACCTCCGGTCGGCCTGGCTCTCGGCCTTCCACCGGTGGCAATCGAGGGGGGGGGGGGGGGGGGGGGCGCTGCGCGAGTTGACTCAGCTCAACGCGGGAGCTGACCCCGAGCTTGGCGAACGCATTGCGCAGATGGGCTCTCACGGTGTGGGGCGAGACGCGCAGTTGCTCTGCGACAGAACGGTTGGTGGCACCCCGCGCAATCAGGTTGACCACCTTGAGCTCGGAGTCGGTGAGACTGTCCCAGCCCGTTTTTGCCCGCGGCTGGCTGACAATGCGACGTTCCACACCTAACCGGCGCAACTCGCGGCCCACCCGGCGCGCATCCGCGAGCGCTTCATGGTCCAGGTAGGTATCGAATGCGGCATTGAGCTGATGCAGCGCCGCGTCGCCACGATCGGTGCGTGCGAGTTCAGCGCCAGCGTCCTCGGCAGCCGCGGCGTAAAGAAGCGGCCGCGGCGAGACCTGAAGCAATTCGGCTGCAGTCACCAGTGCTTGAGCATCACGTTCGAGAATCCCGCGGGCATATCCGGCGACGCCCGTAAACAGCGGGATCACTGGGTGCTCACTATCGAGCAAGTCAGTGGCCTGCAGGACACGTGCGCGCAAGCCGGCATCGCCAGCCGCCGACGCAACCCGCGCACCCAAGATCACGAGATCTAAGACCTGGGGCCAGAGTGGCGATTCGAATAGCGCAATGCCGCCGGCCAGCCAGCGCATCGCGTCATGGACGTCGTCCCGCTGCCACGCCGCGAGTGCCAGCACGTGCGCCGCTCCCCGACGTACCACCGATGAGCCAGTGGAGTAGGCGTCGCGCGCATCATTAACCGTCTGCTGCAACAACGTTCGGTCATCTGTTCGTGCCGCCACCTCGGCCAGAATCTCCATGCGGATCATGTCCGGCTCGGTCGCGCCCGTCCGCGGTGGGGGCGGGACGAACTCGACCGCGGCGCGCGCAGCAAACAACCGGCCCGCAGTCGTGTGGACAACCCCGTCGATAATGTCCCACTGTTCAAGGGCCATCGCATTGCCTGCCCGGCGGGCTTGTTGTCTCCCGCGGCGGCCTGGGCGGCAGCGTCGTCCAATCGGCCGACCACCGTCAGCAGGGTCGCGTAGTGGATCAGCGGCCAAGTCATAAGCTGCGGGCAGCATCACTCGTGCGGACGAGCGCGCAAAGCTCCTTGAGGCGCTGGAGAGCGCGGCCGGCGCCCCCGTCTCCGCCATCGAGCATGGCGAGGGTGACGTTGGCCATGATGCTGGCCTCGAGATCACCGGTCTGCTGCCGCGGCCTCGGCCGCCTCGTTGGCCGCCGCTCGCTGTTGCCCACGTCGGTCGTACACCAGGTTGTAGGCCAGCTCCGCCAGATGCCGTGCCCGGGTGACCTCGCTGATATCGCCCAACTGCAGCGCTCGACGATTCTCCTCGACGCGCCGCTGCGTAGTGTGCTTAATTTTCGTCGCGAGGCGCAGGCGAATCTCGGCCTCCTCTTGCGCCGACGCCGCTTCCGATAGCGCCGCAACGGCCAACTCTTCGGCTTCCTCATAGCGGCTGGCCCGGTTGAGGAACTCGACCGTTTCGGCGACCAGCGGACCGTGGTCAGCGTCTTCGGTGGGCAACAGGTCCAACGCGCGCTTGCTCAACTCGGCGGCCGCACTGGCATCACTGTGGCCAACTGCGTGAGCGGCCTGGCGCAGTGCGCTGACCGCCTCCCTGTCACCGGGCTCAGCACTGCGCGCCAGTTGCGTGGCCACCTCGGCCGGCGCCGCGCCCATACTGAGCATGATCGACGCCGATTGGCGCTCCATGGCCCGGCGCAGCGACTGCGGCAACGATTGTCGGGTGGCCTCGCGCAACAAGTCGTGCCGAAACCTCAACTGCTCATCGTCATCGACGAGCAGATCCGCGCGCACCGCCTCATCGAGTGCCGACAGCAACGACGCCGGCTGGCGGTTGAGCATCGCGGCCAGCAGACCAGCCGAGAACCGGTCCGGCAATACCGCGGCCACCCGCACCGCCTCGCCAGCACCGCTGGACAGGTGGTCTAGCCGCTGTTTCATATTTTCGCCCAGCCGTCGTGGCAGCGCGTGTCCGCTGGCCACCGCGCGCCCGCCGCTCACGTCGAGCCGGCCCTCCTCGTCCAGACCCCCGATCAGCTCGCTGACCAGGAAAGGATTGCCGTGCGCCTTGGCGGCCAGATTCAGTAGCGACTCATCGGCGTTCGCGTGTACAGCGTCGGAGACCATGTGGGCGACCGCGCCCGGCGACATCGGGGCTACTCGCATAAATATGGCCTCCGCACGTTTCAGCGCCGACAACGTCTCCTGGAGCGCTGGACCACCAGCACCGGTGCGGGCGCTCAGAACCCACAGCACCGCCACATCGGGCCGGGCGGTCGCCAGCGATCGCAGCGCCAGCAAGGTGCCGTTATCGGCCCAGTGGATGTCTTCCAGCACAATCGCCAGCGCGGTTTGCGCCGCCGCCGCGAAAATCGCGTCGGCCAGATCGTGCACCACCCAGTAGCCCACGTCCGCCGAGCTGCCCAACTGGCGCAACGCTTTGGCGTCTCCGACCGGGGGGTCGGCGCGCAGCGTCGCCGTGAACAGCGAGAAAAACGGCACCGTTTGCTGATACTCGAAAGCCTCACCGAACAGGACGCGCCCCCCGCACTTGTGGGCCAGCACCATCACCTCGGTCAGCAACCGACTCTTCCCAATGCCCGGCGGTCCCTCGATGACCAGCACGCCCCGATGCCCCCGCATCAGTGCCCCCACCAGCTCGCCGATCACCTTCAATTCGCCCGCCCGACCCCGAATCGGCGGAGCCACGAGCCGCTGGCCGCCGACGTTTAATGGGCCAGATGGGGGCCGCACAGAGTGGCCTTTCTACCGTTCACTGGACTGGCACTGCGAAACACCTCATTCTAGGCATCCGCCCTTGTCCGTCGGCCCGATTTGCTGTCGACCACTCGGCGGGCACGCGATCTGAGGCAGCGCCCCGGCGCCGCGAGCCGGGCATCAGCCCTTCGCGGTCCGTTCGCATCTCCTAGTCGCCAGCGCGAATTATTAGTCCACCGTCAATCGAGGTCGGTGTCTGTACGTTTTTCGAGGCCCCGATGATCAGACAGCGTCGGCGGCTGGCGTTCTAGTAGGGCACGGTCGAGTTGGCTGCGCGAGCTGATGCCGAGCTTGGCGAAAACCTTGCGCAGGTGATATTGGACTGTGTGCGAGCTGATGAACAAGCGCGCGCCAATCTCCGGATTTGATAGGCCGTCGCTGGCCATCCGGGCGACCTGGGCCTCCTGCGCAGTGAGCTGCTCATCGCGGGGCGCGATGGTGCGCTTGCGCGCCGTTTCACCAGTGGCTTTTAGCTCACGCCTGGCCCGCTCGGCGAAGGCTTCCATCCCCATTGTCTCGAGCATGTCGTGGGCGATGTGAAGCTGTGCCCGCGCGTCGATCCGGCGGCGCTGTCGGCGTAGCCACTCTCCATACAGCAGGTGCGCGCGGGCGAGATCGGCGCGGATGCAGGTACGCCCAAGCCGCTCGATGGACTCGCGGTAACTGCGCTCGGCGGCGTCACCCTCGCTCAGCAGCGCGCGTGAACGAGCTTCGATGCCGAGCGCCCAGTCCGTGCCGCTGACGGTGGTGGTCTCGGCCAGCCGGCGGAGGGCATCGGCGGCGATCTCGGCGCATCCGATGCGCGCGGCCGCCTCAATGAGCTCGACTGCTGGCCAGGGCGGCGTGATCCATTCCCCTAGATATTCGGTGGAGCGCTGCGCGGCTTCCACCGCCGCGTTGTAGTTACCGATGCCGTTGTTCAGTAGCGCGCTCGCCCACTCGACGATGGTGATCCCGACGCCGTCACCTCCAAGGCTGAGGTGCCGGTCGATCGCTTCGACCAGGGTTGCCGCTTCGGCTTGTTTACCGGCGAACGCCGCCAGAGCAAGGGCCGAGTAAGGAAAGCGATTGATGCCCGTCGCCTCTAAAGCCCGCCGCTGCTCGATTAGCGAGCCCGCAGCGGCGAGCTCACCAGCAAACAACAGCATGAATGCGCGCGCATTGAGGGCGACGGGCAACTCACTGAGCGCCCCCACACTTCGAGCGAGCTGGACATGACGCTCCGTGAGCACCTGCCAGCTCTGGTCATCCCATGTGTAACGGGCCACGATGCCGGCCACCGAGTGTAAGGGCAGCGCTTCGTCTACCGACATGCCGGCGCCGAACGCGCGCAGTGCCTCGCGAAGTATCGGCAATCCGGCCGCATACCCTTTGATGTAGTGCGCTACCAGGCCATCCAGAAGAAGCTCGGGTGCGCGCAGGGGTTGTGAAGCCGACGGGCCGGTCGCGGCGGCATGTGCCACCTCCAACGCACCCCCGCCGTGGGCGAGGCGACCGGCAAAGTAGCCCGCCGTCAGGGCCTGCAGGTAGGTCCTGCGCGACAGCTCTGGGTCGATCGGCTCGAGCCGGCGGGCGGCCTTCAACAATATGGGCGGGGCCTCACTGCCGTGATCGGTGAGGAACGCGAGCTCAGCCCCCATGAGCTCGATGCGTGCTTGCTGAAAGTCGCTCGGCGACCCAGCCTCGGCGATGGAGAGAAGGTCCCGCGCCGTGGCGAAGGCGCCGGCCTTGATTTGAGCCGACGCAGCGGCCATAGCCCGCTCGGTGCGGCGAACGGGATCGAGCGTCAACGTCGTTGCGCGCTCGAGAAATGCGGCCGCGGCGGCAATCCCACCACGCGCTTGCGCCCGGCCCGCTGAGCGCTCCAGCTCCGCGGCGACGGCCTCGTCCGGCCCAGCGGCGGCTTGCGCCCGATGCCATGCGTGTCGATCGGGGTCCTGATGTGCATCGGTGACATCCGCCAATGCAGCGTGGACTAATTGTCTTTCTTGCGGGGATACCGACCCGTAGACCGCCGAGCGCACTAGGGGATGGCGAAACCGCACCCGCGTGCCGAACTCGATCAGGCCCGCCTCGGTCGCCGGCGCCGTCGCTTCGGCGCCGACCCCCAGCTGCGCCGCGGCCACCCACACCAACGCGGGATCGCCGAGCGGCTCGGCCGCCGCGATAAGCAGCAGGCGCCGGGTCTGGTCAGGGAGAACTTCGATCCGCCGGCGGAAATTCTCTTCGATGCCGTCGGATATTCGCGCCGCGGTGGGCAGCCCAAATCCGCCCGCGAGCTCTTGCGGAGTCAATCCACGCGGCAGCTCCAGCAATGCAAGCGGGTTGCCCCGAGTCTCGGCAAGGATCTGATCGCGGACCCGCGCGTCCAGCGGCGCAGTCAGGGCGGCTTCGAGCAGCGCTCGCGCATCTCTGTCACCCAGGCGCTCCACGACGAGGTCGGGCAATCCTGCGATATCGCTGCTGGGCACCCGGGCCGCGAAAATCAATCCCACCGATTCCGCACCCAAGCGGCGAGCAACAAAGCCCAAGACTTGCGCAGAGGCCCGGTCGAGCCACTGCTCGTCATCGACCACACACACAAGCGGCTGCTCCTCAGCCACCTCGGACAGCAGGCTCAGCAACGCTAGCCCGACCAGAAACCGGTCCGGCGCCGATCCTGAGCTCATTCCGAACGCAATTTTCAGGGCATCTCGCTGCGGTGCCGGTAAGCCCCGGAGCTTCTCGAGCATGGGCGCACACAACTGATGCAACGCGGCAAACGGCAGCTCCATCTCGGACTGAACACCAGCGGCGCGCTCGACGCGGCACTCCAAGAAGCTTGCCCAGCCAGATAGTCGAGCAAGGCGGTCTTGCCCACGCCCGCTTCGCCAGACACCACTAATGCGCGGCTCTCACCAGCACGAACAGCGTCGATCAGCCGGTCGAGCACCGCGCGCTCGCGATGACGGCCAACCAGCTCCATCGCGCCGCCCATCCCTCGGGCGGTCCGGAATCCGAGACGCCCATTAGCCGTAGGCCACTTTGGCCTTAAAAATAGTCCGCCCGCCAATGGTGCCATCTACGCCCGCGGGGCAACCATAAACAAATCGTCGTCAGTGATCAGGTTTCTCATTCGACTGAAGACGGAGACAAAGTCACTGCCGCACCGGTAAGCAGCCCAAAGAAACGACAAGGTTGGTGATTTATGGGTGAAGCCACCGATGAACTCCCAGTCGTCGAAGAAAATTCTGATTCGCGACTGCCCGAGTCCGTCGACGATGTCACGCTGTACGCCGAGTACCGTCGGGTCACCGCCGATCAGGCAGCGTTGCGTCGCCTGGCGACGCTGGTGGCCCGGGGAGCGGAACCGGCGGAGGTGTTCGAGGCGGTCGTCAACGAAATGCGCCGCTGTGCTTCCGCAGATACCGCCGGATTGTGGCGCTATGAGTCAAACAATGAAATGACGAAGCTGGCCGCGGCTGAACATCCGGGGCTGCAGCTAGCGAAGTGGCCGGTTGGTACCCGAAGCCCGATCGACGGCAGCACTCTGGCAGGGAGAGTGCAGCGCACGGGGCGGCCCGCGAGGATGGACAGCTACGAGCACAGCACCGGCTCACTCGCGGCGCGGATACGAGATGCCGGAGTGCACGCGGCGGTCGGTGTTCCCGTCGTGGTCGATGGATGTGTCTGGGGCCTGGTGGCCGTGGGTTCGGTTGAGCCCCAACCCATGCCGGCCGACACCGAAGCCCGCATCAGCGCCTTCGCCGAACTGATCGGCACCGTCGTGGTCGCCGGATATCGCGACGAGCAGAAACGACAGTTACTGATCGAGGAGTCGGAACGGTCGAATCGGCTCGATGGTCTGGTGACGGGACGCGGTTTCGACGCCTGGAATCTGCGGGACATTGCGGGCTTGCTTCGGCTTCCCACCAACGGTCCATTTGTGGTCATCGCCGCACGGGTCTCGGTCGCGGGCGACGAGCCGCTTCCCGATATCGAATCCAAGCTTCGCAGCCTTGACATATCGTCGGCGTGGAGTCTGCTGCCTGATCTGCAGGTCGGGGTCGTGCGCGTCACGTCCGACGAAAAGCTCGACGCGGTGGTTGCCCTGATGGCTCGGATGACAACGGCCCGGGTGGGCGTCAGCGCGCCTTTCGAGGATTTACGTGAGACACCGGCAGCCCTTCATGTCGCACGAGTGATGTTGCGGGGCAGGGGCGACTCCGGATCCTCCGTCGCCATGTTGGACGGCTCTATCCTGGCCGCCGCCGTAGTCAGCGCACCGGAGGCAATGATCAGAACGGTCGGCGTTGCGTTGGACGGGTTTAGCGACCTTCCCGACGAGGAACGCGAAATGCTATTTGAAACGTTTCGAGTGTGGCAGGACCATGATGCGTGCGTACGCGATGCGGCTGAAGCACTCTGTTGTCACCCCAACACGGTCCGCTACCGGCTACGCAAAATCGAGGTGCGTAGCGGCCGATCCCTTTCGCGGCCAAAGGATGTCGTCGAACTGTACCTAGCCTTCGAAGTGCACCGCCGCCTGATGTAGCCGAGACTCGTTGAGCTCGATCAGCGCGGGCGCGAGTCCATCCCGGCTACCGCAGTTCCCTTCAACACATTTCGCAGTAGGCGATGCCAGTCAAGTTTCCTTGCGCGACCAGCAGCACCTTCGGGTCCGAACCATCGAGCTTGGCCGAGAAGATGTTGCCCCCAAAGTCGGTGATAAACATTCGGTCGCCCTTGCGATCGAGGGCGATCCCGATTCCTTCCATCAAGTGCGTGAAGATGATCTCGGGAGCAGGGCGGTCCTTCACATCGGAATCCATGGGTGCGCGATTCACCGTGTTGCCGCGCGGCGGATCGCCCCGGTCGGTCCAGTACATGACGCGATTGTTGAGATCGAGCTCTAGATCGATCGGCTCGGGAAGTCCGTCATAAAGAAGTTCGATGTCTGTTCGATTACCCGCTGTTTGCCCTGCGGGAATTTCGATGCCAGCCCGGAAAAGTCGGCCCTTGCCGGCGTTGTCGGGACCTTTTTGTGTCCAGTAGACCTGGTCGCCATCGACATCGATGGCCACGCCCACGCACCACTTCGTAGGATCCGGCCCCGGTCGCGGGTCGCCCTGGCTGGTGTCCACGAGGGTCTCGATATTCGAGCCGTCGAGGTCGGCGCGCATCAGGCGCATGCCCTCGCGGTCACACCAATATAGCTTTCCGCTGATTTTTTCGAGCTGCAGCTGCTTGGGAGTGAACGTGCCGCCCTCGGGAACGATCGTCCTGCGATTCTGCCCGTCGAGGTCAGCTCGCTCAATGGAACCGTCGTCCGCCGCGGGATTTCCCATGTTGGTCCAATAGATGTATCCCGCCGCGGCATCAACCCCGACGCCATCGGGATATCTGCACCCGGTGACGATGACCTTGCGGTCCGAGCCGTCCGGATTCAGCGAAACGACATGGTCGTTGCTGAGTTCCAAAAGGAACAACCTGCTGACTGCGGCGTGATCGCCGGGCACAGGTTCCGGCTCCGGCGTCTGTGCACTGACCATTTGTCTTCACCCCCATTACTCAGTTGGGATCCGAACCGGATACCGGATTCAACGCTGTGCGAGGTAATTTCATCGTTGAGCACGCCGCCGACTGCGTCGATGTGTTTGGTGACAGGGATCGGTAGGAAGATTTTGTCCGCAGAGACAGTCGGCTGCGCCGCCACGACGTCAGAACCTTGCCACCGGTACCGCACCGCCGCAATCGGCCCAGGGCACGTGGTGCGGACGTTTCTGCCGTCTTTGTAGTTGAGTGCGACCGTGTCGTCATTTGTCTGGGCCGCGAGGTGACCACGGCGAGATCTCAGTGAATACCCGGCCCGCCGCAGCGTAAGTATGTCCCGGGAGGAGGGGAACAACTGGGCGGTGGATCAACGGGAGCCTGCGAGAAGCCCGGCAGGTATCGGCAGACCACGGTTCCCGATCCCACTTCACAACGTGTGTTGCCGGACCGGGTCCGTACAGAAACGTCGGCGAGCGCGTTCGGGGCCATGCCGAACAGCCGCCGCGATAGTTGCCGCTCCGCCGAAACCATTAACTTCCGCAGCACGGTTGCCTCCTTCAACGGTGCCGTTACAAGACGAGCGCCCCACTGATCGAATGGCGGATTTATGGGGGTGGTCACGGTCAAATCCGTATCGGATACGGCGGCGCTTCGCGCTAATCAAAAGTCTTACATAGCAACGGATTCAGCAAGGTAAAGCATGGTGAGGTGGAATTACGGTGGCAGGCATAGGCGCGTCGTCACCTGTGCTGACCAGGCCGTTTGTGTACTGGACATATAACAATGCTGACGCTCATGCAACCCGCGCAAGTTGAAAGCCGTTGGTCTGCAATAACTTCCAGTAGCCACGTAAGGCATGTGTTGCGCTTTGCACCGTGTAACGGCGTCCGGTAAAGGGAATAATTCCACCGTTTTGCAAGGTGGCTACTGTGGACGGTACTGGCGGGTATACAGTATGGGTACAAATGAGTCTGCTGGAAACTCCGTTCAATCGAAGCACTAGCCGTGCGTGAGGAGACGTCGATGGGCAGCGCCGATGGCGAAGACGCGGTCCTCTATGAGGCTACGTCCACGGGCGTCGCAATCGTCACGTTCAACCGACCCGATCGCCTGAACGCCTGGGGCCCCGACATCGCCGCCGGGTTCTATGCCGCCGTCGACCGTGCCGAGCAGGACCCCGCCATCCGGGTGATCGTGCTGACCGGCCGCGGCAGGGGATTCTGTGCGGGTGCCTATCTGGGCGCGCCGAGCGACGCGAAGAATTACGGCGAGACCATGGAAAAGGCGGCCAAGACGGACTTGGACGCATTGGTCGGCGAGCGGCCGCCGCACTTCGTCACCACGTTGCGCAAGCCGGTCATCGCGGCGATCAACGGGTCCTGCGTGGGCATCGGCCTCACCCAGGCGCTGATGTGCGATGTGCGGTTCGCCGCCGCGGGCGCCAAGTTCGCCGCCGTGTTCGCCCGCCGCGGGCTGATCGCCGAGTTCGGCATCTCCTGGATACTTCCCCGGTTGACCACCTGGGGCGTCGCACTCGACCTGCTGCTGAGTGGCCGCACCTTTCTGGCCGAGGAGGCGGCCCAGCTCGGCCTGGTGAAAGAGGTTGTCGCGCCCGAGGACCTGATGAAGCGGACCCTGGAATACGCGGAGGACGTGGCCCGGAACTGTTCACCGGCCTCGATGGCGGTGATCAAGCAGCAGGTGTACGTCGATTCCACGCGCGATGTGGTGGAAGCGACCGCGCAGGCCGAGGTCCTGTTGCACGAGGCGATGCCGCGGCCGGACGTCATCGAGGGCATCACCAGCTTCTTGGAGAAGCGGCCGCCGCAGTTCCCCGCACTCACTTCGACGGACGGTTAGGCACCCGATGAGCGAATGGACAGTCGGGGCGGCGTTCGACGCCATCGCTGACGTCATCCCCGACCGCACGATGACGGTGTGCGGCGAGCGCCGCAGTACCTTCGGCGAATCGGCCACACGCACCACCCGGCTCGCTAACTTTCTGAGCGCCAACGGATTTGGCGTCCAGAGGGAGCGCCAGGAGCTGAACCGTTGGGAGTGCGGCCAGGACCGGGTTGCGCTGCTGATGTACAACGACCTGTACCCCGACGCGGTGATCGCGTGCCTCAAGGCCCGGACCGTGCCGGTCAACGTGAACTACAGCTACTCGCCCCGGGAGGTCGCCGAGCTGCTGGCCTACGTCCGGCCGCGCGGCATCATCTATCACCGGTCGCTCGGCGCACGCTGCGCCGAGGTGCTGCCGCCCGACGGCACCGAGCTGCTGATCTCGATCGACGACGGCAGCGACGCCGCCGAACTGCCGGGCGCGGTATCGCTGGATGATGCGCTGGCACAAGGTGGTTCCGGCGCCCCCGCGCCCGGATCGCCCGACGATCTGATCATGATGTGCACCGGCGGGACTACCGGTCGCCCCAAGGGCGTGCTGTGGCGACAGAGCGACATGTACGTCTCCTCGATGGTCGGCGCCGACCACGCCAGCGTCGACGAGATCCACGCCAAGGTGCGCGACGGCGGCCAGCCATGGTTCGCGGTCTCCCCGCTGATGCACGCCGCCGGCATGTGGACCGCCTTCGCCGCGATCATGCAAGGAGCGACGGCGGTGCTCTATGACGGGCGCGGGAAACTGGATGTGCGTGACGTGTGGGAAACCGCCGAGCGTGAAGGCGTCGTCATGATGACCATGGTGGGCGACGCCTATGCCGGACCGCTGACCGCCGAGCTGCAGCGAGGCTCCTACGACCTGTCGTCGCTGAAGGGGATCGGCACCGGCGGCGCGGCCACCAACCCAAAGTTCAAGCGCGCGTTGATGGAAAAGCTGCCGCAGGTCACCGTCATCGACGGCTACGGCTCGTCGGAATCCGGGAACATGGGATTCGGTCACAGCCATGGCGGCAAGCAGAGCGAAACCTTCCACCTTCGCGAGGGTGGAGCGGTGGTGTCGCAGGATCGCACCAGGTTCCTGCGGCCCGGTGATCCCGAGATCGGTTGGGTGGCCCGCACCGGCCGGATTCCGCTGGGCTACTTCAACGACCGCGACGGCACCGAGGCCACCTTCCCCGAGGTCGACGGGCAACGTGTGGTGATCCCGGGAGACCGCGCGAGCATCGACTCCGACGGCACGCTGCGGCTCTTCGGGCGCGATTCGTTGGTGGTGAACACCGGCGGTGAAAAGGTTTTCGTCGAAGAGGTCGAAGAAGTGCTGCGCACCCACCCCGGTGTTGCCGACGCGTTGGTGGTGGGTCGGCCCAGCGAGCGGTGGGGTGAGGAAGTCGTCGCACTGGTGGCGTTGCAGCCGGAATCCGGCGCGGTCGGAGAAGCCGAACTGACGACTCTGTGCAAGTCACAACTGGCACATTTCAAGGCGCCGAAGGCCGTTCTGATCGTCGACCAGATTCAGCGACTCGGCAACGGCAAGGCCAATTACCGGTGGGCCAAACAGGTTGCCGTAGCACAACTTCCCGCTACAGCGCTGGCCGGTGTGGACGCAGAAGTGTCCACATGAGCCAGTCTCAGGCCAATCACCCCGCCAACAACACAAAAGAATTCTTGTTCGGACAGGAGCACTGACGATGGATCGCTACGAACTGCGCAGACAGGACTACAGCCTGTCCGAACACCACGTAGACCTGCAGGCCGCCTACAAACAGTTCTTCAAGACGCACTGCTCGATCGAAACCGTGCGTGCGGCGGAGCCGTCCGGCTTCGACAAGTCTCTGTGGGAGCGGTTGTGCGCGATGGGTGCCTCGACGATGGCGTTGCCCGAGTCGTCCGGTGGCGACGGTGCGACACTGGTGGACCTGACGCTGGTGGCCGAAGAGATCGGTAGGGTCCTGGCACCGGTCCCATGGATCGACCACGTATGCGCCGCGCGACTGCTGGCGCGCCTGGGGGCGCTAGGCGTCGACACGGCCGGGGTGGCGGACGGCGAACAACTCGCCGCGTTGGATGCGCGTCTCGACAGCGTGCAGGGGCCGCGCCTCATTCCGATCGGGTCGATCGCCGATCACATCATCGTCCGGGACGGCGACGAGGTCGTCCGTCTCACCTTCGACACCAGGCCCGCGAAGGTTGACAACCTCGGCCGGCTGCCGATGGCCTGGGTGGACCCGGGCGCCGCCGACACCCGTACCGTCGTGGCGCAGGGCCCCGATGCGCTCGCGAGTTACCAACTGGCGCTGGATGAATGGCGACTGCTGACCGCCGCCGCCTTGGTCGGTCTGGTCGAGGAGACGATGACCATCGCGGCCGAGTTTGCCAAGACCCGCTACACACTGGGCGTGCCCATCTCGACCTTGCAGGGCATTTCGCATCCGCTGGCGAACATGGCCATCACCGTCCAGGGCGGGCGCAACCTCGCGCGCCGGGCCGCGTGGTTCCTGGACAACGAGCCCGAGGAGCGCCGTGATCTGGCGCCGTCGGCGTTCGTGTTCATGGCTGAGGAAGCCGCGAAGGCGGCCACCATGGCGGTCCATGTCCAAGGCGGCCTTGGGGTTTCGGCGGAGGCCGCCGCGACGGCATACCTGGTACGAGCCAGGGGCTGGCCGTTGGCGGGCGGCGACCCGGGTGCCACGGCCCTGCGCGTCGCGGAGATTGTTGCCGCCCGCGAAGCCGTTCGGGTTTAGGACAGGAGCTCAACGGTGGACTTCTCCCGCGTCGAATTGTCCGACGAGGACCAGGCGTTCTATGACGAGGCCCGAAGTTTTCTCGCCACGCACATGACCGACGAGGTCAGGCGTCGCGACCGAGAGACGGGCGACAACTTCGACGAGGGCCTGCACCTCAAGATCGGCGCCGCAGGCTATCTGGCCGGCGAATGGAAGGCGGCGCCCGAAGGCGGCTTCAGCCGGGTTCGGCGGCGGATCTGGGAGCAGGAGAAGCGGCGCGTGCATGTGCCGTGGGTGACCTGGGGGACCACCGCGATGGTGGCGCGCTCGGTGGCGAAGTTCGGCTCACCGGAACTGCAGGACGAGGTGATGCCCGGGGTCTTCAGCGGCCATGTCCGGCTGTGCCTCGGCTACACCGAACCCGAAGGCGGCTCGGACGTCGCGACCTGCAAGACCCGCGCGGTGCGTGATGGCTCAGGGGATGGGGCCTGGATCATCAACGGCTCGAAGATGTTCACCACCGGCGCGCACAACTGCCAATACGTCTTCCTCATCACCAACACGGCTCCCGATGCGCCAAAGCACAAGAGCCTCACCATGTTCCTGGTTCCGCTGAACTTGCCGGGCATCGAGATCCAGGGCATCCGCACCGTGGACGGCGACCGGACCAACATCGTCTACTACAGCGACGTCCGCGTCGAAGACAAGTACCGGCTGGGCGACGTCAACGGGGGCTGGACGGTGGTGCGCGAGCCCCTCAACGCCGAACACGGCGACGTCGCCGCGGCGCCCGACGGTCTGCAGGACAACTCGATCATGATGCACCAGGCCGGGTTCATGGCGGCGGCCGTGGATGCGGCCGCCGCGCGGGTGACACAGCCGGACCCCAGCGGGCGCCGACTGCTCGACGACGGGTCGGTCGCCTATCGGCTGGGCCGCAGCGCCGCCCGGCTGGAGGTGGCGCTCAGCTCGCCCGGCATCTTCGGCCGCGTAGCCATCGCACAGACGATGCGAGACATCTCACCGGAGCTGATGGACATACTCGGCGCGGCGTCGACGCTGCCTTTTGGGACTGACGGGGCGGCCGACGACGGCTGCGCCGAATACATCTACCGTTTCGCCCCGTTGGTCGGAATCTACGGCGGGACGCTGGAGGTGTTCCGGAACATGATCGGCCAGCACGTACTCGGTCTGGGCAAGCCCAGCTACTCGCCGCCGGTCAAGAAGGTGTCCTGACAAGGGGCATACGCTAGATGGCTTCCGTCGAAGGGCTATCCCTCGAGTTCTCGGATAGCCGCACCGTGCCGGAAGTTCTGGAAGCCAGCAACGGGCGAGTTACACACGATCATCTGCTGGATCGACCAGCTGATATCCGTGCGCTGTTGACCGAACCCGCACTCGACGCCGCCGAAACCGTAGCTGTCACAGCCCACTTCCTGCTGCCGCGGGAGCGGCTGCTGCACGTCGTGGCCCAGCGGTGCACGGGCCGGCGGTTGCCGGTGGGGGAGCCATCGTCACGTTCGCTGCGAATCTGGGCTACCACTACCCGCAGTTGCATCAGGTTCAAGAAGGTGTCGACTGCCCCAGATTCGATCGATTCCACGTGAATGGCGGAGTTGACGGCAGCGGTATCGACGAAGTCTTTCAAATGCTTTCGGGCAGTCGATTTGTCGTGCACCAGCGACTCGATGACGGCAGCGCATTGACCCTGCGGCGGGGCTGCCCCGATGAGCGTCGCGGATGGCTCGTAACCTACAGCGGAGTCCGCCCACATATCGGCAGCCTCAGTTCGGCCAAACTGGGTTAATACCCCCCGGGCTATGATGGACGTCATCACTAGCGAAGGGACCCTGATGGTTGGTGACGAAGAAAGCATTGCCGCAGTACTCAATCGGCTGCGGCGCGCGCAGGGCCAGCTTGCCGGCGTGATCTCGATGATCGAACAGGGGCGCGACTGCAAGGACGTCGTCACACAGCTGGCCGCGGTATCGCGAGCGCTGGACCGCGCCGGGTTCAAGATCGTCGCCACCGGCCTGCGCGAATGCACGACCGGCAAAGGGGCAAAAGGAAGAAACCCACTGACTGAGGCCGAACTGGAGAAGCTCTTTCTCGCGCTTGCCTGACATCCCGTCTCTGGACCACCCAGGATGGACTGGCCGCGTGGTGGTGCAGGATCTGCCCGTGGCCCGCGAAATCGCGCACACCGGGTTGAGCCCGGTCCCCACCCATTTCGCCGAACCGCGTTTCCAGCGTCGCTGAAAGACTGCTGCCGCGGGTTGAATTCTGCGTTGGCGCCGCTCGAAGCCGCGTGACAAACGCCGCAGCCTCTTTGCATGGCCGTGACGCTACCCACAGATCCTCTCCGTCATATGCCATACCGGGTAGGGTATATTGTCATCAGTTCTGACGTCGAATAACGGGTCAAGATGAGGAGGTCGATGTGCCAGCCTCTGGAGATCTTGGCCGCCGATCTTCGCACGTGTCGGGGCGACCGCAGCCGGTGTGTTCCGAATGCCCTCTAAAAGAAGGCCTTACGGCCCTGTCCTGCCGAGCAGCGTCGGCGTGAGACTGCGTTACTAGCGGATCAAACGAATGGAACCACAATGCTCACCCTTGTCAAGCGAGCTTGGATACCGCTCGTGGTGGTATTGGCAGTTGCGGTTGGTGCTATGGCTGTCGATCGGCTGCGTGGCGTTTTCGGGTCCGACGAGATCTTTTCGTCGACAAGTCGGAGCGCAGAAGCAATCGTGCCCTTCAATCCCAAGATTGTGACGTACGAGGTTTTCGGTCCCGGCGACTCCGCAGGCAGCGTGAGTTATTTGAACAAGAATGCAGTGCCCGAACAAGCGAACTTCAATCGCCTGCCGTGGACCTTCACGCTCGCGACGACAATCCCGGCTGTCGTTGCCAACGTGGTAGCTCAAGGCGATAGCGACAGCATCGGCTGTCGCATCCTCGTCAACGGGGAAATCCGCGACGAGCAATCTTCCAGCGGACACCACGCCCAGACCTTTTGTTTGGTGAAGGCCGCATGAACGTCAAGGAGGACAACGACAGCCGCCCGCTCTTCATGCGGATGGTCCGCACGTTTGCGACGCCGATCATTGTGGCCTGGCTACTTCTGACGATCGCCGTGAACGTTCTAGTGCCGTGGATAGAGTTCGTCGCGCGAGCGCATGCGGTAACGATGTCGCCGCAAGATGCGCCGGCGATGATCGCCGCGAAGCACATCGGTGCGAAGTTCCAGGAGTCCGATTCGGACAACATGGTGATGGTTGTTGTGGAAGGCAACAAAGAACTCGGCGATGATGCGCATACCTACTACGACGGTTTGGTGAAGAACCTGGCGGCCGACACCAAACACGTACAGCACGTTCAGAATCTGTGGGGAGACCGCATCACTGCCGCGGGCTCTCAGAGCGGGGACGGCAAGGCCGCCTACGTCCAACTCAACGTGGCCGGCAACCAGGGCAGCACCCTGGGGAACCAGTCCGTCGACGCAGTCCGCAAGATCGTCGACTCGTCACCGCCACCGGGCGGAATCAAGGCATACGTCACTGGTCCAGGTGCGCTCACCACGGACATGACCGAGGCCGCCGACAAGAGCATGTTCAAGATGATGGGTGTGACCGGCGCGGTCATCATGATCATGCTTGCCATCGTCTATCGCTCCGTCAGCACCGTGCTTCTCGTTCTCTTTGTGGTCTTCCTCGAGATGCTCACGGCCCGGGGAGTCGTCGCGATTCTCGGGAACTACGACCTGCTGGGTTTTTCGACTTTCGTCGTCGCCATGTTGTCGTCTTTGGCCATTGCGGCGGGAACGGATTACGCGATATTTCTCATTGGGCGTTATCAAGAGGCGCGTCAGGCCGGTCAAGACCGGGAAACGGCCTACTACACGATGTTCCGCGGGACCTATCACGTCATCTTGGGGTCGGGGCTGACTATTGCCGGAGCATCGTTCTGCCTGCACTTTGCGCGGTTGTCCTATTTCAAGGCCCTGGGCATTCCGTCCGCGTTGGGGTTGCTCGTCGTGATCGCTGGGGCGCTGACCGTGGCGCCGGCCGTCGTCGCCGTGGCCAGCCAGTTTGGTCTGCTCGATCCGAAACGGATGATCAAAACGCGGGGGTGGCGGCGCATCGGTACCGCCGCCGCCCGCTGGCCCGGGCCGGTCTTTGTGGCGTCGTTGCTCATTGCACTCGTCGGGCTGCTCGTCGTCCCCAGCATGAAGATCAGCTACAACGACCGCTTCTATATCCCGTCGAACCTGCCTTCGAATGTCGGATATACCGCGGCAGAGCGCCATTTCAGCGCCGCCAGGCTCAATCCCGACATCCTCATGGTCGAGGGTGATCACGACATGCGGAATTCAAGCGACATGATCATCCTGGACCGGGTTGCCAAGGATGTCTTCCGGACGCCCGGTATCGCGACGGTGCAAAGCATTACGAGGCCTTTGGGAGGCCCAATCGAGCACAGCTCGATACCTTTTCAGGTCAGCATGCAGGCGCTGCCCATACAACAGAACTTGCAGTTCATGAAGGACCGGATGGCAGACATGCTCAAGATCAGCGACGATCTCGGGGTCATGATCGGCTCGATGCAACGCATGTATGGCTTGATGGGCCAGATGACCAACACGACTCATCACATGGTCGGCGACATGGGCGACATGAGGGCCACGCTGGACGAGATGCGAGACCATTTAGCGGATTTCGACGATTTTGCGAGGCCGGTGCGTGGTTATTTGTACTGGGAACAACACTGCTTCAACATTCCCGCCTGCTGGGCCACCAAATCGGTGTTCGAGGCGATCGACGGCGTGGACAAGTTCAGCGAGAATATGAGCACCCTGCTCAACGACATGACCACCATCAATGCGGTGCTGCCCCAAATGCTCGCACAGTTCCCGCCGATCATCGCTGTCGCACAGTCCATGCAGGGGACCCTGTTGACCTTGCACAGCAGCTTCTCCGGACTGGTCACGCAGATGTCACGGATGACGGACACGGCCAGCGCGATGGGCCAGGCCTTTGACTCGTCAAAGGCCGACGACTACTTCTACTTGCCACCGGAAGCGTTCGACAACCCCGACTTCCAACGCGGCCTGAAACTCTTCCTATCGCCGGACGGCAAGGCCGCGCGGTTCATCATCACCCACGACGCAGACCCGGCAACCCCAAAAGGAATCGCGGCCGTCAAGCCCGAACTCAACGCCGCGCACGAGGCTGTGAAGGGCACACCCCTGGCCAACGCAAGGTTCTACCTCACCGGGACTGCGGCCATCTACAACGACATCCAAACCGGCTCGAGATTCGACCTTCTGATCGTCGGAATAGCCGCGCTGACACTGATATTCGTCGTCATGGTGATCATCACGCGAGCTCTGGTCGCGTCACTGGTGATCGTAGGCACTGTGCTACTTTCGCTGGGCGCCGCCTTCGGGCTGTCGGTGCTGGTCTGGCAGCATATTTTGGGCCTTGAGCTGAACTGGATCGCCCCGGTTTTCGGGTTGATCATTCTGTTGGCTGTCGGATCCGACTACAACCTGCTCCTCGTCTCGCGGTTCCAGGAGGAAATCAACGCGGGGCTGCGGACCGGCATCATCCGCTCGATGGGCGAAACCGGCGGTGTGGTCACAGCAGCAGGCCTGGTCTTCGCGTTCACCATGATGTCGATGGCGGCCAGTGACTTGCGGTCGATTGGCCAGGCCGGCACCACGATCGGCCTTGGTCTGCTGTTCGACACTCTGGTCGTGCGCTCACTGATGACGCCGTCGATCGCGGCGCTGCTTGGACGGTGGTTCTGGTGGCCGCAGAAGGTGCGGCCGCGCCCGGCCAGCTACATGCTCCGGCCCTTCGGACCGCGCAGCCTGGTTCGTTCGCTTCTGCTGGGCGAGGACGCCGACGCGGCAACTACCAAGCGCCCGAACTCGTTCGATGATGACCGCGATACAAGGTCCGCGTCAAAGATGCCCGCGGCGGCAAGCCGTCGCTAGGCCGATGGGCTTTACTGCGGGGAGCTACCGCGCGCCAGCAGGTTGCACTAGTGCGCTGATCGCGGCCTGCAATTTGGAGGCTGCTTCATCGGCTATTTCCCGCAGCGCAGGTTGGTCGACGACTTTGATCATAAGTTCGGGGTCCATGGCCTCGACCAGTACCGCGTCGCCGTGGCTGTCCGGATCGGCTCGCACCACAACGTTGCATGGCAACAGCTGTCCGATCTGGCGGTCTACCTCCAATGCTCGGTGCGCCAGCGTCGGATTGCAGGCACCCAGAATCAGGTAGTCCTCCATGTTCGCGTCGAGTTTTTGCTTCAGTGTTGATTTGACATCGATCCTGGTCAGCAAGCCGAAACCCTGATCTGCGAGAGCTCGAGTGGTCCGTTCGACCGCGTCCTCGAATGTGGTGTCCAGCTTCGCACTCAGGCCGATTGTCATGGTTGCTCCTTGTCGCCTTGCACCCCGGTCCTGCTTAAGCCGACCGGCTATCTTTCGCAGATTGGTCGCGAAAGCAGAAATACCCCTATGGGTATTGATATGGTACTTCACATGAGGGAAAACAACCACCACCCCTCGAAACGACCGAACGGATGCACAACCACCCCGGCGATGGCGAAATAATTTATCACCGCCGCTCCTCATCGCTCCCGCTCTGCACCGTCGCCGCGGCGGTTTACGCGATAGCGCCCTCTTCCTTGAGCTGCTCGATGCGGTCCCACTCCATGCCGATCTCCATGAGCACGAGCTCGGTGTGCTCCGACGCCTGCGGGGCCCGGGTGGTCACCAGTGGTTCGTGGTTGAACTGAACCGGCCCGCGCACGACTTTGAACGGTTCTCCGCCGCTGGCGAGCTCCACCTCGGAGATCATGTCGTTGGCGATGGCCTGCTCGTCGGAGGCCAGGTCGATCAAGCTCTGGAAGGGCGCCCACTGACCCTTCATCGTCTTCAGGTGCTGCCGCCAATACTCAAATGGCTTGGTGACAAAGGCCTTTGCGATCAACTCGGCGGCCGCTTCTGAGTTCTGGATCAATGGCAAGACCTCGGAGAAGCGGGGATCGTCGGCGGCCTCGGGGATGCCGAGGTGCTCGAAGGTGTCGCGGATCAGGCCGGTCGGGCTGATGATGCATAGATTGATCGTGCCGCCGTCGGAGGTCAAATAGTTACCCATAAAGGGATTTATCGACATCGCGGCGGCCGAGCCCGGCATGAACGTGCGCATCACTTCGCCCGTTTCCATGCCCTGCGTCATGCTCGCGCCCGCCGCCCACCAGGCTGTGCTCAAAAGCGACACGTCAAGCTCCACGGCCTCGCCGGTGCGTTCACGATGCAGCAACGCGGCCGAGATGCCGCCGGCGATGAACATGCCGCCGATGGAATCGCCGAACGCGGGAATCCCTTGTCCCAGCGCGCCGCCCAGTTCCTCGGGCGTCAAGGCGTACCCGATACCGCTGCGGGTCCAGAACGCCGTCCCGTCGTAGCCGCCGACGTCGCGCTCGGCGCCCTTGTCGCCGTAGGCCGAACCGCGCGCGTAGATGATGTTCGGGTTCACCGCGCGGATGTGCTCGATGTCGAACTTGTGCTGCTGACGCTGCGCGGGCTTGTAATTGGTCAGGAAGACGTCGGAGGTCTTGGCCAGTTCGTAGATGACTTCCTGGCCGCCCGGCGTCGACACGTCGACCCCGACGCTGCGCTTGCCCCGGTTGGGGTGTTCCATCAGCGGGTGCCGGTCCGGGTTGACCTGGATGCCGCCCATGTTGATGAAGCCGCGCTGGGTGTCGCCGCGCAGCGGGTGCTCGATCTTCAGGACGTCGGCGCCCCAGTCGGCGAGGATGGCCCCAGCCGCCGGAACGAAGGTGAACTGCGCCAGTTCCAGGACCCGAAAGCCCTCCATTACCTTGACCATTTCAGTACAGCTCCGCCTTCTTCCGACCGGACGTTTCAGAACCCACTATTTCGGACGCTACTGGGTGTCGATACTTCAAGAGTCGGCACCCGCCACTTGCTTTTCCGGACCTGACATCGTGCCTCTCACGGCTGGTGGGGGAGCAACTTCACCATGAGACCGGTGGCCTCGCTGAGCAGCGTTCCGTCGGCGGCGGTCATCGTGGCCGAGACGAAAACCTTCCTGCCGTCTACCTCGGTGATCTGTCCCCGGGCGATCAGCGGCTCATCGATCGGTGTGATGGCGCGGTAGTCGACATGCAGGTATGCCGTGCGGGTCGGGCGGATTTCGGCGGAGAACACCACCAAGCCGAACAGCCAGTCGTAGAACAGGGGGATCATGCCGCCGTGCACCGCGTGGTTTCCGCCCACGTGGGACTGGGTGAAGTGTCCCTCCATGATGACGCCCTCGGCCTGGGCGGCGGTCACGATCCACGGCGGCAGCAGCGGATGACCAAAGCCCGGCAGGCTCAGCACTCGCCCCGCGATGGCCTCGGTTTCGGGAACCTGATGGCCGTCCAGTAGCGCGCACGCGTTGCGGAGATGCTCGGCGGCGGCGGCCCACGCGGCATCGTCCGGGCGGGTGGAAACGGTCAGGTCCTGCAGGCGGTGCAGCGCGGCGACGAACTCGCCCAGCTCGTCGGGGGCGTATTCGGCCGGCCTGACCTCTGGGAAGCCGCCCCTGGACTCCGGTGCGGTCTCGGGCGCGCCGGTCACGGTGTCGCCCATACCTTCAGCAACTCGTCGGTGGTGGTGATGGTCGCCAATAGCGACAGGGTGTTGGCGATGATGGCATCCCCGTATTCGGTCGGAATCCCGGCCACCGCGTCCTTGGGAACCACGACACGGTAGGCGGCGTTGACGGCGTCCATGACCAGGTTGGGGATCGCGATGTTCAGCGAGACACCCACCACGACGATCGTGGACACGCCGAGATTGCGGAGCACCGCATCGAGATCCGTGCCGCCCATGGGGCCGACGCCGTGCCATCTGCGCAGTATCAGATCGCTTGGCTCGGGCCCCAATTCGGGGAGCACTTCCGCTCCGGGGGAGCCCGGGGCGATGTCGACCCGTCCCTTTCCGGGGCCAGTATTCATGGCGAAGATCTTGGCGTTGTGGTTGGACCCCAGTCCGTCGGGGCGTCGCTGCACCAGGCAGTGCACGATGTGCACGCCGGCGGCGCGCGCCGCCGGCAACAGCCGCACGATGTTGGGCAGTGCGACGCGGCGGGCTTCTTCGGCGAGCATGGCCAGTCCCGCATCCGGGCCGATGACCGCACCCTGGCATTCCTGGGCGACGATCGCGGTCTGGCCAGGATCAACCAGGTCGGCGAGTTCCGGCCGCATGCCGCCTCCCACTGGTTCGGTGGTTTCGCTGATACTAAGTTCGTTACAGTATAGATTTCAGCAAGTCGGCGGAAGTCCAGGGTGCGGCAAGGAGCGCTTTATGGGTGCACGGGACGTGCGGATGGATCCTGTGCCGGGCCCAGGTCTCGACGTGCTCGTTATCGGCGCCGGGTTCTCCGGTCTGTACATGCTGCACCGCTTGCGGGAACTTGGGCTGCGCGTTCGCGTGCTGGAGATGGCCGAAAACGTCGGCGGCACCTGGCTGTTCAATCGCTATCCCGGCGCGCGATGTGACATCGAGAGCATCGAGTACTCGTACAGTTTCTCTGAAGAGATTCAGCAGGAATGGGTTTGGACGGAGACGATGCCGGCCCAGGCCGAGGTGGAGGCGTATCTGAACTTCGTCGCCGACCGACTCGACCTGCGCCGCGACATACAGTTCCACACCAAGGTCGTCGCGATGAACTTCGAGGAGGATGCCGCCGAATGGACGGTGCACACCGAGGGTGGTGAGGTTTTCCGGGTTCCGTTCGTCGTGGCGGCGTCGGGCATTCTGTCGGTGGCCCTGGAACCCGACATCCCCGGCATGGGGTCCTTCGCCGGGACGTCGCTGTTCACCAGTCGGTGGCCGAAGGACGGTATCGATCTGACCGGCAAGCGGGTCGGGGTCATCGGTACCGGCTCGACCGGCATTCAGCTCATCCCGGTCGTCGCCCAGGAAGCCCTGCAACTCTGCGTCTTCCAGCGTTCGGCGGCATACACCCTGCCGTGGCGGGTGCGGCAATTCGAGCCCGGCGAGCTGGACGAGATGAAGGCCCACTACGGCGAAATTCGCGCGGCCCAACGGGCGCACCCGATCGGAGCCGCACGGTTGAGCGCCTTCTCGGTGCTGCTCGGCATGCTGGAGAAGCCGCCGCTGAAATCGGCGACGCGCGAGGAGCAATTGCGCGCGATCGAGGAGAACGGCGTGTTGGGCGCACTGAATTGGGGCGACGTTTTCTTCGACATCGAAGCCAACCGGATGGCCGCCAAACTGTACGGCGAGGCGGTGGCCCGGATCGTCAAAGATCCGAAGACCGCGGCGGCGCTGGTGCCCGAGTATCCGTTCGCCTGCAAGCGGCCGATCATCGACCAGGGTTACTACGAGACATTCAACCGGGACAACGTCACGCTCGTCGATCTGCGCGACGGACCGATCCGCGAGGTCACATCGACGGGCATCGAGACGGACCAGGGCAGCTACCCGCTCGACGTCATCGTGTATGCCACCGGGTTTGACGCCATGACCGGCGCGCTGAGCCGCATCGACATCCGTGGCCGCGACGGGCTCTCCCTTGGCGAATTCTGGTCGGGGCAGGGCCCGTTGTCCTATCTCGGGCTGGCGGTCGCCGGTTTCCCGAACCTGTTCACGGTCCAGGGTCCGGGCAGCCCGAGCGCGGCCACGAACTTCGTCGCGGCGCTGGAGCAGCATGTGGAGTGGATCGGCGACTGCATCGCTCACCTGCGCGCCAACGGAATTCGCACGATAGAGGCCCTGGCCTCCGCGCAGCAGGAGTGGATCGAGCACACCACCGCGCTCGTCGCGCCGACGGTGCTCGTCCACCCGACGTGCAACTCGTGGTACAACGGCGGCAACGTTCCGGGCAAGAAGCGGATGTACATGGGCTACGTCGGCGGGATTCCCGAATACCGGCGCCGCTGCGACGAGATCGCGACTGCCGGCTACACCGGCTTCAAGCTCGCTTAGACGGAGGCAATGGCATGTCTTTGGTGACTCGGACGACAGATGTCGCGCGCGACTTCGCGCTGGTGCTGCCGCGCACGGCGGCCGGCCTCAGAGAGTCGACCGGCTGGAAACCGGTGTCGCCACGCGGCGCGCGTCAGTTCGGCGAGGTCATGCTGGACGAGCTTGTGCTCTGCGGCTTTTCGGTGCTGGGCGGCGACATCAGCCAAAAGGTGCGGCCGCTGGCCGGGTGCGAACAAGCCGCCGAGGAACTGTCGCAACTGGGTATCGACGGTGCGCACGCCGACCCGAAACCGCTGCGCACCACATCGATTCAGCGGCGGCGGATCGCCGGACTGGCGTACGAGCGGGTGACGTTCGAGCATGATCCGGCGCTGCCCCCGACGCTGGCGGCCGAGGGCCTGGGGGGCCCGGCACGCGCGGTGGTGCACGTGTGCCGGCACACCGATGGCCCGCGGCCGTGGCTGGTCTGGATCCACGGCGCCGGCCAGGGCGGCACAGAGGATCTGGTGCTGGCCCGGATCGGGCGGATCCATCACAAGCTGGGGTTCAACGTCGCCATGCCGGTGCAGCCCGGCCATGGCTGCCGGAAGCGCGAATGGCCGGCCTACCCGGATATGGATCCGCTGGGCAACGTGGCGGGCATGATGCGCTCGGTGTCCGAGGTGCGTGCCGTGGTGCGCTGGGTGCGGTCGCAGGCCACCGCCGTTGTGGTATCAGGTATTTCGATGGGCACCCCGGTGGCCGCCCTGGTCTCGCATTTGGAGCGGGACATCGACGCGGTGGCGCTCTATACGCCAATCCTGGGGCTCAACGGGATGATCGCACGCCACGTGAATCGCTTCGGCCGGGGACGGTCCGGGCTCTCGGAGCTACTCACCTCGCCCGTCGTCTCGCGATTGACATCGGTCATCGACCCGCTGGCGGTCGACCCGGCGCCCCCACCCGAACGTCGGCTGATCGTCGGCGCATGGCACGACCGGATGGCGATGCGCGAGCCGACGACCGCGTTGCAGGAGCGCTGGGGCGGCGAGCTGTACTGGTATGACGGCAGCCACGTCGGGCACATCTTCTCCCGCCGCGTGCAGCGGGTGTCCGAGCGCTTCCTGCGCGCGGTGGCGGACTGATGGCTTCCACTCGGACGGCCCGCGAGGTCGTCGAGTTGTACAACCTCGTGGTCTGGAACGAGCGCGATTTCGCGCTCGCCGAGGAACTGATCGGCGACACGGTGACTCGCCACGAGGTCGGGGAGGCGACAGTGCTCACGCACGAGCAGGCGGTCAATCGCATCATCGATCACTGGGCCATGTTCGAGACCATCCGATTCGAGCTGAACCTGGTGGTCGCCGGTGCCGACGGCGAGCACGTCGCCATCGTCTACCAGTCCCCGATGACCCTCAAGGACGGCGCAGAAGTCCAGATCGGCAGCATGGAGATCTTCCGGGTCGTCGACGGCAGGATCACCGAGGTCTGGAATTGTGGCTATCAGCAAGGAGTTTGGAATTGAGCAATCGCGCGCTGGACGAGTTGGGCTACTACCTGCTGGCGGGCGCCGGCGGTGAGGGACCCGCGACGTTGATGGACGAGGCTCGCCGCGGCGAAGAGCTGGGCTTCGGCACGGCGTTCATCTCCGAGCGCTGGAACGTCAAGGAAGCCTCATCCCTCGTCGGCGCCGCGTGCGCGGTGACCACCCGGATGCAGATCGCCACCGCCGCAACCAATCACAACACCCGCCACCCGCTGATCACCGGGTCGTGGGCGACCACCATGCACCGCCTCTCCGGCGGCCGGTTTACGCTGGGCATCGGGCGGGGCATCGCGGCGATCTACGGCGCGTTCGGCATTCCGGCGGTGACGACCGCGCAGATGGAGGACTGGGCCCAGGTCATGCGGCGGCTGTTCCACGGCGAGCTGATCTTCAACCACGAGGGCCCGATGGGCAAGTACCCGATCCTGTTCCTCGACCCGGACTTCAACGAGGACATCCGGCTGGCGCTGGTGGCATTCGGCCCGAACACCCTCGAACTCGGCGGCCGCGCCTTCGACGACGTCATCCTGCACACCTATTTCACCCCGGAAACGTTGCAGCGCTGCGTGCACACGGTGAAGACGGCCGCGGAGAAGGCGGGCCGCGACCCGGACAGCGTGCGGGTGTGGTCGTGTTTCGCCACCGTGGGCGATCACCTGCCCGAGCAGTTGCGGTTGAAGAAGACCGTCGCGCGTCTGGCCACCTATCTGCAGGGCTACGGTGATCTGCTGGTGAACACCAACTCCTGGGATCCCGCTGTGCTGCAACGGTTCCGGGAGGATTCAGTGGTGACGTCCATCGCCGGCGGGATCGATCACAAGGCCACCCCCGAGCAGATCGAGCACATCGCGACGCTGATTCCCGACGAGTGGCTGGAGCCTTCGGCCACCGGGTCGGCGCAGCAGTGCGTCGACCGCATCCGCGCCGAATTCGATTACGGCGCCGACGCGGTGATCCTGCACGGCGCGACACCCGACGAGCTCGAGCCCGTGGTCGCGGCCTATCGCGCCGCGACCTAATCGCGAGCGTGCGCAAAATGCCACTCGGACGCGGCGTGTCGCGTACAGACGCGCACGCTCACGGCTCTTGGCGGCGCCGGTTTTCCTTGAGGTAGGCCGAACTGCGGACCACGAACCACGTCGCCAGCGGGCGAACGAGACGGACGACGTGCCTTTTCGCGCCGAAATCGCTTTTCATGTCTTGCAGTTGCGCGTCGAGGCCTCGTTGCTGGTACTGCAGCAGCGCCTGGCTTTCCGCGGTATCCACCCAGTCGCCGAAATAGCGCGGGGGCTGCATCCGCACGAAGGCATCGATGGGAAGCGTGCCGATCCCCATCGTGTCCATCAGGGCATTGACGAAGCCGTAGTAGGTCATGCGGCAGGTTTCGCCGCCGGCGATGTTCAGGATCCTTCCGACCGACTCCTCACACGCCACGGCGCGGGCGAACGCGGTTCCGGCGTCGGCGGGATGGAGGAATTCGAACCGCGCGTCCGGGCTGATCTCGAACATGATGCTGGGGTCCTGCGCTTGCAGGTGCAGTGGCGTGACCGCCGACAGCCGCAGAATGGTCCACCGCAGCCCGGATCGGCGGATCGCCTGCTCACACTCGACCTTGTGGTGTCCATATGCGTCGGTGGGGGAGACGGGTGTGTCGACGCGCAGCGGCGGCTCGCGATCCTGGATGTCGCCGAAGATGCCCTGCGAGGAGGCGAACACCAGACGTTTGGCCGTGGGTGAGGATTCCATCTGCGCGATCAGATCGTATGTGGCGTCAAGATTCACCCGGCGAGCCAGCTCGGGCGCCTTGTCCGTGTAGGGCGGAATGATGGCCGCGAGATGGATCACCGCGTCCACGCCCTGCAGCGCGTCCCGCAGCGATGCCGTGTTCGTGATATCACCCCAGACGAAGCGGGCCCGTCCGGCGAAGCCGGACGAAAGGCTGCGCGCCCTGGGCGAATCGAGGTCGAAGGCGACGACGTCATGACCTTCTTGCAGCAAGGCGGCCAGGGTCGCCACGCCGATGCTGCCCAGTGCGCCGGTCAACAACACTTTCACTGGCTCAACCTGTTCTCGGCTGCGGTGCGCTGAGTTCCCGAAGCGCCGACAGGAACAACTCATCCATGTGCGGGCTCAAGTGCGCCAGGGTGGGTGCGCTGGCATAGCTGGCGGAGCCGAAGACCCGCTCGAGCGTGTTGGTATCCCCAAAGGTCCCCGCGCCGATCGAGAGGCACAGGCACGCAATGCCTTCCATGCGTAGCTCCTCAAGGGCTTTGGCCGTGTCGGCTTCGGCGTAGCGACCTTCGTAGCCGTCGTCGTAGGGGAAACCGTCGGACAGGACGACCAGCAGTCGATTCGGCGTGCCGGCCTGGGTTTTCAGGATTTCTCCCGCACCTCGAATGCCGGCACCGAGGCGCGTGTAGCCCGAAGGCTGAAGCTGGTTCAGCCGGGCGCGCTCGATGGCGCCGAACCGGCTTCCGAATCCCTTGATCGACGGCAGCTCCACCGCCCGCCGCCCCTGCGACCGAAAGGCATACACCGCAACGCGATCGCCGAGCTCTTCGAGTGTGGCCGCCAGTGTGGCGGCCGCGCGGCGCTGGTGCTCGTGGACCGCGAGCCCGTCGGGATCCATTTCGGTGGCCGATCCGGAGGCATCGACCAACACCAGGACGCCGAGATTGCGGGCGAGCTTGCGGCGTTCCAGGTAAACGCATTCCGGCGGCGAGTGGCCCGATCGCAGATCGGCGAAAAGGTTGATGAGCGCCTCGATGTCGAGGTCGTCCCCGTCGGGCCGGGCGCGCAGCAGTTTGGGGCCCAGGCCGATGCGGGACAGGCGACGGCGCAGGACGTCGTCGTGCGGAACCGCGGCGGCCGTGACATCAGCCGCGGTGATCAGCGGGAATTCGATCACCCGGCACCAATCCGGCCGATAGCGGCTGCTGTGCTCGTCCCACTCCGGATACAGCGCGCCGCCGACGCCGGCTGTGGCGCCGGGGTTGTGGTCATCGGTGAAGCGGATCCGCGTGGGCGCGGGGCGCGCGTGCGCACCCGGCGCTGCCGCGCGACGCATCGCGCGAACCTGCAGCTCTGCTCCGGCAGCGCTGTCACCGGGGGAGCGCGAGGTGCCCAGCATCTTGCGGAAGAAGTCCGACACGGTGCGCGAATTGAACAGCGGGCTCTCAAACAGCTTGAGAATCTTGCTCTCTCGGGCCGGCTCTCGGTCGTCGTCGGTCTCGGGCAGGCCGGCGGGATCGAACTGCAGGTGCAGCTCTTTGTCGGTGGCCTGCGACCCCGGTCCGGCCGAAGGCCCCAGCAGCCGGGAGGGCCGGATCACGCCGAACCATTCGGGGGGGTCCGCGATTTGCGTGCTGCTGCGGGCCAGGGTGAGCGACTCATCGGCGGTCGCGGTGCGTGACGCGCCGGCGGGACACAACGCGGCGACCAGTGGCAGCTGGCCGGCGAGTTCGGCGAGCGCGCGATGGCCTTCGAGCGCGAGGTAGCGGCGCGCGACCGTGGGACGCGCCCGCAACGGTTTCACCAGCCGCCTATCCAGGCTGCCCGCGCCCACCAGGACGCTTTGCAGCACCATTTCGCGACGCTGCTCGGCGAGGGGCAGGCCCGCTGACACGAAGATGACCTTGCCGTCGGTGTGCGCGGCTTCGCCCGCCGACGCTTCGGTCACATCGACGGCACTGCCGGCGATGTGGCTGGCAAGCAGCCGAAATCGACCAGGGGCGTTGGTACTTGAGTTGTTCACCGCCGGGGAACGACGGCGTCGGCGAGTTCACCGAGGGCCCGGACGATGTCCGGGTCGTCGGTGAGCGCCTCAACGACGGCCGACTGAACGGCGCTGCGCATGCTCAGGCCTTCGGCGGCCAGGCCGCCGGCGAGGATCAACATCCGGGTGGACGACACTTCGCGCAGCGGCGAACCCGTCAGGTTGCGGATCGCGTCGCCCAACCTGACGAGCGCGCGGGCAGTCTCGAGGTCGACCCCGGCTTCGTAGGCAACCACTTCGGTCTCGATGTCGACCGGTGGGAAATCGAGGGTGATGGCGACGAAGCGCTGTCGGGTCGACTCCTTGATGTTCTTCAAAACGCTTTGGTAGCCGGGATTGTAGGAAATCACCAGCTGGAAACCGGGGGCCGCCTTCAACGTGGTGGCGAGTCGATCGACGGGAAGTTCACGGCGGTGATCGGCCAGCGGATGGATGACCACGGTGGTGTCCTGGCGCGCCTCGACGACTTCGTCGAGATAGCAGATGGCGCCGTCGCGCACGGCGCGCGTCAAAGGGCCATCCACCCAGACGGTTTCACCGCCCTTGAGCAGAAACCGGCCGACCAGGTCCGCCGAGGTCATGTCCTCATGGCCGGCAACGGTGATCAGGTCACGGCCGAGCTCGTGGGCCATCGCCTCGACGAAGCGCGTCTTACCGCAGCCCGTGGGGCCCTTCAGCAGTACCGGCAGACCGCGGCGTGCGGCCGCCCGAAAGACGTCCATCTCCTCGCCGACCGCCCGATAGAACGGAGCCTCCGCAGCGGTGCTGACAGTGGCGGATGGACCGTTCAACAAATCACTTCCCCCGATCGAAGGGGACGACGGCCGGAAGCTTCACACCGTCCGGAAGCACCAGCTTGCCTTCGGGGTTGATGTAGCCGGAGTTCTTGCCCGGCACCGGGATTGCTGGATCGGGGCACAGTCGATCGGTCCCGTCGCCGCAGATGCCCATCAAAAAGTAGGACCGCTTCGTGATGTCGGCGGGCCAGGGGTCCTGATGCATGGCGAACCACTGCGCCGGAATGTTGTAGAACACAAAGAAGAACACGCTGCACGCGGCGAAGATCGCCAGGAATCGGGTGAATTGCTGTTTGGCGAACCCGCCCTGGATTCGTTCCAGGCCCCGTTCGACGAACGTCCGCCCGCGATCGTCGGTGAAGAAGCGCAGGGCACACAGGCCGGCTTGCACGCCACCCCACATCAGCCCTTCGTACACCGGCCATTGGTAGTAGGTGCCCGCGTTGATGGACAAGGACTTGATCGCGCCGGGGTATATGTAGAGCCCCATCGGCATGAGGAACAAGCCCTCCATCACCAGGTCGAAGAAGAACGTCCAGACGATCAAGACGCCAATGAGGCCGGCGTTGCTGATGTTCGGCCAGCGCGACTTCGCTTTGCGCATCACCCAACAGCCGAGAATCGTGCACAGCAGGACCCCGTACGAGTAACCCGGCGCATTCATCAACAGCGGTTCGGCCATCATGCGGCCCGGCTCGCCGTAGGACACCCAACCCGGAATGTTCTGCACCCAGGAGCCCCGGTTGAACATCCAACTGTTGTAGGTGCTCCAGGTGTTGAAGTAGTTCAGCAGCGGGTCCTGAAAGAACAACAGGCCGCACGCCACCAATAGCATGCCGTCCAACGTGATTCGCCGTTCCCGCCGCCAGGGCCGGATGATGAAGTACCAGACGCCGACCGGCAGGCCTAGCACGATGACGGCCGTCCAGGTCAGCAGGACCACCTTCATCAGCGTCGGCGGATCGCTGGGTCCCGCGGGCACGCGCTTGAAGTAGGGGCCGGTCATCCATCGGATCCAGATGTAGAGCTGAAACGCCAGGATCAGGCCGCCGGCGATGGCCCAGGCCCGCACGGGCTTACTCGCCCGGCCGGGCGGGGAACCGAGCGCGGCCACTCTATCGAGCGATTCGGTGATCACGGGGGCGCTCTTGTTGTCCGACAGTCCGCTGCTCATGGCTCTGGCTCCTTCCGGCATGCGTGAATATACCAACTAGTATCTGAAAAACAAGAGCGTTTCTGAGTATGCGTGGCAGAATCTGTCGCATGGCTGAGCGGTGGACGCGGGAGCGACGCGTCGAACGCACGCGTTCGCTGCTGCTGGACGCGGCGGAGCTGGTGTTCGCCGAAAAGGGCTTCACACCAGCAACTGTCGACGACATCGCAGACGCGGCGGGCTATACCAAGGGTGCGATCTACAAGCACTTCGCCACGAAGGAAGACCTCTTCCTGGCGGTCAGCGACCGCTATTGGCGCCGCTACTTCGACAACTTCGCAGAGGTGATGTCGGGGGCCAACGAGCTGGGAGCGCGCGAACTCGACGACATCGCCCAGCGCTGGCGCCAGCTCAGCCGCGACCGCGGTGCCGCGCACGCCGCGCTGGGCCTGGAGTTCACCTTGTACCTGCGGCGCAATCCGGAGGCGCGGGAACGCGTGGCGGCGAAGCGCTTAGAGGTCGTCGAGGCGCTGGGAAAGTTCATCGCCGAGGGTGTCGACCGGCTTGGCGGAACCCTGCTGATCCCGTCGTTGACGTTCGCGCACATCCTCATCGCCACAAGCGATTCCGTGATGCTGGGCAGTCAGCTGGATGACGTCGACCTCTATCGGCCGATCCTGGAGATGTATGTCTCGGTGATCAAGCTGCCGTGAACTCAACCGGTTCGCCGGCTTCGTTTGGCCCGAGCAGACTGGGCGGGCTTGGGTGCCACGTTCGACATCACCATCTGCAGGAAAGGCTCGTAGAGATCGTTGCCGTCCAAATGCGCGCTGATGGTGACCCCCTCATGGCTGGCAATCAAGACGCGCGCCAACGCATCGGCCGGGATCGTCAGTGCGCCACCCAGGCGCTCGATGTTGGTGGTGATGTAGTCGGCCAGCGACCGGATCGTCTCTTCGCGCTTGGCGGCCAACCTTTCTCGTGCGTCGGGGTTGCGGAGCAAGAAGAGTGAGAACTCGTAACCCAGTGCCGCGCTGTCCGGCCCGGCG
Organism: uncultured Actinomycetota bacterium; assembly: GCA_963758775.1. Lineage (GTDB taxonomy): Bacteria > Actinomycetota > Actinomycetes > Mycobacteriales > Mycobacteriaceae > Mycobacterium. The sequence goes on from CAVWWU010000007.1 coordinate 132,413, forward strand.
ATATTCAGCGCCCGCCACCGTTCGGCGAATCGGGCCACGCTGAGATCCTCGAGGCTCTCGAAGCCGCCGATGATGTCTTCGAAGCCGTTGAGAAACCGGAGCAGGTGACGCTCGAAGGCGGCCAGGAACAACTCTTCCTTGGTACCGAAATGCGAGTGGATCGCCCCCCGGGTATATCCGGCCGTCTCGGCGATGTCTTCCAGTGCCGCGCCGCCGAACCCGCGCTTGGCGAACACCTCCTCGGCGGCGTCCAACAGCACCTCGCGGGTGTGCTCCAGGCGCCGTTGCCGCGTCCATCTTTCCGCCACGGACTACATCTTCCCCGCTACGGCATGATCGCGGTGCGCGTCACCGGTTCGGCCGCGGCCTGCCGGCTGGACAACCCGCGCTGCAGGGACGCCAGCAGCGCGTCCCGGGTTTCGCGGGGATCGATGAGTTCGTCGAACCCCATCCCCTCGGCCGACCGGTATGAAGCCTGCAACTCGGCGTCGCGCAGTTTGGCGGACAGGTCCTCGCCGGCGTGCGACGCGCGGCTCAGCGCCGCGGCGCTCATCGCCCCCATCGTGGCGCCTGGATAGGCGAACGTGGCACCCTGCTGGTCGAACCCGAGCAGCGACATCACCATCGAGCCGAAGCCGTACGCCTTGCGCAACGTCACGTGCAGCTTGATGGTGGTGGCGATGGTCTGGGCGGCGAACATCCGTCCGCCGGCACGCAGTACGCCCGTGCGTTCCGAGCGGCTACCGGGCAGCATGCCGGGGTTGTCGGCCAGGAAAACGATCGGCAGATGGAACGAGTCGGCCACCATGATGAAGTGTGCGGCCTTGTCGGCCGCGTCGGCGTCGATCGAGCCGGCCAGTACCTGCGGCTGGTTCGCCACCACCGCGACCGGATGCCCGCCGAGATGGGCCAGGGCGCAGATGATCGCCCGGCCGTAGCGCGGTTGCACCTCGAACCAGTCGGGATCGTCGAAGACCACATCGAGCACCGCGCGCATGTCATAGACCCGCCGGTTATCGCGCGTGACGATGTCCAGCAATTCCGGTGTGGCCCGTGGTTGGGTCGCCGGGCCGCTCGGGCGCGACGACGGGTAGGACCACGCGCTCGGCGGAAAGTACGACAGATAACGGCGGACGTCGTCGAGCACCGCTTCGTCGCCGTCGGCGACGTTGTGGATCACACCGCTGGGTAGGGCCACGCCCGGACCACCCAGGTCCTCCTTCGAGATCTCTTCGCCCGTCGACTCTTTGACCACCGGCGGCCCGGCCGTGAAGATGGCCCCCTGGTCGCTCATGATGCGGAAATCGCAGACAGGCGCGACGAGGGCGCCGTGCCCCGCGGAGGGTCCGAGCACGGCGGCGACGGTGGGAACCCGCCCCGAACACCGGGTCTGGGCAAGCAGGTCGGTCGGGCTGCGTCCGTAATGCCCACCGCCGGCCCGAAACCCGGCCCCGTCCAGCAGCATCACCAGGGGAATCCTGTCACGGACCGCCAGCTCGGCGATCCGGTAGCGCTTGGCGTTTCCGCCACCGCCGATGCTGCCGGCCAACGTGGTGAAATCTTCGGCGCCCACCATCACCGGCGACCCGTTGATGAGACCGGAGCCGGTGACGATCGCGTCGGCCGCGACCTTGCCGCCCACCAGCGTCCCGATCTCGCGGAACGTCCCCGGGTCCAGCAGCCGCTCGATACGTGCGCGCGCGTCGAGCTTGCCCTTGCCGCGGTGCTTGTCGAGCCGCTCCGGCCCGCCCATGGCTAATGCGTGTTCGCGTCGACGGTCGAGGTCCTCGAGCGTCTCCTGCCAATCCTGGGCTTTCGTCATGGCTCCGTCCCACCTCGCCGAAGGGCAGTCGGTACGTACTGAACTGCTTACTGTAGCGTCTGCGGCAGTCGGAACACGATTGGGGCGTTAACTGATGATCCGGTTGACCGAAGACGAGGCGTGGGCGGAAATCGCGTCCGCGCACACCGGAATTCTGACCACGCTGCGCCGCGACGGGATGCCGATCGCCTTGCCGGTGTGGTTCGTGGCCGAGGATCGCACGGTCGCGATGCGGACGCCGGCCGCCACCAAGAAGATCGCCCGGGTCCGGCACGACCCCCGGGCCTCGTTTCTGGTCGAATCGGGGGAGCGCTGGGTCGACCTGCGCGCGGTCCATCTCACCGGCTGCGTCGAGTTCGTCTCCGACGAGTCGGCGATAGGCCGCGTAGAGGAAGCCATCGACGCGAAGTATGCCGCGTTTCGCCCGCCGTCCGCCGGCCTGCCCGCGGCAGGCGCGTTAGCGCAGCAAAGGGTAGTGGCCAAGTCCGTCTACTTGCGGTTCGTACCCGAGGGCAAGATCCTGACGTGGGATAACGCCCGGATTGCGGGGCTGCACTCGTGATAGCTTCCCAACCATGACGCCGGAGCCGGGCCTGAAGGTCGATGGCGGCATCCCGCTCCAACTGGAACGGGCGGCCGACGGGGCCGCGGGTTTGGAACGAGCCGGGTATGACGGTGGCTGGACGGCCGAGACCAGTCATGACCCGTTCCTGCCGCTGCTGCTGGCGGCCGAGCACACGTCGCGACTCGAACTCGGCACCAACATCGCGGTGGCCTTCGCGCGCAATCCGATGACCGTCGCCAACGTCGCCTGGGACCTGCAGGCGTACTCGAAGGGCCGATTCATCCTCGGGCTGGGAACGCAGATTCAGCCGCACATCGAAAAGCGGTTCAGCATGCCGTGGAGCCATCCGGCGCGCCGGATGCGCGAATTCGTCGCTGCGCTGCAGGCGATCTGGTCGACCTGGACGGACGGCACCAAGCTGCGTTTCGAGGGGGAGTTCTACACCCACAAGATCATGACCCCGATGTTCACCCCCGAGCCGCATCCCTATCCCGCGCCCAAGGTATTCATGGCGGCGGTCGGCGAAGCGATGACCGAGATGTGCGGAGAGGTCGCCGACGGCCACCTCGGCCACCCGATGGTCTCGAAGCGGTATCTCGAAGAGGTGACCATGCCGGCGCTGCTGCGCGGCATGCAGCGAACCGGCCGTGAGCGCAACGGTTTTCAGGTCTGCGCCGAGGTGATGGTCGCGACGGGGCAGAACGAGGCCGAACTGGCGACCGCCATCGCAGCCACCCGCAAGCAGATCGCGTTCTACGGATCCACTCCGGCCTACAGCAAGGTGCTGGAGTTGCACGGCTGGGGTGACCTGCACACAGAACTAAACCGACTGTCCAAAGAAGGCGAGTGGGACGCCATGGGCTCGCTCATCGATGACGACATGCTGAATGCCTTCGCCGTCGTCGGTCCGGTTGACGCAATTGCCGATGCCCTGCGGAAGCGCTCGGACGGCATCGTCGACCGGGTGTTGCCGATCTTCTATTCCGCATCGAAGGACTGTGTTACCGCCGCACTGAAGGAGTTTCGTCCATGAGCGCACCGACCGTCGACGATGCTGCCAAGGTATTCGCGGATCCGTTGGCGTACGCCGACGAGGCGCGACTGCACGCGGCGCTGACTCATCTGCGTCGCAATGCCCCGGTGTCGTGGGTCGAGGTGCCCGACTATCGCCCATTCTGGGCGATCACCAAGTACGCCGACATCATGGACATCGAGCGCGAGAACACGCTGTTCACCAACTGGCCGCGCCCGGTGCTGGCGACGGTCGAGGGCGATGAGATGCAGACCGCCGCCGGCGTTCGCACGCTGATTCACATGGACGACCCGCAGCACCGGGTGGTGCGCGCCATTGGTGCTGATTGGTTCCGGCCCAAGGCGATGCGAGCCCTGAAGATGCGAGTCGACGAGCTGGCCAAGATCTATGTCGACAAGATGATGGCCGCCGGTCCCGAGTGCGACTTCGTCCAGGAAGTCGCAGTCAATTACCCGCTCTACGTGATCATGTCGCTGCTGGGCATACCGGAGGCCGACTTCCCACGCATGCTCAAGCTGACCCAGGAGTTGTTCGGCAGCGAGGACACCGAGTTCAAGCGCGGCGACTCGGCCGAGGACCAGTTGCCGGCGTTGCTGGACATGTTCCAGTACTTCAACGGCGTGACCGCGGCGCGCCGCGAGCACCCCACCGAAGACCTCGCCTCGGCGATCGCCAACGCCCGCATTGACGGCGAACCGCTGCCGGACCTCGACACCGTGTCGTATTACCTCATCGTGGCCACCGCCGGTCACGACACCACCAGCTCGACCATCTCCGGCGGCATGCACGCGCTCATCGAGAATCCGGACCAATTGTCGCTGCTGCGCGACGATCTCGAACTGATGCCGCGGGCCACCGAGGAGATGATCCGCTGGGTCACCCCCGTGCGGCATTTCATGCGCACCGCCGCCGAGGACACCACCGTACGCGGAATACCCATCGCGGCAGGCGAGTCACTGCTGTTGTCGTATGTATCGGCCAACCGCGACGAGGACGTCTTCGAGGAGCCGTTCCGCTTCGACGTCCGGCGCGAGCCCAACAAGCACGTGGCGTTCGGCTACGGCGTGCACTTCTGCATGGGCGCCGCGCTGGCCCGCATGGAGGTTAACAGCTTCTTCTCCGAGCTGCTTCCGAGGCTGAAATCCATTGAGCTGGGCGGTGATCCACAGCTCACCGCCTCCACGTTCGTGGGTGGACTGAAGCACCTGCCGGTTCGCTACTCGTTCGCGTAGAGCCACTGGAAAGCATCGATATGACGGGTAAGACGATTGTCATCACCGGCGCAAGCGACGGCATCGGGGCCGCGGCGGCGCGCCGGATACGTCAGAACGGCGACAGCGTCGTCGTGATCGGCCGTTCGCAGGCCAAGACCGCCACCGTGGCCGCGGAATTGGATGCCGACCACTTCGTCGTGGATTTCGCCGATCTGGCTCAGGTGCGGGCCTTGGCGCAGAAGCTCGGCTCGCAGTATCCGCGGATCGACGTGCTGCTCAACAACGCCGGCGGCATGAGTACCAAGATCTGCACCACGCCCGACGGCTATGAACAGACGTATCAGGTCAACTATCTGGCGCCGTTTCTGCTCACCACCCAATTGATGGATGTGCTGATCGAATCCCGCGCCACGGTCGTGAACACGACGAGTTCCTCGCACAAGTTGGTCTTGCGGGCCACCGTCGATGACCTGGAGAACACGGCCAGGCGCCGGCCCAGCACCGCCTACGCGTTGACGAAGCTGGCAATCGTGTTGTTCACCAGCGAATTACACCGCCGCCACCACGCCGGGGGGCTCAACGTGGCGACGGTCCATCCCGGCTATGTCGCCTCCAACTTCGGGCACGCATCGGGGTCGCGGTCCCTGGTGTGGATGCAACGGAACACGCCGATCGAGTACTTCACCTCGACCACGGAAGAGGGAGCCGATCAGCTGGTGTGGCTCGCGTCGAGCACCCCCGGTGTCGACTGGACGCCCGGCAAGTACTACTCGAGGCGCAAGGTCGCCAGAGTCCAGCCGATTGGCCAACAACCCGCGCCTGGCCGCCGAGTTGTGGGATCGGACCCTCGCGAAGGTCGCGGGCACCGCGTGTTAGGCGTACACCACTCGGCGATCTGCACCGCCGATATGGAACGCTCTCTTCGATTCTGGCGCGACGGGCTGGGCCTGTGTCAGCTGTTCGACCACACCTTTACCGGCGACTGGCCAGAACTGTTCGGCGCCAAGGGCGACCGGCTGCGGTCGATCTTCCTGGGCGACCCGCAGGCACCGGACAGCGGGATCGTCGAACTCGTGCAGTTGCCGGGGACCGACGAGGCGCCGCCGCCGCACCCGGCGCCGCGGTACGGGTTCTTTCTGCTCTCGCTGCAGCGCGACGTCGACGAGACGCTATCCAGCTTGGCCGCTTTGGGTTTCACCGACGGCGTGCGACGCATCACCATGCCGGCGCCGGGCGGCAAGACCGTCGCGATGGCGGTCATCACCGCCCCCGACGGTGTGCTTGTCGAGCTGATCGGCCCCGCGACATGAGCAGCCCGGTTGCCCTGGTGACGGGCGGCGCGTCCGGAATCGGGCTCGACGTCGCCGGGCGGCTGCGCGTCGCGGGCCACGACGTGGTGGTGTGGGATCTTTCCTGCGAAGACAACGCCGCCGATATCGCTTGCGATGTCAGCGATCCCAACGCGGTCTCGGTGGCGATGGAGCAGACGGTGCGTGAGCACGGCGTGCCCACCCGGATCGTGACCTGCGCCGGAGTCGGGGCGTCGGGCCTGTTGCTGAAACAGCAACCCGCGCAATGGGAACGGGTGTTGGCCGTCAACCTCACCGGCACCTGGCTGACGATCCGGGCCGGGGCGCAAGCCATGATCGACGCCGGGGTGGGGGGTTCGATCGTGGCCGTGTCCAGCATCAGCGGCACGCTGGCCGACCGGGATATGGGCGCCTACTGCGTGTCCAAGGCCGGCGTGGACATGCTGGTCAAAATCGCGGCGGCGGAGTGGGGGTGCCACGACATCCGGGTGAACGCCGTCGGTCCGGGTGTCACCTTGACGCCGATGCTGGCGGAGGCCAAACGGCTGCCCGGCTGGGTGGACGGCCTGACCGAGCGCACCCCGCTGGGACGGCTGGGCGAAGCCGCCGACGTCGCGGGCGCCATCGTCGGAGTCCTGGAGCTGCCCTGGGTGACCGGGCAGGTCGTGCACGCCGACGGCGGCCTGGCGCTGCACAGCCCGATCGACGCGTACGGCCAGCTGCAGCGGGTGATGTCGAAGAAAGATCGGCTCAGCTGAGCCCGTAATCGATGACGCCGCGGATGATTTTGCCGTTGCGCAGGTCGTCGTAAGCGTCGTTGATCTCGTCGAGGCGGTAGCGCTTGGTGATCATCTCGTCGAGCTGGAGCTGACCGGTCATGAACAGCTTGGCCAGCCGGGCGATGTCGGCCCGCGGGTTGCACGAGCCGAAGACCGTGCCCGCCAGGGACTTGTTCATCAGGATGAATTCCTGCAGGTTGATGTTGACGGACTGGGTCAACTGCGAGGTCATACCGGTGAGCACACAGGTCCCGCCCTTGCGGGTGAGTTGCACCGCGTCCCGGACGTCGTCGGGGGTGATCAACGACGGCGAGACCACGACGGCATCGGCCATCACCCCATACGTCAAGTCGCGCACCAGATCCAGTGCCTCGGTGGCCGTCGCGGCGGTGTGGGTGGCACCGAACCGCAACGCCGACTTCTGTTTGAACTCCACCGGATCGACGGCAACGATCTGCGCGGCGCCGCTGATCCGGGCGCCCTGGATGGCACCCGTTCCGATGCCCCCGACGCCGACCACGACGACGGTATCGCCGGGGCGCATGCCGGAACGGTTGGAGACCGATCCGAAGCCGGTGGGAATCGCACACGACAGCAGCGCGCTGGGCACCAACGGTAGGTGCGGATCGATCTTCACCAATGATTTCGGCGATGCCACAGTGTGTTTGGCAAACGTGCCGACCTTCGCCAGATGCCCGAGCGGCTTGCCGTCGCCGGTGTGATGGCGGAACGTCCCGTCGGTCGGCATTCCCGGAGTAAGGACAGTCGCGCCCTCGTCGCAGATGTACTCCATTCCACTTGCGCACCAGCGACATTGGCCGCACACGGCGACAAAAGACATCACCACATGGTCGCCCGGCGCGAGATCGGTGACTCCGTCGCCGACTTCGCGCACGATGCCGGAACCCTCGTGACCGCCGATGGTGGGGAACATATTCGGCAGCCCGAGAGCCTTCATCACCTCGTTGGGCGCCGACATATCGCCCTTGAGGATGTGGTCGTCGGAGTGGCACAACCCGGCGGCGGCCATCTCGACCAGGACCTCGCCTGCTTTCGGTGGATCCAGTTCGAAATCTTCGACAGACCAAGGGCCGCCGACGTCGTGCAGGATCGCTCCCCGACTTTTCAAGCGACTTTTCACGCGGACGGAGTAAAGGTGACCGGAAGCTTGTTGGGCGACCGGAAGATGAGTCCGACGATCTTGGCTGCCTCGCCGGTGGCGTCGTCGGGAACGAAAGCCAGGTTGGTGACGCGGTCGAACAGGCTGTTGAGCATCACCCGTGTCTCCATCCGGGCCAGGTGCATGCCCAGACACATGTGAATGCCGCCGGCGAACGAGATGTGGGCCTGCCGCGCCCGCTGGATGTTGAACGTGTTGGCGTCGGGCCACCGGCTTTCGTCACGGTTGGCCGAGCCCATGCACATGTCGACCTGCGCATCGGCCGGGATTGTCTTGCCGCCGATCTCGATTTCCTCGGTGGTCGTCCGCATGACCATGGTCAGCGGGGTCTCCATCCGCAGGCCTTCCTCGATGGCGGCCGGGATCAGTGACCTGTCCTGCTGGACCATGGCCAACTGCTCGGGGTGGGTCAACAGCAGGTACAGCAGGTTGCCCGAGGAGCGGTAGGTGGTTTCCAGCCCGGCCGGTAGCAGCAGACGCAGGAACGCGATGATCGCGTCGTCGGTGAGCTTCTCACCGTCGATCTCGGCCGCGACCAGATCGCCGATGATGTCGTCGGTGAGCTTGCGGCGCCGCTGCTCGACCTGGCCCAGGAAGTACGCATAGAGCTCGTTCGCCGCGGTCAAGCCCGCCATGATGTCCGTCGGGATCGAGATGATGTCCATCGACAGGCGCCGGAACATGTCCAAGTCCTCGGGGGGCAGCCCGAGGAGCTCCGAGATGATCCGGGTCGGGAACTCGAACGTCAGCGCCTTGACCAGGTCGGCGTGCCCGTCGTGCTTGATCTCGTCGATCAGCCGATCGCAGACCGGGCCGATCACCGAGGGCTCCCACCGTTCCAGCGCGGTGGCGCGGAAGGCCTTGGCCACCAGGCTGCGGTGGTCGTGGTGCTCCTTGCCGCCCATCGCCAGGATCATGTGGCCCATGACCAAACCGATCGTCTTGTCGTAGGTGGCCGAGGTGAAGATGCGGTCGTCGCGAAAGCCCTGAAACACTGCGTCGTAACCGAACAGCACCCACTCGTCGCTGGGCCGCAGTTCCTCCGGCATCTGGTCGGTGTCCATGAAGGAGCCGTGCCAGACCGGATCGGTGCGCCGCATGTGTTCGAAGAAGGGGTAGGGGCTGATTTCGCCGGTGGGGTCGAGGACGAGGGGCTGGTCCTCGGGTTCGGTACGCAGCGTCATTGCCGCTCCTTCTGGCGCTGGGGGAATCTCGCTATCATAGTATAAATAGCAACGAAGCCCAATGGGTTGTGGAGGCTACCGTAACGCGCACAGTATGGAGTGGGCTGCTGATCGGGAGGCGGTGATTCTCAAGTGCTACAACGCCGATTCGTCTGCACGCTTGACGAACTGCCACCGGGCGGGATGAAGCTGGTGGACGTCGGGAAGTTCGGCGTGGGCGTTTACAACGTGCACGGCGCGTTCTACGCGATCGTCAACTACTGCTCGCACCAGGGCGCCCCGCTGTGCCAGGGACTGATCGGCGGCACCAACGAATCCGACCCCGACGAGCCCGACCGGCTGCGTCGGGTCCGGGACGGGCAGATCGTGCGGTGTCCTTGGCACAACTGGGAATTCGATGTCACCACCGGTCAAAACCTCGCCGATCCGCACCGCCGCGTCCGTACCTACGAGGTCGATGTCAGCGACGGGGAGGTTTTCCTGACCGCATGAGCCAACTCGTTATTGATACCAACGTGCAGCCGCATTTCAGCTACAACGCCGAGATCCGGCGCTACCTCCCGAAGGCGCACCAACTGCGGGCGATCCCCGACGTCGAGCAGCAGTGGTACCAGGCGCCCGGCGGCGACTACCGGCAGGATCTGTACGGGGACCACTACCCGGGATCGGAGCCCGAGGTCGTCAGCCGGCACCTGTTCGAAGAGGCCGGGGTTGACTACGCGATCCTGAACCCGCTGACCCGCGGCAACATCGCCGATTACCTGCTCAACAGCAGGATCTGCGCCGCCGTCAACGACTGGCTGCTCGAACGGTGGCTGGAACCCGACATCAGCAACCAGTTTCGCGGCACCATCCGGGTCAACCCCGAAGACCCCAAGGGCGCGGTCAGCGAGATCGAGCGGCTCGCCGGCCACCCCAAGATGGTGCAGGTCGGCGTCCCGATGCAGTCCCGCGAGCCCTACGGCAAGCCCATGTTCGAACCCATTTGGGAGGCTGCTGCCGCCCACGGGTTGCCCGTCGCGGTGCGCATCAACGGCGGCAACGGCGTGGACCATGCGCCGACCTTCGCCGGGCACGCGCACACCTACCCGGGATATGCGGCGTTCATGCCGCTGAACTACTTCGTCCACTTGGCCACGCTGATCGTCGAGGGCATGTTCGGCCGGCATCCCGGGCTGAAGTTCGTCTTCGCCGACGGCGGATACGACATCCTCACTCCGTTGATGTGGCGGCTGGACACCTTCTGGCTGTCGATGCGCGACCAGACGCCCTGGGTCGACCGCTATCCCAGCGAATACCTGCCCGACCATGTCCGGTTCTGTTCGTCGGCCTTCGACGGACCGGTCGAAGTTGAAACGATGCAACGCTGGATGGACTTCACCAACAAGTCCGCGCTGGTGATGTACGGGTCGAGTTACCCGCACTGGTCCACGTCGTCGCCGCAGGTGTCCGCCGAGGGACTCGACGCCACCCAGCGCGACAAAGTGTTGTGGCAAAACGCCAGTGAGCTCTACGGGCTGAAGGAGCGTGTGCGATGACCACCATTGAGCGGGTCGACTCCCAGGCCGGGCAAGAAGACGACATCGCGGTCAGCATCGTCGACACCGACGTGCATCCGCTGCCCGTTTCGACCGACGTACTCAAGTCGTACGCACCCGCCGAGTGGGTGGACAAGATCTGGCCGACCGGCAATGCGGTGAGCCCGCTGTCGTACTTCTATGACACCCCGGACTCGTTCAAGACGTCCTCGCTGCGCATGGATGCGGCCCCACCCGGCGGCGGAGTCGCGGGCAGCGACCCGGATTATGCGGCCCAACAGTTGCTTCTCGACGCCGGTGTGAGCATCGCGTCGCTCGAGCCCATGTGCGATGCGCAGCTGCCGCAGGCCGAGCATGTGCTCAAGTCGACCTACAACAACTGGCTCGCCGACGTGTGGCTCGACAGACACAACGCGCACGGCCGCTGGCGCGGCTCGATCAGCGTCAGCGCGCAGACACCGGAGCAGGCGGCGCGTGAAGTCGAGCGCTGGGCCGGCCATCCGTACATGGCCCAGGTGCTGATGACGCCGCAGACCCGCGGAATTCCGTTCGGCAACCCGCATTTCGACCCGCTCTACGAGGCGGCGTCGCGCAACGGGCTCCCGGTCGCGACGCACCTGATGGGTCAGACGCCGTTCGAATTGATCCCGCAATACCCGGTCGGCAACCCCGCGCACTGGCACGATTTCTTCGCGTCCTGGCCGCTGCTGTACGTGTCGCACTTGATGAGCCTGGTGTTCGACGGCGCCTTCGACCGGCATCCCGGGCTGCGGGTCGTTTTCATCGAGGGGGGCTTCACGTGGGCGATGCCGGTGATGTCGCGGATGGACCGGATCTGGGAAGCCCGCCGGGGAGACCTGCCGCACGTGCGCCGTCGTCCGTCGGACTACGTGCGCGAGCATGTCCGCTTCACCACCCAGCCGCTGGAAGACGCCGACACCGTGCGGTTCCGCGAGTACCTGGAGATGATGGACCTCGGCGACAACCTGATGTTCTCGACGGACTATCCGCACTGGAGCTACGACTCGCCCACCTACGCGATCAACCGGTTCCCGCCCGACCAGCGCGAGCGCATCATGCGCGGCAACGCGACCGCCCTCTACGGCCTGCCGGCGACCGTCAAGGCCCTTCCCGGGGAACGGCCCGCGGTCGATGACACGATGGGCTAATCTCTCGGCAGGTCACGACGCGCGAGCGCGCGTGACGAGCCTGAGAGTAAGAGGGTATGACGCAAACGAATCTCACGCGGCCACAAGGTCTTAGCCGCATCGATCCGGCGCTGCGAGATGCCGCCGCCGCACTGGGCATCGTTGAGTTCCTTGCGGAATCGCTGCCCGCCGAGCGGGAGCACGCGAACCGGGCCGCCGCCGAGCGGGCCGCCGCGGTCGACACCACCGGCGTCGCCGTCGAATCGCGAACGATCGCCGGTCCCGACGCCGGCCAGCTCGGCCTCCGGTTGTACCGCGGCACCAACGACTCCGCGGCGCCGGTGCTGCTGTACGCCCACGGCGGCGGCTTCGTGACCGGGAACCTGGACACCGATCACCCGCATTGCGTGGACCTGGCCCGGGATGCCAACTGTGTGGTGGTGTCGGTGGAGTACCGGCTGGCGCCCGAAGATCCGTGTCCGGCGGCCCTGGACGACGTCGAGGCCGCGCTGCGGTATGTGGTGGAGAACCACGCCGAACTCGATGTCGATGCGGCCCGCGTGGTGGTGATGGGTCGCGACGCCGGCGCCGCGCTGGTCGGGTGCCTGGCCCAACGGATGTTCGACAACGAAGGGCCGCCGATTCTGATGCAGATCCTGCACCAGCCGATGCTCGATTCCGACGCCACGCCGTCACGACGGGAATTCCAGCGCACACCGGGGCTCAACGGCCAGGCCGTCAGTCGGGCGTGGGGCCATTATCTGGGCCACGCCACGGCGAGCGGGCACCATGTCCCCGCGCACCGCGCCAACCTGGAGGGGCTGCCGCCCACCTTCATCAGTTGCGCGGAGATCGACCCGTGCCGCGACGAAGCCATCGACTACGCGAATCGGCTGCTGCACGCCTATGTCCACACCGAATTGCACGTCGTCGCGGCCACATTCAACGGCTTCGACTCGGTGGTACCGGATTGGGTTGTCTCCGAAGAGAACCGGGCTTTGCACGCGCAATCGCTGCGGCGCGGATTCGCCATGTAGTCGGGTCGTGACGACCTGACTGCCTAGATGGGGTCGAACTTGACGATCAGCCAGTTCCCGTTGACCCGAGCCATTTTCACCAGCACGCTGCTGGACGACACCGAGGGCTCGGTGCTGTCCTTGCTCGTGGTCGTCTGGTTGACATAAACCAAGACGACGGCCGAATCCGGGCGCAGCTCGGACAGCGCGGCGTCCGTCACATGAGCGCGGGTCTTCAGCGACTTCAGTTTGGCCGCCGGACCCAGGATCCGCTGTGTGAAATCGTTGTAGTAGGACAGGAAGTCCCCTGACAGGTGTGATTTCGCGGTGGCGAAATCCTTGTCGAGGGATTCCGGCGCGTAGGACAGCAGCGCGACCGTGCCGTCGGAGGCGGCGGTGATCACCGTCGCGGCGACGCCGGGATCGGTTTGTTGGTCGGGCCGATACTGCTTGAAGTACAGCGACGCCGTCAGGACGCTGATGACGACCGTCAGCAGGACCAAAACGGCGGGAACGAGTTTCACACCAAACAACGTGCGACGTGGCGAACGTCGCGGTTGCTGGCCGTCGCGCGCTTCGGTCACGGCACGAACTCGATTTTCGACATCTTGTACTGGCCGCCGTCGTCGGCCACGGTGACCTTGAGCCGCCACGTGCGCGGATCGTCCTTGGCGTCGGGCTTATTGGTCACGCGAGATGTCGCGCATACCAAGACTTTGGCGGAGTGCTCGCCCATCGATTCGACGGCCGCGCCGTTCACGGTTCCCTCGGTGATCGATTTCGACTCCTGAACCGTCTTGATGAAATCTGTGGTCCGCCGTTGAATTTCGTCCCTGAATTCGCCCGTGGAGCTGTCGATCACCCGCTGGACGTCTTCCTTGGCCCTGTTGAAGTCCAGCGAGGTCAGGTTGATGACGCCCTGCTTGGCTCCGGTGAGGAACGCCGCGGTGCGCTGCTGTTGCCGGGTGGCTTCCTGGTGCTTGAACACCATGTAGGAGCTGGCGCCGGCCAGGCTGAGGATGACGATCATCGCGACCGCCTTGGCAACGATCCCGGGCCAGGCCCGCTGTGACATCCAGGACATCCAGGACATCCAGGACGACCGCGACCGGCGATCCGCCGGGCCGCCTACCTCCTCGACGGCCCCGTCGACGCCCAACGCTTCACGGCGAAGCCGGGCGGCGCGGGCTCGGGCACGCGCGGCGGTCGCCCGGGCTTCGGCCGCGCTGGCTTCTGCTTCGGCTTCTTCGACCAAGGCCAGCACTTCGGCTTTGGATTTAGGCGCCATATCGATCGGACTCCGGTATCACTTACGGTATCGGCGATTGCTACCATCGGAATCGTCAGCCAACTCCGACGAAGACCGATCAAGCGGATGATAATTCACCCGAACTATCTCCCTTGCTTGCTCCGCAGCGGTGAACCCATGTCAAGGAAGAACCCCCCGGCACCATGACCGCTGTCGACTCTCCCGAAAAGATACTCTTTGCTTCTACCACCCAAGCCTTTCTGCACAAAGAGTCGCCCCTGAGCTATGTCCGCGAGTTGCATGCCGCGGGCACGTCCTTCGACCCGGCGTGGTGGCGGCAGGCCACCGAACTCGGCTGGACAAGTTTGCTCGTCCCGGAAGAGCTGGGCGGCGGCAGCGTCTCGGAGAACGGCCTCGCGGATCTGGCCATGGTCGCAGAACAGCTCGGCAGGTCGGTGGCGCCCGGACCGCTGTACGCGGTCAGCGTGGTTCTCGCGGGACTGGTCGACGCCGCCGAGCCCCAGGCACACCTCGCCACCATTGAAGCGCTGATGTCGGGCGAGACCGTGGCGTCGTGGGCGGTTTCCGAGCCGGGCCGCGGGTGGGCCCCGCACGACCCGTCGCTGACCGCCACAGCCACCGACTCGGGCTATCGAATCGACGGCACCAAAGATCGTGTCGAAGCGGGCGCCCAGAGCGACGTGTTGCTCGTGGTGGCGCGAAGCGGTGACGAGGTACGCCAATTCCTGGTGCCGACGGACGCGGCCGGCGTCCGGGTGGAGGCACAGCAGTCGATCGATCTGGTGAAGGGCTATGCCCGGGTGCACTTCGACGGTGTGGCCGTGGAAGCGTCCGCGTTGGTCGGCAGCTCCGCCGAGACGGCTGCGCTGATCGACCGGCAGAGCCAGATCGCGCAGGTGCTGCAGTGCGCCGAGGTGGTCGGCGTCCTGCAGACGGTGTTCGACTTCACTGTTCAGTGGGCGCTCGATCGGTACACATTCGGCCGGCCGCTGGCCTCCTATCAGGCGCTCAAACACCGCTTCGCCGACATGAAGATGTGGCTGGAGGCGTGCCGCGCGACGACGGCGGCCGCGGTCTCGGATGTCGCTGCTCGCTCGGCGCGGGCAAGCCTGTCGGCCAGCATCGCCAAGTCGTATGTGGGTGAGATGGCCGGCCAGATCATCCAAGGCTGCGTGCAGATGCACGGTGGCATCGGCGTCACCTGGGAACACGACCTGCACCTGTACCTGAGGCGGGTTACGTTGTACCGCTCCATGTTCGGCACGCCGGAGGAGCACAACCTGCGTGTCTTCGATGCCGAGAAAGCCGGCCGGGGCGCATGACCGAGACGGTTGCCGAGTTCGCCGCCCGCGCCCGAACATGGCTGGCGGACAACATGCCTGCCATCGACCCCGAGTCGCCACCGGCCGCCCCGCGCCACGAGCACGGCCCGTGGCAACGAGCCAAGGAACTGCAAAAGCGGCTCTATGAAGGCGGATTCGCGGGAATCTGCTTTCCGCGCGAGTATGGCGGCCTGGGCCTGGACTACGAATACCAGAAGGCGTTCGATCAGGAATCGCTGAACTACGAGATGCCGCTGATCCTCAACGTTCCGACGTTCGCCATTTGCTGCGCCACCCTGCTCGACACGGGCAGCGAAGACCAGAAGAAGCAGCACATCGCGGCCGCCCTGCGCGGCGACGAGATCCTGGTGCAGCTGCTGAGTGAACCCAGCGGCGGATCGGATCTGGCCGGCGTGATCACCCGGGCCGAGCGGCGGGGTGATCGCTGGGTGATCAACGGCGCCAAGACCTGGAGCACCAGCGCGTTCGCCGCCGACTTCGGCTTGTGTCTGGCCCGCACCAATTGGGATGTGCCCAAACACGATGGCCTGACGATGTTCCTGGTGCCCATCACCCATCCGGGAATCACGTTGAGGCGCATCGTGCACGTCAACGGTGCCTCCGAGTTCTGCGAGGAGTTCCTCGACGACGTCGACGTGGGCGACGACGCCGTGGTCGGTGAGGTCGACGGCGGCTGGGCGGTGGCGTCGCGTCAGCTCTACCACGAGCGCCGGGCGGTCGGTCAGGGCTCGGAATTCGCCAGTGGGTCCGGCCACGAGGGCGGCCACACCGCGCCGGTCGACTACGCCGACCTGGCAGCCAGGACAGGACAAGCCGACAGCGAGCGGGTGCGTGAGATGGCCGGCCGCGCGCTGGTGCATCGCACCGTCGCCGAGCAGTTCATCGACCACGTCTATCGCCATGTTCGCGACGGCATACTGCCGCCGGCCGCCGGGACCCTCATCAGGCTGTTTCACGCCGACACGGTGATGCTGGAAATGGACACCGCGATGGCGATCGCGGGACCTGCCGGCGTGGTGGGGGAGGACGGCGAGGGCCTGCAGACGGGATTGCGATACCTGGCGCGACAGTCCATCGCGATCGGCGGCGGCACGACCGAGATGGCCCGCAACGTCATTGGCGAACGGGTCTTGAACTTCCCCCGCGAATACGCCGCCGACCGCGGCGTGCCGTTCAATCAGGTGCGGCACGGCCGGGTGGGCTGACCTACTCTTCGGCGAAGACGTCCTCGGCATCGCCGCTGGCCACGCCACCGGAGCCGCTGGATTCGCCGGAGACGAAGGGGATCTGGACCAACGACAAGACGTGGTGTGCGGGGCTGCCGGGCGGAGCCACCAACACGTATTCGCCGCCCTGACTGCGCGCCCGGTCACGCGCGGCGGCCAGGGCGCTGACGCCGGCCGACCCGAGATGAGTGACCGCGCTCAGATCGATCGTCAAAGGCGCTATGCCGGAGCGGCTTTCGACGGCGATCTGGCGGTCCAGGGTTGACGCCGTGTGCGAATCGATGTCGCCGCTGACGACGATATGCCCGGCGGATCCCACCAGCGAGACAAATTCGGAATTGATCGCGCGTTGGTAGGTGGAGCGGCTGACCACGGTGTCGGTGACGAAGTTGGCGGGTCGCGACAGGCGGTGGGTCAGACTCGCCGTCGTGCCATCGGGTCCCGACGTCACGTTCGAATGGGACACCAGGGCTTCGGCCATCGCAAGTCCGCGGCCACGGCCCTGCTCGCCCTCGCGGTAGTCCTTCCAGTGGCCACGGTCGGTGACCGATGCGCGCAGGTTGCCATCGCCGCCCAGCGACGCCTCAACGATCACCCCATCGGAAACCTCTGTGCTGTAACCATGTTCGACCGCATTCTCGACGAACTCGGACACCGCGTGTACGACGTCCGAGATGTCGGAGGCGTCGGCGCCGATCTCGGTCAACCATTCCCGAAGCCGGGCCCGAACCTCACGTGCGGTGCGAATGGTCGCATCCAGTGTGAGGTGCAGCGGTGGTGAGGGTGTACGTCGTTGCGCCGCAAGCAAAGTGACGTCATCGTTGTAACCGGTCGACCGGAGCAGGAGTTCGAGTGTCTCGGAACAGATGCGGTCGATGGATCGCATCGGGGAGTCGATCACGAAGCCGCTGGCACCGCTGGCGATATTCGCCGCCAGCTCGGCGAATTCCGCGGTACTGGCGCCCGGCGGGCGGCCCGGACGCTCGATCAGTCCGTCGGTGTAGAGCAAGATCGAGTCACCCACGTCGAGCACTTCGGTGCGCATCGGATACCCGACGCCGCTGCCCAGCGGACCTGCCCCGGACGGCTCCACATACCGCGCGCTCGCGGCGGTGACCAGCAGAGGTGGCGGGTGGCCGGCGGTGCAGTACTCGAACCGGCCGGTTGCCAACTCCAGCGAACCGACGCACAACGTGGCCGACCTCGATCCGGGCACATATTCGTGGAACCGGTCCACCGCCTCGAGCGCATCGGTGATGCTGAGGCCCGCCACGATCTGCATCCGCACCGCGGTTCGCAACTGCGACATCACAGCCGCGGCCTCGACACCGTGACCGACCACATCGCCGACGATGAGCACCAGGCGATCCCCGAGCGCTATCGCATCAAACCAGTCTCCTCCGGCGGCGGTGTCCTCGGCGGCGACCAGATATTCCGCCGCAATGTCGGCACCGGGAACGACGGGCACCGACGGGGCCAGCAACGCCTGCTGCATGACGGTGGCCGAGTCGCGGGCATTGCGGTAGCGCTCCGAGAGCTCCTCGACGCGCGCCTCGGCGGCCAACCGGGCCTGCACCCGGTTGGTGACGTCGTCGAAGACGATCTGCACGCCCTCGGTCGATCCGTCCGCACGCCGACGCGGCGTCACCACGAAGTCGAAGTACCGCTCCTGCAAACCCGAGCCGTCGGCGTCGACCTGCAGCCGCCACTCGGCACCGGTTTGTGGCTCACCGGTTTCGTACACCCGGTCGAACATCTGGTAGATCTGCTGGCTTTCCAGCTCGGGAAAGACTTCGCGTGCGGTGAGTCCAACTCCGTCGAACGTCGGATTGAAGGCCCGGTACGCGCCGTTGACCGCGACGAACCGATGGTCGGGCCCCTCCAGGCCGACGACTATGGCGGGCAGGGTCTCGAAGATGCGCCGCACGTCTTCGGCTTTGCCCACGGATTTGTCCCAGTCCATTTCGGCCGCCATCTGGCCGTCCCTCCTAGGACTTTTGAACGGACCCCGCTACGGACCTCGTCGTAAACACTGGACAACTGCGCCGCGACGTCGCCGCAGCGCACTTCCCAGATTATCAATGAGGCTCGGTAACTACCCGCACAAAATTTGCGGGCGCGTCATTGGCGGTGGCGCATCCTGGTTTTCCCGCGCGGGATCAGGCCGAAACCGGGTTCCCGACCTTCATCAGCTTCATGAGGTTGCCGCCCATGATCTTGGCGACATCCTCGTCGGAGAAGTCGGTCAGTTCGTCGACGAAGGTGATGGGGTCCTTCAGGCCCTCGGGGTGCGGCCAGTCGGATCCGAACATCACCCGGTCGGTGCCCACCATGTTGACGATCTCGGTGAAGCGGTCCTCCCAGAACGGGGTGATGTAGACGCAGCGCTTGAACGCCTCGATCGGGTCTTCGCTGAACGACTGCGGCATCTTCTTGTAGACGCCCTTGAGGCCCTTGAACAGGTCGGGCACCCAGTCGGCGCCGTTCTCGATGGACAGGATTCGCAGCTCGGGGTTGCGGGACAAGGCGCCGTGGCAGACCAGCGCACCCATCGCGTCCAGGATCGGCCGATGGCCCATCGCGAAGCTTCGGAAGGCCGTCGGCTTGAACGGCAGGAACTCGTCGCCGGGTTCCCACACGTTCGCGAATTCCGAGTAGCCGCTGTCGGACGCGTGCATCGAGACAGGGATGTCGGCCTCGATGCAGGCCTGCCAGAACGGGTCGAATTCCTCGAGGCCAAACGACCGGCTGCCCTTGAAACCGGGCACCGGGGCCGGGCGGACCAGCACGGTGCGGGCACCGCGCTCCAGGCACCATTCCAGCTCTTCCAGCGCGCGGTCCACGATGGGCAGCGTGATCACCGGGGTGGCGAAGATGCGGTCCTTGTAGTTGAACGTCCACTGCTCGTACATCCACTCGTTGAGCGCGTGGATGACGTCGTGGGTCATCTCCGGGTCGTCTTTCATGCGCTCTTCGACCAGGCTGGCCAGCGTGGGGAACATCAGCGCGTAATCGATGCCCAGCTCGTCCATGACCTCGAGACGCGCGCCGGGCTCCCGGAAGGCGGGGATGGCCTTCATCGGCTCGCCCAGGATCTCGCGGTAGGTCTTGCCCTGTGCGCCGTTGCGGAAGTAATCCTCCTGAGCGCCCGGGCGGGCCACCACCTCGAACGTCGGGTTGGGGATGTACTCGCTGATATGGCCCCGCACCACGATCTTGGTGCGGCCCCGGACCTGCACGTAGTCGATGACGCGCTTGCGGTTCTCCGGGAGGAACTTGGTCAGGGCTTCCTGCGGTTCGTACATGTGGTTGTCGGCGTCGAACACCGGGAAGGAAAGCTCGCGGGAGGGCATGGCGATCTCCTGGAAAGTCTTGATTCTCGATAGGCGGTAATGACGTTACCACTTTTGCCGGATAAGGTGTACCGCGCTACCCCTCCGAGGCCCCTGACCAGGTATCGGGGAGCGTGGGTGTCACGCCGTCGATCACCGCGAAGTTCACGGTCGCCGACGCGAGGAGGTGCGTCCTCGCCATCCCCGTAGATGTCGATCTGCATCACCATCGCCCGCTTGCCGGCCCGCAGCATCCGGGGCACCGCGAACGCCGAGCCCTGCCGGATCGGCCGCAGGTAGCGGACGAACAGGTCGGCGGTCGTCATCGTGGTGCCCGGCTGCAGATACTTCATCCCGAAATGGCCGCCGGCCACGTCGACCAGCGTGGCGATCAGTCCGCCTTGCAACGCGCCGGAGGTGTTGACCACCTGAGGGCTCACCGGCAGCGTCATCGCGAACTCGCCGTTGCGGGTGCCGGGCCGCATCCCGATCGCGGCGAACAGCTCGGCCAGTGAAGGCGCGGCGGCTTCCTCCTCGCTGTCGCGGGTGTCGCGGATGCCCAGGGCGCGGCTGCAGAACTCGTACAGCTGGCCGTCGTCGACCGGGCTTCCGTTCAATTCCGTTCCCAGCCAATGCAATCGCTGCGCGCCCATGATCGTCTGCATGACGATCGCGGCCGACGCGCCCACATCCAATCCGGGGCTGAACACCCCCTCGGTGATGCCCTGCACCACGATGTCGCGGACCAGCTGATGCAGCGGAGAGAGCACCCGGGCGTATTCGCGCGGACGGGTCTCGGCCAGATGCTGGTTGTAGAGAGTCAGCGCGCGATTGAGGCTGTCCTGGGTGCTCGATTCCGGTTGTTGGCTGATGCGGTCGATCAGCAGCTTCAGCGCGGAGGTGCTGTCCAAGGCGGTGGTCTCGGCGCGCCAGATCTGCACCGACTGCGCGATCGTCTTGTCGAACAGCGCGAGCAGCAGCTCGTCCTTGCCGGCGAAGTGTTGGTAGAAGGCCCGCAGCGAGGTCTTGGACCGTGTGACGACCTCCTGCACCGTGAAGTCGGTCCGTCCGGTTTCACCCAATATCGCCACGGCTGTCTTGATGAAGCGATCGCCGCGGGTGACTTCGACGCCCTCGCCGGGGTCGGCTCCGGATACCTCGCCAGACGAACCACCAGCCATACCGCCTCCTCCGCTACGCATGCTCGGAGAATGACGTTACCGCATGGGGGCGCTGCATCCCGCGATCGGAAATTTTTGCCGCAGCCTCTTGCGGTCAACGCCTGTTGACTTATAGTCAACGCTTGTGGACATGAGTGCGCGGGACCGCGATGCTCATCAGGCCGCCGGACCCCTGGAGGTGTCGGATGTCGTTTCTCACGGTGATTCCGGATGTGCTGGAGACCTCCGCCACCGCGCTGGTTGGCATCGGCGACGAGCTCAACCAATCCCGGGCTGCGGCGGCCACGTCGACGACGGCCATCGCCGCCGCGGCCGAAGACGAGGTGTCCGTCGCGGTTGCGGCGCTGTTCTCTGAACGGGCCCAGAGCTACCAGGCACTGTCCGCGCGGGCAGCGGCGTTTCACGACCAGTTCGTCCAGGCGCTCTCGGGCGGCGCGGGTTCCTACGCGCTCACCGAGGCCACCAGCGTCAACCCGCTGCAAAAGGTCGAGCAGGTGCTGTTCGCCGCGATCAACGGGCCCTTCGTGCAGTACACCGGCCGTCCGCTGATCGGCATCGGCACCAACGCCGCACCGGGCTCGGGCCAGAACGGCGGCGACGGAGGCTGGTTGTTCGGCAACGGCGGAGCCGGTGGATCGGGAGCTCCAGGCCAGAACGGCGGCAAGGGCGGCAATGGCGGCAACGGCGGCAAGGGCGGCTTGATCGGCGTCGGCGGCGCCGGTGGCGCCGGCGGCTCCTCGACGACCGGGTCCGGGGGCAACGGCGGGGCGGGCGGATCCGGCGGACTGCTCTTCGGTTACGGCGGGGTCGGCGGTGCCGGCGGTACGGCCTGGGGCGTGGCGAACACGGGTACCGGAGGCGCCGGTGGTGCGGGTGGCGCGGGCGGCTTGTTCGGCCCTGGCGGGCTCGGCGGTGTCGGCGGGGTGAGCGACGGCGGGACGGGCGGCGCCGGGGGTGCCGGGGGGACCGGCGGTCCGCTTGCCGGCCTGTTCAGCGGCGGTGGGGGCGCGGGTGGCGCGGGCGGCACCGGCGCGACCAACGGCGGCGCCGGGGGCGCGGGCGGCGCTGCGGGCTTGCTCGGCGGACCCGGCGGGAGCGGCGGGGCGGGGGGCCTCGGGCAAGCCGGCGTCGGCGGCCACGGCGGGGCCGGCGGCCACGCGGGCACGCTGTTCGGCGCGGGCGGATCCGGCGGGGCCGGCGGACTCAGCAGCAATGGCACGGGCGGGGCCGGTGGGGCCGGCGGCTCTGCGGGCTTGCTGTTCTCCAGCGGCGGCGACGGGGGAGCCGGCGGAATAAGCACGAGCGGTGACGGCGGCGCGGGCGGTGCGGGCGGCGGCGCCGGCTGGCTGGGCAACGGCGGGACGGGCGGCATGGGCGCGGCCGCTCTTGCCGGAACGGGGGGCGCCGGCGGCGCGGGTGGACGGGCGGGGCTCCTGCTCGGCGACGGCGGCGCCGGTGGGGCAGGCGGCGACAGCGCTGGCGGCGCGGGCGGGTCCGGCGGTGCCGGAGGCAACGCGGGGTTCTTCGGCCCTGCCGGCAACGGGGGCGAGGGAGGGTTCTCTACCGTGACCGTCGGAGCCGCGGGCCCCAATGGCGCGGTGGGCCCGTTGCAGCCGGTCTTCGACGCCGTCAACGCCCCGACCGAGGCGCTGTTCGGGCGGCCGCTGATCGGTGACGGTGCCAATGCGGCACCCGGGTCGGGCCTGGACGGTGGGGCGGGCGGAATCCTGATGGGCAACGGCGGTGCCGGCGGGTCGGGCGGTGCGACCGGCCTCAATGGCGGCGCCGGCGGCGCGGCCGGGCTGTTCGGGACGGGCGGCGCCGGCGGCGCGGGTGGCTTCGCGGCGATTTCCGGCGACGCCGGGGCCGGTGGTGGCGGCGGTGCGGGCGGCCTGCTCTTCGGCAACGGCGGTGTCGGCGGCGACGGCGGCTTCTCCGCGGCGGGTGTGGGCGGATCCGGCGGCGCCGGAGGGGCCGCCAAGCTGCTGCTGGGCGCCGGGGGGAGCGGCGGCGCCGGAGGGGTCAGCGTGCAGAGCGTCGGCGGTGCGGGCGGGGCAGGCGGAAATGGCGGGCTGCTCGCGGGGCTGCTCGGTTCCGGGGCCGGCAACGGCGGCAGCGGCGGATTCGGCAACACCGCGGGCGGTGCCGGTGGGGTCGGCGGGAACGCCGGACTGCTGGGCGGCCCCGGGGGTGCCGGCGGTTCCGGAGGTGAAGGCCAGATCGGCGGCATAGGTGGCGCCGGTGGGAACGCCGGACTGCTGTGGGGCGATGGCGGCGGCGGCGGAAACGGCGGGTACGGCGACGTCAGCGGCGGCAGTGGCGGCGCTGGGGGCAATGGCGGCTTCCTGTTCTCCAGCGGCGGGGCCGGCGGAACCGGAGGCTACGGCCTGAGTGGGACCGGCGGGACAGGCGGCACGGGCGGCTTGTCGATGTTGCTCGCCTTCGGCGGCGCCGGCGGCGCCGGCGGTGGCAGCGACTTCGCCGGTGGCACCGGCGGGACCGGCGGGACCACGACCCTGATCGGCGTGTCCGGCTCCGGAGGTGAGGGGGGCCAGGGCGTGACGCTCGGCGGCGGTGGCGGGAATGGCGGCGACGGCACGTTCATCGGCGATGCGGGCAACGGCGGCAACGGCGGTCCGGCCGGCCCCGGCGGGACACCCGGGAACGGCGGCGTCGCGGGCAGCGGGGGTGTGGCGTTCGGTATCGACGGGCTGAACGGGTTGCCCTAGCGGCGATCGCTCCCCTCCCCGGGCTAGCTCCGGCTCACTGCAGCGACCGGAAGCCTGTCAGGAGTTGCTCTGCCATGGCTGGCAGCTCGGTGCTGGTGTGCTCAGAGCCCCATCTCAGCAGATCAGACGCGGCTCGTGCGTCGATGCGGTAGACCGCCATCAAGACGCCCTTGGCCTGTTCAATGGTGGCGCGGTCGTCGGCGGCCGCCGCGATAGCTAACGCCGTAGCTGCCGAGATCTCGCGTTGCGGCATCCATATTTCAATCCGGTTCACGGTTATGTCGCGAGGCGTCACGATTCGACGTCTCGGCCAATCAGTCCAACCCATTTGGTGCAGCTACCGAATCGGAGTATTGGTCGGAGTCAGCGGCCTTAGCGCCATTGTGCTCCCGGCCGGCGCGAGAGGGCAATCCGAAAAATCCGCCGCCAAAAAACTCCCGAACCGGTTACCCGCCGCGGGCCGCGATCATCGCCGAACGGTTGACCTTGGTCGCCGCGGTGCGGGGGATGGCGTCGACGAACTCGACGGTCTTGGGGGCTTTATACGGTGCCAGCCGGCCCTTGGCGTAGGTGATCGCCTGCTCCTCGGTGAGCGCCGCACCGTCGGCGAGTTGCACCACGGCGTGCACCCGGCGCCCCCACTGCGGGTCGCTCAGTCCGATGACCACCACGTCGGCGATCTCCGGGTGGCCGGCCAATGCGGACTCGACCTCCGCCGGAAAGACATTGGCGCCGCCGCTGACGATCATGTCGACGCGGCGGTCGACGAGGTAGAGGTAGCCGTCTTCGTCCAGGTGGCCGATGTCGCCGGCGGAACGGAACCCGTCCTCGGTCGACGGCAGCGGCGGCGCCCCACCCAGATAGCGGTAGCCGGCACTCATGGGAGCGCGCAGGTAGATGTCGCCGTCCTCGCCGGTGGGGACCGGCTTTTTCTCGGCATCCAGAATGCGGATCTCGGTGTCGCGGAAGCCGCGGCCGACGCTGCCGGGATGTTTCAGCCATTCGTCGCCGCGTAGTGCGGTCAGACCGAGATTCTCGGTCATGCCGTACGCGGCCAATATTTGTTCGGGGCTGAGTAGCTCGAACCAGGTGTGCAGCAGCGGCGGCGGCATCACTGCCGCGCCATGCAGGATGAACACGATGCTGGACAGGTCGCGCTGCCGGACGTCGGGCCGGGCGGCGATGCGTGACAGCATCGTGGGGGTGGCGGTGAAGTTGCTGATTCGATAGCGTTCGATCACATCCAAAACCAATGCCGCATCGAACTTTTCGAGTATCACCAGGTGGTCACCGGCCAGCAGCATGAGGAAGGTGGCGAAGCCGTTGGTGTGATACATCGGTGCGGGCACCATGATGGTCTGGGGCTGTTCGACCGGCGTCCAGTTGGTCATGAACGGTTCGCCTTGCTGGGGGATCCACAGCGACGGGGCGAGATTGAGGATCACTTTGGGCACGCCGGTCGACCCGCTGCTGCAGATTCCGTTGGCGGTCGGGGAAATCGCTGTGGGCAGCGGGCTTTCGGATTCGCCGGCCGCACGTGCGTCCAGTTCCCACCGGGTCTTTTCGTCGACGACGACGGTGGGTTCGATCACGGCACGTACCCGGTCTCGCTCCCATTCGGGCAGATCCCAGTGCATCGGAACGGGGACCGCGCCGATCTTCCAGCACCCAAGCGTGGCCAACACTAGGTGCTGTGAATTGGGAATCGCCAGTGCGACATAGGAACCCGTTACCGCACCGTTGGCGGCCAACGCGCGTCCCCACTGATTGGCGCGGGCGTCGAGTTCGCCAAAAGTCAGCGACCGCCCGGTGCCGTCCAGGGCGACGACGGTCACGCCGATGTCGTCGCGGCGTTGTTCGGCGAGTTCTTGAAGTTTGGTGCTGAACGGAATTCCATCTTCGAACGGGTTGGCTGGTGCCGCGGCGGAGACGGGCTCGGTGGTGCTCACGCAGATACCGGCTCGCTGAACAGTGTCTCCAACGATCCGTCCGGGACGCCGGACACGAGGCGCAGGGCCAGGCCCTCGCTGCCCAGGGGCAACCGGATCAGCGGCTGGGTGTGCCGGTCGAGCACGCTGACGTCGGACTCGTCGCAGAACCCGAGCGCGCCGAGTAACTGGTGGGAGGTGCGCAGCACCTGCCGCGCGGTGTCGACGGCCTTGAGCCGAAGGACCAACGCGTCGGCCGAAAGAATCTGCAACGGAAGCGATTCCGGACGGCAGAGCGTGTACTTCGCGAGTTCGTGCAGTCCGCGCACCGCGACTGCGGCCTCGGCCGCCGCGAACCTGACCGCCTGAAAGTCGGCGAGCGGCTTGCCGAACTGAATCCGGGCGCGCACATGGTCGGTGACGAT
This sequence comes from uncultured Actinomycetota bacterium, assembly GCA_963758775.1. Classification (GTDB taxonomy): domain Bacteria; phylum Actinomycetota; class Actinomycetes; order Mycobacteriales; family Mycobacteriaceae; genus Mycobacterium. The sequence continues at coordinate 158,636 of CAVWWU010000007.1, forward strand.
CCGCAGCGACTGCTGCATCGCTCCCAGAATCCGCCATGACCCCAGCACAAGATGAAGGTTAACGTCGGCGGCCGGCACGGTTCCCTCGGGTGCTCCGAGCGTTGCGGGAACCAGGAACGGCCCGAGCTTGGCGCTCGTCCGCGACCCCGGTTGCAGCCGGTACCGGTTACCGTCCAAGTCCGCGGCGATCCAGTCGCCGGCCAGATCGCCGTGATCGATGCGCGGGGCTGCGGGATCGATCAGGGCCAGCCGCGCGCCGTCGACCGCGAGCAGCTCCTCCACCAACGGATAGGGCAGCACGACGGCGCCGGCGGCCTGGCAGAGCACCGCGGCGGCCAGCACGTCGTCGGCCCCAGAACCAGCCCCGGCCCGGACGTCGAGCTCGAACGCGCCGAGCTCGGCCAGCGCGGCGCGCGCCGACTCCCGGATGCCGTCGTCGGCCTCGGCCCGCAGCGCCGCCGGTGGTCCGCCCAACCGGGCGAACCTTTGGGCGGCGACGGCGGCGAAGTCGCTGATGTCTTGGGGCAGATCGGTGTTCATCGGTGCTCTCCCAATACGTCGCGTGCCACCAGCATTTTCTGCACCTCGATGGTGCCCGATGCCACCGTCGCCGCCTGTGCGTAACGCCAATGGTCTTCGATCGCCCCGTGCAGCGCGGCCGAGGCGCCGCTGTCCAGCGCGGTGGGGCCGAGGACGTCGAAAAGGAGCTCGGCAACCTGCTGATCGCACGTTGTGGCGGCAATGCGGGCAGCGCTGGCCGCCGCACCGGCCGTTGTAACGTCCTGCAGCGACACCGCGTGGTAGGCCAGCAGCCGCGCCACCCGCAGGTCGACGAGTGCCCGCACCCAACGGGTACGAAGCGATTCCGGCAACGTTTCCCAGTCGTCGCCGAGCTGGGTGCGCAGCCGGTCCAGCAGTGACTCGCAGCGGGCGTAGCGGGCGATGCCGACGCGCTCGAATGCCAGGGCCTCGCGCATCACCCGCCATCCGTCGCCGACCTCGCCGAGGACGTCACCGGGGAATGCCTGGACGTCATCGAGGAACATCTCGTTGAGGTGATGTGGCCCCAGCATTGACGGGATTCCGCGGACGGTGAATCCGGGCCGATCCATCGGGATCAGAAAAAGTGTGAGCCGCTTCGGTTTTGGCGCGTCGGGATCGGTGCACGCCGCCAGCACGCACCAGGACGCCATCAGTGCGTAGGACGTCCAGACCTTCTGGCCGGTGATGCGCCAACCGTCACCATCCGGCACGGCGCGGGTGCGCAACGACACAAGGTCGGTACCTGCCTCCGGCTCGGAGAAGCCTTGGCACCAGATCACGTCGCCCGATGCGATGGCCGCCAGATGCTTGGCCTTCTGTTCGGCAGTCCCGTATCGCATCAGCGCCGGACCGACCCAGTTGATGCCCATGTATTGCGGCCCGCGGGGTTCGTGCTGGGCCCACATCTCCTCGCGCAGCACGGTCTGCTGCCAGACCGAACCATCTCCGCCGCCGTGTTCTTTGGGCCACGCCAGCGCCAGCAGCCCTTCGGCGGCCAGCAGTTTGCAGAACGTCTCGGTGGTGGCCAGATCCTGCGGGTCGTCGGTACAGGCGCCGAGGAAACCGGCCGGGATATGGTCGGAGATCAGCTCGCGCAAGCGGTTTCGCAGCTGTCCGGCGTCGTCGCCGAGGTCGTAATCCATCTCTTAAACTCCCGTCATCCCTTCGGCAGCCCGAGCAGCCGCTCGGCGATGATGTTGCGCTGCACTTCCGACGTGCCGCCGTAGATCGTTGCGGCCAACGCGTCCTGTCGTTCGAACAGCAGATCCGGATCGCCGACCGACTGCGGGCCCGCAGAGGCGGCACTGAGTTCCCAAACACGCTGCAAGGTAAGCGATCCGAGCAGCTTCATGGTGTCGGCTTCGGGGCTGGGCCGCCCCGCGAGTTCGTTGCCCAGCGAGCGGTACCCCGTCGCCCGCAGCGCCTCGGCATCGGCGATCAAAGATCCGAGCTCGGTGTAGGTGTCAGAGTTGGTCGCTGAGTTGGCCTCTGCGGACTCGCGGACCGAGTTGAGTCCGCGCTTGATCTCGACCCAGTTCATGATCCAGATCATCTGGCGCTCATGGTGCAATGACGACAACGCGACGTTCCACCCGCCGTTGAGCGGACCCAGCAGGTTTTCCGCCGGCACCTCCACGTCTTCGAGGAACACCTCGCAGAACGTCTCGTCGGAGATCGACGCCATGCGGATGGTCTCGACTTTGACTCCGGGAGAGTCCATATCGAGGATGAGGCACGAGATGCCCCGGTGCTTAGGCGAATCCGGGTCGGTGCGCGCATACAGGGTGCACCACCGCGACTCGTGGGCCTGGGTGGTCCAGATCTTGTGGCCGTTGACTCGGAACAGGTCCCCGTCACGTTCGGCGCGGGTGCGCAGGCCGGCGAAATCCGATCCGGCTTCCGGTTCGGACATGCCCAGCGCCCACCATTCGTCGCCGCGCAGGACCGGCACCAGCAGGCGCTCGATCTGGGCGGGTGTGCCGAACTGCCGGATGCCCGGCGCCGCGACGCCGGGGCCCTGCACGTTGGGCAGCTTGGGAGCGGACCGCAGCGCGGACTCGATGCGGACTGCCATCGCGTCGCTCAACCCCAGCGACCGCCCGCCGTGCTCGCGGGGCCAGGTCGGTTGCAACCAGCCGGCTTCGAACGCGGCCCGCTGATGATCGCGGCGCAAGGGTATGTCCCAGCGGTACTGCCGATAGTTCTCGTAGTAGTCGTCGGGCAGGAACTCCGCCAACCACGCGCGGTACTCCTCAATCAGCGCGCTCACGCGGCACCTCCGCAGAATCGCCGGCCCACCTCGTGGTACAGGCTGCGGCTGTCACCCAGCATCGCGGCGCCTTGCCACGCGTGCCTGACGTACAGGTGAGCGTCGTGCTCCCAGGTCTGCCCGAGGGCGCCGTGCACCTGGACCGCGGTACGCGCGGAGTTGGTTGCCGCCTCCCCGGCCGCCGCCTTGGCCAGCGCCGCGGCGGTCCAGACATCGGCGGGGGCCGCGCCCGCGTCGCCGAGCAGGGCCGCCGCCGCATAGGTGAGGCTGCGGGCGCGTTCCACGCCGACGTAATTGTCGGCCAGCGCGTGCTTGATGCCCTGGAAGGCGCCGATCGGGGAGCCGAACTGGCGCCGCGTCTTGGCGTGCTCGACGGAGCGATTCAGGGCCGCGGCGGCCACGCCGACCAGGTCGGCGGCCGCGGCGACCAGCGGTGCGCTCAGCGCGGACTCGACGCCGCCGTCCAAGGGCGCGACGGCCAGCGCTTCGGTGTCGATGTCGACGTCGGACACCGGGTGCGCGGGGTCCGCGGATTCGACACCGTGGATAGTGACCCCGTCACCGCGGCGCGCGACCGCGGCCACCAACGTGTCGCCATCCTGGGCGAGCGTGACGATCAGTTCGGCACGCGACGCGTTGGGGACGGCCACGGCGCGTCCGCGCAGCCGCCCGTCGTGCAGCGTCACCGTCGGGCCCGGCAGCCGGTAACCGGGGGAGTGCACCGCCAGGGTGGCGATCACGCCGCCGGCGACGTCTTGCAGCACAGCGTCCAGACCGGTACCGCGTAACGCGCCGGCGGCCAAACCGATGCTGCTGAGCAACGGGATGGGCGCCAGGGCCGCGCCGCATTCCTCGAGGACCACGACCAGTTCGACGGGCCCGTACTCGCCTTCAACGGATGGGTCGGGGGACGCGAGTTCGGTCCAACCCAAATCGACGACCGTCTTCCACAGCGCGCGCCAGCGGTCCGGATCGGTCAGGGCTTGGCGGGCGGCCTCGGGTGGGCACTCGGTGCGTAGGATGTCGCGCACGGTGGCGCGCAGCGACAGCTGCTCAGAACTCAGTCCGACATCCATAAGACCCCTAACATAATAAAGATAGTAAACTAGCCCACCTGTCGCAATCGCACGAGAACCCATAGGTGGGCGCATGGTCGAGTGGTTTCTGTTCCTGCCGCAGGTGCGGTTATCGGTCGCCGACATCACCGAGCGCGCGCGCTCCGCCGAGGACAGTGGCTTCGACGGAATCGCCTTCATCGACCACCTCGAGGCCCCCGGGCTGCCCGGCGAAAGTATTTGGGAGGCAATGAGCATCGCGACCTGGGTCGCGGCCAAGACGCAGCGGCTGCGGATCGGTCACCTCGTCCTGTGCGACGCCTTTCGGCATCCCGCCGTGCTGGCCAAGCAAGCCGTCACCCTGTCCGACGCGTCGGAGGGCAGATTCGAGCTCGGTCTCGGTTCGGGGTCCTGGCCCGCCGAGTTCACCAGATTCGATGTCGGTCAGCAGGATCCGGTGGCCCGGGTCGAGCAACTCGGCCGGCACCTGACCTTGATCCGGCAGTACTGGGGTGACGGCGGCGCGGACGCCGACAACACGCAGCTCCCGAAGCGGTCGCATCCGATACCGCTGGTTCTGGGTGGCAGTGGACCCCGGATGATGGAACTTGTTCGTAACTACGCGGATTGGTGGAATCTGCAGGCGAATCATCTCGACCGGCTGCCCAGGCTGGCTGCCGCGGCGGGAGATGCCCGGATATCGATACAGCAGATGGTGGGCTTCGTCCGGGCGGGCAGCGACCCGGACAAGGTCCGCGAGGTGAGCACGCGGCGATTCGGCAACCTGGGATCCGGCCTGGTCTGTGGCGCCGCGGACGAGCTGATCACTCACTTCAATGCTCTGGCGGCGCAAAAGGTGCAGCGCTGCTACGTGTGGTTCGCCGATTTCGGCGTCCCGGACTCGCTTGCCGAATTCGGTGAGTCGGTGATCAAACCGTTTTCTGGCGCCGGCGGACTTCATTAGGAACGACCGGCGGCCGGGCATAGGGGCCGCGCCGCACGGCCGACAGCCGGATCTCCGGTAGATCCACCGCAGGGTCGACGGTGTCGAGCCAGGCGACCGCATCGGCGACGTCGGATACCTGGATGGCGTACATCTCGAAGGGGACATCCTGCAGCATCTCGGTTTCCACCGGTCCCGGCGTCACGATGTGCACCGCGATGCCGTCCCGGTCGACTTCGAGCGCCAGGGCGCGGGCGAAGGCGTTCATGCCGGCTTTGGATGCCGAGTACGCGGTCCGGGCCATCATCGGCTCGTGTGCCGATGACGACGAGATGAAGACCAGCCGTGAGCCGGCGCGCATTCGCGGCAGCACGGCGGAGGTCACCACGAAGCACGAATCCAGGTTGGCCGACATGATCGCCTGCCACTGCTCGAAAGTCTGCTTGCGCGCGTAGGTTCCGCCGAGCGTGCCGGCGGCATGAACAACCAGATCGATCAGCTCGAGTTCGCTTATCGCGTCGGCGAATCCGACCGGGTCCGAGGCGTCGGCGACGAGATGGCGGGCTCCGATCTCCTCCGCGGCCGCGCGCAACGGGGCCTCGCGCCGGGCCGCCAGCACGACGTCATATCCCAACTCCGCCAGCTTGCGGCCGCAACCTTTTCCGATCCCGCCGCTGCCGCCGGTGACCAACGCAGTTCGCATGGATGTCTCAGGTGCGCCGGAGATCGTGCGGGCGCGACCCCACCCGCGACAACGCTTGCGGCGAGAGCGCATAGATCCGTTGGTCGGGCCGGCCGTTCAGCACGTAGGTCTGCGTGTCGGCGAGGTGGCGGCCCGCGATGCGTCGGGCCCGGTCGACGTCACCCGCGGCGATCGTGTCGGCCAGCTTGATGTGCGTGTTGAGCGCCGCACGGCGCTGGGTCAGCGACGGGTAGGTGCCCCGCGCCGAGCTCTCGTCGGCCCACTGGCGCTCGTGGCTGGTCCACAGCGTCTCCAGGCTGCCTACGACCGCGATGATGGTGTGGTTGCCGCAACCCTGAACGACGAGATTGTGGAATTCACGGCCGATTTCGGTGAAAAGCCGTCCGTCTTCCAGGTTCTCGGCCATCGCGTCGTTGATCTTCTTGAGCTCGGGCACCAGCGTGTCCGCACGGTCGGGCCGTCGGGCCGCGAGCGCCGCGCAGGCCGGCTCGAGCTCCTGCAACGCGAACCCCAGGTCGGCGACCGCAACCGACTCGCTCTGCAGCAGCAAGCCGAGCATGTAGGCGGTGCTGCTCTTGGCGGGCGCGTGCACGACGGCACCACCGCGATTGCCGCGCCGGACCGAAACCAGGCCCTCGGTCTCCAAGATCCGCAGCGCCTCGCGCAGCGACACCAGGCTGACGTTGAACTGTTCGACGAGCACCTCCTGGCGTGGCAACAGGTCACCATCGGCGAGCTCGCCGTCGATGATCTGACGGCGCAGCTCGTCGGCTACGATTTCGGCGATCCTCGGCGCCGACAACCGCCGACGGGCGTCGGGGCCAATACCCAGGGCGGTCATCCGGTCCTCGAAACTTGCAGCAGGAGAGAGCGCGCAGCTTCGCGTACTCGACTGGCTTAGCTATTTTAGCAGTAATGGCATAAATAGCCTCTCAGCTTCGCCGGGCGGCGAACTATGCTGTTGCAACGTGAGACCAACGTGAGCCGCCCGACACCGCTGCAAGATTTGCGGGTCGTCGAGATCAGTGACCGGATAGCCGGCAGTTACTGCGGGAAACTGCTGCTCGATGCCGGGTCAGATGTCTGCAAAATCGAACCGCCGCAAGGGGATTCGCTGCGTCAGTACTCGGCGAGCTGTTCGCCGGTGCCCGAGGGCGATACCTCGCCGTTCTTTAGCTACCTCAACGCGGGCAAGCGCAGCATGACATTCGAGTCAGCGCGATTTCACGACGTGCTGGCCGCCGCCGACGTCGTGGTCGTCACGGCGGGCCGCTCGCAGGCGGCGGCGCTGGGCATTGACCCACGGCAGCTGCTGGCCGACTCCCCGCACGCGGTGATTGTCACCATCTCCGACTTCGGCTGGACCGGCCCGTACGCCGACCGCGCCGCCAGCGAGTTCACCCTGCAAGCCTGGGCGGGCTCGCCGGGGTTTCGCGGCAACCCCGCCGGGCCGCCGATCGCCATTGGCGGCGACCTGGGGGAGTACATGGGCGGGGTGTTCGCCGCGTTCGGTGCGTTGGCCGTGCGGCGCCGCGTCGAGCGCGGCGGCCCCGGAGAGCACCTCGATCTGTCCATGCTCGAGGCGATCACCACGATGCAGAGCAGCGAGTGGCTGCATTCCCAGCTGCTGCGGGTACCCCCGATTCGCCGCACTCTCGAAGTGCCCTCGATCGAACCCGCCAAGGACGGCTACGTCGGGATCACCATGGTCACCGGTCAGCAGTGGCTCGACTTCGTCGCGATGGTGGAGTGCCCGCAGCTCGAGGAAATCGAGCAGCTGAAATTTCAGATCGGCCGATGGGACTACCGCGACCTCATTCGCGAGAACATCGGTCCCTGGATGGCCGAGAAAACCGTCGAGGAGATCGTCGAACTCGGTCAACTTTTTCGGCTGCCGATCGCGCCGCTGGGCAACGGCACCACGATCCGCGACATGGAGTACACGATTGAGCGCGGGGTGTTCGTCGCCAACCCCGCGGGCTTTCACCAGCCCCGCCCGCCCTGGCTGATGTCGGAGTGCGCGCCGGCGCCGGTGCGCCCCACCGAGCAGATCGGCGCCACCGGCGACGAATCACTCTGGCGGAAAACCGAATTCGACGGCAACCGGCAAGGCAGTGGAGCGCCGCTGGAGGGCGTCCGGATCGTCGACCTGACCGCCTTCTGGGCCGGCCCCGCCGCCACACATCTGCTGGCCGCGTTCGGTGCCGACGTCATCAAGGTGGAATCCATCCAGCGCCCCGACGGGATTCGTTATTCCGGCGGCATGCGCAAAGATGTCGACGACTGGTGGGAGTACGGCTGGGTGTTCCATGCGATGAACACCAACAAGCGTTCGGTCACACTGGACTTGGGCTCCGAGGACGGCCGCCGCCTGTTCACGCAACTGGTGGCCGATGCCGACGTGGTGATCGAGAACTTTTCCCCACGCGTGATGGACCACTTCGGGCTCACCGCCGACGTGCTGCTGAAAATCAACCCCAAGCTCGTCGTCGCGCGCATGCCGGCCTTCGGGCTGGATGGGCCCTGGCGCGAGCGGGTGGGGTTCGCCCCCACCATGGAACAGATCGCGGGGTTGGCCTGGGTGACCGGATTGCCCGACGATCCGCCCGTCACGCCGCGCGGAGCCTGCGATCCGCTGGCCGGTGTCCATGCCGCGTTCGCGGTGCTGGCCGCCCTGAACTTCGTGGAACGCACCGGCGTGGGCCAACAGGTCGAGCTGCCGATGATCGAAACGGTTTTGAACGTCACCGCAATCCAGCCGATCGAAGCCGAGGTCTTCGGCACCACGCTGAGCCGGCGCGGCAACCGCGGCCAGGGCTTGGTCATTCAGAACCTCTACCGCTGCGCCGGCGAGGGCGACGAGTGGATCGCCGTGACGGTGCGCGACGACCGGCAGTGGGCCGCCCTGGTCGAGCTGATGGATCGACCGTTATGGTGTGACGAGGGCATGGGCACCGTCGTGGGCCGTTGGGAACGGGCCGACGAGATCGATCGCCGGCTGCAGGACTGGTTTTCGGCGCAGTCCCGGGACGCGGCGGTGGAAGCACTGGCCGGCGCAGGCATTCCCGCCGCACCGGTGGTATCGCCGTCGCTGGTCACCGAGAATCCGCAACTGCGGGATCGGGGATTCTTCGAGGAACTCGACCATCCCAGGACCGGGGTCGGCCTGTATCCGTGCCCGCCCTTCGCTCGGCTGTCCGGACAGCCGAGGTGGCTGCACCGACCGCCGCCGACCCTCGGCGAGCACAATGAAGAGGTGCTGCGCGACCGATGCGGGCTGACCGACGAAGAACTGGCACGCCTTGCCGCCGGCGGGGTCATCGGGACCCGGCCCAAGGGCGCATAGAAAGGGATCAGCTGATGCGCGTAACCGTCGACGAGAACTTGTGTGAGGCCAACGGCTTCTGCGAATCCATCGCGCAGGACATCTTCGAACTGGGCGACGCCGACGTCGTGCAGATCGCGGAGGGTGAGGTGCCTGCGGACCGGGAGATCGACGTGCGTGCCGCGGTCGACCAATGCCCGAAGGCGGCGTTGCGGCTGGTCGACTGAGGCCCGGGCAGTCGAGCTCAGCGCTCCGTCAGCGTTATCGCCATCTCGTCGTAGATCGACATGTTGGTGGTCAGGTTCGGGTAGGACACTGTGGCCTGACCGAGGCGGATGTCGCCGCCGCGCAGCAGCAGTTCGTCGAATACCGCACGCAGTTCGGCGCGGGCCAGCATGGCGCCCAGGCAGTGGTGCGGACCCCCGCCCCCGAAGGCCACGTGCGGGTTGGGCTGGCGGCCGATGTCGAAGGTGAACGGCGAATCGAAGACCTCCTCGTCCCGATTGGCCGAACGCAGCGTCGACACCACCCGGTCGCCCTGCGGTATGTGCTGGCCGTCCATCTCGACGTCCACCTTGGCGGTCCGCGTCCAATACGCCACCGGTGACGCCCAGCGCAGCACCTCCTCAACGGCGCTGGACCGCACCGCTTCCTCGGCCCGATACCGTTCGATCTGCCCGGGGTTGTCCACGAATGCCTGCAGCCCGATGGCCAGCGAATTCTTGGTGGTGTCGCTGCCGGCGAAGGTGAGCACGAAGAAGAAGAACTCGAGTTCGTTGGTGGGCAGGCTGAACTCCTCCCCGTCCTCGCCGGTGATGACGGCCGTCGCCAGCGTGCTCCAGATGTCGTCGGTGGGGTTGCGCCGCTTTTCCGCGGTGAGCTCCATCGCGTACCCGAAGACGGTGGCGTAGAGATCGGTGTAGTCCTGCCGGCTCGGGCGTGCGCCGGGCGAGTTGGCTTTTACGATCTGGTCCAGGGAATCGAAGATTCGCGGCCGGTCTTCTTCCGGAATGCCGATGATGTCGCCGATCACCGTCATCGGCAGCGCGTCGGCGACGTCCTCGATCCAGTCGCCGCCACGGTTGGCCAGCAACCGGTCGATCATTTGGGTCGCGCGCGCCCGGATGCCGTCCTCGAGCTTGGCGATCGCGCGCGGGTTGAACGCGCTGGAGATGAGCTTGCGGCGCTTGTTCAGGCCCGGCGGGTCCATGTTGATGATCGTCGGATACGAGGCGAACATCCCGACCGGCTGGATCAGCGGGCCGTCCACCGCGGTGAAGGAGTCGACGTCGCGGTGCAGGCGCACCGCGTGCCGGTGCTTGGTGGCCACCCAGAAGTCGCGCTGGAGCGTTCCGGAGAACAGTTTTTCGACGCCGGGGGTGAGGTCATGGCGGAAAAGCGGTCTCGTGCTGCGTAATTCGGTGAATACACCATCGGGAAAACCGTTGCGCCACAAGGCGAAATCGGACAGATCCACTGCGACAGCGGTCATCGGTAACCTCACTCCGGCCAGACACCACACGGCAGCCCAACGCGCCGCGTTGACGTTCAATGCTTAAGATAGTAAAAATAGACTCAGCCGTCGAACCGCGGTGAGCTTTCAGGGCGGCCAAGTTGCGGTCGGCCGCGAGAATCGGAGTGCTCGTGACTAATACGATTTCGGACTCGGCTTCAGATTCGAGCGTGGATCCGTCGGACCAAGAGTTCGGATCGGGTATCGCGCTGTCGAAGTATCGGTTCCCGACGGGATGGTTCATCGTCGCCTTCGCCTCCGATCTGGTCCCGGGCCAGGTGAAGCGCGCGCACTACTTCGGTGAGGAACTGGTGATGTTCCGCACCCAGTCCGGCCAGGTCCATGTGATGGACGCCTATTGCCAGCACTTGGGCGCCAACATGGGCGTCGGTGGCGAGGTGGAAGGCGAAAACATCGTCTGCCCCTGGCACGGCTGGCGGTGGCGGGGCGACGGCACCAACGCCGAGATCCCGTACAGCAAGATCGGCTGCAAGACCAACGTGCGCATCCGCACCTATCCGACCGCGGAGTGGTACGGCTTCGTCGTGGTATGGCACGAGCGGCACGGCCGGGCGCCGTATTGGCAGCCGCCGGTCCTTCCCGAGCTGGAAACCGACGAGTACTACCCGCTGCACCCGCACACCCGGATGCTCAACCGGGTCAAGGTGCACGCGCAGATGATCATCGAGAACGCCGCCGACCCGTACCACGTGCAGTACGTGCACAAGGCCGCCAACCCCGCCAACACCACATCGTTCGAGGTTTCGGGCTATCATCTGCACGCCACCGTCAGCGCCCATTTCGGCGGCGGCCGGGGGTCGACGTGGTTGACCCCGAACGGGCCGGTGGACGCCAAGATCATCTACGACAACTACTCGCTGGGGCTGGGTATCGTCCGCTTCCCGAGCGAGCTCGTGGCGACGGTCGAGGTCACCGGCCAGACGCCGGTCGACGAGGACTACACCGACTACTTCTTCACCCAGGCCTCGATCCGGGAGCCCGGCGACACCGGCGATGCACCCACCGGCCGCGCCGCGAAGTTCCTGGCGCTGCAGCAAGAGGTCATCAAGCAGGACTTCTTCACCTGGGAGAACATGAAGTACCTGGAGAAGCCGAACCTGGCGCCCGAGGAGGCACGCGACTACGCCGCCCTGCGCCGCTGGGCGCATCGCTTCTATCCGGACACCGAGCCGTCGGCCACCGACTTCGGCTACACCGCGCAGGGTGAGCCCGATCCCGCCGCCGCCGGGGCCTGACCGGAGCGCCTGATGTGCGCTGACCGGAGCGGACCCCCGGGTCCCTCCGACTTCGGTGTGGATCTCTTCACCGTGCCCGCGGTGCTGGATCGGCGCGCCGAGCAGCATCCCGACCGTGTGATGATGGCAATCGCCGGTGTCGAGGTGACGTTCGAACAGATGCGGCAGCGATCGTGCGCGGCGGCGAACCTGTTGGCCGGCTTGGGTATTGGTCGCGGTGACTGTGTCGCGCTGTTCAGTGCCACCTGCCCGGAATGGGTCTACTTCTGGCTGGGTGCGGCGCGCATCGGCGCGGTGAGTGCGGCGGTCAACGCGGCAAACAAGGGCGACTTCCTGTTGCACACCCTGCGGCTGTCGCAGGCCAAGGTGATCTTCACCGACCCGGAGCGGCGCCCCCGCGTCGACGAGGTCATGAGCCAGCTACCGGCCGTGACCAGTGTTGTGGTGCAAGAGGATTCGCTTACCGACGCGTTGATGCGCCCGGCCGCCGTGCCCGACGTTCCCGTTGCGCCCGACGACGTCGGGTGCCTGTTCTTCACGTCGGGCACCACCGGGCCGTCGAAAGCCGTTGCCACCACGTGGCATTACCTGTTCTCGGTGGCCGCGACCGTCGCATCTGCCTGGCAGTTCGGCCCGGGCGAGGTGCTGTGGACCGCGATGCCGCTGTTTCACCTGAGCGCGGCGCCGAGCGTCCTGGCCCCGATGCTGGTCGGTGGGACAACCGCGATTGCCGGCGCGTTTCATCCCGGCCAGGTGTGGGACGACGTGCGTGCGCGCGGTGCGATCGGCTTCGCCGGGGCCGGCGCGATGGTGTCGATGTTGCAGAACCTGCCCGCCGACCCGCGCGACGCGCAGTTGCCGCTGCGCTTCATCTCCGCGGCGCCCATCGCCGCGGACGCGTACCCCGAGATCGAAAAGCGGTACGGCTGCAAGATCGTCACCATGTACGGCATGACGGAGGCTTTTCCGATCGCCGTCAAAGGAGTCGCGGACGAGGGTGTGCCCGGAACGTCGGGCCGGACCAACCCGAATTTCGACGTGCGCATCGTTGACGCCGACGGCAATCCGCTGCCGGTCGGGGCCGTCGGCGAAATCGCTTGCCGCCCCAGGTACCCACACGTGATGAGCGAGGGTTACGTGAGCCAGAAAGGGGGTCAGGAGCCGCACGGCGAATGGTTCCGCACCGGCGATATGGGCAAACTCGACGGCGATGCCAACCTGACCTACGTCGACCGGATCAAGGATGCGCTGCGCAGGCGCGGCGAGAACGTGTCGTCGGTGGAGGTGGAAACGGTGGTCGTGAGCCATCCGGCCGTGCTGGAGGCAGCGGCCGTCGGGGTACCCAGCCAGTTGGGCGAGGACGACATCCTCCTGATCGTGACGCTGCGCCCCGGAGCCGCGCTGGATTGCGCCGAGTTGCTCGACTTCTGCGCCGCCCGGATGCCGTACTTCTGCGTGCCCAGGTTCGTCGAAACCGTCGACGCGCTACCCAAGAACGTCATCGGGCGGATCCGCAAAGACCTGCTGCGGACCCGAGGTCTGAGTCCGGCTGCCTGGGACCGCGAAAGACACGGCTACATCGTTAGCCGGTAAGTTACGCCAATGTTACGTAGGAGCAAGTTAAGTTAAGTTATTGTTACGTCCACTCGTTCGCTCGTCCCCTTGTCCGCCGTCCTTCTCCAGAGAGGCTGAGGAGCACAAATGACCAATCTGAGTTATCAGGAAGAACAGATGCTCGCTGCTTGCACGGGGCGGGCGGCCATCCTGAATCTGAACGCCCGGCACAACCGCGCCTACTCCGACGGCGATCGGGATGCGTGGATCGGCACCTTCCGCCACTCGGGCGCCACCTACATCCGCGACCACGACGTGTTCACCGATCTCCGCATGGCCTTCGACGGCGGCGACAACCAGCGCATGGTCTGCGTTGATCACGAGATCCAGATCGACGGCGTGCACGCCCTGCAGCGCTGTGTCGCCGTGCTGTACGCCTCCATGTTCGGCGACGTTGCGCTGCGGGCGACCGGGACGTTCCGCGACGAGCTGATCTACGAGCGCGGCGGCTGGTACTACACCTCCCGTGAACTTGCGTGGGATGCGGTGCCCAGCCGGCACCCGCTCGTCATGTAAGCGGTAGCGATACGTGGAGCGGGACCTGAGCTACCAGTTGACTTTCGGTACCTACGAAGATGCGCTGCAAATGGTCGGCGCAGCAAGCGAACCACGAACCGCCGCGACGGCCGTCAGTGGCGCACGCATCCAGTTGTTCGCCGCGATGGTGCACGACGGCAATCGTTCCTATTGGGACGCCGACTATGCCCGGCAGCGCTGGGCTGGTCTGCTGGCCCCGCCGGCTTTGTTGATGGGTTGGCTGATCCCGCCGCCCTGGCAGCCTCCTCAGCAGGCCAGCGCCAGGCCGGCGGGATTGGTGTTGCGAGTGCCGCTGCCGGGCACGACATTCATCAACGCGGCCAACGACGTCGAGTTCCTCGAGCCCATCGTCGAGGGCGACCTGCTCACGGTGGTCGAGGAACTCGTCTCGGTGTCGCCGGAGAAGACGACGCGCCTGGGTGTCGGCCACTTCGTCGAAACGCTGGAGACCTTTCGCCGCCAGGACGGCACGGTGGTGGCCAGGAACCGAAACACGTTGTTCCGCTTCACTCCTGCGGCAGGGTCATGAGCGGCGAAGATCTGGACTGGAACGACATCGACGTTCCGGCCGAGTTGCCGGAAGTGGTCGACGAGATCAGCTACCAACGCGTGGTGGAGAACGCCGGCGCAACCTGGGACTACTTTCCGGGCCATTTCGATCCCGTCTACGCCCAAAGCCAAGGCAACCCAACGATTTACGTCAACACCATGCATCTGGCGGGATTCGCCGACCGGGTGGCGACCGATTGGGCCGGCCCGGGTGCCCGGGTGGTGCGCCGCTCGTTACGACTGGCCGGCTCGGTCTATGCCGGCGACACCATGGTCGGGCGCGGGCGGGCGGTGGCCAAACGGTGTGACACCTCGGTCGACCCGCCGCGCTATCTCGTCGACGTCCGGATCGAAGTCACCAACCAGCACGGCCAGCTGTGCTGCCCGGTCGAGCTCACCCTGCAGCTGCCGGGTTAACCGGTCTTCTGCCAGGTCTGGCAACTCCGCGAGACGAACGCCGCATCGGTTGGCTGGATCGTCACGTCCTGGGGACCATTGCTGATGTTGTTGGTGATGATGTCGCTTGGCTTGAGACTGTGCAGCCTTGCCCAGTAGCAATCGGATTCGCCGGTCGGGCTGGCCCCACCCGAGTGGTAGGTGCCAGGGACGATGTCGATGCCCACTCGATACGTGCCGTCGGTTTCCATGAGTGTCTTGGGCACCGAAGCCGGCGGCGGAGCGGTCACCGTCACCGTTTTCGTGACTTCGAGGGTGGACGTCACCGTCACCGTCGCCTGCTGGCTCGGCCCACCGCAACCTGTGAGAACCATTGCCGCCGCGGCCACAACGGCTTTTCGGGAGGTTTTCTTGCTCCGCATTGCAAGAGGTTATAGCGGCGGCAGCTTCCCGGCGCACACCACCGACTGCAGCTCGACGTACTCGTCGAGGCCCTCGGGGCCGAATTCGCGGCCGATACCCGATTGCTTGAAGCCGCCGAACGGGCTGCTGATGTCGAGCATGTACATGTTGATGCCGTAGGTTCCGGTGCGCACACCGGCAGCGATCCGCAGGCCGCGGGCGATGTCGGCGGTCCAGACCGAACCGGCCAGGCCGTAATCGCTGTCGTTGGCGATCCGGACCGCGTCGTCCTCGTCGGTGTAGCGCAGGACGGTCAGGACCGGGCCGAAGATCTCCTCGCGCGCGATGCGCATGTCGTTGGTGGCGTCGGTGAACAGCGTCGGGCGCACATACCAGCCGCGCTCGGCGGGGCTGTCCTGGCCACCGACCACGACGCGGGCGCCCTCCTGCTGGCCGGATGCGATGTAGTCCCGGACGCGGTGTTGTTGCCGTTGCGCGACAAGGGGTCCGATGTCGGTCGCTTCGTCGGCGGGGTCGCCGACATGCAGGTTCGACATCATCTCGGCGAGCGCCTCGACGACCTCGTCGTGGCGCCGTTCGCTGACCAGGATGCGGGTCTGCGCGACGCACGCCTGGCCGTTGTTCATCAGGCTGGCCATCTTCAATCCGGCGACGGTCTTGCCGATGTCGGCGTCGTCGAGAATGATCGCCGCGGACTTGCCGCCGAGCTCCAGGCTCACCCGCTTGAGCTGCTCCCCGCACAGGGCCGCGATCCGGCGTCCGGCGGCGCTGGAACCGGTGAAGGCGATCTTGTCCACACCGGGGTGGCGCACCAGCGCCTCACCCACATCCGGCCCGCCGGGCAGGACCGACACCACCCCTGCGGGCAGGCCCACCTGTTCGATCATCTCGGCCAACCACAAAGCGTCCAACGGGGTTTCGGGTGCCGGTTTGATGATGACCGCGCAACCGGCGACCAGGGCGGGGATCAGCTTGGGCATGATCAGGTTTTGCGGCACGTTCCACGGCACGATCGCGCCGACTACGCCGACCGGGGCCCGGCGCAGGTGCGCTTGGCCGAGTACCCCCTGGCGACGTTCCACCCACGGGAACTCGCGGGCGACCGCCAGCGTGAGGTGCATCATCGAGGCCGCGCCGGCCGCCTGACCCAGCCGGCTGAAGCTGCGCGGCGAACCCATCTCCGCGGTGATGAGGTCGGCCATCCCGTCGAGGTGCCCGCCGTAGACGGCGGCCAGCTCCTCGATCTTGCTCATCCGTTCGAGGGGGTCCATCCGCGGCCACGGGCCGTGGTCGAAGGCCCGCCGCGCGGCAGCGACGGCGGCATCGACATCCTCCGGACCGGCCAGCTGCGCGTGGCCGATGGGCTCTTCGGTGTGCGGGGAGATGACCGCCAGGTGCTGCGGGTTGGCGGGTTTGCGCCAGTGCCCCCCGATGAAAAGCTCGTCGTAGGAGCGGTGGTCTTCCGTCATCGGGCAAGCACCTCTGAGGCCGTAATTTCGCTATTGCTGCTAACATAGCAAAAAAACGATTGGAAGCCGAAACAACGGCGCCGTTCGATTTCCGCACGGACATGGGGCTTGATATGAATTGGCGCGCTTACCCTTTCCAACTGGTGCCCGGAGACTGTCAGCTGGAGTTTCCCGCCGCTGAGGGCGAACACCCCGATCAGGAGTCCGACACCTGGTTCCTCGCCGGCCAACTCGACGCGGCCGAGACCGGTCGCTCCTTCGCGTTCCTGACGATCTTCAACAAGAACCAGCCCGGCGGGACCGTCGTCGCGGACTTCTACACCCTGGCGCTTTTCGACCTGGACACCGGCGACTACGGGACCTACACCGACTACGACATGCCACCGGCCAACATGAAGCCAGGCTCGCAACGCAAGCTGACCATGACCACCGGCTACCTCGACATCAGTTACCAAAGCGGCGCCGGCACCGCGTCGTGGGTGGCCAGTCGCGATGCGGACGGCGAACTGCTGCCCTACGCGTCTACCGTCAACCTCGTCGGCGAGGACCAGTCCGGCCGGGAAATGCATCTGGAGTTGGCCGTAACCCCAACGCGGGCACCGACGCCCGTCGGCGCGTCGACCTACAACGGCAAGATGGCCTGCTTCGGCCAGCCCGATACCTACTCCTACTTTCAGACCGGCATGACGATGACCGGCACCCTGCGCTGGGGCGAGACCGTCGAGCAGGTCAGTGGCGCCGCGGGGCACATCGACCGGCAGTGGTTTCCGAAGTACGCCGGCGGCGGGGGAACCGGGGGAGACCCGCGAGCCCGCTCGCACGAATGGCGCACCATCAATTTCGACAACGGCGTCGACATGAGCATCTGGCGACAGTTCGACCGCACGAACGGCAATGCGCTGCAACCGTTTACCGGAGTAACGGTCAGCTATCCCGACGGCGCCGGGGAACCCGAGTGCGCCGAGGATGTCGAGGTCATTGTCAGCAGCTACGTAAAGTGGCCGAATTCGATACGGCCCCTGGTCCGTCCGCTCGCCGCCGCCCGTTATCTGGCCGATCATCACCGGATCATCTGTAACACACTGCAACTGGATATCGTCGGCGAGCCGCTGGTGCCGGCGCCGGCCCACGGCCTGCCGATCGAATACATGGAAGGCCCGTACCGCTACCGGGGGACGCTCCGCGGTGAGCCGGTGACCGGCTTCGCCTTCAACGAGCGCTCCCTCGCCCTCTACCGGGATTGGGAACTGGTCGAGGTGCTGGCCACCGCCGTCGCCAACCTTGAGTCACCGGACCCACAGTTGCAGGGCGCGGTGGATCAGCTGGCGCCGTTGGTGGCCGCGGGCCGGCGCGACCAGGCGCGCGAATTGCTGACCAAGGTGCGGCCCGACCAAAACGGAACGCTCGCAACGCTTGTCGACGATCTCATTGGTGTGTTGTCGCAGGACGAGGCAGAGCCTGCGCCCAGGTGATGTGGCGATGCTGCAGACCGGGCTCGTTGCGCCCGAACACCAGCCGGTCGCGCGCGCCCGACTCGAGGTTGGCCTGCAGCCCCGTGACCAACCGGTAGTCCTCGTCGCGCACCGTGGCATGCGCGTAGTCGAAGACGGCTTGGGCGCCGGCCGCGACCGATTCGTCGGACACGTCCATCGGCGTCGAGTTCTGGTGCACCGTGATCGACCGGCCCGGCTGTTCACCGGGATAGACCCGGAATAGCTCGCCGTTGGCGATCGTCACGGACAGCACGATATTGGGAAAGAGCGCATAGATCACGACCATGGCGCGGAACGGGTCCCATTGGTCTTCGGGGACGTGATCCAGCTCGAGGATCGTGTTGAGCGGGAATATCAGCCGGTGGTGCGGACCGAACGCATCGAACACCGTGCAGTTGCTGCGGGCGATGGTGGCGAAGGTCTGCTTGTGCACCGTGGCGAAGTGGTAGTTCTCGGCGAAGGTGTCGATGGCTAGCTTCCAGTTGATGGGGGTGTCGAGCACCTTCTCGCCGAGCGGCGACCACCGCCCGATGCCCCACGAGTCGAGCTCGTCGGCGAGCTCCCCGAGGTGGGCCGCCACGTCGAGGGGGATACCGGGATCGAGTGACACCCAGAGGAAACCGGCGAATTCGGCGGCGGGCAGCTCGGTCAATCCATCGGATTTGACGGTCACCTCGGGGAAGCCCTCGCGGCCGGGCACCGAAACCAGCCGGCCGGTGTTGTCGTACGTCCATGAGTGGTACGGACAGGTGAACCGCTTGGCGCTGCCGCATCCCGTCGCCACCTGTGACTGCCGGTGCAGACAGACGTTGTCGAACGCCTTCACGGATCCCTCGGACGTTCGAGTCAGCAGGATCGATCTCCCCATCACGGTCTTGGTGCAGTAGGAACCCGGATCGGGGAGCTCCGAGACGTATCCGACCAGCTGCGGGCTGGCGAGCACCATGGCACGGTCCAAATCGTGTCGGTCCTGCGAGGTGTACTCGCGCGCCTCGACCGCGTGCTGGCCGGGTGCGAGGTCGGTCGTTTGGTCGCGCGCGAGTTTCAGGGCGCGCCTCGTCAGATCGATGAGCTGGTCGCGATCCATCCGATTCCCCCTGCCTGCCGAGACGCCTGCGCCTTCGACCCTGCTACGCTCGCTGTCGCGCGTCAACTGCTTCGCCCCGGGCTGGGAGAGTGTTTGGCCATGGCCGCTGAACCGTTGGACCCCGCAGCAATCGACTCGGCTGTGGCGCATGCCTATTCCTCGCATCGGAACAACGCCCGGGGACGCGCCGCGAAGTACATCCCCGCACTCGCCGACGTCGATCCGAACCTGTTCGCGTTGTGCGCCATGACTCCCGAGGGCCGCACCGCGGTGAGCGGAGACGTCGAGCACCAGTTTCCGATCGAGTCCATTTCGAAGATATTCACGTTGGCGTTGGTGATCGAGGAGCGCGGCCATCGGGTGGTGCGCGCCAAGCTGGGCGCGAACCCGACCGGAGGCGCCTTCAATTCGGTGCTGGCCCTCGAGCTGCACCACGACAAGCCGACGTCGCCTTTGGTCAACGCGGGCGCGATGGCGGCGACCAGCTTCGTGACGGCCTCGGACTCCGCCGACCGATGGCGCAAGATCCTGGACATCCAGAGCGCCTTCGCGGGTCGCCCGCTGTCCATCAGCGAGGAGATCAATGCGTCCGAGCAGGCGACCAACGCCCACAACAAGGCCATCGCCTGGCTGATGTACAGCACCGGAACGCTTTTCTGCGACCCGATGGAAGCCTGCACGGTGTACACCCAGCAGTGCTCGACGATGCTGAACACGATCGACCTGGCAAGCATGGGCGCAACCCTGGCCGCCGGCGGGGTCAATCCGCACACCGGCGTGCGCGTCATGGCGGCCTCCAACGTGCGCTACACGCTGGCCGAGATGGTGATGGAGGGGATGTACACGCAATCCGGCGACTGGGCCTACACGGTCGGCGTTCCCGCCAAGAGCGGAGTCGGCGGGGGCGTGCTGGCGGTCGTACCGGGCCGGCTCGCAGTGGCCGCCTTCTCGCCGAAATTGAATTCGGCCGGCAACAGCGTGCGCGGTTGGGCTGCCATCGCGGACGTAGTGAACCGGCTGAAGTTGGGCCTGTTCGACACCCGGGAAACCGCAACGTGAGGAGCGCTCGTGGCACCCGCAGACCCCCCGCCTCACAATGTCGCGCCGCCGGCTGGTCCCAGCGCCGCGCCCGAACGCACCGCACCCGCCAAACTGACTGACCAGCAACGCAGTTGGCTTGCACCGGGGTCGCGGCGCGACGTCAACGGGTGGGTGCACATCTCGATCGCCGGTGCGCCGTTTGAACGTGGGTTCCAGTACGGCTACCTGGTGGCCGACGAGTACGCCGAGTCGATCCGGGTCTACCGCGAAATGACATATCAGGACATCGGCATGACCTACGACTTCTTCGTGGATCGGGCCGCCGAACTGCACGCCGCCAAGGTGGCGCCGGAATTGCACGCCGAAATCGAAGGCGTGGCAGCCGGTTTGACCGCGGCCGGGGTTCCCTCGACGTTTGAGGACGTGCTCGGGATCAACGACTGGATGGAGTTGACCGGTTATTGGTGGCCGAAGAACTCGGGCCGCTATACCGCGCTTGCCCCGACGGGCGGCGAGGGCAACCACTGCAGCGCGTTCATCGCGACCGGCAGTGCGACCAGTGACGGTTCAATCGTGCTGGGCCACACCAGCTTCACCGACTTCTGGCAGGGCCAGTTCGAGAACGTGATCCTCGACCTGACTCCCGCCGAGGGCAATCGGATTGTCATGCAGACCGCGCCCGGGTGGATCGCCAGCATGACCGACTTCTGGCTATCGTCGTCGGGTCTGGCGATCACCGAAACCACCATCGGCGGGTACGAGGGCTACAAGGGGTACGACGAGACACGGACGCCCGAGTTCTGCCGGGCCCGGCTCGCAACCCAGTACGCCAACGACATCGACCACTGGATCAGCCTGATGAACGCCGAAAACAATGGTGGATACGCGAACTCGTGGTTGCTCGGGGACATCAAGACCGGAGAGATCGCGCGCTACGAGGAGGGCCTGCTGTATCAGAGCCTCGCGCGCAAGAACGACGGCTACTTCTGGGGTGACAACGCACCGACCGACCCGCGGATCCGAAATCTGGAGTGCTTCGGCACGGGGTTCAGCGATATCCGCACGCCCAACGGCGCCCGACAGGTGCGTTGGCAACAGCTTCTCGGCGAGGCCGACGGCGGGATCGACGTGCCGGCCGGCAAGCGCATGATCGGTGACACCTTCGATCCCTACCTCAACTACACGCGCCCGTCGTCGCGCACCATCTGCGCGCATTCCGACGAAGACCCTTGCGAGAACAGCGGTTTGACGCCCTTCACGCCGTTTGGATCCGTCGACGCGAAGGTCGCCTGCGCTGCCGACATCGCCGGCCTGAACCTGTGGGCGCGGTACGGGCGGGCCGACGGCGCACCGTTCGACGCCGACGAATTCCTGCGGCGGCACCCGCAATGGAATTGGCAGCAGGGATATCTGAAGAGCCGCCCGCAACAACCCTGGACATACATCGAGCCGTATTCCCAGCCCACGGCCGTCGAGGAGTAGCGGCCATGCGTGCCTTCCGCTGCCCGACCTGCGGCGCCGCAGTGGCGTTCGAGGAACAGTACTGTTCGGCATGCGCGACTGAGGTGGCATTTCACCGACCGTGGATGTCGATCGTGCTCGCCCCGGCGGCAGGAACGTCCACCATGATCGACGATGCGGCCTGGGTGCGCTGCGTGCATTGGGATCTAGGCTGCAACTGGCTGGTCGAGGCGGAATCGCCGATCGGCGTGTGCTTCGCGGACGGGTTCGTCCGGACCGGGCCGGATCCTGACGACGGCGAGGCGCAAAGTGAACTGGCCAGCACACTGAAAGCCTTGCGGCGACTCATCTTCCAACTGCTCGACCTGAACCTGCCGATCACGCCGTTCCACCAGGACCCGAAAGGCCTGGCATTCGACTTGCTCTCGAGCAAGTCGCTGGGGCATCCGGTGACGATGGGCCATGCCGACGGCGTCATCACGATCGATCTGGCCGAATCCCTTGAGCTGTACCGAGAACGGCAGCGGATCATCCTCAAAGAGCCGTACCGCACCATGCTCGGGCATCTGCGTCACGAGGTCGGCCACTACTACGAGATGATCTTGATCACCGGGGGCCAGCTGATCGACCAGACCCGCTCGTTCTTCGGCGACGAGCGCCGCGACTATCAGAGCGCGCTGGCGGACTATTACGCCGGACACGTCCCGGATCACTGGGAACACGACTATATCTCGCACTATGCCGCCGCCCACCCGTGGGAGGACTGGGCGGAGACCTTCGCCCACTATCTGCACATCACGGGAACGCTGGCGACTATCGCCGACTCGGGGCTGTTACTGCGCGCCGCCCGCGTGCACTTCGACCTCGATGCGGACATCGACCCGCGGCTGCACTATGGCGAAGGCGACTTCGCCACCCTGGTGCACGACTGGGAGGTGCTGTCGGGCGTGCTCAACCGGGTGAATCACGCCATGGGCAAAGAAGCTCTCTACCCGTTTCGGCTGAACCTTCCGGTGGTGGCCAAGCTCGGCTTCGTCCACCACGTCGTCGTTGCGTCGAGCGTGAAGTGAGTGCGAGAAATTGGTCGGAAAACCGCGCTGAGTTCACGCTCGGCGGCGTCAGTGAGTACGTCTAAACGCGTGATGCGTCAATGTGATGCACATGTTATCAGTGAGGCCAGTGTGGCAGGTGGTGTTTCTACCGTACCCTGTGGCACATGTCCGTTCCGCGGCGCGATGTGCTCAAATTCGCGGCCGCGACCCCCGGCCTGTTGGGTCTCGGTGTCGCGGCGGCGTCGTTGCGCGCCGCACCGGTGTCGGCGGCCTCGCTGGGCACCCTGCTGGACTACGCGGCCGGCGTAATCCCGGCCAGCCAGCTCCGGGCCGCCGGCGCCGTGGGGGCGATCCGCTACGTCTCGGATCGGCGGCCCGGCGGCAACTGGATGCTGGGCAAGCCGCTCCAGGCCACCGAGGCCCGCGACCTGAGCAGCAACGGGCTCAAAATCGTGTCGAACTACCAGTTCGGCAAGGGCGGCAGCTCCGACTGGCTGGGCGGCGCGAGTGCCGGCCTGCAGCACGCCAAGCGCGGCGCCGAGCTGCACGCGGCGGCCGGTGGTCCCGCGAATGCTCCCATCTACGTGTCGATCGATGACGACCCGTCGCTCGACCAGTACAAAAACCAGATCGTGCCGTATCTGCGCTCCTGGGAGTCGGTGATCGGGCATGAGCGCACGGGCGTTTACGGGAACTCGAAAACCATCGACTGGGCCCTGCACGACGGCCTGGGCTCCTATTTCTGGCAGCACAACTGGGGCTCGCCCAAGGGCTATGCCCATCCGGCAGCTCATCTGCATCAAGTGGAGATCGACAAGCGCAGCGTGGGTGGGGTCGGGGTCGACATCAACGAAATCCTCAAGCCCGAATTCGGGCAGTGGGTCTGACCGAGCGCGTTCCAGCAAACACTTGTTCGCTCGGATTGCCGGGCGGCTGACGTTCGCGTCAATGCAAAGGCCGCGTGAACCGGTGCGTCTCGCACCGGTTGATGTCCAAGATTTTTACATAACGATTTGATAACAAAACTGCTTTGATCAGCGCAGTTATAGCTACTCGACCGTAACCACCTGCATGCAGGACGTTTGTTCGCGGCGCTTACGGCCGGGCTTAAGCCGGGTGTTATCCAGGACACGGTTACCCATGCGTAGAACTCACCAGTAACCCCTCACCTGCCAAAAAGGGCACCCATCCTTATGACACTCTTAGTACAGCCGATGCAGTGCGCCGCGCCGCTCGTCCCACGCGGCGGCCCGCCGATAACACACCGGTCAGGCGATTTTTCGGCTGCGATTCAACGCGGAATCGACCCCGAACCACCTGGGGCCGCCGCCGCGCGGCAATCCAGACGGGCGAACGAACCGATACGAAAAGACGCACAGGGGAGATACGAAACGTGACGATCCACGAACACGACCGGGTGTCAGCCGACCACAACGGGACAGGCCCGCACAGCGCCCACGCGCTGGTCGACCGCCTGACGTCGGGCGAGCCCTACGCGGTGGCGTTCGGCGGCCAGGGCAGTGCCTGGCTGGAAACCCTGGAAGAACTGGTTTCGTCGGCCGGGATCGAATCCGAGTTGGCCGCGCTGGCGGGCGAGGTCGAGCTGCTGCTGGAGCCCGTGGCAAGGGAACTGGTCGTGGTGCGTCCGATCGGCTTCGAGCCGCTGCAGTGGGTACGTGCGCTGGCGGCCGAGGATCCGGTCCCGTCGGACAAGCACCTGACGTCCGCCGCCGTGTCGATCCCCGGCGTGCTGCTCACGCAGATCGCGGCCGGCCGCGCCTTGTTCCGGCAGGGCATGGACTGGGCCGCCACACCGCCGGTGGCCGTCGCGGGCCATTCGCAGGGTGTGCTAGCCGTGGAGGCGTTCAAGTCCGGGGGCGCGCGCGACGTCGAGCTGCTGGCGATGGCCCAGCTGATCGGTGCGGCCGGAACCCTGGTGGCCCGTCGGCGCGGCATCTCGGTGCTCGGCGACCGACCGCCGATGGTGTCGGTGACCAATGCCGACCCCGAGCGCATCCGCCGGCTGCTCGACGAGTTCGCGCAAGACGTGCGCACTGTCCTGCCTCCGGTGCTCTCCATCCGCAACGGCCGGCGCTCTGTCGTCATCACCGGCACCCCCGAGCAGTTGTCGCGCTTTGAGCTGTACTGCCGCCAGATCTCCGAGAAGGAAGAGGCCGACCGCAAGAACAAGCTCCGCGGCGGCGACGTCTTCGCCCCGCTCTTCGATCCGGTCCAGGTGGAGGTCGGCTTCCACACGCCCCGGCTGGCCGACGGCATAGACATTGTCGGCGGCTGGGCCGAGAAGGTGGGCCTCGACGTCGCGCTGGCCCGCCAGCTGACCGAGGCCATCCTGGTCAACGGCGTCGACTGGGTGGAAGAAATCACCCGGGTGCACGAGGCCGGTGCGCGCTGGATTCTGGACTTGGGGCCCGGCGACATCCTGACCCGGCTGACCGCGCCCGTGATCCGCGGCCTCGGCGTCGGCATCGTGCCGGCCGCGACCCGCGGCGGCCAGCGCAACCTGTTCACTGTCGGGGCCACCCCCGAGGTGGCCCGGCCCTGGTCCAGCTACGCCCCGACGGCGGTCCGCCTGCCCGACGGCAGGGTCAAACTCTCCACCAAGTTCACCCGGCTGACCGGTCGCTCGCCGATCCTGCTCGCGGGCATGACTCCCACCACCGTCGACGCCAAGATCGTCGCCGCGGCGGCCAACGCCGGGCACTGGGCCGAGCTGGCCGGCGGCGGGCAGGTCACCGAGGAGATCTTCGCCGCCCGCGTACACGAGCTGTCCGGGCTGCTCGACGAGGGCCGCACCTATCAGTTCAACGCGCTGTTCCTGGACCCCTACCTGTGGAAGCTGCAGGTAGGTGGCAAGCGGCTGGTGCAGAAAGCGCGCCAGTCCGGCGCGGCGATCGACGGCCTGGTGATCAGCGCCGGCATCCCCGACCTCGAGGATGCCGTCGAGCTGATCGGCGAACTCAACGACATCGGCATCGGCCACGTCGTGTTCAAGCCGGGCACCATCGAGCAGATCCGCTCGGTGATCCGCATCGCGACCGAGGTCCCCACCAAGCCGGTCATCATGCACATCGAGGGCGGACGCGCC
Source organism: uncultured Actinomycetota bacterium (assembly GCA_963758775.1). Lineage (GTDB taxonomy): Bacteria > Actinomycetota > Actinomycetes > Mycobacteriales > Mycobacteriaceae > Mycobacterium. Next base: position 184,471 of record CAVWWU010000007.1, read on the forward strand.
GGCGGCCACCACTCCTGGGAGGACCTCGACGACCTGCTGCTGGCCACCTACTCCGAACTGCGGAGGCGGTCCAACATCACCGTGTGCGTCGGCGGTGGCATCGGCACGCCGGAGCGCGCGGCCGACTACCTGTCGGGTCGCTGGGCGCAGGCCTACGGCTACCCGTCGATGCCGATCGACGGCATCCTGGTCGGCACCGCCGCCATGGCCACGCTGGAGTCCACCACCTCGCCGTCGGTCAAGCAGATGCTGGTCGAGACGCAGGGCACCGAGCACTGGGTCGGTGCCGGAAAAGCCCAGGGCGGCATGGCTTCCGGCCGCAGCCAGCTGGGTGCGGACATCCACGAGATCGACAACACCGCATCGCGCTGCGGCCGGCTGCTCGACGAGGTCGCCGGTGACGCCGACGCGGTCGCCGAGCGCCGCGACGAGATCATCGCCGCGATGGCCAACACCGCCAAGCCTTACTTCGGCGACGTGGCGGAGATGACCTACCTGCGGTGGCTGCAGCGCTACGTCGAACTGGCGATCGGTGAGGGCAACTCGACCGCCGACACCGCTGGACTGTTGGGCCCGGGCAGCCCGTGGCTGGCCGACACCTGGCGCGACCGCTTCCAGGAGATGCTGAAGCGCGCCGAAGCCCGTTTGCACCCCAAGGATTTCGGGCCCATCGAGACGTTGTTCGACGACGCCGGGTTACTGGAGGACCCCGGGGCCGCGATCGACCGGCTGCTGGGCAGTTACCCGGACGCCGAGACCGTGCAACTGCACCCGGCCGATGTGCCCTTCTTCGTCACGCTGTGCAAGACGTTGGGCAAGCCGGTCAACTTTGTGCCGGTGATCGACAAGGACGTCCGGCGCTGGTGGCGCAGCGACTCGCTGTGGCAGGCGCACGACGCCCGCTACGACGCCGACCAGGTCTGCATCATCCCGGGCACCGAGGCCGTAGCCGGGATCACCCGGATGGACGAGCCCGTCGGTGAGCTGCTGGACCGCTTCGAGCAGGCCGCGATCGACGAGGTGCTGGCCGCCGGTGCCGAGCCCCGCGCGGTCACCTCGCGCCGCCGGGGGCGCCCCGACGTGACCGGCCCGCTAGCCGTCGTGCTCGACGCGCCCGACGTGGTCTGGGCCGGCCGCACCGCGACCAACCCGGCGCACCGGATCGCCGACTCGGCGGACTGGCAGGTGCACGACGGACCCGAAAGCCAGCGCGCCACACACTCTTCCACCGGCGCCCGGCTGCAGGTGGGCGCCGACGACCGGGTGGTGCTCAGCGTCCCGGTCTCGGGCACGTGGATCGACATCCCATTCACCTTGCCCCCCAACGCCATTGACGGTGGCGCCCCGGTGGTGTCGAGCGAGGACGCCGCCACGGCCATGCGCGCGGTGCTCGCGATCGCCGCCGGAGTCGACGGACCGGAATCCCTGCCCCCGGTTCAGGACGGGACGGCGAGTTCGACCGTGGATTGGGACCCCGAGCGGGTCGCCGACCACACCGGTGTCACCGCCACCTTCGGTGAGCCGCTGGCGCCCAGCCTCACCACGGTCCCCGACGCGCTCGTCGGTGCTTGCTGGCCGGCGGTCTTCGCCGCGATCGGCTCGGCTGTCACCGACGCCGGTGTCCCCGTGATCGAGGGCCTGTTGAGCCTGGTGCACCTGGACCACGCCGCGAGGATGGTCGGAAAACTGCCCGCCACCCCGACCCAATTACGCGTCACCGCAACGGCTTCGGCCGCTACCGACACCGACATGGGCCGCGTCGTGCCGGTGTCCGTGACGGTCACGGCTCCTGACGGCACCGCGATCGCTCACTTCGACGAGCGGTTCGCGATCCTTGGCCGTACCGGTGCGGCGGCACTGGCCGAGCCGGCGCGGGCCGGTGGCGCCGTGTCCGCGAACGCCACGGACACACCGCGTCGTCGTCGCCGCGACGTCTCCCTGAGCGCGCCGGTGGACATGCGTCCGTTCGCCGAGGTCTCGGGTGACCACAATCCGATTCACACCGACCGTGCCGCCGCGCTGCTGGCCGGCCTGGAATCGCCCATCGTGCACGGTATGTGGCTCTCGGCCGCCGCGCAGCACGCGGTGACCGCCACCGACGGCCAGGCCCGGCCGCCGGCCCGGCTGATCGGTTGGACGGCGCGGTTCCTGGGCATGGTGCGCCCCGGCGACGAGGTGGACTTCCGCGTTGAGCGCGTCGGAATCGACCAGGGCGCAGAGGTTTTGGAAGTGGCGGCCCGCATCGGTTCGGACCTGGTGATGACGGCGACCGCGCGGTTGGCGTCGCCCATGACGGTCTACGCGTTCCCGGGTCAGGGCATCCAGCACAAGGGCATGGGCATGGACGTCCGGGCCCGGTCCAAGGCGGCCCGCAAGGTGTGGGACCGCGCCGACAAGTTCACCCGTGACACGCTGGGCTTCTCGGTGCTGCACGTGGTGCGCGACAACCCGACCAGCATCATCGCCAGCGGTGTGCACTACCACCATCCCGAGGGCGTGCTGTTCTTGACGCAGTTCACCCAGGTGGCGATGGCGACCGTGGCGGCCGGACAGGTTGCCGAGATGCGTGAGCAGGGCGCCTTCGTCGACGGTGCCATCGCCTGCGGTCACTCGGTCGGCGAGTACACCGCACTGGCCTGCGTCACGGGCGTCTTCGAACTCGAGGCGCTGTTGGAGGCGGTGTTCCACCGCGGGTCGAAGATGCACGACATCGTGCCGCGCGACGAGTTGGGCCGCTCGAACTACCGGTTGGCGGCGATCCGGCCCTCCCAGATTGACCTGCCCGACGACGAGGTCACCGAATTTGTCGCAAACATCGCGGCGAATACTGGTGAGTTTCTTGAGATCGTCAACTACAACCTGCGCGGCTCGCAGTACGCGATCGCCGGCACGGTGCGTGGCCTGGAAGCGCTGGAAGAGGAAGTCGAGCGACGCCGCGAGATCAGTGGCGGCAAGCGGTCGTTCATTCTCGTGCCGGGCATCGACGTGCCGTTCCACTCGCGGGTGCTGCGGGTCGGTGTCGCCGAGTTCCGCCGGTCGCTGGAGCGTCTCGTGCCGCGCGACAAGGATCCCGACCTGATCGTCGGCCGCTACATCCCCAACCTGGTGCCGCGCCCGTTCACGATGGACCGCGACTTCATTCAGGAGATCCGCGATCTGGTGCCGGCCGAACCGCTCGACGAGATCCTCGCCGACTACGACACGTGGCGCCGCGAGCGGCCCCGGGACCTGGTGCGCACGGTCTTCATCGAACTGTTGGCCTGGCAGTTCGCCAGCCCGGTGCGCTGGATCGAGACCCAGGATCTGCTGTTCACCGAGGAGGCCGCCGGCGGGCTCGGTGTGGAGCGGTTCGTCGAGATCGGTGTCAAGGCCGCCCCGACCGTGGCCGGCCTGGCCACCAACACGCTCAAGCTGCCCGAATACGCCCACAGCACAGTCGAAGTGCTCAACGCCGAGCGCGACGCCTCGGTGCTGTTCGCCACCGACACCGACCCGGAGCCGGAGCCCGAGGTTGAAGAGGTCGCGGATTCGGCCGAGACCACCGAGACCGAAGCGGCAGCCGCGCCGGCCGCCCCGGCCCCCGCCGCGGCCCCCTCCGGTGGCCCCCGCCCGGATGACATCGGGTTCGACGCCGCCGACGCCACCCTGGCGTTGATCGCGTTGTCGGCCAAGATGCGCATCGACCAGATCGAGCAGCTCGATTCCATCGAGTCCATCACCGATGGCGCGTCGTCGCGACGCAACCAACTGCTGGTCGACCTGGGCTCTGAGCTCAACCTGGGCGCCATCGACGGGGCCGCGGAGGCCGACCTGGCCGCGCTGCGGTCACAGGTGACCAAGCTCGCCCGCACCTACAAGCCCTATGGCCCAGTGCTTTCCGACGCGATCAACGACCAGTTGCGCACAGTGCTCGGCCCGTCGGGCAAGCGGCCCGGTGCCATCGCCGAGCGGGTCAGCAAGACCTGGGAACTGGGCGAGGGGTGGGCCAAGCACGTCACCGTCGAGGTCGCGCTCGGTACCCGCGAGGGCACCAGCGTTCGCGGCGGCGCCCTGGGTAACCTGCACGAGGGGGCGCTGGCCGACGCCGCGTCCGTCGACCGGGTTGTCGACGCCGCGGTGGCGTCCGTCGCAGCGCGTCAAGGCATTTCGGTGGCGCTGCCGTCGGCCGGCGGCGGTGGCGGTGCGACCGTCGACGCGGCCGCGCTGAGCGAGTTCACCGACCAGATCACCGGACGCGACGGTGTGCTCGCCTCGGCGGCCCGACTGGTGCTGGGTCAGCTGGGGCTGGACGACCCGGTCAGCGTGTCGCCGGCGACCTCCGACGCCGAGCTCATCGACCTGGTCACCGCCGAATTGGGCGCGGACTGGCCACGTTTGGTGGCGCCGGTGTTCGACGCCAAGAAGGCGGTCGTCTTCGACGACCGCTGGGCCAGCGCTCGTGAGGATCTGGTCAAGCTGTGGCTGTCCGACGAGGGCGAGATCGACGCCGACTGGTTCCGGCTGTCGGAGCGTTTCGAGGGTGCGGGCCACATCGTCGCGACCCAGGCCACCTGGTGGCAGGGCAAGGCGCTGGCGGCGGGCCGTCAGATCCACGCGTCGCTGTACGGCCGGATCGCCGCGGGCGCCGAGAACCCCAACCCGGGGCCGTCCAGCAACGAAATCGCCGTCGTGACAGGCGCTTCGAAGGGTTCGATCGCGTCGTCGGTCGTGGCTCGGCTCCTCGACGGCGGCGCCACCGTCATCGCGACCACGTCCAAGCTCGACGGCGAGCGGCTGGAGTTCTACCGGTCGCTGTACCGCGACCACGCCCGCTACGGCGCGGCCCTGTGGGTGGTCGCCGCCAACATGGCGTCCTACTCCGACATCGATGCACTGGTCGATTGGATCGGCAACGAGCAGAGCGAAAGCCTTGGGCCGCAGTCGATTCACATCAAGGACGCGCAGACCCCGACGCTGTTGTTCCCGTTTGCGGCGCCGCGCGTCGTGGGCGACCTGTCGGAGGCGGGCTCGCGCGCCGAGATGGAGATGAAGGTGCTGCTGTGGGCCGTGCAGCGGCTGATCGGCGGCCTGTCTACGATCGGCGCCGAACGCGACATCGCGTCGCGGCTGCACGTGGTGCTGCCCGGCTCGCCCAACCGCGGCATGTTCGGCGGGGACGGCGCTTACGGCGAGGCGAAGTCGGCACTGGACGCGGTCGTGAGCCGCTGGCACGCCGAGTCGTCGTGGGCGGCGCGAGTCAGCCTGGCGCACGCGCTGATCGGCTGGACCCGGGGCACCGGGCTGATGGGCCACAACGACGCCATCGTGTCCGCCGTGGAAGAGGCCGGCGTCACCACCTACTCCACCCATGAGATGGCGGGGATGCTGCTGGACCTGTGCGACGTGGAGTCCAAGGTGGCCGCGGCCCTCGCGCCCATCCAGGCTGACCTCACCGGCGGGCTCGGCGACGCCAAGCTCGACATGGCCGAGCTGGCCGCCAAAGCCCGTGAAGATCATGCGGCGAAAGCCGAGGCAGCCGCCGACGACGACGCCCCCGCGGAGGGCACGATCGCCGCGCTGCCGTCGCCGCCGCGCGGCTATTCGCCGGCACCGCCGCCGGAGTGGGCCGACCTCGACGTCGACCCGGCCGATCTGGTGGTGATCGTCGGCGGCGCCGAACTCGGCCCGTACGGTTCGTCGCGCACCCGCTTCGAGATGGAGGTCGACAACGAACTGTCGGCGGCCGGTGTACTCGAGCTGGCCTGGACCACCGGCCTGATCCGCTGGGAGGACGACCCCCAACCCGGTTGGTACGACGAGCAATCCGGTGATCTGGTGGACGAGTCCGAACTGGTCGAGCGCTATCACGACATCGTGGTGGAGCGCGTCGGCATCCGCGAATTCGTCGACGACGGCGCGATCGACCCCGATCACGCGTCGCCGTTGTTGGTGTCGGTGTTCCTGGACAAGGACTTCTCCTTCGTGGTGTCCTCGGAGGCCGATGCCCGTGGCTTCGTCGAGTTCGACCCGGAGCACACCGTGATCCGCCCCGTGCCCGACTCAGGCGACTGGCAGGTCATCCGTAAGGCCGGCACCGAGATCCGGGTGCCGCGAAAGACCAAGCTGTCGCGGGTCGTCGGCGCCCAAATCCCCACCGGATTCGATCCGACCGTGTGGGGCATCAGCCAGGACATGGCAAGCTCCATCGACCGGGTGGCGCTGTGGAACATCGTGGCGACCGTCGATGCGTTCTTGTCTTCGGGATTCACCCCTTCCGAGTTGATGCGGTGGGTGCACCCGGGCCTCGTAGCCAGCACCCAGGGCACCGGCATGGGCGGCATGACGTCGATGCAGACCATGTACCACGGCAACCTGCTCGGCCGGAGCAAGCCGAACGACATCCTGCAGGAAGTTCTTCCGAATGTCGTTGCCGCACATGTTATTCAGAGTTACGTGGGTAGCTACGGAGCGATGATCCACCCGGTTGGCGCCTGCGCGACCGCGGCGGTCTCGCTCGAGGAGGGCGTCGACAAGATCCGCCTCGGCAAGGCCGAGTTGGTGGTCACCGGCGGCTTCGACGACCTGACGCTGGAGGCCATCATCGGCTTCGGTGACATGGCCGCCACGGCCGACACCGGGATGATGCGCGGTCGCGGCATCCATGACTCGAAGTTCTCCCGGCCCAACGACCGGCGCCGGCTGGGCTTCGTCGAAGCTCAGGGCGGCGGCACCGTCCTGCTGGCGCGCGGCGACCTGGCGCTCAAGATGGGCCTGCCGGTGCTCGGTGTGGTGGCCTACGCGCAATCGTTCGCCGACGGCGTGCACACCTCGATCCCGGCCCCGGGCCTGGGCGCGCTGGGCGCCGGGCGCGGCGGCAAGGATTCGCAGCTGGCGCGGTCGCTGGCCAAGCTCGGCGTCGGCGCCGACGACATCGCGGTGATCTCCAAGCACGACACCTCGACGCTGGCCAACGACCCCAACGAGACCGAGTTGCATGAGCGGCTGGCGGACTCGCTGGGCCGCTCCGAGGGTGCTCCGCTGTTCGTGGTATCCCAGAAGAGCCTCACCGGTCACGCCAAGGGCGGCGCGGCGGTCTTCCAGATGATGGGTCTGTGCCAGATTCTGCGCGACGGCGTCATCCCGCCCAACCGCAGCCTGGACTGCGTCGATGACGAACTGGACGGCTCGGCGCACTTCGTGTGGGTCCGCGACACCCTGCGGCTCGGCGGGAAGTTCCCGCTCAAGGCCGGGATGGTGACCAGCCTCGGGTTCGGCCACGTGTCCGGCCTGGTGGCGTTGGTGCACCCGCAGGCGTTCATCGCGGCGCTGGACCCCGAGCAGCGTGCGGACTACCAGCGGCGCGCCGACGCCCGCCTGCTGGCGGGCCAACGCCGGCTCGCTTCGGCCATCGCCGGCGGCGCCCCGATGTACGAGCGGCCGGCCGACCGCCGCTTCGACCATGACGCGCCGGAAAAGCGCCAGGAGGCGGCGATGTTGCTGGATCCGTCCGCGCGGCTCGGTGACGGGGACGCCTACCAGGTGTCTGCCGGATGACTTCCGTCATCCGTTAGCCTGGCCGTCCATGAGCATCGTCGGAGTCGGGATCGACCTCGTCTCCATTCCTGATTTCGCCGAACAGGTCGATCAGCCGGGGACCGCGTTCTCGGAGACCTTCACTCCCGGTGAGCGCCGTGACGCCTCGGACAAGAGCTCGTCGGCGGCACGCCACCTGGCGGCGCGGTGGGCGGCCAAGGAGGCGGTGATCAAGGCCTGGTCGGGATCGCGGTTCGCGCAGCGGCCCGTGTTGCGGGAGGACATCCACCGCGACATCGAGGTGGTCACCGACATGTGGGGACGGCCCCGAGTGCGGCTGACCGGCGACATCGCCAAGCACCTGGCAGAAGTCACGATCCACGTCTCGCTGTGTCACGAGGGCGACACCGCCGCCGCGGTGGCCATCCTGGAAACCACCTAGTTCCTCGAGCGCCGCGGGCGCACCGGTTCCCAAGCGGATGAACAGATTAGGCCTCGGCGGCAGGCCCGGTTCGGGCGGCTTCCTGCGCCCCCACCCCCGCGCGGAGGACGCGGCGCTGTCGCAAGCCGAACACGACGCCGAGCGACGCGCCCTCACCGCACTGCGCGTCGCTCGGCACTTACGGCTTGTCCTACCTGTCCGCCAGGCTGCGGGCGTAGCCGGCCCCCATGCTCAGCAACACCAGGCCCACCACAATGAACGCCGCCACCCGGAAGATGCCGTCCAGCGTGGCCAGGTCGAACAGGAACAGTTTCGCGGTGGCGGCGGCGGTGAGCGTCAGCCCGGCGGTGATCGGCGCGGTGCGGCGTTCGCGGCCGGCCCGCCGCAGCGCGTAGACGAACAGCGCCGCTGCGATGCCGATCCAGCAGATGGTCGCCGCCATGTGGCCGGCCACGAACCCACCGCCCGTGCCGCCGACCAGCACGCCGGCGGTCACCGTGAACGCGGTGACGGCGTAGACGAACAACCCGCCCGCCACCGCGCCCAGCACGCACGCGAGATTGGGGTCGCGGCGTCCCAGGTCGGCGCACGCCCGTGCCATCGCGACGACGAACGCCGTCACCAGCAGGCTGGAGATCAGCACGGACACCGCGATGTGCGTGGGCACGGCCGCCGTGGCTCTCAACAGCGCATCCAGCGGCGCGTAGCTGTACAACATCGTGGCGCCGACGAAGCCGAATCCGGCTGCGGCCCAACGCGCTATGGCGTCGCCGCGGCCGGCGACCGCCACGATGGTGGCCATCGCCAGCAGCACCGGGCCCTCGACGTAGCCGTCGAAAGCGACCGTCACCGCGATCAGCGCCGAAACGGCCGACAACGTCGACCAGATCTGGGTGACGACCCGCGGGAGCCCGGTGTGCACCAGCACGATCGCGAGCATGCCCGCCGCCAGCGCGCCCGCTAGCACTGCGGCCAGCACGTGATCGACCGCCGTTGCGCACGCGAGAACAGGCAGGGCCCCTGACGCGGTCAGCAGGGCCAGCGCCTTCGGCCTGGTGCTGCCCGGCAGCAAGATCAGTCCGCTGGCGATCGCGAGCAGGGCGGCCACACCGCAGGCCCCGCCGATGAGCGAGGGGTTGTCGTGCGCGTTGATGCCGATCAACGCGATCAGCAGCGGTACCGTCACCGCGGCGATCCGGGCCGCGTGCATCCAGATCCAGTCCTTGCCCAGTTGCACCGGCAGGGCCGCGGCCGACAGGGCCAGCATGAAGGCGACCAGCTCCAGGTCCACACCGTGCGTGAGGACCGGCGCCAGGCCGATCAGGGGCACCAGGACCAGCAGCCCGAGGTCTTGGGAATCCCAGCGCCGGGCCAGGGTGAGGCCGGCGGCGCCGACGATGGCCGCGATCACCAGTCCGACGGGCGCCGGCACCCACCGATAGATGGTGGTGATCGCGATGACGTCCAGATAGGCGGCGGCGATGCCGGTGGCGGCCAGCGCGGTCGCACCGATCCGGCCGCCGGGCCGGCCGCGCAGGCGCACACCGACCGCGACGAGCGCGCCGGACAGTGCCATGCCGCCGGCGACCCGCAGTTCGGGCCGCAGCAGGCCGGCCTTGGCGGCCAACACCAGCAGCAGCACCACCCCGACCAGCGTCACAGCCACCCCGGCGACGGCCAGCAGCTTGCCGATCCAGCCGGACCGGTCGGCGGGCTCGGGGGCGGGCGGCCTCGGCTGCGCGGGCATGGGCCGGGGGCGTGGCGGTGGCGGCGGCGCCGGTGGTGCGGCAGGTGGCCAGTGCTGCGGCCCGTATTGGGGGGCGGCGTGCTGGGGCCCGTACTGGGGCCAGTAGGGGGCCGCGTACGGCTGCGGCGCCGGCGCGGCGACCGGCGTCGGCCGGGGCGCGGTGCCCGCCGCGGCGATCACGCGGTCAAGTTCGACGAGTTCGCCCGAAACCCGCTGCATCTGCCGGGACAACGCGTCGAATTCCTGGGAAAGCCGACTGAGAACAGCACTGTGCGATTCGGTCATGGCGGCCACGATGCCGCGCTACGCAGCCGAACGGATGAGTAGGACTACCCAAATCCGGCTATTCGTCGAGACCGTGCTCGATGGCGTAGCGGGTCGCCTCCACCCGGTTGGCTACCTGCAGCTTGCGGAACGTCGCCTGCACGTGGTTTTCCACGGTCCGGTGGCTCAGCGAGAGCTTCTCGGCAATCTGCTTGGCGGACAACCCTTTTGCGACATAGCGCAACACTTCGGTCTCGCGTTCGGTGAGGCTGGGGCGCACCGGGCCGTCATCGCCGCCGTGCGCGATGCGCCGGTATTCTCCCAGCACCAGCCCGGCCAGGCTCGGCGTGAAGACCGCGCGCCCGGCCGCGGTGGCCTGCACGGCTTCGCACAGTTCGGCCTTCGACGCGCTCTTGACCAGGTATCCGGTCGCCCCGGCCTTCACCGCGTCCAGGACGTCGTCGCGTTCGTCGGAGGCCGACAGCACCAGCACCCGCGACGACGGCGAGACCGCGAGCACTTCCGTCGTGGCCTGCACGCCGGTGCCGTCGGAGAGCTGCATATCCATCAGCACCACGTCAGGCTTGACCACGGCAGCCCGGCGCCGCGCCGCGGCCACCCCGTCGGCCGTGGCCACCACGTCGAACCCGTCGTCGGCGAGGTCGCGGGCGACCGCGTCACGCCAGATCGGATGGTCGTCGACGACCATGACCGTGAGCCTGTCAGCCATGTCTGCCATTTTGACGTGGCACGCACAGCTCCCATTCGGTGCCTTCGCCGCTGTCGGTGCGCAGTTCCGCGGTGCCGCCCAGCGACGCCAGCCTGCCCACGATCGACTTCGAGATCCCGAGACGTCCCTCACGGGCCGCCTCGTCGAGCCGCCCGGCCGGGATGCCCACGCCGTCGTCGCGCACACTCACCAGCACCGAGTCGCCGAGGTCCTCCACCAGCACGAACGCGCGGGCGTCCGGGCCCGCGTGCGCGCGCACATTGTCGAGCGCGTTGCCCACCGCCGCGTCCAGCTCGCCGGCCACCCGCCGTTCCAGCGTCACCGCGGTTCCGGGCAGGCTCATGGTCACGCGGTCGGACTCGCGGTGGCGCAACAGGCCCCGCAGGTCGATGGCCCGGTCGCCGTCGTCATCGACGGTGCTGGACGACAGCCAGCGTCGTAGCGCGCGTTCCTGCGCGCTGGCCAGATCCGCCAAATCTGATGTGGCGCCGCCGATTTCGTGGCCGCGCTTGGATACCAGCGCCAGCACCTGGATGACCCCGTCGTGGACCTGCCGGGACAGCCGCTCCCGTTCCTCCAGGGCGGCGGACAGTTGCGCGGCCCGTTGCAGCTCGTTGTGGGCTTGCCGGGCGGTGCGCGCGGCCATGCCGACCGCCAGGCCGATTGACAGCTCGATGATGATGGTGGCGTTGTGACCCAGGTCGAGGGTCAAGTAGTTCTTGACGGCGAAGTTGGTGGCCATCACGATCAGGCCTGTCAGCATTCCGCCGACCGGCCCGAACTGCAGCGCCGCCGAAATCGTGGGGTTGCTGGCCCACAGCGTTGTCGGCCAGGTCTGGTTGTCGGCCGCCCACTGCGGTGAGGTGACCACCTTGTTGGACCACATCAGCAGGACCACGACGATGATCTCGGCGATCACCCAGGCCGGCCGGCGCCCGAACCCGCGCAGGTAGGCGACCGCGCACGCGGCGCTCCACGCCATCAGCACGGCGAACAGCGCCCAGGCGGTGGCGGGGTGTCGCAGGTCGGAGTTGACCGCCATCTGGAAGCCGAGCGCGTACAGGCAGCTCAACAGGCGAAACGCCTGCGCCGCCCGCCAGAGCGGCGCCGTCGGATCCGGACCGCGGGTCACAGACCTAGCTTAGGTGGCGGATTTCGCTAGCCTGAAAATCATGACGGATCTGGTTCAGCGCGTCCGCGACGTGTTGCCGTCGGTGCGCGACGATCTCGAGGACCTGGTGCGGATAGAGTCGGTGTGGGCCGACCCGAACCGACGCGCCGAGGTTCACCGCAGCGCTCAGTCGGTCCTGAAACTGCTGTCGCTGGCCGGTTTTGACGATGTTCGCATCGTCAGCGAGGGCGGTGCGCCGGCGGTCATCGCCCAGCATCCGGCGCCGCCGGGTGCGCCCACCGTGCTGTTGTATGCCCACCACGACGTGCAACCCGAAGGCGACCGTGACCAGTGGCAATCGCCGCCCTTCGAGCCGACCGAGCGCGGCGGGCGGCTCTACGGTCGGGGCAGCGCCGACGACAAAGCCGGTATCGCAACGCATTTGGCTGCGTTCCGGGCGCATGGCGGCCGGCCCCCGGTGGGTGTGACGGTCTTCGTCGAGGGCGAGGAAGAATCCGGGTCGCCGTCGCTGGGCCGGTTGCTGGCGGCCCATCGCGACGCGTTGGCTGCCGACGTCATCGTCATCGCCGACTCGGACAACTGGAGCACCGAGGTCCCGGCGCTGACGGTCTCGCTGCGCGGCATGGTCGACTGCGTGGTGGAGGTCGCCACGTTGGACCACGGGCTGCACTCCGGGATTTGGGGCGGAGTGGTGCCCGACGCGCTCAGCGTGCTGGTGCGGCTGCTGGCCACCCTGCACGACGACGACGGGAACGTCGCCGTCGCGGGCCTGCACGAAGGCACCGCGGCGGACGTCAATTACCCGCCCGAGCGGGTGCGCGCGGACTCCGGCATGCTGGACGGGGTATCCGAGATCGGCTCCGGTTCGGTGCCGCAGCGCCTGTGGGCCAAACCGGCGATCACCGTGATCGGCATCGACACCACATCGGTTGCGGCAGCATCGAATACGCTCATCCCGCGGGCCCGCGCCAAGATCAGCATGCGCGTCGCGCCCGGCGGCGACGCCAAGGCGCACCTCGATGCGCTGACCACCCATCTGCAGCGGCATCTGTCGTGGGGCGCGCACGTCAGCGTCAGCCGCGGCGACGTCGGCGAGCCGTACGCCATCGAGGCCCGCGGCCCGGTCTATGACGCCGCCCGCGCGGCGTTCCGCAAGGCATGGGGCACCGACCCCATCGATATGGGGATGGGCGGCTCGATCCCTTTCATCGCCGAGTTCGCCGCCGCGTTCCCGCGGGCGAAGATCCTCGTCACCGGGGTGGAAGACCCGTCAACGCAGGCGCACAGCGTCAACGAAAGCCTGGATCTGGGCGTGCTCGAACGCGCGGCGATCACCGAAGCGCTGCTGCTGGCGAACCTGGCCTGACTACCCGTTGGGGCAGGGTGCCGGGATCCACATGGCAAAGCACGGCCCCTGACGCACTCGCGGCGGATTTGACCCGTCCCAAAGGTTTCGGTGCAGATCGCCGGCCCCACCGACATTCCCGGCGCCGGTGCCGACGTGCCAGAAGGCGTGGCAGATGTTCGGGTCCCAGTTGACCGGCATGGGTGGCCCGCCCGGGCACCAGTGGTAGGGCCCAACGGGTTCGATGTAGCCGGGGTCGGCGTGAGCGGTGCCCGCGGCCAGGCTCAAGGCCGCCGCGACGCCGGCAGACAGCAGCGCTCCGGCAATGATCCGCTTGCGTGTGTGAGGGGTGTTCATGGTCGTTCCCTTTCGCAGCTCCAGTCGCGAAGCGCGCCCTCAGTGTGCCGCCGACCACTTGCGAGATTCTTGCGCTCGGTCGCTTGCCACCTAGAGTCCGAACTTCCCCAAGTAATCAGCCAGCAGGCCCAAAATTCCGACTGCCACGAAGAAGCCAATAAGCAGGGCTATCCCTACTAAAGCGCGAAGTGGCTCCAGCACAGACTGAAGTATTTGAAAGAAGATGCTATTGCTTCGCAGCTCTTCGAATAGCGTGCTCACAGCGACGTATACGCCGGCGTTCTCGTACAACCAACGCAAATACGGGATATCGATGGCCTCGGTGCTGGCGTAAGAGTGCGCACCCGCTGCCAGGTGCTGCGCAAACTGGTCGTGAAACACCGTCGCCCGCCCAGCGAGTCCCTGGAAGCCCTGGGCGTACCGCGAGAACAGACGCGCGATACCCGCTGACACCTCATCGGCGCCCGCGGGTATCAGCCCGGCGGTCGAGGCTGCCGCGGTCGTGTGCTCCTCGGCCAGAGCCGAACCGATCCGTGCCAAATCCTCTGCCGCCGCCGTCATCATTTCCGGTGCCGCGATCACATACGACATCTCTGCCCTTTCCGCGGGACCGAAGCGCGCATCCCGCGGAACTCAGCTTCATACGAATCGACCGGGCGCTCTGCAGTAGTCGACTACTGCATAGGACTGCATAGGAATGTGATCGGCTACACGGAGAGGTCGCGGCGCAGCTTGGCCACGTGGCCGGTTGCCTTGACGTTGTACTGCGCGACGGCGATCTTGCCCTTCTCGTCGACGACGAACGTCGAGCGGATGACTCCCGTGACGGTCTTGCCGTACATCTGCTTATCGCCGAAGGCGCCGTAGGCGATCAGCACCTTGCGCTCGGGGTCGGACAGCAGGGGGAAGGTCAGCTTCTCGGCGTCACGGAACTTCGCCAGCTTCTCCGGCTTGTCGGGGGAGATGCCGATGACATCGAGGCCCGCCTCGTTGAGCTCGGCGAGACTGTCGCGGAAATCGCACGCTTGTTTCGTGCAGCCAGGCGTCGACGCCGCCGGGTAGAAGTACACGACGACGCGGCGGCCCTTGTAGTCGGACAGCGACACTTTCTTGCCGTCGGCGTCCGGCAGGCTGAACGCGGGCGCCTTGTCACCGGCTGCAAGCCGCGGGGTCTCGGTCACGGTTGGCTCCTTAAGCTCAGTCGTCGATGCGGGTGGGCGGGATGTTGAAGATGATGCCCAACGGGGGATTCTGGCCGGGCAACGTGCTTCCCCTTTCGGCTCACCGAAGTGTCGGCACTAGGGTAGTGCCTCAGGTGCAGAACGGCTGACTGCGGGATTTGGAGGACAGACACGTGGCGGAGCGGGATCCCGAAGCCATCAAGCAGGACATCGATGTGGCCCGTGATCAGCTCGCGGCCACCGTCGACTCACTCGCCGAGCGCGCCAATCCCCGCCGCCTCGCCGACGATCTCAGGACCCGGGTGATCGAGTTCGTCAGAAAACCAGTGGTGACGGCGTCGCTGGCCGGAGTGGGGGCCCTCGTCGTCGTGGTTGTGGTGCGCCGGGTCAGGAATCGCTGACGGCTCCCGCGCCGCGCTGGACGTGGATTGGTAGGTCGTCCGCCCACGGCTGAGCCTCTGCCATGTCGGCGACGTTGACGTAGCCGCGCTCGAACTCCCCGGTCGCCGCGTCGACCAATCGGTACTCCTGGGTCTGCTTGTGAATGGGCTGCGCGTCGAGGATCACCACCCGCACGTCGCCCGGCTCGAAATCGCATCGCTGCTGCAGCGCCTCGACCAAGCACTCGTTGTGCAGATGCCCGTCGCCGAAGTTCCAGCCGAGCACCACCGCGCAGAGCGTCTCGCCCTCGCACAGGTTGTAGTCGTCCTCGTTGCAGCCGGCCAGCGCGCGGTGCACCAGCGTGTAGAGCGCGCGCCCGTGCGTGTTCATGCCGCGGAACGCGAAGGCAAGGTGCAACGGAACCAGGGTCTCTTCCTTGGACTTGTACAGCCGTTCGAGCTGCAGGTGCTGCATCGGGCCCAGCGCGCGCGAGCCGGTGCGGAACTTGTCGTCGACCGACGGCTTCACGCACCACACCGTGGTGTCCCAGTTGCCGGCGTAGTAACGCATGCCGGGCAGGAAGGAAACCTTGCGCGGGAAAAGGTTTCCGATCACGACGGTTCCGGCGATGATGACGAACAGCACGGCGATCGGGATCGGGTTGGCGACATCCGACAGACCCACCGGCGCGTGCGCGACGAATAGCCAGAGCACGCCGAAGATCATGAACACGTTCCACTCCAGCGGCACACCCATCGGGAAGGCCAGCAGGATGTTGAGATGGAACACGATCATCACGAATGCCGCGATGGCCGTCGGCCAGCCGCCGTGCGAGAAGAACAGCGCCAGGGGAACCAGGCCTTCGACCGCGGTGGAGAAGTGGGCGATGGAACCCGCTAACCCGCTGGGCCGCAGGTCATCCGGATAGCTCTTGAACATGGACCGCTTGAGGGGCCCCGACGGGATGAACGGGTTGTTGGCCAGCATCGTCGAGATCACGAAGGGGAAGTGCCGGTTGAGCTTCGAGGTCGCCGCGCCCAGCCAGATCACCATGAAAACCACTTTGGCCCCGACGATCATGTCCGCCCCGGAGAACAGGAAAACCAGCGCCAACGGTGCGTATACCTCGCCGCGCGCGGCCAGGAAGATGGTCTTGTCGCGCAACGCAAGTACGCCCAGCACCGACAGGACCGCGATGGTGTGCCAACGCGCCAGCACGCCAATCTGGCTGTGCAGGGCGGGTATTGGGCCGCTGCCGTCGGACACCAGCGCGACCCCGAGCAACACGACAAGCGCGCCATAGAGCAGCGCGTCGAACGGTGATCTGTTGCTGCCCTTGGTCATCGGCACTCGGCGTCGGCCAGGGCGGCAGCCGGATGGTGCCGGGCCGCAGCCAGTACAGGATCGAACCCATCGGCGGAAAGTAGCGCCCGGCCAGCGGCCCGAAGCAGCAGCCCAAGCCGACGACCTCGAACAGCATCGTGTACAGCACAGCCTTCTGGAAAACGATCGGTTCGGTCCACCACGTGGCCACCTCGGTGAAATCACCGATACCGGTTGTCGACCACGCGCACAGCCACGCCCCGAGGATGTACAGCGCGATCTTCACGCCGTACATCACGTGCATGATCAGCGGGGTGCCGAATCCGTTCTCGGCGATGTGGCGCGCCATCGGGACGATCCGTTCAGCGCGCGTGCCCTTGCTCCACTCGGCGATGTCGACGACGGGCAGGTTGGGCTGGATAAACCCCATTGCAGCTCCTTCGGCAAACCCGGTCTGAAGAAACTACCCGTACCGAACGCCAATGCGGAACCGTATGGCCGCACACAAATAATGTGCACGCCGCGGGAGAGCCGAGCGCGGTCGCCGGTTGTTCAGCCGGCCTTGACCGCGCCGGACCACGCCAGGGGATTGAGTTCGCGGAAGGGATCGTTCGCGCGCACGGCAAGCAGGCCGGCCAGTATCGCCTCCAGCGATTCCCGCGTGCATTCGCGGACCGACTCCACCCAGTCTTCTTCGGCAGCGTCGCGCGGTGTGGTGGTGTTGATCGGTTTGCCGAAGCTCAGATACATCCGCTGGGGACGGGGGATGAGCGTTGGCCCGACGCCCCGCATCAACGGCATCGCCATGTCGGCCTCCCCGGTCAGCCTGGTGCTGATGGTTCGGCTGAGCCGGCCCAGAGGACTGTCGCGAGTGACCAGGCTCTTGTAGACGTCGTCGCCGCCGACCAGGCCGACGGG
Organism: uncultured Actinomycetota bacterium; assembly: GCA_963758775.1. Lineage (GTDB taxonomy): Bacteria > Actinomycetota > Actinomycetes > Mycobacteriales > Mycobacteriaceae > Mycobacterium. The sequence continues at coordinate 201,803 of CAVWWU010000007.1, forward strand.
CACGATCGGGTAGTCGTTCTCCACGGCGATGCGCGCGAACCCCGACCGTCCCCGCCAGTTGAGGTGATACTCCTCGCCCTTGAACTTGGCGATCTCGCGGCCGCCGCCGGGGAATACCAGGATGGTCTCGTTGTGCCGCATCAGTTCTCGCGCGGTTTCCGGGGCGCCGACGACGCCGCCGTATGCGGTCATCACGTCGTGGCTGAACCCGCGGCGCTGCCCGAACCGACGGTCGGCCAGCGGCCGGACCCGGGTGCCGATCGCGCGGCGCACGAAATGCGGCACCAGGAGCACCTCGCCGCCGACGAACTGAGTGTGGTTGCCCACCAAGAGAAAACGGCCGTCGGCGGGCAGCGTCTCCAGGCCACTCACGTAGGGCCTGGCGAGGTCGACAAGGGGAGCGATGCCATCGTGAGCGCGATCCAGCGCACCGCGCAGTTTCTGGACTCGCGGCGGGTGGTTCATCACGGCGTCGATATCTATCGGCTGGTCTAACGGCTTGGTCACGACATCCTCAGTTCGGATCGATGGGGCTGCCTCCACTGTATCAAACGAACTAGTTCGTATGCGATATGATCCTTCTTGTGCGTACCACCAGCGAACTGCGCGAGACGATCCTGGGTGCCGCGCGGTCCGAGTTCGCCCAGTACGGCCTGGCCGGCGCCCGGATCGACCGGATCGCCAAAGCCGCCGACGCGAGCAAGGAACGGCTCTACGCCCACTTTCGCGACAAGGAAGCCCTGTTCCGAAGCGTCGTCGCTACCGACACCGCGGACTTTTTCGCCGCCGTTACGCTGCGCGCCGACGCGGTTCCGGAGTTCGTCGGCGACATCTACGACCTCACCTGCCGCCGCCCCGAACACCTGCGCATGATGACCTGGGCCAACCTCGAGGGATTCAACCTCGATCCACCTCCGGACGACGATCGGGAATCGGTCTTGGCCCGAGACATCCGCACCATCGAAGCCGCCCAGGCCGCCGGCCACGTCGACCCGTCCTGGAGCCCGATGGATCTACTCGTCCTGTTGTTCGGCATCGCACTGTCGTGGGCGCAATCGCCCCATCCCGACGCCGCCACCACCGATCCCGCGATCGTCGCGGCCCGGCGCGCGGCGGCTATCGAGGCCGCTCGGCGAATCGTGGCTCCCCAAACCTGAGCCGGCCCTGCAGCGTCGCCGCCGGTGAAAGTCACTGCCGCGTCTCCCGTAATCCCGTCCGCCGCGTGAAGGCCTGATTAAATCGCTCCTGCGCAGCAAATAGCGCCCTATGCTGTGAACCGACCAATCCCCGGGGTGTGAGCACAGAGGGACGGATGACCGCAGCGACTGCATGCCACGCGTGTGGCACTGAGCCGCGAGAGAATGCGCGATTCTGTGACGGCTGCGGTGCACCGGTCGCTCAGCCGAACAGCCGTGCCGAGTACAAGCAGGTGACCGTGCTGTTCGTCGATGTGGCGAACTCCATGGATATCGCCGCCGTGGTGGGCGCCGAGCGGCTGCGCGAGATCATGGCCGCTCTGGCCGACCGATGCGCGGGAGCCGTGCAGCGGTACGAGGGCACCGTCGACAAGTTCACCGGTGACGGCATCATGGCGGTGTTTGGCGCGCCGATCGCGTTGGAGGATCACGCAGTGCGCGCTTGCCTTGCGGCGCAGGCAATCCAGGACGAGGCCGCACGGCTGGCCATCACGGTCAAGGACCGCGACAGTCTCAACCTGCGGGTGCGCGTGGGGTTGAACTCAGGCCAAGTGATCGCCGGTGAGATCGGTTCGGGCACTTTCGGTTACACCGCCGTCGGCGAACAGGTGGGGATGGCGCAGCGGATGGAATCGGTGGCTCCGCCAGGTGGCGTCATGCTCAGCGAGTCCACCGCACGGCTGGTGGGGAACTCGGCGGCACTGGGTGAGCCGGAGATCGTGCACATCAAGGGTGGCGGCGCGCCCGTGCGCGCCCGTCAACTGCTGGGCATGCACGACCACCAGGGCAGCAACAGGCGTGTTGAGTCGCAACTGGTCGGACGCGAATGGGAAATGTCCGCCGTAGAAGGGTTGCTCGAGCGCGCCATCGAAGGACGCGGCGGCGTGGTCGGCGTGATGGGTTCGCCCGGCATCGGCAAGAGCCGCACGGTGCGCGAGGTGGTGGCCATGGCGACCAGCCGCGGCGTGGAGGTGTTTACGACCTTCTGCGAGTCGCACACCAGCCAAGTCCCGTTCCATGCCGTCGCGCGGCTGCTTCGCGCGGCGATGGGTGTCGAGAGAGTGAAGGGGCAAGCCGCCCGCGATCAAGTGGGCGAGCGCGTTCCCGGGGCAGACCCCGAGGACTTGCTGCTTCTCTATGACCTTCTGGGTATCGCGGACCCGGATGCTCCGACGCCGGCGATCGAACCCGATGCGCGCCGGCGGCGCTTGACGGCGTTGGTGAACACCGCCTCCCTCGCGCGCGATACCCCGGCGATTTTTGTCGTAGAGGACGTCCACTGGATTGACGAGGTCAGCGAATCGCTACTGAGCGCATTCATCGCGGTGATTCCGCAGACGCCCTCGCTGGCGGTGGTCACCTACCGACCGGAGTACGAGGGCAGCTTGCGCCGGGTGCATGGCGCGCAGACCATCGCCCTTGCGCCCCTTAGCGATTCAGAGACCGCAGTGTTAGTCGCGGAGTTGCTCGGCCCGGACCTCTCGGTGGGTGGACTGGCCGCCATGATCGCCGACCGGGCCGCCGGCAATCCGTTCTTCGCCGAGGAGATCGTGCGCGAACTAGCCGAACGCGGCGTGCTGCGTGGCGATCCGGGCGCGTACCTGTCGGCCGCGGAGGTTGGCGAGGTCACCGTGCCGGTAACCCTTCAGGCGGCCATCGCCGCACGCATCGATCGCCTCGACCCGAAAGCCAAGCGCACGCTCAGCGCGGCGGCCGTCATCGGCTCCAAGTTCAGCCTCAACTTGCTCGAGAAGCTTGGGATCGATCCCGCCGTCGAGCACTTGGTCGCAAGCCAATTCATCGATCAGACCAAGTTCACCGGAGCGCCCGAGTACGTCTTCCACCATCCGCTGATTCGCACCGTGGCCTATGAATCACAACTCAAATCCGATCGCGCCGAATTGCACCGTCGCGTTGCCGCCGCCATTGAGTCACGTGACCCGGCAGCGACTGAGGAGAAGGCCGCGTTACTCGCCGAGCATCTCGAGGCTGCCGGTGATCTGCACGCCGCCTATGGCTGGCACATGCGTGCGGCGACGTGGGCGACCAACCGCGACATCGCCGCGGCTCGGCTGAGATGGCGCCGGGCCGTGGAGATCGCCGATGCCCTACCCACCGGAGATTCGAACCGGGCAGCCATGCGCATCGCCCCGCGCACGATGTTGTGCGGGACCGCTTGGCGTGTTCACGCCGATATTCCCGCGGACCGCTTCGACGAATTGCGGAACCTGTGCGGCGCCGCGGGGGACAAGGCGTCGCTGGCGATCGCGATGGCGGGGCTGGTCGAGGACCGCGTGCAGCAAGACCGGGTGCGTGAAGCGTCGCAGTTGGCGTCCGAGGCGATCGCGCTCATCGAGTCGATTGGCGATTCGGACCTGACGGTGGGGCTGTGCCTGCCCCTGCTGCACGCCAAGGGTGAAGCGTACGAGTGGTCGGAATTGCTGCGGTGGTCGGAACGGGTCATCGAACTGGCCGACGGCGACCCGTTCAAGGCCAACTTCATTTCCGGGTCGCCGTTAGCGACCGCCCTGCTGGCGCGCGGAAATGCCCGCTTTTGGCTCGGCCACCCCGGATGGCACGACGACCTGCACCAGGCCCTCACGATTGGCCGCAGCGCCGACCCGCTCACCTACGCAGCGGTCGTCACCTACGTCTACCTGACATCCGTCCCGTATGGCGTCGTCGCCGGGGATGAGCGCGTCATGGCCGAGATCGAGGATGCGCTGCGGATCGCCGAGCGCTCCGGTGATGACCTTGCCGTCGCGCTCGCCCAGATGACGCTGGGGGTTGCGCTGGTGCATCGCGACAGCGCTGAGGAGCGTGACCGCGGACGCCGGCTTTTGGCGGAAGTCAGCGAGCTGTTTCCGCGTGAAGGATTTCTGCTGTGCGATGTCCCACTGGTGAACGTGTACCTGGCACGTGAGCTGGCGCGCAGTGGAGATCACGATGCGGCACTACCGTTGCTGCGCGCCGCCGTCGACCATCAGTTCCGCGGAGGGCAAGTCCTGCAATGGTGTGTTCCCGCGACGGGCGTGCTCGCGCAGACACTGCTCGATCGAGGGGATCAGGACGACATCGCGGAAGCCGAGGCCGCAATCGAGCGGTTAGCGGCCGCGCCTGCCAATAGTGGTCTGGCGATCAGCGACAGCTGGCTGCTGTGGCTGCAGGCCCTGCTGGCGCGGGCCCGCGGTGACGACGCAGCCTATGCGCGCTTACGGGACCAGTACCGTGAAATGGCGAAAACCCTTGACTTTGAAGGACATATCGCTTGGGCCGAAGCGATGCCCTGACCCTATACGGATTCGGGAACGTAGACGCCGGTGCCCTGAGCGAGTTTTTCCAAGGTGTTGTAGGCCATCCACACGAAGCCCTTGTCGCCCCACTTTTTACCCCAGCTGTTCTGGATGCGCACGGCGCCGCGGGCGTCGTCGTACCCGACGATGAGCATGACGTGGCCGGTGTTCTTGCCGTCTGGGTCTTTCCACATCGGCCCACTGCCGACGTACGGCGACGGGCTGCCGCTGTAGTGCTTGAAATCCTTGTAGAGCGATGTGCCGAAAGCCATCGGCTGGCCCGCCGCGATGACGGTGCGCAAATTCTTCAAGCCGTCGGCTCCGGTGATCTGTGTCGACTTGTACGAGGGGATGAGAAAGCGGGGGTCGGGTGCGATCGTGCGCGAGCCGTAGTCCGACCAGTCGAGGCCGCATGAGGCCGCGTCGGTGCGCTTCTTGGGGATGTTAGGGGCCGCCGCCAGCGACGGGGTGCCGCCGTTGGAGTGAAGCCAATCCAGGATTTTGGTGATTTGCCCGCCCTGACAGGTGTTGGCGGGAATCTTGTTCGCCAGTTGGAAGCGGATGTAGGCGTAGTCGGGGGCGGCCTGCTGATCGCGGCTCTTGGGTGACGTTTTGCTTTTGCGGGCCGCGTAAAACGTCGCCAGCCCATACACACAGCTCCATGCGAAACAATTCGACTGGGTTTGGAGGCCGACCGGCGGTAGCCATTCGGCCGGGACGGATGCGGTCGCGGGCACCGCGCCACTGTGCTTGGGGGGTTCGGTGGTACCGCCCTCGCCGGCCTGAGGGTCGTACCCGTGAAATTCCAGGTCGTAGGTGTCCTCGTCGTCCGGCTTGCTGCTCGTCGGCGGCTGGGCGCTGCCGTCGCGCTGGCCAGTGATTTTGCGGTGGCCGCCGCAGGCCGGCAGGACAGCCGCAAGCGCACCGGCCGCTGACAGCGTGAGCATCGTGCGTCTGCTGACCCCGCCGTCCACGGGTTCTCCTCGAGAGAGGCCTGATGTTTGTGCTGGAAGCGTAGCGAGCGCCGCCGATTCGCACTGCGAAATATGAATCGGGGGATGGATCTAGTCACTGGTAGTGACTAGATGTCCCCTTCAGATGTGCGCCGTCAGGGTTTCGAACCCCGGACCCGCTGATTAAGAGTCAGCTGCTCTACCAACTGAGCTAACGGCGCCTGGTCGGCCGTGACCGCGATGCGACAATAACAGGCGTTCTGTCGCAGAACGAAATCCCGGAACCCTTCCAGGGTAGCGGTCGCAGCCGATGCAAGCGGCTCAGCGGCCGGCTTCCACCCGTGATTTCCGCGCGCCTGAGTGGAGAATCTGTCACGATGGCGCCACTGAACCGCTGACCGGATTCATGTCGGCATCGGCAGCGGCGGACAGCCTTTAGAATATGCGCACTGTTTGCGGTCAGCGGTGACCGAACGGAAGCCTGTCGGAATTGGAAGGTCTCTTGAGTACGCCTTTGCACAGTCATCGACCATGGCTGGCTGCTGCCCTCGTTGTGTTTGCTGTGGTCACTGCCGGGTGCAGCAACAGCCACAGTGCGGCCCCCGCGAAGGTCATCTTCGACAAGGGCACGCCGTTCGCCGATCTGCTTGTTCCCAAGCTCACATCATCGGTGGCCGACGGCGCCGTCGGGGTGACCGTGGATGCGCCCGTGACGGTGAACGTTGCCGACGGGGTCCTCGGGTCGGTGACGATGGTCAACGAAAACGGCAAGTCGATCAATGGCCAGCTGAGCCCCGACGGATTGCATTGGCAGACCACCGACCAACTCGGGTACAACCGGCGCTACACGCTGAACGTGAAGGCGCTCGGCATGGGTGGCGCGGCGAATCGCCAGATGACCTTCCAGACGAGTTCGCCCGCGCACCTGACGATGCCCTACGTCAACCCCGGCGACGGTGAAGTGGTGGGCATCGGCGAGCCGGTGGCGATCCGGTTCGACGAGAACATCGCCAACCGTGCGGCGGCCCAGAAGGCCATCGTCATCACCACCAACCCGCCCGTCGAGGGCGCGTTCTACTGGCTGAACAACCGCGAAGTGCGTTGGCGCCCAGAGCATTTCTGGAAGCCGGGTACCACGATCGATGTGGCGGTCAACACCTACGGCACCGACCTCGGCGACGGCATGTTCGGCGAGGACAACGTCAAGACGCACTTCACCGTCGGTGACGAGGTCATCGCGACCGCCGACGACACCACCAAAATCGTGACCGTGCGGGTCAACGGCGAAGTGGTCAAGACCATGCCGACGTCGATGGGCAAGGACAGCACCCCCACCGCCAACGGCTTTTACATCGTCGGTGCGCGATACAAGCACATCATCATGGACTCGTCGACGTACGGCGTACCGGTCAACTCGCCCAACGGATATCGCACCGACGTCGAGTGGGCGACCCAGATCTCCTATAGCGGCATCTTCGTGCACTCCGCGCCGTGGTCGGTTGGCGCGCAGGGCCACACCAACACCAGCCACGGCTGCCTGAACGTGAGCCCGAGCAACGCGGTGTGGTTCTACGACCACATCAAACGCGGCGACATCGTCCAGGTCGTCAACACCGTGGGCGGCACGCTTCCCGGCACCGAGGGGCTCGGCGACTGGAACATCCCCTGGCCGCAGTGGAAGGCCGGCAACGCCAACACCTAACGGGACACCGTCGGAAGTTCCAGGCGGGCGCTTTCATCCAGGTCGACGTCGAGCGCGTTGAGCATCAGAGCGAGGCCCGCGTAGCGGCTGATCAGCATGAGCACTTCGACGGTCGCCTCGGACCCGAGGGCGTTGTTCACCTCATCGAACGGGGCGGCCGAGACGCGGCCGGTGGCCACCAGTTCGTCGGTCAGGCCGATGACCGCGCGTTCGGCACCGCTCAAAACGATTTCCCGCCAACCTGATTCGGAGGTCAAGGCCTTGATTTCGTGCGTTGCGACGCAGGCCGTGGGGGCGATGTCGTGGTGCTGGCCCAGTTCATAGCGGCAGTCCATCCGATACGCCGTGCGCAGCACGACCAGCTCGCGCATCCGGACGGGCAGCACCCGGCTGGCCAGCGCGGCGCTGCCGGCCTCCATCCACCCCGTGTAGACCTTCTGCGCGTCGGCCAGTGCTCGGTAGACGTTGAGGTTGCCGCGCTCCACGGTCAGCTCCCCGGCGCGCTCGGTCATCTCCTCGGGCCGGCGAAATGCAATGCGAGTCATGGGTTTTCTCCTGTTCGGAGCTGAATCCGGGAGGTGGTGTCGATGTCGAGTTCGACGGCGCTGAGCACCAGCGCCCAATCCTCGTTGGCCGATTACCGCGGTCAGCTGACGGGCACGGTCACCCTCGGCATGTTGATGTCGTGGGGCATGCTGAACCTGCCCGCCGCGGTGCAGCAGTTCCGCCGGGATAACCCGCTCGTCGCGGTGCATCTGCGGCAAAGCCCGAGCGGTTCGGCCGGGCATCTGGCGGCGATCGCCGACGGCCAGATGGACCTGGCGCTGGTCTCGATCCAGACGTCGCCGTCCCCGCTGGTCGCGTTGCGCGAGTTGACGCGGGAGCCGATGGTCTTGGTCTGCGAATCGAGTCACCCGCTGGCGTCGCGCCCGCGCGTGCAATTCGCCGATCTCGACGGGCAGGATCTCATTCAATTCCCGGTGGGGTGGGGAATCCGTCAACGCCTTGACGCGGGTTTCGCGGCGGCCGGGGTTCGTCCGGTCAATGCCTACGAGGTCGCCGATTACGCGATCGCCGCCGAACTCGTCAGACACCGACTGGCGACGACGATCCTGCCGATCAGTGCGGCCAACCGCTTTCCCGACCTGCGCAGAATTCCCGTCAGCCCCGCGCTGACCTGGACGTTGTCGATCGCTTCGGCCGCGCCGCAATACATCTCCCGCGCGGCCTCCGTGCTCGCTGACACCCTCATTGGTCTCGTCGACCGCTAATTGGGATCGGTAGCGCTACGCCGACGCAAGAATTCCACAAGCGATCGGCGCTAATTTCGCCGCACGGGCAAATGAAAGGACCGGAAAATGAACCGACTCATCATGGGGTCAGCAAGTGCTCTGTTGCTATCCGCCGGTTTGGGGTGGGCCAGTTTGGGGCTGGCGCAAGGTATTGCCGAGGCCCTTCCGGGCCCTGCTCCGATGGCTCCCGGCCCGGTCCACACCGACAACAGCGATTGGGGACCGGCACACCATTGGTGCCCCGGGCAACCTCTGCCGGAGACGGGTAATCGCGTGACGGACCCGCTGCGCTGGGACATGACGATTTGCCACACGTACTACTTCACGTATCCGTACGGCAATGTTGCGAAGACGATCTGGGACGGGGACAACCCCCCGCCGAAGCCCCCGCCGCCCTATGGCCTTTATTGCGCCCCCAATTTCACAAATTGCTACATCGATAACCACCCGCACCCGTGAGTCGGGCTGATCACGCCTCCGGCCCGCGGGGTGAAGCGGAACTAATCGATTAGGACTGCCCGCTTATGGGCCAGGTCCCGATCTCTTGTGCGATGTCGAGGAGACTTTGTCCGAAACCTTGCAGGCCTTGCCCGAGCAGCACCAGACCTTGCCCGGGGGGCCCCGCGCTTAGTCCGAGAAACTGCAGGCCTTGCCCAACGCTGTAAAAACTTTCTCCGACGCCCTCGAAGCTCAGTTCGACGCTCTGGGTGATGGTCTGCACGCCGTGGATGATGGGCTGCAGGAAAATGATTTCGTGCAGGACGGTCCGCAATATCGAGTCGCTGGCGACCTCGGCGCCGGCATATGAGGCCGCGCCCGCGCTCAAGGTGCGCACGAACTGATCGTGAAACGCCGCCGCTCGGCCTGCCAGACTCTGAAAGCCCTGAGCGTAGTTACCGAACACCGCCGAGATCGCCGCCGACACCTCGTCGGCGGCCGCGGGCATCACCACGACGGAAGAGGCGGCCGCCGCCTTATGGGCAGCGTCGAGGTCCGAGCCGATTGTTGCCAAATCCGTTGCCGCCGAGGTCATTATCTCCGGCGTTGCGCTCACAAACGACATGTCGCTCCACTAACTAGCACGTCCCCGGGTTTCACGAGCCCGGCGGTCGTGCACCCGGTCAGGATGGGATTGAGCCTAGACGGTCTCGGGTTGTCTCAGCCGCCCTTTCGCCGAAACGGATTAGTGGTAGGGCTACAACCGATGGCCCTTATTGCGCTCCGAATTGCATTAATTGCTGAATTGGTAACCGTCCTTGAGGGCTTTCACGCGACCGTCAGGTAGCGTTTTCTGCTGTCCGAGACGGCAAACACGGGAGAGCGACGATGCCACCAGCCAGATTCGAGATCACCAAGGACAAGTCCGGTAAGTACCGATTCCACTTGAAGGCCGGGAACGGCGAGATCGTCGCGGCCAGCCAAACATATGCGAGGAAAGCCAACGCCGAGAAGGGGATCGAGGCGGTCAAGAAGGCCACCGACGCCCAGGTTGTCGACCTCACGGAAGAACGGGGTTAAGACCACGCCGAAGCCAAAAGCGCTATTCCACTGCGCAGACCGATCTACCCGTGGAGGCATCGGATGTCTTTCGTCATAGCGGCGCCGGAGACGATGGCGGCGGCGGCATCGGATCTAGCGGGTATTGGGTCGGCGCTCAGCGAGGCCCGCGCGGCGGCGGCGGCGGCCCGGACCGTTGCAGTGGCGCCAGCAGGCGCCGATGAGGTGTCAGCGGCTACCGCAAAGCTGTTCAGCGACTACGCGCAGGATTACCAATCGTTAGCCAGACAGGCGACAGGGTTTCATGGGCAGTTTGTGCAGCACTTGAAGGCAAGTGCTCGCTCCTACGCCGGCGCTGAGGCTGCCAACGCCACGTCGTTGCACGCCAGTGCGGACTCGTCTGCTCACTCCATCGCCGCTTCAATAAGCCTGCCGCCGGAGACCCCCCAGAGCGGGCAGCGGCCAGGTACCAGGGCGGACTGGGTACTCAACCAAATTCTTAACGTGTCAACGCGATTGGGCGAGTTACCACTGCCCGCCCAACTAACAAAAGGGCTACAGCTTATTTGGCTGCTTGCAACTCTTCCAATCTCGGTCCTGGCGGCGATGATTCTACTTCTTACCCTACTGTGAGCAAACGGCGTCGTATCTGACCGCTGCACCGGAACTATGGCCTCGGTAACCGTACCGGGATCGGCTCTCAACGCGGCGGCGGCAAGATTTAATTAGGCGGGCGACCACCTACACGGCGCAAGCCCGAAGGGTCGGGCCGGCGCGGCGGCGGGGGGATTTGGACCTACCCCCCGGGGTCCGGGTGATCGACCCGAAAGCGCAAGGGGCACAACAGATGTCGGGTAGGCCCACAGCTTACCCGACGGGTGACCGGGGTCACGCGCATAACGGAGGTTAGCCGGGCTTCGCTCGGACCTGTCAGCTTCCGCGCTTGATTTTTCGCGCCCACCGATCTACGGCCTATGCCTGCATTCCGCGTAGGAGCCAAAAAATTACACCGCCAAGTGCACCCAGCACGATAAGGCCACCGATAAGAACAGCTGCCACAGCGACCAACGGAATGGTGAGTAGCCCGAAAACGGCGTTCACCAGAATGTCATAGACGTTCATCAGGGGAGGGTATTTTTCGAGCAGTTGCGAGCCTATTGCGGGTTCCAGCAACCCGTAGACGAGTTCCGCGAGGACACTATCTGGCCGCAAAAAGGGGGCGATGGCGTCCTCGAAGCTGGCGTAGGAGGCCGCGCCGGCTTTCAAGTTCTGAGCGAACTGGGCATGAAACGCCGCCGCTCGTCCCGCCAGTCCGTGAAACCCGTGGGCATGCTCAGAGAACAGGTGGGCGATGCCCACCGATACCTCGTCGGCGGCTGCAGGTGCCAACGCAACTGTTGGCTGTGCTGCCACAGTGTGGGCGTAACTGAGGTCCGAGCAGATACTGAACAGATCGGTTGCCGCTGCCGTCATTATCTCGGGCGCTGCGATCACATACGTCATGGCTTGAAGCCTCGCCCGATTCGGCGGGGCGGGCTTCAGTAGTCGATTACTTAAATTGCGCGCCGGCGGCGCGGTTCTCCCGCCCGGCGATCGTCCCGGCGACGAAGCGCCAGCGGCCTTGGAGCTTTACCCATCTGCGCGAGGTGCATCTTGATTTTCACGGGTGCACTTATAGACCAGCAGGTCAAGCACGGACAGGAGCACATCACGGCGTCGGAGGTTTGGACGGAAGACGACACTTGCGATGTGTGATGGTCCGGTCGTCGTCCTAATGCAGAGGAACTTCGCCCACGCTGGTTTTCCGCTTCGGCCAATCGTCCAACGGGCGACCTGCCTGCGGGGCCATGCCCGCTCTCAAAGAAAAAGGTCAGAGGGCGAAAATGCCCTCTGACCTGTGGGGTGAGTGACGGGACTCGAACCCGCGACATTCAGGATCACAACCTGACGCTCTACCAGCTGAACTACACCCACCACGACCGGGCCGGCCCCAAGGGCCATTACCGCGGCGACGTCGATACTAGCCGCTGGATGGCTTGTCGGCCGAATCGTTTGCCTGCGGTGCGTCGGCCGCGTTCCCCAGCTCGGCGGCCACGGCCGCGATTTCGCTGGTGGCCGGGCCTGGAGGCGCAACGAACGCGGTGCGCCGGTAGAACTGCAGCTCACGGATGGATTCGTGGATGTCGGCCAGCGCGCGGTGCGCGAGCCCCTTGGCCGGCTGCCCGAAGTAGATCCGCGGATACCAACGTCGGCAGAGTTCCTTGATCGAGCTGACGTCGATCATCCGGTAATGCAGAAACGAGTCCAGGGCAGGCATGTCGCGGGCGATGAATGATCGGTCGGTGGCGATCGAGTTGCCCGCCAGCGGTGCGGTCTTGGGTTGTTTGACATGCTCGCCGATGTAGTCGAGCACCATCGCCTCGGCCGTTGGCACGTCGACGACGGAGGCCTTCACCTCGTTGATCAGACCGGAGCGCGTGTGCATCTCGGTGACCACGTCGATCATCGAGGACAGCGCGGCGTCTTCGGCGTGGATCACCACATCGATTCCGTCGCCGAGGATGTTCAGATCGGCGTCGGTGACCAGGGCAGCGATCTCGATCAGCTTGTCCGAACCCAGATCCAGCCCGGTCATCTCGCAGTCGATCCACACCAATTCGTCGCGCACAGCGCTCTACAGTAGGCCCATCTTCGGGCCTACGCCTGCGTCCCCCTGCCAAGTAGTGTGATGGTTTGCCTAGCCGAGCGGCGGCTACAGCGGAAGAAGGACGCGGCACGATGAGCACCGAAGCAGCGGGGACGGCCGCCCAACGGATTTCTGCAGGCTACGCAGTCGAAGGTCAAGCGCTGGAGTTGGGCACAGTCGTCGTCGACGGGCAAGCGGACCCCACTGCCCAGATCCGCATCCCGCTTGCCACCATCAACCGCCACGGCCTGGTGGCCGGCGCGACCGGTACCGGCAAGACCAAGACGCTGCAGCTCATTGCCGAGCAGCTCAGTGCGGCAGGGGTTCCGGTGCTGATGGCCGACGTGAAGGGTGACCTGTCCGGGCTGTCCCGGCCGGGGGAGGCCAACGACAAGACCGCGGCGCGCGCCAAGGACACCGGGGACGACTGGGCGGCGACGGGATTCCCGGTCGAGTTTCTGTCGTTGGGCACGAACGGAATCGGCGTGCCGATTCGAGCGACCGTCGCCAGCTTCGGCCCGGTTTTGTTGTCAAAAGTGTTGGGGCTCAACGCTACTCAAGAGTCGACGCTGGGTCTGATCTTCCATTGGGCGAACGAGAACGCGTGGAAGCTGGTCACCCTGAACCAGTTGCGCGCCGTCATCAACCACTTGACCAGCGACGAGGGCAAGGATGATCTGAAGAATTTGGGCGGGGTGTCGTCGACGACCGCCGGGGTCATTCTGCGTGCGCTGGTGAACCTCGAAGGCGAAGGCGGAGACACGTTCTTCGGCGAGCCGAAGCTCGATTCGCACGACCTCCTGCGGTGCGACGGCAACAATCAGGGCGTCATCTCGCTGCTCGAGTTCACCGGCCAGTCGTTGCGCCCGGTGATCTTTTCCACGTTTCTGATGTGGTTGCTGGCCGACCTGTTCGCCGTCCTGCCCGAGGTCGGCGACGTGAACAAGCCCAAGCTGGTGTTCTTCTTCGACGAGGCGCACCTCTTGTTCTCCGACGCGTCAAAGGCGTTCCTGGATCAGGTCGAACAGACGGTCAAGTTGATCCGCTCCAAGGGCGTCGGGGTGTTCTTCTGCACGCAGTTGCCCACCGACCTGCCCAACGATGTGCTCTCGCAGCTGGGAGCGCGCGTCCAGCACGCGCTGCGCGCATTCACCCCGGACGACCAGAAGGCGCTGAGCAAGACGGTCCGCACCTACCCGAAAACCGATGTCTACGACCTCGAATCGGCGCTGACGTCGCTGGGTATCGGTGAGGCCGTCGTCACCGTGCTCTCCGAAAAGGGTGCACCCACGCCCGTTGCCTGGACGCGCATGCGTGTTCCCCGGTCGCTGATGGGCGCCGTCGAAGCTCAGGTGATCAAGGATGCCGTCCAAGCCAGTCCGCTGCAGGGCAAGTACGGGCAGACCGAGGAACAGCCATCAGAGCCGGCCGCGAACCCGAAGGCGCCCTCCGGAGCCCCCGACTCTGCGCCGCTGCCAACCGATTCCGAGATACCACCGATGCCCGCCCCGTTCGAGCCGAAGGGCACGCCGTGGTGGAAGGACTTCCTCAGCGATCCGACGGTGAAGAGCGGCTTCAACACCGCGATACGCGAGATCGTCCGCAGCTTGATGGGCTCGGGCCGCGGCCGCAAATAAAGGACTACCCGCCGCCGAGCTTCTTGTAAAACGCCCCCACGATCGGCGCCACGATCGCGCGGGGCGCATATCCGCTCGCCAACGACATCGCCTTCGACGTCAGGCCCGGCACGACGCGCATCTTGTTGCGCTCCAACGCATCCAGAGACAACTTGGCGGTGTGTTCGGTGGAGATCCACAAAAAGTCCGGGACCACCTTCTCGACCAGCGAGCGTTCGGCGTCGGCGGGCAGGTCGGTGCGTACCGGGCCCGGCGCGAGCAGTGTCACGTGCACACCGGAGTTGCGCAATTCGCCGCGCAACGATTCGCTGAAGGTATTCGCAAACGCCTTCGTTGCGGCGTAGGTGGCGTTATACGGGATCGGCGAATTTCCTGCCGCCGAGCCGGAGATCAGGATGCCGCCGGCCTTGCGTTCGATCATGCCCGGCAGCACGGCCAACGTAAGATCGTGCACCGCAACGGCATTCAGCTGTACCTGGGCCTTTTCACCGGCCGGGTCGAGACTCGACACCGGACCGAAGGTCGCGGTCCCGGCGTTCGCGCACAGGATCGATACCGGGCGTGCGGCCAGCTCGTCGCACAGCTTCGCCCGTTGCTCGGGGTCGGCCAGATCGGCGGGTCGCACGTCGACCGCCACGCGATACGTCTCAGACAGGCGCGCGGCCAGCGCGGAGAGCAGGTCTTCGCGCCGCGCGGTGATGATCAGGTTGTGCCCGCGGGCGGCGAGTTCGGTTGCCAGCGCCGCACCGATGTTCTGGGAGGCTCCGGTCACCACGGCGCGCCCCTCAGGGCTGGGAGCGGGTATCGGCATGCGGCCAATGGTAGACATCGCAACTCATCGCGAGAGAAAGCCCAGCGCGGCCAGATAGAGTCCCGGGCATGAATCAGCCGGAGTCGCAGCCGAAAGCCATGCGGTCTCCGGTGGTGGCGTGGGCGCTGTGGGATGTGGGGGCCGCCGGCCTCAGCGCGATCGTGGCGACCTTCGTGTTCTCCGTCTACCTGACCGGCACCGTCGGGGCGGCCCTGCACGGCGGCACCACGGCGGCGAGTTGGCTGGGCCGTGCGGGGACCATTGCCGGCCTGACCATCGCGGTGCTGGCGCCCGCGGTCGGCGTGTGGGTGGAGTCGCCGCACCGGCGGCGGGTGGCGATGAGCGTGTTGACGGCCGGCGCCGTCGTGCTGACCTGCGCGATGTACCTGATCCGCGCCGATCCCAGCTATCTGTTTCCCGGGCTGGTGTTGCTGGCGGCGACGGCCGCCTGCTGCGACCTGGCCAGCGTCCCGTACAACGCGATGCTGCGTCAGCTGTCGACGCCGGAGACGGCCGGCCGGGTGTCCAGCATTGGCGCGGCAGCGGGATTCCTCGGCAGCGTGATCCTGCTCGTGCTGATCTACCTGGGATTCATCTCCGGAAAAGGCGAGACCCGCGGATTGCTACACATGCCCGTCCACGACGGCCTCAATGTCCGTACGGCGATGCTGCTGGCCGCGGGGTATTTCGCGGTGCTGGCCCTGCCGTTGTTGCTGACCGCCCACAGGTTGCCCGACGCGACGGTGGTGACCCAACCGACCAGCATGCTGGGCGGGTATCGCCGGTTGTGGTCGGAGATCAAGGGGGAGTGGCGGCGCGACCGCAACCTGGTCTACTTCCTGGGCGCCAGCGCGCTCTTCCGCGACGGCCTGACCGGCATTTTGGCGTTCGGCGCCGTGGTGGGCGTCAGCGTGTTCGGCCTCTCGCAAGCCGACGTCCTGGTCTTCGGTGTGGCCGCCTCCGTGGTGGCCGCCGTGGGCGCAGTGCTCGGTGGGTTCGTCGATCAGCGGATCGGATCCAAGCCCGTCATCGTCTGGTCACTGGTCGCGCTCGTCGGCGTCTCGTTCGCCATGCTGGCGTTGTCCGGACCGGCGGCGTTCTGGGTGCTCGGCCTGCTGCTGGCGGTTTTTATCGGGCCGGCCCTTTCCTCGTCGCGGGCTTTGCTGCTGCAGATGGCCGACGAGGGCAAGGAGGGGGTCGCCTTCGGTCTGTACACCATGACCGGGCGTGCGGTGTCGTTCATCGCGCCGTGGCTGTTCTCCGTGTTCGTCGACGCGTTCGGTGCGGTTCGTGCCGGCTGGGGCGGCATCTCGGTGGTGCTGATCGCGGGCCTGGTGGCGATGGTGCTGGTGCGCGTGCCGCCGCGGCGCCCGGCCATTGCCGTGGAGCAGGTCTAGGACCGCTTAGGACAGCGGAGCGTCGCAGATCGTGATGCCCACGCCGGTGCGCTGCCGCACCTGCGCTCCCGCCACGGTGACCGAGCAGGTGACGTTGTGGCCGATGTTGACGATCGTGACGTTGGCCGGGCGGGTGGCCGACTTGGACAGGCTCACCTCTTTGCTCCACGGCAGCGAGACATTGAACTCCGTCTGGATCATGTCGCCGGTGTCCAGGTAGGTGATGCTGATGGCGCGGCCTTCGCCGCTGACGTTGTAGACGACGGCCTGTGTCGCGCCCGGTTCCGCCGGCCCGGTGGTCTCACCCGGTGTGCTGGGCACCGTTGGCGGGGGCGCGGCCCGCGGGGTGTGCGTCCTCGTCGTCGGTGAAGGCGCCGCCGAGGGTAGCGGCGGCAACGGCTCGACCGCGGTCTGTGTCTTCGTCGTGCCGTTGGCAATGATCAGCGCGCTGACCAGTCCGACCACCAGCAGCACCGCCGCGGCCGCGGCGATCCACAGCCAGCGCGGCGACCGGGGCCCCTCGGGTGGCGGGACACCGAGGCGCGTCGTGGGTGTGCCGTCCGGCGGGGGCTGATCGTATTGCCAATACGGCGGCAACTGCTGCGTCGGATTCGGTTGCTGCGAGGTCGGCGCCCACTGCGATGGCGGTCCGCCGTAGCCGGGCGCGTATTGCGCCTGGTCGGCGTAGGCCGGATCGGCGAGCGGTGGGTTGCTGGATCCGCGGGGCTCGTCCGATCGGGACCAGGGTTGAGGAGCACCGAACTGCTCTGTCCGGTGTGGGTCGCCCATGGATTGCAGGGTACCTGTGCTGGGCGCGGGGGCTCGGCGATCGGGGAATCCTGTGCGGTGCTGGCCCTATCTGCGCTGATCCGCCGCCCGCAGCGCTGCGACCGTCATCGCCCTCATGACGGCCCGATACCGCGCCGCAAAGGCGGACTTGGTGCGCGAGTTGTCGCCGGACTTCATGCTGTGCGGTGTCGAGTTCAGCAATCCGAACACCGCGTGCGCCGTCAGCCGGGCATCGGCTTCGGTCAGCTGTGGACTCAGCTCACGCAGCACGCCCACCCAGATCTCGACGTATTGCCGCTGCGCTTTGCGCACCTGCCGTTCCGCAGCGTCGGGCAGGTGCGCGAGGTCGCGGTCCTGGATGCGGATCAGGTCGGGTTCGCCCAGGGCGAAGTCGAGATGGAAATCGATGAGGCCATCCAGGGCCGCGGTGGGGTCGGTGTTGTGGGCCGCCACCTCGCGGGCACCGGCGAGCAGTCGCGCGCTGATCCCGACCAGCAGCTCGACCAGCAGCGACTCCTTGTTGGGGAAGTGCCGGTAGATGGCCGGACCGCTGACTCCGGCGGCCGCGCCGATGTCCTCCAGCCGGACCGCAAGGAAGCCGCGCTCGGCGAACAGCCGTTCGGCGGCCGAGAGCAGCTGCAGGCGCCGGTCGGATTTCAACTGGCTGCGACGGTTGGGGGGCTCGGGCTGGCCGGGCTGGCCGTCCGGGGCGGACGCTGCCATGACGGTCTCCGTCGGGACGTTTCGGTTAATCGTCACTAACGTAGCACGAGTTAGTCGCCATTAACTGCAGCGCTTCGTCTCTGGACGCACCGCGCGGGTAATGGTATTCTCACCTCGGTTAATGAGCATTAACTGAAAATTGGAGGCACCACGGTCATGGACAAGGTGGTGGCGACGGCCGCGGAGGCGATCGCTGACATAACCGACGGATCATCGCTGGCCGTCGGGGGATTCGGCCTGTGCGGCATTCCCGAAGCGCTGATCGCCGCGCTGGCCGACACCGGCGTGACCGACCTGGAGACGGTGTCCAACAACTGCGGCGTCGACGGCATTGGGCTCGGGCTTCTGCTGCTGCACAAGCGGATTCGCCGGACGGTCTCGTCGTATGTCGGCGAGAACAAGGAGTTCGCGCGCCAGTTTTTGTCCGGTGAGCTTGAGGTGGAGCTGACGCCGCAGGGCACCCTCGCTGAGCGGCTGCGCGCGGGCGGGATGGGCATACCGGCGTTCTATACGCCCGCCGGCGTCGGCACCCAGATCGCCAACGGCGGGCTGCCGTGGCGCTACGACGCGTCGGGCGCGGTGGCGGTGGTGTCACCCGCCAAGGAGACCCGCGAGTTCGACGGTGTCACCTACGTTCTCGAGCGGGCCATCCGCACGGACTTTGCATTGGTGCACGCCTACAAAGGCGACCGGCACGGCAATTTGGTGTACCGGGAATCCGCCGCCAACTTCAATCCGGAATGTGCCGGCGCCGGCCGGATCACCATCGCCGAGGTCGAACACCTCGTCGAGCCCGGCGAGATCGACCCAGCCACCGTGCACACGCCCGGTGTGTTCGTGCAGCGCGTCGTGCATGTGCCTGATCCCGAAAAGCGGATCGAGAAGGAGACAGTGCGGTCATGAGTGCGGTTTCTGCCGAACGTCACGCCAGCGTGACGTTGGGCGGCGAGCGTCGCGCTGGCGTGACGCTCGCGAGCGCGGCGAGGAACAGGAGTGGCGTCAAATGAGCTGGAGCAGAGACGAGATGGCCGCGCGGGTGGCGGCGGAATTCGAGGACGGCCAGTACGTGAACCTCGGCATCGGAATGCCCACCCTGATCCCGAACCACATCCCCGACGGCGTGCACGTCGTCCTGCATTCGGAGAACGGGATCCTCGGCGTCGGACCGTATCCCAAGCGTGAGGACCTCGACCCCGATCTGATCAACGCGGGCAAGGAGACCGTGACCGCTCAGCCGGGCGCCGCGTTCTTCGGCTCGGCGGCCTCCTTCGGCATCATCCGCGGCGGGCACCTGGACGTCGCCGTGCTTGGCGCCATGCAGGTTTCGGTGACCGGCGACCTGGCCAACTGGATGATCCCGGGCAAGATGGTCAAGGGCATGGGCGGCGCGATGGATCTGGTGCACGGCGCCCGCAAGGTGATCGTGATGATGGAGCACGCCGCCAAAGACGGCAGCCCCAAGATCCTGGAACGCTGTACGCTGCCGCTGACCGGGGTGGGCTGCGTGAACCGCATCGTCACCGAGCTCGCGGTGATCGATATCCGCGAGGACGGCCTGTACCTGCTCGAGACCGCACCCGGGGTGTCCGTCGAGGAAGTCAGCGCGAAAACCCAACCGCCCCTTCTGCTTCAGGACCTGGCGGCTAAGTGACTCAAGTGACCCAAGTCGCCGCGCCGTCCTTCGCCGACGAGCATCGCCGGCTGGTGGGGGAGCTGAACACCAAGCTTGCGCAGGCGGCGCTGGGTGGAAACGAGCGGGCGCGCGAACGTCACGTCAGCCGCGGCAAGTTGCTGCCGCGCGAACGGGTGGACCGCCTGCTCGATCCGGGCAGCCCCTTCCTGGAGCTGGGGGCGCTGGCCGCCGGTGGCATGTACGGCGACGAGTCTCCGGGTGCCGGGATCATCACCGGAATCGGGCGGGTGTCCGGGCGCGAATGCGTCATCGTCGCCAATGACGCCACGGTGAAGGGCGGCACCTACTACCCGATGACGGTCAAGAAGCACCTGCGCGCCCAAGAGGTGGCGCTGCAGAACCGGCTGCCGTGCATCTATCTCGTCGACTCCGGCGGTGCCTTCCTGCCCCGCCAGGACGAGGTGTTCCCCGACCGCGAACATTTCGGGCGGATCTTCTACAACCAGGCGACCATGAGCGCCAAGGGCATTCCGCAGGTGGCGGCGGTGCTCGGGTCGTGCACGGCAGGTGGCGCCTACGTGCCGGCCATGAGCGACGAGGCCGTCATCGTCCGCGAGCAGGGGACGATCTTTCTCGGCGGCCCACCACTGGTCAAGGCCGCCACCGGCGAGATCGTCACCGCCGAGGAACTCGGCGGCGGCGACCTGCACTCGCGAGTCTCCGGCGTCACCGACCATCTCGCCGAGGACGACGAACACGCGCTGCGCATCGTTCGTTCGATCGCGGCCACCTTCGGAGCGCGTGAGCCGGCGCAGTGGGAGGTGCTTGAGACGGTCGAGCCCGCGCGCCCGCAGAGTGAGCTCTACGACGTCGTGCCACCGGATCCGCGGGTGCCCTACGACGTGCACGAGGTCATCGTGCGCCTCGTCGACGGCGGCGAGTTCAGCGAATTCAAGACCAACTACGGCAAGACCCTGGTCACCGCGTTCGCGCGCATCCACGGCCACCCCGTGGGGATCATCGCCAACAATGGCGTGCTGTTCAGCGAATCCGCCGTCAAGGGAGCGCATTTCATCGAGCTGTGCGACAAGCGCAAGATCCCGTTGCTGTTCCTGCAGAACATCGCCGGCTTCATGGTCGGCCGCGACTACGAGGCCGGCGGGATCGCCAAACACGGTGCCAAGATGGTCACCGCGGTGGCCTGCGCGCGTGTGCCGAAGCTGACAGTGGTGATCGGCGGATCCTATGGCGCGGGCAACTATTCGATGTGCGGCAGGGCGTACTCTCCGCGGTTTCTGTGGATGTGGCCCAACGCCCGGATCTCGGTGATGGGCGGCGAACAGGCGGCCTCGGTGCTCGCCACCGTCCGCGGCGAACAGCTCGCGGCGAACGGCAGACCCTGGTCGCCCGACGAGGAAGAGGAGTTCAAGGCGCCCATCCGCGAGCAGTACGAAGACCAGGGCAACCCCTACTACTCGACCGCGCGCCTCTGGGACGACGGGATCATCGACCCGGCCGACACGAGAACTGTTGTAGGACTGGGGCTTTCGGTGTGCGCGAACGCGCCCCTGGAGCCCGTCTCCTACGGCGTATTCCGGATGTGAGTGCGATGTTCGAGACGGTGTTGGTGGCCAACCGCGGTGAGATCGCGGTACGGGTGATCCGGACCTTGCGGCGGCTGGGCATCAAGTCCCTAGCCGTGTACAGCGACGCGGACGTCGGCGCGCGGCATGTGCTCGAGGCGGACGAGGCGGTGCGACTGGGGCCGGCCGCGGCGCGGGAAAGCTACCTCGACATTGCGAAGGTGCTCGACGCCGCGGCGCGGACCGGCGCGCAGGCGATCCATCCCGGCTATGGGTTCCTCTCGGAGAACTCGCATTTCGCTGCCGCCTGCGAGCGCGTTGGGGTGGTCTTCCTGGGCCCGCCGGCGCGCGCGATCGAAGTGATGGGCGACAAGATCACCGCCAAGAACGCGGTCGCCGCGTTCGATGTGCCGGTGGTGCCCGGGATAGCCCGGCCGGGGCTCAGCGACGACGAGCTGGTGGCCGCGGCCGACGAGGTCGGCTACCCGGTGCTGATCAAGCCGTCGGCGGGCGGCGGCGGCAAGGGCATGCATCTGGTGCAGGACCCGGCGCGACTGCGTGACGCGCTGGTGACGGCCCGCCGCGAAGCCGCCTCGGCTTTCGGCGACGACACGTTGTTCCTGGAGCGATTTGTGTTGCGGCCCCGGCATATCGAGGTTCAGGTGCTTGCCGACGCGCACGGCAACGTGGTGCATCTCGGCGAGCGGGAATGCAGCCTGCAGCGGCGCCACCAGAAGGTCATCGAGGAGGCGCCGTCGGCCCTGCTGGACGCCGAGACACGCGCGCGGATCGGAACGGCGGCATGCAACACCGCCCGCAGCGTGGACTACGTCAGCGCCGGCACCGTGGAGTTCATCGTCTCCGCCGAGAAGCCCGACGAGTTCTTCTTCATGGAGATGAACACCCGTCTGCAGGTGGAACATCCGGTCACCGAGGCGGTCACCGGGCTGGACCTCGTCGAGTGGCAATTGCGCGTGGGCGCCGGTGAGAAGCTGGCTTTCGCTCAGGACAACATCGAGCTGAGCGGGCACGCGATCGAGGCGCGGGTGTACGCGGAGGATCCCGCGCGCGGATTTCTGCCCACCGGAGGCCGGGTGCTGCAGGTGGTCGAGCCGTCCGGCGAGGGCGTTCGGGTGGACTCCTCGCTGTTGGCCGGCACCCAGGACACCCCCGTCGGCAGCGATTACGACCCCATGCTGAGCAAGGTGATCGCTCACGGGGCCGACCGCGACGAGGCGCTGGCGCGGCTGGACCACGCGCTCGCGCTGACCGCGGTCCTCGGCGTTCAGACCAACGTCGAGTTCCTACGCTTTCTCCTCGCCGACGAGCGCGTCCGCGCCGGCGATCTGGACACGGCCCTACTGGAAGAGCGGCTGCCCGACTTCGCGCCCTTACCGATCCCCGACGACGTGCTGGCGGCGGGCGGTCTCTTCCGCCAGTGGGCTCTGTCGCGCCGCGCCGGGGGCGACCTGTGGGCGTCACCGACGGGATGGCGCGTGGGCGGCGAGGCGGCGCCGGTGCGCACCGAGATGCACACGCCGCTGCGCGCCGAAACCGTGTCGGTGTGGGGAACTCCGGAGGACGCCAAGGTGCAAGTCGGCGACGGCGAGACCAGTGCTGCGAGTGCAGCATTGGACGGGCCGCAGATGACCGTGACGCTGGCCGGTGTGCGTCGCGAATACCGGTGGGCAGAGGCCGACCGGCACCTGTGGATCGCCGACGAGCGCGGAACCTGGCAGCTGCGCGAAGCCGAAGAGCAAAAGATTCACCGCGCCACCGGCGCCAAGCAGGCGGAGGTTGTCAGCCCGATGCCGGGCAACGTGATCGCCGTGCAGGTCGACTCCGGCGTCGAGGTCGCCGAGGGGGACGCGGTGGTGGTCGTCGAGGCGATGAAGATGGAACACTCACTCGCAGCGCCGGTTTCGGGAGTGGTGGAAGTGCTGGTGTCCGTCGGCGACCAGGTGAAGGTTGATCAGGTACTGGCCAGGATCAAGGATCGAGAATCATGACGACAAGTATCACGGCAGGCACACTGCCCAAGGAGTACGAAGACCTCCGCGACTCCGTCGCCGATTTCGCGCGCACCGTGGTCGCGCCGGTCTCGGCGAAACACGATGATGAGCACAGCTTCCCGTACGAAGTGGTCGCCAAGATGGGCGAGATGGGACTGTTCGGGCTGCCGTTCCCCGAGGAGTACGGCGGCATGGGCGGGGACTACTTCGCGCTGGCACTGGCGCTCGAGGAGCTCGGCAAGGTCGACCAGTCCGTCGCGATCACGCTGGAGGCCGGAGTGGGCCTGGGCGCGATGCCGATCTTTCGGTTCGGCAGCGAGGAGCAGAAACAGCACTGGCTGCCGGACCTGACGGCCGGGCGCGCGCTGGCCGGTTTCGGTCTCACCGAACCGGGCGCGGGGTCGGACGCCGGCAGCACCCGCACCACCGCGCGTCTCGACGGTGACGAATGGATCATCAACGGGTCCAAGCAGTTCATCACCAACTCCGGGACCGATATCACGTCGCTGGTGACCGTCACCGCGGTCACCGGGACCGTGGGGGACAAGAAAGAGATCTCGACCATCATCGTGCCCAGTGGCACAGCGGGATTCACGGTCGAGCCGGTCTACAACAAGGTCGGCTGGAACGCCTCCGACACCCACCCGTTGACCTTCGCCGACGCCCGCGTCCCGCAGCAGAACCTGCTCGGCGCGCAGGGCACCGGCTACGCCAACTTCTTGTCGATCCTCGACGAGGGCCGGATCGCAATCGCCGCGCTGGCGACCGGGGCGGCTCAGGGCTGCGTCGACGAGAGCGTGAAGTATGCCAAGGAACGCCAGTCGTTCGGCCAGCCGATCGGCTCCTATCAGGCGATCAGCTTCAAGATCGCGCGGATGGAGGCGCGTGCCCACGTGGCCCGCACGGCGTACTACGAAGCGGCGGCAAAGATGCTGGCGGGCAAACCCTTCAAGAAAGAGGCGGCGATCGCGAAAATGATCTCCTCGGAGGCGGCGATGGACAACGCGCGCGACGCGACGCAGATCCACGGCGGCTACGGCTTCATGAACGAGTATCCGGTGGCGCGGCACTACCGCGACAGCAAGGTGCTCGAGATCGGTGAGGGCACGACTGAGGTGCAGCTGTTGCTCATCGCGCGGTCGCTGGGGCTGTCATGACAGAAGGTAAGTCGATCATCCAGCGCGGCTTGTGGTTTGAGGAGTTCGAGGTCGGCACTACCTACCTGCACCGGCCGGGCCGCACCGTTACCGAGGCCGACAACGTGTTGTTCACCACGCTGACGATGAACACCCAGTCGCTGCATCTGGACGCGGCGTGGGCCGCCGAGCAGCCGGGCTTCCGGGGCGAGCGGCTGGTGAATTCGATGTTCACCCTTTCGACTCTCGTCGGGCTGTCGGTGGCGCAGTTGACGCTCGGCACCATCGTGGCCAACCTCGGCTTTTCCGAGGTCTCGTTCCCCAAGCCGGTCTTCCACGGCGACACGCTGTACGCGGAAACCGTGTGCACCGACAAACGCGAATCGAAAAGCCGCCCCGGCGAAGGCATCGTGACGCTGGAGCACACCGGACGAAACCAGCACGGCGACGTCGTGGCGCGCGCCGTGCGTACGACGCTGGTCCAGAAGGCGCCGGCGGACAAGGAGAAGTAATGAACCTGCGTGCCGCAGGTCCGGGTTGGTTGTTCTGCCCGGCTGACCGACCCGAGCGTTTCGCCAAGGCGGCGGCCGCCGCCGATGTCGTGATCCTCGACCTCGAGGACGGCGTGGCCGTGCCGGACAAGCCTGCCGCTCGAAAAGCGTTGCGGGACAACCTGCTCGACCCCGAGCGGACCGTCGTGCGGATCAACCCGGCCGGCACCGAGGAACTGCCCCGCGACCTGGAGGCCCTGGCCGGCACCCCGTACACGACGGTGATGCTCGCCAAGACCGAATCCGCGGCACAAGTGGCCGCGCTGGCCCCGCGCGACGTGATCGCGTTGGTCGAGACGCCGCGCGCCGCGGTGTTCGCCACCGAAATCGCCGCGGCGGCAGGCACGGTGGGCGTGATGTGGGGTGCCGAGGACTTGGTCGCCACGCTGGGCGGCAGCTCGAGTCGGCGCGCCGACGGCACCTATCGCGATTTCGCGCGTCACGTGCGGTCGACGGTGCTGCTGGCCGCGTCCGCGTTCGACCGCGTTGCCCTCGACGCCGTGCACTTGGACATCAAAGACATCGACGGTCTGCAGGCCGAGGCCGAAGACGCCGTCGCGGTGGGCTTCGACGCAACCGTGTGCATCCACCCGACACAGGTCGAGATCGTGCGTAAGGCATACCGCCCCAGCGACGAGAAACTCGACTGGGCGCGACGGGTCTTGGCCGCGGCCAAGACCGAGCGCGGCGTCTTCGCCTACGAAGGACAGATGGTCGATTCGCCGGTGCTCAAGCATGCTGCGGCGATGCTGGCGCGAGTGGGCGAACCGGTCTCCGGCTGACGATTGCCGGCCCCGGATTGACTCACGGTGATCCAGCTGGCCGGGGTGGGCTGTTACCCAGCACACACTGCAGCGCGCCACTGAGTAAGGCAAGCTAACTAATTATGGACAACCGCTACTTCCCGTTGGTCGTGGTGGTGGTCATGCTCGCCCTCGGGTTGACGCTGACCGTCGCCGACTTCCAGCGGGCAGCCACGCTGCGGCGGCCACTGCTGGTTGCGCTGATCTGTCAGTCGTTGGTGCTGCCGACCCTGTGCCTTTTGATTGCCGAGGCTTTCCACCTCCAGCCGAATCTGGCCGTGGGGCTGATGCTGATGGCGGCCACTCCGGGCGGGACGATGGCCAACATCGTCAGTCACCTTGTCGGCGGCGACTTGGCGCTCAATCTCACGCTCACCGCAGTCAATGCCGTGTTGTCGATGTTCGCCCTGCCGGCGATTTTGGCCCTGTCCATGGGTTGGTTCATGGGGGAGGGGCGGTTCATTCCGCTGCAGGTGGACAAGTTCCTCGGGGTCTTCGCGCTGATACTCGTTCCCACCGCGCTCGGGATCGCGATACGCCACCGTTTTCCCGAACTCGCCCGGCGCTTGCAGAAGCCGATCAGGGTTCTCGCGGGACTGCTGTTCGTTCTCGTCGTCCTGGGTGCGATCGCCGGTGGACGGACAACGCTCTGGAACAACTTCGGCGTGCTGAGCGGGGCCGTCGCCACCTTCTGCCTCGTGAGCCTGACCGTCGGCTACCTGGTGCCGCGCCGGATGCACCTCGCGCCCCGGCAGGCCACCGCCGTCAGCCTGGAGATCGGTCTGCACAACGCCGTGGTGGCGATGGGCGTGGCGTTGAGTCCACAACTGCTGAACAACGCCGAAATGGCCACCCCCGCAGCGGTTTATGGCGGTCTCGCACCCTTCATCGCCCTGGCGTTCATCTTCGTCACGCGTCGCCTGGACCCCGGGTTCCGGGGGATCGCGGCGGCAGACACCCCCGCGACCGAATCGCCGGCCTAGCGCCTGCCCTGGGCGGCGGCCAGACGCGCCGCGAACTCGGGGGACTGGATCGAGGTCGCCTGCGGCCCCAGCTCCGTGCGCATGGCGAGTTCATGTTGGTCGTTGTCCACTGATCCCGGGCTGAACGTGGCGCGCATGGTGGCCTTGGTCGCCAGCACTACCTCGCGGGGAGCGGCCGCCGGGCCGGCAGCCAGTTCGAGCGCCGCGGCGACGGGATCGTCGGCAACAGTGAACGCCAGGCCGTGGCGCACGGCGGATTCGGCATCGAAGCGCATGCCGAACAGCAGCGCCGCACGGGCGACCTGGGGCCCCACGGCTCGCTGCAGCATCCAGGTCGCGCCCCCGCCCGGATGCAACCCGAGCTTCTGGAAACGAGCATCGAAAACGGCGCCCGGTCCCGCGATTCGGACGTCGGCGGCCATCGCCAGATTGAGCCCGGCGCCGACCGCTGGGCCATTGACCGCGGCGATGGTGGGCAGTGTGCAATTGCCCAGGGCCATGAAGCCGTCGTACAGCTTCTTGAGCCCCGACTCCGCCGCCGGGCCGCCCGCTGCACCCAGCGCGCTGAGGTCGGCGCCCGCGCAGAAGGCTTTGCCCGCCCCGGTGACCACCACGGCGTGCACCTCGGGATCGGCTTCGGCCCGCTCCACGGCGGCGCGCAGCAGTGCCGACATCTCGCCCGTCACCGCGTTGCGCCGATCGGGGTCGTTGACGGTGATCAGCGCGACGTGATTGTCGACGCTGGACAGCACCAATCCGGACTGGGTCATTCAGGCACCTCCGCAGGGTCAGCACACTCAAAGTTCATAGAAATTTATCTCTTTGCTGCTCCCGGCGGCTGTAGGGTGCCGGGACATGAGCATGAGCACTTCGCCCGGACCCGGTTGGTGGCTGGCATCGGACGACCAGTGGTACCCGCAACGGTGGGAGAACACGTTCATCTATCACACCAACGAGTCGCTGAAGGATCTGATCGAAGAGGTAGGCGCGCTAGCCAAGACCTATGGCGAACAAGGCTGGGAGATCGTCAACTCCTCGGTCCAACGTACTCAGGTATCCCACCACTTCAAGGGCTACGACAGAGACGGCGAGCTGTATTTCGAGTGGAGCATCGTCTGCAGCATGAAACGGCCTATTCGACCCGCTTAGCGCGCCAACCGAATTCGGCCTCTTAGTCGGTGAACTCGATCCGGACGGACACCGGCGTCGTTTCCAGTGTCTTCACCAACACGGCTCCCACCCGACCGAACTTGCGGCCCCGCGCCACGACGTCGTCGTCGGGCCTGAACGTGGCCACTCCGCTGCGCCACCGATTCCCTTGCTGGATGCGGATATTCGGGTTATCGACGATGTTCCGGCCCCACCCGGAACGGGTGCCGTGCTGACTGATGACCCAGGCGCCGTCGCCGTCGAATTGCGCTGACACTGGGACGCGGCGTGCCTGCCCGCTCTTGCGCCCGGTGGTCTCCAGTTCTGTGGCCATGGTGGTGCGCAGCCCGAGTCGGCTCATGGCTTTCACCGTCGGGTTGAACAGGTAGCGCCCGATTGCGCGTTCTCGGCGAAATTTCCGCAGCGTCTTGTCGGTGCTCGTCATGACTGGTCTCCGCACTCGAAATGTTTTCGGCCCGTTCAGGTCAGAGGTTAGTAGACCGATTGGTATAGTGCAAGGCATGTCGGCGCGGGATGTGCTCATCGCCAGTGTCACGGGATTGGTTCGACGGCGGGGAGTCGCGGGGACCGGGATCAACGCACTGCTCGAAGACAGCGGCCTCGCGCGAAGAACCGTCTACCTGAATTTCCCCGGCGGCAAAGCCGAACTCGTTGCGGAGGCCACTCGCGTCGCGGGTCAGGGTCTGACCGCGGTGCTCCAGGCGGCCGACGACGGCGGCGATCCAGCGCGCGCCGTCCAGACCTTCATCGAAGAATGGAAGGCGCAGTTGTCCGCGACTGAGATGCAAGCGGGTTGCCCAATTGTGGCGGCGATCCTGGGCCGCGCCGACGTGCCGGAAGCCGCGCAGGCGGCCGCCGAAGCGATCAGCGAGTGGCAGATGCTCGTCGCCGATCGGTTGGTGAGGTCCGGCACCGATCGTGCCAATGCACGTTCACTGGCCGCTTTGACCATCGCCGCCATCGAGGGCGCGGTGATCATCGCGCTGGCCACGCAATCGACGGCTGCGCTCGACGACGTCGGACGTCACCTGGTCGAAATCATCAAACTGCACACCGGCTAAAAGTTGAGGCTGGGGAACATGATTCGGCTCGGATCGTACTTCTGCCGCACGGCGGTCAGCTGGGTGAGGTTCGGCCCGTAGTAGCGCGACGCGGCTTGGTTCGGTTCGAGGTAGTTCACATAACCGCCGACCGAATACGGTTGCACCGCTTGGTGTGCGGTGTTGAGCCAGGCGCGGGCCGCCGACGGGTCACCGGACGTTTCGACGTACCACTGCACCAGTGCGGATTGGCGCCGCCACGGAAAGGCCGTTGCCCCGGGTGCGACAGATGCCAGGGCGCCGTCGAGTGCGTGCATGATCGCCAGCATGCGGCCGGCGCCGCGGGGAAAGGCATTGACAGCCGCGGCGATTCCCTGCGCGGCGGCCGGCGAGATCGTCGTGAAGACATCGGAACCGCCGACGTACCCGAGCGGCGACGGGTTGAGGTTGCCGACGGCCAGATAATTCACCAGGTCCAGATAGTTGAACGTGTGGCTGTCGGTCCCGGTCGGTTGCATCCCCACGGCGGCGGTGATGGCGTTCGCCACGCTGCCGCCCGACCCGGCCGGCGACGTCGCCATGATGCGACAGTGCGTGCCCATCGCGTCGGTCGTGCTGTCCGCCAGCGCCCAGCTGTTGCGGTCGGCAGTGCGCAGCCAGTTCTGCCAGCCGACGAGGACCTGCGCGAACGCTTGCGCCGGGTAGTTGAGGTTGACGACGTCGTAGCTTCCGGTGGGGAAGGTGGCGAACGTCAGTGACGTGGTCACCCCGAAGTTCCCGCCGCCGCCGCCGCGCAGCGCCCAGAACAGGTCGGGGTTGCTGTTGGCCGAGGCGGTGACCGACTGGCCGTTGGACAGCACCACCGTTGCCGACGTCAACTGGTCGCAGAGAAGGCCGGCGTGCCGGGAATGGGCGCCCAGCCCACCGCCGAGTGCGTGTCCGGCGGCGCCCACCGAGGGGCAGGTACCCGTCGGAATGCCCCGGCCGGCCGCGGCCAGGGCCTGATGCATGGCGTACAGAGTCGTGGCGGGCGTCACAGTGATCTGACCGCTGGCGGCGTCGTAATTGACGTCTCCGGGGAGCTGACGCAAGTCGAGCACAAGGGCGCCGTTGGCGGTGGATGCCCCCACGTAGGAGTGCCCACCACTGCGCGGCGCTACTTTGAGGTTGTGGGCGGCGGCGAAGGCCATCGCCTGTTGCACGTCCGCCGGCGAGGTCACGGTGACGACCGCGGCCGGTGAGGAGTTGTTGTAGTTGGTGTTGAACACGGCCTTGGCGCTGCCGAACTGCCCGCCACTGTCCGGGGTGATCACCTGCCCCTTGATGACGGTGGAAAGGCCTTGCCAGCCAGACATATTCGGGTCAGCGGTCGCGCGCCCCGGCCCGAGCACCGTACCGGCAGCCAGCGCTCCGGCGGCCGCGCGCAGAAACGCCTGCCGCGAGATCTCACGCGCTGGCTCTCCCGGTACGGTCATGTCCGCATTCTTGGTTACCCGGGCTTGAAAACCGCGCCGCCGCGCAACGTGTCGCATAACGATTGAGGCGCCGTCCGGTCCCGATTTGCGAAACCCGTGCGCAATAGCAACAGATGCTCGAATGCGCGCAGCTAGAGGCGTTTCGGGCGAGCCGTCCGGCCCGGATCACGCCCTTAGGGAGTTGCCAGAATTCGCTATGTTAGCTAGTGCCCCGAAAACGGGTAACCTCGATGTAGGCCGGGTCGCTACGCGACGTTCAACGCCGTGACAGTCGGGGCGATCTTTCAAGACAGGCATCTTTAAAGGGACCCCAATCTAGCGGCCCGGCCCCTGAACATTCTTAGCCATGCAGGCACTCCCCGTCGCGAAACAGCCAAATTTTTTGGGCGATTTCGGCCGACCAAAATTTGTGCAAATTAACGTGTTAGAAACTTTGGTAGACCAGCGCTGCGCCGCGACCGAGAGCCATTGACTGTGCTGCGGCGATTTGCCTCGGCATCGGCGCCATCGGGCAGTTCGTGTAGGCGATGAGGCGCTTCGCCGGCACATATTCCACGGCTTGCCTGATCAGCGAGGCCACCCCCTGTGGGGTCTCTACCACAGCATTCGTCACGTCGATGACCCCGACCAGCACGCCCTCGCCGTCCAGCAGGCTCAGCAGCTGCGAGTTCCTGCATTCCAGGCAGACTTGTTCAGCGCCGCTGCGGGCCAGGGCGGAAAAGTACGTTCATATTGCCGCCATTCCGGGCTCAAAGCGTTCTTTCATCGGACGTTTGCCTACCCGCCCTAGCCGAGCAAATGTGCACCGCCGTCGTGCAGCTCATCCCTCCGCGGCCCGCTCCAACGCGGGAAGGCCCCGCCCTCCCTAACGGATCTTTCGCGCGATCAGGTACGCGTGCGGGGTCGATTCCACACCGTCGTCGTCTGGCTGGCGCACCAGTTCGGCATAGACGCCCAAGCCGGCCCCGCCCAGTTGTTCGCCGACCCACCGGGGCTGACGGCGGACGAATGTGAGATGCACGTTCTGGCCGAATGCGTTGGTCAATATCCGCGGCTTGTCGCCGACCTGGAACGCCAACAGCACGAGACCGCCCGGTACCAGGACGCGGTGGAACTCCTCGAACACACCCGGCAGGTTCTCGTCGGGGATATGGATGATCGAGTACCAGGCACAGATGCCGCCGACGCTGCAGTCGGCGACGTCCAGGCTGGTCATCGAGCCGATGCTAAACCGTAGTTCAGGGCCCAGTCGACGGGCTTGCGAGACCATATTTGGCGACAAGTCGATTCCGGAGACGTCGACACCGCAGCCGTCCAACACCGCAGTGGTTGCGCCGGTGCCGCAGCCGACGTCGATCACCCGCCTGTTCGGGCCCTGCAATACCAGGCCCGCGAACGCAGTCAGCACGGCCAGGTCGACCGGCTTGTCATCGAGATGATGATGAAAGCGCTCGGCGTACTGCGCGGCCGTGCGGTCATAGCTGTCCCGGGTCGTGGCGAGGAACCCGTGCTGGTTCACCGCATCAACCGATCACCCAGCGAGGCGCGAATTGGGGTTGGCCTTCTTTGCGGCATACATCAATTCGTCTGCGCGAGCGAGCAATTGCTCCACGGTGGCGGTGTCCGCAGCGGGCGCTTCTAGCAGGCCGATGCTGGCAGAAAGCCGGTAGGGGCGATTGCTCGTCTCGTTGAAACGCCGGAACGCCTCGATGAGGCGCTCTCTCAGCATTGCCGGGTCACCCTCGCTTTCGGTGACCAGTACAGGCTGCGCGCCAGCGATAGCTCCTGGACGGCGTTCAGCAGGCGCTCCATGCCGTGGATGCATTCGGAATCGTCGAATCGGCGAGCGGACGCTGGCGCACCACGGGGGCCCAGACAAGCGCGGGGCGTTCATGGCTACCTCCGCGCGAAAAATTGGCCGCGTCCCGAAGGCGGCCAGGTAGTCGAGAACAGTACACCGAGCGCGGCGAAGTTGGAGGCCGTCGCCGGTCCCAGGGCGTTTACTGCGCAAGCAGATTGACGACTCCGGTGAACAGCGTGGGCATCACCGATGCCGCGGGCACGATGCGCGCCCGCGCAGGCGGGTACGCACTCGCGTGCAGCAGGCCCGCGGTGAGCATGCGGTACCGCCGAGTCAGCTGGCGCCATTGCCGGTCGTAGGCCGCAGGCTGGTCGGCCGCGACACAGTTCACCAGCAACTCCGCGGCGCCGAATGCCAGGCCCAGGCCCTCGCCGGTCAGCGCGTCCACGTAGCCCGCAGCGTCGCCGACGAGCAGGACCCGTCCGGCCCGGCGGCTCGAGACCCGTTGGCGCAGTGGGCCGGCCGCCCGATCCGGCTCGTGGGCATGACCGCGTATGCGGTCGCGAAGAACCGGGAATTCTTCGAGGTGCGCATCGAAGCCACCGCGGCGGGACTTCAGCAGCGCGATGCCGACGCAGTCGTCCGCGATCGGCGTCACGTACGCCTCGGCGGCCCGGGCCCAGTGCACCTCGACGTGATCCGACCACGGGTTGATCTGTACGTGGCGGCGGATGCCCCAACGGCGCGGGCCCGGGCTGGGCCGCTCCAAACCCAGGGACCGGCGGATGGGGGAGTGCAGGCCGTCCGCCGCGGCGAGGTAACGGGCACGCCAGTTGCCCGCGCACACAGACGCGGCGTCTTGGCTGATCTCGCCGATGTCGTCGTGGCAAATCCGTACGCCGGCGCGAGTGACGGCGTCGAGAAGCGCGCCGTGCAGCACCGTTCTCCGCACTCCTCGTCCCGCCGCGCCTCGGAACGCCGCTTCGACGTGCCGATGCCCGTCCCGGTAGCTGATGCCCCGGATCGGCTTGCCGTGCGGGTGCACGCCGAGGCGCTCCAAATGTCGCAATGTATGCGGCATCAGCCCTTCGCCGCACGCCTTGTCGATCGGCCCGGTACGCCGCTCCACCACGACGACCTCGAGTCCGGCTTTTGCGCCGTAGAGGGCGGTGGCCAGGCCGGCCGGGCCACCGCCCACGACGAGAAGGTCGATCATGTCAGGCTCGCCAGTGCGGCGTTTTCCACCCGGATCCGGGTGCTCAGCAGCCACCCGTTCAGAATCGAAAACGATAGCGCGGTAATCCATCCCGTGTAGACCAGCGGCAGCGCGACTCCTTCGATGATCACGGCCACGTAATTCGGATGTGGCACAAAGCGATACGGGCCGCCGATGATCCGGTCCGCACCGGGAATAACGATCACCCGGGTATTCCACTGGTAGTTCAGGGTCGTGATGCACCACCAGCGCAATGCCTGTGCCGCAACCGCAATCACGAGCATGGGCCAGCCCAGCGCCGGAATGAAGGGCCGATGCGACGCGATCGGCTCGATCAGGCATCCGGCCAGCAGTCCCGTGTGGAGCGTGACCATGGCCGGGTAGTGGCCGCCCCCGAACTCGACACCACCGTGCGCCCGGCTGACGGCACGATTGCGGTTGCTGAGCGCCAGCTCGGCCAGTCTCTCCGCGGCAACCGCGCCGATCAACAGCGCATACCAGAGCATGAGCGTGTCACCGCCAACGCAGCATGACGAGTTCGGAGCAGAAGCCGGGTCCCATCGCGAGCATGAGGCCCGGGCTGCCGCTGGCCGGCCGCTTGGCGATGGTGTCGCGCAGCACGTGCAGTACCGACGACGACGACAGGTTGCCGACCTCGCTGAGCGAGCGCCACGTCAACTCGAGCGCGTCGTCCGGCAACCCCAGGGCGCCGACGATCGACTCGATCACCTTGGGGCCGCCCGGGTGGCTCACCCAGGTGGCGACGTCGGAGATATCGAGGCCATATGCCGCAAGGAGATTCGTCACGTCGTCGCCCAGATACTGCTCGACGACGGCCGAGACGTTGGGCGACAGGATGAGGCCGAATCCGGAGGCGCCGATGTTCCAGCCCATGGTGTCCTGCGAGTCGGGGTACAGGTGGCTGCGCGACCCGAGGATGTCGGGACCACTGGCACCGATCTGCTCGGCGCGACGCGAACCCACCGCGACTACCGCCGCGGCGCCGTCGCCGAACAGGGCGGTGCCGACGAGCGTCGCCATCGAGGGCCGCGCCGCCGGATAGGTGAGTGAGCACAGCTCGACGGACAACAGCACCGCGACATCGTCGGGTGCGCCCCGCAGGTAATCGTTGAGGCGTCCCACGCCGGCCGCGCCGGCAACGCAGCCGAGTCCGAACATCGGCACCCGCCGCACGTCGGGGCGCAGCCCCACGCGCGTCGCGATACGCGCTTCCAGCGACGGCACGGCAAGGCCGGTGACCGTCGTCGACATGACCACGTCGACGTCGTGCGGCTGCAACCCGGCCTCTTCGAGCGCTGCGGTCAGCGCCTTGCAGCCGAGTTCGACTGCCTTCTCGATAAAGATGCTGTTCGCGGCGCCGAAGTCGGTCAGCCCCGCGTACTCCTCGAGCGGCAAGACCAGGTAGCGGCTATTGACCTTCGAACTCGCGTGGAGTTTGCGCAGCGCGTCTTCGCAGCCCTGGAACGCGGGGAATGCGGCCAGCGCCTCGGTGATTTCGCTTTGCGCATAACGGTTTTCCGGCAGGACGCCTTGCACACCCGCTATCACGCCACCCGCCTGACGAGCGGCGAAATCGTTGTCACTCAAAGGTTCCCTCATGTTCCTCACCCTTCGTGTAATGCGTGACTTGCCGGCATCGTTGCCGCTGGAAAACCCGGTTGTTCCTCACTGATGCCGACGCGCTCATGCAGTCGCGACAGCCACTTGGGCGCCCACCAACACCAGGTGCCCAGCAGGTGCATGAAGGCAGGCAGCAGCACCATGCGCACGACGGTGGCGTCGACGATCACGGCCAGCGTCAGCCCGACGCCGAACATCCGCATGAACGAGACGTGGGCGGCGATCAGCGCGGCGAACGAAATCGCCATCACCAGGGCCGCGGCGGTCACCACCCGGCCGGTGCGGGCAATGCCGAGCGCGACGCTTTCGTCGTTGTCGCTGCGGGTTCGCCCGGTAGCCAACCAGAACTCACGGATCCGGGACACCACGAAGACCTCGTAATCCATCGACAGGCCGAAGGCGATGCAGAACAGCAGCACCGGCATGTTGGCGACCAGGGTTCCGGTGGACGTCGTTCCGAGGCCGCCGAGATGGTGGTCTTGAAAAATCCACACCATCGCACCAAACGCCGCAGTGAGCGAAAGCACGTTGAGTACAAGGGCTTTGAGAGGCATCACGACACTGCCCGTCAGCAAGAACAGCAAGACGAAGGTGATGACCGCGATCAGGCCCAAGACCACTGGGAGTCGCGAGGTGATGGCGTGCACACTGTCCCGGTTGGTCTGCGCGGTCCCGGTGAACTCGACCGTCCTCCCGTCGGGACGCGGCACCCCGTGCAGGCGGCGCAGCTGGGTGGCCGACCCGTCGGAGAAAAGCGGAGACGTGCTGCTGACGGTCAGGAAGGCGCTACCCTGCCCCGCGCCCGTCGGCGCCGAAGGTGGGCCGGTCAGGGACCCGTCGACGAATTTCCCGACCGGAGCCGAGACCGCCGCCACGTCGGGTACCCGCGACAGATCGGCTGCGTATCGGGCGATTTCGCTGTCGGATATTCCGTCGGCATCGGGAATGACCAGGCTGACGGCGGTCGCCGAGTCGTTCGCGAAGTCGCTCCGCAGTTGGTCGCCGACCTGGCGGGCCGATGCCGAACTCGGCAACACTCGGTCGTCGGGAAAGCCCCACCGCACACCGAGGAAAGGCGTGCCGACCAGTACCAGCAGGCCGGCCACGGTCATCCCGATGGGGATTGCCCTGCCCATGACGAACTTGCTTGAGCGGTACCAGAACTCGTTCTCGATAACGCCGCGGACCGGCTCGTCGCGACCTCTTGAGCGCCGGATCAGCCGGCGCACGTCCAGTGCATTCAGCCGATCGCCGAGCAACACGATCGCCGCCGGTGTCAGCACCACGGCCGCGATAGCGGTGAACGCCACCGTGGCGATTCCCGCATAGCCGAACGACTTCAGGAAGTGCATGGGGAACAGGATCATCGCGGCCATCGACAGCGCGACCGTCGTCGCCGAGAACAACACCGTCCGCCCCGCCGTCATCATGGTGTGGATCAACGCCTCGTCACGCGTTGCGCCGCCGGCGATTTCGTCGCGAAACCGGCTGATGATCAGCAGGGTGTAGTCGATCGCCAGCGCCAGGCCCAGCGCCGTGGTGAGGTTGAGCGCGAAGATCGACACGTCGGTGGTGAACGCGATGAGGCGCAGCACGGCCAGCGAACCCAGGATCGACATGCCTCCGACCGCGACGGGCAGTGCCGCCGCGAACAATCCGCCGAACACCCACACCAGCACCAGGAAGCTCAGCGGAATCGCGATCGCCTCCATGACCAGCACGTCATGTTGGGCTTGGGCGGTGATCTGGGCGTTCACCATGGCCAACCCGCCCGAGCGCACGGTGACGCCGTTGCGGTCGCGGGCGAACTGATGCGACAGCGCATCGGCGTAGTTCTGTGCGTTGGTCTCCCCGCCGCCGATGCCGGCGACGATCAACCCCGAGCGGCCGTCCTTGCTGACCAGGGATGCCGCGGCAGCGGGAGGAACGGTCCACGGCGAGCTGACGCTCGTCACATGTGTCGCGCGACTGAGCTGCTCGGCGACCTCGGTGCCCACCGCGCGGGCGTCGGGGCTGTTAACGCCATCCGGAGCGGAGATCAAGAACAGTAGCTGCAGGTCGCCTTGGCGGAACTTATCACTGAGAGTGGCTGCGGCCCTGGAAGATTCGGAGTCGGGGTCCTGAAACCCACTGGCGGATAGGCTTTTGGCGACGGGGAGTCCGAAGATGCCCGCGGCTATAAGTACCAGCGCGGCGATCGCGATGGTCCGCCGGGGGGCGTTGATTGCCGGTCGGGCGATGCGGTGCAGCAGCCCCTGCTGGTTGCCTGGGTTCCCAATTTCAGCGGCCATGAGGCCACCTCCGCTTCCCGATTCGCCTCCAACCTCAACGGTCGGTGACTTTTGTCAACACTGGGTGACTTAGAACATACGCGCCGAATCGCTTCCAAGTCAACAGCTGACGACATAGAGTTTTGGCATGGCGCCATCCACACCGGTGACGAAGAGGCCGCGCAATGCCGCGCAGACCCGCGCCGACATCCTGTCGGCGGCGCGGCGTCGATTCGCGACGGAAGGTTTCGACCGGACCACCTTGCGCGCCGTCGCAGCCGACGTCGGCGTGGATGCGGCGCTGGTGACCCGCTATTTCGGCAGCAAGCAGGACCTCTTCGCGACCGCGACGGAGTTCACCATCGAGTTGCCCGACCTCGCTGGGGCGGACCCCGACGACATCGCCGACATGCTGCTACCCCGGTACTTCGCGGTCTGGGAGGAAGACCATTCCTTCCTGGCCCTGCTGCAGGCGGCGATGACCAGCCGAGTCGCGGCGGACATCCTCAACGAAACGCTGGCCACGCATGTGGCGCCAGTGCTGAAGGCCGCGACCCCGGATCACGACGACCAGCGGATCGCGCTCACGGATGCGTTCGTCATCGGGCTTGCTGCGACTCGGTCGCTGCTTGGCAACCTGCCTGCCGCTGAGCTCAGCCGCGAAGAACTCCGACGCTGGGCTGCTCCGGTGTTCCGCCAGCTCCTGGTCGGACCCGCGCCGGCGTAGCCGTCGGATTTGGCGGAAGTAAACAGTTAGTGGCCTACAGTTGCCCCGTGACTGTGACACGGCCTCGCAATGCCGCACAGACGCGTGCCGACATCTTGTCGGCGGCGCGGCGTCGCTTCGGTGCAGAGGGCTACGAGCGGACGACGCTGCGGGCCGTTGCGGCCGATGTCGGAGTCGATGCCGCGTTGGTCATCCGGTACTTCGGCAGCAAGCAGGAGTTGTTTGCGGCGGCGGCCGATTTCGTGATCGACCTGCCCGATCTCACGGATGTTGATCCCGACGAGATCGCCGGCATTTTGCTGCCGCGGTTCTTCGCGGTGTGGGAAGAGGACGAGACGTTTCTGGCCCTGCTGCGGGCCGCGATGACGAGTCCGGTGGCCGCGGACACTCTCCGACAGGTGTTCGCGGAGCAAGTCGCGCCCAAGCTGATTACCGCCACCCCGGATCACCCCGTCCAGCGGATCGGGTTGATGGGTGCGTTCGTCATCGGACTCGCCACGACGCGATACGTACTGGTCAACCCGCCGATCGCCAGCCTCAGCCGCGACGAGCTCAGCCGCTGGGCCGCTCCGGTCATTCGGCAGCTCTTGGTTGGGCCGGCCCCGCCCGCCTGATACCCGCTCAACTCCCGGATTCGGCGAGTCGGGACCCTTTCGGCCAAACACCTTATTCTTCAACGCTTCTCAACAGCGCCCAAACTCTCCCAATGCCGGCCCCGTCGACCTAACCCTCTCTGGCAATTCCCAAAACAGCCACACTGCAACAAGTTACAGGCGCGATACCCAAAAACACTGCTGGTTCATCGACACGAGGGTTTCGCAAGTTGTCCTTTGCGAAGCAGCAACGGCCCGGGGAGTGTCCGAGTTCGCGTATGGGTCGGCTCGCGATGTGAAGCCCGGACCATCTCGGTGTAGGTTAGGGTAGCTAAGGTTATCCCTAAGCCGATTAGTTGAGTAGCCTTCGCCCCTGGTTAGGAAAGCGCCCATGACGACCACCA
The DNA here is from genome assembly GCA_963758775.1 of uncultured Actinomycetota bacterium. Taxonomy (GTDB): domain Bacteria; phylum Actinomycetota; class Actinomycetes; order Mycobacteriales; family Mycobacteriaceae; genus Mycobacterium. The sequence continues at coordinate 240,817 of CAVWWU010000007.1, forward strand.
AGCCATGGAGAGAATCGCTGGATCCTAGGGTTCCCCCAAGCGCCGAGGAAAAACCCGGGCCACGGCGCGCGAAGAAGAAGGGGCTGCTGAGCCGTTTCTGGCTAATGCTCACGATCGTGGCTGTGGTCGCGCTGTCCGGATTCGTCGTCTACCGACTGCACGGCGTCTTCGGCGTTCACAAGGGATCGTTCGGTGGCGGCTCGCCCGGTGAGGTTCATCGACCAGTACAACGCCAAGACCATCACGCTCGAGGTATGGGGGTCACCGGGCAGCACGGCAACGATCAACTACCTCGACGAGAACTCCCATCCGCAGCAGGCCCTCAACGTTCCGTTGCCCTGGAACACGGTGTTGAAGTCGACAAAGCCTGGGATCCCGGCCAACTTGATAGCGCAAGGAGACGGCAGTTGGATTGCCTGCCAATTCGTTGTGGACAACCACGACGGGCGCGGTGCCGTGATTAAGGGTGCGAATCAATCGGCTGCCAACGAGACAGTCAATGCCTTCGTCTATTGCCTGGACAAGTCCGCATGAGTGAGACCACCGCGGCTCCACCGCGCGTCGATCAGCCGCTGATCCCGCCGTTCCTGCCGCGGATGATCCATCGGCTTGCGCTGCCGATCGTCCTGATCTGGCTGGGCATCGTCTTCGTCACCAACACCATCTCCCCGCAATTGGAGATCGTCTCCAAACAGCAATCGGTGTCGCAGAGCCCTAGAGACGCGGTGTCGTTCCAGTCGATGATGCGCGTCGGATCGACGTTCAAGGAGTTCAGCTCGGACAGTTCGGCGATGATCCTGCTGGAGGGCGACAAGCCGTTGGGGGCGGAGGCCCACCGCTATTACGACGAGATCGTCAAGCGACTCGAGAAAGACACGAAGCACGTTCAGCACGTCCAGGATTTCTGGAGTGATCCGCTGACCGCCGCGGGCTCCCAGAGCCACGATCAAAAGGCCGCGTACGTCCAGGTCTACCTCGCCGGCAACATGGGCAGCGCCGAGTCCGGCGAATCCACGGATGCCGTCCGCAAGATCGTCGACTCGGTGCCCGCGCCGCCGGGGATCAAGGCCTACGTCACCGGGGCAGGTCCGCTGTTTGCCGACCAGTCCCACGCGGGTCAGAAAGGCGTCCTGCTGGTCACTCTCGTCACGTTCGCAGTGATCATCGTGATGTTGCTGTTCGTCTACCGGTCGGTGATCACCATGCTGATCATGCTGGTCATGGTCTTCGTCGAGTTGCTCGCGGCTCGAGGTGTCGTCGCGACGCTGGGCAATTACGGCATCATGGGGCTTTCGACGTTCGCCAATAACATGCTGGTGCTGATGGCGATCGCCGCCGGAACGGACTACGCGATTTTCGTGGTCGGCCGCTATCACGAAGCCCGCGGTCTGGGCGAGACGCGTGAACAAGCCTTCTACACGATGTACCACAGCACCGCTCACGTCGTGCTGGGGTCGGGACTGACCATCGCCGGCGCGATGTATTGCCTGAGCTTCTGCCGGTTGCCCTATTTTTCGTCACTCGGCATACCCTGCGCCGTCGGCATGCTGGTCGCGGTCCTCGCGGCCTTGACTCTGGCACCGGCGATCCTGACCGTGGCATCGTTCTTCAAGCTGCTCGACCCGAAGCGATCGCTGCAGACCCGGGGCTGGCGACGCATCGGCACCGCCATCGTCCGCTGGCCCCTGCCCGTTCTCGCGGTGACCATCGCCGCCGCATTAGTCGGCCTGCTCGCCCTGCCCGGCTATAAGACGGACTACGACACCCGCCACTTCCTGCCGCAGGACACCCCAGCCAACGTCGGGTATGCGGCTGCCGACCGGCACTTCAACCAGGCTCGGCTCAATCCTGAGCTGCTGATGATCGAGACCGATCACGACTTGCGTAACCCGGCCGACTTCATCGTCCTGGACAAGGTCGCCAAGGCGGTCTTCCGCATCCCCGGTATCGGCCGTGTGCAGACCATCACCCGGCCGCTGGGCACGCCGCTCGACCACAGCACCCTGGGTTTTCAAATGGGTGCACAAGCCGCGGGGCGGCAGCAGACCGAGCACTATCAGGACGACGCAGGCGAAAAACCTGCTGAACCAGGCGGGCGAGCTGAAGAAAACGATGGCGTTGCTGCATGAGCAGATGCAGGTCACGCAGGACCTCAGCAACACGACACACGAAACCACCATGCTCACCAAACAGACCGTGAAGATCACCGAGCGGTTGCGCGACGAGATCGCCAACTTCGACGACTTCTTCCGGCCGATTCGTGCCTACTTCTACTGGGAGAAACACTGCTACGACGTTCCGGTGTGCTGGACGCTACGGTCCATCTTCGATGCGCTCGATGGCGTCGACCAGGTGGCGGAGAACATCGAGAACCTGAGCGCGAATCTGGACAAGCTGGACGCGATTCAGCCCAAGCTCGTGGCGCTGATACCTCCGCAGATCGCAGAGCCAGCAGCGCAACCTCGACACCATCATGTCGAACTACGCGACCACCAAGGGTCTCAACCAGCAGGCGAGAGCGCAGGCCGACAACGCCACCGCCGAAGGGGACGCGTTCGATAAAGCGAAGAACGACGACACGTTCTACCTGCCGCCGGAAGCATTCAAGAGCCCGGACTTCGCGCGGGGTCTCAAACAATTCATATCGCCCGACGGACACGCCGTCCGATTGATCATCTCGCATGAAGGCGACCCGGCGACTCCTGAAGGCGTCAGCCACATCGAACCGATCAAGCAGGCCGTGCACGAGGCGATCAAGGGCACGCCCTGGGAGGGCGCCAACGTCTATCTTGGCGGTACCGCCGCGACATACAAGGACATGCACGACGGCTCCAACTTCGACCTGATGATCGCCGGAATCTCGGCGGCCACACTGATTTTCATCATCATGCTGGTGATCACCCGAAGCGTCGTGGCCGCCTGCGTGATCGTCGGTACGGTGCTGCTGTCGCTGGGCGCCTCGTTCGGACTCTCCGTGCTCCTCTGGCAGTACATCCTGGGCATCAAGTTGCACTGGATGGTGCTGGCGATGGCGGTCATCCTGCTGCTGGCGGTCGGCTCGGACTACAACCTGCTGCTGATATCGCGGTTCAAGGAGGAAATCCACGCCGGCCTCAAGACGGGGACGATCCGCGCGATGGCCGGGTCGGGCTCGGTGGTGACCGCCGCCGGTCTGGTGTTCGCCGCCACCATGGCCACGTTCATGTTCAGCCCACTGCGGGTGATGGCCCAGGTGGGTACGACGATCGCGCTGGGTCTGTTGTTCGACACCTTGATCGTGCGGTCGTTCATGACACCGTCGCTGGCCACCCTGCTCGGGCGCTGGTTCTGGTGGCCGCAGCACGTGCGTCCACGGCCGGCCAGCACCATGCTGCGGCCGTACGGACCGCGTCCCGCTGTGCGCGAGTTGATCCTCAACGACGTCGACGAAAGCCCACCGGGCGGAGTGATCACGAAGCGCTAAACGGCGCGTCGAAGACCTGCTTCGGCCCGGATCGGTGCCCCGTGACGGGTATAAACGATGACCGGCACGTCCAGAGGGATCAAAAACACCCCTCTACCAGTGCCCCCGGCGCGACTCGAACGTGCGACCCAGGGATTAAGAATTGGCGACTCTCGCGATCGCCCAATCTTGCCTGTATTTGCTTGTGCTACAACGGGTTTGGCCGATGATCGGTATCGATGAGAACCCGCCAATGACCGTCGAATCGCGGTCATTGGCGATGAATGAACGATGACGGCTTTCGGTGCCGTGGATGGTGCAGCCACTAGAGGTCGGACGACACCCCACGAAGTGACTAGGGGGTAGCCCAGGTCCGGGTGTGCCGGAGCTCGGTGGTGCCGGTGTCAGTGCCGGAAATCAGCAGGAACTCCACCGACATGGTGGGGGTGTGGGGTGCGGATTGCTCCCAGCACAGCCGCGTCGGCACGGTGAGGTCGGTGACCCGGCAGCGCGCGGTCTCGTCGCGGCCGCGGTTGTGACGGGTGAGGTGAAACGACGTGCCGACCCGCATTCGAGGGTCGGTGGTGTCGTTCTCCACGATGTCCCAGGTGTCGTACCACTCGCAGACGGTGTCGACGGTGGTGATCAGCTCCCACACCGTCTCGGGTGAGGCGGGGAGGCGGATCGACCCGGTCAGGGTGTGGAGGCCGCCGCGGCGCAGGTGGGTCATAGTCCTCCGGTGGGGTGAGGTCGTCGACGGGGTGGTGGGCCCTGGTCTGGGAGGCGCGGCTGCTCGGATGTGCGGAAGTGGTTGTCACCGCGCGGGTAGATGACCTGCGGCCACCAGAACCATCGACCCAGCAGGGTGGCGATGGACGGCATGAGCAGCGATCGCACGATCAGGGTGTCCACGAGCAGGCCGATGGCGATCGTGGAGCCCAGCTGGGCGAGCACGGTCAGTTTGCTGAGCGTCATTGCGGCCATGGTGGCGGCGAAGACGAAGCCGGCCGAGGTGACCACGCCGCCCGTGCCTGCCATGGAGCGGATGATGCCGGTCTTTAAGCCCGCGTGGATTTCGTCTTCGAATCGGGACACCAGCAGTAGGTTGTAGTCCGATCCCACGGCCAGCAGGATGATGACCGACATCAGCATGACCACCCAGTGCACGGGCATGCCCAACAGGTCCTGCCAGATGAGCACCGAGATGCCGAAGGACGCGGCGATGGAGCTGGCCGCCGTGGTCACGATCACCAGGGCCGCCACCGCGGCTCGGGTCAGGATGAGCATGATGATGAAGATCAGCGTCAGCGCCGAGACTACGGCGATCAGCAGGTCGTACTTGGCGCCGTCGGCCATGTCGCGGTAGGTGGCCGCCTCCCCGCCGAGGTAGATTTTGGCGTCCGACAGCGACGACATCTTCAGGGCCTCTTGGGCGGCCTTGCGTTCGTGGGCCACCCGGTCGATGCCTTCGATTGTGGCCGGATCGCTTTGGTGGGTGATGAATATGCGCGCGGACTTGCCGTCCGGTGAGAGGAACAACTTCAGACCACGCTGGAAGTCGGGGGTGGTGAAGGCCTCCGGCGGCAGGAAGAACAGGTCGTCGTTCTTGGCGTTGTCAAATGCCGCACCCATCGCCAAAGCGGTGTCGTTCAAGGCCTGCTGTTGGTCGTAGAGGGCCTTCTGGGAGTTGTACGTCGCCAGTGCCAGGTCGCGGGTGGTTTCCATCGCCGCGATCGTCTGGGGCAGCAGAGCGGTCAGCTTTGGTGCGAGGGCTGCCAGTTTGTCGGTGTCGACCTGCACCGCGCGGGTCCTGTCGGTCAGTTCGTCGATGCCGTCGAGCGAATCGAACAGCGATCTGATCGCCGAGCACAACGGGATGTCGTAGCAGTGCCGTTCCCAGTAGAAATAGCTGCGCAACGGCCGAAACTCGTCGTCGAAGTTCGCGATGTTGTCCCGCAACTTCTCGGTGGTCTCCAGCACTTGCCGGGACTTGGCGGCCGAGTCCTGCGTGAGCTGGGTCTGCTGCAGCGACAGCTGGTACTGCTCTTTCAAGATGGCGATCGAGGCGTTCGTCGCGTCGATCGTTTTGAGCTGGTTGGCCAGCTGGTCGCGCTGGAAGGGCAGGTTCTGGTTGGTGGTCTGGCCCTGGATGCTGGTCTGGAACGGGATCGAGCTGTGCTGGATCGGAATGCCTAGCGGGCGGGTGATGCTCTGCACCATCGCGATGCCTTCGGTGTGCATGACGTTGCGCGCGACCGCGTTCAAGACCAGCATGTCGGCGGGATTGCGCATGTCGTGATCGGCGTCGACCATCAGGATGTCGGGGTTCATCCGCGCTTGGGTGAAATGCCGCTCGGCGGCGGCCAACCCAACGTTGGCAGGCGCGTCGGCCGGCATGTAGTACTGGTCGTTGTAGCCGGGCCTGTTACCGGGAATCGCCACCAGGCCGATCATCACCACGAACAGGCTGACCACGAAAATGGGTGCGGGCCAACGAACTACGCCCGTGCCGACCTTGCGCCAGAACCGACTCCGGGGAGGGTGCTTGGCCTCGTAGAGCCGGATCTTGCTGCCCAAGAACAGCACCGCCGGTCCCAGGGTGACCGCGGAGGCCACGATCACGATCATGCCGATGGCCACGGGGGCGCCCATGGTGGCGAAGTAGGGCAGCCGGCAAAAGCTCAGGCAGTAGGTGGCACCGGCGATGGTCAGACCCGAGCCGACGATGACTGGGGCGACGGATTTGAACGTGGCGTAAAACGCGTCGTCGCGGTCCATACCCACGCCGCGGTCTTCCTTGTAGCGGCCGAAAAGGAAGATGCCGTAGTCGGTGGCCGCGGCGATGGCCAACATCGTCAGGATGCTGCCGGCGAACGTCGTCAGTCCGAAGACATTGTCAATGGCCAGCGTTGACACCACGCCGCGCGCGGTCAGCAAGCCGACGAATGTCAGGAAGAGCTGAATCAGGGTGGTGCGAATCGAGCGGTAGACGACCAGCAACATGAACGCGATGGCGATAAGCGTGTACACGGTGATGGTCTTCAGGCTCGCGTTGCCGATCTCGTCCCGGTCGTTGGTGAGGGCGGCCGGGCCCGTGACGTAGGCCTGCACGCCCGGCGGGGCCTTCGTCTCGGCGATGGCCTTGCGGACGGCCTGCACGCCCTGGTTGGCCAGCGTTTGGCCCTGTTCGCCGGCGAGGTTGATCATCACGTAGGCCGCCTTGCCGTCGGTGCTCTGCGCGCCGGCCGCGGTCAGGGTGTCGCTCCAGAAGTCCTGGATGTGCTGGATGTGCTCGGGATCGTGCCGGAGTTTCTTGATGATCGTGTTGTAGAAGGCGTGCGCGTCCGGACCGAGGGGTCGCTGGCCCTCGAGAACAATCATCACGGTGCTGTTGGAGTTGAACTCGTGGAAGTTGCCGCCCATGAGTTTCATCGCCGTCATCGACGGCGCGTCCTCCGGAGCCATCGGAGCCGAATGTGCCTCGCCGACAACCTCGAGCGGCGGGGCGATGACGTTCACGATGACCGCGACAAACACCCAGAACACGACGATCGGGATCGCCAGAATGCGGATCAGATGTGGAAGGTAGGGCCGCTTCGGGTGATCGGTGGCCTCGGCGGGGGTGTCGATGGGAGTTGCGTGGGTCATGCGGACTTCACCAGGCAGTAGGTCTGGGCGTTGATCCCGTCGGCTGATTGCTGCTCACGCACCACTCCGTTCACGGTGACTTTGCATCCGATTTGATCGCCGGTGGTTTGGGCCATGAGGCTGCCGCTGACCGCCGGCAACGTCGTCGACAAGGTGATCGACCACGGCAGCGGCCCGCTGACTAGATGCACGTTGGCATCGGGGTCGAAGTAACTGATTTGGGCGGTACCCGAGCCGTAGACGTCGTAGATCATGATCTTGGGGTTGAACTGGACGATCTCGATGCCCGCGCCGGCGTTGGCGTTGAGGTTCTGGGATGCGAACTGCCGGTGAAATCGGGACACGACCAGCCCCGAAACCGCAAGCACCACAACGACGATCAGTGGAATCCAGGCTCGTTTGACGATGCCGGTTAGGGGAACCACGCTCACCGAGTCACCTTCCTTTGACGATCGCTTACCTACCGATCGGCGGCCGCCGCCGCGGCGCGCCGGCGATCGCAGACCTTCGCTGTTTGGTCAATTCGTTTGTCGCGCAGAGGTTTTCACCAAGTCGGCTGACGCGACGGCAGCGGCGGTGCTGCCGTCTTATTGATGGGCCGGCGCGCGTCGGGGTCTGAGGTCCTCGATGCGGTCGAGGACCTGATCGAGCGCCGTTGCGACAGGAGCGGGGTCGCGGCGCACCTGCGCGAGCAGCAAGCCTCCTTCGACCGCGGCCAACAGCACAGTCGCCAGGCTTTCGGGGTCGGCCGTGCGGCGCAGCTCGCCCCGATCGCACATGGCCTGGAGGCCCTCACGGATCGCCGCTTCCCACTGGTCGAATCCGCCGGCAAGGTCAGCTCGACAGTCCGGGTAGGGTTCGGCCAGCTCCCCGACCAGCGACCCCAGCGCGCAGCCGCCCTCGCAATTCCGCTGGCGTTGGGTGTCGACGACCAAGTCTCGCCAGGCGCGCAACCCTTCTATGCTGTCCAGCCCCCCGAGCGTTGCCAACACAGCGTGCAGGCGGTGGGCGATGACGGCCCTGATCAGGGATTGCTTGTCCCCGAAGTAGTGATACACCTGCGACGGGCTAACGCCGGCCGCCTTTTGGACGTCACCGAGACTCGTACCGCCGACACCGTGGTCGTACATCAGTTGCGCTGCTGCCACGACGATCCGCTCCCGGGTGGCCCGCCCCTTAGGGGTGAGCCGGTGCGCTTCGGTGACCGATTCGTTCGCTGCCATCACTGTTGGCCAGGTTGTGCGAGATCCGTCGCCGCGGTTCCCCGCTGCCCTGACAACTCCCTACTGGAAACGCTCTGGCGTGCGGCGAGCGCGGTCATCACCGACGCTCCTGGGGTGGTTGTCGCGGTGGGCACGCAGGATGCGTTCGGTCTGCAGGTAGACCTGTTCCTGCAGGTCCTCTGTGCGGGACTTCTTGGAGGATTTCTTTTGCTTGGACGGCGTGTGGTAGCCGCCGGTGACGGTGGCCAGGTCGGGGTCGGTCATGATCCGGATGACCCCGCGGGAGCCTTTACTGGCGTGGCCGTAGATCGGTGAACCCAGCTTCATCATCAGCCCGAAGGTTCCGCCGGCCTTGGCGCCGAAACCGCTGTTCACGCTGCCGGGGCTGACCGCGTTGACCGTGACCCCGCCGCCGTTGAGTCGGCGAGCCAGGGCATAGGTGTAGAGCAGGTTGGTCAACTTGGCGTTGAAGTAGGCCTGAGTCTGGCTGTACTTGCCCGGATAGGACCAGTCGGTCTCGACTTTCCCGCGCCCCTCGATCAACGCGGTCATGTTGGCGACCCGCGACGGTCTTCCCAAGGACTCCGCGCCCGCGTGCAGCAGGTCGAGGAGTGCGTCGGTCAGGGCGGCTACCGCGACGTGGTTGATGGCCATGGTCATCTCGAAGCCATCTGGGGACAGCCGCCGCTCGTTGAACCCGGCGCCGGCGTTGTTGACCAGACCGTGGATGCCCTGGGGGGCTGCGGCTCGGACGGCGTCTGCCAGCTGCTGGGTGCCGGCGATCGAGCTCAGATCGGCGGCGACCGGGATGAACCTGCCCGCCTTGTTGCCGTCAACCGTGAGGTTTTCGACGCTAATGCCCGCAGCTTTTGGAGTGCGGCCGTGGGTCAGGACGGTGGCTCCCTCGTCACCGAGAAGGCGGGCGGTCTCGTACCCGATGCCACCCTTGGTGGTGCCAGTGACCAGGACGGTCTGGCCCCGCATCCGGCCGCTTGGGGAGGGCTGCTTGCTCATTGAAGTCTCCTAATCGTGAGGTTTTGGCTGAGAGTGGGGGGCGTTGGGCCCAGGATCAGATGGGTGTGGCTAGCCGTTCACAGAACGGATTGGCGACCACCGTCGACCGGGACGACGGCACCGGTGATGAAGCTCGCCTCCTCGCTGGACAGGTAGGCGATGGCGTTGGCGATCTCGATGGGCTGGGCGGCACGGCCCAACGGAATGGCAGCGACGAAGGTGGGCAGCATGTGTGCCATCGGATCCATCGCCGGAGTCATTGTGGGGCCCAGTGCGACGGCGTTGACGCGCACGCCCTGGGGTCCGTATTCCGCGGCCCAGGAGCGGGTCAGCGATTCCAGGGCTGCCTTGGCGGCGCCGTAGCCGGCCATCCCGGCCTGGCCGCGGTCGGCGACCATCGTGGACACATTCACGATGGCGCCGCCGCCGTTTCCCGCCATCACCGGGGCATAGGCTGCGGTCAGCAGGAACGGTGCCTTGACGTTGACCGCGAACATGGCGTCCAAACCAGCTTCGGTGGCCTCCGCGGTCGGGGCCAACTCCCAGTAGCCGGCATTGTTAACCAGAATGTCGACGTTCCCGGCCTCCTGAATCAGCTCTCGCACGTCGTCGGACACGTTGAGGTCGGCGGCGATGAAGCGGGCAGGTGCGGCGATCTCCTCGACCACGGCTTTGCCGCGAGTTTCGTTGCGGCCGGTGACGATCACCGCGGCGCCATGCTGGGCGAACAGTTTTGCGGTTTCCCGACCGACACCGGACGTAGCGCCCGTGACGAGGACCTTCTTGCCATCGAATCTCATCGGCTGTTCCTTCTCGGTTGACGTTGGCTCCGTACGGCACAGCGTCCCCCCACAACTATGGAATGTCAAATCCATAATGAGATTCACGGTAAGCGCGGAGAGGCCGACGCGCTCACCTGTCGTTCGGTCCGTATTTACTGCAAAATAAGGCATTTCAACAGTCCTGCAGAAGCCGTGTGACCTCGCTCCGAATTGGTGCGGGCCTCCTAGACCGGAGCAAAGAATGGATTCAAGAATCCGCCAGCGGTAGCATTGACGGCATGGACGCATCGACCACCGGACCGCGAATCACGGCGAAGGGTCAGATCACCCGGCAGCGCATCATCACCACCGCCGCAGGGCTCTTTCACCTCCACGGCACCAGCGCCACCCGACTCGACGACGTCAAAGACGCCGCCGGCGTCAGCAGCTCACAGCTCTACCTGTATTTCGCGGACAAAGACGCCCTGGTCAAGGCGGTCATCGCGTATCAAACCGACATGATGGTGGACATCCAACGCGCCGCCAACTTCAAGACCAAGGCCGGCCGCCGCGCCTGGCGGGACATGATCGTCGACACGCAACGCCGCCGAAACTGTGAAGGCGGCTGCCCGCTGGGCTCGTTGACCTACGAAGTCGCCAAACCCGACGCCGACGCCCGAGACATCATCGCCGCCAGTTTCCGCCGCTGGCAGGAGATCCTGGAATCGGATCTGCGGATGCTGCAGTCCAGCGGGAAACTGTCCTACGACCAGACCCCCCAGAAGTTGGCCATGGCCAGCATCGCCGCCGTGCAAGGCGGACTTCTGCTCAGCCATGCACAACGCAGCACCGAGCCGCTGGAAGCCGCCCTGGACTCCATATTGGCGCTCATCGATGCCCTGTCCCTGCCCGCTCACTAACTCCTCGCGGGGGCCGTTGCTCGCGCCGGACCGCCGAACATGCAGAGGATCCGCTGATTAAGAGTCAGCTGCCTCGAGCGGCGACTGATTGCTGCACGTGGAGAGTGAGTTGGTGGAGTTTCGCGTAGCGGCTCGTTGGTTCGCTGAATCGAAGGTGTCTCGACTCCTCGCGCAGCGGTACAGCGATGCCCCCGCCGCGGAACTCATTGTTCCTACTCTGCCGGCCTTCGCCGCGTCCAAGAGGGCGACGTGGGCGGACCGTCACGCCCCGCGCGATTTTGGGATTTGTGGGCGCTCGACAGAATTGGGGCGATCGATTCCGCTGCCCTAGAGCTTTACCGACGGTTCGGCCCGACCAATCAGCCCCCTGCAAGCTATGTATTTGACACGCCAGCGTTCGACGCCGCCTGGCAGTCGCAACTCGCAGCCCAGACCCGGCTCACCGTCAACGCCGCCCATGCCCCGGGCAGTCGTTCGCGAAGCTTGGGCCCGCTTAGTTGCCGGCGAGCGCGGATGCATGGCAATCAACTCAACCGACCAAACACCCTATTCTCCAACACTTCTCAATCACACCCAAGCCATCCCAACATCGCCATTACCGCCCCATCCATCCGGTCCAATTCCCAAAACAATTACACTGCAACAGGTTACAGTCACATCCGAAATTACCGCTGGTCGAACCACCCTTCACCACAGGATGACGGGTGTCCGCCGCAACCAGGTGTCGGTCGTCAGTTGCTCGAGTACGAACTGAGCGACGTCGGCGCGCGCTATCTTGCCGCCGTTGACGCCGGCGAGGTCGGTGGTGGCCCTGATGCGGCCACGTGCTGCGCCGTTGGTGAGCATGGCGGGGCGGATGACGACCCAGTCAAGCGAGCTGGCGCGGATCGCGGCTTCTTGGCGGTCCTTGTCCTTGTAGGCGGGGCCGAGCAGCAACGGCTGGAATATCCGGTCGAAGACGAAGCCGCCGTGGTTGCGACTGTCGCCGACTCCGAGCGCGGAGATACAGATGAGACGGCGCACGCCGGCGCGGGTCATCGCTGCGACGAGGGCCCGGGTCGCGACGGTCAGCAGGTCGACCTCGCGCAATCCCATACCGGTTCCCAGCGCGCTGATGACGGCATCGCAGCCGTGCAACGCGCGCGCGAGGGTTCCCTCGTCGCGGACATCGCCCTCGATCACCTCGGCTCCTGGCAGATTAGAGCTTGTTTTCGCACGAACCAGCGCCACGATGTGGTGACCGTTGGCCGTGGCGTCGCGGACGATGAGCTGACCGGTTGCGCCGGTGGCCCCCAAAATCAGTATCTTCATGCGTTTTCTCCTAGCGCTAGGCGGTCTACTTTTTACACTTGGTCTAAGTTCTAGACCAGGTCTAATATATGGACCATGAGGCTGCGCCGTAAGGAGGCAGTTATTTGTAACCAGGTGACAGCAAGGGAACCCGTATGGACTCCGTGAGCTCAGCAATGAGCGCGGTCGAGCGTTTCGGCCGATACCAATCCGAGGACGCCGAGTCGGTGGGACCCGTGTATTGCCCGGTGCGCGACGTGCTCGACCGCATCGGCGACAAGTGGAGCATCCTGATGATCATGACCCTGGCGGCGCGACCACAGCGCTTCAGCGAGCTGCACCGAGCTATTCGGGACATCTCCAAGCGGATGCTGACTCAGACGCTGCGCGATTTGGAGCGTGACGGACTGCTCACCCGCCATGTCTTTGCGACCAAGCCACCGAGCGTTGAATATCGCCTGTCCCCGCTGGGCCAATCGCTGCTGGAGCCGATGGCGAGCCTCGTCGATTGGGCCGACACCCGCTATTCCGAAATCCATGATGCGCGTGCCCGCTTCGACGGCGCACCCTGTGATGAGGCACGCTAGGCGCGGTCAGCGTGGACTTTTCGCCGCGCCGCTGCTGGGTGGTGAAAGTCATTCACGTGCCCAACGATATTCCACTCGTTGCGGAATCTCAGCCGGCACGTTGGCAAATTGGTCCGCGCACAACACCTTCCAACCGCATCGGCTCGGTGATGAAGTCGCAAAACAAGCGCAACGCATTCTGATACCGACGCGCGGTCGATACCGCAGTCGGCGGCGAAACTGCGACTCAACTGGCTGTCCGATCCGGGTGTTGACGGCTCAGCGTGCCGCTCGGCGCGGGACCGCGGCAACTATTCGTTGCCAGCTGCGGCTGCGCGGATCGTCGCCCCGTCCAGCTCCGCCTGAGCCTCCGCCGCACCGTATTTTGGCCACGCCGCCGCGAGTGTCACCGGGGCGTCGGGCGGTAGCGGTGCACCCAAAACGTACAGTCCCACCGATACGCGTCCCCGGCGCTGCCGCCAGCCATCAGGATCATGTGTTCGGGATCGTCAGGAGGCCGGGGGCCGCGGGTGGCAGGCGACTCGACCAGATCCAGTTGCGCCGAGGCCTAACCCGCTCCTAACCGCGTTCGGAGTGTGCGCACGAAAACCCTTGAAGCGCAACGCTTAAAGTGTGCTGTTCCGGGCCATCTGTCCGCATTGATGAAAACTCCGTTTGTGCTGCCGTGATTACGCTAGGCTGTTGAGCGTTTTCGACAGGGCTCGACGACCGCGCCAGGCGACCGCCGGGTCGTGAAGTGCCGGCCGGAGGTACGCAATGTCGTATGTGATCGCAGCGCCTGACGTAATAGCGGCAGCCACAACAGATTTGGCGAACATCGGTTCGACAATTAGAGCGGCCACCGCGGCCGCGGCGCCGCCTACGACAGGCGTGGCCGCGGCGGCGGCCGACGAGGTATCGGCGGCTGTCGCCGAACTGTTCGGCTCACACGCGCAGGCCTATCAGGCACTCAGCGCTCAGGCGACGGCTTTTCACGGCCAGTTCCTAGCGCTACTAAAAGCCGGCGCCGGGCAGTACGCAGTTGCCGAGGCCAGCATCAGTCGGGATCTGCTCAGCACCGTCAATGCGCCCACCCAAGCGCTCGTGGGACGGCCACTAGTCGGCAACGGCGCCAACGGGGTGGCCGGCGGCACGTTGGCGCAAGCCAACGGCGGGGCCGGCGGGATCCTTTTTGGTAATGGCGGGGCCGGTGCGACCGACGGGGCTGGGCAGGGCGGGGCCGGCGGGGCGGCCGGGCTGATCGGTCGCGGTGGCGCCGGAGGTGCGGGGGCAAACGGCGGCGCCGGTGGTCGCGGCGGTAGCGGCGGATCGCTCCAGGGCAACGGCGGTATGGGCGGGGCTGGTGGCGCCAGCACCGACGGTGCAGCCGGTGGGGCCGGCGGGGCCGGCGGGTCCGGGGGCTTTTTCGGCAACGGCGGAGCCGGCGGCAGCGGTGGGGCTGGCGGTGACGCGACCGTCGCGGGCGGTAACGGCGGGGCCGGCGGGGCTGGCGGGGCCGGTGGTAACGCCGGGCGTGTTGTCGGCGATGGCGGGGGCGGCGGTAAGGGCGGGGCCGGCGGTAACGGCGGGGCGGTCAGCGGCAGCACTGTCTTATCCGGCGACGACGGCGGGGCGGGCGGGGCAGGCGGGGCTGGCGGCTGGGCGGGCGGGCTGCTCGGCAACGCCGGTGCCGGCGGTGCCGGCGGCGCCGGCGGGCAGGGTGGGGCCGTGAGCGGATCCAGCATCGTCTACTCCGGCGACGTCGGCGGGGCGGGCGGGACCGGCGGCGTCGGCGGCCCGGGCTTCGGCGGCCAGGCTGGTAACGGCGGTGCCGGCGGGGCCGGTGGCGCCGCTGGCACCGTCACCGACAGCACCGTGTACTCCGGCGACACCGGTGGAGCCGGCGGCAACGGCGGCGCCGGCAACTACACCGGGTATCTCGGCAACGGAGGTCACGGCGGCTCCGGCGGTAAGGGTGGTGCCGGGGGCGCCGTCACGAATAGCGTCGTGCAGGCCGGCGACACCGGCGGAAACGGCGGCGACGGCGGGCGCGGTGGCCTTGGCGCGTTTGTCGGTGACGGCGGGGGCGGTGGTGCAGGCGGTAGCGGCGGCGACGCCGGGGTGGTCACCGGCGGTTCCTCCGTCGGCATGGGTGACTTGGGCGGGGCCGGCGGTGCCGGCGGCGCCGGCGAGAATGCCGGGTTAGTCGGTAACGGCGGTAACGGCGGCGCCGGCGGTAACGGCGGGGCAGGCGGGGCCGTGAGCGGATCCAGCACCGTCACCACCGGCGACGACGGCGGGGCCGGCGGGGCCGGAGGCACCGGCTCCGGCGGTACTCACGGCACCGAGGTTATTCACGGGGGTAATGGCGGGGCCGGCGGGACCGGCGGGACCGTCACGGGCAGCTCCGTTCACTCCGGCGACAACGGCGGGGCTGGCGGCGCTGGCGGGAGCATCGTTGGTGGTAATGACGCTGACGGCGGCACCGGCGGGGCCGGCGGAGCTGGCGGGGCCGTCATCGATAGCACCGTCACCGTCGGCGACGACGGTGGGGCCGGTGGTGCCGGCGGCAACGGCGCCTATGCGGGGCAGATCGGTGACGGGGGGGCCGGCGGGGCCGGCGGGGCCGGCGGAGCTGGTGGGGCCGTGAGCGGATCCAGCGCCGTCACCATCGGCGACGATGGCGGGGCCGGCGGGGCAGGCGGCACCGGCGGCCTTAGCGGGTACTTCGGTAACGGCGGCGTTGGTGGGGCCGGTGGTGCCGGCGGAGCTGGTGGGGCCGTGAGCGGATCCAGCACCGTGACCACCGGCGATGTCGGTGGGGCCGGTGGGACCGGCGGCACCGGCAACCTAAACGTGTTAGTCGGTAACGGCGGCAACGGCGGGGCCGGTGGTGTCGGCGGGGCAGGGGGGGCCGTGAGCGGATCCAGCACCGTGACCACCGGCGACATCGGCGGGGCCGGGGGCACCGGCGGCGCCGCTGGCCTCGCCTCGTTTGTCGGTAACGGCGGCACTGGCGGTCACGGCGGCACCGGTGGGATCGGTGGGGCCGTCACCGACAGCAACGTCGGTTTCGGCGATATCGGCGGGGCCGGCGGGATCGGCGGAGCCGGCGGCGCCGTACTCGTGCTCGGCAACGGCGGGATCGGCGGTGCCGGTGGGGTCGGTGGGGCCGGCGGGGCCGTCACCAACAGCACCATCTCCGCGGGCGATGTCGGCGGGGCCGGAGGCTCCGGCGGTGGCG
This sequence comes from uncultured Actinomycetota bacterium, assembly GCA_963758775.1. Lineage (GTDB taxonomy): Bacteria > Actinomycetota > Actinomycetes > Mycobacteriales > Mycobacteriaceae > Mycobacterium. The sequence continues at coordinate 256,925 of CAVWWU010000007.1, forward strand.
GCGGGATCAACTTGATCGGCCTCAGCGGCGGTCATGGCGGCGCTGGCGGTGCCGGCGGCGACTCCGGCGCCGTGACTGGCAGTCAACCCGGTACCGGAGACACCGGCGGGGCCGGCGGGGCGGCCGGCGCCGGCGGCCAGGCGATCGGACTCGGCAACGGCGGCGGCGGAGGTACCGGCGGGGCCGGCGGCAACTCCCCGACCGGTCACGGCGGAGACGGCGCAGACGGCGGTGACGGCGGCGGCCCCGGGCTGATCGGCTCCGGCGGTCACGGTGGCCCGGGCGGTGACGCCGGCACCGGTCCCGCCGGTGACGGCACTCCCGGACAGCCAGGCCAGTCCGGCTAACCTCAGCCCATGAACCTCCCCGGAACTCCTGGCGTTGCGGTGGAGCGACTTCGACGCCGACGCCGGCACCATCGCGGTGATGTCCCGCGGACGTGTCCACAACCGGGTCGCTGACCTGCTGGACCGCACGGTGACGGACATAAACGATGAATAAACGATGAGCTGCGTCTTGGGCGGCGACGAAAACCACCTCTGACCAGCGCCCCCGGCACGACTCGAACGTGCGACCTAGGGATTAGAAGGCCCTTGCTCTATCCACCTGAGCTACGGAGGCAATGCGCAGGTCAGTCTAGCCAATGGCGGTCGTGGATCGGTTCAAGCGACCGCCACGCACCCGAAAACCCTTCCCGCACCGCGCTTATCGGCTATGGTGTGGATCTCGACACACGTACAACATCAACTGGTAAACAGTTGTTAACCGCAACGGAGCGTGTGCCTGACGTCGAGGGGTGGCGTTGACATGGTCATGAATGTGACTTCGCGGTGCTCGCGGGCTGGTGCCGAAGCATTGCGACAGGGAGCACAGCTGGCGGCAGAAGCCAGAGATACGGTCCGGGCCGGCGCATTGCTGCTGCGCGGGTCGCAACAAGCAGTTGGCTGGGTCGCCGGCTGGCTTTCGACCGAATTTCCGCCGCAGGTCGTCACCGGGCACGCGCTGTCCCGGTCCTCGCGGTCGTCGCTCGGCCGCGTCGGTACCACGTGGGCCGCACAGCGGGCGGATCAAGCTTTGACCGCCGCGCTCGAGGGTTCCTTCGGGCCCGACTACCGCGACATGGTGTGTCACCCGACCCCCGCTCAGCCCGCATGCGGCCCCCGCGGCGGTGGGCTCATCCGGCAAGGGTCACACCAGCGCTACGCGGGACAGACCTCGAACATCTCCTACGGCCCGCGCGGACGCGACAACCTGCTCGACATCTGGCGGCGCCACGACCTGGCACCCGGCTCGCGGGCACCGGTGCTGATCCAGGTCCCCGGTGGCGCATGGGCCGTCGGCGACCAGCGCGTGCAGGGCTACACCCTGATGAGCCACATGGCCGAACTCGGCTGGATCTGCGTGTCGATCAACTACAGCAAGAGCCCGCGCAGCGCGTTTCCGGCCCACCTCATCGACGTCAAGCGGGCCATTGCGTGGGTCCGCGAGAACATCGCCGACTACGGCGGCAACCCCGATTTCCTCGCGATCACCGGTGGGTCGGCGGGTGGCCACCTGTGTTCCCTCGCAGCGTTGACCCCCAACGACCCCGCGTTCCAGCCCGGGTTCGAAGACGCGGACACCTCCGTGCAGGCCGTCGCGCCGTACTACGGCGTGTACGACTTCACCAATTCCGAGACCATGCACGAATTGATGCTGCCGTTCCTTGAGCAGTTCGTGATGAAGGCCCGCTACGCCGAGGAGCCCGAGCGGTTCAAGGCGGCGTCGCCGATTTCGTACGCGCACCGGGACGCTCCGCCGTTCTTCGTGCTGCACGGCGAGAAAGACGAATTGGTTCCCAGCGGCCAGGCCCGGGCCTTCACGGCGGCGTTGCGCGACGCCGGAGCCGCCTCGGTGTCCTACGCCGAACTGGCCAACGCGCACCACGCTTTCGACCTCACCCCGACGGTGCGGTCCCGCCTGGCGGCCAAATCCGTAGCGGATTTCATGGGAATCATCTACGGCCGGCGGGCCAGTTCACTGCTAGGTTCCGCACCCCTCTCGGCGACTTCGGCTAGCTGAAGCTGCGCACGGTCGCGAACTCGGCGACTGCCGGGATGCTGCTTTCACCAGCGCGTCAACCCGACTAGCGTTGTGCTGGCGGCTGGGTTAGCCAGTCCTGAGGGGTAGGAGGCGTGATCAGTGAGTGAGTCCGTCGAGGGCGTACCGGGATCATCTGGCCTGCCCGACGAGCTGGGCGCGGTTGACTATCTGTTGCACCGTGGCGAGGCGAATCCGCGGACCCGGTCGGGAATCATGGCGCTCGAACTTCTCGACAGCACCCCGGACTGGAACCGGTTCCGGACCCGTTTCGAGAACGCCTCCCGGAAAGTGTTGCGGTTGCGGCAGAAGGTCGTCGTACCGACGCTGCCGACGGCCAACCCGCGCTGGGTCGTCGACCCCGATTTCAACCTGGACTTTCATGTGCGCCGGGTGCGCGTCTCCGGGGACGGCGGCCTGCGAGAGGTGTTCGACCTGGCCGAGTTGATCCTGCAGTCACCACTGGACATCTCGCGGCCACTGTGGACGGCAACGCTGGTTGAGGGCCTGGCCGACGGCAGGGCTGCGACACTGCTCCACGTCAGCCATGCGGTCACCGACGGTGTCGGCGGTGTCGAGATGTTCGCCGAAATCTATGACCTCGAGCGCGATCCGCCAACCCGGCCGACGCCCCCGCTGCCCATCCCGGAGGATCTGTCGCCCAACGATCTGATGCGACAAGGCATCAGCCATCTACCACTGGCCATTCTGGGCGGCGCTTTGGGCGCGGTGTCCGGCGCCGTGTCGGCAGCCGGCCGGGCAATCTTGGAGCCTTCGTCCACCGTTTCGGGGATCGTCGGTTACGCGCTCTCGGGCATGCGGGTGATCAACCGGGCCGCCGAGCCGTCGCCGTTGTTGCGGCGGCGCAGCCTGGCCTCGCGCACCGAGTCGATCGACATCAAGCTCTCCGATCTGCACAAGGCCGCGAAAGCCGGGGGAGGATCGATCAACGACGCATACCTGGCCGGTCTTTGCGGAGCCCTGCGGCGTTACCACGACGCGCTCGGAGTGCCGATCAGCACCTTGCCGATGGCCGTCCCGGTGAGCCTGCGTGCCGACGCCGACACGGCCGGCGGCAACCGCTTCACCGGCGTCAACCTGGCGGCTCCGCTGGGTACTACCGACCCGGTGGCGCGGATGAAGAAGATCCGTGCGCAGATGACCCAGCGCCGCGACGAGCCGGCGATGAACATCATCGGCTCCATCGCGCCGGTGTTGAGCGTCTTGCCGACGGCTGTGCTGGAAGGAATCACCGGGTCGGTGGTCGGCTCGGATGTCCAGGCCAGCAACGTCCCCGTCTACCCGGGAGACACGTACATCGCGGGGGCAAAAATATTGCGGCAGTATGGGATTGGTCCGTTGCCGGGCGTCGCGATGATGGTAGTGCTGATCTCCCGTGGCGGCTGGTGCACCGTCACCACGCGCTACGACCGCGCGGCGGTGCGGAAGGAAGCGTTGTTCGCCCAGTGCCTGCTGGACGGCTTCAACGAGATCCTGGCCCTGGCCGGTGACCCCGCGCCGCGTGCGGTGCCCGCTTCCTTCGCTGAACCGAGCGACGCAACAGCTCGATCGGCGGCGGGCTCGTGAGCGCCGACCAGCGCGACGCGCGCAAGCCGGCGAAGGACCTGCAGTTGCCCGGCTCGGTCGCCGAGATCCTGGCCAGTCCGAAAGGCCCGCACATCGGGGCGTTCTTCGACCTGGACGGGACGCTGGTCGCCGGCTTCACCGCCGTCATCCTCACCCAGGAGCGGCTGCGGCGCCGCGACATGGGAGTGGGCGAGCTGCTCAGCATGGTTCAGGCCGGCCTGAACCACACGCTCGGGCGTATCGAGTTCGAAGACCTCATCGGCAAGGCGTCTTCGGCGCTGGCCGGGCGACTCATCGACGACTTGGAGGAGATCGGCGAGCGGCTATTTGCCCAGCGGATCGAGGGGCGGATCTACCCGGAGATGCGTGAGTTGGTGCGGGCACACGTGGCCCGCGGCCACACCGTGGTGCTCAGCTCGTCGGCACTGACCATCCAGGTCGGCCCGGTCGCGCGTTTCCTCGGGATCACCAACATGCTCACCAACACATTCGAGACCAACGAAGACGGATTGCTCACCGGCGATGTGGTGCGGCCGATCCTATGGGGCCCGGGCAAAGCCGCTGCGGTTCAACGGTTTGCGGCTGATCGCGGCATCGACCTCAAGGACAGCTACTTCTACGCCGACGGCGACGAGGATGTCGCGTTGATGTACCTGGTCGGTAATCCGCGGCCGACCAACCCCGAGGGCAAGATGGCCGCGGTGGCCAAGCGCCGCGGTTGGCCGATCTTGCGCTTCAGCAGCCGCGGTCCCGTCGGCCTGCGACGTCAGTTGCGCACGCTTGCCGGCTTCGGCTCCATGTTTCCCGTCGGGGCCGGCGCGGTTGGCTGGGGCCTGCTGACCGGCAGCAGACGGCGGGGTGTCAATTTCTTCACGTCCAACTTTTCCCAGACGGTATTGGCGGCCACCGGAGTGCAGCTGAATGTCATTGGGAAAGAAAATCTGACCGCTCAGCGTCCGGCTGTCTTTATCTTCAACCACCGCAACCAAGTTGACCCGATCATCTCCGGTGCGCTGATACGCGACAACTGGGTTGCCGTGGCCAAGAAAGAATTGGAGCGGGACCCGATCATGGGCCCGCTCGGCAAGCTGCTCGACGGTGTGTTCATCGACCGCGACGATCACGGCGCCGCGCTGGAAACGATGCAGACAGTCGAAAAGCGGGCCAAGGCAGGGCTGTCCATTCTGATGGCCCCGGAAGGTACGCGGCTGGACACCACCGAAGTCGGGCCATTCAAAAAGGGTCCCTTTCGTCTTGCAATGGCGGCAGGGATCCCAATTGTTCCGATCGTGATCCGTAATGCTGAGATCGTCGCCTCGCGGAATTCCACCACCATCAACCCGGGCACGGTCGACGTCGCCGTGTTCCCGCCGATTCCGGTCGACGACTGGACCGTTGACGCGCTGCCGGAGCGCATCGCCGAGGTGCGCCAGCTCTATCTCGACACTCTGGCGAACTGGCCGGTCGACGGGCTGCCGAAGGTCGGTCTGTACACGCCCGCGAAAAAAGCCGCGCCCAAGAAAGCCGCGAAGAAGGCTGCCCCGAAGAAGGCTGCCGCGAAGAAGGCTTCGCCGAAGAAGGCGGCCGCGAAGAAGGCTGCCCCGAAGAAGCAGCCCGCAAAGAGTCCGAACGAATCCGAGGTCGCTCTCAAAAACGGTGAGGCACAACAGCCCGTGGAACGGCCGTGACCAAACCGGCCCCAGACACCAGCGCTGTTCTGAGCGCACAAGATTCACTGGTGTTGGCGTCCATGGAGACGCCGGTCGAGATGCAGCTGGTCATGGATTGGCTGGGTCGGCAACGGGCCCGCAACCCCGACGCGAAGTTCGACGTCTTGCGGCTGCCCGCCAGCGATGCCCCGCCGACCGCACTGACCGCGTTGGTAGGCCAGCTCGAGTCCGGTGAAGACCGCTCCGTCGTGCCGGTGCGGGTGTTCTGGTTGCCGGCGCCGGATCGCGGCCGAATCGCGAAGCTGGCCGGGCTACTGCCGGGCCGAGATCCCTACCAGCCCAACCAACGTCTGCAACGCCACATCCTGGATCGGGACCCCCGCCGCGCGCGGGTGGTGGCCGGCGACCCGGCCAAGGTGTCCGAACTCCGCCAGCAGTGGCGCGACACCACCGTCGGCGACGACGAACGTGATTTCGCCCAGTTCGTCACGCGCCGTGCGTATTTGGCGATGGAACGCGCCGAGTACCGGATCCTCGGTCCGCAGTACAAATCTCCGCGCCTGCTCAAGCCGGAGATCTTGGCGTCCAGCCGGTTTCGCGCCGGCCTGAAGAAGATCCCCGGCGCCACGGTCGAAGAGGCCGGCAAGATGCTCGACGAACTTGCCACCGGGTGGAGCAGGGTGTCCGTCGACCTGGTGTCCGTACTCGGCCGGGCCATCAGCCGCGGGTTCGATCCGGAGATCGACTACGACGAGTATCAGGTCGCGGCGATGCGCACCGGGCTGGAGGCCCACCCCGCGGTGTTGCTGTTCTCGCACCGCTCCTACATCGACGGCGCGGTGGTCCCGGTGGCGATGCAGGAGAACCGGCTGCCGCCGGTGCACGTCTTCGCCGGCATCAACCTGTCGTTCGGGGTGATGGGCCCGCTGTTGCGACGCTCCGGGGTCATCTTCATCCGCCGCAACATCGGCGAAAACCCGCTCTACAAATATGTTTTGCGGGAATTCGTCGGTTACATCGTGGAGAAGCGATTCAACCTCAGCTGGTCTATCGAGGGCACCCGCTCGCGGACCGGCAAGATGCTGCCACCCAAGCTCGGCCTGATGTCGTATGTGGCCGACGCCTACCTGGACGGCCGCAGCGAAGACATTCTGCTGCAGCCCGTTTCGATCAGCTTCGACCAGCTGCACGAGACCGCCGAGTACGCCGAATACGCGCGTGGCGGCGAGAAGACACCCGAGGGAATCGGTTGGCTGTACAACTTCATCAAGGCGCAGGGCGAACGCAATTACGGCAAGATCTACGTCCGCTTCCCCGAAGCCGTCTCGATGCGCGAATACCTCGGCCCGGCACACGGTCAGCTGGCGCACGACAAGGACGCCAAACGCCTCGCACTGCAGAAGATGTCATTCGAGGTCGCGTGGCGGATTTTGCAGGCGACGCCCGTGACGGCGACGGGTTTGGTGTGTGCGCTGCTGCTGACCACCCGCGGGGCGGCACTGACACTCGACCAGCTGCACCACACGCTGCAGGATTCGCTCGATTATCTCGAGCGCAAGCAGACCCCGATGTCGACCAGCGCGCTGCGGCTGCGCACCCGCGACGGCGTGCGCGCGGCGGTGGACGCATTGTCCAACGGGCATCCGATCACCCGCATCGACGGCGGCCGGGAACCGGTGTGGCGCATCGCACCTGACGCCGAACACGCCGCGGCGTTCTACCGCAACTCCGTGATCCACGCCTTCCTGGAGACCTCGATCGTCGAGCTGGCATTGGCGCGCGCCCGGCGCGCGCCCGGCGACCGGATGGAAGCGTTCTGGTCCCAAGTGATGCGGCTGCGGGATCTGCTGAAGTTCGACTTCTACTTCGCCGATTCGGCCGCATTTCGGGAGAACGTTGCCGAAGAGATGGCTTGGCACGACGATTGGGAGTCGCACGTCGCGGCCGGGGGAGACGAGATCGACGCGATGCTGTTCGCCAAGCGCCCGTTGATGTCGGACGCCATGTTGCGGGTGGTCTTCGAGTCGTATGAAATCGTCGCCGACGTGTTGCGCGACGCGCCCGCCGGCGTCGGGGACAAGGAACTCAACGATCTGGCGCTCGGCGTCGGACGGCAGTACGTGGCGCAGACCCTGGTCCGCAGCAACGAGTCGGTGTCGACGCTGCTGTTTGCCACCGCGCGCCAGGTCGCCGCCGATCAGGACCTGATCGGGCCGGGCCCCGATCTCACCGAACGCCGCGTCGCATTCCGGCGCGAATTGCGCGACATCGTCCGCGACTGCGATTACCTCGGCCAGATCGCGCGCACGCAATTCGTCTCGCGTGAGGCCGAGGCGCTGCGGAAGGCGCGGCAAGCGCAGTAGCCCGCCACCCATACCCTTGACTGCATGACGCCCCCACGACCAGCCGGTAAAGCCGTCTGGTCGTTACTGGCCGGGCTGGCCGTCCTCGCCGGCTGCACGGCGGCGGGGATCGGGGCGCTGTCACTGGCGGACGCGCTCACGGCCACCGGATTGCCCGATCCGGGCCCGGCGACCACGCTGGGACTGCCGTTCGTCCGGGCCGCCGGCGAGATCGCCGCGGTGCTGGCCGTCGGATCGTTTCTGTTCGCGGCGTTTCTGGTGCCGCCGCAACGGAGCGGAGTGCTCGATGCCGGTGGGTACCGCGCGCTTCGGGTGGGGACCGTGGCGTCCGGGGCGTGGGCGGTGTGCGCCGCCTTGCTGGTGCCGCTGACCATTTCCGATGTGTCCGGCCACCCGTTGGCCGATCACCTCAACCCGGCGACCCTCTGGTCGTTGGCCGGCGTGGTGAATACCGCCTCCGCGTGGCGCTGGACCGCGGTGCTGGCGGCGGGGGTGACGCTGGCCAGCCTGGCGGTGCTGCGCTGGTCCTGGACGCCGCTGCTCTTCGCCGCCTCGGTGGTGACCCTTATCCCGCTCGGGCTGACCGGGCACTCGTCGGCGGGCGGCGCGCACGACCTGGCCACCAACAGCCTGCTGATTCACCTCGTCGCCGCCAGCCTGTGGGCCGGCGGACTGCTGGCGCTGCTCACCCACGGCCTGCGGGGCGGCGACCACCTCGGTCTGGCGGCACGGCGCTTCTCGGCGATCGCCCTGTGGTGTTGGATCGCGATGGGGCTCAGCGGTGTCGTCAACGCCCTGGTCCGGGTTCCGCTGTCTGACCTACTGACCACCGGCTACGGCCGCCTGGTGATCGCCAAGTTCGTCGCGCTCTGCGCGCTGGGAGTTCTCGGCTGGCGCCAGCGCCGCGCCGGAGTCGTTGCGCTGCAAGCGGATCCGAGCCCGCCCGTGGCTCGCGGCGCCCTGATCCGGCTGGCGCTCGTCGAGGCGGCTATCTTCGGCGTCACTTTCGGCATCGCCGTCGGGCTGGGCCGGACACCCCCGCCGCCGCCACCGCTGCGGCTGCCGTCGATTCCCGAAGCCGAGATCGGCTACGACTTCGCCGGACCGCCCACGGTGGCGCGCATTCTGTTCGACTGGCGCTACGACCTGATCTTCGGCACGGCGGCGATCATCCTCGCCGCGCTGTATGTGGCGGCGGTGCTGCGGTTGCGCCGCCGCGGCGACCACTGGCCGCCCGGCCGGATCGTGGCCTGGCTACTCGGGTGTCTGGCGCTGCTGTTCGTGACCTCGTCGGGCGTCGGCCGCTACATGCCGGCGATGTTCAGCATGCACATGGTCGCCCACATGGGGCTCTCGATGCTGGTGCCGATCCTGCTGGTGCTGGGCGCCCCGGTCAGCCTGGCGTTGCGTGCGCTGCCCGCCGCCGGCCGCCATGACCCCCCGGGCATGCGGGAATGGCTGCTGGCGGCGCTGCACAGCCGGTTCTCGCGGATCGTCACCAACCCGATCGTGGCGACCGCGCTGTTCGTCGCCGGCTTCTACGGGCTGTACCTCTCGAGCCTTTTCGACACCGCGGTGGGCAGCCATGCCGGGCATCTGGCGATGAACGTGCACTTCCTGCTCAGCGGCTACCTGTACTACTGGGTGGTGATCGGGGTGGACCCCACGCCGCGGCCCATTCCGCCGCTGGCCAAGGTCGGCGTGGTGTTCGCGTCGCTGCCGTTGCACGCCTTCTTCGGGGTGGAGCTGATGGGCACCCGCACGGTGCTCGGCGCGGCCTACTATCGATCCTTGGGACTGGGCTGGCACACCGACCTGCTGGGCGATCAGCGGTTAGGTGGCGGAATCGCTTGGGCGGCAGGCGAACTGCCCTTGGTCATTGTCATGATCGCGCTACTGGTGCAGTGGGCCCGCAGCGACCAGCGAACCGCCCGGCGGCTGGACCGCGCGGCCGACCTCGACGATGACGCCGACCTGGCCGCCTACAACGCGATGCTGGCCCAGCTGTCTGGTCGCGAGGCGTCCGGGCGCGGCGAGGACCCGCACGCCTGACTCCGCCGGCGAATTTGTCCACAGTCGCCGCTTTGTCCACAACTCTCGATCGCCGCGTCGGGCACCGGCGCGGTTTGACGGTGGCCGGGCGCTGAATGGGCCCAGAGCACGAACGCTACTGAGAGCAATCGCGAAAGGAACGAATCAATGTTCGAAACAACCCTTACCGTGGTCGGCCACATCGTCAACGACCCGCAGCGCCGCAAGGTCGGCGATCAGGACCTGGTCAAGTTCCGGGTGGCCAGCAACTCGCGCCGCCGCACCGCCGACGGCGGCTGGGAGCCGGGTAATTCGCTGTTCATCACGGTCAACTGCTGGGGAAGATTGGTCGGCGGAGTGTGCGCCGCACTGGGCAAGGGAGCCCCGGTGATCGCGATCGGCCACGTCTACACCAGCGAGTACGAGGACCGCGACGGCAACAAGCGGTCGTCGTTGGAGATGCGGGCCACCGCGGTGGGCCCGGACCTGTCGCGGGTGTTCGTGCGCATCGAGAAGCCGAGCTATACCGGTCCGACGGTGACGGAAAGCCCGGCGCCGGTGGCCGCGGCGGAGGTCGCCGACGATGCGCCCGTCCAGCCCGACGACGCCAAGGGGCTGCCACTGTCGGCTTAGCGCCCTCGCGCGATGCCTAGGATGGTCCGGGGATATTTCCGAAAGACCAGAAAGGCAATACCGAGGCATGGCTGAGTTCATCTACACGATGAAGAAGGTCCGCAAGGCGCACGGCGACAAGGTGATCTTGGACGACGTCACCTTGAGCTTCTTCCCGGGAGCCAAGATCGGTGTCGTCGGCCCGAATGGTGCCGGCAAGTCGAGCGTCTTGCGGATCATGGCCGGTTTGGACAAGGCGAACAACGGCGACGCGTTCCTGGCCACCGGCGCCAGCGTCGGCATCCTGCAGCAGGAGCCGCCGCTGAACGAGGAGAAGACCGTCCGCGGCAACGTGGAAGAGGGCTTGGGCGACATCAAGGTCAAGCTCGACCGCTTCAACGAGGTCGCCGAGCTGATGGCCACCGATTACTCCGACGAGTTGATGGAAGAGATGGGCCGGCTGCAGGAGGAACTCGACCACGCCGATGCGTGGGACCTCGACTCGCAGCTCGAGCAGGCCATGGACGCCCTGCGCTGCCCGCCGCCCGACGAGCCGGTGACCAACCTGTCCGGCGGCGAGCGGCGCCGCGTCGCGTTGTGCAAGTTGCTGCTGTCCAAACCCGACCTGCTGTTGCTCGACGAGCCCACCAACCACCTCGACGCCGAAAGCGTGCAGTGGCTCGAAAGTCATCTGGCCAGCTACGCCGGCGCGATCTTGGCGGTCACCCACGACCGATACTTCCTCGACAATGTGGCCGAGTGGATCTTGGAACTGGACCGCGGCCGCGCCTACCCGTATGAGGGCAACTACTCGACGTACCTCGAGAAAAAGGCCGAGCGCATCGGGGTGCAGGGCCGCAAGGACGCCAAGCTGCAGAAGCGGCTGCAGGAAGAGCTGGCCTGGGTCCGGTCCGGCGCCAAGGCCCGGCAGGCCAAGAGCAAGGCGCGGCTGCAGCGCTACGAAGAGATGGCAGCCGAGGCCGAGAAGACACGCAAGCTCGATTTCGAGGAGATCCAGATCCCGGTCGGGCCCCGGTTGGGCAACGTGGTGGTCGAGGTGGACCACCTCGACAAGGGCTTCGAGGGCCGCACCCTGATCAAGGACCTGTCGTTCACGCTGCCGCGCAACGGCATCGTCGGGGTCATCGGTCCCAACGGCGTCGGCAAGACGACGCTGTTCAAAACGATCGTCGGGCTCGAGGAGCCGGACAGCGGCACGGTGAAGGTCGGGGAGACCGTCAAGCTCAGCTACGTCGACCAGGGCCGTGCGGGCATCGATCCGAAGAAGACCGTGTGGGAAGTGGTCTCCGACGGCTTGGACCACATCCAGGTGGGACAGACCGAGGTGCCGTCTCGCGCCTATGTGTCGGCGTTCGGGTTCAAGGGCCCGGACCAGCAGAAGCCGGCCGGCGTGTTGTCCGGCGGCGAACGCAACAGGCTCAACCTGGCGCTGACGCTCAAGCAGGGCGGCAACCTGATCCTGTTGGATGAGCCGACCAACGACCTGGATGTCGAGACCCTGAGCTCGTTGGAGAACGCCTTGGTGGAATTTCCGGGCTGCGCGGTGGTGATCTCGCATGATCGCTGGTTCCTGGACCGCACCTGCACGCACATCCTGTCGTGGGAGGGCGACGACGACAACGAGGCCAAGTGGTTCTGGTTCGAGGGCAACTTCGGGGCCTATGAGGAAAACAAGGTCGAACGGCTCGGCGCCGACGCGGCGCGGCCGCACCGGGTGACCCACCGCAAGCTCACACGCGACTAATGTCGGCTCTGCCACCGCGACGATGCGGCCGCCACGGCCGCTGAGATGCGCGGGTTAACTGACCCAGTGGCAGCCGTCGCGAGATGGGAGCAATCGGCGTGACGATCGATCCCGGAACTAAGCACGTCGCCGAACCGTGGTCCACCTGCACGGACCAGCGGGACATCCCCGGGTGGATCGCGAAGGCCTATATCGACAGCTATCGCGGCCCACACGCCGAGTCCGAAGCAGCCGAGACCGCCGACAGCGACCGTACCGCGTCGCTCGTGACCCCGGCCATGCTCGCCGCGCACTGCAGGCTCGCCCAGAGCCGGCCGGCCGGAGACAGCTGCGTCTGCGTCTACCCGGCCGACGATCCCGCCGGTTTCGGCCCGGCGCTGCAGGTGGTCACCGACCACGGCAGCATGCTCATGGATTCGGTGACCGTGTTGCTGCACCGCCTCGGGGTTGGCTACGACGCCATCATGACGCCGGTGTTCGAGGTGCGCCGCAGTCCCACCGGAGAACTGGTGAGCGTCGAATCGAAAGCCGCCGACGCGTCGCCCTACGTCGGTGAGGCCTGGATCTATGTCCACCTACTGCCCTTCGTCGATCAGGACGCCCTCGACGAGGTCGCCCGGCTGCTGCCCAAGGTCCTTGCCGACGTACAGCGGGTGGCAACCGACGCTGCGGCGCTGATCGGCACGATGGGCGAACTGGCCGCAGCCGTCGACTCCGACGCACAGGGCCACTACTGGGCCCCGGACCGCGAAGACGTCGCGGCGCTGCTGCGCTGGCTGAACAACGGAAACTTCCTGCTGCTGGGCTACCAGCCGTGCCCGGTGCGCGACGGCCTGGTCATCGGCGACGGCACCAGCGGCCTGGGCGTGCTGCGCGCCCGCTCGGGCACGCGGCCGCGGCTGACCGACGACGACAATCTGCTGGTGCTGGCCCAGGCCGCCGTCGGCAGCTACCTGCGGTATGGCGCCTACCCGTACGCCATCGCGATCCGGGAAAACCTCGACTCGGATGCTCGAGGCGGTGTTATCGAGCACCGGTTCGTGGGGTTGTTCACGGTCGCCGCCATGAACGCCGACGTGCTGGAGATCCCGTCGATCTCACGGCGGGTGCGCGAGGCGCTCGACCTGGCCGGCAGCGACCCCAGCCACCCGGGACAGCTCCTGCTCGATGTCATCCAAACCGTCCCGCGCCCAGAGCTTTTCATGCTGAGCCCTGAACGTCTGCTCGCGATGGCCAAAGCCGTGGTGGATCTCGGGTCCGAGCGCCGCGCCCTGTTGTTCCTGCGGGCCGACCGGTTGCAGTACTACGTCTCGTGCCTGGTCTATGTGCCGCGCGACCGCTACACCACGACGGTGCGCCTACAGATCGAGGACATCCTGGTCCGCGAGTTCGGCGGCACGCGACTGGAATTCACCGCCCGCGTCAGTGAATCACCCTGGGCGCTCATGCATTTCATGGTCCGGCTGCCCGAACAAACGGCCGCACCCGTCGATGTGTCGGAAGCCAACCGGGTCCGGATCCAGGGACTGCTGAGCGAGGCCGCACGAACATGGGCCGACCGGCTGATCGGCGCCGCCGAAACCGGCGTCGTGGGCTACGCCAAGGCCGAGCATTACGCGTCCGCCTTCTCCGAGGCCTACAAACAGGTCGTCACCCCGGCGGCGGCCATCGACGACATCACCATCATTGAGGGCCTGACCGACGACTCGGTCAAGCTGGTGTTCTCCGAAAGCGACGACCAAGGTCAAACGGGCGAGGCGCGGCTGACCTGGTTTCTGGGCGGGCGCGCCGCCTCGCTGAGCCAACTGTTGCCGATGCTGCAGAGCATGGGCGTGGTCGTGCTCGAGGAGCGACCGTTCACCGTCACCCGGCCCGACGGGCTGCCGGTGTGGATCTACCAGTTCCGGATCTCGCCGCACCCCACCATTCCGATGGCGTCGACGCAAGCCGAAAGGGACGCTACCGCAGAGCGATTCGCCGACGCGGTCACCGCGATCTGGCAGGGCCGTGTCGAGATCGACCGGTTCAACGAGCTGGTGATGCGCGCGAACCTGACCTGGCAGCAGGTCGTGCTGCTGCGCGCGTACGCAAAATACCTGCGGCAGGCCAACTTTCCCTACAGCCAGTCCTACATCGAATCGGTGCTCAACGAATACCCCTCGACCGCGCGCTCGCTGGTCACGCTTTTCGAGGCGCTTTTCGACCCCGCCCAGTCGGCTGCGTCGGCAGGCCGTGACGCACAGGCGGCCGCCGCCGCGGTGGCCGCCGACATCGACGCCCTGGTGAGCCTGGACACCGACCGCATCCTGCGCGCGTTCGCGTCGCTGGTGCAGGCCACTTTGCGGACCAATTACTTCGTCACCCGCGACGGCTCGGCGCGCAGCCGAAATGTGTTGTCGCTCAAGCTGAACGCGCAGCTGATCGATGAGCTGCCACTGCCGCGCCCGAAGTTCGAGATCTTCGTGTATTCGCCACGCGTCGAAGGCGTGCACCTGAGGTTCGGGCCGGTGGCGCGCGGCGGGCTGCGCTGGTCGGACCGCCGCGACGACTTCCGTACCGAGATCCTCGGTTTGGTCAAGGCGCAGGCGGTCAAGAACGCGGTCATCGTGCCGGTGGGCGCCAAGGGCGGTTTCGTGCTCAAGCGGGCGCCGCTGCCCACCGGTGACGCCGCCACCGACCGTGACGCCCTTCGCGACGAGGGTGTCGCCTGCTATCAGCTGTTCATTTCCGGGCTGCTCGACGTCACCGACAACGTCGATCACGCGACCGGCGAGGTCAGCGCACCGGCGCAGGTGGTGCGCCGTGACGGCGACGACGCCTACCTCGTCGTGGCCGCCGACAAGGGCACCGCCACCTTTTCTGACATCGCCAACGATGTCGCCAAGTCCTACGGGTTCTGGTTGGGTGACGCGTTCGCCTCGGGCGGCTCCGTCGGCTACGACCACAAGGCCATGGGCATCACCGCCAAAGGCGCGTGGGAGGCCGTCAAGCGGCACTTCCTGGAGATGGGGGTCGACACCCAGACCGAGGACTTCACCGTCATCGGCGTCGGGGACATGAGCGGCGACGTCTTCGGCAACGGCATGCTGCTGTCCAAGCACATCAAGCTGATCGCCGCCTTCGATCACCGGCACATCTTCCTCGACCCGTCACCGGAACCCGCCGCCACGTGGGCCGAACGCCGGCGGATGTTCGACCTGCCGCGGTCCAGCTGGGACGACTACGACAAATCGTTGATCAGCGAGGGCGGCGGGGTGTTCAGCCGCGAACAAAAGGCGATCCCCGTCAGCGCGCAGGTCCGCGCCGCGCTCGGCTTGGAAAACCCTGCTGACGGGGAAAGCGCCGAGATGTCCCCGCCCAACCTGATCCGGGCGATTCTGCAGGCACCGGTGGACCTGTTGTTCAACGGCGGCATCGGCACCTACATCAAGGCCGAAGCCGAGTCCGACGCCGACGTCGGTGACCGCGCCAACGACCCGGTGCGAGTCAACGGAAACCAGGTGCGCGCCAAGGTGATCGGCGAAGGCGGCAACCTCGGCGTGACCGCGCGCGGCCGCGTCGAATTCGATCTGTCGGGCGGCCGGATCAACACCGACGCCCTGGACAACTCGGCCGGGGTCGACTGCTCCGACCACGAGGTCAACATCAAGATCCTGATCGACTCGCTCGTCACCGCCGGCAAGGTCAAGGCCGACGAGCGCACACAGTTGCTGGAGTCGATGACCGACGAGGTCGCGCAGCTGGTGCTCGCCGACAACGAGGATCAGAACGATCTGATGGGAACCAGCCGCGCCAACGCGGTCAGCATGTTCCCGGTGCATGCCGACCAGATCAGGTACCTGGCCGAACGCGGCCTCAACCGGGAACTGGAGGTCCTGCCGTCGGAGAAGGAGATCCAGCGGCGCACAGACATCGGCATCGGGCTGACCTCGCCGGAGCTCGCCACTTTGATGGCCCACGTCAAGCTGGCGCTCAAGGAGGAGCTACTGGCGACCGAGCTGCCCGACCAGGATGTGTTCGCGTCCAGGCTGCCGCTGTACTTCCCGACGCCGCTGCGCGAACGCTTCACGCCGGAGATCCGCTCGCACCAGCTGCGTCGGGAGATCGTCAGCACCATGCTGATCAACGACCTGGTGGACACCGCCGGCATCACGTACGCCTTCCGGATCGCCGACGACGTCGGGGTCTCCTCGATCGACGCGGTGCGCACCTACGTCGCCACCGACGCCATCTTCGGGGTGGGTCACATGTGGCGGCGGATCCGCGCGGCAAACCTGCCGGTGGGGCTGTCGGACCGGCTCACGCTGGACACCTGCCGGCTGATCGACCGCGCCGGGCGCTGGCTGCTGAACTATCGTCCGCAGCCGTTGGCGGTCGGCGCCGAAATCAACCGGTTCGCGGCCAAGGTCAAGGCGATGACGCCGCGCATGGGCGAGTGGTTGCGCGGCGACGACAAAGCCATCGTCGAGCAGGAGGCCGCCGAATTCGCGGCGCAGGGCGCGCCGCAGGACCTGGCCTACCGGGTCGCGGTGGGCCTCTACCGCTACAGCCTGCTCGACATCATCGACATCGCCGACATCAACGACATCGACCCGGCCGAAGTCGCCGACACGTACTTCGCCCTGATGGACCGCCTGGGTACCGACGGCCTGCTGACGGCGGTCTCCCAGCTGCCCCGAAACGATCGCTGGCATGCGTTGGCGCGCTTGGCGATTCGGGACGACATCTATGCCTCGCTGCGGTCGTTGTGCTTCGACGTGCTTGCCGTCGGGGAGCCCGACGAGAGCGGCGAGGAAAAGATCGCGGAGTGGGAACACACCAGCGCCTCCCGGGTGGAGCGGGCCAGCCGGACTCTGGACGAGCTGCGCGAAAGCGGCCAAATGGATCTGGCGACGCTCTCGGTGGCCGCGCGGCAGATCCGTCGCATGACACGGACCAGTGGACGGGGATCGTCAGGGTGAGTGCCGGATGCGTCGTGCCCGTCCGGGTGCGCTGGTCGGACATCGACATGTACCAGCATGTCAACCACGCGACCATGGTCACCATCCTCGAAGAGGCCCGTGTCCCGTTTCTGAGCCCCGCTTTCGCCCTGGACGTTGCGATCATCGGCCTGGTGGTCGCTGATGTCCGCGTCACCTACAAAGGACAGCTGCGGCTGACGGATTCGCCGCTGCAGGTGACGATCTGGGTGAAGCAGCTGCGCACCGTCGATTTCACGCTGGGGTATGAGGTGCGCTCGATCCATGCCGATCCCCAGTCGAAACCGGCCGTCATCGGCGAGACGCAACTGGCCGCGTTCCACATCGAGAAGCAGCGACTGGAGCGGCTGTCACCACACCACCGGGAGTATCTGCAGCGGTGGCTCCGGGACTAGAGGGAGAGCGCGCGACCGAGCGCGGACTGTGGCTGGGCCCGGAATCCCGGGCGGCCCACCGTGCGGACCTCGCCACCTTCGTCGATCATGCCATCAGGCTCGATGACGCGGCGGTCATCCGGCTGCGCGCTCGATCCGCCGGCTTGCTGACGGCCTGGGTGGCAACGGGTTTCGATGTGCTGGCCAGCCGCGTGGTGGTCGGCAAACTGCGGCCCAACGATTTGTCCGTCGGCGCAAACGAATTGGCGCGCGGCCTGTCGGCGATGGACGCCTCCGGATACGTCGACCCGGGCTTTTCCATGGACTCGGCGTGGCGGGGCGCGCTACCCCCGGAGTCGGGCTTCACCCACCTCGACGACGTACCGGCCCGGGTGATGCTGGATTTGGCGCAGCAAGGCGCGCGACTCGCCAAGGAGCACAGCAGTTCTCACGGCCCTCCGGTGTCACTGCTCGACCAGGAGGTCATCCAGGTCAGCGCCGACGACGTCAGCGTCGGCCTGCCGATGCGATGTGTGTTCGCGTTGAACGCGATGGGTTTCCTGCCGCAATCACCCACCGACGCCGACGAGATCATCAGGGTCCGGCTGACGCCGGCGTGGTTGCGCGTCGACGCCCGGTTCGGTTCGGTCTACCGGCGTCGCGGCCATCCGGCGCTGGTGCTGCGCTGAGCGCGGGCCTCAGGACCCGTAGACCAGCCACAGTGGCAGAACGGATTCCAGGTAGTCCATGAACTTCTGCAGGCCCACTCGATGTTGCCCGAACCCGTATGGGTCTTCGGCGTACTCGGGAAACGCGATGCCGAGCCCGAACAGGCCGGGCGCAATTATTCCGTTCTGCTGGTTGTACTCCAGCGGGCCCCATTGCGGTGTATCGGGCAGGCGTCGCCTTTCGAAGCCGACGGTATAGACGACGCGGTCGCACTCTGCGAGCTTCTCATCGAATTGCGGGCTGGACACCCAGCACCGCTCCAGCCGCTCCGGAAGGGTCCCGTCGATGTTCTCCCGCGCCCACTCGGCAGCTCGCCCCTTGAGCCCGGTGTCGTCGAACAAGATCCAATCATCCAGATAGACAGCGTATTTGAGTGGGCTGCGGTAGAAGTTGATCACCTTGGCAACCGGTAGACGCAGCAGATGCGGTAGGGCGATCATCGACGAGTGAGACGAGCCGAAGACGGCGACCGTCGCGCCGTCCAGCGGTTGTGCGGCAAGCTTTTCCGGATCGAGGGCCACCTCGACGGGGATCTCGTCCAGCTGGGGGTAGGACAGCGTCTTGGGGACCGCCCCGACGGCGAGGACGACGTTCTCCGAGGCGAGTGGCTGCAACTCCGTCTGAATTTGCCACTGTCGGTTCTGCAAACGCAACGTCGTCGCGATCGTTTCGAATGCGTCGACGCGCTCGCGTAGATGATCGGTGACCCACACCAGTGGCTCGGCGACCAGCGCGAGGGCGCACGTTTCGTCGGGGTCGACTTCTCGCAGCGGCTGCGGGGGAGCCTCGGAAAACCGAAATGCGTCAGAGTGATTCAAAAAACTGAGGAAAGTGCCGGCAATGGTGTTACTCGAGACCGACCGCCACTTCTGGCCGAGATCCCCGGCGGCGAAAGCCGGGTCGATCCAGGCGATTTTCCTGGCCGGGATGCCCTGGTCCAGCAGCTTTCCCACCGCAGCTATCCCCGCGGGGCCAGCCCCGATCACTGTCCACGCGTAGGTCGGCATCTATCAGATATAGCAAGAATCGCCGCGGCAGTGCCCGCGCCGCTACACCAGCCAGGCCGCACCGTCGGGTGGTAATTCGCCGTCTACCAGCGGCGCACTGGCGAGGAGGAGTTCGCCGTCGGGCAGCGGGATGGGGCGGTTACCGGCGTTCAGCGCGCACACCAGGCCGCCGGGGCGGCGGAATATCACCGCATCGCGCGGTGCGGTCAGCCACACGAGGTCGCTGCCGCCGAATTCAGGGCGCTCCCCGCGCAATTCGAGTACGCGCCGGAAGAACGACAACGTCGAGTCGGGATCCGCCTGCTGTTTCTGGACGGTCAGCGCCGCCCAGTCCGCGGGCATGGGCAACCAGGTGTCGGCCGACGCGGAGAATCCGAACGGGGGCTCCTCGCCCGACCACGGCAGCGGAACGCGGCACTTGTCGCGACCGCGTTCGGTGCGCCCCGAGCGTTCCCACGTCGGATCCTGCAGCACTTCCTCGGGCAGGTCCAAGACGTCGGGCAGGCCCAGTTCCTCACCGTTGTAGATGAACACCGTGCCGGGCAGGGCGAGCATCAGCGTCACCATCGCGCGCGCCCGGCGCAGCCCGATCTCCCCGCCGCCGTAGCGGGTGACCTCGCGGTCCACATCGTGGTTGGACAGAGTCCAGGTCGGAACGGCGTCATAGATCGCGGTGGCTGCGAGCGAATTCTCGATGGCGTCGCGAATCTGGGCCGCGTCGAAGGCGATCTTCGTGAGCCGGAAGTTGAAGCCGAGATGCAGTTCGTCGGGCCGCAGATACTCGGCCCAGAGCAGGTTGTCCATCACCCACACCTCGCCGATGGTCACCGCGCCGGGATACTCGTCGACGGTCTTGCGGATCTTGCGGTGGATGTCGTGCACGCTCGGGTGGTTGAAGCGCGGATCGTCGTCGCTGTGGCTCAACACCTTGACGTTGTCTGCCGCGTCGGGCAGGCCGGGCGGCTTGGCCATCCCGTGCGCCACATCGATGCGGAAGCCGTCCACCCCGCGGTCCAGCCAAAACCGCAGCGACTTCTGGAAGTCGTCGAAGACCTCGGGGTTGTCCCAGTTCAGGTCCGGTTGCTCGGTGTCGAAGAGGTGCAGGTAGTACTGGCCCGGATTGCCGTCCGGTTCGACAACGCGCTGCCAGGCCGACCCGCCGAACACCGCGGTCCAGTTGTTCGGCGGCAGTGCCCCCTCAGGTCCGCGACCGTCGCGGAAGATGTAGCGCCCGCGGGCGTCGGTGCCCGGCGCGGCGGCCAGCGCCTCCTGGAACCACGGATGCGCCGAACTGGTGTGGTTGGGCACCACGTCCATGGTGATCTTGATGCCGCGCTCGTGCGCCGCCGCGATCAGCCGGTCGATCGCGGGCATGCCGCCGAAGAGGGGGTCGATGTCGCGCGGATCGGCAACGTCATAGCCGTGGTCGGCCATCGGTGAGACGGTGACGGGGCTGAGCCAGATCGCGTCGATGCTGAGTTGCTTCAAGTAGTCCAACCGGGCCGTCACGCCGTCCAGATCGCCGACACCGTCGCCGTTGGTGTCGGCGAACGATCGCGGATATACCTGGTAGAACACCGCATTCGACCACCACGCAGAACCGGGGCTCATATCGCTCCGTTCAGTCTCAAGCCGGGACGTGTCACCGCTGAATTGCTACCACCGTAACCGCTCGTCACCGTGCCATCTGTGCGCGAATTGGCGGCTAATTTCTCGAGAACTGTTGTTCGGGCGGGCTAGCCCCAGGTGGAGTTCACCAGCGAATGGGCGGCCATCTCGAGGTAGTCGAGCAGTTCGCGGCGGTGCTCGTCGTCCAGGGTCTGCGCATCGATCGACGCCACGGCCGTTTGCATGCACCGCAGCCACGCGTCGCGCTCGATGGGGGTGATTCGAAACGGGGCGTGGCGCATCCGCAGCCGCGGGTGTCCGCGCTGGTCGGAGTAGGTTCGTGGGCCGCCCCAGTACTGCTCGAGGAACATCCGCAGCCGCTCCTCGGCGCCCTGCAGATCATCGGCTGGATAAAGCTCGCGCAGTATCTCGTCCTCGGGGACCTGCGCATAAAAGCGGGCCACGATCGTGTTGAAAGTCTCGGCTCCGCCGACGGCGTCGTAGAAGGACTGTTGCTGCTGATCCATCCCCGCCATTGTGGTGCATGGGCCGGTTTGGGCGGTCCCTGGGCCCTGTTGCTTCCGGCTGTTCACCGGTTTGACATGGCGCGCACCGGCAATAGGCGTGCTATTGGCGGCAAATCATGGTGGACTATCCGCGGAGGATCTATGGCGCATGGCAAGAAACGCCGCAGCCACCACAGTTCGGGTGCCGCGGCGGGGCTGACCGGACCCGCGACCGCGTCATGCCTGCACGCCGTTCATTCCCACCGCCCCACCCCGGGGGCCGAAACGCATCCCCCCAACCGCCACGAAAGCGCGTCGATCTGGAGTCGCCGGCGGGTGCTGTTGTTGAACTCCACCTACGAGCCGCTGACCGCGCTGCCGATGCGGCGGGCGATTGTCATGGTGATCTGCGGTAAGGCCGACATCGTGCACCACGATCCGGCGGGCCCGGTCATCCACTCGGCGACGCATTCGATCGTGGTGCCGTCGGTGATCCAGCTGCGCACCTACGTGCGGGTGCCCTACCGGGCCCGCGTCCCGATGACCCGCGCCGCGCTGATGCACCGCGACCGCTTCTGCTGCGCCTATTGCGGGGCCCGCGCCGACACCGTCGACCACGTGGTGCCGCGTAGCCGCGGCGGTGACCACTCGTGGGAGAACTGCGTCGCGTGCTGCTCGACCTGCAACCACCGCAAGGGCGACAGGCTGCTGACCGAGCTCGGCTGGGCGCTGCGTCGCGCGCCGGTCCCGCCGACGGGCCAGCACTGGCGGCTGTTGTCCACCGTCAAGGAGATGGATCCGGCCTGGGCCCGCTACCTCGGCGAAGGTGCGGCGTAATCACGCCTTATCATGCCGTAGCGACCGTGACCTGGTCCTCGTCGGCGATGGGCGGTACCCGGGTGGCGCGCACGTAGACGGTGTCGCCTTCTTTCAGCGCGAGGGCTTCGGCGTCGCCGCGGGTGATCTGGGCGGTGAACGGTCCACCGCTGGATGCGCTGGTCAGCTCGACGCGCACCTCGAAACCGAGCGCCACCACCCGGTCGACGGTGGCGGGCACGACTCCGAGGGCCGCCGCGCTGGTATCGGCGGTGGCGATGGCCATGTCGGGGTTGCGTCCCACCCGGATGTCATGCGGGCGGACCAGGGCCCCGTTGAGCACCGAGACGGCGCCGAGGAAGGACATCACGAAGGGGTTGGCGGGGGAGTCGTAGACCTGGGTGGGGGTGCCGACCTGTTCGATGCGGCCCTTGTTGAGCACCGCGATGCGATCGGCCACGTCCAGTGCCTCGGCCTGGTCGTGGGTGACCAGCACGGTGGTGACGTGTACCTCGTCGTGCAGGCGGCGCAGCCAGGCCCGCAGGTCTTCGCGGACCTTGGCGTCCAGCGCGCCGAACGGTTCGTCGAGCAGCAACACCTGCGGGTCCACGGCCAGCGCGCGCGCCAGGGCCATGCGCTGGCGCTGACCACCGGAGAGCTGGTTGGGATAGCGGGTCTGAAATCCCGCGAGCCCCACCACCTCGAGCAGATTGTCGACCTTGTCTTTGATCTCGGCTTTGGGCCGCTTGCGGATCTTGAGGCCGTAGGCGACGTTGTCGCGCACGGTCAGGTGTTTGAAGGCGGCGTAATGCTGGAACACGAACCCGATATCGCGCCGCTGCGGGGACACCCGGGTGACGTCGCGCCCGTTGATCGTCACGGTGCCGCTGTCGGGCTGGTCCAGCCCCGCGATCGCGCGCAGCAGCGTCGACTTGCCCGACCCCGACGGGCCCAGCAGCGCCGTCAGCGACCCGGTGGGCACCACGAAATCCACGTGGTCCAGCGCGACGAACTCGCCGTAGTGCTTGTAGGCGTCGCGCACGACGATCGCGTTGTCGGTTTCGGTCATAGTCCTATCTTCCTGTCAGGCTTGCACTTTCGCGCGTCTCCGGCGAAGCAGCAGAATCGCCTTGACGATCAAGAACGAGAGGGCGACGCCCATCATCAGCGTCGACAGCGCGTACGCGCCGTACTCGGCCCCGCGGTTGTAGCGGTCGTTGACCAGCAGCGTGAGTGTCTGCGATTCCCCCGGCAGGTTGGACGACACCATGATGACCGCGCCGAATTCGCCCAGCGTGCGGGCGGTGGTGAGCACCAGGCCATAGGTCAGACCCCAACGGATGGAGGGCAGCGTGATCCGCCAAAAAGTCTGCCACGAGCCCGAACCCAGCGTCGCCGCCGCCTGTTCCTGCTCGGTTCCCACCTCGACGAGCACTGGCTGGACCTCGCGCACCACGAACGGCAACGTGACGAAGATGCTGGCCAGCACGATGCCCGGTACGCCGAAGATGATCCTCAATCCCAAGTTGTTCTCGATGAAGCCGAACGCCCCAGCCGACCCCCACAGCAGGATCAGGGCGACGCCGACGATGATGGGGGAGACGGCGAACGGCAGGTCGACGACGGTCTGAAGCAGTGACCGGCCGCGGAACCTGTTGCGCGCCAACAGTATCGACACCAGTACGCCGAATACCACGTTCAGCGGCACCACGATGGCCACCACCAGCAGCGAAAGGTCCAGCGCCGCAATGGCAGCCGGGGTGGTGACCCAGGCCCAGAACTGCTGAAATCCGGGCCGGAACGTGCGATACAGGATCAGCGACGCCGGCACGATCAGCATGATGCCGATGTAGGCCAACACCGTGTATCGGGTCAGGAAACGGACCCATGGCGCCGGAGTCATGTGGCCTTCTCCTCGCGCCTGGCCTTACGCCCGCCCACGATCCGAAGGAGCAGCAGCACGGTGAAGGAAATAGACAGCAGCACAATGGATATCGCGGCGGCACCGGTGCGGTCGTCGTTCTCGATCAGGGCGCGGATCCACTGGGACGAGACCTCGGTCTTGCCCGGCACCTGCCCGCCGATCGTCACCACCGAGCCGAACTCGCCGATGCAGCGCGAGAAGGCCAGTCCGGCGCCCGAGAGCAACGCGGGGAGCAGCGACGGCAGCACGATCGTCGTGAACACCTGGATGCGGCTGGCGCCCAACGACGACGCCGCCTCCTCGACGTCGCGATCGATCTCCAGCAACACCGGCTGAATCGCACGCACCACCATCGGCAGCGTGACGAATGTCAGCGCCATCGTCACCCCCGGGGGCGTGTGCTGCAGGTGCACGCCGATCGGGCTGTTCTTGCCGTACAGGGCCAGCATCACCAAGCTGGTGACGATGGTCGGCAGCGCGAACGGCAAATCGATGATCGCGTCGATAAAGCCCTTGCCGACGAAGTCGTCACGCACCAGCACCCAGGCGGTCGCCAGGCCGAAGAGCAGGTTGATGATCGTGACCGCGATGGACACCAGCACGGTCACCTTGAACGACTCCAGCGCGGCATGCGACGTGACCGCCAGGAAGAAGGCCTCCCAGCCACCGCCGATCGACTGCCACGCGATCGCGGCCAACGGGAGCAGCACGATCACCGAGAGCCACAGCGACGCGACGCCGACGCGAAGCGACGTGCCGGGATCCCGTGCGGGCGTGCGGGTTGGCGCCGGCCGCTGCGGGAGTTCCTCGTCGGCCTGGGCTATTTCGGTCGCGGCGGTCATCCCGTGGCCTGCAGGTAGACCTTGGTGATGCGACCGGTGGCCTTGTCGAACAGCTGCGAGTCCACAGCGCTCCAACCGCCCAAGTCGGCGATCGTCCACTGCTTGATCGGCACCGGGAACTGATCGCGGAAAACACTGGCGACGGCGGGATCGATCACCCGGAAACCTGCCTGCGCCCAGAGTGTTTGGGCAGCCGCGGTGTACTGGAAGTTCTTGAACGCGTTGGCCAGGTCGAGGTGCGTACTGGTGGTCACGACCGCCACCGGATTCTCGATCTTGAAGGTCTGCGGTGGGCTGACGTGTTCGACGGCTTTGCCCTGCCGCTCGGCCGCGATGGCCTCGTTCTCGTAGCTGATCAACACGTCGCCGCTGCCCTCGATGAAGACGTCGGTGGCCAGGCGACCCGAGCTGGGGCGCAGCTTGACATGCTCGTGGACGAGCTTGCTGATGAACTCGATGCCCGCGTTGACGTTTCGGCCGCCCTCGCTCTTGACGGCGTACGGGGCCAGCAGATTCCACTTGGCCGACCCCGAGCTCAGCGGGCTGGGCGTGACGACCTCGACCCCGGGCCGCAGCAGGTCATCCCAATCCCTGATGTTCTTCGGATTGCCCTTGCGCACCACCAG
The DNA here is from genome assembly GCA_963758775.1 of uncultured Actinomycetota bacterium. Taxonomy (GTDB): domain Bacteria; phylum Actinomycetota; class Actinomycetes; order Mycobacteriales; family Mycobacteriaceae; genus Mycobacterium. The sequence continues at coordinate 282,443 of CAVWWU010000007.1, forward strand.
AGTGACAACGGACCCGAAGGGGATACCGCGGAAGGCGTCCGTGTCCCAGTCCGGAGAAACCTTGCCGGCCTTGACCAGTCGCGTGATGTCGGGCTCGACCGAGAAGTTCACGACGTCGGCGGGCTTTCCTTCGACCACGCCCCGTGACTGGTCGGCCGAGGCGGCGTACGAGGTGACGACCTGCACGCCCTTGCCCTCGGCCGAGGCGTTGAACGCCGGAATCACCTTGCTCCAGCCCGGTTCTGGCACCGAGTAGGCCACCAGGGTGATCTTCGTGTTCGCGTTTCTCAGCCCGCCGCCGCCGACGGCATCACTGGCTCCGCCGCCGCACCCTGCAACCACCCCGGCGACCAGAGCGAGCATTGCCGCATCCCGGACCCGGCGCCGGTGCGCCGTGTGGTTGAGCATCGCGTGACCTTCCAGTGCCGGGCTTGAGGGGGTTTTGTCCCGTTATCGCGGAAAGGCAACTGAAGTAGGGAGATTCACCAATTCCGGAGCAGGCCGCAGACGGGTCGTAGGGGTCAGCGACAACAGCGCACAAGGGCGCGGCACTCGGAGCCAGCAAACGCCGTATGCATGGCGCGAAGCCTAACAGCGGGCATCCGCACCGGCGCGCCAGCAACCGGGAGACCCGACCGCCATCATGGGCCTTCGAGACGCCGAATGCCGTCGGGCAAGGCACGTGTGCACTGCCGGCCAGGGTCATGACCACGTCCGCAGCACGCCCGTTGTCGATTCGGTGCAACCTTGGCCTATTCGGTCGGATGACGGGTTCGCGATCGTGGACGTAAAAGTCACGGTGATGAAAAACGTCCGTGGGTCGGATCGCGGAGCAAAGGGGGGAGTGTGAACCATCCGCGGCAAATGCGTGGCGCCCAAAGTAAGGGCTTCTGACGCCGCTGATGGTCGCTGGCTGTTGCACGCGGCCAATGTCGCACCCGCACCTTTATGAAAGCTCTAGAACGCCATCGCCTACGGTTGGATGCAGCGGGGACGCCGAGTCTCGCACCACAGAACAGGTCACCGCGACATGAGACGGACATGAGAAATTTGCGATTTTGCGCAAGCGGTGATCGTTGATGGAGGCGACGTATCGCACCATGGAGATGATGGCCCAGACGTTCTTCTGGGCCGTCGGAGCCCGCATCACCTACATCGGTGAGGAAAACATTCCCGATCGCGGCGGTGCGGTGGTCGCGATCAACCACACGAGCTATGTCGACTGGCTGGCGGCGGGGTTGGCCGCGCGCCGCCGGGGACGCCGGTTGCGATACCTGGTCAAGGGTGAACTCCAGCAGCAGAAGATCGTCAACTTCGCGATCAAACACACCAAGACAATTCCGGTTGATCGCAGCGCCGGCGCGGACGCCTACGCACTGGCCGTGCAGCGGCTAACTGAAGGCTTCGTGGTCGGAATCTATCCGGAGTCCACCATCAGCCGCAGCTTCGAACTCACCGAGTTCAAGACGGGTGCCGCCCGGATGGCATACGAAGCCAATGTTCCGATCGTCCCGCTCATCGTGTGGGGCAGCCAACGAATCTGGACCAAGGGCCATCCCAGGCAGTTGGGCCGCAACAAGCTACCTGTGACCGTTCGGATCGGCGAACCGCTGGCCCCCGGCACCGACGTTTCGTCGACCAATGCCGCGCTGCGCGAATCGATGAGCACCCTTCTCGACCAAGCCCAGCAGGACTACCACCATCCGGCCGGTGAACATTGGGTCCCCCACCGCCTCGGCGGCAGCGCCCCGACACCCGCGGAGGCGGCTCACATGGACGCGGAGGCGGCGACCGCGCGAGCCGCCCGGCGTTCGCAGCCCCGCGCCTAGAGAATTTCTCCCGCCCTAGGTGCGCCGGTAGCGCGGACGGTGGGATACGGTTTGCGTCGTGAGCACTATGGAGATCCACCTGTTAATCGTGGGAATCCCCTTGTTGCTGGTGGCTGCGCTGGCGGCGCTGATCTGGCGTGGCAAGGGACCCCACCCCGATAGCTACAAGTTGTCGGAGCCCTGGACGCACCCGCCGATCCTGTGGGCCGCCACGGACGAGGCCGTCGGCGCCGCCCACGGACATGGCGGGCATGACACGGAGTTCACAGTCGGAGGTGGCGCCAGTGGCACGTGGTGAAGTAGCGACGATCGAGACCGCCGGCCTCCCCAGGGGTTCGGTGATCACCACCAGCGGTCGCGTCTCCGGAGTCACCGAGCCCGGTGAGCTTTCCGTGCACTTCCCGTTTTCGACCAACGACCTCGTCGCCATCGACGACGCCCTGAAATACGGCTCGCGGGCATCTCTGGCACGATTCGCCATCTACATCGGCGACCTGGGCGGCGACACCGCCGCACGGGCGCGCGAGATCTTGGCCCAGGTGCCCACGCCCGACGACGCGGTGCTGCTCGCGGTCTCGCCGGACCAGTGCGCCATCGAGGTGGTCTACGGCACTCGCGTCCGCGGGCGCGGTGCTGAGACGGCCGCACCCCTCGGGGTCGCGGCGGCTTCGTCGGCGTTCGAGCAGGGCGACCTGGTCGACGGGCTGGTCAGCGCGATCCGCGTGCTCAGTGCGGGGATCTCCCCGGCCTAGAAAGCCGAGCTTGCACCACCGGGAGTGGCTGGACGCGTGGCTGGAAAACGCCGCGAATAGGGGCGTTTCGGCGGACGTCACCGCCGAGATCACGCGTCGGCACGGCGTCACGCCCGACAGCTTCGGCATTCTCCAGGGGATGGAGGAGATCACCGACCCCGACGGCAAGTCGTTCTTCCTCATCCCGCGACGTGCCACGGGCAGCGACGCGCGCAAAGCGGTGCTGATGACCTACATCTTCAACGCGGGTACCGGCTACGCCGCGGCCGGCGAGCAGCCCGGCGTCACCAACGACTTTCCCGAGGCGCCCTATTCGGCCGACGAGGTTCAACGCATCAAGGACCGGCAGCGCGGCAACAACTGGAGCTACCGCCGCGACGTCCGGTTCGTCCACCGCAACGGTGCGCGTCTGGTCGCGACGCCCAACGGCATGCTGATGGGCTTGGGCGGCAACCGGATCCAGGGCTTGTTCAGCCAGCAGGGTGGGACGGCCTGGGGCGACATCTTCATGGTGAACATCGACCGCTGCGGTGACCCCTGCGAGCAGCTGCGCCGAATCGTGCGCTCCGGCCGCGCCTGGTACACCGATCGCCGGGGTGTGCCCGTGCAGAGCGGCCTCAACCTGGACCGCGTGCTGCACCACGAGGAGCGGCACTGCGTGCAGTGGGCCGCGAAGGGATACTTCCGCATGCTGACCGACTACGGCTGGGAACTGGTCCGCGAGCGGGCCTTCGGCCAGACGAACAGGCTCGAGGACGACGCCGGTCTGTCCGACGGTGGCTACCGGTAACCGGTCAGCCAGCGTCGCCGGCGTCGAAATGGCGCGCCCGCAACGACCGCTTGATCGCGGCCTGTCCCTCCAGCACCAGCCGGCGCAAAGCCGGCGGTACCTCGGATTCCGGGGCGCTCAGAAACTCGTCGGCGGCGGCGATGGCGTCGTCGCTGATATCGCCGTAGGGATACAGCCCGATCACCACGGTCTGCGCGACCTCGCTGGACCGGCGCGCCCAGACCCCGGGGATGGCCGCGAAGTAGCGCGCGGTGAACGGCTTGAGCAGCTCGCCCTGACCGGGTGCGGCGAAGCCCGCGATGATCGCGCGGGCCGTGATGTTGGCCAGTGTGTCGTCCTCGACCACCGTGGTGAATGCCTTCTCCTTGACGTCGAGTTGCGGGCGCGCCGCCGCGGCCTGGGCGGCGTGCCGCTTGCCCGCTGCGGTCGGGTCGCGTTGTGCCTCAACATCAATCGTCGGTGTGTCCGGGCCGTCGGCGTCGATGGCCCCGGCCGCCGCCAGCGCGCTCACGATGCGCCAGCGCAGATCCGTATCCACGTTCACGCCCGCCAAGCCGAGCTCAGCAGGGTCGGTGTCGAGCAAGGCCGTCAGGAACTCGACATGCCGGGGGGACAGCACCGACGAACACAGCGTGTTGACGAAGGCGAGCTGATGGTCGGACGCCGGCGTGGCCGCGCGCGCCAGCTCCAGCAACCGGTCGACGTACTGCGGCCAGCCGTGTTCGCGGGCCCAGCCGGGCTCGGCGTAGGAGCCCAGCGCCGTCTGCGCCTGCAGCAGCAGCCGCTGCGCCACACCGACCTCGGTCTCGGCCTGTATCCCGCCTGACACCAGAGCCACGAAGTCGCGGGCGCGCAGTTCGGCCTCGCGGGTCATCTCCCACGCGGCAGACCAGACCAGGGTGCGCGGTAGCGGTTCGGCGATGTCGGCGATCCGCTCCAACGCCGTCTGCAGCGACTCGGGGTCCAGTCGCAATGAGCAGTAGGTGAGGTCGTCGTCGTTGACCAGAATCAGCTTGCCGCGGGAAACGCCAACCAGCGCAGCGACTTCCGTTTCCGCGCCGTCGATGTCCAGTTCCTCGCGGTGTACCCGCACCAGCTTGCCGGATCCATCAGAAACGTCCGAGTCGTAGATACCGATCGCGACCCGGTGCACCCTGGTCTCGCCCGCGCCGGGTGCGGCACCGCTCTGCGTCACGGCGAACCGGGTGAACTTGCCGTCGGCGTCGACATCGAAATCCGGCCGCAGCGTGTTCAGCCCGGTGGTTTTCAGCCACTGCTGACCCCAGTCGGACAGATCGCGTCCCGATGCCTTCTCCAAGGCGCCGACGAGGTCGCTGAACGTGGCGTTGCCGAACGCGTGGGTGCGAAAGTAATCCCGCAGCCCGGCCAGGAAGTGCTCCAGCCCGACGTAGGCGACGAGCTGTTTGAGCACCGAAGCGCCCTTGGCGTAGGTGATGCCGTCGAAGTTCACCTCGACGGCGGCCAGGTCGGGGATCTCGGCGGCGATCGGGTGCGTCGACGGCAGCTGGTCCTGGCGGTACGCCCAGGACTTCTCGACGGTGGCGAACGTGGTCCACGCCTCGGTGAATTCCGTTGCCTCGCTTTGGCATAGCACCGATGCGAAGGTGGCGAAGGACTCGTTGAGCCAGAGGTCGTCCCACCAGGTCATGGTGACCAGGTCGCCGAACCACATATGCGCCATCTCGTGCAGCACCGTCTCGGCGCGCCGCTCATACGACGCCCGGGTGACCTTGCTGCGGAAGACGTAATCCTCGAGGAACGTCACGGCGCCCGCGTTTTCCATTGCGCCGGCGTTGAATTCGGGCACGAACAGCTGGTCGTATTTGCCGAACGCGTAGGGCAGCCCAAAGTTCTTGTGGTAGAAGCCGAATCCCTGCTTGGTCTGGGTGAACAACCGCTCGGCGTCCATGTGCTCCGCCAGCGAGGCCCGGCAGTAGATGCCCAGCGGAATGTCGCCGTGCTCGTCGGTGTAGGCGTCCTCCCAGACCGCGTACGGCCCGGCGACCAGGGCCACCAGATAGGTGCTCATCCGCGGGGTGGTGGCGAAGGTGTGCACGCCGTTCTCGACGCTCACGGCCGCCCCGTTGGAGACCACCTTCCAGTGCTTGGGCGCGGTCACCTGGATGTCGAACGTGGCCTTGAGGTCGGGCTGGTCGAAGCAGGCGAACATCCGCTTGGCGTCGGCGGTTTCGAATTGCGAGTAGAGGTAGGCCTCATTGTCGACGGGGTCGACGAAGCGGTGCAGGCCCTCTCCGGTGTTGGAGTAGTGGCAGTCGGCGTCGACGACGACCACGTTGTGCTCGGCGAGTCCCCGCAGCGGGATCCCGGTCGATTCGTCATATCCGGACACGTCGAGCTCGTGGCCGTTGAGCGTGGCACTGCGCACCGTCCGGGCGGCGATGTCGATGACCGTGTCGCCGCCGGCGAGGGCGGCGAATTCGACGGTCGTGGTGGAGCGGAAAGTGCGTTCGCCTGGAGCGCCGTTACCGTCGGTGATGTCGAGGGCGATCTGGTAGCTGTCGACGGTGATGAGGGCGGCGCGTTCGACCGCCTGGTCCCGGGTGAGGTTAGGAAGAGCCACGCCTCCAACTTAGAGCGTGCCGGGCTCGCCCCGCAGATCGGGAACAAGCGAGCGCCGACTACGGTTGTGTTGAGGCGGTGTTGTGACCGTTTATGCCTTGAGAGGACTGCGCTAATGCCCGAGAAGTCCGTCGCCGATTTCTGGTTCGACCCGCTGTGCCCGTGGGCCTGGATTACCTCACGCTGGATCCTCGAGGTCGAGAAGGTCCGCGACATCGAGGTGAACTTCCACGTCATGAGCCTGGCGGTGCTCAACGAGAACCGCGAAAGCCTGCCCAAGGAATACCGCGAGAAGATGAAGCAGGCGTACGGACCTGTCCGGGTGGCGATCGCCGCCGAGCAGGCGCATGGCGCGAAGGTGCTCGAACCGCTCTACACCGCGATGGGCACCCGGATCCACAACGAGAACAACAAGGAGCTCGACGAGGTCATCAAGCAGGCGCTGAGCGACGCGGGGCTACCCGCGGAGCTGGCCGAGGCGGCTACCAGCGATGCTTACGACGAGGCGCTGCGCAAGAGCCACCACGCCGGGATGGACCCGGTCGGCGACGACGTCGGCACCCCGACCATCCACGTCAACGGCGTGGCGTTCTTCGGGCCGGTGCTCTCCCGGATTCCCCGCGGCGAAGAGGCGGGGAAGCTCTGGGACGCCTCGGTGATCTTCGCGTCCTACCCGCACTTCTTCGAACTGAAGCGCACCCGCCACGAAAAGCCCGAATTCGACTAGCCCGGGCGGCGCGTGGCTGACAGGATGGCGGGCATGCGCGTCTACCTGGGTTCAGACCACGCGGGATACGAGCTCAAGCAACAGATCATTGAGCACCTGAAGAAAACCGGGCACGAGCCGATCGACTGCGGCGCGTTCAGCTACGACGCCGAGGACGACTACCCGGCGTTCTGCATCGCCGCCGCTACCCGCACCGTCGCCGACCCGGACAGCCTGGGCATCGTATTGGGCGGGTCGGGCAACGGCGAGCAGATCGCGGCCAACAAGGTGCCGGGGGCGCGCTGCGCGCTGGCCTGGAGCGTGGAGACCGCGACGCTGGCCCGCGAACACAACAACGCGCAGCTCATCGGGATCGGCGGCCGCATGCACACCGTCGAGGAGGCGCTGACCTTCGTCGACGCCTTCGTCGACACACCGTTTTCGAAAGCCGAACGCCACCAACGGCGTATCGATATTCTCGCCGACTACGAACGCACCCACGAAGCGCCGCCGGTACCCGGCGCTCCGGCCTGAGACCCAGGAGTCATTGAGTGCCCGAAGGGCATACGCTGCATCGGCTGGCCCGGTTGCATCAGCGCCGCTTCGCCGGGGCACCCGTCGCGGTTTCGAGCCCGCAGGGCCGGTTCGCTCCGTCCGCGGCCGTGGTCGACGGCCGCGTCCTGCGGCGCACCAGCGTTTGGGGCAAGCACCTGTTCCATCACTACGCCGACGGCCCGATCGTGCACGTCCACCTGGGCCTCTACGGCACCTTCACCGAATGGCCCCGCCCTAGCGACGGCCCGGCGCCGGAGGCGAAGGGGCAGGTGCGGATGCGGATGATCGGCGCCGACTACGGCACCGATCTGCGCGGCCCGACGGTGTGCGAGGTGCTGGACGAAGCCCAGGTCGGCGACGTGGTGGCCAGGCTCGGGCCCGACCCGCTGCGCAAGGACGCTGACCCGTCGTGGGCCTGGGCCCGGATCGCCAAGTCCCGCAGACCGATTGGGGCACTTCTCATGGATCAGACGGTCATGGCGGGCGTGGGCAACGTCTACCGCAGCGAGTTGCTGTACCGCCACCTGATCGACCCGTTCCGACCCGGCAGGGGGATCGGCGAAGCCGAATTCGACGCGGCGTGGACCGACCTGGTGGCGTTGATGAAGGTAGGGTTGCGTACCGGCAGAATCGTGGTGGTGCGTCCCGAAGACGATCACGGTGCGCCGTCGTACCGGCCCGATCGGCCCCGCACCTATGTGTACCGGCGCGCCGGCGACCCCTGCCGCGTGTGCGGCACGACGGTCAGCACGACCCTGCTCGAGGGGCGAAATCTGTTCTGGTGCCCCAACTGTCAAAAGTGACGTCGATCGCGTGTCAAATGTTATGTGGTGCAGATCTTTTCGTTATCGGAGTGCAACCCGCACCCGTTTAGAAAGCATCGAGTCGGGCAACCACTGATGCTGTGAAGATAAAACCTCGTTTAGCCGCAACGTTTTTAGCCCTTACTGCTGCCCTGGGTGTAGCAGGGGTGGGTGCCGCCATTGATGCCCCCGTCGCCCAAGCCCAACCTGGGCCGTTCCCGCAATGGTGCCCCGGCGACTTCTGGGACCCGGGCTGGGGAGACAACTGGGACGGATCCCACTGCCACGACAACTTCCGCCCCGGCTGGCACCACGATGACCGTGGTGGTTGGCACGACGACCGCGGATTGGACCACCGCTGAGATAGCCACCAGAACACCCCCGCCGGACGGTGGGGGTGTTCGCTATTTCGGCAGTACGCCCAGCACCCGGTAGACCTCGTCGCTGAGGGCGAGGCTGCGCGGGTCCGCGTTGGCCTTGGTCGCGTCGAAGCGGTTGGCGACATACGCATAGCCGATTCCGTGCTCCAGGTCGACAAACCCGAACGAGCCACCGAGGCCGCCGTGGCCGAACATCCGCGGGTTCGGTCCGTTCACACACCGCTGGTTGAGCATGTACCCCAGACCCCAGCCGTGGTCGGCGACCCGGGGGCCCAGCACCAGGTCGCTCTCCAAGCCGCCCTGCGACACCCGAACCAAGTCCATGTGCTCGCGGCTGAGCAGCTTCTCCTGCGCGAGCGCGTTGTAGAACGTCGCCAGCCCCAGCGCGGACACCTGCCCGTTGGTGCCGGGGAACTCCAGTTGGCGCCACAGCGTCAGGTCGTGGGAGCCCAGTTCGTCGTCGGGGGCGAACCCCATCGAGATCGACAACCCGGCCTTGGGATGTTCGTCCAGGCTGGTCGGATAGCCGGGAGCCTGCACGTCGGCCAGCAGGTCGCGCGCGTGCGGCTTGTTCACCCGTTCAGCGCAGCGGCGTTGTTCGCCCGGCGCCAGGCCGATGTGGACGTCGGCGCCCAGCGGTTCGGCGATCTCGGTGCGCAGGTACTGACCGATGCTCCGGCCGGTCACCCGGCGGAACACCTCGCCGAGGATGAAACCGAACGTCGTCATGTGATAACCCTGCGCGGTCCCCGGCTCCCACCACGGGTCGGCGGCCGCGAGCTGCTCGCAGACGAAATCCCAGTCGGCGACCTGTTCCCAGCGCATCCGGGTGCGCGGTCCGATCACGCCGGACCGGTGGCTCATCACCATGGCAAGGGTGATGTCTTCTTTGCCCGCCTGCGCGAACTCGGGCCAGTAGCGGGCCACCGGGGCCTGCAGATCCAGCTCGCCGCGGTCGGCCAACTGGTGGACGCAGGTGGCTGAGAGGCCCTTGGTCCCGGACAGCACGGTGGTCAGGGTGTCCTGCCGCCAGGGCCGGCGACCTTTCGCGTCAGCCGATCCGCCCCACAGGTTGACCACGAGGTCCCCGTCGACCCAGACCGCGACGGCCGCGCCGACCTCCCTCTGCAAAGCAAAGTTGCGCGCGAATGCGTCGCGTACGCCCGCGAATTCAGGCACGCATGACCCTCGGACGTCGGTATCAACGTTGTGGTCGGCTTTAAGGTCGCTCATGGCGCCTTTCTGTCGATCGCAATGTCGAGCCGAGGGGAGGCCCGAGCGGGCGACGGGAATCGAACCCGCGTAGCTAGTTTGGAAGACTAGGGCTCTACCATTGAGCTACGCCCGCAGTGTGTTAGTCGAGCAGGACTGTACGTGTCGGGAGACATCTAATCTAATCGAGCCCATTACGTGACCGCTCCGTGAGGTCGCAGGTCCCTGCGGGGGCAGTCCTGACGGGCCGTAGGATCGCGAGGTCAGTCCGGGGTGTAGCGCAGCTTGGTAGCGCATCCGCTTTGGGAGCGGAAGGCCGCAGGTTCAAATCCTGTCACCCCGACCAAGCGCGCCCCAGCCACGGCTCGCAAGGCCACCGAACCACCAGCAACAAAGAACAAGGAGCAACCCCGTGAAGAGCAGTGTCGAGCAACTGAGCCCCACCCGGGTGCGCATCAGCGTGGAGGTGCCGTTCGCCGAGCTCGAGCCCGACTTCCAGCAGGCCTACAAGGAGCTGGCCAAGCAGGTCCGCGTGCCCGGCTTCCGGCCCGGCAAGGCCCCGGCGAAACTGCTCGAGGCCCGCGTCGGCCGTTCGGCGATCATCGAAGAGGTCATCAGCGCGGCACTGCCCAGCCGTTACGGCCAGGCGGTGGCCGACACCGAGGTCCACCCGCTGGGCCAGCCCGACATCGACGTCACCAACAAGGAGTACGGCCAGGACCTGGCGTTCACCGCCGAGGTCGACGTGCGGCCCGAGATCAACCTGCCGGACCTGGAGAAACTGGCCGTGTCCGTGGATTCGATCGAGGTCACCGACGACGACGTCGAATCCGAGCTGCAGTCATTGCGCGCCCGGTTCGGCAGCCTGGCCGAAGTGACTCGGCCGGTCGCCCTCGAGGACGTGGTCACGATTGACTTGACCGCCGAGGCCGACGGCGAGGACGTGCCCGGCGCCCGTGCGGACGGCATTTCCCACGAGGTCGGCTCCGGCCGGCTCATCGAGGGCCTCGACGACGCGCTCGTCGGCCTGTCCGTCGACGAGTCGAAGGTCTTCTCCGCGCAACTGGCGACCGGCGAACACGCGGGCCAGGACGCCGAGGTCACCGTCACCGTCCGGTCGGTCAAGGAACGCGAGCTGCCTGAGGCTGACGACGAGTTCGCGCAACTGGCCAGCGAGTTCGACACCATCGGCGAGCTGCGGGACAGCCTGCGTGAGCGGGTGGGCATGATGAAGCGCGCCCGCCAGGCCGAGCAGATTCAAAACGCGACGCTGGACGCATTGCTCGATCAGGTCGAGGTGCCGCTGCCGGAAGCGATCGTGCAGGCCCAGTTCGACAGCGCGATTCACAACGCCCTGCACGGCCTCGACCACGACGAAGCCCGGTTCTCCGAGGTCCTCACGGCGCGTGGCTCGTCGCGCGAGGAGTTCGAGGCCGAGACGCGCAGCGCCGCCGAGAAGGACGTCAAGCGCCAGCTGCTGCTCGACGCGTTGGCCGACGAGTTGGACATCCAGGTGGGTCAGGAGGATCTGACCGAACGGCTGTTGATGACGTCGCGGCAATACGGCATCGAGCCGCAGCAGCTGTTCACCTATCTACAGGAGAACAACCAGCTGCCGGCGATGTTCGCCGACGTGCGGCGCGGGCTGACCGTGGCGGCTGTCGTCGAGGCGGCGACCGTCACCGACACCGACGGCACCGCGATCGACACCACTGAATTCTTCGGCCGGCGCGGCGAGTCAAGCGAGGCCGACGAGGCCGACGAGACTTCCGACGAGGCCGACGAGGCCGACGAGGCCGACGAGACCGACGAGACCGACGACATCGACGAGACTTCCGACGAAGCCACCACATGATCAAGGCCTGACGACCAAGGCATGACGCTGTGAGCGAACGCGCGGGAGCGCGAGGAGCAAACAGTGGGCCGGGTTGGTTAGTGTCGTGCATACAGAACTGAAAGAAAGCAGGTAATCCAGTCGTGAGTGACATGCGTTCGAACTCGTTGGGTCTGAACCTCACCGACTCGGTCTATGAGCGCTTGCTGTCCGAGCGCATCATCTTCCTGGGCTCGGACGTGAACGACGAAGTCGCCAACCGGCTGTGCGCACAGATTCTGTTGCTCGCCGCTGAGGACTCCGAGAAGGACATCAACCTCTACATCAACTCCCCGGGCGGATCGATCAGCGCGGGCATGGCGATCTACGACACCATGGTGTTGGCGCCATGCGACATCGCCACCTACGCGATGGGGATGGCCGCGTCGATGGGCGAGTTCCTGCTGGCGGCCGGCACGAAGGGCAAGCGCTACGCGCTGCCCCACGCGCGCATCCTGATGCACCAGCCCCTGGGCGGGGTGACGGGCAGCGCGGCCGACATCGCGATCCAGGCCGAGCAGTTCGCCGTCATCAAGAAAGAGATGTTCCGCCTCAACGCCGAGTTCACCGGCCAGTCGATCGAACGCATCGAGGCGGACTCCGACCGCGACCGCTGGTTCACCGCCCCGGAAGCCCTTGAGTACGGCTTCGTCGACCACATCATCACCCGCGCCGCCCACATCACCAACGGAGAACCCCAGTGAATCCTCTTGACCCTCGGATCCAACCGCAGGCGCGCTACATCCTGCCGTCGTTCATCGAGCACTCCAGCTTTGGTGTCAAGGAGTCCAACCCCTACAACAAGCTGTTCGAGGAACGCATCATCTTCCTCGGGGTTCAGGTCGACGACGCGTCGGCCAACGACATCATGGCGCAGCTGCTGGTGCTCGAATCGCTGGACCCGGACCGCGACATCACCATGTACATCAACTCGCCGGGTGGCGGGTTCACCTCGCTGATGGCGATCTACGACACCATGCAATACGTGCGTGCCGACATCCAGACGGTGTGTCTGGGACAAGCCGCGTCGGCGGCGGCGGTGCTGCTGGCCGCCGGAACGCCGGGCAAACGGATGGCGCTGCCGAACGCGCGCATCCTGATCCATCAGCCGTCGCTGTCCGGCGTGATCCAGGGTCAGTTCTCCGACCTGGAGATCCAGGCCGCTGAGATCGAGCGGATGCGCACGCTGATGGAGACCACCCTGGCCCGCCACACCGGCAAGGACGCCGAGGTGGTTCGCAAGGACACCGACCGGGACAAGATCCTGACCGCCGAAGGCGCCAAGGAATACGGAATCATCGACACCGTTCTCGAGTACCGGAAGCTGTCCGCCCAAACCGCCTGACAGGTGCCGCCGTGCCGCCGTTCCGTCCGAACCGGGCTCGCTGATCAGCGCGAAGTCCCCGCCAAGTACACCGCGCCGCTGTAGGGTGGCGTTTCGGGGGTGACGTATCAGGGCCTCGGTCGCGTAACGGCCGCGACACGCCAGGACACCTATTGCGCGTCTCAGCCAGTGCAGGAGGCGATCGAGCTATATGTTCATTCACACGGAAAGGTGTGACAGCCCGAGACACCCCGAAATATCACTGACGCGATTCGGCCCAACGGTCGCATCGGGCCCGAGATAGCGGGTAGCGTCGGAGATTACACGCGGCACGGCAAGGCTTAACGGCGACGTACGGACCAGGAAGTAGGCCCTGAGGCATCATGGCGCGCATCGGAGACGGCGGTGATCTGCTGAAGTGCTCGTTCTGTGGAAAGAGCCAAAAGCAGGTCAAGAAACTCATCGCGGGTCCCGGTGTGTACATCTGCGATGAATGCATCGACCTCTGCAACGAGATCATCGAAGAGGAACTCGCCGACGCCGACGACGTCAAGCTCGATGAACTGCCCAAGCCCGCTGAGATCCGGGAATTCCTCGAGGGGTACGTCATCGGGCAGGACACCGCCAAGCGGACGCTGGCCGTCGCGGTCTACAACCACTACAAGCGGATCCAGGCCGGTGAGAAGGGCCGCGACTCCCGCTATGAGCCGGTTGAGCTGACCAAGTCCAACATCTTGATGCTCGGGCCCACCGGCTGCGGCAAGACCTATCTGGCCCAGACGCTGGCCAAGATGCTCAATGTGCCGTTCGCCATCGCCGACGCCACCGCGCTGACGGAGGCCGGCTACGTGGGCGAGGATGTCGAGAACATCCTGCTGAAACTCATCCAGGCCGCCGACTACGACGTCAAGCGCGCCGAGACGGGCATCATCTACATCGACGAGGTCGACAAGATCGCCCGCAAGAGCGAGAACCCGTCGATCACTCGCGACGTCTCCGGCGAGGGTGTGCAGCAGGCGCTGCTGAAGATCCTGGAAGGCACCCAGGCGTCGGTACCCCCGCAGGGCGGCCGCAAGCACCCGCACCAGGAATTCATCCAGATCGACACCACCAACGTGCTTTTCATCGTCGCGGGTGCGTTCGCCGGCCTGGAGAAGATCATCTACGAACGCGTCGGCAAGCGCGGCCTGGGCTTCGGCGCCGAGGTGCGCTCCAAGGCCGAGATCGACACGGCCGACCACTTCGCCGACGTCATGCCCGAGGACTTGATCAAGTTCGGCTTGATCCCCGAGTTCATCGGCCGCCTCCCGGTGGTCGCCTCGGTCACCAACCTCGACAAGGAATCGCTGGTCAAGATCCTGTCCGAGCCGAAGAACGCCTTGGTCAAGCAGTACACCCGGCTGTTCGAGATGGACGGCGTGGAGCTGGAGTTCAGCGACGACGCGCTCGACGCGATTGCCGACCAGGCGATCCACCGCGGCACCGGCGCCCGTGGCCTCCGCGCCATCATGGAAGAGGTCCTGCTGCCCGTGATGTACGACATCCCGAGCCGCGACGACGTCGCCAAGGTGGTGGTCACCAAGGAGACCGTGCAGGACAACGTGCTGCCGACGATCGTGCCGCGCAAGCCGTCCCGCGGCGAGCGTCGCGATAAGAGCGCTTAGCTACTCCTGGGTAGGCGCGCCGGGGAACCCACGTTTCGGCGAAAGTGACCAATGCCACAGTTTCCCCTGATGGTCGATGCCGCTGCTCGGCTACTGGTTGTTTTGCCAGCTAAATAGTGGTGTGGCAGAACTCTGAGGCGCCCACAGACACTCCTTAAAAGTGCCATAATCGGTACTGCCAGTGACATGAAACCTGAAGGTGGGGGAGTCACTCCGACAGCGCGTTAACCTGAATCAGCAGCGCGGAGTGCCTGTCCTGAGACAGATAGAAGGCGAAGACGTGGATCCGAATGGCAGCGAAGCCGGGTCAGAGTCTCATACCGGTGTGCCTAGTGCCGGGTCAAAACGACAGCGCTTGGAAAATGTCGTCATCCGTTTCGCCGGGGACTCCGGCGACGGGATGCAGCTGACCGGCGACCGGTTCACATCCGAGGCAGCGCTCTTCGGCAACGACCTGGCGACCCAGCCGAATTACCCCGCCGAGATCAGGGCGCCCGCAGGCACGCTGCCGGGTGTCTCGTCGTTCCAGATTCACATCGCCGACTACGACATCCTGACCGCCGGTGACCGGCCGGACGTGCTCGTCGCGATGAACCCCGCGGCCTTGAAAGCCAACATCGGCGACCTGCCGCGCGGCGGCATGGTAATCGCGAACGCCGACGAGTTCACCAAGCGCAACCTGACGAAGGTGGGTTACGTCACCAACCCGCTGGAGACCGACGAGCTCGAGGAATACGTCGTGCACTCGGTCCCCATGACCACCCTCACCCTGGGCGCCGTGGAAGCCATCGGCGCATCCAAAAAGGATGGCCAGCGCGCCAAGAACATGTTCGCGCTCGGCCTGCTGTCCTGGATGTACGGGCGCCCGATCCAGACCAGCGAGACCTTCATCAGGGAGAAGTTCCTGCGCAAGCCCGATGTCGCCGAGGCCAACGTGCTGGCCCTCAAGGCGGGCTGGAACTACGGCGAAACCACCGAGGCCTTCGGCACCACCTACGAGGTGTCCAAGGCGTCGTTGCCGGCCGGCGAATATCGGCAGATCTCCGGCAACACCGCGCTGTCCTACGGCATCGTCGCGGCGGGTCAGCTGGCGGACATCCAGGTCGTCCTCGGCAGCTACCCGATCACGCCGGCGTCCGACATCCTGCACGAGCTGTCCAAGCACAAGAACTTCAACGTCATCACGTTCCAGGCCGAGGACGAGATCGGCGGCATCTGCGCCGCCATCGGTGCCTCCTACGGCGGCGCGCTGGGGGTCACCAGCACGTCGGGCCCGGGCATCTCGCTGAAGTCCGAGGCACTCGGCCTCGCAGTGATGACCGAGCTGCCGCTGATCGTCATCGACGTACAGCGCGGCGGGCCGTCGACCGGCCTGCCCACCAAGACCGAGCAGGCCGACCTGCTGCAGGTCCTGTACGGCCGCAACGGCGAGTCGCCGGTGGCCGTGCTGGCGCCGCGGTCTCCGTCCGATTGCTTCCAGACTGCGCTCGAGGCGGTCCGCATCGCCCTCTCGTACCAGACGCCGGTGATCGTGTTGTCCGACGGCTCGATCGCCAACGGCTCGGAGCCGTGGCGCATCCCGGACGTCAACGACCTGCCGCCCATCACGCGCGTCGTCGCCAAATCGGGTGAGCCCTTCGAGCCGTATGCGCGCGACCCCGAGACACTGGCCCGCCAATTCGCCGTTCCCGGTACCCCCGGTCTGGAACACCGTATCGGTGGGTTGGAAGCGGCCAACGGCTCCGGCGACATCTCGTATGAGCCCGTCAACCACGACCTGATGGTCCGGATACGTCAGGCCAAGGTCGACGGGATCAGCGTTCCCGATCTGGAGGTCGACGACCCGACCGGGGACGCCGAGCTGCTGCTGATCGGGTGGGGCAGCACCTACGGACCGATCGGCGAAGCCTGCCGGCGGGCGCGGCGCAAGGGCACCAAGGTCGCGCACGCGCATCTCCGCCACCTCAGCCCCTTCCCGAGGAACCTGGGCGACGTGCTGCGGCGATACCCGCAGGTGGTATGCCCCGAGATGAACTTGGGCCAGCTGGCCCTGGTGCTGCGCGGCAAGTACCTGGTCGATGTGCAGTCGGTCAGCAAGGTCCAGGGCGTCTCGTTCCTGGCCGACGAAGTGAGCCGCCTCATCAGCGCCGCGCTTGGCGGCACGCTGGCCGAGATCGAGCAAGACAAGGCGATGGTTGCCAGATTGGCGGCAGCGACGGTGGGAGCGAACGCATGACGCGCAGCGACGATGCAGAGCGAAGCGATGAGGAGGAGCGGCGCTCGTGACGAATCTGATAGGCGATGTAGCGGGCAAGGATCTGGGGCTGACGGCGGCATTGACCAAACATGCCGGTGTGCCCACGACCGACGAGCAACTCAAGGGTAAGGACTTCACCAGCGACCAGGAGGTCCGCTGGTGCCCCGGCTGCGGTGACTACGTCATCCTCAACACGATCCGCAACTTCCTTCCCGACCTCGGCCTGCGCCGCGAGAACATCGTGTTCATCAGCGGCATCGGCTGCTCCAGCCGCTTCCCGTACTACTTGGAGACCTACGGCTTCCACTCGATCCACGGTCGCGCCCCGGCGATCGCCACCGGGCTCGCGCTGGCCCGCGACGATCTGTCGGTGTGGGTGGTCACCGGTGACGGTGACTCGCTGTCCATCGGCGGCAACCACCTGATCCACGCGTTGCGCCGCAACGTCAACATCACGATCCTGCTCTTCAACAACCGGATCTACGGGCTCACCAAGGGGCAGTACTCGCCGACGTCAGAGGTCGGCAAGGTCACCAAATCCACGCCGATGGGCTCGCTGGACCACCCGTTCAACCCGGTGTCGTTGTCGCTGGGCGCCGAGGCCACCTTCGTCGGCCGCGCGCTGGACTCCGACCGCGCCGGGTTGACCGAGGTGCTGCGCGCGGCCGCCGAGCATCGCGGCGCCGCGGTGGTCGAAATCCTGCAGGACTGCCCGATTTTCAACGACGGCTCGTTCGACGCGCTGCGCAAGGAGGGCGCCGAGGAGCGGGTGATCAATGTTCGTCACGGCGAGCCGATCGTGTTCGGCGCCAACGGCGACTACTGCGTGGTGAAGTCCGGGTTCGGCTTGGAGGTGGCCAAGACCGCCGACGTCGCCGTCGAAGAGATCGTCGTGCACGACGCGCACACCGACGACTCGGCCTACGCGTTCGCGCTGTCGCGGCTGTCCGAACAGAACCTCGACCACACGGTGCTGGGCATCTTCCGGCACATCAGCCGGCCCACCTACGACGACGCGGCCCGCTCTCAGGTGCAGGCTGCCCAGTCGTCCACCGCGTCGGATACCGCTGCGCTGCAGTCGCTTTTGCGCGGGCGCGACACCTGGACCGTCGACTAAGGTATCCCCATGTCGAACTCACTTGCCGGGGTCGTGCTCGCCGGCGGCGAATCGCGGCGCATGGGCCGCGACAAGGCCACCCTTTTGGTGCCCGGCGGAACCACCACCATGATCGAACACGTCACCGGGATCATCGCGCAGCGTTGCGAGCCGGTTTTCGCGATGGCGGCCGTGGGCCAGCCATTGCCCGCGCTGCAGGCCCGCATCATCCGCGACGATTCGCGGTTTCAGGGGCCGTTGCCGGCGACCGGGCGCGGTTTGCGCGCCGCCGGCGAAGCGGGCGCGCGGCTCGCGTTCGTCTGCGCCGTCGACATGCCGCTTGTGACACCAGATTTGATCGACGAGCTGGTCCGCCTTGCCGAAGAGACCGATGCCGAAATCGTGTCGCCGTGGGACGGTCGCAGCCACTTCCTGGCAGCGGTATACCGCACCGATTTGGCCGACCGGGTCGAGCGGCTGGTCGCCTCCGGCGAGCGACGGATGAGCGCCCTGATCGACGCTTCCGACGCGCAGCAGATCGTGCTGTCGGACTCTCGTCCGCTGACCAACGTCAACACGGCCGCGGACCTGCAGGCCCTGGCGTAGTCCGCCCAGTCCGAATCCCGCGCGGGCACTGCGTAATTCAGCACGGCTCAGTTATACCGATGTTGGCCGTCAATAAGTTGTGCGCTTGATTTCTCGAATTTCTTGCGGCCGCAAACTTACTAATTGCAGTCGCCCTATTGTGTTGCGCCAGCATGTATTTGGTGCACGCCGCTTGCCGGGATCGTTCGGGCAAACGTAACTAGGCACGTGGGCTTCCTTTGATGGCTGCGACGGGTCGTGCGCGCGGTAAGCCCCCGCGATCAAAAACGTTGCGAAACCCAACATTTGGACGTTCCGGGGGGCCGCGGGTGCCGGTGTATTTGTGCGTGTCAAAGTCCGTGGGCCACGTCACAAAATCGTCGTGATTCGGGTCACGATTATGCGCCGGAGCCATATCTTTGCCGCGAGCCAGGAATGCAGCGTTGACCTGCAATGACCATTCCGCGACCTCGTCGTGATCGGACCGTTATTGGAGCGACACGGCTGCTTGTTCGATGTGACGAATTGATTGCGGTCTCGTAGCGTCCGTACATAGCTCGGTACAACCCGGGTCGAAAATCGAATATCCACGGACCCGCGTGTGAGCGGGGGTGCGGACGGCAACCGCGTGAGGGCCGCCGCAGCCGGCGGTAGCAACCGCCGGGCAGATCAGACCCCCGCTGCCGTGCCAGAACGAGATGGCACGTCCCTAAGCAGCAATCCCGCACGGATTTAAGCAACCAACCCACATCCGTGGGCTGGCGTTGGCGCGCGCCCCGCGAAAGGAACAGATTTGAAGAACGTCCGAAAGACGCTCATGGTCGCCGCGGTCACCGGCACGCTCGTGACCCTGCCGGTCACTGCGACCGCCCACGCGGACGCGCCGGGCCTCGACCCGAACGCACCGGTGGGTTTTGACCCGAACCAGCCCCCGCCGCCGGCCCCCGACGCCGCTCCGCCGGCTCCTGCACCGGTGGGCTTTGACCCGAACGTTCCGCCTCCTCCGGGTCCGGATGCCCCGCCGCCGCCTCCTGCGCCGGCACCCGCGGGCTTCGACCCGAACCTCCCGCCTCCTCCGGGCGCTCCGCTGCCTCCGCCGCCCCCGGACGCGCCGCCGCCCCCGCCTGGCGACCCGAACGCTCCTGCGCCGGACGCTCCGCCCGTCCACCACGCATACAGCGTCAACTGGGACGCGATCGCGCAGTGCGAGTCCGGTGGGAACTGGGGGATCAGCACCGGTAACGGCTTCTCCGGCGGCTTGCAGTTCACCCCCAGCACGTGGCGAGCCAACGGCGGCTCCGGATCCGCGAACGGCGCCAGCCGTGAGGAGCAGATCCGCGTGGCCGAGAACGTCCTGCACTCGCAGGGCATCGGCGCCTGGCCGGTCTGCGGCCGGCGTGGCTGATCACACGCAACAGGGAAGTGCCGGGCCATTTGGCCCGGCACTTTTCATTCTGTGGCTGGATTCGGCCATGACGCCCGGAGAGTAGCGTCGGTTCGGTGACCGCAACGCCGCGCGAATTCGACATCATTTTGTACGGGGCGACTGGTTTCGTCGGGAAGCTGACCGCTGAGTATCTGGCCCAGGCCGGCTCGGGTGCACGGATCGGGCTGGCCGGTCGCTCCACCGAGCGTCTGGGCGCCGTTCGCGACACCCTCGGGGAAGCGGCGCAGTCCTGGCCGCTGGTGACCGCGGACGCGGCATCGCCGGCGACGCTGGACGAGATGGCGGCGCGGACGCAGGTCGTGATCACCACCGTCGGGCCCTACACGCGCTACGGATTGCCGCTGGTGGCCGCGTGCGCGGGGGCGGGCACCGACTACGCCGACCTGACCGGCGAACCGCCCTTCATCCGCAACAGCATCGACCTGTATCACAAACAGGCCGTCGACACCGGTGCCCGCGTCGTGCATTCCTGCGGGTTCGACTCCGTGCCTTCGGATCTGAGTGTCTACGCGCTCTACCGGGCGGCGAGCGAGGCCGGCGCGGGCGAGCTCGTCGACACCGACTTCGTGGTGCGCTCCATGTCGGGTGGGTTGTCCGGGGGTACCATCGCTTCCCTGCTGGAGGTGCTGCACACGGTCTCCAGCGACCCCGACATGCGCCGCCAGTTCGCCGATCCCTACACGCTGAGCCCCGACCGCGGGGCCGAGCCCGAACTCGGCGCCCAACCCGACCTGCCGCGGCGGCCCGGGCGGCAGATCGCGCCGGAGCTGACCGGTGTGTCGACAGCCGGATTCATGATGGCGCCGGCCAACACGCGGATCGTGCGCCGCAGCAACGCCCTGTTGGACTGGGGATACGGTCGGCGTTTCCGGTACAGCGAAAGCATGAGCCTGGGATCCTCGGCCGCCGCACCGGTGGCGTCGGCGGTGGTCAACGGGGTCGGCAACGTGACGTCGGCGCTCGGCAGCCGCTATTTCCGGTTTCTGCCCCGTGGACTGGTGGAGCGGGTGGTCCCCAAACCCGGCACCGGCCCGAGCGCGGCGGCGCGAGAGCGCGGCTACTACCGCACCGAGACCTACACCAGCACGACCGGTGGCGCGCGGTTTGTGGCGCGCATGGCGCAGCAGGGTGACCCGGGATACAAGGCGACTTCGGTCCTGTTGGGCGAGTGCGGTCTTGCGTTGGCGTTCGACCGTGACAAGCTGTCCGACCTGCGTGGGGTGCTGACCCCCGCGTCCGCTATGGGCGACGCGTTGTTGGCACGGTTCCCGGCCGCGGGTGTGTCGCTGCAGATCGAGCAATTGGTTTGACTCTCAATGCAATTGCGCCTTTCGGTGGCGGGCGCAGGGGTCTAGTGTCGTAGGTGCCCTGAACATTTCGGGCGGCGAAGGCGGACACCAATGGCCGATCTCGACGATCTCTACGCTCAAATCCCCACAACTGAAATCGCGGACCGGCTCGGGGCTGATCAAGCCGAAGTCGATAGCGCGGTCCACACTTTGGTGCCGGTGCTTGTCGGCGGTTTGCAGCACAAGTCGCAAGATCCCGAGCACGCCGGCGACATCGAGTCCGCCGCCACCAGCCACGCCGCCGGCGAGAGCGACGGGCAGCAGGCCGTCGCGGCGCTGTTCGGCGGCAACGACACCGACGAGGTCGCGGCGGCGCTGGCCAAGGGCGGCGCCGGCAACAGCGATCTGGTCAAGAAATTGCTGCCGATCCTGCTGCCAATCGTGTTGGCGTACATCGGTAAGCGGCTCGGCGGCGATGGCGCGCAAAGCGCAAACTCGCACAAGAAAGAGGAAGCCTCCGGTGGGGCTCTGGGCGAGATTCTGGGCAGCATCCTCGGTGGCGGTTCCGGCGACAAGTCTCTGGGCGGAGTCCTGGGCAGCGTGCTCGGCGGCAAGGGCGGTGCGCTCGGTGAGATTCTCGGCGGCCTGCTGGGTGGCAAGAAATAACCTGCGCCACAACCTATTTGGGATGTTGGCGCGCGTTTTCGGCGCGGTTTCCACAACAGTAACCGAAAGAAATCGAGAGGGAAATTCATGTCAGACACGCTCACCGAAGGACAAAAACTCGTCCGGGGCGAATCGATCGCCTCGAACAACGGGGCCTACACCCTCACCCTGCAGGACGACGGCAACCTGGTGCTGGCCTCGCGCGGCAAGCCGCTGTGGGACACGTCGACCAACGGCCAGAACGTCGTCCGCGCCGAAGTGCAGTCCGACGGCAACTTCGTGCTGTACACGACGGACAAGCCCATCTGGCACACCGACACCAAGGGCAAGGAGCACGTCAGGCTCGTGCTTCAAGACGACCGCAACCTGGTGCTCTACGCCGCTGACCGCCCGGTGTGGTCGACGCACACCGAGACGGACGCCCCGCCGCCACCCGAGCCGCAAGCCGACCCGGAACCCGCTGCCGAATCGGGCACCGATGATGGGCCCGTGATCGAGGCGACCGAGGAGGCGGTTGCAGAAGCCACCCCGGAGCCCCCGGCGCCGGAACCCGCGCGGACCTACACCGTCGTCTCCGGCGACACCCTGTGGGCGATCTCAGAACGCTTCTACGGCGACGGCAACAAATATCGGGTGATCGCCGACGCCAGCGGCGTTCCCAACCCCGACCTGATCTACCCGGGGCAGGTGCTCACGATTCCCTGATCGCCACTGATCTCGGCCGAGCCTCGGGCGCTTACGCGTCCGTCGGTGGCGGTTCCATAGAATTGACCGGTGACCGCCAGCCACCCCTCTGCCGCCGACCTGCCCAAATCGTGGGATCCGGCCGCGACGGAGGGCGCGATCTACCAGAAGTGGCTGGATGCCGGGTACTTCGCGGCGGACGCGGCCAGCGCCAAACCGGCGTATTCCGTCGTGCTGCCGCCGCCGAATGTCACCGGCAGCCTGCACATGGGCCACGCGCTCGAGCACACGATGATGGACGCCCTGACCCGCCGCAAGCGGATGCAGGGCTACGAGGTGCTCTGGCAGCCGGGGATGGACCACGCCGGGATCGCGACGCAGAGCGTGGTGGAAAAGCAGCTCGCCGTCGACGGCAAGACCAAAGAGGACTTCGGCCGCGAGCTGTTCGTCGACAAGGTGTGGGACTGGAAGCGGGAATCCGGCGGCGCGATCGGCGGCCAGATGCGCCGGCTCGGCGACGGCGTGGACTGGAGCCGCGACCGGTTCACCATGGACGAGGGTCTGTCGCGCGCAGTGCGAACGATCTTCAAGAGGCTGTATGACGCCGGACTGATCTATCAGGCCGAGCGGCTGGTCAACTGGTCACCCATCCTGGAGACGGCGATCTCGGACCTCGAGGTGAGCTACCAGGACGTCGACGGCGAACTGGTGTCGTTCCGGTACGGCTCGCTCGACGATTCGCAGCCCCACATCGTGGTCGCCACCACCCGGGTCGAGACGATGCTGGGCGACACCGCGGTCGCGGTGCACCCTGACGACGAACGCTATCGCCACCTGGTCGGCACCACGCTGCCGCATCCCTTCATCGACCGGCAGCTCATCATCGTCGCCGACGAACACGTCGACCCCGAATTCGGCACCGGCGCAGTCAAAGTCACGCCCGCCCACGACCCGAACGACTTCGAAATCGGGCTGCGGCACCAGTTGCCGATGATCTCGATCCTGGACACCAAGGGCCGGATCGTCGACACGGGAACTCAATTCGACGGCATGGACCGCTTCGAGGCCAGGGTAAAGGTGCGCGAGGCCCTCGCGGCGCAGGGCCGGGTGGTCGCAGAGAAGCGGCCCTACTCCCACAGCGTCGGACACTCCGAGCGCAGCGGCGAGCCCATCGAGCCACGGCTGTCGCTGCAATGGTGGGTTCGGGTGGAATCGCTGGCCAAGGCCGCCGGCGACGCGGTGCGCAACGGCAACACCGTGATTCATCCCGCCAGCCTGGAACCGCGCTGGTTCGCCTGGGTAGACGACATGCACGATTGGTGCATCTCCCGGCAGCTGTGGTGGGGACACCGCATCCCGATCTGGTACGGACCCAACGGCGAGCAGCTGTGCGTCGGCCCCGACGAGACCCCGCCGGACGGCTGGGAACAGGATCCCGACGTGCTGGACACCTGGTTCTCGTCCGCGCTATGGCCGTTCTCCACGCTGGGCTGGCCGGAAAAGACTCCGGAGTTGGAGAAGTTTTATCCGACAAGCGTTTTGGTGACCGGTTACGACATCCTGTTCTTCTGGGTGGCACGGATGATGATGTTCGGCACCTTCGTCGGCGACGACGACGCCATCACGCTCGGCGGCGATCGCGGGCCGCAGGTCCCGTTCACCGACGTGTTCCTGCACGGGCTGATCCGCGACGAGTCCGGCCGGAAGATGAGCAAATCCAAGGGCAACGTCATCGACCCGCTGGACTGGGTGGAGATGTTCGGGGCCGACGCCTTGCGGTTCACGCTGGCCCGCGGCGCCAGCCCCGGCGGTGACCTGGCCGTCGGCGAGGATGCCGTGCGCGCGTCGCGCAACTTCGTCACCAAGCTGTTCAATGCCACCCGGTTCGCGCTGCTCAACGGGGCGAGGCCGGCCCCGCTGCCCGATCTCGCCGACCTGACCGACGCCGATCGCTGGATCCTGGGAAGGTTGGAAGAGGTTCGCGCCGAGGTGGATTCGGCGTTCGACGTTTACGAGTTCAGCCGGGCCTGCGAGGCGCTCTACCACTTCGCCTGGGACGAGTTCTGCGACTGGTACGTGGAATTGGCCAAGACGCAGCTCGCCGACGGGTTCACCCAAACGACCGCCGTGCTGGCGGCGGTGCTCGACACACTGTTGCGGTTGCTGCACCCGGTCATCCCGTTCGTCACCGAGGCGCTGTGGCAGGCGCTGACCGGTGGAGAGTCGCTGGTGATCGCCGACTGGCCAAAATCGGCCGGCATCAGTCTGGATCAGGTTGCCGCGCAACGGATCACGGACATGCAGAAAATGGTGACCGAGGTCCGCCGATTCCGCAGCGATCAGGGCCTGGCCGACAGGCAGAAAGTGCCGGCCCGGCTGGCCGGCAGCGCCGAAGCCGATCTGGTCACCCAGGTGCCCGCGGTGACCTCGCTGGCCTGGCTCACCGCGGCAGGCGAGGGATTCCGCCCGTCGGCGTCGGTGGAGGTGCGCCTGAACGGGGGCACGGTCGTCGTCGAACTCGACACGTCGGGCACCATCGACGTGGCCGCGGAGCGCCGCCGCCTGGAAAAGGATTTGGCCGCAGCGCAAAAGGAGCTCGCGTCCACCGCCGCGAAACTGAACAACGCGGAGTTTCTGGGCAAGGCGCCGGAAGCCGTCGTCGGCAAGATCCGCGACCGCCAGCGGGTGGCCCAATCCGAAACCGAGCGGATCACCGCCAGGCTGGCTGCGCTGCAGTGACTTTCGACCCCTATGAGGACGGGCCGGACGAGCCGCCCGATGCCGATGCGGTGCCCACCCCGGACGAGATCGCGTCGCTGCTGCAGGTCGAGCACCTGCTGGATCAGCGCTGGCCGGAAACCAAGATCGAGCCGAGCCTGACCCGGATCAGCGCAGTGCTGGACCTGCTGGGCTCGCCGCAGCTGGCCTACCCGTCGATCCACATCGCGGGCACCAACGGCAAGACGTCGGTGGCCCGGATGGTCGACGCGCTGGTGAGCGAGCTGCATCAGCGCACCGGCCGGACCACCAGCCCGCACCTGCAGTCGGCCGTGGAACGCATTGCAATCGACGGAAAGCCAATCAGCCCAGCGCAATACGTGGCGACCTACCGCGAGATCGAGCCGTTCGTGCAAATGGTCGACGCGCAGTCGCAGGCCGACGGTGGCCCGGCGATGAGCAAGTTCGAAGTCCTCACCGCGATGGCGTTCGCCGCGTTCGCGGACGCGCCCGTCGACGTCGCCGTGGTCGAGGTCGGCCTGGGCGGGCGATGGGATGCCACCAACGTGGTCAACGCACCGGTGGCCGTCATCACCCCTATCAGCGTCGACCACGTCGAATACCTCGGTGCCGATATCGCTGGAATCGCCGGGGAGAAGGCGGGCATCATCCACAAGGCGCCGGACGGCTCCCCGGACGCCGTCGCGGTCATCGCACGACAGGTGCCGGCCGCGATGGAGGTGGTGCTGGCGCAGACCGTGCGCGCCGACGCCGCGGTCGCGCGCGAGGATTCCGAGTTCGCGGTGCTGGGCCGCCAGGTCGCGATCGGGGGCCAGCTGCTGCAGCTGCAGGGCCTTGGTGGGGTGTACTCCGACGTCTTCCTGCCGTTGCACGGCGAACACCAGGCGCACAACGCGGTGCTGGCACTGGCCGCCGTCGAGGCCTTCTTCGGCGCGGGCGCGAACCGTCAGCTCGATGTGGACGCCGTCCGGGCCGGTTTCGCCGCGGTGATCAGCCCCGGCCGGCTGGAACGCATGCGCAGCGCGCCCACCGTGTTCATCGACGCCGCGCACAACCCGGCCGGCGCCGCCGCCCTGGCGCAGACGCTGGCCGAGGAGTTCGACTTCCAGACCCTGGTCGGAGTGATCAGCGTGATGGCCGACAAGGACGTCGACGGCATTCTTGCCGCGCTGGAGCCGGTGTTCGACTCCATCGTCGTGACGCATAACGGATCGCCGCGCGCGCTGGATGTCGAGTCGCTGGCGCTGGTGGCAGGGGAGCGCTTCGGGCCGGACCGGGTGGTCACCGCCGAGAACCTGCGCGATGCCATCGACGTCGCCACCGCGCTGGTCGACGACGCCGCGTGGGAGGGACCCGACGGCGACGCATTCGGGGAGGGGCCGGTGCTTTCCGGCACCGGGATCGTCATCACCGGGTCGGTGGCCACGGCCGGGGCCGCCCGCACCCTGTTCGGGCGTGATCCCCAATGACCCAGGACCAGCCCCAGCCTCGAGACCAGCCCCAGTCGGACCCGTGGAAGGGCTTCAGCGGGGTGATGGCCGCGACGTTGCTCTTGGAGGCGGTCGTGGTGTTGCTGGCGATCCCGGTGGTCGGCGCGGTCGGCGGCGGGCTGACCGCGGTGTCGCTGAGCTACCTGATCGGGCTGGCCGTGCTGCTGATCCTGCTCACCGGCTTGCAGCGCCGGCCCTGGGCGATCTGGGTGAACTTGGCTGCGCAAGCGGTGCCGCTCGCCGGCTTTGCGCTATACGCGGGGGTGGGGTTCATCGGCCTGCTGTTCACCGGCGTGTGGGCCCTGATCGCCTACCTGCGGTCGGAGGTCCGGCGCAGGCTTTCGCCGCCGGACTGAGCAGATTCTGTACGCTGTCCGCCGTGACCGAACGGACCCTGGTACTGATCAAGCCGGATGGCGTTGAGCGGCGGCTGATCGGCGAGATCATCAGCCGTATCGAGCGCAAAGGCCTCAACATCGCGGCGCTGGAGCTCAGGCAGGTCAGCGAGGAGCTGGCCAGCCGGCATTACGCCGAGCACGACGGCAAACCGTTCTTCGGTTCGCTGTTGGAATTCATCACCTCGGGACCGGTGGTGGCGTTGATCGTCGAGGGGCCACGGGCGGTGACGGCGATCCGCCAACTCGCCGGCGGCACGGACCCGGTGGAAAAGGCCACACCAGGCACGATCCGCGGGGATTTCGGGCTGGAGACCCAGTTCAACCTGGTGCATGGATCCGATTCGACCGAGTCGGCCCAGCGCGAGATCGCGCTCTGGTTTCCTGCCTGATAGCGACGCATACCGTCGAGGGCAAACGGGGCGGGAGCGCCGTCCCCTAGCACAGTGGCATGGGCTGGGCCAGTCAGAGGCCAGGCATATGGAATACTGACTCCGGGTGAACGTCGTCGGACCGGCTTCGGACCGGCGAAGGACACCCGAATGAAGACTTTGGCAAGCGCGACAATCGTTCATCCCACGGTATGGCGCGGCATGTCAGGCCATCATTCAGCACGGCGCCGAGTGAGCTCTTGATGAGCTGCTCGGGGCGAGACCATCACAAGCCCGGGAGAAGTGACCCGGGCACATAGTGAAGCCCTCGCGTGGCCGCGTCGAATGGACGCGCCCGGGGGCTTGAGGAGAATACGTGGTAGACGGTGCCCCAACTTCAGAATCTTCAAATGAGCCGACACGGCACGAGGAACTGCCGGACCGCCTGAGAGTCCATCAGCTCGCTCGATCTTTGGGTAACACCACCAAAGAGGTCCTGGACGCGCTGTTCCGGCTCGACGGGCAGGCACGCAATGTGCAGTCCGGCGTGGACCGCGAGGATGCGCTCAAGGTCCGCGACATGCTGTTCGCCAAGGCCCCGACGGTGTTCCCGGCGTTCACCAGCGCGGCGGTTGCTGAATCTGCGGGACCCGAGTCGGCGCCGGCCGAGTCGGCGCCGGACTTGCCGCATTACATGCCGCTGTTCGTGTCTCCGCAACCGCGACAGGCAGCCCCGCACACCGAAGACAACGACGACAACGACGACGACTCCGCCGACGACGGCGCGGAGGTCGAGGCGGATTCGGAGTCCGACGACGACGACGACGAGCAGGGCGATCGGCCGGCCAACCGCCGTCGCCGCCGTGGCCGTCGGGGTCGCGGTCGGGGACGTGGCGAGCAGGGCGGCTCCGACGGTGACGAGGACGACTCAAGGACCAAGGACACCAAGGATTCCGGCGAATCCGACGACGCCGACGGCGCGGACTCGGCCGACGCCGAGGACGGTGATTCCGAAGGCGACGACGAGAACGGCTCGGGCGAGGCCGCCAACAAGCGCCGCCGTCGGCGCCGGCGGCGCAAGTCAGGGGGCGGCGACGACAACGAAGACAGCCCGTCGCCGGACGATCCACCCAACACCGTGGTGCACGAGCGGGCGCCGCGCTCGGGTAAATCCGGTGGTGACGGCGGCTCCAACGGCAGCAGCGGCGAGATCAAAGGCATCGACGGCTCCACCCGGCTCGAGGCCAAGCGCCAACGTCGCCGCGACGGGCGCGACGCCGGCCGGCGCCGCCCACCGATCCTGACCGAGGCCGAGTTCCTGGCCCGCCGCGAAGCGGTCGAACGCGTCATGGTGGTGCGCGACCGGATCCGCACCGAGCCGCCGCACCCGGGCGCGCGGTACACCCAGATCGCGGTGCTCGAGGACGGGATCGTCGTCGAGCACTTCGTCACCTCCGCCGCTTCAGCGTCGCTGGTCGGCAACATCTACCTGGGCATCGTGCAAAACGTGCTGCCGTCGATGGAGGCAGCGTTCGTCGACATCGGCCGCGGGCGCAACGGTGTGCTCTACGCCGGTGAGGTCAATTGGGAAGCCGCGGGATTGGGCGGGTCGGACCGCAAGATCGAGCAGGCGCTCAAACCCGGCGACTACGTCGTCGTCCAGGTCAGCAAGGACCCGGTCGGCCACAAGGGCGCACGGCTTACCACCCAGGTCTCGTTGGCCGGCCGGTATCTGGTCTATGTGCCGGGCGCGTCGTCGACCGGGATCAGCCGCAAGCTGCCCGACACCGAACGCCAGCGGCTCAAGGAAATCCTGCGTGAGGTGGTGCCGTCCGACGCGGGCGTGATCATCCGCACGGCCTCCGAGGGTGTCAAAGAGGAGGACATCCGCCAGGACGTCACCCGGCTGCAGGAGCGTTGGCAGCAGATCGACACCAAGGCGGCCGAGACCAAGGAGAAGGCGGCCGGCGCCGCGGTGCCGCTCTACGAAGAGCCCGACGTGCTGGTCAAGGTGATCCGCGACCTATTCAACGAGGACTTCGCCGGGCTCATCGTGTCCGGCGACGAAGCCTGGACGACGATCAACGAGTATGTGAATTCCGTTGCGCCCGATCTGGTTTCGAAGCTTTCGAAGTACGAGACCGCACAGGGGTCGGACGAGCAGACCGGACCGGACGTGTTCGCGGTGCATCGCATCGACGAGCAGCTGGCCAAGGCGATGGAGCGCAAGGTGTGGCTGCCGTCGGGCGGCACGCTGGTGATCGACCGCACCGAGGCGATGACGGTGGTCGACGTCAACACCGGCAAGTTCACCGGCTCCGGGGGCAACCTCGAGCAGACGGTCACCAAGAACAACCTCGAGGCGGCCGAGGAGATCGTGCGCCAGCTGCGGCTGCGCGACATCGGCGGCATCGTGGTCATCGACTTCATCGACATGGTGCTCGAGTCCAACCGCGACCTGGTCCTGCGCCGATTGACCGAGGCGCTGGGCCGCGACCGCACTCGCCACCAGGTGTCCGAAGTGACGTCGTTGGGTCTGGTGCAGCTGACCCGCAAGCGGCTGGGGACCGGGCTGATCGAGGCGTTCTCGTCGTCATGCACGCACTGCGGCGGTCGCGGGATCCTGCTGCACGCCGACCCGGTCGATTCGACCGCGGCGCTCGGGCGCAAGTCCGAGTCCGGCGGCCGGCGCGGCAGGCGGGGGAAGAAGAAGTCCGAGGAGGCCGCCGACCAGCCCGCCGTGGCCAAGGTGCCGGCTCACGCGCCCGGCGAACACCCGATGTTCAAGGCGATGGCCGCGGGCACGTCCGGGGCGGCTGATGGCGACGAGAACGGCGGGAACTCCGCCGAGTCCGGCGAAGCTGTCGACGAGACCATCGCTGCAGCCGAGGAAGAGACGATCGACCAGGTCGTTGCGGCCCCGGATGACCTCGAGGACAGCGACGAGGAATCTGACGAGAACGATTCCGACGACGAAGACCTCACCGACGAGGACTCCGAGGACTTCGATGACGAGGACGACTCCGAAGACGACTCCGAAGATGATGAAGACGAGGACCTCGACGACGACGACGAGGACCTCGACCTGGACGACGACGACCTCGACCTCGAGGATTCGGACGATTCCGACGAAGACTCCGACGAAGACTCCGACGATGACTCCGACGAGGACGATGACTCGGTCGCTGTCGTGATCGACTCCGACTCGTCCTTCGAACGCCCGCGTCGGCGGCGCGCGGCGGGCAGGCCGGCGGGCCCGCCTATCCATGCGGATTGACCGACTCGCTGCGGCGCAGGGGCAAAACGCCACGTCCGGCCCGTCGGTAACCCCGCGTCGGGGTGGCGGTTTGACCCTGTAGCCGCTGGTCACGTACCCTTGGACAGTTGTCGCCAGGCCGACTGACAAAGTTCGGCCGGCGAGCGGGGCCTTCGGGCCCGCGAAACCCAGACCCACCACGCGCACGGCCGGTGGCACGCGCGCGAAGCAGCAGAAAGAGCAGGAGCAACGATGGCGACCTACGCAATCGTCAAGACCGGCGGCAAGCAGTACAAGGTCGCCGTCGGTGACGTGGTCAAGGTCGAGAAGCTCGAATCCGAGCCCGGCGCCAAGGTGTCGCTGCCGGTTGCTCTGGTGGTGGACGGCGCCAAGGTCACCACCGACGCCCAGGCGCTTGCCAAGGTCGCGGTGACCGGCGAGGTGCTCGAGCACACCAAGGGCCCCAAGATCCGCATCCACAAGTTCAAGAACAAGACCGGCTACCACAAGCGGCAGGGGCACCGTCAGCGGCTGACGGTCCTCAAGGTCACCGGCATCAAGTAGCAGAGGCGACGGACATGGCACACAAGAAGGGCGCATCCAGCTCACGCAACGGGCGCGACTCCAATGCTCAGCGGCTCGGCGTCAAGCGGTTCGGCGGTCAGCTCGTCAAGGCCGGCGAGATCCTGGTCCGCCAGCGCGGCACCAAATTCCATCCGGGTGTCAACGTCGGGCGCGGCGGCGATGACACGCTGTTCGCCACGGCCACCGGGGCGGTGCAGTTCGGTGTGAAGCGCGGACGCAAGACCGTCAACATCGTCGCGTCCGCGCAGACCGCCGACTGAGCTTGCAGAGGGCGCAGCACTAGCGCCCCACTAAGACCATGCCTCGGTTTGTCGATCGCGTCGTCATCCACGCGCGGGCGGGTTCCGGCGGCAACGGCTGCGCTTCGGTCCATCGCGAGAAATTCAAGCCGCTCGGCGGCCCCGACGGCGGCAACGGCGGCCGCGGCGGCAGCATCGTCTTCGTCGTCGATCCCGCGGTGCACACCCTGCTCGACTTTCATTTCCGCCCCCACGTCACCGCGCCATCCGGCAAACAGGGGATGGGCAACAACCGCGACGGCGCCGCCGGTGCGGACCTGGAGGTCAAGGTGCCGGACGGCACCGTGGTGCTGGACGAAAACGGACGACTGCTCGCCGACCTGGTAGGCACGGGCACGCGCTTTGAAGCCGCAGCGGGCGGCCGGGGCGGACTGGGCAACGCGGCGCTCGCCTCGCGTGCCCGCAAGGCGCCCGGCTTTGCACTGCTCGGCGAGCCGGGCCAGGCCCGCGACCTGTCGTTGGAGCTCAAGACCGTCGCCGATGTGGGCCTGGTCGGGTTCCCGTCCGCCGGAAAGTCCTCGCTGGTGTCGGTGATCTCGGCGGCCAAGCCCAAGGTCGCCGACTATCCGTTCACCACGCTGGTGCCCAACCTTGGCGTCGTCTCGGCGGGGGAGCACACCTTCACGGTGGCGGACGTGCCCGGCCTGATCCCGGGCGCATCCCAGGGCCGCGGCCTGGGCCTGGACTTTCTGCGCCACATCGAGCGGTGCGCTGTGCTGGTGCACGTCGTGGATTGCGCGACGGCCGAGCCCGGCCGCGATCCGATCTCCGACATCGACGCGCTGGAGGCCGAACTCGCGGCCTACACCCCGACGCTGCAGGGCGATGCGGCGCTGGGCGACCTCGCCGAGCGGCCGCGCGCGATGGTGCTCAACAAGATCGATGTGCCAGAGGCCCGCGAGCTCGCCGAGTTCGTCCGTGACGAGATCATCGCCGCACGCGGCTGGCCGGTTTTCAGCGTGTCGGCGGTAACCCGAGAAGGCCTGCAGCCCTTGATCTTCGGCCTGTGGCAGATGATCGAGGCGTACCGGGCCACGCTCCCGGAGTCGGTGCCGCGCCGCCCGGTGATCCGCCCGGTGCCGGTGGACGAGAGCGGGTTCACCGTCGAACCCGACGACGAGGGTGGCTTCGTGGTCACCGGTGTACGGCCGCAACGATGGGTCGGCCAGACCAACTTCGACAACGACGAAGCCGTCGGCTACCTCGCCGATCGCCTGGCGCGCCTCGGCGTCGAGGACGAGCTGCTCCGGTTGGGGGCACAACCGGGCTGCGCGGTGACCATCGGCGACATGACGTTCGACTGGGAGCCGCAAACGCCTGCCGGACAGCAGGTCACGTTGACGGGACGCGGCACCGATGTGCGGCTGGAACGCAGCGACCGTATTGGCGCCGCCGAGCGCAAGGAGGCCCGGCGTCGGCGTCGCGAACACGAGGACGACTCGTGAGCGAACACCGGGAAGCCATCCGCACCGCGCGCAGCCTCGTCGTCAAGGTCGGCACCAACGCGCTGACCACACCCTCGGGAATGTTCGACACCAGCCGGTTGGCCGGGCTCGCCGACGCGATCGAGGCGCGGATGAAAGCCGGTACCGACGTCGTCATCGTGTCGTCGGGTGCGATCGCCGCCGGCATCGAGCCGCTCGGATTATCGCGTCGCCCAAAGGATCTGGCCACCAAGCAGGCCGCGGCCAGCGTCGGGCAGGTCGCGCTGGTGAACGCGTGGAGCACCGCCTTCGCCCGCTACGCCCGCACGGTGGGGCAGGTGCTGCTGACCGCCCACGACATCTCGCTGCGCGCTTCCCACACCAACGCCCAGCGCACACTCGATCGACTGCGCGCGCTGCATGCGGTGGCGATCGTCAACGAGAACGACACGGTCGCCACCAACGAAATCCGCTTCGGCGACAACGACCGACTCTCGGCCTTAGTGGCGCACCTGGTCGGCGCCGAGGCCTTGGTGCTGCTGTCCGACATCGACGGGCTCTACGACTCTGATCCCCGCAAAGTGCCTGGGGCACGGTTAATTTCGGAGATAGCCGGCCCGGCGGATCTGGACGGCGTCGTCGCGGGCCAGGGCAGCGAACTGGGTACCGGCGGGATGGTGTCGAAGATGGCGTCGGCGCTGCTGGCCGCCGACGCCGGCGTGCCGGTGTTATTGGCCGCCGCGACCGATGCCGCGGCCGCCCTCGGTGACGCCTCGGTCGGCACGGTCTTCGCGGCGCGGCCCGACCGGATGTCGGCGCGCCGGTTCTGGTTGCGCTACGCCGCCGAGTCCGCCGGCTCGCTGACCCTCGACGAGGGTGCGGTGCGCGCCGTGGTGGCACAGCGGCGTTCGCTGCTGGCCGCGGGTATCACCGCGGTCTCCGGCCGCTTCTACGGCGGCGACGTAGTGGAATTGCGCGGGCCGGACTCGACGACGGTCGCCCGCGGGGTGGTCGCCTACGACGCGGCCGAACTCGCCACCATGATCGGGCGCTCGACCTCAGAGCTGCCCGAGGAGCTGCGCCGGCCCGCGGTGCACGCCGACGACTTGGTCGCGGTGCCCGGGGCTAGCTGAAGGGGCTGCTGTTGTCCTGCCATGCGGCCGATTCGGGGCGCGGGCCGTAACGGCGGGCGTAGTCCTCGTGCATCTGGGCTTGCTTCTCCCGTTTGAGGACGTCGACCAGGTTGGGGTCCAGGCCGTGCTGTGCCAGGCGGTGCCGACGCCACACCTTGTTCAGCGCCAGGGAAACCAGCAGCGCCCAGGTGTAGAGCGGCACTGTCATCTCGGTGTGCACGTACAGCGAGGCGGGCAGCAGCCAGAACGGCGCGAGTACCAGCAGCGGCGGTATCGCCCAGCGCAGCATGTGCCGGCGCACCGCGCCCTTGCCCGCCAGGTCTTCGGCGACCCAGGTGCGCATCGAGTCGGGTAGGCATCGGCCGTACGAGTAGCCGAGGTACTGCCACAGGTTGGGTTTGGTGCTCGTCATGGCTTCTCCTACTGCAATGCGCCGGCCGCCAGGGCGGCCGAGTTGATCCGGCTCAACACCTCATGCAGGTGCTGAAGTTCGCTCATGTCGACGCCCAGGCGTGCGACGACGGCGGGCGGAATCGCGAGCGCACGCCGGCGCAGGGCGGCGCCGCCCTTGGTGAGGTTGACGTCGGTGGCACGCTCGTCGAGCGCGCTTCGGGTGCGGGTGATCAGGCCGAGCGCCTCGAGGCGCTTGAGCATCGGCGACAGCGTGGCCGAATCCATCTGCAGCGTCCCGGCAATGTCTTTGACCGACAGCGGCTGATGCGGATCCGCGCCTGCTTTCCGGTGATCCCAGAGGGTCAGCATCACCAGATATTGGGGATGGGTCAGCCCCAGCGGCTCCAGCAGCGGCCGGTAGACCGCCAGGACGGCGCGGTTGGTGATGCTCAGCGCGAAACAGACCTGCCGCTCCAGGGCGAGCGGGTCGGTCTCCGGTGCGGTCGGCGCAGTCACAAGTTGAATCGTACCCAAATAGTTAGGGCACTAGCTATATTGCCTGCGTCACAGCCGAGGCGGACTTCAAATACAGTGCTCCCCAAACTATCTCGGCGAGGGTCGCGGCCAGCTCCGCGTCGTAGTCGCGTGGCTTTGCCGGCAGGTTCTGGTGGCAGGCCCGCTCGACCATCCAGGTCAGCGCGCTGGCCGTGGTGGCCGCCGGCAGCTCACGGCGGATCGAGCCGTCGGCCTGGCCGTCCTCGATGACGCGGGTCAATCGCCGCGAGATGTCGGTGAGCAGATCGCGATAGGTCGCCGCCACCGACGGGTCGTAGGCCGCCATCTCGTTCAGCGCGACGAGGACGGCCTGGTGGCGGCGGTAGCTGGCGATGATGGCGGCCATCGCGGCCCGCACGTCGTCGGGATCGTGGCGCCAGGCCACTCCCCACCAGAGCTGCCCGTCCTCGGCGAGATCGCCCATCACCTGGCGCGCGAGCCGGCGCAGCAGATGGGCCTTGTCCTCGAAGTAGATGTAGAAGCTGGCGCGCGAAATGCCTGCCTCGGTCGCCAGTCGATCCACGCTGAGCTCGGTGAAACTGGCTCCCTCGCTCATCAGTCGTTCGGTCGCGTCGAGCAACCGGCGCTCCATCTGCTCTCGACGCTGCTGGCGCGTCACCTGCGGTTTGCGGGTCACTGACGGCATCAGCGCAGCATACCGCATGTTTTGACATATTGACTAGACAATATGTCTAGGCATAAAGTCAGGTGCTGTTCTAAGTCGTGGTGGAGAGGATGCTGATGACGGCTACGACGGGGATGTCGGGCTCTGATAATCGAGCCCGGGCCTACGATGCGATCGATCTCTCCTCGCGGGCTTTCTGGTCCACGACCGCGGCCGAGCGCGAGCGCTCCTTCGCCGAACTGCGCGCCGAGCGCCCCGTGAGTTGGCACCCGCCGGTCGAGGACGCCCTGATGCACGATCCCGACGACCTGGGCTACTGGGCGGTCACCCGTCGCGCCGACATCGCCGCGGTGAGCCGCAACAACGAGGTGTTCCTGTCCGGCGAGGGGGTGATGTTCGAGAACGTCCCCGTGGAGCTGCTGGAAGCGTCGCAGTCCTTCCTCGCGATGGACCCACCCCGGCACACCAAGCTGCGCAAGGTCGTCAGCGCCGCGTTCACCCCGAGGCAGGTCCGTCGCATCGAGGACTCGATCACCGCGAACGCCAAAACCATCGTCGAAGAGTTCCGGGCCGCCGGCAGCGGTGCCGACTTCGTGGAACACATTTCGAAGGAAATGCCCATCCGCACCCTGTCGGACATGGTCGGGATCCCGGAATCCGAGCGTGCGCAGGTCGCGCATGCGGCCGAAACCGCGGTGTCGTGGGCCGACCCGGTCGCAATGGCCGGCCGCAACCCGCTGGAGGTGTTGATCGCAAGCCAGATGTACCTGCACGAAGTCGCCGGCGCGCTGGCCGCCGAACGCCGCAAGAGCCCCGGCGACGACCTGTTCAGCAGCCTGGTGAGCGCCGAGGTGGACGGTGACCGGTTATCGGACGCCGACGTGGCGGCGTTCTTCGTGCTGTTGTCCGTGGCCGGCAACGACACCACCCGCCAAACCGCCAGCCACGCGATCAAGGCACTCACCGACTTTCCCGATCAGCGGGCATGGCTGGTCGAGGATTTCGACGATCGCATCGGCCCGGCCGTCGAAGAATTCATTCGATGGGCCACGCCGGTCATGACGTTTCGCCGCACCGCGGCAACGGATTTCGATTTGGGCGGGCAAAACATCCGGGCGGGCGAGAAGGTCGTGATGTTCTACGCCTCCGGCAACTGGGACACCGAGGCTTTCGACCGTCCCGAGCGCCTGGACCTGAGCCGCAATCCCAATCCCCACTTGGGATTCGGCGGCGGGGGAGTCCACTTCTGCCTCGGCGCTCACGTGGCGCGCGCCCAATTGCGCGCAGTCTTCGGTGAACTGCTCCATCAGCTGCCTGACATTCAAGCCGGTGATCCGGACTACGTCGCGGGTAACTTCATCCACGCCGTCCGCAGCCTGCCCTGCACCTTCTAAAAGCCGCACGGCGGACGCCAAGAATCTTTCAAGGATTCGGCAAGGGCGGGGCGTGATTCTTTGAGTGTCAGCACCGACAACCACACTCAAGAAGAGAGAAACCAATGTCCACCAGCCGCATCCGCACCATCGCCCGCACCGCCACCGCTTCGGCCGTCATGGCCTCTGGCCTGGGATTGGCCGCCTTCGGATTGGCCGGTACGGCCAACGCCGCCCCGATCAATCACGCTCCGGAGCGGGTGTACTGCCAGGTGTACCACAACGGCATCCCGGTCTACTGGTACCCAGGTTTCTGCCGCTAAGTCCACACCGAGAACGGGACCCAGCCCACGATGGGCTGGGTCCTTTTGTCGCTAAGACAGCGGTGTCTGCGCCGCGATGCCCGGCGACTCGAGTTCGCCGGCCAGCAATACCAGCAACTCGGAGCATCCACCGTCGACCTTGACCGTGGCCAGGTCGTCGCCGCGGGTCGGCCCGCGGTTGATGATGGCGACGGGGATGCCCAGTGCGGCGGCATGGCGCACGAAGCGGTAGCCCGAAAACACGGTCAGCGACGAGCCCGCGACCAACAATGCCGCAGCATCGTCCACGAGTGAATAAGCCCGTGCCACAGCATCCTTGGGCACGGTCTCGCCGAAATACACGATGTCGGGCTTGAGCATGCCGCCGCAGCGCGGGCAGTCGAGGTACCGGAACGACGCGGTCTCCCCGACGACGGCGTCGGCGTCGGGAGCCACCGCCAGCCCGCCGACTGCCTCGGCGCGTTCGAGGAACCCCGGATTCAGCGCCTCGAGCTGGTCGGCCAGCGCGGCGCGGCTCATGGTGTAGCCGCAATCCAGGCAGATCACCCGCGCGTAGGTGCCGTGCAGGTTCACCACGTTCGTGCTGCCTGCCTTGGTGTGCAGCAGGTCCACGTTCTGCGTGATCACGCCGGTCAGCACGCCGGAGCGCTCGAGCACGGCCAACGCCCGGTGCCCGGCGTTGGGCAGGGTGTCGTCCATATGCCGCCAGCCCACGTGGTTGCGCGCCCAGTACCGCTGCCGGAACACGGGGTCCGAGGTGAACTGCCGGATTGTCATCGGATTGCTGGGCGGGGAATCAGGGCCCCGGTAGTCGGGAATGCCCGAGTCGGTCGAGATTCCGGCACCCGTGAGCACGGCAAATCGGCGCCCGCTCAGCAGCGCGACCAGGTCCGGCGATTCGGGGGACTGCACAAGCTCGAGCCTAGGCATTCATCAAGACCAGGCGGCGGACGAGACAAGTTTTGCCAACTGATTGAGGTGTGAAGGCCCAGCTAGGCGACAATGGAAGGCAATGGATTTCTACAACAGCTACCGGCAGGGTTTTGTCCGGGTCGCCGCGTGTACGCATCACACCACGCTCGGTGACCCGGCGGCCAACGCTGCGTCTGTTTTGGGACTGGCGCGCGAGTGCCACGACGACGGGGTCGCGGTGGCGGTCTTCCCCGAGTTGACCCTGTCGGGGTACTCCATCGAGGACGTCTTGCTGCAGGATTCGCTGCTCGACGCGGTCGAGGTCGCGTTGCGGGAGCTCGTCGTCGCGTCCGTCGATCTGCTGCCCGTGCTGGTGATCGGCGCGCCGCTGCGGCACCGGCACCGCATCTACAACTCGGCGGTGGTCATTCATCGCGGCGAGGTGCTGGGCGTCGCACCCAAGTCGTACCTGCCGACCTACCGCGAGTTCTACGAGCGCCGCCAGCTCGCGCCGGGAGACGGCGAGCGGGGCATCATCCGCATCGGTGACATGGCGGCCCCGTTCGGTCCCGACTTGCTGTTCGCCGCCGCCGACCTGCCCGGATTTGTGCTGCACGTGGAGATCTGCGAGGACATGTTCGTGCCGATCCCGCCGAGCGCGGAGGCGGCGCTGGCGGGTGCGACGGTGCTGGCCAACCTTTCCGGCAGCCCGATCACCATCGGCCGCGCGGAGGACCGACGGCTATTGGCCCGCTCGGCGTCGTCGCGGTGCCTGGCGGCCTACGTCTATGCCGCCGCGGGGGAGGGTGAATCGACAACCGATCTGGCCTGGGACGGGCAGACGATGATCTGGGAGAACGGCGCGCTGCTCGCCGAGTCCGAGCGCTTCCCCAAGGGGGAGCGACGCTCGGTCGCCGACGTGGACCTCGAGCTGATTCGCTCGGAGCGGCTGCGGATGGGGACTTTCGACGACAACCGCCGCCGCCACCGGGCCCTGACGGAATCGTTCCGGCGCATCGAGTTTCGGCTCGACCCACCGGCCGGCGACATCGGGCTGCGGCGGGACATCGAGCGTTTTCCGTTCGTGCCGGCCGATGCCCAACGGCTGCAACAGGATTGCTACGAGGCCTACAACATTCAGGTCTCGGGGCTGGAGCAGCGGTTACGTGCGCTGGACTATCCGAAGGTCGTCATCGGGGTGTCGGGTGGGTTGGACTCGACGCACGCACTGATCGTCGCCGCGCGCGCGATGGACCGAGAAGGCCGACCGCGCAGCGACATTCTGGCATTCACGCTGCCCGGATTCGCGACCGGCGAGCACACCAAGAACAACGCGACCCGGCTGGCGCGTGCGCTGGGCGTCACGTTCTCCGAAATCGACATCCGCGACACCGCCAAGCTGATGCTCGCCGAGATCGGTCACCCGTTCTCGGACGGCGACAAGGTCTACGACGTCACCTTCGAGAACGTCCAGGCCGGTCTGCGCACCGATTACCTTTTCCGGCTGGCCAATCAGCGCGGCGGCATC
Source organism: uncultured Actinomycetota bacterium (assembly GCA_963758775.1). Taxonomy (GTDB): domain Bacteria; phylum Actinomycetota; class Actinomycetes; order Mycobacteriales; family Mycobacteriaceae; genus Mycobacterium. The sequence goes on from CAVWWU010000007.1 coordinate 322,357, forward strand.
GTGCTGGGTACGGGCGATCTCTCCGAGTTGGGGCTGGGCTGGTCGACCTACGGAGTGGGCGACCAGATGTCGCACTACAACGTCAACGCCGGCGTACCCAAGACCCTGATCCAGCACCTGATTCGCTGGGTCATCTCCTCTGAGCAGTTCGAGTCCGACGTCAGCGAGGTGCTGCAGTCGGTGCTCGACACCGAGATCACCCCGGAACTCATTCCGACGGGCGAGGACGAGGAGCTGCAGAGCAGCGAGGCGAGGATCGGACCGTTTGCCCTGCAGGACTTTTCGCTGTTCCATGTGCTGCGCTACGGATTCCGGCCGTCCAGGATCGCGTTTCTGGCGTGGCATGCATGGAGCGACCCCGAACACGGCGATTGGCCGTCCGGGTTTCCCGCGAACAAACGACCGGCGTACTCGCTCAAGGAGATCCGGCACTGGCTGCAGATCTTCGTGCAGCGGTTCTACTCGTTCAGCCAGTTCAAACGCTCGGCGCTGCCCAACGGCCCCAAGGTCTCGCTCGGAGGTGCGTTGTCGCCGCGCGGCGACTGGCGTGCCCCCTCTGACATGTCCGCGCGGATTTGGCTGGATGAGATCGAGCGGGAAGTTCCCGAGGATTAGAGCGGGCCTAGCGCTCGTACGTTCCGGTCAGGACTCCCCGGGCCAGCACGTGTCCGCGCATCGTCGCCAACAGAGCCTTGGCTCTGGTAACTGTCTCCGGGACGGTTGCGTCCAGCGCGAACACGAGGAATCGATACCGGTGCGGCCCGTGACCGGGGATCGGGCGCGGTCCCGCATACCCGCGGTTGCCCAAATCGGCTCGGATGAAACGGATTCCGGCCGAGCCGGGCTGTAACGCACCTGCGGGGACGCCCTCGACGGTCGGCTCGATCACCGCGACAGTGTGATACAGCGGGCGCGGCAGCGGCACATCGACGTCGTCCATGATGAGCACCACTTGCCGGGTCTGCGGTGGCAACCCGGACCACTGCAGCGCGGGCGAGGTATTGGTGCCGACGCCCTTGCCCCCACTCGAGGGCGGCATCGAGGAGCCGTCGGTGAATGCCGCGCTGGTGACGGTGATAGCAGTGGGCGCGTCAAAGTCGCTGCCGGACAACGGACTGCGTCCCTCGCCGGCAATTGGGATGCGGCGGAGGAGTCTTCCCAGCAAAGCCATCATGCACCGCTTCCCGCGCCCCGCATGGCGACCGTGCTCGAGCGCAAAAGATCGCCCAGCTCCGCGGGCAGGTAACCCTGCTCCGCCAATCGGGGCATGACGCCGCCGCTTTCGATGATATCCAGGATCAACTCGGGCAGTTTGGGCACCGTCCCCGACTCTCCGGTGCTGTCGTTGCGCCAGGTGCCTTCGGACAGGTCGAAGGTTCCGGTGTCACCCTCGGTGAAGACGGTGGTGGCGCCGGGCACGGTGATCGCGGGCAGGCCGGCGTTGACGGCGTTGCGGAAGAACAGTGAGTTGAATTCCTCGGCGACCAGTCCGGCGACGCCGAGCTCGGTGAACAGGGAAGCGACCGGTCGCGACGACCCGAGCCCGAAGTTCTTGCCGGCCAGCACGATATCGCCCGGCGACACCTCGTCAGTCCAGCCGGGACGCACCTCGTAGAAGATGTGTTTGGCCGCCTCGGCCGGTTCCATCTTCATCGCGAACGCGGGATACATGGCGTCGGTGTTCAGGTCGTCCCCGAACACCCAGACCTTGCCTTGAAACGTCACTGCCACGCCGTCACACTCCGTGGGTCGGTGATGTATCCGGCGACCGCGGACGCCGCGACGGTCGCCGGTGATGCCATGAAGATCTCGGCCTCGGGGCTGCCCATCCGTCCGGTGAAGTTACGGGTGCTCGACGTGATGCATACCTCGCCGGGCCCGACCACACCCATGTGGTAGCCGAAACAGGCGCCGCAGGTGGAATTGGTGATGACGCCTCCGGCGTCGGCGATGTCCTGTAAGTAGCCCAGCCGCATGGCGTCCCGGTACACCGCCTGCGAGGCGGGTGTGACCAGCAGCCGCACCCCCGGCGCCACGGTCTTGCCGCGCAACACCCGCGCGGCGATCTCGAGGTCCTCGAGTTGGCCGTTCGCGCACGAGCCGATGAACGCCTGGTCCACCTTCTGGCGGTGCAACCGCGACACCGGCAGCCCGTTGCGGCTGACGGTACCCGGGCGCGCCACGTACGGTTCCAGCGCCGCCAGGTCGACGTGCCGGACGTCGTGATAGGCGGCGTCGGGGTCCGGTGCGGCCGAGGTATATCCCGCAACCCCGGCGTCGTCGAGGAATCGGGTCAACACGTCGTCGGATTCGAAGGTGCTGAAATCGGCCGACACCTCGGCGCCTTGGGTGGCGATGGTGCGCCGGTCGTGCATCGGGATACCGGCCAGACCGGAGCCGCCGAACTCCAGGTTGAGGTTGGGGGCGTCGCCGTACTCGTTGGCGATGTGCAGGAAGATGTCCTTGCCGCTGACCGTGTCCGGTTTGGCGCCGTCGAGTTCGTAGCGGACGGTGGGCGCCACCTGGAACCAGGTGGTGCCGGTGCACATGATGGAATACACCTCGGCGGGCCCCAGACCGCGGGCCGCGGTGTTGTAAGCGCCGGCCGCGCAGGTGTGCGAATCGGTGCACGCCAGGATCTCTCCGGGGCGGGCCAGCCCGTTCTCGGCGATCACCTGGTGGCAGATGCCGTGCCGGCCGACGTCGTAGAAGCGGTCAATGCCGAAGTCGGCGGCGAACTTTCGGGCGTGAGCACCGCCGGCGGCGTCCTTGATGGTCGGCGCCGGGACGGCGTGGTCCATGACGATCGCGAGCTTGTCGGGATCGTGAATCCGGTTCGGCCGGATCCACATGGTGGCGAACTGCAAGTCGATCAACACGGTCATGTCGACGTCGACCACCACGGTGTCGCCGGCCGACACCGAGTTCAGGCCGGCCTTGCGGGCGAAGATCTTTTCGATGATGGTCATGCCCATGACGGGTCCTTGGGTGCGTACCGGGCGTCGAGGTCCAGCCACTCGCCCATGCCGAAGAGATTGAAGAAGTCGGCCGGGCTGCTCGGTGTGTGGGCGGCGATGTCGGCGCCGTTGAGCTCGCACAGGCTCTGCAGCATCCCGAAAACCGCGGGCATGAGCAGGTTGCCCGGATGGATCGCGATCGCGTAACCCAGCTCGTGCAACCGCGCTGCCGACTCCAGCGGAGTCAGGCCGCCGAGCACCAGGTTGATCAGCAGGGGAGCCTCGACTTCGCGAGCGATGCGCTCGATTTCGCCGGTGTCCTGCGGCGCCTCGACGAAGATCACGTCCGCTCCGGCTTGCGCGTAACGGTTGGCCCGTTCGATCGCTTCGTCCAATCCCAGCGGGGCGCGCGCATCGGTGCGGGCGACTACCAGCAGGTTCTCGTCGGAGCGGGCGTCCAGTGCGGCCGCAAGGCTCTGTTCGAAGACCGCCGCGTCGACCACCTGCTTGCCCGCCAGGTGGCCGCACCGCTTCGGGAATACCTGGTCTTCCAACTGGATCGCCGCCGCCCCGGCCGCGTCGTAGGAACGCACGGTGCGCACCACGTTCATCGCCGCGCCGTAACCGGTGTCCGCGTCGGCGATCAGCGGGATATCGCCCAGTACGTCGGCGATCATCGCGACCCGCCCGGCCATCTCGGTCGCGGTGACCAGTCCGATGTCGGGCAGGCCGAATCCCGACGCGGCCACCCCCGCGCCCGTCATATAGGCCGCGGTGTGGCCGGTGCGTTTGGTCAGTTGAGCCGAGATACCGTCGAAAACCCCTGGCGCAATGACTAATTCGCGTTTATCGAGCAGCTCCTTAAGCCGCAGACGGGCCGCAGTGGTAGCCATGCATGTCCTTAAGTGTCAGTCCAGGGCGCCGGCCACCGGCGCGGCAAGGAGATCGATCAGGTAGCCGATGTCGTCAAGGTTCTCGAGGCCGACCACCGCCTTCTCGATCGCGTCGGCACGCCCGCGGCTGGTTACCCGGTCGGCGAGCGAATGGAACTTAGCGACGAGTTCGTCGTCGGTGACCGGGTCGGTGGGCGCCCCGTGCGGAACGTCGACCCGGGCGTGGTGCACGGTGCCGTCCCGCGTGGTGACCGTGACGTCGGTACGGAACTTTTCGGTGATGTCGGCATCGGCCAGCGACTCGTCGAGGTGTACCTCGGTCGCCGCGATCAGCGACCAGATGTCCTCGGAATCCAGGCGATTGGGCGTGAACTGCTCGGGCAGCACATTGCCGTCGAGCAGCGCCGCGGCCGTCGCATACCCGATATTCATCTGGGCACCGATCGCGGTCAGCGGCCGTTGCGGCTGCCACCAACCGTGCTTGTAGATGGTCTCGCCGACGGTGATGTCAACCCTTGAAATATTTGCGATATCCTCGGGCCCAACCGAACTCCGCAACTGTCTGGCCGCGTCGATGGCGCCGTGCAGCCCGCCCATGGCCGCGTAGGACTTGACCATGATGATCGAGGTCTCCCAGCGCTGGCCGAGTTCCCCGGTCAGCAGCGAGGCATCGGGATCGTGGCCCTCGCCGAATACGCTGAGGTATCCGCCGTATTCGCGCTCGAACACTCGCTTGATGCCGGTATAGCCGGCCGCGGCCAGGCCCGCGGCGTAAAAGCCGTTGCGCGCGGCCAGACCGTGGTGCATGCGCTTGCTCATCGCCTCGTACTGCGCGGCCATCAAACCGGCCGACTGGGTGCCGGCCAGGCCGAGCGCGTCCTCCAACTGCGCCGGCGGCAGGCCGCGCAGCTTGCCCGACGCCATCGCCGCCGAGTGGGTGCCGAACACGGGCCCGGAATGCCAGCCGCGGTCCAGCATCTGGGTGCCGTGCAGCGTGTACCCGACCCGGGGGCCCACTTCGAAGCCGGCGATCGCCGCGAGCAGGAATTCGGCGCCGGTTGTTGTCTCCGGTCGTGTCGTCGCCGTCGACAGCAGCGCCGGAATCAACAGCGAGCAGCTGTGCAGCGGGGCCAGCGGATGGAAGTCGTCGAGTTCAAACCCCTGGATGAATGTTCCGTTGAGCACGGCGGCCGCGGGGGCGCTGGTGAGCTGGCCGGTGCCGATCACCGGGGTGTCGCCCTTGCCCTCGAGCCCGAGGACGGCGTCGGTGGCGATGCGCGACCACGGCAGTTGGGCGCCGACCAGGGCGCACCCCAGGCCGTCGAGCAGCAGGTGTTTGGCTCGCTCGACGACCTCGTGCGGGACCTGCTCGCGGGTGAGCTCGGCGACCCAGATCGCCAGCCTGCCGGTCGGGCCGGCCGGATCGGTAGCGGCTTGCGCGGTTGCTGCGGTCATTGAGTCTCTGCGTTCCTGGTGCTTGACTGGTTGTTATATACATATAACAATTGAATGGATCGCGCAAGAGGGGTGGTGTGGAAACATTGACGACCGTGCTGTCCACCGAGGCCGGGGTGCCGTTGCATCGGCAACTCTTTCTGGTGCTGCACGACGAGATCGACCGCGGCGTCATCGGCCCCGGCGAGGCGTTGCCCACCGAACAGACGCTGTGCGACCAATTCGGGGTTTCCCGCATCACCGTGCGGCGCGCGCTGGCGGACCTCGCCGATCAGGGATACATCGAGCGCAGGCAGGGCGTGGGTTCGTTCGTGCGCGAGCATGCTCCATCCGAGGCGGTGTCGGCGGGACGTTCCTACATCGATGGGCTGCGCCAGACGCAGTTCGAAACCGAGGTCGACGTCGTCGAACTCGACACCCGCCGCCCGCCGCGGCAAATCGCCGAGGTCCTGGGAAGTTCCGGCGAGCTGCTGCACATCGTCCGGGTGCGGCGGCAGCGCAGGACGAGCGAGCCATTGCTCGTGACCGAAGCCTGGCTGCCGGAAAGTCTTGCCGACACGTTGACCGAGTCAGCGTTGTTGCGGGCGCCGCTGTACCAGTTGCTGCCGGAAGCCGGGGTCGTGGTGGACCGCGTGCAGCACGAGATCACCGCCGAGATCGCCGGCCCCCGCAATGCCCGCCTGCTGGACACGGCGATCGGCGCCGCCCTGTTGCGGCTCAACCGCTTGGCCTACGTGGCCGGCGCGCCGCATCATCACCTGTCGGTTTTGCTGTCGCCGAATCGCAGTCGGGTGCTGATGGATCAGTCCGCGGCCGAGCTGGAAACCGGCGACGGTTTCGCGATCACCCACGACGTGCGCCGCGAGTCTCGTTAGAGCCCGAAATCATCCGTTCGATCGCTTCGGCGTCCGGCGCACAGTCGCCCGCGCCGGGCGTCAGGGTCGCCAGCGCACCGGCGGCGCAGGCGCGCTGGATGGCGCGCAGCCGCTGGGCCCGCGCGCTCGCATCGGTACCCGCGTCGCCGGGCCAATGGGCGGCCAGCACGCCGGCGAACACGTCGCCGGCCCCGGTGGTGTCCACCGCCTGCACCACTGGAGCCGGTACCACGTACTCGCCGTCGGTGCCGGCATAGCGAGCGCCTCGGGCGCCGAGAGTGACCACGAAGTGCGTTGGTTGCCAAGGCCATTCGTCCGCCTCGGCTTCGTTGGCGATCACCACGTCGGCGAGATCCGCCAGTTTGGCCAAAGCGTTCGGGTCCTGACCGGCCGGCGAGGCGTTGACCATGACGACCGCGCCGGCCGATCGAGCTTCGCCTGCCGCTGCCAGCGCCGCGGCCAGCGGAATCTCCAACTGGGTCAACAGCACATCGCAGTCGGCGATCACCGCGCGCACCGCCGGTTCGGACAGCGTCAGCTGAGCGTTCGCGCCGGGCGCCACCACGATGGTGTTCTCGGCGCCGGCGTCGACCACGATGATCGCGGTACCGCTCGGCCCGGCCAGGCCGACGGTCCCGTCCAATCGAACGTTGTTGGCCGACAGGTGAGCCCGCAAGCGCTGGGCCGCGGCGTCGTCGCCGACGGCGCCGACAAACTGCACCTGCGCGCCCGCACGTGCGGCGGCGACGGCCTGATTGCCGCCCTTGCCACCCGGCGCCGTCGTCGCCGACGACGCCAGCACGGTCTCGCCCGGGCGCGGCAGGGTATCGACGCCAAAGGTGAGGTCCACGTTCACGCTGCCCACCACGCACACCCGTGCCATCTCGCCGACGTTAGTCGTTGGCTGTGTTCGGCAGATACGAGACGATTTCCGTGCACCACGGCAATTTGTCCGATTGCCACACCGCAATCGCCGATTTCTGCAGGACCGCGCGATAGTCTGCAGCGTTAGCGATGCTGAATCCTCTCGGACAAGGGGGCAATTGAGTGACATCGGCCCAAGCAGCAGACCAGGTGGCGCCGGATGCCGAGACCGCGCCAGCGACAGCGCCGGCTCCAAAGCCTCCCAAGCGTCCTCACCGGCCATTGGTGTGGACGCGTTTCCGGTTCGGTATCCAGTCCAAAATTTTGGTGGCATTGCTGCTGTCCAGCATCCTTGGCGTGGGTGTGATCGGTGCCGTCGGGGCCGTATCCGGGCGCAGTGCGTTGCGGGACGTCGAGTCCGAGCGGCTGATCGAGTTGCGGGAGTCGCAGAAGCGCGCGGTGGAGGCGTTGTTCAGGGAGGTGACCAATGCGCTGATCGTATGGAGCGCCGGATTCAGCATCAACGAGGCCACGACGGCCCTCACGGCGGACTTCGACCAACTGGCCAACTCCGCGATCACTCCCGCGCAACAGCAGGAACTCGTCAGGTACTACAACGACGACATGATCGAACCGATCAGACGGGCGACCGGTGACGGCATCGATCTCAACGCGGTGCTGCCGACGTCCAACTCGCAGCGCTATGTTCAGGCGTACTACACCGCCCCGCCCCGACCGACCGCCAAGTCGCTGCCCCCCGTGGACGCCGGCGATGGCAGCCCGTATTCGGCAGCCAATGCCCGCTTCGACTTCTACATGCGTTCCATCGTCACCCGATTCGATTATCGGGACCTACTGCTGCTGGACTTGCAGGGCAATATCGTCTACAGCGTCAACAAGGGCCCCGATTTCGGGACCAATATCCTCACCGGCCCCTACCGCCAATCAAATCTTCACGATGCCTACCAGAAGGCTTTGGCCTCGAATGATCTCGACTTCGTCTGGATCACCGACTTTCAGCAATATCAACCGCACCTCGACGAGCCCACGGCGTGGGTGGTCTCACCCGTAGGGATGAACGGCAAACTCGCGGGGGCCATGGCCCTGCCGGTGCCGATCGCGAAGATCAACAAGATCATGACCGCCGACAAGCATTGGGAAAAGGCGGGTATGGGCACCGCGACCGAAACGTATTTAGCGGGTCCCGACAACCTGATGCGTTCTGATTCACGGCTTTTCGTGGAAGACCCGAAGGAATACAAGCACGATGCCATCGACGCCGGTACGCCGCCCGATGTCGTCGAGCGAGCGATCCGACTAGGTGGCACGACGCTGGTGCAGCCGGTGGCGACCGCGGGGCTTCGCGCCGCCCAACGCGGCGAGACCGGAGTTGTCAACGCCACCGATTACCTGGGCAACCGAGAGCTGGAAGCCTATGCTCCGCTGGTTATCCCGAACTCTGATCTGCATTGGTCGGTGTTGGCGACACGCGACAATTCCGATGCCTTTGCGCGCCTGGGACGGTTCAGCAAGGGCATCGTGATTGCAGTCACGACAATGGTTTTGGCCATCTGCGTGGCCGCCTTGGTCATCGCCCAGGCGGCGGTGCGGCCCGTTCGGCGCCTCGAAGAGGGTACGCGAAAGATCAGTTCCGGTGACTACGACATCAACATTCCGGTGATGGCGCGCGACGAAATCGGCGATCTGACAGCGGCCTTCAACGAGATGAGCAGAAACCTGGCGATCAAGGAGGAGTTGCTCGACGAGCAACGCCGCGAAAACGACCGCCTGCTGCTGGCGCTGATGCCGGAGTCTGTGCTGCGCCGCTATCGCGACGGTGAGGAGAACATCGCCCAGAAACACCAGGACGTCGCCATCATCTACGCCGACATCGTGGGTCTCGACGAAATGTCCAACGACCTGCCGGAGAGCCAATTGGTCGGAACTGTCAACGAACTCTTCCGGCAGTTTGATTCGGCCGCCGAATCCCTTGGCGTCGAACGGATTCGCACGTTTCACAACGGCTATCTCGCCAGCTGTGGGGTGGTTACCCCCAGGCTGGACAGCATTCATCGCAGCGTTGATTTCGCCCTGGAAATCGGTCGCATCATCGACCGGTTCAACAGCGAAACCGGCCACCAGTTGGGCCTTCGGGTCGGTGTCAACACCGGTAACGTCGTGAGCGGGCTGATCGGCCGGTCCAGCCTGGTCTACGACATGTGGGGCGGCGCGGTAAGTCTGGCCTACCAAATGCACAGCGGCGCACCGCAGCCCGGTGTTTATGTCAGCTCGCGCGTGTATGAAGCCATGCGCGACGTCCGGCAATTCACGGCGGCCGGGACCATTTCGGTCGGCGGTACCGATCAGGCGATCTACCGCCTGCTGGAGCGATGATGAACACCTGGGACAGCCCGTGGTTCTATTGGGCGATCGGGATCGCGATCGGGTTGCCGGTCGGGCTGATCCTTCTCACTGAACTGCACGACTTACTCGTCCGCCGCAGCCGCCGCCTGGCCAGGCAGGTAAGCCTGGTACGCAATTACCTGCTGCCGCTCGGCGCGCTGTTGTTGCTGCTGGTCCAGGCCTCGCAGATCCCGGCCAAAGACGTCCCGGTTCGCATTCTCACCACGCTGTTCGCCATGTTGGTGCTGGTCCTGTTGTTGTCGGGGCTCAACGCCACCGTATTCGACGGCGCGCCCGAAAAGAGTTGGCGCAAGCGGCTACCCACCATCTTCCGTGACGTCGCGCGCTTCGTGGTGATCGGCGTGGGTCTGGCGGTGGTGCTGTCGTACGTCTGGGGCGTCCGGATCGGTGGGCTGTTCACCGCGTTGGGCGTCACCTCGGTCGTCATCGGCCTGATGCTGCAGAACTCGGTCGGCCAAGTGGTATCGGGCCTGTTCATGCTCTTCGAGCAGCCCTTCCGGATCGATGACTGGCTGGACACCGGGACGGCGCGCGGGCGCGTGGTCGAGGTGAACTGGCGCGCCGTGCACATCGACACCGGCAGTGGCATGCGGATCATGCCGAACTCGATGTTGGCCACCACGTCGTTCACCAATCTCAGTCGCCCGCCTGGTACGCACAAGCTGGCGGTGACGACGACGTTTGCCGCAGCCGATCCGCCCGACCGGGTCTGCGCGATGCTGTCGAATGTCGCCAACGCCCTGCCGCAGCTCAAAGCCGGCAGCGTGCCCCGCTCGGTCCCCGTCGGGGCCGGGGAGTACCGCACGTCGATCGGCCTGAGCTCACCCGCCGACGCCAGCGGCGCGAAGGCCACGTTCCTCCGCTGGGCCTGGTACGCCGCCCGACGGGAGGGCCTGCACCTCGACGAAGCCGATGACGACTTCTCGACGGCCGATCGGGTCGAGCACGCACTGCGCACCGTGGTGGCACCGGCATTGCGGCTCAGCGCCGAGAACCAGCGGTCGCTGCAGACGTGCGCGAAGATGGTGCGGTACGGCGCCGACGAGGTGGTGGAGTCCGCCGGCGAGGTGCCACCCGGGATGACGTTCTTGGTATCCGGGCGGGTCCAGCTGACCGCGTACGCCGAAGACGGCACGGTGGTGCCGGTCAGCACCCTGGTCGAGGGATCGTTTCTGGGGTTGACCACGCTGACCCGGCAACCCAACCTTGCCAGCGCCTACGCGCTGGAAGAGGTGACCGCCTTGGTGATCGGGCGCGAGCACCTCGAGCACGTGGTAATGCATGAACCGTTGCTGCTACAGGACTTTGGCCGCACCCTCGAAGAGCGCCGCAGCAAGGTCCGGCAGGCGCGGGGGTTGGCCGCGTCAGGCGAGGCCCCGGCGCGGGTGGGGCAGCCAAACTAAGCAGCTTAAGGACCGTTACCCTGGATCAATGAGTCTGCAAGCACCATCCCGAAGCGAAGCCACACCGCGGCGGGAACCCGACTTGCGCCAAGAGGTCCACGACGCTGCGCGCCGCTCCCGCGTCGCCGCCCGCGCACTCGCCCTGTTGCCCACCGTCGCCAAGGACCACGCGCTGAAATCCGCAGCCGAGGCGATCACTGCCAACACCGAAAAGATCCTTGCGGCCAACGCGCAAGACCTGGACACGGCGCGGGCCGCCAACACGCCGACCGCGATGCTCGACCGGCTCGCGCTGAACGCGAGCCGCGTCGACGGAATCGCCGCCGGCCTGCGCCAGGTGGCGGGGCTGCCCGACCCGGTCGGCGAGGTGCTGCGCGGCTACACCCTGCCCAACGGCCTGGTGCTGCGCCAGCAGCGGGTTCCGCTGGGCGTGGTCGGCATGATCTACGAGGGCCGGCCCAACGTCACCGTCGATGCGTTCGGGCTGGCGCTCAAGTCGGGCAACGCCGTGCTGCTGCGCGGGAGTTCGTCCGCCGCACACTCCAACCAGGCGCTCGTCGAGGTGTTGCGCGACGCGTTGGTCGGCGAGGATCTGCCCGCCGACGCAGTGCAGCTGCTGTCGGCCGTGGATCGGTCTACCGTTACGCACCTCATCCAGGCCCGCGGCCTGGTCGACGTGGTCATTCCGCGCGGGGGAGCCAGCCTGATCGACGCGGTGGTCCGCGATGCGCAGGTGCCCACGATCGAGACCGGCGTCGGCAACTGTCACGTCTACGTCGACGGAGGCGCCGATCTGGACTTGGCCGAACGAATCCTGCTGAACTCGAAAACCCGCCGGCCCAGCGTGTGCAACGCCGCCGAGACGCTGCTGATTGACGCGGCGATCGCCGACGACGCGATGCCCAGGCTGGTTGCCGCCCTGCAGGACGCCGGTGTGACGGTTCATCGCGATGCCGGCGAGGACGACCTGCGCCGCGAATACCTGTCGATGGACATCGCGGTGGCCGTGGTAGACGGCGTCGACGCGGCGATCGCGCATATCAACGAATACGGCACCGGACACACCGAAGCGATCGTGACCGCCAATATGGCTGCGGCCCAACGGTTTACCGAGGGAGTCGACTCGGCCGCGGTGATGGTCAATGCCTCGACGGCGTTCACCGACGGCGAGCAGTTCGGTTTCGGCGCCGAGATCGGCATCTCCACCCAAAAACTTCACGCCCGCGGCCCGATGGGGCTGCCCGAACTGACCTCGACCAAATGGATCGCGTGGGGAGACGGCCAGACCCGTCCGGTCTGATGCTTCGCCCGATACGACTGCTTAGGTGCTTAGGAGAATCCGATCGTGACCGTGCCCGCCCGGCCCACCCCGCTGTTCACCGACATCGCCGATGTCTCACACCGGCTGGCCGAAACCGGCTACCTGGTGGATACCGCCACCGCGACGGCGGTATATCTCGCCGACCAGCTCGGCAAGCCGCTGCTGGTTGAGGGCCCCGCCGGCGTCGGCAAAACGGAACTGGCGCGCGCAGTCTCGCAGGCCACCGGGGCGGGCCTGATCAGGCTGCAGTGCTACGAGGGCGTCGACGAGGCCCGCGCCCTCTACGAGTGGAACCACGCCAAACAGATCCTGCGCATCCAGGCGGGTTCCGGCGACTGGGAATCCACCAAAGACGACGTCTTCAGCGAGGAATTCCTGCTGCAGCGTCCGCTGCTGACCGCCATCCGGCGCACCGAGCCGACGGTGCTGTTGATCGACGAGACCGACAAGGCCGACATCGAAATCGAAGGTCTGCTCTTAGAGGTGCTCTCCGACTTCGCGGTGACGGTCCCAGAGCTGGGCACGCTGACCGCGGAGCGCCCGCCGTTTGTGGTGTTGACCTCCAACGCCACCAGGGAACTGTCCGAGGCGCTCAAGCGCCGCTGCCTGTTCTTGCACATCGACTTCCCCAGTCCCGAGCTGGAACGCCGCATCCTGCTGTCCCGGGTCCCCGAGCTGCCTGAGCACCTGGCCGAGGAGTTGGTGCGCATCATCGGTGTGATGCGCGGGATGCAGCTCAAGAAACTGCCGTCCATCGCCGAGACCATCGACTGGGCTCGCACGGTGCTGGCGCTGGGCCTCGACACCATCGACGACGCGATGGTCGCCGCGACTCTCGGCGTGGTGCTCAAGCACCAATCCGATCAGCAACGCGCGGCCGGCGAACTCAGGCTGAATTAGCGAAGGGGCTGAACGATGGCTGTCCGCCGGATCCGACCGAAGCGACCGTTGGCCCCGCACGGGCTGCCCGGGCATCTGGTCGGGTTCGTGGAAGCGCTTCGCGGGGCAGGGATTTCGGTGGGTCCGTCGGAGACGGTCGATGCCGGACGAGTCATGGCGACCCTCGGCCTGGGTGATCGTGAGGTGCTGCGCGAGGGCATCGCCTGCGCGGTGCTGCACCAGGCGGATCACCGCGACACCTACGACGCCATGTTCGACCTGTGGTTTCCCCCGGCCTTGGGTGCGCGCGCGGTGGTCTTGGACGACGAGGCGGCCGGGGACGCCGGGGACGACGGTGGTTTGCCGCCCGACGATGTCGATGCCATGCGGCAGATGCTGCTGGACCTGCTCAACGAGAACCCCGAGCTGGCCGATATGGACGAGCGGCTGGTGGCGATGATCGCCCGCATCGTGGAGGCCTACGGCAAGTACAACTCCAGCCGCGGCCCGTCGTTCTCGTCGTATCAGGCGCTCAAGGCGATGGCCCTGGACGAACTGGAGGGTAAGCTCCTGGCGGGCCTGCTGGCGCCGTATGGCGACGAGCCCACACCCACCCAGGAGGAAATCGCCAAAGCGCTTGCTGCGCAACGGATTACTCAGCTGCGCAGGATGGTCGACGCGGAGACCAAGCGGCGCACCGCCGAGCAGCTGGGTCGCGATCACGTCCAGATGTACGGCATCCCACAGCTTTCCGAGAACGTCGAGTTCCTGCGTGCCTCCGGCGAGCAGCTGCGCCAGATGCGCAAGGTGGTGGCACCGCTGGCCCGCACGCTGGCAACCCGGCTGGCGGCCCGTCGGCGCCGCACCCGGGCCGGCACGATCGATCTGCGCAAGACGCTGCGCAAGTCGATGTCCACCGGCGGTGTGCCGATCGACGTAGTGCTTGCCAAACCACGGCCCGCGCGCCCGGAGCTGGTCGTGCTCTGCGACGTGTCCGGTTCGGTCGCCGGGTTCAGCCACTTCACCCTGCTGCTGGTACATGCTCTGCGTCAACAGTTTTCGCGCGTCCGTGTCTTCGCCTTCATCGACACCACCGACGAGGTGACGCACATGTTCTCCCCGGATGCCGACCTGGCCGTGGCCATTCAGCGGATCACCCGGGAGGCCGGCGTGTACAGCCGCGACGGCCACTCCGACTACGGCAACGCATTCGTCTCCTTCATGCAGGCGCACCCCAATGTGCTCTCGCCGCGTAGCTCGCTGCTGGTACTGGGGGACGGGCGCACCAACTATCGCGACCCGGCCCTCGACGTGCTGAGTGACATGGTGACCGCCAGCCGGCACGCGCACTGGCTGAATCCGGAGCCGAAACATCTGTGGGGCAGCGGGGACTCGGCGGTGCCGCGCTACCAAGACGTGATCCCGATGCACGAATGCCGGTCCGCGAAGCAGCTGGCCGCGGTGATCGATCAGTTGTTGCCGGTCTGACCCGTCAGGTCACCTTCTGGTAGACGAGCCACCGCATTTCGATCGGGCTCTGCTCCCGCTCGGTGGTGAACACGTCGAGGCCGCTCACCCAATCGGCGTACCAGCTCGTCGGTGGCCATGCTCCCGGGGGCAGATGCTCCCGCTCGTAGTCGTATACGGAGTCATCGGCGACCATCGTGAGCGGTAGTTCCCTTAGCGCAGCAGACATCTCGTCCCTGGTGAAGATGGTGGTGTATGACTGCTGCCCGAACTCACGCGCGGCTTGGTCGGGCGTGTAGCCGCCGCGCGGCAGGAATGCATTGAACACCATGCGGCCGCCCGGCGCCAAACACTCGGCGGCGAGCTCGAATAGGCTGCGCAACTGTTGTGTCGTCCTGAAGTCGGACACCACCTCCGAGAGCAGGATCAGGTGATAGTCCCGACGCAGATAGTCCTTGGCCGCGAACATGTCACGGTTGAGGACCCATACGTCGAGGGATTCTCGTTCGGCGTTTGAGCCGATCATCGAAGCGAACGACGGGGTCATCTCCACCACATCGACGGGGTGCCCACGGCGCGCCAAAGCCAGAGCGTTGCGCCCGGTTCCAGCCCCGATATCGAGTATGCGGTGGGACGCGGGATCGGCCATTTCACTGGCCAAAGCCCAAACCCGCGCATCGGGCTCGGTGCCGAACAGCGGCGGTTCGCGGGTGCTGACCCAGTCCTCGTACGCGGCCTCCACTGACCACCATCTCGGGTTGACCTCATAGCGCAGGGTCGCGCCGACAGTCGCGTTGTACGAAATCACGATCTGCGAGCGTGGCGACGACGAGTAGGCCGTCGCCAACTGGCTTTCGAGAACAGACCTGAGGTGGGCAAGTTCGTCTTCGGAGAACTTCCTGCCTACACCTGAGAAGGTATCGGCGCACATCCGGACGTAATGATCGATCAACGCGGGAACTGCCGGTAGTGAAATCTCGCCCTGGACCGCCGATCGGGTCACAAACCGCTGGAGCATCGACTCGTTCGGCGAATTGTCCACAGACCCCTTTTACACAACCGACGCGGTGCTCGGGGCAGCATTGGGCTGCGGGTCTTCGCCGCGAGCTGGGAAATCGGCCCTCATCGGCCGCTCAAGTAAGCTGGCAAACCGTGCAAAAACACCGCAGGCTGGGAGTGATGGGTGGGACTTTCGATCCCATCCACTATGGCCACCTGGTCGCGGCCAGCGAGGTGGCGCACCTGTTCGAGCTGGACGAGGTGGTTTTTGTGCCCAGCGGCCAGCCCTGGCAGAAGGAGCGCTGCGTCTCGGCCGCCGAGGACCGCTACCTGATGACGGTGATCGCCACCGCGTCCAATCCGCGCTTCTCGGTGAGCCGGGTTGACATCGACCGCTCCGGGCCCACCTACACCAGGGACACGCTGCGCGATCTGCACGCGCTGAACCCGGACTCCGAGCTGTATTTCATCACCGGCGCCGACGCGCTGGGTTCCATCCTGTCGTGGCAGGGCTGGGGCGAGCTGTTCGATTTGGCCCGGTTCATCGGGGTCAGCCGGCCCGGCTATGAGCTGCGCGACGAACACATCACCGCCGTGCTGGGCGAGCTACCCGAGGGCGCGCTGACTCTGGTCGAGATCCCGGCTCTGGCCATCTCGTCCACCGATTGCCGCGAGCGCGCCGAACAGCGCCGGCCGCTGTGGTACCTGATGCCCGACGGTGTCGTGCAGTACGTGTCCAAACGGCGGCTCTACCGCGGGGCCGGCGACCGCCGTCCTGCGCCGCGCCTGACAGCCGGGAACAACACATGACCGCAAACCAGGAGGCCATCGACATGGCGACCGTGGCGGCCGGCGCGGCCGCCGCCAAGCTCGCCAACGACGTCGTCGTCATCGACGTCTCCGAGCAACTCGTCATCACGGACTGCTTCGTCATCGCCTCGGCGTCCAACGAGCGGCAGGTGAACGCCATCGTCGACGAGGTCGAGGAGAGAATGCGCCGGGCGGGCCACAAGCCGGCGCGCCGCGAGGGAACCCGGGAAGGCCGCTGGACCCTGCTGGATTACCGCGACATCGTCGTGCACATCCAGCATCAGGACGACCGCGACTTCTACGCGCTCGACCGGCTGTGGGGCGACTGCCCGGTGGTGCCGGTGGATCTGGATTCGTTGGAGCTAGAGGACTCGCAAGCCCTGGAAGACCCGGACGACTCCGCGAGCGCGCAATGAGGATCCGTCGTCTGCTGATGCTGCGGCATGGGCAAACCGACTTCAACGCCGTCAGCCGGATGCAGGGGCAGCTGGACTCCGCGCTCACCGAGCTGGGTCGCGCGCAGGCGGTCGCCGCCGCCGAAGTGCTGGGCAAGCTGCAGCCGCTGCTGATCGTCTCGTCGGATCTGCATCGCGCCTACGACACGGCGGTGACGCTGGGGGAGCGGACCGGGCTGGTGGTCCGGGCCGACCCCCGGTTGCGCGAGACGGCGCTGGGCGACTGGCAGGGGCTCACGCACGTGGAGATCGATGCGCAGGCTCCCGGTGCCCGGCTGGCCTGGCGCGACGACGCGCGCTGGGCGCCGCACGGCGGGGAAAGCCGCATCGACGTCGCCGCCCGAAGCGTCCCGGTGGTCGCCGAGCTGGTGCGCGCCGAGCCGGAATGGGGTGACCCCGACGGGCCGGACCGGCCGGTCGTGTTGGTGGCGCACGGCGGTCTGATCGCCGCCCTGTGCGCCGCGCTGCTGAAGTTGCCGGTCGACAACTGGCCGATTCTGGGCGGCATGGGCAATGCCAGTTGGGTGCAGCTGAGCGGGCATGCCGGCGACTCGGACGTCGAGTTCGACAGCATTCGCTGGCGCCTGGATGTGTGGAACGCTTCTGCTCAGGTCGCCAACGATGTCTTATAAGTCCTCCGACCCGCGGCCGACTCTACTGGTCTTCGCCGACTCGCTCTCCTACTACGGCCCGACCGGCGGCCTGCCTGCCGACGACCCGCGCATCTGGCCCAATATCGTTGCCGCGCAACTAGGTTGGGATGTAGAGCTGATCGGTCGCATCGGGTGGACCTGCCGCGATATCTGGTGGGCCGCGACCCAGGACCCCCGGGCCTGGGCGGCGCTGCCCAGGGCGGGCGCCGTGATCTTCGCCACCTGCGGGATGGACTCGCTGCCGTCGGTGCTGCCGACCGCGGTGCGCGAGTTGATCCGCTATGTGCGGCCGCCCTGGCTGCGTCGCTGGGCGCGCGACGGTTACGGGTGGCTCCAGCCGAGGCTGTCGCCGGTGGCCCGGCCCGCGCTGCCGCCGCACCTGACCGCTGAATATCTCGAACAGACCAGGGCGGCAATCGATTTCAACCGTCCAGGGATTCCGATCGTGGCAACGATTCCGTCAGTACATATCGCGCCCACCTACGGCCACGCGCACCGCGGCCGTGCCGGGACGGCCGCGGCGATCACCGATTGGGCGCAGCGCCATGACGTTCCGGTGGTGGACCTCAAAGCCGCCGTCGGCGACGAAGTGATGAACGGGCGCGGCAACCCCGACGGGATCCATTGGAATTTCGAGGCGCACCAGGCGGTCGCGGAACTGATGCTGAAGGCGCTGGCCGAAGCGGGCGTACCCACCGAGAAATCACCCGGGTAGGCCATGCCCGTCCTAGTGGTGACCGACGCGGCCGCACGCCTGCCGGCCGACCTGCTCGACAGGTGGGGGATACGTGTTGTCCCGCTGCATATCCTGCTCGACGGGCGGGATCTGCGCGACGGCGTGGACGACATCCCCGAAGACCTTTACCGGCGCCACGCCACCACCGCGGCGGCCACCCCGGCCGAACTGGCCAACGCCTACCAGCAGGCGCTGAGCGACAGCGGCGGCGACGGCGTGGTGGCAGTGCACATTTCGTCTGCGTTGTCCGGAACCTACGGCGCCGCCGAACGCACGGCCGCCGACCTGGCCCCCGCGATTCGCGTCGTCGACTCCAAGTCGGCCGCGATGGGCACCGGTTTCGCCGCGCTCGCCGCCGCGCGGGCCGCCGCGAGCGGCGCCGAACTGGAAGCCGTTGCGGAGGCTGCGCGTTCGGCGGTGGGACGTAGCCACTCGTTCATCGTGGTGCACCGGTTGGACAATTTGCGCCGCAGCGGCCGCATCGGCGGGCCCCAGGCCTGGCTGGGCACCGCGCTCGCGCTCAAGCCGCTATTGCGTATCGATGACGGCAAACTTGTTCTGGCTCAGCGGGTTCGCACCGTCAGCCACGCGACGGCGACCATGCTCGACCGAGTCTGCGAGACCGTCGGCGAGAGCCCGGCCGCCCTGGCGGTGCACCACGTCAGCAATCCCGACGGCGCCAAGGAGGTCGCCGCCGCGCTGGCCCAACGACTGCCGGCCTGCGAGCCGGCGATCATCACACCCTTGGGACCCGTGTTGGCGCTGCACGTCGGGGCCGGAGCCGTCGCGGTGTGCCTGGAGGTAGCGGAGGCCTAGGCCGTCAGGCCCGGCGCGCGTTATCGCCGCGGGGATGGACGACCTGCGGCCACCAGAACCAGCGGCCCAACAGCGTGGCCACCGACGGCATCAACAACGTGCGCACGATCAGCGTGTCGAGCAGCAGGCCGATGCACACGGTCGACCCGAACTGACCGAGCACCGTCAGCTCGCTGCCCAACATGGATGCCATGGTGAAGGCGAACACCAGCCCCGCGGCCGTCACCACCCCGCCGGTGCCGGCCATCGACCGGATGATCCCGGTCTTGAGTCCGGCATGGATCTCTTCCCTGAACCGGGAGACCAACAACAGGTTGTAGTCGGAACCGACGGCCAACAGGATGATTACCGACAGCGCCATGACGATCCAGTGGATCCGGAAGCCGAACAGGTTCTGCCAGATCAGGACCGACAGCCCGAAGGACGCCGCGATCGAACTGGCCGCGGTGCCGACGATCACCAGCGCGGCAACCACGCTTCGGGTCAGCAGCAGCATGATCATGAAGATCAGCGTCAACGAGGCGACCACCGCGATCATCAGGTCATACTTGGCGCCGTCGTGCATGTCTTTGAAGGTCGCTGCGGTCCCGCCGAGGAAGACCTTGGAGTCCGACAGCGAGGACTGCTTCAGCCCCTCCTGCGCGGCGGTCCGCTCGGCATCGACCCGCGAAATGCCTTCCGGCGTCATGGGATCGCCCTGGTGGGTGATGAAGAACCGCGCCGACTTGCCGTCCGGCGACAAGAACATGCGCAACCCGGTTTGAAAGTCCGGGTTCTGGAACGCCTCCGGGGGCAGGTAGAACATGTCGTCGTTCTGCGACTGGTCGAAGCTTTGCCCCATCACAATCGCGGTGTTGCTCATCTGCTCCATCTGGTTGATCATGGCCGAGAACGTCTGATACAGCGTCAACGTGATCGCCTTGGTGGCCTTCTGCGACGCGATCAGCTCGGGGAACAGCAGCATCAGCGCGTGGGTGGCTTCGGCGGTGTGCTGGATGTCCTTCGTGAGATCGTGGAACTTCTCGGCAAGCTGGTCGAAACCGTCGATCGAATCGAAGATGGACCGCAACGAGAAGCAGATCGGGATGTCGTAGCAGTGCTTCTCCCAGTAGAAGTAGGACCTGATCGGCCGCCACATGTCTTCGAAATCCGCGAAGTGATTGCGCAAGTCATCGGTGATCGCCGAGGTTTCGGCCGTCGTCTTCGCGCTGTCGTCGGCAGCGTTGGAAAGATCTTGCGAAACCTTGTACTGGCGTTCGGTGATGTCGATATTGACCTGCAACTGGTCGGCCAACTTGAGGATGTCGGCGATGCGGTCCTTCAGGAAGGCCATGTTCTGCATGGTCGTCTGGCTCTGGACGCTGTTCTGAAAAGGTATGGAGCTGTGCTGAATTGGGATGCCCAGCGGTCGGGTGATGTCCTGGATCATGGCGATGCCGACCACGCGGATGACGTTCTTGGCGACCTTGTCCAAGACCAGCATGTCGGCCGTGTTGCGCATGTCGTGATCGGACTCGATCATCAGCATGTCGGGGTTCATCCGGGCCTGCGAGAAGTGCCGGTCCGCGGCGGCTTGGCCCTGGTTGGACGGGGCGCTCGTGGGTAGGTAGTAGCGGTCGTTGTAGCTCGTCTTGTAGCTCGGCAGGGTGACCATGCCGACGAGTACGACGGCGGCGCTCACCGCGAGAATCGGTGCGGGCCAGCGCACTACGGCGGTGCCGACCCGCCCCCACAGCCGCCCGCGCTTGGCCGCCACCTTGGATTCGAAACGGCCGAACTTGCTGCCCAGGAAGACGATGGCGGGACCGAGCGTGACCCCGGCCAACACGACGACCAGCATGCCGATGGCCACCGGTGCGCCCATCGTGTTGAACCAGGGCAGCCGTGCGAAGCTCAGGCAGTACGTCGCCCCGGCGATGGTCAGGCCGGACCCGAGCACCACCGGAGTCACACCGCGAAACGTGGTGTAGTACGCCGTTTCCGGGTCCTCGCCGGCTCGCCGCGCTTCCTGATATCGGCCCACGAGGAAGATCCCGTAGTCCGTGGCGGCCGCGATCGCCAGCATGGTGAGGATGTTCGCGGCGAACGTGGTGAGCCCGAATGCGTCGTTATAGGCCAAAACCGCGACGACCCCGCGTGCACACATCAACGAGACCAGTGTCATGAACAACTGGATCAGGGTGGTGCCGATGGAGCGATAGACCAGCAGCAGCATGATCGCGATGGCGCCGAGGGTGAACAGCGTGATCTTGGCCAGGCTGGCGTTGCCGATGACGTGCATGTCGTCGCTGAGCGCGGCCGGGCCCGTGACATACACCTTCAGCCCGTTCGGCGGCGGGTTCTTGTCGATGACGCTGCGGACCGCCTCGACCGAGTTGTTGGCCTGGGTGGTGCCCTGGTTGCCGGCGATGTTCAGCATGACGTAGGCGCCCTTGCCGTCGGCGCTCTGCGCGCCCGCCGCCGTCAACCGGTCGCCCCAGAAGTCCTGGATGTGCTGGATGTGCTTGTGATCCTGCGTCAGCTGGCGGATCAGGTTGTCGTAGTACTTGTGCGCGTCGGCGCCCAGGGGACCCTGGCTCTCCAGCACGATCATGATGGTGCTGTTGGAATCGAATTCCTTGAAGTTGTGACCCAGGCGCATCATCGCCTGCATCGACGGGGCGTCCAGCGGTGCCATCGGCGCCGAGTGCGCCTCGCCGACGACCTCCAGCGTGGGCACGGCGACGTTGACCAGCACGGTGATCGCCACCCAGCCCAGCACGATCGGCACCGCGAGCAGGCGGATCATGTGCGGAATGAACGGGCGGTGCGGGCGCTCGTCGCTTGCGGCGCGGCCACTTTGGGCCGGGATAGGGCCGGTGGCGGCGTCCGTCACCTCGTCGGTGCGGTTCTCGAGGTCGCTCATGCGGATTTCACCAGGCAGAACGTCTGCGGGTTGTGGCCATCGGACTTCCGCTCATCGCGGACCGTGCCGTCCACGGTGATGCGGCAGCCGATCTGACTGCCGTCTCCCTGCACCATGATGTTGGCGCTCACCGACGGCAGCGTGGTGGAGACGGTGTGCGACCAGGGCAGTGCGGCGGCGTTGACCTGGTTGGTGTTGGCGTCGGCGTCCCAGTAGTTGATGCTCGCGGTGCTGCCGGCAGTGCCATAGACCTCATAGAGGACAACCTTCGGATTGAATTGCACGATCTTGATTCCGGCGCCGGCATTCGCGTTGAGATCCTCCGAGCCGAACAGCTTGTGGATCCGGGACACGATCAATGCCGAGACGGCGAGCACAACCACCAAGACCAGGGGTATCCAGGCTCGTTTGAGTAAGCCGGTAATGCGACCCACCTTCCCCTCACCGCCCTCCGTGCACCGATCCCGCCTGGCAACGCGCCCGGTAGAAGCCTGTTTCCGGCGTCGTCGTCGCAGCTGAGGGCCGACTCTTTGTTCGGCTAAGTATGTTAGCCCTTAGAGGACGCCAGCGTTCCTCCGGGGTGGGATCGAGTGGTGAAGGGCACACGTCAGCGCGCAAGCCGGCCGGTGACCGGTGGAAGGTCGGCGAGGGTGACGATCCCGGGTTCGGCGGCCACCACCGACGGGACGGCGTTGGTGACCGGCATCGCGGTGTAGATCATGCCGAGGCCCATGAAGCCGGGCTCCGTCCAATCCTTGGGCGGCAGGCAGTGCAGCACGGTGCGCATGTTGGGCAGGCCGAAGACCTGGATGACGTGACCATGCTCGAGCGGTTTGGGTGGGGCCACGTGATTGCCCATGGTCCAGTTGAAGCCGACGCTGACGACGTTGCGATCGCCCTCCCAGCCGCGGTGGTAGCCGTACACGCCGCCGATGGTGCCGGCGGGGATGGTCATGAAGCCGAGATCGGAGTCCCCGGTGGCAGCGGTGAAGGTGACGTCGAAGGTCATCTTGTCCAGCTTGGCCCCGATCGCATCGGCCATCATCGCGGCCGACTCCGCGAACACCTCGCTTTCCCGGCGCACGTTCTCCGCCAGCCCCGGCGTGTCGGGATCTTGCGAAAACCCCATCGCCGTTTGGGTTTCCGCCGATTCGTAGGTCGAGCAGTCGACGGACTCGGTGATCCGGATCTCGTCGACCCGCTCGCACGACGCGCTGAGCACCATGCCGACCATGTTCGTCATTCCGGGGTGCGCGCCGCTACCGAAGATCGTCGAGTTGCCGCGCTTGCAGGCGTCCTCGATGCGCTGCCGGTCCTCCGGGGTCTGCTTACCCCCGGTGATCCACGCGGCGCTCGAACACACGTTGACCCCCGATTCCAGCAGCCGCACCAATTCGTCGACGTTGGGCCACAGCGGGTTGTAGCAACACGCGTCGGGTTGCAGCGCGAGCAGTGCGTCGATGTCGTTGGTCGCCGTCACGCCGGTCGGCTCGGGCCAGCCCGACAACTCGGCGGCATCGACGCCGACCTTGTCCGCGCCATGCGCGTACACCCCGACCAACTCCATATCGGGCCGTCCGATGATCGCGTGCAACGATCGCCGCCCGATGTTGCCGGTCGTCCACTGGATCACCCGCAGCGGGCGGTCGGTGCTGGATGTGCTCATCGGGGGCTCCTCGGGGGTCCTGGCCAGTGCGGTTGGACTCATTATGTTCAACCCGCCCCCCGGGCACACCAGCCGGGCATGCCGTTATGCCTTAAGCGTCCAATCGGGTGAATCGGTCATGGCAGTACTGCTCGATGCAGGCGGCGCGGCGGATCTTGCCGCTGGTGGTGGTGGGAATCGATCCGGGCGATACCAGAACCAGGTCTCCGACGGTCAAGCCGTGCGCGTTGGAGATCGCCGAGGTGACGTCGCTCTTGACGCCGCTGAGCCAGCGACTCGCCTCCTCGTTGGTATCGCCGTGCTTCTTGACTTCGACGACCGTGACGAGGTTCTCGGTGCTGTTCACCGGCACCGAAATCGCCGCGACCCGGCCACCCGTGATCTGTTGGACCGTCGCCTCGATGTCCTCGGGAAAGTGGTTGCTCCCACGGATGATCAGCAGATCCTTCATCCGGCCGACGATGAACAGCTCGCCCTCCTGGACGAAGCCCAGGTCGCCGGTTTTCAGCCACGGCCCGTCCGGCGTGCCCGGCGAAGGGTCGACGAGGGTCGCGCCGAAGCAGTCCTGCTCGTCCGGCGGCTTGCCCCAGTAGCCGCTGGCGACATTGGCTCCGTGCACCCAGATCTCGCCGACTGCGCCGGGCGGGCACTCGCGGTCGGTATCCGAGTCGACAATGCGCACCGTGGGTGACTGCGGCACTTGGTATCTGACGAACTCCGTGCCGGCCCCCACCGAAGGCCGCTGAACTCGGCCCGCGGCCAACCCCGCGGGATCGAAGCGAGCCGGCTCGGCCGATTCACTCCATGTGCCGGTCGCCACGAAGACGGTCGCCTCGGCCAATCCGTATGACGGGCGCACCATATTGTCGCGGAAATTGAAGTGCGCGAACCGATCAACGAAGCGTCTCATCGAGGTCGGCTCGACACGTTCGGCACCGTTGATGATGCCCAGCACCGCCCCGAGGTCGAGCCCGGCCAGGTCGCTGTCGGTTGTCTTGCGGGCGGCCAAGTCGAAGGCGAAATTTGGCGCACCCGAGAAGGTATGCGGAGTCGCGGCCAGGGAGCGCATCCATCTGGAAGGCCGCTCCAGAAATGCAATCGGACTGCTCAGCTCGCCACGATGGCCGCTCAGGATCGGCATGCAGATTCCCAGCATCAAACCCATGTCGTGGTAGAAGGGCAACCACGATACGAACGTGGTATCCGCTCGGACCTTTGCGGAGGTGTCGGCGAAGTACCCGCGCATCAGCTGATCGAAATTCACCTGAAGGTTCTGGTGCGAGATCATGGCTCCGGTCGGCAGCCGCGTCGATCCCGAGCTGTACTGCAAATACGCGACGTTGGGCAAATCGGCCTTCCGAACCTGTGGCGGTCCCTCGGCGTCCAGATTCAACGAATCGATGGCATCGACCTCAATGACCTTCGGAACAGTGGCCAGGCGGGCTTGGTCGACATATTTCGCGATGTCGTCCGCGGCCGCTGAGGTAGTGAGAACGACCGCGGACGATGTATCGGCGAGCACCGCGTTCACCCGCTGATCACTCGAGCCGCGGCGCGGCAACGGCAACGGAACCGCGATCAGCCCCGCCTGCATCGATCCCAGGAACGCCAGAATGTAATCGAGGCTCTGGGGAGCCAGAATCACTGCCCGCTCTCCGATCGGGGCGTGAAGTCTGAGCTCCCGCGCCACATTTGCTGTTCGCCGGGACAATTGCGACCACGTGAGGCTTTCGGGAACGCCGGCCTCGTCGACGGTGTAATCGGTAAAAGTGAACGCCACGTCGTTGGGCCGCAGACTGGCGTGCCCGTGCAGCATCGAGAGAATCGACGATTGAGGCGTGGTGGTCATTGGTTTGGAGTCGAGTCAGCCCCCGGGGTGCGAAAACGCCGCCCCGGCGCTGTTGAGCATTTGCGAGAGCGGGTCGCCGCCGCCGAACGTCGCCTCGTTGGCGGGCTGGGTGATGGCCAGCGGGTCGAAGCCGTGCACCGGATCCACTTGGAGCGGAGCGGTCGACGGATCGTCATTTCGCGCGTAGCCAGCGTTCACCCGCGGTGTCAAGATCGCGTCGAGCTTGTTTAGCGTGTCCTCGTCGATCCCGATGTACGTCAACCCCATGACGAGGGGAAGGTGTTTTTCGGGGATCAGATACGACGTCGTCGTCGCACCCCTGGAGTTGACCGTGGTTCTGATGTTCTGCGGCGGCACCTGACTCGGGCTGGTGAATGCCACTGCGGTATGACCGGTGGCGAGGCCCATGAGCGAGTTACCGAGAGCGAACAGGTTGTCCGGCCGGTCGGGGAAGTCGGCGATCGTGTCGTAGGCGGAGACGAAAACCTTGGTGTCGTACTGGCTCTCGACCTGAGGTGGGATGCGGTAGTCGAATATTGGCGAGACTTCTCCCACCGGGAACATGGCGGTGAGGAAACTCTGGCCCCAGGGGGTACGCGCAATGGGATCGCCAAATGTGGCGAAGCTCAGCTGATCTCGCGGTGGTGCGGTGGGATCGTTCGCGAGCCGAGCCTGCTCGGCATCCACCACGAGGCATCCCTCGGAGAGGCCGATCGCAACACCGCGACCGCCCGTGCGGATCGCTGCGTCGAGGTTGTTAGTCCCCTCGTCGACCGACTCGCCGATGCTGGGGCCGTCGAAACCCGCGCCCGGCAATAGTTCATCCAGCCGACCGATGCCTGGGAACAGCCTTTCCAGCACGTGGCCCTGAACCTGCCCCGCCGGGTATCCGACGTTGACCCGCTTCAGGTTGGGGAACCACTCGGCGCCTTCGCGGCGGATGTACTCGTCATAGGGGATGCCCAGAACGTGAGCGCCCCCGAGCGCGAACGCCGTTCCGTCGCTTGACAGCCCGGGGCCCGGTGTCCCGGGGGCGGGCGTGGCCGGCGTGGTGTCGGCTGCCACCGTCGCCGCGCCGAAACATGCTGTGGCGCTGACGGTTACCAGCGTGGTGACTCCTGCGAGTAGTTTCTTCATCCCTACCCCTGACCGCTCGGCATACCTAGTCTCACATACATCATGTGTGCGCGCTTACCCGGTTGCGGGTCACTCTTGACGGCCACCAGTTCGCCCGGCCGACCAGCGCGGCGATCGCGGGCACCATGATGGTGCGCACCAGGAAGGTATCCAGCAGAATTCCCACACCGATCACGAAACCGCCTTGAATCACCGTACCTACAGTGGAGAACAACAGCCCGCTCATGGAGGCGGCGAAGATCAGGCCCGCCGCGGTGATCACGCCCCCCGTCGAACTCAGGGTGCGAATGATGCCGTAACGGGTGCTCTGCGGTGACTCGTCACGCATTCGCGAGACGAGCAGCATGTTGTAGTCGGCGCCCACCGCGACCAGCACCACGAATGCCAGCGGGGGCACGCTCCAATGTAGTTGCTGGCCGAGCGCGACCTGGAAAAACAGGACGCCGATACCCACCGCCGATAGATATGAAATGACCACGGACGCAACAAGGTACAGCGGAGCGACAATCGCGCGTAGCAACGCGATCAAGGTCAGCAGGACGACCATAAGGGTTACCGCGAAGATGAAACGGATGTCGCGTTCGTAATAGTCACGGGTGTCTTTCAGGCTGACGGTGTAGCCCGCCATCGATACCGTGGCGTCGGCCAACGTGGTATTCGGTTGAGCTCCCCGAGCGGTCGAGGTGATCGAGTTGACCTGATCCATGGCGTCGGCGCTGAACGGATTGAGCTTGGTCTGAATCAAGTACCGGACCGAGTGGCCGTCGGGCGAAATGAATACCTTGGCGGCCTTTTGGAACTCGTCTAAATGCAGCAGCTGAGGCGGGATGTTGAACCCGGCCATCGCAGGTTCCGCGGCGTCGTGCTTGAGCGACAGAAGAAACGCCGCCGATTCACCGAGCCCGCCACCCAGCTGCTTGACTTGGTCGACGAGTTGAGCCACTGCGTCGGCCACTTCCTGGCTTCCGCCGGCGAACCGCTCCGCGCCCTGCCGCATGCTGTTCAGGTCGGTCTGCAGGCCACCCGGTTGGTCGAGCCCCATGGAGTGCATGACCTTCGCAACGTTCATCATCGCGGCACGCAGCCGGACGATCGCCGCGTTCAGGCTTTGTTTGTCCAAGGGTGTCTGCAGTTGGTGAATCAGATCATTGATCGCGTCGACGTCGGCTTGGTCGCGTGCGCCGGCCATCTGCTCGAATCTTTCGCGGGTGGCGCTGCACGACGGATTGGCATCGCAGATCGGGTTACCCTGTAGCGCCGCCAGTACCGGGCCGATCCAGCCGAACATGTCCTTGATGGCGGAAAAGTTCCAGCCCATCGCATTGCTGAGTGAGTTCACGTGGTCGACGAGCTTGGCTGCGGTGTCGACCTCCTTGACCAAGGTGTCTCCGCCGTACTGAGTCCTCAACGCTGTGAAGGCATCGATCAAGCCCTGCATGCTGGTAGCGAGCGTTCCAACTTCGCCTCGTACTTCGCTGAGATTCTTGGCGAGCGTGCCGGCCCCGTCGACCAGCCGGTTGAGCTCATGGGTGTGATCGTTGATCAGGGTGGATCCCCGGGCCAGAATGCTGCCGACAGCGCCCGCCTGATAGGTGGCTCTGAATTGTTCCGGCACGGTACCGGTCGGGCGGGTGATGCCGCTGACCAAAGCGATATTCGGCAGTTGGCTGACCCGGTCCGCCATCTGCTCCAAGTCGGCGAGGGCCCGGGGCGTGCGGAGGTCGCGCGGCGATTGGACGAGGATGTATTCCGGAATGGATTGATTGACCGGGAAATGGCGATCCAGCGCCGCGTAGCCGATCGAGCTGGGAGCGGACGGCTGCAACGCCTTGCGATCGTCGTAGTTATAGCGCACCAGGCCTGCGCAGCTGGCCAGGATGATCAACACCAGCACACTGGCAACGAGATGAGCCCGCGGCCTGCGCACAATGCGTATGCCGGAACGCCGCCAGAACCGAGCGGTGAGTTCGCGCCGTGGCTTGACCCAGCCCCGCGGCCCGGCGAGCACCAGAATTGCCGGCAGCAACGTCACCGCGGCAAGGAATGCCACGCCGACCCCGATCGCCGACGACACTCCGACCGTTTTGTACAGGCCCATTCGGGCGAAGCTGATCAGCAGAAACGTGATTCCGACGGTGCTGGCGGATGCCGCGATCACCTTGCCGATCGAGGCCATAGCCTTTTTGACCGCCTGGTCGAAATCCGCACCAGACCGCAGATAGTCGTGATAGCGGCTGATGAGAAAGACGGCGTAATCGGTTCCCGCGCCGGCCATGATTGCGCTCAGAAAGACGATGGACTGGTTCGAGACGCCCGTGCCGGTGAGTTGGGAGTAGCCCGCGACCATCGCCTGTGCGATCACCAGGGACAACCCGATCGTGATCAACGGCAGCACCATCGTGACCGCGCTGCGGTAAACCGCCAACAAAACGATGAGCACCAGGACCCCGATCGCCACCTCGATCGGAAGGCGATCTCGGTCACCCGCGACCGTCAGGTCGGCGACGGTTGCTGCGGGTCCGGCGAGGTTCGCCGTCAGCGGCGTTCCGGCGACGGTGTGTCTGACGACCTCGCTGATCTGGTTGAACGCGGCGTGGGCACGTGTGGTGCCCAACTCGCCCGCGACGCCGACCGGTAGGACCCACGCTTTGCCGTCTTTGCTGGTCACGGCTGAGCGCAGCTGCGGCGTGCTGACGAAATCCTGCAGCATCAACACATTCCGGCTGTCCTGGCGCAGGGCGGCCGCCAGTTTGCCGTAAGTGGTTTCGTCGGCCGGTCCGAGTCCCTTGTCGTCCGTAAGGACCACCAACAGGAGGTCTTCGGAGCCCGATTCGTGGAACGCCTCGGTCATCTTTCGGGCGGTGACGTTCGACGGCGCGTCGCTGGGCAACATGGCAAGCGGGTGCTTCTCAGCCATCTGGTTGAGTGAAGGGAACGTCGCTGGCAGGGCGACCGCGATCGCGACCCACAGACCGATCACCACCCAGGGCCAACGCACCACAAAATCGGCTAGCCGTCGCATATTGCCCTCACTCCCGGGAACCGCTTTACGCTACGCAACGCGTCCCCAATGCCCGCTGTCGGCGACCCGGCCGCACACGGACCTCATTGCTTCCAAATAGCGGACGACGGATTTCTGGGCGACCGGATTGTCCGGATACATGATCGCCATTGCCGTGCCCTCGCCGTAGCGAAATACGTAAATGGTCAGCTGGTAGGAGTAGCGGCCGTCGGAGTAAATGCCGATGTTGTCCGCGTAGCCCATGTCCGCCGCCGCGAGAACAGCGTTGAGGGGAGCGGCACCGCCGTGGAAGAAGTTCGACACCGGAAAGTTCGGTTGCGGCCACTTCAACCACGGCGCCAGCTCCAGCACGCGGTAATACGGCACCTTCGCCAGATGCTGCCCGGAATCGAAAGAAGCCTGCGCCGCCCAGGCGGCTTCGGCGAAGGACGCCGCGGCTATGGGCACGGTGATCGGGACCAAGCCGGTGAACCAACCCTGCGTCGTGAAATTGTCCGTGGTCCTGCGGGTATCTCGCGGCGTGAGGCCGTAGTAGGTGAGAGCGCCGGTGAACTCGTGCTCCACCAGGGCGAAGCAGGCGAACAGTCCGCCGATGAAGCGTGCGCCGACCGCGGTGCAGGCTGATTCGAACCGTTCCGTCTGTTCGGCGTCCATCAGAAATTCGGAAACCATGTCGCTATGACTCGGTTCCGCCGGGTTTCCCAGCGGCAGAGGGAATTCGGGAAAGCCGCCGTCATTGTTCTCAGCGAACTCAATCCATTCGCGTATCTGCGGCGAATCCACGGTCAACGTCGACGTGTACTGACGTTCGCGGGTGCAGAAATCGTCGAAGCTGCCGGCATCGGGGAGCGCGAGGGGTTCACCGCCCGCGCTCAAAGCCGCATACATCCCGTTGGCCTCGAGCATTGTCGTGCCGATCAGCGTCGCGTCCCCGTGCACATGATCCATGGCGGCAAAGAAGGTGAAACTCGCCTCGCTTTGCACAATCCCGAAGGTGAAGCAGGCCCACTCCAGGGGATTCGGTATGCCCACGACGTGAGCGCGTATTTCCTCGATCGTCCTCACTCCGTAATCGACCGGAGCAAATTCGACATCAGCGGGATCGACGACGGTATGTCTTCTGAAATCGCCATCGCGGGTGCGCTCGAACCAGCTGTGGAATGTGTCATGCCGCCGCAGGTACGCGTTGACGGCGTGATTCATGGCAGAAATATCGCACTGGCCGGGGACTTGGCAGGCGGCGATGATTTGGCGGGAAAAGTCCAGGCCCACGGACGTGCGTTCGTGGAAATTACGCAGATGCTGGCCCTGCATGTAGCTCACGGGCACGGCACTGACCGGCGCCTGGCGCGCCTTCTCCGCGGCCGCGCTCGTCGGGTGCCAGGAGATGACGGATCCGGGGGTGGGCGTCCAATCGCTGAGCGAGCCGATCGTTATCTTCCCGATGCGCAATACGTTCTCCCCGGTTCCGGCTTGCATGGCTCTTCGCAGCTCCACGGCTGCAGTCCGGCCGCGCTGGTGGCGACCCCAAGATACGCCCTCGGGCGGTCACGGTCGCCCGGTTCCGAGGACACTCCGGCGTGGCGGGTGAACCCGGCGACTGAACGGCACCCGGGTCCAGCTAGGCGGACCTGCGCGCCGGACGACACTTGCGCGATCTGCGCCGCTGAACCCCCCACGGTTGTCATACTTGCCGTCGGAGGTGTTCCATCTGCGCAACCTGCCCGACATGTTAAATTTCCTACGGCGGTCGATGGCGGCGGTGCACCGCGGGAATCCCGCCAGGCCGGTCCGGGGGTGTCAGCAATGAGCGGGCCTGAGGCGTGGTTGTTAGGCGCCACGCGGCCGACGCCGGCGCCGGTCCCGGTTATCGCGTCTCCGTTGGGTCCGGCAAGACCGGGGAGCCAGGGAAAGAGGAAAACCGCATGGCATCCGTCGAGGACCTGATGCAGGGGGCTGCGGGTCTTGCGGGGAGTGCGCGTTTTGCGATCGTCGGCTATGCCGCGCGGTTTCCGGGCGCCGCCGACGCGGACGAGTTCTGGCAGGTGCTGCGCGAGGGCCGGGACGCGGTATCGGAGGTGCCACGGGATCGCTGGAATGCCGACGAATTCTTCGACCCGGATCCCGATGTGCCCGGCAAGATTGTGACCCGTCGCGCCGGTTTCGTCGATGACGTAACGGGTTTCGACGCACCGTTTTTCGGCATGTCGGCGCGCGAGGTCCGGTTGTTGGACCCGCAGCATCGAATCTTGCTGGAGACGGCCTGGCACGCGGTGGAGCATTCGGGCACCGCGCCAACGGCTTTGGCAAACACCAACACCGGCGTGTTCATCGGCTTGTCGACTCATGACTACCTGGGCATGGCGTCCGACCAGCTGACCTACGCCGAGATCGAGGCCTATACAGCAATCGGGACGTCGTCGGCCGCCGCGGCCGGGCGCATCAGCTATCGGTTGGGTTTGCAGGGCCCGGCGGTCGCCGTCGACACGGCGTGCAGCTCGTCACTGGTGGCGATTCATCAGGCCTGCCAAGCGCTGCGCTTGGGGGAATGTGACCTCGCCTTGGCCGGCGGCGCAAATCTTCTGCTCACCCCGGCGACCATGATCACGTTCTCGCAGGCGCACATGCTCGCGCCCGACGGCCGGTGCAAGACATTCGATGCGGCCGCGGACGGCTACGTGCGCGGCGAGGGTTGCGGCATCATCGTGGTCAAGCGGCTCGAGGACGCGATCCGCGACGGCGACCGGATTCGGGCCGTCATCCGGGGCAGCGCGGTCAACCAGGACGGCGCCTCCGGCGGCCTGACCGTACCGAACGGTGTTGCGCAGGAACGGGTTATCACCCAGGCGCTGCAGCGCGCCGGCGTCGCTCCCGGCGATGTCGGATATCTGGAAGCGCATGGCACCGGGACATCGCTGGGCGACCCGATCGAGGTGCAGGCCGCGGGCGCGGTGTTCGGGGTTGGACGCGAGACGGGCCGGCCGCTCCTCATCGGCTCGGTGAAGACCAACATCGGGCATCTGGAAGCGGCCGCGGGGATCGCGGGAGTCATCAAGGTCATCCTGTCGCTCGAGCACGGATTGCTGCCGCAGCACTTGCACTTTCGCAATCCGTCTCCGTACATTCCCTGGGACCGGCTTGCGGTGCAGGTCGTCCAGGAAGCCACCGCGTGGGAACGCGACGGCCGGCCGCGGATCGCGGGAGTCAGCTCGTTCGGGTTCGCCGGGACGAATGCGCATGTGATCCTGGAGGAAGCGCCCGAACTGGACCACCTCGCGGCGTCTCAGAGCCCGGATGACCACCACGCGCATCGACGCTGCAGCATCCTCCCGCTGTCGGCGCGAACACCGGCCGCATTGGTGCGGATCGCCGACCAATACCGCGGCTGGTTAGCCGAGCATCCGGAGGCCTCGCTGGAGGACGTGTGCTTCACCGCCGGGGTGGGGCGGGCGCACTTGGAGCACCGCGCCGCGTTGGTGGTGAATTCGCGCGAATCGGCCAGTGAGCTACTCGGCGCGCTCGCGGACGACCGCCCAGCGCCCGGTTTGGTGCGCGGTGCATCCGGTGACAGGCCCAAGACCGCGTGGCTGTTCACCGGTCAGGGCAGCCAGTATCCCGGCATGGCGCGGGAGCTGTTCGAGACCGAGTCGGTGTTCGCGGCGACCATGGCGCGGTGCGCGGCCGCCGTCGCGGACGTTCTCGAAAAGCCGTTGTTGGACGTCATTTTCGACGTGGATGGCCCGGACAGCGAAGCGACGCTGCGGGAGACCTCCTACGCACAACCGGCCCTGTTCGCGGTAGAGATGGGCCTGGCGCGCCTGTGGCAGTCGTGGGGTTTCGAACCCGACGTCGTGCTGGGTCACAGCGTCGGCCAGTATTCGGCGGCCTGCGTCGCGGGTGTGTTCAGCCTTGAGGACGGCGCGCTGCTGATGGCCGAGCGCGGCCGCCTTTTCGGCAGCCTGCCCACGGGCGGTCGGATGGCCGCGGTGTTCGCCGCCGCCGACCGTGTCGAGCGTCTCACCGATGAGTTTCCGAGCTTGTCGGTTGCCGCCTACAACGGTGCTAACACCGTGTTGTCGGGACCTGGGCAGGATCTGCAGCAGGTGGTGGCCG
Organism: uncultured Actinomycetota bacterium; assembly: GCA_963758775.1. Classification (GTDB taxonomy): domain Bacteria; phylum Actinomycetota; class Actinomycetes; order Mycobacteriales; family Mycobacteriaceae; genus Mycobacterium. The sequence continues at coordinate 356,056 of CAVWWU010000007.1, forward strand.
GGTTGGCCGCCGACGGCGTACGGTGCGACTGGCTGGACACCAGCCACGCTTTCCACTCGGCGCTGCTGGATCCGATCCTCGACGAGTTCGGGTCGTACGCGGACCGGTTCCATTTCGGTCCTCCGCAAAGGCTTTTGGTGTGCAACCGGACCGGCGTCGCGCTCGGTACGAGCGCGAAACTCGACGGGCCCTATTGGCGCCGGCACGCGCGGCAACCCGTCCAATTCGCCAAAAGCGTACGCACGCTTGCCGATCTGCATTGCAAAGTGCTCCTCGAGGTCGGTCCACAACCGGTGCTCACCGCCGCGGCCCTGCGGGCATGGCCCGAGCCGACCACCGCGCCGCGGGCGATCGCCTCCCTGCGCCGCAACGTCACCGACCACCGCCAGATCACCGAAGCCCTCGCGGACGCGTACGTCCTGGGTCACCTGCCCGACTTCGACTTCGTTCGGCAGGGACCGGCGCGAAAGCTCGACCTACCTGCCTACCCGTTCGAGCATCGCGAGTACTGGTTCAATGAGAAGCCGGCCCGTTATGCCAAGCATGCCGCCAAACAGGCCCAAGCGGTGAGCACCGATGCCGTCCGGCTCCTCGAGGACGGCCGAATCGAGGAACTTGCCGCGCTGCTCGACGGCGCAGCCGGAAATCAGCAGACCATGGACTTGCTGACAAAGCTTGCCGCACAGCACAACCAGCAGCGCGAAGCCCAGTCCATCGCGGGGGACCGCTACGAGATTCGCTGGGAGAAACCCGTCGCCGCAAGGTTTGGAGCGGACGCCGCGAAGGGATCTGCCTGGCTTCTCGTCGGCGATGATGCGGACGTCATTCAGCGTTTGGGCGGTGCGCTGACTGCGCGGGGACACCGGTATCAGATTTTGGGTTTGCCGGTGTCCGATGGGGACGAGGAACGCTTCGAGGCCGCGTTGCTCGCAGCGGCGGCAAACGAACCGGAGCTTCGGATCCTGCACGTTGCGGCCCTCGGTACCGATGCCGCGCCATCGACGCGATCGCTGGCGCGCATGCAACACCGCGTGCTGGGCGGCACCCGGCGACTCTTCCGCGCCGCCGTCGCCGCGGACCTGCGCATCCCCATCTGGGTGATCACTCAAGGGGCACAACGGGTCACCGACAGCGATTCGGTGTCACCTGATCAGAGCTGCCTCTGGGGATTCGGCCGTGCCGCCTCCCTGGAGCATCCGCAGGTGTGGGGCGGGCTGGCGGACCTTGCCGAAGGGACCGAGGACGAGTGGTCGCGGTTGATCGGGGTGGCGGCAGCTCAGCCCGACTCGTCCGCCAGGGAAGACCAGGTCGCGCTGCGGGGTCAAGACGTCTACGTCCCGCGGTTGGTTCGACGGGTCGGCCAGCCGATCACGGCTGGGCTGACACTGCGTGCTGACGCAACGTATTTGGTGACCGGGGGGCTAGGGTCACTCGGGCTGGAGATCGCGGGATACTTGGCCGCGCGCGGCGCCCGGCAGCTGGTGCTGACCGGCAGGCGCTCGCCCAGCGATGCCGCGCAAGGCCGCATCGATGCGTTACGCCAACAGTACGGCTGCGAATTCCGTGTCGTGGCGGCCGACGTCGCCGATGCGCACGACGTCGGGCGCCTGCTGGCCACCGTCCAAGCCGAACTGCCGCCGCTGGCCGGCATCGTCCACGCCGCGGGCGAGAACGGCACCACGCCGCTGCGCAGCCAAGACTTCGAATTTCATCAAGCCGAAATGGATCGCGTATTCGCCGGAAAAGTCTGGGGTGCCTGGCATTTGAGCGAAGCCGCCTTCGACAACCCGGACCTGCGGCTGGACTTCTTCGTCAGCACCTCATCGATCGCGTCGGTCTGGGGCGGGTTCGGTCAGACCGCCTACGGCGCGGCCAACGCCTTTCTGGACGGTCTGGCCTGGCGGCTGCGCGAGCGGGACGTCGCGGGTATCAGCGTCAATTTCGGGCCCTGGTCGGCGGGTATGGCCGACGCGGAGGCTCGTGCGCGGCTGGAGCAGCGCGGGGTCCGGACGTTGTCTCCTGCCGATGCCTTGGCGGGCATGGCTGACCTGATGGCCGGTCCTTCGGTGCAAGGCACGGTGGCCCGGATCGACTGGGCCCGCTTCCTGCCGCTCTTCCAGCAGGCGGGGAGGCGATCTTTCCTGACGGAGCTGGAGCGCGAGGTGCCCGAGTTAGATTCGGCGCCAACGCTGTCCGGAAAGACCCAGCTGGTCGAGCAGCTCACCAACGCTCCGGTGCAGCGGCGCAGGAAACTCGTCGCGGATTATCTGCGCGGCGCGGTGGCCGAGGTGACGCGAGTCGATGCCGCCGAGATCCGCGAGGACGCCGGATTCTTCGATCTCGGCATGGACTCGCTGATGGCGATTGAATTGCGGCGCCAATTGGAGCAGGCCGTGGGCAAGGAGTTGCCGGCGACCCTGGCGATGGACTACCCGCGTCTGTCCGATGTGGGGGAATACCTGCTCGGGGACGTGCTCGGGCTCAGCGAACAGGCAGGTACTCAACCGGCGGCCCGGCCGGTCGCCGCGGCGACGACAGGCACGGATGAGCCGATCGCAATTATCGCGGTGGCGTGCCGTTTTCCCGGCGCACCCAATCCCGAGGCCTTCTGGGATGTGTTGTCCGGCGGTGTCGATGCGATCCGGGAAATCCCGGACGATCGATTCGACGTCGACGAGTTCTACGACCCGGATCCAGAAACTCCGGGCAAGATCTACTGCCGCTTCGGCGGATTCCTGGACGCTATCGACGAATTCGATCCGGAATTCTTCGGTATCTCCCCGCGCGAGGCCGTGTGGATCGATCCGCAGCAGCGGCTGATGCTGGAGACCGTGTGGGAGGGCCTGGAAAGGGCGGGGTACGCGCCGGCGGCCTTGCGCGGCAGCCGCAGCGGCATTTTCGTCGGGGTGGCGACCAACGAATACTCGCATCTGCTGTCGGCGGAATCGGTCGAGAAAATCGAGCCCCACTTCATCACCGGCAACGCGCTCAACGCCATTTCGGGGCGAGTCGCCTTCGCGCTCGGGCTGGAAGGGCCGGCGGTCGCGGTCGACACCGCGTGCAGCTCGTCGTTGGTGGCCGTCCATCAAGCCTGTCAGGCATTGCATTCCGGTGACTGCGATTTGGCGTTGGCCGGCGGCGTCAACGTATTGCTCAGCCCGGTGTCCATCATCGCCGCCTCCCGCGCCCGGATGCTTTCCCCCGACGGTCGATGCAAGACGTTCGACGCCTCCGCCGACGGCTACGTGCGAAGTGAAGGCTGCGGCATTCTGGTGCTCAAGCGGCTCGGCGATGCGGCTCGCGACAGGGATCGGATTTGCGCGGTCATCCCGGCCAGTGCGGTCAACCAGGACGGCGCTTCCAGTGGTCTGACGGTGCCCAACGGCGGTGCACAGCAACGGCTGATCACCACCGCGCTCGCGCGCGCCGGTCTCAGCGGCGGCGACATCGACTATCTCGAAGCGCATGGGACGGGCACCGCGCTGGGCGACCCGATCGAGGTGCAGGCAGCCGGGACCGTGTACGGCTCGGCCCGTGACGCGGACCGGCCGTTGCTTATCGGGTCGGTGAAGACCAACATCGGCCACCTCGAGTCGGCGTCGGGAGTCGCCGGCCTGATCAAAGTCGTATTGTCGCTGCAACACGAAATGCTGCCGCAGAGCCTGCATTTCGAGACGCCGTCGCCGCACATCCCGTGGGATTCGCTGCCGGTGCGGGTGGTGGACGAGGCGACTCCGTGGCAGGCCAACGGGAGGCCGCGACGTGCAGGTGTGAGTTCTTTCGGATTCACCGGCACCAACGCGCACGTGCTGATCGAAGAGGCGCCGACACGCTCGGCGACCGCAGACGAATACTCGACGGGCGACACCTTGGTCGACCTGGCGTCGGAGCCGGACGCCCAGGATGGGCTCGCCGATGTGCTGACGCTGTCGGCGCGGTCGCCGGAGGCGCTCGTGGAATTGGCTCAGCGCTACGGGGAATGGTTGAACACCCACCCCAAGGTCGACATCGCCGATGTGTGCTTCACGGCCGGGGTCGGACGTTCACATTTCGAACACCGGGCCGCGTTGGTTTTGGAACCGGGCGGGGCCTCGGTTCAGAGCGCCCGTGAGCTGCTGACCGAGCTGGCCGAGGGCCGGACGCGACCTGGAGTGGTGCGCGGCGAGTGCACGGATACACCGACGACGGCCTGGTTGTTCACCGGGCAGGGCAGCCAGTACCCGGGGATGGCGCGCGAGTTATTCGACACCGAGCCGGTTTTCGCAGACACCGTGACGCGATGCGCGGAAGCAGTCGACGGGATGCTGCCGCGTCCGTTGCTGGAGGTCTTGTTCGACAGCGATCGGGATCCCAGCGCTGAAGCCGGAAAAATACTGCGGCACACCTCTTTTGCCCAACCCGCGCTCTTCGCCGTCGAGATGGGCCTGGCCCGGCTCTGGCAGTCGTGGGGCGTCGAGCCCGACGTGGTGCTCGGACACAGCGTCGGCCAGTACGCGGCGGCGTGCGTGGCCGGGGTTTTCAGTCTCGAGGACGGGGCGCATCTCATCGCCGAGCGCGGCAGGCTGTTCGGCAGCCTGCCCGACGGTGGGCGGATGGTCGCAGTCTTTGCCGACGCCAAGTACGTCGAGGAAATCGCCGGCGGCTTCCCCCGCGTGTCGGTAGCCGCTTACAACGGCGCCAACACGGTGCTGTCCGGTCCCGCCGAGGATCTGGAAGAGATCGTCGCCGCGGGCGGCAGTGACGGAATCCGTTGCAGCTGGCTGGAAACCAGCCACGCCTTCCACTCGGAGCTGCTGGATCCGGTGCTCGGTGAATTCGAGTCGTACGCCGCGCGGTTGCGGTTCGCCGCACCGACGATGCCGCTGGTCTGTAACCGCACCGGCGCGGTTCTCACTGCGGACACGCCGCTCGACGCCCAGTATTGGCGGCGGCACTCCCGGCAACCCGTCCAGTTCGCCGAAAGTGTGCGCACCATTGCGGCGCTGGGTTGTTCGGTGTTGATGGAGATCGGTCCGCAACCCGTTCTGACCGGCGCGGCCGTGCAGGTCTGGCCCGAGCATCTGTCCGCGCCGCGTGCGATCGTCTCCCTGCGGAAGGGCATTGCCGATCGACGCCAGATCGCCGAGGGTCTGGCCGCGGTGTACGTCAGCGGCCATCGGCCCAAGTTCGCTGCGCTGCATCGCCGCCCCCGCGGCAGGCTCGAGCTGCCAACCTACCCCTTCCAGCGACGTCGCTTCTGGCCCAAGGCTTCCGGGGTCGCCGGCATCGATGGTCAGGGTGCCGGCGCATCCGGACTCCTGGGTAGCGCGAAAGAACTCGCGTGCGGCGACTCCGTTTACACCAGCCGGCTGTCGGTCAAATCGCAACCCTGGCTTGCCGATCACGTCATCTACGGCACCGTTGTCGTCCCGGGCGCGACGTACGCGACGATGGCGCTGGCCGCGGTCGGCGCGCCGGGCCGGGTGCAAAACGTCTATTTTTACGAACCGATCATCCTGCCGGAGAAGGCTTCTCGTGAGGTGCAGCTGAGCCTGCACCCGCTGGAAGGTGGCGGCTGGAGCTTCCGGGTGGACAGCCGCCCCTACGGCGTTCCCGATGCCGAATGGGCGTTGAACGCCGATGGCACCGTCTTCGCCGGTGTCGACGAACACGACACGGAGCCCGCGCCCGAAACGATCGACTCCATCGACGCGGTGGTCGAGCGCCTGGAACGCAGCCGCCCGCAGTACCTGTTCGAGACCTTCGCCGAGAAGGAGCTGGAATGGGGGACCATCTGGTCGTCGTCCCTCAAATCGCTGTGGGTCGGCGACGGCGAGGCGATCGGCGACGTCACGGTCGGTGAGGAACTCGCCGAACACCTCGGAACCGAGCCGATGCACCCGGTGCTGCTCGATCTGTGCACCGGAGTCGTCTTCCCGGCTTTCCCTGCGCTGACCGCCGCGGAACGCGCGATGCGTGACCTGTTCTTGCCGTTGCGGTACGGGCGGGTGGAGCTGCACGAGAAGATGCCTCGGCGGTTCTATTGCAGTTGCAGGTGGCATACCAACTCGCTCGACAGCGAAACTCAAGTCTTCGATGTCGATTTCCTCGATCGGGACGGTCGCCGCCTGGGCGGGATAGTCGACTTCACCGTCAAGCGCGCGCCTCGGGAGGCGTTGTTGCGCGGGATCGGCGGGGATGCCACCCGACTGCTGTATACGCTCGGCTGGCACGAGGTGCCGCCGCAGCCGTCGGACGGTGACGCCGAGGGCGCCGGAGACACGCACGGTAGTTGGCTCGTTGCCGGCTTCGACGAATTAGCGGCGGACCTACCGGGCTGCAGCACTTTCGACCGCAATACCAACCCCGTGCTCTTAGGGCAGTGGATGGCGCAGGCGCACGAGCGCGGCGAACCGTTCGCCGGCATCGTCTGGCGCAGCTGCGGACCGAGTGCGCAAGAGTCGAGCGCCGAATCTGCCGCGCGCCTGGAAACCGAGATCGCGCACTTGCTCAGTGCGGTGCACACCCTGCAGGCCGCTGATGGCACAGGTGACTCGGCGGCGGTCAAGCTGCCCGGTGGTCTGTGGATCGTCACCGAACGGGCCGTGGCGACCGAACCCGGCGAGCCGGTCGACCCGGTGCAGGCGGCGTTGTGGGGACTCGGGCGCACCGTCGTCAACGAAGAGCCGGCCCTGCGCTGCCGACTGGTCGACTGCGACGGATCGCAGCAGGCCGTGCACGCGCTGGCCGGGCTGCTCAACGCGCCGGTAGGGGAACCCGAACTCGCTGTGCGGCAAGGAAAGTTGTTGGCGTCGCGGTTGCTGCCCTGGGCGCGGGGTGGTCACCTCGCGGTACCGCGAGGCACCGACTACGTGCTGGCACCCACCGAACGCGGCACGATCGACAACCTGCGTCTGATCGAGAAGGAGGTGGCACCGCCGACCGAGGGCCTGGTACAGGTCCGCGTCGAAGCCGGTGGTTTGAACTTCCGCGAGGTGCTCAATGTGCTGGGCCTCTACCCGGGAGATCCGGGCCCGCTGGGCGGCGACTTCGCCGGCGTCGTCACACAGCTGGGTAATGGTGTCACCGGGTTCGAAGTCGGCCAACGTGTTTACGGCTTCATGCAAGGCTCGTTCGCCAGCCGGTTCAATGTGCCGGTTCAGTTTTTGGCGCCGCTGCCCGACGGGATCAGCGCGATCGCGGCGTCCACCATTCCCGCTGCGGCGCTCACGACACGACTCGCGTTCGATTGGGCGCAGCTGAAGCGCGGTGAGCGGGTTCTCATCCACGCCGCCAGCGGCGGTGTCGGATTGGCCGCGATCCAGATGGCGCATCGCGCGGGTGCGATCGTGTTCGCCACTGCAAGTACCTACAAACGCGCGACACTGCGCCAGCTCGGTGTGGACTATGTCTACGACTCGCGAAGTACAGATTTCGCCGATCAGATCCTCGCCGACACCGACGGCGCCGGCGTGGACGTGGTGCTCAACAGCCTGACCCATGAGGGCTTTATCGAGGCGACGGTGCGGGCCACCGCACGGAACGGCCGCTTTGTCGAGATCGCCAAGCGCGACATCTGGACTCGGGAGCAGATGACGGCGGCCCGTCCCGATATCGCCTACGAGATCGTCGCGTTGGACATGACGAGCATGCAAGAACCCGACCGCATCCGTCACCTGCTGGACGAAGTGTCGGACGGCTTGGCCAACGGCGAGTGGACGCCGCTACCCGCCGAGATCTACCCGCTGACCGAGGCGAAGACCGCCTTCCGCCGCATGCAGCAAGCGCGCCACATCGGCAAGATCGTGCTGGAAATGCCGAATCCGCTTCAGCCGCGCGGTGATCGGAGCTATCTGATCACCGGCGGGCTCGGTGCCATCGGTCTGCACACGGCTGCCTATCTGGCCCAACTCGGCGCCGGTGACATCGTGCTGACCAGCCGGCGTGCGCCGGATGCGCAGGCGCAGCGCGCAATCGAGGACATCACCGAGCGTCACAAGTGCCGCATCCACTCGTTCACCGCCGATGTCGGTGACGAGGCGCAGGTGGAGAAGCTGCTGCAGCGGATCCGCGCGGAGTTGCCGCCGCTCGCCGGAGTGGCGCATTTCGCGGGTGTGCTCGATGACGCGCTGCTGTCGCGCCAGAGCCTGGAGCGGTTTCGGACGGTGTTGGCGCCCAAGGCGTTCGGTGCCGACTATCTGGACCGGTTGACGAGCGACGACGATCTCGACTTCTTTGTCGTGTCTTCCTCGGTATCGAGCTTGCTCGGGTCACCCGGGCAGGCCAACTACTCGACCGCCAATGCGTTACTCGATGGGCTGGTCGCGGATCGTAAGTCGCGCGGCCTGCCGGCAACGGGGGTCAATTTCGGGCCCTGGGGCCAAGGCGGCATGGCGTCTTCGGAGGCCGCGCTCGCCAATATCGGTGCGCAGGGCCTCATTCCGCTGGAACCGACGGCCGCCCTCAACGCGTTGGCCGAGGTTGTGGCCAACGGGACCGGGCAGGCTACCGTCCTCAAGGCCAATTGGCAGCGTGCTGCCAAGATGCTGGGCGGCTCCCGTCCGCCGATTCTCGACCTGGTGTTGCCGAGCGCCACCTCGGAGGCGACCGGCGACAGCGAGATGCTCAAGCAATTGCAGGAGATACCCGCGGCCCAGCGCGCCGGCTTCATCACCGAATTCCTGCAACGCGAGGTGCAGGGCTTCCTGCGGCTCGCGCAACCACCGGCCGCGACGAGCCGATTCCTGGACCTGGGCACTGATTCGCTGATGGCCGTCGAGCTGCGCAACCGGTTGCACAGCCAGTTCGGTGGCGCCTTCACGATCAGCGCCACCGCGGTTTTCGACTACCCGACGATCGGGGGACTCGCGGAGTACTTGGCGGCGCAGACACCGGAGCTGGCCGGACAGGCGGCCGAGGCGAAACCGGTTGACGGGCCCTAGCTCAGTCCTGTAGCCGGACCAGGTCGTAGTCGCTGACGTGGTCGATGAGGACTCCGAGATGATCCTGCGACGATCCCAGCGTTTGATCGATCGCGGTGAGCCGAGCGGCGTAGTGGCTGACCGGATACTCCACGGTGATGCCGATGCCGCCGTGCATCTGGATCGCTTCCTGCGCGATATGCCGTCCTGAACGTCCGGTCTGCAACTTGGCGCGCGACGCGATCACCGGATCAAGGTTGCCGTCGGCGATCGACATCGCCGCATACAAGCCCATGCTGCGCGCCAGTTCCAGCGACACGTACATGTCCGCGGCGCGCTGGGTGAGTGCCTGGAACTTGTTGAGCGTGACGCCGAACTGCTTGCGGGTCTTGAGGTAATCGGTGGTGAGGCGTAACGCTTCCTCCATGGCCCCGACCGCCTCGGAGCACAGCGCGGACTGGATGCGGATGAGAGTGTCGCGAATGGCGTTAGACGCGTCGGCCGCTTCACCCAGTGACTGCGCGGGCGCGGACTCCAGCTCGATCTGCGCGCCACGCTGGCCGTCGAACGTCCGGTAGCCGTGCCGGGTCACGCTCTGCGCGTCCACCAAAAACAGCCCCGTGCCGCCGTCGGGCAGCGCGGCGCTGACGACCAGCGTGTCGGCGCAGTCACCGGCCAGCACCGGGTTCTTGCGTCCGCTCAGAGTCCACGAATCGCCTTGGTGCACAGCCCGAGTGGAGACGGCGGTGGTGGGCTTGCGGTGGCCGGGCTCCAGGTGCGCGAACGCCAGCAGATGCTGGCCGGCCGCGACATCGTCCAGCAACTGCCGCTGCTCGTCGCTGCCCAGCTCGGCGATCAGCGCGCCGGGAGCCAGCGCGCCGTGCAGGATCGGTTCGGGCGCCAGCCTGCGGCCCACCTCGGTGAGCACCACCATGATCTCGAGCTGGCCCGACTCGTCCTGATCGAAGCCCAGCCCGAGAATGCCGGTGTCGGCGAGCTGGCTCCAGACCTCGCGGCTCCAGCCCAGATCCGAGCCGATGACCTTGATGCGGCTCTCCGGGTCGTAGGTGCGCGACAACAGGTCGCGGGTGGTGTCGCGAAGCAGCGTCTGCTCGTCGCTCAACTGAAAGTCCATGCCTGCCTCACAATCCCAGAATGGTGGACGCGATGATGTTGCGCTGCACTTCGCTGCTGCCGCCGTAGATCGACGCCTTGCGCCAGTTCAGGTAGCGCGGGGCGCTGGACTGCGCCCAGCCCGGAGACGAAATGTCTTCCCCGTCAGCGGGAAGCGCGTCCGGCCCCGCCACCTCGACCAGCAGTTCGGTGGCCGCTTGCTGTAACTGGCTACCGCGCAGCTTGAGCACCGACGACACCGGGTTGGCCTCACCGCCCGAGGAGTCCGAGACCACCCGCGCCTGCGTGAGTTCCAATGCCAGCAGCTCGTTTTCGGCCTCGGCCAGCCTGGCGGCGAACAGCGGGTCGTCGAGCACCCCGCTTTCGGCGGCCTGTTTCTTCACTTCGGCCAGCCGCACCTTGGTCCGCCCCACCCCGGCGATGCCGGTGCGCTCGTTGCCCAACAGGAACTTGGCGTAGGTCCAGCCCTGATTCTCTTGTCCGACAAGCTGGTTCGCGGGAACCCGGACGTCGGAGAAGAACAACTCGTTGACCTCCTGGCCGCCGTCGATCGTTTTGATCGGCCGGACCGTGATACCCGGGGTCTTCATGTCGAAGAGCAGAAACGAGATTCCGGCCTGGCGCTTGGGTGCCTGCGGGTCGGTGCGCACCAGGCAGAAGATCCAGTCGGCCCACTGGGCCAGCGTCGTCCACGTCTTCTGCCCGTTGACGACGTAGCTGTCGCCGTCGCGAACCGCGGTGGTGCGCAGCGACGCGAGGTCCGAGCCGGCCTCGGGTTCGGAGAAGCCCTGGCACCACCAGATGTCGAGGTTGGCCGTCGGTGGCAGGAAGCGTTCCTTGATCTCCTGCGACCCGAACTCGGCGATCACCGGGCCGACCATCTTGGTGTTGAAGTTCAGCGGCTCGGGCACACACGCCAATTGCATCTCGTCGGACCAGATCTGGTGCTGGGTGGCCGTCCACTCCTTGCCGCCCCATTCGACCGGCCAGCCCGGCACCGCCAGGCCGTGTTCGTTGAGGATTCTGTGCGAGGCGACGGCCTGCTCTTTGGTCAGCGAGGAGCCCTGGCGCACCAAGTCGCGGATGTCTTCGGGGATCTTCGTGGTGAAGAAGCTGCGAAGCTCGTCGCGAAATGCCGCTTCGTCCGCTGTGAGTGCCAGTTTCATGGCAGCCTCCTTGCTTTTGGGAGGTGAGGGGCTTTCCTTGCACGTTAAGCTGCCGTCGCTGTCGAACGCCAACCGGGTGCCAGACAGCCAGCTAACCGGAGTTTGTGCACACGTCCGCGTTGATCCACAGGCTGCGGCCCCGGCGGCGTCGACGACGGCCGCGGTGGCGGCGGCCGGGCCTACGGTCGGCGGCATGCGAACCGAACTTCCCGCCGAGCGACTGCATCGGCGGCTCAGCGGACGGGCTGGCACCGACCGCGGCGACGATGCGCCCGCGGCTTCCGACGCTTCGGACGGGTCGCCCGAAGCCGCCGACGAGGACCAGAACTCGTTGTTGCCGCGGTGGCTTCCGGACGCGTCCCGACGCGGCGGCTGGCTCGCCAGGGTGCGCGCCGATCCCGGGCGCGCCGGTGCCATCGCGATGGCTGTCGTCGCCGCATTGGCCGTGCTCGTCACGATCTTCACCCTGATGCGCGACCGGCCCGCCCCGGTGATGTCAGCCAAGCTGCCGCCGGTGGAACGGACCACGTCGGGCAGCCCGCGATCGTCGGCCGCTCCGGGCGCCGGTCCGTCGGCCAATCCGGATCGACCCGTGGTGGTCAGCGTGGTCGGTCTGGTGCACACCCCCGGATTGGTCACCTTGGCGCCCGGCGCGCGCATCGCCGACGCGGTGCGGGCCGCCGGTGGTGCGGTGGACGGCGCGGACACCATCGGCTTGAACATGGCCCGTCCGGTCGGCGACGGAGAGCAGATCGTGGTGGGCATCGCACCCGTCTCGGGCCAGCCAACGGTGCTCGGCAGTTCGGTGGGCTCGGGCTCGGCGCCGGCATCTGGGGGCGCGCCCGGCTCGGGGGCGGCGCCGGCATCCACAAAACCCAAGGGCGGTGAGGTCGTCGACCTCAACACCGCGACCGTCGAGCAGCTGGACGCGTTGCCCGGAGTCGGCCCGGTCACCGCCGCGGCGATCGTGGCGTGGCGTCAGGCCCACGGCCGGTTCACCAGCGTCGACCAACTCGCCGACGTCGACGGGATCGGTCCGGGCCGCCTGGATAAGCTGCGTCGCCTGGTTCGTGTCTGAGAGCTCTGGGAGCCCTGGGAGCAGAGCGCCACTCGATGTCCGCCTGGTCCCCGCCGCGCTCGCCGGTTGGACGGCGACGGCCGCCGGAACCGTGTGGCCGGTCGGCACGGCGTTCGCGTGGTGTGGCGTCGTGCTGGCCGCCGGCTCAGCCGCGCTGTGGTGGCACGCGAGGCGTGGTCGAGCTGCGCGGCTCACGTCGATCAGCGCCGGTCTGGTCGCGGTCGGTGTCGTGGCCGCGGGGTTCGGGATCGCGATCGCGCTGCGCGCCGACGCCGTCGCTCGCCACCCCATCACCGCGGCGTTCGGGGCGGTCGTGCCGGTCACGGTCACCCCCAGCGAAAGCGCGCTGTCCCTGGGGGCCGGTCGACTGATGTTCCGGGCCACCTTGCATCGGCTGCGCGACGACGAAATGTCCGGGCGGGTGGTGGTTTTCGCGCGGGCGTCGGACTTCGCTTCGGACGACGGCTCCGAGACCGGCTCGGTGCTGGTCGGCCAGCCGATGCGGTTCACCGCGCGTATCGGCCGCCCGTCCCGGCACGATCTGACCGTCGCGGTGCTCACCATGACGGGCCGGCCCACGTTCGGCCGGGCCGGCACCGTGCAACGGGCCGCCTACGCCGTCCGCAGCCGGTTCGCCGCCGCGGTCAGGCGCGTTCTGCCGCCCGATCAGGCCGCGATGCTGCCTGCCCTGGTTTTGGGTGACACCTCGGCGGTTGCCGTGCAAACCGGCCGCGAGTTTCGCGCCGCGGGGATGACCCATCTGACCGCGGTGTCGGGGGCCAACGTCACGATCGTGTGCGGCGCGGTGCTGTTGTCGGCCCGGCTGCTCGGCCCCAGGGTGGCCGTGCTGCTCGCCGGGTTGGCGCTGGTGGCCTTCGTCATCGTCGTGCAGCCGACGGCCAGCGTGTTGCGGGCGGCGTTGATGGGCGCCATCGCGCTGGCCGCGATCCTGTCGGCGCGCCGCCGGCAAGCGATTCCGGCTCTGTGCGCCACGGTGCTGCTGTTGATGACCACCGCCCCGCACCTGGCCGTCGATGTGGGTTTCGCCTTGTCCGTGCTGGCGACGGCCGCGCTGATCGTGGTCGCGCCGGTCTGGTCGCGACGGCTGGTCGGGCGGGGCTGCCCGAAGCCGGTCGCCGACGCGCTCGCCGTGGCCTGGGCGGCGCACGTGGTGACCGTCCCGCTGATCGCCGGGATCTCGGGCAGCGTCAGCCTGGTGAGCGTGATCGCGAATGTCGCGGTGGCCGCCGCGATCGCACCGATCACCGTGTTGGGCAGCGCCGCGGCCGTGGTCGGCCTGCTGTGGCCGGCCGGGGCACAACTGCTGATCCGTTTCACCGGGCCCGAACTCTGGTGGGTGTTGCGGGTGGCGCACTGGGCGGCCGGGATGCCCGGCGCGACGGTGCCCGTGCCGGCGGGTGCGCCGGGCGTCGTGGTGGTCGGTGCCACCGCGCTGCTGGTGGTGATCCTGTGGCGGTGGCGCTGGTTTCGCGTGACGACGGGACTGGCCGGTCTGGTCGCACTGGCGTGGTCGCTGTCCGGCCTCGTCGGCCAGTCATGACACCATCGTGGGGTGGGCGAGCCTTCACCTTTGCATCTGGTGCTCGGAGACGAGGAATTGCTGGTCGAGCGCGCCGTCGCGGACGTGCTGCGGTCGGTCCGCAAGGCGGCCGGCACCGATGACATCCCGGTCAACCGGATGCGTGCCGGTGATGTCAGCACCCACGAGCTGGCCGAACTGCTCAGCCCGTCGTTGTTCGCCGACGAGCGCGTCGTCGTCCTGGATGCCGCCGCCGATGCGGGCAAGGAAGCCGCCGCGCTGGTCGCCTCAGCGGCCGCCGACCTGCCGTCGGGCACGGTGCTGGTCGTGGTGCACACGGGTGGCGGACGAGCCAAGGCGCTGGCCAGCGACCTGCGCTCGCTCGGCGCCGCGGTGCACCCGTGCGCGAAGCTCACCAAGGTCAGCGAGCGCGTCGACTTCATCCGCAAGGAATTCCGCGCGTCGGGGGTGAAGGTCGACGAGGAGACCGTGACCGCCCTGCTCGACGCCGTCGGATCCGATGTGCGTGAACTCGCCTCGGCCTGCTCGCAATTGGTTGCCGACACGGGCGGCGCGGTGGACGCGGCCGCGGTGCGGCGCTATCACAGCGGGAAAGCCGAGGTGAAGGGCTTCGATATTGCCGACAAGGCGGTGACGGGCGACGTCGCTGGAGCTACCGAGGCATTGCGGTGGGCGATGCTGCGCGGCGAACCGTTGGTGGTGTTGGCCGACGCGCTGGCCGAAGCCGTGCACTCCATCGGCCGGGTGGCACCGCTCTCGGGTGACCCCTACCGGTTAGCCGGGCAACTGGGAATGCCGCCCTGGCGCGTGCAGAAGGCGCAGAAGCAGGCGCGGCGCTGGTCGCGTGAAACGGTCGCCGTCGCGATGCGCGTGGTGGCGGAGCTCAACGCCAACGTCAAGGGCGCCGTCGTGGACGCCGACTATGCGCTGGAATCAGCGGTCAGGAAGATTGCCGAGCTGGCGGGCGATCGGAGCTGAGGGTCAGCTCAGGCCGTTGAGGGCCTTGGCCAGGGCCGACTTCTTGTTGGCCGCCTGGTTCTTGTGGATCACGCCCTTGCTGGCCGCCTTGTCCAGCTTGCGGTTGGTCGACGCGAGCAGCTCGGTGGCCTTTTCCTTGTCGCCGGCGTGGGCTGCCTCGCGGAACGCGCGGACGGCGGTGCGAAGCGAGGACTTCACCGCCTTGTTGCGCAGCCGGGCGCGCTCGTTGGTCAGGATGCGCTTCTGCTGCGACTTGATGTTGGCCACGCGTAATGTCCTTAGTTGGTCTGAAGTTGGTCTGGTCTGAGCTAAGTGTGTCGGCGAGGGGGCCCAGACTCGGTCCGGCCGCCCGTCGCGAGTGTCCAGGTTAGCAGTCGGTTACGTTTTCGCCCAAAAGTGGAACTCTGGGTCTGCTGTGCCGCCAACTTTGAGAGAGCATGTCAGACGTGAGCCCTGCAAACCAGGTCGAGAGGCCCAAGCGCCGGTCGCGCGCCCGCTCCGAGCGCATTTTCGGCGGGTACAACAGGTCGGATGACGTCTACTCGTTGGCGTTCGACGAGATGTTCGACGCCCAGGGCAACGTCCGGGTGCCGTACAAGGGCATCTTCGCCGAGCTCGCGCCGTCGGACGCGTCCGACCTCAACGCCCGCGCCGAGGCGCTGGCCAGGGCGTTCACCGACCAGGGCATCACCTTCTCGCTGTCGGGTCAGGAACGGCCCTTCCCGCTGGACCTGGTCCCGCGGGTCATCTCGGCCGCCGAATGGAACAAGCTCGAGCGGGGCATCACCCAGCGCGTCAACGCGCTGGAGCGCTACCTCGACGACATCTACGGGGATCAGGAGATCCTGCGCGACGGCGTGATCCCGCGGCGCCTGATCACCTCGTGCGAACACTTCCACCGCCAGGCCGTGGGCATCGTCCCGCCCAACGGCGTGCGGATCCACGTCGCAGGCATCGACCTGATCCGCGACGACCGCGGCGATTGGCGCGTCCTCGAGGACAACCTGCGCTCACCGTCGGGGGTGTCCTACGTCATGGAGAACCGGCGCACCATGGCGCGGGTCTTCCCGAACCTGTTCGCCACCCACCGGGTCCGCGCGGTCGACGACTACTCGTCGCACCTGCTGCGCGCGCTGCGCAACTCCGCGGCCACCAACGAGGCCGACCCGACCGTGGTGGTGCTGACCCCGGGCGTCTACAACTCGGCCTACTTCGAGCACTCGCTGCTGGCCCGCCAGATGGGTGTGGAGCTGGTCGAGGGCCGCGACCTGTTCTGTCGCGACAACCAGGTGTACATGCGCACCACCGAGGGGGAGCGGCAGGTCGACGTCATCTATCGGCGCATCGACGACGCGTTCCTGGACCCGCTGCAGTTCCGCGCCGACTCGGTGCTCGGGGTGGCGGGTCTGGTCAACGCCGCGCGCGCCGGCAACGTCGTGATCTCCAGCGCGATCGGCAACGGCGTCGGCGACGACAAACTCGTCTACACCTATGTCCCGACCATGATCGAGTACTACCTGGGCGAAAAGCCGCTGTTGGCGAACGTCGACACCTATCGCTGCTGGCTCGACGACGAACGCGAAGAGGTGCTCGATCGGGTGCGCGAACTGGTGATCAAGCCGGTCGAGGGTTCTGGCGGCTATGGCATTGTCTTCGGCCCGGAAGCCTCCGCCAAGGAGCTGGCCGCGGTCAGCAAGAAGATTCGCGACGACCCGCGCAGCTGGATCGCGCAACCGATGATGGAGCTGTCCACCGTCCCGACCCAGATCGGCAGCACGCTGGCTCCGCGCTACGTCGACCTGCGGCCGTTCGCGGTCAACGACGGTGACGGCGTCTGGGTGCTGCCGGGCGGGTTGAGTCGGGTCGCGCTGGTCGAGGGGTCACGGGTGGTCAACTCCAGCCAGGGCGGGGGCTCCAAGGACACTTGGGTGCTGGCGCCGCGCGCGTCGGTGGCCGACCGCGAGTTGGGCGCCGCCGAGGTGGTGCGCTCGCTGCCCAAGGACGGGCCCGAGCCGGAGGCCAACGGCGAGGCGCCGGCCAAGAAGGCGTCGAAGAAGCAGGCGCAAAAGCAGTCACAGAAGGCGCGGCCCAAACCGCAGCGCCAGCAACAGCAACAACAGACGGCGAGGCACTGATGCTTGCCCGCAACGCCGAGGCGCTGTACTGGATCGGTCGCTACGTCGAGCGCGCCGACGACACCGCCCGCATCCTGGACGTGGCCGTGCACCAGTTGCTCGAGGACTCCAGCGTCGATTCGGACCAGGCCTCCCGGGTGCTGCTGAAGGTGCTCGGCATCGAGGCGCCGGACCAGGAGCTGGACGTCTGGTCGCTGACCGACCTGGTCGCCTTCAGCACCGACACCCAGGGCGGTTGCTCGATCGTCAGCTCGATTTCGGCGGCCCGGGAAAACGCGCGCTCGGCGCGGGAAGTCACCTCGAGCGAAACCTGGGAATGCCTGAACACCACTTACAACGCGCTGCCCGAACGCGAGCGCGCCGCTAAACGCCTTGGGCCGCATGAGTTTTTGTCCTTCATCGAAGGCCGGGCGGCGATGTTCGCCGGCCTTGCCGACTCGACGCTGTCCCGCGACGACGGGTACCGCTTCATGGTGCTGGGCCGGGCGATCGAGCGCGTCGACATGACGGTGCGGCTGCTGCTGTCGCGGGTGGGGGACAGCGCGTCGTCGCCGGCTTGGGTCACCCTGCTGCGCTCGGCCGGCGCGCACGACACCTACCTGCGTACCTACCGCGGTGTCCTGGATGCGGCCCGGGTGGTCGAGTTCATGATGCTCGACCGGCTGTTTCCGCGCTCGGTCTTCTACTCGCTGAAACTGGCCGAGCACAACCTCGACGAGCTGCTGCACAGTCCGCACAGTCGGGTGGGCGCCACCGCCGAAGCGCAGAGGTTGCTCGGGCAGGCCCGCAGCGAATTGGAGTTCGTGCAGCCCGGTGTGTTGCTGGAGTCACTGGACAGCCGCTTGGCCAACTTGCAGACAACCTGTCGCGATCTCGGAGATGCGTTGGCGCTGCAGTACTTTCACGCCGCGCCCTGGGTGGCGTGGTCGGATGCGGGTCATCAGGGTCGGCTGGTCAGCGAGAAGGGGGACGCCTGATGTGGCGGATGCGGGTGGTGCACACCACCGGATACGCGTACGGGTCGGCGGTGACGGCCTCCTACAACGAAGCTCGGCTGACGCCGCGGTCCAACACTCGGCAGAACGTCATCCTCAACCGCGTCGAAACCATCCCGGCCACCCGGTCCTACCGCTACATCGACTACTGGGGCACCGCGGTCACGGTGTTCGATTTGCATGCGCCGCACACCGAACTGACGGTGTCGTCGTCGTCCGTCGTCGAGACGGAGCGGCCGGAGCCGGCGTCGACGCGCGCGACGTGGACCGATCTGCAATCGGAAGCGGTGATCGATCGGTTCGACGAGGTGTTGCGTCCCACCGAGTACGCGCCGGCGAGCGATCGCATTGCGGCGGTGGGTAAGCGGCTCGCCAAGAACCACGAGCCGCGCGAAGCCGTCGTCGCCGCCGCCCGCTGGGCGCGCAACGAACTGGACTACCTTCCGGGCACCACCGGGGTGCACTCGTCGGGCCTGGATGCGTTGGACAAGGGCAAGGGCGTCTGTCAGGACTTCGCGCACTTGACGCTGATCCTGTTGCGCAGCATGGGAATTCCGGCCCGCTACGTATCGGGCTACCTGCACCCCAAGCGCGACGCGGTGATCGGGAAAACCGTCGACGGCCGCAGCCACGCCTGGATTCAGGCGTGGACGGGCGGGTGGTGGAACTACGACCCGACCAACGACACCGACATCACCGAGCAGTACATCAGCGTGGGCGTCGGCCGCGACTACAGCGACGTGTCCCCGCTGAAAGGGATCTTCTCCGGCAAGGGGGCGACCGACCTCGACGTCATCGTCGAGGTCACGCGGTTGGGCTGATCTGCCCCGGCATACCGTTGACACCGTGGATGATTCGCCTCGCCGGGGCCGCGGGGGACCGGCGCTGGTGCTGCTGTCGCTTTCCTGTCTCGGGCTGCTCGTCGGTGGGCTTGCCATCGGGGTTGCCCTGGGCGGTGTGATGCCATTGCCCTACGGTCCGGCGGGTCCAATCCAGGCCTACGTGCGGGGCCAGCCGGTCGCGGTGCAGGTGATCGCCACCGCGACTTTCGGATCGTCGGTGCCGCTGGCGATCTATGCGGCCACGGCCGGCGCCCGGCTGCGTCAGCTCGGCGCGAACGCGACGCTCGCGCTGATCGGCGGCGCGCTCGCCGCCTCCTCATTGGGCTTGACCGGCCTGGTGGGTTGGACGCTGTCGCGGCCCGACGTCGGCGCCGACTCCGCTCTACTAGTTGCGCTCTACTACCTTGTGTTTCTGATCGGCGGCCCGGGGCACATCGTGGCCTTGGGCCTGTTGGTCGCCGGTATGGCGGTGCCCATCCGCAAACTGCGGCTGACCCCCGCAACGGTGGCGTGGACCGGTGCGGCGATCGCCGCCCTGGCCGGGTCAGCGGTGCTGGTGCTGGTCTGGCCCCCGCTGGGCCCGCTGCTGCCGATCGCGCGGGTCGCAGGGTTGGTGTGGCTGGTGGTGGCCGGCGCGCTACTGGCGCGCCGAGACCTCGACGCGGTGTAGGTCGTCGCCGAGCTCGATGCGCCCGGCGAACTCGCCGGCGGCCAGCGCCCGCCACTGTTCCTCCTGCCCGGGCGCGATGGGCGGCACATAGTGCGTCATGACCAGGGTGCCCACCCCGGCGCGCGTCGCGGTCGCGGCGGCCTCCTGCACCGACGAGTGGTAGTCGCACACGTCCTTGACGCGCTGCTGCGGGACTTGGCTGAGGATGTCCTTGCGAATCACGGTGTGCACCAGCGCATCCGCCCCGGCCGACAGCTCGTCCAGGCTGGCGCAGGGCACAGTGTCGCCGGCAAGCACCACCGAAGCGCGCTCGAATTCGACCCGGAACCCGATCGTCGGCGCCACCGGCCGGTGATCGGTCGGTGCGACCCGGATCGTCACGCCGTCGCGATCCCACACCGGTCCCTCGGTGTATTCGCGCACCTCGATCGGTGGCGGCGCGTTCAGGTCGGCGTGATGGGCGATCCGGTAACCGATGTCGCGGCCGAACGCCTTCAGCGTCGCCTCGACGGTCTCCGCAGTGCCCGGGGGCCCGATGATCGGCAGGGGCACCGGGTCTGGTGCGAAATTGTTGATCCAGCTGGTGATGAGGACGTCGCCGAGTTCGGCGATGTGGTCGCTGTGCAGGTGGGTGAGCAGCAGCGCCGACAGCCCTGCGGCGCTCACGCCGACGGCCGCCGCGCGCTGCAGCACGCCACGCCCGCAATCGACGAGGAACACCTGTCCGCCGGCCCGCACCAGCGTGGACGGCCCGGCGCGGTTCGGGTCGGGGATGGGACTTCCGGTTCCGAGCAGCGTGACCTCGATCATGGCCCCATCCTCGCAAGCCGCAACTGGTCGCGGCCGGGCTTTTGGTGTTTCGCGGTTTGCTTTTCTATGGCCTGGGGAAGCCGTAGCCTTGTGTGAAGCAGGTCACAACCCCAAGGTGGAGGTCTTAATGCGGATCGCGGACGTCTTGCGAAACAAGGGTGCGGCAGTGGCGACGATCGGCGCCGACGCCGCCGTCCCGGAGCTGCTGGCCGGCCTTGCCGAGCACAACATCGGCGCCATGGTGGTGATGGGCGCCGACGGTGTCGTCGGTATCGTCTCGGAGCGCGACGTGGTGCGGCAGCTGCATAGGCACGGCGCCGACGCGCTGACACGCCCGGTCTCCGAAATCATGACCACCATGGTCGCCACCTGCAACAAATCCGACACGGTGGACAGCGTCAGCGCGCTGATGACCCAGAACCGGGTCCGCCATGTGCCGGTGCTGGAAGGCAAAGAGCTGATCGGCATCGTGAGCATCGGCGACGTCGTAAAGACGCGGATGGAAGAACTCGAGGCCGAACAGCAGCAACTGCACTCCTACATCACGCAGGGCTCCAGCTAGGAGCGAGCTAGCGCCAGGAGTACTCGGCACGCAGCCGGGCTGCGACGACGTCGAAAAGCCTGCGATCCAGGATCGCGCCCTCGCGGCGGATCCCCTCCTCGGGGACGTCGAGCACCCGGTCCAGCCGGACCCAGCTCTCCCGGCCCTCGTAATCCCAATCGCCCGAGCCGATCCCTACCCAATCCTTGTCCCCGGCATGGCGTTGTTGGCTGGACAGCATCAACCCCAGCAGGATGCTGCGGTCACGGCCCACGACCAGGACCGGTCGGTCCTTGCCCCGGCTGGGGTCTTCCTCGTGAACCACCCAGGTCCAGACGATTTCGCCCGGGTCGGCGCGACCATCCAGGTCGGGGGCGTAGACCACCTTCCGGGCACGGTGCGCCGTCGGGAAGCTGGTCTTGGTTACCGGCCGGCCCGCGGTGATCTCAGCGGCGGGCGGCGGCGTGACCGCGGCGATGACGTTCACGGTGATCTGCAGGGCGTGCTGGAGCTCCTTCAGGACGACCTGGGACTGCTGAACCTGACGGACCAACTTCGGAGCCCGCTTGGTGACCAAGTCCTCGGCGAAGCCCTGCAGCGTCTTCCAGGGTGATTTCCGGTCCGACGCCATAGGGGGCAGTTTAGTCGCGCCCGCAGACCGCCGATTGTGGCGAATTGTGTCTCGGCGACCCAGCCTGGATACCCTGGACTGGGCGAACCGCCGCTCACGCACCAGTCCAGGAGATTCCCATCAGCAGTTTCGCCGACAAGACCTTCACCGCGCCGGCGCAGATTCGGAACTTCTGCATCATCGCCCACATCGACCACGGCAAATCCACCCTGGCGGACCGGATGCTGCAGCTCACCGGCGTGGTCGACGAGCGTTCGATGCGGGCCCAATACCTGGACCGGATGGACATCGAGCGGGAACGCGGGATCACGATCAAGGCCCAGAACGTGCGGCTGCCTTGGAGTGTCACAGTGGGTGGGGAGACCACTAATTACGTTCTGCACCTGATCGACACTCCGGGCCACGTCGACTTCACCTACGAGGTATCGCGCGCGCTGGAGGCCTGCGAGGGCGCGGTGCTGCTGGTCGACGCCGCGCAGGGCATCGAGGCGCAGACCCTGGCCAACCTCTATCTGGCCCTGGACCGCGACCTGCACATCATCCCCGTGCTGAACAAGATCGACCTGCCGGCCGCCGACCCGGACCGCTACGCCGGTGAGATCGCCCACATCATCGGCTGCGAACCCTCCGACGTGCTGCGCGTGTCCGGCAAGACGGGCGAGGGCGTCGCCGACCTGCTCGACCACGTGGTGCGGGAGGTGCCGCCGCCGCAGGGTGACGCCGACGCGCCGGCCCGCGCGATGATCTTCGACTCCGTCTACGACATCTATCGCGGCGTGGTGACCTATGTCCGGGTGATCGACGGCAAGATCACCCCCCGCGAGCGCATCGCGATGATGTCCACCGGCGCCGTGCACGAACTGCTCGAGGTCGGCATCGTCTCGCCGGAACCGAAGCCCAGCGTGGGCCTGGGTGTGGGCGAGGTGGGCTATCTGATCACCGGCGTCAAGGACGTCCGGCAGTCCAAGGTGGGCGACACCGTCACGTCGGCGCGCCACGGCGCCACGGAAGCGCTCACCGGCTATCGCGAACCCAAGCCGATGGTCTACTCCGGGCTGTATCCCGTCGATGGCTCGGATTACCCCGATCTGCGCGACGCCCTGGACAAGCTGCAGCTCAACGACGCGGCCCTGACCTACGAGCCGGAAACCTCGGTGGCGCTGGGCTTCGGCTTCCGCTGTGGCTTTCTTGGTCTGCTGCACATGGAGATCACCCGCGAGCGCCTGGAGCGCGAGTTCGACCTGGACTTGATCTCGACGTCGCCGAACGTCGTCTACCGGGTCGAGAAAGAGGACAACACCGAAATGGTGGTGACCAACCCGTCGGACTGGCCGGAGGGCAAGGTCCGCACGGTGTTCGAGCCCGTGGTGAAGACCACCATCATCACGCCCAGCGAATTCATCGGCACCATCATGGAGCTGTGCCAGTCGCGCCGCGGCGAGATGGGCGGCATGGACTACCTGTCACCCGAGCGTGTCGAGCTGCGCTACACGATGCCGTTGGGCGAGATCATCTTCGACTTCTTCGACTCGCTGAAGTCACGCACACGTGGCTATGCCAGCCTGGACTACGAGGAGGCGGGCGAGCAGGAGGCCCAGCTGGTCAAGGTCGACATCCTGCTGCAGGGCGAGCCCGTCGACGCGTTCAGCGCCATCGTGCACAAGGATTCGGCGTTCGCCTACGGCAACAAGATGACCACCAAGCTCAAGGAGCTGATCCCGCGCCAGCAGTTCGAGGTGCCTGTGCAGGCGGCCATCGGCTCCAAAATCATTGCGCGCGAGAACATTCGCGCGATCCGCAAGGACGTGCTGTCGAAATGCTACGGTGGCGACATCACCCGCAAACGCAAACTTCTGGAAAAGCAGAAGGAAGGCAAGAAGCGGATGAAGACCATCGGGCGGGTCGAGGTGCCGCAGGAGGCGTTCGTCGCCGCGTTATCCAGCGACGCGAGCGGCGACAAGGGGGACAAAGGCAAGAAGTGAGCAACCGCTGGTCCTCGGTGGCCGCGCTGTTGGCCGTGCTCGCGGTTTCCGGATGCACCGCGACGACGGGAGGCGCGGCGCGTCCGGCGCACAGCGCTACGGCGGGGGTGGTGCAGGGCGAGGCGATCAAGCAGGTCATGCTCGACGGCCCCGCGCTCTCCAAGCTGCTCAACCAGCCGTTCCAGACGGTCCCGCCGTTCCCTCCGCGCTTCGGGACGGGCGGTCAGCTCAAAGACGGCTACCGACCGTCTTCGCCCGCGGACTGTGCGGGCGTCGCATTCATGCTGCAAAAGACGGCCTACCGGTCCGCACCCGTGCGGAACTTCGCCGACGAAGCGTGGACTCACGACGGCACGACGGTCAAGGTGGACATGGTTCTCGAAGGCGTCGTCGCCCTGCCCACGGCGCAAGACGCCGCCGCGCTATTCGCGACCTTCTCCACGCAATGGAAGAACTGTGACGGTCAGACGCTGACGGTGCCCGGCGACATCTTCCCCGATAATCCCATCTCCGATGTGCGCGTGACGGATTCGGTGATTGCGGCGACGGTCTCGCGGGGCCCCGGTCCGCACTCGGTCCTGCTGACCGCGCCCGAAGCCCGTGCCCTCGGCGTCCGGGGGAATTGTCTGGTGGAGGTCGACGTCACGTTCTTCGGCAACAGCTACCCGTCGGACGAGGGCTCGGCCGACATCAACACCAGCGCCATCGACATCGCGCACACGATGATGGACAAGATCAGCGCCCTGAGCTGATTTGAGCTGAATGGCAATGACTTTGACGCGATGGGCACCGGCGATCTCGCTGCTGAGCGCTGCGGTGCTGAGCGGCGGCTGCGTGCGGGTCGTGGACGGCGCGGTCAGTCGCGGCGGGACGGCACCGCGCGTCGACACCACGTCGGTCCAGGACATCTTGCCCAGCGCCGATGACGTCCGCACCGCCGTCGGCAACGACCTGCCGGCCCACGAGCCGCCGCTCGTCGGCGGGATTAACCTGCTGCCCAGCGGGATTCGCACCAACAGCGACGCCGCCCCCATCGAGTGCATCGGGGCAATCGAGGTCGGGCCGCGGGCTGTCTACGAAAAGGGCCGCGTTGTCGGCGCGGCCACGCAGACGTACTGGGACTACGACTTCGGCGTGGCCGCCTCGAGCGCGCACGCGGCGGTGATCAAACTCGCGTCGGCGTCCGAGGCGCAGCGGCTTTTCGCGTCCTTCGTGCGGCAATGGCAGCAGTGCGCGGGCACGACCGTCACGATATTCACCCACGACTCCGACCGCACCGAGTTGTACTCCAAGGTTTCCGACGTCAAGCCCGACGGCGCAATGCTTTCGGCCACGGTGATGAGCTGGGACAACCATCACACCCCGCCCTTCCCGGTCGAACACGCGATCGGGGTGGGGGCGGAATTCCTCGTTGATGTGGATGTCGCGGACGGGGTTCACGTGCCGGCCGGGACCCGCGCCGTCGACGTCGCCGGTGCGATGTTGCGGAAGGTGCCCAAGCCTAACTGAGCTGGGCATTCAGCTGTCTCTCAACGTCCTTTACGTGAACACGCAGGAAACATTGGGGAAATATACCGGTTTTACCGTGGACACTGGAATTGCTCAACAAGACCGGAAAGTGGGGGCCACGCACCTTTGACAGTGCTGCGAATTGGCCTGACGCGCGCGGCTGCCCTGCTGGGAATCGGACTTCTGTCCGTCGGCTGCTCGATGGTGACCGACGGCAAAGCCCAACCGCCATCGAGGTTGATGCCCCGCTCGATCACGGGGCAGACTATCGGCCAGGTGTTGCTCGGCGACCAAGTGCTCTCGCGCATTCTCAACCAGCACTTCGTGATTGATTCGCGCCTTCCGCCGCGGTTCGGCGGCCCGGAGACCCTGCAGGATATGAGTTCCGCCGCGCCCGCCGACTGCCTCGGCGTCGCCGAGATGCTGCACCAAAGTGTCTATGGCGCAAGCAAAATCAACGATGTCGCGGTCGAGACGTGGCGGCATGCCAGGTTGCCTGCGCAGCTGACCAGCATCAAGGAGGGCGCGGTCAGTCTGCCCACGCCGGCCGACGCCCAGGCGCTGTTCGAGACGTTCAGCCGGCAGTGGCAGAGCTGCGACGGGCAGACGGTGTCGCTGCCGGACGACGTGTTCAAACTCACGGCGGAGATCACGAACGTGCAAGTGGCCCCGTCGGTCCTCGCGGGCACGGTGGCGATCGCGTTCGAGTCCCGACCCTCGGATCCATCGTCGATCCCCGCGGGGCGGGCCATCGGTGTGCGGGGGAACTGCCTGGTCGAGGTCGAGGTCGACTTCTTCAACGCATCGAGCCGATCGCTGCACGGATCGAGCGTCACCAACGCCACCGCGTTCGAGATCGCGCGGCTGATGATGGACAGAGTCAGCGCCCTTAGCTGATCTGGCGCTGACCGGCTACATCGGCGCGTTGGCGGGTTGGAACATCCCGGAGCCGTCGGCTTCCTCCTCCGCGCGGATGACGTGCACCACGGCGTTGATCAGCGCCAGGTGGGTGAACGCCTGGGGGAAGTTGCCCAGATGCCGGCCGGTTCGCGGTTCGATCTCCTCGGCGTAGAGGTACAGCGGGCTGGCGTAGGCCAGCAGCCGCTCGCACAGCCGCTTGGCACGCGCCACCTCGCCGATCTCGACCAGCGCCGACACCAGCCAGAACGAGCAGATCGTGAAGGTGCCTTCCTCGCCGGAGAGCCCGTCGTCGGTCTCGTGCACCCGGTAGCGCAGCACCAGCCCTTCCTCGGTGAGTTCGTCGGCGATGGCCAGCACGGTGTTGCGCACGCGGGGGTCGTCGGGCGGCAGGAACCGGGTCAGCACCACCAGCAGCAGCGAGGCGTCCAGCGCGTCGCTGCCGTAGCGCTGGGTGAACACACCCCGGGCATCCACGCCGCGCTTGAGGATGTCGGCCTTGATCTCCTCGGCGATCGCCCGCCACTGCTGGGCGTAGCTGGTCTCGCCCTGCCGTTCGGCCAGCTTGGATCCGCGGTCCAGCGCGACCCAGCACATCACCTTCGACGACGTGAAGTGCTGGGGTTCCCCGCGCACCTCCCAGATGCCGCGGTCGGGCTCGCGCCAGTGCTCGATCGCCTCCTCCACCTGCTTCTTCAGCACGGGCCACAACGTCTCGGGGACCTGCTCACGCGACTTGGCGTGCAGATAGAAGGAGTCCAGGATCGAGCCCCAAATGTCATGCTGCACTTGGTCAAAGGCACCGTTGCCGATGCGTACCGGGCGCGCGTGGTCATAGCCGGACAGGTGGTTGAGTTCCTCTTCGACCAGGCTGCGCTCGCCGCCCACGCCGTACATCACCTGCAGCGGGTGGCGCTCGTTGCTGTTGGCGCCGGACACGTCGGCGATGAACGCGAAGAAGTCGTCGGCTTCGCGGTCCAGCCCCAGTGTGTAGAGACCCCACAACGCGAACGTCGAGTCACGCACCCAGGCGTAGCGGTAATCCCAGTTGCGTTCGCCGTGCGGCGTCTCCGGCAGTGAGGTGGTGCTGGCCGCCAGCAGCGCGCCCGTGGGCGAATATGTCAGTCCCTTCAGCGTCAGCGCGCTGCGCTGCAGGTACTCCCGCCACGGGTGGTCGGGGAAGTTGCCGATGTTGATCCATTGCCGCCAGCACTCGGTCGTCTGCCACATCTTGTCGGTGGCCTCGGCGTAGGTCTGCGGCGCCGGGTGGTGGGTCCAGCTCAGCGCGACGAACACGTCGTCGCCCTCGGTCATCCGGGTGCGCGCCCTGGCTTCGCGGCCCTCCAGCCCGATCCGCAGGTTGGTGGTCAGCCGCAGCGTCGGGTGGGCGTCGGGGTTCTTCCCGGCGCGCGCGATGGCCTCGCCGTACGCGTTGGCGGAGTACTCCCAGACGGCGCCGATGCGGTGATAGTCGAACGCCGGCTCGCAGCTCATCATCAGCTCGACCGTGCCGCTCACGCACCGCACCGTGCGCAGCAGGATGTGTTCGGCGTCCCAGTCCATCGGCGTGCGGCGATGGGTTCGCGATCGGCGCTCGATGTCGTGCCACTTTCCCATCACCAGCGCGTCACGCACGATCAACCAGCCGGTGTGGGTCTGCCAGGTGGTCTCCATGATCAGGCTGCCCGGCAGATAGCGCCGCGCCGACGGCACCGAGACGCCGTACGGGCCGATCCGGAAGTGCCCCGCGCTGCGGTCCAGGATCGCGCCGAACACGCTGGGCGAGTCCGGCCGGGGCACGCACAGCCACTCCACCGAACCGGCGGGCGAGATCAGGCAGGTCGTCTCCCAGTCGGACAGGAAGGCGTACTCGGCGATCGGCGGGAACGGATTGCGCAGCGCCCCGCTGGAGACGAACGGTGCGGGCGCGCTGAAGTCGAACGGCGCGGGTTTGCTGGCGCGATCGACCGCTTCGGCGGCGTGCACTTCGGCGTCCACGTCGGATTCGGCGGGTTGGTCGGTGGGTTCTACGTGCAGGACCATGCCGACATCATCATCTGCGGACCTGCCCGGCGTCCATTGATCTGCCCGAGTGTCGGGTTAGCCGGGCCGCCTGGCGTACTTGGGTGTGTGCTCAGGCAGCGGCCCGATCGCCATCATGTAGCCGATCAGGCGTTGCAACGCCGGCGTCCGGCCCACCAACCGCACGGCGCGCGGCGGTTCGCGGTCGGTACCGATGGCCGCGACGGCGATCACTCTGGCGTGGATCACGCGCTGCATCCCCTGCACCAGCGCCGTGGGTATCCAGCGCCGCGCCTGCACCCGGGCCAGCTGCCGGTTGGACACCCGCCCGGCGCGCAACGGTCCGGCCAGTATCCGCGCCGTGGCGACGGCGTCGGCCACCGCCAGATTGATTCCGACCCCGCCGACCGGCGACATCGCGTGCGCCGCGTCTCCGATGCACAGCACCCCGCCGGAGAACCACCGCCGTAGCCGATTGAGTTGCACGTCAAGCAGTTTCACGTCATCGAAGGACGTCAGCGTCGCCACGCGATCGGCCAGCCACGGCACCATACTCACCAGCACTCGCTGCAACGACTCGATGCCCTGCGACCGCATCTCGGCGTCGGCGCCCTTGGGAATGATGTAGGCGATCTGGTAGTAGTCGCCGCGGTCGATCAGGATGGCCCCGTGCCCGGACTTGAACGTGCCGGCAAGCCCGGACGGGTCGTCGGGCCGGCGGGGCAATCGGAACCACCAGACGTCCATCGGCGCGCCGAAGGCCCGCGGCGGCGGCCCGACCGCCGATCGCACGACCGAGGTGCGGCCGTCGCAGCCCACCGTCAATTCGGCGCGCATCTCTCGAATTTCCGCGTCCCCGGATTCGTCGCGGTAGGTGACGCCGACAACGCGCTGGTCGTGGCCGCGGAGCACGCCGGTGACCTCTGTGCTGCGCATCAGCCGGAAGCTGGGCTCGGCCGCGGCGGCGCTGGCCAGCAGCTCGAGGAAGTCCCACTGTGGCACCAGGGCGATGTGCTGGTGCGCGCCGGGTAGGTGGGTCAGGTCGAGGTTCACCAACTGGCCCTGCAGCTGCATCCGGGCGTTGTCGATGAGGCGATGCGGCAGCTGCGCGAACTGGTCGGCCAAGCCGAGTTCGTCCAGCAGCCGCAGGGTGCTCGCGTGCACGGTGTCGCCGCGGAAGTCACGCAGAAAGTCGGCGTGCTTTTCCATCACGGTGACCTTCACCCCGCCCCGGGCCAACAGCAGACCGAGCATCATTCCCGCAGGCCCGCCGCCGGCGATCAGACAGGTGGTCGTCCCGGTTCCTGAGGCTAGGCTGGGCACCTGTCGATCTTGGCACGGTTAGTGCTTACGGCGGCACCGTGAATAAGCTGAACCCGGTGAACGGGCTCCTGAATTGGTGGGACGGCATCGAGTTGTGGCTGTCCGGACTTGCCTTCGTACTTCAGGCACTGGTGGTGATGCCGGTGGTGCTGGCGCTGGCCTACGTGACGGCGGTGTTGCTGGACCGGCTGCTGGGCAAGGGGATCCAGCTGATGCGCTTCCTGCGCCGCACCGACGGGACGTCCGGGTAATCGGCATGCCGCGCTCCCGGGTGACGCTGGTCCTGGTCATACTCGTTGTGCTGGTCCTCGTCACCTGGTTGCTGACGCACTAAAGCCCCCGGTCTGTTCGAAATGACAGCTCGGCCTGTTCTGTTAGGCTTCGCGCCATGCACGCAGCATCCCGGCCTCTGGCTTGCTCTGTCTTCGTGCACTGTTGTCGCTGACCCCCTAACCCGTGCGCGGTCTGGGAGGGAGTCGGTGGATTCTCCGGAAGTTCTCGGCGCCTTTCCGCAGCCACGGGGTCCCAGATTCAAAAGGTCCCCACGTCCCCTACCGGAAGGCAAGGAATGCGTAACGACATCGGGCGCGCTTTGCTGCGCCCCTTTGTCGGGTTGGTCGCGTTCACACTGATCGTCTCCATCGCCGCCGGGTGCCAGGGTGGCCCCAGCGACGCCGTCGGCGGCGGGGGACTGGCCAACGCGCACACGAGCATCACCCTGGTCGCCTATTCGGTCCCAGAACCCGGCTGGAGCAAGGTGATTCCCGCGTTCAACGCGTCCGACGAGGGCAAGGGCATACAGGTGATCACCTCGTACGGGGCCTCCGGAGATCAGTCCCGCGGTGTCGCCGACGGCAAACCCGCCGACGTGGTGAACTTCTCCGTCGAGCCCGACATCACGCGATTGGTCAAGGGCGGCAAGGTTTCCAAGGACTGGAATACCGATGCCACCAAGGGCATTCCGTTCGGCTCCGTGGTGACGTTCGTGGTGCGCAAAGGGAACCCGAAGAACATCAGGGATTGGGATGACCTGCTGCGGCCCGGGGTCGAGGTCATCACGCCCAGCCCGCTGAGCTCGGGGTCGGCCAAGTGGAATCTGCTGGCCCCGTACGCCGTCAAGAGCGAGGGCGGCAGGAACGGCCAGGCCGGCGTCGACTTCGTCAGCAAGTTGGTGCGCGAACACATCCATTTGCGTCCCGGCTC
Organism: uncultured Actinomycetota bacterium; assembly: GCA_963758775.1. Classification (GTDB taxonomy): domain Bacteria; phylum Actinomycetota; class Actinomycetes; order Mycobacteriales; family Mycobacteriaceae; genus Mycobacterium. The sequence continues at coordinate 386,454 of CAVWWU010000007.1, forward strand.
CGGACGGGAGGCCACCGACGTCTTCGTCCAGGGCAGCGGTGACGTGTTGATCAGCTATGAGAACGAGGCGATCGCGACCGAGCGCGCGGGCAAGCCGGTCGAGCACGTGAATCCGCCGCAGACCTTCAAGATCGAGAATCCCGTCGCGGTGGTCACCAGCAGCCCGCACCTGGAGGCCGCCGTCGCCTTCAAGAACTTTCAATACACGGCGCAGGCGCAGAAGGTGTGGGCGCAGGCGGGTTTTCGGCCGGTCGATCCTGCCGTCGCGGCCGATTTCCGTGACCAGTTCCCGGTGCCGGCCAAACTATGGACCATCGCCGACCTCGGTGGCTGGGGCACGGTCGATCCGCAGCTGTTCGACAAGAACAACGGCAGCATCACCAAGATCTATACGAAGGCCACCGGATGACTTTTCCAGCGATAACGGGGGCGCCCAGCGGGACACCGACCACGACAAGTCCCCGCCGGACGCGGGACACTTCGCTGCGGGTGGGAGTGGCGATGGTGTGGCTGTCGGTGATCGTGTTGTTGCCGTTGGCCGCGATCGCGTGGCAGTCCATTTCTGGCGGATGGGACACCTTTTGGTTGGCGGTGACGTCGCGTGCCGCGCTGGAGTCGTTCCGCGTGACCCTGACCATCTCGATCGGTGTCACGGCGATCAACATCGTGTTCGGTCTGATCATCGCCTGGGTGCTGGTGCGTGACGACTTCGTCGGCAAGCGGCTGATCGACGCGATCATTGACCTGCCCTTCGCGTTGCCCACCATCGTCGCCAGCCTGGTGATGCTCGCGCTGTATGGACACAACAGCCCGGTGGGGCTTCATCTGCAGCACACCGCGTGGGGCGTGGGTATCGCGCTGGCGTTCGTCACGTTGCCGTTCGTGGTGCGCGCAGTTCAGCCGGTGCTGCTGGAAATCGATCGGGAGACCGAGGAGGCGGCGGCGTCGCTGGGTGCCAACGGACCCAAGATCTTCACCTCGGTGATACTGCCGTCGCTGCTGCCGGCGTTGCTGTCCGGCGCAGGCCTGGCGTTCTCGCGGGCGATCGGCGAATTCGGTTCGGTGGTGCTGATCGGTGGCGCGGTCCCGGGCAAGACCGAAGTGTCGTCGCAGTGGATCCGGACCCTCATCGAGAATGACGACCGCACCGGCGCCGCCGCGATATCCATTGTGCTGTTGTCGATCTCATTCGTCGTTCTGCTTCTGCTGCGCGTCGTCGGCGCGCGCGCGGCCAAGCGCGAGGAGCTGGCTCCGTGATCTCGTCGGCGCGAGTCCGCTACCTGCTCCGCACCGTTGCCCTGGCGTACATCGTTGTGCTGCTGGTCATTCCGGTAGCGGTGATCCTGTGGCGTACCTTCCAACCGGGGTTGGGACAGTTCTTCGACTGGGTCAGCACCCCGGCGGCGATCTCGGCGTTGAACCTGTCGCTGCTGGTGGTGGCCATCGTGGTGCCGCTGAACGTGGTCTTCGGCATCCCGACCGCATTAGTTCTGGCGCGCAACCGTTTTCGCGGCAAGGGAGTGCTGCAGGCGATCATCGACCTGCCCTTCGCCGTCTCACCCGTGATCGTGGGAGTCTCCCTGATCCTGCTGTGGGGATCGGCCGGCGCGCTGGGCTTCGTCGAGAAGGACCTCGGTTTCAAGATCATCTTCGGGCTGCCCGGCATCGTGCTGGCCAGTGTGTTCGTCACGTTGCCGTTCGTGGTCCGCGAGGTGGAGCCGGTATTGCACGAGTTGGGTACCGACCAGGAGGAGGCCGCCTCGACGCTGGGTTCTAGCTGGTGGCAAACCTTTTGGCGGGTGACGTTGCCCTCCATCCGGTGGGGTCTGACGTACGGCATCGTGCTGACGATCGCCCGCACCCTCGGCGAGTACGGCGCGGTCATCATCGTGTCGTCCAACCTGCCGGGGAAGTCGCAAACGCTGACACTGCTGGTCTCGGATCGCTACACCCGCGGGGCCGAGTACGGCGCCTACGCGTTGTCGACATTGCTGATGGGCGTCGCCGTGCTGGTGTTGATCGTCCAGGTGGTTCTCGATGCCCGTCGGGCACGGGCGGCCAAACGGGCCTGACTAGGAGACTTGACCATGACCGAGACCGGGACCGACGACGCGATCGTGGTGCGCGACGCCTGTAAGCGGTACGGCGATTTCAACGCGCTCGATCACGTGGATTTCGTGGTGCCCACCGGGTCGCTGACGGCGCTGCTGGGCCCGTCGGGGTCGGGCAAGTCGACGCTGCTGCGCGCGATCGCGGGGCTGGACCAGCCCGACAGCGGCACCGTGACGATCAACGGGCGCGACGTCACCCGGGTGTCCCCGCAGCGGCGCGATATCGGGTTCGTGTTCCAGCATTACGCCGCCTTCAAACACCTGACCGTGCGCGACAACGTCGCCTACGGCCTCAAGATCCGCAAGCGGCCCAAAGCCGAGATCAAAGACAAGGTCGACAATCTGCTCGAGGTGGTGGGGCTCGCGGGATTTCAGACCCGCTATCCCAACCAGCTCTCCGGTGGTCAGCGCCAGCGCATGGCCCTGGCGCGCGCGCTGGCCGTGGACCCGCAGGTGTTGCTGCTCGACGAACCGTTCGGCGCGCTGGACGCCAAGGTCCGCGAAGACCTGCGGGCCTGGCTGCGCCGCCTGCACGACGAGGTGCACGTCACCACCGTGCTGGTCACCCACGACCAGGCCGAGGCACTGGACGTGGCCGATCGCATCGCGGTGCTCAACAAGGGCCGCATCGAACAGGTCGGCACCCCCACCCAGGTGTATGACGCTCCGGCCAACGCGTTCGTGATGTCCTTCCTCGGCGCGGTCTCGGTGCTCAACGGCAACCTGGTCCGCCCGCATGACATCCGGGTGGGACGCAACCCCGACATGGCCATCGCCACCGCCGACGACACCGCTCAGGCCACCGGCGTGCTGCGTGCGACCATCGACCGCATCGTGATGCTGGGCTTCGAGGTGCGCGTCGAGTTGACCAGCGCGGCCACCGGAGGCAGCTTCACCGCCCAGATCACCCGCGGCGACGCCGAAGCCCTCGCGCTGAAAGAAGGCGACACCGTCTACGTGCGCGCCACCCGGGTACCACCCATCGTCGCCGGCTCAGAGGAAAATCCGAGCACGCTGACCACGGCGTGAAGTGTGAGAAGAGGATGAGAAAAGGAATCGTCATGGCCACGAGTGTCACGCGGTTGGTGCAAGCCGCGAACGCCGTCGTACCGCGCATCGCGGCGGCGCAGGCGCAAGAGCTGATCGCCACGGGAGCCTTGGTTGTCGACGTGCGGGAAGCGGCCGAGGTGCAGCAGAGCGGCAAGGTCAGCGGCGCCCTGCACGTCCCGCGTGGACTGCTCGAATTCGTAGCCGACCCCAATCGCCCTCCCACAACCAGCGTTTCGACACGGCTAAGCCGGTGATCCTGTACTGCGCGGGCGGCGGACGCGCGGCACTCGCCGGGCAGGCACTCAAGGAACTGGGCTATGGCGAGGTTTACAACCTGGGCGGGTTCGCCGACTGGGCGGACAGCGGCGGCGCTATCGACACCACCCCGATCTGACCCGGATAGGTCAGGCCGCGAGGTGGTCCGCGGAAACTCTCAGCGCCTGATCGAAGCGATCCAGCACGGTCTCGGCCACCAGTCGGTGGGCGCCCAACGGAGCCGCCATCCGGATGCCGGCGCTCTCGGCGAACTTCTGCACCCGGTCCGGCACCAAGCCGGGCGCCAGGAACCACGGCGCAATGACAAACCGCCGGACACCCTGGCGGCGCAGCCTGCCCAGGGCTTCAGTCAATGACCGCTCTTTCTGGGTGGCGAACGCGGTGGTTGCTCCCGCCCACGAGGTGGCGGCCAACAGTTTCGGCGCGACCGTGCGCGTGCGGGCGTTTGCCAGCGGGTCCGACGTACCGATCGCCACGACCAGGACACCGACGCCATCGTCGAGTCGCGAGACGCCCAGCTCTGACACGCGCCGCCGCAGCACCGAGACCAGTCGGTCGTCCTCGCCGAGCACTGGCGCTTGCCAGATCTGTTGGCCGGTCCAGCAATTGGTGATCTGGCGGGGAATGTCGACCCTTGCGTGGTAGGCGTTCGCCAACAGCAACGGGGTGACGACCGCCGGGCCCCCGACCGACGTGAGCGCCTCGGCCAGGCCCGGTGAAGTGTGTTCCAGGAATGCCAGGCGCACATCGAGGCCGGGCCGCATGTCTGCCACCAGGTCGGCTACGGCGCGCGCGTTGGCCGCCGACCGCGGATCGGCACTTCCGTGCGCGGTGAGCACCAGTGTGGGTGCCGGCGGGGTCACGACGCGTGCAACCCGCATTCGGTCTTGGCGAGTCCCTGCCAGCGCCCGCTGCGCGGGTCGGCCCCCTCGACGGGCTTGGCCGTGCACGGCGCGCAGCCGATCGACGGATAGCCGTCGTAGACAAGCGGATTCACCAGCACGTCGTGCTCGTCGATGTAGTTCTGCATCTCTTCGTCCGACCACGCTGCCAGCGGATTGATCTTCACCAGCTTGAAGGCCTCGTCGAAGCTGACCAAGGGGGCGTTGGCGCGCGTCGGCGACTCCACCCGGCGCAGCCCCGTCACCCACGCGGAGTAGCCACTCAGCGCCTTGCCCAGCGGAGCGACCTTGCGGAGCCGGCAGCACTCGCCGGGATCGCGCGCGAACAGCTCCTTGCCCAGCAGTTTGTCCTGCTCGGCGACCGTGTGCTCCGGCGTGACGTTGAGAACCCGGATGTCGTAGACGGATTCGACGGCATCCCGGGTGCCGATGGTTTCGACGAAGTGGTAGCCGGTGTCGAGGAACAGCACCGGTACACCCGGCCGCACCTTCGCGGCCAGATCGACCAGCACCGCGTCCTGCATATTGGAAGCCACGACGTAGTTGCAGGTCGCCCACCCGCGGGGGCCGTTCACGCCGCCGAAGTTCTCGTCGGTCCAGCGCAGCAGTTCTGCCGCGCTGGCGCCTTCCAGTTCGGTGGCGCCACGCTGCGCCAGCTCGCGCAGCTCGGCTTCGGTTCGGTCGGTCTTTTGCTCGCTCACCGCAAATCACCCTCCTCGGCGCGAATCGCCCACTGCGCAAACCGTTCCCCGGCGTTGCGGTGTTTGACGAAGTTACGCACCACCCGTTCGATGTAGTCGCCCAGCTCGTCGCTGGTGACCTTGTGCTGCCGCAGTTTTCGGCCGAAGCCGCTGTCGAGGCCGAGGCTGCCGCCCAGGTGCACCTGGAACCCCTCGACCGGGTGGCCGTCGCCGTCGTCGACCATCTGGCCCTTGAAACCGATGTCCGCCACCTGAATCCGCGCACACGAGTTCGGACATCCGTTGATGTTGACGGTGATCGGCACATCCAGCCGGGAGTTGATGTCTTCGAGGCGCTTCTCCAGCTCCGGCACCAACGACTGTGCCCGCACCCGGGTTTCGGCGAAGGACAGCTTGCAGAACTCGATACCGGTGCACGCCATCAGGTTTCGCCGCCAATGGGACGGCCGCGACTGCAACCCCAGCGCCTCCATGCCCGCGATGAAGTCATCGAGCTTGTCGTCGGCGATATCGAGCACGACCAGCTTCTGGTAGGGGGTGAAGCGGATGCGGTCAGACCCGGCCTGCTCGGCCAAGTCGGCCACCGCGGCCAGGATGGTGCCCGACACCCGTCCGGCGATCGGGGCGACCCCGACGGCGTTGAGGCCGTTCTTGAGCCGTTGCACCCCGACGTGGTCGATCGGATGCGCGACCGGCTCGGGCGCGGGGCCGTCGATGAGGGGGCGCTTGAGGTACTGCTGTTCGAGAATTTCACGGAACTTGTCTATGCCCCAGTCCTTGATCAGGAACTTCAGCCGCGCCTTGGCCCGCAGCCGCCGGTAGCCGTAGTCGCGGAACAGAGAGGTGACCGCGGCCCAGACCTCGGGCACCTCTTCGAGGGGAACCCAGGCGCCGACCCGCTGGCCCAGCATCGGGTTGGTGGACAGCCCGCCACCGACCCACAGGTCCAGGCCGGGCCCGTGCTCGGGGTGGTTGACGCCGATAAACGCGATGTCGTTGACCTCGTGCACGACGTCCTGCAGGCCCGAGATGGCCGTCTTGTACTTGCGCGGCAGGTCGGCGTACTCGGGTTTGCCGATGTAGCGCTTGACGATCTCGTCGATCGCCCAGGTCGGATCCAGCACTTCGTCCAGCGATTCGCCGGCCAGCGGCGAGCCCAGGATGACGCGCGGGCAGTCGCCGCACGCCTCGGCGGTCTGCAGCCCGACTTCGTCCAGGCGCCGCCAAATCTCGGGGACCTTCTCCACCTCGATCCAGTGGTACTGGACGTTCTCGCGATCGGAGATGTCGGCGGTGTCGCGGGCGAACTCGATGGAGATCTGTCCCAGCGTGCGCAGTGCGGCGGCCGACAGTGCGCCGCCGTCGCAGCGGACCCGCATCATGAAGTACCGGGCCTCGAGCTTGTCCATATTCTCGTCGCCGGTCCAGCTGCCGTCGTAGCCCTGCTCGCGCTGGGTGTAGAGGCCCCACCAGCGCATCCGCCCGCGCAGATCGTTCTTTTCGATGCTGTCGAAGCCTTCTTTGGCGTAGATGTTCTCGATGCGTTCGCGCACGTCAAGCGGAGGGCCGGCCTGCTTGAACTCCTCGTTGGCGTTGAGCGGCTCGCGGTTTCCGAGCGCCCACTGGCCCTCGTCGCGAGTCTTCGCAGGACGGGCTGTCGTCATTCTGGGAGGGCTCCTTCGCGAACGTTGTCAGCCATGGAACGCGCAGAACACCGGTTATCTTCCGGTGGCGCAGATCCGGTGGCCGGGGGAGTTACTTGGGCTGGGTCTACGACATCAAGGCAGACAGCAACAGCTACAGACGCGCTTGAGGTCGATATGCCGCCGCGCCACTAAGGCGATACGCAGGTGCGGATTGGCGGCGAACACGCGGCCCATTGTGCCACGAATGCTGACAAGCCATACAACCAGGTCATATTTCTTCTCACAGTGATTAAAACTACCGGGTAAGCCTGGGTTATTCGGTAAGAAAAACCGAGAATCAGCTGAGAGTCCGAAGTCGTGCAAAGATTTGGCATGCCCCTTCGCCAGGAGCCCGTCGAGCTGCCCGCCGTGCAGGTGAGTCCGGGTAAACCGTTCGGGCTCTACGTGCACGTCCCGTTTTGCATAACCCGTTGCGGCTATTGCGATTTCAACACCTACACGCCGGCCGAGTTAGGCGGTGTGAACCCCGACGCCTGGTTGGAGGCCCTGCGCGCCGAGCTCGAGCTGGCTGCCGCGAGGATAGGCGCACCGCTGGTGAACACCGTGTTCGTCGGCGGTGGCACACCCTCGCTGCTGGGCGGCGAGCGGTTGGCCACCTTGCTCGATATGGTCCGCGAGCACTTCACCTTGGCGCGGGACGCCGAGATCACCACCGAGGCCAACCCCGAGTCCACATGGCCGGAGTTTTTCGACGCGATCCGCGAGGCCGGCTACACGCGGGTGTCGCTGGGCATGCAGTCGGTGGCACCCCGGGTGCTGGGGGTTCTGGACCGGATGCACACACCGAACCGGTCGGCCGCCGCGGCCCGCGAGGCGTTGGCCGCCGGGTTCGAACACGTGAGCCTGGATCTCATCTACGGCACGCCGAAGGAGTCCGACGACGACCTGTTGTGGTCGGTCGACACGGCGATCGAGACGGGCGTCGACCACGTGTCGGCCTACGCCCTGGTGGTCGAGGAGGGCACGGCGCTCGCCCGTCGGGTCCGCAGTGGTGAGCTGGCCGCCCCCGACGACGACGTGCTCGCGCACCGCTACGAACTGGTCGACGAGCGCCTGTCCGCCGCCGGGCTGACGTGGTACGAGGTGTCCAATTGGTCGCGACGGGGCGGTGAGTGCCGGCACAACCTCGGCTACTGGGACGGCGGCCAGTGGTGGGGGGCAGGACCGGGTGCGCACGGCTACGTCGGCGCGACCCGCTGGTGGAATGTCAAGCACCCCAACACCTACGCCGAGGTGCTGGCCGGTGCCGCGCTGCCGGTGGCCGGCTTCGAGCAGCTCGACCGGCAGGCCCTGCACACCGAGGACGTGTTATTGAAAACGCGGCTGCGCCAAGGGTTATCGCTCACCGCGCTCGATGTGGCCGAACGTGAGCGTGCGCAAGCGGTGGTCGCCGACGGGCTGTTGGTCGCCGAAGGCGACAGGCTGGTTCTCACCCCCCGGGGCCGGCTGCTGGCCGACGGGGTGGTGCGGACGCTGCTGGGATAGCCGTCAGCCGGCCGGAAGCCAATGGCCCAGCAGCCGGGAGAGCTCGATGTAGAGCGGTATTCCGACGGTGACGTTGTAGGAGAACGTCAGGCCCAGTGATGCGGCCAGCGGCAACGTCGGGCTCGCCTCGGGAATCGCCAGCCGCTGCACCGCCGGAACGGTGATGTACGACGCGGACGCGCACAGCACCGCGAACAGCACGTAGGTACCCGGCTCGAAATGCGTATCGCTGATGTCGGAGTAGAAGTGCGCGAGCACAATGCCCAGCACCGCAAAGACATTCGGCGCCAGCAGGCCGAAGAAGATGAAGCCGCGCCCGGCCTCCCGAAGATCCCGCAACTTGCGCGACGCCGTCATCCCCATCTCGAGCAGAAACAGGCACAGCACGCCCTGAAACGCCGACACGAACAGATTGTTCTGGTCGTGCACGACCTTCTGGCCCTGCAGCGCGCTGATGAAGCCGATGGCGATCCCGCCGACGAGTAGGACCAGTCCGGGGTTGAGGAACACCTCCTGCAGGAGCTCGCGGGAGAAGAAAGGCATCCTCTTCGCCTTCCCAAGGGCCGGGCTTTGGTCAGGCTCCCAGTCGGGACGCTCGAGCTTCTCCATCGAGAGCTCCAGCTCCTGCTCGATTCCCTGGCTGGCCGGGTCGTGCACGCTTTCCACGCCCTGGCCGTGGCCGGGCCGTGCGACGGTTCCGGGACCCACCCCGACCCTGGCCGGGAGGTATCCCGGTTCGTCCGGCATGTACCCGGCATCGTTCAAGCCACGATGCCGCAGCCGCGCGACCAGATACAACGCCACCAAGCAGCCCGGAATCTCCATGAAGGCCAGCAGGACCGGCATGTAGGCGTTGAAGGCGATGTGCACACCCGTCAGGAAGGCCGCACAAGTGGCGTAGGTTCCCGCTGAGTCGGAGCCGTAGTAACCCGCGACGGTCGCCCTGTCCACCTGCCGCATCTTGGAGATGTACTTCAGCAGGAAGTAGGCCGCGACGCCGATCAGGAAGTTCAAGACGAAGCCCAACAGCGTGAAATAGGCGATGTTGTCGATGTCTTCCGGCTTCACCTTGGCGAGCTCTTCGCCGCCCTGCCAGCCGATGGCGACCAGCAGATACATGGTCAGGCCCTGGTAGATCACATAGGGGAACTCGAACCGAACCTTGAGCAGGGGGATGAGGAACCCGAAGTAGAAAAACAGCAGGAGGGGCTTGAAGAGGTTGGAGGTGAAGTTGTCCCAGAACTCAGAAAGCATTGGTGTCTCCCAAGCGAGACCCCGTCAGATGCACCGCGTTGTGGCACAACGGTGTTGCCTTTCCCGTAGACGGCTCGCAACCGCACCATCGCCGTGGGCTGAGGCCGCAATGCGGAATTCTGTTTATGCCAATCACTTCGACGTAGACTCCACCCGCTCGCGCACGCTTTTTGCGTCGCACAGCCGATCGGAAACGGAGCCGGAAGCTTTTGGGCCCCAAACCCTTAACCGATACCTGCGCGTGCCCTCGCAGCGCGAGATGGATGCACCCAGAATCGTGCTACCAGGGGCTATCCGAGTCAAACGCCTTTACGAATAATTAACACGACAATTCGGTGCCCGCCGACGCGTTCGCGCGCTAGAACCAGTGTCCGATTATGCGGTTGAGCTCGATGTAGAGCGGGATACCGATCGTGACGTTGTACGAGAACGTCAACCCCAACGATGCCGCGAGCGGCAGCGTTGGGCTGGCCTCCGGGATGGCCAGGCGCTGCACCGCGGGGACGGCGATGTAGGAAGCCGCGCCGCACAGCACCGCGAACAGCACATACGTTCCCGGCTTGAAGTCGACGTGCGTGACGGAGGCGTACATGTGCGCGACGAGGATCCCCAGCGGCGCGAAGATGTTCGGCGCCAGCAGACCGAAGAAGATGAAACCGGGGCCCGCCTCGCGCAGGTCTTTCAGCTTGCGCGAAGCCGTCATGCCCATCTCGAGCAGGAAGAGGCACAGCACGCCCTGGAATGCCATGACGAAGAATTTGTCGTCGTCGGCAACGACCTTCTGCCCCTGCAGCCCACTGATGAGCCCGATCAGGATGCCGCCGATCAGCAGGACCAGCCCGGGGTTGAGGAACACCTCCTGCAGCAGCTCGCGGGAGAAAATCGGCATCCTCTTCGCCTTACCGCGAGCCGGGCTGTGGTCGGGCTCCCAGTTCGGGTGCTCGAGCTTTTCCATCGAGAGCTCCAGCTCCTGCTCGACGCCGCGGTCGGCCTCGGCGTCCAGGGAGTCGCCCTTTGCGGGCCGCGCGGCCGTGCCGGGCCCCACCCCGACCTTGACCGGCGGAATGTAGCCGGCCTCGTCGGGCATGTACCCAGCCTCGCTGAGGCCGCGGTGGCGCAGCCGCGCGACCAGATACAGCGCCACCAGGCAGCCCGGAATCTCCATCACGGCCAGCATCACCGGCATGTAGGCGTTGAAGGCGAGGTTGATGCCGGCGAGGAAGGCCACGCAGGTGGCGAAGGTGCCCGCCGAGTCCGACCCGTAATAGCCGGCCACCGTGGCCTTATCGACTTTTCGCATCGAACTCAAAACACCGAGCAACAGGTATGCCAGTCCGCCGATGATGAAGTTCAACACGAAGCCCAGCACCATGAATCCCACGATGGTGCCGGTCTCGTTGGGCTTGATCTTGGCGAGCTCCTCGCCGCCGTGCCAGCCGATGGCCAGCAGCAGGTACATGGTCAAGCCTTGGTAGATCACATACGGAAATTCGAAGCGCACCTTGAAGATCGGGATCAGGAACCCGAAGTAAAAAAACAGCAGCAGTGGCTTGAATAAGTTATGGGTGAAGTTGTGCCAGAACTCTTGCAGCATTTTGGTGCCTCCCTTGACTCGTGCGGTGATCACGGGAAGCACCGTCCGCGAGTGGGGGGACCCTGCGGACATCCCGATGACAGTGGAAAAACTTATCCCTGCCATTGCCAATCCGCCACTCGGGCAAAGCGCGAAAAGAGCCGCAGTTCAGCGTCAACAGGAAGACAGCGGAGCTGGTAAATCTGCTGTTCGGAGCCACTTTGGCGGCCCCTCAACGTTGCGCTGATCGTGAATTGGGTGTGAGTTGCCTGTGGATTGACTGTAGGGCCAGCGTGGCCTCGAAATGAGCTCAGTCGGTGCGCCTGATTCACGGTTGGCCGCCCGCCGGGGCCGCGACGTCGATGCGTGGCTTGACAGCCTGCTTCGCGGGGCGAGGTGCCCACGCCGCGCACTCGAAAAGCGGGCAAATGCGCTCGTCTTTGGGTTATTCGCGAACTCGTTGCGGGTGTTCGGCGGGGTCGACCGCGAACCCTGTTTGCGTCCCGTTTGTGACTCGCGCGGTCGGCCGTCGACAGATGATTCCGACAGGAAGCAAAACGGGCTCAATCAACCGCATTAAAGTTGTGTTAAGCCTGTTTGCGACACGCCGGACCCCCGTTTTCGCGGCGGTTTTTGGTCGTCGGCCGACGTTCGGACGGTTGATGTTGATAGTAGGTGAACTCGGCGAGAACGGCATCTTGCGGCGGAGAACAACGTGGAACACCCGGTCGGCGGCCACTGGGGATGCGCAGGCCGGGAGGGGGTTGGGCGGATTTAAATAGGTTAGGCTACATTTACTAGCTGTGGCCGATGTGAGCATCAAGCCGGGTTCCGCGGAAACCGCGTCACTGTCGGTCCCGCTCCCGGACCATATCGACCCGGCCGACCTGGCCGCCGAACTCGCGGCGATGCTGCCCGAACGCCTCGGCGAAGAATATTTGCTGTATGAGCGTGATGGTCAATGGGTTCTGGCCGCCGGCGTCGTCGCGAAGGTCGAACTGGATAGCGACGAATTGCGTGTCATCCGCGACGATGTGACTCAGCGGCAACAGTGGTCGGGTCGGCCCGGTCCGGTCCTGGGCGAAGCCATCGACCGGTTGTTGCTCGAAACCGACCAGGTCGTCGGCTGGATCGCCTTTGAATTCGGCCTGTACCGCTACGGGTTGCAGGAGCGACTGGCGCCGCGCACGCCATTGGCCCGACTCTTTTGGCCGCGTACCCGAATTGTGTTGACGCGTAATACGGTTCGACTGTTCGGCGCCGGAGTTGGTCATCTCGAGGCCGTGCGCGAGGTGCTGCGCGACGGAGTGCGCGCGACGCCGCAGGCCCGCGCGGTTGACGTCACGGCCGACTCGTCGGGCTATTGCGATCGGGTCGAGACGGCTATCGGCGAGATCGCCACCGGTCGGTATCACAAGGTGATCTTGTCGCGCTGCTTCGAAGTGCCGTTCGCGCTGGACTTTCCCTCCACCTACCGGCTGGCGCGTCGGCACAACACCCCGGTGCGCTCATTCCTGCTGCGGCTGGGCGGAATTCGTGCCGTGGGGTACAGTCCGGAACTCGTTGCCGCGGTCCACGGCGACGGCGCGATCATCACCGAGCCGTTGGCCGGAACCCGCGCGCTCGGTCGCGGCGCGGCGCTGGACCGTGCGGCTCGCGATGACCTCGAGTCGAACTCTAAAGAGATTGTGGAGCACGCCATTTCGGTGCGCAGCTCACTTCAGGAGATCACCGAGATCGCCGCACCGGGGACCGCGGCCGTCACCGATTTCATGACGGTCCGCGAGCGCGGCAGCGTGCAGCACCTCGGCTCGACCATCAGCGCGCGCCTGGACCCGTCGAGCGACCGAATGGACGCGCTGGAGACGCTCTTCCCGGCCGTCACCGCCTCGGGTATCCCGAAGGCGGCCGGCGTCGAGGCCATCCTGCGCCTCGACGAACGCCCACGCGGCCTGTATTCGGGTGCGGTCGTGGTGATTTCATCAGATGGCGGGCTGGACGCCGCGCTGACGCTGCGGGCCGCGTACGAATACGACGGAAAGACCTGGTTGCGGGCCGGCGCCGGCATCATCGAGGCCTCGGATCCCCAGCGCGAATTCGAGGAGACCTGCGAGAAGCTGTCAACGCTGGCGCCGTACCTGATTGCGCGGCCGTAGCGTCGTCAGTCGCTCAATCGCGCCGTCACGGTGACGTTTCCCTTGGCGTCTCGCGTGGCGACGGCATGCGCGGGGCGATCCCTATCGTCCAGTCGCAACGTGAGCGGTGCGCCGTCGTCGAGGAAGTTCCGCCACCAGCTCTTGGCGTCCGGCATGCCGACGCCGATGATCACGTCGTCACCCGAACGGCGGTACGCCACCGGGATACTGAACGTGCGCCCGGAGCGCCGTCCGGTATAGGTCAGCATCGCGATGTTGCGGTTCACGAACCGGCCGAAGCGGGGCGAGTTGGCCAGGGCGGCCACCGGCGCGTTGAACACCGGTGCGGCGCGCAGCAGCAGGCGTGAAAGGTTTTCGAGTTGCACCACACCAGTATGGCAACTCGGGGCGCTACGTGCCCGTGGCGCCGACCTGGCGTGCGAGCGCCCGTTTGTCGATCTTGCCGACCGGTGTCGTGGGGAGTGCTGCCATGGCGACCAGCATGTCGGGCCTTGCGTGCGCGGACACCCCTTGCTCGTCGAGGTACGCGTTCACCTCGGCCAGGGTCATCGGTGCTCCGGCGAAAACGACTGCCGCGCAGATCTTTTCCCCCAGTTGAGGGTCGGGTAGAGGGATCGCGGCCGCCGACCAGATGGCCGCGTGGGTCAGCAGCGGCTCTTCAATGCTTTGGGCGGCGATGGTCTCACCGCCGCGGCAGATGACGTCTTTGATCCGGCCGGTGACCACCAGGTAGCCGTCGTCGCGGAGCCGGACGAGGTCGCCGCTGCGGTAGAAGCCCTCGGGGTCGAAGCAACGCTCGTTGTCGCGCTCGGCGCGAAAATAGCCGTTGAAGGTGTACGGGCCGCGCACCAGCAGTTCACCCTCTTCTCCGCGCGCCACCGGGTGGCCGTCGGCGTCGACGATGCGTAACTCGTCGGCCGGGCAAAGTGGCCGCCCCTGGGTGTGGTCGACCCGCTCCGGCGGGTCGTCGAGCCGGGTGAAGTTCAGCAGCCCCTCGGCCATCCCGAACACCTGCTGCAGGCCCGGGGTCAGCGCGGCGCGTATCTGCCGAGCCTCCTCGGCCTCCAGCTTGGAGCCACCAACTTGCAAGAGCCGCAACGACGTTGGCGTCACGGGCTCCCATTCACAGGCTTGCGCCCACAGCTTGGCCAGCGCCGGCACCAACGCGGTCACCGTGACACCGTGCCGTTCCATCGTGGCGAACGCGGCTTCCGGGCTTGGATTGGTGTTGAAGACGACGGTGGCGCCCACCGTCATCGCGCCGAGGATTCCCGGGCACGCCAACGGAAAGTTATGCGCGGCCGGCAATGCCACGAGATAGACGTCGTCCTTCGTCAGCGCACACAGTTGTGCGCTGGCGGTGGCGTTGTAGACGTAGTCGTCGTGGGTGCGGGGGATCAGCTTCGGGGCCCCGGTGGTGCCCCCCGACACGAGCAGCAGCGCGGGGGATGCGGTATCGCGGACGGTTGCGGGTGCTGCACCGGCGGGCAACGCCGCCCACGGCGTGAAGGGGCCGGGGTCCCCGTCGACGACGACGTGGCGGAGTTGCGGATGCGCGGTGACCAGCTGCTCGGCCATCGCGCGGTAGTCGAAGCCGTTCGCCGTTTCCGCGATCACCAGCCCGACTGCGCCGCTGACGGCCGCGAAGTGGCTGAGCTCGGCCGACCGGTGCCCGGGCAGGCACATCACCGGGACGGCGCCGGCGCGCAGCAGACCGAACAGGGCGACAGCGAAGCGTCGGGAATTGGGCAGCTGCAGCAGTATCCGGTCGGTCTGCTGTACGCCGAGCGCGGCGAAGCCGCCGGCGGCTTCCTCGACGAGGCCGTTCAGCTCGGCATACGTATGACTGCCCGTGTCGTCGGCGACCGCGACGCGGTCCGGCCATGTCGTCGCGGCATCGCGCAGCAACGAATCAACGGTGCGCCCGGTCCAGTAGCCCGCCGCCCGGTACGCCGCGGCCCGATCCGTCGGAAACGCCACGAACCCGGGCACGGGGGCACCCTCAGCTGCGGTTTCGGACTGCGGGAGGGGGACTTCAGGCACTTAGGCAGCTCCCTCGGGCAAGCGTGTACTGGCCTCGGCCGTAGGGTAGCGTACACGGAAGTTAGGGCAGCCTGAGCTTAGCGAACGTGGGGACACATGCCGGTTGATGGTGCGGTGAGCGGGACGCTCGCGATCATCGGAGCCGGCGCCAAGGCGGTGGCGGTGGCCGCGAAGGCGGCGGTGCTGCGCGAGATGGGTGTCGAGGTTCCCGACGTCGTGGCCGTCGAACGGGCCAACGTCGCGGCCAATTGGCGCGCCGGGGGCGGCTGGACCGACGGCCGGCAGCGGTTGGGCACCAGCCCCGAGAAGGACATCGGCTTCCCCTACCGGTCGGCGTTGCTGCCCGGCCGCAACACCGAGATCGACGAGCGGATGATGCGGTTCGGCTGGCAGTCCTATCTGGTTGCCTCAGATCAGTTGGTGGGCTGGGTCGACCGGGGCAGGCCTGCCCCGACTCACGACACGTGGGCCCGGTATCTGCGCTGGGTCGCCGACGAGGTGGGGTTGAAAGTCGTTCGCGGTGAGGTTGTTTCGATCTCGGTCGACGAATCGCGGTGGCTGCTGCAGACGCACGATTCGACGCTGCCCGCCGACATGCTGATGATCACCGGGCCGGGGCAACCGGAGCGTTCGATCCTTCCGGGGAACCCACGAGTGCTGTCGATCGCGCAGTTCTGGGAACTGGCCGGAAGCTACGACCGGATCGTGGCCCAGAACGTCGCCGTCGTCGGTGGTGGTGAGACCGCGGCGTCGATGCTCAACGAGCTTTTCCACCATAGGATTTCGACGATCACGGTGATCTCGCCGCAGGTGACGCTGTTCACCCGGGGTGAGGGGTTCTTCGAGAATTCACTGTTCTCCGACCCCGCCGGGTGGCGGAGCCTGTCCGCGGCGGAGCGCCGGGACTGCATCGCGCGCACCGACCGCGGCGTGTTCTCGGCGCGCGTTCAGGACTCGCTGCTCGCCGACGAACGGATCACGCATCTGCGCGGGCGCGTCGATCGGGTGATCGACCGCGACGACCGCATCTGGCTCACACTGCGGACCGACAACAACGGCGAACCTCGCGAGACCCTGCACAACTTCGACCTTGTCATCGACGGATCGGGTGCGGACCCGCTGTGGTTCGTACCGCTGCTGCGCCAGCCCGCCGCCGATGTGCTGACCCTCGGGCTGGGTGGGCCGTTGACGGGCGAGCGGCTGGTGGACTCCATCGGTCACGACCTGGCCGTCGGGGGTGTTCGCCCAAAACTGTTTCTGCCCAACCTGTCTGGCGTGAACGAGGGGCCCGGATTCCCCAACCTGAGTTGCCTGGGCCTGTTGTCCGAGCGCGTGCTCGGTGCGCGGGTGGGTGTGCCCCAGCCCCCGATGGGGAGAAGCGGCGAATACCAATCCGTGTGAGGGCCGCACAGCTCCGGCACAGATATTTCAGGAGTTTTCCACAGTCGTCCTGGGTAACGTTCCGGCACTGGCGCACGAAACACCTGTCACAACAAGCGCTATCGCCACGTGCAAACAACGTGGGGGCAATCAAGGGGGAGACCTGACATGAAATTCACCGTGAAAACCATCGCCACCAGCGCGGCGGCGGTGGCCGCCATCGGGGCGGCGGCCGCCGGGATGACGGCAATCGCGTCGGGCGTGGCGCCCACCAATCAGGTCGTGCCGCTCGCCGGCGGTGCGCCGTTGCCGCAGGACCCGGTCCCGGCCGCGAACGTCCCGACCGCAGACCAGTTGACCGGCGTGCTGAACAGCCTCGCCGATCCCAACGTCCCGTTCGCCAACAAGACCAACCTGGTCGAAGGCGGCATCAGCGGCACCGAGGCGCACATCGCCGACCACGAGTTCAAGAAAGCCGCCCAGAAGGGCGACCTGCCGCTGGCGTTCAATGTGACGAACATCCAGCCGGGCGGCGCTCCGGGGTCGGCCACGGCCGACGTCGCCGTTTCGGGTCCCAAGATCCCGAGCCCGGTCACGCAGAACGTCACGTTCGTCAACCAGGGCGGCTGGGTGCTGTCGCGCGCCTCGGCGATGGAGCTGATACAGGCCGCCGGCCACTGACGAGATTCCCCCGGGGTTCTCCAAATAGCTCCTGCACCGTGACTGTCCCGAGACACGATGGGCTGCCACAGCGGGAACACTGACACCGTCTCGCCATGAAAAGGCATGCAAAGGCATGCAAAGGCATGAAACGGGTATGGGCTCAGTGCTGTGGCAACCGGTCACATCCCGTCCCGGGCCTGGCGAATCGAAGGGGGAACCGTGAAATCCATCGTTATCAGTGCGGCGGCGCTTGCCGTCGTGGGGGGCGCGGCGGGGGGCCTGTCGTCTGACGCAGCTCCCGCCGCACCGGCAACCGGGGTGCAACTGGCCGCGATCGGCGCGCCCCTCCCGCAGGACCCGGTGCTGCCGCCGGGGCCAGGCCTGCCGACGCCGGACCAGCTGGCCAACCTGTGCACGCAAGCCACCGATCCAGGAGTGTCGTACACGACCAAGACCAATCTGGTCGAGAACGGCATCACCCCGGACGAGGGCCATGTGGCCGACCACGACCTGCGCAAGGCCTACCGCGACGGGAAGTTTCCCGAGACGTTCAACGTGACGAACATCGCCCCCGCCGGACCGAACGCGGCGCAGGCCGACGTGGCCATCGCGGGTCCGAAGTTCGCGGGGCCGGTGACCAAGCACCTGGTGTTCATCAACCAGGGCGGCAACTGGGTACTGCAGCATGACGCCGCGCTGGCTTTGCTGCAGGCGGCCACCAGCAGCTAGCCGGTCGCCGCGCTCACGTCGATCCGCGCGATGCGCTGCGGATCGGCCAGCACGTCAATCGCGGCGACTCGGCCGCGACGGACGAGGAACCCCATGATCGCGGCCGGCCGGCCCGCGACAACGATGACCGCGCCGGCGCCGCCGTTGACGACGGCGCGGCGGACTTCCCGCTCGGGTCCCGCGTAGCCGCGGGCCAGCTTGGCGACCGTGGCGGCGCCCTCGGTGCGGAACGCGGGGGTGCCCGGGCCGAAGTCGCCGCGCAGCACCACGTCGGGATCCAGCACGGACACCAGCCGGTCGAAGTCCCCGTCGCGGCCCGCCGCGAAGAAGGCGTCGACGGCCTCGCGCTGCGCGGCCATGCCGGCGTCCGGAACCGGGTCCGCCTCCTCGATGCGCCGGCGCGCCCGGCTGGCCAGCTTGCGCGTCGCCTCGGGTGTGCGCTCGACGATGGGGGCGATCTGGTCGAACGGCACCCGGAAAACGTCGTGCAGCACGAACGCCAGCCGCTCGGCCGGCGGCAGGGTGTCCAGCACTACGAACAACGCCAAACCCACCGCGTCGGCGAGCAGCACCCGGTGCTCGGGGTCGGATTCGGTGTCGGCCTCCACGATGGGATCGGGTAGATGCGCCACCGGCTCCTCGCGATCGCGGGCCCGCCGATCGCGCAGGGTGTTCAGGCAGATCCGGGCCACCACGGTGGTCAGCCAGGCGTCCAGGTTTTTGATGTCCTCGTCGCAGCCGCTCAGTCGCAGCCATGCCTCCTGCACCGCGTCCTGGGCGTCGTCGATCGAGCCGAGCATGCGGTAGCCGATGGCCCCCAGCCGCGGCCGGGCCGATTCGAACCGGCCCGTCAGCGATGCATCGCTCACGTTCACAGGGCGCAGACGCGGCCGGCCGAGAACCCGGACGAGCCGATGCCGAGCGCGAGGTTGAACCGGGCGCGCAGGTTGCCGAGTGTGATGACGTGGGTGAGCCCGACGAGTTGGGCGGTGCTGAAATGCGGGCGCAGGGCGTCGAACAGCTCGTCGCTGACCTCGACCGGGGTGCGGCTGATCGCGGTGGCGTAGTCCAGGACGAGTTTGTCGACGTCCGAGAAACATGTCGCCTTGCGGTAGTCGGTCAGCGATCTGAGCTCTTCATCGGTGATGCCCCACTCGCGGGCGATCTGTGAACCGAGGTCGATGCAGTACTCGCAACGCACCGTCGTCGCCGATTTGAGCTCGGCCAAAGCCCGCACGCGCGGGCTGAGGATGTCCAGCTTCGACTCCGCCTGTTCGAGCCGGCCGTAGGCGTTCAGCAAGCGGGGAATGTGGGCGTACATCCGCAGCGGTTCGAGCATCTCGGCCGTCTCGAGCCCGGTCATCTGCGCAAGCTTGCGCTTGGTGAAGAAGAACGCGATCTTGGCGCCCGGGCCGGCGTCGCGGTCGGACACTCCTTGAAGCCGGGACATGGCGATCCTCCTGCGTTGCTGGCCGATGGTCCTCACTATGTCGACACCCGGCGGCACGCAAACGTGACCGGTCTAGTGGTGCCCGTCCATCGACACGTCCATGTCGAATACCCGGGCGTGGAACACGATGCGGTTACGCAGGGCGGCGCGCACAGCGCGGTGCAGGCCGTCCTCGAGATAGATGACGCCGCGCCACTTCACCGCGTGCGGGAAGAGGTCGCCATAGAACGTGGAGTCTTCCGACAACAGGCGGTCCAGCGCGAGCACCGTGGTGGTGGTGACCAATTCGTCGAGCCGGATCTGCTGGGGCGGGATGTGGGACCAGTCCTTGTAGGACAGCCCGTGCTCGGGGTAGGGCTTGCCCTCGCGCACGCCTTTGAAGATCATCGGCGGATCCTCTCCGACCCGGTGTGAAAGTCTGTGTGCAAGTCCAAGTCCGATCCCGACGGGATCACTGGACAGGCTAGCTTGAAACGCGGGCTGAATCGCAGCTCAGGGCTCGGATCGCCGGACCGCGCGGTCGCTGCGGCGGTCGGTGCCTTCTGGGACCATAAAATGAACGTGATCTGTGGAGGTGAACAGTCGATGGGCAGTGCCGACGATCGTCGCTTCGAGGTGCTGCGCGCCATCGTCGCCGACTTTGTCGCCACCAAGGAGCCGATCGGCTCGAAATCCCTGGTAGAGCGGCATAACCTGGGCGTTTCCAGCGCGACCATCCGCAACGACATGGCGGTGCTGGAGGCCGAGGGATACATCACCCAGCCGCATACCAGCTCCGGGCGGGTGCCCACGGAGAAGGGCTACCGCGAATTCGTCGACCGCATCGACGACGTCAAGCCGCTCTCCTCGGCCGAGCGCCGCGCGATCCAAGGGTTCCTGGAGTCCGGCGTCGACCTCGACGACGTGTTGCGCCGGGCGGTGCGGTTGCTCGCCCAGCTGACCCGTCAGGTGGCGGTGGTGCAGTACCCGATGCTGTCGACGTCGACCGTTCGCCATCTGGAAGTGATCGCGCTGACCCCGGCCCGGCTGTTGATGGTGGTCATCACCGAGTCAGGCCGGGTGGATCAGCGCATCGTCGAACTCGGCGACGTCATCGACGACCACCAGCTCTCCCAGCTGCGCGAGGTGCTCGGTCAGGCGCTGGACGGCAAGAAACTCGCGGTGGCTTCGGTCGCGGTGGCCGAGCTCGCCGCCCAGCTGCACGGCGCCGGCAGCTTCGGGGATGCGGTGGGGCGCGCGGCGACGGTACTGCTCGAGTCGCTGGTCGAGCACACTGAAGAGCGCCTGTTGATGGGCGGAACGGCCAACCTGACCCGCAACGCGGCGGACTTCGGTGGTTCGTTGCGGTCCATCCTGGAGGCCCTGGAAGAGCAGGTGGTGGTGCTGCGGTTGCTGGCGGCCCAGCAGGAAGCGGGCAAAGTGACGGTGCGCATCGGTCACGAAACGGCGGCCGAGCAGATGATGGGCACCTCGATGGTGTCCACCGCCTACGGCACGTCGGATACCGTGTACGGCGGAATGGGTGTGCTGGGACCGACCCGGATGGACTATCCGGGAACTATCGCCAGCGTTGCTGCGGTTGCTCTTTATATTGGCGAAGTCCTGGGTGCCCGATGAGCGCGCACCCGCAGCTTTTGTGGACAGCCGCATAGACGCGGCATAGGAGAGTCAGGCGTGGCACGCGATTATTACGGGCTGCTCGGCGTAAGCAATAACGCCAGCGATGCAGAGATCAAACGCGCATATCGCAAGCTTGCGCGCGAACTGCACCCGGATATCAATCCCGACGAGGCCGCGCAGGCGAAGTTCAAGGAGATCAGCGTCGCCTACGAGGTGCTCAGCGACCCGGAGAAACGCCGGATCGTCGACCTCGGTGGCGACCCGCTGGCCAGTGCGGGCGCCTCGGCCGGCGGCTTCGGCGGTTTCGGTGGCCTGGGCGATGTGTTCGAGGCCTTCTTCGGCGGGGGCTTTTCCGGGGGTTCGGCATCACGCGGGCCCATCGGCCGCGTCCGGCCCGGTTCGGACTCGCTGCTGCGGATGCGCCTTGACCTTGAAGAGTGCGCGACCGGGGTCACCAAGCAGGTGACCGTCGACACCGCGGTGTTGTGCGACCGGTGTCAGGGCAAGGGCACCAACGGCGATTCCGCGCCGATCCCCTGCGACACCTGCGGCGGCCGCGGCGAGGTGCAGACCGTGCAGCGTTCGCTGCTGGGGCAGATGATGACGTCGCGGCCGTGTCCGACCTGTCGCGGCGTCGGGGTGGTCATCCCCGACCCCTGCTACCAGTGCGTCGGTGACGGCCGGATCCGGGCCCGTCGGGAGATCAGCGTCAAGATCCCCGCCGGCGTCAGCGAAGGCATGCGGGTGCGGCTGGCCGCCCAGGGCGAAGTGGGCCCCGGCGGCGGGCCGGCCGGTGACCTCTATGTCGAGGTACACGAGCAGGCGCACGACATCTTCGTCCGCGACGGCGACGACGTGCACTGCACGGTTTCGGTGCCGATGGTCGACGCGGCGCTGGGCACCTCGATCACCGTCGACGCCATCCTGGACGGCACCAGCGAGATCACCATTCCGCCTGGCACACAACCGGGTTCGATCATCACGCTGCGCGGTCACGGCATGCCGCAGCTGCGCTCCAGCACCCGCGGCGATCTGCACGTCCACGTCGAAGTGGTGGTTCCCGCGCGGTTGGACCACCACGACACCGAACTGCTGCGCGAACTGAAGAGCCGCCGCAGCCGCGACGTGGCCGAGGTGCGCTCGACGCACAGCGCCGGCGGCGGATTGTTCAGCCGGCTGCGCGAGACGTTCACCGGGCGCTAACGCCCGCATGGTGGCGACCCTGTTCTACGTCGACGCGCTGCCCGGCACCGGCGAGCTGGCCGTGGTCAGCGGCGACGAAGGATTTCACGCCGCCACCGTCCGCCGCATCCGTCCCGGCGAGGAACTCGTGCTCGGCGACGGCGCCGGTGCCCTCGCCAGTTGTGTGGTCGAACAGGCCGGGCGCGACGGCTTGCAAGCCCGGGTGCTGGACCGCTGGAGCGTGGCTCCCGGCGGCCCGCCCGTGACGGTGGTGCAGGCGCTGCCCAAATCCGAGCGCTCGGAGCTGGCGATTGAGCTGGCCACCGAGGCCGGTGCCGACGCGTTCGTCGCCTGGCAGGCAGCCCGGTGCGTGGCCAGCTGGGACGGGGGCCGGGCCGAGAAGGGGCTGCGCCGGTGGCGTGCGGTCGCCCGCTCGGCGGCCCGGCAATCCCGCCGCGCGCACATCCCGACGGTGGACGGCGTGCTGTCCACCGCCGCGCTGACCCAGCGGATCCGCGACGTCGCGGACGCCGGCGAAGTGGTGCTGGTCCTGCACGAGTCGGCGACCGTGCCGCTGACGGATATCCCTCTGGCGCAAGCACACTCGCTGCTCTTGGTGGTCGGCCCCGAGGGCGGCATTACCCCCGAGGAGATCGCCGCGCTCACCGAAGCCGGCGCCGTGGCTGCGCGGCTCGGCCCCACCGTGCTGCGGACGTCGACCGCGGCCGCCGTGGCGTTGGGTGCGCTGGGCGTGCTCACCTCCCGCTGGGACGGGCCCGGCGGGCTAACGCGCTGAGATCCGCGCCCACAGCTCACCGACACCGTCGCTGCTGAGCTGATCGAGCGCCCATGGGCGCCCAGCCAATACCGACGCTAAGTGCGCGGCACCGCCTGTCACTGTCCGATCGCCCTGACCGTGCGCCCACTCGCCGCCCTGGCGCACACCAGCCGGCAGTCCACGGCGAAGGCCGACTTTGAGCGCGGACTGGATATCCTGCTGGCGGGCGTCGATTCATTGGGACACCGCGCTGGCCAGCGGTAGACTGGCCACTCAAGACTCCCGCGTCAGTAGAAAGCAGACTTCCAGGCATAGATGGAAACCACGTGACGCCCCGCGAGACCAGCGCTGCTGACGCAGCTGGAGCCCGGCAGGCCGACGCTCAGGTTCGCAGCAGCATCAGCGTTCCGCCCGATCTCGTCGTGGGCCTGCTCGGTTCGGCAGACGAGAATCTCCGCGCCCTCGAACGCATCCTCACCGCCGATCTCCACGTGCGCGGCAATGCTGTCACCATCTCGGGTGAGCCGGCCGATGTCGCCCTGGCCGAGCGAGTCATGTCCGAGTTGGTCGCCATCGTGGCCGGCGGTCAGCCGTTGACGCCGGAGGTGGTTCGCCACAGCGTCGCGATGCTGGTCGGCACCGGCAACGAATCACCCGCCGAAGTGCTCACCCTGGACATCCTGTCGCGCCGCGGCAAGACAATCCGGCCCAAGACGCTCAACCAGAAGCGCTACGTCGACGCCATCGACGCCAACACCATCGTCTTCGGTGTCGGACCGGCCGGCACCGGCAAGACGTATTTGGCCATGGCCAAGGCGGTCAGTGCGCTGCAGACCAAGCAGGTCACCCGCATCATCTTGACCCGGCCCGCGGTGGAAGCCGGCGAGCGCCTTGGCTTTCTGCCGGGCACGCTGAGCGAGAAGATCGACCCGTACCTGCGGCCGCTGTATGACGCGCTCTACGACATGATGGACCCCGAGCTGCTGCCAAAGTTGATGTCTGCCGGGGTAATTGAGGTCGCGCCCCTGGCGTACATGCGGGGCCGCACCCTTAATTCCGCCTTCATCGTCCTCGATGAGGCGCAGAACACCACCGCCGAGCAGATGAAGATGTTCCTCACCCGACTGGGTTTCGGGTCGAAGATCGTCGTCACCGGTGATATGACACAGATCGACCTTCCCGGCGGCGCCAGGTCCGGCCTGCGGGCGGCGGTCGAAATACTCGAGGACATCGACGACATCCATGTCGCCGAGCTGACCAGTGTGGACGTCGTCCGTCACCGGTTGGTGTCCGAGATCGTGGACGCCTATTCCAATTTCGAAGCGAAGTTCGAGGAGCCGGGTTCGGGAATGAACCGGGCGGCGCGGCGGGCCGGCGGCCCCCGCGGTCGGCGATGAGGGGCGTCGCGTGAGCATCGAAGTCTCCAACGAGTCGGGCATCGACGTCTCCGAAGCCGAATTGGTCAGCGTCGCAAAGTTTGTCATCACGAAGATGGATGTCAACCCCGGCGCCGAGTTGTCGATGGTGCTGTTGGACACGGCGGCGATGGCCGACCTGCATATGCGCTGGATGGATCTGCCCGGCCCGACCGACGTGATGAGCTTTCCGATGGACGAGCTGGAGCCCGGTGGTCGCCCCGACGCGCCGGAGCCGGGCCCGGCCATGCTGGGCGATATCGTGCTGTGCCCGGAATTCGCCGCCGGACAGGCGGCCGCGGCGGGCCACAGCCTCGGACAAGAGTTGGCGCTGTTGACAATCCACGGGGTGCTGCACCTGCTGGGTTATGACCACGGCGACAAGGACGAGGAAAAAGAGATGTTCGGCCTGCAGGACCGGCTGCTGGAAGAGTGGGTCGCCGAACAAGTCGAGGCCTACCAGCTGGACCGCCAGGAAGAACGCGATCGCCGGTTGCTGGATAAGTCAAGGCATTTCGACCTTTGACCGGCCTGTCTCAGCTGCTCGGCGCGCTCGTATTGATTGGGCTGGGCGGGCTTTTCGCTGCGATCGACGCCGCCATCAGCACAGTCTCGCTGGCGCGGGTGCAGGAGTTGGTGCGCGACGAGCGCGTTGGCGCAGGGGCGTTGCTCAAAGTCATGACCGATCGCCCGCGGTATGTCAACCTGGTGGTGCTGCTGCGTATTACGTGCGAGATCACGGCGACGGTGCTGTTGGTGGTGTTCCTCTACGACAACTTCGGCCTCAAGTGGGGCCTGATCGGCGCCGCCGCCATCATGGTCGTGACCAGCTTCGTGGTGATCGGCGTGGGCCCACGCACGCTGGGCCGCCAGCATGCTTATTCCATCGCCCTGTCGGCAGCCCTTCCGCTGCAAGTGCTCTCCCGCCTGCTGATGCCGATTCCGCGGGTGCTGGTCATGTTCGGTAACGCGCTCACCCCGGGCCGGGGCCTGCGCAACGGACCTTTCGCCTCCGAGATCGAGCTGCGCGAAGTCGTCGACCTGGCCCAGCAGCGCGGCGTCGTCGCGGAGGATGAGAGAAAGATGATCGAGTCGGTCTTCGAACTCGGGGACACCCCGGCCCGTGAGGTCATGGTGCCGCGCACCGAGATGATCTGGATTGAAGACGACAAGTCGGCCGCTCAAGCGACCACCCTGGCCGTGCGCAGCGGGCATTCCCGCATCCCGGTGATCGGCGAGAACGTCGACGACATCGTTGGTGTGGTCTACCTGAAAGACCTTGTCCAGCAGGCGTTCTTCTCGGATGATCGCGGTCGGCACACGAAGGTGGCACAGGTGATGCGCCCGGCGGTGTTCGTGCCGGACTCCAAACCGCTCGACTCGCTGCTGCGCGAGATGCAGCGCGACCGCAACCATATGGCGTTGCTGGTCGACGAGTACGGCGGGATAGCCGGCCTGGTCAGCATCGAAGACGTGCTGGAAGAGATCGTCGGCGAGATCGCCGACGAGTATGACAACGCCGAGACCGCGCCGGTGGAAGACCTGGGCGACAAACGTTTCCGCGTGTCGGCACGGCTGCCGATCGAAGATGTCGGCGAGCTCTACGACATGGAATTCGACGACGATCTCGATATCGACACCGTGGGCGGCTTGCTTGCCCTGGAATTGGGCCGGGTCCCGTTGCCCGGCGCCGAGGTGGTGTCTCACGGTTTGCGGCTGCGCGCCGAGGGCGGCCCCGACCATCGGGGACGGGTGCGGATCGGCACCGTGCTGGTGAGTCCGGCCGAATCCGACGGTGCGGAAGGGGCGCTACTATGACGCCGAGAGTGAACTCACGGCGAAAAATCGCCCGAATTTTCGCCCTGGCTGCACGCTCGGCGACAGGTCGAGCATGACCGAATTCCGTTCGGGTTTCGTGTGTCTCGTCGGGCGACCGAATACCGGTAAGTCGACCCTGACCAACGCGCTGGTCGGCTCCAAAGTGGCGATCACTTCGAAGCGGCCACAAACCACCCGGCACACCATTCGTGGCATCGTGCATCGGGAGAACTTTCAGATCATCCTGGTCGACACCCCCGGTCTGCATCGCCCGCGCACACTGCTGGGCAAGCGACTCAACGACTTGGTCCGCGACACCTACACCGAGGTCGACGTCATCGGGCTGTGCATACCGGCCGACGAAGCGATCGGTCCGGGGGACCGGTGGATCGTCGAGCAGATCCGTTCGGTCGCGCCCAGGACGACGCTTGTCGTCGTCGTCACCAAGACCGACAAGGTCGCCCGAGATCGGGTGGCCGCGCAGTTGATGGCGGTCGCCGAATTGGCCGGTGACGCAGCCGAGATCGTTCCGGTATCGGCGACAACCGGTGAGCAGGTCGATGTGCTGATCGACGTGCTGGCGGCGGCCTTGCCCGCCGGCCCGGCGTACTACCCCGACGGGGAGTTGACCGACGAACCCGAGGAAGTCCTGATGGCCGAGCTCATCCGCGAGGCCGCGCTGGAGGGTGTGCGCGACGAACTGCCGCATTCGCTGGCTGTAGTGATCGACGAGGTCAACCCGCGCGAGGGGCGCGACGACCTGATCGACGTGTACGCGCTGCTCTACGTGGAGCGGGACAGCCAGAAGGGCATCGTCATCGGCAAGGGCGGCGCCCGACTGCGGGAAGTGGGCAGCGCCGCGCGCGGTCAGATCGAGAAGCTGCTGGGCACCAAGGTCTATCTCGACCTGCGCGTCAAGGTTGCCAAGAACTGGCAGAGCGATCCCAAACAGCTTGGCAGACTGGGCTTTTAAGTCGCCCACCACATGGTCGGCTGTTTGGATGCCCAGCCGGAAACCGCCTCCAGCTCGGCGGCCAGCGAGATCAGCATGCCCTCGCTGTTGGCCGGGCCCATCAGTTGCACACCGATCGGCAGGCCATCGGAGGTGAACCCCGCCGGCACGTTGATCGACGGCCAGCCCAGCACATTCCACGGCCACGTCACCGGGCAGGCACGGATCATGGCTCGGTCGGTGGCCATGCCGCCCAACCGATCGAACGCCCGCGCCAGCGGCGGTGGTTGCGCGGTGGTCGGAGCCAACACCACGTCGACGATGTCGAAGATCGAACCCACCCGGTGCTGGTCGGCGGCCTCGTGGCGGCGTGCGCTTTTCAGAATCGCCTGTCCCAGAACGGCTCCCATGCGCAGATTGGCCAGCGTGCGGCGGTCCAGGGTGACGCCGTCACCCAGCCGCTCCTCCCAGTCCCGCAAGCCCGACGTGGAGCGGGCGAGGAAGTCCCACGACAACCGCAGGCCGTAGTCCGGGCTGCCCGTGACGACATTGTGGCCGAGCAGCTGGAGCTGCTTGCCCACCGCCTGTGTCGCGGCCAGGATTTCGGGGTGCAGCTTGGCCCGAAAGAACGTGTAGGGGAACCGGGTCGACAGCGCGATGTTCAGCGGACCGGGCGCGATCCCGACGTAGTCGGACGCGGTGAGCGGAGGCGGCCGGTGCAGGTCGCCCTCGACGTTTCCGGACGCCGCGTCGAGCACCAACGCGGCATCGGCCACCGTGCGCGCCAGCACGCCGTTGACCGTGATGCCGTTGAACGCCTCCGGCAGCGGCCAGGTTGAGATGCGGCCGCGTTGCGGCTTGATTCCCACCAGATGCGTCCAGGCCGCGGGGATCCGCACGCTGCCGGCGCCGTCGGAGCCGATGGCGGCGGTCACCAGTCCGGCGGCCACCGCGGCCGCGCTGCCGCCCGACGACCCGCCCGGGGTGTGCCGGCGCGCCCATGGGTTGCGGGTGTGCCCGAACCCGGGCCCGCTGGTGAACGGCCACTGACCCAGTTCGCAGGTGTTGGTTTTGCCGACGATCACCGCGCCGGCCGCCTTGAGCCGGCGGACCACCTCGGCGTCCTGGGTGGCGGGTCGGACGTGCCCGTCGGTGCCGAAGGCGGTGGGCACTCCGGCAACGTCGACGTCGTCCTTGACCGCGATCGGGATGCCCAGCAACGGCGCCGTGTCGCCGGCGGCCCGTCGCTGGTCGGCCCGCGCCGCGTCGGCCAGGGCGGACTCGGTGAGCACCACCCGGAAGGCGTTCAGGGTGGACTGGCTCATGTCGATCGCGTGCAGGGAGCGGCGCACCAATGTGTCGGACGTCACTGCCCGGGTAGCAAGCTTGTACAGCAGGTCAGTGAGGGTGGGCAGGCGCTGGTCGCGGGACCCGGGACCCGAACCAGAAAGGGCCCCGTAGGAAGGCCCGGAAGCGCCAATCACGGGGTACGAGACTAACGGCGCGGATACCCGTAATGTCGCGGCGGGGTGCAAAACTATTGTGATGCGGCTGTATCGAGACCGGGCTGTAGTGTTGCGCCAGCACAAGCTCGGCGAAGCCGACCGAATCGTGACCTTATTGACCCGCGATCACGGGTTGGTCCGCGCGGTGGCCCGCGGCGTGCGCCGCACCCGCAGCAAATTCGGTGCTCGACTGGAGCCGTTTGCGCACATCGACGTCCAGCTGCACCCGGGCCGCAACCTCGACATCGTCACCCAGGTCGTCGCCATCGATGCGTTCGCCACCGACATCGTCAGCGACTACGGCCGCTACACCTGCGGGTGCGCGATGCTGGAAACCGCCGAGCGCCTCGCCGGTGAGGAGCGGGCGCCCGCCCCGGAGCTGCATCGGCTCACCGTGAGCGCCCTGCGGGCGGTGGCCGATGCGCGCCGCCCCCGCGACTTGCTGCTGGATGCCTACCTGCTGCGCGCCATGGGCATCGCCGGATGGGCGCCGGCGCTGACCGAGTGTGCCCGTTGTGCCACGCCCGGCCCGCATCGGGCATTCCACATCGCCGCCGGGGGCAGCGTGTGCGCGCACTGCCGACCGGCCGGTGCGACGACGCCGCCGCTGGGTGTGCTGGAACTGATGTCCGCGTTGCGCGACGGCGATTGGGAGGCCGCCCAGCAGGCGCCGCAGTCCCACCGCAACCACGTCAGCGGATTGGTGGCCGCACATTTGCAGTGGCATCTGGAGCGGCAGCTCAAAACCTTGCCGCTGGTGGAACGCAGCTATCGGATCGATCACTCTGTTGCCGACCAGCGCGTCGCGCTGATCGGGCAGGATGAGGCCTGTGGCTAGAAACCACGACAGCAGGCGCACGCCCAAGGACTCTTCGGCCTTCCCGCAGCTGCCCGCCGCACCAGACGACTATCCGACCTTTCCCGACACGTCGACGTGGCCGGTGGTGTTCCCCGAGTTGCCGCCGTCTCCCGACGGCGGCCCGAGCCGGCCACCGCAGCACACGTCGAAGGCGGCGGCGCCGCGGATTCCGGCCGATCGCCTGCCCAATCATGTGGCCATCGTGATGGACGGCAACGGTCGCTGGGCCACCCAGCGGGGACTGTCCCGCACCGACGGCCACAAGGCAGGCGAGGCGGTCGTCATCGATATCGTTTGTGGCGCAATCGAAATCGGAATCAAGTGGCTCAGCCTCTACGCTTTCTCCACGGAAAACTGGAAGCGTTCGCCCGAGGAGGTCCGCTTCCTGATGGGCTTCAACCGTGACGTGGTGCGAATGCGCCGGGTGAACCTCAGGACAATAGGCGTCAAGATTCGCTGGGTCGGCTCTCGGCCCCGGCTGTGGCGCAGCGTGATCAACGAGCTGGCGATTGCGGAGGACATGACGAGGAACAACGACGTCATCACCGTCAACTACTGCGTGAACTACGGCGGTCGCGCTGAAATCGCGGACGCTACAAGGGAAATCGCACGACTGGCCGCCGCCGGTCGGCTGAACCCGGAGCGCGTCACCGAGGCCACCGTGGCCCATCATCTGCAACGGCCCGACATCCCCGACGTGGATCTTTTTCTGCGGAGCTCGGGGGAGCAGCGGTCCAGCAATTTCATGCTGTGGCAGGCCGCCTACGCGGAGTTCATCTTTCAGGACAAGTTGTGGCCCGACTATGACCGTCGCGACTTGTGGGCGGCCTGCGAGGAATACGCCGATCGCAACCGACGGTTCGGGAGCGCGTAGTGGCAACGGAAAACCTGCAGGAGCGACTGGAATCGGTACTCCGCGAAGTCATGCCCGTAGAGGAGGAGCCCGACGGCGGACTCACGGTGCGACACGACAACACCTTCGCGTCCTTGCGGGTGGTGAACATCGTCGAAGACCTCGACCTGGTTTCGCTCACCCAGGTGTTGGCGTGGGACCTGCCGCTGACGAAGAAGGTCAGCGACCAGGTGGCCAAGCACGCGCGCGACACCAATCTCGGGACGGTGACGCTGGTGGAGAAGGTCTCCGAAAAGCCCGATGCGAGGGCCGCGCAGCGCAACTCGGGCAGGGGCGCGGCCAAGACGGCAGATGTGATGCTGCGCTACAACTTTCCCGGCGCCGGCCTGACCGACACGGCGCTGCGCACCCTGATCCTGCTGGTGTTGGACGGCGGCGCCCAGATTCGCCGCGCGCTGACGGGCTGAGGTTCGGCGGCCGGAGCGTGATCAGTGCCGGCAGTCCGAACAGGTGCCGAAGATCTCGATGGTGTGGCTGACGTCGGAATATCCGTGCTTGCTGGCCACTTCCGCCGCCCAGACCTCAACCTCGTGATCGCCCACCTCGATGGTGGCGCCGCAGCTGCGACACACCAGATGGTGATGATGGTGCTCGGAGCACCTGCGGTAAACCGACTCGCCGGTGTCGGTGCGCAGCGTGTCGAGCATGCCGGCCGCCGCCATCGATTGCAGCGTCCGGTAGACGGTGGTCAGGCCGATGTTGTCGCCGCGGCGGCGCAGCTCGTCGTGCAGTTCCTGGGCCGAGCGGAACTCGTCGAGGGTCTCCAGAAGCGTCGAAATCGCGGCACGTTGGCGGGTGGCACGGACGCTGGCCCCCGTGTCGCTCATCGGGTCACGGCCTGTCCTCGCCGGCATGGGCGACCGCGTCCACGACGATGTGCGCGAGGTGGTGATCGGCGAGCCGGTACAGGACTTCCCGACCGGAGCGCTCCCCGGCGACCACGCCCGCGGCTTTGAGGATCTTCAGATGCTGGCTGACCAGCGGCTGAGGGACGTCGAGGGCGTCGACCAACTCGTGCACGCAACGCTGGGATTCGCGCAACTGCAGCACGATGGCGATCCGCACCGGGGCCGCGAGCGCACGCAGCAACTCACCGGCCGCGTCCAAGATCTCGCGCGGCGGTGGCGCGGGATACGCCTCAAGCCCCGGAAGCCCGTCGGGGCCGTGCTCGTGACCGCCCAGCAGATCAGGAGATGATCCGTCTGCGGCGGTCGGCGTCGAGGACGGCGAAGAGATAGCCATCTGAAGTCATCACCCGCTGTTCGGAAAGGTTCGGCTGACTCCACTGTCACATGCGTGATGATGCATGTCAAAGACCGTGCCGGCGATCGCTACCATGACTGATGCTTTGGGTGCAGCGGTCCACTGCCGCGCGCCTGGCCTAATCCGGGAAGGAAGTGGACATCCCTGTGGCGTCCGTCATCGACACCGTAGTCAACCTGGCCAAACGGCGCGGCTTCGTCTTTCCTGCGGGCGAGATCTACGGCGGCACCAAATCGGCCTGGGACTACGGTCCGCTGGGCGTCGAGCTCAAGGAGAACATCAAGCGGCAGTGGTGGCGCTCGGTGGTCACCGGCCGCGACGACGTGGTGGGGCTCGACTCGTCGATCATCCTGCCGCGGCAGGTATGGGTGGCCTCCGGCCACGTCGAGGTGTTCAACGACCCGCTGGTCGAATCGCTGATCACCCACAAGCGCTACCGTGCTGACCACCTCATCGAGGCGTACGAGGCCAAACACGGGCATCCGCCGCCCAACGGCCTGGCCGATATCCGCGACCCCGAGACCGGCGAACCCGGCAAGTGGACCGAGCCGCGCGACTTCAACATGATGCTCAAGACCTACCTCGGGCCGATCGAGACCGAGGAGGGCATGCACTACCTGCGCCCCGAGACCGCGCAGGGCATCTTCGTCAACTTCGCCAACGTGGTCACGACCGCGCGCCGCAAGCCGCCGTTCGGCATCGGGCAGATCGGCAAGAGCTTCCGCAACGAGATCACGCCGGGCAACTTCATCTTCCGCACCCGCGAGTTCGAGCAGATGGAGATGGAGTTCTTCGTCGAGCCGTCGACCGCCAAGGAGTGGCATCAGTACTGGATCGACACCCGCCTGCAGTGGTATGTCGACCTCGGCATCAACCCGGAAAACCTGCGGCTCTTCGAACACCCCAAGGAGAAGCTGTCGCACTATTCCGACCGCACCGTCGACGTCGAGTACAAGTTCGGTTTCCAGGGCAACCCGTGGGGTGAGCTGGAAGGGGTCGCGAACCGCACCGACTTCGACTTGTCCACGCACTCAAAGCATTCCGGTGTCGACCTGTCCTTCTACGATCAGGTCAACGACACCCGGTACACGCCGTACGTCATCGAACCCGCAGCCGGCCTGACCCGGTCGTTCATGGCGTTCTTGATCGACGCCTACACCGAGGACGAAGCCCCCAACGCCAAGGGCGGGATGGACAAGCGCACGGTGCTGCGACTGGACCCGCGGCTGGCGCCGGTCAAGGCCGCGGTGTTGCCGCTGTCTCGGCACGCCGATCTGAGCCCGAAGGCCCGCGACCTGGCCACGGAACTACGGAAGAACTGGAACATCGACTTCGACGACGCCGGCGCCATCGGACGGCGCTACCGGCGCCAGGACGAGGTCGGCACGCCGTTCTGCGTGACGGTGGATTTCGACTCGCTCGAGGACAACGCCGTTACGGTGCGCCAACGCGACGCCATGACGCAGGAGCGCGTCGCCATGTCCGGTCTCTCCGACTACCTGGCCGTGCACCTGAAGGGCAGCTAACGACCTACCTTCCCCGCCTTGAACCCGGCACGCTGCGACGCCCTGTAACGCCTGAGGGGGGCGGTGGGATTAATCGGGTGAAGGAGGGGCGCTGATGAATTTTTCGGTGTTGCCGCCGGAGATTAATTCGTTGCGGATGTTTTCGGGTGCGGGTTCGGGTCCGATGGTGGCTGCTGCTTCGGCGTGGGAGGGGTTGGCTGCGGAGTTGGGGTCGGCGGCGGAGTTGTTTTCGTCGGTGACTCAGGGGTTGGTTGATGGGGGGTGGCGGGGTGCGGCGTCGTTGGCGATGGTGGCGGTCGCCCAGCCGTATGCGGGGTGGTTGAGCGCGGCGGCGGTGCGGGCTGCGGGGACGGCGGCGCAGGTTAAAGCGGTGGCTGGGGTGTTTGAGTCGGCGCGTGCGGCGATGGTGCATCCGTTGGCGGTGGCGGCTAATCGTGGGGTGTTGGTGCGGTTGGTGGGGTCGAATCTGTTTGGTCAGAACGCGGCGGCGATTGCGGCGGTGGAGGGCCAGTACGAGCAGATGTGGGCTGCTGATGTGGCGGCGATGGCCGGGTATCACTCGTCGGTCTCGGCGCTGGCCGCACAGCTGGTGCCCTGGGGCGGGTCGTTGCCGGTCGCGCTGCGCGGCGCCGCCGCGGCCGCCAGCGCCGCCGCCTTCCCCAGCATCAACCTGGGCCCCGGCAACATCGGCAGCCTCAACATCGGTGGCGGCAACACCGGCAACCTCAACCTGGGCAGCGGAAACACCTCCGTACACAACGTCGGCAGCGGCAACTTCGGCAACAGCAATATCGGCAGCGGAAACATCGGCAGCGGAAACCTCGGCAGCGGCAATATCGGTGACCGCAATCCCGGCAGCGGAAACTTCGGCAGCGGAAACCTCGGCAGCGGCAATATCGGCAGCCTCGACTACGGCAACGGCAACTTCGGCACGCTCAACTTCGGCAGCGGCAACAACGGCGACGGCAATTTCGGCGGCGGCAATCTCGGTACTTTCAACCTCGGGCTCGGAAACCTCGGCGGCACCAACATCGGGTTCGGAAACGACGGCAGCGGCAACATCGGCTTCGGCAACACCGGCAACGACAACATCGGCATCGGCCTGACCGGCAACGCCCAACGGGGCATCGGCGGACTGAACTCGGGCAGCGGGAACATCGGCTTCGGCAACTCGGGTCACGACAACATCGGCTTCTTCAACTCGGGTGACGGCAACGTCGGCATCGGCAACTCGGGCAACGGGAACTTCGGATTCGCCAACTCGGGCAACACGAACACCGGATTCTGGAACTCGGGCAGCACCAACACCGGATTCGGCGACGCGGGCACCGGAAATCACGGAAACTTTGACGCTGGCAACCTGAACGACGGCAGCTTCAATGCCGGATTCGAGAGCACTGGCGGTATGAATTCGGGTGCGGGGAACACCGGCTACTTCAACTCGGGAAATTCGAACACCGGCATCGCGAACTCCGGTAACACCAACACCGGCTTCGGAAACTCCGGCAACGTCAACACCGGTGGGTTCAATGCGGGAACACTGAATACCGGCTTCGGCAGCGCGCTCACGCAGACCGGCGACAACTCGGGATTCGGGAATGAGGGGACCGGCAACTCGGGATTCGGAAACAGTGACCCGACCGGCTTTGGAAACTCGGGCTTCGCCAACATCGGCTCGGGCAACTCCGGCTTCTCAAACTCCGATGACCCGTCGCAACTCGACTTCACCTCCGGATTCCGAAACATCGGCATCAACGACGCGGGCTTCATGAACACGGGCACCGGCCTGGTGGGTTTCGCGAACTCGGGCGACCAAAGCTCGGGTATCTCCAATACCGGCGACAACAACTCCGGTGGATTCAATTCAGGGTCCGGGCTCGCCGGCTTCTTCCGGTGAAAGCGGGGTGAAGTGGGGCTATGAATTTTTCGGTGTTGCCGCCGGAGATTAATTCGTTGCGGATGTTTTCGGGTGCGGGTTCGGGTCCGATGGTGGCTGCTGCTTCGGCGTGGGAGGGGTTGGCTGCGGAGTTGGGGTCGGCGGCGGAGTTGTTTTCGTCGGTGACTCAGGGGTTGGTTGATGGGGGGTGGCGGGGTGCGGCGTCGTTGGCGATGGTGGCGGTCGCCCAGCCGTATGCGGGGTGGTTGAGCGCGGCGGCGGTGCGGGCTGCGGGGACGGCGGCGCAGGTTAAAGCGGTGGCTGGGGTGTTTGAGTCGGCGCGTGCGGCGATGGTGCATCCGTTGGCGGTGGCGGCTAATCGTGGGGTGTTGGTGCGGTTGGTGGGGTCGAATCTGTTTGGTCAGAACGCGGCGGCGATTGCGGCGGTGGAGGGCCAGTACGAGCAGATGTGGGCTGCTGATGTGGCGGCGATGGCCGGGTATCACTCGTCGGTCTCGGCGCTGGCCGCACAGCTGGTGCCCTGGCAGGCCGCGAGCATTGGAAACGCCGGCAGCTTCAACCTTGGCCTGGGCAACATCGGTAGCTTCAACCTGGGCAGCGGCAATATCGGCGACGCCAACCTGGGTAGCGGCAATATCGGTGCCTTCAACCTGGGTAGCGGCAATATCGGCGGCGGAAACCTGGGCAGCGGCAACAAGGGCGGAAACCTCAACCTGGGCAGCGGCAATATCGGTGCCTTCAATCTCGGTAGCGGCAATATCGGCGATGGAAACCTCGGCAGCGGCAACAAGGGCGGCAGCTTCGATCTCGGTAGCGGCAATATCGGCAGCTTCAACCTGGGCAATGGCAACATCGGCAGCAACGACTTCGGCGGCGGGAACCTCGGCAACTTCAACTTCGGCGGCGGCAACACCGGCAGCGACAACATCGGGTTCGGAAACAAGGGCAGCGGCAATATCGGGTTCGGAAACTCGGGCGATAACAACATCGGCATCGGCGTCACCGGCACCGGCCAAATCGGCTTCCGTCTGAATTCGGGCACCGGAAACATCGGAATCGGCAATTCAGGCAACAACAACGTCGGCTTCTTCAACTCGGGCAACGGCAACATCGGGTTCGGCAACGCGGGCAACGGAAACTTCGGCTTCGGCAACGCCGGCAACCTCAACACCGGCTTCTGGAACGGCGGCAGCACGAACACCGGCTTCGCCGACGCCGGCAGCGGAAACACCGGCAGTTTCGACGGCGGCAGCACGAACTGGGGCGCCTTCAACGCCGGCTCGATCGACTGGGGCTACGGCAACGCGGGCGGCGGAAACTCCGGATTCCTCAATGCCGGCGACGTCAACACCGGCGTGGGGAATGCGGGCGACACCAACACCGGCTTGGCGAACGCCGGCGACATCAACACCGGCGGGTTCAACGCGGGGAAGCTGAACACCGGGTTCTTCAGCCCGGCGACTCAAAACGTCCTGAACTCGGGGTTCCTCAACGACGGCACGGGCAACTCGGGATTCGGCCAAAACAACCCTGACGGCACCGGAAACTCCGGCTTCCAGAACTCCGGCTTCGGCAACTCGGGCCTGGTCAACACCAGCACGACCGACACCATGCCGGGGAACTCGGGAGTCCGCAACGCGGGTATCGGCAACGCGGGCTACACCAACGCGGCGATCAACGACACCGGCTTCTTCGTTGCGGGCGTCGGGAGTTCGGGCTATTTCATTTCCGGCAGCGGCACTTCGGGCCTTGGCAACGTCGGCGACGGCCTCTCAGGTCTGTTCAACAACCTGTTGTAGACGCTCCGAGAAGCGAAGGCCCGTCAGGACCCTGTTTGCCGGCCCGTCAAAGGCCCTTCGCCAGCAAGCCCCGGCGGGACGAAACTGCACGCTGGCGGCCCGGACCGGTCCGACACGTTTGTCCGAAACCACTGCTTTTTGGCCCGGATTGACATACGATTTCGGCCGTGGTGCGTGTCACGCGTGGGGACATTGAGCGTGACAGTCGGGGTGTCTTGGTATTGGCGTCGCACGGGCGGCTGACCGGGTTGGGGTTGTGATGAGTCTGGAGTTTGCGTGGTTGCCGCCGGAGATTAATTCGGCGCGGATTTTTGCGGGTGCGGGGTCGGGGCCGTTGCATGTGGCGGCGACGGCTTGGGATGGGTTGGCGCAGGATTTGTCGGCGTCGGCGTCCTCGTTTGATTCGGTGATTGTGGGGTTGACGTCGGGGCCGTGGGCGGGTCCGGCGTCGGTGTCGATGGCGGCGGCGGCGGCGCCGTATGTGGGGTGGTTGTCGGCGGCGGCGGGTAAGGCGGCGTCGGCTGCTGCGCAGGCGCGGGCGGCGGCGGAGGCGTTTGAGACGGCGTTGGGGGCCACGATTCATCCGGCGGCGGTGGCGAGTAATCGCACGACGTTGGCGTCGTTGGTTGCGACGAACTTTTTTGGGATTAATGCTCCGGCGATTGCGGCTACGGAGTTTCAGTATGTGGAGATGTGGGCTGCTGATGTCGGGGCGATGATGGGGTATCACACGACGTCGGCGGCGGTGGCGTCGACGTTGGCGCAGTTTGATGTTCCGACGATGAGTTTGGCGGGCCTGGCCGGTTGGTTCTCATCGGTCGAGACGTCGGTGACGTCGGCGGTGTCGGGTGCGGGTGGATCGTTGACGGCGTTGGGCACCGAGGTGACTTCGGCGTTGTCGGGAGTGTCCTTGTCGTCGGTGGAGTCGGCCGCGTCGGGGTTGTCGCCGTTGACGTCGGTGGCGCAGATTGCGATGTATCCGGCGAGCATGGCGATGTCGCCGTTGATGAGCATCGCGCAGATGGCGGGTAACAGTGGCGCTGGTTCGGCTGCTGCTTTGGCGAGTGCCAACGCCGCCGGGTTGGGCGCTGATGCGACCAAGTTCGTGGGTAGCGCGGTGCCTGCCGACCTCAAGCCGTTCGGTGGTGCCGGGGGCCTGGGTGGGGGCATGGGCGCGGACCTGGGCAAGGCGCGGTTGGTGGGGGCGATGTCGGTGCCTCCGACCTGGCAGGGCTCGATGCCCGCGCGCATGGTCAGCTCGGCGATGTCGGGAATGGGCGCCATGCCCAACGCCACGGCCGCCATGGCCGGGGCTGCGCAGGGCGCCGGTGGTTTCCAGCCGATGCCGATGCCGATGGGGGGCATGGGCGCGGGTGGTGGCATGCCCGGCGGCATGATGGGCCGCGGCGGCGCCAGCCCGCACGTGGTGCAGAACCGGCCCAGTGTCGTCCCACGCACCGGGGTCTAGCGGTCGCTTTCAACTGTCAACCCCTCAAACACGTCAAAGTTGAAAATTCGTTCGATCTGTCAGGCGAATACCTCACGTCAGAACGGGTCGCGGTTTGGTGAAAGTGCGGATTTTTGGGCGAGATTGCCCTACTATCCGGCATCAGGTGTTAGTCGCGCATGTGTAGCCACTTGACTGGGTTGGGGTTGTGATGAGTCTGGAGTTTGCGTGGTTGCCGCCGGAGATTAATTCGGCGCGGATTTTTGCGGGTGCGGGGTCGGGGCCGTTGCATGTGGCGGCGACGGCTTGGGATGGGTTGGCGCAGGATTTGTCGGCGTCGGCGTCCTCGTTTGATTCGGTGATTGTGGGGTTGACGTCGGGGCCGTGGGCGGGTCCGGCGTCGGTGTCGATGGCGGCGGCGGCGGCGCCGTATGTGGGGTGGTTGTCGGCGGCGGCGGGTAAGGCGGCGTCGGCTGCTGCGCAGGCGCGGGCGGCGGCGGAGGCGTTTGAGACGGCGTTGGGGGCCACGATTCATCCGGCGGCGGTGGCGAGTAATCGCACGACGTTGGCGTCGTTGGTTGCGACGAACTTTTTTGGGATTAATGCTCCGGCGATTGCGGCTACGGAGTTTCAGTATGTGGAGATGTGGGCTGCTGATGTCGGGGCGATGATGGGGTATCACACGACGTCGGCGGCGGTGGCGTCGACGTTGGCGCAGTTTGATGTTCCGACGATGAGTTTGGCGGGCCTGGCCGGTTGGTTCTCATCGGTCGAGACGTCGGTGACGTCGGCGGTGTCGGGTGCGGGTGGATCGTTGACGGCGTTGGGCACCGAGGTGACTTCGGCGTTGTCGGGAGTGTCCTTGTCGTCGGTGGAGTCGGCCGCGTCGGGGTTGTCGCCGTTGACGTCGGTGGCGCAGATTGCGATGTATCCGGCGAGCATGGCGATTTCGCCGTTGATGAGCGTGTTCCAGATGGCGGGTAACAGTGGCGCTGGTTCGGCTGCTGCTTTGGCGAGTGCCAACGCCGCCGGGTTGGGCGCTGATGCGACCAAGTTCGTGGGTAGCGCGGTGCCTGCCGACCTCAAGCCGTTCGGTGGTGCCGGGGGCCTGGGTGGGGGCATGGGCGCGGACCTGGGCAAGGCGCGGTTGGTGGGGGCGATGTCGGTGCCTCCGACCTGGCAGGGCTCGATGCCCGCGCGCATGGTCAGCTCGGCGATGTCGGGAATGGGCGCCATGCCCAACGCCACGGCCGCCATGGCCGGAGCCGCCCAGGGCGGTGGCATGACGCCGATGCCGATGCCGATGGGTGGCATGGGCGCGGGTGGTGGCATGCCCGGCGGCATGATGGGCCGCGGCGGCGCCAGCCCGCACGTGACGCAGAACCGGCCCAGCGTCGTCCCACGCACCGGCGTCTAACGGGAGACCATTCCGGTCTTTGGGCGCGCTGCAGGCCCCGGGTCATCAGGACTACCCCTGCGTGCCGAGGGCGCACGCGTGACCCCAACGTAATCCTCGGAACCTCCGACGGCGTGTTGCCAGGTATCCCGTATCGGGTGCCTCACCGGCAGTCGATGCCCACCCAGGAAACGTCGCCGGCCCGCGGGATTTCCAGCGGGATCTGCTAATTCGATAACGCGGTTCGTGTCGCCGGATTGATCGAAACCCGGGTACGACACGCCGGCTGAAGTGCGCGGGTTGATCGGTGCCGCAACCGTACCGTGATTTTGCAACTCCGCCAGGAGGCCGGCAAAGGGAGGGATGTGGCTAGCCAACACCCCGTCGACGGAATGACGCGCCGGCAGTTCTTGGCTAAAGCCGCTGCCGCCAGCAGCACGGGCGCTTTGCTGGATTTGGCCGGACCGGTAATCGAAAAGGCCTACGGCGCCGGGCCGTGCCCGGGGCATTTGTCCGACATCGAGCACATTGTCTTGTTGATGCAGGAGAACCGGTCGTTCGACCATTACTTCGGCACCCTGTCGGCCACCGAGGGGTTCAACGCCGCCTCGCCGCTGTTCCAGCAGAAAGGCTGGAACCCGGCGACGCAGCGCATCGACCCCACCGGCGTCACCATCCCGTTCCGCTTCGACACCACCCGGGGCCCGCTGCTCGACGGCGAATGCGTCCAGGACCCCGACCACGCCTGGATCGCCATGCACCAGTCCTGGAACAACGGCGCCAACGACGGCTGGCTGCCGGCGCAGGTCTCGAACAGCCCGATTCAGGGCAACGTCCCCGCGCCGATGGGCTACTACACGCGCAAGGACCTGCCGATCCACTACCTGTTGGCCGACTCGTTCACGATTTGCGACCAGTACCACTGTTCGTTGCTGGGCGGCACCACGCCCAACCGGCTGTACTGGATGAGTGCCTGGATCGACCCCGACGGGACGCACGGCGGGCCGGTATTGGTGGAACCCGACATCCAGCCGCTGCAGCATTACAGCTGGCGCACCATGCCGGACAACCTCGACGACGCCGGTGTGAGCTGGAAGGTCTACCAGAACAAGGTGCTCGGGGCGCTGAACAACACCGTCGTCGGCTACAACGGGCTAATCAACGACTTCAAGCAGGCCGGCAACCCAAGCTCGAGCCTGGCCCGCAACGGCATCGCCCCCACCTTTCCCGGCACCTTCGCCGCCGACATCAAGGCAAACAAACTGCCGGCGGTCTCTTGGGTGCTTCCCGGGTTCCAATTCTCGGAACACCCGTCGCTGCCGGTCGCTGTCGGCGCCGCCGCGATCGTGGATGTGCTGCGAATGCTGCTGTCCAACCCGGCGGTATGGGAAAAAACCGCGCTGATCGTCAACTACGACGAGAACGGCGGCTTCTTCGACCACGTCATCCCGCCGACCCCGCCGCCGGGCACTCCGGGCGAATACGTCACCGTCGCAGACATCAACGCGGTGAACGGGTCCGGCGGCATCCGTGGGCCCATCGGACTGGGATTTCGCGTGCCCTGCTTCGTCATCTCGCCGTACAGCCGGGGCCCGCTCAAGGCCAGCGAGGTCTTCGACCACACGTCAACGCTGAAGTTCATCTCCCGACGGTTCAACGTGCCCGTCCCCAACATCAGCGCGTGGCGGAACAGCACCGTCGGCGACATGACCTCGGCATTCAACTTCGCCGTGCCGCCGGACCCGTCGCAGCCCAACCTGCAGCACCCGGCGCTGGCCGCGCTTCCCAAACTCACGCAGTGCTTTCCCAACCTGGTGCTGGGCACCGTCGCGGCGGCCGCGGTCCCGTATCGCGTGCCCTACCCGCAGTCGATGCCCACCCAGGAAACCGGACCCGCCCGTCCGAAACCCAGCGGTCTCTGCTGAACCTGGGCCGGTCGGTCCCGCAAACTCGCACGTCTTATGACAACGTGCGTTGTCTTTTGAAAAATGGCACGCCGATTAGGCGACATCGGGGCGGGGTTTGGCTTACGATGCGAAGTGCTTGGTGGTGAATTTTTATCCGCTGGGCCTGACCCTTTGGGATCGGCAGTTAGAAGGAGACAACGTGCTCTTGCCTCTAGGCTCGCCCTTACCGGACGACGCTGTGGCGGCAAGGCGTGCCCACTCGGGCATGCTCGGTGGGTTGTCGGTACCGCTCAGCTGGGGCGTTGCGGTACCACCGGATAACTACGATCCATGGGCACCAGAGCCGGAGGAAGGCTCTGAGCCCGATGCTATGGCGGTCGACGGCGCCCAAACTGACGCGACCCCTGAAGACATGGATGAATGGGACGAGTGGAGAGAGTGGAACGAGTGGGAAGCCGAGGCTGAACCTCGTTTCGATATGCCGCGAAGCAGCAGCGTAATCCCGCATTCTCCAGCGGCTGGTTGAGAGGAAACTAGCGCTGTTCCTGATCGTGATCGACGGCTCGGGTGCTCCGAAAGACTCCCATGCCTGCGCTCACGGCGGCTAACTCATACGACGACAAGTTTCTACTGACAAGGAGACTAAACATGGCACGCTTTATGACCGACCCGCACGCTATGCGGGCAATGGCTGGCCGCTTCGAAATGCACGCTCAGACGGTGTCCGACGAGGCTCGCAAGATGTGGGCGTCCTCGCAGAACATCGCCGGGGCCGGCTGGAGCGGTACCGCTCAGGCGACCTCTTACGACACGATGGGCCAGATGAACCAGGCCTTCAACAACATCGTGAACATGCTGCACGGCGTTCGTGACGGACTGGTCCGCGACGCGAACAACTACGAGACTCAAGAGCAGGCCTCGCAGCAGATCCTCGGCAGCTAGTTTCCAGCTCACTTGCTGAAAACTGCTGTTTCCCAAAAACATTCAACTTAGGAGGACGTAAGAATGAGCATCAATTACCAGTTCGGCGACGTTGACGCCCACGGCGCGCTCATCCGCGCTCAGGCCGCTTCCTTGGAGTCCGAGCACCAGAACATCGTTCGCGATGTGCTGGCTGCCGGTGACTTCTGGGGCGGCTCGGGTTCGGTGGCTTGCCAGGAGTTCATCACCCAGTTGGGTCGGAACTTCCAGGTGATCTACGAGCAGGCCAACCAGCACGGCTCGAACGTCCAGTCGGCCGGCAGCAACATGGCCAGCACGGACAGTGCCGTCGGGTCCAGCTGGGCCTGATCGCCAATCGCAAAAACACCCGCCCACGGGAAACCGTGGGCGGGTGTTTTTGTTCTGCACTCGGCGGATCAGAACCGGCCGCCGCCGCCCATGAAGCTGCCCCCGGACGAATTCGACGAGCCGCCGAAGGACGTGGGTATCCATCCGCCGCCCAGGCCACCGCGGGGGCCTGAGCGGAGCAGATCGTTGATGATCAGCCCCCCGATCAGCGCACCGGTGTTGTCGTCGCCGCCTGCCCGACGGCTGTAGGCGCGCTGCGCCGACTGCACGTCGGCGTTGGCCAGTGCCTGCGCGTTCGCGGCCCAGGCCGACGCCCCGTTGGCATATACGGTCGCCTCGGTCAGGTCGGTCGCCTGCTTGTCGCGCGCGGCCTGCAGCTGCCGTTTCGCTTCGGCCAGCCGGGTGCGGGCGTCCGGTCCGATGCTGCCGCGGCGCGTGTCGATGTACTCAGAGACTGCCCGCACCCGCGACTCGGCCGTGAATAACGCCTGCTCGTAGGCCCGGGTGAGCCGCTCGGCCGTGGCCTGTTCCTCGACCAGGGCGGCCAGCCGCCGCCCTAGATCGGCGTCGGCCCTGGTCAACTTCGCGAAAGCGGTCAACGGGTCGGTGAGGCCCGGGGCGTTCCGCGACCAATTCAGGGCGGTGACCGCCGCATCGCGGGCCGCGGTCAACTCCTGAACGCGCGCTTTCGGCGCCCGATTCAACTGCTCGTTGGCGCGATCGATGGTCGCCTGAATGTCGCTTGTGGCCGAGGGCAGGGTGGCGATGGCGTGCTGGATGTCGCCGGCCGCGGTGTCGACGGCATCGAGTAGGGATCGCGCCTGCCCGAGCGCCGACTCGGCCGCGTGAAAAGCATCCACCAGCCCGGTCTGCTTCCCGATCTCGGCGTGGCCGGCGAGTTCACGCGCCGTGCCGATG
Source organism: uncultured Actinomycetota bacterium (assembly GCA_963758775.1). Classification (GTDB taxonomy): domain Bacteria; phylum Actinomycetota; class Actinomycetes; order Mycobacteriales; family Mycobacteriaceae; genus Mycobacterium. The sequence goes on from CAVWWU010000007.1 coordinate 430,418, forward strand.
TTGCGGTCGGCAAAAGCCATCCGCTCGCGGGCGCCGGTGATATTGCCGGCGACCGAACCCAGTGCCGCGTGGTCGAATTCCTTGTGCAGCTCGGCCATCCGTTGTTCCGCCGGGGCGATGCGGCCGGTCAGGTCGACGTACTGCTGGGTCAGCCCGTCGAGCCGGGACGGCGCGTTGATCACCAGATCACGCAGCTGCTCGAACGCCTCGGTCTGCGACTCCAGCTGGCGGTCGGCGCGCGCCGCCGAGGTGATCACCCGGATGAGCAGCTCGCGGCGTTCGTCGGGTGTCTCGGGCGTGGCGTCCTCGAGCTGCTGGCGCACCGTGAACGCCTGCGCCAGAGCCGCTTTGGCGTTGTTCACCGCATCGGTGAAGGGTTGCGTTCGCCCGTCCCCGAACTCTTCGATCGCCAGCGCGAGTTCGTTGGTGCTGGTGCGCAGCGCGTTGTCGACGTCCACCACCATCGACCGCGACAAATCGTCGAGGGTCTCGGGTGCGACGGCGGCCAGCGCGTTCGCGTCGGTCGGGTCGATCCGCCGCGCGGCGGCCAGCGCGGCGGCACGCCGTCGTCGGGCCCGGCGGCGCATCACCAGAAGCAGGACCACGACGGCGACGACGATGACGCCGACAATCACCAGCAGGACCAGCCGGCCCGTGTAATCGGGCGGCCGGTTGAGCCCGTTGGCCGCCGCGATCGCCGCACCGCCCCAGTCGCCGCTGCGCAGCGCCGGTTCGATCTGGCTGCGCCGCAGGTCGTCAACCTGACTCGGCGTGACGCTCCGAACGGTCGTGGGCACCAGGAATGCATAGGCGCGCCCGGTGCTGGCCACGGCGAGCAGCGCGTCGTCGTCGCGCAGATCGCTGGCGGCGTACGTGCGCTGCGCCCAGTTCCCTGGGCTCAACCCGGAGAAGTCGTCGACGTAGACCACCCACAGCCGGATGTGCCGATCGGCGTAGAGCCTGTCGATGGCCGACGTCACCGCGGCGCGACCGGAACCCGAGAGCACACCGGCGTTGTCGGTGACATATCCCGGCAACCGGAGCGGTTGCTGCGCGTCGGCGGGCGGCGCCAGCACCAGCCCGAGAGCAATGACGGCGAGGAATGCGCCGCACCAACGAGGGATGCGCATGAGGGCTAATTTAGCCCTGTGCGGATGTCGGACCCCACCGCCTGGTCCTGGCAGACTGTGCTGCGGTGACTATCAGCGAGCAGGATCCGTACGACGACTTCGACCGCGAGCGACGAGTGGTTGAAGCGCCGAAGACTGCGGGTCTGCCCGGCACCGAGGGCCAGTACCGCAGCGACTTCGCGCGGGACCGGGCCCGGGTGCTGCATAGTGCCGCGCTGCGGCGGTTGGCCGACAAGACGCAGGTCGTCGGGCCCCGCGAGGGCGACACTCCGCGCACCCGGCTGACGCACTCGCTCGAGGTGGCCCAGATCGGGCGCGGGATGGCGATCGGGCTGGGCTGCGACCTGGACCTGGTCGAGTTGGCCGGCCTGGCCCACGACATCGGTCACCCGCCCTACGGGCACAACGGCGAGCGCGCGCTCAACGAGGTCGCGGCCGCGCACGGCGGCTTCGAGGGCAACGCGCAGAATTTCCGGATCCTGACCAGCCTGGAGCCCAAAGTGCTTGATGCACAAGGCAATAGCGCGGGGCTCAATCTGACTCGGGCGTCCCTGGACGCGGTGACGAAATATCCGTGGACCCGCGAACCCGGGGAACGAAAATTCGGGTTCTACGAGGAGGACCACGAGGCGGCGGCGTGGGCGCGGTCGGGGGCTCCGGCGCACCGCACCTGTCTGGAGGCGCAGGTGATGGACTGGGCCGACGACGTCGCCTATTCGGTGCACGACGTCGAGGACGGCGTGGTCTCCGAACGCATCGACCTGCGCGTGCTCGCCGACGACGACGACGCGGCCGCGCTCGCCAAGCTGGGGGAGAGCGAATTCTCCCGGGTTAGCGCCGACGACCTGGTCCAGGCCGCGCAGCGGCTGTCGGGGCTGCCCGTCGTCGCCGCGGTCGGTAAGTACGACGCCACGCTGGCCGCGTCGGTCGCGCTCAAGCAGCTCACCAGTGAGCTGGTCGGGCGGTTCGCCTCGGCCGCCATCGCAACCACCCGTGCGACGGCAGGCCCGGGGCCGCTGGTGCGCTATCAGGCGGACTTGCGGGTGCCCGACCTGGTGCGCGCCGAGGTCGCGGTGCTGAAAATCCTGGCGTTGCAGTTCATCATGTCGGATCCGCGGCATCTGGAAGCCCAGGCACGGCAGCGCGAGCGCATTCACCGGGTGGCGCAGTGGCTGTACGCCGGGGCACCCCGCACGCTCGACCCTTTCTATGCCGCGGCGTTCACCGCCGCCGCCGACGACGGCGCCCGGTTGCGGGTCGTCGTCGACCAGATCGCCTCGTATACCGAAGGGCGGCTGGAACGCATCTCGCCCACCCAGTAGGCCGGTCGCCGGCGCCGGATTAGGCTGCCCCTTATGACCAAACTCACCGCCGCTGCGACGTTGATGTCGCTTCCCGTCATGGCTATCGCCGGGTGCAGTTCTCCTCAGCACGCGAGCACCCAACCGGGCACCACCCCCGCCGTGCAGAGCGGTTCGCCGGCGCCGACTTCCGGCGGGCCCTCGGTCAGCTCGGCGCCCGGCGCGGGATCGCTGACCGCCGAACTCAAAACGCCCGACGGCAAGTCGGTGGCCACGGCGACCTTCGATTTCGCCGGCGGGTATGTGACCGTCACGGTCAAAACGGTGGCCCCGGGCATTCTGGCGCCCGGGTTGCACGGCATGCACATCCACGAGATCGGCAAGTGCGAGCCCAATTCGGTCGCCCCGAGCGGCGGTCCGCCCGGGAACTTCTTGTCCGCCGGCGGCCACTACCAGGCGCCCGGCCACACCGGGAAGCCCGAGAGCGGCGACCTGACCTATTTCGAAGTGCGCTCGGACGGCTCCGGTTACCTGGTGACCACGACCGACTCGTTTTCCAGAGACGATCTGCTCGCGGGTAACAAGACCGCGCTGATGCTGCACGGCACCTCGGACAGCAGCATGCCGGGCATGCCGGGTATGCCGGGCATGTCGGCGGACCGGGTCGCGTGCGGCGTCATAGGTACCGGCTAGGTACCGGCTAGCCGAACTGGCGGATCGCGGTCGCACCCGGGTTCTAGACTGGGCCGATGGCCGGCCGGATCTCCGATCGCGATATCGCCGCGATCCGTGAACGGGTCCGCATCGAAGAGGTCGTCGGCGACTACGTGCAGTTGCGGCGCGCCGGCGCGGACTCGCTGAAAGGCCTGTGCCCCTTCCACAACGAGAAGTCGCCGTCGTTCCATGTCCGGCCCAACCACGGCCACTTTCACTGTTTCGGCTGTGGCGAAGGCGGCGACGTCTACGCGTTCCTGCAGAAGATCGAGCACGTCAGCTTCGTCGAGGCGGTGGAACTGCTCGCCGACCGCGTCGGGCACACGATCACCTACACCGGGGCGTCGGCCACCAACGTCCAGCGTGACCGCGGCAGCCGCAGCAGGCTCATCGCGGCCAACGCGGCCGCGGCGGAGTTCTATGCGGCCGAGTTGGAGTCCGACGAGGCGGCACCGGCGCGCAAGTACCTCACAGAGCGGAACTTCGACGCCGCCGCGGCGCGTCAGTTCGGCTGCGGTTACGCGCCGTCGGGCTGGGAGAAGCTGACAAAGCATCTGCAGCGCAAGGGTTTTGAGTTCAAGGAGCTGGAGGCCGCCGGCCTGTCCAGGGAGGGGCGCCGCGGTCCGATGGACCGCTTCCACCGAAGGCTGCTGTGGCCGATCCGCACCGCGTCCGGCGAGGTGATCGGGTTCGGGGCGCGGCGGTTGTTCGACGACGACCCGATGGAAGCCAAGTACGTCAACACGCCCGAGACGCAGCTGTACAAGAAGTCGTCGGTGATGTTCGGGATCGACCTGGCCAAACGCGACATCGCCAAGGGGCACCAGGCGGTGGTCGTCGAGGGCTACACCGACGTGATGGCGATGCACCTGGCCGGGGTCACCACCGCGGTGGCCTCGTGCGGCACCGCGTTCGGCGACGATCACCTGGCGATGCTGCGCCGGCTGATGATGGACGACAACTGGTATCGCGGCGAGCTGATCTTCGTCTTCGACGGCGATGCGGCGGGACAGGCCGCGGCCCTGAAAGCCTTCGACGGGGACCCGCAGGTCGCCGGGAAGTCGTTCGTCGCGGTCGCCGCGGACGGCATGGATCCCTGCGAGCTACGGCTCAGCTCCGGCGACAACGCGCTGCGTGACCTGGTGGCGCGCCGCAAACCGATGTTCGAATTCGCCATCCGCAGCTTGATTCCCGAGGGAACGGTGCTCGACGACAATCCGCAGGCACGCGTGGACGCGCTACGCCAGTGCATTCCCCTGGTCGCCCGGATCAGGGACTACGCGTTACGCGACGAATACGCGCGACGCCTCGCGGGCTGGACCGGCTGGTCCGACGAGGGGCAGGTGCTGACGCGTGTCCGGGAGGAGGCCGGCCGGCGCGGAGCCCCCGAACGCGGCAAGAAGCGATCTGCGCGCGTCGAGCAGTCCTCACCCGGTCCGCAACCGGCCGAGCCCTCAGAACCCTCCGTGCCCCGTCCCGACCCGCGTGACCCGACCCTGTGGCCACAGCGCGAGGCCCTCAAATCGGCGCTGCAGTATCCGGCGTTGGCGGGCCCCGTCTTCGACTCGCTGACCGTCGAGAGCTTCACCCATCCCGGATACGCGGCCGTGCGGGCCGCCGTCGACGCGGCGGGCGGCACCTCGACCGGCATCAACGGGGCCCAGTGGATCGACGCGGTGCGCCAGCAGGCCGCCTCGGCGCTGACGGCCGGCCTGGTCAACGAGCTTGGGGTGGAAGCGATCCGGGTCGACGACGAGAAGCTGCCCCGCTACATCGGCGGGGTGCTGGCTCGCCTGCAAGAGGTGTGGATGGGCCGCCAGATCGCCGAGGTGAAGTCCAAGCTGCAGCGCATGTCCCCGATCGAGCAGGGCGACGAGTATCACGCGCTGTTCGGCGACCTGGTCGCCATGGAGGCCTACCGGCGCAGCCTGCTGGAGCAGGCCAGCGGCGACGATCTAACCGCGTGAGGCGCCGTTCACCTGGCGCTTGGCGCGTTCGATGGGCTGCCCGACCACCTCGGTCTGGCTGTCGATCTCGGCGAGGGTGACTAGCCCCGTGTCGGGTGAGATCCGGTTCGCGATCTCACGGCGTCCCCGTTCGATCACCGACTTGGTCACCGGGCTGTTGGTCAGCGCGCGACAGGTGCCAACGATCTGCTCATAGCGGTGGCGCCCAGCCTTGGTGCCGAGCACGTAACCCACTCCGAGAACGGCGACATACCCAATCAAAACGGTCCCTCCCGACTAGGCGTGGTTGGTTCCATCCTGCCTCACCGGCCCCGGTGGGCGCGCGCCAGGACGTCAGCGTGCTGCGATGGTGCCCGCGGTGTCGCGGACCGGCAATACGGGACCGGGGCCTCTAGTTGGGTCTGGGCAAGCCAGTACGCTAGAGTCGTCCATCGATCTAGACGGTCCCCTGTAGCTCAATTGGCAGAGCATTCGGCTGTTAACCGAAGGGTTGGTGGTTCGAGTCCACCCGGGGGAGCCAGCGATTTCAGCCGTCGATGTGCGTCGGCGGGTCGGCGAAATCCAGACCACCAGGGTGCTGGTCCGGGCCCATCGCATCGCAGCGCCTGTCGGGCACCATGTTGGCGCTGGCGCCGCTACCCGTCCAGTGAGTAAATGCCACACAGCGTTGCCAGGTGCCGTCGGGCTGGACGGGTCCGTCGCACTTGCTGAGATAGGGGCCGCCGTATTGGCAGCCGGCGCTGGCCGGCGGCGCTGAGCCGATCAGCGCTCCGGCCGTCAGCACGACAGCCAGTCCTCCGGCGATGCAAAGCTTCATGGTTGTCTCCCGGGAAAGCCGCTGCATAGATCATGCTCGTCCCACAGCGACCTGCACAACAACCGTCAGCGATTGGGGCCGCCCCGATTCGTGAGCCAGATCGTGATCCCCACAGAGGCGACCACGGCGATGCTGAGCACGATGGCAGTTGTCATCAAAGTACTGTATCGAGCGCGAACCCGCTTTCCTGTGGCGCACCCGTGCCAGCATGAATCCGGTTCCTGCGCAATATATTCGAGGAGCATCGATGGAATTCCTGGTCACCATGACCACACACGTACCGCAGGGAACCCCGCCCGAAGCCGTCGACGACGTCCGGGCCCGGGAGGCCGCACATTCTCGCGAATTGGCCGAGCAGGGCCACCTGCTCCGCTTGTGGCGCCCGCCGCTGCAGCCAGGCGAATGGCGCACCCTCGGCCTGTTCAACGCCGACGACGAACGCCAACTCGAGCAGGTGCTGGCCTCAATGCCATTGCGAATCTGGCGAACCGATGAGGTCACACCCCTGACCCCGCACCCCAATGACCCGGGTCGCCCCTAGATCGAGAAGTCGTCGCCATGCCACACCCCGGCCTCGGGGGGGCGGATGACGCGGTCGGTCGCCCTGCGTTGCCCGTTGGAGTCGCGGCCCTCCAGCCGGGCCACCCTGGTGAGCAGTGATTGCAGGCTGACGCCGACCAGGTCGGGCAGCATCGAGTCGTCCTCTTTGGCGTTCGTGGAGCGGCTGACGATTTGCCCGGGCACCCCGACCACCACGGCGCTTGCCGGAACCTCTTTGACCACAACGGAATTGGCGCCGATGCGGCTGTCGTCGCCGATTTTTATCGCGCCGAGGACCTTGGCCCCGGCCCCGATGACGACGCGATCGCCGACCGTGGGATGGCGCTTGCCGGTCTCCCGTCCGGTGCCACCGAGGGTGACGCCGTGAAAGAGAGTGACGTCTTCGCCGACTTCGGCGGTTTCCCCGATCACCACGCCCGTCGCGTGGTCGATGAACAGGCCGGGGCCGAGGACGGCGCCGGGATGGATCTCAACCCCGGTGAAGATTCGGGTGAGCTCGGCGAATGTCCGTGCCGCCAGCCGCGCGCCACGCTGCCACAGCCAGTGGCTGATCCGGTGGCCCCACACCGCGTGCACGCCCGGGTAGGCGAAGATGACCTCCAGCACGGTCGGCCGGGCCGGATCTCGGTCCCTGGCCGCTTTGATGTCGCGCCGTATTGCCTCGAGCATCGCTAGTCGGCCAAATCGGCGAACAACACTGTGCTCAGGTACCGCTCCCCGAAACTGGGCAGCACCACCACGATCAGCTTGCCGGCATTTTCCGGGCGGCGGGCCACCTCCAAGGCCGCCGCCACGGCCGCCCCGGAGGAGATGCCGACCAGCAGCCCCTCTTCCTTGGCCAACCGGCGGGCCAGGTCCAGTGCGTCGTCGTTGTCGACCTGGATGACCTCGTCGACCAGATCCATGTCGAGAACCGGCGGGATGAAGCCGGCGCCGATGCCCTGGATCGGGTGCGGCCCCTTCTGACCGCCCGACAGCACCGGCGACGCGCTCGGCTCCACGGCGATGAACTTCGTCGACGGCTTGCGTTCTTTGATGACCTGGGCGACGCCGGTGATGGTGCCGCCGGTGCCGACTCCGGATACAAAGAAGTCGATCTTGCCGTCGGTGTCCTTCCAGATCTCTTCGGCGGTGGTGACGGCGTGCACTGCCGGGTTGGCCGGATTCTCGAACTGCTGGGGGATGAAGTACCGATCGTCGGTCTTGGCCAGTTCTTCGGCCTTGGCGATGGCGCCCGCCATGCCTTCGGGACCTGGCGTGAGGACGAGTTCGGCGCCGTACGCGCGCAGCAACATCCGACGCTCGGTGCTCATCGTCTCCGGCATGGTCAGCACGCACTTGTAGCCGCGCGCGGCGGCCACCATTGCCAGCGCGATGCCGGTGTTGCCGCTGGTGGGCTCCAAAATGATGGTGTCCGGCTTGATCAAGCCGGCTTTCTCGGCCGCGTCGATCATCGCCACCCCGATGCGGTCCTTCACGCTGCCCGCCGGGTTGAAGGACTCCAGCTTGGCGACAACGTCGGCCACAGCACCGTCGGTGACCTTGCGCAGCCGCACCAGCGGCGTGTTCCCGATCAGTTGCGTGATGTTCTCGGCAATGCTCACGTCATCTCCAACATCTCAGCCCAGCAGTTTCCATCCCAGCTCACGTCAAACTCTATGGCCAGCTCCGCGGGTATCGCTAGGGCGACGGGCGTCAACCGGTGCTGCGCGCCCTCCAGTGCCACTCCGGTCAGCACTCGTCCGGTGGGACTTTGCGGGGCGGTGGCGGTCAGCGTCGTCGCCGAGGCGCCCGGCATACGGCGCAGGTAGAAATCCGTCCCCGGCTGGATCGCGTCGCCGACGGCGAACCCGTCGGCGTCGACGATCGCATGACCGTCGGTGGTGTTGAGCCGCAACGGGATTCGCACTTGAAACGGGCCCACGAGTTCGGCATCGACCGTGGCGTGGGTATCGACCAGTGCGGGTTCGGCGATTTCACCGAGGGCTTTGCGCGCTTCGGTGAGCAGGTAGCTGTAAAGGTGGACGACGCGATCGGCGTTGCGGTAGTGGCGAGTTCCGCTCAGCCAGAAGCGAACGTGGTCGACTTTCGGTGTGCCGCTTTCCGCGGTCGCGATCAGCCGGTAGTAGCGATAGCCGTGTCCGCCGCGGCTGTGGCTGCTGCCCGCGAGCGTGCTTCCGACGCCCAAAGTGCGTTGGTGGCGGCCCTGGCCGGCTGCGGCGGTCAGGGCCGAGCCTGAAACATCGTGCCACACAACGCCGTTCGCCGACTTTTGCAGCTTCAGCTCGACGGGGGAGTCGGACGTCGTGCGCGCCGAGTAGCCGCCGAGTTGCGGTTGGCCGTCGAATTCAAAGGTGAGCACCGGCCCGGGAGCCCGGTGGACGGCGACCGGGACGTTGAGGGGTCGGGTGTGGAGGGTCAGGCCGTTGGTCAGATGCCAGATTGCGGCCTGCGTACCGGCGATCGCTTCGTGTTCGCTGATGTTCGCCGGCCCCAGCGGGTAGCCGGCCTGGCGCAGCTGGTCGCTCAACTCGGTGAGTGACCGCATCGGGAAGGAGTTGCGCACGATCCACTCCACCTCGGCCTCGCAGACGCGGTTGCGCAGGTGGGGCAGTGTCGACCAGTTTCCCAGGCGGTACGGCGACGGGTGGTGCGGGGAGATGCCGGTGAAGTCCAGCGAATAGGCAAGCAGGTTGGGGTTCAGCCTGATCAGATCGGTGCGCGCGCGGGTGCCGTCGGCGAACACGATCGTGTCGACGGTGTGCGAGTAGGTGCCGCCGCGGTACCGCGTCATGCGGGTGAGTTCGGTGGCCGGGCGCACCGATATGCGCCGACGGGTCGCGACCTGCGGCAATGCGCGGGTGCGTACGGACAATACGGTCATGGGGAGGTTGGTCTTTTCTGAAGTTGGCTGGCGCGTCATGGTGCCGCCGGGCAGCCTCGGGGACCACCCCTAGCGGGAACAGAGCAAAGGATTTCTACAGCGACAGAAGGCGGCAGGAAATCAACAACAGCAACAACAACAACACACGGCGAGGCAGCGCGAAGGGACGAAGCGCGGCTGTACGGCCTGTTGCATAGTCCCACTATAGGACCCGCCCGAACGGATTGTCAGATCGCCTGCGGATCGCGGCGGCATTTGCGTCAGCGCAGGTTTAAATCTTTCCCCGGAGATTTAGACTTGCCTACGCTCAGCGCGCGCAGCCGTCGCCCTCGGGCGATCATGGGACAGCCCCACCTGCAGCATTCGACCAAGAAAATGGAGGACGATCGTGACGTCAGCTCAAAATGAGTCCCAGGCCCTTGGCGATCTTGCTGCCCGGCAGCTGGCCAACGCGACCAAGACCGTCCCGCAGCTCTCCACGATCACGCCGCGGTGGCTGCTGCACCTGCTCAGCTGGGTGCCGGTGGAAGCGGGCATCTACCGGGTGAACCGGGTGGTCAACCCCGAGCAGGTCGCGGTCAAGGCCGAATCCGGCGGCGGCACCGACGAGCCCCTGCCCGAGACCTACGTCGACTACGAGACCAGCCCGCGCGAGTACACGCTGCGCACGATCGCGACCCTGCTCGACATTCACACCCGGGTTTCCGACCTGTACTCCAGCCCGCACGACCAAATCGCCCAGCAGCTGCGACTGACGATCGAGACCATCAAGGAGCGCCAAGAGTTCGAGCTGGTCAACAGCCCGGAGTACGGGCTGCTGGCGCAGGCGACGCCGGAGCAGACGATCCAGACACTCGGCGGTGCACCCACGCCAGACGACCTCGACGCGTTGATCACCAAGGTGTGGAAGACGCCGAGCTTCTTCCTGACCCACCCGCTGGGCATCGCGGCATTCGGCCGGGAGGCCACCCGCCGCGGGGTGCCACCACCAGTCGTCAGCCTGTTCGGCGCGCAGTTCATCACCTGGCGCGGGATTCCGCTGATCCCTTCGGACAAGGTGCCGGTGGAGGACGCCAAGACCAAATTCATCCTGGTCCGCACCGGTGAGGAGCGCCAGGGTGTGGTCGGTCTGTTCCAGCCGGGTCTGGTCGGCGAGCAGGCGCCGGGGCTGTCGGTGCGGTTCACCGGCATCAACCAGTCGGCGATCGCGACCTACCTGGTCACCCTGTATACGTCCCTGGCTGTCCTCACTGACGACGCGCTCGCCGTGCTCGACGACGTCGCCGTGGACAAGTTCCATGAGTACAAGTGAATACCGGTCGGTAGACGCCGAAAGCGAGCTGCCCATCAGCGCAGCTGAGCTGGCCGCGCTGGCCACCCAGCTGTACGCGGCCAGCATTCGTCCGGGCCCCGACACTCCGCCGCAGACCGCGCCGGTCGCCCCGCGCGGCAGCGTGCCGGACACGACGGCCGGGGCGTCGGCCGCCCGGTCCGCCGCCGGGACGACGGATCCGTTCTCGGCGCCGGCGCCGGCGATCGGCCTTACCGACGTGTACGTCCCCGCGCCCAGCTCACCCGGTCCCGAGGCCACGCCGCCGCAGGCCGTCCCGGTCGCCCCGCGCGGGAACGCACCCGATGTGACGGCCGCGCCGTCGGCGGCCTGGACGACGGCCGGCGTGGCCGACCCGTTCCTGCCGCCCGGCGACCTGAGCGCGTTCGCCGTGCCCCAGGGCATCGTGCCGACCGTTCCCGGGGTGCTGGCGGGGGGATCGACGACGGTGCCGGTGGCCCCGCGCGGATCGGCTCCGTCGTGGCTGCCCGCCGCGCCGTCCGTGCCCGACCTGGGCTGGTCCGCCGCGCCGGTCGCGACACCGGACGGGGACGAGGCGAACTACCACTTTCTGACGGCGAGCGACCCGGTGCCGGCGTTGCCTGACGAGCACGAGGTATTCGACGTCAACGCGGTGCGGGCGGACTTCCCGATCCTCAAGGAGACCGTCAACGGCAAGCCGCTGATCTGGTTCGACAACGCCGCGACCACCCAGAAGCCACAGGTGGTCATCGACCGGCTGTCCTACTTCTACGCCCACGAGAACTCCAACATCCACCGCGCGGCGCACGAGTTGGCCGCGCGATCGACCGACGCCTACGAAGAGGCCCGCAGCACCGTCCGGCGATTCATCGGCGCGTCGAAGGACGAAGAGATCATTTTCGTGCGCGGCACCACCGAGGCGATCAACCTGGTCGCCTACGCCTGGGGCGGCAAGCACCTGCTGCCCGGCGACGAGATCGTCATCACGCATCTCGAGCACCACGCCAATATCGTTCCGTGGCAACTGCTTTCGCAGCAGACGGGCGCGATCCTGAAGGTCGCACCGGTCGACGATGCCGGCAATCTGCTGCTGTCGGAATTCGAGGACTTGCTGGGTCCGCGGACGAAGTTGGTTGCTGCGACCCAGGTTTCGAACGCACTGGGCACGGTGACGCCGGTCGAGAAGATCGTCGAGCTCGGTCACCGGTACCGGGCGCGGGTGCTCATCGACGGCGCGCAGTCGATCCCGCATCTGCCCATCAACGTCTCCGAGCTCGGCGCCGATTTCTTCGTGTTCTCCGGACACAAGATCTACGGCCCCACCGGGATCGGTGTGCTCTACGGGACCGAGGAGGCCCTGGCCGAGACCCCGCCGTGGCAGGGCGGCGGCAACATGATCGCCGACGTGACGCTGGAAAGGTCGCTATACCAAGGCCCGCCAAGCAAGTTCGAGGCCGGCACCGGCAACATCGCCGACGCCGTCGGGCTCGGTGAGGCGCTGCGCTACGTCGAGCGGGTCGGCATCGAGCGCATTTCGTCCTACGAGCATGCTCTGCTGGAGTACGCGACCCCGCGCCTCGCCGACATCCCGGGCGTGCGCCTGGTCGGCACGGCCGAGGAGAAGGCCAGCGTGCTGTCGTTCGTGTTGGCCGGGCATGAGCCCCTCGAGGTCGGCAAGGCGCTCAACTCCGAGGGGATCGCGGTGCGCGCCGGTCATCACTGCGCGCAGCCGATTCTGCGTCGCCTAGGGCTGGAGGCGACGGTTCGCCCGTCATTCGCGTTCTACAACACGTTCGAGGAGATCGACGTCTTCCTGCGGGCGGTGCGTCGGATCGCGGAGGGCGGCACGAACGTCGGCTAGCGGGTGGGGCGTGGACTCAGGGCGTCGCTGCGGCGGCATTGGCACTGGCGGGCCCGAGATGTCGACGCAAGGTGTTGGTTTCGAGGGCGTGCTCTTCTAGCCGGGTCAATCCGACAATCAACGTGGAGCCCGAAGTCACGGTCAGTATCAGCAGGCCGAATGTTCGAGAACGTGGATCGCTTAGGTCTGCACACCGGGGCGGAATATCCGGTGCAGGCCGACGGTGTTGGTGATCAGCAGCCCGATCACGATGGCCCACAACACATATTCGATGTCGGGTGCGTGCCGGTGCTGGTGCTTGGCCTGGGCGTTCCACCAGATCTGGGCGTACTTGCCCAGCAGACCGACGCCGATGAGCAGCAAGACTCCCGGTACGTAGTCCAGCGGTTGCCTGCTGGTGAAGCTCGATTCCTCCAGCGTTGTCTCGGGGGCAGTGGGCTCGATGCGTGTGACGCTCATGCGATCACCACGGAACATTCGGAAGCACGTTGGCCACAGCCAACGCGACGATCACGCCACCAACGATGGTCGCCCACCAGTCCACCGAGACCGAGCCGATTCGGCCGCGCCAATCACTCACGCACGCATAGTGGCTTGTCGAGCACCGTGGACCAAGTGATTAGATCGCGGTGAATCTAGGTTGCGCCGCCCGTCACCCGGTGGACGGCCAGCGCGGCACCATCGGCGGACGCTCCAGAAAACGATTATCCGGCAGGGCGGCATACAATCTCGCTCGCTCGGCCAGAGTCGCGGGCGGCGCAATCCCGGGCATGCCGGACGCGGCCTGGGCGGGCGTGCTGATGGGGCTGGTCGCCAATACCGAGTTGAGCGGAGCCGCCGCCGGAGCGGCCGCGGCCCAGGCAGGTGGTGCCGACAGATGCCCGATCGACGCAGCCTGTCCTAGCCCTGCCGTGATCGAGGTGCTTGCCCCGCCGAATTCCGAAAATCCCTGCGCACCAGCGCTATACGACGACATCAGCGTTGTGATGCCGTCCAGCGCCCCGTCGCCGACGATGCTGCTGGCACCGGTGCTTCCGAGTGTGGATGCCGTGCAGGCCGTGACGATCTGCGACGGGTTGAAAGCGCCGCTCGAGGTGACCGTGTTCCAGAAGTTGGAATTGAGATCGAGGATTGACGTCGACGAGTTGGTCGACGCCCCGGGCGTGGAGAGGCTGTGCAGGGTCAAGGAAAGCGACCGCGCGGCTTGCGACAACGTCGCCCGGGCGTCGGCCGTCGCCGACGAGCTGGCTGCTTGGGTGACCGCCGCGGTCTGTCCGGTCTGCGCGCTGGAATTGGTCGTCTGTGGGGGCGTTGTGAACGAAGGCACCTTGGTGGCCGCCGCCGACTGGCCCGCGTACCCGTACATGGCGGCGGCGTCCTGCGCCCACATCTCGCTGTACTGGGCCTCGGTGGCCGCGATTGCCGACGTGTTCTGCCCGAACGTGTTGGTCGCTACCAGCGTAGCCAGTGTCGTGCGATTGGCCGCAATCACCGCGGGAGGCACCGTCATCGCGAATGCCACCTCGAAGGCTGATGCGGCGGCGGTCGCGTGGTCCGCGGTCTGCTCTGCCTGTGCCGCAGTCGTATTCATCCACACCACGTAGGGCGCGGCAGCGTCCGCCATCGCCAACGACGCGGCGCCACGCCAGCCTTGGCTGGTCAGGCCTGAGACGGCGGATCCGTAAGAGGCCGCCTGTGAGCGCAATTCGGACGCCAACTCGCTCCAGGTAGCCGCGGCGCGCATCATCGATCCCGATCCCGGGCCGGCATACATTCTGCCGGAATTGATTTCCGGGGGAAGCGCACCGTAGTCGATCGGCGCGGTCATCGCGGCCGCCTCACTCTCGTTGTTCTGTCGGGCGCTGTGGTCGCAGTTGTCATCGGGCTTCTCCTAGGGCGAGCGGAATAGACCCGCGCTGGGACGCGCGAAATCCGCGCGCGTCGACGACGCGAGTTCGGTGCTTATTTGCGAAGCGGCAGTGGCCGATTCAGATCGTGGAAACGACCATCGTGCAGACGAGGCGGTGCAGCAACGGCGCTACGGCCGATCTGGGAGGGCGACTATCACTAGGACTGGACGTCGCGTTCACCTCCTCACGGCCACGGCGCACGGGGGCGCCCGTTGTGCACGAAGGAGTGTTACCGCCCGACAAGACCGTTGGGCGTGGCACCCCTCTCGTCAGAGCTTTGGCACTGCACGGCGTATCCGGGCTTTAGCCAGGAAGCCACTTGGGCTCAACCCTTGTGCCGGGAAGAGCTGTCCTGACCCGTGGCGTCTTTCGACGTTCAAGGTCAGTGGCCTATATCCATGCAGACGCCTCACCTAGCGAGGTGCATACGCGGCAATGCTGGCATTGATGCCGCCGGTTCGTCAACCGCACAACGAATTACGAAACCTGTTGGTTACGTTGGGGCGCAACTAGGTTGCGCGCGGGCTGCGCTCGTCGAGCAGGGCGATCACCCGCGCGGCGAGCTCGTCGATGTCGGCGCCGGCGGTGTCCAGCACCAGGTCCGGGCTCTCGGGCGGTTCGTAGGGAGCGTCGACACCGGTCAGCCCCTTGAGCTCGCCACGGCGCGCCCGCGCGTACAAGCCTTTGGGGTCACGCTTTTCGCATTCGGCCAGCGACGTGGCGACGTGCACCTCGATGAAGGGCAGCTTGGCGGCGTCGTTGAGCGCGCGGGCGGTCTCGCGGTCCGACTTCAGCGGCGACACCAGCGACGCCAGCGCCACCACGCCGGCATCGGCCAGCAGCCGGGTCAAATGGCCGACTCGCCTGATGTTCTCGGTGCGGTCGCCGGGGGAGAAGCCCAAGTCGTCGGAGAGGCCGTGACGCAGGTTGTCGCCGTCGAGCAGGTAGGCGACCCGCCCCGATTCGACGAGAGCCCGCTCGACGGCGACCGCGACCGTCGACTTGCCGGACGCCGGCAGGCCGGTGAACCAGATCGTCGCTCCCGGTTGGCCGGTGGCCTGCCACCGGTGCTTGCGGTCCAGCGCCGACGGATGCCAGCGGATGTCGGTGCGCGCGTGGGTGCCGGGCTTGACCTCGCGGGCCTCGATGATGGTGCCGGCGCCGACGGTGTCGTTGGTGGTCTCGTCGATCAGGATGAAGGCGCCGCTGTCGCGATTGTCGGTGTAGGGGTCGGCGATCACGATCGAGCTGGTGCGCAGCGTCACGGTGCCGATGTCGTTGAGCACCAACTCGACTGGGCTGTCGAGTTCGTCGAGTGTCTCGGGATCCAGCCGCGTGTGCAGCTCCTGCACGGTGGCCCGGACGGTCTTGCTGGTTTGCTTGAGCGCCAGGCGGTCGCCCGCGCGCAGCGGGGCGTCGACGAACCAGCACACGGTGGCGTCCAGCTCGCGGGCCAGCACCGGCAGCACGGCGTCGTCGGCTGCGCTGACCAGCACGTCGCCCCGACCCACGTCGATGTCGTCGGCGAGCTCGACTGAAACTGACAGCGGCGCAACCCCCGTCGTGCGGTCGTCGTCGAGGGTGTCCAGCGCGGTCACCGTCGAGCGGGTGCCGGCGGGCAACGACACCACCTCGTCGCCGACACTGAGCGTTCCCGCCGCCAAGCGTCCGGTGTAGCGGCGGCGCACGTCGGCCGTCGGCCGCGACACCCACTGCACCGGCAGGCGCAGCCGCGACGCCTCGGCGTGCGGCGCGCCCAGCTCGACGGCTTCGAGATACTCGAGCAGGGTGGGGCCGTCGTACCACGGGGTGCGCTCGGAGCTGTGCACCACGTTGTCGCCGTGCTTGGCCGCGATCGGGATCACCGTGAGGTCCACATCGCCGAGGCGCGCCGTCGTCTGGCGCAGCTGGTCCTCTACGTCGGCGAATCCGGCTTGATCGAAGTCGATGAGGTCAATTTTATTCACGGCGGCAACAAAGTGCTTGATGCCCAACAGTTTTGCGATCCGGGCATGCCTGCGGGTCTGCCGCAGCACCCCGGCGCGCGCGTCGACCAGCAGGATGGCCACGTGCGCGTTGGACGCGCCGGTGAACATGTTGCGGGTGTAGCGCTCGTGGCCGGGGGTGTCGGCGAGGATGTAGCTGCGGGTCTGGGTGGAAAAGAACCGGTACGCGACGTCGATGGTGATGCCCTGTTCGCGTTCGGCCCGCAGACCGTCGGACAGCGCGGCGAGGTCGGCGACGCCCTCCTCGTCGGTGACGGCCTCCAAGTGATCCAACGGCAGGCTGTCGGTGTCGTGCAGCAGCCGACCGATCAGGGTGCTCTTGCCGTCGTCCACCGAACCCGCGGTGGTGATGCGCAGCAACTGTCGCGTTATCCCCTTGGGCGGCAAAATCTTTGCGGTCTTCTCTGCATTTTCAATAGCGGTCATCAGAAGTAGCCCTCTCGCTTGCGGTCTTCCATGGCGGCGGCCGAGGTGCGGTCGTCGGCGCGGGTCTCGCCGCGCTCGGACACCGTGGCCGCAGAGATTTCGGCGATGACCCGCTCGATGTCGGTGGCTCTCGAGCGCACCGCCCCGGTGATGGTCAGGTCGCCGACGGTGCGGTACCGCACCCACTCCGTGGCGGCCGTTTCACTGCTCTGCGGGCTCACGTACTCCGACACCGCCAGCAGGATGCCGTCACGCTCGAACACCTCGCGCTCGTGCGCGTAGTAAATCGACGGTATCTCAAGGTCTTCCAGCTCGATATAGCGCCACACGTCGAGCTCGGTCCAGTTGCTGAGCGGGAACACCCGCACCTGCTCGCCCTTTTTGATCCGGCCGTTGTACAGCGACCACGGCTCGGGCCGCTGCGCCCGCGGATCCCACTGGCCGAACTCGTCGCGGAAGCTCAGGATCCGCTCCTTGGCGCGCGCCCGCTCCTCGTCGCGGCGGGCGCCACCGAACGCGGCGTCAAACTCGCCGGCTTCCAGGGCGTCGAGCAGGGTGCGGGTTTGGGCCCGGTTGCGTGACGCCCCGGGACCGGGGTCGGGGACGCGCCCGTTGTCGATGGATTCCTGCACCGACGCGACGATCAGCTTGTGCCCATGGCCGGTCACCCTGCGGTCGCGGAACTCGATCACCTCGGGGAAGTTGTGTCCGGTGTCGACGTGCATCACCGGAAACGGCAGCGGCAGTGGACGAAATGCCTTCTCCGCCAGGCGAAGTAGCACGATTGAGTCTTTGCCCGCCGAAAACAGCAACACCGGCCGCTGCAGTTCGGCGACCACCTCGCGGATGATGTGCACCGCTTCGGCCTCGAGCAGCCGCAGTTCGTCGATGCGGCGCGCTTCCGTTGTGACAACGGTCATGTCGGTAGTCCCTCCCTCTCGGCATCCACCTGGTAGCGCCCCACCCACTCGTCCGAGCGTTGGTCGGCCTGACGCTCCAGCACCGGGTCCGGCGCCAGCCGCGGGTCCAGCCCCAGCGACTCGAGGATGGTGGCCACCACCTCAGTCAGGTTGCGCCACAACACCGGATACGAAATCTCCATCGGTTTGATGTCTTCCTCGGCGAACCAGCTTCGCCACCCCCGCTCCTGGGCACGCAGCATGGTGACGACGTGCGCGATCGCTCCTGCGTGGTAGGTCGCGCGCGCGTCGCGTACCGGGTCGGGCCTGCCACGCCACACCCGCGTCTGCACGGCCCGCCAGAACGACACCGCTTGTGAGATCACGTCGGGGCGGTAGATGTAGACGAAAAGCGGTTCCTCACCGACCACATCGCGGATCGCGGCCCGCAGGCCGTCCCCGGACCGGTTCGGCAGATCCTTCGCGCGGTTCAACAGCAGCGGCGTCTGGTTCCACATCAGCTTGCCGCCCCACACACCGTTGGGTGTGCGTCCGATCGTTTGGATGTAGTCGCGCCAGATCTCGGCGGTGGCCAGGTCCGGTGTGCCCACGTCCAACGGATCGAGCAGGCTCAGAATGGACTCGTCCTCGAGGCCGGCGAACCATTCCCGCGGCTGCGGGGCCTGGCTGGTGGTCGGCAGATATTGGAAGAACTCCTGCGGTTCGCCGGCCACGCCGGTAGCCCGCAGCGATTCGACGAGCAACGTGCTGCCGCTGCGCTGGGATGCCAACACCAGGTACGACGAAGGCTTGGGCGGACTATCGGTCACCTCAAAAGCCTAACCGGCCGGAAAACCCGTCGCTGATAATGCATTTACGCTCACTCTGACAGAAACCCTTGCTTTCGAGCCGATTCTGAATCCTGAGGAGGTGATCGGCATGGCCGAGCTAATTAGGGTCTTTCCGCCGGAGAAAATCTTTCGAAATTTCATAGCTAACTAATGCGGCGGACCTGTGACGCCTGGGGTAAACGGGATGTTTGCCGTGCGACGGTCGTGGCGTCGCTTCCCGGATCGCGCAGTTCACGCGTCGCATCCGGCTCTGGCGATGCCATTGCCCACCCATATTTTTTCTGGCTGATTGCAAACCTGACGTCGGTTCTCGCTTTGCCAATAAATTGCCGGACAGATTATGCGCTCATTTGGACGTCAATTGAGCGTTGCGGCCGACGTGTAAACAACATGGCGTTGATTCGAGTCAGCTAATTACGAACAGGTCAGAAGAGTTACGAACATGGGGGAGCCGATGAGCCGCTTCGACCATCGGTGGTTTGGGAGGCCCCTGTGAACGCAACCTCGGTGGCGAAGCCGATGCACGCGCTGGGGCAGTTCTTCATCCTCAGAATCGAAGCACTGGTTGCGGCGGTACGCGGACCGTGGCCTGGCGCGAGTTGCTCGAACAGGTCTGGTTCGTCGCCCGCGTCTCGATTTTCCCGACCATCATGCTGTCGATCCCGTACACGGTGCTGATCGTGTTCGTCCTGAACATTCTGCGCGTGGAGATCGGTGCCGGGGATCTTTCGGGTGCCGGTGCGGCGCTGGCGTCGGTGACGCAGGTGGGGCCGGTTGTCAACGCGATGGCCGTCGCCGGCGCGGGTTCGACCGCGATGTGCGCCGACTTGGGGGCGCGCACCATTCGTGAGGAAATCGATGCCATGAAGGTGATCGGCGTGAACCCGGTGCAGGCCTTGGTGGTTCCGCGGATCATCGCCGCCACGTTCGTCGCGTTGCTGCTCTACTCGGTGGTCGCCGTCGTCGGATTGACGGGCAGCTACATCTTCGTGGTCTTCGTCCAGCACGTCACGCCGGGCGCGTTCATCGCGGGGATGACACTGCTCACCGGGCTGCCGCAGGTGGTGATTTCACTGATCAAGGCGACCCTGTTCGGGCTGTCCGCCGGGCTGATCGCTTGCTACAAGGGGCTTTCGGTGGGTAACGGCCCCACGGGCGTCGGGAACGCGGTGAACGAGACGGTGGTGTTCTCGTTCATGGCGTTGTTCTTCATCAACATCGTGATCACCGCGCTCGGCGTGAAGGTGACCGCCAAATGACCGATGTGGCCGGCGAGCCAACGTGGTTCGCCACGCTCGGACCGCGGCTGGCGGCCGCTACCCGCAGGCTCGGTGAACAGACCGAGTTTTACGGGAAATCCCTGGCCGCCACGGGCGATGCGGTGCGACGCTACCCGGGGGAGCTGCTGCGGCTGATCGCCGAAATGGGCATGGGCACTGGCGCTTTGGCGGTGATCGGCGGCACCGTGGGCATCATCGGCTTCCTCACGCTGACCACCGGGGCACTCGTCGCCGTGCAGGGCTATGACACGTTGTCCAACGTCGGAGTCGAGGCGCTGACCGGGTTCCTGTCGGCGTTCTTCAACGTGCGCATGATCGCGCCGTGCACCGCCGGGGTGGCGCTGGCCGCCACGATCGGCGCCGGCGCGACGGCACAGCTGGGCGCCATGCGCATCAACGAGGAGATCGACGCGCTGGAAGTCATGGGCATCCGTTCGATCACCTACCTGGCGGCGACACGGATCATCGCCGGCGTCCTCGTCGTCATCCCGCTCTACGCCGTCGCCGTGCTGATGTCGTTTTTCGCGTCCAAGTTCGGCACGTTGTACATCTACGGCCAGTCCCGCGGCGTGTACGAGCATTACTTCTCCACGTTTTTGCGTCCCACGGATTTGTTGTGGTCGTTTTTGGCGGTGCTGGTGATGGCGACGGGCGTGATGGTCGTGCACACCTACTACGGGTTTACCGCGACGGGCGGTCCCGCCGGCGTGGGCGAGGCTGTCGGCCGGTCGGTGCGGTCATCGATGATCGTCACGGCCTTTACGGCCCTGATGATTTCGTTGTCCGTCTACGGGCAGTCCGGCAACTTCAACCTGTCCGGGTGACTGCATGAGCAACGAGAAAATCAGCGGGCTCGGCAGGATAAACAGCGTCCGAACGAGCAAGATCGACCCGATCTGGTGGGCGCCGACGTTGTTCATCCTGGTCGCGGTCCTGATCGCACTGACCGCGGGGGCGTTCTCCGGGAAGTTCCAACCCTTCATCCCGCTCACCCTGGAGTCCGACCGGGCCGGACTCGTGATGGAGCCCGGGGCCAAGGTCAAGCTGCGGGGCGTGCAGATAGGTCAAGTCGCGTCAATCGGGACCAATGTCAAGGCGGCTCAGCTGCAGCTGAAGATGGATCCCGGGCCGTTCAAGTATCTACCGAGCAACCTCGAGGCCGAGATCAAGTCGACCACGGCGTTCGGATCCAAATACGTCGACCTGATCGTGCCCGAGCACCCCAGTAACACGTCGCTCAAGCCTGGCGCGGTGCTGCGCTCACGCAACGTCACCGTCGAAGTCAACACGGTGTTCGAGAACCTGCAGTCGGTGGTCGGCGCGATAGACCCGGCGAAGCTGAATGCGATCCTGTCGGCGTTCTCACAAGCGTTGCGCGGCAAGGGCGAACGCCTCGGGCAGGCGATCACCGGCGCGAACAATGTGCTGCTGACCGTCAACCCGCGCCTGGGAACGATCCGCAAGGACTGGCAGTTGTTCGGCACGACGGCCGCGATCTATTCCGATGCGGCGCCCGACATCTTGTCGATCCTTGACTCGGCGACGACCACCAGCACCACCATCACCGAGCAGCAGCGCTCGCTCGATTCGCTGCTGATGTCGGCGATCGGCTTCAGCCAAACAGGCATCGGTGTGATCGGTAGAAACGAGTCCAACATCGTCCGGTCGATGAACCTGCTCGACCCGACGATGACGCTGCTCAACAAATACTCCCCGACGTACACCTGCCTCTTCCAGGGCGCGCAATGGTACGTGGACCACGGCGGCCGAGATGCGTTGGGCGGCAACGGCTACTCCGTGATCCTGGACGCCGCCCTGCTGTTCGGCGACGACCCGTACCGCTACCCGAAGCATCTGCCGAAGGTCAATGCCACCGGCGGGCCGGGAGGCAAGCCCAGCTGTGGGTCGCTGCCGGACCCCAGTGCGAACTTCCCGGTGAAGGCACTCGTCACGGACACCGGTTGGGGGGCCGCTCCCGACGAGATCAGGACCACGCCGTGGGTCGGTAATCCGTGGTGGGCCAACTACTTCCCGACCACCAAGAACCCCCCGGAACCGCCGCGCTACAACTACCGCGGGGGAGTGCCGCCGTCATGAGACGCAAGCTTTCCGGCATCATCCTCCGTGTCGGGATCTTCACCGCGGTCTGCCTGGTTTTCACGTTCAGCCTGATCGCGGTCTTCGGGCAGCTGCGTTTCGAGGACCGCGCCGGCTACGAGGCAGTGTTCACGAACATCTCCGGCCTCAAGTCCGGCAACTTCGTCCGCATCGCCGGGGTAGAGGTCGGCAAGGTCGGCGACCTGAGTCTGCATCGCGACGGCACCGTGACGGTCGGCTTCGCAGTGGACAAAGGGGTGCAACTCACCGAGGGCACCAAAGCTGTTGTGCGCTACGAAAATTTGATCGGGGACCGCTATCTCGCGCTCGAAGAGGGGCCGGGGTCGCCGCGCCGGCTCTCGCCGGGGGCGACGATTCCCCTGGCGCGCACATCGCCCGCACTGGACATCGACGCGCTGATCGGCGGATTCCGCCCGCTGTTCCGCGCGCTGGACCCCGATCAGGTCAACGCCCTGTCGGGGCAGCTGCTGCGAATCTTCCAGGGGCAGGGCGGCACCCTGGCCTCCGTGCTGGCGCAGACCTCGTCGCTGACCTCGACCCTGGCCGGGCGCAGCCAGCTGATCGGCGAGCTGATCACCAACTTGAACACGGTGCTGCATACCTTCGGCACCCGCGACCGCGAATTCTCCGACGTGGTGGACAAGCTGTCGCAGTTCGTCGATGGGTTGGCGCAGCGCAAGAACGACATCTCCACCGGGCTGGCCTACATCAATGCGGCCGCCGCGTCGGTCAGCGATCTGCTGGTCGAGGCACGCCAGCCGATCAAAGACGTGGTGCGCGAGACCGACCGCATGTCCACACAGGTGCTGGCCGACCGCGAATACGTCGACAAGCTGCTCAAGGACCTGCCCGACGTCTATCAGGTATTGGCCCGGCAGGGGTTGAACGGCGACTACTTCGGCTTCTACTTCTGCGACGTGCTGATGAAGATCAACGGCAAGGGTGGCAACCCGGTCTACATCAAGTTGTTGTCGCAGCCCAGCGGGCGGTGCACGCCGAAATGAGACGCTTCCACATCAAACCAGTCGGCGAGCGCAGCCCAGTCCTGGTGGGAATCATCGGCACCGTGATCGTGACCTGCGTGGTGCTGGCCGCCTTCGAATACAACAAGCTGCCCTTCGTCAAGAACACCAACGACTATTCCGCCTACTTCTCCGAGGCTGGCGGCATCAAACCCGGTAGCACGGTGCGCATTTCGGGCATGGGTGTCGGCAGGGTCTCCGAAGTCCGCCTGGACGGCACCAAGGTCCGGGTCGGTTTCACCGTGCGCAAGGGCATTGTGCTGGGAGACCGCACCGAAGCGGCGATCAAGACCGAGACGATTCTGGGCGCCAAGATGCTGGAGCTCACGACACGCGGTGAGGGCAAACTGGCGGGGACCATCCCGTTGGAGCGCACCACCTCGCCCTATGACCTTCCCGACGCGCTCGGCGACCTGACCACCACGATCAGCGGCCTGGACACCACCCAATTGTCCTCGGCGCTTTCGACATTGGCCAACACCTTCAAGGAGACGCCGCCGGATCTGCGGCCCGCGCTGCAGGGCGTGGCGCGGTTCTCCGACACCCTCAACAACCGGGACGCGCAACTGCGCACCCTGTTGGGCAACGCCGACAAGGTCTCGGCCGTCCTGGGCAAGCGCAGTCAGCAGATCGCCGGTCTGGTGGCGAACTCCAACGCGTTGTTGGCGGCGTTGCTCGACGAACGAGACTCGATCAACGCGCTGATGAACAACATCGCCGCGGTCTCGCACCAGGTTTCCGGCTTTGTCGACGACAACCGGAAACAGCTCAAGCCTGCCCTCGACAAACTCAACGGCGTCCTGGAAATCCTCGACAACCGCAAGCAAGACATCCAGGCCAGCCTGCCCAAGTTCAAGCGGTATGCGATGTCGTTTGGCGAATGCCTGGGCTCTGGACCGTTTTTCAAGGCCTACGTGGCCAACCTGGTTCCCGGGCAGTTCGGCGGGATGGTCCTCGACGCCGACATGTACGACCGGTTCTTGGATCCCAACGCGAAGCTGCCCTCGGAGGCGGTGGACCCACCGACGGGCACGCCACCGGTCCCGCCGGAGAACGCGCCTGTGCCGATCTGGTCTCAGCCGCCCTCACCCGCGCCCGTCGGGCCGCCCATGCGGACCATGCCGCCACCGCCGCCGCTGACGACGGGGGGCCCGTGAACATCGATCGGCGCACCCTGCAAACGATCACCGCGGTCACCCTGGCGGTGACGCTGGTCGTCTCGTCGTTCCTGGTCGGCAAGCAGCTGTGGAAAGAAGTCGAAAAGAACACGTATTCGGCGTATTTCAGCGAGGCCAACGGCCTGTTCATCGGCGACGAGATTCGGATACTCGGCGTCGCCGTCGGCACCGTCGACAAGATCGACCCGCAGCCCGCCGGCTCCAAGGTGACATTCTCCGTTGACAAGCAGTACCCGGTACCGGCCGATGCCCGTGCCGCGATTCTGTCGCCGTCGCTGGTGACGTCGCGGGCAATCCAGCTCGTCCCGGTGTACTCGGGCGGACCGAAATTGAGCGCGGGAGCTTCGATTCCGCTGAGTCGCACCGCCGTGCCCGTCGAATGGGACGACTTCCGCAAGCAGCTGGAAAAGCTCACCGACGCGCTGCAGCCCACCGGTCCGGGCGGGGTGAACTCGGTCGGCGAATTCATCAACTCGGCCGCCGACAATGTGCGCGGCCAGGGCGACACCGCCCGCGACACCGTACTCAAGCTGTCCGAAGCGATTTCAGCGCTCGGTGACCATGCCGACGATATCTTCAGCACGCTACGCAACCTGCAACTGCTGGTGTCCGCGCTGTACTCCAGCAGCGATCTGCTGGCCTCGTTCAACCAGAACCTGGCCAGCGTGACGACACTGCTGACGAACACCCCCAATGAGGTCGCGAACGCGCTCAAAAGTGTGGATGGTGCGCTGACAGATCTGCGCGATTTCGTGGCCGAAAACCGCGAAGCGGTCGGTGTCACGTTCGACCGGTTGAGTTCCGTCACCACCGCACTGAACGACAGCCGCGGTGATATCAAACAGATCCTGCACATCGCCCCGACCGTCTTCCAGAACTTCCTGAACATCTATCAGCCCGCGCAGAGCGCGATGACCGGGATCATCGCGTTGAACAACTTCGCCGACATCCCGCAGTGGATCTGCAGCGCGATCGAGGCTGCCTCCCGCGCCCGCTTGAGCCGAGTCTCGAAGCTGTGCCTGCAGTACCTGAATCCGGTCATCAAAAACCGGATCTACAACTACATTCCGGCCGGGCTGAACCCGTTCGTCGGCACGCAGGCGCGACCGAACGAGATCACCTACAGCGAGGACTGGCTTCGCCCCGGCTACACGCCGCCGGCACCGCCCGACGCACCCCCTCCCGCCGACGGGTCGCCGCCGGCGCCCCCGCCCCAACCGGGTCCGGCAGAGCCACCGCCGCCGGCCGAAGCGCCGCCGCCCGCCGCCGGCATGACGGATGCGACCAAAGTATTGCAGGACCTGATGCTCCCGACGGGTGCACCATGAGACGCGGGATAGCCGCGGCGCTGTGCGTCGGATTCGTGATCGCCGCGGTCAGCGGCTGCGGGTGGCGGGGGCTGAACTCATTCCAGTTGCCCGGCACGGCCGGCGGGGGACCGGGCGCCTACACGATCCAGGCGCAGATGCCCGACGTCGTCACGATCCAGGAGAACACCCGCGTTCGTGTCGACGACGTCAACGTCGGCAATGTCACCAAGATCGAACTGCAGGACTGGCATGCGCTGGTCACCATGCGGATCAACGGCGATGTCCGCCTGCCGGCCAATTCGACGGCCAAGCTGGGCCAGACCAGCCTGCTCGGCTCGATGCACATCGAGCTCGCGGCCCCCAAGGATGAGCCACCGGTGGGGCAACTCAAGAACGGGTCGATCATTCCGCTCTCCCACGCGAGCATGTATCCGTCCACCGAGCAGACCCTGGCCTCGGTGTCAATCCTGCTCAACGGCGGCGGGATTGGGCAGCTGCAAGAAATCAACCAGGCTGTCGCGACGGCATTCGCCGGGCCGCGAAAACGACATGCGCAGCCTGCTCGACCAACTCGACAAGTTCATCGCCGGCACGAATGAGCAGACCGACGACATCATCGCCGCCGCCGAGAATCTCAACTCGCTGGCCGGTCAATTCGCCGCCAAGGACCAAGTCGTCGACAAGGCGCTGATGACCGCGCCGAAGGCGTTAGCGATACTCGCCGACGAGCGCACCAAGATCGCCGATGCCATCGACCAACTCGGCAAGTTCAGCGCGATCGCGGCCGACACCATCCACCAGAGCAAGGAATCGCTGGTCAACAACCTGCGCAACATCGCGCCGGTGCTGCGCTCGCTCGCCGACGCCGGGCCGTCTCTCACCCGGGGCCTGGACGGGCTGGTCGCCTATCCCTGGCCGGCGTCGACCGCCAGGAACTGGTTCCGCGGTGACTACGCCAACCTCACCCTGGTCGTGGATTTGACGTTGAGCCGGATCGACCAGGGGATCTTCACCGGCTCACGGTGGGAAGGCAACCTCACCGAGCTCGAGCTGCAGTGGGGACGCACCATCGGCATGCAGCCCAGTCCCGCCACCGCGGGCAACCCCATCACCCTGCCGTATCACTTCGGGGGGTACTGATGTTGCGGCTGAACCGCAAGACGTGGATCCGGCTGTCGGTCTTGACACTGGTGACGGTGATTTCCTGTGGCTCGATGGCATTCAACTTCATGAAGTTGCCCGCGACGCTGTTCGGAATCGGGGAATACAACGTCACGGTCGACCTGCCCCAGTCGGGCGGGCTCTACCAGACCTCGGTGGTCACCTACCGCGGGACCGACGTGGGTCAGGTCAAGTCCGTCGGCGTCACCGCGAGCGGGGTGCGCGCGGTGCTCGCCCTGAGATCCGGGGTCAAGGTGCCGGCCGACGTGCAGGCGTCGGTGCACAGCCGCTCGGCCATCGGCGAGCAGTACATCGAACTGACTCCGCTGCCCGGGAAAGACGGCGACGGCTCGCGGCTGTTGCGCGACGGCGACGTGATTCCCGCCGGACACGTCGACGTTCCCGTCGACATCGGGCACCTGCTCGATCTGACCAACGTGCGCTGCAGGCGATTCCGCGGGATAACCTGCGCACGGTGATCGACGAGACCAACCGGGCGGTCGGCGGCCTCGGGCCAGAGTTGTCGAGGATCGTCGACGGCTCCACCGCGCTGGCGATCGCAGGGTGGGCAGAACGTCGACTCGCTCGCACCCCTCATCGATCAGTCGCCGGCGGTGTTGAACTCGCAGGTGCAGACCTCGGATGCGATCGGCACCTGGGCGCACCGCACCGCCGCGATCCTCACTCAGTTCAAAGCGCAGGACGCGGCGCTGCGGGATCTACTGAAGAACGGCACCGGCGGGCTGGAGGAAAGCCGCGCGCTGCTCGATCGGGTGACGCCGGCGCTTCCGGTGTTGTTCGCTAACCTGGTCAGCCTCGGCGACATCGCGGTCGTCTACCGGCACGACATCGAGCAACTGCTGGTGCTGTTGCCGCAAGGCATCGCGGCAATGGCCGCGATCGTCGTGCCGAGCTCCAACACCAAGCAGGAGTACAAAGGCGCCCAGCTGGACTTCAACCTGAACATCAACCTACCGCCGCCGTGCACCACCGGGTATCTGCCGCCGACTCAACGCCGCTCACCGGTCAGCGAGGACGCGCCGGACCGTCCGGCGGCGGAGCTGTATTGCCGGGTGCCGCAGGACTCTGACTTCAATGTCCGTGGGGCACGCAACATTCCGTGCGAAACCAAACCATGGAAACGTGCCCCCACCGTCGAGATGTGCGAAAGCGACGAGGAGTACGTGCCGCTCAACGAGGGCTACAACTGGAAGGGCGACCCGAACGCCACCTACACCGGCCAAGGCGTGCCGCAGTATCCGCCGGGACAAGATCCGCGGCTGCCCCCGCCGCGGGGCACCGCGGGGACCGCGCCCGCGCCGCCGGTGGCGGTCGGCACCTACGACCAGACCAGCGGCGAGTACGTCGGTCCTGACGGGCGTCGCTATACCGAGTACGACCTGGCTATCCGCCGCAAGAACTGGCAGCAGCTTCTCCTGCCGCCACAGTCCTAGACCCGAAGTTGTTGTTGTAAAGGAGCGCTATGGCTGACGAAACTGACGACACCGAACAGGACGGTGAGCCAACGGAAGTCGCTGACTCACCGCGCCTCCGCCGGCTGCGGCAAGTGCGTGTGCGGCTGTCGCGGGTGGGGTGGGCGCTGGTGGCCAGCGCCGTGGCCGTGGCGACGCTGGCCGGATTGGCGGGCTGGCTCGGCTACCGGACCTACGACAAACACCAGGCTGAGGCGCACCGTGATCTGTTTGTCCAGACCGCCCGCCAGGGCGCGGTGAACCTCACCTCGATCAACTACACCGAGATCGACGCCGACGTGCAGCGAATCCTTGATTCGGCCACCGGGGCGTTCCGCGACGACTTCGAGAAGCGCTCAAAGCCGTTCGTAGAGGTTGTCAAAGCGGCTCAGTCGCAATCGGAGGGCACGATCACCGAAGCCGGACTCGAAACCGTGCGGCGCGACTCGGCTCAGGTACTGGTGGCCGTCGCGGTGAAGTCGCGCACCGCGGCCGGCGAGCAGTCTCCGCGGGAGTGGCGCATGCGAATCGAAGTTCAGACGGTCGGCGATGGCGCCAAGGTGTCGAACGTGGTGTTCGTGCCATGACCACACTCGACGACGCAGCCGTAGAACACGACGACGAGATCGACGAGACCGACACGGTCGACGCCGCCGAGTCGGAAACGTCACCAACCGACGCCGACGAGTCGCCGGCCGAAGACGACACACGGACAAATCGTTCCATCCCGTGGCGGCGGGTGCTTGCCTACGGCGTGTTGCCCGGGCTGGCGCTGGTGGTGGCCCTGGTGGCGGGGTATCTCAAGTGGCTCGACGGTTCGGCCGGGGATGCCGCGGCGCTGCGTGCCGAAACGATCCGGATCGGCAGCGAGGACGCGGTCGCGCTGTTGTCCTACAAGCCCGAGTCGGTGGAGAAGGACCTCGGCGCGGCCGCGAGCGGCTCACCGGCGACTTCAAGGATGCCTACACCGAGCTGATCCGCCAGGTGGTCATACCGGGGTCGAAAGAAAAGCACATTACGGCGGTGGCCAAAGCGTCTGCGGCAGCATCGGTTTCGGCGACCGGCAGCCATGCGGTCGTCCTGGTGTTCGTCAACCAGACCGTGACCGTCGGCCAGGGCGTGCCCACCGACACGACGCCCGTCGTGCGGGTGGTGCTCGACAAGGTCAACGACCGGTGGCTGGTGTCGCATTTCGATCCGGTGTGAGCATGGTCGCGCGGATACGCGGTAGGGCCCGGCTACTGCCGGTTGCGGTGATCGCCTGCGGGGCAGGGGTGTTGGGCACCCCGGTCGCGCACGCCGACAACAACAGTCTGAACAGGGCGGTCATCTCCGACGTCTACACGATTCAGCACAACGCGGGTTGCACGAATGACGTCGTCCGCAACAACTCGCTGATGCTGGCCGCCGAATGGCACGCGGACGACATGCTCAACAACCGAAACATCAACGACGACAGCGGGTCCGACGGGACGACGCCGCAGGACCGCGCCAACGCCGCGGGCTTTCGCGGTAAGGTCGCCGAGACCGTGGCCATCAACCCGGCGTTGTCCATCAGCAACCTCGAGCTGATCAAGCAGTGGTATTACGACCCGGGCGCGATGGCGATCATGAGCGACTGCGCCAACACCGCCATGGGGGTGTGGTCGGAAAACAGCATGGACCGCACCGTCGTGGTGGCGTTGTACGGGCAGCCTGCCCCGCGTACGCGGTAATCGGTTTAGAAAACTTGCCGCCCAGGAACCCTGGCTCGAAGGGGCATGAGGAGGACATTCTGATGACTTTCACGCAGCACTCATCGTTCTGCCTCGTCGCCATCTAGATGGTCAAGCAGGCGCTGCATCGCCGCGCACATTTGGGCGAAGGGCCCGGTCCCGAGGATGGTCGACCACTGCTCTTCGATCGTGGCGACACGGTCGCCGGCATGGGCCATCACCCCGCGTCCGCGTGCGGTCAGGCAAATGAGCTTGGCGCGTCCGTCGCGGGGATCTGGTTGACGCTCTAGATAGCCGAGGTCTTGGAGGTCGTTGACGAGCTCTGAGGTGGCGGCCAGGCTCAGTTGCGCGCGGGCGGCGACGTCGGTGAGCCGTACCCCGCCCATGCCGATCGCCCCGAAGATCTGCAGGTGTGGGTCGCGAATGTCGCCGTATCCTGCCGCCGCGGCGGGCGCGGATAGTTCGCGTCGGAATTCGCGCAGCAGCCGGATCAGCAGCTGACCGATGGCCAGCCGATCGGTGGGCAGATCCCTTGACGTGGCCATGTTAAAGCAGAATACTACGGGCACCGAAGTTTCGGTTTCCGAAGTATCTAAGGAGGGCGCCATGATTGCGCACACTTCCGATTCGAGTCTGGTGTCCACGTCCCTGGGGCGGCTGCACGTTGGGCGGGCCGGCTCGGGGCCGCCGGCACTGCTGTGGCACAGCCTTTGGGTCGATTCCCGCAGTTGGGGCCCGCTGGTGGATTCCCTTGGTGCGCAACGACGAGTGGTGACCATCGATGGCCCCGGTTACGGGCGCAGCGATCCCATCGGTCGTGACTTTACGCTCGAGGACTGCGCCAACGCCGCCGCCGACGTCATCGATCATCTCGGCATTACCGAGCCGGTCGACTGGGTTGGCAACGCGTGGGGTGGCCACGTCGGGATCACCCTCGCCGCCGACCAGCCGCATCGGGTGCGCAGTCTCGTCACCATCGCCGCACCGCTGATGCCGGTCGGCGCTCGGCAACGCTGGACTCAGAGTTATCCGCTGGCCCTGCTCTATCGCCTCACCGGCCCGAACCGCGTACTCACCAAGGCATTGTTCGATGCGCTACTGGGTTCCGACGCGATCAAGGCGTACCCCGATCGGGCCGCGGACATGATCCGCGCGTTCAAGGAGGCTGATCGTGAATCGATCCGCCGAACGGTCCGGTTCATGCACCGTTGGCGGCCGTTGACCGACACACTGCCCGCGGTCTCGGCTCCCACCCTGTTTCTCACCGGCGATCTCGAAGACCAGCAGTGGGGCCCCAAGGCGGCCCAAGCCGCCGCCGCCACGATGCCCAACGCGCGAGCAGCGACCCTCACCGGCGCTGGACACGTCGGCCCACTCCTACTCGATGCCGATCTCATCGCGCAAACCGTCACCGAATTCTGGAGATCGCTGCGATAACTCGCACCGGCTGCACGCCAAATATCGCCAAATATCCACGTGCGCAAGCACTTCCACGCTAGATGGGTGGCCGGGTCGGTGTGGCGATCAGCGAAGGGCAGCTGCGTCAACGACCCCCTGTGCAACGTCAGCCGGCCGGCCGCAATGTCGCGGCGGTATCGATGTGTGGCCTGGCTGAGCATCGTGTCCGATATCTCGACGCCGTGGACCCGGCTCGATGGACCAACGCTGTCGAGGAGCAATTTCAGGCCGACGCCGCCGCCAAACCCGACTTGGCGACCACCGCCGCGGCATCGGGTTGCAGCGCTTGCACGGCGGCACGCCCGAAGCGCCGGTTGCCCCGATTGAGCACCACACCGACTACCCGCCCGCGCACACCACCCGGATGACCGAGCTGTTTAGCGATACCTGCCATGATGACGCCCCTTACGGCCATCTCACGACCGTACGGCAGAGGTGCTGATACGACACGACACTAGTGACGCCGCCACCCGTCCGACTCAGGCCGGCGCGGCGCGAGCGTGCGGCGCGCGATGAAATCCAAGACCGCTCCCAGCACGCCGATCACGACGATCACCGCAACCACCTGGTCGTAGGCGAGTTGGTCACGCGCGTTGAGGATCTGGTAACCCAAACCCGAGCGCACACCGAGCATCTCGGCGGGAACCAGCACCACCCAGGCGATCCCCAGCGCCAGCCGCAAACCGGTCTGGATGTGGACGCGGACGGCGGGCACGACGACCGCGGTCACCAATTCGACTCGAGTGGCATGAAAGGAGCGTGCCACGTCCAGGTAGCCCGGCTCGATCGCGTGCACCCCCGCAGCGGTGTTGAGCAGGATCGGCCAGATGGCTGCGGCGGCGATGAGGAAGATCACCGGTTGATTGCCGATGCCGAACAGTGCCAGGGCGATCGGAGTCCACGACAGGGGTGAGATCATCCGCAAAAATTGCAGAATCGGGGCCGCCGCGCGCTCGGCGGTGATATTCAGTCCGATCAGCAGCCCGGCAGGGATTCCGATCACCGCGGCCACCAGTAGGCCAATCAGTAGGCGCCACAGGCTGATCCCGCTGTCGGCCAGCAATACCCCTCGGTTGATCAGGTCGCCCAGCGCCGGCACCACTCGCTGCGGGGCGGTCTGGCGCAGCAGCGAGGTCGGTTCGCACCACACCGTGGTGGCCAGCCACCACAGGCCGACCGAGGCCGCGATCGCGATCAGCGGCGGCAGCCAGCGGCGCAGCACCGGGGTACGCCGCGGCGTCGTGCCGGCGGCGATGGCGCTGAGGGGACTGATCGGGGCTGCGTCAGTGGTCATAGCGATTGCACCTGTTCGGTTCTGGTCAATGCCGGATCGAGGCCGAAAGCCGCTGCACCGCCGTGCTTGTCGAGCGAGCGGCGAACGAAGACGTCGTCGACGAGCTCGCCGTGCACATGTGCCGGGTCGAGTCGGTCGAGAAAGCGGCGACTGCCGTCGACGACGGTATCGCCCATCGCCTCGACCAACTGCTCGGTGTAGCTGGGGAACGGGAATGGCTGGTAGCCGATGCGCTGCGGCTCCCACTCCGGATGCGCCAGTGGGTAAGGCGGTTTGGGATAGGTCAACGCCAGCCGGATCGCGCCCACCGGCTGCGGGAGATACCCCCCCGCCAGCGTGGAGGCGGCCGCGGCGCGGTCGGCGCCGATGCGCAGTTGCGCGCCGACCACCGCGTCGGTGACGGCTTGCACCTGCTCGGGATGCCGCTCGATCACGTCCTCGTGCGCGAGCAGCACGCAGCAGGCGTGGTCGCGCCAGACGTCGCCGAGAAACGCGGCGATGTGGCCTATCTTCTTGATCTGCGCGACCGCGTTGAACGGGTCGGCCACCACATAGCCGCCGATGGATTGGTTGGCCAGGGCCGGCACCATGTCCGAGGGGCTCATCACGATCAGTTCGACCGTGCCCTCGGATCGCGAGGCACTGCGACGCACCACCGGCCGCAGTCCGTGGGCCCGCAGCAGCCGCTGCAGCACGATGTTGTGGATCGACCACCAGAACGGGATGCCGACCTGGGTACCGGCCAGCTCCGACAGCTCGCGGATGTGCGGTGCGACCGTCACGGCCGACCCGTTGGTGTGGTTCCAGCCGAGAATCCGCACCGCTGCACCGAGCGAGTACCGCAGCTGCACCGCCATGGGCATCAGCAGGTGAACGATGTCGACCTGGCGGGTGATGAAGGCCTCGGCCAGCGCCGCCCAGCTCCGGAACAGCACCGGCCGCGACGAACTCACCGCATCGGGCGGATACAAGCCGGCGCTGTGCGCGATCAGCAGCGGCGCCGCATCGGTGATGGGCAGATACCCGATGCGCAGTTGCGCGCCGGGCCGCGTCGGGGTTTCGACGGCGCTGCGGGCCAGACCGCTCACACCGAACAGCCCGCCGGAGGCAGCGAGCCCGCCGGTGACGGCGAGCAGCTGCCTCCGAGACATCAGCGACATCAGCTGGTGGCTCACAGCGTCGTCGCCGCCCGATCGCGGTAATGATCAAGCACTTCGGCGCGCAACTGGTCTCGGCTCTCGTGCTCCGACACCGTCCATTGCGTGCGAATTCGGCCGCCGCTCAGCAGCACAACACGGTCGGCGAGCCGCAGTGCCTCGTCGACGTCGTGGGTGACCAACACGACGGTCACCTCGAGCGCGGCGGCGAGCTCGCCCAGCCAACCCTGCAGGTCCGCGCGGGTGGCCGGGTCCAGCGCGCTGAACGGTTCGTCCAGCAGCAGCAGCCGCGGCCGGGCCGCGACCGCACGCAACACGGCAACCCGTTGCGCCTGCCCGCCGGAGAGCTGATCGGGGTAGCGATCCGCCAGCGCCTGCAAGCCGAATCGAGTCGTCAGCTCGGCCGGATAGTTCGGGTCGAATCCACCGCGTTGCGCGGCGAATCGCGTTGCGAAAAAGATGTTTTCGGTGACGGTCAGCCACGGCATCAGCAGCGGCCGCTGAAACACCACCCCGGTGCGCGGCCGGACACCATCGCCGGGCCAGACGATGTGGCCGTCGGTGAGCGTGTCCAAGCCCGCCAGTACGCGCAGCAGCGTGGATTTGCCGCTGCCACTGGGGCCCAGCACCGCGAGGAATTCGCCGTCGATGACGTTCAGGTCGACGTGGCCCAGCGCCGTGTCGGCGCCGAATCGTTTGGTAGCCCCCGCTATTCGTACTGCTTCAGTTCCCACCGCAGCTGTCCTTCCGAGGGTGACTGGATCGGCAGGAACGCCGCTTCGCGGAAGCGGCGATTGGCGGCGGTGCCCAGCGCGTATCCGGCGCCGCCGGCCAGGGCCAGCTCGAGGCGGGTCGCTTCGACGGCCAGCGTCGCGGCATCCAGGCGCAGCCTGATGAAGTCGGGTGTGGCGCCGCGGGCCGGATCCGCGGCCAACCGATAGAGCCGCTGCTGCAGCCGGTCGGCCTCGGCGACCAGTCCGGTGAGGTCGTCACGAAACTGCTCGCCCAGGCCGCCGGTGCGTTGACCCCCTCCGCTGATGGCCGCGCGCCCCACACCGATGCAAAACGCGGTCTGCAGCAGCAGGAAGGTCGGCCGGATCCGGCCGACGAACTGGTGCAAGTCGGTGCTGATAATCCGGTCGGGGGAGACCTTGACGCGCTCCAACCGCAACGAGGTGGACGCGGTCGACGCGAGCGCCATCAACTCCGGCGCGGGATCGACGAACACGCCATCGGCGTCGGCGTCGACCGCGACCACGTAGGTCCCGCCGTCGGCATCCGATGCCGGCAACACGATCAGCGCGTCGGCAAACACGTTGGACGCCCAGCGAATCGGGCCGCTGACACGCAGGCCACCGGAGTCATCGCGCTCGGCGGTGATCGGCACCGGCCCCAAACCGGCGACGTGTTTTAGGCCGGCGGCCATGGCCGTCACCCCGGGCCGCGTCCCGGAGCGCAGCTGCGCGAGGTGCGCGTCGCGCAGCGGCGCGGGCGCCGAGATGCACGTACTGCAGCGTCATCCGATGCGCCCACGCCGAGAAGCCCACCGCGAGGCTGCGAGTGGAGACCTCCTCGATGACCCGCACCATGTCGTCCAGGCGCTCGTCGAGGCCGAAGTCGAACAGCCCGGCTCCGCCGAGTTCGGCGAGGTCCACGCGGACGTCGGTGCTCAGGGTGTCCAGTGCCGCCGCCCTGCCCTCGACCGCCGCAGAGACACGGTCCAATGTGGCCGCCACGTCGTCCGCCACCGTGACGGTCACGGCAGCGGTCCTTGCAGGCCGTGCAGCCGGTCAAACGGGGTCTCTACGGCCTGGCGTGCGCGGCGGACCGCGTCTTCGTCGGGGGCGTCGTACAGACACAGGCATTTGTCCATGTCCTCGCGCACATAGGTGCGCAGGAAGCTGGTCTCCGGCACCTGCGCGTATTTCGGCGAGTTGGCGCGCTTGCGGGCCAGGTACGAGTCCATGTCCAGGCCGTCGGGCAGGTCCCACTCGACAAGGTAGCCCGCCGACGGGCGGAGCGCCTTGAGCTGCGCCAGCTCCGCACCGACCAGACGCACCGGGTGAGGTCCCACGATGTCGCTGACGTCCAAGTCCTGCAGGGGCCCCGGCTCGGCGGAAAACTCGGCGACGGCGAAGAGCCGGTCCGCGGCCGCGGTCACCTGCGCTTCGATCAACTCGCCGCCGTGGCGGTGTATCTCGACGTCAAGGGTCTTCAGTAGCGCATCGACCGCGGGTCGGTCCGGTTGTGGGGAACGAGTTCGTAGAGGAATAGCGTCATGGTTTCAGTGCCCTTCGTTTCGATCAGCCTGCCTCGACACTGGTACGGACAGACCTGTCTGTCCAGGCCGCTTGGCGTTAGTCTGCATTCATGACAACCGTTCCTGTGGCCGCTCCTCGCGCTACGC
Source organism: uncultured Actinomycetota bacterium (assembly GCA_963758775.1). Classification (GTDB taxonomy): domain Bacteria; phylum Actinomycetota; class Actinomycetes; order Mycobacteriales; family Mycobacteriaceae; genus Mycobacterium. The sequence goes on from CAVWWU010000007.1 coordinate 466,629, forward strand.
GTGCGCAACCGACACCAGATGGGCCGGCCGGGCGTCTCTTGGATACCGCGACGAAACTCTTTGCACAGCAAGGTATTAGAGCGGCCGGCATTGACCTGATCCTGCGCGAGGCGAACGTGGCCAAGTCGAGCCTCTACAGCTGCTTCGGGTCGAAGGAGGCGTTGGTCATCGCTTACCTGGAGCGATTGGATCAGGCTGATCGCAACCGCTGGATCCAGCGCACCGCGAAGCTGACCGATCCGGTCGCCAAGGTTCTCGCGTTCTTCGACCTGGCCGCGGCCGCCGCCCGGGCCCGCGACTACCGAGGCTGTCTGTACGCGAACGCCGCCACGGAGTTTCCCGGCGCTGAGTTGGCGCCGGTGCGCGCCCACCGCGACTGGGTCCGCTCGACCTTGACCGACTTACTGCGCGCCGCGCGAATCGCGCAGCCTTCGGTGCTGGCCGGGCAGATTCAGATCCTGTACGACGGCGCCCTGGTCGGGTCCAAGATCGAGCGGTCGACCAGGCCCGTCACCGCGGCGCGCCAGATGGCGGAGCGCCTGATCGCCGCCCCGCGTCCGGTTTAGACGTAGTCTCGCGCCGCGCCCGCGTCGAGGTTTCCGCGCGCGGGCGACGCCTCGCAGACGCACAGCTCGCCGGCGTGCGGCAACGGCCGCCACAGCTGGGCCCCCCGCTTGCGCATCAGGTGCTGCCGATAGACCTTGTCGCATTGTTGCTGGGAGAAAGCCATGTCCAGGTTGACCGGCAACCCCGCCCAATCGACGTTGTCGCGCGCCCGTGTGAAGCCGTTGGCGAGGTTGTCGCTCGCGGTGCCCCGCCGCCAGCACTGCAGCGGGCAGTCGCTGTGCACAGCGTCCCGTCCGGTGTGCTCCGCAGCCACGCGATTCCTCCCTCGAGCGCAGATCCTTCAATGAATCGTGCGATGAGGATGTTTCGGCGACGGGCGTGCGATGTTTCCGGCGGATTACGGATTGATCAGTAGACGTCCCGGTGGTAGCGCTTGTCGGCGCTTAATGCCTGCACATAGGCCCTGGCTGCGTCGGGTCCGAGGTTGCCGTGCAGCGCCGCGAAACCGATGGCACATTCACAGCCTTCGCTAAGCTCTCCGTGTGCGTCGTCAGCTGGTCACAATCCTGCTGATTCTGTGCACCGCCGGGTGCGGCTCGCAGCCACCGGTGTCATCACCGCCTGCCGACACGTGCAAAAGCTCCGACGGCCCGACGAACGACACGGTGCGACAGGCGATCGCGTCGGTCCCGGTTCTGGTGCCAGGTTCGATCTGGGTCGAAATCGCGCGGGGGCACACCAGGAAGTGCCGGTTGTCGTGGGTGCAGATCATCCCCAGCATCGCCGACGAGGCCACGCCTCAGCAGCTGTTGTTCTTCGATCACAACACGCCGCTGGGCAGCCCCACCCCGAACCCGAAGCCCTACATCATCGTGCAGCCGCCCAGCGATGACGTCGTCACGGTCCAGTACCGATGGCAGGTCGGCAGCGATCAGGCCTGCTGTCCGAGCGGGTCGGGCACCGTGAAATTCCAGATCGGGCCCGACGGCAAGCTGCAGGCGCTGGGCAAGATCCCGCACCAGTAGCGAGCTCAGTCCGGCAGGTTCTCCGGGTGCAGCATCTCGGCGTAACGAAGCGGCTCCGGGATGCCGAAGCCGTCGACCAAGGTCTTGGCGTGGGGACGCAGCTTGCGGCAGCGGTCGTTGATGCCCCGGGTGACCGCCTTGGCGCGTTCGGTCGACAGGTAAGTGTGCTCGACGTACCAGGCCTTGTCTTCCTCGATCACCGACAGGGCGTACAGGTCGCACAGGAGTTCCAGCACCTCGCGGGCGTCATCGTCGGAGCACGATTCGATCCCGGCGACAAAGGCCTCCAACACGACCCTGTCGATGTGCGCGGTCGCCGCATGCAACACGTGATCCTGCACCGCGTTGAACGCGTCGAACGCCGACATCTCTTTGGATTTGGCCTGCAGCCGGCGCGCGACCGACGACAGCAGATAGTTTTCGCGCTCCTCGAACATGTTGACCTGGGTACCGCGGTTGAACAGGCTGCCCTCTTCTTCGCTGTCCTGCCGGGCGTCGACTATCCGTTGCATAATCGCTTCGGCCGCAGTGCGTTTCATCACTCGCTCGCCGACGGTGTTGGCCGCAAAACGCACCCACTCAACTGGGCTCATGCCTTTGATGTCGTCGGCGTAGGCGGTCAGCAGTTCCTTGGCGACCAATTGGGTCAGCACGTGGTTGTCGCCCTCGAAAGTGGTGAACACGTCGGTGTCGGCCCGCAATGCGATCAGCCGGTTTTCGGCCATGTAGCCCGCGCCGCCGCACGCCTCGCGGGCTTCTTGAATGGCCCGGCTGGCATGCCAGGTGTTGGCCGCCTTCAGCCCGGCGGCGCGGCCCTCCAGCTCGCGCTGTTCATCGGCGTCCGCCACGTCCGACGTCTGCAGGTCGTGGCATTTCGACACCAGCTCGTTCTGGGCGAACTGCAGCGCGTAGGACCGCGCGATCAACGGGAACAGCCGGCGTTGGTGCACCAGATAATCCATGATCAGCACTTCGCCACCATCGGGCGACTCGAATTGCTTGCGCTGCAACGCATACCGGGTTGCGATGTCCAGCGCCACCTGCGTCGCGGCGCCGGCGCTGCCGCCCACCGTGACCCGGCCGCGGATCAGCGTGCCGATCATGGTGAAGAACCGGCGGTTGGGGTTGTCGATCGGCGAGGTGTAGGTGCCATCCGGCTCGACGTCGCCGTATTTGTTGAGCAGGTTCTCCCGCGGGACGTGGACATGGTCAAACATGATGCGGCCGTTGTCGACTCCCGGCAGGCCACCCTTGTAGTGGCAGTCCGACGTTGTCACACCGGGAAGGTCGTTGCCGTCCTCGTCGCGGATCGGAACCAGCAGGCAATGTACGCCATGGTCGACCGGCGCACCGTCTTCGGTGGTGATCAGCCGCGCGAAAACAGCTGCGATTCGTGCGGTCTCGGCCGCTCCGCCGATGTAGTCCTTGCGGGAGCTGGGGGTGGGGGAGTTGATGACGAATTCTTGGGTTTCAGCGTCGTAGGTCGCGGTCGTTTCCAGGGACTGAACGTCGCTACCGTGTCCCGTCTCGGTCATCCCGAAACAGCCGAGCAGATCGAGATCGATGATTTTCTGCACGTAGGCGAAGTGGCGTTCGGTGCCCAGGTTCTCGACGGCGCCGCCGAACAGCCCCCATTGCACGCCGGCCTTGACCATCAGGGACAGATCCGACATGGCCAGCATCTGGATCATCGTGACCGCCGCACCGACGTCTCCGGTGCCGCCGTGTTCCTTGCGGAACCCCTCGTCGGCGATGCCCGCGGCGGCCAGCAGCCTCATCTGTTCGAATACCTTGGCGCGGGCGATCACCGTGTTCGGGGTGTAATGGGGGCGGAAATGCTCATCCGCCAGCCGGTCCCGCGTCTGGTTCTTCACGTCGCGCCAACGCCCGTCCAACGTGTCGCGCAGATGTTCGGCAGTGCTCGTCGTGTTCGTCCCCATAAGCCGACGGTAACGTGCCGCTCGCGCACCGGGAAAGACCCGTCAGCCAAGGGCCCTCCCGTTTTGGCTCCTGCTCGCGCACACTAAGGGGACGATGCCGCAAAAACTGGCCGCTCTGACGGTCCTCCTGCTGTTGGGCACGGTCATCAGCCGGGTCCTGTTGCTGCGCAGAACCGGCACTGAGGCAATGCATTTCGGCAAGCTCGACAAGACCGACTTCCTCATCCCGCCCGTGGTGTTGTTCTACTTCTATATGTTGTTCGCCACCGCGTTCGGGTGGCCGTTGGGCATTGGCGACATGTTCTTCCGGTCCGGAGTGGTCGCGTGGATCGGAGTGGGGCTGTGCCTGGGCGGGGTGTTGATCCTGGTGCTGAGCCTGGTGTCGTTCGGCGGCAGCTTCCGGGTGGGCATCGACGCCGAGCAGCCGGGCCGGCTGGTGACGACGGGCATCTTCTCGGTGAGCCGCAATCCGATCTACGTCGGCTTCTTCCTGTTCCTGATCGGCCAGTTCCTGGCGTTCCCCAGTTGGACCACCCTCACCGCTCTGGGGTTCGCCGCGGCATTGTTCCACCGGCAGGTGACGCGCGAGGAGGAGTTCATGCGGCAGCGCTACGGGCAGGAGTATGCCGAGTACTGCGGCCGGGTGCGGCGCTATGTCTGACCAGGCGTATGACCCCCCTTATGACGTCGGCCACGAACATCCCGACGTCAGCGGGGGGTGGTTGCGCGCGGCCACCTTCGGCGCCATGGACGGCCTGGTCAGCAACACCGCGCTGATCGCCGGCGTGGCGGCCGCCGGCAGCGCGCACGCCGTCACGGTCAGCGGCATCGCCGGCCTGCTGGCCGGGGCGTTCTCCATGGCCCTGGGCGAGTACACGTCGGTGACTACGGCCAACGAGCAGATCGACTCCGAGGTCTACGTGGAGCGCACGGCGTTGCGCACGCGTCCGCAGGCCGAGCGGGCCGAACTGATCAGCATGCTCGTCGGCCTGGGCATGACCGAGAAGACCGCCGAGGCCGCGACCGACGAGATCCACCGCGACGAGAACCACGCCATCAACGTCCACCTGGTCCGCGAGATCGGGGTCAACCCCGACGAGAAGCCCTCCGCGCGGCTGGCGGCCTTGGCGTCGTTCGCGATGTTCGCCGTCGGGGCGTTGATTCCGCTGCTCCCTTACCTTCTCGGGTACGGGTCACTGGCGGCCGGGCTGGCGTGCGGCGGGGTGGGGCTATTGATCGCGGGCGGTCTGACGGCCCGGTTCACCCGCAAGCGGGTGATGTGGGCCGCGTTGCGGCAGTTGCTGTTCGGCGCCGGCGCGGTGGCCGCCACCTATCTGATCGGTTTGCTTGTCGCAGCGGTTTTGTGACGCAGACGGAAGAGCACGAAACCGGCCGCGATCGCGCCGAACGCGGAAAGCACGATCATGTCGAACACCCACCAGCCCGAGTAGTGGGTCCACACCAGGGCGTTGGCCGCAAGGGGGTCGACCCGATGCAGGTCGACGGTGGAGCCCGTCGCCGCGAAGCCCCACTGAGCCGGGACGAGCCAGGAAATCTGGTCGAACCCCCACGTCCCGACCAGCGGTACCAGCCCACCGGAGAACAGCAGCGATGCCAGGATCACCGGAACGACCAACGGCAGGACCTCGCGCAGCGATTTGCCCAGCGAGGACAGCGCCAGTCCGACGACGGCCGACACGATAGCCGTGCCGGCCACCGCCACGTAGAGCTCGACGTCGGCGTTGCCCAGCATGACCGCACCGTGGGCGGGCCCGCCTTTCGCGGCGATGACGACCGCGGTCAGGATGGCTGCCTGGATCGCCGCGATCACGCCGAACACGATGAGCTTGGCGGACACGTAGGCCCACGTCGCCAGCCCGACCGACTGCTCGCGAAGGAACACGCGGCGCTGCCCGACCACGTCGTCGATGGTCAACGCGGTGCCCAGGATCACCGCGGCGATGTTCAGCGCGGCCAGAATCTCGATGGCTTCGTGCGGGTGGGCGCTCTTCGGGCCCGCCCGGTCCAGGCCGGAATGGCCGGGAATCAGCACCGTCAGCCCGGCGAAGGCGAAGGGCAGCAGAACCAGCAACAGCAAGAAGAGCCAGTTGGCCGATAGCAGGCGGACCTGGCGCTGGGCCACCACCCGGAATTGCTGCCCCAAGGTCAGCGCGATCGGTGGCGGCGCGGGTTCAGCCACCGGGGGCGGCGCCGACAAGGTCTGCGGAGGGCCGGCGCCCACCCGCGCGAGGACCTGCGACCAATCGGCGGTGCCCACCGCGGACTGGATCTGCGCGGGCGGCCCCGCGAAAGCCAGCTTGCCCGCGGGACTGAGCAGCAGCACCTGGTCGCAGAGAGGCAGCTGCGTCAGCGAGGTCTGCGACGTCAGCGCGACCACTACCACGCAGCCGAGTTCGGCCTGGCGCCGCAGCATCCGCAGGACGTGCTGCTCCTGCGCCGCATCCAGCCCGGCGCTCAGGTCCTGCACCACGAGCAGCGTCGGCCGGGTGATCAGTTCGATCGCCATCGACGCCAGCCGGCGCATCTCGGGCGCCAACTTTCGAATCCGGGTGCGGCGCAACGGCGTCAGCCCAAGCTCGTCGAGAACCTGGTCCACCACCCGGTCGCGGTGCTCGGGCGGGGCGTCGGGCGGCAGCCGCAGCCGGGCCGCGTAGCCCACCGCCTGCTCGACCGTGAGGCTCGGGTGCGCGCGGTCGTCGGCCGACACGATCCCGATTCGCGAGCGCATCAGCGCGGGCTCGGCGTGCACGTCGTGCTCGTCTACGGTGACCGTGCCGAAGCTGGGCGCGCGGGTGCCGGCGAGCAGGTCGAGCAACGCGGAATTGGCCGGCGCCGACGGCCCGACGACCGCGGTCAAGGTGCCCGGGCGCGCCGCGAACGACACGCTGCTGAGCAGTTGCTGCTCGCCGGCGGTCAGGCCCAGCCAATGCGAGGTCACGCCGGCGGTGCGGGCGGCGGGCTGCTCACGAGGCTTCAGCGGCAATCGACTCGTCGTGTTCGGCTCGGCGGGCGGGGGCGGGGGCGGGCGGGGCGATGCGGTCGGCAGCTTCGTGGTGCTCATCTGCTCGATCAGTTTCTGACCCTCCGGCCGCTCCGGCGCGAGCGCGGGAATCGGGGTCGTCGGCGGCGCCGGCGGTGGCGGCGGGGCCGCCAGTGGAAGGGGAGGAAGAGGCGGGGCCGCCGGAGGAAGAGGCGGGGGCACAGGCGACGTCGGCACCCGCATTCGCTGGGTGGTGGCTTGCGTCGGAGCGTGCGGGTCGGGCCTGGGCGGCGGCGCCGGTGCGGGCGGCTCCGGCGCGAGCGCGGGTCCGACGCCAAGGATCAATCGGGGACCCTGCCGCGGATGGCCGACGGTGATCACCTGGCCGTCGCGGACATCGATCATCGACACCCGTGCCCCGTCGACGAACATCCCGTCGGGGCTCCGCTCGATGGCCGTCCAGTTGCTGCCGTTGAACCGCAGCGCGACCACCGGGCGCGGGGCCTGCGGCATTGCACCCGGGGCACCGGGGCTGTCCAGCGGAATGTCGGCTTGGCTGCCGTACCCGACAATGACGTCGCGGCCAGGGTGAAAGACGTACCTCATCGGTCCGACCCAGACGGTCAAAGGGGAGGCCGAGGAGGCGCCTGTCATCGATTGACCCCGGTCCGCATGCCTACGTGTTTACCCGCTGCAGGGGTCTTAGCACCAGAAGTGTGCTGATCAGAGAGTGTTGCGGCCCAACCCGGTGGAGGCGTTTTGGAGAAGACGGCGCAACACCTCGACCGCGTCGGACAAGACCTCGCGGTCCCGCGCCTCGAGCTGGGCGAGTTGCGGCTCGATGGCAGCCGCGCGGTCTGCCCGCACCGCCGACAGTGTGCGCATCCCCTGCGGCGTGATGCGGATTCGGACCGCGCGGGCATCGCCGGGGTCGACGGTGCGGGTGACCAGGCCGGCCTCTTCGAGCCGTCGCACCTGCGTGGTCATCGTCGGTTGCGAGCAGTGATCGACGGCGGCGAGGTCGCCGATTCGGGCCTCGCCCTGCATCTCGATGGTGGCGAGCAGCCTGGCCTGCGCCGACGGCAACGGCATCTGGATGCGCTGGGTGGCCAGCCGGTTGAGCCGCGCGACCACCGCCAGCAGGTCCGCCCCCAGGCCCTGGCCGGGCTCGGTGTTCGCCGCGCCGCCGGCGTCGGCGGGGCGTGTGGTTGCGGACGAGTTCATCTGTCCATAGTTCCATAGCTTTGCTAAGCGAGAGCACGAGGACGGTCTGCAATCTAAAGACGCATGTCACACGGTGTGCTGCAGCGACATGGCACCGACGCCTGGCAGAATCGATACCGTGTCCGCGCCCGACCCCGATCCTTCGCACCGTCGGCGTGGACCCCTGCAACCGGTCGAGTTGGCGCAGGCCGCCGTATTGGCCGCGCTGTGCGCCGCGACCGCGATCATCTCCGTCGTAGTTCCGTTCGCGGCGGGCCTGGCGTTGCTGGGCACCGTGCCGATGGGATTGCTGGCCTTCCGCTACCGCCTGCGGGTGCTCGTCGCCGCCACGGTTGCGGCCGGGATGATCGCCTTCTTGATCGCCGGGCTCGGCGGTTTGTTGGCCGTCAGCAACAGCGCCTACGTCGGTGGGCTGACCGGATTCGTCAAACGCACCCGTCGCGGCATGCCGACTGTGGTCGTCACGGCACTGGTCGCCGGCTTCCTATCGGGCGTCGGCAATGTCGCAGCCCTGGAGGTACTCACCCGGCTGCGGAACCTGATCTTCAAGGCCATGACCGCGAACGTGGACGGGGTCGCTTCCGTCCTGACGTGGGTCCATCTGCAAGCGGCCGCCGACCACCTGAAGCGCTATTTCGTTGTCGGGCTGCAGCACTGGCCGTGGGTGATGCTGGTGTCCTCGGTCGTCCAGGTTCTCGTCGTGTCGCTGATCGGTTGGTGGGCGTTGTCGCGGGTGCTGGAGCGCATGCGCGGCATTCCCGACGTGCACAAGCTCGACCCCCCCGGCCCCGGCGGCGCGGATCTGCCGGTCGGACCCGTCCCGGTGCGTCTGGACAAGGTGCGGTTCCGCTATCCCGGCACCGGCCAGGACGCGCTGCGCGAGCTCAGCCTGGATCTGCAGGTCGGCGAACACCTTGCGGTCACCGGCTCCAACGGTTCCGGGAAGACGACGCTGATGCTGATCCTGGCCGGCCGCGAGCCGACGTCGGGCACTGTGGAGCGCCCCGGCGCGGTGGGGCTGGGCAAACCGGGCGGCACGGCCGTCGTCCTGCAGCACCCGGAAAGCCAGGTCCTGGGCACCCGGGTCGCCGACGACGTGGTGTGGGGGATGCCTCCAGGGATGAAGGTCGACGTCGACCGGCTGCTGGCCGAGGTCGGCCTCGAGGACCTTGCCGAGCGCGACACCGGGAGCCTGTCCGGCGGTGAGCTGCAGCGCCTCGCGCTGGCCGCCGCGCTGGCCCGCGAACCGGCGCTGCTGATCGCCGATGAGGTCACCACGATGGTCGACCAGCAGGGCCGCGACGCGCTGCTGGGCGTGCTTGCCGGGCTGACGCAACGACACCAGACCGCTTTGGTGCACATCACGCACTACAACGACGAGGCCGCCGCGGCGGACCGCACCGTCAACCTCAGCGAGTCGCCGGATAACGCCGGCATGGTCGAAACCGCGAAGCCCCCGCTGCCGACCGTCACCACGGATCGCCGCGACGGGGCACCGGCGCTCGAGCTCGTCGGTATCGGGCACGAATACGGCAGCGGCACCCCCTGGGCCAAGACCGCGCTGCGCGACGTCAACTTCGTGGTGCAGCAGGGCGACGGCGTCCTCATTCACGGCGGGAACGGCTCGGGCAAGTCCACGCTGGCGTGGATCATGGCCGGGCTCACCGTTCCCACCAGCGGCGTCTGCCTGGTCGATGGCCGGCCCACCCACGAGCAAGTCGGGGCGGTGGCGTTGTCGTTCCAGGCCGCGCGACTGCAGTTGATGCGCAGCCGCGTCGACATGGAAGTGGCTTCCGCGGCGGGCTTTTCGTATCGCGACGAAGACCGAGTGGCGGCCGCGCTGGCCGTCGTCGGGCTCGACCCCACCCTGGCCAAGCGGCGCATCGACCAGCTCAGCGGCGGCCAGATGCGCCGTGTGGTGTTGGCCGGACTGCTGGCGTGTTCGCCCCGCGCGCTGATCCTCGACGAGCCGTTGGCCGGACTCGACGCGGCCAGCCAGCGCGGCCTGCTGCAGCTGCTGGAGGAGCTGCGCCGCGAGCGGGGCCTGACGGTGGTGGTGATCTCGCATGACTTCGCCGGGCTGGAGGACCTCTGCCCGCGAACGTTGCATTTGAGCGACGGTGTGGTGGAATCCGTCTCGACCGCGGCCGAGGGGGTCGCGTGACCAACGCAGCGCTCACCGAAGAAAGCGGCACGCGACGCACGTCGCGTCCGGTGGTGTTGCTGATCCCGATCCCCGGAACCTCGGCCATCCACGATCTGTGGGCCGGCACCAAACTGCTCGTGGTGTTTGGTATTTCGGTGCTGCTGACGTTCTACCCGGGCTGGGTGACGATCGGGTTCGTGGCGGCCCTGGTGCTGGCGGCGGCCCGCATCGCGCACATTCCGCGCGGCGCGCTGCCGTCGGTGCCGGCCTGGATGTGGTTCATCATCGCGTTGGGTGGCTCCACCGCGGCACTGGCCGGTGGAAGTCCAGTGCTGTCGATCGCCGGAGTGCACGTCGCTCTGGGCGGGACGCTGCATTTCCTGCGGATCACGGCGCTGACGATCGTGCTCCTGGGCTTGGGGGCGATGGTGTCCTGGACTACCAACGTCGCCGAAATCGGGCCTGCGCTGGCGACTTTGGGCCGCCCGCTGCGGCTGCTGCGGGTCCCGGTCGACGAATGGGCGGTGGCGCTGGCTTTGGCGCTGCGCGCCTTTCCGATGTTGATCGACGAGTTCCAGGTGCTGTATGCGGCCCGTCGGCTGCGGCCCAAGCGCGTCCCACGTAGCCGCAGGGCGCGACGGCACCGGCATGCGCTGGAGCTGATCGATCTGTTGGCCGTCGCCATCGTGGTGACGCTGCGGCGTGCCGACGAAATGGGCGATGCGATCACCGCCCGTGGCGGCACCGGCCAGTTGTCCGCCAATCCGGCGCGCCCGAAAATGGCGGACTGGGTGACGATCGGAATCACGGTGGCGGCCTGCGGGGCAGCGGTCGCAATCGAGACCATATTTCACGGCGTCTCGTTGATGTAGTCGCGTAGCGTGAGCGGGTGGCCGACATTCAGCGCACCCGCACCATTGCGGCTCGCGCGCAAGAAATCTGGGATGTGCTCGCCGACTTTGGTGCGCTCAGTTCCTGGGCTCCCGGGGCCGACCACTCGTGCATCCTGTTTTCCGGGCCCGACGGCGGGTTTATTGGCACGGCGCGGCGAGTCCAGCTGGGTCGCGACGCCCTGGTGGAACGGATCACCGAGTTCGACCCGCCGCGGGTGTTGGCCTATGACATCGAGGGCTTGCCCAAACGACTGCGCCGGGTGACCAACCGCTGGACGCTGGCTGTCAGCGCGCCGGAGTCCACGGTCGTCGCCTTGGCCAGCACAGTCGACATCGGGCCGCGGACGGTACACCGGCTGGCCGAACTCGCCCTGTGCCGTTTCATGGCGCGACAGTCCGACTCGATGCTGGCCGGGTTGGCGAACCGATTGGAGAACGCCCGTGTCTGATCGGCCCGACGTCCCCGACGTCATTGTGGTCATGACCGACGAGGAACGCGCGGTTCCCCCGTACGAGGCTGCCGATGTGCTGGCGTGGCGCGCCCGAACGTTGGCCGGCCGCAAATGGTTCGACGATCACGGCGTCAGCTTCGTCCGGCACTACACCGGCTCGCTCGCCTGCGTGCCCAGCCGCCCCACGATCTTCACCGGGCACTATCCGGATCTGCACGGAGTCACCCAGACTGACGGCATCGGAAAGACGGCCGACGATTCGCGGATGCGCTGGCTGCGCCCCGGCGAGGTGCCGACGCTGGGCAACTGGTTCCGCGCGGCGGGATACGACACCCACTACGACGGCAAGTGGCACATCTCGCACGCGGACCTCACCGACCACGCGACGGGCCGTCCACTGGCCACCAACGACGACGACGGGATCGTCGATCCCGAGGCGGTGCAACGCTATCTCGATGCGGATCCTTTAAGGCCGTTTGGCTTTTCGGGATGGGTCGGCCCGGAACCGCACGGCGCGCTCCTGGCCAACGCCGGCATTCGGCGCGACCCGCTGATCGCCGACCGGGTCGTGGCGTGGCTTTCGGACCGGTACGCGCGTCGGCGCTCGGGTGACGAGCAGGCTTTGCGTCCTTTTCTTTTGGTCGCCAGCTTCGTGAATCCCCATGACATCGTGCTGTTTCCGGCGTGGGTACCGCGTGGCCCGGTGCGGCCGTCGCCGCTGGACCCGCCGCCGGTGCCGGCGGCACCCACCGCCGACGAGGATCTGTCGACCAAGCCCGCGGCGCAGATCGCGTTCCGCGAGGCGTACTACTCGGGCTACGGCCCCGCCCCCGTGGTTAACCGGACTTACGACAGCAACGCCCAGCGCTACCGCGACCTCTACTACCGGCTGCACGCCGAGGTCGACGCTCCGATCGACCGGGTCCGGCGCGCGGTCACCGAGGGCGGGTCGCAGAACGCGGTGCTGGTGCGCACGGCCGATCACGGCGATCTACTTGGCGCCCATGGCGGGCTGCACCAGAAGTGGTTCAACCTGTACGACGAAGCCACCCGGGTGCCGTTCGTGATCGCGCGCATCGGCGCTGCTGCGACGACGCCCCGCGAGGTGATGGCGCCGACGTCGCACGTCGACCTGGTCCCGACCCTGCTGGGGGCCGCCGGCGTCGACGTGTCGGCGGTGGCGGGTGCGTTGGCCGAATCGTTCTCGGAGGTGCATGAACTGCCGGGGCGCAACCTGATGCCGGTGGTGGACGGCGCGGCCGCCGACGAGACCCGCGCCGTCTACATCATGACGCGCGACAACATGCTCGAGGGGGACAGCGGCGCCTCGGGCCTTGCGCGCCGCCTTCGGCGCACGGTGAATCCGCCTGCACCGCTGCGCATCCGGGTCCCTGCCCACGTCGGCTCGAACTTCGAGGGGCTGGTGGTGTCTATCGACGGCCACCTCTGGAAGCTGGTTCGCACCTTCGACGACCCGAGCACATGGACCGAGCCGGGAGTGCGGCACTTGGCGGCCAGCGGGCTGGGCGGCGAGACGTACCGGACATCACCCGTCGACGACCAGTGGGAGCTGTACGACTTGACCCTCGACCCGATCGAGGCCGTCAACCGCTGGACGGATCCGGATCTTGATGACCTGCGCGCGCACCTGCGGATGCAGTTGAAACAGGTTCGTGCTGATTCGGTGCCTGAACGAAATCAGCCGTGGCCGTATGCATCTCGTCGATCGTCGGGGTCTGTCGCGCGCCGGAAGTTCCTGCGCTTCTAAGACCGCATCCGGTCGATCAGGTTCGACAGCACGACAATGCTCTCGCTGCGCTCGATATCGGCGCTCGACCGGATGCGCTCCAAAGCCGTCTCCAGGTGCCGCATGTCGCGGGCGAGCACATGCAGGATCGCGTCGGACGTGCCCGTCACCGTGGCCGCGCTGACGACCTCGGGCATCTCCACCCACGCCGCGCGCAGCCGATCGGGCGCAATCGTGCCGTGGCAGTACACCTGCACGTAGGCCTCGGTGTTCCAGCCCAGGGCGTTGCGGTCCACGATCGTGGTGAAGCCCTTGATCACGCCGGCGTCGACCATCCGGTCAACGCGCCGCTTGACCGCCGGCGCCGACAGATTCACCTTCTGGCCGATCTCGGCGAAGGTGGCGCGCGCATGCTCGGCCAGCTCGGCAAGGATGCGCTCGTCGGTGTCATCGAGCCGGTCCATCGTCCCCCTCGTCGCATCGGCGCAATAAATCTTCGCTACAGTCAGATTAGCGCAATTAATCGTTCATGGACACGCAATATCCGGCGTTTGATTGTGCTAACGCCGCCAAATATCGTTGATTTCATGACGGATTACTATGTTGCCGCGCCGGGCGCATGGCAAGACGCCGAAGCCATCAAGCGCAGCCCCACGCCGCGCCGGTACGCAATGACGCCGCCGACGTTCTTCGCCGTCGAGTACGCGATCAACCCGTGGATGGACGTCAGCGCGCCCATCGACCTGGACGTGGCGTACGCGCAATGGGAACGCCTGCGCCAGACCTATCTGGACTTGGGCCACGCCGTCGACCTGGTCGAGCCCGTGCCAGGACTGCCCGACATGGTCTACGCCGCCAACGGCGGCTTCGTCGCCGGCGACATCGCCATCGTCGCGCGGTTCCGATTCGCCGAGCGCGCCGGTGAGTCGAAGGCCTACGCCGAGTGGATGGCGTCGCGCGGGTACCGGCCATTGACGACCCGGCACGTCAACGAGGGACAGGGCGACCTGCTGCTGGTCGGCCAGATGGTGCTGGCGGGATACGGGTTCCGCACCGACCAGCGCGCGCACGGCGAGATCTCGTCCATGCTGGGCATGCCGGTGGTGTCCCTGGAATTGGTGGACCCGCGCTTCTACCACCTCGACACCGCGCTGGCGGTGCTCGACGACCACACCATCGCCTACTACCCACCGGCGTTCAGCCCGGCTGCGCAGCGACAACTGCAGGTGCTGTTCCCCGACGCCATCGTGGTGAGCAGCGCCGACGCTTATGTGCTCGGGCTCAACGTCGTCTCCGACGGCCTGCACGTTGTGTTGCCATCCGCCGCAACGGGTTTTGCTAAGCAATTGGGAGACGCGGGCTTCGAGCCGGTCGGTGTCGAGCTGTCCGAGCTGCTCAAGGGCGGCGGATCCGTCAAATGTTGCACGCTGGAGGTATTTGCATGACCATACTCGGGGCCCGGCCGATCCTCGAAACTGAAGCCGCCATCGACATGGTGGAAACGTATGCGGCGCACAATTATTCGCCGTTACCGGTGGTCGCGGCCAGCGCCGAGGGCGCGTGGATCACCGATGTCGACGGCCGGCGCTACCTCGATTTCCTGGCCGCCTACTCGGCAGTCAACTTCGGCCACCGCAACCCCGAGATCATCGCGACCGCCCACGCCCAGCTCGACAGTGTGACGCTGGTCAGTCGCGCCTTCCACTCCGACCGGCTCGGGCCGTTCTGCGCCGCGCTGGCCGGCCTGTGCGCCAAAGACATGGTCCTGCCGATGAATTCGGGCGCCGAGGCCGTCGAGAGCGGCCTCAAGGTCGCCCGCAAGTGGGGCGCCGACGTCAAGGGCGTCCCCGAGGGCCAGGCCAACATCATCGTGGCCGACAACAACTTTCACGGCCGCACGATCAGCATCGTCAGCTTCTCCTCGGACCCGGTCGCGCGCGACGGATTCGGGCCTTTCACACCGGGATTCCGCTCGGTGCGCTACGGCGACGCCGACGCGCTGGCCGCCGCGATCGACCAGAACACCGTCGCCGTGCTGCTGGAACCGATCCAGGGCGAGGCGGGCATCATCGTCCCGCCCGACGAGTACCTGCCGCGTGTTCGTGCCCTGTGCACCCAACGCGACGTGCTGATGATCGTCGACGAGATTCAGTCGGGGCTGGCGCGCACCGGCTACACCTTCGCGTGCGACCACTGGGACGTGGTGCCCGACATGTACCTGCTCGGCAAGGCGCTCGGCGGCGGCGTGGTTCCGCTGTCCGCGGTGGTCGCCGACCGCGACATCCTCGGGGTGCTGCATCCCGGCGAACACGGCTCGACATTCGGCGGCAACCCGCTGGCCGCGGCGATCGGCACCACCGTGGTGTCCATGCTCGAGCGCGGCGAATTCCAAATCCGCTCGCGGGAACTCGGTGCCCACCTGCACAACCGCCTGCGCGAGCTGATCGGAAAGGGCGTGACGGCGGTGCGTGGGCTGGGCCTGTGGGCCGGCGTCGACATCGACCCGAGCCTGGCCACCGGCAAACAGATCAGCCTGCGGATGGCCGAGCGGGGCGTCCTGGTGAAGGACACCCATGATTCGACGCTGCGGTTCGCGCCGCCGCTGGTGATCACCGCCGAGGAGATCGACTGGGCGGTGGCCCAGTTTGCTGTCGCTTTGCTGGAGGCCTGATAATTTCGGTTGATGGGAGCTCCTGCGATCGGCCTGACTGAGCAGCTGCTGCGACGCCGACCCACGACCGACGCTCCCGTCGCGCACGGTGCTTCGGCACACCTCAAGCCGAGCTTCGGCGCGTTCGAGCTGACCATGTTCGGGGTCGGTTCGACGATCGGCACCGGCATCTTCTTCGTGCTGGCCGAGGCGGTGCCCGAGGCCGGTCCGGCCGTGCTGGTCTCGTTCCTCATCGCCGGCGTCGCGGCCGGTCTGGCGGCGCTGTGCTACGCCGAATTGGCTTCCGCCGTGCCGATTTCGGGTTCGTCGTACACGTATGCTTACACCACGCTGGGTGAAGGTGTCGCGGTGGGCGTGGCGGCGTGCCTGCTGCTGGAATACGGGGTCTCCACCGCGGCGGTCGCGGTCGGCTGGAGCGGCTACGTGAACAAGCTGCTGCACAATCTGTTTGGTTTCCAGCTGCCGCAGGCGCTGTCGGGGGCACCGTGGGACGCCGCACCCGGCTACGTGAACCTGCCGGCGGTCATCCTGATCGCGTCGTGCGGGCTGCTACTGATCCGCGGGGCCAGCGAGTCGGCGCGGGTCACCGCGATCATGGTGGTGGTCAAGCTGGGCGTCCTGATCATGTTTGCGGCCATCGCGTTCACTGCTTTCGATGCCAATCAGCTCAAGGACTTTGCGCCGCTGGGCGTCGCGGGAATCGGGTCGGCGGCGGGCACCATCTTCTTCACCTTCATCGGCCTCGATGCGGTGTCAACGGCGAGCGAAGAGGTGCGAGACCCGCAGAAGACCATGCCACGCGCGATCATCTCCGCGCTCGTGATCGTCACGGGCGTCTACATTCTGGTCGCGCTCGCCGCGCTCGGCGCGCAGCCCTGGCAGGACTTCGCCCACCAGCAGGAAGCCGGACTGGCCACCATCCTCGACAACGTCACGCACGGCGCGTGGGCCGGCACCATTCTGGCTGCGGGCGCGGTGATTTCAATCTTCACCGTCACGCTGATCACGCTCTATGGCCAGACCCGGATCCTGTATGCGATGGCTCGCGACGGGTTGGTGTCGAAGCGGTTCGCGATGGTGAACCCACGCACGTCGACCCCGGTGACCAACACGGTGATCGTCATGATCGTCACCGGGATCCTGGCGGCCGTCGTGCCGCTGGACAAGCTGGCGGACATGGTGTCCATCGGTACGCTGACGGCGTTCATCGTCGTGTCGATCGGGGTGATCGTCCTGCGGGTACGCGAGCCGGACCTGCCGCGCGCATTCAAGGTGCCCGGTTACCCTGTCACGCCGGTGCTTTCGGTGCTGGCGTGCGGGTACATCCTGTTCAGCTTGCACTGGTACACCTGGATCGCGTTGACCGGTTGGGTCGCGCTGGCGCTGGTCTTCTATCTGGTGTGGGGCCGCCGCCACAGCGCGCTGAACACTACGCATTGATCATCCGCGCGGCACCTGCACCAGGGGCTGGCCGCCGATCTGGCCCCAGCAGCCCGCGGGGTCGCGCCCGTTCTTCACCTGATCGGTGAGGCAGTTGAAGATCGCGATCCGCAGGTCCGGTGGCGGTTGGTTGGCGCGTTGCTCGGCGGCCAGCCGGTTTTGCTCCGCGGTCTTGACATCCTGCTGCGCGTTGATCGTTTCCTGGACCTTCTGGTTGTAGGCGTCGATGCGCTGCTGGGTCGGCTGGTCGTAAAAGATCCGCGGGATTCGCACGTCGAGAATCTCGATCTCGGAACCCACCGCGTCCTGCAGGTCCCTTTTGACCTGCCCGGCCATCGCCGGCAGATCCGCGCCCTGGGACGGTGCGGGCATCTGCTGGGCACTGCCCGGCGCATTGGCCGCGGCCGCCAGCATGACCTGCGGGTTGAAGGTGGCGAACACCTTCGATAATGCGACCTGAGCCTGCCGGTCCACTAACTGCTCTTTGATCGTCTGGAACACGTTGGCCCCGCCGTAATCCTGAAACAGCTTGGGGGCCGCGCCTTCCCGTAGCCGCCAGTTCAGGTTCTCATCGACGTACGCGTTGGAGTTGTTGGCCAGCCGCACGTTGATCGCCGCCGGGTTGCCGTTCACGCCCCGGCCCGCACTGGCGTCGTCGTAACTGGTGGACTCGAATGCCTGCAACTGGATCGCCTCGGACAGCTCGCTGACCTTGCGCCACGGTGCGTGCCACACGATCCCGGCGCCGTGCACCCCCACCGGCTTGCCGAACTCGGTGATGATCCCGACGTTGCGGGTGTCCACCCTGTCGTAGGCGCTCACGAGGGTGAAGAGCACGCCGAACAACGCAGCGGCGGCCGTGATGGCCCACAGCCTCTTCCGGCCCTTCTGGTCGACCAACACGCTCCCGACAAGCAGCGCGGCCCCGAGCAGGAAAAACAGGATCGCAATAATCCACCATCCAGGCATGACATCCCCTTTTTTTCTTCTAACGGCGTGCTGCGGCGTTGGCCGCCGCCTGAGCCTTCCCCAGCGTGGCCGCGACATCGCCGCGGCCAAGGAACATCTCGTTGAAATAGCTTTGCAGCGCGTCGTTTCCGGCGGCGAAGCCGGCCCCTCCCGGCGCCGGGATGCGGGGGCCATCCAGCACCCTGAAAAACGGTGAGACGTCGACTCCCTTCGCGGCCCAGTAATTGTCGTATACCGGTTGCGCGGAGAGCACCGCCGGGATGGCCGCACCGCCGCGACCCAGATACGCGTTGCCCTCGCTGCTGCCCATCCAGGCCAGCACCTGGCGCACCGCATCCGGATGCTTGGACGCCGCATTGCCGGCGGCGGCAATGCCGTTGGTGACGCTCACTCGTCCCTTGGGCCCCGCCGGCATCATCGCCACGCCCCAGCGGAATTGGGCATAGTGCGCCACCGGCTCCAGGTTGTAGGTGCCGGACTGGAACAGGGCCATCCGGCCCGCCAGAAACTGATTGCGGGAGAAGTCGCCGTTGTCGTTGGTGTCCGACGACGGTGGTGCGACGTGGTCGGTGTTGATGAGGCCGACCAGATAGCGAAAGGCTTCGATCGCCGCGGGATTGTCGAAGGCGAACTGGTCGCCGCGCTGAAAGACGCCGCCGGCCGAACCGATGTAATTCAGGTAGATGGCCTGCGCGTCGTTGGCCGCGTTGTAGCCGTATTGCCGCACACGCGTGTCGTCGAAACGCATTGTCCCTGCGGCATTTCCGTCAGCATCCAGTGTGAGCCGCGCCAGCATCGGACGCAGGGTGTCCTCGCCGTGCGGGTCCCAGCGCAGTGTGTTCAGCTGGGCGGGATCAACGCCGGCGGCCGCGAGCAGGTCGGCGTTGTATAACACGGCGATGCCGGCGTCGGTCAACTGCGGCACGCCCCACAGCGCGCCGCCGCGGGTGAACTGGTCCACCACGGCCGGCTCCCAGGCCGAGGCCGCGCCCGGGCCGAGGGCCTTGCCGATGTCGAGCAACCGGCCGCTGTCGGCGTAGGCCGCGAGATAGGCGTTGGACAGCCAGAAGATGTCGTCGGCGCTGCCTCCGGCGACATCGGTGCGCAGCGTGTTGAAGTAGGTCGAGTAGGCCACCATGTTGGTGTGCACCTCGATATCGGGGTGCGCGCGATGGAAAGCCTCGAACGATTGCCGATATGCCTCGGCGATCGGCCCGGCCCAAATCCGCACCGTCACCACCACCTTGCCGCCGTAGGGGTGGTCGTACCAGTCCATCAGCACCGCGGTCGCACCCAACAACGCCGCCACCAGCGCCACCGCCGCGGCGGCCAGCGTCGAAAAGCGCGGCCGGCTCACTTCAGCCCCGAGACGACGATCGACGCGACAATGTGCCGCTGGGACGCCACGAACAGCAGGACCAGCGGGACGATCGCAATCGTCGTCGCCGCCATCACCAGCGTCCACTGAGAGTTGAAGCGCGACTGCAGGTCTGCGGTCGCCACCGTGAGAACCCGCCACCGGTGGCCGCTGGTGATGACCAGCGGCCACATGAAGTTGTTCCACTGCGACACCACGGTGATCAGCGTCAGCGCGGCCAGCACCGGCCGGCTGGACGGGATCACCACGTGGACGATCACATCGAGGGTGTTGGCGCCGTCGAGGTGCGCGGCGTTGATCAAGTCATCGGGGATGAGGCGAAAGTGCTCGCGCAGCAAGAAGATCGCGTAGGGGGACCCGAACATGAACGGCAGCACCAGCGCCCAGAACGTGTTGCGCAGGCCCAGCTGCGCCATCATCAGATACAGCGGCACCACCGTGACCGTGCCCGGCACCATCAGCGTCGCGATGTAGACCCAGAACAGCGCGTCGCGTCCGGGAAACTCCAACCGCCCGAACGCGTAGGCGGCCAGCACCGAAAACGTCAACTGGCCCACCAGGATCACCGCCGTCATCAACGCGGTCACCGCCGCGGCGCGGACGAACCCGGCGCCGGCCAGGTCGCCGTAGTTCTGCAACGTGAAGGGCCGCGGCAGCTGCAGCGGCGTGCCCGTGACGAACTGATGCTCCGAGGTGAACGAGGTGAGCACGCCAAGCCCGAACGGCACCAACGTGATCAACGCACCGAGCACCAGGCCGGCGTAGACCACCGCATTCGGCAGGGCGGTGAGATAGCGACTCGGGCGACTAGGTGAGGTCATAGCTGATCCGCCGCCGGAAGTACACGTGCTGGACGAAGGTGACGCCGATGAGGATGACGAACAGCACGACCGCCATCACCGACGCCCGCCCGATCGACGCCGCGCCGAACGCCTCGGCGTAAATGCGATGCGCCACCAGGTCGGTGCGGCCTCTCGGGCCGCCGTCGGTCAGCGCGTAGACGGTATCGAAAACCTGTGCGGTGCTGACGATTCCGGTGAGCAGCACGAAGAATGTCGTCGGACGCAGCATGGGCAGGGTGATCCGCCAGAACCGCTGCCAGGCGTTCGCGCCGTCGGTGCGCGCGGCCGCGTGGATCTCGTCGGGGATCGCCAGCAAGCCCGCCAGGAACGACAACGCGACATAGCCCACGTTGGCCCAGACGACGACGGCCGACACGACCGGCAACGCCAGGGTGGGATCGGACAGCCATTCGATCCGGTGCCCCAGCAGCGCGCTCACCGCGCCATCGGTGGGAGCCAGGATCCAGCGCCACAACACCGCGATCGCCAGCGGCGCGCAGATCCACGGCAACACATACAGGGTGCGAAACACCGGGGTCCCCGGCAGCTGGCGAGCCAGCATCGACGCGGCCAACAGCCCGAGCACCGTCTGCGCCGGGACGACGATGGCCACGAAGATGGTAGTGATCACCAGCGAGTTGACGAAGTCGGAGTCGGCCAACACCGAGCGCCAGTTGGCCAGGCCGACGTAGTGCAGCGGCCCCAGCAGGTCCCACCGATACAGGCTCAACCAGATCACGACCAGGATTGGCAACAGCAGAAACGCGAGGACCCCGAACAGGCTCGGCGCGAGCAAGGCGTATCCCAGCGCGGTGGATCGGCGGGGCGCGTCGGGCATGGATGTATTAAAGCCGGTCGTTGGTGCTGATTGGTGATACCGAACGCGGGGCTTGTGAGCCTGGCGAAACCAGGCACCGACTAGGCGGGCACCGAGCGCACCACCGCCGTCGACCTCTCCGCATCGGGCCGGATTCACCGCAAATCCTCATACCGGTAGCCGCAAAGACGCGGTTCGTTGGGGCCCTTTTTTTGTGGGTCAGCCGGGACTGTTCAACGCATCGAGACCACCTCGGCGGACTTGCGCCGGCCTGCGACGCCTCGCGTCGCCGAAGCAACCCGTGACGTGTGGACAGGGGCGTCGGCCGGCAAATCGCTCAAGCAGTTGCATCGATCCCACGTGGTTGTCGAATCGCGTCTCGCGCGGGCCCTCATGCGCGTAGCGTTTTTTGGCGCCTGTCTTGGGGATTGTTCCCTTGGTGTGTCTCACTCCCGCGGTGATTGGAGTCCAAGATGTCGTCTTTTCTGAACGCAGTACCCGAGGCCATCGCAAATGCGAGCGCGGATCTGAGTGGTATCGGGGAGGCGATCAAGCAAGCGACATCGGCGGCGGCGCCGTCGACGACGGGGATCGCGGCGCCGGCGTTGGATGAGGTGTCGGCGGCGATCACGAAGCTGTTCGGCAACTATGGTGCGGAGTTTCAGGCGCTGAGTGCGCAAGGCGCGCAGTTCCATTCGACGTTTGCGCAGCTGTTGGGTTCTGGTGGGGCGGCGTATGCGGCCGCCGACGTCAACAGCTCCGGGCTGCTGCAGACGATCGTGCAGGCGGCGCAGCCCTTCGGGATCTTCTCGCCGGTGGAGCTGCTGACGGGGCGCTCGCTGTTCGTCAACGGCGCCAACGGAGCGGCGGGCACGGCGGCCAACCCTCAAGGTGGCGACGGCGGCAACGGTGGCTGGCTGATCGGCAACGGCGGCAATGGCGGCGCGGGCTATGACAACCCCACCGGTGCCGGTGGCAACGGTGGGTCAGGCGGTCAGGCGGGGTTGTGGGGTGCTGGCGGTGCCGGCGGTATCGGCGGCTCCGGCGGTGCGGGCACCGGCGCGGCGGGCGGTAACGGCGGGGCTGGCGGGGCTAGCGGGTTCATCGGCGGCGGTAACGGCGGCGCCGGCGGCATGGGCGGCGCCGGCGGGAGCGGCGTGGCCAACACCGGTGACGTCGGCGGGGACGGCGGTAACGCCGGTGCCGGTGGAGCTAACCGGCAGGTGTTCTCGCTGAACGGTTCGGGCGGTGCCGGCGGGGAAGGCGGCGCCGGTGGTGCTGGGGCTGAGGGCGCGCCGCAGCCGGCGCCCGGGCAGCCCGGCGCGACGGGCGGTAACGGCGGTAACGGCGGCGAAGGTGGGCTCGGCGGAGCCAACCGGGCGCTGTTTGGTGGGACCAGTGGCGCCGGCGGCACCGGCGGTGGCGGCGGCCTGGGTGGCGCCGGTAGCGACGGTGCTGACGGTGTGGGCTTTGGTGTGGCCGGTGGAACCGGCGGCGACGGTGGCAACGGTGGTAATGCGGGTGCGGATGGGGCTGCTGGTGCGTCCTCGGCGCTGTTGTTCGGCAATGTCGGCGCTACGGGCAACGCGGGTGTGGCCGGGAATGGTGGTGCCGGCGGTCAGGGTGGCGTAGGCGACGACGCCTCCACGCCTGGTGGTGCCGGGTTTGCCGGCGGCAGCGGTGGCCAGGGTGGGCAGGGCGGTACGGCCGGGGCCGGAGGCACATCGGCTCGGGCGGCAACGGCGGTAACGGCGGCGCCGGTGGTACCGGTGGTAACGGTGCGGCTGGCGTGGGCAGTGACGGTCAGGCCGGCGGTGACGGTGGCGCCGGTGGTAATGCGGGTGCGGGCGGCGCGGCGGGTAGTGGGCAGGGGACGCCGGGCATTGGGGGCAACTTCGGGACCGGTGGTGCCGGCGGTGCCGGCGGTAACGGTGGGGCCGGGGACAACGGCGTGGATGGCACCGGTGGGGCTGGCTTCAACGGTGGTGCCGGTGGCCAGGGCGGTAATGGCGGTAACTCGGGTACCGGTGGCACGAACGGTTCCGGTGGTCTGGGTGGTAACGGCGGCGCCGGTGGCAGCGGTGGGTCTGGTGCTGATGGTTCGGGCGGCGATGGCCAGGCCGGTGGTGCTGCTGGTAACGGCGGTGGCGCTGGCGCCGGTGGCGCGGAGGGCCTTGGCGGCACTACCGGGGGCACCGACGGTGATGCGGGTGTGGGCGGTAACGGTGGCACCGGTGGTAACGGGGGCCGGGGCGATGACGGCGCCACGTTCGGCGACAGTGGCTTTAACGGCGGCGCGGGCGGTGCTGGCGGCCAAGGTGGTGCGGCGGGTGCCGGTGGCACCAACGGCAACGGCGGCCTGGGCGGTAACGGCGGTGACGGTGGCGATGGCGCGATCGGCGCTAACGGGGTGGGCAGCGATGGCCAGGCCGGCGGTAACGGCGGCAACGGTGGCAACGCGGGTGACGGCGGTTTGGCCGGTGGCGGCGTGGGTGCGTCCGGCACCGCGGGCAACGCGGGCACTGGTGGTAACGGCGGCGACGGCGGCCATGGTGGCGACGGCGATGTGGGCGCGGCGGGCACCGGTGACGGCGGTGATGGTGGTGCCGGCTACAACGGTGGCGCCGGCGGTAACGGCGGTCAGGGTGGTTTCGCGGGCAACGGTGGTACCAACGGCAACGGCGGTGATGGCTCCTATGGCGGGCAGGGCGGTAACGGCGGCGACGGCGCGGCCGGGATCACCAACGCCGGTGGTGATGGCGCAATCGGTGGTGACGGTGGCGCCGCCGGTGCGGGTGGACTGGCGGGCGCCGGTACGGGTGCCGCCGGAACTGCGGGTAACAACGGCACCGGCGGTAACGGCGGCGATGGCGGCAGCGGCGGTGTCGGCGCGGCCGGTGCGGCGGGCACCGGCGACGGAGGTAACGGCGGCGACGGCACCGACGGTGGTGCGGGCGGCGCCGGCGGTGCAGGGGGTGCCGGCGTTGGCGGTGTCGGCGGCGGTAACGGTGGTAACGGCGGTACCGGCGGCGTCGGCGGCGCGGGTGGCGATGGTGCCGCGGGTGTTTTCAACAACGGCGGCACGGGCGGTAACGGCGGCGTCGGTGGCGCCGCCGGGGCTGCCGGTTTGGGCACCGATAGCGGCAGTGACGGCGCGAACGGCGCCGGCGGCAATGGCGGGGCGGCCGGTAACGGTGGGGCCGGCGCCAACGGCGCTAACGGCACGGGCGACGGTGGGGCCGGGGTCAACGGCACCGACGGCGGTGTCGGCGGCACCGGTGGTGCGGGTGGCGCCGGGATCGGTGGTGGTGGCGGCGGCGACGGCGGGGCCGGCGGTTCTGGTGGTCTTGGTGGCAATGGCGGCAATGGTGGCGCGGGGATCACCACCGCCGGCGGGGCCGGCGGTGGTGGGGCTGATGGTGGCGCGGCCGGCTCCGGCGGCACGGGCACTGATGGCGGCAGCAACGGCGCTAACGGCACCGGAGGCAATGGTGGGGCCGCCGGCAACGGCGGTAACGGCGCGGCCGGCGCCAATGGCAGCGGTGATGGTGGCGATGGCGGCAATGGCGCCGACGGTGGTGCCGGTGGCACGGGCGGTGCGGGTGGTGCCGGGATCGGTGGTGTCGGCGGCGGTAACGGCGGTAATGGCGGCAACGGCGGCTACGGCGGCAATGGCGGCAACGGCGCGGGCGGCATAACCAACAACGGTGGCGCTGGAGGTGACGGCGGTACAGGTGGCGCGGCCGGTGCCGCGGGTTCAGGCACCGATGGCGGCAACGATGGCGCGAACGGGATCGGCGGTAACGGCGGCAATGCCGGTAACGGCGGCAACGGCGGTGCCGGGACGGCGGGTACCGGTGATGGCGGCGACGGTGGCACCGGCACCGATGGTGGAGCGGGCGGTACCGGTGGTGCTGGTGGCGCGGGCGTCGGTGGTGTCGGCGGCGGTGACGGCGGCAAGGGCGGCGATGGCGGCACCGGTGGTGCTGGCGGTGACGGCGCCGACGGCGTGCTCAACAACGGCGGCGCGGGCGGCACCGGTGGTAACGGCGGTGCGGCCGGTTCGGGCGGCACGGCCACTGACGCCGGCAACGGCGGCGCGAACGGCGTCGGTGGTGATGGTGGTGTCGGTGGCACCGGTGGTAACGGTGGCCAGGGCGCCACGGGTGTGAATGCCGGTGACGCGGGCGGTGATGGCACCGATGGCGGTGCGGGCGGTGCTGGCGGCAATGGCGGTGGGGGTATCGGCGGCGTGAATGGCGGTAACGGCGGGGCCGGCGGTGACGGCGGGACCGGCGGTCAGGGCGGTACCGGTGCTGATGGTGATGCGAGTGTCCCGGTCGACGGTGGCCAGGGCGGTAACGGCGGTGACGGTGGTGCGGCCGGTGCCGGTGGTCTCGGGACTGACGGCGGCACCGGCGGCGCGAACGGCTTCGGTGGTGATGGTGGTGTCGGCGGTACCGGTGGTAACGGTGGCCAGGGCGCCACGGGTGTGAATGCCGGTGACGCCGGTGGTGATGGCACCAATGGTGGTGCCGGCGGTGCTGGCGGCAATGGCGGTGCGGGTATCGGCGGCGTGAATGGCGGTAACGGCGGGGCCGGCGGTGACGGCGGGACCGGCGGTCAGGGCGGTACCGGTGCTGATGGTGATGCGAGTGTCCCGGTCGACGGTGGCCAGGGCGGTAACGGCGGTGACGGTGGTGCGGCCGGTGCCGGTGGTCTCGGGACTGACGGCGGCACCGGCGGCGCGAACGGCTTCGGTGGTGATGGTGGTGTCGGCGGTACCGGTGGTAACGGTGGCCAGGGCGCCACGGGTGTGAATGCCGGTGACGCCGGTGGTGATGGCACCAATGGTGGTGCCGGCGGTGCTGGCGGGAATGGCGGTGCGGGTATCGGCGGCGTGAATGGCGGTAACGGCGGGGCCGGCGGAGACGGCGGGACCGGCGGTACCGGTGGCAACGGCGCGGACGGTTTCGCCGGCGGGCAGGAGTTCAACGGCGGGAGAGGTGGCGACGGCGGCACTGGTGGAGCGGCGGGGTCCGGCGGAACGGGTACCGACGGCGGAGCTGATGGCACCAACGGCACAGGTGGCAGCGGCGGCAACGGCGGCACTGGCGGGAACGGCGGGAACGGGCCTAGTGACGTAAATCCGGGCGATAACGGTTTTGATGGCACGGACGGTGGTGCGGGTGGTACCGGTGGTGCCGGTGGCGCGGGCGTCGGTGGCGTCGGTGGCGGTGACGGCGGCCAGGGCGGTAACGGTGGCACCGGCGGTGCCGGTGGCAACGGTAGAGACGGCGATGCCAGCATTCCTGTCGATGGCGGTGCTGGCGGTAGCGGTGGCAATGGTGGTGCGGCCGGGACCGGCGGTAGCGGTACCGATGGTGGCGCGGACGGTGACAACGGGTTCGGTGGTACCGGTGGTGCGGGCGGTAATGGCGGCAACGGCGGTGATGGTGCTGGTGGCGTGAACCCGGGTGACAACGGTGGTGATGGCACCAACGGTGGCGCGGGCGGTGCCGGTGGTGCCGGTGGTGCGGGTGTCGGTGGTGTCAATGGCGGTGACGGTGGTGTCGGTGGGAACGGTGGCACCGGTGGTGGCGGCGGCCAGGGTGCTGACGGTGACTCGACGGTTCCGATCGACGGTGGCGCTGGCGGTAATGGTGGCAATGGTGGTGCGGCCGGGACCGGCGGTAGCGGTACCGATGGTGGCGCGGACGGTGACAACGGGTTCGGTGGTACCGGTGGTGCGGGCGGTAATGGCGGCAACGGCGGTGATGGTGCTGGTGGCGTGAACCCGGGTGACAACGGTGGTGATGGCACCAATGGCGGTGCGGGCGGTACCGGTGGTGCCGGTGGTGCGGGTGTCGGTGGTGTCAATGGCGGTGACGGTGGTGTCGGTGGGAACGGTGGCACCGGTGGTGGCGGCGGCCAGGGTGCTGACGGTGACTCGACGGTTCCGATCGACGGTGGCGCTGGCGGTAATGGTGGCAATGGTGGTGCGGCGGACCAGGCCGGAGCGGGCACCGATGGTGGGGCCGATGGCAGACAACGGGGTCGGTGGCAACGGTGGCGCCGGCGGTAACGGCGGTAACGGCGGTGAGGGGACTAGGGGCGTGAACCCAACGCTGGCAATGCGTGGCACTGATGGCACCAATGGCGGCGCGGGTGGTACCGGCGGTGCCGGTGGCGCGGGCGTCGGTGGTATCAGTGGCGGTGACGGTGGTGTCGGTGGGAACGGCGGCACCGGTGGTGGCGGCGGCCAGGGTGCTGACGGTGACTCGACGGTTCCGATCGACGGTGGCGCTGGCGGTAATGGTGGCACCGGTGGTGCGGCTGGCCAGGCCGGGGCGGGCACCGATGGTGGCGCCGATGGCAGCAACGGCGTCGGTGGCAACGGCGGCGCCGGCGGTGACGGCGGTGACGGCGGCGCGGGGACCACGGGCCCCAACGCTGGCGATGCGGGCACTGATGGCACCAATGGCGGTGCGGGTGGTACCGGCGGTGCCGGTGGCGCGGGCGTCGGTGGTATCGGTGGCGGCGACGGCGGTAACGGCGGCAGCGGTGGCGCTGGTGGTGACGGCGGGGCCGGTCAGACCGGTGACTCGCACGTTGCGACCGACGGCGGCGCAGGGCGGTAATGGCGGCACTGGTGGTGGGGCTGGCGCAGGAGGGCACCGGCACCGACGGTGGCGCCGATGGCAGCAACGGCGTCGGCGGAAACGGTGGCAACGGTGGCCAGGGCGGTGACGGCGGAGCCGGGATCGACGGGCCCGAATGCCGGCGACGCGGGTACTGATGGCACGAACGCAGGTGCGGGTGGCACCGGCGGTGCCGGTGGCGCGGGCGTCGGCGGTACGGTGGCGGCGACGGCGGTAACGGCGGCAGCGGTGGCACTGGTGGTGATGGCGGGGCGGGTGCAGACCGGTGACTCGAGCACTGCGACCGACGGCGGCTAGCGGCGGTAACGGCGGCACTGGTGGTGGGGCTGGTGCAGAGGGCACCGGCACCGACGGTGGCGCCGATGGCACCAACGGCGTCGGCGGAAACGGTGGCAACGGTGGCCAGGGCGGTGACGGTGGAACCGGTTCGACGGGCCCGAATGCCGGCGACGCGGGCACTGACGGCACCAACGGCGGCGGCGGTGGTACCGGCGGTGCCGGTGGCGCGGGCATCGGCGGCCAGGGTGGCGGCAACGGGGGTAACGGAGGCAACGGCGGTACCGGTGGTGATGGCGGCACGGGTGCGGCCGGCGACGCCAGCACTGCGACCGATGGCGGCCAAGGCGGTAACGGCGGTAACGGTGGTGCGGCCGGCGCCGCGGGTACCGGGACTGATGGTGGCACTGATGGCGCCAATGGCACCGGCGGTAACGGTGGGGCTGGCGGCGACGGCGGCAACGGCGGCAACGGCACGACCGGCCCGAACGCCGGCGTAAACGGTGGTGATGGCACCAACGGCGGTGCCGGCGGTACCGGCGGCAACGGTGGTGCTGGTATCGCTGGTAACGGTGGCGGCAACGGCGGCGTCGGCGGTAACGGCGGCACCGGTGGCGGCGGCGGTGCGGGCTTCGACGCCAGCGCGCTCAACAACGGGTCGAACGGCGGCAACGCCGGCAACGGCGGCAACGGCGGGGCGGCGGGGACTGGCGGCAACGGCACCGACGGCGGCGGTGACGGCGCCAACGGCACAGGTGGCGACGGCGGCGTCGGCGGCAACGGCGGCCAGGGCGCCACCGGTGGCCCCGGCGGTAGCGGTGCAGCGCCCACCCAGGGCGACCAGGGCGGCAGCGGCGGCAACGCCGGTCACGGAGGCGACGGCGGTGCGGGCGTCGGCGGTATCGGCGGCGGCGCCGGCGGCCAGGGTGGCGCCGGCGGCCAGGGTGGCGGCGGCGGTACCGGCGGCAACAACACCGGCACCAGCGGCCTAGGTGGCCAGGGCGGCCTGGGTGGCGACGGCGGCAATGGCGGGACCGGGGGCAACGGAACCGACGGCGGCGCCAAGGGCACCGGCGGTGACGGCGGGGTCGGTGGCACCGGTGGCCATGGCGGTGTCGGCTTCACCAGCACCAACACGGCGGTCGCCGGCGGGCAGGGCGGCCTGGGCGGTGACGGTGGCACGGGTGGTGCGGCTGGCGCCGGCGGCACTACCGGCAGCGGCCCGACCACCTCGGGCAGCGCCGGTAATGGCGGCCGGGGCGGCACTGGTGGCACCGGCGGGAACGGGGCTAACAACGGCACGGTGGCGGGCACGGGGGCGGCCGGCACTGCCGGCGGGGCGGCCGGTGCCGGTGGCACCGGTGGTAACGGTGGTGCCGCCGGTAGTGGTGGCGGCGGCCACCAGGGTGCCGGTGGTACCGGCGGCGACGGCGGGGACGGCGGCTCTGGCGGCCAAGGTGGGGTCGGCACCGACAACCGGGGCAACGCCGGGATGATCGGCGGCAGCGGCGGACAGGGCGGCACCGGCGGCGACGGCGGGGCACCAGGGTCGGGCGGCAGCGGCTTCGGCGGCACCGCGGCCTCGGGCGCCGGCGGTGACGGCGGCGAAGGCGGCAACGGCGGTAACGGCGGCTTCGGCTACAGCCCGGGCCAAACCGGTGGGCCTACCAGCGCCTCGGGCTTGGCCGGCGGCACCGGCGGGACCGGCGGCACCGGCGGCGACGCTGGCGGCACGGGCGGCACCGCCGGCACCGGCGGCACCGGAGGTAATGGCGGCACCGGTGGCAACGGGCAGTTCGGGGACGGCAGCAACAACAGCGTGGGCGGCACTGGCGGCAACGGCGGCAGTGCCGGCACCGGCGGCACCGGTGGCGCCACCCCGAACGGCGGAACCAACGGTAACGGCGGCACGGGCGGCACCGGTGGTACCGCCGGCGACGGCGGCGGCAACCTTCCGGCTTCCGCCGGCACCGCCACGACGATCACCGCCGGCGGTGGTGGCGGCGGTGGCGCTGGTGGCAACGGCGGCGGCGCCGGCGCCGGCGCCGGCAGCGGCGGCACCGGCGGTACCGGTGGGGGCGGGGGTCACGGTGGTTCCGGTGCGGGCGTGCAAATCACTGGCGCCGACCAAGCCACTGGATTCGGCGGGACTGGCGGCGGCGGCGGTGGCGGTGCGGCCGCCAGTGGCACCACGGGTGGCACCGGCGGCGCAGGCGGCGGCGGCGGCGGGGGTGCCTTGGCCTTCGCAGGCGGTTTCTCCAGCGCGGTAGGGGGTGGTGGTGGCGGCGGCGGTGCGGGCGGCAACGCGTCCGCAACCGGCGGTAGCGGTGGGACCGGCGGCAATGTGAGCACCAGCAACCTTGGCAACGGTACCGGCGGCGCCGGTGCGATCGGCGGTGCGCCCAACGGCGGTGGCGGCGGGGGCGGCGCCGCCGCCGGCGCCGGCGGTAATAACGCATCCGGTTCGACGGGCGGCACCGGCGGCGGCGCTGCGGGCGGCGGAGGCAGCGGCGGCGGCAGCGCCACCTCGGGTGGGGGCGGCGGCAAGGGAGTCAACAACTCTGCCAGCGGCAGCGCCGGCGTGAACAGCTGACACCGGCGGCGACGGCCGGGGCAGGCCGTCGCGCCCGGGGAGGCTGCCGGGGCGGTGGCGGATCTGTTGGGGCACAACGGCATAGCGATCCCTGACGGCATCTAGGGACACGCGTCGGACGCGGCGAACCGCTTGGCCGGTGCGCTCGGACTGTAGTGTTTGCTGGTTGGCCTGAAAGCTGATTTGGATACGGCGTTTGGCCACGGTCGGATACTCGGATTTCAAACGGGCGAGGATAGGGGCTAATGACACCGAACCGGGGGATCGATGCCGACTTCCTGGACCTGCCGCGCCACCAACTGGCCGAAGCCGCGTTGTCCGCGGCCACCGCGGCCGGGGCCAGCTACGCCGACCTA
The DNA here is from genome assembly GCA_963758775.1 of uncultured Actinomycetota bacterium. GTDB lineage: Bacteria > Actinomycetota > Actinomycetes > Mycobacteriales > Mycobacteriaceae > Mycobacterium. The sequence goes on from CAVWWU010000007.1 coordinate 497,628, forward strand.
CGGATTCAGCGGCTAAGCACCGAGGTCATCCAGCTGCGTGACGGCGAGCTGGAGACCGCGGTGACCGGCCGCCAGATCGGCCTGGCGGTGCGGGTGATCGTCGACGGCACCTGGGGATTCGCCTCGCACGCCGAGTTGGCGCCGGCCGTCGCGGCCGAGACCGCGCGCCGCGCGGTGCACGTGGCCACCACGCTGGCGACGCTGAACGCCGAGCGCGTCGAGCTCGCGGCCGAGCCGGTCTACCCCGACGCCACCTGGGTGTCGAACTACCGAGATCGACCCGTTCGACGTTTCCGGCGCCGACAAGATCGCCGTGCTGCAGGAATACTCCGGCAGGTTGCTGGCCTCGCCGACGGCGTCGACCACGTGTCGGCCGGGCTGACCGCCGTCAAGGAGCAGGTGTTCTACGCCGACACGTTCGGATCGTCGATCACCCAGCAGCGGGTGCGGGTGCTGCCGGTCCTGGATGCGGTCACCGTCGATTCCGCGGCGGGCAGCTTCGATTCGATGCGGACGCTGGCGCCGCCGATGGCCCGCGGCTGGGAGGTGCTGGTCGGCGACGAGGTGTGGAACTGGACCGACGAACTCGCGCAGCTGCCGTCGCTGCTGGCCGAGAAGGTCAAGGCGCCCAGCGTGACTGCCGGGCCCACCGACCTGGTGATCGACCCCACCAACCTGTGGCTGACGATTCACGAATCCATTGGTCACGCAACCGAATACGACCGTGCGATCGGCTACGAGGCGGCCTATGCCGGGACCTCGTTCGCCACCCCCGACAAGCTCGGGACCATGCGCTACGGCTCGCCGGTGATGAACGTGACCGCCGATCGTACCGTCGAATTCGGTTTGGCCAGCATCGGTTACGACGACGAGGGCGTGGCCGCGCAAAGCTGGGATCTGGTGCGCGACGGCGTGTTCGTCGGGTATCAGCTGGATCGGGTGTTCGCGCCGAAGCTGGGTCAGTCGCGCTCCAACGGGTGCTCGTATGCGGACTCGCCGCATCATGTGCCGATCCAGCGGATGGCCAACGTGTCGCTACAGCCCAGCCCCGAGGACATCAGCACCGCGGACTTGATCGGCCGCGTCGAGGACGGCATCTACATCGTCGGCGACAAGTCGTGGTCGATCGATATGCAGCGCTACAACTTTCAGTTCACCGGACAGCGGTTCTTCCGCATCCGTGACGGCGTGCTGGACGGTCAGCTGCGCGATGTCGCGTATCAGGCCACCACCACCGACTTCTGGAATTCGATGGAAGCCGTGGGAGGTCCGTCGACCTGGCGGCTGGGCGGCGCGTTCAACTGCGGCAAGGCCCAGCCCGGACAGATCGCCGCGGTCAGCCACGGCTGCCCGTCGGCGTTGTTCCGCGGCGTCAACGTGCTCAACACCCGTGCGGAGGGCGGCCGATGATCACCCCGCAGCACGTCGTCAACCTCGTCCTGGAGGAGGCGGCCAAAGCCGGCGGCGCCGACGAAACCATGGTGCTGGTCACCGACCGGGTCGGGGCGAACCTGCGGTGGGCGGGCAATTCGATGACCACCAACGGGGTTTCGGTCAGCCGCAGCACGACCGTGATTTCGATTGTGCGCCGAGGCGATGAGCGCGTTCATCGGCACGGTGGTGTCCACGGAGGTCGACCCGCGCGTGATACCCGGGGCTGGTGGCGGCGTCGCAGGAGGCGGCCCGTTCCGCGCCGGAGGCCGGTGACGCGGCGCCGCTGCTCGCCGACACCGGGGTGCCCGCGGACTGGGACGCGCCGGTGCCCGGTACCGGTGCCGAGGTGTTCGCCGACGTCGCCTCCTCGTTGAGCCGAGGCTTCCGCGGCGCCGACCGGCTGTATGGCTTTGCGCACCACAGTGTTTCGACGACCTTCCTGGCGTCCTCGACCGGGCTGCGGCGGCGCTACAGCCAGCCCGCCGGTGCGGTGGAGATCAACGCGAAGCGCGGCGACGCCAGCGCCTGGGCCGGTGTCGGTACGCCCGACTTCGTCGACGTGCCAACCGATTTGCTGCTCGACGACCTCACGATGCGGCTGGGCTGGGCGGAGCGCCGTGTCGAGTTGCCCGCCGGCCGCTACGAGACGATCATGCCGCCGTCGGCGGTGGCCGACATGATGCTTTACATGGCGTGGGGGATGGCCGGCCGCGGCGCGCAGGAAGGCCGCACCGCGTTCTCCGCGCCCGGCGGCGGGACCCGGCTGGGGGAGCGGCTCACCGACCTGCCGCTGACGCTGTTCTCCGATCCGATGGCGCCGGGCCTGGCGTGCACACCGTTCGTCGCGACGAGCCACTCCTCGGAGACGGCGTCGGTGTTCGACAACGGGATGGAGCTCGGCCAGATCGACTGGATCCGCGACGGCGTGATCAACGCGCTGGCCTATCCGCGCGCCACGGCGGCCAAGTTCGACGCGAAGGTCGCGGTGGCCGCCGACAACCTGGTGATGACCGGCGGGTCGACCGATCTGGCCGACATGATCGCCGCCACCGAGCGCGGCCTGCTGCTGACCACGCTGTGGTACATCCGCGAGGTCGACCCGACCACCCTGCTGCTCACCGGGCTGACCCGCGACGGCGTATACCTCATCGAGGACGGCGAGGTGACCGCGGCGGTCAACAACTTCCGCTTCAACGAGAGCCCGCTGGACCTGCTGCGGCGGGCCACCGAGGCCGGTGTCAGCGAGAAGACGCTGCCGCGCGAATGGGGCGATTGGGCCACCCGGGCGGCGATGCCGTCGCTGCGGATCCCCGATTTCCATATGTCGTCGGTGAGCCAGGCGCAATAATGCTGGGGTGCTAGATCAGCTGGTAGCGCTCTCTCCCGGAGACGGTCGGATGACCGGATTGGTCCGGAGTGTGTGCGCGCGAACGTTGTCCTTACCGTCGTTGCCCGCCGCGGTCGCGGTCGACGAGCCGGGGTCGGAGGCCGAGGCCGTCGTCGCCGAGTTCGCCGAGCAATTCAGCACCGACGTCACGATGATCACGCCCGAACAGCGGTCGCGGTTGTTCAAAGCGTTGGGGGACAGCACCTTTGGTGTGGTCGTCGCCATGTATATCGCCGACTTCGTGCCCCGCGTGCGGGCCGGGCTGGAAGCGTTGGGTGTCGGCGCGGAGTACCTCGGCTGGGTCGGCGGCGCGGTGGAGTGGGATCACGACTCCGAGCCGTCGAGCGTGGTCTTCGACGACTTCCTGCCCACGGTGGCCCGGATGCGCGCGCTGGACCCCGTCACGGCCGAGCTGGTCCGGCTGCGCGGCGCCGCGCAGCACAACTGCCGGCTGTGCAAATCGTTGCGCGAAAGCACCGCACTGGACGCCGGCGGTTCGGAGTCGCTTTATGCCGATATCGAGCACTTTCAGGACTCGACGCTGCTCGACGCCCGCGCAAAAGCAGCGCTTCGCTATGTCGATGGGTTAATTTGGACCCCTGCGCACCTCGACGTCGACGATGCCGCCGAGGTGCGCTCGGGGTACTCCGACGACGAGGCCGTCGAGCTCACCTTCGACGTCATGCGTAACGCCAGCAACAAGGTCGCCGTGTCGCTGGGTGGTGACGCCCCGCGGGTCGAGAGCGGCACGGAGCGTTACCTGCTCGACGTCGATGGCCAGACCGTCTTCAGCTGATGGCGGCGTGACGGGGGACGCAGATGAGGCACTGGTTGATCCGAGGATTGGCTGCTGTGCTGATGACCGGGTGGCTGATCGCTTCGGCGTCACCGGCCTCCGCTGGCTGCCAGTACGGAGGACTCGTGGCGAGCAAGTGCGATGGTCCCGTCCAACCCGACGGCACCTGGCAACGTTGCGTGGTAATCACCACATCGCACAGCGGCCCCGTCTACCAATGGACCCCTGACTGCAAATTGATGGGTCCTGACCAGCATCCTTTGGGTCTCGCCTTCGCCGACCCGCCGACGCACATCGACGATTAAGTCGGAACCCTGCGTGAAAGAAAAAAGAGGTCCAGGTGCCAGGGTCTGGGTTGATGGTCAGACGGTGTTCAGCTGAAGACAT
>CAVWWU010000008.1:0-635424 GCA_963758775.1 uncultured Actinomycetota bacterium
GGGCGTGGAGTGGTGACCGTAGTTCCGGTGACGAGCAACGTCGCCACGATCTACCCGTTCCAGGTGTTCTTGCCTGCCGCGACGACCGGTCTTGCAGTCGATTCGAAAGCGCAGGGCGAGCAGATCAGATCGGTTGCAACTGAACGACTTCGCCGCCGAATCGGTCGCGTTCCTCCGGCTGAGCTCGCACAGCTCGACGATGCCCTGCGGCTGCACCTCGAACTGTGAAGGGTGGCCCGGCGCCTAATCCAACGTCGCCGTCAGGTAGCCGGAGGAGGCGCCCAGCGAGGACAGCTCGCCGTCGTCGGCCATTTCAAATCCGTTGGCGGCGAAGGCCTGCGCGGTCGTGCGGACGTCGACCCGCCAACCGTGCCCGGCGAGGTAGTCGGCGGCGCTGTTGCGTTCACCGGTGTAGAACAACTCCGCCAGGTTGATGTTGGAGCCAATGCGCCGGGAGCGCTCGGTGAGCCGCTGCGCCCAGTCCGGCGGGGCGTTGCGCAGGTCCATCTGTTCGGTGGCGATCCGGCTGCCAGGAGCGGACAGGGCAACGATGTTGTCGAACAAGCGATCCTGCGCATCCGGCGGCAGATACACCAACAGGCCTTCGGCGCTCCAGGCCGTGGGTTGGCCCGGGTCGAGTCCGGCGTCGGTCAACGCCGACGGCCAGTCGTCACGCAGGTCGATCGCGACCGTGCGGCGCACCGCGGTCGGCTCGGCGCCCAGGCCGGCCAGCGTGCGCGTCTTGAATTCGATGACGTCGGGTTGGTCGATCTCGTAGACGACCGTGCCGGCCGGCCACGGCAGCCGGTAGGCCCGGGTGTCCAGGCCCGACGCCAGGATCACGGCCTGCCGAATGCCGGAACCGGTCGCCTGCACGAAGAAGTCGTCGAAGAAGCGGGTGCGCACCGCGATCTGCTCGCGCATGTGCTGTCGGTTGACGGGGGAGTCGTCGGCGGGCCCGATCTCGCCGTCCACCAGCTGGATGAACCGCTCGATGCCCACCGCGCGGACCAGCGGGTCGGCCCAGGGGTCGTCCAGCAGCGGCTCCGGGCCTTGGGACGCCATCGCGCGTGACGAGGCGACCGCCGTCGCGGTCGCGCCCACGCTGGACGCCAGATCCCAGGTGTCGTTGTCGGTGCGGGCCATCCGCCGCCCCCTTCCGCGCGCGATCCGCGCATTACTTAGCTGATTTAAGTGATGTCGTCGACTGTACGCCCCCGGCCCGCGGCATGGATCGCCGAGAGGCCTGGGTGCACAGATACATCATGATGCAATGATGCTAGGATCGGGTGTGCGTACCACCATTGATCTTCCCGCTGACCTGCACAAACAGGCGTTGTCGATCGCGCGGGACACCCACCGCACGTTGAGTGCAACGGTCGCGGACCTCATTCGGCGCGGCCTGCGGGCCGGTGGCCCCGCCGCCATCTCCACGGACCCCAGGACGGGGCTGCCGGTGGTGAGCGTCGGGACCGTGGTGACCTCCGAGGACGTGCGCTCACTGGAGGATGAGGAGTGACGGCACTGCTCGATGCGAATGTGCTCATCGCACTGGTCGTCACCGAGCATGTGCATCATGACGCCGCCGCGGAATGGCTCTCGAAATCCGGTACCGGATTTGCGACGTGCCCGATCACACAGGGGAGTCTTGTTCGTTTCCTGGTCCGCACGGGGCAGTCCGCGGCAGTGGCGCGCGATGTCGTCAGCGCAGTCGAGGGTGCACACCGGCACGAGTTCTGGCCTGACACTGTCTCTTTCGGTGATGTGGAGTTCGGTGGTGTGGTCGGCCATCGGCAGGTGACAGATGCCTACCTTGCTCAGCTTGCACGAAGCCACGAAGGGCAGCTGGCGACTCTCGATAGCGGACTGGCGCACCTGCACAGCGATGTCGCGGTACTCATCCCCACGCCAACCTGATGCCCGAAAGTCGGGTCCTGCGTCACCTTCGCGCGAGACTCAACCATGGGTCGGCGCGCGCCGCACCAACTGCCATAAATGTCTGAATCACACAAAATAGACAAAACGCCTACAATGGCGGCATGCCGACACAAACCGCGACCGTCACGTTCCGCAACCGCGACGGCAGGCTCGTCGACGTGCCCACGGTGACCGCGACTCGCCTCAGAAACGAATTCGGCACGGTCTTCGAGCAGGCCGCCGTCGACGGGGCGGTGCTGATCACCAAACACGACGCCCCCAAGGCGGTGCTGCTGTCGTACGCCGAATTCGAGGCCCTCACCAAATCGGCCACACCGGTACTTGATGACCTCAGTGAACGTTTCGACGAGCTGCTGGCCACCATGCAGACACCGAAAGCCAAAGCCGGAGTCGCTGCGGCATTTAACGCCACACCGCAGGAGCTCGGCGCCGCCGCGGTAAAGGCGGCGCGCGCCAAGCGGCGGCGGTGATCCAGCGCCGCTGATGGCTCGCAAAACAACGGCGCGGCTCTACGTGCTGGCAGGCGTCAACGGGGCCGGCAAGAGCAGCATCGGCGGCGCGGCGATCCGCGCGGCGGGCGGCAACTACTACAACCCCGACGAGGCGGCCCGCGAGCTCATCGCGGCCAACCCCGGTCTGAGCCAGACCGATGCCAACGCGGCGGCCTGGGGGCAGGGCCGAAAGCTGCTGCAACGGGCGATCGAGCAACGGCTCGACTTCGCGTTCGAGACCACACTCGGCGGCACGACCATGCCGCGGCTGCTGGCCGACGCCGCCTCGCACGGCATCGAGGTCTACGTCTTCTACGTCGGGCTGGCCAGCGCCGACGCGCACATCGAACGGGTCCGACAGCGGGTCCGCGCCGGCGGGCATGACATTCCCGACGACGCGATCCGCCGTCGCTACCGCCACAGCCGGCTGAACCTCGTGCAGCTCCTACCCGCGCTGACCGAACTGCGGGTCTACGACAACTCCAAGGCCGCCGATCCCGCGGCCGGACAAGCACCCGAGCCGGTGCTGGTTCTGCACATGCAGCGCGGCCGCATCGTCGGGCCTCCCGATTTAGCCTCCACACCGGACTGGGCGAAGCCCATCGTCGCGGCCGCGGTCGCGCTGGAGTAACGCGCCGCACGTTCGAACAAGCCTACCCATGGTACCCCTAGCGGGGTATAAAGGTACTTATGGCTTTGAACATCAAAGATGCGTCGGTCCACGACGCGGTCAAGCAGATCGCGAGGATCACGGGTGAGTCGCAAGCGCAGGCTGTGGCGACCGCGGTGAACGAGCGTTTGGCCCGTCTGCAAAGGGACGATCTCGCTGCCCGGCTCCTGGCCATCGGCCACAAGATCGCCAGCCGAATGAGCCCAGAGACCAAGCTGCTGGACCACGGCGCGCTGCTCTACGACGAGCGAGGGCTCCCGGCGTGATCGTGGACACGTCGGCGATCGTCGCAATCCTCAAGGATGAGGACGACGCCTCGGACTACGCCCAGGCCATAGCCGCCGCCGGCGCACGAAGGCTATCCGCAGCCAGCTACCTCGAATGCGGTGTTGTCCTGGACTCCCAGCGTGACCCAATCATCAGCAGAGGTCTGGACGAACTCATCCAAGAAGCCGAGTTCGTAATCGAGCCCGTCACCGAGCGCCAGGCCCGCCTGGCTCGCCAGGCGTACGCAGATTTCGGCAAAGGCAGCGGCCACCCGGCTGGTTTGAACTTCGGCGATTGTCTCTCATACGCGCTCGCACTCGACTTACGCGAGCCGCTGCTCTGGAAAGGCAGCGACTTTGGGCACACGGGCGTGCAATCGGCGCTGGAGGAATGAGCACGGCGGGGCGTCTGGGAAAAAGCCAAGCACTTCTCGAGCCGACACGCGTGTGGCAGATGTGGCCACAATAATTTTGCTCCCGCGGGATTGCATTCAGCCGGCGACGGGTGCCCGCCCGCCGCTGCGCCGAGTGGCGACTAGCCCTGCGTCCCTGACCTTTTCGCCGTAGAAGCCGACCCGTTCAGCGGTCAACGCCGGCGGTAGACCGAGTAGCGTCAGTGCCACCACGGCGGTGCCGGTGGGCCCGAAAACGGGCGCGGTGATCATCACGACGTCGTAGGCGGATGCGGGGTCCATCGACCCGAGCGGTTGGTAGTGGTCGGGTTCGAAAGAGGCAGCCCAGCCGCGACGGCGGACCTCGGAAAGGACGGACTCCATCGCCGCGCGGTCGTCGGCCTTCGCCAGCCACGCGTCGGTGTCTTGCCATGCGGCGAAGACGGCTCCCATCGGCGGTGACAGCGGTATGCGCTGGCCGGCGTAGGCCTCGATATCGCGCGGTCGATGTTCGCCCATCCGCCCGAGGAACACGATGTCGTCGCCCGCGTCGGCGGTCACGGCCACGCTCAATTCGAGTTCCGCGCTGAGTCGCTGCGCCTCGTCGTTGGCACAGGCGATGGCGGGATGACATTGCAGCGCAGCATTTCCCAGGGCCACCACCGAGGCGCCGAGACCGTAGGTGCGCTGCCGCGGATGCCGCACGACGTAGCCCGCGACCTCCAAGGTGTTGAGCAGCGCGTGCACCGAGGCGAGGTTGATGTCGAGGCGGGCGCTGATATCGGAAAGCGTGAATTGCTCCGGTGCATGAGCTGCCAAAAAGTTCAGCACGGCGATCGAACGGCTTGCGGACAGCGCGGGACGAGGCATAGCATCTTCGAGAATACAAAAGATATTTCGCTATTGCAAAAGGCGCCTAAAAGTGAAACTTGACCTGCTCTACGAGTTCCAACCGAAGATCGGCCCGCTGAAGAAGCCGCACCCCTATGGCCAGCGTGAGGCGGAGCAACAGACGTACGACGAGGCGATCGCCGAGATTCAGTACGCCGACCGACTGGGCTTCAACACGGCCTGGGTTGTCGAGCACCACTTTCGGGAGGGCCGCTCGGCGTGCCCATGCAGCGAGGCGGTCCTGGGCGGGCTGGCGTTGAGCACCAAGCAGATCAAGTTGGGCTTCGGGGTCACGCTCACCCCGTTCGGCTTCATCCACCCGGCGCGGTTGGCCGAAAAGGTGGCCACGGTGGACGTGCTCAGCCACGGCCGGGTCGAGTGGGGCACCGGACGATCCACCCCGATGGAGCAGATCGCGTTCGACGTGCCCGTCGACGACCGGTCCCGCGACCAGTGGCGCGAGGCGATCGAGATCGTCGTCAAGATGTGGGAACAACACCTATTCAGCTGGAACAGCGAGCAATTCACGTTTCCCGAGCGGATCCAGATGCCCAAGCCGTACCAGGACCCGCACCCGCCGGTGTGGCAGGCCGCGGCCAGCGACCGCAGCGCGGTGAGCGCCGGGGAACTCGGGCTCGGCCTGCTGCACCTGTCGTTGCTGCAGCCGGTCGACAAGATGGCCGAGACCATCGAGAAATACCGGACGGCTCAGGCCTCGGCCCGGCCCGAGAACATGCTCACGCGGGTGCAGAATAACCGGGTGGCCGTGTACACCCTGGTGCATGTCTACGACGATCCCGACGAGGCCGCCGCCTACGGCCTGTGGGAGTCGGTCAATTGGTGGTACCGCAACCTCGCGGAGTTCCATTTGAAGTGGGAGATGGCGCATCTCAGCGACGAGATCAAGGCCCAGGCCTTCCCGAGCCTGCAGGCGGTCATCGACGGCGAGACCCCGATCGAGCACTACCGTGAACAGGACATGATCATCGTCGGCACCGCCGAAGAGTGCCTGAAAAAGATCCAGCGCTATGACGAGGCGGGCGTGGACCAGCTGCTCTGCTACGTCCAGTTCGGCGACATCCCGCACGACAAGGTGATGCGCACCCTGGAACTGCTGTCGACCCGCGTCATGCCACACCTGGACGCGCGCGACCACGAGGCCAGGGCCGCCGAGACCGTCTCCGCGCAGGCGGCCGGACAATGATCGATCTGGGACTGCAGGGCAAAGGGGCCCTGGTCTCCGGCGCCGGTTACATCCCGGAACGCGCCGGACACGGACGCCTGTGCTCGCTGAAGCTGGCCGAGGCCGGTGCGGCCGTGGCTTGCATCGACATCGATGCCGGCCGCGCGGCGGGGATCGCCGATGAGATCAAAGCGGCTGGGGGACAAGCATTTCCGATCGTCGCGGACATGACCGAGCCGGTGCAGGTCCAGCGCGCGGTCGACGAGGCCGCCGCGGTCCTGGGGTCCATCGACGTGTGCGTCGACATCATCGGGGGAGCCCGCTGGGGACAGGCCGAGACGATCGGGCTGGACGACTGGAATTGGACGATCCAGAACAACCTCAGTCAGGTCTTCTACCTGTTCCAGACGGTCGGCCAAAAGATGATCGAGCAACGCCGCGGCGGCGCGATGGTGGCGCTGACATCGGTGGACGGGATCAACGCCGCGATGCTGCACGCACCGTACGGCGCCGCCAAGGCGGGCGTCATCTCGCTGGCCAAGACCTTCGCCCAAGAGTTGGGCCGCTACGGAATTCGCGTCAATGCGGTTGCACCGGGCAACGTGGGAGCCGGCAACGAGGACTGGCCGGAAGGCCAATGGGCCGTCAACGCGATCAACCCGCTGGCCCCGCCCCGCACCCGCGACATCGCCAACGCCGTCCTGTTCCTCGTCTCATCCCTGGCCGAACGCATCACCGGGCAGACCCTGATCGTCGACGGCGGCGCCGTCATCCGCGAACTGTGGGGCATCCAAGAGGGCATAGCCAAACGCTTCTCCGACGGCGACTACGGTGACTGAGCCCGGTCGGTGAGCAGACCCCAGCAGGTCGAGCCGTTCCTGCGCGGGTGCGCGTGGCCGGCGTCGGAAGACGCGCCCTATCCGAGAGCCGATCCCGCCGACGCCCGGCGCATGCCTCGGGACACCTGGGCCACGGCTCAACTTCCTGCGGGCGTCCGACTCGAGTTGACTGCCACAGCAACCCATCTCGACCTCGGCTACGTCACCGTCACCGACGAGCTCGGATATCGGGGTGCCGGCGCGGGCACGGCCTTCGAGGTGTGGCGGGACGGCCGGTGCGTCGACGCCCAGCCCGCGGTGCTCGGCGACGGTAAGGTGCGCCTGGCACTCGGCGGCGGCGACGGGCGAGTGGTGGTCTACCTGCCCGAGGGTATGAAGCCGACGGTCCACAGCCTCACGGCCGTCGGCGGCGACATCGCGCCCGCCGAGCAGCAGCCGCGCTGGATCGCCTACGGCGACTCGATCACCGAAGGCTGGTCGGCCAGCTCCCCGGCGCGGTGCTGGCTCGCGATCGCCGGGCGCGAAACAGCGATGGATACAGTCAATCTCGGCTATGCCGGCGCCGGCCGCGGGGAAACTGTTGTGGCCCAGCAGATCGCCGCGCTCGACGCGGACGTCATCACCATCGCCTACGGCACCAATTGCTGGGCCACGATCCCGCACTCGGCGGACATGGTGCGCGCGAACACCGCGGCCTTTCTGCGCATCGTCCGGGTCGCACAGCCCCACGTCCCGGTCCTCGTGATCAGCCCGTTGATCCGGCCCGACGCCGAAGATCAACCCAACGCACTGGGTACGACGCTCGCCGACATCCGCGCGGCGATCGAATCTGCGGTGGCCCAGTGCGACGACCAACACACCTCGCTGCTGCCGGGTGCAGAACTATTGTCGGCGGACCTGCTGGCCGACGGGATCCATCCCGGCGATGAAGGTCACCGCGAGCTGGCCACGCGGATCGGTCGTGAGGTGTCTACCGTTGATGAACCATCGGCATACCCGGCACCGAACTTCGCCCCTTAAGCACGTAAGGCATCGCGATCGAGCCGATGTACACATCGCGCATGTCCGCGCCGCCCCACGCGACGCTCGTCGGCGCGCTCAAAACCTTGCCCTCGGGATCCTCAATCACCACCGTGACATGGCCTTCCGGCGTGATCGCCACGATCTTGTTCGCGAGAACCAGTGTGACCCAGAGGTTTCCCTGCGCGTCGAGAGCGCAACCGTCGGCCATACCCCACCGCGGACCGGCGTCCCCCAGCAGCGCTGCCGCGTCGGGCCCGAACTCGTCGGGTCGGCGCGCCCCCAGCGCGGGGCCGAACTGCTCCTGCGCGCCGAGGGATTCGCCGACGATGGGGAACCGCACCGCATCAGCGGCGAGGGTACGAGCCACATAGAGGTAGTCCTCGTCGCCATCAAGTGCCATGCAGTTGGGAAACTGGACGCCGCTGGCGACGACCGCCGTTGATGATCTGTCGGGCGCGACGCGGAAAATATAGCCGTCGGCGGTTCCCCGGGCGATGGTGTCGAGCAGGTCGTCGGCCGCCGTGCTCACCGAACACCAAAGGGCCCCTGAGGAATCCACGAGAACGTAGTTCAGCCACTTCAGCGGACGACCACGCACTTCGCCACTGACCACCGGGGTGATCTCACCGCTGCCCGGGTCGAGATCTTGCAGCACACCCGAGCCCCAGTTCGCGATGAGGAAGTGTCCCCGGTGGTCGATCGCGATTCCGTTCGGCTCGCCGCCGGCGTTCCCGATCCGTCGGATCTCCTCCTCGCCGAGGATTTCTGCGACAGCCGAGCCCCTATCCGAGGCAAAGACTCGGCCGTCTGAGGTGACCGCGACGTGCTCGGGACGTTCGATGCCGTGCCCGATGGCCACTAAATCCGTTACTTCGATGGACATATAGTGAGGAACACTAGTGGATCGGGTTCCGCAAAAGGAGCAGATTAATGCCGTCGAATGAGTTGCCGTATCCGTTGTTCGATGCGGATAACCACCTCTACGAGACCCGGGAGGCGTTGACCAAATTCCTGCCCGACAAGTACGCGGGCGCCATTCAGTACGTGGAGGTCAACGGGCGCACGAAGATTGCGGTCCGGGGGCAGATCAGCGAATACATCCCGAACCCGACCTTTGACGTGGTAGCTCGGCCGGGGGCATTGGAGGGCTACTTCAAGAACGGCAACCCCGAGGGAAAGAGCCGACGCGAGATCTTCGGCAAACCGATCCAGTCGATTCCCGCGTTCCGGGAACCCGCGGCGCGCTGGCGCTGATGGACGAGATGGGCATCGCGCGGAGCCTGATGTTCCCCACGTTGGCCAGCCTCGTCGAAGAACGCATGCGCGACGACCCGGACATGATCCACGCCGTCGTCCACTCACTGAACCAATGGTTAGACGAGACATGGTCGTTCAACTACCAGGACCGCATCTTCACCGTCCCGGTCATCAGCCTGCCCATTGTCGACAAGGCCATCGAAGAACTCGAGTGGGTCGTCGAGCGCGGGGCCAAGGCGATTCTCATCCGTCCGGCACCGGTTCCCGGCTACCAGGGTTCGCGGTCGTTCGCGCTGCCGGAGTTCGACCCGTTCTGGAAGCGCGTCGTCGAATTGGACGTCCTGGTCACGATGCACGCGTCGGACAGCGGCTACTCCCGGTACAGCGCCGAGTGGGAGGGTGGCAACGGCGAGAAACTTCCGTTCCAGACCAACACCTTTCGGATGGCCTCCTCGTGGCGTGACATTCAAGACTCGGTGGCGGCGTGGGTCTGTCACGGCGCACTGTTCCGCTTCCCGGAGCTCAAGATCGCCGTCATCGAGAACGGCGCCACCTGGCTCCCAGCGCTGCTGGACATCCTGGCCGACGTCTACAAGAAAGCACCCGAGGGTTTCGCCGGCGACCCGGTCGCCGCAATCAAACGCAGCATCCACGTCAGTCCCTTCTGGGAGGAGGACTTGGCCGCCCTTGCCGAGCTGATCGGCGTCGAGCGGGTGCTCTTCGGTTCCGACTTCCCCCATCCGGAGGGACTTGCCCAGCCGACTCGCTACCTCGACGAAATCAAGGACATGCCGCTGGAGTCGCAGAAGCTGATCATGGGCGGAAATCTGGCGCGGCTGATGTCGGTGTGATCTCCTCGTACACAAAGAAAGTGCTGGGCGGGTCCGAACGGATGTCATCCGTCATGATCACCTTGCCGTCCATCGTCGCCTGGCCGAGCTGCCTGAAGGCATCCATGACGTCGTCGGCTTCGATGTCGTAGATCGTGAGATAGCTTGGCGCGCCTGGGATGGCGGAGTTCTGCCGCGGGGCATATCGCGCTCCTACTTCAGGTTGCGAGTGATCGATCCGCATGGTCGCGCAACGCGGGAACGACCTCGGCGAACAGCCGGTCCAGCACCAGCTGATGGTCACCACCTGCTGCGGCGGGAAGAAAGACGAAGTGGCGAGCCCCCGCGTCGTAGAAATTCTGCAGCTTGGCCGTCACCTCGGCCGCGGTGCCCGCGGCGGCGACGCTGTCGATCATGGCGCCGAAGTCCTGGCTGTAGATGCCACCCATCGCGCGCGCGGCTTCCTCGCGGGCGGTATCGCCGTCGGGATTGATGTTGAGGAATACCCACACGCACCACTGGAAGCCTTCGAGGTCGCGGCCGGCATCGGCGGCGGTCTGGCGGATGGTGGCCACCGAATCGGCGTAGCGGCGTGGTGAATACATGTAGGGAAACCAGCCGTCGCCGAGCAGCGCCGCTCGCCGCATGGCCGGCTCCTTGCGCCCGGCGACGATGATCGGCGGCCCGCCCGGCTGTAGCGGCGGTGGGTGGATCCTGACATCCGTCATGGGGTAGTAGCGGCCAGTGTGCGTGGTGGGCTCGGCAGTCCACAGCCGCCTCAGCAGCGGGAGCATTTCGTTGGTACGGCGGCCGCGCTCCTCGTATCGGGATCTGGACGGCGCTGAATTCCTGCGGGTACTCGCCCCCGACACCGACGCCGAGCACCACGCGCCCGCCGGTCGCGCGGTCGAGGTCGGCGATCTGCTTGGCGACGAGTGCCGGTGGATAGAGCGGTGCCAGCAGGATCGACGTGCCGACCGTGACGCGTTCGGTCAGTGTCGCGAGACGTACGAGGCCGACCATGGCCTCGGGGCTCGGGTTGGGTGACGCGATGTGGCCGCCGCTCCATAACGAGTCGATTGGCAGCGCCTCCAGATCCCGGATGGCGCGGGCATCAGCGCTGGGGACGATTCCGATCCGGACGTCATCTGCAGAGGTGGTCATCCCGTGGATACCAACATGTCCTTCCACGTCCGCGGCTTCGGCGTCCGCGCGAGATCAGACTGCCGAAACATCTGCCCATCGGGCGTCACGTAGCGACCCGTTGCCGGATCATAGCGCGCGGTGGCGACCGACGGCCCAGAATCGTTGGGCGCAAACGCGCTTGGCGCGGCTTGCGGGCTGCCGTCCGGCGCCGGTCCCGGTAGGAAGGGGGGAGTCGGCGCTGTTGGCGGTTGATTGATCGCTCCCGGCACGGGCGGCCCCGGCGGTGTTCCAGCGGGCGTCGCGCCCGGCGGCAGCGGCGTCCCGTCGACCGGACCGAAAATGTGTGGTGGAACCGTCACCCGATCATCAGGCGGCACACCCTGCGACAAAAGATTCGGATCCAGCGGCGACGGACCCAACACGTGCTGGCGCATCGCCAGCGGCTCATACGGCTTGTCGCTGTTGCAGATCTCGACCGTCGGCGCCCGCTTGCCGGGGTGCCCCATACAGGGATTGTTGCGCACACCCCGCACGGCGATCGGAGAGTCTTGCGGCAGTTTGCAATACAGATTGTCGGGGGTGTCGATCGTGTTCGTCTCGGCCGGCGAGCGCCACTGCGACGGCGGCAGGAAGCCCACCGTGCACGCCGGTGGGTCGGCGATCGTCAGCGTGAATCCACCGACGGCCAGACCGGTCGGGTTATTGGTGACGCCGTAGGAGCTGTAGGCCGCGACCGTCGGGGGCAGCAGCACCAACAGCTGCTCCAACGACGGGTGATACGTCACGCCGATCTGCCCGATGGTCGTCAAGTTGGCCAGCAACACCGGCAGGGTGGGCTTCAGCTGGTTCAGCAGCCGCGAAACCTCTTGGGAGAAGCCAGGTCCCTGCGCCAACAGCTTGCGGAACTGCGGGTCGTCGGTCGCCAGCTGCTCGGTGACGCCGGCCAGGTTGTGCGCCCAGCGCCGCGTCGCATCGCTGGTCTGGGCTTGCGCGTCCAGGAACGGCACCGCGTCGTCCACCAAGGCGCGGGTGTGGTCGCTGGTGTCCAGCGAATCGTGCGAGATCTTGGCCCCCGAGTCGAGCAGCGTCTGCAGGTCGTAGCCGGCGCCGTTGAAACTCGTGAACGACTCGTCAAGTAGCTGGGAGAGCTTGTCTTTGGGGATGCTGTTGGTCAGCGCGCTGAGCTTGTCCAGCATCGGCCCCACCGGCGGCGGGATGGAAATGTCGCGCGCGTTGATCACCGACCCGTCGCGCAGATAGGGCCCGGACTCCGAGCGCGGGACCAGGTCGAGGTACTGCTCGCCCACCGCCGAAATGCTGCGCACCGCGGCATGCACGTCGGCCGGAATCTTCGGCGACGTGTCGATCGACATCGTGGCCTCCGCGCCGTGCTCCGTCGGACCCACCGCGGTCACCTTGCCGATCTGCACGCCCCGGTAGGTGACATTGCTGAACCGGTACAGGCCGCCGGTCTCGGGCAACTGCAGCTTCACCGTGAGCTTGCCGACCCCCAGCAGCGTCGGCACCTGCATGTACTGGAAGAACATCGCCGCCATGCCGATAATCCCGACGATGGTGAAGATGGCCAGCTGAATCCGGACGAAACGCGTGAGCATCAGCCGCCCCCCGGATGATCCAGTGGCGCAATGGGACTCATGTCCGATCCCCCGAAAGCAGCCCCAGAGGGCGCCGGAGCAGCGCCCCCCGGGTATGCCGGTGGCGGTGGCTTGAGACCCGCCGTCAACGGCTCGCGGGTATAGCCCTGATACCAGGGATCACCGGGAGCGGGCACCAGCGGCGAATCGGGGTCTCCCCACCGGGTGCCGCCGCCGATTGTCCTCTTCAGCCGGGGCACGGTCATGTCGATGACGGCGAACACGTTGAAGTAGTCGCCCCTGATGGCGCGGTCGACGAAGTTCTGCGTGAACGGGAACGTCGGGATGTAGCCCAGCAGCACGGGCAGCTCCGGTCCCACGTCGACCAGCGCGCGGATCGTCGGCTCGAGGTTCTGCAGATTCTTGACCAGGTCGGCCTGGGTGTCGTTGACGAGCCGGGTCGCGGTATCGCTGAAGACGTGCAGCTTCTCCAGGGCGGTGGTGATGCGCGGACGCTCCCGAATCAGCACATCGAGCGCCGGCGGGATCTTGCGCAGCGCGTCCGAGAGCACCTCACGCTGGGACGCGAAGGTGCCGGCGAGCCGGTTCAACGCCTCGATGGACGCGACGATCCGTTCGCGCTGCTGATCCAACACCCCGACGAAGTCGTCGAGCCGGGTCAGCAGTTCGCGAATGTCGTTCTCGTGGCCGGACAACGCGGCGCTGAAGTTGTGCACGATGTCGCCGACCTGGCCCAGGCCACCGGAGTTCAGCACGACCGACAGCGCCGAAAGCGTCTGTTCCGTCGACGGATACGACGACGACCGGTCCAGCGGAATGGTGGTTCCGGGTTCGAGGCGGCCCTGCGCGTGCTGGCCGAGCGGGGGATTGAGCTCCACGTGCATCGAGCCCAGCAGGCTGGTCTGCCCGACGGTGGCCACCGCATTCGCAGGTACGACGGCGTCGGGCTTGACGGAGACTTCGATGTCGGCGTGATCGCCCTTGACCCGCATCTTGCCGACGCTGCCCACCACGACGTCGGCCATCATCACCGGCGAATTCGATTCCAGCGTGCCGATGTTCGCGATCTCGATGTGATAGACGTTGGCGTGCGGTCCGCGGCCCACCGCGCCCGGCAGCGGCAGCGAGTTGACGCCCTGGAAGGCGCAGCCGCCGACGGTCGCGGCGCACGCCGCGATGCCCAGTATCCGAGCGATGGTCACGGCGATGTCCCTTGAAAAGCGGGCGCAGGAGGCGGACCGACCGCCGGAATCAGCAAGTCGGACAAGCTCTTCGGCGCCGAGTCGCCCAGCCCGTTGTACGCCGACACCGCCGGCGGGGCCTCCGGTGGCGCCGGGGCAGGCCCCGCGGCGCCGGGGGCCAGATTCGGCTCGGCGTAGATGATCTTCCCGGGCGTCGCGATCTGTTGCAGGATCAGGTTGGTCGGAATGGGGAGCTCGTTGAAGTTGGCGGTGCGCGCTCCGGGCCCGAGGTATTCGGCGCAGAGTTTGCCTGTTTCGGTCGCGGTGACGTTGGCCAGGGCGCCGATCTCGTCGCAGATGAAATGCGTCGGGTTGGCGAAGTTTTGGATGATGAAGCTGCCCATGGCCCCGGGGATGTTGGGGTTGTAGATGTTGTAGCCGTTGGCGAATGCGGTGGGGGCGGCGTGCAGGATGTTCTCCAGGTCCATGTGGTGGTCGACGAGGACCTGGGTGACGTCGGACAGCCGCTGCAGCTGCGTGGCGGTCTTGTCGCGGCTGCCGGCGATGAAGCGTTGTACCTCGCCGACCGCGACGGAAAGGTTCGACAGCGCCGCATCGAGATCGGAGCGGCTGTCGTTGAGCACGCTGCTCAGCGTCGCCAACCGGTTCTGGAATTGCACGATCTGCTGATTGCTGTCGCGCAGGGTGGTGACGAAGTTCTGCAGGTTCTTGATGACGTCGACGATGTTGCCGCTGCCGTTGGCCAGGATCCGGCTGATTCCCGACAGCTGCCCCAACGTCTGGCGCAGCTTTTCGCCGTTGCCGTCCAGCGAGTTGGCGGCGCTGTCGATGAACCGGCTGACCGACGTCGACGAGACCGGGCTGGACGGCCCCAAATCGGTTGCCAGTCGGGTCAACTGGGTGGTGACCTCGTCCCACTCGACGGGTATCGCGGTGCGGTCCTCGTCGATCATGGCGCCGTCACGCATCTTGGGCCCGGTTTTGTGGTAGGCGGGGGTGAGCTGGACGTAGCGCGCCGCCACGAGATTCTGCGCGACGATGACCGCCTTGGCGTCGGCCGGGATCGGCACGTCGTGCTTGACCCGCAACACCAGCTTGACCCGGCTCGGCTGCGGTTGCACGGACGTCACGGTGCCGACCTTGACCCCCGAGACGCGGATGTCGTCGCCCGGATAGATCCCGGTCGCCGACGGGAAATAGGCCGTGATCGTCAGCGGCCCAAAGAACGCCTCGCGCACCAGGAACGCGCCCGCGCCCACGAAAAGCCCCACCAACAGCACCGCCGCCACCACACGCTTAGTCATCGTGCGGCCCCGGGATGCCTTGCGGAATACCGTTGTGCGGCCAGGGGAACAGGGCACGCGGCAGGGTCGGGTCGTGGCGGCGGAACCCGAAGTAGTAGTCGAAGAACGGCTGGATCAGCTCCGGGATCGCCAGGTTGGGCACGAACGCGTTGTAGTAGAAGCCGTTGGCCACGGCCTCACCCGAGGTGAACTCGTACTTCTTCAGGCCCGGCAACGCCTTGGCGAGGTTGTCGCGGTTCTTTTCCAGCACGGCGGCAACGGAATTCAAGCGGTCCAGCGTCGGCGCCAGCTTGCTTTCGTTGTCGGCGACCAGCCCGGACAGCTCTTTGGCGACGACGGACACGTTGGCCAACAGTTGGCTGATCGCGTTGCGGCGCTGCACCAGCACTTCGAGCAGCTCGTTCCCGTTGAGGATCAGCGCGTTCACCTGCTGGCTGTGTCCCGAGAGGATCCCGGTGACATCGGAGGCGCTCTTGAGCAGCGCGTCCAGGGTTTCCCCACGACTGTTGATGGCCCGCGACAGCTTGGTGAGCCCGTCGAACGTCGGGCCCAATTGCGGTGCGATCTGGTCGATCGTCGCCGACAGCGCGTCCAGCGAGTGGTTGAGCGTGTCGGTGCTCGTCGAAGCCAGGTTCGAGGTCACCTCGGAGACGGCCTCGCTCAACGAATAGGGCGAGGACGTCCGTGTCATCGGTATGACGTCCGACGAATGCATGCTGCCGCTACCCATGGGCTCCAACGTCAGCACCCGGGCGCCCAGCAGCGAACCGGTCCGAATGTGGGCGCTGGTCAGCGATCCCAGCCGCACCTTGCTCTTGACCCCGAAGGTGACCAGCGCGTCGCCCTCGCGCAGCGAGACGTCGGACACCGTGCCGACCTTGACCCCCGACACCAGCACGTTGTTGCCGGCCGCGAGTCCGCCGGCCTCGGAAAACAGCGCCTGGTAATGGATCGTCGTCGCCCAGGACACCAGCCGCTCGGGCGCCAGCCCGACGGCGATGATGAGCAGGATCAGGACCGCACCGATAAAGCCCGATCGAATGTGTTTGGCGTCGCGGTATTTCAGCATCACGGCTCCGCGCATCTTTTTTCGGTTTGCCGCAGCCAGGGGAAGACCGCGGTGCGGCCCTGCAGATCGGTGACGCGGAACGTCAACCCGCAGATGTAGTAGTTGACGAAGCTGCCGTAGGCCCCGGTGCGTGCGATTTTGCGGTAGTTGTCGGGCGCGCGCTGCAGGGCGTCGTCGAGGAAGCCGTTGCCCTTTTCCAGCACCGGCGCCAGGCGGTTCAGTTGATCGACCGTTCCGGCCAACGGTGGGCGCGCTTGTCCGAGCAGCTCGGCCACCGATGCGGTACCGGTGTCCAGCGCCGCGATGGCGTCACCGATGGGGTCGCGGTCGTGCGAAAGGTCGGTGACCAGACGCTGCAGGCTTTCGATGGCGCCGGAGAACTGATTGCCTTGCTGGGCAAGGGTTTGCACCACGGTGTTGAGGTTGTCGATCAGCTTCTCGACGGCTTGATTTTTGGCGCCGACATCGTTGGAAAACGACGACGTCTTCGCCAGCAGCGACTGCAGCGTCTGGCCCTGGCCCTGAAACACCTGCAGCAGTGCGGCGGCCAGCGCGTTGACGTCATGCGGATTGAGGCCGCGGATAACGGGTTTCAGGCCGCCGAGTAGCAGATCGAGATCCAGCGAGGGCATGGTGCGGTCGGCGGGGATCTGCGATCCGGCCGGCATCACCTTCATCGCTCCCGGCCCGATGATCAGTTCCAGGTAGCGATCCCCGACCAGGTTCAGGTAGCGCACTGCCGCCTTGCTGCCTGCCGTGAGCGCGACGTCGTCGTCGGCGTCGAATTCCACCAGGACCCTGTTGTCCGGTCGCAGCGACACCGCGTTGACCGTGCCGACGCGAATCCCGGCCACCCGCACCGAATCTCCCTTCTTCAGCTGCGAGGCGTCGAGGAAGACGGCGGAGTAGTCGTTGGTGGAGCCATTGCGGAACTGGCCGAAGACGAAGAAGAGGGAGGTGGATAGCATCAGCATCACGACGGCAAACAAGCCGAACTTCACCAACGTGCGACCCCACCCGCTCATCCCGGTTGCCCGATCTGTGCGGTGTTGCGCGGCGGCCCGTCGATCGGCCCGTACATGATCTGCTTGAGCAGGTCGGAGTTCAGCAGGATCCCCGGGTTGTTGTACTGCCACGGGTTGGCCCCGATGTTGGTGACATCGAACGGCGGAAAAGTGTTGTACGCCACCGGCAATTCGTGTTCACACTGGGGGCCGCCCTTGGCGGCGACCTTGGGCAGGTTGCCCGGATAGCGGTAGCGCTCGGCGCCCAGGGCGATGCCGCCGAGCACTTCGAGACCGGGCACCTGGGTCGGCGGCTGCTTGGCCAACGGGAACATGCCCTTCAGCGAGCAGGTCAGCGCCTCGTGGTACTCGTTGGTCAGGTCGGTGGTGGGCACCAGCAGATGCATCACGTCGGTGAGGGCCTGCCGGTTGGTGCCCACGACGTCGTTACCCATGTCGGCGAGGCCGATCGTGCTGATCAGGAACGCGTCGAGGTTGCGCTGTTCGTCGACGATGGATTGGCTGACCCGCGTCGTATTGGCAATCGTCTGAATCAAATCCGGCGCCGCGTCGGCGTAGCCGAGGGACACGTCGGCGGTGGCCGCGAGGTCGTGACTCAGATTCGGCAGGCTGGGTTCGATCTTGGCCAGAAACGCATTCAGGTCGGTGAACAGTTGGCCGAGCCGTCCGCCGCGGCCGTTGAGCGAGGTGGCCAGCGCGCCGAGTGTTTCGTTGAGTTTGGCCGGGTCGATCTTCGCCAGCACCGACGTGAGTTCCTGGAACACGGAGTTGAGCTCGACGGTGACCCGGTCGGCATCGAGCACCTGGCCGGCGCGCAGCCGCTGCGCCGAGGGGTCTTGTGGCGGAACCAGCTGGACGAACTTCGCGCCGAACGCCGTCGTCGCGACGATGTTGACCAGGACATTGGCCGGAATGAGGCGCAGCCGGGACGGGTCGAGGGCCAACGTGATCGCCGCCTGGCCGTTGGGCAGGTCTTGGATGGACGCGACGGCGCCGACCGGTGCGCCGTGCAGCTTGACCTTGGCGCCGGGGTTCATCATCAGGCCAGCACGGTCGGACACCACGGTCACCGGCACGGTTTCGGTGAAACCGCCCCGGAACTGGATCAACGCGACGGTGACGACGGCGACGAGAACGACGACGGTGGCCAGACCCGCGAGGGGGCGCGTGACGGGGCGCCGGCGAGGACCGGGTTGACCGGCCGGAACGCTAGCTCGCCCAAGGGTCACCTACGCTCCTTCGCTGCAGGGGCCGGTTCCGCACGAAATGCCAAGTGCCCCAACGGTCTACCTGCAGTCGGGGCTGCAATGTGATACAAATCTCATGTTAGTAGCGAGCAGAACGATACATTCGCAGCTCTCAAAGTACAAGACTGCTTTACGCGAGAGTGTCGTTCTACACTGGCCACTGCCGACACGCCAGCAGAGGAGCATCGTGACCGGTATCCCCGTCCGGACCGTCTCGCCAGACTTGGCGCAACGCTATGCAGAGGAAGGGTGGTGGACTCCAGGACACCCTCGGCGATCTGCTGGGGCGGGGTCTCAAGGACAACCCGCACGTCACGTTCACTGTCCACTCCGCCCAGCGGCCGTACGCCGGTACCTATGCCGACGTCGAAGAACAGGCCCGCCGCCTCGCCGCGGGGCTGCGGGCCCGCGGCGTCGGCCCGGGCGACGTCGTCGCCTTCCAAATGCCGAACTGGGTGGAGGCCGCGGTCACCTTCTGGGCGTCGGCGTTCCTCAGCGCGGTGGTCGTCCCGATCGTGCACTTCTACGGCCCCAAGGAACTGCGCTACATCCTGGGCACCGTCCAGCCGAAGGTCTTCATCACCGCCGAAGGGTTCGGGCGGATGACCTACGATCCCGACGTCAGCGCCGACGTCCCGATCGTCGCGGTGGTGGGTCCGAGCTTCGACGCGCTGCTGGACACCGAGCCGATGACCGACACGTTGACGACCGATCCCGGCAATCCCGCGTTGATCGCGTTCACGTCGGGCACCACCAGCAACCCCAAGGGCGTGATCCACAGCCATCAATCGCTGGGTTTCGAGACCCGCCAATTGCTGTCGAACTACCCACCGGGGCGCGGCCGGCAACTCACCGCGCTGCCCGTCGGACACTTCATCGGCATGCTCGGCGCCTTCCTGATCCCGGTAATCGAGGGCGCGCCAATCGATCTCACCGACGTCTGGGATCCCGAGAAGGCGATCGACCTGATGGAAAGCGACGGCGTGGCGCTCGGCGGCGGCCCGCCCTACTTCGTCACCAGCCTGCTCGACCATCCGCGATTCACCGACGAGCACCTGCAGTACATCAAGTACCTCGGCCTGGGCGGGTCCACCGTGCCCGCGGCCGTCACGCGCCGGCTCGCCGATCTCGGCATCCTCGTGCACCGCTCGTACGGCAGCAGCGAACACCCGTCGATCACCGGTTCGCACTGGACCGCGCCGGAGGACAAGCGGCTGTTCACCGACGGCGAAGCCCGGCCCGGCGTGGAGGTCCGGATGGCCGACGACGGCGAAATCCTTTCGCGCGGACCGGATTTGTTCATCGGCTACACCGACCCCTCGTTGACCGCTAAGGCGTTCGACGACGACGGGTGGTACCACACCGGCGACATCGGGGTCATGGACGACGACGGCTTCGTCACCATCACCGACCGCAAGTCCGACATCATCATCCGCGGCGGCGAGAACATCAGCGCGCTGGAGCTCGAGGAGATCCTGCTCGGGTTGCCCGCGGTCGCCGAGGCGGTGGTGGTGGCCGCACCGGATGCGCGACTGGGGGAGCACGCCGCCGCGGTGCTGCGGATCAAGCCGGGGCTGGCGATGCCGTCGTTGCCCGAGGTGCGTGCGCATTTCGAGCGTGCGGGCGTCGCCAAGCAGAAGTGGCCCGAGGAGCTGCACGAGGTCGACGACTTCCCGCGCACGGCCAGCGGGAAGGTGCAGAAGTACGTCGTGCGTCAGGGCATTCGCGACAGGAGTGAGAGTTGAACTTCTGCGCGAGGAAGAATATCGTTCTACTGCCACCTCATCATTTAGGAGTCTTTGGGTGACTATCCTCGCGGAGCAGCGCAGCTACGTGGCGGGCCGGTGGATCACCGGCGACGACGTGGTCAGCGTCGAAAACCCGGCCGACGAGAGCCACGTCGCCGACATCACCGTCACTCCGCTCGCCGAGGTGGAGCGCGCGATCACCGAGGCGCGCCGCAGTTTTGACGACGGCGTGTGGGCGGACATGCCTCCCGCCGAGCGGGCACGGATCCTGCACGCCTTCATCGACCACATCGAGGGCGCCAGCGAGACGTTGGTGCCGACCATGGTCGCCGAGGCGGGGCAATCGACCTTCTTCGCCGACTACACGCAGCTGCGCGCCGGGGCGACGATCGGGCGCCAGACGATCGGGCTGTACCTGTCGATGTCGCACGAGGAAGCCAGCCCGGTTCCCGTCGACGACTTGGTGCGCGGCCGGGTGGCGCTGAGCCTTCGCCGCCACGAACCGGTCGGGGTGGTCACGGCCATCACGCCGTACAACGCGGCGCTGATCATGGGCTTCCAGAAGCTGATTCCCGCTCTGATGGCGGGCAACTCGGTGATCCTGCGGCCCAGCCCGCTGACACCGATCTCGTCGCTGATCTTCGGCGCGGCCGCCGAGGCCGCGGGTCTGCCACCGGGCGTGCTGAGCGTGGTCGTGGAGTCGGGCACCGCCGGCGCGGAGCTGCTGACCAGCCACCCGGGCGTCGACATGGTGTCGTTCACCGGCTCGACGCTGGCGGGCCGCAAGATCCTGGCCCAGGCGGCGCCGACCGTCAAGCGCGTGTCGCTGGAACTCGGCGGCAAGTCGGCGCAGATCTACCTGCCCGACGCGGTCGAGCGCGCCGCCGGCGGGGCGATGATCGTCGTCGCGAGCACGGCCGGCCAGGCGTGCGTGGCGGCCACCAGAATGCTTGTGCCGCAGGACCGTAAAGCCGAGGTGCTGGAGGCGGTCAGCGCGACGTACAAGTCGATCAAGGTGGGCCCGCCGTCCGACGCGTCGGCGATGATGGGCCCGGTCATCAGCGCCGCGCAGCGCGCCAAGTGCGAGCAGTACGTGAAGCTGGCCGAAGAGCACGGCGGCAAGGTGTACTGCGGCGGCGGCCGGCCCGCGGGCCTGGACCGCGGGTACTTCTTCGAGCCCACCGTGCTGGACCTGCCGAGCAACGCCAATCCCGCTGCGCAGGAAGAGATCTTCGGCCCGATCATCGGCGTGCTCGGCTACCGCGACGTCGACGACGCGGTGGCGATCGCCAACGACAGCATCTACGGGCTGTCCGGCCAGGTGTACGGGGCCGACGCGGCGGCCGCGGTCGCCGTGGCGCGCCGGCTGCGCACGGGCGCGGTCAACGTCAACACCAGCGTGTTCTCCGCCTACGCACCCAGCGGGGGCTACAAGCAGAGCGGTCTGGGCCGCGAACGCGGCCCGGACGGCATTCGCGAATTCCAGGAGGTAAAGCACATGTCGATCGGAGAATTGAAGTGAGCGAATACGACCTGAACTGGTTGATCTCGGTCGACGACCACATCCTCGAACCGCCGAACCTCTGGATCGACCGCGTCGCGGCCAAGGACCGGGACCGCGCGCCGCACATGGAGGTTGACGACTCGGGCATGGATGTCTGGGTCTACGACGGCAAGCGGATGCCCAGCTCGGGCCTGAGCGCGGTCGTCGGTAAGTCCAAGGAGGAGTTCAGCCCCGAACCGCTGAATTATGCGGACATGCGGCCGGGCTGCTACGACGCCAAGGCGCGCATCGAGGATATGGACCGCTCCGGTGTGCTTGCGTCGCTGTGCTTTCCGACGCTGCCCCGGTTTTGTGGGCAGTTGTTCATGGAGGCCAGCGACCGGGAATTCGGGTTTCAGTGCCTGCAGATCTACAACGACTGGCTCGTCGAGGAATGGTGCGGCGCCGCGCCGGGGCGCTACATCCCGCTGATGCTGATCCCCATGTGGGACCCGGCGCTCGCGGTCACCGAGATGGAGCGCATGGCGGCCAAGGGCGTCACCGCCTTTGCCTTCTCCGAGAACCCAGAACCCTTGGGGCTGCCGACCATTCACGACGTGAACCATTACTGGGATCCGGTCATGGCAGCGGCCAACGAACTGCAGCTCGTCGCGAGCATGCACGTCGGCTCCTCGTCGCAGCTGCCCAAGATCTGCAACGACGCACCCTTCATGGCCAACCTCACCTGGGGCGCCACGCGCACGTCGGGAACAATGCTTTCCTGGCTCTTCAGCGGATTGTTCCAGCGCTATCCGAACCTGAAAATCGCGCTGTCCGAAGGCGAGGTCGGGTGGATGCCCTACTTCCTGGAGCGCGCCGAGCAGGTGCTCGACAAGCAGCGCTACTGGGTGAAGCGTGGGACCACCTTCATGGGCCACGCCGGCAACGAGGCCGACCTCGACACGCTCGACATCCGAGAGACTTTCCGCAACCACATCTACGGCTGCATCATCGAAGACCGCCACGCCATCAAGAGTCTGGACGAGATCGGTGAGGACAACGTCATGTGCGAGACGGACTATCCGCACTCGGACTCCACCTGGCCCGACTGCATCGACGTCGCCCGTGACACCATGAAGGACCTGCCGGAGAACGTGCAGTACAAGCTGCTGCGCGGCAACGCCGAAAAGCTGTACCGGTTTACGCCGGCCGAGCCGCCCGTCCTGGCCAGCGCTCGATGACCGGGTTGCTGGAGGGTAAGAGCGCCATCGTCACCGGCGCGGGATCCGGTGTCGGCCGGGTGTCCGCCACGCGCTTCGCGCAGGAAGGCGCGCGGGTGGTCGTCGCCGATATCAATCTCGACAACGCCAAAGAGGCTGTGCGCGAGATCGAATCGGCCGGCGGCACCGCTGTCCCGGTTGGTGTCGACGTCTCCGACGAACAGCAGGTCCAGGCGATGATCGCGGCCGCGGTCGACCAGTACGGCCGGCTCGACATCCTGTTCAACAACGTCGGCATCCCGACGCCGCGACTCGGCATGACCTTCGAGGACCACTCGCTCGAAGACTTCAACCGGCTGGTCGCGGTCAATCTCGGCGGGGTGTTCCTCGGCTGCAAGTACGCGGTGCTGCGCTTCAAGGAGCAGGGTGACGGCGGGGTGATTTTGAATACGGCGTCGGTGGCCGGCCTGGTGGGCTGGGGCGGCACGGTCTACGGCGCCACCAAGGGTGGCGTCATCCAGCTCACCCGGGGAGTCGCAATCGAGGCCGCCCCCTTCGGGATTCGCGTCAACGCCATCTGCCCGGCCGCCATGCCGCTGACCGGTTTCATGGCGGCGGGCGGGCTGCAGGTCGACGCGGAGCAGCAGGCCGAGATCGCCAAAGCCGTTGGCGGGCAGCACCCTCTGGGACGGGCCATCACCGCCGAAGACTGCGCAGAGGCGGCGCTGTATCTGGTCTCGGATGCGTCGCGCAACGTTACGGGGGTGGCCCTGCCGGTCGACGGTGGATTCGTGGCGCGATGACTAGCCAGGTTAGCGGGCCCGCGCTGGACCGCGAGCGACTGCGGGAGCTGTTCGATCTGCGCAGCTCCTACAACGCTTGGGCCGGTGGCGCTTACGAGGCAGACCCCTATCCGGTGTGGCACCGGTTGCGCGACGAGGGACCGGTGCTGCCCGGCATCCTGCACGAGCTCTCCGGCAGCACGGACACAATGTTTTTCCACGGGCTGCCCTATCCGGACAGCCCGCATTTCACCGCGTTCGACTACGACACCTGCATGACCGTGTACCGCAACTCTGAGGTGTTCGCGTCGTCGCCGGAGCCCATCGACCTGGACAACGGCCCGCTGAGTCAGCTCAACAGCATGCTGTCGATGAACGGCGAGCAGCACAAGCGTTATCGCGCTCTGGTCCAACCGTCGTTCCTGCCGGCGAATGGCAAATGGTGGATTGACAATTGGATCACCGAGACGGTGGACCTGCTCATCGACGGGTTGGTCCACGAGGGGCGCGCCGAACTCAATGTCGACTTCTGCGCGGCCATCCCGGTGCTCACCATCACCGGCAGCTTCGGCGTGCCGGTCGAGCAGGCGCTCGATATCCGCGAGGCGCTGTCGCGGGATCCGCAGAAGGTGGTCGACATCCTCAAGCCGGTGATCGCGGCGCGGCGCGAGGAGCCCCGCGACGACCTCATCAGCATCCTCGTCCAGGCCGAGCTGACCGACGACGACGGCGTCACGCACCGGCTCACCGATCGCGAGATCGATTCGTTCGTGCTGCTGTTGCTCAGTGCGGGCTCGGGCACCACCTGGAAGCAGATGGGCACCACGATCACGACGCTGCTGCAGCGGCCCGAGGCGTTGGAGGCGGTGCGTTCCGATCGGCAACTGCTGCGTGCTGCCATCGAGGAGTCGGTGCGGTGGATGCCGACCGATCCGATGTTCTCCCGCTGGGTCAAGTCGGACACCGTGTTGGCCGGCGTCGAGATCCCGGCCGGGTCCGTCGTGCATCTGGCGCTGGGCGCCGCTAACAGGGACCCGTCCCGATGGGACCGCCCCGACGAATTCGACATCACCCGAAAGTTCCGGCCTTCGTTGGGTTTTGGGCAGGGCGTGCATATCTGCCTCGGCATGCACGTGGCCCGCGCCGAGATGAGCATTGCCATCTCTGCCCTGTTGGACAGGTTGCCGAACTTGCGGCTGGATCCCGACGCCGAACCGCCCCGCATCATCGGCATGTACGAGCGCGGCGCGACCGCGATACCCGTCCTCTTCGATCCAGCGTGAGGTGAACTGAAATGAGCCAGTCCGAGTCCAACTACACACAGCCCGACCTCTTGCTACTCGGCGAGGATCACATTCGTGCATATCGCGAGACGGGCGGCGAGACGGGATACATCTGGAACGGCGTGCCCACACTGCTGCTCACCTCGACCGGACGCCGCACCGGCGAAAAACGCACCTCGGCACTCATTTTCGCGCGCGACGGCTCTGACTATTTGATTGTCGCCTCGCTCGCGGGTGCGCCCAAGCACCCCCAGTGGTACCTGAATCTGCAGGCCAACCCGGACGCCGAAATCCAGGTGAAGGACCAGACGTTGGCGGTCGTGGCGCGCACGGCGTCGGCGGATGAGAAGCCGCGGCTGTGGAAGATCGTGGCCGATGTCTGGCCCAACTACGACGTGTATCAGACACGCACCGACCGCGAGATTCCCGTCGTGGTGCTTACACCGGCATGACCCCGGCTAGCATGACTTCGGTGTCACGCGCCGAAGAACGGGCCGCCCAGCGGTCAGCGGCTGTACAGCGGTCGCGCACCCGCATCGCCGAGCAGGTGCGGTTGATGCTCGACGCCGCCCTGCGGCTCATCCGCGAAAAGGGCGACGCCTTCACCACCCAGGAGCTGGTCAAAGAGGCCGGCGTTGCGCTGCAGACGTTCTACCGGTATTTCGCCAGCAAGGACGAGTTGCTGCTGGCGGTGATCGCCGATGCGATGACCGACGCGTGCGCGCGGTGGTCGGAGGCGGCCCGCGCGCTGCCCGATCCCATTGCGCGGTTGCATCTCTACATCACCGCGGTCATCGACGTGCTCGACACCGAAGGGGGCGGCGGCGAGACCGCCCGGTTCGTCGTCTCCACGCGGTGGCGGCTGCACCGCATCTTCCCGGACGAACTCGCCGAGGCCGAAAAGCCGTTCGTCGATCTGCTGCTCGCCGAAATCAACGCCGGGGTGCAGGCCGGACTTCTGCGGCCCGCGGACCCGAAGTCGGCCGCCTGGTTCATCGTCGAACTGGTTCGGTCGGTCTACCACTACTACGCGTTCGTGCCGCGGCAGCCCGATGTCAAGGAACAGCTGTGGGAGTTCTGCCTCACGGCGCTCGGTGGGACGGAGAAGTAGCTATGCCGCACGCGAAACCGGAAGAGCTACCCAGCGGCGGCGGCGGGCGATGGCCGATGGCCGGTGACGGGTTTCGCTCGGTGCAGTGGGGCGACATGGAGGTCGGGTACACCACCACCGGGCCGCTGGATTGCACGCAGCTGTACCAGCTGGGTGGGATGCCCGGCGGGGTGTGCATCTGTCCGCACTACGGTTACATCTTCGAAGGGTCGATCCGGGCAACGTATCCCAACACCGACCGGGAGGACGAGCTGGCGTCCGCGGGCGAGGTGTATTTCTTTCCCGCCGGGCATATCTTGATCTACCCCGAACCGACTAAGGCGTTGGAGCTGAATCCGGCGTTCGCTCTGCAGCAGTGCATGGATGCGATGCAAAGGGCCGGCGAGCGCGCCTCGGAGTCATGAGAATCCGGCGATCACAGCCTCGACAGCGTGAACGGATACGTGCGAGTTCCGCCGGGAGCGCCATCGCACCCCGCGTCGAACGAGGAGTCGAGCGAGCCGGCCAGCGTGACCGCATCCCAACCGTAGACGTCGTGCGTGGGAATCGCTGTGCCGTAATAGATGTTGTCGCACCGCAGCCCGTCCGGGACATCGACGGTCAAGACGTATCGGCCGTTGACCAACTGCGCATCGCCCGCGTAGTTGAAAACCCTGCCAACCGGCATGGCGATGGCGTTCACATGGACGCACGCGCCGGGGCACGCGGTGATCGCCCATGTCCAGGTGTGAAAGTCGTACCTGCCGACGATCTGCAAGCTGTAGTTCCCGAGCGTCATCGAGGCCTCAGCAACGGGGGCGAGCGCCGTGGCGGCGACGGTGAGAATGCCGGCGACCATCGCCGCGGGTTGTCGCATCCGAGAAGATTAGCACTCTCGTGACCTCTAGAACGCAGCTACGGGAAATGCCTGCCGGCTCAGGGGTTCCCGAGACCAGCGCGACCCGGCCGCCGTCCGAATTCGTCGAAACCGTGCCGGAATTCTCGGCCGACTACACCGAGGCCGAGTACCTGCTCGCTGGCACGGCGAACACCTACACCGGGCCGGCTACCGGTCCCGCGACGGTGGCCGGCAGCGGGCACGCTTACGTCACCCGGGTCTTGGCCCGGTATCCAAAAGAGCTGTCCCGCTTCAGCGGCCGGGTTTTGATCGAGCCGTTCAACACGTCCTTCGGCATCGACCTGGATGCGCTGTGGCTGAACGTCGCCCCGTTGCTGCAAGCACAGGGCGATGCCTGGATCGGCATCAGCGTGCGCGCCTGGTCGTCCGAAGAACTCAAGCGCCGCAACGCGCAGCGCTACGTCGACCTCGACATCGGATCCAATGAACTGGTCTGGGACATGCTCCGGGCGATCGGCACGCTCGTCAAGCAAGGCGATGAAAATAGCCCGCTGCGACATCTACAGGTTCGGCACGTTTACCTGGGCGGCTACTCGCAAAGCTCGCTTGACGCAGCCACTTTCGCCGCGGCCTTCGGTACCGTCTACGACGGCTATTTTCCGGCGGCGCACGCGGCGAGCCTGACGCCGCTCGCGTTGGGTGAAGGTCTGATCCCTTTTGAATACGCGCCGATGCCACCGGTAGGGGTCCCCGTCATCGACGTCCAACCGCAAAGCGACGTCGAGGGATTCGCCTTCGACGAGTTCGTCAACCCAGGCAGCGCCTCGGTGCGGCGCCCGGACAGTGACACCGCCGCAGATCGGTTCCGGCTGTACGAGATCGCGGGGGCACCGCATGCGGCCAAGATCGCCGGCTGCGACGGCGACGGTTCGAGTTTCCCGATGCCGCCCTTCGTCCGTGCCGCCCTGTACCACCTATTCCGTTGGGCCGAAGACGACATCGCACCGCCGACGGCGCCGCGCATCGAACTCGAAATCGACGACACCGTAGCGCGGGCGGCCGTGGACCGGTGCGGCAACGCCCGCGGGGGTGTCCCGTCACCGTTCCTCGACGTACCCATCGCCCGTTATGAGGCACACTCGACACCCGGGCCGGTGTGCGCGCTAGCCGGACGGGAGAAAGTGCTGCGTTACGAGGTGCTCGCCGCCCGCTACGGAGACGCGGAGAACTATCTCGCCGCATTCACGGCCAGCCTCGACAAAATCATCCAGGCGGGATTCCTCCTCGAAGCCGACCGCGCGGAAATCCTGGAGGCCCAAACCGCCAAAGCCAAGTCAGCGTTCGCATGACGGCGACGACCGTGCCCGTGCCGGACACCCTCGACCAGGCGCTGTCCGCGGAGTGGCTCACGGCGGCGCTGCAACCGCCGTTTCCCGGCATCGAGGTGACCGCCGTCATGCCGGGCCCCGTCGTCGACCGGATCTCCACCAACGCACGGTTTTCCATCGAGTCCGCCGACGGATTGTCACTAAACCTGTGCGTCAAGGGCTACTTCAACGACATCGGCCGCCAGGCCCGCTACATCGGCGCACCCGAAGCCGGCTTCTACCGAGACCTCGCGGCGGCCACCGGTGTGCGGACGCTGCGCAGCGTGTACTCCGATATCGACCCGGCCACGCAGCACGGCGTCGTCATCACCGAAGACGTTGCTGCCCAAGGAGCAACGTTCCTCGACGGCAACAGCCCCTACACGCCCGACCAAACCGCCGAGACACTCAACGAATTCGCCCGCCTGCACGCGGCGACGTGGTCCGACCCGCGTTATGCCGACGTGCGGTGGTTGGATCCACGACTTGGCCGCGTGCTCGAAGTCTGGGGCGAGCCGACCACGGTCGACATCATCGACCGAAACCTGAACGGCGCGAACGGCAAGGGCGTACCCGAGGAGGTGCGCCACGCGCAGCGGCTCGTCGACACGTACCGCACTCTGGCTCCGTCCGGAGAATGGTGCGTCATCCACGGCGACGCCCACGTGGGCAACCTTGTCCTCGACAAACACGGAACCGCCTCGCTGGTCGACTGGCAGCTCGTCCAACGCGGCATGTGGTACCTGGACGTCGGCTACCACATCGCGTCGACGCTCACCGTCGACGAGCGACGGCGCAACGAACGAGATCTGTTGCGGCACTACCTCGACGCGCTGGCTTCCCACGGCGTCACGCCACCGCAGTGGGAGGATGCCTGGCACGCCATCGCCGACGGCATGCTGCACGGCTTCTTTCTGTGGGGGATCACCACCAAGGTGGAGCCGGCGATCATCGTGACGTTATTGACCCGGATGGGCACAGCCGTCGCGGACAGGAGGCAGTAGATGGAGGCGAACGCTTTTGACGGCTTGCGCGTTGTCGAGCTGGCGCAATGGGTTTTCGTCCCGGTGGCCGGGGCACTGCTGGCCGACTGGGGCGCCGACGTCATCCGCATCGAGCGCCTGGAGGGCGACCCCTACCGGGGGCTGGCGACACAGGGCATCGGCACCGACCGCGGTGGCGTGAATCTCTCGATGGCCCTGGCTAATCGCGGCAAGAGGTCGGTCGCGCTGAACCTTCGCCACGAGTCAGGCCTGGCCGTGCTGCACGAATTGCTTTCCACCGCAGACGTTTTCCTCACCAGCCTGCGACCCGGCGCCCTGAGTCGGCTGGGACTCGACGCCGACACGTTACGCGACCGATACCCGACCCTCGTTTACGCCCGCGGTCACGGCTTCGGAACCCGCGGCCCGGACGCCAACCAGCCCGGCTACGACAGCTCGGCGTTCTGGGCGCGCGGGGGAGTAGGCCACATCCTCACCCCGCCCGACCGCGACTACCCGATCAGCCAGCGCGGCGCCATGGGCGACCGAAACGGCGCCATGGCACTGGCTTTCGGCATCGCGACCGCGCTGCTCAAACGGACCAAGACCGGCAAGGGCTCGGTGGTCGATGTGTCGCTGCTGGCCACCGCGATGTGGACGCTGTCCTCCGACCTGCTCGCGGCGCTCAACGGCGGCGATGCCGCGCCGATGGGCGGCCGCGGGCCGGCGGTCAATCCGCTGGTGGGGAACTACCGCACCAAGGACGGCCGCCATGTCCAGCTGATGTTCCTCCAGGGCGACCGCTACTGGCCGGAGTTCTGCCGCGTCGTCGGCCGCGACGACCTCATCGACGATCCGCGCTTCGTTGATCTCGCTGCGCGTCGCGCCAACGGCGAAGCCTGTGTGGCCGAATTGGATTCCATCTTCGCCAACCACACGCTCAACGAATGGAAAGAGATCCTCGCCAAACTCGATGCGCCGTGGGCGCCGATGCAATCCGTCCAGGAGGTGATCGAGGACCCGCAGATCGTCGCCAACGGCTATGTGGGGGAGGTCAACCTCGAGGACGGCCAGTCGTACCGTCTGCCGTCCGTCCCGGTGCAGCTCGACGAGCAGGCGGCGCCGCTGCGGCGGGCGCCCGAGCACGGCGAGCACACCGAGGCGCTGCTGCAGGAACTCGGCTACGACTGGGACCGCATCTCAAACCTGATGGAACAAGGCGTGATTCCGTGACGGCACGTCCGCTGCCCATCCCCGACCAAGCGTCGGCGCCGTTCTGGTCGGCCGCGGCCGAGCACGTGCTCACCGTGGCCCGCTGCGCGCAGTGCGGTCAATTCAGCGTGCCGCCCGATGTGGTGTGCCCGCATTGCCGCAGCACCGAACCCGGGTTCGAGTTCACGCCGGTCAGCGGCAACGGCACCGTCCGGTCGTGGACCGTCGTACGCCAGGCGTTCCTGCCGGGCTTCGAGGACGACCTGCCGTTCGTGCTCGTCGATGTGGAACTCGTTGAGCAGAAGGAGCTTCGGCTGATCGGCCGATTGCTCGACGGCCCCGACGCCGCCTTGCACGTGGGCGACGCCGTCGTCGTCGGTTTCGAGGACCTCGCACCCGGTGTTGCCGTACCGGCATTCGAGCTCAGCCGGTGAGCGGCCGGTTCGCGGCGAGCAACAAGGTCGCCATCGTCGGCTATGCGCATAGCCAGGTGCTGCGCCACGCCGATCGCACGCTGGGCGTGCAGGCCGTCGAAACCGCCCGCGCCGCAATCGCTGATGCCGGCCTGAACCTAGAACAGATCGACGGGTTCGTCAGCTCCAGCCTGTTGCCCAGCGCCGGAGGACAGGCCGCCGAGGACGGCGTCAGCACTGTGTCATCGAGTTGGCTGGCGCAACATTTGGGCGCCGAGCCCCGGTACGTCGCCGGATTCGACGGCATCGGGCAGATCACCGGCTCTGTCGCGATCGCCGTCAACGCGGTGGCCAGCGGCGCCGCCGACTACGTGCTGTTCCACCGCGCCCTGCACAACCCCGCCGGGAAATACCACGCCAACCCGATGCGGGAGGCCCGCGGCCCGATGCAATGGACGGCCCCCCAGGGGTTTTTCGGTCCACTGGCCATGATCGCCCTGCCCTACAACGAGTACCTGCAGCGCTACGGCGCGCGCCGGGAGTCGATGGCCGCCGTCGTGGTGGAGGCACGCAAGAACGGCGCGCGCATCCCGTGGTCGTTCTGGCACGACCGGTCGCTGAGCGCCGACGAGTACCTGCAGGCGCCAATGCTTTTCGACCCGGTCTGCCGCTACGACTGCGACATCCCCGTCGACGGGGTGGCCGCGTTTGTCTTCACGTCCGCCGCGCGCGCCAAGGACCTGCCGCACCCGCCGGTGTACGTCGCCGGTTATGGAGCCGGCGTGCCCACGCGGCCGCGCCTTCCGCTGCACTGGCCGCTCGACGACATCCTCGACGCGGGCGCCTACACCGCAGGGCGGCTGTGGGAGCACACAGGCCTCACGGCCGATCAGGTCGACCTGCCGCAGGTGTACGACGGCTTCTCACCGTTTGTGTGGCTCTGGTTGGAGGTGCTCGGGTTCTGTCCGCCGGGTGAGGCGCATCGGTTCGTCGAGTCGGGTGGCATCGACAGCGATCGACCGGATGGCCTACCGGCGCTCTCGGGTGGCGGCGCGCTCGGCAACGGACGCATGCACGGCATACCGCAGATGCTCGAGTGCTACCTGCAGCTGGCGCGCCGGGCCGGCGACCGGCAGCGCGACAACGCGACCATCGGGCTGGCCTGCCATTCCTCGCCGCATTTCGGTGGCGCCGTTGCCTACAGCGCGGAGGCATTTTGAGAGTTGTGCTCTTAGATTTAGCAGAATATCGTTCTACTGTTGCTGGCGTTGAGGAGTCGCTGTGACGGTTCCGTCCGAGTCGTGGGTCGAGCGCGCTGTCGATCGGTCAGCGGCCGTGCAGCGTTCGCGCACCCGCATCGCCAATCAGGTGCGGTTGATGCTCGACGCCGCGCGGCGGCTGATCGGGGAGAAGGACGACTTCACCACCCAGGAGTTGGTGGCCGAGGCCGGTGTCGCACTGCAGACGTTCTACCGCTACTTCGCGTCCAAGGACGAGTTGTTGCTGGCGCTGATCAGCGACGCGATGTCGGAGGCGTGCGACCGATGGGCGGAGGCTGTCGCGGAGCTTTCCGACCCGGTGGAGCGACTGAAGTTCTTGGTTACCGCGCCGCTGGACAGATTCCGCGGGGACAGTCGCGAAGCGACAGCGATGCGTTTCACCGTCGGCATGCACTGGCACCTGCACCGCGTCTTCCCCACAGAGCTTGCCGAAGTCGAAAAGCCGTTCGTGGACCTGATGCTCGCGGAGATCAACAGCGCCGCGGATGCCGGGTTGTTGCATCCCCGTAATCCCGAGTGGGATGCGTGGTTCGTCGTGGAGCTACTGCGCGCGGTCAACCACTTTTACGCCTTCGCCGCCAAGACCGGCGAGGACTTGGACGTCACGCAAGAAAATCTCTGGCAGTTCTGCCGGACGGCGCTGGGAATCCGAGGATGACCGAGAAAGGCTGCCCGATGGATGATTTCGATAACATCGACTTCTTCACCGATCGCTCGCTGGTGCCCGACCCCCAGCCGTATTTCGACTATTTGCGGGGCAAGGGGCCGGTGGTCCGCGAAACGCATCACGGGGTGGTCGCGGTCACCGGCTACGCCGAGGCCATGGAGTTGTACAAGGACATCGACTCGTTCTCCAGCTGCATCGCGGTGGGCGGCCCGTTTCCGCCGTTGCCGTTCGACCCGTCGGGCGACGACATCACCGATCTGGTCGAGCAGCATCGCGTCAAACTGCCGTTGCACGAACACATGGTGACGATGGACCCGCCGCAACACACCCGGGCCCGATCGGTGTTGAGCCGGCTGCTGACGCCCGCGCGCCTGAAGGAGAATCAGGAGTTCCTCTTGAACCTCGCCGACGAGCAACTCGACGAGTTCGTCGAGCGCGGCGAGTGTGAATTCCTGCAGGCGTATTCGAGCCCATACGCGCTGCTGGCCGTCGCGAACCTGCTCGGTGTTCCCGAAGCCGATCACAAGGAATTCCGTGCTGTGTTTGGGAATTCGCACACGGTGGGCAACCTCGAGCACGATCCGGCCGCGGTCAACCCGCTGGACTTCCTCGACGAGAAGTTCCACTTCTACATCGAAGACCGCCGACGCGAGCCGCGCGACGACGTGCTGAGCGATCTGGCGGCGGCGAAATACCCCGACGGGTCGATACCGGAAGTCGTCGATGTCGTGCGCACGGCCACCTTCCTGTTCGGCGCCGGCCAGGAAACGACCGCCAAGCTGCTCGGCTCGGCACTGCAAATCCTTTGCGAACGGCCGGATTTGCAGCAGACGCTGCGCGACGACCACAGCCTGATTCCCGCGTTCATCGAAGAATCGCTGCGGATGGAAAGCCCGGTCAAGACCACCTACCGGCTCGCACGCAAGTCAACGACCGTCGGCGGCGTCGACATCCCCGCCGGCACCACGGTCATGGTCGCCCCGGGGGCGATCAACCGCGACCCCAAGCGCTTCGACAACCCGCACGAATTCCGGCTCGACCGCCCCAACGTGCGTGAGCACATCGCGTTCGCCCGCGGTGCGCACACCTGCCCCGGCGCACCACTCGCCCGCGTCGAGGGCCGCGTCTCGCTGGAACGAATCCTGGACCGCATGGGCGATATTCGCGCCAACGAAGCCAAACACGGGCCCGCGGATCAACGCCGCTACACCTACGTCCCGACCTACATCCTGCGCGGGCTCACCGAGCTCCACATCCAGTTCACCCCAACCAGGTAGACGATCGAGGTGAAGCGGATCGCGGTTGCCGTCAGCCTGGTGGGGATCCTCACCAGTGGGATACCGGCGGCGCACGCATCCGAGTGGGGGCTCAACGGAACCTACCTCGCGTTGTCGGACGGTAAGTGGGCGCAAACCAACGACATCTTCCACGACCAGGCCAGCGTCCGCAGCACCTGGACGATCAGCTCGACGTGCACCACTCCGGTCGAATGCACCGGGCGGGTCTCCAGCGATCAGGGCTGGAGCGCCGATGCC
Source organism: uncultured Actinomycetota bacterium (assembly GCA_963758775.1). Taxonomy (GTDB): domain Bacteria; phylum Actinomycetota; class Actinomycetes; order Mycobacteriales; family Mycobacteriaceae; genus Mycobacterium. Next base: position 34,312 of record CAVWWU010000008.1, read on the forward strand.
AGCGTCCACGGCAGCGAGTGGGTCGTAAAGCGCGACATTCCGAATTGGGAGCCCTGCCCCGACGGGTCCGCGCGCACCGGACACCAGATCTTCCGGTTCTATCCCGTGGACGAAAGAGGCTGGGTCAATTGGGATTCCACGGTCCTCGCGGGTTTCGACAAGACCGTCGGGGACAGCGGCGCGTGCGGCGTCAACAAAGCGCAGGTGATAATGCTGCCGTTCCGGTTGGAGAAGGCCGGCTGAGCCCTCAAGGCAGCTAGCCTCCCGGCTTGGGGAGTTATTGGCTGGCCAACTCACGGCATCGATCGCACCACAATCATTACCCGCAGCGACTGCGGCCAGAAGCAACTATCAGGCAATCAGGGCGACGCACAGGGCGCACACCGCGGCGCCCTGCAACGCCGCGCGCGCACTGATCACCCGATCCCAATTGGCTTGTAAAGCACGGGCATTCGCTGGGATGCGGCCGGCCCATGCGGCGGCGGCGAGCTGTTTGTTGATCGGCGCGCTCACCTTTACATACAGCGTGAGCCAAACCAGCAGCAGCACCAGCGCCGCTGTCGACAGCCCGGCCGAGGCCCAGTTCGCCGCCCCGGCGGCAAGGACGGCGCTCACCGCCGTGGCCACCATCCCGACCACACCCGGGATCGGCATCCGCCGGTCCCCGTAACGGTGCACGTACCCCATCACCGCGACCAGCGACCGGTCGTCGACACGGGCCAGAGCGGGCCGTTGCACCATCGCGCAGAACACGTCGGTGCCGAAGACCACCGCGGTGCCCAACACCCCGAGCAGCGCGGCCAGCCGCGCGAGCTCGATCACCGCACGCCCAGCGGCGGCAGTGCGCCGATCTGTTGAAAGACCTCCAGGGTGTTGAGCTCGTCCCAGTGCTCGACGAACATGCCGTCGGCGACGCGCCAGATGTCGATGGAGCGCATCTCCACTTGTCTCCCGGTGGCCGGCAGCCCCATCAATTGGCCGGTCTGCGTTCCCCGGTACACGAAGCGCCCGACCACCCTGTCACCCGCGACGACGAGATCCTCCATGGTGGCCGTCAGATCCGGCAACGCGGCGAAGAACCCGGCCCAGAACTGCCGGTTGGCCTCCCGGCCGTCGTCGACGAACGTGTTGTGGTTGCGGTAGTCGCGGGCCACAAAGGCATCCACCAGGTCGGGGTCGTGTTCGTTGAGCATCTTCAAGTAGGTCGCCGCGAGGCGGCGTCCGGTGTCGTTCATGGGGTCACTCCCGAATCTTTCCGTAGGTGTTAGCAACGCTAACCCCGACGACTCGATGCGTCAATAGCATTGCTAGTATTTCTAGCGATGCTATAGTCACTGGCTATGGCCACCGAAGACCGTCGTGCCCGGGAGCGTGACGCGCGGCGCCGGCTGATCGTCGACACCGCGCGTCGACTCGCCGAGGCCGAGGGCTGGAACGCCGTCACCACCCGGCGGCTGTCCACCGAGATCGAATACAGCCAACCGGTTCTCTACAAACACTTTTCGGGCATGGAACAGATCGCCGCGGCCGTGGCCCTCGAGGGCTTCGACGAACTGGGCCGCCAACTCGACGCGGCTCAAGCCGGCACGAAAACGCCCGATGACGCGCTGACCCGAATGGCGCAGGGCTATCTCGATTTCGCCCGCGACAACCCGGCCGTCTATGACGCGATGTTCACCGGGCGCACCGACCTGCGGTTCGCGGCGGACGACACCCCGCCGGAGTTGGTGTCCGCCTTTGCCGTTCTGCGCGAAGCGGTTTCAGCGGTGGCAGGCGATGCGGATGCGGACACGCTGGCCGAGGTGTTCTGGGCCGCGCTGCACGGACTGGCCACCCTTGGGCGCAGCAACCGGCTGCGTCCGGATTGTGAGCGCGAACGGGTCGGCCTGCTCGTCGCTCAATTCCGCACTTGACGAAAAACCTTGTCAGCCAAGGTCGAACGAATCGCGCGACACCCGGAAGAAGTGCCCGGTACTGCTGTCGGTGCACTTCATGCCCTCAAACTCGCTGTTGCAGCTCAATGTGCCGGAGGATTTCGTTTGGCCGTAGTCGAGAGTCGGCTCACCCGGGACGCGCACCGTGTCGCCGTGGCAGTGGATTTCGGCCGCCTTGCCCGTCTCCAGCACGAAGCGGTTGCCCCACGTGATGTGTTGGGCGCAGGCGGGCGGGGGCGGCGGTTGGTAGGTGTAGTCGCTGATATCGCAGACCGCGGCGCCGTCGCCGATCATGCAGGCGATGTTGCCCGACGGGGACTGAAACGGAGCGCTGTCCGCGTGTGCCGCGACCGGCAATGCGATAGCTGTGGCGACCGTCAGCAGCACGGTTAGTCCAAATCTCATTTGCTGAGATTAACGCTGTCGGTGGGGCTGCGTACGTTTTCCGGCATGAGATTCGGCGGGTTGTTAGGAGTGCTGCTGCTGATCGGATTCATCATCAAGTTCATCTGGTGGATCCTCGGCGCGGTCGCGCTGGTCGTTGCGTTCTACATCGGTCGGGCCGTCGCGCGCGGTTACCAAGAACGCCGGGCGATCGAAGCGCGGCGCCGTGATCTTTTGGCCGCTCGCGCCGATCAGCAACACAACTGGGTGATGCGGGGCGACGAGCGCGGGACCTACGGGGCCGAGGGCGCCGACCTGATGCGCTACCTGTACCGAACTGACCGGTACGACTGATTGCTACGATCGCGCGGTGGGTGAAATGCCGGTTTCCCGGCGCGATGTGCTGAGGATTGCCGGTATCGCGCCGGCGGCGCTCGGCGTCGGCGCGTTGGTCGACGCGCCGCAGGCGACGGCAGGCATCTCCGGAACGGCAGTCTTCCTGGATGCGGGCCACAACGCGGTCAACGACGCGTCGATAGCTGCGCAGGTCCCCAACGGCCGGGGCGGCACTAAGCAATGCAACACGTCGGGCACTGCCACCGACGACGGCTATTCCGAGCATGCGTTCAATTGGGCCGTCGTCGGCCTGATCCAGGGTGAACTCAACCAATTGGGCGTGCACACGCAACTGTCGCGCGATAACGACAGCTCGGTGGGACCCTGTGTCAATGAACGCGCAGCCCTGGCCAACGCGATGCACCCGGACGCGATCGTGAGCATCCACGCCGACGGCGGGCCACCATCGGGCCGGGGATTTCACGTCAACTACTCAAACCCGCCCTTGAACGACGCCCAGGGTAGCCCCTCCGTGCAGCTCGCGCACGCGATCCGCGATGCCCTGGTCGCGGCCGGTTATCAGCCGTCCACCTATGTCGGGTCTGACGGACTATATGGCCGGGCCGACCTTGCCGGCCTGAACTTCGCCGAATTTCCAGCAGTCCTGGTCGAACTCGGCAACATGAAAAACGCGGACGAGGCGGCGCAGATGGAAAGCGTCGACGGCCGGGCACGCTATGCCACAGCCGTCACCAAAGGGATAACGGCGTACCTCAACGCCAAGGCCGGCTAGCGGACGTCCGCCGTGGAGTCGCGACCAGGAAGGCACGCGGCACCGTCTGCCAAGAGACGGCGGATCCCACGGATCTGGCGCCTGCTGCTAGCGAGTCTGTTCTCGCTGGTTGTAATGGCGGCCATCGTTACGTTGGCGGCATTCCTCGCGTATCGCCATTCGCCGAGTCCTCGATCTGTGCGGCCGCCCCAGACCCTGACGACTCCACCATCATCGACGTCGTCGTCGAATACATCGCAATCATCGCCGGCCGCACCAAATGCTCCGCCAGCGTTGGCTGCCGATTTCGCGCAGTTAGAAATTCGCCTGCACGCCAAACTTGGTGTGGTCGTCAGCGCCGTTGGCAACGGGCCACCCCCCACGACACTGGGGGACTGGCAAGAGGGACCGGCTTGGTCGACGATCAAAGTGCCCTTGGTCCTCGCGGCCTATCGGCAGGCCAGCCCGCCGCAAGTCACCGATTTGATGAGAGCCGCGATCACTGAGTCCGATAATGCCGCCGCCGAATCGCTGTGGGCGCAGCTCGGCGATCCAACCGATGCAGCCCAGAGGGTACAACAGATTCTGCAAGAAACAGGTGACCCCACCGCCGTCGAATCCCGAAGGCTCAGACCAGAATTCACTGCTTTCGGCCAGACCATATGGTCGCTGACCAATCAGATCCGGTTCACCGCAACTGCGTTCTGCAACAGCGCATATGATCCGATATTCAAACTGATGAGCGAAATCGAGCCAAGCCAGACCTGGGGCATTGGCGGCATCCCAGGTAGCGAATTCAAAGGCGGTTGGGGCCCGTCGCGGTCCGGCAAATACCTTGTTCGGCAAATCGGTGTGCTTAGCACTCCGAACGGAGATATCGCGGTAGCGACCGCCGCAGAACCCGAATCGGGTTCCTTTTCCGACGGCATCCAAGATCTGGGGGAGGTGGCTAAGTGGCTGACCGATCACATTGCGGCGCTGCCTGCAGGTCAATGCAATCGGTGACCGAACGGTTGCTCACAGCGGCAAACGCGCCACGTCCGTCGCCGGTTGACGCATAATCCCTATGGGAGGTTAGGACGGTGCCTGTGGAAGAGTCACGCGTCGGTACGACGTTCGGCAAGTACCAGATCGTCGGTCTCCTCGGCAGGGGCGGAATGGGCGAAGTTTACGAAGCCCAAGACAACGAGATCGGCAGAACTGTAGCTCTGAAAATCATCAAGGGCCAGTTCGCGAACGACCGCGGGTACCGGGCGCGGTTCGAACGAGAGTCGCATGCCACGGCGAAGTTGCAAGAACCACACGTAATTCCAATTCATGGGTTTGGAGAGATCGACGGCTGCCTGTTCATCGATATGCGTCTGGTCCGGGGAACGGACTTGCAAAGTTTGACGGACAGAGGCCCGCTCGATCCGACGAGAGCCGTGGCCATAGTCACTCAGGTCGCCGCAGCGCTAGACGCGGCGCACGCGGAGCACCTTATCCATCGTGATGTCAAGCCGCAGAACATCATTATCACGCCGGCCGATTTCGCTTACTTGGTCGATTTCGGCATCGCTGAAACGGTGGGCGATACTCGACTCACTGTCGCAGGTACCCAAGTCGGCTCTTGGGCGTACATGGCGCCTGAACGGTTTACCGACCAGCAGATAACGCCTGCAGTCGACGTATACGCCTTGACATGTGTTCTCTACGAAGCGCTTACCGGTCAGATGCCGTTTCACGTGGGTACGCCGGAAGCCGTCATTGCTTCTCATTTGTCATCTCCGCCTCCCCGGCCGAGCGTTACAAACCCCAAAGTCCCGGCTGCCTTTGACGATGTGATTGCCCGCGGGATGGCAAAGGAGCCCGATGATCGGTACGGCAGCGCGGGCGCAGTGGCTCGGGCGGCCAATCGCGCGCTGCAAAGCGGCAGCCGCACTTCCGTTGGTCCGTCCGAATATGCACTGACCCCGTACTCGCCGGACTCCGCGCCGACCCAGTACGCGTCGTGGCCGCCGATACCGCGACCGCAGAGCAACCCCCAAAGTCCTGCACCGGTTTTCCCGCCTCCTAGGCCGGGGCCCGTCAATTACCCCGCAAAGCCAAGCGAGCGTCCGCCTTGGCTCGTTCCGGCTGTCATCGCGGTGTCTGTGGTGGTGGTGGTTTTGGGCGCGATTGGCATCATCATCGGTCTTCTAGCGAAGCTCCATTCCCCGGCCCCAACGGCCGCGCCGACAAACTCGACGATTTCCTCCGAGCCATCCACAACCGACGAACGAACGTCGCAACCCACGTCGCTGTCGATTCCGCCACCCCCGGCCCCAGCCATGCCTCCGCCGCTAGTGACTGGCCCCGACGAGAGTGGCAGCCACGCGATTTGCGACCAAGGTTTCCAACTCCCGAACGCAAGTGGATTCGGAACCCAGGCCGGTCGCGGGACGCCCCAAACATCCTGCTATTTTGCACATTCCGTGTTGGTTGCGTACTGGAACACCTATGGCAACGCCAGTTCGGCGACACGAACGATATCGGCTCCGGGATACGTCTCCTGCAGCACCGTTCCGGGTGCAAACTGCGATCCAAAGAACACGACGAACTTCCTGATGGAGTGCGCGGGAGACGGCTCAAATCCGTGGATCAAGTGCACGGGCGGGAAAGATGCGATTGTATATCTCTGGTAGGCGGCGTAGTGGAATCGGCTTCCGATGGCATCATCGACCTGTACCAACGCCATGCCGCCGCCTGGTCTGGTGACCGTGGCGACTACCTGATCGAAAAGGCATGGCTCGACCGGTTTCTCGCGCTCGTCCCGAAGGGCGCACTGGTGCTTGACGTCGGTTGTGGAAGTGGCGTACCGATCGCGCAATACCTCATCGAACAGCACAGCCAGGTGACCGGCCTGGACGCCGCCAGCGCCATGATCGCCATGTGCGCCGAGCGGTTTCCCGACCACGAATGGCTCGTCGCAGACATGCGAACGCTGGCGCTGAACCGCACCTTCGACGGAATCCTTGCCTGGGACAGCTTCTTTCACCTACCGGCGGCCGATCAGCGCTCGATGTTCGCGATCTTCCGGCGCCACGCCGCCCCCGGCGCCGCGCTGATGTTCACCAGTGGCCCGTCAGCCGGCGAGGTGGTCGGCGACTACCGGGGCGACCCGCTCTACCACGCCAGCCTGGACAGCGCCGAATACCGTGCGCTGCTGCACAACAATGGATTCAACGTGGCAAAGCACATTGTGGAGGATCCGGACTGCGGCTCGCGCACGATCTGGCTCGCGCAGGCGGCTATCTAGCAAATAATTCCGAACGGCCCGACGAGGTCGCCGCGAGCCGCTGAACAGCAAACCAATGCGCTAGTAAACCGCCCGGAGGCGCAGGGAGTTAACTTGATTAGATCCCCCTGGAAAAAAGCGTAACGTCATACAAAATTGTCATAGTGAACCAGGCACTTCAGGGGAAGGTGCTCGACCGGATGACGGACCCGCTTCGGCGCTGCGGTGAGGGACAGGAATGACGTACGGGGGTGGCAACCAAGACCCTTTCGGCGGTGATCCGTTCGGCGGCGGTCAAGCGCCGCAACAGCAGGCGTTCGGCGGCGGGGCCACCGTCTTTCCGCCTCGGTCACCGGAATCCGACGTCAACACCCTGTCGACGCTGTCGATCATCTTCGCGGTCGTCTTCGCACCCGTCGGGGCGGTGTTGGGACATCTGGCGTTGTCCCAGATTCGCCAGCGCCACCAGCGCGGCCGCGAGCGCGCGGTCATCGGGGTGACCATCTCCTACATCGTCATCGCGCTGTCGGTGGTCGGGCTGGTGGTGTGGGTGGTGACCAGCAACGGTTCGCCGTCCAGCCCGCTGTCGCCGACCAGGCAGGCTGCCCCCGCGCCTCCGCCGCAGACCACCGTGATCACGCCCCCGCCGCCGCAACGGCCGACGGTCAACGTCGAGGAACTCCGGGTCGGTGACTGCGTCGAGGTCCAGCAGAACAAGCCGGACCCGAACGAGGCGAACACGGACTTCATCACCGTCTACCCGGTCAGGTGTGAGGTGCGCGACGGCGTGATGCAGGTGACGCAGATCCTGTCGACCGACTCGTGCAAGTCGCCGTCGTCGCTGTCGAACCAACGCAAGACCGTGTTCGCCTGCATCGTCGACTTCAAGGGCCGAGGTGCTGCCTTCTACCCCCGCGCTGGCCGGTGAGGTGGGGCTGATGCATCCCGGGGAAGATCCCTTCGGGTCGCCGACGGGCGATCCCTTCGGCGCGCAGCCGCCGGTGACCTACGGCGCCCAGGCGGGCGGGTTCTCCGGATATGGCACGCCGCCGCCCCCGGCCCCGTTCGGTGCGCCGCCGCCGCGCCGCGACCTCAACACCCTGGCGGTGCTCTCACCGATCTTCGGGGTGATCATCCCGCCGGCCGGAGTCGCGCTGGGGCACCTGGCGTTGCCGCAGATCAATCGCAGCGGCGAGCGCGGTCGGGGGGCGGCAATCGCCGGGCTGGTGATTGGGTACTTGATGTGTGTGTTGCTGGTGCTTGGTGGCGTCTGGTGGGGCGTCAAGGCGGGTAAGTCGACGACCGCGTCGCCGACGAGCCCGGCGTTCCCCACGGCCACGTGGGTGCCCCCGTCCGTGATCACGTCGGTGGCGCCGCAGACCACCATCGACAGGCCGAAGCTCGACCTGGCGACCGTGCCGTTGGGTACGTGCGTGCAGATCCAGTTACGCACCAGCTCGGGCAACGACGCGCTCGATCTTTACCAAGTCGACTGCGAACACAAGGAGGGGGTCTACACCGTCGCCGCTCGGGTTGGGACCAACGGCCAATGCCATTCGGTCTATGTGGCCGCCCCGCCCGATCATTCGTTCGCACTATGCCTGAACCCGTACTGAGGCCGACACGATGACACCGGCGAACAATCCGTTCGACTTCAGCGACTTCGGTCCGCAGCAGCAGTCCGCTCCTGCGCAACCCGCTGCGCCGGGGGAGGCCGGCTTCTCGGGCGGATTCAATCCGTGGGCCAACGAACCGAAGCCGGGGCCGCGTCAGGAGTACCCCCCGGCCGGTGATGCGTTCGGCGCCTCGTCCGCGCCGGCGTTCGACCCGGGGGGTGGCCGCGACATGTTCGGGCAGCTGACCGCGGGCCCGTCGGGCATGGCGGCGCTGAAGACGGCAGGCCCGCCGGTGGTGTGGTTCGCGGTGGCGCTGGCGCTGGCCGTGCTCGGCGTTGGACTTGCGGCACTGAGCGCGCTGAGTGGCCCGATGATCGCGAGCGCCGTCGGGGGATGGCTGCTGGCGGGTCCGCTCGCGATCGGCGCGCTGGCGGTGTTCAGCCGGGTCGATACCCGCCGCCGCACCGAGGCCATCTACTCGGCGCCGACCTGGACTTCGACTCTTTACTGGGTGGTGCTGGCCGTCTGTTTGCTCGGGATCGCCGTGGGGGCATGGCAGATCGCGCTGTGGGCGGGGACTTTATAGGTGACCAGAACCTTACGTATTACGCGCATACTGGCGGCCGCCGTCCTGGCCGGTGTGCTGAGCGTGGTGTGGGCGGGTCCGGCTTCGGCGACCGGCAATGCGGGGGCGAGCCGGTTCGGCTCGTGCCTGGCCTCGCAGAAGACCGGTGACCTGATCCTGTTGTTCGACGAGTCGAGCAGCCTGCAGCAGACCGACCCGAAGGCCGCGCGGGTGCAGGCCGCCCGTTATCTGGTGCAGACGCTGGGCAAGTACGCCGACCGGGTCGGCGCCAAACTCGACGTCGCGGTCGCCGGGTTCTCCGACACGTATGTCCCCGAACACGATTGGACCCCGCTCAACGGCGCGTCGGTGGGCGCCGTCAGCGCTTCGCTTGATCCTATCGCGTCGAAGAACACCGGAATCGACACCGACTACTGGCTGGCCCTGGACGGGGTCCGGCAGGCCATGGCCACCCGCGGCTCCGGCCCGAACGGGGCACCGCGCTGCCAGGCCGTCGCCTGGTTCTCCGACGGCATGATCGACTTCACCGCCCGCCCGACCAGCAAGCCCTACGCCGACGGCGTCCGCCTCGACGCACCCAACGGCATCGACGAGACCACCAAGAAGGCCGTGGACTCCATCTGCCGCCCCGGCGGTCTGGCGGATCAGGTGCGGTCCAGCAACATCATCATGCTGGGAATCGGGTTGGGCGCCAACCAGACTCCGCACGACTTCGACGTCATGTCGGCGATCAGCACGGGCAAGGGCGTGCAGGGCATGACATGCGGTGCCATCACGAATCCCGTTCCGGGCGACTTCTTCCCGGTGTCCAACATCGACGACATGCTGTTCGCGTTCGACGCGCTCAACCCCGATCCCGGGGTCACCGATCAGGGCGGGGTGTGCCAGATCAAGGTGTGCCCCGAGGCGCGGCACAACTTCGTGCTGGACCGCTCCATCAAAGAGGTCAACATCCTCGGCTCGGGGGGCGTGCCCGGCGTCGAGCCCTATCTCGTCTCGCCGACGGGCCAGACCCTGGTGCTGCCGAAGAAGGACGGCGACAACAACCTCAACGTCGACGGCGTGCCGGTGACCTACAAGTGGCAATCCGAGTCGGCCCAATCCATCTCGCTGCAGAACAACGGCGCCCCGCACTGGACAGGTCAATGGGCGATCGTCTACGTCGACACCACCGGCCAGCACCCCGACGCCGTGTCCAAGGTCAGCATTCACATCACCACCGACATCTTCCCGGCGCTCGTCGACGGCGACAAAGTCGCTTGGCACAGCGGACAAGTCGTCAACGACCTGACCTTCGGTCTGGTCGACGGCCAGAGCAAGCCGGTGCAGCCCAGCGATCTGGCCGGCACGGCCACGATGTCCGCGACGCTGACACCCGATGGCGCAGCGCCGATTCCGCTGCTGACGTCGGTGGGCAAGGACGATATCGCCAAGCGTGTCAGCGCCGACCTGTCCAAGGTCGACCCGGGTCACGCCGTGCTGAAGATGTCCTTGGTGATCACCACCGCCGCGACCACCGACCAGGCGGGCGCTCCCATTCCCGGCACCCAACTCTCACCGCAGGAGGTAGAGGTGCCGGTGCAGATTCTGCCGAAGGTCGGCCTGCCCACCCCCGGAGAGCGCATCGACTTCGGCACCGTCGAGGGAGCCAAGGGAGCGACCGCGCAGTTGAACATCACCGGCCCGGGTTGCGCGTGGATCGCCGACAGCGACGCCGCGACCGTGTTGGGCTCTCCCGACGGCGTGGGCACGGCCCACCTCGGCTCTTCGGAGAACTCGTCGCTGCACTGCCTGCAGGTGCGCGCCGGGCAGACCGCGCAGCTGCCCGTGACGCTGCGCACCGACCACAACGGTCACGGCGGTTTGAACGGGACTGTGCCCGTGCATGTTTCGACGCTCGACAACCCCGATGACGCGCAAGTGGTGCGGGTGCCGTTCAGGGCTTCACTGATCAATCCGCTGAACACCACCAACTTCGTGCTGGTGTTGATCGCCGCCCTGCTGTTGGGCCCGGGCATCCCGCTGGCGCTGCTGTACGCGTCGAAGTGGTGGGTCAGCAAGATCCCCGACAATCCGCTGCTGGCCGAACGCATCCCGGTCGAGGTCGACAACGACGTGGTGCTGCGCGACGGTGAACCGTTCGCGATGGCCGACACAGATTTGGTGCAGCCCGTGGCCGGGCTTCCCCCCGGTGGAACCCGACAATTGTCGGTGCGCGAGGTGAACCTGTCGGTCGTCATGGGGCGCAGCCCCTTTGGCTCCGGACACGTGGTCGTCGACGCGCCCGGCTTGGTCAGCGTCGGCTCGCAGCTGCCCGGGTCCGACGAGACCGGGCTGCGCGCGGTGCTGCCGTTGGCGGTGCACAACACCTGGGTGCTGCTGCACGACCCGGGCGGCCCGGAAAATCGCGCCGAGGTGCTGCTGATGGTGTCCGGCACCACCGCTACCGCCACACGCGAGCGGATCTACGAAGACGTCGCGCAGCGCCTGCCCGAGCTGCTGAACGGGTTGCGCCTGCGCGCGGCCCGCGCCGGCAGGGTGCCCGCACTTGTGGCGGCCGGCGAGGTGCCGTCGCCGTTCGGTGACGCGACGCACGGCGTCATGAGCGCCCCGTCGGGCTCGGGCGGCGTTGACCCGTTCGGTGGCGGCGTTGACCCGTTCGGTGGCGGTGGCGGCGGTGGCTTCGGTGGCGGGGACGCATTCGCCGAAGTCGTCGACGAGCACAGCGGCGATACGGCCGTCGGCTACATTCCCCCCACCGCGAGCATCTCGTTTGAGCCGCTCCCCACGAACAAACGCGCCGACCTCCCGCCCGTGCCCCCCGGTTTCCACGAGGCGCAAACGCAGGAGCGCCAGATACCCCAAGTGCCCGGGCTCCAACGCCCCGAGAGCCCGCCCCGAAGCGAAGCGACGGACCCGGGACCCCCGCCCGAGCCACCCGAGCCACCCAAGCCACCCGAGCCGGCTAAGCCCGCGCAGCAATTTGACCCGGATCCATTCGATCCGTTCGGAGAGGGAACCTGATGCGACGATTCCTGGTAGTGGGCTGCGGCGGTTCCGGAGGGGCCACGCTGGCCCTGATGATGGACCAGCTGCGCTCCGAGCTGCACACCGCCGGCATCGAAAAGCTGCCTGCTGGTTGGCAATTCGTGCACATCGACGTGCCCAGCGCCGCCGAATCCGGACCCGAAGGGCTGGCGAACGTGCCCGCGCAGGGCGGCAGCTACATCGGCTGCGGACCGCAGGGCAGCAGCTACGCCGTCCTCGACGGCGCCCTGTCGCAGCGCCTGGCGGCCGCATCCGCGCTGGACACCATCGGCACCTGGGCGCCGCGCAGCCCGCAGGAGGTGTCGATCCCGATCTCGGCGGGCGCAGGGCAGTACCGGGCCATCGGCCGGATGATCACGCTGAGCAAGGCCGCCGAGATCTACGCGCGCCTGCAGGCCTCCTGGGACGAGCTGTTCCGCGTCGAGACCGTCTCGGAGATGTCGACGCTCGACGTGCCCGGGATGGGGCGCTTCGACCCCAACGAGCCGCCGCTGGTGTTGGTGGTCTCGTCGATGGCCGGCGGGGCGGGCGCGTCGATGGCGCTGGACGTGTGCCGCCTGCTCACCCTGGTCAGTGGCCTGGATCCGCGGTTGATGGGGGTCTTCATGGTGACCCCCGACATCTTCGATTCGCTGCCGCAGAGCGCGATCATCGGCGTGCGGGCCAACGCGTTGGCGATGCTCGGCGAGATCGTGGCCAGCCAGAGCGGCGCGGCCCGCGAGCATGACGTGCGCCTGCTGCGGGCACTGGGGCATCACCACGGCGAGGGCGAACCGATTCCGTTCGCCCGGGTGTTCCCGGTGGGCCGCTACATCGGCGCCGAGCGCACCCTGTTCGGCGACGGCTCGCAGTACGCGGTCTACCGCGGGCTCGCGCGCGGGCTGGCCGGTCTGATGATGAGCGGCAAGGCCAGCGACCAGTTCGTCGCCTACGACCTGGGCAACACCGCGTCGCCCGTCGGCGACCGGGACCTGCTGGGCTGGGGCATCTCGTCGTGGGATGTATTGCCTTGGGGCACTTACGGATTCTCCAGCCTGAGCATGGGCCGTGACCGTTACGCCGAGTACGCCGCGCAGCGGCTGGCCCGCAGTTGCGTGGACAAGCTGCTCGACGGGCACATGCAAACCGGCAATCCCGCGTCCAGCATCGAGCAACTGGATTCGCTGCTGTCCAGCCAATGGTCGGCGCACTGCCAGGAGTTGGGCATTCCGGCCAGCGCCGGCGAAGACCAGACCAAGGTCAGCCAGTTGGGCCGCTGGATCGGCACCGAGGCGTTCTCCGCCGAGACCGTCGCCAGCACTGTCAACGGGCTCATCGACCGCCAATTGCGTGGCTACTTACCCAATCCGGAAGGCATGGCCGCCGAGCAGTGGACGCCGATCCTGCGGCAGGCGGTGCTCAATCGCCGCGCAGAGCTGACCAAGGCCTGCACCGACGCGGGCTATGCCATGGCGTTCAGCTGGCATCGGGACTTCGCCGACCGGCTGGAGCGGGTGGTCGGCGCGGCCATCGCAACCATGGGGTTGCCCTACGCGCGCGAGCTGATCGAGCAATTCCGCCGCCACATCGACGACAAGCTGGCCGCCCCCGTGGCGCAGCTGGGCACCATGGGACCGCCTGACATCACGGCGATTTCGCCGCAGGTGGACGCCTCGCTGAAGGCGCTGCACGGGGTGATGACCAACACCGACCAGGTGGTGGCGGCCGTGCTGGACGGCTTCCGGGCCACCGTGCGCCGCCAGCTGTTCGCCGACGCGGCCGCGCGCATCGCCGACGTGATGCGGGTGATGGGCGCCGAAATGCTTTCGCCGCTGCGCGACTCGCTCAGCGAGGCGATGATCCAGCTGGAGCGGGCGCGCTCGGAGCCACCGACCGACGTCGGCCTGGCGCGGCTGTCCACCGATCAGTACGCGGCGTGGCCGGCCGACGCCGACGAGCTGGTGCCCGGCCGCTTCGCCGAAGCCAATAACGAAGTGCTGCTGATCAATTCGACCGCGTTCAAGGCGCGCTACGAGGCGGACCTGCCCAAGGCGGTGGCCGGCTCCCACGCGATGATGCCGCTGCGCTCGGCCATCGACGAGGCGACCACGCAGGTGATCCTGGGGGAGTGGCAGACCACCGGCGGCGTCGCCGCGCCCGGCGGCCTGATCGCGCGCACCACGACCTGGGTGACCCGGGCATTCGGCACCGATCCGGAAAACGGTCGCGCACGGGTGCCGTCGATGGCGCAGTTCGACGTCCACACCCGTCCGATCGAGTTGCTGCGCCGGGCGCGGCTCTATGTCGAGCGTCCCGGCGAGTCATTCGAGGAGTTCTGCAAGGTGTCGCTGCGCGACTTCGTCCGCGGCGTCGGCGCCTCGGAATCGGAGGTCGTGACGCGCCGCCGCGACATCGCGACCAAGTTCGCCGAGGCCCTCTCGCTGGCGCGGCCGCTGGCCAGCGTCAACGACCAAGCGCTGCAACGGGTTCACCCCGGCCAGCAGACCGAGTACCGGTACAAGTTCTCCGAGATCCCGTTCGCCGGCCAGCCCGTCGAGCAGGCACTGTTCGAGGTGCTGCGCACCGATCCGCGCATCGACCAGGCGACCAAGGAGAACTACGGGCGCTCGATGTCCGACGAGGACAGCGTCACCCGCATCGACATCTTCGGCTCCTACCCGAACTACTCACCGCTGGTGTTCGATTCGGTGCTCAAACCGGCCGCCCAGCAGTGGGCGCAGACGGCAGGGCCCGGTCGGGGATCCTTCTGGCGATACCGGCGCTCGCGGCCGCTGTCGGCGTCGCTGCCCATGACCGACGTCCAGCGGCTGGCGATGACGGGCGGCTGGTTCGTCGGACAGCTGTTGGGCCGCATCCAGATTCCCGCGTCGCCGTACACCGAGGCGGTCCGCATCTATGACGCCGACGGGGTCAGCAGCGGGCAGTGGCTGAACTTCCCGAACCCGTTGCTGACCCCGCCGTCGGCGTTCCACGCGCCCTATGACTGGTTGCCGGCCGTGTTGGAGTCGATGCTGGTGGCGATCGCGCAGTCGCACGAGCCGCCGGTGATGCGGTCGCTGCGCCCGTACGGCGTGTTGCGTGAGCTGTTCGACGCGCACTCGCAAGACCCGGCCAGTGGCATCGTCGCGCTGTCGGCGGTGCAGCTGGTGCGCGAATTTCTGCGCGGCGATACGAACGCGCCGGGCGTGGTATCGCGGATACCCGAAGTCGCCAACGCCACCACGCTCGAGGAGCGCGCCGCGGCGGCGGGGGACTGGCTAGCCAAGATCCGCGATGTGGCCGCGCAATATCTGCCCGCCGACATGCCCGGTGCGGCCGAGGGCGGGGCGTTCACCACGGTGCCGACCCGCACCACGGCGTCGAACACGCCGATCTTCCGCGACCTGGCGCCCGACGTGTACCGGGCGACGGGCCTGCTGATCAGCATCGTGGAGCGGGAAGCCGAAGCCATTGCGGCGGGTGTGGACGGTAGCGGGCCGCTGCAAGATGCCGGCGCGCCCGTCGTGATCCCCGAGGGCGGGACGTTCTAGCCATGCGCGCTTTGACCGTGATCGTGGCGCCGCACGTGCACACCGACGACCTCGTCGGCGTGCTCGCCGACTACTCGGCTGCCGGGCTGCTCGGCGCGTTCGCCTGGGTGGACGCCCAGGACGCCGGCGGCCCCGCCACCCCGGCCACCCTGGTCCGCGAAGGCCGCAGCGACACCGTTGTGCTGCAACAACTTCTGACCGGCGAACGCTACGACCGGGTCCGGGTGGCGGTGCTGGTCCCGCTCGACGCGCCGGCCGCCGAGCGGGCGCCGTTGGCCGCCGAGCAATTCGTGGAACACGCCGTGCGCAGTTCCGCGGTGGGTGCCCGGATCACGCTGCTGCGGATGCTGCTGACGTCCGGTGCGAGCGATGGCCAGCCCACCCACCCCGGTCTGTCGGTGGTGGTAGAGGGTTGGCACAACCTGCTGGTCGCGCCGGAAGACTCGGCGGGTCCCGGGCTGGGCGCGGTCGCGTGGGGCCACCTCGCCGAGCCGCTTGATCTCGCGCAGCGTGCCGCACCCGTCGTCGCCGCCATCGCCGGTCTGTGGGACGGCGTGGAACAGACCCCGTTCGACACCGTCGAGATCCTGCCGGGCCAGACGGTGCGCGCGGTGCGCGCCTTCTACCGCAGCCTGGACACCGCCGGGGTGGAGACGCGACTGCGCGCGCAGCTGTTCGACCCGGCCGGGCGTCTGCCGCTGCCACGCGGCGGGCAGATCCCGGTGCTCTACGTCGAGGACGTGCCGGCGGCGGCCCAAACGATGGCACGCGCGCTGTGGACCAAACACCGCGACGTGCTGCGCGGACCGCGACTGGGCGCGGACGATATTGGCGCCGAGGCGATTTCAATCTGGGCCGCGCTCAAGATGTTCCTGCGGTTCATGGGGGGAGCCCTACGCAATGCGCCGTCGGCGTGGCTTTCGGCGGTCAAGGGCTCGGTGTCCTCGGTGCTGGCCGCGACGGTGCAGGGCACCGTCTTCGGTGGCCGGGAGTCGGCGTTCGCCGTGGTGACCAGCAGCCAGCTCGCCGACTGGCAGGAGGTGGGCCGCAACGCCGACACCCTGAACGCGGCCATCGCCGGGGCCACCGGCGACAGCCATGCTGCGCCGCAGGACCTCAGCCCGCTGTGGACCGACTTCGTCAACGGCGCACTGACGCTGGCCGACGGGGGCCGGCGCGCCCGTGGACTCGAGCCCATCCAGGTGGGCTCCGGCGTCGGGGTGCTGGCCAGTTCGGCCGACGTCGTCCCGAGCCGGGCGGACCGATTTACCGCTTTGCCAACGTCATTGGCCGCGGTCATCGGCGTCAGCGACCTGGAACCGGCCGACGTGCTCGGGGTGGCCGACCTGGACGCGCGGCTGCAACGGGCCTACTCGGATCCCGCCGCCGGCGTCGAGGCGCGCGGGGCCGCGACCGAACTGGACCGCTGGCGCCAGCGCGCGTCGAAAAGCTATGCCTGGCAGGTGGGCTCGATCCTGGCCGATTTCCTGCACCGGGGCCGCACCGAGGTCGCCCAACTCGCCGAGCAGATTCAGCGGGCGGCCACCGAGATCTCCATCGACGAGCGGGTGCGCGCCCGCCAACAGGCCATCGGTACGATTCTGGCAACCCTGACCTGGGCGACGCTGGGTGTCCTGCTCATGCTGGCCGGCATCGCGACTCTGGGCTGGTCCCGCTGGAAGTTCGCCCTGATCACCGGCGGGGTGCTGTTAGGCCTCTATGTGGTGGTCTCGCTGGCGCTGTTCTTGTTCGCGCAGCGCGACCTGTTCACCGTGATGAATTTGCGCAAGTCGCAACAGAATCAGCTGCAGATGATGCAGGCGAACCTGCGCACCGCGCTGCAGGATGTTTCTCGCCTGTCCACCGGGTACGGACAGTACCTGTCGTGGTGCCGCGTGCTGGGGCCGCTGCTGCGGGCGCCGTTCGGGCCCGCCCCGGCCGGACGCAACGCGGCCCTGCTGATCGCCGACGGGTTGCCGCGTTGCACCCAGATCGGGGTGGCGGATCCCGGCGCCGAGCAGGCGGGCGACGCGATCCACGCCATCCAGCGGCGGCTCTACGCCCTGGGCTGGCTGACGCAGCCCTGGCAGGAAATGTTGGGGCAGGCCGCATCCCGGCTGCGCGAAGACCCCGAGATGCTCTACCGGATGCCGGGCATCCGGACGTCGTCGGGCCTGGACCAGTGGTCGACAGCGGTCGCCTCCGGGCACGTCCAGTCCACCGGTGCCGACGCGTTATGGGCGCGTGTCGAGCAGATGTTCGCCGAAGACGAAGGCGTGGGCGCCGCGCTGACCGGGTCGGTGCTGGCGCCGGCGCTGGGCAGCCATGTGGCGGCCGCACAATTCGCCACCGGCGTCGTCGACCACCGCCCCGGACAGGCCGCGCCGTTCGACGGTTCGGCGTTCACCAATGCCGCGACGACCGCGGGCCGTTCGGCGGTCGCGATCGACACCGCGGCGATGGCCCGCATCGGGCTGGGGTATCGCGCCGTGGTGGTGCAGGCCAGCGACGGTTTGGCGCCCTACGATTTCACGCTGTTCGAGACGTCGGCGGAGGCATTGCCGTCGTCGGAGGTCCCGGAACCGCGGCGAACTGACGATGAGGCGTCGCTGTCGGTCAGCGGGGCCGAGGGCCGCGATACGCCGCCCGGCGGGGATCTGGTGTTCTAGCCATGCCCGATCCGCAGCACACCGATGACCCCGACGGCCGCGTCCTGGCCGCGCTGATGGCTTGGCGGCAGCAGCTGATCGACTCCGGAGCGGTGTCGAAGTCGGGCTTCAAAGAGACCCACCTGCGACTGATCCTGCGTTCCGGGCGCACCGACGTCGAGCACATCCGGGCGATGCTGCCCGGGTCGGTCGCCGACCACGCCGAGGGTCTGGCCGCCGTCCTCACCGATGCGCTCGGTGACACCGGCCGGCATCACCGGTCGCTGTCCGCAGTGGAGTCGGGTGACCAGTCGATCACCGAGGTCGGGCGCGAAATACCGCTGCGTGCCGAGGATTTCGCCGCCTACGCGTTCACCGAACAACCGGATCAACTGGCCACCATCACCTCGAAGCCGGCACCCGACGCCGACACCGCCCCCGGCGGCTGCACGCTGGCCTGGCCGCCGTACCAGCCCGGCGGGGACGCCGTGGTCATCTACCGGCTGATCAGCGAAGAGGACAACGCGCCGTACTCCCCGGACCGGGCCCGGTTGGTCGCGGCCACGTCCGCCACCAGCGCGGCCGATGGCCCGCCCGAGGCGGCTATTCGCCATTACCAGGTGTGGGTCAACGTGGGCCCGACCCGCGCCGAAGCCCTTGCCGCGCAGCCGGTTAAGCACGCCGACGGGCTGGTGGTCAGCCCGGTGCAGGATTGTGTCATCCGGCAGGACAGCGGCCAGGTCATCGGCAGCTGGACCGTGCCCTCGGCCGTCAGCGCCGTGTTCGTCTCCCGGGTCCCGGCCCACGAAGCCGGCCGTGAGGGTCCCCAGCATCGCATCCTGCTCGACCGCGACAACCGCGCGGGATTCGTTGACCTGGAAGCCATTCCCGGTCAGAGCTACGTGTACCGGGTGCGGGCGGCCGTCCCGGTGGACGGGGTGCTGCGTTTGTCGGCGGCCGTCGACACCTCGATCGACACCGCCGCGGTGCTGGCGCCGGTCGCCGATCTGTCAGTGACGGCATTACCCGGCGCCGCCGGCGTCTTCGAGTTGACCTGGACGGCGCCGCCGGTGGGGCAGGTGGCGATTTACCGCAGCCGTCGCGGCCCCACCGCCGGCGCCGAGACCGCCGAGTTGCCGGAGTCCGCACTCGAACAGGTCGGCCTGACAACGGATTTGCGGCTCACCCAGCCGGTGACCGGCCGGGTGAACCCGCAGGGCCAGATGCAGTCGGTGATGACGGGGGTGTCCTGGCCCGAGGGGTGGAGTCGCGCCTATTTCACCCCGGTGACCGTGCTGGCCGGCCGCGCGCTGCTGGGCACCACGTTGTCGTCGGTGCGCACCGGCGTCATCCGCGATGTCGACCTGACCGAATACTGCAACAAGCAGGTGCTGACATTCGACTGGCCCGAAGGCGCCGCCATGGTGGTGGTGTACCTGGCGCCCAAAGGCTACGACCCGCGCAACGGCCTGACCGGCACCTCGTTCGAGATCACCCTCGAGGAGTACGAAAAGTACGGGGGCCTGCAGTTGCCCAACGGGAAACTTCCGGTGGCCGGGTGCTCGTTGCATCTTGCGCCGGTCGCCTTCTCGGCCGGCCGGCGCGCGACCGGCGCGGTGCGCAGCATCGAATACGCCGGCCTGCTGCGGCTGCAGTATGCGGTGCAGCTCAGCCGCGACCCCGACGGCCGTCCGTCGCACGCCTCGATCTTTCTGCGGTCCGAGTACGACGTGCCCGGATCGCCGGCGTTCGTCTTGATCAACAACCCGGACCGAATCCCGTTGTCGCACAGCGACGGGGAAGCCGTCAATGTCGCGCCCCTGGACGCGCAAGGTCAGCTGGCGGCGATCCCGTCGAAGGAGCTGCGGTGGTCGGCGCTGACCACGCAGGGCACCAATGAGGCGTGGGGTGCGGACCTGCGGGGCCGGCGCGGCTGGATCAGGCTGTTCGTCAACACGCCGACGGCGGCGCGGCTGCGCACCATCGCACTGCTCGACCCGCCCATCGGCCACCTGCGCCTGACGGCGGTCGCGCCGTGAGCCCCCGCTACGGTCAACTGACCTACACCTCGTTCGACTCGTCTGACCGGGCTGGTGCCGGCGGCTGGCAGATCAAACAGGCCACCGGCGACCTGTCGCCCGACGAAACACATTGGCTGCTCTCGGGAATCCGCACCGCCTTCCGGCCCGTGGAACCGTTGCCGGACTATCCCAGCCCGCAGCAGCTCGACGCGGCCCCGCGGCGGCTGGCGTACCGACGCTGGGCCGACCGCGAGATTCGCGGCGGTGGTTATTGGCACACCGCCCCGGCGGGCGCCGACAGCACCGGACGGCCCGGCAACGTGTTCGCCCACGTGGTACTGGACCGCACCCCGGACGCCGGGCCGTCGCTGCGGCCGATCCAGCGTTGGGGGTCGCCGTCGTGGTTGCGGCCCTACGGGGCCGCCGCCGTCGGGGGCGCCGTGCTGCCGCCCGACCCGCCCGGCGACGGACGGGTCGTCACCAAGGACAGCGTCGTCGGGTTCGCGCTCGACACGAGCACCTGGCGGTTGGGCACCCTGCTCGGGCTGCTGGACGCGGTGGCCGCCGCGCTCGCGGGCGGTGCGCCGGTGGTTCTCGGTGCCACCTCGGTGGATTCGGCCGCCCAGTGGATCGGTCTGGTCAGCTTCCTGATGTCGCCGGGCACCGCTGCCACCCTGAACTTCAGTACCTTTGACCGCGCCGATCAGCTCGGCCCCGCGCTCGAAGCTGGACAACACCTTTCGGTGGTGCCCGTCGCCGACCTGGGGGCGCTGCCCATCGGGGTCCTCGCTATCGACGAGACCGCGACCCTGTCGCTGGGCGAGTTGGGCGGCCAGCCCCACCTCACCGCGGCCGGCCAGCAGATCGAGGTCACCGCGTGGTCGGTGATGGCGCAAGAAGCGCTGCTCGATCCGGAATCGGCTCGCGGAGTGCTCGATGAGCTGGATCGCCACGCCGCCCAGACCGAGGATCGGGGACTGCACCCCGCGTGGCCGCTGGCCGTGACCATCGCGTCCGACGACACGTTCGAGGGTGCCCATCCCGAGGCGCACACGGTGCTCACCGCGCACACGCCCGAGGGCCTCAGCGCCGGCTCGCCCGCCGCGGCGCTGGTCGACGAGGTGGTCTCGGAGCTGATCGGTGAGACCACGTCCGACGCGTGGAAGCTCGCCGAACAGAATCTGTCCGGGTCGGTGGGGGAGTACGCCGAATTGACCTACCTGTGCCGGGCACTCGACGACGACACGTGGCTGGATCAGCTGGGGCCGATTCCGGTGAGCGAGAACGGTTTCCGCGACCGGCCGGTGCCGCCGCGGCTGGCGGGGGCGCTGGATGCCGCGCTGGAGCGGTCGCGCGCCGGCGGCGGGGCGCAGCGAGTGCTCAAGCTGGTCGATCTGCTGATGCGAGCCGGTATCGAGGACGAGCGGCTCACCCATGCCCTCACCGAGCAGGTCGCTCCGCAGCTGGCCGACCCGAACACCGGACCAACACTGGCTCGGCGGTTCGCGCACCGGCTGGGCATCGAAGCCCGCATCGCCGCCGCGGCGGCGACTCTGCGCACGGCCGGATACCGCGGCGGCGAGACATCGGTCAGCGACGCGGTGCTGGACTGGTTCGGCGACGGTTCGCCGATGCCGACACCGGAGCAGCTGCTGGGCGCGCACCCCTGGGACGCGACCTGGACCCGTGCCGCGGTATGCGGTATTCGCGCCGAGCGCAGCGCCCGTACCTCGACCGCGGAGGTGGATCTGTTTGCGCGCTTATGGTGGCTGGCGGCCAGCGGCTCGACGCGGCGCGATGACCTTGCCGCCGAACACATTTGGCATCCTGCGGAACTCCTGGCGGCCGGCGGCGCGGCATTGAGCAGTGCGGCGCTGCTGCCGACTCTGGTCGGGGCGCCCGACAGCGAACAGTTGGGTCGGCTGGCCGACGAGATCCTCACCGCGAACACCGACGAACTCGCCGTGGCGTGCTCGGCACTGCGCACGGTCGACCCCGTAGCCTGGGTGCAGCACGGCTACATCGAGAGCCACCAACACACCTACGCCCCACTGTGGGACATCGCGCTGGCCGAAATCCCGGACGAGAACGTGCATCCCGGCGTCGCGATCCGCCTGGCCGTGGTATCCGCCGTCGCCGCCATCGCCGGCCAGCCACAATCCGTGCGGGCCGGACAGTTGGCCGCCGAGCCGGCAGTGGCCGCCGCGGCCGCCGACTATGTGATGGCCCTCGTCGAGGGCCAGGTCATCGGCGCCCCAGCGGTGTTGGCCGCCAGCCTGTTACGCGCCGACGCGGGCGACGACACCGACGGAGTCGACGCAGTGCTGGCCGAGGCGTCGGCCGCGCTCGTCGCCGCGGGGTACCTGACCGAGGACGACGAGGAAGCGGTGCTCGCAGCGATGGTGCAGATGGCCGGCAGTAGCGGCGAGCCGCCGCGCCGCTACCGAAAGCTGGCGCACACCATGCTGGCGCAGCGCGGTGAGGCGCGACCCATGCGAGCGCCGCTGGCGACCCGGATGTGGAGGAACCACTGATGCCGATCTATGTGCTCAACGCCGGCAACCAGCGCGCCCAGATACCCGCGGGGCCGCTGTCGGTGTCGATTACCGGCGCCGTGCATGACGCCGCGCTCGACCTGCACGCCGGACCGGCCCAGCCCGTGATGCGCTCCACCGCCCGGCATGCGGTGCTGCCCGAGCTCGTCGAACCCGTCACCATCGCGGTGCGGCCCGCCAGCTCAACGCGATTCGCCGCGGGCACGGTGGTGCACCTGGCGATCGCCCACGACATCCCCACCGAGGTCGACCCCGTTCAGGTGCACTTCGACCCGATCGACGTCAGCGGCGACACCGCGGTGGTGTTTGCCGAACTGCGTCCGCAGGGGCAGCACATCGAAATCGCCGTCAGCGCGGTGGCCGATACGGCATTGAGCCCGTTGGCCGCCGCGGCGCGCACCTCGGCGCGGCGCATCATCGGGCGCGGCAGCGGGCAGCTCGCCGCCGAACTGGTTGTCGCACTCAATGTCTCGGCGTCGATGCGACCCTGGTTCGCCGACGGCAGCGCCGCGGCCGCCGCCGACGTCGTAGTCGGGGTCGCCGACGCACTCGGAATCCGCAGCGTGGCAGGGGTTCTCGTTGGCGCCGACGTCACCGAGATCAGGCTCGACGGCTCGGGGGCTGTCCCGCCCAGCGGCCTTGCCGATGCGGTCCGCAAGGCGCGGCCCCGCTGGTCGGCGGGTGCTCGGTGGTCGCGGCTGCGCCCGGACGTGGCGACCGTGGCGTGCTCCGATTTCCCCACCAGCGGTGTGCGAGACGGGTTCGCCGTGATCACCCTGTCCAACGACTACCGCGTTGCCGCGCCCCGGCTGCAGGCGCCGCCGCCCGGTCAGGATGCGGCAACGGAGCTGCTGTCGGCCCCTCAGGTGCTTGACGAGATCACCTCCGGTCTGGTGCAGGCGCTGACGTGACGGCAACGCTCGCCCAGGCGGCACCGACGAAGTGCCCACGCTGCTTTTGCATCCTCGACGCCAACCTGCACATGTGGGCCCTGGCGCCGACCAGCGGTGCGCCCCGCTACTTCGACGAGGTCGCCTCGGCATTCCTCGGCGCCAAAACCGATGTCGGCGCGATGTTCCGGTGGGACCGGCCGCCCGGCTTCGCGGGTCCGCCACCGCCGCACGCCGCCACCCAGGCGCTGCGCGGTCCCGTCGTCGAGATCTGCCCGGTATGTCACTTCGTGCTGCCCGACCGGTGGCGTGAAGGCCAGGCCTACTGCGTCGCGATGGCCGGCGCCCGTGCCACCGGCAAGAGCCTCTACATCGGTGTTCTGGTCAAGCAACTGCAGCTGCTGTGCGAACAGCTCGGCTACGCCATGGAACCCGCGACCCGCTCGACCGCGGCGGCCTACACCACCAACTACGAGACACCGCTGTTCGTACAACGCGGCCTGATCCCGCCGACGCCGACGGTGATGACACAGACCTCTACGCAACGCGAACCGCTGATCTACAGCCTCGGCACCTGGCACGGGCTGCAGCGCTACCTGGTACTGCGCGACGTGGCGGGTGAGGACATGGAATCGGGGGACCTGCATTCGCCGCCGTTTCGGTTCTTCAGCAACGCCGAGGCCGTGTTCTTCATGTTCGATCCCCTTCGGGTGCAATCCATCCGGGACCAACTGCACGACCTGCTGCCCCCGCAGATGGTCAGTGGCGGGGATCCCCGCGGTGTGCTCAACAACGTGCTGAGGGCCATCGGCCCGGGACAACCGCGGCTGGCGGTGATCCTGTCGAAGTTCGATGCCCTGCGGGTGCTGCGAGACGTCGAGGGCTCCGAGTGGAGCATGATGATGTCGAACGCCGGCGCCGCCTACCTGCGCGACACCTCCGATGCGCCGCTCTACGACGACAACGACGGGCAGCTGCTGCACGAGGAAGTGCGCAGCCTGCTCATCCGGCTCAACGCCGGCTCGATGGTTGCCGCGGTCGAAAACCCCGCCACGCAAACACGATTGCGGCACCGGTTCTTCGTGGTGTCGGCGCTCGGGCAGCCGCCCACCGGGCAGCGCATCCACGCGCGCGGCATCGCCCCGTTTCGGTGCGCCGACCCGGTGCGGTGGATCACGTCGAGTTTCGGTGTGCTGTAGTGACACTTCCTCCTCAGATCCCGCCCGGGCACAACCCATTTGGTGGTGTTCCATTCGGCAACGCGCCCGGCGGGCCGCCGGTGTTCACGTCTCAGCCGCCGCCACCGCCGCACGGCCCGCGGGCCAACGCGTTGGCGACGTTGTCGTTGGTATTCGCTTTCGTGTTCGCCCCCGCCGGCGCGGTCCTGGGGCACTTGGGTCTGCGACAGATCCGCCGCACGGGTGAACCGGGACGGGAACGAGCGGTCGCCGGGCTGATGGTGTCCTACGCGGTCATCGTCGTCACGGTCATTGCCCTGGTGGTGTTTTCGGTGATCAGCTCCAAAGAAGCCCCCAAGCAGGCCGCACGCGGCACCTCCACCACAGCCCACCCCGCGGCCACCGTGTCCGCGGGCGATCTCCCCGGCCTGATACCGGGGCTGGCCGACGTCAAGACGTTCACCGGCGATCAGAACCTGCCACTCGGCCCTGTCCACCACCGACCCGATGACTCGCTCAATAGCGGACAAACCCTGGACCGCCCGGAGTGCTGGGGAGCCCTCGACGCCGGCTTGCCGGACAGCTACAACGGCAGCGGCATGCTGGGTTTCTATCTACCGGTCTACGACGACTCGCGCGATCCGTTCAACGCGGTCTCGGTCGCCCCCACCGTCTCGGCATACCTCGACGCGCCCGCGGCGCAGGCGCAACTGAACAAAATGCAGTCGGTGTGGCGCCAATGCGCCGGCGCCACACTGAAAGTGACGGTACCGAACGTGCCGACGATCACGTTCGCGGTGAACACGCCCACCGACGCCGGCAACGGCATCACCACTTTGGAATTGGTTCCGCAGGGACTGCCCCAGATGTCTGTCCATGCGACCGCCGCCAAGGCCAACGTCGTCGTCGACCTGCTGGTGACCTACACGGGTAAGGGCGTGGACGATCGCGCCCGGCAGGCCGCCCTGTCCGTCGCCAACTACATTCTCAACAAGATTCCCGGCTGAACCGTGGGCAACCCGTTCGGGCACAATCCCTTTGACCCCCCTCCCTTCCAGGGCGGGCCCGTCGGCATACCCGGGCCACCACCACCGCCCCCACAGCCGCCTCCGCGCGACGAAGCCAACGTGTTGTCGACCTTGTCGGTGGTGTTCGCATTCGTCTTCGCTCCCGTCGGCGCGATCCTGGGTCACTTGGCGCTCTCGCAAATCCGCCAGACCGGCGAGAAGGGCCGCGACCGCGCGCTGGTCGGGGTGACGTTGTCGTACGTGTTCATCACCGCTTTGGTGGTCGCGCTGATCGTCGGTGCGAGCATGGGCGATCCCGCGCCGGCTCAGACCGCGGCCACCACCACGGCGGCGCCGATCACCACGACCACCACCAGCACCACACCGCCGCCACCGCCTCCGCCGCCCACCGTGGCGCCGGCGGATCTGGAAGGATTGGTGCCCACCCTCGACGACGCCAAAAACCTCACGGGCGACCACAGCCTGACGGTGAAGCAGACCTACCGTCAGATCACCCGCGATCCGGGGGACGGCGACATCGACCGACCGGAGTGCTGGTCCGTCTTCGACGAAGGCGCGCCTGACTCCTACAACGTTCCCGCGATCAAGGGCTTCTTCTCGGTCGAATATCTCGACATCCACGACTACCACCACGCCTGGCAGACCGCGCAAGGGGTGGTGGCGTTTCAGGACGCGACCGTGGCCCAGACGCAGCTGGCGAGTCTGCAGGCACAGTGGCGCCAGTGCGGCGGAGGCGACCTCAAGGCGACCAACAAAGGACACTCGTGGGGCGCGTCGATGAGCGTGCCCGCGGATGCCGGCAACGGCATCACGACGATGGAGATAACCAGTCACGGCCTTGCTGCGCCGCTGCTCGGCGAGCGCGCGATCGCGGCCAAAAACAACGTCGTCATTGACGTGCTGGTGTCCTCCTCGTCATCCGACTTCGGTCACCTTCACCAAATGGCGGTGGACATCACCAATTCCATCTTCGCCAAGATCCCCGGCTGAGCATATGGCAAATCCCTTTGGGTACAACCCCTTTGAGCCCGGACCGCCGCCGCCACGCATGCAGCCGCCGATGCGACCGCGCGATGAAACCAACGTGTTGGCCACGTTGTCGGTGGTGTTCGCGTTCGTCTTCGCGCCCGTGGGTGCGATCCTGGGGCACCTGGGGCTCTCGCAGATACGTCATACCGGCGAGAAGGGCCGCGACCGCGCGCTGGTCGGGGTGACGTTGTCGTATGTGTTCATCACCGCCACGGTGGTCGCGCTCATCGTGGGCGCCACGTTGACCGACGATAGGACCGACGACAGCCCGACGCGAGTGGCCGCACCCACCACGACGACGACGTCCGTCTTGGCCACCACCACACCCCCGCCAGCGCCCACCGTGGCGCCGACCGGTCTGGAAGGGCTGTTGCCCAGCCTGGACGACGCCAAAAACATCACCGGCGACCACGATCTGACGGTCGAGCGGACGTACCACCAAATCACGCGTGACCCCAAGGACGGCGACATCGATCGTCCGGAGTGCTGGAGCGTCTACGACGAAGGTGCCCCCGACGGCTACAACGTCCCGGCCATCGCCGGCTACCTCTCGATTGAATATCTCGACGTTCACAACGCCACCAGTTCGTGGCAGGCATCCCAGGGGGTGGCGACATTTCGCGATGCGACCACGGCTCAAGCGCAATTGGCGAGTCTGCAATCGCAGTGGCGCCACTGCGGCGGATCGACCCTGACCTCGACCGTGAGCGGATACAAGGTCAAGACGGCGATGAGTGTTCCCGTGGATGCCGGCAACGGCATCACCACCATCGACCTCACCACCCTGGGATTGCCGCTGCCCGCCGCCCACGCGATCGCAGCCAAAAACAATGTGGTCGTCGACGTGTTCACCTCGAGTTCGGCCGCCGATAGCGACCGCGTCCGCCAAGCCGCCCTGACCATCACGAATTTCATCCTCGCCAAGATCCCGGGCTGAGCGGTGCGGGCTTTCGTCCCAGCAGTCACAGCAGCACCGTCGGGGTGGGCATACCCAGTTCCGAAAAGCGATATCGCATGCGATATCACCATGACGGGTTGGGCGCGTGATATCACATGCGCCATCACGTTTCAGAAGGCATTGTCCCCTCGCAGAGAGGCCGGCGTGACGCCATGGTGAAGGCGCTGTTGTTCGACGTGCAAGGCACGGCGACGGATTTCCACTCGACCGTCTGCGACGAAGGGAAGCGGATCAGCGCCGGCCGCCACCCCAGCCTTGATTGGGCCGAACTGGTGCGACGCTGGCGCGCAAGCTACTTCGACGCACTCGAGGCCACGCAGGGCGGTGACGGCTGGGTCTCGGTGCACTCGGTGTACCGCGACGCGCTGGACACCGTGCTGGATGAATTCGGCATCGCGGATTTCTCGGCCGCCGAGCGCGACGAGCTCACGCTGGCCTGGCAGCGATTGACGCCGTGGTCGGACGTGGTGCCGGGCCTGACCCGGCTGAAAAGCGCCTACATCCTGGCAACCCTGTCGAACGCCGATGTGAGCGCGGTGGTCAACATCTCCAAGCGAGCGGGTTTGCCCTGGGATGCGATCTTCGCCGCCGAGATGGCCGGCGTCTTCAAGCCCGACCCGGCCAGCTATCGCATGGCCGCAACCTATCTCGGCCTGGAACCCACCGAGATCATGATGGTGGCCAGCCACAAGTACGACATCCGCGCCGCGGCCAGTCGAGGCTTCCGCACCGCGTTCGTCGCTCGGCCCCTCGAGTTCGGCATCGGCGGCGATGCGGACGTGGCCTACTCGGACGAATTCGACATCAACGCGTCCGACTTCCTCGACCTGGCAGGACAACTCGGCTGCTAGGTCAGTGATGGACCGAACCGGTGAGCGGCTGCCCGTTCGCGCGCTGGACCAGACAGATCACGGTGCTCGGCATCGGGGTGGCGCCGGTGCGGTCCATGTTCGAGTCGATCAGATAATTCACCGAATACGGGCTGCCGTCGACGGATTGTCCTGTGTAGGAGGCAAATCCGGCGGCGCAGTCGCGGTCCGCGACGTTGACGACAGCCGAGTCGACCGCCATCGGCGCACGTAAGTACACCTCGGCCAGATGCGCGGTCCCGCAGTCCACAACGGTGACGGTCACCCGGCTCAGGTCTGGCGGCGGAAGATCGGTCACGCATTCACCGACCTTGAGGTCGATCCACTTCTCGGCGTGCGGACCCACCGCGGGAGCCGCGGCCGAGACAGGCGGCGCGGGTGCCGGCGGTGTGGTGGTCGTGCCGGCGTGGGTGCCGTTCGACGCGCAGGCGGTCAGCAAAGCGGCCAGGCCAAATGACGCCCCGCAGCGCACGTCAGGCCGGAGGAGTCCAGGCGACCGGCAGACTCTTGATGCCGTGAATGAATTGCGATAGCAGCCGCGCGGGTTCGGCCGTCGCGGTGATATCCGGGATCTCGCGGCACAACTCGTCGAACGCAACCCTGATCTCGCGGCGAGCCAGGTTGGCGCCCAGGCAGAAATGCGCACCGCCGCCGCCGAACCCGAGGTGCGGATTCGGATCGCGGGCCACGTCGAAGGCCCAAGGATTAGCGAACTTCGACTCATCCCGGTTGGCCGAGTTGTACCACAGGATGGCCTTGTCGCCGGCGGCCATCTTCGTGCCGCTGAGCTCGAAGTCCCGGGTCAGGGTGCGGCGCATGTACACCACGGGCGACGCCCAGCGGACGACTTCCTCGACGGCGGTGGGCGCCACGGCGTCGAAGTCCGACCACCATTTCTCGCGCTGCTCCGGATAACGCGACAACGCCAGCACACCATGGCTGATCGCGTTGCGCGTCGTCTCGTTGCCCGCCACCACCAGCAGGATGAAGAACGACGCGATCTCTTGCGATGTCAGCCGGTCGCCGTCGACCTCGGCCTCCACCAGGCTGGTGGTCAGATCCTCGTGTGGGTTGGACCGGCGATCCTCCGCCAGCGCGCTGGCGTAGCCGCCGATGTCCATCGAAACCTGAAGGAACTCTTCGAAATCCAGCGTCAGGTCGGGATCACCGAAGCCGAGTATCACGTTCGTCCAGTGGAAGACCCGCTCGTGGTCCTCCTCGGGGATCCCCATCATGTCGCAGATCACCTGCAGCGGCAGCGGGCCGGCCAGCTCGCTGACCACATCGGCCTGCCCGTCGGGATGATTGGCGATCATCGCTTGGACCAGCCGGTGAGCGCGTTCGCGCACCGACGACTCGATGCGCGCCACCACCTTTGGGGTGAACGCCCGGCTGACGATCGAACGCAGCCGCTGATGCCGCGGGTCGTCGAGCACGATCATCGAACCGAAATACTCGGCCAATTCCGGGGTTTGGTCGTTGACCGTGATGCCGCCGGCGGAGCTGAAAATATCGGGGTGCCGGCTGGCGAAGTGGACGTCGTCCAGCTTGGTCAGCGCCCAATACCCGCCGCCGGTCTCGAAGCCCTCGTACTCGATCGGGGACCAGAACGAAATCGGGGCCTCGCGGCGCAAGGTGGCGAAGGTGGCGTCGCGCACGTCGTCGTTGCGGGCCCAGAAGTCGAGCGATTCGAGATGGATGTCGGCAAGCGGAATCTCAGGCGGTGGGGTCCCGTTGACGCGCTGCTTCAGGCCCTTCTTGACGGTGGTGACGCCGATGTCAGAACCCACGTAGATCTCCTAATCCCGAATCAATGCGAACAGACGGCCCGCCCCGGGGCACCGGATGCCGTCGCCTTGAACACCGAGTTGCCGTCGACCACGATGTTGCAGGAGACCTGGCCCTGTCCCTCCACGCTCAGGACGTACACCTCACCACCGAAAGCGGTGAACTGCGTCGACCACGGCAGGGGCACATTCACCATGTGCTTTTGGCCGGTATCCGCTTCGTAGGTGATGGTGTCGGCCACGCCGGAACCGCTGACCTCATAACGGACCTGAGGGAATACATCCGCGTTCGCCACCCCACACGTAGCCGCGAATCCGGCGGCGACCGCGGACAGTATCGAGCCACTGCGCAGAGCCAATCGACTGGTCATGGTTCCTCATCGTGTCACCACACGTATGGCACGTCGAGGGTTTCGGTCATTTGGGCTGAGGCAACGCTTAGGGTGATTGCTGAGCGAAAGGCAATTCATGAGCGAACTGATAACGAACCGCGAGCCGAAGCGCGTCGTGGTGTGGGGCACCGGCTTCGTCGGCAGGATGGTGATCGCCGAGATCGTCAAACACCCGGCCTTCCAATTGGTCGGCGTGGGCGTCAGCAACCCCGACAAGGTCGGCCGCGATGTCGGCGACATCTGCGGGCTGGGCGAGACGGTGGGCATCGGCGCCACCGACGACGTCGACGCCTTGATCGCGCTCAAGCCCGACGCCCTGGTGCACTACGGGCCCACAGCGATGCACGCCAAGGACAACATCAAGCTGATCACGCGTTTCCTGCGTGCCGGCATCGACGTGTGCTCCACCGCGATGACGCCGTGGGTGTGGCCGACGATGCACCTCAACCCGCCCAACTGGATCGAGCCCATCACCGAGGCCTGCGAACTGGGGCAGGCATCCTGCTTCACCACCGGCATTGACCCGGGCTTCGCCAACGACCTGTTCCCGATGACGCTGATGGGCCTGTGCTCCGAGGTGCGCAAGGTCCGGGCATCGGAGCTGTTGGACTACACCAACTACGAGGGCGACTACGAATTCGAGATGGGCATCGGCCGCGAGCCCGAATTCAAGCCGATGCTGGAAGACCGCGACATGCTGATCTTCGCGTGGGGCGCCACCGTCCCGATGATCGCGCACGCCGCCGGCATCATGCTCGACGAGATCACCACCACATGGGACAAGTGGGTGACGCCCACCGAACGCAACTCCGCCAGGGGCGTCATCAAACCCGGGCACGTCGCCGCCGTGCGGTTCACCATCAACGGGGTCTACCAGGGCGAGACGCGCATCCAACTCGAACACGTCAACCGCATCGGGCTCGACGCCGCACCGGACTGGCCGACCGGCCACGACAACGACGTGTATCGCGTGGACATCGAAGGGACGCCGAGCATCTTCCAGGAGACGGCGTTCCGGTTCACCGACGGTTCGGGCCGCGACCCGGCCGCGGCCGGGTGCCTCTCGACCGGGCTGCGGGCGCTCAATGCGGTGCCCGCCGTCAACGATTTGCCGCCGGGCTGGGTGACACCGCTCGACCTGCCGTTGATCGCCGGGGTGGGTACCATTCGCTGACGATCGCGTTTATGTGCGTGCCGATAAAATATTCGGCCGCATTCATCAGTCAAAACAAAGACTAACTATAGGAATTACCGGCATAATTCCCGGGTATCTGGGTGCCTGGGGCGCGCACACGGATACGGGATTGGACACATGGCGGACGGAGCTGGGCCCGCGCTGGGCCTGTCGATAGGTTCCACGAACCTGGCTGCCGTCACCGCCGATCACGCCATCACCCGCAAGCCCGTCCTGACGCTCTTCCGCCAGCGCCCGCCCGAAGTCGGTGTGCCCTCGGAAAACCCGAAACTGGACGAGCCCGGCCTGGTGATCACCGACTTTGTCGACCGGGTGGGGGACTCGGTCGATATCGAGGCCGCCGACGGCTCGGTGCATCGCAGCGAGGCGTTAGTGGCCGACGCGCTGCGCGCGCTCGCCTACGCCGCCACCGGGGGACGCCCGCTGCCCGAAAGCGTGGCGATCACCTATCCCGCGCACTGGCGCCGCAAGGCGGTGGACGAGCTCGGCTCCGCGTTGAGCCGGGTGTCGGAGTGGTCGAACCAGGCGCAGCCGCTGACCCTCATCCCGGATGCCGCCGCGGTGCTGTTCGCCGTGCGGGCCAACCCGGGCCTGCCGGACCTGGGAGATAAGGGCGGTAACGGCGTCGTGGCGGTCTGCGACTTCGGGGGCAGCGGGACCAGCATCACCCTGGTCGACGCCGCCGGCGAGTATCAGCCATTAAGCCCCACCGTGCGGCACCCCGGCTTTTCCGGCGAGCTGCTCGATCAGGCGCTGTTGACTGCCGTGATGGCGAACCTGCCGAGCACGGATTCGTTCGACCGCTCCGGCACGTTGGCGATCGGCTCGCTGGCCACGCTGCGGGCCGAATGCCGAGCCGCCAAAGAGCAGCTCTCGTCGAGCACTGCGGCTACCCTGCTCGACGAACTGCCCGGCCTCAGCATCACCCGGGCCGAGTTCGACGACGCGATCCGCGACCCGCTGGCCAATTTCATCGCCTTTTTCGAAAAGACCTTGCACAGCAATGGAATTCGCCACACTGATCTGGCGGCCGTGGTTTCGGTCGGCGGGGTGGCCAGCCTGCCGGCGGTCACCACCACGTTGTCGGGGCACCTGCGCGTCCCCGTCGTCACGACGCCGCGCCCGCAACTGACGGCGGCTGTCGGGGGTGCCCTGCGCGCCGCGCGGAATTCCGACGACACCGCGCCGGTCGAGCGCCAGCAGGCAGGGCCGAAGCCCTGGTACCGATCGTCGACGGCGGGCATGATCGGCGCCGCAGTGGCGCTGCTGCTGGCCGGCGCCGCTGTGGCGATCGGGCTCAACTCGAGCAACGCGTCGGCGCCGCCTGCCCCTGCGCCGAGTTCCGTGCGGCCGGCTCCCTAGCTCGCTCGGCCGCTACGTGCTGACGGCTTTCTCGTCCTCTTTATCGCCGCCACGCCCATCTTCTTCGGCCGCCTTGATCACGGCTGCGTTGAATTCCTTGTCTTTCTCGACTTGTTCCTGGAAGTCGTGCTCGTCTGTCTCGCCGTCATCGCCTTTGTCGCCCTCGGCTTTGGCCTTGGCGGCCGGGCCATCGTCATCGGCGAATTTGGGGTTGCCGTCGTCGTCGAGCCACTCGCCGACGGCCGTGCCGGAGACGGCCCCGCCGGTGCCCGGCAGGATCAAGGTCGGCTTTTCCTGGTAGGCCGTCATCATTTCGGCGGCCTTCTTTTTGTCCTCTTCGTCCGGTTCCGGCTTTTCAGTGGGCGTGTTTTCAGCATCGCCGCTGTCGCGGTCTTCCGGTTCCGTAGCGTCTTCCCTGGCTGCTGTGGCCTGGCCGCTGTCCTGCTCGCCCATGCCCTGGTCCCCCCTATAGCAGTTGCGATGTCAACCGACCCGAACTGTGGGGTTACCCACAAAGGCGTTAGGCCAACCCCCACGTCACAGCGGTCCCCGCTTGACCAGCACAAGCGAGGCGAGCGGGATCCGCATCGGCTCGGGGGCGCTTGAGAGTCGCTGCGCGATGGCGGCCTCGAGCCGCCGGGTGAATTCGGCCGCCCGTCCGTCGGCCGCCCCGCCGTTCAGCGCGGCGGCCAGGGTGGGGAAGAGGGCGGCCCGGGCGAACGCCGCCCACCGCGCGCCGAAAGCCGCTGCGTCGCCGTCCGATTGGAATTGGGCCCAGAATCGGTCCTCGGCGTTGAAGATCTCCAGGTGCTCGATCCTCAGCCCCTCGAAGAGCCCCTTCGGGGAGAACGGCGCACGAAAATCCTTCTCGTCCCGGGCGAAAACCGGAAGCGCCATGCGCCGCAACTCATCTCGACGCACGAGACCGTCGCCGACAAGCTCATTAAGCGATGCGTACAACGCGTCATTCATGGCCCGATAGCCGAATTCGCCGTTCTCGTCGACGGCCATCGTCAGAACTACCAGCCGTCCGCCGGGACACAGCTCGCGCCCGCGGAACGCGACGAAGTCGTTCCAGTCCTTGGCGGCCTGACGGGCGTACGCGGCGCGGGCCTGTTCATTCTTGCTGTAGGCGACCTGCACATGGTCGGAGAATTCGGGTGCCCCCGCTGGAATTCGGCTCAGCCACTGCACCGCCCAGGACGACCAGCCGAGGTTGACCGTGTTGGACGGCAGGATCTGGCTATAGAACGAGCGGCCGATCGCCGAAGGAAAGCTCGCCGCGTCGTGGTTCAGGTAGCTGTCGTGGTCGTCGGCCAGGGTCCGGAACAACGCGGTGAAGTCGTTGTCCGGTACGTCGGTGTGCGCCACCAGGATTGCGTGGTCATGACGGGTGCGGCGGCGCAGCACGTTGATCGCAGCCGACATTGGCTTGAGCGAGTTGTGTCCGGTCGCGGCGCCGTAATCCGCGATGACGACCGGCTGCGGCGGCGTGGGCACCGGTACCTGGGCGGCCGCGCCTTCGAACAGGGCGACGGCAGGAAGCAATCCGGCGGCCTGCAGTCGCGACGACGCGGTATACGTCGCGCTCTCCATCGGCTCCGGCCGGACCACGATGCTCGATTCGGGCATGGTGGAACAATAAATGCTGCGCCGGCTCCTAGCTCGGGTAGCGGACCCCGGTGAGTTGCTCCGAAAGCTCCCACAGCCGCCGGCAATCGTCGTTATTGCGCGCCAGCTTGGGTATGTGGGCCTGCGCCACACCGCCGCCGGCCATCTCGTAGAAGCCACTCGGTCCGTAGAAGGCGCCGCCCTCGGCCCGCGGCGTGGCGGCCGCATACACCGCGGGCAGGATGCCCTCGTCGATCTCCTGCCATAGGAACGGCGCGAAGCGCCACGATGTCCGGTACAAACGTTCCATCAGCGCCGGCTTCGCGCGGCCGTGCGAGGGACCGCTGATCTGCAGATTGGTCTTGGTCAGGCCCGGATGCGCGGCGTTGGACATGATGCCCCAGCCGCCCGCGCGGCTGCGCCGATCCAGCTCGAGGGCGAACATCAGGACCGCCAACTTCGACTGCCCGTAGGCCGACATGGCGGCGTAGGACTTCTCGAATTGTGGGTCGTCGAAGTGGATCTTGCCGCTCTGACGGGCCGCCAGGCTGCTCAGCGAAACGACCCTCGCCCCGTTGGCGGCACGCAGCAGGGGCAGCAGGTGGCCCGTGAGCGCGAAGTGGCCGAGATGATTACTGCCGAACTGCAACTCGAAGCCGTCCGTGGTGGTGTCGCGTTCTGGTGGCGTCATGACGCCGGCGTTGTTGATCAGGATGTCGATGGGCCGGCCTTCGGCGTTGAAGTGTTCGCCCAACGCGGCGACGGAGGCCAGCGACGACAGATCCAGGGGCTGGATGGTCAGCTTGGCGTCGGGGACCGTTGCGCGGATTTCCTCGATCGCCGCCTCGCCCTTGGCGCGATTGCGGATCGCCATGACCACGTCGGCGCCGGCGGCGGACAGCCGTCGGGCCAGCCCAAACCCCAGGCCGCTGTTGGCGCCCGTGATGACAACCAGCTTCCCCGACAGGTCGGGCACGGTGGCGACGAGATCGTTGGCCATGTGATTACTCCCTCGCTGGGTGGGTGTCTGGAGTAAGTGTGCGCCCTAGGCTTGGCACCGTTTCGCCCGCGGTGACACACTTCGTGCATGAGCAGCGTGGGGCTTGCGAAATGGTCGTTAAGAACCTGCATTCTGCTGATGGTGGTGGCGGTTCCCGGCTTCATCCTGGTCCTGGTGCTCGACGCGTTCTTCCTCGACGACTACGACGCTTACGGCGAGGTTGCGATCCCAGGATCGGGCAGCGTGCACCTGCCCCGCGGTGAGGTGACCGTCAGCTTCCACACCGTTGTGGTCGGTAGTCCCAACGGGGGCTTGCCGGTACCGCCCCTCGGGGTCACCTTCACCCCGCCCGATGGCGTGCCGCAACCGGTGGTCACTGAAAACATCGGCAGCACAACGACAGTCAACAACAATGCGCACGTGCGGGTGTGGACGGCGCAGATCCCCGCCGATGGCACCTACAACGTCACCACCGACGGTCAGGTCAACGGATTCATCAACCCGCACTTGGCTTTCGGGCATTCGAGTCCACTGGGCTTCCTCGTCTGGGTGTTTGTCGGGATGTTTGTCGTGGGTCTTGTCGGTTCGATCGTGTCTTCCAGGTGGTCGAGTCGCGCGCGGCGCAAGGCGGCAGCGACGGTGGTGGGCGGGTTCCCGCCGCCGCCGCAAGCGATGCCCTGGCCGCCGCCACCGGTGAACCCGCCCGGCGCGCCCAGAGTTCCGCCCAGCGCCGTCGCGCACGAGCCCTCCGACGAAGGCGTGCGGCTCGAGCGGCTCAAAACGCTTGCCGCGCTGCGCGACTCCGGCGCGTTGACCGAGGAGGAGTTCCAGGCCGAGAAGCGCCGAATCCTCGACGGGCGCGCGGATAACGGCCTCTAGTGGCCGCGGGCGACCCATTCCTCGTAGTTGACGATCTCTTCGCCGATGAGGGTGCTGTCGCCGTGGCCGGTGTGCACGACGGTCTCACCGGGCAGCGTGCCGAGCTTCTCTGAGATCGACGCCAGGATGGTCGGGAAGTCGGAGTAGGAGCGCCCGGTCGCGCCCGGGCCGCCGGAGAACAGGGTGTCGCCGCTGAACACCACGCCGAGGTCGTGGAGGTACCAGCACACCGATCCGGGGGAGTGGCCCGGGGTGTGCAGCGCGCGTATCTCGGTGCCGGCGACGGTCAAGGTCTCGCCGTCGGCGATGGCGCGAAACTCCTTGTCCGGGTGCGTCATTCGCCACAGCACTTCGTCGGCGGGGTGCAGCAGCACGGGTGCGTCGAGGGCCTTGCCGAGTTCGGGGGCGACGGTCACGTGGTCGTTGTGGCCGTGCGTGCACACCACCGCGACCACATGCCGGCCGCCGACGGCCTCGATGATCGGTGCGGCATCATGGGCGGCGTCGAACACCACGACGTTGGAATTGTCGCCGACGAGCCAGATGTTGTTGTCGACCTCCCAACTGCCGCCGTCGAGTTCGAAGGTGCCGTGGGTGACCACGTGATCGATGTCCACCATTACAGGACTACCACCGAGCGCAGCACGTTGCCGCCGTGCATCTTGTGGAACGCCTCCTCGACATCGCCGAGCCCGATGCGTTCGGAGACGAACTTGTCCAACGGGAGACGGCCCTGCAGGTGCAGGTCGACCAAGGTGGGGAAGTCGCGCTCGGGCAGGCAGTCGCCGTACCAGGACGACTTCAATGAGCCGCCGCGGGAGAAGAAGTCCACCAGCGGCATCTCGAGTTTCATGTCGGGCGTGGGCACCCCGACCAGGACCACCGTTCCGGCCAGATCACGCGCGTAGAAGGCCTGCTTCCAGGTCTCCGGGCGGCCGACGGCGTCGATCACCACGTCCACGCCGAAGCCGTCGGTGAGGTCCTGAATGGTTTGCACGACATCGAACTCGCGGGCGTTGACCGTGTGCGTGGCACCGAACTTGCGGGCCCAGTCCAGCTTGGTGTTGTCCGTGTCGACGGCGATGATCCGCTTCGCGCCGACCAGCGCCGCACCCGCCACCGCGGCGTCGCCCACGCCGCCGCAGCCGATCACGGCCACGGTGTCGTTGCGGGTGACCGCGCCGGTGTTGATCGCGGCACCCAGCCCGGCCATCACGCCGCAGCCCAGCAGGCCCGCGACGGCCGGATCGACCTGCGGGTCGACCTTGGTGCATTGCCCGGCGGCGACCAGCGTCTTGTCGGCGAAGGCCCCGATGCCCAGCGCCGGCGTGAGCTCGGTGCCGTCGGTCAGCGTCATCTTCTGCTCGGCGTTGAAGGTGTCGAAGCAGAGGTGGGGCCGGCCGCGTTTGCAGGCCCGGCATTGACCGCACACCGCGCGCCAGTTCAGGATCACGAAGTCGCCTGGGGCGACGGACGTCACGCCCGGTCCGACCGCTTCGACCGTGCCCGCGGCCTCGTGGCCGAGCAGGAACGGATACTCGTCGTTGATGCCGCCCTCGCGGTAGGTCAGGTCGGTGTGGCACACCCCGCAGGCCGCGATGTCAACCACGGCTTCACCGGGCCCGGGGTCGGGGACGACGATGTCCACCAGCTCCACGGGTTCACCCTTTTTTCGTGAAATCACTCCGCGCACTGTCTGACTCATGAGTTACAACCTACTGGCGGCCGCCATACATTTCGCATCGGGTCGTCCGGTCTGGACCGGCGTCGAAGCGTGCCGGTGTAGCGTCGCTGGACAGGCGCGCCGGGGACGATGCAGAGCGAAGCGATGAGGAGGAACGGCGCATATGAGCGGTGCAGCTGAGACGGCCGAGCAATTCAGCGAGCGCATGGTGGCGACGATCGACAGCGCCAGCCTGACGCTGTTGCTGAGCCTCGGACATCAAACCGGTCTGCTGGACACGATGGCCGGGCTCACGCCGTCGACCAGCGCCCAGATCGCCGCGGCCGCGGGCCTCAACGAGCGCTACGTCCGAGAATGGCTGGGCGGCATGACAACTGGGCACATCGTCGACTACGACGCCGAGAGCGGAACCTACTCGCTGCCCGCGCACCGAGCGGCCGCGCTCACCCGCGCGGCCGGACCGCACAACCTCGCGCAGGTGGCCCAGTTCATCCCGCTGCTCGGTGAGGTCGAACAGCAGGTGGTCGGCTGCTTTCGGGCCGGCGGCGGCGTGCCGTACAGCGAATTCCCGCGCTTCCACACGCTGATGGCCGAGACGAGTGGCGCGGTGTTCGACGCCGGGCTCGTCGACGTCGTGCTGCCCTTGGCCGACGGCCTGCCGGAGCGTCTGCGATCCGGCGCCGACGTCGCGGACTTCGGTTGCGGCAGCGGTCATGCGATCAATGTGATGGCACGCGCGTTCCCGGCGAGCCGATTCACCGGCGTGGACTTTTCCGAGGAAGGCATCGCGGCCGGAACGCGCGAGGCCTCGAGGCTGGGCCTGACCAACGCGACGTTCGAACGCCACAACCTGGCCGGCCCGGCCATGGCCGAAAAAGCAGCCGCATACGACGTCATTACGGTGTTCGACGCCATCCACGACCAGGCGCAGCCCGCGCGGGTGCTGGAAAACATTCACCGCGCGCTGCGGCCGGGTGGTCTGCTGTTGATGGCCGATATCAAGGCGTCCAGCCGACTCGAGGACAACGTCGACGTTCCGATGAGCACGTATCTCTACGCGACGTCGTTGATGCATTGCATGACGGTCTCGCTGGCGCTGGACGGCGCCGGGCTGGGAGCGGCATGGGGAACCCAGCTCGCGACGTCGATGCTCGCCGACGCCGGCTTTGACGATGTGCGGGTGGTTGAGGTCGAGGCGGATCCGATCAACAACTACTACCTCGCTTACAAGGGCTGATGGCCGCGCTGGACGCCCTGGCTGACTGGCCCGTCCCGTCGGTCGCTGCTGCCGTCGTCGGGCCCGACGGGGTGCTGGCCACCCACGGCGACATCAACAAGGAGTTCGCGCTCGCCTCGGTGACCAAGCCGCTGGTGGCCCGGGCCGTGCAGATCGCCGTCGAGGAGGGGGTGGTCGACCTCGACACGGCGGCGGGCCCGCCCGGGGCCACGGTGCGCCACCTGCTGGCGCACGCGTCGGGCGTCGCGCTGCAGTCCGGAAAGGTTTTGGCCATGCCCGGCACCCGCCGCATCTACTCGAACTACGGCTTCACGGTGCTGGCCGAGACCGTCGAGCGCGAGTCCGGGATCGAGTTCGGCGGCTATCTGGCCGAAGCGGTCTGCGAACCGCTGGGCATGCGATCCACCCGCCTCGAGGGCGGCGCCGAGGCGGCCGGTTTCGGCGTGACCGCGACGGTCGCCGACCTGGCGGCGTTCGCCGGCGATCTGCTGCGCCCGACGACCGTCTCGGCGCAGATGCACGCCGCCGCGACGACCGTGCAGTTTCCCGGTCTGGACGGCGTGCTGCCCGGATACGGCGTGCAGCGACCCAACGATTGGGGGCTCGGTTTCGAGCTCAGGGACGCGAAATCGCCACACTGGACCGGCGCCCGCAACTCGGCCTCGACGTACGGTCATTTCGGCCAATCAGGCACGTTCATCTGGGCCGATGCGGAGTTGGACCTGGCGCTGGTGGTGCTCACGGACCGCGATTTCGGGGAGTGGGCGCTGCCGATCTGGCCCGCGCTTTCCGATGCCGTGATCTCCGAGAAACCCTGAAAAAAATTGCACTCTAGCGCAACAGGGGTCTCACAAGGCACAATAGACACGCACGACACAACATCATCATTGCTTTCTTGGTTCTACCAGGCCGTTGGGGAAGACGTCCCTCGTGGAACCGAAGGAGCAAGAGATGCGCGCGTCGAATCAATTCGCCGACGTCACGGCTGGTGTGGTCTATGTCCATGCCTCGCCCGCGGCGGTGTGCCCGCATGTCGAGTGGGCGCTGTCGTCGACCCTGCAGGCCAAGGCGAACCTGGTGTGGACCCCGCAGCCGGCGATGCCCGGGCAGCTGCGTGCGGTGACCAACTGGATCGGGCCGGTGGGCACCGGCTCACGGCTGGCCAACGCGCTGCGCTCCTGGTCGGTGCTGCGCTTCGAGGTCACCGAGGATCCCAGCCCCGGCGTCGACGGGCACCGGTTCAGCCACACGCCGCAGCTGGGGCTATGGAGCGGGTCGATGAGCGCCAACGGCGACATCATGGTCGGTGAGATGCGGCTGCGGTCGATGATGGCGCAGGGCGCCGACACGCTCGCCGCCGA
Source organism: uncultured Actinomycetota bacterium (assembly GCA_963758775.1). Classification (GTDB taxonomy): domain Bacteria; phylum Actinomycetota; class Actinomycetes; order Mycobacteriales; family Mycobacteriaceae; genus Mycobacterium. Next base: position 75,458 of record CAVWWU010000008.1, read on the forward strand.
ACTGGACTCCGTGCTCGGAACCGCCTGGGACGAGGCGCTTGAGGTGTACCGCGACGGCGGCGATGGCGCCGAGGTGACCTGGCTCAGCCGCGGGGTCGGCTAGATCACCGGCGGCGAGAAGGGGGCCGCGGTCAGCGGCATCTCGACGCTGCCCTTGCACGCGCCGCTCACGATGTCGGTGTGAAACACGCCGGTCAGCGCCCCGTTTTGGCCGGGTGTCAGGGCTGTGATCGACCGAGCCGGATCGTATTCAACGAGGCCGCCGGCCAGCGGGCAGGCGTATTTCGTGGTCGTTTGCTCCACCCACTGCGACCCGTTCCAGCTGTAGGCGCCGGTCTGCTGTGCGTATTGACTGGGGGATGCCGGCGCGTCGTTGACCTTGGCGACGCAGACGTTGGTGGCGCAGCTCGAGGTGAACGAGTACTTGGCCCACTGGGCGGCTTCGGGCTGGCGGGCCGCCGCGCTGGTGCCGGTCTTCTGGTTGGCGGCGAACGTCAGCAGGTAATGCCCGTCCAGGGCCGAACCCGTGCCCGCGGAGGCTGCCGGCGCGAACGACAGGGCGCAGCCCGCCGCGGCGCCCGCCATAGCGATCAGTGCGGTCCTGCGGTATCCGGGCATCTGTCCTCCTGTGGAGTATTGATGCCAAGATGTCGTCTTCGGTGGCCGAAGTGTTACACCGCCGTGATCAGCGGTTGGGGCGCAGGATCTGCAGAGCGCGCGGAACTGCGGAAATCTCGGCCGGCAGCAGGCACGCGAAGTCGCCGTCGGCGTAGACGTTGATGCCCGGGCACTCGACGTGGATGGTCGTCGCGCGAGCGGTGCTCACTTCGTCGAGCTCGACGTGGGTGCCCTTCATGACGGTGGGAAACAGGCGCACCAGCTTCGTCCGGGAATCCGAGTGCGCCATGGTGATGTCGAGCAGCCCGTCGGTGCGATCGGCGTGGGGGCAGATGAGTAGTCCGCCGCCGTAACTGCGCGTGTTGCCGAAGGCCGCGAGAGTGATGTCGGCGTCGATCTCTTTGGTGCCGTCGAGCACCAGCCGGAAGGGCAGCAGCCGCAACTGCGACAGCTCGGCGAGCATGGCGAGGTAGTAGCGCGCCCGCCCGTGCGGCCAGCGCATCCGGTTGGCGCGATCGGTGACCAGGGAGTCGAAGCCGGCGGCTGCCACGGTGCCGAACCATTTATCCACGCCGGTGCTGTCTTTGATCCGGCCCAGGTCAATGGTTTCCGTCCAGCCGTCGACGATGACGTCGGCGGCGGCCTCGGGATCCTTTGTCGGAATGCCGAATTCGCGCGCGTGGTCGTTTCCGGTGCCGGCCGGAATGATGCCCAGCGGCACGTCGGTGCCGGCCAGCACCTGCAGCGCGTTGGAGATGACGCCGTCACCGCCGGTGACCATGACGGCGTCGGTGCCCTTTTCGAGTGCCGCGCTGACCAGGTACCGCGCGTCTTCGGCGCTGTCGCCGATGATTTCGACGACTTCGACGCCCTTCTCGTGCAGCCGGGCGATCGCGGTTTGCGCCGCCGCGACGGCCGCGCCGTGCCCCGACACCGGGTTGGTCAGCGCGGTTACCCTGCTGATCTCGCGCCGGGTCAGGTTGCTCACGGAATCAGCTTGCCGGGGTTGAGGATTCCGGCCGGGTCCAGCGTCGCCTTGACCGCGCGCAACAGTTGCACGCCCAGATCGCCGACCTCGTCGCGCATCCAGGCCCGGTGGTCCGCACCCACCGCGTGGTGATGCGTGATGGTTCCGCCGGTGGCCATGATCGCGTCGCACGCGGCCTTCTTGGCGGCCCACCACTGCTCGATCGGGTTGCCGCGCTGGCCGGCGACGACGGTGAAGTAGAGCGAGGCGCCGGTCGGGTACACGTGCGAAATGTGGCACATCACCAGCGCGGGCGTGCCCGATTCGGCCAACGAGGTGGTGAGCGCTTGGGTGACGGCGGCCTTCAGCGCGTCGAGGTTGGACCAGTCGGTGGCGGTCTCGAGGGTCTCGCACAGCGCGCCGGCGGCCAGCAGCGAGTCGCGCAGGTAGGGCGCGGCGAAGCGGCCGCGCTCCCAGGCCTGTGCGGGCGCGTCGCCCAGCGACGTGCCGCCGTGGGCTTCCAGCACTGCGCGGGTCTCGGCCTGCCGGCTCTCGGTGTGTGCCTTGGTGCCCTCGAACAAGGTCAGGCCCAGGCAGCCGCCGGTGACCTTGTTTTCCCCGATCGACTCGGTGGTGGCGAGGTTGACGCCGGTCTCGGCCTCGTCGGAGAGCCGCACGACGGTCGGTCCGGTGCCGACCTGGGTGACGGCTCGTAGCGCCGCGGCGCCGGTGGCGAAATCGGGGAATGACCACGCCTCGTACCGGGTCGTCTCCGGGGCGGGGTGCACCCGCAGTCGCACCTTGGTGATGACGCCGAAGACGCCCTCGGAGCCGATCGCCAGTTGGCGCAGGTCCGGGCCGGCAGCCGACGCCGCGACCCGGCCGAGGTCCAGCGTGCCCGCCGGGGTGATCAGGCGCAGCCCGAGGATCATGTCGTTGAACCGGCCGTACCCGGCCGAGTCCTGGCCCGACGAACGGGTCGCCGCGAAACCGCCGATCGTGGCGTATTCGAAGCTCTGCGGGAAGTGCCCGAGCGAGAAGCCGCGTTCGCCGAGCAGACGTTCGGCGTCGGGGCCGGTGACGCCCGCGCCCAACTCGGCGATCCCGGACAGCTCGTCGAGGGACAGCAGCGCGTCGAAACGCCGTAGATCCAAAGAGATTACGGCGCCGAACGTGCCGCGGGTCGGATCGAGGCCACCGGTGACGCTGGTGCCGCCGCCGAACGCGACGACGGCGATGCCGTGCTCGGAGCAGTGGCGCAGGATGGCGGCGACTTCCTCGTCGGTGCCGGGGATGATGACCGCGTCGGGTGCGTCCTGGACGCTTTCTTTTCGGCGGAGCAGGTCCGGGGTGGACTTGCCGCCCGCGCGCAGCAACCGGTCCCGATCGGCGGTGCGCACGTACTCCGCGCCCACGATCGCGGCCAGCGCGTCCTGGTCGGCCTGCGACAGCGACGACGGGCGCAGCGTGACCTGGTCTTGCCGGAGTTCTGGTGCGTCCGATTCGTCCAGCCCCACGACCTGCTTCAGCAGAGCCCGGATGCCGTCGGAGAGCGGCTTGGCGGCGGCGGGATCCCCCCACGCGTTCCATTTCATCGGAGGAAGGAGTTGCTCAGCATGCGTCATGCGTTACAGTATTACATATGCTGTCAATCAGTAACGCAGCTTTGGATACCGGGGAGCGGATTCTTCAGGCGGCGGCGAGCTGCGTGATCGATTTCGGCGTGGACCGGGTGACGCTGGCCGAGATCGCCCGCCGCGCGGGTGTGAGCCGGCCGACCGTCTACCGCCGCTGGCCGGACACGCCGTCGATCATGTCGGCCCTGCTGACCAGCCACATCACCGAGGTGACGCGTGAAGTGCCGATGGACGGGGACGACCGGGAGGCGTTGGTCAAGCAGGTTGTCGCGGTGGCCGACCGGTTGCGGCGCGACGACCTGGTGATGTCGGTGCTGCATTCGCAGCTGGCCCGGGTCTACATCACCGAGCGACTGGGCGCCAGCCAGCAGTTCCTGATCGAGGCGCTGGCGGCAAGGCTTTCAGTCGCGCAGCGTGGGGGCAGTGTCCGCGCCGGCGACCCGCATCAGCTGGCCACCATGGTGCTGTTGATCGCGCAGTCCACCATCCAGTCCGCCGACATCGTCCGGCCCGTCCTCGATCACGACGCGCTGGCTGTCGAACTCACCCACGCCCTGAACGGATACCTGTCGTGAACTCCACCGCCCTGAATGCCGCGCGCCGCAGCGCCGACCTGAACGCTTTGGCCGACGGCGAAGCACTCGACGTGCTCGTCATCGGCGGCGGCATCACCGGCGTGGGCATCGCGCTGGATGCCGCGTCGCGGGGTCTGCGAGTCGCGCTGGTGGAAAAGCACGATCTGGCGTTCGGCACCAGCCGTTGGAGTTCCAAGCTGGTCCACGGTGGTCTGCGCTACCTGGCGACGGGCAACATCGGCATCGCCCGGCGCAGCGCGATCGAGCGCGGAATCCTGATGACGCGCAACGCCCCGCATCTGGTTCATGCGATGCCGCAACTGGTTCCGCTGCTGCCGTCGATGGACCACGCCAAGCGCGCGCTGGTGCGCGCCGGGTTTCTCGCCGGCGACGCCTTGCGGATGCTGGCGGGCACGCCGGCGTCGGTGCTGCCCCGCTCGCGGAAGGTGTCCGCGCAGCGCGTCGTGCAGATGGCCCCCACCGTGCTCCAGGATGGCCTGGCCGGCGGATTGCTGGCCTACGACGGGCAACTGATCGACGACGCCCGGCTGGTCACCGCGGTCGCGCGTACCGCGGCGCAGCACGGTGCGCGGATCCTGACCTATGTGGCCGCCTCCGAGGCGACCGACACCTCGGCGCGGCTGACCGACCAGCGCAGCGGGCAGTCGTTCGACGTGTCGGCCGGCGCGGTGATCAACGCGGCCGGGGTGTGGGCGGGCGAGATCGACGGATCGTTGAAGTTGCGGCCAAGCCGCGGAACGCATCTGGTGTTCGACGCCGCCGCGTTCGGGAATCCTGTTGCGGCGCTGACCATTCCGATTCCCGGTGAGCTGAATCGCTTTGTGTTCGCGATGCCCGAGCAACTGGGCCGGGTCTACCTCGGGTTGACCGACGAGGATGCTCCCGGGCCGATTCCCGATGTGCCCGAACCGTCTTCGGCCGAGATCGCTTTCCTGCTGGACACGGTGAACACCGCGCTGGGGAGTTCGCTTGGTACCGGGGATGTCATCGGCGCCTACGCGGGCCTGCGACCGCTGATCGATACGGGGGAGGGACGCACCTCCGATGTCTCGCGCGACCACGCCGTCTTCGAATCGCCCTCCGGTGCCATCAGCGTGGTTGGCGGCAAGCTGACCGAATACCGCTACATGGCCGAGGACGTGTTGGATCGCGCCATCAGCCTGCGGCAGTTGCGCGCCGGGGATTGCCGGACCCGTAATCTGCCGTTGATCGGGGCGGCGGCGAACCCCGGGGCGTCGGCGCTGCCGGGCGCCGATGTGCCGAAGTCGTTGGCGCAGCGGTACGGAGCCGAGGCGTCCCACGTCGTCGCCAGCGCCACCTGCGAGCGGCCGACCGAACCCGTCGCCGAGGGCATCGACGTCACCCGCGCCGAGTTCGAATACGCGGTGACCCATGAGGGCGCGCTGGATGTCGACGACATCCTCGACCGGCGTACCCGGATCGGTCTGGTGGCGCGCGATCGGGAGCGGGTCGTGAGCGTGGCCGAGCAGTTTCTGGCCTAGGCATCTGTCACGGGAGGGGAAGGCATGTTGCCTTTCAAAACGTGATGGCGCCGGTGATATCACGTTTTGAAGTGCATTATGGGAGCCCTGCAGGTGCCAATGTGGCGAGCGGGACTGGCGTCGTCCCCGGGTCGGCCATGTCGCTAGGGCTCGCCGATGTCCTCGTGCCACAACGCGGGGTTCTCGGCGATGAAGTCCGACATCATCGCCGTGCAGCGTGGGTCGTTCAGCAGGGTGATCGAGACCCCGTGCTCGGCCAGCCACGCGTGGCCGCCGCTCAGCGTCTCGGCTTCGCCGATCACCACCGCACCGATGTTGAACTGGCGCACCAGGCCGCTGCAGTACCAGCACGGCGTGAGCGTGGTGACCATGATCGTCGATCGGTAGTCGCGTTGTCGACCGGCCGCGCGAAACGCGTCAACCTCGGCGTGCAGCGAGGGATCCCCTTGTTGCACGCGACGATTGCGGCCCCGCCCCAGTAGCACACCGTCGGTGGTGAACAGTGCGGCCCCGATCGGGACACCGCCCTCCGCCATCCCGCTGCGCGCTTCTTCGACCGCGACCTCCAACATCTCCATTGCTGAAGTCACGAGCGGACGCGCTACTTATAGCGGGATGTTCTTGTGGCGGCCGCGACGCGCCGGCGCCTGCGCCAGCGCCTCGGTGAGCTTGCTGCGGGTGTGCGCCGGGTCGATCTTCTCGTCCACCACACCGATTTCGATGGCGCTGTCCACGCCGCCCGCGAGCTTCTCGTGCTCGGCGGCCAACTCGTCGTGCAGGGCTTCGCGCTCGTCGTCCGACGCGGCGGCCAGCTTCTTCTTGTGCAGAATGCCCACGGCCGCCTTGGCGCCCATCACGGCGACCTCGGCGTCCGGCCATGCGAACACCTTGGTGGCGTTCAGCGAGCGCGAGTTCATCGCAATGTAGGCCCCGCCGTACGTCTTTCGGGTCACCAGCGTGACGCGCGGAACGGTGGCCTCACCGAAGGCATGCAGCAGCTTTGCGCCGCGGCGCACCACGCCGCCCCACTCCTGGTCGACACCGGGCAGGTAACCCGGGACGTCGACGACGACCACCAGCGGGATGCCGAACGCGTCGCAGAGTCGCACGAAACGCGCTGCCTTCTCGGCACTTTCGGAGTTAAGGCAGCCGCCCAGGCGCAGCGGGTTGTTGGCCAGCACGCCGATCGTGCGGCCGGACAGCCGGCCCAGCCCGACCACCATCGACGGCGCCCAGTTGGCCTGGAACTCGTCGAAGGGTGTTTCCTCGTCCAGGATCGCGGTCACGATCGGACGCACGTCGTAGGCCCGTCGTGCGGACTCGGGCAGCAGGGCGTGGATATCGGTGTCACCGGCTTCGGCCTTGCTGCGGTCGAAATGCCCTTGCTGGCAGAACAATCCGACCAACCGACGGCCGCGCTCGTAGGCGTCGAGCTCGTCGTCGGCGACGATGTGGCACACGCCGGACTTCTTGTGGTGTGTCTCCGGACCGCCGAGCGAGGCCATGTCCACGTCCTCGCCGGTGACGCTGCGGACCACGTCGGGGCCGGTGACGAACACGCGGCCTTCCGGCGCCATGATGACGACGTCGGTCAGCGCCGGTCCATAGGCGGCGCCGCCGGCGGCGAAGCCGACGACCACCGAGATCTGCGGAATGTAGCCCGACGCCCGGATCATCGCCTCGAAGACCGTGCCGACCGCGTGCAGTGCCCGCACGCCTTCAGCGAGCCGAGCCCCACCGGAGTGCCAGATGCCCACGATCGGGCTCTGCTCCTCGATGGCGGTGTCGTAGGCGTCGACGATGTGCTGGCACCCCTCGGTGCCCATCGCGCCGCCCATGACGGTGCCGTCGGTGCAGAAGGCGATGGTCCGCACACCGTTGACGGTGCCGGCCGCGGCCAGCACCCCGGAGCGGTCACGCTCGTGCAGCAGTTCGACGCTGTTGTCGTCGAAGAAGTTGCGCAGGCGCAAGAGGGGGTCACGAGGGTCGAGCGACTCGTCAACCGCCTGGGGGGCCATCGTTGTCATCGCAGGTCTCCTGTTTTCCGGGGTGATGCTCGGGGTCAGTAACGTCCGAAGGCGATCGCTACGTTGTGGCCGCCGAAGCCGAATGAGTTGTTCACCGCGTACTGGTAATTACCGGGACGCGGCTTGCCCGCCACCACATCCAGATCGATCTCTGGATCGAGGTTTACAAGATTCAGTGTCGGCGGAACCACCTGATCCCGCAGCGCAAGCACCGTCAAGATCGATTCCACTGCGCCCACCGCACCGACCGAGTGGCCGAGGGCGGACTTCGGCGCGTACACCGCGGGCCGGTGGCTGCCAAGCGCATTGTTGATGGCCTTGCCTTCGGCCACGTCGCCGACGGAAGTGCCGGTGGCATGGGCGTTGACATGGTCGATGTCGCCGGGAGTGAGGCCCGCCAGCTGGATGGCCCGCGAGATCGCGTGCCCGGCGCGTACGCCGTCGGGGTCAGGAGCCACCATGTGGAAGCCGTCCGAGGTGACGCTGGCCCCCATGATCCGGGCCAGGATGTTGGCACCGCGAGCCTTCGCGTGCTCCTCGGTTTCGATCACCATGAGAGCGCCGCCCTCGCCGAACACGAACCCGGTGCGATCTTTGTCGAATGGGCGACACGCACCGGCGGGATCGTCGTTGTTGGTGGACAACACGATTCGCATATTGGAGAAGCCGGCGATGGGCACCGCCTCAATCTTCGTCTCCACGCCCCCACAGATCGCCATGTCGGCCTCACCGAGCACGATCTGCTGCCACGCGCGCGCAATGCCCTCCGAACCGGAGGCGCACGCCGATATCGGAGTCATCACCCCGGCCTTGGCGTGCCGTTCCAGGCCCACCGCGGCCGCCGCACCGTTGGGCATGTACTTCTGCACGGTAAGAGGAGATACCGCTCTGAAGCCCTTCGTGAGCATCTCGTCGTAACTGAGGATCAGCTCTTCGGCCGAGCCCAGGCCGGTGCCGATGGACACCGCCAACCGGTTGGTGTCGACCTCGGGCGAGCCGGCGTTCTCCCATACGCGTCGGCCCAGCACGGTAGACATCCGCTGCAGGTAGCCCGTCCGGCGAAGTTCGATCCGCGTCAGTTGGTCGTCGAAATGCTCCAACAGGTGTCCGCCGATGCGGACCGGCAGGTCGAACTCCTCGACGAACGAATCCTCGAGTTTGCGGATTCCGCTTTGGCCGTCGAGCAACAGTTTGAACGTGTTCTCAGCATCAGTTGCCAATGCGGTCGTCATGGCTACGCCGGTGACGACCACATTGGGAAATGCTTTCCCCGTAACCAGTTCAGACATCGGTCTTGCGAAAGTTCCTTCCCAGCTTTAGTAACGCCCGAAGGCGAGCGCCACGTTGTGGCCGCCGAACCCGAACGAGTTGTTGATGGCATAACGGTATTCGCCGTAGCGCGGTTCGCCCGCAACGACATCCAGCTCGATCTCAGGGTCCGGTGTTTCGTAATTGAGCGTCGGCGGAATGACCCCATCCCGCAGACTCAGCACTGTGAGCACCGACTCGAGCGCCCCGACTGCGCCGATCGAGTGTCCCAGCGCCGATTTGGGCGCATATACCGCGGCGTGGTCGCAGCCGGCGACGCGGATGGCGTTGGCCTCCGCTGTGTCGCCGATCGGCGTTGCCGTTCCGTGTGCATTGATGTGGTCGACATCCTTGGCGGACAAGCCCGCCAGTTCCAGTGACCGCGTCATCGCCCTGCCGGCCCGGACGCCGTCCGCCGCGGGCGCCACCATGTGGAAAGCGTCCGAGGTGATACCGGCACCCATCAGCCGGGCCAACGGCTTTGCGCCGCGGGCCTTAGCGTGCTCTTCGGTTTCGATCACCATCATGGCGCCGGCCTCGCCGAACACGAAGCCGTCGCGGTCCTTGTCGAACGGCCGCGACGCGCGCTCTGGCTCGTCGTTGCGGGTCGACATGGCCCGCATCATGGAGAACGCCGCGATGGGCAGCGCCTCGATGGGACCCTCGACACCGCCGCAGACGGCGAAGTCCGCGTCACCCATGACGATCTGACGCCACGCGTGGGCGATGGCCTCCGAGCCCGACGAGCAGGCCGACACCGGGGTGATGACCCCGGCACGCGCCCCGAGCTGCAGACCCACCACCGCCGCGGCGCCGTTGGGCATGATCATCTGAACGGCGAGCGGGGACACCTTGCGGGGTCCGCCCTCGTTCATCAGGTCGTAGCTCTCCACGATCTTCTCGGCACCACCCAGACCGGTGCCCACCACAACGCTGAACCGGTCCGGATCGACCTCCGGGCTGCCTGCGTTCTCCCACAGTTGGCCACTGAGGAACTTGCTCAGCCGCTGCACATACGACATGCGCCGCATGTCCAGCCGCCCCATGTGGATGTCGGCCGATTCCTTGAGGTGTCCGCCGATCTTGACGGGCAGGTCCCACTTGGTGACGAAGTCGTCTTCGAGTACGCGGATGCCGCTTTCCCCTGCCAGCAAGCCCTTCCACGTGCTCTCCGCGTCCGGCGCGATCGAGGTCGTCGCCGCGACGGCGGTTACCACAACGTTGGGGTAACCGCCATTAGCAGTGGAAGGCTTGCTCACTTGCTGTCGGCTTCCTGCTTCGTACCTTCGGTCTCGAACTTGGCGCGCAGCGCCTCGGCAGCCTCGGGGTTCTCTTCCTCGAGCTTCTGGATGTAGGACACGACGTCACCGACGGTGCGCAGGCCGGCGAGGTCTTCGTCGGGGATCTTCACGCCGTACTTGTCCTCGGTCTGCACGGCGATCTCGACCATCGACAGCGAGTCGATGTCCAGGTCGTCGACGAACGACTTCTCCGGGGTGACCTCGGAAGGCTCGATACCCGTGACCTCTTCGATGATCTCGGCGATACCGGCGATGATTTCTTCTTGACTAACGGCCACAGTCTTTTCCCTTCGTAATATGTTGTGTAGCAATCGAACTCATGTTCGGTCTTTTGGTTGTACTGGCAGAGCGGCTAGAGGTTCGCCAACTCGTCCAGATCTGCGGGTGACTTGACGGCTCGCGTCGGAACCCCCCGAAGTTCGCGTTTGGCGATGCCCGTGAGGGTGCCCGCGGGCGGGAACTCCACGATCGCCGTGATGTTGTGCTCGCGCAGCGTCGCGGTGCACAGGTCCCAGCGCACCGGCTGGGTGAGCTGAGAGACCAGGGCCTCCATCGCCGCGGCCGCCGAAGCGACCGGCTGGCCGTCGCGGTTGGACAGCAGCGTGGCGGTGGGCTCGGAGGTCGCGATACCGGCCGCCGCGGCGGCGTAGCCGTCAAGGGCCGGAGCCATGAACCGGGTGTGGAAGGCGCCTGCCACGCTCAACGCGCGCACCCGGGCCTTCTCCGGCGGGTCCTCGGCGAGCTTCTCCAGCCCGGTGAGCAGGCCGGCCGCGACGACCTGGCCGGCGGCGTTGCGGTTGGCGGGCATCAGGTCGAGCTGCTCGAGGCGGGCCAGCACGTCGGCCTCCTCACCGCCGAGCACCGCGGACATGCCCGTCCGCTCGGCGGCGCATGCCTTGGCCATCTCGGCGCCGCGGGTGGCCGCCAGAGCGACGGCGTCGTCGGCGGCGATCACACCGGCAATCGCGTAGGCCGCGATCTCGCCGACGGAGTGACCGGCAACGATCAGGTCTTCGCCGGTGAGCAGCCCGCGGTTGGTCAGCTCCTGGTGAGCCAGCAGCGTGGCCGCGACGATCAGCGGCTGGGCAATGGCGGTGTCGGTGATCTCTTCGGTCGAGGCGGTGGTGCCCAGCCGCGCGAGGTCCAGGCCACAGGCCTGAGACCAGGACGCGAGCTGGTCCGCTGCGCCGGGAAGCTCCAACCACGGCGACAGCATTCCCTCGGTCTGCGACCCTTGTCCGGGCGCCAAAAATGCAATCACGTATTTAAGAGAACACTGTGGAAACGGTTTTGTGCGGTGTAACAGATTATGAACCTCGTCTTAGGTTTTTGTATAGAACCTACAAAACAGGCCCGTAAGCTACAGGTTTGATATCAGCTCGCGATCTGTTGGCTAAATCACTATCGGGTGGATGCCGCCACCGCAGCGCCGATGACCTGCCCTTTGACCGGGGGCTTAGCCGGTAAGGGGATCTGCGGCATGGTGTTGTTGCCGACGGAGGACTGCTGTGTCGGATAGTTGAGCTGGCCGACCGTGGCGGCCACTCGCAGCACGTAGGCGTCGCGTGGCTGAGTCGGATCGCGGCCGGTGAAGTCGGTGATGCGCCGGAGCCGGTATCGCACGGTGTTTGGATGAACGAACAACTTGCGCGCGCAGGCCTCGATCGCGCCGCCGCAATCTAAATAAGCGTCCAGGGTCTCGATGAGCGTCGGTCCTGCGTCGGCCAGGGGACGCATCACGTCGGTATGCAGCGCCACGATCGCCGAGGCGTCTCCCATCAGGGCGCGCTCGGGCAGGAGCTCCCGGGCCAGCACGGGCCGCGGCGCCCCGCTCCAGCCCGCGACGGCGTTCATGCCGGAAATCGCCTCGCTCGCGCTGTGGTAGGCGGCGGTCAGCATGGGCGCGGTTGGCCCGACGACCACCGGGGCGTCCGAGAACGCCTGCAGCAAGTCACCCAGGAACTTGTCGGTCGGTGAGACGTGGCCGGACACGATGGCCACCAGCCACGTCCCGTGCACGTCGGTGAGCGCGGCGCGGCCGTGGCGCGCGGCGATATCGCGGACGCGCTGGCTGGCCCGCTCAGTGTCGGCCGAGCCGTCGTGACCGGGCGCCGGGGTGCCCACCACCACGGTGGCCGGCGCGGTGGTGTCCCAGTTCAAGGTGGCCGCGCGGGACAGCAGCTCGGGACCGGTGTCGCCCCGGACCACCGCGTCGACGACGCTGGCCTCCATCCGGCTGTCCCAGGTGCCGCGCGCCTCGGCGGCGTTGGCGTAGGCCGTGGCGGCGGTGAACGCCAGGTCACGGCTGTACTTGAGGATGCCGACCGTCAGCGCGGTCAACTGCTCTTCGGATCCGCCCAGCACGGGCACGACCTCTTCGAAGAACTCCATGGTGACCCGCACCATCTCCACGGTGTGGCGCAGGGCGATGCGCCGCGTCAGCTCCTGGGGCACCAGTTCGAACGCCTGCGCCGTATAGCTGACATTGCTGCGCGGATCCCGCATCCACTCGACGAAGTTGACCACCGCCGTCTGCACCACCAGCTGCACGCTGGCCCGCTGCGATGCTTCCAGCTCGGCGAAGAACGGCAGTCGTTCGTTCATGGCCGAGACCGCCTCGGTGGCCAACCGGCCCGAGTATTGCTTCAGCCGGCGCAGCAGCGTGTCAGGCACGGTTTCCAGCAGCTCGACCGCTGACCTCGGCTTGACGGCAGAGCTGGACTTGTCACCCATCCCTAAAACCTACGCCAGATTTATGGAAGTTCCCAACAAGTACGAGGCGGTGCGTCTTAGAGGCGCCTTATCGAGAGTGCCGGCGAGCGTCACGCTGGCGTGACGCTCGACGTCGAGAGCAACGCTGGCGTGACGCTCGACGAAACTAGGTGACGCTCGACGGCGAGCGCCACGCTGGTGTGACGCTCGGCGTCGAGAGCAACGCTGGCGTGACGCTCGACGAAACTAGGTGACGCTCGACCTCGAGCGCCACGCTGGTGTGACTCTCGGCGTCGAGAGCAACGCTGGCGTGACGCTCGACGAAACTAGGCCACTCCGGGGTCGGACGTCTGCTTCGGCGCGGCGAGCACGTCGTCGATCTTGTATTGCCGCGCGGCCGCCACCGGCACCGACGGGTCGATCTCGCCGTCGCGTGCCAGTGCCTCCAGCACGGCGACCACCTGCGATTCGGCGTCGGTGTTGAAATAGCGCCGCGCGGCCGGTCGGGTGTCGGAGAAGCCGAACCCGTCGGTGCCGAGCGTGACGAAGGTATTGGGCACCCACTGCCGGATCTGCTCGGGGACCCCGCGCATCCAGTCCGACACCGCGATCACCGGACCGGGGGCGCCCGCGAGCGCCTGGGCGACGTAGGCGGTACCGGGCTGCTGGTCGGGATGGCGCAGCCTCTGCCGCTCCACCTCGATCCCGTCGCGATTCAGCTCGCCCCAGCTGGTCACCGACCACACGTCGGCGGCGACGTCCCACTCGGCGGCCAGCATCTCGGCCGCCTTCAGCGCTGCCGGCATGGACACCCCCGACGCGAGGATCTGCGCCTTGCTGGAACGCCGTTCGGTGGCCGTGCGGTAGCGGTAGATGCCGCGCAGGACGCCTTCCGGGTCGAAGTTGTCCGGCTCGGGTGGCTGTGCGTACGGCTCGTTGTAGACCGTGATGTAGAAGTAGATGTTCTCCGGGTTCTCCCCGAACATCCGCGCCAGCCCGCTTTCGATGATGTAGGCGATTTCGTAGGCGAACGCGGGATCGTAGGAGACCACCGCCGGATTGGTGGCCGCCAGCAGCGGCGAGTGGCCGTCGGCGTGCTGCAGACCCTCTCCGGTCAGCGTGGTGCGCCCCGCGGTGGCCCCGAGCACGAAGCCGCGGGCCATCTGGTCGGCCGCGGCCCACAACCCGTCACCCGTGCGCTGGAATCCGAACATCGAATAGAAGATGTAGATCGGGATCATCGGCTCGTTGTGGGTGGCGTATGACGTGCCGACCGCGGTGAACGACGCCGTGGAGCCGGCCTCGTTGATGCCCTCGTGCAGGATCTGGCCGACTTCGCTCTCCTTGTAGGCGAGCATCAGGTCCGCGTCGACGGCGGTGTACAGCTGGCCGAGACGGTTGTAGATCTTCAACGACGGGAACCAGGAGTCCATGCCGAACGTGCGCGCTTCGTCGGGAATGATCGGCACGATCCGCGGGCCAATCTCCTTGTCCCGCAACACTTCTTTGAAAGTGCGCACGATCGCCATGGTGGTGGCGACCTCCTGGTGGCCGGAGCCCTTCTTCAGCGCGGCGTAGGTGTCGCGACCGGGAAGCTTCAGCGCTCTGGTCTTTGTTCGGCGTTCGGGCACGAAGCCGCCCAGGGTGCGGCGCCGGTCGAGCAGGTAGCGGATTTCCGGCGCGTCCGGTCCGGGGTGGTAGTAGGGCGGCAGGTAGGGGTCTTGCTCCAGCTGCTCATCGCTAATCGGGATGCGGATGGCGTCGCGGAAGTCTTTAAGGTCTTGCAGCGCAAGCTTTTTCATCTGATGGGTAGCGTTGCGGCCCTGGAAATGCGCGCCCAGCGAATAGCCCTTGATGGTCTTGGCCAGGATCACGGTCGGCTGGCCATGATGGTCGACGGCGGCGCGGTACGCGGCGTAGACCTTGCGGTAGTCGTGCCCGCCGCGCTTGAGGTTCCAGATCTCGGCGTCCGTCATGGGCTCGACCAGCGCCTTGGTGCGCGGGTCGCGGCCGAAGAAGTGGTCGCGCACATAGGCGCCGTCGTTCGCCTTGTAGGTCTGGTAGTCCCCGTCGGGGGTGGTGTTCATCAGGTTCACCAAGGCGCCGTCACGGTCGGCGTGCAGCAGGGCGTCCCATTCGCGGCCCCACACCACCTTGATGACGTTCCAGCCGGCCCCACGGAAGAACGACTCCAGCTCCTGGATGATCTTGCCGTTGCCGCGCACCGGGCCGTCGAGCCGCTGCAGGTTGCAGTTGATGACGAAGGTCAGGTTGTCCAGCGCCTCGTTGGCAGCGACCTGGATCAGCCCGCGGCTTTCCGGCTCGTCCATCTCGCCGTCGCCGAGGAACGCCCACACATGCTGATCGGAGGTGTCCTTGATGCCCCGGTCGTGCAGGTAGTGGTTGAACCGGGCCTGATAGATGGCGTTCATCGGGCCCAGGCCCATCGACACGGTGGGGAACTCCCAGAAGTCCTGCATCAACCGCGGGTGCGGGTAGGACGGCAAACCGCCGCCCGGGTGACTGTGCTCCTGCCGGAAACCGTCGAGCTGATCGGCGCTGAGCCGGCCCTCCAGGAATGCGCGGGCGTAGATGCCGGGGGAGGCGTGGCCCTGGACGAACACCTGGTCACCGCCGCCCGGATGCGACTTGCCCCGGAAGAAGTGGTTGAACCCGACCTCGTAGAGCGCCGCCGACGAGGCGTAGGTCGAGATGTGGCCGCCGACCCCCACGCCCGGCCGCTGCGCGCGGTGCACCATGATGGCCGCGTTCCACCGGATCCAGGCCCGGAAGCGGCGTTCGACGTCCTCGTCGCCGGGGAACCAGGGCTCCAGCTCGGTCGGGATGGTGTTGACGTAGTCGGTGGAGGTCAGCGCCGGGATGGCTATGCGTTGTTCACCGGCCCGTTCCAGTAGCCGCAACATCAGATAGCGGGCCCGCGCCGGCCCGGATCGCTCCAATAGCTCGTCGAAGGACTCCAGCCACTCCGACGTCTCTTCGGGGTCGATGTCGGGCAGATAGGAGGCCACGCCCTCCCGGATCACCCGAACCCGGTCGGGTTCGCTTGCGCTGCTTGGGTTTTTGGCCAGATCGTGGCGCGCGAACTCGGTGGTCAACTTCCGCTCCTGTTGTCGGCGGGGTTTCGGTGTGGGCGACCGCCCCCTTTATCGTGCCGCACCGGCGGCCATTCCGGTGCGTCGAGGGCGTTCGGAGTTGCGACCCGGTAACGTCAGGAGCCGTGCTTAACGGATGGCGCGCCATCTCGGCGGGGGAGTCGCGCAAGCGTGGCGCCCTGGCGCTCGGGTGCGCAGCCGCGGTGTTGATGGTGGTGGCGGGCTGCACCAAGATCACCGACGGCATGGCCACGCCGAACACGAAGGTCGCCCCGGCCTACCGTTCGTCGGTGTCCGCGTCCGTGTCGGCGTCGATCGCGACGTCGAGCATCCACGAGTCCCAACGGCAGCAATCGTTGACGACCAAGGCGATTCGCACCTCGTGCGACACCCTCGCCACCAGCAGCAGCAACGCGATCGACAAGGTCAATGTGTTCGTCAAGACCTACAACCAGGGCCACAGCACCGGCCCCACCGAGGGCCCGGCCGTCGATGCGCTCAACGACAGCGCCTCGACCGTCGGCGGCGCTCTCAACGACGCGATGTCCTCGGATTTGCGCGACGCGTTCAACGCCTACATCGACGCCGCCCACGGCGTGGCGAACGCGATCGGCACGCATGCGCCGACCGGCGAGTTCAACAAACGGGTCGACCAGCTCAACGACACCAAGACCAAGGCGTTGAAACTGTGCCTGGCGTCCTTCTGAGGTGGCCGTAGAACCTAGTTTTCGCTTGTGCAACGATAAAGCCGGATCGCAGGGCACGCGGATGATTGAAGGAGGCTCCACGGTGGTCGCGGAGGATCACGCCCCGGGCTACGGTCGCAAGCTGGGCATCCAACGAGACCAAGTCGTGCAGGAGTGGGGCTGGGACGAAGACACCGACGACGACATCCGCGCCGAGGTCGAGGAAGCCTGCGGCGGGGAGCTGCTCGACGAAGACAGCGACGAGGTCATCGATGTCGTCCTGCTGTGGTGGCGCGACGGTGACGGGGACCTGGTGGACACCCTGATGGACGCGATCACCCCGCTGGCCGAGGACGGCGTGATCTGGGTGCTCACGCCCAAGACCGGCAAGCCCGGTCACGTACTGCCCGCCGAGATCGCGGAGGCTGCCCCCACCGCCGGGCTGATGCCGACCTCGTCGGTCAACCTCGGCGACTGGAGCGGCAGCCGCTTGGTACAGCCGAAATCACGCGGCGCCGGGAAACGCTGATGCTGTCCGTCGGGACCACTGCACCCGACTTCACACTGCGCGACCAGAACCAACAACCCGTAACCCTCAGCACCTATCGCGGCGACAAGAACGTGCTGCTGGTGTTCTTTCCGCTGGCCTTCACCGGGATCTGTCAGGGTGAGCTCGACGGGCTGCGCGACCACCTGCCGGACTTCGAGAACGACGACAGCGCTGTGCTCGCCATTTCCGTTGGACCGCCGCCGACGCACAAGATCTGGTCGACCGAGAGCGGCTTCCTTTTTCCGGTGCTCTCCGACTTCTGGCCGCACGGCGAGGTGAGTCAGGCCTACGGCGTGTTCAACGACGCCGCCGGCTACTCCAACCGGGGCACGTTCGTGGTCGACAAGTCGGGCATCATCCGCTTTGCCGAGATGAAGCAGCCCGGTGAGTCGCGGGACCAGCGGGTGTGGACGCACGCCTTGGAGGCCCTGCGCGCTTGAGCGTTTTGGGTGCTTGGCCTGTGGGCGTGTAGCCTGCCCGGCGGGTCCCTCGGGTTTCTCGGGCGCGTAGCTCAGTGGTAGAGCTCTGGTTTTACACACCAGCGGTCGGCGGTTCGATACCGTCCGCGCCCACCAGAGTTATTGCAGTTCAACGCGATGCCGCGGTCCGATTGGGCTTTGAGGCCGAACCGCCGCTGTGCCAAGAATGTGCCAGTTGGGTTCGCACATCCGGTTCGCACATCCGGTGTTCGCACGTCCGGTCGACTGCGGTCTCTCTGTTTGAGAAAGGAAGTCGATCACACGCTGAGACGATGACAGCGTGGCCGACACCATTTATCTATCTCCGGACGAACTGCTGACCATGGCTCGTGCGTTTCGGCGTCGACTGGACCTGGAACGACCCGTTGACCTCAAGGTCATCACAGAGTGCATTGGCGTGGCGTTGCAGGCGCCGTCAGATCCAGCCGCCGCGGATGGCATTGGGTGGTGGTGAACGATGAAGGTCAGCGGGCCCGGCCGCGCCGTTTTGGGAAGATGCGTTCATGACCGAGGCGCGCATCGCCGTTATCGGCGACTACCAAGCGGGAAACTCAACACACGAGTCCCTGGCACACGCCGTCAAGCACTCAGACGCGTCGCAAGGCTGGTCAAGCTCCGTTGAGTGGATACCAACCGACGAGGCTAAGCGGATCGACCGGCACCGTCTGGGAGAGTTCACCGGTTTCTGGATCGCCCCTGGTAGCCCCTATCGCAGCATGCAGGGCGCACTAGATGTCATCCGCTACGCACGCGAGTGGGACAGGCCCTTGCTCGGCACCTGCGGCGGCTTCCAACACGTCGTCCTGGAGTTCGCCCGCAACGTGCTTGGCTTCGCCGACGCCGCGCACGCCGAGTACAACCCGTACGCATCGAACCTATTCATCAGCGCGCTCACCTGCTCGCTGGTCGGCCAGACAATGACCGTCGCGCTGCAATCGGGCACACGGGCGGCGGAGATCTACCCGGCAGGATCAACCGCCGAACGGTACTACTGCAACTTCGGACTGAACTCCGAGCACATCGGTAGGCTGATCGACGCAGGCCTGGTTGTGTCGGGTGTCGACCAGGACGGCGAGCCTCGCATCATCGAGATCCCTGGCCGGAAGTACTTCCTTGCAACGCTGTTCGTGCCGCAAACCTCAAGCACGCCGGACGCGCCGCACCCAATCGTGACCAGCTTCTTGCGGTCCATGCGCAGCTAAGCCAACCGACATCGCAGGAGCCAATACACGCCGTCACCCAGGTGCCAATTCAAGTCGACATCGCGAGTCTCGCGACCGAAGGTTGCTGCGCCAGAACTATTCCCCAACGATTTCTAGATTGGCCTGGGTTTGATGTTCGTCTGGGCGACAGCCCGCCACTAGGCTCGAATGCAGCGACGCCAGGGAGTGTGAGCGCATGGAAATGCCGTTCCGGGAATGGACTCATTGGGCGGCGGGGTATGGACTTCCGCGTGCGACGCTCAGACTGCTAGCTCGACGTGGTGATCCGTTGGCGCGACTCTTAATTGACACCGATCGAGGCGACGACATCTATCCGCTCATTGAGCAAGTCCGGGGGCGCGGGCGGATGTCTCGGGTGGCGAGGCAAGCCGGTTGGGTCAGCGCTGATGCGCAGATTGTCCGTGAGGTACTGCGCGACGGCCGGTTCAGGACCACCAAGCAACAGGACAGGTCGCCTTTTCGTCTCGTTCAGTGGATCCTGACCAAGACCAACCCCGGTGTGATCAGTGGTGTGGAACCGCCCTCGATGTTGGTCACCGAACCGCCCGAGCACACCCGCTTACGTCGTGTCGTCTCACGGGCGTTCACGCCACGGGCACTCGATCGGCTTCGGACCCGTATTCACGACATCGCCGACGAACTGCTCGGTGGCTTGGAGGGCCGCGTCGAGTGCGACTTGATCACCGAGTACACCTCCCAGATACCCATCGCGGTCATCACCGAATTGCTGGCCATTCCTCACGAGGAAACCCGCGATCTTCACGCGATCGGCGAGTCGACAACGCGATTGATTGCCACCACCGCCGCATCCTGGCGCGACTTTCGCGAAGCGGTGAAATCTCTGCGTGAATTCGACCTGTACCTCGCGGCGCATATCGAGCGGCTCAGACACGATGACACCGCCGACAGCATCCTTTCTGACGTGATCCGCGACGGCGATCTCACCGACGTCGAGACCAAGGTGCTCGCGGGGCTGCTCCTGGGCGCGGGGTTTATCACCACGACGCATGTCTTCGGCAAAGCCGTGGTAGCCCTGGTCCGCCACCCCGATCAACTGGCGGCGCTTCGTGCAAATCCCGTTGGCTGGCCCAACGCGATCGAAGAGATCCTGCGCTATGACACGACCGGTCAAGTCGGGGCGCGAGTCGCCACCGAACACCTTGACATCCAGGGATACCCGGTACGACCAGGCGAAGCGATATTCCTTCTACTAGGTGGGGCCAACCGCGACCCGACAGTCTTCGAACACCCCGCCATCTTCGACACCACCCGCACCAATGCCCGCGAGCACCTGAGCTTCGGTACCGGTATCCATGCCTGCCTAGGCGCGGCATTGGCTCGCATGGAACTCCATATCGGCCTGCAGTCATTGTTCGAGCGCTTCCCCGGACTGACTCTCGACGGCGAACCGACCTTCAACGACAGCATCTTGCTACACGGACTCAAACATTTACCGGTCTCACTTCACCCCACGAAAGCCATCGTGTCCTAGCGGCAGCCCGGCGCCCCCGAGCTCACTCGTGGCACTAGGAATCGGGTAGGGGTGTCTGGGTTTGAGATACGGGAGTATTCAGATCCTGGCTTGGTGCCATTGCGAGAAGCTAGGCTGCCGCGGCTAGTCGCGATCGCGCCACAGCGGAGACGGCGGCGGCCCCGGGCTGATCGACACCGGCGCTCGCGCTGGCTGACCTGAGCCATCCTCCGCCATCCAGGTATGCGTGAATGCGGATTTGTGCCGGCCTTATCGCGCTACGCTTTAGAGCGTTTTCGACAGGGCTCGACGACCGCGCCAGGCGACCGCCGGGTCGCGAACTGCCGGTCGGAGGTACCGAATGTCGTACGTGATCGCCGCATCGGACGTGATAGCCGCAGCCACAACGGATCTGGCCAGTCTCGGTTCGACGATCCGCTCGGCCAATGCGGCGGCCGCGATCCCGACGGCGGGGGTGTTGGCCGCGGCCGAAGATGAGGTGTCGGCGGCCATTGCGGAGATCTTCTCCGTCCACGGTCAGGGTTTTCAGGCAGTGAGTGCGCAGGCGGCGGCGTTTCATTCCGAGTTTGTGCAGACACTGACTGCGGGTGCAAGGTCCTATGTCAGCGGGGAGGCCGCCAATGTTGCGTCGTTCACGGCTAATCCGGCGCAGACGGTAGGGCAGGAACTGCTCAACGCGGTCAATGCGCCATTCCTGGCGCTGACCGGGCGCCCGCTGATCGGCAACGGCGCCAACGGGGCTCCGGGGACGGGGCAAAACGGCGCCCCTGGCGGGTGGCTGCTCGGCGATGGCGGCGCGGGCGGGTCCGGCGCGCCCGGCACCGGCCAAGCCGGCGGCAATGGCGGCGCTTCCGGGCTGGACGGCACCGGCGGTGCGGGCGGGGCGGGTGGAAGCTCAGCGACCGGCAACGGCGGGGCCGGCGGTCACGGCGGGGCCGGCGACAAGTTGTTCGGCAACGGCGGGGCCGGCGGCGCGGGCGGCGCCAGTTCGGCGCCCGGCGGGGTCGGTGGGGCGGGCGGACACGGCGGCAATGCGGACGGGCTGTTCAACGCCGGTGGGGCCGGTGGGGTCGGCGGGGCGAGCCTAGCGGGCGCCGGCGGGGGCGGCGGGGCCGGCGGGACCGGCGGGACGCTCGGCGGGATGTTCGGCGCGGGCGGCGGGGCCGGCGGGGCCGGCGGATTTGGCCACACGACTGGCGGGAACGGCGGAGCCGGCGGCAACGCCGGCCTGCTCGTGAGTCCCGGCGGCGGCGGCGGGGCCGGCGGCGTCGGCGGCAACATTGGTGGCGCCGGTGGAGCCGGCGGCAATGGGGGCCTGTTCTTTGGTGACGGCGGGGTCGGCGGGACCGGCGGAGCAGGCAGCACCGGCGGGGCCGGCGGGACCGGCGGCAACGCCGGGTTGCTCGCCTTCTCCAGCGGCGGCGCCGGCGGGGCCGGTGGACAGGGCCAAACGATTGGCGGGGCCGGCGGGATGGGCGGCAACGCAGCCACGCTTTACGGGGAGGGCGGCGCCGGCGGGGCCGGCGGATCCAGCGCGGGCACCGGCGGGGCCGGCGGCGGCGGCGGGCGCGCGGGCTTGCTGCTGGGCGACGGCGGCGCTGGCGGCGCCGGCGGCGGGAGCCTTTCCGGGACCGGCGGTGCCGGCGGCACTGGCGGTGCAGCGGCGCTGATGGGCACCGCCGGCGACGGCGGCAACGGCGGGTTTGGCCCCAGCATCGGCAGTACCGGCCTTAACGGCGTCAGCTCACCGCTGCAGCCGGTCTTCGACGCAGTGAACGGCCCCGTCCAGGCACTGACCGGGCGCCCGCTGATCGGCAACGGCGCCAACGCGGCCCCGGGATCTGGGCTCAACGGCGCGCCCGGTGGGTGGCTGCTCGGTGATGGCGGCGCGGGCGGATCCGGCGCGCCCGGCACCGTCCCGGCCGGCGGTAATGGCGGCGCTGCCGGGCTGATGGGCACCGGCGGTGCGGGCGGCGCCGGCGCAAACTCAGCGAACGGCAACGGCGGGGCCGGCGGTCACGGCGGGACGGGCGGGTTGCTGTCCGGTGGCGGCGGGGTCGGTGGCGACGGCGGATTCACCCTCGCTGCCGGCGCGACCGGCGGGACCGGCGGGACCGGCGGCGCCGGCGGGCTGATGGGTGGCGGCGGGACCGGCGGAACAGGCGGAGCCAGCGCGCCCGGCACCGGCGGGCACGGCGGCGCCGGCGGGGCGGGCGGGACGGGTCGGCTGGTCGGCGGCGGTGGGCACGGCGGTGTCGGCGGAGTCGGCGACCTCAGTGGGGGTGCCGGTGGGGCCGGCGGCACCGGCGGCTTGGTCGCCAGCCGCGGCGGGGGCGGCGGGGACGGCGGCCTCAGCAACCTCGGCACCGGCGGGGCCGGTGGGGCCGGCGGTGCCGGCGGGACCCACGACCCGGTCGGCGCCGGCGGAGACGGTGGAAACGGTGGGTTCAGCGGCGGGGTTGGCGACACTGGCGGGGCTGGCGGGATCGGCGGAGAGGGCACCAGCGGCGGTCACGGCGGGGCCGGCGGGTTCAGCGTCCTCGGCACGGGCGGGGCCGGCGGGGCCGGCGGCATCTCCGGCTCGGACGGCGGAGCCGGCGGGGCCGGCGGATCCAGCAACAGCACCGTGGGCGGGGCCGGCGGGGCCGGAGGCGGTGCCTTCCTGGGTCTGATCGGCGGCGGCGGTGCCGGCGGCGCGGGCGGTGCCGGCGTAGTGACCGGCGGCAATGGCGGAAATGGCGGCAATGGCGGGCTGATCATCGGTAACGGCGGGAACGGCGGCAACGCCGGTCCTGGTGCGACACCGGGCACCGCCGGCACCGGCGGCACCGGCGCGCTGATCATCATCGCTGGCATACCCGGAAATGACGGGCGGACGTAGCGCCCCTGACGGTTTCGGCGAACACTTGGCCCAGGCGGATGAGCCGAACGAGCGGTCGGCGGTTCGATACCGCCGCGCCCACCAGTTTCACGTCGCGAAGCAGCAGGGTTCGGGCAAGACCTGCGGCGTTGTTCTGCGCGCCGCGATCACGTCAGCCCGAGGACGGTACCTCGTCGCGATGGCGGATCTGGTTTCCTCCGGCGCGCTTGGCCTCGTACATGGCTGCATCCGCAGCCTCAACTAGACCATCGATAAGGCGCCGATCAACGTCGGCGTCCACCGGCGCGCCGGCGGTGCCGATGCTGGCGGTGATCCGAATCGGAAGATCGGCTATCGCTTGGCGCAGTCGCTCGGCCATGGCCGCGGGGTTGGTCACACCATCGATGGCAGCGATGACGAACTCTTCGCCGCCGGCCCTGCCGATCACCGCGGAGACAGGGCAGTGGTGCCGAAGCGTGGCGCTGACGTCGATCAACGCCTGATCGCCCGCGGCATGGCCCTGGGCATCGTTGAGTTGCTTGAAGTTGTCCAGGTCGACCATCGCAACGACCAGGTACCGGTCAGCGTCGCCGTGATGGCGCATCAGCAGCTCGTAGGCCGACTGGTAGAAGGCGCGGCGGTTCAGCAGGCCGGTGAGCGAATCACTGTCGGAGCTGCGCAGATCAGTTCTCAACGTATGCACCAGCGAATGGATTCCGAATGGCACTCCGATGTTCAGCGCTGTCACGGTGATGAGGGACGCTGCCACCAGTGACAAGTCTCCACTGATAGCGGCGAGTCGCCCGGCCAGGATCGTCGAGCAGGCCAGGGCCGCAGCCAGATTGCCGACTAGCAGTTTGGTGGTGTGGAAATAGGCGATGTACCCGCCGATCACGGCGAAGACGTGGCACCCCTCTAGCCCCACGTACGGATTGGACTGGGCCAGGCATATCGCGGCGATCGCGGCGCTCGCCATCAGGCAGAGCAGCAGTGATTGTCTGCGGGTGGGCCACCGTCTCAGCCAGAGGGTTGCGCTGATGGCACCGGACGCTGCCGCGACGATCGACAGCCACACAGTGGCAATGTGATTAGGCCCGGCCGGGCTCCCGAGCATTAGAATTGGCAGCGCCGACAATAATGTCGCGAAGCCGAACGTCGCTGCCCGCCACTGCGTTTCGAGGTTGCGATCTTGCAGGTAGGCGGTGAACCAGTCGAATTGATCGGACTGCTTCCACCATTGATGTGCCCACCGAACCATTGCGTACCTCCGCGCCTTACAGAAACCGAAGGCGTTCCCCTGCCCAAGCTTGCTCGGCCATCGCGTCGGTGCCTTTTCCCGGAACACAATACCGCGTCAAATTGGCGACCTCCCATGGATGGGCAGAGCGTGATCGGGAACAGATTCGAGAGATGTTGCGCCACAGCAAAAGGCACTGAAGCGAGTTCGCGGACTGCCTGCCGATTCCTGCACGGGCATGCGGCTGGGGATGCCGCAAAAGCTCGGTGACCGTCGAGTGGATAGGCTCGCTATCCATGGGTGCTTTGGCGGGCCGAGTCGCGTTCATCACCGGAGGAGCACGCGGGCAAGGGCGCGCGCATGCCTTGGCGTTAGCCGCCGAGGGGGCGAATGTCGTCATCGCCGATGCCCCGCGTCCGATGAATCTGACCTATCCCCTGGGCACAGAGGACGATCTTCGGGCCACGGCCAAAGAGGTCGAGGAGCTCGGCGGCCTCTGCCATCCGGTCGCGATGGATGTGCGCGACGCTGCCGCGGTCAGCGCCGCCGTCGAGGAAACAGTAAGCAGCCTGGGGAGTCTCGACATTCTGGTGGCCAACGCCGGGGTCGTGAGCACCGGACCGCTCGACGAGGTGACCGACGAGGTTTGGCACCAGCTGGTGGATACCAATCTGACAGGCGTGTTTCACACTCTGCGTGCGGCCATTCCGGTCATGCGACGGCAGCGTTTCGGCCGCGTCGTCGTCACTTCATCAATGGGCGGCCGCATGGGCATCCCGGATTTGGCGGCGTACAACGCCACCAAGTGGGCGGTCATCGGGATGGCGAAGTCGGCGGCGTTGGAGGTCGCCAAGGAGGGCATCACCATCAACGTCATCTGTCCGACCACGACGCACACGCCCATGGTGCAGCCCGCGGGCAGCAACGACGTCCCCGACGACTTGGTCCGCCGAATGATGAGGGCGAATCCGATTCCCAAGCCGTGGATCGAGCCCGACGACGTCAGCCGCGGGCTGCTCTATCTGGTCACGGATCCTGGCGTGGTGACCGGCAGCGTCCTCGAGATCGGGCTGGGCGGCAGCGCTCGAATTCATTAGCGGGACAGCAGTTTCGCTGGTGTCTTCGCGTTCACGGGTCGGCGCCCGGCTCGGCATGTCCTGAGATCCAGGACTGGGAGCCGGCGAGGACGGCGGTGTGCACCGCCCGCGCGATCCGGGCGCCGAACGTCGAGCGTGGGCCTCCGTAGGTCTCCTCGGCCCCGTCCGTCGGGCAATGCACAACGATCGCGTCGGAGGCGGTTCCGGTGGCCCGTATCCCGGTCTCGTGCAACGCCTGCGTTTTCGCCTCCGTTGCGGTGGCCACAGCGTTGACCAGGGCGGCCTCAGACAGCCGCACCGGGACCGCGACCACGATGTTGATCGTCCCGACTTGGTACTCGACGTGCGGCAGCTCGCGGCGGAAGTGCCCGTCCGGCGCGGCCGCCCAGGCCGGGCTGGACAGGCCGACGGTTGCGGCGGCATGCACACCGTAGTCGTCAGCGAGATGGTGGCGGGTCACGTCGACCGCGGTGAGCAGTCCGCAGCCGATGCCGTCGAGGTTGAGGGCGGTGCCGATCTCTTCCAGGTGACGGTCCGGGTCGGTTCGGGCGTAATCCAGCGCAACCGTCGCGTTGAGCACCCAGTGCCGGGCGCCGATCCCGCCGCCGAGCGGGCCCGACGAGATGCACAGCTGCGGGTCGGCGAACTGCCAGACGAGGACCGGGAGCGGCCGGGTTCCTTCCACCCGCGTGGTCAGCCTGGGATGCACGCTGTCATCTTCGCCTACGGGGCGTGTTGAATCATGGCCATGACGCAACAAGGACCCCTGGACATGCCTCTCGAAGAGGCGATGCGGACCCAGCGTGCAATCCGTCGCCTCAAGCCCGACCCGGTCGACGACGCGCTGGTCCTGCATCTTCTCGAATTGGCGATGAAGGCGCCGACCGGTTCGAACGCGCAGAACTGGGAGTTCATCGTCGTCAAGGATCGCGCCGTTGTCGCGAAGCTTGGCCGCTTGACTCGTACCGCCTGGACTGTCTTCGGGCCCATGTACCAGCGGACCCTGCAGCGCCGTAAGGACGACAAGATGCTGCGGACACTGAAAGCCGTGCGGTGGCAGGTGGAGCACTTCGACGAGATCCCCGTGGTCGTGGTGGCATGCCTCAAGGGTGTCGTTGCGCCGTGGCCCCCGATCGGTGCGAGCAGCGCCTACGGGTCGATCTATCCCGCGGTACAGAACCTGTTGCTGGCGGCGCGCGCGGCGGGGCTGGGCGCGGCGTTGATCACCATGCCGCTGTGGAGCACGCTGGCGGCCAGGCGCGTCCTGGGCTTGCCGCGCAACGTCACTCCGTGCGCGGTGATTCCCCTTGGCTGGCCGATGGGCAAATACGGTCCCACGACGCGTCGGCCAGTGGGGGAACTCGTTTCGCTCGACCGATACGGCAACCGGGCGTTTCTGTAGCCGTCGCATGTTTGGATAATCATCCGGTATGGGCGAAGACACGTTTCCGGATGTGCGTTGGGGCCGGGATCCCGGTCGGCTCCTGCGGCAGTCGGTGACCGCTGTCATCGGCTCGCGGCCCGGTGCATGGTGCATCCGCAAATTAACGCCGGTGGATCACTGGCTGCTGCGCCGAAGCAGGGGCCGGTGCACGATTTTCGGCCCGATCGCGGTGCCCTTGCTGTTGCTCACCACGACGGGCCGAAAGACCGGTCAGCGTCGTCAGATACCGCTGACGTACATGCGCGAGGGTGGCCGGCTGTTCTTGGTGGGCAGCAACTTCGGGCAGGCGCATCATCCGGCTTGGTCATCGAATTTGCTCGCCGATCCCAACGCGTGGGTGACGATGGGCGGGCGCGAGATTGCAGTCGTCGCTTCGCAATTGAGTGGTCCGGAAAGCGAGCGCATCTTCAGAAAGTTCGCCGACTACGCGGGCAACTACGACGCCTATCGAGGCCGGACCGATCGCGAGCTACGGGTTTTCGAGTTAACGAAGCGTTAGCGCGGCGACCCGCACGGCGGCCGACTTTCCTTTCAGGACATGGGATCCCCGGTCGATGAGTCCGGGGGGTCGGGACGGCAAAGAATCGACGCACTGCTGGGTGAGCAGCATGGTGTCGCCCGTGATCTTGGTGAGTTGTTCGACGCGACTGATCGCCATTGGGGTAGTCAATTACGCATCCGCGCGCCGCGCCGCCGGACACATAATTCCACCACCGCGAGGAAAGGTGGTCTGATGTCGGCAGCGCAGCCGGTTGAGAAGTGCGACGTTTGCATCGTTGGAGCCGGCATTGCCGGGCTGAACGCCCTGTTCGCCGCGAGCCAGTATCTGTCGCGGGACCAAAAGGTGATCCTGATCGACCGTCGGGCGCGTACCGGCGGCATGTGGGTCGATGTTTACCCCTACGTGCGCCTGCATCAACCGCACCCCATGTTCACCGCGGGCAACATCGAGTGGACCCTCGGCAAGGACCGCGCCCACTTGGCCACAAAAGGCGAGGTGCTCAACCACTTTCAGCACTGCCTCGACGTGATCAAGGATCGGGTGCGAGTCGACGAGTACTTCGGCTGGGCCTTCGAGTCGGACGACGAAACGGACGGCATCGTAAGGGCTACGTGCAAGGCTGCAGACGGCCGGATCCTCGTCGTCGAAGCCAAGCGATTGATCAAAGCCTATGGCCTGGGCGTCACGCCGAACGAGCCCCTCAAGTTCTCCAGCAAACGCGTTCATTCGGTGTCCCCCGACTATTGCGATGTCCGGGCGGGCGACATCAGGGACAGCGATACGCCGGTGTGGATCATCGGCGGCGGCAAAACCGCAATGGACACCGCCCACGCATTGATCACTGCGTATCCCGGCCGCGAGGTAAACCTCGTCGCGGGCCGCGGAACGTTCTTTTCCAGCCGCGACAGGCTGCTACCGGGCGGTGCGCGGCGGTGGTGGAAGGGCACACCCACCAGCGCCGTGGGCGCTCAGATAAGTCGCCGGTTCGACGGCACGAACGAGTCGGAGCTCCAAGCCTGGTACCGCACGACCTATGGGACGTTCCTGACCCCCCAAGCAGATAATTTCGTGTTGGGGGTGCTCTCTGAGGCCGAGAACCACACGATCTCCGTTGGCCTCAACGAGCTCGTGATGGATTACCTCGACGACATCGTCGACAGCAATGGCGCGACGGAGTTGGTGCTCCGTAGCGGGGCGACGAAGACGATCCAACCGGGCAGCTGGGTCGTCAACTGCACGGGTTATGTGAGATTCAACAGCGAACTCCCGTACGAGCCATACGTTTCGCCCAGCGGCGCGGTCGTGTCGATCAACATGCGCTCGGCCGTTCTGCACCTACCCTCATTCACGGGGTATTTCCTGGGCCACCTGCTGTTCTTGAGCAATCTCAACGAGATTCCGCTGTATGAAGTCGACTGGCAGCAGCTGAAGGACAAGTCGCCGCGGGCGTTTCCGTACGTGCTGTTCGCGCTCGTCCAGCACAACCTCAGCCTGATCTATGACGCCGTTCCCCGTCGCGTGTTCAACGAAAACGGTCTCGACTTCGACAAGTGGTATCCGCTACCGCGCCGCCTGCCGAGCATGATGCGGTTTCTGCTCACGCACCGCCGCGAACGCGAGCGCCAGCGGCGCGTCCTGGACACCGTCCGCGAGCGGTTCGACATTCGCTGCGGTCCGCTGAGCGAGGAATACGCACCCAGCGCCGCCACTTAATTGGGCGGTGTCGGTCTGAGCGAGTCCGAAGGGCTAGTTCAGGGCAGAGCGACTACTCCTTATGCCAAGGCCATTGTCCTAGACATCTTCTGAGTGTGCGGAATGACCCGCGCGAGCTCGTCGATGCGACCCTTTAGCGCTTGAGATCAACTCGCGCATCGGTATCTTCGCCTAGGCCGAAGACCCGCACGGTGGCCGACTTTCCTTTCAGGACATGGAATCCGCGGTCGATGAGTTCGGGCGGTCGAGACGCTAGGGCGTCGATGCACTGCTGGGTGAGAAGGATAGCGTCGCCGGTGGTTTTGGTGAGTTGCTCGACGCGGGCAGCCACATTGACGGTGTCACCGATCAAGGTGAATTCCAACTTTCCGCCCCCGCCGATGGTGCCGGCGATCACCACCCCGGTGTTGATCCCGATGCCGATGCGAAGCTCCCCACCGAACCGCTCGGCGACAAGACGGTGAATGAGCACAGCGGCATTGACCGCGGCATCGGCATGATCCGCGAGGTCGTTCGGGGCGCCGAAGACGGCCAGCGCGCCGTCGCCGAGGAACTTGTTGACGTGCCCACCCGCGTCCACGACAGCGGGCACCACGATCTCGAACAGCGCGTTGAGGCGGGCGACCGTGTCCTCGGCGGTGTTGGCCTCAGCGAATGGCGTGAAGTCGCGGATGTCGATGAACATCACCGTCACTTGTCGGCGCTCACCGGTGAAGACGTCGTCGCCCTGCTCAAGCAGGCGTGCGGCGAGTGCCGGGTCGACGTAGGTGCCGAACGCTGCGTGGAGTCGTTGCCGCTCAGCCAATCCGGCCTGCATGCGGTTGAACGACGCCGCGAGCGCACCGAGGTCATCGTCCTGAACCACCGGCAGGCGCTGGCTGTAGTCACCGGCCGCGACACGTTTGGTTCCTTCGGCAAGGTCGTTAATTGGTTTCAGGGCCGGCGAGAAGGAGGCGCAGACCGTTATCGGCACACCGAAACCAAGGGTCAACGCGAATCCGATCACCACCCAGAGCGATGGGAATGTGACTCGACTCGGTCGAATACAGCGGTGAACATGACGCCCACGACGGCGAAGGCAAATGCCACCCCGAGCATGGACAGGTTCGTCCAGTGCGCAAATGTCGGTCGAGACCGCGGCAGTGAGTCCCCTATTCCCTCGCCACCAGCGAGCGCGGCCCTTAAGGGCCGTTGCGGGGCCTCCACCAAACTGTGCATCCCGATCACGAAGGTGCCCGGCCCGAAAGCGGCGCCCACGATCCCGTACTGGCCTAGCCTCCATCCGGTCGCGCCGGCAATGACCCCGACAATGATCCCCAACACGCCGGCCACGACCGCGATGACCCCTCATGCGCGAACGGTCCCCTTACGAGCCCAGACATACGTGGCTTCCAGCGCGCGTACCCGGTCCATCTCCTGGCCCGCAGCACATCGACCGACAAGCCGAACCACACGCCAAAGCCGGGAAGAATCGACGCGTACATCATCACCAGCACCGCGACGACGGTGACACCGGCCGACTCGATGTAGCGACTGGATTTCTCGAAAGCCACGATGATGAACGAAGAGAACGAGGTAGACCGGTAACGCTGTAAGGAAATTGAGCACGCAGATCACCCACGAGTACCTCGCTCCGTACCGATCCCACGCCCACTGCCAGATGCGATCCATGACGCGAGACTAGACGTTTGCCATCTAACGACCCTGGGGAAACGTCAGAGTTGTGAAGTGCGCTAGGTACGCGGACGGCACGTCGGGCGATTGCACGGGATCGCTAGGGTGATCGCGCGGCGGTTCGCCCCGCCTACCTTTGGCTAGTGAGGCCCACTCGCGCATCGGTCTCGTCGTCGAGGCCGAATACCTGCACGGCGGCTGACTTTCCTTTCAGGACATGGAATCCGCGGTCGATGAGTTCGGGCGGTCGAGACGCTAGGGCGTCGATGCACTGCTGGGTGAGAAGGATAGCGTCGCCGGTGGTTTTGGTGAGTTGCTCGACGCGGGCTGCCACGTTGACGGTGTCACCGATGAGGGTGAACTCGAGTTTGCCGCCGCCGCCGATGGTGCCGGCGATCACCACCCCGGTGTTGATCCCGATGCCGATGCGAAGCTTCCCACCGAACCGCTCGGCGACAAGACGGTGAATGAGCACAGCGGCATTGACCGCGGCATCGGCGTGATCCGCGAGGTCGTTCGGTGCGCCGAAGACGGCCAGTGCGCCGTCGCCGAGGAACTTGTTGACATGCCCACCCGCGTCGACGACGGCGGGCACCACAATCTCGAATAGCGCGTTGAGCCGGGCGACGGTGTCCTCGGCGGTGTTCGCCTCGGCGAACGGCGTGAAGTCGCGGATGTCGATGAATATCACTGTGACCTCGCGACGTTCACCAGTGAATACATCGTCGCCCTGCTTAAGCAACCGCGCCGCCAAAGCCGGATCGACGTAGGTGCCGAACGCCGCGTGCAGTCGTCGCCGCTCGGCCAATCCGGCTTGCATGCGGTTGAACGACGCCGCGAGCGCACCGAGATCGTCGTCCTGAACCACCGGCAAACGTTGGCCGTAGTCGCCGACCGCAACACGCTCAGTGCCTTCGGCGAGGTCGCGAATCGGTCGCAGGGACGGTGCGAACATGGTGCCAACGCTCAAGGGCAGCGCGAAGACGAGCGTTAATCCACAACCAATCAGGGCGAAAAGTACCGGTTCCTCACGGGCGCGATCGAACACGACCGCCAGCATCGCGCCGTCAACAGCGAATACGTAGACGACCGCGAGCATGGACACGCTCGACCACGCCGCAAAAGTCGGCCGCGAGCGCGGCAAGGAGTCGCCGATCCCAGTGTCACCGGCGATTGCGACCCTGGCTGGCCGCAGCGCTACCTCCGCAATGCTGTGCATTCCTGCCGTCATTACGCCAACTCCTTGGGCGGCGCCCAGAATCCCGTACTGGACGAGCCGCAAGTCAGTCACCCCGGCGATCGCACCGACAACGGCCGAGAACAGGCCGACCCAAACGAAGTTGAACGCCAGCCCTCGAACAACCGTTCCTCGGGAGTAGGCGTACGTCGCATTCAATACCTTCGCGCGATCAACCTCCTGGCCTGCCGCCCACCGCTCAATAACGCGATGCGCCCCCGAACCGGGAAGCACGATCACGTAGTACAGCACTGGCACGGCGACTATGGTGACGGCGGCCGCTTCGACGTAAACAGTGGACTTCGCGACAGCAACGATGAGACACGACCAAAAGAGGTAGATCGGTACCGAAAGCGCGACTGCCGCAGCGTAGAGCGCCCACGAGTACCGCTCCGCGTATCGATCCCATACCCACTGCCATAAGCGATCCATGCAGGGGAGACTAAACGGCTGGACCACCTGGTCATCCGTGTTTGAACAGACACCCAAATCGGGATAGGCGGACGGCCTAACAAAGCTGCGACGGTGGCGGCCCGGTAACGGGGCGGTCCGCTGTGACGGGCGGCGTTTGTGAGGGCGGCGCACTGCCGCCGAAAGCCCGACGGCACTATGAACGGGTGAAGCCGTTTCGGATCGACATTGCCGACGATGTTCTCGACGACTTGCGCTCACGGTTGGCGCGTACCCGATGGCCTGAGGCCGAATGTGTGGACGACTGGAGCCAGGGCATCCCGCTGGACTACACCCGCGAGCTGGCCGCCTATTGGGCCAACGACTACGACTGGCGCGCACGCGAGGCCGCGCTGAATAGGTTTGACCATTTCACCACCGAGATCGACGACCTGGACATCCATTTCATCCACCAGCGCTCGCCGCACGAGAACGCCTTCCCGCTCGTCATCACCCACGGCTGGCCGGGCTCAATCGTGGAGTTCCACAAGGTGATTGAGCCGCTGACCAATCCGGCGTCGGGCCGCGCCGAGGACGCCTTCCACGTCGTCTGCCCGTCGCTGCCCGGGTACGGCTTCTCGGGCAAGCCCACGCGCACCGGGTGGGGCGTGGAGAAAATCGCCGAGGCATGGGAGACGCTCATGGGCCGTCTCGGCTATGACCGTTACGGCGCGCAGGGTGGGGACTGGGGCTCGGCGGTCACCACGCAGATCGGCCGCAATAGTAGTTTTGGGGGAGGGCACTGCGCGGCGATCCACTTGAACATGGCGATCGGCAGGCCGACGAAGGAATCGCTGGCCAATCCGAGCGAGGAGGAAAAGCGGGCCTTGGCCGCGCTGGCCGAACACCGCAACACGGGCACCGGATACTCCAAGCAGCAGTCCACCCGGCCGCAGACGCTGGGCTACGGGCTGGTTGACTCGCCGACCGGGCAGCTGGCGTGGATCGTCGAGAAGTTCTGGGCGTGGTCGGACTGCGACGGACACCCGGAGAACGTGCTGAGCCGCGACGAACTGCTCGACAACGTGATGGTGTACTGGGTGACCGGGACCGGGGCATCCTCGGCCCGTCTGTACTGGCAGAGCTTCAGGTCCTGGGGAAACATGGACCGTGTCGAAGTGCCCACCGGCATCGCGAATTTCCCGCGGGAGGTGCTGAGCGCACCGCGAAGCTGGTGTGAGCCCGTCTACAACATCACCCACTGGACCGACATGCCGCGCGGCGGCCACTTCGCCGCGTTCGAGCAACCCGAGTTGTTCGTCGAGGACGTCCGGAAGTTTTTCGCGACGGTGCGCTGATTCCACTAGCGCTGGCAGCGCGAAAACTCCAGGGCGATGCCGTCGGGGTCGCGGAAACTCAGGCCCGAGCCGTAGGACGCGTCGACGATGCCGCCGTCGGTCGGCACCATCGACGCGCGCCGCGCTGTGTGTGTTCGGTGCGAATTAGCCGGGTCAATGAGTCAAAAGCGGGTATCTCCCCATGAAGCGACCATCCTGAGGAGTGCACGTGATCGGAACAATTATTGGCGCCATCGTTGTAGGGCTCGTCGTGGGTGGATTGGCCAGGCTCGTCATGCCCGGCAGGCAGAACATCGGCGTCGTGCTCACGGTCATACTGGGCGCGATCGGCGCCTTCCTTGGAACCTGGGTGTCATACAAACTGGGATATTCCAACCAGAATGGCGGATTCAAGATCATTCCCTTCCTGGTCGGCATCGTCTTCGCGTGCATCCTCATCGGCATCTACCTTGGCGCCACCGGGCGTCGCATCACCAATCGGGCGGGACGACGGTAGCGCACCAGGGCGGTGAAACATCCAAAAAGCCTTTGGCAGCACACAATTGGCTAGGACATCGCAGTGGGGCTGACTGATCGTCTCGATTCGCTGCAACAACGCTACCCAGCGTTGGGGTTTCCGCTGGCGGTGATCTACAAGTACGTCGACGATCAGGGTAGCTATCTGGCCGCGTTGATCGCCTATTACGCGTTCGTATCGCTGTTTCCGTTGCTGTTGCTGTTATCCACTGCGCTGGGCTGGATGCTGGCGGGTCACCCCGACTTGCGTGCGCACGTGGAGCATTCGGCGTTGAGTGAGTTTCCGGTCATCGGGCCGCAACTGGATAGGCCCAAACAGCTCAGCGGCGGCGTCGTCGGGATTGTGGTAGGCGTTTTGGGCGCACTCTACGGTGGGCTCGGCGGCGCGCAAGCGTTGCAGAATGCGATGAACACCGCGTGGTCGGTGCCGCGCAATGAGCGGCCGGATCCTTTTCGCGCGAGGGGGCGCAGCCTCTTGCTGTTGGGCAGCGGTGGCCTGGCGTTGTTGGGCACTAGCGTGCTATCCGCGCTAGGTGGTGGTGCGGGTGCGTTTGGCCTGGGCGTCAAAGTTATCGCGCTGGTGGCATCGGTCGCGGTCAACGCGGGTGTTTTCATTTTGGCCTTCCGCATCAGCACGGCCCGGAATTTGACTGTCCGGCAAGTAGCTTTCGGCGCTGTGGCCGCCGCGGTGGGTTGGCAGGCGTTGCAGTCCTTCGGCGCGGTGTACATCGGGCACGTGGTGAAAAGCGCGAGCGCCACCAATGCAGTGTTCGCACTGGTATTAGGGATGTTGGCGTTCTTGTACATCGCGGCGACCCTGGTGGTGTTTTGCGCGGAGATCGACGTGGTGCGTGTCGAGCGCTTGTACCCGCGGGCGCTGCTCACCCCGTTCACCGATAACGTCGATCTGACCGATGGCGACCGCAGCGCCTACGCGGCCAAGGCGGAGGCCGAGCGGACCAAGGTCTTTGAGAAGGTCGAGGTCACTTTCGGCCTGCCGCCGCATCGCGTCGAGACAGAATCCAGTGGCCCGTCCACGCCGGAGAGCTAGTGACGTTTCCGCTCAACGTCAGCAGAGAAATCTTTTGCATCCCAAGGGTTTCTGATGTGCGCAGACAGAAGAAGGCCCAGCCCTCAGGGCTGGGCCTTCTCGTGGAATGTCTAGTTCTGTTCTGACTTCTGGCGTTCCTCGTTGGCCTTGGCCGCGCCCCGCGCCGCCTCGGCTTCGGCTTCCTTCTTTGCGGCCTCGCGCTGCGAATCAGCCTTGTCCTGCTGCGCTTGCCCCTCGCGGTGCAAGTCGTCGCGGCCCGTGACGGCACCCAAGACTTCCTTGGCCTTGCCCTTGACGCCCTCGACGGTGCCCTTGACGGCTTCGGCCGGTCCGCTGTTGTGCTCTCCCACGTGACTATCCTTCTCTACTTGCGTATTAGCTGGTCGCATCATGCGTCCCGGGGTCCTGGTTACCCAAAGGGGCCGCCCCCAAACTCCGGGGGCGGCACCCGAGTGGGATCGTTCAGCTGGCGGGAGGTACCGCCGACGCCATCACCTTCGGGGCTCGATCCCATACCCGGTGCAGTCCCAGTGCCGCCGCCAGCTGCGCGGTGAACGGTTTATCGACACTCTTGGAAACCTCCACGCCAGGGTCACGCACCGAAATACGCGCCGCCTTAAGGACTTCGGCACCATCCCCCCAGGCGGCCAGTGCTTTGCAATGCCGAAATGCCTCCTGCAACAACACGATAAGCTTGATGTCATGGCTCGGCGTCGTGCCACCGGCCACCACGAGCGCGTCGAACTCGATGGACCGAACCGTGGCCAGCGTGCGGTCGACGGTGATCTTGCGCCGCCCCGCCTTCAGGACGCCGCCGACCGGGGCGATCACCAGCGCGGTGACGCCGAGGGCCGCGGTCGACTTGATCAATGCAGCAACACCGCCGAGGTCTGAGCCGGCGTCGGCGATGATGCCGATCTTGCGCCCGGCGACCGGGCCCGGCTCGGCCAGCTGCTGCACCAGGGCCGGCGAGATCCGAACATCTTGAACCGGCTTGCCTTTCGGCGTCGGGAGCCCGAGGCCAGCGGCGACCTGCTCGCAGAGATCGGTGTCCACATTCGCCAGCACTTGTAACTCACGTTCCTTGATGGCCTGTTCGTAGACCTTGCCCAGTTCGAACGTGAACGCCTCGACCACGTGGGCCTGTTCGATCGCGCTCAGGCTGCGGTAGAACATGGCGGCCTGCGAGAAGTGGTCGTCGAACGAGACCGGGTTCGCGCGCACCGCTGTTCCTTCGATCACACGGGGCGTCTGCACGTATCCGCCGTGCTTCCTATCGGCCAGCAGCGGCTCGTCGCCGTCGATGCTGTTCGGGTGATAGGGCGCCAGCCCAGTGTGAATCGCGGTCTGATGCATTCCGTCGCGCAGCATGTCGTTGACCGGGCAGTGCGGACGATTGATCGGCAGCTGCGCGAAGTTCGGTCCCCCGAGGCGGGTGATCTGGGTATCGAGGTAGGAGAACAACCGGGCCTGCATCAGCGGATCGTTGGTCGTTTCGATACCGGGCACCAGATTGCCGGTGTGGAATGCGACCTGCTCGGTTTCGGCAAAATAGTTGGTGGGGTTGCGGTTCAGCGTCATCTTGCCGATCAGCTGAACCGGCGCGAGCTCTTCGGGTACCAGCTTGGTCGGGTCGAGCAGGTCGATGCCCTCGAAGCTGTCGCTGCCGTCATCGGGCAGGACTTGGATACCCAGCTCGTATTCGAGGAACGCGCCGGCTTCGATGCCGTCGGCCATGTCGCGACGGTGGAAGTCGGGATCGCATCCGGCGGCGATCTGCGCTTCCTCCCAGACCAGCGAGTGCACACCGGCGACCGGCTTCCAGTGGAACTTGACCAGACTCGTTTCGCCGTCGATGTTGACGAGGCGGAAAGTGTGTACGCCGAACCCTTCCATCGTCCGGAAGGAGCGTGGAATGCCGCGATCGCTCATGTTCCAGAACACGTGGTGGGTTGCCTCGGTGTGCAGCGAGACGAAATCCCAGAACGTGTCGTGCGCCGACTGCGCCTGCGGGATCTCCCGATCGGGATGCGGCTTTGCGGCGTGGATGATGTCGGGAAACTTGATGCCGTCCTGAATGAAGAAGACCGGCATGTTGTTTCCGACGAGATCGAAGGTGCCTTCCTCGGTGTAGAACTTGACGGCAAAACCGCGGGTGTCCCGGACCGTGTCCGCCGAACCCCGTGAACCGAGGACAGTCGAAAAGCGAGTGAAGACTTCGGTTTTGGTGCCTCTCCTGCCGAGGAACGCAGCTTTGGTGACCGTTGCCGCGGTGCCGTATGACTCGAACACGCCGTGCGCCGCGGCGCCCCGGGCATGCACGACCCGCTCCGGGATGCGCTCATGGTCGAAGTGAGTGATCTTCTCTCGTAAGTGAAAATCCTCGAGCAGGGTAGGACCGCGGCTGCCGGCCTTGAGCGAGTGATCGGTGTCGGGTAGCCGCAGACCTTGGGCTGTCGTGAGGTATTGGCCGGACTGGGCTCGGGGCTCGGCGCCGGGGCGCTGCCCGTTGGTGGCACCGGTCGGGCTCACTGCGGCGGGCGCGGACTGATCGGGCTTGCGGGGCGTGGGCATGTGGACTCCTGGCGATGTTTGCGTCGATTGGGTAGGTGTGCGGTGTCTGCACGGCCCGAGCCGTCTGTCTCCGTCCTGATCTGCGGGTACCCCATTCCCGGGGATGCAAGCCTGCGCAGAGCAACCGGACACGGCTGTCGGATGGCTCGGTGTCCGTCGCGGTCGGACTCACGCTCTAATGCCATTCGGCGACTTAAAAATTCGCGCACGAGCGGCCCGGTTAAGTGCGGTCAGAACGGCTACTCTCCCATGGTTCGGCGAGCACGCCGAGCAGCTCGCCGCGAGGAGAAGTTGATGTACGTCATGGAAGCTACCGAAATTCTTGCCCGATCCAGCACGCTGACCAGCGTCGGCTGGGTCGGCTACATAATCATCGGCGCGCTGGCAGGCTGGATCGCCGGCATGATCATGAAAACCAAAGAAGGCCTGGTCTTAGACATCGTGATCGGAGTTGTCGGCGCGCTGATCGGCGGATTCCTGCTGAGCTTTGTCGTGGATACCGCGAGCGGCGGCTGGTGGTTCACCCTTTTCGCCGCGGTGCTGGGAGCTGTCATCCTGCTGGGGCTGCTGCGGGCGTTCCGGCGCGCATAGCGTGCGACGAAAGTACTTGCTCCACACCCGATCGCGCTTGAATCGGCACCGCAATCAAACCTCAGGAGGTGGGAGATGGCTGTAGGCGAGAAGCGTGCGACCCACCAGGACGAAGCTGCCGAGGTACATCACAATCTGGTCGGCCAACCCCACTCGGATGAGGAAGGTTCGGTGGCCGAAGCCGAGATACTCGCGGCGGAGATGAGTTCCGACGAGCAACCCCTTGGGGCGCTTGGCCGTCGCTTCAACCGTCGATCCCCGTTCTACATCGGGTTGACCGCGTCCGCTGGAGTGGCGGTGACCTACGGTGCCGTCCGGGCACTCGGCTCGCTGTCATCGGTGCTGGTGCTGATCGGTGTCGCGTTCTTCCTCGCGCTTGGGCTGGAACCCGCGGTTTCGTGGTTCGTCAACCGCAAGCTACCGCGGTGGGCTGCCACCACGCTCGTGTTCGCCATCTTCCTGGCAATAATGGGGGCCTTCCTGGCCGCGGCGATCCCTCCGCTGGTGCAGCAAGCCGGTGAG
Organism: uncultured Actinomycetota bacterium; assembly: GCA_963758775.1. GTDB lineage: Bacteria > Actinomycetota > Actinomycetes > Mycobacteriales > Mycobacteriaceae > Mycobacterium. The sequence goes on from CAVWWU010000008.1 coordinate 114,435, forward strand.
CTCATCAAGCAGGCGCCGCACTACATTCAGCAGGCCCAGGACCGCTCCTCGGCGATCGGCCGGCTCAACGATCGCTTCCATCTGCAACAGCGAATCACCGACACGATCAACGGCTCGGGTGGTTCGGTGGTCAACGAGGTGGTCAGCGCGGGAAGCGCGGTTTTCGGCGCGGTAGCCGACTCGTTGATCGTCATCGTGTTGACCGTGTACTTCTTGGTCGACATGCCCCGTATCCGCACCAACCTGTACCGGCTGGTGCCCCACACGCGCCGGCCGCGCGCCATCCTCATCGGCGACGAAGTCTTCGCCAAAGTCGGCGCGTACGTGCTGGGGAATGTGTTGATCTCGGTGATCGCCGGGGCCGCCACCTTCCTCTGGCTGATGGTGTTCGACGTCCCGTACCCACTGCTGTTGGGCATATTCGTTGCTCTGCTCGATCTGGTGCCCGTTGTCGGATCGACTATCGCCGGGGTCGTCGTCGCGGCTGTCGCACTGACGGTTTCGCTTCCGATCTGCATCGCGACGACCGTGTTCTTTATCGTCTTCCGCCTCCTGGAGGACTACCTGCTGGTGCCGCGAATCATCGGCAATGCGGTGAAGGTGCCCGCCATGATCACCGTTGTCGCGGTCCTGATCGGCGGCGCACTGCTCGGGATTGTCGGTGCGCTGGTTGCCATTCCGATCGCCGCCGCGCTGCTATTGCTCACCCAGGAAGTCCTCTATCCCCGCCTCGACGAGGTGTGATCGTTTCAGCGTCCCCGCCTCGGGTACTCGGCAAACATGGCCGAAATGATTATCCAAACGCCCGACGAAGTCATCGCGTTCCTCAAAGCCCAGCACAACCTCATCGAGGACATGTTCGACGAAGTGCTGCATGCGTCGGATCCGGAGGCGCGCGAGAAACCCTTCATCGAGTTGCGTCAATTGCTCGCAGTGCACGAGACGGCCGAGGAAATGGTGGTGCATCCCCGAGTGCGTCACGAGGTCGAGGTGGGCGACGCTGTTGTCGATGCTCTCCTACGCGAAGAGCACGACGCGAAGGAACAGCTGTCGAGCATCGAGAGCATGGACATCACCTCACAGCAGTTCATCGATGAGCTCACCAAGCTGCGTGACGCGGTGCTGGCCCACGCCGAGAGTGAAGAGCGCGACGAATTCCCCAAGTTACAAAGGGAACTCGACGCTGGAGACCTCAAGCGGATGGCAACGGCGGTGCGAGCCGCGGAGGCCATCGCGCCGACCCGTCCGCATCCCGGAGTGGAATCGGCGAAGCTGAATTTCGCTGTCGGACCGTTCGCGTCAATGCTCGACCGCGCCCGTGACGCGATCCAGCACGCCATCGGTTAGGTGCGCCGAGGGCGGGCGAGCAGCGGGCCGCTGGCCGAGTAGCCGCCGTCGACGGCCAGCGCGGCGCCGGTGACGAACGAGGCTTCGTCGCTCGCGAGAAACAATGCGGCAGCTGCCAATTCTGCGGGGTCACCCCAGCGTGCCATCGGTGTCGGCAGGTAGTCGCCGGCGGGCACATCGTCGCCGGGTTTGCCTCCGGCCATCCCGGTGTAGGTCATACCGGGACAGATCGCGTTGATCCGAACGCTCGTCTGCGCGTAGTCCAACGCCGCGGATTTCGTCATCTGCACCACCGCGGCTTTGGCCGCGGCGTAGCACGACAGGCCCTTCCACCCGACAAGTCCCGACGCCGAGGCGGTGTTGACGATGGCCCCGCCGCCGGATTCGAGCATGGCGGGGATCGCGTACTTCATGCCGAGGAACACACCCTTGAGGTTGATCGCCAGGATGGTGTCGAACACCGCTTCGTCGATGTCGGCCAGGGGCGCATGCGGGCCCCCGAATCCGGCATTGTTGACCAAGATGTCGAGCTGACCGAAGCTGTCGAGCGCGGTGGCGATCATGCGTTGGACATCGTCGGCGCTGGTGACGTCAACGCGCACCGGCACGGCGACCTCGTCGCCCAATTGATCGGCGATGTCGCGTTCCTGCCCACTGACGTCGGCGCACACGACGCGCGCCCCTTCCTCGGCGAACCGTTTGGCGGCTGCCCACCCGATGCCCGAGCCCGCGCCGGTGATGATCGCGACCTTGCCCTCGAGACGGCCCATCTAGACGATCCGCTTGCCCCGGCGGGCGCGAGAGCGCATGTCCCGCAAGTACAGCTGATAGCCCAGAATCCAGGCCCGGTGCGGGATCAACCGGTCGGCGAGCCTCAAGGCTGCCAGCAGCCATTCGAAGCGGCGTTGCTGGCCCTCCGACCAGTCCAGCTGCATCAGGGCCCGGAACTCCGGGGCCAGAAATCCGGTCGTCGCGAACAGGTTGAACGGTCCCGCTAGCGCCCGCAACGGCCAGGGCAGGAAGACCAGCGAGGCCACTCCGCGCAGATGCTCGCGCACCGGGGGGTCGATCCTCAGCTCGTCGAGCGAACGCTTCCAGTATTCGTCGAACGCGACGCGGTCGGCGGGCCACATGCGCTCCGGCACCTGCAGCGTAGTTCCCAATCGCTTGCCGTCCTGGTAGACGGCGTCGGCCGCTTCCGCGTCGAGTGGGCCATGGAGGAATTCATGTTGCTCGACGAAGTAGCGATACAGGCACGCGGCCACCCACAGCTGCAACTTGGGGTCAAAAGCGTTGTAGGACACCGGGCTCGACGACGTCGAGCGGACCTGCCGGTGTGCGCCGTCCACCGCGGCGCGGATCAGCAGGCGGTCGGTTTCGGTGCCGATAGTCGCGACCGCGAGGTAGGTGCCGGTGGTGCGGGCCCGCTTGAACGGATGCTTGTAGACGTTGCCGCTGTCCACCGGGCTTTCCAGCACGCCGTAGCCCACACCCGGCAACGACAGCTGCATGATCACGTTCGCGGCCGGCAATAACGTCGCGGCCGGGTTCAACAGGTCGGCAACCCGAGCTGCGGGCCGCTTCATCGCGGATCGTGCCCCATGGATTGAGTAGACCACGTTTGTGAGACGCTGCCGAGGTGTTTGCGTCCAGACCCGTCGGTGTGCTCGCCGGATTCCTGGCCGACCTGGCGCTGGGCGACCCGAAGCGCGGGCACCCCGTCGCGGTGTTCGGCCAGGCGGCGGCGAGCTTGGAGCGGGTCACCTACCGTGACAGTCGGATCGCGGGCGCGGTGCACGTCGGGGTGTTGATCGGTGCGCTGGGCATGCTGGGTGCGGTCCTGCGGGGGTCGATCGTGGCCACCGCGTTGGCGACCTGGATAGCGCTGGGTGGGCGGTCGTTGGCGCGTACCGGCATTTCGATGGCCGAACTGGTCGAGCGCGGTGACATCGACGGTGCCCGACGGCTGTTGCCTTCGCTGTGCGGGCGCGACCCGGCCAGGCTGGACGAAGCGGGCCTGACGCGGGCCGCGCTGGAATCGGTGGCGGAGAACACCTCTGACGCCCAGGTCGCGCCGCTGCTGTGGGCGGCGGCCGGTGGTGTGCCCGCGGTGCTCGGTTACCGCGGCATCAACACGTTGGATGCCATGATCGGGCACCGCTCGCCGCGATATGTTCAATTCGGTTGGGCTGCTGCGCGGTTGGATGATCTGGCCAACTTTATCGCCGCACGGGTGACGGCCGCCCTGGTGGTGCTATGTGCGCCGGTCGTGGACGGGTCGCCGTCGGAAGCGGTGCGAGCCTGGCGACGCGACGCCGCGCGTCATCCCAGCCCCAACGCCGGCGTGGTCGAGGCGGCCTTCGCCGGGGCGCTCGGCGTGCAACTCGGCGGACCCACGCACTACCACCACGAGCTGCAGATCCGGCCCACGCTCGGCGAGGGTCGGGCTCCGGCGGCGGCCGATCTGCGCCGCGCGGTGACGCTGTCGCGAGTGGTGTCGGCCGCGGCCGCAGTGCTTGTCACAGGCGCGACGTTGGCCTCGGCGGTGAGCGGTTACCGCCGGCGCCCGTAGCGGTCCGCGAGTTTGTCCTCGATGGTCATCGGAGCCTCCGCCGCAGACGCAGCCTGCTTCTCCTGGCGTTCCTGTTTCCGGACCCGGATCTCCGAGTAGGCGAAATAGCCCAGTCCGATCGGGGCTAGCACGCCGAAGGTGATCCACTGGATTCCGTAGGACAGAAACGGCCCGGCATCCAGGTGCGGGATGCCGATGACGCCCAGGCCGCCGGGCTGGTTCTCGACCAACTGTAGATAGGAACCGGCCAGTGGAACCTTGGTCAGCGCTGAAATCTGCTGAGTGTTGATCGAATTCACTTGCTGGAAGCCGTCTCTGGCGATGGGATCCTTGCCCTGGGCAGTCGGCTCGGAGTCACGCAGCCGCGCGGTGACGGTGACGGCGCCGTCGGGGGAGCGGGGGATCGGTGGCACATGGGCACCGGACTCGGGCCGCACATACCCGCGGTCGACCAGGACGGTCGGCCCGTCGTCGACGACGAAGGGCACCAACACCTCCAGCGCCTGCTCGCCCTCGACCACCCGCAGGCGGGCCAACACCTGCACGTCAGCCAGGTAGTGCCCGGTCGCCGTCACCCGGCGCCACTGCGCGTTCGGCGCCGACGAATCCTGGTGCGGCAAGAGAGTTTTCAACGGCACGGGGTCGGTGTTGAGCGAGTTCTCGATTTGGTGGTTTTCCCGCGACGTCCGGGTGTTCTTTCCCAGCTGCCACGGCGCGAGCACCATGAAGCACAAGTAGGTGAACGCGATCACCACCAACGCCAGCGCTATCCAGCCGGGCCGCAACAGAAACGCGAGGCGGCGCATCAGCCCCGACCGTTCTCCGCGAGCTGTTCGTCGACCCAGTCGTGCAGGCCGGGCAGTGCGGCCTCGATGACGGTGAAAACGTCTTCGAAGTCGTCGTGGTCGCCGTAATAGGGATCCTCGACGTCGAGGGCATGCGCCCCTGAGCGCGGGTCGAACGACCGCAACATCCGAATCCGGTCGTCGTCGACCCCGAGCTGGCGCAACAGGCGAACGTGGTTGCGGCCCAAGGCGACCAGCAGATCGGCCGACAGGTGATCGTCGTCGACCTGGGCGGCGCGGTGCTCGGTCGGGTAGCCGTGGCCTTTGAGCACCCGGGCGGCCCGCACGTCGGCGCTGCTGCCCACGTGCCAGTCGCCGGTGCCCGCACTCGTCACCCGCACCGCGTCGCCGAGCCCGCGCCGCTGTATCTGATCGGCGAACATCTTCTCGGCCATCGGCGACCGGCAGATGTTGCCGGTGCAGACGAATGTCACGTGCAGGGGTTCAGACACGTTCAGACACCTTCAAACACCTAAAGCCTCTCGCAGCTCGTCGACGGTCGCGGCATGCGTGACGGTGGTCGCGGTGAACCCGTCAGGGAAGTCGGCCTGCCCGTAGCCCCATCCCACCACCACGGTGTCGATGCCGTGCGCGGTCGCGCCGTCGACGTCGTGGCTGCGGTCGCCGACCATCAGCACCCGTTCGGGCAGCGGCTGTAGCTGGTCCAGCGCGTGTGCCAGCACCTCGACCTTGGTCTTACGGGAGCCGTCCGGGCTGGCGCCGGCGATCACCTCGAAATGCTGATCGAGGCCGAAATGGGCCAGGATGCGCTGCGCCGTCGGCTCCAACTTGGACGTCGCCACGGCCAGCCGGATTCCCGCGGCGTCCAGGTCGGCCAGCAGGGGAGCGATGCCGTCGAACAGGGTGTTCATCGCCCAGCCACGGGCGCCGTACTCGGCACGGAAGGCCGCGATCGCCGCGTCGACGTTCTCGCCGAGCTGCATGGCGCGAAAGGTGTCGTCCATCGGCGGCCCGACGATCTGCGCGGCCAGATCCCCCTCGGGCACCGGGGCGCCCACGTGGCTGAGCGCGTGCAAGAAGCTGGCAACGATCCCCTCGGCGGAGTCGGTGAGGGTGCCGTCGAGGTCGAAGATCACCAGCTGTGGCACTGTCACGCTCACCATTGTCGGTCATGGCATGAGCGGTGCAGCAAGGGTGCCCGTTCACTTCTCAAGGATTCGTATTCCCGGCCGAGGCCACTCCCCGGTCATCGACAACGGCTGGAAAGAGGTCGCCGAGGTTGCGGTGAAGTTCGTTCAACGGTTCACCTGACCCAACGTCGGCACGCGAGTGTGCGGTCATCGCTCTGCAAGCGCACTGCTTGCGCAGTGCTAGCATTGTGCGGTGAAGACCCTGTATCTGCGCAACGTGCCCGACGACGTTGTCGAGCGACTGGAGCGGCTTGCCGAACGCGAACGGACCTCGGTGACAGCCGTCGCGGTCCGCGAGCTGGCCGAGGCTTCGCTTCGCGTCGACAATCCGGTGCTGTTGGGGGAGCTGCCTGACGTCAACATCAGCACCGCGGATCTGGTCGGTGACATCGATGCCGAGCGCGCCGGTCGATGATCGTGCTGGACGCCTCGGCCGCGCTCGCCGCGCTGCTGAACGACGGACAAGCACGCCACTTGATCGGCAGCGAACGGCTCCACAGCCCCCATCTCATTGATTCGGAGATCACAAGTGGCCTGCGCAGGCTCGTCCAAAGAAACCAACTGAGCGCCACCAGCGGATGGAATGTCCTACGAACGTGGCGCCGGCTGGGTGTGACTCGCTATGCGGCGTTCGGCCTCTTCGAGCGCATGTGGGAAATCCGCGAGAACTTCTCTGCATACGACGCCACCTACGTGGCCTTGGCCGAAGCGCTGGGCTGTTCGTTGGTAACAGCCGATGCGCGGCTGGGTCGTGCGAGCCAGGCCCGGTGCGCGATCACCCTCGTTGCGAGATAGCTTCTCCCGATACCGGGGCCACAGCGCGGCGCACTACTCTTTCACGGATGGCGAGTCTGGACACGAGCGTGCTTGCTGCGGCGCGATATCACGGTGATCAGGCCGTCACGCCCGGCATGCTGGATTTCGCCGACACCTCGAGGCAATCAGGCGGCTACAGAAGAAGCCGGCCGTGGTCGGCAATTCCGTTGGCGGGTTGATCGCGCAGAAGATCGCCGGCTCCGGTGTGTCCGCGGCGACCGTGACGATCGACAACGCGCCATTCAGAGGTGTTCTGCCCCTGCCGATCTCGTCGCTGAAATCGGCGTGTTCCCGGTTTTGGGAAACCCCGCGAACTATGGCAAGGCCGTCGCGCTGACGTTCGCGCAGTTCAAGTACGGATGGGCCAACAACCTCGACGAAGCCGAGGCGAAAGAGCTCTACGACACCTTCCATGTGCCAGCCCCTGGCGTGCCGCTCTTTCAGCCGTCGATCGCGAACTTCTACCCGTTGAGCGAAACTCGCGTCGACTCCAAGAACCCCGAGCGCGGTCCACTGCTGGTGATCGCGGGCGAGAATGACCACACGATTCCGCTGGCGGTCACCGAGGCCACCTTCAAAATTCAGTCCAAGCACAATTCGGGGGTCACAGAGATCGAGCGGATTGCCGACCGGGGCACTCCCTGGTCGTCGACAGCGGCTGGAAAGAGGTCGCCGACGTCGCAGTGAAGTTCATCCAGCGGTTCGTCTGACCCGGTATTCAGTCGCCCGGATCGGGCTCGGCGATGACCGGGTTCTCCAGGGTGCCGATTTTGTCGATCTCGAGTCGCACAACGTCGCCCGGCTTCAGGTAACTGCCCGGTCGACGCCAGGCGATCCCGCTCGGGGTGCCGGTCGACAGCACGTCGCCAACTTCGAGGGTGAAGGCGCTGGACAGATACGACAACTGTTCGTAGATGTCGAAGATCATGGCTCCGGTGTGGCTCCGGTGCGGCCGTCTTGCAGGAGGTCATCGTTGACTTAGGTGCGCAGGCCTCTAGGTCCATGGGGTCGCCGATCTCGTCGGGAGTGACGATCTAGGGCCCGATCGGACCGTGGGTGTCGAAGGATTTGCTCACCACCATTCCGGGCTCGAAGGCTTGCCAATCGCGAACGCTCACGTCGTTGATGGACGTGAACCCGGCGATCACATCGAGGACGGCGGCCTTCTCGTTCGGGACGTACTTGCACCGTCGACCGATCACCACCCCCAGCTCGACTTCGTAGTCGACCTCGTCGGGGGTCGATCCGGGGGATCCATACGCCGTCGCGCGGACCCACGATGCAGATCTGCTGCTTGTTGAACCACACCTGCCGGGTCGGCCGGGGCGTGTTCGTTTCTTCGAGATGCTGAGATTGTTGAAGCCGATCGCCAGGAACTTCGGCCGAGGCACCGGCGCGGCAAGTTCACGCTTGACAGCGGTAAACGCGGCGTCGACGAGGCGTACCTGGATACCGCCGCGCGCGGCCCGTTTGCCAAGAGGTCGATCGTGGTTGCCAGCGACGGATCCACGCTGTTAGGTCGACGATCTGGTCGTACTCGACGAGGCCGACCCGACTGCCGTCTGGCCCGTCAAACGTCGCGAGTTTCCGTCTCGGATCCGTCTTCAATTCAACCCGCGTCACATCACAATTCTAGGTGCGAACACGGCCCGCTTAAACGTCCCACATATGGCAATCGGGAGCGCGCGAGCACTTTTCGACACGGGGGCGACGCGAAAAATATTTGCTGGCCTGCGGAATGATAATGAATGAGCTGATTGCAGAGTCCACATTCCACATTGTCGCGTCGAGTACCGCGCCCCCGTGAACTGCGCCCGTAATTCCCCAACTGGCCCTTGTGATGATTATGGTCGACGGCGCCGCTGCACCGAGCTGACCGTCGGGGTACTTAGCCAGGCTTTGCGCCATGTGACGTTTCTCCGCGCAGTTCAAAGCTCGCTGTCCACCAAGGGTGAGCAGCGAGCTTTGAACCGGATTATGTCCCGCGGCAGCCCGTCTCACGTGCCGGGTGTGCCAGCGGTGCCGGCGGTGCCGGAGGCGCCGACGCTGCCGGGGCCCCCAGGGGGGGTACCGGGGCCGCCGGCACCGGCGGGACCGCCGCTGCCAGCGGCGGCACCAGCGCCGCCGGCGCCGGGGTTGCCGATGATGGCGCCTGCGCCGCGGTTGCCTCCGTTGCCGCCGGTGCCGCCGTTGCCACCGGCTGCGCCGGCGCCGCCGGTGCCGCCGGGCACGCCGATGCCGGTCCCGCCGACCCCACCGCTGCCACCGTTGCCGCCGGTGCCGGCGTTGCCGCCGTTCGCGCCATTGCCGCCGGTACCGGTGGCGGAGGCGCCCCCTGCGCCGCCCGCGCCGCCGCTGCCGCCGTTGCCGCCTGCTCCGCCGGCATTGCCGGCGGCGACCGCCCCGCCAGTGCTGGCGCCGCCGCCGGCCCCGCCGGCCCCGCCAGGCCCGCGTCGCCGCCGTTGCCAGCGGTCCCGCCGTCACCGCCGTTGCCGGACCCGAGGGCTGCGCCGCCCGCGCCGCCGGCCCCGCCGATTCCGCCGTTACCGCCTGCTCCGCCGATGCCGGAGGCTCCGCCGTTACCGCCGCCGGTCGCGGTCCCGCCTGCGCCGCCCGCGCCAGCGGTGCCTACGTCGCCACCGTTGCCGGCGTCCCCGCCGGCACCGCCGTTGCCTGTGCCGCCGGCCGAGCCGCCGGCGCCGCCGGCCCCGCCCGTCCCGGCGTTACCAGTGGCCCCGCCGTTGCCGGCCGCCCCACCGTTGCCGCCGGTGGCGGCGCCGCCAGCGCCGCCGATGCCGCCGGCCCCGGTGGTCCCGCCGTCTCCGCCGGCCCCGCCGTCACCGCCGGTGCCGAGGGGGCTGGCCCCGCCAGCGCCGCCGACGCCGCCGACCCCAGCGTTACCGGCGGCCCCGCCGTTGCCGGCTGCCCCGCCGTTACCGGTGGTGCCGGTGCCGCCGGCCCCGCCGGCCCCGCCGTCCGCGGTGGCCCCACCACTGCCTCCGGCCCCGCCGTTCCCGCCTGCGCCGATATTTGCGGCCGTGCCGCCGGTGCCGCCGGCCCCGCCAGCCCCGCCGATACCGGTGGCCCCGCCGTTGCCGGCTCCGCCGCCGTTCCCGCCGTTGCCGTCGCCGCCGGCCCCGCCGACACCCCCGGCCCGGGTAGCCCCGCCGTCGCCGGCGGCCCCGCCGTTGCCGCCGTTACCTGCGCCCAAGGACGTTCCCCCCGTACCGCCGGCCCCACCGACGCCGCCAGACCCGGAGGCCCCGCCGGTGCCGCCGATTCCACCGTTGCCACTGGTGCCGTCACCGCCTGCCGCGCCCGCGCCGCCAGCGCCGGAGACTCCACCGTTACCGGCGTCCCCGCCTGCTCCGCCGTTACCTGAACCTAAGGCCATGCCGCCGTTGCCGCCCTTGCCGCCAGCTGCGCCATTACCGCCGATGCCGCCGTTCCCACCGTTACCACCAGCGACGCCGGTGGTGCCGATGTTGCCGTCGGCGCCCGTTCCGCCGTCGCCAGCGTTACCGCCATGGCCGCCGGCACCGCCGTTGCCGGAGATCGTGCCACCCAGGCCGCCGTTGCCGCCGATGCCGCCGGTGCCGCCGTTGCCGGCGTTGCCACCGCTGCCGCCCGGACCGTCAGCGACGGTGCCGGCCGTGCCGGTGCCGCCGTTGCCGCCGTCGCCGCCGGCCCCGCCGTCGCCGATCACGCCGCCGTTGCCGCCGAGACCACCGTTGCCGCCGTTGGTGCCGGCGAAGGCGGAGTCGGCGCCGTTGCCGCCGGCCCCGCCGTTACCGGCCGGAGCCACCACCGGGGCGCCCGGGGCGCCGTTCGTGCCCGCGGGGGCGCCGGTGCCGCCGTTGCCGCCAGCTCCAACAGTGCCCGGGTTGCCGCCGTTGCCGCCGTTGCCGCCGTTGCCGCCACCGACGCCGCCATCGGTGCCACCGGCCCCGCCGACGCCACCAGTACCGGGTACGCCAGCGTTACCGCCGGTGCCGCCGTTGCCGCCGGCGCCGGTGTTACCTGCGCCCAAGGCCAGGCCACCGTTACCGCCGCCGCCGCCGCCGCCGCCGTCGCCGCCGTTACCGGCGTTGCCGCCCAGGCCGCCGAGCCCGCCGACCACGGCGCCGGTGCCGGGCGTGCCGGAGCCGCCGTTGCCGCCGTCGCCGCCGACGCCGCCGTTGCCGCCGTCACCGCCGGCGCCGCCGGCCCCGCCGTTACCCGAGATCGCGCCGCCCAGGCCGCCGTTGCCGCCGGTGCCGCCGTTGCCGCCGTCACCGCCGCCGGTGCCGTTACCGCCGTTGGCGCCGGTGCCGGCCCCGCCGTTACCGCCGTTGTCGCCGTCGACGCCGGCCGTGCCGGTGCCGCCGTTGCCGCCGACCCCGCCGTTGCCGATCGCGCCGCCGTTGCCGCCGTTGCCGCCGTTGCCTGCGGTTGTGCCGGAGAAGGCGGAGTCCGCGCCGTTGCCGCCGGCCCCGCCGTTACCGGCCGGAGCGATGACCGGGGCGCCGGGGGCGCCATCAGTGCCAGCGGGGGCGCCGGTGCCGCCGGTGGCGCCGGTGCCGGCCGTGCCCGGGTTGCCGCCGTTGCCGCCGTCGCCGCCCAGGCCGCCGCCGGCGCCGCCGTCGGTGCCACCGGCCCCGCCGAGTCCACCGTCACCGGGCGTGCCGGCGTTGCCGCCGGTGCCGGCGTTGCCGCCGGCGCCGGTGTCACCTGCGCCCAAGGCCAGGCCGCCGTTGCCGCCGCCGCCGCCTGTGCCGCCGTTACCACCGTTACCGCCGTTGCCGCCCAGGCCGCCGGTGCCCGCCGACCACGGCGCCGGTGCCGGGCGTGCCGGCAGCCGCCGTTGCCGCCCTCGCCGCCGGTGCCGCCGTTGCCGCCGTCACCGCCGGTGCCGCCGGCCCCGCCGTTACCCGGATGGAGCCGCCCAGGCCGCCGTTGCCGCCGGTGCCGCCGTTGCCGCCGCTGGTGCCGTCAGTGCCATTACCGCCGTTGGCGCCGGTGCCGGCCCCGCCGTTGCCGCCGTTGTCGCCGTCGACGCCGCCGTGCCGGTGCCGCCGTTGCCGCCGACCCCGCCGTTGCCGATCGCGCCGCCGTTGCCGCCGTTGCCGCCATCGCCGCCGCTGGTGCTGGGGAAGGCGGAGTCCGCGCCGTTGCCGCCGGCCCCACCGTTACCGGTCGGAGCGACCACCGCGGCGCCAGGGGCGCCGTTAGTACCCGGGGTGGAGCCGGTGCCGCCGCCCCCGCCGGTCCCGGCCGTGCCCGGGTTGCCGCCGTTGCCGCCGTCACCACCGGCCCCGCCGCCGTCACCTTCGTCAGCACCGCCGGCCCCGCCGAGTCCACCGTCACCGGGCGTGCCGGCGTTGCCGCCGGTGCCGCCATTGCCGCCGGCGCCGGTGTTACCTGCGCCCAAGGCCGCACCGCCGTTGCCGCCGCTGGCTCCGTTGCCGCCGTTACCACCGTTACCGGCGTTGCCGCCCAGGCCGCCAGTGCCGCCGATCGTGCCGGAGCCGCCGTTGCCGCCCTCGCCGCCGGTGCCGCCGTTGCCGCCGTCACCGCCGGTGCCGCCGGCGCCGCCGTCACCCGAGATGGAGCCGCCCAGGCCGCCGTTGCCGCCGACGGCGCCGTCACCGCCGCTGGTGCCGTCAGTGCCATTACCGCCGTTGGCGCCGGTGCCGGCCCCGCCGTTACCGCCGTTGTCGCCGTCGACGCCGGCCGTGCCGTTGCCGCCGTTGCCGCCGACCCCGCCGTTGCCGATCGCGCCGCCGTTGCCGCCGTTGCCGCCGATGCCGCCGCTGGTACCGGAGAACGCGGAGTTAGCGCCGTTGCCGCCGGCCCCACCGTTACCGGCCGGAGCGACCACCGCGGCGCCAGGGGCGCCGTTAGTACCCGGGGTGGAGCCGGTGCCGCCGCCCCCGCCGGTCCCGGCCGTGCCCGGGTTGCCGCCGTTGCCGCCGTCGCCGCCCAAGCCGCCGCCGGCGCCGCCGTCGGTGCCACCGGCCCCGCCGATACCACCGTCACCGGGCGTGCCGGCGTTGCCGCCGGTGCCGCCATTGCCGCCGGCGCCGGTGTTACCTGCGCCCAAGGCCAGGCCGCCGTTGCCGCCGCCGCCGCCGGTGCCGCCGTTACCACCGTTACCGGCGTTGCCGCCCAGGCCGCCGGGCCCGCCGACCACGGCGCCGGTGCCGGGCGTGCCGGAGCCGCCGTTGCCGCCCTCGCCGCCGGTGCCGCCGTTGCCGCCGTCACCGCCGGTGCCGCCGGCCCCGCCGTTACCCGAGATGGAGCCGCCCAGGCCGCCGTTGCCGCCGGTGCCGCCGTTGCCGCCGCTGGTGCCGTCAGTGCCATTACCGCCGTTGGCGCCGGTGCCGGCCCCGCCGTTGCCGCCGTTGTCGCCGTCGACGCCGGCCGTGCCGTTGCCGCCGTTGCCGCCGACCCCGCCGTTGCCGATCGCGCCGCCGTTGCCGCCGTTGCCGCCGATGCCGCCGCTGGTACCGGAGAACGCGGAGTTAGCGCCGTTGCCGCCGGCCCCACCGTTACCGGCCGGAGCGACCACCGCGGCGCCAGGGGCGCCGTTAGTACCCGGGGCGGAGCCGGTGCCGCCGCCCCCGCCGGTCCCGGCCGTGCCCGGGTTGCCGCCGTTGCCGCCGTCGCCGCCCAAGCCGCCGCCGGCGCCGCCGTCGGTGCCACCGGCCCCGCCGATACCACCGTCACCGGGCGTGCCGGCGTTGCCGCCGGTGCCGCCATTGCCGCCGGCGCCGGTGTTACCTGCGCCCAAGGCCGCACCGCCGTTGCCGCCGCCGCCGCCTGTGCCGCCGTTACCACCGTTACCGGCGTTGCCGCCCAGGCCGCCGGGCCCGCCGACCACGGCGCCGGTGCCGGGCGTGCCGGAACCGCCGTTGCCGCCCTCGCCGCCGGTGCCGCCGTTGCCGCCGTCACCGCCGGTGCCGCCGGCCCCGCCGTCACCCGAGATGGAGCCGCCCAGGCCGCCGTTGCCGCCGACGGCGCCGTCACCGCCGCTGGTGCCGTCAGTGCCATTACCGCCGTTGGCGCCGGTGCCGGCCCCGCCGTTACCGCCGTTGTCGCCGTCGACGCCGGCCGTGCCGTTGCCGCCGTTGCCGCCGACCCCGCCGTTGCCGATCGCGCCGCCGTTGCCGCCGTTGCCGCCGATGCCGCCGCTGGTACCGGAGAACGCGGAGTTAGCGCCGTTGCCGCCGGCCCCACCGTTACCGGCCGGAGCGACCACCGCGGCGCCAGGGGCGCCGTTAGTACCCGGGGTGGAGCCGGTGCCGCCGCCCCCGCCGGTCCCGGCCGTGCCCGGGTTGCCGCCGTTGCCGCCGTCGCCGCCCAAGCCGCCGCCGGCGCCGCCGTCGGTGCCACCGGCCCCGCCGATACCACCGTCACCGGCGTGCCGCCGTTGCCGCCGGTGCCGCCATTGCCGCCAGTCCCGCCGATGCCACCGCCACCGAGACCGCCGGTGCCGCCGTCGCCGCCGACCCCGGCCGCCAACCGCCGCTACCGCCGACCACAGCGCCGCCGGCGTGCCGGTAACACCGTTTGCGCCCTCGCCGACCGATGGCGCCGTTGCCGCCGGCCCCACCGTTGCCGTTGGTGCCGCCCGCGCCGGCGCTACCGCCGCTACCGCCAGCACCACCGGCGCCGCCGCTGAAGCCAACGGCGCCATCGCCGCCGTCGCCGCCCCGCCGCAAGCCAACATCGCCGGCGCCGCCGTTACCGCCCGCGCCACCGGTACCACCGACGCCCGCGTTACCCACGCTGCCCGCAGCACCCGCACCGGAACCTGCTGCGCCACCGGCACCCGCGTTACCGCCAACTCCACCATTGCCGCCGGCCTGGCCGTCGCTGAGCACACCCGCGGAGCCATCAGCACCGGTACCACCGGTACCTCCGTTACCGCCCACGCCACCATTGCCGTTGGTGCCACCGGGGTGCCGAGCCGCCAACGCCACCTTGGCCGCCGGTACCGCCGGCAAGACCCGTGCCGCCAGGCGCGGTTGCCGCATCGCCGGCTCCGCCATTACCGCCAACGCCACCGGTACCGCCCACGCCCGCGTGACCCGCGGTGCCGCCTGCCCCAAGTGCCAAATGCCAGCGCGGTGTTGGCGCCAGCTGCCCCACCGAGGCCGGCGTTACCGCCATTCCCGGCGTCACCACCGTCTCCGCCCGCCAGGCCGAACCCCACGCCACTGGCGCCATCCCCGCCGTGACCGCCGAGCCCACCGGTCCCGCCGATGCCACCGTTACCGCTGCGGCCACCCAGGAAGGCCTGGTTTTGCCCGCCAGCCCCAGCGGCCCCGCCGTTGCCGCCGTCGCCGCCGTCCGTCCCGGACAGGCCGGGGGCGCTGCCGACGGCGCCGGAGCTGCCGTCGCCGCCAACGCCGCCGTCACCGCCCATCCCACCGGCGCCCTTCAGCGAAAACAGCTGCCTGTTGCTGCCGCCTACTCCACCTGCGCCGCCATCCCCGCCGACCTGGCCGGTGCCGACGACGCCGTTCGCGCCAGTACCTCCGGTCCCTCCGGCCCCGCCACTACCGCCGCCGATGTGCCCGTTGGCGCCGCCTGCCCCGCCATTACCGCCTGTCTCGCCGGGAGTCGTGGCGGCCCCGCCGGCTCCGCCGGCACCGCCCGCGCCCCACAAGCCCGCCTTACCACCGGCTCCACCAGCGCCGCCGGCACCGCCCGAACCGCCGCTTCCGCCGTTCCCGATGATCCACCCGCCGGCGCCACCGTTCGCCCCGCTCCCTGCCGCGCCATTAGCGCCGTTGACGAACAACGAGCGCCCCGTAAGCAACTCCACCGGCGAGAAAACCCCAAACGGCTGCGCCGCCTGCACGATCGACTGGAGAAGCCCGGAGCTGTTGGTCTCGGCGGCTGCATATGCGCCCGCGCCCTTGCTCAACGTCTGCACAAAGTCCTGATGAAATGCCGCCGCTTGGGCGCTGGCCGCGTGAAATTCTTGAGCGTGCGTGCCAAACAGCCCCGCGATAGCCACCGACACCTCATCCTGGGCCGCCGCCAGAATCTGCGTGGTCCGGGCCGCCGCCATTGAGTTGGCCTCCCCAATAGTCGATCCGAGGTTGGTCAAATCCGAGGACGCTGTGGTCAAAGACTCGGGTAACACATTCACGAAAGAAGACATCTGTGGCTCCACATTCACGAGGGGATCTTGGACTAAGACCTGACTTGGCTCACGTTTTCGGGTTGAAGGGCATCGCAGGCTCCTGAACTGCAGTTTCGTTGTCTGCTCGCGCAGAATTTGTGCACTAAATCAGGACCGTAGGCTGCCGGGGTGGCCTACGTGCGCACGGTAAAGACTGCCTCGGGGGCGAGCGCGGTGCAGATCGTGTGGTCCACCCGGCGCGGGTCACGCTCGATCGAGCACCTGGGCTCGGCTCATGATGAGGCCGAACTGGCCGCGTTGAAGGCTGCCGCGGCCGAGCGGTTGGCGGCCAACCAAGCCGTACTCGATCTCGACGTGACCGCCCCGCCGGGGTCGGAGCCGCTGCCGATCACCTCCACCGGATGACGCACTTGTGGGAGGCGCTGTGCGCCGCGTATCGGATCTTGGGGTTCGAGTCAGCCACCAAGGGCGACAGTGTGTTTCGTGATCTGGTGCTCGCCCGGATCATCGAACCGACCAGTAAGGTCGACGCCGAACGGGTACTCGTGGAGGTCGGCGTGGAACCCGCGTCCTATGCCACCGTCAAGCGACGCCTGCCCAGCTATGCCCACCCGCAGTGGCGTCAAGCATTGGCCGCCGCCAGCGCGCGGCGCGCCGGGTTGGGGCCGGCGTCGCTGGTGCTTTTCGACGTCTCCACGCTGTACTTCGAGACTGATGCCGGCGACGGATTCCGCGAACCTGGCTTCTCCAAGAGCGCCGCCTGGAACCCCAGATCACCCTGGGGTTGTTGACCGACGCCGCCGGATTCCCGCTGACCGTGCAGGCCTTCGAGGGCAACAAGGCCGAGACCGCCACCATGCTGCCAGTCATCAACGCGTTCAAGGCCGCCCATCATCTCACCGACGTCACCGTGGTCGCCGACGCCGGCATGATCTCTGAGGCCAACCAGGTCGCGATCAAAGCCGCCGGGCTGTCATTCATCCTGGGCGCCCGCATCCCGTTTCTGCCCGATGTCGTACGCGAATGGCGTGACAACCACGCCGATCAGGCGATCCCCGACGGGCTGGTGCTGACCCAGCCCTGGCCGGCCACCAGCGCCGAGAAGACCCGCGGCATCCCCGACCGGGTCATCTACTACCAATTCCGCCACGACCGGGCCCGCCGCACGCTACGCGGCATCGACGAGCAGGTCCGCAAGGCCCAACGTGCCGTCGAGGGGCACGCCCCGGTCAAACGCAACCGCTACATCCAGCTCACCGGCGCCGCGAAGTCGGTCAACCGCAGCCTGGAAGCCAAGACCCGAGCATTGGCGGGCTGGAAGGGCTACACCACCAACCTCACCAGCGCGTCTTCGACGTTCGTCATCGATGCCTATCACCAGCTCTGGCACATCGAGAAGTCCTTCCGGATGTCCAAACACGACCTACAAGCCCGACCGATCTATCACCACCTGCGTGACTCCATCGAGGCCCACCTCAGCATCGTGGTCGCCGCGATGGCCGTCAGCCACCACATCGAGACCCAAACCGGCTGGAGCATAAAGAAATTCGTACGCACCGCCCGCCGGTACCGCACCGTGAAAATTCAGGCAGGCAACCAAACCTCACCGCCGCCGACCCGCTACCCGACGACCTCCGCACGGCACTGCTCAGAATCCGCGCCGACGATGCGCACTAATTTGAGCCAAGTCGGGGCTTGGGCGCTGGCGCGTGAAATTCTTGAGCGTGCGTGCCAAACAGCCCCGCGATAGCCACCGACACCTCATCCTGGGCCGCCGCCAGAATCTGCGTGGTCCGGGCCGCCGCCATTGTCCATGTGAGGTCTCAGGACGTGCTTAACTCCTCAGTCGCAGGACATGGTTTACAGTCTCACGACATTTCTTACGTGGGTGGGTTCGGGCGCGGAGCGTGAATCTTGGCTTTCCACCGGCGGATTGGGAGTTTGGTAGTGCGCGGGTGGATCGAGAGCTGGACGCCGTCGCAGGTGACCCGGAAGTGGGTGTCCTCGACGTGGATGGTGACGATCTTGCCGGTATAGGTGCGTCCGACACGTAGGCGTTGGCGGGCCACCATGACAACGCCGTCTCGGGGGACCTTGCGTTGGACGCTGATGGGGCCGGGCGCTAGGGGCTGTTGACTGGCTGCGATCCGCGCGCCGCGGATCTTGGTGTACTGATCGGCGGGGATCGGCGAGGCCAGCGTCTTGGCGAGCACGTCGTTGTGTATGACGTGGATGAGGTGTCCGTCGAGGCGAAGTCTGACTTTGCGTCGGGCGAGTTCGCCGCCGATTCTCAGGCGGTGTTTGGCCAGTTCGGCGTTGCCGTTGATGTCGACGATGCGATCGACTTCGATCACGGTGGCAGCCGGGAGGGTCCCGGCGCGGGCCACCGATGCCATGGCTGGCGGTGGCCCGGCCGGGCGCGCACCGCGCATGCTCAGATCGCGGAGGTCTTCAGCGCTCAGGTTGGAGGGCACCGTCTTGACTAGTTCGCCGTCGATGAGGACGTGGACGCTGTACTCGTCGACCCAGACGTGCGCGCGTTGGCCGCCACGGCTGGGGCCCAGGCTGATCCGCTGCACCGAGGGGATGACCGCAAGCAGGCCGCTGGCGGCGATGACGGTGTCGAACTCGACCGCACCGGCTGAGGGCAGCAGCACCAACCCGCTGCTGGCGCCGCTGGTGTCCGTCGTGGCGGTTGCGGGGACTGCGGCGGCTGCGCCGTGATTCTCTTGGGCATCTGGTCGCGCGGTGAGCACCAGGGGATCAGGTTGGGCGTTGGGCCGAAACAGGCTTGCCGGGGTCGCCATGTCCAGTGATTGGTGCGGCCGGGCGTAGTTGTAGGTGTGCACCCAGGCACTGATCGCCGCCTGCGCCGAGGGCAGGTCCACGAACGGACCGGCCGGATCGAGCAGTTCGCGGCGCAGGGTCTGATGCCAGCGCTCGATCTTGCCGGTCGTGGTCGGCGAGTGCGGCTTGGTGAGTCGGGCGGTGATGCCGTTCTCCCGGCAGACCCGCTCAAACAACACCTCCGCCGGTCTGGGTTTGGTGAACCGGCCGGTGAACTGTTTGCCGTTGTCGGTCAACACTTCTGAGGGCACACCGTAGACGCGCATCGATTTGAGGAACGCATCAGCCGCCGCCCGCCCCGAGGGCACCGCGAGCACTGCAGCCACCACGACGAACCGGGAGTGGTCGTCAATACCGGTGAGCATCTTGCATTCGCGCCCGTCGGCCAAGAACACTCCGCCGACCAGATCCAACTGCCACAGGTGCATCGGCGCCTCACGCTGCCAGCGACGGTACTTGCGGCGGTGCTGTTGGGGATGTGCACGCACCAGCCCGTTACGAACCAGGATCCGGTGCACCGTCGCCCGTGATGGCGGCGACGTCACGCCTGTCTGTCCAAGTTCGAAAGTAATCCGCCGCGCGCCCCAGCGGGGATGGGTTCGCCGCATCTCACACACCAGCGCCTCCACTTCGGACTCCACACGGGTCGGGCTGGTCCTGGGTCGGCGTGACGCCTCGCGCAGCGCCTCGATCCCGCCGGCCATGTACTTGCCCTTCCAGGCATGCACCGTCTGCCGCGATACCCCGTACCGGATGGCCGCCTCACCGACCGGCGAGCCGTCCAACACCTCGAGCACCGCTCGATAACGCTGCTCTACCAACCACTCTCGATCACCGGACTCGCCACTGACAGCCACCACGGCGAGCAAGCTTCACCACTAGCCGGCGCAATGTCAAGTAAGTCCCGAGTACGAAGCGTCACCTATCTCCTGAGACTTAACATGACAGCCATTGAGTTGGCCTCCCCAATAGTCGATCCGAGGTTGGTCAAATCCGAGGACGCTGTGGTCAAAGACTCGGGCAACACATTCACGAAAGAAGACATCTGTGGCTCCACATTCACGAGGGGATCTTGGACTAAGACGACTAAGACAAAGGGGTATTCCGGTACATGGGACGTGACCGCTGCAGGGTTGCGCGATAGTCACCACGGCATGGGGCGAAACCGCCCAATGGCGTGCTTTCGGCCTTAGCGATCGCAGCCCATACCGGGCCTGCGGTCGGGTTGTGTACCACCCGAGTAAATGAAGAGCGGACGGACGCAGCAGGGCCGGGTATTGTCAACTCCCCCGACGCCGTGCGCCATGCGCTATCGCGAAACAGTACAACCCTGTTAACACAATGTGAAGCCCCAATGTCGGTTGACGCTTGCCCTATGTTCATTTGTGCTGGGGAACGAAAAATTATGTTTGAGAACGAAAAGACGCCGCTGCAATTGAATGGAATCTGAGGCCGGAATGCACCTGCAGTTCGGTCCCTGTGGCTAATCATACTTTTGGTGTTGAAGTATCCGATTAAGCGGATATGGAGCACGCACGGTGAACACTTCGAGTGCAACGGTATGCGTTCTGGCGCGTCCCATCCTGCCCACCCGGCACCCGTGTTGACCGATGTGGGGTCTTGCGGACGACGGCCGCGACGTTGTCGATGATGTAATGCACACTTGTGCTAATTCACAGGCGTTTGATTCGGCCCGGCAGCCGGTGGGCGATGGCCGCCGAGTGCGTAGATGGCCAGGACTGTTTCTTCGCGACGTGTCGCGATCGATGTCCACCTGACGATCGTGCTCGCCGAACTCGCGGTCGGCCATTGGACCGAAGACCGGCTGACATGCGGGGTGATCAGCAGTTGCCTAGGGCTCCTTTTCACGAACCCGCTTTGATTTGCGGCGGTGCTCTCGATGACGGGGTTTCGTGACGGCCCGTTAGTGTTTGATTCCGTGGCGAGTCTGGACACGCGCCCGCTTGCTGCGGCGCGCTATCACGGTGATCAGGCGGTCACGCCCGGCATGCTCGACTTCGCGGTCAACGTCCGTGGTGCGAGACCGCCGGACTGGCTGGTCCAGCGGCTGGCCGCGGGGCTGCCGGATCTGGCGTCCTACCCGGGCATCGACGACGTGCACGCGGCCCAGGACGCGGTCGCCGAACGGCACGGCCGGCCACGCCACGAGGTGCTGCCGCTGGCCGGTGCGGCCGAAGGGTTCGCGCTGCTGCCCAACCTGGAGCCGAAGCTCGCGGCGGTGATCGCACCATCGTTCACCGAGCCCGCCGCCGCACTGACGGCCGCCGGAGTGCCGGTGCACCATGTCGTCGTGGAGCCGCCGTTCCGGCTGGAGGGCGCGGACGTTCCCGACGAGGCCGACCTGGTCGTAGTGGGCAACCCCACTAACCCGACTTCGGTGCTGCACACCCGCGAGCAGCTGCTCGCGCTGCGCCGGCCCGGACGGATCCTCGTCATCGACGAGGCGTTCGCCGACTCTATTCCCGGCGAGCCCGAATCACTGACGGCAGAGTCTCTGCCCGATGTGCTGGTGTTGCGCAGCCTCACCAAAACCTGGTCGTTGGCCGGACTGCGGGTCGGCTACGCCCTCGGCGCGCCGGATCTGTTGGCGCGGTTGACCACTCGGCGAGCACACTGGCCGCTGGGCACGTTGCAACTGACTGCCATCGCAGCCTGCTGCGCGCCGGGAGCCGTTGCCGAAGCGGCCGCCGACGCCGCGCGGCTGGTGGCCATGCGCGCGCAGATGACGGCCGGATTGCAAGCGGTCGGCGCCAGCGTGGTCGACGGCCGGGCGCCGTTCGTGTTGTTCAACATGCCCGGCGCCGACCTGATCCGGAAAGGCTTGCAGAACAGAGGAATTGCCGTTCGGCGGTGCGACACCTTCGTCGGACTGGACGAGCACTATCTGCGCGCCGCGGTGCGCCCGGAGTGGCCGCTGCTGGTCGAGGCGATCGGGGAGGAGCGCCGGTGAGTGTGCGGCTTGCCGACGTGATCGAGGTGCTGGATGAGGCCTATCCGCCGCGGCTCGCCCAGTCGTGGGACTCGGTCGGCCTGGTGTGTGGTGATCCCGAGGATGTGTTGGACTCGGTGACCGTCGCGGTCGACGCCACGGCGGCGGTCATCGACAAGGTTCCCGACAATGGCCTGTTGTTGGCGCACCACCCGTTGTTGTTGCGCGGAGTCGACACCGTCGCCGCCAGCACACCGAAGGGCGCGTTGGTGCACCGGCTGATCCGGACCGGGCGTTCGCTGTTTACCGCGCACACCAACGCCGACTCGGCGGCACCCGGTGTGTCCGACGCGCTGGCCCACGCGCTGGGCCTGACCGTGGAGGCCGTGCTCGAGCCGCTCTCGGCCACGGCGGATCTGGACAAGTGGGTCGTCTACGTTCCGCGCGAGAACTTAGAGGCGGTGCAAGCGGCGGTGTTTGCGGCCGGCGCCGGCCAGATCGGCGACTATTCGCACTGCAGCTGGAGCGTCACCGGCATCGGCCAGTTCCTGCCACACGACGGCGCGTCGCCCGCGATCGGCAAGGTCGGTGCCGTCGAGCGGGTGACCGAAGACCGGTTCGAGGTCGTCGCGCCCGCGCGGGCCCGGACCGCCGTGCTCGCGGCGATGCGTGCCGCGCATCCTTACGAGGAACCGGCCTTCGACGTCTTCGCGATGGTGCCGCTGCCGGGCGACGTCGGGCTGGGCCGCATCGGCACGCTGGCGCGACCCGAACCGCTGTCCGCGTTCGTATCCCGGGTGGGCGCCGCGTTGCCGGCGACCTCATGGGGTGTGCGCGCCACGGGGGACCCCGACATGCCGGTGTCGAGGGTGGCGGTGTGCGGTGGCGCCGGGGACTCGCTGCTGGGCATCGCCGCCGCCGCCGATGTGCAGGCGTACGTGACCGCCGATCTGCGGCACCATCCCGCCGACGAACACGGCCGGGCGTCGGATGTCGCGCTGATCGATGTCGCGCACTGGGCAAGTGAATTCCCCTGGTGCGAACAAGCCGCCGACGTGCTGCGGGCCCGCTTCGGAACGGAGCTCTCGGTGCGTGTGTGCACCCTGCGCACCGACCCTTGGACCTTGGGGAGGAATCAGTGATGAAAGCCGAACTGACACAGCAACGCTCGCTACTGGAGCTGTCGAAACTGGACGCCGAGCTGTCCCGGATCGCGCACCGGGTCAGCCATCTGCCGCAGCGGGAGGCCTACGAGCGGATCAAGACCGAACACGCCGCCGCCAGCGACCGGCTGGCCACGGTTCGAATCGCGGTCGAGGATTTGGACGCCCAGGTGTCACGCTTCGAGTCCGAGATCGAGTCGGTGCGCCAGCGCGAGGATCGGGACCGGTCGTTGCTCAGGTCGGGTGCCACGGATGCCAAACAGTTATCGGACCTTCAGCACGAGCTGGACACCCTGGTGCGGCGGCAGACCAGCCTGGAGGATTCCCTGCTGGAGGTGATGGAACGCCGTGAGGAGCTGGAGGCCCAGCTGGCTGTCGAGGTGGGCGCGATCGAGGCGCTGGAGGCCGACCTCGCCAGCGCGCAGCAGGAGATGGACAGCGAACTCGCCGAGATCGAGCGCAGCCGCGAGCTGCATTCGTCGCAGCGCGAAGAGCTCTGTGCGACACTGGATCCCGCCCTGTCGGCCCTCTACGAGCGGCAGCGCGCCGGGGGAGGCCCCGGCGCCGGGCCGTTACAGGGGCACCGGTGCGGCGCCTGCCGGATCGAGATCGGTCGCGGCGAGCTGGCACGCATCTCGGCGGCCGCCGAGGACGAGGTGATCCGCTGCCCCGAGTGCGGCGCGATCCTGTTGCGGGTCAAGGCTTTCGAACAGTGAAAGTGGTCATCGAAGCCGATGGCGGTTCTCGAGGCAACCCGGGGCCGGCCGGATACGGCGCGGTGGTGTGGGACGCGGACCGCGCCAACGTCCTGGCGGAGAGCAAGCAGGCCATCGGCCATGCGACCAACAACGTCGCCGAATACCGCGCCCTGATAGCCGGTTTGGACGATGCGGCCAAACTCGGCGCCAGCGAGGCCGCGGTCTACATGGATTCCAAGCTGGTGGTGGAACAGATGTCGGGACGGTGGAAGGTCAAGCATCCCGACCTGGCGCCGCTGCATGCCCAGGCCCGCACGGTGGCGTCGCAGTTCGCGCGTGTCAGCTACGCGTGGGTGCCGCGCGAGCGAAACAAACACGCGGACCGGCTGGCCAACGAGGCGATGGACGCGGCGGCCGGAATTGACGGGGAGCCCCAAGAGCCTGACAAGCCCGGTACTCGGCCCGCCAAAACCGTTGCGCCGCAGTCGCCGCCCGGCTGGACGGGCGCGCGCGGCACGGCGACCACGCTGCTGTTGTTGCGACACGGTCAGACCGAGTTGTCGGTGCACCGACGCTATTCGGGGCGCGGCAACCCGTCACTCACCGAGCTCGGGCGGCGGCAGGCCGAGGCGGCGGCAGGGTATCTGGCCCAGCGCGGCGGGATCGCCGCCGTGATGTCGTCGCCGCTGCAGCGTGCCTACGAAACCGCGAGCGCCGCCGCCCAGGCGCTGGGGCTGGACGTGACGGCCGACGACGACCTGATCGAGACCGACTTCGGCGCGTGGGAGGGGATGACGTTCGCCGAGGCCGCCGAACGCGACCCCGAGCTGCACCGTCGGTGGCTGCGCGATACGAGCGTCGAGCCGCCGGGGGGTGAAAGCTTCGACGATGTGATGGCGCGCGTTTGCCGGGCACGCGAGCGGATCATCGAGCAATACCAAGGCGCGACCGTCCTGGTGGTCTCCCACGTCACGCCGATCAAGACTTTGCTGCGGCTTGCCCTGGACGCCGGCCCGGGTATTTTGTACCGGTTGCACCTGGATTTGGCGTCGTTGAGCATCGCTGAGTTCTATTCTGACGGGGCCACTTCGGTCCGGCTGGTGAACCAGACCGGCTATCTTTAGGTGGCAAGGAGACATCGATGCCGCCGTCCCAACCAGTCAGTGAGCCCGCGGGCCTGGTGCCCGCGGATCTTCGTGCGCGCGTAATGACCGCAGTCCTCGACGAATTGGCCCGCTGGGGCGTCGAGCGGTTCAGCATCGAAGCGATGGCGGAGCGCCACCGCCTCGATGCGGCGGTGATCTACCAGTACTGGGGCGATCGCCAGCGATTGATCGTCGACGCGGCCCTGGCCGATATCGAAGGCTTCGGCTCGGCGACGGACACCGGCTCGTTGCGCGGAGACCTGCAGGCGTTGGCTCGCAGCGTGGCCGACCGAATCAACACCGACATCGGCCGCACCTACATACGCGCCCTCGCGATAAGCCGGCAGGGGCCTCACGACGAAGAAACCCGAATGAAGTTCTGGGCGGCCCGTTTCGCCGTGGTGCGCGGGATCGTGGATCGCGCCCGGGCACGCGGCGAAATGCGCGACGGCGTCGACGCGATGGCCGCCGTCCAGATCGTGATGGCACCCTTGAACATTCGCGCCCTCTACTCGGACAACCACATCGACGAGAAATACTGCGCGGCCATCGCCGACCTGGCCTGGCATGCGCTCAGGCGCGAGCCGGACTGAACCTGACCGGCAGCGCCGCCGGTGCGCGAAACGCCATCCCCACGATGCGCGGCGGCTCCGCGTCCGGGTCCAACCGCAGATCGGGCAGCCGGTCCAGCAGCGCGTCGATGGCCACCGTCGCCTCCATCCGCGCCAAATGCATGCCCAGGCACAGGTGTGGGCCGCCGCCGAACGTCAGGTGCGCGATGTGCTTGCGGGTGGGGTCGAAGCGGTCCGGATCGGGATAGCGCGCGGGATCGCGGTTGGCGGCCGCGACGCTGACGCTGACGTTCGTTCCGGCCGGAATCGCGACACCGCCGAGTTCGCTGTCGCGGACCGCCAGCCGCACCACGGTGGTGATCGGCGGCTCCCAGCGCAACGCCTCCTCGAACGCCCCGGGAAGAAGGCCCCGATCGGCCCGCAGCGTGTCCAGCAGTGCGGGCTGGGTGAGCATCGCGACCAGTAGATTGCCCGACGCGCGGTAGGTCGTCTCGACCCCGGCGGGCAGGATGAGCAGCAGGAACGCGAAGATCTCGTCGTCGGTCAGCCGCGCGCCGTCGAGCTCCGACTCCGCCAGCATGCTGATCAGGTCGTCCTGCGGAGCACGCCGCCGCTCGGCGAGGATCTCGATGAAGTAGGCCTTCAACGCCGCGGAAGCGGCAATTCCGCGCTCCCAGTCGTAGACCACATTGAGCAACTCGATCGACAGGCGCTGAAAACGCGGGTAATCCTGGCGCGGCAGGCCCATGATCCGGGCGATCACCTGCACGGGAAACGCGAAAGTGAACTCGGCGGCCAACTCGGCCCGCCCGCGCGGCGCGAACCGGTCGATGAGCTCGTCGACGACCATCTCCACCAGCTCGCTGCGCCACCGGTCCAGCAGCGCCGACCGGAACGACGGCGACACCAGCGCCCGGCTGGCCCGGTGCTCGGCGCCCTCGAGTTCGAGCAGGGTGCGGCCCATGACCGGGCCCATGATCTGGTCGTAGATCGACGACGAGAAGGTGTCGGGGTGGGTGAGCACCGTCTGGCACTCGTCGTACCCGAGGACCGTCACCCCGAGGGACCCGAGTTGCCCGGAGCTGGCCTCGGCGAACGGATTTCCGCGCATCACCCGGTGTTTTTCGCGTGCCTCGCGCAACCGCTCGTGCACGTTCTCGATCTGCATGAGCAGGCCGCCCGGTACGTCAGCCATGCGCCGACACGGTTTCGGTGTCGCGTCCGGACCGCAAGACGGTGCCGGGCAGGGCGCCGGTGGCGATGCCGTCGCGGCACACCTCGACGCCGCCGACCAGCACCGAGCTGATGCCCTGGGCCTCGGCGACCAACCGCGGCGCACCGGCGGGCAGGTCGTAACGCGTGCGCTCGGGCCCGTGGCCGACGGTCGTCCGGGTCGAACAGCACCAGATCGGCGTGCCAGCCGGGCGCGATCCGGCCTCGCTCGATCAGCCCGTAGAACCGGGCGGGCACGTCGGTCACCAGCCGGACGGCCTCTTCCAGCGTCACCACCTGGTGCTCCCGGACGCCCTTGGCCAGCAGCGCCGTGGTGTAGGTCGCGCCGCACATCATGTCGAGGTGAGCGCCGGCGTCCGAGCCGCCGATCACCGCACCGGGGTGGCGCCACACGTCGGCGCGCAGCCGCCAGTCGGCCGCGTCCTGTTCTTTTGAGCCGGCCAGCGCCGGGGTCAGCCCGGTGCGCAGCTCGTCGGCGATCACGATGTCGAGCAGTGT
This sequence comes from uncultured Actinomycetota bacterium, assembly GCA_963758775.1. GTDB lineage: Bacteria > Actinomycetota > Actinomycetes > Mycobacteriales > Mycobacteriaceae > Mycobacterium. Next base: position 141,408 of record CAVWWU010000008.1, read on the forward strand.
GTCGAACGGTTCGCCGCCGCGGGCCGCGGCGACCTCGCCGACGGTGCGGCCCGTGGTGTCGGCGTTTTCGGCGGCGAAGGTTTCGACGATGGTCAGCCGGTGCCATTGCGCCAGGCCGCGCAGCATGCCGGCCTCCTTCGAGGCGGCACCGTCGGCCAGGCGGCGGCGCACCTCGGGGTCGGCGAGCGCGGCCAGCCGCTCCGGCACCGGCAGATGCATGGTGTCCCGCCAGCCGGGCAGCCCGTCGAGCACGAAGCCGGACAGAAACGAAAGCCGGATCTGCATGGCTTGCGGCAACGTCAGGGCCACCACTCGGCCGCCGCGTTGCGCCGAGGCGTCGAAGGCGCGCAGCTGCCGCAGATGTCCCGGTTGCCCTTCGGGATTCGCCGCGGACACGCCCAACAGGTTCCAGTTCAGCGGGCGGTCGGCGCCCGCCGACATGTCGGTGAGCAGCGCGATGTCGTCGTCGCTGAACCCCGACAGGCAGCCGGCGATGATCGCCTCCAGCGTGGTGCCCGGGTGCTCGCGCAACGCGCTCGCCAGCGCGACAAGTTCGAACCGCGACGCGCTGCGCGACGGCACCGGGTCGCCGGCGGCGTCGTTGTGCGTGGGCGACTGCGATGTCGACAGCCCGAGCGCGCCCTCGTTCAGAGCCTGATGCAACAGCATGGCCATCCGCGCGACCTGCGCGCGGCTGGCCTCGTTGCCCACCGCGTCGGCGCCCATCGCGGTCAGCCGGAGGGCGGAATGACCGACCAAAAAGCCGGCGTTGACGGCGATGCGGCCGTCGAGCCGGGCCAGCCAGTCGCCGAAAGATGACCATTCCCAGTCGAGTCCGGCCCGCAGCGCCTCCAGCGGCATCCCCTCGACCCGGGCCAGCATGCGGGTGAGGTAGTCCTGTTGGTCGGGTGGGGCGGGCGCGAGCGTGAAACCGCAGTTGCCGCCGAACACCGTGGTGACCCCGTGCTGCACCGACGGGCTGGCGGTAGGGTCCCAGAACAGCTGCGCGTCGTAGTGGGTGTGCAGGTCGACGAAGCCGGGGGCGAGCGTCTGCCCTTGGGCATCAACGGTTTTCGCGGCCAAGTCATCGACTGTGCCGACGGGGCCGACCGACACAATGCGTCCGTCGCTCACCCCGACGTCGCCGTGGCGGGCGGGGGCGCCGGTGCCGTCGACGATCTGGGCATCGCGGATCAACAGGTCGAGCACGTGGACCTCCTAGACTGGCGCCGCCAGCCACCCGTCGTCGGGCAGCGGATGGCGGAACAGTTCTGCGGCATTGCGGTGGGTGATCCGTGCGGCGTCGTCCGCCGAGAGGCCGGCGACGTTGCGCGCCACCACTTCTTGGGTGTCGGGCCAGGTGGAGTCGGCGTGCGGGTAGTCGCTCTCGACGAGGATGCGCCCGGCCCCGATCGCGTCGAGCGCACCGAACGCCGACGGGTCGTCGATCGAGCAGAACCAGAAATTGCGCTTGAGGACCTCGCTGGGCAGCAGGTCGCTCGTCCAGGACCCGCCCTCGCGCCCACACGCCGAGTGCGCCAGGACGAAGTCGGCCCGGTCGCCCAGCATGGCCGCCCAACCGAGGCCGCCTTCGGCCAGGGTGATGTTCAGCCGAGGGAAACGCAGTGGGATGCCCGACCACAGCATGTCCGCGCAGGCGACCAGGCCGTTGACCGGGAACAGCGTGGTGATCGTCTCAAAAGGCGTGTCCGGGGCGGGGATTGGCGCCCACTGCGCCGAACCGGTGTGCAGGCACACGACGGTGTCGGTCTCCTCGCACGCGGCGAAGAACGGATCCCACACCCCGCTGTGCAGGCTGGGAATCCCGCACTGGGCGGGCAGCTCGGGGAAGCTGACCGCCTTGAAGCTGCGCGCGGCGTTGCGGCGTACCTCGTCGGCCGCGAGTTGCGGGTCGGCGAGCCACGGCAGCTGCAACGGGATGATCCGCTCCGGGTAGCTGCCGGCCCACACCTCGAGGTGCCAGTCGTTCCAGGCGCGCAGGGTGGCCAGCCCCAACTCGGGGTCGTCGCTCTTCCAGAAGACCGTGCCCGCGAACCCGGCGATCAGCGACGGAAAGTTCAGCGAGGCCCAGATGCCGGCCAGGTCCATGTCGGCGATGCGGGCGTCGATATCCCAACAGCCGCGGCGCATCTCGTCGAACCGCGCGGCTTCCATGCTCCATTCGTCGTGCGGCCGCCCGATCACGGCGTTGAGCCCGATGTTCGGGTACTCGCGGCCCTCGTAGCGCCACAGCTGGCGCCCGTCGTCGGTCTCGACGATCGTGGGCGCGCGGTCGGCCAGCGCGGCGGGAAGCCGGCCGGCGAACATGTCGGGCGGCTCGATGACGTGGTCGTCGACCGAGATCAGCACATGCTGCCGCTGCCGAGGATCGGGGTCCGGCAGCAGCGCCATACCTGACGACTATCGTCGGTTTCCCGCCCCTGTCAATGATTGTCGATGATTCGCGGGGCCTTGCGGGCCCCTAATCGGCGCCCGTGGGCGTCGTCACCAAGGCCCGCGTGCCGCCGCCCGGCGTCGAGGTGAGCTTCATCGATCCGCCCGTCGCGTCGACGCGGACCAGCAGTGACGCGAGCCCGATGTGCCCTTCGGCGACGCATCGATTCAAGATCGTCGGATCGAAGCCGACCCCGTCGTCGATGACACTCAGCGTGATCTCGTCGCCCGCCCGGGCCAGGCGGAGCCGCACGGTGCTGGCCCGCGCATGCTTGTGCACGTTGGCCAGCAATTCGCGCGCCGCCCGGTACAACAGGGACTGCGACCGTGGCCGATCGACGTCTTCGAGAGCGGCTTCGATTGTGAAGTTCCCGCGGAGCTCGTAGGCACGAATCAGCTCACGCAGCGCGGCGGTGAGACCCACTTCCGTGAGCACGTGGGGATGCAGTGAGGTGACGGTGCTGCGCAGCAGGGTGGCCGTGTCCTGCACCGCCTGGTAGGCGGCCTCCAGCGCCGGGTCGTCGTAGCGCTGGCGGACTTCGTCGAGTTCGAGTCGCGCCGCCAACAGATCCTGTAGCGGTCCGTCGTGCAGGTGCTCGGCCAGAGCCCGGGCATTGCGCTCGTCGGCGCGCATCGCCTCCGCGACCAGCGTGCGGCGCATGTCGAGCAACGCCGCCACGCGCGTCGCGGCGCGGGTCAGGAAGTAACACAATGCGGTCATCGCCGCCGCCAACCACAACAGCAGTCCGAAATGCGTGTAGACGACGGTCGGCAACTCGACGGTGTCGTCGCGCTTGGAGTAGACGATCCAGACACCGAGATACCCGATGGCGGTGCAGATCCCGACGATGGCTGCCAGGGTCGGGCGATCCTGGAACGCGACCGAGATCGGCAGCAGGAAGAACACCGGCAGCAGGGCCACCGTGGCGCCGCCCGACACCACGCACAGCAACACGACGGTGACCACATCGATTCCGGTCGAGGCCCAACCGGCCCATGCCGGCACCGGGCCACGCAGCACCACGAAGACCCACACCAGGGCCGTGACGCTGTACGTGACGAGGATGGTCGCGTACGCGATCGGCAACCAGTGCTCGACTTCCCACACCGAGACCAGCAACACGATCAGCCCGATCAGCGGCAAGCGCAGAAACGCCGACAGGCGGACGGGTTCGGCGGCGACGAAGTCGATGACTCGAGCCAGAGGGCGGGCCATGCTATTCGAGCAGTCCGCGCCGCATGGCCGCCGCGACGGCCGCGGCGCGGTCACCGACGCCGAGTTTCTCGTACAACCGTTGCACGTGCGTCTTGATCGTGGACGGTGCCAGGTACAGCTCCGCGGCGATCTCCGGGATGCTGCAACCCTGGGCGATGAAATTCAGTACCTCGCTCTCGCGCGGGGTCAGCACCGGCGCCTGGGGTTCGTTACCGCGGCGGCGGATCTCCCCGGCCAGTCCGGCGGCAAGTGTGGGAGCCACCACGTCCAGGCCCTGCGCGCAGTCCAGGACGCCGGTGACGATCTCGTTTTTCGTCGAGTCTTTGGGCAGAAACCCCGCGGCGCCCTCCGCCAGCGCATGAAAAACGATGGCGGATTCGTCGTGCGCCGACAGCAACAAGACCCTGGTCGGAAGCTCATCGGCCCGTACGGCGGCGGCAACTTTTGCGCCGTCCATCCCAGGCATTCTGTAATCCAGCAGCGCGACGTGGGGTAGATGAGCTTTAATCAGAGCCAGGGCAGCGATGCCGTCGTCGGCTTCAGCGACTACCTCCACTGAGCCACTCGACGTCAGCGCCCGCACCAGACCGTCGCGGAACAACGGGTGATCGTCGCCCACGACTACGCGGACTTTCTCGGTCGCGGGGTCGATCACGCCGCTTAGTGTCGCATAGCTTTTCGGATCGTTTCCCCCAATCGGGGGACGCGGATTTCCTCCCGTGTAATGCCTGGTCGGTGGACTGACGCCGCTGTCTTGCGGCGGAATAGTCGTGGGCAAGGGGGGACTCGCCGCACAGGAGGGTCCGACAGTTGTCCACGGATGCGAATATCCCTGAGATCACCACGGTTTCCGACGCCCGCACGGCGTGGGTGCTCCAGGGGCTTTGTCTCACCACCGATCCCGACCGACTCTTCGTTCGCGGGGCGGCGCAGCGGAAGGCTGCCGCCCTGTGCCGTGATTGCCCGGTCAAGGCCGAGTGCCTCGCCGACGCCCTCGACAACGAGGTCGAGTTCGGCGTCTGGGGCGGCATGACCGAACGGCAGCGACGGGCGCTGCTCAAGCAGCATCCCGAGGTGGACTCCTGGTCCGAGTTCTTCGCCGCCCGCCGCAGGGCCGCCGGACCGCGGGGTCCGGCTAACGGGGCACGGGGTGCCGCACAAAAGTCCGCGGCTGGGTAAGGCCCGGATCCCGTCGACGCCGAGTTCACGGCCGACGCCCGACTGACCGCAGCCGCCGAACGGCAGGCGCGCGGTCAGACCGAGATCGGTTGCGTTGGCGGCGGTTACCGCGTCGTCAATGCTGTGGTCGCCGAAGATCGGCAGCACCGGGCCGAATTGTTCCTCCGTAGTCAGCGCCGAGTCGGGCGCCAGATCGGTGACGACCGGGCCGGATTGTGCACGGGATAGCTGCCGGCGGCGCCTGGCTGTGGCTCGCCGCCGATCGTGAGCACCGGTTCCGGCAGCGTCGTCGTCGATTGGGTGATCACAGTCTCCCTTGACCCGGTGCGTGCGTCCCGTCATCGTAAGTCGCTAGGAGGCCGCGATGAGAGCCGTAATTTTGCGCGAGGTCGGACAACCCACGGCGGTGGAGGAGCTCACGCTGCGCCCGCTGGCCGGCCACGAGGTGCGGGTGCAACTTCGCGCGAGCGGCGTCTGCCACAGCGACCTGTCGATCCGCGACGGGGCCATACCGGTGTTGCTCCCGAGCGCGCTGGGTCACGAGGGCGCCGGGATCGTCACCGAGGTCGGCGAGGACGTCCGCGACGTCAAGCCGGGTCAGCATGTGGTGTTGACGTGGATCGTGTCGTGCCGGAGCTGCCCGAGCTGCCTGCGCGGCGAGACCCACCTGTGCCAGCACGCCTATGACCACGCCTACGGCGCGCCGCATGCCGAGAGCGCGAGCGGACCGGTGTGGCCGGGGATGGGTGTCGGGTCGATGGCCGACGAGACGCTGCTGCCGGCGGCCGCGGTGGTGCCCGTCGACGAGTCGCTGCCCTTCGAACACGCGGCGCTGCTGGGTTGCGGTGTCACCACCGGGGTCGGCGCGGTGCTGCGCACGGCCGCTGTGCGCGCGGGCGAGAGCGTGCTGGTGATTGGTTGTGGGGGAGTGGGTTTGGCCGCGATCCAAGCGGCCCGGCTCTCGGGTGCGGTGCGGATCATCGCCGCCGACCGGGTGGCGGCCCAGCTGCCCACCGCGATGGCCAACGGCGCGACCGACACCATCGACGCGAGCGAGGTCGACCTGGCCACCGCCGTGCGCGATCTCACCGGCGGCGCCGGCGTCGACCACGGAATCGAGGTGGTGGGCAAGCCCGCCACCATCCGGGCGGCGTATGACGCCACCCGCACCGGCGGCAAGGTCACCCTGGTCGGCGCCGCCGGCGTCACCGAGGAGGCGACGTTTCCCGCGCTGTCGCTGATGACCGACGGCAAGACGATCCAGGGCAGCGTCTACGGCGCGACGGATCCCGCGCGCGACATTCCGGTGCTCGCCGAGTTCGCTCGGCGCGGTCTGCTCGACCTCGAGGCGCTCGTGACACGACGCATCGGTATCGACGACGTCGAGGCGGCGTTTGCCGACATGGCCGCGGGCCGGGGAGCGCGCAGCGTCGTGTGCTTCGGCTGAGACAGGTTAAGCCAGCTCCAGCGAGCGTTCCCTGGTCTCCGGTAGCCGGTAGGTCGATGCGAGGCTGATGAGCACCAGGACGGCCAGCATGAGCCCGATGGCCCAGCCGCCGTGTCGGGTGAGCAGCGGACCGGCGATCAGCGGGGGCACGGCGCCGCCGAGGATGCCGGCGAGGTTGAGGGCCAGTCCGGCGCCGGTATAGCGGTACCGGGTGGCGAACAGTTCGGGCACGAAGGACGGCATCGGCGCGTAGGCGAACCCCGCGATGGCGTAGGTACCGGCAATGGCCGTCGTGAAGAGGACGGGATTGGCGGTGTCGATCAGCGGGATCACCGCGAACGACCAGGGCAACCCCAGCACCCATCCGCAAAGGATGACCGGGCGGCGCCCGAAGCGGTCGCACAGGCTGGCCGACAGCACCACCACCGCGGTCCACACCAGGCCGCCCAGCACCCCGGCCATCAAGATGATGTGGCGCGAAAGGCCGGCGTGATTGTGCGCATAGCTGGTCAGATAGGTGCCCGCCATGAAGACGAAGGCGAAGACGGCCACGAAGCCACCGGTCGCCAGGGCGACGTTACCGGGCTGCCGGCGCAGCACGTCGGCGATGGGCGCCCGAGGCGGTTTGGCCCTCGCCTGTTGGGCTTTGAACACGGGGGTCTCGTCGATGTTGATCCGTACGTAGAACGCGATGGCGACCAGCAGCGCGCTCAGCAGAAACGGCACCCGCCATCCCCAGCGCATGAACGCCGAACTCGTCTCGCCGATGGTGGCATTCACCGCCAGAAAGGTCAGGCTGCTCAGCACGAGCGCCACGCCGACGCCGAGCGGGGTGAACATGCCATACCGGCCGCGTTTGGTCGCGGGCGCGTATTCGATGCCCAGCAGCGCTGATCCCGCCCACTCGCCGCCGACGGCAAACCCTTGCAGCAGCCGCAGGATGAGCACGATCAACGGCGCGGCCGCACCGATGGTCGCCGCGCTCGGTGTCAGTCCCACCCCGACGGTGGACAAACCCATGATCAGCAACGTCGCCACCAGCGTGGCCTTGCGGCCGACGCGGTCACCGAAATGGCCGAAAATCGCCCCGCCCAGCGGCCGCGAAATAAAGGCCGCGGCGAATGTGCCCATCGAGGCGATCGTGGCCATCGTCGCGCTCAGGTTCGGGAAGAACACCGCGGGAAACGTCAACGCGGCCGCGGTGCCATAGATATAGAAGTCGTAGAACTCGACGGCGGTGCCCACCACGCAGGCCGCCGCGACGCGTTTCGCGGACCCGACCCCATCCTGCGGCGAGTAATCCAGTTGTTGGCTTGGGAATTCCACAGCGAGTACGGTAGTCAGCTGCGGACGAGTTGGCCGGGCGGCCGCGGCTCGTGTTGATACATCGAGTCGAGGAAAGTCCGGACTTCACAGAGCAGGGTGATTGCTAACAGCAATCCGAGGTGACTCGCGGGAAAGTGCCACAGAAAACAGACCGCCACCCTCGCGGTGGTAAGGGTGAAACGGTGCGGTAAGAGCGCACCAGCATTCCGGGTGACCGGAGTGGCTCGGCAAACCCCACCCGAAGCAAGGTCAAGAAGGCCGCACCGGAAGGTGCGGCTGCGCAGGCGTTCGAGGGCTGCTCGCCCGAGTCTGCGGGTAGACCGCTCGAGGCACCCGGCAACGGTGTGTCCAGATGGATGGTCGCCGCCGCGCCGCCGTTGCTTACGCCGCGGCGGTGGGGAACAGAATCCGGCTTACAGGCCAGCTCGTCCGCCTCACGTCCCTGAGCGCGTGCGTGTTTCTACGACGGCGCGCCGCCACGGGCTGGCATTCTGTGCACGCTCGCGGACCTGCTCAGCGCGCCTTCTTCACGGCCTTGGCGAGTTTGCGCAGCGCGCCGTCCAGCTGCTGATGGCAGCTGTCGGCCAATTCGGCCTCGCGCTGGAACAACAGCCCGTACGTGAAGGTGTCCTCGCCGGCGACGTGCGCGGCTTCGGTCTGCCGTATCAGGTGTTCGCGGCTGACGACGCTGTCCTGGTGATCACCGAGGAGCGACTGGATCAGCTTGGCTTGCTCGGCCACCTCGTCCGCACCGGTGGCCGACGCCGTGTAGCGCAATCGCTTGGCGCGCTTGCGGATCCGGTGCAGCGCCTCGTCGGGGTCGTGCTCGTCGCCTGCGGCCGACGGATCGGCCTGCTCGGCTGCCTCAGCTTCCTTGGCGGCTTTCGCCGCCTTGCGCACCTTCTTATAGGCCGTGTCGATGGTCACCGGCGCCGCTTCGTCCCCGGCGGCGGGGACGGCGGCGTCGGCGACCAAGGCATCGAGGGTGTCGAGCAGGCGGAAGTACCGCTGCGAGCGCATCGCGATGAGCGACCGCCGCAGCCCGGTCTGGTACCTGCGGTGAGCGCCCTTGACCAGGCGTTCGCGTATCCGTCCCCGCACCAGCTCCGGTGCCAGCTCGTCCAGCTGGCGCTGGTAGCGCTCCTCGAGCACTTCGGCGTCGCGCGCCACCCCCAAGACGGCGGCGAGCTCGCGCAGCTCGTCTTGCACCCACTCGCCGTCGGTCGAGCCGAACGAGTCGGACGAGCCGGCGGCATCCCGCAGCAGGCTGCGCAGCTTGCGGGTGGTCACCCGCATCTGGTGCACGGCATCGGGGGCGTCGGCGCGCACGGCGCGATCCCACACCAGCAGCTGCTCGATCTGCTCGGCCACCGCGCGGTGCAGTGGGTCCGTAGAATCAGTGGCCGGCTCCGTCCCGGCGGGCCGCGGGGTCTCGCCGAGCACGCGCGCCAGCTTGGAGCCGTGGCCGGCCGGCGAAGCACCGGCGTCGAGCAGCCTGTTGCCCAGCCGGTTCAGCAGCTCGATATCGGGGGCCCCGTTCTCGGCGAGCTCCAGTTCCCATTCGCGCCACTGCTGTTCGGCAGGCTCCGAGCCGGCTTCCCCCGCGGACCACGCGGTGACGCGGTCATTGCTGAACTCGGCCAGCTCCGCGCCGTCGACGCCGTAGAGCACCTGGTTTTCCCGTTGAGTGGTGATCCGCGCGACCGGCCCGAGAGGGCGGTCGCGAACAATGGCCAGCACCACGTCCAGCAACTCGCTGGGCACGGTGGTCTCGTCGGACGCGTCCAGCGGCGCGCGGACCTCGGTGCGCGCCTCGGGTCCGGACGGCAGCTTGAGGTGCCAACCCGCGTCGGTGCCCCCGGTGCGGCGCCGCAGGGTGATCTTGTTACGGGCCAGGTCGTGAGCCGGTGTGTCGAAGTACGTCGCGTCCAGCGATTGCACCGGCGCCTTCTCGACGCGGGCCACCGCCGCGATGCCCTCGAACGACGGCGACACGGTCGACTCGCCGACGTCGAACTTGCGCTCCACCTCTTGATGACGCGAGGTTTTGGGCGCTTTGCCAGGCATTCTCACCTCCGGCGGGGGTCGGTTTCGGTCCTTTAGCGTGCCATATTGGGGTTACGCGCCCGCCCGCGACAGCTTATGTTTGCTATTCGGGGGTACCGGGCTTGAGGAGCTGTTCATGATGTCTTTGCGGTGTACGGTCGCGGCCGCCGGTGTCCTAGGCGGCGCAATGCTTTTCGGCGCCCCGCTCGCTTTCGCGGATCCGGATCCCACGCCGGTGGGACCGAACTGCACGGCGGCCGACATGGCCGGAGTGGCGGCCGGCGTCGCGGCGTCGACCTCGGCGTATATGTTCGCCCACCCGGACGTCAACGACTACTTCACCAGCCTCAAGGGCACGCCGCGCAGCGACATGCGGGCCAAGCTGCAGCAGTACATGGACGCCAACCCGCAGGTGCACGCCGACCTGGAGGGCATCCGGCAGCCGATGAAGGACTTCCGCAGTCGTTGCCAGGTCCCCGATCCCACCGCTGACAACGAGTGATCAGCTAAAAGCAGTGCTCGTCGGCCGGGAAAGCCCCGGTGGCCACTTCTTCTGCGTATTGCGTTGCGGCACGGCGTAATTCGCCGCCGACGTCGGCGAAGCGCTTGACGAAACGGGCGGTCTTGCCGCCGCTCATTCCGGCCATGTCCTGCCAGACCAGCACCTGGCCGTCGCAGTTCGGGCCGGCACCGATCCCGACGGTCGGGATGGTGAGCTTGCCGGTGATCTGGGTGGCCAACTCGGCCGGGACCATTTCCATCACGACGGCGAAGGCGCCGGCTTCGGCGACCGCGATCGCGTCGTGGACGGTCTGCTCGGCCGCGTCGCCGCGGCCCTGGACCTTGAAGCCGCCGAGCGCGTTGACGCTTTGCGGTGTGAAGCCGATGTGGGCCATCACCGGAATGCCGGCAGCGCTCAGGTACGCGATCTGCTCGGCGACCCGCTCACCGCCCTCGAGCTTGACGGCGTGTGCGCCGCCCTCCTTCATGAAGCGGGTGGCGGCGGCCAGCGCGGCGGCCGGTCCCGCCTCGTAGCTGCCGAACGGCAGGTCGGCGACCACGAGCGCGTGCGGAGCGCCCCGCACCACGCCGCGGACCAACGGGATCAGCTCGTCGATCGAAATCGGCACGGTGGTGTCGTAGCCGTACACGACATTGGCGGCCGAGTCGCCGACCAGCAGCACCGGGATGCCGGCCTCGTCGAAAACCCGGGCGGTCGAATAGTCGTAGGCCGTGAGCATCGCCCACTTGTGCCCTTCGGCCTTCATCTTCTGCAGGTGGTGGGTGCGGATCTTGGCGCGCGGTGCGGAACTGCCGCCCCCATAGACATGCTGCTCAGACATCATTGTCCCTAATGGTGTTGGTCGGTTCGATCCTCGTGGCCCTTGGGGTCCCCGGGTTCGTTTGACCTCGCCAGTCTGCCATCTCCGGTGCGCAAAAGCACCGTCCCACGGGTGTGACACTTACCATCCCCGGATCTAGCTGCTGCGATGGCCGCTCATCAGAAACTCAGGTTGGCTCTGGCAGCATAGGTGGGCATGGGGTTGCTTCGCCGCGACAAGATCGCGCACACGCTGCTGATCTGGACGGCGATTGCTGCGGTGGCGCTGGTGGCGGCGGGCTGCGTGCGCACGGTCACCGGGCGCGCCCTGATGGCCGGGCCGAAGCTGGGCCAGCCGGTGCAGTGGATTCCGTGCCGCGCCAGTAACGGCTCGACGAAAATCCCCGGCGGCGCTTTGTGCGGAAAGCTCGCCGTGCCGGTCGACTACAGCCACCCCGGGGGCCCGGGCGTCGACGTGGCAGCGCTGGCGATGATTCGCTTTCCGGCGACGGGCGACAGAATCGGTTCGCTGGTGATCAACCCGGGAGGCCCCGGCGAGTCCGGTATCGAGGCCGCCCTGGGCGTGGTGCAGACGTTGCCGAAGCGGGTCCGGGAACGGTTCGATCTGGTCGGGTTCGATCCGCGCGGGGTGGGCAATTCGCGCCCGGCGGTCTGGTGCAACTCCGACGCCGACAACGACCGACTGCGCACCGAGCCGAACGTCGACTACAGCCCGGCGGGCGTGGCGCACATCGAGGACGAGACCAAGCAGTTCGTCGCGCGCTGCGTGTCCAAGATGGGCAAGAGCTTCCTGGGCAACATCGGAACCGTTGCCGTCGCCAGAGATCTCGACGCCATCCGCGCGGCGTTGGGCGACGACAAGCTGACCTATCTCGGCTACTCGTATGGCACCCGGATCGGCTCCGCCTACGCCGAGGCCTTCCCGCAGCACGTGCGGGCGATGATCCTCGACGGCGCCGTCGACCCCAACGCCGACCCGATTGAAGCGGACTTGCGGCAGGCCAAGGGATTCCAGGACGCGTTCAACAACTACGCCGCCGACTGCGCCAAGAAGTCCAGCTGCCCGCTGGGCACCGACCCGAGCAAAGCCACCGATGTCTACCACAGCCTGGTGGACCCACTGGTCGACCCGAACAACCCGATGCTCGGAAAACCCGTGCCCACCAACGACAAACGCGGATTGGGCTACTCCGACGCGATCGTGGGCACCATCATGGCGTTGTACTCGCCGACGCTGTGGCACCACCTGACCGACGGCCTGACCGAGCTCGTCGACCACCATGGCGACACGCTGCTCGCGCTGGCCGACATGTATATGCGCCGCGACTCGCACGGCCACTACAGCAATGCCACCGACGCGCGGGTGGCGATCAATTGTGTTGACCAGCCACCGGTTACGGACCGGGCGAAGGTCGTCGACGAAGACCGTCGCTCCCGCGAGGTCGCCCCGTTCATGAGTTGGGGGACGTTCACCGGCGATGCGCCGCTGGGCACCTGCGCGTTCTGGCCGGTGCCACCGACCAGCAAGCCGCACACCGTCTCGGCGCCCGGACTTACACCGACCGTGGTGGTATCCACCACCCACGATCCGGCGACGCCATACAAGGCGGGGGTCGACCTGGCCAACCAGCTCCGCGGCTCGCTGCTGACGTTCGACGGAACCCAGCACACGGTGGTTTTCCAGGGCGACAGCTGCATCGACGACTACGCGACGGACTACCTGATCGCCGGTACCACACCGCCTAACGGCGCGAAGTGCTGACACTCGTCTAACCAACGAAGCCGCTGAGACGAGACCAAGGCGTGACCTTTTCGCGCTGCCCGCGCGTGCCTAGAGATGTAACGATGGCTGCCATGTCGCGCCTGAGACCGTTGAGCTCGGCGCTGCTCTCGTTTGGGGTGCTGGTTGCAAGTCAGCCGGCGTTGGCTGTAATGGCCGAGTCTGTTGCGGGTGCCACTCCGGAACCCGGTGCCGGTCAGACCCAAGCGCCGCAGCCCGCCGCGGCGCCCCAGCAGAATTGGGGCAGCTGCAGTCAGTTCATCGAAGACACCAGTGATATCCCCACCGCGAAGTGCACCACGGTGTCGGTCCCGATCGACTACGCGAATCCCGGTGGGGCACAAGCCAAGCTGGCGGTGATCCGGATCCCGGCGTCGGGCCAGCGGATCGGTTCGCTCATGGTTAACCCCGGAGGCCCGGGGGCGTCGGCGGTGGAGATGGTCGCCGGGATGGCCGGCGACCTGCAAAACAGCGAGATCAGTCAGCATTTCGATTTGGTGGGCTTCGACCCCCGAGGGGTGGGTCACTCGACTCCGGCGCTGCGCTGCCGCACCGACGCCGAGTTCGACGCCTACCGGCGCGAGCCGATGGTCGACTACAGCCCGGCCGGTGTTACGCACATCGAGAAGATCTACCAAAACCTGGCCCAGGAATGCCTGAACAAGATGGGCAAGGGATTCCTGGCCAACGCCGGCACCACCTCCGTCGCGCACGACATGGACATGGTGCGCCAGGCGCTCGGCGATGACCAGATCAACTACCTGGGCTACAGCTACGGCACCGCGATCGGCACCGCCTACCTCGAGGGCTTCAGCGACCACGTGCGGGCGATGGTGCTTGACGGCGCGATCGACCCGACCGAGGGCCCGATCCAGGAGAACGTCGAGCAGATGGCCGGATTCCAGACGGCCTTCAACGCCTACGCGGCCGACTGCGCACGCTCGACGGCCTGCCCGCTGGGCACCGACCCGAACCAATGGGTCGCCCGCTACCACGCCCTGGTGGACCCGACGGCCACCAAGCCGGGTAGGACGTCGGACCCGCGCGGGCTGGGCTACGCCGACGCCACCACCGGCACCATCAACGCGCTCTATACCCCGTCGCACTGGAAGTACTTGACCAGCGGCCTGCTCGGGCTGCAAAAGGGCACCGACGCCGGCGACCTGCTGATGCTTGCCGACGACTACGACGGCCGCGACAAGAACGGGCACTACACCAACGACCAGGACGCGTTCAACGGCGTTCGGTGCGTCGACGCGCCGGCGCCCACCGACTCGGCGAGCTGGGTGGACGCCGATCGGCAGCTACGCCAGGCCGCGCCATTCCTGAGCTACGGGCAGTTCACCGGCAACGCGCCCCGCGACATCTGCGGGATGTGGCCGGTGCCCGCGACGAGTGCCCCGCACCCCGCACCCGCGGTGCCGGCCGGCAAGGTCGTCGTCGTCTCCACGACGCGCGACCCGGCCACCCCGTATCAGGCCGGGGTGAACCTGGCCCATCAACTGGGCGCTCCGCTGATCACCTACGACGGCACCCAGCACACCGTGGTCTTCGACGGCAACCAGTGCGTGGACAACGCGGTGACGGCCTACTTCGTCGACCTGACGACGCCACCGCCGATGCTGCGGTGTGGGCCGCAGCAGTAAGCAGGCTCTGACGCCGGGAAGCGCCTATGCTCGGCCGATGGCCGAGGGCGCGCCACGTGCGAGTCGGTGGGCGGTGATTCGCCTTGCCCTGTCCAGCCCGAACATTGCCAAGACGGAAACCTCGATCGCGATCGGCACCGTCGTGCACGTGGCCTGGAACGCGACGATGTTGGTCATCACGTTCCAGCTGCTGGGCCCGATCGGTCCCGGGTTGTACGTCCTGGTTACCCAGCTCGCCCTGGCCACGGGCGCACCGGTTTTCGCCACGATGGCGGGCCGGTTCCGGCGCGAGCGTGTCCTGGCCGGTGCCATGGTCGCGAACGGAGTCGGAATAGCGCTGGTAATTCCGCTATTGGAATTTCATGCGGCGAAGCCGCTGTTGTTCGTTCCCATTGCGGTGGAAGGGTTTACGCGCGCCGCCCCGAGTGCCATCCACGACGCCCTGCTTCCGTGGTTGGCCAACTCGCCGGCTCAGCTGGTGGCGGCCAACGCACTCTTCGGTCTTCTCGACACCTCCTCCGTTTTGGCCGGCGCCGGTGTGGCAGCGGCGGGTTTGTGGCTCACCGGGCCCGGCGCCGTCGTGACGGCCGTCGCGGTTCTCGCCGTCCTCGGCGCGGGGCCGCTGGTGGCCATTCGAGGAATAGACACCCGGGTGGCGGACAACCACGGTTCGCGAATCCTCAACGAACTCGCGGGCGGATTAGGAGCGCTTCGAAAGCTGCCGAACGCCCGGGCGGTGGTCATCGTGATGGTCGTGGCTGCCGCAATCGGCGGTTTCGAGCAGGGCAACGCGGCCAGCGTGGCGACTGACATCGTGCGCATCGGCGCCAACGGAACCCCGGTGCTCGTCGGAGCGGTTGCCCTCGGCGGCATCATCGGCGGCATCGCCACCCTCTCGCTCGACAATCGACGTTCGATGTCGGTTCCGTTGGCCATCGGCCTGCTCGCCTGTGCGACGGCGCTGTGCGCCCTGACCGTCACTTCGGCCAAGGCTCTGGCCCTGGCGCTGGTGAGCGCCGCCGGCATCGGCGTTGCCTACCAAGCGGTGTGCAGTCGCACGCTGCTGCAACGAAATGCATCGGGACGATCGCTAGACCTGCTGGTGGGGGTCAACGCGCTGATCGGTGTATCGATATCGGGGGTGTCGGCGCTGTGCGCGGCCGAGATCAACGCCGCTGTCGGCGTGCGCTGGTCGCTGCGGGTGGCTGCCGGCTTGGCGGTGCTCGGCGCGGTCTACGCGCTCGTGCGCCTGACGCGGATCGAACGGCAATCCCCGGCGCTTCACGAGGAACTCGACGCCGTCAAAAACGTCGCGGCGTTCGGGCCGCTGTCCGTGGCAGCGGCCAACCAGCTTGCCTGTGCCCTCGTGTCCTCGCCGGCCGCCGTCGGGGATGTCATTGTCCGACAAGGTGATCCCGCAGAAGAGATGTTTCTGATCAGCTCCGGTGTCTTCGAAGCCGACATCGACGGCCAATGCGTGCGAACGATGGAACAGGGCAATTATTTCGGCGAGATCGCCCTGCTCTTCGAGACGCCGCGCACCGCGACGGTGCGGTGCGTGACGGCCGGCACGCTCTGGCGCCTGTGCCGACACGACTTCTTACGCGCCGTGACCGGGAACTCGACCACCAAGGCGGCGATGAACGCGATCGCGGACCAACGTCTCGCCGAAGCCGGCGGGGCCGGCCTGCCAGGGCGCGAACGATAGGCCAGCGCCACGCCTTGGGCCAGCCGTCGCATCACACGGCTTGCGGCGCCATATTGCCTGATCAGGAAACACTTGATGCATCGCATTAAGCGTTGCCGTAACACAGAATTAACAGGCGTTGCCTACTGTTCGGGTTATGGATCGACAGAAGGAATTCGTCCTCCGCACGCTTGAGGAACGGGACATTCGCTTCGTCCGGCTTTGGTTCACCGACGTGCTCGGTTACCTCAAGTCGGTCGCGATCGCGCCCGCCGAATTGGAGGGCGCTTTCGAGGAGGGCATCGGGTTCGACGGGTCCTCGATCGAGGGCTTCGCGCGGGTGTCGGAGTCCGACACCGTCGCGCACCCGGACCCGTCGACGTTCCAGGTGCTGCCGTGGGAGTCCGGCGGCCACCACCATTCGGCGCGGATGTTCTGCGACATCACCATGCCCGACGGCTCGCCGTCGTGGGCGGACCCGCGCCACGTGCTGCGGCGTCAGCTGCAGAAGGCCAACGACCTCGGCTTCTCCTGCTATGTGCATCCGGAGATCGAGTTCTTCCTCCTCGAGCCCGGTTCCGAGGATGGCACGTCGCCCATCCCGGTCGACAACGCCGGCTACTTCGACCAGGCGGTGCACGACTCGGCGTCGAACTTCCGCCGGCACGCGATCGACGCCCTGGAATTCATGGGCATCTCGGTGGAGTTCAGCCACCACGAAGGCGCACCCGGCCAGCAGGAGATCGACCTGCGCTTCGCCGACGCGCTGTCGATGGCCGACAACGTGATGACGTTCCGCTACGTCATTAAAGAAGTCGCGATCGAAAATCGCGCGCGGGCGTCGTTCATGCCCAAGCCGTTCGCGCAACACCCCGGCTCGGCGATGCACACCCACATGAGCCTGTTCGAGGGTGACGTCAACGCCTTCCACAGCGACGACGACCCGCTGCAGCTCTCGGACGTGGGCAAGTCGTTCATCGCCGGGATCCTCGAGCATGCCTCCGAGATCAGCGCCGTCACCAATCAATGGGTCAACTCCTACAAGCGGCTGGTGGTCGGCGGCGAGGCGCCCACCGCCGCGTCCTGGGGCGCCGCCAACCGATCCGCCTTGGTCCGGGTCCCGATGTACACGCCGCACAAGACGTCGTCGCGCCGCATCGAGGTGCGCAGCCCCGATTCGGCGTGCAACCCGTACCTGGCGTTCGCCGTGCTGCTGGCCGCCGGGTTGCGCGGGGTGGAAAAGGGCTATGTGCTGGGGCCACAGGCCGAGGACAACGTGTGGGACCTCACGTCCGAGGAACGCCGCACGATGGGGTACCGGGAGTTGCCGACCAGCCTGGACAGCGCGCTGCACGCCATGGAGTCCTCCGAGCTCGTCGCGGAAGCGTTGGGGGAGCACGTGTTTGACTTTTTCTTGCGCAACAAGCGCACGGAGTGGTCGAACTACCGCAGCCACGTCACGCCGTACGAGCTGAAGACGTACCTCTCGCTCTAACTAAAAGGCCGCCGGTCGGTTCGGCCGGCGGAGGCCTTGCGCTACCGTCGTGGACGTGACCAGACCCGCGACGCAGCGCCCCAAGCTGCCGAGTGTCGGCCGTCTCGGACTGGTCGATCCTCCCGCGAGCGAACGCCTGGCACAGCTCGGTTGGTTCGAGAACGACGACCGCGCCCACATCGACCTGTTGTGGGCGCTGTCCCGCGCGCCGGACGCCGACGCCGCGCTGCGCGCGTTGGTTCGGCTCTACGAAAACCCGGACACCGGCTGGGACGAACTAAGCGCCGCGCTGCTCACCGATCGCGGCCTGCGCGGCCGGCTGTTCGCGGTGTTGGGTTCCTCGCTGGCGCTCGGCGATCACCTGGTCGCGCATCCGCAGTCCTGGAAGCTGTTGGCGGGCAAAGTCACACTGCCGACCCGCGCTCAGCTGCGCGCGACGTTCGACGCCTGCGTCGACGAGTCGTTGGACGAGGCGTCGGTGGTGCTGGGCTCGGCCGTGTCCCGATTGCGCAGCGTGTACCGCGATCAACTGTTGGTGCTGGCCGGACTCGACCTGGCCCCGACCGTCGAGGACGAACCGGTGCTGCCGTTCACCGTGGTCGGCGCGCAGCTCGCCGAGACCGCGGACGCCGCGCTGGCGGCCGCGCTTCGGGTGGCCGAGGCGACCGTGTGTGGTGGCGACCGCACACCGCCGCGGCTGGCCGTCATCGCGATGGGCAAGTGCGGGGCGCGCGAGCTGAACTACGTCAGCGACGTCGACGTCATCTTCGTCGCCGAGCAGGCCGACGCGCTGTCGGCGCGGGTGGCCAGCGAGATGATGCGGATCGCGTCGGATGCGTTCTTCCAGGTCGACGCCGGCCTGCGGCCGGAGGGCCGCAGCGGCGAGCTGGTCCGCACCGTCGAGTCGCATGTCGCCTACTACCAGCGCTGGGCCAAGACGTGGGAATTCCAGGCGCTGATGAAGGCGCGGTTCGCGGTCGGCGACGCCGAGCTGGCCGAGCGCTACCTGGCCGCGGTGCTGCCCATGGTCTGGATCGCCTGCGAGCGTGAGGATTTCGTGACCGAGGTGCAGGCCATGCGGCGACGGGTCGAGCAGCTGGTGCCCGCCGACGTCCGCGGCCGCGAGCTCAAACTCGGCAGCGGCGGGCTGCGCGACGTCGAGTTCGCGGTGCAGCTGCTGCAGTTGGTGCACGGCCGCGGCGACGAGTCGCTGCACGTCGCCTCCACGGTGGACGCGCTGGCCGCGTTGGGCGCGGGCGGCTACATCGGCCGCGAGGATGCCGCCAACATGACCGCCTCCTACGAGTTCCTGCGGCTGCTCGAGCACCGGTTGCAGCTGCAGCGGCTCAAGCGGACCCACATGCTGCCCGAGGCGTCCGACGACGAGGCCGTGCGCTGGCTGGCGCGGGCGGCCCACATCCGCCCAGACGGCAAGCACGACGCGGCGGGGGTGCTGCGCGAACAGCTCAAACACCAGAACCTGCGGGTGTCCCGGCTGCACGCCAAGCTCTTCTATCAGCCCCTGCTGGAGTCGATCGGGCCGGCCGGGCTGGAGATCGTGCGCGGCATGACGTCGGAGGCGGCCGAACGGCAGCTGGCGGCGCTGGGCTACGAGGGGCCGCAGACCGCGCTGAACCACATGTCCACGCTGGTGAACCAGAGCGGACGGCGCGGACGCGTGCAGGCGGTGCTGCTGCCCAGGTTGCTGGACTGGATGTCGTACGCCCCCGACCCGGACGGGGGGCTGCTGGCCTACCGGCGGCTCAGTGAGGCGCTGGCCAGCCAGACCTGGTATCTGTCCACGCTGCGAGACAAGCCCGCGGTGGCCAAGCGGCTCATGCACGTGCTGGGAACGTCCGCCTATGTGCCCGATCTGCTGATGCGCGCACCCGAGGTGATTCAGCGCTACAGCGACGGGCCGGCCGGGCCCAAGCTGCTCGAGAGCGAGCCCGCCGGGGTGGCCCGCGCGTTGATCGCCTCGGCCGGTCGGCACTCCGACCCGGTGCGGGCGATCGCCGCGGCCAGGGGGCAACGGCGTCGTGAGCTGGCGCGCATCGGGTCGGCGGACCTGTTGGGGCTGCTCGAGGTCACCGACGTGTGCAGGGCGCTCACCTCGGTGTGGGTGGCCGTGCTGCAGGCGGCGCTGGACGCGTTGACGCGGGCCAATCTCCCCGAGGACGGCCCTGCGCCCGCGGCCATCGCCGTGATCGGGATGGGCCGGCTGGGCGGCGCCGAACTGGGTTACGGCTCCGACGCCGACGTGATCTTCGTCTGCGAGCCCGCCGCCGGTATCGAGGAACAATTGGCGATCCGCTGGTCGACGTCGATCGCCGAGCAGGTTCGGTCGCTACTGGGCACCCCCAGCGTCGACCCGCCGCTGGAGGTCGACGCCAACCTGCGGCCCGAGGGCCGCACCGGTCCACTGGTGCGCACGCTGGCCGCCTACACCGCCTATTACGCGCAGTGGGCGCAGCCGTGGGAGATTCAGGCGCTGCTGCGTGCGCACGCGGTAGCCGGCGACGCGGGGCTGGGGCAGCGGTTCCTGCTCATGGCCGATGCGACGCGGTATCCGCCCGACGGCGTGTCCGCAGAGGCGGTGCAGGAGATTCGCCGGATGAAGGCCCGCGTCGAATCCGAGCGGCTGCCGCGCGGCGCCGACCCGAACACGCACACCAAGCTGGGCCGCGGGGGACTGGCCGACGTCGAATGGACCGTGCAGCTGATGCAGTTGCGCCATGCGCACGAGATCCACGCCCTGCACAACACGTCGACGCTGGAGTCCCTGGACGCGATCGCGGCGGCGGGGCTGGTGGATGCCGAGGAGGTCGAGCTGCTGCGCGAGGCGTGGCTGACGGCCACCCGGGCCCGCAACGCGCTTGTGCTGGTTCGCGGTAAGCCCACCGACCAGCTGCCGGGACCAGGACGTCAACTCAATGCAGTGGCGGTCGCGGCAGGCTGGCCCAACGACGACGGGAGTGAGTTCTTGGACAACTATCTGCGAGTCACGCGGCGCGCAAAAGCCGTGGTGCGCAAGGTGTTCGGGAGTTGACCGAACACCCGGCCGGGTTCGGGGCCACCTTCGAAGTATTGAGCGCCGACGAGCTAGATCGGGTGAAGGCGCTCTATGCGCCGTTGGCCGGCGCGGTTCGGGAGCTCATCGACGCCACCATCTGGACCCGGGCCGACGACGACGTCGTCGGCGATGCCCGGGCGGCGATCGAGGCGGCGACCCGGTCGTTGCGCGAAAAGACGCGGCCGGCGGGCACGAGCTTCGTCAGCGATGGCCATCCGGTTCCGTTGGCCAATGCGGCGATTGGCCCATGCAATCCGATCGCGCCGCCGATGGTGGTCCACCACGAGGACGACGGGCGGGTCTGGAGCGAGTTCGTCCTCGGGTCGGCCTACGAGGGTCCGCCCGGCCTGGTGCACGGCGGGGTCAGCGCCCTACTTCTCGACCACATTCTCGGTGAGGCCGCCAGCGAGGGAATGACCAAGCCACGGTTCACCGGGACGCTCACCACGAAGTATCTGCGCGGGACACCGCTGGGACCGCTGCGCGCCGAGGCCTTCGTCGAGCGCACCGACGGCGTCAAAACCTATGCGCGCGGCTCCATTTCGGACGCGGCGGGCGTGTGCGTGGAAGCCGAGGGTGTGTTCATCCAGCCGAAGTGGGCCCGGGAGGCCGAGTGAAGTTTTACATCAGTAGCGCCTTCCTGAACACCCGCGAAATCATCGAAATCGCCAAGGCCGCCGACGAACTCGGCTACGACGGCATCGGCATCCCGGACCACGTTGTCAATCTGGAGACCCTGGATACGCCCTATCCGTACACCAAGGACGGGGAGCGTCGCTGGCAGCCGTTCACCGACTGGCCCGACCCGTGGGTGCTCATCGGCGCCCTCGCACAGGTCACGACGCGGGTTCGCTTCGTCAACACCGTCTACATTCCGGCGATGCGCAATCCCTACTCGGCGGCCAAAGCCATTGGCACCGCGGCGGTTCTGGCCTCCGGGCGGGTCGAGCTCGGCGTCGGCGTCGGCTGGTGCAAAGAGGAATTCGCGTTGATGGGCGAGCGGTTCGACGCCCGCGGTAAACGCACCGACGAGATGCTCGAGCTGATGCGGGTGCTGTGGCAACCGGGCTGGACGGAATTCGACGGCCAGTTCTACACCGCGCCGCGCCTGGAGATGCAGCCGACCCCGCCGCACATCCCGATCTATGTCGGCGGTCTCAGCGACTTCGCGTTGCGGCGGGCGGCCCGGCACGACGGCTGGATCGGTGACCTGATCAAGACCGACCGCGCCATCGACGCGATCGGCCAGCTGCGCGAGCTGCGGGCCGAAAACGGTTTGTCCATGCAGGATTTCACGATCCTGACGCCGCTGACCGATGCGTTCACCACCGCTGACTACCAGCGCGCCGCGGATGGCGGCATCACCGGCATCATCACGATGCCGTGGATGTTCTACACCGGGCCCGAGGCGTCGCTCGATGACAAGATCGACGGGATGCAGCGCTTCCGCAAGGATCTCGCGCTCGACGATTAAGCCTCGATCTGCTCGAAGATCTGCGAGAACTCGAACGGGGCCTGGGGAATTCCGCTGCCGTCGCTGGCAGCCACTGAGCCCAGCGTGCCGGTGACGTCGCGGTGCAGATCCCACATACCCAGTTGGCCGATCCCGTTCTGCTGGGCGAAGGTGGTCAGCTGTTGGGCGTCGGCGAGGGTGAAGGTCGGGTTGGTGGGATAGGGGGCGTCGTTGATTCCGGGCAAGGTCGTCACCCCGAGCATGTGCCAGGCCTGCTGGCTGGTCAGGCCCGGATACATTGTCATCAGCTGACTATGGGTCGCCGTCGCGGCATCGATCGCGTAGCCGCCCATGTCGCCTCCGGGCGGGTCGTAATTCATGGCCATGACGTTCACCCGAGATACGTTGACGCCGTTGGTGTTAGCGATCTGCAGAACGTTCAGCTCGCTGCCCGGTCCGGTGGCCAAGCCGGTGGGCTCGACGCCCAGCGTGTACGAGACGGTGACGGGCGTGCCGGCGAGCGCCTCCTGTTGCTGGAGCATGGCGATCGCCTGCGCTTGAGTCGTCAGCGCTTGTGTGTTGCCCACCAGGGCGCCTTCGTCATCGAAGTCGAGGTTGTAGATGTGGTAGGTGTTCACGATCGACGCGTACTGCTGGGCCAGCGCGGCGGGGGTCTGGCCCGGCACGGCAGAAAGATCGGAACTGCCGGCCGGACCGCCGCTGGTGTCGCCCCCGAACGAGAGGGTCCCGTTGATGCCCGCGGCATGCATGGCGGCGATCTGGTTGTTGATGTAGGAGATCTGCGAGCCGCCGTTGATCTGGTAGTCGGTGTAGCCGTCCCATGCCGCTTGGCCGTTCGCGTCGGCGTCGATGAAGGCCAGCGTGGCGTTGGTGACTCCGGCCTGACCGGCGGCCCCGAAGTCGTACCCGCCCGTCCCGTTGTCGACCCCCAGGTCGACGTACGGCGAGTACACCCCCGAGCCGGCGTTCCCGCCGAGACTCGTGCCGAGTTGGCCGTTTTCGCCGCGGGACCCGGCGTGCCCGAATAGCAACGAGCCCTTTCCACCCTTGCCGCCCGCGCCGCCAGGGCCGCCGATGGCGCCCTCGCCGCCGTCGGCGCCGTTGCCGCCGTTGCCGCCGTTGCCGTGCAAGACGCCTCCGCGCCCGCCGGCCCCGCCGTCACCGCCGCTGCCCCCGTTGACTACCGCGGAGCCGACCGTGCCGCCCCCGCCGTCACCGCCTTTACCGCCGTTGCCGAACAGCCCGGCGCTCCCGCCCTTGCCGCCGGCTTGCCCGGTTGCCCCCGACCCCCCGTCGCCGCCGTTGCCAAACAGCCAACCGCCGGCGCCACCGTCCTGTCCGCTGCCCGTCGCCCCGTTGGCGCCGTTGCCGACCAGCGGGCGCCCGGTGGCCGCGGCCACGGGGGAGAACACGGTCAGTGCCTGGGCCCCCGACACCACCGCCGCCAGCGGCGACGCATTGGCCGCCTCGGCGGCCGCATAGGCGCCGCCCGCGCCGTCCAACGCCTGCACGAACTGGCCGTGGAACGCCGTCGCCTGCGCGCTGAGCGCCTGAAACGCCCGACCGTGACCCGAGAACAGCGACGCGACCGCCGCCGACACCTCATCCTCGGCCGCCGCCAGCACCCCCGTCGTCGACGCCGCGGCCGCCGCATTTGCTGTGCGCAACGACGAGCGGAGAGTCCGCAAATCCGTCGCCGCTGTCGCGATCAGTCCCGGGGTCGCGATCACGCTCGACATTTCTGTCCTCCGCCACGTCGTGGGCCCCCGGGCTAGCAAAGAATAGCGTGCGACTGCCGCTTCCGGAATGAGTAACCCAGTACCTGTTTTTGTGCAGCGTGGGACCATTCGATGATGCACAGGAAGGACGCTCCGGAGTCGCGTCGTTTCGTGGTATCCACCGGGCGGATGCGGTTGTGGGTGCAGGTCTACAGTTACGGGTCGATCGTCGCGGTCCCGGCGGGGTTCGCGGTGATATTCGCGAATCGTTCGGTGCCGCCGATTGGCTGGGCGGTCCTCGCCGTGCTGGCCGTTGCCGCAACGCTGATGGGCGTGTTCTGCGCTCGCCGTTGGGGTTGGAGCAAGACAATTCCCATCCACGTCACGACCGATGCCCTGACCATCGGGCGCAAGTCGGGTGAGGTCTTTTCCTTCGCCGGTGCGACGCTGGGTCGATGGGCTGCGGGCCAGTCTTTCGCCGTGTCGGGTACCGCGCTGCACCTGCCAGGTGGCCGCGACGGTTTCGTCCTCGGCGGAAAGGACCACCGCCTCAGTGCCGCAACACGTTTCGGCGCACCCGCGACGGCGAACGTCGACGGCTGGTTGGAGGCCGCCGAGTTCGATGAGGTGCTGACGATGGCCGCGCGCCGGTCCGGTCTGGACGTACGCCGGCCGGCGCCCGATGATCCGCTCCGGTGTCTGCTGTTTCCGCGCCCTTCGACGGCCGGCTTCATGTCGGCCGCGCGAAATTATGGGCGCGAACTGCAACCGCGCTTCGCCCTGGACGTCAGTAAAGACGCGGTACGGGTTATCGACCCGAACACCGGCGCTCTTCTTGCCTCGGCCACGCTCACGCGAGTCACCGCGACACCGGCGATCTATCGGGAAACCAAGACGGAAGAGCGCTCCACCTGGTCCATCCTGGTGCTGAGTGTGCCCGGATTGGAACGGCTGACCATCAAGAGTCCTCGCGCCTGGCGCAGTGCGGTGTCCGAAGAGAAGACCGAGCCCGAGTTCACTGTCTCGGAAGCGGATTGGCAGGTGCTTGTCGACAGGTTCGGCCTGGCCGCGAGACTCGTTGAGAGACGGTGAATTACGGCAGTTGATCGCCGAACCTACAGCTTGCCGAGGTCGATGAGCTTCTGAGCAACGGATTTGAGCGGTGTGTTGGAGTCCTGCGACAATTTCGCGAGCATGACGAAGGCGGCTTGGGCATCGACATCAAAGCGCTCCATGAGCTTGCCCTTGGCTTGGCCGATGATGTCGCGGGATAGTAACGCGCTTTGAAGCTGCTCGTTCTCGCGAGCTAACGCTTGAAGGGCCTCACGCTGTTCGCGCACGTTTGTGGCGAGAGCTGACAAAATGTGGATCTGTTCGTTCGCCCCCAAACTCGCGTCGCCGGCGAGGCACGCTGTCAGTGCGGTGAGCGCCTCGTTCAGGGATTTGATCGGGCGGACGCGGTGCAGCACGCCAACGCACGTGTCCCCATCGTGGACCGCGGCGTTGGTACACGTCCACAAGCTGGGCACGAAGATACCCGGATCGCGCGGATCGACAACGTCGTAACGGACGATGGGCAAGACATCCACTCCGCCTCGGCGCAGCACTGATTGCACGGATGCCCCCAGCTGGGCGGTTCCGCTTGCTTGTGGATCGTCGGGATCGTCGGGGAACACGTCGAAGACGAGGTGGCCCACCATTTCGTCGCGGCCCCGCATGGCCAGCAACTCGTACCCACTGCTCGCGCCTCGGATGCGAAGGTCGTCATCCATCAGCATCAGGCCGTCGTCGGAATCAGGCGCGAACCGGCCCGCCGTCAAGTCAGCAAGTTCGGAGGGCATTACAGCTAAATACCCGGTGAGCACGCACGGGATGCCGCAACGAGACGAGCATCACGTATCTGGCGCCGGGCACCGACGCACGCCCACTCAGCAAATCTGGGCATGATCGCGGTGCGCAGAAGGGTGCCGGTCAGCAAAGATTGACGTGCCGTCAGCGCACGGGTGCAGGCGCTCCGCAACGTATTGGGTCCGCGGACAATGTGTTCCGCTATTGCCGTGATGTTGATAGCGTCGCCTGTATATCCCGTCCTCAATGGGGTGAAGGACCCAACCGGTGGAGGTCCCCGATGGCCGAGCTTCCGACGCCCGCAGAGGGAATTGTGTTGGCCCACTTCATCGTCTCGGACGATGTCGAGCGTTCTCGACGCTTCTACACCGAAGTACTCGGCGGCAAGGTGGTTTTCGAAGGAGACGTGACCTATGTCGCCCTCTCCAACACGTTCATCATCATCAATGTCGGAGGAGGCCCGACCGACGATAAGCCGACGGTCACCCTGGAGGCGCCGCGCGATCCCGACCGGGTCAGCAGCTTCCTGAATATCCGAGTGAAAGACATCGAAGCCGTCTACGCCGAATGGAGCGCCCGAGGGGCCCAATTCCTGACACCGCCTAAGCATCACCAATACGAAATTCGTTGCTACATACGCGATCCCGACGGCCATCTGATCGAAGTGGGACAAACCACAGACCCCGAGGGGGACTGGTCGCCCGATTACTGGCCATCAGATTGACCGTCACCAACCTTTCGGGCATCGAGGTTCCTTGCCCCGGGTCGAGGGACCGTTGCCGTTAAGACCTTGACGTCGAGGAGGTTTCGGTCATGACCACCGCGGTCATCGGCACCGGGGGGATCGGGTCGGCCATCGCCCGCCGACTCGCCTCGGGCGGCGAGGCTCTGCGGCTATCCAGCGGCCACATCGAGTCGGCACGAACTCTGGCTGGGCAGATCGGCCGTGCCGCCGTCGCCGCCGTCGACAACCGCGATGCGGTGCAGGGCGCCGACGCCGTTGTCCTCGCGCTGCGTTTTGCCTTGCTCAAGGGTGTCATGGCCGAGCTCGCCGAAACACTCACCGACAAGCTCGTGGTCGTTCCGAGCAACCCATTTACTGCCGACGCGCAGGGCAACATCACGCGTCTCCTGCCGGAAGGACAATCCTCCGGCGAGCTGGTAGCCGGGTGGCTGCCCGCGGGGGCTCGCTTGGCCATGGCGTTCGGAAGCATGTCGGGCGAACTCTTCGAGTCCGCTAGCGACCGGTCGCCGGAACCTGCGGCGCTCTTCTACGCGACCGGCGACGATCGGGCCGGCGGGGAAGTCGAGCGGTTGATCCGAATCGCCGGGTTCGAGCCGGTGAAGGTCGGCGGGGTCGACCAGTCGAGTCGACTCGAGGTCGGCGGCGATCTGCACGATCTCGTAGTCGGTCCCGCAGAGGCGCGGTCATTGATCGCTCTGCGATAAGACGCCAAAGCCCCCAATTCCGTTAGAAATTGGGGGCTTTGGCGTTGCTCGCGGCCTACACGTCGTAGTACAGCGCGAACTCGTAGGGGTGCGGCCGGATCTGGACCGGCAGGATCTCGTTCTCGCGCTTGAAGTTGATCCACGTGTCGATCAAGTCCGGCGTGAAAACACCGCCCTCCGTGAGGTATTCGTGGTCTTCCTCCAGGCGGTCGATCACCGCGGAGAGCTGAGTGGGCGCCTGCGGGATGTTCGCGGCCTCCTCGGGCGGCAGCTCGTAGAGGTCCTTGTCGACGGGCGACTGCGGCTCGATCTTGTTCTTGATGCCGTCCAGGCCGGCCATCAGCATGGCCGAGAACGCCAGGTACGGGTTGCCCGACGAGTCGGGGCAACGGAACTCCAGGCGCTTGGCCTTCGGGTTGCTGCCGGTGATCGGAATGCGCACACACGCCGAACGGTTGCGCTGGCTGTAGACCAGGTTGATCGGCGCCTCGAAGCCGGGAACCAGGCGCTTGTACGAGTTGACCGTCGGGTTGGTGAACGCCAGCAGGGACGGCGCGTGGTGCAGCAGGCCACCGATGTAGTGGCGCGCGGTGTCCGACAGACCGGCGTAGCCCGTCTCGTCGTACATCAGCGGGTTGCCGTCTTTCCACAGCGACTGGTGGGTGTGCATGCCGGAGCCGTTGTCGCCGAACAGCGGCTTGGGCATGAACGTGACGGTCTTGCCCGCCTGCCACGCGGTGTTCTTGACGATGTACTTGTACAGCTGCATGTCGTCGGCCGCGTGCAGCAGCGTGTTGAACTTGTAGTTGATCTCGGCCTGGCCGCCGGTGCCGACCTCGTGGTGGCCCTTCTCCAGGCTGAAGCCCGACTGGATCAGGTTGTGCAGCATGCGGCTGCGCAGGTCGACGTAATGGTCGACGGGGGCCACCGGGAAGTAGCCGCCCTTGGGGCGGACCTTGTAGCCGCGGTTGGGGCTGCCGTCGGACTCGGTCGGTTCGCCGGTGTTCCACCACCCGGAGATCGCGTCGACCTCGTAGAAGGAGCCGTTGGTGCGCGAGTCGAAGCTCACCGAGTCGAAGATGTAGAACTCGGCCTCGGCGCCGAAGTACGCGGTGTCGGCCACGCCGGTGCTCTTCAGGTAGTTCTCCGCCTTGCGCGCGATGTTGCGCGGGTCGCGCGAGTAGGGCTCGAGGGTGAACGGGTCGTGCACGAAGAAGTTCAGGTTCAGCGTCTTGGCTTCGGTGAACAGGTCGATGCGCGCGGTCTCGGGGTCGGGCAGGAGCAGCATGTCGGACTCGTGAATCGACTGGAAGCCGCGGATGGACGAACCGTCGAAGGCCAGGCCGTCGTCGAACACGCTCTGGTCGAAGAACGAAATCGGAATCGTGAAGTGCTGCATGATCCCGGGCAGGTCACAGAACCGGACATCGACGAACTCGACGTTCTCGTCCTTGGCCAGTTTGAAGACGTCGTCGGGCGTCTTTTCCGTCACAGAAGGCTCCTTTGCTTGGTGATTCGCGGCCTGACGCTATGAAGTTGTTGTTGCTCGTGGATCACCGCCTTGTTTCGCCGACGTTACGTGACCACGTTGCCCGCCATGCGACCCGGGTAACCCGGCCCTATTGTGAGGCCATGGCCTGCAAGATCGTATCCGGCCGGATTATCCGCCGGACCCGGGGATTACGCCGATGACGGCTGGATCGCAGCCGCGTTACCCCGGTGAAACGCTTGGTCTGCCGCAGAGCGGGCCGGGTTCGTTGGTCTCGATGGGCCGGCGGCTGGTGGCGCTGCTGATCGACTGGCTGATCGCCTACGGCCTGGCGCTGCTGGCGCTGGGCGTCGGTGCGCTCTCTCAACCGGCGTTGTCGACCGCGATTCTGGTCATCTGGTTGGTGCTCGGGGTGGTGGCGGTGCGCCTGTTCGGGTTCACGCCGGGCCAGTTGGCGCTGGGCCTGCAGGTGGCGGCGATCGACGGCCGGGTTCCGGTCGGGCTGGGCCGCCTGGTGGCGCGGGGGCTGCTCATCGCGCTGGTCGTTCCGGCGTTGTTCGTCGACTCGGACGGGCGCGGCCTGCAGGACCGGGTGACCGGGACCGCGGTGGTGCGGCGCTGAACAGTCGAGGGTGCGCAGCTGCACGCCATCGGCCGCGGGTCGCCGTGCAGACACACGCCCGCGGGCACGAAAAAGGCGCTACCGGCGGCGGGCCGTACGCTGCACGCCGCGCACCTTGCCGGCGTTGGGCATCGGTCCCTTGGGCAGCACGGCGGCGCCGGTGCGTGAGCCCAGCGCGGCCAACCGCGACTCCAGCGAGTCCATCTGCTTGGCGCTGATGTTGGCCGGCAGGCGGGTGAGGTGGCGCTCCAGCTTGGCCAGCGGAACCTCGCCCTCGCCGTTGCCGACGATGATGTCGTAGATCGGGATGTCGCCGACCAACCGCGCGGTGCGCTTCTTCTCCTGGGCCAGCAGCGGCTTGACCCTGGCCGCGGACCCCTCGGCGACGAAGATGACGCCGGGACGGCCGATCACCCGATGCACCGCGTCGAAGTGGCCGGTGGCGGCCACCCCCGGCGTTACCCGCCACTTGCCGCGCAGATTGTCCAGCGCCCAGGCCGCCGCGCCCGTTTGACCTTCGGCCTGCCGGTAGATGCTCTTCTGGGCGCGGCGGGTGAAGATGATGAACGCCACCAGCAGGCCCAGCATCACGCCCAGCGGGATCATGGTGATGGTCGTCAGGCCGCCGGCCCACACGCCGACCCCCGCCGAAACACCCACGATCAGCACGAAGGCACCGATCATGTACGGCAGCAGGCGCTTGTCCTGCTTGCGCTGCAAGTTGAACGCCTGCCACAGCTGAGCGCGCCGCTGTTTGCCTTCGGCCTTGCTGGCCGCCTTGGCCGCCGCCCTGGCGGCCTTGTTCTCAGCGGTGTTCTTGGGTCTTGCCATAGTGACTAAGGATACGGTCAGCGCGAAGCCGAGGCGGCGCGCGCTTGCTCGTAGAGCCGGCCGGCCCGGTAGGACGACCGCACCAGCGGCCCGGCCAGCACCCCGGCGAAACCCAGGCCCTCGGCGTAGTGCGCGTGCTCGACGAACTCCTCGGGCACCACCCAACGCTCGACCGGGTGATGGCGGGCCGAGGGCCGCAGATATTGGGTAATGGTCACGATGTCGCAGCCGGCGTCATGCAGGTCGGCCAGCGCCGTGCGCACCTCGTCGGGGGTTTCACCGAGCCCCAGGATCAGGTTGCTCTTGGTGACCAGACCGAAATCGCGCGCGGCAGTCAGCACGTCCAGGCTGCGCCGGTAGGTGAAGGCGGGCCGAATCCGTTTGAAGACCCGGGGCACGGTTTCGACGTTGTGCGCCAACACTTCCGGGCGGGATTCGAAGACCTCGCGCAGGCGGTCGGGTTCACCGTTGAAGTCGGGAACCAACAGCTCCACACCGGTCGACGGGTTGAGCTCCCTGATGGTGCGCACGGTCGTGGCGTAGAGCCAGGCCCCGCCGTCGGGCAGATCGTCGCGGGCCACGCCGGTGACGGTGGCGTAGCGCAGTCCCATCGTCCGCACGCTCTCGGCGACGCGGCGGGGCTCATCGCGGTCCAGCTCGGCGGGTTTTCCGGTGTCGATCTGACAGAAGTCGCAGCGACGGGTGCATTGGTCGCCGCCGATCAGGAAGGTGGCCTCGCGGTCCTCCCAGCATTCGAAGATGTTGGGGCAGCCCGCCTCCTCGCAGACCGTGTGCAAGCCCTCGCGCCGGACCAGGCTCTTCAGTTCGGTGTACTCCGGTCCCATCCGGGCCCGCGTCTTGATCCACGGCGGCTTGCGCTCGATCGGCGTCTGCGCGTTGCGCACCTCGAGGCGCAACAACCGACGGCCCTCGGGAGCAACAGTCACGGGTTCGATGCTACGCGGGCGGTCACCGCGAACGCGCCGTCCAGCGCGCCGCACACGGCGTCGGCGACCGCCGAGCGGACCTCGTCGACGCCGACCGCGCGCCCGAGTTCCGCCGACAACGAGGTGACGCCGGCGTCGCTGATGCCGCACGGCACGATGCCGCCGAACGCACCCAGGTCGCAGTCGCAGTTGAGCGCGAACCCGTGCAGCGTCGTCGCCCGCGCCACCCGGACGCCGATCGCGGCGACCTTGCGTTCGGGCCGGCGGGCAGCGGCCGGCACCCACACCCCGGACCGCCCGTCGACCCGGACGGTGTCCAGGCCCAACTCGGCGCACACCGTCATCAGTGATTCCTCAAGGCGCCGAACGTAATTGATCACGTCGAGCGGCTCAGCCAGGCCGATGATCGGGTAGCCGACCAGCTGCCCGGGGCCGTGCCAGGTGATCTTGCCGCCGCGGTCCGTGTCGACGACGGGCGTACCGTCGGCCGGCTTTTCGTGCGGCTCGGTGCGCCGTCCGGCGGTGTAGACCGGCGGGTGCTCCAACAGCAGCAGCGTGTCGGGCCCGCCGGCCACCCGGGCGTCGGCCAGATCGCGCTGCAGCTGCCAGGCGGTGCAGGTAGTCGAGCGTCCCGAGCTGGCGGACGTCGATCGCCTCCACGCTCGAGCGGATGGAACCCATCACGCTGGCTAGGCTACTCGGATCCCGTCGGGTCCCGTTTTGCACCATTGTCACGCTGGCGTGACGCTTGACGTTCAGCGTCGTTCTGGTGTGACGCTCGACGAGACAGACCCGCGCCGGGGCGCCGCTCGGCGGGCCCAGGCGGCCCGAACCCGCCGAATGATGTCCGCGGGGCGATCGCCGGCAGTTATCCGCACGACGATCCAGCCGAGACGCTCGAGCATCTCCAGTCTTCGCACGTCCCACCTGTACTGTCTTCGGTCGCTGCGGTGTTGATCGCCGTCGTACTCGACTGCGACTTTGAGGTCATCCCAACCCATGTCGAGGTAGGCGAAAACGCCACCGAACTCGTCATGGACGGGAATCTGCGTCTGCGGTCGTGGAAAACCCGCATCAATGAGCAGCAGCCGAAGCCACGTTTCCTTGGGCGACTGTGCCCCGGGGTCCATGAGGCCGAGTGCTTTATGCGCCTGCCGAATGCCGCGCCGAGACCGGTAGCGTTCTATGAGCGTCGTTACGTCCGTTGCCTTGAACTCGGTCGCTTGGGCCAGAGCATCAATCGCCGCCACCGCGTCGAGTCTGGAATACCAGCAAGCCAGATCCACTACCGTGCGCGCAGGCGTGGTCACCGGAATTCCATCGACCAGCTGAATCTCATCCTCTTCGACGCGATTACTGCGAACCCGAAGGCCGGGAAGCGGGTTTCGGTTGGAGTGGATGATTTCCAACGGCCCGCCGGTATCAATCCACTTCGCGCCGTACACGGCCGAGGCCGACAAGCCTGCGATGATTCCTCGCCGTCCAGACCACAGCCATCCAGCCCGCGCGAGGACCTGCGCTGTTACCTCGGTGCCCTCGTCGACATATACGTCACGAAACAGCCTCGTGTACTTCGTCCGCAAGGCGCTCTTGAGAACCTCACCGGTGGCGACGGCTTCGCTGCCGATGAAGGGTTGCGCCACGCGCGCAGTGTGGCATCCAGACTCTGCGGGTTCACGTCACCACGAGCCTGATTGTTGATGGCCACGCTGGCGTGACGCTCGGCGCCCACGGTCACTCTGGCGTGACGCTCGGCGAGTGAAGGGCGCCGCCCTCGCGACCCGCGACTAATCGTGGGTGCGTCGCGCGGTGGCGTAGCCCAGCGCCTCGCCAATGGTGTTGTGGTGGAACTGGAATCCGGCGCGCTCCAGCGCGGCGGGGATGGCGCGCTGGCCGATCAGCAGCCCCTCGTCGGCGAACTCGCCCAGCGCGGCGCGCAGGGCGAAGCCGGGCACGGCCAGCGGGGTGGGGCGGTTGACGGCGCGGCCGAAGGCGGTGGTGAACTCGGCGTTGGTGACGGGGGCGGGCCCGGTCAGGTTCACCGGACCGGACAGCGTGGGTTGCGCGATGGCGAACAACAGCGCCCGGATCTCGTCTTCGAGGCTGATCCACGACATGTATTGGCGGCCGCTGCCCAGCCGGGCGCCCAGGCCCACCGAAAACAGCGGACGCAGCGGGCGCAACGCACCGCCGGCCGGGGCCACCACCAGGCCGGTGCGCACCAATACGACTCGGGTCCCGGCGTATTGGGCCGGCAGCGTGGCGGCCTCCCAGTCCACGCACAGCTGGGCCAGGAAATCCTCTCCGGCCGAGGCGGTTTCGTCGACGACGCGGGCTTTGGTGTCGCCGTAGTAGCCCACCGCGCTGGCGTTGATCAGGGTTTCGACGCCCGCGTCGGCGACGGCGGCCGACAACACCTCGGTGGGTGCGATGCGGCTGTCGCGCAGACTCTGCTTGAAGGCGCCGGACCATCGGCGTTGGCCGACGTTGACTCCGCACAGGTTGACCACGGCGTCGACCCCGACCAGAGCGTCGACGTCGAACTCGCCGCTTTCCGGATTCCAGTGCAGTTCTTCGGCATTCGCCGGAGTGCGGCGAACGATCCGCAGGACCGGGTGGTCGGCGGCGCGCAGCGCGGCGGCCAGCGCCGACCCGATGAGGCCGGACGAACCCGCTATTGCGACAACTGCTTTCGGGGGCTTAGGGCCCCCAGGACCGAGCTGGGCCACAATCTCACAGGCCCAGGTCGGCCTCGAACGCTCCGTCTTCGAGCCGGTGTTTGATGGTGGTCAGGAAGCGCCCGGCGTCGGCGCCGTCGATCAGCCGATGGTCGTAGGTCAACGGCAGATAGCACACCGAGCGGATCCCGACGGACTCGTTGCCCAAGCCGTCGACCACCACCCGGGGGCGTTTGACGATCGCGCCGGTGCCCAGCATGGCGGCCTGCGGCGGCACCAGGATCGGGGTGTCGAACAGCGCGCCCTGGCTGCCGATGTTGGTGATGGTGAAGGTGCCGCCGGACAACTCATCGGGTTTCAGGTTCCCTGACCGCGCGCGGGCGGCGATGTCGGAGATCGCCCTGGCCAGCCCGCCCAGCGACAGGTCGCCGGCGTTGTGGATGACGGGGGAGAGCAGTCCCTGCTCGGTGTCGACCGCGAAGCCGAGGTGCTCGGCGTCGTAGTAGGTGATCTCCTTGGTGTCCTCGTTGTAGCTGGCGTTGATGTTCGGGTGAATCTTCAGGGCGTCGATCACGGCCCGGGCGATGAACGGCAGGTAGGTGAGGTTGACGCCCTCGCGCTCGGCGAAGCCCGTCTTGGCCGCTGCCCGCAGCGCCACGATCTTGGTCATGTCGACCTCGTGGGTTTGCGTGAGTTGCGCTGTGGCCTGCAGTGATTCGCGGGTCTTGTTGGCGGTGATCTGCCGGATCCGGCTGGCCTTCTGCGTGGTGCCCCGCAGGTGAGCCAGCGCGGGTGCGGGCGCCGGCGCCTTGCCGGCCGCGGGCGCGGCGGCTGCGGGGGCGGGCGCGGCCGGCGCGGGCTGCTCCTTGGGCTGCTTCTTCTGCTCCGCAGCGGCCAGCACGTCCTGCTTGCGGATGCGGCCGCCGACGCCGGTGCCGGTGATCTGGGAGAGATCAATGTTGTTCTCGTTGGCCAGTTTTCGCACCAGCGGGGTCACGTACGGCGCGCCGTCGGCGCCGGAAGCGGCGGCCGGCTGAGACGGCGCGGCCGGCTGAGACGGCGCGGCCGCGGGCGCAGGTGCGGCGGCGGGTTCGGGCTTGGGCTCGGGGGCTGCCGCCGCGGGCTTCGGCTCGGGTGTGGGTTCCGGCGTGGGCTCGGGCTCGGGCGGTGCCGGCGCCGGAGCCGACGACGCGCCGGCGTCGGAAGCATCGCCGATCTTGGCGAGCTCGCCACCGACCGGGACGGTGTCGTCCTCGTCCGCGGTGATGCTGAGCAGGACGCCGGCAACCGGCGACGGGATCTCGGTATCCACCTTGTCGGTGGAGACCTCCACCAGCGGGTCGTCGACCTGAACCGGATCGCCGACCTTCTTGAGCCAGCGGGTCACGGTGCCCTCGGTGACCGACTCGCCGAGCTCGGGCATCAGGACCGGCGTCGCGGCGCCCCCGCCGGAGGCCGGCGCAACGGGCGCCGCCGGCTGCGCGGGTGCCGCCGGCTCGGGCTCGGGTTCCGGCTGGGCCGGCGCGGCAGCTTCGGGCTCGGGCTCGGGCTGGCTCGCCGGTTGGCTCGGTGGCTCGCCGCCGCCTGCAGAGCCGGTTTCCGAGGCGTCGCCGATGACGGCGAGTTCGCCGCCGACCTCGACGACGTCGTCCTCCTGCGCGACGATCTTGGTCAGCACGCCCGCGGCCGGCGACGGGATCTCGGTGTCGACCTTGTCGGTCGACACCTCGACGAGGGGTTCGTCGACCTCGACGGTGTCACCTTCTTGCTTGAGCCACCGGGTCACCGTGCCCTCGGTGACGCTCTCACCAAGTGCCGGCATCTGGACTGAGAAGGCCATCGGTTGCTCCTCGATCGATCGTCGGTCGGCTCAAATCGTCATCTGGCTTACCACACCGCGGTATACCGCGGTGGAACCAAACAAGATGTCGTAACTATCCTGTCATGCGGCTTCGTTGACACACATCCAGGTCGAAGCGGGTCAGTTGCGGGTCAAGGGAGGTCGGATGTCGCCACTACAACACACACCCCGGTTCGTCGACAGCGCGGACGGTGTTCGCATCGCGGTCTACGAAGACGGCAATCCCGACGGTCCACCCGTCGTCCTGGTGCACGGTTTCCCCGATTCGCATGTGCTGTGGGACGGTGTCGTGCCGCTGCTGGCCGACCGGTTCCGGATCATCCGGTACGACAACCGCGGGGTCGGCATGTCGTCGGCACCCAAACCGGTGTCGGCTTACAAGATGGCCCGGTTCGCCGACGACTTCGCCGCGGTCACCGGCGAGCTGACCCCCGGGCAGCCGGTGCACGTGCTGGCCCACGACTGGGGTTCGGTGGGGATGTGGGAATACCTCACCCGGCCCGGCGCGGGTGACCGGGTCGCGTCGTTCACGTCGGTGTCCGGACCGAGCCAGGACATCCTGGTCGACTACATCTTCACCGGCCTGCGCCAGCCCTGGCGCCCGCGGCGCTTCGCGCGCTCGATCGTCCAGACGTTGCGGTTCAGCTACATGGCGCTGTTCTCCATCCCGTTGCTGGCGCCGCTGTTTCTGCGGTGGGCGCTGTCGGTCCCTGCGCTGCGCCGCAACGCGGTCGACAACATCCCGATCGAGCAGATCCATCACTCCAGCGACCTGGCCAAGGACGCCGCCCGCTCTATCAAGACGTATCCCGCCAATTACTTTCGGTCACTCAGTTCGCGGCCCCGGGCGCACGTCTTCGACGTGCCGGTGCAGCTGATCGTCAACACCCACGACAAGTTCGTGCGCCCCTACGGCTACGACGAGGCCGCGAAGTGGGTGCCGCGGTTGTGGCGCCGCGACATCCGGGCCGGCCATTTCTCGCCGATGTCGCATCCGCAGGTGATGGCGGCGTCGGTGCGCGAGTTCGCCGACCTGATCGACGGCAAACCGGCGAGCCGCGCGCTGCTGCGCGCGCAGGTCGGACGCCCCCGCGAGGCCTTTGGCGACACATTGGTGTCGGTTACCGGCGCCGGCAGCGGGATCGGCCGCGAG
Organism: uncultured Actinomycetota bacterium; assembly: GCA_963758775.1. Classification (GTDB taxonomy): domain Bacteria; phylum Actinomycetota; class Actinomycetes; order Mycobacteriales; family Mycobacteriaceae; genus Mycobacterium. Next base: position 178,169 of record CAVWWU010000008.1, read on the forward strand.
ACGGCGTACGCCTTCGCCCGTGAGGGCGCCGAGGTGGTGGTCAGCGATATCGACGAGGCGGCCGCCAAGGAGACCGCGGCACAGATCGCCGTGCGCGGCGGAGTCGCGCACTCCTACGTGCTCGACGTGTCCGACGCCGACGCGGTCGAGGCGTTCGCCGAGCGGGTCAGCACCGAGCACGGCGTGCCCGACATCGTCGTCAACAATGCGGGCATCGGCCAGGCGGGGCGGTTCTTCGACACCCCGCCCGAGCGGTTCGACCGTGTGCTGGACATCAACCTCGGGGGCGTGGTCAATGGCTGCCGGGCGTTCGGGCGGCGGCTGGTGGAGCGCGGCACCGGCGGGCATATCGTCAACGTTTCTTCGATGGCCGCCTACGCCCCGCTGCAGTCACTGAACGCATATTGCACATCCAAGGCGGCGACTTTCATGTTCTCCGATTGCCTGCGTGCCGAACTTGACGCCGCCGGGGTCGGTCTGACCACAATCTGCCCGGGTGTGATCAACACCAACATCGTCACGACGACCCGGATCGACGCTCCGGCGGGCAGGGGCGGCGAGGACGTTGCGAACCGGCGCGGCCAACTCAACAAAATGTTCGCGTTGCGCGACTACGGGCCGGAAAAGGTCGCCAAGGCGATCCTGTCGTCGGTGCGAAAAAACAAACCGATCCGCCCGGTGGCGCCGGAAGCCTATGCGCTGTACGGCATTTCGCGGGTGCTGCCGCAGGCGCTGCGCAGTACCGCGCGCGGGCGGGTCATTTAGCTCCTCCGCGGCATGGGCCGGGTGCGTCGTCGACGTCCGGTCAGCCGGAATTTCCGGTCCTAAACCTGACGTTCACTAGCCGAAATAACACCGCTTTATCCAATTTGTTGGCAATTCCGTCCAATAAGTTGGACATAAAAAAAGGTACATCGAATTTTCGCTTTGACCGCCAAACAAATTTAGACCTATTATCAATTATTCCCAAAAATGCCGGTAGGTCACGTTGTACCGATGTCGCATATATCGTGGCCCGAATCGAATAAGAGGTGGCAGCAGTGATCGCACACCCCTCGCCGGACGCGGCAACGGTTCACATGACGGCTTGCGACGGACACGAGGACCGGGTGACGTCGTGCATCCCTGCCATGCTGCGCGAGCGTGCCCGATTATGGCCGGACGAGACGGCCTTCACATTCGTTGACTACGAACAGGATCCGAACGGATCAACCGAAACGCTGACGTGGTCTCGGCTTCATCTGCGGGCGCTCGGCGTTGCCCAGGCGCTCAGCGTCCGTGGCTCGATCGGGGACCGCGCGCTGATCCTGGCGCCACACGGCCCGGACTACGTGGTCGCGTTCCTGGGGGCCCTGCAGGCGGGGCTTGTCGCGGTTCCGCTCTCGCTCCCGCTGGGCGGGTCGAGCGATGAGCTGGTTCTGGCGGTGCTGCGCGACACCACCCCCGCCGTCATTCTCACCACGTCCTCCGAGGTCGGCACCATCAAGAAGTACGTCGATGCTCAGTGCGCCGAATTCGCCCCCCTGGTGGTTTACGTCGACTGGCTGGATCTCGATTGCCGCAAAGAATCCGGGGCGGTCCGAGAAAGCTGGCCGGCCACCGCATATCTGCAGTACACGTCCGGTTCTGCCCGTACGCCGGCCGGGGTCGTTGTCTCGCACAGCAACCTGCTGGCCAACTTCGACCAGATGGTCTCCGACTACTTCGGCGAACGCGGCGGAATTCCGCCGCGCGACACCACCGTCGTCTCGTGGCTGCCCTTCGACCACGACATGGGTCTGATGCTGGGAATCTGCGCGCCGATTCTCGGTGGATTCCGTGCGGTGCTGATGAGCCCGGCGTCATTCCTGCAGCGGCCCGTGCGATGGATGCAGCTGCTGGCGACAAACCGCGGAGTCTGGTCGGCCGCGCCCAACTTCGCTTACGAGCTGGTAGCGGAGACGACGTCCGACAGCGACATGATCGGACTGGACCTGCGCAACGTGCTGGGCATCCTGGACAGCAGCGAGCGCATCCACGCCGCGTCGGTCGAGCGTTTCATGCGGCGATTCGCCCGGTTCAACCTCCCCGATGCGGTGATTCGGCCCACCTATGGTCTGCCCGAGGCGACGGCCTACGTGGCGACCCGCAAACCGGCCTGCCCACCCCGCGTCGTCCGATTCGAACCAGAGCAGCTTTCGGCCGGCTTCGCGCACCGCAGCCAACATGGCACCGCACTGATCAGCTACGGGGTGCCGCGGTCGCCGGCCGTGCGAATCGTCAACCCCTACAGCAGGATCGAATGCCCGGCGCAGATCGCGGGTGAGATCTGGGTGCACGGTGACAACGTCGCGATGGGGTACTGGCAGAAGCATCACGAGACCGAGCGGACCTTCGATGCCAAGCTTGCCTCGCGCTCGCCGGGAACGCCCGAAGGCCCCTGGCTGAGGACCGGCGACTTGGGTTTCCTCTGCGACGGCGAGCTGTTCATCATGGGCAGGATCCGGGACCTCCTGATCGTGGACGGCCCCGATCGCTATCCGGGTAAGGCGCCGGTTACCGGCCGCCATCGCGAGAAACTGTCCGCGATCGGCGATCAACGCGGTGGCGGTTTCCGCGACGACGTCAGGGATGCAGCGGACCGACTCAGGGATTTCCTGGCCTCGAGGGGGACGCCGCCTGCCGCCACACCGGACGACCCGGTGCCCTACAAAATGTCGGGTTAATGCCTGGAATTTATTGAACATGAGCCAAATAACACTGGCATGCTCAGCCCATTTGAATGCAATCCTAGCTAAAACCGTGGATGCAGTTCGCGTTTTCCTCAATTTACGTGCATTCGGCATCGAATGTCGGCGAAATCGGATATGGTGCCGGTGTGTACCCCGACGATACTCGCAAAGACCTGGCCACGGTCCTTTCTTACTTGGCGGGGCGCCCCCTGAGCAGGGAAGAGATCTGGACCGCGATGGAGTTGCCCCGGTCGACGTATTACGACCAACTGGACAAGGGCACATTGATCACGGCCGACAACTTGTGCACCGCGGCCCGCAATCTGGGCATCAATCGCGCCGAGCTCTTGACGCGCTACCGGTTCATCGATCCCGAAGAGATCGCCGAGGCGGCCGAAGAGATTCGCGGACGCGCCCGCCATCCGGCACAGCCGCTGCACGTGGCGCCCGTGTTGACCGACGTCGCGGTGCAGACCCGCAGACGGCGACCGGCGATCGCCGAATTGCGCCCGCGCTCCGACGCGCCCCCGCTCTAGCCTTCACCCTTACGGACACGAGTACAGAGGTGTAGCCGTGGCTCTGACCGCCCTCATCGTCATCACCCTGGCATCCATCGCATGGAGCCTGTGGATACGGCGCTTGACCTGGCATTGTCGGTGGGAAGTCGCCGCCACGCTCAACATCGCGCTGCAAGGATGCGCCGTCGCACTGATGTCGCCGCTGGCCTCCGACACCCTCGGCGTTGCCCTGCATCGCCTCACCGGCGAGTGGAACCTACAGAACTATCTGGCGCACGACTGCTACATCGTGGCGGCCTCGGCCATCGTCTACAACGCGCTCGGCCGGCTCGGCGACGACGACACCATCCAGGCGGCGTTCAAGCAATACGTGGAGCGGCCGGCCACACTGTGCATTCCGTTGCTGCTGGCCACCTTCTCGCTGAGCGGCGGCAGCCGCGTGTATGCGCGTGACTTCTTCGAACTGCGCACCGACTTCTGGCTGACCGTGTACTGGTTGCTGCTCTGCGGCACCCTCACGTACCTGCTGTTGTTCGGCGCGCGCGCGCTGCTCATCCTGCGTAAGGATCCGCGCTCCCGGCGGGTGGCCAACGTCTACCTGTTTGCGACGGGCTCCGGGATCGCGACGTGCGTGGTGCGAGCCACCACCGCACTCGTCCCGCCGCTGCAGGGGCCGATAGGCACCGCCCTGGTGTGGCTGTTCGCCAGCCTGTGTGGTGTCGTCTTCGCGTTCAGCTCAGCGCACGCGTGGCAGCAGAAGGTCCGCTGGTTCCACCGGCCGGCCATGCGGACTTAGCCGGTCCCGGCTAAGCCACCGCCAGTCCCCGCAGTTCGGCGTGCTTTGAGCTCCGGCAGCGCGGCGCCGACGGCAACGACGATCCCGACAATCGCCAGCGGTATCGACCACGAACGCCGGCCCGACAGCGCTGACTGGCACTCCGAAACGTAGTCGGTGTGCGGGACCAATTGGCCGACGATGGGGATGTTCGCCCCGGTCTTGTCGTTGGCGCTGCGCGCGCTCTGCAGATTCGACGCGATCGCGTTGCCGCACCCGATCGATCCGCCGTTGGAGTCACCGACGGACACCGGAATCAACAGCCCGATCGCGCCGGCCAGCAGAAGCACCGCCCCCACCACCATGATCAACCGTCGCACATTCATGCTCGCGCCTTTCGCGGAAGTATTTTGCCGGAGCAGGGATTAGCCACTGTGTACCGCGACTAAACCCGGTGTTCGCTTTCGCGGCGCGGGTTCATCGGCAGGTTTTAGCGGTTGACTAGCCCTTTTCGCTGATGTCTTCGAGCACCGCGAACATGGTGCGGGTCGGCACCCCGGTGGCGCCTTTGGGGGTGTAACCCCAGGCGCTGCCGGTGTTGTACGCGGGCCCCGCCACGTCGAGGTGCGCCCACGCCACCCCGTCGGCGACGAATTCGCGCAGGAAGACCCCGGCCACCAGCATGCCGGCAAAACGCTGCCCGCTGATGTTGGACAGGTCGGCCACCGTGGACTTCAGGTCGTCCTTCAGTTCGTCGGGCAGCGGCATCGGCCAGCCGTTCTCGCCGACCTGTTGCGAGATCTCGGCGACCCGGTCACGGAACTCGTCGCTGCCCATCACCCCGGGGATCCGGGCGCCCAGCGCCACCGTCTGGGCACCCGTCAGCGTGGACGTCTCGATCAGGTAGTCCGGGTCGTCCTCGCACGCGCGCACAATGGCGTCGGCCAGAATCAGCCGGCCCTCGGCGTCGGTGTTCTGCACCTCGACCGTGGTTCCGCCGTACTGCGTCAGCACGTCGCCGGGCCGCTGCGCCGTGGAGGACGGCATGTTCTCCGCCATCGGCACAGTGGCGATCACGTCGATCGGCAGCTTCAGCCGCGCGGCCAGGACCACGGTCGCGATCACCGCCGCCGCCCCGCCCATGTCGGAGGTCATGTAGTGCATCGACGCCGCCGGCTTGATCGAGATGCCGCCGGTGTCGAACGTGACGCCCTTGCCGACCAAGGCGACCTTTTTGGCCCGCTTCGGATTCTTAGCCAGCTGCGAACCCCGATGGATCAGTCGCACCAGCCGCGGGGGCCGCGACGAACCCTGGCCGACGCCGATCACCCCGCCGTAGCCGGCCTTCTTCAGCGCCTTGTCGTCGAGCACCTCGACCTCGAGGCCCGCGGAGTCACCCAAAGCCTTTGCGCGCTTGGCGAATTCGGCCGGGAACAGGTGGCTGGGGGGAGTGTTGACCAGGTCGCGGGCCGCGGCCACCGCGGTCGCGACGGCCTCACCGTGCGCGGCTTGCTTTTTGGCTTCTTTGCTGTCCGACAGCACCGTAATCTTGCGCAGCCCTTTGTCTTTGGGTGCCGTCTTGCCGCTGCGGAACGCGTCGAATCGGTAGCTACCCAGGATCAACCCCTCCACCGCCGCCGAGCAGACGTCGTCGCCGGGTTCGGCAGGCAGCGCGGTCAGCGTGGTGATCGCAGTCTCGGCGCTGCCGAGCGACCGGGCGGCCACGCCGGCGACGCGGCGGACCGTGTCCGCCGGCCACCCCGGCCGGGGCTTACCCAGACCGACCGTCAGCACGCTGCTCACCGGCAGCGACGGCACCACCAGCCGGTGCACCTGCTCGGTGCCGCCCGTCGCGCCCAGCGCCTTCAGGCCTGCCTCGATCTCGGCGACGGCCTCGCCGGTCAGGAAGGGCTCGGCGGCCGCGATGACCGCTCCGGGCTTGTCTTCCACGCCGGTCGAGACGACCGGCACGATCAAGACCGACGAACCCGCGGCGCGCTTGGGCAGCGCGGTGGCGACTTGGACGGAGGGGGAGACGGCAGGAACCTGGTAGCCCGATTCAGTGGTCACGGGCATTCACCCTAGTCACCGCGGCGAAGCAGGGCGAAAGCGGTTACCGGTGCGTCAAAACCCTTGAGCGTCAGCGGGGCTTGGGCCTCGGCCGGCCAGTCGGGCAGCTCGTCGTGCAGCAGCTCGTGCAGTTCCAAGGTCGCCAAAATCTGTCCCGGGGCCGCGGCCGCCACCAGCCTGGCGGCCAGGTTGACCGCGTTGCCGAAGTAGTCCCCGTTGATGGCCAGCACCGTGCCGAAAGCGAGACCGGCGCGGACCTGCAGGCCTTCCTCGCGCGCCGCCGGGTGGTCGACCAGGTCGACGGCCACCTGCACCAGCCGCGCGGGCGTCGCGCTCACCCACATCACCTCGTCGCCGATGAACTTCACCACGCGGCCGCCGTCGGCGTGCACGACGTCGGACACGGCGCCGGCGAACTCGTTGAGTAGCTCGGACAGCTCCGCAGGCTCCAGCGCCTGGGTCAGCGCCGTGAAGCCGGACAGGTCGGCGAAACCAACGCCGCACACCACCGCCGACGACGTGTCACGCAGCACGCCTTCGAAGTGCGTGCGGGCGCTGATCAGGTGGTGGCGGTGCACGGTGTCGATCAGCGCACCGAGCCGGGGGACGAACTCCGCGACTGCGCGGTAGGTCTGTGCGGTGGCGAGCTCGTCGCGGGTGTGGGTCATCTGGATGTCCGGCATTCCGCCGCGGATCATCGTCGACTCGGCCTCCGCGAGACGGGCCATCGCGGCGCCGAGCACCCGCAGCAGCCCATGGGCGCCGTCCTCACCCACCGCCGTCTTGAGCGCGAGCCAGGTGCTCAGGGCGTCGACGTCGGCCTGGCTCAGCGCGGGGATATCCGGACCGGCGACGGTCAGGCCGAGCAGTGCCCACGCCCGCGCGACGTCGTCGGCGGAGATCCCGAGTTCCTCGCCCGCGGTCTGCAGCGTGTAGATCGGGGGTCCCGACCACGACAGCACGTCACCGGCGAGCCCGAACAGCCGGCCGCGCTTCTCGGCCTCGACCATCTCCGCGGCCGTGAAGCCGAGAGCGTCGAGGTATTTGATCAGGTCGGCTCGCCCGCGCGGGTTGGCGATCCCGGCCGCCTCCAACGCGTCGAAGTCCACGGAATCCGACACCTGCCCAAGTCTGCCAGGAGGCTAGCTGGATTAGGGTGGTACGTCGTGCGCGCCGGCGACGATATTGAGCGCAGCGATAAAAGAGGTGAGGACGAGGGGTGCAAAATGGCTGAATTGCTGGACGGTCCGCTGGCAGAGCGCCACCGCGAATTGGGCGCCAGCTTCGCCGAGTTCGGCGGCTGGCTGATGCCCGTGTCGTATGCCGGCACCGTCAGCGAGCACAACGCCACCCGCAACGCCGTCGGCCTGTTCGACGTCAGTCACCTCGGCAAGGCGTCGGTGCGCGGACCGGGTGCGGCGCAGTTCGTCAACTCGGCGCTGACCAACGACCTGGGCCGCATTGGGCCGGGCAAGGCCCAATACACCCTGTGCTGCACCGAATCCGGCGGCGTCATCGACGACCTGATCGCCTACTACGTCGACGACGACGAGATCTTTCTGGTGCCCAACGCCGCCAACACGGCCGCGGTTGTCGACGCGCTACAGGCCGCCGCGCCGGGAGATCTGGAGATCACTAACCTGCACCGCTCGTACGCGGTGCTGGCGGTGCAGGGACCGAGGTCGGCCGGCGTGCTGGGCGCGCTCGGGCTGCCCGCGGAGATGGACTATATGGGCTACGCCGACGCCTCGTATTCCGGTGTGCCGGTACGCGTTTGCCGCACCGGGTACACCGGCGAACACGGTTACGAACTGCTGCCGCCGTGGGATTCGGCGGCCGTGGTGTTCGACGCGCTGGTGACCGCGGTCGCCGACGCGGGCGGCGAGCCCGCAGGTTTGGGCGCCCGGGACACGCTGCGCACCGAGATGGGCTACCCACTGCACGGGCACGAACTGTCCCTGGACATCTCGCCGCTGCAGGCCCGCTGCGGCTGGGCGATCGGCTGGAAGAAGGACGCGTTTTTCGGTCGCGACGCACTGCTGGCCGAAAAGGAGGCCGGGCCGCGACGGCTGTTGCGGGGGCTGCGGATGGTCGGTCGCGGCGTGCTGCGGCCCGGGCTGACCGTGCGGGCAGGGGAGACCGAAGTCGGTGTCACCACGTCCGGGACGTTCTCGCCGACCCTGCAGGTCGGCATCGGGCTCGCGCTGATCGACACCGATGCCGGCATCGAGGACGGCCAGCAAATCACCGTCGACGTGCGCGGCCGCGCCGTCGAGTGCGAGGTGGTGCGGCCACCCTTCGTCGATGTGAAGACCCGATAGCCGATGGGAATTGCGGTGGCAAAAACCCGTTGGCGCGCGCATATAGAATCGGCGCCATGACCAGCGGCTCACTCGAGTTCACGGTGACGCGCGCGTCGAATCCCGCGACGGACGCCGACCGTGCAGCCATCCTGGCCGATCCGGGCTTCGGCAAATACCACACCGACCACATGGTCTCGATCGACTACGACGAGGGCCGCGGCTGGCACGACGCGCGGGTGATCGCCTACGGCCCAATACAGCTGGATCCGTCGGCGATCGTGTTGCACTACGCGCAAGAGGTTTTCGAAGGGCTCAAGGCCTACCGCTGGGCCGATGGGGCGATCGTGTCGTTCCGGCCCGAGGCCAATGCCGCCAGGCTCCGCTCGTCCGCGCGGCGGCTCGCCATCCCTGAACTGCCCGACGACGTTTTCCTCGAGTCGCTGCGCCAGCTGATCGCCGTCGACGACGCCTGGGTGCCCGCCGCCGGCGGGGAAGACGCGCTCTATCTGCGGCCGTTCATCATCGCCACCGAGCCCGGGCTGGGGGTGCGTCCGTCCAAGCAGTACCGGTATCTCGTGATCGCCTCGCCGGCCGGCGCCTACTTCAGAGCTGGTTTGGAAGGCGGCATCAAGCCCGTCAACGTGTGGGTGTCGACGGAGTACGTGCGGGCCTGCCCGGGCGGCACCGGCGCGGCCAAGTTCGGGGGCAACTACGCCGCGTCGCTGCTGGCGCAGGCCCAGGCCGCCGAACACGGCTGCGACCAGGTGGTGTGGCTGGATGCCACCGAGCGGCGCTATGTCGAAGAGATGGGCGGGATGAACCTGTTCTTCGTGCTCGGCAGCGGCGGTTCGGCGCGCCTGGTCACCCCGGAGTTGTCCGGCTCGCTGCTGCCCGGCATCACCCGGGACTCGTTGCTGCAGTTGGCCACTGACGCGGGCTTCGCCGTCGAAGAACGCAAGATCGATATCGACGAGTGGCAGAAGAAGGCCGCCGCCGGCGAGATCACCGAGGTGTTCGCCTGCGGCACCGCCGCCGTCATCACCCCGGTCGCGTGCGTCAAGTACGGCGATGCCGAATTCACCATCGCCGACGGCCAGCCGGGCGAGGTGACGATGGCGCTGCGCGACACCCTGACCGGGATCCAGCGCGGTACGTTCGCCGACACGCACGGCTGGATGGGCCGCCTGGGCTAGGCCCCTAGAACCGCGCCAGCCCTGCGAGCGTCACGGCGCTCACCGTCGTCGTCAGCTCGATCGCGGCGCCCAGCACGTCGCCGGTGATGCCGCCGAACCGTCGCACACAGTGCGCGATCAGGACGGCGGCGCAACACAGCGCCGCCAGCACGGCCACCGGGCCCTGCCACAGCCGCGGACCGGCCAGCACCGAACCGGCGAAAAGCGCCACCAGCCAGGCTGCTACGACTGCCGAGGGCTGTGTGCCGGCGACCCGCGAGCCCAGGGCGCTGCCGTCGGCCGCCGGCACGGATCGACGACACGCCAACACTGCGGCCACCCGCCCGGCGGCCACCGCGACGACGATGCCCGCGGCGCCCAGCACCGAAAACGACAGCCCCTGCAGCACGATCACCAGCACCACGCTCGCCACCCCGAACGGCCCGGTGGACCCGTCGCGCATCACGGCCAGCGCTTTGTCCGGCGGCCCGTAGCAGCCCAGTCCGTCGGCGGTGTCGGCCACGCCGTCGATGTGCAGGCCACGGGTGGCGAGCGCCACGACCGCCACGGCGAGCAGTCCGGGCAGCGGGCTCGACGAACCGAACGCGTGCGCTCCGCCCCGCGAAACGGCCGCGGCCAGCGCGCCCAGCGCTACGCCGACCACCGGCAGCGCCGTCATGGTGCCCCGGCCCATGGCGGCCGCGCCGGGAACGGGCAAGACGGTTGCAAAGCTGAAAGCCGTTGCCAGTGAACGAATCACGGCGAGCTGGATCGGTCGGAGACGCCGGCCTCGGTGAAGGTGGCCATCGACGACAGTGCGGCGACCGCCGCGCGCAGCAGCGGCAGCGCCACCGCGGCGCCGGTGCCCTCGCCCAGCGCCATCCGCAAGTCCAGGATCGGGTCCAGGCCCAGCTCGGCCAGGGCCAGGGCGTGCCCCGGTTCGGTGGATTTGTGCCCGGCCTGCCACCACTGCCGGGCGCCGGGGGCCAGCCGCTCGGCGACCAGCGCGGCCGCGGTGACGGCCATGCCGTCCAGGATCAGCGGGGTGCGCCGCACGGCGGCCTGCGCGCAGAAGCCCGCGATGGCGGCCAGATCCGCACCGCCGGCGCAGCGCAGCAGACCGACCGGGTCGGGCAACACCAACCGGGCGCGGAACAGGGCGTCGCGCACCGCGGCCGTCTTGCGGGCCCAGCCCGCGTCGTCGATTCCGGTTCCGTAGCCGACCACGCTCACCGGTTCGGCGTTCGTCATCGCCGCCACCAAAACCGCTGCGGGCGTGGTGTTTCCGATCCCGATGTCGCCGGCGATGAGCAGGTCGGCGCCGGCGTCGACCTCCTCGTCGGCGATTTGGCGGCCGGCGGCGATCGCCGCGGTGGTCTCGGCGTCGGTCAGCGCGTCCTCGACGGCGATGTTCGCGCTGCCGCGCCGCACCTTGTGCGCGCCGATCTGCGGCGACAGCGGGTCGGCGGCCACGGCCAGGTCCGCGAGGCGCAGCGTCGCGCCGGCGACACCGGCCAGCGCGTTGATCGCGGCGCCGCCGGCGTCGATGTTGGCCACCATTTGGGCGGTCACCTCCGGCGGGTACGCCGAGACGCCGCCCCCGGCTGGTTGGAAAGCGACGCCGTGGTCACCGGCGAACACCACGACCCGTGCGCGCCCGAACTGTCTTGGCGGGCACTGGCCCTGACACGACGATACCCAGACCGACAGGTCCTCCAGGCGGCCCAGCGCGCCGCGGGGCTTGGTCAGGGTGTCCTGGCGGGCGCGGGCGGCCGCGGCGGCGCCCGCGTCGGGCGGTTGCACTGGCGCGAATTCCATTATTTTCCAGACGGTTTGATCGGAACGGCCTGCCCGGCCACCACCAGCACGACCCGCTCGCACGCGGCGGCCAACCTCTGGTTGAGGATGCCCAGTTCGTCAGCGAACCGGCGGCCGGAGGCGGTGGCCGGCACGACGGTCAGCCCCACCTCCGGGCTGACCAACACCAGCGCCGACGCGAACGAACCGACCGCGGCGAGTGTGCCGTCGATCTCGTCGCGGACCGCAACCGGTACCGAGGCGCCGTCCCAGCCCTGGTGGCGATCCAGCACTCCGGTCAGCCAGACGCCCAGGTCGTCGACGAGCGTCGGGACGGGCGAATCGCGCAATTGCGTTGCGATGTCATCGCTTTCTACGGTGCACCAGTGCGCGGGCCGACGTTCGCGGTGTGCGGCGATCCGCTGCGCCCAGTCCGTGTCGCCGGAGCGGGCCGGCCCCGGGGCCAGATACCGGACCGGCCGATCGGGGGCCAGTGACGCGGCGATGGCCTCCTCAGCCCACCGCGACTTGCCCGACCTGATCCCGCCGAGCACCAGGGTGCGCACCGCTAACTGACACTGCCGCCGCGCTGGACCTGCGGCCGGGGCGCGCGCATCCGGCGCATCTGCGAAGCCCGCCCGGCCGCGTACATCGCCAGCTTCCAATGACTTTCGGTGTTGCTGGGGAACTTCGCGTCGACCCTCTTGTTGACCTTGCGGCCCAGGATGAACGCGTCGACGCCCATCACGGCCATCAGACCGATCATCACGGGGGACATATAGAGCTGCAGCTGAGGCACGCCCATCGAGACGAACAGCAAGAGCAGCGCTGATGGCATGAACAGCCCGAGCAGGTTGCGCCGCGAGTCCACGATGTCGCGGGTATACCGGCGGACGGGGCCCTGGTCGCGCGGCAGCAGGTAGTTCTCTTCGCCGGCCATCATGCGCTCGCGACGATCGGTCATCTTCGCCCGGCTGGTCACCCGCTGTGCCTTGCGCTCGTCGCGGCTCAGCTTGGGGCCGGCCATCGTCTTGCGCCGGGCGCGCGCCTCGGAAGCGGTCATGGGCGCGGGGGCGATCGGGCCCTTCTTGGCGCCGCGCCGGGCCGCGTCGTCACGCTTGGGTGTGGGCCGGCCCTTCGGGTCGGTCTTGCGCGGCGCCCGCGGCGTCCCCGCCCCGGAATCGGCGTCCAAGTCGGTCAGTGACGCCAGTTCAGCGGCGTCTTCGTGGTGGCCCTTCTTCCGGCCGAGCAGCTTCACAGACGCCAGGTTACTTTGCGAATAACGCGGCCTGTAAACGTGCTGGAAAGGTCCCGGGAGGCGCCCCGAGTGTGCATGCTCCAGTAGGTCCCCTAGCCCTACGCTTACGGTTGATGAACGGCTACCTGTGATGGATGACGGCTCGAAGGCCGCAGAAGATGCCGACAATGGCCTCGCGCCCGGTCATCTCCAGTTGCCGGCGATGCTGGTCTTGGTGGCCCCCGATTCGTTCGGCGACAGCCTGTCGGCCACCGAGGCGGCCGCCGCCATCGCAACGGGTTGGACGCGGTCGCGTCCCGGCGACCGGTTCATGATCGCCCCGCAGTCGGACGGGGGCCCGGGTTTCGTCGACGTGCTTGCCGGTCAGCTGGGGGAAACGCGCCGGCTGCGCGTCTCCGGGCCGCTGGACACCCCGGTTGAGGCCGCGTGGGTGTTCGACGGTGGATCCAAAACCGCCTTCCTGGAGTGCGCGCAGGCCTGCGGCCTGGCCCTGCTCGACGGCCCGCCCACGCCGGAGACCGCGCTGGAGGCCGGCAGCCGCGGAGTCGGGCAGCTCATCGCCGAGGCGCTGCGGGCCGGGGCGCGCAGGATCGTGGTCGGGTTGGGCGGCAGCGCGTGCACCGACGGCGGGCGGGGGATGGTTGCGGAACTCGGCGGCCTGGAAGCCGCCCGTGAACAGCTGGCCGGGGTCGAGCTGATCGCCGCCTCCGACGTCGAATATCCGCTGCTGGGGCCGTGGGGCGCGGCCCGGGTTTTCGCGCCGCAGAAGGGCGCCGACACGCCGACGGTCGCCGCGCTCGAGGTCCGCCTCGAGGCGTGGGCGCTGGAACTCGAAGCGGCGGCCGGGCGCGACGTCAGCGGCGAGCCGGGCGCGGGTGCGGCCGGCGGCATCGGCGCGGCGCTGCTCGCGCTGGGCGGCCGCTGCAAATCCGGCGCGGCGATCATCGCCGAGCACACCCACCTGGCCGAGGACCTCGCCGTCGCGGAGCTGATCGTCACCGGTGAGGGCCAGTTCGACGAGCAGTCGTTGCACGGGAAGGTGGTCGGTGCGCTGGCCGACGCGGCCCGTCCACTGGGGATCCCGGTGGTGGTGCTGGCCGGGCAGGTGTCCCTGGACAAGTCCGCGTCACGGTTAGCGGGCATCATGGCCGCGTTGTCGATCGCCGAATACGCCGGTTCGGTGCGGTTGGCGCAGGCCGACGCGGCCAACCAGCTGATGGGTTTGGCGTCCGTTGTGGCCGAGCGACTCGGGAATACCGGCGCAGCAAGGTACCGTTAAGGCAGTGGGCTTTCCCCAGGCGGAGCAGCCGGGGTACACCAAAACGCGAGACATGTGGGAGAAGCAATGACGGTGCAGAACGAGACGAGCGCCAAAACCCATGGCGTGAACCTGACCGAGGCCGCCGCCACCAAGGCGAAGTCCCTGCTGGACCAAGAGGGACGCGACGACTTGGCGCTGCGGATCGCGGTCCAGCCGGGCGGGTGCGCCGGGCTGCGCTACAACCTCTTCTTCGACGACCGGACGTTGGACGGCGACCTGACCGCGGACTTCGGCGGGGTCACCCTCACGGTGGACCGGATGAGCGCGCCCTACGTCGAAGGCGCGTCGATCGACTTCGTCGACACCATCGAGAAGCAGGGTTTCACCATCGACAACCCCAACGCCACCGGTTCGTGCGCCTGCGGCGACTCGTTCAACTGATCCGGGCTAGTTCACGCCCACGTTTCGCAGCACATACGAGCACACCAGAATCTGGTTGCGCTGAAACAGCAGCTGCGCGATGCCCTGCACCTGTCCGTGCATCGCGCCGCCGGCCGCCGATGACGCCTTCATGGTGAACAGCGCCTGAGCCTGGTACTGCGACAGGTAGACCACCTTGTCGATCGAGGTCACCTCTGCCTCGGAGAACTGCTTGCGGAACGCGTCGCTGCTCAGCTTGGCCAGGGCCTGGTCGGAGCGCCGGTCCCGGACGCCGTCGTAGAGGCCACACAGCGCGTTGCGCTCGATGGCGTCGACGTCGCGGTGCGCCAGAGCGTCCAGGTAGCCCTGGACCGCCGTCTTGACCGAACCCTCGGAGAACGCGCCGCCGGTGTTGGCGCCGTTGGTCTGTACGCCGTACACGATCGCCGTCGTCGTCGCCGCCACCACGGCGATGGCCACCAGCAGGCCGATGACCAACCCCCGGCGACGTGGTTTCGGCCGGGTGGGGTAGTTGCCGGGATATTCGAAGAGCGCGGGCTGGTGCTGTTCGCCCCTGGAATATGGGTTGGAATATGGGGGAGTATCGGGCGGGCTCTGCGGCGGCGGTCCGTCGGCGCCGACAGTAGGATTCGGCGAGTGCGGACCGGCCATTGGTGCTTCTCCTGCGGTCGGGTGCGGGGCGGACTAGGTCACTACGAGCAACTTTGTAGGCAGGCTAGCGCACACGGCGGCGCCGTAACGGGGCCAGCCATCGCGGCCCGATTCCCGTGGGTAGGCTAGGCGGGCTAACCAAAGAAGGGTGAAATTTTCGTGACGATCGCGGTGACCGGTTCGATAGCGACTGACAACCTGATGCGCTTTCCCGGTCGATTCTCCGAACACCTCTTGGCCGACCACCTGCAGAAGGTGTCGCTCAGCTTCCTGGTCGACGACCTGGTGATTCACCGCGGCGGCGTAGCCGGAAACATCGCGTTCGCCATCGGCGTGCTCGGCGGCGACGTGGCGCTGGTCGGTGCTGCCGGTGACGACTTCGGCGAATACCGGGAATGGCTGCAGAGCCACGGCGTCAACTGCGACAGCGTGCTGATCTCCGAAACCGCGCACACGGCGCGCTTCGTCTGCACCACCGACGAGGACATGGCCCAGATCGCATCGTTCTATCCCGGTGCCATGTCGGAGGCCGGCAACATCAAGCTCGCCGACGTCGTGTCCTCGGTCGGCAAGCCGGAGCTGGTCATCATCGGCGCCAACGACCCCGGCGCGATGGTGGTGCACACCGAGGAGTGCCGCAAGCTCGGGCTGGCCTTCGCCGCCGACCCGTCGCAGCAGCTGCCGCGGTTGTCCGGGGACGAGATCGACAAGCTCATCGACGGTGCGGCCTACCTGTTCACCAACGACTACGAGTGGGAGCTGTTGCTGTCCAAGACCGGTTGGTCGGAGGCCGACGTGCTGGCCAAGGTCGACCTGCGGGTGACGACCCTGGGCGCCAAGGGCGTGGACATCGTGGAGCGCGACGGCACCACCACCCACGTCGACGTGGTGCCCGAGAACAGCCTGACCGACCCCACCGGGGTCGGCGACGCGTTCCGGGCCGGCTTTTTGACCGGGCGCAGCGCGGGGCTGAGCCTCGAGCGTTCGGCGCAGCTGGGTTCGCTGGTCGCTGTGCTGGTGCTGGAGTCCACCGGAACCCAGGAATGGGAATGGGACGCCGAGGTCGCCAAGACCCGGCTGGCCGGCGCCTACGGCGACGAGGCCGCCGCCGAGATCGCCGCGGTGCTCGCTTAACCGCTACAACTCGACCGGGTAGACCGGCTCGCTGATCTGCGGCACGACGCTGTGCTCGACGAAGATCGCGTGCCACAACATGAAAATCAGCACCGTCCACAGCCGGCGGCTGTGATCGGCGGCGCCGGTGCGGTGTTCGTCGAGCATCCGTCGCACGGCGGGCCTGTTGATCAGGTAATCGGTCTGCGACGAGTCCACCATTGCGTACGCCCACTCCAGCAGCTCTCCGGCGCGCAGCCAGTGCCGGATCGGGACCGGGAAGCCCAGCTTCGGCCGGTGCAGCACGTGCGCCGGGACGATCGGCTCCAGCGCCCGCCGCAGTGCGTACTTGGTGGTGGTTCGGGTGATCTTGGCGTCCACCGGAAGCCGCGACGCCACCGCGAACACCTCGGGGTCCAGGAACGGCACCCGCAGCTCCAGCGAATTGGCCATCGTCATCTTGTCGGCCTTGACCAGGATGTCGCCGCGTAGCCAGGTGAACAGGTCGATGTGCTGCATGCGGGCCACCGGGTCCCAGGCGACCGATTCGGCGTACACCGACGCCGTGACGTCGGTGTGGGTCCAGTCCTCGCGGAAGGCGCCGAGCACGTCGCGCAGCTGCGCGTCGGAGAAACTGCGGGCGTTGCCGTAGTAGCGCTCCTCGAGCGTCAGCGACCCGCGGTGCAGCAGGCTCTTGCCGCGCATGCCTTCGGGCAGCGGCTTGGAGACCCTACCCATCGAGCGCCGCAGCGGCCGGGGCAAGTAGTTGAAGGGCTTGAGCGACAACGGTTCCCGGTAAATCGTGTAGCCGCCGAACAGCTCGTCGGCGCCCTCGCCGGAGAGCACCACCTTGACGTGCTTGCGCGCCTCGCGGGCCACGAAGAACAGCGGAACCAGCGCGGGATCGGCGACCGGCTCGTCGAGGTACCAGACGATCTCGGGCAGGGCGGCGACGAACTCGTCGGGGCTCACCACCTTGGCGATGTGGCGGGCCCCGATCGCCTCGGCCGAGGCCACCGCGACGTCGATCTCGGAGAAGCCCTCGCGCTCGAAACCCGTGGTGAACGTGATCAGTCGCGGGTTGTGCCGGATGGCCAGCGCGGCAATCGCCGTCGAGTCGATGCCCCCGGACAGAAACGCCCCGACGGTGACGTCGGCGCGCATGTGCTTGGCCACCGAGTCCTCGAGTACCGCGGTGATCTCGTCGTAGCGGGCCTGTTCGGTGCCGGGCGTGATCGGTGTGGCGGCGAAGCGCGGCACGAAGTAGCGGGTGATCTCCGGCTCGGCGCCGGCCCGGATCCTGGCGTAGCAGCCCGATTCCAGCCGGCGCACGCCGCGGTGCAGGGTTTCGGGCTCCGGGACGTACTGCAGGACCGTGTAGTGCTGCACCGCCCGCTCGTCGATGGCGGTGTCGAAGCCGATCAAATCGGCCAGATCCAGCAGGCACTTCTTCTCGCTGGCGACCGCGGTGCCGCCGCTGCCGGTCGCCATGAACAGCGGCTTGATGCCGAAAGGGTCGCGGGCGCAGAACAATTCGCGGGTCACCGTGTCCCACAGCGCGAAGGCGAACATGCCGCGCAGGCGCTTGAGCACGTCCGTGCCCCAGTAGTGGTAGCCGGCGACGACGGCCTCGCCGTCGCCGTCGGTGGCGAAGACGGCGCCGTGCCGGGTGCGCAATTCCTCGCGCAGCTCGAGGTAGTTGTAGATCTCGCCGTTGAACACCAGCACGTAGCGGTCGGGAGACTGTCGCGGCCCCCACCGCAGCGGCTGGTGCGAATGCGCGATGTCGATGATCGAGAGGCGGTTGAACCCGAACACGACTTCACCATCGGCGTTGGGGTCGTACCAGGTGCCGGGCTCGTCAGGGCCGCGGTGGCGCATCAGGTGCGAGGCGTCGGCGATGGCGCGGTCGGCTCGCTCGGCCGTAGCGGTCGTGCCGTCCGGGCCGGCCACGAACGCGAGCAATCCACACACGGCGCCCCAGTATGC
The DNA here is from genome assembly GCA_963758775.1 of uncultured Actinomycetota bacterium. Lineage (GTDB taxonomy): Bacteria > Actinomycetota > Actinomycetes > Mycobacteriales > Mycobacteriaceae > Mycobacterium. The sequence goes on from CAVWWU010000008.1 coordinate 196,228, forward strand.
CAGCATTCGGCGTCGTTCCTGGTCCTCGAGCGGGCCCGTTGGGCGCGGTTTCGGCACGCATCGTCGCCCGGGTGAGCGTCGTGGTCTACGCTGCGTAGTATTCGAATCCGATCCATGCAATAGGCCCAGCTTGCGATACAGGAGGCGCGGACGTGACACCTCGCGGGCCAGCCCGTTTTTCGAAGTCAGTTCGACGGTTGGCGCTGGTCGCCACGCTGGGCGTGCTGGCGGTCACCCTGAGCGGATGCAGCTGGTCGGAAGCGTTGGGAATGGGCTGGCCGGACGGCATCACCCCGGAGGCCCACGTCAACCGGGAGCTCTGGGTCGGAGCCGTGATCGCCTCCCTGGTGGTCGGCGTCCTCGTCTGGGCCCTGATCTTCTGGTCGGCCGCCTTCCACCGGCGCAAGGAATCCGACACCGAGCTGCCGCGCCAGTTCGGCTACAACATGCCGCTGGAGTTGGCGCTGACCGTGACGCCGTTCCTCATCATCTCGGTGTTGTTCTATTTCACCGTGGTGGTGCAGGAGAAGATGCTGCACGTGACCAAGGACCCCGAAGTGGTGGTCGATGTCACAGCCTTCCAATGGAACTGGAAGTTCGGCTACCAACGGATCAACTTCAAAGACGGCACCCTGACCTACGACGGCGCCGACGAGGCGCGCAAGAAGGCCATGACCTCCAAGCCGGAGGGCAAGGACGCTCACGGCGAAGAACGCGTCGGGCCCGTGCACGGCATCAACACCGAAGACCGCACCTACCTGAACTTCGACAAGGTCGAAACGCTGGGAACCAGCGACGAGATTCCGGTGCTGGTCCTGCCCGCCGGCAAGCGCATCGAATTCCAGTTGGCCGCCGCCGACGTGATTCACGCATTCTGGGTGCCGGAATTCTTGTTCAAGCGCGACGTGATGCCGCACCCGATGGAAAACAACTCCGTCAACGTTTTCCAGGTCGAACAGATCACCAAAACCGGGGCATTCGTCGGGCACTGCGCCGAGATGTGCGGCACGTATCACGCGATGATGAACTTCGAGGTTCGCGTGGTTTCGGCCAACGACTTCAAGGCCTACCTACAGCAACGCATCGACGGAAAGACCAACGCGCAGGCTTTGCAGGCGATCAACCAGTCCCCGGTAGCGACGACCACGCACCCGTTCGATACCCGACGCGGTGAGTTGGTCGGAAGCCAGTCAGGTTAGGACACCGGAATGCATATCGAAGCGAGGCTGTTCGAATTCATCGCCGCGTTCTTCCTGTTTGTCGCGGCGCTGTACGGGACATTGACCACACTGTTCGCCACCGGTGGCGTGGAGTGGGCGGGCACCACGGCACTGGTGCTGACGGGCGGCCTGGCTTTCATCACCGCCACCTTCTTCCGCTTCGTGGCACGCCGGCTGGACACCCGGCCCGAGGACTACGAAGGCGCCGAGATCAGCGATGGCGCAGGCGAATTGGGTTTCTACGCCCCGCACAGCTGGTGGCCCATCATGATCGCACTGGCCGGGTCGGTCACCGCGGTCGGTATCGCGCTGTGGCTGCCGTGGCTGATCTTTGCCGGTGTGGTGTTCATCTTGTCGTCGGCGGCCGGCTTGGTCTTCGAGTACTACATCGGACCCGAGAAGCACTGATCGGCTGCTTAAAGGTCACAATCAGGGCATCAGTTGATCGGTGGCGAGGTCGCGGATACATCTTTGTCCCGGTCGGTTCGGTAGGGTTTGCCCAGGCAGATGAGAAGCTCCCCAGCGTGCATGCAACGAGGTAACTTCGGGGCCTTGCGCGCTGGAGCTGCAGTTGGACAGGGCAGGCAAACATGAGCGGGCCGAATCCCCCGGGACCGGGACGTGAAGACGCCGATTCCGATAGCGGGTCCCTCCCAGCACACGCGGCCCCGGAGGACAGCGGCGAAGTAGCAGAAATAGAGCCGCACGACAACACCAGCGAAACCGACATCTATTCGCGCGCCTATTCGGCTCCCGAGTCCGAGCACATCATGAGCTCCCCGTATATGCCTGCCGATCTGCGGCTCTACGACTACGACGACTACGACGAGCCCGCCGGGAGCGACGAACGCCATGCCCCGCGTTGGCCGTGGGTGGTCGGGGTGGCGGCGATCGTCGCCGCGATCGCGCTGGTGGTTTCGGTGTCGCTGTTGGTCACCGGCCGTGACACCGGAAATCTCGCCGCGCCCGGCAGCAGTACGACCACCACCGTGTCCGGGCCCCCTTTCCAGGACCAAATCACGACCACCACGCCGCCACCCCCACCGCCCCCGCCGCCACCACCCCCGACAGCCACCGAGACACAGACGGTGACAGTGACACCGCCGCCACCACCGCCCCCGCCGCCCCCGCCGTCGAGCAGCGCGGCACCACCGCCGGCGACCAGTACGGCCGCGGCGCCCCCACCCGCGCCCCCGGAGAGCACCGCGCCGGCCGCTCCGCGCCAGGTCACCTATACGGTGACCGGCACCAAAGCCCCGGGAGACATCATTTCGGTGACCTACATCGACGCCGCCGGCCGATCACGGACGCAACACAACGTGTACATCCCCTGGTCGATCACCGTCACCCCGATCTCGACGTCCGACGTCGGGTCCGTCCAGGCGTCCAGCCTTTTCCGGGTCAGCAGGCTCAACTGCTCGATCACCACCAGCGACGGCGCGGTGCTGTCGTCGAACAACAGCGACGCACCACAGACGAGCTGCTGATGACGAATAAATATGCGGCATACCGGCATGGTTCGGATACCGTTCCGCCCCACGTTGTCGACCGCATCTTCATCGGGGCGTGCGCCGCGGTCTGGCTGGTGCTGATCGGGGTGAGCGCGGCCGCGATCGTGGCGCTGGCGAACCTGGGGCAGGGCTACCACAAGGCGACAAGTAGCCCGCACACCCCGTGGGCGTTATATGCCGTGATCATCATTTCGGCGCTGATCATCGCCGGTGCGATCCCGGTCCTGGTGCGGGCCCGTCGCATGTCCCGCTTCGAGCCGCCCGCGCAACCGGCGGGGGCGTCGGCGCGCGGTGCGGCCAGGCAGCTGGTCCGGACCGGGCACCCCGCGGCGCGGCCCACCGCCGACCGCGCCCGCCCCGCGCGGATCCAGCCGTCGGCGCCCGCGGCCGAGTCGACGGACGCGACCGTGGACCGGATCTGGCTGCGCGGTGCCGTCACCTTGACCGGGACCATGGGGGTCGCGCTGATCGGGGTGGCCACGGCGACCTATCTGATGGCAGTCGGCCAGGACACGGCGTCGTGGGTCACCTACGGGCTGGCGGGCGCCGTCACCGCCGGGCTGCCGGCCATCGAGTGGTTCTACGTGCGGCAGCTGCGGGGAGCGCTGGCGGCGTAGCGCGCGGTATCGCGAAGGAAGCATCACGCAGAGACCAACGGGTGATTCTGGAATGCGATATCACCTGCGATATCGCAGTTTGGCACCGACGACTGACCCGTGAGTCCTGCCGCCCGGGGGCCTGCCGGGCTAGTGCTCGCCGTGCTCCCCGTTGGAGGAGCCGTTGCGGCCCTCCTGATATTCACGCAGCGCGGTGAGCACCCGCTCCTCGGAGGCGTGTGACGCCTCGCGCAGCGCGCGGTCCTCCGACGCCGGGTCGGCGCGCAGGAAGCTCCCGGAGCCCGGCGAGCCTGCCGAACCAAGCTTGTTCATTCGCTTGGGCACCGCGGCGCCGGCGTACTCCAGCGGGATCGCGTGGCCGTGGCTGTCGACCGGGCCGAGCGGCTGGTGCAACTCGATGTAGGCACCGTGCGGCAGCCGCTTGATGATGCCGGTCTCCACGCCGTGCTCGAGCACCTCACGATCACTGCGCTGCAGTCCGATGCACCACCGGTAGGTGATGAAGTAGACGAACGGCGGCAGGGTCACCATGCCGATGCGCCCGATCCACGTCGTCGCGTTGAGCGAGATGTGGAACTTGTACGCGATGATGTCGTTCATCGCCATCAGGGTGCAGATCATGTAGAAGGAGATCGCCATCGCGCCGATCGAGGTGCGCACCGGGACATCGCGCGGCCGCTGCAGCAGGTTGTGGTGCGCGTTGTCGCCGCTGAACCGCTTCTCCAGGAACGGGTAGACGACCAGCAACCCGAAGACCACGCCCATGAGAATGCCGACCCAGACGACCGCGGGAATGGTGTGGTGCCAGAAGTAGAACTCCCACGCCGGCCAGATACGGGCCAGGCCCTCCGTCCACATCATGTAGAAGTCGGGCTGCGAACCGGCCGACACCTGAGATGGCTTGTAGGGCCCCAGGTTCCAGATCGGGTTGATCTGCAGCAGGCCACCCATCAGACCCAGCACGCCGACGATCGCGGCGAAGAACGCGCCGGACTTGACGGCGAACACGGGCAGCACCCGCACGCCGACGACGTTGTGTTCGGTGCGGCCCGGGCCGGGGAACTGGGTGTGCTTCTGGAACCACACCATGGCCAGGTGCATGCCGATGAGCGCCAGGATGATCCCGGGCAGCAGCAGGATGTGCAGCGAGTACAGGCGGGGGATGAGGATGGTGCCGGGGAAGTCGCCGCCGAACAGCGCCCAGTGCAGCCAGGTTCCGATCACCGGCATGCCCAGCGTGATCGACGACAGCGCGGCACGCAGGCCGAGACCGGACAGCAGGTCGTCGGGCAGCGAGTAGCCGAAGTAACCCTCGAACATCGACAGGATCAGCAGCAGCGAACCGATCACCCAGTTGGCCTCGCGGGGCCGGCGGAACGCGCCGGTGAAGAAGATGCGCGCCAGGTGCACCATGATCGACGCCGAGAACATCAGCGCGGCCCAGTGGTGGACCTGCCGGACGAACAACCCGCCGCGGACCTCGAAGGAGATATCGAGCGCCGACTGATAGGCGCGCGACATCTCGATCCCGCGCAGCGGTTGGTACACGCCGTTGTAGGTGACCTCGGTCATCGACGGGTCGAAGAACAGCGTCAGGTACACGCCGGTGAGCAGCAGCACGATGAAGCTGTACATCGCGATCTCGCCCAGCAGGAACGACCAGTGCGTGGGGAAGACCTTGTTGAGCTGCCGACGCACGGCCGCCGAGGGGTGATACCGGGTGTCGACGTCCTCGCCCTGCTTGGCCAGGATGTCGCCGATCTTCGGGGGACTCAGTTGTGGGCTCATGTTGTTGTCCGCTCCCAGAATGCCGGTCCGACGGGTTCGATGAAGTCACCGTTGGCAACCAGATACCCGCTGGAGTCGATCGTGATGGGCAGTTGCGCCAGCGCGCGAGCCGCCGGGCCGAAGATCGGCTTGGCGAAGTGCAGCGCGTCGAACTGCGACTGGTGGCAGGGGCAAAGGATTCGGTAGGACTGCTGCTCATACAGCGACGAGGGGCAACCCAGGTGTGAGCAGACCTTGGTGAAGGCGAAGAACTCGCCCCAGTTGAAGCTTTCCTGGTTCTGCCGCTTCACCACGCGGCCCATGTCGCTGGGCTTGATCCGGATCAGCATCACCGGGTTACGGATACCCATCTTGATCGCCGACAGCTTTTCGTGTGACGCCACGGTGGTGCCGTCGCCGTCCGACTCGCGCCACGGGAAGACGGTCTCCATGCCGCCGGCGTCCATGTCTTCCGGCCGCAACTTGACGAACGGTGCGCCTTCGCCGCTGCCGGTGGCGCGCGCGAGGTAGATGGTTTCGCCGTGATAGCGCGGGGTCCAGCCCGACGTCCACAGCACGGCCTTCTTGCCCTCGGCGGTGTCCACGACCGGCTTCCACGGGTTCTTGATCAGCCCGCCGGCAAACGCCACCAGGGTGGACAGGCCGAACGCGCCCAGGCCCAGCCCCAGGGAGGCTCCGACCAGCTTGCGGCGCTTGATCGTCGAGGTCTCCAGCGCATCGGTCAGGTTCGCCACTACCGTCTTGCGGTCGATCTCGCGCGACGCGCCGTCGTGCCGGTCCTGGATCGAAATCTCTTCGGGGATAAAGCGTTTCTGGTACAGCACGGCGCCGACAGCGATCGACAGGACGGACATCCCGAATGTCAGGCCGTAGAGCGGGGTGGTCAGGTCGTAGAGCAGGCTACCGCTGGCCTCCTGCGGCTTGTACTCCCACGGCCAGAACAGGAAGATCAGCAGGAGCGCCAGCCCGAAGCCGCCACCCAGCAAAAGCCACAGCGCGACTCCGCGCTCGGCGCGCTTCTCGGCCTTGGTGCCCTCGATCGGCCAGCGGGGCTCCTTGTAGGCGATCGTGACGCCGTCGAGCTTGCCGCCGAGGTCGAGCAGTTCCTTGTTCGACATCGTCGCCAGCGCCGCCTCGTCGGGCTCGCCTCCAGCCGGATCTTTGTCGGTGTCGCTCATGATCGCGCCCCAATCCACAATGCCAGCCCGATAGCGGCCACCATCCCGATGATCCACATGGCCATGCCCTCGGGCGCGGGTCCGAATCCGCCGAGGCCGTAGCCGCCGGGAGCACGCTCTTCGGCTGCGGTCTTGACGTAGCCGATGATGTCCTTCTTCGCGTCGAGCGAGAGCTGGCGGTCGGAGAACTTCGGCATGTTCTGCGGGCCGGTCAGCATCGCCGTGAGGATTTGCTGCTCGTTGGCTTCGCCGAGGTCCGGCGCGAACTTGCCCGACGACAGCGCCCCGCCCTTGCCGGTGAAGTTGTGGCACGACGCGCAATTCAGCCGGAACAGGTCGCCGCCGCGGCCCAGGTCCTCACCGCGCAGCGAGTGCATCGCGAGGCTGCCGTCGGGGTTGCGCAGGACGGTCGGGCCGCCGCCGTTGGCTTGCACGTAGGCGCCGATGGCGTCGATCTGCGATTCGTCGAAGATCGGGTCCTTCCGCATGGCCTGGGCCTCACCACGCATGGCGGGCATCCGGCCAGTGGACACCTGGAAGTACACCGCGGCGTCGCCGACGCCGATCAGGCTGGGCCCGTGGTCGGTGACACCCTGCAGGTTGGCGCCGTGGCACGACACGCACGAGGTGTCGAACAGCTGCTTACCGGTGCGCAGCAGCGCCGAGTTGTTCTCGTCGGCGACGGCCACCTGGGGTGAGGGGGTGAGCACCGCCGCCAGCCCGCCCGAAATGGTCAGCGCTATCAGCAGCAGCAGACCTCCGGACAAGCGGCGGCGCAAGCGGCGCCGGGCGAGGGGGGTACCGCGTCCAGCGCGTCGAGTGAACCCCAGCTTCTTCAACCGCTCACTCCTTATCGAATGAAATAGATCACCGCGAACAACGCGATCCACACGATGTCCACGAAGTGCCAGTAGTACGAGACCACGATGCTGGCGGTCGCCTGCGCCGGCGTGAATTTGGTCATGGCGGTGCGGGCCAGCAGGAAGATGAAGGCGATCAGGCCGCCGGTCACGTGGAGCCCGTGGAAGCCGGTGGCCAGATAGAAGACCGTGCCGTAGGAGCTGCTGGGGATGGTCGTCCCGTGCGTCACCAGGTGGAAGTACTCGTAGCCCTGGCCGAGCACGAAGAACAGGCCCATCAAGAACGTGATGAAGTACCAGCGGCGCAGCCCGAAGATGTCGCCGCGCTCGGCCGCGAACACCCCCATCTGGCAGGTGAACGACGACGCGATCAGCACCAGCGTCACCGGCACGGCCTGATACAGGTTCAGCTCGGTCGGCGGCGGCGGCCACTTGCCGCCCGCCTGCGCACGTGCCGTGAAGTACATGGCGAACAGGCCAGCAAAGAACATCAGCTCGCTGGATAGCCAGACTATGGTGCCAACACTGACCATATTGGGCCGATTGAGCGAATGAACTCGCGACGTGATCGCAGTCCCCGAGGTGCCTACAGCGCTCGTCACATCCGCAAGTATGACGCTTTGTAGTTGTTCAGCACTACCCGGGTCGAAATTTTGTTGCGCGCGTCGCGGCTCGTGGGACGATCGGCGCGTGGAACACCTGTCATGGCCACACGTCCTGGGGCGGTTGACGGATCGGCAACAGCTGGCCCGCGGCCAAGCCGCGTGGGCGATGGACCAGATCATGGCCGGCGACGCCAAGCCGACGCAGATCGCCGCGTTCGCGGTGGCGATGACGATGAAGGTTCCCACCGCGGCCGAGGTAGGTGAGCTGGCCGACGTCATGCTCGACCACGCGCGCCGGCTGCCGCCCGGCGCCGTGCCTGAGGACGCCGTCGACATCGTCGGCACCGGCGGCGACGGCGTCAACACCGTCAACCTGTCCACCATGGCCGCGATCGTGGTCGCTGCCGCCGGTGTGCCGGTGGTCAAGCACGGCAACCGCGCGTCCTCGTCGCTGTCCGGCGGCGCCGACACGCTCGAGGCGCTCGGGGTGCGCATCGACCTCGAACCCGAGCAGGTCGCGCGCAGCATCGCAGAGGTGGGGATCGGGTTCTGCTTCGCGCCGACCTTCCATCCGTCGTACCGGCACACGTCCGAGGTGCGGCGTGAGCTCGGGGTGCCGACGGTGTTCAATCTCCTTGGGCCGCTTACCAATCCGGGCTGGCCGCGCGCCGGGCTGATCGGCTGTGCGTTCGCCGACCTGGCCGAGGTGATGGCCGGCGTGTTCGCCGCGCGCCGCGCCAGCGTGCTCGTCGTGCACGGCGACGACGGGCTCGACGAATTGACGACCACCACCACGAGCACCATCTGGCGCGTGCAGGCGGGCACGGTGGACAAGTTGACGTTCGACCCCGCCGGGTTCGGCTTTGCCCGCGCCGAGCTCGACGAGTTGCTGGGCGGCGACGCGCAAGCCAATGCGGCCGAAGCGCGCGCGGTGTTCGCCGGCGCCAAGGGCGCGGTGCGCGACGCCGTCGTGCTCAACGCGGCCGGCGCGATCGTCGCGCAGGCCGGGCTATCCAGCCGCGCTGAATGGCAGCCCGCGTGGGAGGACGGGCTGGCCCGGGCCCGCGCCGCCATCGACTCCGGCGCGGCCGAACAGCTGCTCGCGCGATGGGTGCGGTTCAGCCAGCAGGTCTGAGCCCCGATCTTGTTGCGAGGCCAGCCGGGCCGAGCGCGCCAACGCCGCCCACGGCGTCCAGGCGCCGGCCGACCGCAGCGGCGACGCCCAGCCTTCACCGCTGACCCGCACGATCCGGACTCCCGGGGTGGCCAGCCAGCGCGCGATGAGCGCGGTCTCTTCGAGCAGCGCGCCACCGAGCGGGGCGGCCGCGGGCAGGATCACCTGGGCCCCGGCGTGGATGGCGTCCACCACCGGCATCGGGGGCACTCCGCGGGTGGCGCTGCCGGCGGCGGCCAGCTGGCCGTGCCGGATGACGGCGAGGTGATAGCCGCCCTCAGCGTCCGGCGCCGCGGCGATCAGCTCGGGCAGCGCGGCCAGCGCGCGCAGCCGCTGGGCCCGCCACAGTGTGTCGACGGCCGTCGCGGTGCGATCACGCAGGCGCGCGGCGCTCTCGTAGTGGCTGCGCTCGGCCAGCGCGCTGACCTGTTGGACGGCCGCGGCCAGGGCGGTGTTGTCCAGCCCGTCGATCAGGTCCGCAGCGCGCGCCACCGCCGCGGCGTACTGGGTGGCCGTCAGGTCGCGCCCGGCGGGGCAGGGTGACACCTCGAGAGGGGGGCAGGCCGGCCCGTGCAGCGCCGAGCGCGACAGCCGCGTGGTGCAGGTCCGCACCCCGGTGAAACGCGCCAGCAGCGCCGCTGTTTCGGCCGCGTCGGCCCGCGACCGAAACGGGCCGACGACACGGTCGTGGTGCGGCGCGCGCACGACCGCAAGCCGCGGAAACGCCTCGTCGGACAGGGCCACCCACCACCACCGCTGCGGAAACTTCGACCGGCGGTTGTACGGCGGGGCATGCGCGGCCAGCATCCGCAGTTCGCGCACACCGGCCTCCAGCCCGTGCGCGCACTCGACGTGCTCGACGGCGCTCGCCAGCGTGACCATCTCCTTCATCCGGCCGCGGGGGTCGGCGCCGGTGAAATACTGGCCGACCCGGCGCCGCAGATCGACGGCGGTGCCGACATAGAGCACCTCGCCCGACGGCCCGCGGAACAGGTACACCCCCGGCCGGTGCGGCAGCCCCTCCGCGAGCACCCTTTTTCGGCGTTGGGCCGGCGTCACGTTCGGCAGGTAGGCACGCAGGTCGGCGAAGGTGTGCACGCCCTGGTTGCCGACGCGCTCGATGAGGGCGTGCAGCACGTCGACGGTGGCGCGGGCGTCGTCCAGGGCGCGGTGGGTGGGTTCGCAGGATGCGCTGAACAGCCGCGCCAGGGCGGCCAGCCGCACGCTGGGGGCTTCCTCGCGGCTCAGCACGCGCCGGGCCAGCCGGACCGTGCACAGCACCGGCGGCCGGGGCCAGGCGATGTTGCATCGTTGCGCCGCGGCGCGCAGGAACCCGATGTCGAACCCGGCGTTGTGCGCCACCAGCACCGAGTCCCGGGCGAACTCCAGGAACATCGGCAGCACCGCGTCGATGGTCGGGGCGTCGAAGACCATCGCCGACGTGATGCCGGTCAGCTGGACGATCTGCGGCGGGATGCTGCGCTGAGGATCTATCAGCGTGGCGAATTCGCCGAGCACGGCGCCGCCGCGGACCTTGACCGCGCCGATCTCCGTGATGGCGTCGGCGGTCTTGTCGTCGGTGCCGTTGGCTCGTCCGCCCGTCGTCTCGAGGTCCACCACGACGAAGGTGGTCTGGCGCAGCGACAGGGCCTCGGAATCGAAAGCCGACCCCAGCTCAGCGAAGCTCAGCTGATTCGAGCCGGTCACACCCATGGCACGTGACGGTAAGCACCCGCACCGACAGCCCACGCTCAGCCACGCCGAGCGCTAGTTGTCGGTGCCCGCGGTTAGCGTGCGGGCAGACGGACTGAGCTCGATCGAGAGGACTCACCCCATGGCCCCCACGGCTCACAGCAGCGAACCGGTAGTCATCGACTGTGACGACTGCGCGGTGCGCGGCGCGGCATGCCGAGATTGCGTCGTCAGCGTGCTGCTCGGGGTGCCCGAAACGCTGATGCAGGACGAGCGCGCCGCTCTCGAAGTGCTCGCCGAGGTCGGACTAGCGCCACGGTTGCGTCTGGTGCCGATACACCGCGAGTGCGGGTCCCCGCGATCCCAGGGAACTGGTGTAGCTTGATTGCCTTGTGCCCCAACAAAAGACAGCGCGAGCCTTATCCGCGCCACCTAGCTGCGCTCTCACAGTTTTGACAGAATTCTGCCCATTTTCTTAACCGTCCCCTTTGGACAAACTCGTATATCGTTTCGTAACCTGTTTGAGACCTAAACCGGCTCGATGGCAAAACCACGTTCCCAGTTTGTGGCAGTTTTAAGGAAACTTTCTCTTGAGGCTTGGCTCTAAGCATTCGATTGCGCGTGCATTTACGCGCGCCTGCGTCGGAACGCTTGCCGGGTTCACCGTGTTATCCGGTGCGCTGGCCGCCCATGTGGCGGCCGACCCTGCAGCCGACGCGATCGCAAAACTCAACGAATTGTCCCGCGCTGCGGAGCAGACCAGCGAGGCGATGCACACCGCGCAGCTCGACCTGAACGCCAAGCTGGCGGCTCAGAATGCCGCGGACAAGAAGCACGCCGACGACCAGGCGGCCCTCGCGGCGGCCAGGGAGCGGCTGAGCACTTTCCAGACCGCGGTCAACAAGCTCGCGGTCGCGACGTACATGGGTGGTCGTACCGACGGGATGAACGCCCTGATGACGGCCCAGTCGCCGCAGCAGCTCATCGACAAATTGTCGTTGCAGCAGGTGCTGGGGACCGAGATGACCGTCCAGATGAACAGCTACCGCGCCGCCGGAGAGCAGGCCGCCAAGGCCGAGCAGGCGTCCCTGAAGTCCGCCGCCGACGCCAAGAACGCGGCCGAACAGGCCGCCGCGGTCCGCGCGGGTCTGCAGAAAAAGCAGAGCGAGCTGCAGGTCCAGATCGCCGTCGTGAAATCGCAGTACGTCTCGTTGACGCCGCAGCAGCGCACGGCACTCGCCGACCCCGGCGCGGTTCCGGCGGTGGCGGTGCTGCCCAACGGACCGGCGCCGGAGGCCGCACCGCCCGGTGCACCTCCGCCGCCGGACGCGGCTATGGCGCCTGCGCCACCAATGCCGGAGGGACTGCCCGGGCCCGGGTTCCCGGGGATGCCCGGACCGGCACCGGCGCCTTCGGGTGACCGCGCGACCGTCGTGCAGGCAGCGTTGACCCAGGTCGGGTCGTCCTACGTATGGGGCGGCGCAAGTCCCGGTGCGTTCGACTGCTCCGGACTGGTGATGTGGGCGTTCCAGCAGGCCGGCATCTCACTGCCGCACTCCAGCCAGGCCCAGTCGCAAGGCGGACAGCCGGTGGCGCTGTCGGACCTGCAGCCCGGTGACGTATTGACCTTCTACTCCGATGCATCACACAGCGGCATCTATGTCGGTGATGGCATGGTGATCCACTCCTCCACCTACGGAGTGCCGGTACGCGTGGTGCCGATGGACGCCGCCGGGCCGATTCACGACGCGCGTCGCTACTAACCGCCCCGGACGCCGCTGGCCGCCGATCCTGCTGGCCTGGGTGTTCGTCGTCGAGCTGATCACTGCAGCTGCCGTGCCGCTGCATGCCGACCGCGACAGGCCTATCAGGCACGCGCAGGTGGTGACGCCCGGGCACGCGCACACCAGCCAGGTGACACAGCAGTTCCGCGTCGGCGACCGGCACGTCCGGTTGCTCGGCTCCAACGTCCCGGCCGTCGAACGCCTGATGGCGTGGATCGAGGCCGACATGGGGGACGCGGTCGCGGCGGTGCAGGGCTTCTGGGGCCCGGATTGGACGCGCGACATCTCCATCGTGGTCGCCGGCACCGACGAGGAGTTCCACGCCGCCGCCGGCGGGGGACCGGGATCGCAGTGGGCCGACATCGCGGCGGTCACGGTCGCCGACCACGTCGATCCGGCGCGGCGACTCGCGACCGGCGAGCGGATCGTGTTCGCGCCGGGTGCGACCGGCATGAGCCAAAAAGCTCTGCGAATTGTGTTGACCCATGAGCTTTTTCACTACGCGGCGCGTGCCGACACCGCGCTGGGCGCGCCCCGCTGGCTGACCGAAGGGGTCGCCGACTACGTCGCGCGGTTGCCTGCACCCGTGCCGGCCGACGCGCTGCCGGTGCCCCTCATGCTGCCGTCGGACGCCGACCTGGACACGCCCGGAACCCAGCGCTCCTCGGCCTATGACCGGGCGTGGTGGTTCGCCCGCTTCGTGGCGGACACGTACGGGACGCAGAAGTTGCGCGACCTCTACGTGGCCGCCTGCGGAGCCACCCGCGTCGACGTGCCCACCGCACTGCACGACGTGCTGGGCGACGACGTGTCGATCGTGCTCGTGCGCTGGCACGAGTGGGCGGCCCGATAGATTGACCGGGTGAGCCGGGTCCTGCTGGTAACCAACGACTTTCCGCCCCGACGGGGCGGCATCCAGTCGTACCTGGGGGAGTTCGTCTCCCGGCTGGTCAGACCCGACTTAGCAGCGGGGTCGCATGACGTCACCGTGTACGCGCCGAAGTGGAAGGGCGCGGAGGCATTCGACAATGCGGCCCAGGTGGCCGGCTATCGCGTGGTGCGGCATCCGGGCACGCTGATGCTGCCCGTTCCCGCGGTCGATCGCCGGATGCGACGGCTGATCGCCGAACACGACATCGCCACCGTCTGGTTCGGCGCCGCGGCACCGTTGGCACTGCTGGCCCAGCGCGCCCGGCAGGCGGGCGCGAGGCGGGTGCTGGCCAGCACCCACGGGCACGAAGTGGGGTGGTCGATGCTGCCGGTGGCCCGCTCGGTGCTGCGCCGCATCGGTGAGGACACCGACGTCGTCACGTTCGTCAGCCGCTACACCCGGTCGCGGTTCGCGCCCGCGTTCGGGCGCACGGCGTCGCTGGAGTACCTGCCGCCCGGCGTGGACACCGACCGATTCAAGCCCGACCCGGCCGCCCGCGACGAGCTGCGCGACCGCTACGCGTTGGGCGACCGACCCACCGTGGTGTGCCTGTCGCGGTTGGTGCCGCGCAAAGGCCAGGACGTGTTGATCAAGGCGCTGCCGTCGATCCGGCGCCGCGTCGACGACGCCGCACTGGTGATCGTCGGCGGCGGACCGTACCTCGAGACGCTGCAACGGCTGGCCCGCGACTGCGGCGTGGCCGACCACGTGACGTTCACCGGCGCCGTGCCCGGCGACGAGTTACCCGCGCATCACGCGCTGGCCGACGTGTTCGCGATGCCGTGCCGCACCCGCGGCGGGGGTATGGACGTCGAGGGGCTGGGCATCGTGTTCTTGGAGGCCTCCGCCACCGGTGTGCCGGTGGTCGCCGGCGACTCCGGCGGGGCCCCGGAAGCGGTGCAGCACAACAAGACTGGGCTGGTGATCGACGGCGGTTCGGTGGACGAGGTCGGCGAGGCCGTCACCGAATTGCTGACCGACCGCGAGCGCGCGGCCGCGATGGGCGCCGCCGGCCGGGAATGGGTGACCTCGCAGTGGCGCTGGGACACGCTGGCGACCCGGCTTGCCCACCTGCTGACTGGCTAATCCTTGTTGTAGATCGCCTCGATCTCGGAGGCGAACTTCTCGGCCACCACATTGCGCTTGACCTTCATCGTCGGTGTCAGCTCGCCGGTGTCCTCGGTGAAGTCGACCGGCAGAATGCGGAACTTCCGGATCGACTCGGCGTGTGACACCTGCTGGTTGGCCTTCTTGACGGCCGCCTCCACCTCGGCGACCAGGTCGGGATCGGTGGTCAGATCGCCCACCGAAGCGCCGGATGCCTTGCGGTGCTGGTTCTTCCAGCCGTCGAACGCCTCGGGGTCGATGGTGATCAGTGCGCCGATGAACGGCTTGTTGTCCCCGACCACCATCGCCTGACTGATCAACGGGTGCCCCCGCAGCTGATCCTCCAGCACGGCCGGGGCGACGTTCTTGCCGCCCGCGGTGACGATGAGCTCCTTCTTGCGGCCGGTGATGGCCAAAAAGCCGTCCTCGTCGACCTTGCCGAGATCGCCGGTGCGGAACCAGCCGTCGGTGAACGCCTCGTCAGTGGCCTGCTCGTTGTTCCAGTAGCCGCTGAACACCACGGGGCCGCGCACCAACAGCTCGCCGTCGTCGGCGATGCGCATGCTGTTGCCGGGCACCAACTTTCCGACCGTCCCGATCTTCAGGGCGCCGATCTGATTGACCGTGATCGCGGCGCTGGTCTCGGTCAGGCCGTAGCCCTCGTAGATGGTCACGCCCGCGCCGCGGTAGAAGTGGCCCAGCCGCGCGCCCAGCGGCGCCCCGCCGGAGACCGACGCGTGGCAGTCGCCGCCCAGCGCCGCGCGCAGCTTGCTGTACACCAGCCGATCGAACAGCGCGTGCTTGGCGCGCAACACCAGCCCGGGCCGGCCGCTGTCCTGCGCCTGGCTCCAGTCCACCGCGGTCTGCGCTGCCGCCTTGAAGACCGGACCCTTGCCGTCGTTGGAGGCGTTCTGCTCGGCGGTGTTGTAAACCTTCTCGAACACCCGCGGCACCGACACCACCACGGTCGGCTTGAACACCGCCAACATCGGCAGCAGGTTTTTGATGTCGCTGGTGAATCCGACGGTGACCTTGCTGGCGAACGCCGACAACGTCAGCGCCCGGGCCAGCACGTGGGCCAGCGGCAGGAACACCAGCAGCCGCTCGCCCTTGCGCAGCAGCGTCGGGAGGCACTCCTGGGTGCCGCGGATCTCGTTGAGCAGGTTGGCATGCGTGAGCTGGCAGCCCTTGGGGCGCCCGGTGGTGCCCGAGGTGTAGATGAGCGTCGCCGGGTCCGACGACCGCAGCCCGTCCAGCCGGGCGGTCAGCTCGGCCTTGTCGACCGACGCGCCCTCTTCCGTCAGCTGGTCGAGCGCCTTGGGTCCCGAACCGTCGATGTGCAACACCCGGCGCAGGGCAGGCAGTTCGCCGGTCAGCTCGGTGACCATGGCGGCGTGCGCGTCGGTCTGAGCGAACGCCACCACGGCCTCGGAGTTCTGCAGCACCCAGCGCACCTGCTCGGCCGAGGACGTCTCATAGATCGGCACCGTGACGGCGCCCACCGCCAGGATCGCCAGGTCGAGGATCGCCCACTCGTAGCAGGTGGCCGAAAAGATGGACACCCGGTCGCCGGGCTCCACCCCGAGTGAGATCAAACCTAGTGCTGCAGAACGGATTTCGTCCGCCGCCTGGGCGCACTTGACGTCGGTCCAGCTGCCGTCGATCAGGCGCTGGTAGATCACGACGTCGGGATCGTCGCGCTCGTGATCGAAGACCATGGCCGCGACGCTTTCGCGCTCGTCGACTTTGAAGCGGGCAGGAACGCTTAGCTCACGCACTCGTATACCTCGTTTGACTTCTCTTGACTTCTCAGATGCCGGCTTTCTCTGGCCCAGCCTAATCCGGCCGGTTTGCCGGGTGAATCGGTGTGCAAAGCTGAAACGGTGAACAGCATCCAGGTTGCCGACGAGATGTTCGTCGCCGCCGACGGCGCGAAGGTCGGTGCCGCGATCGCCGATCGGGCCAGCTGGCGTCGGTGGTGGCCCGACCTGAGGCTGGATGTGGTCGAGGATCGTGCCGAAAAGGGCATCAGGTGGGCCGTCACCGGCGCGCTGACCGGCACCATGGAGATCTGGCTGGAGCCCACGCTGGACGGCGTGCTGCTGCACTATTTCCTGCACGCCGAACCGTCCGGTGTGGCGGCCTGGCAGCTGGCCAAGATGAATCTGGCCAAAATGACACACCGCCGCCGGGTGGCGGGAAAGAAAATGGCCTTCGAAGTGAAAACGACCCTCGAACGGTCACGTCCGGTGGGTGTTTCTCCGGTAGTTTAGCCGGATCAGGGTTGGCCCGGAGAGTACCGTTTCGCTGCGGAGCTTCGGAGGCGGCGCACTCCCGCACCGGTGGGGCCACCCGCCGGCAGGACAACGGCTCGGGGGAGAGAGGGACGCAGCCAGGTGGCGGACAAGACGACGCAAACGATCCACATCGATGCGGACCCGGGCGAGGTGATGAAGGCGATCGCCGACCTCGAGGCCTACCCCGAATGGATTTCGGAGTACAAGCAAGTCGAAGTCCTGGAAGCCGACAACGAGGGTTACCCCAAACGTGCCCGGATGCTGATGGACGCCACCATCTTCAAGGACACCCTGGTCATGTCCTACGACTGGCCGGCCGATCGGCAATCGCTGAGCTGGACGCTGGAATCCAGCTCGCTACTCAAGGCGCTCGAAGGCTCATATCGGTTGGTGCCCAAGGGATCTGGCACCGACGTCACCTACGAGCTCTCGGTCGACCTGGCCATCCCGATGCTCGGCATGCTCAAACGTAAGGCGGAACGCCGGCTGATTGACGGCGCGTTGAAGGATCTGAAGAAACGAGTCGAGGCTGAGTGAATCGGGTGCGCCCGCCCGGATCAGCCTCTTCGTTGGCAAAGGCGGGGTAGGAAAATCCACCCTGGCGTGCGCCACGGCCGTCTGTGACGCAAGCCAGGGGAGTCGAGTGCTGGTCGTGTCCACCGACCAGGCGCATTCACTGGGTGACGTGCTGGGTGTCGCGGTCCCGCCCACCGGCCACGGTGAACCGGTTCGGGTGTTCGCCGAACTCGAGACGCAGCAGGGTGGTGGCTTTCTCGACGCGCTGGCGCTGGACACCCTGGCGCTGCTCGAGTCCCGCTGGCGCGACATCGTCGACACCGTGGACCGGCAGTTCCCAGAGTCCGAGCTGAGTGCCATTGCGCCCGAAGAACTTTCGGCGCTGCCGGGCGTTCAGGAGGTGCTCGGCCTGTACGCGGTCGCCGAGCTCGCCGCGACCGGCCGGTGGGACCGCATCGTGGTCGACTGCGCCTCGACCGCCGACGCGTTGCGGATGTTGACCCTGCCCGCCACCTTCGCGCTGTATGTCGAGCGCGCGTGGCCGCGTCATCGCCGGCTGTCCGTCGTCGCCGACGATCCCCGCTCGGCGGCCATCGTGGAGCTGCTCGAGCGCATCAACGCCAGCGTCGATCGGCTCGGCGCGCTGCTGACCGACGGGGATCTGGTCAGTGCGCACCTGGTGCTGACTCCCGAGCGGGTGGTCGCGGCCGAGGCGAGCCGCACGCTCGGTTCACTGGCGCTGATGGGCGTGCGCGTCGCCGAGCTGATCGTCAATCAGGTTCTTCTGCAGGACGACTCCTACGAGTACCACAGCCTGCCCGCGCATCCCGCGTTCTACTGGTACTCCGAACGCATCTCCGAACAGCAGGCCGTCCTCGACGAACTCGATGCCTCGGTGGGCGACGTGGCGCTGGTCTTGACCCCGCATCTGTCCGGCGAACCGATCGGCCCCAAGGCGCTGGGCGCACTGCTGGACAGCGCCCGCCGGCGTGGCGGTGCACCGCCCCCGGGCCCCCTGCGCCCTATCGTGGACCTGGAATCCGGATCGGGACTGGAGTCGGTCTACCGGTTGCGGCTAGCGTTGCCCCAGCTTGATACCGGAACGCTGGCGCTGGGCCGGGTCGACGACGACCTGATCATCAGCATCGGCGGGCTGCGACGCAGAGTCCGGTTGGCGTCCGTACTGCGGCGCTGCACGGTGCTGGACGCGCATCTGCGCGGCGGTGAGCTGATAGTTCGTTTCCGACCGAACCCGGAGGTGTGGCCGACGTGAGTAGGACTCATCCGGATATCGGTTCCGAACTGCGCCGGCTGGCCCAGACGATCCTCGACGGCATCGACCCCGCGGTGCGATCGGCGGCCGCCCTGGCGGCGGGCGCCGGTGCCGGGACCGGCAAGTGCCAGCAGGTGTGGTGCCCGGTGTGCGCGTTGGCCGCGTTGGCCACGGGTGACCAGCACCCGTTGCTCACGGTCGTCGCGGATCACAGCGTCGCCCTGCTCGACGTGATCCGCGCCATGGTCGACGACATCGACCGGACGGTGACACCACCGCCGGACGGCCCGCCCGGGGACGGTGACGGCGCCGAAGCGCCGTCGAGCACCAACGGGACGAACGGCGCCGCCAAGACCCGCTACCAGCCGATCCCGGTCACGGTCGAGGAGTGAGTTTCCTCAGCGGGCTCCTAGTCTTCTCATAACCGTTCATAGCCGCGTCGAGGTGGTCCCGCGCCTGACTGGTCGGTAGAGTTGGCGCAAATACCATCCGATGACGGGCGAGAGGACGGGCCATGTGGTACTTCCTGTTCAAATACGTCTTCATGGGTTGGCTATTCACTCTGCTCGGTCGCCCGAAAGTTGAAGGGCTGCAACACATCCCGAGTTCGGGTCCGGCGATCCTGGCCAGCAATCATCTCGCGGTGGCCGACAGCTTCTACTTGCCTCTGGTGGTGCGCCGCCGAATCACGTTCCTGGCGAAGTCGGAATACTTCACCGGCACCGGGCTCAAGGGCTGGTTCTATCGCTGGTTCTACAGCTCCGCGGGCCAGGTGCCCATCGACCGGTCCAACGCCGACTCCGCGCAGGCCGCGCTGAACACCGCGCAGGGATTACTGGAGAAGGGCAAGTTGCTCGGCATGTACCCGGAGGGCACCCGGTCCCCGGACGGCCGACTGTACAAGGGCAAGACCGGGCTCGCGCGCCTCGCGCTGGAGACCGGGGTTCCGGTGATTCCCGTTGCGATGATCGGCACCAACGTCGTCAACCCGCCAGGCAAGAAGATGCTGCGCTTCGGCCGCGTCACCGTCCGGTTCGGCGAGCCGATGGACTTCTCCCGCTTCGAGGGACTGGAAGGCAACCGCTTCATCGAGCGGGCCGTCATCGACGAAGTGATGTACGAGCTGATGGGCCTGTCCGGTCAGGAGTACGTCGACATCTACGCGGCTTCAGCCAAAGAAGCCAAGGAAGCTGGTGACGGCGAGGCGGAAGCCTCGCGAATACCCGCCTCAGCCGTTAGCTGATCGCAGGCACCGGCGCCGGGGTGCGCGCCGTCGAGTCCTGCGCACTCCTGCTCGCCGTGACCGTCAGTCCGGCGGTCGCGATCACCGCCAGCGCCCACCACACGTACGACATCCCGGCGAGTTGGTGCCACCAGTTCGCCGTCTCCTCGTGGTGCTTGGGCATCAGGTCGATCGGCGTCCACCGCATCAGGGCCACGCCGGCGACGCTCACCACGGCCAACGCGATATTGCGGCGCCGCCACGCCAGCACCGCCGTCACCAGCACCGCCGGCAGCACCCACACCCAGTGGTGCGACCACGACACCGGCGACACCACCAACCCGAACAGGGCAACGCAGATCACGGCGAGCGTCGGCTCACCGGCCCGCAGCACGCGCCGCATGGCCCAGACGGTCAACCCCAGCACTACCAGGCAGGCCGCCACCCACAGCAGGAAACGCGCCTGTTCGCCGAGCCCGATCCGGGCCAGTGCGCCCGCGATGTTCTGGTCGGTGTTCAGCGCCGCCGAGCCGATCCGGTCGGTGTGATGCACGGTGTGGGTCCAGTACTCCCAGGAATCGCCGAACGCCAGCACGAACCCGATCAGTGTCGCGCCCGCGAACGACGCCAACGCCGTGAGCGCCGCCCGGTTGTCGCGGCGGAGCAGGAAATACAGCAGGAACACCGCCGGGGTGAGTTTGAGCGCGATCCCCACGCCCAGCAGCAGCCCGCGCGGCCAGGGCGTGCGCCGCGGCATGCAATCGGCGATCACCAGCGTCATCAGCACGACGTTGATCTGACCGAACGCGAAGTTCGAGGCGATGGGCTCCATCCAGATCGAGGCGGGCGCCACGACGACGATCGCCAACCACAACCGGCGCTGCCAGCCCGGGCCGGGCAGCAGCGTCGAGGTGTTCCAGACGTCGAGGCTGCTGAGCACCAGCACCGTCGACACGATCAGCAGCACCAGCGTCAACGCCGTGATCGCGACGCTGGCCGCGGGCATGCCCAGCCAGGCGAACGGGCAGAACGCGATGGCCGCCAGCGGGGGATAGGTGAACGGCAGATCGAGGCCGATGGGTGTGTGGAACTTCACGTCACCGCTGTACAGCGGGCGTCCGTCCAGCCAGGTCTGACCGCCCATCTGATACACGTCGATGTCGATGCGGTAGGGGATGTGCCCGAACAGCTGCCAGGCCGTGTTGACCAGCGCCGCAGCGGCCAGCAGCCACAGCAGGCACCACAGCAAGAGCCGACCGCGGCTGGAGCTACTAGAGCCCGAGCCGGGCACCTGCCATCTAGTCATGTCGCAAAACAGCGTAATCGGTTTCTCGGAGGCGACCGCATCGCACAGCGCGGCGTCCGCCGTGTCACACCGTGCGGGCGTACGTTTTTGGGGTGTTCCACTGGTTCGTGCTGGGGGTGCTGCACTGGTTCTCCCACGACATCGTCGACCATGGCCGCCTGCCGTTGCTGTGTTGCCTGCTTGCCTTCATCCTGACCTTTTTCGTGACGCGCACCTTCGTCCGCTGGATCCGGCACCGCGGCGACGCCGGCCTGCCGAGCAGGTGGTGGCAGCCGCGCAACATCCACGTCGGCACGATCCACATCCATCACGTGGCGTTCGGCGTGGTCCTGGTGCTGGTCTCCGGCCTGACGCTGGTGACGCTGTCGGTGGACGGCCGGGAGCCCGGGTTCAGCCTGGCCGCGACATTTTTCGGGATCGGTGCCGCGCTGGTGCTCGACGAATACGCGCTGATCCTGCACCTGTCCGACGTGTATTGGGAGGAAGACGGCCGGGCGTCGGTGGACGCGGTGTTCGCCGCGGTAGCGGTGGCCGGGCTGCTGATCATGGGCCTGCACCCGCTGATGTTCTTCCTGCCGATCTGGCACGGCGCCGACGCGATGGCGTTGCGCGCCGGGGTGGGCGGCACGCTGGCGCTGACGCTGCCGCTGGCCGTGGTGGTGCTGCTCAAGGGCAAGTTGTGGACTGGCCTGCTCGGGATGTTCATCGTGGTGCTGCTGGTCGTCGGAGCGATCCGCATGTCGCGGCCGCACGCCCCATGGGCGCGGTGGCGCTACACCACCCAGCCGGACAAGATGCGCCGCGCGCTGCAACGCGAACGCACCTGGCGCCGACCCGTGGTGCGGGCCAAGCTGTGGCTGCAGTGTGCGATCGCCGGCACGCCGCGCCTGCCCGACGAGCGCACCGTCGACGCCGAGCTGGACCGCGAGGTACATCCCGCGCCGCCGCCCACCGAGCCCATCCTGATCAGTGGCCGATCGTAAATTCGGGCCCGTCGAACGTGGGGCCTGTGCACGTAAATCGTCGGTTTGACGTCCTTTGACGTACACAAGCCCCACACTCGACGTGGTCGCGCGACACCAGCCCCTAGGCTTTTCGGGTGCGGTACTTCTATGACACCGAGTTCATCGAGGATGGCCGCACCATCGAGCTGATCTCGATCGGGGTGGTCGCCGAGGACGGCCGCGAATATTACGCGGTGTCCACCGAATTCGACCCCGAGCGTGCAGGCAGCTGGGTGCGGGCCAATGTGCTGCCCAAGCTGCCGCCGCCGGCCTCGCAGTTGTGGCGCTCGCGCAGCCAGATCCGGGGAGAGCTGGAGGAGTTCTTCGGCATCCACGGCAAGGAGCCGATCGAGCTGTGGGCCTGGGTCGCGGCGTATGACCACGTGGCCCTGTGTCAGCTGTGGGGTCCGATGACCGCGCTGCCGCAGCCGATACCCCGCTTCACCCATGAACTGCGCCAGCTGTGGGAGGACCGGGGCCGCAAGCGGATGCCGCCGCGGCCGCGCGACGCCCATGACGCGCTGGTGGATGCGCGTGACCAGCTGCGGCGGTTTCGCCTGATCACGTCGTCGGCGTGATTTTGCGGTGCTCGCGCCCGGTTACCATAGACCGATGAACTGGACCGTCGACATCCCCATCGACCAGCTGCCGGCGCTGCCGCCGCTGCCTGCGGATTTGCGGGCGCGGTTGGACGCGGCGCTGGCCAAGCCGGCCGCCCAGCAACCGACCTGGCCCGCTGACCAGGCCGAGGCGATGCGCACGGTCCTGGAGAGCGTGCCCCCGGTGACCGTGCCGTCGGAGATCGTCCGGCTGCAGGAGCAGCTGGCGCAGGTCGCCAAGGGTGAGGCGTTCTTGCTGCAGGGCGGCGACTGCGCCGAGACGTTCACCGACAACACCGAACCGCACATCCGGGGCAATATCCGCACGCTGCTGCAGATGGCCGTGGTGTTGACCTACGGCGCCAGCCTGCCGGTGGTCAAGGTGGCCCGCATCGCCGGCCAGTACGCCAAGCCCCGCTCGGCCGATCTCGACGCACTGGGTCTGCGCTCCTACCGCGGCGACATGATCAACGGTTTCGCCCCCGACGCGGCCACGCGCGAACACGACCCGTCGCGGCTGGTGCGGGCCTACGCCAACGCCAGCGCCGCGATGAACCTGGTGCGTGCGCTGACGTCGTCGGGCTTCTCGTCGCTGCAATCGGTGCACGACTGGAACCGCGAATTCGTCCGCACCTCGCCGGCCGGGGCGCGCTATGAGGCGCTGGCCACCGAGATCGACCGCGGGCTGCGCTTCATGAGTGCCTGCGGCGTGGCCGACCGCAACCTGCAAACCGCCGAAATCTACGCCAGCCACGAGGCTTTGGTGCTCGACTACGAGCGCTCCATGCTGCGGCTGTCCGACAGCGAGGACGAAGGGGGCGGGGAACCGCAGCTCTACGACCTGTCGGCGCACACCGTGTGGATCGGCGAGCGGACCCGCCAGCTCGACGGCGCGCACGTCGCGTTCGCCGAGGTGATCGCCAACCCGATCGGGGTGAAGATCGGCCCGACGATGACGCCCGAGCTGGCCGTCGAATACGTCGAGCGGCTCGACCCGCACAACAAGCCGGGCCGGCTGACGCTGGTGAGCAGGCTGGGCAACAACAAGGTGCGCGACGTGCTGCCGCCGATCATCGAGAAGGTGCAGGGGACCGGTCACCAGGTGGTGTGGCAGTGCGACCCGATGCACGGCAACACCCACGAGTCGTCCAACGGCTACAAGACCCGCCACTTCGACCGCATCGTCGACGAGGTGCAGGGTTTCTTCGAGGTGCACCGCGCGCTCGGCACGCATCCCGGGGGCATTCATGTCGAAATCACCGGCGAGAACGTCACCGAGTGTCTTGGTGGCGCGCAAGACATTTCGGACACCGACCTGGCCGGTCGCTACGAGACGGCGTGCGACCCGCGGCTGAACACCCAGCAGTCGCTGGAGTTGGCGTTCCTGGTCGCCGAGATGCTGCGCGACTAAGTTCGCGAGCAGACGCGAAAGCGCCCAAAAACCCATGGTTTGGTGCGCCTTCGCGCCTGCTCGGCACTCGCTTCTGCGCTAACCTCGCCCGCACGTTGCCCCACAGGATGCGCGGCAGCAGCGCGGGATCCCGCAGCCGCGACGGCGGGTCAACGAAGTTGGAGACGCGAAAGAACAGTTCGGTCAGGACGGCGTCCTGAGTCGAGGCGTTCAGTGCAGCTCTGGACAGCCAGGCTGCACTGCGCTGTCGAATGGAATTTTGGTCGCGAGCCGGGGAAGTGACCCGCGACCTGGCTTGATTGGTGGCCCAGGTATCGCCGATGATTTGCGAAGCGGCACGGAAATAGCGTTGCGCCAGGCCAAAATTGCCCGCGTGCAGGCAATCGCGCAGGATCAGTGCTTCTAGCGCGGCGATCGTCATGCCCTGGCCGTAGGTCGGGTCGAAGCTGCACAAAGCGTCCCCGATCACCACCAAACCTGAAGGGAATCTGGACATCTGGTCGTAGCGCCGCCAGATCGCCGCGGTGTGGTGATAAATTACGGCTTCCCCGATGGGGTGTGCGCAGCGCAGCCCCTCGAAGATGGCCGGCGGCAGGCAGGGCTCGACCAGCGACAGCATCGCGTCGAAATCGGTTGGTGGCTCACCGGCATCGGTCGGCTGGCCGATCGCCAGCATCGAGGTGTCGTGCTCGTTAGCAACGAGCAATACTCCAGGCCGGCCGCCCCCCGGGTTGGACATCACCAACCGCTGGTCGATGGATCCCGCCGGCATGCTCAACTGATGACTCGCGTAGGCGTACCTTGCCACCGCACGGACCTCGGTCGGCCGTTCGTATCCGAGGCGATCCAACCATGCCGGGGTGCGCGCCCCCCGCCCCGTGGCGTCGACCACCAGATCGGCGTCCAGCGTTGTAAGAACTCCGTCGTTGCGGCGAACGATTCGCACTCCGTTGACGATGCCCGCGGTGGTGAGCGGTTCGGCCACGTCGTGCCCTGCGACACGCTGGTCGCCTCAAACCCCTTGGCGCTGAACAGCCGCATAGCCTCGGCTAACCAGCCGATCCCGTGTCGAAGCCGGTGCAGTCATTGACCTCTCCAAAGTGATCACTTACATTTAGCAAGAATGTACTTTACTGCCTCGTCCGACCCAGCGGGAGGCCTGGATGACGCCGCACGACAGCCCCGTGCCGCGCGGGCGCATCCGGCGCACCATGCCGGTGGCGGGCTTCACCGCGCGGGCCGCCGGCGGCCGCCTGGTGGCCGGGTTGCGCGAAAAGGCGGGCAACGAAGGCGCGGTCGAGCGGTTCCACGAGCGCACCGCGGAGCGCTACGCCGAACTGCTCGGTCACTCCAAGGGTGTGCTGATGAAAGCGGGACAAATCCTGTCGATGGTCGACGCTCGGGCGGTTGGCAACGGCGGGTATTGGCCCTACCAGAGGGCTTTGGCCCGGTTGCAGGCCGACGCCCCGCCCATGCACCCAGCGCTCGTCCACCAAGTCCTGAATGACGAATTAGGTTCTTCCGTAGCCAATTTCGCTCGAGTTCTCCGACCAACCCATGGCGGCCGCATCCGTGGGCCAGGTACACAGGGCAGTGCTGCGCGACGGACGCGAAGTCGCGGTCAAGATCCAATATCCCGGTGTGGCCCAAGCGATCCGGGACGATCTGGCCAACACGGAGCTCCTCGCCACATTTATGAGGTTTGCGGCTGCCGCTTCGGGGGTCAAAGCCGATATCCGTAGCCTTGCGCGCGAGGCCGCGGCCAGGATCGCCGAGGAGGTCGATTACCGGCACGAAGCGGCCATGATCACCACGTTCAGCGAGCTCTACCGCGGGCATCCGTTCATCCGCATCCCAGAAGTCGTTCCCGAAGCATCCAGCGATCGCGTTGTCACAATGACTTACCTCGACGGGATGGATTGGGCCGCAGCACAACAGGCCGACCAGGATCTGAAGGACGCTTGGGCCGAAGTGATCGCGCGGTTCATCAACGGCAACATCCGGCACGCCAACCTGGCCTACGCCGACCCGCATCCCGGCAACTACCGCTTCAACGCCGACGGCAGCGTGGGCTTCGTGGACTTCGGCTGCGTCCAAATCTATCCCGAAAAGCAGCGCTGGCTGTGGGTGAGTGCCATGCGAGCTTTTTGCGAGGATCGCAAGGACGACTTCCGCGCTCTCCTAACTCAGCTGGGGATGCTCCCCGCGGACTCGCCCCTGAGCGCTGACGTTCTGCGGCAATGGATTGACGACACCGGGCCTGAGATCCACATGCCACAACCAGTGACTTTCACACCTGACGCCATTGCCCACACGATCAGGGGGGTGGTCGACGTTCGTGACGCCAGCCATCCGGCGACCCAGTTGATCGTGCCGCCAGAGCATGCCTTCACCTCACGAGTCCAGCTCGCGTGGTCCAGTGTGGCCGCCGGCCTGGGGGCGACGCTGTACGTCCGGGCCAACATGGACGACATGGACGGGGTAGCCGAACCGATCACGGAACTGGGCAAGCTGCACCACGCCTGGGTGCGTGAGCGTGGTCTGCCGGGGGCGTTCGATCATCATGACCACCCCTGAAGTAACGGGGCCCCGGCTTCCATGGGGCGCCGCCGACCCGTATCGCTATTACGAGCGGCGGCGTCAGGACGGCGACGTCGTTTGGGACGATGCGGTCGGGGCGTGGCTGGTGCTGGGGTATTCGTCTGCGCGGCAGATCCTCGGCAGGGCAGGCTGGACGAGCGACCCAGTGGCGAATCCCGGTGCCCCGGCCGTTACCCGGGCGACAGATCCAGACATCCTGCGGCGCAACATGTTATTCACCGACGGCGTGGATCATGACCGGCTGCGCCACTCGGTTCGCGACGTCTTCACCCGCTCGTTCATCAACGGGCTCAAGGAAGGCGTCGAGACCATTGCCGCTCAGACGATCGATCTCCTGTCCGCCCGGGTCGATTTCGACTTCATGGCCGAAGTCGCGCTGCCCATGCCGATCGCGGTCGACGGCGGCATGGCTCGACTTGGATGTTGACGCGGCGCGCCTACTGCGCGAGGAATCGTTGCCAATCAGCCGAATGCTCAGCGATTTCAACGACCCCGATGCCGCTAGAGACAGGAACCGCGGCGTTCGCGACGCTGCTCACCGAGTTTCTGCCGCTGGCCGCTGACCGTCGCAATAATCCCGGTGACGATCTGCTCAGCTTCATCAGCGCCGACCCCGATCTCGAGCTCGACGACGTCGTCATGACCGCGCTCATCATCGCGATCGCGGGTCACGAAACGACAGCGAACCTGTTGGGCGCAGCGCTGGTCCGGCTGTTGACGACGGACGCCCGATGGCGTCCGGGCAATCGACGCGCTCGAAAGCATCGATGGTCGATTGATCACCGAGCTGCTCCGGCTCGACGGACCGGTGCAGGCGGTGCAGCGTATCGCCACACAAGACCACGTCATCGGTGATGTCAGCATCGGTGCGGGCGAACCTGCCTTTGTCGTGATTGCCGCGGCCAACCGCGATCCGTCAACCTTCGACTTACCCAACGAGTTTCGGGTCGACCGTCCCGGTCCGTCTCCACTCGCCTTCGGCTACGGCGCGCACTACTGTCTCGGAGCGGCGCTGGCACGTCTGGAAATCGCTGTGGCGCTGCGACACGTCGTGGCGCGGAATCCCGAGCTCCGCGGCGATCCGATCTGGCGGGATACCGCGGCCATCCGCGGACCCCAAACGCTGCCGTGCGCATTCGGGCGCTGAGGGGGTGTCTTACAGCAGCCCGCTCAGGTGGATGCCGATCGTCCATCCCGCCGTCGCGACCATGCCGGTGAGTGTCACCACGACGGCGACCCAGATCAGCACCATGCGCCGGGAACGCTCGCGCGCCCAGGCGAATTCGCTCATCGCGATCCCGGCGAATTCGCCGGACATCGGCTCGTAGTCGTAGCCGGCCTCGTCGTCTTCCTCGGCGGGGTCGCGGATCATTTGGCGGGTGGGATGATGCACCTGCGCCTTGGCAGGCGGCGGCGCCTGGGCGGGCGGCGGCTGGTGCACTGGCGGCCGGGGGGCGCGCTGTTCGATCATCTGGCTGTGTTGCAGCGCAGCCGAGCGGTGTTGTGCCGAGTTGCGCGGCGCGGGTACCCGGAACGGCGGCAGCCCCAGTTCTTCGGCGATAGCGTCCACCTCGTGGGCCATCTCGATCGCGTCGGCATACCGATCGGCCGGGTCGCGGGCGGTCGCGCGCGCCACCAATACGTCGAATTGTGTTGGCACACCGCCGATCACGTCGCTGGGCGGCGGCACATCGTGTTCGAGCCGCTGGTAGGCGATGGACAGCGGCGTGTCACCGGTGAACGGGGTGCGCCCGGTCAGCAGCTCGTAGGTGAGGATGCCCGCCGAGTAGACGTCGCTGCGCGGGCCAGCGTTCCCGTCGCTGACCTGTTCGGGAGACAGGTAGGCCGCGGTCCCCAAAATGACACTGGTGGAGGTGATCCCGGCGGCGGCGACCGCGCGAACCAACCCGAAATCGGCGATCTTCACGTCGCCCTCGTCGGAGATCAGGACGTTCTCGGGCTTGACGTCGCGGTGCACCAGCCCGGCGCGATGCGCCACGGCCAGCCCGCCCAGCACCGGGCGCAGCACCGCCGCCACGGCGTGCGGCGGCATGGGGCCCCGTTCGGTCAGCAGCTCGCGCAGCGTGCCGCCCTCGACGAGCTCCATCACCAGAAACGGGTGCCGGCCGTCCAGCCCTTGGTCGTAGACCGCGACCAGCCCGGGGTCCTTCAGCCGGGCGACGGTGCGCGCCTCGAGCTGGAAGCGGGTCAGGAATTGGTCGTCGCCGGCATATCGCGAGTCCATCACCTTCACCGCGACGGGGCGGTCGAGGCGCACGTCGACGCCGCGGTAGACCGTGGACGTGCCGCCGCTGGCGATCGGGGTCTGAACCAGGTAGCGGCCATCCAGCATCGCGTTGACCAAGGGGTCCCCGGTGCCAGCTGTTGCCACGGGGCCATCGTAAGTGCGGCGGTGGAATTGGGTGCGAAACCTAGGCTCAACAGCGCGTACCAGGTTCTACACTGACGAAGTGAGCAGGATCCCGGCTGGCGATGATGTTCTGGACCCCGACGAACCGACCTACGACCTGGCCCGGGTCGCGGAACTGCTGGGAATCCCCGTCACGAGAGTCCACCAACAGATCCGGGAAGGGCATCTGCTGGCGGTCCGGCGCGGCGACGGGGTGGTGGTGCCGCAGGTCTTCTTCACCAATTCCGGTCAGGTGGTCAAGCCCTTGGCAGGCCTGTTGACGATCCTGCACGACGGCGGCTACCACGAGACCGAGATCGCGCGCTGGCTGTTCACCCCCGACCCGTCGCTGACGGTCACCCGCGACGGCACGCGCGACGCCATCAACAACGCCCGTCCCGTCGACGCACTGCACGCCCACCAGGCCCGCGAGGTTGTGCGCCGGGCCCAGGCTATGGCGTACTAACCGTCGCGTCGGTTTCCCGCGATAGCGCGTACCACGCGCCCAGCGCGCACGCCGTCGCCACCCCGACGTGCAGCCACGAGTACATGCCGTGGGATCCGTCGGGTTTGAAGATCACCATGACCCAGGTCGAGAGCCCGGCGATCACCGCGATCGACCGCCGCGACTGGGCCAGCGGGGCCGCCACCGCCAGCGGCCAGGAGTAGTACCAGGGCAGCGCGGCGGGCACGAAGAGCACCACGATCAGCATCGACCACGCAATCCCGGTCAGCGCCGCGCGGTCGTCGCGGCGGAACCGCCACCACAACAACGGGAGCGAGACCGCGATGATCAGGATGCCGATCAGCCGCGTCACCCGCAAAATCGCATAGAAGTCGACGTGCGTGAACAGGCTCGCCGCCGCGTGGATCACGTTGGCCGCCGCGGTCGGCACGGTGAGCCAGTTGATGATCTTCACCGAACCGCCCAGCGCGGTCAGCCAGCCCAGGCCGACGCCGGCCACGGTGGACGTCACGGTGAACACCGCCACGAAGATCACCAGGCTCAACGCGGTGGCGACCAGGAACGCCCGCACGGGGCCGTATCCGCGGCGCGCGCGCAGGTGACGCGTCCACACCCACACCAGAAACGGCAACGCGATTCCCGCCGTGGCCTTCACCGCGATCCCCAGCGTCAGCACGGTCACCCCCGCGATATCGCGGCCACCGAAGCTCACCGCGATGCCGGCGGTCATTAACCCCACCATCAGCATCTCGTTGTGCACCCCGCCCATCAGATGGATGAGCACCAGCGGGTTGAGCACGCAGATCCACAGGGCGGTCGCGCCATCGGCGTTGAGGTGGCGGGCCAGGCGCGGGGTGGCCCAGATCAACAGCGCCAGGCCCGGCAGCATGCACAGGCGCAGCAGCATGGTGCCGGCGATCACGTGATTGCCGATGACCATCGTGACCAGCTTGGCGACCAGAATGAACACCGGGCCATAGGGCGCGGTCGTGATGGTCCAGATCGGGCTTACGTTGTCCAGCAACACATTCGGATTGGCCACCGGACCGACCGCGTAGGGGTCGAAGCCGTCGCGCAGCAGCGCGCCTTGGGCCAGATACGAGTAGGTGTCGCGGCTGAAAACCGGCACCGACAGCAGCAGCGGCGCCAGCCAGAACGCCGTCGTGGCCCGCATCAGGTACTCGTCCGCGTCACCGGCGAGGACGCGGCGGCCCAGACGTAGCCAGGCGATCAGCATCAGAGCGACGCCGGTCCACAACAGGATCGACGACAGCACCAGTCCGTGGCCGAACCGCATCCAGGACAGGTGCAGCGCCTCCAGCAGAGGATCGTGCGGCTTGGTGCTGCCCGCCCCCAACCCGCCGATGGTGATCAGCACCGAGCCCAGGAACCCGAGCTTGGCCGGTGCCGCCCCCGGAGAGGCGACGAACTCACGCAGCCGTGAAACACGTTGGGCAACAGGAGTGCTCATGGTTTCACGACGACCGTTCGGTGGCCAGCGTGGCCATCTCGGACAGCCCCGCCTTGGCCGTCGCGGTGATCGGCGCGGCCGTCAGGGTGGCCAGCGCCCGTTGCGTCAGCGCCGCGATGCGGTCCTCGGCCGCGGCGAGCGCACCCACCGACTCGATGATCTCGCGCAGCTGATGCACCTGCGCATCGGTCAACCGATTGCCGATCGAACCCCGTAACAGTTTGGCCGCCAACGGATCCGATTCATCGGCCAATGCCATCGCCTCGGCGACCAACACGGTGCGCTTGCCGGATCTCAAATCGTCGCCCGATGGTTTTCCCGTCACGGCCGGGTCCCCGAACACGCCGAGCACGTCGTCGCGCAGCTGAAAGGCCACACCGAGATCGTTGCCGAACTGCTCGAAGACCTCTTGCACGTCGGGCCGGTCGGCGGCGGTGGCCACCCCCAGCTGCAACGGCCGGGTCACCGTGTAGCAGGCGGTCTTGAAGGTGGCGACGGACATCGCCGACTCGATCGACTCGGCCCCGCTGGCCTCGGCGACGATGTCCAGGTATTGCCCGCCGAGCACCTCGGTGCGGATGTCGGCCCACACCCGCTGCACGCGCCGCTGGGCGCCGGGCGCCAAATCCGCGCGGTAGACGATGTCGTCGGCCCACGCCTGCGCCAGGTCGCCGGCCAGGATCGCTGCCGAGATCCCGAACTGATCCGGCGAGCCGCGCCAATTCCGTTCGCGGTGCAGCGCTGCGAAATGCTTGTGGGCGGTGGGCTTTCCGCGGCGCGTGGAGGACTCGTCGATGACGTCGTCGTGCACCAGGGCGGACGCGTGCAGCAATTCCAGCGCCGAAAACAGCAGCAACACATCGGGATCGGGATCCCGGTCCGTCACGGCCCGCCACCCCCAGTAGGCGAAGGCCGGCCGCAGTCGCTTGCCGCCGCCGAGCACGAAGTCTTCCAGCCCCGCGACCAGCACGCCGAAACCGGCGCCTCCCGACGTGCCTTCGGAACCGGTGATGTAGGCGGCCTCGTCGCGGCGGTCGTGCAAGTACCGCCGCAGTTGGTCGGTGACGGCGCCGGCCAACTCGACGTTTGCCGATGCGTGCACGCTCAGCGCGGCGCCCCTTTCCGGTCGGTTCGCCCGCTCGGGTTTGGCAGGCCCGACCAGTGTATTCGGCGCCAGAGCCGTCGCCCCTATGCTGTCGAGGTGCCCAACCTGAACACCATCGCGCTCGAGCTGGTGCCCCCCAACGTCGAGGACGGCCGCGAGCGGGCACTCGAAGATGCCCGCAAAGTGGTGCAGTACGCGGGTGAATACGGCCTCGACGGCCGGCTTCGGCACGTCATGATCCCGGGGATGATCGCCGAGGACGACGACCGGCCCGTCCCGATGAAGCAGAAGCTGGACGTGCTGGATTTCTGGTCGATCATCAAGCCGGAGTTGTCCGGGCTCAACGGCTTGTGCACGCAGGTCACCGCGTTCATGGACGAGCAGTCGCTGCACGGGCGCCTCACCGAGCTGCGCGACGCGGGCATGGAGGGCGTGGTCTTCGTCGGCGTGCCGCGCACTATGAACGACGGCGAGGGCTCCGGCGTCGCTCCGACCGACGCGCTGTCGATCTACCGCGAGCTGATCCCCAACCGCGGCGTGATCCTGATCCCGACCCGCGACGGCGAACAGGGCCGGCTCAACTTCAAGTGCAACCAGGGCGCGACCTACGGCATGACCCAGCTGCTGTATTCCGACGCCATCGTGGATTTCCTGGCCGATTTCGCCAAGAACACCGACCATCGCCCCGAGGTGCTGCTGTCGTTCGGCTTCGTGCCCAAGATCGAGACCAAGGTGGGCCTGATCAATTGGCTGATCCAAGACCCGGGCAACGCCGCGGTGGCCGAGGAGCAGGCGTTCGTCAAACGCCTGGCCGTCAGCGAACCGGAGCAGAAGCGCCAGCTCATGCTCGATCTGTACAAGCGGGTCATCGACGGCGTCGCCGACCTCGGGTTTCCGCTGAGCATTCACTTCGAGGCGACCTACGGCGTTTCCGGGCCGGCCTTTGCGACCTTCGCCGAGATGCTCGCCTACTGGTCGCCCGAGGCTCGGGTCTAGCTGCGCGGCTGCTCGCGCGGCGCGGTGAACCTCTCGGAGCGGTCCCGGCTCAGCCACGCCAACAGCGCAACCACGCCGGCGGCGGCGAACGACGCGATACCCAGCCACACCCCGGCGCCGGTGAACGACCGGGTGTTGGGATCGGTGTAGCGGGCCTGGGCGGTCAGGGTGCTCACTACGCCCGGTTTGAGCTTCCACTGGACCGTCTCGGACTCGATGCGGTCGCCGTTGGTCGAGGTCACCACCCCGGGGAAGGTGACGGTCAACTGCACGTCGGCGTCGTTGTCGTTCACCGAGGTCAGATCCGCGCGGCCCTCCAGAATGACCAGGTTGCCGTTTCGGCGCAGCGACAGGTTCACGCCGGCGGCGTCGGAGTTCATGTGGGCGAGCTGCGGCACCTCGGCGAACGTCAAATCCGAGAACACCGCCTGCGAGCCCACGTAACCGTCGCTGTCGTAGTTCGACACCGCCACCTTCTGGCTGAACGGCAAATCGCCGCCGAGCTGCGGACCGGGGTCCTTGGGGCTCTTCGGCTTGGCCGCGGCGACGATCTCCCCGGACACCAGGTCGTCCGGTGAGATGGTCAGCGACGCCCGCACCCGCAGACAGCCGGTGGCCAGCGGCACGATCAGCAGCAGCATCGCCATGGCCACCATCCGCCGCCGGCGTACGGTAAATCCGCGGAACCGTCGGGTGGGAGGTGGGGGAGAGCTGGGGCGCACCAGGTCATCGTGCCAGATCCGGTGCGCCGCTCCGGCGAGCCTTGCCACTAGAGCATCCCAGGAAGCATCCCTAGGAAGCATCCCTACGACAAGGGAAGCGCCCGGCCCAGGATCGCGAACGCGCGCGGGTCGCCGGCGAAATGGTAGCCGCG
Source organism: uncultured Actinomycetota bacterium (assembly GCA_963758775.1). Classification (GTDB taxonomy): domain Bacteria; phylum Actinomycetota; class Actinomycetes; order Mycobacteriales; family Mycobacteriaceae; genus Mycobacterium. Next base: position 230,246 of record CAVWWU010000008.1, read on the forward strand.
GATGACGTCGGTGAAACCGAGCCGGCGGTACAGCCGCCACGCGCGGTTGGACTCGCCGTCGGTCTCCGGTGTCGAGAGCAGAACGTTCTGTTCGCTGCGACGGGCCAGCAGCCGGCGGGCCAACGCCTCGCCGAGCCCCTTGCCCTGAGCTCGCGGATGGATGTGCAACTCGGTCAACTCGAAATAGCTGGTCATCAGCCGGGCGATCTCCTGGGGCGGGGAGCCGCCGCGTTGCAACCCCAGGACCACCTGCTGCTGCCACCACTGCCCGGGCGCCCCCGGGTAGCCGTAGGCGACGCCGAGCAACGGCGCGTCGGCGAGCTGGCCGTTGGGCGTCACCGGTGTGTCGGATGCTTCGACGGCGGCCACGCCCTGCCAGCCGCGTCGCCGAATGTGCTCCAGCCACATCGCGGCGCGCTGGTTCACCGCTCCCCGCGGGTAGCGCATCGCATCGACGTACACACTCAAGGCGTCGGGGAGGCGGCGCTCCATCTCGTTCGGCGGCAGATCGATGAGGAATATCGCCAACTCGCGTAGTCCTCCTCGTCCAGTGCTGTCCAGTGCCGTGGGGGGTGCGTCTCTTCGCCATTATCGAACGCGTGCGTCACCGGATCGCGAGTGGCATGACGAGTGGGTCGGCTTCCGTGCCGGTTTGACGGCACGCGGGCGTTCCGATCCGCGTCCCCGCCGCGCCGCCACCGGGATAGAATCGCTGTCGAACCGGTGGTACGGCACGAATTCTGCTCGTATCATCTGAGTTAGTTGCCCGCACAACGGGCATCAGTGTTGTATCGAAGTTACCCAGCCTGTCGGCAAGGAGGGACGAATGCCACTCTCCGATCATGAGCAGCGGATGCTCGATCAGATCGAGAGCGCTCTCTATGCCGAGGACCCGAAATTCGCCTCGAGCGTGCGTGGCGGCGGGCTCCGGGCGCCGACCGCGCGCCGCCGCCTGCAGGGCGTGGCGTTGTTCGTCGTCGGTTTGGGGATGTTGGTGTCCGGGGTGGCATTTCGCGCCACCTGGATCGGAACGCTGCCGATCCTCAGCGTTGTCGGCTTCATCGTGATGTTTGGTGGCGTGGTATTTGCTGTCACCGGTCCGCGGCTGTCCGGCCGGGGGGAGCGTCCCGGATCTGCGCCGGGCGCCTCGCGGCAGCGTCGCTCCAAGGGTGGCGGGGGATCCTTCACCACCCGCATGGAAGACCGGTTCCGCCGCCGCTTCGAGGAGTAGCGAGAACATAACGGGCACAACGGGGCGGCCGGCCGGCTGCCCCGTTGTCGTCTTGTAGGCACCCCACTCCGAGTCCAAATTGCGGCCCAATCGAGGCCGACCCCCAGGATTGGTGCCCCACCGCGCCCCACCGACGCTCCAGCTATCGGTTTTAGCCCTCTGAAATGCGGTTTCCCCGGCTGGCATTCGGGCGGAAAGGGGGCGGCAGACCTTTCCGGGTGCGGATAGGTGGCCGATCGCCGAGAAAACACGCCCGCGACGGCCCCATAATGGGGAGATGTGGGGGATTGTGGGGTATGGTGGCTGAAGTGTCAGGGCCGAGTGAAAGCCACTCCGGACGGGAGGTGAGCTGGTGTTTCTCGGCACCTACACGCCCAAGCTCGACGACAAGGGGCGACTGACATTGCCCGCCAAGTTCCGCGACGCACTGGCAGGAGGGTTGATGGTCACCAAGAGCCAAGATCACAGCCTGGCTGTCTATCCGCGGGAGCAGTTCGAGCTGCTCGCGCGGCGGGCAAGCCAAACGTCGCGCAGCAACCCCGAAGCCAGAGCATTCCTGCGCAATCTGGCCGCGGGCACCGACGAACAGCACCCCGACGCCCAGGGCCGGATCACGTTGTCCGCCGACCACCGCCGTTACGCCAACCTGTCCAAGGAGTGCGTGGTGATCGGCGCGCTCGACTACCTCGAGATCTGGGACGCGCAGGCCTGGCAGGACTACCAGCAGACCCACGAAGAGAACTTCTCCGCAGCCAGCGATGAAGCACTCGGCGACATTATCTGAGGCGCGTGCCCGTGCATCGTGGCCTCTGCCCGAACCGACCCTGGCGTACTTCCCCAACGCCAGGTTCGTGCCTTCGGACAGAGACCAGGGTGCAGGGGCTATCTCCTCTGAATCGTCTTCGGACCCCCGGATAGGCCTTGTGATGGCAGATGGCCCAGACGATTTCGGACATGTGCCCGTCATGCTGGACCGTTGCGTCGCGTTGCTCACCCCCGCGCTGACCCGGCACCACCCGGACGGCTCCGGCGCGGTGCTCGTCGACGCCACCCTGGGTGCGGGCGGTCACGCGGAGCGGTTTCTCACCGACCTGCCGGGGCTGCGGCTCATCGGCCTCGACCGCGACCCCAGCGCGCTCGACATCGCGCGCACCCGCCTGACGCGCTTCGCCGACCGGATCACCCTGGTGCATACCCGCTACGACGGCCTGCCCGACGCCCTGGCTGAATCCGGTTACGCCGCAACCGAAGCGGTCGACGGGGTGCTATTCGACCTCGGCGTCTCGTCGATGCAGCTGGATCGCGCCGAGCGCGGCTTCGCGTACGCGCAGGACGCGCCGCTGGACATGCGGATGGACCCGGAGTCACCGCTGTCGGCCGCCGACATCGTCAACGACTACGACCAAGCGGCACTGGCGGGCATCCTGCACCGCTACGGCGAGGAACGCTTCGCGCGCCGCATCGCCGCCCACATCGTCCGGCGCCGTGCCCGCACGCCGTTCACCAGCACCGCCGAGCTGGTCGAGCTGCTCTACCAAGCAATTCCGGCCGCCGCGCGGCGCACCGGCGGCCACCCGGCCAAGCGCACGTTCCAGGCCCTGCGGATCGCGGTCAACGACGAGCTCAACTCGCTGTCCGCCGCCGTCCCGGCCGCGCTGGACGCGCTCGCCGTGTCGGGGCGCATCGCGGTGCTGGCCTACCAGTCGCTGGAAGACCGGATCGTCAAGCGGGCGTTTGCCGACGCCGTCGCGTCCCGCACCCCGCTGGGCCTTCCCGTCGAACTCCCCGGCCACGAGCCGAGATTCCAATCGTTGACCCACGGCGCCGAACGGGCCGACGCCGCCGAGATCGAACGCAACCCCCGCAGCGCCCCGGTGCGATTACGGGCCCTGCAACGAGTGCAGCACGCAACGCACCAAGCGATCCGAAAGGGCGAGTCATGAAGGCCAAGCGCGAGGTGACGAAACGTCGCAGCAGCGACCGGCGAGGCGCGGGTTCTGCCGGCGGGACCAAGAGCAGCACAACCGAGGCGGCCCCGCGGCGCGCCCGGACCACCCGGACGAACAAGTCCGGTCCGCAGACCAGCCCCATCGCCCGGCCGGTCGAGCGGCCAACCCGGGCCAAGAGCACGAGCCAGGCCAAGGCGCGGTCCAAGGCGCGGAAAGCCAAGGCGCCCAGGGTTGTCCGGCCCCGGCTGACCGAGCGCCTGGCAATCCGGCTGGCCTCGATCGACCTGCGGCCCCGCACCCTGTTGAGCAGGGTGCCGTTTGTGGTGCTGGTGATCGGCGCCCTCGGCCTGGGCCTCGCCCTCACGTTGTGGTTGTCCACCGATTCCGCCGAACGCTCCTACCAGCTCAGCGACGCCCGGGAACGGGCCCGGGTGCTGCAGGAGCAGAAGGAATCACTGGAGCGCGACGTGCGCGAGGCGCAGTCGGCCCCGGCGCTGGCCGAATCAGCCCGCAAAGAGGGCATGATCCCGACGCGGGACACCGCACACCTGGTCCAGGACCCCAGCGGCAACTGGGTGGTCGTCGGAACGCCCAAGCCCGCCGATGGCGTCCCGCCGCCACCGCTCAACGGCCCGATTCCCGAACCGGGCCCGCCGCCGCCTCCGCCGCCGCCGGCGGTGCCGCTGGAGGTCCCCGTCCGGGTGCAGCCGGGCGCGGGCGCCCCGCCGGCCTCCTCCGGGCCCGAGGCGCTGTTGCGCGCTCCCGACGGCTCGTCCACAGTCGGCGGACAGCACCTGCCGCAGGCCGCTCCACGGCTGCCCGGGGTTCCCGGGTCGGCACCGGTGCCACCTAGTTCGGTCCCGATACCGGGGCTGCCCGCTCCGCTGGCCGCGCCGCCCGCCGCCGGGCCGGCGGAGGTGCCGGTCCCGCTGGGCGGCATGCCCGCCCCGGTCGCCGTCCCGCCCGCTCCTCCCGTGGCGCTGGTCCCCGGCGCCGCCTCGGTGCACGCCCCGTCGCCGCTACCGGGCGCGGCGGTGCCTGCACCCGGTAACGGCGAGCAGTTCGGCCCCGTCGCCGCTGCGGCTCCGGGCGCGGCGCGATGAGGGGCGCGAAGAAGGCCGGGGCGGCGGCTCCCGCCAAGAAGGGTTCCGCCAAACCGCAGGGCCACGCGGCCACCGACCGGCGCACCCGCCAGTTGGTCGACGTGGGCACGCGCGGCGCGGGGTTCGTGTTCCGGCATCGCGCGGGCAATGCCGTCATCCTGGTGCTGATCGCCGTGGCCGCGGTGCAGTTGTTCATGCTGCAGGTGACGGACGCGCCGACGCTGCGTGCCCAGGCGGCCGGGCAACTCAAGGTCACCGACGTCATGCGGGCGGTGCGCGGCAGCATCGTCGACCGCAACTACGACCAGCTGGCCTTCACCATCGAATCGCGCGCACTCACGTTCCAGCCCAAGCGAATTCGTGCACAGCTGGAGGAGGCTAAGAAGAAGAACCCGGCCGCCCCCGACCCGCAGCAGCGGCTGGTCGACATCGCCAAGGAGGTGTCGAGCCGGCTGAACAACAAGCCGGACTACCAGACGGTGCTCAAGAAGCTGCAGGGCAACGACACCTTCGTCTACCTGGCGCGCGCCGTCGACCCCGCCATCGCCAGCGCGATCTCCGACAAATACCCCGAGGTCGGTTCCGAGCGGCAGGATCTGCGCCAGTACCCGGGCGGGGCGCTGGCCGCCAACATCGTCGGCGGCATCGACTGGGACGGCCACGGGCTGCTGGGCCTCGAGGACTCGCTGGACTCGGTGCTCTCGGGGACCGACGGCTCGGTCACCTACGACCGCGGGTCGGACGGCGTGGTCATCCCCGGCAGCTACCGCAACCGCCACCGGGCGGTCAACGGCTCGACGGTGCAGCTCACCATCGACGACGACATCCAGTTCTACGTGCAGCAGCAGGTGCAGCAGGCCAAGAACCTGTCCGGGGCGCACAACGTTTCGGCCGTCGTCCTGGACGCCAAGACCGGCGAGGTGCTGGCCATGGCGAACGACAACACCTTCGACCCGTCGCAGGACATCGGGAAACAGAGCGAGCGGCAGCTGGGCAACCTGGTGGTGTCCTCGCCGTTCGAGCCGGGCTCGGTGAACAAGGTCATCACGGCGTCGTCGGTGATCGAATACGGGCTGTCCAATCCCGATGAGGTGCTGCATGTTCCGGGCTCGATCAACATGGGCGGCGTCAACATCCACGACGCGTGGGAGCACGGCGTGATGCCGTACACCACCACCGGGGTATTCGGGAAGTCGTCGAACGTGGGCACGCTGATGCTGGCCCAGCGCGTCGGCCCGGAGCGCTTCTACGACATGGTCCGTAAGTTCGGGCTGGGGCAGCGCACCAACGTCGGGCTACCGGGTGAGAGCGCCGGGTTGGTGCCGCCGATCGACCAGTGGTCGGGCAGCACCTTCTCCAACCTGCCGATCGGCCAAGGCCTTTCGATGACCCTGCTGCAGATGGCCGGCATGTACCAGACCATCGCCAATGACGGCGTGCGGATGCCGCCGCGGATCATCAAGGCCACGATCGCGCCCGACGGCACCCGCACCGAGGAGCCGCGTCCGGACGGCGTGCGGGTGGTGTCCCCGCAGACCGCGCAGACGGTGCGCGGCATGTTGCGGGCCGTCGTGCAGCGCGACCCCATGGGCTACCAGCAGGGCACCGGCTCTGCGGCCGCGGTGCCCGGCTACCAGATGGCGGGCAAGACGGGCACTGCCCAGCAGATCAACCCCGGCTGCGGCTGCTACTTCGACGACGTCTACTGGATCACGTTCGCCGGCATGGCCACCGTGGACAACCCCCGCTACGTCATCGGCCTGATGATGGACAACCCGCAGCGCAACGCCGACGGCTCGCCGGGCCACTCGGCGGCGCCGCTGTTCCACAACATCGCGGGCTGGCTGATGCAGCGGGAAAACGTTCCGCTGTCTCCGGACCCCGGCCCGCCGCTGACGTTGCAGGCCACCTAGTCTCGCCCAGCCTCATCGACTGTGCGTCCATGAAGGCGACACACCCCGGAGCGTGCCGCCGTGAGCGCACACTCGAATGCGTCAGCGCACACTCGATCTCTCAGCCGGGGCCAAGCGCCTAGGTAGGGTTTTGATGGCCGACCATGGCTGACGGAGGTGGTGAGGAGTGTCGGTGCCCACTGCGCTGCGGCCCAGCGCCGTCGCCGGTGTGCGGTTGCCGGCGCTGGCGGCGCAGGTCGGCGCGGTCGCGGGCGGCAGCGCGGGCATCCCCGACATCGCCATCACCGGCGTCACGCTGCGCGGCCAGGACGTGCAGCCCGGCGACCTGTTTGCGGCCCTGCCCGGCGCGACGACGCACGGCGCGCGCTACACGAGCGGGGCGATCGAGGGCGGTGCCGTCGCGGTGCTCACCGACGAGGCGGGCCTGGCCGAGATGGGCTCCCAGGCCGATAGCGTCCCGGTGCTGCTGCACCCCGCACCGCGCAGCGTCCTCGGCGGCCTGGCCGCCACGGTCTACGGAGATCCGTCGGACCGGATGACGGTCATCGGGATCACCGGAACCTCGGGCAAGACCACCACCACTTACCTGGTCGAGTCCGGGCTGCGCGCCGCCGGGCGCACCGCCGGGTTGATCGGCACCATCGGCATCCGCATCGACGGCGCCGACATCCCGGGCTCGCTGACCACCCCGGAGGCGCCCGCGCTGCAGGCGATGTTCGCCGCGATGGCCGAGCGCGGCGTGGACACCGCGGTCATGGAGGTGTCCAGCCACGCGCTGACGCTGGGCCGCGCCGACGGCACGCACTTCGCGGTGGGCGGTTTCACCAACCTGTCGCGCGACCACCTCGACTTCCACCCCACGATGGCGGACTACTTCGAGGCCAAGGCGGTGCTGTTCGACGCCGCCTCGCCGCTGCGCGCCCGCATCGCCGTCGTGTGCGTCGACGACGAGGCCGGGCGCGAGATGGCCGCCCGCGCCATGAAGGGTGGGGCCGCGATCACCGTCACCACCACCGATCAGCCCGCGCACTGGCGCGCCACGGACGTGACCGCGATCGGTGCCGGGGGGCAGGAATTCACCGCCGTGGACCCCGCCGGCGTGCAGCACCGCGTCGGCGTCCGCCTGCCGGGCAGCTACAACGTCGCGAATAGCCTTCTCGCACTGGCGATTCTGGATGCGGTCGGAGTGTCCCCGGAACAGGCGGCACCGGGACTGGCCGAAATCCGGGTGCCCGGCCGGCTGGAACGGATCGATGCCGGCCAGGATTTCCTCGCGCTCGTCGACTACGCGCACAAACCCGGCGCGCTGCACGCCGTGCTGACCACCCTGCGGCAACCGGGCCGCCGGCTCGCGGTGGTGTTCGGCGCGGGGGGCGATCGCGACCCGGGCAAACGCGCGCCGATGGGCGAGGTCGCTGCCGAGCTGGCCGATCTAGTCGTCGTCACCGACGACAACCCGCGCAGCGAGGATCCGGCGGCGATCCGCCGCGAGATCCTTTCCGGCACAACCCAAGCCGGCTCGACGGCGCAGGTGGTCGAGATCGGCGACCGGCGTGCGGCGATCCGGCACGCGGTCGACTGGGCGCGGGCCGGTGACGTGGTGGTGATCGCCGGCAAGGGACACGAAACCGGCCAGAGCGCGGCCGGCGAGGTCCGGCCCTTCGACGACCGGATCGAGCTGGCGGAGGCGATCAACGACCTAGAGGCGCGGCGATGATCGACCTCACCGTGGCCCGCATCGCCGAGATCGTCGGCGGCACGCTGGCCGACATCTCGCCCGAGGCCGCCGCGCAACACCACGTCACCGGGACCGTTGAATTCGACTCGCGCGCAATCGGTCCGGGCGGGCTGTTCCTGGCGTTGCCCGGGGCACGCGCGGACGGACACGACCACGCCGCGTCGGCGGTCGCCGCCGGCGCCGCGGTCGTGCTGGCCGCGCGGCCGGTCGGAGTCCCGGCCATCGTCGTCAAGCCCGAGCCTGGCGATAGCCGCGCCGGGGTGCTCGAGCATGACCCCGACGGGTCGGGCGCGGCGGTGCTGGCCGCGCTGGCCAAGCTGGCCCAGGCGGTGGCCGCCGAGCTGGTGGCGGGCGGGCTGCGGATCATCGGGATCACCGGCTCGTCGGGAAAGACCTCCACGAAGGACCTGGTGAAAGCCGTGCTCGAGCCGCTGGGCGAGGTGGTGGCCCCGCCCGGGTCGTTCAACAACGAGCTCGGTCATCCCTGGACGGTGTTGCGCGCCACCCGCGACACCGACTTCCTGGTCCTGGAGATGTCGGCGCGCCATCCGGGCAACATCGCCGCGCTGGCGGCCATCGCCCCGCCCGCCATCGGGGTGGTGCTCAACGTCGGCGCCGCGCATCTGGGCGAGTTCGGCTCCCGCGAGGCCATCGCGCGCACCAAATCCGAACTGCCGCAATCTGTTCCGGCATCCGGTGTGGTGGTGCTCAACGCCGACGACCCCGCAGTCGCCGCGATGGCCGGCGTCACCGAAGCCCGGGTGGTGCGGGTCAGCCGCACCGGCCCGGGCGACGTCTGGGCCGGACCCGTCACGCTGGACGAGCTGGCCAGGCCGACATTCACGCTGCATGCTGCGAACGAGTCCGTCGGCGTCACGCTCGGCGTCTACGGCGACCACCAGGTCAGCAACGCCCTGTGCGCCGCCGCCGTCGCGCTGGAATGCGGCGCTACCGTCGTGCAGGTGGCCGCTGCGCTGGCCAACGCCGGCCCGGTGTCGCGGCACCGGATGCAGGTGACCACCCGCGCCGACGGGGTGACGGTGATCGACGACGCCTACAACGCCAACCCCGACTCCATGCGGGCAGGGCTGCAGGCCCTGGCCTGGATCGCGCACGGGCCCACTGAAAAACGCCGTAGCTGGGCGGTGCTCGGCGAGATGGGTGAACTCGGCGAGGACGCGATAACCGAGCACGATCGCATCGGTCGGCTCGCGGTGCGCTTAGATGTGTCTCGACTCGTTGTCGTGGGAAATGGGAGGTCGATGAGCGCCATGCACCACGGAGCGGTGCTTGAAGGCGCGTGGGGCTCGGAGGGCTCAGGAGCTGTTAACGTCGCCGACGGTGACGCCGCCCTGGCGTTGCTGCGAGCCGAACTGCGCCCCGGCGACGTGGTCCTGGTCAAGGCGTCGAACGCCGCGGGCCTGGGAGCGCTGGCCGACGCGCTGGCCCGTGGCGATCGCGAGCGCGGCGAAGCCGGGCGAAGCGGGTCGTCACCATCGGACGATGGCGATCGCGAGCGCGGCGAAGCCGGGCGAAGCGGGTCGTCACCATCGGATTCCAACGAGGGAAGCACCCACCCATGAGACAGATCCTCATCGCCGTCGCCATCGCGGTGACCGTGTCGATCCTGTTGACCCCGGTGCTGATTCGGCTCTACACCCGGCGGGGCTTCGGCCAGCAGATCCGCGAGGACGGCCCCGCCAGCCACCACACCAAACGTGGCACGCCGTCCATGGGCGGGGTGGCGATCCTGGCCGGCATCTGGGCCGGATACCTGGGTACCCACCTGGTCGGCATGGCGTTTCACGGCGAGGGGATGTCCGCGTCGGGCCTGCTGGTGCTGGGGCTGGCCACCGTGCTGGGCGGCGTCGGATTTCTCGACGACCTGATCAAGATCCGCCGGTCGCGCAATCTCGGGCTGAACAAGACGGCCAAGACGGTCGGGCAGATTACGGCAGGCGTGCTGTTCGGAGTGCTGGTGCTGCAGTTCCGCAACGGCAACGGCCTGACCCCGGCCAGCGCTGACCTGTCCTACGTGCGCGAGATCGCCACCGTCACCCTGACGCCCGTGCTGTTCGTGCTGTTCTGCGTGGTCATCGTCAGCTCCTGGTCCAACGCGGTCAACTTCACCGACGGCCTGGACGGACTGGCCGCGGGCTGCATGGCGATGGTGACCGCCGCCTACGTGCTGATCACCTTCTGGCAATACGAAAAAGCGTGCGTCAGCGCTCCCGGCCTGGGCTGCTACAACGTCCGCGACCCGCTGGACCTGGCGCTGGTCGCCGCCTCGACCGCGGGCGCCTGCATCGGCTTTTTATGGTGGAACGCCGCCCCGGCCAAGATCTTCATGGGCGACACCGGGTCGCTGGCGCTGGGCGGGATTATCGCGGGGCTGTCGGTCACCAGCCGTACGGAGATCCTCGCGATCGTGCTCGGTTCGCTGTTCGTCGCCGAGATCGTGTCGGTGGTACTGCAGATCCTGGCGTTTCGCACCACCGGGCGCCGGGTGTTCCGGATGGCGCCCTTCCACCACCACTTCGAGCTGGGCGGCTGGGCCGAAACCACCGTGATCATCCGCTTCTGGTTGCTCACCGCGATCGCGTGCGGCCTGGGCGTGGCCCTGTTCTATGGCGAGTGGCTGGGCGCGATCGGTGCCTGACGAGCTCGACCCGCTGGTAGTCGGCGCGCCCGTGCTGATCGCCGGAGGCCGGGTGACCGGCCGCGCGATCCTGGCGACGCTGACGCGGTTCGGCGCGACCGCGACCGTCTGTGACGACGACCCGGCGATGCTGCGCCCGTACGCCGACGACGGCGTCGCCACCGTCGATCCGGCCACCGCCGCAGCGCGGATCTCCGATTACGCGCTGGTGGTCACCAGTCCCGGTTTTCAGCCGACGACGCCCGTGCTGGCCGCGGCCGCCGCGGCCGGCGTGCCCATCTGGGGCGACGTCGAGCTGGCCTGGCGGCTGGACGCGGCGGCCCGCTACGGACCGCCGCGGCGCTGGCTGGTGGTCACCGGCACCAACGGCAAAACCACGACGACATCGATGCTGCACGACATCTTGATCGCCGGTGGCCTGCGCAGCGTGCTGTGCGGCAACATCGGCAGCCCGGTGCTCGAGGTGCTCGATGAGCCCGCGGACCTGCTGGCCGTCGAGCTGTCCAGCTTCCAGCTGTACTGGGCGCCGTCGCTGCGGCCCGAGGCCGGGGTGGTGCTCAACATCGCCGAAGACCATCTGGACTGGCATTCGTCGATGGAGGAATACAGCGCGGCGAAAGCTCGGGTGCTCACGGGCCGGGTCGCCGTCGTCGGGCTCGACGACGCTCGGGCCGCCGCGTTGCTGGCCACCGCGCCCGCGCCGGTGCATGCGGGCTTCCGGCTCGGCGAACCCGCCGCGGGCGAGCTCGGCGTGCGGGACGGCCAACTGATCGACCGGGCCTTTGCTGACCCAGCCGACGACCTGGCGCTGCTGCCCGCCGCGACGATCCCGGTCCCGGGCCCGTCCGGCGTGCTCGACACGCTCGCGGCGGCGGCGCTGGCCCGCAGCGTCGGGGTGGCTCCCGAGGCGATCGCGGCGGCCATCGCGTCGTTCCGGCTGGGCCGGCACCGCGCCGAGGTGGTCGCCGGACCGGAAGAAGCCGACGGCATCACCTACGTCGACGACTCCAAGGCCACCAACCCGCACGCCGCCGAGGCGTCGGTGCTGGCCTACCCGCGGGTGGTGTGGATTGCCGGTGGTCTGCTGAAGGGCGCCGCCATCGACGCCGAGGTCGCGCGGATCGCATCGCGGCTGGTCGGCGCGGTGCTCATCGGCCGAGATCGCGCCCAGGTTGCCGAGGCGTTATCGCGACACGCGCCCGATGTCCCCGTCGTCCAGGTTGTGACAGGCGAGGATGTTGGGATGCATGCGACTGCTGATGTTTCTGGGGCTTCTGTTGTTGAAGTGAATGATTCGGGGGGGACGGTAGGTGCTCGTGTGATGACCGCGGCGGTGGCCGCGGCCCGTGGCCTGGCCAAACCGGGGGACACCGTGCTGCTGGCGCCGGCCGGCGCGTCGTTCGACCAGTTCAGCGGCTACGGCGAGCGCGGCGACGCCTTCGCGGCCGCAGTGCGCGCGGCGACCCGGTAGCCGGTGGGTAACGCACTGACCCGGCTGCTGCGCCGGGCCAAGGAAACTGACGAGGCCGGGGACGCCTCGGCGGACGTGACCGACGAGGCGTCCCCCAAGACTGACCCCAAGACTGACCCCAAGACCGAAGCCCCAACGGACGACAGCGGCCTGCGCAGACGCTTCGGCGCCTGGCTGGGCCGGCCCATGACGTCGTTTCACCTGCTCATCGCCGTCGCGGCGCTGCTGACGACGCTGGGCCTGATCATGGTGCTGTCGGCCTCCGGTGTGCGGTCCTACGGCGCCGACGGCTCCGCGTGGGTGATCTTCGGCAAGCAGGTGCTGTGGACGGTCATCGGGCTGATCGGCTGCTACGCGTCCATGCGGATGTCGGTGCGGTTCATCCGCCGGATGGCGTTCACCAGCTACGCCATCACCATCATCCTGCTGGTGCTGGTGCTGATCCCCGGCATCGGCAACCTGGCCAACGGTTCGCGGAAGTGGTTCGTCATCGCCGGCTTCTCGATGCAGCCCTCCGAGCTGGCCAAGATCGCGTTCGCCATCTGGGGCGCGCATCTGCTGGCGGCCCGACGGATGGAACGGGCCTCACTGCGCGAGATGCTGATTCCGCTGGTGCCGGCCGCGATCGTCGCCCTGGCGCTGGTGGTGGCCCAGCCCGACCTCGGGCAGACGGTGTCGCTGGGCATCATCCTGCTGGGCCTGCTCTGGTACGCCGGGCTGCCGCTGCGGGTGTTCGTCAGCTCGCTGGCCGCGGTCTTCGTCGCCGGCGCGATCCTGGCCATGTCGGCCGGCTACCGCTCCGACCGGGTGAAGTCCTGGCTGGACCCGGAAAACGACCCGATGGACACCGGCTACCAGGCGCGGCAGGCGAAGTTCGCGCTGGCCCACGGCGGCATCTTCGGTGACGGCCTCGGGCAGGGCGTCGCGAAATGGAACTATTTACCCAACGCCCACAACGACTTCATCTTCGCCATCATCGGCGAGGAACTCGGGCTGGTCGGCGCGCTGGGGTTGCTCGGGCTGTTCGGGTTGTTCGCCTACACCGGCATGCGGATCGCGCGCCGGTCGGCCGACCCGTTCCTGCGGCTATTGACCGCCACCACCACGTTCTGGGTGCTGGGCCAGGCGTTCATCAACATCGGCTACGTGATCGGCATGCTGCCGGTCACCGGCCTGCAGCTGCCGTTGATCTCTGCAGGCGGAACATCAACGGCCACAACGCTTTTCATGATAGGCATCATGATCAACGCGGCCCGTCACGAACCGGATGCGGTGGCCGCGCTGCGCGCCGGCCGCGACGACAAGGTGAACCGGGTGCTGCGGCTGCCGCTGCCCGAGCCGTATGTGCCGAGCCGCATCGAGGCGTTCCGCGACCGCAAAAAGACCGCGCCGAAAACGGCCAAGCCGCCGGCCGGCAAGCCCGCCCGGCCCCAAAAATCCCAGCGATCGCCCTTACCCCGAGCGGCTGATCGGCGCCGTCAACCAAGCAGGCATCATGGATCTGGTCAGCGGCACGCCGGCCAGCGTCATACTGGGCGCGTTCGCGCACTGGAAGGTCAGCGTTACGGGTGAACGGCACGATCAGGCAGCCGACCGGCGGGCAGGGGGCAAACCCCTCGCCCGCCGGTGCCGCGTTGTCGGTCAACTTCCCCCTGTCGGTGGTGTTGGCCGGCGGCGGCACCGCCGGCCATGTCGAGCCGGCGATGGCCGTCGCCGACGCGTTGTCCACGCTGGCGCCGCACGTCCGCATCACCGCGCTGGGCACCCAGCGCGGGCTGGAGACCAGGCTGGTGCCCGAACGCGGCTACCACCTCGAGCTGATCACCCCGGTGCCGCTGCCGCGCAAACCCAACGGGGACCTGGCCCGGCTGCCACCGCGGGTGTGGCGCGCGGTGCGTGAGGCCCGGGCGGTGCTCGACGCCGTCGACGCCGACGTCGTCGTCGGCTTCGGCGGGTACGTGGCGTTGCCCGCCTACCTCGCCGCGCGGATGCGCCGCCGCATCCCGGTGCTGATCCACGAAGCCAACGCGCGCGCCGGGATCGCCAACCGCGTCGGCGCCCGCACCGCCGACCGCATCCTGTCCGCCGTCCCGGGCTCCGGCCTGCGGCACGCCGAGGTGGTCGGGGTGCCGGTCCGCGCGGCCATCACCACGCTGGACCGCGCCGCCCTGCGCGCCGAAGCACGCCGGCACTTCGGGTTCGCCGACGACGCCCGCGTGCTGTTGGTGTTCGGCGGTTCGCAGGGCGCGGTCTCGCTGAACCGGGCCGTGTCGGCGGCCGCCGCCGACCTGGCCGCCGCGGGCGTCGCCGTGCTGCACGCCCACGGCCCCAAGAACGCCCTCGACCTGCGCACCCCCGACCCCGGCGATCCGCCGTACGTGGCGGTGCCGTACCTGGACCGGATGGACCTGGCGTACGCCGCCGCGGACCTGGCGATCTGCCGTTCCGGCGCGATGACCGTCGCCGAGGTGTCGGCCGTCGGCCTGCCGGCCATCTACGTGCCGCTGCCGATCGGCAACGGCGAACAGCGGCTCAACGCCCTGCCGGTGGTCAATGCCGGCGGCGGCATCCTGGTCGCCGACGCGGACCTGACCCCCGACCTGGTGGCCCGCGACGTCGGCGGGCTACTCAATGACCCGGATCGGCTGGCCGCGATGACGGCCGCCGCCGCGCAGGTGGGACATCCGCACGCGGCGCGCCAGGTGGCCGAGGCCGCGCTCGAGCTCGCGGCTTCGCGGAGGCGCCCGTGAATGCCGAGCAGCTGCCGCCCGAACTGCGCCGCGTGCACATGGTGGGCATCGGGGGAGCCGGCATGTCCGGCATCGCCCGCATCCTGCTGGACCGCGGGGGTCTGGTGTCCGGCTCGGACGCCAAGGAGTCGCGCGGCCTGCACGCGCTGCGGGCCCGGGGCGCCGAGATCCGGATCGGACACGATGCGTCATCGCTGGACCTGCTGCCCGACGGGCCCACCGCGGTGATCACCACCCACGCCGCCATCCCGAAGACCAACCCCGAGCTGGTGGAGGCCCGGCGCCGCGGCGTTCCGGTGATTCTGCGGCCGGCGGTGCTGGCCAAGCTGATGGCGGGGCGCACCACGCTGATGGTCACCGGCACCCACGGCAAGACGACGACGACGTCGATGCTGATCGTGTCGCTGCAGCACTGCGGCCGAGACCCGTCGTTCGCGGTCGGCGGCGAGCTGGGTGAGGCCGGCACCAACGCCCATCACGGCAGCGGCGACTGCTTCGTCGCCGAGGCCGACGAGAGCGACGGCTCGCTGCTGGAGTACACGCCCAACGTCGCGGTGGTCACCAACATCGAATCCGATCACCTGGACTTCTACGGCAGCGCCGAGGCCTACGTCGGAGTGTTCGACTCCTTCGTGGAGCGCCTGGCGCCCGGGGGAGCGCTGGTGGTCTGCACCGACGACCCCGGCGCGGCCGCGCTGGCCCAACGCACCGAAGAACTCGGCATCCGCGTGCTGCGGTACGGGTCCGGACCTTCCCACGACCTGGCCGCCGCGTTGCTGTCCTGGGAGCAGCAGGGCACGGAGGCCGTCGCTGAAATCCAATTGAAGGGCGAATCGCGCCCGCGGGTGATGCGGCTGTCGGTGCCCGGACGGCACATGGCGCTCAACGCCCTGGGTGCGCTCCTGGCCGCGGCCGACGTCCGGGCCCCCGTCGATGACGTGCTCGACGGACTGGCCGGTTTCGAGGGCGTGCGTCGCCGGTTCGAACTGGTCGGGGCCTCGGGCGAGGGCCGGGCGAGCGTGCGGGTGTTCGACGACTACGCGCACCACCCCACCGAGATCAGCGCCACGCTGGCCGCGGTGCGCATGGTGCTCGAGCAGCACGGCTCCGGCCAGTCGGGACGCTCGCTCGTGGTGTTTCAGCCCCACTTGTATTCGCGCACAAAGGCTTTCGCCGCCGAGTTCGGGCACGCGCTGGACGCCGCGGACGAGGTGTTCGTGCTGGACGTGTACGGCGCCCGCGAGCAGCCGCTCGCCGGCATCAGCGGGGCCAGCGTCGCCGAACACGTCAGCGCGTCGACGCCGGTGCACTACATCCCGGACTTCTCGGCCGTCGCCGAGCAGGTCGCGGCCGCCGCGGGGCCAGGTGACGTCATCGTCACGATGGGCGCCGGCGACGTGACCATGCTGGGGCCGGAGATCGTCACGGCGCTGCGCGCGCGGGCCAACCGCAGCGCGCCGGGACGGTTGCGGTGAGCGAGCCCAAGGAAATGGGGGAGGCCGCGCTCAGCGAGCCGACCGAGCCCGGCGACACCGCTGATACCGGCGACGAGAACGCCGTCACCCAGCCGCTGCCCGCCCAGCCGCGGGACAACCAGGACGGTGCGGGCGGCGGGGATGCAGTACCCGCGGCGGAGCCGGCCGACGACCCGGACCCAGCTGAAGGCCCGCGCCGGCGCGCGCGCCGGGAACGGGCCGAGCGGCGCGCCGCCCAGGCCCGCGCGACGGCCATCGAGGAGGCCCGCCGCGAGGCCAAGCGCCAGGCCCGGGGACGCGTCGCCGATCAGCCCAAACCCGCGCGGGGTGTGGTCCGGGGCCTGAAGATGCTGCTGATGACGATCCTGCTGGCCCTCGTTGGGATCGGGCTGGCCCTCATCCTCTATTTCACGCCGGCCATGTCGGCCCGCAACATCGTCGTCAGCGGCACCGGGGCGGTGACCCGCGAGGAGGTCCTCGACGCGGCGCAGGTGCGGCCGGGGACACCGCTGCTGCAGATCAACACCAACCAGGTCGCCGACCGGGTGGCGGCCATCCGCCGGGTGGCCAGCGCCCGTGTCCAGCGCCAGTACCCGTCGGCGCTGCGGATCACCATCGTGGAGCGAGTTCCCATGGTGGTCAAGGACTTTCCCGACGGCCCGCACCTGTTCGACCGCGACGGCGTCGACTTCGCAACCGCTCCGCCGCCACCCGCGCTGCCCTACATCGACGTCACCGATCCCGGGCCGACCGATCCGGACACCAAGGCCGCGCTGGCGGTGCTGCTCGCGCTGCGGCCCGAGGTCGCGGGCCAGGTGAGCCGGATCGCGGCGCCGTCGGTGTCGTCGATCACCCTGACGCTCGGCGATGGACGGGTGGTGATCTGGGGGAGCACCGATCGCGCCGACGAGAAAGCCGAGAAGCTGGCCGCCTTGCTGACCCAGCCCGGGCGGACCTACGACATCTCCAGCCCCGACCTGCCCACCGTCAAGTAAGGACTCCCTAGAACTTCCTGGGACTCCCCGCGAGCGTGCGTTTGCACGCGACAGGCCGCGGACTGGCGGCATTCTGCGCACGCTGGCAAAAAAACACGCGGCACGTTTCGGCGCGCCTGCGCGGCTAGATCCCGTCGTACCCATACGGTGCTGGTTACGCGGATCAACTTGACATAACTCTAACCCTATACTTGAGGTTGAGGGTCTGCAAGAGCGACACACCGAATCCCCATCAGGGAGGAAGACGAGATGATGACCCCCCCGCACAACTATCTGGCCGTCATCAAGGTTGTGGGCATCGGTGGCGGCGGCGTCAACGCCGTCAACCGGATGATCGAGCAGGGCCTCAAAGGCGTGGAGTTCATCGCGATCAACACCGACGCGCAGGCGTTGTTGATGAGCGATGCCGACGTCAAGCTCGATGTCGGCCGCGACTCCACCCGCGGGCTGGGCGCCGGCGCCGACCCGGAGGTCGGGCGCAAGGCCGCCGAGGACGCCAAGGACGAGATCGAGGAGCTGCTGCGCGGCGCCGACATGGTGTTCGTCACCGCCGGCGAAGGCGGCGGCACCGGCACCGGTGGAGCGCCCGTCGTCGCCAGCATCGCCCGCAAGCTCGGCGCACTGACGGTCGGCGTGGTCACCCGGCCTTTCTCCTTCGAGGGCAAGCGGCGCGGCAACCAGGCCGAGAACGGCATCTCTTCGCTCCGCGAGAGCTGCGACACCCTGATCGTGATCCCCAACGACCGGCTGCTGCAGATGGGCGATGCCGCGGTCTCCCTGATGGACGCGTTCCGCAGCGCCGACGAGGTACTGCTCAACGGCGTGCAGGGCATCACCGACCTGATCACCACGCCGGGACTGATCAACGTCGACTTCGCCGACGTCAAGGGCATCATGTCGGGTGCCGGCACCGCGCTGATGGGGATCGGCTCGGCCCGCGGGGAAGGACGTTCGCTCAAGGCCGCCGAGATCGCCATCAACTCGCCGCTGCTGGAAGCCTCCATGGAGGGCGCCCAGGGCGTGCTGATGTCGATCGCCGGCGGCAGCGACCTGGGCCTGTTCGAGATCAACGAAGCGGCATCGCTGGTGCAGGACGCTGCGCATCAGGACGCCAACATCATCTTCGGCACCGTGATCGACGACTCGCTGGGCGACGAGGTGCGCGTCACCGTGATCGCCGCGGGCTTCGACGCCGCCGGCGCCGGCCGCAAGCCCGTCCTCGGTGCGCCCGGCACAGCCACGCCGGAGAAGACCGGCGCGCACGCCATCGCGTCCGCGAAGGCCGGCAAGCTCAGCTCCACGCTGTTCGAGCCCGTCGACGCCGTCAGTGTGCCGGTGCACACCAACGGTTCGACCCTCAACATCGGCGGCGACGACGACGACGTCGACGTGCCGCCGTTCATGCGCCGCTGAACTAACCGAGGCGACGGTGGGGGCGGCGGAATCCGGATACTGGGCTTGTGAGCGTTCGCATCCGGCGAGTGACGACCACTCGGGCCGGGGGGATATCGGCACCCCCGTTCGACACCTTCAATCTCGGCGACCATGTCGGTGACGACCCGGCCGCGGTGGCCGCAAACCGCGCCCGGTTGGCTGCCGCGATCGGGCTTTCCAGCAAGAAGGGCGCCGACCGGGTGGTCTGGATGAACCAAGTGCACGGCGATCGGGTCGAGGTGGTCGACCGACCGCGCCCGGCGCCGTTCGACGACACCGACGCGTTGGTGACCAGCACCCCCCGCTTGGCGCTGGCGGTGGTGACCGCGGACTGCGTGCCGGTGCTGCTGGGCGACGCGCGCGCGGGGGTGATCGGCGCCGTGCACGCCGGACGTGTTGGGGCGCAACGCGGTGTCGTGACCCGCACGATCGAAGAGATGCTGCGCCTGGGTGCGCACGCCGAGGACATCTCGGTGCTGCTGGGCCCCGCGGTGAGCGGCGCCAACTACGAAGTGCCCGCGGCCATGGCCGACGAGGTCGAAAAGGCGCTGCCGGGCAGCCGCACCACCACCTCGGCCGGAACCCCCGGACTGGACCTGCGGGCCGGAATCGCTTGTCAGCTCCGCGATTTGGGTGTCACCTCGATCGACGCCGATCCACGCTGCACCGTCGCCGACCCGGCGCTGTTCAGCCACCGCCGGGGCGCGCCCACCGGGCGGCTGGCGTCGCTGGTCTGGATGGAATGACCGCGATGGCCGTAGATCCTGGCTCTCAGGCGGACCCCGGCGACCGCGAATCGGAATTGACTCACGCGTTGGCGGCGGTCCGATCACGGCTCGCCGCCGCGGCCGAAGATGCGGGCCGCAATGTCAGCGAAATTGAACTGCTGCCGATTACCAAATTCTTTCCAGCAACCGATGTTGCGATTTTGTCGCGACTGGGTTGTCGGGCGGTTGGCGAATCGCGGGAGCAGGAAGCCGCGAAGAAGGTAGCCGAACTCACCCGGCTGTCCGACGCTTACCCGCGGGCCGACTTGCGGGGCATGAACTGGCATATGGTCGGCCAGATTCAGCGCAACAAAGCCCGGTCGCTGGCCCGGTGGGCGCACACTGCCCACTCGATCGACAGCTCGCGGTTGATCACGGCGATCGATCGCGCGACGACGACGGCGCTGGCCGAGGGACACCGCGTAGACCCGCTTCGGGTCTACGTCCAGGTCAGTCTCGACGGCGACGTGTCCCGTGGAGGCGTCGACGTCCACACCGCCGGCGCGGTGGATCAGGTGTGCGCCAAGGTCGAGGAGTCCAAAAGCCTGATACTGGTCGGCTTGATGGGCGTCCCGCCGATGGATTGGGACCCCGAGCAGGCTTTTGACCGGCTGCAATCGGAACACGGCCGGGTGCTGCAAGCGCACCCGAATGCGGCCGGATTGTCCGCGGGCATGTCGAATGACTTCGAAATTGCGGTCAAACATGGTTCGACGTGTGTGCGTGTCGGTACCGCGCTATTGGGCCAACGGCAGCTACGGTCACCGTAATTAGTCACTGTAGTCACACCTTCATCACAGACACCAATACTCCCAAGGCTTAGAAGGGGATCACAGCAATGAGCACACTCCACAAGGTGAAGGCCTACTTCGGTATGGCGCCGATGGATGACTACGAAGACGAGTACTACGACGACCGCGCACCCTCCCGCGGTTTCCCGCGTCCTCGGTTCGATGAGGGGTACGGCCGCTACGACGGACGCGACTATGAGGACCCCCGCGACCTGCGCGGCGAGATGCGCGAGCCGGACTATCCGCCGGCCAGCAGCTACCGCGGCAGCTATGGCGAGGACTTCAGGTCCCGTGAGTTCGAGCGGCCCTCCGACATGAGCCGCCCGCGCCTCGGGTCATGGCTGCGCGGTTCTACCCGCGGTTCGCTGGCGATGGACCCGCGCCGGATGGCGATGATGTTCGAGGAAGGTCACCCGCTCTCGAAGATCACCACGCTGCGGCCCAAGGACTACAGCGAAGCCCGCACCATCGGCGAGCGTTTCCGCGACGGCACTCCGGTCATCATGGACCTGGTGTCGATGGACAACGCCGACGCGAAACGACTCGTCGACTTCGCGGCCGGCTTGGCCTTCGCGTTGCGCGGCTCATTCGACAAGGTGGCGACCAAGGTGTTCCTGCTGTCGCCGGCCGACGTCGACGTGTCCCCCGAGGAGCGCCGCCGGATCGCCGAAACCGGCTTCTACGCATACCAATAGCCGCTGCGCAGCCCGGGTCGGTACGCTGGCGAGCATTCTCGTCATCATCATCGTCAGGTCGGGGCTCTAGTTGGTGCTGTTCTTTCAGATCCTTGGGTTTGCGCTGTTCATCTTCTGGCTGCTGCTCATCGCTCGGGTCGTCGTCGAGTTCATCCGCTCGTTCAGCCGGGACTGGCGGCCCACCGGTATCACGGTGGTGATCCTCGAGATCATCATGTCGATCACCGATCCGCCGGTGAAGTTGCTACGCAGGCTGATTCCGCAGTTGACCATCGGCGCGGTGCGCTTCGACCTGTCCATCATGGTGTTGCTCTTGGTTGCATTCATTGGCATGCAATTGGCGTTCGGCGCCGCCCAAGCGTGACACCGGAGACGGTTTGGCCACGGTTTGGCTTCGATTTGATGAGCGCGATTTTAAATTTTTAAGGATTGGGATTTTATTGCCCTCAGTGTTTGAAATTGGTTCTTATTTATTGGCCTAATCGGCAACCGTCGAGTCTGGTGTGACAGGATGGACGCCAGTTGCGCGATGGCTACCACTGCGTTTTACACTTTCGGTGATCGTTTGACAGGAACTTGAGGGGATCGAACAATGCCGCTTACCCCAGCCGACGTCCACAACGTGGCGTTCAGTAAGCCGCCCATCGGCAAGCGTGGTTATAACGAAGACGAGGTCGACGCCTTCCTCGACTTGGTCGAAAACGAGCTGACGCGGCTCATCGAGGAGAACTCGGATCTGCGCCAACGCATCGAAGAGTTGGACCACGAATTGGCCGGTGGCGGCGGCGGGGTTTCCGCCCAGCCCACCCAGGCGATCCCGACGTTTCAGCCGGAGCCGGAGCCCGAGCCCGAACCCGAACCTGTCCGGGTGGCGCCGGTCGCGGCCCCGGTCGCGGCACCGGCTCCCGCGCAGACCGGGACCAACGAGGAGCAGGCGCTGAAGGCCGCCCGCGTGCTGGCCCTGGCCCAGGACACCGCCGACCGGCTCACCAGCACCGCCAAGGCGGACTCGGACAAGATGCTGGCCGACGCCCGCGCCAACGCCGACCAGATCGTCAGTGAGGCTCGACACACCGCGGAGACCACGGTCGCCGAGGCCCGGCAGCGCGCCGACACCATGCTGGCCGATGCGCAAAGCCGCTCCGAAAGCCAATTGCGTCAGGCCCAGGAAAAGGCCGACGCCCTGCAGGCCGACGCCGAGCGCAAGCATTCCGAGATCATGGGCACCATCAACCAGCAGCGCACGGTGCTGGAAGGTCGCCTCGAGCAGCTGCGCACGTTCGAGCGCGAATACCGGACCCGCCTCAAGACCTACCTGGAGTCTCAGCTCGAGGAACTCGGTCAGCGCGGATCGGCCGCGCCCGTCGACTCCAGCGCGGACTCGGGCGGGTTCGACCAATTCAATCGGGGTAATAACTAGCCGGGAACCGTGCCGGTTCATTCGACCTGGCGGTTCGCTAGTTGGCAGGAGGATGACCGATGTTGATCATTGCGCTGGTATTGGCCCTGGTTGGGCTGGTGGCGCTGGTATTCGCGGTCGTCACGAGCAACGAGCTGGTGGCCTGGGTGTGCATCGGGGCCAGCGTCCTGGGCGTGGTGCTGCTGATCATCGACGCGGTTCAGGAACGTCGCCGACGTGACGCGGCCGGCGAAGGCGGCCCCGACGCCGGGGACGAGGACGAGGACGAGCCTGTCGACTACCCTGAGGAAGTCGCCGAGGACGAGCCCGCAGATGAGGCCGGCGCAGAGAAAGCCGAGCCGACCGAGGAATCGGCGGTGCCCGCCGAGGGCCGCGGCGAGGACAGCTAGGCCAGCAGTTCGCGCACTTCGTCGTCGCTGACCTGGTGAAAATCGGCGTAGACCTGCCCGACCGCGTCGAAATCGACCGGCATCGTCGCGCACACCACGTCGTCGACTTCCCGGGCGAGCGCCCGGCACGCTGACTGCGGCCCGACCGGCACTGCGACGACCACCGACTGCGGGCCGGCCGCCTTCACGGCGCGGACCGCGGCCAACATGCTGGCACCGGTGGCGATGCCGTCGTCGACCAGGATCGCGATCTTGCCGCGCGGGTCGGCGACCGGGCGCCCGTGTCGGTAGGCGCGCTCGCGCCGGTCCAGCTCGGCCGTCTCCCTTTCGATCACCTCGCGCACCTGCTCGTCGGTGATGTGCAGGCTGGATACCACGTTGTCGTTCATCACGACTCCGCCGCCGCTGGCCACCGCGCCCATCGCCAGCTCGGCCCACCGCGGGACGCCGAGCTTGCGCACCAGAAACGCGTCCAGTTCGGCGTGTAACGCCGAAGCGACCTCCCACGCCACCGGAACTCCGCCGCGAGCCAGCCCCAAGATCAGCAGATCGTCCTTGCCGCGGTAGGCCGCAAGCTCCTGAGCCAGCACGCGACCGGCGTCGTGGCGGTCCCGGAAGGTGCGCGCCGGCGTCCTCCGCAGAAAGCTTGGTCGGTTCATTCCCCGCAAGCCTACGTCCGGCACCGAATTTCTCAAGAGAAGGCTGTAAGCCGTTGTGCACCAACAGAATCCGTGCCGCCTAAGAGAGTGTGATCGCGGCTTCGCCGCGCAACACTTCATCGGCTCGGAAATGAAGTCGAACGTTCATCTCGCTCGCCTCAGTCGTGTGTCCGAGGGGGGACTTGAACCCCCACGCCCATTAGTAGGGCACTAGCACCTCAAGCTAGCGCGTCTGCCATTCCGCCACTCGGACAAGCCAAACCGCTTGGGTTGGCAGCTAAGGCTATCGGATTGGGAGCTAGAGACCCAAAGCGGACCTGGCGGCGCCGCCGCGTCGGTCGGCTATGCGGCGCGCGCGCCGGCCGATGACTCGGTGCGGGCAACCGTCGGGGGCCGCAGATGCGTGACGGAGGCCAGGCGCGCCCGGTTCCGGACGCGGCGCTGAATGGAGCCGACCATGGCCCAGATCAGCGTCACGATCGCGGTCGCGGCGACGATCAGGGCGAAGGCATCCCCGGAGGCGATCAGCACGATGACGCCCACGACGAGCCAGAACACGGGCGCGACCGCGGGGTGGTTTGACCGGTTTTGCGTGGTGGTTTGCATGTCTACCTCACTTGAAGTCGAGGTCACCGTCTGATTAGTGGCCGCTATTGGGAACGCGTGCGTACCCTCAACACTGCCCAATCTCGGCTCTTAGTGACCCATTTCACTGATCAGCGGCCGTTGGAGCCATTGGCCCGAGCCCCGCGTACCGGGCAGTGGTAGGAAGAGTGACTGTGACCTTTCAGACGAACGATGACGTGGTCGAGGTCGTCAGCAGGCTGATCCGATTCGACACCACCAACACCGGCGAACTCGAGACCACCCAGGGCGAGGCCGAGTGCGCGCAGTGGGTCGCCGAGCAGCTCGCCGAGGTCGGCTACCAGCCCGAATACCTCGAATCCGGTGCGCCCGGCCGGGGCAATGTGTTCGCGCGCCTGCCGGGCGCCGACAGTTCTCGCGGCGCCCTGCTCATCCATGGGCATCTCGACGTGGTGCCGGCCGAACCGGCCGATTGGAGCGTGCACCCGTTCTCCGGCGCGATCGAGGACGGCTACGTCTGGGGTCGCGGCGCGGTCGACATGAAAGACATGGTCGGCATGATGATCGTGCTCGCCCGGCACTTCAAGCGGGAAGGCATTGTGCCCCCGCGCGACCTGGTGTTCGCGTTCCTCGCCGACGAGGAGCACGGCGGCACGTACGGGTCGCACTGGCTCGTGGACAACCGGCCGGATCTGTTCGAGGGCGTCACCGAGGCCGTCGGCGAGGTCGGCGGGTTTTCCCTCACCGTGCCGCGTCCCGACGGCGGCGAGCGCCGCCTCTACCTGGTCGAGACGGCGGAGAAGGCGATCAAGTGGATGCGGCTGACCGCCCGCGGCCAGGCCGGCCACGGCTCGATGATCAACGACCAGAACGCCGTCACCATCCTGGCCGAAGCGGTGGCCCGGCTCGGACGCCACCAATTTCCGCTGGTGCTGACCGATACCGTCGTCCAGTTCTTGGGCGCGCTCAGCGACGAAACCGGCCTGCCCTTCGACCCGGAGTCGCCCGACTTGGTGGGGACGCTCGACAAACTGGGGCCCATGGCCCGGATGCTCAAGGCGATCCTGCACGACACCGCCAATCCCACGATGCTCAAGGCCGGATATAAGGCCAACGTGGTCCCGGGGACGGCAGAAGCAGTGGTGGACTGCCGCGTGCTGCCCGGCCGCGACGCGGCTTTCGAGGCCGAGGTCGACGAGCTGATCGGTCCCGACGTGACCCGCGAGTGGATTAGGGACCTGTCGTCCTACGAGACGAGCTTCGACGGCGATCTGGTCGAGGCCATGAACGATGCGGTGGTGGCCGTCGACCCCAATGGCCGGACCGTGCCCTATATGCTCTCCGGGGGAACTGACGCGAAAGCCTTCGCGCGCATAGGGATTCGCTGTTTCGGATTCAGCCCGCTGCGGTTGCCGCCCGAACTGGATTTCGCTGCGCTGTTCCACGGCGTCGACGAGCGGGTACCCACCGATGCGCTGAAGTTCGGCACCGAGGTGCTGGCACACTTTCTTACGCACTGCTAGTGACACGACCAAAAGAAGAGGACTGACCCAATGGATTCGCGGCCCGACCCGTACGACGCGCTGCCCAAACTGCCTACGTTCAGCCTGACCTCGCAATCGCTCACCGACGGCCAGCCGCTGGCCACCCCGCAGATCAGCGGGATCATGGGCGCCGGCGGAGAGGACGTCAGCCCGCAGTTGAGCTGGTCGGGCTTTCCCGACGAGACCCGCAGCTTCGCGGTCACCGTCTACGACCCCGACGCGCCGACGTTGTCCGGGTTCTGGCACTGGGCGGTGGCAAACCTGCCGGCCGATGTCACCGAGCTGCCCGACGGCGCGGGCGACGGCAGTAACCTGCCGGGCCGCGCGCTGACGTTGGTCAACGACGCCGGAATGCGCCGCTACATCGGCGCCGCGCCGCCCCCCGGCCACGGCGTGCACCGTTATTACGTTGCCGTGCATGCGGTCAAGGTCGACAAGCTCGACCTCAGCGAGGACGCCAGCCCCGCCTTTCTGGGGTTCAATCTGTTCCAGAACGCCATCGCGCGCGCCGTCATCCACGGCACCTATGAGCAGACCTGAGCAGACCTGATCTCACAGCAGATCGGTAATCGGCGCCCAGCCTGCGGCTAACAACGGCCCGCACCGTTTAGGGATGACGAAACCGGCGGCGCTGAGCGCGGTCCGCGGTACCCTGCCATCGGGGGTGGCCGCCGCAGGAGAGAGATGTCCCCAACGATTCGCTTGACGGCCGGGTTCATTACCTGTGTGGCCGTGCTGGTGCTGGCACCGCCGGCCGCCGCCGATCCCATGGACCCGATACCGGGCAACGGCGTCTTCGTGGTGGGCCCCGACATCGCCCCCGGGCTGTACCGCACGGCGGGGTCGGCATCGACGTTCGGGGTCTGGATCAACAACGTGCCCACCCAGGCGTCGATGTGCTCCTGGTTTACCTACAGCACGCCGGATGCGAACAAGGATCATGTGGTGCAGGCGAATACCTCGGTTGGCCCGATGTACGCGAGCATCAACACCACCATCAAGGCCTTCGAGTCGCAGAACTGTCAACCCTGGTTGCGGGTGCCGTAAGCCGCCGAGCCGACGGCGTCGTGCAGCGAGGCAAAGCCGCCCTCACGCAGCCTCGACGCGATGCCGTCGTGAATGTGCTTGGGCCACAACAGCCCGCCGTAGATGAAGCCGGTGTACCCCTGCAGCAGCGATGCGCCCGCAGTGATGCGCTCCCACGCATCGTCAGCGGTTTCGATGCCGCCAACGCTGATCAGCACCAACCGATCTCCGACCCGGCCGTAGAGGCGGCGGAGCACCTCGGCCGCGCGGTGCGCCACCGGAGGCCCCGAAATGCCTCCGGCGCCAAGCTCGTTGACTCCCGGGGTGGACAGTCCGTCGCGCGACACCGTGGTGTTGGTCGCCACGATGCCGGCGAGCCCCAATTCGAGGGCGAGGTCAGCGATGTCGTCGATGTCGGAGTCGGAGATGTCCGGCGCGATCTTCACCAGCACGGGCACGCCAGACTTCGAAGCTTCGGCCTGGACGGCCGCCAGGATGGGCCGCAGCGCCTCGACCGCCTGCAGCTCCCGCAGCCCCGGTGTGTTGGGCGAGCTGACGTTGACGACGAGGTAGGACGCCAGCGGGCAGACGAGCCGGGCGCTGTCACGGTAGTCGTCGACGGCGTCGGCGGCCGGGGTGGTCTTGGTCTTGCCGATGTTCACCCCGATCGGCGCGTCGGGTTGGCGGCGCGCGAGCCGGGCCGCCAGCGCGCCCGCGCCGAGGTTGTTGAACCCCATCCGGTTCAGCAACGCGCGGTCGTCGGGCAGGCGGAACAACCGCGGGGCCGGGTTGCCCGGTTGCGGGCGTGCGGTCACGGTGCCGACCTCGGCGTAGCCGAAACCCAATGCGCCCCAGGTGTGCAGGCCCAGGCCGTCCTTGTCGAAGCCGGCGGCCAGCCCGAGTGGTGCCGCGAAGCGCACCCCGAACACGGTGCTGGCCAGTATCGGATCGGCCGGCCCCAGCAGCCGGCGCAGCAGCCGGTGCAGCGGTCCGGGTGCGGTGGCGCCACGCAACGCGGCGAACACCAGCAGGTGAATGCGTTCGGGCGGCACCAGGAACAGCAGCCGGCGCAGCAAGCCGTACATCACAGGTCCGGCTGGTCCGGCCGGCGGCTTTCGAGGCGAGTTTTCTTGCGGCGCAACAATACCCGCCTGCTCCCGTCGGTGTAGAGGCGAACCCGGGTGAGCTCCCAGCCGCGATACTCCGCCTCGATGGACAGCCGGGTCGATGCGCTGAGCCGGGTCACCTCCGGCGGCAGGCGCAGCGGCGCCCACTCGTATTCGTCGGACATCTCGGTGTCCCACTCGGCGGGCAGTCGGCTCCAGCGCGCCGCGGTCACGGCCTGCCCCCGGCATGGGTGATGACTTGGACCCCGGCACCCGACCCCGACACCACGTACAAGGTGTCCGACGCTTCGTCAAAGGCCAGCGTGTTCGGTTGCTGCACTGTTGGGTATCGCACCTTCTCGACGGGAATTCCGGTGGACAGATCGTAACCAATGACAACGTTAGACGCGGTTTGGGATATCCAGGCCAAGTCGTGCGAGCCGGCCACGCCATAGGGCGCCTGCCGCACCGGATACGCCTGGCGCAGGATCAGCGGATCGACGCCATACACCAGCAGTTGCCCGCCGCGCGTGTCGGCGACCAGCACCCGGCCCTGCGGATCGGCGGTCAGTGTGGTCGCGCCCTCCCCGGCCCGCAGCGCCTGCTCGGCGTGACCGTCTGCGTCGATCGTCGTCACCGAAGTCTGTCCGCGATCCAGCACCACCGTCGTATTGCCCTGTGTCACAAGGGCATCGACGCGCGCGAAGATCTTGTTGCGGTTCACCACGGTCCCCAAGCCGGCGGCCGCCAGGGTGTAAACGGCGCCGTCGGCGCTGCCCAGCACCAGTTTGCCGTCGGCGCGACGCGCGATCGCGGTGAACTCGGTGTCGGCGGCGTCGGCGACGCCGACTCGTTCGGTGGTGCCGGCCCCCAGATTGACGATCAGATAGCCGCCCCGCACGCTCAGATACACCGTGCCGTGGTCCTCGCCGGTCAGCGCGGAGGCGTTCGCCCGCAGGTCGATCACGCGCGGATCCCGCGCGGCACCGAACACGGCGAGGCTCGCCGACGCCGACGGTTCGGAACCGGGGCACAGCACTGCCAGCTGGTGCGTGCCGCCGTCGAACACCGCGGCTAGCGGGTGCCCGCCCAGCGGTCGCACCGTGCCGGCCGGGCTTTGCGACGGCGGCGGCGAGTCGGCCGCGCGCGCGGGCTCGATCGTGTCCGGCGCGGACGCCAGTGGATTAGACGAACACCCGGCCACTAGAGCCAGCAACACCAACAGGCCAGCGATAAGGCGCTGAACTGGCAGTTTATGCGATATCAGCAACGGCTGACTTTCGGACGTGGGGCATCGACTTCAGATTCTAAGGAACGTTATCGCGCCCAATTTCGCCATGTTGCACACATTAAGCGGTTCCTAAGAGGTATGTTGACCACATGACCGTCACCGTTGACCGGCATATGGCAGACCACGGGTTTGCTGTGGAAGACATGATTGCGGGAATCTTCGCCAGCGGATACGGGCAAGTTGGTGACGGACGGAGCTTTTCGTTCCACATCGAACACCGCTCGCTGATCGTCGAAGTTTACCGACCGCGACTTTCCGGCCCGGTTCCGCAGGCTGACGAGGTGGTCGCCCGCGCGGTGCGCAGCCTCGTCGAGATCGACCTCACCGACGAACGCAGCCTGACCGCGGCGGTGCGTGACGCGGTGGCGCGCGCGGTGCCCGTCACGCGCTGATCCATTCGGGAACCGGCAGCGAGTACGGTCGTCGTCGTGACCGTCATTCTGTTACGTCATGGCCGGTCCACCTCAAACACCGCGGGAACGCTGGCGGGTCGTTCCGAGGGCGTCGACCTCGACGACAAGGGCCGCGAACAGGCCGCCGGGCTCATCGACCGGATCGGTGAGCTGCCGATCAGGGCGGTGGTCAGCTCGCCGCTGCTGCGGTGCCGGCGCACCGTCGAACCGCTCGCCGGCGCGCTGTGCCTCGAACCGCTGATCGACGACCGCCTCTCGGAGGTGGACTACGGGGAATGGACCGGCCGCAAGCTCGGCGAGCTGGCCAAGGAGCCGCTGTGGAGCGTGGTGCAGGCCCATCCCAGTGCGGCGGTGTTCCCCGGCGGTGAAGGACTGGCGGAGGTGCAGGCGCGCGCGGTGGCGGCGGTCCGCGAACACGACCGGCGGCTGGCGCAGGAACACGGCGGGCCAGAAAAAGGTGACGTGCTGTGGGTGGCCTGCACTCATGGTGATGTCATCAAATCGGTGATCGCCGACGCCTACGGCATACACCTGGACGGCTTTCAGCGCGTCACCGCCGATCCGGCGTCGGTGAGCGTGGTGCGGTACACGCCGTTGCGGCCGTTCGTGTTGCACGTCAACCACACCGGCGCGCGGCTCTCGGCTGCGTTACGTGCCGCGCCGGCGCCCAAGAAAGAACCCAACGCCGAAACCAACGGCGACCAGCCGGGACAGCCGCAAAGCGAGCCCGCCGAGGCGCTACCGTCCAGCGACGCCGTGGTCGGCGGCTCCACCGAGTGATTCGCTTGGGGCGCAGTAACCGGATCGCACGGCACGGGTAACTGCCGGTATTTTGGAAGTGCCATGGCCCGCGCAATTCACGTCTTCCGCACACCCGACCGCTTCGTGGCCGGAACTGTCGGGCAGCCCGGAAATCGCACCTTCTACATCCAGGCGTCGCACGAGACGAGGGTGGTGTCGGTGGTCCTGGAAAAACAGCAGGTCGCGGTGCTCGCCGAACGCATCGGTGCGTTGCTGTTGGAGGTGAACCGCAGGTTCGGCACCCCGGTGCCCCCGGAACCCTCCGAGATCGACGACCTCAGCCCGCTGATCATGCCGGTGGATGCCGAGTTCCGGGTCGGCACCATGGGCCTGGGCTGGGACTCGGAGGCTCAGACCGTGGTGGTCGAGCTGCTGGCCGTCACCGACGCCGAGTTCGACGCGTCGGTCGTGCTCGACGACACCGAGGAGGGCCCCGACGCGGTGCGGGTTTTCCTGACGCCGGAGTCGGCGCGGCAATTCGCCACCCGGTCCAGCCGCGTCATCTCGGCGGGGCGTCCGCCGTGCCCGCTCTGTGACGAACCGCTGGACCCGGAGGGCCACATCTGCGCACGCACCAACGGCTACAAGCGCGGTGCGCTGCTCGGGTCTGACGATGACCCCGCAGAGTAACGAGCATGACAAGCATGAGGTGTTGCGGGACGGCGAGCTGACCGTCCTCGGACGGATCCGCTCGGCCAGTAACGCCACCTTTCTGTGCGAAGCGACGCTCGGTGAGGACACCGTGCACTGCGTGTACAAACCGGTCTCCGGCGAGCAGCCGCTGTGGGACTTTCCCGACGGCACGCTGGCCGGCCGCGAACTGGCCGCGTACCTGATCTCGAAGCGCCTGGGCTGGAACATCGTGCCCTACACCATCATTCGGCACGGTCCGGCGGGTCCGGGCATGCTGCAGATCTGGGTGGACCAGCCTGGCGACACCGAAGAGTCCGAGCCCAGCCCCGGACCCGACCTGGTCGACTTGTTTCCCGCCGGGCGACGCGAACCGGGTTATCTGCCGGTGCTGCGTGCCTACGACTACGCCGGCGACGAGGTCATGCTGATGCACGCCGACGATATCCGGTTGTGGCGCATGGCGGTGTTCGACGTGCTGATCAACAACGCCGACCGCAAGGGCGGCCACGTCCTGCGCGACCTCGACGGCCACGTCTACGGTGTCGACCACGGCGTGTGCCTGCACGTCGAGAACAAACTGCGCACGGTGTTGTGGGGCTGGGCCGGCAAGCGCGTCGATGACAAGACGCTGACGGCCGTCGAGGGGCTCACCGACGCCCTCAGCGGCCCGCTCGCCGAGGCGCTGGACGGGCAGATCAACCGTGACGAAATCGAGGCGCTGCGCCGACGGGCGTGCGCGCTGCTGGACAAGCCGGTGATGCCCGGACCGAACCGGCATCGTGCCATACCGTGGCCGGCTTTCTGAGCCGGCTTTCTAAGCTGAAGCGGTGAGCCCGGCGCCTGAGCACCTGACCGACGCCGCCCTGGCTGCCGATCTCGCGGCGGACGCGGGGAAGTTGCTGCTGAAAGTGCGCGACGAGGTCGGTTTCGGGCACCCGTGGGTGCTCGGCGACGCCGGTGACTTCTACGCCAACGAACTCCTGCTGCGCCGGCTTCGGGCGGAGCGGCCTGGCGATGCGGTGCTCAGCGAGGAAGCGCACGACGATCTGGTCCGGCTGCAATCCGACCGGGTGTGGATCATCGACCCGCTGGACGGCACCCGCGAGTTCTCCACGCCGGGCCGCGACGACTGGGCCGTGCACATCGCGCTCTGGCAACGACCCCTTGATGGACAGACCAACCGTGAACGCGAAATCACCGACGCCGCAGTCTCTTTGCCGGCGCGCGGGAACATCGTCTATCGCAGCGACACCGTGACCGGGCCGGCCGCGATTCACGACGTCCCGCACCCGCTGCGCATCGCCGTCAGCGCAACGCGGCCGCCTTGGATTCTGCACCGGATCCGCGAGACGCTGGCGATCCAACCGGTGGGGATCGGCTCCGCGGGCGCCAAGGCGATGGCGATCATCGACGGGCACGTGGACGCCTACCTGCACGCGGGCGGCCAGTGGGAATGGGATTCGGCCGCCCCGGCCGGGGTGATCATGGCCGCCGGCATGCACGCGTCGCGGCTGGACGGTTCGCCGCTGCGCTACAACCAGGCCGACCCGTACCTGCCCGACTTCGTGATGTGTCGCGCCGAGGTGGCGGCGGTGCTGCTCGACGCCATCCGCGACGCGTGGTCCTGACGCGCCGCACGCAGAGTTTAGAGTCAGGGCATGCTGTCGTGGTCTGCTGCGCCGGTTCCGGTACTACCGGGACGCGGTCCGGAGTTGCGGCTCTACGACACCTCGGACCAGCAGGTGCGCCCGGTGACGCCGGGGACCAAGGCCAACATGTACGTCTGCGGGATCACGCCGTATGACGCCACCCACCTCGGGCACGCGGCGACTTACCTCACCTTCGATCTGGTGAATCGGGTGTGGCTGGATCTCGGTCACGACGTGCATTACGTGCAGAACATCACCGACGTCGACGATCCGTTGTTGGAGCGCGCGCAGCGCGACGGCATCGACTGGCGTGACCTCGGCGACCGCGAGGTCGCGTTGTTCCGTGCGGACATGGCCGCGCTTCGGGTATTGCCGCCCCGCGACTACGTCGGGGTCACCGAAGCGATACCCGAAGTCGTGGAGATGGTGGAAAAGCTCTTGGCCTCGGGGGCGGCGTACGTCATCGATGACGAGTACCCCGACATCTATTTCCGCGCCGACGCCACACCCCAATTCGGCTACGAGTCGGGGTATGACCGCGAGACCATGTTGCGGTTGTTCGAACAGCGCGGCGGCGACCCGCACCGACCCGGCAAGTCCGATCAGCTCGACGCGCTGCTGTGGCGGTCCGCCCGGGACGGGGAGCCCAGCTGGCCGGCGGCCTTCGGGCCCGGCCGGCCGGGGTGGCACATCGAATGCGCCGCGATTGCGCTGAGCCGCATTGGCAACGGCCTGGACATTCAGGGCGGCGGCAGCGACCTGATCTTCCCGCATCACGAATTCACCGCCGCGCACGCTGAATGCGTACGGAGCGAAAGGAGATTCGCCCGTCACTACGTGCACGCAGGGATGATCGGCTACGACGGGCACAAGATGTCCAAGAGCCTGGGCAACCTGGTGCTGGTGTCGACGCTGCGCGCCCAAGGCGTCGAGCCGTCGGCGATTCGGCTGGGCCTGCTGTCCGGGCACTACCGCGCGGACCGGTTCTGGGGCCCGCAAGTGCTCGACGAGGCGATCGCCCGCCTGCGCCGCTGGCGCGCCGCGGCGGCGCTGCCCGCCGGCCCGGACGCCGCCGATCTCGTTGCCCGCGTGCGCGGTTACCTGGCCGACGACCTCGACACCCCTAAAGTCATTGCCGCACTGGATGGTTGGGCCACCGACGCGCTGGAATACGGCGGCCACGACGTCGACGCGCCGCGGTTGGTGGCAACAGCGGCCGACGCGTTGCTCGGGGTCGAATTGTGACGACGAGCGCCGCGGCGCCGCCCGGGTTACCGTTAAGCGATGCCAGTACGTTTCGGCAAACGGTGGGCGTTCTGCGCGGTGTTCCTGTCGGCGGCAGCGCTGTCGTTTGATGCGCCCGCGTCGGCGGACGAGATGGACGATGCGTTCGTCGCCGCCCTCGCCAAGGGCGGAATCCCCGTGCCCGACCCCAACACCTCGATCCCGCTGGCGCACACGGTGTGTGCCGGATATGACGCCAACCAAACAACGTCCGTGCAGGCAGTACGTCTGATGCGCGACGCCAATCTCACGCCGAAGCAATCCGGCTACTTCATCGGCCTCTCGGTCGCCGCGTACTGCCCGCAGTACAAAGACAGGACCGACACCTCCGTCACCTGGCTGCTGCCGCTGCCTCCGCTCATGTGAGCCCAACGGGTACGGTTCGGCCATGACGTCACTGCACGGCAAAGTGGTCTTCATCACCGGCGGGGCACGGGGCATCGGGGCGGAGGTCGCCCGCCGGCTGCGGAAGAAGGGCGCCAAACTGGTGCTGGTCGATCTCGGCGCGGCCGAGTTGGCCGCGGTCGCCGCCGAGCTCGGCGAGGATCACGTACTGACCGTCGTCGCCGACGTGCGCGACCTGTCCGCGATGCAGGCCGCGGCTACCCACGCCATCGAGCGCTTCGGTGGCATCGACGTCGTGCTGGCCAACGCCGGGATCGCCAGCTACGGATCGCTGCTACAGGTCGATCCCGAGATGGTCAGGCGGGTGCTGGACGTCAACCTGCTCGGCGTCTTTCTCACCGCCCGCGCCACCGCGCCCGCGCTGATCGAGCGTCGTGGCTATCTGCTGATCGTCTCGTCGCTGGCCGCCTTTGCAGCCGCGCCCACCATGGCTCCCTACGACATGTCGAAGGCCGGCAACGAGCAGCTTGCCAACGCGCTGCGCCTGGAGCTCGGTTACCAGGGCGTCAGCGTCGGCTCCGCGCACATGGCCTGGATCGACACCGCGATGGTGCGCGACTCCAAGGCCGACATGCCCACGTTCGATGAGTTCCTCGCCCGGCTGCCGTGGCCGCTGAACAAGACCACCTCGGTGGATAAGTGCGCGGACGCATTCGTCAAGGGCATCGAGGGCCGCGCGAGCCACGTGTACTGCCCGCGCTGGGTGGGCGCGCTGCGTTGGCTCAAGCCGGTGTTGTCCACCTCGGCGGGCGAACGACCGGTCCGAAAACTCACCGCCGAGCTGATGCCCAAGATGGACGCCGAGGTCGCCGCGCTCGGTCGTTCCACCAGCGCGTACACCGCGGAACTGGAAGAGTCCTAGACGGCCTAACGGCCTAACGGCCCTTAACGTCCGAAACCCGGGCGGCGCCGCCGCAGATAGCGCTCGAACTCGGCGGCCAGGGCGTCGCCGTCGATCTTGCCCAGGGCGTCGTTCATATCGACCTCGGCGTCGCCGCGCTGCTCGAGTGACTGCACGTATTCGGCCAGGTCGTCGTCGTCGGAAGTCATCTCGGTGATCGCCAGTTCCCACTCCTCGGCCTGCGCCGGCAGGTCGGCGAGCGGGACCTCGATGTCGAGCACGTCTTCGACGCGGCGCAGCAGCGCCACCGTCGCCTTGGGGTTGGGCGGTTGCGAGACGTAGTGCGGCACCGCGGCCCAGAACGTCACCGCCGGGATGCCGGCCGCCACGCAGGCGTCCTGGAAGACGCCGGCGATTCCCGTCGGGCCCTCGTAGCGGGTTTCCTCCAGCCCGAAGCGACGTGCCGACTCGGGGGAGTAGGCCGCGCCCGACACCGGCACCGGCCGGGTGTGTGGCGTGTCGGCCAGCAGCGCGCCGAGGATCACCACGGTGTCGACGTTGAGCTTGTCGGCGATCGCCAACAACTCGGCGCAGAACGTGCGCCAGCGCATGTTCGGCTCCACCCCGTGCATGAGCACGACGTCGCGGTCGCTGCCCGGGGGGCGGCAGTGCGAGATCCGCATGGCCGGCCACACCAACTCCCGCGTCACCCCGTCGACCTGGCGGATCACCGGGCGATTCACCTGGTAGTCGTAGTAGGCCTCGTCGTCGATCTCGATGATCGGATCGGCTTCCCAGATGGCGTCCAGGTGCTCGAGCGCGTCGCTGGCGGCGTCGCCGGCGTCGTTCCACCCCTCGAACGCAGCAACGACGATGGTGTTGTGCAATTCGGGCAGCAGATTGCCCCTCGGCCCACCGTCTTGCGCAGTCACAGACCCAGGGTACGGCCTCCCACGCCGGCAACGAGGTCAAGCCACCAAGCTGTTTGCATAGATCGTCTATCCTTATGGAGTGGCTGTCGCAAACGAATACCGGCATAACACGGGTTGCGGCGGCGCGAGGGGGACCCAGCCGCGCGGCCGGGGCGAAATACGTACGGCCGCAATCTGGTTAACCTCGAAAAGTACGACGATGGCTGTTACAAGGTCGACAAGATCCGCGAACCGGTGCTCAAGGGCCCCCGCGATCGCCGAACTGGTCGGCTCCAGGTGGGCATCCTGACGTCGGGTGACGACGTAGACTTTTCTGGTCGAGAGGCGTTGCAACGGTTCGCCGGTCCCTGGCCGGTATCCGCCACGCTCGGCAGAGTCAAGGACGCCTTCCGTTACGGAAGGAACGTGCGTGAGCGGCGCTGAGACAGACTTTGAACCGAATATTCGCCCCGACTGCACCGCCGAGCTGACGGCCGCGCTCAGCCAGCGGATCATGGTGATCGACGGCGCGATGGGCACGGCGATCCAACGGGACCGGCCCGACGAGGCCGGCTACCGCGGCGAGCGATTCACCGAGTGGCCGACAGCTCTGCAGGGCAACAACGACCTGCTCACCCTGACGCAGCCGCAGATCATCGAGGGCATCCACCGCGAGTACCTCGAGGCGGGCGCCGACATCCTCGAGACCAACACGTTCAACGCGAACGCGGTCTCGCTGTCCGACTACGACATGCACGAGCTGGCCTACGAGCTGAACTACGCCGGCGCTGCCCTGGCGCGGGCGGCCGCCGACGAGTTCAGCACCCCGGAAAAGCCCCGCTACGTCGCCGGCGCGATCGGGCCGACGACGCGGACCGCGTCGATCTCGCCGGACGTCAACGACCCCGGCGCGCGCAACGTCTCCTACGACCAGCTGGTCGCCGCCTACCTCGAATCCGCCAACGGCCTGGTCGACGGCGGCGCCGACCTGATCATCATCGAGACGATCTTCGACTCGCTGAACGCCAAGGCGGCGGTGTTCGCCGTCGAGACGCTGTTCGAGGAGCGCGGGCGCCGCTGGCCGTTGATCATCTCCGGCACCATCACCGACGCGTCCGGGCGGACATTGTCCGGTCAGGTCACCGAGGCGTTCTGGAACGCCATCCGGCACGCCAGGCCGATCGCGGTGGGCCTCAACTGCGCTCTGGGCGCCCCGGAGATGAGGCCCTACATCGCCGAGGTGTCGCGCATCGCGGACACCTTCGTCTCCTGCTACCCGAATGCCGGTCTGCCCAACGCCTTCGGCGAGTACGACGAGTCCCCGGAGCGTCAGGCCGGCTACATCGCCGATTTCGCCGAGGCCGGGCTGGTCAACCTGGTCGGTGGGTGCTGCGGGACGGCGCCGCCGCACATCGCCGAGATCGCCAAGGTCGTCGAGGGCTTAAGGCCGAGGGAAGTGCCGCACATTTCCGTGGCCACCCGACTGTCGGGCCTGGAGCCGCTCAACATCACCGACGACTCCCTGTTCGTGAACATCGGTGAGCGCACCAACATCACCGGCTCCGCCCGGTTCCGCAACCTGATCAAGGCCGAGGACTACGACACCGCGCTGTCGGTGGCGCTGCAGCAGGTCGAGGTCGGTGCGCAGGTCATCGACATCAACATGGACGAGGGCATGATCGACGGCGTCGCCGCGATGGACCGGTTTACCAAGTTGATCGCCGCCGAGCCGGACATCAGCCGCGTCCCGGTGATGATCGACTCCTCCAAGTGGGAGGTCATCGAGGCGGGCCTGAAGAACGTGCAGGGCAAGCCGATCGTCAACTCGATCTCCATGAAGGAGGGCGAGGAGAAGTTCATCCGCGAGGCGCGGCTGTGCCGCAAGTACGGCGCCGCCGTCGTCGTGATGGCGTTCGACGAGCAGGGGCAGGCCGACAACCTGGAGCGCCGCAAGGAGATCTGCGGGCGCGCCTACCGGATCCTGACCGAAGAGGTCGGCTTCCCGGCCGAGGACATCATCTTCGACCCGAACTGCTTCGCGCTGGCCACCGGCATCGAGGAGCACGCGACGTACGGGATCGACTTCATCGAGGCCTGTGCCTGGATCAAGGAGAACCTGCCCGGGGTGCACATCTCCGGCGGCATCTCGAACGTGTCGTTCTCGTTCCGGGGCAACAACCCGGTCCGCGAGGCGATCCACGCGGTGTTCCTGTACCACGCCATCAAGGCCGGCCTGGACATGGGCATCGTCAACGCCGGCGCGCTGGTGCCCTACGACTCGATCGACCCGGAGCTTCGGGACCGGATCGAGGACGTCGTCCTGAACCGTCGCGCGGACGCAGCCGAACGGCTCCTGGAGATCGCGGAGAGGTTCAACAGCTCCGAGAAGGCCGATGACCCGGTGGCGGCCGAGTGGCGCAGCCTGCCGGTCCGCGAGCGGATCACGCACGCCCTGGTCAAGGGCATCGACGCTCACGTCGACGCCGACACCGAGGAATTGCGCGCCGAGATCGCCGCCGCGGGTGGTCGCCCGATCGAGGTGATCGAGGGCCCGCTGATGGACGGCATGAACGTCGTCGGTGACCTCTTCGGCTCCGGCAAGATGTTCCTGCCCCAGGTCGTGAAGTCGGCCCGGGTGATGAAGAAGGCCGTCGCCTACCTGCTCCCGTTCATCGAGGAGGAGAAGGTCGCCTCTGGCGCCTCCCAAGATGGGAAAGCCGGCAAGGACACCAACGGCACGATCATCATGGCGACCGTCAAGGGCGACGTCCACGACATCGGCAAGAACATCGTCGGGGTCGTGTTGCAGTGCAACAACTTTGAAGTGATCGATCTCGGTGTGATGGTGCCCGCCGAGAAGATCCTGGCCGCAGCCGAGGAGTATGACGCCGACATCATCGGGCTGTCCGGCCTGATCACCCCGTCGCTGGACGAGATGGTCAACTTCGCCGTCGAGATGGAGCGGACGGGGTTGGAGATTCCGCTGCTGATCGGTGGCGCCACCACCTCGCGCGCCCACACCGCCGTGAAGGTCGCGCCGCGCCGCAGCGGTCCGGTGGTCTGGGTGAAGGACGCGTCCCGCTCGGTGCCGGTCGCCGCCGCGCTGCTCGACGACAAGCAGCGGCCCGGCTTGCTGGAGGCCACCGCCAAAGACTATGCATCCCTGCGCGAACGGCACGCCCAGAAGAACGAGCGGCCGATGCTGACGCTGGAGAAGGCCCGCGCGAACCGGACGCCGATCGAATGGGACGGCTACACGCCACCCGTGCCGGCCCAGGGGCTCGGCGTGCGGGAGTTTCACGATTACGACCTCGCCGAGCTGCGCGAGTACATCGACTGGCAGCCGTTCTTCAACGCCTGGGAGATGAAGGGCCGGTTCCCCGACATCCTCAACAACCCGGTCTCCGGCGAGGCCGCCCGCAAGCTGTACGACGACGCCCAGGAGATGTTCGACACCCTGATCAAGGAGAAGTGGCTGACCGCCAACGGCGTGATCGGCTTCTTCCCGGCCAATGCGGTCGGTGACGACATCGAGGTGTACACCGACGACACCCGCACCGAGGTGCTGACCACGCTGCACAACCTGCGCCAGCAGGGTCAGCACCGCGACGGCATCCCCAACCGGTCGCTGGGCGACTTCATCGCGCCCAAGGACACCGGTCTGGCCGACTACGTCGGCGCGTTCGCCGTCACCGCGGGGCTCGGCAGCGGGGACAAGATTGCCGAGTTCAAGGCCGCCAATGACGACTACAGCGCGATCCTGCTGGAGTCGATCGCCGACCGGCTGGCCGAGGCGTTCGCCGAACGGATGCACCAACGGGTCCGCAAGGAGTTCTGGGGCTTCCAGCCGGACGAGCAGCTGGACAACGAGGCGCTCATCGACGAGAAGTACGTCGGAATCCGCCCCGCCCCCGGCTATCCGGCCTGCCCGGAGCACACCGAGAAGGCCACGCTGTTCACGTTGATGGACGTCCACGAACGGACCGGCATCGAGCTGACCGAGTCGATGGCGATGTGGCC
This sequence comes from uncultured Actinomycetota bacterium, assembly GCA_963758775.1. GTDB lineage: Bacteria > Actinomycetota > Actinomycetes > Mycobacteriales > Mycobacteriaceae > Mycobacterium. The sequence goes on from CAVWWU010000008.1 coordinate 270,194, forward strand.
CGGTGCCGCCGTCAGCGGCTGGTATTTCTCGCATCCGCAGTCGCAGTACTTCGTGGTCGGCCGGCTGGCCCAGGACCAGGTCGCCGACTACGCGAAGCGCAAGGGCTGGACGCTGGCCGAAGCCGAGCGTTGGCTCGGACCCAACCTCGGTTACAACCCGGAGGACTGAGCCCCATGGCCTGAATGTCGCTGCGCATCAAGCACTTCAGCGTCCGAGCGACTTGAGGTAGGCGGCACCCGCTGCGCGCGACTCAGGATCGCGTAGCGCGGTGACCAGCGAGTCGGCGTCATTCCACGCCCGCACGGTGCCGACCATGGTTTCGGTGACCGCGTTGGTGTGGCGTTTGGTGGCGGTCAGCGTCAACGCGGACTTGGCGGTCAGCTGCCCGGCCAGCTCGTCGACAGCGGCGGTGAGCTCGGCGGCGGGCACCGCGCGGTTGAGGAAGCCCGCCGCGAGCGCTTCGGCGGCGCCGAAGGGGCGGCAAGTCATCACCAGTTCCTTGGTCCGCGCCGGGCCGATCTCGCGCACCAGCCGGGGGATTCCGCCCCAGGCCAGCGGAATGCCCAGGTCGACTTCGGGAATGGAGAAGCGCGTGTCGTTGGCGGCGACGCGCAGGTCGCACGCTGAGGCCAGCACCACGCCGCCCCCGACGCAATGGCCGTGGATCTTGGCGATGGTCACCGCCCGCATCGCTTCGATGGCGTCCGCCATCCGGCGCCCTGCGTCGGCCGAATCACGTGCCGCGGCGGCGGATGACTCGGTTGCCGTGAAGGACGCAAGGTCCGCTCCGGCGCTGAAGGCTCGGCCGGCGCCCGCCACGACGACAACTTTCACCTCTGCCAGACTGTCAAGATACCTTGCGGCGGAAACCAATTCGTTCAGTGTAGTGGTGCTGAGCGGATTCAGCTTCGCCGGCCGGTTGAGCGTGATCTGGCCGCGGGGGCCATCGACGTCGACGGCGATCTCCGAGAACTGCATGCCTCACCGTACGTCGCCCCCGAGAAACCGCCGTGACTTTGCTCGCCCGCACGTGAAACAATCGCTGGCCGTGAAGACCTTCGAAGAGCTGTTCGCCGAACTCGGCGACCGCGCGCGCACCCGGCCGGCCGGCAGCGCCACGGTCGCCGCGCTGGACGGCGGGGTACACGCTCTGGGCAAGAAGATCCTGGAAGAGGCCGGCGAGGTGTGGCTGGCCGCCGAACACGAAGCCGACGAGGCGCTCGCCGAGGAAATCAGTCAGTTGCTGTACTGGACGCAGGTGCTGATGATCGCGCGCGGACTGTCGCTCGACGACATCTACCGAAAGTTGTGAGCATGCTGCGGGTTGCGGTCCCCAACAAGGGCACGCTGAGCGAGCCGGCCAGCGAGATTCTCGCCGAGGCCGGCTACCGGCGTCGCACCGATCCGAAGGACCTCACGGTCCTCGATCCGGTCAACCAGGTCGAGTTTTTCTTTTTGCGGCCCAAGGACATTGCCATCTATGTCGGTTCGGGAGAACTCGACTTCGGCATCACCGGGCGGGACCTGGTGCTCGACTCGGATGCGCCCGTCGCCGAACGTCTGGCGTTGGGCTTCGGGTCGTCCAGCTTCCGCTACGCCGGGCCCGCTGGCCGGGAATGGACGACGGCCGATCTGGCCGGCAAGCGGATCGCCACCGCCTACCCGAATCTGGTCCGAAAAGACTTGGCCAGCAAGGGCGTTGACGCGACGGTCATCCGGCTGGACGGCGCCGTGGAGATCTCGGTGCAACTCGGGGTGGCCGACGCCATCGCCGACGTGGTGGGGTCCGGCCGCACCCTGGGCATGCATCATCTGGTGGCATTTGGTGAGCCCCTGTGTGATTCGGAAGCGGTGTTGATCGAACGCGCGAAGAACGGCCACCGGCAGCAAAGCGCGGCAGGGGATCAACTGGTCGCGCGGGTTCAGGGTGTGGTGTTCGGCCAGCAGTATCTGATGCTGGATTACGACTGCCCACGCTCGGTGCTGGACAAGGCCACGTCGATCACCCCGGGACTCGAGTCGCCGACCATCGCCCCGCTCGCCCAAGCGGACTGGGTTGCGGTCCGCGCACTGGTGCCCCGGCGGGGTATCAACGAAATCATGGATGAGCTCGCCGCCATCGGGGCGAAAGCGATTCTGGCTTCCGACATCCGGTTCTGCCGCTTCTGACAACTCGGCAGGTGTCAGCGGGCCGTTAGCTGTGTTAGCGTCCGCCTAGGGTTGCCTGGCTGGTTCTTCTCGAGGAGGTCGCTTTGACGCACGCGCTCATTCTGTTGCTGGCTTTGCTGATCGGTGTCGTTGCCGGGTTGCGTTCGCTGACGGCTCCCGCCGTCGTCGCCTGGGCGGCGTACCTGACGTGGGTCGACTTACACGGCACCTGGGCTGCCTGGCTGGCCAGCATCATCACCGTGATCGTGTTCACCGTGCTCGCGGTCGGCGAACTGGTCAACGACAAGCTGCCGAAGACACCGCCCCGCACGGCTCCGCCGATTTTTGCTGCCCGGCTCATCACGGGTGGGCTCGCCGGCGCGGCGCTCGGCGCGTGGCCGCACTGGACCTTCAGTGCGCTGGGCGCCGGCATCGTCGGGGCGGTGCTCGGCACCCTCGGTGGCTATCAGGCACGCAAGCGTCTGGTGGCCGCAACCGGTGGGAAAGACCTGCCGATCGCGCTGCTCGAGGACGCGGTCGCGATCCTGGGCGCGTTCGCCATCCTGGCGGCGACGGGTCACGTGCTGACCGACTACCTGGTGACTGCGGTTAAGTGACAGCGCATTTCGATGCGATCATCGTCGGTGCAGGGCAGGCCGGGCCGCCGTTGGCGGGGCGCCTGACGGCTGCCGGCCAGCGCGTCGCGATCGTCGAGCGCAAACACGTCGGCGGCACCTGCGTCAACACCGGCTGCATCCCGACCAAGACACTGGTCGCCAGCGCGTACGCGGCGCAGTTGGCGCGTCGCGGCGCCGAATACGGCATCGGCGCCGGACCGGTCAGCGTGGACATGGCGAAAGTCAAGGCCCGCAAGGACGGCATCATGCTCGCCGACCGCAACGGCGTCGAAAGCTGGCTGGAAGGCATGGACGGGTGCACCCTGGTGCGCGGTCACGCTCGCTTCGAGGACCCCCACACGCTGCGGGTCGACGACCAGCTGTTGCACGGTGACCGGATATTCCTCAACGTGGGCGGCCGGGCGGTGGTGCCCGACACTCCCGGGCTCTCCGATATCGACTACCTCACCAACGTGTCGATCCTCGAACTCGACACTGTGCCAAGCCATCTCGTCGTCGTCGGCGGAAGCTACATCGCGCTGGAATTCGCGCAGATGTACCGCCGCTTCGGGGCGCAGGTGACCGTCGTCGAACGGGGCCCGCGACTGGCCTCCCGCGAGGACGAGGACGTCTCCGCCACCATCAAGGAGATCATCGAAGCCGAGGGTATCGGCGTTGTCCTCGACGCCAAAGACATCCGAATCACCAAACGCGACACCGGATTCGAGCTGATACCCAACGCGGGTGCCAACCCGGTCGCCGGCAGCCACCTGCTGATGGCGGTGGGCCGGCAGCCCAACACCGACGATCTGGGTCTCGAGGCCGCGGGGGTACAGACCGATGCGCGCGGCTACGTCGTCGTCGACGACGCGCTGAAGACCAACGTCGACCACATCTGGGCGATGGGGGACTGCAATGGCAAGGGCGCCTTCACCCATACCTCGTACAACGACTTCGAGATCGTCGCCGCCAACCTGCTCGACAACGACCCGCGCCGGGTGAGCGACCGCATCACCACCTACGCGCTCTACATCGACCCGCCGCTGGGGCGCGCGGGCATGACCGTCGACGAGGTCCGCGCGTCGGGCCGCAAAGCGCTGGTCGGTAAGCGGCCGATGACCAGGGTCGGCCGGGCCGTGGAAAAGGGTGAAACACAAGGCTTTATGAAGGTTGTGGTGGACGCCGAGACGCAGCAGATCCTGGGAGCGGCCATCTTCGGGTGCGGCGGCGACGAGTCCATTCACTGCATCCTAGACACCATGTCGGCCAAGGCGCCCTACACCACGCTGGCGCGCACCATGCACATTCACCCCACGGTCAGCGAGCTCATTCCCACGCTGCTGCAGGAGATGTCGCCGCTCGACTAGCCGGCCAGCAATTGCTCGGGCCAGCCGGGATAGGGCGGCGGCGTGCCGCCGAACGCCGGGCAGTGCTGCTGATGCGGGCAAAAGTCGCACAGCCGCGACGGGCTGGGGCGGAAATCGCCTGTCTGGCTTGCGGATTGGATCGCGCGCCAGAGGGCGATCAGTGTTTTCTCAAAACGCAGCAGCTCGTCGCGGTCCGGTGTGTAGTCCAGCACCTGCCCGTCGGCGAGGTAGATGAGCCGCAGGCGGGCGGCCAGCACACCGCGTGAACGCAGCAGCGCCACCGCGTAGAACTTCATCTGGAACATCGCCTTGAACTCCGCCGCAGCGCGGGCGGCCGGCGGCGCCCTGCCGGTCTTGTAGTCGACCACCCGCAGCTCGCCGGTGGCGGCGACGTCGATGCGGTCGATGAAGCCGCGCAGCAGCGTGCCGTCGTCCAGTTCGACCTCGACGCGCTGTTCGCAGCTGTCCGGGTCGAACCGCGTCGGGTCTTCGAGCCGGTAATACCGCGACAGCAACTTGCGGGCCTCGTCGAGCACCTGGGTGCGCTGCGTCGCGTCCAGCTCGGCGGCCAGCGCGGGCTCCTCGGCGATCATCTGTTCCCACGCGGGCTCCACCAGCGAGTGCGCTGTGTCCGGGCCGCGCTGGGTCGCGGGGAGGCCGTAGAGCTGTTCCAGAGCGGCATGGACCAGGGATCCCCGCACCTGCGCCACCGACGGTGCCTCGGGCAGCCGGTCGATCGCCCGGAACCGGTACAGCAACGGGCACTGCTTGAAGTCCGCGGCCCGCGACGGCGAGAGGGCCGGCCTCGAGGGCGGCCGGACCTGGGGGGTGCCCGGCTGGTCCGTCATAACCGCACTCTAGGGCGGCGCGCCGACAACCCCGAGCATCGCCCGCGGCGCGCCGGCTGGCACGCTGGACGGCGTGCCAGCAACCGGTCCGTTCACTGTTGGCGAGCGCGTCCAGCTCACCGACGGCAAGGGCCGTCACTACACCATCGAACTGACGCCGGGCGCCGAGTTTCACACCCATCGCGGCACCATCGCCCACGACGCGCTCATCGGGCTGGAGCAAGGCAGCGTGGTCAAGTCCACCAACGGTGCTTTTTATCTGGTGTTGCGCCCGCTGCTGGTCGACTACGTGATGGGGATGCCGCGCGGGCCGCAGGTGATCTATCCCAAAGACGCCGCCCAGATCGTGCACGAGGGCGACATATTCCCGGGTGCCCGCGTGTTGGAGGCCGGGGCCGGATCCGGCGCGTTGACCTGCTCGCTGCTGCGCGCCGTCGGCCCGCAGGGCCGGGTGATCTCGTATGAGCAGCGCGCCGACCACGCCGAGCACGCCCGCCGCAATGTCTCGGTTTTCCATGACGGGCTGCCGGACAACTGGGAGTTGATCATCGGCGATGTCGCCGACTCCGACCTGCCCGACGGCTCGATCGACCGCGCGGTGCTGGACATGCTGGCGCCGTGGGAGGTGCTGGACACGGTGTCTCGGCTGGTGACCGCGGGCGGCGTGTTGGTGATCTACGTGGCCACCGTGACCCAGCTGTCGACCGCGGTGGAGGCCGTGCGGGCGCAGCAGTGCTGGACCGAGCCGCGGTCGTGGGAGACGCTGCAGCGGGGCTGGAACGTGGTCGGCCTGGCCGTTCGGCCGCAGCATTCGATGCGCGGGCACACCGCGTTTCTGATCACGTCACGCAGGCTCGCGCCGGGTGCGGTCGCCCCGGTACCGCTGGGCCGCAAGCGCCCGGGCCGGGACCACTAGTCGTCGCTGCGGTGCAGGCCCCGGTGCGCCGAGAGCAATTCGAATTCCGGGTGCGCGGCCACCAGACGTTCGGCCGCGTCGAGGACGTCGACGGCGTGGCTGCGGTCACCGGACACCACCGCGACGCCGATGCCCGCCCGGCGGTGCAGGTCGTGCGCGCCGGTCTCTGCGGCCGACACGCTGAACTTGCGTTGTAGCTCGGCAATGACCGGACGGATCACCGAGCGCTTCTGTTTTAGGGACCGGACCCCGAGCTCCGCGCCCAGCAGCACATCGAACTCAATCCAGCCGATCCACATCGTGTGGGTCACCGAGGCGGCAGCGGCGGACCGGGGGCCGGGCCCGGCGCGGGCGCGGGAGCCGGCGCTGACGTGCTCGAACTCGGCGCCGGCTCCGAGGTGGTCGACCCCGGCGAGTTGCCCAGCGCCAGCAGCATCCGCGCGGTGCGCTTGGACAGCTGCCAGCCACCCTGAGTGGGGGTGAACTCCATGGGGAACGAGAACACGCCGTTGTTGGCGCGCGCGGTCTTGACCGTCACGGAGGCCACCACATCAGCCGGATTCTTGTCCGACCACGCGAGGTTGTCGGCGGTGAACGTCATCGGCTGGTAGCCGTTGTCCCGCAAGGCGTTCGTGAACTTGTCTATGGTCGCCGCGCTGTCCGCGGTCGCGCCCTCGACGAGGTTGAGCTTGTTGGCGCCCGGAACGTTGGGGTCGGCCAGGCGGCCCAGCACGTCGGTGAGGGCCTGCGGCGGCGGCAGGGGAGTCGTGGGCGGGGCAGGCGGTGGAGTCGACGTGACGGAGGCCGCCGACTGGGCGTCCGACGACTCCGACGCCCCGACGGTTCCCGGCTTGGACTCGTGCGACGAGCATCCCGAAAGCGCGATCACCGCTAGGGCGCTCAGGGCGCTCAGGGCGCACAGGGCGCTGAAGGCTCTGCTGAGGCTGGCGGGATGCCGGTGCATTCAGCCGGCCGGAGACGGCGGCGCGCCGGACGGGCCAACGGGTGCAACGGAAGTCACATTTGTGAGGGCTTCGGCAACGATGCCGACGGTTGCGACGCCCGTGGCGAGGGGTTTTGTCGTCACCGCCGTCCTTTCGCTCGGCCGGATTTGATGCCGAGGTTACCAGCGTGACCATATTCGTAACTTTTTGGCGGCGTTTGACTGCGCACGCGAAAGGGGATTCGCCGGTAGCGTTGGAGTATCCACCGCGTCATTTCGAAGCGGGAAAGGAGCGCAACATGGGTGAGTCAGAGCGTTCTGAAGCATTCCGGATACCTCGTGAAACCGACATGTCCAGCGACGATGCTGCCGAATTAGAACAACTGCGTCGCGAGGCAGCGTTGCTGCGCGAGCAACTCGAGCAGGCGGCCGGTTCGCACGGGAGTGCGCGCTCTGCCCGCGATGTGCATCAGCTCGAAGCCCGTATCGACTCGCTTGCCGCCCGCAATTCCAAATTAATGGAAACTCTTAAAGAGGCGCGCCAACAACTATTGGCGTTGCGGGAGGAAGTCGACCGGCTCGGGCAGCCGCCGAGTGGTTACGGCGTTTTGCTGGCCACCCACGACGACGAGACGGTCGACGTGTTCACGTCGGGCCGCAAGATGCGCCTCACGTGCTCGCCGAACATCGAAATCGACCTCCTGCGTAAGGGCCAGACGGTTCGGCTCAACGAGGCCCTGACCGTCGTCGAGGCCGGGACGTTCGAATCGGTCGGCGAGATCTCCACGTTGCGTGAGGTGCTCGCCGACGGCCATCGGGCTCTGGTCGTCGGGCATGCCGACGAGGAGCGCATCGTGTGGCTGGCCGAGCCGCTGGTCGCCGAGGACCTGCCGGACGGGCACCCCGATGCCCTCAACGACGACACCCGGCCCCGCAAGCTGCGCCCCGGCGACTCGTTGCTGGTCGACACCAAGGCCGGCTACGCGTTCGAGCGCATCCCCAAGGCCGAGGTCGAGGACCTGGTGCTGGAAGAGGTGCCCGACGTCAGCTACCTGGACATCGGCGGCCTGACGCGGCAGATCGAGCAGATTCGCGACGCAGTCGAGCTGCCGTTCCTGCACAAGGAGCTGTACCGCGAGTACGCACTGCGCCCGCCCAAGGGTGTGCTGCTCTACGGCCCGCCCGGCTGCGGTAAGACCTTGATCGCCAAGGCGGTGGCCAACTCGCTGGCCAAGAAGATGGCCGAGGTTCGTGGCGACGACGCCCGCGAAGCGAAGTCCTACTTCCTCAACATCAAGGGCCCCGAGCTGCTCAACAAGTTCGTCGGTGAGACCGAGCGTCACATCCGGCTGATCTTCCAGCGGGCCCGCGAGAAGGCCTCCGAGGGCACGCCGGTGATCGTGTTCTTCGACGAGATGGATTCGATCTTCCGCACCCGCGGAACCGGGGTCTCCTCGGACGTCGAGACGACGGTCGTTCCGCAGCTGCTCAGCGAGATCGACGGCGTGGAGGGGTTGGAGAACGTCATCGTGATCGGCGCCTCCAACCGCGAGGACATGATCGACCCCGCCATCCTGCGGCCCGGACGTCTCGACGTGAAGATCAAGATCGAGCGGCCGGATGCCGAAGCGGCACAGGACATTTACTCGAAATATTTGGTCGAGACGCTGCCGTTGCATGCCGACGACCTCGCCGAGTTCGACGGCGACCGCGGGGCATGCATCGCGGGGATGATCGAGAAGGTCGTCGAGCGGATGTACGCCGAGATCGACGACAACCGGTTCCTGGAGGTCACCTACGCCAACGGCGACAAGGAAGTCATGTACTTCAAGGACTTCAACTCCGGGGCCATGATCCAGAACGTCGTCGACCGGGCGAAGAAGAACGCGATCAAGTCGGTGCTGGACACGGGCCAGCCGGGCCTGCGTATCCAGCACCTGCTGGACTCGATCGTCGACGAGTTCGCCGAGAACGAAGACCTGCCCAACACCACCAATCCCGATGACTGGGCACGGATTTCGGGCAAGAAGGGCGAGCGGATCGTCTACATCCGCACCCTGGTCACCGGCAAGTCGTCGAGCGCGTCGAGGGCCATCGACACCGAGTCCAACCTGGGCCAGTACCTGTAACTTCAGCGGCGATCGCGAACGCGCCGTTGACCTACGCGCGACACTTAAGCCACGCACACAACACGCCCGAGGGCGGTGTGCGTGGCTTAAGTTTCGGGACGACGAGACCGCGCGTCAGGGCTTAGACGGTCACCAGCGAATAGCTGTTGGTCAGGTCGTCCTGGGTGACCTGCGCGGCGCGCGACGTGGTGTCGATCCGCAGCTCCTCGGTGAGCACCTGCGTGCGGTAGGACCAGCCGTCGGGGAGCTTGAGCCGGTCACCCAGCTTGGGCAGGTCGGCCCTCGAGAGCTCGGGGTCCACCACCTGACTCCAGGTCTGCATCACCCAGCGGTGGCCGTGCGGGTCCTGCAACTCGTAGATCTCTTCGCCGGCGTTGAACACGAACACCGTGTGGCGGGTCACCTTGTTGGCGCTATAGGGCGCGGGGTCCATCGATGACAGCACGACCGTCGCCTGCAAGATCATCTCGATGCCGCCGAAGGTTTTCCGGATCTGCAGGCCCTTCTGCTCCTTTTCGATGGAGTTCATCAGCCAGTAGCGCGGCCCGTTGAGCAGCGCCGCGGCCGCGCCGTTTTCGGTCGCGATGGCCTGCGCGTCGAGTGCGGACCACAGCTCGGCGGGACAGTCGTTGAGCGGGAAGCTGTTGTAGACGTTGGCCTGTGGGCCGGCCTCGCCGGGGGTCACGAGAAGCACCTCGCCGTAGCGTTGTCCGGACAGGTCGGTCATTGGTCCTCGCGCTTCATCGTGGGGTAAGGGGAAGACATCAGGGTAGCCCGGCCGTCGCCGCAGCGTGACGGTAGCGGTTGCGCGCGATCAGGGCGGCGTGCAGATCCTCGACACGAGGGTCCAGGAACGTCGCACGGTAGTCGCCGTCGCCGACGGCGCGGGCGCTGACGTACATGAACGTCAGTGCGCCGAGAAACAGGCTCATGTGGATCAGCGAATCGGGCACCGGAAGCGTCCAGCCCAGCACGACCGCTTCCGATCGGCTCACGTGAGTCCACTCTTTGAGCAACGCCGGCGTGACCACGATCAGCCCGAGAATCAAGTAGATGGTGCCCGTCAGCGCCGCGACCACCGAGATCTGCACCAGTTGCGAGGTGGCCAACACGAACACGACGTTGAGACGCTCCAGCCTGGTCGTCCGGATAGCGTCCGGGCCGTCCGGGTCCGGCATGGCGGAAAACGGTGTGTCAGCAAGCCTTTCGCTGTCGGCGGGGCCGACGGCACCGGAGCGCAGCATCGGTCTGACGCGTTCCACCGTGCCTGAAATCACGAAGACCGCCGCGATGCTGACCAGAAACACCATGGCCAGCAGCAGCCGCATGCCGCTGATCGTCGCGGCCATGAGCCAGACGTAGGTGTTGAAGAACACCAGTGCGGTCAGCAGGACGATGGGCAGGGACCGCGCCGCCAGCGCGCCGACGCCGGCGAGATGAGTCAGCGTGATGCGCACGGCCCATCCCACGACCGATCCGACGCCGAGCGCGGTCAGGATCAACACCACGGCGACGATGACGGCCGATTGCGGCAGCGACGACGGGCCCGCGTTCAGGTAGCCGGCGACCGTCAGAACCACCGCCGCGGTAATTCCCGCGAGGGCGCGCAACCGGGACGGGCGCGACACCAGCCAGCCGATCAGGACCGACACCGGCAGGGCGGCGGCGACGATCGCGATGACCACCCATTCGACGCCGGTCGGCTGCCCCTCGATCCGGACCTCGTGGGTGCCGGTGATCAGAAACAGCGGGATCCCACAGCTCTGAAACGTCGCATAGGCGGCAAGGACGGGCGCCGATCGCGACCACAGCCGTCGCCACCGGCCCCGGGTCGTCAGCACCGACGGGAGGCCGCGCTGCAGGAACCAGCTTTCGGCCTCGGCGCTCACCGCTGCTTGGCGACTCACACGGGTCACACTAAGGCGTCATGACCCCGGCCCGTAGTCTTTAAGCTATGCAACGGATTATCGGGACGGAGGTCGAGTACGGCATCTCGTCGCCGTCGGATCCGACGGCCAACCCGATCCTCACCTCGACCCAGGCAGTGCTGGCCTATGCGGCGGCGGCAGGCATCCAACGCGCCAAACGCACCCGGTGGGACTACGAGGTGGAATCGCCGCTGCGCGACGCCCGCGGGTTCGACCTGAGCCGCTCGGCCGGCCCGCCACCGGTGGTCGACGCCGACGAGGTCGGCGCGGCCAACATGATCTTGACCAACGGGGCGCGGCTCTACGTCGACCACGCGCACCCCGAATACTCCGCGCCCGAGTGCACCGACCCGCTGGACGCGGTCATCTGGGACAAGGCCGGCGAGCGGGTCATGGAGGCCGCCGCCCGCCACGTCGCCAGCGTGCCCGGGTCGGCGAAACTGCAGCTCTACAAGAACAACGTCGACGGCAAGGGCGCCTCCTACGGCTCGCACGAGAACTACCTGATGAGCCGGCAGACGCCATTTTCGGCCATCATCGCGGGCCTGACCCCGTTCTTGGTGTCCCGGCAGGTGGTGACCGGGTCCGGGCGGGTCGGCATCGGGCCGTCGGGCGACGAGCCCGGGTTTCAGCTTTCCCAGCGCTCCGACTACATCGAGGTCGAGGTCGGGCTGGAAACCACGCTCAAGCGCGGCATCATCAACACCCGCGACGAACCGCACGCCGACGCCGACCGCTACCGCCGGCTGCACGTCATCATCGGCGACGCCAACCTGGCCGAGACGTCCACCTACCTCAAGCTGGGCACCACGGCACTTGTGCTCGACCTGATCGAAGAAGGCCCGGCACACGGCATCGACCTGTCCGATCTGGCGCTGGCCCGGCCGGTGCACGCCGTGCATGCCATCAGCCGGGACCCGTCGCTGCGGACCGCCGTGGCGCTGGTCGACGGCCGCGAGCTGACCGGCCTTGCGCTGCAACGGATCTACCTCGACCGGGTGGCGAAACTGGTCGACGGCCGCGACCCGGATCCGCGCGCCGCCCACATCGTCGAGACCTGGGCGCACGTGCTCGACCAGCTCGAGCGCGATCCGATGGACTGCGCCGAGATCTTGGATTGGCCGGCCAAGCTGCGGCTGCTGGAGGGCTTCCGGCAGCGGGAGAACCTGAGCTGGTCGGCGCCCCGGCTGCACCTCGTCGACCTGCAGTATTCCGATGTGCGGCTGGACAAGGGCCTGTACAACCGGCTGGTCGCGCGTGGCTCGATGAAGCGGCTGGTCTCCGAACACCAGGTCATCGAGGCGGTCGACAACCCGCCGACGGACACCCGCGCCTATTTCCGGGGTGAGTGCCTGCGCCGGTTCGGTGCGGACATCGCCGCGGCCAGCTGGGACTCGGTGATCTTCGACTTGGGCGGCGATTCGCTGGTCCGCATTCCCACCTTGGAGCCGTTGCGCGGCAGCAAGGCGCACGTCGGAGCGCTATTGGACTCGGTGAACAGCGCCGCGGAATTGGTGGAACAACTGACCAGTTAGGAGTGATCGCAAGCGCGGCGGAGCCGGGCGCGGCGGGTCACGACCGTCGGGTTTGGAGTGATCGCAAGCGCGGCGGAGCCGGGCGCGGCGGGTCACGACCGTCGGGTTTGGAGTGATCGCAAGCGCGGCGGAGCCGGGCGCGGCGGGTCACGACCGTCGGGTTTGGAGTGATCGCAAGCGCGGCGGAGCCGGGCGCGGCGGGTCACGACCATCCGGCTTAAGGGCTGTTGACCCGGGAAACGTCGGTGTTGACCGGTAAGGTAGAGAAAAGCTTTGCGTGCGCCCGCGGGGCGCACGCAGCCCTTACCAAAAGGGCATCACTAAGCAGGAGGCGGCGATGGCGCAGGAGCAAACCAAACGTGGCGGTGGTGGCGGCGACGACGACGACGTCACCGGCACGACGGCCGCGGGCCAGGAACGTCGCGAGAAGCTGGCTGAAGACACCGACGATCTGCTCGACGAGATCGACGACGTCCTGGAGGAGAACGCCGAGGACTTCGTCCGCGCGTACGTCCAAAAGGGCGGACAGTGACCTGGCAGTTCTCCGATCGCCTGTCGCTTAACTCTTCCGCTGTAGACCTATCCTCGTTCGCTGACTTTCTCCGTCGCCAGGCGCCGGAGCTGCTTCCGGCGAGGCTGGGCGGCAACGCACCGGTGAGCGAGGCCGCTGTTCAACTGCCACACGGGACGACCATCGTCGCGATCAAGTACCCCGGCGGTGTCCTGATCGCCGGTGACCGGCGCTCGACGCAGGGAAACATGATCGCCGGGCGTGATGTGCGCAAGGTGTATATCACCGACGACTACACGGCCACCGGCATCGCGGGCACGGCCGCGATTGCCGTCGAATTCGCCCGTCTGTACGCCGTCGAGCTCGAGCACTACGAAAAGCTCGAGGGCGTGCCGTTGACGTTCGCCGGCAAGGTCAACCGGCTCGCGATCATGGTGCGGGGCAACCTGGGGGCCGCGCTGCAGGGGTTTGTCGCGCTGCCGCTGTTGGTCGGCTACGACATCCACGCCGCCGACCCGGAGACCGCGGGCCGCATCGTGTCGTTCGATGCCGCGGGCGGCTGGAACATCGAGGAAGAGGGCTACCAGTCGGTGGGGTCGGGGTCCATTTTCGCCAAGTCCTCGATCAAGAAGCTGTATTCGCAAGTCACCGATGCCGATTCCGCACTGCGGGTGGCCGTCGAAGCGCTGTACGACGCCGCCGACGACGATTCGGCCACCGGCGGGCCGGACCTGGTTCGGGGCATCTACCCGACGGCGGTCAGCATCGGCGCCGATGGCGCGGTCGACGTGACGGAGGGCCGGATCGCCGAACTGGCCCGCGAAGTCATCGAAAGCCGTTCCCGCGCAGATACTTCCGGCTCCGACGGCGGTGAGAAGTGAGCTTCCCGTATTTCATCTCGCCTGAGCAGGCGATGCGCGAGCGCAGCGAGCTCGCGCGTAAGGGCATCGCGCGCGGACGCAGCGTGGTGGCGCTGGCCTACGCCGGTGGTGTGTTGTTCGTCGCGGAGAACCCGTCGCGGTCCCTGCAGAAGATCAGCGAGCTCTACGACCGCGTGGGTTTTGCGGCCGCGGGCAAATTCAACGAGTTCGACAATCTACGTCGCGGCGGCATCCAGTTCGCCGACACCCGCGGCTACGCCTACGACCGCCGGGACGTCACCGGCCGGCAGCTGGCCAACGTGTACGCGCAGACGCTGGGCAGCATCTTCACCGAGCAGGCCAAGCCCTACGAGGTCGAGTTGTGCGTCGCCGAGGTCGCCCATTACGGCGAGAGCAAGCCGCCCGAGCTCTACCGGATCCTCTATGACGGGTCGATCGCCGACGAGCCGCACTTCGTCGTCATGGGCGGCACCACCGAGCCGATTGCCAACGCGCTCAAGGATTCCTACGCCGAGAATGCCGACCTGCCCGACGCGTTGCGCATCGCGGTCGACGCACTGCGGGCGGGTAGTCCGGAAAACTCGAGCAACGACCAGCCCGGTCTCGATGTGGCCAGCCTGGAGGTCGCGATCCTAGACGTCAACCGCCCACGCAGGGCGTTCCGGCGGATCAGCCGCTCGGTCCTGGAGACTCACCTGGGCTCCGAATCCGACCAGGCTTAACGCGGTCCCGGGCGCGGCTGCACCGTCTCGCCCAGACAACTTGTACGCTCGATTATGTGCAGCGACGAATCATGGGCATCGAGACAGAGTTCGGTGTGACCTGCACGTTCCACGGCCACCGTCGGCTCAGCCCGGACGAGGTGGCGCGCTACCTGTTCCGGCGGGTGGTGTCCTGGGGGCGTAGCTCAAACGTTTTCCTGCGTAATGGTGCGCGCCTTTACCTGGACGTCGGCAGCCATCCCGAGTATGCGACCGCCGAATGCGACAGCCTGGTGCAGCTGGTCACGCACGACCGGGCCGGGGAATGGGTCCTGGAAGACCTGCTGGTGGACGCTGAGCAACGGCTGGCCGACGAGGGCATCGGCGGCGACATCTACCTGTTCAAGAACAACACCGACTCGGCGGGCAACTCGTATGGCTGCCACGAGAACTACTTGATCGTGCGGGCCGGCGAGTTCTCCCGGATCTCCGATGTGCTGCTACCGTTCCTGGTCACCCGCCAGCTGATCTGCGGGGCCGGCAAGGTGCTGCAGACCCCCAAGGCCGCGACGTTCTGCCTTTCCCAACGCGCCGAGCACATCTGGGAGGGCGTCTCCTCGGCCACCACCCGCAGCCGGCCGATCATCAACACCCGCGACGAGCCGCACGCCGACGCCGAGAAGTACCGGCGTCTGCACGTCATCGTCGGCGACTCGAACATGTGCGAGACCAGCACGATGCTCAAGGTCGGCACCGCGGCCCTGGTGCTCGAGATGATCGAGGCGGGCGTGGCGTTTCGCGACTTCTCGCTGGACAACCCGATCCGCGCCATCCGCGAGGTCAGTCACGATGTCACCGGCCGCCGGCCGGTGCGGTTGGCCGGTGGCCGTCAGGCCAGCGCACTGGACATTCAGCGGGAGTATTACACCCGCGCCGTCGAGCACCTGCAGACCCGGGAACCCAACGCGCAGATCGAGCAGGTCGTCGACCTGTGGGGTCGTCAGCTCGACGCCGTCGAAAGCCAGGACTTTGCCAAGGTGGACACCGAGATCGACTGGGTGATCAAGCGCAAGCTGTTCCAGCGCTACCAGGATCGCTACAACATGGAGCTGTCCGACCCCAAGATCGCGCAGCTGGATCTGGCCTATCACGACATCAAACGCGGGCGCGGCGTGTTCGACCTGCTGCAGCGCAAGGGTCTGGCGGCACGTGTGAGCACGGACGAGGAGATTGCGGAGGCCGTCGAGAAGCCGCCGCAGACCACCCGGGCGCGACTGCGGGGTGAGTTCATCAGCGCCGCCCAGGCGGCGGGGCGCGACTTCACCGTCGACTGGGTGCACCTCAAGCTCAATGACCAGGCCCAGCGGACCGTGTTGTGCAAAGACCCGTTCCGCGCGGTCGACGAGCGGGTCAAGCGGCTGATCGCGAGCATGTAGCCACGCTGGCCACATCAGCCACTCTGGCACCCGCGCGGGCTCCCATAGTCCCGCTGTGAATGCGATAGCGCACGCGGTATCAGGGTGTGGAAGGGTGTGGAAGGGCAACGTGTCCTTCGAAGCGCGCCGGGCACGGCCCATCTAACCTAGAGCAAATGGCGACCTCGAAAGTCGAACGGCTGGTCAATCTCGTCATCGCCCTGCTGTCCACGCGCGGCTTCATCACGGCGGAAAAGATTCGCTCCAGCGTCGCGGGCTACTCGGAAAGCCCCAATGCCGAGGCATTCTCCCGGATGTTCGAGCGCGACAAGAACGAGTTGCGCGACCTCGGGATCCCACTGGAGGTCGGCCGGGTGTCGGCGCTGGACCCCACCGAGGGCTACCGCATCAATCGCGAGGCGTACTCGTTGCGTCCGGTCGAGCTGACCCCGGACGAGGCCGCCGCGGTCGCCGTCGCCACCGGGCTGTGGCAATCACCCGAACTGATCACCGCGACGCAGGGCGCGCTGCTCAAGCTGCGCGCCGCCGGGGTGGAGGTGGACCCGTTGGACATCGGGGCGCAGGTGGCCATCGCGTCGGCGGCCGGGGTGCCGGGTCTGCGCGGGTCGGAGGATGTCCTGGAAATCCTGTTGTCCGCCATTGATTCTCGGCAGGCGGTGCAGTTTCCGCATCGGCCCTCGCGCGCGGAGCCCTACACGACCCGCACCGTCGAACCGTGGGGAGTGATCACCGAGAAGGGCCGCTGGTATCTGGTGGGCCACGACCGCGACCGCGACGCCACCCGCACGTTCCGGCTCTCACGGATCGGCGCCGACGTCACACCGATCGGCCCCGAAGGCGCGATCACCGTGCCCGGCGACGTCGACCTGCGCAAGATCGTGGCCGATACGGTCAGCGAGACCCCTGCCGGCGGCCTAGCCGTGCTCTGGGTCGCCGACGGGCGAGCCACGGCGCTGCGCCGCGCCGGACGGCTCGTCGGCGCCCGGCAACTCGGCGACCGCGACGGGGACGTCATCGAGATCGACATCGGATCGCCCGACGCACTGGCGCGCGAGGTCGCCGGCTACGGCGCCGACGCCGTCGTGCTGGAGCCGCAGTCGCTGCGCGACGACGTGCTGCTGCGATTGCGCGGAGCAGTGGCCGGGGAGCCAGAATGACCAACGTTTCTGATCGCCTGATCCGGCTGCTCAACATGGTTCCGTATTTCCAGGCCAACCCGCGGATCACCCGCGCCGAGGCCGCCGCAGAGCTCGGGGTGACGAGCAAGCAGCTGGAGGCGGACCTCAACCAGCTGTGGATGTGCGGCCTGCCCGGCTACGGCCCGGGTGATCTGATCGACTTCGAGTTCTCCGGCGACACCATCGAGGTGACGTTCTCGGCCGGCATCGACCGGCCGCTTCAGCTGACGTCGCCGGAGGCGACCGGCCTGCTGGTGGCGCTTCGGGCGCTGGCCGACATCCCGGGGGTGGTTGACCCGGAGGCGGCGCGCAGCGCGATCGCCAAGATCGCGGCCGCGGCCGGCGCGGCCGGGCACGATTCCGGTTTCTCAGGCACCGTGTCGGCCGTCGACGAACCGGCGCCCGTGGAGAGTCGGGCCTCGGCCGCGGTCCGCGCCGCGGTGCGGGACAAGAAAGCACTGGCCATCGATTACTACGCCGCCTCGCACGACACCCTGACCAGCCGCGTCGTCGATCCCATCCGGGTGCTGCTGGTCGGTGAACATAGCTACCTGGAGGCCTGGTCGCGGGAATCCGAGGGGGTGCGGCTGTTCCGCTTCGACCGGATCGTGGACGCCAAGGCGCTCAACGAGCCGGCCGCCCCGCCCGAACCCGTCCTGCAGGCGCCGCCCGATACGTCGCTGTTCGACGGTGATCCGGCGCTGCCGTCGGCGCGGCTGCGGATAGCGCCCTCGGCGTCCTGGATGTTCGAGTACTACCCCCTGCGCGAGGTGCTGGAGTCACCCGACGGGTCGTGCGAGGCGGATATGACTTACGCGTCGGAAGACTGGATGACGCGTATGGTGCTCGGCTTCGGGTCCGCGGTGCGGGTGCTTGAACCGGAATCGCTGGCGCTGCGTGTACGGGATGCTGCCGTGGCCGCCCTGGCGTCCTACCAGGTCGCCACCGAGGCGTGACGGCGCGGGGACACCGGCACCCCGCGTCGCTGCGGTAGCATCGGGTGGACGTCTGGAGGTACCGCAGTGAACTTTTTTACCCCGGGGCACATGGCAATCATCGCCATCCTGGTGATCGTGTTGTTCGGCGCTAAGAAGCTGCCCGAAGCGGCGCGCTCGCTGGGGAAGTCGATGCGCATCTTCAAGTCCGAGATGCGAGAAATGCAGTCAGAGAGCAAGACGGACGCGATTGACAGCCCCGCGCCCGTGCAGTCGGAGCGCGTCGACCCGTCGACCATTAACGGTCAAGACCACACCGAGGCACGGCCCGCGTAGCAGCAACGGGCGCCGCTGACGAAACGTCGTGAACGGTTCTAGATTTTCAGTGCGCGGCGGCCGGGTATTCAGGCGACTTGACCCCCGCCAGAGGCGCAGTCGCACCAATCCCGACGCGACCATGTCGCTGGTGGATCACCTCACCGAGCTGCGAACCCGGCTGCTGATCGCGATGGCGGCCATCCTGGTCACCACGATTTTCGGGTTCTTCTGGTACTCGCATTCGATCTTCGGGCTGGAAAGCCTCGGCGAGTGGCTACGGCACCCCTACTGCGCGCTGCCGCAGTCGGCGCGCGCGGAGATCAGCGCCGACAAACAGTGCCGGTTGCTGGCCACCGCGCCGTTCGACCAGTTCATGTTGCGGCTCAAGGTCGGGATGGCGGCGGGCATCGTGCTGGCCTGCCCGGTGTGGCTGTACCAGCTCTGGGCATTCATCACGCCCGGGCTGTACAAGAGGGAACGTCGTTTCGCGGTGGCGTTCGTGATTCCGGCGGCGATCCTGTTCCTCGTGGGTGCCGGATTGGCCTACCTGGTGTTGGCCAAGGCGCTGAGCTTCCTGCTGACTGTCGGCAGCGACGTGCAGGTGACCGCATTGTCGGGCGACCGGTATTTCGGCTTCCTGATGAATCTGCTTGTGGTTTTCGGGGTTAGCTTCGAGTTCCCACTGCTGATCGTCATGCTCAACATGGTCGGAGTGCTGACCTACGAGCGGCTCAAGTCCTGGCGGCGCGGCTTGATCTTCGCGGTGTTCCTCTTCGCGGCGATCTTCACCCCCGGATCCGACCCCTTTTCGATGACGGCGCTGGGCCTGGCGCTGACCGTGCTGCTCGAGTTCGCCATTCAGATCTCGCGGCTGCACGACAAGCGAAAAGCCAAGCGCGAAGCGCCCGTTCCCGACGACGAAGCGTCCGCCATCGAAACTCCCGAGCCCATCATCGCCGGGACCCATGACGACGTCACATAGGCAACACCCCGGCGAGCGTGCGCGTCTGTACAGCGACACGCCGTATTTGGCGTACGACTGCGCACGCTCGGGCAACCGCGAGTCGGCCTCGTGACCGAGCTGGCCGAGCTGGGCCGGTTCACCAAGGACCTGCCCTTTGCGCTGGACGGCTTCCAGCAGCGGGCCTGCGCGGCGCTCGAAAAAGGCCACGGCGTGCTGGTCTGCGCGCCGACCGGCGCGGGCAAGACGGTGGTGGGCGAATTCGCCGTGCACCTGGCGCTGGCCTCAGGCGGCAAATGCTTTTACACCACACCGTTGAAAGCCCTGAGTAACCAGAAACACACGGACCTCACGACGCGGTACGGCAAGGACAAGATCGGGCTGCTCACCGGCGACGTGTCGGTCAACGGCGATGCGCCCATCGTGGTGATGACCACCGAAGTGCTGCGCAACATGCTCTACGCCGATTCGCCTGCACTGCAAGGGCTTTCGTATGTGGTGATGGACGAGGTGCATTTTCTGGCCGACCGGATGCGGGGCCCGGTGTGGGAAGAGGTGATCCTGCATCTGCCCGACGAGGTGCGGCTGGTCAGCCTCTCGGCGACGGTGAGCAACGCCGAGGAGTTCGGCGGCTGGATCCAGACCGTGCGCGGTGATACCACGGTGGTGGTCGACGAGCACCGGCCGGTGCCGCTGTGGCAGCACGTCCTGGTAGGCAAGCGACTGTTCGACCTGTTCGATTACGACAGCGCGGCCGACAAGTCACGCGTCGACCCGGAACTGTTGCGGCACATCGCAAATCGCCGCGAGGCCGACCGCATGTCGGACTGGCAGCCACGCCGTGGGCGCCAGGGGAGGGGAGGCGGCCGGGGAGGCCAGGACCGTCCGCGGTTCTACCGGCCGCCGATGCGCCCCGACGTGATCGCCAAGCTGGACTCCGAGGGCCTGTTGCCGGCCATCACGTTCGTGTTTTCGCGGGCCGGCTGCGACGCGGCGGTCGGCCAGTGTTTGCGCTCGCCGCTGCGGCTGACCACCGAGGCCGAACGCGCGCAGATCGCCGAGGTGATCGAGCACCGCTGCGGCGACCTCGCCGACGCCGACCTGGCGGTGCTGGGCTACTACGAGTGGCGGGAGGGGCTGCTGCGAGGCCTGGCGGCCCACCACGCCGGGATGCTGCCGGCGTTCCGGCACACGGTCGAAGAGCTGTTCACCGCGGGCCTGGTCAGGGCCGTGTTCGCGACCGAGACGCTGGCGCTCGGCATCAACATGCCGGCCCGCACGGTGGTGCTCGAGCGGCTGGTGAAGTTCAACGGCGAGCAGCACATGCCGCTGACCCCGGGCGAGTACACGCAGCTCACCGGCCGCGCCGGCCGGCGCGGCATCGACGTCGAGGGCCACGCCGTCGTGCTCTGGCACCCCGACGTGGAACCGTCCGAGGTCGCCGGGCTGGCCTCCACGCGCACGTTCCCGCTGCGCAGTTCGTTCGCGCCGTCGTACAACATGACGATCAACCTGGTGCACCAGCTGGGACCCGAGCAGGCCCACCAGCTGCTCGAGCAGTCGTTCGCGCAATATCAGGCCGACGGATCCGTCGTCGGGCTGGTGCGCGGCATCGAGCGGGGCAAGGAGATGCTCGACGAGATCGCGGCGGAACTGGGCGGGCACGACGCGCCGATCCTGGAATACGCCCGGATCAGGGCCCGGATCTCCGAGCTGGAGCGTGCGCAGGCCCGCGCGTCGCGGCTGCACCGACGGCAGGCGGCCAGCGATGCGCTGGCCGCGTTGCGCCGCGGCGACATCATCAACATCACCCACGGCCGCCGCGGTGGGCTGGCGGTGGTCTTGGAGTCGGCCCGCGACAACGACGACCCGCGGCCGCTGGTGCTCACCGAACACCGCTGGGCGGGGCGGATTTCGTCGGCTGACTATTCGGGTGGATCGCCGCCGGTGGGGTCGATGAGTTTGCCCAAGCGAGTCGAACACCGCCAGCCCAGGGTCCGTCGCGACCTGGCCTCGGCTCTGCTCTCTGCCGCCGAGGGTCTTCACGTTCCCACCGGGCGCCGCGGCGGCAAAAGCGACACGGACGGCGAGCTCCACGATCCGGAACTGGCCTCGCTGCGGACGCAATTGCGCAGTCACCCCGCGCACAACGTGCCCGAACTCGAGGACCAGATCCGCCAGACCGAGCGCTACATGCGCCTCCAACGCGACAACGCCCAGCTGGAGCAGAAGGTCGCCGCCGCCACCAATTCGCTGGCCCGCACCTTCGATCGGATCGTCGGGCTGCTCACCGAACGCGATTTCATCGGCGGTTCGGCCGAGGACCCGCGCGTCACCGACGACGGCCGATTGTTGGCCCGGATTTACAGCGAGAGCGACTTGCTGGTCGCCGAGTGCCTGCGCACCGGCGCGTGGGCGGACTTGCGTCCCGCGGAGTTGGCGGCGGTGGTCTCCGCGGTGCTGTACGAGACACGCGGCGGGGACGGCCCCAGCGCGCCGTTCGCGGCCGAGGCGCCCACCCCGCGTCTGCAGCAGGCGCTGCGGCAGACGGGGCGGCTCTCGGCCGCGCTGCGCGCCGACGAGCAACGGCACCGGCTGGCGCCGAGCCGCGAACCCGACGACGGGTTCGCCAGCACGATTTACCGTTGGGCGCGCACCGGTGATCTGGCCGCGGCATTGGACGTCGCCGACTCGGGCGGAAGCGGTTCCGGACTGTCCGCCGGGGATTTCGTGCGGTGGTGCCGACAGGTGCTCGACCTGTTGGACCAAGTCCGCAACGCCGCCCCCGACGCTGAGCTGCGGGCTACCGCCAAGCGGGCCATCAATGACGTTCGGCGCGGCGTTGTCGCAGTTGACGTTGGGTAGGCTGAGCCAAGGCTACGGTTGAACCCGGGATTTTCCAGGACACAGGAGAAACAACGATGAGCGGACCGCAGGGGTCAGATCCGAATCAGTCGTGGCAGCCGCCCGGCCACGAGGCCGATCAGCAATCCGGGGACCAGCCGACCCAGGTGGCGCCGACGGGATCACCCTGGCAGCACGGGCAGCCGCCCCAGGACGCGACGTGGCAGGCGCCCGCGTACACCCCCTCCGCGTACCCGCAGTACCAGCAGCCGGCCGAGCAGCCGTATCAGCAGCAATACCCGTCGGCGACGCCCGGTTATGGGCAGTCCGAGCAGTTTGGTTCGCAGCCGACCCAGTACGGCGCGGCTCCCCAGTACGGCCAGCCCGGGCAGTACGGCCAATACGCGCAGCCGGGCCAATACGGTCAGCCCAATCAGTACGCGCAGCCCGGCCAGTACCCCCCGCAGTACCAGTCCTATGACCAATCGGGGCAGCCGGCCAAGAAGCGTTCGGGTGCGCTGATCGGCGGCATCTCGGCGGCAATCGGTGTGGTCGTGATCGGTGCCGTTCTGGTGCTCGGCTTCCTGTGGCCGGCCTGGTTCGTGACCACCAAGCTGGACGTCAACAAGGCGCAGGCCGGCGTGCAGCAGGTCCTCACCGACGAGACCAACGGCTACGGCGCCAAGAACGTCAAGGACGTCAAGTGCAACGGTGGCTCCGACCCGACGGTCAAGAAGGGCGCCACCTTCGACTGCACCGTCAGCATCGACGGCGCGCAAAAGCACGTGACGGTCACCTTCCAGGACACCAAGGGCACCTACGAGGTCGGCCGGCCCCAGTAGTCGCCGTTAGTCCAGCCCGTCGAGCGCCTTCTGTAATCGCGCGATCGACGACCCGACGCCCAGCGCCGTCGCCAGCTCGGCCGTGCGTTTCGGGTGGGCGGCGCTCAGCGGCAGCTCGTCGGTGGGCGTGGATAGCGTGACGGGCGCGTCGGTGGCGACCCGCACCACCTGTCCCGCGGCCTCGATGTAGTCGGTCGCGCCCAGGAGTTTCGCCCGCAATCCCTTGGCCATCTTGGACTTCGGGTCGTGGGCGGCGGCCAGGATCTGTTCCAGCGAGCCGTGCTGGGCGAGCAGGGTGGCCGCCGTCTTCTCGCCGACGCCGGGCACACCCGGCAGGCCGTCGGACGGGTCGCCGCGCAGCAGCGCGAGCTCGGCGTAGGCAGGTCCGGCCCGATCGCCCGGCACGCCGTAGTGCTCGGCGACCTCGGCCGGGCCGAACAGGGTGGCCTTGGCCAGCCCTCGGCCCAGGTAAAGGACCCGAACGGGCACGGGATCGTCGGACACGACCTGCAGCAGGTCGCGGTCGCCACTGACCACGACGACCGGGTCCTTGCGCTCGGCGGCTGCCAGCGTGCCCAGCACGTCGTCGGCCTCGAAGCCCGCTGCGCCCGCCGTCGTGATGCCGAACGCGTCCAGCAGCTCCATGATCATGTCGACCTGCGGTGTCAGGTCGTCGGGTACTTCCTCGACATCGGGTTCGTCGGCGGGATCCTCGACGGCAACGCGGTGCGCCTTGTACGACGGGATGAGGTCGACGCGGAACTGGGGGCGCCAGTCCAGGTCCAGGCACACCGCCAGCCGGCTGGGCTTTTGCTGGGTGATCACCACGGCCATCGAGTCGATGAAGCCGCGCACGGCATTGACCGGCCGGCCGTCGGGCGCGGTGATCGACGACGGCACCCCGAAGTAGGAGCGGAACCACATGCTGGCGCCGTCGAGCAGGAGCAGCGGAGGCATGCGGGTTATCCTGCCAGCCATGGATTCTCGCCGATTCGAGACCGGGGTATACGCAGGCCGGCTGACCGCGGCAGCCGCCGCCACCGCCGATGCGGGCCTGGCCGGCCTGGTGATCACCCCGGGCTATGACCTGCGCTACCTGGTGGGTTCGCGCGCGCAGACGTTCGAGCGCCTCACCGCGTTGGTCCTGCCGGCGGACGGTGAGCCGACGATCGTGGTGCCGCGGCTGGAGCTGGCGTCGCTGGGCGAGTCGGCCATCGCGGAACTGGGCCTGACGGTGCGGGATTGGGTCGACGGCGACGACCCCTACGGCTTGGTGGGCGACGCACTGGGGGGCGCTCCCGTTGCTGTGGCCGTCACCGATTCGATGCCGGCGCTGCACCTGTTGCCACTGGCCGGCGTGCTCGGCGTGCTGCCGGTGTTGGCCACCGACGTGATGCGCGGGCTGCGGATGGTCAAGCAGCCGGCCGAGATCGACGCGCTGCGCAAGGCCGGCGCGGCCATCGACCGGGTACATGCCCGCGTGCCGGAGTTCTTGATCCCCGGGCGCACCGAAGCCGACGTCGCCGCCGATATCGCCGAAGCGATTGTCGCCGAGGGGCATTCGGAGGTGGCCTTCGTGATCGTCGGCTCCGGACCGCACGGCGCCGACCCGCACCACGGATTCTCCGACCGCGAACTGCGGGCCGGTGACATCGTCGTCGTCGACATCGGTGGCAGCTACGAACCGGGATATCACTCCGACTCCACCCGCACGTACAGCATCGGGGAACCGAGTGCCGATGTGGCTCAACACTATTCGATTCTGCAGCGGGCGCAGCGCGCGGCGTTTGACCTCGTTCGCCCGGGCGTGACCTGCGAGCAGGTCGACGCCGCGGCCCGCGACGTACTTGTCGAGGCCGGCCTGGGGGAGTACTTCGTGCACCGCACCGGGCACGGCATCGGGCTGTCGGTCCATGAGGAGCCCTACATCGTCGCCGGTAATGACATGAATCTGGCCGCGGGCATGGCGTTTTCGATCGAGCCCGGGATCTATTTCCCGGGCCGGTGGGGCGCTCGCGTGGAGGATATCGTCGTCGTGACCGAGGACGGGGCGCTGTCGGTCAACAACCGGCCGCACGAGCTGATCGTGGTGCCCGCCTAGCTGTTTCGCACCGCTCGCTCGGCCGCGGCGTTGCGTGCGTCCATCTCGGTGAACCCGGTGGCGGCCTGGTGTGCCTTGGTGCCGACCGCGGAGAGCGCCTCCTGATGGGCCTGCAGGGTTTTCACGTGCTGAGCGTGTGCTGAGCGGACCGCGTCGTGAAACTCCTCGGCCGCGGGGAAATCACCGAACATCCCTGACATCAGCGGACCGCGCGCAAGGCGCTCGGCGCCCTCTTGCGCGTGGCTGCCTGCGCGGTGCGATTCGTTGCCTCCCGAACGCAGTAATTCAGTGTCGACAAACATCGTGATGACGCTAGTAACGGTGCGGTGGGCGGTCAATTCACCCGTGTAATAGCTGGTCGGTGACGTCGTACCAGGTGCCGTCGTGGCGGTGATCACCCATGTTGCGGCACTCGCCGGACAACTCGACCGAACCGTCCTTGGCCGTCCCGCTGCTCTTGCCGATGATGGCCATGACGCCGCCGAGGTGGATGACCCGGCCGAACGGTTGCTTGCCCGGTGGCGGTCCGTCCGACCAGCCGTGGCCGATCATCGTCGTGGCGATCTGCTCGAAATACGCGTTGCGGTCCGTCCCCGCGGGGACGTCGAACGACACGTCCACGCGGCCGCGAAAGGGCGGATCGCCCTGGTCGTTACACGATTCCCAGCCGAAGACGCCTGACACGTTCTGCAAGTTGGCCGTCGTGACGATCTGCCGTGCGGGGTCCAGCACCTGCGTCTTGGTCTGCGCGTCGGAGAGCGGGTTGGCCGGATGCTCTGGGTCCTGCCCGAACGGGTTCATCTTCGAACATCCTCCTAAAACTACGGTGACCGCGAACAATGCGGCTATCGCGACTTTTAATCCACGCACACGACAGCGACAACCGTGTGCGTGGTTTCAATCTCGACGCGGTTTCAGCGTCAGACATCGTGAGCGACCTCCGAGTCCGGCTATTTGAAATCATGATCTCTGGTGACCGAATCTCCCTGCCGGTCCCACTCCGGGTCGACGGTGACGGGCGTTCGGATCTCGGCGTGCGGCAAGGGAATTGTCCCGAACGGTGTCTTCACCTCGGTCGGCGTCGAGATCCGTTCTTCGTCCCGGAACGGGGCCAGCATGCCTTCGTTGCCCAAGTCGCCGCCGTGGCCGGTGGAGATTTCGGTCATGTTGTGCAGCGCTTCGCTACCCATGTCGTAGTAGTGCGAGTGGTCGTTGAACCACGGGACGGCGTTGTGCGTGTCCGCGACTTCGGCGCGGAATCGGACCGAACCGAATCCGGAGTGGGCGGGGTCGGTGCCCAGCCCGGCCAACGGCCCGAGCGGGTCGCCGAGTGCGTCGTTGATCGCGGTGGGCGCCCCGCTGCCCGATTCGCCGATCCAACTGATTGCGTCGGTGGACGCCGCGCCGACGTAGACCTGCCCGCCGTTGAGGTGAAGATCGGCGGCGCTACGCGCCACATCGGTTCCGGGACAACCGATCAGCACTGCGTCGTTGGCGCGCATGCCGCTGTTGGCGAACGCGTCGGCCACCGTCGTCGAACCGTACGAATGCCCGATGACGGTCACATGCGACGGAATCGAGCCGTCATGAGTGACCGCCAGGCCGTTGACATCGGCGGCCAGCAGCGCGCCGCCTTCGCGGGCCATCCACGGGCTCCCGACCTGCTGAAGTTCGGTCGGGTCGGTGACGGCGGATTCCGGATGCTGGAAGTCGAATTCCGGTGCGTCATAGCCCATCCAGGCGATCACCGCGGTCGGGTCATTCGGATCCGCCTTCATAGACTGGCTGTAGAGGTTGATGGCGTCGTTGTGCCCGTCGAACAGCCAGCCGCCCTTCACGCTGCTGTTGGTACCGGGGACGATGACGGCCGTATTGCGCGACTTGTCCGGGTTGCCGATCGCGATCGCGGCCCTGCCTTTCCCGTTGAAGGCGAGGGGGTCGTAGGCCCAAAGCACGACGGGTCGTGGGTTTTTCGGGTCGCCCCTATCGTGCTCGAGTCCCTCGCTGGTCTTCACCGCGTTCTGGTAGCGAGTGATGTCGGTGGCCGTGAGACCGTACCTTTCCGGGTGAGTGAACACGTCGTTGTTCTCGTCGTGAAGTGCGTTGTCCCGCAGTGCTTGTGGCGTAAGCCCGAAATGCCCAACGGTATCCTCGATGCGGTGTAGGTCGTCGTTCAGCACGTCGAGGTTGACGTGTCCGCGTATGTCAGCCTGAATTCCGTTGAGGTTGCCCAATTCCTGCGGGTGCTGATCGATGAGCAGACGCTTCTGCTCGTCGCCCAGCCAATCCCACCAGCGCTTGACTTGATCCGGGTTGGTGTCCGGCGGCGGGATCAGCAGTTCGTCGGCCACCTTGATCTCGGTCGGGTCGCCCCCGTCGGCGCGCAGGACGGCCAGCGCGTTCTGCAATCCCGTGGAGTAGGCGTTGCGGGTCTGGGTGACCTGGTAGAGCACCGCGCGCGTTTCGTAGACGGCGTCGTCGTAGAGATCGTTGGCCTCGTCTTCGTCATCGTCATCGAGGGCGTCGCCGATCTCGTCGTCGATGTCTGCCAGGTCCTGGTCGAGCGCCGCGATGTACCAGCCGGATTCGCGTTGGGCTTCGGCGAGACCGGCGGCGATATTCTCCAGGTCGACGGCGATCTTGGGCAGTTGGGCGGCCTGCAGGCCCAGCGACTTGGTCACGCGCTGCACTTCGGCGGCGTCGTTGATCGGATGTTGGCCGTTCTCCCGGTTCCAGGATGCTTCGAAACGGCCGCGGGCTTCCTCGAACGCGGAGTTGGACTCGGTGGTGGACTGGCCCGCGCCATGAAACGCCTGCGCCAGATCGGATATCTGCGCCGGACGGCCGACCTGCAGGCTGTCGTTGATTGCCCAGGGATCGCCGCCGGCATCGATAATGAGCCGCGCGATGCTGATGAATTGGAGTTGCACCGCCCCGCCCCCTCTAGTTGGTGAGGTTAGCCAGATCGCAATTGCGGGTCAATCGGGCGCAATTGGGGTGAATAGCGGTCGGGGACGGCGAGGGCGAGAATTCGGCACGTGGCTCCCTTGACGATCGATCCGGCGGCGCTGTTGGCTGCCGGTGCCGCCGTGGTTGCCGTCGGCGATGATGTGGCCGCGGCGCTGGGCGCGCTGACGGCCGGGTTTTCGGCCAACACCGGTCAGGATGCGGCGGGCGAGGTGTTCGGCCTGGGGTATCAGGATGCCGCGGAGCAGCTGTTGAAGGCAGCGGCGGCGGCGATCAATGCGTTGCGCTTCAACGGGGTCAAGATCGAGCTGTGCGCATCGAATTATTCGAAGGCTGAGGCGGCTTCGACGGTCGGCGGCGGGGGCGGCGTATTGCCCGCCCCGGGCGATCCGGTCAAAATCGCGGCCCCCGGTCCGCCTGGGACGCTGGGTCCCGGGGTACCCGCACCCGCGCTGTGGATCGTGGTGGAGGGCTTCGTCGGAGGTCTATGGCCCAATGGTGACGTCGCGGCGCTGCGCGCGGCGGCGGGCCGGTGGCGGGCCTTCGGCGCGGCGTTGACTGGCGCGCGGGACGCGCTCAACAAACCGAAGTCAACCGTCGACGGCCAGCAGATTCCTGAACGAGCGTTGATTCAGCCCGTCCTGTCCACGATGGGCAGCCACCTGGGCGACTTGGGTGCGGCATGCGGGAAGTTGGCCACCAAGATCGACGAGTTCGCCAGCGCTGTGTCCCACGCGCAGAACGCTATTCGTGATCTGCTGCACCGGCTGGGGACGGTGGCGGGCCTCTGGCATGAGTTCGTGTCGTTGCTCGATGGCGACGCTCTCGAGGAGATCAAGAAGATCGCCTCGGACATCAACGACATACTGCACCAGCTGACACGCGACGCCGACGCCAAATCAAAGGTCATCAAGCAAGGGATGCAGCTTCTCGATGGCTGGGTGCGCGACATGGAAAAAGACATGCGCGGCGAGTTCACGCATTTCCTGGGCCGGCCCGTCGGCAACGCGGTGGCAACAGTCTTCGACACCTACGTCAACATCGAGGAGGGAATCGTCAAGGGCGGTGTCGGGCTCCTGCAGACTGTCGACGCTCTGGATCCGACGCGGTTCCTATACGACCCCAAAGGCGCGGCGTCGACATGGGGCGGGCTGGGGGAGACGATCGTCAAAGCCAACCCCTTGTACGCCCTGGTCGATCCGGGTGATGCACTCAAGAATGACCTCGGTCTCGTCAAAGGCCTTGTCCACGCTGAGGATTGGCGCAGTGATCGACCTGGGCTGGGGTTGGGGGAGAACATCTTCGACGTCGCGACCATGTTCGTTCCAGGAGGCGGGGAAGCCGATGCTGCCGAAGATGTTGCCGGTGCGGCGGGCCGCGCAAGTCGGGTGGCCGGCGAGGCGGGAGGAGCAGCGGGCGCCGGTGGTGCGCTGGCCGAGATCGGCAAGACCGGCGGCGGCCTGACGAAGGACTTCGAAAACCTTGGCGGAGAGTTCCCGAAGCCCGACGCTCCGGCCGGTGGCCGTCCGGTGGGCTTGACGGATCCCAAGCCGATCGGGGCGCCGGCCGCTGCGCCGACGACGGCCGGGGGTAAGGCTCCGGTCAGTCCAACCACCCGCCCTCCCGGGTGGGAGCCTCCGCCGGGCACGCCGGTTGGTTTGCACGATCCGGTGCCCGGGCCCAAGGGCGGTCCGGTGTCGGCGCCAGCGAGTGTCCCGCATGATCCGGTTTCTGAACCGCCATCCACGCCGTCGGGTGCTCGTCTATCCGCAGAACCGCCATCGGACGGCAACACGCCGCACGGGCCTCAGGACGGCGGCCACTATCATGACGAGCCCGCCCAGGGCGGCCATCATCCGACCGCCGAACCAGCGCTGACCTGGGATGATCGGTTGGCGTTCAGCCACTACACTGGACTGGGCTACGAGGACCTAAACGAAGCGTTGAGGAGCAATGCCTTGGACGCATCTCAACACGCTCGTGTTGCCGCACTCAATAACGCGCTGGAGAAGCTACCCGCGTACGACGGTCCAGTGGTTCGTGGCACGGACCTCTCGCCCGATGTGCTCGCGCGATATCAACCGGGCAAGTTTATTAGTGAAAGTGCTTTCCTAAGCACCACCGCTGACCCCGTTGTCGCGCAATCGTCGGCATTCGCAGGGAACGTCGAATTTAGGATCGTGTCCAGCACCGGTCGGGATATTTCTTCTTTTTCCTTGTTTCCTGACGAACAAGAGGTCTTGTTTCGAGCGGGTACGAATTTCTTCGTGCTGGACAAGACTGTCGAGCCGCTAACAGGACAGACGATTATTGAAATGATCGAAGTGGACTGACCAACTAACCAACGATGACGGGAGTTTTACAGTGAGCAAGGAAGAGATTGCGGGGAAGGTCTTCTACTCGTCGGCGGAAGAGGCAGGTGTCTCCCCTCCCACGGAGGAAGAGATCGCGCGGGCCCGAAAGGCATTCGATGAGTTTCAGAAGAAAGTGGACGCCGTAGACCCAAAGGATCGACCAACATATGTGTCACCGAAGTTTTGGGATGACACTTCAGGCACGGAGTACGACAAGCGCCGCAAACAATAGCGTGCCTGCCACACGATCAGTGTGAGAGACGGAAGTCGTGGTGATTAGAAGAATCGCTCGCGGGGGTTTCCATTCAACCCCAGAGAAGGCGGGCGTCACCGCGCCGACAGAGAAGAGTTGGCGCGGGCTCGAACGCTGTTTGATGAGTTCGAAGCCAAAATAGCCGCCGTAGTTCAGAAGACCGAACCAAAGTATGTGTCACCGAAGTTTTGGGATGACACTTCAGGCACTGAGTACGAAGGCTGGAACAAGTAGGACTCTAGTGTCCGTCGGAGGCTGGTCTCAGATAGTGCCGACTTAATCAGCTGACGCCCTGGCCGGACCCCGTGAACTGGTCCACAGCGAACGAGAGCCATCGAATTGGATACGGCGTCAGCCTATTGGATCGAAGAGACAGCACGTCCCGATCCGCTCCAGCGGCAAGTCGCGGCGTCTCTTTGTAAAGAAAGAAGACTAATCAGATTTTTCTCGCATTCCCCATTGCCCTCAATGCGGGGTGGGTGCAGTCGACGGCGGGTCGACGTGCAACGAACTGCCCGTGAAGATTGCGGTGCGGTAGGCGGCGAGTATGTGTCGTGGAGGTGGGTTAGGCGTTGAACAAGGCCGGGTTGTCGAGCCCAGCGCGATCGCATCGGTGGCCGGGCTTGGTTGTCTTTGGACTCTTCTGCCGATGTGACCCTCGTAACCTAAGATTGATGAATTGTGAGCGCCCCGACCGAGACTGACGCTTTTCCGGTCTTTGATGGTGACCAGCTTGCGCGGTTGCGCAGCTACGGCACGCCGGCGCAGGTCGAGGTTGGTCAGTTGTTGTTTCAAGCTGGCCAGTCCAGCTATGACTTCATTGTCCTTGAGAGTGCCGCGGTGGAAACCTTTCGCGAGGCCAGCGTCGAGCACGGCGAAGCCGTACTTGCCCGTCACGGCCCGGGCCGGTTTTTAGGCGAGTTGAACCTTCTGACCGGGCAGGCGGCCTACCTGAGCACCCGGGTAGTTGAAGCCGGCGCCATTTTAAGGATTACTCCCGCGCGGTTCCGCGAGCTGATGGACCGTGACACCGAGCTGTCGGATTTCATTCTTCGTGCCCTGCTGGCCCGTCGTCAGCGCCTGCGCACCGGCGAGGCTGCGCGCAGCGTGGAGCTCATCGGTAGCGCGTTTTCCGCCCAAGCGATGGAGTTGCGTACCTGGCTGGCGCGCCTCCAGGTACCGCATGCTTTCACTGACACTGACACCGCCGAAGGCGCAGCGCTCGCGGATGCGTTGGGATTAGCCGTCGATGATTTGCCGGTCTTCATCACGCCGAGGAAAACTTTGCGGCGCGCCACGGCGGCATCGGCTTCCCAGGAGTTGGGGCTGGCTTACCGGCCGGCATCCGTTGGTAGAGAACGAATCTGGGATTTTATCGTCGTCGGTGGTGGTCCTGCGGGATTGGCCGCGGCTGTATATGGCGCGTCGGAGGGTTTGGACACGCTGCTGTTGGAGGCGGTCGCGATTGGTGGCCAGGCCGCGGCCAGCTCGCGCATCGAGAATTACCTGGGGTTCACTTCGGGTATCAGCGGTGCCGAGCTGACCGGGCGGGCCACGATCCAGGCACAAAAGTTCGGCGCTCAACTCAACAGCCCGAGTGCGGTCACCGCGGTCAACGCCGACGCCGACGCCGACGTGCTGAGCGTAAAACTGGCCGACGGCAACGACCTAGCCGCCCGCGCGGTAGTGATCGCGACGGGGGCGCGCTATCGCACTCTGCCGCTACCCCGCTGGCACGAGTTTGAAGGTGCCGGAATCTACTATGCGGCAACAGAATTGGAGGTACAGCTGGTCGCTCCGAATCCGGTCGCTGTGGTCGGCGGCGCGAACTCGGCCGGTCAGGCCGCGCTGTATTTGGCCGGCGCGGGCAGCCCGGTCCATCTGATCGTGCGCGGCCCGGACATGCGCAAAGACATGTCCGCCTACCTCACCGACCGCATCAGCGCCAACCCACTCATCACTGTGCAACTAAGCACTGAAGTCGGCGCCCTGCACGGCGA
Organism: uncultured Actinomycetota bacterium; assembly: GCA_963758775.1. Classification (GTDB taxonomy): domain Bacteria; phylum Actinomycetota; class Actinomycetes; order Mycobacteriales; family Mycobacteriaceae; genus Mycobacterium. The sequence goes on from CAVWWU010000008.1 coordinate 302,908, forward strand.
GCATCATCTCACCGAGATCACCGTCACCGACAACGCCAGCCAGACCACCAAACTACTGCCCTGCCGGGCGCTGTTTAACTTCATCGGCGCCGTGCCGGCCACTGACTGGCTGGACGGCGTCTATCTTGACCGTCGCGGGTTCATCCTCACCGATGCCGCACTACCCGAGGACGCGTTGACCCTCACCTGGCCGTACCTGGGCCGACGCCCATTGCCCTTCGAAACCTCCGTGCCGGGAATCTTCGCCGTCGGCGATGTGCGCGCAGGGTCGATGAAACGCGTCGCTGCCGCCGTCGGGGAGGGGGCCAGCGCGGTGCGCTCCGTGCACCAAATCATGGCCACATCCAGCCTGCGCGCCACGCCCAGCATCGCCGATCAACCCAGATGAGCGCATTGATCAGCTTGAGCGATGAGTGTTTGGGTGTATTCGTCCTTTTTCCGCGTCACGCTTTCGCGCAAGCTGGACCTCAAAGCGCCCCCGATCTGACCGTTGCGACGATCAACGGCAAGGCGCGCTTTCATCAAGAATTTCACTCGTCGTGACGGAGGGGAGTAAAGGTCATGGGCCAATTGAACGGCAAGACGGCGCTGGTGACCGGCGGCAACTCCGGCATCGGCCTAGCTGCGGCTCAGCGGTTGGCGGCCGAGGGTGCGTACGTGTTCTTGACCGGTCGCAACCAGGACACGATCGACGCTGCGGTGGCATCGATTGGTCCGAATGCGGGCGGCATCCGAGCCGACGTGTCGAGCCTGAACGACTTGACCGCGGTCGCTGAGGCCGTAGCAGCCCGGGGAGTCGGACTCGATGTGATCTTCGCGAACGCCGGCGGCGGGGAGTTCGCGCCACTGGGCGATATTACGGTCGAGCATTTCACCGACACCTTCATGACCAACGTGGGTGGCACCCTTTTTACGGTGCAAACAATGCTGCCGCTGCTCAACAGCGGCGCGTCCATCGTGTTGACCGGCTCGACCGCTGCTCACAACGGGACGCCAGCGTTCAGCGTCTATGCGGCGACCAAGGCGGCAATTGGCTCCTTTGGACGGACTTGGGCCGCTGAGCTCGTCGGCCGCAACATTCGGGTGAACACCGTCGTTCCGGGACCGGTCGAAACGCCGGGACTCAGAGGGCTGGCGCCCGAAGGGCAGGAGCAGGAACTTCTTGAGGGTGAAGCGACCAAGGTCCCGATGGGCCGCTTGGGCAGGCCCACCGAGATCGCCGCCGCGGTTCTCTTCCTCGCTTCCGATGAGAGCAGCTTTATGACCGGCAGTGAACTGTTTGTTGATGGCGGCGCTGAACAGCTATGAGGACCAGTTTGACGTGACTCCGGCTCATCGGATCAGTCGGCGCCGTGCGATCGCGCTGGGTGGACTCAGCGCGACCGCTATCGCTTCCGGCGTGACCGCCTGGATCGCTGACGACAACACGAAGGAGCGGACCCGAAGCAGGCCGGAGACGGGCGGCGCCAACAATGAATTGCGTCAACCAGTGCTGTTAGACAGCAGTGGCGGGCGCCTCCACGTCGAGCTCATCGCCGCGGCGGGGGCACGTCTAGCCGGGCGGGATACCCGCGCGCTGGGATACAACACCATGTCACCGGGACCCACCTTACGAGTGCGGCCAGGCGACGAGCTTGCGGTGCGCCTAACCAACCATCTCGACCATCCCACAAACCTGCACACCCACGGCCTGCGGGTGTCCCCGCAAGCCAATAGCGACAACCCGTTTGTGCGCATCGACCCAGGTACGTCCTTTGACTACCAGATTCAGGTCCCTTCGGACCACCCATCAGGCACGTATTGGTATCACCCTCACCACCACGGCATGGTGACCGATCAGATCTACGGCGGGCTGGCCGGCGCGCTGCTGGTCGAGCCCCCGCCCGGGCAGGCGCCAGATCTCGCTGTGGCCGCCGACCAGGTGCTGGTCGTCACCGATATCACCTTGACCGGCGATGGCAGCGTCGCTGTGCCCAGCACCATGGACCGCAACATGGGGCGACAGGGTGAGTGGGTGTTGATCAACGGCCAAAACCACCCCACCATTCCCGCCGACCCTAGTGCGGTGCAACGCTGGAGGATTGTCAACGCCTGCGTATCGCGGGTGCTGGCTATTCGGCTGCAGGGCCACCAGCTGCTGCAGATTGCCCACGACGGCACATTCCTTCCCGCCCCAGCGACCAAAGAGCAGGTGGTGCTTGGCCCCGGTAACCGCGCCGATGTCCTCGTGCGTCCCAGCACCCCCGGCCGTTATGAACTCACTGCTGAGCCGTTCCAACGCGGCAGCATGGACGGCAAACCAATCATCAGCGGATTTGCGGCCCTGGCCACCATGGCGGTTTCCGACTCACCGACCGTTGCCACGCCGCTGCCGGGCCCGCTGCCTGCCGAAACACCCCCTACCGGACCAGTTGTCAGCCACCGCCAGATCGCATTCCAAATGAGTTTGGGCGCCCCGGGAAAGGCGGCAACCTTTCTCATCGACGGGCGCACGTTTGACCCCGCGCGTGATGACCAGGCCCCCGCTCTGGGAACCGTTGAGGAATGGACCGTTACTAACACCACCTCGATGGCGCATCCGTTCCATCTGCACGTGTGGCCGTTCACCCTCTTGGCGAGCAGCGACGGCACCCCACCTCTGGGAGTACCTCAAGACGTCGTGATGCTCCCGGCGAATGGCTGGGTTCGGCTGCGCATTCCCTTCACCCGGTTCGCCGGCCGCAGCGTGTTTCACTGCCACATTCTCGACCACGAAGACCTAGGCATGATGGCCACCGTCAACGTCCATACCTGAGGCCCGTGCGAGCGACCGCCCGACCAGGATAGGAAGTTGGGGAATTCAGCGACCCGCTGGCCCGCGGCCGGCACTAATCAGCCACGCCGATCAATCCGCCCCATCGGGGGGTGGCCAGTAAAGTTCGCGTATGGAGCTGCGTCAGCTCGAGGCCTTTGTGGCGGTCGCGACTGAGCTGCATTTCGGGCACGCCGCGGACCGACTGCATATGGGGCAGCCGACGCTCAGTGAGCTGGTGCGGCGGTTGGAGCGTGAGGTGGGCACCCTGTTGTTGGCGCGCACCACCCGTCGTGTGGCGCTGACCGCCGCCGGGATAGAGCTGCTGGGTCGGGCCAAGGTCATCCTCGATGAGGTGGCCGCGGCCTCGGCGGCGGTGCGGCGGATCGCCCACGGCGATGCAGGCACGGTGCGGATGGGAATCACCCCACCGGAGTGAAATGCAGACCGAGCTGCCCGGACGACCAGTCAGCCATTGCGCTGCAGGCTAATTCGGGTCCATTGTCAAAGCGCAGCAACCGTCGGATAGGTGCCACGCTTAGTGGCCAGACGAGCGAGTTCACCGATCAGGTGGCTCACCGCTGATAGCGCGCTCGACCATCCCGCCCAAACACTCACGGGTGTGCTCATCGACGATCCAGACGATCTTGATCGGCCGCCCGTCAGTGGTGGAATCGAACTGAAAGTCCACCGCCCACACCCGATTGGGCGCATCAGCGACCACGGTGTCCGATGCGGTAGAAGTGCCGTGGCGTTTGCGTCGTCGGCGCTGCGGGACTCGCAGGCCCTTGTCGCGCCAAAGGCGTTGTACCTTCTTGTGATTGACGACCCAGCCTTCGCCGCGCGCGTCGTGATACGCAGGACGGAACCCGCGGCGGGGGTGTTTCTCGGCGTAGGCGCGCAGCCCGCAACGCGGCGTTAGGATCCGCCGGGGTGGCTGCGACGGGTTCGTGGCGTTGGGTAGCGCGATGTTGCCCGGTCACCCGGCAGGCGAACCGTTCACTAACCCCCAGCACCCGCTGGAGACGACGAACGGCCGCCCGCCGGCGTTCCGGGCTTAGAAGTTTCCCCGCGCGATCTCCTTGAGCGCTGCCTTCTCTAGCTCCGCATCAGCCAATAGCCGCTTAAGAGTTGAGTTCTCGCGTTCGAGGTCTTTCAATCTCCTGGCATCCTCCGCTTTCAGGCCGCCGAACTGGTTGCGCCAGCGGTGATAGGTCGCCTCGGCGACACCCAGCTCGCGGCACACCGCCCCAGTGTCCTTGCCCTCAGCGAGCAGCCGGTCGGCCGCCATCAGCTTGCGCACAATCTGCTCAGGACTGTGCCGCTTCCTTGTCGCCATGATCTTGTCGTGCCTTCCTGACCACAACGCGGGCCGCAAGACTCTCACACGCCGTGGCTTAACCAACCGGGGTCAGGCCAGCCCAGCTCAGAACACCGCATACCAGATAGCGATGTACTGGCAGATCGCCGCGACCGCGGTGCAGGCGTGGAAGAGCTCGTGATAGCCGAATGTCGTCGGCCACGGGTCGGGTCGGCGCAGCCCGTAGATCACCGCTCCGATGCTGTACAACGCGCCGCCGGTCGCCAGTAGCGCAGCGGCCGCAAGTCCTACTTCGCGCACGATCGTTCCGCCGTACCAGATCGCTACCCAGCCCAGCAGGAGATACAGCGCCACGGCCACCCAGCGCGGGGCCGACGGCCAAAACAGCGTGATCGCGATTCCGGCGAGCGCGCCGCCCCACACGATCGCCAGCACCACATGCCCCGTCGCGCGGGGCATAGCCAGCGTCGCGAACGGTGTGTAGGTGCCGGCGATGAACACGAAGATCATTGAGTGGTCGAGCCGGCGCATCCATTGCCTGGCGCCCGCCGACGCCCAGCTAATTCGGTGGTAGGTAGCGCTAACAGCAAACATCGCAACGATAGCTAGCGCATACGCGAGAGTCGACAGGCCAGCTTGCCTGGAAGCCACCGCCCACGACATCACAACCAACGCCGTTCCGGCAAAGAAGGCCGCCACAGCGCAGTAGAGATGGATCCAGCCGCGTAAGCGCGGCGGGGCCAACGTGGTGACAGCGGCGGTGACCTCGTTGACCTCGTTGACCTCGTTGACATCGTTGAGAACGGCGACCGGTCGAAGAGGCTCGGACTGCGAAAGCGAATCAGTCTGGCAGCTCACGGGTTCCCCCTTACTGTTGATGAGAGCGAGCGTATGAGGGGGCCGCTGAGAAGCCGCTGAGAAGCGCGCTGAGCTCGCGCTACGGGTGCTCTCAGCCGATCCTCAGCGGTGCAGGATCAAACTATGAAGGTGTTTCGTCGAAGCGGGGTCATCCGTTACGTGCGCTTGCCTAACCTGGGCATCGCCGCGCGCTCGGCCGCGGTTTCGGCGATCGTCGTCTTGGTTGCGCTTGCACTTACCAGCGCGGGATTCGTCGCGGTGCTGTACCAATCGTTGTTGCAGGGCGTCGACGATGCCACCGGCGGCCGGGTTCGCCACATCGTGGAAGCCCTGCAGTCCAACTCGTCGGCTGAACTGGACAGCGACCTTTTGACCACCAATCAGCGTGTGGTCGCGATCCAACTCATCGCTCCCGACGGGAAGGTGGTGAAGCGGGCCGGATCGGCACCCGACACACCGTTGGTTCCCGTGACCCAGTTCGACCTCAACCTGCGTCACCTCTCCGACGACGCCGTGCCCGACGACGACATGCGGGTCAGCGGTCAACGCGTCAACACTCCTTCGGGTGAGTACACGGTGCTCGTCGGAGGCGGTAGCGAGGCGGTCGAGGCGACGGCGCGGACCGTCGCGCTGCTGCTGGCAGCCGGCGCCCCGATCATCATCGCGGTGGTCGCTGCGGCAACCTACGGGCTCGTGCGCCGCTCACTGAAATCGGTGGACGCGATCCGCAGCAGGGTGGCTGAAATCTCCACGTCCGACCTGGCCGAGCGGGTACCCGTGCCGACCAGTCACGACGAGATTGCCGCACTGGCAGTCACTATGAACGAAATGCTCTCGCGCATCGAAGCCGGTCACCGCGCGCAACAACGGTTTCTGGGCGACGCCTCCCACGAATTGCGCAGCCCGTTGGCCACCATCATCTCGGGGTTGGAGGCCGCCGAGGTTCATCCTGAGCTGCTCGATGCCGAGTTAGCGACCAACATCCTGCTTCCGGAGGCGCAACGCATGCGCGTACTCATCGAGGATCTGCTGCTGTTGGCGCGTGCCGACGAGCAAAGTCTGATATTGCGCAAAGATCAGGTGCTTCTCAGTGATCTGGCGCAGGTCGAGGTGAATCGCGCGGAGCGGGATAGCGACTGCGCAATCCACACCGATATCACGCCGGTGCGCTCCGTCGGCGACCCGGTGGCGGTGTCGCGGGTGATCCGAAATCTCGTGGATAACGCTGTCCGCCATGCGAAGTCGCGAGTCGATGTCCACGTCGGCAACCGAGATGGTGACGCCGTAATCACCGTGAGTGATGATGGCCCGGGCATCGCTCCAACCGAACGAGCCCGGGTCTTTGAGCGCTTCGTGCGCCTAGACTCAGATCGGGCCCGCAGCGGCGGAGGAACCGGCCTGGGACTTGCCATCGTGGCGGAAGTCGTTGCCGCGCATGGCGGTACAGTGACGATCGACGAACGGCCGGGCGGCGGAGCGAAAATGACCGTGCTGCTGCCTCAGCACAATAAGCGATAACCGGCTCCGCGGATTGTCTCAATGGTGTTGGTGCCGAAGGGAACATCGATCTTTCGCCGTAGGTAGCCTACGTAAACCTCGACGACGTTGTCCGGACCCTCGTAGTGCGCGTCCCACACGTTGTTCAGGATCTCGGCCTTCGTCACCACTATGTCCTTGTGGCGCATGAGAAATTCCAGCAGTCCATACTCACGCGGAGTCAAACTGATCGGGGTGGAATCACGTTGGACCGTGTGTCGAGCCGGATCGAGTGACAGCGATCCCGCGGTCAGCACCGTCGGCCGCTCCGGCGCACCGCGACGCTCCAATGCGCGCAGCCGCGCCACCAGCACCCGAAACGAAAACGGTTTCGTCAGATAGTCGTCCGCTCCCAGATCGAACGCATCGGTCTCGTCGTACTCGCCGTCCTTGGCCGTCAGCATGAGCACCGGTGTCCACACGTCCTGTGACCGCATTCGGCGCAGCACCTCATACCCGCTGTGGCCGGGCAGCATGATGTCGAGGACCACGACATCGAAATCGTGCGAGACCGCTTCGTGTAGGCCGTTGATGCCGTCACTGACCGCGACGACGACGAAACCCTCCGCCTTGAGTCCCCTGGACAACGTCTCCGACAATCGCGGCTCGTCCTCGACGAGCAGGACCCTCATGTGCTGCCCTCAGGCTGGCCCGGGTGCTCTCCGGGGCGTTGCTGGAGCAGCAATAGCAAACAAATGATGGCCGCCGCGATCACCGCCGACGCCAGCGGGCGGCTCAGGGCCAGACCGCCATCGGCGACGGGCTTGTCGAGCAAATCGCCCACAGTCGCGCCCAGCGGTCGGGTCAGGATGAATGCCACCCAGAACAGGGCGACCCGCGACACGGTGGTCCAGTAATACAGGGCCACTACCGCAAGCAGCGCCGCGGCAAACACCAGCGCGCCGCGTTCGTACCCGAACCCGCGGGTATCGGCGAGCCAATCGCCGAGTGCGGTACCCAGCGTTTGTGAAAAAGTGATGGTCGCCCAGTAGAACGCCTCGACCTTCGGCGTCGAAACCGAGTTGACCGATACGGTGCCCTGCGACCAACGCCACAGGCCGAGGGTGGCCAAGAGGCAGCCCAGGAGCAGAAGCGACCCGCCGGTGTAGCCGATGCCCAACGATCGATCGGCGAAATCGGCCAACACGGTGCCGAATGTCGTGGACGCCACGATCGTCGCCCAGTACAGCGCCGCGTGAAAACGCTTGGCCGTGATCTGCGCGCCGACCAGCACCACCAGCGCGACACCGAAGAGCACAACCCCGGCCGTGTAACCCCAATCGAGGGTCATGGTGACGGTGTCCCCGCCCGTCTCGCCCAGGGTGGTCGCCAAGATCTTGATCACCCAAAAGCCCAGGGTGACGGCCGGCACCTTGGTGAGCGCGTGTTTCGTCACGTCATTCATTCACCCATGAGTACGGCGTCCACGCTGAGGAGACGCTGAGGCCAGCCCAGGACTACTCGGTGCTGCTGCGGTCCAGCAGGTCCGACGACCCGAGCACCCGCTCCACCTGGACCTCGATGACCACGCGGCGCGGGTTCGGGCGCGGGGTGCGGTAGCGCTGGGCGTAGCGCAATTCTGCGTCGCGGACGGCGTCGATCTCATTGCGCACGGTGGATTGGCCTTCCAGCGACAGCCAGCGGGCGCCGTCGACCTGGCTGAGCACGGCCACCCCGCCGCGGTCGGCGTTGACCGCCTTCTGCGAACCGCCGGTGGTGATGACCCGAGCGATGTGAGTCTTGGGATCGAAGGTGAAGCCAACCGCCACCACGTGAGGCGAATTGTCCGCTCGCAGTGTGGTCAGCATCGCCAGGTGACGTTCTGAAAGAAACGCCAGCGCGTCGTCGGTGAGGCGGGTGGTGGTGTGCGGCATCACCCCTCACGCTAGCGCAGGCGATAATCGCAGCCGTGGACGACACGGGCGCGGGCCCGATACTTATTCTCGGCGGCCGCAGCGAAATCGGCGTTGAGCTTGCCCGGCTGCTTGCACCGGGGGCGACGCTGATCCTGGCTGCGCGCAACGCCGGGCGGCTGGACGACGAAGTGGCCACGCTGGCGGCGGCCGGCGCCACGAAGGTGCACACCACGGAGTTCGACGCCGACGACCTCGACTCGCACGGCCCGCTGATCGCCTCGCTGATCGACGAGCACGGGCCCATCGGCACCGCCGTGCTTGCCTTCGGGATTCTCGGCGACCAGGCCCGCGCCGAGGTGGACGCCAAGCATGCCCTCGCGGTCGTGCACACCGACTACGTCGCACAGGTCAGCATGCTGACGCACCTCGCCGCCGCCATGCGCGCCGCGGGCCGCGGCTCGCTGGTGGTGTTTTCTTCGGTAGCCGGAGTGCGGGTGCGCCGCGCCAACTACGTCTACGGCTCCGCCAAGGCCGGCCTGGACGGCTTCGCCAGCGGCTTGGCCGACGCGTTGCACGGCACCGGGGTGCGGCTGCTGATCGCGCGGCCGGGATTCGTCATCGGGCGTATGACGGAGGGCATGGAGCCGGCGCCGATGTCCAGCACCCCGCAGCAGGTGGCCGCCGCCACGGCGCGGGCGCTGGCCAAGGGGCGCCGCGTCGTCTGGATCCCGCGGGCACTCAGGGCGTGGACCGGGGCGCGGCTATTGCCCCAGTCGATCTGGCGCAGGATGCCGCGATGATCGTCATTGTTGGTATCGGCGCCGACGGTATGCCCGGGCTCGGAGGGAAATCGAAGCACGAATTGCGTAGAGCCACAGTTATTTACGGTTCGAAGCGACAACTCGACCTGCTCGATGACACGGTCTCCGCGTCCCGCCGAAAGTGGCCATCCCCGATGCTGCCGGGGGTGCAAAGGTTGCTCGACGACCACGACGGGGACATTCACGTGGTGGCCAGCGGCGACCCGCTGCTACATGGCATCGGCGGCACGTTGATCAGGCTCTACGGGCCCGACAAAGTCACCGTGTTGCCGCATGTCTCGTCGGTGGCCCTGGCCTGCGCGCGGATGGGCTGGAACGTGCACGACACCGAGGTGATCAGTCTGGTCACCGCGCGGCCGGCGACCGCGATGCGCCGCGGCGGCCAGGCGGTCGTGCTGGCCAGCGACCGGTCCACGCCGCGAGCGCTTGCGGTCGTGCTCGACGCGCACGGGCGCGGCGATTCCGAATTGAGCCTGCTCGAACAACTCGGCGGGCCGACGGAACGCCGCCGCGACGGCACCGCGCGGGAATGGGCGGAAGACGAACCCCGGGAGATCGATGACCTCAACGTGATCGCCGTGCGTTACCTGCCCGACGAGCGCATCGCGTCCTTGCCCGATCAGGCGTTTGCGCACGACGGGCAGATCACCAAACACGGGATCCGCGCGGTAACGCTGGCCGCATTGGCGCCGCGGCCCGGGCAGCGGTTGTGGGACGTCGGCGCGGGCTCGGGCAGCATCGCCGTCGAGTGGTGCCGCAGTGGGCGCGGCTGTACCGCAGTGGCGTTCGAGCGCGACGAGCGGCGTCGCCTCAACATCGGGCACAACGCCGCGGCGTTCGGTGTCAGCGTCGACGTGCGCGCCGAAGCGCCGGACGCGTTCGACGGCGCCCAGCCGCCCTCGGCGATCTTCATCGGCGGCGGCCTCACCCAACCTGGACTACTCGACGCCTGCCTGGCCAACCTCCCCGCCGGTGGACGGCTGGTCGCCAACGCCGTCACCGCGGAATCGGAAGCCACACTGGCGCAGACCTATTCGGGCCATGGCGGCGAGTTGCACCGATTCCAGCACTATCACGGCGAGCCGCTCGGCGGCTTCACCGGGTGGCGCCCGCAGATGCCCGTGACGCAGTGGGTGTTCATCAAGTGACGGTATATTTCATCGGCGCGGGCCCCGGCGCCGCCGACCTGATCACCGTCCGCGGCCAGCGGCTCCTCGAAAGCTGCCACGTGTGCCTCTACGCGGGCTCGATCATGCCCCGCGACCTGCTGGCGCACTGTCCGCCCGACGCCACAATCGTCGACACCGGTCCGCTGACGCTCGAACAAATCGTCACCGAAATCGCCAACGCCCACGCCGCCGGCCACGACGTGGCACGGCTGCACTCGGGAGACCCGTCGCTCTACAGTGCGCTTGCCGAACAATGCCGTCGGTTGGACGCGCTCGGCATCGACTACGAAATTGTGCCCGGCGTAACGTCTTTCGCCGCGGCGGCCGCCGCGCTCAAACGCGAACTGACCGTGCCCGGCGTTGCGCAGACGGTGACGCTGACGAGGGTGGCTACCCTGTCGACGCCCATGCCCCCGGGGGAGGAACTCGCGAAACTCGCCGGGGTCGGCACGCTGGTGCTGCACCTGGCCGCGGCGCAGATCGACAACGTCGTGCCCCAGTTGCTGGCCGGCGGCTATCAGCCCGAAACCCCGGCAGCGGTAGTAGCTTTCGCGAGCTGGCCACGGCAGACGGTCCTGCGCGGCACGCTGGCCAGCATCGCGGGCCAGATGCACGACGCCGGCATCACCAAGACCGCCGTCATCGTCGTCGGCGATGTCTTGGCCGCCGAGGGATTCACCGACAGCTACCTGTATTCGGCCGCGCGCCGCGACAACGGACCGCACTGATGCGGGTGCTGCTACTCGGTGGCACCGGCGAAGGCCGCGAACTGGCCGCGTTGCTGCACCCGCGCGTCGACGTGATCAGCTCGCTGGCCGGCCGGGTGCCCGACCCGGCCCTACCCGTCGGCGCGGTGCGCATCGGCGGCTTCGGCGGCATCGACGGACTGCAGCGCTGGCTGCAAGACGAACGCATCGATGCCGTCGTCGACGCGACGCACCCGTTCGCCGCCACCATGACCGCGCACGCCGCACAAGCATGTCGCGCACTAGGCGTGCCGCATCTGGTGCTGGCCCGCGCCCCGTGGGACCCGGGCGGCGCGATCGTCGTCGCATCAGACACAGAGGCAGCAAAAACCATTGGAGTACAACGCTTTTCAAGAGTCTTTCTCACCACCGGCCGCTCGGGCGTCAAAGCCTTCGCGGACAGCGACGCCTGGTTTCTGATCCGCGCGGTCACCGAGCCGGACGCCGGCTTGCCGCGTCATCACCAACTGGTGTTGTCCCGCGGGCCGTATCGCTACGACGACGAGAAGCGACTCCTGACCGAGCATCGGATTGATGCGCTCGTCACCAAGAACAGCGGCGGCGAGATGACGCGGCCGAAGCTGGATGCCGCTGCGGCGCTGGATGTTCCGGTGGTGATGGTGGCACGCCCGGCACTACCGGACGGCGTGACGGCGGTGGGTACCGTGCAGCAGGCCGTCGACTGGGTCGACGAGGTCGGCTAGCCGGTCAGGTCGTCGTGTTCGCTGTCGGCCAGCAGCGCATCGCGGGCGCGGGCGACGCGCGAGCGAATGGTGCCCACCGGGCAACCACACACCGCCGCGGCGTCGGCGTAGGGGAGACCGAGGAGTTGGGTCAGCAACAGGGCTTCCCGCTGTTCGGTGGTGAGCCCGGCGATCATTGTGGTCACCTCGACGAGATCTTCGAATCCGCGGGCGTGGCGGTCGCCGTTGAGTACCTGTTCGGAATAGACGGCGGCGCTGCGGGGGCGCGCCTGCACCTGGCGGATGTGGTCGGCGACCACCCGGCGCGCGATGGCCAGCAGCCAGGTTCGGGCGCTGGATCGTCCCTCGAACCGCTCGATGGCGCCGATCGCGCGCAGGTAGGTCTCTTGCGTCAGGTCGTCGGCGCTGCCCGCATCGGACAGATAGGTGACGAACCGCCAGACGTCGTGCTGGGTGGCCTTGATGAACGCCTCGAGCGCCCGCTCGTTGCCGCGCGCCGCCGACAGGGCGAGCGCGGTAACGGCCTCGTCGTCGCTTGACGCGGTCATGGTCAGCCACCTTAGTCCCGCGGTCCCGGAAGGTCTACGACGGGTTGTCGTAGAAGTCGCATTGATCGGCCACAGATGCCCGCGTCGGCGACCGGCGGACTGGGCGGGGACCTCGTCCAAGGATTCCGAGGCGTCCGACGACCCCGAAGATCCTCGCCCGCGCGCACCTATTCGTTCCCGCGCCACCAGCAACGCAAACGTAAAGCCCACCAGCAGGGGCACGTGACTGGCGATGCGCGCCGCGGTCTCCTCGCCCTCGACGACGTCGACCACCTCATAGCCCACCAGTGCCAGCGAATACGCGCCGACGATCGCCGCGACACCGATCGCCGCGACGGGCCAGAAGCCGGCGGCGATCATGGCCAGCCCCAACGCCAGCAGCCACGCGGTGGATTCGTGCATCAAATGCTCACCCGACGTCGCGCCGTGGGTGTGCGACACCATGCCGAAATCGAATCCGGCGATTTGCGCCGCAGCGATCGCGACCTGGAACAGCCCGACGGCGATGAGGCCCCAGCGCCGGTAGCGCGACCGCACCGCGCGCATCCGGCGTTGCCGGGGAGTGGATCCCTCGTTGAGCGTGGCAACGATTTTGTCGGCCAGGTCCGGGCCGTCCCCGGGTTTGATCGAGGCGAATCGGCGAGTCTGCACCGCCGCGCCGATCAGCCACGTGCGGCACCGGCCGCACGATTCCAGATGCGCGTCGACCTGCTGCGCAAGCACCTCGGGTCGCTCGCCGTCTAGCCGAGCCGACAGCGCCTCGCGCGCAACCTCACACCGCATCCATGCATCGTATAGAAGTCAGCCCGGATAGTGCCGGGGCGTAAATACCCGATCCCCGGAATACCACTGGGTTTGCGACGACCCGACGATCAGCAGGCAGCGCATGTCGATATCGGCGGGATCCAGGTCGGCCAAGCGCACGACGCTGACCTCTTCGTCGGGGCCCGAGACGTCCCGGCCGATCACCACCGGCGTGCCGGGTTCGCGATGGGCCAGCAGCAGGTCGCGCATCGCGCCGACCTGCCAGGTGCGGGCCTTCGACGCCGGGTTGTAGATGGCCAGCACCAAATCCGCGGAGGCTGCGGCGGCGAGGCGTTCGGCGATCACCTCCCAGGGCTTGAGCCGATCGGAGAGCGAGATCACGGCGTAGTCGTGACCCAGCGGCGCGCCCACCCGGCTGGCGACGGCCTGCGCGGCGGTCATCGCCGGAATGACCCGGACCTGCACGTCCGGCCACTGTTTGGCCTCTTCGAGCACCGCGCTGGCCATCGCGAACACCCCTGGATCGCCGGAGGAGACCACGGCGACCGCGTGCCCCTGTTCGGCGAGCGCGCACGCCAGGCGGGCGCGGGCGGGTTCGTCGGTGTTGTCGCTGGCGTGGCGCCGCTGGCCGTCGCGGACCGGGACGCGGTCCAGGTATGGGCCATAGCCGATCAGATCGCTCGCGGCGGCCAGCTCGCGGCGGCTCTGCGCCGTCATCCAGTCGCGGTCGCCGGGCCCCAGCCCGACCACCGCGACGGCGCCGACGGTCTGCTTCGACGATCGCCGCCCGCCCGGCAGCATCGCCAGCGAGAAGTACGGCACGCCTTTTTCGTCGACGTCCGTGGCGGGCAATATCCGTTGGCCTGGCGTGCTGGCCCGTTCCACATAGAACGCGGCGTCAAGTTGTCCGGACGCCGAAAGTGCCTCGCGCACATTGTGATACGAGCGGCCAAGCTTGAGCACGACGGCGGCGTCGGCGTCGGCCAGCCGACGGGTCAGTTCGGCGACCGGCAGCGTGCCCGGCAACACCGACAGCACCTCGTCGCCGGCCACCAACGGGGTCGCGATCGCGGCCGACGCCGCACTCACCGACGTGACACCCGGAACGATGACGGCGTGGAAACGCTCCGTCAGCCGGGTGTGCAGATGCATGTAGGAGCTGTAGAACAGCGGGTCGCCCTCGGCCAGGAGGGCCACGTTGCGTCCGGCGTCGAGGTGCGCGGCGATGCGCCGGGTGGCGTCGGCGTAAAAGTCCTCGAGCGCGCCGGCGTAGCCGCCGGGATGATCGGTCGTTTCGGTGGTCACCGGGTAGACCAGGTGCTCCTCGATCTGGCCGGCCCGCAGGTAGGGCTCGGCGATGCCACGGGCGATGCTGCGACCGTGGCGGGCGCTGTGGTACGCCACCACCTCGGCCTCACCGATCACCCGGGCGGCCTTGACGGTCACCAACTCCGGGTCGCCGGGCCCCAGCCCGACGCCCCACAGCGTCCCGCGCGGGCTCACTCCGCTTCGCTCGCAATCGCATTGACGGCGGCGGCGGCCATGGCGCTGCCGCCGCGCCGGCCGCTCACCACCAGATACGACATGCCCCGCGGCCGGTCGATGAGTTCCTGCTTGGACTGCGCCGAGCCGACGAATCCGACCGGGCCGCCCAGCACCGCGACCGGCGGCGAGACCCCCTCGTCGATCAGTTCCAGCAGCCGGAACAGGGCGGTGGGTGCATTGCCGATCGCGACCACGGCGCCGGCCAGCCGATCGGCCCACAGCTCCACGGCGGCGGCCGAGCGGGTGGTGTGCCGACGGGCCGCCAGCTCGGCGGCCCGCGGGTCGGCGACCAGTGAGACGACCTGGTTGTCGGCGGGCAGTCGTGCCGCGGTGATGCCCGCGGCCACCATCGAGGAATCGCACAGCACCGGCGCGCCGCTGCGCAGCGCGGCATGGGTACGGCTGACGACATCGTCGGTAAAGGCCACGTGTTCGGCGACGTCGACCTGCCCGCAGGTATGGATCAACCGGACCACCACCCGCGCGACGTCGGCGGGGAATCGGGTCAGGTCGGCTTCGGCCCGGATGGTCGCGAACGACTGACGGTAGATCTCGTCGGCGTCGCGCAGGTAGTCGAGCACCCGATCACCCTAAGGCTTGTTTGGGTGACGACCCGCTGCGCCCGGCTTCGCCGCGCTGGCGGTCGCCACGGACCTCAGCGGCCGGTACCCGTCGCCGGTGGCCAGCAGCACCTCACCGGCCAACGGACTGCCGCACGCCCGCTCACAACCAACGAAGTGGCGGTGCGTCCCGGAACCTTCGTTCAGCGCATCGGCTGCGTCCGCGCGCACATCGGCGGCCGATTTTGCGCACCCAGGGCTGCCCGTGCACGCGCTGATCGACAGCCAGGGGGAGTTCTCGTCGAACACCAGGCCCAGCGGCGGCAGCACGCGGAGCGCGACGTCGGCCACCTCTTCACTCAGGTCGCACAGCAGCACCGATCGCCACGGGGTGATCACCACCGGGGCCTCCACGGCCGCCAGGTATTCCGCGACTCGGGCCGGCAGCACCCCAAGGGGAACCGCGGCGCCCAGCATGACGCGACCGTCCACTTGCGGGAGCCATCCGACCGGCGCCCTCGTTAGGGACGGGAATGATTCGGCGCTCAGTTCCGCGCCGGGAACGAGCTCGCGGATTTCATCCAATTCATTGACGCGCCAAGCTTTTCCGCGGATTTCCAGAAAGCGGATTGCGACGCCGACCAAAGTGCTGATGACCTCGCCGGCCGCCACCCGAACACCGGTGTCCCGCCCTGCCAGCAGCAGAGCGCAGTCATCGTCGCACCAGCGCACGCCGACGTCGGCGCCAAGGCCGGACACGTCGGCGCGGCCGTCGTCGAGACTGAACCAGAACCGTCCACCCAGCTCCGCAAGCCTGGGTTCGGCGCAAATCGCCGCGTCCAGTTCACCGACCCAGTCCCGCACGTCGACGTTTTCGCCGACCCGGCCGGACAGCGGCGACGCGACGATGTTGCGGACCCGTTCGTGCGTCGCCGACGGCAGCAGCCCGGCTTGGCTGAGCGCCTCGCCGACCGCCTCCACGTCGGTGATCCCCCGCACCTGCGCGTTCCCGCGCGCGGTCAGCTCCAACGTTCCCGAGCCCCACCGGGTCGACACGTCGGCCAGCGTCGCCAACTGCGCGGCGCTGATCATGCCGCCGGGCAGCCGTACTCGTGCCATCGCGCCGTCGGCGGCCTGGTGCACCTGCAGAGCGCCCGGGCAGGCATCGGTGTCTCGGGCGTGGGGCATGGTTCACGGTACGTCCTTCGCCAGGAAGGGCGGGGCCGTGCAGGACGAATTACTGGGGCGGCGCGATCGCCGCGTTGACCGAGGAGCTCAACTTCGACTCGTCCCATGGGCAGTCGCCGGCGGCCGCCCGCCCGACGACGTTCGCGGCGTCCTTGAGACTGAATCCGCCGTCGTGGGCCACGGTGAGGGAAAGCCGAAAAATGTCGCCACCCGTCTGGGCTCTGTCCAGGGCCGCGCACACGTTCTTGCCGTTGCGGCTGACGTAGTCGTCCAAGGGGCTGGCGTGAGCCGCCGCAGGAGCAAGCACGAGGGTTGCCGCGGTGGCGAGCAGTGGCGCCGCCAAATACAGAGGCCTCACAACCTCAAGCTATCAAGCCTTCGCCGTCGGCGCGGTATGAGTTCGATATGAGTCCACCGAGATAGCCTGGCGTGCAACCAGTTTGACATCTGCGTGAAACGTGGTGGACACAAATCAGGATGTGCCCGTGCGCCGGACATACGTTGCGCGCTTCTCGGTTTGAAGATCAGTCGTGCAAACACGATCCGTTCCCAGCGCGCGTCCAACTGCCTCCGCCACTCGTTGCGGCACAAGCCGTTGCGCCGCGATGACGATGCCGATCGAGCGGGGAACGAACACACGTGGTTTCGGTTTGGCGATCACTGAAATCACCGCCCCGGCCACATCTTCCGGCTCGGCATTCTTCAAGCCCCTCCCGTGTCCGAAACCGGTAATCATCTCTGTATTCGTCAACGTCGGCATGATCACCGAGAAATGCACACCCCGCCCGCGGTTTTCCATCCGAACCGCTTCGGTGTACCCGAGCACGGCGTGCTTGGTGGCGACGTAGGTTGCGAGGCCGGCGGCCGGCAGCACGCTGCCCAAGGATCCGATGTTGACGACGTGGCCACGCCCGCGGGCCAACATTCGTTGTGCGCCGAGCTTGGTGCCCAGCATGACGCCCGTGATGTTGACATCAAGCACCCGCTTCGAGACCGCGTCGTCCTCGTCGACGGCGCTGCCGACCGCGATGACCCCGGCGTTGTTGACGAGGACGTCCAGCGGTCCCACTTCGTCTTCGACGGCGTCCAGAAAATCGGCGAAGGACCCGCGATCGGTGACGTCCAATCCGCGGTACACCCGCAGCCCCAAACGGCTGCCCGCATCCGTGACGGCAACTTCGTCGATGTCACCGATCGCGACGTTGGCGCCCCGAGCCTGCAGGGCGGTGGCGATCGCGAGGCCGATCCCGCGCGCGCCGCCGGTGACGGCGATGGTTTTTCCCGCGACGGACACGGGTTTCATTTTGGCACCGCGTGGCACCGACGGGCACACTCGTTCGGGTGGAGACGGTCGAGTACGCCCCGGGACGGTTAGCCGACGTCTTCGGCGACGCCTCGCAACCGATGATCCTGCTCTGGCACGGCATGCAGGCCGACGCCCGCGCCGCGGTCCGCCCGCTCGCCGTCAAGCTCGCCGTTCAGGGCACCGCGGTCGTGGCTCCGGATTGGAACTCGCATGCCGACGACGGTGGGCGCGCAGAACTGCTGCGGTCCCTCGACTTCGTCCGCGATTTCGCCGATGGCAGCGACATCGTCCTCGTCGGCTGGTCGTTGGGAGGGGCTGCGGCGGCGGGTCTGACCCTGGACGCCGCGCGCTTCGATGTCACCCTCAGCCACACAATCTGCCTGGCCGGCGCCTTCACGTACACCGAGCCCATCTGCGGTCGAGCACCGGCCGATGGGCTGCCGGGCGACCGTAGCGGTTCGCCGTTCACGTTGCTGCACGGTCTTGCCGACGAGGCCGTGCCGGTGAAAATCGGCAGGAGATTCGCCGCTGACCTCGACGAGGCCGGTTGGACGGTGAATTTGGTCGAGCTGGAGGCCGATCACGGCTCCATCGTCGGGGCCCAGTACGACCCGGACGGGGATCGCTACGAACCGGCCACGGACGCGGACGCGCTAGGGGTGGCCGCCGAGGTCGCCGCTCGGATCGCGGCGGCACTGCGGTACGAATGAGGGGTGGCCGAGCCGACCGTCCTGCTGCTGTCGACATCCGACACCGACCTGATCAGCGCCCGTTCCAGCGGCAGGAACTATCGATGGGCCAACCCGGCGCGGCTGTCCGATGCCGAGCTGCCCGACCTGCTGGCCGACACGTCGATCGTGGTGGTCCGCATCCTCGGCGGCTATCGCGCCTGGCAAAGCGGCATCGACGCGGTGCTCGCCCACGGCGTGCCGACGGTGCTGGTCAGCGGCGAACAGGCCGCCGACGCCGAGCTGACCGGGCTGTCCACCGTCGCGGCGGGCATCGCGGTACAGGCGCACATCTACCTGGCGCACGGTGGCGTCGACAACCTGCGCCAACTGCACGCCTTCCTGACCGACACCGTCTTGATGACTGGCTTCGGGTTCACGCCGCCGGTGGTGACCCCGACATGGGGTGTGCTGGAGCGCCCGGACGTCGGCGCAACCGGCCCGACGATCGCGGTGCTGTACTACCGGGCGCAGCACCTTGCCGGCAACACCGCCTACGTCGAATCCCTGTGCCGGGCGATCGAGGATGCGGGCGCGCGGCCGCTGCCCTTCTACTGCGCCTCGCTGCGCACCGCCGAACCCGCACTGCTGCAACGCCTTGGTGACGCCGACGCGATGGTGGTCACCGTGCTGGCCGCCGGGGGATTGAAGCCCGCCGCGGTGTCGGCCGGGGGCGACGACGACAGCTGGAACGTCGAACATCTTGCGGCCCTGGACATCCCGATCCTGCAGGGGTTGTGCCTGACCAGCCCGCGCAGCCAATGGCAGGACAACGACGACGGCCTCAGCCCGCTCGATGTGGCCACTCAGGTCGCCGTGCCCGAATTCGACGGGCGCATCATCACGGTTCCGTTCTCCTTCAAGGAGATTGATGACGACGGGCTGATCTCGTACGTCGCCGACGCCGAGCGCTGCGCGCGGGTCGCGGGGTTGGCGGTCCGGCACGCGCAGCTGCGGCACGTCGCTCCGGCCGACAAACGGGTGGCCCTGGTGTTCTCGGCGTACCCCACCAAGCACGCCCGCATCGGCAACGCCGTCGGCCTGGACACCCCGGCCAGCGCCGTCGTGCTGCTGCAGGCCATGCGCGACCACGGGTATCAGGCCGGCGAGCTTCCCGGCGTCGAGTCCAACGACGGCGACGCGCTGATCCACGCTCTGATCGAACGCGGCGGTCAGGACCCCGACTGGCTGACCAGCGGCCAACTGGAAGGCAACCCGATCCGGTTGTCCGCCAAGGACTATCGCGACTGGTTCGCCACTCTTCCTGATGAGCTCACCGGCGCCGTGCAGGAACACTGGGGGCCGCCGCCGGGGGAGTTGTTCGTCGACCGCAGCCGCGATCCCGACGGCGAGATCGTCATCGCCGCCATGCAGGCCGGAAATCTGGTGCTGATGGTCCAGCCGCCGCGCGGCTTCGGCGAGAAACCGGTGGCGATCTACCACGACCCGGACCTGCCGCCCAGCCACCACTACCTGGCCGCCTACCACTGGCTGGACGCCGGATTCGGTGCGCACGCCGTGGTGCATTTGGGCAAGCACGGCAACCTGGAGTGGCTGCCGGGCAAGACGCTGGGCATGTCGGCGGCCTGTGGCTCCGACGCCGCTTTGGGCAACCTGCCGCTGATCTACCCGTTCCTGGTCAACGACCCCGGCGAGGGCACCCAGGCCAAGCGGCGCGCACACGCCGTCCTCGTCGACCACCTGATCCCACCGATGGCGCGCGCCGAGACCTACGGCGACATCGCGCGTTTGGAGCAGCTGCTCGACGAGCACGCCAACGTGGCCGCGCTGGATCCCGGCAAGCTTCCCGCCATCCGCCAGCAGATCTGGACGCTGATCCGGGCCGCCAAGATGGACCACGACCTGGGATTGACCGAACGGCCGGAGGAGGACTCGTTCGACGACATGATCCTGCACATCGACGGCTGGCTGTGCGAGATCAAGGATGTCCAGATTCGCGACGGCTTGCACATCCTCGGCCAAAAGCCCACAGGGGAAGCCGAACTCGACTTGGTGCTGGCCATCCTGCGGGCGCGCCAGCTGTTCGGTGGCGAGCATGTGCTGCCCGGCCTGCGGCAGGCGCTCGGTTTGGCCGAGGACGGCAGCGACGAACGATCCTCGGTGGACCAGGCCGAGGCGGCGGCCCGGCACCTGGTAGGCGCGTTGCAGGCCAGCGGCTGGGATCGTGGCGCCGTCGACGGTCTCACCGACAACGCCGACGTCGCAGCCGTGTTGCGGTTCGCGGCCACCGAGGTGGTGCCGCGGCTCGCCGAGACGGCCTCCGAAATCTCGCAGGTACTGCGGGCGCTGGACGGCCATTTCATCCCGTCCGGGCCGTCCGGGTCCCCGCTCCGCGGCCTGGTCAACGTGCTGCCCACCGGGCGCAACTTCTACTCCGTCGACCCCAAGGCGATACCGTCGCGGCTGGCGTGGGAAGCCGGTGTGGCACTGGCGGACTCGCTGCTCGAGCGCTACCGCAGCGACCACGGCCAGTGGCCGCAGTCGGTGGGCCTGTCGGTGTGGGGCACCTCGGCGATGCGCACCGCCGGCGACGACATCGCCGAGGTGCTTGCGCTGCTCGGGGTTCGGCCGGTCTGGGACGACGCGTCGCGGCGCGTCGTCGGCATGACGCCGATCTCGCCGGCCGAGCTGGGGCGCCCGCGGATCGACGTGACGGTGCGGATCTCCGGATTCTTCCGCGACGCCTTCCCGCATGTGGTGACCATGCTCGACGACGCGGTGCGGCTGGTCGCCGAGCTCGACGAGCCCGCCGACCAGAACTACGTGCGCGCGCACGCCCAGGCCGACCTGCTCCAGCACGGCGACGCGAGACGTTCCACCACAAGGATTTTCGGATCGAAACCGGGCACCTACGGGGCCGGGCTGCTGCAGCTGATCGACAGTCGCAACTGGCGCGACGACGCCGACCTCGCCGAGGTGTACACCGCGTGGGGCGGATTCGCCTACGGGCGCGACCTGGACGGCCGCGAGGCGGTCGACGACATGAACCGGCAATACCGGCGCATCGCGGTGGCGGCGAAGAACACCGACACCCGCGAGCACGACATCGCCGACTCCGACGACTACTTCCAATATCACGGCGGCATGGTTGCCACGGTGCGGGCACTCACCGGCCAGGCGCCGGCGGCCTACATCGGCGACAACACCAGGCCCGACGCGATCCGCACCCGCACGCTGTCCGAGGAGACCACCCGGGTCTTCCGCTCCCGGGTCGTCAATCCCCGCTGGATGGCCGCGATGCGCCGGCACGGCTACAAGGGCGCGTTCGAGATGGCGGCGACGGTCGACTACCTGTTCGGCTATGACGCCACCGCCGGGGTGATGGCCGACTGGATGTACGAACAGCTCACCGAGCGTTACGTTTTGGACCCGGAGAACCGCAAGTTCATGACCGAGTCCAACCCGTGGGCACTGCACGGCATGGCCGAACGACTGTTGGAAGCCGCCGGCCGCGGCATGTGGGCGGATCCGCAACCGGACACGCTCGACGGGTTACGCCAGGCGCTGCTGGAAACCGAGGGCGACCTGGAGGGCTAGTTCCCCTCGCGAGCAGACGCGAAAGCGCCAAAATCGTCGGCGTGTCGCAGACTTTCGCGTCTGTTCGCCAAGCCGCAGCTACACAAAATCCGAGCCGCCGTCGACGTTGACGGTCGCCCCGGTGACATAGCCGTTGGCGCGAGAGGCCAGGTACGCGGTGAGGGTGGCGACCTCTTCGGGCAGCCCGGCGCGGCCGAGGTCGCAGGGCTGGTGAAAGTTGTTGTCGATCCAGGTCATCACGTCGACCGGGTTGGTGGCATCCAGGCCGTCGGCGGCGAGGATCTCGCGAAGGTTCTCGGTGAAGCTCGCTGTCACGATCGTTCCGGGGCAGACGCAATTCACCAGGATGCCATCGGCTGCAAGGCTTTTCGAAAGATTTTTGGTGATGCTGGCCAGCGCCGCCTTCGATGCCGTATAGGCAACGATACGCGGGTTCTGCCGCTGAATCGAGTGTGCGGCAAACGTCACGATGCGGGCCCAGTCCGCCGAGCGCAACAGCGGCAACGACGCCCGGATCGCGCGCACTCCCGACATCGTGCCGAGTGCGAACGTGTCGTCCCACTCGGTATCGTCCATCTGCTCGAAATAGCCGTCACCCGGCCCGATCGTGTGGATCAGGGCGTTGAGTCGGCCCCAGCGCTCGGCCACCAAGGCGAACCCCTCGGCGATGGACTGCGCGTCGGTCATGTCGACACTGATGCCCACCGCGTCCGGCGCGCCGGCCTCGCGCAGCAGCGCCACGGCGGCATCGAGAGCCTGCTGGCCTCGGGCCATCACCGCCACGTTGGCGCCTTCGGCCGCCAGGGTCTGCGCGACGGCCAACCCCATGCCCTTGCTGCCGCCCGTCACTACGGCCGTCGCTCCACCGAAACCGAGATCCATCGTTCAGTCTCCTTTGAGATCAGTCACGCCCAGACCGCCCAGACAAAACCGCAAGATGCGCCGGCGCAGCGCGGACCGGTCGCAATCGCCCGTAGCCCAGTGCTCATTGATTCCCGCCCACACCACGCCATGGATGAACTGGGCGTCGGCCGCCGGGTCGATGTCGGCAAAGACCCCGGCCTGCCGACCGCGCTGCAGCGCGTCGCGCAGCGGTTTCAGCATCTCCGTGTAGGCGGGCTGAACCAGACTGGGGGACTGTGATTGAGCTTCCAGCGAGAGCTGGCGCAGATCGGATCCGATGCTGTCGTCGAACGCCAGGTCCAGGCGGCCGTCGACCCACGCCATCACCGCCTCGATCTCCGTTGTGGCAGAGGCCATCCGACGCCGCAGCCGCCGCGTCTCAACGCGCGCGCTTTCCAGGAATACCGCGGCAACGAGCTCCTCCTTGGAATCGAAATGGCGATAGAACGCGCGGGTGCTCAACCCCGCTCGCTCCAGCACCGCGGCGATGCCGAGGCCGCCGACTCCCTGCTCGCGCAACACGCTCGACGCGGCGGCCAGTATCTCGCGTCGCACAGACGGGTCGGGACCCAGCTTGTCGCGTCGGCGCGCGCGGGGAGCAGGATCAGGCAGTGGCATCGTAGGTACTTAGGTAATCGGCGAACCGCTCGCGCACGCCCTCGGGGGTCAGGCCATAATCGGCCAGGTCGTATTCGTGCGTGCCGCGGGAGCCGGGTTTATGGCCCTGCGCCCACTGCGTCACCGCCTGCAGGGTGTCCTCGGTGAAGGTCAAACCCAATGCCGCGTAACTGCTTTGCAGGGTGCCGATCGGATCGGTTTGCAGATCGGCGAAGGAAACGTCGGCGAAGCGGTCTTTGCCACCATCCGAGCCCATCCGGCGGCGGAAATCCATGGCCCGCCGGACAGCTTCGGCCCAGCTGTCGAGCTGTTCGGCGCCGAGCTCCTTGGCGTCGTCGCGGTCGCTGCTCCAGCTGCGCACGTACTGGATCAGGCTGCACACCGAGCCCAGCACCTTGGCCGGATCGCGGTGACTCCACAGGAATTTGGCGTTGGGGTAGGCCTCGACGAGCGCGTCGAGCGCGAACATGTGCACCGGCGTCTTGAGGTGCCAGAGCACCGGCGGGCAATGCCACTGCAGCAGCTTGAGCACTCGCCGGTGATAGGTGTAGGTCTCGCGCATGTCGCAGTTCATCACCCACGACAGGTAGGCGGGCGCCCGCACGACGCCGTCGAAGTGAAAGGTGCGGAAACTCATGCCCATCAGGTCCTGGCATTCGGTCGGGGCCGTGGCCTCGGAATTGTGCATCGTCTTCATCAGCGGGAACATGTCGTCGAGCATCTTCAGGCCGTCCTCGGCCTGCGCGATCCGCGGGTCGGTGTGCTGGGTGGCCGCCTCCGGTGGCGGTGTCGGTGCCTGGGATTCCCAGGTTCGTAGCGACCGGAACTGGGGATCGGCGGCCACCAGTTGACTCAGCGCCGTGGTCCCGGTGCGGGGCAAGCCGATCACGAAGACCGGGCCGCCGACCACCTCGTCGTCGATCTCGGGGTGTTGGCGATAGGTGTCCTCGATCTTGAGGCGCTGAATCAGGGCATTACTGATGGTCGCGTTCTGGATGACGCCGCCGATCTCGTTAATACCCGCCTCGGTGTTCAGCGCTTCCACGATGCGTTCGAGGCCCTCGCGGTAATAGGGCGACCCGAAATCGTCGAGACCCGTTGCGGCGCGGGCGCCTTCCTCCAGCTCGTTAGCATCGAACGTCATTGCCCGAACCTTTCCTGCACGGCGCGGCGGCGTGCCGCGAGGATGGATTTGCGTTCTTCCGGCGTGACCGTCGTTGTCTCCGAGGGCAATGCGGCACCGATGTCGTCGAAGGCCACCACCCGCGTCGACGGCGTGGGCGCGGTGGCCGTGCGCACGCAACGCAGGATGATCGGCCCGTTGCTGTGCCCGGCGGTGTCGAGCCAATTCGCAACCCCCGGGTCACGGGCACACAGGACCACCCGTACCAGGCCGTCGGAGTCAACGGCGGCCTGGTGCGCGTTCAGGCTGGACTGGTGACGCCCATAGTGAATGGTCTCCCACCATGGGTTGCCGATCGAGAAGCTCCAGTAGATGCCTTCGGGCGGTTCGACTTCGACGATCAGCGCCTCGTCCGGACCCAACTCCCAGCGACCGATCACCGGCCGGTTCTCCGCCGCAGCGCCCATGTCGCTGCGATCGATCGGGGGCAGGAAGCCGTTCGTCGGCGCGGCGGCGCCGAATTGGAGAAAGAACGCCAGGTTGTCGTGGACGAAGTCGCCCAGGGCGACCAGCTGCCGCGATACCGCCGTCTCCGGCGAAACGGCCTGCGGCCCGGACTGCACCGCGTCGCCGAGTCGCTCGATGCGCAACGACGACGCCACCTCGGTGTCCCAGTCGTAGAAGAAGTGCCGCACGGTCAGCGTGGGATGGTCGCCCTCGATGCGCATCCAATTGCCGGCCTGCTGCTCGGCCGACAACACCACCTCGAAGTTTCCCTCGGCGTCGACCTCGAGCTCGTCGACCAGTTCGTTCGCCGTGGCGACGATGCCGTTCATCGTCTGCAGCCCGACGTAGCGCGCGGTGCCGCGGTTGCCGAACAGCCGGTAGCTCTCGCCGCCGCGCAGCACGGCGCGGGTGTAGATGCAGTCCGGGCATTCCATGCCCCACGTCACGGCGTCGTCAGTGCTGGTGGCGGCCACGGACAGCACCGGATCCGGGTCGAACCGCAACACCTCGTCGATGCCCGCCGTCAGCAGCACCAGCAGGTGCCGCAACCCCGCGGCCAGATCGACCCGGTTGCGATTCGCCGGGTCCGTTTGCACCACCCGGGCCGATTCGCGCAGCCGGTCCAACAGATGCGAGAACCCCGGCGCCGGACCGACGTCGGCGGCATCCGAGAAGGCCGCCTCAGCGATCGAGAACGGCAACCATGCCATCGCCTTCGGGTCGCTCACGTTGTCCCCGCTTCCGTCGGTCCGGCACCCTTAAGTGAAAATCATATTTTCACTTAACAGCCGGGAATGTCAACGAGGTAGGTTGACATCGTGACGCCCACCTTCGCCGACCTCGCCAAGGCGCAATACATCCTGCTGACCACGTTCACCAAGGACGGCCGGCCCAAGCCCACCCCGATCTGGGCGGCTGCGGATGGGGATCGGCTGCTGGTGATCACCGTCGGCAATTCCTGGAAGGTCAAGCGGATCCGCAACACGCCCCGAGTCACGCTGGCCACCTGCACCATGGGCGGGCGCGCGACGAGCGACGCCGTCGAGGGCACCGCGGCCGTCCTGGACGCGTCGCAGACGTCCGCCGTCTATGACGCGATCGGGAAGCGGTACGGCATCGTGGGCAAGGTGTTCAACTTCTTCAGCAAGCTGCGCGGCGGCATGGAGAACAACGTAGGTCTCGAGCTCAGGATGGCCTGATGAGTACCGTCCTGATCCCGATCCCGGATCGTGATTTCGACCCGACGGAGGTCGCGGTCAGCTGGCAAGTGTTGACCCGCAACGGTCATCGCGTCGTATTCACCACCGAAAGCGGCACACCCGGGGTCGCCGACGACATCATGGTCAGCGGCCGGGGCCTGGACGTGTGGTCCGCGCTACCGGTGCTGGGCGCCGTTCCGCTCGTCGGGCTGGCGCTGCGGGCGAACAAGGACGGCCGCGAAGCCTACCGGAACATGCTGGCGTCCAACGAGTTCCAGCATCCGGTCAGCTGGTCGCAGGCCAGCCTCGACGGCATCGACGCGCTGCTGCTGCCCGGCGGTCACCGCGCCCGCGGTATGCGTAGCTTCATCGACAGCGAGATCCTGCAGCAGCTGGTCGTCGACGCCTTCGCCCGCGGGTTAGCCGTGGCCGCGATCTGCCACGGCGTGCTGCTCGCCGCCCGCAGCGTGGATCCCGCCACCGGCCATTCGGTGCTCTACGGGCG
This sequence comes from uncultured Actinomycetota bacterium, assembly GCA_963758775.1. Taxonomy (GTDB): domain Bacteria; phylum Actinomycetota; class Actinomycetes; order Mycobacteriales; family Mycobacteriaceae; genus Mycobacterium. Next base: position 329,763 of record CAVWWU010000008.1, read on the forward strand.
CAGGACCACCGCGCTGACCTGGGCGCTGGAGCGCACCGCCTGGCGCCTCACCCGCGTCACGCGGTTCTGGGATCCCAACTACTACCGCACCTACAGCGAAGAGCCCGGCCAGCCCGGTGGGTACATGTCGGTGCAGTCGGAAGTCACTCGGGCGCTGAAGGATTCGGCGGATTTCTGTGACGTCACCCGCGGGTCGCAGGGCTGGCGGCTCAAGTCTTCCGGCATGGTCCGCGACACCGCGACCGACTCGCGCCCGGCCTTTGTGGTGGACGACGGCAACTACGTGTCGGCGCGCTGGCCGGGTGACACCCATACCTTTGCGACGGTGCTGTCCGACAAGCTGAAGGCTCACACGTCGTAGAGCCTTAAGTCGTTGCGTCGGCCCGCAAGTGTTCGCTGAAGAACGCGAAGACCCGACTCCACGCGTCTTCGCAGGCGGATTGGTCGTAGCCGAAGCCCGCGACGCGAATCAGGGGCTGGGCGGGCAGTTTGTTCGCGAAGCTGTGCCCGGCGCCGGGGTAGGACTTGATATCGGCGGTGATGTTCTTGCTCGCGGTCACCTCGCGCAATTTCTTCGGCGCGCCCACTCCCAGCGGGTCGCGGCTGCCGAAACTGGCCACGATTGGGCACGCTCCGTCCAGCGTTTCACTGAGATTGCGGGGGAGCGGGGTTCCGTAGAACGGTGCCGAGGCGCCAAAACCCTTGGGCGACATGATGAGTGCGAACCCGCCGCCCATGCAGAAGCCCGCGATGCCGACCTTTCCGGAGCATTCCGGCCTCTCCTGCAGGTAATCGCGCGCGGCCAGAATGTCCTCGAGGGCGCGGCCGCGTTTGGTCAGCAGTTCACGCATGACCCGCATGACGCAGCGGGCCCGACCGCCGCGCGCGAACATGTTCGGCGTCAACGCGACGTACCCCGCCCGCGCGATGTGATCGTTGGTGGCCTCCTTGTCAGGGCCGTAGCCGATCGCGTCGTGGATCACCAGCACGCCCGGCCACGGGCCGTTGCCCGGGGGAATGCTGAGCAGCGCGTCGATCGGTCCGTCCGGGGTGTCGATCTCAATCGTGGCCATAGGGTTATCTAACTGCAGTCGCGTCGTGCACTGAAAGAGGAACTTCCGGCCCGCCCGCGCACGTTGGCTTCACATGATGCGCCGGTTGTTACTCACTTACGCCGTCGTCGAACTCATAGTCCTTGTCGGGCTTGCGGCGACGATCGGCGTCGGCTGGACCTTGTTGGTGTTATTGGCGACGTTCGTACTCGGGTTGGTGCTCTGGGCGCCGCTGGCGGGGTGGCAGCTGAGCAATCAGGTGGCGCGCCTGCGATTGGGCCTGCGGGAACCGCGCGTCGCGCTGAGCGACAGCGCCGTGGTCGCGCTGGCCAGTGGCCTGATCCTGGTGCCGGGGCTGGCGACCACGGTGGTGGGGCTGTTGCTGCTGGTGCCACCGATACGGGCGGCGGCTCGGCCCGGCCTGGCCGCCATCGCAACGCCCCTGTTCAAGCGGTTCCAATTCCAGGTGCCGGACCGCCCCGACTACATCGACGGCGAGGTGATCGACGTGATCGACGTCGAGCCACCCGTCTTGCCGGGGCGCTAGCTTTACGGTGTGACGCCGATCCGCACCACCCTGCTGGTGAACGGGCGGGTGCACAGCCCCACCCACCCCGACGCCACCGCCATGGCGATGCGCGACGGCGTCATCGCCTGGCTGGGCAGCGACGACGTCGGTCGCAGCCAATTTCCGGACGCTGAGCTGACCGATCTCGACGGCGGCTTCGTGGCGCCCGGCTTCGTGGACAGCCACATCCACCTGAGTGCCACCGGGCTCACCCTCAGCGGCCTGGACCTGCGGCCCGCCACCTCGCGCGCGCACTGCCTCCAGCTGGTCGCCGACTACGCCGCCGCCCACCCGGGCCTGCCGGTTTGGGGACACGGCTGGGACGAGTCCGCCTGGCCGGAGAACACCGCACCGAGCACGGCCGACCTGGACGCGGTGCTCGGCGACCGGCCCGCCTACCTGGCCCGCGTCGACGTCCACTCCGCACTGGCCTCGACCGCGCTGCGGCGCATGGTCCCGCAATTACCCGCCGAAGATCACCCACTGGCCGGCGATGCGCACCACCAGGTGCGGGCGGTCGCCCGCGACCTGCTGACCAACGAGCAGCTGGCCGAAGCCCGGGCCGCGGCGCTGCGGGCCGCCGCCGCGTCCGGGATCGTCGCGGTGCACGAATGCGCCGGCCCCGAGATCGGCGGCCTGGACGACTGGCTGACAGCTGCAAGCCACCAGCCAGGGCGTCGCAGGGCGTCGAAGTTATCGGCTACTGGGGCGAAGCGGTGACCACGCCCGCACAGGCCCGCGCACTGATGGAAAAGACCGGAGCCCGAGGCCTGGCCGGTGACCTGTTCGTCGACGGCGCGCTCGGCTCGCGCACCGCGTGGCTGCACGAGCCCTACACCGACGCGCCGGATCGCACCGGCACCTGCTACCTCGACCCCGAGGCCGTCGAGGCGCACGTGCGGGCCTGCACCGAGGCGGAGGTGACCGCGGGTTTTCACGTCATCGGCGATGCCGCGGTCTCGGCCGTCGTCGGCGCCTTCGACCGGGTCGTCGCGGACCTGGGCGCGGTCTCGGTCGCCCGCTGTGGGCATCGGCTCGAGCACCTGGAGATGGTGACCCCCGAGCAGGCCGCAAAGCTGGGCGCGTGGGGCGTCATCGCCAGCGTGCAGCCCAATTTCGACGCGCTCTGGGGCGGAGCCGACGGCATGTACGCCCACCGGCTCGGCGCCGCGCGAGGCAGTGAACTCAACCCGTTTGCGCTGTTAGCATCCCAAGGCGTGCCCCTCGCGCTAGGTTCGGACGCCCCGGTGACCGGACTCGACCCCTGGGGAAGCGTGCGCGCGGCGGTCAATCACCAGACCCCGGGCAGCGCGATTTCTGCGCGGGCGGCCTTCGCGGCCGCGACCCGCGGCGGGTGGCGGGCGGCCGGTGTCCGCGACGGCATGATGGGCACCCTGGTGCCCGGCGCGCCCGCCTCCTACGCCGTGTGGGACGTCGGCGACCTTGACGTCACCGCGCCGCGCGACGCCGTCCAGCGCTGGTCCACCGACCCGCGGTCCCGGGTGCCCGCGCTGCCGCGCATGCACCCGACTGACGCCTCGCCGCGCTGTCGACAAACCGTGCACCGGGGTGCCGTCATCCATGGATGAACCCGACGCCGAGGTCGAAGAAGACGCCAAAGTCGATGGCGTCGCCGAGGTCGAGGACGCCCACGCACCCGCCGCGCCGAACCGGCCACGTCGAGCACTGACGGGGGTGACGACGCGGCTGTTGCCCGCGATCCGGGCGTGGCTGTTGCCGCGTCTGCCGCGGTTGGTGCTCACCATGTTGGCGGGCTGGCTGTTGTTGGTCAGCTTCCCGCCCAGGAACTGGTGGTGGGGCGCCGTGGTGGCCTTCGCGCTGCTGGCCTGGGTGCTGACCCGCCCAGCCACCACGCCGCTCGGTGGCCTGGGCTACGGCTTCCTGTTCGGTCTGGTGTTCTACCTCGCACTGCTGCCGTGGATCAGCCTGCTGGTGGGCTCGATGCCCTGGATCGCGCTTGCCGCGGTGTGTGCGCTGTATCCCGCGCTGTTCGGCATTTTCGCGGTCGTGGTGCGCAGACTGCCCGGCTGGCCGATCTGGTTCGCCGTGCTGTGGGCCGCGCAGGAGTGGTTGAAGTCGGTTTTCCCGTTCGGCGGATTTCCCTGGGGCGCTGTGACATTCGGCCAGACCAGTGGTCCGCTGCTGCCACTGGTCCAGCTCGGCGGCGTTGCCCTGCTCTCCACGGCGGTCGTGCTGGTGGGGGCCAGCCTGACCGCGATCACCCTGGAAATCGTGCGGTGGCTGCGGACCAACGGCCGGGCGCCGGCCACGGATCCGCCGGCCGTGGTGCTGCCCGGTGTCTGCATCTGTCTGGTGTTGCTCGCGGCGGTGCTCGTCTGGCCGCACGTGCGGCACTCGGGCACCGGGTCGGGCGGTGAACCGGCGGTCACGGTGGCGGTGGTGCAGGGCAACGTGCCCCGACTCGGGCTGCAGTTCAACAACCAACGCCGGGCGGTGCTGGACAACCATGTCCGCGAGACGATGCGGCTCGCCGACGACGTGCGCGCCGGCACCGCGCCGCAACCGCAATTCGTCATCTGGCCCGAGGACTCGTCGGACATCGATCCGACGCTCTATGCCGACGCCGGGCAGGAGATCCAGGCGGCGGCGCAGGCGATCGGCGCGCCGATCCTGGTCGGCACCGTGCTCGATGCCGGCGGTCCCATGCAGGAGACTCCCGAATACACCAACACGGTGATCGTCTGGAATCCGATCACCGGGGCGGGTGACCGACACGACAAGGAAATCGTCCAGCCGTTCGGCGAGTACCTGCCGATGCCCTGGCTCTTCAAGCACCTCTCGGGGTACGCCGGCCACGCCGGCCACTTCGTGCCCCGCGCAAGCAGCGATGTCGTGCATGTCGCCGGGGTGCCGGTCGGGGTGTCCACCTGCTGGGAAGTGGTTTTCGACCGTGAGCCGCGCAAGGCGGTCCTCAACGGCGCGCAGCTGCTGGCCGTGCCCAGCAACAACGCCACGTTCAACCAGACCATGAGCGAGCAACAACTCGCGTTCGCCAAGGTGCGCGCCGTCGAACACGACCGATACGTCCTGGTTGCCGGCACTACCGGAATCAGTGCCGTCATCGCCCCCGACGGCGCAGAATTGGCCCGCACGGAGTTCTTCCAGCCGGCCTACCTGGACACCCTCATCCGGCTCAAGACCACGCTCACTCCGGCCACCCGTTGGGGTCCGATCGTGCAATGGGTGCTGGTCGGAACGGCTGGAGCGGTGATTTTGCTCGGAATTTGGCAGAATAGAGAGTCCTTGCGTCCGAATCGCCGGCGTTCCAGCGCCCCGGATGCAGGAACCAGCTCGTTGCCCGATACCTCTTCCCAAGAGGGCGGCGACGAAGTTTTTCCCGGTACTCCGGGCGACACAGAGGAGTCACATGACCACCGGCCAGCCGGTGCCCCCGATCCCGGGGAACCGCCCCAGCCAGCGCGTCCTGGTGATCATCCCGACGTTCAATGAGCTGGAGAACCTGCCGCTCATCCATGGGCGTCTGCGGTCCGCGTGCCCCGACGTGCACGTGCTCGTCGTGGACGACAACAGCCCGGACGGCACCGGGCAGCTCGCCGACGAACTGGCGGCCGCCGATAACGGTCGCACGCACGTGCTGCACCGCACCGTCAAAAACGGCCTGGGTGCGGCCTACCTGGAAGGCTTTGCCTGGGGTTTGAGCAGGCAGTACTCGGTGCTGGTGGAGATGGACGCCGACGGCAGTCACGCGCCCGAGCAGCTGCACCGTTTGCTGGAGGCGGTCGACGCCGGCGCCGACCTGGCCATCGGGTCGCGCTATATCGACGGCGGAACCGTGCAGAACTGGCCGTGGCGGCGCTGGGCGCTGTCTTGGACGGCGAACACGTACGCGCGGCTGTCGCTCGGCGTCAGCGTCCACGACATCACCGCCGGCTACCGCGCCTACCGGCGCGAAGTGCTGGAGGCGATCGACCTCGACGGCGTCGACTCCAAGGGCTACTGCTTCCAGATCGACCTGACCAACCGCGCGGTGCGTAACGGGTTCGTGGTCGCCGAGGTGCCCATCACGTTCACCGAGCGCGAGCTCGGCGTGTCCAAGATGAGCGGATCCAACATCCGCGAGGCGCTGGGGAAGGTCACCCGGTGGGGTTTCGAAAGCCGTTTCGCCCGCACCGGGAGCGCGCACACCCACGACCGCGCTTAAGCGCGGACGGGTCAACCCCGGCGGCGCGACCTGATGATGTCGAGACGCTCTTTGAGCAGCTCTTCGAGTTCTTCGACGCTACGGCGCTCCAACAGCATGTCCCAGTGCGTACGCGGCGGCTTGACCTTCTTGGGCTCCGGCAGGTCACCCTCGATCAGGGTGCCCTCCATGCCGTTGCGGCATTGCCACGAGCCGGGAATGTCGGCGTCGTCGGCGAAGGGGACCTCGAATTCCTCGCCGTTGTCCGTGCGGTACCGCGCTATCTGGCGCGGTGCCAGGTCATGGTTGCGGTCGGTCTCGTAGCTCACGGCTCCGAGACGACTGCCTCTGAGGACGCGATCAGCCATAAGCGCTACTCCTTAGGTGGCCTGTGAGCTCTCGGGCTCTCCCGTAATGGCAAATATTGTTCCGGTTGGCAAACGTTACGACGGGCTGTCAAGTTCCCCGGGCCGGCGCGCGCCACATGCGGCGCGACCATCAATGATACGCGGTGTCGCGGGCTGAAACGGACGCGCGCGGGCTAAAGTCGGCAAGCGTGACTCTGGGACGTGGCTCTGGAAAAAAGCGGGGCGGGGGGCCTCAGCCATGCCGCTGGTGCGGCAGAGACGTCACTGAGGTCGGGATGGGCCGCCGTCGCCAATATTGCCGGCAGTCGTGCCGCCAACGGGCCTACGAGCAGCGGGCCATGATCACCCGGGGTGAGGCCGGCGGAGTTCCCGCGCTGCCGGCCGATGCGGTCGTGCTGTCGGCCGACGACGCAGCCGACCTGTCTGACCGCGTTTACCAGGTGCGATGTGCCGCCGAGGACGTCGCGACCGCGCTCGACGAGGGGGCCGGTGCGACCGAGTTGCGCGAGCTGTGCGATGAGCTGATCCGAGCGGCCAGGGCCGCCGACGGCTGGCGACGAGTGGGGGTCTGACCGGCGCAGGTTAGCCGGGTACAGTCGCGTAATGAATGGTGCGCGGCGGCACACAGGCAAAACGGGGAGTTGAATTCACCGTTCCTGCTGTCGCAGCGATGAGCATCGGACGTTTTGAAATGACACCGGAGTTGGACATGCTGGCCACCGACGCGCTGCGGCGTCGCTTCCCGCAACGTCCGTGACTCGGCGAGAGCCCGCCTCCGGTGGTCACGGCCAACGGTAGGTGAGGGAATTTAGTGGCTGATCAACTCCAGCATGCGACCGAGGCGCTGCGCAAAGCGCTGGTCCAGGTCGAACGTCTGAAGCGCACCAATCGCGCGCTGCTGGAGCGCTCGAATGAGCCGATCGCGATCGTCGGCATGTCCTGTCGCTACCCGGGCGGGGTCGAGACCCCCGAGGACCTGTGGCGGATGGTCGCCGACCGCCGTGACGTGATGACCGAGTTCCCCACCGATCGCGGATGGGACCTCGGCAGCCTGTTCGATCCGGATCCCGACGCACGGCACAAGTCCTACTCGCGATACGGCGGATTCGTCGATGGCGTGGCGGATTTCGACGCCGGTTTCTTCAACATGGGGCCGACCGAGGCCCTCGCGACCGACCCGCAGCATCGGATGCTGCTGGAGTTGTCGTGGGAGGCACTGGAGCGCGCCGGCATCGATCCGACGTCGTTGCGGGGAAGTGCCACAGGCGTTTTCGCCGGGATCATTGCGCAGGGCTACGCGATGATCGCCGAGGAGGCCGAGGGCTATCGGCTCACCGGTGCCACCTCGAGCGTGGCGACGGGCCGAGTCGCGTATGTGCTGGGGCTGGAGGGCCCGGCGGTGTCGGTCGACACGGCGTGCTCGTCGTCGTTGGTGGCATTGCACATGGCGATGCAATCGCTGCGTTCGGGCGAATCCGACCTGGCGCTGGCGGGCGGCACCTGCATCTACGCGACGCCGGCAATCTTCGTCGAGTTCAGCCGGCATCGCGGCCTGTCACCGGATGGCCGGTGCAAGGCGTACGCCGCGGCGGCCGACGGCGTCGGCTGGGCCGAGGGTGGCGGGATGCTGGCGCTGGAACGGCTTTCGGATGCGCAGCGGTTGGGCCATCCGGTGTTGGCCCTGGTGCGCGGTTCGGCGGTCAATCAGGATGGTGCCTCTAATGGGTTGACCGCGCCTAACGGGCTCTCCCAGCAGCGGGTGGTGCGCTCGGCGCTGGCCAACGCCGGGCTGGCTGCCGCGGATATCGATGTGGTCGAGGGCCATGGAACCGGAACTCCGTTGGGCGATCCGATCGAGGCGCAGGCGTTGTTGGCGACCTACGGGCAGCAACGCGAAGAACCCGTGTGGTTGGGGTCGATCAAGTCGAACATGGGTCACACGCAGGCCGCGGCGGGGGTGGCCGGGGTGATCAAGATGGTCATGGCCATGCGTCACGAGACGTTGCCGGCGACGTTGCACGTGGATGCGCCGAGCCCGCACGTGGATTGGTCCTCGGGGGCCGTGTCGTTGTTGACCGAGCCGCAGCCCTGGCCCGCCGACAGTCACACCCGGCGCGCGGCGGTGTCGTCGTTCGGGGTCAGTGGCACCAACGCGCACGTGATCGTGGAGGCACCGCCCACCGAAGCGGCTCAAGTAGCGGCTCAAGCGGTCTCGCACGAGGGCAGCCATCGGCCGCCGGTGTTGCCGTGGCTGGTGTCGGCCAAGTCGGCGTCGGCGGTGCGGGCTCAGGCGGCGCGGTTGGCATCGCATGTGCGCGCTCATCCGGAGACCGACGTCGCCGACATCGGGTGGTCGTTGGCGGGCCGGTCGAGTTTCAGGCATCGCGCGGTGGTCATCGGCGGTGACCGGGATCAGTTGTTGACCGGTCTCGACGAGCTGGCCGGCGACGATATCGGCTCGGCCATCCGGGGGGTGGCGACCGACGCGGGCAAGACCGTCTTCGTCTTCCCCGGCCAAGGCTCGCAATGGCTGGGCATGGGCGTCGAATTGCTGGATAGCGCACCGGCATTCGCGCAGCAGATCGCCGCGTGCGAAGCTGCCTTCGCCGAGTTCGTCGACTGGTCATTGACCGACGTGCTGCGCGGAGCGCCGGGCGCCCCGGACGCGGACCGCGTGGACGTGGTGCAACCGACACTTTTCGCGGTGATGGTCTCGCTGGCCGAACTATGGAAGTCGGTCGGGGTCAGCCCGGATGCCGTGATCGGGCATTCGCAAGGCGAGATCGCCGCTGCCTACGTCGCCGGTGCCCTCACCCTGCGCGACGCGGCATGCGTTGTCACGCAACGCAGCAAGCTGCTCCGGGCGGTCGCCAACTCGGGCGGCATGGTGTCCATCGCATGCGGAGCCGAACGGGCACGGGAACTGTTGACGCCCTTCGGGAATCGGCTAGACATCGCGGCCGTCAACGGTCCGTCGGCAGTGGTCGTGTCGGGTGAGGTAGCTGCCCTCGACGATCTCATCGGAGTCTGCGCCGGCCGCGAACTGCGCACCCGCCGCATCGAGGTGGACTACGCGTCACATTCGGCCGAAGTCGAGCCCATTCGCGATGAGCTCCTCGACGTTCTGTCCGGCATCGAGCCGCGCGCGGCAAGCGCCGCCTTCTTCTCGTCGGTGACCGGAAACCTCTTGGACACAGCGGGTTTGACCGCTGAATACTGGTACCGCAATATCCGCCAGACCGTGCAGTTCGACCAGGCGGTGCGCAGCGCCTGCAAACACGGCTACCACACCTTTATCGAATCCAGTCCCCATCCCGCGTTGCTCGCCGGCATCGAGGACACCTTCAACGACTGCGCCGACGACGGTTCCGGTCACTCCGGCGCCAACTTGATCCCCACCCTGGGCCGTGACGAGGGCGGGCTCGGGCGATTCCTGTCGTCGGCCGCCACGGCGTTCGTCGCGGGTGTGCGAGTGGACTGGCGCGGCGCCTTCGGCGACGCCGGCCTCGTCGAGCTGCCCACGTACGCCTTTGACCGACGACGCTTTTGGCTGTCCAACGGTAGCCTCCTGGCCGACGCCGCCGGCCTGGGACAAGGCGCCAGCGAGCACGCCTTGCTGGGCGCGGTGGTGGAGTTGCCCGCCTCGGGTGGAGTCGTGCTGACGGGCCGGCTCTCGCCGGGTACCCATGGCTGGTTGGCCGACCACGTCGTGTCGGGCGCGTGGGTGTTCCCGGGAGCGGGATTCGTCGAGATGGCGATCCGCGCGGGCGACGAGGTCGGCTGCTCGGTGGTCGACGAGTTGACGCTGCACGCACCGTTAGTGTTGCCGAGCCCCTCGAACTCCGAAGCCTCCGGAGCCGGATCGATTGCGGTGCAAGTGGTCGTGGGCGCCCCCGAAGAAGAAGCGGAATCCGGTCGGCGCAGCGTGTCGATCTTCTCGCGCGCCGACGGCGACACGGAGTCCGCGTGGGTGTGCCACGCCGAAGGCGTGCTGAGCTCAGCGACGGTGCAGCCCAGTGCCGATCTGTCGGCGTGGCCGCCGCCGGGTGCGGTTGCCGTGGACACGGCGGACGGATACGAGCGCCTGGCGGCCAATGGGTACAGCTACGGCCCGGCGTTCCGGGGACTGACCGCGGTGTGGACCCGCGGTGACGAGGTGTTCGCCGAAGTCAAGCTTCCCAACGCCGCGGGCGCCGTCAGCGGCTTCGGGGTGCACCCCGCATTGCTCGATGCGGCGCTGCACGCCGCGGTGATGGCCAATCCCGCTGCCACCGAACTGATTCTGCCGTTCTCCTGGCAAGGAGTCGCACTGCACGGTGCGGGTGCAGCCGCGGTGCGCGTCCGGATCGCCCCGACCGGTCCTGGGTCGGTGTCGATCGAACTGGCAGACGGCCTCGGGTTGCCGGTGTTGTCGGTGTCGTCGATGGTGGCGCGTCCGGTCACCGAGCAACAGTTGCGCGCGGTGGTCTCGACCGCAGGGTCGGATCGGCTTTTCGACCTGGTTTGGTCGGCGGCGACGACCACCGCGGCGGTCGCTGAGACCCCGTCCCATCAGATCTTTGAATCCATTGCCGCCGAAGGGGATACGGTCGCGGGCGTCTATGAGCGGACCCACCAGGCGCTGGCCGAGGTGCAGTCCTGGCTGACCGAGCATGACTCGGGTGTGCTGGTGGTGGCCACCCGTGGCGCGGCGGGTCTGGCGGGGGAGGACGTTTCGGATCTGGCGGGTGCGGCGGTGTGGGGGCTGGTGCGGTCCGCACAGACCGAGCACCCCGGCCGCCTGGTGCTCGTGGATTCGGATGCGCCGCTGGATGATTCGGCCGTCGCCTCGGTTCTGGCGATCGGTGAACCGCACGTCCTGCTGCGTGGCGGGCAACCCTACACCTCCCGGGTCCGCGCGAGCCGCGCGGCGGCTTCGATCCTGGTGCCACCGGATGAGGGCCCGTGGCGGTTGGGCATCGGCGAAGCGGGAACTTTCGACAATCTGCGCCTCGAGCCGGTCCCCACCGCGAGCGCTCCGCTGCAGCCGGGCCAGGTACGTGTCGAGCTGCGCGCGATCGCCGCGAACTTCCGCGATGTCATGATCGTGCTGGGCATCTTCGCCCACAACGGACTGCTCGGTGGCGAGGGCGCCGGCGTGGTGGTCGAAGTCGGCCCGGATGTCACCGAATTCGCTATCGGCGACTCGGTATACGGCTTCTTCCCCGACGGCAGCGGCACGCGGGTCGCCGGCGACGTCCGCCTGCTGCTCCCCAAGCCGGCCGACTGGTCCTACGCCGAGGCGGCAGCCATTTCAGCCGTATTCGCCACCGCATACCTCGCGTTCGTCGAACTGGCTGAGGTAAAGCCGGGTCAGCGGGTTTTGGTGCATGCGGCTGCCGGTGGGGTGGGGATGGCGGCGGTGCAGTTGGCGCGGTATTTGGGCTTGGAGGTGTTCGCGACTGCGTCTCGCGGTAAGTGGGACACCCTGCGGGCCATGGGATTTGACGACGATCACATCGCGGATTCGCGCACCGTAGGGTTTGAGGAGAAGTTCCGCGCGGTTACCGGTGGGCGTGGTGTGGATGTGGTGTTGGATTCGCTGGCCGGCGAATTCGTGGATGCGTCGTTGCGGCTGGTGGCCCCCGGCGGGATTTTCCTGGAGATGGGCAAGACCGACATCCGCGACCCCGGGGTAATCGCCCAGGAATATCCCGGTGTGCGCTACCGCGCCTTCGACCTCTTCGAACCCGGTCGTCCCCGGATGCACCAATACATGCTCGAGCTTGCAGGGTTGTTTGAGGCTGGGGTGCTGCATCCGTTGCCGGTGACCAGGTTTGATGTGCGGCGCGCGCCGGCGGCGTTGCGGTATTTGAGCCAGGCGCGTCATGTCGGCAAGGTCGTGATGATGCTGCCGGGCGCGTGGGCGGCAGGCACGGTGTTGATTACCGGTGGTACCGGGATGGCGGGTTCGGCGTTGGCGCGTCATGTGGTGGCCCGCCATGGGGTGCGTCGGTTGGTGCTGCTGAGCCGGCGCGGTGAGGCCGCGCCGGGTGCCGCGGAGTTGGTGGCCGAGCTCGCTGAAGCCGGCGCGCAGGTCCAGGTGGCGGCGTGTGATGCGGCGGACCGGGCGGCGTTGGGTGCGGTGATCGCTGGTATCGGGGAGCTGTCGGCCGTGATTCACGCCGCGGGGGTGCTCGATGATGCGGTGGTGACGTCGTTGACGCCCGAGCGGGTAGATGCGGCGTTGCGGGCCAAGGTGGATGCCGCGTGGAATCTGCATGAGTTGACCGCTGGGCTGGATGTCTCGGCGTTTGTGATGTTTTCGTCGATGGCGGGATTGGTGGGGTCCTCGGGTCAGGCGAATTATGCGGCGGCTAACTCGTTTTTGGATGGGTTGGCCGCGCATCGCCGGGCATTGGGGTTGCCGGGGATCTCGCTGGCCTGGGGCCTGTGGGACCAAGCCAGCGACATGACCGGCAAGTTGGACGCCGCCGCTCTGGCGCGGTTGGGCCGCGACGGGGTTCTCGCTCTGTCATCCGAAGAAGCACTGGAACTGTTCGACACCGCGATGATCGTCGACCAGCCCTTCATCGCGCCCGCCCGAATCGACTTGGCCGCACTGCGGGCCCACGCCGCTGCGGTGCCACCGATGTTCAGCGATCTGGTCAAAGCGCCGACCCGTCGGCAGGTCGACGACTCGCTGGCCGCAGCCGAGTCGAAATCAGCTCTGGCGCAACGCCTCTACGGACTGTCCGAGCCGGAACAGCACGCGATCCTGCTGGACATCGTGCGCGCGCACATCGCGACGGTGCTGGGCAATGTCAGCCCCGAATCGGTGGAGTCCGATAAGGCGTTCCAAGACCTGGGGTTCGACTCGCTGACCGCGGTCGAAATGCGCAACCGTTTGAAAACCGCTACCGGACTGTCGCTTTCGCCGACGCTGATCTTCGACTATCCCACTCCGAAGGCCCTCGCCGAATACATTCGCACCGAACTGGCCGGTGTCCCAAAGGAAATCACGCACGCGCCCGCGGTGCGCGCGACGGGCGACGATGCGATCGTCATCGTGGGCATGTCGTGCCGCTTTCCGGGTGGGATCAATTCTCCGGAGGATCTGTGGGACATGCTGGCCGAAGGCCGCAGCGTGCTCTCCGAGTTCCCGACCGATCGAGGGTGGCACCTCGCCGGGCTGTACAACCCGGATCCCGACGTGGCGGGCTCGTGCTACACGCGCAGCGGCGCCTTCGTGGACGATGTCGCCGGCTTCGACGCCGCGTTCTTCGGCATCACGCCGAGCGAGGCGCTGGCGATGGACCCCCAGCAACGAATGTTCCTCGAGTTGTCGTGGGAGGCGTTGGAGCGCACGGGAATCGATCCCGAACAGCTCCGCGGCAGCGCCACCGGCGTGTTCGCCGGCGTGTACACCCAGGCCTACGGCGTCGGCGCCAGCGAAGCGGCCGAAGGCTTCCGGCTGACCGGGCAGTCATCGAGCGTGGCGTCCGGACGCGTGTCGTATGTGCTGGGCCTGGAGGGCCCGGCAGTGTCGGTAGACACGGCGTGCTCGTCGTCGTTGGTGGCCTTGCATATGGCGATGCAATCGCTGCGTTCGGGCGAGTGCGACCTGGCGCTGGCCGGCGGGGTCACCGTGAACGCGACGCCGGACATCTTCATCGAGTTCAGCCGCATGCGCGGGCTGGCACCGGACGGTCGCTGTAAGGCCTACGCCGAAGCGGCCGACGGCACCGGATTCGCCGAGGGTGGCGGGATGCTGGTGGTGGAGCGGCTTTCGGATGCGCTGCGGTTGGGGCATCCGGTGTTGGCGGTGGTGCGCGGCTCGGCCGTCAACCAGGACGGTGCTTCCAACGGGCTGACCGCGCCCAACGGGCCGTCGCAGCAGCGGGTGGTGCGTGCGGCGCTGGCCAACGCCGGGTTGAGTGCCGCGGACGTGGATGTGGTCGAGGGACATGGGACCGGGACCACGTTGGGCGATCCGATTGAAGCGCAGGCGTTGTTGGCGACCTACGGGCAGCAGCGTGACGAACCGTTGTGGTTGGGGTCGATCAAGTCGAACATGGGTCACACCCAGGCCGCGGCGGGGGTGGCCGGGGTGATCAAGATGCTCATGGCGATGCGCCATGAGGTGTTACCGGCGACGTTGCATGTGGACGCGCCCAGTCCGCATGTGGAGTGGTCCTCGGGGGCGGTCTCGCTGTTGACCGAGCCGCGGCCCTGGCCGGCGGAGTCTGCTGAGGGCCACACGCGGCGCGCGGGCATCTCGTCGTTCGGCATCAGTGGCACCAACGCGCACGTGATCGTCGAGGCCCCGGCGGTGGCCGCTCCGCGCGTGACGCACCCCGAGGAGCTTTCGGTGGTGCCGTGGGTGGTGTCGGGCAAGTCGGCGTCGTCGGTCGGGGCTCAGGCGGCGCGGTTGGCGTCGTATGTGCGCGCTCACCCGGACATCGATGTTCCCGATGTCGGGTGGTCGTTGGCGGGTCGCTCGAGTTTCAAGCATCGCGCGGTGGTCATCGGCGGTGACCGGGATCAGATGTTGGCCGGTCTCGACGAGCTGGCCGGCGACGACATCGGCTCGGCCATCCGGGGGGTCGCGACCGAGGCGGGCAAAACCGTCTTCGTCTTCCCCGGCCAAGGCTCGCAGCTCTTGGGCATGGGCGTCGGTCTGCACGCCGCGTACCCGGCGTTCGCCGAGGCGTTCGATGCCGCCCTGGTGGAACTGGACCGCCACCTGCTGCGTCCGCTGCGTGAAGTGATGTGGGGCTTCGACGAAGACCTGTTGAACACCACAGAATTCGCACAGCCGGCATTGTTCGCGGTGGAAGTCGCTCTGTTCCGGTTGCTCGAATCCTGGGGTGTGCGGCCCGATTTCGTGATGGGCCACTCGATCGGCGAGTTGACGGCCGCTCACGTCGCCGGCGTGCTGTCGTTGGAGAACGCCGCGGTACTGGTGGTTGCCCGCGGTCGTTTCATGCAGGCTTTGCCCGCGGGCGGAGCCATGATCGCCGTCCAGGCCACCGAGGAGGAAGTGCGCCCACTGCTGGGCGCCGAGGTGAGCATCGCCGCTGTCAACGGGCCGGACTCCGTGGTGATCTCGGGCGCCGAGGCCGCCGTGCAGGCAATCGCCGAGCGACTCCGCGCCGACGGCCGCAGAACTCACCAACTCGCCGTTTCGCACGCGTTCCACTCGCCACTGATGGAACCGATGATCGACGAATTCGGAACGGTCGCGGCCGCGTTCCCCGTCGGCGAGCCCACGATTCCCATTCTGTCCAACCTGACCGGGCAACTGGCCGACGACGACTTCGGCTCGGACGCTTATTGGAAACGACACATCCGCGAAGCCGTCCGATTCGCGGACAGCATCCGCTGCGCCCACGCCGCCGGTGCCAGCCGCTTCCTCGAGGTCGGGCCCGGCAGCGGACTGACGGCTTCGATCGAAGAAGTGCTACCCGACGCGGCCGTGACCACCATGTCCGCGCTACGCAAGGACCGTCCCGAAGTCGAAACCCTGGCCGGTGCCCTCGCCCAGGGCTTTGTCACCGGGATGGACGTCGACTGGCGCGGCGTGATCGGTGCCGCCAACCTCGTCGAGCTGCCATCCTATGCCTTTGAAAGACAACGATTCTGGCTCTCCAGCGATGGAGCCACCACGGACGCGGCCGGCCTGGGCCTGGATGCCACCGCGCATCCGCTGCTGGGTGCGGTGGTGCAGTTGCCGTCCTCGGGTGAGGTGCTCCTGACTGGTCGGTTGTCGCCCAGCGGACAAAGTTGGCTGGGCGATCACGTCATTGGTGGCATCGTGCTGTTCCCCGGCGCTGGTTTTGTCGAGTTGGCCGTCCGTGCCGGCGACGAGGTCGGCTACGGAGTCGTCGAGGAGCTGAACCTGGCGGCGCCGCTGGTGTTGCCCGCCACCGGCTCGGTGGCCGTACAGGTCATCGTCGGAACGCCGGACCAGGCGGGCAGCCGGGCGGTGTCGGTGTTTTCCCGCGGTGAGGCCGGTTCCAACTGGCTGCTGCACGCCGAGGGCGTGCTCAGCGCGGGATCGGTGGAGCCGAGCGCGGATCTATCGGTATGGCCGCCCGCGGGCGCCGTTGCGGTGGACATCGGCGACGGATACGAGCGATTGGCCCGACGCGGGTACGGATACGGGCCGGCGTTCCGGGGCCTGACTTCGATGTGGCGTCGTGGCGACGAGGTGTTCGCCGAGGTGAACCTGCCCGCGGACGCCGACGTGTCGGCGGCCGGCTTCGGGGTGCACCCCGTGCTGTTGGACGCGGCCTTGCACGCGGTCATTCTGGCCGGGATCGGCAGCATGAACATCGACGAAGACTCGGTGCTGGTGCCGTTCTCCTGGCAACACGTGTCCCTGCACGCCGGCGGCGCCTCGGCGGTCAGGGTGCGGATGATTCCCAGCGGCCCGTCATCGGTGTCGATCGAATTGGCGGACGGCCTGGGATTGCCGGTGTTGTCGGTGTCGTCGATGGTGGCGCGCCCGGTGAGTGACCAGCAGCTGCTGGCCGCCGTGTCGAACTCGGGGCCGGACAAGCTTTTTGAGGTGGTCTGGGCGGTGGCCTCACCCGTTGCCGAGGGCGCACTGCCGCCATACGAGGTCTTCGAATCGATTGTCGCCGAGGGCGATCCGGTTGCCACCGTCTATGGACGGACTCACCAAGCGCTGGCCGCCGTGCAGTCATGGCTGACCGAGCATGATTCGGGTGTGCTGGTGGTGGCCACCCGCGGCGCGGTGGGTCTGTCGGGGGAGGGCGTTTCGGATCTGGCCGGTGCGGCGGTATGGGGGTTGGTGCGGTCGGCGCAGACCGAACACCCGGGCCGCCTGGTGCTGGTCGATTCGGATGCCCCGCTGGATGATTCGGCCATCGCCGCGGTTTTGTCGATCGGTGAGCCGCACGTTTTGCTGCGCGGGGGGCAGACCTACATTCAGCGGGTGCACGGCAGTCGCGCAGTCAGCGGCATCCTGGTGCCGCCCACCCAGGGACCCTGGCGCCTCGGCATGAGCAGCCACGGAACCTTTGAAAACCTGCGGTTGGAACCCATCCCCGACGCCCACGCGCCGTTGCGGCCCGGTCAGGTCCGCGTCGCGTTGACTGCCATCGCCGCCAACTTCCGCGACGTCATGATCGCGTTGGGCCTGTATCCCGATCCCGCCGCGATCATGGGCATCGAGGCAACCGGCGTTGTGGTCGAAAACTCCTTGCAGGACGGCCGTTTCGCGATCGGTGACCGGGTCACGGGACTGTTCCCCGAGGGCACCGGCACACTGGCCACCACCGACGAGCGACTGCTGGTCAAGGTGCCCGCGGGATGGTCCCACGCCGCAGCGGCCACCACATCGGTGGCATTCGCCACCGCCTGCTACGCGCTTGTTGATCTGGCTGAGGTCAAGCCGGGTCAGCGGGTGTTGGTGCATGCGGCTGCGGGTGGGGTGGGGATGGCGGCGGTGCAGTTGGCACGGCATTTGGGGTTGGAGGTGTTCGCGACTGCTTCCCGGGGTAAGTGGGACACCTTGCGGGCCATGGGCTTTGACGACGATCACATCGCGGATTCGCGCAGCGTGGAGTTCGAGGGGAAGTTCCGCGCGGTTACCGGTGGTCGTGGTGTGGATGTGGTGTTGGATTCGCTGGCCGGCGAGTTCGTGGATGCGTCGTTGCGGCTGGTGGCCGCCGGCGGCGTCTTCCTGGAGATGGGCAAGACCGACATCCGCGACCCCGAAGTGATCGCGCAGCACTATCGCGGCGTGCGCTACCAGGCCTTCGACCTCTTCGAGGCCGGTGCCGACCGCATCCAGCAGATCCTCACCGAGCTTGCGGCGTTGTTTGAGGCCGGTGTGCTGCATCCGTTGCCGGTGACGAGGTTTGATGTGCGGCGTGCGCCGGCGGCGTTGCGGTTTTTGAGTCAGGCGCGTCATGTGGGCAAGGTCGTGATGACGTTGCCGGGGGCGTGGGCTTCGGGCACGGTGTTGGTGACCGGTGGTACCGGGATGGCGGGTTCGGCGTTGGCGCGTCATGTGGTGGCCCGCCATGGGGTTCGTCGGTTGGTGCTGCTGAGCCGGCGCGGTGAAGCGGCGCCGGGCGCTGCGGAGTTGGTGGCCGAGTTGGCGGCTGCTGGTGCTGCGGTGCAGGTGGTGGCGTGTGATGCGGCGGACCGGGCGGCGTTGGGTGCGGTGATCGCTGGTATCGGGGATCTGTCGGCGGTGGTTCATGCGGCGGGGGTTCTTGATGATGCGGTGGTGACGTCGTTGAGTCCGGAGCGGATGGATGTGGCGCTGCGGGCCAAGGTGGATGCCGCGTGGAATCTGCATGAGTTGACCGTCGGATTGGATGTGTCGGCGTTTGTGATGTTTTCGTCGATGGCGGGATTGGTGGGCTCCTCGGGTCAGGCGAATTATGCGGCGGCCAACTCGTTTTTGGATGGGTTGGCCGCGCATCGCCGGGCATTGGGGTTGCCAGGGATCTCGCTGGCCTGGGGATTGTGGGACCAGGCCAGCGGCATGACCGGCGGGTTGGCGAACGTCGATTTCGCGCGATTCGCCCGCGACGGCATCCTGGCCCTGTCTTCCGAGGAAGCGCTGCAATTGCTCGACACGGCACTGATCGTCGACGAGCCGTTCATGGTGCCGGCGCGCATCGACCTCGCGGCGCTGCGGGTGATGTTCGAAGGCGGCACACTGCCGCCGATGTTCTTTGACCTGATCAACGCTTCCGGCCGGCGCCAGGTCGATGACTCTCTGGCCGCGGCGAAATCGAAATCTGCTCTGCTGCAACGCCTTGAAGGGCTGCCCGACGACGAGCAGCACACGATTCTGCTCGGGTTGGTGCGCACCCACATCGCGACCGTGCTGGGCAACGTCAGCCCCGAGTCCATCGAGCCGGACAAGGCCTTCCAGGAGCTTGGCTTCGACTCGCTGACCGCGGTCGAAATGCGCAACCGCCTGAAGACCGCCACCGGGCTCGCGCTGCCGCCGACGCTCATCTTCGACTACCCGAACTCCGCGGCGCTGGCCGGCTACATACGGCAAGAACTCGTGGGGACAGCCGAGCAGAGCATTCCCGCCGCCGCGCCGGGCGAAGCCGAGATCCAGCGGGTGGTGGGCTCGATTCCGGTCAAGCGGCTCCGACAGGCCGGGATCTTGGAGCTGCTCCTCGAATTGGCGAACGGCGCCGACGAAAACGGCCAACGGGAGGCAGCCACGGCGACCGCGAACAAAGACATCGCGGACATGGACCTCGACGACTTGGTCAACGCCGCGTTGCTGAACGACGACGAATAGACATGGCCAGTCAGTGAGGATCGCGGTCACCGGGGCCAGTGGGGTTCTCGGCCGTGGCATCGCCGCACGACTGCTCAGCCAGGGCCATGATGTCGTCGGCATCGCCCGCCACCGTCCCGACAGCTGGTCAAGCGCAACCGACTTCGTGACGGCCGACGTCCGGGACGCACCGGCGATCAACCGAGCCATCGCGGGCGCGGACGTCGTCGCGCATTGTGCGTGGGTGAGAACGCCAGGCCCAGAGGAGCGAATGGCGCAGCAGGTCAACGTCGGTGGCACA
Organism: uncultured Actinomycetota bacterium; assembly: GCA_963758775.1. Classification (GTDB taxonomy): domain Bacteria; phylum Actinomycetota; class Actinomycetes; order Mycobacteriales; family Mycobacteriaceae; genus Mycobacterium. The sequence goes on from CAVWWU010000008.1 coordinate 349,499, forward strand.
CTCAACGTCGTCGAGGCGATGACCACCACCGGCGCACGACGCATTGTCTTCCCGTCGTCGGCGCACGTCGCCGGGCGGTCGGAGGGTGGGCGCCACCAGGCTCGCGTCGAGGAGATCCTGGCCGCCGCAGACCTGCATTGGGTCGCGATACATTCCGCACTCATCGTCGGCCGCGGCGTCGACAATTGGGTGCAACGTGCGCTGGCGCTGCCGGTGTTTCCCGTCGACTCCACCGCCTCCGCGGATCGCCCGCTGCAGGTAGTCCATCTCGAGGACGCGCTTCGGTTGCTCGCCCGCGCGGCGGTCGACACCGACATCAAAAGCGGCCCGGTCAATCTCGCCGCGCAGGGCACGCTGACCCTGCGGCGAATCGCCGGGGTACTGCGGCGGCCGGTGCTGCCACTGGGCGGTGCGGTTGCGAACCTGTTCGGCGAGCTGAACGAGATACCCAGCGCTCCGCTGATGGACACCGCGGCGCTGTTCGACAACTACGGGTTCCGTCCGGCGTGGGACGCCGACGAATGCCTCGAAGACTTGGCGCGGGCGGTGCGCGGGCGGGTCACCTTCGGCAAGCGAGTGATACCGGTGCCGTGGCGGCTGGCCCCGATTCAAGACGTCCCCGCCGTCGACGCGCCGGCCGGCGACGGCGTGTCACCCACCTTGGCCGGGCCGGACGGTGTCAACGGCGAATTCGATACACCGATCGATGCGCGATTCCCGACTTTCCTGTCCGCCAACCTGTCCGAGGCGTTGCCCGGGCCCTTCTCGCCGTCGTCGGCGTCGGTGACCGTGCGCGGGCTGCGGGCGGGGGGTGTCGGCGTGGCCGAACGGCTGCGGCCAGGCGGGATCATCCAACGGGAGATCGCCACACGCACGGTCGCGGTGTTCGCCCACCGCCTGTACGGCGGCATCACCTCGGCGCATTTCATGGCCGAAACCGTGCCGTTCATCAAGCCCGCGACGGTGATTCGGAACAGCGGTTTCTTCGGTCCGAGCTCGGCCTCGTTGCCGATGTTCGGTGCCGAACGCCCGCCGTCGCACTCCGGCGCGCTGCGGCGGCGCCTGCGCACACTCCGCAACATCGGGGTGTTCGGCGTGAATGTCGTTGGGCTGAGCTCAGGTTCGGCGCTCGACACCACCGACTTCATCGCCGACGTGGACCGACTGGAGCGGCTCTGCGATGGCGACCTTACCCAGCTCGACGACGAGAGGCTGCTCAGCCTGATCCTGCTGGCACGCGACCACGTCGTGTACGGCTGGACCTTGGCATCCGGGGCGTTCATGCTGTGCGCCTCGTCCAATGTGTTGTTGCGTGTCCTGAGCGGGCGCGACACCGCCCCGCTGGCGGGCGACCAATTGGCCAGTGCGCGATCGGTGCAGGCGCTACAGCGCCTGGTGGCCGCCGCGCGGCGCGACCCGAACGCGGCGCGCCTGCTGGCCGAACCGGGCGCGCGTCTTGACGTGCTGGCCGCCGAGGCTCCGCAGTTTCACGCGGCGGTGCTGGCCGAGCTCGCGCTGATCGGGCATCGGGGACCGGCCGAGGTCGAAATGCGAGCGACCAGCTATGCCGACGATCCCGAGCTCCTGGTGCGGATGGTGGCCAGAGCGATGAGCGTGCCGCCCGCACCCCAGCCGGACCGGCCGCGAATTCCGTTGCGGGCCAGACCGGTAGCACTGCTGGCGGCGCAGCACATCCGCGATCGCGAAGTCCGGCGCGACAAGATGGTGCGCGCCAACTGGGTGCTGCGTCGCCTGCTCCGGGAATACGGCCGTCGATTGGCCGCGGCGGGCGTCTGCGACGAGGCCGACGACGTGTTCTATCTGCTCGTCGATGAACTGGACGCACTCCCGCCAGATGTGCGCGGGCTGGTGGAGCGGCGGCGGGCCGAACAACAGCGGCTGGCCGGTGTCGTCCCACCGGCCGTGTTCAGCGGCAGCTGGGAACCCACGAGCAACGTGTCGGCAGCGCTGAGCGCCGGCGACACCCTCCGCGGCGTCGGCGTCTGCGGGGGCCGGGTGCGCGGCCGGGTGCGGATCATTCGGCCCGAGAGCATCGACGAGCTGCAACCAGGCGAGATCCTCGTGGCGGAGGTCACCGACGTCGGATACACGGCGGCCTTCTGCTACGCCGCCGCGGTCGTGACCGAACTTGGCGGCCCGATGTCGCACGCCGCGGTGGTGGCTCGCGAATTCGGATTCCCGTGCGTGGTCGATGTGCAGGCAGCCACCCACCGTTTGCCCCCGGGCGCCCTGGTCGAGGTGGACGGTGGCACCGGCGAGATCCGCGTGCTCGATACTTTCCCTGACGGCAACGAGGAGGACTCATGACCATGCGCGCGTCCGCGGTCGGCCTGACCGCCACAACGATGTTGATCAGTGCCACGCTGGTGGCCTGCGGCGGCGACAAGAGCGCTCCCGCCACCTCGACGTCGACGTCGGTTTCGACATCGACTTCGACCAGCACGACCGCGGCCGCCAGTCCCTCGAACGGCCAGACGGACTACAGCTCATGGCTGATCAAGCCCAGTGACATTGGTCCCAGCGCGTTTGCCGACGGGCCGCCGGTCAACAATCCCAGCGGCCTGACCGGTGTCGGCCAGACCTTCAAAAACCCCGACGGCATGCGGACCATCGTCGACACGATCGCGGTGTATCCCGACGCGGCCGGGGCCGCGCCGATGATCCCGGCCATGCGAGACGAACTCACCAAGAAGACCACCGGCGCACTGCAGCCCATCGACATCGGCACCAACGGATTCATGGTCGCGGGGGCGTCGGCCGACCCGGCCAGGCAGATGGAAATCTCGGAGGCGGTGTTCATCGAGGGACGCGCAGTCGTCGACCTGGAGATCGACTGCACGCCAGGCAATCCCACGCCGAACGATGTCTTCCTTGACTTGGTTCGCAAGCAGGATGCGGCCGTCAAGAGGGGATTGTCGAGCTAGCGCCGGATCCTTAGCGGCAGCCGCGGCAAGGTCGAGGTGGGCGAGGGCGCCCGGGCCCAGCCGCACCGAGCACCGGAATCGGCTGCGTCAGGGCTGTCCACCGAATTCGAGGGGGAGCCGGGTCGGCCCGCTCATGCCGAGCAGCGGTCTCCACGGCGGGTCTTCGGTGCAGCGTGGCTGCGGCAGGCGTCGGGACAGGATCTTGAGCGCCTCGGAAAGTTCCCGCCTGGCAAGGTTCGCGCCAAGGCAGTAGTGCGCGCCCCCGCCGAAGGTGAGGATGGGCGGGGGATCGTCGCGAGTGATGTCGAAACGCGTGGGGTCGTCGTACACCGACGAATCCCGATTCGCGGCATAGGTGTTCACGATGATGAAGGTGCCGGCCGGGAACGTGTAGTCGCCGATCGTGACGTCGTCGGTGACGCTGCGCAGGGTGCTGCACATCGAGGGGGAGTGACGCATTGTTTCCTCGACGGCTCTCATCCCGAGTTCGGGGCGATCGCGAAGCAGCGCCCACTGGTCCGGATGGCCGCATAAGACCTGCATCGAGGCCGCCAATTGCGTACGCGTGGTGTCGGTTCCGGCCACCAGGATGCTGAACGCCAGCATCCGGACCTCACCGGCATCGAGGCGGTCGCCGCAGTCTTCGGCCCGGATGAGTTCGGAGAGCAGGTCGTCCGTCAGGGTCTTGCGCCGGTCGGCGATCATCCCGTCGATGTAGTCGTCGAAGGCGTCCCAGGCTTTCAGGACGCTGGGCTCCTCCTCGACGAGATTGCAGTCGAAGCTGACGATCTTGAAGATGTCTTCGGCCCATTGCGAGAACAGCTGCCAGTCTTGCCGCGGCGCACCCAGCAGAGCGCAGATGACGGGGATCGGGTACGGGCGCGCGATCTCCTCGACGAACTCACAACTCCCCGCCGCGATTACGGCGTCGGCGAGTTCGTTGATGACGGCGTGGATCGTCTCATCCATGCGCGCGGTTGCCCGTGGAGTGAAGGCCTTCGACACCAGGCTGCGCAACCGGCGATGTTCGGCGCCCTCCATGCAGAGGATGCTGCGGACGACCCGATCCCACAACGGTCCCGACGTCACGCCGTGGGCGGTGAGGTGAATACCCGGCGGAATCCCGAATCGCGGATCGCCGAGGACAGTGCGGGCAAGCTCGTAGGAGATCACCTCGGGCCCAACGGGACCCAGCGCGATCGGCGCCATAAGCTGGGCGGCCCGAAACTGCGGATAGATCTCCTGCGGCGTGTCCGTGACGTCGTAGTTCAGTACCGGCAGATCGGCGTCGAAGACGCTGGGCTTCGCCGTGCCAACGGTCATGATGTCCTCTTCACGTCTTCTCAGGGCAGGTTGGTCGACAGGAATGTCAAGGGCAGGCCCAACACCGAGAGGTCGATCTCCTCGAGATAATTGCCGCTGGCGTCCAAGTCCTCGAAGCCCTGCCGGAACCGGACGGTCGAGCCGTAACGCCTGGCGATGTCCTCCGCCTGTGATGCCCCGGGAACCTGCACGACCACCGAGTAGATGCCGTCACCGTGACGGGCCAGGAATTCGGTGACCGAGGCAGCCACCTCAGCGGTCGAACCCGGGATCGCACTGATCAGCTCGATGCCCCGATTCCAATCCAGGACAACCCGTATCCCGAGCTCATCCAGATTGATGTCCTCGAAGCTGAAGCCCAACTCCGTAAACAGCTGTCTCACATTGTCATGGCGCTCCGGTGCTACGGCGAAGACCACGTGGTGCAACCGCGGCGGTGAATCATTCATACGAATCCTCTCAACTGCGTGCCAGCACTCCGCGCGGAAGGAGCAGCGGCAGATCGGTATAGGTGGCGATGCCGGGCGGAGCGGCGACGACGGCGGGTATCGCCGTTATCGCCGGCATGGCGGTGATGGTGAGACCCAGCATGATGAAGTCGTCGAGGGTTTCGCCGACAAAGTCCGGCGGCGGCTCGAAGCTGAGGGTGCTCTTTATTGTGGGGCGGCCCTCGACCGTGATGGTGTACCCGAAATCAGTCGTCCACGCGGGGTCCAGCGATTGGCCCTTGGTCCATACTCCACGGATCTCGATCACGTCACGACCATCGAGAATTCCCTTCCAGCGAACATCGATGCCCGCCACGCACCCGGCCGCGATCGTCCAGTCGCCAGGTAGATCGAGATCGTCGGTGGTCTGCGCATACTCGACGTCACAGCGGATGTCGTCGAGTTCTATTCCGAGGGCGTCGGCGACCAGCAGAACCGCTTCGCGAAAGATTCCCGATCCCTTCTCGGTTATCTCGCGAAGGTCCGGCTGGTCAATGGGATAGCCGAAGCCCATGGGGATTTCGGTTGCCGGCGAGTTGTAGATCGTCGTGTCGAAAGACTCCGCAATGGATATGCGATCCACTCGGTCCGAGATCCCGGCTGTGACGATGGCGAAGAGCTGGATGAAGCCCGGGTTGATGCCGCTGCCGAAGATGGTCGAACCACCCAGCTCGCAGGCCTGGGCGATGCGATCACGCTCCTGGCCCAGTTGATGGCCGTTGATAAATTCGGATGTGGTCACCACGTTGATGCCCGCGCCGAGAATGCGGGCGAGCTCGTCGACCTTGGCGAACATCGGGTTGTACACCACGCAGTCGGGCGCCAGTGCAAGCAGCGAATCGATGTCCTCCGTCGCCAGCACACCGAGTGCTTCGATCCCGCACAGCTCGCCGACGTCGCGACCGACCTTGTCAGGAGACCAGGCGTAACACCCGACAAGTTGCAGCGTGGGATTCGTCGCGATCGCATGCACCGACTTCTTGCCGACGTTGCCCGTCGTCCACTGAACAACCCGGTAGGTCACGGATGCGGCGCCGCGTGCTGTTGGGCCGCCTGGCGTGCGAGGCGTTCGTTGTGAATCCTGACCAGTTCACGGAACCCGAGGCGGTGGTACTTGGGGATGGGCTGGATGCCCCACACATCCTGCGCTGTGGGTTTACCTTCAACCCCCTCCGGGGGGCCCAGGGGCGGATACGGGTACTTGCACTCCAGGGTGTCGTTGGAGTAGCGAATCTTGAGCAACTCGCTGCAGATTTCCGTCAGGCTCAGCGTCGGGTAGCCGTAATAGACCGCCATGAACGGCAACGTGAATGCGCCCTCGATCACCAGCGCCACCAGACACACCATCACCGCGCGCTTGATCCATTTATGCATTCGCGCGTAGTACGGCGTCGTGCCCGGCTCGAGATCGCTGGTGGTGTCTTTTTCCTCGTCGGTGGAAGTCATGGTTGTCTCCTCAAATCTGGTTAATCGGCAAAGATTTCACGGTTGACCGTGTGCAGGTAAGGGATTGCGAGGAACGGCGTGATGTAGAAGATGTCGTAGAGCCACCAGCCGATGACCGGGAACACCACGCCGGCGTAGCGCACGTCGGCGAACATCGTCATGTTGAACACGTAGGCGGACCAGATCACCACGCCCATCCAGCAGGTAACCACCATCCACTGATGGCCCCAGCGCTTCATCTGCAAGAACCCGATCGCCGCGGCTACCCGCATGGAGAACACGGTGAAGATCAACCCCGCCACGTAAGCCTTTTCGCCCGGGCCCGCCGCGCCGCCGATCCAGAGTTCGTTGTAGTGCCAGAAGTAGCCGGCGTCGAACATGTTGCCCCAGCCGACCATCAGCACCCGGTTGATCAACGTGTGGTTGGCGACCAGATCCAGGGCCCAGCCCAGACTGTTGAGCATTCCGTCGATCAGTGTCAGATACCCGATCAGGGTCACGATCATCGGCCGGACCGACAGGCCGGCGCGTAAGGCGTTGCGCTGCAACCACACCCCACGCATGAAGATCGGGAAACCGATCAACCCCGGGGCCCAGCAGCCCATGAGGGCTGCGCCGACGATCATCCATTTGTCGGCGCGGCGCTGAGCCAGGCGCGATTCATCGTGGTGGTCCTCGAAGCTGACTGGGGTATCGATCTGAGCTCGCGTGGTCACAGGTCCCACCACCCTCGGGCAAATGACATGTAGAGCTGAATTCCGAACATCACCAGCAAGTAGCCGTAGATGACGAATTGGAAGACGATAAGCGCCCTCTTGCGCTTCTGCTCCTGTTGATCCATGCCGGATGCTCCTTTCTAGGGTGAGGCGGTCAGGCTGGCCGCCGCCACTTCACGTAGACCGTCGGTGACGGCGCCGTCGGTGCTCAGGGGTGCGAGGATGCAGGCGTCGGCCGCGTCCAATTCGGTTGCGCCGGCGCGGATCAACTGCGCCGCGGCGACCAGCACTCTGGTCGACGGCGGCTCGAAGTGGAAGGCTTCGTCGGCGGTGCGGATCGCGACCGCGCAAGCGACCAGTCGCTGCGCCGTGGCCAGGGGGATTCCGGCTTCGGCGACGATTACTTCGGCCTCGCGGTCGGGGGGCAGATACCTCATCGCGAGCGTGACGAAGCGCTGCCGGAACGACGGTTTGAGTTCCTTGAGCGAGCTGCGATACGCGGGGTTGTACGAACACACCAGCATGAACGTGTCCGGTGCCTGTACGACCTCGCCGGCCCGGTCGAGATACAGGGATCGCCGGTGATCGGTGAGCGAATGCAAAATGGCCAGTGAATCATGACGCGCCTCAACGACTTCGTCGAGGTAGCAGATCGCGCCGGCCTTGACGGCCCGGGTGAGCGGGCCGTCGGTCCAGATCACATCGCCGCCGGTCACCATGAAGCGGCCCACGAGGTCGGAGCTGGTGAGATCGTCGTGGCAGCTGATGGTGACCACCGGACGCTGCAGCAGCAGACCCATGTGTTCGACGAACCGTGTCTTGCCGCACCCGGTGGGGCCGGTGAGCATCACCGGAAGGCGTTGGTGGAAAGCCTGTTCGAACAGCTGAACTTCGTTGCCGTTGGCCAGGTAGGTGTCTATGGTCATGCGGTGACCAGTTCACGATGGACATGAGCCAACACCCGCGGGAGCTCCTCCACGCGTCGGATCCGTTGAGAACGGCGGGGACCGAACACTTCCGGAAGGGGATCGACCCGGGTCGGTCCAACGCCCACGTAGTACATCGACACCCCCGCGTCGTTGGCCTCCTCGACCGCGTGCGCGGCGTCCGCCCACGCGTAACGGCCTTCATAACCTTCGTCGGAGATCAGCCCGTCGCCGATCACGATGAGCAGACGCCGCTCCGAAGGCTGCTCCAGGAGCCGGCTCGTCAAATGACGCAGCGGCGCACCGAGTCTGGTGTAGCCGCTGGTCTGCAGCCCGAGGCCGCTGGGTGGCACAAACCGGGGGTCTTTGAAGTCCTTGAGGCACCGAACTTCGACGCGGTGCCGGGTGTTTCCGGTGAACAGGAAGATGCCGTGGCGCTCGCGGGCACGGTTCATCGCACGCGAAAGCGCGTCGGCGCAGGCTAACTCGAGTCGGAAAACCCGCCCGCCGTGCACCCCCAAGGAGGAACTTCCATCGAGCAGCAGCGCGGTGGTGACGTCCCGGCCGCTGGGTAGCAGTTGGCGGAAGATGCGGGGCTGGCTCGCCTGGCCGGTCGCCGTGTCGACGTAGTGGCGCACGTATTGTTCGACATCCAGGTCGGACCCGTCTTCGAGCCGGTTCTGCATCGCGCGATGCGTGTGTTCCTCGAACCATTTCCGAAGGTCGGCGGAGATAGCACCGGTTTGGCGACCGCGGCTGACGTACGCCCGCTCGAGCACCGCGACGTGGTCCCGCAGAAAGCTTTTCGTCCAGGCATTCCACTCGGGATAGGGGATGCCGGGCCGGTGGTCGGGGGTGATGTCCAGGTCGTTGTCCTGCGGCCGGCTCGGCGGCGGCAGGTTCGGATTGCGGACGCCCCCGTCACCACCGACGGGAACCGAGTACGGCCGGGGTAGACGCTTTTGCGTTGTCGTCCAGGGCATCCTGCCGAGGCTCCGCCGCAATTTGTCGGCCACACCTTGCGGCGCCGTCAAGGCCAGCGGCAGACTGCCCAGCAGTGGGTGCAGCGTTAGCGCCTGCCCACTGGCCGCCAGGGTTACCGCTCGGTTGAGCATGCGCAGCGCATCCAAGTCGCCGGCTTCGGCATGAAGCTCAGGCAGCACTCGGCGTGCCTCCGGCAGCAGGCCGGGCCAGCGAGACGCGATCCAGCCGAGGGCGACGCCGGCTTCGACGAGAGTAAGGGCCCGTAGTTCGCTAGCGGAAAGCTCGTTTAGGCGATAGTGGGCGAGGCGTTCCTTCGAGGGCGAACATTGCAGGGCCACACCAAGTGTCAGAGTTCTGCGCGTCCAGCCAGCCGCGGCGGGGTAGGGAACATGGACGAAGGTGAGCTGTCCGCTCAGCCCGAACGCGCGTCGGTCACCGGTGACGAGCCGGACACCCTCGCGGCGCTGCTCACTGAGCGCTACCGCCGTCACGGCGCAGCTGCGTTCGAGTGCCATCGCGCGGGCATCGGCGAGTTCAACCATCGTTTGAAGACTCAGAATGTTCCGATGTTGGAGAAGAGCCAATACCAGAACCAGATGATCAGGCCGGTGCCGCCCCACGCGGCGACGTAGCGCAGGATCTCCCAGACATAGCCCACAATATGACCTCCGTATCGCTTCTAATCGCTGAAGAGTTCGCGGTTGACGGTGTGCAGGTAGGGGATTGCGAGGAAGGGGGTGATGTAGAAGATGTCGTAGAGCCACCAGCCGACCACGGGCAGTACGACGCCCGCGAAGCGCACGTCGGCGAACATGGTCATGTTGAAGACGTAGCCGACCCAGATCACCACCCCCATCCAGCAGGTGATGACCATCCACTGATGGCCCCAGCGTTTCATCTGCAGGAAGCCGATGGCAGCGGCAATGCGCATGGTGAACACCGTCAGGATGAGCCCGACTTCCATGGCCTTTTCGCCGGGGCCCGCCGCGCCGCCCACCCACAGTTCGTTGTAGTGCCAGAAGTAGCCCGCGTCGAACATGTTGCCCCAACCATTGAGCAGCACGCGGGCCAGCAGGGTGTGGTTCGCCACCAGGTCGAGCGCCCATCCCACCGTGTTGATCGCGGCGTCGATGATGACCAGGTAGCCCAGCAACGTGACCAGCATCGGCCGGACCGACAGCCCGTCGCGCTGCGCCCGGCGCAGCAACTGGACCCCGCGCAGGAACAGCGGCAGCCCGAAGATGCCCAGGGCGGCGGTGCCGATGAGCAGACTGCCGGAGATGAGCCATTTGTCGGCGTGCCGCTGCGCGAGCTCCGACTGTTCCATGTGCTCGTCGAACGTCAGCCCCGGCGCATCGCGCTGTTGCAGCTTTGGCAGGTTCACGAATTCTCCCCGGTCAGCGAGGGCGATCGGACACGTTCGTGCACTATAACAGACTGACTACAGTCAGCAGCAAAGATGCTCTTATCGCGCCCGACGATGTCGGTATCCACGGTAAGCACGTTCTTTTGGCCGCACCAGACGACGAGATTGTTAGTCAAACTACTGATGGTAGTCAGCTATAAGCGCGTTGACATGCCGTTGAAAAAGCGCCTACGCTCAGCGAGCGCCGAGCCGCTCAGCTTTGGCGAATGCTCCGCCGCACGCGAAGGAGTAGCGATGACGCTCACCCACGAAAAGACAGCAACACAAAAGTCGCCGACGGAGCGCAAGTATCGCGTAATCCAATGGGGCGTCGGCAATGTCGGATCCGTGGCGCTCCGCCACTTTGCCCATAACCCGGCCTACGAACTGGTCGGGGTGCTGTGCAATCGCCCGGAAAAGGTCGGTAAGGACGCCGGCGAGCTCTGCGGCAAGCCACCGACCGGAGTGCTCGCTACCGACGACAAGGCCGCCATCGAGGCGCTCGATGCCGACTGCGTGTTCTACGCGCCGCTGTGGTCCGACCCCGACGAAGTCTGCCGCCTGCTGCGCGGCGGAAAGAACGTGGTCGCGTCGGGTGGCGCCTGGTGGTACCGGACCGAGCACAGCCAGGCGGATATCGACAAGATCCACGCCGCGTGCCTGGAGGGCGGTACATCGTTTCATGCGGGTGGCATCAACCCCGGCTTCGCCGGCGACCTCCTCGTCCTGACCCTCGCGCGCATCGTCAGCCAGATCGACACCATCCACATCTACGAAGTCGTGAACTTCGGCCGGGACACGTTGAAGTACCTGTTCGAGATGGGGATGGGAAGCGATCCAGCGGGTTTCGAAGACGGTCCGAATCTGCTGGGGCAGGCCTGGCCACTGTTCGCTCAGTCGATGGCAATGATCGTCGAGCACATGGGCAAAACGGTCGAGAGGTACACGACGGAGGTGGAACTTGGGGTCGCCACCCGTGACATCCCCTTCGAAGGAGGGGAGGCCAGCGACATGCCAGGCTTCAAGGGCGTGATCAAAAAGGGCACCGTGGCCCGCCAGCATCACAAATGGACAGCGTGGGTGGAGGGCCGGCCGCTCATCGTCTTTCACGAGATCTACACGATGGACACCTTCGACGCCATTGAGCCGCAGGAGGATTGGCCTCAGCACTACCACTACCGCATTGTGATCGAAGGCGACTCGTCCACCGAGCTGATCCTGCAAGGGGCGCAGGACCCGAACGGCGGCTACGCGTTACCCGGCTACACGTGGACCGCGATGGGCCCCGCGAACGCCATACCCGCAGTGTGCGACGCCCCGCCGGGGTTCATGTCGCACAACGAACTCGGGCTCATGCCGCTGCGCGGAGTGATACGCCCGTGACGCGTCAGGGCTGCATGCTCCGCAACGTCCGCGCGACATAGTCTTCCAGCAGCGTGTGTCCCGTGGGCCAGTGGTTCGTGGTGATCAACAGGGCGTAGAGACCCAGCAGGAAGAACACCGCACTGTTCATGGGATTGACCTGCCGGTCCGCTTCGCCGAGTTCTTGCGCCAGCCCGATCTCCCGAGCCACCAACACGATCAGGGGGTGATCCCTGCCGTCTTCGGTGGGTGGGCGCGTCTGTGAAAAATGCAGCGCCAGAAAGTCGTTGAAGAGCAGATAGCCCAGCCGATGTTCCAATCCGACCACCAGGCGGACGGCCTCATTCAGGGCGGAGGCGAGATCGTGCTTGGACTTCAAGAACTGCGCGAACTGCTTGGCTATGCGTGCTTCTTCGCGGTGCTCCAGTTCCAGCAGTACATGTTCCTTGGTGGGGAAGTGGAAGAAGAAGGTGCCATGGGCAACCCCGGCCGCCGCGACAATCGCGCTGACATCGGCTTCGGCCATGCCGGCCCTGGTGAACTCGGCGACCGCGGCGCCCATCAATCGCTCCCGTGTCTGCAGGCGCTTCGCCTCCCGCACAGACAGCTTGTCCGCCACCGCCATTTCTTTCCTCACAGTTGACTCGACTCACCCGAGAGTTACGAGGCTATCTCACACATTATGACCCACGCGGCCCAGAAAGGCTTGCTTTACTTGGCTATAACCGTTCCAGAACGACGGAGGCTGTCGCTAGCCATGCGCATTCATTGACTTTAGTCAGACTACGTTCTTAGATTGAACGGCGCACACGTCACACGAAGGAGCCCAGGATGGCGTTGGAGCAGTTCCAGCTGGACGGACAGGTCGCGATCGTCACGGGTGCCGGGAAGGGTGTCGGCGCAGGCATCGCGCGAGTGTTGGCGGAAGCCGGCGCAACGATCGTCGGAACCGCACGCACCGAGGCGGATATCGTTGGCACAATTCAGGGTATCGAGGCCGCCGGCGGCAAGGGGCTGGCGCTCGTCGCGGATGCGATGAGTCGTTCGGACGGCGAACGCGTGGTGAACACGGCCATGGAGCGCTTCGGCCGGATCGATATCCTCGTCAACAATGTCGGTGGGTCGACCTACGCGAGATTCCTCGACATCACCGACGAGGATTTCCGGCATACCTTCGACTGGTGCGTGACTTCCGCGTTCATCATGAGTCAGCTCGCCGCCCCGCACATGCTGGAAGCCGGGCACGGTTCGATCATCAACATCTCGTCGGGGTCGGCCCGGTTCGGCATTCGGGCGTTGACCGCCTATTGCGTCGCGAAGGGCGGCCTCGAAGCGCTCACCCGCGCCATGGCACAGGAACTCGCGCCGAAGATTCGCGTCAACGCCATCGCGCTGGGCTCGTTCGCCACCGATGGCCTGAAGGGCAGCCTGGATATGATGCCGGGTTCGCTGGAAAAGATGCAGGAGGCCACCCCGCTGCATCGTCTGGGCAACGTCGAGGACCTGGGACGTCTCGCGGTGTATCTCTCGACGCGCGACTGCTATGCCACCAACGCGACCTTCCACGTCGATGGTGGTATCGACTCGAACAACTCCCCACTGCCGATACCTGACTATTAGAACCGCGACTGGGATAAGAAGGTAACCATGCGCAGAGTGATCCAATTCTCGACCGGCAACGTGGGGCGGCATTCGCTGCGCGCGATCATCGGTCGGCCCGATCTGGAACTGGTCGGTGTCCATGCCGCCAGCGCCGACAAGGTCGGCCGGGATGCGGCGGAGCTGTGCGGACTGGATGGGCCCACCGGCATCATCGCCACCGATGACGTCGACGCGCTGGTAGCCCTTGGCGCCGACTGCGTGGTCTACACGTCTCAGGGCGAGACGAGGCCGATGGAGGCGATCGAGCAGATGGCCAAGTTTCTGGCCGCGGGTACCAACGTCGTTGGGACATCGATGGTCTGGCTGGTCACCCCGCGCCACGCCGACGACTGGCTGAGAGCTCCGCTGGAGCAGGCCTGCGCGGCCGGCAACACCTCGCTCTACGTCAACGGAATCGACCCCGGCTTCTCCGGCGATACCCTGGTGCATTCGGCGGTCAGCCTGACCACCCGGGTCTCGTCGATTACCGTGCAGGAGATCTTCGACTACGGCAACTACGATGATGCCGAGTTCACCGGTGCGGCAATGGGTTTCGGTACCACCGAAGACGATGACACGGCGATGATGTTCCTGCCGGGGGTGATCGTGTCGATGTGGGGCGGCCAGGTGCGGAGTCTGGCGGACAACCTCGACATCAAACTCGACGACGTGCGCCAGCGCATCGAACGCTGGTTCACCCCGGAACGCATCGAGTGCACCATGATGACCGTGGAGCCCGGGCAGATGGCCGCGGTGCGGTTTGCCACCGAAGGGGTGCGCGACGGAAAACCGGTGATCACCCTCGAGCATGTCACCAGGCTGACGAATGCCGCCGCGCCCGATTGGGAGTTTCCGCCCGTCGGGCACACCGGCGTGCACCGGGTTGTGGTGGAGGGTGAGCCGCGGGTGGAGATCAACACACACGTTTCGCATCCAGTTCTCGATTCCACCGATGCCGGTTGCATCTCGACCGCAGGCCGGGCGGTCAATGCCATCGACTGGGTGTGCCGCGCACCCCAGGGACTCATCGCCGTGGAGGATATTCCCCAGTCCGCGACAATGCGCGGGCTGATGTGGAGCGACGGGTAGATTAACCCCAGGTATGACAACATCTTCCGAGGGACGCGTCGCCGGCAAACGCGTCCTCATCACCGGCGCTGCCCGCGGTCTGGGCCGCAGCCATGCCCTGCGACTCGCGCAGGAAGGAGCCGACCTCATCCTCGTCGATATCTGCCAGTCCCTGCCGCAGATCGACTATCCGTTGGCCACCGAGGATGACCTCAACGAGACCGTACGACTGGTGACGGAGTTGGGCCGACGCTGCGTGAGCCGCGTCGTCGACGTCCGTGACGACGTGGAGTTGCGCTCGGCCGTCGACGACGGTGTGAGAGAGCTCGGCGGTCTGGACGGAGCGGTGGCCAATGCCGGGGTGCTGACGTCGGCGCCTTGGGATAGAACAACACTCGATCAGTGGCGCACTGTGGTCGACATCGACCTCATCGGGGTGTGGAACACTTGCTCGGCCGCGATACCGCACGTGCTTGAACAGGGCGGCGGCAGTCTCGTCAACATCAGCTCTGCGGGAGCTATCAAAGGGTTTCCGTTGCAGGCGCCTTATACCGCAGCGAAATATGGTGTTGTGGGTCTGACGCTCGCATTGGCGAACGAACTGGCTGCCCAGAACGTGCGTGTCAATGCTGTGCTTCCCACTGGTTGCCACACCGGCATGATCCCCCCGTCGTTCGGCGTCGCCCTGGGCGAGGAACGGCCCGACCTCATTCCTATCTTCATCAATGCGATGCCGACTCCGGCGCTGGAACCCGTCGACGTCAGCAACGCAGTGCTGTTCCTAATCTCGGATGAGTCCAGATGGGTGACCGGGCTGCAGTTCAAGGTCGACGCCGGGGTGACCATCAACTGAAGCCGCTTACACGCGCCAGTGTGTGGGTTCGGAAATGCGCAGCGGAGGCGCCGGGGGGAGCGGCCGCGCGTCAGAGACGGATATCGCGTCGATCATGAGGGCCGCGTAGCGTCGCCAGCCGTCGCTGTCGGAATCCATCGTCGCCAAAACGCTGTACAGCATGGCGATCAGCCGCGGTAGGTCGTCGGCGACCAGATCGGCGCGGACCCGTCCGACCCGTTGGCCGTCGCGGCAAAGGTCGCTGAGCGCTTCGTTGAGTGAGACCGAGATGTCGAACGTGAGTGACCCGGCCCGATGTGCGGCGGTCAACAGGTTGTGTTCGCGGGCTCCCAGCGCTATCGCGGCCTCGATCAGCTGGGCCAGCCCGTGCAGCGGGTCGTCGGCACCCCGGGCTGCGTCAATCGCCGGCGTCAGGTCTTCGGCAATGCTTTGGTCCAGGGCGGCACGAACCAGGTCGGCCTTTGCCGGAAACCTGCGGTAGAGGGTTCGCTCACCGACACCCGCACGCCGTGCGACCGCTTCCATCGGGGCATCGGGCCCCAGTTCGCCATAGACATCCCGCGCTGCGCGCAGAATGCGCTCAACGTTGCGTGCCGCGTCCGCTCGCAACGGCCGGTCTTCGACCGCGGTCATCGTCACAGCCTAACTGACAGTTGACTGCCGACAAGCCCTGGCTCTAGGCTCTATAACTGGCAGACAACCAGCACTTAACCGGAAACGCGAGTCATGTCAATAACTTCCAAGTCCTCCGAACTCAGCTCCGACGCCGACCTCCCGGTGTTGCCCGTGCCGCGGGCCGCGCGCTGCCCGCTTGCACCGCCGCCCGAGTTTGTGGACTGGCGGGAGCAGCCGGGGCTACGACGGGCGATGTTTCAAGGCAACCCGGTCTGGGTGGTCAGCCGCTACCAGGACATCAGAGCGGCGCTGGTAGATCCGCGGCTATCCGCGAAGACCATCCCGGAGGCCATGATGCCGAAGGATGCCGACGACCAGGTTCCGGTGATGTTCGCGCGCACCGACGACCCTGAGCACCATCGCTTGCGCCGCATGATGACCAGCAACTTCACCTTCAGGCGTTGCGAAGCGATGCGGCCGCAGATCCAGGAAATGGTCGACTACTACCTCGGCCAGATGATCGATGGTGGCGCGCCGGCCGATCTGGTGCGTGAATTCGCCTTGCCGGTACCGTCATTGGTCATCGCACTGCTCCTCGGGGTGCCGCCGGAGGATCTCGGACTCTTCCAGGAACACACCACCAAGGGGTTGGATCCACGGTCCACCGACGAGGAGAAGGGCCAAGCCTTCGGGGCGATGTACGCCTACATCGAGGAGTTGGTGCGGCGCAAGGAACGCGAACCCGGCGAAGATCTGATCAGCCTTTTAGTTACCGAGTACGTGGCGACGGGGCAGCTCAACCATGCCACCACGGCCATGAACGGCGTGATCATGATGCAGGCCGGCCACGAAACCACTGCCAACATGATCTCGTTGGGAACGGTTGCGCTGCTTGAACATCCCGATGTGTTCGAGCGGCTAGGACAGACCGACGACGCCGCCGTCGTAGCGAACATCGTCGAAGAGCTCATGCGTTACCTCAGCATCGTGCACGCCCAAGTCGACCGCGTAGCGACCGAAGATCTGGTGATCGGCGGGCAGCTGGTCCGCGCGGGAGAGTTCGTGATGATGAGCCTGCTCGCCGGGAACTGGGATGCCGAATTCGTGGCGAATCCGGAATCCTTCGACGTGGGCCGAAACACGCGAGGGCACTTGGGCTTCGGTTACGGCGTGCACCAGTGCATCGGGGCGAACTTGGCTCGAGTCGAGATGCAAGTCGCGTTCGCCACGTTGGCGCGTCGGCTGCCGGGGCTCCAACTGGCGGTGACGCCGGAGGAGCTGCGGTTCAAAGACGCCAATATCTATGGCATGAAAGAACTTCCAGTCAGCTGGTGACCAGCGCTAGCAGCTGAACGCGATACCGACGCCGTCGGGCGGCGGCACCGACCGCAGGCAACCGAACGGATCGATGCCGGTGGTGCCGAACCGTGCCGCCGACTGGTGGGCGTAGTTCACGCAGAGCAGGCCGGATTGATCAGCGCGGCAACGGTAATCGCCGAATGACACCGAGTCCGCGTTGGCCAACTCGGGGCCGTTGCCGTTGATGAACGGACCCGGATCGCCGCGGGCCGACCCGATCTGCAGGTTCGTGCCGTCGAAATCGACCCAACCGCCCTTCCACTCGCCATAGGCCGTCTCGGGTCGGGGCGGGGGATTGGTCAGCGCGACGAGACAGGCCATCGCGCCGGCGGTGTGCTTGGCGTCGGTCATGCAGGAGACTTTGCTCACCTGGGTGGTGAACGCGATGTCATTGCCCAGCGATGTGGTCGCGCCGTCGCGTGACGCGGTGTGATATCGGCCCGGATCGACCGGGTGACCTGCCTCGATCCACGCGATGACATCCGGCATCGCGGCGCCCGCGGCTGGAGCGGTGGAGGCCGCCGCTGGTTTGCTGCTCGACGCGGTGGTGGTGGTCGTAGTGCTCGATGTCTGCCCCGGAAGAACGCCGTGCAGGGCGGAGCATGCGGCAATCAGCCCGCCAACCAGGACAGGCACGGCGAGCAGGGTGGTGATCCGCATCCCGCCAGGCTAGCCGCCCGGGGCGCCGAATTCTGCGCTCCGCGCGCCCTACCTCCGTGGTGTCGGCTACCGTCGGGATATGCATGAGCGCACAGTCCGCGCGCACACCACCGCCGGCACCGTCGAAGGCTTCTCGCGCGACGGCGTAAACCGCTGGCGATCCATCCCTTACGCCCAGGCGCCGGTCGGGCCGCTGCGATTCCGGGCTCCGCTGCCCGCCAAGCCCTGGTCGGGGGTGCGGCATTGCCACGGCTTCACCAACTGCGCCCCCCAGCAGCGTCGCTACACCCTGGTCGGTCTCGGCAGGTACCAGCCGATGAGCGAAGACTGCCTCACCCTCAACGTCGTCACCCCCGAAGAGCCGGCCGACGAACCCATGCCGGTGATGGTGTTCATCCACGGCGGCGGATACATCATGGGCAGCTCGGCCACCCCGATCTACGACGGCGCGGCCCTCGCGCGCCGCGGTTGCGTCTACGTCTCGGTCAACTACCGGCTCGGTGTGCTGGGCTGCCTGGACCTGTCGTCGCTGTCGAGCAAGGACGTCACCATCGACAGCAACTTGTTCCTGCGCGACCTGGTGCTGGCGCTGCAGTGGGTTCGGGACAACGTCGCCGAGTTCGGCGGCGACCCGGGCAATGTCACCATCTTCGGCGAGAGCGCGGGCGCCTGCATCACCGCCACGTTGCTGGCGGTGCCCGCCGCCGACGGCCTGTTCGGCCGCGCCATTGCGGAGAGCCCCGCGTCGGGTCTGGTGCGGCCGAAGGACATTGCCGACGAATTCGCCGACCGGTTCGCGGCCCTGCTCGGCGCGGGCGCGGAAGACGGCGCGAACGCTTTGATGCAGGCCTCGACGGCCCAGCTGATGGAGGCACAGCAGGGCCTCATCGAGCAGGGCATGCAAGAACGGCTGGGCGCCTTCCCGATCGGGCCGGTCATCGGCGACGACGTCCTGCCCGCCGACCCCGTCGAGGCGATGACGGCGGGCCGGGCGCATCGGGTCCCGCTCATCGTCGGGACCAATGCCGACGAGGGCCGGTTGTTCACCCGGTTCATGCGGATGCTGCCGGTCAACGAATCGATGATCGAAGAACTGCTGGCCGACACGGAACCGGCTGCCCGCGAACGCATTACCGCGGCCTACCCGGACTATCCGGCGTCGTCGGCATGCATCCAACTGGGCGGCGACTTCGCGTTCAGCTCGGCGGCCTGGCAGATCGCCGAAGCCCACAGCGGCCACGCACCCACCTACCGGTACCGCTACGACTTCGCCCCGCGGACGCTGCGCTGGTCGGGATTGGGAGCAACCCATGCCACCGAGCTGTTGGCCGTCTTCGACATCTACCGCACCAGGCTCGGCGCGCTGCTGACCGCCGCGGCCGATCGGCGTGCCGCACTGCGAGTCAGCAACCAGGTGCAACGCCGTTGGCGCTCCTTCGGCCGCACCGGGGTGCCGGGCGACGACTGGCCGCTCTACACGCCCGACGACCGCGCCGTGATGGTCTTCGACAGCAAGTGCCGCGTCGAGTTCGACCCGCATGCGGACCGTCGGATGGCCTGGGACGGCTTCTCCCTGGCACGCTAACCTCATGGCCCCTCACACCGAGCAAGACAACGAAGTCCTGGAACGGCCCGACGACCTGACCGCTTCCTGGCTCACCGACAAGATCGGAGCCGGCGCGGTCGCCGATTTCTCCGTGGAACGCATCGGCACCGGTCAGATGAGCGAGTGCTACCGCGTGCAGCTGACCTATGCCGATCCCGACACGGCCGGGCCGCGTTCGGTGGTGCTGAAGGTCGCGGCGACCGATCCGGTGAGCCGCCAGACCGGATTGGCGCTGGGCCTCTATGAACGCGAGGTCTGCTTTTATCGCGACATCGCGCCCGGCTTGACCGGATCGCAAGGCGGGCCGATCGCGCCGTGCTACCACGCCGCGGTGGACAGCTCGACTGGGGCGTTCGCCCTGCTGCTCGGCGATGCCGGCCCCGCCGTCGTGGGTGACGAAATCGCGGGCGCCACAACGGAACAGGCCAGGCTCGGCGTGGTTGAGCTGGGCCGGCTGCACGGCCCACTGCTCGGCGACGCCGCGCTGGCCGCCGCGGACTGGCTCAATCGCGAGTCGCCGCTGAATCAATCGATGATCACCCCGCTCTACGCGGGCTTCGTCGACCGCTTCGGCGAGCAGATCGCGCCGGAGCATCGCCTGGTGTGTGAGCGCCTGGTGGGCGCCTTCGACGGGTATGTGGAGGCCGAAGCGGGGCAGCCGCGGGGCCTGGTGCACGGCGATTACCGGCTGGACAACATGCTGTTCGGCACCGCCGAAGCCGACCGGGCGCTGACAGTCGTCGACTGGCAGACCGTCTCCTGGGGCCCGGCGATGACCGACCTGGCGTATTTCCTCGGCACCGCGCTACCGGCGCAGGACCGGCGTGCGCACTACGACGCGCTGCTGGCCGCGTACCACGAGGCGCTGGGGCCCGGCGCGCCCCTCAGCCTCGACGAGGTCCGCGAAGGCGTCCGCCGGCAGAGCTTTTTCGGCGTGATGATGGCGATCGTCTCCTCGATGCTGGTGGAACGCACCGAACGCGGGGACCGCATGTTCATGACGATGCTGCAACGCCACTGCGACCATGCGCTGGACACCGACGCCTTGGCTACGCTGCCCGCGGCGGAGTCGCCCGAGCCGCTGCGGCCGTCCGAGGAGGACGAACTCGCCCACACCCCGACCGCCGAACCGCTATGGAGCGAGAGCTGGTATGCCGACTTCGCCGACGAGGCACAGGGATTGGGCGGCTGGTTCCGCATCGGTCTGGTAGCGAACCAGCAGACCGCGTGGGTGCACGCGCTGCTCTGCGGTCCCGACCTGCCGACCGTCGCCGTCGTCGACTGCGAAGCCCCGCTGACGGCCGACCCGTGGGCGGCGAGCACCGACGCGTTCGAGCTCAACCACTCCGCGGACACTCCGCTGCGGACCTACCGCGTCAACCTGCGCGGGCGCGCTCAGTCCTACTCGGACCCGTCGGCGTTGCTGCGCGGCGAGCCGGGAACACCGGTCGACATGACGATGAACCTGGAATGGGCCACCGACGGAACGCCGTTCACGTACCGGCTGACCACACGCTACGAAATCCCGTGCACAGTGTCCGGCACCGTCACCGTCGGCGACACCAGCTACCAACTGAATTCCGTTCCGGGACAACGTGACCACTCGTGGGGAGTGCGTGACTGGTGGAGTATGGACTGGATGTGGAGCGCAGTGCATCTCGACGACGGCACCCATCTGCACGGCGTGAACATCCGGATCCCGGGCGTTCCCGGCGTCAGCACCGGCTACATTCAGAATCGTGACGGCGAGATCATCGAGTTGCAAACGGTGGGCAGCGGGGAAGTGTTCGACGACAACGGATTACCACTCGGTGCGACGCTGAGCCTGGATCCGGGTGACGTCACCGCCGACGTGCAGGTACGCGGGCAGGCGCCGGTCGGCCTGATCGCACCCGACGGGCGGGTGAGCCAATTCCCGCGCGCCTGGGTCAGTGTCACCACCGCCGACGGCCGCACCGGCGTCGGCTGGATGGAGTGGAATCGCAACCTCGCGCCCCAGACATGAGTGCCGCGGCTCGGGCGGCCGAGCCGATCGTGGTGATGGGCGTATCCGGTTCGGGCAAGTCGACGGTGGGTTCCGCACTGGCACAACGGTTGCGGGTGCCTTTCGTCGACGCCGACAGCCTTGCACCCGGCCGCCAACGTCGCCAAGATGGCCGCCGGCGAACCGCTGAATGACGACGATCGCTATCCCTGGCTCGAGAGCGTCGGCCGGTGGCTGGCTGAGCACGGCGACGGCGGCGTGGTGGCATGCTCGGCGCTCAAGCGCAAATACCGCGACCAGTTGCGCGGGCACCGTCCGGGAGTCCGGTTCTGCTATCTGCGCGGCTCACCCGAGCTGATCGGGCGCCGATTGGCCGACAGGACAGGACATTTCATGCCTGCGGCGCTACTCCGATCACAATTCGACGCGCTCGAACCCCCGGATGCCGACGAACGCACCACTGTCATCGACCTCGCTGAGGCCGGGAGTGCGCAAGCCGTCGTCGACGTTTTCCTGGCCGAAGCGGCCGCCGCCGTCAGAAAAGGCGGCGGTGCAGGGGAGGCTTGACCTCGTCGCTGACGCGCTCACGGGCGGCGTCGACCCAGTGGCTGCCGCGCGCAACCGCCGTGTCGGCCAACTCGCCGCCGCGCACCCGGGCGGTGTCGGCCAACTCGAATCCACGCTCACGGGCCGCATCGGCGAGCTTCTCGCTGCGCTTGCGGGCCTTCTTGGCCAATTTTTCGCTGCGCTTGCGGGCCTTCTTGGCCAGCGGCGCACTCCTGTCCGCCGCCGTGCTGGCAAATTCTTCGCCCCGCTTGCGCGCCTTCTTGGCCAGTGGCGCACTCCGTTCGGCGGCGGTGCTCGCCAGTTCGCGGCCGCGTTCGAGCGCCGCTTCGGCGTAGGGCGCGCTGCGTTCGGCGGCGGTGTTGGCGAGTTCGCGGCCGCGTTCGAGCGCCGCTTCGGCGTAGGGTGCGCTGCGTTCGGCGGCGGTGTTGGCGAGTTCGCGGCCCCGTTCGGCGCCGACCTGCAGACCATGCACGATCCGCTCGCCGAGCTCGCCGAAATCCGTGTCTTGTGATCCAGGCAAGGAGCCGGGCAGCGCCGAGGACACCCGCTCGGACAGCCGCTCCGCGGCCCGGCGGCCGCGCCACCCCAGCGACGGCTTGCCCGCGGTGTCGGCCGACGCGATCAACAAGCCGCCGACCAGGCTGAGGTCGGTGAGGAATTGCTGGCGCTTCTGCCCTTTGAGCTCGGGGTCGGGCTCGTTCCAGAAGGAGTGCGTCCCGAGATTGGCCGGGAGCACCGTCAGCGCGAGCGCGGCCGAGGCCACCCGCGGCAGCCTTCCGGTGGCCAGCAGGAGGCCGCCGCCCACCTGCACGGCCGCGGTGACTCTCGCGACCGTCTCCGGATCGCTGGGAATATTGCTGCTCACCGACTCGGGCAGCGCCTGCAGGCCATCCACGGCGGGCGCGGCCGCCTCGGCGGCCAATTTGGGATTGAGCAGCGAGTTGATTCCTTGGCCGATGAATGCCACTGACAAGAGGGGACGTGCGATTCTGCGAAGCACCATGGCAGCCTGGTTACCCGACCGATCGGTAAACAAACGCGTCCCCATGGCGGCGCCTCGCGCCGACGCTAGGGTGGACCGGGTGCGGGCGCTGATCATCGTCGACGTACAGAACGACTTCTGCGAGGGCGGTTCGCTGGCGGTTGCGGGTGGCGCCGCACTGGTCCCGGCAATCAACGATTACCTGGCCGGAAACCCCGGCTACCAGCACGTCGTGGCGACCAAGGACTTCCACATCGACCCGGGCGCCCACTTCTCGAATCACCCGGATTTCGTGACGTCGTGGCCCCCGCACTGCATTGCCGGCACCCCTGGCGCGGACCTTTACCCGGCGCTCGATACCACCGCGATCGACGCGGTGTTTCGCAAAGGCGCCTACGACGCGGGCTACAGCGGATTCCAGGGCGTCGACGACGGCGACACCCCACTGCTCGAATGGCTGCGGCAGCGCGACGTCGACGAGGTCGACGTGATCGGTATCGCCACCGATCACTGCGTGCGCCGCACCGCCGAGGACGCGGCACGCGCCGGGTTCGCCACGCGGGTGCTGCTGGACCTGACGGCGGCCGTGGCCGCCGATCCGTCGCGGGCCTTCGATGAGGCGCTGGCGCAGATGCGTGGCGCCGGTGTCGAGTTGGTCAGGGGGAGCTGATGGTCGTGCCACTGGATCGCGCGCATCTGATGGCCGCGGTGGAGCGTTCGCCGCAGGCGGCCGCCGAGCACGACCGCGCAGGCTGGGTCGGGCTGTTCACCACCGACGGCCGCGTCGAAGACCCGGTGGGCTCGCGGCCACACCGGGGGGCCGCGCAGATCGGTAGCTTCTACGACACCTTCATCGGTCCGCGCGACATCACGTTTCACCGCGATCTCGACATCGTCTTGGGCACGGTGGTCCTGCGTGACCTCGAGCTCGAAGTGGCAATGGGTCCGTCGGTGACGATGTTCATCCCCGCACTGCTGCGATATGACCTCCGAGAAGTCAACGGCCAGTGGCGGATTGCCGCGCTGCGCGCGTACTGGGAGCTACCGGCCATGATGCTGCAGTTCCTGCGCACCGGACCCGGGGCGCTGTCGCCGGGCCTGCAACTGTCGAGAAATCTGCTCGCCAACCAGGGCCTGAAAGGCGCCGCCGGCTTCATGAGCGGCGTTCGCCGGGTGGGTGCGAGGCACAAGGACCTGGTGGCAAAGTTCCTGGATGCTGTCGCCCGCGCGGACAAGTTCGCCGCCGAGCGCGCGCTGTCGCCAACTGCCACAATAACTTTGGGTGACACGGACCCGCTCGACGTCGATGGACTGTGCGCGCGGCTCAACGGGGCCAGCCGACGCAAGACCATCGGGGCCGGGCCCACCGTCGCGGTCTCGCTCGACTCCGGCCAGGGGCGCGGCATCATGTTCGCCGATGTCGCCTGGCGCGGCAACGCCATCAACCGGATTCGGTACTTTCCAGCCTGACGCGCCCCGGGCCACCCAATCGGTAGGGTCATCAGTGCAGGTCTTGATCGGTGGACAGAGAGTCGATGCATGCTCGATAGGCCGTTCGGCCGGCGCAGCCTGCTGCGTGGCGCCGGTGCGCTCTCCGCGGCGTCACTGGCGTCGTGGGCGACCGCCTGCACGCCCGACGACAAGGACGCGCTCACCTTCTTTTTCGCCGCCAACCCGGACGAACGCGACGTCCGGCTGCGCATCGTCGACGAATTCCAGCGCCGCCATCCCGACATCAAGGTTCGGCCGGTGCTGTCCGCGCCGGGCGTGATGCAGCAGCTGGCCACGTTCTGCGCGGGCGGCAAATGCCCGGACGTGATGATGGCATGGGATTTGACCTACGCCGAACTCGCCGCCCGCGGGGTGTTGCTGGACCTCAACACCCTGCTGGCCCGCGACCACGCCTTTACCGAGCAACTGCGGTCCGACAGCATCCCCGCGCTGTACGACTCCTTCTCGTTCAAGGGCGGACAGTACGCGCTCCCCGAGCAATGGTCCGGAAACTACCTGTTCTACAACAAGCGCCTGTTCGCCGAGGCCGGCATGCCGGGCCCACCCCGAACGTGGGAGCAGCCGTGGAGCTTCGGTGAATTCCTGGACACCGCCAGCGCACTGACCAAACGCAACGACTCCGGGCGGGCCACCCAATATGGCTTCGTCAACATGTGGTTCTCCTACTATTCGGCCGGGCTGTTCGGCATGAACAACGGAGTGCCGTGGTCCACCCCGCTGAAGAACCCGGCGCACTTCAATTTCGGCGACGACGCCTTCATCGAGGCGGTGCAGTTCTACGCGGACCTGGCGCACAAGCACAAGGTGGCCCCCAACGCCTCCGAGGTGCAGTCCATATCCACGCCCGATCTGTTCGCGGCGGGCAAGGCGGCGATCGCGATGGGCGGCCACTGGCGCTACCAGACGTTCATGCGCGCCGACGGTCTGGATTTCGATGTCACTCCGCTGCCGGTAGGGCCCCGACGGCAGGGCCAGCCCGCCCACTCCAACATCGGTTCCACCGGGCTGGCCATCTCCACCAGCAGTCAGCACAAGGAGCAGGCTTGGGAATTCGTGAAATTCGTGACCGGCCCGGAAGGGCAAGCGCTGATCAGTGAGTCCAGCCTCTTCGTACCGGTGTTGCGGTCAGCGCTGGATTCGCCCGGATTCGCCAAGGCCCACCAGAATGTCGGTAACCTCGCCGTGCTCACCCAGGGGCCGGCATATTCGGCGGGCCTGCCGGTCACCCCGGCATGGGAGAAAATCGTCGCGTTGATGGATCGCAACTTCGGTCCCGTGCTGCGTGGGTCCCGGCCGGCGACATCGCTCAAAAGCCTGCCACCCCTCCTCGACGAAGCGCTGCGGTCACCATGACGTCAGTCGACAGCCCGCGTAAAGGCTTCGCCCCGTGGCGTCGGCGCGCCTGGGCGGGTCGGCTGTTCGTCGCGCCGAACCTGACCGCTGTCGCCGTGTTCATGCTGTTCCCCCTGGGCTTCTCGCTCTACATGAGCTTCCACCGGTGGGACGTGTTCCGGTCGCCGAAGTTCGTCGGCCTGCGGAACTTTCGTGACCTCTTCGCGTCCGACCCGCTCTTTCTGATCGCCATCCGCAACACCGCCATCTTTACCGTGGGCACGGTGGTACCCACCGTGCTGATCAGTCTCGTCGTGGCCGCCATGCTGAACCGGAATGTCAAGGGCATCGGCATCTTTCGCACCATCGTCTTCCTACCCCTGGCCATCTCGTCGGTGGTGCTGGCGGTGGTCTGGCAATTCGTCTTCAACACCGACAACGGCCTGCTCAACATCATGCTCGGCTGGGTCGGGATCGACCCGGTCCCGTGGCTGGTCGAACCGCAATGGGCCATGGTGTCGCTGTGCATCGTCAGCGTGTGGCGGGGCGTGCCGTTCGCCACCGTCATTCTGCTGGCGGCGATGCAAGGCGTCCCCGAGACCGTCTATGAGGCAGCGAGAATCGACGGCGCCGGCGAAATCCGGCAATTCGTGTTCATGACCGTGCCGCTGATCCGCGGATCGATTACCTTCGTCGGCGTCATCTCGATCATCCACGCGTTCCAGGCATTTGACATGGTCTACGTGCTCAACGGCTCGAACGGCGGCCCCGAAACCGCGACGTACGTGCTGGGCATCATGCTGTTCCAGCACGCGTTCTCCTTCCTGGAATTCGGCTACGCCTCGGCGCTGGCGTGGGTGATGTTCGCGATTCTGCTGGTGCTGACGGTGGTGCAGCTACGGCTGACCCGGCAACGGTCTTGGGAGAACTCTCGTGGTCTCAGCTGAGCGAATCTTCACACGCACCGTCCTGCGCGGCGTGCTGGTCTACACCGCGCTGCTCGGCATCGCGTGGTGCTGGCTGTTCCCGATCGCGTGGGCGATCTCCGGTTCGCTGAAGCGGGAAGGCGAGGTGACCGAGGCCACGTTGTTGCCGGCGCACCCGCGGTGGTCGAACTACACCGAAGTGTTCTCGTTGATGCCGTTTTGGCGCATGTTCTTCAACACCGTGCTGTACGCCGGGTGCGTGACGATCGGTCAGGTCTTCTTCTGCTCGCTGGCCGGATACGCCTTCGCGCGACTGCAATTCCGCGGCCGCGACACACTGTTCATTTTGTACCTGGGCACCCTGATGGTGCCGTTGACCGTGACGGTGATCCCGCAGTTCATCCTGATGCGGACCGTCGGGTGGGTCGATACGCCGTGGGCGATGATCGTGCCGGGCCTGTTCGGCAGCGCGTTCGGGACCTACCTCATGCGCCAGTTCTTCCGGACGCTGCCGACCGACCTGGAGGAGGCGGCAATCCTGGACGGGTGCTCGCCGTGGCAGATCTACTGGCGGATCCTGTTGCCGCACGCCCGGCCCGCGGTGATGGTGCTCGCGGTGCTCACCTGGGTCAACGTCTGGAACGACTTCCTATGGCCGCTGCTGATGTTGCAACGCAACAGCCTGGCCACGCTGACGCTGGGCCTGGTCCGGCTGCGGGGCGAATACGTCGCGCGCTGGCCGATCATCATGGCGACCTCGATGCTGATCATGGTGCCCCTGGTCATCGTCTACGCGTTCGCACAGCGGTCCTTCGTCCGCGGGATCGCCGTCACGGGACTCAACGGGTAAACGCGGGTATCCGATGGCCTCAGTGACTTTCGAGCAAGCGACGCGGCAGTTCCCGGGCACCGACCGGCCCGCCCTGGATCGGCTTGACCTCGTCGTCGACGACGGTGAGTTCGTGGTGCTGGTCGGCCCCTCGGGATGCGGCAAGACGACGTCGTTGCGCATGGTGGCCGGACTGGAAACGGTCGATTCCGGCCGCATCCGGATCGGGGAGCGCGACGTCACCCGCGTCGAGCCCAAGGATCGCGATGTGGCGATGGTCTTCCAGAACTACGCCCTCTATCCGCACCTGACGGTCGCGCAGAACATGGGATTCGCGCTGAAGATCGCCAAGACCCCCAAGCCCGAGATTCGGGAACGCGTGCTGGCCGCGGCGAAATTGCTTGATCTGCAACAGTTCCTGGATCGCAAGCCCAAGGACCTCTCCGGGGGGCAACGCCAGCGGGTGGCAATGGGGCGCGCGATCGTGCGTCGCCCGCAGGTGTTCCTGATGGACGAACCCCTGTCCAACCTCGACGCCAAACTGCGCGTGCAGACGCGCAACCAAATCGCCGCACTGCAGCGACAACTGGGCACCACCACCGTCTACGTCACCCACGACCAGGTCGAGGCCATGACCATGGGGGACCGCGTCGCGGTGCTTCGCGACGGCGTGCTGCAACAGTGCGCGAACCCCCGCGAGCTGTACCGCAACCCCGACAACGTGTTTGTCGCAGGGTTCATCGGCTCCCCGGCGATGAACCTGTTCACCCTCCCGATCTCGGATTCCGCCGTGGCGCTGGGGGATTGGACGATCCCGGTGCCGCGAGACATCGCAAGCAACGCAGACGACGCCGGACAGATTGTGGTCGGCGTCCGCCCCGAACACTTCGAGCTGGGCAACCTCGGTGTCGAAATGGAGGTCGATGTGGTCGAAGAGCTCGGCGCCGACGCCTATCTGTACGGCCGAATCACCGGCTCCGGCAAGGTCATCGATCAACCCGTTGTCGCACGGGTCGACGGCCACAACCCGCCGGAAAAGGGCAGCCGGGTGCGGCTGCATCCGCAACCGGGACACCTGCATTTCTTCGGCGTCGACGGGGAACGGATCTCGTAGAGCGTGCGGGCTATCCGCGCACTTCGAGCTGACGTCGAACGCGCTCAATGTCATCCGGTGAGGGCAAGCCGTCGGTGATCCGGGTGATGTGGGATACAGCAGGATTCTTAACGCTTCGGTTTCGGCCCTGGCGCGTCGTCGCACCGATCGCGGTCCAGCATTCCTACTATTGCCGCGTGATGGATCGCTACGGGACAGACGTGCTTGCCGCGGGCCCCCGCAAGCCGCGCTCGACGGAACGTCCGGCCGAGCTGGGCATGGTCGTCGAGGACGCGCAGACCGGGTACGTCGGCGCGATCGTCCGCGTCGAGTACGGCCGCGTCGACCTGGAGGACCGGCACGGCCGTACCCGCGGATTTCCGTTAGGCCCCGGCTACCTGCTGGACGGCCGTCCGGTAATCCTGACCGCGCCGCGTCGGGCGGCGCCGGCCGCCGCGGCCCGGACCGCGTCCGGCTCGGTGGCGCTGCGGGGCGTGCGCGCCCGGGTCGCCCGCGCCAGCCGGATCTACGTCGAGGGCCGCCACGACGCCGAACTCGTGGCGCAGGTCTGG
Organism: uncultured Actinomycetota bacterium; assembly: GCA_963758775.1. GTDB lineage: Bacteria > Actinomycetota > Actinomycetes > Mycobacteriales > Mycobacteriaceae > Mycobacterium. Next base: position 378,693 of record CAVWWU010000008.1, read on the forward strand.
GGTGAGGACCTGCGCATCGAGGGCGTCGTCGTCGAGCACCTCGGCGGGGTGGACGACCTGGTCGGCATCGTGACCGAGTTCCAGCCGGGCCCCGAGCGCCGGCTCGGCGTGCTCGTCGACCACCTGGTCTCCGGGTCCAAGGAGGCGCGTATCGCCGATGCGGTACGCCGTGGGCCCGGTGGCCCCGACACTCTGGTCGTCGGGCATCCCTACGTCGACATTTGGCAGGCGGTGCGCCCCGAGCGGCTCGGCCTGAAGTCCTGGCCTGACGTGCCGCGCCACATCGAGTGGAAGCACGGCGCGTGTCAGGCGCTGGGCCTGCCGCACGCCAGCCAGGCCGACATAGCCCGGGCTTGGCGTCGCATCCGTTCGCGGGTGCGCGACTGGAACGACCTGGAACCGGCGCTGATCGGCCGGGTCGAAGAGCTCATCGACTTCGTGACGGCGCCAGGCCATTGACCAAGACGTCGACGAGGTGGCCGGTCACGTCGTCGTCAAGGGGCTGGCGGGTCAGCAAGATCCGAAAGTAAAGCGCTCCGATGAGGAGTTCGAGGGCGGCGACAGCGTCGCTGCCGGAGGGCAATTCGCCCCGCGTGACGGCGCGGTCGAACATTACGCGCGTGCGATCGATCCGGTTCTGCCAGAACCGCGCGCGCTCGGCGGCCATCGTGGCGTCATCCCGCGTGCCGACCAGCGCCATGACCACCGCTTGTCCCACCGGCGTGGCCGCGTACTCGGTGACCGTAGCCAGGTACGTCACCAGGTCCGTGCGCAGGCTTCCGGTGTCCGGTATCGGCAGACGGTCCCGGTTGTAATCGACCAGCGCATCGAAGACGAGGTGCTCCTTGGTGGGCCAGCGCCGATAGATCGAGCTGTCGTGCACACCAGCCTGGCGGGCGATCTCGCGGATGTGGACCGCATCGGCGCCGCCGTCGGCGACGACTTCCATAGTCGCCTCCAGCACCGCTTGCCGGACCCTGGCGGCGCGTCCGCCGGGCCGGCGGCGGCCGACTGGCTCAGTCACGGACCCACTCTAACGCAAATAACTTGCGTTAGTTCCGTCCGAAAGCTACGGTTCGGTAACGCAGACAGCTTGCGATAACTAATCCAAACTTCATCCGAGGATCTGGCATGGCGAGCTACGCGACCGGACGGACGTTTCCCATCGCGATGGGGGTTTCTGCGCATGAGCTCCAAGCTTGAACTCGACCCCCGCATCGACCCGCGGATCAAGGCGTTCTTCGCCGGAATCGACCTCGGGACAGGCAAACCGGACGTCTCGAGCCGAGAAGAACTACTGGCGCAGGAGAACACCCCGGAAGCGTTGGCGGCACAGCGCCGCGTAGACGGCATGTTCGACGCCATGGACCGCGAGGACGTCGCCCCGTCGGCCGGCCTGACCGTCCGTACCGAGACGTTCACCTCGGCACCGGACGGCAACACGATCAAGATCCAGTACATTCGGCCCGACGGCAATGAGAGGTTGCCTTGCGTGTACTACATTCACGGCGGCCGCATGCAGTTCAGTTCCTGCTACCTGGGCAACTACAAGACGTGGGGTCGGATGATCGCGGCCCGTGGGGCCGCGGTGGCCATGGTCGACTTCCGCAACTCCGTGCATCCCTCCTCCACGCCCGAGGTGGCCCCGTTCCCGGCCGGCTTGAACGACTGCGTCTCGGGCCTGAAATGGGTTCACGCGCACGCGGACTCGCTCGGCATCGACCCGCACCGCATCGTTGTTGCCGGTGAAAGCGGCGGCGGCAACCTGACCCTTGCGCTCGGAATAAAGCTGAAGCGGGACGGCGAGCTCAGCCTGATCAAGGGGCTGTACGCGCTCTGCCCGTTCATCGCCGGGCAGTGGCCGCTGCCGCAGAACCCCTCCTCGAGCGAGAACGACGGCATCTTCATCCACGTGCAGGACAACCGCAGCACGATGGCCTACGGCATCGAAGCCTTCAACGAGCGCAACCCGCTCGCGTGGCCCAGTTTCGCCAGCGCCGACGACGTCCGGGGACTGCCGCCGGTGGTAATCAGCGTCAACGAATGCGACCCCCTCCGCGACGAGGGCATCGGCTTTTACCGACTGCTGCTCGCGAGCGGCGTCGCGGCGCGCTGCCGCCAGCTGATGGGCACCATCCATGGCATCGAGATTCTGCCGACGATCTGTCCCGACATCGCCCAGTCCACAGCCGCCGACATCGCCGAATTCGTCAGGAGCGCAACATGACAACACTTTTGCCGATCACTGCTCCGGAATCCGTCGGGTTCACTTCGGAGCGCCTGGACCGGCTCGACGACGCGATGCGGGCCGAGATCGACGCCGGCCACTACGCGGGCATCAGCCTGATGGTCGCCCGCCACGGCAAGCTAGCGAAGTTCGACCGCTACGGCTACCAGTCGCTCGAAAGTCGCCACCCTCTCAGGGAAGACGCCATTTTCCGCATCGCTTCGATGACCAAACCAATCATCGCCGCCGCGATGATGACTCTCTACGAAGAGGGCAAGTGGCAGCTCGACGATCCCGTCACGAAGTTCATTCCCGAGCTCGCCGACATGCAGGTGCTCACCGATGACCGGCTAGTTCCAGTGGAACGCCCGATGACGATGCGCCACCTGATGGCGTCCTGCGCGGGTTTCGCCTTCGGGGCGCCGGTAGGTAGCACCAACCCGAAGCTCGATCAGATGTACGCCGCAGCAGGGCTTTTCACCGGCACCAACGAGGACATGGTTGCCAAGATGGCGAAACTGCCATTGGAGGCACAGCCCGGCACGCTGTTCCGGTACGGCCTCCAGCAGGAGTTCCAGGGCGTGATCATCCAGCGGATCTCCGGCGAGCCGCTGGACAGCTTCCTCGAAAGGCGCATCTTCGGGCCGCTGAACATGACCGACACCGGCTTTGGCGTCGCGCCGGAAGGTCGCGACCGCATCGCGCCGCGTTACCAGCTGGACAAGAATCTCGAACTCGTTCTCGCGGAAGATCAATCGCCGTTTCCGGTGCTGGCTGGGCTCGCGGCGGGGGAAAAGCCCAAATATCTGCTCTCGATCGCGGGCCTGTATTCGACGGCGCAAGACTATCTGCGCTTCGCGCAAATGCTGGCCAACGGCGGGGCGCTCGACGATGCCCGGATTTTGGCACCGACCTCGGTCAAATTAATGACGAGCAACCTGCTGCCGCAGGGTGTCCCGATGCGTTTCGAGCAGCCTTTCGCGGGCGTCGGCTATGGCATGGGGGTAGGCATCGTGCTCGATCCGGCCCATGCCGACTTCAACGGCGGCGCGATCGGTGCAGGCACTTACTACTGGGGCGGCGTGCACGGCACCTGGTTCTGGATCGACCCGACCTACGACGTCATCGTCGTCGGGATGATCCAGCAGGTGAACGGGGGTAATCCGCCGACAGGGCGGCCGTACCCGGTGCCCGATATCCGGGGGATATCGCGGTCCATCACCTACGGCGCGCTGGTCAACCCGGAACGCTAGTCGCGAACCCCAAGCTGGGTGTTTGCCGAGTTAGGGTACGCTAACTGCGATATGCAGGGCGTATTCGTTGGGACGTTTCTCATCGGCCTGCGCGAGGGCCTGGAGGCGACGCTCATCGTGAGCATCGTCGGCGCCTTCCTTAAGCGGAACGGCCGGTCCACGCGTCCGATGTTCTTTGGCGTCGCCTTGGCGGTGCTGATCAGCGTCGGTGTCGGCGTCGGCCTCGACCTGGTGTCGGCGACCCTGCCGCAGGTGCAGCAGGAAAAGATGGAGACGGTCATCGGCGCCATCGCCGTGGTGCTGGTGACCTCCATGGTCATCTGGATGAACCGCAATGCGGCGCGGCTGAAGGGCCAACTCGAGCGCGAGGCCCGGCAGGCGATAAACCGCGGGGGTGCCCTGGCTCTGGTTGTGATGGCTTTTCTCGCGGTGCTCAGGGAAGGCTTTGAAACGGCGGTGTTCCTGCTGGCGGCAGCCCAGACCTCGCACGGCAACCGATGGTTCGCCGTGTTGGGCGGTGTCATCGGAATTTTGGGGTCGATCGGGATCGGCGTCGGACTGTACTTCGGCGGTCTCAAAATCAACCTCGGCCGGTTCTTTCGCGTCACCGGGGTGTTTCTGGTGCTGATCGCCGGCGGGCTGGCGCTCGGTGCCCTGCGGACCGCACACGAGGCCGGCTGGATCACCATCGGCCAGGAGCAGCTGTTCAACTTCTCGTCGTGGATGCCCGGCAACTCCGTGCAGGGCGCGCTGATCACCGGGGTCTTCGGCATCCCGCCCGATCCCCGGCTGGTCGAAGGACTCGGCTGGTTGCTCTATACCGTTCCGGTGCTCGTCGTGTTCCTGTTTCCGGCCCGGCTTGCCGCGGCCCCGCGAACCCGACGCCGGCTGCTGGCCGGCACCAGCGCGGCGCTGCTCATCGTCGCCGCACTCCTTGCGATCCTGGTGCCCGCCGGCGGCTCCGCGGCCTTGCCGCAGGCGCGCAGCGTGACCGACCGGACCGGTCAGGCCGCGACGGTCTCGCTGGCGTCCGGGCCGCACGGCAAGACGCTGGCGGGCCCGAACGACGGCAGCATCGCCCTCACCGCGACGGGCGACCAGAACGTGGACGGCCTACCGGTGCGGGTGTGGCAGGCTAGCGTTGCCGGCGCGGATGCCGCGTCCGGCCCCGTGACGGTCAGCGTGGAGCAATTGTCGAGTTTGACGGGGGGCCGGCTGCCGGTGGGCATCTCGGTGGCGCGCACGCCCGGACCGTTTAAGGCGCAGTGGGCCGCAACCACCGTGTACACCGTTCTTGCGCATGGTGATTCGGTGGTGAGCGCCCAGGCGGTAACCAATCGCACCGCCGTCTTGTCGGGGGGCGGGCTGACCGCGCCCAAGACCGTCAGCGTCGGCGGGCTGCCGACCGACTGGTCCACCGCCGACGCCGACGACCGCGCGGCCGCGGCGCAGGTTACCGCGCGGGATCAGGAGCGCTCGGAACGCCAACTGTGGCGGCTCTGGGTCCCCCTGATATTGGGGGTATTGGGCGCTTTTGCGGTGGCGTGCGCGCTTGGCGTGCTCGGTGGCCGCGGCAGGGCCGAACAGGAAAGGACGGCCGTTGATGGTGAATCCCAACGACATGTATCGATTTCGTGAAATTGCCTCGGCGGCAACGGCTTTAGCTGTAGTTTCGGTCGCCGCCGCCTGCGGGCACTCGAGTACCAATTCGGGGGGCCAGCAACCGGGCGACGGTAAGACGGTCAAGGTGACATTGTCCAATAACGGGGCCAACACCGACGGGAAAGACGCCTGCGCGCTGAGCACCACGAGCGTGCCGGCCGGGCCGGTGACGTTCACGGTGGCCAACACGAATGCGCCGGGGATCACCGAGGTGGAGTTGCTCAGGGACCAGCGCATCGTCGGAGAGAAGGAGAATCTCGCGCCCGGTCTGGACCCGGTGTCGTTCACCGTCACGCTCGACGGCGGTTCGTATCAGCTGTACTGCCCCGGGGCAGCAGCCGAATATCAATCGCTGACCGTGACCGGGCATGCGCCGGCGGCACCCAACGGGACGGTCGCGAGCATCCTCGGACAAGGGACCAAGGACTACGCGACCTACATCGTGGGCGAGATGGGCAAGCTGAACGACGCCGTCAAGGCGCTCGACGCCGCCGTGCAATCGGGAAACGTTGCCGCGGCGAAAACGGCTTACGCCAACGCGCGTCCGTTCTACGAACACGGCGAGTCCACCGTGGAGGGCTTCCTGCTACCCGGGTTCGCGGTCGGCGACAACGCGGGCAACCTCGACTATCTGATCGACATGCGCGCATCCACCCCCGTGGATGCCAAGGTCGGGTGGAAGGGCTTCCACGCAATCGAGCGTGACCTGTGGCAGGGCGGCGCGATCACCCCCGGCACGAAGGCGTTGAGCACCGAATTGGTTGGCAACGTCGGCAAATTGAACGCCACCGTCGCCGCGCTGCAATACAAGCCCGAGGATCTGGCCAACGGCGCCAGCGACCTGATCGAAGAGGTGCAGAACACCAAGATCACCGGTGAGGAGGAGGCCTTCAGTCACATCGACCTGGTGGACTTCGCCGCCAATGTCGAAGGCGCACAACAGGCCTACGCCGCGCTGCGCCCGGGATTGACAAAGATCGACGGCAACCTGGTCTCCCAGCTCGACCAACAGTTTCAGGCCGTGCTGAGCACGCTGGACGGTTACCGCGACCCGTCCGCCCTGGGCGGCTACCGCACCTACACCCCGGAACTGCGAGCCAGCGACGCGCCGAAGCTGACCGCGGTGATCCAGCCGCTGCATCAGAGCCTGTCCACGGTTGCGCAAAAAGTCGTGTCGGCCAGCTGACAATGACCGACGACGAGCAAGCCGACGAAACCGACCCAGTCGGATCGGTGTCACGCCGAAGAGTGCTGGGTGGCGCCATGCTGGCCGGGCTCACCGGGACCGCCGTCGGTGCCGCGGGTGGCGGTTTCGCCGGCTACGCGGCCGCCGCCGCGCACAACGCCGGCGGCGAGGACACGGTCGACCTGCGCACCAGCTACCCCTTCTACGACCAGCCGCACCAAGGCGGAATCGCCACGCCGCCACAGCGTTACGCGATGTTCATGTCCTTCTCGCTGGCGGCCAGCGCTGGGCGAAACGATTTGCGGGCATTGCTGGCACGCTGGTCGGCCGCCTCGGCGGTCCTACAGCAGGGCAAGCCCGTCGGGTCGGTGCAGCCACAGGTCGACGTGCAACCGCCGATCGACACCGGCGAGGCCTACGGGTTGAGCCCCGCCAGTCTGACCGTCACGGTCGGGCTGGGACCGTCGGTGTTCGGTGGCCGCTTCGGCCTGGCGGCACGCCGGCCCGCGGCATTCACTGAGCTTCCCCCGCTCAACGGCGACAACCTCGACCCGCGCCTGCACGGCGGTGATCTGTCGGTACAGGCCTGCGCCGACGACCCGCAGGTCTGCTATCACGCCGTGCGTAACTTGGCCCGACTCGGCCGCGACGTCGCCTCGCCGTTCTGGGCGGTGCTCGGTTTCGGGCGGGCGTCCGCCGGCCCCGGCCAACACACCCCGCGAAACCTTCTGGGATTCAAGGACGGAACCCGCAACGTCGCCACCGACGCGGAGTACGAACGATTCGTCTGGATCGACAACAGCGACCAGCCCTGGATGAACGGCGGAACCTATCAGGTCGTGCGCAAAATCCGGATGCTGCTGGAAACCTGGGACGTCGACCGAATCGGGAACCAGGAGAAGATCTTCGGCCGCAGCAAGGAGGAGGGCGCGCCACTCAGCGGCAAGGCCGAGTTCGATACGCCGAACTTCGCCGCCAAGAACGCCGAAGGCGATCCGCTCATCGACCCGCGGTCCCACGTCGGTTTGGCTGCCAGGGAAAACAACGACGGCATCATGATCCGCCGGCGTTCCTACAACTACACCGACGGCCTCGAGGCCAACGGCCAGCTCAACGCCGGCCTGCTGTTCGTCTCGTATCAAAACGATCCGCAGAACTTCATCCGGCTGCAGAATCAGCTCGGCGCGCACGACCTGCTCAACGAGTACATCCGCCACATCGGCTCGGCCATCTTCGCGGTGCCGCCGGCGCCGAAAGAGGGCCACTACATCGGCCAGCCTCTGTTCGGCTAAGCAAATCTCTTCGAGAACTCACTTCTTTGCGGATGAAGGGCAGGCCAAGCCCCATGCAGCAGGACCAATGGCGGCCAATTGAGGACCAATGGCTCTCTGGCCCTCCTCCGGGGACCAATAGTGTTGCAGTTTGTGCCGGTCGGCATGCATCGAAGTCAACCCGGAAGCGGCGCGATGAACGAATCATCCACACCCCCGTCGATCGTCGTTGGCATCGACGGTTCGAAGGCGGCAGTGAGCGCCGCGCTTTGGGCGATCGACGAGGCGGTCAGCCGCGACATCCCGTTGCGACTTTCGTACGCAATCGAACCCGACGATGCCGAATCCGCCCGGCCGGATAAGGCTGCCCGCAAACTCGCCACTGCAGAGAACGCGGTTCGTTACGCATTCATGGCGGTCGAGGCCGCCGACAAGCCCGTCAAGATCGAGGTCGAGATCACCCAGGAACGGGCGATCACGTCGTTGATCCGAGCTTCGGCGTCGGCCGCCATGGTATGTGTCGGCGCGATCGGCCTGCGTCACTTCCAGCCAGGGCGGGTGGGCGCAACCGCTGCGGCACTGGCGGTATCGGCACACTGCCCGGTGGCTATCATTCGGGGCCAGCGCCCTCACGCCGCACGACATGCGCACTGGATCGTGGTCGACGCCCACAGGTCTGCCGACGACGGCGCCTTACTCGGGACGGCGGTCGAGGAGGCGCGATTGTGCAACTCGCCGCTGCGGGCGATCATTTGTCGGGAAACGGGAGTCCGCGATATCCGCGATCCCGGCCTAGCCGAATACGACGATCGCCGGATTCTTGCCAACGTGGAGCGTCGGCTTGCCCGCTGGACGCGGCCCCATCCGGACGTCCGGGTGGAATACGCGGTCGTGCACGGCGGCGTACTGGACTACCTGGCCGAGCACGGCGGATCGGTGCAATTGCTCGTTATGGGCGCCCGCGATCGCGGGCACCTGGAACAGATCGTCGGACCGATCGGGAACGCTGTGCTACAGAACACGGACTGCTCGCTGCTGGTCGTTGATCATCAACACCTCTGACCAGCACAGCGGCCAGCACAGGTAAGGAGCGTGAGATGTCGCAAACTGCAACAAAATACGGAATATTGGTTGGAGTCGACGGGTCGTCGGCATCCGACGCGGCGGTAATCTGGGCATCTCGGGAGGCTGCCAGCCGGCGGATACCTATCACGCTGATGCACGTTGTCGCCCCAGTGGTCGTCGGATGGCCGGTGGGCCAACTTTACGCGAACATGCCTGAGTGGCAGAAAGATAACGCACAGCACATCCTCGAACATGCTCGAAAGACCTTGACCGCCAACTTGGGTGAATCCGAGGCGCCCGCGGCGCACATAGAGATGGTTTACGCCAGCGCGGTGCCTACCCTCATCGAGGCATCGAAGGAAGCTCGGATGATCGTCGTTGGTAGCGAGGGGATGGGCGGTTTGGGACGGCTGCTGCTGGGCTCGGTCAGCACGGCGCTGATCCAACATGCGCACTGCCCGGTCGCAGTGATTCGGTCTGATGAGGGCACGACCGCTGAAACCAATGCGCCTGTACTCGTCGGCATTGACGGATCGCCCGCGTCGGAGGCCGCGACGGCATTGGCGTTCGACGAAGCCTCCCGCCGGGGAGTCGATCTTCTTGCCTTGCACGCCTGGAGCGATGTCGGGGTGTTTCCGATCCTCGGCATGGACTGGCGCGACCGCGCGAGTGAAGGAGAGGAAGTTCTTGCAGAGCGCCTGGCTGGTTGGCAGGCAGCGTATCCGGATGTACATGTGCAGCGGTTACTCGTCTGCGACAAGCCTGCCCACTGGCTGCTCGAGCAGGCCGAGCACGCCCAACTGGTCGTGGTCGGCAGCCATGGCCGCGGCGGATTTCCCGGCATGCTGCTGGGTTCGGTGAGTTCTGCGGTGGCCCATTCGGCGAATATTCCGGTCATCGTCGTCCGCACCACCTAGGAGACGGGCCCCGCCAGCCGCGGCGTGTGGGTATTTGGTCCTTTCCGATAAGGGCCCTTCGGCAGGTGCGATCGCCGATAAGGGTTGCATAGCGTGATGTTCATGACCTACGTGATCGGTAGCGCATGTGTGGATGTAATGGACAAGTCTTGCGTGCAGGAGTGCCCCGCCGACTGCATTTATCAGGGGGCGCGAAGCATGTACATCAACCCTGATGAGTGCGTGGACTGCGGTGCGTGCAAACTGGTTTGCCGCATGGACGCGATTTATTGGGAAGGGGATCTTCCGGACGACGAGCAACAGCACCGTGCGGATAACTCCGCCTTTTTCGACCAGATCTTGCCCGGCCGGGATGCTGCGCTCGGCTCGCCAGGTGGTGCTGCCGCGGTGGGCCCAATCGGCGTCGACACGCCGTTGGTCGCGGCCATGACAGCCCAGCGGCCGCCACCTTGCCATTGACGCCGCCGACTCCAGCCCTTTGGCGCCGCAAGCGTTTGCTCGAGAGCACGCCGTCGCCCGAAGTGGGGACCAAAGCCTCCTGACCGTGTCGGTGCCGGCAGGTAACGTCGCTTGCGACGGAGGGAGAACTAAAATGTCAACAGCCATAAAGCATCTCGGCATCGTCGTGGGTGTCGACGGATCGCCGCCTTCGGATGCCGCCACCTGTTGGGCGGCCCGTGACGCGGCGATGAGAAACATTCCCCTGACCGTGGTCAGCGTGGTGACCACCCCCACCGCGACCTATCCACCGGTCCCATACCCGGACTCGTTGGGGGTATGGCTGGAAGACAAGGGGCGCAGGGCTGCCGAGCACGCCGTCAAGATCGCCGAAGACGCTGTGCCGCGCGACCGCAAGCTTGCCGTCAAGAGCGAGCTCGTATTTTCGACTCCCGCTCAGGCACTGGTCAACATGTCCGACGATGCCGAGATGATAGTTGTGGGCAGCGCCGGTAAGGGAATGCTGGCCCGAGGCTTTCTCGGTTCGGTCAGTTCGAGCGTGGTTCGACATGCCAATTGCCCGGTCGCGGTGGTCCGTGACGAGGATCCATTGATGCCCGATCCGCAGCACGCGCCCGTCCTGGTGGGAATCGACGGGTCGCCGGCATCTGAACTTGCGACGGAGATCGCTTTCGACGAAGCGTCCCGTCGCGGCGTTGATTTGATTGCCTTGCACGCATGGAGCGACATGCCAATTCTCGAACTTCCGGGATTGGAGTCGTCCGCGCTGTTGTCAGAAGAGGAGCGTATCCTCTCCGAATCTCTGGCGGGCTGGCGAGAACGCTATCCCGACGTGAGCGTGCAACTCGTGATCGCATGCGATCAACCTGCGCGAGAACTCGCCGAAAAGTCGGAATCCGCGCAGCTGGTCGTTGTGGGCAGTCATGGCCGCGGGGGGCTCGGCCGCATGATGCTGGGCTCGGTCAGCAACAGCGTCGTGCACACGGTCAGAATGCCGGTGATCGTCGCCCGGCCGTCGTGACTCCACCGTTCACCGGTGATGAACGACGGTGGCCGTCCACGCGCATAGCGCAGCGGGGTCGCGCCCGGCGCGCATGACTGTCCGGTCGGGACGCACGACCGCCGCCGCGACATGCGCTCGGAGCAGCCACCTTTCGAGCTCGGAACCGTGGTCGACTAGCAGCATCACGACTCCGCGCGCGCGCAGCAGCGCTTCGTCGGCCACACCCAGCCGGTGGATGGTGATGAAACCGAAACCCGCGCCAACGACGTCGTCGAAGCGTTGACCGCCGCGCAGCATCGGATTCGGGCACAGGCTCCCGGCGAGTTCACCCGGACGGCGAGACTTGTGCACCAACGCCGACCGGCGTAGCGGCGGCGTCGTGGAGTCCACGACCTTGTCGCGCAGACCGGGAACGAGTCGCACCCGGGGCAACACGAGCCGGCGGGCCACGTTACCGAGTCGGCCGCCGCCGGTCATCGCGCGGCCGACATTGAGTGCCAGCCGGATCAGCTGTCGGGTATGCGGTTTGCGCTCATGCTCGTAGCTGTCGAGAACGCTTGCCGCCAAGGTGCCGTCGCGGACTGCGGCGATCTTCCAGGTGAGATTCATCGCGTCGCGCAGACCGGCTCCCATGCCCTGGCCGACGAACGGCGGAGTCAGGTGCGCGGCATCCCCGAGGATGAAGACATTGCCGCGGCGCCACCGGTCGGCGATTTGCGCACGAAAGGTGTACTCGGTGACACGAAGCAGCGTCAACTCGCGATCCGCAAGGTTGGTGGTCCAGGGTGCGATGAGTGGCCGCAACGCGGTCAAACTGCTGAAATCATCCGAGGTTTCGCCCGCGAGCAACCGAAACTCCCAGCGATAGCGCGCTTCCCCGATTCGCATGTAGGTGCCCGCGCGCACCGGATCGCACACCTGATGCACACCTTCCCACTGATGAAGCTCCGCCTCGGTGGCTATGTCGACTACCAGCCAGCGCTGCTCGAACTTCAAATCTCGCATGGCCGAGCCGATCTGGGCGCGCACCACGCTGTTGGCGCCGTCACAGCCCAGTAGATAATCGGCCTCGACCAGATGGACCCGGCCATCGGAGCGGTCGGTAAACGTGACCCGCACGCGTTCGCCGTCATCGGCGATGTCGGTTACCTCGGCGTTGCTGCGCAATTCGGCTTCCGCGTAACGCTTCAGGTTCGCGCGCAGCAGGGCTTCGAGTTCCGGCTGGTCGAACATGTTGGCCTGTGGGAAGCCATGCACGCTGAGCGAAGTGTCGCGGTTGAACTCGGCAAGCACGTTGAAACGCTTGTCAAGCAGCCGCAACCCGAGCGTGGGTCGAGAGATCGCCGCGAACTCGTCGGCGAGGCCGAGGCGGGCGACGACGCGGTAGATTTCATCGTCCAGATGCACCGCGCGGGGCTGTGGGTATACGCCCGGCCAACGGTCGAAAACGAGGCAGTCCACGCCGTACTGTGCCAACAGCGTGGCCGCGGTGATGCCCGTCGGTCCGGCACCGACGATCGCGACAGAAACGTGCCGAGTCACGCGTATCGGACAGCAAAGCGCTGGGTTCCGAGGTCGATGGCGCCGTCGTCGGTGGCCACCGAGGCCTCCACGATGTCGCCGTTTTGCAGATATCTCGGGTTGGCGGCCTGACTCTTGAAGAACGCCCGCCATTTGACAGCCGGGGGCAAGAAGTTCCCGATGACCTGGACCGGCTTCGACGGGGCACTCAGGGCGGTGCCGACCGGGGTGCCAGTGAGCACCAGATCGCCCGGAGCGAGCTCCTGAAACTGGGTGAGCGACTGCAGCGCCTGCAGCGGCCGGTACAGCATGTCGCCTTCGACGAGCGCGTTCTGCCGCTCCTCACCGTTGACGCTCAGGCGCAGCCGCAGGTCACCAAATCGCTTGAGCTCCAAGGCATCCAGCAAGACAAGCTCCGGCCCGACCGGGGTGAACGTCGGATAGGACTTCGCCTCATAGAACTGCGTCTGCGGGAGCTGGATGTCGCGCGCCGACACGTCGTTTGTGACGACCAGCCCCGCGATCAACTCGGCGAGATTCGCGTCGGAAATGGCTGTACCGACCGGAATTGGGCGCCCGATCACCACCCCGATCTCGACCTCGTAGTCCAGCAGCCTGACGTGCTCGGGTTTGACGATGTCGTCGAACGGACCGTTGATCGACGCGGATGCCTTTCGAAAGAACGTCAGCGGAATCGATGCGGGGTCCATGCCCGCATCCCTGACGTGCGACTCGAAGTTGGTCATCTGCGCCACCACTCGGCACGGCCTGGTCACCGGTGAGATCAACTTCAGCGAGTCGACAGCGACGGTGTCGCCCCCGGGGGCGTCCTCGATCGGGGCCCGATCGGCCAGCAGTTGAGCCGTGGTGGTGGCGGCGGTGTCGATCCGCGCGGCACCGTCAGGCGTCTTGATCCACCACGAGTCGGCAGTGCGCAGTACGGAGACGGTCATGAAGTGGGCACTTTCAGTCGGCCGATCAGGCGGCGGATATCGAATTCATTGTTTTCGCGGAGCGCGTTGATCATCAAAAGTGCTTCGTGGCGGGCCGATTTCGGGTCGAGTCCGAGGAAGTCTTTGGTCGCGGGTGGGCCCCACTGGGCCAGGCCGGACGCGGTGAAGGGCGCCCAGCCGGGCTCGAGGGTGTTGTCGAACATATCGCCGTCGGCGAAGTGTTCGACCACGAAGCCATCGGGATCGCGCCAGTAGTCGAAGATCTGGCTGCCCTGAATGTGCCGGCCAATGCCCCAGGACCGGAAATAGCCACGGTCCCTGAGGTATTCACCGCCGGCGGCGAGCGCGTCGAGATCGCAGACCTGATATGCCGAGTGGATGTAGCGGTTGGCTGGGCCCAACGCGATCGCCAGGGTGTGGTGATCGGCGGGCAGTGATCCGCGATCGCAGCGAATGAAGCTCATCGTCGGCCCCCGTTGGCGCTGGCCGGGGAAGAACAGGAAGTCGCTGACGATCATGCCGAGGTTGTCCAGATACCAGTTGAGCGTCTCGCGATACTTGGTCGATTCCAGCACCAGATGGCCCAGGCGCTGCACTCGTGCGGGCACACGTGCGGGTCGCTGGGAGGTGTTGGTGCGCCGCAGGTCGTGTCCGAAATTGAATCTGTGCGGTTCCTGGCTGGGCAACTCCGGTAGTTCGTGCGTTCCGGCGACCACGCGCACCGCCATCCCGCTCGGGTCGATCAGGTCGACCGACAGACCCCCGATCGCCTCGGGCAGCGGCCGCGTGGCGGCACCGGATTTGTCGGCCAGGCGCAACACGTCGACCTCTTCGGCCGCCCGAAACGCCACGCCCGTGAAGCGGGTCTGCTTCCCGCGGCGCAGGATCACGCACGGCGCACCCGCATTGGTGCCGCGCAAATGAAGCTCATCCGGTCCGCGCTGTGCGGTGTGGAAGCCGAAGGCCCGCGCGAATGCCTCGGCGCGAAGCAGGTTGGGTTTTTCGAACTCGAGCCATGCGACGTCGACGACTTTGATCACTGGATTGCGGGACCGGCCCGGGTGCTCACCGGCCAGCGAGCCGCGCGCGCTGTGCAGGTCTTTGTGGACCTCCCGGCGCGCTTTGATGCTCTGATCCATCACCATCTCCCAAGTAACTGACGAAATCGTCACATACATGTCGACGGCCCGTCAAGGTTTCTGACGAAATCCTCAAAAGTGATGCATACTCCTAGAGTGACGACGACGGACGAAGGCGCGGCGGGCAATCGCCTGCGTCGGCGCAAGGAGCGCACCAGGACGGCGCTGGTCAGGGCGGCGCAGCGGTTAATTGCCGAGGGCAGGGTCAACGTGCCGATACTGGAGATCACCCAGGCGGCCGATGTCGGGATGGGCTCGTTCTACAACCACTTCGAGAGCAAGGAGCAGCTGTTCCAGGCCGCGGTCGCTGACGTGCTGGACGCCCACGGCGCGCTGCTGGACCGCCTCACCGCCTCGATCGAGGACCCCGCCGAGACCTTTGCCACTAGTTTTCGGCTGACCGGCCGATTGTTTCGCCAGCGCCCACAGGAGAGCGAGATCTTATTGGCCAACGGGCCGGTTCTGCTGTCATCCGACCGCGGTCTGGCACCACGTGCCCTACGCGACATCAAGGCCGCCGCTGAGGCCGGCAGGTTCCACATCGACGACCCCGAACTCGCGCTTGCCACGGCCGGGGGCGCATTGCTGGGACTCGGTGCGTTGTTGCGGGAAGACCGCGATCGCGACGACGTGCACGCCGCAGATGCCGTGACCGAGAACGTGTTACGTCTGTTTGGGCTTGGCGCTGAGGAGGCGCGCGCCGTTTGTCAGCGCCCGCTGCCCGACCTCGATGCCTGGGGAGCGCCCGATTCGGCCGCGTGAACGGCTCCGCGTGCCGAGACCGCAATGAGGGCGTGGCTCGGCGCGGAATTGCGAAAGCGCAATTTCGCTACCGCTAATGCAGTCTCGACGGAGGCGGGGATGCGCGATATGCCGTGGCCTTGGTGGGACGCAGCGCCACCAACACCGCGCCGACGGCGAAGACCAGTACGGCGATCCACGGAAAGCGACCGTCCGGGGCGAAGCCGTTGGCGGCGACGAACGCCAGGCCATACGCCGTCATCGCGGCACCGAGCAGCATGACCGGCTCGGCTCGGTGCTCGGCGAGCGGGACATCGAGCAAGGGGAGTGGCGCCGCGAAAAAGCGCTGCCCCCACCACAACAGCATCATCTCGACCGCGGTCACCAGGCCCAGTACGGCAACCCATTCCAGCCGGGCCAGCCACCACTGCGCGGTTCCCTCCACCGGTTGCGCCAGGAGTCCCGCCGGATAGGCGACGGTCGCCACAATCACGACAGGAATCATGTGCCATAAGTACAGCGCCATCACATTGGCATTCGCCACCGACAGCACGCGCTGCAGGTGGCCGGCTCGCAGCACCCGGTTGAGGGCGGGCGCGAGTGCCATCACCAGTCCCGCCTGCGCGCAGCCGAACGCCAACGCCGCGGGCGTCGGCGGCGTCGTGTTATCCACCGTTTGCCCAGGCACACCGATCATGCTGACCGGGTAGGGGCCCAACCAGATCAGCAGCGCCAGCGCCAGCCCCGAACCGAATGCCAACAGCAGGGGCCTGCGACCGGCCAATAGCCCACCGTGCCAAGCGATTCCGAGTTGGTAGAGTGCCCCCCAGCACAACAGGTAGTTCAACCAGCCGAGGTATGGCACATGGCCGGCCTTCGAGGCGGCGTCGACCAGCGCAACGCCCACCGCTAGTGCCGCCGGCACCAGCAGGCCCCAACGCCGATGTGCGGCAATCGCGTTCGGTGTCAGCGACACCACCAACACGTACACGGCGAGGAACCACAGGTGCATCGCGACCGCCCAGCCCGCGTATTCCAGCACCGAACCGGCGAGATGGCGGACCTGGAGAGTCACCACCACGGCCGACACCAGCGCGCCGTAGACCGCCGTCGGGCCGAGCACCCTGGCCAATCGGCGCCGAAGCCACGTCTGGCGCGACATGGCCGACACGGTCGACCTGTCCCCGGTGTCGCGCCGGTGGGTCCACGACACCGCGCCGGCGTAACCCGCCACGAGGAAGAAGGCGGGGACGGCCTGGAACGGCCAGGTCAGCCACTGGGTCCAGGGCAGGTCGACGAGCGGATTTTGGCGACCGAACTGTCCGTCGTGATAGGTCACCGATCCGGCCAGCCAATGCCCCAAGACGATGAGAACTACACCCGAAAAGCGGTAGAAATCGACCGCCAGATTACGGGCCGGCTTCTCGACGGGGTGCACCCGCGCCACGGTACCCGCTCACCTTCCCGCCGGAGTGAGTAAGTTCACCGGGATGAGAGCTGATCGTTCGGCGCCGACATGACCGACCTCACCGTCGCGATTGCCGACGGCATCGCGCTGTTGACCCTCAATCGCCCCGAGCACCGCAACGCGTACACCGCTGAGATGGGTGCGCTGCTCAACGGGGCCTACAGGCACTGCGACGACGACGATTCGGTGCGCGTGATCGTGCTGACGGGTGCCGGCGACGCTTTCTGTGCCGGCGCCGACTTCGCCACCGCAACAAGCCCTTTCGATGCTCCGGTCGGCCGAGTTCACGGCGTCGCCCACCGATCCCGCCGCGTTCGAGCTGCGGACCCCGGTGATCGCGGCGGTCAACGGGCACGCCATCGGGATCGGTTTGACAATCGCCCTGCAGGCCGATATCCGGATCCTGGCCGCAGGACGCCAAATACGCTGTCGCGCAAGTGCGTCGGGGCGTCATACCGGATTGCATGTCGCACTGGACGCTGCCGCATCTGGCGGGCGGCGCCGTCGCCGCGGACGTCCTGCTGACCGGGCGCACGTTCGACGGCGCCGAGGCGGTCGCCATGGGCATCGCCACCCGGGCCCTGCCAAGCGGCGAGGTGCTCGAGCACGCGATAGCAATCGCTCGCGACATCGCCGTCAACGTCGCACCGATGTCGGCCGCGCTGAGCAAACGGCTGCTGTGGGACACCCAGATCAACGGCTACACGCCCCGCCAGGTCGCCGAGCTGGAGACCCAGCTACACCACCGCGTGATGGGCAGCGCCGACGCCCGCGAGGGCGTCGACGCGTTCCTGCAGCGCCGTGCTCCGCGCTGGAGCGCTTCGGTGTCGCAAGAGTGGCAACCAATCCAGGAGGCAGGCGGCGCATGAGTATTCCGGACGGCCAGAAGGCAATAGTGATGAATGGTCCTGGAGAACCCGTCCAGACCGTGGCAAGACCGGTCGACGAACCGGGCCCGGGGCAGGTGCTGGTGAAGGTCAAAGCGTCAAGCCTGAACTTTCACGACCACGTGAACCTGATGGGCCTCCTGCCTGGGCCCTGGCCACGGGTGCCAATGAGCGACGGGGCCGGCGAGGTGGTGGCAATCGGCCCCGGTGTCGATGCGCTCAACGTCGGTGACCGCGTCATGGGGGCGTTTCACCCCGGCTGGCCGGGCGGGCCGCCTACACCGGAAGCCAAGCGTGAGTTGCCCGGCGACTCGGAAGACGGGTGGCTACAGCAGTACCGCGTGGCCGCTCTGACCGGGTTAGTCCGCACGCCCGATTACCTCAGCGACGTCGAAGCCGCGACGATCCCGTGTGCCGGCGTGACGGCGTGGAGTGCTCTGGTGGAAGCCAATATTGGCGATGGAGATGTTGTAGTCGCCCAGGGAACCGGCGGGGTGTCGCTGTTCGCCGTGCAATTAGCTCGCGCGCTGGGTGCCACCGTGATCCTCACATCGTCATCCGACGACAAGCTGAAAATCGGATCCGATTTGGGTGCAACACATCTCATCAACTACCGAACGACCCCGCAATGGGACGCCGAGGTGAAGCGCCTGACCGCGGGGCGCGGGGCCGACCTGATTGTCGAAGTCGGTGGACCAGCCACGTTGGCGCAGTCGGTGCATTCGGCACGGGTGGGAGGCACGGTCGCGGTCATCGGCGTGCTCAGCGGATTCGACACGGTACCCATCTCGGTCGCCGAAGTGATGCTCAATAATCTGCGCGTCATCGGGATCACCGTGGGCAGCGTGCGCGCTCACGCCGAACTGTGCGACGTGATGTCCAAGGCGGGTGTCAAACCGCATATCAGCCATGTCTTCGACTGGGAAAGCCTCGATGAGGCACTGAGGGTGATGCGGGCCGGTGAGCATGTCGGCAAGATCGCACTCACCATCGGTTGATCGCAGCCTCGATCCCAAATTGATGACATCGCATTGAAGATCATCCCGCGGTGGCAGAGCGCAGGCCGCCGTCGACGGCCCGGCCCCTGAACGGAACATGCCGTCGGGCGGGACTGTAGAGCCCAATTGCGTTCTTCGTCGGTGACTTTGGCCTCTAGCCCCCGGATCCTGGCTGCGGGCACCATTTCGAAGGCAGAGGCCAAGCGATTACCTCCGCTTTGAGACTCAAACCACCGCGATCGTAGAGGAGCCGACCATGATCGAGTACGACCTGGATACTGCGCATTCCATCCTGCTGGTTCGGCCGCAGTCTGCGCTCGACCAAAACGACTTTGTTGAACTGGCGAAGGCGGTGGATCCCCAGATCGAGGCGGGCGGCGATCTTGCCGGCCTCATTATCAACGCTCCGACATTCCCCGGCTGGGACAGTTTGGGAGCGTTGATGACCCACTTTCGCTTCGTCAGGGATCATCAGAAGCACATCGAGAAAGTCGCGATCGTGACCGACTCACACATGGGGGATGTCGCCGAGAAGTTGGCATCACACTTCGTGTCAGCGAAGATTCGGCACTTTGCCGGCGGGCAGATCGAGCAGGCACGACAATGGATCATCAACGGCTCGTAACACGTTGAGCCGCAATGATGATAGGTTGCCGGCCACCTTCCTGTCGGTCATCGTGAAAGCCGGGTGATGTGCGGATGAGTGTGGTCGGGACCTTTCCCAGCAAGGGTGTGGCGTTGCGCTCGGCGCGCAACCGGGTCGCTGATCTGGCGGTTTTTGTTGGCGCAGCAGTGATCTTGTGGTTGGTGGTGCGCATCGGCGGTGGCATGGCCGCGCCGTGGACGGTCACGGGCGCGCCGCCGTCGATTTCCACTGACCCGTTTCGGTTGCCGTATTACGCGGCGCGGTCACTACTGCGCATGTTTGCCGCGCTGGGCTTGTCGCTGGTGTTCACGTTCTTCTATGCCACCGCGGCGGCGCGCTCGCGCCGTGCCGAAAAGGTGCTGATCCCGCTGCTGGACATCTTGCAATCCGTGCCCGTGTTGGGATTCCTGGCAATCACGATCACTGGCTTCATTGCGTTGTTTCCCGGCTCGCTGCTGGGTTTGGAATGCGCGTCCATCTTCGCGATCTTCACTTCGCAGGCCTGGAACATGACGTTCGCGTTCTACCAATCGCTGATCGCCCAACCGCACGATTTAGACGAGGCATCCCGGCTGTTGCGGCTGTCACGTTGGCAGCGGTTCTGGCGGGTCGACCTGCCCAGCGGGATGATCCCGCTGGTCTGGAACGGCATGATGAGTTTCGGCGGGGGCTGGTTTTTCCTTACCGCGTCGGAAGCGTTGAGCGTCAACAATCACAAATTCGCCCTGCCCGGGATTGGTGCCTACGTCGCCGCTGCCAGCAGCGAGGGAAACCTGACGAGGGTGCTGCTTGCCATCGCGGTCATGATCGTGGTGATCCTCGCGGTCAACGCGCTGTTTTGGCGGCCGCTCACCGCGTGGTCCGAACGATTCCGCATCGAGGAATCCGAGGCCATCGAAGCGCCGCGCAGTATGACGCTGGACGTGTTACGACGCTCGCGCATTCCTGGCATTGTCGGCCATCCGCTCGGGCGGTTGGTCTATCCGGTTGACCGGGTGACCGCGGTGTTTGGAATGACCGGGCGTCCGCTGAAAACATCAACTGTGCGCCGCCGCATCGGCGACGTCGTATTCGTTCTTACCCTGATAGTCGCGCTCGGCTACGGCGTGTTCCGGGTGATCGAGTACATCGCCGGCACCGTCGGCTTCACCGAAGTCGGCCACGCGGCGCTGCTCGGCTTGGCTACCTTCGCACGGGTCGTGGTGGTGGTCGTGGTCTCAACGTTGATCTGGGTGCCAATTGGGGTGTGGATTGGGTTGAATCCCAAGGTGACTCGGCTGGCGCAGCCGGTGGTGCAGGTGCTGGCGTCATTCCCGGCGAACTTCTTATTCCCGTTGTTCGCCGCCGTGTTGCTTGCGACCGGGATCAGCCTGAACTGGGGCGGCATCCTGCTGATGGCCCTCGGTACGCAGTGGTACATCCTGTTCAACGTCATCGCCGGGGCCAGCGCGATCCCCACCGAGCTTCGCGACGCCGCCGCCAGCCTGAGGCTGCCCACGCTGCTGAGGTGGCGCACCCTGATATTGCCCGCAATCTTCGGCAGCTACGTCACCGGCGGTATCACCGCGGCCGGAGGGGCGTGGAACGCTTCCATCGTCGCCGAAGTCGTCCAGTACCACGGCATTACATTGTCTGCGGCCGGGCTGGGCGCTTACATCACGCACGCCACCGCGGTGGGCGACGCCCCGCGCCTCCTCATCGGTGTGATCGCGATGAGCTTCTATGTCGTGGCGACGAATATCGTGCTGTGGCAGCGCCTCTACCGCCTGTCCGAGCGGCGCTTCTCCCTATCCTGATCCGAAAGGCTTGACGGAGGTTTCCCATGACCGAAGACGACGTGATCATCCACCTCGACCATGTCGGCAAAAGCTTCACCAAGCCCGATGGTGGCACGTTGGTGGTCCTCGACGACATCAACCTCGACATCCGCGCGGGCGAAGTCGTCGCGCT
Source organism: uncultured Actinomycetota bacterium (assembly GCA_963758775.1). Lineage (GTDB taxonomy): Bacteria > Actinomycetota > Actinomycetes > Mycobacteriales > Mycobacteriaceae > Mycobacterium. The sequence goes on from CAVWWU010000008.1 coordinate 400,039, forward strand.
GCTCGGTCGCTCCGGCTGCGGCAAATCGACATTGCTGCGCATCATCGCCGGACTGATCGCTCCCACCAGCGGTTTGGCGCGCAACCATGGCGCCGAACTCGATGCCGCCAACCCTGGTACGGCGATGGTGTTCCAAAACTTCGCCCTGATGCCGTGGCTGAACGTGCAAAAGAATGTTGAACTCGGGCTGGCAGCACGCAAAGTCGCGCCCGCCGAACGGAGTACGCGTGCGGTGGATGCCATCGATTTGATTGGCCTCGACGGCTTCGAATCCGCCTACCCGAAAGAACTGTCCGGAGGGATGCGCCAACGCGTCGGATTCGCCCGGGCGCTGGTGCTCCAACCCGATCTGTTGCTGATGGACGAACCCTTCTCCGCCCTTGACGTCCTCACCGCCGAAAACCTGCGAAACGAGCTGATGACCCTGTGGACCGGCAAAGAATTCCCGACCCGGGCCATCTGCCTGGTAACCCACAACATCGAAGAAGCAATACTGCTGGCCGACCGCGTCGTGGTGCTGAGCAGCAACCCCGGCCATATCTTGGCCGAACTGGCTGTCGACTTAGACCGTCCCCGCGACCGCCGTTCGCCATCGTTTGAAGCACTCGTCGACAATGTCTATGGACTGCTGACCGGCACCGGATCCGCCAACGCACTCGTCGAATCCGCCACCGCCACGCCCAGCAGCCACCCCCTACCCAGGGCCACGGTCGGCGGCCTCGCCGGGCTGGTCGAAATTGTCTACGGCAAAGGCGGGCGCGCCGACATCCCCGACATCGCCACCGACCTGAGCATCGATGCCAAGGACTTGCTGCCCCTCGTGGATGCCGCGGCCCTGCTCGACTTTGTGCGCGTCAGCGGCGCCGGCCTCGAACTGACGCCGATCGGAAAGGATTTCACCACCGCTGACATCCAAATCAGCAAGCGGATCTTCGCCGAACAAGTACGCACCCGAGCGCCGCTGGTGCGCACCATCTGCAATGCTCTGCATGACTGCCCGGACGGTACCCTGCGGGCCGGGTTCTTCCTCGACATCCTTCAACAGGGATTCAGCCCCAACGACGCGCAACGGCAACTCGACATCGCTATCGGCTGGGGTCGATACGCCGAACTGTTCGACTACAACACCCACACCGACCAGATCACCGCCGAAGCCGACACCGAAATTCCGACGCAGGTACTCCCCGAGGGCGTTCGATAACTGCCGTATCCGAGGTCCGGAGAAGATCCCGCGTCAGTCCGCAGACCGAATGGGAACCCGCCGGCGCTGATCGCTGCCGGAAAAGAAGACGCAACCCCGCTAACTCAAACACGCTTTTTCGTATAATCCGTCGACAATGATTGAGATTCGACTCGAATCGGCGATGTTCGGCGGTCCTGCGCGAAGGGCGAAGTGCCTTGTCGCACAACCACCTACTGGTCCCTTAGCTAAGCCAACTCGACCTCCGAGTCTCGAATCCGATGATCGGAGAATGCAAAATGGCAAGCTGGCGACCGGGGACATGATCCTGGTGGAATTGGAGACTTGGTGAGCTCGCCGTCGCTGAAGGGCAGCTGATGTTGGGGGGATTCGGCTTTCACACGCTGGCGTTACTGACCGCCGTCGGTTTCGCGGGTCCGCTGCTGGCGGCGATACCGCGGTTGCGGATTCCCGTAACGATCGGTGAGCTGGTCGCTGGGCTCGTCATCGGCAAGACGGGTTTGAATCTCGTCGACGACGCCAACCCAACGTTTCAATTGCTCGCGGATATCGGCTTCGCGCTGGTGATGTTCGTCGTGGGCACCCACGTTCCGGTCCGCGACCCCAAGCTGCCTTCGGCGCTGCCGTTGGCGTTGGCGCGAGCGATCTTGGCCGGCGCCGTCGCGGCCGTCTTTGGATTTGGGTTGGCGACGGCGTTCGGCACTGGTCACGCGGCGCTTTACGCGGTACTGATGGCGTCGTCGTCGGCGGCGATGACCTTGCCGATGATCGATTCGTTGCGATTGCAGGGGCCGCAAGCGCTCTCCGTGACCGCGCAAATAGCCATCGCCAACACTGCGGGTATCGTCTTGCTGCCCTTGGTGATTGACTTTCGTCACGCGCCGACGGCGGCGTTGGGCGGACTTGCGGTCACGGGCTGCGCGGTGGGGGTCTTTGTGCTGATGCGCGCGGCCGACCGCAAGGGCTGGCGTCAGCGCATGCACGACTATTCCCACAAACAAGAGTTGGCGCTGGAATTGCGGACGAACCTGCTGGTGCTATTCGGGCTGGGGGCGCTGGCGATCAGCACTGATGTCTCGATCATGCTGGCGGGCTTCGCGCTGGGTTTGGTGATCGCCAGTGTCGGCGAACCGCGGCGATTGGCGCGTCAGCTGTTCGGCATCACCGAGGGGTTCTTCGGCCCGCTGTTCTACGTCTGGCTCGGCGCCTCCCTGCAGGTGCGCGAGCTGGTTTCACACCCGAAACTTATTCTGCTCGGCGTCGGCGTGGGACTGGGTGGTGTGCTGGCGCATTGCGTGGGAAGGCTGCTTGGCCAGCCGCTCAGTTTTGCGGTGATGTCCTGCACGCAGCTCGGCGTCTCGGTCGCGGCGGCCACCATCGGCACCCAAAAGCACCTCCTCGTCGCGGGCGAAGCGTCGGCGTTGATGTTCGGCGCCTTGCTGACGATCGCGTGCACATCGATCGCGGGCACAATGGCGGCGCGGGGCCAGAGCACCGGAAAAGCGGACAAGCGCGCTGAGACCGACAAATCCACGTAGCGCCGGCCTGCCCTTGGCCTGGTGAACTATGGCCAATCCCATGTGGCGGAGGATTTCGCGCCAGCGGCGTGCGCCGGTGGCAGGGCGGCTGCTTCGGTTGTCGGTGACCAATTATCGGTTGACGTGACCGTTGTTAGCCGCAGCGCTAGCTTTCCGGCGAAATCCACCGTGTCTTGCCCGGTCGTGGCACAAAGTCCTTTTGGACTGGGGACGTCGTGCTCTCGTGCGGCCCGTGCAATCACGCGATTGTTGAGAGAACGGCGTTATCCGGAAGGGGCTAAGCCATGAACACGCGCTTTCCCGATGCGGGCACAATCCGAACGGTCCTGGCTCTGGCCTCTCGAGCCCCGTCTGTCCATAACACGCAACCATGGCGGTGGCTGGTGGGTGCGGAGAGCCTGCATCTCTACTCCGACGTGAACCGGCAACTGCCCAATACCGATCCGGATGGCCGAGATCTGCTCTTGAGTTGTGGAGCGGCGCTGAATCACTGTGTGATTGCTTTGGCAGCGGTCGGGTGGCAAGCCAAGGTGAATCGCCTGCCAAATCCAGCCGATCCTAATCACCTTGCTGCGATCGAATTGTCTCGCTCGACCGCTGATTCACTGAACATAGCGCTTGCCGCGGCGATACCGCGGCGGCGAACTGACCGACGCCACTACAGTTCCTGGCCGGTGGCGGTCGGCGATATTGCATGGATGGCCGCGCGGGCTGCTCGCAACGGGGTAACGCTGTGCCGAGTCGAAGACACAGACACGCTGCATAATATTGTGGCCCAATCTGTTTGGGATCACATGAGTCATGATTATCTTGTCGAGCTCACTGCGTGGAGTGGGCGCTATGCTTCCGAAGCCGGGGTTCCGGCCCGTAATACGCCGAAATCCGACCCCAGGGCGAAAATACCTGGTCGATTGTTTGCCGGTCCTGCGCTGCCGATGCCACCGGACTCGTCGCCAGACGAGGACAATGCGGTAGTACTTGCGCTTGGAACCCGGAATGACGATCGGCTCGCGCAGCTACGTGCCGGTGAGGCCACCAGCGTCGTCCTTCTCACCGCGACATCGATGGGCTTGGCCAGTTGCCCGGTCACCGAACCGCTTGAGATGGCCGAGACACGTGAGGCGGTCCGCTCCGAAATCTTCGGTAGCGGTAGCTATCCGCAGATGCTGCTGCGCGTCGGCTGGGCCCCGATCAACGCGGACCCGCTGCCGTCGACACCGCGCCGCGAACTCTCCGAGTTCGTCGAGTGGATGGCTGAAAGCGAACGAAACGTCGCCGACTAGCCCGACGAATTCCCAAGACTCTTGGGCTAGTCCACGAACGAGAGTGCAGTGTTACGGCTTTGACACCTCGACTGGAGATCGTAATGACAAGGAATCGTGAGGCCATTTGATGACTCCCGGCCACGGCATAAAGGGTCCAATGACTCTGGATGCTGCGGCAGCGGACGCCGACGATTGCCTTGTCGCAAACATAGGAGTGGTTGGGACTCAAGGGAGTTGTGATGGACACGTTCACGTTAGACCCACGCTGCTGGCGGGTCGGGCGCATCTTTGGTCGCAATCCGTTGATCCGGCGCGCCGACCGCATCGAAGCCTTGGTCTCATTGGTAGCACTCTTTGCGTCGCTGGTCGCGATACCGGTCGCCGGTGTGGCGGCCTTGTTGGTCTACGACGTGCGTGACAGCCGGTACGCGCAGGAGGCACATGAGCGACACACAGTCGCGGCGACGATTCTGCAGACCGAGACCAACGGCGCGGGCTCGACCGTGGTACAAGCGCGATGGCCGATCACGGCCGGCGAGCGCACTGGCCCACTGCAGCTCGCCAGGGAAGCCAAAGCGGGAGAGCACATTGAAATTTGGGTCGATCAGGATGGCGATCCAGTAGCTCCGCCCACACCGACTTGGCATGCAGTGGGCGACGCCTATGGCGCGGCACTGGCGATACTGCTGTGCACGGGTATCGCCATGACGTCTTTCGTAACTGGCGTACGTTCACGGCTTGACCGAGCACGCGCCGCTCAGTGGGACCGCGAGATCAGATGCTTGCAAGACGACGGCGGCCGGACGAATCAACACTGATGGTTCTACGACCAGAGTTCGTGGGACCCACAGCCCTATGCAGCCTTCGTGCCGTGGCGGATGATGTGACGATGAGCGCACCGGGTCAAGGCTCCGACGCCGCGTGGTTAGACGTGGCTGGGCTGCACCGCCTAGTCGAGGTGCTGATCGAGCGAGGTTATCGCGTGGTCGGTCCGACGTTGCGGGACAACGCGATTGTGCTGGCCGAACTGGAATCGGCAGACGATCTGCCGCGCGGTTGGGGTGTCGATGTGAGTCCAGGCCAGTATCGGGTGCGCAGTCGCGACGACGATGCGGCGTTCGGGCATTCGGCAGGTCCGCAGTCTTGGAAACAGTTCCTGCATCCACCAAGACAGCGACTGTGGGCCGGGAGCAGGGAAGGCACCAGTGATGCGCAGTCCGAAGGGGAGGTGCCGCGGTACGCATTCCTCGGAGTACGGGGGTGCGACCTGGCAGCAATCGCAACCCTCGACCGGGTGCTCGGCCATTCTGCGTATCCTGACGACTCTTTTGTCGGCCGCCGGCGGCAGGCCTTCGTGGTTGCGGTGAACTGTACGGAACCGGGCGGGCTGTGCTTCTGCGCATCGATGGGCACCGGCCCCGCGGTCGGGCCGGGCTACGACCTCGCGCTGACGGAGCGCCTCGAAGCTGGCGCGTCGTCGTACCTGGTCGACATCGGCACTCAGGACGGTGCCGATGTGCTCGCGCAGGTTCCGCACCGGACGGCCGATGGCGAGGAAAGCCGTTGCGCACGTGCCGATGTCGAGGCCGCCGCTGATCGGATGGGCCGCCAGATGCCGGACACCGACCTGCGGAACCTGCTGATCCAGTCACGAGAGTCGCCGCAGTGGGACGAGGTGGCCAGTCGCTGCCTGACCTGCGGCAACTGCACGATGGTGTGCCCGACGTGCTTTTGCACCAGCACCGAGGACGTCAGCGATCTCACCGGTGAGCACGCCGAGCGCTGGCGGCATTGGGCGTCATGTTTCGAGTTCGACTTCACCTACGTCCACGGTGGCGGCAGCGTCCGCCAATCCGGCGCATCGCGCTACCGGCATTGGCTGACTCACAAATTGGGCACCTGGCATGACCAGTTCGGCATGTCGGGTTGCGTAGGCTGCGGGCGCTGCATCGCCTGGTGTCCGACTGGTATCGACATCACAGCAGAGATGAACAAGAATGGCCGACGATGCCTGACCGGGCGACCAGCACAACGCCGCTAACAGTACCGGTGGGGCCCCACTCTTCCATGTCACCCGTCCCGTATCGGGTGCGCAGCCGCGTCGTGGAGAGCCCGGATTCGGCAACATTGTGCCTGGCGCCCGTTGGCGAAACACTGCGGACTCCGCAACCGGGGGAGTTCATGATGCTTTACGCGTTCGGCGTGGGCGAGGCGGCGATTTCGATCAGTGGCGATCCCACCGTCACCGACGGGTCGATCACTCACACGATCCGCGCTGTCGGCGCAGTCAGCCAAGCCCTGCATGACGCCCAACCGGGCGATGTTGTCGGGGTGCGGGGTCCATTCGGGACCACGTGGGGTCTCGCCGAGGCCGCCGGGCGGGACTTGGTTATGGTCGGCGGCGGGGTGGGGCTGTGCCCGCTGCGTCCGGCGATCCTTGGTGCGCTGGCACAGCGGGCACGCTACGGCAAGCTGATGCTCATCGTGGGTGCCCGCTCACAGTCTGACTTTGTATTCGCCGCCCAACTCGAAAAGTGGGCCGAGGACCCACGGATCGAACTACACGTCACGGTCGACACCCCGGTCCAAGGTTGGCACGGCGAAGTGGGATTGGTCACCGAGCCGTTGCGGCGGCTGGCGCTGGACCCCGACCGCACCACCGCATTCCTGTGCGGCCCCGAGCCGATGCTGCGCTTCGGGGCTGAGGCCCTAGTGGCCAAAGGCATGGCCGCGCAGGACATTCGGGTTTCACTGGAACGCAACATGCAGTGCGGGATCGGCTGGTGCGGTCACTGCCAGCTGGGCCCATTGCTGCTGTGCCGCGACGGGCCCGTCGTCGGTTACGACGTCGCCGGACCACTGCTTCATGTCAAGGAGCTGTAGATGCGCCCAACCACGCTGGCCGTCTGGAAATTCGCCTCCTGCGACGGTTGCCAGCTGACCCTGCTCGACTGCGAGGACGAATTACTCACCCTCGCCAACCAGGTGCAGATCGCCACCTTTGCCGAGGCTTCCAGCTCAGTGGTCGGCGGGCCGTACGACCTGTCGCTGGTGGAAGGCTCGATCACCACGCGGCGCGACGAACAACGCATCCGCGAAATCCGGGCCCAGTCGAAGCTTCTTGTCACTATCGGTGCGTGCGCGACGGCTGGGGGAGTGCAGGCGCTGCGCAACTTCGCCGACATCGCCGAGTTCACTTCGGTGGTCTATGCCAACCCCGAGTACATCGACACACTGGCGACCTCCACTCCGGCGTCGGCGCACGTCAAGGTTGATTACCAGCTGCAGGGCTGCCCGATTGACCGCGGGCAGCTGCTCGACACTCTTGCGGCACTGCTGATCGGGCGCAAACCCCGGCTGCCGGCAAAGACGGTGTGCACGGAGTGCAAACTCCGCGGGGTGACGTGTGTGATCGTCGCCGATGGCATCCCGTGTCTTGGCCCGGTCACCCATGCCGGCTGCGGAGCGCTCTGTCCGAGGCATCATCGTGGCTGCTATGGCTGTTTTGGCCCATCCGCGGCACCGCGAACAGCGACGTTGATCCCGCTGTTGCGCCGCGACGGCATGTCCGACGGCGACGTCGACCGGGTGTTCTCGACGGTTAATGTCGCCAGTTTCACCGCCGAGCGGAGCAAGCAGTGACCCCGGAGACCCGCACGCTCAATGTCGGCACGTTGACGCGGGTGGAAGGCGAAGGCGCGCTGCACGTCACGGTGAAGGATGGAGTGCTGGACAGCGTCGAGCTCAGCATCTATGAACCGCCACGGTTTTTCGAAGCATTCCTGCGCGGGCGCGCCTATACCGAGCCGCCGGACCTGACCGCGCGGGTCTGCGGAATTTGCCCGGTCGCCTACCAGACCAGCGCCTGCAACGCGATCGAAGAAGCCTGCGGCGTCCAAGTGGATGATGAACTCATCGAGCTGCGGCGGCTGCTGTACTGCGGCGAATGGATCAACAGTCACGTTCTGCACATCTACCTGTTGCACGCGCCGGACTTTCTTGGCTACCCCGACATCATCGCCATGAGTCGTGACCATGCTCAGGTCGTCGAACGTGGGCTGTCGCTGAAGAAGGCGGGCAACCAGCTGATGGAGTTCGTGGGCGGGCGGGCCATCCACCCCGTCAATGTGCGGCTGGGTGGGTTCTATTCTGTGCCAACCCGGTTGGAGTTCAGGCCGATCGCCGAGCAGTTGCGTCGAGCGCTGGACAACGCGCTGGCCACGGTCGAATGGGTGTCGGGATTTGAATTCCCAGACCTCGAGCTTGCGCACGAATTCTTGGCGCTGACGGCTTCCGGCCGGTACCCCATCGAGAACGGCACCATCGCGCGCAGTGCCGGCCCGGCGTTTTCGGCCACCGAATTCACCAACCACGTCGTCGAGTCGCAGGTGCCGTATTCGACTGCCCTACATGCAACGCTCGATGGCGGCTGCTTTCTGACCGGGCCGCTGGCACGGTTCTCGCTGAATTCGTCGGCGCTGTCGCCGATAGCGGCACAAGCAGCTGCGCGGGCTGGTCTTTCAGCAGAATGCCGAAATCCCTTCCGCAGCATCATTGTCCGCGCTGTCGAGGTGGTCTATGCGATCGAAGAGGCGCTGCGGATCATCGATGATTACCAACGTCCGTCGCGCCCGTTCGTCGACGTTCCGGCGCGTGCCGGCATCGGGCATGGTGTCAGCGAGGCGCCGCGCGGCCTGCTGTATCACCGATACCAGATCGACACTGAAGGACTGGTTTCTGCGGCGACGATCATCCCGCCGACGTCCCAGAACCAGACAGCGATCGAGACCGACCTGGCGCGCCTCGTTTCTGACAATCTCTCTCTCGACGATGCCGCGCTGACCACACTGTGCGAGCAACTGATTCGCAGCTACGATCCCTGCATCTCCTGCTCGGCGCACTTCCTGACGCTGACGGTGCAGCACCGGTGACCGAGGGCGACCGGGGGTTCGCCGGCGGAGTTGTCGTCGTCGGCCTCGGCAATCGCTATCGGCGCGATGACGCGGTGGGCGTTGTCGCGGCCGACGCGTTGAACGAACTGGCGTTGACCGGTGTTCGTGTGGTGACCGACATCGTGGAGCCCGTGAGTCTGCTTGAGGCGTGGTCGGGTGCCGCGCTCGCTGTCGTGATCGACGCCGCGGTCATGACGCCGTCGACGCCCGGCCGCGTCCGTCGCTGCGTCTTAAGCGATGTGGTCGCCGCATCCGAGGGGTTGAGTTCGCACGGCGTCGATATCACCCGTACTCATGCATTGGGGAAGGCACTTGGAAGAGGACCCGAAGCGCTTGTGGTGTTCACCATCGAGGTGGCAGACACCGGCCATGGCGTCGGTTTGACGCCGCAAGTCGCAGGTGCCGTGCCAGAACTGGTCCGCATGGCAGTGGATGAAATCAACCGCACCCAACCAGCTATCGGCGTGTTCAGCTAGGGGTTGGTCAGCCGAACTGGACGGAAATGTCATCCTCGGTGGCCTCCTGGTCAGGGGGGTCCCATCCTGAAGCAGAGTTGTCAACCCGCTAGCGCCGACCAAGGTATGCTGCGAACCCCCCCTTTTTGGCAATCGTTCCATCGAGTGTTACCCGGACGTCGTTGTGCCGCAGGCATTTGAGGGCGACTATATGTGGCGAAATTGTTCATCAGTGCGGGTATGGTCCGTGAGCAAACGGTGCCGTCCAGTTCACTTCAGTGCCGCCTGCTGGTGGTGTTCTGAGGTGGTAGTCACCGCCGATCTGTTGGGCGCGGAATGCCATCGTGGACAGTCCGCTGTGGGGTTCGTTGTCGGCGCTGGTACCGCAACCATCGTCGGTGATCGTGACGTCCAGTTCGTCGGCAACAGTCACCGCAACGGTCAATTGTGTTGCCCCAGAATGTCGGACGGTGTTGCTGATCGCGTCTCGAATAACCAACTCGGCGTGGTCGGCCAGGTCGTCGCCGATCACGCTCATCGGTCCAGACATGCGTAGTGTCGTGGCGATATCGCGGTTTTCGGTCAGGTCGGCGACCGCGGCCTGAATCTGCTGTCGAAAGCCGATCCGCGGCGTGCCGGTGACGTGCAATTCGAAGACGGTGCTGAGGATGTCTGCGATCACGGCCTGCAGGTCGATGACCGACCGGTTCAGTCGAGCGGTGATCTCACTGGATCGGGAACGGGCGATGGTGGCCTGAAGGTCCAAACTGACACCGAAGATCCCTTGAATCACATGATCGTTCAGGTCATGCGCGATCCGCTCGCGGTCAGCCAGCACAGTCAGATGACGGGCGCGTTCTAGGACGCTGCCCGGCTCCGGTGCCTCGGCGGTGTGGTAGGCGAAGTCGCTCATGAGGTGGTCACCTTCGGCTTGCAACAGGTCTCGTCGAGCTGTCCTGGCGGGATAAACCATTCCAGACGCGGGCAGGATGTCGGTGGGTCCGAGCAGCGCCGATCCGCGCAATCGTGCCCGAGCCGGTGCAGCACCGAGCCCACGGGTAGACACCAGACACCGGTGCGAAACGAGAAGCCAGGCTTTCGTAGTGGCGGAGCGTTCATGATGTGCCCGATATGCGTTGTCATCAGACGTGTTCGGCGCGAGCAACTGCCCAGTGAGGGCAGCGGCGGACAGCTGGCCTCATTCCGAACTGGCTGAAATCCTCAGCACAGCTCACGCTACACCTCGCAGCCGCGATCGGCAGCATGGTGTGTTTCGGTGATAAGCGCGGCGCTCAGCAGCTGTCGAAGTCGCCCGTCATCGTCGGTTGCTACGACGACGTCAGGCAGCCCGAGGAAGATCGCGCCGTGGGTGTGCCGCACTGCGTGATATCGGCCGACTCGCGGCGGGAATCCAGCCGATGACGGCCAGATACAGCCCGACCAAGGCAACGATCACCGTCCCCACCTGCCACCAAGGCGAGACACCAACGGCGTTGCGCCCCATGGACAGATAGGCGTGAGGGAACGCCATCAGCGCAAGGCCCTTGAAGGCGGTTAGCCATCCCAGCAGCGACACGATGGTCGCGGCAGCGCCGCGCCAGTAGGGGTGCAGGACGATAACGACTAGGCCCATCGGCAGCACGAATGCGCCAGTGATCCAAGGCCACACAGAGTCTGCGTCGAATTGCGCCAACAGTGCGCTCATGGAGGAGGCACGTGCCGCCATCGTGAGCGCGGCAACAATGAGGTAGGGCCCGAGCACACGGGCGAATAGGCCTGTGCGGGCTTGGATCTGCGGTGACGAACTCATGGATGTATCTCCCTTCCCGGGTGGCGTCGGACAGCGATGACACTGATATTGACGTCGTTGGGATCCTGCAATCCCATGATTCATTCGATCCGCTTACCGCAGCCCAGCGATAGGGACTCAGGTCCCGTCCAAGCGGGGCGTTGGTCACCGATTGCGCGGCCTTTTCACCGACCTCGACACGCACCGGGGGCGCGTAGGTACGCGCAATCTCCGGCCACTGCGTCCGGATCCCCGGTGGGCCGCACTTTCCGTGGGGCCGTGTTTCCGCTGCATCATCGTCGTCAGCATCTGGACAAACGCCCCGGGGTTTGTGGTCGTGGGTGGGATGGCCGGACATGAGCTGTTCGCGACTGGTGGAGGTTTTCGCGGCCGGGTCTCCACGCTCGTCATTGTTCGTAGAGCGCCGAGAGGCGGTCTACGAACTTCTCCACGACTACCTTGCGACGCAGCTTCATGCTCGGCGTGAGATCGCCGGCCTCGATGGTGAGCTCGCGGTCGATGATCGTGAATCTCTTGATCTGCTCCCAGCGATTCAGCTCCAGGTTCAGCTCGTCGATGTAGCCGGCGATCAGATCCTGTGTCTTGTCGTCGCGGGCTATCTCCTCGAAGGAATTGCCCACGAGACCGTGTTTGCCGGCCCAGTCGGTGATCGCTTCGTTGTCGAGACTGACCAGTGCCACGCAATAAGGCTTAGCCTCCCCGTAGACGAGGAGCTCACTCGCATAAGGACAGAGGCCCTTGAATTTCGCATCGATCGCCGACGGCGCCACGTACTTACCCTGCGAGGTCTTGAACATGTCCTTCTTGCGGTCGGTGATTCGCAAGTAGCCCTCGGCGTCGATCTCCCCGACGTCGCCGGTGTGGAACCAACCGTCCTCGTCGAGTGCCTCGGTGGTGGCGGCCGGCAGATCGTGGTAGCCGGTCATCACACCAGGTCCCCGCAGCAAAATCTCGCCGTCGTCGGCGATCTTCGCCTCGGTGCCCGGGAACGGCCAGCCGACCGTCCCGAATCGGTAAGCATAGGGGCGGTTGATAAATGACGCGGCGGCGGTCTCGGTCAGGCCGTAACCCTCGAGGACGACGATGCCGACGGCGTCGAACCATTGCGCGACCTCCCGGTCCAGAGCCGCGGCCGCGGAGACGAAGAACCGCATCCGGCCACCGAACCGATCCCGGATGGTGGAGAGCACCATGCGGTCGGCCACCTTGTAGGCCAGCGATGACAGCAACGACAGTTTCTTGCCGGCTTGCCGGGCTTTTGACACCCGCATGCCGATCCCAATTGCCAAATCGAACATCTTTTTCGTGAGCTTGCCCTGCTCGGCGGCCATGCCCTCGACGCGGGCATGTGCCTTCTCGAAGATGCGCGGTGCTGCACCCATGATGGTGGGACGCAGGGCCGCGAGGTTATCGACAATCCTCTCGACGCGGCCGTCTATCGCGGTGGGAAATCCGACCTGCAGCGGCAGTGCCACCATCACCTTGCCGAATGCGTGCGCCAGTGGCAGCCACAGGAAGTTCAGATCGTCGGGCCCGAGGATATTAAGCGCGTCTATGGCCGCGGCGGTGTACGTCCACGCTCCGTGGGTCAGTCGCACGCCCTTCGGCCACCCGGTGGTGCCGGAGGTGTAGATGAGGCTGGCGAGCTGGTCGGGGCCGACGGTCGCGACCCGCTCATCGACGGCGTTGGGCGAGTCGGCGAGCAGTTGCTTGCCCAACTGCTCCAGCTCGTTGAGGGTGATCACCCAGTCGCCGTCGCCCCTGCCGTCGACGATCACGACCATGCTCACATCGGGCAGTTCGGCACGGTGCGCGAGCAGCTTGTCGACCTGGGTCTGGTCTTCGGCGATCACCACCCGGCTTCCGGAATTGGCCACGATATACGCGACATCCCCGGCCATGGTCGTGGGGTACACCGTGGTGGTCGCTGCGCCGGCACACATCACGGCCAAATCGGCGAGGACCCACTCGTAGCGCGTTGACGACGCGAGTGCCACCCGATCCTCCGGAACGATTGCCAGTGAGATCAGCCCGGCGGCAATGTGTTGCACGCGCTCGCCGACCTGCTGCCAGGTCACGCTCTCCCAGCCGTCGTCATGCGGATACCGAAAGGCTTCGGCGTGGGGGGTCGCTGCGATGCGATCGAGGAACATCCGTGCCACCGACGGAGCGCGATTCTCGATCTTGTCGAGGTCGGGGCTCTCTTGCGAGGCGAGTGGTGCTTTCATGTTGCTAATCCATTGATGCCGAAGCGAATGCGATGGGGTGGCTACCTGGTATGCCTTGGATGCTGCCGCGGTCCATCAGGTCGGGATAGAGACAAAGGTCCTGTGGGGATCGGCAAACGTCCCTTCGGGTGGTTGAATTCATCGTCGTCTCCCCGCCGATCGATTCGACCACTGCCGCAGGCCGAGCGGTAGGGGCCAAGAGCACGACTACCAGAATGCTCGGTCTCGAACTGGATCTGCCGAAGTCCCAGGCCGCCAGGGTCACTGCGCTTACCTGCAGACTGCTCGGGCGGTGGCCGAGCCGGTCGCGTACCGTAAATCGGGTGACCAGCAGCTGCGTCGGGAGCGCAGCAGCACAGGAGTTGGCGAAATGATCTGTCTAGCAACCGATCACCGTCGGTCGGTGATTGCCACGCGAGTGGCGCCTGCGTGAGCCTCGCTAGCACCGAGCAGTTGGCGACGCTGAGTGTGTTCGCCGAGATTCCCGCTGAGGATCTTGCAGCATTGGCCATCAACCTGAAACCCCTGCATGCCGCCGCCGGAGAGGTCCTGATGCGGCAGGGCGAGCGAGCGGTCTCTTTCGCGATCATCGCGTCCGGTCGACTCGAGATCAGGCACGTCGGTCCGGATGGGCAGATTGCCGTGACCGAACTGTCGCCAGGGACGATTGTCGGTGAAATCGCTTTGCTGCGAAACGCACCCAGAACTGCGACGGTGATCGCGAAAGATGACGCGTCCGGCTATATCGGGTACGAGGCCGCGTTCGAGTGCATGCTGGCCATGCCGGTAGTCGCCGCTCGGATGGTCCGCACAGCGCGGCAGCGGTTGGCTGCATACGTCGCCCCGATTGCGATATCGACCGACGACGGCGCCGCGCTGTTGTTGCGCCCAGTCTTGCCCGGTGATGCCGAGCGTTCCAAGAGCACCGGAGCCTTCTCGCGAGCGACTCTGCACCGGCGATACCAGGGTAGTGCCCCCACCGCGGGGCGGCTGGCCTATCTGTTCGAGGTCGATTACGTTGACCACTTCGTCTGGGTCGTTACCGACGGCGTGGACGGCCCGGTCATCGCCGATGCACGTTTCATCCGGGATGAAGACGACCTCGCCTCGGCAGAGGTCGCGCTCACCGTGGCGGACGCCTTCCAAGGCCGTGGGATTGGGACACTGCTGCTCGGTGCGCTTGCGGTCGCTGCACGCATCGACGGCATCGAGCGTTTCCATGCCAGCGTGCTTTCCGACAATCCGCCCGCGCGCGCATTGGGCGATATGGTGAACGCCCGTTGGGAGCACAAAGAACCCGGGGTGGTCACTACGACGGGGGAGATCCCGGCCCCATACGATCTACGCCTCGATTACGAAACTCGGCGGCAGATCGAGCATGTGGCTCGCCAAGTGATCCGCGCGTTCGACTGAGCCGACTGACGGTGACCCTTCAGTGGCTTATGCCCTACCGGGCTGCCGCGAGCGAATTGCGCCTAGCTGCACGGAATACGGGCTCGCCACTTCGGGTGCGCTTCACGTCCAATGTCCGATGGCCGGACGGTGCCCTGCGGTCAACCGTTCGGCCATCGGCCTGGGTCATTGTGGCTCTTGCGATTATTTGGAGCCTACGGCGTGGCCGGCGCTTCGCACCACGCCGCGGACGAACTCGATCCGTCCCGTGACCAACTCCTCAGTCAAGTCCAAGGCGGCGTCGATGACGCTCTTGCGCCGCGACTCATCAGGGACCTCTCCACCCACCTGATCGACGAACTTGCGAATGGCGTCGACGGCCTGCTTACGGCTTGCCTCGACCGATTCGAGCACCTCGTCAGAGAGTTCGGACCAGCGTGACTCGGTCTTTTCCGGTGTCCGTGTCATTATCAAAATCTCCTCAAAATCGCTGATATGGCGCTGCAGATCCTGTCGCAGCGGACGGCAAACTTTATGCCGAACCAAACGCTATGGGCTCCACGCCACCGACACGAGTGCCTAAAGTCCTTCCTCGACTCAGGAACTCTCATGCTGGGGCGACTTCGCCCACTGGTGACGAGTCGACCTGGGTGTCAGGGGTGGGCCAATCACACCCTTAGTGCATACGCCCAGCGAGGAAGGGTCTTTCGGCCATCTAGGTCGGGACTTGTGGCCGCTGACTGGCGACTCTGTCGAACCTAGCGTTGGTCGCAGGCAGTGTTGTGATAGCAATGCTGGCCCAAATGGATTGAGGTGGTCGTCGTGGGCCAAATTGGCGCTTTTGTAGCGGTTTTCGTGTTTGCCATGGTGATGCTGCTCGCGACCGCCTCCATCAGGGTGGTGCAGCAGTATCAGCTCGGTGTGCACTTTCGGCTCGGCCGGGTCATCGGGGTTCGTGAACCCGGACTGCGGCTGATCATTCCGATCGTCGATCGCCTGTGGCGGGTTTCGATGCGGATCGTCACCATGCCCATCCAGTCGCAAGGCATCATCACCCGCGACAACGTCAGCGTGGACATCGCCGCGGTTGCCTACTTCCGTGTCGTCGACGCCCGCAAATCCGTCGTCGTCATCGAAAACGTCAGCGCCGCTATCGATCAAATCGCCCAGACCACACTACGCAACGTCGTGGGGCAACATTCCCTGGACGAAGTGCTCGCCCAGACAGAGAAAATCAACGCCAGCATCCGCCAGATTCTCGATACCACGACCGTGGCGTGGGGCGTGGAGGTCACTTTGGTCGAGCTCAAGGACATCCAGCTGCCGGACAGCATGAAACGTGCGATGGCCCGCGAGGCTGAAGCAGAGCGCGAGAAGCGAGCCAAAATTATTGCCGCAGAAGGTGAAGCGCGCGCAGCTGCGGCGCTGGGCGACGCAGCCGACATCATGATGCAGCATCCGCTGGCCTTGCAGCTACGAAACTTGCAAACCTTGGCAGAACTGGGCGTAGAGAAGAACACCACCGTCGTGTTCCCGGCGCCGTTGATGAGCGCGATCGGCGAAGTCACCGGCTTCCTGACCCGCGAGTCAAACGCCGCGAGGTCCATCCAGCAACCCAACGGTCTATCTGACGAAAAGCTCGTCCATGCAGCCGCTCTGCGGTGAGCCGCCCCGGCTGTTCGCTGTGACCGAGCTGGGTGTTGGGAAGATTACCGTCGTCGGCAAACTCGTTAAGGTCAGAGCATATTGGCGCTCCTAACGAGGACCATCGACTCTTCTGGACGGAGTAGCGCCCAGGCAGACTGATGCCATGGCCCACGTGAAGAGACGGATCACTGAGACGGCGGCGCTGTTCGCAATGCTTTATGCCGCGCGACGCTACTACCGCAATTGGGGCGCGACCAAGGGCGAGCGTCAGATGCGGCTCCCCGGCGATGCGTTGGTAGGCGATCCGGCGATTCAGACAACCGAGGCGGTGTACATCGACGCGCCCTCATCTGCGGTTTGGCCCTGGCTCTTGCAGGTAGGTCAGGACCGCGGCGGCTTCTACAGCAGCAAGGGACTGAAAAGCCTGGTTGGTCTTCGCAATCGCGGCGCCGATCGCATTCACCCGGAGTGGCAACAACTCGCGGTAGGCGATGTCGTGCGCTTGGCTGCCGAAGGCTGGATGGGGCTACCAGATGGGTTGACGTTGAGCGTCGCCGAGATCGTGCCCGAAAAGTACATCGTGCTGAACGCCGCGCAACCAGACCTGCCCTGGAATGCGGTGTGGTCATTCCACGTGCAACCGCACCGGGAGCACGGTGTCCGCCTCGTCACCCGCGCCAGAATCGCTCTGCGCCACCCAGGCGAAGTGCTCGCCGTGGAGCTGGCGAGGCCGGTGATCGCTTGGGGCATGCGGGGATTCCTACTTGGAATCAAACACCGAGTCGAGCGGCTGCCGATGACAGAGCCCTCCCACCCGCGCCCGGCTCTCGAAATTGTTTGACGGTCTTCCTCTCTCGAGGGTTCAGCGCACGCCGCCGAGGCCACGTCGGGGTGAGGCCTATCGGCTGCCGACACAAGGTCCAACGACCCTAGTGTCAGCTACCGCGCCGGCCTACCTTCAAGAGGCGGAGGCCATTACCAGCCGTCTACGTTAGCGGGCCAGTTCGATTGGCGGCCAGGATTGTCCGTCGACGACGGTTGGGCTCTGTCCACCAATAGTTTTGGGGAGGTTTTGAGATGCGTGATGCCATTCCGCTCGGGCGAATCGCCGGGTTCGGAGTGAAAGTCCACTGGAGCGTGTTAGTGATCCTGTGGTTGTTCACGTGGAGCCTGGCGAGCACGCTGCCCGGCACCGTCAAAGGGTATTCGCACCTGGCGTATTGGCTGGCCGGCGTGTGCGGGGCGCTGGTGTTGCTGGCGTCGCTGTTGGCACACGAAGTCGCGCACGCGGTCGTCGCCCGCCGCATGGGGGTAAGCGTGGGGGACGTGACATTATGGCTTTTCGGCGGTGTGACGACTCTCCGGGGCGAGGCCAAGACACCTAGAGCGGCCTTCCGGATTGCCTTCGCGGGTCCGGCCACCAGCCTTGTGCTGTCCGCGGCATTCGCCGGGCTGGCAATCGCGTTTCCCGCGGTGCACGCCGCGGCCATCGTAGTCAGTGTTACTTGGTGGCTGGCTGCCATCAACTTGCTGCTGGGCTTGTTCAACCTGCTGCCGGGTGCCCCGTTGGACGGTGGCCGGGTAGTACGTGCCTATCTGTGGAGCCGTCACGGCGATAGTGTGCGCGCCACGGTGGGCGCGGCGCACGCCGGGCGAGTGGTCGCCATCATCCTGATCATGTTGGGATTGGCAGAGTTTCTCGCGGGTGGCCTTGTCGGTGGCGTGTGGTTGGCGTTCATCGGCTGGTTTATCTTCACTGCCGCTCGCGAGGAGGAAATAAAGCTGACTACCCAGCAGGCTCTTACCGGCGTGCGGGTTGCCGACGCAATGACCGCCCAGCCGCAGACCGCTCCCGGATGGATCACCGTCGAGGACTTCATTCAGCGTTATGTGCTCGGGGACCGTCACTCGGCGTACCCCGTTGCCGATCGGGATGGATCGATCACCGGCTTGGTCACACTGCGGCAGTTGCGCGATCTGGCACCCGGCCGACGCGCCACGATCAGCGTGCGCGAGATTGCTCTCCCGTTGAGCAGCGTGCCTATCGCAGCACCGCAGGAGCCGCTTAGCGCGTTGATTGACCGGCTGGCAGCAGCCGGTCACGGTAGCCGTGCCCTGGTCGTCGACGGGGGCCAGGTGGTCGGCATTGTCACGCCAAGCGATCTCGGACGGCTGATCGATGTTTACCGGCTCGCCCACCCGGCACCGGGCCCGAGCGCGCATCGTCAAGGTGCGGAAAACTATTCGAACGCTGGGTGATCCCGCATCGGATCGATGCCGGCCCTGATTCTAGGGGGCTTGCGGGAAAGATCCGGAGAGGAGTGCGGACGATGAAACCGATCATCGTGGGTATCGATGGGTCGCAGGCGGCGATCGCGGCCGCACTCTGGGGTGTCGATGAGGCCATAAGCCGCGGTGTTCCGCTGCGCCTCGTTTCAATCATGAAGCAGACGCATCCATCCCCGGACGACTTCACCAGCGACCTCGTGCACGCCGAGACATCGCTTCGCGGCGCCCAATTCGCAGTGGAGGCAGGCCACAAGTCCGTCAAGATCGAAACCGAGATCCCGCGTGGCCCGGCCGGACCGGTGCTCGTGGAGGCGTCTCGCGACGCCGAGATGATCTGCGTCGGCTCCCTCGGGATCGGGCGCTATGCCCGCTCGATCTTGGGTTCTACGGCAACCGAACTCGCCGAAACGGCGCACTGTCCGGTCGCTGTCCTACGTACAAAGCTGGATCAGCCACCGCCGGACATCAATTGGATCGTGGTGCGGATGACCGACGCAACCGACAACGATGCCGTCGTCAATTACGCCGCATGGGAAGCAAGGTTACGCAGGGCGCCGATGCTCGTCCTCGGCGGTCGACCAGAGGAACTCACTGAGCATGCGGACGGCGCGTTCGAACGTCGAGTTCAGGATTGGCGCCAGCGTCATCCCGAAGTGCGCGTCTACCCGATCACGACAAAGCACGCTATCGCTGGCTTCCTGAGCGCCAACCACGAGCGAGTTCAGCTCGCGGTGATCAGTGGTGCCGAGGCCGATCAGCTGGCGCGGCTAATCGGGCCAGCCGGACATCCGCTCTTCCGTCACCCCGATTGCTCAGTGCTCGTCGTCCGCGGCTAAGAGATTCAAACGCAATATCAACTTTTCCCGGATCTAGGCGCCCGACTCGCGTGCCACGATCACCGGCATCCGTGCCATCTGGGCGACGGTTTCGCCGACCGAGCCCACCAGCATGTCGGCGAATCCGCCGCGGCCCCGGCTGCCGACGACGACGAGCTGGGCTTCTTCGGACCGCTGGACGAGCTGACGTGCCGGCTGATCGCGCACTACGGTGCGGCTCACCCGGACATCGGGATACTGTTCCTGCCAGCCCGCCAATCGCTCGGCCAATACCTCTTCGGCCACCGACTGTGTTTCAGGCCAATCGATTCCAGGCCACTCCGATACATCGACGTCGCTCCATGCATGCACGGCGATCAGCCCCACATTGCGGCGTGAGGCCTCATCGAATGCGATCGCGGTCGCCAACTCGGACGCCGACGAGCCGTCAATGCCGACCAACACGGGCGCTTTGCTGGGATGCGGCATCAACGGGTCCTCGTCGTGGATGATCGCGACCGGACAATGTGCATAACGGAGCAGTCCGGAACTGACCGAACCCATCAGCCGGCCAGGCCATCGCCCACACTGCGCTGCCAAAGACTGAGCGCCGACCGCGAGGAAACCGTTTAGGGCCCTCCGACCCTTTGCGCATCCAAAGACGTGTGTGAATCTGGAAATCCGAACTGCGACATCCGGTAGGAGGTGTGGGTTGACGGACGCTATTGACCAACCGACCGAGGTGCCGTTGGAGCAGATGCTCAACGAATTGGATAGCTCGGCAAAGGGTTTGACCGGAGCCGAGGCGTTGCAACGGCTACAGCATTATGGTGCCAACGAGATCGCCGAGCGATATCGCAATCCGGTGCTCACATTTCTGGGATATTTCTGGGCGCCGATCCCGTGGATGATCGAGGTCGCGCTGATGTTGTCGCTAGCGGCGCGGCATTGGACCGATGCTGCGATCATCGGGGTGCTGCTCGCGATGAACGGGTTGGTGGCCTTCGTCGAGGAGCACCAGGCGGCCGGCGCGATCGCTGCGCTCAAGCAGGGCTTGGCCTCTGCGGCTCGCGTTTTGCGCGACGGCGCCTGGCTGACCGTCGTGGTGCGGGAGTTGGTGCCCGGCGATGTGGTGCGGATCAGGCTCGGTGATGTAGTGCCCGCTGATCTGCGGGTCCTCGATGACGTGACCCTTGAGGTGGACCAGTCGGCGCTGACCGGAGAGTCGCTGGCCGTTTCCCGCGGGCAAGGACAGGTGTTGTTTTCGGGCTCGGTGGTGGTGCGGGGGGAAGCCGACGCGGTGGTCTACGCAACCGGAGCGTCGTCGTTTATGGGGAAGACCACGGCGTTGGTGGACACTGCGGGCACGGTCAGCCATTTCCAGCGCGCAGTGCTACGTATCGGCAACTACTTGATCATGCTGGCGGTTGCCTTGGTGACATTGACGGTGGTGGTGTCACTGGTGCGCGGAAATCCGGTGTTGCAGACGCTGGAGTTCGCCCTCGTCGTCACGATCGCGTCGGTGCCGGTGGCGTTGCCTGCGGTGTTGTCGGTGACGATGGCGGTTGGCGCTCGCAAACTGGCCCGGGAGCAGGCGGTCGTGAGTCATCTGCCGGCGGTCGAAGAACTCGGCGGTGTCGACCTGTTGTGTTCTGACAAGACCGGCACGCTGACTCAAAACAAACTAGCCCTCGCAGCCCACTGGACGGCGCCAGGCCTTTCCGACGAGGACGTGCTCGCAGTCGCGGCGTTTGCTTCGCGCGCAGAGGATAACGATCCCATCGACGCGGCTGTCTTGGCCGCCGCCGGGGAGCTACCCCGGGTGCGCGTCGAGAGGTTCACCCCGTTCGACCCGGTCAGTAAACGCACCGAAGCGGTGGTGCGCGACTCCGGCGGTCATGAATTTCTCGTCAGCAAGGGCGCCCCGCAGATCATCGCCGCACTGTGCGACCACGACAGCGCGGCCGCCCAAATCAGCGAAGTGGTCAACCGCTTCGCCAGACACGGGTACCGATCCTTGGGCGTCGCCCGCACCGACGCCGACCAGACCTGGCGGCTGATGGGGGTGCTGGGGTTGGCTGACCCGCCCCGCGAAGACTCCACGGAAACCATCACCGCCGCAAGGGAACTCGGTATCGAGGTCATGATGGTCACCGGCGACCAGGTCGCTATCGGCCGTGAAATCGCTCACCGAGTGGGCATGGGCGAGAATATCCTCGACGCCGCCACCCTCGACGCCGCCACCGATGAAGGCGAGTTGGCCACCCACATAGCGACGGCCGACGGGTTTGCCCAAGTATTTCCCGAACACAAATACCGCATCGTACGGCTACTGCAGGCCCGTGGCCACATCGTCGGAATGACCGGCGATGGGGTCAACGACGCCCCCGCGCTTAAACAAGCCGACGCCGGCATCGCCGTGGCTGGCGCGACCGACGCCGCCCGGGCCGCAGCCGACGTGGTCCTGCTGGCACCCGGGCTGTCGGTGATCATCACGGCCATTCGGCAGGCCCGCGAAATCTTCGCCCGCATGACCAACTACGCCACCTACCGCATCACCGAAACCATCCGGGTGCTCCTGCTGATCACCCTGGCCATCGTGTTCATGAACTTCTTCCCGGTCACCGCGGTGATGATCGTCTTCCTGGCGCTGCTCAACGACGGCGCCATCCTTGCCATCGCCTACGACCACGTCCGGGGCGCGCCCAAGCCCGCCGCCTGGGACATGCGCGCCGTGCTGACCATCGCCACCGTGCTTGGCGTCGCGGGCGTCGGCGCGAGCTTTCTGCTGTTCGGCCTCGCCGACAAGGTCTTCGGACTGAACCGCGACCTCATCCGCACCATGATTTATCTCAAACTATCGGTTGCCGGCCACCTGACCGTGTTTGTCACCCGCACCCGCGGCCCGCTCTGGTCTCGCCCCGCCCCCGCGCCCGTCCTGCTGGCCGCGGTGATCGGTACACAGGTGCTCGCCACCTTGATCGCCGTCTACGGCGTGCTCATGACGCCACTGGGGTGGGGCTGGGCCGCCATCGTCTGGGCTTACGCCCTGATTTGGTTTCTGATCAACGACCGCGTCAAGCTGGTCGCCTACTACTGGCTTGACCGCCACCCGGGCCTCCCGCACCGAAACCGACTCCACCGCATTGCGATTGGTGTTTGACCAGCGACCGTGCAGGCTTGGCTGGGTTCCTGCTGCTGGCGCATTGGCTTATGTTCGATGCGGGTCTAACAAACGGTCAACTCATTGCCGACGCCAGACGGTGCGCCGGCGGGAATCCTGATGTCTTAGTTCCCATTTCGAGCTCTCGCGTTTCATTTCTGGCGTCCTGGCCCTTTTGATAACCGGGACTTAAGGCCATCACGGGGGGACGAATGACTCTTGCGGGTGTACTGGTCGCGTTATTACGGTCGAGACGATTGCTTGCGGCCGCTACGAAAAGGGGTTTCCTGTGTCTGACCAACCCCCGGCTGCTGCCCCCCATCACCCAGCGCGGATACCAAGCGGGATGCGCCAAGTCGGAACGAACTTGACTGATTCGAACAGCGTTGACAAGCAGAGGGATTCGGGCGCCACGGCGCATCCGGGGGAATTGTCGACGCGCGAGGTTGGGTGGCGCTTCCCGCGGTACGGGTCAAACATCTTGCGGCGCCGGCATAAGAACCGGTGCCCTCCGAGTTGGCGCGCCAATTGACCCTTCCACCGGATCCGCTACTACTGCTGGCGTATCCTGTGATCATCTGGGGCGCTGATGAATTCATGAGGCCCGCGTGAAGATTAGTCAGAGCAGCGGCCGGGCCACCCCGGCGCGGGGCCGCGAACGCATTTTGGTCAGACTCGATGTTCCCGCGCTCCGCTACATCAGCGCGCTGATGCTGTTCTGCGTCCTGGGTGGGTTGACTATCCTGGTTGCGCGGCACCACCTCGGCTACGACCGGGTTGCGCCCGGCCGTTTCGGATGGTCAGTGGCGTTACTGGCCGCAGTAGCCCTGATTGCGCGCGGTGTTTTCTTGGGCCGGCCGGTGACCACGGGGCACACGCTGACGGCGGCGGCAACTATATGTGCTGGCCTGGGTACGCACTTCCTTTCATTTGGAGTGTTCGGCAACATGCTCATCGCCGGCAGCGGACTCGTGCTGATGTTGCCTACCGCGGCGCAACCGCAACCGGAGATGCTGGAGCAGGTGTGGGCGCTGGTCAACGCTACACGCGGGGATCCGTTGGCGCCCTTTGCCATGCATTCCTGCAAGTGCTATCACTTCAACACCGGCAAGACAGCGGCGATCGCTTACCGCACGCGGCTTGGGTTCGCCGTAGTCAGCGGCGACCCGATTGGCGATGTCAGCCAATTCGGCACTGTGGTAACCGACTTCGTCCGGATGTGCCGCAGCAGGGGCTGGCAGATCATCGTGTTGGCCTGCGGCCAGCGGCACGTGGGTCTGTGGCGTAAGGAGACGGTGGGGCAGCCGATGCTGGCGGTGCCGATCGGCCGCGACGTCGTCGTCGATGTCAGCCACTTCACCATGCACGGTCGCCGATATCGGAACCTTCGCCAAGCAGTGCAGCGCACCCACAACTGTGGCGTCACTACCGAAGTCGTGGACGAGCAGGGCCTCGACGGTGCATTGTTCTCCGAGCTGACCGAGGTGCTCTATGCCGCACACCGCGCCGCGCGCAGCGAACGCGGATTTTGCATGAATCTCGACGGCGTGCTGCAGGGCCGCTTCCCCGGTATCAAGTTGGCCATCGCGCGGGACCGGTTCGGGCGACTGGTGGCCTTTCACCGCTACGCAACCGCGGGAGAAGGATCGGAAGTGAGCCTCGACGTGCCTTTCCGGCTCCCAGATGCTCCCAACGGCGTCGACGAGCGGCTTAGCGTCGACATGATTGGCGAGGCGAAAAAGGCTCATGCACTGCGGCTTTCGCTGGCATTCGCCGCGTTTCCGGAGATCTTCGACGCCACCCGCCGGAGCCCGCTGCAGCGCATCGCATATCGCCTGATTCATCTACTGGACCCGCTGATTCAGCTTGAGTCGCTTTACCGTTACCTCCACAAGTTCCACGCGCTGGACGAGCGTCGCTACGTGGTGTTATGCGTGCATCACATCCCGGCTGCGCTGATGGTGTTGTTGTCGCTGGAGTTCGTGCCGCGCCCGCGCCATCTGCGGCTGACTCAGCGCGGCGCAACATAGCTCCCGAAAGGTCCGGCTGCGGGCCGATCGAACGCGTCGCTGCTCATTGAGCCGGCACGAGCTGTTTCTCCAGTTGGAGCACTTGGCGGGTGGTCTTGATCACCGTGTCGGGGTTCAGGCTCATCGACTCGATGCCGAGCCCGACCAAGAACTCGGCCATGTCCGGGTAGTCCGAAGGTGCTTGCCCACACAGCCCCGAGTGAATCCCGTTGCGACGGCAGCCCTCAACGGCCAGGCGAATCATCTCCTTGACGCCCTCGTCGCGTTCGTCGTAGTCGAAGGCCACGATCTCGCTGTCCCGATCGACGCCGAGGGTGAGCTGAGTCAGGTCATTGGATCCGATGGAGAAACCGTCGAAACGTTTGGCGAATTCATCGATCAGGATCACGTTGTTGGGGATCTCGCACATCGCGTACACCTTGAGTCCGTTCTCGCCCCGGCGCAGACCGAGGTCGGCCATCGTCTTCAGGACGAGGTCCGCCTCGGCGATTCGACGCACGAACGGGAGCATCAGAATGACGTTCGTCAGACCCATCTCGTCACGCACACGCCGCATCGCGCGGCACTCCAGCGCAAAGCCCTCGGCGTAGGCGGGATGCGCGTAGCGCGAGGCACCGCGGAACCCGATCATCGGGTTGCTTTCGGATGGCTCGAAGGACTGCTCCGCCGATCAGGCTGGCGTACTCGTTGGACTTGAAGTCCGACATCCGCACCACGACGGGCTTGGGCCAGAAGGCGGCGGCGATGGTGCCGATCCCTTCGGAAAGGCGTTCCACGAAGAAGGCGCTCCCGTCGGGATAGCCCCGCGTGAGCCGATCGATCGTCCGACGCGCCTCGGGGTCGTCGACCTTTTCGGGGTGCAGCAGGGCCAGCGGGTGAATCCGGATGTATTCGCTGATGATGAACTCCATCCGGGCGAGTCCTACGCCGTCGTTCGGCAGGAACGACGTCTTGAAGGCGAGGTCGGGGTTCCCGAGGTTGATCATGATCTGGGTTCGCGGCCGCGCCAGATCCGCCACCTCAGTTCGGTCGACGTGGTAGCCGATCTTCCCCCGGTACACGCGGCCCGTGTCGCCCTCGGCGCACGACACCGTCACGACGGCGCCATCGGGCACGCACGTGGTCGCGTCGCCGGTGCCGACCACGGCGGGAATGCCGAGTTCGCGAGCGATGATCGACGCGTGGCAGGTGCGACCGCCGCGATTGGTGATGATCGCTGCGGCGGTCTTCATGACCGGCTCCATGTCGGGTGTGGTGGTGTCGGCGACCAGTACCTCGCCGGGCTCGAATTCGTCCAGCTGCGTGAGGTTCTCGATCCGTTTTGACCGCACCCGAGGCGATCTTCTCGCCGACCGAGCGCCCTTCGGTGAGTACTTCGCCGCGGCCTTCGAGCACATAGGACTCCAGCGCGGTGGCGCTGTGCTGGGAGGCCACCGTCTCGGGGCGGGCCTGGACGATGTAGAGCTTGCCGTCCAGGCCGTCCTTGGCCCACTCCATGTCCATCGGCCGCCCGTAATGCGCCTCGATGGTGCACGCGTAGCCGGCCAGCTCCAGGACGTCCTCATCGGTGAGGCAGAACCGAGCACGGTCGGACTTTGGTGTTGGGAATGTTTCGCGTCGTGTTCTTCGTCTCGCCGTCGACGAGGATCATCTTCACGGCCTTGTCGCCGATGAGGCGGCGCAGCACGGCGCGGTGGCCCGCGAGATAAGTCGGCTTGTGGACGTAGAACTCGTCGGGGTCGACGGCGCCCTGAACCACGTTCTCGCCAAGGCCGTAGGCGCCCGTCACGAAGACGGCGTCGCGAAAGCCCGACTCGGTGTCGATGGAGAACATCACACCCGACGACGAGATGTCGGAGCGCACCATCTTCATCACGCCGATCGACAGGGAGACCTTGAAGTGGTCGAAGCCCTGGTCGATCCGGTAATGAATGGCGCGATCGGTGAACAGGCTGGCGAAACAACGGCGGCAGGTATCGAGCAGGCTCTCGTCGCCTTTGATGTTGAGATACGAATCCTGTTGGCCGGCGAAGCTCGCCGTCGGCAGGTCCTCGGCGGTCGCCGAGCTCCGCACAGCGAGACTGACCTCCTCGCCGTACTCCTGCTGAAGCTTGCGGTAGGCATTCAGAATCTCGGCGGCCAGGTCGTCGGGAAGCCCCGCGCCGTAGACGATCTCACGGGCGCGCTTGCCTTTACGCGCCAGCGCGGCGACATCGGCGGGGTCGAGTTCGTCGAGTTCGGCATGCAGACGGTCCCACGCGCCGGCCTCGTCCAACATGTGGCGATAGGCCTGGGCGGTGATGGCGAATCCATGCGGGACGCGGACGCCCTGCCCGGACAGCTTCTGGAACATCTCGCCCAGCGACGCGTTCTTTCCACCGACGAGCGGCACGTCATCGATGCCGAACTCCTCAAAAAAGCGGACGTACCCGGATGTGCTCATTACCTGTCCTCTCGTTGCGCGTCAAGCGATCGGCGGCATTGCCGGCATCTCATCCGGGGCCCGATCACTGTCGGGGGAGCGCGCCGGCACGCCTTGTCGGTCGGGCACTCTGGTGCCCGCGTGAACCTGCGATTGCGCCACAACTGCCAACCTCCCACAGCGGCACGCACGCTGCCAGGGCCGAAGGTCACCCGAACGGGTTATGCCAAGGGAGTGGCTTCTGCAGCCGGTCACCAGTGGACCGCGGCGGACCGGGAAGAAGGGCGGGCAGGAAAGCGAGGACCTTGTCCTCTGCTGCGCTACCCCACAGCGTCGTCAGAATCTAGATGGCCCACAGCCGTCAGTACCGTGCGCGTGTTACCAAAGCACTCGGCCGCTGGAGTCGTGTCACGATTTCGGCGCCCGCGTCGGCGGTGCGCGAAAACCGTTGGCGCAGCGGCCGTCTGTCACGAGGCATTGGCGCCCGTGTCCAACATTGGAGCTGCGTACCCGGAAGGAAGAAGCAATGAAGACGCTTGAAGGCGTGCTGGCTAAGCATCCGTTCTTTAGCCGGGTGGACCCGCGTTGTCATCAACTGGTGGTCGGATGCGCGGCGAACGTCCGCTTCAACGCCGGTGAGTTCATCTTTCAAGAAGGCAGAGAAGCCGATGTCTTCTATCTCATCCGGGAAGGAAAGGTTGCGCTCGAAGTCGTGGCCCCTGGTCACGGTAGCTTGACGATTGAGACTCTAGGCCGCGGCGACATGCTCGGATGGTCTTGGTTGATACCCCCCTATCGGTGGCGGTTCGACGCGCGCGCGGTGGAGATGACCCGAGCGATCGCGATGGATGGCAAGTGTCTGCGCGCAAAATGCGAAGGGGATCACGAGCTGGGATACGAGCTGGTAAAGGAAGTGGCTTCGAATCTGGGCCAGCGTCTCGATGCGACACGATTTCGACTTCTGGACGTTTATGGCCTCGTCTAACCACCTGAGTCGACTTCGTTGGTCGCGTATCGGTGCCTGTTGTCATCGGATGTAGGGGCCTTTGGCCCTAGGTTCATCCGCAGCGTTTAGCAAATGCTGAGGGGTAATGCGCGAAAGCGTGAAGCCCACGGCCGCGAAAGCGCAGGGATGATCGTGGTTGATCGGAACTATGACGGCGGTCTTGGCCTAGCGCAACCCGCCAACAACGGTCAGATGTTGAGTCACGGCGAGGCAATGCGGCTGTTAGACAGCGTCGACTATGGCCGGGTGGTATTTACCCAGAAGGCACTGCCGGCCGTCCGCCCGGTCAACCATCTGGTGGACGAAGGCCGGATCATCATCCGCACCCGACTGAGCACGGCAATCTCCAGTGTCGTCGCATCCGCTGGGGATGGTGCGGTGGTCGCCTACGAGGCAGACGATTTCGATTCTCAGAGCCAGTCCGGTTGGAGCGTTGTCGCTACCGGCTGGGCGCACCGAGTCAAGGATCCTGGCCAGGTGTCGCGCTATGAACGACTGCTGCATCCGTGGGTGAATCACGCAGACACTGTGCTTGCCATCGAGCCCCACATCGTCACCGGATTCCACATCCGCGCCAGCAAGAGGTGAGCCCACGAGGCCGATTCACAGGCGCGCGCCTCCGCCGATATTTCGTTCTGCAGTTAGTTAGTCGGTGCAGTGCCGGATTCGGAGCGAATCCACGCACCGACGGACAGGGTGAGCAGGATTGCCGCAAAGAAGCCACCCGCGGTTCCTGAGATCAGCAGCGGCAGTTGGCCTCTCGCCCCCCACAGCAGACCGGCCCACAGTCCTGCCGACAAAACCGCGAAGCCCGTCGCGCCTTGAAATATTCCTTGTGCGCTCGACTGCAGCTCCGCGGGAACGATTCCGGAGATCCATGCCTTTCCGACCCCATCGGTGCATGCGGTGAACAATCCATACAGCCCGAGGATGAGCCAGGCCGCGACTTTGTCGGTTGTGAGTCCGAGCCCGATGTAGCCGACCGCGAAAAAGGTCATGCCTATCCCGAACACCGCAGGTCTCGGGATGCGGTCGGCGAGCGCGCCGGCCGGGTAGCTGCCCAACGCATATACCACGTTGTATCCCACGTAGGCCAGCATAACTTCGGCCACGGAGAATCCGATTCCTCTGAGGCGCAACAGGATCAAGGCATCTGGGAAGTTGACGGCGGCGAAAGTCGCCAGCAGAGCGATCGCCTGCCAATACCGGCGCGGCAGCTTACGCAGGGCCGCCCCCATCGGTGGTCGGTGCGCACGTTCGACCCGTCGGGGACTCTCTCGCACCAACGCCACCAGGGCGACACTCAGCACGGCCGGAACGATCGCGATGTATAGCAACGGCGGAATCTTATGGTCTAGCAACTCGTATCCGGCAAGCCCGATTAAGGGTCCGACGACCGCGCCGAGTGTGTCCATCGCGCGGTGAAACCCGAACACGCGGCCGCGGCTGGCTTCGTCGATTCCGTCAGCGAGCAGTGCGTCGCGCGGTGCGCCCCGAACACCCTTGCCGACTCGATCGACCACGCGTCCGGTCAGGACCCCGGGCCAGCCACCGGCGACTGCAACGATCACCTTGCCGAGCGCGGCCATACCGTAGCCCGCCGTGATCAGAGGACGCCGCGCAAACCTATCCCCGAGTGGTCCGGCCGCCAGTTTTGTCAGCGACGCCGCTCCCTCGGCCGCGCCTTCGACGGCTCCCACGACGGCCGGCGGCGCACCGAGAACTGCAGTGAGGTAGATGGGTAACAGCGGATACAGCAGTTCGCTGGCGGTGTCTTGGAGGAACGAAACAGCCGACAGTACCCACACATTGCGGGTCAGCCAGCTGCTGTTTTTAGCCGCATGAGCGATCACGGCTCGAGTGTGCCATCAGCCGGGGAATCGGACAGTGGTCCCGGGCATCAGCTGAACGACTCGACCGTGGCACTCCACTTCGACCCCGGCAGCATCGCGTGGATCCACGCTGATGATCACGCCCTTTCCGCTGACCCGTAGGTGCAGGTGCAGACCGCGGTAGAGGATCGGGAACGCCAGCACGCCAAGTGTTTCCGGCCAGTGTGGGGACAGGATGATACGGTCGGACCGGGTTTCCATTCCGGTAAAGCATCGCTGGATGAGGTCGACGCTACCGGCCATGGCCGCAAGGTGTATGCCTTCGGACGTGGTACCACCCTGAATGTCTGTGACATCTGATTTGAGAACCTGTTGGAAAAACTCCATGGCGCGATGACGGTTGGCGCGGGCGAGCACCCAGGTATGCACCACGCCGCTGAGCGTCGACCCGTGCGACGTGCGGGCCAGATAGTAGTCCACCATTTCTGGGACCTTGTCGGGCATGAAGCGGTAGCCGAGCCGGTCGAGTAGCTCACCCAACTCCGGTACCGACATCAGGTAGAGCAGCATCAGCGCGTCGGCTTGTTTGGATGCCTTGTAGCGGTTCACGTCGTCGCTCTCGGCCTCCAGGATGCGGTCCAAGCGCTGGATGTTGCCGTACTGTCGGCGGTAACGGTCCCAGTCCAGTTCCTCCAACTCGCCGTAACCCTCGAATTGGCTGATGACGCCGTCGTGGAACGGAACGAACATCCGCCGGCTCACCTCATCCCAGTGCGCCAGTTCCGCACTGTGTAGCCCGAGTTTCTCCAGTAGGTCGAGTCGGTTCGGCAGGGGGAGCAGTTTCAGTGCGTCGAAGGCCCGCATGATTACCCAGACCGCCATCACGTTGGTGTATGCGTTGTTGTCGACCCGTCGTAGGGCGCGTCGGGGTAGCCGGAGTGGAATTCATCGGGCCCGATGACGCCCCGGATGCTGTAGCGACCGCGTTGTTGGTCGTAGGTGGCCCGACTTACCCAGAAGCGTGCAATCTCGGCCAGCATCTCCGCGCCATAGTCGATCAGGTAGGCGAGATCCCCGGTGACCTGGTAAAACTTCCACGCGCTATAGGCCACGGCGATGCCAATATGGTGCGCACGCGCGCTCGAGTCGGGGTTCCATCGGCCGCTGCGCGGATTGAGGTGCAGGCGTTGGCTTTCCTCGCGTCCATCGCTGCCGGATTGCCACGGGAACATCGCGCCGGAATAGCCCGCCGCCTTCGCTGCGTGACGTGCCTCAGGCAGACGCCGGTACCGGTACCCAAGCAGCGACCGGGTGATCATGGGCAGCCGTAGGTTGAGCACCGGGAAGATGAACAGCTCGTCCCAGAAAATGTGCCCGCGATATGCCTCACCATGGAGTCCGCGGGCCGGTACCCCGACATCAAGATCGGAACTGTTGAGTGAAACCGTCTGCAGCAGATGCAGGAGATGCAGCCGCAGGATGCGCAATTCGTCTGTGTGGTCATCGAACTCGATGGACAGTCGCTCCCATATGTGCGCCCATTCATTGAGGTGGCCGTCGCGCAACTCCGCGAACCGGCCGAGCCGGTTCAGCGAGCGCTGGGCATTGACAGCGGGTTCGGACGTCGCGACATCGCGCCCGGTGAAAAGGGTCACGATTTTCTCCACCGTCATAGCGTCACCGACTGACAGCTCGACGGCGATATCGTGACCGATTTCGCCCGCCTCGTCGAGAAGGCGGTAAGACGCCGGGACGGGAGTTCCGTCGCGCCACGCGATGCTGCGCGCCGCCATGGCGATGGGAATGCGCGATTGAGTCGTCTGAACTGTCAGCAGCACAGAGTCGGCAGAGATCTCCCGCTTTTCCACTAACTCAAGATGATCGTTGGCCAAGTCTCGGTAGCGCTCGACCAGCGAGTTCGTGACGTCACCGTCCAGCGTCGAGCGAATCTCGATTGTCCCGGACCAATCCTCCGCGACGATCGTCGTCTCAAGGGCAGCCACGTGCGGCATGTGCATCGCGACAAATCGTTGCTGGGTAAGCGAACTGGTGCGTCCGGCGTCATCGCAGAAGCGCACCTCCCTCGTCAGTACCGCGGCGCGAAGGTCGAGGGTCTGTCGGTAGGCCAGCACCTTGACGGCGTCGATGTCGAACCAGCTGCCGCCGTCGATCCGGAAGGTCAGGGCGAGCCAGTTGGGCAGGTTGACCAAACTCTCGTTGTCGATTGAGGTACCTGATACGTCGTCAACGAGTCGGTTGTAGATCCCGGCGGCGTAGGTGCCCGGATAGTGCACTTGGTCAGCCTTCGATTCGGGTGCGGCGCCGCGGGTGGCGAAGTAGCCATTTCCCAACGTATACAACGACTCACGAAGCTTCTCGTTCTGCGGGTCGTACCCCTCATGGGTGAAATCCCAAGCCTTCGAGACCGTCTGGTGCTTATTCGCCAGCCAATTCGAGCCGCGCTGAACAAACTCCCGCACCTGATCGGGACTCTGCACACTGAAACGCGCGGCCGTCTTGCGGTCGCTGTCCTCGTCGTGTCGCACAACGATCCCGATACCGTCGAATTGGACGGCCTCGAAGGCGTCTTCGTCGGTGAGGTCATCGCCGATGTAGATAGGCAGCATGGAACCCGACGGGTCGATGCGAGCACGAATCCAGGCCAGCGTGGTCCCTTTGTCCCAGTCAATGTCGGGCCGCAGCTCGACGAGCATACGTCCGTTCGTCACGCGTAGGCCATCTCGCTGCCCGAGCTTGTGCGTGGCAGAGACGATCTCGCCGATGTGCTCAGGCGCCACCTCGCGGTAGTGAACCGCGACGGCGAAGCGCTTATGTTCGACCCGTACTCCGCGAACCTGCGCCAGGCTGTTGAGCAACTCGGCAGCCGCACGCTCGAGGACATCGACGGCGCCGGCGGCCGCTTCGTTCTGGTGATACGTGCCGTCTGGTTCGGTGAGCTCAAAGCCGTGGCTGCCCGCATACCAGATACCCGGGATCGGGGCCCGGGCGCGGATATCGGCGAGGTCCCGGCCGCTGAGTATGGCGACAGGGCATTGCGACGCCAAGCTTTCCAGTGCCTCCGCCGCTCCGTCGGAAAGGGTGGCGGCGCCGGGATCGGAAACGATGGGGGACAAGGTTCCGTCGTAGTCGACAAACAATATTGGTTCTCGGGCGCCCAGGACGCCGATTATCTGACCGTATGACTTCACCGCATTGGGGAGCTGTGACATCCGCCTGTCACCCGTGCGAACAGCGATACCGTCGAGATCGGTAACCACGACGTCGGCGCCCCACCCTAGTAGTCGGCCTGCATCCCCTGCGGGGTCGACACCGATGACGAGTGCGAAACCGCCGCCGTGGGCCGCCGCCACCCCGGCATTGGCGTCGTCGACGACGACGGACCGTTCCGCACGCACACCGAGTCGGCGGGTGGCTTGGAAGAGGGCCGTGGCGGGATCGCCATCGACGCAGACACCGAAAAGATCGTCAATCCCCGCGGCTTTCAAGAGTTCTTGACCGCCAAGGCGCAACGAGTAGGCCGCTGTGGCTACCCCAACGCCGAGTAATCTCTGGGTCAACTTAATCGTCGATTCGACGGCCGCACCGCCATCGATGTCTCGCAACACGGCGTCGAGGTTGAAGATCACGGCGTCGTGATAACCGCGGGTCGACGGTGACTGGCAACGTCACGGCGATGTCCTTGCTTGAGTGGAGAACCGTTCGTTTCCGTCGACATCTACAGGGTCGGCAACTACCTCGAACAAGCGGTCGACATCTTCACGGGTGCAGGGCGCGGTGCCGGGGGTCAGCAGCATGGCCGCACCGGCAGCGATGCCCAGCCGCACCGCCTTGTCGAGTTGCCACCCACGACTAAGCCCCACCGTGATGGCGGCGACCATCGCGTCGCCGGCTCCCACGCCGCTGCCGCAAGGCACCGTTACCGGTGAATAGCGCTGGCTCCCAGTCGATGTGGCGACCAGGGCGCCCTTCGACCCGAGTGACACGACGACGACCTGAGCACAACCGCGATCGACGAGTTCGTGTGCCGCGGCGAACTGCTCCGATTCGTTGACGAGTCTCCGTTCGACACATTCACGGAGTTCTCGCACGCTCGGTTTGAGCAGAAAGACACCGGAAGTGATGTGCCGCAATCCGGCCCCGGAGCTGTCGAGAATGAGCCGCGCGCCGGCCTCGCCGCAGATCCTCGGCGACCTGCTGATAGAAGTCGGCAGGCACACCGGGTGGCAGACTGCCGCTCGCCACGACGAAATCCGCGGACGCTGCCGCGGCGCTGAGTTTGTCGAGGCACTCGGTCTGCTCGGCATCGGTGAGCCGCGGGCCGGGGAGAACGAATCGATACTGCCTTCCGGTGCTGTCCTCATCCACGGTGAAGCTTTCCCTGGTGGAGCGAGCCAGCGGGATGCGCTCCACCGGAATCCCTGATTCAGCGACGAGATCGGTCACCTTGTCGCCGGTATGGCCGCCCGCCGGAAAGATCGTCGTTACCGACGTGCCGAGTAGATGTGCGATTCGCGCGACGTTGATTCCGCCACCGCCGGGATCGTAACGGGGGAGCCCGCATCGCATTTTGTCGGTGGGGATGACCCGATCGGTGTTAGTGGTGATGTCGAGCGCCGGATTCATCGTCAGGGTCACAATGGTGGTTCGCGACCTCATCGGTGTCTTCATTGCTAGGGTTCCGCTCCCTCAGGGCCGTCGTCGACGACATCTAAATCCGACCAGTTGAGCGATGCATGGCGGTAGGGACCGAAGTCCCGCGTCCGGGGGACGTTCGTAGGCGCTGAACTCAGCGACCGGATGTGCCTGGCCTCGCGTCATTAACCTCTGATGCCAGTGCACTTAGCCACGCGGTTCGCGGGCAACAACAACCGGCATGCGCGCCAAGAGCATCACGGCCGCGCTGACCGAGCCCAGCAACATTCCGGCGAATCCGCCGCGGCCATGACTGCCGACCACCACGAGCTGAGCGAACTGGGAGGCATCCACTAGCCCACGTGCGGGCTCATCTCGCACGATCACCCGGCTAACAGGCACGTCGGGGTAGCGCTCACCCCAGCCGGCCAGACGCTCGGCCAGTATCTCGTCCTCGACCGCCCTCAGTGCCGGCCAGCCGGGACCCGGAAAACTGATAACGGTATCGAACACACTCACGTCGCTCCACGCGTGCAAGGCCGTCAGGCCCACCTTTCGGCGGGAAGCTTCATCGAACGCGATCGCGATCGCCAATTCAGACCCCCGCGATCCATCAATCCCCACCAGCACCGGGGCCTGCGCGGTCTCGGCAGCCGCTTCGACGCCGTCATGGATAACCGCGACCGGACAATGCGCGTGGTAGACAAGCCCGGAGCTCACCGAGCCCATATGGCGGCCCCGCAACGTGCCGGTACCGAGGCAACCCACCACAACCAAGTCGGCATCTTTAGACAAGTCGACAAGCGCGGGAACGGTAACAGCACAAGGCATTTCGCAGTCAATCTCTGCTGATCCACGCTGACAGCTTTCGCCGGCGATCTTGAGCGCTTCGTCTAGCACGTGTCGACCCCGCTCGCGCTGCCCACGCATAAATGCCGGGACCAATGACGATTCCAGCCATGTCCCCGCCGTGGCCGCAACAACATGCACCAACGTCAGCGGCGCATTGCGTAACTCGGCGTCGCGGGCGGCCCAGCGGATCGCGCCCTTAGAGGCTGAGGAGCCGTCGACGCCGACCACGACCCGCGAGTGCGTATTGAGTTTCGACACGACACCTTCCTACTTTTACTGTCACGAAGGAAGGGGCGCCAACACCGACCAATATTTGGGGCATTCGTCGCCCTCCTTGCTTTGAAGGATGGATCGCTATGACACGGGGCACCAGAGCATTAGGGCCTTAATCGGAGCGAATGGGATGAGGTCCGACTTTCGGACCGCAGCGTCTCTGCAGATTGTTCGGTGACTTACAGCCCTGCGGCCCAACGCGTTAAGCGGTGGAAGACGGCTATTGCCGGAGGGCGGTCTCGGCCGGCCCGGACGTCGGTGACCGACCTAGCAGTGGTGCGATCCTGAATTCCCGTAAATGCGAGGACCTTATCCTCTGCTGCCCGGGCCCGAGACTGGTCAGACTCGAGGTGGCGAGCAACCGAGTGTGACGCAAAAAACTACGAGGAGATCACCATGGCAATCCGGGTGGGCGTGAACGGCTTCGGGCGTGTCGGCCGAAACTTCTTCCGTGCGGTGGACGTACAACGCGCCGCGGGCACCACCGACATCGAGATCGTCGCGGTGAACGACCTCACGGACAACAAGACTTTGGCGCACCTGCTCAAATACGACTCCGTCCTGGGACGCTTGCCGCACGACGTGTCGGTCGACGGCGAGGACCTGGTGGTGGGAGAGCAGCGGATCAAGGCTTGGTCGATCGCCGACGGGCCGGCTGCGCTCCCGTGGGGAGATCTCGGCGTGGACGTCGTCATCGAGTCGACCGGCCGGTTCACCGCCGCCGAACAGGCCCGCGGTCACCTCCACGGCGGAGCGAAGAAGGTGGTGGTGTCCGCTACATCGAAGGGCGCCGACCTCACCGTCGTGATGGGTGTCAACCACCGCGACTACGACGGATCGCAGACCGTTGTCTCCAATGCCTCGTGTACGACGAACTGTCTGGCGCCGATGGCGAAGGTGCTCGACGAGGTATTCGGAATCGAGCGCGGGCTGATGACCACCATCCATGCGTACACCCCCGACCAGAACCTGCAGGACGGTCCGCACCGCGACCTTCGTCGGGCCCGCGCCGCCGCGATCAACGTTGTGCCCACGTCCACCGGGGCCGCCCGCGCGATCAGCGTGGTGCTTCCCCAGCTCGAGGGTCGGCTCGACGGGTACGCGCTGCGGGTGCCGGTGCCCACCGGTTCAGCCACCGATCTCACCGCCATCGTCCGCGAGCCGGCCACCGCCGAGGCGATCAACGCCGCGTTCGCGGCCGCCGCCGAAGGGGAGCTCAAGGGCTTCCTCACCTACACCGAGGACCCTATTGTCTCCTCGGACATCGTGACTGATCCGTCGTCGT
Organism: uncultured Actinomycetota bacterium; assembly: GCA_963758775.1. Lineage (GTDB taxonomy): Bacteria > Actinomycetota > Actinomycetes > Mycobacteriales > Mycobacteriaceae > Mycobacterium. The sequence continues at coordinate 437,147 of CAVWWU010000008.1, forward strand.
GCATCTTTGACTCCGGACTCACCAAAGTCACTGGCGATCTGGTGAAGATCGTCGGCTGGTACGACAATGAGTGGGGTTACTCCCACCGCCTCGCCGACCTGACCGGCCTGGTGGCATCTACCCTCTGAGCCGCCTATCACAGGCGTAGCCGCGGAGCACCAAACCTGGTGCAGCCGTTTACCGCGGCGACCCTGTCTAGGTCAAATCTAGGTCAACCGGCCCGTCCGCCGTGGTGTGCACCAGGGATGCGTCTGCGGACAGTCCGAGTGTCAGATACCTGAATCGCCCAGGGCGGCAGCTGCGTTCGGGTCAGGCGTGAATGGAGTTCTCCATCGGCGGCGAGCCGAATTGAAACCGGCGGCCAGTGACCGTCTCAGGAATCACTCGCATATAGTGCGTCTTCTCCGGCGCCGTCCACGACAACACCTGGGCACGTTCGGCCTCCTCGATCTCCTCATTGGTGCGGAGCGAGCGAGCAGTGCCCTTGACGACCACACTCCAGCCCTCGGCCACGTTGTGATCATCGACTTCGAACACGACGTGATTATTCATCGCGGCGCTGACCAACTTGGTGCCCTCCGCGGTGCGCAACAGGATCGTTCGGCGTTGAACGACGTAGTTCACCGGGAAGATCTCGGGTCGGCCGTCGACACTGGTGACCAGCCTTCCTAGTGTCACTCCTGCCATCAGATCCCAGCACTCGTGCACGGGCAGGACGGCGACCCCGTCATCGTCTCGAGCTTGATGCGTCATAGTGATGAGGCTACTGAAGAACGCCGGGCCGCTGCGCCTGCCGAAAGTCCTTACTCGCATGGACGAAAGTTGTTCAACCGCCTAGCCGAGCCATCCGTGCGACTAGTGTCATGCGGCGGTCCTGGCTGAATCACTAGCGGATCTGCAGGACTTCGTGCGATGGGCGCCGCGGTGTAGGCCCCGGAGGAACCTCCATTGGCGGTGCTATCCCCGCTCGGATGAGCACCTGTGGCTGGCCGCGCTCTTCGATCAGGCTGCGCACGATTGCGCGGCTTTCGTCCAGCTCGATCAGATGGGTCAACGTACAGGTCGCCATGCCGGCCATGGTGCATTCCAGCAATACGGTCGACAACACTTCGCCGCACCTCAGCACATCCGCTCGGGTGTCTTCCTCGGTCGACAACACGAGGATTTTCGACCAGTCCACGTTGACCTCGGGGCGCCGATCCTTCTGGCTCCTAACCGGAAATTTGCGTCCTACATCGACGCGGCAGTGTTCTTTGTCGGACGCCAGCGCGCTGGCAGGTACGCCTTCTCCCACTACGAATGATGAAGTCCACCAGTCAAGTTCGAGATGATATGGCCAATCGTCGCGGCGAGCTGCTTCGGTGAGCTGTGACGCCCTGACTAACTGCGGTCGCGCATCATCGGAGAGCACGTGAAGTGCCACCGGACTGTCGTCGAAGGCGCGGCGCAGCACGGGTTCGAAAAGGTTCCAGTATGTGGGCTGCCCCAACGGAAGCCGATCGGTTCTGCGTTGCAGAATCGCGTCTGCGCTGTCGCGCTGGGCGTCCGTGACATGTTCGACGGGGCGGAATTCGATCGATGCGAGGTGGTCGGGGTCGCTCGGGTTCGGGAACCGCTCGATTACCGAGTCCCAACCCACGGCGAGCATCACGACGCGAAGGTGGTCGAGCACCGCACCGCAACTGATAATCGTTTCTCGACCAGAACGGTCCGTTCCCGGCACGAGTCGGTGATGGTCGACGAACAAGCGCAGAGCTTTGCCCTCGGCCACCCACCGCCAGGGCTGGCTGTTGTGAACCGATGGGGCCCGGCACGCGAGATGCACTGCCATTTGGAGAAGTTGCGCATCCAGCGTCGACGGCATCGCGTCAATCCCTCGCCGAGTTCAAGCCAGGCTTGGCGGCGTTCTTTTCGACATCGCCGACCACATCAGCTAACGTCCGCAGCGTCGGATAGTCCGCCTCCGCGATGTCAGCATGCAGCCCCATGCCTTCGCGCAACAGCGACACATCGGACCACTGGAATAGCACACGCGCATCCGCGTGCTCGGTCAGATTGGTCTGGACGCCGTAGTCACGAGGTGTTTTGCGGACGACATCCATCAGCGGTCCTCGCGGTACGGCCAAGCGGTGGAAGTCTTCCTCACGATGGGGTTAGGTCTCCCTGCGAAGTGCTCGACGCGGCAGGTCGCAGTCATGACTGCCCTTCTTCGGTCGAATGGGTGTCTTCATCGTTTGCCGAGCAATGCATCTCGCAATAGAGACGAAAGTCATCAGTCTCCCGGGCTATGCGCGCTCGCGGCTCACCATGCAGTCCCGGCGGAGGATGCCGTCTCAGGAGAGCCGGATGGCCTGACACCGGGGACCAAGGACTCTGGCGTCCGATATTCGCATGCCGGAGGGTCGTAGCCATGCAGAAGCCGGGTGAAGACACATGACCCAGATCATGGCGGACACCAAGTTGATCACGACGGCAATCGAATTAGCTTGTCGTGCGCCCTCACTGCACAACAGCCAGCCTTGGCGGTGGGTTGCGAGCAGCACCAGCGTCGATCTATTCGTTGACCCGCACCGAATGGTGACTGCGACCGACAGATCAGGTCGCGAAGCGATCATCAGCTGTGGCGCCGCGCTCGATCACTTTCGGGTCGCGATGGCCGCCGTTGGTTGGGAGGCGACCGTCGATCAGTTTCCCAACCCGAACGATCTCGACCACCTCGCCTCGACCGACTTCACTTCGGTCGACTACGTGGCGCAGGCCCGGCGCGACCGCGCCGATGCGATATTACGTCGCCGGACAAACCGACTACCGTTCCACGCGCCGAAGCACTGGGCGTCGTTCGAACCCGTCCTGCGCAGCCTATTCGAAACCGACGTGGTCACGCTTGACGTGTTGGGCAAGGACGTGCGACCGCGGCTGGCCGAAGCGGCCCGACTCACCGAAGCCTTAAGGCGCTATGACGATCTTTACCAATATGAATTGCATTGGTGGACGGCACCCTTGAGAGCTTTTGAAGGCATTCCCCAAAGTGCGTTGGTCTCAGAGTTGGATGACCGTAGAGTCGACGTGAACCGGCGGTTCCCCATCGACCCGCTGGATGAGCGGAGCTCTGCGGGCACCAACGATCAAGCGAAAATCCTGGTGCTTTCCACACCCGGCGACACGCGCGCGGATGCCCTGAATTGTGGCGAGGCCCTTTCGGCGATCCTGCTGGAGTGCACGATGGCTGGTCTGTCAACTTGCCCGGTAACGCACATCACGGAGCTGGAATCTAGTCGGGGCATTATTCGCGATTTCATCACCGGTCGTGCGGCGGTGCCTCAGGTTTTGATCCGGGTCGGCATCGAACCCGAGGGGGATTTGATGCCCCAACCGACCCCGCGACGACCCTTGAGCGAGGTGTTGGAGATTCGCCGCTAGATCCGGCGTCGCATTGCTCGCGACACAGCATGCGCGCCGGTAGTTTTCGACGATTCTGATAGTAGGGGAGCGGGGTTCTCTCGGTCAGATCGACGCGCGACACGCCGCCCCACGCGTTGCTGCCGCCGACGCGGCGGCTTCACAGTTTCCGTCCTCGGCGGCGCTATGATCGCGATGGCTGCCTGCTGGCGCCATCAGCCAAGGAGTCCCAATGGATGTTGTCAATGGTCTGCCGGCTCATGTCCTGCTCGTGCATTTTCTGGTGACACTAGTACCACTAACGGCCCTGCTTGAGATCACAGTTGCAATGTGGCCCGCGGCCCGCCGCGGACAACTCGTGTGGCTCACGCTAAGCCTGGCAATCGTGATCACGGTGTTGACGCCCATCACCGCAAACGCCGGCGGTTGGCTGTATGACCTAAGGCGCAACCCGGACCCGATCTTGCGCGAGCACGCCGAGCGGGGCGGCACACTGATTTATTTTTGTGTTGCGCTGCTGGTCGTTGCAATTGCACTGCTGGCAGTCCATTTTGCCGAGCGCCGAACTGACAGGGCCCGGCGTGTGACGGGCATCGCGGTCGCGGTCGCGGTCGTGGCACTGGCGGTTGGGGTCTCGTCGATGATTCAGATTTACCGCATCGGCGATGCCGGCGCCCAGTCGGTATGGGGCAACGAGATCGCGCGCCTGAAAAAAGCCAACGGAACCTAGCAACCCGCCGAGCGCGACGTCTGAGTTGGGAGACGCGTCGAGCAGCCACACAGTGAAGCCGAACCTTTTCGAACCCACGAGTGAGAACAAGGGATCCAGGGGTGAGGACCAAGGCCTCTGATCAGCGACCGGCGTAATCTGTACCGGTTCTGCATAGGTTTACTAACGCCTCTCGCGCTGGGAGTTCAGTATGTTCGACAGGTATCCACGGTAGTCAGTAATCGTTGGTGTGAACGGATCGCGGGCCGCGATTCGGGCCGCTCGGTGGGCGGTTGACGAGGTAGCCGGCACCGACATTGCGCTGTGTCTGCTCTACGTCACCAACGCGAACCCGACCGCCAGCCCGGACCAAGCAAGGGTGGCGCTGATCGCGGCGGAGGAGGTTGTACACCAGGCATACAGCGCCATTGATGAACTGGGCAAGCCGATGAAGGTCGAGACGGAAGTCATCCACGGACGCCGGTGCGTGCGCTGATCGCAGCCTGACGTTCCACGACATTGCTCTGTGTCGGGGACACCGGAGCCGCGCAGCACCCCGATGCCTGGTCAGGTTCCACTGCAAAGGAATTGGCGGAATCTGGGCATTGCTCGGTCGCGATCGTCCGTGGCGACCGCCACGACGCGGTCGCGCTGGATGCCGGTTGGAATTGTTGCACTCGTAGATGAGTCACCAGATGGCATCGATGTTCTGGACCCATTGCGGGTGCTGACAGCAGCACAATCGTGCTCCACGCAGGACGATCGGGCTACGGTAACCGGGTACCCGCATATCAGGTGTTTCATGGACAACTACCCCGAGGTCGAAATCGACACAGCTGTTTTGGAAGGCCCTTTCGTCGACTATCTCGCCGAGCATGCGGCGTCCATCCAGTTAGTCATGGTCGGCGCTGCCCAGACCGGCGAAGTGCAGAGCTGCTCGGCCCTGCTGGAGCGGTGGGCCTGCGTGACAGTGATTTCTCCCTGCTCGTCGTCGGTGTTCAACGTTAATGAAAATGTGGATACAAATTAAAGGCCACGACGAGGATGACGAATGTTCGGACGACGCCACCTACGAAATACTCACCGGCGGTGTGCTGAAGGTCCTGAGCGGCAACGATATTCACCCCTACAGTCCGGCGCACTGGCAAGAAACACGATTGATACGCGCGCCGCGGTTCAGCGTGACAAAAAGCCCAACAGCTGGACGACGACCTCAGATGGCAATAACGGCCGCGTGCGCGACCGTAGGCGCCAAGAACACGAATTGAGCGGCTGACATCTAGACCGGTGGGCGATCTGCCCCTGCTAACGGCGGCCCAACGACACCGGCAACCGACAATCAGCGAGCTGCCGTCCTAATGAACCCGTGCTCAACTCACGATACGGGCGCACAATGAAGAGGTCCGTCTGAAACCTGGGAGCTGCGATGAGCGAGCAACGGTACGACTTTCTCGGTGCGATCCTCCAGCAGTACTTCAGACCCGCCATCGACGCATATCCGCGAATGGGCGGATCGCTCGTCGACAAGTTACTCACGCTTACTGACGACGTCACCGACAGACTGGGACAGACGCGGTGCGCCGCAATCGCATGGGCGAAATCCGAGACCCCGAACGCCAGGATCACCTCGGAACTCTTCGTGATCACTCAACATGGGCTGATGTATGCCGCTGGGGTGAACGAGTCGCGCCGGTCGCTGTATTACCTGGCCACGCCGCTCGCGTTGTTCGATCCGTTCGTCGATCAGGTCGACACCGCCGAATTGCGTGACGGCACCGTAGTTCTGGTGGACAGCCGGTTCGGCCGCGACCTCGCATCCGCGCACCCGATGGACGCCGCGCTACGCCGGATACTCGATGAGCACCTGGCGTTGCGGGTGGATCTGCCGGGTAGCTAATTCTTCGTGGCCGTCTTCGTGGGCCGAAGGGTCTTTCGCGGTCTTGTTGGTGGGGGACTGTCGGCGGGAGCCTTCCCGTCAGACATGTTGTGTATCAGGAATGACCTCAAGGGGCCCGCTGCACCGCACCGGATTACCCGTCGGCTGACCCCGACCTCGGTCCGGCAGTCCGTCAACAGATGACTTCAGACCCTATGCCGAGCCGCTTAGCGTCGAGACCATGGGACGAGTTAGCGACCGAACCAATATCTGTCCGCGCAGGCAAGGACTGAAATGGCTAATACGTTAGGCGACCCGCCTCTGTCGACTGACTCCGATGTGGATGCGCTGGCGTGGCAATTCCTGACCTCTGCCTACGCCGACAAAACTTATGCCGATTGGCCGCTGGATCAACGCCTCGACGGCTTTCTCCGTCGCCGGGGACTGTTCCATATCGCCGAAGACGGCGACGCATACGTCCTCGTCCTCGATCGTGTGATGAGGCACATCGGCAAAGGGTCGCCCGCAGGCTTTGAATAGCCGAGCGGGTCGCGGTCAACGCCGAGGTGGGCGATCTCTGGCCCGAATAAACGGGAGTAACGCCCAACGCCGGTTGTTGCGGTTTCACACCGTACCGGCCGCTTCTCGGGGACGAACGGCGTCGAAATGGGGCCTAATGGCCCCTCCGAAACGACCTCGGCTCAATAGCCTGAAATTGAGTTAATCGGACGTCGGCCGTAAGACCGTAAGCCCGTAAGTCAGGAGCACACACATGGACCTGCCGCATTCGAAGTCGGTGGTCGTCGGCATCGACGGGTCGCAAGCGGCGGTTAACGCCGCCAAGTGGGCGGTCGATGGGGCGATCAGCCGGCGGATACCCCTTCGCCTTATCCATGTCGTCGGGCGCAGCGAAGCGCAATCCGGCATCGCAAGACATTTCGGACTGGGAGCTGGAATGTGGAGAATGGGCGCTCTACAAAAGGCCTTGCGGTGAATGAGTCATCCGCACCTCGTCCAATTGTCGTCGGTATCGACGGCTCAAAGGCGGCGACACACGCCGCTCTGTGGGCGGTAGACGAAGCGGTGAGCCGTGATGTCCCGGTGCGTCTGCTCTGTGCGATTCAGCACCGCGACACCGCGGCTGCGGATTCGGAGGCCGCAGCGCGCGAGCTCGCCACCGCAGAAACCGCGGTTCGCCGCACAATCACGGCAATTGAAGCCACGGGCCAGCCGGTGAAAGTTGAGACGGAGATCGTCCAGGGGTCGCCGATCAGGTCGTTGATCGCTGCGTCGGCGTTCGCGGCCATGGTGTGTGTGGGCGCGGTCGGATTACGCCACTTTCGACCGGTTCGGGTGGGGGACACCGCTGCGGCTCTGGCCCTCTCGGCGCAGTGCCCGGTGGCCATTATTCGCGAGCCCCACAATCAACCCCGACTGCCTGTGCACAGGATCGTCGTCGAAGTAGACGAGGCTGCTGACAACGGTGTATTGCTGGGCGTCGCCGTGGAAGAAGCCCGGCTGCGCAACGGCACCGTTGAGGCGATCATCTGCCGGCGAATCGTGTCGGACGATACGGCGGCTGAGGGCGACGGTTATCGCCGGGCACTCGCCGACCTCGATCGCCGGCTGGCCCGTTGGAAACACCGCTATCCGCATCTCGGGCTGGAGTCGGTGGCGGTAAACAGCACCTTCATGGAGTTTCTGGCTTACAACGGCCGATCGGTGCAGCTGGTGATTGTGGGCGCCCACAACCGTGAGCATCTCAAGGAACTGCTTGGACCAGTCTGCGGTGCCGTACTGCAGGACGCCGACTGCTCGCTGCTCATCGTCAATCGCCAACATTTATGAAATGGCGCGATTATGAAGACGTGGGATATTGAAGAGGTGGGATATTGAATCAGCGTTCGATGGTCTTGCCCCCGACCGGTCAGTAGGAAGGACTCGCGATGGTTAAGGTGTTCTTGGTCGATGACCATGAAGTCGTCCGTCGCGGCCTTGCCGATCTGCTCGCATCGGATCCTGAGCTCGAAGTCATCGGTGATGCGGGCTCAGTGTCTGAAGCGATGGTGCGGATACCCGCGGCCAAGCCCGATGTCGCCGTGCTCGACGTGCGTCTTCCCGACGGTAACGGCATCGAATTGTGTCGTGACCTGCTGTCTGAACTCCCGGAGCTGCGGTGTCTGATGCTGACGTCGTTCACCTCCGATGAGGCGATGCTTGAAGCGATTCTGGCCGGTGCCAGCGGCTACGTCGTCAAAGACATCAGGGGCATGGAGCTGGCTCAGGCGATCAAAGATGTCGGTGCCGGTAAATCGTTGCTCGATAATCGAGCCGCCGCCGCGTTGATGGCGAAACTCCGCGGTGCCGCGGAGCACGAGGATCCATTGTCCGGATTGACCGAGCGCGAACGAACGCTACTCGGACTTCTCGGCGAGGGATTGACCAATAGACAGATCGCCGCTCGGATGTTTCTCGCCGAGAAGACGGTGAAGAACTACGTATCGCGGCTGCTGGCCAAACTCGGCATGGAACGGCGAACCCAAGCAGCCGTGTTCGCCTCCAAGTTGGACCAACCGCCCGCTGCGCCGACCGCAGGCGCATGATCGGGCGAGTCACGACTAATAAGCGGCGATAATGCCGAAGCCGTTGCGGCGCCTACACTTACGCTCTCCAGGCTGCATTACCTGCATGTGACGGCTCGTCAGCGCCGTCCGGGGGATACGGATCCCGAGCCGGTGGTGTTGATTGGGGTAAGTGCGTCGGCCTGGTGGCGGGCAACTCTTAGGTCAGCGCAAAATGTCTCTTCCCCCGGGGCTTAAGTCCCCTTTCTTGTGACTGGTGACTAAGGACTCTGCCGGATGCCCCGCTGCATGCAGCAGTGTCGATATCAGCACGTGATAGGAGAAACTGGTGATGTCAACAACGACCGTGGCTGCAGATATCCTGGCACGCGCGGTCGCACTAGCCTGCCGGGCTCCCTCGTACCACAACAGCCAGCCCTGGCGCTGGATCGTTGACCGTGATGGGTTGCATCTTTCGTTGGATCCAAGCCGGATAGTGGAGAGCGACCTCGCCGAACGCCAAGCGCTGATCAGCTGCGGCGCAGTCCTCGATCACCTACGGGTCGCGATGGCTGCCGCCGGCTGGAAAGCCAATATCGGTCGCTTACCCGACCCCGACAACCTAAATCACCTGGCCTCGATCGACTTCACGGAGATACCCGTAGTGACCGACGGAGATCGCCGCCTCGCCGAAGCGATCGCCATGCGTCGCACCGATCGGCTTCCATTCGGCCCGGTGACGGACTGGGCCGCGTTCGAAGCCGTGCTGAGGAGCCGGATCGACGATACCGTCGCGCTGTTGGATGTCGTCAGCGAAGCCGGTCGCCGCGAGCTTGTTCAGGCCACTACCCTGACCAACGCTATACGGTTCTACGACTACAACTACTTCGCGGCATTGCAGCGTTGGACTGCGCCATTCGAGGCAAGCGAGGGCATTCCGTATGACTCCTTGGCATCGGCGGCCGAGAGCGACCGCGTGGACGTGGGGCGTACGTTCCCGGCGAGCCATCACCCCGAAGGACGTGAGCAGGTGCCGTTCGATCTGTCCACGATTCTGGTGATCTCCGCACAGCACGAAACCCGGCGCGACATATTGGGTTGCGGGGAAACGCTGTCGACGGTGCTGTTGGAAGCCACCGCGGCCGGGCTGGCTACGTGCACGTTGACCCATCTGACCGAGCTTTCGACCAGCCGACACCTTGTCGAGGAGGCGACCGGTCGGGCGCTGCCTCAGGTGCTGGTTCGCGTCGGCCGCGCGCCTGCCAATGAACAATTCCCGCAACCGACCCCGCGCCGGCCGCTAGCCGACGTGTTGACAATCAACCCCTAACGACCGCTCTCGGCTAGAGCTATGCACCACAATGACTTTCGCTCAAACTAAAAACCCGGCTCGTCATGACTCGTACACGACAACGTGTTTGGAGGCACAGGGTGTACCACAGCGATCCCCCTGATCACTACGGGACAGCTCCGATGAGCATCGAGGTGACGAAGTGGGGTGGCCGCACTCACGCCAAGGTCGAATTACGCTGGCCCGGAGGATGCCTGGTCGGGACCGGGGTTGCGTTTCGGCACCCGGCCGATTGCCTGACAGACGAAGCCGCGCGGAATCTGGCCGCCGCACGGGCGTTGTCGGACCTGGCTGACTCGTTGCTGGCGGGGGCCACCCGCCCTGGCCACGCGACCAGATCGCTGAACGTCGTGCGCTGAGTTGGCCGCGAGTCGGTTTGCCGAATTGACGTCGTGTGTGCGGCTCCGCCCACCACCTGCACGAACGCCAGGGTTGCCCCGCCCGTCACCAAATCTTTCCGGCCGACGCCGAAGCGCCTAAGCTGGCCGAAGGCGCCTAGATGTTGCTTACCCAGTCCTGCGCTATTCGCGTTTGCGTAAGCTGCCGGTGGCTGAAGGCGTTATGGAGGTAGCGATTCGCGTGGCCAGCGAGGACAGCGGCTCGGCTTTTGCCGGCCTCGGCCAGCGCAAGTTGGTGCACAGGATGCATGAGCAGCTCGATGAGTTGCTCGCCGCGCGCGATCAAATGGAGCAACTGCTGCGCGTGTTCGTCGAGATCGGTTCGGATCTCGAGCTGGACGCAACGCTGAATCGGATCGTCCTCGCGGCCAGGCAACTGACCTCTGCCCATTACGGCGCCGTCGCGGTACGTGATTCCGAGGGCAACCTCACTTCATTTGTCCACGGGGGAATGGAGGCCGACACGGTTCAGCGCATTGGCCATCTGCCGGTGGGCAAGGGCGTCCTGAGCGTGTCGCTCTTCAACGCGCCAGCTCTGCGTATGAGTGATCTGACCACCCACCCGGCTGCCGTCGGGTTTCCTGAGCACCACCCTCCCATGCGTGGCTTTCTTGGGGTGCCGATCACCATCCGAGGGACGGTATTCGGCAGCCTCTACCTGACCCACGACGAGTCGGGGCGGGTGTTCTCCGAGTCCGATGAGGTCGCCGCTCGCGCGCTGGCCTTTGCCGCCGCGGTCGCTATCGATAATGCGCAACTGTTCGAGCGCGAGCGGACGTCGGTGAAGTGGATGGAGGCCAGCCGCGAGATCACTACCGCCCTGCTGTCTAAGGGCGAGCCGCACCGGCACCCGTTGCAGTTGATCGCCAAACGCGCGTGTGCCCTGACCGATGCCGAACAAGCGATCGTCCTCGTTCCGGTCGACCCAGACCTACCCATTGACGAAATCGACACGCTGGTTGTGGCCGCCGCCGACGGGTTGCACGCCGCCGAGGTGATCGGGCAACGAGTTCCGGTTGACGGCTCCACGACCGGCGGTGTTTTCCGCTCGGGCACACCGGTGATCACCGAGGCGCTGAAGTTCCCGATCCAGGCATTCACCGATGTCGGGCAGCGCCCCGCGATCGTAATGCCGCTGCGCGCCAACGATGAGATCGCGGGAGTGATCGCCATCGCCCGCAGCACCGATCAGCCGCCATTCGACAGCAACGATCTCGATCTGGCGAGCGGTTTCGCCACCCACGCCGCAATAGCACTCCTGCTCGCGTCGGGCCGCGAGCATGCACGCCAGTTGACGATTGTGGCCGAGCGTGAGCGCATCGCGCACGACTTGCACGACCACGTCATCCAGAGGCTATTCGCCGCGGGCATGGACTTACAGGGCACCGTCGCCCGGGTACGCTCACCCGAGGTTGCCGACAGACTGAACCGCACGCTCGACGATCTCCAAACCATCATCGAGGAGATCCGCACGACCATCTTCCAGCTGAAATCGCCGTTGGACAGCGATGGCGGCTTTCGAAATCGGATTCAACGAGTGGTTGCCGACCTCACCGAAAATCGCGACATAGTCACCACCGTGCGAATCTACGGACCGACAACCGCCGTTGGCGGTGAACTCGCCGAGCACGCCGAGGCGGTTGCCGCCGAAGCTGTCAGCAACGCCGTCCGCCACTCCGGTGCCTCCCGACTGACTGTCGAGGTGAGTGTTGCCGATATGTTGACCGTCGACATCGTTGACAACGGTTGTGGCATAACCGTTGACAATCCGCGCCGCAGCGGCCTGGCCAATATGTCGTACCGCGCCGAACAGGTTGGTGGCAGCTGCGAAATCACCAATCAACCTGAGGGTGGTACTCGCGTCCGCTGGACCGCTCCGCTGACCGATTACTGATACCCGACGAGCTTCACCCGCACCACGGTTTGCCAGCGCTTGCGCGGATCACCAAATCTGTACCGCGCTGATCTCGCGGAGCGGTCGATAGAGCCAAGGCTCGATGCGCGGGATCAATGGCAGACGCGCGGGGCCTAAGGGCCCTCCCGAATCGCGGGGACTAGGCATAGCGTCAGATAGCGGCTAATGGCATCTCCGGCATGGCTACCCGCGGATTCCTTTGCCGTGTGAGCGCATTCCGCGGTTGAACCGATCGAGATGGGTATTCGGTGAGGAGATGATGAACAGTCAAGCGATGGAATTCGCTGCTACAGCTCAACTGCTCGACGGACGGCTCGTGTCGTTGCGTCTACTGAGCCCCGACGACGCCGAGGTGAGGTCATCACGTGCCAGCTGCCGGTTGCGCTGATGCACGCTGCCACACCCAGTCGTCGGTGGCCTGGGTTCGCCAGGTTTGACGAATTTCATTGCCGGGCAGGGGCTTTGATCCCCAAGATCGCTCTCGTACTCATCATTTGCGCACTACAAGTACCGAACATCCGGCGTGGCCGAAGAGGGGAGTAATTGGACCGACCATTCGAGCGACCTCGCTGGCGTCCGAGCTGCCTACCACCGCGAGTTGAACGGGTTCCTGTGTCCTGGATAGGAATTCAGCGGCACCATGTCTGGCTGCGGCTGGCTGCACGTGGACGTCGCTATACTCAGCCACCCAGCGGCCGAGCCGCTTATCTAGCTGACGGTACGGAATCTCACCCAACCCCCATCGCCAGGCTCCCATCGCCAAAATTGGCGCGTTGCGAAGTCGCGCTTCCCTGAAACCGCACTCAAGCACAGCGTCGTTGCCGAGTGAATCGTTGACGACGACAGCGATCCATCCGGAAGATGACTCCCGTGATTCGCGATCTCGGCGAATAACCGCGACCGGGCAATCCGCATTCTGCGCGATACTGTCGGCGGTCGAGCCGATAATTGCTCGGGCGACCTGCCCGATCCCAACGGACCCTACGCAAATCATTGCCGCGTGGCGTGATTCGCCGATGAAGACACTCTTCGGCGATCCATGCACAAGATCGGCTTCAATTTTGACCTGCTCGCTGACCGCATGAAGCGCGGCGCAGGCCGCGCGCAGCGCCGTTTGGCCGTACTCGACATCCAGACTTTCCTCGCCCGCGGGTTCATCTCGTTGGCGTTCGGGGATCACATGGACAAGGCGAAGCGGGATGTCGCGGCTGGTGGCCTCGGCCACAGCCCATTTCGCCGCATTGATGGCTGCGTCGGAGCCGTCGATGCCAACAACGATGCGCTCAGGTGATTGCGGATGGTTCATTGCATCTCCGATCGGAGCTGGACTCGCGGAGGTATCCCCGTGCTCGATCGGAGACGTTATTGAGTATCGCCGGCAGTCCGGCAGGGTCGTTCGGCCTCCCTTTGGTGGCAATGGTCACTTGGTGGCAGCTGACCGACCCCAAGCGATCGAACGAAGGTCCCAGGGCCATGTGGTTGGGGACTTAAGCCTCATGACCGACGACTGTCTGATCACTAGCGTTTTCGGTGACGTACTGACATCGAGGGAGAACGAAATGTCTACAGCCGTGAAGCGTTTTGGCATCGTCGTCGGAGTTGATGGATCGGCGGCATCGGACGCCGCCGTCGTGTGGGCAGCGCGCGATGCGGCCATGCGAAATGTCCCGCTGCACCTAGTCCACATGTTCAAGACTTTCGTGCCGACGTTTCCGCAGATTCCGATGTCGAGCGGAGTCGCGGAATGGCAGGAAGACGACGGCCGCAAGGTTCTCGAGCAGGCGGTCAAGATCGCCGAAGATGCCGTGCTCACAAAACAAGGGATCCCCATCACAAGCGAGGTGAAGTCTTCACCCCCGGTGCCGACCCTGGTCGAGCTGTCCGAAGAGGCAGAGATGATCGTCGTAGGTAGCAACGGTCGCGGCGCGGCTGCCCGGGTTTTGCTGGGTTCGGTGAGTTCGGGCGTGGTGCACGGCGCGAAGTGTCCGGTCGCGGTCATTCACGCCGAAGCTTCGTATACGCCGCGTTCCGATCGGGCTCCCGTGCTGGTTGGAATCGATTGCTCGTCGGCGTCGGAGCTTGCGTTGGCTATCGCATTCGATGAAGCGTCGTTTCGCGGCGTCGAACTGACGGCATTGCACGCGTGGAGCGACGCTGCCGTGTACCAACTGCCGTGGCTGGACTGGAAGTCGGAAGCTGAGCGCAGCCTTGCCGAGTATCTGGCGGGCTGGCGAGAGCGCTACCCCGATGTCAAGGTAAACCGGGTCATCGCTTTCGATCACCCGGGCCGAGTTCTGATCGAGGAGTCGGAATCCGCTCAGCTTGTCGTCGTGGGTAGTCACGGCCGAGGCGGCGTGAGCGGGATGCTGCTGGGTTCGGTCAGCAACGCGGTCGCCCACTCGGTTGATGCGCCGGTTATTGTGGCTCGGCCGTCCTAGGGCCCCTCCGCGAAATGCCAGCACCGATAAGGACTTAGCGTCATGGAGGTCACGACCGCTGCCGATAGGCCAGCCGGGTTCCCGACGACGGCTGCAGTGCCCTACGCCGATGTCCACGAGACTCACACGGGTGTGGTGCTGTTAGTAGGCGACCGCGCGTACAAGGCGAAGAAGCCGGTATTGACCGACTTCCTCGACTTCCGCACAGCCGAGCAGCGCGAGCGCGCGTGCTCACGAGAAGTCGAGCTCAACAGCCGCCTGTCTCCGGAAAGCTACCTTGGGGTCGCCCATCTAGACGATCCTGCCGGAGGTGCCGCCGAACCGATTATCGTCATGCGGCGGTATCGCGAGAACGACCGATTGGCGTCCATGGTCACATGCGGCCGGTCCGACGAGTCCGTCCAAGGCGTACTAGACACCATCGCTGGCACGCTGGCGCGCTTTCACGCGCGTGCCGAGCGCAGTCGCGTGATTGATGGCCAGGGCGACGGCGGTGCGATCGATCAGCGCTGGCGCGAGAACCTGTCGGAACTCCGCCGCTATGCGGGGATGCAGATTGCGGGGATCGAAGGCGAGTCGATCGAACGGATTGAGTGCCTTGTCACCGAATTCATTTCGGGCCGTGAACTGCTTTTCACGCGCCGGATAGAAGACGGCTGCATAGTCGACGGCCACGGCGACCTGCTCGCGGACGATATCTTCTGCGTGGACGGCGAACCGGCTCTGCTCGACTGTCTGGAGTTCGATGACCAACTCCGCTACGTCGACCGCATCGATGACGCCGCATTCCTCGCAATGGACCTGGAGTTCCTGGGCCGCAAAGACCTTGGTGACTATTTCCTCGAACGTTACGCTGCACACTCCGCCGATTCGGCGCCGTCGCCGCTGCGGGATTTCTACATCGCCTATCGCGCGGTGGTACGGGCGAAGGTGGACTGCGTGCGATTGTGGCAAGGCAAATCGGAGGCCGCGGTGCACGCCACTCGACACCTCGCCATTGCCACACGGCACCTGCAGAGCGGTGCTATCCGGCTGGCACTCGTCGGTGGAAACCCCGGAACCGGAAAGTCGACCCTGGCGCGTGTGCTCGCCGAAAGTGTTGGAGCACGGGTTATCTCAACCGATGATGTACGCCGAGAATTGCGGGAATCGGGCACCATAACCGGAGACCCGGGTGTTCTGAACGCGGGTTTGTATAGCCCGGACAACACCGAAATCGTTTACGAGGCAGCTCTGCGCCGGGCCTTGATGTATTTGAGTGATGGGCAATCAGTGATCCTCGATGGCACCTGGCGGGATCCGCTGAACCGCGCGCACGCTCAACGCCTTGCCGCCGAAACACATTCGGCACTAGTGGAACTCGTGTGCACTGCGACCGCGGATACCGCCGCCGACAGAATCACTACGAGGCCGCCCGGCAATTCCGATGTGACGCCGGAGATCGCCGCGACGTTAGCTACTCAGCACACCGGCTGGGACACCGCGCACCGGATGGACACCTCTCGGCCGCTCGAGGACTCAGTGCAAAAAGCCCACGATGTGTGGCTCGGAGCTATCTAGTGGCGCCCGGGAAGAAGCAGGACATGTCAACGAACACCCACGTCACGGGCCTATTGAGGCGGCTTGCATGACAGCGAATGCGCCTACTCCCGAAGTCATTCGAGACGCGGTGATGCTAGCGAGTCGGGCGCCTTCGCTGCATAACAGCCAGCCCTGGTACTGGGTCGCCGAAGGCGCGACGTTGCACCTGTGGGCCGATCGGCGGCGGTTGATGGCGGCGACCGACCACGCCGGTCGGGAGCTGATGTTGAGCTGCGGCGCTGTCCTCGACCATGTGCGGGTCGCCATGGCCGCGGTTGGCTGGGAAAGCACGACGGAACGGTTCCCCAAACGGGACGAACCGGATCATCTGGCGACATTGCACTTCCGGCCCATGGAGACCGTGACGCAGGCCCACCAGCTCCGGGCGGATGCGATCCTTCGGCGCCGCACCGACCGTTTACCGTTCGCTTCGCCAGCCGCATGGCCGGCCTTGTACTCGGTGCTGTGTCGTGCCGCGGAGTCGTATGACGTGCTGCTGGACGTGGTGGCCGAGGAAGAGCGTTCTCAGTTGGCCGAGGCGTCCCAGCTGACTGAGAGGCTGCGTCGTTACGACACGTCCTATGTGTCCGAACTGCGATGGTGGACTTCGCCGTTCGAGTCGGACGCGACCCATGTGCCGGACACCGCTCTGGTGTCCACCTCGGAAGCCGCACGCGTCGATGTTGCCCGCGCGTTTCCTCCGGCGGGCGGGGGCCACCGCCGTGCCACCATCGACCGCGATCGCTCCAAGATCGTGGTGCTTTCCACTCATCATGACGACGCCCCGTTGGACGTATTGCGCTGCGGTGAAGCGCTGTCGGCTGTATTGCTCGAGTGCACCGTGGCCGGCATGGCCACCTGCACGTTGACCCACATGACCGAACTGGCGCAGAGCCGCAAGATCATCGCGCAGATCACCGGAACTGCCGGCCAGCCGCAGCTCCTGATCCGAGTGGGTAGATCACCGGCGCATGAGCAGCACGTCGAGCCCACCGCTCGGCGTCTGATAACCGAAGTCCTTGAGTTTCGCTGCTGATCAGCGGCCACCGAAAGGGAGGTGTCGCCGATGACTCGCCATTGGCTAGTAATGGAGACTGCCGGCGAAGGGGTTCGGGCGCCGTTCGTCGCCCGGTTGGCGGGTGCTGGCCGGCAACTTCCCGAGACGCATCTCACCACAGACCAATTGATGGCCACCACCCGTCATCGCACCCACATCGATCTGGAACGGCTGACCGGGATCCACGAGCGCCGGGTTTCGGTGGGCGACGAGGATTCGTACAGTCTGGCCACCTCGGCGGCGCTGAAGTGCCTCGCCACCGCGCAACAGGATCCGGCGTCGCTAGATGTGGTCATCAATTGCAGCATCACCAAATTCCGTGGCGGCCTCACCCAATGGGTCGAGCCGACGATGAGTTCCGCCGTCGCCCGCGGAATCGGCGCCCACAAGGCGATGACCTTCGACGTATCCAACGCATGTGCCGGGATGCTCACCGGAGTCACGATTCTGAATAACTGGATCCGGCAAGGGATTGTCGAACGCGGACTGGTCGTCAGCGGTGAGTACATCTCGCAGCTCAGCCACAACGCGGCCCGCCACATCCGCAACATCATGAGCAAGGAACTCGCCTGCCTGACCCTCGGTGATGCCGGCGCGGCGCTTCTGCTGGAGCGGGCTCCCGCCGGCTCCGCGGGAATCACCCTTGCCGGATTCACCACGGTCGCGGACTACAGCCGGCTCTGCTTGGCCTATCCCCAGGGCCACGACCCGGGAGCGCGGATGTTCACAAATTCCCGCGCCATTCAGAAGGCCGCGATTGCCAACACCCCGCTGCTACTACACGAAGTCCTTGACGCTGTGGGCATTTCGATTCACGATATCGACCACGTGATCACCCACCAGACTTCGGCACGTGCCATCCGGAAGGGCATGGCCCGAATGTCGGAATCGTTCGGTGACAGCCCCCGGCACGATGCGGTGATCACCGTCGACCGGTACGGCAACACGGCATCGACGACCCACACCGTGGCCCTCGTCGAGGAACTCGAGGCCGGACGCATCGAGCCCGGAGAACGGATCGCGTTGCTTGCGCTGGCTTCGGGGCTCGAGATCGGCGTGGTCCTACTGACCCTGGATGAGGATTTGGTGAGCCGTTATGGGCACAGTCATTGATCGAGTAGAGATCACGCAACCGTGGTTGCGTGACCGGCACAGCGCGCTGCACCTTGCCGTCACCGCCGCAAAGGACTGTCTGAAGCGGGCCGGGCGCGACCCCGATGAGTTGGATCTTGTTGTCAACGCCGGGGTCTACCGCGACAGAAACCTGGGAGAGCCGGCAATGGCCGCCCTGATCCAGGACGACATCGGGGCCAACCCCGAGGATCCGCATGCTGGCGCTCACGGCACGTTCTCTTTCGACATCGCCAACGGCGCCTGCGGAGTGCTGACAGCGCTGCAGATCGTCGACGGGTTCCTGCGGACGCATAGCATCCACCGCGCGCTGGTGGTGGCCAGCGACGCCGATCCAGGGCATGGGATGAGCGAGCACTTTCCGTTCTCGCCCGCCGGAGCCGCGTTGCTGTGCGGATGGACCGACGACGGCTACGGCTTGAGCCGCGCGTCCTGGGTGAATCTGAACAATGCGCCCGATGAAATTGAGACATTCTCTGCAACAGTGGGATTCGTCGACAGGCGTAATGTCCTGCGTTTCAATCAGTCAGCAGCGATGGACGAGAAATTCGCTGCGGCGGCCGCTGAGGCGGTGCGAGCTTGCCTGCATGAACATTCCGTGCGGCTTTCCGACATCGACGTGATTGTCGCCGCGCCTGCCAGGCAGGGCTACCGCACCGCGCTGAGCAGCCAGCTCGGCGTGCCGCTTGACCAGATCAGCGTCGCTGACGACCAACGCCTGCATACCGTCGCGCTGGCCGCCGCATTCGAGCGGCAGCTCGGGCTTCCGGCAGACGCGCGGGTTTTGCTTGTCGCCGCGGGCGCGGGCGTCACCGCCGGTGCCGCCTTATATCGGCAGCCACCCATACACACGGCGGGATCGGCAACCCGAGGCTAAGGGCGGTAGTCGTTTGGCCCCGAAGGTCAGGACTTCTGGCCCTGACGGCGGGGTGGCGCGGCGGAGGACAGTAGTCAAATGGAGCAGTTGAGCGCCCTGGATGCCGGGTTTCTAGAGGTCGAAGACTCCGATCAGCATGTGAGTCTCGCGGTGGGCGGCGTGTCGATCATGGAGGGGCCGCCGCCAAGCTACGAAGAGTTCGTCGCGATCTTCGCCGAACGAGCGCCGACGATTCCGCGCTGCACACAGGTCCTGCGAACTCATCCGCTCGATCTCGGCCCACCTGAGTGGATCGATGACCCGCACTTCGACATCTCCCGGCACCTGCACCGAGTCGCACTGCCACATCCTGGTGACGACGCCGAACTGTTCCAGATGATCGCGACCGTGATGGAGCGGCGGCTCGACCGTGAGCGGCCATTGTGGGAGTGCTGCATTATCGAGGGACTGAGCGACGACCGGTGGGCTGTGCTGACCAAGATTCACCACTGCATCGCCGATGGTATTGCGACAACACAGATGTTGGCGAAGTTCAGCGACGACGGCGGCGGAGACACCTTCGCCACGGAGATTCGCGCCGCTAAAGAGCCCTCCCGGTCCGGGCTGAGCCTGCCGAAGGTGAGCTTGAACCCGTTGCGGTGGGCGGGTGAGATTGGCCGGAGTGTATTCGCCGCGGCGGCTGCGGCCGAACACGTTGCGGCGGGTGCGGCCGAACTCACGGCCAGTCTGCTGAGCCCGGCGCCGGAATCGTCGCTGAACGGACCGGTGACGACGATGCGGCGCTTCAGTGCGGCCCGGGTCCGGTTGGCTGACCTGAAGGCGGTATCGCAGGCGTTCGGAGTGACGGTCAATGACGTGGCGCTCGCTGCGATCACCGACAGTTACCGCACAATTTTGCTCGAGCGCGGTGAACAGCCCGGCCACAACTCCCTCCGCACACTCGTTCCGGTTTCGGTCCGCACGACGAACCACATCAACCGGACCGACAACCGGGTCTCGGCGATGCTGCCATTGCTGCCGGTCGATGAGGCGGACCCGGTACGGCGGCTGCAGCTGGTGCATAGCCGGCTGACCCGGGCGAAGTCCAGCGGTCAACGGGAAGGGGGCAGCGCGGTGGTGTCGGCGGCCAGAAATGTGCCGTTCGCGTTCTCGGCGTGGACGATTCGCTTATTGTCGCGGTTGCCACAACGTGCGGTTGTCGCGTTGGCAACGAACGTTCCCGGTCCACGAGTTCAGCAGAGATTGATGGGCCGCCGGGTTCTGGAGATCCTGCCGATCCCTCCGATCGCGCTTCAATTGCGTACCGGAATCGCGATGGTCAGCTACGCCGACACTTTCGTCTTCGGCATCACCGCCGACTACGACACAGCACCCGATATCGACGCGCTCGCCGCGGGAATCGAGAACGGGGTCGCGCAACTGGTCGCGGCCGGCCGAGCGCGTCGTGGCAAGCGCGGATCGCCACGCAAGCGAACCGCGCGCGCGGGCTGACCAGCACCCGTCGCTTCCGCTGCTAAACGGTATTCAGCAGCGCCATGAACCCGAAGTCCATGTGCAGCTGTTGGTGGCAGTGCAGCAAGGACAGGCCGGGCTGGTTCGCGGTGAAGTCGATCTCGACGGCTTGATAGCCCCCGATCATGGCCACGTCCTTGTTCAGTCCGGCGGTGGGGGTTCCGGCGATGCTCGTGATTTCAAAGGTATGGCGGTGCAGATGGATGGGGTGGATGTCATCGCTGGCGTTGCGCAGCCGCAGTCGATATCGGCTGCCCCGATTTAGCTCGAATTGTGGTGTGCCTGAACGCATGTCGAAGGGGCTGCCGTTGAGTGTCCATAGGTTGAAACCGTCGTGCTCGGCGTTGCGCTTTTCGATCAGCAACTCGACCGTGTGGTCGGGGACGGCCGTCGTCGCGCCTGGTCGGGTGAACAGTCGATAATCCCAGGTGAACGGCGGCGGTGGCACCCATCGCGGGTCCCCGGAGCTGCCGGCATACTCGACGACGACGCCCATCCCGTTGCCGCGGTCGTCGTCGGATAAATCGCCCAGCACCCACTTCCCGGGGTTGGTCATGTTGACGATCGCCGAGATCCGTTCGGCGGCGCCGAGCCACAAGACGGGGACCTCGGCCGGGTTCGGGACCAGGTTGCCGTCGAGGGCCAGCACGGTGAACGTGTGCCCGGGTAGGGCGAGGCTGCGGGTTTCGGTGGCACTGGCGTTGAGCACATGCAGCAAGACCCGCTGTCCCTGTGTGACCTTGATGGGATCGCCGTGGCCAAGCATGGACCCGTTGATCGCAAAGGCGCCGTAGCCGACCTCGAACCCCCGCGGTTTACCCGAAGCCAAGGATGCGGCCATCGCCGCCTCGCCCTTTTCTCGCAGTTCGGGAATCGGTTGGCCCGCTAGGAAATTGGCGTCCATGTCGCCGCCTCTGCTGAAAACGGGTTCGAATTCCTTGAGTGTCAGGAATAATTCTTGGTCGTAGGCGCCGGGATTTACCTTCGGCTCGATGTAGACCGGGCCGACCTGCCCGTTGTACTGGCCCAGACTCAGATCGGCGCCCGGAACGAGATGGGTGTGATAGAAGCGGAACCCCGAGGGTCCGGGAGTGAACGAGAGTCGCCGCATTCCGTGCGGGGCAATGTACGGGGTGCCTTCCTCGGCGGATCCGTCGGCATCGACAGGGAGCGTCTGCCCATGCCAGTGCAGTTGCTCGGGGGTGTCGGTGTCATTGTGGACATCGACTACCACGCGTTTACCTTCGGTGAAGCGCAGGAGCGGCCCGGGGAACTGGCCGTTGTAGACGGTGGTTGACACCACCCGGTCAGGGGCTAGCTCCACCAGACCCTGACCGATACGCAGCGTGTAATCGGCGTTGGCGGACCGGCCAGTGCGGCTACATGCCGCGACTGCGGGCGCTGAACCGTCAGCCGCCAATGCAGCTGCCGCAGCGGCACCCACCTTCAAGAAGCCGCGCCTACTTGCGCGCGTCACCGAACGATCCTCGATCCACTCGCGACCGGTGCCACCGTACTGGCCGACGTCGATGACGCAACACTGATAAACGGTAGCGCAGTTGCCACATGATTCGTGAAGCGGTGGGCGGGGGATACTCAGCGGATGACGGCGAAACGGATGACCGCGAAAAGCGAACAAAGCGGCGGAGACTCGCCCTCGAAGCTGATCGACGCCAGGATCAAGGAGCTGGGGGATTGGCGTGGCGAGACACTCGCGCACATCCGGAGACTGATCAAGCAGGCGGACCCTGACGTGGTCGAGGAATGGAAGTGGCGCGGCGTCCCGGTCTGGTACCGCGACGGCATGATCTGCACCGGCGAGACAAATAAGGCCGCGGTGAAGATGACGTTCGCCAAGGGGGCTTCGCTGGACGATCCGGCGGGTCTTTTCAACGCCAGCCTGGACGGCAACACCAGGCGCGCCATCGATTTTCACGAGGGCGACAAGATCAATGAAAAGGCGTTGTTAGCGCTGATCCGCGCCGCCATCGCAGTCAACACGTCCTAGCCGATCGTGTAGTGTTTTACCCGTTGCTGGGCGATCGCACAGCACTGTCGTGGAGGTGCCGGTGACTGCTGAGTCCGTCGAGGAATTCCGCAGCCGCGCCCGGTCCTGGTTGGCGGCGAATATGCCCCCGCTGGATCCGGGGGAAGCGGCACGTCTACAGCGCGACGGCGAACCCTCCTGGCTGCGCGCCCGCGAACTTCAGAGAGTCTTGTACGCGGGCGGATTCGCCGGGATCTGCTTTCCCCGTGAATACGGCGGACTGGGATTGGGCTACGAGTACAAAAAAGCGTTCGACGCCGAATGCGTCGGATACGAGACGCCGCTGCTGCTCAACGTCCCGTCCTTTGCCATCTGCTGCGCGACGATCCTCGACATGGGTAGCGAGGAGCAGAAACGCAGCCACATCCATGCGGCGCTGCGCGGCGACGAAGTGCTCGTCCAGCTGCTGTCCGAACCCAGCGGGGGATCGGACCTGGCCGGGGTGATCACCCGCGCCGACCGTCGCGACGGGCGCTGGATCCTCAACGGCGCCAAGTGTTGGACCACCTGGGGATTCGCCGCCGACTACGGCCTGTGCCTGGCCCGGACCGACTGGGACGCACCCAAACACGACGGCCTGACGATGTTCCTGGTGCCGCTCAAGCATCCGAGGATCACCATCAACCGCGTCCGGCAGGTCAACGGTTCGGTCGAGTTCTGCGAAGAGTTCCTGGACGACGTCGACGTCGGTGACGACGCCGTCGTCGGCGAGCCGGGCAAAGGGTGGGAAGTCGCGTCGCGGCAGCTGTACCACGAACGCCGCACCATGGGCGACGGCTCGGAATACACCAGCGGCCCGGGAATCGTTGCCGCCCAGGATGTTTCGATCGACCTGATGTCG
The DNA here is from genome assembly GCA_963758775.1 of uncultured Actinomycetota bacterium. Taxonomy (GTDB): domain Bacteria; phylum Actinomycetota; class Actinomycetes; order Mycobacteriales; family Mycobacteriaceae; genus Mycobacterium. Next base: position 460,840 of record CAVWWU010000008.1, read on the forward strand.
CTGGTCGACCGAACGAGCCAGGGCGGGAGCGAACGCGTGCGGGAAATGGTGGGCCGGGCGCTGGTCCACCGGGCGGTGCACGCTCAACTCAGTGAGCACGTCTTCCACGCGGTGGCCGGCGGATCGTTGCCACCTACTGCCGGATCACTCATCAGGCTGTCGATGGCGGTGTCCCACGAAGTCGAAACCGACACCGCCTACGCCGTGGCGGGTGCGGCGGCCGTCGTGCCGGATAACCCCGATGACGAGGACATGGTCAAGATCGGCACGCGCTACCTGGGCCGCCAGATCGCCAGCATCGGCGGCGGCACAACCGAGATGGCGCGCAACGTCATCGGCGAACGGGTCCTGAACTTTCCACGTGAGCAGGCCGCCGACCGGGGCGTGCCGTTCAACCAGGTAAGGCGGAACAGATGAGCGAACTACGAGACATCCGTGAGCTGATGGATGACACCGACGCGTACCGCGACGAGCTGCACCGGCGCTGGACCGGTCTGCTCAGCTACCGCTACATCGGTCGCAACCACGGGTCGATGAACCTCGGCGAGACTGACGACACCGTCACCATCCGCCGAGACATGCGCAACGAGGCCGGCGGGCTCATGGTTGCGCCGCTGGCGATCTCGTCGCCGGAGGGATGTCAGACCGACATGGTCGCGGTGCCCAACCCGGTGATCGCCTCGGTGCAGATCGTCGACCCCGGCTACGACGTCAAGAAGATCGAGATCGTCGAGTCCGGCAACGTGCACCAAGGCCGGATGATGGGCTACGGCCGCTGCAAGATCGTCGACGCCGACAACCCCGACCGGGTCATCGCCTTCAACGAAGGGCAAGGCGCGATCATCGGCATTCCGCCGGAAGGCCTTGGCAAGATGGATGTTTCGGGCACCGAGCTGGTCATCGAGGACTCGCCCGATCTGCCGCCACTGTGGGAGGTCTTCGGTGCGTCCAGACGCGACGACGGCCATTGGGTGCTGCCCGCGCTCAGCCTGGAACTCGCTTCACCCGACGCGGCCCTGCACATCGGGCCTCAGCACGTCGTGCTCGAGACCGCCGCCATCGACCTGGCGGCCGAGCTGGCCGGCACCAGGAAGGTGCAAGTCGTCAGCTGGCACGTGATGTTCATGTCGCGGGGCAAGGTAGGTCCGTTCCGCGTGGAAGGCACCGCGCACGCCGGTGGGCCCGGGCGCGTCGGCGTGCGGATGCTGTTGCACGACGAGGGCAACGCGGACAAGCCGGTCACGTCGGCCGCGGCGGTCTTTGACGTACTGAGTAGCTAACCGATCTGCGCGGGGTAGCCGGCGCGCAGGATCGCGACGGTGCTCGGCGGCGTGAGCACCGCAGCAGTGCCACTGGCGGGGCGCGACAACGTGTTCCGATAGCTGTTGGTGCTTCGATCCCAGACCGACAGCGCGTCAGCGACGACGACCGCTGGTCCGCCATCGGTGGAAACGAAGACCCCGTCGGGCAGGCTGGCCCAGGCGGCGCGATGCTCGGCGCCGCCCGTTCGTTCGAGGTGCAGCTGGGTGTCCATGTCCTTGGCGTAAGGTGTTGCACTCCGGTGGGTTTCGGCCCATAGCGTGCGGTACGTGACGTAATCGCCGTGTCGGCATTCGGCGCACGGGCGGTGCCCGGCGGCTAGCGCGACCGCCTCGTCGAGGAAGAACAGCGGCGTGTAGCGGTTGGGCTGCCACTGCGGCACTCGGCGACCCCGGAACGACAGCACACAGGTGATCCAGGCCTTGTGCTGATGGTTGCGCACGATCTCGCGGCGGCCCGTGCCCTCGTGCAGGCGGCCGCGATTGCCCATCCAGGCACCGCGGCCCGATATGGCGATGATCTCGCCTGAGGGCGACACTCGGTTCTGCGCCGTCATCCGTCTCGCTCCAAATCCAGCAGGACGCGCTTGGCGGCGGGGCCGCCGCGATAGGCGCCGACGGCGCCGTCGGACCGGATCACCCGGTGGCACGGCACGACGATCGGGATCGGATTCGTCGCGCACGCGGTGCCGACGGCACGCACCGCCTTGGGGGAGCCGGACAGCCGCGCCAGTGCCGCGTAGCTCGCGGTGTCGCCGTAGCCGATCTCCGTGGCGAGGTGCCCGAGCACTGTGCGCCGGAAGCCGTGCGACAACGACCAATCCAGCGTGACGTCGAAACTGTGACGGCGACCCGAGAAGTATTCGTCGAGCTGCCGTACTACAGGGTCCAGCCGGATGGGCGCTTCCAGCACCCGCGGGCTGATTCGCTCTGACAGGTTCTGCAGCACCAGATCATGGCTTTCGTTGGCGAAGGCCACCCGCAGCAGGCCCTGTGGGGTGGCCGCCAGAAGGAGTGGTCCGACGGCGGAATCTACTGTGCGATAGGCGATGTCGAGCAGGCCATCGGCTTGGGCGGCGCTTTCGAGGCGCGCGTGCAGCCGGCGCAGGTCGTCCTGCTCGACGGGGAAGTACTCGGAGAGGTCGGGTGTGGTCATGAGGATTCCTTCGGATTCGGCGATAAGGGGTCAAAAGTGCGTCTCAGGGTGGCGATTCCGTCGGCGGCCGCGCGCCGTGCGGCGTCGACGCTGCTGTCGAGGATCTCCGCGATCTCGGCGTAGGGCAGGCCCGCCAGGTAGTGATAGGCGACGGCCTGCCGCTGTTTGGGCGGCAGCGCAGATCACCGCCGCGTTCAGGTCGAGGTCATCGAGACCGAGGCCGTCGGTGTGCTTGGGTGCGGGGGAGTCGGGGGTGGCGGCCAGCGGAACGGCCCGCCGCGACGCCGCGCGGGTGATGTCGATGGCTTTGCGGTGAGCGATCCGCACCAGCCACGCCTCGACATTGGCGTCGGTCGGCAGCTGCGGATAGGCCTTCAGCGCGGCCAGGAACGTGTCCGACCAGGCGTCATCGGCATCGGCAGGTCCGACCACCGCACGGACGACCCGGAGCACCGTCGCGCCGTGTTGCGCCACGACGGCCTCAAACGGCTGCTTTACGGGCTGATCGCTGCTCACCTTGGTCCTCCGTAGACGGGACGGTCACTGTGAAGACGCGGGAGCGTTGCAAAATGTGAGATCTCACGTTTCCGGGCCGCCCGGCGTCTACCCAGAAAGGAGGATCACAGATGCAAACGCGCCACACGCTAATTGACAGTCCTCTCGGTGACCTGACGTTAGTCGCCGATGGCGACAACCTGACGGGTGTGTATTTCCGGCAGCATTGGCACCCGCCCACGGCGGCGGCCCTGGGTCACTATGTCGACCCGCCCGCCGACGATCTGTTCGGCCGCACCGCCGAACAACTCCACCAATACCTCGACGGCGAACGGACGCACTTTGATCTTCCGACCGCGTTGGTCGGCGACCCGCGTCAGCGCCGGATCTGGGATCTGCTGGCTGACATCGGCTATGGCCAGACCAAAACCTACGGTGAGCTGGCTGCTGAATTAGCCGACGGCACAACGGCATACGAAGTCGGTCAGGCCGTCGGGCGTAATCCGCTCAGCATCGTCGTGCCATGTCACCGCGTCGTCGGGAAGGACGGCACCCTCACTGGGTATGCGGGCGGGCTGAAGCGCAAGAGATTTCTGCTCGATCTCGAGGAGCCGGCCCCGGCGGCGTCGGGCAGGCTGTTCTGATGGGATCGTCCTGGCAGCAGCGCGTCGAAGCCGCCGACTGGGATGCGGTCGCGGCCGACATCAATGAAGTCGGCGGCGCGCTGCTGCCTGAGTTGATGACCCCCGCCGACTGTGCCGCCGTCCGTGATCTCTATTTCGACGACGGCCTGTTTCGCAAGACCATCGACATGGGCAGCCACCGTTACGGGCAGGGCGAATATCGTTACTTCAACCAGCCCTACCCGCAGCCGATCGACGCGCTCAAATACGCGCTGTATCCGAAGTTGCTGCCGATCGCGCGGGACTGGTGGACCAAGCTGCGCCGCGAGCCACCCTGGCCCGACAGTTTCGACGATTGGCTGAACATGTGCCATCGCGCCGGTCAGACCAAACCGACCGCGCTCATGCTCAAGTACGGGCCCGGCGACTGGAACGCCCTGCACCGAGACCTCTACGGAGAGCTGGTTTTTCCGCTGCAGGTTGTTATCAACCTCAGCGAACCCGGCGTCACGCACACCGGTGGTGAGTTCCTCTTGGTCGAGCAACGGCTCCGAGCCCAGTCGCGCGGCACCACGATCACGCTGCCTCGCGGACACGGCTACATCTTCACCACCCGCGACAGGCCCGTGCGTTCGGCCCGGGGATGGTCGGCGGCTCCCGTCCGCCACGGGGTATCCACCGTCCACTCGGGCGAGCGTTACACCCTCGGCTTGATCTTTCACGACGCGGCCTGATTAGTCTGCTGGGATGTCCAACGGGCGGTTCCTGGTCACCGGCATCGACGCGGCGGGGCGTTCCTGCGCGGCTCGCGACGACCAAGTGATGCTGGGCCCCGCGCTCGAAGGCCTGCGCTACGCCATGATGTACGCGGCGCCGGCCATCCCCACGATCTCCACCGACGGTGGCCGCTCGGCGGACTCGCTCGACTTGGGCGTCGCCGCCGGCGCGATGGACTGGAAGGTGCTCGACTACGAGCCCGGCATGGAGTTCTCCATGCACCACACCGACACCGTCGACTTCGACACGGTGCTATCGGGATCGATCGAGTTGATTCTCGACGACGGTCGGCACCTCCTTGCGGCCGGCGACCACGTGGTGGTCACCGGCGTCGACCACGCGTGGCGGGCGGGTCCCGACGGGTGCCGGATTAGCATTATTTCGCTGGGGGTTTCGCCCACCTAGAGCACCATCACCCCGCGGCTGGCGGTCTTGCCATCACCGAGGGCTTGAAACCGTAGGTCGGAAGAATCCGCCCGTAGCGGTTCCCGCCGAATTGCGCGAACGGGGGAGCCATCGGCAGCCCATTTGCTCCCTCGGCCGCGACCGGCACCGCGTTGAGCGCGGCAACCCCAGGGTTGGTCACCGCGCTCACCGGCGCCCAGCTTGGTGGCACCGACAACGCACCGAGCGGCAGCGCTTTGCCCAGACCCGCCGCCGCGCCGCCGGCGTTCACACCGGCATTGGCCGCCGCCGAGCCAACCCCTTGAGCGGCGCCTTCAAGAGCCTTGGCCGCGGGAGCCAGGGTCTTCGCCAAGCTGGTCATGGACGTGATTCCGTTGCTGACCTGTCCGAAGGACTGCGTCGACTGGATCATCGCCGCCGCGCTCGACACGTACGGCCCCAAGTACTTGCTGTACACGGAGACGATGTCGTCGAAGGCGGTGTACTTCGTCAGGTATTGGTCAATCTTGGAGCCGGTGAACGACGACGCCAGTTCGGCGAAGGGATCGTGCACGGTGTCCAACCGCGTCAGCAATCGATCGACGGCGGTCTTGACGGGATTCTCGGAGGCGGCGCTGGACACCGCGGCGGCTTGCCGGGCCAGGCCCGACGAATCGGCCACTTCGGGCGGCTCGTCGAATTCGGTAAGTTGCGATGCCGCCGTCGATGAACTCAGGTAGGCGTACATCGCCGACGCATCCTGCGCCCACATCTCGAAGTACTCCGCCTCGGTCGCCGCGATCGCCGGGGTGTTTTGTCCCAACCAGTTGGTCGCGATCAGCGTCGCCAGCAGCGCACGGTTCGCGGCGACCACCGGGGGAGGCACGGTCATGGCGAATGCGGCCTCGTGCGCGCTCACCGCGGCCGCCGCCTGGCTGGCAGCCAGATCCGAGCTTGCCGCGCTGGTCTGCAGCCACGCCGCATACGGGCTCGCGGCCGCCGCCAGCGACGCCGACGCCGGACCCAGCCACGGTCCGCTGGTGAGCGCCGAAATCACCGACTGGAACTCGGCCGCGGTCGAATGCAGTTCAGCGGCGAGTTCGTCCCAGCCCGCCGCGGCGGCCACCAACGAGCTCGAACCAGGACCGGTGTACATGCGTCCCGAGTTGACCTCCGGCGGCAGTAGGCCATAGTCCACGGTTGGCATCCCCCTTCAGTCTCGGACGCTCAGCCGGCCGACGCCGCGTTCGCGGCCTCAGTCGTGGCGTAGGAAGCCGCACCGGCCGCCAGCGTGGCCACCAGCAAGTTATGGACCGCGGCCGCCTGCGCACTCAACGCCTGGTACCGCTGCGCGTGCGCGGCGAATCGCGCCGCGGTCAGGACCGACACCTCATCGGCGGCGGCGGGAACGACCCCGGTGGTTGGGCCGGCCGCGGCCTCATTGCTCCGACTGAATGCTGCGGCAATCGATTGAAGTCGACCGGCCGCTGCCGATAACCTCTCCGGATTTGTGGCGACAAAAGACATAGCTTTCCCTCCTTGCGACTGAATAACTCCATTGTGTCCGCTTAGGTCGTGAACGATACGAACGCCCGTCGAAGAATTCAACGCATCAAGAGCTATTCAAAATGCCGTTGAGCTGCGCCTATACGCTGAATTCATTGCGAGTATAAATTTGCCGACCGCTAAATACGATTGTTTGATGATTTGTGTGTGAACTCGGAAGATTGGAGTCGCAATTCAAATCTTTCGCGGGTTATTTGTGAGTTTCGCAAGAATCTGCGGCGCGGTTAACCCGCCCAGCCGGGAGTACGTGCGGTGAATGTATGAATTCGGCATGGGAGGGCGGATACTGTTCGGGGATCCCGCACACACAGGAGACGAAGACTTGACACGAATCGCGCCTTCCGAAGCTTTCGCCGCCATACCGACACAAGACCTCGGTCAAGGGGATCGGATCAATTTGGGCGTCGCCGGCATCATCGGTCGCGTCCCCGCGGTGGCGGAGGCACTCGGCGCCCTCACCGGCGCACTGCGCTCCCACGGCACCTTGTCCCCACGACTGGTCGAGTTGGTGCGTCTGCGCATCGCGTTTTTCAACCAGTGCCGCAGCTGCATTGCGGTGCGCTACCAAAGCGCCATCGACGACGGCCTCGACGAGGACGCCGTGTGCTCGCTGGAACAACCGGCCGAGGCGGACAACCTCTCGGCCGCCGAGCGCTCGGCCCTACGCTTCGCCGAGCTCTTCGCCACGGATCACCTCGCGATCGATGACGCCGTCTACGACGACCTGCGCCGGCACTTCAGCGAGGACGAGCTCGTCGAGCTCGGCGTGAACTGTGCGGTCGCGCTCGGCATCGGGCGACTGTCCGCGACGTGGGATGTCAGCGATGACCTTCCCGCGTCGTCGACTTCGACCGGGCAGATGGCGCCGTGGAATTCCGCGTCGGTCGTCGCTTCAGGCTAGGTCAGGGATAGCCGTCAGCTCAGAGCGTGCGCCCTTGCGGCCTCGGGCTTCTCGACCGGGGTGGGCCACGGTGAGGGCTTCGGCCGCTGCCGGACCCGCTGCGGCCACCAGAACCATTTGCCCAGCAGCGCGGCGATGGACGGCGTCATCAGCGAGCGCACGATCAACGTGTCGAAGAGCAAGCCGAGGCCGATGGTGGTGCCGACCTGACCGATGACGGTCAGCTCGCTGACGGCCATCGTCATCATTGTGAAGGCGAACACCAGTCCGGCCGACGTCACGACCGAGCCGGTGCCGCCCATGGAGCGGATGATGCCGGTGTTCAGGCCGGCGTGGATCTCCTCCTTGAACCGCGACACCAGCAGCAGGTTGTAGTCCGCGCCGACCGCCAGCAGGATGATGACCGACATCGCGAGCACCATCCAGTGCAGCTCGATACCAATGAGGTGTTGCCAGATCAACACCGAAAGCCCGAACGACGCGCCCAGCGAAAGCAGGACTGTTCCCACGATGACGGCCGAGGCCACCACGCCGCGCGTGATGATCAGCATGATGATGAAAATCAGGCACAGCGAGGCGATTCCGGCGATCAACAGGTCGTAGGTGTTGCCGTCACTGAGGTCTTTGTAGATCGACGCGGTGCCCGCGAGGTAGATCTTCGAGCCCTCCAGCGGCGTGCCCTTCAGCGCTTCGTAGGCGGACTTCTTGATCGCGGCGATGTGCGAAATGCCCTCCTGCGACATCGGATCCCCGTCATGGCTGATGATGAAGCGCACGGCGTGGCCGTCGGGGGAGATGAAGTTCTTCATGCCCTTCTTGAACTCGGCGTTGTTGAAGGTCTCCGGGGGCAAGTAGAACGAGTCGTCGTTCTTGGACGCATCGAACGCCTTGCCCATCGCGTTCGAGTTCCGCTGCGCCTCCTCCTGCTGATCCTGCAGACCCTTCTGGGTCGAATACATGGTCAGCATCGTCGTTTTCATGGCCTTCATGTTGTCGATCATGCTCGGCATCAGCGCCACCATCTGCGGCATCAGCGTGTCGAGGTGATCCATGATCGGCAGCAGGCTCTGGATGTCGTCGGTCATCGTGTCGATGCCGTCGAGGGCATCGAAGACGGACCGAAGCGAGAAGCAAATCGGGATGTCGTAGCAGTGCTTTTCCCAGTAGAAGTAGCTGCGGATAGGCCGCCACATGTCCTCGAAATTGGCCATGTCATCGCGCAATTCGGAGACATCCAGGGTCATCGCGTGCATCTTTTTGACCATCAGGTGCATGTCGTTGGTCATCTGTGAGGTGATGCTCTGCATCTTGACCATGCTGTCGATCGTCGTCTGCATCATGTCGGCCTGGTGCAGCATGTCGGCCATCTGGTCCTGCTGGTACTTCTGGTTCATCTGCTGCGAGACGCCTTGCATGCTGATCTGGAACGGGATTGAGGTGTGCTCGATCGGCGTGCCCTGTGGCCGGGTAATGGCCTGCACGCGCGCGATTCCCGGCACCCGGAAGAGCGTCTTGGCAATTTTGTCGATGACCAGGAAGTCCGCCGAGTTGCGCAGATCGTGGTCGCTTTCGATCATCAAGACTTCGGGATTCATTCTCGCCTGCGAGAAGTGTCGGTCCGCGGCCGCGTAGCCCTCGTTGGCCGGCAGGTCGGTCGGCAGGTAGTTGCGGTCGTTGTAGTTGGTGCGATATCCCGGCAGCGTCAGCAGACCGACAAGGGCTATCCCGATCGTCATGACCAGGATCGGGCCGGGCCAGCGCACGACGAGTGCGCCAATCTTGCGCCACCCGCGAATCCGTTGCGTGCGCCTGGGTTCCAGCGTCTTGCCGAACCGCGTCGCCACCGCGATCACGGCGGCCCCCAGCGTCAACGCCGCCAAGAGGACGACCACCATGCCGATGGCCAACGGGATGCCCAGCGTCTGGAAATACGGAAGGTTGGTGAAGTGCAAGCAGAACGTGGCACCGGCGATGGTCATACCCGACCCGAGCACCACGTGTGCGGTGCCCTTGTACATGGTGTAGTACGCCTCTTCGCGGGACTCGCCTGTCGCGCGCGCCTCCTGATATCGGCCTATCAAGAAGATCGCATAGTCGGTGGCCGCCGCGATGGCCAACGTAACCAGCAGGCTTGTGGCGAACGTCGAGAGCCCAATGAGCTTGTGGTAGCCCAAGAATGCGACCATTCCGCGGGCGGCCGCCAGCTCGAACACCACCATCACCAAGGTCAGCAGCACTGTGATAATCGAGCGATAGACCAGCAGCAGCATGGCGATGATCACGGTGAACGTGCACATCGTGATGACCTGGAGGCTGCGGTCACCCGCCATGTGCTGATCGGCTGACAGCGCCGCGGGGCCGGTGACGTAGGCCTTCACGCCGTTGGGTGGGGGCACGCTTTTGACGATGTTCTGGACCGACTCCACCGACTCGTTGGCCAGCGCTTCGCCCTGGTTACCGGCGAGGTACACCTGAACGTAGGCGGCCTTGCCGTCGTTGCTCTGCGCGCCCGCCCCGGTCAGCGGATCGCTCCACATATCCTGAACGTGCTCAACGTGTTTGGTGTCGGCGTCGAGCTTCTTGACGATCTGGTCGTAGAAGGCGTGGGCCGAGTCGCCGAGAGGCTGTTGGCCCTCGAGGACGATCATCACCGAGCTGTTGGACTTGTACTCGTTGAACACCGCACCCATGCGCTTGGTCGCGACCACCGACTGCGCGTCGTCGGGAGCCATCGACACCGAGCGCATCTTCCCGACCTCGTCCAGCTGCGGCACGATGACGTTGAGCAGCGCGATGACCGCGAGCCAGCCCAGGATGATCGGGACGGCGAACTTTCGGATTATTCGTGGGATCGCCGGCCGCACTACATCTTTGGCGACCGGGATAGCGTCAGTGCGGGCGTCGGTCCTGTGTTCAGAGGTTGTGCTCATGCGGACTTCACCAAGCAGAATGTCAGGGCGTGCACGCCGTCGGTTACCTTTTCGTCCTTGACTTCGTTATCGATGGTGATGCGGCAACCAAGCTGGTCACCGTCGCTTTGTGCCGATATGTTCGGGAAGACGGAGGGGGCGGTCGTGCTGAGGACCAATGTCCACGGCAGCGGCGCGTCGTCGACCCGCTTCGGGTCGGCATTGAGATCCAAGTAGTTGACGTTGGCGTGACTGGCCGAGCCGAAGATCTCGTACTTGACGACCTTGGGCTTGAACGGCTTGGCGTCATCCAGTTTCGGGCTGGTCAAGACGCCGGTGTCGTGGGCGCCGAAGAATGACTTGACCCGGACCACGGCGAAGCCGCCGATCACCATGACCGCCACGATCAACACCGGCAGCCACGCGTTGCGCACAACCTTGCCTAACTGCACCGAAGTGATCCCCTCCCGGTTACGCAGCGCGGACTCCGGGGCGGCCGCAACCAGAGCTGTAATACATGGTGTGCATATTTTGCAGATTATGCAAATTTATAAGTGGTGTTTCAGATCACTTTGTGAAGATGCTGTTCACCATGGCCGCGGCGTGCTCGACGTAGGGCACCGGCGTGTCGTCGTCGTCCAGAGGTTCGCCGCTGGCCCACCGCTCGAAGCCCGAGCGCACCGCGGTGAGCGCCAGCGCGGAGATCAGTGCGGGGATCTCGTCCTCGGGCTGCATGCCCTGGCGGAGGGCGACGATGCCGATCAGCTGCTGTTGAAACCGCTCCAGGTCGGCCAGGAATGCCGACAACACCGCGGGGGTCGACTTGACGAGCTCGAGCATTCCGGCGACCTGCTCGCGGTCGGGCGGCATGTCGCGCAGGTGATGCGCGGCCAGGTCGATCAGCTCCGCCAGCACCGTCGAATACGGTGCGGGTCCAGCCGCGACGAACTCGTCGGCCAGCTCGGGCGGGATGTCCGCGGGGCCGTAGGCGATCGCTGACTCTTTGTTCGGGAAGTAGTTGAAGAAGGTGCGTGTCGAAACCCCGGCCTCGATGCACACCTCGTCGATGGTGACCTTGTCGAAGCCGCGTTCCTGCGCCAGGCGCACAGCCGCGCCGCGGATGTCCGCGCTGGTTTGGCGCCGGCGCCGCTCCCGAAGGCCGACCTGGTTCGTCACACATTAATAGTTGCACATCATGCAAACTTTGCACTCAAAATCGGGATGGACGGTTTTCTGCGGGTCGGGTCCGTATCGACGGGCCGTCGTCCGAATCTGATCTTTGAATTCTCGAAAGACGCTGCACCGCAATATCTTTCGTCACAGTGACGATTCAGGCGAGGGGAGGGGGAACCATAAGGCAACTTCGGAATGCGATGTCATATGCGATATCAAGTCGCTGGGAGGGCCGGCACTTTGGGTGATCAAACCCTGATCTGCGAATGCCCCAGATGCGCTGCGCCACAGTAGATTACGTCACAGTGACGATTTATTACACGATAAGGCGGAAGGCCTCATCGAGGGCGCAGTGGGGGCTACGCCTTTGGGTCATGGCGGATCGGTCTGGATGGAGACCGAAAGACAACTTTCGCTTGTGATGTCACATGCGATATCACGTTTGCGAGTTGCATATGGTCGGCCGGAGGGTAGAGGGTTTTGGTGATCGACCCCGATGCACCGGCCCCAGACGCGCTGCGACACAGTGCATTTCGTCACTGTGACGATTTGTCGACGATCGGACCGGAAGGGGTGGGCACGCGACAGCCGATACCGATTGCCGGCCGCGGCATCGGGCGTCACCGCTGCGCCTGACTCCGGGCAGCACGGGCGGAGCGCGCGCCGGGGGGCGCGCGGACGGGCGCAATCAGTGCGGGAGGGCACGCGCTTGGGGCGCCGGCTGTAAAAAGCGCGCTGAGCAGCGGAGACGCTCCGACCTGGTGGTATCTATTTACCGATAAGCGACATTATGTCAAGTTGGAGATCCGGTTGTCAGCTTAAGGTCATCCTGGATGATGACCGCAGGACGGGGTTTCGTGGCGTAGACGCCGCCCGCTACCCATAGCAGAAAACGTAGGGTTTTCCCTGATTCGGGCGGTCCCGATCACTTCTAACGTTTCACCTATGTCTGTTTTGATGGCTACTCCCGAGCTGTTGATTTCGGCAGCAACTGATTTGGAAAACGTCGGCGCCGCACTCACCGCCGCCCATGCGGCGACAGCGGGGCCGACAATCGGCATCGCGGCGGCCGCCGCCGACGAGGTCTCGGCCGCCGTGACGGCGTTGTTCAGCCAGCGTGGCCAGGCGTTTCAAATGCTGGGCGCGCAGGGCGCGGCCTTCCACCGGCAGTTCGTCGACTTGCTGCACGGTGGGGCGGCGCAATATGCCCTCGCCGAGGCGCAGAACCTGACGGTCCTCTCCCCGGTGCAGGCCGCGACGGGCCGCCCGCTGTTCGGCAACGGCGCCAACGGCGCGGCGGGCACCGGACAAAATGGCGGTGACGGTGGTTGGCTGATCGGCAACGGCGGGCATGGCGGGTCGGGGGCGCCGGGGCAGAACGGCGGCGCCGGGGGCGCCGGTGGGTTCCTGATTGGCACAGGCGGTGACGGCGGCAGCGGGGGCGCCGGCAGCAACGGCTCGGGCACCCTCGGCGGGGCTGCCGGTGGGGCCGGCAGTAACGGTGGGGCCGGCGGGGCCGGCGGCACCGGCGGCCTGCTGCTGGGGTCGGGTGGACATGGCGGCGCCGGTGGTGTGGGCGGGACCGGTGGCACCAGCGGCAACGGGAGCCTCGGGAGCAGCGGCGGGGCCGGCGGCACCGGTGGCGGCGCGCACACGGAGCTGCTTGTCCTCCACACCGGCGGCACAGGCGGTGCCGGCGGTGTGGGCGGGACCGGCGGGCAGGGTGATATCTACGTCGTCAACGGCGGCACCTTCGGCACGGTGTCGGTGCTCAGCCCCGTCTTCAATCAGGTCGTGACCACCATCCCGGTCGGCACCTCCCCGGTCGGGATCGCGGCCAACTCCACCGGCAGCACCGTCTACGTCACCAATTCCTTCGACAACACCGTGTCGGTGATTAACACCGCCACCAACACGGTCACGGCCACGGTCCCGGTCGGCAACGACCCGGTCGCGGTGGTGGTCAGCGGCAACATCGCCTATGTCGCCAACCAGGGCGGCAACAGCGTGTCGATGATCAACACCAGCTCCAACGCCGTCGTCGGCACCTTGGGGGTCGGCTCGGGCCCGGACGCGCTGGCGGTCAACCCCAAGGGCACTGCCCTCTACGTCGCCAACTTCCAGAACAACAACGTGAATGTGTTCAGCCTCGCCACCAACAAGGACGTCTTCAACGTCGATGTTGGCAGCGGCCCGGCCGGGGTGGCGGTTGACCCCACCAACGGCACCGTCTACGTCAGCAACTACAACAGCAACACCGTGTCGGTGATCAACCCCACCACCCACGCCGTCACCGCCACCTTCGGGGTCGGCACCAATCCGAACGGCCTGGTGGTCGACCCGGCGAACAGCACCGCCTATGTCGTCGACTCTGGCAACGCCCAGGTGTCGGAGATCGCCACCGGCGCACAAGACCACGGCGGCGTCTTCTTCTTTAACGGCAACCCGATCCCGGACGATATCGCGATCAACTCCACCGACAGCACCCTGTACCTCACCAACACCTTGGCCGCCAACGCCGGCTTTTTCGACAACGGCACGGTGACGGTGATCGACATCGCCAGCGGGCAGACCGAAACCGTCACGGTCGGACTCAGGCCGCAAGGGGTGGTGGTGGCATGACCGGCCGGTAGTCCGGCGGACCTTCGCCGCCTTCAAATTGTGGTGGTCGTCAACAACTTTGGGGTGACCGCCGAGGGTAGCCCTAGGGGCGGGTGATAGCCACGACAGCCCGGTAATGGCTGGGATGCTCCAGTGGTAACAAACCCCCGGAGCTGGACGGACGCTCACGGAAGCTGACCTCGTCTCACTGGCGCAAGTCACCGTCGAACTCGACGCAACGTATCTGCCCGTCGCGAGCCGGTCGCGGCAGGAACAGTTCCGTTGGTACCCAGCCGCTTCCGCGCTAGGGCGCGCGACGGCTGGAGGTCGAACGGTCGTCAGATGGCGAGGTCAATCAGTCGTCAGCTGGCAAGGCCTAGGAATGCCATCAGTGCTCGTTCTGTCACGACGAGTTGCTCGGCGCTGAGGCGGCCGAGGCGAGCGCGGATGTTTGATCTCCGAACGGTTGTCAGCTTGTCGACCATCACGTCGCTGTCATGGTCAAGTCCTGACAGGCGGTCCCCGCTGATACGTATGCGCATGAACGGAGCGTCCAGCAGCGTGGTAGTCATCGGGGCCACCGTCACTGCACTCGTGGCAGCGAAAAGGTCATCCTGGATGATGACCGCAGGACGGGGCTTCGTGGCGTAGACGCCGCCCGCTACGGTCCAAATCTCTCCCCGATTCACTCCTCGTCCCAAGGCGCCGAGATAGCGTCGACGAAGTCTTGGTCATCGCCGGCTTCGTCCGCGCGCGCGACTGCCAAAGCCTGGCGATACGCCTCGGCGGCGAATGCCGCGGTCCGCACGTCAGGAACCCAGACTTGGAGGGGTCGCAAGCCTCGTTCTCGCATCCGTCGTCGGTATTCGCTGACTCTTTCTCTTACGGCCATGGCGCTATGTTACATGTAACGCGCGCATGCGCTCCTTTCGCACGCGACGTGGAGTTCATCGCCGAACGGTCACCGCTCGGTAACCATTTGGGACCGCAACGGCGTTTCGGCTGGCGCAGGTCTATCGGCAACAGCGGTCACATCGTTAACATCGCGCGGTGCACAATTTGCCCTCGCGCCGGCGAGCGATGTGCGATTGCTCATGATTTCCCGGCGCGACGCGCTGCGCTACGCCACCGCGTTGGCCGGTCTGGGTGCAGCATCAATAGCCCACGGCGTGCCTACTGTGTCCGCCGCCTCTCCCCCTCAGCTGATCGACTTCGCCGCGCACCAGATTCCGGCGCAGCAGATCCGAGCTGCCGGGTATAGCGGGGTGGTGAACTACGTTTCGCTGTCGCGTCCTGGCTCATCGTTCGGTGCCAAGCCGATCACTCGGTCCTACGCCGAATCACTGACAGCGGCGGGCTTGGTGATCGTCAGTAACTACCAATACGGCAAACCGGGTGGGTCGGCACCGTCGGATTACACGCGGGGCTACGCCGGCGGCATCGCGGACGCGCGCACCGCCTGGCAGCTACACACCGCCGCGGGCGGTAGCCAGGGCGCACCGATCTTCTTCACGATCGACGAAGACATCAACCGCGACACCTGGAATCGCGTCGCGCTGCAGTGGCTTCGCGGAATCAACTCGGTCCTTGGAGTTGAACGTACCGGGGTCTACGGAGGCATCAATGTGTGCGAGTGGGCCGCGGCCGACGGCGTTATCGGGTCTTCGAACACGAGTGGCCGTAGGTGGGCTTGGCAAACTCGAGCCTGGTCCGGCAATCGGATCCACCCGGCCGCTGTTCTCTACCAGCGCGTCGTGAGCACCGCGTCCAGTCCCGGTCCCCGGGTCGGCGGACTCGAAGTCGACGTCAACGACGTTCTGGCACCGGATTGCGGACAGTGGAACCTCCATCTCGGCAGTCATCAAAATGGCGATGTGCGGTAGGTGGGAGGTCCCAATACCGGAATGAGCCCGGTCGCCGAATTCGACTTCATCATTGTGGGAGCCGGCAGCGCAGGCTGCCTGCTCGCCAATCGCCTTAGCGCTGACCCCGATCGCCGTGTGCTCCTGATTGAGGCCGGCGGCAAAGATGACTGGTTCTGGATCAAGGTGCCGGTGGGCTATCTGTACACAATCGCCAACTCCCGCACCGATTGGTGCTTCACCACTGAGGCCGATCCCGGCCTGGCTGGCCGAAGCATCCACTACGCGCGGGGCCGTGTGATCGGCGGCTGCTCGTCGATCAACGCGATGATCCACATGCGCGGACAGGCAAGCGATTACGACCTGTGGGCGCGGGCCACCGGTGACGAGAGATGGCTTTGGGGTGGCTCGGACAGGCCTGGCGAGACACTGGAGATCTATAAGAAGTTAGAGGACTACTTCGGCGGCCCCGACGAATGGCACGGCGCCGGTGGTGAGATCCGTGTCGAGCGGCCACGTGTGCGCTGGAAGATCTTGGACGCCTGGCAGGCCGCCGCCGCTCAATTGGGCATTGCCCCGATCGACGAATTCAACCGGGGCGTCAACGCCGGCTCTGCGTACTTTCACGTGAACCAGCGGCGTGGCCGTCGCTGGTCGATGGCCGATGCCTTCCTGCATCCCATCGCCCACCGACCGAACCTCAGCGTCTACACCCAGACGCAGGCTTTGCGGCTTTTACTGGACGACCAGGTGCACGATGATCAGCGGCGCGGTGCCTGGACGACGGCGCAGCAACGCGTCACCGGCCTGCGACTACTCAAAGATGGCCACATTGTCGACGTCCGAGCCCGCCGGGAGGTGATCCTGAGCGCCGGAGCTATCGGCTCACCGCATCTGATGCAAGTGTCGGGTCTGGGCCCAGCCAGTCTGCTTGCCCAGCACCAAGTGCCGGTGGCCGTCGATCTGCCAGGCGTGGGCGAAAACCTCCAGGACCACCTGCAGATTCGAACGATCTACCGGATCCGCGGTGCCCCGACCGTCAACACGCTGTACCGGAATTGGATCACGCGTGCCGGCATGGGACTTCAGTACCTGCTATTGCGGTCGGGGCCCATGACCATGCCGCCTTCCACGTTAGGGGCTTTCGCCAAGAGCGACCCCGCGCTGGCAAGTGCCGATCTGGAGTGGCATGTGCAGCCCTTGTCGTTGCCGAAGTTCGGCGAACCCCTGCACCCCTTCGCAGCGATCACTCCCTCGGTCTGCAATCTGCGCCCCACGTCGCGAGGCCATGTGCGCATGGCCAGTGCAGATCCCCTTACCTACCCGAAGATCTTCTGCAATTACCTGTCGACTGACGCCGATCGTCAAATTGCCGTGCGGGGCCTCCGGATGACCCGGCAGATTATGGCCGCGCCGGCACTGTCCCGCTACAGCCCGCAAGAGATGCTTCCCGGTCCGCAACTGGTGAGCGACGAAGATCTGCAGAAGGCGGCGGGTGAACTCGGCACGACGATTTTCCACCCGGTGGGCACCTGCGCGATGGGAGCCTTTGACGCACAAGGTGTTCCGCGGTCGGCCACCACGGTGCTGGACACCGACTGCCGCGTGTATCGCGTCGCCGGTCTTCGAGTGGTCGATGCGTCGGCTATGCCCACCATCATTTCTGGCAACACCAACGCGCCGGTCATGCTCATCGCAGAGCGCGCGGCGCGGGCGATTGTGGGATAAGTCGTACGCCGCAACCGGTGACAACTGTCGTTCGACTCGACTGTCCGGCGCTGCGCCGCGACCCGCTCGGCACGCACCGGGTGTTCACACCGCCGATTCCCAGCTCGGGACGAAAGCCAGCGGCGCGAGCCGATGCAGACGTTGGGGCAGCAACCAGCCAGGTCGACAGCGGCAGTTGATCGGACAACCGCTCGCGCACAACGAGGCTCAGCGAACACCAGGTTTGAAGCTTCGGGCTTTGGATAGTCCTCAATTCAGCTGCCGCTCCTGGATAGCCGGCACATCACGAAGGGAGCCCGAAGTGGCGTTCTCACACATTGCATCGAAAACAACGGCAGCTACAGCTGCATTGGCAGCGGTCGGAGTCTTGGCCGCGACACCGGCCTTGGCCGATCCACAAGTGCTGCCCTTCGGTCAGATGGCAGAGATCTCCAGTGTGGGCGGCACCATCGACTACACCGTGAGCGACCTACAGCCCAGCGGTCACAACGACGGCGTGTGGTACTCCGACGTCACGGCAAAAGGTGTGAGCGGTAACGCAACTCCGAACATTGCCGACTTCAACGCTCGGGCCGTCAATAGCTCCACATTCGCGGTGATGAAGGGCAACCAGACTGACGGTCTTCCTGAGGGACCGCTCCCGCTGGGCACCCCGGTTACAGGGCGGCTTTACTTCAACGTTCGCAACGGCACGAACCCTGACAGCGTCGTCTACCGAGACGCCGGAGGCACGGACAAGGTTGTCTGGAAAAGCTAGCAGCTAAGTTCGCGCACTCCGCCTCATCGGGGCATACGCACGAATCGCATACGCGGCAGACCACAAGCGGTGCGCAAGTCGGGGGGACGCATATCGTTGGGCACCGATTGGCCGGCGGCGGATCGTCCCGCAGCGCATCGACGTATCCCCAGGTAATGCCAAATACGTCCACAGGTGTCACAGCCCCGCGCAGACACCAACGCAGTGGCCGTCGGACCTGTAGCGTTGCCAGAGTGCGCATCCTGGCAGTGACGGACGTGCACTACCGGCTTGGTCACTTCGACTGGCTCGTCGCGAACAGTGGATCGGCCGACATCATTGCCCTCAGCGGCGATCTTGCCGACGTGGCAAGTCCAGTGCCGCTCGAGGTACAGATCACTGTGATCGAGCGCTATCTTGAGAGGCTCGCCGAGTCAGCGGTCGTACTCGTCGTGTCCGGGAATCACGACCTAGACGGTCCCGGCGCGCATGGTGAGCAGGTCGCCTCATGGCTTCGCCGAGTTCGTAACGGGCCGGTCCACAGCGACGGCGTAAGCGTCGACCTCGACGGGTATCGGTTCACGATGTGCCCGTGGTGGGACGGACCGATCACCCGGCAGGCGGTGGACGCGCAGCTTGAGTTGGCGGCAGTTGGCCGACCCGGACATTGGGTGTGGCTCTACCACGCGCCACCAGCGGGTACGGTGCTCTGCCGCGACGGTCGGCGGGAGTTTCCCGATCACGACCTCGCAGATTGGATCACTCGGTACCAGCCCGACATCGTCTTTACCGGCCACATCCACCAAGCTCCGTGGACCGAGGGAGGCTCGTGGCATGACAAGCTCGGTGACACATACGTCTTCAATGCCGGACACCAGGTCGGCAAGATCCCGGCGCACATTCGTGTCGATACCACCACCGGACGGGTTGACTGGTTCGGGGTGTTCGACAACGACTCGATCACGCTGAGCCAGAAGCCGATTCAGCCTTCAGGATCGCGGGCGGAGCCCGGCCGGGCAGTCGGCTGATGATGCCGTAGGGAGTCGGCGATGTGCCCGAGCATGTCGAGGTGCCCCTCTTCTTCGGCGAGTTGTCGTTCGACGTCGACCAGGTACTTGGTCATGGCGTCTAGGCGCGATGCTGTCAGTCGGAGGACTGCCAATGCGGCGCCCGGCCGCTCGACGAGGAACTCCAAAGGGTTTTGGATGACGTGGCAGACGACAGTTGAAGCTGCCCGTGCCGTCGCGGTAGCGGGTGTACCGAGCACCACCGACATCTCGCCGAACATCGCGCCGGGGGCGTCGACGCGCGAAAACACAACGCCATCACGTTCGATGCCGACCGATCCTGATGTCAGCACGTAGATTTCGGATGCAACCTGGCCGAGCTGAATCAACACTTCGCCGGGTTGCCAGGATCTTAGGGGCGCGTCGGCACAAAGGGTGAGTAGACCGGTCACCGGCTCAGTATGCGCTGGGCCGCCGTTGCCGGCCCTACAGCATGCCGCTGATGGAAGTCCGGCCTCCCCCGAACTTCCAGGGTTAGGGTCGCGCAGCGGCCGCTCGCGGTGCATTTATGCAAGCCCCTTTCTGGTTGTCCGGTGCCGTCGGACATCGCGGCCCAACGGGCCGATCCCTATCGACTCGCCAAGGCGCGCAACGATTTTGGTCGCGCGATGGGTTGACTGCGTCGCTCTCTGGGCAAGCAGCGCTTCCGAATCGATTTTGGAACGAGTTCGGTTGTGGAAATCGGCGTCCTCAGACGAGCACCCGTGCGGGCATCACCTTAAGGGTGACACCGTAGCGTGGTCCCATGCCGTAGCCTCCGCGGGTGGGTGAGCCGGCACCCGACATGCCAAGCGGCGCCGCGACAATGCCACCGTCGTCGGGGGCCGTAGTCCACGCCGAGCCTGCCAGTGTCGCGGCCTCCGTTCCGGCCGGAGTAGCCGTGGACCATCCGGCCGGCACCGACAACCCGCCGACAGAGGATGCTGAGCCGATACCTGTGCACGCGGGCATTCCCGCGATACCCGCTGCGTCCGTTAGCACTTCACCCTCGCCCAAGGCGGACCCCAGACCGCTGGCGGCAGAAGCTGCTGGTGCACTAACTGTGTGTCCGTAGATCACGGCGGACGCGAGGCCACCGAACATGTTCCAAGCCACCGTGTCGAGGATTGCGTTGCCGGTCGTGGAAACCAAGCTGTTGCCCAAGAAATTGTTTATCGCGCTTGCGATTCCCGAGGCCGGCGAGCCCGCCGCAAGCGGTGAAGCCAGTGATTGCACCGCACGGGGCAAACTGGCGATGAGCCCCGAAAAACCCGACGGCGTACTCGCGGCACTGGCGCTGGCTTGGCCGACCGCCGCGGCTTGCGCGGCGAGCCCGCCTTCGTCGGTGGCCGGCTCCGGCAGGGTTAACGGGTCCAGCGTGCCGCTGCTGGCCGACGATCCGGCGTAGCCATACATGACGGTGGCGTCTTGGGCCCACATTTCGCTGTATTGGGCCTCGGTCGCGGCGATCGCCAGCGCGTTTTGGCCCAGCACGTTCGTCGCGACAAGTGCCGCCAGCTGAGCCCGATTGGCCGCGATCACCGGCGGCGGCACCGTCATCGCGAACGCCGTTTCATAGGCGGCCGCCGATGCCGTGGCCTGGGAGGCCGCATGCTCAAGTTTCATGGCGGTGGCGTGCATCCACGCGACGTAGGGCTCGGCCGCGGCGGCCATGGACGTCGAGGCTGCTCCCCTCCACTCCTCGCCGGTCAACTGGGAGATCAGCGACTGGCAGCAGGAGGCGGTCGCACTCAATTCGGCAGCCAACCCGTTCCAGGCCGAGGCCGCCGCCATCAGCGGGCCCGCGCCCGAACCGGTGTACATGCGAATCGAATTAGTCTCCGGGGGCAGCGCTCCGAAATCGAAAACCATTGGTAGTCCTGTTCCTTGATGTGATGTGGGTGCGCTTCTGCTGGCCGGTTCGTGTTCTAGTCAACCGTCGGCTTCGGCATCACGGTGGGCTTGACGCCATAGCGCGGCGCCCCCAAGCCAATCCCCCGGCGCGCGGCTGAGGCCGTCGATGGCACTCCGGCGGGCAGGGCCGTCACCGGCGCGACCTGAGGTGCAGCGCTGGCCCAGTCGGTGGCCGCGGGCATCGCGGGCCGCGAGCCGACCGACGCGACGTCACCCGAAGCCCAGCTGGGTGGTGCCGATGACCCGCCGAGTGCGGCGGCTTGAGCCGAACCCGAGAACTGCGGCACCCCTCCGGAACCCGCAGCCGGCGCGGTGCTAGCACTCAAACCGCCCGTCAGGTCGGCAGTGGCGGAGGGCCCTGTGCCAGCGGACGGGAGAAACTGGCCTTGGGCCAGGCTGAGCATGTCCGACGCCGCGGCAGTGAAATTCTGAGTGCCGTTGATACCGAAGTCGAGAGCGCCCGTCGGCGAGGTCGAAGTCGACGCACCAGTCAGTGAACCGAAAAGCCCCGCCAACGGCGTGGAGCTCGTCGCGGTTTGGTTGGCGGCCTCGGTCTCTCCGTACGAACCAGCACTGACCCCCAGGGTGCTTACCAGCCGCTCGTGAATCGCAGCGGTTAGGGCACTGACCTGCTGGTACCAGGCGCCGTAAGCGGCGAACTGTGTAGCCTGCAGCGTTGATACCTCGTCTGCGGCCGCAGGAGCCACGTCCGTGGTGGGCGCGCCGGCGGCCGCGTTCTGGGCGGCCATCGAAGAGCCGAGACTTTGCAGTGCGCTCGTCGCGGCGGTCAACGCCTCGGGCCGCGTGGTCACGAATGACATGTGCTTCTCCTCACGAAACAAGCCGGCCGGTTGAGCGGGCGGTTGTGTGTTTTGCGTCGGGGCCGAACCTGAACCCTCGAACTGCTAGGTACCCTCAAAATGTGGGAAATAATTGCATGAGGTCTTAGTTTTGGCTGTCAATATTTGCGGGTCGCGCGACCGCGGGTCGAGACGAGCCGATCCGCACGGCCCCAATCCGGAGATGCTGCGCGATTTGCAAGCGCCACATGGGGTCCGTTGGCTGCGACGCATACCTCGACGGCGCGGCGCTGAATGAAAAGGAACACGCTATGGTCCATATGTTTCACGTGTTGATTGGTGACTTCACGCGCGCCGGCGAAGTCGCCGTGAAAACCTCTGCTTTGTACCTGACGGCCGTGTTCTTGTTTCGCCTCACACAGCGGCGCCTCGCGGACTTCGCACCGATCGATTGGATCGCAGCGGTCGCCGCAGGCGCCATCGTCGGGCGGTCAGCCACGGCCAGCGACACATCATGGCTCACCGCAACCGCAGCGCTCATCTGTGTGCTCGTTATCCACGCCATGCTGGCGAGACTGCGCTTCATACCGGGGATTCGACGCTTTATTGATCCGCCGATGAAAATCCTGATCCGCGACGGGCACATTGACTATCGGAATCTCCGTCAGTGTGGACTGACAGCGTCCGATTTGGCGGCCGTATTACGACAGCATGGACACCAGAGCCCGGATCGCGTCCACTTGGCAATCTTCGAGACCAAAGGCGCAATCTCGGTTCTGGCCAAAGACGATGAGTAGGGTTCGGCTGTTTGCTTACCTCGTTTCCTCGACCGTCGTCATTGATATCCGGCTCCCCGCATGGGGTTTGATCGTCGGCGGCGGACTTCTGTGGGAAACGTCCTGCCCTGAGTGTTTCCAGCAACTCGCGGTAGGGGCCGACGACGTAGACGGTGTCGCCGGCGTTCAGGCGGGTGTCGTGGCCTGGGTGGAGCACGGACGGCGAATCCTGCCGGGTCGTGGCGATGACGATGGTCCTCGTCGACAGTTCGAAGATTCGTGTTCCATCGAGTTCGCTCCCAGCTGCCACCTGCATGACACCGACGACAAACGAGGCCTGTCCGACGGAGAACGTGCCGAGTACCTCCAGGCCGATTGCCGCGCCGATGAACCACGGTGCGGCCAATTCGACCGTCGAACGGACGTTAATGAAACCGAACCGCTTTGCGACCGCGCGGCTGAGCGCGCGGTCGTATACCCGCAGGACAAGCGGAACTTCGGGCCGGGTTACCTCAGGGGACAGCCGGCGCCCTAGCATTTTGGCCACCACGATGCCGATTTCAGTGTTGACCACTTCGCCGCTTGTCATCACCGCGACCGCCCGGGCCCGGTCAACGCGGGCCGATTGCAGCGTCTGACGCAAGGTACCGTCCCCGAAGATCACCGGCACGTCGAGCTCTGCCACCGAGGACAGGAAACGGTTGTCCTTGTCGCGCTCGATCACTGCGACGTCGTAGCCGGCTGTCGTGAGATCGTTGACCACACGGGAGCCGAGAGTGCTGAGCCCGACGACGACGATGTGATTCCGAAGGTGGCGCGCTCGCGGACGTCCGGTCGAGTACACGAAGCGGCGCGAGATCAGTACGTCGGCGACGAACGCGACCAGCAACGCGGTGTTGATCACCCCGCCGAGCATCATCATGGCAGCAAACAGGCGGAGCCAGGTCGGCTGGTTGACGAAGCTGAAGTCGCCATAACCCGTCGTCGTTATGGTTTCGATGGTGAAGTAGAACGCGTCGACCCACGACATCGCCGGAGTGCCTTTGTAGTTGAAGTGCAGCACCACGGCCGAGCCGATCACCAAGACCAACAGGGCGGCCATTGTCGGATAAAACGCCGGGTTGATGTCGCTGCGTAGGGCTCGTGCCGCATCGGCGGTGCGACGGAGGAAGGGCCGTCGGGAGCGTGACCCAGTCGTGCGTGGGACCTTGGCGCCCCGTGTGCTGAGCTGCTCGGCGGTGCCGATCACCGCGGCCCAATCACCAATGCGGAGTTGCAGATCCTGCCCGGGGCATACGTCCACCAGTCCGGGGGTGGGTGACTTGCGTCCGTGGATGACGGCGACCGGGTCCAGATCACCACACAATTGGCGAACTGTTCCATTGCGCGAGACCTCGGCACCCGACACCACAAACTTGACACCGGCAGCAACGAACGTGTGCGTGGAGTGCGCCAAACATGCTTCGACGATGGACGAAGACGCGAGCTCGGCGACATCGAGAATCGCACCGGGCCCCTTGTCGTCGCCCAGCGCTTCGCGCAGAACGTCGTTGGCCACACGCGCGACCACCCGAACGTCGGGGTTCGCTTCCCTGGCGAGCAAGGCGATCTCGAGATTCACCGCGTCGTCGTCCGCGGCGCAGACAACTGCCGCCGCTTGGGCGACGCCCGCTTCGGCAAGTTTTGCAGGAATGGCCTCGAGCTCAACCTCAACAAGCCTCACGATGTCCGTTCCGGCGCTTCGGAGCCCTTCGATGATCGCCGCCGCCAGACCAGCACCACCCGCAACGATGACCGGCCGTGCCGTCGTTGGCTTTGCCTTTGCGATCTCGCTTCCCGCTGTCTGGTGCCGCCTTGTTCCGATCTCACCGATCGTGGCAGGGTTTACGGGAGAGGTGTCATCGACTTCTTTCACAGTCGATCACCGTTTTCGGAGAATACTCCGGCAATGCGTTGCTCGACCTTATTGGGGAATGCTTCGCGGAGCCGGGACTTCACGTCATAGGGCACTATTGTAGCTGCGGCGCTTGGGATTCGGCTGACTGCCTTGGCGATCTTGTCCGGCGTACGATCATGAAGCAGTCGCCCCAGCAGCGGGGCATACATGCGGCGCGGCAGCAACACCGTCAAGTGGGCGTCCGGATGCTGCTTCCGCTCGACTGCCACCAAATCTTGTGCGGCGCGGGTGAGTTGTCGGTCCGGGCAGTCCACTACCCGCAGCGGGGTTTCGATCCCGAACCGGCTCCAGAGTCTCCGCAGGTACTGACCATGCTCCGCGTCAACCATCAAATGCACCGCGACCAGCTTGTCGGCCCGAAGGCTCTCCCCGTAGCGCAGCACTCGGAGCATCGCCAGGTCAATCGTGTTGACAAAGGCGAATACGTGGTGCTGCGGATACGCCGCCGCGTCGGTACGGCCGCCCCGGAACTGTTCGAGAATCGCGGCCTCAGCCCGATACTCGCGATTTAGCCGCATCAACACGAAGACCAGAACGGGGAAGACGACGACTATCAGCCAGGCTCCCTCGGTGAACTTGGTGACCACGAAAATTCCGACCACAATCGTCGACACGATCCCGGCCGACAGGTTGATTGCCAGCTTGTATCGCCAGCCCGACCCGCGGTGGCTCAGGTGATGTTTGGTCATGCCGTAACCCGCCATTGCAAACGCGCTGAACACACCGATCGCATAAAAGGGCACCAGTGCGCGCACCGAGCCGCCGGTGACCACGAGCAGTAGCACTGCCAGCACCGTCAGCGAGATGATGCCGTTGGAGAAGACCAGCCGGTGCCCGCGTTTGGTTAGTGGCCGAGGCAGGAAGCGGTCGGCGGCAACGAAGCTGGCCAGCGCGGGAAAGCCATTAAAACTGGTATTGGCGCCGGTAAACAAGATAGCCGCGGTGGCTGCCTGGACGAGGAAGTACAAGATGTGCCCGACGACGCCATTACCGAAAACCGTCCTGGCGATTTCGGCCAGCATCGACGGATATTCACTGCGATAGGGGGTGACGTGCGTGTGGTGCGCGAGATACGCCACACCGGCGAGCAAGAATCCGAGGATGCAGCCCATTACGGTCAGGACTCGACGGGCGTTGGCGCCCCGCGGGCTGCGGAGTGAATCGACCGTGTTGGAAATAGCCTCCACTCCGGCCATCGACGTGCTGCCATGGGCGAATGCCCGCAGCAACACCAGAATGGTCGCGCCCATCACCAATCCACCGCCCTGATGGACCGGCACCGTTCCGCTGATGTGATGGGTTGCGTATCGGGGTAAGCCCCAAAGGGTTTCACGGACAACGCCGGTCACGATCGTCAGCGTGAGCATGATGATGAACCAGTAGGTCAGCACGGCGAACACGCGACCCGACTGCCGCAACCCTCGCAGGTTGGCGTAACAAATCACCAGCACTGCCGCCACGGCAATTTCCATGTGGTACGGACGAAGCTGCGGTATCGCCGTCACCACAGCCAACGTGCCTGCCGCAGGCTGCACAGCCACGGTAATCACGTAGTCGATCAGTAGTGCGGCAGAGGCGATTTGGGCCATGCGAGGTCCGAGGTTCTCGCGCGCAACCAGGTAGGACCCACCGGCACGCGGGTAGGCCATCACCACCTGGCGATACGACGCGATCACCAACGCCAAGATCAGCAGGATGACGCCAGCGATCGGAAGTACTAACACGAATGTGGCCAGTCCCGCGGCGGGCAGCAGTTCCACCACGATCTGTTCGGGGCCGTAGGCGATCGAAGAGATCGCATCGGGCGAAAGCGCACCCAGGGCAACGAAATTGGGCAAACTCTCCGCTTCCAGGCGCTCGCTGATCAGCGGCTTGCCCAAAAGGGCACGCTTGCACTTGTCAGCCATCGACGGGCGTGCGCGCGACGGGAGAGGGGACGGTTTCACAGCCGATTTAGTCATGAAGCGCTACTTCCCCGGTTGTCCGACAACGTCATATTCGGGGTCGGCCATCGACATGGCGTCGTCCTCGTTGCGGCGCACCTTCCCCGTGATCCGCAGCATGTCCCCGGGCTGGATCTCGGCACCACCATGCTCGGGCGCAAAGGTGATGCGGATCTCCCCGCTGTCGTCGCCGACCGCCAGGGACCGGGAGGTGCGGTTCTGGTTCGTAACGTCCTCGACTTCCCTTACCCGGCCTTCGATTGTCGCGCTGCGTCCGGGAACGAGCTGGTCCACCGCGATGGCCGTTGATGATCGTTTCGGATGCTCGTAAAGGCTCACTCGCTGGTTCTCCGGCCGCCACACGCGCCTCGCGGTCGCGGTGAGTTGGCGCGCGACGCGTCGACCCATCCTGCTCGGGAAAGCGTCGCGAATCCGGGACTGCACGTCGTAGGGCACGATGGTGGCCGCGGCATCGGGGACCTGGCTCACGGCCTTGGTGATCTTGTCGGTGGTGCTTCCATGCAGCAGCCGTCCGGACAGCTGCCCGTATGTCCGCCGCGGCAACAGGACCGTCACGTTGGTGTCCGGATACTCGTCTTGCTCGCCGACAACCAACTCTTGCGCGGCCCGGGTGAGCTGTCGGTCAGGACAATTCACCACCTGCAGCGGAGTTTCCAGGTCGAGATGGTCCCAGAGTTCTTGCAAATGCTCAGCATGTTCCGCGTCGACGACGAAATGCACCGCGACCAATTTGTCGGCGCGCAGACCCTTCCCGTACCGCAGCGCTTCGAGCGTCGCGATGTCGACGGTGTTAACAAAGGCAAACACGTGGTGCCGTGCAGGCGTTATCTGCTCGGGGTGGCCGGGGCGAAACCGCTTGAGTATCGCGGCCTCAGCGCGGTACTCGCGATTGAGTCGCATCAACGCGAGCACCAGTACCGGGAAGACAACGACAATGAGCCAGGCCCCCTCGGTGAACTTGGCCACCACGAAGATCCCGACCACGACCGTCGACAGGATCCCCGCGGACAGGTTGATCAGCAGCTTGCGGCGCCAGCCCACTTCTCGATGAGTGAGATGGTGTTTGGTCATGCCGTAGCCGGCCATCGAGAAGCCTGTGAAGACCCCGATCGCGTAGAGCGGGACCAGCGCATTGACCGATCCGCCAGTGAGGACCAGCAGCGCCACCGACAATGTGGTCAGCACGATGATGCCGTTGGAGAACACCAGCCGGTGACCGCGTTTCATGAGTTGGCGCGGCAGGAATTGATCTTCCGCGACGAAGCTGGCCAGCGCGGGAAACCCGTTATAGCTACCGTTTGCGCCCGTGTAGAGGATGGCTGCGCTCGACACCTGTACCAGGACAAAGATGCCACTGCCGATCATCCCGTGACCGAATACGGCCCGCACGATCTGCGAAAGCACAGAAGGGTATCCGTCGACATATGGAGTGGCATGGGTCGCGTAGGCCAGGTAGGCGACGCCCGCCAGCATGAACCCGAGGACGCAGGCCATCGCGGTGATCACCCGCCGTGCGTTGACGCCCTGCGGTTCCCGGAAGATGTTGACCGCGTTGGAGATAGCCTCCACTCCGGTCAGCGACGAGCCACCGTTGGCAAATGCACGCAGCACCACCAGAATCGTGGCACCCATCACCAGGCCGCTGCCGTGATGGACCGGCACCGCCCCCACTATGTGCCGCGGGTCGTATGTGGTTAAGCCCCAGAAGATGTGGCGGACGACACCGGTGAGGATCGTCAACGTCATCATGACCACGAACGAGTAGGTGGCCACTGTGAACGATCGACCCGCTTCGCGCACTCCGCGCAGATTCGCGTAGCAGATCATGATCACCATACCGACGGTGATCTCCAAGCTATAGGGTCCGAGGGCAGGTAGCGCCGAAACCACCGCGACCGTTCCCGCAGCCGTCTGGACTGCCACTGTCACGACGTAATCGATCAACAACGCCGCCGCGGCGACCTGGGCCACCCTCGGTCCGAAGTTCTCCCGCGCGACGATGTAGGAGCCGCCGGCTTGCGTGTAGGCCATGACGACTTGCCGATAAGATGCGCTGACCAGAGCCAGGACCACGAGGATGACGCCCGTGATGGGAAGCAACAGCACGAAGGCGGCCATCCCGGCGGCCGGCATCAACTCCAGCAGAATCTGTTCGGTGCCGTAGCAAGTCGAGGAGATCGGGTCGGGCGCCAGCGCGCCCAGGGCAACGGGATTGGATAATCGTTCCGACGTAAGCTTCGCGTTGATCATCGGGTTGCCCAACAACATCCGTTTGAGCACCTGGGAAAAAGGCAGCGGTATCGCCCGAGCGGTAGCCGATGCTGTCACGAATTACGCGGTACCCGGCCTCCGGCCTTAAGAACCTGGGAATGTCCTGCGGACGTGCCTTAACCGGGCCAGAAGCCGTTTCGGATATCTGCGACAGGGTACGCGGCACCCGGGCCATCGCGATTGTGATCACGCTGCGCCCAGCAAGGGGTAGCGATGGATTTCGGGATGTTCGCGCCGGAGATCAATTCCGGTCTGATTTATAGCGGTCCGGGTTCGGGGCCCCTGTTCGCCGTCGCGGCGGCCTGGGACGAGTTGGCCGCAGGCCTGCACTCGACAGCCGCGTCCTACTCTTCGGTGATCTCCGGGCTGACGGTCGGTTGGCAGGGGCCCTCGTCGGCCGCGATGGCAACCGCGGTGGCGCCGTTCGTGGCGTGGATGAGCGGCACTGCCGTCCAGGCTGAGCAGGCCGCCACCCAGGCCAAGGTGGCGGCTGCGGCGTACGAAACCGCCTTTGCCGCAACGGTTCCACCGCCGGCGATCGCGGCCAACCGCAGCTTGCTCATGTCGCTGATCGCGACCAATCTTCTGGGGCAGAACAGTGCCGCTATTGCCGCCACCCAAGCCCAGTATGCGGAAATGTGGGCCCAGGATGCCGGCGCGATGTATGCCTACGCGGGGTCATCGGCGACCGCTACACGGATGACCCCGTTCAGCCCGCCGCCGCAGATCACCGACCTGGCCGGCACGGCCGGGCAGGCCAGCGCAGTCGCCCAGGCCGCCGGGACGCACGCGCAGGTGCTACCAGGGCTGATGTCCGCGTTGCCCCAGACGTTGCAAACCCTTGCGGCCCCGGCTTCTGCCGCGGCGGCCGATCCCCCGTCGTCGCAGTCTCTGTTGGATCTTCTAGCTTTCGGCTTCGGTCCGTTCAATGTGATGCATATCTATTCGCCCCTCGGGTCCGGGTACGACCTCGGCGTCCAGTCCTTCCTCGCCCCGTTCAACAACTACAACATGCAAGTGGCATACGCGGGCGCCGTTGGCAGGTTGGGATACGCATCCGCCGGGGTCAGCGCCGTGACCCGTCCGGTCGGATTAGGGAGCGAAGCGGTATCGGCGAGCGTGGGCCGCGCCGGCTGGGTCGGAAGCTTGTCGGTGCCCCCGAGTTGGGCCGGCGCCGCGCCGGCGATGAGGCCCGTCGCCTTCGTATTGCCGCAAAGCGACCTCACTGCGCTCTCGGCCGCGGTTGCTACTGATGGCGAGGGGAGCGTGTTCAGCAATATGGCTCTATCGGGTTTGGCGGGACGGGCCGTGGTCGCTCCCGGCGGTGCCGTCGCCCACACTGCGGGCACCGGCATTGCTGCCGGCGCGTCCGCCACAACCGCCACCATCATTGTGATTCCCGAGGATTAGCCGCCGCGGCGGCTGACACCCACGACGCAATCACCATGAAGACGCCTGCTATGTCCACTCCTCCAACCCGGCGAGGCCGAGGTAAACGGTGTGATCAGTGGCGTGCGAGCGCGGGCGTCCGGGGCGGTCATCACAGGGACCGGGACGTTTTTGCCGCGGAACCGCAACAGTCAACGCACACTCAGCGGGCGGCGGTTGACGAGGCGTTTGTGAAGACCTTCGCAGCGAGTTAAGGAGTTCAGTGGCAATGGATTTCGGGGTGTTGCCGCCGGAGATCAATTCCGGCCGCATGTATTCCGGTCCCGGGTCGGGACCGATGCTGGCCGCCGCCGCGGCCTGGGACGGGCTGGCCGCCCAGCTGCATTCGACCGCGCAGGCCTACTCTTCGGTGATCACGGGTTTGACCGTCGGCTGGCAGGGTCCTTCGTCGTCCGCCATGGCCGCCGCGGCGGCCCCGTACACCGTCTGGATGAACGCCACCGCGGCGCAGGCCGAGCAGACCGCCGCCCAGGCCAGGGCGGCCGCGGCGGCCTATGAAACGGCCTTTGCGGCCACGGTCCCGCCGCCGGTCGTCGCGACTAACCGAGCTGTGCTGGGATCGCTGTTGGCGACAAATGTTTTCGGCCAGAACACGGCGGCAATCGCGGCCACCGAAGCGCAGTACGAGGACATGTGGGCGCAAGATGCTGCCGCGATGTACGGCTACGCCGGCCAGTCTGCGACCGCCTCCCAGGTCACACCGTTCTCCCCGCCGCCGCAAACCACCAACCCCGACGGACTGGGCGCCCAATCCGCCACGGGCACGCAAGCCGCCGGCACATCGGCCGGCACCACCGCGAAGTCGGTGCTGTCACAGTTGACGTCACAACCGCTTGCAGTGCCCTCGGCGTTGCAAAGCCTCGCGGCGCCTACCGCGGCGGATCCATCCTCGCTGCCGAGTTTGCTGGCCAGCCTTAACACGACCCCGTTGGGGACGGCCCTCCGGCTGTACGAATTTGTGGAGCCCCGCGAGCCTGCCGGGGAGGAATGCTCTCGTGAGCAGCACCTTGGGTTTCGGGCTGGCGACGCGCGGGTTCAACACCGGGGAGCTCCCAGTCCCGCTTGTACCGGGAGTGCTTTATCCCCCAGTAGCAGGCCCGACCGGAGCCGCGTCGGCGGTATCGGCGGACTTGGCGCGCGCCGGCGTGGTGGGGGCGTTGTCGGTGCCGCCGAGTTGGGCTGCGGCCACCCCGGCGGTCAGACTGGCCGCCACCGTGCTGGCGGGCACCAGCCCTGCTGCCGCTCCTCTGGCGGCAGGCAGCCAGGGCGGCCTGGTTGGTCAGCTGGCCCTCGCGGGTCTGGCCGGGAGCGCCCTGGGCGGTGCCGGTCCCCGCGCCGCGGTGAGGACCGGCGCCCGAGAAGGAGACCCCAACTCGGACAAGGACAGCTCTGGCGACGGCAAGGACACCAAAACGTCGGAAAAACTCACGCGCGTCCTTGCCGAACTCTCGCAGAAACCGGAGTCGGTGCAACACTGGCACACCGACAAGGCAAACCTCGACAGTCTGCTGGAGCAGCTGTCGGCGAAACCAGGCGTCCACGCTGTGCACGTGTCTTCACGCCACAAGCCGAACCCCACGCCGCCCAAGCCGCGTTGGGGCTGATCGCGATTGGTTGCCTGGGACCGTCGGCGTAGCGGTGTCGGGCGACGCGTCGTTCTCGGTGAGCGCTTGCACGCCAACCGATCAAAGCGTGTCGCAGGTCCATTCACCGGACTTCTGCCCAAGGTGCTTCCCGTCTGAGCCTCGTGGCGCTAAACAACCTGCGCCAAACGTGGAACCGGCAGATACCTCACAGTTGATTGCCTCAAAGCAACAGTTGCCTAGGTGTAGACTTTACATATCGATAACAAACCCTAGAGTGAAGGAGAGTCCGATGACTACAGCCAAGAAGGTGACCGCGATGATCGGCGGCGCCGCGCTAGCTGTCGCGATTACCGCGAGCGGCGCGATGGGAGTCAGCTCTCTGGACAACCCAGCGGCGGCGACGCGCTCTGGCACGAGCATCGCGCCGACGGCTGACTCCGCATCCGTTCCCGCCGTTCACCATGCCGTCCTTGCCAACTGCGTGACTGACCTCAACTGCTGACAACCAAAGCTGCTAGGCGGTGTAAGCGGCAGGCGCGAAGTCCCCGGTGGTTGCCGCTCAGGCCCGACTCGGCTTCCGGGCGCAGGCGGGTTCAATTCTCAGCGTCACCATCGCGGGTCGCCGAATGGACGGACGAATCAATAGGACGGTTGGGGCCCAAGCGCAACCAACCGGGGTGCCACCGTGGCGGATGCCAGGCTCCGACGGAGGGGTAACGAATGGGTTCTTCAGAACAACAGCTCAGGACGCGGATGTTCGGCCGTGTGCTCGGGCCGTTCTATGTCATGGTGTGCGCCATCGCGGCAATGCGCGTTCCGGACGCGCGACCAGTCCTTTCCGATTTCGGCGTGTGGCCGTGGGCGACAGGCGCATTTCTGTTGATGGGCGGTCTCGTGATCATCGCGTTTCACCAGTACTGGCGGAGTGTCGCGGCGGTCATGATCTCCTCGCTGGGCTGGCTGATGGCACTGCGAGGGTTCTTTCTACTGGCCTTCCCGGCGACCTTCACGTCGATAGCGGGCTGGGTCACGGGTGCGGGCACGCTGTGGCGCACGATCTACATCTGCGGCGCCGTCATCGGACTGTATCTGACCTACGCCGGGTGGGGTCCCGCAGCAAGCCAGCCAGCGGTGCAAGCGAAAGCGTCCAACCCGGATCCCCCACGCCTCGCCTGATGGATTCGCACGGGCGGGCTCTGGGCGGAGGCAAGGCGAATTGTGCATGGGAGATGCCCTGTGACGTAAACCCGTAAACCCGTGAACCCGGCGCCGGCGTGGGGCTCGACTCTGTTTTCATCCAATGAATTGGCTCCGTCCGGCGCTCCTTCCCCGGTATGTTCAGGCCGTGCTCAGCGGGGTGGCATCGTGATGCGGTCAGGAGCGTAAGCGCTTGGACGCGGTGAAGTTCGGTCGGTACCGACTGTTCGAACTGGTCGGCCAAGGCGCCATGAGCAAGGTGTACAAGGCCCGCGACACCGTGATGGGCCGCGACGTCGCGATCAAATTGTTGTCCGCCGAGCTGGCCAACGAACCCGGTCTGCCCGAGCGGTTCAACCGCGAGGCGCTCACCGTCGGCCGGCTGACCGAACCGCACATCATCCCGATCCATGACACCGGCGAGATCGACGGCCAGCTGTATCTGGTGATGCCGATCATCGACGGCATCAATATCAGCACCGCAATCAAGCAAGACGGGCCGATGGCCCCGGAGCGAGCGGTTCGGGTCATCGAACAGATCGCCGCCGCGCTCAACGTCGCGCACGCGCACGGCCTGGTGCACCGGGACGTCAAACCCTCCAATGCCCTGATCACCCACGACGACTTCGTCTATCTGATCGATTTCGGTCTCGTGCACGACAAGGCGGCAACCGAACTGACCACCGCCGGCCAGATCGTCGGCACCTACGCCTACATGGCCCCCGAACGACTGATGACCCCCGACATCGCCGACGCCCGCGCCGACGTCTACGCGCTGGCGTGCATGCTGCACGAACTGCTCACGGGCGCAAGGCCGTTTCCCGGGACCCTGGTCGCGCAACAAATGACCGCGCATCTCACCCTGGACCCGCCCGTGCCCAGTGCGCAGCAACCCGGCGTGCCCATCGGGTTTGACGACGTCGTCGCCCGTGGCATGGCGAAGGACGCGGACGAGCGCTATCAGAGCGCGGCCGAGCTGGCCGCAGCCGCCCGCGCCGCGTTGACGACACCGCTGCGCGAACAGACCGCCGACGCCTCGAACACCAGCCGGGTCGGAACGCCGTCCGCGGTACCGGCCGAGCAGACATATCCGATGGGGCCACCCACAGAACCGCCCACGACGCCCACCGGGATCGGTGGTGTCCCACTGCCGGGCATGCGGGCGGCGTCGTTCCCATGGCCACCGGTCTCGGAACCGGACCGCTCCCCCTACCGCGGGTGGGATCCCTTCCTGCCGATCGATGCAGGGGTCTTCTTCGGCCGCGACGCCGAGCTGATGCGGGCAATGAGCGCGCTGCGTGGCATGCGTGAGGGCGACGAGACGCTGTTCGTCGTGCTGGGGGCCTCGGGTTCGGGCAAGTCGTGTTTTCTGCGCGCCGGTCTCGTGCCTCGCCTACAGAAAGACGATCGAAGCTATCTGGTGCTCGATATCGTGCGCCCCGAACTGAAGGTGCTCACCGGCGCTTCCGGTCTGGCGCAGTCGATTTGCGCGGCGCGACAGCGCTTCGGCCTCACCGACCCGCCGCTGGGTGAGATCAAGGACGCGTGCACGCGCGGCGACCGAGCACGCCTGCGGACCTGGCTTGCCGAATGTCTGGAAGCCGCCGCAGCGCAATCGGTCGGCGCCACCAGCGACGAGGATCCACTGACCATCGTCTTGCCGCTGGATCAGGCCGAGGAGCTCTTCACCGGCGGCGCGGGCGCGGAGGCCGCCGAAGCGCTGGCGCTCATCCACGACCTGGCGGCCGGCACCGACGACCAGGAGGCGCTCCGCCTGATTGTGGTCGCGACGATCCGTACCGACCGCTACGAGCTGATGCAGACCGCGCCACAGCTGACCGGGCTACACACCCAGCAGTTCGACCTACGGCCAATGGACGCAACGCAATTCAACAGCGTGATCGCCGGCCCGGCGCAGCGTTCGACCGACGGCGGGCATCCGCTGTACCTCGATGAGGAACTCGTGCGCCAGCTGCTGGCCGACGCCTCCGGCGGCGGGGACACGCTGCCGCTGCTGTCGCTGACCCTGGCGTGGCTGTACCGCGACTACGGGTCGACGGGCCGGCTGACGCTGGAGCCCTACGTCGAGCGCGGCGGCATCGACAGCGTCGTCCAAGCAGAGATCGACGAGGTGCTAGCCGCGGATCCCGACGAGCGTGCCACGGAACTAGAACTGCTGCGGACGGCCTTCATCCCCTGGCTGGCCACGATCCATCCGGACAACAACCAGCCGATGCGCCGCCTTGCCCACTGGAACGACCTGCCCGCCGAAACCCGCCCGCTGCTAGAGCGATTCGTCACCCGTCGGCTACTGATCAAAGACCAGCGCGACGGCGCGGTCGTCGTCGAGGTTGCCCTGGAAAGCCTGCTGCGCCAATGGGACGACCTGGCGGCGTGGCTGGCCGAGGAACGCGAAGACCTCAAAGCCGCTGACGCCCTTGAACGTAGCGCCGCCGAGTGGGACCAAAAGGACCGCGACGACGCCTGGCTGCTGCACGGAACCCGCCTATCCGACGCCGAAAACCTTTCCGCCAAAACAGGATTCGGCGATCGCCTCAACCCAACTCGTGACTATCTACTCGCCTCGCGACAGCGGGAAACGCAGCGCCAGCAGGCCGAACTCGATACCGCCAACAGGCTCGCCGCCACCGAAATCCAGGCACGCGAGCAAGCGCAACAGAGCGCAGCGGAGCTTCGACGACGCTCCCGGATTTTGCGCGCAGTCCTCGTCGGCACCGCCATCGTCGCGGTCATTGCCGTGGTCGGCGCCATCGCGGCCGTGGTCATGTACAACCGCGCCAATCGTCAAGCGCGCAACGAACTGGCCGCCGAACTCGACACCGAAGCCGCGGCGGTGTTTTCCAGGGTCACTGCCGATGGCGACATCGACGCGGTCGCAGACACTTTGGCCGCGCTACGGCTCCGGTCGGATCCCCGCGCCAGCGTCGCCGCTCTCTACACCGCGACCACCGAGCTGAACACGACCCGCATGATGATTCCCGCACTGGCCCCTGTCGGTGCGGTGGCGCAAAGCCCTGACGGGCGAATCCTGGCCGCCGGCAACACCGACGGCACCATCCAGTTGTGGGACCTCACGGACGGGGCGCACCCGAGCCCGCTGGGTCAGCCCCTACGGGGCCACAACGAGCGGGTGCGGGGTGTGGCCTTCAGCCCGGACGGGCACACGCTGGCGTCCGGCGGCGCGGACCACGCCGTGCAGTTGTGGAACCTGACCGACCCGGCCCACCCGAGTCCCGTCGGCCAGCCCCTCCGGGGCCACAGCGCCGACGTGGTCAGCGTGGCGTTCAGCCCGGACGGGCGCACCCTGGCCTCGGGCAGCGTGGACAACACCGCGCGGTTGTGGAACCTGACCGAGCCGGCCCACCCGGGTCCGCTCGGCGAGCCTCTGCAGGGCCATCGCGGCGAGGTGATGAGCGTGGCGTTCAGTCCGGACGGGCACACCTTGGCCGCCGGCTGCGGGGATCACGCCGTGCAGTTGTGGGACCTCGCCGACCTGGCCCACCCGGGCGCGCCCCTGGAGACCCCTAGCGGTGAAGTGATGAGCGTGGCGTTCAGCCCGGACGGGCACACCCTGGCGTCCGGCGGCGGCGATCAGACCGTGCGGTTGTGGAACCTCGCGGACCCGGCGCACCCAGACCCGTTGGGTCAACCACTGACCGGCCACGCTGCTCCGGTGCGTAGTGTCGCGTTCAGCCCGGACGGGCGCACGCTGGCTTCCGGTGGCTCCGACGAGGCCGTGCGGTTGTGGAATCTCACCGATCCCGCTCACCCGGGCCCGTTGGGTAAACCCTTGACCGGTCACACCGGCCCCGTGCGCAGCGTCGCGTTCAGCCCCGATGGGCACACCCTGGCCTCCGGCAGCATTGACGCCACCGTGCGGTTGTGGAACCTCGACACCGCCATTCCCCTGCTGGGCCACACCAATTTTGTGCAGAGCGTGGCGTTTAGCCGGGACGGGCACACCCTGGCTTCGGGCAGCGCCGATCACACCGTGCGGTTGTGGGATCTCAGCAACCCGGCGCGCCCAATTCCCTTGGGGCAACCGCTTATCGGTCATACCGGCGGCGTGTGGAGTGTGGCGTTCAGCCGGGACGGGCACACCCTGGCGTCCGGCGGCGTCGATCGGCACCATCCGGCTGTGGGATCTCAGCGACCCGGCGCGCCCAATTCCCTTGGGGCAACCGCTTATCGGTCATACCGGCGGCGTGTGGAGTGTGGCGTTCAGCCCCGACGGGCACACCCTGGCGTCCGGCGGCGCCGACCACAACATCCTGTTGTGGAATCTCACCGACCCGGCGCGCCCACTCCCCCTCGCCGGTCACACCGACGCCGTACGCACCGTCGCGTTCAGCCCCGACGGTCACACGCTCGCCTCCGGCAGCAGCGACAGCACCGTGCGGCTGTGGAATCTCACCGATCCGGCCCACCCGAGCCCGCTGGGTGAACCGTTGCGCGGCTACGCCAGCACGGTGCTCAGTGTGGCGTTCAGCCCCGACGGACACACCCTGGCCTCCGGCGGCGCCGACAACAACGTGCGTTTGTGGAACGTCAGCGACCTGTCGCACCCGGCTCCCTGGGGATGGCCCCTGGAGGGGCACACCGGCTACGTCGCGAGCGTGACGTTCAGTCCCGACGGGCACACCCTGGCCACCGGGAGCGCCGACGACAACGTGCGACTCTGGGACATCACCGATCTGGCGCACCTGGGCCCGTTGGGCCAGCCCCTGCACGCGCACACGGGCTATGTGGCGAGTGTGGCGTTCAGCCCCGACGGGCGCACCCTGGCCTCCGGCAGCGCCGACAACTCCGTGCGGCTGTGGCCCACTCCCCTCGACGCCACAGCCGCGGGCCTCTGCTCCAAACTCAACTCCAACATCAGCCACCACGACTGGTCGGAGTGGATCTCACCCACCATCGACTACATCGCCCTGTGCCCCGGGCTGCCCGTGCCGCAGAACTGAACCACGTTGGGCCACGCGACTGAGGCTCTGCCTACCCGTATTCATGCCATAATAATGGCATGAATCGCATACGTTTGAGCACCACGGTGGACCCAGAGCTGCTGGCCAACGCTCGTAACGTGCGGTCGGGTGTCACGGACGCCGCCCTCATCGACGAAGCGTTGGCGGCATTGCTCGCCCAACATCGATCGGCTGAGCTCGACGCAAGCTATGCCGCTTACGACGCGCACCCTGTTGATGAGCCCGACGAATGGGGGGACCTGGGATCGTGGCGGCGAGCCGCGGGCTCCTCATGACAGCGCTTCCGGCCCGAGGAGAGGTCTGGTGGTGCGAGATGGCTGACATCGGTAGGCGTCCGGTCGTTGTGCTGTCCCGTGATGCAGCGATCCCCCGGCTTCGACGTGCCCTCGTCGCACCATGTACGACGACGATCCGTGGCATCGCCAGCGAGGTCGTCCTTGAGCCCGATTCCGACCCCATTCCCCTTGTCTCGGCGGTGAACCTCGACTCGGTCGAAAGTGTGTCTGTCGCCGTACTGGTAGAGAGGCTGGGCCGGCTCGCCGATATCCGGATGCGTGCTGTATGCGCAGCCCTCGAGGTCGCAGTTGACTGCCCAGTTTGACCGGCTTCATCTGAATCTTTAACTACACCAACATTTTTCGCTTTACCAGATCAGCGGGATGATTTTCTTGGTGCGGCGACTGTAGTCCGCATAATCTGGCAGCTCTCGCCCTAGCAAGCTTTCTTCGGCGGCGATCCGACGCCGGTAAGCGCTGCCCATCAGCCCGGCAATGAGCACGGGTGCCGGCGCGCTGCGTGCGGTGAGCGCCAAGCCGATCCACACCAACAGCGCACCGGTGTACCCGGGGTGGCGAATCATCCGGTACGGGCCGTCGTCGACGACGTGTTGGTCCTCTGTTGTGCGCAGGGTCCGACTGTAAAAAGTGCCCAGGGTGCGCATGGACCACACTCGCAGAGCGAATCCGCACGCTTGCATGACCAACCCGGCGGCGGCCGCCACCGACGGCAAGAGCGGCAGCGAGAGCCGGCGCAGCGCCAGCGGGAGTGCGTACGCCAGGCCGGACGACGCCACCAGCATGCGGGTGGTGCCCTTGTCGTCGCGCGACGCGTTCAGACTGGAGGCCGTACCGGGCTTGCGCAGAACCAGCTCTTGGACGAAAAACCCTGCAGCACCGGCATATCCAGCCAGAATCCAGCCGTCGACACTCGCATTGCGATACTCCCCGATGGCCATGAGCGCTCCTTGAATCAGTGGACGCGGGTGAGTTGGCGCCAATCGGCCATGAGGCCGCTCCTGCCTGCGTACCCTAGCCCTGTGTCCGGCACCGCGAACGACGAAGACCACGACCCGCCCGAGCTCGGCACCCTGCTCGAGCTGCTGCATCGCGGCCAATCCTCGTTCACCACCGTCGAAGCGACCTATCGAATCTGGCGTCACGACAAGCGGGCCAGCTCCGCGTTCCGCGCCGGCATCGAGAAGCGACAGGCCTCGGGCGCATCGTTCGCGACGGCCTCGGCGGTCAGGGTGATCAGCGGCACGCCGCCGTCGCCTGAGCACGAGGAGGTCCTTCGGATCTGGCGCGATGAAGACCGAGTCCGCGAAGAACACGAAGGCGGCCGCCGCAACGGCGCCTACAGTGTGCGCTCTGGCGACCTCTGGTGGTCCTGGGATCCCGCCACGGGAGCCAGGAGCAATGAGGACGATCCGAACGTAGGCAGCGGCATCGGCGACGAAGCCGCGGTCATGCTCGATCCCACTCCCCTGCTGGGCGCCCTGAAGTTCGCGGCCGTGGGCCGCGCCACGATTGCCGGACGACCCACCTGCACCGCGACGGCGACAGCTCGCCCGTCGGACCCGCGCAGCGGGTTTTCGTCCGTTGCCCTGCACCGACTCGGCAGTGGCGCGGACCAATACGCGCTGGAAATTGACGTTGAAAGAGGGGTTCTTCTTGAAGCTGTTGCTCTCGTCGGCGGCGAACCCTTCAGCCGGATCACGACCGACGAGATCGCGTTTGACCGCCCGATCGCCGACGAGCGTTTCCACTTCGAGCCCCCGCCCGGCGAGGAGATCCAGCCGATCAGAGCGGCTCTACCGCAGCACCTTTCGCCGATCGAAGCCCAGCAACGTGCCCCGTTCACCGTTCTGATCCCCGACCGCGTATCCCCCGACTGGCGCGTGCTCTGTTCCTTCATCGATGCCTCCGCGCGGCCCGCGCGGCCTGCGTATGTGGCACTGAGCTACAGCTCCAACGATGGCCACGAAAGTTTCTCGCTCTCAGAAACTTCGGCGACCGACGGACCGTCGGACTACGAGCAGCTGACCCGGGGTGACAACTGGCACGACGTCGAGCACAACGGGACGGTGGTTCGGGTCACCAAACCCGGCACGTTCGGCTCGCATGCGCAAGCTCACCTCCAGCGAGATGGCACAGCCGTCACCCTCACCTCCGGGTCGCTCACCAGCGACCAGCTCGCCAGACTCGCGGCCGGTCTCAAACCCGCGCCGTCTGCCCCCACATCCCTCTGACAGCACCATTGCCCGAACCCGCCCGGGCGCCTCTTACCGTTACCTTAAAGATCTCTTAATTCTCTTAATTTTGGTGTACGGTTGCCCATCATGGGCTTGAGAAGCCTCTGCGGAAGGGGCGTCGGGTGAGGCAAATCGGTAAGCACGCTGTCGTGCTGGGCGCAGGCATGGCGGGTCTACTTTCCGCCGCTGCCCTGGCAGAGTGCTACGACTCGGTCACGGTCATGGAGCGGGACACGCTGCCCGGCCGCCCCACCCACCGCACAGGAGTGCCACAGGGGCGTCACGTGCACGTGCTGCTCAGCCGCGGCAGGCACGCGTTGGAGGAACTGTTCCCACGCCTACCGCAGGAGCTGGCCGCGGCCGGGGCGGTCGCCATCGACAACGCAGACCTGTCTCGGGTCTATGTGCGCAGCGGGCCCTACGAATTGAAACGCTCAGGCGCACTGGCGGATCCGGCGGCATTGGCCGTCTGCTTGGCCAGCCGATCGTTCCTGGAATTCCATGTGCGCCGACGTGTCGCGGCTTTGACCAACGTGTGGATTTTCGACGGGTATGACGTGATCGAGCCGCTGGTTGCCGGCGACGCCGTCATCGGGGCGCGAATTGTCCACCGCGACAGCGGAATCGTCAGCGACCTCGAGGCAGATCTGGTGGTCGACGCCATGGGCCGCGGTGCTGGCACCCCGGCGCTTTTGGAAGCCCTGGGATACGGCCGCCCGCACGAGCAGCGGTCCGCGGTCAAGGTGGGTTATTCGAGCCAGCCGTTGAGCATGCCCGACGGGTTCATCGAAGAGCGGTTGGCCTTGTTCAATCAGGGGATCGACAGGCACCGCGGCCTGCTGATGGCGTGCGAGCACGACACCTGGATGCTGGCGGTCGGACGTAGCGCCGCGACCGGTCCCCCGCCCGCTGACTTGGCCGAAATGCTTACGCTGGCAGCGGAATCCTTACCGGCACCGGTGATGGCGGGCCTACGCAAAGCCGAAGCCCTTGGGCAGACCGCGACCATCCGCAACATCGCCTCCTTCTGGCGCCGCTATGACCAGATGCTGGCCTTGCCGTCGGGGCTCATGGTGGTCGGTGACGCCCTGTGCAGCCTCGACCCCACCTACGGGCAAGGCATGACCATGGCCGCCCTGCAGGCTCTGACGTTGCGCGACTGCCTACGCTACGGCGACGTTGACCTGGCGCAACGCTTCTTCGCCGCCGCAGCGCGCCAGATCGGCCCGATCTGGACAGCGAACCAGGTCGGCGACCATATCCTGGCCCCCGCGCGTAAGCCGCGCTCGATGCGCCAGCGCCTCATGGGCTGGACGACGAAGGCCGCGTTGAACGCCACCGCGCACGACACCGCGCTCACCGAAAGCTACCTGCGGGTCATGAATCTGGTGGACCCACCGGCGCGGCTGCAAGACCCCGCGCTGTTACCCCGCATTCTGACCGCCAACGCGCGCAATCGCGGGACCCGGCCAGGCGCTGAAGCCAGTGGTCAATGGGCCGAACGTTCAGCCGCGCCGCCGGACGACCGCGGCTTCGACACCGGACGCACCGAGGAACGGGGAAGGACAAGCCGCTATGACTCAGACATTTGACGGACTCCTGCCCGCGATCACCGCGAAAGCGGTGCGTGGCGAGGCCGTGCACCGTGACGAGTTGTTGGCGGTGTTGGCCAGCAGCGACGATGACCTGCTCGACGTGATCGCCGCGGCCGGGCGGGTGCGGCGCACGTTCTTCGGTCGACGGGTCAAGCTCAACTACCTGGTGAACATGAAATCCGGGATGTGCCCGGAGGATTGCGGCTATTGCTCGCAACGGCGCGGGTCGACCGCCGAGATCCTCAAATACTCCTGGATCGACGCCGAGGAAGCCGCCCGGCATGCGCGAACCGCGATCGACGCCGGCGCCAAACGCGTCTGCCTGGTCGCCGCAGGGCGCGGGCCGGGCGATCGCGATATCGAGCGCATCACCGAGACCGTCAGCGCGATCAAGGATTCCGCGTCGGCGGTGGAGGTGTGTGTCTGCCTGGGACTGCTCAAAGACGGGCAGGCCGATCGGCTGCGGGAGGCCGGCGCCGACGCGTACAACCACAACTTGAACACGAGCGCCGAGAACTACGCACAGATCTGCTCGACCCACACCTTCGACGACCGGACCGCCACCGTTGCCGCCGCCAAAACGGCTGGCCTGTCACCGTGTTCGGGCGTCATCGTGGGGATGGGTGAATCCGACGAGGACATCGTCGACGTCGCCCTGGCCCTGCGAGAGCTCCAGCCCGACTCGGTGCCGGTGAACTTCCTGATTCCGTTTCAGGGCACGCCGCTGGGCGGCCATTGGGAGCTGACACCGCAGCGCTGCCTGCGCATCCTGGCGATGTTCCGGTTCGCCTTTCCCGACGTCGAGGTCCGGGTCGCAGGCGGGCGCGAAACGCATCTGCGCACACTGCAACCCCTCGCGTTGCACCTGGCGAATTCGATGTTCCTCGGTGACTACCTCACCAGCGAGGGTCAGCCCGGCCAGGCCGATCGGGCGATGATCGCCGACGCCGGATTCGTGATTGACGGCGCCGACCAGCCGGTCCCGGGCGCACAGCCCGACCTCGTCATCACCCGCCGGCGCGGCGCAGGCACCACTGCGCCCGCCAACACCTAGGCTTCCACGTTGCCGAACACCGAATTCGACCGCGGCGTAAGCCAACCCACCTTGTTGGCGGTCCCCGCCGCCGCGGCGGCGTATCGCCTCGTCTATAGCCGTATCGACGCGCTGCTCCGCGGCCGCGCCGAAGTCGCCGCACTGACCGTGCCGGCATGTCCCGGCTGGACCGTCCGCCAGACGGTAGCTCACGTTGCCGGGGTGGCGCAGGACATCGTTTCACTCAACATGTCGGGCAAGGGCGCCGACTCCTGGACCCAGGCGCAGGTCGACAGCCTGAGCGGGCACAGCATTGACGAGATCCTCGACCTGTGGGGGCAGACGATTGACCCGGTGACCGCGATGCTTGACCTGGCCCCGCAAGCATCCGCATGCCAGCTGGTCTTCGATACTCTGACCCATGA
The DNA here is from genome assembly GCA_963758775.1 of uncultured Actinomycetota bacterium. Taxonomy (GTDB): domain Bacteria; phylum Actinomycetota; class Actinomycetes; order Mycobacteriales; family Mycobacteriaceae; genus Mycobacterium. The sequence continues at coordinate 504,616 of CAVWWU010000008.1, forward strand.
GCACGATATCCGCGGCGCGCTGAGTGAACCCGGTCCCCGCACAAGCGATCTCGGGTTCAATGCTGCCCTGGGATTCGTGACCACGATGGGTGATCAGTTCGTCCGACGTGGAGGGTTGCCGGCGCTGTGCTTGATCACACCGGCGATCGGGTCCGTCCAGCTCGGCGACCCGCAGACCGAGCGAGGTCATGTGACGCTCGAGGTCTCGGACTTCGAGGCGCTACGCGCCTTCGGCGGGCGACGCAGTATCCGGCAGCTGCTGGCTCTGCCCTGGCGCGGCGATCCGACAGACCTGCTGCCGGCCTTCACCCAGCTGCTACCCGCCTTCACCAACGGTGGCGTCCGGCCGCCGGACGACGATCTCGTCGAATGATTCGAAGTTGGTTTGTGCGGCAACGGTTTCTGTGAACGCAGCGCTTTACTCGTTCCGCCATGACGGGTCTCGGCCGAGGCGGGCCAGGAGCTTGGACTGCACGTCCGCCCGGTCATCTACGGCGACCGGGGCCGCAAACATCCCGGACGCGCTAAGGGAATGGGGATCGGCCGGCGCCTCGTCGAAAAACACCGCACACCACTCGGGGTCCAGTCGATCATCTGCCCCGACCGCGCGGGCCAGGTCCCAAGTGTGCACCAACACGTCCTGCGTCAGGCGGGGCAACAGTTTTCGGGCATCTAGTGTCGTCGCGGGATTGTTGCCCACCGCCGGTATGTCTACCACGCGCTCGAACAAACCTTCCCGGGCTAGCGCCGCGCGCAGGCTGTCGAAGGTCAACTCCCAGCGGTCCCGCGGATTGTCACGCGGACGTTCTGGCTTCATCCCAAGGGGCCGCAGCACCAACACGTCATGGAATCCGATCACGTGCTCGACGACGGCCCGGGCGTCCCAGCCGTCACAGGGAGACAACCGATCCCATTTTCCCTCGGCCGCCTCAACGGCGTCACCGAACCGTCGGCACACCGCGAGATGAAACTCGTCAACGCCCCAATTCATCTTGGCCATGATGCGTGTGGTCGTGTTCTACAGATCAAGGACGATGCGCAGGGCTGCGTCAAGTTGCCGCAGTTCTTCACGGCTGAGAGATCCCACGCTGTTGCCTAGGCGGCCGGGATCGACCGCGGTGGTTTGCTCTGCCAGCACGCGCGTTGTTCGGCCATCGATCTCAATTTGCGGTCGAAAGCTTGCGGCACGGGCCGAAGTGGACGTGGGTGCGACGAGCCACGTCGAGAGCGGCAGGTGATCTGACTGGACTACTACGGCGTATCGGGAGCCCGATTGCTCGTGGCCACGACGTCGCCGAGGCGACCGCAGCCGAAAGACCTCACCACGCACGCAGGGTTTCCATGTCTCGGAGGACCTGCAACGCCTCGGCGCGGTCCGCTTCGTCCGCCGCGAGGTCTTCGGCCTCCACGCGAACGGATGCTCTTGCCTTCTGGCGCGCAGCCTCGATGAGCGCTGTTCGAACCGCGATGGATATCGACGTGCCGTCCTTGGTCAACACGGCGAGTGCACGCTTGGCGTCCTCGTCCGGGCGAAAGGTGATGGTGTCAGCCATGAATCAAATGTACTACGAAATGTAAGACGGCGCTTCCAGCGGCGTCACGGTCGGCTCGGCGGTACGACAGCACCAAGCATCCATTTCCGGTTCGGGTTGCCGGTGACCGCGATCGCCGTCTGCTGCGGGAACGCGGGCGTCCGTGCCTGCGGGTCGGAAATCACCCCGAGAAGCTGCCCGCGCGTCTTGGCCGCCATCGCCGATGAACATCGCTGCCGGTGTTCGTCGAGATCGAGTTCGCCGTCCGCGTAGGTACTGTCCAGGATCGCGCAGATGCCGGTGCGGTCGGCGTCGTTGACGCGCGTCGGATCTCCATACGACGCATCCGGCAGCATCATGCGGACTCCGATCTCACGGCCTGATTATCGTAATCGGCGGCGGGGGGTGCGCGAGCGGGGCCAAACGTGCGACAGGAGGCAATACGTGAAGAACCCCATCGCGATCGTGGCCGGGCGCAGCGACCCCTGGCAAGCGCGAGTGGCCGCGGCGGGATGCACGGCGAAAACCGCGCGGGTCGGCGAGATGGATCTTGGCTACTCGGAGGGGCCCGACAACGGCCCCCCGCTGCTGCTTCTACACGCCCAGCACATGGACCGGCACAGCTACAGCCGGGTGCTGCCCGCGCTCGTCAAGCGGTTTCACGTCTTCGTCGTCGACTACCCGGCTCACGGCACGACCGTGGTGCCCGCGGATTATCCGATGACGGCGGACCAGATTGGCGCGGATTTGGCCGCCTTCATCGAGACGACGATGGGCGGGCCCGCGTACGTCACGGGGAACTCCTCCGGCGGACTGCTCACCACCTGGCTGGCCGCAAACCGTCCACACCTGGTCCGGGCGATCGTGCTCGAGGATCCCCCGTTGTTCGCTGCCGAGTATCCGCGCATCAAGACCACGATCCCCTACCGGTCCTTCGCCACCTGCACGGACGCCGTGCGAGATGGCGTCGACGACTTCCTGCCCTACTGGATCGACGCCAACCGAGCCTTCTTCAGAACCCACGTCGCCCCGGGAGTCGGCTTCCTGCTCGCCCAGCTCGTGCGGATCTATCGGGCAGCACGCCCTGGCCGGCCCGTGGACATCGGGTTCCTGCCCAACGACACGGTGCGGCTGTTCGTGCGCGGCATGGACCAATACGACCCCCGGTTCGGCGCCGCCTTCCACGACGGCTCGTGGAACGCCGGCTTCGACCACGCCGAGGCCCTCGCCAAGATCAGCTGCCCGGCGCTTCTGCTGCACGCGAATTTCGATTTCCTGCCCGACGGCACACTCAACGGAGCCATGACTCAAGAAGACGCCGACAAGGCGGTCTCGTTGCTCGCCGACGGGACTTATCGCAGGGTCGATGCAACCCACGTCGTGCATCTGGACAAGCCCGACCTTTTCGTCGACGTCCTTCACGAATTCTTCGCGCAGCCAGACTGATACGCCAGTCGGAGAAATCAGACGGTAGTGCTCCTACTACGGTCGCAGATCAAGATCGCACCTCGGCACGATGCGCACGGGCGGCCGCGATTCGTAGCGTGAACGTATGACACGACACGAATCGCAATCCCATGGTTGACATCGGTGTTCTGTGGCGAAATCCGACTGTTTCCTTGCCCCGCAACGACGTTGGCCACCGACTCGCCGATTGGGCCGCCCGCACCCTGCAGTCGGTCCGCGCGATGGCTCGCACTCCAGAACCGCCTGAGCGAGCAGAGCGGCCCTATTACCACCCCCATCGCGAAAGTTTCATCGAGTCTGCCGCGATGTCGCGCGAGATGCACCGGCTGTAAAGATCGCTGCAACGTCCTACCACGGTAGGACATTCGATGCCTGCCAGGAGACGATGTCTTCGCGTGCCAAAGCGCATAGGATCAGGCAATGCCGGACGCGCTGAAGCGCCACCTGCGAGATTGGGTGCGCCGCAAAGAGCAGATGCTGCCCTCCGGCTTCAGCATGACGATAGTCGCGGCGATCGACGCGACCATGGCCGTGATCGGCGGCATCGCCGCATTACAGCGGCCCCTCTCCCAGTGGCCCGTGGTGCTGATCGCGATGGTGATCGCCGCCACCCCCGAGATCATTTTCTTCGCCTTCGACCTCAGTAATTCCAGCAAATACGAGGGTCCCGCGATCTGGGCGGCCTGGACCCTGGGCACCGCCATCCTGTTGTTCGCCACGCCCACGCCCATCACCGGGGACTTCGCTCCCCTGCTGCTCAGCCTGACCGTCGGCGTCGTCAGCGGGATCACCTCGCTCCGGGGCGGGGCATTGGCCGCCTCGTCCGCGGCCGCCCTGTTGGTGTGCGCGACCGCGATGCACCGGTTGAATACCCCGGCGCTCTATCTGTCGTTCATCGCAATCGGTTGGCTCGTCGGCTTTCTCATGCGCAGTCAGCAGGAGCTCCTCATCAAACAACGCGAGATGCAAGAGCAGTTGGCACAGCACGCGGTCACCGACGAACGCCGGCGCATCGCCCGCGAAGTGCACGACGTAATCGCGCATTCGCTGAGCGTCACGCTGCTCCACCTGACCGGAGCGCGACATGCGCTGCAGTACGACGAGGTTGACGACGAAACCGTCCGCGCCCTGCAGCGCGCGGAGCATCTCGGGCGCCAGGCGATGGCCGACATCCGCCGCACGGTCGGACTGCTGGACGCCGATAGCGGTGCTCTGACACCGGAGCCCGGGATTACCGACATCGCCGATCTCGTCGAGGATTTCAGCCGCGCAGGGCTGAACGTCACCTTCGATCTCAGCGGATGCCTCGACGACGTTTCAGCGGCCGCGGGGCTCGCTATCTATCGCATCGCGCAAGAGTCGCTGGCCAACATCGCCAAGCACGCACCGGGCGCCGCGTCCGCGGTAGTCCTCACGGCGTCATGCAGTTCGGCACGGCTCACCGTCGTCAACCAGCTCGCCGACGGACCCGGCGAACGGGCCGTCATCTACGGGCGCGGGTTGCGAGGCATGCAGCAGCGCATCGAACTGCTCGGCGGCACAATCGATATCGGACCCGGCCGTGACGGTTGGTCAGTCGATGCGCGCGTGCCGCTCGGCGCTCACGAGGCCGACACACCGGTTCGGGTGCACGCCCCATGAACGACGATGTCGTGACGGCCCTGATCGTCGACGATCAGGAGTTGGTGCGCTCGGGCCTGTCGCTGATTCTGCGCGCCAAACACGGCATCGTCGTGGTCGGCGAATGCTCGGACGGCGACGAGGTTCTCGACGCCGTCGCCGCGCACCGACCCGATGTGGTCGTCATGGATCTGCGGATGAAACGCGTCGACGGGATCGAGGCGACCCGGCTGCTCGCCGAGTGCGAGGGACCACCCGTCCTCGCGCTCACCACGTTCAACGACGAGGAACTGCTCTCCGATGTATTGCGCGCCGGCGCAGTCGGTTTCGTGCTCAAAGATTCACCGGCCGAGGAACTCATCCGCGCTGTGCGGGCCGTCGGCAGTGGGAAGAGCTATCTCGATCCCGCCGTCACGGCACGAGTGCTGAACACCTACCGCAACAACGCGGCTCCCCCGCACCCCACCGTAGAGCTCACCGAGCTCACCCCGCGGGAAAAAGACGTGCTCACGCTGATCGCCAAGGGCCACAACAACGCCGAAATCGCCGATGAACTCTTCATTTCGGGCCTGACCGTCAAAACCCACGTCGGTCGCATCTTCACCAAACTCGGCTTGCGTGATCGCGCCGCCGCGATCGTCTTCGCCTACGAACACCACATCATCGCGCCGTCGTGAACACCCTGCCACCCGGTCCCCGGTCCCCGGTCGCCGTTCAGACGGCGACGTGGGTGGCTCGCCCGTGGGAGTTCATGGAGCGGTGTGTGGCGCGCTACGGCGACACCTTCACGATGAGACTGGCCGGTGAGGGCACCTGGGTGATGATGTCGCATCCCGATGCGGTCAAGGAAATCTTCACCGGGTCGCCAGAACTGCTGCACGCCGGCGAAGGCAACCGCATCCTGCAGCCGATGGTTGGCGTGAATTCGGTGTTGCTGCTCGACGAGGAGCCGCACCGCGAGCAGCGCCGGCTGCTGATGCCGCCATTTCGCGGCAGCCAACTGGCGGGCTACGCCGACACGATCGCCGCAGTCGCCCAAGCCGAGATCGCCCGGTGGCCACGGGGAACGGCGGTGCGTCTGCACGAACGCATGCAGGCGCTGACGCTGGAGGTCATCCTGCGCGCGGTCTTCGGGCTGGACGAGGGCTCTCGCCTGGAGCAGCTGCGGGCCGAAATGGTGCGGGCCCTGGGGTTCTCATCGGCGGTCGTGGGACAGTTCGTGTTGGCCCTCGGGCCGAAGCGCGCGCGGGCTGCTTTGGCGCGCAAGCTCTTTGGCACCTTAAACACCCTGCTCTACGCCGAGATCGCCGAACGGCGCCGAGCCGAGAGCCTCGATGAGCGCAGCGACGTCCTTTCCATCTTGTTGCAGGCCCGCCACGAAGACGGCCGGCCGATGAGCGACGTCGAAATCCGAGACGAGTTGATCACCCTGTTGGTGGCCGGGCACGAGACCACGGCCACCGCGCTCGCGTGGGCGGTGGAACGGCTCGTCCGCCACCCCGACCACCAGGCCCGATTGACCGCGGAAACCCATGCGGGCGAACACGAATTCTGCGATGCCGTGGTCAAGGAGACGCTGCGGTTGCGGCCGGTGCTCTCACTGGTCGCGCGACGGGTCAAGGCGCCGATGGAGATCGCCGGCGTGCAACTGCCGGCCGGGGTGACGGCGGTGCCCTCGATCTACCTGATGCATCGGCGGCCCGACATCTACCCCGACCCCGAACAATTCCGCCCCGAGCGATTCCTTGAACAACGAGCCGGCACCTACACCTGGATTCCGTTTGGCGGCGGTGTTCGGCGCTGCCTCGGTGCGGCCTTCGCCGAATACGAGATGCGCGTTGTGCTCGGTACGTTGTTCGGCAGCTGCAGGGTGCGGCCCGCGAGTGAACGGCCGGAACGGCCGCGACGACGCGGCATCACTCACGTGCCCGGCAACGGAGCCACTGTGGTGCTGGCGTAAGCACCCGGTAGCGTGACGGCCGTGAAACCTTCTCGGATGTATTCCCACGTCGCACCGGCGGCGTGTGCCGCGGCGTTCGTCCTGACGTTCGCCGCCTCGGGCACGGCGGCCGCGGCAGGCTCGTGTCCAACCGCGGCACCGCCCGGCGGCGCAACGCCGGAGTGGACGTTGGCCGGGACCACCGGCAGCGTCGCGGTCACCGGTTCCACGGATACGACTGCTCCGCTCGTCACCGTGACGACGCCGTTCAGCGTGGGCCAGACCCAGGTGCACACGCTGCACGCCGGAGGTGGCCCGGTGGTTCCCGGCACGGCCCGGGTTTCCGTCTGCTACATGGGCGTCAACGGACGCGACGGGTCGGTTTTCGACAGCAGCTACCAACGCGGCGCCCCGGTCGCCTTCTCGCTTACCGGCGTCGTGCCGGGCTTTCAGAAGGCCATCGCCGGACAGCAGGTTGGTTCGACGGTGGCTGTCGCGATGACCTCGGCGGATGGCTACCCCGACGGCCAGCCTGCGGCGGGCATCCGGCCGGGCGACTCTCTCGTCTTCGCGATCAAGATCCTCGACGCCTCGAGCTGATCGTCAGGGTGTTCTGAGCGCTAGACGCCGGTCGCCTTGCCCGAGCACCCGGGCAAGGCGACCGGCTGAGCAGTGCTCAGAAGCAGGCGCCGAAGGGGCAAGGAGGAGGCGGCGGGCCACCCCAATAACCCGGGCCGCCCCAACCGGGACCGCGCCGGCCGCCTCGGTCACCGTGCCAGCCGCCTCGGTCGCCGTGCCAACCGCCACCGCCACCGCCACCGCGCCAGCCGTCCAACTGCACGTGCTGGACCGCGGTCGGCGCGATCTGTGGCGCCGGAGCGGCGTTGGCAGCGCCGGCCAATCCGATGGCCGAAAAGCCAAGCGCCCCAGCGATTGCACCGGTACCGACAATCTTCTTCAGGTTCATGGGGATCCCCCTTTTTGTAAGACTCTTAAGTGGAACATTCGTTCTTCTCAGGCAAGATCGACGTTAAATAGGAAAGCTATGAATCCGCTATACCCGGGCCCTGCAGGAAGTAAGCGGCGTTAGAAGGGGCGTTGGTGCCAGACGGCCGCCGCCACGAGGGCCAGGAGCGCGAGGTTCCAGACGATCATTCCGGGTTCACGCCGACGCGCGTGTATCACCGCCGCGCCGAGCATGACGACAATCAAGCCCGCTGTTCCAGCTGCTACCGCCGCCTGCAGCGGAATAGCGAACACCGCGGGAAGCAGAATCGCCACACCGCCAAGCACCTCGGTGAAGCCGACGAATCTCACTGTCCCGCAGGTGAAGTCTCTGACCCATCCCGCGCCGAGCGCCGTCAGGTGCCGTTTGGGCAGCGTCAGCTTCATTGCGCCGGCAGCGATGAACGCCAGGCCCATGCCGATGCGGACCGCAGAGAAAAACACACCCCGTCCACGTTTCTGGCGCTGATTTCGTTCAACCTCTGGGGTGGTTTGCGTGACCCGGATCACTATGTTGCCAAACGTGTTACGGTCCGAGCCTGCAGGCACACGATGCGGTAATCGGGACGTCGGCCCGCGCTCGCGCCAGTCTGAGCTGTCCTTCGATCACGGTCGCCTCGGCGGTGCGGCCCAGGCGCAGCAGGCACTCGTGGTACCCGTGCAGGCTCCACACGTTGCCCGGATGTTGGCAGCATCGGGGCACCGTGGGATCCAGCCCGAGATCGGCCGCGTAGACCTGGGCCGCTTCTGCTACGCGGTCCTGCTCCAACAGCAACGCACCGTAGGCGTGGCGGGTAGGCTGCATCCAGCCCCATGGCTCGTCGTAGGGCAGGGCATCGTCGAGCTCCACCGCCCGGCGAAGGTGTTCGAACGCCGAATCGAACTCGCCTTGCCGGTAAGCGATTTCACCGTCAAGCATCGCGGCGGCCACCGCGAGAATGTCGCGGCTGGTGTTGTTGAAAAGATAACGTGACGCCGGGATTCGGTCATAGGCTTGGGCGAACGCTTCCCGCTCTGCAAGTGCTTGCGGCACTTGACCGTTGGCGGCATACGCCACGCCGCGGCCGTAGCGGATCGTCGCGGCGGTCGTGCAGTAGAGGTCCTCGTCCGCGGGCAGTTGCTCGGCAATCAGATCGTCCCAGCGGCCGAACCGGACCAGCACGTGGACCCGCAGCGGAACGAAGGCCTCCAGCCAGTCGGCCATGGGCGGCGATTCGATCGACAGCACGTCCGGTGTGAGCTGTTGCGCAAGGTCGTCGGCGGCTTGCAAAGCGACTCGAGACTGACCGGAGAACATCGCCGCATACACGACGAAGTGCAAGTCGTGAGCACGGTAAGCCGAGTAGAAGTTAAGTGCGCCTTCGCGTTCGAGGTACTTGCGATCCGCCCGCACCGCGGCCTGGTTCGATACCACCGCGTTGTGGTAGTCGCCGCACAGCACATCGATATGGGTCGGCATGTGTTCGAGGTGACCGGCATCGGGCACCAGTCCCCGCAGCAGGTCCGCCGCAGGCAGCGCGTCCTCGGGATGGGCGGACAACTCCATCGTGTGCAAGTAGATGTGCAGGACGCCCGGGTGCGCGCGGCCGGCCGCGGTCTGCAGCGCCTGTTCCAGGATCCGTTTGGCCTCCAGCACCCGAGACCCCGGGGCCGGCTCACCGGTGTGGGTGTCCCACAGCGCCCACGCCGTCACGTTGACCATCGCATCCGCCGCGAGCCCCGCCACGTCGACGTCGTACGGATACGCCGAAGCCAGCGCTGCCATCGCGTCGGCGTAAGCCGCGCCCCCGGCCGCCAGCGCGGCGGTGTCCGTTCCGCCGACGGCGCCGAACCGGGTTGCCAGCGCGGCAATCAGACCCCGCTCGACGGGCGTCGCGCGGCCGTGCGCCGCCAGCTCCAACTCGTCGCGAGCCCGGGCCAGCGCCGCGGCGAGTTCGACCGGGTCGAATGCGTCCCAGGCCTTGTTGTAGTTCGGGCCCACCGAATACGCGATGCCCCATCGGGCCATCGCGAGATCGGGGTCCAGGCCGAGTGCCTTGTCGAAGCAGCGCACCGCTTCTTCGTGGTTGAAGGCGTACGCCCAGACCATGCCCCGGTCGAACCACGATTGCGCTTGCGCCGACGGCGTATCGACGGCCCGATGGTAGGAGCCGAGGTCGTAGTACGACTCGGCGCTGTCCAGCGGGTCCGCCACGAGTTCGACGATAAGCCGAGGGCGATGAGCCCCGAATAAGGTGTCGGCATGGCGAGCCAATCCCCCGTCGCCGTCGTGACGGGCGCCAGCAACGTCGTCGCCAAGGCCGGAACGGACAAGCGTGCACGGCGTGCATCCTCATCCGCAGTTTCGGCCCATCGGCTAAAGCCGGGGCCCAGAATGCTGCGGGCACACCCTGGGCCGGATAACGTACCGGGGAAGGAAGGGGTGGGGCCTTGAGTGCAGTGCTTCGGCGCGCGGCCGTTGGGTTGGCCGTCCTGGGTGTTGCGCTGACCCTGACCGCGTGCGGCTCATCGCGCACACCTGCGTCGCCGTCGTCGAGCGGCGGGGTCGTCACCACGGTTGCCGGCGCCGACACCTGCCAGGGACGACCGGGGCCAACTGACCCGGCACCGGACTTCTATCGCCAGCAGTACGCGGACGGCTTGGCGAATCCGCTCGAAGAGCGACTGAAGACCTACGCTTCGGCGACCTTGTCCGGCGATGCGCGCCGCATCGGCGACGCCGCGGCCGCACTCGACACCGACATCCGTGCGGATGCTCGCCTGGTCAACGTGCCCCGGCTCTATGGCTGCTACGACCAGACCGTGCTGACCCGGCTGCAGAACGCGACGGAATCATTCGCGATCACGCTCGATGCCCTGTCCTGCGCGGCGGCCAACATGTGTAACCGCAAGCAGACCGAGGTCTCCAACCTGGTCGCGGAGGCGGCGCCGCAGGAACGGACCTACGTCCAGGCTCTCGACGCCTACGCCGTCCAGTTCGGCGGCGTGCAGCTGCCGGTGCCGGCCGCGGCCGCGCCTCGGGCCCGGCGCGTCTAGTCAGTTCGCCAGCGCGTCGCGCACTCGTCCCCGTGCTCGGTCCAGCCGGATGGCGGCCTCGGCCGCGTCGACGCCGGCCAGCAGCGCAACGATCGCGGTCTTGGCGTGACCGCCCGCGGCGGCCAGCGCGATCGTCGCGGTCTCCTCATCGACGCCGGCCGCGTCGCGGACGATCCGCACCGCACGCCGGCGCACCTTGGCGTTGGTCACGCGCACGTCGACCATCCGCGGTCCGTAGGCCCTGCCGAGCGCGATCATCACGCTCGTCGAGAGCGCGTTGAGTGCAACCTTCTGGGCGGTGCCCGCGGTCAGCCGTGTGGAGCCGGCGAGCACCTCGGGCCCGGTCAGCAGTTCGATCACCACGTCGGCCGCCACCTCGGTGGCCGGATTGTTGACGATCGCGACGGTCAACGCGCCGACGGCGCGCGCGTGCTGCAGCGCGCCCAGCACGAACGGTGTGCGGCCCGACGCGGTGATCCCGACGAGCGCGTCGGCGGCGGTCAGCCCGGCGAGATCGGCGGGGTCGAACGTGTCCTCGGCGCCCTCGATCGCGGCGGTCAGCGCGGCCGCTCCCCCGGCGATCACGCCGCGCACGATGTCGGTGCCGAAGGTCGGCGCGCACTCGGCCGCGTCGAGCACCCCGAGCCGACCCGGCGTCCCGGCACCCGCATAGATCAGATGGCCGCCGCGCTGCAGCCTCGCCGCGATCGCCTCGGCCGCGGCCGCGATGCGCGGGACCGCCGCCACCATCGCGGCGTGTGCCTCGCCCTCGGCTGCCACGAGCAGCGCGACGACCTCGCCGATCGGCCGCGCGTCCAGGTCGTCCAGCCCCGGGCGGACGGCCTCGGTGGCGAGCGTGTCCAGCCCGTGCGCAGCAGGGATTCCGGGGCCCGCCCGCACACGGATCACCTGCGGCTCGTGTATCTGCCCCAGTCGCAACGCACCGTCGAGCGCGTCGCCGGCGGCCGGGACGAGGTGCAGTCGCGCGCGCAGTGCCGGAACCCCGGCCAGGCCGCCGACCATCGCCACCGGACCATCCCCCAGTGCGCGGGCGGTCGCGGCAAGCGCCTCCGCGGCGGCGCTGACGATCGCCGTCGCCGCCGCGTCGTCGTGCGCGGCGAGTACCTCGGGTGCAAACGACGCGACCTCGGCCGCGCCGGTGAGCCGCGCGGGCCAGGTCTCCGGGGCGCCAAAGCGTGCGCGGGCGGCATCGAGCAGCGCGGTGGACGGGCCGCGGCCGTCGTGGGCGCGCAGCGCCGCGCGCAGGCCGGCGGCGCCGATCCACGCGCCGCTGCCCTCGTCGCCGAGCCAGGGGCCCCAGCCGTCGGCGGCGCGTGCCGTGCCGTCCGCGTCGATCGCCAGCCCCGCGACGCCGGTGCCCACGACCAGCACGGTTCCGGGCTTCCCGTCCAGCGCGCCCGCGTGCGCGGTCACGGCGTCGCTGGTGACGGCGACGCGCTTGGCGCCCAGCGCGCTCAGCAGCGTCTCGCCCAGGGCGCGGGCCGCGTCTGGCGCAGCCTGTGCCCCGGCGGCGCCCACGATCACCTCGTCGACCGGGCCGAGCCCCCGGGCGACGGCCAGTATCGCCGTCTCGGCGGCCCGCATACCCCCGGGCGCGGCCAGCCCCGGCGCTCCGGGCCCCTCGGACCGTCGGCCACCGCATGCGGCCCGGCAGGTCGTCTTGCCCAGGTCCACGGCGAGGATCACCGCTCCCATCTTGCAGGGGCCTTTCCTCGTCAGACGGGCCGGGCAGCTATTTCGTGCATTAGCGCGATCCCCGGATAAAGGCCAGGCGAGACCGTAAGCTCAGTACCCGGATTTCACGAGATCCTCAAACGGATTTCTTCAGTTGGGACATTCGGCCGCCCGGCCGATATATGTCAAAACTGATGAGTGAAAGGGAATCGGCAGTTGAATGAGCGCACTACCGCCGCAATAGAGCCGCGCACGGCGGGTGTGAGTCCGGCTTTGGGTGGGTGGCGCCCGGGCACCGTGCCGGCGGCTTTCGCACCCGAAGACATCACTCAACTCGTTCAATATGTGCGTCACCCGGTTCACGTCGTGCGCGAGGAGGCGACCGGACAGCTGGGTCTCGCCATCGCCGGCGAACTGGTGGCCGCCGGTACTTCCGAGATTTCCGTCGTGGGAACACTGCCGCCGATCTACCCCGAGTGGTTGGGCGACCGAGAGTTTTGCGAGGCGCACGGGACCCGTTTTCCGTATGTCACCGGGGCCATGGCGAATGGCATCGCGACCCCGGCACTCGTGGTCACGATGGCCGAGGCCGGCATGCTCGGCTTCTTCGGTGCGGGCGGCCTCTCGTACGACGCCGTGGAGCGCGGCCTGGCCGACATCCAGGCGCGGGTGGCCGGCAGGACCGGGCTCGCGTGGGGCGCCAACCTGATCCACTCCCCCAACGAAGTCACGCTCGAGACCCGGGTCGCCGAGTTGTTCATCGCCCGAGACGTCCGCGTCGTCGAGGCATCGGCGTTCCTGAAGCTCACGCCCGCGGTCGTGCACTACGCCCTGTCGGGGCTGTCGACCGATCCGGGCGGCGCCATCGTCCGCAAGAACCACGTCATGGCGAAGGTCTCGCGTCCCGAGATCGCGCGCATGTTCATGGAGCCCGCGCCGGCGGCGCTCGTCTCGGCGCTCGTGGCCTCCGGCAAGCTCACCGCGCGCGAAGCCGAGTTGTCCCGCCACGTGCCGCTGGCAGAGGACATCACCGTCGAGGCCGACAGCGGCGGGCACACCGACAACCGCCCGCTGCCTGCGCTTTTCTCCGAAATCCTGTTGCTGCGCGACAACCTGGCCCAACAACACCAGCTCAACAGCCGGGTGCGCGTGGGCGCCGGCGGCGGGATGAGCACGCCGCAGTCGGTTGCCGGCGCGTTCGCCATGGGCGCGGCCTACGTGGTGACCGGCTCGGTCAACCAGGCGTGCGTCGAATCCGGGCTGTCCCCGCAGGCGCGCGGAATGCTCGCCCGGGCCGGAGTCGCCGACGTGATGATGGCCCCCGCCTCCGACATGTTCGAGATGGGCGTGAACCTGCAGGTGCTCAAGCGCGGGTCGATGTTCGGGCCGCGCGCGCGGAAGCTCTACGAGTGGTACGCCGGCAACCCGGACCTGGGCGCCGTCATCGCCAAGCACGGCGCGGAGCTGGAAAAGATCCTCGGCAAGAGCGTCGACGAGGTGTGGGTTGAGACGCAGCAGTTCTGGCAAGACCGGGACCCGGCGGTGCTCGAACTGGCGACCCGTGACCCGAAGTACCAGATGGGGCTGGTGTTCCGCTGGTACCTCGGCCTCTCGAGCCGGTGGGCCATCGACGGCGAACCCGACCGCGTCCTGGACTACCAGATTTGGTGTGGTCCGTCGATGGGCGCCTTCAACAGCTGGGCGACCGGTAGTTATTTGGAGCAGCCCAAGCACCGCAACGTCGACCAGGTGGCGCTCAATCTGCTGGAGGGCGCCGCTCAGATCAGCCGCGCGCAACAGGCGCGCACGTGTGGCGTACCCGTCCCGGCAAGCGCGTTCCGCTACGTTGCCCGGCCATTATCGCTGTAGCTCTGCTCGGGCTTTCTCGTCCTTAATTCGCGACCCCGCGCGCGTTATTACTGACCGGTAACGCGCGTTATTACTGACCGGTAATTACGCGCGAAATCCCAGGCGTCGGTGCGGCCTTTCCCAACGCCATACTTCTGGGCCACGAGAACGGCCGAGAGACCGACCACGGGTATTGACATTCCGTCAATACAGACCGCGCCGCTCTGATACGGTCCCGGTCAGCGGTGCACCCGAGCGGGCGTGAATTTCTGCGGGGACCGTCGAGGGTCGGTGTTGATGTGACGGAAGTTCGGCGCCCGCTGCTGTTCGTCGAAGCCACGGAGGAGACCCATGGTATCCAGGCATCCGCCTGTTGCCGTTGTCGGTGTGAGCGCACTGTTTCCTGGGTCTCCCGAAGCCGAGCGCTTCTGGCGCAACATCGTCGGGGGCGCTGACCTTTTCTCTGAGGTTCCGCGCGTCGCACTGGAGCCTTGACGACTACTACGACCCCGCGGTGGGGGCACCGGGCATCAAGGTCTACGCGAGCCGTGGCGGCTTTCTGCCCGAGGTCGATTTCGCGCCGATGGATTTCGGAGTTCCACCCAATATCGTGCCCGCGATCGACACCGCCCAATTGCTGGGGCTGAGGGTCGCGCAGCAAGTTCTGGAGGATTACGCGGGCGGTGACATTTCCGGGATTGACCGTGAGCGCGTCAGCGTGATTCTGGGCGCGACCGGCGGCACCGAAATGACCAACTACATGTCCGGCGGCCTGCACCAGCCCGTCTGGGAACGGGGGCTGCGCGCCGCCGGTCTATCCGAGGGCGAGCTTTCGGCATTCAGCGAAAGCGTCGCGGCCGGCTACACGCCGTGGCAGGAGAACACCTTCCCGGGGCTGCTCGGCAACGTGATCGCGGGGCGCATCGCCAACCGTTTCGATCTGGGCGGCACCAACTGCGTCATCGACGCCGCGTGTGCCAGCTCGTTGGCGGCCCTCGAGGCCGGGCTCAACGAGCTGTATCTCGGGAAATCGGACATGGTGATCGCCGGCGGCGTCGACGCCTACAACGACATCTTGATGTTCATGTGCTTCGCGAAGGTCACCGCGCTCTCGCCGTCCGGTGACTGCCGCCCCTTCTCCGACCAGTCGGACGGCACCATGCTGGGCGAAGGGTTGGCAATGCTCGCGCTGAAGCGTCTTGACGACGCCGAACGCGATGGCGACCGGATCTACGCAGTGATCCGCGGCATCGGTACGTCCTCGGATGGCCGGGCCAAGAGCATCTACGCGCCGAGTCCGGCCGGACAGGCCAAGGCCCTCCGGCGTGCCTACGAGGCCGCCGGCTACGGTCCGGAAACCGTCGGGCTGGTAGAAGCGCACGGCACCGGCACGAAGGCCGGTGACGCTGCCGAGTTCTCAGCCCTGCAAGAGGTTTTCGACGCTTCGGGACGTGCGGACCGGCAGTGGTGTGCACTCGGCTCCGTCAAATCTCAGGTCGGCCACACCAAGGGCGCGGCCGGCGCGTGCGGCCTCTTCAAGACCGTGATGGCGCTGCACCACAAGAGCCTGCCGCCCACCATCAAAATCGACCAACCCAATCCCGCCCTCGAGATCGACAAGTCGCCGTTCTACCTGTCGACGCAGGCCAAGCCGTGGATCGCCGACAACGGCGTGCCCAGGCGGGCCTCGGTCAGCTCGTTCGGCTTCGGTGGCACCAACTTCCACGTCACCGTCGAGGAGTACCTGGGCGCCGGAAAACGCGCGTGGCGCTACCGGTCCTGGGACTCCGAGCTGATCGTGCTGGGCGCGCCCAGCGCGGCGGAACTGTCCGATCACGCCGCCCGCCTGGCGGCGTCGCTGGTCGACGGCCCCGACATGCTCAGCTACCTCGCGCGGCAGACGCAGTCCGAGTACGACGGCACGCAGCCCCACCGTCTCGCGGTCGTCGCCGACGACGTCTCCACCTTGCGCACGACGCTGCAGGAGATCGCGGCGACACTCGCACAGCCCGACGTCGCTGCCTTCGGCTCGCCCAAGGGTTACTACTACTCGGCCCAGCAACCCGGCCCGGTCGCGTTGCTGTTCCCCGGCCAGGGCAGCCAGTACGTCGGCATGGGCGCCGACGTCCCGCAGCTGCATGAGCCGGCGTTGTCGCCGTGGGAGATTGCCCGCGCCGATTGTTTCAACGCCGATCGCGATCTGCACCAGGTGGTTTGGCCGAAGCCCGCATTCACCGAGGACGAGCGCGCGCTGCAGGCGAGTGAGTTGACCAAGACTGAGTGGGCGCAGCCGGGTATTGGCGCGCACAGCCTGAGTCTGCTGTCCGTGGTCCGGGCCCTGGGCATCGCGCCGATAGCCGTCGGTGGCCACAGCTTCGGTGAGGTCACCGCGCTACGCGCGGCCGGTGTGTTCAGCGACGAGGCCGCGCTTTTGATCGCGCGGGCGCGCGGTGCGCTGATGGCTCAGGCGGCGGTCGACAGCGACGGAGCGATGTGTGCGGTGACGGCACCCATCGAATGGGTCCGCAAGATGATCGCCGAGTCGGGCCTCGCCGTGGTGATCGCCAACCACAATGCACCGGACCAGTTCGTGCTGTCGGGCGAAAGCGCGGCGATCAACGATGCCGTGCAACGATTCAACGAGGCGGGCATGCATACCCGACGCCTCGATGTCGCCACCGCGTTTCATTCCGAGGTCGTCAGCTCGGCGGCGGCACCGTTCGCCGAATTCCTTGCGGGCGTTGCGTTCAGTGCACCGACGGTGCCGGTCTACGCCAACGCGACCGCCCAGCCCTACGTGGGCGACGCGCAGGACATGCGCGCGACCCTCGCCGGCCAGATCGCGCAGCCCGTGCAGTTCGTCGAACAGATCCAGGCGATGTGGCAGGCCGGAGCGCGCACCTTCGTCGAGGTCGGCCCCGGCAGCGTCCTGACCAATCTCGTCGGCAAATGCCTCGCCGGCCAAGAACACTCGGCGGTGTCCCTGGATACCAAGGGCCGCAACGGCATTCGATCACTGTGGATCGGTCTGGCCCAGCTCGTCGCCGCCGGTGTCCCGATGAACTTCGACGCGCTGTGGTCCGACTACCGCCCCGGGGACGACCCACGCGAGCGCACGCAGCCCAAGTTGGTCATGAAGATCAACGGATCCAACTACGGAAGGCCGCACATGAGCGACGAGCTTGTGCAGCGGCCGACCGAAACCGCCACAACTATCGACCGACGTGCCCACCTCAACGGACACGGAACCGAATCGGAGCCCACATTGACACCAGCCGAATCGATCCCAGCGTCCGCCGGCCCTCTTGCGGTACCCCCGGCCGTCAACGGCAACGGCGCTCACCACCCAGTACCGGTCGCATCCTCGGGCGCGCTCAGCATCAGCGCCGACGTGGTCAGCGAGATGGTCGCCGCACTCGGAACCTTGCAGGCCGCCATCGGCCAGTTGCAGGGACACCTACAAGGCCTGATGTCCGGCTCCGCTGCGCCGGCGCCGGTCGCGGCACCCGCGCCGATCCGCGCCGCATCACCCGCGATGCCCGCGGCCCCCATCGTTCCTGCCGCCCCCAACGGTGCGGTCGCAATGGCCGCGCCGCCGGTGGTTCCGCCTGTCGCCACCAACGGGAACGGGGCGTCGGCACACGTGCCTGTGGCTCCGGTGGCGGTTGCGCCTGCGCCGGTGTCGTCGGATTTGGTTGTGCAGATGCTTGAGGTGGTGGCGGATAAGACGGGTTATCCCGTTGAGATGCTTGATTTGTCGATGGCGTTGGAGGCGGATCTGGGTATTGATTCGATCAAGCGGGTGGAGATTTTGTCTGCGGTGCAGGATCGGGTTCCTGGGTTGCCTGATGTGGAGACGGCGACGATGGCGGCGTTGGTGACGTTGCGGGAGATCGTCGACTATCTGGGTTCGTTGCTGAGCCCGGTGGGTGCCAATGGTGCGGCGCCGGTGGTTCCGGCTGTGGCTGCTAATGGGTCGTCGAATGGTTCGGTGGCGGTTGCGCCTGCGCCGGTGTCGTCGGATTTGGTTGTGCAGATGCTTGAGGTGGTGGCGGATAAGACGGGTTATCCCGTTGAGATGCTTGATTTGTCGATGGCGTTGGAGGCGGATCTGGGTATTGATTCGATCAAGCGGGTGGAGATTTTGTCTGCGGTGCAGGATCGGGTTCCTGGGTTGCCTGATGTGGAGACGGCGGCGATGGCGGCGTTGGTGACGTTGCAGGAGATCGTCGACTATCTGGGTTCGTTGCTGAGCCCGGTGGGTGCCAATGGTGCGGCGCACGGTGGTTCCGGCTGTGGCTGCAATGGGTCGTCGAATGGTTCGGTGGCGGTTGCGCCTGCGCCGGTGTCGTCGGATTTGGTTGTGCAGATGCTTGAGGTGGTGGCGGATAAGACGGGTTATCCCGTTGAGATGCTTGATTTGTCGATGGCGTTGGAGGCGGATCTGGGGATTGATTCGATCAAGCGGGTGGAGATTTTGTCTGCGGTGCAGGATCGGGTTCCTGGGTTGCCTGATGTGGAGACGGCGGCGATGGCGGCGTTGGTGACGTTGCAGGAGATCGTCGACTATCTGGGTTCGCTGCTGGTCGCCCCGGGCTCCGCTAACGGCTCACCGCCGACGGCGACGTCCCCACCGATCCCACTGAGTACCAACGGATCATCGGTAGGTGATCGCCTCCCTTTTGAGTTAGCCGGAGCATCGGTCGCCCGCTACGCGGTAAGCGCGGTCGCTGCTCCGGCCAGCGGAATGGGGATGCCCGGCCTCCACCAAGCCTCCGCGGTGGAAGTTGTTGCCACCCATGACGCCAACAGCATCGCCGGCGCGCTGGTCGCCGCCCTGCGCACACACGGCATCAACGCCGCAATCGTTGCCGAACCGAGCGCCGACGCCGAAGCGGTGATCGACCTCTGCGGCCTGACGCGAACCAGCACCCGCGAGGAAACGCTGGGCCTCAACCGGCCGGTGTTCGCCGACGCGCAACGCATCGCCGCGAAATTTGCCGAACACGGCGGCGTCTTCGTCACCGTCCAGGACACCGGCGGCACCTTCGGTCTGCTCACGGAGCCGGGCGCGCGCGCCTGGGCCGGCGGCATCGCCGCCCTCGCCAAGACCGCCGCCCAAGAATGGCCGAAAGCGCAAGTCAAAGCGATCGACATCGCGCTTGGACAGCAATCCCCCACGGCCGTCGCCGAACTCCTCGCTCGCGAACTCGTGGCCGGCGGAGCGGAACTGGAAGTCGGACTGGGCAGCACCCATGGGCGCGTCACCGTCGTCGCGGACGCGCGGCAGGTGGCCCACCACACGCGGCGCATCGACAGCCGCGACGTGATCGTCGTGTCGGGCGGCGCCCGCGGCGTGACCGCCGCCTCTGTCATTGACCTGGCCAAGCAGACACAGGCCAGCTTCCTGCTCATCGGTCGCACGGAACTCGCGGACGAGTCGCCCGAAACACAAGAGCTGGCAACCGATGCCGAGCTGAAGCGGGCGCTGCTCGCCGGCGCCGCCGCACAGGGACACAAGCTCACTCCCAAACAGCTGGAGCAACAGGTGCAGCGCATCCTCGCCGACCGCGAGGTGCGTGCGACGCTGACCGCCCTGACCGCGGCCGGGTCCCCCGTACGCTATGCCGCGGCCGACGTGCGCGACGCGGCCTCACTCAACGCGCTGCTGGACAACGTGCGCGCCGACTTCGGGCCCATCACGGGATTGATTCACGGTGCCGGCGTGTTGGCTGATGCGCCGTTGCACAAGAAGACTTTGGACGGATTCGACCGTGTCTTCGAGACGAAGGTCGGCGGCCTGAGTGCACTGCTGGACGCGACAGCGACCGACGAGCTGAAGCTGGTCTGCCTGTTCTCGTCGGTGGCGGCGCGCAGCGGCAACGTCGGCCAAAGCGACTACGCCATGGCCAATGAGATCCTCAACAAGGTGGCCCTTGCGGAGCAGGTCCGTCGCGGCCCCGGCTGCCTCGTTCGCGCATTGGGCTGGGGCCCATGGGATTCCGGCATGGTCACCCCCGGCCTCAAAGCGATGTTCGAGTCCCGGGGCATCTCGCTGATCCCGCTCGCCGACGGAGCACGGGCATTCGTTTCCGACGTCCTGGACAGCGAGACCGGCACCCCGGAGGTGACCCTCGGCGACGGCGTACTGGCGGGCCTACCCACGCATCCGATGCCCGCGGAGGGCCGGGTCGCGCGGGTGGTGGCCCAGGCGGAACGGCAGCCCTATCTGGTCGACCACCGCATCAACGGCAATGTCGTATTGCCGGTCGTGCAAGCCGCCGAGTGGTTCGTGCGAATGTCCGAGGCGTGCCGTCCAGGGCATCACGTCGAGCGACTCCTTGACCTCAGGGTGCTTCGCGGCGTGACGTTGTCCGAATTCGACAACCACGGCGAGTCGATGCTGGTGCACTGCACGCCGGTGGACGGCGAGCCGAATCGGCTGACGTGCACGCTGTCCGATAGCTCGGGATCGACCGCCTACTACTCGGCCACGGTCGAAATGGGTTCGGGCGCAACCACGGAACCGGCAGCCGCGCCGGACATCTCACCGCCCGGCGGTCAGCCGATGGACCGCGACGCCTGCTACGCCGGCGACGCGTTGTTCCACGGCCCCGCGTTCCAGGTGCTCGAGAGCGTGGACTGTGGTGAGTCGGTTGCGACGGCGTCGCTACGCGGCCTGCTGGCGGCGGGCTGGCGCGGCGAGGGCTGGGCCACCGATCCGGCCGCGCTCGACGGTTGCCTGCAAGCCGCACTGGTGTGGAGCTTCGCACGCCTCGGCCGCACGGTGCTGCCGCTGCGCGTGGGCGAGTTGGTCCGTTACCGGCCCGGCGCGTTGGGTGACGGGCTGCAATGCGTGCTGTCCAACGGTGACGCGAAAAACAGCCGAGCCGTCTGCGACCTCGACCTCGTCGACGCCGAGAACCGCTTGGTCGCCAGCTTCAAACGACTCGAGTTGTATCCCTACGGCGGCTGAGTCGTCGTGAAGTTTGAACCCATTGCGATTGTCGGCCAGGGCTGTGTTCTTCCAGGCGGCCTGAACCCCGAACAGTTGTGGCAGACCGTGCGCGACGGCCGTGACGCGCTCGCCTGCGCGCAACCGGATTACTGGGGTGTGCGGCCGGGGCACATCCTGCGCGACCAGCAAGACGCCTCCTACCTCGACCACGCCTGGTCCGATCGCGGCGGATACGTGCGGGGGTTCGACGAGATCTTCGATCCCCACGGCCTGCTGCTCGACGCCGCCGAGCTCGAGGCCCTCGACCCCCTGTGCCTGTGGGCCATCGACGCGGCCCGGCAAGCGCTGCAGAGCGCCGGTTGGCAACCCGGGGCGGTTTCCGGCTCGGTCGGGGTCATCCTCGGCAACCTGAGCTACCCGACGAAGACAATGACCGAACTGGCCGAAAAGGTCTGGCGCGGAGCCGAACACGGGATCGACTGGCGCAACCGCTTCATGTCGGGACTCCCCGCACATCTCGTGGCCAACGCACTGGGACTGACCGGCGGTGCGGCGGCCCTCGACGCCGCATGCGCCTCCTCTCTCTATGCGATCAAGCTGGCGTGCGATCGGCTGCACGACCGCACCGCCGACGTCATGTTGGCCGGAGGCGTCAACGGCGCCAGCGACTTACTCCTGCACGTCGGCTTCAGCGCACTACAGGCCCTGAGTCGCTCCGGCAGGTCGCGCCCCTTCCACCAAGGGGCCGACGGCCTGGTGCCCGCCGAGGGCGCCGCCGTTCTGGTGCTGCGGAGGCTGGAAGACGCGATCGCAGACGGCAACACCATCTTGGGCGTCGTGCGGGCCGTCGGCCTCAGCAACGACGGACGGGGACGTGGCTTGCTCGTCCCCTCGCAGGAGGGTCAAGAGCGCGCGATGCGGCTCGCGTACGAGATGGCCGAGCTTGAGCCCCAAGACATCTCGCTCGTCGAGTGCCATGCCACGGGAACCTCGCGCGGCGACCTGACCGAATTGATGAGCATGACGAGCATCTTCGGTGGCCTGGCCGGCATACCCATCGGATCCCTGAAATCCAACCTGGGCCACTCGATCACGGCTTCGGGCGCCGCGGGAGCCATCAAGGTCCTCGCCGCGATGCGCGCGGGCGTTCGTCCCCCGACGCTGCATGTCGACGATCCGCTGCCCTTCCTCGCCGATTCGCCGTTCCGGCTGCTGACCGGGGCCGAACCCTGGGACTGCGACGGGCCACGCCGCGCCGCGATCAACAACTTCGGCTTCGGCGGCAACAACGCCCACCTGCTGATCGAGGAATGGATCGCACCAACCGGCGAACGCAGCGCGCCCCCGAGCCGGCCGGTGCCCGTACCCGAGCCCGACATCGCGATCGTGGGGCTCAGCCTCCTCGTGGGCGACGGCTGTGAAACCGACTCGGTCGCCGAACATCTGAAGGCAGGGCGGCCGATCCCCAAGGGCGACGGCGCCCACCAGGCAAGGATGTCCGAGATCCGCCTCGATCTCACTCAAACACGTTTTCCGCCGGCCGATCTCAAGCAGACGCAGCCGCAGCAACTCGCCCTGCTCGCCGCGGCCCTCAACGTCGGCGAGGTGATCAAGGGATTGCCGCCGGACCGGACCAGCGTCATCGTCGGAATGGGTTGCGACGTGGAAGTGGCGCGCTTCGGCGTGCGCTGGCGGTTGGCCGACGAGATCGACGACCCGGAGCAACTGGCGGCGGCCCGCGACGGTGTGGTCCAGGGGTGGACCACGGCCGGCGTGGTGGGCGCCATGCCGAACATTGTGGCCAATCGGCTGAACAGCCAATTCGACTTGCGCGGGCCGAGTTTCACGGTGTCCAGAGAAGAACTCTCCGGAACCACGGCCCTGGAGCTGGCCGCGCGGGCATTGCGGCGAGGCGAAGTCGACGCGGCGGTGGTCGGTGCGGTGGATCTGAGCTGCGAACAAGTACACGAAGCAGCTGCGCACGAGTTGCTCAGGCCGGACGAACAGCCGGCCGGCGACGCCGCGGTCGTTCTGGTCCTCAAACGCGCCGACGACGCCCGCCGTGACGGCGATACGGTGCTCGCCACGCTGCCGGCCGATCAGACACCGCAGGGTGAAACCCTGCACCTGGGCAATGCGCCTGGGGCGCTTAACCTTTCCCCGCTACTCGGTCACGCGCACGCCGCATCGGGACTGCTGCACGTCGCCGCCGGCGCGATGTACGGGCTGCTCGGCGTTTGGCCCGACGGTGAGCCGTGGACGTCGCAACAGCGGACGGTCGCCGTCGCCTTGCAGGCTCTCGGCGGCCAGGAGCAACACCTCGTGCTGGCCACCAACCAACTGGACACGTCCGTGTTCTCCCCCGCCGCCCGAGCCCAACCCGGGAAGCCGGCGTTGTTGTATTTCCCGGCGCACCTGCCCGCCGTTCAGCTTCCGAGTCCTGTCCTGGCGGCTGCCGAGCCGGTATCAGCCGGAGCCAGACACCAGACCTACACCGCACAACTGGAGCAGCCTATGACGACGCACCTGCCCCTTCCGCCCCAGCTACCCAAAGCCACCGAGGCGTTGACGCGGACGCCGTTGGGCGCGGACTTATTCGGGTCGGACCCGCTGCCGATCGCTTATGGTGTCGACGTTGCAACCACGGTCGAGACGACCAGCACGCCGCCGTCGCAACCGCACACCCCGACGGAAAGCGAGCCGGGTGGCCGGGAAACACCGCACCACGACGGAGCCGCCTACCTGCCCGACGCTGGCGCCTACCGGGCCCTCCAACCCGCTCGGCCCGCCGACAAACAGGTCCCGAAGCCGACCGTCAAGCGCGCTCCGGTAGGCCTCACGCTCGACAAGGACGGCCTGCGGGTGCACGCCTCGGGCAAGATCTCTGACATCTTCGGCCCGGCGTTTACCGCGCAAGACAATTACTTCCGTCAGGTGCGGATGCCCGAACCCCCGCTGTTGTTGGCGGATCGGCTGCTTGGCATCGACGCCGAGCCCGGGAAAGCCGGCACGGGCACACTGTGGACCGAAACCGATGTCACGGCCGACGCCTGGTGGCTGCACCAGGGCCGGATGCCGGCCGGGATCATGATCGAATCCGGGCAAGCCGACCTGATGCTCATCTCCTGGATGGGTGCCGACTTCGCCAACAAGAGCAATCGGGTGTATCGCCTGCTCGGCTGCGAAGTGACCTACCTCGGTGGCCTGCCCGAGATCGGCGACACCCTGCGCTTCGATATCCACGTCGACGGCCACGCACGCCAGGGCGACATCCGCATGTTCTTCTTCCACTACGACTGCACCATCGACGGTGTCGAGCGGATGTCCATGCGCAACGGCCAGGCGGGCTTCTTCTCCGACGAGGAGTTGGCGGCGTCGGGAGGAATCCTCTGGCGCCCAGAAGATGAGACGGTCGACGGCCCGATGGAACCGACGCCGGCGCGAACGACGCGCACCTCGCTGGATCGCGCCGACCTGGAAGCGATCGCGGCCGGGGACATCTGGCGCACGTTCGGCGACGGTTTCGAGCGTGCCGCCAGCCACACCCGTCCGCCGAGCCTCGCGGGCGGCGACATGCTGTTCGCCGACGAGGTGACCCAGCTGGATTTCTCGGGCGGACCGTGGGGCCGTGGCTATCTGCGCGCCGTTGAGCGCATCACGCCCGAAAAGTGGTATTTCGCAGGCCATTTTAAGAATGACCCGTGCATGCCCGGGACGCTTATGTACGAGGCGGCGATGCAGACCATGGCCATCTACATGACCGCCCTCGGCATGACCATCGGCTGCGACGGGTGGCGTTTCGAACCGGTACCTTTCGAGACCTACAAATTGGTCTGCCGCGGACAGGTCACGCCGCAGTCACGCGAACTGGTCTACGAGGTGTTCGTGCGTGAGGTCATCGCCGGACCCGAACCCACCTTGTTCGCCGACCTGCTGTGCACCGTCGATGGGCTCCCGGCGTTCCATTGCCACCGTATGGGCTTGCGGCTCTCCCCCGGCTGCCCGATGGATATGGGTGTCACAGAGCTCGCAGGGTACGTCGAACCCAAACCCGTCGCCGAAGTGGACGGAGCTGAAATTCGACTACACAGCGATGCTCGCCAGCGCTATCGCCAAGCCGTCCCTGGCCTTTGGCCCGCAGTATGTGAAGTTCGATTCCGACCGAAGGGTCGCGCGACTGCCGGGTCCGCCCTACCACTTCATGTCACGCGTCACCGAAGTCGTCGGTGAGCTCGGCACCCCGAAGGCCGGCGCACAGGTTGTCGTGGAGTACGACGTGCCCGGCGACGCATGGTATTTCGCGGAGAACAAGGGATCGAACGGGCAACAGACAATGCCCAATGCGGTCCTCATGGAGATCGCCCTACAGCCCTGCGGCTGGCTGGGGGCCTACGTCGGTTGTCCACTGGACTCCGATATCGACCTGTTCTTCCGCAACCTGGACGGAACGGGAACACAACACCGCGAGATCACACCCTCGACCGGAACGTTGCGAATCAGGGCCACAGCTCAAGAACGTCGCGTCGGCGGGCGGAACGATCATCGTGACCTTCGACGGTGAAATCTCCGATGACGACGGACCCGTCTACACCTACGACACGGTGTTCGGATACTTCCGTCTCGAAGCGTTGCAGCAGCAGGTGGGTCTCCCGGTCAGCGACGAACAGCGCGCTCTGCTGGAGCTCCCCTGCGCGGCGCCGGTCATCGACCTGCGCACCCAGCCCGACGAATTCTTCGGTCCCGGCGCCCGGCTGGCCGACCCGATGTTGTTGATGATGGACCGGGTGACCGGCCGCTGGCCCACCGACGGCAGCGCCGGTCTGGGCCGGTGGCGCGCCGTCAAGGACGTCGACCCCGACGAGTGGTTCTTCAAGGCGCACTTCTACCGGGATCCCGTGCAGCCCGGATCGCTGGGCATCGAGATGCTGCTTCAGCTCCTGCAATTCGGGATGCTCGATCTCGGGCTGGGCAGGGAGATGGGACCGTCGGCGCGCTTCGAGCCGGTGGCGCTGCACGAAGCGATGACGTGGCGATACCGCGGCCAGATAGTGCCAACCAACAAACAGATCACCGCCCAGGTCGAGATCACCCGCATCGAGCGCGCCGACGACGGCACCATCCTGGCCGTGGCCGAAGCCTCGCTGTGGAACGACGGAATCCGCATCTACAGCGCCTCCAACCTGGGCATGCGTCTCACCGGCGGTGCGCCGGGCAGCCAAGCCCCCGGCCCGCAGCGGCTCGGCCACGACCGCGGCTCCGGCGACCCCCACCGAGATATCCGCAACCACGCTGGAAACCACCCTCGATCCGGCCCAGCAACCCTGGATCACCGATCACTGCCCGACCTACGTAATCCCTTGTCTGCCAATGATGTCGATCGTCGACCTGTTCGTGCAGGCGGCCGGCCACGCGGCGGGCGCCGCCAAGGTGGTCGAAGTCACCGACCTGCGGCTGCTCCGCTGGATCGTCCTCGACGCACCGACACGGTTGCGAGTGGTGGTCGAGCCCATCGCGCCGGACCGATTCGGCGGCCGCCTGGAGGTGTGGCGCGATGCGCCCAGAGCCGACTTCTCGCGCTGGGAGACGCACGCGCAGGCGGTGATAGCCACCGCGGACCGCTACGGCGGTGAACTGACCACGCCCGCCCCGTTGAAAGACGCGGTCCCCTTTGCCAACCCCTACGACGGCACGGTGTTCCACGGGCCCGCGTTCGCAACCCTGATGGATGGCGCACTGATAGGCCGCAACGGTTCATCCGGGAAGCTCGCCGTCGAGCGCTGCAAGGTCCCCGTGGGCCGGCAACAACCCGGACTACTCGACGGCGCGCTGCACATCGTTCCGCACACCGCCATGAGCGTATGGTCCACGGACAGTTCGGATGTCGCCTCCTACCTCGACGCCACCGATCCGACCGTCGGATTTCCGCGCGAGGTGATTTGGGCGCGGTTCTACCGCGAACCTCCGCGCGCGGGCACCGTCGACGTGGAAACCCGCTTCGTTACTTTTGCCGACCCCGATCGCCACATGCCGATCATCGATCTCTGGTTCAGCGTCGCGGGCGAGCCCTGGGCCTACCTCCGCGTCGTCGAAACCCTGATAGACAAAGGGCCTCTCGCCGGGTTCAGCGGCCCCAAGCGCCGCGCGTTCATGGGCGACCGGCGCGCGGTGCCCGCGGTGTCGTTGGGCGATCGGGTGAGCCCCGGGGTGATCACGCTCGACTCCGCGCAAGCCGGAACGCAGGAGTGGTTCAAAGGCACCCTGAAAGCCGTGTACGACACCGCAAGCCGGGGCGCCGCGCTGATCAGCGACATCGCGACCAAAGAAGCCGTCGCCGACGCGGCGCACGGCGCGATTCATCCCTCGCAGGTACACGTCGTCGACGGTCAAGTGAGCTGCCCGGCCCTGCCGTTGGAACGAATCGCCGTCGAGCTCGAACAAACGCCGCCGCGTGCCTGCCGCGCGACCGCGTCGCTGCAGACGGACTGGCAACCGGTGCGCAACTGGTCGAACGACCGCCTGGGCGTGCAACTCGACGGATTCGGAGACCTTGTCCACTGGGCGTTGCTGTCGCGCTACGTCCGACACATCATCGTCACGGATCCGGTTGCGATGGCAGGAATTCACGGTCGGCCCGTACTCCTGCTGGGCAACCACCAAGTGCAGGTCGAGTCGATCCTGGGCACGTCGATCGCGTCGTGGCTGACCGGCACGGAGGTCTTGACGATCGCCAACGCCAAACACGAAACCCGTTGGGTCGGCGCCCTCGTGCGTCTCGATCGAGGCCGGGCGGCGGACCGGGCCACATCCGCTACTTCGACCAGCAGCACCCACGCCAGTTCATCAGCCTGGTCGACGAACTCAAGGGCGATGTCGCAGCGCACGGCGCATCGATCATGGTGCATGCCGACGGAACCCGGTACACCAGCTCCGGGCAGCGCGTCGAACGGCTCACCTCCACCCTGGTGGACCTGGCGATCGACCTGTCGCTGCCCATCGTGCCGATGTTCTTCGCGGGCGGTCTACCCGAGGAACCGGTGACCGGCAAGCTTGAAGTGCCGTATCGCCAAGCCGCGCAGGACTATATCTTCGGCCGGCCGATCATGCCCGACGAGCTGACCGGGCTGCTCTACCCGGATCGACGACGTCGCGTCATCGACGCGATCAACGCGCTGGCGCCGTTCAGCGATGCACCGCACGAGCCAAACCAGGCTGCGGAGAGCCGAATTGACGCCGTGTGCCCCGGTGCGTCCCCGCTCGAGTCGATCTGGGCTTGCATCGAAGACGCGCTGGACGCCCTCCCGGTCGACTGGCGCGACACCATCAGCAGCGACGACTGGGCCGGTGCCCGCGAGGGCCTCAGTCGACGCCGTTGACGCTCGCGCTGAACGAGTCGACCGCCGCGCCGACGCTGCCGCTCCACGGCTCGAATCCAGCCTGGATGCTGGTCAGATACCACGAATTGGTTACCGGTTCAATGGTTTCCGTGTTGTCGACGAAACCCAGCACGTTGAAATTGTTCCACGAGTCGATCGGTGTGGTCGCGACGTAGGAGACGACCTGGTTCTGGCCGTTGCTGCCCTCCCACACGGTAAAGCTCTTTCCATCGATCGTGCTGGTGCCCACCGCGGAACCAACCGGCTGCACCGGCCCCGTGTGGTTGAACCAGATCATGATCTCCTGCTGATTGACACCGGTGGTGACCGAAGTGGGATTCAGCCAGATGTCATAGGAGGCGTCATAGGTCCCGCTGGTGGGATAGGTGTACGTGATGCTGCTGGTCGCGCTGTGGATCTGGCTGAGCTGCAACGGCAGGGGGCTGCCCGGCGAACCGGTGCCGTAGTGATAGCCGAGATACACCGACGGGTAGCCCAGCGGGGCGCCATTGGTTGGGGCCGAACCGTTTTCGGTGGTGATGGTGAATCCGGTGCCGCTGACGGTGATCGCCTGGCCGCCGGGATTGTTCCACGCGTTGTTCTGCACCACGTACGCGTTTTCGATCGTCGTCGTTCCGTACTGGTCGGTGATCACGATATTGCCCGGCGGACTGCCGGGGCCGGTCGAGCTGGCCCCCGTCTGTCCATCGCTTCCCGCGTGGCCGAACAGGCCGGCCTTCCCGCCCGAACCGCCCTGGCCGGGCTGGCCACCGGTAGCCGCCGCCCCGCCGTTGCCCCCGTTGCCGCCGTCGCCGACCAGCTGGCCGCCATTGCCGCCGTTGCCGCCGATTGCCGCCGTTGCCGCCGACGGCCCCGGTCCCGCCGGCCCCGCCGTGCCCGCCGTTGCCGAACAACCCCGCGTCGCCGCCGGCGCCGCCGGCCTGGCCCGGCGCACCCGCGGCGCCATCTCCCCCGTTCCCGAACAGCAACCCGCCGTCGCCCCCGCGGCCGCCCGCCACCGTCGCGTTGGCGCCGTTGCCGATCAGCGGCCGTCCCGTCAGCGCCTCGGTGGGCGCGTTCACCACGCGCAGCACGTTCGCCGCCTCGGCGCCGGCATACGACTTCGCGCCCGCGGCCAGCGCCTGCACGAATTGGCTCTGAAACGCGTCCGCGTGGGCGTTCAGGGCGTGAAATTCGGCGGCGTGCGTGTTGAACAGCGCGGTCACCGCCGCCGACACCTCGTCGGCACCCGCCGCCGCCAGCCCGGTTGTCGGCATGATCGCGGTGAGACTGGCGTCGTTGAGCGTCGACCCGATACCGGCGATCTCCACGGTCGCCGCCGCGAGCGTCTCCGGCGCGACTATCAGATACGGCATACCCAGTCCTTCAATCACGGGTTTATAACGGCCCTATCACGGACTTATCACGACATAAAAACCCTAGCAATCGCCTATCGCCGTAAATTCGTATTGACCAAATACATTGTCCGACAGCAATTTTCGGCCATAGCGGTTCACTCGGCGATCATTCTGGCCGGGCCCATGGCCGCCATGGCCGCCATGGCCGCGCTGGCGTTGGCCACCGCGGTCAGCCGGGCGGTGCGGCTGCGGCGAGACAGCCACCGCGAGAACTGAATCGCTAGCCGGCGGAGCTGCGCTTGTTGAGGAACTCCAACCACGACACCACCTCGGGGTGCTGCTTGAGCAGTGCCCTGCGCTGCCTCTCGGTCATGCCGCCCCAAATGCCGTACTCAACCTGGTTGTCCAGCGCGTCGGCCGCGCATTCTTTGACAACCGGGCAGTGCCGGCAGATCACGACGGCCTTGCGCTGGGCGGAGCCCCGCACAAAGAGCTCGTCGGGATCGGCGTCGATGCACAGCGCTTTGGCGACCCAGGCGCGCTGTCCTTCCGTGACGACGGCAAGGTCGGCGCTGACAGCAACAAGGTTCAGCCGCGGTGTGGGAGGCCAGGGTTCTGACAGGAAACTTTCCACGTCACACCGTCCGCACGCTGTGACGACCGACCTGTCGAGAACAAACTGCCACTAGCTGTGAACGCCTGACGGAACTGACCGACATGGATACCCCTCCGACCTGGCAAATGACGAATCGGCTATATCGTCATCGCCGCCGGAAGGGCCCAGTAGCGTAGTCGGCTACTTGACTTTGCCGCGTTGCATACTGAGCCGCGGTTGTTCACCGGCCCGTGGGTTGGCCCGCTGTCATTCGTTTCGATTCTTGCGGCCGTAACCCGGCATCGCCCGAGAGCTGTAACAAAAAAGCAATGAGGAAAAACGCCGTTGGCGGCGCTTTGCGGTTTACCCGATCGCGCGGTTGCTGCGCTTCTCCAGGAATTCCGACCACGACACGACTTCGGGGTTCTCCTTGAGCATCGCCCGGCGCTGACGTTCGGTCAGCCCACCCCAGACGCCATATTCGACCTGGTTATCCAGAGCGTCGGCTGCGCACTGCTGCATGACGGGGCAGTGCCGGCAGATAACCGCCGCCTTGCGCTGCGCCGCTCCGCGCACAAATAGTTCGTCAGGGTCGGCGCTTCTGCAAAGGCCTTTCGCGACCCACCCGCGGTCGCCGTCGGTCATCGCACGCAGATTGCTGTTCACGGGCACCAGGTTCAGGCGTCGCACAGCGGGTCGTGATTCGGACAACGAGGTCTTCCCTTCATCCCGGCCCCCAGGTTGGGCCGCTCCCCTTCGGTGAAGATCGTGCTGGGCTCTTTCGTCGTTTCAAGGTGTGACGCAGATCTCCCGTGTGCCTAAGGTAGCGGTTCGGCCTCGATTGCGCAACGGTTTTCTGGCACGCGCGTGCTAGATCCTGGAGCCGATTTGCGGCCTGATGGTCTGAATTGGGGCCGGCGACCGGTCAGGAACGGTCGCGCACGGCGTCGATCGCGCGGTAAATTCGCTGCTCACTGACCGGACGGGGGGTCCCGAGCTGCTGTGCCCACAGGCTCACCCGGAGTTCCTCGATCTGCCAGGCGATGTCGCGAACGTCGGCGGCCCTCCGGCGCGCCGGTGACAAATCGTGCACCAGTTCGTCGTACGCGTCTTCCACGGCCCGCACCCGTTGCATCCGCTCCTGGTCAGCCACGATCGCGTGTGGCAGCCGCTCCAGACGGCGCCGGATCGCGGTCAGGTAGCGGGTGAGGTCGGCCAGCCGCGAACGCCCGGTGACGGTGACGAACCCGGCCGGCATGAGCCGCGCCAGCTGGGCGTTGACGTCGGCGATCGCGTCGGTCTGCGCTGGTGGCGGCCGGTCGGGCAGCAAGATCTGCGCTTCCTGCGCCGCCGACAGCACCTGCTGCACGCGGCCCACGATGTCGATGGTCATCGACACCAGATCTTGTGCGACCTGATCTCGTAGCGCAGCGAACTCCGCGCGCGTCCAGACCGGGGCGGACACCAGCGCGTCCGTCGCGGCGTCAGCACAGTCGTCGAGCAGCGCTGACACCGAGCCGTCCGGGTTCGCGCCGAGCGCCAGGCGTGTCCGCAGATCCAGCTGGCGCTCGACCGCCTTGACCGGCGAAGCGACGCTGAGCCGCACCAGCCGGCGCGTGCCCGGGCCCATCGCGCCCTCCTGCTCGACGGGCGTGGCAAACACTTGCAGGTCCACGGCGCTGCCTGTGTCGACGAACGCGGGAAAGCCCCGCACGACGCGGCCCTTGACTTCGCGCTCGACCATGCGCTGCAGTTCGGGCAGGTCATCGGGCCAGGAGCGCATCCCGGTGCGCTGCAGGTCAACGGCTTCGGTCTTCAACGCGTCGGCCACGGCGCGCCGAGCCGGTGCGGCCAGCCGCTCCTGCAGCACGCCCAGATCCTTGCCCCGGGCGAGTTCGGTGCCCTCGGGAGACTCGACGGCGAAAGTCACCCGCAGATGCGCCGGCAGCTTGTCCAGATCAAAAGCGTCGATGGGCACCAAAACCCCGCTGCGACGCCGTAATTCGCGCTGCAGCGCGTTCAGCAGCGGCTCCTTCGCCGGGTCGAGCGCGGCCAGCACCGCGCGGGCGGTGTCCGGGGCGGGAACGAAGTTGCGCCGCAGGTCTTTTGGCAGCGAGCGGAGCAAAGCGGTGACCAGCTCCTCGCGCAACGCCGGCACCTGCCAGGCGAACTCGTCGCCGCCCAACCGCGCCAGGACGTCGACCGGAACGTGCACCGTGACACCATCATTGGCGGCGCCGGGCTGGAAACGGTAGGTCAACGGCAGCGCGACATCGCCCGTCGACCAGCTGTCCGGCCGGTCAGCATCGGCTGCATCGTCGGTGTGCAGCAGGTCGTCGCGACTGAACGTCAGCAGATCCGGCGTCTGGTGCCGCTGCTTTTTCCACCACGCGTCGAAGTGCCGCGCGGAGACGACGTCGGCGGGAATGCGGGCGTCGTAGAGCGCGTAGATGTCGTGGTCGCCGACCAGCAGGTCGCGGCGGCGGACCCGCTCCTCCAGGTCCTCGAGTTCGCTGCGCAGCACCGCGTTGTCGCGGAAGAAGTGATGGCTGGTCTGCCAGTCGCCCTCGACCAGGGCGTGCCGGATGAACAACTCCCGAGCCTCGGCCGGCTCCACGGAGCCGTAGCCGACGCGCCGGCGCGCCACCAGCGGCAGGCCATACAGCGTCACCCGTTCGAAGGCCATCACCTCGCCGCGCTGGGCGTCCCAGTGCGGCTCGCTGTAGGTGCGCTGCACTAGGTCCCCCGCGACCCGCTCGACGGCCTCCGGCCCGATGCGCGCCGCGGTCCGCCCGTACAGGCGGCTGGTCTCGACCAGCTCGGCCACCACCACCCAGCGCGGCGGGCGCTTGCTGAGCGCCGAGCCGGGCGCCAGCACGAACCGCGAGTTGCGTGCCCCCAGGTAGTCGCGGGCATCCTCGCGGCGCATCCCCACATGCGACAGCAGCCCGGCCAGCAGCGCCGCGTGTACCCGGTCCGGGTTGGCCGGCTCGCCCCGCGACTCGTGGATGCCCAAGTCGCGGGCGATGCTGCGCAGCTGCCCGACGAGGTCCTGCCACTCGCGGATCCGGAGAAAGTGCAAAAACTCATTCCGGCACATCCGACGAAAAGCACTGCCAGTCAATGCTTTCCGCTGGTCTCGCAAATAGTTCCAGAGGTTCAGGTACGACATGAAGTCGGAGCTCTCGTCGGCGAAGCGGGCGTGCTTCTGGCGCGCCGCGTCCTCGCGGTCGAGCGGCCTTTCACGCGGGTCGGGAATCGACAGCGCGGCGGCCAGCACCAGCACCTCCCGCACACACCCTTCGGTCTCGGCCTGCAGGATCATCCGGCCCAGCCTCGGGTCGACGGGCAGGCGCGCCAGCCGACGGCCGAGGGCCGTGATCGCCCCCTGGGCATCGAAGGCGCCGAGCTCCTGCAGCAGCTGCACGCCGTCGCGGATGCTGCGGTTGTCGGGCGGATCGAGGAATCCGAAGTTCTCCACCTCACCGAGTTGCAGTGCGGCCATCTGCAGGATCACGGCGGCGAGGTTGGTGCGCAGTATCTCGGGGTCGGTGTAGCGCGGGCGCGCGGCGAAGTCGTCCTCCGAATACAGGCGAATGCACACACCGGGTGCGAGTCGGCCGGACCGGCCGGCCCGCTGCGCGGCGGAGGCCTGCGAGACCGGTTCGATGGGCAGCCGTTGCACCTTCAGGCGGCGGCTGTAGCGCGAGATGCGGGCGTTGCCCGGGTCGACGACGTAGCGGATTCCGGGCACGGTCAGCGACGTCTCGGCGACATTGGTCGCCAACACGACACGGCGCCCGGTGTGGGGCGCGAACACCTTCTGCTGCTCGGCGGTCGGCAGCCGCGCGTAGAGCGGAAGCACCTCGGTGTGCTTGAGGCCAGCCAAAGCCTCTGCGGTATCCCGGATTTCGCGTTCGCCGGACAGAAAAACCAGAACGTCCCCCGGCGGTTCGGCCTCGAGTTCGTGGATCGCGTCGACGATCGCCTCGATCTCGTCGCGGATCTCGGTGCGCACGATTTCGTGGTCGGGGTCGTCCGGGTCATCATCCGGACTCACGGGAGTAGCGACTTCCAGTGGCCGGTAACGGATTTCCACCGGATACGTCCGCCCCGACACCTCGACGATCGGCGCGCCGCCGAAATGCGCGGCGAAGCGCTGCGGCTCGATCGTCGCCGACGTGACGATCACCTTCAGCTCGGGGCGCCGCGGCAGCAGCTCCCGCAGGTAGCCGAGCAGGAAGTCGATGTTCAGGCTGCGTTCGTGGGCCTCGTCGAGGATCAGCGTGTCGTAGCGCAGCAGGCGGCGGTCGCGTTGGATCTCGGCGAGCAGGATGCCGTCGGTCATCAGCTTGACCAGGGTGCGGTCGCTGACCTGATCGGTGAAGCGGACGGTATAGCCCACCACGTCGCCCAGCGGGCTGCCCAGTTCGTCGGCGATGCGCTGCGCGACGGTGCGCGCGGCCAACCGCCGGGGCTGGGTGTGCCCGATTGTCCCGCGGACGCCGCGCCCGGCATCGAGGCAGATCTTGGGCAGCTGGGTGGTCTTGCCCGACCCGGTTTCGCCGGCGACGACGACCACCTGGTTCGCCCGCAGTGCCTCGGCGATGTCGTTTCGCCGTTCGCTGACCGGCAGATCGGGATAGCCGATGGTCGGGATGGCGGCCTGCCGGGTGGCCACCAGCGCTTCGGCCTTGGCGATCTGGTCGGCGAGCTGCTGCAGCTTTTCGGGCGTCGCGCCGCGCAGGTTCTTCAGCCGCCGGCCGAAGTACGCGGCGTCGCGCAGGGTCAGGCCGTCCAGGCGTCTGCGTAGCGCCGCCCCAGACGTCTCGCTGGAGGGTTCGGCCATTCCGACCACAATAGGTGTCCCGCGAGAACCCGTACGCAAGGCCAACTTCAAGTACGGTTCAGATGCCGCACCACGTGATCAGGAGAGTTGACGGGATGCATCTCAGGCTGCCCGGCCGGCCGACTCGCCGAAACCGACTGCTGCTGCGCGCCGACGCCGGCAGCGGTTTCTACGGCACCCAACAGGCGCGGCTGCTCCGGATCTACCTCGGCGCCACGACCTTCCTCTTCACCTATGGCGTGGTGTTCACCCTGATCCCGATCCACAAAGGATTCAAGGGGTCGCCTACGGGCGGGGGCATCGTGGCGATCGCCCTGGGTGTGGCGGCGCTGCTGTGGCTTGCCTCCCGGCCCGACAAACCCGCGCCGGCGACCGCGGCGGCCATGGCGGCTACCCCCATCGTGATGGCGTTCCACCGCACGATCACCGCCGAGTTCGCGTGCCTCATCGCGCCGATGTTTCTGGCGATGTACCTGCGTGCCTTCTACTCGCCCCGCCGCGGCTCGATTTTGCTCGCCGTGCTGACCGGCGCGTGTGTTCTCGCCCTCGCGGTCGCGCCCGCGCCGAAGCTGTATTACCTCGACTACGTCATCTTCGTCGTCGCGATCGTCGGGGCCGCCGAGTCGTTCGGCATTGTCATGCGCGCCTTGGTCACTGCCGCCTGTACCGATCCGTTGACCGGAGTGCTCAACCGCGCGGGCTGGGAGATCGCGACCGCCGATCTGCTGGCGCGGTCGCGGTCGCGGGAAACCAGGATCACCGTCATCGCGTTGGACATCGACAACCTCAAGCAGATCAACGACATCGAGGGACATCTGGCCGGGGACGAGCATCTGGTCGGCTATGCGAGACGCTGGCGGGAATTGGCGCCGCGGAACGCCGTCCTGGCCCGCCTCGGCGGCGACGAGTTCGCCGTGTGCATCGCCGAGCGGGCGGGCGCGGGGCCGACCGAGGCGGAGCGCTTCGTCGCCGACGTGCGGGTGCATACGCCGGCGACGAGCATCGGGACGGCGGCCGACCATGGCGAGGGTGCCGACGTGGCCGCGTTATCCGCGAGCGCCGACGCCAGTCTCTACGCCGCCAAACGCGAGAGGTCTCCCGGCTAGCGTCGCCGAGCTGGCTTGGGCCGCTTAGGCGTTCAGTGGAGCGAACATCAGCGCCGGGTCGATGCCGAGCTGGCCGGCGATGTGGGAGGCGTCCCAATATTCGCGCCAGTGGGTGATCTTGCCGTCGCGGACCTCGAAGATCGCCACCACGTTGAAGGTGACCTCGACGCCGTTCATGGCGTTGACGTCCACGCGTTCGACGACGACGGTGTCGTCGTTGGACACGATGGTGCGGATCTCGCTGCCCTCGATCATCCCGGTCGCGAGTTGGGTGTGCTTTTCCAGCTCGGCGCGCGCCGCGTCACGCCCGGAGACCACCGGCGACAGCGGCACATGGAGCTGCCACACGAAATCGTCGGAGACCAGCTCGATCATCGCGTCGACATTCATGCGCTCGCCGTAAGCGGCGTGTATAAAATCGAGGACGAGCTGTTCCGTCTCGTTTTTGGCCGCAACGCTTTTCGCCATCTGTTCGTCCTTCTGCTCTGGAGTACGAGGTTGACGATAAGCGTCGACCAGGTGCCAGAGGAAGAGTCAGTTTTGGCTCTTGGACTCGCGCCAGCCCCGTTCGAACGGCAACCGCCACGCGTTGGGCGCGATCAACTGGTGAATGGCGTTGGGGCCCCAGGTGCCGGGCGGGTAGCTCTTGACCGGTGGCGGGTCGTCGAGCAGTGCCTGCGAACGCTCCCAGAGCGATTCGATGCCTTCGGCGGTGGTGAACAGCGTGTGATCGCCGCGCATCGCGTCGAGGATCAGCCGCTCGTAGGCTTCCAAAGTGGCCGAGGACGAGGCGATCTCCCGCGACGAGAACTGCATGGACAGCTTGTCGAGCTTCATGCCGGGCCCGGGCCGCTTGCCGTAGAAGGACAGCGACACCTTGGAGTTGTCGGCGAGGTCGAACGTCAGGTGGTCCGGGCCTTGTGTGCCGACCCCGGACCCCGCCGGGAACATGCTGCGGGGCGCCTCTTTGAACGCGATCGAGATGATGCGGATGCCCTCGGCCATCCGCTTGCCGGTGCGCAGATAGATCGGCACGCCGGCCCACCGCCAGTTGTCGATCGCGACCCTGAGCGCGATGAATGTCTCGGTGTCGGAATCGCTTGCCACCCCTGGGGTTTCGCGGTAGCCGCCGTACTGGCCGCGCACCACGTCAGCACAGTTGATGGGCTGCATCGACCGGAAGACTTTGTTCTTCTCTTCGCTGATGGCGTACGGCTCGAGCGCCGTCGGGGGCTCCATCACGACGAACGCCATCACCTGCAGCAGGTGGGTGACGACCATGTCCTTGTAGGCGCCGGTGTTTTCGTAGAAGTTGGCCCGCTCGTCCAGGCCGAGGGTTTCGGGAATGTCGATCTGGATGTGGTCGATGAAGTTGCGGTTCCAGATCGGCTCGAACAGGCCGTTGGCGAAGCGGAACGCCAGGATGTTCTGGGCCGCCTCCTTGCCGAGGAAGTGGTCGATGCGGAAGACCTGGGATTCGTCGAAGGTCTCGTGCACGAAGTCGTTGAGCGCCACCGCGCTGGCCAGGTCGGTGCCGAACGGCTTCTCCATGATGACCCGGGAGCGCTCGACGAGGCCGGCCTCGCGCAGCGTGGTGATGACGGCGCGCGCCGCCTTCGGGGGCACCGATAAGTAGTGCAGCCGCCGCGTGTCGGGGCCCAGGTTGACTTCGGCTTCGGCCACGGCGGCGGCCAGCGACGCGGCCCCGGCGCCCTGCGGCACGTAGCGGATGATCTTGGCGAAGTCGGCCCACTGGTCCTCGGAGAGCTGGTGGGTGCCGAACGAGTCGATCGCGTGTTTGGCGAGTTCGCGGAACTCGTCGTCGGTGAAGTCTTCCAGCGACGTCGCGATGATCTGGATATCGGGCGCGAGCTCGGACTGATCCAGGTAAGCCAGGCCCGGGATCAGCTTGCGTTTGGCCAGATCCCCCGTCGCGCCGAACAGGACGATGACGTGCGGGTCGATCGGGTCAGTGTCGTGGCGATGCGGGCGCGAGCCCGGCGCCGGGTACGAGATCGTCTGCGGTTTCTTGGTAGCCACTCCCGCGATACTTCCACCGCCGCGCCGTGTTCGCAGCACCGAGGGTGTTCGTTCACAAAATAGCCACATGCCGAATAACGGCGGGCCGCGTCCGCCGAAGCTGTTCGGGCCACTGGTGATTCGTCACGGCGGGCAGCGCACAATAGCGACCATGACCGGAATTGACGTCTCGCTCTTCTGCCCGGCGCGCCATCACGTCGGAAATCTCGTCAAGAACGCCACTCAGATCGGCTATAAGGCGCGCGACAAGCAGCAGCTGACGGCCTGGCCGACACACCAGGCCGACATGTGGTGGGAGGTCTCCTGCCCCGACGGCTGCCAAGGCGCGTTCGGCGGCGCGGTCGACCCGATCCGGCAGGAAGTGGACCGGTTGGCCGCCGACCCGAGCCGGACGACGGCCCACTACACGCTGCAGCGGGTGGGCTGAGGCTTACGCGGGGTAATCGAAGTAGGTCGTCCCGACACCGCTGGGGCTGCGGGAGATGTACACCGGCCCCTGGGTGAAGGGCTCGAACCCGGTGTTCATCGAGTCGGTCCCGGTGACGATCTCCGGGGTGTTCGTGCCGGTCGTCGTGTAGCTGTACAACTCGTGGCCGGCGCTGTCGTAGACCGTGATGGTGCTCCCCGCCGGTATCGAACCCGCGACGTTGGACGGGATGGTCCCGTACACGCCGCCCGAGTCGATAAACGAGCCGGGCACGGCCACCGGGGTTCCGCCGTCGACCGATACCTTCAGGTAGCTGACGGGCGCCCCTTCGGTCGAGTTGAAGGAGGGCAGCGGGTTGGTGTTGGAGAACTGCAGGTAGCCCTTCGGTTCGTTGATGAGCACGCCCTGGTTCATGGTGCTCGGCAGCCCGTTGACCGGCGAATAGCCGGGGCTGGGGCCACCCGCGTTGATCCCGACGCCCATGATCCCGGCCGCACCGTTGCCGCCGGCGAAGTTGCCGAACGGGGTCGGGACGCTCAGGACGACGACGTCGACCGGCGTGTGGGAGACGATGCCGCCTCCGAAGTCCACGGTGGTGTTGAACGTGAGGTAGAAGTACGTCAGTCCCCCGCTGTACGCGCCCGTACCGAAGCCGGTGGGGAGGCCGAGGTTGAACAAACCGACGTCTCGGAGCGGGATGACCAGGCCGGTGGATCCGGTGTCGACCAGCACCGGCACGCTCGGTCCGCCGCCGATCGGAGACGTCGACGACCGGCTCGGTGCCCTGGTACACCGGCATCGACACCCCGCCGTTCGCCAGGGTGGCCCCGGTTTGCCCGCCGGCCCCGAAGCTGCCGAACAACCGGCCGGGGGTGCCGCCGGCTCCGCCGGGTGCGTCGATGCCGCCGTTGCCGCCTGACCCGCCCGAGCCGAAGAAATAACCCGCGTTGCCGCCCTCGCCGCCGGCGCCCGCCGTGACGCCGCCCTGCCCGCCGTTGCCGCCGTTGCCGGCCAGGAACCCGCCGGCGCCGCCGGCCCCGCCGGCCGCGCCGGTTCCGGCGTTGCCGCCCCTGCCGCCGTTGCCGATCAGCCCGGCGTCACCGCCGTCGCCGCCGGCCTGGCCGACGCCGCCCGAGCCGCCGTTGCCGCCGTTGCCCAAGATCCAGCCGCCGTCGCCGCCGTTGTCCCCGCTGCCCGCGGCGCCGTTGGTGCCGTTGCCGAACAGCGGGCGCCCCGTCAGGTCCTTCCACGGCGAGAACCACTGGATGTTGGTGGTTTCCGCCGCCGCGTACGCGCCCTGCGCGCCGCTCAGGAGCCGCGCGAACTGGGCGTGGAACGTGCCGGCCTGCCCGGTGAGCGCCTGAAATGCCTGGCCGTGCCCGGAAAACAGCTCCGCCACCGCCGTGGACACCTCGTCGGCGCCGGCGGCCGCCAGCCCGCTGATCGGGGCCGCCGCCGCACTGCGCGCCGCGTCCAGCTCCGAACCGATGCCCTGCACATCGGCCGCCGCCGACGACAGCAACTCGGGAGTCACGCCCAGAAACGACACCTGGCCCCCTCAAAAGCCGCTTGATGTGGGCTACAGCGTATCCAGAGCGTGTCGGCGCGCGTCGGATTTCATAGCACCTTCATGGCGCTACTGATCGAAGTCCACGTCCTTGCTGGTGTAGCTGATGTAGATCGGGTGCTGTGAGAAGGGGACGGACCCCGTGTTCTGGCTGCCCGAGCTGATGACCGTCGGCGCGTTGGTGCTGTCCACGGTGTAGGAGTAGATCGGGGTCACGCTGCGGGGGCGTAGACGCTTGATCACCGTGCCATTCGGCACGGAACTTGCGTCTCCCGGGAGCAACGACTGCAGGATGGTTCCGTACACGCCACCGGAGTCGATGATCGTGCTAGGAGCGGGACCGCTGGCTGCCACTCGAGCTGTTGACTTTATAAATCAGCTGGCTGGTGGTGGTCCCGTCGGTCACCTGGCCGACGAGGCCAGTTATCGGCGCGTTCCCGGACTGGAATAACCAGCTATTAGCGCTATGTCCGGTCTCGTTGATGAGCACACCATTCTTGAGATTCCCCTGCAGCGCCGTCGTCGGGCTGACGCTGGCCGGGCCGGCGGTGTTGTTGCCCACGCCCAAGATGCCCACCGCGCCGTCGGAGGAAGCGAAGTTGGAGAACGACCCGGGGAACGAGAAGATGACCGCGTCGACCTGAGTCGGCGAGGAGACGATCCCGTTGCCGAAGTTGATGGTGCCGTCGAACTTCAGGTAGACGTAGGTCAAGCCACCGCTGTAGGCGCCGACACCAATCCCGGTGGGCAGCCCGAGGTGCTGTAATCCGATGTCCTTCAACGGGATCACCAAACCGGTGGATCCGGAGTCGACCAGCAGGGGCACGCTCGACCCGCCGTTGATCGTGGCGTTCACGATGGGCTCGGTGCCTCCGACGATGGTCAGCGGCACGGTGCCGTTCAGGTTGGTGCCCCCGGCCGCCCCGTTGGTCCCGTTGGGGCCCCACAGCCAGCCGCCGCGGCCGCCTTCGCCGCCGCCGCCGGCGTAGGTGCCGTTCGTCGCTCCCCCGTTCCCGCCGGTTCCGCCGAGGCCCAGCAGGCCCGCGTTGCCGCCCTTGCCGCCGGCCGCGCCGAGGCCCCCGGCGCCGCCGGTTCCGCCGTTGCCGTAGATAAAGCCGCCATCGCCGCCGTTGCCGCCGGCCTGCCCCGCCGCGCCCGAGCCGCCGGTGCCGCCGTTACCGAGCAGCCACCCGCCGTCGCCGCCGTTGGCCCCGGTGCCCGTACCGCCGTTGGTGCCGTTGCCGAACAGCGGACGCCCAGTCAGGTCCTTCCACGGCGAAAAGAACGCGAGGTTCGACGCCGCCTCTTCCGCGGCCTGCAGCGGTGCGGCGTTGGCCACCTCGGCGGCCGAGTAGGCGCCCTGTGCGCCGCTCAGCAGCTGGACGAACTGGGTGTGGAACGTGCCGGCCTGCGCGCCCAGCGACTGAAAGGCGTGGCCGTACTCGCTGAACAGCGACGACACCGCCGCCGAGACCTCGTCGGCGCCGGCCGCCGCCAGCCCGGTGGTCGGCGCGGCGGCCGCCGCGTGCGCCGCATGCAGGTCCGCGCCGACGTTCTTCAGATCCGCCGCAGCCGACTGCAGAAAGTCGGGAACCACGCCCAGAAGTGACACCAAGCCCCCCTCGAAGGTCCCTCACGGATGTGTGTCCGCCTCAGCGTATCCAGATCATGCCCGCCAATCCGGCGTTTGGCCACACAGGTGACCCGTCCCACGGGGGCGCAAACCGCCCGCGCACCGTATGCCAGGATTTGAGGATGAGTCCACGCAGCATTGTTCGCACCGTCGGTGTCGTCGTCGTGACGGCATGGGCGCTGCTGAGCACGCCGATTTTAAGTCCCGACCGCCTCCGCCGATCCCTGCTCCGACGTGGCGGTGGTGTTCGCGCGCGGTACCCACCAGGAACCCGGCCTGGGCAACATGGGACAGGCCTTCGTCGACTCGCTGACCAGCCAGGTTGCCCCGAAGTCCGTCGACGTCTACCCGGTCAACTACCCGGCGAACGACGAC
Source organism: uncultured Actinomycetota bacterium (assembly GCA_963758775.1). Lineage (GTDB taxonomy): Bacteria > Actinomycetota > Actinomycetes > Mycobacteriales > Mycobacteriaceae > Mycobacterium. The sequence continues at coordinate 547,039 of CAVWWU010000008.1, forward strand.
TACCACAACAGCGCCAACGCCGGCGCCAACGACGCGGCCGCCCACATTCAGGGCGTCGTCGCCGGGTGCCCGAACTCCAAGATCGTGCTCGGCGGGTATTCGCAGGGCTCGACGGTGATCGACCTGGCCACCACCCAGATGCCGCCCGCGGTGGCCGACCATGTCGCCGCCGTCGCCCTGTTCGGCGAGCCGACCAGCGGGTTCTCCAGCGCGTTGTGGGGCGGTCAGCCGTTGCCGGCGATCAACCCGATCTACGGCAGCAAGGTGATCAGCCTGTGCGCTCCCGACGACCCGATCTGCTCCTCGGGCGGCAACATCATGGCGCACGTCTCCTACATCGAGTCCGGGATGATCAACCAGGCCGCGACGTTCGCGGCCAACAAGGTCAATCAAGGCCGCTAACGCGGGCGCCAGCGTGAAACCCGTCGGTGCGATGTTGCGCGACACGGTCGCGGTGCGGATCCTGATCGCCGTGGCGCTGGGCGCCGCCGTCGCCGTCGTGGTCGGCCACACCGTCGGGTGGCGATTCGCGCTCGTCGGCTGGATCGTGGCCGCCGGCGTGTACGTGACGTGGACGCGGCTCATCCTGCGGGGCATGGACGCCGACCAAACCAGCCGCTGGGTGACCCGGGAGGACCCCACCCGGTGGGTCGCCGACGCCGTCGTCCTGACCGCGAGCATCGCCAGCCTGGGCGGGGTCGGCTACGTGGTGGCCGCGGGGGCGCACACCGGAACCGTCGCGCTGGCCGCCGCGATCGTCGGCGTGCTGACGGTCGCGGCGTCCTGGTTCGCCGTGCACACGCTGTTCACCGTGCACTACGCGCGGCTCTACTATTCGGGCGAACCCGGGGGCATCAACTTCCACGATCCCGAGCCGCCCTGCTTCCGGGACTTCGCGTATATCGCGTTCACCGTCGGCATGACCTTCCAGGTGTCCGATACCGAGATCTGCTCGAAGTCGATCAGGTCGACGGTGCTGCGCCACGCGCTGCTGTCCTACCTGCTCGGCGCGGTCGTCCTGGCCGTCACGATCAATCTGATCGCGGGGCTGGGCTCCAAGCTCTGATCGACCCGCACGCGGGCGCCAGTTACTCTGGCGGGCATGGCAATTGAGTCCACCATGCTCGCCCTCGGCACCCCGGCGCCGCACTTCGCACTCCCCGAGCCCGCCACCGGCAAAACGGTGAGCCTCGACGACCTCACCGGCCCCGCGCTCGTCGTCACGTTCATCTGCAACCACTGCCCCTACGTCAAGCACGTCGCCGCCGGGCTGGCCGCGCTCGGCCGGGACTTCGCCGCTCAGGGCGTTGCGATGGTCGGCATCTCCAGCAACGACGTCGTCACCTACCCGCAGGACGGCCCCGACGAGATGGTCGCCGAAGCCAGCCGCCACGGCTGGACCTTCCCCTACCTCTACGACGAGAGCCAGGACGTCGCGCGCGCCTACTCGGCGGCGTGCACCCCGGACACGTTCGTCTTCGACGGTGAGCGGCGCCTGGTCTACCGCGGCCAGCTCGACGACTCCCGGCCCAAGAACGAGCTGCCGGTGACGGGCGCCGACCTGCGCGCGGCGGTCGACGCGGTGCTGGCCGGGCGGCCGGTCGACGCCGATCAGCGGCCGTCGATCGGGTGCGGCATCAAGTGGCGCTGACTTAGGCCCCGGGCCAGATGAGCGCCACCGAGTCGTAGCTGGGTTCGCCGGCCGCGGCGGCGAACTCGTCGAAGGCCGCCGTGACGAGCTGGCGATCCTTGGCCGTCATCCCGCGCAAGACCCGGGTGATGGTCCGGCGCCGATGCCTGACCACCTTGCTGACCAGCTGGCGGCCGGCGGCGGTGAGGCTCAACGTGATGTTTCGCCGGTCGGTGGCCGATTCTTTGCGGTCCAGCCAACCTGCCTTGATCAGGCGGTCACAGATGCGGCTGGCGTTCGACGGGTTGACGTCGAGGCCGGCGGCCACCGCCGCCAGGTTCAGCGGGCCCCTTCTGTCCACCATGACCAGCACCCGCCACTGCGGCACGGTGACGTTGGCCTCCGCCGAGGCTATCGACGCCGCCGCGATGCCCACCAACGCCCGGCTGGCGCGCAGGACAGCGTCGATCTGGTCGGCGGACGGGGCCTCGGCCTTTGCTCCACGGCGCTGTGCTGCGGTCATCCCGGCATCATCCCTCAACAGTTGCCGGGGCTCTCGGTCGGGAGCCGTTTTCATAGAATTCCCTTTCGCTCGAGGGCTTGACTGGGTGCGACGGCTCATCCGCCGCGGAGCGCGTCCCGGGTGGACGGGGGCGCATCCGGGCCAAGTGCACACCGGCCGTGCTGCTACCGATCACAACGTTGCGGCAAATTCGGCCGCCCAGACCGCATCTCGTGGCGGCGCAGCCGAAAGCCCATGGCGTGCAGCGGACGGCCATCATGCGCCCGACCGGCTCGCCAATTACGTTCGGGCCGTGCCGCATTGGCGCGCAGACCAGCCAGCGGCGATCTGTAAACTCTGGATGAACCGGTGCTCTTGGACAACGGTTAAGCAATCCCGGTCGAAAATCGGGTTTTGCCAGGCGCCTTCGTGGGCATTTATGCGGCATGGTCGCACATCTCCTCTCACGTCTCCTGGGTTCGGTAACCCTCGCAGCATCGGGCCTCGGCGCTGCGATCGTCTCCCCCTCCGCACTGCCCTCCGGGTTTGCTCAGCCGTGTCCCGATGTCGAGGTGGTGTTTGCCCGCGGTACGGGTGAACCGCCCGGCGTCGGCCCGACCGGCCAGGCGTTCGTCGACTCCGTGCGCGCGCGCACCGGCGGCAAGTCGGTCGAGGTCTATCCGGTCAACTACCCGGCCACCAACGAATGGTCCACCGGCATCGACGGCATCAGGGACGCCAGCGCCCATGTCGTCTCCGAGGCGGCGAGCTGCCCCCAGACCAAGATGGTGCTCGGCGGGTTTTCCCAGGGCGCTGCAGTCATGGGCTTCGTCACCTCGGCGGCAGTGCCCGACGGCGTGGATCCCGCGACCGTTCCCAAACCGCTGGCGCCCGAGGTGGCCGACCATGTCGCCGCGGTGGTTCTCTTCGGCACGCCGAACGTGCGGGCCATGAACTTCCTCGGCGAGCCGCCCATCGCCATCGGTCCGACCTACCAGGCCAAGACCATCAAAGTGTGCGCGCCCGAGGACCCCGTCTGCTCTGACGGCGTGAACTTCGCCGCCCACGACACCTACGCCGACGACGCCACCTTCGTCGACCAGGGCGCGGATTTCGCCGTCAGCAAGCTGGGCGCGGGTCCCGGCGGGCCGGTCAGTGTGGTGCGCTCTCCCCACGGCAGCTTTGGGAACTGACGCCATGCGGTAGAAATTCCGCATGCCCCAGGTAGCGATACTCGACGATTACGTCGGCGCGGCCCTCGAGCTCGCCGACTGGTCGGCGGTTCTGGCTCGAGCCGAAATCACGGTCTTCGACCGGCACCTGTCCGAGGAGGAGGCCGCAGAGGCGCTTCGGCCGTTCGATGTGCTGTGCACCCTGCGCGAGCGGATGGCATTACCGCGCACCCTCATCGAGCGGCTGCCGAATCTCAAGCTGATCACCATCGTCGGCAGGAGCCTGCCGAACCTGGACATGGCCGCCGCCACCGAAAACGGGGTGTTAGTCGCCCATTCCGACTTCGCCAGCCCGCGATTCCGCGCGATGCGTGACGCCACACCGGAATTCGCCTGGGGGTTGATGATCGCGACGGTGCGCAACCTCGCCGAGGAGCACCTGCGGATGCGTGCCGGAGGGTGGCAGTCCAGCACGGGCATGACGTTGGCGGGTAAGACGCTGGGGCTCCTCGGTCTCGGCCGGATCGGCACGCGCATGGCCGAATACGCGAAAGTCTTTGGCATGCAAGTCATTGCATGGAGCCAGAATCTCACCGAGGACGCCGCGGCGGCCGTCGGCGCACGCCGGGTCGACAAGGCCACGCTGTTCGAGGAATCCGATGTCGTCTCCATCCACCTGGTGCTCTCGGAGCGCACCCACGCATTGGTCGGCGAACCGGAGCTGGCCCTGATGAAGCCGCAGGCTTACCTGATCAACACCTCGCGCGGGCCGATCGTCGATGAGGCCGCTCTGATCAGTGCGCTGAGCGGCCGGCGCATCGCCGGGGCGGGGCTCGACGTGTACGACAGCGAGCCGCTTGCGGCCGATCATCCGCTGCGGTTGCTGCCGAACGTGACGCTGGCGCCCCACCTGGGGTACGTCACGCGCGAAATGCTCGGCGCCTTCTACTCCGACACGGCCGAGGCCGTCGAAGCCTGGCTGAAAGGCGCACCCGTTCGAATCGCCAACCCCGACGCGCAGCGCTGACAGCAGACAGTTGAGCGGCGCGAACCGAAGCCCGCGCCGCTCATCGAGCTAACTGCCTCAGGCAGCCGCTAAACCGTCGCGCGGAATGCGGCGACGGCCCAGGATTCGATTAACCCGGGCAGTACACGGATTCGGAGGCGCTCACCCATGCCGTCATGTCCGAGTACGAAAATCCTTTCGCGCTCATCCCGCTGTGGAGGTCCGAGGCGATCGCGTCCGGCGTCTTACCGGCCATGCGGTCCGAACAGACGGCGTGCCCCAACGCGATGAGGTCGGACTCCGACCCGGGCTGCCAGGCAATGCCCAGGTTCTTCAGCTTTGAGAGGTACGCGTCGTCGTTGGCGTCGGCGCTCGCGACCGCGGTGCCCGCGGTCAGAGCGGCGCCAATGATCAGCGGGACGGTGAGCCTGGTGAGCCAGCGATGTGAAGACATTTCAAGGCCTTTCTTTTTGTCGGCGCGACGCCGTCATTATGAAGCGTCCGAGCACTGCAAACGTCACAAATAGCCGAACCTGTGAGGAAGCTGGTGAAACGCTGAATACGCTTATTGCGCTTCAGTTCTAGCGAACACTTTGCAGTGAAGTCCTATCGCCGAGGGGACGTGAACTGCCCCACCGTAGGAAGATTCGGTTTCCGGCGTGTTGCGCCCGCGTCAATTTCCGCGCAGAGCGGTGTGCAGGCTGCACGAATCGAGCAACTCGGGCTCGTAGGTGGCCGCGCCGCACTCACATTGCCAACTGATGTGGGGCCCGCAGGAGCATGGGACCGTGGCGACCAGCATGTGTCCGGGCAGCAGCCAATGGCCGCGCGCACAGCGTTGGGGCGGCCGGTCCATCCACTGCGTGCTCGCGCCGTCGAGTCGCTCGCCCACGTCGATACTCACGCACACCACCCTTCCATCGACGCGGCCGCCGCTGCCAGTCGAGTGCACGAATCGTGACTCTTCGTTAGCTCTCGTTGACCGTGTCGTTGCCTTTGGGGCCGTCAACTACGTTGGATGGCGTGACAACCGACTCCTCGGAAACACTGGAAGCCCTGGCCAAGCAGCACTTCGTGTCGTTGACCACGTTCAAGCGCAACGGCGAGGGCGTGTCGACGCCCATGTGGATCGGCCGTGACGGCGTTGACCTGTTCGTGTGGACACCGGCCGACAGTTGGAAAGTCAAACGCGTGCACAACAATCCACGCGTTCTGCTGGCCCCCAGCAGTCGGTTCGGCAAGGTGCGTGAGGGGGTTTCGCCGATCGAATGCGCCGCGGAGGTGATCACCGACGACGCGACAGTGCGACGACTCGCACACGAGATCCGCAGAAAATACGGCCTGGAATACCTTCTGGTGACGTCGATCGAAACCATCGCCGCGCGCGGACGCAAGCCACGGGTCATTCTGAGAATTGCGCTACAGGGCCGATGAATTTGGCGTGTCCGGGCAGTCAAACCTTTCAGACCGTACATTGACGCACACTGAGGCACACTGACGCACATTGAAAGGAGTAGATCCGCCATGGCCAATGATCTTCCACCCGTCGTCGACGACAAGACCTGGCGCGCCGAGCTCGAGGAGCTGCGCAAGCGTGAGAAGGCCGAGCGGAAATCAGGTGAGGGCGATGAGTGAGACTAGGGAAATGATCCCTCCGACGATAAGACGATAAGTCCGAGCGCCAGAAAGTATGGGAGCACAGCAATTAAATAGCTTCCTAGCAGGAAGTGCACTAGTGGCGTAGGTAGATGTAAGTGCGCCAATCGCAGTTGAGTGTCATCCAGACGGTTGAGTCGCCGTCGGGCGCTGGGAGCCAGTCGTTCGATCAGTTCTATGGAATTTAAGAAGTGGAACGACGCGGCATTGGCGGCCTCAGCGCCAGCGTACGAGCCCGCAGTTGCCTTCAAATGCTGCACGAACTGCTCATGAAACGCTGACGCTTGCGCGCTCACCTCCTGGAATTCGTGGGCGTAGCCGCTGAACAACTGTGCGGCTGCTGTTGACACCTCATCGGCGGCTGCCGGCACCAGCGTCACGGTCTGGGCTGCCGCAGCGGTGTGGGCTTCGGTCACAGCCGCGCCAATACTTGCCGCATCGATTGCGGCGGCGGCTATCAGGTCGGGTGCGGCAGCTAAATACGACACCGGTGTCTTAACCTTTTGCGATTCGAGATCACTGGAGGTCTGACGCTACAGACGCATAGTTGAGATCGGACGCCTTTGACACTTCCTCATCGGCTGCTGGCTCGGGTATTCGGAGTCCCCGGCGACACGTTCGAGCGATACTTCAGTGATGCATGAGCGACCTCCGCACCGGGCTTTCGCTGCGGAGCCTGCTGACTGGCTGATCGAGCGGGTTGACCCCCGAGGGCAACGCTGGGTGACCAGCCTCCTCGGCCCGGGATTTCAGGCGTATGCCCGGCTGCTGCATCCGCTCGCTGATGCGCCGGGTGGACCGACGTGGGCCTCGGTGGCCCGGGCAAATGGCCGCATCCTGCATTCGTCGGTCCAATGGGACAAGATCAGAGCGGCAACGCCATTGATTGACGGGAAATACATACGGGGGCGTGGTTCGGACGAGCCGCGCTGGGGAGAGTTGCAGACCTGGGCGTTAGAAGCGCTTTGCGCCGTTCTTTCCCGGCATACCGCGACCCCACAGATGTGCTACTTCGCGGTCTGGGGAGGTGCCCTGCGCGTCGGCAGCACATTCATCGCCGTACCTGAAGGTTCACGGACCGAACCGAAGCGGCCCCCGCCCGCCCCGGCCGACTGGCAACTTGACTTGAGCGCGCCGACCTTTTCGTTTCCCACCTGCGGCGATTCCAGCTATTACCACCTCTTTGAAGGCGGCCTCGGCGAAGCTGTGCGGATCGGACGATGGGTCAACGAGAGCTGGTTTCTGCCCCAGTCGCCGCATTTTGTCTGGCCCTCCGACCACTCTTGGTGCGTGGCTACTGGACGTACCGAAGACTCAACCTTGATCGGAGGCTCACGCGACCTCGTCAACGAACTCTGCGGATCCAAGGACATCGAGGTTCTGCAGATCGCACCTGACGCACCCTACGAAGATCAGGTCAACCTATGAGCTCGGTCAACCGCGACGGCCACACGTGGCCAATCGGCACTCAGGCAGAAGTCGAATGGATCAACCTGTTCAGGGCGCGCGGTCCCACGATCAAGTCAGCGATCCCGCCAGGGTTTGACGCCTATGCGACCGTCGTGATTCCGGAAGCCCGAGATGAGCGGATGCGCCACGACGAAGCCGTTATCACGGTGCTCGCAAACCAGTCGCTGGACGAGCAGTGGTGGCTGGGATATCTCGATACCGGCGTCGAAGACATCGTGTTTCCCGACGCGCCACGCGTGACCATGTACCCGGGGTGGTCTTATGTGCTCGTCAAGGCTGGCCCCGTGCAGGCCGCCACCTGGCGCGACTTCGGGAAAAGTCGGTGGGGTCGTCTGCCCAACCTCATGTTCCCCACAGACGAATCCTGGCTTGTTTCAACGCTATGGGACGACGACTGGACCTGCGTCGGCGGACCAGTCGGACTCATCGACGGATTGCTTAACCACCCTGATCTGCAACCTAGGGTCCGCCGAGTAACTCTCGACGAAGATGCAACCCCACCTGGCCATAGGGCGATCTGACCTGAAGCTTGCCGGCTCGGGCCATGACACTTCGTCTGTCGGCACAGTGATACCCCGGCCGCGCCGCGCGCGACAAACCAGCGGTGTCAGATCTTCGCGCCGGCAGCGCTAGGACCGTCAGCACCCGGTGGATTCAGCACCGTATTGGTTGTCGCCGACTTCCTGCCCCACTCGACATTCGCTGAGTGCCGATTGGCCATGTATGACCTGCGCGATTACCCAACTCCGTGCGTCCCGTTATGGCCGAGGAGACCGAAGAGCCCTCCGTGTCCACCCGCGCCGCCTCTTCCAATAGGAGTGGGGGCGCCGGTGCCGCCGTTGCCGCCGTTTCCACCGTTGCCGATGTACGCGACATCGCCTCCGTGGCCGCCGTAGCCGCCGGGGCCGCTCCCGCCGCTTCCGCCGTTACCTCCGTTGCCGCCGTCGCCGATGGAAGCTACGCCGCCTTCGCCGCCGTAGCCGCCAATCTGGGGGCTGGCGCCTCCGTTGCCGCCGTCGCCGCCGTTGCCGATTACCAAGCCGCCGCGGCCGGCTTGACCGCCGAGACCGCCACTGTTTCCGCCGGTGCCTCCGTCGCCGCCGTCGCCGCCGTTGCCAATGACCAGAGCGTTGCCGCCGGCGCCGCCGACGCCGCCGTGCCCGGCGGTAGCGGCTCCGCCGGTGCCGCCATGGGCGCTCTTGCCATAGAACAACCCGGTGTTGCCGCCCTGGCCGCCGTCGCCGGCGAGGGCGTTGGGATCTGCGGAGGTGTTGTCCCCGCCGTTCCCGCCGAGGCCGCCATTGCCGATGATCACCCCGTTCCCGCCGTGACCGCCGGCGCCGGCCCTGCCGCCAGCGAACGTAGAGGTGCCGCCGATTCCGCCGGCGCCGCCGGTGCCGCCGAACAACCCGGGGCGGCCGCCGTGGCCGCCGGTACCACCGTCCAGCGTGCTCGATGCCGGGCCCCCGGCACCGCCGGTGCCGCCGGTGCCGCCGAATAATCCGGCGTGCCCGCCTGCTCCGCCGGTGGCCCCGGGGTTGGTGCTGTCCCCCCCGTTACCGCCATTGCCATACAGCCACCCGCCGGGTGCCCCGGCGGTTCCCACGCCGTTGATCGTCGTGCCGTTGGCGCCGTTGCCAATCAGCGGGCGCCCCGTCGCTGCGGCGAAAGGTGAAAACACCGCCAGGCTTTGTGCCCCCGACACCATCGCCGCCAGCGGGGAGGCATTCGCCGCTTCGGCGGCCGCGTACGCGCTTCCCGCGCTATTCAGATTCTGCGTGAACTGTGAATGGAACGCGGACGCCTGGGCGCTGAGCGCGTGGAATTGCTGGGCCTGGTGGGAGAACACTGTCGCGATGGCCGTGGACACTTCGTCTTCGGCAGCGGCGACCACGGCAGTCGTCGATGCCCTGGCACTCGTATTGGCAGTGCCCAGCAACGCTTCAATGCGCGCCGTATCTGCCACGGCCGTCGCCAGACTTTCGGGAACCGCGATCAGGTAGGACATCGCGCTACTCCAATCAAGCTGCGACTTTGACTGCCGGCTGTATCGGTTGTCGCCATCAGTATCACGATTGCCGTAGCGGCTTTTGCGTATCGACAACATTTGCGCCCACGTCAAATTGCAGTCGGCGATGCGTCCGGAAATTGTTTAGCCAACAGCTTTCTCTTTTTCGTGTTGGTCGCAGGGAGGGCAAGGCGCGGCAGCGCTCCCACTTGACCCCTAGTCGGACATGGGCGAAGTTTGTTGTCCCGCAACAACTCACCGTGTTGTTTGATCTGTAGAAACCGCATCGGGAAGTCCTCGGTTGACCCCAGTGGTCCGCACCGAGTCGCCACGTCGTGACAATGCCGCGACAACGTCTGCGGTCGTATAGCGGGCTTTGAGCACGTGAGCGGGGTTTGCTGTGAGCGCGCCAAGGTACGCCGGCCTGGCTGTTAGACGTTTAGGTGATCTTCGAGCGACGCCTCTGGCGCGATCTGCAGCACCTCGAGCATCTCGGATGCGCAGAGTTCTTCGGTGAGTTGGCGTGAACCCATGATATCGGTCGAGTCGTATCGAACCCGGTTGCGATGCACCAGGCTTGGTCGGCGGGCCAGAAGGAGTTCGGCGAGTGGGCAATGAATATGCTTGCGTTGACCCAGGCCCATTGCACCGCCACACGCACGCACGCTGTGGCGTAGCGCCTGCGGGGCTGTCGCGACTTAGGCAGAGGTGCGAGATGACGTTTGTGATTGCAGCACCGGAGATGGTGGCGTCGGCGGCCACGGATTTGGCCAGTCTCGGCTCGACGCTGAGCGAGGCCAACGCGGCTGCATCAGCACACACCACGAAAATCGTGGCGGCCGCTGCCGATGAGGTGTCGAGGTCTGTGTCGTCGCTGTTTTCTCAGTACGCGTCCAAATATCAGACGCTGAACGCTCAGGCAGCGGAGTTTCACTCTCAGTTCGTGCAGGCCCTCAACTCCGGTGCGGACGCCTACGTGGGGGCCGAGGCGGCCAACGCCAACCCGCTGCAAGCCCTGCAGACCGTCGAGCACGACGTGTCGAGGGCGATCAACGCGCCCTTCGTGGAGTTCACCGGGCGCCCGCTGTTCGGTAACGGCACCAACGGGACCACGGTGAACGGCGTCGGTACTGCCGGTGGGGCCGGGGGGTGGCTGTTCGGCAACGGCGGCGCCGGGGGCACCAGTACCAACCCGGGAGTGACTGGCGGGGCCGGTGGGGCCGGCGGGTGGCTGATCGGCAACGGCGGACTCGGCGGCAACGGCGGGACGGCCGCAGGTGGCGGAAACGGCGGCGCCGGCGGGGCCGGCGGCAGCCCCGGATTGTTCGGCATCGGCGGCGCAGGCGGGGTCGGCGGGACCGCCACCACCGGCACCGGCGGCACTGGCGGCACAGGCGGTACCGGCGGTCTCCTTCTGACTTGGGGCGGCACCGGCGGGGCCGGTGGCGCCGCCACCGGAATCGGGGGTACCGGTGGCACCGGCGGTGCGGGCGGCAACGTGGCTGGCCTGTTCCTGGGTTTCGGTGGGGACGGCGGCGCCGGTGGCGCGGCCAGCGGCGTGTCTGGTGTAGGGGGTACCGGCGGCGCCGGCGGCACAGGCGCTGCCCGCAGCCTCATCGGGATCGACGGCGCGGTGGGCGGCACGGGTGGTGTAGGCGGTGCCGCCACCAACGTGGGCGGTACTGGCGGTGCCGGCGGCGCCGGTGGCATCGCCTTAGACGTAGGCCTTGCCGGATTCGACTTCACCCAGGGCGGTGCCGGCGGGGCCGGGGGCACCGCTGGCACCAACGGTCTGCATGGCGGCATCGGTGGTAACGGTGGCGAGGCAGGTAGCTTGGCTCTGGTCGGAAGTAGCGTCGATCATGGTGGTGCCGGCGGGGCCGGCGGAAGCGCCGACGGAACCAACGGTATAGGCGGCGCCGGCGGTGATGGCGGTGTGGGCGCCGCATTGACGGGCATCGCCAGTGGTGGGGCCGGTGGTGCCGGGGGCGGCGCTACCGGCACGAACGGTGTCGGCGGCAATGGCGGCGACGGCGGCCTGGGCGGCGCGGCGGCGGGCGTCGGCATCGGCGGTGACGGCGGGCACGGCGGCAACGCCAGCCCCACCAACCTCGGCACCGGCGGAAACGGCGGTACCGGCGGTGACGGCGGGGGCCTTTTCTTCGGCATCGGCGGCAACGGGGGCGACGCCGGTAGCGGCGCCTCGGCCGCCAACGGCGGCAACGGCGGCAACGCCGCGATAACCACTGTCCATTCCGCCCAGGTGCTATTCGGCAACGGCGGCAACGGTGGCGACGGCATCAACGGCGGCGCCGGCGGCACCGGCGGCACCGGCGGTGCGTTTGGCGGCACCTCTGGCACGGACGGAACGTCGTCGTAAGCGTTGCCACTTGGAGCCACGAATGGCCGAGGATCGATCACAGCGGAGACCATAAACGCACTAAGTCACGGTTGTGGTAACGCTGAAGTCGGATATCGGTCGAGCGGGTTTGACCACTATCTCGGCTTATTTTAGGCCACGAAGCAAATGCGTTCGCGGGCAAGCAACCTGACTGTGCCGTGACTCTAGAACGGCGCTGATGTAGGGCTACCCCGCCACAAAATCAGCGCCGTCCTAGGCCGGGATCGGGGTGAACCCGGCCCCGGGGCCGCCCCTAGCATTGAGGTCGTCGATGATCCTGCTGATTTTTACGATCTCTGGTGTCGTCGGGGGCACCGTCCCCGGTAATGTTATTGAACCGTCGCGGATCACGCCGATAAGTAGATCGTTGACGGTGACCGGCGCGCCGTCTTCGTCTGGTTGCCAGGGTGCTTTCGCGGTATAAATCGACGGGTCGAGGGCCCAGCCTCTGATCGAAAAACAGCTCTGAGTGGTCCGACTATGTTTGCAGGCCCACTGCCCCCAACTGGCGTTCGGGCCGATTCCGTTGATCGCGAAACCGTCGAAGTCGGCGATCGGTGTCACCTTGGCCGGATCGAACTTGATCACCGCGTAGTCCAGGCCGTCATCAGCGGCCACCACGCTGCCCACCGTGCTAGCAGCACCCTCGGCCGTAACCGCTGCACCGGTGGTCCCGCAGTGCGCCGAGGTAACACCGACGAGTTCGCCTGCGCGGTCGTGGCCGATGGTGGTCAGCGTGCACGGGTCACCGCTGAGCGCGATTCCGGCACCGCCGCCCAACGGCACCTTGTCGTCGGCCGAGGCCGCGGGAGCGAGAATGCCGCCCAACAATATCGTCGCGAACAGTACAGCGAGCTGCCGACGATTGATATGCACCCTGCTGCTCCCCCTCAAATAGCCGACCTCTTAAGACAAGCCAGACAAACCTATTCAGACTATTCCCTGAGAACGCGGCGAGCCACGCTCAGGTAATCATTGAAGTGGATTGGAAATTCGCGCACCACGAGGTTGCTTAACCATTTCTACAGGCCTCAGTCGCTGTGACCCGATGGGAAAATTAAAGGATGCGCACGAATATCTGCGATCAATGTCGCCACGAGTTTGAGGCCGAGGGTTTCAAGGCTTATTGCTTCGATGACTGTCGAATCCTTTATCAGGGCCGGCTCAGCTACTCGCTGCCCCGACGCTGGTCGTTCGCGTCCAGCAGCCCAACCACCAGTGCCCCCTTTCCCGGCTTGTCCGAGAGAGCGTCTTGCAAGACCTGGAACAAGATCGCGCACAGCGGTCGCCATACCAGCCGCGGTCGGTGGCCGAAGCGTTCCGGGAGCTTGCCGATCAGGGCCGAATCCTTCAGCTCGATGGCGAAGGACGGCAGCGGGGTTTCCCCACAAGGAAGGCGAAGCAAATGGGCGAGTTTATGCAGTATGCGACTTTCGATCCTTCGAGCGGAGCGGAGTTCCTCAACAGCTACGACGCCCGCTTCGTGATCGTCACCAACGGACCGATCGCCGAGGCGCTGGCGTATCGGCGCAAGGTCGGCAATCGGATGCAGTGGTACTCGTCCTCGGAGAGCCCGTTCGGCGCCGACATGGACGCGCCGCCCAACGGCGGTTTCGCGGTCAACGTGTTCCTGCGCGCCGGCGACACCGTGTATCGCACCTGGCACACCGACGGACGTGGTACCGAGCAGCTCAGCCACAGCTTCGCGCTGCTCGACATCCTGCCGTGGGGGCGCCAGGAGGAATGGCTCGATTCGCCGGACGGCTGGCCCTCGCGGCCCAGATACTCGGGTTGGCTCGACTCCCCCGATATCGCGCTCGCCTACGGTGAGAAATAAGGACAACTCATGACCACCAAAACTGACAGCCAGGTCGTCACCCGCACCATCGCCGCGACGCCGGCGCAGATCTTCGCCGTGCTGGCCGACCCGTCCCGCCACTGCGACACCGAGCCCGGCGACTGGGTGCGCGACGCGGTAGACACCGCACCCTTGACTGGCACGGGACAGATGTTCGCCGTGAACATGTTCCACGAACGCGCCGGCGGTCATTACGTCATGCACAACCTCGTCACGGTGTTCGACACGGACCGCGCCATCGGATGGGTGCCGGGCCGGCTCGACGACGCAGGAAATCACGATCCCGGTGGCTGGTTGTGGCGGTATGACCTTGCGCCCAATGGGGACCAGACCGACGTCAGCCTGACCTACGACTGGAGTGCCATGCCGCAGGATCGCCGCGATCAATTCGGCGGGATGCCATTGTTCGCCGATGAGTACCTGGCCGCGTCCCTGGAGACGCTGGACCGCTCGGTTACTTCTGCAGGGTGAACTGATTGACGTCGATGTAGCCGTCGCGGAACAACTGTGCGCAGCCGGTGAGGTACTTCATGTACCGCTCGTAGACCTCTTGTGATTGCAGCTCGATGGCTTCGCTCTCGCGTGCCTGCAAGGCCTCGGCCCACACGTCGAGGGTCTTGGCGTAGTGCAGCTGCAGCGACTGTCGGCGCGCGAGCGTGAAACCCGCTCGCGCCGAATAGTCTTCGACCATTTCGATCGACGGTAGCTCGCCGCCCGGAAAGATCTCGGTGACAATGAACTTGCCGAAACGGACCAGGCTCATCGTGAGGGACAGGCCCGCATCGTCTAACTGTTCGAGCCCTAACCCGGTGATGGTGTGCAACATCATCACCCCGTCGGCGGGCAGGATTTTGTGGGCCAACGCGAAAAAGTCGGAGTAGCGATCGCGGCCGAAATGCTCGAACGCACCGATGGACACGATCCGGTCGACCGGCTCAACGAACTCTTCCCAGCCCTCCAGCAGCACCCGCCGGCTGCGTGGAGTGTCCATTTCGTCGAACATGCTCTGCACGTGTGCGGCCTGGTTCTTGGACAGGGTGAGGCCGACGACGTCGACGTCGTACTTCTCGATCGCGCGGCGCATGGTCGCACCCCACCCGCAGCCGATGTCGAGCAGCGTCATGCCGGGCTCCAGGCCGAGCTTGCCCAACGAGAGATCGATCTTGGCGATCTGCGCCTCGTTCAGCGCCATGTCGTCGCGCTCGAAGTACGCGCAGCTGTACGTCTGTGTCTCGTCGAGGAACAGCCGGAAGAAGTCGTCTGATAGATCGTAATGTGCTTGAACGTCGTCGAAACGCGGTGTAAGCCCCTCAGCCATGGTCGTGTACCTTTCCGGACCCTGAGGCCCCACCGCAGGTGGCGTGCAAACCCCGCACGGTTACCCACGGACAGTGGTTCGAAACAGATCGACGTTTGGATGGGGGGCACATCACGTCGGTTCAGTTCACGATCCCGACGAGGTGCGGGTTCACCGGCGCGGCGGGGTTTACGGTTTGCGCGATCCGGGCTACACGCAAAGCAACACGTTACTAAGGAAGCGCGAGGGTTTGCCAACTTCACCGACGTCCCGCAGCACGGGTCTGCTCATGCGCGTCAGCCGGTCACGCCGGGTGCTGCTTGTCGTGTTCCTTGTCGTGGGGGTGGTCGGCGCGCTCCAGCTCGCGTTGCTGCCGCATTGTCCGCACTGCCCCGGACTCCCGGCGAAAGTGCTTGGGGGGCCACAGGTAGCGATCACGCCCGACCCCAACTCTCGCGACATCGACCCGGTCGCACACGTCGAGGTGAAGGCCAACGCGGGTACGCTCACCGCGGTCAGCATGGTCAACGAAAACGGCAAAGCAATTGACGGCGTGATGACTCCGGACAACACGGTTTGGAAACCCACGGTCCCCCTGGGCTACGGACGGACGTACACCCTGAAGGTCAGCAGCCACGGCCCCAATGGCGTTGACTCGACTCAGGTGTCGTCGTTCTCGACGCTGCGCCCGTCCAATCAGACCAAGGTCTCCTTCACCACCACGTCGGAGGCGGCGCTGAAAGACGGCGGCACTTACGGCGTCGGAACCGTCGTCGTCGCGCACTTCGATGAGAAGATCACGGACCGCGCCGCCGCCGAAAAACAGTTGGCGGTGACCACCAACCCCGCGGTGCAGGGTTCCTGGTACTGGGTCGACGACCAGAACGCCCACTGGCGGCCAGAGCACTACTACAGGCCGGGCACCACCGTCACCGCCGAGGCCAAGATCTACGGAATCTCGTTGGGAAATGGCCTATTCGGGCAGGGCGACACCAAAGTGTCGTTCCTAATCGGTGACGCGCACGTATCCATCGCCGACGATGCCACCAAGGTGGTGAGTGTCTTCGACAACGGGAACCTGGTGAGGTCGATGCCGACATCGATGGGCATGGGCGGCACGACAAGTGTTGGGACACAGACCATCTCACTGTGGACGCCATCGGGAATCTATACCGTGCTCGACAAGGGCAACCCCGTCGTGATGGACTCCTCGACCTTCGGGTTGCCGAAGAATTCGCGCCTCGGCTATCGCGAGACCATCAACTACGCCACCAAGATCAGTACCGACGGCATCTATCTACACGAGCTTGATTCGACGGTGTGGGCCCAGGGCTCTACCGACACCTCCCACGGCTGCTTGAACCTCAACGCCGACAACGCGAAATGGTTTTACAACTTCTCGGTTCCCGGTGACGTGGTCGAGGTCCGCAACAGCGGCGGACCACCATTGAAGTTGGCGCAGAACGGCGACTGGACGCTCAGCTGGGATCAGTGGCGCGCCGGCAGTGCCCTGAAGTGATTATCGGAAGCATAGGACCTGGTTTGTCAACAGCGGGAAAGAATTTCAGCCGCAGGACGCCACCCCGGTGGGACCCAGATCGGGCCGGTGTCGTCGGCGTGTACGACGCGCTTAAAAACAACTCTTGACTCATTCCAGTTAAGGGACCATATTGTCAGGGTGTCCTCAACGGCGGAGCACGCGGAGCGGTTGCGGATGGCCGATCTTCGTGTCACCCGGCCGCGGGTCGCCGTGCTCGAGGCGGTGGACGCTCACCCCCATGCCGACACCGAGACGATCTTCTCGTCGGTCCGCCTCGGGCTCCCCGAGGTTTCCCGCCAAGCCGTGTACGACGTGCTTAACGCGCTGACCGCGGTGGGACTCGTGCGCCGGATCCAGCCCCTGGGTTCGGTTGCTCGCTACGAGTCGCGTGTCGGCGACAACCATCACCACCTGGTCTGCCGCACTTGCGGCACCATCACCGACATCGACTGTGCCGTCGGCGAGGCGCCGTGCTTGACCCCGGCGGATGTCAACAACGTGCTGGATGGGTTCGTCCTCGATGAGGCCGAAGTCATCTACTGGGGCTTCTGCCCCGACTGCTCGACTGATTCCTGATCACAGCCCGATTCACCTAACCCCGAAAGGAAAGTTGTGTCCGAGAGCGAAAACCCCACCATTCAAGCGCCCACGCCGAAGGAGGGCGCTCCCCTGACGAATCAGGATTGGTGGCCCAACCAGGTCGACGTGGCGAAGTTGCACCCGCACTCGCCCCAGGCGAACCCGCTCGGCGACGACTTCGACTACGCGGAGGAGTTCGCCAAGCTCGACGTCGAGGCGCTCAAGGCCGACATGCTTGCAGTGCTGACCAACTCGCAGGACTGGTGGCCCGCCGACTACGGCCACTACGGCGGCTTCTTCATCCGGATGAGCTGGCACGCCGCGGGCACCTACCGCATCTTCGACGGCCGCGGCGGCGGCGGGCAGGGCATGCAGCGCTTCGCCCCGCTCAACAGCTGGCCGGACAACGCGAGCCTGGACAAGGCCCGCCGGTTGCTGTGGCCGGTCAAGAAGAAGTACGGCAACAAGATCTCGTGGGCGGATCTGCTCGTCTACGCAGGCAACGTCGCCCTGGACTCGATGGGGTTCAAGACCTTCGGCTTCGCGTTCGGTCGCGAAGACGTCTGGGAGCCCGAGGAGATCATCTTCGGCGAAGAGAACGAGTGGCTGGGCACCAACAAGCGCTACTCGGGTAAGCGCGACCTCGCCGAGCCGTACGGTGCGACCACCATGGGCCTGATCTACGTGAATCCCGAAGGCCCCGAAGGCAAGCCGGACCCGGTCGCCGCGGCGGTGGACATCCGCGAGACGTTCGGTCGGATGGCGATGAACGACGAGGAGACCGCCGCGCTGATCGTCGGTGGCCACAGCTTCGGCAAGACCCACGGCGCCGCCAGCGGCGACCTGGTCGGTCCCGAGCCCGAGGGCGCGCCGATCGAACAACAGGGTTTGGGTTGGAAGAGCACCTTCGGCAGCGGCTCGGGCAAGGACGCCATCACCAGCGGCCTGGAAGTCGTCTGGACGCCCACCCCGACCAAGTGGGACAACAGCTTCCTCGAGACGCTGTACGGCTACGAGTGGGAGCTGGTCAAGAGCCCCGGCGGGGCGTGGCAGTTCACCGCGAAGGACGGTGCCGGCGCGGGCACCATCCCCGACCCGTTCGGCGGACCGGGTCGGGCGCCGACCATGTTGGTCACCGATGTGGCGCTGCGCG
This sequence comes from uncultured Actinomycetota bacterium, assembly GCA_963758775.1. Lineage (GTDB taxonomy): Bacteria > Actinomycetota > Actinomycetes > Mycobacteriales > Mycobacteriaceae > Mycobacterium. The sequence goes on from CAVWWU010000008.1 coordinate 565,311, forward strand.
AGGACCCGATCTACCGCGAGATCACGCAGCGCTGGCTGAACAACCCCGACCAGCTGGCCGACGCTTTCGCCAAGGCGTGGTACAAGCTGCTGCACCGCGACATGGGCCCGATCAGCCGTTACCTGGGCCCGTGGATTCCCGAGCCACAGCTATGGCAGGACCCGGTTCCCGCCGTCGACCACAAGCTGGTCGACGACAAGGACGTCGCCGCGCTGAAGAGCAAGGTGCTCGACTCTGGCCTGTCGGTCCCCCAGCTTGTCAAGGCGGCTTGGTCGGCGGCGGGGAGCTACCGCAACACCGACAAGCGTGGTGGCGCCAACGGCGGCCGGCTTCGCCTTGAGCCGCAAAAGAATTGGGAGGTCAACGAGCCCTCGGAGCTGGGAAAGGTGCTGCCGGTCCTGGAGAAGATCCAGCAGGACTTCAACGGTTCGGCGTCCGGTGGCAAGAAGATCTCGCTGGCCGACGTGATCGTGCTGGCCGGTTCGGCGGCGGTGGAGAAGGCGGCGAAGGACGCCGGTTACGAGATCACGGTGCACTTCGCACCGGGACGTACCGACGCCTCGCAGGAGAACACCGACGTGGAGTCGTTCGCGGTTCTCGAGCCGCGGGCCGACGGGTTCCGCAACTACGCGCGCCCAGGCGAGAAGGCGCCGCTGGAGCAGTTGCTGCTCGAGCGGGCGTACCTGCTGGGTGTGACCGCTCCGGAGCTGACGGTGCTCATCGGTGGTCTGCGTGCCCTCGGCGCCAACCACGGCGGCAGCAAGCACGGCGTGTTCACCGACAAGGTGGGCGTGTTGAGCAACGACTTCTTCGTCAACCTGCTCGACATGGGCACCGAGTGGAAGCCGTCGGAGTCCACCGAGAACGTCTATGAGGGCCGCGACCGGTCCTCGGGGGCGCTGAAGTGGACCGCGACCGCGAATGACCTTGTGTTCGGCTCGAATTCGATCCTGCGGGCACTCGCCGAGGTGTACGCGCAGGACGACAACGCGGGCAAGTTCGTCGAGGACTTCGTCGCCGCGTGGGTCAAGGTCATGAACAACGACCGGTTCGACCTCTCGTAATTCGACAACAGTGCGACGCCCCCGCAGGCCGTTGGGCTTGCGGGGGCGTCGCGCTCAGGGGAGGCTGAGTCTGCAATGGCCGACATCACCGCGTTGATCCTCGCCGATCACGAATGGTTTCGTGAACAGTTCGCCGAGTTGGACTATCTGCAGGCACAGACGCCCGTCAACCGCGGCGCGCTCGAGCGGGTTTGGGGTCCACTCGCCGACAAGCTCGACGTGCACGCCTACATCGAAGAGCAGATCTTCTACCCGCAACTGCTCAGGCGCGGCGCCGACGACCCCGAGGACGAAACCCTGGACGCCATCGGCGATCACAACGACATTCGCGACGGTGTGCGCGACGCCAACGCGGCCGACGTCGGCACGGACGAGTGGTGGGAGGCGGTCGGCCGCACCCGGGTGGCCAACGACGACCACATGGGCGAGGAGGAGCGCGAAGGGCTCTCGGACTTTCGCCGCCACGCCCCAGCGGGCCTGCGCAAATCACTGGGGCGGCAATACAGCGACTTCATGGCTCAGCATCCCACCACCGAGGGACTGCCGATCGTCGACCGCGATCCGCAGGGTTACGTCGAGGACATCGAGAACCGTCCGCCGCCCAGGCCCGCCGACGGTTCCCTGGGCATCGGCAGCCTGAAGGGCGTCAGGCAGATCTAGACAGCCCGAGCCGCAGCGGGTTTCAACTTATACCGACGTCTTTCCGTCGAGGGATGACCTGGGCGTTGCGTGCCGCGAACGTGCGCGCCCCATACTCGAGTGGCAGGCGAAGCGCATTCACGAGATAGCTTACGGTCCTGTAGGTTCCGGCCAGCATGAGCAGCTCGAGGATGGCCTCGTCGGTGTGGTACGTGGCCAAGTCCGCCCACAGCTGGTCGTCGACAGTGCAGCCGGAGTGCAGGCTGTCGCAAAGCCGGATCAGCACGCGCTCGGCGTCATCCCAACACGCATCCTCTGCGCCGCCGGTGGTGAGTGACGCGATCTGCTCTTCACTTAGGCCGGCCTTGGCCGCGAAGGTGCTCACGTGCACGCCCCACTCGTATTCGGCGCCGCAGGCCGCGGTGACCCGGTCGATGACGATCTCGCGCTGGCGCATCGTCAGGTGTCCCCGGTCGAGCAGGCCGGAGTTGAAGAACTTGAAGAACAACCGTTCGTCGCGCGCCAACGTGGTGAACAGCAGCAGCGGCGGGTTGCCGCGCATGATGGCGTCGATGGCCTGCTGGATGTGGTCGGGCAACGGTTGAGCGGCGGGCGCGATCCGCGCGCTACGGTTTTTATAGCGATCCATGCTGGCACTCTACGCCGCGATGCTACAAAATATGAAGCATGTCAGCTCCGCGGATCGGCAGGCCGGCGCGAGGATCCAGTTCCGGACGGCCCATCATGGTCGCGCTCGACGCGCTGGGCCGGCGCGGCGCGTTGCGGATCCTGTGGGAATTGCGCGCCGATCCATTGACCTTCCGGGCTCTGCAGGCGGCTTCCGAGATGAACCCCGGCTCGCTGAACACCCGCCTCAAGGAACTGCGATCGTTGCAGCTGGTGGAACACGCCGAGGGCGGCTATCACCTCACCGGGCACGGGCTGGCGCTGATGAACGCGCTCAAACCGCTGCAATCCTGGGCCGACGACTGGGCACAGCGGGCCGGTGTTAAGGAGTCGTGAGTCCCGCCACAACATTACCCATCGGTAACCTACGATGGCGTAAGTTGTTCAGTGTGATCACGGGAGGGTTCACATGAGCGAATTGAAGTACCTGGAGTTGCACGGAGACCGGATCGCCTACCGGGAGGCCGGCACCGGTCCGCCGCTGCTGCTGATCCACGGGATGGCCGGGAGCTCGGCCACCTGGCGCGCGATCATTCCGCAGTTGTCCACCAAATACCGCGTCATCGCGCCGGACCTGCTCGGTCACGGCATGTCCGCGAAACCGCGCGGCGACTACTCGCTGGGCGCCTTCGCGGTCTTTCTTCGCGACCTCCTCGACGAGCTCGGGGTGGCGCGGGCAACGGTGGTCGGTCAGTCGCTGGGCGGCGGCATCGCGATGCAATTCGTCTACCAGCATCGGGAGTATTGCGAACGGCTGGCCCTCATCGGCAGCGGCGGCCTGGGGCCCGACCTCAGCCCGATGCTGCGAGTGCTGTCGGCGCCGGGCGCGGAGCTGGTGCTTCCGGTGGTCGCGCCGCAGTCGGTGCTGAACCTCGGCAACAAAGTGGGCTCATGGCTGACCTCGGCCGGGATCCAGGCGCCGCGCGCCGGTCAGATGTGGCAGGCGTACAGCTCGCTGTCGGATCCCGCTGCCCGCCAAGCGTTCCTGCGCACCTTGCGCTCAGTCGTGGACCACCGCGGTCAGGCCGTCAGCGCCCTGAACAAGCTGCACCTCACCGAGGGCCTGCCCGTCGTGCTGATCTGGGGCGACAACGATCGAATCATTCCGGTCGCGCACGCCTACGCAGCTCACGACGCGCTGGTGGGCAGCCGCCTCGAGGTGCTCGAGGGAATCGGGCATTTCCCCCACGTCGAGGCACCGACGGCGGTGGCCGACATCCTCGAAAACTTCATCGCCACAACGACACCCGCGACCAGACTGACGGCCCTGCGTTAGCTTTAGCGCAGGTTTGTCGGGTTGAGGTCCTCGGGCATCTCCTGGCCCGCATCCTCGTAGGCCTTCTTGATCGCCGCCATCGCCGGGCCGCCGTAGTCACCCTTCTTGGCCACCACGGTGTCGTAGCTGGTGCGTAGCGGGTCCAAGTGCCCCGGATGGTACGGGGCGATGAACGTTCCGAACTTCAGCGGCACACCCAGCCTCCTTGAACCGCGCGGCGAGAGGTAGCCTATCAACGTCGACGTTCACGTTAATCCAGTTGCCTTTGTGCAGCTCTGAGCCCTGATGTCGTACCTTATTAACGCGCCGTACGCAAAGGAGGATGACATCCCAACCCCACGTTCAGCCGCACCTGAGCACAGCGATAACGCACGCCGACGCGATGCTCGGCGCAACGCCGACCGCCGCGCCTCGGGCGAGCGGTGGCAAATAATCCTCAAGGGCGCCGCGGAGGTCTTCCGCCGCGAGGGCTATGCCCGCGCCCGCCTAGAGGACGTTGCCGTCGAGGTGGGGATCAACCGTGCGTCCCTCTACTACTACGTCGGCACCAAGGGAGAGCTGCTGGTCGCGTTGATCGAGGAGCCCGCCTACGCAATGACGCGACACTGTCGCGAGGCTCTCGAGTCCGACGCTCGCCCCGACGAGAAATTACGGCGGGCACTGCGGTCATACATTGAGGATCTCGTCATGTATCCCGAAGTCTTCCTGCTGTTCAGCGAAAGCCAGCACATCGCAGCCATTCCCGAAGCGAACGACATCGTCGCCAACGCGGACGCCTACGGCAAAACGCTGCTCGCGATTGTCGAGGAAGGCGTCTCGTCCGGGACGTTTCGCAACGACCTCGACCCGCGGCTGGTGATGCTCGGCATTCTCGGCATGCACAACTGGATTCACCGCTGGTACGTCCCTGACGGACGCAACACGCTGGCCGAGATCGGCGACGCCTTTGGCGCCATGGTGCTCGCCGGTTTGCGCCCCTGATCTCCCAATCTGGCTAACCCGGCTGAGAGGACGCGCAATGCCACGCCTGAATCCTGTTCCTCGTGGCGAGGTCAGCGACGAATTCACGCTGAAAATGTATGACTCCATGTTCGGCGACCGCGATCCGGTGGCTGAGCCGGGCACCATCGGCGGAACTCCTGGCAACTGGTGGACCGTGATGGCGCAGTCTCCCGCCGTGATGCGGCATGCCGTGCGCGGCTTCCGGCTCTATCAGAAAGAGGTTCGGTTACGTCCGGAGGACCGCGAACTGGGTCAGATCAGGGCCGGCTGGGTGGTCGGCAGCCAGTTCGTTTTCTCGCAGCATTGCAAGGCCTGCCGTTCGGCGGGACTGTCCGAGGAGAAGATCCGAGCCATTCCCTCGTGGCAGACCGCCGATTGTTTCGATCACGAAGAGCGATTGCTGCTGGCCTACGCGGATTGCCTTGCGGGGCAACAGGGTCGGGTTCCCGAGCAGCTGTTCGCCGAACTGCGTGAGGTGTTTACCGACGCCGAGATTCTCGAGTTCACCTACGTGACCACCATGTACGTGATGCACGCGACCATGTCACGCGCGTTGCGGCTCGAGTTCGACGATGTCGACGATCCCGTCGTGGAGATAATCGACCCGGAGGGCGGCACCCTGGATATCGGCGCGGCCACCTCCGGGGCGGACTGACGACCGCTGGTGTGAATAGGCTGGGTCGTGTACAAGAGTCTGGTGGAGGACCCGCCCCCCGGTTCGTTCGACGAGTCGATGCTGCGTGAAGCGATGGCCCGACGGCTGCATCGCCGCGCCGAGGCCGAGGGGAAACTCACCCTCCCGGCCGTGCCCAGCCTGGTCGACGACTACGTCAAGATGTGCGAAAACGTGTTCGTCAGCATGGGAATTCAGTACACCGCCGAACAATCCGCTCAGCTCAGGAGGGTGCTGCAGAGCGAATTGGCGAAGGCCTACAAGACCTCGTCGCGCTCGGTCGTCGTCATCGAGTTCAGCGTCCCGTGGGGCACCACCCTCAACTATCGCGTCAAGGCCGATTGGCTGACGATCGAGGAGGACTACGACCGCTGGGTCACCGTGCGCCCGCCGCCGCTGTTCGGCAGCGAGCCGGACGCGCGGGTGTGCGCGCTGGCCGACGAGGCGGCCGACCCCAAGACCCATCGGGTGCTCGACATCGGCGCCGGTACCGGACGCAACGCCCTGGCGCTGGCGCGACGCGGGCACCCGGTGGACGCGGTCGAGATGACGGCGAAGTTCGCCGAGACCATCCGCGCGGAGGCCGAAGCCGAAGCGCTCGACGTCCGCGTCATCCAGGCCGACGTTTTCACGGCCACCGACGGGGTCGAGTCCGAATATCAGCTGATCGTGGTCTCCGAGGTGGTGCCCGACTTCCGGACGGCGTCGCAGCTGCGCGGGCTGTTCGAACTGTGCGCGCAGCTGTTGGTGCCCGGCGGACGCCTGGTGCTCAACACCTTCCTGCCGCGCCCGGGCTACGTCCCCGACGACGCCGCCCGCGAACTCGGCCAGCAATTCAACAGCATGATCTTCACCCGTGACGAGGTGGACGGCGCCGCCGCCGAGCTACCCCTTGAGCTGGTCGCCGACGACCCGGCCTACGAGTACGAGCGGGCGCATCTGCCCGAAGGCGCGTGGCCGCCCACGGGCTGGTTCGAGGGCTGGGCAAACGGGCTGGACATCTTCGACGTCGAGCGTGACCAGTCCCCGATCGAATTGCGCTGGCTCGTTTATCAGCGATCGAGGTCCCACTGGCCGTAATCGGGCGCGAGGACGTCGTCGACATCTACTTTGATGCCGTTGAGCACGGGACCCTCGATGACGCCCTGATACAGGACCGCCGTGGGCTCGCGCTCTCCGTTTGACCAGGCCTTGGTCTGCCATCCCCACCGGAAGCCCGGGCTGGTGGAGTGCCCGATCACGCCGTCCCGCACGGCCCACCCGCACGCGTTGGCGTGCCCGTAGATGCCGGTGCGCTCGACACCGAGCACCGAGTTGATGCCGCGAAACCAGTCGACCGCGGGTCCGCTCCAGGTGGCCGCGTCGATGTTGTCGTCGACGCTGAAAAAGATCGGAGCCGAACCGCTGCCCCCGGCCGCGTTGTGCAGCCGCAGCGCCGTCTGCGCGTCGGCCACGCCGCCGTCGTGCCCGCGGGTGTAATCCGACGGCGCGTTGGGCCAGTTGGGTTTGCCGTACTGATAGTTGCTGACGATGTGCAGCCCCGCCGCGCGCAGCGAGTCCGCGTAGTCCCGGGTGATCGGCTTTGCCTCGAAGTGCGCGCCCGGGCGCTCTTCAGACACATAGTTGATCACCCCGTCATAGCCGGCCGCCTTGATCTCGTCGGGCGCGATCCTGCGCTCGGCAAAATCGATCAGCTGCATGGCGGCCGCTTTTGCCGTCGGCGCCCCGGCCGTGGCAGCCAGCGGCGCCAGGCCCAACAGCGCTGGTGAAAGCGCAAACTTCAGGGCGTCGCGTCTGGAAACGGGCCGCCATCCGTCGCTTGGACCTGGGGTAGCCGAACCGGGCATCGCGCGATGGTAGCAGGCGTACGGCGACCCCCGGCCGATCGCACGAACCGCCCCATGACATGCTGGTTCAGTCGATCGCGCTGCGCGCGGCCACGGCGTCGCCGGGGCTCGCGTTGCGTCGATTAGATGGTCGAACTATAGTCTGGACAGGTGTCCAGTTTGCTATAACGGGTCGGGCGTCCGGTTTGATCGCGAGGGACGGGGGGCCCACCTCCGTCGTCGTTCATCCAGCGCAGAAGGGTTGAGAATGCGGATTGCCCTGCTGTCCTATCGGAGCAAGACCCATTGCGGCGGCCAGGGCGTCTACGTACGCCACCTCAGCCAAGGTTTGGTGGAACTCGGCCACGACGTCGAGGTCTTCTCCGGGCAGCCCTACCCGCAACTGCTCGACCCGCGGGTGCGCCTGACCGAAGTCCCCAGCCTCGACCTCTACCGCGAACCCGACCCGTTCCGGGTGCCGCGCCCCAGCGAAATCCGCACCTCGATCGACCTGTTGGAGCTCGCCACCATGTGGACCGCGGGCTTCCCCGAACCGCGCACATTCACCATGCGGGTCGCGCGACTGTTGGCGGAACGTGCGGGCGATTTCGACCTCGTCCACGACAACCAGAGCCTGGGCACCGGGCTGCTTGGCATCGCGGCTGCGGGCCTGCCTGTGGTGGCCACGGTGCATCATCCGATCACCCGCGACCGGGTGCTCGACCTGGCAGCGGCAAAGTGGTGGCGAAAGCCGTTGGTGCACAGGTGGTATGGCTTCTCCAACATGCAGAAGCAGGTGGCGCGCCAGATTCCCGACCTGCTCACCGTGTCGTCGTCGTCCGCGACTGACATCGTCGCCGACTTCGATGTCTCGCCGGATCAACTGCATGTGGTGCCGTTGGGGGTCAACACGGAGTTGTTCCAGCCGGGATCGCTGCCGCGCCAACCTGGTCGGGTGATGGCCATCGCCAGCGCCGACACCCCACTCAAGGGCGTCAGCACCCTGCTGCATGCGGTCGCCCAACTCCGCACGATCCGGGATCTCGAGTTGCGGCTCGTCGCCAAGGTCGAGCCCAACGGGCCCACCGAGAAACTCATCGCCGAGCTGGGCATCACCGACATCGTCCACATCAGCAACGGCCTGACCGACGCGGAGCTGGCGGCGCTGTTCGCCTCGGCCGAGGTCGCCTGCATTCCTTCTCTCTACGAAGGCTTTTCGCTGCCGGCGGTGGAAGCGATGGCCAGCGGCACTCCGATCGTGGCCAGCCGCGTGGGCGCGCTGCCAGAAGTCCTGGGCACCGACGGCGCGTGCGCCGAATTGGTGCCAGCCGCCGATGTCGACGCGCTGACGCATGCGCTCGGCGAGCTGCTGGACTCGCCGGAAAAGCGCCGCCGCCTGGGCAACGCGGGCAGGGTGCGCGCGGTCAACGTGTTCAGCTGGGAGGCCGTGGCCGCCCAAACCGTGCGTGTCTATGAGCGGGCGATCGCACGGAAGGCCCTCGCGCAAGGCGAATCGCAGTGCTGACAGTCGATTTCGACCGGCTGGGCATCGGGCCGTCCACGCGGGTCATCGACGTCGGTTGCGGAGCGGGCCGGCACGCCTTCGAAGCGTATCGGCGCGGCGCCGACGTCATCGCCTTCGACCAAGACGAGGCCGAGCTGCGTTCGGTAGAAACCATCCTTACCGCAATGGCCGAAAATGGTGAGGCGCCGGCCGCGGCGTCGGCCAAGGTGGTCGCCGGTGACGCGTTGAGCCTGCCCTACCCCGACGAGACCTTCGACTGCGTCATCGCGTCCGAGATTCTCGAGCATGTCCCGCACGACGACGCTGCCATCGCCGAACTGATCCGCGTGCTCAAAGTCGGTGGCACGCTGGCGGTCAGCGTGCCGCGGTGGCTGCCCGAGCGGGTGTGCTGGCTGCTCTCGGACGAATACCACAGCAACGAGGGCGGCCATGTCCGCATCTACCGGGCCGACGAGTTGCAGGACAAGATCACCGGCGGCGGAATGGAACTAACGCATTCCCATCATGCCCACGCACTGCACTCACCGTTCTGGTGGCTGAAATGCGCTGTGGGCGTGTCGAAGCCGGACCATCCGGTGGTCGCCGCGTATCACAAGCTGCTGGTCTGGGATCTGATGCAGCGGCCCAAGATCACACAGGTCGCTGAGTCGCTGCTCAACCCGCTGGTGGGAAAGAGCGTGGCGATGTATTTCACTAAGACTGTTGCCGAGCCCTCGGGACGTTCCATTGCGTCGTTCTGACTCGCCGGCGGTCCCCGGCGTTCTCACGCAGGAGCAGTGTCGGCAGACCGCGGAATCCATTGCCGCAACTCAAGAATCGTCGGGTGCGATCCCCTGGTTCGAAGGCGGGCACACCGATCCGTGGGATCACGTGGAATGTGCGATGGCACTCACCACGGCCGGGCTGCTGGAGCCGGCGCGTGCCGCCTTCGAATGGAGCCGTAAGACCCAACGCGCCGACGGTTCCTGGGCTCTCCAGACCCGTTGTGGGACAGTTGAAGACAGCAACAGCGACAGCAACTTCTGTGCCTACATCGCCGCCGGCGTCTGGCACCACGTGCTGGTCACCGGCGACAAGTCTTTTGCCAAGAAGATGTGGCCGGTGGTGCGCAAGGCGATCGACTTCGTCATCGACCTGCAGGTCGGCTACGGCGAGATCTGCTGGGCGCGAAGCGAATCGGGCCCCGTCGAGGAAGCGCTGACGACGGGATGCGCCAGCATCTTCCACAGCCTCCGTTGCGCGCTGGCCCTCGCCGCCCTGATGGACGAACCGCAGCCGGAATGGGAAATGGCCCTAGGGGCGTTGGGCCATGCGATCGCGGCGCATCCTGAGGCGTTCACCGAGAAAGACCGCTACTCGATGGACTGGTACTACCCCATCCTGGGCGGGGCGCTGCGCGGCCCGGCGGCCGCCGCACGAATCAGGCAGCGCTGGGACACCTTTGTAGTCGACGGCCTCGGCATCCGTTGCGTGAGTGACCGGCCCTGGGTGACCGGCGCCGAGACGTGCGAGCTGGTGATGGCGCTCGACACCATTGGTCATCGGTTGGCCGCGCGCCGGCAATTCGCCGCGATGCAGCACCTGCGCGAAGAGGACGGCTCGTACTGGACGGGCCTGGTGTTCGCCGACGGGAAGCGGTGGCCCGAGGAGCGCACCACCTGGACCGGCGCGGCGATGATCCTGGCGGCCGACGCGCTAACGGACACCACCGGCGGTGCCGGGATCTTCCGCGGCGAGGGTCTGCCGATGGGCCTGCAGACCGACTTCGATTGCGAGTGCGTCGTTACGGGGCGCTGATACGCTCGAGCACCCGCAGCGAACCGGTGGCCGAGACCTCCCGGAATTGGCCGGAATCGATTGCGCGGCAATAGATGTTGTAAGGCGGCCGGCCGCCGTCTTTCGGGTCGGGAAACACGTCGTGGATGAGCAGCGCTCCGCCCACGGCGACCCACTTGGCCCAGCCTTCGTAGTCCTGATTGGCGGCGGCGTCGCTGTGGCCGCCGTCGATGAACAGCATCTGCAGCGGCGTTCCCCAGCCCTTGGCCACGACCGGTGACTTGCCGACGACGGTCACGACATGGTCGTCCAAGCCGGCCGCGTCGAGTGTGCGGCGGAATGTGGGCAGCGTGTCGAACAGGCCGGTGACCTCGTCGACCAGGGACGCGTCGTGGTACTCCCAACCGGCCTGGTGTTCCTCCGAGCCGTGGTGGTGGTCGATCGTGTACAGCACGCTGTCGGTCTGCTCCGCCGCCGCGCCCAGCAGCAGGGTCGATTTGCCGCAGTAGGTGCCGATCTCGACGCCGACGCCGCCGCCGAGGTAGCGCAGCGCCGCGTCGTGCAGCGCGCGTCCCTCGTCGTCGGGCATGAAGCCCGTCACCTGCTCGGCCAGCGCGAACAGGCGCTCGGAGGAACTCGCGTCGACTTGGCTCATCAGCCGAACCTAGTTCATTGCCGGGTCAGCAGGGCAACCGCACTGAAGCGGGAGTTGCCCGGGCTCCGCAGATCCGGCTGGGGCAGCCAGGCCAGCGGACGCATGAACAGCGGCAGGCGGCGGAACCGGTGCGCTGCGACAAACTGCGATTCCGCTTCCACGACGTGCCAGCCCAGGTCTTCGAAGAAGGCCAGTCCGTTGTCGGGAGCGAACTTGAACGGTGCATTCTGCTGCAGCCCGGACATCTCTTTGTTCATCATTTCCCGCAGGCCGGGGAAGGCGAAGTCCAGCATCCACCAGGCGATTTCGGGTCGGGTGAACGCTTCCGACAGCGCCTCGATGTCGCTCGGGTCCAGGTACATCGACAGGCCCTCGGTGAGCACCAGGGCTTTGCTGGCACCGGCCAGCGCCTCGTTCAGGAAGTCGTGGCGGGCGCGCGCGTCGGACAGGTCGACGGCCGTGTGGCTCAGCCGGCAGCGCGGCGTCTCGCCGGCCAGCAGTTCGGTTTTCTCCTTCAGCAACTGCGGCAGGTCGGCCTCCACCCAGGTGAAATCGGCCGGAAGGTCCAGCCGGTAGGGCCGGGTGTCCAGGCCGGCGGCCAGGTTCAGCACCCGGTCGCAGCCGTCGGCGATCGCGCTCGCAATCGTGTCGTCAATGATCTTCGTGCGCGCCACCAGCCACCAACCGCTGCGGCCGCTGCGCGGGGAGTTGGCGACGATCTCGCGGCCCTGGTCGCCCGCTAGGCGCGCCGCGAGCGGATCGCTGAACAGCGCATCCGGACGTGCTGTTTCGGCTGCGCGGTGCATCGCGGTCCAGCGTGTCACCGTAAAACCGAAACGGCCCGGACGTTCCCTGAAGGTGGCTGAGCCCAACCTGTTCTGGCCCAGCCAGCCCAACTTGGTATTCCCCTGCTGCGCTACGGGAAATTTGCTGAAGGTCTTTTATATCTCGTGTGGTGTGAGCTCGTTTGGAACGCTGCTGGTACAGAATTAATCGGCATCGGGAATTCTGCGCCATTCCGGCGGCACATTTGTGATACTGCGATGACCTACTTTTGATGAGCGACGGTCGGGCAACGGAGGAGAAGACCGATTGATGACGATCACTCGAGGACCTCTATGAAGGCCAAGCGCGGATGGTTGCTCGCGGCGAGCGCCGTCGCCGTGACCATCACGCTGGCCAGTTGCTCATCAACCGAAGGCGGGCAATCAAATTTGCCCGCCGGGACATCCACCTCAACTGGTGTGGCTCCGACGAACGGAACGTCTAGCCCCGCCGCTCTGAAAGGCTCGCTGTACTTCTCGACGCTCGAAACCAGCTCTCGAATAGGAACCTTCGACCTCGCAACGGGACAGACCACCTATATCGGGAGTACCGGCGTTTATCTCACCGACATCGCCTTTCTCGGGGATCGCCTCTACGGCGTAACCTTCACCAGCCTGTACGAGATCGACCAAACTAGCGGCACCGCGAAACAGGTGGCGGCCCTGGGGGGCATGGGCGGCGTCAATTCGCTAGCCGGGCGCAATGGCACGCTCTATGCCGCAACTACTGCCGGTGAATTCCTGACCATCGATCCGCAACGCGGAACAGTGGCACGATCCCAACTCGGCAATGGCTTCAAATCCTCGGGCGACCTCGCGTTCCTATCAGATGGCACGCTCGTGTTGGCAGCCAACACCGGCGGTCCAGGCTCGGACGAACTCGTCCGCGTTGATGTCGGCAGCGGCAGCGCGAGCCAAATCGGCAGCATTGGCTTCGGCGGCGTCTACGGCCTAGCACTGGTCGACGGCAAACTCATCGGCCTGACAGCCGGCGGCGACGTGCTGGTAATCGATCCCGCAACCGGCGCAGGTGAAAAGCGAGTGAACGGACACTTCGCCGGTCCGATTGGCGGCGCCGCGGTCCGATGATCTTGGCGACCGAGAGATTTCGACAGACGACCAAAGAGAAAACCGCGAACCACAAATCGACGCGAACAAGGGCCGACCACCCGACCGACTAGCTGGTCAGGGCCGGTTGCGAAAGCCGCTCAGCACCTTGCTAGGGCTGTGGAGATGCGCGCCGAGGCTGCACGCTTGAACGCTGAGGCTGCTGACGAGTATCGCGCCGCCGCACGCCAGCTCAAAGACCAGGGGTTGAGCGTGCGTGAGATCGGTCGGCTGCTCGACGTGTCATTTCAGCGGGCGCATCAACTCGTGTCATGAGTTGACGGCATGAAGACGGTTGGTGAGATCGCCGTCGAGATGGACGCACTCGGCTCAGTCACGCATCCGAACGCCGCCGAACCAAGCCGCCGGTCACGCAGCGTTCGACGACGCCGCCCCCGCCACGGCGCAGACGGACGAGTCGCGGCTGACACGCGCGCGGTCGGCGTTCGTGAGTGTCGCGCATTTTCAGCGCCTCGCAGAGTTGCCGGGGCTCAGCGATCCATCTCGCGGTGTCGGAAACGTGGCTGACGTGCCCAGCCATCAGCCGGTTTGCCGCGTGAGCAGAGCAGTCGCCGCCGACCGTGCGCGACCCGGATTCCGCAGGTCCGGCTTCGGCATCCAGGCCAGCGGGTGCATGAACCACGGGAGGCGATGCAGCCGGTGGGCCGACCGCAACTGCGATTCGGCTTGCACGACATGCCAACCCAGGTCTTCGAAGTAGGCCAACCCGTTCTCGGGCGCGAACTTGAAGGGGGCGTTCTGTCCCAGGTCGGCCATCTGTTTATTGATCGTCGTCTTCAGGGTCGGGAAGGCGAAGTCGAGCATCCACCAGGCGATCTCGGGTCGGGTGAATGCCGTCGAAAGGGCAGCGATGTCGCTGTATTCCAGGTACATCGAGAGGCCTTCGGTGAGCACCAGCGCTTTCGTCGCACCGGCCAGCGCCTCGTTGAGGAAGTCGTCGCGGGCGCGCGAGTCGGCCAGGTCGACCGCCGCGTGAGTCAACTGGCAGCGCGGTGTCTGGTCGGCGAGAATCTCGGTCTTCTCCTCGAGCAACGGTGCCAGATCCGCCTCCACCCAGGTGAAATCGGCCGGCAGATCCATCCGGTAGGGCCGCGTGTCCAGGCCGGCGGCCAGGTTCAACACCCGGTCGCAGCCTTCGGCGATCGAGCGGGTTATGGCGTCGTCGATGATCTTGGTGCGCGCGACGAGCCACCAACCGCCGCGGTTGACCCGCGGGGCCCTGTCGGCCACGGCTCGGCCCTGTTCGCCGGCGAGGCGTTCGGCCAGCGGATCGCGGAACAACGCATCCGGACGTGCGGTTTCAGTCGCACGATAAAACGCAGTCCAGCGAGCGGTGTCGGAAACGTGGCTGATGTGCCCGGTGCTTGCCATAGTTTGCGTTATAGCACCCGGTCGGCCCGGCTTATTCCTTGCGTCATGCCGCATCGTCGTCATCGTCGTCGCGTAAGAGCTTTTCGGGGTGGTGGTAGGTGTTGGTGTGGGGGCGTCCGTAGTCCAGGTGTGGGGGTGGGATCCATTCGGTGTCGCCTTTGGCGTTTTTGCGGGTGGTCCAGCCTTTTTCCGCAAGGCGGTTGTCGGGGCCGCAGGCCAGGGTGAGGTCGTCGATGTCGGTGCGGTGGGTGGTGGTCCAGCCTGTGACGTGATGCACTTGGCTGTGGTAGGCCGGTGCGTGGCAGCCGGGCATGGTGCAGCCACGTTCCTTGCCGCAGAGCATGATCCGCTGCGCGGGGGAAGCCAGGCGCTTGGTGTGATACATCGCCAGGGATGTGCCGTTGTCGAAGATCGCCAGGTAGTGGTGCGCGTGGCGGGCCATGCGGATGACATCGGAGATCGGCACCAGGGTGCCTGCACCCGTGACGCCCTTGCCGGTGGCGGCCTCGAGGTCTTGCAGGGTGGTGGTGACGATGATGGACACGGGTAGCCCGTTGTGTTGGCCCAGCTTTCCCGAGGCGATCAGCCCGCGCATCCCGGCAAGAAAAGCGTCGTGGTTGCGTTGTGCGGTCGAGCGCTGATCGCGGCCCACCGCATCCGCATCGGGTTCCTCGTCGACGGCGGGTGTTTCGTCGTCGGGGTTGCACGCGCCGGGGGCGGCGAGTTTGGCGAGCACGGCTTCGATGGCCGCGCGTAGCTCGGGGGTGAGCAGGCCGGTGAGGCGTGTCATGCCGTCGAATTCGGGCTTGCCGATCACGATGCCGCGTTTGCGGGCGCGCTCTTGGTCGCTGAAGTCGCCGTCGGGGTGCAGCCAGTCCATGAGTTGTTGGGCTTGTCCGGCGAGTTCGTCGGGGCGATACTCGGTGGCCTTGGTGGCCAGCACGAGTTCGACGGCCTCGCGGGTACCCAGGTCGATTTCGGCGGGCAGGTGGGGCGAAGAAGTTGCGGATCTCTTTGACGTGCCCGTCCCCGATCAGCCCGTCACGCTGGGCGGCGGCGGTGTGACTGAGCCGCGGCGCCAACGGCTCCCCGGTCATCGCGCACCGCTCACCCAGATCCGCCGCTTCGGCGATGCGCCGGCCGGCCTCAGACTTGGTGATCCGCAACCGGTTAGCCAACGCGCAGCGCAGCGTGCCGCCCAACTCTTCCTGGCCGGCCTGCGCGCCGAGTTGATTGATCAACGCATGCTGCGGTGTGCGCTGCCTGCGCGCGGCGCGCTCCAGGCGCTCCAAGACACGCAACCGTTCCGGGGTCGTCAACACATCAAAAGACAACCCGCACAAGCGATCCAGGGCGCCCTCGAGAACGTCGAGAACCTCGACGATCTCCTCACGACTACCGCAACCCATGCCTCAAATTTTACGAAGAACCCCCGACAAGAATGGCCGCCGTGTGACTGCTGAAGCTAAAGTGGCACAAGGGATTATGCCTCGCAAGAGATTCCGTTGGACGCGACGAACACCTACCAACACCGCCAGGCTGAGCGCCGCCCTGGCCAGCGAAACGCGCGATGTCCGTTTCCGCCACGGCACGCTCGTCGACCCCGCACGACGGCCGAAGTAATAGCCGACGCAGAGTGCCGTCATCGCAACACAGAGATACGCGATCGGCGTCATGAGGATGAGCGTCCAGTGCGGCTGTCGCACGCAGGTCACGGACCGGCCACACCTTGGCCACCAACCCGGGCGGTCGCATAATCAAATCCGTGGGCAAACGGCTCGCCATTGCGTCTGTAGGCGGCCAACTAGGGTTTGCGGGTGTCGATTTCCCACATGGCCCTGATCGTCGTGGCCGGGCTCGCCGCCGGCGCGATCAACGCGCTCGTCGGATCCGGGACGCTGATCACCTTCCCGACGCTCGTCGCTCTCGGCTATCCCCCGGTGACGTCGACCATGTCGAACGCGGTCGGGCTGGTGGCGGGCAGCGCGTCGGGCACCTGGGGCTATCGCGCCGAGCTGTCCGGCCAGTGGGATCGCTTGCGGTGGCAGATCCCGGCGTCGGTGATCGGAGCCACGCTGGGCGCCTATCTCCTGCTACATCTGCCGGAGCAGGTGTTCGGCGAAGTGGTGCCGGTGCTATTGCTGCTTGCCCTGATCCTCGTGGTGCTCGGGCCGCGCATCCAGGCGTGGGCGCGCCGGCGAGCCGAGGACGCCGGACGGTCCGCCGAGCAGATCACCCCGGCGCGGATGACCGCGCTGGTGGTCGGCACGTTCGCCGTCGGCGTCTACGGCGGCTACTTCACCGCCGCGCAGGGCATCCTGCTGGTCGGCGTGATGGGCGCACTGCTGCCGGAATCCGTGCAGCGCATGAACGCGGCCAAGAATCTCCTGGCGCTGCTGGTGAATGTGGTTGCCGCGGTGGGCTATACGTTGGTGGCTTTCGACCGGGTCAGTTGGCCCGTGGCCGGCCTGATCGCGGCGGGCTCGCTGGTCGGCGGATTTCTGGGCGCGCGCTACGGGCGCCGGCTGTCGCCGAACGCGCTGCGCGCGACGATCGTGGTGGTCGGGCTGATCGGGCTCTATCGCCTGCTCACAGTTTGACGTAATCGGCAACAGCGGAGGTCACCGACCTTTATTGTCAGCGCCATGTTGGACGAGGTCACCACCCCCACTAGTGGCCCAGCGGCGTCGCATCTGCGCCGCGGCTTGTCCAACCGCCAGATTCAGCTGATCGCCATCGGGGGCGCGATCGGCACCGGCTTGTTCATGGGCTCCGGGCGAACGATCTCCCACGCCGGCCCGGCCGTCCTCGTGGTGTACGGAATCATCGGTTTCTTCGTGTTCCTCGTGCTGCGCGCGATGGGCGAACTGCTGCTGTCGAACCTCAACTACAAGTCGTTCGTCGACTTCGCGGCCGACCTGCTGGGGCCCGCGGCGGGCTTTTTCGTCGGGTGGTCCTACTGGTTCGCCTGGGTGGTCACCGGCGTCGCCGAGATCATCGCGATCACCGGCTACTCAAAATTCTGGTGGCCCGACGTGCCGGCGTGGCTACCGGCCGTGGCCACGGTCGGATTGGTGCTGCTGTTCAACCTGTCCCGGGTCGGCAACTTCGGCGAAATCGAGTTCTGGTTCGCCCTGATCAAGATCGCCGCGATCTTCTGCCTGATCATCGTCGGCGGGATCTTGGTCGCCACCAACTTCGTCTCCCCGCACGGTGACCACGCCGCGGTCGACAACCTCTGGAACGACGGCGGATTCTTCGCCACCGGATTCATGGGCGTGGTCGGTGGCTTCCAGATCGCGTTCTTCGCGTTCGTCGGCGTCGAACTCGTCGGCACCGCGGCGGCCGAGACCGCCGACCCGCGCCGCACGCTCCCCCGCGCGATCAACGCCGTGCCGGTGCGCGTTGCCGTCTTCTATATCGCCGCGCTGCTGGCGATCCTCGTCGTCGTCCCGTGGCGGCAGTTTTCCAGCGGGCAGTCCCCGTTCGTCATGATGTTCTCCCTGGCCGGGTTCGGCGCCGCCGCGTCGATGGTGAACTTCGTCGTGATGACGTCGGCCGCTTCGTCGGCCAACTCGGGCCTATTCTCCACCGGCCGCATGCTTTTCGGGCTTGCCGACGAAGGCAGCGCCCCCCTGATCTTTCGCGGGCTCAACCGCGGCGGCGTGCCGGCGACGGCGCTACTCGCCACCGCTCCGGCGCTGCTGATCTCGGTTCCGCTGCTCTACGCAGGCGATTCGGTGATCGACGTCTTCACCTTGGTCACCACGGTTTCGGCGCTGCTGTTCCTATTCGTATGGACGATGATCGTCGTCAGCTACATCGTCTACGCCCGCCGCCACCCCGACCGTCGCGCCGGCTCGACCTACAAGCTGCCCGGCGGTGTCGCGAGCTGCTGGGGCGTCGTCGCCTTCTTCGTGTTCGTCATCTGGACGCTGCTCACCGACCACGAAACCGCGGTCGCGCTGGCGTGGTTTCCGCTGTGGTTCGTCGCGCTGGCCGTCGGGTGGTTGATCGTGCGGCGCCGGCCGGGCCGCGCGGAGCGGTACCGGCAGTTCCAGGCCGAGATGAACCGGGCGGCGGACGTCGAAACTTAAATCACGCAAACCCGCCCCGTGTCGTGTGCGTCGTTGCAGTGTCGCGGAGGCCGATTCTTGGGATCGGTAGCCACCGAGGCGATCTGTACTTGCCGTAATAGCAAAGCCACCCTGGCGATGCATTACGAAAGGACGACCTCGCATGCAACTCCTGCCGACCAGCATCCAAGAACACGTCAATCGCGTCGACCGCCAGCGCAGCCTGGTGATCGGGATCAGCACCGGGATCGCCGCGGCCTGGAGCTTCTTCCGCCTGATCTGGGTGCTCTACCTCGCCGCCACCTTCGGTGTGTTCCTCGGCTCGGTCGTGTTCCAGCTCGTGCTCTGGGGCGCGTTCGGTACCGTCGCGGCGATCGCGTCCTTCGCGTTCCTGACCCGCTATCGCGCGGGGTCTTGACGCCGCAGCATCACACCGAGATAGTTCCGAACCTGCGCTAGGTTCGGAACTTTTCGGTTGTGCGGGTAGATTGCCGTCGCGATGGCCTGTTGCGAATATCCACTCGCTGCCGAGGGCTGCGACGGAGCGTTCACCGTCGACGCATCGCGGGTCACCTTCGGGCGTGGATGCCTGGCGGAGGTGGGAGACCGGGCCCGCGCACTCGGGCTGCGGCGGGTGGCGCTGTTCTCCGACGCGGCCGTCGCCCAACTGCCGATTTTCGCCACGACGCACGGCTCACTGGTCGCGGCCGGTTTGGATGTGATCACTTACACCGGCGCGCACGTCGAGCCCACCGACGCATCGTTCAAAGAGGCCGCGCGCTTCGCGCAAGAAACCAACCCCGACGGCTACGTGTCGCTGGGCGGCGGCTCCGTCATCGACACGTGCAAGGCCGCCAACCTGTACGCCACCCACCCGGCCGATTTCCTCGCCTACGTCAACAAGCCCGTCGGCGAAGGCAAACCCGTACCCGGTCCGCTCAAGCCACACATCGCCTGCCCGACGACGGCGGGCACCGGCAGCGAGGTCACCGGCATCACGATCTTCGACCTGCTGTCGATGAAGGCGAAGACGGGCATCGCGTCGCACGCGTTGCGGCCCACCGAAGCGCTCGTCGACCCCGACTGCACCGCGAGCCTGCCGCCCGAGGTCGTCGCCGCGGCCGGACTCGACGTGCTCTCGCACGCGTTGGAGTCCTACACCGCGAGTCCCTACGTGTTGCGGGCCGCGCCCGAACGCCCGACCCTGCGGCCCATGAGCCAGGGCGCCAACCCGTGGAGCGACTTGGGCTGCCGTGAGGCGCTGCGCCTGCTGGGCACCTACCTGGAGCGGGCCGTCAGTGACGACGCCGACGCCGAGGCCCGTGAGCAAATGATGTGGGCCGCAACGCTTGCCGGCATCGCGTTCGGCAACGCGGGCGTGCACGCACCCCACGGCATGGCGTATGCGGTCGCCGGGCTGGTGCGAGAGTTCCGCCCGTCGGGCTACCCGGCCGACGAGCCGCTGGTGCCGCACGGCATGGCCGTCATCGTCAACGCGCCCTCGGTGTTCCGCTATACGGCGGAGGCAAGCCCCGAACGACACCTGGAGGGCGCGCGGCTGCTCGGCGCCGACACCCGGCACGCCGAGGCCGACGACGCCGGCGAGGTGCTGGCCGGCGAGTTGATCCGCATCATGCGCGCCGTGGGTATCCCCAACGGGCTGAGCGGTGTGGGCTACACCGAAGACGACGTGACGGCCCTGACCGAAGGCGCGCATCCGCAGCAGCGACTGTTGCAGAACGCGCCGCGGGAGATGACGAAACCGGTTCTGGCGGAACTGTTTCGGCAAGCCTTGCGCTACTGGTAGCCGACCCGCGCCAAGAAAACATTGATCGGCTAAGCACCTTCGGTTATGGTCGCAGGGTAGCCGATCGGCTAGTCGCGGGCAGAGGAGCGTCACGCATGCACGTGGGTGTCATGAACAACGCCGGGGTGCGAGGGTTGAGGAAGTCGTGATGCCACCATGCCGATGATCGATCTGACGTTCGTGCGCGGCTCGCTTGCCGACGAGGCGCTCAGCACACTGACCGACGAACTGGTGACCGTGCTGCTGCGTGCCGAACGGGCCCCGGACACCGCGTTCATGCGGGAGAACACGATGGTCTACCTGCATGCGCTGGACCCCGGCGCGCAGTTGGTGGGCGGGCGCCAACCCGGCGAGCCCCGATTCCGGGCCGACATGACGGTGTTCGGTGGGGCGCTGAACAAAGAGCGCAAGGAGCAGCTCGCCGCCGACGTGCATGCCGCCATCTGCGCCGCCGCGGGCATCGACCCCGCGGGCCCCCGCGCGTATCACGTGTGGACGCTGATTCACGAGATACCCGAAGGCAATTGGGCTGGTGCAGGCAAGATCGTCTACTACCAACAGGTGCAGGGACTCGTCGCCGACGATTAGGGGCTGCTATCGTCGGGTGCTTATGCCAGAGATGGATCGTCGCACCATGATGATGGTTGCGGGTTTCGGGGGGCTGGCAGCCGCGGTTTCCAGTCCCGGCGCCAACGCCAGTCCGCCACGTCCCGCGGCGCCGTCGGGTCAAGGCGCCTACATATTCCAGGACGAGTTCGACGGCCCGGCCGGCTCGGCCCCCGACGGCGCGAAGTGGCACGTAGCGCGCGCCCGCGAGCCGATGAAGGATCCGACGTACTGGGAGTTGCCCGAGCACGTCGGGCAATACCGCGACGACCGCCAGAACGTGTTCCTGGACGGCAACTCAAACCTCGTCATCCGCGCCGCGAAGGACGGTCCCACCTTTTACAGCGGCCGCCTGACCAGCAACTGGCGCGGAGGCGTCGGGCACAACTGGGAGGCCCGGGTCAAACTCGACTGCCTGACCCCCGGCGCCTGGCCCGCCTGGTGGCTGGGCAACGACGATCCCGGCGGCGAAATCGACATCCTCGAGTGGTACGGCAACGGGAGCTGGCCGTCGGCCACCACCGTGCACGCGAAGTCGAACGGCTCGGAGTGGAAGACCCACAACATCGCGGTGAACAGCGCGTGGCACACCTGGCGCTGCCAATGGGACGAGGCCGGCATCCGCTTCTGGCAGGACTACTCCGACGGCGCCGCGCCCTACTTCAACGTCCCGGCCAACTCGCTGCCCGACTGGCCGTTCAACAACCCCGGCTACACCGTGTATCCCGTGCTGAATCTTGCGGTCGCCGGGTCCGGTGGTGGCGACCCCGGGCCGGGCAGCTATCCCGCGCAAATGCTGGTCGACTACGTTCGCGTTTGGTGAAGCCGTGAGCCTGGCCGCGCTCTAGCTGGGCCCGCCGGTTCCGCCGTCGCCGCCAGTGCCGCCGCGTCCGGGGAACATGCCAAAAGTGGGACCGCCAGCGGCTCCGGCGTTGCCCCCCTGGCCGCCGCCACCCTGGCCGGTGCCGCCATTGCCGCCGTTGCCACCGGCGCCGCCGGTGCCACCTTGGTTGTTGCTATACGGGGGGCCGCCGTCGCCGCCGGTGCCGCCGGTGCCGCCATCGCCGCCGGTAACTCCCGCTCCGCCGGTGCCCCCGGCCCCGCCGGCACCGCCGTCGGCGCCATTGGAGACAACAGTTTGGAAGGCAACGGTACCCCGGCCGCCGGTGCCGCCGTCGCCGCCGGTCCCACCGAGGCCGCCGTTCCCGACCGCTCCACCGTTGCCGCCGAGGCCACCGACGCCACCGGCGCCACCAGCGCCCGCAGGGGTCTGGGGGGGTCCGCCCGGGGTGCCGTCGCCCCCGTTGCCGCCGGTGCCGCCGGTGCCGCCGTCTCCGCCGCTGGTGGGTGTGCTACCGGCCGTGCCGTTCGCCCCGAAGGTGGCGCCGGTGCCGCCGGTCCCGCCTGCGCCGCCTGCGCCCGGGTTACCGCCGTTGCCGCCGGCCCCGCCGTTGCCGCCGGCCTGGCCGGGCTGCCCGTTCTGGGTGCTGCCGGAGCCTGAGCCGGCGCCGTCGGCGCCGGCTCCCCCGTTGCCGCCGTCGCCGGGTGTGCCGCCGTTGCCGCCGTTGCCGCCGTTGCCGCCGTTGCCTTGGGTGCCGTGGGGTGCGTTGCCGCCGTCGCCGCCGTTACCGCCTTTGCCGGCCGCGCCGCCGTCTGCGCCGTTACCGCCGCCGTTGCCCCCTGCCCCGGGTGTCGTGGCGTCGGCCCCCGCGATGCCGCTGCCGCCGCCGCCGCCGTCGGCGCCGGTACCACCGGTCCCGCCGTTGCCGCCGTTGCCGAAGGTCGAACCGCCTTGACCGCCGGCCCCGCCGTTGCCTCCCGACCCGCCGGCCTGTCCGGCCGTTCCCGAATCACCCGGGTTGACCCCGTCGGCTCCGTTGTTGCCGGCGGCGCCGTCGCCGCCCGCCCCGCCGTTGCCGCCGTTGCCGATCGATCCGCCGTTGCCGCCGGCTCCGCCGTTGCCGCCGCTTTCGCCGGGGTTGACACCGCCGGCGCCCGTGCCCCCGTTGCCGCCGTTGCCGGCTGGGGCGCTGACCGCAGTGCCCGCGGTGCCCCCGGTTCCGGCGGTTCCGCCGCCGCCGTGGGTGGTGCCGGCCGCTCCGCCGGTGCCCGCGGCTCCGGTGTCACCTGCGTTGCCGCCGTTGCCGCCGTCGCCGCCGCCTGGGGTGGTCGCGTCGCCGTCGGCGCCGTCCCCGCCGCTGCCGGGCATGCCGGCGTTGCCGCCGTCGCCGCCGTTGCCGCCGTCGCCGTTGACGCCGACGTGGCCGTTGGTTGCTGTGCCGGCGGCCCCGCCTGCCCCGCCCGTGCCCCCGGCTCCGCCGTTGGCGCCGTTGCCGCCGTTGCCGCCGGCCATGCCCGCGGTGGCGCCGCTGGCGGCGTCATAGCCGGTTCCGCCGTTGCCTCCGGTTCCGCCGTCGGCGCCGTTGCCGCCGTTGCCGCCGTTGCCGGCGGTGTTGGTGGCCAGCGAGCCGCCATCGCCGCCCGTGCCGCCGGCTCCGCCGGCTCCGCCGGCTTGACCCGTGTGGCCATCGGTGGCGTCGGGGCTGGTGGATGTGCCGTCGGCGCCGTTGCCGCCGCTCGTGCCGGCGGCGCCGTCGCCGCCCGCCCCGCCGTTGCCGCCGTTGCCGATCGATCCGCCGTTGCCGCCGGCTCCGCCGTTGCCGCCGCTTTCGCCGGGGTTGACACCGCCGGCGCCCGTGCCCCCGTTGCCGCCGTTGCCGGCTGGGGCGCTGACCGCAGTGCCCGCGGTGCCCCCGGTTCCGGCGGTTCCGCCGCCGCCGTGGGTGGCGCCGGCCGCTCCGCCGGTGCCCGCGGCTCCGGTGTCACCTGCGTTGCCGCCGTTGCCGCCGTCGCCGCCGCCTGGGGTGGTCGCGTCGCCGTCGGCGCCGTCCCCGCCGCTGCCGGGCGTGCCGGCGTTGCCGCCGTCGCCGCCGTTGCCGCCGTCGCCGTTGACGCCGACGTGGCCGGTGGTTGCTGGTGCCGCCGTTGCCGCCTGCCCCGCCCACGCCCCCGGCTCCGCCGTCGCCGCCGGACCCGCCGTCTTGGCCACTGTCGCCGGCGTGCGTGGCGCCGGCGCCGTTGGTGCCGTTGCCGCCGTTGCCGCCGCGCGCGCCGGTGCCCCCGGCCCCGCCGGCGCCCCCGTCGCCGGACGTTGATCCGCCCGCGCCGCCGTTGCCGCCGGCCCCGCCACTGCCGCCGTTCGTGCCGTTGCCCCCGTCACCGCCGGGTGTAGAGGCATCGGCGCCGGCGGTGCCGGCCACACCGTCGCCGCCGGCCCCTCCCGCGCCCCCGTTGCCGGTCGCCCCGCCGTCGCCGCCGTCGCCGCCGTTGCCACCCGACGCACCCGCGGCGGTGGGGCTAAAGCCGGCACCCCCGGCCCCGCCGTTCCCGGCCGGGCCTGTAACCGCGACGCCGTTGGTGCCGTCGGCGCCGGGGGTGAGGCCGGCGCCACCGGTGCCGCCGTTGCCGGCCGTCCCCGGGTTGCCGCCATTGCCGCCGTCGCCGCCCGCGCCGAGGTTGTCGCCGGACCCCGCCACGCCGTTGACACCGGCGGCGCCGGTGCCTCCGTCGCTCGGTGTCCCCGCATTGCCGCCGTCGCCGCCGGCGCCGCCGGCGCCCGTCGCGCCGGTGCTGCCGTGGGTCGCCGTGCCGCCGAGCCCGCCCGCCCCGCCGTCGCCGCCGGCTGCCCCGTCGCCGCCGCTGCCGCCATTGCCGGCCGCGCCGTCGTCAATGCCCGATACGCCGGCGGCACCCACGGCCCCGCTGCCGCCATTGCCGCCGCCACCGCCGCTGCCACCGGCGCCGCCGGCGCCTCCGTTGCCCAGGGTCGAGCCGCCGGCCCCGCCGGCGCCGCCGTCGCCGCCGGCCCCGCCGGCCGTGCCATCGGTGCCAGAGTCACCCGGATTGGCACCGTTGATGCCGTTGGCGCCGGCCGCGCCGTTGCCGCCGGCGCCCCCGCCGCCGCCGTTGCCGACCGACCCGCCATCGCCGCCATTTCCGCCGGCCCCGCCGTCAGCGCCCAGAGCGATGGCGGTAAAGCCTGAACCGCCGTCACCGCCGTTGCCGCCACTAGTGACCGCGGCTCCGCCGACACCAGCGGCGCCGTCAGCGCCACCGGCGCCACCGGTTCCGGCCGCACCGCCGGGACCGCCGTCACCGGCAGCGCCCGGGTTGCCGCCACTACCGCCATTGCCGCCGTTCTGGAAAAAGGCCGTGCCATCGGCGCCGTGGCCACCGCTACCGGGCGTGCCCGCATCGCCGCCGGCACCGCCGGCCCCGCCGTCACTGTTGAGTCCGAGGTGGCCGCCGAACAGCGAGTCATTGACCCCGACAGCACCACCGGCTCCGCCTACGCCCCCGGCCCCGCCGTCGCCCCCGTTGCCGCCACCACCGCCGGCACCGGCGTTGGTGCCGGCCACGCCGGCCGCACCGTCGGCGCCGGCCCCACCGCCCCCTCCGTTCCCGCCGACACCGCCGACACCACCGGCTCCGCTGCTTGCCTGCAGCGAGAACAGCTGGCGGTTGGCGCCGCCGGCACCACCGTGCCCGCCAGCACCGCCGGCTTGGCCGTCACCGCCATTCCCACCCGCGACCCCGGCGTCGGTCCCCGCCATGCCGGCTGCGCCGCCTCCTCCCGCCCCGCCGATCCCGCCGTTGCCGCCGCCGATCAGTCCGTTGGCCCCGCCGACCCCGCCGATCCCACCGGTGCCGTCCGCACCCGTCGCCTCTCCACCGGCGCCGCCGTCACCGCCGGCGCCCCACAGGCCCGCCTTACCGCCGGCGCCCCCCGTCCCGCCATTGGCGCCCGTCGTGCCCGAGCCGCCGTTGCCGCCGTTGCCGATAAACCACCCTCCGTCACCACCGGCCTGTCCGGTTCCCGCCGCGCCGCTGGCGCCGTTGCCGAACATCGGGCGCCCCGTCGCCAACTCAACCGGCGAGAAGACTCCGAATTGTTGAAAGAACCCGACCAATGACGTGAGCGGATCCGCACTCGCCGCCTCCGCGGCCGCATACGCGCTTCCCGCCCCGCTCAGGGTCCGCGCGAACTGTGCGTGAAACGCCGCGGCCCGACCGCTCAGTGCCTGAAACGCCTGCCCGTGGCCGGAAAAGAGCGACGCCACCGCGGCGGAGACCTCGTCCTCGGCAGCCGCCACTACTGCCGTCGTCGGGCGTGTGGCTACCCAATTGGCTGCGGTCAGCAACGAACCGATGCCCTCGACATCTGATGCCGCTGCCGACAAGGTCTCGGGTACTGCGACTACGAACGACATCTGAGCCTCCCGCGATCAAGCGCAGTGGGTGAAAACGCAGCATAGGACTGTTCTCAGACCGGTCGCATAGTTTCAACGATCCCTCGCCCACCGCTTCGCAACCTCCCGGCGCATAAGGGAGGCCAGGCCGCCGCATCGCGATCAAACGAACCGAGCAACAACGCCGGCCACGCCGAGTAGCCGGTCGTGAACCTCGGTTTCGCGGCTTCTGGGAATGATGATCGCGGACCTGCTGGCTATCCCGCGCAAATCCTTGTCGACTAGGTTCCCGTCTATTAGCGAATTTTTACACTTCTATTCTTATTAATTCGGTGCCCATAAGCGTGGTGTGGCGGCACACCGGAGTTAGCAAACAGCGCTGTAAGTGCCTCGAGCACTTGAACATTGCTTGGCCGCCGACGGCACGGCAGTCTCCGCAGAAAATTGCGGAATTGATCCCAAAACCCACAGCCGACCTACTCCCCATACACAGTTTCGGTCGCTATCTTTATTCTCCTTAGTCGGTCTCACCACTCGAGTGATCGGAGCAGAAATTGTCGCCTTTCCTGATCGCAACACCTGAAGCCGTGGCCTCAGCCTCAGCAGACTTGAGTGGGATCGGGGAGGCGATAAAGGACTCCACCTCGGCGGCGCTGCCATCGACGCTCAAGCTGGCGCCCGCCGCCGCCGATGAGGTGTCAGCGGCGATCGCCTCGCTGTTTTCCAGCCACGGTGCGCAGTTCCAGGCGCTGAGCGCGCAGGCCGCGAACTTCCATTCGCAGTTTGTCGATCTCCTGAGTGGATCGGGCGCTGCGTATGCGGCGGGCGAGGCGGCCAATGTCGGGCCCTTGGAGGCGATCGTGAGCGTCGCCCAGCAGTTCACCTTGTTCTCGCCCGTCGAGCTGCTCACCGGCCGCCCGTTGGTCGGCAACGGCGCGAACGGGACGACGGTAGGCGGAGTCGGGACCAACGGCGGCAACGGCGGCTGGATCTTCGGCGTCGGCGGCAACGGCGGCGCCAGCACGAACCCCGGCGCCACCGGCGGCGCGGGCGGATCGGGCGGCCTCCTCTACGGCAAGGGCGGCATCGGTGGCGCGGGCGGGAACGACACCGGTGCAAACGTCGGCGGCAACGGCGGCGCAGGCGGCAACGCCGGGCTGCTCTGGGGCGTCGGAGGTGCCGGTGGCCAAGGCGGGTCGGCCACCATTGGGATCGGCGGCACCGGCGGCGCGGGCGGCGCGGGCGGTGCCATCTTCAGCAGCGGTGGCTCGGGCGGCGCCGGCGGTGCGAGCGCCGTCACCGGCGGCGACGGCGGTCACGGTGGCAATGGGCACGGTCTGATCGCCGGTTTCGGCGGTGCCGGCGGCGCAGGTGGTGCCGAAACCGGCGTCGGGGGCCAAGGTGGAAACGGCGGCAACGGTGGTACCGGCACGGCCAGCAGCCTCGCCGGAGTCGCCTTTGCGCAGGGCGGTAACGGCGGCGCCGGCGGCGCCGCGGCCGGTGTGACGGGTGTCGGCGGGAACGGTGGGGTTGGAGGCGAGGGCGCCGGCGGCGACCTCATCGGATTCGACTTGGTGCAGGGCGGTGCCGGCGGTGCTGGTGGCGCTGGCACCGGCGGTGCCGGCATCGGGGGCTTTGGCGGGGACGGCGGCTTGGGTGGCGCGGCCGGCAGCTCCGCTCTGATCGGGGCCGGCACAGCCCAAGGCGGTAACGGCGGCCACGGCGGTGCCGCCGGTAGCACCGGTGGCCAAGGGGGTAACGGCGGCGACGCCGGGCTGGGTACAACGCTCTCGGGTATCGCCGGCGGCGGTGCCGGCGGCAACGGTGGTGCGGCAGGCAACGGCGGCACCGGCGGCAACGGGGGCACTGGTGGCGAAGGCGTGACATTTGGCGCGGCCATCGGCGGTGCCGGCGGCCACGGCGGCGACGCCACCGGTGCGCTGGGCACCGGCGGCGACGGCGGCGGTGGCGGCGACGCTGTCGGTTTTATCGGCGGCGGCGGCACCGGCGGCAACGCCGGTACCGGTGGTCTGGCCGCCAACGGCGGCAACGGCGGCAACGCCACGATCACCATGGGCGGCAGCACCACGCCGTCCATCTTCGGCAACGGCGGTGACGGCGGTAACGGCGTCAACGGCGGCACCGGTGGAACGGGCGGAGACCCCGGCCTTATCGGCGCTCCCGGTACGCCCGGAAATTCCTAGCCCGCTCCTTAGGAGCCGACCAACTCCGGGTGGAATTTCGTCGCCATCCGGCGCAGCCCGTCGCGCCAGTCGACCGTCGTCTGGCCGACGAGCTCACGCATCCGGCTCGAGTCGGTGGGATTGCCGCGCAGCGCTTCGTCGCTCTCGGCGAACACCGGCTCTTTGCCGACGAGCGAACCCAGGTAGCCGCACCATTCCTGCAGGCTGACGGTCTGGTGGCCGCACCAGTTGAGCGTGGTCGCCGGGATCGACGCCACCTCGAACAGCTTGGGGATGGTCGCGATGATGTCGTCCTCGTGAATCGGGTTGTAGTTGGCCGGACCGCCGGGCGGAACCGGGATCGGGATGCCGGCCAGCATCATCTCCATGTGGTAGAACTGCCACCCGCCGTTGTCGCCGTACGGGACGTTGAGGCGGGCGATGGTCGTGGGCAGGCCGAGGACGCGAGCCATGGTCCGGGCCACAACCTCGCCGGCGATCTTGGAGATGGAGTACGTCGGGAACAAGGACTTGTGGTTGTCGCCGAGGTCGGCGTTCTCGGTGCGGGGCTCGTCGCCCGGCGGGTCATACACGGCGCCCGACGAACAGTGCAGGAAGCCCTTGGCGCCGCGGCAGTGCGACATCAGCAGGCCCACCGATTCGGCGTTGGCGCCAAGGTCCTTTTCCCAGCTGCCGCTCTTGGCCACCGCCAGGTTGAGCACGTAGTCGAAGTCTGACGGGAGGTCGGTGAAGTCCCCCGCCGCCAGGTTGACGGTCTGGCACCGCACCCCCGCTTTCTCAAGGTCTTCGCGAACGGCGGGGTTGGTGAATCGGGCGATGCCCCACACCTCGTTGTCGGCAGCGAGGGCCTTGGCGATGGGAGTGGCAACCTGGCCGGTAGGGCCGGTGATGAGGATTTTTGAGCCGCGCATGGGCTGATGTTAAGCGACGTTGCGCTGGCCGTTCGACGGCCCCATGCCTTATTATCTGCGTATGCATGCAGATAGTTGTCGGCCGCACATCCACGATGGCGACCACCACCATCCGCACGGCCTGCGCGGCGCCATCAAGGAGATCGTGGCCCCCCACTCGCACGATGCGGCCGACAGCGTCGACGACGTACTGGAATCCAGCGCCGCCGGCATCCGTGCGGTCAAGATCAGCCTGCTGGTGCTCGGACTGACCGCGGTGGCCCAGATCGTCGTGGTGCTCGCCTCCGGGTCGGTGGCGCTGGCCGCCGATACCATCCACAACTTCTCCGACGCCCTGACCGCGGTGCCGTTGTGGATCGCGTTCGCGCTGGGCACCAAGGCCGCGACGCGCCGCTACACCTATGGGCTGGGTCGCGCCGAGGATCTGGCCGGGTTATTCGTGATCGCGATGATCGCCCTGTCGGCGATCGTCGCCGGATACGAAGCGATCATGCGGTTGACTCATCCCGAACCGATCCAACACGTCGGTTGGGTCGCGGTCGCCGGGCTCATCGGGTTCGTCGGGAACGAGTGGGTCGCGGTCTATCGAATCAGGGTGGGACGGCGCATCGGCTCGGTTGCGCTGGTCGCCGACGGACTGCACGCGCGCACCGACGGGCTCACCTCGTTGGCGGTGGTGTTGGCCGCAGGCGGTGTCGCACTTGGGTTTCCGCTGGCCGATCCGATCATCGGCCTGGTCATCACCGTGGCGATCCTCGCCGTGCTGCGCACCGCGGTGCGCGACGTGTTCCGCCGCTTGCTCGACGGGGTGGACCCGGCGATGGTCGACACCGCCGAACAAGCGCTGGCCGCCCAGCCCGGGGTGCAGGCGGTGCGGAGCGTGCGCATGCGCTGGATCGGGCACCGCCTGCACGCCGACGCCGAACTCGACGTCGACCCCACCCTCGACCTGGCGCAGGCGCACCGCATCGCGCACGACGCCGAACACGAACTCACTCACGCCGTCCCCAAACTGGCCACGGCATTGATCCACGCCTACCCCGCGGAGCACAACCTCGCAGCGCAGGAAGGTGCGGCGTAAAGTCCACTGGCCATGGGCGATGCGATCCAATTCGTCGACGCCAACGGGCTGAGATTTGGCTACCTCGAGGAGGGCTCGGGGCCGCTGGTGTTGCTGCTGCACGGGTTCCCGGACACGGCGCACACCTGGGACGAGCTTCGGCCGCGCATCGCCGCCAAGGGATATCGGGCCGTCAGCCCCTTTCTGCGCGGCTACGCCCCGAGCGGCATCCCGGACCGTGACACCGATCAGGAGACCTTGGCGCGCGACCCCCTTGCGTTGATCGAAGCTCTCGGCGCCAGCGAGGCCATCGTCGTCGGGCACGACTTCGGTGCTTCGGCCGCGTACGGCGCGGCCGGGCTGGCCCCGGATCGGGTGAAAAAGGTTTTCGCCCTCGCGATTCCACACCCGGCGGCGCTCAAGCCGACGCCGCGGAAGGTCTGGGGTGTGCGCCATTTCGCGCTCTACAAGCTGCCGGGCGCCGCCGCACGGTTCGCGCGAGATGACTTTGCCGCGCTGCCCGCTATCTACCGGCGATGGTCTCCGACCTGGAACCCGGATCCAGCGGAGTTCGACGCGGTCCGCGCGGCGTTTTCGGATCCCGCCAGCTTGAATGCCGCGTTCGGCTATTACCGGAAGCTCTCGCCCATCCCCAGCGCCTCGTTGCGGGCGCGGATCACCGTGCCGGCTGTGGTGTTTGCCGGGTTGGACGATCCGGTGGCGGAACCGTCGGATTTTCGGGGCGCCGCGCGGATGTTCGAGAATGAATACATCGTCGAGGAGATGCCGGGCGGGCACTTCATGCATAGGGAGCACCCTGACGTGTTCGCCGAACGGCTTTTAAGTCATTTGTGAGCTAGCAGAAGAAGTGCATCAACTACCCGCTCGGGTCACATAGAATCACTTCGGGAATCTTCCCAGGAAGGTTCTCTTCGTACTGATCGGCCCGGTCCGAGGTTCGCAGTTGCCCCCCAAGCGCAACCCCGGGCCGGGCCGATCTCTTTCGCCGTACGGTGAGGTGTGCGCTGGATCGTCGACGGCATGAACGTGATCGGAACTCGCCCCGACGGTTGGTGGAAGGACCGCGGCGCTGCGATGATCGCGCTGGTGGAAAAGCTCGACCGGTGGGCTGACGGCGATCAGGTGACCGTGGTGTTCGAGCGGCCCCCCTCGCAGGCAATGCCGACCACGCGGATCGAGGTAACCCATGCTCCCAGGGCGGCGGCGAATTCGGCCGACGACGAAATCGTGCGGCTGGTGCAGGCCGACGACCGGTCGGACGAAATCCGCGTCGTGACATCGGACAAGGGCTTGGCCGAGCGGGTCCGCGGCCTGGGTGCGTCGGTTTACCCGGCGGACCGCTTTCGTGAACTCGTCGATCCCCGGGAGGCGCGATGAACCGGCTCTGCGCCCTCGCCCACATCGACATCCCGATCATCCAGGCGCCGATGACGTACATCGCCGGCGCGCGGTTGGCCGCCGCGGTGTCCAACGCGGGCGCGCTGGGCATCATCGAGACCACTTCCGACCAAGGCCGCGCCGACCTCCGACGGGTTCGCGATCTCACCGACGGGATCGGTCGGCGCCAACATCGCCCTGCTGTTCAACCGCGACCCGGGCATGGTGGACCTGCTCGTCGCCAACGGCATCCGCTTCGTGACCACCTCGGCGGGCGATCCCGCGCTTTTCGCCGCGCGCCTGCACGACGCCGGCATCACCGTGTTCCATGTCGTCGGAACCTTGGCCGCGGCCAAGAAGGCTGTCGACGCCGGCGTGGACGGGCTCGTCGTCGAGGGCGTCGAGGGCGGTGGGTTCAAGAATCGGTTCGGCGCCTCAACCATGGTGCTGCTGCCGTTGGTGGCCGCCCACGTCGACGTGCCGATCGTGGCGGCCGGCGGAATCTGCGACGCTCGGTCGATGGCGGCGGCATTCGTCCTTGGCGCCGACGGGGTGCAGATGGGCACTCGGTTGCTCGCGTCGGCGGACTCGCCGGTGCACGGCAATCTCAAGGAAGCCGTGCTGCGCGCGGACGAGACCGGGACCGTGCTCCTCCCCCTCGACGGCAAGCGGATGATGCGGGTGATCCGCACGGCTGCGGCCGAAAAGCTCGATGCCCTATCAACTTCGGGAGCCTCTTTCGAGGAAGGCGGCGCGGCCCTGCAACGTGTTCAGCGGCTCTATTTCGACGGCGACATGGACGCCAGCGTCGCGAATACCGGTCAGGTGGCCGGACGGATCGACGACCTCCCGCCGGCCGGCGACATCATCAAGCAGATGTGGACTGGGTGCCGAGAGGTGTTGGCCGCCGCGGCGGATCGGCTTGGGCAGGCCCAGTAACCAATCGATCGACGATCGTGGCCAGACCCGCGAAGCCCGAGGCTGTCGCCATGTCGGCGGCAATGCGTTGGCTGGCTTGGCGGTAGCGCGGCTCGTTGAGCACCGCGAGAATATCGCGGCGCAGGGCGCGCGGTGCCGGTCGCTCGGTTCTTAGGCGGCGGCCCACGCCCGACCACGCGATCCGGGCGCCGACCTCCGGCTTGTCCTCCTTGCCGCCGGTGGCCACGATGGGCACGCCGTAGCGGAGTGCGTACTGGACGCCGCCGTAGCCGCCATTCGTCACGTAAACCGATGTGCGAGGCAGCAATTCGTCGTAGGGCAGGAACATGGCCGCGCGGGCGTTCGCCGGCAGCGGGGGCAGCGTGTCTAGTGGGCGGCCGCCCGTCGCCACCACGACCAGGACGTCCTCGTCGGCCAGCGCGCGCAACGTAGGTGCGATGGCTTGGTCGTAGTCGGCGTTGGCGACAGTGCCCTGGGTGACGTGGATGACGGGCCGCGTCCCGTCGAGGTCGCCCCACCAGTCCGGCAGCGGCGTCTCGAAGCCCGTGGCCGACAACGGTCCGATGTAATGCAGGTTGGCCGGTAGGTCGGAGCGGCGGTACTCAAACGACGGGACGCTGAACTGAACGATCGCGTCGGCGCGGCGTCCCCAATCGGCCAGGGTGCCCGGCATGGCTTTGCCGTGCACCTCCCGGTGCGTTTCGTCGATGATGTGGTGGGCCCGCTTCCACACCTGACGGCTTACTGCGGCCAGCGCGGCATTCCGCGGGCGGTTGAGCAAACGGGCCGGCTGAAAACCCAGGCCGAATGGCGCGGTGTCGCGACTGTCGATGGGCAGCGGAATTATCGAGCACATGACGACGGCGGGGCGCGTTGGCCGTCGATGTTCGACCATGATTATGGCGCCGACAAACACCGGGTCGGCGAGCACGATATCCGCGGGCTTTGCCGCAATGGCCGCCATGAGCGTCTCGTACTGGGCCTTGCCGGGGCGGGCGAAGACGTTTTCGGTGTCGAAGGCGGCCGCCCGGACGCCCTTCAACTTCGCGCGTTCGGGAAAGCTCTCGAACAGATGCTGATCGTCGAAATCGGCCTCCGCAGGGAGCGGGATGAATCTCGCTCCGGTGGCCGCCACCTTGTCTGCGTAGCGCGAGCCGGTGACGAACCGTACGTCGTCGCCGCGACGAACGAAGTTTTCGGCCACTGTCAGCAGCGGCGTGATGTGGCCATGAGCCGGGATGCTGGCCATGACAATCGATGACATTGCGCACTCCCGGGGCTTTCCAGTTAGCTAAGTGATGGTAGTATTCATTACCATGCCACCGGAGTCAATATCGGCAAAGACGCGAATGTATAAATCAGAACTGCGTCAGCAGCAGGCGGAGCAGACGCGGGCGCGGGTGGTCGCGGCGGCGGCGGAGCTGTTCGCGGCCGACGGTTACGCGCGCACTACGCTAGCGAAAATTGCTGCTGCGGCCGGTGTTTCGACCGAAACCGTCCAGGGCCAGGGGTCCAAGGCCGGACTGTTGATCGCGGCGGCCGAGTTCGCCGGGGTCGGCGTGAGTGGCGAAGAAAACATTCTTAACCTTGAAATCGGCCGCACAATGATCGCCATCGGCGAACCGCAAGCGGCGCTCGACTATGTCGCCTCGTTTGCAACGGGCGTGCACGAGCGGACCGCGAAATTGGCGCCCGCGTTGTTTGGCGGTGCCTCCTCCGACCCAGACCTGGATCGGTACCTCAACGAGTTCTTCACCGGGATCAAGGGCCAAGTACGGCGAGTCCTCGACGTGTTCCGCGAGCGCGGATGGCTACGGGACGACGTCCCGTTCGACGAACTCGTCGAGACCGCGACGGTGCTCTGCAGCGTCGAAATCTACCTGCGGATGGTCCACCGCGACGGGTGGAGCGCGGCCGCCTACCGGTCATGGTTGCGGCGCATGCTGGCCGAGACCGTTTTCCTTGGGCCGCAGGCTAACTAGCCCGGGTCGAGCGTGCGCAGTTGTACGCGTTCAGCGGCGTGTCGTTGTGCAGACACGCTCGCTGAACGGAGGCGGGGCTACAGCGCGGCGAGCGCCGCGTCGTAGTCGGGCTCCTGCGCGATCTCGGGCACGAGCTCGGTGTAGGCGACATTGCCGTCGGCGCCGATCACCACCACGGCCCGCGCCAGCAGTCCGGCCATCGGGCCGTCGGTGATGGTGACGCCATAGTCCTCGCCGAAGCTGTCCCGGAACGCCGACGCGCTGGTGACGTTCTCGATGCCCTCGGCGCCGCAGAAGCGGTTCTGCGCGAACGGCAGGTCCTTGGACACGTTGATGACGGTCGCACCGCCCCCGGCGGCGCGCTCGTTGAACTTCCGCACGCTGGTGGCGCAGACCGGGGTGTCCACGGACGGAAAGATGTTCAGCAACACGGGCTTACCGCTGAACTGGTCGCTGCTGACCGGGCTCAGGTCGGTGCCGGTCAGTGCGAAGCTCGGGGCCGAGGATCCGACGGCGGGCAGGTCGCCGACGGTGTTGATCGCGTTTCCGCGCAGGGTTATCTGTGCCATAGCCCCACAGTCTGCCAAGGCCCGGGCGGCCACCGTCGGCCAGGTCCGGCATGTCCTGATTTGTGGGGTGCACGGCGTAGACGACACGACCCGCCGTGGCCAACACTGAGTTCATGGCCCGCAAAGTAGTGATCGTCGGCTTCCCCGGCGTGCAGCCACTCGACGTGGTGGGGCCGCACGAGGTATTCAGCGGCGCATCGCTGCTGACCAACGGCGGCTACGACATCGTCATGGCCTCGGTCGGGGGCCGGGCGGTGACCAGCCCAACCGGCCTGGCCTTCGCCGCAAGCCCGCTGCCCGACCCGAGCGAGCCTGTCGACACCGTCGTGCTGCCCGGGGGCGGCGGCGTCGACGAAGCACGGGCCGACGCCGAGCTCGTCGGCTGGGTCAAGAGCGTCTCCCGCACCGCGCGCCGCGTCGTCACCGTCTGCACGGGCACGTTCCTGGCGGCCGAGGCCGGCCTGCTCGACGGGCACCGCGCCACCACGCACTGGGCCTTTGCAGAACGGTTGGCCAAAGAATTCCCGGCCATCGACGTCGATCCCGACCCGATCTTCATCCGAAGCTCCGACAAGGTGTGGACGGCCGCCGGGGTCACCGCCGGAATCGACCTCTCCCTGGCGTTGGTCGAGGACGACCACGGCACCGAGGTCGCGCAAACGGCCGCGCGCTGGCTGGTTCTGTATCTGCGCCGTCCCGGCGGTCAGACCCAGTTCGCGGCGCCGGTCTGGATGCCGCGGGCCAAACGCACGACCGTGCGCGAGGTGCAGGAAGCCATCGAGACCGAACCGGGTGGCGCGCACAGCATCGACGAGCTGGCCCGACGCGCGGCGATGAGCCCACGCCACTTCACCCGGGTGTTCACCGACGAAGTCGGCGAGGCCCCCGGCCACTACGTCGAACGCGTGCGCACCGAAGCCGCGCGCCGGCAGCTGGAGGAAACCGACGACACCGTCGTCGCGATCGCCGCGCGCTGCGGCTTCGGCACCGCGGAAACCATGCGGCGCAACTTCATTCGCCGGGTGGGCATCTCCCCCGACCAATACCGCAAAGCATTCGCCTGACCCGCAGGGAGAACACCGATGACCCAAATCGCGTTCGTCGCCTACCCCGGATTCACCGCGCTGGACATGATCGGCCCGTACGAGGTGCTGCGCAACCTGCCCGACGCCGACGTGCGATTCGTCTGGCACGAAGCCGGACCGATCACAGCCGACTCCGGCGTGCTGATCATCGGCGCCACGCACTCGCTGGCCGAAACACCCTCGCCCGACGTCGTTCTCGTGCCGGGCGGCCCGGCGACACCGGTGCACGCACGCGACGAGGCTCTGCTCGACTGGCTGCGCCAGGTCCACGCGACCGCGAGCTGGACGGCGTCGGTGTGCTCGGGCTCGGTGATTCTGGCGGCGGCCGGCCTGCTGGAGGGCCGGCGCGCGACATCACACTGGATGACCATTCCCGCACTCAAGGCGTTCGGTGCTACCCCAGTCGCCGACGAGCGAATCGTGCACCAGGACAACATCGTTACCAGTGCGGGAGTGTCCGCCGGGCTCGACCTCGCGCTGTGGCTGGCCGGCGAGATCAGCGGCGAGGGCCGGGCGAAAGCGATCCAGCTCGCGCTCGAATACGACCCGCAGCCTCCGTTCGATTCCGGCCACATGTCCAAGGCGTCCGGGACGACGAAAGCCGCCGCCACGGCGCTGCTGTCCAAGGACAGCGTCAAGCCGGCCAACGTGAAGGCCGCGACGATGCTCGCCTGGGACCAGGCCATTGCGGCCGCACGGTCGCGCCGCCGCAAGCGTTCGGCCTAGACGGCGATCATCCCTTGGGTTGCAGGAACTCGGTGGACGCGAACGTCCCGCCGGCCTCCAGCCAGGCGCCGACGACGCCGGGCGCGTCGCGGTTGGGGTTGTAGATGTCTTCCTCGCTGGAAAACAGGCCGTCGCCCGCGTAGACCAGTCGCGTCCAGTTCGGGAACCAGAACGGTTCGCCGTTCTTGTCGGTCGGGTGGTCGAGCAGGTTCTTGATCATGATGACGACGGCGTCGTTCTCGTCGTCGTAGGCGATCCAATCCGAGGGAAACCGCATGTGCGGGAACGGGGCCATGACGGCCACGATCCATTCGCGCACCGCCTCGCGTCCGTGATAGACGCCGTAGTGGTGCTCGGTGTAGACGACGTCCTCGGTGAAGAGGTCCGCGAACGGGGACCAGTCGCCCGATTCGCTGCACCCCTCGACGACGGTGGTGTAATGCTCGACGGCTTGCTCGACTTCAGCCCGACTGAATTTGCCCATAGCGGACAGACTAGAACGTGTTCCGATTTATAGCCGCGGCCAGTCCACGACGAATCGGCGCGAGGGGTCCGCGGGGTCCACGAGGCAGTCGAGCTTGAGGCCGATGGCGACATTGGGCACCTGGGATGGCGGCACCGGCTGAATGGCTCGCCCCGTTATCGGCGCCAAGTTCGGGAAGTGCAACTCGGCCTCCAACGTATAGTGCGGCGCGTCAAGGAATTCCGGTCTGCTGGGGCGTCCGGCCGAGGCTGCGCGGCGTCGTTCCCATCGCAACGAATGACGTGAGCGCCCCGGCGCGCGCTGACCCGACGCGAGCAATGCGGACCGGTGGTAATACCCGAACTCGACGAACCAACTGTCAGGTAATGGTTCAGTGAGGCACGCTAACACCGGGCTAAACGCCCGCCGGGGCAAATGCTTAATCGGAGGTATCGGAAAATGAGCGTGTTGGATTTGTTCGACCTGCACGACAAACGGGCCCTGGTGACCGGGGCGTCCAGCGGTATCGGCAAACGAGTGGCGTTGGCGTACGCCGAATCCGGGGCCCAGGTGGCACTTGCCGCGCGCAAGGACGAAGCGCTGCAGGCGGTGGTCGACGAGATCGTCGCCGCGGGCGGTCGGGCCGTGCCGATCCGGTGCGACGTGACCCAACCGGATCAGGTGACCCACCTGCTCGACGAGGCCACCGCGCAGTTGGGTGGCATCGACATCGCGGTCTGCAACGCCGGCATCATCACGGTCACCCCGCTGCTGGACATGCCACCGGACGAGTTCCAGAAGATTCAGGACACCAACGTGACCGGCGTATTTCTCACGGCCCAGGCGGCGGCCAAGGTGATGGTTCGGCAAGGACGGGGCGGGGTCATCATCACCACCGCCTCGATGTCGGGCCACATCATCAACATCCCGCAGACGGTCGGCCACTACTGCGCCTCCAAAGCCGCGATCATCCATCTGACCAAGGCGATGGCCGTGGAGTTGGCCCCGCACAACATCCGGGTGAACAGCGTCAGTCCCGGCTACATCCTCACCGAGCTCGTCGAACCGCTATCCGAATACCACGCGCTGTGGGAACCGAGGATTCCGCTGGGACGGTTGGGCCGTCCGGAAGAACTCGTCGGGCTGTATCTCTATCTGGCCAGCGAGGCTTCCAGCTACATGACCGGATCCGACCTCGTGATCGACGGCGGCTACACCTGCCCCTGACGACTATTCGACGCGGCAGGGACGGCCGAAACGCGTTCGGACACCGGGGGAAAACAACGCCCGCATCCGGTCGCCGGCGGGCTGCACACCGCTGGCGCCGAGTAGCTCGTCGTCGAGCTCGATGATCTGTGCCGCCCGTAGCGGCCACGGTCCATGCTCGTTCGGTACCCACCAGGTCCGGCCGGCTTTGCGGGTGTGCGCACCCCATCGGGCGGTCAGCCACACCTCGAGCGGGGTCGGTTCGATGGTGTCCCCGACGCTGATCGTCAGCCGGCTGCGCAGTCCGCGCCGCGGCCAGCGGCGCACGCTGTGATAGCTGATCTGGTCGCCGGAGCGCGCCATCCGCATCTTCGCCCACGTATAGGGGACGCCGAGGCCGACGCGGGTGACGGGCACGACTGCCAGCCGGGCAGTTTCCAGCGACCGGAACAGCACACCGTGGCGCCCGGCGTCGTCGATCGAGTAGAGCCGGATGTTGGTTTCCAGAAAACTGCCGAAATACGGAAGTGGCAGTGCTGTAGCAACTTTGGTGCTGCTCATCACGAACGGGACCAACGCTACGTAGGTCATTCCATCGGCGAAGACGTCGGGGCGGGTGCCGGGTGGGTACAGGTGCGCGACGCTCTCGGGGCGCACCGGCCAGTGCACGAACGTCAGCTCACCCCAGCGTTGGTCAAAGGTGACCGGCCCCGGCAGCGGCGGCGGACTGACCGGGTAGCCGGCGAGGGCCGGGTCCATTCCACCATCCTGGCACGCGCATTTGCCGATGCGGTCACCAAATGAGGCGAGAATTTCTGTAATCATTTGGCCGTTTGCGGCCTAAAGTGTCCATTACGGCGGGCGACTTTGCAGGTATGGCCGCCCGAATGAGTAATGGAGTTCAAATGGCGATCACAACAATGATGAAAAAGGTAGCCGCGGCCGTCGGCGTGGCAATGATGGCTCTCGTCACCGCACCGACGGCGACTTCGGCCTATCCCGTCAACGGCAAACTCGGCAACGAGTTGACGATGACCGACTCCGTGGGCCAGGTGACGCTCGCCTGGAGAGTAAGTGATCTCAAGTCCAGCACCGACACCATTCCGAGCTATCCGGTGGCCGGCCAGCTGTGGGAGGCCACTGCCACGGTGAACGCGCTTTCGGGCCCCGTCACGCCCGCTATCTCGCAGTTCAATGCCCGTACCGCCGATGGGGTGGATTATCGGGTGTTGTGGCAAGCATCGGGCCCGAACACCATTAGCGGAGCCACTATCCCGCAGGGCTCACAAGCGACGGGCAAAATCTACTTCGACGTCACCGGTCCCCAACCGACCAGCGTCGCGATGAACAACGGAATGGAAGACCTTTTGGTTTGGGGGCCGTAAAAACGCCTGGAAACAATGGCTGTCGTTATCGTTCTAGCTGACCGGAGATCCCGCGCTCGATGCTGGCCTGAGTAGCGGACGGCAACACGATAAGGCCATCGAGCTCTTTAGCGGCGAGCTCGTACGCATTCTGGCGTTCCTGTTGCGCCGCGGCGGAGTCCGAGGCCACCCGGAGCAGGCGCTCGGCGCGGGCAATCCGCTGCTGGCCTTCGGACGAGAAGCCGTTACGGCGCCGGCGAATCGCCTCGGACTCGGCGACATTGAACGCCGTCACGTAGTCCTCCACGGCGCTCTGATACTGCGCCGCGCCGTCCCGGTCCTCGAGCAGCTCTTCTGCCTTGACGGGCCGCAGGAAGTCCGCCCGCAGCTTGGCTTTGTGAAAACCGACCGTGAGCGGATCGCGCATGTCGGTCATCAGCGGGAAGTCGAGCAGCTTGGCGAAGTCGAGTTCGTACTCGAGCCAGCGTTTGTCGGTGCGGGCGTGCTCCTCGACGACCCTCCTGATGGACCGCCACTGCCCCGCGCTGTTGCCGGCCTGCGGTGCCGGAGTGGCGGCGACGGCCGCCTCGTGCGGCGCTTCGCTGATCCGCCGCCTGGCAGCGCCGAACGCCTTGATCCCCGCGACGACCATGCCCGCCAGCGGCAGCAGCAGGAGCAGCAGCTCAGCCAACCGGAATAGCAAACCCACATGGCCAGGATGCCACTAGTGGTGCGTGCCCAGTGTGCCGCTGAGATACTGGGCCCGGCACGCCCGGCGGGCCAGCTTGCCACTGGTGGTGCGCGGGATCCCGCCGGCCGGAAGGAAACGCACATCGGCCGCGGCCAGACCGTGACGGCGCAACACCGCGGCTTCGATGGCCTCGGTCGCGGGCCGGGGATCGGCACGGCTGGTGCCCGCCGCGCGCTCGGCGACGATCACCAGCCGTTGGCCGTCATCGGAGGGAACGGAAAACGCCGTGACATATCCGCGCCGCACCATCGGCGACGCGTCCGCGACCGTCGCCTCGATGTCGTCGGGGTAGTAGTTACGGCCGTCTAGGCGCAGCAGATCCACGATCCGGCCGGTGACATAAAGCTCACCGTCGAGATACACGCCCAGGTCTCCGGTGCGCAGCCAGGCGCCGTCGACGGCCGAACCGTCCGCGTGGCCGCCCTGCACCAGTCGCGCAGTCAGCCTCGCGCCGAACGTCATTCGCGTCTCGTCGGGCATGCGCCAGTAGCCGCGGCCAATGTTGTTGCCCTGCAACCAGATTTCGCCGACCTCGCCGTCGGGTAGTTCCTCGCGTGTGTCGGGGTTGACGATCAGCGCCCACAGGCTGCGGGCCACCCTGCCGACCGACACCTGCGCGAGGGCGTTCGGTGCGTCGGCCGCGACGCGAACCGCGTGACCGGCGCCGAGTTGCTCGCGGTCGAAATACGCGACCGTCGCTTCGGCGTCGTGATCGATGGTCGCGATGAACAGTGTCGCCTCGGCGATGCCGTAGGACGGTTTGAACGCCGTGCGCGGTAATCCGTACGGCGCGAACGCCTTGGTGAAGGTTCTGATGGCATCGATGCTGACCGGTTCGGATCCGATGATCATCACCACATTGCGCAGGTCGATATCCTCGCCCGGGCTCGGCAGGCCGCGCTGCGCGGTCCACTCGTAGGCGAAGTTCGGCGCGGCGGTGACCACGCGGCCCCGGCGCGACCCGTCGGACATGGCGTGAATCCAGCGCAGCGGCCGGCGGACGAAGGCCGTCGGCGACATCAGGGTGGAGTGGCCGCCGTACACCGCGGGAAAGCCGATCATCGACAATCCCATGTCGTGGTAGAGCGGTAACCAGCTGACGCCGTGGGTATTACGGTCCAACAGGTCGATGGACAGGATCATCTGCACCAGGTTCGTGCCCACCGCGC
The DNA here is from genome assembly GCA_963758775.1 of uncultured Actinomycetota bacterium. Classification (GTDB taxonomy): domain Bacteria; phylum Actinomycetota; class Actinomycetes; order Mycobacteriales; family Mycobacteriaceae; genus Mycobacterium. Next base: position 607,322 of record CAVWWU010000008.1, read on the forward strand.
GATGGGTGATCTGCACGCCGACCGGGGCCCGCGTGGCACCGCCGGTGTACTGCAGGTGCGAGACTTCGTCCATCCCGAGCTCCGTGCGCACGAAGTCCTCCCCCGCCGCGTCCGGTATCTGATCGACGACGATGACGTCCGGCCCGCTGATGCGCGCGGTGGTCAGGAAATTCTCCACCGCGTCCTTGGCCGCCGTCGTCGTCAGCACGACCGTCGGCTCGGAGTCGCGCAGCGCCGTGTCGAGACGTTCGGCGTGCCCGGGCAATTCGGGCGCGAACAACGGCACCGCGATGGTGCCCGCCTTGATCGCCGCGTAGAACCCGGCGACATAGTCGATGCCCTGCGGCGCGAGAACCGCGACGCGTTCACCGCGGCCCGCGGCCTGCTGCACGCGCGCACCGATCGCGTCGAGGCGGACGCCGAGTTGGGTCCAGGTCACCTCGTGCGCCTGTCCGTCCACCTCGCGGCTGAAGTCAAGGTAGCGGTACGCGACCAAGTCACCGACATTGGCGATATTGCGCTCGATCAGAGACAGCAGCGTCGTGCCCGGCGGCATCACGACGCGGCCGTCGGCATCAAGGCAGTCCTCGATCTTGAGTAGGCCTTTCGGCGTCTCAAAGTTTTGTCGGGGACCGCGTTCCATACCGGGCAGTCTAGGCACGCCGTGTGCACTAGAGTCCCAGCCGTACCGCTGGGCGAAGGTGGGTTTGATGACCGACGAGACGAACGAGACCAACCGACAGGAGCAACGGCGTGGCGTGATGCGCTGGCTCACGGCGGTGTGTGTTCGGTACGTCGAACGCTTGATGCCGGACCCCTACTTGTTCGCGGTCATCCTCACCGTCCTGGTCGTCGGACTCATCGCGTGGCTCGTGCACGGCGCGACGCCGACCGGCGTGCTCAGGGCCTGGTACGGCGGCGTCTGGGGAGCGCAGAACATCTTCACCTTCGCGTTTCAGATGGTGCTCATCCTGGTGACCGGCTACACCCTGGCCGAAGCGCCCGTGCTGAAGCGGGTCATCGTTTCCATCGCGAGCAAGCCCAGCAACCAGGCCGAGGGAGCACTGCTGTGTTTCGGCGTCAGCGCCGTTCTCTCCCTGCTGAACTGGGGACTCGGTCTGGTGGCTGGTGCACTGGTCGCCCGCCAGGTCGCCAAGCGGCTCAACGGTGCACATTTCGGGTACCTCATCGGCGCCGCGTTCATGGGCTTCATTGTCTGGACGCAGGGGCTGTCGTCGTCGATCGCGCTGGCCAACACCGACGCCAGCAGCCCAATCAACGTGATACACAAGATGACTGGCGCCAACGTGCCGCTGACGCTCACGATCTTCGAGCCCTACAGCTGGGTGTCGGCGATCGTCGTGCTCGCCATACTGGCCCTTGCGATCTGGCGGATGGCGCCGACGGACGCCCTCGAGCCGGATCCCGCGGTCTTCGAGGAGGAGCCGGAAGTTGCTCAGCGCCAGGGCAAGCGGACCTTTGCTGAGTGGCTGGAAAACCTGTGGATCCTCAACGTGCTGATGTTCGCGGCGGGCATCTGGTACTTCGTGCAGAGCGGCTTTCAGCTCAACATCTCGTCGATGATCATGTTGTTCACCGTGACGAGCGCGTTGCTGCACGTGACGCCGATTCGCTTCATCCGCGCCTTCGCGGGCGCGGCGAAGGTATCGGGTCCGCTGCTGCTGCAGTATCCGCTCTACGGCGGCATCGTCGGGCTGCTGGCCTATGTTCCGACGGGCTCAGGCAAGCCGCTGCAGACGGTGCTCGCGCAGGCGCTGGTGAACGGCGCCAACGAGTACACGCTGCCGTTCCTGACGTTCGTGGGTTCGGTGCTGATCTCGTTGTTCGTGCCCTCTGGCGGCGGCCACTGGGGCGTGCAGGGACCCATCGCCGTCCAGTCCGCGCTTGCGCTGCATCAGCATTCGCCGGCTTACCTCGGGCTGATCTCCATGGCCGTCGCGGTCGGCGAGGGTGTCGCGAACATGGTCCAGCCGTTCTGGCTGTTGCCTCTGCTCGCGATCGCGAAGCTGAATGTCCGCCAGGTGATGGGTTTTACGGTCATCGCGTTCCTGATCGGGTTTGCGGTGTTGGGTGGCGCGGTACTCATCGCGCCGCACGTGCTGTGATTAGTTGGGCCGCGGCCGGCGCACACTAGATGACCGCGGCCGGGGTAGGGTACGGGCATGTCAGGTCGGAAGTTCACGTTCGAGATCAACAAGACCAGCACCGCGCCCGCCGCGACGTTGTTCCGGCTGGAGACCGACGGTGCCAACTGGTCCGCCTGGGCCAAGCCGATCGTGGTGCAGTCGAGTTGGGCGCGCCAGGGCGATCCGGCGCCGGGCGGCATCGGAGCCATTCGCAAGGTCGGGATGTGGCCCATGCTCGTGCAGGAAGAGACCGTCGAGTACGAGCAGGATCGCCGCCACGTGTACAAATTGGTCGGGCCGGCCAGCCCGGCCAAGGACTACGTCGGCGAGGTGGTCTTCACGCCGAATGCGACCGGCGGCACGGACATTCACTGGAGTGGTTCGTTCACCGAGGGCGTTCCCGGGACCGGTCGGGTGATGCGGGCCGCGCTCGGGGGCGCGGTTCGCTACTTCGCCGGCCAGCTCGTGAAGGAAGCCGAGCGTCAGTCGGGTGGCGGGCGCTAGCGAGTTCGGCTGGCATTCAACTCTTTTCATCGACTACGGGTTATTCGCCTCCTGTTCGTCGATCTGGGCCTGCTGCTGGTCTAACTGAGCCTGCTGCTCGGCCGCTTCGTTTTGCTGTTCGGCTTGCTGCTCGGACTGCAGCATCTCTTGCGTGGCCAGTTGTTGTTGCAGGTTGGCCTGGTCGCTGCTGTCATCGACCAGGCGAACTGATTGCGACACGAGCCCGGATTGCGGGGCGTCGGACTGGGCCGCGAAGAACACGGCGGGCATGGCGAGCACGGCCAGGGTCGCGGCGCCGGCGAAAATGGTTTGTTTCGTTCGCAATTGAGCCATGCTTCCGGTTTGCGCCTCGGTTTTAGCCGGTGGCTGGGCGGAGGCTGTCGCCTCGATATGAAAGCTAGTAAGTTTGACTAAGTGATCGACAGTGTTTGACGTGGCCATCGCGGGAGGCGGCCCGAACGGCTTGATGCTGGCCGCCGAGCTCGGGCTGGCCGGCATCCGGCCGGTGGTGTTGGACCCGATGGCGGGCCCCAACCCTCAACCGCGCGCCAATGGCATTGTGGGCCAAGGGGTTCGGATCCTGGACCACCGAGGCCTATACAACACGCTGGCGGGCACGGAGGGGCCGCCGCTGCGTGCGCCGCGAGCCATGTTCTCGGCCTTCCCCTTGGACCTTTCGCTGGTGTCCGACCCGCAGATGTTCATGCTTCCCATCCAGCAACCCAAGCTCGTTCAGGTGCTCGCGGAGCGGGCCGGCCAGTACCGGGCCGACATCCGGTGGGGGCACGGGCTGACCGGCTTCGAGCAGGACGCCGATGGCGTCGCCGTGCAGGTCAGCGGGCCCGACGGCGATTACCGGCTGAGGGCCAAGTACCTCGTCGGCGCCGACGGCGGGACCAGCGTGACGCGCAAGTTGGCCGGCATCGATTTCCCGGGCATGACGTCGCACGAGGTGGTGGCCAGGATGGGATTCGACGTGCTGCCGCCGGCCGAGTGGGTCGATCCGGTCACTGGCGCGCTGGACGTCCCCGGCTTCGGCCGCGTTCCGCCGCTGGGATTCCAACGGGCCGAACGCGGCGTTTTCGCCTGCGGCGCGTTGGGACGCCGGGCGGCGGTGATCGTCTTCGAATTGGACCCGACGGCCCAGGAGCACCCGGTCGACCGCAATGGTGACGAACCGCCGATGAGCCTGGCCGAACTGGAGGCCGGCCTCGAGCGGGTCATCGGCGTGCCGGTCCCGCTGCGGCCCGCCTCCCCCGGCCAGCCGTTGGACCTGCGCCGCTTCCACGGCATCAACTCACGGGTCGCGTCGCGGTATCAACAGGGCCGGGTGATCCTCGTGGGCGACGCCGCCCACGTGCACTCCCCGATGGGCGGGCCCGGGCTCAACCTGGGATTGCAGGACGCGGTGAACCTCGGCTGGAAACTGGCGGCCGTCCTCAACGGGTACGTCGATCCCGCGCTGCTGGCCACCTATGAGGCCGAGCGGCGGCCCGCCGCCGAGCGGGTCATCATGCACAGCCGCGCCCAGCTTGCTCTCGTCCGGCCCGGCCCCGAAGTGACCGCGCTTCGGGAACTCTTCGCCGAGCTGGTCAGCGAGCCCGCCGTCGTCGGCCGCCTCGTCGACCTGGTGTCCGGGGCGGAGAACCGCTACGTCGGCTCTGACGCGCATCCGCTGGCCGGGGACTGGGTGCCCGACTTCGCTGTGGCCAACGGCGATGGGACCCGCCGCGTCGCCGAGCTCGCGCGCGATGGACGGCCGCTGCTGATCGATCTCACCGAGGGGGCTGTGGTGGCGGCGGCCGTTGCCGACGGCGCCGACCGGCTCACCGTCGCGGTGGGAGGGCCGGTCGGTGAGGTGGCCGCCACCGCGCTGCTGGTGCGTCCCGATGGTTATGTGGCCTGGGCGTCATCCGAAGACGCGCCCGATACCGAAGCCCTACGCGACGTGCTTGCGCGCTGGTTCGGGATCGCAGCCGCTACTTCGAGTTGAGTTCGTCCTGATACTTCTGGGTCATGTGCGCGACGGCCTGATTTTGCGACTCCGCGAGGCCCTCGCGCACCTCGCTGGCCCGCGTTGCGGCGTCCAGCGTCGGCTGTGCCTGGCCCTGGAAGTGGGGCATCACTTCGGCGGCGAACAGCTCGGCTGACCGTTTGGTCGCGGCCGGGTTCGCCCATTCGTGGCCCATCTGCAGCATGCAGCCGAACCCGCCGGACTGATCCCACATCCGCTGCACCTGGGCCCGCGCCCGCTCGGGCGTGCCGATCACGCCGGCGCCGTTCTCGTTAATGACGTCGATCATCTCGTCGATCTGCTCACCCGGCATCGTCATCTGCGGGAACGCGGCCACCTTCTGGAAGTACCGGAACCAGGGCTCGAGCCCGAACTTCACGTCCTCGCGGGCTTGCTTGTCGGTCTCGGCGATATGGAACGGGCCGACCAGGCTCCAGTTCTTGCGATCGACCGTGGTCCCGAACGCTGCCGCGCGCTCCTCGACGATGTCCCAGTGATATTGCAGCGCGTTGAAGCCCTCGATGGTCAGCGTCGCCCCGATGGACAACAGCCCGATGCCGTGCTTGCCCGCCAGCCGCGCACCCGTCGGCGACGCGACCGCCGCCACCGCCAGCGGGACGCCGCCGTCGGAGTACGGGGCCAGTTGCAGCTTGGCGTTGTGTAGCTCGTGCGTCGGCGTCTTGGCGCTCACGGTCTCCCCCGCCAGCAGCCGCACCAGGATGTCGAGGTTGGTTTCCAGCAGTTCGCGGGTGTCGGTGGGGGTCAGCCCGATCATCGACGAGTCGCTGGGCAGCGAGCCCGGCCCCAGCCCGCCGATTACCCGACCGTGGGTGAGGTGATCCAGCATCATCAACCGGTCGGCGACCCACAGCGGGTTGTGGTACGCGAGCGAGATGACCCCGGTGCAGAGCTTGATCCACTTGGTCCGCTCCGCCGCGGCGGCGATGAAGATCTCCGGCGAGGCGATCAATTCGCTGCCGGCCGAATGGTGTTCGCCGATCCACGCCTCGTCGAAGCCGAGCGCGTCGAGGTGTTGCACGAACTCCAGATCGCGCTGAATGGCGAGCGTCGGGTTAGTCCCCGCGCGGTGAAACGGCGCGATGAAGTATCCAAACCTGAGCTTCGCCATCGAAGGTCCCCTTGCGGTCGCTTTTCGAGGAACCATAACCCGCTTTGCCGCTAAAACGAACAGGCCGTGACCTAGCAGTCGGGCCCGGGTGGGCGGGCGCCACTGCGGCGGGGGTGCGGGGTGCGCCGCTTTTCTGCCGCCAGTTATGACCTATGAATTGACCGAGAAAACCGCACGTGCCGATCGCCCTCCCCGGAGGTCACCCCTCCTTGGTGATCAGCTTGCGCAACGCCACCCGGTCCGCCGTCAGCAGCTCTTGGATGCGCGGGCGGTTGACCTCGGCGACGATGATCTCGCCGACCTCCGGATAGACCTCGCTGAAGATGCCGTGGGACTTCATCTTCTCGGTCTGATAGAGGTTGTCCTCGGTCGGCGTCACGTAGTACACCGCGTCGGCCTTGAAGCGGTGCACCAGCCAGAGGTGGATGAGGGTCATCAGCCGCTTCTGGCGCATCTTCTCCGAGAACGTGTTCTGGTCGCGCACCTGCAGGATGCTGCGGCCATGCCGGTCCTTGATCGGGTCGACGATGACGTTGGCCAACGGGTCCTCGCCGTCGCCGTAGATCCCCAACTCCAGGACGTCGGAGCCGGCGCGACGCGGCCGCAGTCGCACACGCAGCTTCTCGCCGATTTGGTAGTGCTCGCTCCACAGCGCGAGCCACTCCTCCAGCAGCTTCTTGGGCACCTCGGTCTGCACCAGGTGCTGGTGCTGGGTCGAGCCCTTGCCCATCGCCTTGGTGGTCGCGGTGCGTCCGGAGGAGGCGGCCAGGGCAGCGTCGCTGCGGGGTCCGCCGACCAGGGTTTGCGGTGTGCGGTAAGGGGATTCGACCAGTCGCATCTTGCGCTGCAACCGGGCCAGCGCCAGCATGCCGTCCTGCCGAAGGTTGGTGGCGAACTCCTCGGCGGCCACGCCGTCGATCTGGTGTCCGCCGTAGGTGATGAAGTTGAAGACGAAGCCCATCTTGCCGAGCTCCGCGGGGAAGGCCTTCATCTCCTCGTCCGTCATGCCGGTGGTGTCCCAGTTGAAGGACGGCGACAGGTTGTAGGCCAGCATCTGGTCGGGGAACTCGGCGTGAATCGCGTCGGCGAACTCGCGGGCGTCGGCCAGATCCGCGGTCTTGGTCTCCATCCAGAGGATGTCGGCGAACGGCGCCGCCGCCAACGACTTGGCGATCGCATACGGGATGCCCCCGCGCACCTGGTAGTAGCCCTCGGGGGTCCTGGCCAGCTCGGGACTCCAGGACACCTCGACGCCTAGTCCGCGCGCCTTTTCCCGGGCGGCGTAATGCGGTATCCGCGCGGCGAACTGCCGCCACTCGTCGGGGCTCATGCTCGGCGGTTCGTCGTCTTCGCTGGCGCCGAATGCGAGCACTTCGGCCACGGCATCGCTGTACGTCATCAGCCCGGCGTCGTCCTCCCAGGCTGCCACGAACCGTGACTCGACCTGGTCGAAGAGATCGTCGATGGACTTCTGTCCGTCGCCGCGCCAGGTGTTGACGGCCTCGGAGACCGCGTCCAGGATCCCCTGGCGCTCAAGCCAGGCGTTGGCGATGCCGTACTCGCCGTCGGCAAGCGCGTACAGCAGGTGGCCGTTGAGATCCTTGACGCCCAGCTCGTAGAAGCGCCGCACCAGCGCCAGGAAGCAACCCTTGTACGACGGGATGTCCAGGTTGGTCGCACCCAGCAGGAACGCCTGGTCGCGCTCGTCGGAGTTGCTGTCGATCAGGTTGGCCGCCTCGGCGTCGGTGCGCGCGACGATGATGCCGGGCACCCGCATCACGTCGAGCTGGAACCGGGCCGCGTTGAGCCGCTTGATCTGTTCGTCCGACGGCACCAAGACCTTGCCGCCCTGGTGGCCACACTTCTTGGTGCCGGGCCGCTGATCCTCGATGTGATAGCCGGGCACCCCGATCTCGACGAAGCGCCGAATCAGGTTGCGCACGTGTGGATCTCCGCCGTGACCGGTGTCGGCGTCGGCGATGATGAACGGCCGGTAGTCATATTGCGTCGCGGTGGCGCGCTGCCGCTCGCTCATCTGCAGGCGCAGGTACTCCTGGTTGCGGTCGGCGGTCAGCAGGGCGCGCACCAGAACAGCGGCGTCGTCGGGCACCTGGCTCAGCGGGTAGCTCGCCAGGTCCGGGCCGGGGTCCTCTGTGACGGAGCCCTTCGCGGAGGTCGCCCAGCCGCCGAGGTAGATCGCCTCGATGCCCATCCGCTTCATGCTCACGGCCTGACCCGGTGAGTATGGCCCGAATGTCGTGATGCTCTTCTTCGCGGCGAACAGTTCGCGCAGGCGAGGGTAGAAGGCCGTCGCCGCCTCTCGTGCGACGGCGTAGTCGGTGGGGATCGTGCCCCGCTGCTCGGCTACCTGACGCGCGGTGTAGAGGCGGATGATGCCGTCAAACCGCGGGCTGTCGATGTATCGCTGCGTGGCCGCGACATCCTGCTCGAACGGTGTATGGACGTCGGTTTCGGTGTCGATAGCCATGGCTCACGCTCCTCTTGCGCCCCGATTTCATTAACGAAGTGCAGTGTATCCCCAACGCTGTGACTTGAATCACGCGCCAGCAGCGGGCCGGCGGGGTGTCCGCCCGCGCGTCGGCCCAGGCCCGAAACGGCATGGTGCCGAACGCAATAGAGAGTCGGATAGCCGTCGGCGCCCGCCCCACGCCAGCCAACCCGCGCCGTGCGATCGCTCAGCGCCATTTGAATGTCATATGAGACCGCCGTGCCCAGCCAACCAGCAAATATGGTCCCGCTTGTGCAGACGGAATTGCGCTTTGACCGTTGGTATCTGCCCCTGGCGGTGCCGGTCGGGCTAGGCCCCAAGAACAGCGAGCTGCGGGTCGACGCCGTGCATCCGGCCGGTGGCTGGTCAACGGGTCCGGCAAGGGGCTGGTCAAGCTGAAGATGGACCCAGCGGCGCAGGCGAAGGTGTGGAAGCGGGCGGTGACGGTGAGCGAGTTGTGGATCAGCGTGACCGATCCGGACGCGTTCGTGGCCGCCTGCGCGGCAAAGTAGCTCGAGCTCAACTGGTTTCGCGCTCTGCCCGTTCGCTCAACCAATTCCGCTGGCGGTGTATGAACCCCGCGTCGACGACGCTGCCGTGCCCGGGAACGTAGAGGGCGTCCGGTCCGCCGACCGCCAGCACTCGGTCCAGCGTGGCCGGCCAGGCCGGCAGATCCGAATCGGCGTCGATACACGGGTCGCCGGACTCCTCGACCAGATCACCGGTGAAAACCACCACCGGATCGGCCTCGCCCTCCGGGGCGGGGGCCACCACGACCAGGTCTGCGGTGGTGTGGCCGCCGCCCAGGTGCGCGATCGTCACGCGGCGGCCGCCGAGATCGACCACGGTATCGACTATTCCGCGCCGCGGTGGCTGCAGGTCCGCGATCGCGCGGTCGACCTCAGCGGCGTCCGCGCCGTAGCTCAGCGCGTCCGCGCGCAGCTCCCCGGTTGCCGACGACAGGTATTCGACGACTTCGGGCGCACACAAGACGTCTGCGTCGATGAACTGGGACGAGCCCAGGACATGGTCAAAGTGCTTGTGCGTCAGCACAACATGCGTGACCGCGCGGCCCGTGATCTCGCGGGCGTCGGCGTCGATCGCGGCCGCCTCGACGAGGGTGGTGCCGGTATCGACAAGCAGCGCGCCGCTGTCGCCGTGCACCAGACCGATCGTCACGTCACAGAACGGCAATCGGCAGCGATGCACGCTGCTGGTAAGCCGCTCCCAATCGAAATGCACACCTAGGAAGCTAGCTGCTTAGAGTGAAGCGATGCGCGCAGTCGTGATCACCAAGCACGGAGACCCGTCGGTCCTGCAGGTGCAGCAGCGGCCCGATCCACCCCCACCAGGGCCGGGCCAGCTGCGGATCGCGGTACGCGCGGCGGGGGTGAACTTCGCCGATCACATGGCCCGCGTCGGGCTGTATCCGGACGCGCCGAAACTGCCGGCGGTGGTGGGTTACGAAGTCGCCGGGACCGTCGAGGCCGTCGGCGAGGGTGTCGACGCCGGACGGGTCGGCGAACGGGTGTTGGCCGGCACCCGTTTCGGGGGTTACGCCGAAATCGTTAACGTCTCGGCCAGCGACTCGGTGGCACTCCCCGACGCGGTGACCTTCGAGCAGGGCGCCGCTGTTCCGGTGAACTACGCGACGGCATGGGCGGCCTTGCACGGCTACGGTTCGCTGCGCGCCGGCGAGCGGGTGCTGATCCACGCCGCGGCCGGGGGCGTCGGGATCGCGGCCATCCAGTTCGCCAAGGCGGCCGGGGCCGAGGTGCACGGGACCGCGTCTCCCGGAAAGCACCAGAAGCTGGCCGAGCTGGGCGTGGACCGCGCGATCGACTACCGCCGCGACGGCTGGTGGAAGGGCCTCGACCCGTACGACCTGGTGCTGGACGCGCTCGGCGGCACGTCGCTGCGGCGGTCCTATGCCCTGCTGCGCCCGGGCGGAAGGCTTGTCGGTTACGGGATTTCGAACCTGGCGCAGGGCGAGAAACGCTCACTGCGCACGGCGGCGCCACAGGCGTTGGCCATGCTGCGCGGCTTCAACTTGCTCGACCAACTCTCCGAGTCCAAGGCCGTCATCGGCCTGAACATGCTGCGGCTGTGGGACGATCGCGGCACCCTTGAGCCCTGGATCACTCCCCTGACCAAGGCCCTCGACGACGGCACCGCCGCCCCGATCGTTCACGCCGCCGTGCCCTTCGCCGAGGCGCCCGAGGCGCACCGGATTCTGGCGGCGCGGGAGAACATCGGAAAGGTCGTGCTGGTGCCCTGAGCTGAACAGTCACAGAATGTTCAGTATGTTTCACCGCATCATTTCGGCTATCGCGGTCGCGGCGCTGGTCGGCCAGGGCGCGCCAATGGCAGCGGCAGCGCCCGGCGGGCCACTGACGATCGCGAGTTCCGCTTTTGCCAACGGCGGGCAGATACCGGTGCTCTACACCTGCAAGGGCACCGACACGTCGCCGCCGCTGACCTGGTCGGCGCCGTTGGGGGCGGCACTCGTCGTCGACGACCCCGACGCCCCTGGCGGAACCTACGTGCACTGGATCGTGATCGGAATCGCCCCGGGCGCGGGCCAGATCGGCGACGGCGGGACTCCCGGCGGCGGGGTCGCGCTGCCGAACTCCGCCGGCCAGTCCCTGTACAACGGCCCCTGCCCGCCGCCCGGCAGCGGTGTGCACCATTACCGGTTCACCCTGTACCAGCTCCCCAACGACTATCAGCTCCCGAGTGGGCTGGCGGGAACACAAGCGGCGCAGACGATCGCCGGTGCGGCGAACGCGCAGGCCCAGCTCGTCGGTACCTTCGGGTCCTGATCGTGCCGGCGCTAAACGTTGCGAATGCGATCCAGTTCGCGCAGCTGGTCAACGCCACCTATGCGACACCGCCCACCGACTTGACGAACGCGGCCGGCCAGACGTTGAGTGCTGGCGGCATCACCTACGACGTGGTCACCACGATCTACGCCAACGACCTCGCGACCGACATCAGCCCGGGCCGAGCCGACGACGAAGTTTCCATCGGGCTGATCTGCCAGGAGAGCCAGACCGGTGATGCGATGATCGCGATCCGGGGCACCGAGGGAACTCTGGAGTGGATCCACGACGCCGAGTTTTTGCAAGTGCCTTGCCCGTTCCTGGCCGGCGCCGGGCACACCGAAGACGGCTTCACCGCCATGTACGAGTCGCTGCGGACGGCCGCCACGCCGGGCTCACAGACCGTGGTGGGCGCGTTGGCGAAACTTGCCTTCCCCCGCCCCGTGAGCTCGGTGACAATCTGCGGGCACAGCCTGGGCGGAGCCCTGGCGACGCTGCTGGCGCTCGACGTCGCGGCGAACACGACTTTCAACCACCCGGCCGTGTACACCTATGGCAGTCCGCGCACCGGGGACTCGCTGTTCGCCAGCACCTTTGACCAGGTCGTCAGCAACTCGTATCGCATCGCGAATCGCGTCGACATCGTGCCCGCGTTACCTCCTCCTATCGACTACGAGCACGTGCTGAATCCGACTGAGCTCGTCCCGGTGCGGGTATGGCCGCTTCCGCCGAAGGTGTTGGTCAATTCGACTGTGTCGTGCGAACACTCACTCGCGACGTACCTCTACCTGCTGTCGCTGCAATCAGGCGGCCCGGTCCTGCCGCTTGAGGCCGCCTGTCAACCCTGAACGTCCTCGAGCACCTGATAGCCGGCGTTGTAGCCGGGGGTGAACGTGATGCCCGGGCCGCCGTGACAGCCGGCCCCGCCGAGGTAGAGACCGTCGATCGGGATCGGCATGTCCAGGAAGCCCTTGGGCCCGGGCCGATTCGGCCCCATCAAATCCGGGTGCAGCAGGCCGTGGCAGAAGTCGCCGGCGGGCGCGCCGAACATGGTGTTCATGTGATAGGGCGCGAACGTGATGTGGCGGATCACGATGTCCTTGAAGTTCGGCGCGAACCTGGTGATCTTGTCTATAACGCGTTGGGCCATCTCGTTTTTCAGGTGCCCATGCTGATCCCGGCCGACTTCGACGGGGAAGGCGTAGGCGAACGCGCTCGCGGCGTGCTTCCCCGGGGGCGCCATGCCGGGGTCGTGCACCGACGGGATCTGCATACCCATCGACGGATTGTCCGGCACCAGCCCCGTCCGGCAGATGTCCCACTGCCGTTGCTGCTCTTCGGGTGAGCCGAAGATGCCGACCGACTGTTGCATGCCCTCCTCGTTGAGGAACTCGTAGGGTGGGGCGAATTCGGGCAGCCCATCCAGGGCGAAATGGATCTGCACGAACGAGGCGCGGTGATCGCGGCCCGAGAGACGCGAGATCAGCTCCGTCGGAGCGTGTTCGGGCGCGATCAGGTCGGTGAAGGTCACATCGGGTGACAGGTTGGACACCACGATCGGTGCGGTGATCGTCGACCCGTCGCGCAACCGGACGCCTTGGACGCGCCCGTTTTCGACCAGGATCTGCTCGACCTTGGCGCGGAATTTGATCTCGCCGCCATGGGACAGGAACAGCTCGTGCAGATGTTCGGTGAGGGCACCGATCCCACCCTTGAGCTTGCTCATCATCGCGGTGCTGTCATCCGGCACCGCCAGCGCGAACGCCAAACACGCTGCGCTGCCCGGTGTGTAGGGCCCGCGATAGGTGGAGTTGACCGCCAGGAACGCCAGCATGCCGCGCATGACGGCGTGCTTGTCCTGATCGGGCAGGTAGCGGTCGATCACGTCCATCGCCGACCCGAACAGCATTTCGTGAATCGCGCGGCGTTCGGCCTCGTTGGCCGCGCAGGCGTACATCTCGTCGAGCGTCTTGGGGGGTTGGCGAACATCGAAGCGGCCCAGCGCCTTTGCGGGTCCCTGACTCCAGCCGACCAGCTCGGCCATTCCCATGACGGCCTCGACGCCGTGCTTCTCGCCGAGGTGCGTCATCAGCTGCATCGGGTCGCGGTAGAAGACCATCGGCTCTTCGCCGTGTTCGCCGATGTTGATCGACATCACGTCCGGCTCGATCTCGGGCAGCGTGTCCAGCCCGAGGTCCTTGGTGATCTGGCTGGCCATCGGAAACTTGACCGAGCCGGCGATTTCGTAGCGGAAACCGTCGATCAGCTCGACCGTCGCCGCCATGCCTCCGGCGTAGGTGTTGGCCTCCAGGCACACGGTGCGCAGGCCCGCGCGTTGCAGGATCGCCGCCGCGGTCAGCCCGTTGTGTCCGGCTCCCACGACGATCGCGTCATAATCCGTCATGCGTGACAGAATATGTCAGTACTGACATAATTGGAAGATGTCATCCATGAACCGTCACGAGCTGCGCCGGCGATCGACGCACGAGGCGCTTCGCCAGGCCGCGTTGAAGAGCTTCGCCCGCAAGGGGTTCGCGAACGTGACGGTGACCGAGCTGGCCGCCGAAGCCGGCGTCACCGAACGCACCTTCTTCCGGCACTTCCCCACCAAGGAAGCCGTGCTGTTCCAGGACTACGAGACGCAACTCGAGTGGCTCGCCGAAGCCCTCGCGCAGCGTCCGGCCACGGAGTCGTTGTTCGATGCTGTGCTGGCGAGCGTCGCCGCGTTCCCGCACGACCTGGAAGTCGTGCGCCAGGCCGCGACGGCCCGCACGGAGCTGATCGACGCCGACCGCATCGCGGGCCATCTACGGGTGGTGCAATCGTCGTTCGCCGACGTCCTGGCCGAGTTCGTCAAGAGTCGCAACCCGGACGTGCCTAACATCGACCTGGCTGCCCAGGTGGCGGGTTCGGCATTGGCGGCGGCTCTCGTTGTAGCAGTGGAGAATTGGGGCCGCAACGGTTGTCTCGGCGATTTGGGGGAACTGGTTGCCGGCAGCCTCGATCTGATTCGCTCGGGGTTGGCGCCGCTAGCCTGAGCGGCCGCGATCGCCGGTGGCGAGCCGCATCAGCCCGTTGCGCAACACCTTGTCGGGCTTTCCGCGGGCAAGTTCGAGCGACGAGCAGCGCGGCGATCGGCCGCGGTTGCTTCCAGCCGAGCGCGACCAGACTCGTATCACCCGTGCGGTGTGCCTTGGCCCTCTAGCATGAGCCAGCATGACGACTCAGCCCGAAGGCCATCAGCACATCCCGCAACTGATCCCCCGCCGGCTACTGCGAGCCGGACAGGAACACCACCCGGCCGTTCTGTCCGAGGCCAAGAGGCGAAGCGAGGATCTTCAGCTGCGCCTGGCCGACCGGATAACGGCGTTCGCCGGATCGATGAACTTCGTCTGGATCCACGCGGCGTTGTTCGCGCTGTGGATGATCGTCCTGGAGCGCAACCCCTGGCCGACGCTGACGCTGGTGGTGTCGCTGGAGGCGATCTTCCTGTCAACCTTCGTGATGATCGGGCAGAACCGCCAGTCGGCTTTCCAGCAGGCCAGGGCCGATCACGACTTCGAGACGCAGGAGCTCGAGCTCAAGACCAATACCGAGCTCACTCGCCAAATCCACGCGCTTACAAAGGAATTGCACCGCCGCGTCATCGGCGGCCAGTAGGAACACTTTTCAGGGCCGCCTCGACGAAACGGCGCACCACGGCATTGCGGGCGTGCGGCAGGAAGGCCAGGAAAACCGGGCTGGCGGGCGCGCCGCGCAGTGCGACGAACTTGACGCCCGGGTGGACGTTGCGCCTGACCGCCACGTCCGGAATCACGCCGATCCCGCGATCGGCGGCGACCGATTCGATCCACTCGTCGAAATTCATTGTCTCGATCACAGTTTCGGGCCCTTCGCCCGCGGGCCACGACCATGGTCCGGTGGTCCCGCTGGCGACGTTGACCACCAGCGGCCACTGCGGAATCTCGGCCCAGTGCAGTTCGGACCGCTCCGCCAGCCGCGAGTGGACCGAACACACCGCCACCCGCGACTCGTCAAACAGGTGCACGACCTGCACGGCGGTGGACGAAACCTGCCCGCGCACCACGGCGATGTCCACTTTGCCCTGCGTGACGCCGGCCAGCGCATCGTCGGCGCGGACCAGGTTGACCTTCGTCCCGGTGGCCGTCTCGAACCTCGCCACGGTGTCCTGCGCCCAGGGGTCGGGCAACAGCCAACTGAACCCGAGGCGAATGCTTGCCTGCCGCTGCACCGCGGCGAAGCCGCGTTCCAGCTCGGCCAGGGCGCGTTCGACGTGAGAGAGGAACTCCTGGCCGGCCTCGGTGGTCTCCACATGCCGAGAACTGCGATCCAGAAGTGCCACTCCGAGAGCGTCTTCCAACTGCTGGATGGTGCGCGTCAGCGCGGGTTGAGTG
Source organism: uncultured Actinomycetota bacterium (assembly GCA_963758775.1). GTDB lineage: Bacteria > Actinomycetota > Actinomycetes > Mycobacteriales > Mycobacteriaceae > Mycobacterium. The sequence continues at coordinate 622,862 of CAVWWU010000008.1, forward strand.
ATGCTGAGCTCGCCGGCGGCGCGGGTGAACGACGCCAGCCGCGCCACCGCCTCGAACGCCCGGAGGTGACGCAGCTCGACTCGGCTGCCCGCGTTCATGCCTGACAAGCATAGATGCATTACAACAGGCATTTCACCCGGGATTGCCGTAGACCTAACCTCGGTTACAGGACGCACCGGAGGAAGGACGACAAGAAATGCCGCTGCTGTACATCGACCTCGTCGAGGGGCGCACGCCCGCGGAGGTCAAGACGTTGGTGGATGCGATCCATGACGCGGTGGTCGAGGCGTTCGGGGTGCCGCCGCGCGATCGCTACCAGGTGGTGCGCACGCATCCGGCCCACGAGATCGTGGCCTGGGATACGGGTTTGGGCATCGATCGCTCATCCGGCCTGGTGATCGTGCACGCGGTGAGCCGGCGACGTACCCGCGAAATGAAGGAAAAGTTCTACGAGCTGCTCGCGGCCAATCTGGCCGACCGGTGCGGGCTGGACCCGGCCGACCTGATCGTCTCGATCACCGAAAGCGGCGACGAGGACTGGTCTTTCGGCCACGGTCGGGCGCAGTTCCTGACGGGAGAGCTGAAATGACGCTGAACACGCGCCTCACGAAATCGCTTGATATCGAATACCCGATCCTGCTCGCCCCGATGGCCGAGGCGTCCGGCGGCAGGCTGGCCGCGGCCGTGACGGCGGCCGGCGGCCTGGGCCTGATCGGCGGCGGCTACGGCGACGCCGGCTGGCTGCGGCGCGAATTCGACGAGGCGCACGGTGCGCGAGTGGGCGTCGGGTTCATCACCTGGAGCCTTGCCCGCAATCCGGAGCTGTTGGAGCTCGCCCTGGACCGGCGTCCCGCGACGGTGATGCTGTCCTTCGGGGACCCCGGGCAATTCGCGGACCGCATCCACCGCGCCGGCGTCCCGCTCACCTGCCAGGTGCAGACGCTCGAGCAGGCGCGCAGGGCTGTGGAGGTCGGCGCCGACTTCATCGTGGCTCAGGGCGGCGAAGCGGGCGGGCACGGAATGACCGCTCGCACAACGTTTACGCTCGTGCCCGACGTCGCCGACCTCGTCGCTCAGCACGCACCCGACACGCTGGTGGTAGCCGCCGGCGGTGTCGCCGACGGTCGCGGATTGGCGGCCGCACTGGCGCTCGGCGCCGACGGGGCGCTCGTCGGCACCCGGTTATGGGCCAGCCCAGAGGCGCTGGTCAGTGCGCAGACCCAACAGCGAGCCGTCGGCGCGTCCGGAGATGACACCGTCCGCACCCGGGTCTATGACCTTGTGCGACAACGTGATTGGCCCGAGCAGTATGACGCCCGGTTGGTGATCAACCCGCTGATCCGGACGTGGCACGGCAACGAGGCCGAACTGCTGACGCGGCTGCCGGACGTGGTGAACACCTTCACGAAGGCGGTCGCCGAGCAGGACTTCGAGATCGTCACCCCGCTTGTCGGCGAGGCGATCTCGCTGATTCACGACGTTCGCCCCGCGGCCGACATCGTGCGCGAGATGGCCGCCGACGCAGCGCGAATCCTGAACCGCGGCTAGTACAGGGGTGACCAGTCCGAACTCCGCAGCAGTCGGCTCTCCCACTGGTCGCGGTATTTGAGGGCCTCGACCATGTAGCAGCCGGGCACTCGGTGTTCGGGCGCGGTTTCGGCTGTCAGCAGGCAGCCACAGCATCGTTTCTCGGCGCCGGTAGCTGCCGTGTGCCACCTGGAAGCGCTGAAAGGATTGCGGCGTCCGTCGAAATGAGCGCGGTCCGGGCGGGATCGATTGTGGCAGCGGCCTCGAGGCTTAGTACAGCGGAGACCACTCGGACGTCCGCAGCAACCGGCTGGTCCACTGATCGCGCAGGTCCAGGGCGTCGTGCAGCCACGTCCCGGGGGCGCGATATTCGGCGGGAATGTGGGTCCGGAGTAGATCGAGCAGCGCTTCCGGCCGACTGATGCGCTGCATCAGGATCACCTCGCGGCGTACGTGGCTACCCAACGCCGGCTGAAATGCCGCGTGCATCGACAACATCGACGAGGGGCGGTCCAGGCTCTTGGCGTACACGTCACCGCATCGGAGGATGTACTCCTCGAACTTGTCCTCGTAGGGCCACATGGTGTCTTCCATGTACAGGCTCATCTCGTGCTCTCGCCCGTCGACCGGTACGTCGTCGAACGAAATATCCGTCAGCGGCGACCACGGGACCGGCACCAGCAGCTTGGCGTCGACCTCGTGACGCAGCTCGTCCAGGCCGCGCATCCAACCCTGCAGATCGCCCTTCTGAACGCGCAAAGTCAGCCGCTCCCAAGCGGCTCCGTCGCGAACCGCGGTCACGGTGATCACCGTGTAGGCCGGCCCGCTGCCGTGCGCCTGGTTGGTATACCAGAGCAACCGGGCGTCGTCGCCGGCCGCCAGCATGGGCATCCAACCGTCGCGAAATGCGGCCTCGAACTCGTCTTCCGCGCGGCCGCGCACCCTGTGCACCTCGTGCATGAACAGCACGCCCGTGACCTCCCAGACCGGGGCGCCGCCCTCTGAACGCCCGTTGCCCCACGGAACGTATACCGCGGCTCTAAGCATGCACAATGAGTCGGCGCGGGTGCCACGAAATTTGATTAATTGACGTTTTAGAAGTTTCAGGTTCGCTTGTTTGGCCGCTAGACAGCCGCGCCGAGAATCTGGTTTCCTCAAAGCGGTATTGGTCTTCACAAAGTCCGCACAAAACAGGAGCCGCTGATGGCCCGACTCGACGTTCCGGACGGTCCCGGCGGCGAAGCCGCAATGATCTGGACGCTGCGGCCCGAGTTGGGTGGCATGGTCGAGCGGATGATCCGAGGCGCCTACCAGCAGAGCATCCTGCCGGCCGACGAGCGCGAAGTCGCCAGAATGCGCATCGCGCGCATCAACGACTGCGTCGCGTGCTCGGATTTTCGCGCCCCATCGGTGCTGGATGCCGGTGTCGCGCAGGAGCTTTACGACAACGTCGTGTCCTACGCCAGCTATCCCGGCTACACCCGGCGCCAGCGCCTGGCCATCGAGTACGCCGAGCGCTTCGCCACCGACCACGCGTCGATGGACGACGCGTTCTTCGAACGGCTTCGGGGCGCGTTCTCCGATGCGGAAATCCTCGATCTCACTTTGTGTGTCGCGGTATTCCTTGGCCTGGGACGGTCTTTGACGGTGCTGGGTGTAGACCAGTCGTGTGCAATCGACATTTGAAAACCGGAAGGAACGCATGGACATCGCGACGGTCGACGAACTGCTCACCACCACGCGGGCGGTGCGTAAACGGCTGGATCTGAACCGCCCCGTCGAGCGCGAGGTGATCCTCGAATGCATCCGGCTGGCCATGCAGGCGCCCACCGCCAGCAACACGCAGGACTGGCGCTGGATCATCGTGACCGACCCGGACAAGCGCGCCGCGATCGCCGAGATCTACAACAGCATCGGCGCGCAGTACCTCGCCATGGCGGCCGAGAGCGCGGAGGATCCGCAGACGAAGCGGGTGTACGAGAGCGCGATGAGCCTGTCGGGCACGCTCGCCCAGGTTCCTGTGCATGTCATCCCCTGCATCGAGCAGCGCATCGATAGTGCGGAGCTGGGGATCGCCGCGGCGGCCTGGGCGTCGATCATCCCGGCCGGCTGGAGCTTTCTACTCGCGCTTCGTTCGCGAGGTCTGGGATCGGTGTGGACGACGATGCACCTGTTCAAGGAGAAGGAGGTCGCCGAGCTGCTCGGCATTCCCCCGACGGTCACCCAGGCCGCGCTGTTCCCGGTTGCCTACACGATCGGCACCGACTTCCGTCCGGCCTCGCGGCCGCCCGCGGAGAGCATCACGTATTGGGATAGCTGGGGAGACGTCTGATGCAGTCCTACACCGTGCGATTCCATGTCGACGCACCCCCGAAGAAGGTGTGGCGGGTTCTGCACCCGCCGGTACCGCCCGACGCGCCACGGCCCCGGGTGCTCACGTGGCCCACGGGCAGCATGGAAATCCTCAACGAGGGCAACGAGGCCGGCGAGGGCCTGGTCCGTACCTGCATCTTCCCGGTGCCCAAGTACCTGCTGTCCGGCGGTCGGGCGCGGTCGTGGGAAACGGTGACCGAGGCGGAATTCAATCGGCTGTCGCGGTATATCGCGGTCGGCGCCCCGCTGTGGTCTCGCGCCGAGGGTTACCACGAACTCGAGGAACAGCCCGACGGCACCACCGTGCTGACGTTCCACGAGACGTATCACGCCTACAACCCGGTCCTGCGGTTCTTCCTCGAGCGTGCGGTGCACGCGAGAATCTCGCGCGACAACCTCGACGTCTACGAGCACGCGCTCGGCTACGCGGGCAAGGTGACACGGCTCGGCTAGGGCCCTGAAGGCCGCGGATTCGCCGAGATACAAACCACGCACACCTGCGTCGGCGAGTCGGGTGCGTAGGTTATATGTCGCGGAGGCTTGCCCGCCCTGATCTCGCATTTCGGGTTGGCCCGTTCGCCCCGGTACGCTGGGGTGTTATGAAGTCGAAGGCAGCGCTCCTCGCCGGCGCGATGCTTGCGGGTTGGGCGGCCATGGCTGGCATGGCTGGCATGGCCGGCGCCGATCCCGAGCCGTCACCGTCGCCCGCACCCTCACCGGCGGCCTCGTCCGCACCCTCGCCTGCCGCGTCGCCCGCACCATCGCCCGCACCTGCGGCCAAGACGACCATGGACAAGGACGGCGTCTACGCCGTGGGGTCCGACATCGCGCCGGGCATCTACAGTTCGGCCGGACCGGTCGGCGACGGCGCCTGTTACTGGAAGCGGACCGGCAACCCCGACGGCAACCTCATCGACAATTCGATGAGCAAACGACCGCAGGTGGTTCAGATCGACCCGACGGACAAAGCGTTCAAGACAACGGGCTGCCAGCCGTGGCAGCTGACTCCGGACGCTGCTCTGCCGCCCTCTACGCCGCCTGCCAACGTGCAGGGCACTCTCGGCATCCTCAACGGGCTGCTCGGCGGCCAGAACGTCCCACCACCACCGCCCCATTCCTGACGGGAGCCTGCGGCCGGTGGAACAGGTCGTCGTCGTCGGTTCCGGCGTCAGCGGATTGACGTCGGCCATCTGTCTGGCCGAGGCGGGCTGGCCGGTGCGCCTATGGACCGCCGCGCTGCCGCAACAAACCACCTCGCGGGTGGCGGGCGCGGTCTGGATTCCCCCACGGCCGTGGGGCCGTGCCGCCCAGACGCTCGACTGGGCCGAGCACTCGCTGCGGGTGTTCCGTGCGTTGGCCGACGACCCCGCCAGCGGCGTCCTGATGGCGCCGGCGTTGGCCGTCGGCGACCTGTCCGGGGCCGACGCGACGTCATCGGCGGCCGCGCTCATTCCCGACCTGCGACCGGCCGACGCGGCCGACCTGCCCGGCGGCGCCAACAGCGGATACCGCGCCACCGTGCCGATGATCGACATGCCCCACTACCTCGACTACCTGACCAAGCGACTCTCCACTGCGGGCTGCGAGATCGAGATACACCCGGTGCGGTCGCTGGCCGAGGCCGCCGAGGCCGCACCGATCGTGGTCAACTGCACCGGCTTGGCCGCGGGCGCGCTGGTCGGCGACGACACCGTGCGGCCGCTGTTCGGCCAGCACGTCGTGCTCACCAATCCCGGGTTGCGGCAGCTGTTCCTGGAAATCAACAACGAGCCGGAATGGGTCGGGTTCTTCCCGCACCCGCAGCGCGTGGTGTGTGGCGGCATCAGCATCCCCGACCGCTGGGACACCACGGTCGAGCCGGAGATCAGCGAGCGAATCATGCAACGCTGCCGGCGGATCGAGCCGCGGCTGGCCGAGGCGGAGATGATCGAGACGATCACCGGGCTGCGCCCCGATCGTCCCTCGGTGCGGGTAGAGGCCGAGAAGCTCGGGGCGGCTCTCTGCGTGCACAACTACGGGCACAGCGGCAATGGCGTGACGTTATCGTGGGGCTGCGCGCGCGACGTGGTGCGCCTGGTTACTCGTTGAGCGACAACGCGTTTTCGAGCGATGTATACATCGGCAGCAGCCGGGCCAGTCCGCAGGCGGCGATGGTGCGCGCGACGATCGGCTGGCTGCTGACCAGCCGCATGTTGACGCCGCGCCGGCCGCAGCGCACCGCCTCGTTGGCCAGCGCGGCGTAGGCGCACGAGCCCATGAATTCAAGTTCCCGGAGGTCGACGATGAACGGACCGGGCGCCACCACAATGGACGCCGTGCGGCTCACGATGCGTTGCCAGACGGTCTCATTGCTGGCGTCGACATCGCCGCCGACGTGAATTACCACGGCCGAGCCGCTCAACTCGGTGATGGAGCGCAGCCCGCTATTCGGGTCACCGAATTGCGAAGTCAATCGTGTGCTGGAGGATGCCGGAAAGGTCTTCGTCGCCAGGGTCTTCATCGTCGGCAATCCCGTCGTCGTGTGCGGTCGGCCGTGACCCTGCGGCGGTGCTAAGCATATGGGCTAGAAGGGCTGACCACCAGGCATATCGTCGACCGATATGAGCATCGATTACACGATGGACGCCCACATTGTCACCATCACGATCAATCGCCCCGAGGCGCGCAATTCACTCGACATGGAGCATTTCCGGGATCTGGCGCACGCGTGGGCCGCGTTCCGCGACGACCCCGGCGCCTGGGTCGCCGTGGTCACCGGGATGGGGCCGGACTTCTGCACCGGGGCCGACCTCAAGAAGTTCATCCCGGAGTTGACCGGAGACCTGCCCCGGCCCGACGGGTGGAACAAAGATGACGCCATTCACGCCGTGTTGCACCGCTTTCCGGTATACAAGCCGATCGTCGCCGCCGTCAATGGCACCTGCGTCGCCGGTGGGTGTGAAATGTTGGGCTGCACCGACATTCGCGTCGCCGTGCCCTCAGCGCGATTCGCGATCATGGAGCCCAAGCGCGGCTTGTTCGCCGGCGGCGGCAGCACCGTGCGGTTGCCGCGCCAGCTCCCCTACGCGCTGGCGATGGAGCTGCTGCTGACCGCCGACATGGTGGACGCGGAGCGCGCTCTGGCGATGGGTCTGGTCAACCGTGTGGTGCCGGCGGAGCTGCTGATGGACACCGCATACGACTACGCTGAGCGGATCGCGGCCAACGCGCCGCTCGCGGTCTTCGCGACAAAACAGTCGGCCGTCGAAGGGCTGGCACTCGACTTGGACGCCGCCTACGACAACGAAACCCGGCACAGCGACCGGATTTTCGAGACGGAGGACGCCAGGGAAGGACCGCGCGCGTTCGCCGAGAAGCGACCGCCGCGATGGCAGGCGCGCTGACTATCTGGTGGTGGTGCGGCCGACGTCACGGACCACCAGCGACAAGATCCAGCTGACGATCGACAACAGGATCGCGGCCCAGATGGCGTCCCACCAGAAGCGTTGGATCACCAATCCCCAGTGGGTGGTGTGCTCCGTGATCGACGCGGTGATGTAAAGCATCAACGCGTTGACGACGATGTGGAAAAGGCCGAGCGTCACTATGTACAGCGGGATCGAGAAGAATTGCACGATCGGCTTGACGAACGCGTTCACCAGTCCGAATAGCACCGCGACGACGAAGATAATGCCAACCCGCTGCGGCGTGGTGTAGCCGCCGGTGAAACTCACCCCGTGGAATAGCTGGGTGACAACCCATAGTGCGAATCCGGTTAACGCGGCGCGCAGCAGGAAAGAGCCCATGACGGAGATCCTGCCATGCCGACCGGGTGAATTCGCTATGCGTTGAGTCGATTTAGGCCAGGCTGTAGAAGCGTTGGGCGTTCAGTGAACCAATCTTTTCGCGCGCTTCTTCGCTGATATCGGTGCGGGTGCGCAGATGCTTGGTACTTTCCGGCCACTCGCCGTCCCAATGCGGGTAGTCGCTGGCGAACATGATGAAGTCGGCGCCGAGCACATCGATCACGCCGGGCAGGATCGGCTCCTCGGGCTCGCACGTCACCCAGACGTTGCCCGCCTGGAGGTATTCGTGTGGATCGCGGCGCCAACCGCGCTCGATCCAGTCGCCGCGCTTCTCGAAGTGCTCGTGCAGGCGATCGATGAAGAACGGGACCCACCCGGCGCCCGCCTCGAGGAAGGCGACCCGCAGTTTCGGGTGCCGTTCGAAAACGCCGCCCGAGATGAGCGCCGTCATCGCCGTCATCTGGTCGAACGGAAAACTGATGCAGTGCACCTGGATGTAGTTGGTGAAACGGTCCACGCCGATCTTGGGCAGATGTATGCCCGGCGCGCCGTGAATGCCCAACGGCATGTCGAGCTCGACGGCCGCGGCATAGAACGGGTCCAGATCGGGGTGGTCCAGGTTGCGCGTCTTCAGCGCCGGCGGGACGAGCATTGAGACCAGTCCCAAGTCCTTGGCCTCGCGCATGATGTCGATGCCCAGCTGTCCGTGTTCGATCGGGGCGACACCGACGCCGCGCAGCCGGCCGTTGGTCGGCGCGCAGAAATCCGCGATCCATTGGTTGTACAGCCGCGCGAAACCCGCTGCGAATTCAGGGTCTTCGAGGCTGGGCACGCACAGTCCCAGGCTGGGATAGAGCACCATCGTGTCGATGTGGTCGCGGTCGGCGTCGGTGACCACGCCCTCGGGTGATCGGCAATTCATGTCGGGCGCCTTGCTGATGCCGTGTTCGGGTGGGCACCCGGCACCCGGGCCTTGGTCCTCGGGATAGTTGCGGCCTTCGAACATCAGCCGCAGCGACCTGTCGGTACTGGGCTTCACGTGATCCGGCCAGCGTTTGATCGCCTCGACCGCCAGAGAAGAGTTCTCGGCGACATGTCCATCGGCATCGATGATTCGCATGTTCTTGGAACTTACTCCCGCGGGTTGTCTGGTCAAACGGCTTGAAAGTGCGACACGATGCTGGCGTGACAACTCAAAGCCCTCAAAAGAAGATCACCGGCGATCAACGAAACTCGTTTATTGCGGCGATGCTGGGCTGGACGATGGACGCCTTCGACTACTTCATCGTGGTGTTCGTCTATGCCGATATCGCAAAGACTTTCCACCACAGCAAGGCCGAGGTCGCGTTCATCACGACGGCCACGCTGGCCATGCGACCGGTGGGCGCGTTGATCTTCGGCCTGTGGGCCGACCGGGTCGGTCGACGGCTACCGCTGATGGTGGACGTGATCTTCTACTCCATCGTCGGGTTCCTGTGCGCGTTCGCGCCGAACTTCACCGTGCTGATCATTCTGCGGGTGCTCTACGGCATCGGCATGGGCGGCGAATGGGGGCTGGGTGCGGCGCTGGCCATGGAGAAGGTGCCCGCCGAACGGCGTGGGTTCTTCTCGGGACTGCTGCAGGAGGGCTATGCGCTCGGCTATCTGCTCGCGAGCGTGGGGTCGCTGGTGGTACTGGACTGGCTCGGGTTGTCGTGGCGGTGGTTGTTCGGGCTGAGCATCATCCCGGCGCTGATCAGTCTGATCATCCGGTATCGGGTGCAGGAGTCCGAGGTGTGGGAAGCCGCGCAGGATCAGATGAAGCTGACCAACACCAGGATTCGCGACGTGCTGCGCGACGGCGCGATCGTCCGCCGGTTCTTCTACCTGGTGCTGCTGATGACCGCCTTCAACTGGATGAGCCACGGCACCCAGGACGTCTATCCGACGTTTTTGGGTTCGCACGTCAACCACGGTGCGGCCATGGCGAGTTCGACCGTCAAGTGGATCGTGATCGTCTACAACCTCGGCGCCATCATCGGCGGGTTGTTCTTCGGGACGATGTCGCAGCGGTTCAGCCGGCGCTACACCGTGGTGTTCTGCGCGCTGCTGGCACTGCCGATCGTGCCACTGTTCGCGTATTCGCGCACCGCGGCGATGTTGTGTCTCGGTTCGTTTCTGATGCAGCTATGCGTGCAGGGCGCGTGGGGTGTCATCCCCGCGCACCTGACCGAGATGTCGCCGGACGCCATCCGCGGCCTCTACCCGGGCGTCACCTACCAGCTCGGCAATCTGCTGGCGGCGTTCAATCTCCCGATCCAGGAACGCCTCGCCGAGTCACACGGCTACCCCTTTGCGTTGGCGGCCACGATCGTGCCGGTGCTACTCGCCGTGGCGTTGCTGACGTTCCTTGGCAAGGACGCGACCGGGGTTCGCTTCGGTACCGGCGAAACTTCTTTTCTGCCAAAGGAAGCGACTTGACCCAAAGCTAGCCGGTCGTTGCTTCGGTGAGTGCGCGCAGCAGCAGGTGCATCGCCACCGTCGTTGAGCGCTCGCGGATGTCGGAGCGGTTTCCGGGAAGGTGCAGGGTTCTCGTGACCGTCGGCCCGTTGGCCAGCTTGACGGTGAAACACACCGTCCCGACGGGCTTTTCGGGTGTTCCCCCGCCCGGCCCGGCGATCCCGGTGATCGCGACGGCGGTGTCGGCGCCGAACTGTTTGAGGGCGCCCGCCGCCATCGCTTGGGCAACCGGCTCGGACACCGCGCCGTGGGCTTCGATCAGTGCGGGGTCGACGCCGAGCAGCTCGATCTTCGCGTCGTTGGAGTAACTCACCACGCCGCCCATCACGTACTCGGACGACCCGGGCCGGTCGGTCAGCCGGGCCGCCAGCAGCCCCGCGGTGCACGACTCGGCGGTCGCCATCCGGCGGCCGGCGAGCAACCGCGCGACCAGGTCGTCGACGTTCGATCCGTCCTCGGAATACAGCTGCTGTGCGTGCTTTTCGCGCAGCAGCTGGGTCAGCCCGGCGTAGGCGTCGGCCGCGTCGGGCTCGTAGCGGGTGACCATCTCGATCTCGCCGCGCCGCAGGCACGTGGTGATCTCGAGTCGGTCGAAGCCGGGCACGGATTCTTCGGCGCCGCGCAGGGTTTCGGCCAGCCCCGATTCGGGCAGGCCGAACATCCGGATGGTCTCCTGCCGGTAGATTGTCCGGCCGGCGATGGCCTCCTGCGCAGCAGAGGTCTGAATTGCGTTGTGCCACATGGGCTGTAGCTCACGAGGCGGACCCGGCAGCACAATCACGGCCGGCTTGCCCGGGACGACGACACCCGGCGCGGTGCCCACCGGATCGAGCACCTCGGCGCCGGCGGGAACCATGGCCTGCTTGCGGTTGGCGGCCCGGATGGACTCGAAGCTACCCGGGGTCAAGGCGGCATTGCGGGCGCCCATCAGGCGCTTGAGGATGTCGGCGATCTTGTTCTCGACCTCGTCGTCGAGCACCAGCTCGCGACCGGCGAAGCGCGCCACCACCTCGACGGTCATGTCGTCGGCGGTGGGTCCCAGGCCGCCGCTGGTGACGATCAGGTCCACACCCTGGTCGGCCATGAAGCCCAGTTGCGCCTCGATGTCGGCCGGGCGGTCCCCGCAGATGGTGATGTGCGCCAGTTCGACACCGAGCTCGAGCAGCCGATCCGCGATCCAGGGCCCGTTGCGATCCTGGACACGGCCGGTCAGCACTTCGGTTCCGGTGACGACGATGCCCGCGCGAGCGCTCACCGAAGTGAGCCTACTGGCGGGGGTCAGACCGGGGTGCCGGGTTGGCCCTGCGGACCCGTGGCGCCTTCCGTACCGGTCCCGCCGGTGTTGCCCGCCGTGCCGTCAGCGCCGCCGGCGGTCTGGACGCCGGGGGTGCCGCCGGTACCGCCGGTGCCGCCGCCGGTGCCGCCGACCGCGCCGTTCCCGCCGCCGCCGAAGGGCCTGCCGTTGCCGCCGTTGCCGCCGGTGCCACCGGTGCCGCCGTTGCCGCTGGGTCCGCCGTCGCCGCCGTTACCTGCGGTCAGGCCGACGGTGTTGTTTCCGCCCAGGGAATCGGAGTTGCCGCCGTTGCCGCCGTTTCCACCCTTGTCGCCGTCGCCGCCCTGGCCGGCCATTCCCCCGGTGCCGCCCGTTCCGGTGGCGGAGTTGCCTCCGTTGCCGCCATCGCCGCCCTGGCCGCCGACGCCGCCGGGTCCGCCGGTGCCGCCGTTGCCGCCCGCGTTCGCGTTATTGGGGTCGCCCTGGAAATAACCGTCGCCGCCGTTGGCGCCCTCGACCCCGTTGCCGCCCTTTCCACCAGTCCCGCCGGTGCCGCCGGTGCCGCTCCCCGAGGTGCCGCCAGCCCCTCCCGTGCCGCCGTCGCCGCCGTTTCCGCCATGGCCGCCGTTGCCGCCGCCGTAGGCTACGTCACCGCTGACGTTTGTGCCGCTTACGCCGCCCCCGGCACCGCCGTCGGTGGCGGCTCCGCCGTCCCCGCCATCACCCCCGGTTCCGCCCTGGCCGCCGTGACCCGACAGCGTTGCAGCCCCGCCGGCGCCGCCGGCGCCGCCTTGGCCGCCGTTGCCGCCGACGCCGCCCTGACCGCCGCCGACGCCGCCGAGGCCGCCGTCGCCGGCCGCCCCCGCGTCGCCGCCCGTGCCACCGTTGCCGGCGGCGCCGCCTGCACCGCCGTTGCCGGTACCCAGGGCCGTACCGCCTTGCCCGCCGGTGCCCCCCGCCCCGCCGGTGCCGCCGGTGCCGCCGTTGCCGCCCTGGGCAAGATTCGGGACCGCCGCACCGAAGCTGCCTTTGCCTCCGTTGCCGCCGTTGCCCGCGGTGCCCGCGGCCCCGCCCGCGCCGCCATTGCCGCTCCCGGCGGCATTGCC
>CAVWWU010000009.1:0-532782 GCA_963758775.1 uncultured Actinomycetota bacterium
TGCCACCGATGCCGCCGGCCCCGGCGTCGCCGCCCGCGCCGCCGTTGTCGCCGCTGAACGCGGCCGCGTCCGCGCCGGTCCCGCCGTTGCCGCCGTCACCGGCGTTACCGCCACTGCCGACGCTGCCGCCGCTACCACCGACACCGGCCGTCCCGCCCGCGCCACCGTTCCCGCCCGCGCCGCCGGTGCCGCCCGTACCGATCTGCACCCGCCGCCCCGCCGTTGCCGCCATGCCCGCCCTGACCCCCGGCACCGCCACTGCCGTTGGTACCGCCCTGGGCGTTATTGCCGCCGGCGCCGCCATTGCCGCCATTGCCGCCGGCCACACCGTTGTCACCAGCACCGCCGTCGGCGCCTGCCCCGCCATTGCCGCCGACACCGCCGTCGCCGCCGTTCCCCACGCCACCGGCCAGGCCGATGGCACCCGAACCGGTGCCCGCGGCCCCGCCCGCACCGGCGTTGCCGCTGCGACTCCGCCGTCGCCGCCGTCTTGGCCCGCGGCGCCATCAGCGCCGTTGCCGCCCAGCCCTCCGTTGCCGGCCGCACCACCGGCACCGTTGGTGCCGCCCGCACCGGCCGAGCCGCCCTGGCCGCCGTTGCATAGGGCCCCACCGGCGAAGCCGTCCTGGCCGGTGCCCGCGCCGCCATTTGCGCCGACACCGCCGTCGGCGCCCGCGCCGCCGTTGCCGCCCACACCGGCGTTGCCTGCGGCACCCGGGTTGGTGTCGCCCCCGATCCCTGCGCCGGCCGCACCACCAGCGCCCGCGTCTCCGCCGTGACCGCCGTTGCCGCCGGCCTGCCCAACGCTGTCAACACCCGCGGCACCGGAGCCGCCCATGCCACCGGCGCCACCGTTACCGCCTAGGCCACCGTTGCCCGCAGTGCCACCAACACCCGCTGCACCCCCGCTGCCAGCGGCGCCGCCGGCGCCGCCGTCAAAGCCGTCCTCGCCGGTGCCAGCGCCGCCGTCGGCCCCGATCCCTCCGTTGCCGCCGTTGCCGCCGTTGCCGGCCGCACCCGCGTTACCCGCGGCGCCCTCCGCGCCCGTACCGCTACCCGCAGCGCCACCGGCACCGGCGTTGCCACCCGCGCCACCGTCGCCGCCGGCCTGTCCGTCGCTGCCGACGGCGTTGGTCCCGCCGACGCCGGCGCCACCGTCGCCGCCGTTGCCGCCTTGGCCGCCGCTGCCGTTCGTGCGTCCGAGCGCGGCAGAACCGCCGTTGCCGCCGGCGCCGCCGCTCCCCCCGGCAAAGCCGTCCTGACCGCTAACCGAGGCGTTGTCCCCGGCTGCTCCGTTACCGCCGTTGCCGCCGTCGGCGGCGGCACCCACGATCCCCGGGTCGCCTTTGCTCCCGCCGATGTTGAACCCGCTGGCCGTGCCTCCGGCGCCGGCGGCTCCGCCGCTACCGCCATTACCACCGGCACCGCCGTCACCACCGGCGACGCCAGCACCGATACCCGAAGCGCCGTCGCCACCATTGCCGCCCAGCGCGCCGTTGCCGCCCGATCCGCCGCTGCCGCCGGCACCGCCGAACAGCGACTGGTTGGCGCCGCCGGTCCCGCCGGCGCCGCCATTGCCGCCGTTACTGCCGGCCGTGCCTTCACACCCGGCGCGATCGCATCCGCGCCCTGGGACCCGACACCGCCGTCGCCACCGAAACCGCCGTGCCCGCCAACCCCATTCAAAAGAAGTACTGCCGGTTGGCACCGCCGGCGCCGCCGTTCCCACCATTGCCATCCGGACCTCCGTTGCCGCCGAGGCCGCCGATACCACCGTTGCCGCCGCCAATCGAGCCATTGGCCCCACCTGCGCCACCGTTACCGCCGGACGCACCGGTAGCCGTGGCGTTCCCGCCGGCTCCACCGTTACCGCCAGCACCCCACAGGCCCGCGTGCCGCCAGCACCGCCGTCGTGGCCCACCCCGCCGGAACCGCCGTTGCCGCCGTTGCCGATGATCCAGCCGCCGTCGTCGCCTTTGGCTCCCGTGCCCGCCGTGCCGTTCGCGCCGTTGCCGAACAACGGGCGCCCGGTCAACAGATCAATAGGGGAGAACACCCCGAATTGCTGGAAGAACCCGACCAAGTTGGTCAACGGGTCCGCGCTCGCGATCTCCGTGGCCACGTACGCCGCCCCGCCGGAGGACAACAGCTGCGCAAACGCCGAATGGAACTGTGCCGACTGCGCAGTCAGCGCTTGAAACTCGGCCCCATAGGTGCCGAACAACTTGGTCACCGCCGCCGACACCTCATCCAGCGCCGGCGCCGCGATCCCCGTCGTCGACGGTGCCGCCGCCGTTGTAGCGTCCCGGATGGCGTCCCGATCCCACTCAGGTCCGCCGACGCCGTGGCCAACGCCTCGGGTGCTGCGATCAGGTAAGACGACATTTGGGGCTCCGATCAGTAGGAGTGGTTGTTCCAACTCAGCAAATGAATGTTCGGGTGCGGCTGATAAGCAGGAGCCACGGAAGCGGTGGTGACGAACGACGACATCTGCTGGCTCCTGTCCCCCCCGCGGGCAAACGACGACTCGTCCGCAAGTACGGCTCGGGCAAACTTAAGCAGCGATGGGCACGATGAGCCCCGTAGAGCACTACTTGGATCTCGGTCGCGAATTGCCGCGGACTACCTGCTTTGTCTGGGCCGATCGGAAAGCAGGTAGTCGCGCGCGCAATACATCCCTAAATCAGGTAGTGGGGTACGGGTTAAAACGGCGCATGGTGCGGCATCGTCACGGGAACCGAGGAGGCGACTTCGTTGCGGGATGGTCAATGACAACGGGTGAGGAGTACGAGGCGGCGCTGCGCAGCCTGCCCGAAGCGCATTCACTGGCGCTTCGGTTGCAGGACGCCGGCGTCGCCGAAGAGGTGATCTGCGAGTACCTCCACATCGAACAGGGGAGCTTGAGCACCCTGCTCGAATTGGCGCGCCGCAAGTTGGACAGCGCCATGCGCAGCCGACGCGGGTAGGTCAGCCGTTGGCGTCGTTGAACTGCTGCACCAAGGCGGACAGTTCCGAGCGCGAAGAAACACCGGCCTTGGTGCTGGCCTGGTAGATGTGGCCCTCGATGGTGCGAACCGAAAGTGTTGTAGTCGCGGCGATCTCCCTGTTGGTCAGACCACGCGAGACCAGGTTCGCGATCTCGTGCTCGCGTCGCGTGAAGGGCAGCGGCACCTTGCTCGCAGCCAGCGCCGGGCTGACCGCGCCGCCGCACTGCCTAGCAAGCAAATGGGCCCGGGCGCTTGCGGTGAGCGCGCTACCGCGCCGACCGGCCGCGCGGTGTGAGGCAGCCGCATGGGCCGCGGCATCGGCCGCGGCCAACACGTCGCCCAGTTTCTCGAAGTCGCGCGACACCGCCTCCAATCCTGCGGCGTCGTCGTCGGCCAGCGCTTGGGCGTAGCGCGTCGAGAGAGGTGCCCGGGGACCCTCGACCTGAGCGGCCAGCTCCTCGAGTCGGGACGCCACGCCGACGTCTCCGAACTGCACCGCGGTCTGCAGACAGAGGACCTCGCGCGCAAGTTGGCCATTATCCCGAGCGATTCCGTTGCGCGCGCTGCGCTCTCGCGTGCATCCGTCGTCCGGCCCTGCGTCGCGCTCACCCAGGCGGCCGACAGGAAGTGTCCGGATTCGACGTACCGGTAGGCGGGGTGTCGGTTCGTTCGGTCATCTCGAGCGAGGCCAGGGCGGCGTCGACGGCACCGGACCGGGCCAGCGCTTCGGTGTGCAGGATCCTGAACCGGGAGAACAGACCGGATATCTCGCCGTAGCCGCCGAAACTCTCGCCGGCCGATTCCAAATGATGCAGGGCCGCGACCAGGTCGCCGTTCCCGAGCGCAGCCATGCCCCGGGCAGCGATTGCCATCGACCGCGAGATTCCTGGTAGCTCGGCGTACTGGCGGTATTGCTCTTCGGCGACCGCGACGGCCTCGGCGACGTATCCCGCGGCCATCAGAGCGTAGGCGTGAAACTCCCCGAGACCCGAGCCGTGGAAGGACTCCTCCTGCTGTGATTCGGCCAGCACGCGGTAGCCGGTCCTGGCCCGGGCGGCAGCCTCTGCGGTGCGTCCGAGGTCGCCGAGCGCAATCACCTCGGCGGCGGCGCCCACGATGCGACCGAAGTCATCCAACCGGTCGTGGTCGACGGTGGCCATCGTCTCGATCGCCGTGGTCGGCGCGGCGGCCATAACTTCGAGCGCGGCGCGGAACGTGCGCAGCGAATGATTGCGGTCGGCGTCGCCGAGGCTGATCGCGTCCTCGATCACGACAAGGGATTCGGCGGGATTCTTCAATGGCCACAGCTGGTTTGCCGCGCGCAGGATCGATCCGTCGAGGAAGCCGCGCGGGGCGAGCTCGGTGGGTGCGAGTGTGTCGAGGACTTCCTCGGCGTCATCGCCTTTCTCCTGCAGGAAGAGGATGTAGGCGAGCGGAATTTTTGTCTCGGGTTCGGAGGAGGCGACCACGGCCGCCCGCGCGAGCCGCTCGGCCAGCCCGTGTCTAGTCGCGACGCGGCGATCTTGGCGGCCAGCGTCAGGATCTTCGCATCCGGTGACAGGTCGACTCCAGCCAGAGCAGCCCCAGCCGAAGCAGGTCCGCATCGTCCGTCTTCGCCATTGCGGCGGCGACGCTTCCGCGCAGCCTCTTGAGCCGCAGTGGCCCGCACAGGCTCAACCGGATCTCGCCGTACAGCGGATGGCCAACAAAGACGGCGTCGCTGGCCGAGGCCGCCATGATCAACCCGCGCTGCTCGGCGGATTCGATCGCCTGCGGGTCGGCCAGTGTCGCCAGGAGCCGCCGGTCGATGGGTTCGGCGATCGCCACCAAATCGACGACTTGTTGGATTTCGTCTGCCACCGCGCCGATCTGTTGCTCGACCAGTTCGACCAGTGACGGTGATGCGGAAAGTATTCCCGACCAACGCCATTCGGCGTCAACCTGTTTCAGACCGCCCGATTCCCGCTCCTGCGCTACGAGATGACGCAGAACAGCGCGTTTCCGTGACTCAACTTCCACAGCCGTCCGGCACTGTCGGAGCTGACGGGACCATCGAGCACTGTCTGCAAAAGGCTTTCGGTTTCCTTGCGGGACAAGGGCTGCAGCTCCAGCCGTCGCAGGAGGTTGTCCTTCCAGAGCGCCGTCACCGCGTCGGGGGTGGGCTCGCCGGTGCGGATCGTGACGATCACGCCCGCGGCTTGCTGCAACACGAGTTGATGCACTATCAAGGCCGACAGGTCGTCGAGCAGGTGGGCATCATCGACGAGCACCAGCAGCGGCGCACCATCGGTTCCGTCCGCCAATCCGGCGAACACTTTGCGCGCCAACGCTACTGACGATGCCTCGGTGTCGTCGGCCCAGCGTGCGAACGCACCCAACGTGACCGCGCGGCCGGTCGCAGTGCCGGCCACGCGGCGCACCGCCCATCCGTTCCGCGCTGCGGCATCGCCGGCCTCACGGGCAAGCCGCGTCTTGCCGACCCCGGCCGCGCCGGCGACAACGATGCCCCTGGATTCGCCATCGGCCAGGGCTTCGCTTATGAGGTCAAGTTCCTCCACTCGACCAGTCAGGGGCCAGGGGGCTGCCATGGCGCAAATGTTAGTAGCTCAGCTAACTTCATGTCGGCAAAGTTCGTCCTGCCAATCGGCCTCAGCTGGACTGGCCCGCGCTGCCCTCGCCATAGCCGTAGGCGCTGAAGCCGCCGACGCCGCCGACGCCCGTGGCACCGGCGTCGCCGCCGAAGTTTCCGTAGGCAGCGTTGCCACCCCCTCCGCCACCGGCTCCGTTGTCGCCGCTACCACCGTTGATTGCGTCGGAGGCACCGCCGCCACCACCACCGCCCGTGCCCGGGCTACCGGAACCGCCGGGGCCGCCGCTGCCGACGCCGCCAGGGGCGTTGGTGTCGCAGCCGTTGCCGCCATCGCCCCCGGTGACGCTGGTGGACGAGCCGGCACCTCCGCCGCCGCCACCACCACCGCCGTACGCGGCGGCGGACTCGACGGCACCGCCTGCTCCGCCGCCGCCGCCGGCACCAGCCGCGGCGCCGCCGTCGTCGATCGCGAAGTCACCGGTGCCGCCGCCACCGCCCTCGCCGCCCGATCCCATCGAACCGAGGGCATTGGTGGCGGTCCCGCCGTTGCCGCCCGCGCCACCGGTTCAGCCGGTACCACCTCCGGAGCCGCCGACGTGGCCGCCTTGACCGCCCGCACCGCCCACCCGAGGACAGCAACTGCGCAAACGCCGAATGGAACTGCCCCGAGGCCGCACTGAGCGCCTGAAACTCGGCGCCATAACTACCGAACAGCTTCGTGATCGCCGCCGACACCTCATCGAGCGCCGGCGCCGCGATTCCGGTCGTCGATGGCCCCGCCGACGCCGTCGCCTCCCGGATCGCGTCCCCGATCCCACTCAAGTCCGCTGATGCTGTAGCCAGAGCCTCCGGCGCTGCGATCAGGTAAGACGACATTTAGGGCTCCGATCACTGAGGGGTGGTGAATCGAACGGGCGAATCTTCGGGATGGGCACGCGCACAGGACGCGAGTCTCTTCGGGCTTTAGTGAAGTTTTGGGCAAACAGCAACCGGCGATGCTGGTGTTCCGAATCGCCGGTGGGGCGACGGCCTCCCGCTAGCGCAATTTGCTACGACGAGTGCAAGGTTACTAACGCCTTCGTAAATTGCGCGGGCAATTCAGCGGAATCGGCACTCGATGTTTGGCGGGTGGAGTCGCATCGGGGTTGGGTGCGAGGGGGCGATTCGGTCTACTGCCGTTTCCGGGATTCTGGGACGCCCGACTTGCTGAGGACAGGGTCATCATGGGCAGCGATGGCGGATTCCGCGACAGATCGACGCCTGATTCCCTGCCTCCCGCATCGACATAGTCATGCCGAGAAGTGGCCTCGCGTGCCCGCCGCTGCCCGTGGGCTGATTGTCAGGCGAGAAGGCGCCAGTTCGATCCGGGGCGCACTACTGCAATATCGCGCTCATGACCACCTGGACTACGGCAATGCGGGCGAACAGGTGCAATCTCTCGGCACAACGGACGGTGTGTCGTTCTCTACCTCGGTGCGCGTGGCGGGCGGCGAACCCGTTGGGCGCGCTGAGGTTTCTGCACGCCACGCTGGGGTGACGTTCGGTCGAGCAGGCGTGGGCCGGGGTCGGCTAAGGTCGCAACCATGATTCGGCGCGTGCACCCCGGTTGGCTGGTGGCGCTGTTCGGCCTGGTCGTGTGGGGGAGCGCGTGGATGCCGTGGTTAACGACAAATGCCAACGGCGGCGGGTGGGCCAGCGCGATCGGTGGCACCCACGGCAGCCTGGTGCTTCCGCCGGGATTCGGCGCCGGCCAGCTCATCGTTGTGCTGTCCTCGACGCTGCTGGTCACCGGAGCGCTACTGGGCCGCGGGCTTTCGGCCCGACTGGCTTCTGTTGCGGCACTGGTTATTTCGCTGCTGATCGCAGCCCTGACGGTGTGGTACTACAAGCTCAACGTCGGCCCGTCGGTGCTGGCCGACTACGGGCTGTACGTCGGCGGGGTCAGCGCGCTGTGCGCGGCGCTCTGCTCGGTGTGGACGCTGGCCGCGGCCCTCGCCGGCCGCGCCCGGCGCTAAGGGGTCAGGCCGACGGGAAATCGTGGGTGCCCGAAGCGGCACTCTCGCCGGGCTCGTTGACGCCGAACACGAAGGGCGCGAACACCACTTCGCGCCCATCCGGGTCGCGGTAGGTGACTGCGCCGGTCGCTTCCCAGTACGGGTGCTGCGCAACGGGTTTCAGCCCGGCCTGCTGCAGACGTGCGATCGCCGCCTGCTGGGTGCCCTGGTCGGGGAAATACAGGCACAGCTGTTCGTGGCTGTCCACGGCGACGGCGTCGACCGCCTCGACGATCTCCATCGTCAGGTTCCAGCTGGGCAGGCCGAAAATAGCGCCGTTGCTGCCGTAGCTGTCACCGAACGTCTCGAACAACGGCAGCGCCACCAGATCGCGGTAAAACCGCACCGCTTCTTCGAAATTCGACGAGCGGCGGGCGAAGCGGATGCTCCCGATCGAGGCCAATTGCGCGGGCCAGTGCGTTGCCCGACGGTTGTGATTTCCCACTACGACTCCCATGCAGGGTTATATGCTGCCGGGTTACACGTCCCAGCGCCGCAACTCCGTACCCGCGACCCAGGTCGAATGCGTGCCACTGGAAACCCTCTCCGGCAGCTGCAGCTTGCATACCGGACCATCGCAGACCCGGGCGGCATCGAAGACCAGGCAGTAGGACGCGTCGGCGTTCATGTCGGTGGTCATCGTCACCAGGTAGCCGTCGTCCTCACCCTTGCCGCCGACCCGAGGGGCCAGCTGGGCCTCGCTGCCGTAGACGCCGTCGCCGAACGAATAGGCTTCCTCGCCGCCCGTGAGCAGGTCGTGCTTCACCAGCCCGTCGAACAGGAACCAGCCCGGCTTGCCGGTGGCGGCATACGCGTAGCGGTAGGGGCTGCCGGCGTAGTCGGCGTTGATGGTGCCGAACTCGGTGATGGACTCGCACAATTGCTCCTCTTTCACCGCGCCGGTGACCAGGTTGAACCGCCACCGGTGCAGCCGCGTCTGCAGCCGGTCGAGCGCCAGGAAGCGAAACAGCTTGTCCCACTTGGAACCACCGGTGTCCAGCGGCTGCGGCGCGCCCTCGAAGAATCCGTCGAGGACGATCTCGTCGCCATCCTCGTAGGCGTTGGTGAAATGCAGCACGAACGTCGGGTCCGCCTCGAACCAGCGGATATCCGCAGAAGACCCCCGCCGCGGAATCACCGCGAAGCGCGACGGAATGTCGGGAAAGAACCGGGGAAGGTGGATGTCGTGCTCGAGCAGCGCAGGATCCCAGAACAGCGGGAAGTCGTTGAGTATCACGTAGTTTTCGGTGAACGCCATGTCGTGCGGCAGCCGCGGACCGGGCAACGGCACGTCCATGTAGTGCGCCAGTGAGTTGTCAGCGTCGACGACGCCATAGCGCATGTAGGGTTCTTGCTTGCTGTAGTTGAAGAACAGCAGCTCGCCGGTCTTGTTGTCCACCTTGGGATGTGCCGACACGCCCCAGTCGAACGGGAAGCCGCCGTTCCAGGTCTCCTTGCCGAGCGTGGTGGCCGAGTACGGGTCGATCCGGTACAGGTCGCCGCACTGGTAGAAGCTGGTCAGCGCGATCCCGCGATGCACGATGACGTCGGTGCTGGACGCATCTTTCATCAAAGTTCTTGCACCCCAGCCCTGCTCGCGCTGGGCCAATTGCACCGGTTCGGCCAGTCCCGGCCACAGCGGTGCGGCTGCTTCGTTCTCCGCCAGAAAGCCGTCGGTGCGCACAAAGCGGTTGCGGTAGAAGGCCTTTCCGTCTCGGAAGCCAACCACGTGCAGCATGGCGTCGCCGTCGAACGGGTGATAGTTCTTGAACGCCGGGTGCAGCGGGTTCTCGGTGTTGCGCAGGTAGATGCCGTCCAGGTCGCGGGGAATGTCGCCCGCCACCACGGCAAGATCGTCGGCGTCGTACTCGGTGGTCTGCGGGCGCCACGGGCCGGTGCGGTAGGGGTGGTCGTCGTCCTCGGGCAGGGTGGACAGGAACTTGCCGACGACCTCAACATCCATGATCAATCACCTTTGCTTACAACGAAACTCACCGTGGTGGCCGTGCTGCCGCCGAAGTTCAGCGTGCCGAACGTCCTGGCTCCGTCAACCTGGTAATCACCGGCCGCGCCGCTGACCTGCTTGGCCGCGTCCAGCAACATCCGCACGCCGGAAGCCCCGACCGGATGCCCGCCGCCGATCAGTCCGCCGCTCGGGTTGATGGGCAACCGGCCGCCGATCTCGATCTCGGCGTTTTCGATCGCCTTCCACGATTCGCCCGGGCCCGTCAGCCCGATGTGGTCGATGGCCAGGTACTCGCTGGGTGTGAAGCAGTCGTGCACCTCGAAACCGTCGACGTCATCGAGGCTCACCTGCGCCCGGCGCATCGCATCGAGCACCGCCGAGCGCACGTGCGGCAACACATAAGGGTCGTCCACCGAGCGGTCCAGCTTCTGCTGCAAGCCCAGCCCGACGGTGCGGTGTCCCCAGCCGTCGATGCGACCGATCGGGCGCGCATCCGGGTGCTCGCGCAGGTAGGCGTCGTTGACCAGAACCAATCCCGCGCCGCCGTCGGTCATTTGGCTGCAGTCGAAGCGCCGCAACCGGCCCTCGGTGATCGGGTTGGTGGCGTCGTCGTCGGTGATCGGGTCGGGGACGGTCCAGCCGCGCGTCTGGGCGTTGGGGTTGCGCCGCGCGTTGGCGAAGTTGAGCTGCGCGATGGCGCGCAGATGCGCGTCGTCGAGCCCGTAGCGCCGGTCGTATTCGTCGGCGACTTGCGCGAACATCGACGGCCATAGATAGCGCGCGCTGGCGCCCTCGTGCCCGGTCCACGCGGCGGCACCCAGATGTTGGGCGGCGATGTCGCCGGGCACCGTCTTCTCCAGCTCGACCCCGACAACGAGCGCGCTGTCATAGGCGCCGGAGCGCAGGTCGGCCATCGCCGCGAGCGTCGCCACGCTGCCCGACGCGCACGCGGCTTCGTGCCGCGAGGCAGGCGTATCCCACAACTCGTCGCACACCGTGGCCGGCATCGCCCCGAGGTGTCCCTGCCGGGCGAACATCTCGCCGAAGGCGTTAGCGACGTGGACGACCCCGATATCGGCGGGGTTGACCTTCGCCGCGGCCACGGTGGCCTCGACGACCTCGGCAGTCAGGGCCGCGAAGTCCCGGTTCTCTTTGCTGAGGTTGCGGGCGAAGTCACTTTGGTAGCCGCCGAGAATCCACACGCCATCCATAAAGCGCACGGTACTCCGGATCGGCGATGCGGAGAGGAAGAGTTAGGCGGTCCCGTCGGCTCTCGGGCTGAACCGACGGGACCTGAGCGAAGACGACAGCCGGCTGCCGCCCAAGCCTCCCAGGACACATTGCCCCCATTACCGAATGACAAACATCTTGGGTTTGCGGCAGACCAAGCGCCGTCAGTCGGTGGGGGCGCTGGCAGCGGGTTCGGCCGCGGCCGTAAACCGCTGAGCGTCGGCCAGATCGATGGCCGTCAAGTCCACGCCCTTGGTCTCGCGCGAGGCCAGGACGGCCACGGCGGTCACCGCGGTGCAGCCGCCGAGGTACCAGCCGATGGGCACGGCGGACTTATACGTCTCCAGCAGGCGAACGGCAATGATCGGTGCCAGCGAACCGGCCACGATCGAGGTGACCTGATAACCCAGCGACACGCCTGAATAACGCATGCGGGTGGGAAACATCTCCGCCATCGCCGCCGGCTGCGGCGCATACATGCAGCCGTGGAAGACCAAACCGATGATGACCGCCGACATGGTGATGGCGTTACGGCCGCTGTCCATCATCGGGAAGGCGAAGAAGCCCCACGCACACGCACCGATGGCGCCGACCAAATAGATTGGGCGCCTGCCGAATCGGTCGCTGAGATGTCCGGCCAGCGGGATCACGACGAAGTGCACGGCATGGGCCACGAGCAGCCACTGCAGGATGGACTTCGTGTTGGCATGGACGTGCACTTTGAGATAGGTGATCGAAAAGGTGACCACCAGGTAGTACATGGTGTTCTCGCCGAGACGCAGGCCCATCGCGGTGAACACGCCACGTGGGTAGCGCCTGAAGACCTCCACCGCGCCGAGCGATCTGGCTTGTTGGGCCAGGGGGGCCTGTTGTTGTTGCTGCTGCGCCTCGAGAAAGATCGGCGCGTCGGTGACCTTGGTGCGGATGTAGTACCCGATGAGCACGACGATGGCCGACAGCCAGAACGCGACGCGCCAGCCCCAGCTGAGGAACGCCGCGTCGGAAAGCGTCGCGGTCAGGATCAGCAGCACCACCGTGGCCAGCATGTTCCCGCCGGGCACTCCGGCCTGCGGCCAGCTGGCCCAGAAGCCGCGGCTCTTATTGGGGCTGTGTTCGGCAACGAGCAGGACGGCGCCGCCCCACTCGCCGCCGACGGCGAAGCCCTGGAAGAACCGCAGCACGACCAGCAGGGCCGGGGCCCAGTAACCGACCTGCGCGAACGTCGGCAGGCAGCCCATCAGGAAGGTGGCTACGCCCACCAACAGCAGGCTGAACTGCAGCAGCCTCTTGCGTCCGTAGCGGTCCCCGAGCTGGCCGAAGACGATCCCGCCCAGGGGTCGGGCGGCGAAACCGACGGCGTAGGTGACGAAGGCGGCGAGGATCGCGTCGAGGTCGTTGCCGGTTTTCGGGAAGAACACCTTGCTGAATACCAGCGTGGCCGCGGTGCCGTAGAGAAAGAACTCGTACCACTCGACGACGGTGCCGGCCATGGATGCGGCCACCACCCTGCGCAGGCCGGTAGGGGGACTGCTCATCCGCTGCTCTCCTTGGCGCATCGCCCGTTCGGGCCGCTGACCGGGGCGGATGGCAGCGTACCGGGCCAGGCGATGTTGCGCAGGACGTTCGCCCGCTCTGAGGGGCCAACAGCGAACGAAAAGCCGCCCCGGTGTCGGCCGGGGCGGCTTTCGCCTGCCTGCTACGTATCAGCCCCCTAGTGGGGTAGGGGCGGGCACGGCGCGGGCAAGAAGAGGGCCCAGCACACCTTCCGCGGCGCGGGCGGCGGGGGCGGAGGAGGAGGGGCGGGGGCGTCGGCGATGACGGGACCGTAGGACTGCGGTGCAAGACCCGGTTGGGCCTGCGCCGCGCCGGGGACCAAGCCCACTCCGATCACTGCGACGCCCGACAACAGCGCCCCGCCGACGGTGCGCTTCAGAAGATGAGTGGCGTTCATGTTGTCGTTCCTTTTCAAGAGTGCCTCCCGTGCCTGGGGTCGGCCGGACCGCCGACGAGAATGAGGTTGCCGCACACCGCTTGTGCGCTCGTCGCGAAGTTCATGCGAAATTCTTGCGCCGGGTCGACCGGCAGATGAACTACTGGGCGTCAACGGTTTTCGGAAGTTAATGCGATGGTCACGAGACATCGCGCGCCGCTCGGGCTTTGAGCCGGCTAGGGCAAATATCGTGTGATTATGCGTGGCGATGGTAACGGGTGGGTGGTCGCGGCCGACGGCGCGCGCTTTTGGGGCCGCCATGGGGCGGCCGGTCTGCTGCTGCGCGCACCGGCGCCCGACGGCGCTTCAGCCGTGCTGCTGCAGTGCCGAGCGTTGTGGAGCCACCAGGGCGGGACGTGGGGGCTGCCCGGCGGCGCCCGCGACAGCCACGAGACCGCCGAGCGAGCTGCGCTGCGCGAAGCCCACGAAGAGACTGGCATCCGCGCCGATCAGGTCGACCTGCGCGGCTCGGTCGTGACCGCCGCCCCGGCCGGTACCGACTGGACCTACACGACCGTCATCGCCGACGCCGCCGAGGCGCTTCCCGTGGTGGCCTGCGTGGAAAGCGCCGAGTTGCGCTGGGTTGCCGAGGTTGACGTGGCCGAACTGCGGCTGCATCCCGGTCTGGCCGCAAGCTGGCAACAGCTCCGCGAGCTGCTGGCCCTGTCTGTCACGGGTTAAGGCGGTTCGCCTCATGGCGAAAATGCTTGTGGTGCAGTAGAAGTCGCGCCAAAGCCTGCTCTACGGCACGTCGTGGTTACAAGTTGGACTTGTACCCCTGCAAGCACGCGACCGCTACTGCGAATTGCCCGCAGATTGAACGATCAAAGCCATGAACACTTCAACCAACACAAACCAGACATTCGCCTTCCTGCGCCGCGGCATGGCCGGCGCACTGCTGGCCGCGGGGTTCGCCGCGACCGGCTTCGGTTTCGCCGCGACGGCGCACGCCGACGATAACCCGCCAGTCCCGACGACCGGCAACTGCAAGACCGAGCCGTGGGGCTTCCTGGGTTCGCAGCGCCGCACCCTGTGCGACGGTCCGATCTCCGCCGACGGCAGCTGGAGCCGGACGCGTACGTTCTGGGCGCCTGCCCATTACACGCCTCGGTTCTGCACCTCCCGCAGCTCCGGCAGCAGCTGGTCCTCGTCGTACGAGAACTGCTCCGGCGGTTACTTCGTCGATCAGCGCCTGTTCGGCAACGAGACCTACCGGGTGCGGCCGGAAACCGTCCTGGGCGACGAGCCAGGTCATCTGGACTAACCGTTCCGACCATCAGCACAACGACCCAAAACATGGAGAGAAAAATGACTAACTCAACCGATCAGATCCGTCCCCGTTGGTACGGTTCGCGTGACTCTAGGAGGGGAATCATGAACCGCAATGCATGCGCCATGGCAGCCGCCGCGGCGGCGATCGGCCTGGTTGCGTCGGGCTGCACCAGCTCGAACAACTCGGCCTCGACGTCCGGCTCTGCTTCATCGTCACCGGCCTCGGCCGCGCAACTGCAAGCGCTGATACCCACGCCGGCGAACACCCAGCGCACCGACGGCCCGGAGAACATCCCGGACAACGGCGTCCACCTGCACTACCTGGTCAATGGACCATCGTCAGACGTGATGAGCGCCTACAAGACCGCGCTCGAAGGCAAGGGCTGGACGGTGACCGTCGTCGCCTCCGGTGGCTGGCAGGGATCCGGCGGCGCTACTTACACCGCCACCCAGGGCGACACCTACGGCGTGTTCAGCGGGGGAGGCCCCGCGGCCAATGCCGACGTCAACGCCTGCGCGTGGCCGTCGAAGCCCGCGAACCCCAACTGCGGTGGTGGCCCGAAGCAATAATGACGGACTGCGCTCACGCGGCAGTCAGAAGTTGCCCGGCGGGTGGCATCTGGCTGCCGCGTCCTCTTTCGACTCCGGACGGGTAACGGATCTCAACGCCGGGCCACTTGATCGCCCGGTCCGACATGGGCCAGATTTGATTTGTCGCGCAACGCCGCTCCACCCAAGTTCCCCCGTCGAAGGAGCCCTTTTATGACCTCAACCAGCACCCTGTGGCTGTTTCCGTTGATCGTCGCGGGCGGCGTGCTACAAGCCGCGGGCGGGCCGATGAACAACGCGCTGCGCATCTCCCTGGTGAATCCGTGGCTGGCCACGCTGGTGTCTTTCGCGCTCATCGTGCCGGTCTTTCTGGTGATTGCGGCGGTGTTCGTCCGGCCACTACCGACCGTCGCAGGGCTTGCCGGCATGCCGTGGTGGGCGCCGTTAGGCGGAATCGTCGGCGCCGTCGCGGTGGTCGCCGGTCTGCTGTTCATCGGCACCGTCGGCGCCGGGACATACGCAGCCCTGACCGTGAGCGCCAACCTCCTCACGTCGATACTCATCGACCACTTCGGATGGTTCGGGATCGCTCCGCACTCGATCACCCCGCTTCGTGCAATCGGAGCCGTTGTGCTGGTGGTTGGCGTCATTCTCGTTACGTCGGGCTAGCAGTGCCCCCGGCAGGATTCGAACATGGCACCTGCCGGTCGGTAACCAACCCGCGATAACCAGCAATGATGTTGCTATACAACATCTTTCGGCGTCGACGAGTGGTATGTCTAGTGGGTGTGGGATCGGGCGTGGGATCGATAGTGCCCTGATGCCCACGGGCCCTGAACGGCCGATTTAGTGCTGTTCGACACATCCGCGGTCGGTGGATTGACAAACATATGCACAAATTGCAATGCTTGCATCTAGAGGGCCTCGAGGAGACCGGCCCAACAACCGGAAGGAACTACCATGAGCAGCACGACGCAAACCTCCGCCACCGTCACCGTCGGCCGACTCACCATCGCCAGTCCCGTGGGACGCTCCGCCGAACTGCTGTGCTTCTGCAAGTCTTACGACACGAACCCCGGGTTCGCGCAGGCTCGGTAAACTGTTGTGGTGCTTGAAGGTCGACTTGAAGAGGCGTTGGCCTTCAATGCACCCTTTGTGATCGATCGACTGGTCAAAGATCGGGTCGCCGACACACCGGCATTCGCAGAAGAGCTGTTCACCGAGGCGAAGAAGTATCTGGTGCTGTGCGAGGCGACTCCCGACATGACGTTTGGCATGTGCTCGGCGAGCGTGGACGAAGCCTGGCACGCTTTCATCCTCTTCACGACCGAGTACACGGAGTACGGTCGCCGTTACTTCGGAAACTATGTCCACCATTCGCCCGCCGACAATTACCAGACGGTCGATCCCACCGAGAACGCCGGTCGCTCGCCAAAAGAGGCTTCCTTCAATGAATTTCGTCAGCGATACGAGGAGTTGTACGGCCACCCGCTGCCGGCCGTCTGGTACGACGACAGCAGCGTCGCTCCGTCCCGCCGTGTCATCAACGACAAGGCCGGGACATTGACCGTCACTGTCGACGACCACACCGCCCACCTGAGCGACGACCGCGGCAACACCGTGCTCTCCGTCAACGAATTGGCGCTCGAGGCTTTGGACTTCATTGCCCGAACCCCCGACTTCTATGTGCGCGAACTCCCCGGAGACCTGACCGGGGAAGAGAAAGCCGGTGTGATCGCGCCGCTGGTCCGTTTGGGCGTGTTACGTCTGGCGCCCTAGCGGAGTGACATACCGGATCTGGTGGATCGACGCTCCACCGAGGACCACGGTTTGTTGCACTCCCTCGGTCGTCCACCCATGGCGTTCGTAGAACCGCCTGGCCCGCATGTTGGTGGCAAGGACCCATAAGAGGGCCTCTTCGTGGCCCGCCTGACTCAGTCGGTTGCACCCGGCGGCGAGCAGGGCGTCGCTTACTCCTGAGCCCCAGTGCGCCGGGTCGACATACAGCGACCAGATCTCTCCGGCATCGACCGTGTGGTCGTCGCGCGATCGGCCGATAGTGATGTGGCCTCGTATCGTGTCGCCTTCAACCGCGACCATCGTGTACGGACCGCGTGGCAGGTCCATCCCGTCGAATGTGTATCGAGTGGCCATGTCCTCGGGATGCAACCCGTCGAGAAAATCCTGTGCGACGAGACCTCGGTAGCCCTGCTGCCAGGATCGGACGTGTACTTCGGCGACGGCCATCTTGTCTGCTGATGTCGCTTCGCGCACGTCGACCACTTCCGAAGTATCACCCTCGGCTCTTCGGGGCGCCAACTGCACACCGTGCGTGCCTGCCGGCCTGGTCTGCCGTGATCGGTGACCGTATCAGCTTGCAGACAACCGAATTGGGAAGGACCAGATCAGACGGCGGGTCTAGTCGGTTGGGCGCTATCGTCTGCGGGTGGGCATACCTACTTCCAAGAGGGCGATCCCCGCGACATCCTTGCTCGGCATCGCGAGATTCATTCGTGGCTGAAACGGCGACCATGCGCCCTTGGGCGGCGCTGTGCGCGATGCTTGTCGGCTACTTCATGACCCTGATCGACTGGACTGCCGTCTCGGTTGCCAATCCCTCGATCATGACGGCGTTGCACACCGACTACGACTCCGTCGTGTGGGTGACCAGCGCCTACCTGCTCGGGTTCGCGGTGCCACTACTGGTGGCCGGGCGACTTGGCGACCAATTTGGTCCGAAGACAGTGTATTTGGTTGGGCTAGTCGTCTTTACCGCGGCGTCGCTGTGGTGTGGGCTGTCCGGTTCCATTCAGATGCTGGTGGCGGCGCGGGTCGTGCAGGGCATCGGAGCCGCGTTCCTGACCCCGCAAGTGTTGTCGATGATCACCCGCATCTTCCCGGCCGAGCGGCGCGGCGTCGCAACGAGTGTGCGGGGATCCGCCGTCGGGATCGCAACCTTGTCCGGGCCGCTGGTGGGCGGCGTGCTCGTCGACGAGCTGGATTGGCATTGGATCTTTTTCGTCAACGTGCCCGTCGGCATCGTCGCCTCCGTACTTGGCCTTTGGCTGTTGCCGGTCCTGCCCAACAGGCGACATCGCTTCGACGTCATCGGGGTCCTGCTGTCCGCCGTTGGTCTTTTCTTGATCGTGTTCGCGTTGCAAGAGGCCCGAGCCCAACGCGGGACGCTCTGGATCTGGGCGATGTTCGGCGCCGGTTTGATCACGATGGCGGCGTTCGTGTACTGGCAGGCCACTAACAAAAATGAGCCGCTAATTCCGTTGCGCGTGTTCAGCGATCGCAATTTCTCGGTGTCCAGTCTCGGGGTAGGGGTGCTTGCCTTTGCCTGGACCGCCATGGTGCTGCCCTTCATGTTTTTCGCCCAGTTGGGGTGCGGGCTGTCGGCAACGCACGCGGCGTTTCTGACGGCGCCGCTGGCAGTATTGACGGCGGTGCTGGCGCCGGTGGTGGGTTGGGTCGCGGACCGCTCGGACCCCCGTCGTCTCATCGGTGGTGCCTTCGCGGTGTTGGCCATCTCGTTGGGCTGGCTGTCGCTCGAGATGACCCCGGCGACACCCGTATGGCGGTTGTTGACGCCGTTTCTCACCGCTGGCGTGGGTGTGGCATTCCTCGGCGCGCCGCTGGCCGTGACCGCGATCCGCAAGCTGCCACCGGAGCTGGCGGGGCGGGCTCCGGCGTTTTCACCGCGACCCGTCAGGTGGGCACGGTATTGGGCACGGCGAGCATGGCCGGCGTCATGCATTGGCTGGTGAGCCGGCAGCAACCGCCGATCATCAGCGGCGTGAACGCGAGTGGTCGTGGGCCTGAAGTCGTACCGCTGCCCGAATACCGCAACGAATTCGCGGTGGCCATGTCTCAGTCCATGTTGCTGCCGGCGGCCGTCGCGCTGCTGGGCGTGGCCTGCGGGCTGATGCTGGTCGGATTGCAACGGCCACAGAAACATTCGGTTGCACCAGAGGCTGAATCGGTCGGTTGAGCGCTGCTGTCCTTGGTCGGATGGACTTTCGATCGCTGGCGCGATGTTGCTTGAACCGATTGCTTACCCGCCGCGAGACGTCTAGGGAGTGTCAAGGATCAACCGAAGTAGCTGTCAAGCATCAGCCGAAACACTGTCAAGCATCACCCGACGACGAAATATCAAGCATCAACCGACGTCATACACATCACAAAGTGCCCCCGGCAGGATTCGAACCTGCGACACCGGCTTTAGGAGAGCCGTGCTCTATCCCCTGAGCTACGAGGGCGGACGGGCTGAGCTTACCGGGAGACCGCGGCCCGCCCTCCGATCAGCGCAGCTCCGCGATCACCTTCGAGAAGTTCTCCAGGTGGTTGTCCTGCACGGTGAAGCAGCTCAGCCCGTACTTTTCGCGGTAGCTCAACAGGGTGTCGGCCATCTCGCGCGGTGACCCGGTGAGCACGGAACTTTGGGCCATGATCTCCTCGTCGGACAAATCCGGGGCGTACATGCGCGTCAACTTCAAGTTCGGTGCGCTCTCGCCGACATCCGGCATCGCCGTGATCGCCAGGTTCAGCTCGAGTGAATCAAACCGCTCGCCCGCTGCCTTGCGGACGAACTCGACGCGTTCGGCCATCGGGTCCTCCACGTCCTTCACCCGGGAGCCGGTCAGCCCGATCAGGTCGGCATGCTGGGCCGCGATCGTCAGCACCCGATCGCCGTTGCCCGCAATGAGGATCGGGGAATTGGGATGGTGCTCCTTGAGGTAGGTCGCCATGTGTTCGAGGTAGTCGACGCGGGCTCGGGCACTGGGATAGGGCAGCTCGGCGGCGTCGAACTCCTCCTTGACATAACCCGTGCCCAAACCGATCTCCAGGCGGCCGTCGCTGAGCACCTCCAGCGCTTGGAGATCCCTGCTCAGCAGCGCCGGCTTGTAGAACGCGGAGTTGAGCACATACATGCTCAGCTTGAGTTTCGTGGTGGCCAGTGCCACGGCTGTCAGCGTCGGAATCGGTGCTGCGGCGCCCAGATGGTCGGGCACGCAGACGATGTCGAATCCGGCACCTTCGGCGCGCCTCGCCAACTCCTCCAACCGAGAACGCGATTTGAAGAAGCGAACGCTCATCCCGAAGCGAAAATCCTTGGCCACCAACAACCTCCGTTTAAACGAACTGACAACACTTACCAAGAACGAGCGGCCGCCACCAAGCCGTGCACCAGACTAGCGGTGACCGGTGACCAGCCGTCGCGGCCGGGCAACGGGCTGCGTGGGCTGAGACCCCGGACACGCACCGATAATTCCAGCTGCGTTCCGCCCTCGCGCACCCGGTTGACCGGGTTGTCCGGGTGCAGGCCGCGCAGCTCGGGTGGGATGGCGCCCAGATCCGTGACGACCTGATACCCGGGCAGCTGGACGTGCCGCGCCAAGTGCGTGGCCAGCAAGCGGTTGCGGCCTCCGGCCAGCAGTTGTGTACTGCGACCGATGCGGCCGTAGCCGTGCAGCGAGACGGCGACGTCGACGTGGTCGAGGAACTCGGCCAGCCGCGCCGACTCGCTGGGGTCGAAGCGGGCCGACGGCAGGTGGTGCGGGTACCGGTCGGGATGCCGCAGCAGATACACCGACGCCTCGGCGGCCTCGGCGGCGCGTTCGGCGATCACGTCCGTCATCTGTTCCAGGCCGCCGCCGTGGATGGCAAGAAAGCCGAACCGCGACCGCAAATGGCTGACCTCCACCACTCCGGGTTCGCTCAGCAGCGCCGAAAGTGACTGCGGCCCAACCCCGGGTGGTGACAGTCGTTGCGGCCAGTGGGCGGGATCCCAGCGGCGCAGGAAGTCGATCCAGCGTTGCGGCAGTCCGTGGTGCACGGCGCCGTCGATGATGCGCTGCAGATAGCCCGGCCGCGGCGGACCCGGTGTGACCCGGTGGTCGATGTACACCCAGGCGGGCGACGACCCGTTGTCGGTGTGCACGCGCAGACGGTCCCGCCGGTAGCGCAGCGGCACGCCCTCGGCGCTGTCCAGGCTGGCCAGGTCGTGATCGGAGACTTGCCAGAGCACACCGTGCACCTCATTGCCGGTGAACGGCTCGACGGTGGCCACGCCACGTTCGTTGATGAGCCAGTCGTGGTTGCTCAGCACCGCCGGGCGCGGGTCGCCGGCGTCCGGACAGCGCCGCGCCATCTGCTGCACGCACAGGTTCGACCCGTATGCGAAGTAAGCATGGCGACGCACCAGGCCAGCGTAAGCCCTGGACCTGCGTCCTTAGTGGCAGACGCCGCCGAACAGGTGGTGCGGTGGCAGGCACCCGATTGAGTGCGACGGGCCCGCCGGGTTCAGCGGGTGCGGCAGCAGACCACCCGGGTGGGGCACCCAGACCGGGACCGGAGCGGGCACGACGACCGGCGGAGGAGGCGGTGCGGCCGGCGGCGGAGGAGGAGCGGCCGGGGGAGGTCCGGCGTCCGGGATCGAGACGGGCGCCGGGATGTAGGCGGGCGCCGGGATCTCGGCGGCGACCGGGGCCGGCGCCGGGATGTCGGCGGGGGCCGGTGGGGCGGCGGACGGCGCCGGCGCCGGAACGGGAGCCAGGGATGCGAACGGGGCCGCAACCGGCGCGGGGCTGGCGCTCGCGGCCGTGTTGGTGGTGTGTGTCTGGTTCGAGTTGCCCAAGAAGGTGATGCCCAGGCCGGCGCTGAGGCCGACGGCGGCGATCAGGGTTCCGGCCAGCACGCCCTTGCTCATGAACCACGGCTTGCGCGCCGGGGCAATCAGCTGGGTCGCGAAGTCGTCGCCGTCGTCGGCGAAGCCGGCCGCATCGCTGTACACGGCGCCGTCATCGGCCGGGTTACCCAGCGGGCTCGACGACCACGCCGACGCCACGGTGCACTCGTCGCCGTGGGGCGCCTGGCTGGTCGGTGCGTAACTGGTTGCTTCCAGGTCGTGGATGGTGTTCACGGGCGGTTCCTTGCTTCCTAAGGGGCCTGACACCGATAGGTTGCGGCACGCCGCTTGCTAGCTCGTCGCGAAATTCTTGCGAAATCCTTGCGTGCTGGGAACGGCGTGAACGCTAGGCCGCCAGCGTCAACCAAATCAGCAGCACATTGAGCAGACTGACCAGCACCCCGACCGCCCAGCCAACAGCGGTCGTCGCGGGATGGTTGCTGTCGCTGCCCATCAACTCGCGGCTACTCGTCAGCCTGACCAGCGGAAGCACCGCGAACGGGATGCCGAACGACAGCACCACCTGCGAGAGCACCAGGACGCGGGTGGGGTCGAGACCAAAGGCCAAGATCGCCACGGCGGGGCACAGCGTGATCAGGCGCCGCGCCATCATCGGAATCGAGCGGTGCAACAACCCCCTCATGATCATCGCGCCGGCATAGGCCCCCACCGAGGACGACGCCAGACCGGACGCGAGCAAGCCGACCGCGAACAGGATCGCGATCGTCGAACCCAGCGTGGCGTGGATCGCGGTATAGGCGCCCTGAATGGACGGGGTGACGTTCTTGTTCTGCAGGTTGATCGCGGCGACCAGCAGCATCGCCGCGTTCACGGTGCCGGCGACGGCCATGGCCAGCACCACGTCGACGCGGGTGACCAATAGCAGCCTGCGGCGCTGCGGGCCCGGCGCGGGGTGGCCGTGGCGGTCCAACGCCAAACCGGAGTGCATGTACACGGCGTGCGGCATCACGGTGGCGCCCAGGATGGCGGCGGCCAGCAGCACGCTCTCGGTGCCGCGGAATCGCGGCAGCAGGCCGCCGACGACGGCGCCGGGCGGGGGCGTCGCGACGAAGAAACTGGCCGCGAAGCCGATGGCGATGATCAGCAGCAGTCCGGTGATGACGCGTTCGAAAAGGATCTGGCCGCGACGGTCCTGAATCGTCAGCAGCAGCATGGCGACCACGCCCGTGATCACCCCGCCAACCAGCAGCGGCAAATTGAACAGGATGTGCAGGGCGATGGCCCCGCCGATGATTTCCGCGGCGTCGGTGGCAATGGCCACGAGTTCGGCCTGCGCCCAAAAGGCCAGTCGCAGCGGGCGGCTCATCTGCTTGCCGATCGCCTCGGGCAGCGACTGCCCGGTCACCAGGCCCAGCTTCGCCGACAGGTACTGCACTATGCCCGCCACCACATTGGCCGCCACGATCACCCACAACAGCAGGTAGCCGTACTGCGCGCCGGCGCTGACGTTCGCCGCTACGTTTCCGGGGTCGACGTAGGCGATCGCGGCGACGAACGCCGGACCGAGCAGATACCAGCTGGCCTTGAGCGAGGCCTGGGCGCCCTGCGCCACCGCTTCCACCCTCGATTCATATTCGGCTAATAAAAAAGTTAGGTTAGCCGAATACTAGGCGGCGCTGATGCTGCCACCGCCATCCACACGCCCCGGTGATCAGCACTCGCCGTGTGGACAATGGCTCGCCCTTTATTCGGGCCAGCTGTTGTTCAAGATGATCTCAACGAAGTCGTCGCGGACGAAGGACGGGTCGTAGTGCGCCAGCACATCGGCGTTGACGGTGCCGAAGGTGGACCACGGGCGGTGCTTGACGCCGTCGGTGAAGGCCTGCAGGATGTTGCGCTTGAAGTCGGGCCGTGGGTGCGCGGCGGTGACGGCGGCGAGCTGATCGGGCGACAGGTCGTCGCGCCCGATGCCCAGCACGTCGGTCTCGACACCGGCTGTCACCAAAGCGATCTCGGGCTCCAGGAACTCCGGCACTCCGGGGGTGGTGTGCAGCGCGATGGACAGCCACACCTTGCGGGCATCGCCCTCGTCGACGCCGTGTTGCAGCAGGAAATCCCGTGCCGCGTTGGCGCTGTCGACCTCGAAGCGCAGTTGCGAGGTGCGGTAGCGTTCGGTCAGGCCGATGTCGTGGAACATGGCGCCGACGTAGAGCAGTTCCAGGTCGGGCTGAACGCCACGGCGAAGACCCTGCAGCGCGCCGAAGAAGAACACTCGGCGGGAGTGATCGAACAGCAGGTCATCCTCGTGGGCCCGGATGTACTCGGTGGCGTCGCGCACGAGCGGTGTGTCGGGCAGTTGAATGTCGGCGACGGTGTTCGGTGGGGTGGTCACGGTCGAAGCTCCTTTGATTCGGTGGGGCCGATGGTTCAAGTCTGGGTGGGGCGGGGCGCAAGTACCGATGGCTGTTCTGCCATCTTTCCCACAGAAACCGACACAATGGGAGGGTGACTGATCCCGCTCGCACGGTGGTGATCGTTGTCTTCGATGACGTGACGCTGCTCGACATCGCCGGACCGGCCGAAGTCTTCGCCGAGGCCAACCGCTTCGGGGCGGACTACCGGCTACGGGTCGCATCGGTGGACGGCGAGGACGTCACGACATCGATCGGAACCAGATTTGCTGTCACGGAACGGATTTCGTCGATCGATTCGGTCGACACCGTCCTGGTCGCCGGCGGTGAGGACCTGATCGGGCGGCCGATCGACCCCGCGCTGGTCGCGGCCCTGCGGGACATCCTGGGCAAGACCCGACGGTTGGCCTCGATCTGTACCGGGTCCTTCATTCTGGCCGAGGCCGGACTGCTGCGCGGGCGGCGCGCCACCACGCATTGGCGGCATGCCGCACTACTTGCCCGCGCCTATCCCGACATCGACGTCACGCCGGATGCGATCTTCGTCCGCGACGGCGACGTGTTCACCTCGGCGGGAGTGTCCGCGGGCATCGACCTCGCGCTGGCCATGGTCGAGCAGGACTGCGGCAGCGCCTTGGTTCGTGAGGTGGCGCGCTCGTTGGTCGTCTATCTCAGACGCGCGGGCGGCCAGTCGCAGTTCTCGGTGCTCGTCGAGGCCGAACCGCCGGCCGAGTCCGCGTTGCGTCCCGCCACCGACGCGATCGTCGCGGATCCCGCCGCCGACCACAGCGTGAAAAGCCTTGCGGCGCGGGCATCTTTGAGCACTCGTCAGCTGACCCGGTTGTTTCACTCCGAGCTCGGGCAGACCCCGGCCCACTACGTCGAGACGGTCCGCGTGGACGCCGCGCGTGCCGCCCTGGATGCCGGCCGCAGCGTGAGCGACGCCGCGCAGCGGGCCGGCTTCGGCAGCGCCGAAACGCTGCGCCGGGTGTTCGTCAGTCGCCTCGGTGTCTCGCCGAAGGCGTACCGGGACCGGTTCCGATCGACCGCTCAGGCCGGCAGATAGAGCCCGCGACCGGTGACCAGGGGCAGGTCCAGTGTCGTCACGATCCCCGGCTCGGCGGCCACCACGGCCGGTATCGCGTTGACGATCCGCATCGCGGTGGCGACCAGCCCCGCGTGGTTGTGGTCGCCCTTGCGGCTGCTCAGGCAGATGTCCATGGCGTAGGACGGTTCGCCGGTGATCTCGATGCGGTAGGAGCCGCCCTCCTGTGCGGGCTGCGGCCACTCGGGACACAGATCCTCGCGCAAGCGGGTGACGTGTTCGAGCACCACGGCGGGCTGGCCCTTGACCATGCCCTGCACCTCGAACCGCAGTGCCGCGGCGCTGCCCTTCGGGATGTGACCCGAGGCGATGTCGAAGTCCTCGGGTGCGGGCACCCGGATGTGTGTCTGGGTGACCTCGTCGAGTTCGATGCCCAGTCCGGCCGCCATCTGCCGGATCACCGATCCCCAGGCCAAACTCAGCACGCCGGGCTGCAGCAGCATCGGGATGTCGTCCATCGGCTTGCCGAAGCCCATCACGTCGAACATGACCGCGGCGCTGTCGTAGGTGGCGTAGTCGACGATCTCCATGCAGCGCACCTGCTCGATGTTCTGGCAGGTGCCGGCGAGCGCCAGCGGCAGCAGGTCATTGGCGAAACCTGGATCGATGCCGTTGACGTAGACGCTCGAATTGCCTTCGCGCGCAGCGTCTTCGATCGGCTTGACGAGCTCCTCGGGAATCACCTGCCAGGGGTACTGCAGAAAGACCGGGCCGCTGCCGACGATGTTGATGCCGGCCGCCAGGACGCGCCGGTAGTCCTCCAGGGCCTCGGGCAGCCGGTTGTCGGCCAGCGCGTTGTAGACCGCGCATTTCGGGCCGGTGGCCAGCACCTCGTCCAGGTTGGTACTGGCGAGCACTCCGGTTGAATCCGCAAGTCCGGCAAGCCCGGCGAGCTCTGCCGCATCCTTGCCCGCCTTGGCGTCCGAGGACACCCAGACGCCGGTGAGCTCGAACTCCGGGTTGGTGATCAGCGCACGCAGCGCATGGATACCGACGTTGCCGG
Organism: uncultured Actinomycetota bacterium; assembly: GCA_963758775.1. Taxonomy (GTDB): domain Bacteria; phylum Actinomycetota; class Actinomycetes; order Mycobacteriales; family Mycobacteriaceae; genus Mycobacterium. Next base: position 25,810 of record CAVWWU010000009.1, read on the forward strand.
TGCCGAGTTGGACGACGGGTATGGCCATTAGCGAATCCTCACAGGTCCGGGACGGGGATGTCGAGGTTGGGGAAGGTGAGGCCGCCGTCGACCTCTAATGTCTTGCCGGTCAGGAATTCTCCGGCCGGCGACGCCAAATACACTGCCGCAGCCGCGATGTCGTCGGGATCGCCGAGGCGGCGCATCGGTGTCACCTTCTCCATCGGCTTGCGCAGCTCGTCGTTGGAGGCCACCACGTCCAGTGCGGAGGTCAGAATCGATCCCGGCGCGATGGCGTTGACCCGGATCCGCGGGCACAGGTCCAGCGCGGCGAGCCGGGTGTAGTGCGCCAGCGCGGCCTTGGCGGTGCCGTAGGCGGCGAAGCCGCGGGCGGCCAGTCGGCCCATAGTGGAGCTGATGTTGATCACGCTGCCGCCGCCGGAGTGCTCGAGCATCAACGGCACGGCCGCCAGCGTCAAGGCGTGCGCGGTGACGACGTTGAAGGTGAACGCATCCTTGAGGTCCTTGGTCGACGTGGTCAGCAGGGTGTTGGGCATGGTCCCGCCGACATTGTTGACGACGATGTCTAGTCTGCCGAACGCCTCGACGGCCTGACCGGCCAGCTGGGCGGTGACGTCGGGATGCGCCAGGTCGGCGGCGACGGTGTGGGCACGTCGTCCCGTGGCACGAACTTTCTCGGCGACGGCGTCCAGTTCGGATTGTGTCCGCGAAGCGATCAGAACGTCAGCGCCGACCTCGGCGAATGCCAGCGCGATGGCCGCACCGAGGCCACGACCGCCACCGGTGATGACGGCGACTTTATCGTCGAGACGGAACTTGTCGAGGATCATATGCGGCCCTTTCTTGTGCCCTGTCGCAAACCGTAGCAAGCCACCCAGGCCAAAGCTAGAACAGGTTCTAGTTTTGTGGCTGGGCTGGCGTTCACCGCGACGTCGACGCGATGTAACCATCGGCCGACTTCTCGACCTGTCCACTTCGCGTGGTTGCAGTAGTGTTTTGGATCTGCCGAAAGGGATTACGTGAATTTCGACCGCCGCAGCGCCGCGTTCTGCGCCCTGATCGCCAGTGCTTTGGTGCTATCGGGATGCGGCAGCAACAACAATGCAAACAGCGCGTCCGTCCCATCGTCGCCGGACGTGAAATGCGGCGGGCAGAAAACCCTCAAGGCGAGCGGGTCGACGGCCCAGGCTAACGCGATGACCCGCTTCGTCAACGCCTACGAACAGGTCTGCTCGGGCCAGTCGATCGACTACACACCCAACGGCTCGGGCGCCGGAATCAGCGAATTCACCGGCAATCAAACCGATTTCGGTGGTTCGGACTCACCGTTGATCCCATCCGAGTACGACGCCGCCCAGCGCCGCTGCGGTTCGCCGGCATGGAACCTACCGATGGTGTTCGGGCCCATCGCCATCACCTACAACGTCAACGGCGTGACCTCGCTGAACCTCGACGGTCCGACCGCCGCCAAAATCTTCAACGGCGCCATCACCACCTGGAACGACCCTGCGATCCAGGCGCTCAACGCGGGCGCCAAACTGCCCGGTGAGCCGATCCGCGTCATGTACCGCAGCGACGAGTCCGGCACCTCGGACAACTTCCAGAGGTACCTCGACACGGCGTCCGGCGGTGTCTGGAACAAGGGTGCCGGAAAGTCTTTCAGGGGCGGGGTCGGCGAGGGCGCCAAGGGCAATGACGGCACCGCCGCTGCCGTCAAGCAGACGGAGGGGGCGATCAGCTACAACGAATGGTCGTTCGCCCAGGAGCAGCATCTGAACTCCGCGAAGATCATCACCTCGGCCGGACCTGACCCGGTCGAACTCAACACCGACACGGTGGGCAAGACGATCGCCTCGGCCTACATCATCAAGCCCGGCAACGATCTCGTTCTCGACACGATCTCGTTCTACCGGCCCAATCAGCCCGGCGCCTATCCGATCGTGCTGGCGACTTACGAGATCGTCTGCTCGAAGTATCCCGATCCCCAGGTCGGGACGGCCGTGCGGGCTTTTCTGCAGAGCACCATCGGCGCGGGTCAAAAAGGCTTGACCGAGAACGGATACATCCCCATTCCGGACGAGTTCAAGTCGAGGCTGACGAGCGCGGTCAACGCCATTGCCTGAGCGGCACTTCGCGTTTGCCATAAGGTAGCCGCGATGTAACCGGCCGCTAAGGTTCGATCCACCTGCCCAAGGCCCATTTGTGCTTGAATCGCCGACGGCGGGCCCTCAACCGAAGGAATTGAATTGAAACTCAACCGATCTGGTGCGGCGCTGGGTGTCCTGGTTGCCGGTGCAATGCTGCTGTCGGGGTGTGGCAGCGACAAAAATGCAAGCGCGCCAAGCTCATCGGGGAGTGCGACGGCCGGCAGCGTGAGTTGCGGCGGGAAGCAGACGCTCAAGGCGAGCGGTTCCACGGCGCAGGCCAACGCGATGACCCGGTTCGTCAAGGCGTTCGAGCAGGCCTGCTCCGGCCAGACGCTGAACTACACGCCCAACGGTTCGGGCGCCGGGATCCGGGAATTCAACGGCAACCAAACCGATTTCGGTGGCTCGGATTCACCGCTGAACGCGGACGAGGCCGCCGCCGCCCAGCAGCGCTGCGGTGGCTCGCCGGCCTGGAACCTGCCGGTGGTGTTCGGGCCCATCGCGGTGACCTTCAATATCAACACCGTCACCGCACTGAGCCTGGACGGTCCCACATTGGCGAAGATCTTCAATGGCACCATCACCACCTGGAATGACCCCGCCATCCAAGCCTTGAACACCGGCTTCACCCTGCCGGGTGAGCCGATACACGTCGTCTTCCGCAACGACGAGTCGGGGACCACGGACAACTTCCAGAAGTACCTCGACGCCGCCTCGAACGGCGCGTGGGGCAAGGGCGTCGGCAAGACGTTCAAAGGCGGAGTCGGCGAGGGCGCCAAGGGCAACGACGGCACCTCGGCCGCGATCAAGGCTACCGAGGGATCGATCACCTACAACGAATGGTCGTTCGCGCAGGCGCAGCATCTGAACATGGCGAAGGTCATCAGCTCGGCCGGTCCGGACGCGGTGGCGATCAGCGCCGACTCCGTCGGCAAGACGATCGCCGGGGCCGCCATCAAGGGGCAGGGCAACGACCTGGTGCTCGACACCACGTCGTTCTACAAGCCGGCGCAGGCCGGGTCCTACCCGATCGTGTTGGCGACCTACGAGATCGTCTGCTCGAAATACCCTGACGCCCAGGTCGGTACGGCCGTGAAGGCCTTCCTGCAGAGCACCATCGGCCCAGGCCAGAACGGCTTGGCGGACAACGGCTACATCCCGATTCCGGATGCGTTCAAGTCGAGGCTGTCTACTGCGGTCAACGCCATTGCATGATCTGATGTCCTGATGACGAGATCGACCCGATCGATCTCAGCGGGGCCTTCGGGGCCGGGGCAGTCCGGGACCAAGCCCGCGCTGACGGAGTCCCGCGAACGGGCCAAGTGGCACGGCGACCGGCTGTTCAAGCTGGCCGCCGCCACCGCAGGGTCCACGATCGTGATCGCGATCGGCCTCATCGCGACGTTCCTGTTGCTCCGGGCCGTCCCGTCGCTGCGCGCCGACCAAGCGAACTTCTTCACCAGCGCCGAATTCGACACCAGCAACCCGGCCAAGCTGGCGTTCGGGATCCGCGACCTGTTGATGGTCACGGTGCTCAGTTCGCTCACCGCGCTGGTGCTGGCCGTGCCGGTCGCGGTCGGCATCGCGGTGTTCCTCACCCAGTACGCACCGGCCCGGCTGTCGCGTCCGTTCGGCGCGATCGTCGATTTGTTGGCCGCGGTGCCTTCGATCATCTTCGGCTTGTGGGGCATCTTCGTGCTGGCGCCCAACCTGGAGCCGGTGGCCGAGTTCCTCAATCGCAACCTGGGCTGGCTGTTCCTGTTTCGGCAGGGCAACGTATCGCTGGCCGGCGGCGGCACCATCTTCACCGCAGGCATCGTGCTGTCGGTGATGATCCTGCCGATCGTCACGTCGGTATCGCGCGAAGTCTTCCGGCAGACGCCCCGCCGGCAGATCGAAGCGGCGCTGGCGCTGGGCGCGACCAAGTGGGAGGTCGTGCGCATGACGGTGCTGCCGTACGGCCGCAGCGGTGTGATCGCGGCGTCGATGCTGGGGCTGGGCCGTGCTCTGGGGGAGACGGTGGCGGTGCTGATCATCCTGCGGTCGGGCGCGCACGCGGGACATTGGTCGTTGTTCGACGGCGGCTACACGTTCGCCTCCAAGATTGCCTCCGCCGCCTCGGAATTCAGCGCCCCGCTGCCCACCGGCGCCTATATCTCCGCGGGATTCGCACTCTTCATCCTGACGTTCGTCGTCAACGCCGCCGCCCGGACGATCGCCGGCGGGAAGGTCAACGGATGAGCGTCCGGGGGTTCGACGCGCCGGTCAAAGCCGAAATCTTTCACTCGGTCAGCATCCGGCGGCGGATCGAAAACCATCTCGCGACAACCTTCTTCGTCGCTTCGTTCATCGTGGCGCTGATACCGCTGATCTGGGTGCTCTCGGTTGTCGTCGCGCGTGGCTGGCATGCCGTCACCGCATCGAGCTGGTGGACCCACTCACTGCACGGCGTGCTGCCCGAGGAATTCGCCGGCGGGGTGTACCACGCGCTGTACGGGACGGTGGTGCAGGCCGGCGTCGCGACGGTGCTGGCCGTGCCGCTGGGCATGATGACCGCGGTCTATCTGGTGGAATACGGGCACGGGCGGCTGGCGCGCGTGACCACGTTCATGGTCGACGTGCTGGCCGGCGTGCCCTCGATCGTGGCGGCGCTGTTCATCTTCAGCCTGTGGATCGCCACCTTCGGGTTTCAGCAGTGCGCCTTCGCGGTCTCGCTGGCACTGGTCTTGCTGATGTTGCCGGTGGTGGTGCGGTCCGCCGAGGAGATGCTCAGGCTGGTGCCCGACGAACTGCGAGAAGCCAGCTACGCGTTGGGCGTTCGCAAATGGACGACCATCCTGCGGATCGTCTTTCCCATCGCGATGCCGGGCATCGTCTCCGGCGTGCTGCTGTCGATCGCGCGCGTGATCGGCGAAACCGCGCCGGTGCTGGTGCTGGTCGGGTACAGCCGCTCGATCAACTTCGACATCTTCAACGGCAACATGGCGTCGCTGCCGCTGCTGATCTACACCGAGCTCACCAACCCCGAGCACGCCGGTTTCCTGCGGGTGTGGGGTGCGGCGCTAACCCTGATCATTTTGGTCGGCGCCGTCAACCTCACCGCCGCGGTGGTGCGATTCCTCAACGCCCGACGGCACGGAGCGCCCGAGTTCCTCAGGGCCTGACGTCACGACTTTGGCGAGGCCTTCGCGGGTGCTTTCCTGGCCGTCTTCTTGGCCGGTGCCTTCTTGGCGGCCGCCTTTTTTGCCGGTGCCTTTTTGGCGGGTGCCTTGGCGGCCGGTTCCTTCCCGCCGCCCGAGCGGGCCTTCACGCTGGCCTCCAGCTTGGCGAGCAGGTCGGATACATCCTCGGTCTCGTCGAGTTCCTTCGGCTTGTCCTCGACGGTAAACGCTTCTCCGCCTTCGAGTTTCGCGGCGATCAGCTCGTGCAGCTGCTCCTGGTAGTCGTCGTGGTAGCGGTCCGGCTTGAATTCCTCGGCCATCGAGTCCACCACCTGCCCGGCCATTTTCAGCTCGGCGGGCTTGATGTCGACCTCCTTGTCCAGCACCGGGAAATCCGGGTCGCGGATCTCGTCGGGCCACAACAAGGTGTGGATCACCATCACGTTGCGCTTGCCGAAGTCCTTGACCCGCAACGCCGCCAGCCGGGTCTTGTTGCGCAGCGTGAAGTGGACGATCGCCATCCGGTCGGACTCGGCGAGCGTCTTGGCCAGCAGCACATATGATTTGGACGACTTCGAGTCCGGCTCCAGGAAATAGCTGCGGTCGTACAGCATCGGGTCGACCTCGCTGGCGGGGACGAACTCGAGCACTTCGATTTCGCGGCTGCGCTCCTCGGGCAGGGTGGCGATGTCGTCGTCGGTGATGATCACCATCTGGCCGTCGTCGGACTCGAAGGCCCGGGCCAGATCGCCGTACTCGACGACCTCGCCGTCGACCTCGCACACCCGCTTGTAGCGAATGCGCCCGTTGTCCTTGGCGTGCACCTGATGGAACTTGATGTCGTGGTCCTCGGTGGCGCTGTACACCTTGACCGGCACGTTGACGAGCCCGAATGCGATCGAACCCTTCCAGATGGAGCGCATGCAGCCAGTATGCCCGTACGGGGAGCTAATAAGCGCCTAGCGACGCAACGCGGCGTCCAGCGCGGCCCGATCCGGCAGGTCGGCTCCCGCACGGGCGACGGTGAGCGCCGACGACAGGCTCGCCGTTTCGAGCGCCGCAGTCAGCGCGTCCACCGCGATGCAGCGCAACTCGGTGCGCCGCTCGCCGCCCAATAAGCCCCACAGCGCGTCGAGCAGGCCCGCCATGAAGGAGTCGCCGGCGCCGACCGTGTCGACCACGTGCACCGCGCGCGTGGGCACCCGCGCGACCCCGGCCGCGCAGAAGCCCACCGCTCCCCGGTCGGCCAGCGTCACCACCACCAATGCCGGCCCCAGAGCCAGCCAGGTGTGCGCGATCTGCTCGGGCGAACGGTTGGGATCGAGCCAGTGCAGGTCCTCCTCGCTGACTTTCACGATGTCGCTGAGCTCGACGAGATGTTCGATGCGGGCCACGGCCTGTTCCCGCTCGGCGATCAGCGACGGGCGCACATTGGGGTCGAAGGTGACAGTGGCCGACACGCGGTAGGTGTCGACCAGCGCGGCCACCGCCAGGCAGCCCGGATCCTGCACCGCGGCAATCGATCCCGTGTGGACAAAAACCGGCGGCGCGACCGGCGGCGTGCCGGAAAGCCGCCACTCCAAATCGAACACGTAGGCGGCCGACCCGTCCGCGGCGATGGTCGACCGCGCGGTTGCCGTGCGTTGCGCGCTGCGGCTTTCCGAAACGATTTGTACCCCAGCGGATTCCACGTAGTCGACGATGCGCCGACCAAACGGGTCGTCGGCGATGTAGGTCAGGAAGTCGATGTCGCGACCCAGCCGGCCCAGTCCGACCGCGACGTTGAGCGGACTGCCACCGACGTGCTCGTCGGTGCCGACGATGTCGATCAGCGCCTCACCGATCACCAGCCCGGGTGTCATTGCACCAGAGCCGCCAGCGTCGCCCGAGCTCCCTTGCTGTGCAACGAATCCAGTGCCCAACGGTACGGCTCGACGAATCGCGGCTGGTGCGCCAGGTCGCAGAACACCGCTGTCACCTCAATGAACGCGGTGGGATTCTGGTGCTGTGACCGGGCGATCGGGACGAGCGAGTCCGCGAGCTGGTCCACTACATGGTACGGCTCGCCCCGCTCGTCGACGGCCTCGGCGTAACGGGCCCAGCTGGCCACCGCCGCGGCCGCCAACTGAACGGGCCCGTCATTGGCCAGGTTGTCGCAGATGACGGGATACAGCCATTTCGGGATGCGATCCGAGGAGTAGGCGCACAGCCGGGCGACGGTGTCGCGCACCGCGGGGTTGGCGAACCGCTCCACCAGCGTGCGGCCGTATTGATGTAGGTCGACGCCGGGCACCGGTGGGAGCGTCGGGATGGCTTCGGTCTCGAAGTAGGCGAGCAGGAACTTTTCGAACAACGGATCGCTCGCCGCTTCGTGGACGAATTCGTAGCCGCAGAGGTGAGCGAAGTAGGCCAGGCATTGATGTCCCGCGTTGAGCATCCGCAACTTCATCAGCTCGTACGGGCGGACATCGTCCACCACCAGTACGCCCGCTTTCTCAAACGGCGGCCGGCCGTCGGCGAAATCGTCCTCGAGCACCCAGGAGCAGAACGGCTCGGCAACCACCGGCCACCGGTCGTTGACGCCGAAGTCGCGCCGCACTTCCGCGGCCATCTCCAAAGTCGTTGCGGGAGTTATGCGATCGACCATCGAACTCGGGAACCGGGCGTGCTCCGCCACCCACTCGGCCAAGTCGGGGCCGGTGCGTTCGGCACTTGCCAGCACCGTACGCCGGGCGACCTCGCCGTTGTTTTCGATGTTGTCGCAGGAAGCGATCGTCGGCGCGGGGATCCCTCGCTCGCGGCGCCGGGCGAGCGCCTGGGTGATCAACGCGAACGCGGGCCCGTCCGGGTCGCGATAACCGCCCTCGGTGATGGTCAGCGAAATGATCCGGGTGGACGGCGCGGCGAGCACCTCCAGGGCCGACTCGGGATCGTCGGGGGCGTAGCGGTAGTCGATGATCGAGCCGATCACCTGCGCATCCCGGCTCCCGTCGGGGTTTTCCAGGATCAGCGTGTAGAGCCCGTCCTGGTCATTGAGCACGTCACGCATGGTCCAGTCGGCGGGCATCACCCCCACTCCGCAGATCCCCCACTCGTGCGCCAGGCCCTGCTGCAGCAGCAGGTTGAGGTACGCGGCCTGGTGCGCGCGATGGAAGTGACCCGCTCCGATGTGTGCGATGCCGACGCTGACGCGGGAGCGGTCATAGTTGGGTGCATCGATCGGCAACCCGGAAAGTGTTGTGTTGTTGAGATCGATCGCGTGAGCCACGATTGGCCACCTCCTCTCCGGGCCACAGCCCGGATCGTTAGGCTCGGGAACCTCCAGCCGGCACGGCCGACGTCAACAGGGCGTCGGCGAGCGCGCGCCACGAGTCGGTTATCGCGACTGCGCCGGCATCGATCAATTCTGCGCGGCGGCACTCCCGTTCGTCAGGCAGCACGAACATCAGGTTTCCGACGGTCGAGTACCCGGCGGCCACCGCGGACGTCACGCCGGCCACGGAGTCCTCGACCGCCAGTCCTTGTTCGGCTTGGACACCCAGCATCCGGCCCGCATGCAGATACACCGCCGGGTCGGGCTTGCTGGTCGGCACTGGGAGAGAATCCTCGGCGCTGAACGTCGCATCCTCGGAGATCAGCGCGTCGAGTCCGGTGGCCGCGAAGCAGGCCCGAAGCCGCTTGGTCGCGCTGGAGCTGACGGCCGCGAACGCGTAGTGATTCGCGAGCTCCCGCAACGGTTCCAGCACCTGAGGGTCGGGCGTCAGGACATCAGCCAGGTACGCCGTGACCCGTTCGCGCTCTTCGCGCACCCACTCTTCGAGCTCGTCTACGGACAATGCGTTGCGGCTCGCCAAATCGGCGTCCGAGGCGACCGTGGCCGCGGGACGGCCCTGAGCCAACGTTGCCTCAAGTGGCACCTCGCACTGCACCGCCAGGTCCAGGGCCGTGGTGCGGAAGTTTTTGCCCACGGCCCGCTTGCGCAACTCCTCAGAGCTCAGCGGAGCGCTCACGCCGAACCTGGCCAGGAAACGGTTCGTCACCTCGGTGGAGGCGTGGAACGCCGGCCGCTCCGAACCGAACAGGTTGTCGTCGGCGTCCAGGAGCAAGGTCGTGATCGGCGCCGGGTCGACGGCGCGCACTATTTCATAGCTCACGGTGCCACCAACTCCCGCTCGTCGTTCAGCAGCGCATCGCGCAGCGCCGGTATCACGCCACGCGCGTCGATGTCGGCGATCATGTCGCTGAGGCGCTCGGCAAAACCGGGAACCGCACGAACCTCGGCGAACATCTCGTGCGCCAGCAGCGGATCGGGGTTGCTGCTTGCCATGGTCGCCAACTTAACCACCGGAATCGCCTGCGAGTCTTCGAGGCTGATCTTGCGGCCCTTGAGGTCGTGGCCGTGCATGTACCGGGCCCACCCGGCCACGGCCAACATCAGCAACGTGTGCGGCCTGCCCTGCGTGATCGCCTCGTGCAGCGACGGCAGCACGAACGACGCGATCTTGCTGGTTCCCCGCCGGGCCAGCCGCGACAACTGGTCGCTCATGCGTGGATTGCTGAGCCGATCGAGCAGGGTGCCCCGATACGCGGGGGTGTTCATCCCGGGGACCGGGGGCAGTAGCGGCTGGATCTCGTCGCGCAGCAGTTTGTCGACATAGTCGCGGATGACGCGGTCCCGCATCGCTTCGTCGGTGCGCTGATAACCGGCCAAGGTGGCCAAACACCCGAGAGCAATATGGGTTCCGTTGAGCAGGCGGGTCTTGATCAGCTTGTGGTCGCGGACATCGGTGACGAACTCGGCGCCGACCAGCTCCAGCGGCGGACGTCCGTTACTGAAGGAATCCTCGATCACCCATTGGCGGTACGGCTCGGTCACGATCGGCCACTTGTCGGCGACGCCGAACTCCCGCTCGACGAAATTGCGCTCCGACTTCGAGGTCTGCGGGGTGATCCGGTCGACCATCGTCGACGGGAACGCGACATACGTGTCGATCCACCGGGCGAGCCCGGGGTCCTTCAAGGCCGCGAACGACACCAGCGCGGTGCGCGCCGGCCCAGTGCCGCCAGGAATGCCGGGAAGGTTGTCGCAACACAGCACGGTGAACGGCGCGATGCCGGCGCGCCGACGGACGTCGAGCGCCTCGGCCAGGTATCCCCACGCGGTCGCATAGCCATCGGAGGCGACGAGGTCCGCGCGCACGTCGGGGTGGTTGGCGTCGAACTCGTCGGTGACGGGATTGAGGAAGTAGCCGTTGCCCGTGATGGTCAGGCTGACGATGCGGGTCTGCGGATCGGTCAGGGCCGCGCGCACCGCCGCGCCGTCGTTCGGCGCGTAGTGCACCGACCCGATCGAGCCGACCACGCGCGCCAGCTGCCGGTCCTGGCCGCGCTGTACGACGGTATACAGCCCGTCCTGCGCCGACAGCAGGTCTTTGACGTCGCGGGACTGCAGGCTGACGCCGGTGACGCCCCAGCGGTTGGAGATGCCCGAGCGGGCGAGGTCGTCGAAGTAGACGGCTTGGTGTGCGCGGTGAAAGTTGCCCGCGCCGATGTGGACGACGCCTCGTTGCAGGGCGGACCGGTCGTAGGTAGGGACATCGACTCGTTGCGAATGCAACTGCAGTGTTGCGTCGCTGAGTGGGACGCCGCCTCTTGGACGCCACGGGGACGGGATCATTGGGCTTCTGTAACCCAGCGGGCCCGCGGGTCTAACGCGTCCGTGGGTGATGTCACAAAAGCCATACACAGCAAAGGCGATAATCGGTGGTCAGAGCCGTGGTCACTGTTGGACACGCGTAGGTTGACACTATGGCGCCGCGGGTGAAGCTGACCAACCCCGACAAGGTGCTTTACCCTGTGACCGGCACCACGAAGTCCGACATCTTCGACTACTACACCACTATCGCCGAGGTGATGGTTCCGCACATCGCCGGGCGCGCGGCCACGCGGAAGCGGTGGCCCAACGGCGTTGACGAATCGTCGTTTTTTGAGAAGCAGCTGGCGTCCTCGGCTCCAGAGTGGTTGCCACGGGCCAGCGTTGCCCACCGGTCGGGGACGACGACGTATCCGATCATCGACAGCGTCGACGGGCTGGCCTGGATCGCGCAACAGGCGGCGCTGGAGGTACACGTGCCGCAGTGGCGGTTCGTCGCCGAGTGGACGCGCAGCAACGCCGAGGAGCTGAAGCCCGGCCCGGCAACACGATTGGTCTTCGACCTGGACCCGGGCGAAGGCGTGACGATGGCACGCCTGGCCGAGGTGGCACGCGCCGTGCGGGATCTGATCGCCGACATCGGGTTGACCGCATTCCCGCTCACCAGCGGCAGCAAGGGTCTGCACCTCTACGCGCCGTTGGAGCAGCCGGTCAGCAGCCGCGGTGCCACCGTGCTGGCCAAACGTGTTGCGCAACAACTGGAAAACGCGATGCCCAAGCTGGTCACCGCGACCATGACCAAGAGCGTGCGGGCCGGCAAGGTGTTCCTCGACTGGAGTCAGAACAGCGCGTCCAAGACCACGATCGCCCCGTATTCGCTGCGGGGCCGGCAGCACCCCACGGTCGCGGCGCCGCGCACCTGGGAGGAACTCGACGATCCCAAGCTGCGCCAACTGCGCTACGACGAGGTCCTCACAAGGGTGGCCCGCGACGGCGACCTGCTCGCGGCCCTGGACAGCGACGTGGCCGCCCCGGATCGTTTGAGCAAGTATCGCAGCATGCGCGACGCGTCGAAGACCCCCGAGCCCGTGCCGGCGGCGAAACCCGATGCTGGCGAGGGCAATACGTTCGTCATCCAGGAACACCACGCCCGCCGGCTGCACTACGATTTTCGGTTGGAGCGAGACGGCGTGCTGGTGTCGTGGGCGGTGCCGAAGAATCTGCCCGAGACCACGTCGGTGAACCATCTCGCGGTGCACACCGAGGATCATCCGCTGGAATACGGCTCGTTCGAGGGCAGCATCCCCAAGGGCGAATACGGCGCGGGCAAGGTAATCATCTGGGACTCGGGCACCTACGAGGCCGAGAAATTCAATGACTCCGGCGAAAAGGGCGAGGTCATCGTCAACCTGCACGGCAGCCGAATCTCGGGTCGCTACGCGCTGATTCAAACCGACGGCGATCAGTGGCTGGCGCACCGGATGAAGGACCAGAAGGTCTTCGACTTCGGCGAGATCTCACCCATGCTCGCCACGCACGGTTCGGTGGCGAGGTTGACGGCCGGCCAGTGGGCCTTCGAGGGCAAGTGGGACGGCTACCGGCTACTGGTCGAGGTCGACCGGGGCAAGGTGCGGCTGCGGTCGCGCAGCGGACGCGATGTGACCAAGGAGTACCCCCAATTGGAGTCGCTGGCAGCCGATCTCGTCGACCATCACGTGGTCCTCGACGGCGAGGCGGTCGCGCTCACCAAGGCCGGGGTGCCCAGCTTCAGCGAGATGCAGAACCGGGGCCGCGGCACCCACGTCGAATTCTGGGCGTTCGATCTGCTCTACCTGGACGGCCGCTCACTGCTGCGGGCCAAATACCAGGACCGGCGTGCGTTGCTGGAAACACTGGGCGCCGCTGGGGATCTCATCGTTCCCGACCTGCTTCCCGGCGACGGCGACCGTGCGCTCGAGCATTCCCGCGAACATGGCTTCGAGGGCGTGGTCGCCAAAAAACGCGACTCGACGTACCAGCCGGGACGACGGTCGGCGTCGTGGATCAAGGACAAGCACTGGTGCACACAGGAAATCGTCATCGGCGGCTGGAAGGCAGGCGAGGGCGGGCGCAGCAGCGGCATCGGCGCTCTTCTGATGGGGATCCCGGGCGACGGTGGGCTGCAATTCGCCGGTCGAGTCGGCACCGGATTCACCGAACGTGAACTGACCAAACTCAAGAACACGTTGGCGCCGCTGCACACCGACGAATCGCCCTTCGACACCAAGCTTCCGACGGCCGACCGCAAGGGCGTGACGTTCGTCGAGCCCGTCTTGGTCGGTGAGGTGCGCTACAGCGAATGGACCCCCGACAACCGGCTTCGTCAGGCGAGCTGGCGTGGACTACGGCCAGACAAGAAACCAAGTGAGGTGGTACGCGAATGAAATGGGTTACCTACCAAGGTGATGACGGCGAACGCACCGGTGTGCTCTCCGGAGACGCGATCCACGCGATGCCGTCCGGTGTGACGCTGCTAGATCTGGTCGGCCGTGGCGCCGACGGGCTGAGGGCCGCCGGGGAGGAGGCGCTGGGTTCTCCGGCCGGGACGGCGCGGCTGGGCGACGTCAGGCTGCTCGCGCCGATCCCGCGCCCGCCGTCGATCCGTGACTCCCTGTGCTTCCTGGACCACATGCGCAATTGCCAGGCCGTGATGGGGGCCGGCCGGCAACTTGCCGACACCTGGTATCGGATACCCGCGTTCTACTTCGCCTGTCCGGCAACGGTATTAGGACCCTACGACGACGCCCCCATGGCGCCCGGAAGCGCTTGGCAAGACTTCGAATTGGAGATCGGCGCGGTCATCGGAACGACCGGCAAGGACTTGACCGTCGAGCAAGCCGAGGCGGCGATCATCGGCTACACCATCTTCAACGACTGGTCCGCGCGCGACCTGCAGCAGCTGGAGGGCCAACTGGCGATCGGGCAGGCCAAGGGCAAGGACAGCGGCGTCACGCTCGGCCCCTACCTGGTCACGCCCGACGAGCTGGAGCCCTACCGCCGTGACGGCAAGCTGAGCCTACAGGTCAGCGCCCTGGTCAACGACACCGAAATCGGTTCGGGCTCAACCGGACAGATGGACTGGAGCCTCGCCGAAATCATCTCCTACGCCTCGCGCGGGGTAACGCTGAGCCCCGGCGACGTGTTCGGCTCGGGCACCGTGCCCACCTGCACGCTCATCGAGCACCTCAGCATGACCGATCTGGACGCGTTCGCCGGTTGGCTGCACGACGGCGACGTGGTCACGCTCAAGGTCGAGGGGCTGGGGGAGACCCGCCAGACCGTGCGCGCCACTGCCGCGCCACATCCGTTGGCGCCGCGGCCGAACCCCGATGCCGCGCCCGCGGCGGCCCGGGTCAACCGGGCGCCGGCCAAGGTGCCCTACACCCGCGGGCTGCACGAGGTCGGCGATCGCGTGTGGGCGTGGACGCTGCCCGACGGCGGATACGGTTGGAGCAACGCCGGATTGGTCGCCGGCGACGGCGCGGCGCTGCTGGTGGACACGCTGTTCGATTTGGCGCTGACCCGCGAGATGCTCGACGCGATGAAGCCGATCACCGACCGCACGCCCATCACCGACGCGTTGATCACCCACTCCAACGGCGACCACACCCACGGCAACCAACTGCTGAACCCGTCGGTGCGCATCATCGCCGCCGAGGGCACGGCCGAGGAGATCGAGCACGGCATGGCCCCCGAGATGCTGGCCATGACACAGACCGGCAACCTCGGTCCGGTTGCCACGCCCTACGCACGAGAGCGCTTCGGGCACTTCGACTTCGGCGGCATCCGGATTCGCAACGCCGACAAGACGTTCGACCGCGAGCTGACCATCGACGTCGGCGGCCGGCGGATCAACCTGCTGAACCTCGGCCCCGCCCACACCGCCGCCGACTCCGTGGTGCATGTGCCCGATGCCGGCGTGCTGTTCGGCGGGGACCTGCTGTTCATCGGCTGCACGCCGATCGTGTGGGCCGGTCCGATCGACAACTGGATCGCGGCGTGCGACGCGATGATCGCGCTCGACACACCGACGGTGGTCCCCGGCCACGGCCCGATCACCGATCCCGATGGGATCCGCGGCGTCCGTGGCTATCTCGTGCATGTCGCCGAACAAGCCGAGGCCGCCTACCGCAAGGGCCTGTCCTGGTCGGAGTGCGCCGACACCATCGACCTCGGCGAGTACGCGACCTGGCTGGACGCCGAGCGTGTCGTCGTCAACGTCTATCAGCGCTACCGCGAACTCGACCCCGACATGCCGCAGCAGGAGGTGATGGCGCTGCTGGTGATGCAGGCCGAGTGGTTGGCCAAGCGTTCGTCCTAAGCGATTGTGCGCCTGCGACGCTAATCCCGAACAGCTCGCACAAAGCTGATCGAGGCGGCCTGACTGTCTTCATCCACCTGCCCCAGCTCGGGCAGGCCGGCCGCCTTGAACAGATC
Source organism: uncultured Actinomycetota bacterium (assembly GCA_963758775.1). Classification (GTDB taxonomy): domain Bacteria; phylum Actinomycetota; class Actinomycetes; order Mycobacteriales; family Mycobacteriaceae; genus Mycobacterium. The sequence goes on from CAVWWU010000009.1 coordinate 41,247, forward strand.
GTTGAGCCGCGACCTGGTCGCGGTCCAGCCGTGGGCTTCGAGCATCGCGGCGACGTCGGTGTGTTCACCCGGATAGGCCAACCCGGCGATGTCGAGATCGAGTCCCTGCCGTCGCCAGCCCTCGGTCGCGATCCGCGACTGTTCCTGCGATTCCGGCGATCCAGGGTTGAGTGAGCCGAAATCGGCGGCGAACCGGCTGCCCGCGCCGCTCAGCGCTATGACGTTGTCCAACAACCGAACTTCGGCCTCCGGCGGCAGAAAGCCGATGAGCACGCCCTCGGCCAGCCACGCGGTGGGCGCGGCGGTATCGAAGCCGGCCGCCCGCAGCGCGGCGGGCCAATCGTCGCGCAGATCGACGCCGACCGTGCGGTGCTCGGCAGCGGGCACCGCGCCGAGCTCGGCCAGTGTCTCGGTCTTGAACGCGATCACTTCAGGCTGGTCGATCTCGTACACCGTCGTCCCGGACGGCCAGGAAAGCCGGTACGGCCGCGCATCCAGTCCCGACGCCACGATGACGACCTGTCGTACGCCCGCACCGGTGGCCGCGGCGAAGTAGTCGTCGTAGTAGCGGGTGCGAGCGGCGAAGACGTCCACCATCCGCGGAAAGTTCACGCCCTGCTCGACGTCGTCGGCTTCCAGTTCGCCGCCGGCCAGCCGGGTGAACAGCTCCACTCCGACCGCGCGCACGAGCGGCTCGGCGAACTCGTCGGTGATGATCGGCCGGGGACGCCTGGTCGCGACCGCCCGAGCGGCGGCCACCATGGTGGCGGTCGCTCCCACGCTGCTGGCCAGGTCCCAGGTGTCGCCCTCACTTCGCATGAATTCCACGGTAGGCCGGATCCCTGGGCATCCGCTGTGTCGCTTACGGTGCGGGTATGGCTTCAGTCGAACTCACCACCGCCGAGGACCAAATCGCCCTGATCACCCTCAACCGGCCGGAGCGGTTGAACGCGATCGACGGATCGCTCATCGACGGCGTGCACGCCGCCCTCGACGCGCTCGACGGAGGCGAATACCGCGTCGCGATCCTGACCGGGGCCGGGCGCGGTTTCTGCGCCGGCGCCGACCTCAGCGGCACCGGCCAGCCCTGGGTCACCGGCAAGCCGACAACTCCGCCCTTCAAGACCAACTACGACTCCCAGGTCCGCCTGGCCGACCTGTACACCCGGATCTACGAGCTCGACATCCCGGTGATCGCCGCGGTCAACGGCGTCGCCGTCGGCGGGGGGCTGGCGTTCACGTTGGTCAGCGATATCCGGGTCGCGTCCGAGCACGCCCGATTCGGTTCGGCGTTCATCAAGGCCGGCTTCTCGTCGATGGACATGGGCACCAGCTACCTGCTGCCGAAGATCGTCGGGGCCGGCGTGGCCCGCGAGCTCATGCTGACCGGACGCATCATCGACGCGGACGAGGCCTATCGCATCAAGCTGGTGCACGAGGTGGTGGCGCCCGACGACCTGATGGCGGCGGCGTTGAGAAAGGCGCGCGAGATCGCCGACAACAACGCCTACGGCGTGTGGCAGACGAAGATCGGCCTCAACGCGGCGCTGGACGCCCCGAGCCTGCGGCACGCCATCGAGATCGAGAACCGCACCCAGATCCTCAGCGGCTTCACCAACAATCCGGTCGAGGCGGCCAAGGCGCACATGGAGAAGCGCGCCCCGAAGTGGGACACGTTGTAGCGGTTAGAGTTTCGCGATCACGTTCTCGGCGAACATCTCCAGATTGCGGATCTTGGAGTCCAGCGCCTCGGTGTCATTGCCCATGATGTAAGGAATGCGGAAGCCGACGATCACATCGGTGACGCCCTTGTCCTCGAGCCGCTTGATGCCGTCCGGCGTATAGGCGTCGACCGAGATGACGTGGATCTCGAAAGGTCCGGTCTTGCCCGCCTCCTCGCGGTACTTCTGCAGCTTGGCGATCAACCCGTCGAGTTCCGCTGGATCACCGCCGCCGTGCATCCAGCCGTCCAGCCGCGCCGCACGCTTCAAAGCCGCGTCGGCATGCCCGCCGATCAGGATCGGGATCGGCTTGGTCGGCGCGGGCGTCATCTTGGTCTTGGGGATGTCGTAGAACTCGCCGTGGAACTCGAAGTAGTCACCGGAAGTGAGGCCCTGGATGATCTCGATGCACTCGTCCATCCGCTTGCCCCGCTTGGCGAACGGAACACCCAGCAGCTCGTAGTCCTCGGGCCACGGGCTGGTCCCCACCCCGAAGCCGATGCGGTTGTCGGTCAGCGCGGCCAGCGAGCCGATCTGCTTGGCCACCAGGGCCGGCGGGCGGATGGGCAGCTTGAGGACGAAGAAGTTGAAGTGCAGCTTGGTGGTCACCGCGCCCAACGCCCCTGTCAGCACAAAGGTTTCGATGAATTCCTTGCCGTCCAGGAACTCGCGGTTGCCGTCGGGCGTGTACGGGTATTTCGAGTCGGATTCAAAGGGGTAGGCGATGCTGTCGGCGATCGTCATGGCGTGGTAGCCGGCCGCCTCTGCCGCCTTGGCCAACGGGATGTAGAACCTAAAGTCCGTCATCGCCTCTGCGTACGTGAACCGCACGTCATCCACCTTCCGTCACGGGAACTAACACGACATTAGAACGTGTTCTAGTTTGTCCCGCGCGGGGGGTCGAAACTCAGAGCTGGTTCTCGGGACCGATGACCGCCCAGACGGTCTTGCCGGTCGAGGTGGGCGTGCTGCCCCACTCGCGGGACAACGCCTCCACGATCGCCAGGCCCGACACGTCGATGCCCTTCTTCGGCGAGGACAACCGCAACGCGGGCGCGTTGCTGCCGTCGGACACCGCGATGGTCGCCGTCGCGCCGTCGGTCTCGATGCGCACGACCGGGTCGCTTCCGGTGTGTTCCAGCACGTTCTCGACGAACACGTTGACCACCACCAGCGCGACCGGGATCAGCCCGGGCAGCGACCAACTGGTCAGCCACTCGCGGACCAGGCGGCGCGACTCGCGAAGGCTGGTCAGGTTCGGGGCAAGTTTGGCATCGGCGCGCCGCACCGTGCGACCGGCGAGCTTGCCGACGGCCTTCACCGCGCCCTTCTCGGTCGCGTACACCGGCATGAAGCGGGTGACCCCGCTGCGAGTGATCGCCTCGCGGGTCGCCCGATTGGCGCAGACCAGCACGATCGGGACGTCGAGCTGGGTTTCGGACTGCCAGCGCACGCCGAGGAAGGCCGACCATGCCGATTTCGCGGGCACCTGTAGCCCACTGACGTTGACGATGACCGCGGAGGGTTCCTGCACCGTGGCTTTCATGATGCTGTCGCGCAGCGCCGCAGAGCTCCCGGAGTCGAGGACACCGTCGACCGTCAGGAGGGCCACCGAGTCCTCGGTACGCATCGCCACCGCCAACGAGCTGGGCGATTCGGCCACCGCGCTCACCGTGGCCATCCCCCCGCTAACTTGGTCGAGCGGCATTCCAGTTCCATCCCGTGGTCGGGCTCCATGTCCTGCTCCTCGAACTTCCGCCCCGCCGACTTGACGATGCCGCCCGCACTGGCGGCTGAGCCTCATCACTTGCGCTAATCGCTCCAACCCTGACGTGGGCAAAACACGCGGCGTTGGTGGCGTGCGTCGGAGGAGAACCCCGCCGCCGCCTGTCCGAAGCGTCAACTGCTACCACGAACACGCCGTTCTGCTCATCTATCTGGGTCGCCTAACGTAGCGCGCGCACCCTCGGGGATTACCCACCTGACAACTGTGGCCAACCCTCGAATAGGGGAGTGGAATTCAGCGTATCCGGATTACCCCGATGTTGACACCTGACAAACCTGTGAACTGGCGTAACTTGGCGCACACGGCGCCGGCCAAGGCTCAGGTGCGGTTGAGCGCATACGGGGGAGCGCCGACCCCGGCGATCGAGTGCGTGCCCCACGGCGTTTGTTCCACGATGCGCGCGGGCGCGCTCACGTCGCCCACCGCCAGCGTCGCCGCCCGCGACTGCCGGAGCGCTTCCTCCGGCCAGGGATCCGATGACGAGCTGAAGACCGTCCCCTGCCAGTGGTACTGGCCGTCGATCGGGTCGATCCGGCCGCTGAGCCGCACCCGCACCGGACGGCAGGCCTCGCCGATGGTGAGGGTGGCGGCGCCGTCGTAGATTTGCGCGCCGGCAGCCGGGATGCCCGACACGTCGAACGCGGACGCCACCGGAATCGGTTCGGCCGGTCCGAGGTGGGCCCGCTCGTTGAACACCGTCTGGCTGCTGCGCCGCACCTCGATGCGGCTGCTGGCGGTGGCTCGCATCAGCCCGATGCACTCGACGAGGTAGCGGGTCTGTGCCGCCTGGACAGCCCTGTCGGGCCCGGTGACGAAGAAGTAGTTCGGGAAGCCGTGCACGGCGACTCCGAGGAACGGCTCCATGCCCTCGCGCCAGGCCTCCTGGATGGTCAGCCCGCCGGCGCCGACGAGCGTGGCGTCGGAGGCCGCGAACCCGGTCCCGTAGACGATGGCGTCGGCGCGGTGCTCCGTGCCGTCGCGGGTGCGGATGCCCGATGGGGTCAGCGCCTCGGCCGCCGCGCTGACCACCGCGCGCCCGTTGCGCAGCGCTCGCGCCCGGCCCAGCCAGGCGGTGGCCCGCGTCGTCGTCCATAGCGGCGCGACCTGGACCAACCGGCGGGGCGGATGGGTGAACACTCTGACCGCCGCCGCGCGCTCGGTGAGTTCGTGCATGTGGTGCCCGACGACGGAGTCCGTGCCGATCACCGCGACGTGTTTGCCCGCCGGGTCGAACGCGGAATCCCACGCGGCCGCATGGAACGCCGGTCCGCGAAAGTCGTTGTGCCCGGGCAACTCCGGTATCCATGGCCGGCAGGGCGGGTGGCCCGCTACAACGACGGCGGCGCTGAGCGTCTCGCCGGAGGCGGTGCGCAGCCGCCAGGTGTCGGTGCGCTCGTCGAACACCGATTCGGTGACGTCGGTGATGTCAGGGCCGGACAGGACGGTGACGTCGGTGATGCCGGCGCGCCGCAACCCGGATTCGACGGCCCCCGCGCCGACGACGATGACGGGTGTGGCCGTCACAGAAAGTTGGTGCGCTTCCAGGCGCGCCGCGCAATACGGCCCATCAGGCCGATCTCGGTCAAAAACGCCGCCAGCGGCGCGAAGCCGACCTTGTGCATCTCGTGGCGGTGGGCGCTGGCGCGGGCCATCTGCCGTGCGCGTTGCGCGTCCAGGCCGACCCGTGCGTAGGGGACCGGGAACGTGAACAGGTAGCGGAAGAAGTAGCCGCCGACGCCGTGGATGTTAGCCATGAACCACCGATTGAGGCGGGGCATCTCGGTCACCCGCTTGCGCGCGCCGTCGCGGGCGAACTGAATGTGGCGGGCCTCTTCGGTGACGTGAATCCGCATGAGCCGCTGGATCATCGGCTGCAGTTCGGGATCGTCCATCATCTGCCGCTGCAGAGAATCGAATATCTCTTCGCCCAGCAGTGCGGCCACCCACAGCATCGAGCCGCGCTGGAACACCAGCGGCATGGCGTTGATGAAGATCAGCTGCAGTCGCCGCGGGCGCACCGGCTTGGCGCCGATGCGCTCGATCGCCTTGCCGAACATGATCATGTGGCGGGTCTCGTCGCCGAGCTCCGTGAGCTTGTAGTGCGTGGACCGGCTGGTGGGGTCCTCGTGCATGAGGGTGCGCAACAACGCCTGGTTGAGCATGTTCTCGAACCAGATGCCGGCCGACAGGGTGTTGACCAGCTCCTGGCGGGACAGGTCGATTTGTTGCTCGTGGGTCATCTCGTCCCACATCGGGGTGCCGTAGAGGGACACCAGCCTGGGCGGCAGGTAGAACTTGTCCGGGTCCAGGGGGGCGTCCCAGTCGATGTCGACGATCGGCTCGTAGGACTTCTTGACCGAACCCTTCAGCAATCGCTCCGAGAATTCTTCACGGCTGGGCCCATCTGGTCGCACCGCTGTGGTCATCGTCGGTGTCCCTTTCGCAGCGTCAGACGGTAGGGAGAGCGTTTTAGTCAATACCCATGGTATCCGGTACCGGGGGTCTCGACTAGAACTTTGGGAGGTCCTGTTTATGGTGACCGGCGCGGGTCGTCGTGGGCAATAGGCTGAGGCCTGTGAGTCGGCTCATCCACGTCATCGGCATCGGTGCGGGCGACCCCGACTACCTGACCGTCCAGGCGATCGAGGCGCTCAACGAGACCCAGGTGTTCTTCGCGATGGACAAAGGGGAAGCGAAGAACGACCTGGTGGCGCTGCGTCGCGACATCTGCACGCGATTCATCCGCAACCCCGGGTACCGCTTCATCGAACTGCCCGACCCCAAGCGCGCCGCCGCAGGTCAAGACGGTTATCGGGAGGCGGTTTCGGACTGGCACGCGGCACGGGCGCGGCTCTGGGCCGCGGCTATCGAGACCGAACTGGGTCCCGACGGCGTGGGTGCCTTCCTGGCCTGGGGCGATCCGGCGCTGTACGACAGCACGCTGCGCATCCTCGATGCGGTCACGACCGGGATCGACGTCGATTACGACGTCATCCCGGGCATCACCGCCGTTCAGGCGCTCACCGCGCGGCACCGCATCCCGCTCAACGAGATCGGCGAACCGGTCCTGCTCACCACCGGAAGGCAGCTGCGCGCCCACGGGATATCGGGGGCGGCGGTCGTGCTGCTGGACGGCGAGTGCTCCTTTCGAGAATGCCCGCCCGATACCCGAATCTGGTGGGGCGCCTACCTCGGCACCGACCGCGAGGTGCTGGTAGAGGGCACAATCGGCGAGGTCGGCGAGCACATTGAACTTCTGCGCGCCGCCGCGCGTGAGGAGTACGGATGGATCATGGACACGTATTTATTGAGGCCCGGACAACGACGGCTTTAACGGGCACGACCTAAGCCCCGGGTAAGGGTTTTCAAGAAGTGCGGAAGTGCGGCCAAGACCACGTTAAAATCGAATTCTGCCGACTGATCCGGTTTTTGACCGCGCGATCGTCGGGTCGATATGGAGGTCTGAATGTCGTCGCCGTGGGTTATCGCTGCTCCTGAGTATGTGGCAGCCGCGGCCTCGGATTTGGCGAATATCGGATCGTCGCTCAGTTCGGCAAATATCGCTGCGCTGGGCCCGACGTCGAGCGTGTTGGCGGCGGGCGCCGACGAGGTGTCGGCCATGATCGCGGGCTTGTTCGCGTCGCACGCCCAGGCCTACCAGGCCCTCAGCTCGCAGGCGGCGGCGTTCCACGCCCAATTCGTGCAGCTGATGAACACCGGCGCGTCGCAATATGCCCTCGCCGAGGCCGCCAACGCGTCTCCGCTGCTGGAGACCGTGGTCCAGAACGCCTCGGGCGCGGTCAATTCGTCCGTCCAGGCGCTGACCGGTGGTGGCGGGAGCCCGTTGGTCGCCAGCGGTGGCAGCGCGGCGGCGGTCGCGAGCGCCCCCAAGGTAACGCCCGCGGCCAGTGTGCCGGCCAGCGCGGTGACCCCGCTGACCGGCAACGGCGCGGCCGGCGCATCGAGTTTCGCGGCCGCCGGCACCAGCGCCAGTAGCGCCAGCACCGGTGGTACCGGCGGATTGCTGCCGAGCAGCGCCCTCGCCAATACAGTGGCCAACCCGGTCGCCTCGTCGGGCGCCGGCGGAACCGGTGGGGTGCTGTCCGGCGACGCCGGCTATGACGCCGACGGCGCGACAGCCGGCGCGCCTTTCTCGGGCGCCGCCAACTCGCTGCTGCCCACCGCCGCCCCGCTCCCCAATTCCGCCGGCGGTGCCGGCGAGAACAGCGGCAACGGCGGGGTCGGTCGCCTGAGCGCGGCGACCTCCACGGTCGGCGGACAAGAAGGCGCGGGTGGCGAGGGCCAGCCCGCGATCGACGTAGGCCAAGGCGGCGGCGCCGCCGGCACTCTCGGCGGGCTGCGCGACAGCAGCGGGTCGTTCTACGGCAGCGCCGGCCAGGGCGGTGACGGGGCCGGGGCCGGCGCCGCGGCGGCCGCGATCTCCAGTTAGACACCTGCGCGCTGCGATCGGCAGACTGGTCGCGTGCCCGAATTACCCGAGATCGAAGCACTGGTCGACCACCTGCGTCGCCACGCCGTCGGGCTGACGGTCGGCCGGGTCGACGTGGCCGCGCTGTCGGTGCTGAAGACCTTCGATCCGCCCATCAACGTCCTGCACGGCCAACCGGTGATCGGGGCGCAACGGTGGGGCAAATACCTCGGGTTGCAGGTGGGACAGCTGTTCTTGATCGCCCATCTGTCCCGCGCGGGTTGGCTGCGTTGGTCCGACAATTTGGCCGCGGCCCCGCCGCGCCCCGGCAAGGGGCCAATCGCGCTGCGCGTGCACCTGGGCACCCCCGGCAGCGCGCCGGGCTTCGACCTCACCGAGGCCGGCACCCAGAAGCGGCTGGCGGTGTGGCTGGTCTCGGATCCCAAGCAGGTGCCCGGCATCGCGGCCCTGGGCCCGGACGCGCTGGACCTCGGCCCCGAGGACCTGGCCGCGGTGCTGGCCGGCAATACCGGCCGCATCAAGACGGTCATCACCGACCAGAAGGTGATCGCCGGCATCGGCAACGCCTACAGCGACGAAATCCTGCACGTCGCGAAAATCTCGCCGTTCGCCACGGCGGGGAAGCTGTCCGGCGAGCAGCTCACCGCCCTGCACGACGCGATGATCTCGGTGCTGACCGACGCGGTGAGCCGCTCCGTCGGCCAGGGGGCCGCCACGCTCAAGGGGGAGAAGCGCTCCGGACTGCGGGTGCATGCCCGCACGGGCTTGCCCTGCCCGGTGTGCGGAGACACCGTGCGTGAAGTGTCGTTCGCGGACAAGTCTTTTCAGTACTGTCCGACGTGCCAGACCGGCGGCAAGGTGCTGGCCGACCGGCGCATGTCGCGGCTACTCAAGTAGCCGATATGCTGCCGGGGTGACTCGCCAGAAGATCCTCATCACAGGCGCCAGTTCCGGCTTGGGCGCCGGCATGGCGCGTTCGTTCGCCGCCAAGGGCCGTGACCTGGCGCTGTGTGCCCGTCGCGCGGACCGCCTCGACGAGTTGAAAGCCGAACTCTTGCAACGGTATCCGGACGTCAAGATCGCGGTCGCACAGTTGGACGTCAGGGACCACGAGCAGGTGCCGAAGGTGTTCGGCGAGCTATCCGATGAACTCGGCGGCATCGACCGCATCATCGTCAACGCCGGCGTCGGCAGCGGGGGTCAGCTGGGCACCGGAAAGCTATGGGCGAACAAGAAGACCCTCGAGACCAATCTGGTGGCCGCGCTCGTGCAGATCGAGACCGCGCTGGAGATGTTCCACAACAGCGGTTCGGGGCATCTGGTTCTGATCTCCTCGGTGCTCGGCAACAAGGGCGTCCCGGGTGTGAAGGCCGCCTACTGTGCGAGCAAGGCCGGGGTGAGCTCGCTGGGCGAATCGCTGCGCGCCGAATACGGCAAGGGGCCCATCAAGATCACGGTGATCGAACCCGGCTACATCGAGTCGGAGATGACCGCCAAGTCCAACAGCACAATGTTGATGGTGGACAACGAGACTGGCGTCAAGGCCATCGTTGGCGCGATCGAGCGCGAGGCAGGCCGGGCCGCGGTGCCGCGGTGGCCATGGGGCCCGCTGGTGCAGCTGATGCGCGTGCTACCGCCTCCGCTCACCAAGTTCTTCGCCTAGCGCGCCCCTCGCGAGCGTGCGCGTTTGCACGCGACACGCCGGGGCGATCGCGTACAACTGCGCACCCTCGACCGTCAGTGCGGCACCGGCGTGTAATGCGCTGCGTCTGAGGTGAATTCGGGCTTGCCGTAGGTGGCCAGCCGCAGCCTGAGCAGCCCGATCACGTAGGCGTCGGTGATCTCGCGCAGCACCGGAATGCGGCTTGCGCGGCTTATCGCCTCGAAGCGCCCGAAGATGAACGGCGCGGTAAGCCCGATGCGCACCAGGTCGGTCGGCGCCAACGAGACGCCCATCGCCTGGGCGATCTCGCGATCGCCGCCGCAGAATGTGCGGACGAAAGTCAGCTTGCTGAAGCTCTTTTCGACGGCCTCGGCGCACCGGTCGAAAAGGCTGGTCTCGGGGCGCAGATAGGCCGCCATAGTGCCCGCGACGAGTTCACGGCAGATGTCGTCGAAGCCGTGGCGCAGCAGTGCCGAACGCGCGTGCAGGACGTGGATGATGTCGTCGGGCTCGGCGGGCAGCAGCTCCTCGGGCAGGCCGAGCAGAAAGCAGCGGTACCTGGCGAATTCGACGGCGGCGCGTTCCTCGGCCGTGAACGAAGTCCGGCCGTCCTGCCGAACCTTGCGGGCCAACAGGTATTGGCCGATCATCCCGGCGGGCATCTGGTCGACCTGCGGCACCGGCATGCCGTAGGTCGCCTTGTCCCACTTGTCCGATTTCTTCAGCGCGTTGTAGCGAACCATCGAGTGCATCAACCGCACCATGGCCGCGGCCTCGAAGCCGGGGCCGTACCGGTCCAGCGCGCCGGGCAGGGTGGTGACGGCGAAGAAACTGGCTGTCTCGTTGACCCGCCGGGCGGCCCGCTTGCCCGAGAGTGCGCCGGTCAGCGCCATCGGCAGCGCCGCGTAGGTGTTGGTGAAGGTCGCGATGAACGCCCCGCGGGTGATGAAGGGGGCCAGCAGCGCCGCGGGGATGCGCTCCTGGCGGGCGCCTTCGCGCACGAGGTCGAAGTCGATCCACACCGGGGTGGCCTCCATGGCGGCGATGAACGCCGCGAGCTCGGGGGGCGCCTCGGGCACCTCCTCGATGCCCTCCCGGCACGCCCGTTTGAGCATGTCGATCAGCTGCGTGACGCTGTGCGTATTCATCAGTGCCGCATAGGGATCGGCCACGACGTCGCCGAGCAGCGTGGCCGTGCCGATCAGTTCGGTGATGCGCTCGTCCTGAAGGATCGGTGCGCGGTCGGCGACCCAGGCGGGCAGGGCGGAGTCGACGTCGGGCTCGGTGGCCAGCCGGTCCGGCTGGTGGTCGAAGTCGAAGTCTCCGTAGAGGTCGGGCTGCAGATCGCGCTGGCTACGGACTCGTTGCGCGAGTTCGGGGTAGTACGTGACCAACTCAGCCTCCCGGCAAACTAACGTTAGTGAAATACTCACAAGTTGTTAGTTATGCTGTCAAGCGTGACGGGATCCCTGGCGACCAGCTCCAGGCGGCGCATGACCGCCGAGGAGCGACGCGAGCAGATCCTGGACGTCACGCACGCGATCGTCGACAGCGAGGGGTTCCACGCGGCGACACCGAACCGGATCGCCGAGCAGGCCGGCATCAACCGGTCCCTGATCTATCAGAAGTTCGGCGACGTGGCGGGGCTGTTCGTCGAGCTGATCGACCGCGAGGCGGGGCGGGCCGGGGATCAGATCGCCGAAGCGATCTCGGGATTGCATGCCGCATCCGACGATCACACCCTGGTGCGCGCGTTCGACAGTGTGCTGGCCGCTGTCGACGCGCACCCGGCAACGTGGCGGCTGTTTTTGTTCCCGCCGCAAGGCGCTCCACCCGAGCTGTACGCGCGGATGGCGCAATCGCAGGCGGTCGTCATCGACGTCTTGCTCAGCGAACTGCTCCGCGTCAATCCCGGTCTGCACGATCCCGAATACACCGCCCGGGTCTTGCATGCCTCCGGTCGTGAACTGTTGCAGCTGCACCTCAGCGATCCGGAAAACGCAACGGTGGAACGCTTGCGCACCTTTGTCCGTCGGCGCTTCGGCTCCGGGTTCACCGGCCGGTCCGCCGAGGCCGCCCTCGCGGCGAAACCTTAACCCGCACGCCCTCTTTCGGTCCGGTACTTGCGGACCAACGCATCGGTAGAGCTGTCGGACTGCGCCGCGGGCGACGCGTCGTCGGTGAGCACCGGCAGCAGCGCCTTGGCCTGCGTCTTGCCCAACTCCACGCCCCACTGGTCGAACGAGTCGATGCCCCAGATCACGCCCTCGGTGAACACCTGGTGCTCGTACAAAGCGATCAACTGGCCCACCACCGAGGGCGTCAGCCGGTTGGCCAGGATCGACGTCGACGGCCGGTTGCCGGGCATCACCTTGTGCGGCACCACGTCGGCCCGAGTGCCTTCGGCGGCAATCTCTTCCGCGGTCTTGCCGAACGCGAGCACCTGGGTTTGGGCGAAGAAATTGCTCATCAATAGGTCGTGCATGCTGCCGTCGCCCTCCATGGTCGGCAGGTCGTCGAGCGGTTGGCTGAAGCCGATGAAATCGGCCGGCACCAGCCGCGTGCCCTGATGCAGCAATTGGTAGAAGGCGTGCTGACCGTTGGTTCCCGGTTCGCCCCAGAAGATTTCGCCCGTGTCGGTGGTGACGGGTGTGCCGTCCGCGCGCGTGGACTTGCCGTTGGACTCCATGGTCAGCTGCTGCAGGTACGCCGCGAAGCGCGCCAGGTCGTTGGAGTACGGCAACACCGCGCGGGCCTGCGCGTCGAAGAAGTTGGAGTACCACAGGCCGATCAGCCCGAGCAGCACCGGCGCGTTGGCCTGCAGCGGCGCGGTTTTGAAATGTTCGTCGACGATGTGGAATCCGGACAGGAAGTCGGCGAAGGCTTCCCGGCCGATGACCGCCATCACCGACAGCCCGATCGCCGAGTCCACCGAGTACCGCCCACCGACCCAGTCCCAGAAGCCGAACATGTTGGCGGTGTCGATGCCGAACTCGTCGACCAGTTTCTTGTTGGTGGACACCGCGACGAAATGCTTGGCGACGGCATCGTCGCCCAGCGTCTCGGTCAGCCAGCGCCGCGCGGCCGTCGCGTTGGTGAGCGTCTCCAGGGTGGAAAACGTCTTGGAGGCGACTATGAAAAGTGTTGTGGCAGGGTCTAAATCGGCGAGCTTGGCGACCAGGTCGGCGGGGTCGACGTTGGAGACGAAGCGGGCCGAGATCCCGGCGTCCGCGTAGTGGCGAAGGGCCTGGTACACCATCACCGGGCCGAGGTCGGATCCGCCGATCCCGATGTTGACGACGGTGCTGATGCGCTTGCCTGTCGCGCCGGTCCATTCCCCGCTGCGCAACCGGTCGGTGAAGTCGCCCATCGCGTCGAGCACCTGGTGGACGTCCTCGACGACGTTCTGGTCGTCGACCGTCAATTCGGCATCGCGCGGGAGCCGTAGCGCGGTGTGCAGCACGGCGCGATTTTCCGAGGTGTTGATGTGCACTCCGGAGAACATCTGGTCGCGGCGCTCCTCCAGGTTGGCCGCCCGGGCCAGGTCAAGGAGCAGTTGCAGCGTGTCGCGGGTGACGCGGTGCTTGCTGTAGTCGATGTAGAGGTCGCCGACGTTGACCGTGAGTTCGCGGCCGCGCTCGGGATCGTCGTCGAAGAACTGGCGGAGGTGTCGGTCGCCGATGTCGTCGTGATGCCTGCGCAGGGCGTCCCAGGCCGGGGTGGCGGTGATGTCAGGGATTGATTTGACGGCGGTCATAGCTCGACCCTAGTGCCGCCGCTCAGCCAGTGGCGGCCTCGTCAACTGCCGTTCATCCGGCGCTCAGTGACCCGCTAGTGGCCCAAGCGTCCTCTGCCCAGCCGCAGCAGCAGCATCGCCAGATCCTTACCTTCGGGACCCAGCTCGCTGTAGCGTTCGATCACCTTCATTTCGCGGCTGTGCACCAGCCGGGTGCCGCCGGAAGCCATGCGGACCTTGCCGATCGCCTGCGATACCTCCGCGCGCCGCTTCACGGCGGCCAGGATCTCGGCGTCCAGCCGGTCGATCTCTTGACGTAGCTCTTCGATGTCGAGTGTTTCGGTGTTCATTTCTGCTGACTCCGCGTTCTCGTGATGTGGGGGTTCTGGTCTCATCCGGTATGGGCCTCACAAAGAGACGAGCCCCGCGTCCGGAAGCGGACCACGGGGCTCTGCGAATGCAGCTAGGCCACGGGCACCGCTGGTGGGTACCCGTAGAAAAATCGATGCTGCCTGTTGAGCACGTTTCTGAGTGTGCCACCAATGGGCTTTCCTGTGCAAAAACCGGCTCCGCGCCTTCGGTCGGCCCTGTCGGCGCGCGGCGGTAAGTTTGGACCGACATGACTGTGCACGTGAATTCCGAAGCCGACGAACTGCTGGATGGCCTGAACCCGCAACAGCGCCAGGCGGTGGTGCATGAGGGCTCGCCGCTGCTGATCGTCGCCGGTGCGGGCTCGGGCAAGACGGCGGTGCTGACGCGGCGCATCGCCTACCTGATCGCCGCCCGCGGCGTCGGGGTCGGCCAGGTCCTGGCCATCACCTTCACCAACAAAGCCGCGGCCGAGATGCGCGAGCGGGTGGTGCGCCTGGTGGGCAACCGGGCCCGCGCGATGTGGGTGTCGACGTTCCACTCGACCTGCGTGCGCATACTGCGGAACCAGGCGTCGCTGATCGACGGGCTCAACTCGAACTTCTCCATTTATGACGCCGACGATTCGCGGCGGCTGCTGCAGATGATCGGCCGCGACATGGGGCTGGACATCAAGCGGTTCTCGCCGCGGCTGCTGGCGAACGCGATCTCCAACCTCAAGAACGAGCTGATCGATCCGCATCAGGCGATATCGGACCTCACGGACGAATCCGACGAGCTGACCCGCACGGTCGCCTCCGTCTACGGCGAATACCAGCGCCGGCTGCGGACGGCCAACGCGCTGGACTTCGACGACCTGATCGGCGAAACCGTGGCGATCCTGCAGGCTTTCCCGCAGATCGCCCAGTATTACCGGCGGCGCTTCCGCCACGTCCTGGTCGACGAGTACCAGGACACCAACCATGCGCAGTACGTCCTGGTGCGGGAATTGGCCGGTCGCGGCGTGGACGATGCCGATGCTTCACCCGACGACGTGCCGCCGGCCGAGCTCTGCGTCGTCGGCGACGCCGATCAGTCGATCTACGCGTTCCGCGGTGCGACGATCCGCAACATCGAGGACTTCGAACGGGACTACCCCGACGCGACAACGATTCTGCTGGAACAGAATTACCGTTCGACGCAGAACATTTTGTCCGCGGCCAACTCGGTGATCTCGCGCAACTCCGGGCGCCGGGAGAAGCGACTGTGGACCGACGCCGGCGCCGGGGAGCTGATCGTCGGCTACGTCGCCGACAACGAGCACGACGAGGCCCGGTTCGTCGCCGACGAGATCGACGCGCTCGCCGACCGGGGCGACATCACCTACAACGACGTGGCCGTCTTCTACCGGACCAACAACTCGTCGCGGTCGTTGGAAGAGGTGTTCATCCGCGCCGGCATTCCGTACAAAGTCGTTGGGGGAGTGCGCTTTTACGAGCGCAAAGAGATTCGTGACATGATCGCCTACCTGCGTGTGCTGGACAACCCCGGCGACGCGGTCAGCATGCGGCGCATCCTCAACACGCCGCGTCGCGGCATCGGCGACCGCGCCGAGGCATGCGTGTCGGTCTACGCCGAGAACACCGGATCGAGCTTCGCCGACGCGCTGCAAGCGGCGGCCGAAGGCAAAGTGGCGATGCTGAATAGCCGGTCGGAGAAGGCGATCGCGGCCTTCGTCGAGCTGCTCGAGGACCTGCGCGGTCACCTCGATGACGACCTCGGCGATCTGGTCGAAGCGGTGCTGGAACGCAGCGGCTACCGGCGCGAGCTGGAATCCTCCACCGATCCCCAGGAGCTGGCCCGGCTGGACAACCTGAACGAACTCGTCAGCGTTGCACACGAATTCAGCACCGACCAGGCCAACACCGCGGCCGCGCTGGAGGCCGATGATCTGGAGAACGAGGACGTGCCGGACACCGGTGTGCTGGCGGCGTTCCTCGAGCGGGTGTCGCTGGTTTCCGACACCGACGAGATCCCCGAACACGCCGCCGGTGTGGTGACGCTGATGACGTTGCACACCGCAAAGGGTTTGGAGTTCCCGGTGGTGTTCGTCACCGGCTGGGAAGACGGCATGTTCCCGCACATGCGGTCGCTGGACGATCCGACCGAACTCTCCGAGGAGCGCCGGCTGGCCTACGTCGGTATCACCCGGGCCCGCCAGCGGCTCTACCTGAGTCGGGCGATTGTCCGGTCCTCGTGGGGCCAGCCGATGCTCAACCCCGAATCGCGGTTCCTGCGGGAAATCCCGCAGGAGCTGATCGACTGGCGGCGCAGCGCGCCGACCGCTTCGTTCAGCGCGCCGGTGAGCGGCGCCGGCCGGTTCGGCGCCCCCCGCGCCGCGCCGACCCGGTCGGGCGGCGCGGGCAAGCGGCCGCTACTGGTACTCGAGCCCGGCGACCGGGTGACCCACGACAAGTACGGGCTGGGCCGCGTCGAGGAAGTCTCCGGCGTCGGCGAATCGGCGATGTCGCTCATCGACTTCGGCAGCTCCGGACGGGTGAAGCTGATGCACAACCACGCCCCGCTGAGCAAGCTCTAGTCAGTCACCCAGCGTTTGGTGCCCGGGCGCAATGCCAGCACGATGCTGGCCAGCGGCAGCAGTGGAATGAAGTAGACGACCAACGCGACCTGCGCACCCGCAATGAACAACCCGCCGTAAGTAACCAACGCGACGATCGCGCCGAGCACGATCAGCCAGCGCCCGATCGGGCGCTGCTGCAACAGGGCTATCACGCCCCAGACGGTGGAGATGCCAAAAACCAAGGCGAGGAACGCGATCGCCATGCAGAACAATTGGTTCAGATGCCACCAGCCCGTGACGAGATCGGTGGCGACCACCGAGGTGGCCCAGCCGCTGACGATGCTGACCGCGCAGGCGGCGACCGCCGTGCGAGGGCTCGGCTCCTCGACGGACGATGCACGCGCGGCTGCGGCCGTGACGGCTTCCCGGGGGATGTGAGTGGTCGGCGTCTCGGCGATCGTGGGAATCGGCCCCGTGGGTGCGCGCCGGATGATCCGCGTGCGGTATTCCGCAGAAGCCGCAGAAGCCGCAGAAGCCGAAGCGGCCGAAGGCGCGGGGGGCGCGGGGGGCTCGGGGGGCTTAGTGGGCTCAGGCGGTTGCGCTGGGGGGTCGCTCGGCGCGGTCACCCCACCAGGTTAACCGGCTTTAACCGGGTTTAACCGGCTCTAACCGGCGTAGTTGCCCACGTAGAGGCCGCGCTTTGCCAGCCACGGCACCGGGTCGATGCGTTCGGTGCCACCCAGCAACACCTCGAAGTGCAGGTGCGGGCCGGTGGAATTGCCGCGGTTGCCCATGGTGGCGATCTGGTCTCCGGCCATCACGCTCTGCCCGACGCTGACCAGCGCCGAGTTGATGTGGCCGTAAAGCGTGACCGTGCCGTCGGAATGGCGCAGCTTGACCCACATTCCGTAACCCGCGGTCGGACCGGCGTCGATGACGACACCGTCGGAGACCGCGAGGATCGGGGTCCCGATCGAGTTGGCGAGGTCGATGCCGGCGTGCAGCACGCCCCAGCGGTAACCGAAGTTCGAGGTGAAGATGCCCTTCGTCGGCATGACGAAGAGCGGCTGCTGCAGCCGCGCCTCGCGCTGTGCGCGCTCCTGCGCGAAGGCCGCGCCCTTGGCCAGCTCCTCGTTGTGCACGGCGACGTTGGCGGCCGGTTCGGCCGTGACGACCTGCACGCCACGGGATTCGTTGTTGCCCACGCCGGAAAGCATCGATGAGCTCGCCGTCAGCACTGCCTCGGTCTTCGGGGTATCGGCGTGACTGGTCGCCGTGTGCGCCGCCGCGGCGGCCGCGCCGGCTGCCATCGCCGAGATCAGCAGGCGACCCCTGGCGGCGCTGGTCGGCTCCCTGCGGTGCTGTCCCGAGCGTCGCGGCGCGCCGCCGACGTTCAGCATGTGTCGCATCTCGGGCTGTGCAGGGGTGTCCGGCAGGGTCACCCGGACCAGAACCTCGGTGGGCGCCGCGGCCAGCCACATCGGCGCCAGGTTGTCGATCTCGTCCAGATCGTCGAGCTCGGGGGCCAGCAGCACCTGCTCCGCGTTGTCGAAGGTGCAGGCCTCAAAGTCCACGCTGGCGGCCAGCTCGTCGATCTCGTAGAGGTCGTCGAGATCGCCGAAGCCGTCGAGCGGGAGAATTTCGGTGACTTCGTTGCGGTGGTTTTCTATCCAGCGCTCACGGACTTGACGAGCTGCTCCTGCGGCGGCGCGAGGCCGGGCGAGACGGTGCTGGGACAAGCTGAGATGTCCTCGGATCGTGATCGAAACGTTATCTGGACCTTGAGACGGTATCCGTTGACCGCTGGCGCTGGCAACCCAAGCCTTGGTGCGCGCTGAGAATGTGAGTTGGATCACGCAACCGGTTCGTGAACGCTCGGTGACCCCTGTCACATGGGTGCATGCGACGTCAGCAGCGATTTGGCGGGTGGATACAGTTCCATCGTGCGAGGCGCCGAATAGGCAGCACCGCGCCACATTAATGGCCGATACGAAGACGTGGAGCCCATGGATCTTTTCGAGTACCAGGCGAAGGAATTGTTCGCCAAGCACAACGTGCCGAGCACACCCGGTCGGGTCACCGAAACCGCGGAGGGCGCCAAGGAGATCGCCACCGAGATCGGTGCTCCGGTGATGGTCAAGGCACAGGTCAAGGTCGGCGGCCGGGGCAAGGCCGGTGGCGTCAAGTACGCCGCCACTCCCGACGACGCCTACGAGCACGCCGGCAACATCCTCGGCCTCGACATCAAGGGCCACGTTGTCAAGAAACTGCTCGTCGCCGAGGCCAGCGACATCGCCGAGGAGTACTACATCTCCTTCCTGCTCGATCGTGCCAACCGCACCTACCTCGCCATGTGCTCGGTAGAGGGCGGCGTGGAGATCGAGGAGGTGGCCGCCACCAAACCGGAGCGCCTGGCCAAGGTGCCCGTGGACGCGGTGAAGGGCGTCGACCTGGCGACCGCGCGCTCGATCGCCGAGCAGGGCCACCTGCCGGCCGAGGTGCTCGACGCGGCCGCGATCACCATCCAGAAACTTTGGGAGCTGTTCGTCGCCGAGGACGCGACCCTGGTGGAGGTCAACCCGCTGGTGCGCACCCCCGACGACCGGATCCTGGCGCTGGACGGCAAGGTCACCCTGGACGCCAACGCCGACTTCCGTCAGCCCGGCCACGCCGAGTTCGAGGACCGCGACGCGACCGACCCGCTGGAGCTCAAGGCCAAGGAACACGACCTCAACTACGTCAAGCTCGACGGCCAGGTCGGCATCATCGGCAACGGCGCGGGCTTGGTCATGTCGACGCTGGACGTCGTCGCCTACGCCGGCGAGAACCACGGCGGCGTCAAGCCGGCCAACTTCCTCGACATCGGCGGCGGCGCATCGGCCGAGGTGATGGCCGCGGGCCTGGACGTCATCCTGAACGACAAGCAGGTCAAGAGCGTGTTCGTCAACGTGTTCGGCGGCATCACCTCGTGCGACGCCGTCGCGAACGGAATTGTGACCGCACTCAACATGCTGGGTGACGAGGCCAACAAGCCGCTCGTGGTGCGGCTCGACGGCAACAACGTCGACGAGGGGCGCGCCATCCTCGCCAAAGCCAACCACCCGCTGGTGATCCAGGCCGAGACCATGGACGCCGGCGCCGACAAAGCCGCCGAGCTGGCGAACAAGTAAGGGGCCCAAGCCATGTCGATCTTTTTGAACAAGGACTCCAAGGTCATCGTGCAGGGCATCACCGGCGGTGAGGGCACCAAGCACACCTCGCTGATGCTCAAGGCCGGCACCCAGCTCGTCGGAGGGGTGAACGCGCGCAAGGCCGGCACCACGGTGTCGCACGTGGACGCCGCCGGCAAGGACGTCGAGCTTCCGGTGTTCGGCAGCGTCGCGGAAGCGATGAAGGAGACCGGCGCCAACGTGTCGGTTGTCTTCGTGCCGCCGAAATTCGCCAAGGACGCGATCATCGAGGCGATCGACGCCGAGATCCCGCTGCTGGTGGTCATCACCGAGGGAAT
Source organism: uncultured Actinomycetota bacterium (assembly GCA_963758775.1). GTDB lineage: Bacteria > Actinomycetota > Actinomycetes > Mycobacteriales > Mycobacteriaceae > Mycobacterium. Next base: position 61,040 of record CAVWWU010000009.1, read on the forward strand.
CCCGGTGCAGGACAGCGCCTTTGCGTGGGCCTATAACGTCGATAAGGGCCAGAAGACGCGCATCATCGGGCCCAATTGCCCCGGCATCATCACCCCGGGCGTCGCGCTGGCGGGCATCACCCCGGCCAACATCAGCGGCTCCGGGCCGGTCGGGCTGGTGTCCAAGTCGGGCACCCTGACCTACCAAATGATGTACGAGCTACGCGATTTCGGGTTCTCCACCTCGATCGGCATCGGCGGCGACCCGGTGATCGGCACCACCCACATCGACGCCATCGAGGCCTTCGAGAAGGACCCCGACACCAAGATCATCGTGATGATCGGCGAGATCGGCGGTGACGCCGAGGAGCGCGCGGCCGACTACATCAAGGCCAACGTGTCCAAGCCCGTCGTCGGCTATGTCGCGGGATTCACTGCGCCGGAAGGCAAGACGATGGGCCACGCCGGCGCCATCGTGTCCGGCTCGTCGGGCACCGCGGCCGCCAAGAAGGAGGCCTTGGAGGCCGCCGGGGTGAAGGTGGGCAAGACGCCGTCGGAGACCGCGGAGCTGGCCCGGGAGATCCTGAAAAGCCTTTAGCGGCAGGGGCTTTCGGGTTATCCAACTTGCCCTGCGCCCCCGCGACCCCGATTAATGCTCCGGTCGCGCCTTTGCTGCACTTGAGGTTGCCCGGGTCCCGCCGGTGCCGCCGTTACCACACAAGATCCCCTCGGCCTTGCCGCCGGCTCCGCTGCCCGGGGCGGCATTGGCGCCGTTACCGATCAGCGGGCGTTCCACTAATTCCTCGGTGGGCGCGTTGATCACGCCGAGCACGTCTTATTCCGCGACCTGCAGGGGCGAGGCATTGGCGGCCTCGGCGGAAGCGTAGGTCCCCGCGCCGCCGCTCATGAGCTGCACGAACTGCTGGTGAAACGACGCGGCCTGCGCGCTGAGCGCCTGGTAGGCGTTGGCGTGCGCGCCGAACAGCGCGGCGATCGTCGCCGACACCTCGTCGCCACCCGCCGCCACCACTCCCGACGTGGGGACCAGGGCCGACGAGTTGGCCTGGATGATCGCCGAGCCGATGTGCGCCAAATCGGACGCCGCCGCCGAAACGAACTCCGGCGCTGCGATCAGGAAGGACATCCAAACCCCCGACGGTGACAGAATCGACTGCCCAGAAGTGGACAGGCGAGTACCGCCGACTGTACGCCGCCACACGAATCGCACATGAAATTGGTGAAAATAACGGCAATCCGCCCCCGAGTTGGGATGTGGGACCACCCTAAGGTAGATAGTTGAGCTATGAATCTTGATCCGCGGACGCCCGTCGTCGTCGGTGTCGGGCAGGCCGCCGAGCGCATCGACGACCCCGGCTATAAGGCGATGTCGCCCGTCGAGCTGGCCGCCGCCGCCGCCCAGGCCGCCATCGACGACTGCGGCGGTGCCGCGGTGCCCGCCGCGATCGACACGGTCGGTGCGCTGCGCCCGTTCGAGATCTCCGGCCCGGTCGCCACCGCCGTGCTGGGGCGGTCCAACAACTACCCGCGATCGGTGGCCAAGCGCATCGGCGCCGAGCCCGCCCGGGCGATCCTGGAGATCGTCGGCGGCCAGGGGCCGCAACACATGATCAGCGAGCTGGCCGCCGAGATCGCCGCGGGCCGCTCGGAGGTTGCCATGGCCTTCGGTTCGGATGCGACCTCCACGCTGCGGCATTTCACGCAGGCGGAATCCAAGCCGGACTTCAGCGAGACGGTGGACGGGGACCTGGAAGACCGCGGCCACGGCATTGAGAAACTCATCTCGCGCTACACCGTCATTCACGGCCTGACCAGTGCGCCGATCCAATACGCGCTGCTGGAGAACGCGCGGCGGGCGGGGACGGGCCTGGGGCCGGCCGAGTACGCGCGGCAGATGGCCGAGTTGTTCGCACCGTTCAGCAAGATCGCCGCCGGCAATCCGTTCGCCGCCGCGCCCGTCGAACGCACCGTCGACGAGCTGATCACCGTGACCGAGCGCAACCGAATGATCGCCGAGCCCTATCCGCGGCTGATGGTCGCGCGCGACCAGGTCAACCAAGGCGCCGCCGCGCTGCTGATGTCGGTGGATGCGGCGCGGCGCCTCAAGGTGCCCGAAGAGAACTGGGTGTACCTGCACGGCCACTCCGACATGGAGGAGCAGCCGCTGCTGGAGCGCCCCGACCTCGGGCACGCCCCGTCGGCCGTGGTGGCGGTGCGCGAGGCGCTGACCATGGCCGGCATCGGCATCGACGACGTCGCCACCTTCGACCTCTACAGCTGCTTTCCGGTGCCGGTGTTCAACGTCTGCGACGGCATGGGCATCGCGCCCGACGATCCGCGCGGCCTGACCCTGACCGGCGGGCTGCCCTTCTTCGGCGGCGCCGGCAACAACTACTCGATGCACGCCATCGCCGAGACCGTAGCCCGAATGCGTAGCACCCCAGGGAAATTCGGACTGGTCGGAGCGAACGGCGGGCTGTTGAGCAAGTACTCGGTCGGCATCTACTCCGCCACCCCGACGGAATGGAAGCCGGACCGCAGCCCGCAATCGCAGGCGCAGGTCGCCGGCTGGCCCACCCTGCCGGTGACCGAAAACGCCGACGGCACCGGCACTGTCGAGACCTACACGGTCCGGCGCGACGGGGTTGCTCCGGGCCGGCCGACCGGGATCGTCATCGGCCGCCTGGACGACGGCAGCCGGTTCCTGTCCACCACAGAGGACGACGAATTGATCGCACTGCTGACCGACGGCGACCCGCTCGGCCGCCAGGTCCGGGTGCGCTCCTTCGACTACGGCAACCGCTGCTCGTTCGTCTGAGCCGACCTAAACGAAGCTGGCCAGCTTGCCCGCGAGTCGCTCCACGTAGGCGGCGACCTCTTCTTCGGGGCGGTCGGGCAGGCCGAACAGCACCTCGGTCACCCCGAGATCGGACCAGTGCGCCAGCTTTTCGGCGACGGGCTTGAAGTCCAGCGCGACGATCTGCGGCGCCCCGTCGCGGCCGGCGGCGGCCCAGGTGTCCTGCAGCAGCTTCACCGGCTCGTCGATGTCGAAATCGCGCGGGGTGGTGATCCAGCCGTCGGCGCTGCGGGCGATCCACTTGAAGTTCTTCTCGTTGCCGGCCGCGCCCACCAACACGGGGACGTGTGCCTGCACCGGTTTGGGCCAGGCCCAGCTGGGCCCGAACTTGACGAATTCGCCGTCGTAGGCGGCTTCTTCCTGTGTCCACAGCGTGCGCATCGCCTCGATGTACTCGCGCAGCATGGTCCGGCGCCGCCCGGGCGGCACGTTGTGGTCGGCGAGCTCGTCCGTGTTCCACCCGAACCCGACGCCGAGGCTGACCCGGCCGCCGGACAGATGGTCCAGCGTGGCAATGCTTTTCGCCAGCGTGATCGGGTCGTGTTCGACCGGCAGCGCCACCGCAGTGGACAGCCGCACCCGCGACGTCACGGCGCAGGCGGCACCCAGGCTCACCCACGGGTCTAGCGTGCGCATGTACCGGTCGTCGGGCAGGGACTCGTCACCCGTCGTGGGGTGGGCCGCCTCCCGCTTCACCGGGATATGTGTGTGTTCAGGCACATAAAACGTCTTGAAGCCGTGATCGTCGGCAAGTTTTGCGGCTGCCGCAGGAGCGATGCCGCGGTCGCTGGTGAAAAGCACAAGCCCGTAATCCATGCCCAGAATTAGAACGTGTTCTACCTCCGATGAGCAAGCTGCGGGTCCACTGGGTGGGCAGGTCGCCGCCCCGGGTACTCGCGAACGTGCGCTAGCGTGGTTGATCGAACCGCGTCGCAACGCAAGCGCTGCCCCGGCGTCTCCCCGGCGTTCAAGGCGAAGTAACAGGAGGATTCATGACCTACTCGCCCGGCAATCCCGGATATCCGTCCGCGCAGCCCTCCGGGTCGTACCCGGGTGGAACACCCTCGTTCGCCAAAGATGCCGGTGAAAGCAAACTTCCGTTCTATCTGGCCATCGCGGTCGTGGCGCTCGGGTTTCTGGTCTACGTGTTCAATTTCTTCCCGACGTTCGTCCTCAGCGCCGAACTCGGCCCGGCCGGCGGTGGCCGCGCCGGTGACGCCGGCACCGCGGTCGCGGTTGCGGTTCTCGCCGCCTTGCTCGCCGGGCTCAGCCTGCTGCCCAAGAGCAAGATCAGCACCGGGATTGTCGCCGCGATCGCCGTCCTGGGCGCGCTGTTGGTGATCGCGGAGATGATCAACACGCCGACCGGCTTCTCGATCGGCTGGGCGTTGTGGCCGCTGCTGGGCGCCAGCGTCTTTCAGGCCTTCGCCGCCGTCGCCGCAGCCCTGCTGGAGGCCGGCGTCATCACCGCGCCGGCGCCGCGGCCCACGTACGACCCCTACGCGCATTACGGCGGTGGCTACGGGCAGTACGGCCAGTACGGGCAGCAACAACCTCAGCAGCCACAACAGCCGCAGTATTACGGCCAGTCGGGCGGACAGCAGCAACCGTCACACCAGTCGCCGACACAGCAGTCGCCGCAGTACGGAACGCCGCAGTATGGCGGCTACGGTTCCAGTCATGCTCCGAACCAGAACGCGATCCCGACCCAGACCGCGATTCCGACCACCGGCGGATTCGGCGCCCAGTCCGGGCCCCAGCCCGGGCAGTCGGGACCGCAGCCCGCGGCGCAGTCCGGACATCAGCCTTCGTCGGAGGACGGCTCCTCCACCCCGCCCACCGGATTCCCCAGCTTCAGCCCGCCACCGCCGGCCGGCGGTGGCGAGCAATCCCCCGGCCACGAGCAGCAGGCGCCGTCGTCGGGGACCGGGCCGGCATCGTTATAGCCGTGCGCTTCCGCGCATGGTCGGGCGTGTGCGCCAAGAGTGACTCGGGTGCAGGACAATCGGCCAGCGGGCGCTCGCCAGGCGCGTGACCTCGTCCGGGTCGCGTTCGGCCCGGCGCTGCTCGCATTAGTCATCGTCGCCGCAGTCACGCTGCTGCAACTGCTGATCGCCAACAGCGACATGACCGGCGCACTGGGCGCCATCGCCAGCATCTGGCTGGGAGTGCACCAGGTGCCGATCTCCATCGGCGGCCGCGAACTCGGCGTGCTGCCGCTGCTGCCGGCGATGTTGATGGTGTGGGCCACCGCGCGCAGCACGGCGCGGGCCACCTCGCCGTACTCGTCGTGGCTCGTCGTGCGCTGGGTTGTCGCGTCGGCGCTGGGCGGGCCGTTGCTTTTGACGGCGATCGCGCTGGCGGTGATCCAGGACGCGTCGACGGTGATCACCGAGCTGCAGACGCCGAGCGCACTGCGCGCCTTCGCCAGTGTGCTGGTGGTCCATCTCCTCGGTGCGGCGATCGGGGTGTGGTCCCGCCTGGGCCGACGCGCGCTGGCGGCCTCGCCGCTGCCCAATTGGCTGGGTGATTCGGTGCGCGCCGCGACGGCCGGCGTGCTGGCCTTGTTCGGGCTGTCCGGGGTGGTGACGGTCGGGTCGCTGATCGTGCACTGGGCGACGATGCAGGACCTCTACAACATCACCGATTCGATCTTCGGCCAGTTCAGCCTGACCGCGCTGTCGGCGCTGTACGCACCCAACGTCATCGTGGGTACCACGGCGGTCGCCGTCGGGTCCAGTGCCCACATCGGGTTCGCCACGTTCAGTTCGTTCACCGTTTTCGGCGGCGATATCCCGGCCCTGCCCGTGCTGGCCGCGGTTCCGACGCCGCCGCTCGGGCCGGCGTGGGTCGCCCTGCTCATCATCGGTGCGTCGTCGGGTGTCGCGGTGGGACAGCAGTGCGCACGGCGTCCGCTGCCGATCGTGCCCGCGCTGGCCAAGCTGCTGGTCGCGGCCGCCGCAGGGGCGCTGGCCATGTCCCTGCTGGCGTATGCCGGCAGCGGCCGGCTGGGCAACTTCGGCCACGTGGGGGTGGACCAGGGCGCGCTGCTGATCGGAACGTTCTTCTGGTTCGCGCTCATTGGGTCGGCCACCGTGCTGATGGCAGGCGGGATCATGCGCCGTCCCCGGCGGCGCAAACCCCCGCCCGAGCCGGAGCCCTTCGAAGATCCCGAAGAACCCGAAGAGCCCGAAGAGCCCGAGCCCTTCGACGGGCCGCAGGAGCCGGAGGAACCCGCCGACGAGGCGCCGGACGAGCCCGACGAACCCGGCGACGCCGCGGCCGAGGTACCGCCCGACTAGGCTCGCGATGTGTCCGCACCCCTACACGTCCCCCCGAGTGTGCCGGCGCGGGTGGTGGTGCTGGCATCGGGCACCGGTTCGCTGCTGAACTCGCTGATCGACGCCGCCAGCGGTGACTACCCGGGGCGCATCGTGGCCGTCGGCGTGGACCGCGACTGCCGGGCCACCGAGGTCGCCGAAGCGGCGTCGCTGCCGACCTTCACCGTCCGGCTCGCCGATCACCCCAGCCGCGACGCCTGGGACGCCGCCATCACCGCGGCCACCGCGGCGCACTCGCCCGACCTCATCGTCTCGGCGGGGTTCATGAAAATCCTTGGACCGCAGTTTCTTTCCCGATTCTGTGGACGCACCCTCAACACCCACCCGGCGCTGCTGCCGGCGTTCGCCGGAGCGCACGGCGTCGCCGACGCGCTGGCCTATGGTGTGAAGGTCACCGGCTGTACGGTGCACCTGGTGGATGCCGGCATGGACACCGGGCCGGTACTGGCGCAACAGCCCGTTCCAGTGCTCGACGACGACGACGAACAGACGTTGCACGAACGCATCAAGGTCGTGGAACGGCGACTGCTGGTGGACGTGGTGGCCGCGATCGCGACGGGCGGCGTGACCGTGGTCGGAAGGACCGCGACGATCGGACGAAAGGCAAGCACAGTATGAGCACCGACGACGCGAGAAGAGCGATCCGCCGGGCATTGATCAGCGTCTACGACAAGACCGGGCTGGTCGACCTCGCTCGGGGCCTGAGCGCCGCCGGCGTCGAGATCGTCTCTACCGGCTCAACGGCGAAAACCATTGCCGACCAAGGCATACCGGTCACACCGGTGGAGGAGCTGACCGGCTTCCCCGAGGTCCTCGACGGCCGGGTGAAGACCCTGCACCCCCGAGTGCACGCCGGGCTGCTGGCGGATCTTCGCAAACCGGAGCACGCCGCCGCGCTCGAGGAACTCGGGATCGCGGCGTTCGAGCTCGTCGTCGTGAACCTGTATCCGTTCAGCCAGACCGTCGAATCCGGCGCGAGCGTCGACGAATGCGTGGAGCAGATCGACATCGGTGGGCCGTCGATGGTCCGGGCCGCCGCGAAGAACCATCCCAGCGTCGCGGTGGTCACCGACCCGCTCGGCTACGACGGGGTGCTGGCTGCGGCGCGCAACGGCGGCTTCACCCTCGCCGAGCGCAAAAGGCTGGCGGCGTTGGCATTTCAGCACACCGCGGAGTACGACATCGCCGTGGCCGGCTGGATGGAGTCGACGCTGGCGCCCGAGCATCCCCCGGCCACCTTCCCGCAGTGGTTCGGCCGCAGCTGGCGGCGCTCGGCGATGCTGCGCTACGGCGAGAATCCGCACCAGCAGGCCGCCCTCTACAGCGACCCCGCCGCGTGGCCCGGGCTGGCGCAGGCCGAGCAGCTGCACGGAAAAGAGATGTCGTACAACAACTTCACCGACGCCGATGCGGCTTGGCGGGCCGCCTTCGACCACGAAGAAACGTGTGTGGCGATCATCAAACACGCCAACCCATGCGGCATCGCGATCTCGTCGGTCTCGGTCGCCGACGCCCACCGCAAGGCGCACGAATGCGATCCGTTGAGCGCCTTCGGCGGGGTGATCGCCGCCAACACCGAAGTCACCGTGGAGATGGCGGAGTACGTGAGCACCATCTTCACCGAGGTGATCATCGCGCCTGCCTACGAGCCGGGCGCCGTCGACGTGCTGGCGCGCAAGAAGAACGTCCGGGTGCTGTTGGCCTCCGAGCCGCTCACCGGTGGCAGCGAGCTGCGACCGATCAGCGGGGGGCTGCTGATACAGCAGCGCGACCAGCTCGACGCGCACGGTGACAATCCCGCGAACTGGACGCTGGCCACGGGGGAGCCGGCCGACCCGGCGACCTTGACCGACTTGGTGTTTGCCTGGCGTTCCTGCCGCGCGGTCAAGTCCAACGCGATCGTGATCGCCGCCGACGGCGCCACCATCGGCGTCGGGATGGGACAGGTCAACCGGGTCGACGCGGCCCGGCTTGCCGTAGAACGTGGCGGCGACCGGGTGCGTGGCGCGGTCGCGGCGTCCGACGCGTTCTTCCCGTTCCCCGACGGCCTCGAGACACTGACCGCCGCCGGGGTCGCCGCGATTGTGCACCCGGGTGGCTCGGTGCGCGATGAGGAAGTCACGGCGGCGGCGGCCAAAGCGGGCGTGACCCTGTATCTCACTGGAGCCCGGCACTTTGCCCATTGAGGCCCATTGGGTCCCATTGAGCCCCATCGAGGCCAATTGAGGGCTCACTCACCGCGTGACGCGTAATCGCAGCGCGTAACTTGGAGAGGTGACTTCACCGAGCAATCTGCCCCGCACCGTGGGCGAGCTGCGTGCCGCCGGTCATCGTGAGCGGGGCGTCAAGCAGGAACTCCGCGAGAATTTGCTGACCGCGCTGGCCGACGGAGACGAGGTGTGGCCGGGCATCCTGGGCTTCGACGACACCGTGTTGCCGCAGGTCGAGCGGGCGCTGATCGCGGGCCACGACTTCGTTCTCCTCGGCGAGCGCGGCCAGGGCAAGACCCGGCTGCTGCGGGCGCTGATCGGGTTGCTGGACGAGTGGACGCCGGTGATCGCCGGCGCCGAATTGGGCGAACACCCCTACACGCCAATCACGCCGGAGTCGATCCGGCGGGCCGAGGAGCTCGGTGACGAGCTGCCGGTCGAGTGGCGGCACCGCAGCGAGCGCTACACCGAGAAGCTGGCCACCCCTGACACCAGCGTCGCGGACCTGGTCGGTGACATCGACCCGATCAAGGTCGCCGAGGGCCGCAGTCTCGGGGACCCCGAGACCATCGCCTACGGCCTCATCCCACGCGCGCACCGCGGCGTCGTCGCCGTCAACGAGCTGCCCGACCTCGCCGAGCGCATCCAGGTGTCGATGCTCAACGTCATGGAGGAGCGCGACATCCAGGTCCGCGGTTACACGCTGCGCCTGCCCCTGGACGTGTTGGTCGTCGCCAGCGCCAACCCCGAGGACTACACCAACCGCGGCCGCATCATCACCCCGCTCAAGGACCGGTTCGGCGCGGAGATCCGCACCCACTACCCGCTGGAGCTGGAGGCCGAGATCGGCGTCATCGCCCAGGAAGCGCACCTGAGCGCCCAGGTACCCGATTACCTGATGCAGGTGATCGCCCGGTTCGCGCGGTACCTGCGTGAGTCCAATTCCGTCGACCAGCGCTCCGGGGTGTCGGCGCGGTTCGCCATCGCGGCCGCCGAGACCGTGGCGGCGTCCGCCCGGCATCGCGGCGCGCTGCTGGGGGAGACGGATCCCGTTGCGCGCGTGGTTGATTTGGGCACCGTGATCGACGTGCTGCGCGGCAAGCTGGAGTTCGAGTCCGGCGAGGAGGGACGCGAGCAGGCGGTGCTCGAACACCTGCTGCGCCGCGCCACCGCGGACACCGCGTCGCGGGTGCTCGGCGGTATCGACGTGGGCACGTTGGTGTCTGCGGTCGAGCACGGTTCCGCGGTGACGACGGGCGAGCGGGTGTCGGCCAAGGACGTGCTGGCCGCGGTGCCCGGGCTGCCTATCGTGGACAAGATCGCCCAAAAACTGGGCGCCGAATCCGAGGGCGAACGCGCCGCCGCGCTGGAGCTGGCGCTCGAAGCCCTGTACCTCGCGAAGCGCATCGACAAGGTGTCCGGGGAGGGCCAAACCGTCTATGGCTAGCGGGCATTCATCGCGGTATTCGGCCTACACGGGCGGACCAGACCCACTGGCTCCGCCGGTCGATCTGCGCGAAGCCCTCGAGCAGATCGGGCAGGACGTCATGGCCGGCACCTCGCCGCGCCGGGCGCTGTCCGAATTGCTGCGCCGCGGCACCCAGAACATGCGCGGCGCCGACCGATTGGCTGCCGAGGCCAATAAGCGCCGCCGGGACTTGCTGCGCCGCAACAATTTAGACGGCACCCTGCAGGAGATCAAGAAGCTGCTCGACGAGGCGGTGCTGGCCGAACGCAAGGAGCTGGCGCGCGCCCTGGACGACGACGCCCGCTTCGGCGAACTGCAGCTGGAGGCGTTGCCGGCCTCGCCGGCCAAGGCCGTCCAGGAGCTGTCCGAATATAACTGGCGCAGCGCGGAGGCCCGCGAAAAGTACGACCAGATCAAGGATCTGCTCGGCCGCGAGATGCTCGACCAACGCTTCTCCGGCATGAAGGAGGCGCTGCAAGGCGCCACCGACGAGGACCGCCAGCGCGTCAACGAGATGCTGGACGACCTCAACGACTTGCTGGACAAGCACAATCGCGGCGAGGACAGCCAGCAGGACTTCGAAGACTTCATGGACAAGCACGGCGAGTTCTTTCCCGAGAACCCCCGCAATATCGACGAGCTGATGGACTCGCTGGCCAAGCGCGCGGCCGCCGCCCAGCGCTTTCGCAACAGCCTCAGCCAGGAGCAGCGGGACGAACTGGATGCCTTGGCGCAGCAGGCCTTTGGATCCCCGTCGCTGATGAACGCGTTGAGCCGCCTCGATGCGAACCTGCAGGCCGCCCGGCCGGGTGAGGACTGGATGGGCTCCGAGCAGTTCTCCGGCGACAACCCGCTCGGCATGGGCGAAGGCGCCCAGGCGCTGTCCGACATCGCCGAGCTGGAGCAGCTCGCCGACCAGCTGTCGCAGAGCTATCCGGGCGCCACCATGGACGACGTCGACCTCGACGCCCTGGCGCGCCAACTCGGCGACGAGGCCGCCGTCGACGCCCGTACGCTGTCCGAATTGGAACGGGCCCTGGTCAATCAGGGCTTCCTGGACCGCGGCTCCGACGGCCAGTGGCGGCTGTCCCCGAAGGCCATGCGCAGGCTCGGGGAGACGGCGCTACGCGATGTGGCACAACAGCTTTCGAGCCGACGCGGTGATCGCGAGGTGCGCCGCGCCGGCGCTGCCGGCGAGCTCACCGGCGCGACCCGGCCCTGGCAGTTCGGGGACACCGAGCCGTGGAACATCCCCCGCACGCTGACCAACGCGGTGTTACGGCAGGCGGGCACGGCAACTTTGGACGGCGGGGTCGGTCCGCTGAAGATCTCCGTCGACGACGTCGAGGTCTCCGAGACCGAGACCCGCACCCAGGCCGCCGTCGCGTTGCTGGTGGACACCTCGTTCTCGATGGTGATGGAGAATCGCTGGCTGCCGATGAAGCAGACCGCGCTGGCGCTCCATCATCTGGTGTGCACGCGGTTCCGGTCGGATGCGTTGCAGATCATCGCGTTTGGCCGCTACGCGCGCACCGTGACCGCCGCCGAGCTGACCGGTTTGGAGGGCGTCTACGAGCAGGGCACCAACCTGCATCACGCGCTCGCGCTGGCCGGCCGCCACCTGCGCCGGCATCCCAACGCGCAGCCCGTCGTGCTGGTGGTCACCGACGGTGAGCCCACCGCGCACCTGGAGGACATGGACGGCGACGGCTCGTCGGTCTTCTTTGACTACCCGCCGCACCCGCGGACCATCGCGCACACCGTGCGCGGGTTCGACGACATGGCGCGGCTGGGCGCCCAGGTGACGATCTTCCGACTGGGCAGCGACCCGGGGCTGGCGCGGTTCATCGACCAGGTCGCGCGGCGGGTCGAGGGACGCGTCGTGGTGCCCGATCTGGACGGGCTGGGCGCGGCCGTCGTCGGCGACTACCTACGGTCCCGAAGACGCCGTTAGCTAACGGGCCTTGCGGGCCTTGCGCCTGATGCCCACGCCGCCCCACAGTGAGAAGCCGACGATCTTCACCGTCGGCGCGCCCGGGGTGCCGTGGCCCAGCACCTCGTGGTCGAAGCCACCCATCACTCCGTGGCCCTTGATTTCGACGTTCACCTCGGGTGGCAGCAGGATGGTCTGCATACCCATGACCGAGTACGCGTGGATCTCGACCTCGGTGGCGGTGAAGTCGGCGTAGCGCAGATCCAGCACCCCGCTGCCGCACAGCGTGAAGGTGGTGAGCTTCTTCGGGACGTTCCACCGGCCGCGGCGCTCGAAGCCGCTCAGCAAGGCGAGCAACAGCGTGGAGGGCGCCGGATTGACCTTGCCGCCGCGGCGCGGGTTCACCGGCGAGCCCATCAGATCTTCCCGCAGCTGATCCAGTTCCTGATACGTCGTCGCCGCGTAGGCCCTGGTGAGGCGGTCTTCGTAGTCCTTCATCTCCAAGCGGCCTTGCTCGGCCGCGAAGGCGAGCAACTGCGCAATTTGGATGCGATCGGTATCCGAAGCACGCGACCAATCGTCGCGCGCCTCCGTCGCATCATTTTGCGCTGAGTTGTTCATCACACACGAGCGTACGACCTAAACATTTGCGTGCAAGGGGGAGTAAGGCGGATTGGCTAAACTGCAACCTTAGGTAGCCCAACTAGGCGGTCGCTTCTGCAGGAACGCCAGCATGCCTTCGGCGGCCTCCGCGGACACGAACAACCGGGCCGATTCCTCGGTGAGCCGGTCGGCATCCCGGTCGAATCCCGCCAGCACCGCGGCCGTGGTGAGCGCCTTCGACGCCGCCAGGCCCTGCGGTGATCCGCGGCCGATGTCGGCGACGAGTGCGGCCACCGCGGCGTCCACGTCGTCGGCAGCCGTCGTCACCAAGCCGATCTCGGCGGCCCTGTGCGCATCGAACGTTTCTCCGGTCAGGTAGTAGCGCGCGGCCGAGCGCGCCGACATCTTCGGCAGCAACGTCAAAGAGATGATCGCCGGCGCCACTCCGATCCGGGCCTCGGTCAACGCGAAGGTGCTATTCGGGCCCGCGACCGCAATGTCGCACGCCCCCACCAAGCCGAAACCGCCGGCCCGCACGTGACCATCGATCGCGACGATCACCGGCAGCGGGCACTGAAGGATGTCGCGTAGCAGCGTGGTCATCTCGCGGGCCCGCGCCACCGCCATGTCGTAGGCGTCGCCGCCGCCGGCCTCGCTGAGATCCGCACCCGCGCAGAACGTTCCACCCGTGTGCCCGAGCACGACTACCCGCACGGACGGGTCCGCGGCGGCGTCCCGCAACCCCTGGTGCAGTTGCGTGACGAGAGTGGTGGACAGCGCGTTGCGGTTGTGCGGCGAGTTCAGCGTCAGCCGGGCGACCGGGCCCCCGCAGGCATCCGGTCCGGCGTACTCGACGAGGGTGTCCATCAGTAGCTTCGGGGCAAGCCCAGCGAGGTTTGTGCGACGAAGTTCAGCACCATCTCGCGGCTGATTGGCGCGATCCGACCCAGCCGCGCGGACACCAGCATGGCCCCGACGCCGTACTCCTTGGACAGGCCATTGCCACCCATCGACTGCACGGCCTGGTCCACCGCCCTGGTGGAAGCCTCGCCCGCGGCGTATTTCGCCATGTTCGCCGCCTCGGCCGCGCCGCCGTCGTCGCCGCTGTCGTAGAGCATCGCGGCCTTCTGCATCATCAGCTTGGCGAGCTGGACCTCGATGTGACACTGCGCCAACGGATGTGACAGGCCCTGGTGCGCGCCGATCGGGGTGGACCATACCTGTCGGGTCTTGACGTAGTCGACGGCGCGATCCAGGGCGTAGCGGCCCATGCCGACCGAGCTGGCCGCACCCATGATGCGTTCGGGGTTCAGGCCGGCGAAAAGCTGTGCGATGGCGGCATCTTCGGCGCCGACGAGCGCATCGGACGGCAACCGCACCTCGTCCATGAAGACCTGGAACTGGCGTTCGGGGCTGATCAGCTCCATCTCGATCGGGGTGTAGGTGAAGCCCGGGGCGTCCGTCGGCACCACGAAGAGCGCGGGCCGCAGCTTGCCGGTCTTGACCTCCTCGCTGCGGGCCACCACCAGCACCGCCTGCGCCTGGTCGACGCCGGAGATATAAACCTTCTGGCCCTTGAGGATCCAGTCGCTGCCGTCGCGGCGGGCGGTCGTGGTGATCTTGTGCGAGTTCGAGCCGGCTTCGGGCTCGGTGATCGCGAAGGCCATCGTCAGCGAGCCGTCGGCGATTCCCGGAATCCAGCGCTTCTTCTGCTCCTCGGTGCCGAATTTGCTGATGATGGTGCCGTTGATGGCCGGCGACACCACCATCAACAGCAGCGCGCTGCCCGCGGCCGCCATCTCCTCCATGACCAGCGAAAGCTCGTACATCCCGGCGCCGCCGCCGCCGTACTCCTCGGGCAGGTTCACCCCGAGAAAGCCGAGTTTGCCTGCCTCGGACCACAATTCGTCGGTGTGTTCCTGGGCGCGCGCCTTCCGCAGGTAGTACTCGCTGCCGTAGTTGGACGCCCAGGCGGCCACCGACTTGCGCAGCGCCTGCCGCTCCTCGTTCTCGATGAAGCTCGTATCTGTCATGCTGAATCCCCTTCTGTTTCCGGCGCTTCCACCCGTGCCAGGACGGCGCCGACCTCGACCTGTTGTCCGGTCGTGACGTTGAGTTCCGCGAGCACGCCGTCGGCCGGCGCGGCGATGGTGTGTTCCATTTTCATCGCCTCCAGCCAGATCAGCGGCTGACCCGCGGTGACGGTGTCGCCGGCCTGCGCGCCGAGCCGGATCACGTTGCCGGGCATCGGCGCTACCAGCGATCCCTTCTCGACGGCCGAACCCGGCTCCGGGAAGCGGGGCAGCGCGACCAGATGAACCGGCCCGCGTGCCGAGTCGACGTACACCTCGTCGCCGTAGCGCCGCACGGCGAAGCTGACGGACACCCCATCGCCGTCGGTCAGCACGACCTGCTCCGGCGCCGACGACACGAGCCGCACAGACTCGTCGCCACGCAGCGTCAATCCGGTTCGGGTGAAGCGGTATTCGACGCTGTGCTCGGTATCTCCGTAGAGGTAGGTCTTGGTTTGGTAGCCCGATGCCAGGTTTCGCCAGCCGCTGGGGATCGAGCCCCACACCGGGGCGGCGGCGCGATTGTGCGCGGCGTCGGCGAGCGCGGCGGCGATCGCCGACAATCGGACCGTGGCGTCGTCGGCCAGCGGCGCGGACAACTCCGCGAGTCCGTGCGTGTCGAAAAACGCTGTGTCGGTGGCGCCGTCGAGGAACGCGGGATGGCGCAGCACGTTGACCAGCAGCGCGCGGTTGGTCTTCAGCCCGTGCAGGCGGGCGCGGGCCAGCGCGTCGGCAAGCACCAGCGCCGACTGCCGGCGCGTGGGGGCATACGAGATCACTTTGGCCAGCATCGGGTCGTAGTGGATCGAGACCACCGAGCCGTCGACGATGCCCGAGTCCAGTCGGATCCCGGTCCGCTGACCCAACGAGTCGAACTCGGCCCGCACCGACGGCACATCGAACATGTGCACCAGGCCGGCCTGCGGCTGCCAACCTTGCGCCGGATCCTCGGCGTAGAGCCGGACCTCGATCGAATGCCCGTGGGCGGCGGGCGGTTCCGTATTGAGTAGGCCGCCCTCCGCAATCATGAGCTGCAGCTCGACCAGATCGAGCCCCGTGGTCTCCTCGGTGACCGGGTGTTCGACCTGCAGGCGGGTGTTCATCTCCAGGAAATAGAACTCGCCGTCATCGTCGGCGAGGAACTCGACGGTCCCGGCGCCGGTGTACCCGATCGCGCCGGCTGCCAACCGCGCGGCGTCGAACAGCTTGGCGCGCATGCCCGGCGTCCGTTCCACCAACGGCGACGGCGCTTCTTCGATGACCTTTTGGTGGCGGCGCTGAATCGAGCATTCGCGTTCCCCGACGGCCCACACGGTGCCTCGGGTGTCGGCCATCACCTGCACCTCGATGTGATGGCCGCTGGGCAGGTAGCGCTCGCAGAACACCGTCGGATCGCCGAACGCGGACTGTGCTTCGCGTTGGGCCGCGGCGACTTCGGCCGCCAGCGCGGACAATTCGCGCACCACGCGCATGCCGCGCCCCCCGCCACCCGCGGACGCCTTGACCAGAACCGGAAGCTGGGATTCGGTGACGGTGTCGGGATCGAGTTCGTCGAGCACCGGTACCCCGGCGGCCGCCATCATCTTCTTCGACTCGATCTTGGAGCCCATGGCGCGCACCGCATCCACGGGAGGTCCGACCCAGATCAGGCCGGCCTCCTGCACGGCCGCCGCGAATTCCGCGTTCTCCGAAAGGAATCCGTAGCCGGGGTGCACCGCGTCGGCGCCGGCGGCGCGGGCGCCCGCGATGATGGCCTCGGCGTTCAGATAGTCGTTGGTCTTGGACAGCCGGACCCGTGCGTCGGCCTCGGCGACATGCGGCGCGGCCGCGTCCGGCTCGGTGTAGACGGCGACGGTCCCCAGGCCGAGCCGTCGGCAGGTGGCGAACACCCGTCGGGCGATCTCGCCGCGGTTGGCAACCAGTACTCGAGTGATCATCGGATTCACATCCTGAAGACGCCGAAGTTCGACGTCCCCTTGATCGGGCCATTGGCGATGGCGGACAGACACATTCCCAGCACGGTGCGGGTGTCGCGCGGGTCGATCACCCCGTCGTCGTAGAGCATCCCGGACAACACCAGCGGCAGCGATTCGGCTTCGATCTGGCCCTCGACGGCTGCACGCATGGCGGCGTCGGCCTCCTCGTCGACCTGCTGCCCGCGGGCCTCGGAGGCCGCCCGGGCGACGATCGACAGCACGCCCGCCAGTTGCGCGCCACCCATCACCGCGGACTTGGCGCTGGGCCACGCGAACAGGAACCGCGGGTCGTAGGCGCGCCCGCACATGCCGTAGTGGCCGGCGCCGTAGGAGGCGCCGATGATCAGCGAGATATGCGGGACCGTCGAGTTGGACACGGCGTTGATCATCATCGACCCGTGTTTGATCATCCCGCCCTCTTCGTATTCCTTGCCCACCATGTAGCCGGTGGTGTTGTGCAGGAACAACAGTGGCGTGTCGGAGCGGTTGGCCAGCTGGATGAATTGGGTGGCCTTCTGCGATTCCTCACTGAACAGCACCCCGCGCGCGTTGGCCAGGATGCCGATCGGATACCCGTGCAGCTGCGCCCATCCGGTCACCAGCGACGACCCGTACAGCGGCTTGAACTCGTCGAATTCGGAGCCGTCGACGATGCGGGCGATCACCTCCCGCGGGTCGAAGGGGATGCGCAGATCCGCGGGCACGATGCCGATCAGCTCTTCGGTATCGAACAACGGCTCGATCACCGGCTTGGGCCTAGGCCCCTGTTTGACCCAGTTGAGCCGCGCCACGATGCGGCGCCCGATGCGGATGGCGTCGAGCTCGTCGTGCGCGAAATAGTCGCCCAAACCCGATATCCGCGCGTGCATCTCGGCGCCGCCCAGCGACTCGTCGTCGGACTCTTCGCCGGTGGCCATCTTCACCAACGGCGGGCCGGCCAGGAACACCTTCGAGCGTTCCTTGATCATCACCACGTGGTCGGACATCCCGGGTATGTACGCTCCGCCCGCGGTGGAGTTGCCGAATACCAATGCGATGGTGGGGATTCCTGCCGCCGACAGGCGGGTGAGGTCGCGGAACATCTGCCCGCCGGGGACGAAGATCTCCTTCTGGGTGGGTAGATCGGCCCCTCCCGATTCCACCAGCGAAATCACCGGCAACCGGTTCTGCAGCGCGATCTGATTGGCCCGCAGTATCTTTCGCAGTGTCCAGGGATTGCTGGTGCCGCCCTTGACCGTCGGGTCATTGGCGACGATCAGGCATTCCACGCCGCTGACCGCGCCGATGCCGACGACCGTGCTGGCGCCGATCTGAAAGGCGCTGCCGTACGCCGCCAGTGTGCTCAGCTCGAGAAACGGCGAGTCCGGGTCGACCAGCAGCTCGATGCGCTCTCGGGCCGTCAGCTTGCCACGGGCGTGATGACGCTCGACGTACTTGGGCCCGCCGCCCCCAAGCGCCTTGGCGAGTTCGGCGTCGATCTCGTCGAGCCTGGCGGTCGCCGCCGACGCGGCCTCGGTGTAGGAATCGGCGTTCGGATCAAGTGTGGACTGCAGCTGGGTCATATTGCGCCACTCCTCCTCATCGCTGCGCTCTGCATCGTCGCCGGCGCAGTCACGATTGGTACCCCAGGAGTTTGGCCGCCAGTGCGGTGAGGATCTCGGTGGTTCCGCCGCCGATGCCCAGGATGCGCATGTCCCGATACTGGCGTTCGACTTCGGATTCGGCCATGTACCCCATGCCGCCGAACAGCTGGACGGCTTGGTTGGCCACCCATTCGCCGGCCTCGACGGCGGTGTTCTTGGCGAAGCACACCTGCGCGATCAGGTTCGTCTCGCCGGCGAGTTGACGCTCCACCACGTGGCGCGCGTAGACGCGGGCGACGTCGATGCGCCTGGCCATCTCGGCCAGCGTGTTCTGCACCGGCTGTCGGCTGATCAGGGGCCGGCCGAACGTCTCGCGGTCGCGGCACCACTGGGCGGTGATATCCAGGCACCGCTGCGCGCTCGAATACGCCTGCGTGGCAAGGCCGATCCGCTCGGAGACGAACGCCTGGGCGATCTGAGCGAATCCGCTGTTCTCGGCGCCGACAAGATTGTCGACGGGCACGCGGGCGTCGACATAGGAAAGCTCGGCGGTGTCCGAGGATCGCCAGCCCATCTTGTCCAGCTTGCGGCTGACCTCGAAGCCGGGCGTGCCCTTCTCGACCACCAGCAGCGAAACCCCGGCCGCGCCGGGTCCTCCGGTGCGCACCGCGGTCACGACGTAGTCCGCGCGGACGCCGGAGGTGATGTAGGTCTTGGCGCCGTTGACGATGAAGTGATCGCCATCGCGCACCGCGTTGGTTCGAAGGTGCCCGACGTCCGAGCCGCCGCCGGGCTCGGTGATGGCCAGCGCGCCGATCTTCTCGCCGGCCAGGGTGGGCCGCACGAACGTGTCGATCTGGCGCTGATCGCCCGACGCGATCATGTGCGGGACGGCGATGCCACAGGTGAACAGGGAGGCGAAAACCCCTCCCGGTGCGCCACTTTGGTGCACTTCTTCGCAGATGATCACCGAGTCGACGCCGTCGCCACCGCCGCCGCCGACGGCTTCGGGGAAGTTTGCTCCCAGCAGCCCGGCCGCCCCGGCGCGCCGGTGCAGGTCGCGCGGCAGGTCGCCGCTGCGCTCCCACTCGTCGGCGTGGGGCAGGATCTCGCGTTCGGTGAAGGAGCGCACCGTCTTTCGCAGTTGTTCGCGCTCGGGATTGTTCCAAATGCTCACAATAAGATCTCCGGAATGTCGACGTGCCGGCTGCGCAGCCACTCGCCCAAACCCTTGGCCTGCGGGTCGAAGCGCGCTTGGTAGGCGACACCCTGACCGAGGATGCCGTCGATGACGAAATTCACCGCCCGCAGGTTGGGCAGCACGTGGCGGGTGACGTCGTGTTCGGCCGCCTCGGGCAGCAGCTCCTTGATCAGCTCGACCGTCAATGTGTTGGCCAGCCAGCGCCATTGGTCGTCGGTGCGGACCCACACCCCGACGTTGGCCGAGCCGCCCTTGTCGCCGCTGCGGGCCCCGGCGATCAGGCCGAGCGGCACCCGGCGCGTCGGTCCGGCGGGTAGCGGATCGGGCAGCGGCGGGGGAGCGGCGGGCTCCAGCGCCAACGTCTCGGTGGCACAGGGGATGTGCGTCCCGGTCCCGTCGGCGTGCACGGCAACATGCGGGACGCTCGCGGCGTCAACATATCCCGCGGTGAACACGCCGTATACCTGGCCGTCGCCCGGCGGGGCGGTGACGCTGAATCCCGGGTAGCTCGCCAGCGCCAATTCGACTGCAGCCGAGGAGAACTGACGCCCGACATTGGCTGGATCGGGATCGCGGACGACGCAGTGCAGCAACGCGCTGGCGGCCTCTTCGGTGTCGGCGTCGGCGTGATCCGTGCGCGCCAGGGTCCACTCCAGCTCGGCGGGCTTGACCGTCAGGCCGGATTCCAATTGCCGCCGCACCAACTCCGCCTTGGCTTCGATGTCCAGGCCGGTCAGCACGAATGTCATGGCGTTACGGAAGCCGCCAATGCTGTTGAGCGACACCTTCAGTGTGGGCGGCGGCGGTTCACCGATCACCCCGCTGATGCGAACCCGATCGGGGCCGTCCTCGGACAGATCGATGGTGTCCATCCGGGCCGTGACGTCCGGGTTGGCGTAGCGGGCGCCGGTGATCTCGTAGAGCAGCTGGGCGGTCACGGTGTCCGCGCTGACCAAGCCACCGGTGCCGGGGTGCTTGGTGATGACCGAGGAGCCGTCCTCGTGTACCTCCGCCAACGGGAAGCCGGCGTAGGACAAATCGGGCACCTCTTTGAAGAACGCGTAATTGCCGCCGGTGGCCTGGACCCCGCACTCGATGACGTGTCCGGCGACCACGGCCCCGGCCAGCCGGTCGTAATCGGTACGGCCCCAACCGAAGTGGGCGGCCGCGGCCCCGACGATCACCGACGCGTCGGTCACCCGCCCGGTGACGACGACGTCGGCGCCGTCGTTGAGGCAGTCGACGATGCCCCACGCGCCCAAGTACGCATTCGCCGTCAGCGGCGTGCCGAGCCCCAGCTCCGCGGCGCGCGGCAGCAGGTCATCCCCTTCGACATGGGCGACGCGAGCGGCGATACCCAGGCGATCGGCCAGCGCGCGCACCGCGTCGGCCAGCCCGGCCGGGTTCAAGCCGCCCGCGTTGGCGACGATGCGCACCCCGCGCTCGCAGGCCAGTCCGAGGGACTCCTCGAGCTGTGTCAGGAATGTCTTGGCGTAGCCGCGTTCGGGGTGCTTCATTTTGTCGCGGCCGAGAATCAGCATGGTCAGCTCGGCAAGGTAGTCACCGGTGATGTAGTCCACGGGATCGTCCGAGCCGCCGGTGAGGACTTCGCGCATCGCCGACAGCCGGTCGCCGTAGAAGC
Source organism: uncultured Actinomycetota bacterium (assembly GCA_963758775.1). Taxonomy (GTDB): domain Bacteria; phylum Actinomycetota; class Actinomycetes; order Mycobacteriales; family Mycobacteriaceae; genus Mycobacterium. The sequence continues at coordinate 81,923 of CAVWWU010000009.1, forward strand.
CCGAGCAGTTCGCGATCCGCACGGCACCGGAAACCATCCGCGTCCACCCTTCTTTGGGATCGTCGACGCCACCAACCAACCGGTAGGTCAGCATAGTCGGATGCCGGAACCGGCCGCCTATGCGTCCCTGCTGTCGAAATTACTTGTCAGAGCACCGTGGCATAATCGAACGCATGTTCGAGCCTTCGGATTCTGCGTCGCAGCGGGAGGTGTTCGCGCGCTTTGATGCGTGGGCCCAGCGCGTCGATGAGCGCGCGGCGCAGAAGACCCCGACGCCCGAGTCGGCGCGGTGCCTCGAGGAGATGGCCGCCGCGGTGCGGGTCGAGAACCAGGCGGTGGCCAGGCAGTTGACCGCGGCCGGGCGGTTGTTTCGGCACCGGCTGTCGCAGACGTCGTCGGAGACCGAGGACTGGGCGATCGACACGATGGCGGCGGTGGCTGCCGAGGTGGCCGCGTATTTGCGGATCAGTCAGGGACTGGCCCTGGACAAGGTGCACTACGCGCGGGTGATGCGAGAACGGCTGCCCCAGACCGCTGAGGTCTTTCTGGCCGGCGACATCGGGTATCCGGCGTTTCGCACGATCGTCTCGCGCACCGATCTGGTCCTGGACGGGGACGCGTTGGCCCGCGTCGATGGGTTGATCGCGGCCAACGTGGGCCGCTGGCCCTCACTGACCCGGGGCCGGCTGGCGGCAAAAATCGATGCCATCGTCGCGCGGGTGGATCTGGATGCGGTGCGCCGCCGCAAGGAACGCCACCTCGAGCGGGAGGTGTGGATCGGGGCTGATTGCGAGGGGATCTCCCAGATCGCGGGCAGCCTGTTCACCGTGCACGCGCACGCCCTGGACCAGCGGTTGACCGCGTTGGCCGCCACCGTGTGTGAGCACGACCCGCGCACCACCAGCCAGCGCCGCGCAGATGCCCTGGGGGCGCTGGCCGCCGGCGCCGACCGCCTCGGATGCCGCTGCGGGCGCCCGGATTGCGCCGCCGGGCAACGCCGACCCGCCTCCCCGGTGACCATCCACGTCATCGCCTCCCAAGACACCCTGAACGGCACCGCCACCACCCCGGGCAGCGAACTCAGCGCGGACGGGCTGATCACCCCCGAACTACTCACCGAACTCGCCGACACCGCCACACTCGTGCCGCTGGTCCACCCCGGCTACGCCCAACCAGAGCCGGGCTACCGGCCGTCCAAGGCGCTGGCCGACTTCGTGCGCGCCCGCGACCTGACCTGCCGCTGGCCCGGCTGCGATCACCCCGCCATCGACTGCGAACTCGACCACACCCTCCCCTACTCGCAGGGCGGCACCACCCACGCCGCCAACCTCAAGTGCTACTGCAAGGTCCATCACCTGTTAAAAACCTTTTGGGGCTGGACCGAACAACAACTCCCCGACGGCACCCTCATCCTCACCTCACCCGCCGGACAAACCCACGTCACCACCCCCGCCAGCGCCCTGCTATTCCCCAGCCTGTGCTACGCCGTGGGCGGCATGCCCACCCCCGAAGCCGAACCCCCACCCCACCACTACTGCCCCGACCGCACCGCCATGATGCCCAAACGCCGCCGCACCCGCACCCAAAACCGCGCCCACCGCATCGCCACCGAACGCCGTGAGAATCGTGACGCGCGCCTCGCCGCCCAACCCGGACCCGCCCCACCCGACGACGAACCGCCACCCTTTTAGAGCGCCCGTTTTGGCGACCAGCAGCTCACCGACTATCCTTGTGCGAGATTGTCGCCGCTCGGCCCCGAGGGCTATGCCGCGCGACAAACCCGCAAAACCCCAATCGAGGAGTAAGGCCGAACCATGGCGACACCCAAGCGCAGGATGTCGCGCGCGAATACCCGTAGCCGGCGCGCGCAGTGGAAGGCCGAGAAGACCGAGCTCGTCGGTGTGACGGTGGCAGGCCAGAAGCACAAGGTGCCCCGGCGGCTGCTGAAGGCCGCCCGCCTCGGTCTCATCGATCTGGACCGGCGTTAATCTCGGCAAATACGCGGCGCGTCTCTCAGGCCGCTCTCAGGCGCTAGGGCGAGACTAGTGGCCGTGCGAATACTTGTCGTTGACGACGATCGCGCAGTGCGCGAGTCGCTGCGCAGGTCGCTTTCCTTCAATGGTTATTCGGTCGAGCTTGCCCACGACGGGGTCGAGGCGCTCGACAGGATTGCCAGTGACCGGCCTGACGCGCTCGTGCTGGACGTGATGATGCCGCGGCTGGACGGCCTCGAAGTGTGCCGTCAGCTGCGCAGCACGGGCGATGACCTCCCCATCCTGGTGCTCACCGCGCGCGATTCGGTCTCCGAGCGGGTCGCCGGCCTGGACGCCGGCGCCGACGACTACCTGCCGAAGCCATTCGCCCTCGAAGAACTGCTGGCGCGCATGCGGGCGCTGCTACGCCGGACCAAGCCCGAAGACGACGCCGATTCGGTCGCCATGCAGTTCTCCGACCTGTCCCTGGACCCGGTCACCCGCGAAGTCACCCGTGGGCAACGCGGGATCAGTCTGACGCGCACCGAGTTCTCGTTGTTGGAGATGCTGATCGCCAACCCGCGGCGGGTACTGACGCGCAGCCGCATCCTCGAGGAGGTGTGGGGTTTCGACTTCCCCACCTCGGGCAATGCGCTGGAAGTCTATGTCGGGTATCTGCGCCGCAAAACCGAGGCCGAGGGTGAGCCGCGGCTGATCCACACGGTGCGCGGGGTGGGTTATGTGCTCAGGGAGACGCCTCCGTAATGGTGTTGTTCCGGCGGCGGCGCGCACCGCTGCAAGCCGCCAGCACCTTGTCGCTGCGTTGGCGGGTCATGCTGCTGGCGATGTCCACCGGGGCGATGGTCCTCGTGCTGATGGAAATCGCGATCTACGTGGTCGTGCTGCATGCGACGTACAGCAACATCGACAAGGAACTGCAAAGCCGCGCGCAGCTGATGATCAACAGTGGCGCGCTGACCGCCGAACCTGGGAAGGCCATCGAGGGCACCGCCTATTCGGACGTCAACGCGATGCTCGTGAACCCGGGCGGCCACGCGATCTACACCGCGCAGCAGCCGGGCCAGAGCTTGCCGGTCGGTCCGCCTGAGAAGGCCGTCATCCGTGGTGAGTTGTTGATGTCGCAGCGCACCGCTTCGGACCAACGCGTATTCGCCATCCACCTGTCCGACGGCAGCTCGCTGCTGATCTCCAAGAGCCTTAAGCCCACCGAGATGTTTATGGGGCAGATGCGCTGGGTGCTGCTGATCGTCGGCGGCATCGGCGTGGCAGTCGCCGCGATCGCCGCGGGCATGGCCACCAGGGCGGGCCTTCGTCCGGTGGCGCGGCTGACCGAGGCCGCGGAACGGGTGGCCCGCACCGACGACCTGCGCCCCATTCCGGTGGTCGGCGGTGACGAATTATCCAGGCTTACCGAGGCCTTCAACTTGATGCTGCGGGCGCTGGCCGAGTCCCGGGATCGACAGGCCAGGCTGGTCACCGATGCCGGGCATGAATTGCGGACCCCGCTGACATCGCTGCGCACCAACGTCGAATTGCTCATGGCAGCGATGGAGCCCGGCGCGCCGCGGCTGCCCGAGCAGGAGATGGTCGATCTGCGTTCCGATGTGATCGCGCAGATCGAGGAATTGTCCACGCTGGTCGGCGATTTGGTGGATCTGACCCGGGACGATGCCGGCCAGGTGGTCCACGAGCCGGTCGACATGTCCGAGGTCATTGATCGGGGCCTCGAACGAGTCAGGCGGCGGCGCAACGACATTCACTTCGACGTCGAGTTGATCGGGTGGCAGGTCTACGGCGACCAGGCCGGGTTGTCGCGCGCGACGCTGAACCTGATGGACAACGCGGCCAAGTGGAGCCCGCCCGGCGGCACTGTCGGCGTCAGGATGCGTCAGCTGGACCGGTCGCACGCCGAGCTCGTGGTTTCCGACCATGGCCCGGGGATTCCGCCGCACGAACGACGTCTGGTGTTCGAGCGCTTCTACCGTTCGACGACCGCTCGGGCGATGCCGGGCTCGGGTCTGGGGCTGGCGATCGTCAAACAGGTGGTACTCAACCACGGCGGATCGCTGCGCATTGAGGAAACCGTGCCGGGTGCTGAGTCACCGGGGACGTCGATCTATGTTTTGCTACCCGGCCGCGGGATACCCAAGACCCTCAGGACCCCTGAGGACGATGTGCCGGCGGCCGCGGACGAGGCGAACTCTCGGGATTCCGCGAACGTTATCTCAGTGGAATCTCAGTCCGCGCGGGCAACGTAGGTGTGCGGCTACTGTTGAAAAAACACGCCGACTCATGCCCACACGAGCCACAAAGAGGAAGAGCGACATAGCGACATGACGAATCACCCGAGGTATTCGCCACCGCCGCAGCAGCCGGGATACGGCGCCGGGCCTAACCAGCCGGCACCCCCCGCCTATGCCCAGGGACAGCAGCAGCCCGCCTATAACCAGCAGTTCGACTGGCGCTATCAACAGCCCCAGCCGCAATACCGTCAGCAGCCGTATGAGCCGTTCACCCCCACCGGCCAGGGGCGGGTGCCCGGCGACACCGGAACGGGACCGATCACCGGGACGGGACCGATGTCCGGGGGCACCGGACCGGGCCCGATACCGCGCGGCGCGGGGCAGGGGCCGATTCCCGGCATGCTTCCCCCGATGCCTGGCCCACACCGCGGCCCTCTGCCGCCGATGCGTGAAAAGCGTTCTCGCACAGGTGCATTAGTCGCGGGTGCAGTGGCGATCGCAGTCGTCTCGGCCGGTATCGGTGGCGCCGCGGCGACCGTCGTGGAGCTGGGTACGCACGCCGCGGGCGGCAACGGCGGCGGCCTGATCACGGGCGGGGCCCCCAGCATTCCGGCGGCGAACACGCCCCCGGGCAGCATCGAGCAGGTCGCGGCCAAGGTGGTGCCCAGCGTCGTCATGCTGGAGACCGACCTCGGCCGTCAGTCCGAGGAGGGCTCGGGCATCATCCTGTCGGCCGACGGGCTGATCATGACCAATAACCACGTCGTCGCCGCTGCGGCCAACCCCAAGGGTCTCGGTGGCCCCGGTACGCCCGGTAGCCCGGGCGGTCCCGGCGGCCCCGGCGGACCTGGTGGACCGACTCCCAGTGGGCCTGGTGGCCCCGGTGGTCCCGGGGGCCCCGGTGGTCAGGGCGGTCCGGGTGGTGGAGCGCCGAAAACGACGGTGACCTTCTCCGACGGTCGCACCGCTCCGTTCACAGTGGTGGGCACCGACCCCACCAGTGACATCGCCGTCGTGCGGGTGCAGGGCATGTCCGGCCTCAGCCCGCTTGCGCTGGGTTCCTCGTCGGACCTGAAGGTGGGTCAGCCGGTGATGGCCGTCGGTTCGCCACTGGGCTTGGCCGGCACGGTGACCACGGGAATCGTCAGCGCGCTGAACCGGCCGGTGTCGACGACCGGTGAGTCGGGCAACCAGAACACGGTGCTGGACGCGATTCAGACCGACGCGGCGATCAACCCGGGTAACTCCGGCGGTGCGCTGGTCAACATGCAGGGCCAGCTGGTGGGCGTCAACTCCGCCATCGCCACGCTGGGCGCCGATTCGGGTGACTCGCAGAGCGGCTCGATCGGGCTGGGCTTCGCGATTCCGGTGGACCAGGCCAAGCGCATCGCCGACGAGTTGATCGCCTCCGGCAAGGCCACCCACGCCTCGCTCGGTGTCCAGGTGACCACCGACAAGGGCACGCCCGGCGCCAAGGTCATGGACGTGGTGCAGGGTGGTGCGGCCGCGACCGCCGGCGTGCCCAAGGGCGTGGTGGTCACCAAGGTCGACGACCGTCCCATCAACAGCGCCGACGCGTTGGTCGCTGCCGTCCGGTCGAAGGCGCCGGGCGACAAGGTGACGCTGACCTACCAGGATCCCAACGGCGGCGGTGGCCGCACGGTCCCGGTCACGCTCGGAAAAGCGGAGCAGTAGTGAGAGTCGACGCGCCGTGGTCGGACCACGGATATACGGTGACACCCATGGATACAGGCGCGGAGTTGGTAGTCGGCCGGGCACTTGTCGTCGTAGTCGACGATCGCACCGCGCACGGGGACGAGGACCACAGTGGCCCGTTGGTCACCGAGCTGCTGACCGAAGCCGGGTTCGTAGTGGACGGCGTGGTCGCGGTCGAGGCTGACGAGATCGAGATCCGCAACGCACTGAACACCGCGGTGATCGGCGGCGTGGACCTGGTGGTCTCGGTGGGCGGCACGGGCGTGACGCCTCGCGACGTCACCCCGGAGGCCACCAGCGACATCCTGGACCGCGAGATCCTCGGGATCGCCGAGGCGATCCGTGCCTCGGGACTGGCCGCCGGGATTACCGACGCCGCCCTGTCGCGTGGATTGGCGGGCGTGTCGGGAAGCACCCTGGTGGTCAACCTCGCCGGCTCCCGGTACGCCGTGCGCGACGGGATGGCCACGCTCAACCCGCTGGCCGCTCAGATCATCGGCCAGCTGTCCAGCCTGGAGATCTAGCCGCCCCGAATCTGGTCTTCGGCGTCGGCCCGGGGTCCGTGTTCCGGTGCGGGCGCACCGCCGTGCCGACCCGACGATCCGCCGTTGCTCTGGGCGAGCAGGTCGCGGATCTCGGTGAGCAGCACGATCTGTGCGTCGTCGGCCTGCTCGACCTCGCCTTTCTTGCGCAGCGTGTTGTACGGCAGCACGACGAAGAAATAGACCACGAACGCAACCAGAAAGAAGTTGATCGCGGCCGACAGCAGGATGTTCAGGTCGATGGTCTCACCGCCGCCGATGCTGATCTTCAAGGCGCCGACGTTGGAATTCTGGTTGACGCCGACCCGGTTGATCAGCGGCGTGATGATGCTTTCGGTGAACTTGGTGACCAGGGCGGTGAAGGCCGTACCGATGACGACCGCGACGGCCAGGTCGACGATATTGCCACGCGACAGAAACTCCTTGAACCCTTTGAACATCGGGAGCCCTTTCTAGAGGGGACGCAGTTTGCTCAGTGCAGGGTGAGAGTTACCGTTTGCCCCAGCGCCGAACCTGCCACCGTGTTCGCTACGCGAGCCGGAAGCGCAACTAACACTACGCGGTCACCCGCGTCTGCCTGGGATTTCTCCTTCGCCGACACGAGGACGACGACGGCGTCGCTCGCTAACAAGGTGGCCACCATTTTGCTGACCGCCGGGGCGGAACCGGGCACGTCGCTGGCCGGCGCGGCCAGCACGTCCACCACGTCGCCCACCCGAACCAGGTCGACCAGCGCGCTGTCGGCCAGGTGCAGCGGCACGATGCGGGCGCCGGGCCCGGCGGTCAATTCGGCCAGCCGGCTGCCGAGCAGTCGGACGTCGGTGAGCACTTCCCCGCGGCGCGTCGGGCTGGCCAGCGTGGACCCGACCACCGCGTTCAGTTCGGTGCGGGAGCCGTCGGGAATCGTTGTTGCAGAACGTGTTTCGAGTCGAACGTCATCGGAGGTCAGTGCGGCGCCGGGCCGCAGATCGTGCGCGGCCACCACCACGTCGGCGCGATCGTCGTCGGGATCCGACCGCAAGGCGGCCACGCCCGCCAGCACGACGAGTGCGCCGGCGAGCACGCGCCGGAACAGCACGGTCCGCGTCCAGTCCGGGCGCAACCACATCGATAGCCGGCTGAACAGCGTTGGGTTCAGGGATGATTCGGCCACGCAGCACACGGTAGGCGGCGTGCGCGGCCGGCAGCGCCGCGCGTGCGGCGCGCTGTGGATAACCCGTTAGCTCGAGGCGGTCGCCGCGGCCGGTGTGGAGCTGCTGCTCGACTTGTCGGACTTCTTCTCGGACTTGTCCGATGAACTCGACGTCGAGCTTTCGCTGGAGCTCGAACTCGTGCTCGACTCGCTGCTCGACGACCCGTTGGAGGCGCTCGTCGACTTCTTGCCCGATTCGCGGCTGTCCGTCCGGTAGAAACCACTGCCCTTGAACACCACGCCGACGGAGCCGAACAGCTTGCGCAGCCGACCCGAGCATTTCTCGCACTTGGTCAGCGCGTCGTCGGTGAAGGCTTGCACAACGTCGAAGCGGTCGGCGCACTCGGTGCACTGATAGCTGTAAGTCGGCACAAAAACCTCCGGATTGGTGTGGAACTGGATTAGCACTCTACCGTCTCAAGTGCTAGAACCGCCACGTGATGGCGATCATTCCCTTCGGTTATACCTGGATCGGCAGCGTGACGACGCCACTCCGCGGCGTGAGCGCGCCGGTCATCGGCACGTCGTGCGGTTCGGCCGGCAGCTCGTCGACCAGCTCGTCGTCGCGGATCACGGCGATCAGCCGCGCCTGCGGGTCCCTGAAAGGCAGGGACCGGTCGTAAAAGCCCCGGCCCCGGCCCAGCCGCGCGCCGCGGCGGTCGACCGCCAGGGCGGGCACCAGCACCAGGGTGGCCCCGGCCAGCGCGGATTCGGGCAACCACGGCTCGGCCGGCTCCAGCAGGCCCCAGCGTCCGGGGGTAAGCGCGCCCGGCCGGTACTCGCCCCACCGCAATGGCAGGGGGGTGCCGTCGGTGCCGGTCCGCGCAACCGGCAGCAGCACCCGCGCGGCCCGGCGCAGCAACGCGTCCAGCATCTCGATGGACCCGGGCTCAGTGCTCACGGGCACGTAGGCGCACACGGTGTCATCGCCGCTCAGCATGCGGTGGGCGTGCTCGGCCAGCATCCGGGCCTCGGCGGCCCGAACGTCGTCGGCAACATCGCGTCGACCCGACAGCAGCCGCTCGCGCAGGGCCGCCTTGATCGAGTTCGCCATGGTTTAACCATGACAGCCCCGGGTCACACCCAGTCGGTGGACCTGCCGAGGGTTATGGTGTGAACGATGTCACGCCCAGCTGAAGTCTCGATCCCCTTTACGGCGATCGTCCCCGCGGCCGGCCTGGGCACCCGTTTTCTTCCGGCGACCAAAACGGTGCCCAAGGAGCTGTTGCCCGTCGTCGACACGCCCGGCATCGAGCTGGTCGCCGAGGAGGCGGCCGCGGCCGGTGCCGAGCGTCTGGTGATCGTCACCTCGGAGGGCAAGGACGGCGTCGTCGCGCACTTCGTCCAGGACCTGGTGCTGGAGGGCACGCTCGAGGCTCGGGGCAAGCAAGCCATGCTGGCGAAGGTGCGGCGCGCACCGGCGCTGATCAAGGTCGAATCCGTGGTGCAGGCCGAACCGCTCGGACTCGGACACGCCATCAGCTGCGTCGAACCCGTGCTGACGCCCGACGAGGACGCCGTGATCGCGTTGCTGCCCGACGACCTGGTGCGGCCGATGGGCGTGCTGGACGCCATGGCGGCGGCACGGGCTGAGTACGGCGGCACCGTGTTGTGCGCCATCGAGGTGACGCCCGAGGAGATCAGCGCCTACGGCGTCTTCGACGTCGAGCCGGTCGCCCAAGGCGGACATCCCGATGTGCTCAGGGTCAAAGGGATGGTCGAGAAGCCTAAGACCGAGGACGCGCCCTCGCTGTACGCGGCGGCGGGCCGCTACATCTTGGACCGCGCCATCTTCGATGCGCTGCGCCGCATCGACCGCGGTGTCGGCGGCGAAGTTCAACTCACCGACGCGATCGCGCTGTTGATCAGCGAGGGTCACCCCGTGCACGTGGTGGTGCATCGCGGTTCTCGACACGACCTGGGAAATCCCGGCGGCTACCTCAAGGCTGCGGTTGACTTTGCATTGGATCGTGACGATTACGGCCCGGACTTGCGCCGGTGGTTGGTGGCGCGATTGGGCCTGACCGAGCAGTAGGCGTTGGCGCCCGTCACGGCTTGAGGGCAGAAAGGCGCGTTCGTGCGTTCGGTTGAGGAACAACAGGCCCGGATATCGGCCGCTGCGGTGGCCCCGCGGCCCATTCGTGTTGCCATCGCCGAGGCGCAGGGATTGATGTGCGCCGAGGAAGTGGTGACCGAACGGCCGATGCCCGGCTTCGACCAGGCCGCCATCGACGGCTACGCGGTGCGCAGCGTCGACGTGGTCGGGGTCGGCGAGGCGGGCGTGATCGCCGGGTTCGCCGACGCCGACAGCGACGACGAGGACGCGCGCGGCGGACTCGTGCTGCCGGTGACGGGAATCATCGAAGCCGGCTCGCGCACACCCAGCCGGCTGCAGCCGCGGCAGGCGGCCCGGGTGCAGACCGGGGCTCCGCTGCCGACGCTGGCCGATGCGGTGCTCCCGCTGCGCTGGACCGACGGCGGGACGCAGCGGGTGCGAATCCTGCGCGGCGCCCCGTCGGGCGCCTACGTGCGGCGCGCGGGCGACGACGTCCAGCCCGGCGACGTCGCGGTGCGGGCCGGAACCGTCATCGGCGCGGCCCAGGTGGGGCTGCTGGCTGCGGTCGGTCGCGAACGTGTCCTGGTGCACCCGCGCCCGCGGGTGGCGGTGATGGCGGTCGGCGGCGAGCTGGTCGACATCACCCGCAACCCGGGCGGCGGCCAGGTCTACGACGTCAACTCCTATGCCCTGGCCGCGGCGGCCCGCGACGCCGGCGCGGAGGTGAACCGCATCGGCATCGTCAGCAACGACCCCAAGGAGCTGGGAGAAATCGTCGAGGGGCAGATCAACCGCGCCGAGATCCTGGTGATCGCCGGCGGGGTCGGGGGCGCGGCGGCCGAGGCCGTGCGCGCCGTGCTGTCCGACCTCGGCGAGATGGAGGTCGTCCGCGTCGCCATGCATCCCGGATCGGTGCAGGGCTTCGGGCAGCTCGGCCGCGAGGGCGTGCCCACGTTTTTGTTGCCGGCCAACCCCGTCAGCGCCCTGGTCGTGTTCGAGGTGATGGTCCGGCCGCTGATCCGGCTGTCGCTGGGCAAGCGCCAGCCGATGCGCCGAATTGTGCAGGCACGCACGCTGTCTCCGATCACCTCGGTGGCCGGCCGCAAGGGCTACCTGCGCGGTCAGCTGATGCGCGATCAGGAAAGCGGCGAGTATCTGGTGCAGGCGCTGGGCGGGGCGCCGGGGTCGTCATCGCATCTGCTGGCGACGCTCGCGGAAGCCAATTGTCTGGTCGTCATTCCCAGCGGCGCGGAGCAGATCCGCACCGGCGAGATCGTCGACGTCGCATTCCTGGCTCAGCGTGGCTGAGTGCGCCAAGCCGTGAACCTCCTGCGTTCCAACCCGCGGCATCCGGGGTGGCCGATGGACGTGGGACCGCTGCGGGTCCCGGCGGGGTTGATCCGGCTGCGGGCGGTGCGCATGCGGGACGGCGCGCAGTGGAGCCGGATCCGGTTGGCCGACCGCGCCCACCTGGAGCCGTGGGAGCCCAGCGCGGAGGGTGATTGGACAGTCCGGCACACCGTCGGCGCCTGGCCCGCTTTGTATTCCGGTCTTCGGTCGGAGGCCCGCAAGGGACGCATGCTGCCGTACGTGATCGAGCTCGACGGACGGTTCTGCGGTCAGCTGACCATCGGCAACGTGACGCACGGGGCGTTGCGCTCGGCGTGGATCGGCTACTGGGTGTCGAAGTCGGTGACCGGTCGCGGGGTGGCCACCGGGGCGCTGGCGCTGGGCCTTGACCACTGCTTCGGGCCCGTCATGCTGCATCGCGTGGAGGCGACCGTGCGCCCCGAGAACGCCGCCAGCCGGGCTGTTTTGGCCAAGGTCGGCTTCCGCGAGGAGGGACTGCTGCGCCGCTACCTCGAAGTGGACCGGGCGTGGCGGGACCATTTACTGGTCGGCATCACCGTCGAAGAGGTGTGCGGATCGGTGACGTCGACTCTGGTGCGGGCCGGGCACGCCAGCTGGCCGTGATGGGGCGCCGTCACGCGAAGTAATCGCAGCGTGACCCGTTTGTGGCCGATGTGACACGAGTGACCGATGTGCTTGTATTGAGCAAATTACAGGTGTGTAATTGTGCTGGTCGCGTGGACCGGTTAGAACCAAAGAGAGCGGGTCGTCATGCCAAGCATTCCTCAATCTTTATTGTGGATCTCGCTGGTGGTGCTGTGGCTGTTTGTCCTGGTTCCGATGCTGATCAGCAAACGCGATGCGGTGCGGCGCACCAGCGATGTCGCGCTGGCGACCCGGGTGCTGAACGGCGGTGCGGGTTCTCGTCTGCTCCGGCGCAACGGTCCCGCCGCGGGACACGCCAGCGACCCCGACTGGCAGCCGGAGGACAGCGACCACCATGACGTCGAAGCCGCTGACCACGACGAAGAGGTCGACGCCGACGAGCGGCCCACACACCCGGTCCTGGTGAAATTCGAGGTTCCCGAGCAGGCCGAGACCGATGTCCTGGATGTCTTGGATGTCTTGGATGTCGATGTCATCGAAGATTCCGCTGCGCTGCCGGCGGGGGTCAGCGCGGCGGCGACCGAGCCGGTGCTCGAGGTCTCAGGCGACGCAGAGCCCGAGACCGAGCCGCAGAAGGCCGAGCACGACGACGAGTACGAATACGTCGACGACTCGTCCGGCCTGGAGGCCGAGGAAGACGACGACGCCTACGACGACGCGCCCGCGCCCGCCGCGCCGGCCGCGTCCCGGCGGCGCCGGTTCGACAACGAGACCGCCGCGGCGGTCACCGCGCGCAAGTACACGTTCCGCAAGCGCGTGCTGATGGTGATGGCGGTCGTCCTGGTCAGCTCGGCCACCGCGGCGTTCGAGGTGACCCCTGCCGCCTGGTGGGTGTGCAGCATCGCCACCACGATCACCGTGCTCTACCTGGCCTACCTGCGCCGGCAAACCCGGATCGAGGAGAAGCTGCGCCGTCGCCGGATGCACCGGATGGCGCGGGCCCGGCTCGGCGTGGAGAACGCCGCCGACCGCGAATATGACGTGGTGCCCTCCCGGCTCCGCCGCCCCGGCGCGGTGGTCCTGGAGATCGACGACGAGGACCCGATCTTCGAGCACCTCGACTACGACGTCCCGGTGCGGGCCTACGGCTGGCCGCGGGACCTGCCGCGGGCCGTCGGCGCTTAACAGCGCGGCTCCCGGAACTGGTAGCCTGCTAGCGGTCAGGGGCTATGGCGCAGTTGGTAGCGCGTCTCGTTCGCATCGAGAAGGTCAGGGGTTCGAATCCCCTTAGCTCCACTTTTCGGACACCTAAAGTGTCTCTTTCAAACCTGTGTCACCATACGCGGATCGGGGGCCTCGGCGGCCTGGAAAACCGGGGATAGCCGGCCCGTTGCCCGACTAGGGGTAATTCGACGCCGTTCTCATGGCTCATTTTCATTGGGAATCTGCGTTGCTCGCGGTGGTGATTTTGGGGACCCCCGTTATTACAGCGAGGGGACTAAGCGCGAACCCGGCGATAGTGCCGCCGGTTGGTAGCGTCCGAGCCGGTCGAAAAGAGCGGCGAGGCTGGCCAGCGGGACGCGGAGCGTCGTGGTGTCGCCCGCATTGTGGAAGTTGCGACCGTCCCCTATCTCAGTTCGACCAGGGATACGCAAACAATGGCCCGGTGACTGCAAATAAGAGGAGCGACACCAGTGCGCAAAAGATCAGGAGCCAGATCGCCCGGGCGAAGAACCTGAATTCGGCCATTAGATCATCGTTCCCCTGGCCCACTTCGTGCCGGATGACAGTGCTCAGCCGGTCCAGATCGCGGGCGGTGAGAGACACACCGCCGTGCACTTCTCCCGACCTAATGGCGAGCAGGTAGCCGCGGGAGCCGTCGGGCCGGTCTAGGCGTGAGATGAATAGTCGGTCGCCGTCGCCGTCCTGCAGACCGATGAGTTGCGTGAGTTCGGGCTGTTTCACGGCGATCCCCTTCGGTAATTGGTTGGGACCGTGGATGGGTTTGCTTTGACGATACGCGCGGCGACCAGAGCGCGTGCTTGAACAACCAGCCGCCGTGCCCCAACGATCAGCGCGACGGCTTTTGCATCGGGCTGCTCCGGTATCCGGCGATGTGTCCGAGTGCCATGTTGAGGGCCAGTTCGAGGGGGCGGGCGCTGCGCGTGGTCTGCGCCATGAGGAGTCCGCCCTGCAGTGCGCTCATCATCGTCAATGCGAGTTCGTCCGGGTCGGCTTCTGCGGCGAGTTCGCCGTTGTCGCGCATGGCAACAAATCCGCTGGTCAGATATGACTGCCATTCGGCAAAGGATCGCACGAGCTCAAGTCGCGCCGAGTCGGATCGGTCGGCGAGTTCGCCCACGAGCGAGCCGAGTGGGCAGCCGCCGACGCCTTGTGTCGCGCGGGTCATAGCCACGAGATGATCGCACCAGCGCTGCAGCCCCTCCCACGTGGAGACCTCGCGTAGGCGCGGCTCCTGAGCGGCGATGACGCGGCCGAGCTGGGTCTTGATCACCTCGCTGATGAGCGCGTCTTTGTTGACAAAGTAGTGATACATCTGCGACTTGCTGGTGGCGGTGGCTTCCATGACGTCGTCCAGGCTTGTCCCTGCTACCCCGCGCTGTTGGACGAGTGATGCCGCCGCAGCGACGATGCGGGCTTTGGTTGCCGCGCCGCGAGCCGTCAGCCGCGCGGTAGGACGAGTGCCGCCTTTTGAAGTCACGGCCGCAACCTATCCCAATTGGACTTGTGAGTCCAGTTTTGTCGCGCAATGATGGCCGAGTAGTCAACGAACCACGTGAAAAACCGCAATTGGAAATAGAGCTGACGCGATGAGAGGAACTTGTGAAGCAAACGCAAGACAACAAGATCTTGAAGTACAATTCGCTTTTTCTGGGTGTGTTCATGTTCTTATTTGGCTTCTTGAAATTATTCGAGCCCTTTCGTACCTGGTTCGATATCCAGATAGCCAAGAGTGGCCTGCCGCGATTCAGCATTCCACTGGGTAAAGCCGGAGAAATGGCAATCGGCCTCGGCCTGCTTTCGGCTTCCTGCTTCGGGAAGAAGATCCCGAATCTTTATAGCCCGGTCGTATTCGCCGCCTCGGCTGGACTGGTCGTCAACATGGGGATTGCCACTTACGTGCATTTGCAGCCGGAAGTGCCGGCAAACGTACTACCCCTAGGGATAAAACCTCCATTTATCCCTTTGTTTGTGATGTTCCTGGCGACAGTGAATCTCTATCAACTCTATCGAGACAATGAGGCACGATCCCAATGGCGGGCCGAAACCGAAAGCCCACCATCACCGCAGTGATTTCCCGCACCGCTGCGCGCGGATCGCGAGCGTTCGCCGATAACGAACCGCGTGGAATCTAAGCTGCATGGGCTTGTCTGCTGAGCAGAGTGCCACTCGCCGCGGCGCAGGAGGCCACGCCACCGATTGAACTACGGCACTGGACACCCGTGTGCGTTGAAGTAGCGTCTCGCTAACTTATCTGCGTGTCCAGGGCCTGCTTAAACGCGGTGCTGTCGAGACCGGGACCTGTGCCCCGCGTAGGCGGGCAGTCAGTAATTCAGTAACCGGCCCATTGAATCGCCGGTACCGGTCCACGCCACGGGTTGACTAGCGTGCGGCCTCACGGATGGGCGAACCCTACTGTTATGCGTGCGCGGCCCACACGCTTTAGCCAGCGGATTCCCCAAGATCTTTTCGCACGGTAACGGCCAATACACCCCCGCTCATTGCGTTTGCCAGATTTGCTCGTATCGAGCGCGGTAAATCAGTTGAGGTCGATCTTCAGTAGACGCATAACTCCGTAAAAGGTGAACTACTGACCTAAGGATACGCACGAATCAGTAGTTCAGTAGATGTGGATTGAGCTGGTCTTGGCGGAGTTCAGGGATTGCAGCCCGCGCTATTTGCAGCAAACCGGGGAACATTCAGGTTGTCGCCGTCGGGCAGGATGCGCGACACAATGCTCAGCCGGCCCACAGCTAATTCTTGGCACCTTCATTGTTTGCCAGACGATTTTGACGGGTAACGCTCATGGTGTGAGTGCGAGGTGTCGTAAGCGGAATTTTTCCGTCGCATCTGCGACCGATTCGTCGGTGTTGCAGGCATCGGCAAATGGGGCAAATAGGAGGTACTGGTGAAGCATGCGATCTTGGCCGGCGTGGCAGCCACGGGGATGGTGGTCGCGGGCCTGGCTGGCTGTTCAAGCAAATCCAACACGAGCTCACCCGGCACGAGCTCATCGCCGGGTAGCGCAGAGAAGGTCATTGTCGATGGGCAGAACCAGAACATCACTGGTCAGACCACCTGCACCCCGGCCGGAGGCAACCTCAACATCGCCATCGGCGATCCGACAAACGGGATCGGCGCGGTGATCACTACTGCCAATCCGCCGGCCGTCCAGTCAGTCGGACTGGGGAACGTCAGCGGCGTGACGCTGGGATATGCCGCGGCCGCGCCGAACCAAGGCAACGTCCAGGCCACCAAGGACGGTAATTCCTACACGATCAAGGGCACCGCCACGGGCGTCAACATGGCCACCCCGCAGCAGCCGGTGACCAAGCCGTTCGAGATGGACGTGACATGCCCCTAGTGCTGACTATCTCACGACGCGTGGCGGACTGGCACCGCCGTTTGGTGCCGAGTCACCAGATGGCCGGACATTGAAATTGGATCTCGGAAGGGACGAATGAGCATGTATGTGAACCGTGTGGCCGGCGTGGCAATTGCCGCGGGTCTCGGCCTATCAGCGCTGACAATAGGCGGCGAGCTGGCCAACGCCGCTCCGTCGGAGCCGCAGCCGCTCTGTGCGAACTGCGGACCGGTTCTTGGCGGACCGTGGTACGGGCCCGCCCCTGACGCACCGGGACCTGCAGCACCCGGCCCGGGACCGCGCGGGCCTGGCGGACCTGGACCTGGACCCGGTCCTGGCCCCGGGCCGGGGCCTGGCGGACCCGGGCCTGGCGGACCTGGAGCTGGGCCGGCGCACGGACCGGGGGGACCTGGTGGAGGTGGGCCTGCGCATGGACCGGGGGGACCTGGTGGACCCGGAGCGGGACCGGGCGGTCCGGGTGGACCCGGAGCGGGGCCTGGCGGACCGGGACCGGGCGGTCCAGGGGGACCTGGAGCGGGGCCCGGCGGACCGGGGGGACCTGGCGGACCGGGACCTGGCGGACCGGGGGGACCTGGCGGACCGGGACCGGGTGGCCCGGGTGGCGCGGGTGGACCGGGGGGACCTGGCGGGCCGGGACCGGGGGGACCTGGGGGACCGGGGGGACCGGGGGGACCTGGCGGACCGGGACCGGCGGGATGGGCCCCGAGGGGCGCTTACGATCGGGGCAATGACCAGATAGGTGGCCCCACCGATGCGCCTCGCGGCTTCAGCACCCGTGACCACGGCGCGCCACCTCCGCCGCAGGCGCGGGGATTCGGCTGGAATGACGGGCCTGCCCCCGGTGGGCCACCGCCTAACTGGTTCGGCCCGCCGCCTCCGGGTGGTTGGAACGGCCCGCCGCCTCCCGGTGGTTGGAACAGCCCGTGGAACGGACCCGACCGCGGCATAATCCAGGCCCAGGCCGATTTCGGGCCGTGCAATTACGGCGGCTATACCGCCATCCCGGTCTTCAATCCGGTCTTCGGCGGATGGGGCTTCTGGTACTTCGGAGTTTGGATTCCGCTGTACTGACGCGACATACAACTTCCGGCGTCCGGACCGTGCTGCACAGGTCCGGACGCCGGAAGCTGTTGATCGCACATGCGTGCGGTGCGCGATAAGGACTTTGCGATGCCGCCGCTATACTTCGGCCGCAACGAGATTGGCGTTCAGCACCCCGCGATCATCGTTACCGCCGAGCCGCGGCAGGCGATCGCTGGCCCACGCGGAGGAAGGGATCCGTAATGCGTTGAGCACGTTGCCAACAACGGCTAACGATCACCAGTATTGCGGGCAATAGGTTGCTACCGCCGCATCGATCGTGACGTTCACGTTGTTCGCGTTGTCTGGATTCTTTGCCGTGTATCGTGCCTTGATGGCATCGCGGCTTTGCCCCGATGCCGCCATGCCGCAAATGTCATGTGCTGCTTTGATTGCGCTTGCCTGCCATTGGGGTTCAGAAACCCCCGGCGTGGGCGTTAGGCCATGCGCCTTAAGGTTGTTTATGTAGTCTGAGTCGGCGTCAGCGTGGGCCACACCAGTACCCGACAGCAGCGCACTAACTGTGATTGCTATCGCCGCAATTGCTTTCATGGTTGGTCGGTCTCCGATCATCTCCTCCAGCGGGGCGAGCGTTAAACGCGTGCCCTGTGTTGTGACCATTCTGCGATCAGGTCGTCGACAGTAGTTATCCGGCCCAGCAGCGCAATGGTGTGGTCCAGTACCTGTTCCGCGTAGTGGGCTGGGGTGCCGCCGACGGCGTCGCGAGGAACGACGAGATGGAAGCCGGCTTGTGTCGTGTGTCCTGCGGTGTGCGGCAACGCAATATTCAGCGATACCCCGGCCAGCATGACGGTGTGCACGCCGAGGCCCTTCAACACCGGCAAGTCTTGACGCCGTCAAGACCCGATAACAAAACCGCGGGGTAACGAACGGTATTGACCCGGAACGAGACGGAGCGAACCTCCAGGTGGTGTCTCAAGACATCCGCTGACTCCCGTGCCGGACGTTCGAGCCGAGTGTCACCTGCGACCTATCGATCGCTTCCCGCAGCCCCCGCGTTGCCAATTCGTCGGCCAGTTCGTTGTCCGCGATGCCCGCGTGTCCCTTGACCCAGAACCACTCGACCCGGTGCAGCGCGCACGCTGCTTGGAGTCGCTGCCAGAGGTCGACGTTCTTCACCGGTTCCTTGGCCGCGGTCTTCCAGCCGTTGCGCTCCCAGCCGAGGATCCATTTGGTGATGCCGTTCCGGACGTAGGTGCTGTCGGTGTAGAGATGCACCGCAACCGGTCGAGTGAGCGCCTCCAGCGCCATGATCGGCGCGGTGAGTTCCATCCTGTTGTTGCTTGTCTGGCTTGACTCGCCCCCGCACATCTCGCGGACGTGCTCACGGTGGCGCAGCACGGCTCCCCAGCCGCCTGGCCCGGGGTTGGGTCGACACCCGCCGTCGGTGTGGATCACCACCGGGTGCTCGTCCATGGGCCGAGAATAGGCACTGCGTCCGGTGATTGGCTCGGCGACTCGCGAGGCGATACTGATGACGTGGGTCCGACCGTGTCCGTCGCCGAGTTCGAGGTGGCTGATCCAACGGAGGCCTGGGCGCGGGCCGGCTTCAGCGTCGGCTCCGATTGCGTCTGCCGGATCGGCGGCGTCGGTATCCGACTGGTGGGACGTGACCGCGGCACGGGCATCGTCGGCTGGTCCCTGCGCGGGCTGCCGTCGGAGGTCTCGGTAGACGACGTCGACGGGATCCCGACGGCGAGGCTGGAAGGGGTCTGTGCGGCATCGTCCGCGCACCCGAATGGCGTCATCGCGATCGACCACGTCGTGCTGTTGTCACCGGACTTGGGCCGGACGGTCGAGTCGCTGGCCGCCGTTGGTGTGAACCCGCGCCGAGAGCGGGACAGCGAACTCGGCGGGCGACCGATCCGCCAGATCTTCTTTCGGCTCGGCGAAGTGATCGTTGAGGTGGTCGGTTCGCCGACAACGGCCGCGGAGGGTCCGTCTTCGTTGTGGGGGCTGACTTATGTCGTAACGGAAATCGACGCAACGGCGTCGTTCTTCGGCGACCGCACGGCGCCGGTCAAGGACGCGGTGCAGCCTGGACGCCGGATCACTACGCTGCGCCATCAGGAGTTCGGGATGTCGGTGCCGACGGCGTTGATTTCGGCGCCCGTCCGCAATGGCTGAGGCGGTCGCTATCGAGACGTCTTTGAACGCGCGCCTACGTCCTAGGCCGTGCCGTATTTGGCGGCTTAGCGTCGAGCCTTCGCTTTAGCGCGGGTCGAGCAGCAATTCGCCATATCGCAGTGGTAGCGGTCGCAGCACTCAGGCGAGCAATAATTTGCTGCGGCAGGAAACCATTCCGGATCGGCCAGGTCACGGTGTCGGTCGTGCGGATCGAACGTGTGGCCGCAATGCACGCAGGTTTTGACCTTCGTCTTGGTAGCCATACCGATAAATCTACTCCCGATAGCCCCAAATCAGTACTGTTTTCGGCTACGGACAATGGGAAGGTTCGCAATGCTCATGGAGTGCAATTCAACGTAAGGATCAGCGAAATCGACTGTAGCGCATAATGTTTGCATGCCCTCGTCTCAGTAACCCCTCTGGACGTGTGTGCCTGACGGTCGCCACTGCCCGGACGGGCGGGCGCGTCGCAGGAATGAACTCGGCAGCCATGGCGTTCGGCTAGCGGTGGCGTACGCGATGAAAAGCTCTAATAATCAGCCCGTCGGGCATTGCTGATTGGGGGCACGATGTTGAGGCTTCTCAAGCGGGGATGGGTTCCGCTGGTGGTGGTGGTGGCGCTGATCGTCGGCGGGGTTGCGGTGAGCCGACTCAACGGCGTCTTCCCGGGTCCTGGGCTGCCCAAGCCGGATCCGCGGGATGCGACGCCGCCGTACGCGGCCAAGACCGCCATCTACGAGATCCTGGGACCGACCGGCACGACCGGCGTCGTGAACTGGATGGATGCCGACGCGCAGCCACAGAAAGCCAACTTCACCACGTTGCCGTGGTCGCAGACGATCGTCGCCGAGATGCCCGGCATCTTCGCCTACGTCGTCGCCCAGGGTGACAGCCCCTCGATCGGGTGCCGCATCACCGTCGACGGCAAACTGGTTGATCAGCAGCAGGTCGATGCGCGCGACGCCCAGGTCTCCTGCTTGGACAAGTCCGCGTGAGCAGCGATAGCGGCGATACCGGCGACACGGACGAAATCCCCGTCGCGCCGCGCACTGAAGTCGAGCACAAACCGCGGATAGCCCGCACCATCCGCGCCCTGGCGCTGCCGATCGTCGTGATCTGGCTGCTGATCGCGGTCGGCGTCAATGTCTTCGTCCCCCAGCTGGAGGCGGTCGCCGAGGACGTCTCGGTGCCGCTGTCGCCGTCCGACGCGCCGTCGGTAACCGGGATGAAGCACATCGGGGCGAAATTCAAGGAGTACGACTCCGACAATCTGGTCTTGGTGACCCTGGTCGGTGACAAGCCGCTCGGCCAGGACGCGCACCGGTACTACGACGACCTGGTCAAGAAGCTGAAGCAGGACACCAAGCACGTCGAGCACACACTCGACTTCTGGGGGCAGCGGTTTACGGCCTCGGGTGTGGAGAGCTACGACCACAAGTCCGCCTACGTCCAGGTCAACCTGCGCGGCGACCAGGGCGGCGCCGTCGGCGATAAGTCGGTGGACTCGGTGCGCAAAATCGTCGACGAGTCCAAGCCGCCGCCGGGGGTGAAGGCCTACGTCGCGGGTCAGGGAGCCCTGACTGACGACACGATCGTCGTGGGCAACAAGAGCCTGTTCAAGATGACGATCATCACCATCATCATCATCGCGATCATGCTGTCGTTCGTATATCGGTCCGTCGGCACTGTGCTGCTGACGATGGTGATTCTGTTCGTCGGACTGGCCACCGGCCGAGGCGTGGTCGCGCTGCTGGGCGACACCGGCATCATGGGGTTGTCGACCTTCGCCGTCAATTTGCTTACGGCACTTGCCATTGCGGCCGGGACCGATTACGCGATCTTCATGGTGGGCCGCTACCAGGAGGGGCGCGAACGCGGACTGGACCGTGAAGCCGCCTACTACGACACCTTCGCCGGGGTCACCAAGGTGGTGCTGGGTTCGGGTCTGACGATCGTCGGGGCGCTGGCGTGTCTGCACTTCACGCGGCTGCCTTATTTCAGTTCGCTGGCGTTCCCGTGCGCGATCGGTCTGCTGGTGGTGGTGGCGGCCGGGGTGACGCTGACACCCGCGCTGATCGCGTTCGCAAGCGGCTTCGGTCTCTTCGATCCGAGGCGCAAATTCAACTACACCCGGTGGCGCCGCCTGGCGACGGCCATCGTGCGGTGGCCGGCACCCATCCTCGCCATCTCCGTGATCCTTGCGATTGTCGGCGCGCTCGGGTTGGCGGGCTTCAACCCGCGCTACAACGACCTGTACTACCTACCCAAGAGTGCGGCCTCGGTGCAGGCGTACACCGCCGCCGATCAACACTTCACCCAGGCTCGGTTGAACCCGGATCTGCTGATGATCGAGTCGGATCACGATCTGCGCAATCCGACCGACATGCTGGTGTTGGACAAGATCGCCGGTGCCCTGTTCCACGTGCCCGGCATCGAGCGGGTGCAGAGCATCACCCGGCCTTTGGGGCCGCCGATTCAAGATGGATCGATTCCGTTTCAGCTCAGTGTGCAAAGCGCGCCGATCCGGGACAACCTGAACTACCTCAAGGGCCGTGTCGCCGACATCAAGAAGATCACCGGTTACCTGGACACCCTGATCTCCCTGTTGGAGCAGCAGTACGCGGTGACCCAGAAGCTCGCGAACGCCGCGGATGACAGCTCGAAGACGGCGGCGAACACGGCGGCCATCACCGACGAAATCCGGGACCACATCGCCGATTTCGACGATTTCTGGCGACCGATTCGCAGCTACTTCTATTGGGAGAGGCACTGCTTCGACATCCCGATCTGCTGGTCGCTGCGCGGGTTGTTCGATGCCCTGGACGGATTCGACAAGCTCGCCGAGCAGTTCCACCATCTCACCACCGACCTCAGCGACACGGCGAAAGCTACCCGCGAATTGCTGGCGATCATCCCGCAGAACATCGCCACCTCGAAGGCGATCCGGGATACGACGCTGACCATCTACAGCACCTTCGACAGCCTCATCGATCAGTTCGATCGGCTGACCGACACCAACGCGGTAATGGGCAAGTCGTTCAACGACTCTCAGGTCGAGAGCTTGTTCTACTTGCCGCCCGAGATCTTCTCCAACTCGGACTTCCAGCTGGGGTTGAGCTTGATGGTGTCGCCGGACGGCAAGGCCGCGCGTTTCATCATCACGCACTCGGTGGACCCGGCCACCACCGAGGGCATCGCGTCGGTGGATCAGGAACGCAAAGCGGCCAAGGAGGCGATCAAACTCACCTCGCTGCAAAACGCCGACATCTACCTCGGCGGTACCGCCGCGACGTTCAGCGACATCGCCACGGGTGCCGAGTTCGACCTGATGATCGCCGCGGTGGCCTCGATCGTGCTGATCTTCATCATCATGGTCATCGTCACCCGCGCACTGGTCGCCGCGGGCGTCATCGTCGGCACGATCGTGATGTCGCTCGGGGCCGCATTCGGATTCTCGACCCTGATCTGGCAGCACCTTCTCAATTTTCAGTTGCACTGGGTGGCAACCGAATTCGCGCTGATCGTGCTCTTGGCGGTGGGGTCGGACTACAACCTGATGCTGGTCTCGCGCATCGAGGAGGAGATCGGGGCCGGCCTGAAAACGGGACTCATCCGCGGCATGGGTCTCACCGGCCCGGTGGTGACCGCCGCCGGTCTGGTGTTCGCCGTCACCATGGCCACCATGATCACCAGCGATCTGCGCGCGATCGGCCAGTTCGGCACGACGATCGGGCTCGGCCTGATGTTCGACACGTTCGTCGTGCGGTCACTCATCACGCCCTCGATCATGACGGTGATGGGGCGCTGGTTCTGGTGGCCCAAACGGGTCCGGGTCCGCCCCGCCAGCCTGATGCTGCGTTCCGTCGGGCCGCGCCCGCTGGTTCGGGCGCTGCTCTACCAGCCACGCCACCCGGAGCCGCCGACGTAGCATCTGGCACGGCACGCGCGGAACAGAATTTGATCGTGGTTTCCGTCTCGCTTGGTAGTCGTCATGTCTGGGCCACCTAGGCTTCAGCGCGCGGTTAGCTGATGAAGCGATCCCATCATGGTGCGGGAACGACATTCCCGCCTTTGCTGCCAGCTGACCGCCGCCGGCGCCTCGGCGCATTTCGTGCAGCACATTGGCGCCGTTGCACAGGACTTTCGCGACGGCGTCTTCGCCGGGATGAACAACCTCGTCGAGGCCATCGGGGGAGTCAAGCCCATCACCGTGGAGGACTATGTGGAGGCCACCCGCTCGCAGTTCGAAACCAGCGGTGGCCGGCGTCGATGAGTGCGACGACGCAGGAGCTTGAGGCTTCGATCGCTGAGGATTCGTTCGCCCACCCTGCTGCACCGAATGACGCTTCGCGCACGGCTCTGAAATCGGACAGCGCCGGGGGCGGAGGCTGGCCTCGGCGGCGCCTCAACCAGACGGTGATCTCACGGCTCGTCACGTGAGCGGTTGATTGACCCGGCCGCGTTCAAGCGACCGGGCCAATAAGTTCCGTGCTTCTAATGGATTTGGGGATCCGGTGGGTTCAGCGCACCACGCCCGGTGACGGCGTCGCGCACCTGATCAACGACCGCCACCCCCAGGCCCATCGTCTTTTGCACCATGCCGATCGGCGGGGTGGCTGGGTGTGGCCGGGTTGGCGCGACCTTTTTCGCGGTTTCCAGCCGCTCGCCGAGGCGGTCCAGTTCTGCCGAACTCAACTTTTCCGCAAGGCGGGGCCACACCACATCCTGCTCATAGGCGATGTGCTCGCGTGCCGCCACGGCGAACTCCTTCAAGGCGTCGTGATAATCCGGGTCGTCCGGGTTGCCATTCTCCAAGCGCTGCAACAAGACCTTGCCGGCCTGTTCCTGTGCTGTCGCATGGTCCGCCAATTCGTCGCCCTCATCGAGGTTGTCGCGCACCGCCGGCCAGAACCACTGTTCCTCGATGGCTTCGTGCTGGGACTCGGCGATCACCAGACTGGTGACCATCGTGTCGAGGCCGCTTTCCCACTCCCCGCTGCCCTGTGGTGCTCCGTCGAGCACCTCCAGCATCCCGAGCACGCTCTGGTGGTCGGCTCGGAGAAACGTCAATGCATCCATAGTGTTTCGCTTTCTTCTGATTTTGAGTGGAACGCGGCGCGCGCCGATATGGGCGGGTTCGTTTCCAATTGGGTTTACGCAGGCCGAGACGGAGCTGTGCATCCCGGGTGCCGGCTGACGCGGTCTGTTTCGCTTCCCCCGCCGACTCGCTGCAGATACCCGCTGACGAAACCGTCAAACGCGACCGGACTGACCCGCGCCCTCGCGAGCCGCGCTTGCCCGTGCGTTATGTGTTGCGCCGCAACACAAAGCGCAGAATCAGCCGGCCATGAACTCGTGGTAGGCCGACTCCAGATTGGGCGGCAGCGCCGTCACATTGCATTGTCGTTCGGTGTCGCCGATCGGTGCCAGAATGCCGCGCAGGTCGCGGTACTCGTTCGGGTGCGACGTGAAATAACTGCGGAGGTCGGACTCCGCCTGCGGCCGCGGTTGCCCATATGCGGCCGTAACCACCTGGTTGGCGCCGGGATGCCCGGCGAGGTACTGCTCGGCCGAACCGGTCACCGAGGAGACGGTGGCGTTCACGCCGTCGGGGCTGCAGTCGGGCGCCGCGGTCGCCAACGGTGCAGCGGCGATCCCCATCGCCATTCCCCCGAGCAGGCATCCGGCGCTGACGCCGGCCACACGCCGGCGCGCGACATTAGTAATGATTTTCATGATGAGTGTGTCCTTCAAATCGGACTGGATTGATAGGAGGGAACACTGCTCGTCCCTGATTTCACAGTAGCCGAACCCGACGATGCGTGTCGGCGCCCAGTCGGAGGGCCGGTGCCGCCTCGTGTGAATAGTCGTCAACTGGGTACACAGCAGCGTGGCTTCACTGGACTCTTCGACCCCGGACGCCGGTCACGACCTGGCCGTGCGCATGGCTGAGCTCGCACGCGCGATCGCGGCGCCCCGCACGCTCGAGCAGATTCTCGACGATGTGACCGCCGCGGCGGTGGAGCTGATACCGGGCGCGGACGTCGCGGGAATTCTGCTGGTGGAAAAGGGCGGCGAATTCGCCTCCGTAGCGGACACCACCGGCTTGGCGGCGAAACTCGACAAACTGCAGCACGATTTCGGCGAAGGCCCCTGCGCCGAGGCGGCTCTTGAGGAAACGATCGTGCGGAGCGATGATCTGCGCAACGAGTCGCGCTGGCCCCGATACGCACCCGCGGCGGTGGAGCTGGGCGTCCTCAGCGGACTGTCGTTCAAGCTGTTCACCGCGGACCGCACGGCCGGCGCGCTGAACTTGTTTGCGTTCAAGACCGGGGTGTGGGACACCGATGCCGAGACCACGGGAGCAGTGCTTGCCGCCCATGGGGCCGCCGCAATCCTGGCCAGCCGCCACGAAAAGCACATGCAGGTGGCGCTCTCGACGCGAGACCGTATCGGTCAGGCCAAGGGCATCATCATGGAGCGCCACGGGGTGGACGACGTACGCGCCTTCGAGATGCTGCGGCTGATATCTCAAGAGAGCCAGACCAAACTAGCCGTTGTCGCCCAACGTGTCATCGACACCCGCGGCGGCGCGAACTAAATTCTCCATCCCGCTCCGTGGGTTCACGTTTTCTTAGTCTCCCGTTGGGTACCCCCCATTTGCGGCGCTAGGCTTTCTAACCTTTGCGTTTGCTTCCGGGGGGGACTAGAACACACTGGTCCGCAGATTCTGCCTGGGTTACCCACCCGATTCGCTCTACAAATCTTTCAGGAGTAAACATGCGTAAGACCATTGCGGTAATTTCTGCCACCGGGGCATTGCTATTCGGCGGTGCAGGGGTTGCCAGTGCCGCCGTGCACAGTGCACCCGCGCCGTCATCGACGACAACGACGTTGGCGGACAACAACACTGACAACAACGGTAACCAGCACAGCGACAAGACAGGGCTGTGGGGGCTCCTCGGCCTGACCGGCCTGATCGGACTCGCGGGACTAAAGCGCCGCAACGACACTGACGCCGGCGTCGGGGTCGGAGCCGCACCCCGCGGGCGCGCCGTCTAAGACGCTCCGTTGAGCGTCACCCCCGCCAGCAGCGTCACGCACTGGCGGGGGCTTGACCGTGTGTTGAACGAACCCAAAACGGGCACTGGGGGCACCACTTTCTCAGTAGGCGAATACCGCTGTATTTGATGGCAATTCGTCACTCGCCAGAATCGCGTCATCGCCTGCTGGCGCGATGTTCGGGTGCGATACTGCCCGGAGAATTGAGTCGACGATCTGCTGAGCCCTGGCGGCTATGCGGCCTCCTGATGGCGGATCGTCGCAGGCGTAGCGCACCCGTGCCCTGCGGACCGCATTCCCGGACGAACTACAGTCCCTGGTTCGACAACTCTTCCGGTCATCTGCAACCAACTTTGAAGCCGCCGAGGAGGCGCAATGTTCGTTCATAACAAAAGTCGTCAGTTCGAGGTCCGTGTCACCCAGACTGATCCACGAGTTGCGTCGTTGACGTCGGAGCAGTTCGGTGGAGGGTGATCTCGCTTCACCAGCGGGTTCGCGACGCGCCAGCGCTGTGCAACTCACCAACGATGCGCTAGTCTTACGTATAGGTTGAACTTCCAGCCTCTGGGCGCGCCGCGTAGCACATCAGGCAATCTTCGCTTCCATCACGGACATTGACGGTCGGCTATAACTCTCTTTCGATTCAGTCGCGGCGTATCGAGCTCGCCATATACCCATGATCGAAACGAGATCCGCTG
Organism: uncultured Actinomycetota bacterium; assembly: GCA_963758775.1. GTDB lineage: Bacteria > Actinomycetota > Actinomycetes > Mycobacteriales > Mycobacteriaceae > Mycobacterium. The sequence continues at coordinate 109,237 of CAVWWU010000009.1, forward strand.
ATGATCGCTCCTATCGCTTTTAACGCCGCCACGGGTGGCTTCACGTCAGGCTCCGGCAGTGCCACCGTCGATTGCAACGGGGCCCAAATGCGGGTTCACCGCCGAGACCAGGTGACCGTTGTCAGGGTCACCGGCGACATCGATGTTACGAACCTCGACCGCTTCCGCGACTACACCAGCCGGTTCATCGGAGAGGCACCTGGTCTGATCCTCGACCTAAGTGAGGTTGAGTTTCTCAGCGCTAGAGGCATTTCCGTCCTACTCACCCTTAATGAGCAGTGCCACGCGATGGGAACGGAGTGGGCCATTGTCGGCGGCCCGTTCATCAGACGGCTCTTGCACGTTGGTGACCCCACCGCCGCGCTGCCCACGGCGCCTTCGGAGCGCGCGGCCCTTAACGCCATTGCCGCGCAACGCCACGCGAGTCAGGCCGCATCGTAGCCCGGTCAGGGACACTGAACGCCCGATCCCCGCTGACCGCTCCGCTCCCTATGAGTTCGGCGTTGAACAAGCACGTTTCCAAAAGTGGCCCCACCCAGGACACCGCTGCACAGCAGTATCAGGAAGGCACGTAACTAGATGACTCAGAATCCCAACCTCGCCGCACTATCGGCCGCCGGGGTGTCGGTATGGCTGGACGATTTGTCCCGGGACCGGTTGACCTCCGGCAACCTCCGCGAACTGATCGACACGAAAAGCGTCGTCGGCGTCACCACCAATCCGTCGATCTTTCAGGCGGCCTTGTCCCAGGGCCATGCGTATGACGCTCAGGTAGCCGAACTGGCGAAGGACGGCAGCGATGTGGAGGCCATAGTTCGGGTGGTGACCACAGATGACGTCCGTGCAGCGTGCGATCTGCTTACGCCGCAATGGAAGGCCTCAGACGGTGTCGACGGCAGAGTTTCCATCGAGGTCGATCCGCGTGCGGCACGTGACGCCGAGAAAACGATCGCGCAAGCCATCGAGCTGTGGAAGACAGTCGACCGGCCTAATCTCTTCATCAAGATCCCGGCCATGGAAGAAGGTCTGCCGGCGATCACCGCCGTTATCGGCGAAGGGATTTCGGTCAATGTGACGCTGATCTTCTCCGTCGAGCGGCACAAGCTCGTGATGGACGCCTATCTGGCCGGCCTGGAGGCCGCCAAGGCGGTCGGTCACGACCTGTCCACGATTCACTCCGTCGCGTCGTTCTTCGTTTCCCGGGTCGATACCGAAATCGACCAACGGCTGGAAGCAATCGGCACCGACGAGGCGGCGGCGTTGCGGGGCCACGCCGGGGTCGCCAACGCCCGATTGGCGTATGCGGCGTATCAGGAAGTGTTCGAGGGCGGCGACCGCTATGAGGTCCTCAAGGCCGAAGGAGCCCGGGCCCAGCGCCCCCTGTGGGCGTCGACAGGAGTAAAAAATCCCGACTACTCCGACACCCTCTACGTTACGGAACTCATCGCCTCTAACACCGTTAACACCATGCCGGAGAAGACCATCGACGCGGTCGCCGACCACGGCGTGATCACTGCGGACAGCGTCACCGGGAGGTCCGGGGCGGCCCAGTCGGTGTTCGACGCCCTCGACGAGGTCGGCATCGATGTTCGCGACGTATTCCTGACGCTCGAGAACGACGGGGTCGACAAGTTCAAGAAGTCCTGGGAGGAACTCCTGGAGGCGACCCAAAACCAGGTCGACGCGGCCACGGCGGGGCCCGCTGGCGTCTAGGATTCGCATATGAGAAGGACTTTCGTCGTCACGCTTGCGGTCGGGGTGCTCCTGGCAGCGTTCGGGCTGATCTGGGCGCTGCAGGGATTCGGGGTGCTGCTCGGGAGCCCGATGAGCAACACCACCACCTGGTCCATCATCGGCCCGATCACGGTCGCGATCGGCGTCGTGATCGCGATCTTCAGTTGGCGGAAGCTCTCGTCGAAGTAGGGCCTCACGCCTCTGTCACGGTGAAGTCCACGGAGTGCCAGCCGGTGGCCCCATCGGGAACCGTGTCGACCTGATCCGACGTCTGGGTAGCGCCGGTATTGTCAGTGGCGCGCACCGTGATGGTATGTTTCCCAAGGCTTTTCGCCTGCCAGGGGAAGCTCCATAGCCGCCACGTCGAGTTGGAGTAGCTCGCACCCAGATCGGCCGGCTGCCAGCCGCCGTCGTCGATGCGGACCTCGACGGCGTGCACCCCACGATTCTGTGCCCACGCGACCCCGCCGAACACGACGGGCTGCATCGTCACCTTCTGACCGCCTCTCGGCACGTCGATGCGCGACTCGGTCTTGATCGGTGCCTGCGGAGCCCAGCCCAGCCGCGTCCAGTACGCGGTTGCCCGGTCGAAGCGAGTCAGCTCCAAGTCGACGACCCACTTGGTGGCCGACACGTACCCGTAGAGCCCGGGCACTATCAGCCGGGCCGGGTAGCCGTGCTCGATCGGGAGCGGCTGACCGTTGAGGCTGACGGCCAGGAGTGCGTAGCGGCCGTCGGTAAGGGCCTGCACCGGTGTGCCGGCCGTGAAGCCGTCGATCGACGTCGAGAGCACCATATCGGCGTCCGGGTGAACACCGGCGGCCGCCAGCCAGATCAGCAACTCGGTAGCCGGTCCAGATGCCGGTCGAGATCAGATTCCCCCCAACGGGATTCGACACGCAGGTCAACGTCATCACCGTTTCGACGATGTCAAAGCGGGCGAGATCCTCGAAGCTGTAGGTGACTTCGCGGTCCACCATGCCGTGGACGCGGAGCCGCCAATCGCGGTGGCTGAGTTGGGGAACCGTGAGTGCGGTGTCCACCCGGTAGAACTCGGCGCTGGGGGTGATAAACCTCGGTAGCGCAACGCCCTTCGGTTGTACCTCGGCGGGTATCGGCGGCGCCGGTATCCGCGGCGGGGGGAGTGTGACGCCGCTGCGGTCGGCGGCGACCGAGTGCACTAATCGCGCGATGACCGCACCCGCCACACCACTGACCACTCCGAATCCCAGCAGTCCGGCCATGATCAGCCCGCGCCTGCCGGTGTCCGGTTCGTCTTTCCTGGTCTCGTCGTCCCCGGAGCGACGGACGAGCCACCGAAGGACCGCTACGCCGCATGCGGCGCCCACGACGGTGGGAATCGTGTCGAGCGCCGTCGCACCGTGCCGCGACAGCACGGCGAAACACCCGAGAACGCCTGCCGCGGCGATCACCGCGCTGCCGACTGGGCGGCGCCGGGTTTCGAGGCTCCCGGCTATGGCGGCGATCGTGGCGATCACCACGAGCACCGCAATGGCCAAGAAGAGTTTGTCCGCGGAGCCCAGGGTCTTGATCGCCCACTCTTTGACGGGCCCCGGTGTCAGGTCGACGACCGAGGAGCCGATGGCGGTGCGCGCGTCGGCGCGCGCGCCGAATGGAATGCCGACCAACTGCGCCACCCCGAGCGAGACGGACGCGGCGGCGATCCCGGCGATCATCCGCGCATTCGAGGGTGCGGCAGCCATCGGAGACACTGTACTCGTGTTGATCTCGATGTCAGCAAACACTTTGCTGTGCAAGCGAACCGGGCTCAACCATGGTGGCGGGACCGGCCGGGAGCTACAGTTACCCCTTCACCCTGGCACACACGTAGAGAAGAGTCGCGATGACCGCCCCACGAGGCCTAGATGTCGACCCGTCGGTTCCACCCAGCGGTGTCGGTTGCGTGGAATGTGAGGCCACCGGCGGGTGGTGGGTGCACTTGCGGCGGTGTGCGGCCTGCGGCCATATCGGTTGTTGCGACGATTCCCTGTCCCGGCACGCGACCGCGCACTGGCGACAAAGCGGTCACCCGATCATCCGATCCTTTGAGCCGGGCGAGGATTGGTTCTGGGACTACGACAACGACGGCTACTACCGGGGTCCCGAACTTGCCGACCCGCAATGCCATCCGTTGGACCAGACGGTTCCCGGCCCCGGCGGCCGAGTGCCCGCCGACTGGGCCGAGCTGCTGCGCCGGCGAAAAGGATGAGAAACGGCAGGCGGGACGTCGAGAAATAATCACCTCGATAGCCGCTCTTCAGTTTTTCTCAACTTTCTCTATTCTTCATTTCCGCGCCGCTTTGTACCCGCACACTGTCGGCACCCAAAGGCCCAGAGGAACGCCTCGAAGAAGGACGAAAGGAGACACGTCGAAATGCTTCCCCCTCGCTGGCTAGCCAGACTGACCATCCCCCTCATGGCGGGCACCGCCTTGGTCGCCAGCACGGCGATTGCCACCGCCGATCCCTCGGACGGCGCCTACCTCGCTCAACTGCGCGCCCAGGGCTTCACGTGGCCGCCGGACCAGGGCCACGACGTCGCGATGGTCGAGCTGGCGCGCCACATTTGCTTCGACCGGTGGTTCGTGGGCCTGGCGCCAGACGCGATTGCCAGGGACATCCACGCCGTCATGGGGGACCAGGGCCTGTCGTTCGGCGACGTCACCGCCATGGTCAACAGCGCAGAATCGACGTATTGCCCCAACGGCGGCTAGGCGCCCACCGGCCTTAGGGGCCGGGCACGCACCAGCGTCGGCCACCAGAACCAGGGCCCAAGGACTCTGATGATGCACGGCACGACGAATGAACGCACGATCAACGTGTCGAGCAACAGGCCGATGCATACGGTCGAACCCACCTGACCGATGGTGCGCAGGTCGCTGGTGAGCATCGCCAGCATGGTGAACGCGAACACCAAACCGGCGGACGTCACCACACCGCCGGTGCTGCCGAGCGCGCGGATCAGCCCGGTGTGGATTCCGGCGTGAAGCTCCTCTTTGACCCGGAGGATCAGCAGCAGGTTGTAGTCCGAACCGACCGCCACCAGGATGATGAACGTCAGCGGCAATATCAGCCAGTACAGGGGCAGGCCGATCAGGTGTTGCCAGACGAGTATGGAGAGCCCGAACGCTCCGGCGTAGGAGAACGCCACCGTGAGGGGAATGACCATGGCGGCCATCAGACTTCGCGTCAGGAACAACATGATCAAGAAGATCAGCACGAAGGCGGCGATCGCGACGATCATCAGGTCGGACGCGGCATATTGCTTGATGTCTTTATTGGTTGATCCCGAGCCGCCGATATAGACCTTCGCGCCGGCCAGCGAGGTCTCTTTGAGCGCCGCGGTTATGGCGTTGGGGAACTGCTCGACATGCTGCACGCCTTCGGGGCCATTGGCGTCCCCCGTGTGAGTGACGATGAACCGCGCGGCCTTGCCGTCCGGCGACATCAGCAGCTTCATGCCCGTTTTGACGTCGTCGTTGTCGAAGCCCTCGTGCGGGATGTAGAAGAAGTCATCGCTGCGGGACTGGTCGAAGTCGAGCCCGACGTTGACCTGATCGAAGAATGTCTGGTCGGTTTGGGTGGACTGCAGTGAAGACTGGCCGTAGGTGCTGACCAAAAGCTTGGCCAAAGACTCTGAGTCGTCAGCGGTGAGTTTGAGCTGGACGATGATTTGCGGGATGATTTTGTCGATGGCCTCGAGGGAGGTTTTGGCGGCCGTGATGTCCTCGGCCAACTTGTCGATGTGGTCCAGCGTGTCGAATACCGACCTGAACGTCCAGCAGATCGGGACGTCGAAACAGTGTCGCTCCCAATAGAAATAGGCCTTGATCGGTCGGAAGAAGTCGTCGAGGTTTGAGATTTCCTCGTTCATTTCATGGGTGACCTTCTCCAGGTCCTCGATGGTGAGAACGGTCTGGTGCAGCTGGTCCGACATCTGCTGGAAAAAGTCGATCTCTTTCCGTAAGACGGCGACAGTGTGCTCCGTGATCTGCGCCTGCTCGTTGGTGTTGGCGTTTTGCTGTTGGTTGAACGGAAGCTGTTGGCCGCTGCCGCTGCCTTGCGTGGTGAACAGATAGGGGAGAGTGGCATGTTCCAGAGCTCGGCCCATGGGCCTGGTGATGCTTTGCACCATCGCGACGCCGGGAAGGCGCTCGAGGGCCTTGGCCGCCCGGTCCAATGAGATGAAGTCGGCCGAGTTGCGCAGGTCGTGATCCGACTCGATCATCAGCATCTCGGAGAACAGCTTGCTCTTCGGGAAGTGGCGATCCGCCGCCTGAAACCCCTGGTTGGCCAAGCCACTGGTCGGCTGGTACTCGCGGTCGTCGTAGTTCTGCCGGTACGTCGGCACGAAGATCGCACCGAGCAGGACGGCGGCAGAACTGGCCACGAGGATCGGCACCGGCCACCGGACCACGCTCGTCCCGATCCGCCGATACAGATGTGCCTTGGCCTTGCTCTTCGGGTCGAACAGCCCGAACAGGGTGCCCACGGTCAAGAAGGCCGGGCCGAGCGTCAGCGCTGCCGCGATCGTGAAGAGCATGCTGATGGCGACGGCTGGCCCCATGGTGTGGAAGTAGTTGAGGCGCGCGAAGGTCAGGCAGTAGCACGCTCCCGCGATCGTCAGCCCCGAGCCGAGGATGACCGGCGTGACACTCTTGTAGGCGGTGTAGAACGCCTGCTCCCTGCCTTCGCCGTCGTGGCGTGCCTCGTGATAGCGGCCGATCAGGAAGATGCCGTAATCCGTTCCCGCACCTAGGGTTAGCGCCACGACGATGTTCACGGCGAACGACGACAGCTCGATGTACCCGAGATGCCCGAGGGTTGCGATAACCCCCTTCGCCACCAGCATCTCGAAGAGCACGCCGGCCAGGGGTACGAACAGCGTGACGATGGAGCGGTACACCAGCAGCAACATCGCGATGATCAGGAAGATCGTCACGATCGTGATGTTGTTCAAGCTGTTGTTCGCGATAGCCACCGTGTCTTTGGCAAGCGGGGCGGCACCGCTGACATAGACCTTAAGCCCGGGCGGCGGCGTGTCGCGTGCGACGATATCCCGGACGGCCGCTACGGACTCGTTCGCTTTCATTTGGCCGATATCTCCCGCGAGACGCAATAGCACGTAGGTGCACTTGCCGTCGAGGCTCTGCGCGCCCGCCGCAGTGATCGGCTTCCCCCACAGGTCGATCGCGGACTGCACGTGATTGGTGTCGTGCAGGAGCCGCCGCATCAACTCGTCGTAGTACTGATGATCCTGGTCACCCAGCGGGCGGTTGGCCTCCAGCACGACCATGGCCAAGCTGGTCGAATTGGACTCCTGGAATTTCGAACCGATGGCCAGCAACGCTCGCTGCGACGGCGCGTAGTGCGGCACCACCGGCCCGGCGAGCTCTTCTGCGACCCTCTCTACCTGCGGCATGAAGGTGTTCGTCGACACGGCAAGAAGGGCCCAAAAGGCGATGATCGGTATCGCGAAGATGCGGACCATTCTGGGGAAGAAGGGTCGTTTCACCCTGGCTTCGCTCACGGGCTCGACCGAATGCTCGCTCATGCGGATTTCACTATGCAGTAGACGTGTGCATCCGGATGGTCATCGGATTGTTCAGCGCGCACAACACCATTCACCCGTAGCCTGCACCCGACTTGACCGCCATGAACCTGCGCCGAGATGCTGCCGGACACCACGGTGAGCGTGGTCTCCTCGTGGTGCGACCACGGCAAGGTCGCCAGGTCAACCTGATGCGGATGCCCGTCGTAGTCCACCCAGACGAGCAGTCCTCCTTGCCCGACGGAGCCGAACACCTCGTAGTCGATTCGTTTGATGCTGAACTCCGGAGGCGCTGCCGGCTCATTGACGGTGATGACAGGCGGGGGCTCGGAGAACTGGTGCACCTTCCACATGGCGACCGCACCCACGCCGACCGCAATGACGGCAACCAACGGCATCCAGACTCGCGCCAAGACAGTCCTGCCGACGGAACGAGGGCTCACTCGGTCACCTCCCGCATCCGGTCTGGACATCGTATTCTCCGCCTCCACCTGCATGCCAGTGCAGATAGTAGACGGTCATGTACCCAATGGCATTTGATCGTGCCAGACTAACGGCACCGTGGCCAGACCGCGACCGCGAAGAGGGGCGCGGCTCCCGCTGGCCGGCGCCCACCCCAACTGCCTTCGCTGCGTCAAGAAATTTTGCGCAGACGCCTCTTCAATCTCGTGCTGCGCAGAATCTGAGTCGTGAAGTTCATCGACGCCAGCATGGGGAACACCCCAAGAAATGTTCGCTCGGAGGGCGTCGCGCCGTGCAGATGGTACAGACTGCCGAAGACGTAAAAGCAGCCCATCGAGAACAAGGCACCGGGGATGCAGAACGTCATCAAGTTGCTACGCGCACCGACGATTTGCTTCGCGTACTCCAACTCGTCGGCCGACAGCGGTTCGCGTTTGCGGATCTTGCGCGTGACCATTTTGGCGCTGCCTATTTCGTCGCCTAGCGCGGTGGGAGGCTGGCGCAAGAGCCTGTTCACGTAGACGGCGGCAAACGCGGCGAATACAAACGCGAAGATGAGGGCGACGACGGTCAGAAGGCCCCATAGGCTCTCAATCAATTTCCAGTCCTCTGCTCGGCCATTTGAAGACTTCTCAAGACGCTACCGCAGCACGCGTGCGATCGCGTACCCGCGCGAGTTGAGCGCTGCGGCGATACGCTCTTGGCCAGGTCCCGTTCGACCTAAAGAGGAGCACGGGCATGACACCCTCCGACGCGCTTCGCTATTCGAGGATCCCGCTCACCCACGGATCCGGTTCGATCCCCGCGGTGGGATTCGGCACCCTGATTCCGGATCCCGTCGCGACCACGCAAGCGACCAAGACCGCACTGGCAGTTGGCTTTCGGCATCTGGATTGCGCCGAACGCTATGGCAACGAGGACGCGGTTGGCGCTGCGGTGTGCGAGGCACTCGACGCGGGAACCCTTGCGCGGGAAGACTTGTTCGTCACCACGAAGCTGTGGAATACAAATCATCGGCCCGAGCGGGTCAAGCCCGCGTTCGATGCGAGCCGACGGCGACTGCAGGTCGACTACGTCGATTGCTATTTGATCCACACTCCCTACGCTTTTCGGCCCGGGGACGACCAAGACCCGCGTGACGACAGCGGTCAGGTGATCTATGACTCTGGGGTCACGCTGGCAGACACCTGGGCCGCGCTGGAGAGCCTCGTCGACGACGGGTCCTGCCGGTCGATCGGGTTGTCGGACATCACCCTGGACAAGCTGCGCGAGATAGTTGCGGTTGCGCGAATAAAGCCCGACGTGGTTCAGGTCGAATCACACCCGTACCTTCCCGAATGGGAGCTTCTCGACTTCTGCCAAGAGCAGGGGATTGTGTTGCTGGCGTTCGCGCCACTGGGGCACGCCATGGAACCCAAACTCGTCGACGACCCAGTGATCACCGGGATCGCGGAGCGGGTGCAGATGTCGCCGGCTCAAGTCCTGCTGTCCTGGGCGGCGCAGCGTGGCACCGCTTTCCTGACCACCTCAACCAAGCCGCAGCGCATTCACGAGAACTTCGAGATTTCGACGCTGCCGGAAGACGCCATGCACGACATCCGGTACAGCATCACCTCGAATATCAGGTTCAACACCGTGGTGCACAGCGGCGTGCCCGGTTTCATACCCAAGCCTTCTTGACTCCATCCCTCAGGGATGGGCGACCAGATACGTCTCGTTGTCCAAGCCGGCGGTGAGTTCGTCGACGTCGAAGGGGCGGTCGAGTCGCGCCCCCAGCTCCTCGGGGTCGACGAGCAGGCTGATTTCGGCGGTTTGGCGGGCGAACAGCCTGGCGATGCGCGGGTAGAGCCAGCGCATGACGGCCCGTTCGGCGGCCGTGCAGCGCGACGCGCAGTAGCCGACGTGGCCGATCTCGTCGGTGAGGATTTCGCTGTAGAGCAGCGTGACCCGCTCGGCGACTTCGGGTTCGTCGGCGAACAGCTCCATGCCGACCCGGCGCAGCGCGTCGAACAGTGCGCAGCCCGCCATCTCGGAGGCGCCGACGAACAGGAACCCCGGCCGCTCCGGGAAGAACACCGCGGTCTTGACGAACTGGCGCATCACGAACGGTGGGGGAACCACCTGGAACGTCAGGTCGAAAACGTCGAGCACATAGGCCAGCAACCGGGTGTGGTAGTGCTCCTCGAGTTCCAGGTACACGTGCTCGGGCGGGACGTCGGCGTCGCTGTTCAAGCCGTAGGTCTCCCCGAGGCCGACCCCGAACCGTTCCGCCTGATTCAGCTTGGCGGTGGCCAACAAGAACAGCATCTTGCGGTCCAGGCCCGGCTCGGGACGGCGGCGGCGCAGGTTCCGCAGGAAGGTCTTCCGGTCGGCGGGGTGGTGTGACCGCACGGGGTTGGTCTCGAGGCCGGTGAAGAAATCCTCGCGGTTCGCCAACCGCCGATTGAGCAGATCGGCCTCGCCGTCGCGGCGCTTCAAGAAGTCTCGGTAGCCCTCGATTGCGTTCATCGTTTTTCCACTCCTTTGACAATGGTGGTGACGTATCGGCTCAACGCGACGCCCCGAGCGCCGATGGCCAGCAGCGCGAACAGCCCGGTCAAGAAGAACATCGCGAGTTCGCCGGCGTCCTGCTCCGCGGCGACCAGACCCTGCCGCTGCGCGCGGGCGATCGCGGCGATCACGAACTCGGCCAGCGGATGCTCGGTCAGTTGGTCCTCAGGCGGGCGGGTGGAAGAGAAGTGCAAGCCCAGCATGTCCCGGAAGACCACCGGACCCAGTCGGCGCTCGGCGGCGGCCACCCGCTCAACGAGCAGCGAGAGCACCGACGCCAGGTCGGCGGTTTTGAACTGCGCGGCGCCGAGTTCCTCGACGATCTTGACCTCTTCGCTGCGCTCCAGCTCGACCAGCACGTGCTCTTTGGTCGGGAAATGAAAGTAGAACGTGCCCCGCACCACGCCCACCGCGCCGGCGATGGCGCTGACGTCGGCGCCGGCCAACCCGGAACTGCCGATTTCGGCGAGCGCGGCGTCGAAGAGGCGGGCCCGGGTCTCCAGGCGCCGGACCTCGCGAACGCTGGCGACCGGAGAACCCATGCACGCACCGTACGCACCTTGACTGCCACCCGTCAATGACGACCGTCAATGACGGTCGTCAACTAGTGTGGCGCCAGCCCGAGATCAGACGCGCTAGCTGCGCGTTCTTGCCGCGGCAGGACACGCGTCATAGCGTGAGTCGGGTTATGACCGAATTGATCGGCGCCCGCGCGGAAGAACTCGCGACCATGGACATCTTCGCGGGCTGCCCGATCGAGGACTTGGTGCCGTTGGCCGCCAGCGTCGAGCCGCTGCGGACCGCCGCCGGTCAGGTGTTGATGCAGCAGGGCGAGCGAGCCATTTCGTTCCTGCTCATCTCCTCCGGCGCCGCCGAGATCCAGCACGTCGACAGCAACGGCACGGTGTCCGTCGGGCAGGCGCGTGCCGGCGAGATCATCGGCGAGATCGCCCTGCTGCGCCAGATCCCGCGCATCGCGACCGTCACCACGACCGAGCCCCTGACGGGCTGGATCGGCGACAACGACGCCTTCACCCGCATGGTGCACATCCCCGGGGTGATGCTGCGGCTGCTGAGCCTGGTGCGCCAACGGCTGGCCGCGTTCATCACGCCGATCCCGGTACGGGTTCACGACGGAACCCATCTGCTGCTGCGCCCGGTCCTGCCCGGCGACCGGGAGCGGACCGTGCACGGGCACGTCCACTTCTCCAGCGAGACGCTGTACCGGCGGTTCATGACGGCTCGCGCGCCCACCCCGGCGCTGATGCACTACCTGGCCGAGGTCGACTACGTCGACCATTTCGTCTGGGTGATGACCGACGGCAGCGACCCGGTCGCCGACGCGCGCTTCGTTCGCGCCCAGACCGATCCGACGGTCGCCGAGATCGCGTTCACGGTCGCGGACGAGTATCAGGGGCGGGGGATCGGGAGTTTTCTGATCGGCGCGCTGTCCATCGCCGCCAGGGTCGACGGTGTCGAAAGGTTCACTGCGCGAATGCTTTCGGAGAATGTTCCGATGCGCGCGATCATGGATCGCTACGGCGCGGTGTGGCAGCGCGAAGACATCGGGGTGATCACCACGGTCATCGATGTCCCCAGCGAGCGGGACGTGAAGCTGGGGCGCGACATGACCGAGCAGATCAAACGCGTTGCGCGCCAGGTCATCGAGGCTGTCGGCTGACTCCTCAGAACGCCATCTCGCGTGGGGCGAACCGGGACGTGACGTCGCCGATCAGCGACTCGTCGTAGGGGTCGATCGCCTGCGGCGTGGCGCCGCAGGTACAGCCCGTGCACGCCGAGGCCGCGTTCGTTGATGCCGTCGATCGCGCCCATCCCGAAGACCGTGGTGACCAGCCTCGCGTAGCTGCTGGTCCAGCGCAGCGGGTTCTCCTCGATGACGGTGACGCCGGCGGCCGCGCCGCCGCCCGCGCGGGAACGCCACGATCAACGGCTCGGTCGACGCCGGCCATTCCATGCTGCGGCCGGTCAGTACCGCGACGTCGTTGGTATTCCGAAGAACTCGTGTGCACACCCGCGTCAAGTTACCCGACTATGGGGCCGCCGTGATATGAACGGGCATGCGGCCGTTCTGGATTGGCCCGTTGACACTTCTCCTGGGGATAGCGGGGTCATCCGCTTGCGGTCATTCGCCGGCCCCCGCCTCCGGGCCGGCGCATCCGTCGTCGTCGGCACCGGCGATCGGCGCCGCCGTCAACCCCGCCAACATCAAGCGGGTCGCCCGTGACCTGCCGCCCGGCTACGAGGTGACCGCCGGCATCCCGAGCGCCGCCTCGCCCCGGGTGATCTGGCGACTCGAGGCGAACGGAACGGCGAAGCCACCGCAATGCGCGATCCTCGCCGACCCCGGCGACGGACGCGACCAGTCGGCGCAGGGCATATCGGGCTCGGGTGCGGGCGGCATCGTCGACGCGGTGGTGGTCAGCGTGCCCGGACTGCCGGGGCCGCTGGCACTGGACGACGACGTCGTCGCCGCGTGCGGGCAGTGGACGCTGAAGGCCGGGCGCACCTCCGTCAGCGTCCGGCTCACCGATGCTCCGCACATCGACGGTGCCGCGACCGTCGGCATGGTGGCCGACATCCGGACATCCGTCGAATCCGGCACCGAAATCGATTCTCGGGCATACACATTCACCGCATATCTGGGTGCCTACTACGCGTTCACCACGCTGACCACCGATCCCGGTTCGCCGCTGCCGACGCTGCCGCCGCAGTTCGCCGCCGATCTGTTGGTCAAAACGGTGTCGACGTTGCGCAGCTGAACACCGGAGTTGGGTAGATTGGCGACGATGTTGAAGGTGGAGCTCGCGATCGCATCGGTGTGCGTGCTTTCCGGTTGCGCCTCGGCACCGAACACCGCCTCGTCCACCGTGGACATCGCCAAGGTCAGCGGCGTCAAGTCGAGCTTCGGACCCGAGTTCAGCGTCAGCGAGATCAGCGAGAGGGCGATCGACCCCAAGGTGTTCGCCGCGCGCAAGCTGCCCGAGGGGCTGACGTTCGACCCGGCCAACTGCGCGAAAGTGGCGGGCGGCCCGGAGATGCCGCCGGACCTGCAGGGCAACATGGCGGCGGTGTCCGCCGAAGGCAACGGCGACCGCTATGTCGTCATCGCCGTGGAGACCTCCAAGGAGGTGCCGATCCAGGACCCGGGCAAGGACTGCGGCCGGGTGGGCTTCTCCGGGGGTCAGGTGCGGGGGGCGATCGAGGTGATCGAAGCGCCGCACGTCGACGGGGCCCACACCCAGGGCCTGCACCGCGTTCTGCAGGCGATCTACGACGGCGGACCGCACACCGGGGAGCTCTACGACTATTCGGCTCAGTGGGGTGACTATCAGGTGATCGTGATCGCCAATCCACTTGTCGTGCCGGGCCAGCCGGTGGCGAAGGTCGACACCCAGCGCGCGCGTGACTTGCTCGTCAAGGCGGTAACCGTCATCCGGGGCTAGGCCTAGCGCCACGACGGCGAGCGCCGGTACGGCGCGAGTAAGGAGTGGCGCAATCAGGTCTAACGCACGTCGCGCGGCCGGAACTGGATGCTGATTCGCGGTCCCGCGGGCACGGTCGTCTTGGGAACCGCGTGTTCCCAGGTGCGTTGGCATGATCCGCCCATCACCAGCAGATCGCCGTGGGCCAGCGGCAGGCGCAGCGAGGGGCCGCCGCCGCGTCGGCGCAGCGCGAAGGTACGCGTGGCGCCGAGGCTCAGGATGGCCACCATGGTGTCCTCCGAACTGCTGCGCCCGATGGTGTCGCCGTGCCAGGCGACGCTGTCGGAGCCGTCGCGGTAACAGCACAGCCCGATGGTGGTGAACGGCTCGCCGAGCTCGCCGGCGTAGATGTCGTTGAGCCGGCGGCGCAATCGGGTGAGCTCGGGATGCGGGGGATCTTCGACCGTCAGGTCGTGAAAACTCACCAGCCTGGGCACGTCGACCACCCGGTCGTACATCTGGCGGCGTTCGGTCCGCCACGGCACGGTGGCCAGTAGCTCGTCGAGCATGCCTTCCGCACCGGAGAGCCAGCCGGCGCGGATGTCGATGAAGGCCCCGTCCCCGAGTTGCCGGCGGTCGTGGAGCTCGAACAGCGAGCCCTGCACCGGTTGCGCCCCCTGTTTCTGGGTCCCCACGGCCGCCAGTCTATCGCACATCCGTTCGATCAAAGCGGGAGTGACGCGGCGAGCGGCTACCGTGCTATTTGTGAGTTTTGCCGAGTGGGGCACCAATTCCGAGGTGGGGCCGTTGCGGGTTGCCATCCTGCATCGTCCCGGCGCGGAACTGCTGCGACTCAACCCCCGCAACAACGACCAGCTGCTGTTCGACGGCCTGCCCTGGGTGTCGCGCGCGCAGGACGAGCACGACGAATTCGCCGGGCTGCTGCGGTCGCGCGGCGTCGAGGTGCTGTTGCTGTCACAGCTGCTGACCGAGGCGTTGGGCAGCGGGGCCGCCCGGATGCAGGGGGTGGCCGCCGCCGTCGACGCACGCCGACTGGGAGCGCCACTGGCACAAGAGCTTTCGGCCTATCTGCGGGGCCTCGAGCCGGCCGCGCTGGCCCACGTGCTGATGGCCGGCATGACCTTCAACGAGCTTCCGTCGGATACCCGCACCGACGTGTCGCTGGTGCTTCGCATGCACCACGGCGCGGACTTCGTCATCGAGCCGCTGCCCAATCTGGTGTTCACCCGCGACTCCTCGATCTGGGTGGGGCCGCGGGTGGTAATCCCGTCGCTGGCGCTGCGCGCGCGGGTGCGCGAGACGTCGCTGACCGATCTGATCTACGCCCATCACCCGCGGTTCACCGGCGTGCGCAAGGCCTACGAGTCCCGCACCGCCCCCGTCGAGGGCGGCGACGTGTTGTTGCTCGCTCCGGGTGTGGTCGCCATCGGGGTGGGCGAGCGCACCACTCCGGCCGGTGCGGAAGCGTTGGCGCGCAGCCTTTTCGACGACGACCTGGCACGCACGGTCCTCGCCGTGCCGATCGCGCAGCGGCGCGCGCAGATGCACCTCGACACGGTGTGCACGATGGTCGACACCGACACGGTGGTGATGTACGCGAACATCGTGGACACGCTGCGCGCCTTCACAATTGAGCGCACGCCAGACGGCGTCACCATCGGCGACTCGGCTCCGTTCCTGGAGGCGGCCGCGAGTGCGATCGGGATCGACAAGTTGCGCGTCATCGACACCGGGTTGGATCCCGTGGTCGCCGAACGCGAGCAGTGGGACGACGGCAACAACACGCTGGCGCTGGCGCCCGGTGTCGTGGTCGCCTATGAGCGCAACGTGCAGACCAACGCTCGCCTGCGGGACGCGGGCATCGAGGTGCTGACCATCGCGGGATCCGAGTTGGGCACCGGTCGCGGTGGCCCGCGCTGCATGTCCTGTCCCGCCGCGCGCGACCCGCTCTAGCGGCCGGGCACCGCTCAGCGCCAGCTGGGCAGCCAGATTTCCATGTTCCAGGTCTGCTGCGAGATCGGCAGGCCGGTCAGCACGGGAAACAGCCACGCGAAGTTCGTCACCACCACGGCCAGGTAGCAGGACACGACGACGAGACCCAGAGTGCGTCGTTCGGCGCTTTGCGCGCTCAACGAACCGTGCGGAAGGGTGGCGCGTCCCGGCGGGTACAGAACGCCGCCGAGGATCAGCGCGATGGCCATCACCAGGAACGGGCCCATCGTCGCCGCGTAGAAGAAATACATCTGCCGGTCGATGTCGGCGAACCACGGCAGCCAGCCGGCGCAATAACCGACCAGGACGGCCGCGTAGCGCCAATCCCGCAGGATGGCCGCGCGCCACGTCGCGTAGAGGAGCACCGGCACCGCGAGCCACCACATTGCGGGCGTGCCGACCATCATCTCGGCCTTGACGCAGGACTGGGCGCCGCAACCGGAAACGCTCTGCTGGTCGATGGCGTAGAGCACCGGCCGCAACGACATCGGCCAGCTCCACGGTTTCGATTCCCAGGGGTGGTAGTTGCCGGCGGAATTCGTCAGGCCGGCGTGAAACTGGAACGCCTTGGACGTGTAGTACCACAGCGACCGCACCGCGTCGGGCAGCGGGAAATCCGAGTGGGGCCCGATCGTCTGGCCCACCTCGTGCCGGTCGATCGCGGTCTCGGACGCGAACCACGGCCCATAGGAGGCCAGGTAGACCGCGAGCGGGATGAGGGCCAGCGCGTATCCGGTGGGGAACAGGTCGCGGCGCAGAACGCCCAGCCAGGGCCTGGTGACCTGGTATTGGCGGCGCGCGGCCACGTCGAACGCCAACGACATGGCGCCGAAGAACACCACGAAGTACAGGCCGGACCACTTTGTCGCGCAAGCCAATCCGAGCAGCACCCCGGCTCCGAACCGCCACCAGCGCACGCCGAGCCGCGGACCCCAATCGGTGTCGGTGGTGCGACGCTCGACGAGCGCGACGTGCATGCGTTGTCGAACCTGATCGCGGTCGACGATGAGCGCGCCGAACGCCGCGACCACGAAAAAGGTCAGGAAGCCGTCCAGCAGCGCGGTGCGCGCCGCGACGAAGCTGACGCCGTCGCAGATGAGCAGCAGCCCGGCGATGCCGCCGATCAGCGACGAGCGGCTGATGCGCCGCACGATCCGCACCACCAGTGCCACCATGACCACACCGAGCAGCGCGCCGGTGAACCGCCAGCCGATGCCGTTGTAGCCGAAGATCGCCTCGCCGACGGCGATCAGCTGCTTGCCGACCGGGGGATGCACCACCAGGCCGAACCCGGGGTTGTCTTCCACCCCGTGGTTGTTCAGCACCTGCCAGGCCTGGGGCGCGTAGTGCTTCTCGTCGAAGACAGGTGTGCCCGCATCGGTCGGCGAGCCGAGATTCAAGAAGCGGGTCACCGCGGCGAGCAGGGTGATGACGCCGGTCACGATCCAGCCGCGCGCGGTGTCCAGCGGCCCGAAATCGGCGAGCGGAACCAGCGGTCCCGGGCTGACGACGGGCACCACCCGCTCCGCGGCACGGGCCGGGGATTGGCGGGGCGGGGCGGTCATCACGTCGATCGTAGGCTGTCCGGCATGACCGCGCGCCGACGACGATGCAGAGCGAAGCGATGAGGAGGAGCGGCGCAGACGAGGCGCGCCGACGACGATGCAGAGCGAAGCGATGAGGAGGAGCGGCGCAGACGAGGCGCGCCGACGACGATGCAGAGCGAAGCGATGAGGAGGAGCGGCGCAGACGATGGTCGGCTGTTGCTCGGCGCGACGCCCCTGGGCCAGCCGGCAGATGCGTCGCCCCGGCTGATCGCGGCGCTGGGGTCCGCGGACGTCGTGGCCGCCGAGGACACCCGGCGCGTCCGAAACCTGGCGAAGGCCCTCGACGTCACGATCACCGGCCGGGTGCTCAGCATGTTCGATTCTGTCGAGGCCGCGCGGGTGCCCGCGCTGGTCGACGCGATCCAGGCCGGAGCGACGGTGCTGGTGGTCAGCGACGCGGGCATGCCGGTCGTCAGCGACCCCGGCTATCGCCTGGTTACGGCCTGCGTCGAGGCCGGCCTGCCGGTGCAGTGCTTACCCGGGCCGTCGGCGGTGATCACGGCCCTGGCCGTGTCCGGGCTACCGGCGGAGAAGTTCTGCTTCGAGGGTTTCGCGCCGCGCAAGGGCTCGGCGCGCCGGAGCTGGCTGGCCTCGCTGGCCGACGAGCGGCGCACCTGCGTTTTCTTCGAGTCGCCGCGCCGGCTGCCGGCCTGCCTGCGTGACGCGGCCGAACAGCTCGGCGAGGAGCGCCTGGCGGCGGTCTGCAGGGAGCTGACCAAGGTGCACGAGGAAGTGGTGCGGGGGTCGCTCGGTGAGCTGGCGGCGTGGGCGGCCGACGGGGTGCTCGGCGAGATCACGGTGGTGCTGGCCGGCGCGACGCCGACCGCCGACCCGATTTCGCTGGTGGCGCAGGTGCAGGACCTCGTCGCCGACGGGATGCGCGTCAAGGACGCGTGCAATCGGGTGGCCGCCGCGCACCCCGGCGTCCGCTCGAGCGAGCTCTACGACGCGGTGCTGCGGTCACGCCGCTAGATGCAGGGCTGCCAGAACCCGATCCAGGGACCGCAGATCACCGGGGGCGGCGGCAGCGGCGGCAGTTGCGGCGGCGGCAGGCTGTGCAGTACCGCGAGCACCTGCTCGGGGCTCGGGAGCGCGGCGAGGTTCGGCGGCGGCAGGTTGCGCAGTGCGGCCTGTATCGCCGGGACCGAGGTGAGCTTCGTGAGGTCGGCCGGGTTCAGCTTCGCGACATCGACTGACCTCAGCAGCTGCGCGAGGTCCACCGTGTTCAGTTGCGCGACCAGCGCCGGGTCCAGTTGCTCGATGACGCCGGCCCCGGGTATCAGCATCGCCACCAGGTTGGCCGTGGTCAGCCCGCCGCCCGCGCCGTTGTTCAACTCGTTCAGCAGCACCACGAGCGTCACGGCCGATGCGCCGAGGCTGCCCACAGCGCCGACCAGGCCCGAGGCGCCGCCCACCACGCCGCTGATGATCGGGCTCGCGACCTGCGCCGATTCGGCGGCCACCACGCTGTTGACGATCGCGTAGGCCTGATTTTGCAGCTCGGGTGGGATGGGAATGTTGGTTCCGGGGATCACCGCGCCGGGCTGCGCGGGGGTCCCCGGCACAGCCGCGCCGGGCGCCGCTGGTTGCGGGCCGGCCAGTGTCGGCGCGATCACCCGGGCGGCTGCGGGCTGCAGGAACGGCATGGGCGCGGGTGCGGGTGGGGCAGGCGCCGGTGCCGGAGGTGCGGGCGGGGCCGCGAGCGGCGGGGCGACCGGCGCGGCGGCGACCGGCGCTGTGGCCGGCGGACCCGCCTGGGGCTGCAGCACCGAGGCCAGCCGCTCGCAGGAAGCGCCGGAGCATGCCACCGCGTCCTTGGCCGGGCTTTCGACCGTGCTCAGCGGCGTGACTGCCAGCACCCCACCCAGCAAAGTGGCTGCGGCGGCCGCGCCGAGGACAGCGGCTCTCATCACACCCCCTCGCTGTCGAATCGCTATGTGTCGCTAGTGCACCTAAGCGTAAGAAAATTCTGCCCGCGACGTGGCGTTATTGGCAAAATGCCAGGTCGCTAGCCGACCGGCGCCGCGGTTGCGGCGGACGGAAGGCCGACGATGGTCGCCGCTTTGTCCAGGCACTCCTGCCATTCGGAGTCAGGATCGGAGTCGGCGGTGATCCCGCCGCCGACCCCCAGGACGGCGTTGCCGATTGGGGCGAACTCGACGGTCCGGATCGCGACATTGAACTCGCACCCGGCGATGGGGGACGCCAGACCGACTGTGCCGCAGTATATTCCGCGACGATGCTGCTCCCATTGCGAAATCAGCTGGCGGGCACGAAGTTTCGGGGTTCCGGTGACCGAGGCCGGCGGGAAGGCGGCATCCAACAGCGCCGACGTCGGCAACTCGGCGCGGACCCGCGCCGACACCGTGGAGACCAGGTGCCACACGCCCGGCGCGCGGCGCACGACCAACAGCTCCGGGACGGTGACGGTACCGGTAATCGCCACGCGGCCAAGGTCATTGCGGACCAGATCGACGATCATGATGTTCTCGGCCACGTCTTTAGCCGAGGCGCGCAGCGCCGACGGCCACGCGTCCAGCGGCAGGGTGCCCTTGATCGGGCTGGATGTCACGACATCGCCGCGACGACGCAGGAAAAGCTCCGGAGACAACGATGCCACCGCGCCCCATTCGCCGGCGAGGTAGGCCGCGCGGGCCGGGGCCGTCCGGGCCACCCCGTCGATGAAGAAGTCCAACGGCGCCCCGTTGACCGTCCCGGTGAACTCCGTGCACACGCACGCCTGGTAGATCTCGCCGGCGCGGATGGCCTCCAGGCAGGCAAGCACACCGTCGCGATGCACCTCCCGGTCGGGCGGATCCCAGTCGATCCGGCAATCCCGTCGCGGCGCGGGCACTCTCGTCGGCGCCGCCAGTGCGTGGGCCAGCCAGTCCGGCATAGGCGCGCCGGACAGGCTCTCGTACCACCACTGCGCCTCGCGGTCGCGGCGCAGCACGCAGTCGGTCCATCCGCCGGCGGCCTCGGGGATCCGGTTGGGCCGCCCGTCGACCGCGGCGTCGGGATAGGACAGGTAGCCGACCCAACCGCCGCCCACCGCCCCGGACGACTCGGCGCGGGCCCGGCCGGCCGGGCGCCCGCGGACGGGAAACGCGTCGCCGGGCCGCACCGGTTGCACCGACACGCTGGGCGCGATCACCGCAAGCGCGTCGAACCACTCGCCGGTCAGTGCGGCCGGCGGCGGCAGCCCGAGCCGGCCGGCGGCGTCACCGACGGCACGCAGCACCGCGGGTGCGTGGCCAAGGTCGCCGAGCCGGTCGATTCGCACCGCCCTAGCTTGACAGAAACACTGATTTCCGGCTTCAGTCCCGGCTGATCGCGCGCGTGACGGCCAGGGTGGTGAGCTTTTCGGGGTTGCGCATCACGTAGAAGTTGGTGATCTTGTCGTCGACGACCTCCACCGTGATCACCCCCTCGAGGACCTCGCCCAGGTAGAGCAGGACCGCCGGGGCGCTGTTGCAGGTGACCATTTCCACACGCAGGTCCGCGCCGGCTTTGCTCATCAGCCCGGCGACGGCCCTGGCCACCCGGTCGGCGCCGACGACCGGCCGGCGTGCGGCGCTGACCAGACCGCCGCTGTCGGCCGTCCAGGTGGCGTCCGGAGCGAGCATCGTCATCAGGGCTTGCACGTCGCCGCTGGCCGCGGTGATCAGAAACTGGGCGGTGATCTCGGCGCTGCGCCGCGGGTCGAGCGTGTCGAAACGCTTGCGGCGCGCCCGCACGTGTTCGCGTGCCCGGTGGGCGATCTGGCGGACCGCCGGCGCCTGTTTGCCCACCGCGTCGGCGATCTCTCCGTAGTCGAAACCGAACACCTCGCGCAGCACGAACACCGCCCGCTCGTCCGGACTGAGTGTCTCCAGCAGGACCAGCATGGCCATCGAAACCGATTCCGCCAGAACGACGTCGGCCGACGGATCCTGCTCATCGAGCAGCAGCGGTTCGGGCAACCAGGGGCCGACGTACTCCTCGCGGCGCCGGGCGTCGGCCCGCAACGCGTTGAGCGCTTGGCGCGTCACCAGCCGGGCCAGATACGACTTGGTGTCGTGCACGCCGGTCAGGTCGACGTCGGCCCACCGCAGATAGCTGTCCTGCAGCACGTCGTCGGCTTCGGTCGCCGAGCCCAGGATTTCGTAGGCGATGGTGAACAGCAGCGGGCGTAACAGTGTGAACCGTTCGGCGTGCTCGCCCCCCTCTGATAGGTGAGCCGTCATCGCAGTGCGATGCGCTGCTCGTCCGCCAACCGGGCGGAGCGCTTGCCGCCCTTGAGCCAGTAATACGAGCCGGGCTTGGCGGCCTCGCGCCGGATGGCCCACAGCGTGCCCCTGCAGATCGCTTCCTTGATCCGCGCGCCGCTGTGGCCGCCGACGACGATGTTGACCGGGGTGTCGTCGGTGCGCGCCAATTGAATCGTTCCGTGCGCGCGGCCCAGGCTGATGCACTGGCCGACGAACGCCTGGCTCAGCGGTGCGGGCGTGGTGCCGGCGATGCGGCTGAGCACGGTGTTGGCGGCCTGGGCGCCCAACGGCCCGGCGGCTTGGCAGCTCATCCGCAACGGGTGGCCCGACGGGGCCGCGGCGTCACCCGCGGCGACGACCCGTTCGTCGTCGAGTGACGTCAGCGTTTCGTCGGTGAGGAGCCGGCCCAGCGCGTCGGTGCGAAATCCGCTGCGGGCGGCCAGATCCGGCACACCGAAGCCTGCGGTCCACACCGTGGCGGCGCTGGGCAGCACGGCGCCGTCGTTCAGCACCACCGTATTCCACCGCACCTCGCTGACCGCGATGGATTCCAGCACGTCCACCCCCAGCTTGCGCAGCCGCCGGCCGACCGAGCGCCGGCCGCGCGTGCTCAACGACGGTCCGAGGATCCCGCCGCACACCAGGGCCACCGGGCGTCCCTGCTGCGCCAGCTCGGCGGCCGCTTCGATGCCGGTCAACCCGCCGCCGACGACCGCGACGGGCGCGTCCGGTGGCAGGTCGAGCAGGGCGTGACGCAGCCGTTGCGCGTTGTCCAAATCGGCTACGGAGTAAGCGAATTCGGCCGCGCCCGGCACCGCCGGGATCGCGCCGGTGCTGCCCACGGCGTAGATGAGGTAGTCGTAGTCCAGCGCGGCGCCCGACGTCAGATGCACCCGCCGGGTGGCGGTGTCGATGCCCTCGGCGCCGTCGATGACCAGCCGGATTCCGTCGCCGAGCAGCGTGCCGTAATCCACGGTGGCGGTGCCGCTATCGGCGACCAGCTGGTGCAGCCGGATGCGCTCGACGAAGACCGGCCGCGGGTTCACCAGCGTGATCTCGAGATCGGGGCGCACACGTAGGTGATTGGCGGCCAGCGTTCCGGCGTACCCGCCGCCGATGACGACGATGCGTGTTTCGGGGCGGGTTGGTTGCTCTGTCATGGGTGTCTCCTGTTCTGGGCGTGTGCCCTCAAGACACCGCAGACCCACCGGATGTGACAGCGCGGCCGGCTTCAGCCGAGAAATGTGAGCTGTTTCACTGCGCTTGGGGCAGGAACACGAAGTTGTTGACGTAGACGCCGTGGGCCTGCCAGTCGTCCTGGCGGTCGCCGATGTTGGCGGGGTTTTGGTGCTCGGCGGCGTCGAACTCCTCGACGGCGTGCCGGGCGCCGTCGATGTCGAAATGGCCGGTGTAGCCGAGCCCGGTGAGAAGCTCGGTGATCGCGGCGACGGCATTGGGGTGATGGCGTTCCTCGGCTTCGACGACCACGGCGGGCCGGTTGCGGCGCAGGGTGTCGACGGCGCCGCGCAGCACCGCGAGTTCGTGGCCCTCGACGTCGATCTTGACCAGGCCGATATCGTCGAGGTGCAGGTCGTCGAGGCGCTTCACCGGCACATCGATGGTGCCGACGCTGCCGCTCTCGGCGTCGCTGAGCTGATTGCTGTCGTCGATCGTGCTGCGGCCCGGGTCGGATTCCACCACCCGCATGGCCGTCACCCCGAGCGTGTCCGACAGCGCCACGGCCTCGACCCGCACGGCCGCACCGACCGCGTCGAACATCGCGGTCAGGTCGCGGGCCTGGGTCGGACGGGGTTCGAAGGCGATCACCGAACGCGACGATCCGAGCATCGCGATGGTGAACTCGCCGATGGAGGCCCCGATGTCCAACGAGACCCGATCGGCATCGCACAGCGAGGCAACCAGCTGGATGTCGGGGCGGGACTCGCCAAGGCGCTGCAGAATGCCGTACTTGCGCCGCCAGAAGCGGCGGGGGGCGAGGGTTTTGACCGCGGGCGCGAGCCAGCGTTTGGCCGAGTGTGCGACGGGCATCTGCGGTGGTCTCCCCGGTTTCTGGCAGGACGCCAGCAGCCTAGCGCGCGCAATCCCGGGTGCCGAAAAAACCGCCGGTGACCTGGCGTCTCGGTGCCGGTCCACGCACGCTGAGCTGGGGTTGCGCATGTTAAGCTTGTGCGCAGCAATCTTTGACCGAAAGTCCCTGACCTGCCCCGGGCCAGCTTGGATGACCGTCCCCCCAGACGGGACATATTCCCCGCATCGGAGGACGCCTTGCCGCGCAGCCTGGACCTCGTTGTCACCTCGGTCGCCACGCGACTGATGGTGGCCACGGCCTCCACCGCGACGCGGGTCAGCGAAGACGTCCTGGCGCAGCTGGTCGAGCAGTTCGATGTGGACGCCAGTTTCCTGCGCCACCACGATCACGACATCCGCGCCTCGGTGTTGGTCGCCGAATGGCCGCCGCGCACCGACGTGCCGGACCCCGACCCGCTGGCCGTCGTCCACTTCACCAGCGCCGACCCGGTGCTCGCGCAGTGCGAACACGGTCGGAAACCGGTGGTGATACGGCCGGAACAGAGCGGCCCGGCGTTGCCGCGCTGGCTTGGCAGGGGCAACGCGTCGACGTCACCGTCGGTGGCGGCCGCACCGCTGGTGTCCGGGGAGATCACCACCGGAGTGCTCGGCTTCGTCAAGTACGGCGCGCGCAAATGGAAGCAGGAGGAGATCAACACGCTCGAGGCCGTTGCGGCGCTGTTCGCGCAGCTTCAGGCGCGCATTACGGCCGAGGAGAAGCTGCGCTATCTGGCCGAGCACGACGATCTGACCGGCCTGTACAACCGGCGCGCGCTGGTCGCGCATCTGTCCGAACGGCTTGCCGCCGGAAGCGGCGGACCGGTCGCGGTGCTCTACCTCGACCTGGACCGGCTCAAGCCGATCAACGACTACCTCGGCCACACCGCGGGCGACTGGTTCATCCGGGTGTTCGCCCAACGCATTCGGGTGTGTGCCGGAAGCCAGAGCATGATCGCGCGGCTGGGCGGCGACGAGTTCGTCGTGATTCCGGACCAGTCGATGTCGACGACGAGCGCCGAGTCGTTCGCGCGGCGCCTCGGGGCGATGCTGCGTGAGCGGCTGGCGATCGGCGGCCACATGATCACGCGGACCGTGAGCATCGGGGTGGCCGTGGGCACACCGGGCCGCGACAACAGCACCGATCTGCTCCGCCGCGCCGACGAGGCTGTGCTGACCGCGAAGCGCGGGGGCGGCAACCAAGTCGCGCTGTCCACCGACGACATGAGTCTGAAAAGCGCCTTCCGCAACGACATCGAGCTGCACCTGCAGGGCGACATCGACAGCGAGGCGCTGCTGCTGCACTACCTGCCCGAAGTCGACTTGTGGACCGGCGCGATCGTGGCGGCCGAGGCGCTGGTGCGCTGGCGGCACCCGATTTGGGGCCTGCTGCTTCCGGACTCGTTCATCGGGGTGGCCGAGTCCACCAACCTGGCCGGCGAATTGGGCCGCTGGGTGATGCGCAGCGCCTGCGCCGAGTTCGCCCGATGGCGGGCCAACGGGGTGGGACAGAGTGCCGTGTTGCGCATCAACGTGTCGCCCGTGCAACTGATCACCCGCGGGTTCGTGCGCAGCGTCGCCGACACCATCGACGAGTTCGGCATCGACGGCGGGTCGGTGTGCCTGGAGATCACCGAGCGCGCGGTGGTGCACGACATCGAAGCCACCCGCAAGACCCTGTCGGAACTCAAAGAGGTCGGGGTCCAGATCGCGATCGACGACTTCGGCACCGGCTATGCCGTGCTGTCGCACCTGAAGTCGCTTCCGGTCGACATGCTCAAGATCGACACCGGATTCGTCCGCGACCTCGGTACCAACGCCGGTGACCTGGCGATCGTGCGTGCCATCATCGGGCTGGCCGAGGCCTTCGGTCTGCAGCTGGTCGCCGAAGGCGTCGAAACACCGGCCGCCGCACTGACTTTGATGCAACACGGCTGTCACCGTGCGCAGGGATTCCTACTGTCGCGCCCCGTCCCGGGCAATGCCATGGAGGCGCTGCTGTCGGCGCGCTGGATGCCGATGCCGTTCCTTGCTGACCGCGAGGCACTGTCGCTGGGCGCCATCTGACACCCGATGGTCCCTACGGTGAGAAGAAACGCGATGGTTGTCGTCGCTTGCGCGTCGTTGGTCCTGAACGGGTGCGGCAGCAAGACCAACCCGGGGCCGCTGAACGCGATGGTGAGTCCGGCCATCCCGCCGTCCGTGCAGGAGATCCCCAACCCGCTGCGCGGCCAGTACGAGGATCTGCTGGAACCACTTTTCCCGCAAGCGAATAACGCTCAGCAGCGCTACCCCGCCTGGCCCGCATCCAGCGACGCCAGCCTGCGCGTCACGTGGCGGCAGTTGCAGCCCGTCGACCCGCGCACGCTCCCGCCCGACGCGCCCGACGACCGCAGGTACGACTTCAGCGCGATCGACGACACGCTCAACAAGCTGGGCGCCCGCAACATGCGGCTGACGCTGCGCGTGCAGAGCTACAACTCCTGTTGCAACAGTTCGTATCAGGACAACACGAACATCGAGATCCCCGACTGGGTGCGTGCTTCGGCGGGCGCCAGCACCAACTACACCGCGCCGGCCAACAGCCCCACGCCCGGGGTGACGCAGGTGGTGCCGAACTGGAATGACCAGGCATACCTGCGCGGGTTCGCCGACCTGCTCGCCGCGCTGGGCCGCCGCTACGACGGCGACGAGCGGCTCAGCGTGTTCGAGTTCTCGGGCTACGGGGATTTCAGCGAGAACCACATCGCCTACCTGCGTGACACCCTGGGTGCGCCGGGGCCCGGGCCCGACGAAAGCCAGTCGGCCTTGGGGTATTACAGCCAATTCCGCGACCAGAGCATCACCAAGGCGTCCATTGCGCAACTGGTGGCGGCCAACGTCAACGCCTTTCCGCACACCCAGATGGTGGTCAACCCGGACAACCCGGAGATCACCCGCGAACTGCTCGCCGATGACGTCACCAAGAAGCTCGTCGCGCCGGTCGGCATCCGCTCCGATTGCCTCGGCGTCCAGGCGCCGCTGCCGGCGTGGGCCGAGTCCAGTGGCTCCCAGTACGTGCAGTCCAACGACGGGCTCGTCAACGCGATCAAGCAGCGGCTGGCCTCGGGGTTGGTGATCACCGAGTGGTGTGGGTTGCCGAACGGAACCGACCCGCAGTCGTATTACGAGAAGGGCCTGCACGACGTCATCCGCTATCAGGTGTCGATGACCTCGAGCATCAATTTTCCGGACCGCAGTTCGACGTCGGCGATGGACCCGAAGCTGTATCTGATTTGGGCACAGGCGAATGCGTCGGCCGGATACCGGTACTCCGTCGAAGCGCGGCCGGGATCACAGTCCATTCAGGACTCTAAACAAGGGAACGTGGCGAGCATCTCGGTCGCGTGGACCAACTACGGCTCGGCGGCCGCCACCGAGAATTGGGTGCCCGGCTATCGGCTGGTGGATTTCGCCGGAACGGTGGTGCGGACGCTCCCCGCGACGGTAAACCTGAAGACCCTGGTCCACGACGAGTCCGGTTCGAGCGCACGTGAGGAACCCGCCTCGCAGTCGACGACCGAGACGGTGCACATCGACCTGGCGGGCTTGACCGCCGGACACTACACGCTGCGTGCGGCCGTGGAATGGCAACAGCACAAGCCGGGCGCGGCCCACGTGGTGAACTATCCGCCGATGCAGTTGGCGCGCGACGGCCGCGACGGTTCGGGCGGGTATCCAATTGCGACACTTGATATCCCGCGCGACCCGCAGAATTTAACCCACGGGTAGCGACGTTCGCGCGCCGGACGCGTCGGTCCAAAGCCGGGCCAGCCTTTGGTACCAACGCTCGAGCCCGAAATCGGTGGCGCGCTCCCGCGCGGCGGTGCCCAGCCGGGCACGCAGGGCCTCATCGGTCACCAGGGTCGCGAGTGCGTCCGCGAGTCGGGCCGGTGTCGCGGGCGGGACCAGGATGCCGTTGACCCCGTCGCTCACCGCCTCACCGATGCTGCCGACGTCCGTGGTCACCGGCGCCAGCCCGTAGGCCATCGCCTCCAGCAATGCCATCGGCAGGCCCTCATCGCGGCTGGGCAGCACGAAAACCTGTGCGGTCGAGAGCAGTTCGTCCCTTGCCCTGGGGTCCAGCCACCCCGCGACGTGGATCGTCGACGACAGGCCCTCCGCGGCGACCGCGGAGCGCACCTCGTCGACCTCGCCGTCGCCGGCCAAGGTCACGCGCAGCCCCCCGCGGACGGTCTCGTCGAGCGCGGCGACCGCCGCGATGATGTCGTAGCTGCCCTTGCGCTCGCCCAGCCGGCCGAGCGCGACGGCATGCACCGATGGGCCACCGTGTGCGACCGGTGTTTCGGGAATCCGGACGGCGTTGTGCAGCACATCGATTCGGCCCACGGTGCGCGGCAGCCGGCTGGTGTACTCCTCGACGTGGCGCTCGCCCAGCACCAGCCAGTGGTCGGCGATCAGCGCCCGCCGGACGGCCCGCCGGCCCAGCGGCGGCAGCCGGTCGAACCAGCCGCCGAAGTCGTAGCTGTGCCCGTGCACCACCGCCGGCACGCGCGCCAGCCGCGCCGCGAACAACGGCAGCGCCTTGCGCACCACGCTGCCGCCGTGCGCCAGATGGACGTGCAGGACGTCGGCGCGACCGAGCAGCACCAGCCAGCTGGCGCGCAGCATTCCCCACACGCCGACCGACAACCGCTGCCAGAGCGAGGAATCCACGAACGTGGGCACCGTGATGATCCGGAACCGCTCGTCCGGATGCGCGACCATCAGGGCGGTCACGGTCGCCATGCCGCCGCGGCTGGTCGCCGCGGCCGGCGCGGGCCCGACCACGAGCACCCGCAGCGGCGCGCTCACGCGGCGGCTCCCGCCAGCACGGGCGGCTCCTCGGGCTCGAGTTCGGTCTCTTGCTGCGCTTCCCGGGCCCGGCGCCGCAGGTTGGCGAACGCCAGCGCCGCGCCCAGGGTGGCGCCGAGCGTCAACGCGTTGGCCGAGTCCTCCGGCAGCGGATCGATGATGCACATCACCAGCAACCCGGCGCTGACGGCCGCGCTGACCTTCGCCTCCTTCGAGGCGCTGCGCAGCGCCCGAACCAGCGGCGCGAGCGAGAACAGGGCGAAGGCCCCCATGCCGACGGCCCCCGCCTTGGCCAGCCACCACAGGTAGAAGTTGTGCGCATAGGTGGTTCCCAGCGTGTTGGTGAACTCGTTGGGATCGGTGCCGAACGGCAGCTGATACTGGTATCCCAGCCCGTGCCCGAACATCGGCGCCTGGGCGATCGCCCGGTTGAGGTTGGCGTCCTCGGCCAACCGGTCCAGGGTCGATTGATCCACGGCGAGCGCGCTGGCCGAAACACCGCCGAGCACACGGTGATTGAACGCGCTGAGCTGATCGCCCAGCCAGGCCCCCGCCGTCGAATGCTGCAGCAGGAACAACGCCCCCGGCACCGCCACCGCCAGCAGTGCGGCGCCGATGGCCGTGAACCCCGCCGTCCGGCGCAGCGCCGACCAGCCCGGGCTGGCGAAGAACGCGACGACGGCGGCCACGGCCAGGGCGATCAACGTGTTGCGGGAGAACGCCAACATCGACACGATCAACGCGGGCACCCCCAGGGCGAGATACCACACCGGCCTGATCCGCCCGACGATCTGCGTGGCGAGCAGTGCCGCCAGCACGGCGATGGCCGGTGTCAGGCTCGACGTGATCACGCGGCTCGCCGCGTCGCCCGTCGTCGCCTCCATGCTTTCCAGCCGGCCGGCCAAGCGCAGGGCGCCCGAGGAACTCAACACCGCCATGCCCGCCGAGAACCACAGGGTCGCCACGACCGTGTACAGCACGCCCTTGACGTAGCCGCCGTAGACGATCAGCACGGCGAGCAGGAACCCCGCGACCATCTCGAACAGGAAGATGGCTTCGTGCACGATCGCCGCCGCGTCGTGCCCGGTGGAAAACCCGACCGCGGCGAAATACACCACGACCGACGCGAATATCCCGGGTAGCACATAGTCGGAGAACCGCGGCCGCACCAAGGGGATCAGGTAGCAGATGGCCAACACCAGTATCACGTGATAGGCGTAGATGGTCACCGGGCCAATGACTTTGGCGACGTGCAGGCCCTCCGGCAGCGCCGCGCAGGCCAGAAAGAGCGCGACCCAGGTCATCGCCTCCGGCTTGGCCCAGTACACGACCAGGCAGAACAGCGCGCCGATCAGCATCACACCCTGGGTGGTGTTGCGGACCGACAACACGCCAAACAGAAAGCACCCGAACAGGAACCCGCCGAGTACGACGCCGGCCAGCGCCAACCGCTGCCGGTTCCGCAAGTACCGGATCACCGGATCACACCGCCCCGCTGACCTTCGCCCGGTAGGTCCGGGCCGACGCCTTGGTGTGCCGGTCGATTCGCGCGTCGGTCAGCACGGTGCCGACGATCTCGGCGCCGGCGGCGCGCAGTGCGGTGACGGCGTCGTTGAGCTCGTCCTCGGTGGTCCGGCCCGCCCGGATCACCAGCACGGTGGCCGGCACGGCCCCACCCAACAGGCCCGAGTCGGCGCTGGCCAGCACGGGCGGAGCGTCGATCACCGTCCGGTCGAAGGTGGCCGACGCGTCCCGCAACACCTTGTCCAGCACCTCCGGCAGATAGGCGCTGCAGGGCAGGGTGTCGCGGCGGGCGGCCCGGGCGGCAAGGACGAACAGCTTGGAAATCGTGGTGGGCTTCACCGCCTCGGTCGTGATGTCGGGGTCGGCCAGCGCATTGGAAAGCCCTTCTCCCGAATCGACTTTCAGCAGGCCGGCGATCACCGGACGCCGGGTGTCGCCCTCGACGAGCAGTACATCCTCGCCGAGTTCGGTGAACGCCCGCGCCAGGTTGAGCGCCGTCGTCGTGCTTCCCTCGCCGCCGAACGGGGCGGTCAGCACCACGCGACGGGCCTCGGGCCCCATCGCCCGCAACAACCGGGCCCGCAGCCCGCGGACGGCATCGTCGAAGGAGATGTCGGTGCCCCACCGCGGTGCGCTGCCGCGCTGGCCCGGTAGTTCGGCGAGGGTGGGCAAGCCCGAAAGCTCTTCCAGCTTCTGGCGGGTGCGCACGGTGTGGTCGGTGGCCTCGCGCGTCAGCGCCACTCCGATACCGAGCAGCAACCCGGCGACCAGACCCATCGCCATGTTGCGCATCGGCACCGGCTTGATCGGTTCATCCGGCACGCCGGGTTGCTCCACCACGGTCGCCTTGGCCACCGGGGATTGCGGCGCGGGCTGTGCTGACGCGGGGGTCGCCTCGCTGGGCTGGGGTTGGCCCTCGGTGCTGGGCGGTGCCTCCGGCGCTGAAGTGTTGACCAGCGCGGGACCCTTGGGCACGCCGAGTGTTCCGACCATCGTCGCGAACGAGTCGGCCATCGCCCGGGTCTCTGCCGCGGCACGATTCGGGTCGGTGTCCACCACCGAGATGGTGAACAGTGTGGATTTCGGCGTGTATTCCACGTGCGTCTGGCCCGCCAGCGCGTCGGCGCTGACCGGAAGGTGGAAGTCTTTGACCGCGCGCTCGGCCACGCCGTGGCCGCCGGCGATCGCCGCGTACGACGAAAGCCTTTCTTGCACAGCCTGTGTGCCCTCGAAGACCAGGGCCAGGTCGTTCTCCCCGGTGAACGAGATGAGGACGGTGGCCGACGACTCGTAGCTCTTCGTCTGCATCGTCGTGACGGCGCCGGCGCCCAGGAGGCAGGCCAGCAGCGCGCCGACGAACAGCTTCCAGTGGGCCCTGAGCGTTCGGGTGAAGGTGCGGAAATCCATCGGACTAGTGCCTCTCTGCTACTTCTAAGGGGGTCTTCAAGTCGCTCTGT
Source organism: uncultured Actinomycetota bacterium (assembly GCA_963758775.1). Lineage (GTDB taxonomy): Bacteria > Actinomycetota > Actinomycetes > Mycobacteriales > Mycobacteriaceae > Mycobacterium. The sequence goes on from CAVWWU010000009.1 coordinate 140,787, forward strand.
GTGGTGCGCGCAAGAACGTCAAACAAGCCGTCCGCGACGTGGTCGGCGCTGCACCGTTGCGCGTAGTGGCGCGCCGCTTCGGCCCCGAGCCGCGCCGAGGTGCCCGGATCGGCAAGCTCGTCGAAGGCGGCGGCCAACCCGGCGACGTCGTCGACGGCGACCGGGGGGCGGCCCGGCGGCTGGTATTCGGGCAACCCGCCCACCATCGACACGATGGGCATGACGCCCAGCTGCATCGACAGCACCTGCACCCCGCTTTGCGAAGCGCGCCGGTAGTGGGCGACCGAACCTTTCGCGGTGGCGAGGGTTTCGACGACGTCGCGGTAGCGGTAGGAGCCCGAGCGCCACCGGGTGTGTGGCGGCAGCGCGCTCTCCTCGATCGGCCCGTCACCGATCAGCACCAGATCGTCGCCGCGCCAGCCACCGCCGCAGACATGGCGTTGCCAGGCATCGAGCACCACGTCGATGTTCTTGTACGGGTTGAGCCGGCCGACCATGACGAAGTCGCGGCGGCGCTCGGGTCCCGTCAGCGGCGGCACCAGGTCAGCGTCGAGGTCGCTGGTGAGCGGCAGCGTGTGCACGGGCGTGCCCGCGATGCCGCGCTGCGTGGCGACCGCGGCGGCGACGTAGCGGCTGTAGGTGATGGTGCCCGCCGAGCGTGCAGCCCAGCGGTCAAACACCGCGCGCTCGTAGGCCGGTCGCTGTTCGCCGGGGTCGTGCGCGCGGTCGTCGTGCACCAGCTGGATCCGCGGGATGCGGCCGGCCAGCGCGATCCAGCGCGGATCGCGGACCAGCTCGGTGATCGCCACCTGCGGGCCGAACTCGCGCACACGGCGCCGGGCCGCGACGGTGGGAGCCCAAGTGGCGGCGGTGCGGAACCGCGGGTCGAGCACCAGTTCGTAGTCGCGGGGGGCACCGGATTCCGGGTGCTGGTCGGAGGTCACCAACAGCACCTCGACGCCGCGGGCGCGCAGCGCCTCGACCTGCACCCGCGCCAGCGGCCGCATCCACGGTGAAAGCCACAGCACCCTAAGCGAATTCACACCAACGCCCCTTGAGCTGCGGGTAAGCCTGGTTGACTTCGTCGTAGAGGTCCGGCAAGGTCAGCATGACCTGGCCCGGGTCGGCCGCGATGAGCTGCTCGGGCGAGATGATCTCCACGTCGGTGCCCGGTATCCGGCGCCCCTGCTTGGCCGGCGAAGCGTCGGCGACCGCCCGCACCAGCGTGCGGTCGATGCCGGCGATGCTGAACAGCGACACGACGCGCGAGCCGGCGCCGTAGCCGTACAAGGTGTGCTGCTGTCCGTGCAAACGCAGCCAGTCACGCAGCCGCGCAACGTGATCCCGGGCTCCCCGGTGCAGGGTGCGCACGACATCCGGGTCCGTGATCCCGAAGTCGTTCTCGCGCTGCAGGATATCGGTGACGCGCTCGTCGGGGGCGCGGCGACCGTGCACGGCGGCGACCAGCACGGTCCCGCCGTAGAGGTCGAACTCCCACGCCGATGCGATGCTCATCCCGACCGCGGCCAGCAGCCTGGTCAGCGAGGTCAGGGAGTAGTAGGCAAAGTGCCCGTGCCGCAACGAGGTCCACTGGCCCTTGCTGACGATGCTGAGCAGGGAATGGAACTGCAGCAGCAGCACTCCGTTCGGTGCGGTGGCGCGCGCCCGAAGCTGGAAGGCCGATCGCTGGTCGCCGGCGTGCATGATGCCGAAGGAATCCAGCACGACGTCGGCGAATTCGGCCGGCTCGAAACCGCGTTCGGCCAGCAGCGGCAGCCAGGTGCCGCCGTGCGGACTGCCGAACTCGCGCACGGTCGCTCCCCGCAGCCAGCCCGCATCCGCTACCCGTCGCACGGCTTCGGCCGCCTGGTCCCGCAACGCCTGCGGCTCGATACCGCGCGGCTCGGCCGTCCTGGTGTCATCCTGCGCGAGCTGGGCGAGGCCACACTGCCCGCACAGATCCATCGCGAGGGGGTGCGACGACTCCGTCGGGCTGACGGGTTCGGTGGCGGCGGGAAATTCGTCGGCAGCCGGCACGGCGCCGAGGTCGAGGACTCGGGTCAGGTCGGCGCCACCACAGCCGCGGCAGGATTTCGTCATCGTCACACCGTGTGCAGGGTGGGTAGGGGGAAGACCACCTGGCCGCCCCAGTCGGCGACATAGGAGAGCTGGTCGGTCAATTCGGCTTCCAGGTTCCAGGGCAGCACCAGCACCACGTCGGGCCGGTCCTGTTCGATGCGCTCGGGTTCGTAGATGGGGATGCGGGTGCCCGGGGTGAAGCGGCCGTGCTTGTAGGGATTGCGGTCGACGGTGTACTCCAGCAGGTCGCTGCGGATGCCGCAGTAGTTCAGCAGGGTGTTGCCCTTGCCGGGCGCGCCGTAGCCGACGACGCGCTTGCCTTCGGCGCGGCACTGCAGCAGGAACCGCAACAGTTCGTGGCGGGCGGTCTCGGTCTGCGCCCGCAGTTGCCGGTAACCGCCGGCGTCGTGCAGGCCCGCCGCCTCCTCCGCGCGCAGTACCTTTTCCACCCGCTGCGTCGGTGTCCCCGCGACCTCGGCGGAGCGCGCCCAGACGCGGATCGAGCCGCCGTGGGTCGCCAGCAGTTCGACGTCGACGACGGCCAGCCCGGCGGTGGCGAGCGCGTTGATCGCGGCGAAAAGCGTGTAGTACTGGAAGTGTTCGTGGTAGATGGTGTCGAACTGGCCCAGGTGCACCAGGTTCAACGCGTGGTGCACCTCGATGCTGAGCCAGCCGTCGTCGGCGAGCAGCCCGCGCAGGGATCGGGTGAAGCCGCGCAGGTCGGGTATGTGTGCGTAGACGTTGTTGGCGACGACCAGGTCCGCCGGACCATGTTCGGCGCGAACCGTTTTCGCCACCTCCTGGTCCAGAAACGCCGTCAGCGTGGGTACGTTGCGCTCGCGGGCCGCGGCGCCGACGTTCGCCGATGGCTCGATGCCCAGGCACGGAATGCCCGCCGCGACAACGTTTTGCAGCAGATACCCGTCATTGCTGGCGACCTCGACCACGAACGATTCGGCGTCGAGGCCCAGGCGCAGGACCGCGTCGTCGACGAACAGTTTGGCGTGCTGCACCCAGCTGTCGGAATACGAAGCGAAATAGGCGTATTCGGTGAAGGTCTCCTCGGGCGTGATGAGCGCGGGTATCTGCAACAGCAGGCAGTCCTCGCACACCCGCAGATGCAACGGGAAGGTCTGTTCGGGCTGGTCGAGTTCGTCGGCGGTGAGGAACTTTTCGCACGGCGGCGTCGCGCCGAGATCCAGGACGCTGCGCAGCCGGTTCGACTCACAGAGGCGGCATTTCATGGTTTTCTCGTTTCTGCTATGCGGGTAGTGGTGTCTGTTCGGCTGCTAAAGCCTGCTGCCGCAGGGCAAGTTGTCGCGCTCCGGTGTAGATCATTTCGCCGAGGCCGTTCTGGTACAGCCACAGGCTGTTCTGCTGTCCGGAGAAGGAGGCTTCGCCTTCCATCGCGCCCCAGGGCGTGAAGCCGCTGCCCAGCCCGACCCCGAACACGTCCGGGATGGAGGTGCCGTCGTCCGCCAGCAGCCGCGCGTCCGGGCCGACCGCCGGGCCGTCGGTCGCCAGCGGCACCGGGAGGCGCTGGTCGTCGAAGATCGGCGGCGTGGCCAGGCGGTAGCCCAACGCCGGCACGATGAGATCCGCGTCGTCGAGAAGCCCGATCAGGTCGGCGCGTGCCAGGCTGCCGATGGGCAGCGTGATGGCGCGGTCATCGCGGGCGGTTCCGGGCTTGCCGTGAATGCTTCGCCAGACCTCGCGCCCGTCGCCCTGCAATCCGCCGAGCCGGTGCACGCGGCCGGTGGCCTGGCAGACATCGGATTCGGAGAATTCGTAGGCGTCGGCGCGCGCCGCGTCGCGTGAGGTGTATGTCGGCCGCGGCTCGGTGCGGTGCAGGATGTGCACGCCGCTCGGGCCGAAGCGCAGCGCCGGAATCCGCTTCAGCAGCATCCATGCGGCGGAAAAGGCACTGTGCGCACCGCCCACGATGACCACTTGCGGCGCCCGGTCGGTGCGGGAAAGCCGGCGCGCGACCTCGTCGGCGCCCCCGACGGTGAGTAGCCGGTGGCTCGAGACGACCTTGCCGCGCCACTGCCCGAGATCGAGGCCCGGCGCAAGTTCGGCGCCGGCCCACGATGTGTTCGGCCGGCCGCCGAGCGCGACGACGGCGCTGGCCGCCCGGATGATGGTCCGTTCCCCATCGGGGGTGGTGGCCAATACGGCGACCGAGTGGTCGGGTTTGCGCTGGATCGCCAGCGCCGTCGTGCCGGTGAAGGCGCGGCTGTTGGGATGGCGGGCAAACTCTTTCAGGATGGCGGCGCCGAGGCGTCGTTCGAACCGGTCGACCAGCGCGAGCGTCGGTTGCGAGTCGCGGTAGCGTTCCAGTTCGCGGGTCCCGGGGTCGGCCCTGACCTCGGCCAGCAGCGGATGACAGTCCGGGCCGTCGAGGCATTCCAGAAAGGACGTGCCCCGCGAGTCGGCGTTCAGCGGGTACCCCCCGAGCGAGCCACCCAGCGCCGCAGTCTGTTCCACGACAGCGACGCCGCAGTCGAGCCACGCGCCGAGGCGGCCATGCCGCGCCGCCCACACCAGTGATCCCGTCCCGGCGGGGCCGCCGCCGAGGATGACCGTCTCGTACATCGGCGTCTGCCCGCAGGTAGCCGGCGGCCTGCGCTTGGATCCAAATCCGATCGTCACGCGCTGACACTCCCCAACGCCGCGTTGATCGCGTCGACGTAGGCGTCCGCCATCGCCTCGATCGTGTAGTGCTTGGTCATCCGTTCGAAGCCGCGCTGCCCGGCCGACGCCAGGGCCGCGGGGTCGGCCAGGATCTCGGTCAGGCATGCGCGCCAACCGTCGACCGACACGTCCTCGACGAGGTACCCGGCCCGGCCGTGATCGAGGATCTCCGGGACCGCGCACACCGCCGACGACGCCACCGGAATGCCCCGCGCCATCGCCTCGAGGATCACCAGCGGGAAGGTCTCGTTGCGACTCGGCATGCACAGCAGGTCGGCGTCGGCCAGGGCGGGGCCGGGGCCGTCGGACCAGCCGCGCCAGTGCACCCGGTCCCGCAGCGCCGCCGGGGTGCGGGCCTCCAACTTGTCCCGGTCCGGCCCGTCACCGAATATCGATAGCTCCCAAGGCAATTCGGTTAGCCCGCTGAGCGCGTCGACCAGCAGGTGCGGGTTCTTGAACTCGACGATGCGCGACAGCACCACGATGTGCACCGGATCGTCGGCCGACCGGATCCTCGGCGGGGTCGGGCCGGGCACCTCGACGCCGTTGGGCGCCACGTAGTGCCGCTTGGCCAGCCGGTGGTGTTCGTTCAGCATGTCCCAATGCCGTTGCCCCAGCATGACGAACCCGTCGGCGCGATTCATGGCCGCGACCAATGGTCGCGAGTAGATGGGCATGTCCGGGTGCGTGTGGGGGGCGACGAGCCAGCGCCGGCCGGCGCCCGACGCGCGCCACACCGTGGCGAACCCGGTCTCGGTGTTGGTGTCGCCGCTGATCACCACCGCCGGTCCGGCGGGTAGGTCGACGTGCGGTGCCCACCACGGCTGGCGCACCACCCGCACGTTGTGCGGGATCTCCTTGATCAGCGGGCCGAACCGCTGCACGCACGCGATGGTGACCGGGTAGCCGCGGCGTGCCAATTCGGCTGCCAGTACCGACTTCTGCCGTTCAGCGCCGCCGTAGACCAGGCGGTTGGTGGTGATCACGATCGCCGGCAGGTCGGTCCGGGTCGAGCGCGCCGCCCGGCGTAGGGCGCGCTTGGACCGCTGCACCCGATCCAAAAGCGTTGTCGCGGCCAGGTATACATCCGCATGGTGCACCGTGCTCTGGCGTTCCAGCATCAGCGCGGCGTTGGCGCGCAGCAGGTCCTTGTTGCGGCGGCGCTCGTCGGCATGCACCTCGCCGCCGTGCGTCCAGCCCGGTCCGTCGGCGCCCTCGGTCGCCGGGTTGCCGTGGTCGGCGCCGAATTCGTCGGCCAGCAGGATGCGCCAGCCCGCCGCGCGGGCCCGGGTCTGCCAGTCGACGTCCTCGCCGTAGAGGAAGAACTCCTCGTCGAAGCCACCGAGGGCGTCCCAGGCCGCCCGGCTGATCGCCAGGCAGGTGCCGGCGACGTAGCCGCCGACGCCGCGCGATTCGGCCGGCGGGCGGGCGTAGAGCTGTGAAACCGGTGTGCCGCGAAGCGCATTCGAGTAGCCGCTGGCGGCCACCAGCGCGCGGACCAGCTTGGTGCGACGCCGCGCGACGTCCCACGGCGGCGGACCGGCTGGATCGTCGGAGTCGCCGCCGCGCACCGTCGGCGACACGGCCGCGACGCCGGATTGCTGAAGGAGCTCCCTGGTGCGGGTCAGCGGGGCGCGGACCCGGGTGTCGGCGTTGAGCAGCAACAGGTCGGCGTCGGCCGGTGTGTGTTCGACCAGCGTGTTGAAGGCCGCGGCGAAGCCGAGGTTGACCCGGGGCATCACCCAGTGCACCTCGGGGTGGCGCGCCGCCAGCTCCGCGCGGCCGGGATAGCTGTCACCGCTGTTCTCGCACACGTAGATGGCCAGTCCGGGCAGGTGTTCGGCGACGCTGGCGAGGCATTGCTCCACCAGGTCGTGGCTCTTGTAGGTGACGATCATCGCCACCAGCGGGCGTTGTGACGGTTCGGTTGCGGTGCCCTGGATGGACAGTGCGAGGTCGGTTGTCATGTGGTCACCTGTCTCTTCAGTGAGGTCAGCATCGAGAGGTTGACGGGACCCAGCGCCAGGCTGGTGAGCAGGTAGGCACCGACGGCCGCGGTCAGCACGAGAACCACGTGCTGACCCGACAGCAGCATCGCCGCCGCGACGCTGGCCGCCGTCGGGATGAGCACCCGGAGCAGGAACGTCACGGGTGTGCGGTATCCGCAGTCGCGGCCCAACCGCCAGCTGGCGATCACCAGCCCGAACAGCTCGGTGCCCACCAGCGCGATGCCGGCGCCGATCGCGCCGAAAGCGTTGTCCAGGAAAAGGTTCAGCGCGATGTTCAGCGCCAGCGCGACCAGGAACAGCCGGAAGAAGAACCGCTGTTGATGGGAGGCGAACAGGCCCTGGCCGAGCGTTCCGGAGATGAACCGCAGCGCGACCGCGGTGAACAGCAGTGCCAGAGTGGGCGCCCCGCGACCGACGTACGCCTGGTCGCCCAGCAGCCCGATGAGCGGTCCGGACAGCAGCGCGCCGACCACGGCGAGCGGGACCGCCACGAAGCACATGAGTTCCACGCTGCGGCGCATGAAGGCGGCGAAAGCCGCTACGTCACGCGCGAACAGCGTGGTCGCCGTCGACAGCGTCGACTTGAGGAAGAACGTCGACAGCGCCTCGGTGTTGAACGCGATCGTGTAGGCCAGTCCGTACACGCCCACCTCGGCATGCGAACTCACCAGCGACAGGATCACGCCGTCGGTGCGCCAGTACAGGATCCCGACGACCATCACACCCATCAGCGCCAGGCTTTCCCGCAACAGGTCGGCGCTCTCCCGCGGCGAAAAGACCGGCCGCAGCGAGATGTGCCGCGCCGCGGCGCCGCCCTGGATCACCAGCTGCAACGCCGGCGGGACGAGCTGGGCGACCGCGAACCAGACGACGTCGGCGCGCGCGGCCACCAGGAAGGCGACAACGGCCAGGGTGGCCACCCGGCTGGCCACGTCGGATACCGCGACCGCGGTGAAGCGCACGGTGGTCATGAAGACCGGCTGGAACCGGGTCGTCATGGTCAGCATCAGCAGCTGCCCCGACAGCACGGCGAGCATGACGCGGATGTCGGCGTCGCGGTAGACGAGCAGCCCGCACAACGCGGCCGCGGTCGCCAGCGGAACGCAATACACCAGGGACAGGCCGCTATTGACGCGCACCAGCCGTTCGAGATCACCGCGGCCCGACGTGACGCGGCGCACGATGACGGTGCCGATGCCGAGATCGGCGAGGCTGGTCCACATGCCGATGAAGGCGACCGCGATGGTGAGCTGCCCGTAGCGCCCCGGCCCCAGGTAGCGCGCCGTCATCGCCACCGATACCACCGACGCCGCCATGCCGAGTACGCGGCAGATCACCTGGACCGAGAAGGCGTGCGCGATCCGCGCCGGTGTCGCTTCCGGCACTGTCGGCACTGTCGGCACCGTTGCGGCGGCCATCAATAGGCTCCGTCGCGATCCAGGACGGCTTTCAGCGTTCTGGCGATGATCATCAGATCGCCGGCCATCGACCAGTTGTCGACGTAGAACAGGTCGAGCCGGACCGAGTCCTCCCACGACAGGTCCGACCGGCCGCTCACCTGCCACAGCCCGGTCACGCCGGGCTTCACCAGCAGCCGTCGCTTGACGTCACCGTCGTAGTTCTCGACCTCGCGGCGCAACGGCGGCCGGGGCCCGACGACGCTCATGTCCTGCTTCAGCACGTTGATGAATTGCGGCAGTTCGTCGATGCTGAAGCGGCGAAGCACCTTGCCGACCGGGGTGATTCGCGGGTCCTCGCGGATTTTGAACAGCATGCCGCCGGCGCTCTCGTTGAGCGGCAGCAGACTTGCGATCTGGGTGTCCGCGCCGTCGACCATCGTCCGGAACTTGAGCATCGTGAACGGCTCGCCGTCGAGGCCGATGCGTTCGGCGCGGTAGAAGACCGGGCCCTTGCTCGTCGCCTTGATCCAGATGGCGACCGCGATGAGCAGCGGCGCCGTCCCGATGAGCGCGGCCAGCGAGAAGCAGAAGTCGAAGGCTCGCTTCTGGAAGCGCTGGGTACCTTCGTATTGCGGCTTCTCGACGTGCAGCAGGGGGCAGCCCGCGATCGGGCGCAGCGTCATGCGCGTGCCGACCACATCCATCACGCCGGGCGACACCACCAGGTCGACGTCCATGGTCTCCAGCTGCCACATCAGCTCCCGGATGCCCTGCACGCCGAAGTGTTCGGTGCGTGTCACGGCCACGGTGTCGGCGCCGCACAGGTCGAGAGCGGCGACCGCCGCGTTCTCGTCGCCGAAAATCGGGATCTCCCGGCCCTTGATCGTGAGCGTGCCGCCGCGCGCCTTCCCGTACCCGGGAATGCACACGCCGACGACCACGTAACCGTCTCTGGGATTGCGGATCAGTTCGCGAGCAAGGTGCGTGACGCCCTTCCGGTCGCCGATCGCCAACACCATCGTTTGGTAGTCGCCGCGGGCTCGTTTGTGCCAGATAGACTTTCGCCACAGGCTGCGGCTGCCCAGCAATCCGAGCGTGCCGATGGGCAGGGCGACGGCCAGATAGCCACGGGCCAGATCGATCTTGGCGAGCAGCGTGACCATCGCGATGATCCCGAACGTCCAAAACGATGCGCTGGCGATGCGCCGGTATTCATCGATGCCGACCCCGATGATGCGGGCCGAGCGGGTGTGGAACACCGAGATGGACGAAAGCCAGAGCGTCGCAAAGAGAGCCGAGAATAACGTCATGACGGGTCCCGGGTAGCCCGAGGTGTTCGGGGCATCGCCGAATCGGACGAACTGAGCAAGGGTGACCGCCGCGCACACGATCACCGTGTCGGTGATACGCAGTCGGCCCGAGTAATGCCGCTGCCAACGCAGAGCTGCCTTGTCGCCGGGCTTGCGCGCCGGGTGCGTGAGGGCCGGCCGTGGGCTGTCTTCGACTCGTAGCGTCGTCATGACATTCTCGGCTACGCGGTCGCTGATTCGGGTGTGCTACTGGGCATTTCGACAACCTCCGGGAGAGGTGTACCGGCGTAGTAGACGCCGGGATAGCAGATCAGCTGGGCGCGCGAGGCGCGCAGCAAAGCGAACGGGCCCTGCAGGAGGTAACGCCGGGCCAGTCGGCGCGGTTCGCGAGTCAGCCGGTAGAACCATTCCAGACCGAACCGTTGCATCCAGTGCGGTGCGCGACGGGTGGTCCCCGCCAGGAAGTCGATGGCGCCGCCGAACGGCAGGAATACCCGAGCGCCCGTCCCGGACCCGTGGCGGTCGACCCACTGCTCCTGACGCGGCTTGCCGAGGCTGACGATCAGTACGTCGGTACGTGCCGCGCGGATCGCGGATGCCAGTGCATCCGAGGATGATTCGAGATCGTCCGGGTCCGGTGCCCACATTCCGGACACCGCGAGCGCCGGGTGCCGGGTGCGCACGTGTTCGGCCAGCAGCGCGTGGGTCTGCGGGGTGCCGCCGAGAAAGCCCACCCGCCGGCCCATCGATTCGGCCAGTGCCAGCACCTCGGGCAGCAGGTCGGCACCGGTGACGCGGGGCCACGGCTTGGCGGTCAGCAGCTGGCCCCGCCACGCGATCGGCATGCCGTCGGCCAGCAGCAGCCATTCCACCCGGCCGGTGGGCGCCGCACCCAGTGAGCGGAAATGGTGCACGTGGTCCAGGTTCACCGAACCCACCGCCAGGCTCGGCGACGGCTTGCGCAGGCGTGACGCGATGATAGTCAGCACCTCGCCGACGTCGCAGCGCTCGACGATGCTGCCGCTGACGACCATGCGCACCGGGACGCTTTGCAGCTTCATGAGGCCTCGACCCTGCTGGCGATAATGTCGCGCAGGCTGGGCCAGCTGGCGTCCTTTTCCGACATCACCGTGACCGGCAACGGCCACTTGATGCCGAATTCCGTTTCATTCCACCGGAATCCCTCCTCGCTGGCCGGCTCGTAGCGACCGCTGACCTGGTACAGCACCTCGGTGTCGTTGACCAGGGTCTGGAAGCCGTGCGCGACGAACGGCGGCAGGAACAGCGCCCGGCGGTTCTCGGCACTCAACTCGACCATCACGTGCTTGCCGTAGGTCTGCGATTCCGGCCGCACGTCGACGGCGACGTCGACGATCGCGCCGCGCGTGCAGCGCACCAGCTTCGCCTCGGCGTGCGGCGGGACCTGGCGGTGCAGGCCCCGCACGGTGCCGCGGGTGTGGTTGAAGCAGATGTTGGTCTGGGAAACCTCGGAAATCAGTCCGTAGGAGACGAATTCGTCGGCGCAGAACGAGCGAGAGAAGAACCCGCGATGGTCGCGGTGGGGCTCGATGTCGATGATCGTGACCCCGGCGACGTTCGTGGTCGTGTACTTCACTGCGTCTCCCTCCAGAACAGCCGCTCGTCGACCTGCCCGGTCTTGAGCAGGTACTCGATTTGGCGCAGCCGGGTGTGGCCGCGGCCCTGGAATGTCTCGGGGTCCATCGCGATGTCCTGGAACACGCGGTGGAGTTGAGCGGCGCCGGAAGCGACGTCCCAGGCGGCGCGGAAGCCGCCGAACACCTCGCGGATCTTGCCGAACGCCACCCGGTAGCTGCGGTTGTCGGCATTGGGTGCACCGAAAGTCAGTTCGCAGCCGGGAAATTCGGCGCTCACCGTCTCCGCGATTTCCCGGACGGTGCGGTTGTTCTCGTCGCTGCCCACGTTGACCACCAACGAGTGCACGACCTGCCGGTCGGCCCGCAGCGCACACCGGATGGCCTGTGCGATGTCGAGCGCATGAACCAGCGGTCGCCACGGTGTGCCGTCGCTGGTCATGGCGATGCGGTGTTCGGTCCAGGCCAGGCCGGCCAGGTTGTTGAGCACGATGTCGAACCGCATCCGTGGTGAGGCGCCGAAAGCCGTGGCGTTGCGCAAGAAGGACGGCGAGAAGTCGTCGTCGGCCATCGCGGTCAGGTCTCGTTCGACCAGCGCCTTGCATTTGGCGTACGGCGTCAGCGGGTTGACCGGGCTGGTCTCGTCGACCGTGCCGTCGGCGATCCCGTAGACGCTGCACGACGACATGTAGACGAACCGGCTGACGCCGGCCCGCTTGGCGCAGTCGGCCAGATGCACACTGCCACAGTGGTTTATCTCGAAGGTCACGTCGCCGATCAGGTCACCGATCGGGTCGTTGCTCAGTTCTGCCATGTGCACGACGGCGTCGAAGCCGCGCAGATCGTCGACCGTGACGTCCCGGATGTCTTTGATCAGCGTCATCGGTGCGACGCCGTGGCCGCTGCCGGCCAGCGGGCCGGGGCATAGCCAGCCGGCCTTGTAGAAGCCGGTGTCCAGGCCGACGACGTCGTGGCCATCCTCGAGCAGCAGTGGCGCGAGCAGACAACCCAGGTATCCCTCCGTGCCAGTGACCAATACGCGCATGTGGTCTTCCTCCCCGTCCGATCCCCAGTGCTTTGGTTAGTTGAGTGAATGGGCGCCGCTGAGCTCCAGCACTGCCTTCTCAGCCACAAAGGCCTCGGCGTAGCGAGTGCGACACTGCACTCCGCGGATCCGCATCAAGCCGAGAAACGCCTCGTAGTCGAACCAGTCGCGCCGCCCCTGGGACGGATAGCACTCCGTCAGCAGCCGCGTCTTCTGATACGCCACTTCGTCCGGAATCGACACGTACAGAGTCGGATTCGGCAGGTCCGACTCCCATTTCAGGATCTCGTAGCCCAGCACCAGGTGCGTGCGGAACTCGGTCGGGATGAGCTCGGCGAGCAGGCGGTGATCCTGGTGGTAGTCGTCGCGGTGCGGGCCCAGCACCAAATCGGGTTCGCAGCCGCGGCGGAACTTGGCGAGGTGGCGCTTGACATGTCCCCAGTGATCGGGCAGGTGCCCGTCGGGCAGGTTGTGCACCGCCAGCCGGACATCGGCCTGAGGGAGGAACGCCGCAAGGGCGTTCTTCTCCTCGACCTCGCGCTCCGTGCCGCCGCCGGTCAACACCAGGACGTGCACAACGACACCGGGATTGCGCTGCGCGATCTGCAGCAGCGTGGCACCGGCGCCGATGACGATGTCGTCACAGTGCGCTCCGATGGCGGCGACACAGCTGATGTTGCCGGTGGTCAGGGGGATCATGCCGTCAGGCCCGGCGGCTGCGCCGGCTCCCAGACCATCCACGGGCGCCGTCCGGCGTTGTAGTCGGCGTCGAGTTCGGCGCGCTCCTTGAACGTGTCGGCCGGCTTCCAGAAGCCGTCGTGCTGGTATCCGAGGAGCCGCCCCGTGCCGGCGAGCGCCATGCACGCGTCGCCGACCAGGTCGCCGTTCTCAGGGATCAGGTCGAACACCTCCTGGCGCAACACGAAGTAGCCGCCGTTGACCCAAATCGAAAACTTGTCGATGGGCGCGATCTCTTTGATGTCGCCGTCGGGGCTCGCGTCGACGCAGTGGAAGGACGACTGGGGCGGCACGATGAGCATCGAGGCCGCCGCGTCGCTGGTGGTGAGCCGGTCGATCATCACATCCAGGGGCGCGTCGGTGAGCACGTCGGCGTAGTTCGCCAGGAAGTACTCGTCGTCGCCCAGGTGTTTGCGGACCCGCCGCAGCCGTTCGCCGATAGGGGACTCCAGCCCGGTGTCGACGAAGGTGATGGTCCAGTCCGACATGTCCGAGTCGAGCAGCTCGATCTGCCCCGCGTGCATGACGAAGTCGTTGGACTCCATCTCGCGGTAGTTGAGGAAGAAGTCCTTGATCATGGCCTGGCCGTAGCCCAGGCACAGGATGAACTCGTTGTGCCCGTAGTGCGCGTAGTAGCGCATCACGTGCCACAGCAGCGGTCGCGGGCCGACCATCTGCAGGGGCTTGGGAATCAGGTCTCCGTCGGCGCTGCGCATCCGCATGCCGTAACCGCCGCAAAAAAGTACGACCTTCATGACTCCCCACCCCTTGAACTCGGCAAACCAGAACCAATAATTCTGTGCGATTCGCGTACTTCTAGTACGAAATGCTTTGTCACACCGTCACCCCATAACCCGCGGAGGGTGGCTGGGCCATGATGGTGGGGACCTGGCCATAGCGCGGGCCGGGAGCCGACGACCGCCCGCTGGCGGCCTGCGGCAGCCCGCCGAGCATGCTCGGCGTCGTCGGCGTTGCGTGCGACAGCGCGCCCATGCCGCCGTTCTGCAACGCCGCTCCCGCGCTGGTCAGCTGGGCCGTCGGGATGACGCTGGCCCAGCTCGGCGGTATCGACAGCGGGCCCAGCGCCGCGGCGTCGCCCATGCTGCCCAGCGCGCCCCCGCTTACCGCCCCGACGTCGGTGGCCGCGCCGGCCGCGTCGGCCGCGGCCGCGCCGACGTCCGTGGCGGTGGCCTGGGCGAGACTCTGCAAGGTCTGCGCGATCCCCAGCACGCTGGAGAGCCCGTACAGCGGGGTCACACTGGTCATGAGCCAGCTGGGCATCAGGTTAATCCAGTCGCTCGAGGAGATCCCGCTGGTCAGGCTCGACAGCGACAGCCCGCTCAGCACGCTCGAGACCCCGGACGTGCTCGCGGTCGGGGTTGCGAGCCCCTGCAGCGCGGAGGGCAGCGACGAGATCAGGCTGGCGAGTGAGAACTGCGTCCCGGTTCCGGCGGAGTTGGACGCGGCCGCGGTCTGGGCGGCCACCCCGGCGCCGTCGGTGACCTGCGGCGCGTCGGTGAACACGTTCAGCACGGTGGCCTGCGCCGATGTCGCGGCGTACTGATACATGGCCGCTGCGTCCTGGGCCCACATCTCGACGTATTCCGCTTCGGTCGCGGCGATGGCGGGCGAGTTCTGGCCGAGAAAATTCGTCGCGATCAGCGTCGCGAGTTGCACGCGGTTCTCGGCGACCACCTGTGGCGGCACCGTCATCGCGAAGGCTGCCTCGAAGGCGCCCGCGGCGAACCTGGCCTGGCTGGCCGCCTGGTCGGCCTGGGAGCCGGCACCGGCCGTCCACGCAACATACGGAGTGACTGCGGCGGCCATGGCAGCCGACGAGGGGCCCAGCCACTGTCCCGCGGTCAGCCCCGAAATCACCGATTGGTACGAACTTGCCGCGGACTGCAGTTCGGTGGCCAGGTCGTCCCAGGCCGCCGCGGCGGTGAGCATCGGCCCCGATCCCGGACCGGAATACATCCGCGCGGAGTTGATCTCCGGTGGTAAAGCCCCCAAATCCATGTGTCAGCCCCCCTGCACAGCTCAGGTGGCCGCGGCGGCGTTGGCGGCCTCGGCTGAGGCGTAGGACCGCGAGCTGACCGTCAAGGCGTCCACCAGCTGCTGGTGAATCGCCGTGGCCTGGGCGCTAACCGCCTGGTAGAGCTCGGCGTGCGCGGTGAACTGCGCCGCCACCAAGGCGGATACATCGTCACTGGCCGCGGGCACCACCCCGCTGGTGGGGGCCGCGGCGGCGGCGTTTCCGGCGTTGACGGCGGCGCCGATGCCTTGGAGCGTGCCGGCCGAACTGGCCAGCGCCTCGGGGTGGGTGGTGACGAACGACATGCGCTTCTCCTTCACGGCAACAAACCGATGGGTGGACGCTGCGACGGGTCCAAATCTGGGCAAACTGGCCACCACGCAGGTTGCCCGATTCAATACTTTTCAAACGGATATGAGCCTGAAATCAGACTTCAAGTATTAGGCTTGTGTAATATTGCGGGACTTCGCGTCGAAACCTCGCAGGTAGGCGGCGGGCTGCTAACCTCAGAGACGGCCCAAAACGCCGCTTGTGACTTACAACACAGCGCTGGAGAGCTCGCTCGGAACCGAAGCGTGCCGCCCCTTTCCGCCCTGTTCGAGGAAGGCATGGTGAACGTGGGAGCGATCGATCCTGCCTCGCCGCGAAAGCTGAGTCGGCTTCCCCGATGACGGCCAACTCGCCCGACGGACGGGCAGACACGACGCGGCGACACATTCTGCGGGCCGCCTCGCATCAGTTCGCCCGCCGCGCCTACCACGACGTCGGCCTCGACGACATCCTCGCCGAGGCCGAGCTGACCAAGGGCGCGATGTATTTCCACTTCCGGTCAAAGCATGCGCTGGCCGTCGCGATCATCGAAAGACAATCCGCCACGGGCATAGTCGCGGTGGAAGAGTTGCTGGCGCGGAAACTTTCGGGCCTGGAGACACTGATCGACTTCACCTACCTGATCGCCGTCGAGGACGCCAAGACGGACGGGGTGCGTGCCGGATTGAACCTGCTCGAGTCGGTGGGATGGTCGGAGGGGCTGCAGGAACGGCTGCTGGGCGAATGGATCCAAGCCCTGGCCGGGGTGGCCGAGCATGCCATCGCCGAAGGCGACATCGACCCGCAAATCGACCCGCAGGACGTGGGTCGCCTGATCGTGTCGATGCAGATGGGGTTGCGGCAAACCAGCAATCTCGACGATCCGGAGCGGTTCCTGGTCGACCTGGAGAAGAGTTGGGTGCTGCTGCTGCGCGGCATCTTGCAGCCCGACCGGCTGGACTACTTCCGTCAGTTCGTCCGGCGACGCGCGGCACTTGCCATCCGCGCGGGCGTGACCGGCGCTGATTCCGTTTGACCGAAATCCCCGAGCCGAATTGTCGTTACGCCCGCCGCGCTGACGGTACTCTGGCTTTCTGGCCGAAAAGTATGAGACGCCCAGATCCAGGTGCTCAACGAGGCTGACTGGATCCAGTAGACGCCGGAGGACATACGAGCGATGGCGCGCCAGGTTCGGTCTGAAGTCACGCGGCGAAAGATCCTCGATGCCGCGATCGACGTGTTTGGCGAGGTCGGTTATGCCGCCGCCGGGTGGGGCACCATCATCGAGCGGACCGGGATGACCAAGGGGGCCCTGTACCACCACTTCGATTCGAAGGACTCGCTGGCGTCGGCCATCATCGAGGAGGGTTCGGAGACGCTCGTCGGCGCGTTTCGCAATGTGTGCGGATCGTCTTCGCCGGCCTTTGAAAACATGATCCACGGTACGTTCGCCGTCACCACCGTGGTCAACTCGGACAAAATAGCGCGTGCGGCCGAGCAACTGACCGCGGCGCTGAGTGGGTTCAACAAGGCCGCGGCGGATTTCTGCGCGAGCCTGGTCGAGCTGATGACCGCCGAGGCCCGGCGCGCGATGGCCGAGGGCGACTTGCGCGAAGACCTCGATCCCGCGGTGGTCAGCGAATCGGTCGTCGGCGCCATGTTCGGGACGAGGTTGCTGGCCACGGCGATCGCCGCCAAGGGCCTGGGGGGCGACCTCGAAGGCAAGGCAGGCGAGGACTTCGTCGGGCGGACCGGCCGCATCTGGGACCTGCTGCTCGGCGGCATCGCCTCGGAGGCCTCGCTGCCGTACTTCCGTCAGTTCCTTGCGCGCGAGAGTCTGCGCCACATGCAGCACGCCGTCACGGTGCCCGGAGCCGAGTAGAAGCTAGCGCTCCTCCTCCCACAGCTGCTCGGTCAGGTCCTGGAACGCCGCGAGGGCGAAATTGTCGTCCGCCCGCCGCACCGCTGACTTGCTCATCAGCGCCCGCACCACCGAGCCGTCCTTATGCATCAGCTCGACGAGCTTGTTGGCCAACGCGTGCAGGACCGGGAGCAACGATTCCGATGAGGGAGCGTCGTGGAAGATCTCGTGAAACCGCAGCGACAGCACCTCGTCCGGGTCGAAACCCACCATCTGGGCGAAGGCGGTGTTGGTGAACAGGATGGTGCCGTCCTGGCCGATGGCGAGGATGGGAACGGGGATCCGCTCTAGAACGACCAACGCCGGCAATTGCTTCAATGTGGTCATCGGCGATTGGCTGTCGCGGTTTTGTCGTCGCTCCACGAGCCGATTATGGCGCATCGCAGAGGGTGTTCCTGACGCTTTTTTCGGCGGCGGCCGGTGTGACCGCTGGTCATCGCCGCCGTGCCCGGCTCGGAGCAGCGCTGTCGGGGCGTTCGGCCCGGGTTATTTCGCCGCGTGGGCGGTGCGCGTCGCGCTCACTCCGGTTGTTTGCCAGGCGGCTGGTAACGGGGGAACACCCCCGTCGGCGCCGGCAGGGCGGTGCCGGGGACCAGCCGCGCACCGATGGCCGCGAATGTCCGCTCGCCCTCCGTCTGGCCCAAAAGATCCAGCAGCGCGCCGGCCGACTCCGGTACGACGGGCTGCACCAGCAGCGCCGCGACGCGGACCACCTCGCAGGTGACGTACAGGACGGTCCGGAATCGTGCCTGATCCGCCTCGGCGTCGCTCTTGCGCAACACCCACGGCTGCTCGGCGGAGAAGTATCTGTTGGCCTCCCCGAGCAGCAGCCAAATCGCTTCGAGCGCAAGGTGCATCGCCTGCGCGTCGAAGTTGGCGCGCACCCGCTCGAGCAGCCCGTCCGCGGTGGCCAGCAGCTCGTTGTCGGCCGCGGTGAACTCGCCGGGTTCGGGCACCGCCGCGCCCAGGTTCTTGTTCACCATCGACAGCGACCGTTGCGCGAGGTTGCCGAGTTCGTTGGCGAGGTCGGTGTTGATCCGCGTGATGATGGCCTCTTCGCTGTAGCTGCCGTCCTGACCGAACGGCACCTCGCGCATCAAGAAGTAGCGCACCTGATCGACGCCGAACGTGTCGACCAGAGCGTCCGGCGCCACGATGTTGCCCACCGACTTGCTCATCTTCTCGCCCCGGTTCAGCAGGAACCCGTGCGCGAAAACCCTGCGCGGCAGCTCGATTCCGGCCGACATCAGGAACGCGGGCCAGTACACGGTGTGGAACCGGATGATGTCCTTGCCGATCATGTGCAGATCGGCGGGCCAGTACCGGCGGAACAGCTCCGAGTCGGTGTCCGGGTAGCCGACCCCGGTCAGGTAGTTGGTCAGCGCGTCGACCCAGACGTACATGACGTGATCGGGATGATCGGGTACCTGCACACCCCAGTCGAACGACGTGCGCGAAATCGACAGATCCCGCAGCCCCCCGGAGACGAAGCTGACCACTTCGTTGCGCCGCACCTCCGGTGCGATGAAATCTGGGTTGGCGTCGTAGTGGGCGAGCAACTTCTCCGTGTACGCCGACAGCCGGAAGAAATAGGTCTGCTCCTCGGTCCAGGTCACCGGCGTGCCGGTTTCGGCGGCGATCCTCGCCCCGTCCACCACCGCGGTCTCCGACTCGACGAAGAACCGCTCGTCGCGCACCGAGTACCAACCTTCGTAGGAGTCGAGGTAGATGTCGCCGGCCGCCTCCATCCGACGCCAGATCTCCACCGACGCCGCGTGGTGATCGGCGTCGGTGGTGCGGATGAACCGGTCGAAGGAGATGTTCAGCTTCTCCTGCAGGCGCTGGAACACCTCCGAGTTTCGCCGCGCCAGCTCGGCCGTCGGGATGCCCTCGGCCGCCGCGGTCTCGACCATCTTGAGGCCGTGTTCGTCGGTGCCGGTCAGAAAGCGCACGTCGAAGCCGTCCAGCCGCTTGAAGCGGGCGATGACATCGGTGGCGATGTACTCGTAGGCGTGCCCGACGTGCGGATCGCCATTGGGATAGGTGATCGCAGTGGTGACGTAATAGGGCTTCATCGAGAGACCACTTTATTGTGTGCGCGTGAGCTCCAAACCGCGAGAACGCCGTGAACGTGAAGCCCCGCCCGCGCCCGAGCCGTTGGCGCCGTTGATCGACGCGCACACCCACCTCGACGCGTGCGGCGCGTCGGAGCCCGCCGATGTGCGCGCCATCCTCGATCGCGCCGAGGCCGTCGGTGTGCGCGCGGCGGTCACCATCGCCGACGATCTGGCTTCGGCGCGCTGGGTGACCCGGGCGGCCGAGTGGGATCCGCGCGTGTATGCCGCGGTGGCGTTGCACCCCACCCGCGCCGACGCGCTCACCGACGCCGCGCGCGCCGAGATCGAGGGGCTGGCCGCGCATCCCCGGGTCGTGGCCGTGGGGGAGACCGGCATGGATCTGTACTGGCCCGGACGCCTCGACGGGTGCGCGCAGCCCGGTGTGCAGCGCGAGGCGTTTGCCTGGCACATCGACCTGGCGAAGCGGTGTGGCAAACCGCTGATGATCCACAACAGAGAGGCCGACGCCGAGGTGCTCGACGTGTTGCGCGCCGAGGGTGCGCCCGACACGGTGATCTTTCACTGCTTTTCGTCGGACAGTTCGATGGCCCGTCGCTGCGTGGACGCCGGTTGGTGGCTGTCCCTGTCCGGGTCGGCCAGTTTCCGCAACGCGCGCGCATTGCGGGAGGCCGTCGCATTGATACCGGTAGAGCGGCTTTTGGTGGAAACCGATGCGCCTTTTTTGACTCCGCACCCCTATCGCGGCATGGCAAACGAGCCGTACTGCCTGCCGTACACCGTGCGGGCCATCGCTGAGCTGCTAGAACGTTCCGCCGAGGAGCTCGCGGGGGTCACCGCGGGCAATGCCCGACGGGTATATGGACTGGATCTCGACTAGAGCCCGGGCCGAGCGCCGCCGGGTGTGATGTTGTGTACAACCGCCGCGTCGGAGTTGCCCTGGATTGGCCCGTTCGTTACCGTCTTGTGATCGAACGGATGGGCCTGCGGGCCCCTTTGTTAGTCTTGCCCCTTTTGAGTTGTGATTTCGAGTCGAATAGGTCGTTAAAGTGCTTACCAACTTGCTGGCAGTCGCGTGTTGAACGTAATAACTAAACTTCAGCAAACCTCATCGCCATCATTGCGGCTGATCGTCGCGGGGCTCCTCCTGGTTCTGGCTTTCGCCGGTGGCTACGCGGTGTCCACGTCCAAGACGGTGATGTTGAACGTCGACGGAACCGCGATGCGGGTGCAGACCATGAAGTCGCGCGTGATCGACGTGGTCAAGGAGAACGGGTTCGCCGTCACCGAGCGTGACGACCTGTACCCGGCCGGTGACGTGCCGCTGCAGGATGGCGCCAACGTCGTGCTGCGCCGCAGCCGCCCGTTGCAGATCTCGCTGGACGGCCAGGGCGTCAAGCAGGTGTGGACCACGGCCTCCACCGTCGACGAGGCGCTGGCCCAGCTGGCCATGACCGACACGGCGCCCGCCGCGGCCAACCGCGGCAGCCGCGTGCCGCTGGCCGGGATGGCGCTGCCGGTGGTGAGCGCGAAGGCCGTACAGATCAACGACGGCGGCGCCGTGCGCAGTGTGCACCTGGCGGCGCCCAACGTCGCGGGCATGTTGACGGCCGCGGGTATCCCGCTGCAGGACAGCGACCAGGTGGCGCCGGCCGCGAACGCGCCGATCGTTGACGGCATGCAGATCCAGGTGACGCGCAACCGCATTGAGCGGGTCACCATGCGGGCTCCGCTGCCGCCGGTCTCGCGGCGCATCGAGGACCCCGAGATGAACATGAGCCGGCAGATCGTCGAAGACCCCGGTACCCCGGGCGAGCAGGATGTGACGTTCGCGGTGGCGACGGTCAACGGCGTCGAGACCGGCCGGTTGCCGGTCGCCAACACCGTGATCACGCCGGCCCGCGACGCGGTGCTGCGGGTGGGTGCCAAGCCCGGCACCGAGGTGCCCGACGTGGGCAACGGGGCCATCTGGGACGCCGTCGCGGGCTGCGAGTCCGGCGGGAACTGGGCGATCAACAGCGGTAACGGTTTCTACGGTGGCGTGCAGTTCGACTCCGGCACCTGGATCGCCAACGGCGGGGCGAAGTATGCGCCCCGCGCAGACCTCGCCACCCGCGAAGAGCAGATCGCTATCGCGGAGGTGACCCGCGCGCGCCAGGGCTGGGGCGCGTGGCCAGTGTGCAGCGGAAGAGCTGGTGCCCGCTGACAATCCGGCTGCTCGGACGCACCGAGATCAGGCGGCTGGCCAAAGAACTGGATTTTCGGCCCCGGAAATCGCTGGGCCAGAACTTCGTTCACGACGCCAACACGGTGCGACGCGTGGTCTCGACCGCCGGAGTCGGCCGATCTGACTCGGTGATGGAGGTGGGGCCCGGGCTCGGGTCGCTCACCCTGGCGCTGCTCGACCGCGGCGCCGCCGTCACGGCCGTCGAGATCGACCCGGTGCTGGCCGATCGGTTACCGCAGACCGTCGCGGAGCATTCCAACAGCGAGATCCAGCGGCTCACGGTGCTGAACCACGACGTCCTGTCGCTGCGTCGCGGCGATCTGGACCCCGCCCAGGCCGCGCCGACGGCCCTGGTCGCCAACCTGCCCTACAACGTCGCCGTCCCGGCGCTGCTGCACCTGCTGGCCGAATTTCCGTCGATCCAGACCCTGACCGTGATGGTCCAAGCCGAGGTCGCCGAGCGGCTGGCCGCCGAGCCGGGGGGCAAGGAATACGGCGTGCCCAGCGTCAAGGTGCGCTACTACGGCCAGGTGCGCCGCTGCGGCACGGTCTCGCCGACGGTGTTCTGGCCGATCCCGCGCGTGTATTCCGGGCTGGTGCGCATCGACCGGTACGCCACCGCGCCCTGGCCCCTCGACGAACTCTTCCGTCGACAGGTCTTCGAGCTGGTCGACATCGCATTCGCCCAGCGGCGCAAGACGTCTCGCAACGCGTTCGCCGAGTGGGCGGGCTCGGGCAACGAATCGGCGAACCGGTTGCTCGCCGCCAGCATCGATCCCGCGCGTCGCGGCGAGACGTTGCGCGTCGACGACTTCGTGCGGTTGCTGCGCCGCTCGGGTGGCCCAGAGAACGGCCAAGACGGCCAAGACGGCCAGGCCAGTGGCCAGGACTCGGCGCAACAGCCCGCTCCGGCGGGCTGAGGGCCGCGATAGTCTGCTGCGGTGTCTGATGGCAACACCGCCGAATTGTGGGTGCCCACCGGGTCGGTCACCGTCCGGGTGCCGGGGAAAGTCAACCTGCACCTGGCCGTCGGCGACCGCCGCGAGGACGGTTATCACGAGCTGACGACGGTGTTCCAGGCCGTTTCGCTGGTCGACGAGGTGACCGTCCGCAACGCCGATGTGCTGTCGCTCGAGCTGGTCGGCGAGGGAGCCGACGAGTTGCCGACCGACGAGCGCAATCTCGCCTGGCAGGCGGCCGAGCGGCTGGCCGAGCACGTCGGACGGGCACCGGACGTGTCGATCCTGATCGACAAGTCCATCCCGGTGGCCGGCGGAATGGCGGGCGGCAGCGCCAACGCGGCCGCGGTGCTGGTCGCGATGAACTCGTTGTGGGAGCTCGCCTTGCCGCGCCGCGACCTGCGCGCGCTCGCCGCGCAGTTGGGCAGCGACGTGCCGTTCGCGCTGCACGGCGGCACCGCGCTGGGCACCGGTCGCGGCGAGGAGCTGGCTACGGTGTTGTCCCGCAACACTTTTCATTGGGTACTGGCGTTCGCCGACAGCGGCCTGGCCACGCCGGCGGTGTTCGCCGAGCTGGACCGGCTCCGCGAGGTCGGAGATCCGCCGCGGCTCGACGAGCCCGGGCCGGTGCTGGCGGCGCTGGCCGCGGGCGACCCGGAACAGCTGGCGCCGCTGCTGGGCAACGAAATGCAGGCGGCCGCGGTGAGCCTGGACCCCGCATTGCGGCGCGCCCTGCGCGCCGGGGTGGAGGCGGGCGCCCTGGCCGGCATCGTGTCCGGCTCCGGCCCGACGTGCGCGTTCCTGTGTGCCTCGGAGATCTCGGCCGCGGATGTCTGCGCGCAGCTGTCCGGCGCGGGTGTCTGCCGCACGGTGCGGGTGGTCACCGGCCCGGTGCCCGGTGCCCGCGTGGTGCCGACGCCTTCGGACGGGCGTGACTGAACGTGACTGAAAGTGATATGTCCCTCACACTCGGCGTGAGAGTTTGGACAGTTACTTAAGAGGAGCTTAAGATGTTCGGCGGTGACGAGTACCCGTGAGCAAGGCCATGCGAACTCCCTGTCCACCGGGTGCCCCGGTGGACGGTGGATGCGGCCGTCTCGAGACCTAATCGCTGCTCAACTGTGCTCGCGCGCCTGCTGCCAACTGAGACCTGGCGGGCGGAACATGAAATCCCGGACCTTTGGGGTAAGCGGCGGGACCGAGGAGGTTTTGTGAGCAGGTTTACCGAGAAGATGTTCCGCAATGCCCAGACGGCGACGACGGGCATGGTCACGGGCGAACCCCACGAGCCCGTCCGCCACACCTGGGGCGAGGTGCACGAGCGCGCCCGTCGTATCGCGGGCGGCCTGGCCGCCGCGGGCATCGGACTCGGCGACGCGGTCGGTGTGCTGGCCGGCTTCCCCGTGGAGATCGCACCGACGGCCCAGGGGCTGTGGATGCGCGGGGCCAGCCTGACCATGCTGCACCAGCCCACACCGCGCACCGACCTGGTGGTGTGGGCCGAAGACACCATGACGGTCATCGGGATGATCGAGGCCAAGGCCGTCATCGTCTCCGAGCCGTTCCTGGTGGCCATCCCCGTGCTCGAAGAAAAAGGTGTGAAGGTCCTTGTGGTCGCCGACCTGCTGGCGTCGGACCCGATCGATCCCATCGACGTCGGCGAGGACGACCTGGCGCTCATGCAGCTGACGTCGGGTTCGACCGGTTCGCCGAAAGCCGTGCAGATCACCCACCGCAACATCCACTCCAACGCGGAGGCGATGTTCATCGGCGCCAAGTACGACATCCACAAGGACGTCATGGTCAGCTGGCTGCCCTGCTTCCATGACATGGGCATGGTCGGCTTCCTCACCATCCCGATGTACTTCGGCGCCGAGCTGGTCAAGGTGACCCCGATGGACTTCCTGCGGGACACGCTCCTGTGGGCCAAACTCATCGACAAGTACAAGGGCACCATGACCGCGGCGCCCAACTTCGCCTACGCGCTGCTCGCCAAGCGGTTGCGCCGCAACGCCAAGCCCGGCGACTTCGACCTGTCCACCCTGCGCTTCGCCCTGTCGGGCGCCGAGCCCGTCGAACCCGCCGACGTCGAGGACCTGCTCGACGCGGGCAAGCCGTTCGGCCTCAAGTCCTCGGCGATCCTGCCGGCCTACGGCATGGCCGAGACCACCCTGGCCGTGTCGTTCTCGGAGTGCGACGCGGGCCTGGTCGTCGACGAGGTCGACGCCGACCTGCTGGCCGCCCTGCGCCGGGCCGTGCCCGCCAGCAAGGGCAACACGCGCCGGCTGGCCACGCTCGGTCCGCTGCTGACGGACCTCGAGGCCCGGGTCATCGACGAGCAGGGCAGCGTGATGCCCGCGCGCGGCGTCGGAGTGATCGAGCTGCGCGGGGAATCGCTGACGCCCGGCTACCTCACCATGGGCGGGTTCATCCCGGCCCAGGACGAGCACGGCTGGTATGACACCGGCGACCTCGGCTACCTCACCGAGGAGGGCCACGTCGTGGTGTGCGGCCGGGTCAAGGACGTCATCATCATGGCCGGCCGCAACATCTACCCGACCGACATCGAGCGGGCCGCCGGGCGCGTCGACGGCGTGCGCCCGGGATGCGCGGTGGCCGTGCGGCTGGACGCCGGGCATTCGCGCGAGACCTTCGCGGTCGCCGTCGAGTCCAACGCCCATGAGGACCCCGCCGAGGTACGCCGCATCGAACACCAGGTGGCCCACGAGGTGCTCAAAGAGGTCGATGTGCGGCCCCGCAACGTCGTCGTGCTCGGCCCGGGCACCATCCCGAAGACGCCGTCGGGCAAGCTGCGCCGGGCCAACTCGGTCACGCTCGTCACCTAAGCACCGCGAGCAGACGCGAAAGCGCCTTTTTCTTCGGCGTGTCGGGCGTTTTCGCGTCTGCTCGCGCGGGTTAGGCGAGTTGCTTCTGCGCGTAAAGCCGCGCCCACTCCTTGCGCGGGCGAATTGACACGTCGACGTCAGATCCCTTGGCGCGCAGCGCTTTAACCGTCGCCTGCTCGCGCGGCGTGCGGGCGAACGGATCCCAGCTGAAGAAGTTGCAGGCGTTCTGCCAGGTGATCTTGTTGATGTCGCTGTCGTCGGCGCCGGCCGCGTTCAGTTCGGCCAGCACCTGCTCGGGGGCGTCGGGCCAGAAGCAATCGGAGTGCGGGTAGTCGCATTCCCAGGCGATGATGTCGATGCCGATCTCGTGGCGCAGCTTCAGCGACGTCTTGTCGGTGACGTAGCACGCCAGGGAGTGCTCGCGGAACACATCGGACGGCAGCTTGTCGCCGAAGTCGCGGCGCAGCCACTTCTGGTTGGTGTAGTGGCGGTCGCTGCGGTCGAGATAGAAAGGGATCCAACCGATTCCGCCCTCGGAGAAGGCGAACTTCAGGTCCGGGTAGTTGCGCATCGCCGGACCCCACAGCAGGTCCTGGGCGCACATCGCCGAGATCTGGGTGGCCAGGATGATCATGTTGTCGATGGGTGCGTTGGGCGCCATGCTGATCGCGCCGAACCCGGTGCCGATGTGCAGACACATCACCACGTTCTCTTCGGACAGGGTCCGGAACACGGGACCCCAGTAGTCGTCGTCGTGGTAGCTCGGCAGCCCTTCCAGGTGCGGCAGCTCGGGCATGGTGACCGCCCTGCAACCCTTGGCGGCGACGCGGCGGATCTCCGCGCACATCGCCTCCGGGCTCCACGTCGGCAGGATGGCGATCGGAATGAACCGGCCCGGGGCGGACCCGGCCCACTCGTCGATGTGCCAGTCGTTGTAGGCCGACACCATCACCAGGGTGACGTTCTCGCGCGTCATGTTGAGGTGGCGGGCGCTGAACCCGGTGAACGTCGGGAAGCACATCGACGCCAGGATCCCGTTGCGGTTCATGTCCCGGACGCGCTCGTGGACGTCGTAGACCCCGGGGCGCATCTCGGCGAAGCCCGCGGGGTCGCGGCCCCACTCCTCGGCGGGCCAGGACACCACCGCGTTCAACCCGCTCACGCCCTGCGGCCGGCCCTGGTACATCCATTGGTCGACGCCCTTGTCATCGGTGACGACGATCGGTGCCTCGTCCTTATATTTGGCCGGGACGTGGCGCAGGAACATGTCGGGCGGCTCCACCACGTGGTCGTCGATGCTCACCAGGATCAGGTCGTCAGTCTTCACGTCTTCACTTGTACCCTGGACTCCCGTGACCGTCTCCGCATCTTCGGCCAGAGTTTTAGCTCGATCGGCCAACCCGGGCAAGATCGGCCGGGTCGAGCTGCGCCACGGCGGCCGCGCCCTTGCGGGCAGCTACTTATACGAGGGGAGTCGACTGGTCACCGGTTGGCACTCGCACGACGTGCACCAGATCCAGTACGCGATCGGCGGGGTGGTCGAGGTCGAGACCGGGGCCGCGCACTTCCTGTTGCCGCCGCAGCAGGCCGCCTGGATCCCCGTCGGGCTGGAGCACCAGGCCACGATGAACCCCGACGTGCGCAGCGTGGCGGTCATGTTCGATCCGGCGCTGCTCCCGCCCGTCGACACCCGGGCGCGGATCTTGGCCGTTTCGCCGCTGATCCGTCAGATGATGATCTACGCGCTGCGCTGGCCGATCGACCGCGCCGCCAGCGACCCCGTCTCCGACGGGTTCTTCCAGACGCTGGGGTATCTGGTCTTCGAGGCCCTCGATCATGAAGCGCCGCTGAGCCTTCCGACGTCGACCAATCCGATCGTGGCCGCCGCGATGAGCTACACCAAAGCGCACCTGGACTCGGTGACCGTCACCGACGTCAGCCGCGCGGTTGCCGTCTCCGAGCGCACGCTGCGGCGCCAGTTCGACGACGCGATCGGAATATCTTGGCGCACATATCTTCTGCACGCGCGGATGCTGCGCGCGATGGCGCTGCTGGCCGCGCCGGGCCAGACGGTGCAACAGACCGCGACGGCGGTCGGCTTCGACAGCCTGAGCGCGTTCACCCGCGCGTTCACCGCATTCAGCGGTGAGACGCCGAGTACCTACCGTCGACGGCTACCAAGTGTGGACGACGTTTTGAGCGGGCTCTAGCCCGACGCGCATCAGCAGCTCGGTGGCGTCGGCGGCCTGCTCGCAGATGGTGGGAATCTCGGCGCGCTCGGCGGCGGCGAAGTTCTCCAGCACGAACGCGGCCGGGTCCTTGCGCCCGGGCGGCCGGCCGATCCCGATCCGCACCCGCTGAAAGTCCTTGGTGCCCAACGCGGAAGCGATCGAACGCAGCCCATTGTGGCCGCCCTCGCCGCCGCCCAGCTTGAGCCGGATGCGGCCGAACTCGAGGTCCAGGTCGTCGTGAATGGCGATGACGTCGGCCGGCGGTACCGAGTAGAACTTGGCCAGCGGGCCCACCTGCCGGCCGGACTCGTTCATGTAGCAGCGCGGCTTGGCCACCACCACCGAGTGGCCGGCTAACCGGCCGGTGACGACTTCGGCTCCAGAACGCTTGTGCGCCTTGAATTTCGAGCCCAGCCGCATCGCGAGCAGGTCGGCAACAATGAACCCGACGTTGTGCCGGGTGCGGGCGTAGTTCTCTCCGGGGTTGCCCAGGCCGACCACCAAGACAGGATCGGCCACGTGTGCTACTCGGACTCGTCCGCGCCGGCTTCTGCGGCTCCGCCGTCCTCTGCCTCGGCGTCGCCGGCATCTTCGCCTGCTTCGCCCCCAGTGGCCTCGGCGCTCTCGCCGGCACCCTCTTCCTCCAGGTCGGCGGCCGTCGGCGCGTTCACCACGTTGACCACCAGCGTGTCGGGGTCGGAGATCAGGTTCGTGCCCGCCGGCAGGGTGATCTGTCCGGCGGTGAACTGGGTGCCCGGTTCGGCGCCCTCGATGGACACGGTCAGCTGCTCGGGGATCGACAGGGCCTCGGCCTCGATCTCGATGGCGCTGGCCTCCTGGGTTACCAGAGTGTCGGGTCCGGCCTCGCCTTCGATGATGACGTTGACCTCGACCACGACCTTCTCGCCGCGCCGCACCACCACGAGGTCGGCGTGCAGGATGTTGCGGCGCACCGGGTGGATGTCGAGCGACTTGGTCAGCGCCAGCTGTTCCTTGCCCGCGATGTCCAGGGTCAGTACCGCGTTGGTGCCCGAGTGCCGCAGCACGGCCGCGTAATCGTGTCCGGGCAGCTCCACGTGCTGCGGATCCGCGCCGTGGCCGTAGATGACGGCGGGGATCTTGCCCTCGCGCCGGGATCGGCGCGAGGCGCCCTTGCCGGTCTGGGTACGGACCGAGACGGTCAGTTGGTTGACTGCGGCTTTAGCCATGATGTCGCTCCTGTGTGGTTTCCTGCACGGCCAGGATCGCGACAAACTCGTCGGTCTCCGTCGATAACGGTGTGCCTGGGCTGAGCCCGGCCACCCTCGCCGTGACGCCCGGCCAGGTTAGCGCATCTGCACCTCAGAGCGGAAATCTGGTGCCCGTGAGCTGCTCGGATAGCTCCCACAGCGCGGTGGCCATCGCCGCGTCTTGCGCAGCGCGGCTACGCCCGACGGGTTGGGTGCGCCCGAGGTTGCCGAATCGGGGTCCGATGAAGGTGTCGCCGGGCAGATCCTGCGACGCGGCGTACAGCGTCTGCCGGGCGCCGAAGTCGGCATCGGTGGCGAACACCCTGGTCGCGGCCGACATCAGGGTGTCGCTGAGCTGGCGGCCGGTGGCGCCCTGCAGGTTGGTGTGCGAGTAGCCGGGGTGGGCCGCGACCGCGCGCAGCGGTGAACCGGCCGCGTTCAGGCGTCGTTGCAGCTCGCTGGTGAACAGCAGGTTGGCGAGCTTGGATTGGCTGTAGGCCAGCCACGGCCGGTAGCGCCGAGACTTCCAGTTGAGGTCGTCGAGGCTGATGCGCCCCGGCCAGTGCGCCATCGAGGACACCGCGACGACGCGGTCGCTGAGTTTGGGCAGCAGCAGGTTGGCCAGTGCGAAATGCCCGAGGTGGTTGGTCCCGATCTGGCTCTCGAAACCGTCGACAGTCGCCGCGTACGGCACCGCCATGACGCCGGCGTTGTTGATGAGAAGGTCGGCCTTGTCCACGCCGTCGGCGAACTGCCGCACCGACGCCAGGTCCTGCAGGTCGAGTGCACGCACCTCGACTTCGCCCGTGATCTGCCGGGCGGCGGTCTCGCCCTTGCCGGTGTTGCGTACCGCCATGATGATTTTGGCGCCGGCGCGCGCCAACTCGCGTGCGGTGATCGCGCCCAGTCCGCTATTGGCGCCGGTGATGATCACGGTGCGCCCGGTGAACGACGGCAGGTCTGCGGCGGTCCAGTCAGTCATACCTGTCAGTGTCCGGGCTCGAACTCCAGCGGCACACTGAGGGGTCCCCGTATCCCGGCCATGCTCTTCCATGGGCTTGGTCCGGTCAGGCGGGGGTTGGGCATACGCCGGGTGATAACCCGCAGAGCCTCGACCAGTTCCAGCCGCGCGAGGTGAGCGCCGAGGCAGTAGTGCACACCGCCGCCGAAGTTGAGGTTGGCCGCCGGACCGTTGCGGGTGATGTCGAGTCGATCCGGGTCGTCATAGACGTCGGGATCGCGATTGGCGCTGGCGATGTTGACGGCCACCAGGGTGCCGGCCGGAATGCGCACGCCGGCCAGTTCAACATCCTGGGCGGCGCGCCGAAGGGTGCCGAAAGTGATTGGGCGATAACGCATCAGCTCGTGAATCGCGGCGGGAGCCAATTCGGGGTGTCGGGCAACCAGGTCCCATTGATCCGGATGGGTGGCCAATACCTGTACCGCCGCGCCGAGCTGGTTGCGCGTCGTGTCGGTGCCGGCGCCGAGCAGGCTGGAGCACAGCGAGATCAGTTCGTCGTGGCCGAGCCGGTCGCCTGGACGATCCGGGTCTTCGGCACGGATCAGATCGGAGATCAGGTCGTCGCTCAGGCGCGCTCGCCGCTGATCGATCAAGTCCTCGAGATAGGAGTCTTGCGCGGCCCACGCCGCCAGAATCGCGGGCGCGTCGTTGGCGAGGTTCAAATCGAAGAACTTCTTGATGTCTTCGACCCAGTCGGAGAATAGTTGCCAATCCTCGGGTGGCGCGCCCAGCAGCGCACAGATGACCGGCGTCGGATAGCCGCGGGCGACATCGGTGACGACGTCGCAGTACCCGACGGAGGTGAACGGTTCGACTATTCCGGTGATGATCTCCACCGCCAGGTCGCGTAGCCGCTCGGCGCCGCGCGGCGCGAAGGCCTTCGACACCAGCCGGCGCAATCGACTGTGCACGGCCCCGTCGAGGCCCAGGATGCTTTTGGCGGCCCGGTCCCAGAGTGGACCGGAGGTGATGCCCTGTGCGTCCAGGCCGAGTCCTTGCGCGGTGATGAACCTGTTGTCGCGCAGCACCGTGCGGGCCAGGTCGTAGGTCAACACCTCGGGTCCGTATGGGCCCATCGCGATCGGGGACCGCCTGCGAGCGTCGGCGATGACGTGGATGGCCTCGTCGGGATCGGTGAGGTGGTGGTAGCGCAATACAGGCAGTTCGGCGTCAGAGACGCTCGGGCAGTCGCTGGTCAGAGTTGTCATGCGCTCGACTATCCGGTCGCACGACCCGCAGACCATCCGCCTTAACGCGTAGATCTACGCGCTGGACGTCGTAAATGGCGACGGGAGACCCAGCCCGAGACCATGACCGCCACGCTGGCCAACCTGAACCGGATGGTCGACGAGGAGGAGGCGATCGCCTACGCACAACGCGGGCGCGCCGAGCGTAGGCGCCGGTTATTTGGCGGCCACCACGAATCCGCGGATGATCGCCTCGATGTCCGACGACTGCGTGACCGCCTCGTTGGCCAGGCTGGTGATGGTGAGCTGAACCAGGTACCGCTGCTTGCCGGGGGGAGATCCGGTCGGCAACACGATCCGGTTGTAGCTGTGCATGCGCTTGTCGTCCTGGTCGTAGCTGCCCTGGATCATCGACGACGGAAAACCGTTGAAGTCGGCCGTCGACGCGTCGAGCTGAGTGAAGTTCGAGACCAGCTGGGCGTCGGCGTTGGCGTGCTTGACCGCGTCGGCGGCGTTGAAATCGGTACCCCGCAAGGCGAATACCGTCAGCATGGCCGCCGGATACCTGCCGCCCTTGGAAATCACCTGCGTGGTGGGGGGGAGTTTCGAGTTGTTGTACGGCGCCCAGCCCGGCGGTGTCGGCATGGACACGGTCAGGTCCGTCAGCGCGTTCGGGGCGACCGGCACCCCGGTCACGCCGATGCCCTCGAGGTACTTGGCGAACGGGACCGGCTTCGCCGTCGTCGTCGTGGGGCTGGTCGTCGTCTGCAGGACCGACTGGAAATCGGGCGGCTTCGGAGCGCAGGCCGACATCGACAATCCGGCCAACGCGGCGGCAGCCGCGCCAAGGAGAGCAGCTCTCACAAAATCTCGCGGACCGCGTCGATCGGCCGGGCCAGCCGAGTTCCCTTGGCCGTGACCACAAATGGCCGTTCGATCAGGATGGGGTTTTCGGCCATGGCATCGAGCAGCTCGTCGTCGCTCGCGTCGGCGAGCCCGAGTTCGGCGTAGAGCGCTTCCCGCTTGCGCACGGCCGTGCGCACCTCGATGCCGGCGTCGAAGATCATGCGCACCAGCTCGTCGCGCGACGGCGGGGTCTTCAGGTACTGGATGACGTTTGGTTCAATGCCGTTGTCCCGCAACAGGTCCAGTGTCTTGCGGGAGGTGCTGCACTTGGGGTTGTGGTAGATGGTAGGCGGCCGGGCCGTCGCGGACATCTAAGCGTCTCCGTCGAACAGCCCTGTGACGGAGCCGTTTTCGAAGACCGCGCGAATGGTGCTGGCCAGCAGTGGCGCGATGGACAAGACCGTCAGCTGGGGGAAGCGCTTCTCCTCGCCGATCGGCAGCGTGTTCGTGACGATCACCTCGCGGGCGCCGGATGCGGCCAGCCGCTCGGCGGCCGGGTCGGAGAGCACGCCGTGGGTGGCCGCGACGATCACATCGTTCGCGCCGTCCTCCAGCAGCAACTTCACCGCGCCGGCGATGGTGCCGCCGGTGTCGATCATGTCGTCGATCAGCACACAGCACCGGCCTTCGACCTCGCCGACGACGCGGTTGGACACCACCTGGTTGGGCACCCGGGGGTCACGGGTCTTGTGGATGAAGGCCAGCGGGACACCACCCAGCGCGTCGGCCCACTTCTCGGCGATGCGCACCCGGCCCGAGTCGGGCGACACGACCACCATGTTGCCGTCGGGGTAGTTGTCCTTGATGTAGCTGGTCAGCAGGGCCTGGCCGCGCATGTGATCCACCGGGCCGTCGAAGAAACCCTGGATCTGGTCGGTGTGCAGGTCGACGGTGACGATCCGGTCGGCGCCGGCCGTCTTGAGCAGGTCGGCGACCAGCCGCGCCGAGATCGGTTCGCGGCCGCGGTGCTTCTTGTCCTGCCGCGCGTAGGGGTAGAACGGCATCACCGCGGTGATCCGCTTGGCGCTGCCCCGCTTGAGGGCGTCGATCATGATCAGCTGTTCCATCAGCCAGTTGTTCACCGGCGCCGGGTTGGACTGCAGGACGAACGCGTCGCAGCCGCGCACCGACTCGTGGAAGCGCACGAAGATCTCGCCGTTGGCGAACTCGCGCGCCGTCTGCGCTGTCACGTGGACGTCGAGCTCCTTGGCGACCTGCTCTGCCAGTTCGGGGTGCCCGCGGCCGGAGAACAGCATCAGATTTTTGCGATTATCGGTCCAGTCGTGGCTCAACGCGCTGCCCTCTGTGATATCCCGGCTCGAAATGGTGGCCTCATGGTACGTAGCGAAGGGTACCGGTTGCCAGAGGACAAATTCACCGTGACTATTCGGGGTCGGGGTTCTGGTTAACCGCTTCATCGGCCTTGGAGGCGGCCTCGGCAGCCGGAGTACCTGGGCGTTTGCGCTGCACCCAGTTCTCGATGTTGCGCTGCGGTCCCGCCGACACCGCCAGCGCGCCGGGCGGAACATCGTCGCGCAACACGGTGCCGGCGCCGGTGTAGGCGCCGTCGCCGACGTTCACCGGAGCCACGAACATGGTGTCCGAGCCGGTCCGTACGTGCGAGCCGACGGTGGTCCGCCGCTTGGATATCCCGTCGTAGTTGACGAACACGCTGGATGCGCCGATATTGCTGTGCTCGCCGATGTCGGCGTCCCCGACGTAGGTCAGGTGCGGCACTTTGGTCCCGGTGCCGATGGTCGAGTTCTTCACCTCGACGAACGCGCCGAGCTTGCCGTCGGCGCCCAGCACGGTGCCCGGCCGCAGGTAAGTGAACGGGCCGACGTCGGCGCCGTCGCCGATCGACGATGACGAGCCGTGGGTGCGGACCACCGAGGCGCCGTCGCCGACCGTGACGTCGGTCAGGGAGGTGTCCGGGCCGATCACACAGCCACCGCCGATCTGGGTGCGCCCGAGCAGCTGGGTTCCGGGGTGGACGACGGTGTCGCGGCCGATCGTGACATCGACGTCGATCCAGGTGGTGGCGGGGTCGATCACCGTCACGCCGGCCATCTGGTGCGCGGCGACGATGCGCCGGTTGAGTTCGGCGCCCAGCTCGGCCAGCTGGACCCGGTTGTTGACGCCGGCCACCAGCGCGCTGTCGTCGACGTGCCGGGAATGCACGGTCCGGCCGTCTTGCCGAAGGATCGCGACGACGTCGGTGAGGTAGAGCTCTTGCTGGGCGTTGTTCGAGCTCAGCCGGCTCAGCGCCGAGCGCAGCGCGGCGATGTCGAAGGCGTACACGCCGGCGTTGACCTCACGGATCTGGCGCTGCGACGCCGTCGCGTCGGTGTGCTCGACGATCGCCATCACTTGGCCTTGTTGGGGGTCGTCCTGCGTGCGCAGGATGCGGCCGTAGCCGGACGGGTCGGCCAGTGTCGTGGTCAGCACTGTGACCGCGGCCCCGGCCGTGCTGTGGCCGGCGATGAGGTCGGCCAGGGTTTCGGCGTCCAACAGCGGGGTGTCGCCCGAGGTGACGACGACGGTGCCGGCGTAATCGTCGGGCAGCGCGGACAGGCCGCACAGCACCGCGTGGCCCGTGCCCAGCGGGCGGTCCTGCAGGGCGACGTCGATCGCGCGTCCCAGCGCGTCGGCCAGGTCGGCGACGATCGGCGCGATGCGCTGGTGGTCGTGGCCCAGCACCGTGACCACGTGCTGGGGCGCCAGCTTGGTGATCGCGTGCAGCGAGTGCGACAGCATGCTGCGACCGGCGATCGGGTGCAGCACCTTCGGGGTGTCTGACCGCATCCGGGTCCCGGGCCCGGCGGCCAACACCAGGACCGCAGTGTCAGTCATGGCCCCTCCTATTGGGCGCGACCGTGTCTGTACGCCGACACGCCGTCCAGCGTGTCATTTTGGGCGCGCTCGCGGCAAACAATTCCAAGCTCCGTCGCCAGGACTCGAACCTGAACTATCTGAACCAAAATCAGAGGTGCTGCCGATTACACCACGACGGATTGCTGCTGCGGGTGAGCCGCATTCGCACGATGCGACTCTAGTCTGACGCATCGAGAGTGCGCTCACGGCTTTGACTCTGCGTACAGCGCGAAGGTTTCTCGAACTCTCCCGCGATAGCCGCAGACTCAATTTTGATGCTGCACCGATACCCTTGTTGACGTGGCGGTGCTGGACCGAGAGCCCGAGAAGCAAGACAAAGCGGACAAGGACGCGCGCGCGCCGCGCGCCCGGATGACCGGCAGCGAGCGCCGGCGCCAACTCATCGGGATCGCGCGTTCGCTGTTCGCCGAACGCGGCTACGACGGGACGTCGATCGAAGAGATCGCCCAGCGGGCCAACGTTTCCAAGCCCGTCGTCTACGAGCACTTCGGCGGCAAGGAAGGCCTGTACGCCGTCGTCGTGGACCGGGAAATGTCGGCGCTGCTGGACGGCATCACCTCCTCGCTGACCAACAACCGCTCCCGGGTGCGCGTCGAGCTGGTCGCGCTGGCGCTGCTCACCTACGTCGAAGAACGCACCGACGGCTTCCGGATCCTCATCCGCGACTCGCCGGCCTCGATCAGCTCGGGCACCTACTCCAGCCTGCTCAACGACGCGGTCAGCCAGGTCAGCTCGATCCTGGCCGGCGACTTCGCTCGCCGCGGCCTGGACCCGGGCCTGGCTCCGCTGTACGCCCAGGCGCTGGTCGGTTCGGTGTCGATGACGGCGCAATGGTGGCTCGATACCCGGGAACCCAAGAAAGAAGTGGTGGCCGCGCACCTGGTCAACCTGATGTGGAACGGCCTGATCGGCCTGGAGGCCGACCCGCGCTTGCAGGACGAATGACGCGCAAGAATTGCGCAAGGCCCAGGTGCTGGGATCGGTAGCAGTGCGGAAAGTGTCCACTTGCCGTGCAGGGGGACGCAACCGGCACCGAAGGAGCCATCATGAAACGAACCACCCGACTTCCCGCGCTGCTGGGGGCAGCGACGGCCCTGCTGCTGTGGGGCGGCGCCGAACTGGTCGCGCCTCCCGCACAAGCCGCCCCGTGCCCGGCCCTGCAAGCGTGCTCGACCTGGTGCCCCGGCCAGCCCCGGCCGGCGGGCCGCCCCATCCC
Organism: uncultured Actinomycetota bacterium; assembly: GCA_963758775.1. Taxonomy (GTDB): domain Bacteria; phylum Actinomycetota; class Actinomycetes; order Mycobacteriales; family Mycobacteriaceae; genus Mycobacterium. Next base: position 176,732 of record CAVWWU010000009.1, read on the forward strand.
GTGGGACAACAACGTGTGCCACGACTTCTACTGGGACTCCTACGGCATCCACGACATCGGCAACGGCGCGTTCTACGCCTGGCGCGGCATGGGCTGGTAAGGGCGGGTCAGCCCGTAACTAGCCACAGTCCCGCGATAACAGGTCGGCGATCGTCTCGCGCCGAACCAGCTCGCGGACCCGGCCGTCCTTGACCGCCACCAGCGGCGGACGGCAGACCATGTTGTAGTTCGACGCCATGCTGTGGTGATAGGCGCCGGTGCAGGCCACGGCCAGCAGGTCGCCGGCATGCACGTCGGCCGGCAGCTCGATGTCGCGGGCGATCTCGTCGCCGGCCTCGCAGTGCCGGCCCGCGACGGTGACCAGCTGCTTGAGACCCAGCGAGTGCCGGTTGGCCAGCGCGACCGTGTACTGCGCGCCGTACAACGAGACCCGCGGGTTGTCGCTCATGCCGCCGTCGACCGCGACGAAGGTCCGGCCGCCGGGCTGGCTCTTGACCGAGCACACCCGGTACAGCGTCACGCCGGCCCGGCCGCTGATGGCCCGGCCGGGTTCCAGCACGACCGTCGGCCGCGGGAAATGCTCCGCGGCGCACGCCTCGTCCAGCGCGTCCTCGATGGTGCGGGACAGCTGATCCAGGTCGAGCTCGGAATCGCCTGCGACGTAAGGGATTCCATGGCCGCCGCCGATGTTCAGTTCGGTCAGGATGGCGCCGTAGCGGGCGCGGATGTCGGCCATGGCGGCGATCATGCGGTGAATCGCCTCGCCGTAGTGCGCCGGGTCGGTGACCTGTGAGCCGATATGGCAGTGCAGGCCGACCAGATCGAGGATCGGGTGCGCCAGCACCCGCTGCACCGCGACGGAGGCCTGGTCCCCGGCGAGGGTGAACCCGAACTTCTGGTCGCTGATACCGGTGGTGACCGCACGGTGGCCGTGGATGTCTTGCCCAGCCAGAAAGTCGGGGGTCACCCGGATGAGCACCCGCTGGCGCTGCCGTGCCAGGCCCGCGAGGTAGGCGATCTCGATAACGGAGTCGAGCACGATGCGCCCGACCCCGGTCCTGGTTGCTTCGCGCAACTCGGCGGGCGATTTCGCGTTGCCGTGCATGACGATGCGGGCCGGGTCCACGCCGCCCGCCTGGGCGATGGCCAGCTCACCGGCCGAGCACACGTCGATCCCGAGCCCCTCTTCGCGGGCCCAGCGCGCGACCGAGGTGGTCAGCAGCGACTGGCCCGCGTAGACGATCTCGAAACCGCGCAGCGCCTTGCGGTAGCGCCGGGCGCGGCGGCGGAAGTCGGCCTCGTCGATCACATAGGTCGGGGTGCCGAACTCGTCGGCGATGTCGGACAGCGGTATGCCGCCGACGCAGAGCCGTCCGTCCTCGTCGCAGCGGGTCGTGACCGGCCAGATCGCGGAGTCACAGCGCGACGGCGCCGCCTTTCCGAGCGACGGCAGAAGATCGAGCAATGTCATGACTTCAAAATGCGCCCAGGTGGCGCCGGGTGGCGCGATCCTTACGACTCCTTAACGGCGCCGGGCGCAATATTGACGTCGTCCGGCGCACCTAGAATGGGCGGCATCATGACCGCACCGGGGGCTGCCAGCCCAAATACTCCGATCGCGGGGCTCCTCGAACTGGCGTTGACCGCGCCCACCTTCCGGCAGCTCATCGATCGCGCGGCCGAGCGGCCCGCCGAACTGAGACTGGTCGGGCCCGCACGCGCGCGCTTGTTCGTGGCCGGCGCGCTGGCCCGGCAGGGTCCGTTGCTGGTGGTCACCGCGACCGGACGGGAAGCCGACGACCTGATCACGGAGTTGAAGGGCGTCTACGGCGACGCGGCGGCGCAGTTCCCGTCGTGGGAGACCCTGCCGCACGAGCGGCTCTCGCCCGGGGTGGACACCGTCGGCACCCGCCTCATGATGCTGCGGCGGCTCGCGCATCCCGACGACACGCGCCTGGGCCCGCCGTTGCAGGTGGTGGTGACGTCGGTGCGCTCGCTGCTGCAACCGATGTCGCCGCAGCTGGGGCTGGTGGAGCCGGTCACGTTGACGGTCGGGCAGGAGGTCGACTTCGACACCGTCATCGCCCGGCTCGTCGAGATGGCTTACACCCGCGTGGACATGGTCGGGCGGCGCGGCGAATTCGCCGTGCGCGGCGGCATTCTCGACATCTTCGCTCCCGTCTCCGAGCACCCCGTGCGGGTGGAGTTCTGGGGCGACGAGGTCACCGAAATGCGGATGTTCTCGGTCGCCGACCAGCGCTCCATCCCGGAGATCGAGGTCGACACGCTGGTCGCCGTCGCCTGCCGCGAGCTGCTGCTCACCGACGACGTGCGGGAGCGGGCCGCCGAACTGGCCGCCCAGCATCCGACCGGCGAGGGATCCATCACCGGCAGCGTCAGCGACATGCTGGTCAAGCTGGCCGAGGGCATCCCGGTCGACGGCATGGAGGCATTGCTTCCCGTCCTGCGGCCGGGCGAGCCCGTGCTGCTCACCGATCAGCTGGCCGAGGGCACGCCGGTGCTGGTCTGTGACCCGGAAAAGGTCCGCACCCGCGCGGCCGACCTGATCAAGACCGGCCGCGAATTCCTCGAGGCGTCCTGGTCCGTGGCGGCGCTGGGCACCTCAGGAGGTCAAGCACCCATCGACGTCGAGCAGCTGGGCGGGTCGGGGTTCGTCGAACTCGACGACGTGCACGCCGCGGCGCGCCAGTCCGGTCACCCGTGGTGGACGTTGAGCCAGCTGTCCGACGAGTCGGCCACCGAGCTGGAGATCCGGGCGGCGCCGGCAGCGCGCGGCCATCAGCGCGACATCGACGACATCTTCGCGATGCTGCGCGCGCACGTCAGCACCGGCGGGTACGCCGCGGTGGTAACACCCGGGACCGGAACCGCGCACCGCGTCGTGGAGCGGCTGGCCGAATCCGACACCCCGGCGACCATGCTGGAAGCCGGTGCGGCAGGCCAAGGCCGGTTGCAAAAAGGGATCGTCGGGGTGCTCAAGGGTCCGCTCTGCGACGGCGTCGTCATCGAGGGCGCCAAGTTGGTGGTGATCACCGAGACCGACCTGACCGGTAACCGCGCGGCAACGGCCGACGGCAAGCGGCTGGCGGCAAAGCGCCGCAACACCGTCGACCCGCTTGCGCTGGCGGCCGGCGACCTGGTGGTGCACGACCAGCACGGCATCGGCCGGTTCGTCGAGATGGTCGAGCGAACCGTCGGCGGGGCGCGCCGCGAATACCTGGTGCTGGAATACGCGTCGAGCAGGAGGGGCGGCGGATCCGACAAGCTGTTTGTCCCGATGGATTCGCTGGATCAGCTCTCCCGGTACGTCGGGGGGCAGGCGCCCGCGCTGAGCCGCCTCGGCGGCAGCGACTGGGCCAACACCAAGACCAAGGCGCGCCGCGCCGTGCGTGAGATCGCCGGCGAACTCGTGGCGCTGTACGCCAAACGGCAGGCCAGTCCGGGCCACGCGTTCGGGCCCGACACCCCCTGGCAGGCCGAGATGGAGGACGCGTTCGGCTTCACCGAGACCGTGGACCAGCTCACCGCTATCACGGAGGTGAAGGCCGACATGGAAAAGCCGGTGCCGATGGACCGGGTGATCTGCGGCGATGTCGGTTACGGCAAAACCGAAATCGCGGTGCGGGCGGCGTTCAAAGCCGTGCAGGACGGCAAGCAGGTCGCCGTGCTGGTCCCCACCACGCTGCTGGCCGACCAGCACCTCGAGACGTTCCGCGAACGGATGGCCGGCTTCCCGGTGACCGTCAAGGGCCTGTCCCGGTTTACCGACGGCACCGAATCGCGCGCCGTGAGCGAGGGCATGGCCGACGGGTCGGTGGACATCGTGATCGGGACGCACCGGCTGCTGCAGACCGGGGTGCGCTGGAAGGACCTGGGCCTGGTCGTGGTCGACGAGGAACAGCGGTTCGGTGTAGAGCACAAGGAGCACATCAAGGCGCTGCGCACCCACGTCGACGTGCTGACCATGAGCGCCACCCCGATCCCGCGCACCCTCGAGATGAGCCTGGCCGGCATCCGCGAGATGTCGACGATCCTGACCCCACCCGAGGAGCGCTACCCAGTGCTGACCTATGTGGGTCCCCATGACGACAAGCAGGTCGCCGCGGCCCTGCGCCGGGAGTTGCTGCGTGAGGGCCAGGCGTTCTACGTGCACAACCGGGTCAGCTCCATCGACTCCGTCGCGGCCCGGCTGCGGGAGCTGGTGCCCGAGGCGAAAATCGTCGTCGCGCACGGACAGATGCCCGAGGAGCGGCTGGAGCGGACCGTGCAGGGGTTCTGGAACCGCGAGCACGACATCCTGGTGTGCACCACGATCATCGAGACCGGCCTGGACATCTCCAACGCCAACACCTTGATCGTCGAGCGCGCCGACACCTTCGGGCTGTCCCAACTGCACCAGCTCCGCGGCCGGGTCGGCCGCAGCCGCGAACGCGGCTACGCCTACTTCCTGTATCCGCCGCACACGCCGCTGACCGAGACGGCCTACGACCGGCTGGCGACCATCGCGCAGAACAACGAGCTGGGCGCGGGCATGGCCGTCGCGCTGAAGGACCTCGAGATCCGTGGCGCGGGCAACGTGCTGGGCGTGGAGCAGTCCGGGCACGTCGCCGGCGTCGGGTTCGACCTGTACGTGCGGCTGGTGGGCGAGGCCGTTGAGGCGTACCGGCTGGCGGCCGACGGGCAGACGGTGACCACCGCCGAGGAACCCAAGGACGTGCGGATCGACCTGCCGGTGGACGCGCACCTGCCGCCGGACTACATCGCCAGCGACCGGCTCCGGCTGGAGGGCTACCGGCGGCTGGCGGCGGCGACCGACGATGCCGCTATCAGCGCGGTTATCGAGGAGCTCATCGACCGTTACGGCGCGCTGCCCGAACAGGCCCAGCGACTGGTGGCGGTCGCCCGGCTGCGGTTGCTGTGCCGCGACGCCGGCATCACCGAGGTCAGCGCCCCGTCCGAGGCGACCATCCGGCTGGCGCCGATCACCCTGCCGGACTCCGCCCAGGTGCGGCTCAAGCGGATGTATCCGGCCGGGAACTACCGCGCGACGACGTCGACGGTGCAGGTGCCCATCCCGCGGTCCGGCGGGATCGGCGCGCCCCGGTTGCGCGACGTCGAGCTGGTCCAGATGGTGGCGGACCTGGTGACGGCGCTGCAGGGGAAGCCGCAGCAGGAAATGTCATGATCGTCATTCTGTTCGACCCGCGGCGTCCGTCGCTGGTGCCCATAGAAGCCATCGAGCACCTCGGCGGTGACGTGGAATACACCGAGGAGATGCCCGTCGCGGTGCCCTGGTCGCTGCCTGGCGCGCGGCCGGTACACACCGGGGATGCTGCACCGGTATTGCTGTCGTCGGACTCGAATCACCCCGCCGTCGCCGCGCGGCTGGCCGCCGGTGCCCGGCTGATCTCGGCGCCCGAATCGCCGCGCGGGGAACGCCTGGTCGACGCCGTCGCGATGATCGACAAGCTGCGCAGCGCCGGACCGTGGGAAAGTGAGCAAACCCACGACTCGCTGTGCAGGTACCTGCTGGAAGAGACCTACGAGTTGCTGGACGCGGTCCGCGGCGGCGAGGCCGACGAGCTGCGTGGCGAGCTCGGTGACTTGCTGTTGCAGGTACTGTTCCACGCCCGAATCGCCGAGGACGCGGCGCAATTCCCGTTCACCATCGACGACGTTGCCGACGCTCTGATGCGCAAGCTCGGCAACCGGGTGCCGGAAGTACTTGCGGGCAAGGCGATTTCACTGGAAGACCAGCTCGCCCAGTGGGAGGCGCGCAAGGCTGCCGAGAAGCCGCGGTACTCCGTGATGGATGACGTGCACACGGGGCAGCCGGCTTTGGCGTTGGCGCAGAAGGTTCTTGAGCGCGTCGGCAAGGCCGGGCTGCCGGCCGATCTGATCCCCGCCGAGATCACGAAGGTTTCGGTGTCGCCCGGCGTCGATGTCGAAAACTCGCTGCGCACAACAGCTCTAAAGTTCGCCGACACGATCCGCGACGTCGAAAAGGCCATCGCCACCGCGCGCCGTGGCGGCAGCGTCCCGGACGAATTCGATATGACGCCGTTGGGCGAGATCACCGAAGAGGAGTGGCGCGCCCATTGGCCGTCGGATGCGCCGGTACCGGCAGCGTCGCAACACCCGTCGGATGCGCCGGTACCGGCAGCGTCGCAACACCCGTCGGATGCGCCGGTACCGGCAGCGTCGCAACACCCGTCGGATGCGCCGGTACCGGCAGCGTCGCAAAACCCATGGGACGATGAACGAGGCTGAACTGGGTATAGGGGAGTGTCGTGACGCCGAGACGTTGGTTGCGGACCGTCGCCGTGATAGGCGCGACCGCGATGCTCTTGGCGTCCAGTTGTACCTGGCAGCTGAGCCTTTTTATCCCCGAAGGCGTGCCCCCGCCCGCGGGGGATCCGGTGCCGCCGGTGGACACGCACGCCGCCGGCCGGCCCGCGGATCAGCTGCGTGACTGGGCGGAAAAACACTCGCAGGCCCTGGAAATTCCGGTGATTGCAATGGAGGCCTACGGCTACGCCGCCCGGGTCGCCGAGGTCGAGAACCCGAAGTGCCACATCGCGTGGACCACGCTGGCGGGCATCGGGCAGGTGGAGAGCCACCACGGCACCTATCACGGCGCGACGCTGGCCCCCAACGGAGACGTCAGTCCCCCCATTCGCGGCGTCCGTCTCGACGGCACCGGCAACAACATGCGCATCGTCGGCGACGACGAGACGGGTTTATCAGCTTCCGACGGGGGAGTTGCGCGCGCCATGGGACCTATGCAGTTCATCCCGGAAACCTGGCGGTTGTACGGGGTCGACGCCAACAACGACGGCATCGTCAGCCCGGACAACATCGACGACGCCGCGCTCACGGCGGCGGGGTATCTGTGCTGGCGTGGAAAGGATCTCGCCACGCCGCGCGGGTGGATCACCGCGCTGCGGGCCTACAACAACTCCGGCGTTTACGCCCGGGCCGTGCGTGACTGGGCGACCGCTTACGCAAAGGGCCGCCCGTTATAGCAGGATGAACCGGTGACTCAGGCTTTACGCTAAGCAAAGTTTTAGGCAAGGAGAACCCAGAGTGCCGATTATCGAGCAGGTCGGAGCCCGCGAGATCCTCGATTCCCGCGGCAACCCGACGGTCGAGGTCGAGGTGGCGTTGATCGACGGAACGTTCGCCCGTGCGGCCGTGCCGTCGGGTGCTTCGACCGGTGAGCACGAGGCCGTCGAGCTGCGAGACGGCGGCCAGCGCTACGGCGGGAAGGGCGTGAAGAACGCCGTGCAAGCCGTGCTGGACGAGATCGCTCCCGCGGTCATCGGGCTCAACGCCGACGACCAGCGCCTCGTCGACCAGGCGCTGGTGGACCTCGACGGCACGCCGGACAAGTCCCGGCTGGGTGGCAACGCGATCCTGGGGGTCTCGCTGGCGGTCGCCAAGGCGGCCGCCGACTCGGCCGAGCTCCCGCTTTTCCGCTACCTCGGCGGCCCGAACGCGCACATTCTGCCCGTCCCGATGATGAACATCCTCAACGGCGGCGCGCACGCGGACACCGCCGTCGACATCCAGGAGTTCATGGTGGCGCCGATCGGTGCCCCGAGTTTCGGTGAGGCGCTGCGCTGGGGCGCCGAGGTGTACCACTCGCTGAAGTCCGTGCTGAAGAAGCGGGGTCTGAGCACCGGCCTGGGCGACGAGGGTGGTTTCGCCCCGGACGTTGCCGGCACCACCGCGGCGCTGGACCTGATCAGCCAGGCCATCGAGGCCGCCGGGTTCAAGCCCGGCGCCGACGTGGCGCTTGCCCTGGACGCGGCGGCCACCGAGTTCTACACCGACGGCACGGGCTACGCCTTCGAGGGCACCACCCGCAGCGCCGAGCAGATGGCCGAGTTCTACGCCGGCCTGCTGGGCTCCTACCCGCTGGTCTCGCTGGAAGACCCGCTCTCCGAAGATGATTGGGACGGCTGGGCCACCCTGACGTCCGCGATCGGGGACCGGGTGCAGATCGTCGGCGACGACATCTTCGTCACCAACCCCGAGCGGCTCGAGGAGGGCATCGAGCGGGGTGTGGCAAATGCGTTGCTGGTCAAGGTGAATCAGATCGGCACGCTGACCGAGACCCTGGACGCGGTGGCGCTGGCACACCACAGCGGGTACCGCACCATGATGAGCCACCGCAGCGGCGAGACCGAGGACACCACCATCGCCGACCTGGCGGTGGCCGTCGGCAGCGGGCAGATCAAGACCGGCGCTCCGGCTCGCAGCGAGCGGGTCGCCAAATACAACCAGCTGCTGCGGATCGAGGAGGCCCTCGGAGACGCCGCCCGCTACGCCGGTGATCTGGCCTTCCCCCGCTATACCCCGGACCCGAAATAGGTTGAAATAGCTTGCCCGCCAAGCCCGATCCGAAGCGGCGTTCCCCGGCCTCGCGCCCGGGGAAGGCGGGCGCCACGGTTCGGGGACGCAAGGCCAAGCCGTCGCAGACGACCGCCAGCCGGGGCACGACGAAGACGCTGGCCGAGCATGTGGTCGAACCCATCAAGCGTTCGATCGCCGAATCCGTCGAGCAGCGGTCCGATCAGCGTCTGGGCTTCACCGCGCGGCGCGCGGCCGTGCTGGCGGCGGTGGTCTGCGTGCTGACGCTGACCATCGCGGGCCCGGTGCGTACCTACTTCGCGCAGCGCACCGAGATGGAGCAGCTGTCCGCGACCGAGGCCGCGCTGCGCCATCAGATCGCCGACCTCGAGCAGCAGAAGGGCAAGCTCAGCGACCCGGCTTACATTGCGGCGCAGGCCCGCGAGCGCCTCGGCTTCGTGAAGCCCGGCGACATCCCGTTTCAGGTTCAGCTCCCGCCGGGGGCGGCGACGGCCGCGCAGCCGGGCGCCGACGCGACGAAGCCGGCAAACGGCGACCCCTGGTATACGTCGTTGTGGCACACCATCGCCGACGCCCCGCACCTGCCGCCGACGGCCGTTCCGCCCGCCCCGCCGCCCGGTGGTTGATGATGCCGACCTCGAGGCGATCGCGCGCCAGCTCGGCCGCGAGCCCCGGGGTGTGCTCGAGATTGCCTATCGTTGCCCCAACGGCGAGCCCGGCGTGGTGAAGACCGCACCCAAACTCCCCGACGGCACACCGTTTCCGACGTTGTATTACCTGACGCATCCGCTGCTCACCGTGGCGGCGAGCCGGCTGGAGACGACCGGCCTGATGCGCGAGATGAGCGAGCGGCTCGGCGATGACGCCGAATTGGCCGCGGCCTATCGTCGCGCGCACGAGGCGTATCTGGCCGAGCGGGACGCGATCGAGCCACTGGGAACTGAGTTTTCGGCGGGCGGCATGCCCGACCGGGTCAAGTGCCTGCACGTGCTGATCGCGCACTCACTGGCGAAGGGCCAGGGGGTTAATCCGTTTGGCGACGAGGCGCTGGCGCTGCTGGCTTCTGATCCTTCGATGGCGGGGGTTATCCGATGGCCGTGAGCCGGGTCGCCGCAATTGACTGCGGTACCAACTCGATTCGCTTGCTGATCGCAGACTTGAGCGATGGCACACTGCGCGACGTGCATCGCGAGACGCGGATCGTCCGGCTGGGCCAGGGCGTCGACGCGACGGGGCAGTTTGCGCCCGAGGCGATCGAGCGGACCCGGGTCGCTCTGGCCGATTATGCCGAACTGATGCGTGGCCGGGGCGCCGAGCGGGTACGGATGGTCGCGACGTCCGCGGCGCGCGACGTCAGCAACCGCGAAGACTTCTTTTCGATGACGGCCGAGGTGCTCGGCGGCACGGTCGCGGAGGTGATCTCCGGCGAGCAGGAGGCCACACTGTCCTTTCGCGGTGCGGTCGGTGAATTAGACCCTGCCGGAGCGCCTTTCGTGGTTGTCGACCTTGGTGGCGGCTCGACCGAGATCGTGCTCGGCAGCGACGGCGTGACGGCGAGCTACTCCGCCGACATCGGCTGCGTCCGGCTGACCGAGCGGTGCCTGCACTCGGATCCGCCCACTGCCGACGAGGTGAAAGCGGCGCGCCAGGTGGTGCGCGAGCGGCTGGAGGTCGCGCTGCGCGTGGTGCCGGTTGAGCAGGCCCGGACCTGGGTGGGGCTGGCCGGGACCATGACCACACTGTCCGCGCTGGCGCACAAAATGACCACGTATGACGCTGCGGCCATTCACCTTTCGCGAGTGGGTGAGGCCGATTTGCTGGCTGTGTGTGACCGGTTGATCGGCATGACACGTGCCGAGCGGACCGCGCTGGCGCCGATGCACGAGGGCCGCGCGGACGTGATCGGCGGCGGGTCGATCGTGGTGCAGGAGCTGGCCCGCGAGTTGCGCGACCGGGCCGGCATCGACGAGCTCACCGTCAGTGAACACGACATCCTGGACGGTATCGCCCTGTCGCTCGGCGATTAAGGAAGTGTGACTCAGACCTCGAAGCGGTAGCCCATCCCCGATTCGGTCAGCAGGTGCTTCGGGTGCGACGGGTCATCCTCGAGTTTTCGGCGCAACTGCGCCAAATACACACGCAGATAATGGGTTTCGGTGGCATACGCCGGCCCCCACACCTCCTTGAGAAGCTCTTCGCGGCCCACCAGCTTGCCGCGGTTGCGCACCAGCATCTCGAGCATGCCCCACTCGGTCGGCGTGAGATGCACCTCGGCGCCGTCCTTGATGACCCTCTTGGCCGCCAGATCGACGGTGAACGCGTCGGTCTCGATCACCGGCTGGTCCGTCTCGGACGCCGCGGCGTTGCGCCGGACGGCCGCGCGCAGCCGCGCCAGAAACTCGTCCATACCAAACGGTTTCGTGACGTAGTCGTCGGCGCCGGCGTCCAAGGCCTCGACCTTGTCCGACGAGTCGGTGCGCGCCGACAACACGATCACCGGTGCGTTCAGCCAGCCCCGCAGACCACCCAACACGTCGATGCCGGAGATGTCGGGCAGGCCCAGGTCGAGGATCACCACGTCGGGTTTGTGCTCGGCCGCCGCGCGTAACGCCCCGGCGCCGGTCGCGGCGGTGATCACCTCGTAGCCCCGGACGGACAGGTTGATCCGCAGCGCGCGCAGGATCTGCGGCTCGTCGTCGATCACCAGCACCCGGGTCATGGTGCCGCCAGGTCCACGACCACCGTGAGCCCGCCACCGGGGGTATCGCCGACCGCAATCGTGCCGCCCATGGCCTCGACGAAGCCGCGCGCCACCGACATCCCCAGTCCCACACCGGTGCTGTTGTCGTTGTCACCGAGCCGCTGGAAAGCCTCGAAGAGCTGATCCTCGGCGCCGAACGGGATTCCTGGCCCCTCGTCGATGACATTGATCAGGACACGATCGCCCACCTGTCCCGCGTTGACGCGGACCATGCAGTTGGGCGCGTAGCGCAGCGCGTTGTCGATCAGGTTGGCGAGGACCCGTTCCAGCAGGCCGGCGTCGGCCAGCACGACGGCATCACCGACGTCGACCTTGACGCGATCGATGGCCGATCGGTAGAAACCCGTCGCGCCCTTTCCGATGCTGATCAGCGCCCGCTGCACGGTTTCCTCGAGATAGACCCGGCGCAGCTCCGGGCGGACGACGCCGGCGGCCAGCCGCGACGAATCGAGCAGGTTGCCGACCAGCGCGGTGAGCTGGTCGATGGACTCCTCGATGGTGGCCAGCAATTCGGCGGTGTCCTCGGGGGAAAAGGCGACGTCTTCGGCGCGCAGGCTGGACACCGCCACCTTGGCGGCGGCCAACGGCGTGCGCAGGTCGTGGCTGACCGCCGACAGCAGCGACCGGCGAAGCTCGTCGGCCTTCACGATCGCCTCGGTCCGGCTGGCCTCGGCGGCCAGCTCCCGTTGCCTGATCAACCCTGCGGCCTGTGTGGCCACCGCGGTGAGCACCCGCCGGTCACGCGCGAAGAGCTTCTTGCCGGCCAGCAACATCCAGAACTCGTCATCGCCGACCTCGATGGCGGTGTCCGCCGAATCGACTGTCACGCAGGGATCTTTGCCCACGCACGCCACGATTTCCTTGGGCTCGCGCAGCATGCTGACCGCGCGCTGCGAGTAGGTCTCGCGTACCCGTTCCAGCAGCGTCTCCAGATCGGCGCCGCGCAGCACCGAGCCGGCGAACAGCGTCAGTAGCTCGGCCTCCTGCGAGGCGCGCCGGGCTTCGCGCGTGCGTTTGGCCGCGCCGTCGACGAGCACCGCGACCGCGACCGCGATCAGGAGCAGGACCAGCTCGGTGATGGCGCTGTTGGGTTCGGCGATGGTGAAGCTGTGCCGCGGCGGTATTAGGTAATAGTTGAGCAGCATCCCCGACAGCACCGCCGAAAGCGCCGCCGGGGCAACGCCTCCCAGCAGGCCAACCAGCAGCACCCCCATGAAGAACAGCGCGCTCTCGCCGCCGTTATCCAGATACGGATCGAGCAGGGTGACGGTGACGGCGCAGATCGCCGACGGGATCATGATCGCCGCGAGCCAGGACGCGACGCGCCGTTCGCGCGACGCGAGCGATGCCCAGCGGAAGCCGCGCTTGGTCTCGTTGTGGGTGACCATGTGCACGTCGATCTTGCCGGACTGCTGAACGATGGCCGGGCCGATGCCTTCGTCGAAGATGCGCGCCCACCGGGAGCGTCGGGAGGTGCCGATCACCAGCTGTGTGGCGTTCATCTCGCGGGCGAAATCGAGCAGGGCCGTGGGGATATCGTCGCCGACCACCGTGTGCACCGAAGCGTCCAGGCTGCCCGCGAGTTCGCGAATCTTGGTCATCCGATTCTCCGACAGGCCGGCCAGCCCGTCGCCGCGGATGACATGCACCACCATCAGCTCGGCGCTGGACTTCGACGCGATCCGGGATGCCCGCCGTACCAACGTCTCCGACTCCGCGCCGCCGGTGACCGCCACCACGACGCGCTCGCGCGCCTCCCACGTCTCGGTGATCTGGTTTTCGGCCCGATACTTGGCCAGCGCGGTGTCCACCTGATCGGCCAGCCACAGCAGCGCCAATTCCCGTAGCGCGGTCAGATTCCCGCGGCGGAAATAGTTGGAAAGGGCCGCATCGATCTTTTCCGACGCATACACGTTGCCGTGGGATAGCCTGCGGCGCAAAGCCTCCGGCGTGATATCGATAAGTTCGACCTGCGCGGCCGACCGCACGATCGAATCCGGAATTGTCTCCTTCTGCTCGATGCCGGTGATCTGCGCGACGACGTCGTTGAGGCTTTCCAGGTGCTGGATGTTGACGGTGGAGATCACGGTGATCCCGGCTTCGAGGAGCTCTTCGACGTCCTGCCAACGCTTTTGGTTCTTGCTTCCCGGTGTGTTGGTATGGGCGAGTTCGTCGACGAGGACAACCTGCGGGCAGCGCGCCAGCACGGCCGGCACGTCGAGTTCGGCGAAGGTGCCTCCCCGATATTCGATGTAGCGGGGGTGGATGATCTCGATGCCCCCAAGCATCTCGGCGGTCTTCTTGCGGCCGTGGGTCTCGACCACGGCGGCCACCAGGTCGGTGCCGCGCTCCAGCCGCCGGTGCGCCTCGCCGAGCATCGCGTACGTCTTACCCACGCCGGGCGCCGCGCCGAGATAGATGCGCAGTTCCCCGCGCTTGGGACGGGCGGCGTCGACGCTCACTGAACCATCGTAAGCGGGTACCTACGGTCGAGAGCCAGGTTGAGTTGCAGGACGTTAACCGTCGGCTCACCGAAAAACCCAACGGCACGTCCGCTGCTGTACTGCGCCACCAACGCCCGGATCTGATCCGGGCCGACATGGCGGACCTTGGCCACCCGAGCGATCTGGATGTCGGCATACGCCGGTGAAATGTTCGGGTCCAGCCCGCTGCCGCTGGCGGTGACGGCATCGGCCGGAACCTGCGGAGTGGCCGGGGCGGCCCCGCGAATGGGCACGGTCTGGCCGGCCGAGTAGTCTTCGCCGAACTTCGCGCACTCCACCCGAACCCCTTCGTAGAGGTCCAGGAAGGGTTGCTTGGTCGTCGTGCATGGTTCGTTGACGCTGACGACGCGGGTCGGGTGGACGACGTAACCGCGCGAATCGCGCGGGCCGAGCACCGACAGGACGGCGCCGACACCGCCGCCGGTACAGAACGGACGGGAACCGTCCACGTTCTCGAGTTGACCCACGGCCGCACTGCGCGAACACACCTGCGTCAGCAGGCCCGGCTTGAAGCCGGCGTCCGACGGGGACTTCCCGGCCGCCACCAAGGACGGGTCGGCGGGCGTGTCGATGACGCTCTCGGGCCCTAAGCTGCTGCCGCCGCTGGCCGTCGGGTCATATCCGCTGCTGCCCGCCGCCGAGGGCCGGCTCTGAAAATACTGCGGCAACGGGTTGCCCGACGAGTCGGTGAACAGCTGGCCGATCAGCTTGCTGCCCACCGGTTTGCCGCCGACGGTGAGGATCGAGCCTTCCGCGTTGTCGTGCAGGCCCGGGAGCATCGCGATGAGCCAGATCAACAGGGGGTAGCCGAAACCGAAGACGACCGTGAAGACAAGCAGCGCGCGCAGCGCGGCCCAGTGCTGGCGAATGATGTTGGAATACTTCATTTAGCCCATCCCGGGGAGCAGTTGAACGAGTAGGTCGATGGCCTTGATCCCGATGAACGGTGCGATGATGCCACCCAGGCCGTAGATGTAGAGGTTGCGGCTGAGCAGCTTCGACGCGCGGCTCGGCGTGTAACGAACACCGCGCAGCGCCAACGGAATCAGGGCGACGATGACGATCGCGTTGAAGATGACCGCGGACAGGATCGCCGATTGCGGACTGTGCAGCCGCATCACGTTGATCAGGTCCAGGCCGGGGAAGATCGCCACGAACATCGCTGGGATGATCGCGAAATACTTCGCGATGTCGTTGGCGATCGAGAACGTGGTGAGCGCGCCGCGAGTGATCAACAGCTGCTTACCGATTTCGACGATCTCGATGAGCTTGGTGGGGTCGGAGTCCAGGTCCACCATGTTGCCGGCCTCTTTGGCCGCCGACGTGCCGGTGTTCATCGCGACCCCGACGTCGGCCTGGGCCAGCGCCGGCGCGTCGTTGGTGCCGTCACCGGTCATCGCCACCAGTCGACCACCCTGCTGCTCCTTTTTGATCAGCATCAGCTTGTCTTCGGGCGTGGCCTCGGCGAGGAAGTCGTCGACGCCGGCCTCGTCCGCGATCGCCTTGGCGGTCAACGGGTTATCGCCGGTGATCATCACAGTCCGGATGCCCATCAGCCGCATCGCGTCGAACCGATCGCGCATGCCCTGCTTGACCACGTCCTTGAGGTGGATCACCCCGAGCACTTCGGCTTTTCCATCGGTGACCCGCCCGACAACCAAGGGGGTCCCGCCGGCCGCGGAGATGCCGTCGACGATCTCGCCCAGCTCGACCGGGACGGTGCCGCCGTGACCGCGCACCCACTCGGATACCGCGCTGGCCGCGCCTTTGCGCAGCTGCCGTCCATCCGGCAGGGCCAGGTCCACCCCCGACATTCGGGTCGTCGCACTGAATTCCACCCAGCTGGCGTGGGTCAGCTCGCCGGGTGTCCGCGCGCGCAGCCCGTAGGCCTCCTTGGCGTAGACGACGATGGAACGGCCCTCGGGCGTTTCGTCGGCGAGGCTGGACAGCTGGGCGGCGTCCGCCAGATCGCCCTGGGTCACCCCGGTCACCGGAAGGAATTCCGACGCTTGCCGATTCCCCAGCGTGATGGTGCCGGTCTTGTCCAGCAGCAGGGTGTTGACGTCGCCGGCCGCCTCGACCGCGCGGCCGGACATGGCCAGCACGTTGCGCTGCACCAGCCGGTCCATCCCGGCGATGCCGATCGCCGACAACAGCGCGCCGATGGTGGTGGGGATGAGACACACCAGCAGCGCCACCAGGACGATGCCGCTGATGCCGTTGCCATTCAGCGCCGCGGTGTCGGGCACACCGGGATTGTTGACTTTGGAGTAGATCGCGAGCGGCTGCAGCGTGGCGACCGCGAAGACGAAGATGATCGTCAGTGCGGCAAGCAGAATGTTGAGCGCGATCTCGTTGGGGGTCTTCTGTCGGTTCGCGCCCTCGACGAGTGCGATCATCCGGTCGACGAAGCTCTCGCCCGGCTTCTGGGTGATCTTCACGACGATGCGGTCCGAGAGCACGGTGGTTCCCCCGGTCACCGCCGAGCGGTCGCCACCGGACTCCCGGATGACCGGTGCCGATTCGCCGGTGATGGCCGATTCGTCAACCGAGGCAATGCCTTCCACGACATCGCCGTCGCCGGGGATGACTTCGCCGGCGGTGACCACCACGATGTCGCCCTGCTGCAGTAGCGGGCCCGCGACGTCCTCGGAGATCAGCCTGGCCGGTTCGGTACCCGGTGACCAGTCCTTCAGCCGGTGCGCGACGGTGTCGGATTTCGATTTGCGCAGCGCGTCGGCCTGGGCCTTGCCGCGTCCCTCGGCAACTGCTTCGGCCAGGTTGGCGAAAAGCACTGTCAGCCATAGCCAGAACACGGTGAGCCAGCTGAACCAGCTGTTGTCGCCGATCGCGAGCACCGTGGACCACACGGCGCCGATTTCCACGATGAACATCACCGGGTTACGCCACAGGGTGCGCGGGTCGAGCTTTCGCAGCGCGTCCGGCAGCGACTTCAGCAGCAGCGTGGGGTCGAGTAGTCCGCCCCGCAGCTTCTCGCCGGATGTGTGTCCATGAGCGTGGTGGGTCTTGGAATCGATTGTGGTGGTCACGTTCTCAGTGAATCCCTTCAGCGAGCGGGCCGAGCGCAAGCGCGGGCAGGAAGGTCAGGGCAACCAGGATGACCGTCACGCCCACCACCAGGCCTACGAATTGCGGCTTGTGGGTGGGCAGGGTGCCGCTCGACTCAGGCGTCATGCCCTGTTTCGCCAGCGAACCTGCCAGTGCGAGAACGAGAATCATCGGCAGGAACCGGCCGAACGCCATCGCCAGTCCCAGCGCGGTGTTCCACCACACGGTGTTGCCCGACAGACCCGCGAAGGCCGAACCGTTGTTGTTGGCCGCCGAGGTGAATGCATAGAGCACCTCGGACAGGCCGTGCGGACCGGTGTTGGTCATTGCGGCGCGCTCGCCGGGCAGCGCCATCGCAAACGCGGTCCCGACCAGCACGATGAGCGGGGTGATCAGGAAATACCCTGAGGCCAGCTTCATTTCGCGCGGATTGATCTTCTTGCCGAGGTATTCCGGCGTCCGCCCGACCATCAAGCCGGCGACGAACACCGTGATGACAGCCAGGATGAGGATGCCGTACAGACCCGAGCCGGTGCCGCCCGGCGCGACCTCGCCGAGCTGCATGTTGAACAGCTGCATCATGCCGCCTAGGCTGGTGTAGGAGTCGTGCACCGAGTCGATGGCGCCGGTGGACGTCAGCGTGGTCGCATCGGAGAAGACGGCCGAGTCGGCGACGCCGAAGCGCTGTTCCACCCCTTCCATCGCGGCGCCCGTCGCGGTCGGGACGGTGCCGTGATGCTGCAACTGGAACAGCATCATGAGGCAGACGCTCAAAACGGCCATGGAGCTGACGATCGCGGCGATGGCGTAGCCCTGCTTCTTGCTGTTCACCATCCGACCGAAGGTGCGCGGCAACGAGAAGCTGATCACCAGGAGCAAGAAGATCTCGACCCAGTTCGTCCAGGCGGCCGGGTTTTCGAACGGGTGCGAGGAGTTGGCGTTGTAGAAGCCGCCACCGTTGGTGCCCAGTTCCTTGATCGCTTCCTGACTGGCGACCGGACCGCCGGGGATGGTCTGCTGGGCGCCGGCGACGGTGTTCACGACCTGGTCGTTGAGGTGGAAATTCTGTACCGCGCCCCCGGCGATCAGGACGATCGCGGCGAGGATGGAGATCGGCAGTAGGATGCGCAGCATACCGCGGGTGAGGTCCACCCAGAAGTTGCCCAGCTCCTGGGTGCGGTGGCGGGCGAAGCCCCGGACCAGGGCGACCGCCACGGCGATGCCGACCGCGGCGGAGACGAAGTTCTGTACCGCCAGACCCGCCATCTGCACCAAGTGGCCCATCGTCGACTCGCCGGAATAGTTCTGCCAGTTGGTGTTGGTCACGAAGCTGACGGCGGTGTTCCAGGCCAACGCCGGCGTCATCGGCGTCCCGGGGCTTTTCAGGTGCAGCGGCAGTTTGCCCTGGACGAGTTGCAGAACGAATAGGAATATGACGCTCACCGCAGAAAATGCCAGCAGGCTGCGGGCATACGTCTTCCAGTTCTGTTCTGCCTCCGGGTTCGCACCGATCAGGCGATAGATGAATTTCTCTGTGCGCGAGTGCTTTTGGGAGCTGTAAACTCGGTACATGTAGTCGCCCAACGGCACGTGAACGGCCGCCAGCGCGGTAACGAGAAGTGCGAGGAACACCAAACCCGCTGCGGTGCCGCTCATTAGAACCGCTCCGGGAACATCAGTGCCGCCCCGAGCAGCAAGGCGATGAGGACGGACAAGATCAGGCCGACAACGTTGGCGATACTCACGATCCCCACCTGAGAGTGAAGCCGAGAGCGGCGAAAACCGCCACGGTCAGCAGGAGGTAAATCACTACGGACATATCTGTCTTTCGGTCATGACAAGCACCCGGCAATCGAGGGTCGGACAAGAATGAGGCTAGGCTCGTTCGCGACCCTGGGGACTCGGCCTTGACGATTTCTTAACGGTGGTGCGCGCCACTTTTGCGGGGCTAAGCCCGATCGGATTTCTCGATCATCGGGATTCGCACCCGAAAGACTTTTCGGCCGTGACCGGATTCGGCGCTGACCGAGCCGTGGTGGGCCTTGACGATCGAACTGACGATCGCCAAACCCAGTCCATTACCCGACCCATTGCTGCGGGAGGTGTCCGCGCGGACGAACCGCTCGAAGAGCCGCGGCAGGATGTCCGCGTCGATGTCGGGGCCGTCGTCGTCGACCGTGAGTTCCGCGTACGGTGCGTCGGGGCCGCTGCGGTGCCGGGCGATTCCCGTCGTCACCGTGACCCCCGGCGGTGTGTGCACCCGCGCGTTGCTGAGCAGATTGCTGACGAGCTGGTGCAACCGGGCATGATCCCCGCGCACCCACACCGGCTCGTCGGGCAGGTTTTTGATCCAGTGGTGGGTCGGGGCGGCGACGGACGCATCGTTGACCGCGTTGACGACGACATCGGCCAGATCGACGTCTTCGGTCTGCAGATCTTCGCCCTCGCCCAACCGGGACAGCAGCAGCAGCTCGTCGACGAGGGAGGCCATCCGGCGCCCTTCGGACTCGATGCGGGCCAGCGCGTACTCGGTGGTCGGCGGCAGTGCCGAACTGTCTTGGCGGGTGAGTTCGGCATAACCCTGGATCGCCGCCAGGGGAGTGCGCAGTTCGTGACTCGCATCGGCGATGAATTGGCGCATCCGCAGGTCGGAGTCGGCGCGATGGGCCAGTGCGCTATCCACGTTGTCCAGCAACCGATTCAGCGTGTTGCCCACGATGCCGACCTCGTTGTCCGGGTCGGTGTCCTCACGCGCCACGCGCGCGTCGATGCGGTGGTCTTCATCGGTCAGCGGCATCGCGGCGACCTCGGCCGCCGTCGCGGCGACCCGACGCAATGGTCGCAGTGTGTAGCCGACCACCCAGACCGTCAGGGCCGCGGTGACCAGCAGCGCGCTGGTCACCAGCGCGGTCGTGGTGATGTTCTTCCGCGCGATGATCCGGTTGGCCAGGTTCAGCGAGACCCCGACCACCAGGGTGTCGTCCCCTTCGAAACCGCAGTCCATCCGGTAGGAACCCAGGCTGCCCATCTTCTCGGTGCGCGGCGGGGCATCGGGCCAGGTCTGCGCTTCGATGGCACGCACCACGTCCGGCGGCGCGGGCCGCGGTTCGTCCTCGGAGAAGACCGCCGATCCGATCACTTTCCCGTTGCGCAGCACCGCAATCAGGTTGCCCGGTGTTTGTCCGGTGAACTCCAGCAGCGCTTGCGACACCGGCGGAGTACCGGCATGGGCCGACGTGTGTTCGCCGTTGCGGTAGCGATCGTAGGAGTGCGTGAAGGCGTGCAGCGACTTGGCGACCTCCGCGTCGTTCATCGCGGTGACATAGCCGCGCAGGCTGAGCACGGAGACCACACCGACGGCCGTGAGGACCACGCTGACGACGACGAGCACGCCCAACAGCAGCTGGTGGCGCAAAGATCGTGGTAGCCACCAGGGAATATTCCTGGATTGGGTGTTTTGCTTACGGCTCATTCCGACGGTCGGAGCATATACCCAACGCCGCGGACCGTATGGATCATCGGCTCCCGGCCGGAGTCGATCTTCTTCCTCAAATACGAGATGTACAGGTCGACAATGCTGGTGCGACCGGCGAAGTCGTAATTCCACACCCGGTCGAGGATCTCGGTGCGGCTCAGCGCCCGGCGGGGGTTGCGCATCAGGAAGCGAAGCAACTCGAACTCGGTCGAGGACAGCGAAATCGGTTCACCGTCGCGGGTGACTTCGCGGCTGGCGCTGTCGATTTTGAGATCGCCGACGTGGAGGACCTCGGCGGCCGGCGGGGTGAGCTGGGTGGAGCGCCGCAGCAGCCCGCGCAGACGTGCGACGAGCTCCTCCAGACTGAACGGCTTGGTCATGTAGTCGTCGGCGCCGGCGGTCAGGCCGGTCACCCGGTCCATCACCGAATCGCGCGCGGTGAGGAACAGCGTGGGGGTGTACGGTTCGGCCCCGCGGACGCGCTCGAGGATTCGCAGCCCGTCCACGTCGGGAAGCATGATGTCGAGGACCAGGACGTCGGGGTTGACCTTCTCGAACTTGGTGATGGCCTCGCGCCCGTTGTTGGCCACTTCGACGGCCCAGCCCTCATAATGCAGTGCCATCTTCACCAGGTTGGTCAACGCCGGCTCGTCGTCGACGAGCAAAACCCGGATCGGGGAACCGTCGGCGCGATAAATCCGAGGCAATTGCCCAAGAATGGCTTGGCGTGGCCGCTGGGTGCCTGCGTATCCGGTCATTGCGGTCATGTTCCCAATTCTTTCAAGCGCACATGAGCATGTCACAGAGTTCATAGGAACCTCAAATGTCGTAGCCGACGGCGACGCGGCCCCGCGGCCTGGTCATTTATGCGTCTCGTGTGTGTTTGGTCTGCCGAGTTGAGATTTCCAGCGCTGCCAAAGATACTGAAAGGCAGCGATTTTGATCTGACCGAATTGGTCGGCTCCTAGCCGCGATTGCGTCTAATCGACAGTGTGAGAACGGATTTCATTGAACATCAGCGCCCGCGGATCGGCGATCATGGGCCTCGATGTCGCGCATCCCGTTAAGGCGACGTTACGCCCTGTTACGAATTGCCCAGGAAGTCAATGGTTTTCGTGACCTTCATGGACGCCGCTTCACCGCGGACGTCGGCGATGGTGTTGGGCGCGGGCGGAACTTTAGGGCGCCCACGTGTCCCTGTCGGCTCCGCGGGATTTGGCCCAGACGTAAGAGTGTCCATTTGTTCGCACAGGCCAACGGTAACCCCCTCTATGAGGTTCCGATGAGTTTGGAGTCACGCTCTGCCGCACCCGGGGACCCCGACGCGCGGGTCCTTGTGTCCTGCGGCGGTCGGGTGCCGGTGGCTCGAAACCCAGCAAACTCGCCATAGGACAAAGGACGAACGATGGATTTCGGGACATTGCCGCCGGAGGTCAACTCCGACCGGATGTATGCAGGTCCAGGGCCGGCCACCCTGCTGGCCGCCGCGGCGGGATGGGCTGCGCTGGCCGCCGAGCTGCGCGGGGCCGCGGACGGCTATCAGGCGGTGCTTGCCGGCCTGACCGACGGGTGCTGGACTGGTCCTTCGTCGGCGTCGATGATGGCAGCGGCCGCGTCGTACCTGCAGTGGATGAGGACCGCCGCCGTCCAGTGCGAGGATGCGGCACGCCGGGCCGCCGCCGCGGCGACCGCATACGAAACGGCCCTTGCGATGACGGTGCCCCCGCCGGCGGTTGTGGCCAATCGGGTTCGGCTGGCAACGCTTGCAGCGACCAATTCTCTGGGGCAAAACACGCCGGCGATCGCGGCCACCGAGGCGCAGTACGCCGAGATGTGGGATCAGGACACGACCGCGATGTACAACTACGCCGCCAGCTCGGCCACCGCCTCGGCCTGCAAGGTATTCACGTCGCCGCGCGCTCTCGGTCAGTCCGTCGACACCAGTGCGGAGACGACGTCGACGCGGCTGATGTCCGAGGTGACTCAGTCCCTGCAGCAGCTGGCCGCCCCCGGATCATCGAACATCGACGCGGACGGGTTCGACGGGGGAGCGTCGGCGGACCTGGGGCAGGCAATCCCGCTGGGCGCGTTGTCGGTCCCGCTGAGTTGGGCCGACGCGCTGTCGGTGGAAACACCGGCGCCGGTGCTCGACGCCAATGTCATGCCGGGAGGGTGGGGCGTCGATGCCGTCGGGGGCCATGGCCGGGCGCGCATCCAGGGTTCAGCGCAGCGGATTGGGTTGCGTCACTTGCTGATTCCAAGTCCACCGGTCGCCGGCTAATTCATAACAATTCATAACAAAGGAGCCCGCACACCCTTTGGTGTGCGGGCTCCTTTGGAGCGTGTGGCGTCAGGCCCAGCTGGACCCGACGGCACTGTCCGTGCTGGCCATGTTGCTGCCGGCCGACTGGACGTTCGAGCCGTGCTGGTTGGCCTGCTCGTAGATCACCTGGAAGTTGCGACCCAACTGGGTGATGAACTCCTGGCAAGCCACCGAACCCGAGCCGCCCCAGAAGTCACCGGCAGCCAGCACATCGCGAACGATGTTCTGGTGCTCGGACTCCAAGGAAGCGGCCTGAGCGCGGATGAGCGCGCCGTGGGCGTCAACGTCGCCGAACTGGTAATTGATGCTCATTCTTACGTCCTCCTAAGTTGAATGTTTTTGGGAAACAGCAGTTTTCAGCAAGTGAGCTGGAAACTAGCTGCCGAGGATCTGCTGCGAGGCCTGCTCTTGAGTCTCGTAGTGGTTCGCGTCGCGGACCAGTCCGTCACGCACGCCGTGCAGCATGTTCACGATGTTGTTGAAGGCCTGGTTCATCTGGCCCATCGTGTCGTAAGAGGTCGCCTGAGCGGTACCGCTCCAGCCAGCCCCGGCGATGTTCTGCGAGGAAGCCCACATCTTGCGAGCCTCGTCGGACACCGTCTGAGCGTGCATCTCGAAGCGGCCAGCCATCGCCCGCATAGCGTGCGGGTCGGTCATAAAACGTGCCATGTTTGTCTCCTTATCTCGGAACCATCAGGGTGTACAAATTTCGTGCAGTTACTGCGGCTTAACGATTTACTTGGTCATACGACGACTTGCTTGGGCATGACGATCGGCTTGAAGCCGTACCGCGGCCCGGCCATGGCTCCCGCGCCCTTGCCCGCGGCTGCCATCCCGGGCATCATGCCCGAGATCGGGCCGCTGCCGGCCTCGTCGGTGGAGGCCGTCCAGCCGCTGCCCTCTAGCGGAGCGGTGGACGAAGCCAACGTCGCCGGGGCGGTCGAGGCCCAGCTGGCCGGCACCGACAGTCCACCGAGGGCGGTCGACGCGCCGAGAGTGCCCGACGCGCCGCCTCCCATGACGCTGCTGACCAGCATGCCTTCCCCGCCGATGGACGCAGCACCGGCCAGGGGTGTGACGCTGCTGACTCCCGACACAGCGGCCGGCGCCGCGGCGGCAAGCGTGTGCCCCAGCGACACCGCGGTCGGGATGGTGTTACCCACGAACCAAGCCGCCGTGACACCAACCTCCTGGACGCCGTCGAAAATCAACGGAGTGCCGAAGAAGCCGTCGGCCGCGTTCAGGAGGTTCTGCAGGGGCGCAGGCAACAGGTTCCATATACCGGTACCGATGGATTGCGGGAAGCTGGCCGCCGCGGACGGCGACGACGAAAGCAACCCCGACAGGACGCCCTGCAAGCTCGCCGCCGGGTTGGCGGTGGCTGCTTGAGCAACTGCGGCGCCTTGGCTGGCCGCGGCGGTCGGGCTGGCGGTCGGCGACGCCGGAGTCAGCGGCTGAAGGACCGCGGCGGCTGTCGAGGCCGCCTCGTAGGTGGTGAGGGTGACGGCGTCCTGGACCCACATCTCGGCGTACTGGGCCTCGGTGGCCGCGATCGCCGGCGTGTTGATCCCCAGGAAGTTCGTCGCCACCAGCGTCGCCAGCAGCGAGCGGTTGGCAGCGATCAACGGCGGGGGCACGACCCCCGCGAACGCCGCCTCATAGGCCGCCGCCGACGCCTGCGCCTGGGCGGCGGCCTGCTCGGCTGCGGCCGCCGTCTTGGTCAGCCAGCCGACGTACGGCTGGGCTGCGGCCGCCGCCGCTGTCGAGCCCACACCCGTCCACTGGTCGCTCAGCGTGGCGATGATCGAATCCCAGGAGGTCGCTGTGGTGCCCAGCTCCGCCGCCAGGTTGCTCCAAGCCGTCGATGCGGCCAGCAGCGGTCCTGAACCGGCGCCGGTGTACATAAATGCTGAGTTGACCTCAGGCGGCAAAGCTGCAAATGCAAAGACCATCTCGTATCTCGTTCCCTTTGTCCGAATTTCGCTTCTGGTTGAGTTTGCGCGACCGCGTCGGCGCCGGCCGCCTAGACTGCCGTCACCTTTGGCATCACGATGGGCTTGACGCCGTAGCGCGGCGCACCAAAGCCGGCGGAGCTGCGCGCACCCGAGGCAATTCCGGGCACGCCTGGCACGAATGTTCCAGGTGCCGCCTGCGGCGCCGCGCCGGTCCAGCCCACAGTCTCGATCGGAGTCGCGGACGGAAGTCCTGCCCCCGGGGTGACCGATCCGGCCCAACTCGGCGGGGCCGACAAGCTGCCGACCATCGTCGCCTGGCCCAGGCCTCCCGCCGGCATCATCCCCAGGGCGCCCACGCCGCCCATACCGCCCACGCCGCCCACGCCTGCCGCTGGCGAGACCGCGTCCACGGCATCCACCGCGCCGGCGTCGGCGACGTCGGCGCCGGCGGCGGGCAGCAGACCCCCACCGGCCATACCGAGGCAGTCGGACATGGCCGAGGCCCAGTTGCCGCTCTCGAAGTTAAGGAAGTTGGCAGCGTTACCGGACAGGCTGAACGGTTGGCCGCCGAAGCTCGTAACGGGCCCACCCAAGAGCACGCTTATGTCGTTGATGAGGGTGCTGATGGGGCCCTGGGTGGCTGCCGAGGTCGCATTGGAGGCCTCGGTCGCTGAGTAGGTACCGGAACTGAGCCCGAGCGTGCTGACGAACTGCTGCTGAATGGCCTGGGCCTCGGCGGCGATCTGTTGATAGAGCGTGCCGTAGCTCGAGAAGATTCCCGACTGCAGGATCGACACCGGGTCCGCGGCCGCCGGAGCGATCGCAGTCGTCGGTGCCGCGGCGCCCGCGTTCTGTGACGTCAGCGAAGTGCCGATGCCTTCCAGCTGCGATGCCGCAGAGAGCAACTCTTGGGGAATGGTTTTTAGAAAGGACATCTATTGCTCCTCGTGTTCGGTCAATGCCGACCCAATGCTCTGGGGCGACCCTGTGCGTTGACGTACCGGCTCCTGTGCGTTGGCGTAACGCTAGCGATCCACGGTTCTACAGTCGCGACCGGAAGCGCGAGGGTGACAGCCGTTTACGGGGTTTTAACGCAAAGGCGGGTCGTTTTAACAACTGCCTGCCAGTCGACATGGTCGTGTCATCTTGGTTGAGACCCTCAAGCCAGCAAAAGGCACGCGGCGCGCGGATCGTACTCGAAGACCGGCCGGGTCGCACGCCCGGAAAGCGGTCGCAACCGAGGGGCGCGATGTTCCGGATCGCGGTGGCCGCGCTACATTCGCCGCCGGGCCCCCATAGCCCAATTGGCAGAGGCAGCGGACTTAAAATCCGCCCAGTGTCGGTTCGAGTCCGACTGGGGGCACGCGGATAACCGCAGCTAAGTGCCTATCGTTCACAAAACATACGGCGACCTGTCGGCGTGGCTCTCGGGTGTCTTTCGGCGGGTCACGGGCTGGCGGCCGGTATTGGTGACGCCGCCGCGCAGCGCAGGCAGGATGTCCGTGACCGGGAGATCACCGTCGGCGGCCAGGCCTACATACGGTGCAGGACAAGGGATCGTGAAACGCACGCCAAGACCTAAAGACCTAATTGTCGCGGCGCGTACCGGCGGCCGGACCTGTGTGCGAACGCCTCACGGACAAGCAGCCTGTTGATTCGATACCGCACCGGTGACGTGCGGGACGCGGCCACCGCCAAGCGCCGCGAGCGCTGGCTGATGACGGTGAAGTGCGCACCCCTGCGTACCTGCGCTTCGCGACGGGGTGCGCGACCAATGAAAGTGGTTACGGTGCTTATCAACTCATCAAGCAACTCAATCACCTTGTAACGAACAGAGCGCGTGCCGACAGCTTGGAAGCAGGGCCGGGAAGGCCGGAGTTCGGTTCGTCGCAAGCCGCGAGGCTTGTTCAGATCGCGACAAGCCGGAACGTGTGGTACACCATCAACAGCGCCTGGCGCATTAATCAGCTCAATGGAAGGAAAAGTGCATGGCTATCGGACGAGTAGTCGCGACCGCTGTGTTCGCCGGCGGTTTGGCTGTCGGTACAGCTGGCGCGGCGTCGGCTGACCTACCGACGATGGACGGCAGTTACACCGCGACCTCGACAACGCCGTCTGGCAAACACATTGACAGCAGTTGGACCGTCAATGGCTGCGGTGACGGATGCATCTGGGTAAAGGCTGGGGCAGGCGGTCAAGCCGGGTACCTGGTCGATGGTCAATGGGTACTGGACGGCATGAACAACTTATATTGCCCGGAGGACCGTACTTGGTCTCAATACGCCACGACCTCACACATGACGTGGGATCCGAATAGCCTTGCAGGTACATCGGAAATAACCTATCTCGTGTCTTTCTGCGGCCACCCGGCGGGAACCATCCAAACCAACCAGTTGGTGCTCAAAGCCGCGTCATCCTGACGCATACTGCGGGTCGTCTCGGCAGCCCAAAACTGGTCCAAAACCGGACGGGTGCGCCTGCTTATTTGGGGTGTCCGCAGAATCGCGACGACATTGGAGTCGCCGTGTGGCTGAATGCGGTTTACGCAGACTCAGCACCCATCCGTACAAACGCATCCCGGCAGCCGTCTCACGCCGGGAAACGACAGTTTGTGTGAGGCGCGGTTTCCCGCCCACCGTGATCTGTTGCAATAAATCTGGCCGACAACCACGTTCATTAATACCGGGTCGACCACGAAGCGACGGTCGAAGCGATTCCAGGCGGGTAGGTTTGTGCCCGAGTGCCCGCATTGCCCGCGTTGATCGATTGCGCCGCAAACAGCGCGACGGCGCACTCAGTCATGGCGACGGCAGTGGCGAATCCTGTCACTGTCAGTCGCAGTAAGTCCGTATCTCGTTGCATGTATTCACGCACCCACCTAAGTCCGTGAACGAAGCTAGACCCCACAGAGTAAAAGCTTCTCGTTAAGAGAGACATGCCGAGCAAACTGAGTTCCCCAAAGGGGTCAGCCGGGGGATTCGCGTCGATCCATTCGGCTGCATGGTTCACATAGCCGGCGAAGTCTGGCGGTCTTTCCCGCGCCGACTCGGGCAACGACGCGATCGCTTCCAGACGTTCATCGAACTTGTGCCGGCGTTGCTGAAACCGCTGGTATTCAACGTGTCTCGCGTCATCGGTCCGAATCGCGAAAGTCGCTTCCTCGACGTCGATATCGCGAGACTGATACTCGCGTTCAGCCTCGATGGCACCAAGACACCTGGCGCGCCGTACGTCGCGGCTGGTGTCGCCAAGAAGCCATATCGACTTGGCTGATGACTCGACTGCCGAGCGGCAGAGTGTCGCTACTGGCGCGGTCCTGAGCTTTCGTTCCTGAGTGAGTGCGGCGGAAAATACCTGCCCGGCAGCGACGATGTTCTCACTCGCGTTCATCGCGGGAAATCGGGCTGTCGAGCTGACGAGGTGGGGGCCAAGGTCGGGCATGAAGTCCTGATCATCAAGGGCAAGACTGCTGCCCTCGTCCACTGGATGACCGGCGAGGTCCCATTCACCGAGTTGTACGCCGCGCAGCACGCGCTGTGTAATGCGCGCAATGAGTTGTGCCTGCTGAATTCCGGCGACTGGGCTCGTCATCTATCGCACGGTACTCGCGTCACCCGATGATCACGAGGCCCAACAGACGCCCGGTCTCCATCCGGAAACCCGTTGGACGGCAGGGTTTTAACGACGAACTGCCGGAGCATCCACCGGTAGCCACGCCGCCGGCCATCACGAGAGATGTACTCGCGTCCATTGGCTCACTGGGCCTCCCAGCGCAGCAACAGGGTCTCCAGATGGGTTACGCCGGTCGGTTTATGCACAATGGCTGGAGCGGAGCCTGGTTCTAGTTCGAATTGCGGAATGCGGCTCAACCACTCGGTCACAAACGCATCCATTTCGAGTCGGGCAAGGTGCACGCCCAGGCATCTGTGCATGCCGCCGCCGAAAGCCCAATGACGTTGGCGCTGAATCTTTCCGTCGCTGTCCGTCGCTATCTCCTCGCCGCCGTTCTCTCTGCCGGCGGCTTCCAGGCCCAGCCACACCACACTTTGGGCCGGGATTGTGATGCCGCCAATGTTGACTTCCCTCGCGGTGACGCGCGGAATAGCCGGCCCCGGCGACTCCAACCGCAGAATCTCCTCTACGAATGCCGGAATCTGTGCTGGGTCGTCGCGCAGCTGGGTCCGCAGTTGCGGATCGTGCGCGAGACGTAGGAGCGTGAAACAAAGTGCCGAAGCGACCATCTCAACGCCCGCAACAGAGAACAACAACAGGATCAACGAAGCCACTTCAACCCCGCTGAGCGGAAAATCCTCGCCGCCGGCTTCTTCCAGTAGCGGCCAGAGGATGCCGGGTGACCGCCGGGGACTGGCCATCTCGGCGGTCAGCACGGAATTCAGGAATCCGAAGAGTTCAAGTTCGGCTGCCCCGCTGGAGTCGCCGATTACTGCGGCCCGGATCAGCCCAGCCGCCCTGGCGTCGTCTGCCGGCATTCCGCACACCGTGAGCAGCGCTTGACATGCGTAGGTGTCGGCGACGTTGACGGCATCACACTGCCCCGCGCCGGCGACCATATCGACCAGTGTCGTGGCCCGGCTGCGTAAGGCCGGAGCGTAGGGGGCCAACCCCTTGGGGCTGAAGAGAGGATGCAAGACGCGGGCGAAACGGGCATGCTCCGATCGCGTCCCGATAGAGAGTGGCACCTGAGGAAGCGGTACGCCGGACACGTTGATCTTGAAGGTTTTTGGCGGTGAGACAAATGTGTCCGGGTCGAGTAACGCGGCGCGCACGTCATCGCGGCCGGTGAGGTAGTAACCGCGCAGAGCCGGTTTGCCGATGTCGATTTTCACCACCGGGCCCAGCGCACGCAGGTGGCGCCAATAGGCGGCGCGGTCGGCGGCGAAGAACGGACTCTCCTTGTGGTGCAACGGAGGCGAAGTCGAAGTCACCCTGCCTCCTTGACCGGCGCCCATCTCCGGACATGGCGGGGGCCGCAATCCACGCGGACACATTCAACGCACCCGCGTCCCCCGGATCTGCGTACCCGGCCACTTTCGGGCGAGTAGGTGTGTCCGTGCGCGCAGTGCGCTCTGCGGGCGATGGTGTGGCTACCGCGGCGGACCCCTCCGAAGCCAAGCGTTTTCCCCATACCGCGGATGTGGTCCCGTAAGTGTGCGTAGGCCGCGGCATCACCGTGAGCCCGCGGAAAAAGAGCCAGTAGCCGCAGCAGCCAGATTTCGCCCAAGGCTAGGCAGTCGCCGGTCGGTGCAGCCATCGACGCCGAGCCATGCTCATACGGCGGGCCCGCAATAGCCGTGTACTCCAACAGATTGCTCGCAGACAGCGGCCAGCGTCAGCCGCCGCCGGGGCCGCCGGGGCGGGGGGTGCTTGGGACATAGTTTCGCTGTCCGTTGGTGATGCCTGGGTGGTGCGGCTGAGGGCCAGGACAGTTCCGGCCAATGCACCCGCAGTTGAGGCCGATGATGCAACCGCCGATGGCGGGACGCACCGGCAAGGCGCCTCCGCCACCGGTGGGACCGCCGGGAGAAGGCGGGGGTGCCGGCGCTGCGCTGGACATACCGTGCGTCGCGATCGTATCCGGTGCCCATGCGCTTGTCCCTGCACCAAGGACGGCGGCAGCGCATCCGACCATCACGACGAGCAGGCCCGCGCACGCGCGCACAACCCCCACCGACCTACCGACGTTTGTCATGATATGAACTGTAGGCTCCGGGCGCCTGATGCGCACAACCGAACCACGCAGGCTTGGAGAGCTCGAGGCGGCTGGCAAAGGCTTCACAGCATAAGGACATCCACCGCGCTAGGCAGACTTGGCGATGGGGCGCTTGGCGGCATACTGAATTCTGTCGACAAATTGTGAAGCTAGACAGCTAATTGCGTTCTCGTGGTGCCTCTAGTTCATGGTGTGCCGCGACGACCGACCCAGTGCGAACGGGTTCCGGTGTGCCGGAAACGAAGTTGTCCTGCTGAGGGCAGTGTGTCACGAGCCCAGTTCGATTGCCTTTCGTCTAGGTTTTCGACGGAGGTCATACCGATTCGACAATCGCCGGGCACGTGACTCGGCCTGGCTGGACCCCGGCACTCGGGCGAGCGCCGATTCGCGTTGCTGACGCCCCAATTCCTGCCTAAAATTGCCCGCTAAGGAAAGATCGCCTGCTCGGCGGAAGAAAGAAACGGTGTCGGGAAGCCTATGAAGAAACTGGCAGCAGCTGCGGTGATCGGCGTGGCATTCGCAGCAACGCCGGTCGCGCACGCCGACAACAACTGGATTGCGATGGCGATATCGGATTCCACTGGCCAGATCAGGATCACCGACGGAGCAGCCACCCAAGCCAAGGCCGAGCAGCAGGTGCTGGGGGCGTGTGGCAAGGCCGATTGTCGTGTCTTGGCCAGCGGGGGGCCGGGTGGGTGCATCGCGATGGTTGTGAACCCTGCGAAGACCCATTACTTCGGACGCTGGGGTCCGACAATCGATGAAGCGGAGGCTGCTGCACTGGCTGCCGCCGGTGGGGGAACGGTCCTGAAAGACCACGGCCACTGCGCCGGAGATCCGATGAACCAGTGACACTCCGACTCGGCGGGGTCGGCCCACAGATCCCTCAGGGCTGCCATGATCCGGCGTTCCGCGCCGTTCTCCGTGCGACAGAAACACCGGGCACACGAACATAATTCATCCGGGGGCTGCGCATTCCGTCCATCGCATGACATGCGCCGCTCGCCGAACCGGCACCGTCTCGTCAGGAAATACTCGGCGGATCGCCCAGGATTCCGGCGCACGCAAATCGGTGCCCAAGGGGAAATGCCACGGCCGTGCGGCCGGCGACAAGGTCCTCGTAACTCTGCGGGCACACCCGTCACCGCGACGTACCCCGATCCTTGCTTTGGGCGCGTCGTGCGCCGGTCACGTTGATCGGTGCCCCAGCGGTTGCTGAAACCATTAGCCTTATGCCTGGCACGCCACCGCGCAGTCGTGGCCGGAGCAGCAAGTGGCCGGCGCGAAGGCGCGTCCAGTCGGTTTGCGGGAAGCGGACCGCCCGGTGAGGAGTCGGAATGGGTGACACTACCGCGGGTTCGCGGGAGGGTACGGACTTCGGGCCGTATCGGCTACGGCGCCTGGTCGGTCGCGGCGGCATGGGCGACGTCTATGAGGCCGAAGACACGGTGCGGGATCGGATCGTCGCGCTGAAGCTGATGTCGGAGACGCTGTCCAACGACCCCGTCTTCCGGTCGCGCATGCAGCGCGAGGCACGCACCGCCGGGCGACTGCAGGAACCGCACGTCGTGCCGATCCACGATTTCGGCGAGATTGACGGACAGCTCTACGTGGACATGCGGCTGATCGACGGCACGGACGTGGCCACCACGTTGAGCCGCTACGGCCCGCTCTCGCCGGCGCGGGCGGTCGCGATCGTGCGCCAGGTCGGGTCGGCCCTGGACGCCGCGCACGCCGCTGGAGTCCTGCATCGTGACGTCAAGCCGGAGAACATTCTGGTCAGCGGAGACGACTTCGCCTACCTCGTGGATTTCGGGATCGCCAGCGCCACCTCGGACGAAAAGCTGACCCAGATCGGCACCACGGTAGGCACTTTCAAGTACATGGCGCCCGAGCGGTTCCGCGATGCCGACGTCACCTATCGGGCCGACATCTATGCACTGGCGTGCGTGCTCTACGAGTGCCTGACCGGCACCCCGCCGTATCAGGGCGACCAGATCACCGTCATGAGCGCACACGTCAACAACGCCATCCCGCGACCGAGCCTCGCGCGGCCGGGCATTCCGGTCGCGTTCGACCACGTGATCGCCTGCGGCATGGCCAAGAATGCCGCGGATCGGTATGCCAGCTGCGGTGACCTGGCCATGGCCGCCCATGCGGCGCTGGCCTCGCGCGATCAGGATCGGGCCACCGATATCTTGCAGCGCAGCCAGGGGGCAAACGCGCCCGTTGCGTTCGCGGCTCCGCCGCCCGGCGGCTTCACCCCCGCGCCGACAACAAACTCGCAACCGAATGCCGTCTGGCCCGCGCCGTCGGCGCCGCAGCCGACGCCTTGGAAGGGCGTGCCGGGCGTGCCGGGCGTGCCGGGCGCCCCCGTCTGGAGCAATTCCGGCATCGCGACCGGTCCGGGCGCACCGCCGTGGGGCCAGCCCGCGCCCCGGCCCAGCCGGAAGCCCTGGGTGTGGCTGGGGGTGGTCGCCGTCGTGGTGGTGGCGGTCGTGGGGGTCGTCATCGGTTTCGTCCATCCTTGGGAGAAGTCCACCCCGACGGCGGCGACGACGACGCCGGTGCCACCGCCCGACGCGGTCGAGCTTCGGGTCCTCGACGACGGGGTGTCCCTCGGCAGCGAGGCCGCTCCGGTCACGATCGACATGTTCGACGAACCGATGTGCCCGCCGTGCGGCAGCTTCGTCAGGTCATTCTCCAGCGACATCGACACCGCG
This sequence comes from uncultured Actinomycetota bacterium, assembly GCA_963758775.1. Lineage (GTDB taxonomy): Bacteria > Actinomycetota > Actinomycetes > Mycobacteriales > Mycobacteriaceae > Mycobacterium. The sequence continues at coordinate 209,670 of CAVWWU010000009.1, forward strand.
GTGAACAACAAGAAGCTCGCGGTGCGCTATCACCTGCTCAACTTCCTCGACGACAAGTCGCACAGCAAGAATTACTCCACCCGCGCGGTGGCGGCCACGTATTGCGTTGCGGGGCAGAATGATCCGAAAGTATACACCGACTTCTACTCCGGCCTGTTCGCCAGCAACTTCCAGCCGCAGGAGGACGCCGCCGAAGATCGCACCGACAGTGAGTTGGCCCAGCTGGCCAAAACCGTTGGCGCGGAAACGAACGCGATCGCCTGCATCAAGTCGGGCGACGATGTCGGCACCGCCAAAGCCAAGGCCGCCAGCGCGGCCACGACGCTGTCCGGGTTCAATGCCAGTGGCACGCCGTTCGTGTGGGACGGCAAAAAATCCGTGAATTATCAGGATCCGGGTTGGCTCACGAGGCTGATCGGATAGCGTGCGGCATGCTCTCGTACAGCAACAACTTTGGGTCTTTGTGGTGAACCATGCGCAGGCAACTTCGAAGCGGTAGGGGGATCGCGGCCGGCGCCGCGCTGGTGATACTCGCGGCCTGCTCGTCGGGGACGTCCGCGAACGAGCCCGCGAAGCCGCCCGTCGACGGGACTCTGAGCACGCCGCCCGGGAAGGCCCTGACCATCTCGCCGAGCCAGCTGTTGACCGCCACCAACGGGGTGACACCGGTGGCCTTCGGCAAGCCGGCGCACGGCAGCATCGCATATGGCGCTTACGGGGAGATGATTTACACACCCGACGCCGGCTACGGCGGCACCGACGAACTGCCTGTCACGGTCAGTCGTGCGGTGCAGCTTTACGCCGAAGACGAGACGCCGCGGATCATCATCGGCGATGTCGCCGTGCAGCCCAACGCGCACGGGTCCGCGATCGCGGCGGTGCCCGGAAAGTCCGACGAGGTCTACGGACTCAGCGACCGTGGTCCCAATGTTCAAGGGCGTACCCCCGACGAAAGAGTCCTTCCGGTACCGGATTTCCACCCACAGATCGCCAAGCTCAAACTCTCCGAGGGGGTGGCGTCGGTGGAGCAAATCATCACGTTGAAGGGGCGCGACGGCGCTCCCTTGGTCGGACTCATCGATCCCCAGGCGTTGACCGGCGAGAAGCTGGTCGACGTCAACGGCAGTCCCCTGGCGCCTTCCGATCACGGTCTGGACGGCGAGGGCATGGTCGCCATGGCCGACGGGACGTTCTGGGTGTCCGACGAATACGGCCCGTTTGTCGTGCACTTCGACGCCAATGGCCAAGAGCTGGAACGCCTTTCGCCGTTCAGCGGTGACTTGCCCAAAGAGCTTTCGTTGCGCGAACCCAATCAGGGGATGGAAGGGCTGACGATCACCCCCGACGGCTCGACGTTGGTCGGCATGATGCAGTCCGCGTTGCAGACGCCCGGTCTGGCCGGCTCGGCCAGGTCTGTCCCGATGACCCGCATTGTGACCGTCAACCTGGCCAACCGCGGCGACGTGCACGAGTATCTGTACCCGCTGGCCAATCCGCAGCAGACCAAGGTCGCGGTGTCGGAGATCGCGGCGGTGAGCAACACGACGTTTCTGATCGACGAGCACAACGGCCAGCCACAACCCAACGGAGACAAGAAGATCTACGTGGCCGACATCAGCGGGGCCACCGATGTCGGTCCCCACTCGAACGTGCCGGGCGCCGTCTACCATGCCGATGCCGGCGGCCTGCTCATCAACGGCGCTCCGATCGAGTCGTTTCTCGGCATCAGTACCGAAGCCGCGGCCGCCGACAAGCTCAAGGCCGCCGGGATCACTCCCGCCACGAAATCCCTCAAGCTCGACCTCAGCGAGCTGCTGCGTTCGCTGTCCGCCAATGGTGATTTCTTCGGACACGACAAGGTCGAAGGCCTGCTCACCCCGGACGGTGGAAAAACCTTGATGATCGCCAACGACAGCGATTTCGGGCTGGCCGGATTGGCCTCGACCACACCGCCGTTCCAACTCAAGCCCAAGATCCTGCCCAACGGCACTCAAGACAGCGGTGAGGTCCTGAAGGTCGACACGACGCAGTTGCCCGCCAAGACCGAATCGATGACGATACCCATCAAAGTGGGCTGAGCGGCGGGCCCGGCTTGCCGCCCCACGGTTCGGATAGGTTGGTTGCAGCCACCCAAAGATCCCGAAAAGGAGCTGCGATGACCGCGCCCAGCCCGGATGCCATTCGTGCAGAGACCATCACCATCACCGGCCACGGCGGCGACGAAATCGAGGCCTACCGGGCTTGCCCAATCGGCGAGCCGCTCGCCGAGGCCGAGCGGGGTGGTAGGGGCGGCGTTGTCTGGATTCACCACATGCCCGGCTACGACCGCGAGACCAAAGAGTTCGTCCGCCGCCTCGCCGTCTCCGGCTACCACGTGGTGGCGCCCAACCTGTATTCGCGCGAGGCCCCCGGCGCCGCGCCCGATGACGCCGCCGCGGCGGTGCGCGCCGCCGGCGGGGTGCCCGATGAACGCCTGGTGGGCGATGTCGCCGGCGCGGTGGAGCATTTGCGCGGATTGCCCGGCGCGAACGGGAAGTTCGGTGTCATCGGGCATTGCTCGGGCGGGCGGCACGCGTATCTGGCGGCGTGCTCGCTGCAGCTCGACGCCGCGGTGGACTGTTACGGCGCGTTCATCGTCGAGGATCCGCCCGAGGGCATGCCCAAGGCGATGAAACCTATCCTCGACCTGGCGCCCAACCTGAGCTGTCCGCTGCTGGGCCTGTTCGGGGCCGACGACCGCTTCCCGGCCCCGCCCGCGGTGGCCAGCCTGGACGCCGAGCTGACCAGGCTGAACAAGCCGCACGAGTTTCACTCGTACGACGGCGCGGGCCACAGCTTCTTCTCCGTCGACCGCCCGGCGTACCGCCCTGAGGCCGCCGTGGACGGCTGGGGTCACATCGACGCGTTCTTCGCCACCCACCTGAAAGGCTAGGTCTCCCAAGCCATGTGCACTTATCTCACCGAACACGTCGCGATCGACGGCAGCGGCAAGGGCGTGACGGGCTGGTTCGGCGCCGACCGCGCCACGGTGTACGTCGACCATCCCGTCCATGCGCCCTACGGCCACACGGTCAACATCGACGTGATCAACCCTCAGCTCGGTCCTGCGGCGAGGGTGGCGCTCGAGCTCACCGAGGAGAGCGCGCTGGCGCTGGCCGACGCCATTCACCGGGCGATCGCCCACGCGCCCGCCGGCCTGGCCTCCAGGAACCAGTAGGCGACCATGAGCACCGCGGACGTCGACTACCCCCAAAATGCCGCAGCGCGCGGAAGAATCGAGCCCGCTCCGCGCCGGGTACGTGGCTATCTCGGCCACGAAGTGGTCTTCGACACCGTCGCGGCGCGCTACGTCTGGGAGGTGCCCTACTACCCCCAGTACTACATTCCGTTGTCGGACGTCGGTGCGGAATTCCTGCGCGACGAGGACCACCCGCAGAAGGTCCAGCTGGGTCCGTCACGGCTGCACTCGCTGATCGGTGCGGGGCAGACCCGTCCCTCGGCCGCGCGCGTGTTCGACGCCGGCACCGACAGCCCGGTGGCGGGCCTGGTCCGGTTCGACTGGGACGCGTTGCGCTGGTTCGAGGAGGACGAGCCGATCTATGGCCATCCCCGCAATCCGTATGTGCGGGTGGACGCGCTGCGCTCGCACCGCCACGTGCGGGTGGAGCTGGACGGCGTCCTTCTCGCCGACACCCGCTCTGCGGTCCTGCTGTTCGAAACCGGTTTGCCTACAAGGTATTACATCGACCCGACCGATGTCGCCTTCGAGCACCTGGAACCCAGCCCGACGGAGACGCTGTGCCCGTACAAGGGCACGACGTCGGGGTACTGGTCGGTGCGCGCGGGCGACAACCTGCATCCGGATCTGGCGTGGACCTACCACTACCCGCTGCCCGCCATCGCGGCAATCGCCGGCCTGGTGGCGTTCTACAACGAGAAGCTCGACATCAGCGTTGACGGCGTCGCCTTGCCAAGGCCGCACACGCACTTCAGTTAGGCGCGGGCGCAGGTGCGGGGCGCAGGCCGTCGCGGATCCCGCGATCGATCTCCTTCGCGCTGTCGGCCGGGGTGGTCGGTTGGCACGTCCAGCTCAACGCGCTGAACGCGTTCGGTTCGGTGCCGGCCGGCGCCGGCGCAGCCACGCACGCGAAGCCGGCCCAGCTGACCAGAGCGGCACCGGCCAGTATTTTCGTGATCATGCCGGGCTAGACGCCTCGACGGCCGAAATGGTTGCACATGCAACGCATGTAGAACGCACACTCGAAATCAATATTTAAACGACTGAAAACACAGACGAAACATTCCGGGCCAAGGCTTCAAATCCGTCTACGGCTTTCAAAAGTAGGCACCGCAGCTGATTCCAACAAAGCCCACCGGCTGGACGAATTAGGGGTGTGTCTGACATGGTTCCGTATCCCGATTGGCTGAATCCCGGAGACAACGCCTGGCAGTTGGTGGCGGCGACTCTCGTTGGCCTGATGAGCATTCCGGGCATCGCCGTGCTCTACGGCGGCCTCGTCCAGAAGAAGTGGGCCGTCAACACGATGCTGATGGCCTTCACCGGGTTCTCCCTGGTGCTGGTCATGTGGGTGCTCTGGGGCTTCAAGATGAGCTTCGGCCAGCCGCTGAAGCTCGGACCCGGCATCCTGCGCGCCGCGATCGGCATTCCGCATACGATCCTGAGTAGCAACAACCAGCAGATTGCCTGGATCCCGCTGCTGGACGGCAACATGCCGTCGTTCCGGTTCTCCGAGACCACGCTGGCCTACTTCCAATTCGTGTTCGCCGGCATCACCCCACTGCTGTTCCTGGGCAGCGTGATCGGCCGGATGAGCTTCAAGGTGTGGCTGATCTTCGTGCCGCTGTGGTCGACCTTCGCCTACTGCGTCAACGCGTTCCTGTTGTGGGGCGGCGGCTGGTGGGGACAGGCGGGCGCGCTGGACTACTCGGGTGGCTACGTGATCCACTTGGCCGCCGGCACAACGGGATTCGTCGCAGCCGCGGTGATCGGTCCCCGGCTGGCACGGGACCGGGAACGCGCGGTGCCGAACAACCTGCCACTCTCGGCGGTCGGTGCCGGCATCCTGTGGCTGGGCTGGAACGGGTTCAACGGCGGCGACCCGTACTTCTCGGGGGCCGACGCGTCGCTGGCGGTGCTCAACACCAACCTCACCACCGCAGTCGCGCTGTTGACCTGGGTGATCTGGGACATCTTCGTGAGCAAGCAGCGCAAGCCCACTTTCCTCGGTGCCGTCAACGGCATGATCACCGGTCTGGTCGCGATCACCCCGGCCGCCGGCTTCGTCAACAGCTTCGGCGCGATCGTCATCGGCGTCGTCGCCTCGTCGCTGGTCTGGATGTCCTGGAACTGGCTCGGCACCACGCGGCTGTTCCAGAAGGTCGACGACACCCTCGGTGTGTTCCACACGCACGGCGTGGCGGGCTTGGCCGGCGGCTTGCTCGTCGGCGTCCTCGCCGACCCGCACATCGTCGAATACCTAGGTGGCAGCAGTGGGTCCGACGTGACCGCCGCGGGGTGGCTGTACGGGCACCATCCCAAACAGATACTCATCCAGTTGGGCGCCGCCGCCACGGTCATCGTCTGGGACGCCTTCGTCACTTTCGTCATCCTGAAAGTCCTTGGCCTGTTTATGAATCTGCGGCTGCCCGACAACGTTCTGGAAACGGGTGACTTGGGCGTGCACGACGAAGAGGCATACCCCGACGACACGCTCGTCACGGGCCGCCGCGTGTTGGCCGAGGAGGGTTGACGCCATGAAGCTGATCACCGCGATCGTCAAACCGTTCACGCTCGACGAAGTCAGGCATGCCATCGAAAACGCCGGCGTGCTCGGCCTGACCGTGACCGAAGTCCAGGGCTACGGCCGGCAGCGCGGGCACACCGAGGTCTACCGCGGCGCCGAGTATGCGGTCGACTTCGTGCCGAAGGTGCGCGTCGACGTGGTGGTCGACGACGAGTTCGTACCGCGAGTCGTCGACGCCATCGTCGGAGTTGCCCGCACCGGCAAGATCGGCGACGGCAAGGTTTGGGTCACCCCGGTCGACAGCCTGGTCCGTATCCGCACCGGGGAACGCGACCACGATGCGCTGTGACGCACGCTGAGCACCAAACATCGAAAACCTTTATTTGCAGCGGCGCGGTGGGCCGCGCAGTGTGATATCTCACTCTCATTTGCGTTATTTTTAATATTGGACACCTGTTCAGGACTTCGCCCCGCATTAGCGACAGGGGCGACGGGCCTGCTAGACGCCTAATTGGCGCTTGCTGCTGACGGGTCCGTAAAGTTGCAACTCAAGTGAAATTCTCAGGCTCTTCGTGACGCGGGTAACAGCGCCGAATTCGCATTCTTTTGGAAGTAATTCCGCCGGTAAACTCTTATCCCAAGTGGGCGTCGCAGCCCTTTATGGTGCTGAAATTAGTTAAATCCAAGGCGCCTTGTCCGAAACGAACGGTCCGACGAACACAGCAAAGGCGGTGCCAGCGTGAGCCCGGACAGCTACACAGACGTGCAGACCGAGATTCCGGTAGGGAACGGTCCGATCAGCGCCCTGGGGGTCAGCCCCGATGGCAGCCGGCTGATCGCCGCCAACTACGGCGACGACAGCCTTTCGGTCATCGACACCGACAGCCGCCTGGTCGAAACCCTCGCCGGCGTGCAGGAGCCGCTCGCTCTCGCCGTCGCCGAGGCTGACCGCGTCTACGTCAGCAGCGTCTGCAGCGCGTACGACTCGATCGAGGTCGTCGACGCGTCCAACGGCACGGTGGCGGCGACCCATTCGGTGGCGCTCAGCATCAGCGACCTGGCGGTCAGCGCCGACGGCAGGTACGTCTACGCCGGTCGCAACGGCGCCGCGGGTTCCGACGTCGCCGTCCTGGACACCACCACGGACCAGGTCGAGGTGATCGACATCGCGGGAGCCGGCAGCACCACCCAGTGCGTGCGCACCAGCCCGGACGGGGCTCGCCTGTACGTCGCCACCAACGGGCCCGGCGGCGGCAAGCTCGTCGTGCTCGGCGCGCCCGAGGACCGTCCTGCGGGGCGCGCGCGCTGGCGCCGGAAAAAGGCCGCCCGCCCGCAGAGTTTGAGCGTGATCAGCACCGTCGAGATCGGTCTGGCCGTGCGTGACGTCGCGATCAGCCCCGACGGCACCGTCGCCTATGTCGCCAGTTGCTGCCCCGAACTGGGCGCGGTGCTCGACGTCGTCAACACCGGGACCAACAAGGTCACCAGCACCCGCAAGCTCGGCGAGATCACCGGCAACCTGACCGGCTGCACGCTCAGCCGCGACGGCCGGCGGGCCTACCTGGTCAGCGACGAGGACATCACGGTGCTGTGCACCCGCACCGAGGACATCATCGGCACGGTCGAGGTCACCGGGCAGCCATCGTGCGCGGTCGAAAGCCCGGACGGCAAGCGCCTGTACGTCGCCGACTACTCGGGCACCGTCACCGTGGCACCCGTTGCCTCTACCGCTCCGCTGGCCATCGAGGGCGCGGCGCCCCGCAGCCACGCCTCGGCCGATTGGGTCATTCCCGAGCTGCTGCAGTACGAGCCGGCGCTCGCTCTGCGGTAGATCTTTCTGATCGCGCCGCCCGGGCGATAGCATTCGCCCGTGGACAGCACGATGCAGGACTTTCCGTTGACGATCGCCTCGATCATGCGGCACGCCTGCGGCGTCCACGGGGCACGCACGGCCACCACCGCGACCGGTGACGGCTACCGACACGTCACATATCGGGAAATAGGCGAGCAGGCGGCCCAGTTGGCAAACGCCCTGCGCCGCATCGGAATTACCGGGGATCAACGGGTCGGCACGTTCATGTGGAACAACGCCGAGCATCTGACGGCGTATCTGGCGGTGCCGTCGATGGGTGCGGTGCTGCACACCCTCAACATCCGGCTGTTTGCGGACCAGATCGCCTATGTCGCCGGCGAGGCCGAAGATCAGGTGGTCTTGGCCGACGCGTCCCTGACCGAACTGCTCGCGCCCATCCTGCCCAAACTCGACACCGTCCACACCGTGATCGTGGCGGGGGAGGGTGACCTTTCGGCGCTGCAGGAATCCGGCAAGACGGTGCTGCGCTACGCCGAGGTGCTCGGTGGCGAGTCGACGAAGTTCGACTGGCCGGAGATCGACGAGCGCTCCGCGGCCGCGATGTGCTACACCAGTGGCACCACCGGTAACCCGAAAGGCGTTGTCTACAGCCATCGTTCGAGCTACTTGCACACCATGGCGGCCTGTTCGGGCAACGCCATGGGCTTGGGTTCCGGCGACAGCGTGCTGCCGATCGTGCCGATGTTCCACGCCAACGCGTGGGGGATGGCGTATGCGGCCCTCGCGGCCGGCGCCGACCTGGTGTTGCCGGACTGCCATCTCGATCCCGCGTCGGTGATCGACATGATCGAGACGCAGCGGCCCACGGTCGCCGGCGCGGTGCCGACCATCTGGAACGACGTCATGCATCGCCTGGAGAAAGACCCGGATCACGACATCTCGTCATTGCGGCTGGTGGCCTGCGGCGGCTCCGCCGTCCCGGTCTCGCTGATGCGCATCTTCGAAGAGCGCCATAACGTCCACATCCGGCAGCTGTGGGGCATGACCGAAACGTCGCCGCTGGCCACCATGGCCTGGCCGCCGCGGGGAACCCCGGAGGACCAGCACTGGGCGTTCCGCGGCACGGCGGGACGCCCCATGTGCGGTGTGGAAGCCCGGATCGTCAGCGACGACGGGCGCGTCCTGCCCAACGACGGCAAGTCCATCGGCGAGGTGGCGGTCCGCGGCCCGTGGGTCACCGGTGCGTACTACCGCGGGCGGGATGCGGCGAAGTTCGAATCCGGGTGGATGCGCACCGGCGACGTCGGCCGCATCGACGAGCATGGCTTCATCACGCTGACCGACCGCAGCAAGGACGTCATCAAGTCCGGCGGGGAATGGATTTCCTCGGTTGAGCTGGAGAACTGTCTCATCGGGCACCCCGACGTGCACGAGGCCGCGGTGGTCGCTGTGGCCGACGAGCGTTGGCAGGAGAGGCCGTTGGCCGTCGTCGTCGTCAACGAGGGTGCGTCGATCACTCCCGCCGAACTCCGGAAGTTCCTCGCGGACAAGGTTGTTCGGTGGTGGCTGCCCGAACGGTGGGCCTTTGCCGACGAGATACCCCGCACCAGCGTCGGCAAGTACGACAAGAAGACCATTCGGGCCCGCTACAACGAAGATGCCTATCAGGTAATCGAAGCGCGCGACTGAAAAGTGTTACAGCGGTTAGGAATCGAAGCTCATCGTCCCGAAGCCGCTGGGGCTGTACCCGATGTAGATAGGTTGCTGCGCGAACGGCTCGTACCCGGTTTCCATCTGGGTGCCTTCCACGTACGGGCTGTTGCCCGAGGTGGTGGTGTACGAGTAGAGCAGCTGACCGTCGGTGCTGTAGACCGAGATCTCCGTTCCGGCCGGGACGTATCCGGTGGTCTGACCCGTTCCTAGCACCGACGCCGGGATCGTTCCGTGCAGGCCGCCGGTGTCGAACATCACCGGGACGGTTTGCGTTGTCCCGGTGCCGATTTGAACCTGCACGGTGGTAATCGGCGCCCCGGTGACCGTCGCGGTGGCGGGTAGCGGGTTGGGGCCGAACTCCAGCACGCCCGCGGGTTCGTTGATGAGCACACCATTGTTCAGCGCACCCGGCAGCGCCGTGACGATCGTGCTGGTGCCCGGGAACCCGTTGTTGGGTCCGATGCCCAACACGCCGACTATGCCGTACTGGGAGAAATAGTTGTTGATCGACGACCCGCTGACGAGGTCGACGCCGGTCGGCTGGGTGGTGATGCCACTCCCGAAACCGACCGTCGTGGAGTACGTCGTGTAGTTGTAGGTCACCCCGCTGGCGTAGCCGGCCGAGCCGGACCCGATGGCCGAACCCAGGTTTGTCGTTGGGACGTACTGGCTTTCGATGACCAGGCCGGTGGACCCGGTGTCCAGTTCCACCGGCACCAGCTGTCCGCCGTTGACCGAGATGTACACGATCGGATTCGTCGTCTGGCTCATCGTGAGCGCGACGCTGGCGTTCGTCAGGCTGCTGGAGCCGGTGCCGCCGGTGGCCCCGTTGGTGCCGGCGGTCCCGGTAGTGGTGCCGGTGCCGGCGTTGCCGCCCAGGCCGTTGGTGCCGAACGTACCGTCCACGCCCACCGCTGGCGCCGTTGCCGCCGTTGCCGCCATTGCCACCGTTGGCTCCCGTGCCGGCGACGCCCGCGCTGCCACCGGAACCGGCGGCGCCGCCCGAGCCCGCCGCGCCCGCGTTCGCGCCATTGCCGCCGGCGCCGCCCTCGCCGCCGTAACCGCCGGCGCCGGTGGTGACGGCGGTCCCGCCGTTGCCCGCGTTCGCGCCATTGCCGCCGGCGCCGGCGTTGCCGCCGGCTCCGCCGTTGGCGCCTTGACCGCCCTTGCCGCCGGTGCCGCCGTTGCCTGCCGGCACCGCTGCGCCGCCTGCCCCGCCGTTGTCGCCTTGGACGTTGAAGGTTCCTCCGACGTCGGCGCCGTCTCCGGCCGCTCCGCCGTTGGCGCCCTGGCCGCCGTTGCCGCCGGTGCCGCCGTTGAAGCCGGCGGCGCCTTGCCCGCCGCTGCCCCCCGACCCGGCGGCACCGCCGTTGCCGCCCGCGCCGCCGGTGCCGATGGGCAGCGCTTCGATGCCGGGTGCCGAGTCGTAGCCGTTGCCGGGCGCGCCGCCCGCGCCGGCCGTTCCGCCGTTGCCGCCGTTGCCACCGGTACCGCCGGCGGTGCTGACGCCGGCGCCGCCGGTGCCGCCGCCGCCGCCCGCGCCGCCGTTGCCGCCCGCGCCGCCGTTGCCGTTGGATCCGAACAGGCCGTGGTTCGCCCCCGGTTGGTTGGAGGCGCCGCCTTGCCCGCCCTGCCCGCCGGCGCCGCCGGTGCCGCCGGCAAAGCCGGGGTTGCCGCCGGGCGCGCCGTTGTCGCCGTTGTCGCCGATGCCCCCGGCGCCGCCGCTGCCACCCGCGCCGCCGTTGCCGCCGCTGCCGTAGAACACCTCGTTGGCGGCGGCGACCTGCTTGCTCACGCTGTTTCCGGGGCTGCCGCCTGCGCCGCCGGCGCCGCCGTTGCCGCCGCTGCCCCCGCCGCCGCCGACGCTGTCGATGCCCGCGCCCCCGCTGCTGCCCTGGCCGCCGGCGCCGCCATTGCCGCCGTTGCCGCCGCTGCCGCCGGCGTTGCCCCCGGTGCCGGGGTCGCCGCCGTTGCCGCCGGCGGCGGCAGCGCCGCCGTTGCCGCCGTTGCCGCCGGCGCCGGACCGGTGGCGCGGCGCCGTTGCCGCCGTTGCCGCCGTTGCCGCCGTTGCCGGCGGCGCCGCCGTTGGCCGAGCTGCCGCCGTCGCCGCCGTTGCCGGCGGCACCTCCCGCGCCGCCTTGGCCGCCGCTGCCGGCGGCGGCCGGCGGCACCGGCGCCGTTGCCGGAATGCCCGCCGTTGCCGCCGTTTCCGCCTTGGCCGCCGGAGCCGCCGGCCTGGCCCACGTTGCCGGCGCTGCCGGTGTTGCCGTCGCCGCCCGCCGCCGCCCTGGCCGCCGCGCGCCGCCTTGGCCGCCGGCGCCGTTGGTGCCGCCGGCAACGGCGGTGCCGCCGACGCCGCCGTTGCCGCCGTTGCCGGCGGTGCCGCCGTCGCTGCCCGCGCCGCCGTTGCCGCCGTTGCCGCCGGTGCCGCCCTGTCCGCCTCGCCCGGCGGTGCCGCACAGCACCCGCGGTCGAGCCGGTGCCGCCGGCACCGGCGTTGCCGCCGGTGCCGCCCTGTCCGCCGTTGCCGCCGACGCCGCCGGCGGCTCCGGCGGGTTGCGCTGTTGTCGTCGCCGGCGCCGCCTCGGCCGCCATGACCGCCCTGGCCGCCGTTGCCGCCCTGCCCGCCGGCGCCTTGCTGTCCGCCGCCGCCGGAGCCGGCCGTTCCGCCGGACCGCCTTGGCCTCCGTCGCCGCCGGCCGCGCCCTGGGTGCCGTTGCCGCCGCCGGTCGCGCCCTGCGCTGCCTGCGCCGCCGTTGCCGCCGTTGCCGCCCTGGCCGCCGTTGCCGCCGCTGCCGGCGGTGCCGGAGGCGGCGGTGGCCGCCGAGCCGGTGCCGCCGATGCCGGCGTTGCCGCCGGTGCCGCCCTGGCCGCCGGATACCGCCGTCGCCGCCGGCCACTCCGGTGTTGGTGCTGTTGTCGGTGCCCGCCGCGCCCTGGCCACCGTTGCCGCCCACGCCGCCGTTGCCGCCCTGTCCGCCGACGCCTTGCTGTCCGCCGCCGCCGGAGCCGGCCTGCCCGCCCTGGCCACCCTGGCCGCCGTTGCCACCGGCGGCGCCCTGGGCGCTGGTGCTGCCGGTGCCCGCCTTGGCCGCCGGTGCCGCCCGGCCGCCGCTGCCGCCGTTGCCCGCGGTGCCGGAGGCGGCGGGCCGCCGAAGCCGTTGCCGCCGGGGCCGGCGTTGCCGCCGTGCCGCCCTGGCCGCCGGTGCCGCCGTCGCCGCCGGCCACGCCGATATTGGTGCTGTTGTCGGTGCCGGCCGCCCTGGCCGCCGGTGCCGCCCACCCGCCGTTGCCGCCCTGTCCGCCGGCGCCTTGCTGGCCGCCGCCTCCGGAGCCGGCCTGCCCGCCTGCCCCGCCGGTGCCTCCGCCGCCGCCGGCCGCGCCCTGCGCGCCGATGTTGCCGCGCCGCCGTCGGCGCCGTCGCCGCCCACACCGCCGGTGCCACCGTTGCCCGCGGCGCCGCAGGCGCCTCGGGCCGAGCCCGCGCCGCCGGCGCCGGCGCCGCCGCCGGTGCCCCCGGCCCCGCCGGTGCCGCCTTGCCCGCCGGCCACCCCGGCGTTGCCGCTGTTGTCGGTGCCGGCCCCGCCCTGGCCGCCGATGCCGCCGACGCCGCCGTTGCCGCCCTGGCCGCCGGCGCCTTGGCTGCCGCCGCTTCCGGTGCCGGCCTGCCCGCCGGTCCCACCGGTACCGCCGGAACCCCCGGCCGCGCCCTGCCCGCCGGTGCCGCCGCCGGCCGCACCCGTGCTGCCGGCCCCGCCATCGCCTCCCGTACCGCCGATGCCGCCGGCGCCGCCGGCCCCGGCGTTGCCGGCGGCCCCTTGGATCGAGCCCGCACCGCCCACCCCGCCGTTGCCACCGGTGCCGCCAGCCCCGCCGGCGCCACCCGTGCCGCCGGCCAGCCCGGCGTTGCCGCTGTTGTCGGTGCCGGCGCCGCCCTGCCCGCCGTCGCCGCCAACTCCGCCGCTACCGCCCTGCCCGCCGGCGCCGTCTGCCCCCGCGTGGCCGGACAACGACGAGCCCTTGCCACCGATGCCACCCACGCCACCGGCGCCCCCGTTGCCACCGATCCCGCCGGTGCCACCCGTGGCGCCGGTGGCGGCCGCGGTCGTGCCGGCCGCACCGGCACCGCCGCTGCCGCCCTGGCCGCCCCGCGCCGCCGGAACCGCCGTCGCCGTGCAGCAGCCCGCCTTGCTGCCGCCGGCGCCGCCGGCCCCGCCGGTGCCGCCGGCGATGCCCGTGGTGCCGGTGCTGCCGGTGACGCCGATCCCGCCGGCGCCGCCGTTGCCGCCGTTGCCGAACAGCCCGGCGTTGCCGCCCTTGCCGCCGGTCTGTCCGGACGCGCCGGACCCGCCGTTGCCGCCATTGCCCCACAAGATCCCTCCGGCGCCGCCGGCTTGGCCGGTCCCGGGCGCGCCGTTGGTGCCGTTGCCGATCAGCGGGCGCCCCAGCAGCGCCTCGGTGGGCGCATTCACCGCCGCCAACGCGTCGCGCTGCACCGCCTGCAACGGAGAGGCATTGGCCACCTCCATCGCCGCGTAGGCATTGCCCGCGCCGTTCAACGCCCGCACGAACTCGGCGTGAAACGCCGCTGTCTGCGCGCTGAGTGCCTGAAATTGCTGCCCGTGCGCGGAGAACAGCGACGCGATCGCCGCTGATACCTCGTCGCCGGCCGCGGCCGTCACCGCGGTGGTCGAGGCGGCCGCCGCCGCATTGGCTTGGTTGATGAGGGAGCGGACACCGGCAAGATCGGCTGCCGCCGAGGCGATGAGCTCAGGTGCCGCGGTCACGAGGGACATCTCGTACCTCCCGGTACCCGTGGCAGCCGTGCCACGCTACGGACAGCCCCGCCACAAAAGTCTGCCCCGCGCGGTCCCCCGCAGACGGCGATTCAGACGAACTGATGGTAGCCGCGCGGTTCCAGGTCCGTGGGATTTTCGACACCGCAGATGGTGTAGAACGTGTTCATGAGCCTGCGGGTGGTGCAATGGGCAACCGGGTCGGTTGGCGTCGCGGCCATCAAAGGCGTCCTCGCCCGGATTTTTCGTGAAATGTTGTGGGTTTCGGGGTGTAGATACGCGAAAGTGCCTGTCCTGCAAGGGATAATTGGACTTCTCTAGGGTTCAACGATCCTGACGGGAAGGCACTTCGCAGGTGAAGAATATCGCGGTCGGGTCGCGGGTGAAAGTGTCGGCTGATGGTCATGGTGTCGTGTCGCATGCCGGGATGGGCATGCTGCGTGAGCTCGCTGACCGGACCGGGTTATCGGCGCAGGTCACGGTTGCTTTAGCGGACACCTACCGCGGCCCGTGGGTGTATGCGCCCGGAGAGGTGTTCGCTGATCTGGCGGCTGCGGTCGCCGACGGCGCGGACTGCATCGATGGTGTCGGGCAACTGTGCGGCGACCGTGAGCACGTGCTCGGGGCGAAAGCGTCGACGACGACGATGTGGCGGCTGGTCGATGAACGCATCGACGCGGCCCACCTGCCCGGGATCCGCGCGGCGCGCGCTACCGCCAGAGCGGCGGCGTGGGCGGCCGGAGCCGCCCCTGCCGACGGTGGATGGTTGCATGTCGATATCGACGCCACCCTGGTCATCGACCATTCCGACAACAAAGAACTGGCGGCGCCGACCTGGAAGAAAACCTACGGACACCACCCGCTGCTGGCATTTGCCGACCGCCCCGAGATTGCCGGGGGTGAAGCGCTGGCCGGGCTGCTGCGCACCGGCCGCGCCGGCTCCAACACCGCCGCCGACCACATGACCGTCTTGGACCAGGCGCTGGCGTCCCTGCCGCCGGCGTGGCGGCCCGACCCAGGGCGTGGTGGCGATCCGGATGCGCCGAAGGTGCTGGTGCGTTGCGACACCGCCGGGGCCACCCACGATTTCGCCACCGCCTGCCGCGCCGCGGGGGTGGGTTTCTCCTTCGGCTATCCCGTCGATGCCCGCGTGCAGGATGCTGTGGACACCCTCAACCTCGGTGATGGCTGGTATCCGGCGATCGACACCGGCGGCGACCTGCGGGACGGCGCGTGGGTCGCCGAGGCCACCAACCTGGTCACCCTGTCAACGTGGCCGGCCGGAACCCGGCTGATCCTGCGCAAGGAGAGGCCCCACCCGGGTGCGCAGTTGCGGTTCACCGACGCCGACGGCATGCGGGTCACCGCGTTCATCACCGACACCGGAGCCGGTGTCGTGCCCGGGCAAGTCGCCGGCCTGGAGTTGCGGCACCGCCAGCACGCCCGGGTCGAAGACCGCATCCGCGACCTCAAAGCCACCGGCCTGCGTAACCTGCCGTGTCATTCCTTCTCGGCCAACGCCGCCTGGCTGGAAATCGTCCTGGCTGCGGCCGATCTGGTCACCTGGACCCGGCTGCTCGGATTCAATAGCCATCCCGGTCTGGCCCGCGCCGAGATCGCCACGTTCCGCTACCGGGTACTGCATGTCGCCGCCCGCATCACCCGCGCAGCACGACAGGTGCGGCTGCGTATCGACGCCACCTGGCGCTGGGCGGCGATCATCGCCACCGCATGGCAGACCATCCGCACCGCCTTCGACTGACACTCATCTCCTGTGACCCGACAACCACGAAAGACCAACTCGCACTGGGAAAGCCGCCCCACCCCGGCGACACGGGACACTCCAACATGCCCTCCCATGCCACAACAGTCCACACGGGCTCATCCAGCACCGAGCACCGTCAGCACCACCCTCGACGAAAAATCGAGGCTCGAGCACCCCGAACTCGAACTTGTCGGTTGCTGGGTGCATTCCGAAGCCAAGAACGGCAAGGACGTCGGCGAGATCGCCGGCATCGCGCCGCTTTCAGTGACGGCGACCAACCGCATCGACGACATCCTCGCGCTGGACGCCGACGCGGTGATCTACGCACCTTTGCTGCCCGCTGTCGAGGAGATCGCCGCGCTGTTGCGCTCGGGCAAGAATGTGGTCACTCCGCTCGGCTGGTTCTACCCGAGCGAAAAGGAAGCCGCTCCGCTGGAGGTCGCCGCGCAAGCCGGCAACGCGACGCTGCACGGCGCCGGCATCGGGCCCGGTGCGGCCACCGAGCTGTTCCCGCTGTTGTTGTCGGTGATGTCCACCGGCGTGACTTTCGTTCGCGCCGAGGAGTTCTCAGATCTGCGCACCTACGGCGCCCCGGACGTGCTGCGTCACGTCATGGGTTTCGGCGGAACACCGGACAGCGCGCTGACCGGGCCGATGCAAAAGCTGCTCAACGGCGGCTTTGGCCAGTCGGTCCGGTTGTGTGTCGATCAGCTGGGCTTTGCCGCCGACCCGCAGATCCGTGCGTCGCAGGAGGTGGCCGTGGCGACGGCGCCGATCGACTCGCCGATCGGGGTGATCGAGCCCGGCCAAGTCGCGGGCCGCCGCTTCCATTGGGAGGCCCTGGTCGGCGGGACAGTGGTGGTCCGGATCACGGTGAACTGGTTGATGGGTTCCGAAAGCCTGGATCCGCCTTGGTCGTTCGGCACCGGGGGTGAGCGCTACGAGATCGAAGTGCGTGGCAATCCGGACACCTTTGCGACGATCAAGGGCTGGCAGCCGGAAAGTGTGGAGCAGGGGTTGCAGAGCAACCCGGGAATCGTTGCGACCGCGGCACATTGCGTGAACGCGATCCCGGCGACCTGTGCCGCGCCCGCGGGGATTCAAAGCTTCTTCGACCTGCCGTTGATCACCGCGCGCGCCGCACCGCATTTGGCGCGCTGAGATGGCCGCGCCCGTCACAGTCGAACAATCGCGCGTCATCCCCGTCGCCGTCGACGACGCGTTCAATCGCACACTGCCCCTGCCGCTTCCGGTCATTTTCGCGCAGTGGTATGGGCCCATCCCGCCCATCAAGACTGTCCGCGATCAGACGGGTGACTGGGACGCCGCCGGCAAGACCCGCACCGTCGTGATGGCCGGCGGTGGCAGCATGCGCGAGGAGCTGACCGGCGTGGACCCGCCACGTTCGTTCGGCTACACGCTGTCAAACATCAAGGGCCCGTTGGGTTTGCTGGTCGGCTCGGTGGAGGGCAGGTGGAGCTTCGACCCGGCCGGGACCGGAACCACCGTGACGTGGCAGTGGATCCTGCATGCCAAATCGGGCGTGACCGCGCCGGCGCTGCCGGTGCTCGGCAGGGTATGGAAGGGCTATGCCCGTCGGGTCCTCGAGACCCTGTCCCAGTTGTTGACGAGCTGAACGACATGTGCCGACTTTTTGGCTTGCACGCCGGGAAAGACGTTTGCACCGCGACGTTTTGGTTGCTCGACGCCGCGGACAGCCTCTCCGAGCAGAGCAGGCGGAACCCGGACGGCACCGGCCTGGGTGTCTTCGATGCCCAGGGCCGGCCGCAGCTGCGCAAGCAGGCGATGGCGGCCTGGCAGGACGTCGACTTCGCCTCCGAAGCGCACCGGATGACGGGTACGACGTTCATCGCCCACGTCCGCTACGCGACGACCGGCGCCCTCGACCCGCACAACACTCACCCGTTTCTGCAGGACGGCCGGATCTTCGCGCACAACGGCGTCGTCGAAGGCCTGGACATTCTCGATGCCCGGCTGCGCGAGCTCGGCACCGACGATCTGGTGTTGGGCCAGACGGATTCCGAGCGGGTGTTCGCTCTGATCACCGCGTCGATCCGGGCCCGGGACGGCTCCCAAAGCGACGACGTCACCGCCGGCCTGGTCGAGGCCATGACCTGGCTCGCCGCGAACGTGCCGATCTTTGCGGTCAACATTCTGCTCAGCACGGCCACCGACATGTGGGCGCTGCGCTACCCGGAGCCCAACGAGCTTTACGTCCTGGATCGCCGACTAGATGGAGCGCCGAAATTCGATATGCGGACCAACAGAATTCACGCGTGGTCCGAGCCGCTGTGCACCCGGTCCTCGGTGGTGTTCGCCACGGAGCGGATGGACGACGACCCGCGGTGGAGCCTGCTCGCCCCCGGTGAGCTGATCCACGTCGACGCCGGGCTGCGGGTCACCCGGGAGGTGGTGCTGCCCCACGCGCCCACCCATCAGCTGCGCCGCGAGGACCTGAGCGCGACCGCGCAGCAGGCGCAACACACCGGTAAGTCCGCGTGACAGGCCGGCGCGCGCTGGTGCTCGCGGGTGGCGGGCTGGCGGGAATCGCTTGGGAGACAGGTATTTTGTGTGGCATCGCGGACGAGTCGCCGGCGGCCGTGCGGCTGCTGCTGGACTCGGACGTGCTGGTCGGCACGTCCGCCGGTTCGGCGGTCGCGGCGCAAATCAGCAGTGGCCACCCACTCGAGGAGCTGTTCGCCCGCCAGGTCGCGGAGACGTCGGCCGAGCTTGATCCCGGGGTCGACATCGAAACCATCACCGCACTCTTCCTGACCGCGTTGAGCGACTCAAATGCGTTGGAAAATAACAAGAATCAACAGCTGCAGCGGATCGGTGCGATCGCGCTGACCACCGACACCGTGCCCGAGTCCGTCCGCCGCGACGTGATCGCCCAGCGGCTGCCGTCGCAGGACTGGCCGGATCGGGACCTGCGGCTCACCGTCATCGATACCGCCACCGGCGAGCTCGTCGTCTTCGACCGGGACTCTGGTGTGGAACTGGTCGACGCGGTGGCCGCCAGTTGCGCGGTGCCCGGCGCGTGGCCGCCGGTAACCATCGCGGGAAAGCGCTACATGGACGGCGGCGTCGGCAG
Organism: uncultured Actinomycetota bacterium; assembly: GCA_963758775.1. Classification (GTDB taxonomy): domain Bacteria; phylum Actinomycetota; class Actinomycetes; order Mycobacteriales; family Mycobacteriaceae; genus Mycobacterium. The sequence continues at coordinate 228,637 of CAVWWU010000009.1, forward strand.
CTCGGTCAACCTCGGCGTGGCCGGCGACTGTGATACGGCGGTGATCCTGGTGCCCGCGGGTTTGGACGCGCCGTCGGCGTTCGGTCCCGGGCCGGCCGCCGAGATCGCCGGATTCGCGGGTTCAGCATGCAGCGTGTTCGCCGGCGACGACGCGCTCATCGCGTTCGGGCCCAACCCATTGGATCCGGCCTGCCGCGTCGCTTCGGCGAAGGCCGGACGCGAGCAGGGCCGCCGCGAAGCGGCGGAGGTAGCGCGCTTCCTAGGACTCTGAGAAGCCGGCTTCGAAGTCGTCCAGCGCACGCAGCGCCAACTCGCGCCCGGTGGCGATCACGTCGGCCGCCCGGTGAAATTCCAGGCTGCGGCACGTCGTTCGCGGCACCTCGATCAGCAGGTCGGGCGGATAGGCCGCCAGGGTGTGCCGCGCCAGCGCGGACTGGGCGATGTCGATCGTCCGATTCATCACGTCGAAGCCGCCCAGCTTGGGCAGTTCGGGCGGTTCGTCAAATTCGCTGGCCTCGGCGGGGACGTCCGGCCCGTCCGATTCGGGAACCACCGCGCCGAACCGGCCCAGCACCGCCCGCGCCGTCGGCCGGTCGAGCAGTGCCTTGGCGGCGTTCATGTCGAACAGTGCGGTGGTGCTGCGGACCATGCGGTTCAGCCACTCGGTGGTGATGCCCGGTTCCGCGTCGCGGGTGGCGCCCGGCTCGCTGCCGTTGAGGCTCACCGCGATGGTCAGGTCGGCGTTGATCGCGGCGATCGGCGCCATCGGCAGGGGGTCGAGGATGCCGCCGTCGGCCAGCAGGCGCCCGTCGATTTCGTGCGGGGCGATCAGCCCGGGGATGGCGATGGACGCCCGGATGGCAGCGTCGATGGGCCCGCGCTGAAACCACACCGACTTGCCCGTCAACAGGTCGGTCGCCACAGCGGTGAACGGGATGGGCAGGTCCTCGATGCTGATCGGGCCGAGGATGTCGCGCACCTCGTCCAGGATCTTCTCGGCGCGCAGCACCCCGGCCGCGCTGATCGACGGGTCCAGCAGCCGCAGAATGGTGCGCTGCGTCAACGATTTCGCCCACTCGGCGAGTTCGTCGAGGCGCCCGGCGGCCTCGACACCGCCGACCACTGCGCCCATCGACGAGCCGGCGATCCCGACGATCTCGTAGCCGCGCTCGCGCAGCGCCTCGATCACCCCGATGTGGGCATAGCCGCGGGCGCTGCCGCTGCCGAGCGCCAGCGCAACGCGAGTCGGAGGCATTGCTTCATTTTGCACTTTCGTGCACCCGTGATCGCAATTGGAGACGGGGCCCTCACCCGCATTCGTCGTTGGCGGCCGCGTGCGCCGCGGTAATGACCGCCGCCTGCCGGGCCGGGGTCAGATCCGCCCACAGATTGTTCCAGGTTCCCGGGGTCGGCGACGGCGAGGTCTGGACCATCGCCAGGTAGGGCTCGAACAGTGACTCGCCGGTCTTGGGATGGGCCTCCATCCAGACTTTTGCCGCGTGACAGGCCTGGAAGTACTCCTCCTCGGTCGAATCGGCGGGGACGTCGACGAGAGTGGTGACGCCGGCCGGGGACAGGCCGACGGCCCCCGACGGCGGAGCCGCCGATGCGACCGATGACGGTGCCGCACGCGCCGCTGAGGGCGCCGTGGCCTTGGGGGTGACGCTCTGCGAACAGGCCGGGACAGCCAACAGGGCGGCCGCCAGCACGACCGGAGGGCACCACCGCATGCGCTAAATCTATGCAACACTGTCGGCGTGATGGAGCGGTTCGGATTTTGTGAGTGTTGTCGGCCTTAACGCGCCGCCGCTTGCCCATTCCGTTCACCCTGGAGCTCCGCGCATGTCTCTGCCTCTTGCTGTGCCGTCCGTCTCGTACCCGTCGTCCGGACCGACGCGGTTGCGCGTGCCCGATCTGCTGCACGCGACCGACCAGGCCGCCGACGACGTGCTCAGCGGGCGCTGCGACCATCTGCTACCCGCCGGCGGTGTGCCCGACGCCGAGCGCTGGTTCACCCGGATCCACGGCGACGAGGAAGTCGACATCTGGCTCATCAGCTGGGTTCCCGGTCACGCGACCGAACTGCACGATCACGGCGGTTCGCTCGGCGCGCTGACAGTCCTGTCCGGGTCGCTCAACGAATTCCGTTGGGAAGGCAGGGGATTGCGCCGCCGCCGGCTCGACGCCGGCGATCAGGCCGGGTTCCCCCTGGGCTGGGTGCACGACGTGGTGTGGGCGCCCAGGCCCGTTCCGACGCCCATCAAGGGGCCCATCACGGGGCCGGCCCCGCGCTTGCAGCCGACCCTGAGCGTGCATGCCTACTCACCGCCGCTGACCGCGATGTCCTATTACGAGATCACGGAACGAAACACGTTGCGCCGCCAGCGCACTGAACTGACCGACCAACCCGAGGGGCAGTAATGAGCCGGATCGACCGCACGCTGGACCGCGCCCGCAACCGATATCGCCGCCTTTTCGCCGCCGAGGTGCCCGACGCGCTGCGGCGCGGTGCGGTGCTCGTCGACATCCGGCCGCAGGCGCAGCGGGCCCGCGAAGGCGAGGTGCCCGGCGCGCTGGTGATCGAACGCAACGTGCTGGAATGGCGCGTCGACCCGACCAGCGACGCGCGCATCCCGCAGGCCGTCGGCGACGACGTCGAGTGGGTGATCGTCTGCTCGGAGGGCTACACCTCCAGCCTGGCGGCGGCCGCGCTGCTGGATCTGGGCCTGCATCGCGCCACCGATGTCGTCGGCGGCTACCACGCGCTGGCGTCGGCCGGTGTGCTGACGAAACTCGGCGGCAGGCCCCTCAGCGTCACCGGTGCGATCGATCAACGCCCCCGCGTGCGCGAGGTGCTGCAGACCGACGGCGGCGTGGCTCGCCGCTGGATCTAGCTGGGTATGGCGGTGACCCGCTGCGCCCGGCTCCGCCGCGCTTGCGATCACCGCTAGCCGCTGGAGCCACCGGGGCTGGCGTCGCTGTGCAGCAGCGGCCGCAGCTTGGCGGTCTTGTCCGGTGTCCAGCCGGGCGGCGAGAGCACGTCGGCCCAGCCGTCGGCGACATCGGCCACGTAGTGGTGGCCGTGCCCGTCCGGCACGTTCACCGCGACGGCCATGTCGGCCGAAACCTGCAGAAACGTCACCACCGGGATCCAGCGCGTCTCGGGCAGCACGTCGTAGCCCCGCTTTTCGCGCAGCCAATCGGGTTTGCTGAACAGCAGATCGGGCGTCCACCACGCGATGGGGTCGGACGCGTGCTGCAGGTAGACGACCCGCGGCTTGCCCCATTCGGAGTTGGGGCGCGCCAAATCGCTTGGGCGAGCGACGAATCGGACGTGGCGGCCGCGGTCGTAGATGGGCAGCCACTCCGGGGAGCCGGCGTCGCGGGTCGCGGTCAGTTGGGTCCAGATGGTGTTGTTGAATGTCGGGCCGCTGAACAGGGCGCCGTCGGTGCGGGCCAGGACGTTGTTCAGGCTCATGAACGGGGCCTCGCCGCCGAACGATCCCAGGCTCTCGCCGAACACGACGACCTTGGGACGCTTGAATTCGGGTATCCGCCGCACTCGCCGGTCGACCGCCTCGAACAGTGCCTGCCCGGCGCGGCGCGCGTTCTCCTTGTCCACCAGAAACGACAGCCAGCTCGGCAGGAACGAGTACTGCATGCTCACGATCGCCGTGTTGCCGTTGTACATGTACTCCAGCGCGTCGGCCTCGGCCTCGTTGATCCAGCCGGTGCCGGTGGTGGTGCCGACCGCGACGACGGCGCGGTCCAGTCCGCCCGTGCGCTCGAGTTCCCGCGCGGCCAATTCCGCGGTCTCCTCGATGCCGTCGGCGGAGTCCAGCCCGGCGTAGGCGCGGATCGGTTCCGTCGCGGCGGTGCCGTTGAACGCGGCGAGCTGCGCGACGCTGGGACCGGCCTGCACGAAGATCCGGCCCTGGTGGCCCAGCGATTTCCACGACACCAGCGACTCCGGGCCGCCTGAACGCCACCGCGAATTCGGCTGTGAGATATTGGGATTCATCTCGTCGTTGACTGTGGCGAAGGTGCCGTTCAACTTGCGCATCGCGAACTTGACCACGACGCCGTTGAGCAGCGTGATCGTCAGCGTTACGAGTACGACGACAACGATGACTGCCGAGACGCGAAACGGCGCGACCCGGTCGACCTCCCCGACCAGAAAAATCGTCAAACTGCGGATCAGCTGGCCGATCTCGACGAATATGAAGAGCACCACCACGCCCAGGATCGCGGCTTCCGGGTAGTCATACCACTTCAGGTGCTCGACCCCCATCAGGTCGCGCACGCGGTCCTGCCAGACGTGAAACCTGATGGCCATCACGATCTGGCCGATCACCCCGACCGGGATCAGTGCTTTCCACGCCCAGCCCGGCGGCGGCGGGCTGGAATCCTTGGAGCGCATGTAGCGCACCAGCCAGACCGAAAGGACGCCGATGCCATAACCGATGGCGCCGGAGACGCCACTGACGACGCCTTGGAACAACGCGCCGCGCGGCAGCAGCGACGGCGTCAGGGAAAACCAGATGAAGACCAGGCCGACCGCCGTGCCGGTGAAGGTGTAGTGGCGAAGCCACCACGGGCGCTTGGCTGTCGGCGGCGTCCCGGCGGCTTCGGGGGCGGCGTCGGGAGCGTCCTCGTCGGTGTCTGCTGTCGAGCTCACCGGAGTTCCCTACCGATGGGTGAAATTGGGGGAACGCTTCTCGACGAAGGCGGCCATTCCTTCGGACTGGTCGTGGGTCGCGAAGGTGGAATGGAACAGCCGTCGTTCGTAGAGCAGCCCTTCGGACAGCGTGGATTCGAAGGCCCGATTGACGGCCTCCTTCGCCATCCGGGCCGCCGAGCGCGACATCTGCGAAATGGTGGTCGCGACGGCCTTGGCCTCCGTCAGCAGGTCGTCGGCGGGCACCACTCGCGAAACCAGGCCGCTGCGTTCGGCTTCCGCCGCGTCGATGGTGCGCCCGGTCAGGATCAGGTCCATCGCCTTGGCCTTGCCGATGGCCCGGGTCAGGCGCTGAGAGCCGCCCATGCCCGGCAGCACACCGAGTTTGATCTCCGGCTGGCCGAATTTGGCCGTGTCGGCCGCGATCAAGAGGTCGCACATCATCGCCAGCTCGCAACCGCCGCCGAGGGCGTGCCCGGCCACCGCGGCGATCGTCGGGGTACGGACGGCGGCCAGCTTGCCCCACAGGGCGAAGAAGTCCGCGTCGAAGGCCTCGGCGAAGCTCAGCTCAGACATCTCCTTGATGTCGGCGCCGGCCGCGAAGGCCTTGGCCGAGCCGGTGATGATGATCGCGCCGATGCCGGGGTCATTGTCCAGTTCCGTTGCGGCGCTGGTGACTTCGTGCATCACCTGGCTGTTCAGCGCATTCAGTGCCTTGGGCCGGTTCAGCGTGATGACGCCGACTCGTTCGTCGCGCTCGACCAAAATCGTTTCGTACGTCACGGAACTGCCTTTCCTAGAAACTCAGGTCGTCGTCGACGGGTGCGAAGTACGCCTCGATGTCGGCCCTGGACACGTGGGCCAGGTCCGCCGGCGACCACTTGGGGTTGCGGTCTTTGTCGATGATCTGCGCGCGGATGCCCTCCACCAGGTCATGTGAGCGCGCCGACGCCGACGACACCCGATAGTCCTGCACCAGAACGTCTTCCAGCGTTTCCAGCTTGGCGGCGCGGCGCACCGCTTCGAGCGTCACCGACACCGCGATGGGGGAGCGGCTGGCGATCAGGTCGGCGGCGTCGGCGGCGGGTCCCGCGCCATGGCCGCGCAACGCCGCGACGATGTCTTCTACGGTGTCGCCGGCGAAGCACTCGTCGATCCAGTCACGTTGCGCGGCAAGCTCGCTCGGTGGAGGTTCGACGGCGTGGTGGGCCAGCGCGCCCGCGATGCCGTCGGCGGCGATCGCCGCGGTGAACGCGTGGAGGCCGGCGTGCGGCACGAAATGGTCCGCGAAACCCATGGCGATGGCGTCGGCGCCGGAAAACGACGCGCCGGTCAGGGCCGCGTGCAGGCCCAGCGCGCCGGGCGCCCGGGCGAGCAGAAACGCACCGCCGACGTCGGGAACGAACCCGATGCCGACCTCGGGCATGGCGATCTTCGAGGTGTCGGTGACCACCCGGGTGTTGGCGTGCGCGCTGACCCCGACGCCGCCGCCCATCACGATGCCGTCCATCAGCGTAACCAGGGGTTTGCCGAACCGGCCGATATGGGCGTTGAGCCGATACTCGTCGCGCCAGAAGCGGCGCGTCTCGACCCCGTCGGCTTTGGCGCTGTTGTAGACCGCCACCACGTCGCCGCCGGCGCACAATCCGCGGTCCCCGGCGCCGGAGAGCACCACTGTGCGGATCGCGCCGTCGCCTTCCCAGCGGATGAGCACGGTGCTCAGCAGATCCACCATCGTCTGGTTGAGCGAGTTGATCGCCTTGGGTCGATTGAGCGTGATGAACCCGACACCTCCCTCGACCCGCGTCAGGACCTCGTCGGATTCGCCGGTCACGGCCTCAGTCACGCACGATCTCCCATCGCTGGAAATTGTCGGAGAGTTCGACGAGCAATCTAGATCGTGACTCGCCCCCCGCTGTCCGCGGGGGCTAGGGTTTGACGTGGAGTCCAATCCGTAACGGTTACGCAAAAATCAGCGAAACCAGCGGTCAGCAGGGAACCCGGGCGGGACACTGAGCGTTGAGCAGGTGTTCGCATAGCTCGAACCACAGTCATTGAGAGAGGATCCGACCGTGCGGGAGACAAGCAACCCGATATTTCGCTCGCTGCCCAAGCAGCAGGGCGGATATGCGCAATTCGGCACTGGCGCGGCCCAGACGCAGCGCGGGTATTACCAAACCGACCCCTACGCCGCGGCCCCCTACCAGGAGGCCAAACCCACCCGTCCGCTGACCATCGACGATGTCGTCACCAAGACCGGCATCACGCTGGCCGTGCTGACGGTCTCGGCGGTGGTCTCCTTCTACCTGGCGTCGACGAGTGTCGCGCTGGCGCTGCCGCTGGTCTTTGTCGGGTCTTTCGGTGGCCTGATCGCGGTGCTGATCGCCACCTTCGGCCGCAAGCAGGACAGCCCGCCGCTCGTTCTCACCTACGCCGTGCTCGAGGGGATGGCGCTGGGCGCCATCTCGCTGCTCATGACATTCTCGATCAGGGTTGGGGGTCACCCGGTCAACGCCGGCGCGCTGATCGGTGAGGCCATTCTGGGCACGCTCGGCGTGTTCTTCGGCATGCTCGTCGTCTACAAGACCGGCGCCATCCGCGTTACCCCCAAGTTCACCCGCATGGTGTTCGCCGCCCTGATCGGCGCGGTATTCCTGATGCTCGGCAACCTGGTCATCGGGTTCTTCAACCACGGCGAGGGCATGGGCCTGCGCAGCGGCGGACCCGTGGCGATCATCTTCTCGCTGGTCATGATCGGCATCGCGGCGTTCAGCTTCCTGATCGACTTCGACGCGGCCGACCAGATGATCCGCGCCGGAGCGCCGGAGAAGGCGGCCTGGGGCATCGCGCTGGGCCTGACCGTCACCCTGGTGTGGCTTTACCTCGAGATCCTGCGACTGCTCAGCTACTTCCAGAACAGGTAGCCGCCACACCACGTTGACTCTGCGTTCACCGCGCGCCCTACTCGAACTTTTGCGCGGTGGACGCAGAGTCAACTGCCGTGTCGGTGGGGGCTGCCAACATGCCGGCATGCAACCGTTCATCGGCACCGAGGCACTTGCTACCGGGGCACTCCACGAGCATGAATTGCGGAAGTATTACCGCGCGATCATGCCGAACGTTTACCTGGACAAACGGGTCACGCCGTCGCTGCGACAGCGCGCCATGGCCGCCTGGCTGTGGTCGCATCGGGAGGCGGTCGTCGCGGGTGTCGCGGCTTCAGCGATGCACGGAGCGAAGTGGGTAGACGATAGAGCGCCGGTCGAACTGATCTGGCGCAACGCGAGAGCGCCGCAAGACGTCGTGACGCGCCACGACCTGCTGTTGAGTGGCGAATCGCAACCGCTCAACGGTCTCTATGTCACGACACCGGAACGCACCGCATTCGACATTGGCAGGCGCGGGAGCATCGGTCGCGCCGTTGCTGCCCTCGATGCGCTCGCCGCGGCCACCGACTTCAAAGCGCGGGATGTCGAGGAGCTTGCTGGCAACCACGGCCACGCGCGCGGCCTGCGGCAACTGGAATCGGCGCTGAACTTAGTCGACGGGGGAGCTCAGTCGCCGAAGGAAACCTGGCTGCGGCTACTACTGATCAACGCCGGATTCCCCAAGCCGCGGACCCAGATCCCCGTGGCGGGCCCCGACGGCTATCCGCGGTACTTCCTCGATATGGGCTGGGAAGACATCATGCTGGCGGTCGAGTATGACGGGGAACAGCATTGGACGGATCCTTTGCAGTACGCCAAGGACGTCGACAGGCAGGAGTACGTCGCCGAAGTCGGCTGGAGCGTTGTCAGGGTGGTCTCGCGACACCGGCCCCACCACGTCATTAACCGCGTCCGTCACGCCTGGGACGCTCTGACCAATCGTTGAGTCTGCGCTCAGCGTGCGCCGTACTCCTCGCACTTCTGTGCGGTAGACGCAGAGTCAACGCGAAACTAGCTGAGCCGCTCCAAGACCATCGCCATGCCCTGGCCGCCGCCGACACACATCGTCTCCAGGCCGAAGGTCTTGTCGTGCGTCTTCAGGTTGTTCAGCAGCGTGGTGGCGATGCGTGCGCCGGTCATGCCGAACGGGTGGCCCAGGGCGATCGCCCCGCCCGACACGTTCAGCTTGTCCTCGTCAATCCCCAGCTCGCGGGCCGAGCCCAGCACCTGCACCGCGAACGCCTCGTTGATCTCGACCAGGTCGATGTCGCTGATCGACAGCCCGGCGCGCTGCAGGGCTTTCTTGGACGCCTCGATCGGCCCCAGTCCCATGATCTCGGGCGACAGGCCGCTGACGCCGGTGGACACGATGCGCGCCAGCGGCGTCAGGCCCAGTTCCTTGGCCTTCGTGTCGCTGGTGATCACCAGCGCGGCGGCGCCGTCGTTGAGCGGGCAGGCGTTGCCCGCGGTCACCGTGCCGTTAGGCCGGAACACCGGCTTGAGCTCGCTGATCTTCTCGTACGTGGTGCCCGCCCGCGGGCCATCATCCTTACTGACCGTGCTGCCGTCGGGCAGCGTGACCGGGGTGATCTCGCGCTCGAAGAACCCGCTGTTGATCGCCTCCTCGGCCCGGTTCTGGCTGCGCACGCCCCAGTGGTCCTGGTCCTCGCGGCTGATGCCGGTCATGATGGCGACGTTCTCGGCGGTCTGGCCCATCGCGATGTAGACGTCCGGAATGTTGCCGTCGGCGCGCGGGTCGTGCCACTCGTCGGCGCCGGCCGCCGAGGCGGTCGAGCGCTCCTGCGCCGCCTCGAACAGCGGGTTCTTGGTGTCCGGCAGCGAGTCGGAGTTGCCCTTGGCGAACCGCGACACGGTCTCCACGCCCGCCGAGATGAACGCGTCACCTTCGCCGGCCTTGATCGCGTGGAACGCCATCCGGGTGGTCTGCAGCGACGACGAGCAGTACCGGTTGACCGTGGTGCCGGGCAGGAAGTCGTAGCCCAGCGCGACGGAGACGACGCGGGCCATGTTGAAGCCCTGCTCGCCGCCGGGCAGGCCGCAGCCCAGGATGAGGTCGTCGATCTGGTGCGGGTTCAGCGCCGGGACCTTGTCGAGAGCGGCCCGCACCATCTGGACGGCAAGGTCGTCGGGGCGGATGCTGACCAGCGACCCTTTCATGGCACGCCCGATCGGCGAGCGAGCAGCTGAGACGATGACGGCTTCCGGCATGACGGTTCCCTCCGACACGAAGCGGGCTGAAGACCCCACAAATCTAGTCGTTAACCAGAAGGCGAAGACTAAGCGGGTACGTGCGCCGGCGGCTCTTCAACCGTGGGGACGCCGTCCTGCTCGCCCAGCGCCTCGCACAGCACGGGCAGCAGCTGCTCGGCGGCCAGCGCGTAGGCCGTCGGCGACGGGTGAAAGCCGTCGGCGGAGAACATCAGTTCCGGCGCGGCCCGGAATTGCCGCGACAGCAGGCTGGCCAGCGGCACCGGGATACCGCCCTCCGCCTTGACCGCGGCGGCCTGGGCACGGGCCAGCTGCGAGCCCCGCGAGTGCGCGAGCGAGCGCAGCGGCTGGGGGATGGCGGAGACGACACCGAGATCCGGGCAGGTCCCGACGACCACCACCGCGCCGCGGGTACGCAGCTTGCGCACGGCAGCCGCGAGCCGCCGCGCCGACTGGCTGATGCCGTTGAGCGCCGTGACGTCGTTGGCGCCGAGCATCATCACCGCGGCGTCGGGCGGCGGGCCGGCCACGAACATCGCGTCGACCTGCCCGGACACGCCCCGCGAGGTGGCGCCGACGATAGCTTTGGTGCTCAGCCGGACGCGCTTGCCGGTCCGCTCGGCCAGCCCGCGCGCGATCAGCACACCGGGCACCTCTTCGGCGCTGAGGCAGCCGTAACCGGTGGCCGTTGAGTCGCCGAAGATCATCAGGTGCAGGTCAACGGGCATGCCCCGCTGCCACCGTTCTACGGGGCCACCGCCGGACGGGTAGACGCCGTCGGCGCGGGGTGGGACGTCCCAGGACTTCGGGATGACGGTGCGCGCCTGCGTCGCCTGGCCCACCAGTAAGTTGCGTGCGCCCAGATAGGCCGTGCCGGTCGAGGCGATCGCGCCCGCGGCAGCCAAAGCGATGGTCGAACGACGCCCCACCCGAATGGTCACGGAGACATTTTACGGCGGGTTTGGTAACGCTCGGGCAGATAGCTAAGAAATAACTCGATCACGGTGCAGAGCAATTGTGGTATCAAATCAGCTTCTTCAAATGTTGTGCACAGTAACCGATGTCAAGCTAATTACTAGAGAGTGGCTGGTCGCCCGGGCAAACGGGATGAACGGGGGGCGTAGCTGACTCGTTACATGCTGTATCGGACTACAAAGGCGTAGGAAGTGTTGAGCATGACCGCACCCAGCAAGGTGTCCGGCTCGCCCCGGAATGCCGTTCGCCCCCATGAGGCGCTACGGGCTCGCAGTGCCAAGCCCCGCCGGTATGCCGCCAGCGATGGCGCTCCGGTCGAGGTTCTCGAATCCGGGCCCAGCGTTGCAGCACGGTTAGCTGAGCTGGCGTCGCGACTGACCGTCCGGCCGGTGCTGGCGGTCGGGAGCCACGCCCCCAATCTGCCGTGGCCGTGGGGTCTCATCGACATGACCGCCAGGGTGCTGTTGCCGAGGTCGGCCACGGTTCGGGCGGAGGTGAGCTTGCCCAATGCGTCGGCGCAGCTGGTACGGGCGCCCGGCGTGCTGCCCGCGGACGGCACCCGGCGGGTCATTCTCTACCTGCATGGCGGCGCCTTCCTGACGTGTGGCGCCAACTCGCACGGCAGGCTCGTCGAAGCACTCTCGTCGTTTGCTGACGCACCGGTTTTGATCGTCAACTATCGGTTGCTGCCCAAGCATTCGATCGGGATGGCGCTCGACGACTGCTACGACGCGTACCGCTGGCTGCGGTCAAGCGGGTTCAACCCGGATCAGATTGTGCTGGCCGGCGATTCGGCGGGCGGCTATCTTTCCCTTGCGCTGGCGCAAAGATTAGCAGAGGAAGGGCAAGGGGAGGATGTGCCTGCCGCGCTGGTGGCGATCTCGCCGCTGCTGCAGCTGGCAAAGGAATCCAAGCAGGCCCACCCGAACATCAAGACCGACGCCATGTTCTCGGCAACCGCATTTGACGCGCTCGTCGAACTGGTTGCTAGCGCTGCCGCCAAGCACGAGGTCGACGGCAGGCCCGAAGAAATCTACGAGCCCCTGGAGCACATCAGACCGGGCCTGCCGCGAACACTGATTCACGTGTCAGGGTCCGAGGTGCTGCTGCACGACGCGCAGCTGGCCGCGACGCGGCTGGCGGAGGCGGGTGTGCCGGTCGAGATCCGGGTCTGGCCCGGCCAGATTCACGACTTCCAGCTGACCCTGCCGATGGTGCCCGAGGCCATCCGTTCGCTGCGCCAGATCGGCGACTACATCCGCGAGGCCACCGGGTAGGAACACGCGGCGCCTGAGACGATGGACGCATGCGGATCGCGCGGCACATCAGTGAGCTCATCGGCGGCACCCCACTCGTTCGGCTGAACTCCGTCGTTCCGGACGGCGCGGGCGCGGTGGTGGCAAAGGTCGAATACCTCAACCCGGGCGGCAGCTCCAAGGACCGCATCGCGGCGAAGATGATCGACGCCGCCGAGGCCAGCGGGCAGCTCAAGCCGGGCGGCACCATCGTCGAACCCACCTCCGGCAACACCGGCGTGGGTCTGGCTCTGGTCGCGCAGCACCGCGGCTACAAGTGCGTCTTCGTCTGCCCCGACAAAGTCAGTGAAGACAAGCGAAATGTGTTGCTGGCGTACGGCGCCGAGGTCGTGGTGTGCCCGACTGCGGTGCCGCCCGACGACCCGCAAAGCTATTACAGCGTCTCGAATCGGTTGGTCGCCGAGATCGACGGTGCCTGGAAACCCGACCAGTACGCCAACCCCATGGGACCGGAGAGCCACTACGAGACCACCGGCCCGGAGATCTGGGCCGACACCGACGGCAAGGTCACCCATTTCATCGCTGGCATCGGCACCGGCGGGACGATCAGCGGCGCGGGCCGCTACCTCAAGGAAGTGTCGGACGGCCGGGTGCGCATCGTCGGCGCCGACCCGGAAGGGTCGGTGTATTCGGGCGGCAGCGGCCGGCCCTACCTCGTCGAAGGCGTCGGCGAGGACTTCTGGCCCGCGGCGTATGACGCGACCGTGCCCGACCAGATCATCGCCGTGTCCGACTCCGACTCGTTCAACATGACCAGGCGGCTGGCCCGCGAAGAAGCCATGCTGGTCGGCGGGTCGTGCGGGATGGCGGTCGTCGCCGCGATCAAGGTCGCCGAGGAAGCCGGGCCGGACTCGCTGGTCGTGGTGCTGCTGCCCGACGGCGGGCGGGGCTACATGTCGAAGATCTTCAACGACGGCTGGATGTCCTCCTACGGGTTCCTGCGCAGTCGCCTGGACGGATCGGTCGACGAGCCGACAGTCGGTGACGTGCTGCGCCGCAAGTCCGGCGAGCTGCCCGATCTGGTGCACACCCACCCGTCGGAGACGGTGCGCGACGCGATCGGCATTCTGCGCGAGTACGGGGTGTCCCAGATGCCGGTGGTGGGCGCCGAGCCGCCGGTGATGGCCGGTGAGGTGGCCGGCAGCGTCTCCGAGCGCGAGCTGCTCTCGGCGGTCTTCGAGGGCCGGGCCAACCTGGCCGACGCCGTCTCGCAGCACATGAGCCCGCCGCTGCCGATTGTGGGCGCCGGAGAACTGCTCACCGCGGCCGGCAAGGCACTGCGGGACTGGGACGCGCTGATGGTGGTCGAGCAGGGCAAACCGGTCGGGGTGATCACCCGCTACGACTTGCTGGGCTTTCTCTCCGACGGCTCCCGCGGCCTAACCGGGAGACGTTAGCGCGCCGCTCAGGTAGTGTGATGCGGCCTGCTCCGGCATCCCCGCAGTGGAAGGTGTCACATGACTGATCAACCGCCGCCCCCCGGGTCCTACCCACCGCCTGCTGGACAGGAGCCGCCGCCCGGCAGTTCGTTCCCGCCACCCCCTCCGCCTCCGCTGCCCGACGGCGGCTCGTATCCGCCGCCACCCCCGTCGGCCGGCGGCTATGCGCCGCCCCCGCCCGGCCCGGCGGTGCGCGCCCTGCCGCCGGAGTCCTACACGCCGTGGATCACCCGCGTGCTGGCCTACCTCATCGACTACATCCCGGTCGCCGTCGTGATCGGCATCGGTGGCTTGATCCAGGGCCTGACGATGGAACAGACGTGCGTCGGGGGCGCTTCGCAGTACGACGTCAGCCAGTACTGCACCAGCCAGCCCAGCGCGATCGGCACCCTGGGGCAGCTGTTGGCGTACCTGGTGGTCTTGGTCTACGTGCTGTGGAACAACGGTTACCGACAGGGCACCACCGGTTCGAGCATCGGCAAGTCGGTGATGAAGTTCAAGGTGGTCAGCGAGACCACCGGCCAGCCGATCGGTTTCGGGATGTCGGTGGTGCGCCAGCTCGCCCACTTCGTCGACGCGATCATCTGCTACGTCGGTTTCCTGTTTCCGCTGTGGGACTCCAAGCGGCAAACCCTGGCCGACAAGATCATGACGACGGTGTGCCTGCCGCTCTGACCCGTCACTAGGCTGGTCGTCGATGAGCCACGACCACGCATACAACGGACTGGCCACCAAGGCCATTCATGCCGGCTACCGTCCGGACCCGGCCACCGGGGCAGTGAACGCACCGATCTACGCCAGCAGCACGTTCGCCCAGGACGGGGTCGGCGGTCTGCGCGGCGGATTCGAGTACGCACGCACGGGCAACCCGACCCGGGCCGCACTGGAGGCCTCGCTGGCCGCGGTCGAGGAGGGCGCCTACGGCCGCGCGTTCGCCTCCGGGATGGCCGCCACCGACTGCGCCCTACGGGCGATGCTGCGGCCCGGCGACCATGTGGTCATTCCCGACGACGCCTACGGCGGCACGTTCCGGCTGATCGACAAGGTCTTCACGCAATGGAACGTCGACTACACGCCGGTGGCGCTGCCCGACGTCGACGCGGTGCGCGCCGCCATCACACCGCGCACCCGCCTGGTCTGGGTGGAGACGCCGACCAATCCGCTGCTGTCCATCGCCGATATCGCGGCCATCGCCGAGCTCGGCAAGCAGCATTCGGCAAAGGTGTTGGTGGACAACACTTTTGCTTCGCCGGCGCTGCAGCAGCCGTTGACCTTGGGTGCCGACGTCGTGCTGCACTCGACCACCAAGTACATCGGCGGGCACTCGGACGTGGTGGGCGGCGCGCTGGTCACCAACGACGAAGAACTGGACCAGGCGTTCGCCTTCCTGCAGAACGGGGCCGGCGCGGTGCCGGGCCCGTTCGACGCCTACCTGACGATGCGCGGACTGAAGACGTTGGTGCTGCGCATGCAGCGGCACAGCGAAAACGCTTTGGCCGTAGCGGAATTCCTGGCCGGGCAGCCGTCGGTGAGCACTGTGCTGTACCCGGGACTGGCCAGTCACCCCGGGCACGAGGTCGCCGCGCGGCAGATGCGCGGCTTCGGCGGCATGGTGTCGGTGCGGATGGCCGGCGGCCGGGCGGCCGCCGAACGGCTGTGCGCCAACACCGGCGTGTTCATCCTGGCCGAGTCGCTGGGCGGAGTGGAGTCGCTGATCGAGCACCCCAGCGCCATGACCCACGCGTCCACTGCGGGTTCGCAATTGGAAGTGCCCGACGACCTGGTGCGGCTGTCGGTCGGCATCGAGGACATCGCCGACCTGTTGGCCGACCTCGAGCAGGCGCTGAAGTAGCGCTCTGGGCGCGATCGCAAGCGCGGCGCAGCCGGGCGCGACCGTTCGCCTAGGAGTGGTAGGGCTCCGCGGACAGCAGGGTGACCTTGACGGTGTTGCCGTTGGGCACCTGGTAGCTGCGGCTCTCGCCCACCTTGGCGTCGATCAGCGCGCCGCCCAGCGGTGAGTTCGGCGAGTACACCTCGAGCTTGCCGTTCTTGACACCCTCCTGGCGGGTGGCGATGAGAAACGTCTCGGCGTCGGACTTGTCGTCGTTGTAGTAGACCTTCACGACCGAGCCGGGCAGCGCCACGCCGGACTGCTTGGGCGCCTCGCCGACCTTGGCGTTGTTGAGCAAGTCCTGCAGCTGACGGATGCGAGCCTCCTGCTGGCCCTGCTCCTCGCGGGCGGCGTGGTATCCGCCGTTCTCGCGCAGGTCGCCCTCCTCGCGGCGGTCGTTGATTTCCGCGGCGATGATCGGACGGTTGGCGATCAGCTGGTCGAGCTCGGCCTTGAGCCGGTCATGTGATTCCTGGGTCAACCAGGTCACCTGAGTGTCCGTCATCTCGCTCGTGCTCCTCGTGTTCTCGGCTCCGCGTGTCCCGCGTGAGCGTCTGGGCCCCGCTTGGGGTGCCCGGTTTCCCGCCCCGGTGCCGCCTGCTCCGTCGTGCTCACGGGCATTAATGCAGCAATACACGGTCCCAGCCGGAACCGTGCATTCACCCATGTTACCACTGCGATAACAAACGATGACCTTATATCCGCAGTTGAGCGTTTGTCTCTCGATCAGCCCGAGCGCAGATAACCGGGCACATTTATGCCGCATCCGTAAATATCCGCCATCGCCGGGGGGCGGAATGATTTCACCGTCGTCGTCACCTGGATGGTGGCCGCCTGCGACGGCGGGACCAGCACTTCCCGCCGGCCCGTCTCGGCGCCGTCTTTGGACCGCACCCGCACAATGCAGTCCGCCGGCCGCGACGGGTTGGAGCGCGTCACGCTGATGGTCACCGACGCCGTCTCGTTGTCGATCACTTGATAGCCGGCCAGCGAGCCGGAGACATCGCTGGTGCCCAGCCGGTGGTAGCCGATCAGGGCGAGGACCACGCCGGCCGCGACGATCAGCACGGGCAAGCCGATGGCCACGCGGCGCCTTGATACGCGCGACAGCCGCGAACGGCCGTAACGGGCCTCGGGAAGCTCGGTCATGCCCTCGGGAGTTGTCGGTTGGCGGGGAACTGGAATCATAGGGTCACGCATCAAGGGACAAGGTTAGTCAAGGCTAGACAAGGGGACACGTGAGCGAACTGCGGCTGATGGCGGTCCACGCCCACCCCGACGACGAGTCCAGCAAGGGCGCGGCCACCCTGGCCCGCTACGCCGACGAGGGGCACCGCGTCCTCGTGGTGACGTTGACCGGCGGCGAGCGCGGCGACATCCTCAACCCGGCGATGGACCTGCCCGGCGTGCATGAGCACATCAACGAGATCCGCCGCGACGAGATGGCCAAGGCCGCCGAGATCCTGGGGGTGGAGCACACCTGGCTAGGGTTCGTCGACTCCGGCCTGCCGCAGGGCGATCCGCCGCCACCGCTGCCCGAGGGCTGCTTCGCGCTGGTGCCGCTGGAGGTGAGCGTCGAGGCGCTCGTCCGGGTGGTGCGCGAATATCGGCCGCACGTGATGACCACCTACGACGAGAACGGCGGCTACCCGCACCCGGATCACATTCGCTGCCATCAGGTTTCGGTCGGCGCCTACGAGGCGGCCGGCGACTACGCCCGCTTCCCCGACGCCGGCGAACCGTGGAACGTGTCGAAGCTGTATTACAACCACGGCTTCCTGCGGGCGCGGATGCAGCTGTTCCACGACGAATGCGTCAAGCACGGCCAGGAGGGCCCGTTCAAAAAATGGCTCGACAACTGGGATCCCGCGCACGACCCGTTCGAATCCCGCGTGACGACAAGCGTCGAATGCGCGGCGTACTTCAGCCAGCGTGACGACGCGTTGCGCGCGCACGCCACCCAGATCGACCCGAACCACGACTTCTTCGCGGTTCCGATCTCCTGGCAGCAGCGGCTGTGGCCGACCGAGGAATTCGAGCTGGCGCGCTCGCGGGTGCCCGTCGAGCTGCCGGAGAAAGAGCTGTTCGCCGGGATCGAGACCGACGGGTGAACCACCTTCTGCTCACCGTGATTGCTGACGGGACACCGCACAACCAGGGCCCGGATTTCGGCAAGGCCAGCCCGGTGGGGCTGCTGGTCATCGTCCTGCTGGTGATCGCCACGGTGTTCCTGGTCCGCTCGATGAACAAGCAGCTGAAGAAGGTGCCCAAATCCTTCGATCGGGAACACCCCGAACCCGACCAGGCCGCCGACGAGGGCACCGACCCTGAGCCCCACTGATCCGGCGGGTCCCTCGGCGACCAACACGCTCGGGCGGGCCACCAGCCCGTACCTGCGTCAGCATGCCGACAACCCGGTGCACTGGCAGCAGTGGACGCCGCAGGCGCTGGCCGACGCGGCCATGCGCGACGTGCCCATCCTGCTGTCCATCGGTTACGCCGCCTGCCATTGGTGTCACGTCATGGCCCACGAGTCGTTCGAGGACGACACCGTCGCCGCCGTGATGAACGCCGGCTTCGTCTGCATCAAGGTCGACCGCGAAGAACGCCCCGACATCGACGCGATCTACATGAATGCCACCGTCGCGCTCACCGGGCAGGGCGGCTGGCCGATGACGTGCTTTCTGACGCCCGACGGCCGACCGTTTTACTGCGGCACCTACTACCCGAAAGATGCTTTTCTGCAGCTGCTTTCGGCGGTCTCCGACACCTGGCGGGAACGCCGCGGCGAGGTCGAAGAGGCGTCGGACCACATCTCGGGCGAGTTGCGTTCGGCGGCTTCGGGGCTGCCCGGTGGCGGGCCCGAGGTGGATCCGGCGCTGTGCGACCACGCGGTCGCCGCGGTGCTGCGCGACCGCGACACCACGCACGGCGGCTTCGGCGGGGCACCCAAGTTCCCGCCGTCGGCGCTGCTGGAGGCGCTGCTGCGCAACTACGAGCGCACTGGTTCGGCGGCCGCGCTCGAGGCCGTGTCGCACACCGCCGCCGCGATGGCCCGCGGCGGCATCTACGACCAACTCGCCGGCGGCTTCGCACGCTACAGCGTGGACAGTGCCTGGGTGGTACCGCATTTCGAGAAGATGCTGTACGACAACGCGCTGCTGCTGCGCGCGTACGCGCACTGGGCCCGGCGCACCGCAGATCCGTTGGCGCGCAAGGTCACTGCGCAGACCGCGCGCTTCCTGCTCGACGAGCTCGCCGAGGGCGGGATGTTCACGTCGTCGCTGGACGCCGACGCCGCCGGGGAGGAGGGGTCGACCTACGTCTGGACGCCGGCGCAGCTTTCCGACGTGCTTGGTGACGACGACGGCCGTTGGGCGGCAGGGGTTTTCGGCGTCACCGAGGCCGGCACGTTCGAACACGGCGCGTCGGTGCTGCAGCTGCGGGCCGATCCGGACGATGCGGAAAGGCTGGACCGGATCCGCGGCGCGCTGCTGGCCGCGCGGCTCAAACGCGCCCAACCCGGACGCGACGACAAGGTCGTCACCGCGTGGAACGGGCTGGCGATCACCGCGCTGGCCGAGGCCAGTGTGGCGTTGGGAGATCCCGGGTTGGCGCAAGCCGCCCAGCGCTGCGCGACGGCGCTGCTGCACCTGCACGTCGTCGACGGGCGGCTGCGCCGGGCCAGCCTCGGCGGGGTGGTCGGCGACAGCGCCGCGATCCTGGAGGACCACGCCATGCTGGCGACCGGGCTGCTGGCGCTGTACCAGCTCAGCACCGACAAGGCGCTGCTGACCGCGGCCACGCAGTTGTTGGACACCGCGCTGGCGCACTTCGCCGACCCCGAGCGGCCGGGCCGCTGGTTCGACGCCGCCGACGATGCCGAGGCTCTGGTGCTGCGGCCCGCCGACCCGATGGACGGGGCGACCCCGTCGGGAGCGTCGGCCATCACCGAGGCACTGCTGACCGCCGCGCACGTCGTCGACGGCGACCGCACCGAGCGCTACCTGCGCGCCGCCGGCGAGGCGCTGGGCGCGCACTCGGTGTTACTCGAGCGCGCGCCGCGCGCGGCCGGCCACTGGCTGGCGGTCGCCGAGGCCGCGGTGCGGGGGCCGTTGCAGATCGCCGTCGCGTGCGCGGCGGAGGGGTCCCCGCTGCTGGCCGGCGCGCGCCGGCTGGCGCCCGGCGGCGCGATCGTCGTCGGCGGTGAGAAGGACTCCTCGGCGCTGTTGGCCGGACGGGGGCGGGTGAACGGCGCCGACGCGGCCTACGTCTGCCGGGGGAGGGTCTGCGACCTGCCCGTCACCGGGGCGGCGGAGCTTGCGGTCGCGCTTGCGCCGCCCGGATAGGTCCCGCGCGCGAACGTCACGCTGGCGTGGCACGCGGTCGCGGCAGTCACGCTAGCGTGAGGCTCGGCTGGCCAAGTGGTTAACGGCGGGTCTAGAAGACCACGAACCACATAGCGATGTAGTGGCAGATCGCCGCCACCGCCGTGCACGCGTGGAAGAACTCGTGGTAGCCGAACGTCGTCGGCCACGGGTCGGGCCAGCGCACCGCGTAAAGGACGCCGCCGATGCTGTACAGCGCGCCGCCGACGAACAGCAGGACCATCGCGGTTACCCCGGCGTTGTGCAGGATCTCGCCGGTATACCAGACCGCCACCCAGCCCAGCAGGATGTAGAGCGGCACGCCGACCCAGCGCGGCGACGACGGCCAGAGCATCTTCAGCAGGACGCCGGCCAGCGCACCACCCCAGACGATTGACAGCACCACACGCCCGTCGTGAGGCGACAAAGCCAGCAGCGCGAACGGTGTGTAGCTGCCCGCGATGAACACGAAGATCATCGAGTGATCGGCCCGCTTCATCCACTTCTGGGCGGTCGCCGACTTCCAGTGCACGCGGTGATAGGTGGCGCTGACGGTGAACATCAGGATCGTGGCCGCCGTGTAGGCAAACGTCGCCAGCCCGGCACGGGTAGACCCCACCGCCCACGACACCGCGATCAGCGTCGCACCAGCGAAGACCGCGGTGCCCGCCGAATACACGTGGATCCAGCCGCGGAACCGGGGCTTGGTCAGGACCCGGGTGACGCCGTCGACGATCTGGTGTGCCGCGTTGCTCACCGCGCCGCCCTCGGATTCGTTCCCGGGGCTGGTGACGGTGCTGGTCTGACCGCTCATTTTTCCCTCCCGGCCAGGCTTGCCTTTAGTTGAAATTGCCACTCGCTCTTACTGTCACAGTATCCAGACCACAGTAATGTGGGTTCCCGTGGAGATCATTCCGCCGCGCCTCAAAGACCCGTTGTACCGCGTCTACGAGTTGCGGTTGCGGCAGGGCCTGGCCTCCGCGAAATCCGATCTGCCCCGCCACATCGCGGTCTTGTGCGACGGCAACCGGCGCTGGGCGCGCGACGCCGGCTATGACGACGTCAGCTACGGCTACCGGATGGGTGCCATCAAGATCGCCGAGATGCTGCGGTGGTGCCAGGAAGCCGGCATCGAAATGGCCACCGTCTATCTGCTGTCGACCGAGAACCTGCAGCGCGACCCGGACGAGCTCGCCGCGCTCATCGAGATCATCACCGACGTCGTCGAGGAGATCTGCGCGCCGGCGAACCGCTGGAGCGTGCGCACCGTGGGGGATTTGGCGCTATTGGGTGAGGAACCGGCCCGCCGGTTGCGCGATGCCGTGGAGTCCACCCCGGGCGTCGCGCCGTTCCACGTCAACGTCGCGGTCGGCTACGGCGGCCGCCAGGAGATCGTCGACGCGGTTCGCGCCTTGCTGGGCAAGGAACTGGCCAACGGTGCGACCGGGGAGGAACTCGTCGAGGCGGTGACCGCCGAGGCCATCTCCGAAAACCTCTACACCTCCGGGCAACCCGACCCCGACCTGGTGATCCGCACTTCGGGTGAGCAGCGCCTGTCCGGGTTCCTGCTGTGGCAGAGCGCCTACTCGGAGATGTGGTTCACGGAGGCACACTGGCCCGCGTTCCGGCGCGTCGACTTCCTGCGCGCGCTGCGCGACTACACCCAGCGCCACCGCCGATACGGCAAGTGAACTGAGCCGGGACCAACGCGGTCGTATTTCCAGCGCGTAAAGATTTCGCTCCAGCGGGAATACCCGGGCGAACCGTTTGGTCTTTCCACTCGTGGCAGTAGTTGGCAGTGCCACGCGTCCCCATCGCTAGGAGTACCCGCATGACCGCGATAGCCGGAATCACCGTACGGCCCCTCTACGATTCGACCGATTCGCTGTTGCGTTTCGCTATGCGCGCCGACGCCGTCCTGACCGGCGTGTTGGGCTTGGCCAGCGCCTTCGTCGCCGACGCGCTCTCCTCGCTGACCGGCCTGGCCCCCGGCCAGGAATACGCCATGTCGGCTGTCTTCGTGCTCTATGGGATGGTCGTCGTCCTCCTGGCCGCACAGCAGGACCTGCGGCGTGCCGGGGTCGGCGTCGTCGCGGCCAACATCGTCTACACCGCTGCGGCGCTGGTGTTCGCCGAGTTCGTTCCGATGACCCCCACCGGGGTCGCCGTGACGCTGGCCGGCGGTGTCTACACGGCCTTCTTCGCCTGGGTGCAATACCGCGGGCTGCGCCGCCTGCCGGCCTGATCCGCTCCCCGCGCCGCCTTTACAGCTTGCGCAGGCGCAGCCGATTGATCGAATGGTCGGCGTCCTTGCGCAACACCAGCGTGGCGCGGGGCCGCGTCGGCAGGATGTTCTCGATCAGGTTGGGGCGGTTGATCGACCGCCAGATCTCCCGCGCGGCGACGACGGCCTTGGAGTCGGTCAGCGCCGAGTAGTGGTGGAAGTGCGATTCCGGGTCGGCGAACGCCGTGGTGCGCATGGCCAGGAACCGCGACACATACCACGACTCGATGTCCTCGACCCGGGCGTCGACGTAGACCGAGAAGTCGAACAGATCGGACACCATCAGGGTGGGGCCGGTCTGCAGTACGTTAAGGCCCTCCAAAATAAGGATGTCCGGATGGCGGACCACGTGTTTGGCGCCGGGGATGATGTCGTACTTCAGATGCGAATACACCGGCGCGCACGCGTAGTCCGACCCGGACTTCACCGACGTCACAAACCGCATCAGCGCGCGGCGGTTATAGCTCTCCGGAAAACCCTTGCGGTGCATCAGGTTTCGCCGGTCGAGTTCGTTGTTGCTGTAGAGGAATCCGTCGGTGGTCACCAGGTCCACCCGCGGGTGGTGGTCCCAGCGCGCCAACAACGCCTGCAGCACACGGGAGGTCGTCGACTTGCCGACCGCCACGCTGCCTGCGACGCCGATGACGAACGGCACCGGCCGGTCGGGGTTTTGCTGCGGCTCGCCCAGGAACTCCGCGGTGGCGGCGAACAACCCCTGGCGCGCGGCCACCTGAAGGTGGATCAGCCGGGCCAGCGGCAGGTAGACCTCCTCGACTTCCAGCAGGTCGATCTGCTCGCCCAGGCCGCGCAGGCCGATCAGTTCCTCTTCGGTGAGGGCCAGCGGCGTTGACATGCGCAGCGCACGCCATTGCTTCCGGTCGAACTCCACATATGGGCTCGGCTCGCTCAGCCGCGGCATAGAGCCAGTGTGGCAGGGGTGCAGACACGCCCGACGGCTGGGCTGGCCAAAGGCCTGGATCTCGTCTGGGTTACCCGCCGACTAGTCTCGTTGCCATGTCAGCCGACTCGACCCGCACCGCCACCCCGACCACAGCACCTGGCGCCGAATACATGGATACCGCGCGCGAGGCCTACCAGGCGGCACTGCAGGTCGTCGAGTCCGTCGAACCTCGCATCGCCGCGGCGACGCGCAAAGAACTTGCCGACCAACGTGGTTCGCTCAAGCTGATCGCCAGCGAGAACTACGCGTCGCCGGCGGTGCTGCTGACGATGGGGACCTGGCTGTCGGACAAGTACGCCGAGGGCACCATCGGGCACCGGTTCTACGCCGGATGCCAGAACGTCGACACCGTCGAAAGCGTCGCCGCCGAGCATGCCCGCGAGCTGTTCGGCTCGCCGCATGCGTACGTGCAGCCGCACTCTGGCATCGACGCCAACCTCGTCGCCTACTGGGCGATCCTGGCCACCAAGGTCGAGGCGCCGGGTCTGGCCGAGGCCGGAGCCAAGCACGTCAACGATTTGTCCGAGCCCGACTGGGAGACGCTGCGGGCCAAACTGGGCAACCAGCGGCTGCTGGGCATGTCGCTGGATGCCGGCGGCCATCTCACCCACGGCTTCCGGCCCAACATCTCCGGCAAGATGTTCCACCAGCGCAGTTACGGCACCGATCCGAACACCGGGTTCGTCGACTACGGCGCCGTCGCGGCCGCGGCGCGTGAGTTCAAGCCACTGGTCATCGTGGCCGGCTACTCCGCTTACCCGCGGCGGATCAATTTCGCGACGATGCGGGAAATCGCCGACGAGGTCGGCGCCACTCTGATGGTGGACATGGCGCACTTCGCGGGCCTGGTGGCCGGCAAGGTGTTCGTCGGCGACGAGGACCCGGTGCCGCACGCCCATATCACGACAACGACGACGCACAAGTCTCTGCGCGGTCCGCGCGGCGGCATGGTGCTCTGCCAGCCCGAATACGCCGACGCCGTCGACAAGGGCTGCCCGATGGTGCTCGGCGGCCCGCTGTCACACGTGATGGCGGCCAAGGCCGTCGCGCTCGCCGAGGCGCGGCAGCCCTCGTTCCAGGCGTACGCGCAGCGGATCGCCGACAACGCCCAAGCACTGGCCGACGGCTTCCTCAAGCGCGATGCGCGGCTGATCACCGGGGGCACCGACAACCACCTGGTGCTGCTCGACGTCACCTCGTTTGGCTTGACCGGGCGGCAAGCCGAGTCGGCCCTGCTGGACGCAGGCGTCGTCACCAACCGCAACGCCATTCCCGCCGACCCCAACGGCGCCTGGTACACCAGCGGCATCCGGTTGGGCACTCCGGCGCTGACCACCCGCGGCTTCGGTGCTGACGAATTCGACCAGGTGGCCGAGTTGATGGTCGACGTGCTGGCCAACACCGCCGCAGAGGGCTCCTCCAAGGCCAAGTACAAGCTGGCCGACGGCACGGCCGAACGGGTCAACGCCGCCGCCGCCGAGCTGTTGGACGCCCATCCGCTGTACCCCGGTCTGACGCTCTAGGCGCGCGCGACACGGGTGCGGTAATTTCAAAAACCTGTGTACGCGGGTTACAGTAACCGCATGGCACAGAGACCTGTCGCTAATGCGCTGACGCTGGAACTCGAGCCGCTGTGCGAAGCCGAAATGGATCGCCACCTCAGCACCGAGGACCTGTGGTTCGCCCACGACTATGTCCCGTTCGAGCGGGGCGAGAACTTCGCCTTCCTCGGCGGCCGCGATTGGGACCCGTCTCAGATGACGCTGCCCAGGGCCGTCACCGATGCATGCGAGATCCTGCTGCTGCTCAAGGACAACCTGTCGGCCCATCATCGCGAGCTGGTTGAGCACTTCATCCTCGAGGACTGGTGGGGCCGCTGGCTGGGGCGTTGGACCGCCGAGGAGCACCTGCACGCCATCGCGTTGCGCGAATACCTGGTGGTGACCCGCGAGGTCGACCCGACCGCCAACGAGGAGGCCCGGGTCCAGTACGTGACGAAGGGCTACCGCGGCGACATGTACACACAGGTCGAGACCCTGGTGTACATGGCGCTCACCGAACGCACCCATGCGGTCTTCTGCGCCAACCTGGCCGCGATCATCGAGGAGCCCATCCTGGCCGGGCTCGTCGACCGAATCCGCAGGGATGACGAGCGTCACGAGCTGTTCTGGTCCAACCTCGTCGCGCATTGCCTCGAGTACACCCGCGACGAGACGATTGCCGCGATCGCGGCACGCTCGGCGGACCTGCAAGTCGTCGGCGCGGACATCGACTCCTATCACGACAAGGTCCAGAACGTCGCCGACGCAGGGATTTTCGGGCCGGCCGAGTTGCGGCAGGCGATCTCCGATCGCATCACCGCATGGGGCGTCGCCGACGAGCCGCAACTGCGGCAGTTCGTCATCGGCTAGGAGCGATCGCAAGCGCGGCGCAGCCGCGTGCAGCGGGTCGCGACCATCGGCTAGGAGCGATCGCAAGCGCGGCGCAGCCGCGTGCAGCGGGTCGCGACCATCGGCTAGCAGCGATCGCAAGCGCGGCGCTGTCGCGTGCAGCGGGTCGCGACCATCGGCGATCTCGGCGCGCCTGCCGGGCGGCAACGCCGGGACGAGAGTAGCGTCGTCGGTGATGGTCAGCGACATAATCTGCTGCCAGGGCGGCACCTCCGGTCACTACTTCGGTAGTTCTACAGGCAGGACCGGCCCCGGTCCTGGTGCCGCGATTTCCCTCGACCCGCCCGTGTGGGGTCTCACGGGTTTAGCACGAGGAGCGCTTGGTGACCGATACCCGGACGTACGTGCTCGACACCTCCGTGTTGCTGTCCGACCCGTGGGCGTGCAGCCGGTTTGCCGAACACGAGGTCGTGGTTCCGCTGGTGGTGATCAGCGAACTTGAGGCCAAACGCCATCATCACGAGCTGGGCTGGTTTGCCCGCCAGGCGTTACGTCTATTCGACGATCTTCGGCTCGAGCATGGGAGGCTTGATCAGCCGATTCCCGTTGGGGCACAAGGCGGTACGCTCCACGTCGAGCTAAACCACACCGACCCGACGGTGCTGCCGGCCGGCTTCCGCACGGACAGCAACGACTCCCGGATCCTCAGCTGCGCCGCCAACCTCGCCGCCGAAGGCAAGCGGGTCACGTTGGTCAGCAAGGACATTCCGCTTCGGGTCAAGGCCGCCGCGGTGGGCCTGGCCGCCGACGAATACCACGCGCAGGACGTCGTCGTCTCCGGCTGGTCGGGGATGCGCGAGATCGAGACCTGCACCGAGGACATCGACGCGCTCTACGCCGAAGGCGAGATCGATCTGCCCGATGCTCGAGACTTGCCGTGCCACACCGGAATTCGACTGCTGGGCGGCGGCTCTCATGCCCTTGGCCGGGTGAACGCGGCCAAACAGGTCCAGCTGGTTCGCGGTGACCGCGAGGTGTTCGGGCTTCGCGGGCGTTCGGCCGAGCAGCGGGTCGCGCTGGACTTGCTGCTCGACGAGTCGGTGGGCATCGTGTCGTTGGGCGGCAAGGCCGGCACCGGCAAGTCGGCGCTGGCGTTGTGCGCCGGCCTGGAGGCGGTGCTGGAGCGGCGCACGCAGCGCAAGGTGGTGGTGTTCCGCCCGCTGTACGCCGTCGGCGGCCAGGAACTCGGCTACCTGCCCGGCAGCGAGAGCGAAAAGATGGGCCCCTGGGCGCAGGCGGTGTTCGACACCCTCGAAGGTCTGGCCAGCCCGGCGGTGCTCGAGGAGGTGCTGTCGCGCGGCATGCTCGAGGTGTTGCCGCTGACCCACATCCGGGGCCGCTCGTTGCACGACTCGTTCGTGATCGTCGACGAGGCACAGTCGCTCGAGCGCAACGTCCTGTTGACGGTGCTGTCCCGGCTGGGTGCGGGGTCGCGGGTGGTGCTCACCCACGATGTTGCGCAGCGCGACAACCTGCGTGTCGGCCGTCACGATGGGGTCGCCGCGGTGATCGAGAAGCTCAAGGGCCACCCGCTGTTCGCGCATATAACACTGCTGCGCAGCGAACGGTCGCCGATCGCCGCGCTGGTCACCGAGATGCTCGAGGAGATCACCGGACCGTAGTGGCCGGGCGTTTCGGTACGCTTGTTCAGTGCCGAAACGACCTGATAACCAGGCCTGGCGCTACTGGCGGACCGTCGTCGGGGTCATAGCGGCCGGCGCGGTGCTGGTCATCGGTGGGCTCACCGGTCACGTGACGCGCGCGGATAACGGCAGCTGCGCGGTGGTCAAGTGTGTCGCGCTGACCTTCGACGACGGCCCGGGGCCCTTCGACGAGCGGCTGCTGCAGATCCTGAAGGACAACGACGCCAAGGCCACCTTCTTTTTGATCGGCAACAAGGTGGCCGCCAACCCGGCGGGCGCCAAGCGCATCGCGGACGCGGGCATGGAGATCGGCAGCCACACCTGGGAACACCCCAACATGACGACGATCCCGCCCGAGGACATCGCCGCCCAGTTCTCCAGGGCCAACGACGCGATCACCGCCGCCACTGGCCGCACGCCAACCCTGTACCGTCCCGCCGGCGGGCTTTCTGACCCCGTGGTGCGCCAGGCCGCAGGCCAGTTCGGCCTGGCCGAAATCCTCTGGGACGTCATCCCTTTCGACTGGGCCAACGACTCCAACACGGCCGCGACACGCTACATGCTGATGACCTACGTCAAGCCGAACTCGGTGGTCTTGTTCCACGACACTTACTCGAGCACCGTCGACCTGGTGTACCAATTCATCCCGGTGCTCAAGGCCAACGGCTACCGCCTGGTGACGGTGAGCGAACTCCTCGGCTCGCGGGCGCCGGGCAGCAGCTACGGCAGCCGCGAGAACGGTCCGCCGGCCAACCAACTGCACGACATCCCGGCCAGCCAGATCCCGACCCTGCCCAACACCCCGTCGCCCAAGCCGATGCCCAACTTCCCGATCACCGACATTCCGGGCCAGAATTCGGGCGGGCCGAACAACGGTGCTTAAGCATCCGAAAACCGCCCGCAGATACCTGATTCAATACGCGATCGACCTCGCCCTGGCCTATTTGCTGGCCGTCATCGACGTAGCCGCAATCATGATCCCGCTCAGAGGCCACACCTCGGTGCACTTTGAGGAAAAGAACCTGGTGATCGTCGCGGTGCTGGTGGTGCTGGCCACCATCGCCGTCGGGATTGCGGGCGCCTACGGCCTGGTCCCCACACTGCGATGGTTTCTGGCCGGGGACGAACCGACCAAGCAGCAGCGGGAAGCCGCCATGAGACTTGCGGCTCGCCAGACAGTGATACTGCTGGCGGCCTGGGGCGCTAGCGCCGCGGTCCTCATGCTGCTCAATCGGACCGGCGGAGCCCCGCTTCTGCTGCCGATGCTGCTGGGCTTGTTGCTCGGCGGACCCGCGGCGGCCGGCACCGGCATGCTGCTTTCCCAACGCAGCCTGCGGCCGATCATGATCGCCGCCACCCGCGATGCCACACCCCGCCTGGCCGTGCCCGGGGTGCTGGCGCGCCTGGTTCTCATGTGGTTCCTGTGCGGTGCGGTGCCCATCGGGGTCATCGCGACGTTCGTTGTGCTGCGCTCGCACGGGTGGCTCATTCAGAAGTCCGCCACGCTGACCGTGCCCATCCTGGTGGTGTCGCTGGCGGCGTTACTCCTGGGGTTGCCGACGATGATCCTTACGTCGCGTTCCATCGCCGATCCGCTCGACGAGATCGTCGACGCGATGGCACAGATCGAACACGGCAACATGGGGGCTCACGTCGGCGCCTACGAGCGGTCCCAAATTGGGCGCCTGCAAACGGGATTCAACCGGATGGTCACCGAACTCGCCGAACGCGACCGACTGCGCGATCTGTTCGGACGTTACGTCGGGACCGATGTCGCCCGCCGCGCAATCGAAGAGGGTGCGCAGCTGTCGGGCGACGTCGTCGAGGCGGCCGTCCTCTACATCGACCTGGTGGGCTCGACGCAGCTCGCGGAAAGCCGTCCGCCGCAAGAAGTTGCCGAGGTGCTCAACGACTTCTTCCGGATCGTCGTGGGCGCCGTCGACGAGCGTCAGGGGCTGATCAACAAATTCGCCGGCGACGCCGCGCTGGCCGTGTTCGGGGCGCCGCTGCGGATGGACGCGCCGACCCAAGCGTCAACGGCCGCGCTGGCGACCGCGCGCGCCCTGGGCACCAAGTTGCGGAAGCTACCGGTGGACTTCGGTATCGGCGTTTCGGCGGGACGAGTCTTCGCCGGCAACATCGGCGCCGAAAACCGTTACGAATACACGGTTATCGGCGATGCCGTCAACGAGGCCGCGCGGCTGGCCGACCTCGCCAAGACCGCGGAGTCGCGGATCCTGTGCTCGGCGGCGGCCATCGAGCATGCCGACGACGACGAACGTGGCCAGTGGTCGGAGAGCTATTCCACGGTGCTGCGTGGCCGCTCGGAGGCCACGCACATCTCGGCTCCGGTTACTTCGTGACCTTGAGTGATCCGATGATCTGGTTGATCAAGCCCGCAGAGGCGGCGTCGCCGATGGGTGTTGCGCCCAGGAAGATGGTGACCGGTTTGGTGTCGATGGCGACGATGGACAGCGAGTCGCCCTTTACGTTGCGCGAGGGGTCGGCGATGGTGACGTCGGCGTCCACGCGGGCGGCCTTGATCCCGTCGACGGTGAGCGACGACGCCTTCGACGGACCCAGGGTGGGCGAGGCGTTGGCGTAGCCGGGGCCGCTGGCCACGCATTGCAGCAACTTCGATGCCTGTGCCGAGACGTCCATGCTGGAAACGAAGTTGGTGACGGCGACCTCGGCCTGCATCACCCACTGGTTCGCCCCGGGCACCTCCTTGGCGACGCCCACCGCGCCGATGAGGTTCGGCGTCTGATCGTCCGAGATCGGCATCCACCCGGGCGCCGCGGTCGTCGGGAACGACAGCTGGCCCGCGCTGATCGGCGAGCCGCCGACGGGCTTCTCGCCGCCGGACACGTTGGGGGTGCAGTCGGTCGCGGTCTGCTGGGTGTTGTTCGGCTCCGACGGCGGGGCGCTTTGCGTCGACGGGGCCGCCGAGATGCCGCCGGGGCTGGTGGTGGCCGGCTTGTCCGAACCGCCCAGGCTGACCACCAGGATGATCACCAGCGCGATCACGCCCAGTACGGCGACACCGGCGAGGATCAGCCACGGCAACTTCGAGTTCGAGCCGCCCGGTGGTGGCGGTCCGGGCGGGTAGGGCCCGGGCGCCCAGCCGGGCGGTACCTGCTGGCCGGGCTGGGAGTAGTCAGGCGGGGGATAGGGCTGCTGGTAGCCGCCGGCGGCGGGATCCTGTGGATAGCCGCCCGGCGGGTAGGAATACGGGCCGCCCTGAGGGTATTGGGGCGGCGGGCCCTGCGGGTATTGCGGCGGCGGTCCACCCTGTGGCTGGCCGCCCCAGTACGGGCCCTGGCCATACGGATTCGTTCCGTAGGGGTCCTGGCCGTACGGGCCGCCGGGAGGAACCGTCATCGAATCACCCTCACTTTCACCGGCCGCCTCCCCGAGATGGCCCACGTTGTCGACTGTGGGGCGTC
This sequence comes from uncultured Actinomycetota bacterium, assembly GCA_963758775.1. Classification (GTDB taxonomy): domain Bacteria; phylum Actinomycetota; class Actinomycetes; order Mycobacteriales; family Mycobacteriaceae; genus Mycobacterium. The sequence goes on from CAVWWU010000009.1 coordinate 259,243, forward strand.
CGTAAACCCCACGGTCGACAACCAAACTACCCTGCTAGTCGTCGGTTACCTTGGCCATCGCCAACACGTCGAGCCGGCGATCCAGCTCCTCGAGCGAGAGCTTGTCCCCGATCAAGCCTCGGTCGATCACCGTCTGGCGAATGGTCTTGTGTTCCTTGAGGGCTTGTTTGGCCACGGCGGCGGCCTCCTCGTAGCCGATGGCCGAATTCAGCGGCGTCACAATCGACGGCGACGACTCGGCCAGCTCCTTGAGGTGCTCGACGTTGGCCGACAGCCCGGTAATGCACCGCTCGGCGAACAGCTTTGACACGTTGGTCAGCAGCTTGAACGACTCCAGGATGTTGCGGGCCATCATCGGGATGTAGACGTTGAGCTCGAACGCGCCGGACAACCCCCCGACGGCGACCGCGGCGTCGTTGCCGATCACCTGCGCGGCGACCTGCGTAACCGCTTCGCACAGAACCGGATTCACCTTGCCGGGCATGATCGAGCTGCCCGGCTGCAGGTCGGGCAGGTGGATTTCGGCGAGCCCGGTCAGCGGGCCGGACCCCATCCAGCGGATGTCGTTGGCGATCTTGGTCAGCGACACCGCGATGGTGCGCAGCGCGCCCGACGCCTCGACCAGCCCGTCGCGCGCGGCCTGCGCCTCGAAAGAGTCTGCCGCCGTGCGCAATTCGCTCAGGCCGGTCTCTTTGACCAGCGTCTCGACCACCTTGGCGCCGAAGCCGTCGGGGGCGTTGAGGCCGGTACCCACAGCGGTGCCGCCGATCGCCAGCTCACCCAGCCGGGGCAGGCTGGCCTGCACCCGCTCGATGCCGGCCTCGATCTGGCGGGCGTATCCGCCGAACTCCTGGCCCAGGGTCACCGGAACGGCGTCCATCAGGTGCGTGCGGCCCGATTTGACCACCGTGCGCCACTCGCGGGCCTTGTCGGCGAGTGCCTGGTGCAGCACCTGCAGCGCCGGAATCAGGTGCCGCACCGCGGCTTCGGTGGCCGCGATGTGGGTGGCGGTCGGGAACGTGTCGTTGGACGACTGCGACATATTGACATCGTCGTTAGGGTGCACCGTCACCCCGTTGGCGGCCGCGATGGACGCGATCACCTCGTTGGTGTTCATGTTGGAGCTGGTGCCCGAGCCGGTCTGGAAGACGTCGATGGGGAACTGGTCGTCGTGCTTGCCGTCGGCGATCTCGGCCGCGGCCGCGATGATCGCGGCGGCCTTCTCGGGCGCCAGCAGGCCGAGGTCTTTGTTGACTTGCGCGCAGGCGCCCTTCAGCAGGCCCAGCGCCCGGATCTGTGTGCGCTCCAGCCCGCGGCCGGAGATCGGGAAGTTCTCCACCGCTCGCTGAGTCTGGGCGCGCCACAACGCCTTTGCCGGTACCCGGACCTCGCCCATGGTGTCGTGCTCGATACGGTATTCGGCTTCTTGTGCGTCCGGGGCCATATAGCTGGGTTCCTATTCTGTTACGGGAGGGGATAGGCGGCTTTGCTGTCGCCGGTGAAGTCGATCGCGGAGTATTCGTTGAGTTTCGAGAGCCGGTGGTAGGCCTCGATCATGCGGACCGTGCCCGATTTCGAGCGCATCACGATCGACTGGGTGGTGCAGCCGCCCGGGTAGTAGCGCACGCCCTTGAGCAGGTCGCCGTCGGTGACCCCGGTGGCGCAGAAGAACACGTTATCGCCGGACACCAGGTCGGCGGTGGTCAGCACCCGCTCGACGTCGTGGCCGGCGTCCAGCGCCTTGCGGCGCTCGGCGTCGTCCTTCGGGGCCAGCTGCGCCTGGATCTCGCCGCCCATGCAGCGGATCGCGGCGGCGGTGATGATGCCCTCCGGCGTCCCACCGATGCCGGCCAGCATGTCGGTGCCCGAGTCGGGCCGGCAGGCCGAGATCGCGCCCGCGACGTCGCCGTCGGTGATCAGCCGGATCCGCGCGCCGGTGTCCCGCACGTCCTCGATCAATTGCATGTGCCGCGGGCGGTCGAGGATGCACACCGTCATGTCGCGCACCGACAGTTCCTTGACCCGGGCGACCGCCTTGATGTTTTCGGCGATCGGCGCGGTGATGTCCAGCACGTGCGCGGCTTCGGGCCCGACGGCGATCTTGTTCATATAGAACACCGCCGACGGGTCGAACATCGCGCCGCGATCGGCCACCGCCAGCACCGAGATGGCGTTGGGCATGCCCTTGCTCATCAGCGTGGTGCCGTCGATGGGGTCGACCGCGAAGTCGCAATCCGGGCCGTCGCCGTTGCCGACTTCCTCGCCGTTGTAGAGCATCGGCGCCTCGTCTTTTTCGCCTTCGCCGATGACCACGACGCCGCGCATCGAGACCGTGTTGACCAGCTCGCGGATGGCGTCGACAGCCGCGCCGTCGCCGCCTTCCTTGTCGCCGCGGCCCACCCAGCGGCCCGCGGCCATGGCGCCGGCTTCGGTGACCCGCACCAGTTCCAGGGCCAGGTTGCGGTCCGGAGCTTCCTTGCGTGACCCTGGCTGCGATGGGTCGCGGCCTGCGACGGCGCCTTGAGCTGTCATGGTTGCCGATTGTCCCAGAAGCGAAACCGCGAGCTGTAGCTGGGATACTCGGGGAATGACCGTGCAGCCGCCGAATTCTGAGGGACCGGGCGAGCCGGGGCCCGCACCCCGGCCGGCCAAGCCTCGGTTGCTACAGGACGGCCGCGACATGTTCTGGTCGCTGGGCCCGCTGGTGGTGGGCTGCGTCCTGCTGGCCGGGCTGGTCGGGATGTGCTCGTTTGCGCCGGGCGGGACGACCAAGGGCACCATTCCGTCCTACGACGTGTCGGCGGCCCTGCGCGCGGATGCCACCACGCTGGGGTTCCCCGTCCGGCTGCCCCGGTTGCCCGCGGGCTGGCAGCCCAACTCCGGTGGGCGCGGCGGCATCGAAAATGGGCGCACCGATACCTCGACGGGCCAGCGCCTGAACGCGGCCACGTCGACGGTGGGATACATCAGCCCGACCGGGATGTATCTGAGCCTCACGCAGAGCAACGCCGACGAGGACAAGCTGGTCGGCTCCATCCATCCCTCGATGTTTCCTAGCGGCACCGTTGACGTCGACGGCACCAACTGGGTCGTCTATCAGGGTGGGCAATCCGGGGAGCCGGTGTGGACCACCAGGCTCGCCAGCCCTGTCGGACCTACCCAGATCGCTATCACCGGTGCGGGCGGTGCCGACCAGTTCCGTACGCTGGCCTCGGCGACGGAATCGCAGCCGCCCCTACCAAGTCGATAGCGAGAAGGGATTTCCGAGTGACCGCACCCTCAGCGGACCTTTCGGGCTGGACGGCGGCGCCGTTCACCGGTGCCGGCTACACGCACGACGTCTACCGCAGGGGCGACGGTCCCGGGGTCGTGTTGATTCCCGAGATACCGGGGATCGATCCGACCGGGCTGGCGCTCGGCAATCACCTGGTGGACAACGGCTTCACCGTCGCCATGCCGTCGCTGTTCGGTACGCCCGGTAAGCCGAAATCGGTCGGCTACGTAGTCGACACCCTCGCGCGGGTTTGCGTGGCAAAGGAATTCGCGGCGCTGGCGACCAACAAGGAGCGCCCGGTGGCGTTGTTTCTGCGTGCGCTGGCCCGTGACCTCAACGCCTCGACGCCGGGCAAGGGCGTCGGCGTGATCGGTCAGTGCTTCACCGGCGGCTTCGCGTTGGCCGCCGCCGTCGACGACAGTGTGCTGGCGCCGGTGCTCAGCCAGCCGTCGACACCGTTTCCGCTGACCGGCGCGCACCGGCGCGACCCCGGGATGAGCGAAGCTGAGCTGTCGACGATCGCCGGCCGCTGCGCCAACGAGGGGTTGTGCGCCATCGGCCTGCGGTTCAGCGCGGACTCCATGTCGCCCAGTGCCCGCTTCGCCACGCTCAAAGAGCGCCTCGGCGACGCGTTCGAGGTGATCGAGATCGATTCGGGCAAGGGCAACAAGCACGGTTTTGGCAGGATGGCGCATTCGGTCCTGACCGACGAGGTTCGTGAGGCCGACGGCCAGCCGGCCTACGAGGCCCGCAAGCGGGTGGTGGAATTCCTCGCCGAGAGGCTGACCTAGCCGCATGCCGATCGCGGACCCGGTTGCCGAAACCAGCTACGGCCCGGTGCAGGGCACCGACAACGGCCGGATCAAGGTGTGGAAGGGCGTTCGATTCGCCGCCCCGCCGGTCGGTGAGCTGCGCTTCCGGGCACCGCAGCCGCCGGCCCGGTGGACCGGGGTCGCCGACGCCACCGCCTTCGGGCCGGTCTGCCCGCAGCCCACGATTCCGAAGGTCCAGCTGGACCTGGGCGCCCCGCAGGGCGAAGACTGCCTGAGCCTCAACATCTGGGCGCCTTCAACCACCGCGGCCGGTGATCGGAAGCCGGTGATGGTGTGGCTGCACGGCGGTGCCTATGTGCTGGGCTCGGGCAGCCAGCCGCTCTATGACGGACGCAGGCTGGCCCTCAGTGGCTCCAGCGGGGTCGTCGTGGTGACGATCAACTACCGCATCGGCGCGTTCGGCTTTCTGGACCTCTCGTCGTTCAGCACGCCACGGCAGCGGTTCGACTCGAACATCGGACTGCGTGATGTGTTGGCGGCGTTGACCTGGCTGCGCGACAACATCGCGGCCTTCGGCGGGGACCCGGAGCGGATCACGCTGTTCGGTGAATCCGCGGGCGCCGGAATCGTCACGACCCTGCTCGCCGTCCCCGCGGCGGCGGGCCTGTTCGCCGGGGCGATCGCCCAAAGCTCGCCGGCCACATCGGTATACGACAGCGGCAGAGCCCGACAGCTCGCGGCGGTCGTGCTCGACAAGCTGGGTGTCGCGGCGTCCGAGGTTGATCGTTTGCGCGACGTACCGGCCGAGGCACTGGTGTCGGCGACGGACGCAGCGTTCAACCAAGTGCCGGTGCGTAACCCGGGCACGCTGGCGTTCGTCCCGATCGTCGACGGCGACGTGTTGAACGACTACCCGGTCAGGATGGCGCTGGACGGTCGGACTCACCCGGTGCCGTTGATCATCGGCACCAACAGGCATGAGGCGGCGCTGTTTCGGTTGATGAAGTCGCCCCTCATGCCGATCACCCCCGCCGCGATCAAGTTCATGTTCGCCCAGATCGCCGCCGAACAGCCCGATCTGCAATTGCCCACCGAGCACCAGATCGCCGAGGCCTATCCCCGAATGCGAAGCAAGTCAAGGGGTTTGAGCATCGCGACGGATGTCGGTTTCCGGATGCCGTCGGTGTGGCTGGCCGAGGGGCACAGCAGGGTGGCCCCGGTGTATCTGTATCGCTTCGACTACGCAACCCCGTTGCTCAAGCTGTTTTTGATACGGGCTGCGCATGCCACCGAATTGCCTTATGTCTGGGGCAATCTCGGGGCGCCCAAGGACCCCACCCTGAAGCTCGGCGGCGCCAAAACCGCCAAAGCGATCTCCCACAGGGTGCGGAACCGGTGGGTCAACTTCGCGGCGCAGGGCAAACCGCAGGGCCCGGCCGGGGAGCCCGAATGGACGCCTTACCAGCACGCCGACCGGCCCTGCCTGGTCATCGATCGCCACGACGATGTCGTACACGATCTCGACGCGCGGATCCGAAACGCGTGGGGCGACGACATGGTCAGCTTCCGTTAGCGCCCGCGCTACTCCGCCGGCCGCGCCGCCACGACGGACGCCAGATGCGGATGGGCATCGGTCTTGATCTGTTCGAACAGGTCTTTGTAGTACGGCAGGCACTCCTCCATGGCCTGCACCGTGGTGAACAGCGGCTGGTAGCCCAGGTCCCGTTGCGCCTTCGCGATCGAGAAGTTGTTGTCGATGTAAAGCCGTTCCACCGCAAGGGGTTCCAGTGGCGGCTTGGGCAACCCGAACCGGAAGTGCAGCCACTGCCACGCCGCCATGATGTCGCGCACGGGCCGGCCCGGCACCCGCAACCGTGGCCAGTTCTCGCCGCAGGCCGTGACGATCGGCTCCGCGAACTCGAACATGTTGATCGGCTCGCCGTCGTTGATGAAGTAGACCTGTCCGGGTGCGGTGCCGCCCGGCACCAAGTGCTCGGCGGCCAGGATGAAGCCGTGAATCAGGTTGTGCACGTAGGAGTTATCGAGTTTGGCGTCCTTGCTCCCGATGAGTACCTTGACGTGCCCGGCGACCACGCTTTCGAACAGCCTGCGGAACATCGTCTGGTCGCCGCGCCCCCAGATGCCGCTGGGCCGGATGGAGCAGGTCAATATGCCGTCCACACCGTTCTGCGACAGGACGAATTTCTCGGCGACGACCTTGGTCTCGGTGTACAGGTCGGCGAACCGGTCCGTGTAGGGCATCGTCTCGTCGCCACCGGAGATGCGCTGGCCGCCCATCACCACGCTGTTGGAGGCGGTGTAGACGAACCGCTTGACCGCGGCCCGTTGCCCGGCGTGCACCAGGTTCTTAGTGCCCTCGACGTTCACGCCATAGCTGCGCTGCCGGTACTCCTCGGTGACCGACCCTCCGCCCATCAGCTCGATGATCGCCGCGGTGTGAAACACCGTGTCGATGTCGTCCACCGCCGCGGCGCAGACGCCCGCGTCGGTGATGTCGCCCTGCAGCACCTCGAGCTTCGGATGCTGCGGCAGCGGCGAGGGGGCGCGGTCGAACGACCGCACCTGGTATCCGCGGTCCAGCAGCGTGGTCACCAGGTTCGCGCCGACGAAGCCCGAGCCGCCGGTGACCAGGACGTGTCCGAGTTCGGTTTGCAGCGTTGCATCACCCATGGGGCAGAGCATAACTGAAACGTGTTCCAGAAAGGAAGAAAGTTGCTCCCGGAGGGGGCCGGGGTCAGCCCTCTTCGGCGTCGGCGGCGGCCAGCGCTTCGGCGATCCGCTGGCGAGCCCCAGCTAAGTGCTCCTCGCAGCGTTTTGCTAGCTGCTCGCCCCTTTCCCACAGCTGCAGCGACGCCTCGAGGTCCAGTCCGCCTTGCTCGAGCTGCCGCACGACGTCGATCAGTTCGTCCCGGCAATCTTCATAGCCAAGCTGACTAATGGGTGTAATTGACGAGGCTTCCTCGTCACGCTCGTCAGAGGCCATCAACCCGCCCTTCACTCACCGCCGCGACGGCGCCGTCAGCAACCCGTATCCGCAGCCTGGTGCCCGCGGGGGCGTCATCGACCGACCGCAGCACCCCGCTCGGTTTGGTGGCTTTCGAGTCCAAAACCGTCTGCACCACCGCGTAGCCACGGGCCAGGGTGGCCGCCGGGCCCAGCGTGGCCAGCCGTGCGGCCAGATGACCGACCCGTTCTGTCTCGGCGGCGACCAGCCTGCTGACGTCGCGGCGGACCGCCGACCGGGCGCGGTGCACGTCCTCGGCGCGGCCGTCGAGGGCCCGCAGCGGCTCGGCCAGCACCGGCCGGCTGCGTAACTGGGCCAGCGCGCGTTGTTCGCGGGAAACCCAATTGCGCAGGGCCTGCGCGCTGCGCCGGCGGAGGTCGTCGAGCTGCGCCAGCTCGGCGGAGGTATCCGGCACGACCTTCTTGGCCGCGTCGGTGGGGGTGGCGGCGCGCAGGTCGGCGACCAGGTCGCACAGCGGGTTGTCGGGCTCGTGGCCGACGGCGCTGATCACCGGGGTGCGGCAGGCCGCGACCGCGCGGCACAGCGTCTCGTCGGAGAACGGCAGGAGGTCTTCCACGCTGCCGCCGCCGCGGGCCAGCACGATCACGTCGACGTGGGGATCCTCATCGAGTTCGCGCAACGCCTCGACGATCTGGGAAACGGCGTTGGGTCCCTGGACGGCGGTATTGCGGATGGCGAATCGCACCGCGGGGCAACGGGCGCTGGCCACCGTGGTGACATCGCGCTCGGCGGCGCTGGCTCGGCCGGTGATCAAGCCAATCATGTTGGGCAGGAATGGGATCGGTCGCTTAAGCCGAGGATCGAACAGTCCCTCGGCGTCCAACAGCCGACGCAGCCGGTCGATACGGGCCAGTAACTCGCCGACGCCCACGGCACGAATCTCGCTGAGGCGCAAGGAAAATGTGCCTCGCCCGGTGTAGAACGAGGGCTTGCCGCAGACCACCACTTGGGTGCCCTCGGCCAGTTTCACCGGTGCTCGCTCCACCAGCTCACGTGAACACGTCACGCTCAGCGACATGTCGGCGGCCGGGTCGCGCAACACCATGAACACCGTTTTGGCATTCGGCCGGATGGTGACCTGGGCCAGCTGACCCTCCACCCACACGGTGCCCAGCTTGTCGATCCAGCCTGCGACCCGGATCGCGACGGCGCGAACGGGGAAGGGGTTCTCGGCCGAATTCGCTTCGCTCACTTGGCGGTCGCGCGGGTGATCCTGTTGGCGAGCAGCGTCTGGAACGGAGCGCGGGCCTTGGTGGCCTGCTCGTAGGCCAGCAGGGACTCGAGTTCGTCGACGTCCAGCGATTGCAGGCGCGCGCGCAGCTGGGCCAGCGTCAGGTTCGGGTAGTCGAGGTCGGCTGCCACCGCCGGCGCCGGGACCGTCGCCTTGGACGGCTTGGCCTTCTTCGAAGCCCTGGCGGGCGCCGGCGTTGCCGGGGCCTCGGCAAGTCCGTCGGTGTCGGATATCGAGTACAAAGCGAACCGTCCCTCGGCCCGGCGGTCGCCGTCTGCGCCGTCCAGGGTCGCGAATCCCCCGTCGGCGTCCCCGGGCAGGTCCTCGTCGAACGTCGCCCACTCCGGCTTCTCGTCCTTCGGCGGAAAGATCGACTCCAGCGTGGTGTCTCCCTTGATCACCAGCTCGGCCAGGTTCTGCTGGCACAGCATCACCAGATGCGCCGCCTGACTGACCAACGTCATCGGGTACATCAGGATGGTCTTGGGAAGCTTCATGGTCTCCTCGACGGCGACTGTCGCCGCGCCGACAAAGAGCCGAACCCCGTACGGTGCAGTAGCCATGGGTCCAGATTAAGCGAACGGCAGCACAATCCCCGTGGCCGGGCCGAGGATGATCTCCTGGCCGCCGGGGAACACGTAGCCGCCGGTGGGCCCGTAGATGCCGTAGATCGGGTCGGTCGGCCCTGCGCCGGCGAACATATCGTTGATCCAGCCCGAGGACAGGGTGTAGACGGCCGCGGTGTTGCCACCGGGGGAGAACTGAGTGATCAGCTGAGCGGCGAAGTCGACGACGGGTTTGTCACCCAACATCGAGTCGAAATGCGAGCCGCCGACCAGCTCGACCCCGACGAACTGCCCCGGATACAGATCGACCAGTTCCTGCGTGGTGGCCCCGTACTCGTTCCAGAGCTGGGGCGGGGCGGCCACCACATAGTCGGGGACGTTCATCGACTTCAGATCGGCTACCGCCGGCGCGAAAGTCGACCAATTGGTGGCGACCCCGTCGAACATCACCACGCCGAGAAGATGGTTGGCGGCGGTGTCGCCTGCGAGGTCAGCGATGTAGTCGCCCCCGGCGGCGGTGGCCAGACCACCGCCCGCCGAGTGTCCGGCGATCACGAAGCTCTGCGGCAGGGTGCCGTGGTAACCGGCCTGCTCCGCGCTGGCATTCAGTGCCGTCTCGTTGCCCAAAAACAGTGCGGCGACGGCGTGCTGCATCTGCGTTCCGCTCAGCCAGACGCCGCCGGGCAACGAGAACGACGAGATGGTGGGACTGACCACGATGCAGTCGGTGGTCTCGGCCAGGGCGATGGCCAACGGGCTGTAGTCACCGCCGCTTACCAATAAGCCGTGCTGCAGATAGATGACGCCGCGGGCGTCCACCGAGCCGTTGGCCTGCGTCGGGAAATACCAGCGCGCCGGGGCGTCGTAGCCGTGCGGACCGGCAGAGATTTCCAGGTAGGAGAACCCTTCCCGGACCCCGGTCACTCCGTTGGCGCTACCGGTTCCCGGAAACACGCCGCCGCTGCCACTTCCGAGGCTGCCGTTGAACAGGTCGGTGATCAGCCGCCCGCCCAGACCGGGGCCGGTGGTCCCGGTGACGGCGGGCCCGACGGCCGCTTTGCCGAAGAGCGGTTTCCCGGTCAGATAGATGAAGGGTGAATAGATCCCTTTGTCAAAGAACTGTTGCTGCAGTCCCTGCACCAGCAGCGACACATCCGAAGTCTCGGTGGCGGCGTACGCGTGCCCGGCCGTGCCCAGCGCGTGCACAAACCCGGCATGAAACGCCGCCGTCTGCGCGCTGAGCGTCTGAAATTCTTTGGCGTAGCTGCCAAACAGGCTTGCGACTGCCCTCGACACCTCGTCATTGGCGGCCGCGACGAGCCCCGCCGTCGAAGGCGCCGCCCCGGCGGTCGCCTCCGCGATCGCGTCCCCGATCCCGGTCAAATCGCCCGACGCCAAAACAAGGGCTTCGGGCGAGGCGACCACGTAAGACGCCATTGTCGGCTCCGATTCCGTCTGGCGACACAAACTTAAAACAGCTAGCAGATGCTACCCCCTGCGCTCGGCGGTAGGGTGTGACCGCGTCGCGGCCATCGGGGCGCGACGACATCCAGGACGCGAGGGAAATCCATTGTCCGAAACCAAGATCACGGTCATCTACGACAACCCCACCGACCCGGCCGCCTTCGAAGCCGCCTACCCGGCCGAGCAACTGGAGTTGGCCCGCCGGATCCCCGGATATCTCCGGCTCGAGGCGTCGAAGGTCTGGCCCAAAGAAGACGGCAGCCCCACGCCCGCCTACCGCATGATCGATCTGTACTACTCCACCTACGACGGTGTCAGTGCCGCGGTGACCACGCCGGAGGCGGGCGAGTTCTTCGCCGCAATGGGCCGGCTGGCCAGCGGCGGCGTGCGCGTGCTTGTCTCCGAGATCGAGGTGCCGCAGCACTGAAAGTGGGCCCCGCGATGCCAGAACGGCGCGCGGACCCTGTGAGTCGCTACCCTGGAACTCATGGCGCCGACTGTTGACATGGGAATTCCCGGCGCATCCAAATCGGTGGCCGAGGGCCCGACCGAGAAGCGGGTTCTCCTTGCCGAGCCCCGCGGGTACTGCGCCGGCGTAGATCGCGCGGTCGAAACCGTCGAGCGCGCGCTGGAAAAGCACGGCGCACCGGTCTACGTGCGCCACGAGATCGTGCACAACCGGCACGTGGTCGACACGCTGGAAAAGGCCGGGGCGGTCTTCGTCGAGGAGACCGACGAGGTCCCCGAGGGGGCCATTGTGGTGTTCTCCGCCCACGGCGTGGCGCCGACCGTGCACGCCGCGGCCGCCGAACGCAACCTGCGCACCATCGACGCGACGTGTCCGCTGGTCACCAAGGTGCACAACGAGGCCCGGCGGTTCGCCCGCAACGACTACGACATCCTGTTGATCGGCCACGAAGGCCATGAGGAAGTCATCGGCACCGCGGGGGAGGCGCCCGATCACGTGCAGTTGGTGGACGGGGTCGCCGCGGTGGACAACGTGACGGTCCGCGACGAGAACAAGGTCATCTGGCTGTCGCAGACCACGCTGTCGGTGGACGAGACGATGGAGATCGTCGAGCGGCTGCGTCGGCGCTTCCCGAAGCTGCAGGACCCGCCCAGCGACGACATCTGCTACGCGACGCAGAACCGGCAGGTCGCCGTCAAGGCGATGGCGCCCGAGTGCGACCTGGTCATCGTCGTCGGCTCGCGGAACTCGTCGAACTCGGTGCGGCTGGTCGAGGTGGCGTTGGGTGGGGGAGCGCGGGCCGCTCACCTGGTCGACTGGGCCGACGACATCGATTCCTCGTGGCTTCAGGGCGTGACCACCGTCGGCGTCACGTCGGGCGCGTCGGTCCCCGAAATTCTGGTGCAGGGAGTCCTGGAACGGCTGGCCGACTGCGGCTACGGCATGGTGCAACCGGTGACCACGGCCCAGGAGACGCTGGTGTTCGCCCTGCCACGCGAAATTCGGAAAGTTCCGAAGAAGAACTACTAGCCCTCGTACTCCCATGATTCGGCTGGGCGTCGGCTCCGGGGCTGACCCGATGAGCGCGATCTGCTGCGCCGCTCGGCTCTCGGCTCTTCCTCATAGGGGTCGTGACGTTCGTCGCGTGCGGCCGACCCGCGGTAGCGGACCTGCGAGATCGGGTGATGGGTGGGGCCGGCGCCGTTGGGGGCACGGCGGCGCGGGGGCGGCTCGTAGGCGTCATGGGACTCGTACGGGCTCGAGTCGGAATACGGGTCGAAGCCGCGGCCGTTCGGCCGCTCGTAGCCGTTACGGCGGCCGTAGGGATCCCGGCGCACCTCCCGCGGCGGTTCGCCGTTGGGGTCGTAGTCGCCGGCCGGCCTGGGGCGGCGGCGCGGGCGCGGGAGCGGCTCATCGGGGTCGGAGCCGCGGCGCGAGGTCGAGCCGCGCCGGCTGGTCTGGCGCCGCCGCTCGCCCGGCGTCTCGTAATCCTGCTCAAGCGGGGACCGGGAATGGCGGGACCGGGTCCGGTCGGACCGACGGTCGGGTCGTTGCGCGGTCCGACTACTCCGCGCCGGCCGGCTACGCCGTTCGACGGCTTTGACCCGGTCGGCGCCGTCAGTTTGGGCGGACGAATCCTCGTCCTCCTCCTCGTCGGCGTCGCGGCCCAACAGCGTTGACAGCTTGGCGGCCACGCCGCTGATGACGGACTTCGCGTTGGTGCCCTCGGTCCGGCTGGGGCTATCGGCCGCGTCGTCCGCGCTGGTAGCGCGGTGCGTCAACCCGAAGTACCAGCGGATCAAGCCGATCAGCAGCACGCCGCCGGCCGTGCCCAGCATCAGCGGGAAGCGCTCGATGAGGGGATAGCCGCAGTTGATCAGCAGGTCTTTGAGGTTGCCGACCTTGCCATCGTGGAAAAGCCAGTAGGCGCCGGGCACGGCGCAGAACAGGATCAGCGGCGGCTGGATGACGGCGGTGAACACCCCGGACTGCCGGACGACCAGCACCGCCACCACGCAGCCGGCGACGTAGAGGATGGAAAAGACATCGGTCAGGTCCTTCTGGCCCGATCCGGCGTCGATCGCATACCCGATCGCCGTCGCGAGCGTGGCGATAAGAAGGGCCGCCCACCACGGCAGACCCGGGATATTTGGGTGGATCGACCGGTGGGAAGCCTCCACCGCAGACCCCTCCCGCTGTGCTGACACAGTAAAACCGTACCGGCAATGGGCCCAAAGGCCTGTAAATACCTCGTAGAGATGCGTTGGCGCGCCATCCGCGGTGTCGCCCTACACTTGGCTCCCTGTGAGCCTCAGCCTGGGAATCGTGGGTCTGCCCAACGTCGGCAAGTCGACACTGTTCAACGCGCTGACACGGAACAACGTGGTGGCGGCCAACTATCCGTTCGCGACGATCGAGCCGAACGAGGGCGTGGTGTCGCTGCCGGACCCACGCCTGGACAAGCTGGCCGAGATGTTCAACTCGGAGCGAACCGTCGCAGCGCCGGTGAGCTTCGTCGACATCGCGGGCCTGGTCAAGGGCGCGTCCGAGGGGGCCGGGCTGGGTAACAAATTCCTGGCGCACATCCGTGAATGCGACGCGATCTGCCAGGTGGTCCGGGTGTTCTCCGATGACGATGTGACGCATGTGAGCGGTGAGGTCGACCCCAAGTCCGACATCGAGATCGTCGAGACCGAGCTGATCCTGGCCGACATGCAGACCCTGGAGCGCGCGCTGCCCAGGCTGGAGAAGGAAGCCCGCACCAACAAGGAACGCAAGCCGATTTACGACGCCGCGCTGGCCGCTGAGCAGGTGCTCGACGGCGGGAAGACGCTATTCTCCGCCAGCGCCGACGTCTCGGTTCTGCGTGAGCTGAACCTGTTGACTACCAAGCCCTTCCTGTACGTCTTCAACTCCGACGAGGGTGTGCTGACCGACGCCGCACGGGTCGCCGCGCTGCGCGAGCTGATCGCCCCCGCCGACGCGGTGTTCCTGGATGCCGCCATCGAATCCGAGCTGGCCGAGCTCGACGACGAGTCCGCCGCCGAGCTGCTCGAGTCGATCGGGCAGACCGAACGCGGCCTCGACGCCCTGGCCCGCGCCGGCTTTCACACCCTCAAACTGCAGACCTACCTGACGGCGGGCCCGAAGGAGGCCCGGGCGTGGGTCATCCACCAGGGCGACACCGCGCCCAAGGCCGCCGGGGTGATCCACACCGACTTCGAGAAGGGCTTCATCAAGGCCGAGATCGTCTCCTACGACGACCTGATCGCCGCAGGATCCATGGCCGCAGCCAAGGCAGCCGGCAAGGTGCGGATGGAAGGCAAGGACTACGTGATGGCCGACGGCGACGTGGTCGAGTTCCGGTTCGGAGCAACCACTAAGCCGACCAAGTAGGGCGCGCCCCGGTGCCCTCCGGCTAGATCCGAGAGGCAGCGCCCACATGACCACCACACCCGACGACGCAACCACCTGGCGCGAGCTGGCCGCTGCGCTCTCCCACAGCGGATAGCCTGTTGGACGGCGCAGCCAGCGTCCGGTGAACCAGAAGGCACTCTCAGTGGCCCGGACGCGCAGCCGGAGTCTGAGGTCCGTCACCCGGTCCCCAGCCACCCGGTCCATCGCCATGCTCAGTCTTGCAGGGTGCGCTTTGGCCGTAATGGGTCTGGACTTGAGTGTCCTGTATGCCTGCACCGCAACCGGCGTGGGCGGCCCCGGAACCGGTGACCAAACCGGCCCCGATCCCCAGCGTGACAACACCCACTCCCACGATGCTCTTCAAAACGGCCACAATGCTTCCCCTCGAAGGATGGCGAATGACGACAAACAGCAGCGTATGAAGCTGCACGGGCACCCGTAACGCGTAATTCGCTACCCCAATTGGTCGGGGCGTCACAGCTTGTGGTTGCTGTGAATTGCTTGCCGGCGCAGCCCGAGTGCGTTAAATGCGGGCTCCTGGCCGGCACCTACGGGGACTACCCGCCATCGGTCGCTCCGTGATGAGGCTAGAACGTCCGGACAGGTGTTCCGAGCTCCACTCTGGGCACTGACGTGTCGGTTGGTGGCGGAACTCTTCGCTTATTGGACGGACGTTGGTAATGCCTGACCTGACCGAATAGAGTTGTCCTCCTACCGTTGGTCGGGCGGTCAGGACATGCGATAGGACTACGCCGTGCCGCCTTCGGACGATTTGATCACCGCATCGCTCGCACAGCCCGACGGGATCGTGGTGCTTAGTATCAGCGGTCAGATCGATGTGACCTCAGAAGCGAGCTTTGAAACTGCCGTCGAAACTGCGCTCGCCGACGAGCCAGCAGGGCTGGTCATCGACCTTTCCGCGGTGGAGTTTCTCGGATCCGCAGGCCTGCGGACACTCGCGGTAACCCAGGAGAAGCTCGCTTCCTTGGCGGTGGTGGCCAACAGCAACGTGATTATCAAACCGATAGAGCTAACCGGCCTCGACCGGATACTGCTGCTGCACCCAACCGCGGAGGAGGCGCTGGCGGCTCTGCGTAATCGCCTGAAACCCACGGTGATCGAACCCTCGGCAGTCAAACCCGATGACGGGGACGGAGCAGCCTCAGGCCTTACCTCCTTAGCGCCGACGCAATAGCGCGTCATCACCCGCGCGGTGTGCCATGACGTGGGAAGTGGGAGCCGCCGGTTGATGCTGAGCTGAGCAGCGAGCAACTGGCCGCTGATGATGTGGGTCTGGCGGCTGGTTTGCAGCGGTTGTCGGCGATGGTGACCACCGCTCGGAGTGTTGAGTCGGTGCTGGGCGACGTGGCGGGGTTTGCGGCGCAGGCGATTCCGGGCGTGGATGGTGGGGGTGAGCCAGCCGCGGCCTGCCCATGGTAGACCAGGCCACGGCCGTTCAATCGTGGCCTGCGCCGGCTTCCTCACGGGCGGCTTGCGCCTGGCGGCGATCCTCGTCGGCGGCTTTCAGGTGCTTGTCAGCGGCGCCAAGGTTGGCTTCGGCAAGGTCGCCGGAAAGCGATTCCGCAGCCGACTCATGTTTCTCAGCGAACGCCTCATGCACCAGGGCTATCTCATCCTGGCGCAAGGCCGTTGAACGCAGGGCCTCGGCGTCCTGGCCCTCGGCGTCCTGGCCCTCGGCGGACACTGACATATACCGAACATAGACCCAATCTGTTGCGCGCCGATAACCTTTGATGTATCACCCGTGATTGGTGCTGGCCGCGGCGTTCGTGGCTCACTTCGGCTGGCTGCTCGCCGCGTTCGCAGGCCTACGAGCCCTGCCTGACGGCGTGCGCCAGGATCTGAGTCTCGCCGGGCACAGCCTTTTCGAGGACGGCACCGCTCACCGGTAGCAACCGGCAGCATTACTCTTCGGCCGAGAAGACATCGATCGGCCGCCCGAGCGCCAACATCACCAACGGGATTTGACGGCTGGTCGACTGCTGATACGTCAGGTACGGCGGGTAGAGGTGAGCCATGTATGCCCAAACCTGGTGGCGCTCTTCGACTTCGGGTTCCCGCCAAGTGGCCTCGAACGCCTGGGTCGCGATCTGTACACCAATTGTGTTGCTGGCCAAGATGTTCAGGTACCAACCCGGATGTGTGTCGGCGCCGCCCTTCGATGCGACGATCACGATCTCGCCGCCGACGTTGCCGTAAATCAACGGCCTCACGTACGCCTTCGCCGACTTGCGACCTACACACTTGATCAGGCAGTGCGTGGTCACCGCGCGGCCGCCGATCGCACTGAGATCCATAATGTGGCCCCGCGTGCCACCGGAAGTCAGATAGGTCTCGAGGTGATCGCTGATAAATCCGTTGCGCGCCGCTCGGATTGCGGCGGCGTCGGCATCGCCCATGGGTGACTCCTGAACATAGACGGGAGCTGCGTCGCTGACTTTGCAGGTCGGGCAGCCAGGCTGAACCATGTAACCACGAAGCCGCCGCAGGCGCGAGAACGCCGAGATAAGGCATGCGGTGGCTGAATACCCGCTGGGACGCCCTGGTTGTCGGTAGCGGCATCTAGCATCTGCGGCATGAAATTCGTTTCGACCCGAATCATCACGGCCGACGTGAATCGGCTGGTCCAGTTCTACGAGATGGTCACCGAAATCCCCGCGATGTGGGCGAACGAGCTCTTCGCCGAAATCCCGACGCCGGTGGGCACTTTGGCGATCGGCAGCGACAAGACCGTGCCGCTCTTCGGAGACGGTTCCGCCGAACCAGCGGCCAACCGGAGCGCAATCGTCGAGTTCATTGTCGAGGACGTGGACGCGGAGTATGAGCGGCTGCGCGAGCGCCTCGACGAGCTGGTGACCGAGCCGACCACGATGCCGTGGGGAAATCGCGCGCTGTTGTTCCGGGATCCGGATGGAAACCTGGTCAACCTGTTCACTCCGGTCACCGACGCGGCCCGCGCCAAGTTCGGTGTTCAGGTCGGCGAGTAGTCGAAGACGATCGTTCCGGTCCCGCCGGGGCTGTAGTCGACATACACCGGTCCCTGCGAGTAGGGCTCAAATCCGGTGTTCATCGGATCAGTGGAAAAGAATGTCACCGACGGTTGGTTCGTCGCGGTCGTTGTGTAGGAGTACAGCTCCTGGCCGTCGCCGTTGTAGACCGTGATCTCCGTACCCGTCGGCACGCTGTACCCGCCCCCGACCAGGTTTGCCGGAATGCTCCCGTACACGCCGCCCGAATCGATGAATGTTCCAGGGACGCTGTGCAATTGCCCGCCATTGACCTGTACGAAAAGATCGCTGACCGGCGCTCCGGGGGTAGAGGTGACGGCGGGTAGCGGATTGGGGCCGAACTGCAGGTAACCCTGCGGCTCGTTGAGGAGGACACCCTGGCTGAGGTTTCCCGGCAATCCGGTGACCGGCGACGCGGGGCCGGGGCCGCCCGCGTTCACCCCGATACCCATGATTCCGGCCGCGCCGTCTGCGCCGGCGAAGAGGCGAAGCGAATACGGGAATGAGAAGAAGACGACGTCAACCGGGGTCGAGGAGACGATGCCGTTCCCGAAATTCACCGTCGTGTCGAAGGTGAGGTAGTAATACGTCAGCCCGCCGCCGTAGGCGCCGGTGCCGATGCCGGTGGGCAGCCCGAGGTTGTGTAGCCCGATCTCCCTGAGCGGGATGACCAGACCGGTGGATCCGGTGTCCACCACCACCGGCACACTGGGGCCGCCGTTCACCGAGATATCCACGTTGGGCAGGACGGTTTGGTACATGTGCAGCGACACCCCGCCGGTCTGCAGGGGCGTCCCAGAATGCCCGCCGGCCCCGAAGTTGCCCACCAGTCGCCCGGCCCGGCCTCCGGCCCCGCCCGCGGCGTTGAGGCCACCGGCGCCGCCGTTCCCACCGGAACCGATCAGACCCGCACCGCCCCCGGCGCCGCCGGCAGCACCGACACCACCCGCTCCACCGTTTCCGCCGTTTCCGGCGATCAGCCCGCCGTGACCGCCGTTGCCGCCGGCCTGCCCGTCTACGCCCGACCCGCCGTCGCCGCCGTCGCCGAAAAACCAGCCGGCGTTCCCGCCCGCTTGCCCGGTACCCGCCCTGCCGTTAGCGCCGTTGCCGACCAGCGGGCGCCCGGTCAGGGTCTTCCACGGCGAAAACCATTGCAGCTCTGATGCATTCGCGGCCTCCGCGGCCGCGTACGCCCCTTGCGCGCTGCGCAGGGCGCTGACGAACCGGACATGAAACGCGCTGGCGTGGGCGCCGAGCGCGCGAAAGGCCTTGCCGTAGCTGGCGAACGCCGCGGCCGCCGCGGCTGAGACCTCGTCGGCGCCGGCGGCCAAGAGCTCGGTATTCCAGGCGGCGGCCGCCGCACGCGCGGCATTCAGCTCCGCGTCAATGCTCTCCAGTTCCGCCGCCGCTGACGCCATCGACGGGGGAGTCACGTACAGAAGCGACATGTAGCCCCTCAATCACCGAGCCGGTGCGCTGTACGGTATCGACGCCGGCTATGCGCCGACTTTGAATCAGCTATTGCTTGATTGAGGCCGAACAGAAATTCTTGAGGGATGGCGACGGTGGAGCACTGGATTCGGCGGTTCGGCAGCGCGTTGGCCTTGTCCGCGTTCGGGCTGCTCGGTGGCCCGTGGGCCCAGGCCGCCCCCGCGCCGACTAACCACTGGTGCCCGGGCGATCCATGGAACCCGGGCTGGGGCACGGCTTACAACTGGGATTGGCATCAATGTCACGACTGGCAAGGCCAGGCGGGCCAAAGTCGTGCGTTCGGCTCGGGGCCCTGGGGCCCCATGCCGGGATGGGCGCCGCCGCCGCCGGCACCGCCGTCGTGGGCGCCCGGGGCTCAGCTGATGTGGAACCCGACCACCGGCGTCTGGGGATTCTGGAACGCCGGAATCTGGACTCCGGCATGAGCGGCGTTCCCAGCCGTCAGGCGCGCTTGGCGCACGCGGCCAAGCACGCGGAATTGTGGAACGCGGGCAAGAAAGACGAGTGGGTCGCGTCGTGGCGCACGATCTGCCCGGGCGAGGTCCGCATGTTCGATCCCGTCGGGACGGAGGAAAAGCACGGCTTCGCAGCCGCGACCTCCGATGCGTTCGACATGTTCCAGTCGATCCTCAAGATCAAGATGATCACGGTCCAGGTGAACGGCAACGAGATGGCCTGGGTGTGCGAGAACCACTTCGGCACGGAGCCGGACGTTCAAATGGCCTACAGCATCGAAACTTTCGCTTGGGACGAGGACGCAAACCTACTCATCAAGACGTACTACCCGATGCCCGAAAGCGTTGGCCCCGACGGTGATCCCTACGCGCACCTGCTCGAGGGTCAAGGCCGCTAGCGCGGCTGGAGCCGGAACATCGGGATCTGCCGGCCGACGGGCGACGTCTTGGCGCGGTAGTCGGTATACCCGGCGTAGACCCGCTCGGCCAACTGGAAGAGCCGGGCGTATTCGTCCGACTCGGTGACCTCGCCGGCGGTGAAACGCTCGCCTCCGAACTCGCACTCGGGATGCGCCTTCAGGTTGTAGTACCACTGCGGATGCTTGGCCCCGCCGTAGTTCGACGCCAGCAGGATGACGTCGGGCCCGTCGTTGAAATAGGTGAGTTGGACCTCGCGGCGCCGGCCCGACTTCGCCCCGGTCGAGACGAGCGGCGCGTTGATGACCACGCCCATATTCACCCTGCCGCCGCTGAGCCGGAACAAGTAGGGGTCGGTGTGACGCGCAATGTGGCGCGCCATGAACTGACCTGCGCGGGAGCGCCCGAATCGAACGTTGGCGCGATAGACGCGACCTCGCTTCTTATGGGGGTCGACATAGCGCAACGGCACGGACTGAACCGTACCGTGCGGGCGCTTCGGCGCAGGTGGGCGGCTGCGGCGGGCCGAATGTAAGGAGAAAGAATGTCGGTTCTGTTCCAATATATTGGCCTTTATGTGACATTTTGACGCTATTCAATACGCCATTTATCCATTTGTCGGTGATGGGCGTCACAAATTTTGGTATTCTAACTATGTCATTGCTAGCGTGCCCATTCGTGATTACTATTGCGACGTTGCTGGCGCTTGTTAATCAGGTTTCTGGCACGCCTTACATTGTGGGTGGTGATTCCCCCGCGGGAACCGACTGTTCAGGATTGGTTTCGTGGGTCACGAATGCTGCCACCGAGCGACCGGTTTACGGTAGCCGCTTTAATACCGGGAACGAGGAATCGGCGCTGCTGGCGCGCGGCTTCCACTATGGAACGGCCCCCAATGCGCTGGTGGTCGGATGGAACGGCCACCACACGGCGGCGACCCTGCCCGACGGGACGCCGGTGTCCAGCGGTGAAGGTGGTGGTGTACACATCGGCGGTGGTGGCGCCTACCAGCCACAATTCACTCACCACATGTTCCTGCCGATGCCGGATGACGGCCCGGGCCTGCCGCCTCTGCCCGACGCGCCGCCCCCACCGGACGCTCCCCCGCCGCCGCCACCGGCGGTCCTGGTGGACGCGCCGGCCCCGGCTCCCGACCTGCCCCCGCCCCCCGTGGCGCCGCCGGGCAGTGCCCCCGATATGCCGAATACGTAACAATTCCACGACGGATTTATTAGGTTCTGCGCAATAAATCGGCCGGTGAATGAGGTGGTATGACCCACCTCATATCACCGGCCGATTTGTGGTCTATATCACTAACCGACGGCCACGGCGATTTCGTTGCTCAGCTCATAACCCGGCGCCAACGGCAATGTATCGCCGCTCCAGAATTTCCCGGGGTCGAACCAATTCGTTTCCTTGTCGGTGATCAGCAATCCCATGTCTTCGTACGTGATCGCCACCGTCTCGGCGCAATAGGCCGTGCCCAGGCTCATCTTGCGTTCTTCCCGGCGCCGTCGGGTCTGCTCGCTGACCTTCCGGTCGACGAACGGAATCCCCCGTACCCAGTCGTTGATGGTCGGTATCCGGCCGCGGAACCACCGGCCGGTCAACCGCGCGGTGGTGGGGAAGGCCGTGCCGTCCATCCGTGCGATCACCCGCAGCAGGGCGTTTTCCTGCTGGCGGGTGGTCTCCGGCGTCAGCTGGCGCAGCCAGCAGCGCTGGTGGTAACGCTCGCTCCATTGCAGGACGGCGTGGCGCAGATCGTTGAGCTGCACGCCGCGGTGGTTGGTCCCGGTCCACAGGTCGACGAGCTTGTCGCCCAGTTCGGCGTGCCAGATCAACGGCGGCAGGTCGTCGATGGCGACCGTCATGCCGACGTGGTTCACCGGGGCGTTCGTCAACGTCTGGATGGCACGGTCGGGTCCCGAACCGCCGCGAAACAACCACAGATCGCCGGTGCGGGTTTCTTCGAGCGCTTGATCGAGCGTCAGCATCAGCGCTTCAGCACCTCGCGTGCCAGCTTGCGCGCGTTGACGGCCGCGGGATAACCCGCATAGGCGGCCATGTGGTAAATCACCTCTTCGATCTCCTCGATGCTCAACCCGTTGTTCAGCGCGATCTGGAAGTGGGCCTGGAGTTCGTCGCCGGCCCGCAGTGCGATCAGCGTGCCGAGGGTGACCAGGCTGCGGGACCGGCGATCCAGGCCGGGGCGGGTCCACAGCGATCCAAAGACGTGGTCGAGGCCCATGTCGCCGAGCTCGCCGGCGATGCCGTCGTCGCTCAGGCTGGTCAGTTCGTCGGGGATGCCGGGCAGCATCTCCTTGAACACTTTCAAGCCCTCGGTGCGGGTGTCGGTCATGCTGTCTGCCTTTCCATTACGGTGCACGGGATATCTGGTAGTCGATGTAGGCGTCCCAGTCCTCGACGCGGCGGCGTAATTCGTCGACGACGTGCGGGTGGGTGGGAACGAAGAATCGGTTGTTCAGAATCGCGTCGGCGACCAGCTCGCCGACCGGCTCGGGCTGCAGCAGTTCGAATTGCTCGCCGGGGGTGCGCAGCGGCGCCCCGTCGCCGAATCTCGGCACGGCGGCGGCGATATTGGTCAGCACTGGGCCCGGGCACAGCAGGGTGACACCAATGTTTTTGGGCCGCAGGTAGATTGCCAAGCCCTCGCTGATCTGGACGATCGCGGCCTTGCTCGCGGCATACGGTTGTCGATCGTAGGAATAGGTGAAGAGGCCGGCGAACGAGGCGGTGTTGACCAGATGCCCGCTGCCCTGCTCGAGCAACAGGGGCAGGAAGGCGGCGTTGCTGCGCACGACGGACATCAGGTTGATGTCGAGAATGCGTTGCCACTCGGTGACCGGAATATCCTGGGGCAGGCCATTTGTCAGCACTCCGACGTTGTTGGCTACGATGTCGACCCGGCCGAACCGCCGCAGTCCGGCGTCTCGAATGTCTTCGAATGCTTGCGGATCCGAGACGTCGGCACGTTGCGGCAACACGTTGGCGTGGCCCAGCTCGTCGGCCAGCGCGCCGATGCCCTCGTCGTCGCGGTCAACGGCCACAATGTATGCGCCGTGCCCGGCGAGTGCGCGGGCCGTGGCGCGGCCTATGCCGCTGCCCGCCCCGGTGATGACGGCGACCTTGTCGCGAACAGTGTCCATGGCGGTAATAGCCTGTCAACTATGCGCAGCATTTGGAAGTGGATCGGCCTGGCCGGTGTCGCCGGCGTCGTTGCCGGGGGAGCGCTGGTCGCCCGCGACCAGCGCAAGCGGCGCGCCTACACCGCCGACGAGATCCGGTCCCGGCTGCACCAGAAGTTGGCCGAAGCCACCGAAAACGGGGCGGGCGGTTTTCAGGCCAGGTCGGGTTCGGGCTCCGCCTCGACAGCAAACAACCGATAGCTGCCGGAAAAGCCTTTCAGCTCGACGTCGCGGCCGCCGTCGAAGCTGATGTCGCCACAGTCTTTCAGTGCGTCGCGCACCGTCTGGCTCACCAGGATCTCGCCGCCGACGGCCTCGGCGGCCACGCGGGCGGCCATGGCGACGTTGCGGCCGAACAGATCGTCGCCGCGGCGCACGGAGCGGCCCATGTGGATGCCGATCCGCACTCGAATTTCCTCGTGCCGCTTGCGCTTTGCGTCCCTGTCCAGTTCATGCTGCATGTCGATTCCGCACCGCACCGCCTGATCGGCACGGGCAAACGCGATCATGAATCCGTCGCCCTGACTTTTCACCACATGGCCGGACTGACGCTGCACCAGCCGCTGCACGAGCTTGTCGTGCGACCCGATCAGCCTGACCCACGCGCGGTCGCCGATCCGCTCGTTCAGCGCGGTGGACTCTTCGATATCGGAGAACATGATGACCACCCGGCCGTCGCGGGTGACTCGGGCCAGATCGGGCCGCTCCACCTCGGCCCAGTCGGCGAGGTCTTCGATCGAGCTCCGCACGGCCGCGCC
Source organism: uncultured Actinomycetota bacterium (assembly GCA_963758775.1). GTDB lineage: Bacteria > Actinomycetota > Actinomycetes > Mycobacteriales > Mycobacteriaceae > Mycobacterium. The sequence continues at coordinate 282,839 of CAVWWU010000009.1, forward strand.
AAAGCCCTCTTTGCGCATGATGTTCGCGGTGTTCCACACCGTCTTGACGGCCTCGCGCCCGCTGGACAGCAGCCGTTGGCGGGTGTCGTTGCGTTGCCGTAACTCCTCGGCTTCCTGGCGGCTGCTCGTGAGCAATCTCCACACGACCACCAGCGCGCCGGCTTCGACCGCGGCAACGCCGGCCAGCGCGTAGACAGCGATATGCAGCACGTCGGGCATCCGTTGCATTCTTGCAAAGGCTTTCAGGCCCGGTGTCAGCTCTCCGGTTGTCGGTCCCATCCGCAGTGTTTAGGGTTGAGCTCGAACGCCCCCGGGTAGTGCATTTCCACGTGAGCCGATCAGGTGACTTTTGGGAGGTTCGGTCGTGGCCGACGACGGTGGTGGTTCCTCAAACCTGCTGGTGATCTTCGGGATTACCGGCGATCTGGCCCGCAAGATGACGTTTTGCGCCTTATACCGGCTCGAGGCCCGCAAGTTGCTGGATTGCCCGATCCTGGGTGTGGCCAGCGACGACGTCTCCGTCGAGAAGCTTCTCGAGCGAGCCCGCGGGGCCATCAACGATGCCGGCCAGAAGATCGACGACGACGTGTTCGATCGGCTGGCCGGCCGCTTGGACTACCTGCACGGCGACGTCACCGACATGGCGCTCTACGAGCAGCTGGCCAAGCGAATCGGATCGGGGAAGCGTCCCCTCTACTACCTGGAGATGCCGCCGTTCCTGTTTGCGCCGATCGTCGAAAACCTGGGCAAGGCCGGATTGGTGGATCATGCGCGGGTGGCGGTCGAAAAGCCGTTCGGCCATGACCTGAACTCCGCCCGGGAACTCAACGCGAGGTTGCGGGCCGTGCTGCGTGAAGACCAGATCATGCGGGTGGATCACTTCCTGGGCAAGCGGCCCGTGGTCGAGCTCGAGTACCTGCGGTTCGCCAACCAGGCGCTGGCCGCGCTGTGGGATCGGCACAGCGTGTCCGAGGTGCACATCACCATGGCCGAGAACATCGGCGTCGAGGACCGTGGGAAGTTCTACGATCCGGTCGGCGCGCTGCGCGACGTCGTGCAAAACCACCTGCTGCAGGTGCTCGCGCTGGTCGCGATGGAGCCCCCGGTCGGAAACAGCGCCGACGACGTGAACGACAAAAAGGCCGACGTCTTTCGCGCCATCCCGGCATTGGACCCCAAGCGCTGCGTGCGGGGCCAATACCATGGCTACACGGATATCGCTGGCGTGCAAAAGGATTCGCAGACTGAGACCTTCGTCGCACTGCGCACCGAGATCGACAACTGGCGCTGGGCCGGCGTGCCGATCTTTTTGCGTGCGGGCAAGGGCCTGCCGGAACGAGTCACCGAGGTGCGGCTGTTTCTACACCGGGTGCCCAAGTTGGCGTTCCTGCCGGAGCACCGGCCGGCCGACGCCAACCAGATTGTGCTGCGCATCGATCCCGAGCCAGGGCTTCGGCTGCAGTTGTCGGCCCGGGTCGGCGACGCATGGCATGACGTGCACCTGGACTCTTCGTTCCAGACGGACCTCGGTGATCCGGAAACGCCCTACGAACTGCTCCTGCACGCCGCACTGACCGGCGACCATCAGCTGTTCGCGCGGGAAGACAGCATCGAAGAGACGTGGCGGATCGTCGGGCCTCTGCTCGAAAAACCCTGTGAAATCCAGTATTACGACCGCGGGTCATGGGGACCCGAGGCCGCGCAGTCCCTGTTGCGCGGTCACCACAGTTGGCAAGAACCGTGGCTAACGGCGAGCTCGGCACAAAAAGGAGACCGGTGAAATGCAGTTAGGGATGATCGGCCTGGGCCGAATGGGCGCGAACATCGTCCGTCGCGTGACCGCGGGCGGACACGAATGCGTCGTCTACGACCACGACACCACCGCCGTCAAGGCCTTGGCCGACGAGGAAAGGACGACCGGTGTCTACTCGGTGGCCGAACTCGCCGAGAAGATGTCCGCGCCGCGGATCGTGTGGGTGATGGTGCCGGCGGGCACGATCACCCAGACGGTCATCGAAGGACTTGCCGACACCCTCGAGGCCGGCGACATCGTGATCGACGGCGGCAACTCCTACTACCGCGACGACCTGAAGCATTCAAAATTACTGGGCGAGAAGGGAATTAAACTCCTGGACTGCGGCACCAGCGGCGGTGTCTGGGGCCTGGAGCGCGGCTACTGCCTGATGATCGGCGGCGACGAGAAATCGTTCGCCCATGCCGAGCCGCTCTTCGCCACCATCGCGCCCGGAGTGGACGCGGCCGAGCGCACCCCGGGCCGAACCGGCGAGATCGCCCAACCCGAGAAGGGCTACCTGTACTGCGGCCCATCGGGGGCCGGGCACTTCGTCAAGATGGTGCACAACGGCATCGAGTACGGGATGATGGCCTCGCTCGCCGAGGGGCTGAACATCCTGCGCAATGCGGACATTGGCAAGCGCATCCTGGAAGGAGATGCCGAAACCGCGCCGCTGTCGAGCCCGGAGTGTTACCAGTACGACTTCGACATCGCCGATGTCGCCGAGGTGTGGCGTCGCGGCAGCGTCGTCGGATCCTGGTTGCTGGATCTCACCGCGATCGCGTTACATCAATCGCCCGACCTGCATGAGTTCTCCGGGCGCGTCTCCGATTCCGGCGAGGGGCGGTGGACCGCCATCGCGGCGATCGACGAGGGAGTGCCCGCCCCGGTGTTGACGACGGCGCTGCAGTCCCGCTTCGCCTCGCGCAGCCTCGACGACTTCGCCAACAAAGCGTTGTCAGCGATGCGCAAGCAGTTCGGCGGGCACGCGGAAAAGCCGGCCGAGTAGCGCTAGGTCCGCTCGACGAACTTCACGACCGCCTCGCTGAACGCGTCGTTGTCGTCGCCGGCGGCGGTGTGCCCCGCGTTGGACAGCTCGACGAACTCGGCACGCGGCACCGTGGCAAGGAAGTGCTTGACGCCTTCCGGGCTGACGACGTCGGACAGCTTTCCGCGGATCAGTAAGACGGGGATCCGTAGGTTTTTGGCCGCATGCTCGAAGTTCTCGGTGCGTAGCTCGGGGTCGTCGCCCGGCTTGGTCATGAAGGCCGGGTCCCAGTGCCAATACCAGCGCCCGTCGCGCAGGCGCAGGTTCTTTTTCAGCCCCTCCGGGCTGCGCGGCTTCTTGCGGTAGGGCAGGTAGGCGGCGACGGCATCGGCTGCCTGCTCCAGCGTCTCGAAACCTTCCAGGCCACTCATCATGAAATCGCGGATGCGGGCGCTGCCGCCCTTTTCGAATCGGGGCACCACGTCGACGAGCACCAGCTTGGTCACCTTGGTCGGGCCGGCGCGGTCGGCGGCGAGGATGCCGGTCAGGCCGCCCATGCTGGCCCCGATGATCACCACCGCTCGGTCGATCGCGTTCAGCACGCGCATGACGTCGGCGGTCAGCGTCTCGACGTCGTAGTCCGCGTCGGGCGCCCGATCGCTGTCGCCGTGACCCCGCGAATCCAGCGCGATGACGTGAAAGCCGTCGTCGGCCAGTATCTGGCCGGTGTTCTTCCAGGAGAAGCGATTCTGGCCGCCGCCGTGCAACATCAAGATCGTCGGCCGCTCGGGCGGCGTGTGCGTGCCGCGGTTCCACTCGTCGGCGATCAGGGTGAGGCCACCGGCACCGGAAAACTCGACCGTCTGTGCGCTGCTGTTCACCGTGGTCATCCCTGGACGCTACCTAGGCGGCTTAACCACTGTTCGCGCCGGGTGGCGGTGGCAGGGGCGCGTCCGGAAACAGCTCGGCGAAGCTGCCGAACAGGATGCGGTCCCTGGTCGTCTGATCGACGCCGTCGAACAGGTCGTGCAGGGTGGCCTGGGTGTGGCCGAAGGTGCCCTCCATGTGCGGGTAGTCGCTGCCCCAGAGCACATTGGTGAAACCCATCGCCGTCACCGCCGCGACCGCCGACCGGTCGTGCTGGAACGACGCGTACACCTGCGAGTAGATGATCTCGCGCGGGCTGCGTTTCAGCTTGGGCCGCACCACCATTGCGTGCTGGCGATAGCCCTCCTCCATCCGATCGGCGATGAACGGCACCCACGTGGCCCCGCCCTCCGACACCAGGACTTTGAGGTTCGGATGGCGATCCAGCGCGCCGGATGCGACGAGCTTGACCACGGCGCGCTGGCCGCCGAACGACGTCTCGGTGTAGTTGAGCACGGCGCCGCCCGGGCCGTGATGGGTGACCCCGATGCTGTTGCCGGCGGCGAAATCGATTGGCTCGCTGCCGATGTGGAAGGCGACCACCATGCCGACCTCTTCCGCGGTGGCCCAGAACGGCTCCCACTCGTCGCGGTTGTAGTCGCGCTGTGCCGGATGGGGCGCCACCGGCAGGAACACTGCCTTGAATCCCATTGCGCCGCAACGCTTGAGCTCTTCGACCGCGTCGTCGATGTCCAGTGTCGACACCTGCGCGGTCGGGATCAGCCGCGGGGAGTGGTCCATGATCGTCTCTTTGGCCCAGTCGTTGGAGGCCCGCATCGTCTCCCGCATGAGCTCCGCCGTGCGAAACGAGCCGGACCACATGCCCAGCGACGGGAATACCAGTTCCGACCAGATGCCTTCGGCGTTCAGGTCGGCCAGTCGTTTGTCGACGTCGCGCGCGCCCGCCGCGGCCACGGTGGCGTGCATGAATTCCTCCTGCGCGATGCTCGGCAGGCGGCGGCGGAAGACCTGGCCGTCGACGTGGATCGACTCCCACGTGCCATCCGGGTCCTTCTCGCTGCGCGGCACCAGCTCGGCCAGCCGTTTCGGCAGGCGTGAGCGCCACAGGTCCTCGGGCTCGATGAAGTGGGAGTCACCCGAGTTGGCCCACAACTTCAGGGAGTGCTGCAGCGCCGGCGCGGCCATCTGCTCAATTTAGAATCGCGTTCTAATACTGTCAACGATGATTTGCGGTCCGCGGGACGGTCTATCCATGGGACTGAACAGATAGGACCTGAAAGGACTGCGATGCCATCGATTACGCCCTCGCTGTGGTTTGACCACAACCTGGAGGAGGCGGCGGCCTTCTACACCTCGGTGTTTCCGAACTCGACCGTCGAGGACTACAACCGATCCACCGATGCCGGCCCCGGCGAGCCGGGCTCGGTCTTGTCGGGCACGTTCGTGCTCGACGGCAACCGGTTCATCGGGATCAACGGCGGCCCGCAGTTCCCGTTCAGCGAGGCGGTGTCGTTCACGGTGCATTGCAAGGACCAGGACGAGGTCGACTACTACTGGCACCGGCTGACCGACGGCGGCGAGGAGTCGCAGTGCGGTTGGTGCAAGGACCGTTTCGGCGTGAGCTGGCAGATCGTTCCGGACCGGCTCTACGAGCTGGTGACCGATCCGGACCCGGGCCGCGCGACGGCGGCCACCCAGGCGATGTACGGCATGCGCAAGATCGTCATTGCTGAAATGGAGAAGGCGGCAGAAGCCGCGCACCTCGGGATCTAGGATCTGCCTCATGCCCGACGGTCGACTCGCCAATCCCGATTGCACGCTCGGTACCGATCCACGTTCGGACCCCAGAATGGTCAAGGCATTAGCGCCGTTCGGCATGGACGGTCTCGCACCTCCGCCGCCGGTGACCGTCGACTCCCCACTCGCCGACCGCCTGGCCTTCACCGCCAAAATCGAAGAGGCGATGAGCACGCTGTTCGAGCCGTTGGCGCAGACAATGCCGATCGTCGAAGGAGTGACGACGACGACCGTCACCATCCCCGGCGGCGACGGCCAGGACATGACGCTGTATGTCAGCCGACCCGACACCGACGTGGCTCTGCCGTGCGTCGTGCACCTGCACGGTGGCGGCATGGCCTTCCTCAGCGCCGCCGACACGGGAGTCATGCGCGGCTGCGAATTCCTCGCCGGCACAGGGCTTGTCGTCGTCGGCGTGGAATTCCGCAACTCGGGCGGCAAGCTTGGTGTTCATCCGTATCCGGCCGGGCTGAACGACTGCGCCGCCGCGGTGCGTTGGGTTTTCGCCAACCGTGAGCGCCTCGGCGTCACGCACCTGATCGTCTCGGGCGAATCGGGTGGCGGCAACCTCACGCTGGCGGTCACGCACAAGGCCAAGCGTGAGGGCTGGCTGCGCGAGATCGCCGGTGCGTACGCACAGTGCCCCTTCATCTCCAACCGTTGGCGGGAACAACCGGCCGAGCTTGCGTCGATGCGAGAAAACGACGGCTACTTCGTCAGCTGTGAGTTATTGGCGGTTGAGGCGTCGATTTACGACCCCGAGTGCGCGCACTCCGACGACCCCACCTGCTGGCCGGGCGTCGCGACGGACGAGGACTTGAGCGGCATGCCCCCGCACGTCATCTCCGTCAACGAGCTGGATCCGCTGCGCGACGAGGGGCTGGACTACTACCGGCGCCTGGTGCGTGCGGGAGTTCCTGCGGTGGGCCGCATGGTCGCCGGCACGTGCCACGGCGGTGACCTGCTGTTCCCGGGCGCCATGCCGGATGTCTTTGCGGCAAGCATGCGTGACGTCAACGGTTTCGCCATGTCGCTCACCTAAGGAGTACTGATGGCACCCGATCGTCTGAACAACCTCGTCGGTGTGTGTGCCACGCTCGCGGTCGCCGGGGTGCTTCCCGCCACCGCGGCCGCCGACCAGCCGTCCTGGAACGGCCAGTACGCCATCACGTTCATGGTCGGGCCGAAGTCCGGGACCAGCATCGCGGCCGGTGACCCGGAGGGTCAGCACACCGAAACCTACGGGTTCAAATCGAGCTGCACGGGCGGAAAGTGCACCGCCACCATCGTCAGCGGCCCGCCGCCGAGCAATCCGACGGTGCCGCAGCCGGTGGTGTTCACCTGGGACGGGTCGGCCTGGACGCAAGTCAGCGATTTCCAATGGGACTGCATGATGCCCGACACCACGATCCAATGGGCTCCGGCCCACTCCACGGTGCATTACACGCCCCAAGCCGACGGGACCCTGGCCGGCGTCATGCACACCGACATCGCGAGCGGACCCTGCAAAGGCAGCATCGAGATCACCATGACGGCAGCGAGGGCCTAGTCACTCAGTGAGCCGGTCGATCCACTCGATCGTCGCGCCGATGATCTCGGGTACCTCGTCGGGGGTTTCGCAGTCGGCGACCATCAGCGACGACTCCGCCATGGCCGCGATCAGCACCCGGCCGAGCAACTGACCCCGCAACGACTTGTCCAGTTCGAGCACCGCCATCCAACTGCGGAAGGCGGCCTGCATGCGGTCGCGGCGGGCGACCTCGAACCCGGCCGGTGTGTCCCCGGAGGTGAGCACCCGCGCCAGACGCCGGTTCTCCCACATCGCTTCCAGATAGGCCCGCACGTGCAGGTCGAACACCCGTCGCCCATCGGGCCGGGCGCTTGGATGCCGGCCCGCGTGCCGCATCGCGTCGTCGATGCGCCGGTCGACGGCGTCGGCCATCTGCTCGAAGATCGCGAGAAACAGCTCGCGCTTTCCGCCGAAGTGGTGATAGATGCTGCCGACGCTGGCCCCGGAGCCGGCGACCACGTCCGCCATCGTCGTCGCGGTGTAGCCCCTGGTGGCGAAGGCCTCGGTCGCCGCGTCGAGGATCCGCTGCTGGGTGGCACCGGTCTTGGCCCAGCGGCGAGCCTGCGCCGAGGTCGTCATAGCTAGACGTTAGCGGGTTGACCGACCGCAAACATGCCGCGTTATTTTGGTGCCATGACTGAGCCGCGCTGGGTCGACATACCCGGCCCCGCCGGGAACCTCAAGGCCTTGAGCTGGGGTCCGTCCGACGGCCCGATCGCGTTATGCCTGCACGGTTTCCCCGACACCGCATACGGGTGGCGCAAGGTCGCGCCGCGGCTGGCCGAGGCGGGGTGGCGGGTGGTCGCACCGTTCATGCGGGGCTACGCGCCGTCCTCGATTCCCGCCGACGGGAGTTACCACCCCGGCGCGATGATGGACGACGCGCTGCGGGTGCGCCAGGCCGTCGGCGGCACCGAGCGCGACGTCGTGATCGGTCACGACTGGGGCGCCCTGGCGGCCACCGGCCTGGCCGCGATGCCCGACAGCCCCTTCGTCAAGGCGGCCATGATGTCGCTGCCGCCCTCGGCGGCGTTCACTTCGCTGAGCCGGCTGGCCGACCGCGCCCGGCTGGCCGGTCAGCTGCCACGTCAGCTGCTGCGCAGTTGGTACATCTTCTACTTCCAATTGCCTTGGCTGCCTGAGCGTTCCGCCTCCTGGCTGCTGCCGCTGCTGTGGCGGCGATGGTCGCCGGGCTATCGGGACGCCCACGAGGACCTGCGCCATGTCGACGCGGCGATCGGGACACCGGAAAGCTGGCGCGCGGCGCTGGGAACCTACCGGGCAACCGTTCGCAACACCGCGCCGCCGCCGCAGTACGCGGAGTTGAACCGGTTCTTCACCGAGGCGCCCATCCTGCCGAGCTTGTACCTGCACGGCCGCGACGACGGTTGCATGACAGCGGCTTTCACGCAGTGGGCCGAAAAGGTGTTGCCGGCCGGCAGCGAAGCCGCCATCGTCGACCACGCCGGGCATTTCCTGCAGCTCGAACAACCGGACAGGGTCGCCGAACTGGTGCTTGGGTTCATCGGTTCGCCCGGTTGAGTCTGTGATGGCCCACCGGATGGCGGCCGTCGATGCGCAGTTCTACTGGATGTCGGCCAAAGTCCCCAACGACGACTTCGTCCTCTACGCGTTCGACGGCGAGCCCGCGGAACCGGAGCGCGCTATCGAGCAGGTGTTGCGGCGCGCCCGCGCCTGCCCGGACCTTGGGGTGCGCGTCCACGACGGGAGTGCCCTCACCTATCCGCGGTGGGTGCCCACTGCCGTCGGGCCCGAACACGTGGTTTGCCATGAGCTGGCCGACAACACCTGGGGGGGTTGCCTGGCAGCTCTCGTTGGGCTGGGTAACGACCAACTGGACATCCGCCAGACGTCCTGGCGGCTGCACGTGTTCACCCCGGTTTTCGGCATTCCCGGCGTCACCGGGCCGGGCGCGGTGGTGGTGATGCAGGTCCCGCATGCCGTGGCAGACGGTGTCCGTAGCGCGGCGGTCTCGGCATGGCTTTTTGGCCGGGATGTACCCGTGCCCGAGTTGGCACCGCCCGCGGGAGACTTCTTCCCGTGGCGGGCCGTGGATGCCGGGCGCGCCCATCGGCAGCTGGTTCGCGACCTCCGCGCCGGGCTGCTGCAGCCGGGAGCGGGGCTGCGGCCCCCGCTGGCGACCAACGCCCGACCGGACGGCGTCCGCTCGATGCGCACGCTCGTGCGACAGCGTGCGCAACTGACCGGTCCCACCGTCACCGTCGCGGTGCTGGCGGCCGTGTCCGCGGCGCTGTCCCGGCTGTTCGGCGGGTCGGTCGATTCGCTGGGCGCCGAAGTGCCGATGGCCAAACCCGATGCGCCACCGGCACGTAACCGCTTCGGCAATGTCGTTGTGGGGCTTCACCCCGAGCTGGGTGCTGATGACCGGATCGAGCGGATCGCGACCGATTTGGCCAACGGCCGCCGTCGTTTCGAGCATCCGGCCACCCGCGCGGCCGACCGCGCCTTCGCCGCGATCCCCGCGCCGCTACTGCGTTGGGGCGTCTCCCTATTCGACCCCGATGCCCGGCCGGCGCAGGTCGCCGGCAATACCGTGGTGTCCAGCCTCAACCGCGGAGCCGCCGATCTGAGCTTCGGGGATGCTCCGGTGGTGCTGACGGCCACGTTTCCGCCACTGTCGCCGCTGATGGGGCTAACCCACGGGGTGCTCGGAATCGGCGATACCGTCACGATCACTGTTCACGCGGCACAGTCGGCCGTGCCCGACATCGACGGCTACCTTCAGCTCCTGGACGCGGCCCTATAGTTTGCAGCTATGAATTACTACGACGTCGCGGTGTTGATCCTGCGGGTGGTGCTGGGACTGACGATGGCCGCGCACGGCCTGAACAAGTTCTTCGGCGGCGGCCGGATACCGGGTACCGCGCGCTGGTTCGAGAGCATCGGGATGAAGCCCGGCAAGTTTCACGCCACGGTGGCCGCGTGCACCGAGACCGCTGCCGGCCTGGGCCTGGCCGCCGGCTTGCTGACGCCGATCCCGGCCGCGGGCTTCGTCTCGCTGATGATCGTCGCGGCCTGGACCGTGCACCGCGCCAACGGCTTCTTCATCGTCAAGGAAGGCTGGGAATACAACCTCGTCTTGGCGGCTGCGGCCGTCGCGGTGGCCACGCTGGGTCCCGGCAAGCTCAGCCTGGACTACGTGATCTTCGGCGCGAACTACTGGCTCTACGGCTGGAACGGGTTGCTGCTGTCGGCCGGGTTGGGCCTGGCCGGCGCCATCGGCCAGTTGGTGATCTTCTACCGGCCACCGGCCAAACAGGCCAACTAGGCCCGCCCGCCGTCCCGGGCTGGCTGGCGCCGCCGTGTCCGCCTGCGGCAGCGAACTGACCCGGGGCTCAGCCGACCGTCGCGGACTCGGCCTCCGCCACCTCGGTCGCGGCGCGCTCGCCCGAGCGGATCGCGCCGTCGATCCACCCGCACATGGTGGCCGAGCTTTCGGTGCCGGCCCAGTGGATGCGCCCGCACGGCGGGCGCAGCGCGTGGCCGAACTCGGTGAGCACACCCGGCGGCGCGTGGCTGATCATCCCGCCGCCGGAATAGCGCTCCTTGGTCCAGTCCTGTTCGTGGAATTCGGCGGGGGAGCCGGCCTTGCGGCCGAACCGGTCGACCAGTTCGCGCACCACCGTGGCCTTGCGCTCGGCCTCGTCGAGGCGCCCCAGATCCCGCGCGGCGGGCCCCTCGGTGATCACGCACATGATCCCCGGGTCGCCGGTGTTCGTGCAGGCGTCGATGGTCAGCGTGGCCGGGCTGCCGGGGCGGACGGACTGGCCGCACAGCCCGTCGGCGCGCCAGAACGGCTCGTCGTAGAAGACGGAGATCTTGACGACCGCGCCGCCGGGCATGCGCTGGTGCAGCATCGCGCGGTCGGTCGGCAGCATCGGCTCGTAGCTGATCGTGTTGGCGATCGCCAGCGGGATCGCCACGATCGCGCGCCGCGCCCGCACCGTCATCCCATCGGAGCGGATCGTCACGCCGTCGCCGTCCTGGGTGATGGTGCGCACCGGTTGTGAGAGCCGCACCGCGTCGCCGAGGTAGCCGACGATGGGTCGGTAGATGGCACCCATGCCACCGACCGGGCGGGCGTCCTGGGACCCGCCCTCGCCGGAAATCACGAAGGTGGGGCCACCGATGCTGTCGCTGCCCGCCGACCCCTGCTGCAGCAGCATCCACAGCAGCGACGTCTCCGACGCGGCCGAGGTGTAGGTGCCGGCCATCGCCGTCTCGAGCATTTCGCGGGCCTGCTTGGACTTCACGCTCCTCTGCAGCCACTCGGCGATGCTGAGCCGGTCCCATTCGGTGGCCTTCTTGGCTTCCCAGGGTGCTTCGCGGGGAAGGGTTTTGCACATCTGCTCCACCTGGAGCAGGCCGATGCCGAGGTTGGCGACGGCCCACGGGCTCATGGTCCACGGGATGGTGCCACCGTAGCGGTGTTGCTTGCCGTCGACGATCATCATGGCGTCGCCCTCGTTGTACTGCTTGTACTCGGGCACCCCGAATTCCTGCATCAGCGCGTAGATCCGGTCCTGGCCCGGCCCGACCCAGGCGCCGCCACGATCGACCCACACCCCGTCGTCGCGAGTGACGGTGAACGTGCGACCGCCGACCCGGTCGCGGGCCTCCAACACGATCACGGAGTGGCCCGCTTGCTTAAGCCGCAGCGCGGCCGTCAAACCCGCGAATCCCGCTCCAACGACGCAATAGTCGAACTCTGTCACGGTCGGCTCCTCGCTCACCCCGTCGTGCCGAGAAAGCTACACCGACACCTACCCCGGGGGTCGGGGTTTGCGCGGATTTCTTGTCGGACTGAAATCTGTTGACCGACTGACGCTTTGACAAATTTGCGGGCCGGTCAATATCGCCGAGCCGCGATAGAGTGTGCGAATCATGTTGGTTCACACGGTCCGAGCGCGGCGCAGCGCCGACGAGTTTCCGCGCAGTGAACATTTGGCCAACAAGATCGCCGAGGTCGCCGTCGACACGGTCGAGGTCGACCCGCAGACCGCCGAGATGGTGCGCAACCGGATCATCGACAACGCCGCCGTCAGTGCGGCGTCGGTGCTGCGCCGCCCGGTCGCGGTCGCGCGTGCGCAGGCGCTGGCGCATCCCGCGGCGCCGGGTGCGGGCGTCTTCGGCGTCGGCGGCAGCTATTCGGCCGAGTGGGCGGCCTGGGCCAACGGTGTGGCGGTGCGCGAACTGGATTTCCACGACACGTTTTTGGCCGCCGACTACTCGCATCCCGGCGACAACATCCCGCCGCTTGTCGCGGTCGCGCAGCACCTCGGCGTCTCCGGCGCCGACTTGATCCGGGGTTTGGCGACGGCGTACGAGATTCAGATTGACTTGGTCAAGGGAATTTGCCTGCACGAGAACAGGATTGACCACATCGCGCATCTGGGCCCGTCGGTGGCCGCGGGCCTCGGAACCATGCTGCGGCTGGACTCGGACACCATCTACCGGGCGGTCGGGCAGGCGCTGCACCTCACCACCAGCACCCGTCAGTCCCGCAAGGGCGCGATCTCGAGCTGGAAGGCGTTCGCGCCCGCGCACGCCGGAAAGGTCGCCATCGAGGCGGTCGACCGGGCGATGCGGGGCGAGGGATCGCCGTCCCCGATCTGGGAGGGGGAGGACGGCGTCATCGCCTGGCTGCTCGGCGGCCCCGAACGCGAATATCAGGTGCCGTTGCCCGGGCCCGGCGAACCGAAGCGCGCGATTCTGGACAGCTTCACCAAGGAGTACTCGGCGGAGTATCAGAGTCAGGCGCCGATCGACCTGGCGCGCCGGCTGCGCGAGCGCTTTTCTGATCTGGAAGCCGACCTCGCCGAGATCGCGGCGATCGTGCTGCACACCAGCCACCACACCCACCAGGTGATCGGAACCGGCTCCGGAGACCCGCAGAAGTTCGACCCGGACGCGTCCAGGGAAACCCTCGACCACTCGCTGCCCTACATCTTCGCCGTCGCCCTCCAGGACGGCACCTGGCACCATGAGCGCTCCTACGCCCCCGAGCGCGCGCACCGGCCCGACACCGTCGAACTGTGGCGCAAGATCTCCACCGTCGAGGACCCGGAGTGGACCCGCCGATACCACTCCACCGATCCGGCCGGCAAGGCTTTCGGGGCGCGTGCGGAGGTGACGCTGAAAAGCGGCGAGGTGATCAGCGACGAGCTGGCGGTGGCCGATGCCCATCCATTGGGAGCGCGGCCGTTCAAACGGGAGCAGTATGTGCACAAGTTCACCGAGCTCGCCGAGGGCGTGGTGGAACCCGTTGAACAACAACGGTTTCTATCGGCCGTGGACTCGCTGGGACAATTGGGTGCCGGGGCGCTGGGCGCGCTCAACATCGGGGTGGATCCGCGGGTGCTGGACAAGGCACCGACGCTCCCGGCGGGGATCTTTCGCTGAAATCGCCTCGGCGGGAGGCTAGCTCGGTCCGCCGTACTGCCACACCAGGCTGTGATTGCCGGTCATCGTGGGGTTGCACCACATCGTTCGGCCGTTGGCGTCCTGGGTGGTCGCGTGCAGCGTCGGGCATGAATCGCCCGGCGAGGGCGCATCGGCTTTCGCGACAGGATCTTGCGGACCGCTGCTCAAAGTCAAGACGGCAATCAGACACCAAAGTCTGCGTATGATGGACCCTAACCCATACACGGGCGACGGCGTTCTAATCTGACGTTCATGGGATTCCTCAAGCCCGTTATGCCGGAGATCGACATCGACGAGTGGAGCAAGGGCACCCGCAGCGAGAAGATCCGCCCGATGGCCAGGCACTGGGCCGAGGTGGGCTTCGGCACGCCGGTCGTCATCCACCTGTTCTACGTCGTCAAGATCCTGCTGTACATCCTGGGCGCCTGGCTGTTCTCGGTGGCGACCACGACGGGTCTGGCCGGGGCCACCGACGTCAGGGGCTGGTACGCCGAGCCGATCGTGTTCGAGAAGGTCGTGCTCTACACGCTGCTGTTCGAGGTGATCGGGCTGGGCTGCGGCTTCGGACCGCTGAACAACCGGTTCATCCCGCCGATGGGCTCGATCCTGTACTGGCTGCGACCCGACACCATCCGGCTGCCACCGTGGCCGAATCGCGTCCCGCTGACCAAAGGCAGCGTCCGCACCCTGCTGGATGTGGCGCTGTATGCCGCGCTGCTGCTGATGACGTTCGGGACCCTGTTCGCCGACGGCACGGGACCCGTCCCGCAGCTGGGCACCACCGTCGGGTTGCTGCCGATGTGGCGGGTCTGGGTGATTCTGGCGATCATGGCGATCCTGGGGTTGCGCGACAAGGTGATCTTCCTGGCCGCGCGCGGCGAGGTCTACGTGACGCTGACCGCGACGTTCCTTTTCGGCGGTGTCGACTCGATCGTCGCGGCCAAGCTGGTGTTCCTGATCATCTGGATGGGTGCGGCCACCTCGAAGCTCAACAAGCACTTCCCGTTCGTCATGTCCACGATGATGTCCAACAACCCGCTGTTTCGGCCGCGGTTCATCAAGCGGATGTTCTTCGAGAAGTTCCCCGACGACCTGCGGCCCGGACGGCTGTCGCGAATCTTCGCCCACTTCAGCACCTTCGTGGAGATGTGCGTGCCCGTCGCGCTATTCGTCGCGCACGGCGGCTGGCCCACCGCGGTGGCCGCGACGATCATGGTGATCTTCCACCTGGGCATCCTGTCGGCCATTCCGATGGGCGTGCCCCTGGAATGGAACGTGTTCATGATCGGCGGTGTGCTGTCCCTGTTCGTCGGTCACGCCAAGCTGGGTTTGACCGACCTGCACAACCCGGTGCCGGTGGGGATTTTCATCGCGATCGTCGCGGGAATCGTGATCGCGGGCAACCTATTTCCGCGCAAGATCTCGTTTCTGCCCGGCATGCGCTACTACGCCGGCAACTGGGACACCACGATGTGGTGCATCAAGCCGTCGGCCGACAAGAAGATCAGCCACAACATCGTCTCGATCGCCAGCATGCCGCAGGCCCAGCTGGAGCGGTACTTCGGCAAGGAGCAGGCGGCGACGGGGATGTACCTCGGATATGCCTTCCGCGCCATGAACACTCACGGCCGCGCGCTATTCACCCTGGCGCATCGGGCGATGGCAGGGCAGAACGAGGACGACTACGTCATCACCGACGGGGAACGCATCTGCTGCGCCGCCATCGGGTGGAACTTCGGTGACGGTCACATGCACAACGAGCAGCTGATCACCGCGATGCAACAGCGCTGCGGCTTCTTGCCCGGCGAGGTGCGTGTCGTCCTGCTCGACGCGCAACCGATCCACAAGCAAACCCAGTCCTACCGGCTGGTGGACGCGGCGACCGGCGAATTCGAGCGTGGCACAGTCAAAGTCGCCGACATGGTGACCCGACAGCCCTGGGCCGACGACGTGCCGGTCCAGGTGCTGTCGGAACCCGCGCCGAGCGTCACGCCAGAGTGACGGTGGCCGCCGAGCGTCACTCTAGCGTGACGCTCGGACCTGTTGGGTGGCCAAGTGGCTCGGCATCTAGCCGGCGCGCACCTCCTGGGCGGCGGCCACCATGTTCTGCAGTGACGCGGTCACCTCGTCGGTTTTTCGCGTCTTCAGGCCGCAGTCGGGGTTGACCCACAGCCGTTCAGCCGGCACCGCCCGCAGCGCGGCGCGCAACGACTCGGCCATCTCCCCGGCGCTGGGCACCCGCGGCGAGTGGATGTCGTAGACACCGGGCCCGACGCTGTTGGAGAAGCCGACCGAATTGAGGTCGTCGAGCACCTCCATGTGCGAGCGGGCCGCCTCGATCGACGTGACGTCGGCGTCAAGGTCCGCGATGGCCCCGATCACCTCGCCGAACTCCGAGTAGCACAGGTGAGTGTGGATCTGCGTCGAGTCGTCGACGCCGGAGGTGGCCAACCGGAAAGCCCCCACGGCCCAGCGCAGGTAGTCCTCCTGATCGGCGCGGCGCAGCGGCAGCAGTTCCCGAAGCGCGGGCTCGTCGACCTGGATGACCGCGATGCCGGCCGACTGCAGGTCGACGGTCTCGTCGCGGATGGCCAGCGCCACCTGGTTGGCGGTGTCGGCCAGCGGCTGGTCGTCACGCACGAACGACCACGCCAGGATCGTGACCGGACCGGTCAGCATGCCTTTCACCGGCTTGCCGGTCAGCGACTGCGCGTATTCGGCCCACTCGACGGTCATCGGGTGCTGACGGATGACGTCGCCGTAGAGGACCGGCGGCCGCACGCAGCGGCTGCCGTAGGACTGCACCCAGCCGTTCCTGCTGGCGAAGAATCCGTCCAGTTGCTCGGCGAAGTACTGCACCATGTCGTTGCGCTCCGGCTCGCCGTGCACCAGCACGTCCAGGCCGAGGTCCTCCTGCAGCTTGATGACGTCGGCGATCTCCTGCTTCATCCGCCGGTCGTACTCGTTGTCGTCGATCTCGCCGGCGACCAGCGCGGCGCGCGCCTTGCGGATCTCGACGGTCTGCGGGAACGACCCGATCGTCGTGGTCGGCAGCGGCGGCAGGTGCAGCCGCGCGTCCTGGCTGGCGCGGCGCTGCGCTGCCTCGCCGCGGTGCGTGCCGGAAGCGACGATCGAGTGGATGCGGGCCCGCAGCTGGTCGTTGTGCAGCCGCGGGTCCTTCTTGCGGGAGACGACCGCGGCGTTGGACGCCTCGATCTCCTCGGCCACGGCCTCGCGACCCTCGTGCAGGGCGCGCGCCAGGACGACGACTTCGCCTACCTTTTCCGCGCCGAACGCCAACCAGCTGCGCAGCGCGTCGTCCAGGCCGGCCTCGGGCTCCAGCGAGTACGGCACGTGCAGCGTCGAGCACGACGTCGAGACCGCGACATGGCCCGCGGAGCCCAGCAGGCTGGCCAGCTTGCTCAGGGCCGCCTGCAGGTCGGTGCGCCAGACATTGCGGCCGTCGACGATGCCGGCGACCAGTGTCTTGTCGGCCAGCTCGGGGACCGCCGCGACGGCCGTGTTCGGTCCGTACACCAGGTCGACGCCGATCGCCTCGACCGGCGTGCGCGCCAGCGCGGCCAGCGAAGCGCCCGGGTCACCGAAGTAGGTCGCGACGTAGATCGCGGGCCGGCTGCTCAACGCCCCCAGCGCGTTGTAGACGGCCTCGGCCAGCGCGGGTGCGTCGGGTGAGATGTCGGTGACCAGCGCCGGCTCGTCGAGCTGCACCCACTGCGCGCCGTTATCGGCCAGCAGCGACAGCAGCTCGGAGTAGACCGGCACCAGCTCCTGCAGCCGCTCGATCGGTGCGCCCGCGCCGTTAACGCCCTTGCTCAGCAGCAGGAACGTGATCGGGCCAATGACCACCGGGCGGGCCGGAATATCCAGCGCGAGAGCCTCTTTCAGCTCGGAGAGCACCTTGTCCGGGTTCAGCGCGAACGTGGTCGCGGACTCGATCTCGGGCACGATGTAGTGGTAGTTGGTGTCGAACCACTTGGTCATCTCCAGCGGCGCGACGTCCTTGTTGCCGCGCGCCGCGGCGAAGTAGCGGTCTAGGTCGTCGGGCACCCGCTCGGCCCGCACCGGCAGCGCGCCGAGCATGACCGCGGTGTCGAGCATCTGGTCGTAGTAGGAGAACGTGTTGATCGGCACGGAGTCCAGGCCGGCAGCGGCCAGGGCCTGCCAGGTGTTGCGGCGAAGCTCCGCGGCGACGGACTCTAGCTCCGAACGGCTGGTCCGGCCGGCCCAGTAGCCCTCGGTGGCGCGTTTGAGCTCACGCTTGGGGCCGATCCGGGGAGAGCCGACAATGGTTGCGGTGAATGGTTGAGAGGTCACTAGCTGGTCCTTCTATTGACGGTGTGGTCACCGCCCGCGGACACGCAGCCGACCCGTTAAGCGGTGCACAAACACCGCAACGGCTTCGGCCGAACGCCCATTCCACGAGGCGACGAGCCACCGGGCGCGGCGCGCCCGGTACTGCTGGCAGGTCTTCGGACTCGCAGGCGCGCACCGGGGTAGGTGCTCCTAGTGGCCGTCGCTTCCCAGTCGTGGTGACCAGTGCTTGCTAAAAACTCTGACGGCGGTCGTTCCTGCATACCGCTGCGGGACAGTCCCGGACTCTCACCGGGTTCCCTCTTGCGGGGCATGGTTAACATGCTCCGCTCGATGCCGAAGCCGCAGGGTGCGGCCACAGCAGACCAGCTGCGTGGTCGAGATTACCGAGTTTCGCCTTGGCCCGCTTCGAGGAGTGCGGTGCGGGCAATGATTGCGCTCACCGGTGGTATTCGTCGGCGCTAGCGGCGAGGGTCATTCCGTGGCCGGCCCGCGTGGTATTGAGTGCGAGGGCCCCGTTGGCCGCTGCGGGTAGCCCGTCGAACAGCTTGGGTTCCAGTCGGGAGTGGTCGATGAAGTATTCGATGTGGCGCAGGTTGGCGACGGCGGCGGCCACTGGAGCATGCAGCGCCGGGGCGCAGTGAGCCGACACTTCGAGGTTGTGGGACGCCGCGACCCTAGAGGCGGCCAGCCACCCGGTGTAGCCGCCGCAGCGGGTCGCGTCGAGCTGCAGGCAGTCCACCGCCGGCAAGAGATGCCGCGCGTCGTAAAGATCAGAGACGTACTCCCCGGCCGCGACGTCGCAGCGCACGGCGTTCTTAACGCCGGATAGCCCGTCAATGTCGTCGCTGCTCACCGGTTCTTCGAACCAGACGACCCCCAATTCGTCGAGGGCGGCGCCGACACGCCGGGCCTGCCCCGAAGAGTAGGCGCCGTTCGCATCCACCATCAGCGCTACGTCCGTTCCAGCAAGCTCACGCAGCTGACGGACCCGTTGGAGATCGCGGGGGATGTTGGAACCCCAGTCCTGCCCGATCTTGATCTTCATCGCCGTGCACCCGGCGGCGCACCAGGCGGCCACTTGTTCGCCGAGCTGGTCCTCGTCGAGTGTGGTGAAGCCGCCGGAGCCGTAGATCGGCACTTCCGAACGAGCCTGTCCGAATAGGTCACTCAGCGGCTCGTCGCGCAGCTTGGCCTTGAGATCCCAGAGGGCGACGTCCACAGCGCTCAGGGCCTGCATGACCAGCCCGCGAGTTCCGAAGTTGCGGCAGCTGCGATGCATCGCCTGCCACGCACCGACAATGTCGAAGGCATCGCGGCCCGTGACGACGGGCGACAGTTCTTCGATGATGACCGCGGCGGCTGCCGGCGTGCTGTAGGTCCATCCCAGTCCCGCCGCTCCGTCGGCATGCGCGTGGACAACGACCGCGGTGGTGGCGCTCCAGTGCAGGGTGCCGTCGGCCTCGGTAGCGGGGGTGTCGACGGTGTAGACGTCGACTTCGACTCGGTCGATGGAGCGGCAGGAGAGGCTCACGCGGATGACTTTTCGGGCTGGCGGACGCGGCCCGCGGCATGATCGGTCATCAGTTCAGCGGCGCGCGCGGCCAGGGCCATGATGGTGAGTGCGGGATTGGCTGAGCCCTGGGTGGGTAGCGTGCTGCCGTCGACGACGTAAAGCCGCTCGACGCCGAACACCCTGTGCTCGGCGTCGACAACGCCCTCCTCGGGGCGTGCGGCCATGCGGGCTCCGCCGACGAGGTGGGCATAGCGTTCGATGGTGATGACCTCTTCAGCGCCGGCGGCGCGCAGGATGTCCTCCATGACGGCGGTGGCGGCCTTGATGAGCTGTTTGTCGTTGTGGCATTGGCTGTAGGCGAAGTGGGCCACCGGCAGGCCGTGACGGTCGGTCTCGTCGGCCAGGGTGACCCGATTGTCTGGCTGGGGAAGCAGTTCGCAGAGCGCACCCAGGGTGGCCCAGTGGATGTAGTCGCGCATGTATTCGCGCAAGGTCTGGCCCCAATGCCCTTGGGCACTGACGTGCTCCGCCCAGGTGATGGGCAGCGGGCTGACGGTTTGGATGGACCAGCCGCGTTTGTAGGGTTTCGACGGGTCGGTTTCGTAGAAGGCTTCGCTGCTGACTTCGGGTGGCGGCGACTTGAACATTCGGATCTCGTCGTCGAACCGTCCGGCAACCTGCGGGGCACCCTGCACCATCAGGTAGCGGCCGAGCTGATCGTGGTCGTTGCCCAGCCCGCCACGAAAGCGGTTGGTAGCCGACAACAACAGCAGTCGCGGGGTTTCGATCGAGTACCCGGCGACCACCACGGCGGCGGCGCGTTGGCGGTGCAACACGCCGGCGCGGAAGTATTCGACGCCGATCGCGCGACCGCTGCGGTCATCGACGAGCACCCGTGACACGTGGCAATCGGGTCTGACCTCTGCGCCGTGGGCCAGCGCGTCGGGGATGTGGGTGATCAACGGGCTGGCCTTCGCGTTGACCTTGCAGCCTTGTAGGCAGAATCCGCGGTAAATGCAGTGCGGCCGGTTGCCGAAGCGCCCGTTGGCGATGGCGACCGGGCCCATCCGCATCGGGATGCCAAGTGCCGCAGCGCCTTTGAGCGCGATCAACCCGTTCCCGCCGACCGGGTGGGGACTGTGCGGGTAGTGGTGCGGGTCGCCCCACGGCCAGTGCTGTCCGGCCACGGGCAGCTCGGCTTCGATCTGCTGATAGTAGGGGCGCAGCGCCGCGTATTCGATGGGCCAGTCGGCCCCGACGCCGTCGGCGCTCAAGGTGTGAAAGTCCGAAGGGTGAAACCGGGGAACGTATCCTGCGTAATGCACCATGGATCCACCGACGCCCCGCCCGGAGTTGTTGGATCCCAACGGCACTGGATCGGCGCCGCCGATCTGGCGGGGGTCGGTCCAAAACAGCACGTGTGATCCCCGCTCGTCGCTGACCCAGTCGGTGTCGGGATCCCAGAACGGGCCGGCGTCGAGCACGACGGTGCGCCATCCGGCGCGGGCCAGGCGCTGCGCCAACGTGCCGCCGCCGGCCCCGGCGCCGACGATCACGACATCGACCTCGTCGTCGGTGTCGTAGCGGCGCATGTCGGCACGCAGCCGATGGTTCACCCGGGAGCCGTCGTTGGGGATGAGCCAGGCGGATTCGTTGCGGGCACGGATGGCGCGATAGTCATTCATCGCGGTTGCCTGTCACGTCGTCGTCGGCCTTGCGGGCCCGCTCGACCCGCTGAGCAAAGGGGATGGGGTCGCCGGCGCTACGGTCGGTGGTCTCCCATTTTTCGCGGGCGTTGATCCCAGGATTGAGGTATCCGCGCGGATAGGCGGGCCCGCCGAAGCCGATCTCGTTCCACACCCAGGGATGAGAATAAAACGCGGCGTTGGCGTAGCGCGTCCACAAGCTCCATACGTGGCTGGCGGTAAGCCCGCGCCAGGAACCGCCGCCGTCCGCCAGGTCGGCCACGTTCTGCAGCAGGCGGGCCTGCTCGGCACTGGTCAGCTCGGCATAGCCGATTCCGTGGTGCCGATATGCGTCCTTGTCGAGATGCGCCAGGGTGTCACGCCAGGCCTGGCCGTCTTCCGGCATGTCGTCGTAGTGCCAGCCGTCGGTTTCACCGGTCGCCAGTCGGGAGTCGATCAGTGGCAGCACCGGCACCCGCGGCTCGCAGTCCTGCGCCAGCAGCAGATCGAGCATCGGTTGGGCCACGGCGACCTCCTCCGGGGTGAAGAAAGACAACATGTTCGGCAATGTGAGGCGGGCAAGCACCACCCCGGCGGTCACGTCGTCCCAGGTATGTACTTGGTCGAGGACATCGAATCCGGGAAACCGGCCGCGGCCCTGCGGGGTGATCGCGCGCTGTGTGGCGGGACGAAACGGCATCAGTCGCCGTTTCCGTCGCCGGGCACTGAAAAGCGTTCGCGGCGCAACAGCGCCGCCAACAGGCCCATCGCGCCGACCAGCGACGCCAACAACGGCGCGAACATCGGCGGTCCGGACTCCATGTTGTACTTGGTGAAGCCACCCGGCCGCTGCTTGATCCCGCGCCAGTGCAAATACGTTCCCTGCATGCCATTGAGCACGATCGCGGCGCTGCTGACCGGCAGCACCGTTTTGGCGGCCCGGCGGGAGAAGAATCCCGCCGCGCCAGCCGGAATCGCGGTGGGCACCACCACGATCGGCCACCACATCATCTTGTTGCCGAAGCTGGCGCCGTCGTGGGACAGGTAAATTTCTCCTGCGGTGACAGCGGCGCCGGCGGCGGTCAGCGCCGACAGCGTCCGCTCGAACCGGCCGGTGCGGAGATCACGCATGGCCGCGCGCACCACGTTCATCCTCGGTCCTTCTTCTCGCCGGGCAGGTATTGCTGCACCTTTTGCTTCACTCCCTGCTTGATGAACCCCGCTGCGTCCTCGTCGCCGCCAAGCACCGCTTTGGCCAGGGACTTGGCTTCCTCGAACGTGGCGTGCGGTGGGATGGGCGGGACGTCCGGATCGCACTGCACATCCAGCACGGTCGGGCGGTCAGCAGCTAATGCGCGCTCCCACGCGCCACCCAAATTCTTGGGCGCGTTCAGGTTTTCGCCGTGCAAGCCGAGGCTGCGCGCGAATGCGGCGTAGTCGACGTCGGGCAGCGACTGGGACGCCGCGAACTTCGGCGAGTCCTCCATCGCCCGCATCTCCCAGGTGACCTGGTTGAGGTCGTTGTTGTGCAGCACCGCGATGATGAGCCTGGGGTCGGTCCATTGCCGCCAGTATTTGGCGATCGTGATCAGCTCGGCCATGCCGTTCATCTGCATGGCTCCGTCTCCGACGAATGCGATGCCCGGCCGGTCGGGGTGGGCCCATTTCGCACCGATTACATACGGCACCCCGGGCCCCATGGTGGCCAGCGTGCCCGACAGCGATCCCCGGACACCCGCGGTGAACTTGAGGTGGCGGGCGTACCAGTTCGCCGAAGACCCGGAGTCGGCCGCGACGATCGCGTTGGCGGGCAGCCGCTCCGACAGCTCGTGAAAGATCCGCATCGGGTTGACCGGGTCGGCGTCGGTCATCGCCCGCCGCTGCACGGTATTCCACCACTTGGTCACGTTCTTCTCGATCTGGTCGCGCCAGGAGCGATCGGACTTGGGCTTCAGCAGTGGGATCAGTGCCGCCAGCGTGGTTTTGGCGTCGCCGACCACGTTGAGCTCATACGGGTAGCGCATGCCGATCCATTTGCCCGAGCGGTCGATCTGTATCGCGCGGGCCTGGCCGAATTTGGGCAGGAACTGCGTGTAGGGAAAGTTGGATCCGACGGTGAGCAGCGTGTCGCAGTCCATCATGAGATGCCAGCTCGCGGTGGTCCCCAGTAGCCCGATCGAGCCGGTGACCCACGGCAGGTCGTCGGGCAGGACGTCCTTGCCGAGCAGGGCCTTGGCCGCGCCGGCACCGAGCAGATCGGCGACCTCGGTCAGCTCCTCCTCGCAGCCACGAGCACCCTGACCGACGAGCATCGCCACCTTCGCACCGGCGTTGAGCACCTCGGCGGCTTGGCGGATCACGTCGTCGTCCGGCGCGATGCGCGCCGGGCTGAGCCCAAGACTGGAGGGCACTTGTTTGAACGCGTGTTCCGGCGCCTCGTACGGAAGCTCGAACACATCACTAGGGACGATGATGCACGTGGGGCATCCCTCGCTGACCGCGATCCGGATCGCCCGGTCGATCAGGTTAGGCAGCTGCTGTGGCACGGTGCACATCTGCACGTACTCGCTGCAGACGTCCTTGAACAGGCTGATCAGATCGATTTCCTGTTGGTAGGAGCCGCCCATCGCCGAGCGCTCGGTCTGCCCGACGATGGCCACTACGGGGACGTGGTCGAGTTTGGCGTCGTACAGGCCGTTCAGTAAATGCACGGCGCCCGGGCCACTCGTGGCCACGCACACCCCGAACTTGCCGGAGAACTTCGCGAAACCCACCGCTTCGAAGGCCGCCATCTCCTCGTGCCGGGCCTGGACGAACTGGGGCTTGTCACCTGCTCGCTGCCACGCGGCCAGCAGCCCGTTGATGCCGTCCCCGGGAAAACCGAAAACCTGGCCGACATCCCAGTCCCTCAGCCGAGACAACAAAACGTCGGCAACGGTGTCAGACACTATCCCTCACTCCTTTACGACTTGCGTGAAATGTGATCGACCAGATCCCTGGGCGGCTGATGTCGGCGTCGTGCCCGTTCGGCGCTGGCCGAGAGCCGTTGACCGCCCGGCAGCAGCGGCAGGATCAGCTGCGCGAGACGGTCGCGACGCCGTTGGTGATTCGGCGGCGGGCACGCGCCCGTGCTGAGATCGTGAGCGCCGAACAGTGCCCAGACGGCGGCGACGGCGGCGTCGATGAGTGCGCCGCGGGCACGCCGCGGGTTGATCGCAGCAAGGCCGAACGCCGTCAGCGAATGGACGCTGTCAACCCAGGTGCCGGTGGCGATGACTTCCGGGCTGGGGTGAAGTCCCGACAGGGTGGCTTGTGTGACGTGCCGCGCGCCCAGGATGCGGGCAACGAGGACGGCTTTCCGGTCGACGTCAACCCCGTGAATTCGAGACAACACGGGGCGCGGCGCTGCCAATAGTGCGGCCCCCCAAAGGCCCCTGACGATTTCGATGAACCTGAATTGCACGCTCAGTTACCCTTTCGTCGCAACTCGCACCTGATCGGTGCCGTCACCGGCGCCGTCGCAGCGCCAATGCCGCGGTGGCGGCGACGGTTGCGGCGCCCGCACCGGCCAGTGCCGCCCGGGCGTGCTGAGATACCCATAGCTGTGGCGACCGGCCCAGCGCGTGGCTGTCGAAGACTCCGTGTGCGCCGTGGTCTCCGCCGTCCTCGTCGTCGCGCGGCTCCCACAGGTTGTGTGGGCGCTCCGGGCTGACCCGCTGGCTGGTCTGTTGGGAGGTGTAGCCGGTCTTGGCCAGGTAGCGATCCAACAGTGCGGGCGCGAGCCGCTGGCCCAGGACGGTGCCGACGGTGCTCGCCCCCACCCAGTACTGCTTGCGGTGCGGATGGTCGGCGGCGAACACCACGGCACGTGCGGCGACCTCAGGCTGATAAATCGGCGGGACGGGTTGGGGATGGCGGGGCAGTCGCGACAGCACCCAGGAGAACTGGGGCGTATTCACCGCGGGCATCTGGACCACAGTGATGTTGACGTTGCTGTGCTCGTGCATCAGTTCGGTTCGCACCGATTCGGTGAACCCGTTGATGGCGTGTTTGGCGCCGCAGTAGGCGGACTGGAGCGGGATGGCGCGCGAGCCCAACGCGGAACCGACCTGCACAACCGTGCCCGCATTGCGGCGCCGCATGCGGCCCAGCGCGACCATGGTGCCGTGCACGAAACCCAGATAGCTGACTTCGGTGACGCGACGATATTCCTCGGCGCTGATCTGGTGAAACGGCGCAAACACCGAGACGAAGGCGACATTCACCCAGATGTCGATGGGTCCGAAGTAGCCCTCGACTTCGGCGGCGGCGGATTCGACCTCGCCGTACTCGGCGACATCGGTGGGAACCGCCAGCGCCTGCCCACCGGCGTTGTGGACGTCTTTGACCGCACCTTCAAGACCGGCTGATCCGCGGGCCAGTAATGCGACGTTGTCGCCGCGAGCGGCGAACTGCTGGGCTGTCGCCCGGCCGATCCCGGCGCTGGCTCCGGTGATCACGACGGTGCGCGGTGTCGACATGTAAGGCTCCTTCGTTGGGTGTCGCGTCGGACCAAGTCCGGCGGCTGGGCGTGGCTTCAGGTCGCCGGGGGAGGTGGCGTGGCGAGGCGAAAGGAGGACTCGAGCATCAGCGCATGCACGAACGCTTGCGGTAGGTTCCCGCGCAGTTGGCGTTGCACGACGTCGTACTCCTCGCAGAACAACCCCGGGGTCCCGCAGGCGGCGCGGTTGCGTTCGAAATAGTGGGTGGCGGCGACCGCGTCGCCCTGCTGGTGAGTCGCGAGCGCCATGAGGAATCCACACAGGACGAAGGCGCCCTCGGCTTCGTGCAGCGGTCGCTCGTCCTGGCGGAACCGGTAGACGTAGCCCTCGTCAGCGAGGTCGGCACGGACCGCGGCAACGGTTGCCCGGCTGCGCGGATCGGTGGCCGGCACCGCGCCGCGCAGCGCTGGCAGCAGCAACGCCGCGTCGACGCGAGCGTCGTCCGGCGCGCGTTGCCACCGGCCGGTGGGGTGCTGGCAGTCCGCGGTGTCGGCGACGATCGCGTCGGCAAGCCCGCTCCACCGCGCAGCGTCGTGAGGTGATGCGCAGCCGCCCATGGTCCGCAGGCCGGCCGCACAGATCAGTCGGGAATGCGCCCAGCGCCGATTGTCCAGCTCCCAGATTCCGGCATCGGGTTGCTGCCAGCGCTCGGTGATCGCTGCGACCGCGGTGGTGACCGCGCGGTAGCTTTCGCCGTCGAGACGGTCGTGGCGCGCAGCGGCGGCGAACAGCAGCAGCGCCTCCCCGAAAGTGTCCAGTTGAAACTGATTCCCGGCGTGGTTGCCGGCGATGTCGGAACCCCCCGGATAACCGGGCAGCCGCAGGGAACGTTCGCCGGGCAAGGCGCCGCCGGCGACGGTGTAGGCCGGTTTGAGATCGGGTCCGTCCTCCAGCAGACGTTCGGTGACGAATCGGACCGCGTCGTCGAGCAGCGGATGGGGCCCGGCGACCGCAACGGCTTGCCCGGCATAGCACTGGTCGCGGATCCAGGCGTAGCGGTAGTCGTAGTTTCGGCCCTGTCCGGCGCGCTCGGGCAGGCTCATCGTGGTCGCGGCGACCATCCCGCCCGATCCGCTGGTCAGCCCGCGCAGCACCGCATAGGACTGTCGGGCGTCGCGCGGGGCGATGCTTGCTTCGAGCGTGGGGACGGCGTGCGCCCAAGCGGCTTCGGTGGCATCCCAGAGCCGGTCCGGATCGGGTAGACCGTCGGTGGGCGCGGTGTCGGACAGCTCAAAGATGAGGTCGTGGTGGGCGCCTTCGGTGCAGGTGATCACGGTGTGCAGCGCTGCCGCGCCGCATTCGGGCTCGATCAGCGCCGCCCCGGACGCCCCGATCATGCGCATCCACATGTCGCCGACGCGGGCGTGCCAACACCCGGTGTCGTCGAGGTGGGGATCCCGCATACCGTAGCGGCCGAATCCGGCGGCGGGCTGCATGCAAATCTGTACCTCGGCGGGGCCCCGAACGGGGATCACACGGCGCAGCAACACAACCCGGTGTCGATCGCCGGGGAAGGCCAGGGCTTCGCGGCACTCCACTATTCCGGATTCGGTGACCCAGCGGGATCGCCAGATCAGGCTGCCGTCCTCATAATGTCCGCCCCAGACGAACCGCCCGGTCGGGGTGATCGCAAAGCTCCCCCGGCCCCCGATGAGCGTGGAAAAGACCGCGTCGTCGTCCCAGCGAGGGGCGCACAGCCAGGCCACATCGCCGTGAGGACCGATCAGTGCGCCGCGTTCGCCGTCGGCCAGCAGCCCGTATTCGCGCAGCGTGTGGGGTCCGACCCGGCACGCGGGCGTCAGCGGTCCTCCGGGCGCGGGTTTCTCCGCGCAAGCACTACCGTCGCTGGCGGCGGCACAGGTCGTCGTTGGTTGGGCGGTCACGGATTCACTCGGCGTCGGTAGATTCTGTCGCCCTACGTCGGCGCCGCGGGATCCAGGCGGGGCCCTCCACGGCGTCGGGCGCCAGCCACATGAGTAGCGCTAAGTTCAGCGCCGCGAGCACCCCGTAGAGCACGATGTCGGAGGCGTCGAACCCGCTCGATTGCGGTTCGCCGCGGACGGCTGCGACGCTAGTGATGACCAGCATCATCAGGAACAGCACGGCAGCGCTCGCGGTCACTTTCACCGCAAGTCGGCGCCATAGAGCTGCCGTGACGGCCAGTACCCCGAACCCCAGCAGCAACCCCGCGGACCAAGCGGTCAACTCGAACCCGAGCGCCCGGGTGTCGTGGTGATGAGTTGCCGACAAGATAATCCCGGCGCTGCCCAGGGCAACGAGGACCGCTCCCTCGGCTAGCACCAGCCATCGGCCGCTGCGGAAATGTGACGGGTTCAGGCTGACGCGCTCCAGGCCCGAAGTATGCCCTGGGACGGGCCCTTGGGTGGCCGGGGTCATCGTGCGGTTACTCCGATGACCGCGACGACGGCGATGACGGCAGCGGACAGCGCCGCGCACACGCGTGCTACATCGGCGACTTCAAACTCCCCCGAGGTGTACACCGGTCAACCCCCGCTCAGATTCTGTGCTCGCGCCCGCCGGCTGGGCGGGTGTCGGGGTGCATGCACCCGTCACTGGAACACGCTACACGCATATGGTGCAAATCGCACGACATGCGACGCGGTATATATGCAGTGTGCGGAAAGTGCGGGATCCGATGTAGAGTGCGCGTGGCAAAGGAAGGAGCCGCATCATTTCGGCTACCAATGGCATTCGCTCCGGCGCCCCGAGCGAAGGGTCCGAGCAGTTCATCGTGGAGCTGGAGTTGGCTACGCGCGGATTGCTGGAACTCAACGTGGCTGTGCTCGAGCACATGGAGCAAAAGATCGGGCTGGCTCCGCTGCGGGCCTTGCAGTCGTTGGAACGCCTGGGACCGAGTTTGGTGACCGCGCTTGGCGAAGACCTGAACCTGCTGCCCTCCACCGCCAGCCGGCTCAGCGACCGGCTTGCTGATTCCGGTTGGATCACCCGTCGCGTGTCACCGACCAACCGACGGGCCACGCTGCTCGAACTCACCGACGCCGGCCGCACTGTGCTCAGCGAATTGCTCACCCTGCGCATGCAGGCATTGACCGCGGTCAGCCAACTGATGAGTGAAGAAGACCGCGTCACGCTGCTGCAAGGCGCCCGGGCGTTTACGACCGCCCGCCAGCAATTACCCGAGCAGGACGATGCCTGATCCGGGTCGCCGCCCGTCGGGATCCGTGATCCGTGCGAGGGCGGGTGCACCGTGCCTGCGAATGCCCCGCGCCGACGTCAGGGTGCCAGCGCCGCCTCGATCGGGACGTCCCCGTTGTTGAACTCGATGGTCCGGCCAATGGTCGAGTCGTCGTGCAGCGCGGCGGCGACGACCTGCGCGACGTCCGCGCGCGAGACCGAGTCTTTTTCGGGACGCGCCGCGCCCTGCCCCACCGCGATCCGGCCCGTCGCCGGCTCCAGGGTCAGCCGGCCCGGTCCCAGCACCGTCCAGTCCAGCTCGCTGGCCCGCAGATGCGCGTCGGCCGCCGCCTTGGCCTCGGCGTAGGCGAAGAACGGGTCGTCCTGCGGCACACCGTGATTCGGGCCGGCGCCGAAGTAGGACACCATCACGAACCGCGGCACACCTGCCTGCGCGGCGGCGTCGATCACCCGGATCGCGGCGTCGCGGTCGACGGCGTAGGTGCGTGCCGGGTTGCCGCCGCCCGCGCCCGCGGAGAAGACCACCGCGTCGTGCCCGGCCAGCAGTTCCGCCAGCGCGGCGGTGTCGAGCCGCTCGATGTCGGCGACGACGGGCTTGGCGCCGGTCTCCGCGACCTCGCCGCAGTGGTCGGGGTTGCGGATTACCGAACTGACCTCGTCACCGCGTTCGCTCAGGATGCGGGCGAGAGGCAAAGCGACCTTGCCGTGCCCACCGATGATGACTATGCGTGCCATGTGTCCCGACGGTACGCGGACGAGACTAGAGTTGGACTTTGCCCATGATCAGGTCGATGAGCGGCTTGCCCGGGGCGTACGCGCCGGTGATCGACGCCATCGTGTGCCCGGTGTCCACCAGCAGGGTGACCCCGCTGACGCCGCAGGCGGCGTCGCTGTTGAGGAACGCCATGACGTCGCCCATCTGCTCGGGCGTGTGGACCTTGGAGCCGGTCTCGTCGCGGTAGTCCTGCGCGAAGGACAGCCACAGGTCCGCATTGGCCTGCGCCAGCGGGGTGTCGGTCGGTCCCGGGCAGATCGCGTTGATGCGGATGCCCTTCTTCAGCAGCGGGTAGCCCTGGTTGGCCACGTAGGTGTTGATGATCTTCTTGCTGGTGCCGTAGTGGATGATGCCCTCGGCCTCGTGGGCCTCGGACCACGCCACGGCCGCCGCGTAGTCCGGCGTCGCCAGGAACTCGTTGATCAGGTCCAGGTCGTTCTCCCAGCCCATGCCGGCCACCGAGGAGATGAAGCAGATCGAGGAGCCATTGGGCAGCTGGTTCTTTTCCAGCAGCCGGTCGATGAGGTGGCGGTGGCCGATGAAGTTGATCTTCAGCAGGTCGGTCGCCCCGTCCGCGATGCCCGCGGCGGAGAACAGAGCGTGGATGGGCCCTTCGATCTGGTCGAGGGCGGAGTCGATCGAGGCGGGGTCGCGCAGATCCACCTGCACCGCCTGGGCGCAGTCGTAATCCACCGGCGCGTAGTCCAGCACGATGACCTCGGCGCCGAGTTCGGCAGCCGACTTGGCGGCCGCCGCGCCCATGCCGGTCGCACCGCCGACAATCAGCGCCCGCTTACCGTCGTAGCGCAACCGATCGACAATAGACATGGAAATCCCCTTCTCATACAACGCCAACGCGGTTCTAACTGCCTAACTGTATGGGTAACAGTTTTTTGGTTCAAGACCGGGTGCCATCTACCCGTTGCGGACTGCGGCCCCACGCAGAACCGTGTCCCGCACGTGCACCAGCGCGGTGCGTTTCCCGACCTCTCGCAGGATGTTCTCCGGGATCCACTGCAGGCCGATGACGCAGCGTGCCAGCATCGCGGTGGACGGGGCGTCGATCTGAATCTCACCCAGTCGGATGCCTTCGGACAGAAGCGATTTCATCTGCCGCAGCCGGGTGGCATACGACCAGCCGGGGTTGGCGGTGGGCGGCGATTGCCGCATCCAGGCGAGCTGGATCCTGAACTCGTCGGAGAACTGGTCCAGGGCGTTGACGTTGACCCAGCTCAGCGCGTCCAGCTTCTGGACGGGTGTGGCATCCGAGCGCAGCACGCCGACCCAGCCGGCCTCGACCTTCCTGCCGAAGGACCGCATGATCGAGTCGAGCAGCTCGTCCTTGGATCCGATGACGCGATAGACGGTGCCGGTGCCCAGGCCCGCCGCGGCGGCGATGTCCCGGATGGTGGTGGCCTCGTAGCCCTTGCGGCCGAACTCCGTTCGCGCCACCGCGCGGACGTGCGCGGCCTTGTCGCTGGGATCCGCCTCGCTGTCGTCGGCCCACGTCCCGACGACCTCGCTGGCGGCGTTGAAGGCTTCGGACCGATCCAGCGCGGCATCGCTGGGCGGCTGAGCGGCCAAGCCCTGCAAGATGATCCGGCACAGCAGCCGGGCCACCTGGTCGGCCGGCGAGTTGTGGCGCATGACGTCGAGGCCGACCTGCAGCATGGTCTGGCAGATCCGGTCGGCGAGGGTGGGCAGGTCGATATCGGGCTTGATGTAGCCGCTCCACCGGCCGGCGCGCAGCGTTTGCAGCATCGCCTCTTGGATCGCGGTGGGCTGCTGCCGGGTCATCTGGATGAGCTGGGGGTCCGCGCTCGGTCCCTCGTAGAACGACATCTGCAGCGCGGCGCGGTGCGCCACGGCGCAGTTGGCTATCGCCGACCCCAACCCGATGATCTTCTCGGAGACGGGGCGGTCGTCGGGCTCGTCCAGCCTCGCCTGGGCTTGCAGCCCGACGCGATTCAGGTCGTCCTGGTAGCGACTGATCAGCTCGACGAGGATCGCTTCTTTGGACTCGAAGTGGTGATACAGGCTGCCGGGGAGAATGCCTGCGGCGTCGGCGATTTCCTGCAGCGAGGTACGCAGGCCCGACGACGCGATCAGGGAGGCCGCCGTCTGCAGGATCTCGGTTCGCCGGGTGCCGTCGTCAGCGCGATCCGCCCGGTCGGTTGTCGGCCGCCCGCCCTTAGCCAGTGCATTGGCTTTGGCCATGGCTAGCCAGTCCTCCCAGCGAAACAAACCGAACCAAATCTTTGGTAAAGGCTATCAGACTGGCACCGGGGAAACGCGCTGCTGAGAGCGCTGACGAGACCCATTTTATAGGTGTGGCCCGTCCCATCGGTCCACCGCGACCACCTCGTCGACGGGCCGACGCAGGGCCGGGCGGAACGTGTGCCCGGCACGCAGCCGACCCACGGGCAGCAGGCAGCCCTGGACGTAGGTGTCCGGGATGCCCAACAGCCGGCGGACTTCGGCCTCGTACTGCAGGTGCAGCGTGGTGATGCAGGTGCCGTAGCCGCGGGTGTGCAGCGCCAGCTCGAAGTTCCAGACCGGCGGGAAGATCGAGCCGTACAGCGTCGCCAGGTGAAACGATTCGTCGCCGTCGACGCGCGGCAAGTACGGCTCGTAGCAAGGGATTACCAGCAGCGGCACCTTCGCCATGTTCACGACCAGCCACTCCGTCGAGGACATGAGGCGGGTCTCGGGCGTGCCGGCCGGCATCTTGTCGGCGAACAACTCGCCGCCGACGCGCAGCAGGTAAGACTTGCGATACAACTCGGCGATCTCGGCCCGCACGCCGGGGTCGGCGACCACGAGCCACCGCCAGTTCTGCGCATTCGATCCGTTGGCGGCCTGCAGTCCGACGCGCAGACACTCCCGGATGTCGGCCAGGTCGACCGCGGCGTCCAGGTCGAGCGTCTTGCGCGCCGACCGAGTGTTGTTGAGCAGGTAGTCGATATCCATCAGTGTTACCTCTTTGCCAGGCGCGCGCCGAGTTCGGTGAGGTAGCCATCGGACCCACCGAGCAGGCCGCTCCAGTCCAGCAGGCGCTTGAGGTAGAGGTGCGCGTCGTGCTCCCAGGTGTAGCCGATTCCACCGAAGACCTGGATGGCGGTGTCGCCCACGGTCGCCAGCCGCCCGGCGAATGCCTTGGCCCGCAGCGCGGCCAGTTGCCGCTCGGTTGCATCCGCGTTATCCGACGCCCAGAGCGCATGGATGACGCCGCTTCGTGCCAGCTCGACGGTCTCGAACATGTCGACGCACAGATGCTGGACCGCTTGAAACGAGCCGATGACCTGACCGAATTGCTTTCGCACTTTGGCGTATTCGACCGCGAGGTCCATGACGGCCCGCGCGGCGCCCAGGGCGTCGGCGGCGGTCGCGATCAGGACGTCGTCGATCACCGCCGCGACGGCGTCCGGAGCGGCCGCGGCCAACCGGTCGGCGGGTGTGCCGTCGAACGTGACGCGAAATCGCTTGCGGGTCTGGTCGATCCCGCGTTCGGGTGTCGGCGAGACGCCGTCCGAGTCGGTTCGTGCCGCGAAGAGCGCGGGGCCCTGGCCGTCCTCGGCGAGCACCAGAATGATGTCGGCGGCCGCGGCGTCGGGCACGGTGATCTCGCCCCGCAACACGTCTCCGTCGGCTACCGCCACGGCGTTCCCCGGCTCCAGGAAGCCGATGGTGGCGATCGTCGTGCCGTCCGCTATGCCGGCCAACAGCTTCGACGCAGTCGCGTCGGCGCCAAGACGGGTCAGCGCGCGGGTGGCGCCGACGGCGGTCGAGAGCCATGGTCCCGGGTGCAGCGCGGCGCCGAGTTCTTCGGCGACGACGCCGGCTTCGACCATCGTCATGCCGGCACCGCCGTGCTCTTCCGGGACCAGCAGGCCGGTGGTGCCGAGGTCGGCCAGGCCGCGCCACACCGTTTCGGTGGTCCCGGTCGCATCGTCGAGCAGCTCGCGCACGTGGCCCGAGATCGGTGCCTTCTCCGCGAGGAAGCGCCGGGTGGTGTCGCGCAGCGCTACCTGTTCGTCGGTGAGTTCGAGGTTCATTTGCGTGGCAGTCCAAGGACGCGTTGAGCGGTGATGTTCTTGTTGATCTGGGTCGTTCCGCCGGCGATGGTCAGCGACCGCGACGTCAGGCGATAGTTGGCCCATGGCGCCTGGGTGCCCTGGGTCCCGAGTACGTCGTAGGCCAGTTCGGCCAGTGCCTGGCCAATCTCACCCCACACCGTCTTGGCGAGGCTGGCCGACCCGAACGGGTCACCGCCGTGCAGGGTCGCCGAAATCGACCGCTGGCAGAGCACCTCGAGATACTTGATGCGCAGGGCGATTTCGCCAAGGCGCTTGAGGGTGGTGGGGTCGTCGAGCGCGTCAGCCGCGGCGAGATCTTCCACCAGTTCTTCGAGCCTGACCTGCATCTCGGCGTACAGCCGCGCGGCCCCGGCGCGTTCGTGGCTGAGCGTGGTGGTGGCCACCCCCCAACCCCCGTCGAGCGGGCCGAGCAACGCGTCGGTCGGCACCCGGGCGTCGTGGAAGAACACCTCGGCGAAATCGGCATCGCCGTTGAGGGTGACAAGCGGGCGGACCTCGATGCCGGGCAGCTTCATGTCCACGATCAGGCAGGAGATGCCCTGGTGCTTCGGGGCATCGGGGTCGGTGCGTACGTACAGCTGGCACCAGTCGGCGCGGTGGCCGAGCGATGTCCAGATCTTCTGGCCGTTGACGACGAAGTCGTCACCATCGCGGACCGCCTTGGTGCGCAGCGAGGCCAGATCGGATCCCGCCTCGGGCTCCGACATGCCCTGGCACCAGATGTCGTCGGCGCGCATCATGCGGGGGAGCAGTGTCTTCTTCTGGTCTTCGGTGCCGTAGTGCATGATCGCCGGGGCGATGTTGTTCAAGCCAATGACGTTGAGCGGCATGGGCGCCCGAGCGCGGGTGGTCTCTTCGGTGTAGACGAGTTGCTCGAGGACCGTCGCGCCGCGGCCGCCGTACTCGCGGGGCCAGGACACCGCGGCCCACCCGGCGTCGGCCATCGTCTGGTTCCAGGCGCGCAACATTTCGAACGCCGCGTCGTCGCGACCGGCGGGCCGGCGCGCGGCGACCAGCTCCTCGGTCAGGTTCGCGGACAGCCAGTCCCGCAGCTCGGCGCGGAACTGTTCGACTTCCGCGGGGTAGGAGAAGTCCACGATCAACCCCCGCTGCGGTGCGGTTCGGGGAACGCCACCTCAGCATTATCGGGCATGGCGCTGATGCCGCGTCGCTCACACACCTCGAGCACCTCGTCGACGATCGAATTGGGCACGAAGAAGTTGTCCGTGGCG
This sequence comes from uncultured Actinomycetota bacterium, assembly GCA_963758775.1. GTDB lineage: Bacteria > Actinomycetota > Actinomycetes > Mycobacteriales > Mycobacteriaceae > Mycobacterium. Next base: position 317,697 of record CAVWWU010000009.1, read on the forward strand.
GATATCTGCTCGAGGTGCGCCTCGATGTCTTCCGCGGTCGGCTGGCCTTCGGCGTCGGCCACCCAGCCTTCGCTGAGGCCGACGAACACGCGCGCATACCGCCCGGCTGACGCGGAGTAGTTGCGATGCGTGAACGTGCAGGCGCTGCTCGCCAGGAAGGTCACCATCGGCACGACGAGTTCGGGGCGGATCGCGCGCATGAAACCCGATTCGGTGAGGAACTTCTCGTCGCCGACGGTCTCGGTGACCATGCGCGAGAAGCCGGTGGGCATAACGGAATTGGCGAGGATGCCGTGCGCTTCGCCCTCGATCGCGATCACGTTCGTCAGGCCGACCAATCCGGCCTTCGCCGCGGCGTAGTGGGCCTCCATTGGCTGCCCGAAGATCCCGGCGGACGAGGAGATGAACACGAACCTCCCGCCGCCGTTGTTCTTCATCGCGCGATACGCCGGCTGAGCCAGGTAGAAGCCGCCATCGAGATGTACGCGCAGCATCCGGGTCCACGCGTCCGCCGAGAGTTCTTCGAACGGCACGCTGCCGAAGATGCCGGCGTTGCTGACGACGGCGTCCAGCCGCCCGAACGCGTCCACGGCGGTGTCGACGATGGCCTGGCCGCCGGCCTGGCTGTCGACCGAATCGTAGGAGGCGACGGCCTTGCCGCCCGCCTTGGTGATCTCGTCGACCACCTCGTCGGCGACGCTATTGTCAGTGCCGTCACCGCCCATCGAGCCGCCCACGTCGTTGACCACCACCGCGGCACCGCGGCGGGCCAGGTCGAGCGCATACAGCCGGCCGAGTCCCCGACCGGCTCCGGTGACGACAGCCACCTGATCGGTGAAATCAATCATGTTGTCCCCCTTATTGCGTGACCGTTCTCGACGCCAAGAGCGGCCGATCGTAGGACGGATCGGTCCTGCCATGGTGCGGGGTCCGCGCGCCGGCGACGGCGGCGATGGCGGCATCGGTGAGCAGTGACTCCGACTGATCCATGAATTCCACCAGGCAGACGCGGTCGACGATCGCCCACCGTCCGGCACGCCGCTCCAGGCGATCGATGTACCGGCCGCCCGAGACCGTCATGTGGTTGGCCGGTTCGCGGTCGGTTCCGACGAACAGGTAGTAGGTCTCGGCGTGTGCCTCGTCGCCGTCGATGTCGGCGGTGTGGTTAAGCAGGTAGTGCTGATATCGCGTCTGCGTGCCGTGATACGCCAGGGCCCAGTCGATGAAATCGTCGACGACGCCGACGAATCCGACGTGGTCGTCGACGGCGCCGTCGTGGTAGGCCGAGCGCAGCAGCGCGCGGTCCTGCCGGTCAATGCCGCGCGCGTACCGCTGCATGCAGTCCCAGATTTCCGAGCGGTCGCTGAGTTGCCGGACCTGGGCTCGAAGCTCGTCGTCCACGTCGCCCCCGATCTGATTGACCTCGGCCGAACCGGACTCTACGGTGGAACAGATATTTGGTCAACGAGACAGGTCGGTTGGTTGCAATCTCTGGGCATGCTCGCTTCCGCGCTGGCGGGCCGGGCCGTCGCGGTGGCCGAGCTGCCGCCCGGTGAGCCGTCCTGGACCGACGGTCAGACGATCTACGTCGACGGCTCCGCCTCCGGGCGACTCTCGGCCATCGCCGTGCAGGCATCTCTGATCGCGGCGGGCAGCCTGGACCCCGACATGGTGCGTCCCCTGGTCCGCCACCCGCGGCTGGCCAGGCGTTATCTGGCGATCGAGGGTCACCGGGCGCTGGTCAGCAACGCAGCCCTGCTGCCGCCCGTCCTGGCGTCGACGGCCGACGTCGACATCGCCCGCCGAAGCCGGTCACCGGCGGAGTCGCTGAGCATCGCGGCCGGGCGCGCCCCGGTCGGCGACACGGCGCGGGGGTTCGGCGTGATCCGGGCCGGAAAGGTGCTGGCCGCATGCTCGCGGGCGACCGAAGAGCAGGATGAGGCGCAGCACGTCTCGCGCGGTCGCACCGGCAGGGAGCTCGAGGAGCTCGACGACGCGCAGGTCGATGATTCCGACGATCCCGACCTGTTCAGCAGCCCGGTCGGTGGGGGCGGCTTCATCGGCAAGTGGTTGAAGAAGATGTTGTCGTCCGCTCGCAAGACGGGCAGTGGCGGCGGGCCGCCCGGTGCGGATGACCCGACGCATCGCACGAACTCCGCGAACCGTGGACTCCACGCCGTGGCCTCGCTGGCATCGGCGCCGGTCGAGGATCTCAACGATCGCGAGGCCCTGGCGCAAGGCGTGACGTATCCGGAGTGGGACGTCACCCGGAAGAGCTATCGGCCCGCCTGGTGCACCGTGCGGGAGGTCGAGCCGACGATCAAGGTATCGGCCACACAGGCGATCGACGGCGCGATCGGGGTGCGGCGCCCGCTGTCACGACTCGGCATGGGTCTGCACCGCCGCCACCGGCAGTCGCAGGGCGACGACATCGACATCGACGCGGCCGTCGAAGCCCGCGTCGAAGTGCGGGCCGGGTCGGTGCCCGACGAGGCGGTGTACCTCGACAGCCTGCGGCGCCGGCGTGACTTGTCGGTGCTGCTACTTCTCGACGTGTCGGGGTCGACGGCGGAGCCCGGGACGGTGGGGCGGACGGTGCACGAACAGCAGCGCGCGGCGGTGGCCAACCTGACCGTAGCGCTGCACGACCTTGGCGACCGCGTCTCGCTCTACGCCTATTACTCGCAGGGCCGGGGAGCGGTGAGCATGGTGCCGGTCAAACGGTTCGACGATCATCTCGATGCCCGAATCATGCGGCGGCTCAACAGCCTGGAGCCCGGCGCGTATTCGCGCCTCGGCGCCGCCATCCGCCACGGCTCGGCGGTCTTGGAGGCGCGCGGGGGAACATCGCGCCGACTGTTGGTGGTGCTGTCCGACGGGCTGGCGTACGACCACGGTTACGAACGTGCCTACGGTGCCGCCGACGCACGCCGCGCCCTGGTGGAGGCGCGCCGCCGGGGCACCGGCTGCGTGTGCCTGACCATCGGCGCGGGAACCGACGTGCGGTCGCTGCGCGCCGTGTTCGGCGACGCCGCACACGCGACGATCGCCCGCCCCGATCAGCTGGCCGGGGTGATCGGGCCGCTGTTCCGGTCCGCGTTGCGGTCGGCGGAGGTCAGGCGGAGGGTCTCATGACAAGATTGAAACAAACATCTGTTCCGGGTTAGGCTCGGAACACCGCAGTGCAGCGCGTGGCAGAAGGGACGCTATGGCGAACGAGTCCGGGATCGCGTACCGGAACGGCGCCCCGTCCGAGGCGGACGGGGAAAGTGCAGTGCGGCCGTATTACCAGGCAATCGGCAATGAAGAGGCCATCTTCAAGGCGGCCTACCGGCAGGGTCTCGCACTTGTCCTGAAAGGACCGACCGGTTGCGGCAAGACCCGTTTCGTCGAGGCGATGGCCCACGACCTCGACCGGCCGCTGATCACCGTGGCCTGTCATGACGACCTCACCACCGCGGATCTCGTCGGCCGCTATCTGCTGCAGGGCGACGAGACGGTGTGGGTGGACGGCCCGCTGACCCGCGCGGTGCGTGAGGGCGCGATCTGTTACCTGGACGAGGTGGTGGAGGCCCGGCAGGACACGACGGTCGTGCTGCATCCGCTCGCCGACCACCGCCGGCAGCTGCCCATCGAGCGCCTGGGCGTCACGCTGGACGCGGCACCCGGCTTCGGGCTGGTGGTGTCCTACAATCCGGGATATCAGAGTGTCCTGAAGGACCTCAAGGATTCGACGCGTCAGCGGATGGTCGCCATCGAATTCGGTTTCCCGCCAGCCGATGTCGAAGAAGGAATCGTCGCGCACGAAGCGGGCGTAAACGGTGGCACCGCTGCCGAACTGGTCCGCTTCGGCCAGGCCATCCGCCGGCTGGAAACCGGCGGTCTGCGCGAGGTCGCGTCGACCCGCGTGCTGATCGCGGCGGGCCGGCTGATCGCGGAGGGCCTGTCCACGCGGGAGGCGGCGCGCGCGGCGATCGCGGGCCCGCTCACCGACGATGCGGCCGTCGGCAGGGGCCTCTACGAAATGATCGATGTCTATCTGGGCGGCGGATCCGATGCTTAGTATCGCGACCCGCTGTCGTGTCCCGAACAAATCTTAGGTTTACTACACCCGGAGGTCAGATGTCCTACGAAAGCACCGCTGAGCCCATCAAGGTCGGCTACCTGATGGACTTCACGCTGCCACCGGGCTTCCCTGAGGAATTGAAGACAAGTTTCACGCGGACCTTCGACCTCGTCTTCGAAGAAGCCGTCGAGCAAGGTGTGCTGGATCGCCCGGTGCAGATGATCTACCGCGAGGTGGAGGGGCTGCCCAAGGGTTCGGTCAAGGCCGTCATCGACGCCTACGGCGAACTCGTCGACGAAGGCTGTCTGCTGGTGTTCGGGCCGCACATCACCGACAACTGCGTGCCCACGCGCGAGGCGATCGAGGAGCGGTTCAAGGTCCCCGCCATCAGCGTCACCGGCACCGACGACTGGTTGGGCGAGTGGACCTTTTCCTTTCCGCAGGGATCGATGACCGACGAGCCAATTTTCATCGCGGACCTGCTCGAAAAGCGGGGGCTCAAAGAGATCGGCGTCCTGATGGAGCAGAGCCTGATCGGGCAGAGTTACCTGAAAAATCTGCGAAGTGCGTGCCAGCGCAAGGGTATTCGGATTGTCGCCGAGGTTGCCGTCGCGCAGACCGCGCAGGACATCAACGGGGCCGTGCGAACCCTGCACGACGCCAAGGCGGAAGCGATCGTCCACCTGGGCTTCGGCTTCGGGATCGTGTTCATCAACCCGGCATTGGAAGCAGTCGACTGGGACCCGCCTAGGTTTTCCACCACGGCTTGGCAGAACGCCTGGGTGAACCCCATCATGTGGAACGCCTTCATGGGCTGGACCGGCGTCGATCAGTACGACGAAGCAAACCAGATCGGCCAGGACTTCCTCGACCGCTATGCGAAGAAATACGACGGCAGCCGTCCCGAATACTGCGTGTCGGTGGTCAACCGCGACGTCGCCGCCACCCTCGTGCGGGCGTTCAGCGATTCCCATCCGCTCAGCCCACGCGGCGTCAAAGAGGCGCTGGAGCGGGTCAAGATGATGCCCGCGGCCTCGGGCGCTCCCGGAACCCGGGTTTCTTTTGGCAAATGGACCCGTCGCGCCTGGATGGGCGCCGGCTATCTGGTCGCCCGGACCCTCGACGCCGACGGCGTCAACTCACATCTGGTCGATCGTTTCGGAGAGGAAGGCTGAGATGAGTACCGACCAATCGACACCGCTAGCAGCCGAGAACGAGCCGGCATCCCCACGGCACACCGCCAAGCGGGGTTGGGGGGGCTGGGTCGCCGGGGCCGCCCTGGCGGCATTCGCGCTCTTCTTCATCGCGAACTGCCGTGTGGCGCTTGACCCGCGCGTCGCCAACCCGAACGTGGTGGGCCGGCCCCGCCCCGTCAGGTTCATCTTCGGGCTGGACTACATCACCTTCCTGCACATCTCTACGGTCATCATGCTGCTGGTGCTGCTGGTGGTGTTCATCAGAGGCTGGCGGCGCAATCCCGGTAGCCCGGTCATGCTGATGTTCCTGTGCACCACGCTGATCGTGTGGCAGGACCCGATCATGAACTGGTCGCCGTTCGCCGTGTACAACCCCGACCTCATCCACTGGCCCGAGTCGTGGCCGCTGGTCTCGTTGTCACCGAGCGTCGAACCGTTCGTGGTCTTCGGTTACGTCACTTTCTATTTCGGCCCCTACTTCCCGGCGATCTGGATCCTGCGCAAACTGCAGGCCAAGCGGGGACCGGAGGCCTATGTATCGCGACACCCGTTGATCTGCCTGGGCCTGCTGACGCTGGTGATCGGCTTCATCTTCGACGCGTGGCTGGAGATCCAGCTGGTCCACACCGGCATGTACATCTACTCGCAGGTGATTCCGTGGGGTTCGGTCTTCACCGGCACCACCTTCCAGTTCCCGTTGATCTGGGAATCGCTTTCGGTCACGTTCGTGATGATCCCCGCAGCGATCCTGTGCTATCGCGACGACACCGGAAAGTCGGTGGCGGAGAAGCTGACCGCCAAAGCGAAGATCCTGCCTTCCCGTCCGGTGCTCGGCACCTTCATCGTGATGTTCGCCATCATGAACGTGTCGTATTTCGCCTACGGCGCGTGGTTCTGGGCCATCAAGGTCAGCCATGCGGCGACGTCGGTAGCATGCCCGTGGCCGTACCCAGAGGCGAAAGTTTATGACCCGCAAGGGTATTACGAGAAGGCAGGCGCCCAGGGCCCGTTCTCGGTCGGCATCTGGTCGACCTGGGCCAGTGGGGAGCCGAACGGTCGGCCGCACGTCGACCCGCCGCCGCCCGGTCAAGGCGCCTGTGCGAGCAAGAATGGCTGAGCCGCGCACCGTCGTCATCACCGGTGCGTCGCGCGGACTGGGCTTTGCCTCGACCGTGCGCCTGCACCGCGAAGGCTGGCGCGTGGTCGCGGCCATGCGGACACCCGAAGTCGGCCTTCCGCTGCTGCGCCAGGCGACGGGAGCGACTGAGGACGACGGCCGCCTGATCGGCGTGCAGCTCGATCTCACCGACGGGGCGTCGATTTCGGCGGCGGCCAAGGCCATCGAAGAGGCCGTCGGCGCTCCCTACGCGGTCGTGCACAATGCCGGGATCTCCGCCGCCGGAATGGTGGAGGAGACGGATATGGCCCTGTGGCAGAAGATGTTCGCCACTCACGTCATGGGCCCCGTCGCGCTCACTCAGGCCCTGCTGCCGTCGATGCGGGCGGCGGGCGAGGGGCGCGTCGTGCTGGTCGCCAGCACAGCCGGGGTGCGCGGTCAGCCGGCCACCGCGCCGTACTCGGCGTCCAAGGGAGCGATGGAGCGGTGGGGCGAATCCTTAGCGTGCGAGATAGCGCCCTTCGGTCTCGGAGTCACCGTTCTGGTGACCGGCACGTACGACACCGACATCATCACCGATGCGGGCACCATCGATGACCGCAACTTCGAGGGCCCGTACGCCCGGCTGCACTACACCATGAACAGCCGGGGGAGGTTCGCCATGAAACTCGCCAGGCCGCCCGAGCGTTTCGCCGACGGCCTGCTCAAGGCGCTGGAAGATCAAGGGGCCTTCCGCCGCCGCGGTGTCGGCCCGGACGCCTCAATGTTGTTGGTGTCCAACAGGGTTCTGCCGGCGTCGGGCATGCACCACATGTCCCGGATGGTGCTGGGCATACCCCGAAAGGGCTCGATGCGGGACGGGGCGTGGCCACTGACGACGGCGCAGAAGGCAATGGTTTTCGCCTCACGCATCATTCCACAGCCGGTGATGCAGCGCTTGGCGTCGATGGCGGCCAAACGCAACAAAAATGAGGGGTAAAAGGAAAAATGGAACAGCTTTTCGACGACCTGGCAGACTTCGGTGCCTTCGACGATGCGATCTCCGGTGACGTGCGTGACCCGTACACCGAACTGGCGCGGATACGCCGCGAGGAACCGGTGCAGCGGCTCGAGACGTCGGGTGCCCTGCCGCACGAGGAAGGGCTGCCGATGTTCATCGTGTATCGGCACGAGGACATCCAGCAAATGCTGCGCGACAACGAGACGTTCTCGTCGTCGGCCGTCATCGCCGCGTTCGGCCCAGTGCTCGGCGAAGGGGTCATGCTCGGCATGGACGAGCCGATCCACGGCCGGCTGCGTTCGTTGGTGTCCAAAGCGTTCGGTCAGAAGTCGTTGGCGCGGTGGGAAGACGAGCTGGTCGGCCGCGTGGCCAACAGCCTCATCGACAACTTCGCGTCCAATGGCAAGGCGGACCTGGTCAAGGAATTCACCTTCGACTATCCGAGCCAGATCATCGCGGGACTCCTGGGTTTGCCGGAAGAGGACTACCCGCAGTTCCAGCGGTGGTCGATCTCCCTGCTGAGCTGGCTGATGAACCCGGAGCGCGGGCTCGCGGCCTCGGCGGCCCTGTGCGAATACTTCGAGCCGATTCTCGAAGCGCGCCGCACCGAACCGAAGGACGACCTGATCAGCGCGCTCGGCGCGGCCGAGATCGACGGCGAGAAGCTGACCAACGAGGAGATCTTCTCCTTCTTGCGGCTGCTGTTGCCCGCCGGCGTGGAGACCACCTACCGGTCGCTGGGGAGCCTTCTTCTCGGGCTGTTGAAGGATCCGGCGCAGCTGGACGCGATCCGCGCCGATCGGTCGCTGCTGCCGCAGGCGATCGAGGAGGGCGTGCGCTGGGAGCCGCCGCTACTGACCATCACCCGGGTGGCCACTCGCGACACCGAACTCGGCGGGGTGGCGATCCCGGCGGGCGCGACGGTGATGCCGATGCTGGGCTCGGCCAACCGGCAAGAGGACCGCTACGAGGACCCTGACACGTTCAACATTCACCGGCAGGCCAAGGCGAACCTGGGCTGGGGCCACGGCGTGCACGTGTGCCTTGGCATGCACCTGGCGCGCCTCGAGATGCGCACCGCCATCAACCTGTTGCTCGACCGGCTGCCGAATCTGCGGCTGGACCCCGACGCCGACGACCCGCACGTCCGCGGGCAGGTTTTCCGGTCGCCGACCTCAGTACCGGTGGTGTTTGATCCCCAGTGATCCGGGCAGCTTGCCTATCGGCTAGTTTCCAGTAAGGCTCACCATAGCCCTCTAAACGAGTCCACAGAGAGTGACAAACATGACTGACGCTGTAAAGGTCCGGTTCGAGCCGAAGATGATGATCGACGGCAAGCTGGTTGACGGCCAGGCCGGCTCCTTCACGAACATCAACCCGGCGACCGAGGAGTCGCTCGGCGAGGTCTCCGACGCGTCCAAGGAGGACATGCACCGGGCCATCGACGCCGCCCGGCGCGCCTTCGACGAGACCGACTGGTCGACCAACAAGGAGCTGCGCAAGCGCTGCCTGCTGCAGCTGCATGAGGCGATCGAGTCCGAGATCGACGAGCTGCGTGAGGAGCTGATCCTCGAGGTCGGTTCGCCCCGCGCCATCACCTTCGGTCCCCAGCTGGACGCCCCGCTGGCGGACGGGCTGAAGTACCCGGCCCGGCTGATCGACTCGTACGCCTGGGAGACCGACCTCGGGGACCGGGTTGTCAGCCTCACCGGCGTGAACACCACCATCAAGGTGTGGCGGGAGCCGGTCGGTGTGGTCGGCGCCATCGTGCCGTGGAACTTCCCGTTCGAGGTCACCATCAACAAGCTCGGCCAGGCACTGGGCAGCGGCAACACCGTCGTGCTCAAGCCGGCTCCCAACACCCCGTTCAACGCGAACCGGCTGGGTCGGCTGATCGCCGAGAAGACCGACATCCCCGCCGGCGTCGTCAACGTCGTCACCGCGTCGGACCACTTTGTCGGCGAAGAGCTCACGCTGTCGCCCAAAGTGGACCTGATCTCGTTCACCGGCTCGACGGTGGTCGGCAAGCGGATCATGGAAAAGGGTGCGGCCACAATGAAGCGGCTGTTCCTGGAGCTGGGCGGCAAATCGGCCACCATCGTCCTGGAGGACGCGGACTTCGGCACCGCGTGCATGGTCGGGATCGCGCCCTGCATGCACGCCGGCCAGGGTTGCGCCAACCCCACCCGGCTGTTGCTGCCGCGCTCCCGCTACGACGAGGGCGTCGAGATCCTGAAGAACATCTACGAGAACGTCACCTGCGCGGACCCGCAGGACCCCGGAACCCTGTGCGGCCCGGTGATCTCGCAGCGTCAGTTCGACCGCGTGACGGACTACATCAAGAAGGGTGTCGAGGAAGGTGCCACCGCCCTGGTCGGGGGCCCCGGAGCGGAGACCGGTTTCGACAAGGGTTACTACATCCGGCCCACGCTCTTCACCAACGTCGACAACAAGATGACCATCGCGCAGGAGGAGATCTTCGGCCCGGTGCTGTCGGTGATCCCGTTCGAGGACGAGGAGGACGCGATCCGGATCGCCAACGACAGCGTGTACGGCTTGGCCGGCAACGTGTTTGCCGGTTCCCTCGAGCGCGCGCTGTCGGTGACCCGCCGCATCAAGGCCGGCTTCATGGGCGTCAACGGTGGTGCTGGTTACGCTGCCGACGCGCCGTTCGGCGGCTACAAGGAGAGCGGCGTCGGGCGCCAGAACGGTGTCGCCGGCTTCGACCAGTACACCGAGATCAAGTCGGTCGCCTACCCCGCGGTCTGAGTCGCCAGTCGAGCAGTAACCATGGCCGCCACTTATGTTTTGGTTCACGGCGGCGGCCATGGTGGCTGGTGCTATCAGCCGGTCGCGCGGCTGCTGCGATCGGCCGGTCACGAGGTGTACGCGCCGTCGCTGACGGGTCTGGGTGAGCGGGCACATCTGTTCGCGTCCGGTGTCGATCTGGACTGCCACATCGCCGACATCGTCAACCTGTTGCATTTCGAGGATCTGCGCGACGTGATCCTGGTCGGCCACAGCTACGGGGGCATGGTGGTCACCGGCGCCGCCGACCGCGCGCCGGAGCGGGTCGGCCACCTCGTCTACCTGGACGCCGCGACACCGCTCAACGGCCAGACACTGGTCGACCAGGCCCCTCAGATGATGGCCGCGGCGCGCGCCCAGAGCCGCATCGTCGACGGTGTCGAAATGTGTTTGTACCCAACCGATGACGCGGTGCGCCACTACGGTGTGCGGGACCCCGTGCAGTTTGAGTGGATGAAGGCGCGGTTGACGCCGCACCCATGGAAGTGCTTCGAGCAACCACTGCGGCTGACCAACGAAACCGCGCTCGCGCGAATCCCGCAATCGCACCTGTGCACCACGAAGTACATGTACTGGCGTGATGTGGAGGGCCTGCGGCGCAAGGCCGACGGCCGCGTCTGGGATCTCGACACCGCGCACGACATGATGATCACCGCGCCGGACTGGGTCGCCGAAAAGTTGATGCTGGTGGCACGCCGCCTTCCCGTCCGGGGCTAGAGAAGGCCGCCTGGGGCAGCGCGGTATCCACCTCGATCAGATCATCGGAGGCTAGTTGGGCTAAGAAAACCACCCCGCCAGCCACCCGCCCAACGCGTTGGTTGACAATCGAGGCAATGACTCTGTGTCGAAGGAGACCTCATCATGGCTGAAGCCGTCATCGTCGAAGCTGTACGTTCACCCATCGGCAAGCGCAACGGCGGGCTATCCGGCGTGCACCCCGCCGATCTGTCAGCGCAGGTCCTCAACGGTCTGGTGGACCGGGCCGGCATCGATCCCGGCATCGTCGACGACGTGATCTGGGGTTGCGTCATGCAGGCCGGTGAACAGGCCCTCGACATCGGCCGGACCGCGTTGCTGACGGCGGGGTGGCCCGAGACCGTCCCCGGTGTGACCGTCGACCGCCAGTGCGGCTCCAGCCAGCAGTCCATCCACTTCGCCGCGGCCGGCGTGGTGGCCGGGCACTACGACGTCGTCGTGGCCGGCGGCGTGGAGTCGATGTCGCGCACCCCGATGGGAGCGTCGCTGGCCAACGGCGGCCGGCCGTACCCGCAGACCTTCCTCGACCGCTACCAGGGTCAGATCCCCAACCAGGGCATCGGGGCCGAGATGATCGCCGAGCAGTGGGGGCTCGACCGCACCACGCTCGACCAGTTCTCCCTGGACTCACACGAAAAGGCGGCTGCCGCACAGGATTCCGGCGCCTTCGACGACCAGATCGTGGCCATCAAGGATCAGGACGGCAACCCCGTCCTCAAGGATGAAGGCATTCGCCGTGGCACGCCGATGGAGAAGATGGCCTCGCTCAAGCCCGCGTTCAAGGAAGACGGTGTGATCCACGCCGGCAACTCCTCGCAGATCTCCGACGGTTCGGCGGCGATCCTGTTCATGTCCGCCGAAAAAGCAAAGGAACTGGGGCTCAAGCCGATCGCCAAGGTGCACACCGCGACATTGGCCGGCGCCGACCCGGTGATCATGCTCACCGCGCCCATCCCGGCCACCCAGAAGGTGCTCAAGAGATCCGGGCTGAGCATCGGCGACATCGGCGCCTACGAGGTCAACGAGGCGTTCGCGCCGGTGCCCCTGGCGTGGCTCAAAGACATCGGCGCCGACGAGAGCAAGCTCAACCCCAACGGCGGCGCCATCGCGCTCGGCCACCCGCTCGGTGGTTCGGGTGCGCGGATCATGACCACGCTGCTGTATCACATGCGGGACAAGGGAATTCAGTACGGCCTTCAGACGATGTGTGAGGGCGGCGGGCAGGCCAACGCCACCATCGTGGAATTGCTGTGACCGACGCCGAGACCGGCCAGCCCGCGGTGCTGGTCGAGCGCTCCGGCAACGTCCTGATCATCACGATCAACCGGCCCGAGGCCCGCAACGCCGTCAACGCCGCGGTGAGCATCGGCGTCGGGAACGCGCTCGAAGAGGCGCAGCAGGACCCCGACGTGCGTGCCGTCGTGATCACCGGCGCCGGCGACAAGTCGTTTTGCGCCGGCGCCGACCTCAAGGCGATCGCGCGGCGGGAAAACCTCTACCACCCCGACCATGCCGATTGGGGCTTCGCCGGTTACGTGCAGCATTTCATCGACAAGCCCACCATCGCCGCCGTCAACGGCACCGCGCTGGGCGGTGGGACCGAACTGGCGCTGGCCAGCGACCTGGTGGTGGCCAGCGAGCGGGCTCAATTCGGGCTGCCGGAGGTCAAGCGCGGGCTGATCGCCGCTGCCGGCGGGGTTTTCCGGATCGTGAACCAGCTGCCCACCAAGGTGGCGATGGAACTACTGCTGACCGGTGAGCCGCTGACCGCCTCCGACGCCTTGGAATGGGGCCTGATCAACCAGGTGGTGAAGGAGGGTTCCGTCTTGGACGGGGCCCTTGCCCTGGCCGCGCGCATCACGGGCAACGCGCCATTGTCGGTGCAGGCCAGCAAGCGCATCGCGTACGGCGTCGACGACGGTGTCATCACGGCCGACGAAGCCGGCTGGCAGCGCACCGTCAACGAGATGCGCTCGTTGATCAGGTCCGAGGACGCCAGGGAAGGACCGTTGGCGTTCGCCGAGAAGCGCGAACCGGTCTGGAAGGCCCGCTAAAGAGCGCGGGTCAGTGCGCCAGGATGTTCACCGCGCGCCGGAACGTTCGGGGGAGCAGCACGCCCGCCGGTACGACGGCCCGCCGGACCGGGCGTGGTGTGGTGGCCAGCACCAGCCCGCGGGTGAGCAGCCGGTAGTTGCGGGTAATCCGATGCCACGCCGCCTCATACGACGACGGCGCCTCGTCGACGATGGCGTCGACCACCGCACGGGCCTGCTTGACGGCCAGGCTGATGCCCTCGCCGGTGAGGGCATCCTCGTAGCCGGCCGCGTCGCCGACGAGCAGCACACGCCCGTCGACCCGGCGCGAAACCACCTGGCGCAGTGGGCCACAGCCGCGCGGGTGCCCGTGTTCGGCGCCGCGCAGCTGGTCCGCCAGCCGCGGGAACCAGGCGAGGTCGGGGCGCCCGCCGGACAGGATCGCCACGCCGACCAGGTCGGGTTCGACCGGCGTCACGTACGCCTCACCCCAACGCGACCAATAGACCTCGACGAAGTCCGACCACGCCGGCACGTGATAGTGCCACCGCACCCCATAGCGTCGCGGCCTTCCGGCCGTCACTGGGATCCCGGCCGAGCGCCGCACGGCCGAATGCAGTCCGTCGGCTCCTACCAACCATTTCGCCCGCACACCCGCGGCCGTGACCCCGTGGGCGTCTTGCGCGACGCTGGTCACCTTCGTCCGGATCCATTCGGTGTCTTGCTCTTTCGCGCGTGCCGACAGCGCCGCATGCAGCGTCGTGCGCCGCACTCCCCGGCCCGGTCCGGTGCGGAACCGCGCCTCGGCCCGCCGCTGCTCACTGAGGTAGGCGATGCCGCGGAACGGCATGCCGGCCGGGTCCACGCCCAGCGATGTCAGCTCGGCCAGCCCGCCGGGCATCAGCCCCTCGCCGCAGGCCTTGTCGATGGGGCCTTCGCGCGGCTCGGCCACGATCACCGATAGCCCGTGCCGGCGGGCGTGCAGCGCCGTGGCGAGGCCCGCGGGGCCGCCGCCCACCACTAGCAGGTCGGCGTCGTAGGTGCTCACGTGTAACCCAGCGCCGTGTTCTCCACCCGCAGCCGAACCGTCAGCAGCAACGCGTTGGCGATCGTGAACGCGGCCGCGGTCAGCCAGGCGGTGTGCACCAGCGGCAGCGCGAACCCTTCGGCCACCACCGCGACATAGTTCGGATGGTGCAGGAACCGATAGGGGCCCTTGCGTACCAGAGGTGCGTACGGCAGCACGATCACCCGGGTGTTCCAGCGGGGTCCCAGCGTGGTGATACACCACCAGCGCAGCACCTGGCTGAGCACCACCACCCCGAGCATCGGCCAGCCAAGCCAGCCGATGAACGGGCGGTGCAGAGCCCACGGCTCGACGACGCAGCCCACCAGCAGTGCGGTGTGAATCGCGACCATCACGCTGTAGTGCGGGCGGCCAAACTCCTTGCCGCCCTGGGCAAACGACCACGCGGCATTGCGGTTGGAGACCACCAGCTCCGCCACGCGCTCGATCGCGACCAGAAGGATCAGCAGGTAATACATGTTCACCAGGCTAGTAGCACCAGCTCGGAGCAGAAGGCCGGGCCCATCGCGATCATCAGCCCGATCGAACCCGCGGGCGGTGGATCGGCGATGTTGGCCCTGAGCACATCCAGCACCGACACCGACGACAGGTTTCCGTTGCTGCGCAATGAATTTCGCGTGTGGTCCAGCGCGGTCGCGGGCAGGTCCAACACATTCTCGACCGCCTCGATCACCTTCGGGCCGCCGGGGTGGCAAACCCAGGTGGTCACGTCCTGCGTGGTGAGGCTGTGGTCGGCGAGGAAGTTTCGGACGTCGTCGCCCAGGTATTTCTCGGTCACGGTGGCGACATCGACCGACAGGACGATCCGGAAGCCGTCGCTGCCGATCCGCCAGCCCATGACTTCCTCGGTGTCGGGATAGATGCGGCTGCGGGTGGCCAGCACCCGGGGACCGACGGAACCTTCCGTGCTCAGATCGGCTCCCTTGGTGATGACGGCCGCGGCGCCGTCGCCGAACAGGCTGGTAGCGACCAGGTTTGCCACCGAATTGTCCTTGCGCTGAATGGTCAGCGAGCACAGTTCGACCGCGAGTAGCGCGGCCACCTGGTCGGGGAAGGCGCGCAGATAGTCGTGCATGCGTGCCGTGCCGGCGGCGCCGGCGACGCAGCCCAGGCCGAACAGCGGGACGCGCTTGACGTCCTGACGCAGCCCCACCCGCGCGGCCAGCCGCGCCTCCAGCGTCGGGACGGCCAGGCCGGTGACCGTCGTGGAAAAGACGACGTCGAGCTCCGATGGCCTGACCTTCGCCTGGTCCAGGGCTGCCAGCAGCGCCTGCTCGGCCAACTCCAGCGCCACCTCGATGTAGGCGTCGTTGGCCTCGGTGAAACCGCTGAGCTGGCGGTATTTGTCCAGCGGCAGAGCGGTATTGCGGAATTCAACCCCGCTGCTCAACGCGAACCGCCGAAACTCCGGGCCAGCGAAATCGGTAAGCGCCCCGATGGCTTCCTCTTGCGTGTACCGGTTTGACGGAAACTTGACTGCAACTCCTGCGACTGACGGATCTGCGGCGGGCGCAAGCCTTGTGAGACCACGCTGCGCCGAATCCCCCCCTGTGAACGTGTTCATGTGTGGGTGACGTTGTTGGCGCCGGTTGGGTTCAAACGCGTCAGCCCGGCACCTACGATGGCGGCCATGCCTGCGCCGCTGATCGTCTCGATTCGAGGTCATACTCCGCAACTGCACGCCGAATCATGGGTGGCGCCCAATGCCAGCGTGATCGGGCAGGTCATCCTGGCCGCCAGGGCCAGCGTGTGGTACTCGGCCACGTTGCGGGCGGAGGCCGAGCCGATCGAGATCGGGTTCGGCAGCAACATCCAAGACGGGGTGACCGTCCACGTCGACAAGGAATTCCCGGTGCGCATCGGTTCCGGGGTGACGGTGGGTCACAACGCCGTGGTGCACGGGTGCACGGTGGAAGACGACGCGCTGATCGGCGCGGGAGCGGTAGTCCTCAACGGCGCGCTGGTCGGTACTGGCGCGCTGGTGGCGGCCGGGGCGCTGGTCCCGCAAGGCATGGTGATACCGCCCCGATCGCTGGTGGCGGGGGTGCCGGGCCGGGTGCGGCGCGAGCTCAGCGAGGCCGAGGTCGCCAACAACCGGCACAGTGCCGAGATCTACCGGCAGTTGCTCGACGTGCACCGCTCCGCGAGCGGCTGAGGTTTGGGTTCGGCCATGCCGGGCTAGGTTAGGGTGTGCGGATTCTGGTCACCGGTGCCACCGGCTATATCGGGTCGCGCCTGGTCACCGCGTTGTTGGCGGACGGTCACCAGGTTGCGGCCGCGACGCGAAACCCGGCTCGCCTCAAGCGGTTCGGTTGGTTCGACGATGTTATACCGGTCGAACTCGATGCGTCGGATGCCGTGTCGGCGCAGGGCGCGTTTGCCCTGTCCCGGGACACCGCCGGCCCGGTCGACGTGGTCTATTACCTGGTGCACGCGATCGGTCAACCGGGCTTTCGCGACGTCGACAACACCGCGGCCGCCAACGTCGCGGCCGCGGCCCGGGATGCAGGCGCGCGGCGGATCGTCTACCTCGGCGGGTTTGTGCCCCAAAACGAGGCGCTGTCCGAGCACCTGGCCAGCCGGGCGGAGGTGGCCGAGGCGCTGACGGTAGAGGACGGCCCCGAACTGGTGTGGCTGGGTGCGGCGATGATCTTCGGCTCGGGGTCGACGTCGTTCGAGATGATGCGCTACGTAGGCGACCGGTTCCCGCTGATCCCCGCGCCGGACTGGATGTACAACCCGATGGATCCCATCTCGATCAGCGACGTGTTGCACTACCTGGTGGCCGCGGCCAACCCGGACCTGGTTCCGGCGGGTGCGTACGACATCAGCGGCCCCGAAAGCACTTCTTATCGGGAGCTACTCAAGACCTACGCGCGCATCTCCGGCCGGTGGCAGAAGGCGGTGCGGTTGCCGGGGATCGGCACCGGTCTGGCTTCCTTGGTGACGGGTGTGGCGCTGCCAGTGCCGCAGGGACTGGCCGGCGACCTGGTCGAGTCGCTGGACCATTCGATGCGGGCATCCGGCTCCGGCCTGCGCGATCTGGTGCCCGACCCGCCCGGCGGCCTGGTCGGGGTGCAGGAAGCCATCACGCGGTCGCTGGAGGGCCAGTCGGGCCATCCGTCCCCCGTCAACGCCTTGGCCGATCCCCATCACCTCGCGGATACCGACCCGACGTGGGCCGGCGGGGACGCGTTGCGCATCCGGCGGCTGGCTCGGGCGGTGACCCCACCGTTCGCGCGCCCCCCGTTGGGCCTGGTGAATCTGGTTCCCGGTCCGCTGGCGGGGGCGCTGCGAACATATCTCGACATCCTGGTGGCCCTGACCCCGAAGGCTCATTCTGCATGAGCGTGAGCCAGACCACCGATCCGTACCGCGCCAGCATTTACTCCGAGCTGCGCCGCGTGGTCACCAATGCCGCTGTGCCACACAATGAATCGCCGGCAGTGGTGTTGCGCCGACGCATCGTCGTCGCAATCACGTTGGTGATCGGCGTCGCGGTGCTCGGGTTCTCCCTGAGGCGTCACCCCGGAGACTCGAACTTTTATTGGCTGACGCTGGTGCTGGCATCCGTGTGGACCGGCGGGGCGTGGCTTTCGGGGCCGCTGCACCTCGGGGGCATCTGCTGGCGCGGGCGCAACCAGCGCCCGGTCATCTCGGGGACGGGCATTGGTCTTCTCCTCGGCGGCATCTTCGTGCTGGGCGGCCTGGTCGTCAGGCAGATTCCGAGCGTGGCGGCGCTGATCAGCCGGGTCCTGCAGTACGCCCACCACGGATCGTTTTTATTGGTGGTGCTGATCACCGTGATCAACGGGGTGGCCGAGGAGTTGTTCTTCCGCGGCGCGCTCTACACCGCGCTGGGCCGGCGTCAGCCGCTGGCGATCTCGACCGTTATCTACGTGGTTGCGACGATGGCCAGCGGGAACCTGATGCTCGGCTTCGCGGCGATCATCCTCGGCACCGTCTGCGCTTTGGAGCGCCGGGCGAGCGGCGGCGTGCTGGCGCCGGTGCTGACCCACTTCGTATGGGGTCTGATCATGGTGCTCGCGTTGCCGCCGATGTTCGGGGATTGACTTCAGCCGCTTCACCGGCTGACCTGACGACCTCACGTGCCAGCGCCGACAGCGCGACCGCGCGAAACGGCCGCGCCAGGAACCAGTACAACCGGCCTGCGATGCCGATCGGCACGAAGATCGCCCGCTGCGTGTATGTGCTGCCGCCGCCGACATGCGGTGTGATCGTCACTTCCAACCACGCCTTGCCCGGCGACCGCTTCGTGGAGCGCAGCAGCAGTGTGGTGGGTTCGCGTTCGGCCACACGCCACCGGCCACTGTGGTTCGCGACAGTCTCGGCGGCCTTCCGCAGGTCGTCGGGCCGAGCCGAGCTCACCGCTGTCCGCACGGCGGTGCGCACGATCTCGCCGGCCCATTCGGGATCGCTGGGCAGCAGCTCTGCCGGCTTCGACTCCAACGTCGCCCAGCTCGTGACTGGAGGACCGGGCGCCGCGAGGTCTAGTGCCAGGCTGACCGCGTGGCGGTAGCCGGTGAGCCCGCCCGCGGGCTGCTCGATGATGGCGTCGATGTCTGAATTGCGCATCACCGCATCGCATTCCAGCGATTCGATGAGCGGGCGCGCAAGTCCGGGCGGAATCGGTGTAACAGTGCCGATCCACAGGCTGGCGATCGCCGGCGTCAAGAACGGCAGCACGATCAGATAGCGCTTGCGCAATCCCGCCAGCTCGGCATAGACGCGCATCATGTCCCCGTACTCGAGCACGTCCGGACCGCCGATATCCCAGGTTCGCGACGACGGCACCGGCGCTGCGGCCGCGGCGACCAGGTAATAGAGCACGTCATGCACCGCGATCGGCTGAATCTTGTTGTGCACCCACTTCGGCGTGGTCATCACCGGCAGCCGGTCGGTGAGGTGCCGGATCATTTCGAACGACGCCGAACCCGAACCGATCACCACGCCGGCCTGCAGCACCACGGTCTCGATCCCGGAGTCGACGAGGGCCTCGCCGACGGCTTTGCGCGACTCGAGGTGCGGTGACAGCTGGCCGTCTTCCGGATGGAGACCGCTGAGATACACCAGTCGTCGGACGCCGCTGCGCTTGGCGGCTGTCACGACGTTGCGGGCGGCGCGGTCTTCCTCGGCGCCGAAGTCTTTCGACGTGCCCATCGAATGGACGAGGTAGTAGATCACGTCCATGCCGTCGAACGCCGCGATCAGCGAATCGACATCAGCCAAGTCGCCGCGCACGACCTCCGCCTGCTCTCGCCATGGCACGTCGGCCAACTTATTTGGGTTACGCGCCAGCGCGCGAACGTGATGGCCCTCGTCCAGCAGCCGCGGAACCAGCCGGGCGCCGATGTAACCGGTCGCCCCCGTCACCAGGCAACGGAGCCCTGCAGCGGCCATCGATTCGCCCTCCCTCGGTCGTCTGTGATTCGAACCTGACGCAGGGAAGGATTGCCGGTTTCGCCGGGCTGAACCGCTTCGGAGCGCTTACGTGTCGGAGAAGACCGGGGCGCGCTTTTCCTGGAAGGCCTTGGTGCCCTCTTTGAGGTCGTGGGCGCGCAGCAGGCCCGACTGGCCTTTGAACTCGCGCTCGAGCGTCGGCTCCAATTCGGTCAGGGTGGCCGCGTTGATCGCGTCCTTGGTCTTGGCGAACGCCACGGCGGGGCCGGCGGCCAACCTGGCGAGCACCTTGCCCACTTCGGCCTCGAACTCGTCGGCCGGGTAGACCGCGCTCACCAGGCCCCAGGACAGCGCCTCGGGGGCTGTCAACCGCTCCGGCAGCAGCGCCATCCGCATCGCCCGGATCCGGCCGACCGCGGCGGCCACCAACGCTGACGCGCCGCCGTCGGGCATCAACCCGATCTTGGTGAACGCGAGCATGAAAAATGCTTTGTCAGAAGCCAATACGACGTCACAGGCCAGGGCGATGGACACCCCGACGCCGGCCGCCGGTCCCTGGACGACGGCAACCACCGGGTGCGGCAGTGCGACGATCGCGCGGATCAGCCGGTTGATCTCCAGGATGATTTCGTCGGGCGGCGTACCGCCGCTGCCCGACATATCGTCGGCGCTGATGCCCGCGCCCGAGCTGAAGCCGCGGCCCGCGCCGCCGAGCCGCACCACCTTGACGCCCGGGTCGACGGCGGCCTGCTCCAGCGCGCTGGCCATCCCGACGATGACGGGGGTGATCAACGAGTTGAGGCTGTCGGGCCTATTGATGGTCACTGACAGCACGCCGTCGGTCAGGGCGACGTCGAGACCGTCGACTGGTGCGAGAGAGGCGATTCCCGAATCCGGCATGACGGTCAGACTAAGCGACCGGGCTGCACGGCCGTGCGCGGCGGCTGCGAAGATGCGAACGGCGGCAAAGCGGACGAGCGGACG
Organism: uncultured Actinomycetota bacterium; assembly: GCA_963758775.1. Lineage (GTDB taxonomy): Bacteria > Actinomycetota > Actinomycetes > Mycobacteriales > Mycobacteriaceae > Mycobacterium. The sequence continues at coordinate 338,165 of CAVWWU010000009.1, forward strand.
AAAGGTCAAGACCATGGCGGGACCACTCAACGGACTGCGTGTTATCGAACTCGCCGGCATCGGACCGGGCCCGCACGCGTCGATGATCCTTGGCGACCTCGGTGCCGACGTGGTGCGCATCGACCGGCCGTCCAGTAGTCCCGGCGGCGCTGATGGCTCTGTCAAAGACGCGATGAGCCGCAATCGGCGCATCGTCAGCGCCGACCTCAAGTCCGCGGAGGGCCGCGAACTGGTGCTCAAACTCGTCGCCAAGGCCGACGTGCTGATCGAGGGCTACCGCCCCGGCGTCACCGAGCGGCTCGGGCTGGGACCCGAGGACTGCGCGAAGGTCAACGAGCGGCTGGTCTACGGGCGGATGACCGGCTGGGGCCAGACCGGCCCGCGCAGCCAGCAGGCCGGCCACGACATCAACTACATCTCGCTGAACGGCATCCTGCACGCCATCGGCCGGGCGGGCGAGCGGCCGGTCCCGCCGCTGAACCTGGTCGGCGACTTCGGCGGCGGCTCGATGTTCCTGCTGGTCGGCATCCTCTCGGCGCTGTGGGAGCGGCAGACCTCCGGCAAGGGGCAGGTCGTCGACGCGGCGATGGTCGACGGCTCCAGCGTGCTGATCCAGATGATGTGGCAGATGCGTGCGTCCGGGATGTGGTCCGACGAGCGTGGCACCAACATGCTCGACAGCGGGGCGCCCTACTACGACACTTACGAGTGCGCCGACGGCCGCTACGTCTCCGTCGGCGCCATCGAGCCGCAGTTCTACGCGGCGATGCTGGCCGGACTGGGTCTGGACCCCGCCACCCTGCCGAACCAGAACGACGTCGGCCGCTGGCCCGAGCTGCGCGGCATATTCACCGCCGCGTTCGGCGCCCACGACCGCGACCACTGGACGAAGGTGTTCGCCGATTCCGATGCCTGCGTCACCCCGGTGCTGGCGTTCGGCGAGGTCCAGAGCGAGCCGCACATCACCGAACGGGACACGTTCTACGCAGTGAACGGCGGTCTGCAGCCGCGTCCGGCCCCGCGGTTCTCCCGCACGGCCCCCGAAACACCGCGCGCGGCGGCGCCATCCGACGTCGACGCGATACTCAACGACTGGGCATAGGAGGTATTCGTATGGAGATCAAGGACGCCGTAGCGGTCGTTACCGGCGGCGCGTCGGGCCTGGGCCTGGCCACCACCAAGCGGCTGCTGGACGCCGGGGCGCAGGTGGTGGTGCTGGACCTGCGCGGCGACGACGTTGTCCGCGAACTCGGGGACCGCGCGCGTTTCGCCGAGGCCGACGTGACCGACGAGGACGCCGTCGGCAGCGCGCTGGACGCCGCCGAGGCGATGGGCACGCTGCGCATCGTGATCAACTGCGCCGGCACCGGCAACGCCTTGCGGGTGCTGAGCAAAGACGGCGTGTTCCCGCTGAAGGCCTTCCGCAAGGTTGTGGACATCAACCTGGTCGGAACCTTCAACGTGCTGCGGCTGGGCGCCGAGCGGATCGCCAAGACCGAGCTGATCGGGGAGGAGCGGGGCGTCATCGTCAACACCGCCTCCGTCGCCGCCTTCGACGGCCAGATCGGGCAGGCCGCCTACTCGGCGTCCAAGGGCGGGGTGGTCGGTATGACGCTGCCGATCGCCCGCGACCTGGCCAGCAAGGCCATCCGGGTGGTCACGATCGCCCCCGGCCTGTTCGACACCCCGCTGCTGGCAGGGCTGCCCGAACCCGCCAGGGAGTCGCTCGGGAAGCAGGTGCCGCACCCCTCGCGGCTGGGCAACCCCGACGAGTATGGGGCCCTCGCGGTGCACATCATCGAAAACCCGATGCTGAACGGCGAGGTCATCCGTCTCGATGGCGCCATCCGCATGGCGCCCCGCTAGGTCGGCTGGGCACATTGGATAAATTGAAAGCCCCCCGCGACTGCGGGGGGCTCTCTGGCGTACAGCAAATTCCGTTATCGACGGAACCAACGGGTGATGGCGGGTTCGGCCATGAGTAGCCGCGCAAGCACGCTCATCCCGGTTCAGCTCGCCGTAGGCAGCGGCTGCCACTCATCGAACTGCTCGGAGGTGACGCCTTCCACCAGCATGTCGCCGTGGTAGAGGGCCTCGAAGTCAGCCTTGATGATGACGTCCGCGCTCGTGTCGTCGATCCACATGACACTGAGCGTATGGGCCGCCATTAAGGAATCTTTGAGTCCCGGTTCGGAAAATGGTGGCAATATTACCGTCGGGTAGGGTTTCGGCCCGCCGGTGTCGCATCTCGAGGGTGTTCCAGACCAAATCCGAGTGCCTATTGGATTCGCGTTGAACTTTCCCGAACCCGCACTCGTACCTAGTGCTGAATGGGTGGTCTTGTTTGACACCTGTCAGTTAGCGTTGATAAGTTATCGCCGGTAGGTCTGGGTCGGGGGCGACGGACACCTAGCGGGGGAAGGCTGCAAAATGCTGCAGAAGATCGCTCTCATGGCCATCGCGGCGCCGCGACGCATCGTCGGGCTCGCCGTCCTGGTCTTCATTGCCGCGGCGATCTTCGGCATCCCGGTGGCCAACAGCCTGATACCCGGCGGCTTCCAAGATCCGCACTCCGAATCGGCGCGCGCCATCGACGTGCTGACCGACAAGTTCGGGCAAAGCGGCCAACAGATGCTGGTTCTGGTGACCGCACCCGGCGGCGTCAACAGCGACCAGGCCCGCAAGGTCGGCACCGACCTGGTCGACCAGCTGCAACGGGCGCAGACGGTGTACAACGTGTCTTCGCCGTGGACCGCCCCGCCCGGTGCCGCGGCCGATCTGACCAGCACCGACGGCAAGTCGGGCGTCATCGTGGTCAACGTCAAGGGCGGCGAAAACTACGCGCAGAAAAACGCCCAGGCCCTTGCCGATAAATTCGTCCACGACCGCGACGGCGTAACCGTCCGCGCCGGTGGCCCGGCGATGCAGTACGCCCAGATCAACAAGCAGAACCTGGAAGACCTGCTGTTGATGGAGATCATCGCGCTGCCGCTGACCTTCCTGGTGCTGGTCTGGGTGTTCGGTGGACTGCTGGCCGCGGCGTTGCCGATGGCCCTGGGCGGCCTGGCCATCGTCGGCTCCATGTCGGTGCTGCGGTTCGTCACGTTCACCACCGACGTGTCGATCTTCGCGCTCAACCTGAGCACCGCGTTGGGCGTCGCGCTGGCCGTCGACTACACGCTGCTGATCCTGAGCCGCTATCGCGACGAGTTGGCCGAGGGCAAAGAGCCGCATGAGGCCTTGATCCGGACCATGATGACGTCCGGCCGCACCGTGCTGTTCTCGGCGGTCACGGTGGCGCTGTCGATGTCGGCGACGGTGGCGTTCCCGATGTACTTCCTGAAGTCGTTCGCCTACTCCGGTGTGGCGACCGTGGCGTTCGTCGCCACCGCGTCCATCGTGGTGACCCCGGCCGCCATCGTGCTGCTGGGCTCCCGGCTGGACTCGCTCAACGTTCGCAAGCTTTTGCGACGTCCCGATCCGGCCCACAAACCGGTCGAGGAGCTGTTCTGGTATCGATCGAGCAAGTTCGTGATGCGCCACTGGGCGCCCGTCGGCTTCGCCGTCATCGCGGTGCTGCTGTTGATCGGGCTCCCGTTCTTCTCGGTGAAGTGGGGTTTCCCGGACGACCGGGTGCTGCCCCGTTCGGCATCGTCGCATCAGGTCGGTGACGAGATGCGCAGCGGTTTCGCCCACGACTCCGCGACGGCCGTGCCCATCGTGATCCCCGACGCGCGTGGCCTGAACCCGGCGGATCTGGACAAATACGCCGCCGATCTGTCCCGGGTGCCCGACGTGTCGGGCGTGTCCGCCCCCAATGGGACGTTCGTGGGCGGCAATAAGGTCGGGCCGCCGTCCGCGCCGACGGGCATGGCCTCAGGAGCGGGCGGGGTCAGCGCGTTCCTGACCGTAAGCAGCACGGCGCCGTTGTTCTCGCAATCCAACGACACCCAGCTGGCGCGGTTGCACCAGGTGGCCGGGCCGGCTGGCCGCTCCGTGGAAATGGGCGGTGTCGCGATGGTCAACCGCGACAGCGACGCCGCCGTGATCAACCGGCTCCCGCTGGTGCTCGGGATCATGGCCGCCATCACGTTCGCGCTGCTGTTCATGCTCACCGGCAGTGTGGTGCTGCCACTCAAGGCGCTGATGTGCAACGTGCTGTCGCTGACCGCGGCGTTCGGTTCGATGGTGTGGATATTCCAGGACGGCCACCTGGGCGCGCTGGGCACAACCCCGAGCGGCACGCTGGTGGCCAACATGCCAGTGTTGTTGTTCTGCATCGCTTTTGGGCTGTCGATGGACTACGAGGTGTTCCTGCTCTCCCGGATCCGCGAGTACTGGCTGGTTTCCGGCGCCGCTCGACCGGCGCGGGTCAGCGCCAAAGAGGCGCACGCGGCCAACGACGAGAGCGTCGCCCGCGGCGTGGCTCGCACCGGGCGGGTGATCACCGCGGCCGCGTTGGTGATGTCGATGTCGTTCGCCGCCCTGATCGCCGCCCACGTGTCGTTCATGCGGATGTTCGGGCTCGGTCTCACCCTGGCCGTGTTTGCGGATGCCACCCTGGTGCGCATGGTTCTGGTGCCCGCTTTCATGCACGTGATGGGCCGCTGGAACTGGTGGGCGCCCAAGCCGTTGGCGCGGTTGCACGATCGATTCGGCATCAGTGAGGGGCCGTCCGAAGAGCTCGTTCCCGTCGAGCCGGTCAAGGAAACGGTGACGCACTTTGGTTAGTGTCCCCGTAGAGCGTCGCCCCAGAGCCCCTCGGGGATCCGGCGACCTGCTGCGCGACGAAATCCTGGACGCCGCGACCGAGCTACTACTGGAAACCGGGGACGCCAGGTCCGTGTCGATCCGTTCGGTGGCACAGTGCGTGGGCGTCACCCCGCCGTCGATCTACCTGCATTTCGCCGACAAGGACGCGCTGCTGGACGCGGTGTGCGCGCGCTACTTCGAGAAGCTCGACCTGGAAATGCAGCGCGCGGCCCAAGAGCACGCGTCTCCGGTGGACGCGCTGCGCGCGCAGGGCCAGGCCTATGTCCGGTTCGCGATCGAAACCCCGGAGTTATATCGGATCGCGACGATGAGCCAGTGGCGGTCGGGACGCGAAATCGACACGGCGCTGGATAGTTCGGCCTATCAGTACATCCTTGCCACCGTCCAGGCCTTCGCGGACAGCGGCGTTCGCCTGGAGGACGACCCGGCCACGATCGCGCTCGAATTCTGGACCGCGGCACACGGTGTGGCCGCCATGCTGATCGCCAAACCCCACCTGCCCTTCGGTGACCCGGAGGCGTTCGCCGACCGGGTGTTTCGCTCGGCGTTCATCGGACGTGTGGTGGTCGGTCTCGTCGGCCAGGATGTGACACCCCAGGAGTTCGTCGCATGGGCGGAGGCGCAGACCCCGGTGGAAGAGCGGTGACGGCCGGCGCGCCGTCGCGAGTGGACAACCCGTTCTTCGCGCGGATCTGGCCCGTCGTGGCGAACCACGAGGCCAAAACCGTGCAGGCGCTGCGCCGCGAGAACCTTGCGGGCGTGTCGGGTCGAGTACTGGAAGTCGGGGCGGGCGTCGGCACCAACTTCGCCTTCTATCCGCAGACCGTGACAGAGGTGGTGGCCGTCGAGCCCGAGCCCCGGCTGCGTGACCGGGCCGGCCTCGCCGCCGCCGAAGCGCCCGTCCCCGTCACCGTGACCGGCGAGATGATGGAGCAGTTCAGCTTGGATAACCGTGCGGAACCCTTTGACGTGGTGTTGTGCTCGCTGGTGCTGTGCTCGGTAAGCGAACCCGTCACCGCGCTGCGACACCTGTACTCGCTACTGCGCCCCGGTGGGCAGCTGCGCTACCTCGAGCATGTGGCCAGCGCCGGAATGCGGGGTCAGTGGCAGCGCCTGCTCGACGCGACGCTGTGGCCGAGGCTGTTCGGCAACTGTCACACGCACCGCGATGCGGAGCGTTCGATCATCGAGGCCGGATTCCAGGTGGTCACCTCGCGACGGGAGTGGACCTTGCCGGCGTGGATGCCGATGCCCGTTTCGGAGTTGGCGTTGGGGCGCGCGCTGAGGCCCTAGCCTTCCGGCGAAGGCGCGAGCGCTTACTGAAGCAGGGCGGGCAGCCGTTGCAGCAGCCCGGGCAATGCCTTACTTGCCGGCTGGCGAATGCTGACCGTAACGCTGCCGGACAGCGGCGTGGGCTCGGGATTGACCTCGATAACGACCGCGCCGCGCGCCAGCGCCAATTCGGGCAGTCCGGCCGCCGGGTAGACGATCGCAGACGTGCCCACCACCACCACCACGTCAGCCTCTTGCGTCGCCTCGACCGCACGTTGCCACGGCCCGTCGGGCAACGGCTCGCCGAACCACACGATGTCGGGCCGGATCAGGCCGCCGCAGCGGCCGCACACCGGCGGCTCCACCTCGATGGCCGGTTCGGGCATCGCGGGTAGGGCTTCGGTATACGCCACGCCGCAACGCGCACAACGGAATTCGAAAAGACTTCCGTGCAGATGATGCACGGGTGAGCTTCCGGCCCGCTCGTGCAAGTCGTCCACATTCTGGGTGACGACGGTGACTTGGGCCTCGTCCTGCCAGGCGGCGATAGCGCGGTGGCCGTCGTTGGGTTCGACCTCGGCGACGAGGTAGTGCCGCCACAGATACCAGCCCCAAACCCGCTCGGGGTTGTTCAGCCAGCCCTGTGTGCTGGATAGCTCGTACGGGTCGAAGCGGGCCCACAACCCGTTCTTGTCATCACGGAACGTCGGCACCCCACTTTCCGCGGAAATGCCCGCGCCGCTAAGTACCGTCACTCGCATCCCACAAAGATAGCCGTCCTTGGGACATACTCGATATGTGGAGTTGCGGGATTTGCTACGGGTGGATGTCAAGGCGGGCAAGCCGTTATTTGACCAGCTCAGAACCCAAGTGATCGACGGAGTTCGCGCCGGAGCGTTGCCGCCGGGCACCCGCCTGCCGACCGTGCGCGACCTGGCCGGGCAGCTGGGCGTGGCCGCAAATACCGTAGCCCGGGCCTATCGCGAGCTGGAGTCGGCGGCGATCGTCGAAACTCGCGGGCGCTTCGGAACTTTCATCTCCCGTTTCGATCCGACCGATGCCGCGATGGCGGCCGCCGCCCGCGAATACGTCGAAGTGGCCAAGGCGCTGGGGCTGACCAAGTCCGACGCGATGCGCTACCTGACCGGCGTGCCCGACGACTGAAACTCGATCAGCCGAATTCCAGCAATGTCATGCATGGCCGCAGGCCGTTGAAGAACGGCACCCGGTAGATAAGCGACACCGCTGCTTGCAATCCCACGCCGCGTCCCACCGGCATGTGCAGGTCACGCACCCGGCGAATGCCCGGCACAGTGTTGACGAGGTCGGCGGCCTGGGCCGAGGACATACCGAAAGGCATCGGCGGCATCTTGTAGCGCAGCGTGGTCCGCACGCCCACATGCCGGCTCAGCGCCGTGAAGAAGGTCGGGGGCAAGTCGAAAGCCAACTGGCCGCCGGGAAATCTTTTGGCGCACTGTGCGATCAGGTCGAGCGCCTGCTCGGGCTGCAGGTACATCAGTAGTCCCTCGGCGGTGATGAACACTCCGTTGGAATCGTCGACGGCGTCCATCCAGCTGTAGTCCAACGCGGACTGCGCACACACCGAAATCCGCGGCGAGTCGGGCAACAGCCGGGCGCGGACATCGATCATCGGCGCTAAATCGACTGTCAACCAACGGAATTGGGCATCGGGATTGGCCGCGTCGAGACGCCAGAAACTTGTCTGCAGGCCCTCCGCCAGCGCCACCACGGTCGCCGACGGATGCTCGTCGAGGTAGGACTGTGTGGCCTTGTCGAAGGTCAGGGCGCGTAAGGCGATGCTCTGCGAGTTTCCTGAGCGATCAGGGCCGAACTTCGCGAAGTCGTAGTCGATCGAGTCGACCAGGTCCACCGCCAGCGGGTCATCGATGACGGAGTCTTGGCGTCGTGCCTCGCGTGCGCGCGCGTTCAGCGTCAGTAGTGCGGTCTCCGAGACGCCGCTGAGGCTTACCTTTTCCCTCGGGGGCTGCGTCCCGCTCACCGCAGCACCTTGGCCAGCGTGCGCAGGTTGCGCGTGGTGGTGGACGACTTGTAGCGCGGCTTGCCCATCGTTTTTCCGATCGTGCTGTCTAGGGTGCTGCCCTTGGGCACCTGCCAGTAGATGACGCCGGTGCCGGCGGCGATCTCCTCGTCAGGGCCGGCGGACAGCGCGGCAAGTTCGTCGAGCACCTTCGCGTCCGCGACGAACGTAACGTACGACTGATACCCGTCCACCTCGCGTTCAAACGGGTAGGCATCGGAGATCGCACGCACCGTGTCGAGGTCATAGGCCAACACCCAGGCCTCGTAGCCGAAGCGCTCGCGCAGCGCGGCTTCGCACTTCTTGCGCACTGCGGGCACGCCCGACTTGCTCTCCAAGAGCACGTTGCCAGTGGCCAGGATGGTGCGCACGTTGGTGAAGCCGGCGTCGGACAACGCGGCGGCCACATCGGCCATCTTGAGGTTGACGCCCCCGACGTTGACGCCGCGCAGGAACGCCGCGAATTGGGTCATGGTCGCCAATCTACGGGCGACGTACGCTTTCGGGATGGGACGCCAAGTCTTCGACGACAAGCTGCTGGCCGTGATCTGCGGGAACTCCCTCGGAGTGTTGGCCACGATCAAACAGGACGGGCGTCCGCAGCTGTCGAACGTGTCCTACCACTTCGACGCGCGCGAGGTGATGGTACGGGTGTCGATCACCGAGCCGCGGGCCAAGACCCGCAATCTGCGCCGCGACCCGCGGGCCTCGCTGTTGGTGGACGCCGACGACGGGTGGTCCTACGCCGTCGCCGAGGGCACCGCGGAGCTGTCGCCGCCCGCCGCGGCACCCGGCGACGACACCGTCGAGGGGCTGATTGCCTTGTATCGCAGCATCGCCGGAGAGCATCCGGACTGGGATGAATACCGGCAGGCGATGGTCACGGATCGGCGGGTGTTGCTGACGCTGCCGATCTCCCACGTGTACGGACTGCCCCCGGGAAAGCGCTAGGCTGCCCCTATGGCTGAGTCGAAGTCGCCGGACGAGACCGACGACAACAAGCGCAAGTTCCGCGAAGCCCTCGACCGCAAGATGGCGAAGTCGTCGGGCGGATCCGATCACAAGGACAGCGGCGGCAAGCAGGCGCGGACACACGGCCCAGTGGAGGGCCGTCGGGAATTCCGTCGCAAAAGCGGCTAGTTCTGGCCCGTAGTCGTTGACCCACAATACTTTTCGTGGTTGCGCAGGAAATCACGCCGGCCGAGGCCCGGCGCACGACCGCTCCGAGGGTGAGCGCGACGGTGTCTCGGCGCTCCTGGTTGAGCCTGGTCGGCGCCAGCGCTGCGGCGGCCCTGTCCGGTTGCGGGACTACTACCACTAAACGGGCCGTCACGATACCGCCCGGACCGACCTTCGCTACTGAATCGCCGCGGCGCCCGATCGACACCCCGGACATGGCGCTCAAGGAACTGCAAGACGGCAATCAACGCTTCGTGAGCGGGCTGATGCAGCATCCCGGACAGACTCCTCAGCGCCGCCAACAGCTCTCCCTCTATCAGCAGCCATTCGCGGTGATTCTGACCTGCTCGGATTCCCGGTTGCCGGCGGAGGTCATCTTCGACCAGGGCCTCGGCGATCTATTTGTGATCCGCGTCGCGGGCAACATCGTCGACAGCGCGGTGCTCGGCAGCGTCGAATACGCTCTGGACCACCTCGGCGTGCCGTTGGTGATGGTGCTGGGCCATCAGAACTGCGGTGCGGTCACCGCGACACTGGAAAGCATTAGGGACAACACCGCCGCGCCCGGCGACATCAAAGCGCTCGTCGACGCGATCACCCCCGCTGTCGCGGTAGCAGAGCAACGGCCGGGGGACCTCTTGGACAACACCATCCGTGCCAACGCCGAACGCTCGCGAGACTCAATAGACAACGCTCCCGAACTGAAGGAGGCGTTGGCCAGGCGGGTCGTCAAGGTGGTCGCTGCCTACTACAGCCTCGAGTCGGGCATCGCCAACGTGACCTGACAACGATGGCCGGTATTCACGCGAGCGGACAGCCCCCGGGCGGCGCAGTGATCTGACGGACCTGTTTGACGACCAGGTCAGCACGCTGACAGGCATGGGACGGATCAACCGTTAGGCGTTGCGAATAGCTCGACCGACGGGTCGGCCTGGCCGGGCTTGCCGCGCAGGCTTCCCCTGGTGCTGGGGTGTCCGAAATCCACCCGGGACGGGTTGTTTTGGTAGGCCCAGTCGGCCACGATGGTGCGTCGGCTGAATTTCCAGCGCCCCTCGTGTTTGGTGTAGGCGTCCAGGTACCGGCCGCCGATAACGACGTCCATGTCGTGTTCCGGACCGGCGAAAGTGTGGAACACCAGGCAGTAAATCTCGCCGCGCGCTGTATCGCCCTCGACGACGAAGTTCGTAGTGGTGATGTTGTGTTGGGAGACAAGCACATACGGCTCCGCCGCCTGCAGTTGTGCGATGAACTGTTCGACGCCTCCGGTCGAGAACGAGCCGTGCGAGTCGGTCGCTTCGGGGTGGTAGAGATCGCGAAGCGCCGCGTAATCGGCGCGGTCGACAGCCCGGCAGTAGGCGGTGACGAGTTGATGCAGTTCGTCCCTGTCGAGCATCTGCGCCAATCTGGCTTCATCCAGCACCACGCCACGATAACGCGGGCATTTGGGGTGGGTAGTCTTCTGACCAATGGGTCCGCGTCCCCAGGGCGTTTAGAGGAAGGGTGACAGTGAACATTTGCCTCGCTCAAGATCCCGAGGCCGACAAGCTGCTGGCCGACAATCCCTTGGCCCTGATCGTCGGGATGGTGCTGGATCAGCAGGTGCCATTCGAGACTGCATTTGCCGGGCCGAAGAGGATCGCTGACCGAATGGGCAGCTTTGACGCCGCCGACATCGCGGACTACGACCCGGACAAGTTCGCCGCATTGTGCTCGGAAAGGCCTGCGATACACCGCTTTCCGGGGTCCATGGCCAAACGCATCCAAACGTTGGCACAGATCATCGTGGACCGTTACGACGGCGACGCGGCCGGATTGTGGACCGCCGGTGACCCCGACGGAAGTGAGCTGCTGCGGCGCATCAAGGGCCTGCCCGGTTTCGGTGACGTCAAGGCGCAGATCTTTTTGGCCCTGCTGGGCAAGCAGTACGGCGTGACGCCGAAGGGCTGGCGCGCGGCGGCCGGGGACTTCGGCAAAGCGGGCTCGCATATCTCGGTCGCCGATATCGTCGACGGACAATCGATGGGCAAGGTGCGGTCGTATAAGAAGCAGCTCAAGGCTTCCGCAAAGGAAAAAGCAAAGGGAAAGGCGGCAACGTGAAGACTCACATTACGTGTCCGTGTGGCGAAGCGATCCAGGGCAAGGACGAGGATGAGCTGGTCGAATTGACCCAGGCCCACCTCGCCAAGGTTCACCCGGGCATGGAGTACGACCGCGACGCCATCCTGTTCATGGCGTACTAAGGGGCCGCTGAGGCCCTTTAGGGCACGACCGTCGAGCCGATGGTCGGCAAGAACTGGCACTGCCGGTCCTTCGTGCTGACCTGCCCGAAAATCGTGGACATGACGCTGCCGGACCCGGTGTCGGCGATCGCGGTCAACGTCGTGGGCCCGTCCGGGTTGATGTCGGAGCGCGGTTTCAGTGCGACGGTTCCGGACTTGCCGGTGGTCAGGTTCACCCAGGTCACATTCAACGGCAGCTTCTGCACCTCGGCGGGCCCGGGCGTGCCGACCGCGGTGAACACATAAGCGGTCTGGCCCGGACCGGGACCCGGCGTCGGGATCTTGGCCGGCCCCGCCACCGATAGTGCGGTGGCGATCGAACTGGTGCCGCCGTCAAGGCAATTGCTGCCGATCGAGGGATACATGAAGTCCTGTGTCGGCGGGGCGTCAGGGCCGAAACCCGGGGCGGCCGGGGCAGGAGCCGGCGCGGGCGCCGGTGCAGGTGCAGGTGCGGCCGCCGGCGCCGGTGCTGTGGCCGTGGCCGCGGCGGGCGCGACGGTCGCGCTGGGGGCTGCCGGGGCAGGCGCAGGTGCGACTGATGCCCCAGCGGGTGCCGGGCCAGCAGCGTGGACCGGGTCGATACCCGTCGGCAGGTGCGCCTGCGTGCCTGGCTCCACACCGGCAGGCGGCACGTGGGGCACCGGACCCAGCGGAGCGCTATCGGGCGGGACGGGCGGGACGGCCGCGGCCGGCGGGGTAGCCGGATCCGCCACGAACTGGTGCACCGAGGTGGCCACGTTCTTGGATTCGGTGGGTGTCGTCGGGTTGTGCGCGAACGCCTGAGCAGCGGCCATCAGCAGCTGTGTCGCCTGCGTCGGATCGCTGGCCGCCTGCTGGATGATCGGGCTCAGCTGAGCCAGCGCCGGCAGGCCCGGCAGCGCCTGGGCGGGATTCGGCGGCGCAGGCGGGCTGGCGGGGTTGGCCATCGGGTCGGCTGCCGCGCTCGGGCAGAGCCCGAACGCGGCAGCCGCCGCAGCGACGATGGCAGAAAAGGCAGCCAAACCTTTGGATGCGTTCCAAGTGCTTGCCATGATGTCCTCCGGTCGTCGTTGCTGGGTTAGCCGGTTAACGAGCTGATCAGGGCAGGGCCGAGAGCAGCGAGGATGCCCCGGGCGCCGGCGCAGCCGCTGCGGGCGCAGCGGGTGCCGCCGCCGGCGCGCCCGGCAGGGCGCCGGCGGCCAGTGCCGGCAGGTCGCGCGGGATCGAGATCTGCGACGGCACGTTGAGCGGCAGGCCCGGAAGCGCGGGCATCTCAACCTTCGCCACCCCAGGACCCGACGCCGGTGCGGCGGCGGAGGCAGGAGCGGCAGGGGTGGTGAGACCCGGGATGGACAGCGGTAACCCCGGAGTCGTCGAAGCCGACGGCGCCGCCGGTGCGGCCGGTGCCGTCAGCGCCGAAAGCCCCGGGATGGTAGGGGTTGCCGCGGGCGCAGTGGGTGCGGCGGCCGCCGGGGGCGTCAGCCCGGGGATCGACGGGATCGCCGCCTGCGGGGACGCCGGAGCCGAAGCCGGGGCCAGGCCCGGGAAGGTGATTCCCGGGGCGGCCGGAGCCTGCGGCGGGGTGGCACCGAGCGCCGTCGCGAGGTTCTGCAGGATCTGCGGTGCGTTGGCGGCCGAGGCAATCAGCTGCTGCGGAATGCCCGCAACGGCCGAGAGGTCCGGTGCCGGTGCCGGCACGGGGTCAGCGTGGGCGATACCGCCCGTCAAAAGCGCGGCGGAAGAACCGACGACGACGGCGGTTGCGCGCAAGTAGGTCCAGATGGTTGGCATGACTCTCCCTGGTGATCGACGACAGGTTCGAGGCCGAAGTTACTTTGATGCTGGTGGGACTCAAGTGACACGTGTGGCATTTATTCGATCGTTACCCACATGTGCGGTGGCAGTGACCGAACGCCTCGGTTGGCTAAAGTCGGGCAGGTAGACACCATCTCCACCGCATCGGCGGCTTCCACCACGCGGCGACTCACCTCTCGGCTGCAGGCCGCCGCGCCGGTGCTGTTGCTCCTCAGCATCGCGGCCCGGCTCGCCTGGACGTACCTGACCCCCCACGGCGCGAACTTCGTCGACCTGCACGTCTACCTGGGCGGGGCCGCCGCCATCGACCATCCCGGCACGCTGTACAGCTACGTCTACGCCGACCAGACGCCGGACTTCCCGCTGCCGTTCACGTATCCGCCGTTTGCGGCGGTGGTCTTCTACCCGCTGCACCTGTTGCCGTTCGGCCTGGTCGCGTTCGGCTGGCAGGCCGCGACGATCGCCGCGCTTTATGGCGCGGTCCGGATCAGCCAGCGGCTGCTTGGAACCGGGAGTCGGCGTGTTGCGATGGTGTGGACGGCGATCACCATCTGGATCGAGCCGCTGCGCAGCACCTTCGACTACGGGCAGATCAATGTGCTGCTGATGCTCGCGGTGCTGTGGGCGGCCTATAGCACCCGCTGGTGGGTATCGGGCCTACTGGTCGGCGCGGCGGCAGGGATCAAGTTGACCCCGGCGATCGCCGGCGTCTATCTCGTCGGCGTCCGGCGCTACGCCGCCGCCGTCGCCTCGGCGGTCGTGTTCGCTGCCACCATCGCGGTGTCGGTGCTGGTGGTGGGCGACCAAACCCGGTACTACTTCACCGAGCTGCTGGGCGACGCTCACCGGGTCGGGCCCATCGCCACCTCGTTCAACCAGTCGTGGCGCGGCGGCATCTCCCGAATCCTGGGCCACGATGCCGGATTCGGTCCGTTGGTGGTGACGGCGATCGTTGCCACGGCGGTGCTGGCGATGCTGGCCTGGCGCGCGCTCGACGGATCCGATCGGCTCGGCAGGCTGTTGGTGGTCGAGATGTTCGGCCTGTTGTTCTCACCGATTTCGTGGACGCACCACTGGGTGTGGCTGGCGCCGCTGATGATCTGGCTCATCCATGGGCCGGTACGGGAGCGCCCGGGCGCGCGCATCCTCGGCTGGGGCTGGTTGGCGCTCACCATCATTGGCGTGCCGTGGTTGCTCAGCTTTGCTCAGCCGACCATCTGGCAGATCAGCCGGCCGTGGTACCTGGCCTGGGCGGGCCTGGCCTACATCGTGGCGGCGTTGGCCACCATGGGCTGGATCGCGTTCAGTCGGCCACGATCCCGTTGATATCGCGCGCCATGTCGACGTCGTTCTTGGTGATGCCACCCTCGGAATGCGTGACCAGTGCGAAAGTAACTGTCCGCCAACGGATATCGATATCCGGGTGGTGATCTTTGCTTTCCGCGTGCTCGGCGACTCGGCGTACCGCGTCGATGCCGGCGAGGAAGCTCGGGAATTTGATCGACCGGCGCAGGGCCCCGTCGGCGCGTTCCCAGCCGTCGAGGTCGGGCAGTGCGGCATCCACTTGTTCATCCGTTAACACAGCCATATTGCTCACCGTACCGCGATGCGGTCGGGGACCGGCCTGGGCCGATCGGTTAACTTACCGAATGACCTCGATACAGCTCTCGATGGGAATTCCCTCGTTCTCGGCCGAGGCGCCGGCCGGCTGGGAGCACCTCACCGACTGGGTACAGCTGCTGGAAAGCTGCGGATTCGACCGCGTCTTGGTGTCGGAGCACATCGCGTTCGGGATGAACATGGACGCCTACGCCGACCCCAAGGTGGGAGGGACCGAAGGCGGCCGCCAGCCGACCGGGCCGGACGGGCACTGGCTGGAGCCGCTGACGGTGCTGACACATCTCGCGGCGAAGACCGAACGTATCCGGTTGGGCACCAACATCTTGTTGGCCCCGTTGCGTCCGGCTGCGGTTCTCGCGAAGACCGTCGCCACCATGGACGTTCTATCCGGAGGTCGCATCGATCTCGGCGTCGGTGTCGGCTGGCAGCGCGAGGAATACGACGTCGCGGGTGTCGACTTCGGTAAACGCGGGGCCCTCCTGGATCAGACGCTGGAGGTGTGCCAGCGGTTGTGGACCGAGAACGAGGTGAGCTACAGCGGGCCGGGCCTCAGCTTCGACCGCATACACCAGATGCCCAAACCCGTTCAGCCCGGCGGCGTGCCGATCTGGGTGAGCGGAACCGTCAACAAGGCCGTCGCTCGCCGGCTCGCCCGATTCGGAAAGTATTGGATCCCTTGGGGATCCGATGCCCGCGACATCGCCGCGGGCATCGAGCGGATGCGCGCGGCGGTCGAGCAGGCCGGCGGTGACCCGCACGGGTTTGGCGTCACCGGCGCGCTGCGAGTCAAGGCGGGCGCGGACGGCCGGCCCGACCTGTCCGCCGCTGCCGCGGCCGCGGCAGCGCAAGCCAAGGCCGGGGTGAGCGACCTGAGGCTGGCGTTTTGGCCGCTTCCCGACGGCGATCGTGAACGCGACCTCCCGGCATTCGTCGATGCGGTGCGCAACGCGGTTTGACCTGACTTGGGCCGGCAGAACTTGTCGGTGGTGGCTGCGATGATGACGTTATGTCTTCGATCGCATCTGCCGAAGCTGTGGAGATGATCCCCAAAGAGCGTCTTGCAGAGCTGTTTGGAGAGCTGGCGGAGTTGACTGGTCAGCGCAACGCGATAGATGGGCGCATTGTGGAGATCGCCGCCGAGATCGATGCCAAGCAGCTGTGGGGTATGACCGGGGCGCGGTCGCTATCGGCGGTGGTGGCCTGGAAGACCGGTTGCTCGCCGGCCAACGCGCACACGATCGCCACGATCGCGGACCGGCTGAAGGAGTTTCCGCGCTGCGCGCAGGGGATGCGCGAGGGGCGGCTGTCGGTCGATCAGGTCGGTGTCATCGCGGCGCGGGGCGGTCAGGGATCTGATGAGCACTACGCGCGGCTGGCCGCCGTCGCCACGGTCAGCCAGCTGCGGACCGCGGTCAAGCTGGAACCGCGCCCCGAGCCCGATCCCGCACCCGAGCCCGAGCGCTCATTCACCAGATTCAGTACCGAGCAGGGCTGCTGCTACCGGATCAAACTTGGGCACCTGGATGCGGCGAAATTCGACGCCGCGGTGGCGTCGCATCGCGAAGCGCTTATTCGCTGAATGGAAACGCGATCACGGCCAAAGCAGCGACGGCGTCGCGGACAGCGGCCCCCGCTGCCCGGCAACGTCGACGCGTTCCTGCGGCTCATCGAAGCGGGCTGGGACACCGAGGCCGCCCGGCGGCCACACGGGCAGCACACCACCGTGGTGGTGCACCTCGACGTCGCCCAGCGCGCGGCCGCGCTGCATCTGGGTCCGCTGCTCACCGACGCCGAACGCCAAGAGCTGACCTGCGATGCCACCTGCGAGGTCTGGTTCGAACGCGACGGCGAAGTCATCGGCGCGGGCCGAACCACCCGCACCATCAGCCGGCGGCTGCGCCGCGCCCTCGAGTACCGCCACCCGACGTGCGCGGTCCCGGGCTGCGGTGCCACGCGCGGCCTGCACGCCCATCACATCCGGCACTGGGAAGACGGCGGCCCCACCGAGCTGGACAACCTGGTCCTGCTCTGCCCCTATCACCACCGACTGCACCACCGCGGCGCCATCACCATCACCGGACCCGCAACCGCTCTGACCGTCACCGACGAAGACGGGCAACCCCTCCACCCAGGATCACTCGCACGTCCACCCACCCACGCCCCACCCGCCGTCCCGCCGTGCACCGGCCCCCTCGGCGAACGCGCCCAATGGTGGTGGTACCAACCCTTCCAACCCCAACCACCACCGACAAACAACTAGGTCAAACATGTTGGGGCAGCGTAGCTAGGAACGAACCAGACGGCCCGGTCGCGCGTCGGTGAGCTCGCCGTCGTCGACGACAACCTCGCCGGCGACCAGTGTCGCGGCATAGCCCGTGGAGCGCTGTATCAAACGACCGGTGTCGCTGGGCAGGTCGTTGACCTTCTCCGGGCGCAGCAAAGCCAGGTTCTGGTAGTCGATCACGTTGAGGTCGGCCCGCATCCCCGCGCGAATGGTGCCGCGGTCGGTGAGCCCGTAGAGCGCGGCTCCATCAAGGGTCAACCGGCGCACCGCGTATTCCAGCGGCAGTCGCGGGCCGCGGGTGCGGTCGCGGGTCCAGTGGGTCAGCAGATAGGTGGTCATGCTGGCGTCGCACACGATCGACGAGTGGGCGCCGCCGTCGCCCAGCCCCTGCACGGTGAGCGGATCGCTCATCATGTCGTACAAGCCGTCATAGGAACCCTTGCCGTAGTTCAGCAATGGGAACAGCAGGAAGTCTCGTCCGTCGGCGCCCAGCATCTGGTCGTAGACGACTTCCCACGGATCCCTGTTGTCGCGACGGGCGATCGCGGCCACGCTGTTGTCCGCGGTGGGCTCGTAATCCATTGTTTCGCCGAGCGGGAACAGCCGCTCGAAAACATGTCGGGACATCCGGTCGAGCGCCGTCGCCTCCTTGTTGGCCGCGGGCGCCTGGGCGAGGATCTCGGTGCGCACCTGTGGCTGGCGCAGTTGCGAAATCAATTCGGGCAGTGGAAGATTCGCGATGCGCTGGTAGGCCTCGGCGTACTTGAACGGGTTGAGCCGTGATTGGTGACCGACCAGCGCGCTGAAGCAACGACTGCCGATTTGGGGTCGGATGTTTGCGCCCCGGTCGTTGGCCTCGTGCACGGCCGTGAAGTGCGGTCGCCAGGCGTCGGGGTCGAAGGTGGTTTGCATGATCAAGAACGTGAGCGGCACGGGTGCTGACTCACCAAGGCGCACAATCCATTTGAGCTCCCGGTCCATGGCGCCCTCAGGGTCCAGCCCCTCGACGCCGCCGACCCCGGCGGGCACTACCTCGAACACGCCCCGTCCGGCGGCGACCATCGTCGCGTAGAGCGCCTCCAGTTCTTCGTCGGCGGCGAAGGTGCCGGGCACCGGGTTGCCGTTCACGTCGCGGTGCCCCTGGGTGCGGCCGGTGGAGAAACCGACGGCACCCGCGCTCAGGGCGTCCGCGACGATCTTTGTCATCGCCTCGAGGTCGTCGGACGTCGCGTCCTCGAGCGCCCGATCACCCATCACGTAGGCGCGAACAGCGGCGTGGGGCACCTGTGCACCGATGTCGAGGGCGTGCGGGGCCCGTTCGAGCGCGTCAAGATACTCCGGAAAGGACTCCCAATCCCATTGGATCCCTTCGTAGAGCGCGGTTCCCGGGATGTCCTCGACACCTTCCATCAGCTCGACGAGTCGCTGCCGATCATCGGGGCCGACGGGCGCAAAGCCGACGCCGCAGTTGCCCAGGATCGCGGTGGTGACTCCGTGCCAGCAGGACGGCGTCAGGTGTGGGTCCCAGGTCGCCTGGCCGTCGTAGTGGGTGTGGATGTCGACGAAGCCGGGCGTGACCAGCAGCCCGTCGGCGTCCATGGTGCGGCGTGCCGGGCCGGTCAGCTTGCCGACTCCGACGATGCGACCGTCCTCGACCGCGACGTCGGCCGTGTAGGCGGGCGCGCCCGTGCCGTCGACCACCGTGCCGCCACGGATAACCAAGTCATGCATGTGTCTGATTGAAGCGTGTTCGCCCAGACAAGTCGATGGCCGCAGCCGGGCGGGTATAGCGTCACTGGCCATGCCGACCCAGATCGTCGTCGCCGGGGCGGTCATCCGCGGCGCCAGGGTCTTGGTGGCGCAACGCGCGCGCCCGCCGGAGTTGGCCGGCCGCTGGGAACTCCCCGGCGGCAAGGTCGCACCCGGCGAAACCGAGCCCGACGCGCTGGCCCGCGAGCTCGCCGAGGAACTGGGCCTCGAGTTTGCCGATGTCGCTGTCGGCGACCGGCTCGGCGGTGACGTCGCGCTGGACGGCGCGATGACGATGCGGGCCTACCAAGTGCGCCTGTTGCGCGGCGAGCCGCGCCCGCACGATCATCAGGCGCTGCGCTGGGTGACGGCGGCCGAGCTGCCCGACGTCGACTGGGTGCCGGCGGACCGAGCCTGGCTCGGCGAACTGGCTGCAGCCTGTGAAAGCGCTGAAAAAGCGGTTTGAAAGCGCTCCGTCGGCGTTATCGTCGGCTGATAACTCTTGGCCTACGGTTTTGAACCAGGTGATAAACCGATGTCGCAGCTGAAGTCTTGGTGGAGCCAGCCCGACCAGTTCGACTGGGTGACTGGGTTCCTGCGCCAGCGCGGGTTGATCCGACCGGCCCAGGCGATCCTGGCGACGGTGTCCGCATCCGCCGCATGCGTCCCACTCACCTTCCTGGCCACCCGGCGGCTCAGCGCAACGACCGTGATCATCGGCGTACTGGTCGTCGGGTTCGCCCTCGGTTCGATCTACCTCTGGCTTACGCATTGGCCGACGCGTAAACAGTCACGCGGCGCCGCGATATCGGGGATATTTGCCTGCGGCGGCTGGAGTCTCGTCCAGCCCAGTCCGGCCTTTGCCGCGCTGGTGTGTGCCGCACTCGCCGTCACCGGGGGCTACATCGCGCTGTTTCACAACCCGCGGCTGCTGCTGCTCAACAGCCTGGTCGTTTTCGCGGCGGCAATAGTTGCGGTGGTGCGGTTATTCCACGAGACCGATGCCGCCAATGCGGTGGCCGCATTCTGGCTGATTTGGTACCCCAATTTTTGTGTGCCGCTGATCATCTGGGGTATGTCGCAGGCCATGGGCACGTACGTCCAACGCGCCGAACAGGATCCGCTCACCGGCTTGCTGAACCGGCGGGCCTTCACCGAGGCGATCGCCATGCGCTCGGTCAACCACGACGCCTCGCACACCCACCTCGCGGTGATGATGCTCGACCTCGACGATTTCAAACACATCAACGACACCCAGGGGCATTCGGCGGGCGACCGCCTCTTACAGGTGGTGGCTGGGCTGCTGCGCGACCACAGCCCGGCCGACGCAATCATCTGCCGCGCCGGTGGCGAGGAATTCCTCGTTGCCCTTACTTGCACTACCGACGACGTGGCTCCTCTCGCGACACGGTTCTGCGCGGCGGTCGCCCGGCATCCGTCCGGCGTCACGGCCAGCATCGGCACCGCCTACGCCGAGCTGCGGCTGCTGCGCACCGCCGAGGGAAACCATCTGATCCAGGAGCTCACTGCCCTCGCCGACAGCGCGATGTACGCGGCCAAACGCCGCGGCGGGAACCAGGCCCACCAGAGCACCGGCTCCTAGCGTTAAAGGGCCTTTCGCGCGCATCGACTGTGCGCTGACGGCGACGACACCCCGACCCGGACCGCCCCGGACGCACACCGGATGAGCTGCTCGGTTCGCGGATGCGCACCCATCGCTGCCACAATCACCGCGTGCCATTCCGCAATGTCGCCATCGTCGCGCACGTCGACCACGGCAAAACCACGCTGGTCGACGCGATGCTGCGGCAATCCGGCGCCCTGACCCACCGCGGTGACGACACCGTCGAACGACTGATGGATTCCGGTGACCTCGAGAAGGAAAAGGGCATCACGATCCTGGCGAAGAACACCGCCGTCCACCGCAAGAACCCGGACGGCAGCGTCACTGTGATCAACGTCATCGACACCCCTGGGCACGCGGACTTCGGTGGCGAGGTCGAGCGCGGGCTGTCGATGGTCGACGGTGTGCTGCTGCTCGTGGATGCCTCCGAGGGGCCGTTACCTCAGACCCGGTTCGTGCTGCGGAAGGCGCTGGGGGCGCATCTGCCCGTCATCTTGGTCGTGAACAAGACCGACCGGCCCGATGCGCGCATCGCCGAGGTCGTCTCCGAGAGCCACGACCTGCTGCTCGACGTCGCCTCCGACCTGGACCCGGAGGCGCAGAAGGCCGCCGAGGACGCGCTCGGACTGCCGACGCTGTATGCGTCGGGTCGTGCGGGCATCGCCAGCACGAACGAACCCGCCAACGGTGAGAATCCAGACGGTGACAACCTCGACCCGCTGTTCGACGTGCTGCTCGAGAACATCCCGCCGCCGCAGGGTGACCCCGAGGCGCCGCTGCAGGCGCTGGTGACCAACCTCGACGCCTCGGCCT
The DNA here is from genome assembly GCA_963758775.1 of uncultured Actinomycetota bacterium. Taxonomy (GTDB): domain Bacteria; phylum Actinomycetota; class Actinomycetes; order Mycobacteriales; family Mycobacteriaceae; genus Mycobacterium. The sequence goes on from CAVWWU010000009.1 coordinate 359,611, forward strand.
TTCTCGGCAGGCTCGCACTCATCCGCATCTACAAGGGCCGGATCCGCAAGGGACAGCAGGTCGCCTGGATGCGCGAGGTCGATGGCCATCCGGTCATCACGAACGCCAAGATCACCGAATTGCTCGTCACCGAAGGCGTGGAGCGGACACCCACCGATGAGGCGATCGCGGGCGACATCGTCGCCGTCGCCGGCATCCCCGAGATCATGATCGGCGACACCCTCGCCGACCCCGATCACGCCCACGCGCTACCGCGTATCACCGTCGACGAGCCGGCGATCTCGGTGACCATCGGCACCAACACGTCGCCTCTGGCCGGCAAGGTCTCCGGTCACAAGCTGACCGCCCGCATGGTGAAGTCACGGCTGGACTCCGAACTGGTCGGCAATGTCTCGATCAACGTCGTCGACATCGACCGGCCGGACGCCTGGGAGGTGCAGGGCCGCGGCGAGCTCGCCCTGGCGGTGCTGGTCGAGCAGATGCGACGAGAGGGCTTCGAGCTCACCGTCGGCAAGCCGCAGGTGGTCACCAGGACGATCGACGGCAAGCTGCACGAACCGTTCGAGGCGATGACCATCGATTGCCCCGAGGAATTCGTCGGTGCCATCACCCAATTGATGGCGGGCCGCAAGGGCCGCATGGAGGAGATGACCAACCATGCGGCCGGCTGGGTGCGGATGGACTTCATCGTGCCCAGCCGCGGCCTGATCGGCTTCCGCACCGACTTCCTCACTCTCACCCGCGGCACCGGGATCGCCAACGCCGTGTTCGACGGCTACCGGCCGTGGGCCGGCGAGATCCGGGCCCGCCACACCGGTTCGCTGGTGTCCGACCGGTCTGGCGCCATCACCCCGTTCGCGCTGATCCAGCTCTCCGACCGGGGCCAGTTCTTCGTCGAGCCCGGCCAGGACACCTACGAGGGCATGGTTGTCGGGATCAACCCGCGCGCAGAAGATCTCGACGTCAACGTCACCCGCGAGAAGAAGCTGACCAACATGCGGTCCTCGACCGCCGATGTCATCGAGACCCTGGCCAAGCCGCTCGAGCTCGACCTGGAGAGCGCCATGGAGTTCTGCGCGTCCGACGAATGCGTCGAGGTGACCCCGGAATTCGTGCGGGTCCGCAAGGTCGAGCTGGACGGCACCTTGCGGGCGCGCAGCCGTGCCCGGGCGAAGGCGCGAGGTTAGCGGTTGGCCGCCCGCGTGGTTGGCCGGGCTGCCGGGCGGCTGCTCGATACCCTGAGGGGCGTGCCGCAACCAGCCCGTCGTGTCGTCGTGACGGCAGGCGCGCTGATTTCGCTGGCCGGGCTGGCGTTGGCGGCCTGTACGGTCAATCCGCCGCCGGCGCCGCAGAGCACCGATACGCCGCACAACTCACCGCCGCCGCCGCAGCGCGTCACGCAGATCATCATGGGCATCGACTCGATCGGCGCCGGCTTCAATCCCCATCTGCTGTCGGATCTTTCGCCGGTGAACGCCGCGATCAGCTCGCTGGTGTTGCCCAGCTCGTTCCGGCCGGTGCCCGACCCCGCGTCGCCGACGGGCTCGCGCTGGGAGATGGACCCGACCCTGCTGGTGTCGGCCGACGTGACGAACGAGAACCCGTTCACGGTGGCCTACAAGATCCGGCCCGAGGCGCAGTGGACCGACAACGCGCCGATCGGCGCCGACGACTTCTGGTACCTGTGGCACCAGATGGTCACGCAGCCGGGCGTGGTCGACCCGGCCGGCTACGACCTGATCACCGGCGTCCAGTCGCTCGAGGGCGGCAAGCAGGCCGTCGTCACCTTCGCCCAGCCCTACCCGGCGTGGAAGGAACTGTTCAACAACCTCCTGCCGGCGCACATCGTCAAGGATGTGCCGGGCGGCTTCGGGGCCGGGCTGGCCCGGGCCATGCCGGTCACCGGCGGGCAGTTCCGCGTGGAGAACATCGACCCGCAGCGCGACGAAATCCTGATCACCCGTAACGACCGCTACTGGGGGCCGCCGGCCAAACCCGCGACCATATTGTTCCGCCGCGCCGGCGCGCCGGCGGCGCTGGCCGATTCGGTGCGCAACGGGGACACCCAGGTGGCCCAGGTCCACGGCGGGTCGACGTCCTTTGCGCAGCTGTCGGCGATCCCCGACGTGCGGACCGCTCGGATCGTGACGCCGCGGGTCATGCAGCTCGCGCTCCGCGCCAACGAACCCAAGCTGGCCGACCCGGAGGTCCGCAAGGCGATTTTGGGGCTGCTCGACGTCGATCTGCTGGCCGCCGTGGGGGCGGGCAGTGACAACACCGTCACGCTGGATCAGGCCCAGATCCGTTCGCCGAGCGACCCCGGCTATGAGCCGACGGCGCCGCCCGCGATGACCACGGCCGCCGCGCTGGGATTGTTCACGGCCGCCGGTTTCCAGGTTGAGAGCAGCACCGGGACGTCGCCGGCGCCGGCTCCGCCGGCCCCTGCCTCGAACGCACCCGTGAGCACCGGGCCGCCGGAGGTCATCCGCGGCCGGATCAGCAAGGACGGCAAACAGCTGTCCCTGGTCATCGGGGTGGCGACGAATGACCCGACCTCGGTGGCCGTCGCCAACACGGCCGCCGACCAGCTGCGCAACGTCGGGATCGCCGCGACGGTGTCGGCGCTGGACCCGGTGACTCTGTATCGCGACGCGCTGAACAACCATCAGGTGGATGCCATCGTGGGCTGGCACCGGGCCGGCGGGAACCTGGCCACGTTGCTGGCGTCGCGGTACGGCTGCCCCGCGCTGCAAACCACGACGGTGCCGAGCGCGCCGACGCCCGTCACTGCACCTTCCTCTGGTCCGCCGTCCGGTCCGAATCCGAGTTCCGCACCAGCGTCCCGGCAGCCCACGGCATCCCAGCCGTCCAGCCGCCAGTCGGAGCCCGGCGCGCTGGTGCAAGCGCCGTCGAACCTGACCGGAATCTGCGATCGCAGCATCCAGTCCAACATCGACGCCGCCCTCAACGGCACCAAGAACATCAGCGAAGTGATCACCGCGGTGGAGCCGCGGCTGTGGAACATGTCGACCGTGCTGCCGATCCTGCAGGACACCACCATCGTCGCGGCCGGCCCGAGCGTGCAGAACGTCAGCCTGTCGGGCGCGGTTCCGGTCGGCATCGTCGGCGACGCGGGTCAGTGGATCAAGACCGGCCCGTAGCGGGCAGCTAAGCCCTCGTCGCCAGCGGCAGCTCCGGCAGACACAAAACGCTCTGCGTCTGCGGGAACCCGGCCACCGGCCGGAAACCGGGAACCGGCCCGAGGTGGCCGGCCCGGTCGACCCATTCCTCAACCAGCACGCGCAACACCTGCCGGACGATGTGCCCGCCCCGGCAACGCATAGACCCCGCACCCAGACTCCAGTGCCGGTGCGCCCTGCTGCCGATCTCGAGGTCATCGGTGGACATGGCGTCGCCGCCGTCGCGCTGCACCGCGGCGAAGCACAACATCACCACCATGTGGGCCGGCAGCTCTACGCCACCGACGGTCGTCGGCTCGGTCGTAAAGCGTTGGCAACCCTGCACCATCGGCTCCAACCGCAGGACCTCTTCGACGAACCTCCGTATCAGCTCGGGCTGACGTCGCAGCCGGTCGAACAATTCGGGTCGCCGTGCCAGCTCGAGCAAGTGCCAGCCGGCGTGTTTGAACAGGTTGCTGCACGCCTCGTTCAGGACGTGACCGGACCGTCCACGCAGGTGCTCAACGGGCAAGAGCTGCAGGCGCGACACGATGTCGAAAAGGATGCCGGCCATCGGCGTCGTCACCTCGGCCACGGCGTCACCGCCACCCGCGGCGGCGAAACGGTCGATCAGCTCGGCGGCGGTCGGCCGGAACACCGCCGCGATGTCATGAGCGGATTTGGGCGCGAACAGCCGCTGATGCACCCTGAGATCGCGCTCGGGAAGGGCGCGGGCGCGATTGAACCGGGCATCGTCCAGGTTCGACAAAACCTCCTCGCGCCCGACGACAAACGCCCAATTCGCCTGCGGATTACGCAACACCGGGCCTGCCTCGCGCGCCAGCCGCCAACCCAGGCCGCGGTCCGTGCTCAGGGCGGTTTCCGCCTCGGCGGGAAATACTGGACAGTCGGCGAGCTTCACGCGCCCCCTCCTCAGTCGCCGCCGTGTGGCGCTCTCCAGAGGGATTGAACCAGTGCGTGCCGTTGCGCGCCATACGCACACGGCGCCGCGCTTCTAGTGCGCCTTGGGCGGGATCACGGTGTCGACAATGAGCGCCAAGTCGCGCCGGCTCGGCGGTTCGCCCTTGAGCAGGAAGTGCTGGTTGATCAGCGCGGGTCCGACCCGCCCGGTCAGCGGGGTGATCGTGGCCGCGTCGATGTCGCCGTCGGCGACGGCGTCTTGCAGGATCGAGTCGACGATCTTCAGGCGAGGGGCCACCACCGCGTCGGCGAAGATTTCCCGCATCTCGGGTTCGTGCAGGAGCTGCTGGATGACGTAGAGGCCCGGGAAGGCGGTCTTGCCGGCCAGCATGTCGCGGTGCGACGTGAGCATCGCCAGCAGGTTGTCCCTGGCCGAGCGGCCGGGGCGCGGCTCGGGCAACGCCGGCAGCGCGAACACCAGCGCTGCGTGCACCAGCTCGCACTTGCTGGTCCAGCGGCGGTACAGCGCCGCCTTTCCGGTGCGGGCGCGCGCCGCGATCCCCTCCATGGTCAGCCCGCCGTATCCGACCTCGGCCAGCTCGGCTAGCGTGGCCTGGTAGAGCGCATGCTCGAGCACCTCACCCCGCCGTCGGCTGCGGGTGGCGTGCGCGGGGACTTGGCTGAGCTGCGCCATCCGTCGATAGTAGCCGCTAGCGTTCCTATTACGCAGGCCGGATAGCGGGTAGGGTGCGAATATGGCCGAGACGCCACGGCTGCTCTTCGTGCACGCGCACCCCGACGACGAGAGTCTCAACAACGGCGCCACCATCGCGCATTACATCGCCCTCGGGGCGCAGGTCCGGGTCGTCACGTGCACGCTCGGCGAGGAAGGCGAGGTCATCGGCGACCAGTGGGCCGAACTCGCGGCCGATCGCGCCGACCAACTCGGCGGTTACCGAATCGTCGAGCTCACCGGCGCCCTGCGCGCGCTGGGCATCAGCGGACCCATCTATCTCGGCGGCGCGGGCCGCTGGCGCGACTCGGGCATGGCGGGCACCGAGCCGCGCGGCGGCCGCCGCTTCGTCAGGTTTATCGAGGCCGACGAAAAGGAGGCGGTCGGCGCGCTGGTGGCGATCATTCGTGAGCAGCGCCCGCACGTCGTCGTGACCTACGACCCGCAGGGTGGCTACGGTCATCCCGATCATGTGCACGCCCACACCGTGACCACCGCGGCGGTGGCCGCGGCTGCAACCGAGGATTACCCGGGCGAGCGTTGGACGGTGCCGAAGTTCTACTGGACCGTCTTGGCGAAAAGCGCGCTCAAGACCGCCCGCGACCGCCTGGACGGCGATGATCTGCTGCCGCAGTGGTGGGTCCCGCAGCTAGACGAGGTCCCGTTCGGATATCCCGACGAGGACATCGACGCCGTCGTCGAGGCCGGCCCCGACGCGCACGCCGCCAAGGTCGCGGCGCTGGCGTCCCATGCCACCCAGGTCATCGTCGGCCCGACGGGCCGGGTCTGCGCCTTGTCGAACAATATGGCGATGCCGATCCTCGGACACGAGCACTACATCCTTGCCGCCGGTTCCGCCGGAGAACGCGACGGACGCGGCTGGGAGACGGATCTGCTCGCGGGACTAGGTTTCGATCAGCCCGCCGCGCGGTAGGCTCAGAGGGCCGACTTCTAAGGACCCGGAAGGACTTCGCATGGACCCCGACCTGGACCCGAACCAGCAGCACTGGCAGGACCGACTCGACAGCCTGCAGTGGGTCATCGGCTCGATCCTCTCCAACATCGACAGCGTCCCGACCTGACCGAAACCAGAACGCGTCCCGCGACGGTTGAGGACGGCGGCGCCTCGGATCCCGCTATCCGCGTCGTTGTGCTGGCCCTGTTGGCTGCCGACGGGATCCTGTCCGCATTAGCGGGGACGCTGCTCCTGCCTTCCTATATCGGCTCTGTTCCGTTTCCTCTCAGCGGGTTGATCAGCGGACTGGTCAACCTGGCCCTGGTCTGGGCGGCCGGGAAATGGACCAGCTCGACCAGGGTCGCCGGGCTGCCACTGTGGACGTGGCTGATCACGGTCGGGGTGCTCAGCACCGGTGGTCCGGCCGACGCCGTGATGTTGGGGGGCCGCTGGCCGGTCGAATACACCGCGCTATGGCTGTTCCTATCCGGGTTTGTGCCCCCGGCGTGGCTGCTGCTGCGGCGCTCGCTCTAGCGCTAGAACGGCCACCACGGAGGCAGCGGCGGCAGCGGCGGAAAGAAGCTGCGGAACCAGTTGATCTCGGTGTTGATGAAGTTGTTTATCGACGAGGTGGTGGCCAGCCAGAAGTTGGCCAGCCCCTGGCTGAAGCTGATGGAGCCGGACAGCCAGTCGAGGACGTTGAACAACCCGCTCTGCACCATGGGCTCGAAAAGGTTGTAGATATACAGGATCTGGTTCGCCAACCCGAACGGGATCACGTAGTTGGCGGCGTACACGACGAGTTCGAAGCCGTAATACACCCACGGCTCGATCGCCAGGTAGGCGTTCTCGATCGCGGTGGCGATGTTGTTGCCCGCCGCGGGTACAACGGCGGAGTGGGTCGTACTCGGCAACTTCGGCAGCATGCTGGCGCCGGCCAACGCGCCGCGGGCGCCACCGGTAGGCGCAAGTTGGAGGACGCTGCGGGCGGCTTGCGCGACGAGCCCGCCGCCACCTCCGGAGGGACCGGAGGCGCTGCCCGCGCCACCCGGCGCCGCGCTGCCGAACAGCGGGTGCGCGAACACCGCCTTGGCGGGTGCGTCCACCGCGTTCCGCAGGGTCTGGGCGACGCCGGCTTCGGCCGCCGCATAGGCGTTGGCACTGGCGCCCAGGGACTGCACAAACTGCTCGTGAAACGCGGCGGCCTGCGCGCTCAACCGCTGAAAGCCTCGCCCGTGCGACGAGAACAGCGAGGCGATCTCCGTCGAGACCTCGTCGGCGGCGGCAGGTACCAGCCCAGTCGTCGGGGCGGCGGCGGTCGCATTGGCGGTGCTGATCGTCGACCCAAGGCCGGCCAGATCCGAGGCGGCGTCCACCAGCAGTTGCGGTGCCGCGACAAGTGTGGGCATCAAAAACCTCCCCGGACTTCACACCCAGAAGGAATCGTATCGCGATCGCTGGTGTTAGCGGGCCAAACCGCGGTGCCAAACCAGGGGATGTCGGGCGCGTTGCCGCGACGGGCTGACGCTACTGTTGGGGCGCGCGGATGAAATTCAACTGTCGGGAAGTTACACAAACGTGCCGCTAACACCGGGGCCTTCGGGGCCCCCAGGCAAGGAGCCCACCGCCCTGCCCCTCCCCGTCGTTCCGGCTGCAGCCTCTTCTCAGGTGAGCGCGTCGGCCCTGCGACGGGTGTTGCGGCGGGCGCGCGATGGCGTCGCGCTGAACGTCGACGAGGCAGCCGTTGCGATGACCGCGCGCGGTGAGGACTTGGCCGACCTGTGCGCAAGCGCGGCGCGGGTCCGCGACGCCGGTCTCGAGGCGGCGGGACGGCGCGGGCCGCGGGGCGGGTTGCCGATCACGTATTCGCGCAAGGTGTTCATCCCGGTGACGCATCTGTGCCGCGACAGCTGCCACTACTGCACCTTCGTCACGGTTCCAGGCAAGCTGCGCGCCCAGGGCTCCGGCATGTATCTGGAACCCGACGAAATCCTCGACATCGCGCGTCGCGGCGGCCAACTCGGCTGCAAGGAAGCGCTGTTCACCCTCGGCGACCGGCCCGAGGACCGCTGGCCCGAGGCGCACGACTGGCTCGCCGAACGCGGCTACGACTCCACCTTGTCCTACGTGCGGGCGATGGCGATTCGCGTGCTGGAGGAAACCGGGCTGCTCCCGCACCTGAACCCGGGCGTGATGAGCTGGTCGGAGATGTCGCGGCTCAAGCCGGTGGCGCCTTCGATGGGCATGATGCTGGAGACGACGTCGCGGCGGCTGTTCGAAACAAAGGGGCTGGCCCACTACGGCAGCCCGGACAAAGACCCGACGGTGCGACTGCGCACGTTGACCGACGCGGGCCGGCTGTCGATTCCGTTCACCACCGGCCTGCTGGTCGGCATCGGCGAGAACCTGACCGAGCGCGCCGAAACGCTGCATGCGATTCGCAAGTCGCACAAGGAGTTCGGGCACGTCCAGGAAGTGATCGTGCAGAACTTCCGGGCCAAGGAACACACCGCCATGGCCTCGGTGCCCGACGCCGGCATCGAGGACTACCTGGCGACGGTGGCGGTGGCGCGGCTGGTGCTCGGCCCGGGGATGCGCATCCAGGTGCCGCCGAACCTGGTGTCTCGTGACGAGTGCCTGGCGCTGGTCGGCGCCGGTGTCGACGACTGGGGCGGTGTCTCGCCGCTGACCCCCGACCACGTCAACCCGGAACGGCCGTGGCCCGCGCTGGATGAACTGGCTGCCGTGACCGCCGAGTCCGGATACGAATTGGTGCAGCGGCTGACCGCGCAGCCCAAATACGTGCAGGCGGGTGCGGCGTGGATAGACCCGCGGGTGCGCGGACACGTTGTGGCGCTGGCTGATCCGGCGACCGGCCTGGCCCGCGATGTCAATCCCGTCGGGTCGCCCTGGCAGGAACCCGATGACGTGGAGTCCTCCGGACGGGTGGACCTGCACGCGGCGATCGATTCCGAAGGCCGCATCACCGAAGCCCGCAGCGATCTCGACAGCGCGTTCGGCGACTGGGAATCGATCCGCGACCACGTGCAGGAGTTGGCCGTTAAAGGCGCCACAGCGCCGGAGCGCCTAGACACCGATGTGCTCGCCGCGCTGCGCTCGGCCGAACGCGATCCCGCGAGTTGCAGCGACGACGAGTACCTCGCGTTGGCGACCGCCGACGGTCCCGCGCTGGAAGCGGTTGCCGCACTGGCCGATTCGCTACGCCGCGACACCGTCGGCGACGACGTGACCTATGTGGTGAACCGCAACATCAACTTCACCAACATCTGTTACACCGGTTGCCGGTTCTGCGCCTTCGCGCAGCGCAAGGGTGACGCCGACGCCTACTCGTTGTCCGCCGAAGAGGTCGCCGACCGCGCGTGGGAGGCGCACGTCGACGGCGCCACCGAAGTGTGCATGCAGGGCGGCATCGACCCTGAGTTGCCGGTGAGTGGTTACGCCGATCTGGTGCGCGCCGTCAAGGCCCGGGTGCCCGCGATGCACGTGCACGCGTTCTCCCCGATGGAGATCGCCAACGGTGTGACCAAGAGCGGCTTGAGCATTCGCGAATGGTTGATCAGCCTGCGCGAGGCCGGGCTGGACACCATCCCCGGCACGGCGGCCGAGATTCTGGACGACGAGGTGCGCTGGGTGCTGACCAAGGGCAAGTTGCCGACCTCGATGTGGATCGAGGTCGTGACGACCGCGCACCAGGTGGGCCTGCGTTCGTCGTCGACGATGATGTACGGCCACGTCGACAGCCCGCGGCACTGGGTGGGCCATCTCAACGTGCTGCGCGACATCCAGGACCGCACCGGTGGTTTCACCGAGTTCGTGCCGCTGCCGTTCGTGCACCAGAATTCGCCGCTGTACCTGGCGGGCGCGGCGCGCCCCGGGCCCACTCACCGGGACAACCGGGCGGTGCACGCGCTGGCGCGGATCATGTTGCACGGCAGGATCTCTCACATCCAGACCAGCTGGGTGAAGCTCGGCGAGGCGCGCACTCAGGTGATGCTCAACGGCGGCGCCAACGACCTGGGCGGCACGCTGATGGAGGAGACTATTTCACGGATGGCGGGTTCGGAGAACGGCTCGGCCAAGACCGTGGCCGAGCTGGTCGCGATCGCCGAAGGAATCGGTCGCCCCGCGCGTCAGCGCACCACCACCTACGCACCGTTAGCCGCCTAGCCCGCCACTAGTTGTCGGTGCCGACGGGTATACCGGCAGCCATGGGTCGACAAATGGATAACGATCGATTTCCCGGAAATGGCAGCCGTTCGCGGATGCGGTACAGCGGCGCCGCGCTGACGCCAACCAGACCAAAATGGCGCTGATGCTGCTGCTGTGGGGCCGCCGACCGGCGGACCCGGCGCGCAGCTGCAGGAGCGTCGGCCCCGAAACCCTAGCCAGGGTGCCGGGACTGCTCAGCGACTACTGATCGGCTCAGTAGTTGTTACAGACCTGGGCGACCTGCTGGACGACCCCAACATATTGGGCAGCCTGCGGGTAAGCCTGGATCTGCTGAGCCATCTGCTGGCGCCGCGGCGGCGGCGATGCCAGGAACTGACGCAGGTAGCCCTGTGCCATCGGCGATGAGTTGAACTGCGCGGCAGCGCCCGGGTCGGTCGCGTTCAGCGCCGCCATCACCTGCCCGTAGTTGCAGGTGGTGTTGATGATCGCATCCATCGGATCCGCGGACGCTACTCCCGCCCCCGCGGTCAACGCCACTGCAAGACCGCCAACCGCGGCCAGTTTGGTCAACGACAGCCTCACCATGTGTGGACACCTTCCCCAACTATTGCACCGCCCAAGAGACGGCGACGACAATTTCTCAACGGTTGTCGTCTGCATTCGAGGCTACCAGGCCTCTTGGACATGCTCTTGTCTTGCTTCGGTCGCAATGCCTATCGCCGGCCGGCCCCTAAACGTAACTGTGTGCAGGTCAGCAACGGTGTGGCGCTGGTCACGTTCGGCGAAACAAAGGACGGCACGGCCCCACGTTCGGCACCCTGTATCCCACGGGCGTGGCAGATGGTTGACGTGTATGTGCAACGTCTAGTATCAGTAACCAAACGCTTTTCGTCTCACCGGCGCCGAGGGCGCCCAGGGCGAGGCGGACGAAGCGAACAGCCCACCGATTACAACACGAAGGAACGTTGAGGAGACGTCTGTGACGTACACGATCGCGGAACCCTGCGTCGACATCAAGGACAAGGCATGCATAGAGGAATGCCCGGTCGACTGCATTTACGAGGGCGCTCGGATGCTGTACATCCACCCCGACGAATGTGTCGACTGCGGCGCGTGTGAACCGGTCTGCCCGGTCGAGGCGATCTACTACGAAGACGACGTCCCCGACCAGTGGAGCCAGTACACGCAGATCAATGCCGACTTCTTCGCCGAACTGGGATCGCCCGGCGGCGCGGCCAAGGTCGGGATGACCGAGAACGACCCGCAGGTGGTCAAGGACCTGCCGCCGCAGGGCGAAGGTGACTGACCGCGCCGGTGCCTGACCAAACCCGGATGGGCCGGCCGGCCGTCTCGGCGTCCCTGCCGGTGTTCCCCTGGGACACCCTGGCCGACGCGAAGGCGCGGGCCGAAGCCCACCCGGACGGCATCGTCGACCTGTCCGTCGGCACGCCGGTCGATCCGGTCGCGCCGCTGATCCAAGAGGCGCTGGCCGCCGCGGCCTCCGCGCCGGGTTACCCCGCCACCGCCGGCACCGCCCGGCTGCGCGAATCCGCGGTGGCCGCCCTCTCTCGCCGCTACGGCATCGCCGGGCTGACCGAGGCCGCGGTGTTGCCGGTGATGGGCACCAAGGAATTGATCGCCTGGCTGCCCACCCTGCTGGGCCTCGGCTCCGGCGATGTGGTGGTGGTGCCCGAGCTGGCCTATCCGACCTACGACGTCGGTGCCCGGCTGGCCAAAGCGCATGTACTCCGCGCGGATTCGCTGACCCAGCTGGGCCCGCAGTCGCCCGGGCTGTTCTACCTGAACTCGCCGAGCAACCCGACCGGGCGCGTGCTCGGCGCGGACCACCTGCGCAAGGTCGTCGAGTGGGCGCGCGGGCGCGGCGTCGTGCTGGCCTCCGACGAGTGCTACCTGGGGCTGGGTTGGGAAGGCGACGCCCCGCTCTCGGTGCTGCATCCGTCGGTCTGCGGGGGCGACCACACCGGACTGCTGGCGATTCACTCGCTGTCCAAGACCTCGTCGCTGGCCGGTTACCGGGCCGGCTTCGTCGCGGGCGACGCGGGCCTGGTCGCCGAGCTGCTGGCAGTGCGTAAACACGCCGGGATGATGGTGCCCACGCCGATCCAGTCGGCCATGGTGGCCGCGCTGGATGACGACGTCCACGAGCAGCAGCAGCGCGCGCGGTATGCGCAGCGACGCGCCACCCTGTTGCCGGCCGTGCGCGCGGCGGGCTTCGCGGTCGACCACTCCGAAGGCGGCCTCTACCTGTGGGCGACCCGCGGCGAGCCATGCCAGGACAGCGTCGCCTGGCTGGCGGAGCGCGGCATCCTGGTGGCTCCCGGCGATTTCTACGGCCCCGGTGGCGCACAACACGTGCGGGTCGCGCTGACCGCCACCGACGAGCGCGTCGCCGCAGCGGCGCAGCGGCTCACGGCTTGATCGCCGAAATGGCCCCTGGCCTGCCCCGGCCCGGGCTACCCGGCAGAATGCTTCGCAGATAGTCGGCGGTGCTCAACCTCGGGTAAGGGATGTGGTCGTGACAAGTTCGGCTGGTACTCCGGTTAGCAAGCTTCAGATTCCGGCGACGATCGGGGACATAGCCAAGCGCATCTTCCTGGGAAAGCCGCTGATCACCGAGAACTTGAAATCCGAGAAGCTGTCGAACCCCGTTGCGCTGGGCGCACTTTCGCCCGACGCCATCTCGTCGACAGCGTATGGCTCGGAACAGATCTTGATCGAGTTGCTGCCCGCTGCCGGGTTGGCGGCGTTCACGCTGCTGATTCCCATCACCGGCGTCATCCTGCTGATTCTGGTGCTGGTGGCCGCGTCGTACGCGCAGGTCGTCATGACCTACACCCGCGCGGGCGGTTCCTACATCGTCGCGCGGGAGAATTTCGGGCCGAAGGTGGCGCAGGTCGCCGCCGCGGCATTGCTGATCGACTACGTCGTCACCGTGGCGGTGCAGTCCGCGGCCGGGACGGTTGCCGTGGTGTCGGCGATCCCGGTGTTGGGTCCCTACAGCCTGGCGATCACCGTCGGCGTGGTGCTCTTCATCTGCTATGCGAACCTGCGCGGCCTGCGCGAAGCCGGTATGCAATTCGCGCTGGCGACCTACGCCTTTGTCACCATGATCGGCCTGATGATCGTGGTCGGTCTGGTCCGCGTGGTGGTCGGGGAATTACCGGTGTACGACCCGGCCCAGCTGTCCGGAACGGTGCCGGTGCACCAGGGCAACGGGCTGGTGATGGGCGCGACCATCCTGGTGCTGCTGCGTGCGTTCGCCAACGGCGGCTCGTCGCTGACCGGTGTCGAGGCGATCTCCAATACGGTCGACCTGTTCCGAAAGCCGCAGGGACTCAACGCGCGCCGGGTGCTGACCGCCATGGCCTGCATTCTCGGGTTCCTGTTGGCCGGCGTCGCCTACCTCGCCCACGTCACCCACTCCATGCCGTACGCGGCGGGGTATCCGTCGATGCTGTCGGAGGTGGCCAAGGCGGTGTTCGGGCACGGGACGATCGGCAAGATCGCCTACATCCTCGTCCAGACCTCGACCGCCGCCATCCTGTTCACCGGCGCCAATACCAGCTTCAACGGCTTCCCCGCATTGGCCAGTTTCGTGGCCGAGGACCGCTTCCTGCCGCGACAGTTGATGACCCGCGGTTATCGCCTGGTGTTCTCCAACGGCATCCTCGTGCTCGCCGCGCTGTCGGTGACGCTGTTGGTCGTCACCGGCGGCTCCGTCAACGCGCTGGTCCCGTTCTACGCGATCGGCGTGTTCACCGGGTTCTCGATGGCCGGTTACGGGATGACCAAATACCACCTGACACAACGGGAACCCGGTTGGCGACACCGGCTGGTGATCAACTTTTCCGCGGGGGTGCTGTCGACGGTGGTGGTCGGCATCTTCGCGGTGGCGAAGTTCACCGAGGGGGCCTGGTTGGTGGTGGTCGTCTTCCCGGTGCTGGTAGTCGGGTTGATCCGGCTCAACAAGGAGTATCGAGCCGAGGCGGCCATCCTGGAGATGTTCCGCACCGACCGGCCGGATTTGGTCAAGTACGCGCGGCACCGGGTGCTCGTCCTGGTGAACTCGGTTGACCTCGCGACCATCGAGGCGCTGCGATACGGCAAGGGATTGCGGGCCGACGACCTGACGGCGGTGCACTTCGTGGTCGACGCGGCCCATGCCGCGCTGCTGCGAAAGCGGTGGGACCATTTCGAGTTGGACACGCCATTGCGGGTGGTGGATTGCCCGGATCGGCGGATCAACCGGGCCGCGCAGATGTTGGTCGTCAAGACGCGCGACGAGCAACCCCGCACCAACGTGACCGTGCTGTTGCCCCGGCGGACGTACTCGCCGCTGCTGGGCAGACTGCTGCACGACCGCAGCGCCGACAAGATCTCGCGGGCCATCAGCCTCATCCCGGACGCCGCGGCGACGATCGTGCCCTACGACGTGGAGTCGCGGATCAAGGAGGCCTATCCCGACGTCTTCGAGCATCGGGTTGCACGCGAACTCGACAAGGTCGAAGCCTGGGTGTCTCGGGACGACGATCAGGAAGCCGAGGCCTTTGACCATCCGCGGTCGCCGTCGGTGATCACGGTGGCGGGCATGATCCCCGGGCAACGGGCCACCTTCGAAGGACGGGTCAACCAAGTCGAAGACACCAACAAGGGCCGGCGAACCCTGCGCGAGGTCGTCGTCGGCGACAACAGCGGCGAGATCACCATCATGTTCCGGTCCGGGCACGGGGGCGCCGACATCCAGCCCGGCCAACTGTTGCGGATCACCGGCAAGCCCCGTCAGAGCGGCACCCGGCCGATGTGGATGTCCGACCCCGCATACCACGTCGTCGAGGAACCGGTCGAGACCGGCGAGGAGGGACGCCGGTGAAAGCACTGAAAAGACTTGCAGCGGTGCTGATTTCGGTATTGAGTTGCTTGTCCTTCCTGTTCACGGCCAACGGCTATCGGCCGCTGACCAAGCATGGCTACGGCTCGCTGTACGCCTTCGGCTGCGGGGTATTCGCGTCGGAACTGCCCATGCCGGTGCTCGCGGTGCAGGCGGCTTCACTTGCGGCGGTGTGGCGCGGGTTGCCGACGCGGGTACGCCGATTCAGCCTGCTGGTCTCCGGGATGTCGTGGCTGGGGCTGCTGGGTCTGCGCCACATCGGACGCAAGGCCAATGAGCCCCTGACCGCGGCGTTGGACGCGGAGCTGGGCGCCGCGCGTCGCACCGAGTCGGGCGACCTGTGGCAGCGGCCCGCACCCGGAGGGGCCACCGCGAAGAAGCCCGGCGT
This sequence comes from uncultured Actinomycetota bacterium, assembly GCA_963758775.1. Lineage (GTDB taxonomy): Bacteria > Actinomycetota > Actinomycetes > Mycobacteriales > Mycobacteriaceae > Mycobacterium. The sequence continues at coordinate 374,887 of CAVWWU010000009.1, forward strand.
GGTGCGCATGCTTCGGATCTACCGCGACTACGCCCACGACGGCGACCTCAGCTACGGGGATGCCGGCTCCCGCAACTACCTCGACATCTGGCGACGGCCCGACCTCGCACGTGACGGACGGGCGCCCGTGCTGCTGCAGGTTCCCGGTGGCGCCTGGGTGACCGGAAACAAACGCGGACAGGCACACCCGCTGATGAGCCACCTGGCCGAGCTGGGGTGGGTATGCGTCGCGATCAACTACCGGCTCAGCCCGCGTTCCACCTGGCCCGACCACATCGTCGACGTCAAGCGCGCGCTCGCGTGGGCCAAGGAGCACATCGCCGAATACGGCGGTGACCCGGACTGGATCGCGATCACCGGCGGCTCCGCCGGCGGCCATCTCTCGTCGCTCGCCGCGCTGACTCCCAACGACCCACAGTTTCAGCCGGGCTTCGAGGATGCCGATACCCGCGTGCAGGCGGCTGTTCCCTTCTACGGCGTCTACGACTTCACCCGCGGCGACGCCTCGATGCATCCGCTGATGGCGCCGATGCTGGCCAAGCAGGTGTTCAAGCTGAGGCGCACCGAGATCGCGGAGCCTTTCCGCAACGCCTCGCCGATCGCGCACATTTCCGAGGACGCTCCGCCGTTCTTCGTGTTGCACGGGCGCAACGACTCGCTGATCCCCGTCGAGCAGGCCCGCAGCTTCACGGCGCGACTGCGCGAGGTCAGCCGCGAGCCCGTCGTGTATGCCGAGTTGCCCTGCGCGCAGCACGCTTTCGAGATCTTCGGGTCGGCGCGGGCGGCGCACGCCGCGGTGGCCGTCGAGCAATTCCTTGCCGAGGTGTACGCGAAGCGTCCGGTTTCCGTCTAGAGACTCGCCACGCCGATGCCAAGCAGGACACACCCGACCACGGCCAAGAGTGAGGCGACCTCGGCGCGGCGACGTGACCGGATCCAGTCGTTCAGCGCGGCCATCCACGTGCGGGTCCGTTTGGGTGCCAGCAGGTAGGCCAATAGCGGAATTTCGACCAGTGCGAAGGCCACGACGTTGAACATCACTAGCGCGGCAACTTGCGTCATGACTGTCGCGCCGGACGCCAGAATGACGGCCAGCGCGGCCATATAGTCCACCGACGGCAACGCGATCCCGAGGCCCGCAAAGGCCGCGATCCAGAGCGAGGGGCCGTTCAGCATTCGTCGGGCCCGGGTCGCGACTTTTCCGGTGCGCGGTTTGGCCCCTGCGGGCGAGGCTGCTAGTCCCCGGGCGGCGAGTGCTGCGGCGACCACCAGGGCGAGCACTCCGATCAGAATTTGGACCTTGGGCAATGTGAAATAGGAGGAGCCCAAAAGGATGCGCCGAAACAAGAACAAAACAACCAGTCCGACGCTTAATCCCATCGCGAAGCCGCCGCAGAGGAATGCGAGTAGCTGAAGCACCGGTCGCGGCCTGTTCAGCATGAGGACCGTCATCGCGATCCGGAACGGTTCGACGCTGACGGCGAGGGCCATCACCAGAAGGCTGATCAACATGGCAAGTCTCGATACCCCTCGACGGACCTAGACCCTATCGCTGTTCTGCTGCCAGCCCACGCGTTCGCCAGACTCAGGATGCTCACATCGGCGACACAGTTTAATTAAGGGGACCGTAAGACGTTTAGATATTTTTCTCAGGGAAATCCTTAGCGGCATGACTACTGACACGAAAGCCAGGTCGTTGCGTCGCCTGTGCACCGGTGCGGTGCTGGGCGGCGGCATGGCCTTGTCCGCCCTGGGGCTGACGTCGGGCACCGCCCAAGCAGCGCCCGCTCCTGCTCCCATGTACCACCACCACTGGTGCCCCGGCGACCAGTGGGACAACGCGTGGGGGCCGTACCAAAACTGGAACAGCTGCCGCGACTGGGACGACAACAACGGCGGCCCGGCCGGCTACGGTCCTGGCGGCCCCGGCGGTCCCGGCGGTCCCGGTTTTGGCGCTCCGCCGTGGGCGCCGCCTCCGCCTCCGCCTCCGCCGTGGGCGCCGTGGGCCCAGGTCACGTGGAACAACGGCTGGGGTTACTGGGATGGCCCCGTCTGGCGGCCGATCTAACTAACCGACCACCCCAACGAACGCAGGCGACGCAGCGCATCGCCTGCGTTCGTTTGTTGTGAGTTGCGGGAATTGCGCCGTAATGGACACGTAACGAATATGTATCGCGTTGATCAAGTGAAGCGAGTACCCCGAATTGTGGACGGTCTTTTATAGGACTTCCACGTAGAGGGAGTGGTCAATGAAATGGACAAAGCAGTCCGCTCGTAAAAGTGTTCCGACGATAGCGGTGGCGGGGGTGCTCATCGCGATTCCTTTTGCCGGCGTGAGCGTCCCCGCGTATGCGACGCCGGCGCCGCAGCCGGCGGCTCCGCCCACCGATGCACCAGCACCACCACCGCCACCGCCACCACCGGTACCGGCGCTGGGCCCATCGTCGTATGACTGGTGGTCGTACGGTCAAGGTGACGGCGGTGGTGGCGGCGTAGCGGGGCTAGGATCGGCTAGGGACTTGTTACTCCGTTCGAGAGCCCTGAGTCCAAGCGAAAAGACAAGCCGCACATCGGGATCGGCGAGCGAGGTCGACAGCAGCTTCTCGATCCGCCGCACCCGGTAACGCACCGTATTGGGATGGACCTGCAACCAGTGCGCGGCGACAGCGACGTCGCCGAAGCTGTCCAGGTACGCCCGCAATGTCTCGGCGAGCGTGGGGTCGTGTGCGTGCAAGTCGCATACCCGCGGATCGACCAAATTCGTGCCGACCTGGGTGATGATCTCGTCGAGCAAGACGGTGGTGCGCGCCTCGGCCAGGGATGTCACCTGACCGATCGAAATTGGATGTCGCTCAGCGCTATCCAGAACGCGGTCCACTTCGATTCGCGCTCCCGCGACGCCGGCCAGGCCGTCGACCGGAGTGGCGATGGCGGCCCGTAATTGGACGTCGAGTTCGGTGCGCAGTGCGCTGATCGTGCCGCGGACCCACGAGCTGATCGACCGTGGAGTCGTCGTCTGGGGCAGCAACACGTAGATTCGGGTGCCATTGGAGGCGACCTGAGCATCACGACGAAAAGCGCTGGCGCTCAGGGCCAGGACGTCAGCCAGCCGGGTTGGCCGCGTGTCGGCGCTTGTCACGTTCAGGTCGTCCCAACCAATCAGCGCGGCGGTGCCGTCGGCGACAAGGCCGAGTTCGATTGCGATCGCAGCGACTTCGGCCGGTGTTGGGGCGGCCTCAGCGTCCGTCAGGCCCAGCAGCTGTTGTACCCGCCGCGCATGCGTGGAGGGCTGCGCGGCCAACCGTGACATGATCCTCGCGGCCAAAACCGCAGCGCCCCTGAGGATCTGTTCGGCGTCGTCGGCGAGGGGTTGCGAGCCCTGTTGGACCCAGATGGAGCCGGCGAACACCGGCGCTCGTCGCGCGCTGGCCGGTGATTGGTAAATCCCGATGGCCAGCCGCGGGCGTAGACCAAGCTCCGGACGCTCGGCCACGCGCACCACTTCGTTGCCGGCGCGCAGCGCATCGAAGATGCCCCATTGGTCTATCCACTTCAGATGCTCGGGAGGCCCGGCCCGACCCAGGATGGAAAGGCGTCGCAGCTCGTCGGCTTCGTCGTTGGAAGCCGAATAGGCCAGCACGTGCGATTGCGCGTTTTCGATGCTGACCATGCCGTGGATCCGGTCGGCCAGCGACTGCGCCAAGCCGAACAAGTCAGTGCCCGAGTCGTCGAGGTCGGCATGGTCCCGGTGGTGCTCGAGTACGTGGTTGACCAACTGATAGATGCGCTCCCAGCGGGCCTGCGGCTCGACGGCCACCACCGCTGACCCGGCCGCGACCGCCACGCTGACCAGAGCCTCCGGCGGCTGCTTCACGAACACCGCCACGGGCACCCGCTCGTGGGCCTGCTTGGCAATCCACCCCAGCGCCTCGTCGTCGGTGACGCCGAGCAGGAAGAACACGTCGGCCGCCCCGGCCGCCGCCGGCAGCCCCAGCCGCATGTCGTCGGAATCGATCAGAGCCGCCGAGCCGACCGGCAGGTCCAGTCCGCGGGGGGCGTCCACCAGGCTGACCAGCGTTGAGTCCAGCGCGAGGAGCAGCTGGCCCAGCCCGACACCGGTGGATTGCATGTTGTCCAATTCTACTATCAGCTGAAGTCTATGTTGTCTGATCGGCCAACTGTTCGGCGCGTCCTACCGAGGATCCTGGGGGAATGGACGCGATCACCCAGGTGCCGACGCCGGCCAACGAGCCGGTCCACAACTACGCCCCGCACTCCCCGGAACGAACCAGACTCCGCGCCGAACTGGCCGCGCTGGCGGACCACCCGATCGATCTCCCGCACGTCATCGACGGCCGGCACCGGATGGGCAACGGTGACCGGATCGACGTCGTGCAGCCGCACCGGCATGCCGCGGCGCTGGGCACGCTCACCAATGCAGTGCACGCCGACGCTACGGCGGCCATCGAGGCGGCGACGGCCGCTCGGAATTCCTGGGCGGCAATGCCTTTCGACGAGCGCGCCGCGGTCTTCCTGCGCGCAGCCGATCTGCTTGCCGGCCCCTGGCGCGAAAAGATCGCCGCCGCAACCATGCTCGGTCAATCCAAGTCCGCCTACCAGGCTGAGATCGACGCGCCCTGCGAGCTGATCGACTTCTGGCGGTTCAACGTCGAGTTCGCCCGCCAGATCCTGGCACAGCAGCCGCTCAGCGGCCCGGGGGAGTGGAACCGGTCCGACTACCGCCCCCTGGACGGCTTCGTTTACGCGATCACGCCGTTCAACTTCACCTCGATCGCCGGCAACCTGCCGACGGCACCGGCGCTGATGGGCAACACGGTGGTGTGGAAGCCGTCGATCACCCAAACCCTGTCCGCCTACCTGCTCATGCAACTGCTCGAGGCCGCCGGGTTGCCACCCGGGGTGATCAACATGGTCACGGGGGACGGCCTCGCGGTTTCCGATGTGGCGCTCGCCGACCCGCGGCTCGCCGGTATCCACTTCACCGGATCGACGGCCACGTTCCAGCAGCTGTGGCAGCAGGTGGGCGCCAACATCGGCCGCTACCAGTGCTATCCGCGGCTGGTCGGTGAGACCGGTGGCAAGGACTTCGTGGTGGCGCACGCCTCTGCCCGCCCGGATGTGTTGAGCACGGCGCTGATTCGCGGCGCCTTCGACTACCAAGGCCAGAAATGCTCGGCCGCGTCGCGGGCCTTCGTCGCGCACTCGGTGTGGCAACGGATGGGCGATACCTTCCTGGGCACCGCCGCCGGGCTGTCCTACGGCGACATCACCGACCTGTCCAACTATGGCGGCGCGCTGATCGACCATAGGGCCTTCGCCAAGAACGTCGACGCTATCGAGCGGGCCAAGGGTACGGCCGGTGTCACCATCGCCGTCGGCGGCGAATACGACGACAGCGTCGGTTATTTCGTGCGGCCGACCGTTCTGCTGTCCGACGAGCCGACCGACGAGTCCTTCGCGACCGAGTACTTCGGCCCGGTGCTCTCGGTGCACGTCTACCCCGACGACGAATACGAAAAGGTTCTCGACGTCATCGACACCGGATCGCGCTACGCGCTGACCGGCGCCGTCATCGCCGACGACCGCCAGGCCGTGCTGACCGCACAGGACCGGCTGCGGTTCGCGGCCGGCAACTTCTACGTCAACGACAAGCCCACCGGGGCGGTGGTGGGGCGACAGCCGTTCGGCGGTTCGCGCGGTTCGGGCACCAATGACAAGGCCGGGTCTGCGCAGAACCTGTTGCGCTGGACGTCGGCGCGCACCATCAAGGAGACCTTTGTCCCGGCGACCGACCACGTCTACCCCCACATGGCGGCGGACTGATGGCCGCCCTGTTCGCCAACACGCTGCGCCCGGCGATCATGGCCGTCGGACGTTCCCACAGATTGCGTGGGCTTGCCGAGCGAACGCCGATCACGCGCAAGGTGGTGGGCCGGTTCGTGCCCGGGGAGACGGTGCAATCCGTGCTGGAAAGTGCTGCGGTGCTGCGGTGTTCGGGACGCTACGTCAGCGTCGACTACCTCGGGGAGGACGTCACCGACACCGACGACGCGGACGCGGCCGTGCGGGTTTACCTCGGCCTGATCGACGCGCTGGGCGATTGCGGGGCTGTCGGCCCGCTGGAGGTGTCGGTGAAGCTCTCGGCGCTGGGGCAGGCGCTGGAGCGCGATGGTGAGAAGATCGCGCGGGAGAACGCCTGGTCGATCTGCGCGGCGGCCGAGCGGGCGGGCGTATGGGTGACGGTGGACGCCGAGAACCACACCACCACGGATTCGACGCTGTCGATCGTGCGTGACCTGCGTGCCGAGTTTCCCTGGCTGGGAACGGTGTTGCAGTCATATTTACGGCGGACGTTGGGCGACTGTTCGGAATTCGCCGCCTCCGGAGCGCGAATCCGGTTGTGCAAGGGCGCCTATGACGAACCCGCGTCGGTGGCATACCGTGACCGCGACGCAGTCACCGACTCGTATCTGCGCTGTCTTCGAGTGCTGATGGCGGGGTCCGGCTACCCGATGGTGGCGTCGCACGATCCGGCGATCATCGCCGCGGTGCCCGGGCTGGCTCGCGAATTCGGGCGCTCTAGCCACGATTTCGAATACCAGATGCTCTATGGCATCCGTGATTCCGAACAGCGGCGGTTGGCCGACGCGGGCAACCAGGTGCGGGTGTACGTGCCGTTCGGCACCCAGTGGTACGGGTATTTCCTGCGCCGGCTGGCGGAGCGTCCGGCGAATCTGGCGTTTTTCCTGCGGGCGCTGTCCGAACGTGGGAGCTGAGGCCCCGGCTACAGGTTATCCCTGACCGCAGTCATGCTGAGGAACCGTGCACTTGGCGTCGGGCCGGCGCGTTTGGGATGTCAACGGTGGCCTGTTGGTGTACGCATAAATGTCACCTGATCAGCGGCCCTGTTGGCCACAATTTACTGACTCCGGAAAAATTGGGAATGGATTTGCTCAGCGGGTCGGGCGGACGCATAACCAACCGGTCGGGACACCGTGGTAGTAACCATTGGGACGCCGCACTTGCGAAGAGCGCGACGCGGCGAACTCGACATCCGACTTGGTTTCAACTGGGACCAGAAGCCGCCCGAGGCGCTGGTCGAGGCTCTGCGCGCCAACGCCTACGAGATCCTGGCCTTATTAAATCTTGATCTCGATGATTTCTCGGGACCGACAATGCCGTTTCAGATTCGGGAGCTGCTGCCCAACGACCAACAGAGTTTGCCGATGAGTATCGACATCGCAGTACAGAATCGGCACACGTTGAGTGGTGAAACGCTAAGCGATTCCCTGTTGGGGATCGCGCACTTCCTCACCGATCGCAATCGCGACGAGAAGTATCGCGTTGCATTGGAGCTGTACGCGGCGCAGTCAAATGAACGACAGGCCCGGGTTAGGTTCATCCTGCTCGTGATGCCTATGCAAACCCGAACGGTACGTACGCGGCGCTATTTCCGTCCTGACCGCGTTAGGATGCAAGGCCCTAACCCTCACCCGTTCTGCCGCAACTGAATAACGACGACACGCAGGCCCCTCGGGATTACCGGGGGGATTCTGCTGTCACTAGATGGGACAAAGCAAACGTGATAAGGGTACGGGTCCCAGTCATTGCCGCCATGACGGCTTGGGGCAGTCCTTGCCCGGCGGTCTGAGGGAAGAATCGTTTACGTCTTCGCGCGCTACTTTTATGAAATGGATGAACATGTCGCGTAACTTATTAATCTGGTCGACTGTCATCCAGATTGTGGCGTAATCAGAATCCAAAGATTTTCCATTTTTGATGTACGAAATCGCTCTCCAGAAGTGGTCGCCGGCCGCATCCCATAACGCCCGATTCTCGTGTGACGCCGCTTCGCAGACTTCTTCGGAGGCGACTAGTTCCACATTGAATGCGGCGGCATTCACGTTCCCAAGGTGGTTCCGCAAATCGAGGCTGGTCTTGTCGAAGACCTCCGGTGTCGGCAGGGGGATTTTAGGTCCGACCAAATTGTTGGCGTCGAGCAGCGCCAAATAGCTTATATTGGCCTCAGTGGCAAAGGCGGAGTAGGCGGTCCGGCGCTGATTCCGAAGGAACTCAGTTGTCGACTTTTCACGGTCGCTGGCAAGCTGTCTGCCAGTGTTATCGCAGCTGACGGCCGCTGTTGCGATGCTGCCGCCGAGTCCGAGGAGCGCGGTGATAGCCGTTGTCGCAATCGTTGTCGTTCGGCTTAGCCGCGCAGTCGCAACACCATCGGACTCTGGGGAAGTAACAGCCCTTTTGCGGAACCGCCGTTGCCACCAGTTCGGCTTGCCGGTGGCAGTCGGGGTCTCGTTAGCCGCCGGGGGCTCTTTTGGCGCCGGGGACTCGTTGGTGGCCGGGGGCTGACTTGCCACAGTCGAACTGTAACGAACCGGTACACATGAGCGACGACATTCCCGAGTTGGACGGCGTGCCGCGTGTGCTTCGGCACTGCGTGGGCTCCGCTTGGTCGGGTGCGTGCAAGGGCGCCAGCTAGACCCGGGGACGCCGAGGCGTGCACGCCTACCTTGGGCGGAGCGCAGGGCAGGGGCACAGGCGCCGGGGGGTACCCCGTGGGTAGCCCTGGGGCAGGGGAGGCGCTGGGGCAGGGGCAGGCCAGCGGCGCGCAAGGGCAGGTGCGTGCCTCCTGCCGGGCGCACGGGTTAATTGCGGGGTAGAGGCACAGGGCAGCAGCGCGTGCCCTGGGCACGCGGCCTAGGCGGCAGCCAGCGCCGGCGCTGCTCCCGCTGCGCCCTGGCCGCAGGCACCCAGGGGGAGCACCCCTGCCCGCGCGGTGTCCTCGGGCGCCTTCAGGATGAAATTCCTGACTCGGTGCAGTCCGGGTACTTCGCCGTCCCAGCGGGGTGGTCCCAACTCGGTAGGTTCCGTGAGAGCCTGCTCTGGGCTTGACCTTTGGGCGTTTGTGATGACGCACGCACTCACCGAAAATGGAGTCGTAGCCCCGTAGTCGATCTCTAACGGTGGAAGTTCAAACGCCGTACATTCCGGCCATACATTCCATGTATGCCAGCGGAGGATGCCCTCCCACTTCGAACCCACTCAGGCAATGTATTAGAGCCTGTACGCGCGGGGTAGACGCTACTCCCATAATCATTCCTGTGGCATGGGAGTGGATCGGGACCAGCGTCGTCGGCGTGGCCGGCATCTGGGGTACGTGGCTGACCGGGAAACAAAGCCGGGACCAGGCGGAAAGGACCAATCGGAGCCAGCTAGACCAGGCCCGGTTACTCGCTCGGGAAGCTCGGAAACAGGAGCGGCTAGAAACCGCTTACCTGGAGTTGCTCACGATGGTTGAGCGGGCTAGCCATTGGGCGCAGTTAGTCCTCCCTTTGTTCGACACGGTCCCGTCCTCGATGCCAGGAACCAAGTTGCCAGAGCTGGAAGATCAAGCGCAGACAGCCGCCCTAGTTAATGCTTTCGGCTCCGACGCGGTGCGGGAGAAGTGGGAAGCCTGGGAGTCTGTGCTGAAAAACATGATCAGGCTTGTCGAGGTAATCCAGTACCAAGACGCGAATCCCCCGTTAGCACCCGCACCCCGGGGACAAGAGCCGAGGACACTCCTCGACGCCGCGCGGACCAAAGAGAAAGAGGCCCGGAAAGCGTTAGCCGATCAGGTGGCAGCCGAGCTGCGAGGGGGTTGACGAAAGCCTTGGAACCTCCTCGATCCTCCGGGCCTCGTCGTTAGTCTCTTAGCTACCTAGCATTGGCTGTATGTCCGGGTGCGGCGCGGGGACATATCCGCCGCCCGGGTGTTCGATGAGCATCCCCGTCCTGGACAATCTGCTCAATCAGCTCCGCTACCGACATGCCGCGCTCTTCGGCTGCCTCCGTTATCGACACAAGTTCGTGCTCCATTTGCTCACCCCTCCTGTGCTGTCGTCAGTTGGATGTCATCACCGGTCATCTCGATCCCGGCGATTCCGTTGTCCCGCATCGCGGTTAGAACCTGCAGCCAGAGGCGACGGGCCGCTGGGTTCCATCTGCTCGGTCAGCGCGAAGATGTCGCCAAGGTCCAAACTGGTATTCCTGCTGGTGAATTCGATGCGGACGGCCAGCGAGCGCAACCACACATTGCGCTCCGTAACGCCCCGACGAGCCCACCAGGCCTCGAAGGTCTCGCCGGTGGGGTTCCAGGTCCAGCCAGCGGGCTTTACGGCCCGATTGGGCAGCTCTTCTTGCTTGGCGGCAAGCTCGGTGATCCGGTGGCTGAGCCTCGCCCGCTGAGGCGTGCCGGCTCGGAACTCTCCCACGCCGAGCAAGCCCACGAGGTCCTCCAGCGTGGAGTCGATATCGGCCAGCTCTGCGGAGTGGCCCGAGCCCGATTCCCAAAAGCGCTCTAGGCGTTCGGATTTCCCGAGCATCCCGAGTAGTAGTGTCTCAACTACCGCGTCCGCGTCGTCGATCGGGATGGACCGGTTTCCACACGGCTCTTTGTATTGAGCCGAGGCGCACCGATAGCGGGGCGCGCGTCCAGGGCCACCTTTGAGCCGGTACGCGGGCCGAACACAGATGCCGTAGAAGATGATCTGCAGCAGCAGACCCGTGCTGCGCGTCGTCGGCTCTTTGCGGTTCTCCCTGTTGGCCAATTCGACTGCCAGTAGCGTCGGTGACGCGGGATAGTCGAACGACGATCAGGGCTCTCTGTTGCACGGGTGTAAAGCTGCACCTTTGAGTATTCGATCGTTACGATCGCAGCGCCGCCCTTTCGTCCGATGCTGTGGGTTGTCGTCATGGCCGATCGCCATTTTGTGGTGCGGGGCGAACGCCAGGCCCGCACTCCTACCATGACGAAATGACCGATCAGCAAGCGGCGAACGCGGGGTCGTCGAATCGCATAGCAGCACCGTTCGGGGCCACCACCGGATTCCCCATCGCGGTGTGATCCCATGGAGTGTTCGCGTTTGAATGCGAGGGGTCATGAGCCTGGTTATCGACGACATGCCCGCGCTGGGCATCACCCGGGTATCGCGATGGATCTTCAATTGCTACGTCTTACACGGCGACGAGGGTTCGGTGGTCGTCGACGCCGGGTTGCCGCGGGTGGCCCGCGATCTGAGCGCGGTCTTTGACCGACTCGGCGGAAAGCTGCGCGCCGTGGTCGCCACGCACGGACACAGCGACCACGTCGCGGGTGCGGCGGCACTGGCCGCTCGACACCCCGCGCCGATCTGGCTGCCCGTCAACACCCTCAGCTATCTCGACGGGGCAAAGCCGCGCACACCGACCCCGGCCGCCGCCGCGCGTATCTGGCCCACCTATATCGATCAGCCACTCGACCGGATCGGCGTGGCCGGCTTCGTCAGCGGCGCCTGGGTGGCGGGATACGGCACCCCGGCCGGGATGCGCTGGAGGGGACCGACCCCTGAAGGCGGACTCGCCGACGGCCAGCCTGTGCCTGGTGCGCCGCAGTGGACGGTGATCAACGCGGGCGGACACACCGACGACAGCATCGCGCTGTGGAATCCGACGACCCGGACGTTGTTATCCGGCGACGCGGTCCTGACGGTCCGCGGCAAGGCCTGGCATACGCCGGAAATCGTCGACGCGTCCAGTGCCGCCGCCACCCGTCAGCGCCTCGAAGAACTACCGGTGGCTCATCTACTGCCCGGTCATGGGAAGCCGGTCCATGCTGACGAAACTGTCTGGTCGGGGCAGCGCCGTCACTGAGCCCGCCGCGGGCGTGGCCGATCGTTGGCGAAGCCGCGCACCACGTGCTCGGTCACGAAGCGGGCCACCACGCAGGGATCGTCCAGGTCCAACGACGACGACGGAGTACTGAACAGCGAGAAGAGGATTCGCGCGAACCACTCGCCGGCCGCCTCGACGTCGAGATCCTTCCGGACTTCGCCGGTGAGCTTGGCGGCCGACAGATGCGGCGCGAAGAAGTCGACGCATTCGCGCAACAGCACGCCGGCGTCCTTGGTCAACAGCAGGCTGATCGCATCCTCGTCGAAGTACTGCTCGGAGGCAATGGCCCGCCGCGCCTGGGTAACGAAAACCGCTGCCTTACCCAGCTTTTCCTCAAGCGAGCCCCCGCGATCCATCGCCTTGGACATCTCGCGGTAGAACTGCTCGGAAGCGTGCTCGGCGCAGGCCTCGAGGATGGCGCCCTTGTCGCTGAAGTACTCGTAGATTGTGCTGCGCGATACGTTGGCCCGCCGGGCGATGTCGACGATCGTCGTCTTCTGCAGGCCGTGTTTGGCGAAGCACACGTACGCGGCCTCGATGATGAGCTCGCGGGTGTCGGTCGCCGGGGCCGAAACGAAAGCGTGCGTCATCACGCCGGTTCGAGGATCAGGCCGCTCGTCGGGACGCCGGTGCCCGAGGTGACCAGCACGTGCTCGACGTTGTCGACCTGGTTGTACGACGTGCCCCGGATCTGCCGCACCCCCTCGGTGATGCCGTTCATGCCGTGGATGTAGGCCTCGCCGAGCAGCCCGCCGTTGGTGTTGATGGGGAACTCGCCGCCCAGCGACAGGCGCTCGACGGTGGCGAAGTCCTTGGCCTCACCGCGTCCGCAGAAGCCGAGTTCCTCGAGCTGGGTGAACACGAACGGGGTGAAATGGTCGTAGATGAAAGCGGTTTGGATGTCGGACGGTTTGAGACCCGAATCGCGCCACAGCCGTTCGGCCACCACACCCATCTCGGGCAGCCCGGTGATGTCGTCGCGGTAGTAGCTGGTCATCATCTCGCCGTTGTAGGCCGCGCCCTGCGCCGCCGCGGAGATGATCGCCGGTGGCTGGCGCAGGTCGCGCGCACGTTCCGCGCTGGTGACAACGAGGGCTACGCCCCCGTCGCTCTCCTGGCAGCAGTCCAGCAGGCGCAGCACGGGCTCGATGATCCAGCGCGAATTCTGGTGGTCCTCCAACGTGATTGGGCGCTCGTAGAACCACGCGTCGGGATTGCGCGCGGCGTGCGCGCGGTCGACGACGGCGATCCGGCCAAAGTCCTCGTTGGTGACGCCGTAGGTGGACATGTAGCGCTGGGCGTGTAGCGCCACCCAGGCCGCGGGAGTCAGCAGTCCGAATGGCGCGTAATGCGCCATGAATGGCGGGGTTTCGGCGCTGGTCCGCCCGCTGCCACCGAACCGGAAGCCGGAGCGTTCGTTGAACGCGCGCCAGCACACCACCACGTCGGCCACGCCGGTGGCGACGGCCATCGCCGCGTGCACCACGGTGCCGGCCGCCGCGCCACCGCCGTGATGTACGCGGGAAAAAAAGCTCAGGTCGCCGATGCCGACATTGCGCGCGATGTCGATCTCGTCGCTGGAATCCATGGTGAACGTGACCATGCCGTCGACGTCGCTGGGCTCCAGGCCGGCGTCGTCCAGTGCGGCGCTGACCGCCTCGCACGCCAATTGCAGTTCGCTGCGCCCGGACTCCTTGGAGAACTCGGTCTGGCCGATGCCCGCGATCGCGGTGGCGCCCGGCAGCGTGCTGGTCATGCTTTGGTCCCTTCCAAGGCCCCGTCGAGCAGGCTGAGGATCGCGGTGCCCGAGACGTGATCGCCCAGGCTGTTGGAGCCCTTGAAGGTCACTTCAACGAAGTTCTCACCGTTCGCGCCTTCAGTTTTGCTTGTGACGCCGCCGGTGAAACGCAGCGGGTCGTCCGGAAAGCACGGCACGCCAAGGCGAATCGACAGGTTCTTGACCATGGCTTCCGGCCCCGCCCAGTCGGTGAGGAACCGTACGCAATAGCCGTTGGTGGTCAGGATATTCATGAACAGGTTCGGCGAACCCTGCTTGTTGGCGTAGTCGCGGTCGTGGTGCACCGGCATGAAGTCGCGCGACGCGATCGCGCCGGCGACGATCATCGTGGTGGTGATGGGGATGTCGAGCGGCGTCACCTCGTCGCCGACCGCGATGTCGGCCCATTTCAGGGTGGCGGTGTTCGTCATAGCTGTCCTCTCGCGTAAGCAGAGCCCAAGTGGGCCAATTGCGCAGTGGCAGAACCGAGGACCAGCTCGTTGTGCTTGGCCCACAGGAAGTAGCGATGCAGGGGATAGGTGGTATCGATGCCGATGCCGCCGTGTACGTGTTGAGCCGAGGCGGCGACGCGGGCGCCGGCTTCGGCGGCCCAGAACTTGGCGATCCGGGCTGCCCGCTCCGCCGGGCGTTCGTGTGCAATCAGCCACGCCGCGTGCCAGGTGGTCCAGCGGATGGCCTCGACGTCGATGAAGGCGTCGGCCAATCGCTGCTGCACCGCCTGGAAGCTGCCGATCGGGCGGCCGAATTGCTCACGCTCCGTGGTGTAGGCGGCCGCCATCTTCAAGGCGCGTTCGGCCACGCCGAGCTGGATCGCGCACAGCCCGACCAGGGCGCGCGTGTGCAGCTCCTCGATTTGCGCTCCGGGCAGCGTATCCTCCTCGGAAACGGTTGCACCATCGAGGAATACGTCGGCGTGTGGCTCGTGGCTGGTGGTCTGCACCGGGCGGACCTGGACGCCCGCGGCGTCCGCGGCGAGCAGGAACAGGCCCACTTCGTTGTCGCCGGTCGTGGCCGGAATCAGGATGGTGTCGGCGAGCTGGGCTGCGGGCACCAGCTCCTTGGCGCCGTCGAGTCGCCACCCCGCGCCGTCGCGTCGCGCCGTGGTGGCCGGAACGGTCGGGTCGGATCGGCCGGGCTCGGCCAGCCCCGCGGTCAGGATGCGCTCACCGGACACGACGCCCGGCAGGATGCGTTGCTGCTGTTCGCGACTGCCGTGCCGGGCAACGGGATCAGCGCCTAGCACCAGCGTCGCGAAGGCCGGCACCGGAGCCACGCACCAGCCGACCTCGGCCAGCAGCACGCCGAGCTCCACGAAGCCGCCTCCGTTGCCGCCCACCGACTCCGGCAGTGCGGCGCCCAACAGGTCGACGGCCGCGAGTTCCTTCCACAGCGCGTCGTCATACCGGGTGTCGCCGGCCTCGAGCTCGGTCAGGTGTTCCGGTGTGGCGCGGCGCTCGAACAGATCACGGGCGACCTTCGCGATCGTCTCTTGTTCTTCGGTAAAGGTGAAATCCATGTGTCACCGCGGCCGGAATTGGTGCAGCACCAGGTCACCATCGGCCCCGTCGAACGCCTGGAAATAGACCTGCACCGGCATGCCGACGGTGACGTCGGCCGGGTCGATGTCGGTCAGGTTGGACACGATCCGCACGCCCTCCTCGAGTTCGATCAGCGCCACGACGTAGGGGTAGTCGAAGAACGGGAAGCGCGGTTGGTGCGGCATGACGTAGCTGTAGACGGTGCCGCGGCCCGAGGACTCGATCGCCTCCCAGTCCAGGGAACGGCACTTGGGGCACATGGGCCGCGGCGGATGCCGCAGTTCCCCGCAGCCACCGCAGCGCTGAATCAGAAGCTTGTTGTCGCCCAGCCCGTTCCAGAAGAACTCGGTGTCCGGCGTGATCGCCGGTGCCATCCGTGTCGCCATCAGTTCGCCGGCCTGAATCGCAGCACCCGGAAGCGTTGCCGCCCAAGCACTTCACCGTCCTGGTTGGTGTACGTGGTCAGCCAGGTCAGGAAGAAGCCGGTGCCCAGCGCGGTCTTCTTTTCCTCCGAGACCGATTCGTACACCGCCGTCGCGCTGATGACGTCCCCGAGGCGCGGGTAGCGTTCGATCTCGAATTCCGAGTTGGTCGCCACCGTGCTGGTGTAGCCGGCCTCGTCGAGGAAAGCTGTGGGGTTGGATTTGATCTCGATGGGGGCGCCGCCGCGATCACCGATGCCCTCCAGTTTCGGCGACGGCATCGTCCAGGTTTGCAGCATCACCGGCGGTGACACGATGCCGCCGAACCGCGACGCGCCCGCGAACTCCGGGTCCAGGTAGGCGGGGTTCATGTCGGCGAGCGCGTACGCCCAGTGCCGGATCATCGGCTGATTCACCGGATCCGGGGCCACGGTGGGCTTTCCGGAGCCGCCGGTCGGTTGGCCGACGAGGGCCTGCAGCTTGGCGCTGACGGTTTCTGTCACTGAGTTCTCCTAACTTTGGGTGGCTCGAAGGTCACGGGGTGCCCGCGGCATGCCCAAGCCGGCCATCGCGATGATGTCGCGTTGAATCTCGTTGGCGCCGCCGCCGAACGTGTTGATGACGGCCTGCCGGTACGCGGATTCCAGGGCGCCGCGCAGCGGAGCGTCGGCGCCGCGACGAACACCGTTGGCGTCCAACACTTCCAGTAGCTCGCGCGCGACCTGTTGGGTCAGTTCGGTGCCAAAGACCTTCGCCGCCGAGGCCTCACCCATGTTCAGCACGCCTTTGCTCATGGCGGCGTTGATCCGCTGGTTGACGAGTTTGTAGGCGGCAACCTGCGCCTCGACGCGGGCCAGGGCGAGCTGCACCCACGGCTGGTCGATGACGCGGCCGCCGTCGAGCTCGGTGCTCGTCGCCCACTCCAGTGTCTTTTCGAAGAGCGGCTCGAGCGCGCCCAGATTCCCGAGGGCCGCGCGTTCGAAGTTCAGCTGCGTGGTGATCAGCTGCCAGCCCTGGTTCTCCTCGCCGACCAGCGCGCTGGCCGGCACTCGCACGTCGTCGTAGAACGTGTAAAAAGTCGAGATGCCCGGCATGGTGTGCAGCGGTTTCCAGGAGAAACCGGGCGAGCTGGTGGGCACGATCAGGATGGAAATGCCCTTGTGCTTCTTGGCATTCGGATCGGTGCGGACGGCCAGCCAGATGTAGTCGGCGTAGGCCGCGCCGCTGGTGAACATCTTCTGCCCGTTGATCACATAGTCGTCACCGTCGCGGACGGCCGTGGTGCGCACCGAGGCCAGGTCGCTGCCCGCCCCGGGTTCGGAGTAGCCGATCGCGAACTCCACGCTGCCGTCCAGGATCGCGGGCAGGAACCTCTGCTTCTGCTCGTCGGTGCCGCACTGCATCAGCGTCGGCCCGACCGTGTTGAGTGTCACCAGCGGGACGGGAGCGTTGGCGCGGCGCGCCTCCTCGGCGAAGATGTACTGTTCGATCGCCGTAAAGCCCCGTCCGCCATATTCTTTGGGCCAGCCGACGCCCAGCAGGTTGGCCGCCGCCAGTGCGCGCGTGCAGTCGCGCACCGCGGGGCCGCCTTCCATGTTTTCGCTGACCGCGACGATCCGCTCCGGTGTCATCACCTCTGTCAGCGTGGCGCGGATTTCGGCGCGCAGCCGCTGTTGCTCGGGCGTGTATTCGAGATCCATCGCATCAGGCTCCCAGCCGTACCGGCATCCGCTTCACACCGGGCACCATGGTGGCGCGCATCCGGTCCACCGCTCCGACCAGTTCCAGGTCGGGGAAGCGGCGCAACAACTCCTCGAACAGTACCGTGGCCTCCAGCCGCGCCAATTGCGCACCGACGCAGGAATGTTCGCCGCACCCGAACGCGATATGCGGGTTGGGGTGGCGGGTCACGTTGAATTCCTCGGAGTCGGGGCCGAAGATGTCCTCGTCGCGGTTGGCCGACTGATACAGCATCACCACCACATCGCCCTCCCGGATCAGCTTGCCGCGAATCTCGATGTCGGCCGTCGCGGCGCGGGCCATGTGCACCACCGGGCTGTTCCACCGCAGCATCTCCTCCACGGCGACGGGTATCCGGGACGGATCCTCGACCAGCAGCCGGCGTTGGTCGGGATGCTCGATCAACGCCAGCGTGCCCAGCGCGATCAGATTACGGGTGGTCTCGTTGCCGGCCACCAGTAACAGGAACGCGAAGTTGAGCAGGTCTTCGTCGGTGAGCCGGTGTTCGTCGATCTCGGCTTCGGCCAGCACCGACAGCAGGTCGTTGCGCGGTTCGACCCGCCGGACCGCGATCAGCTTCTGGAAGTACTCGAACAGCTGTCCCATCGCGACCATCGAGTCCAGCTCGATCTCGGGATCGGCGTTTCCGGTGGCTGCGTCCGACCACGCGCGGAACTGCTCCCAGTCGTCGGGCGGGGCGCCGATCAGCTCGGCGATCATCCGGGTGGGCAGCGGGGCGGCGATCTCCTCGGCGAACTCGTGGGTGGAGCCGGGTTCGATGCCGTCGAGGACGCCGCGCACGATCTCGCGGATCTTGGGTTCGAGCACGGCGATCTGGCGGCGGGTGAAGCCGGAGTTGATCAGCTTGCGCAGTTGCCGGTGCCGGGGCGGGTCGCTGAAGATCAGGTTCCCCTGCTGCACGGGGCTGGGCATCGCCGGGTCCGGAATGGTGATGCCTTTGGTGGAGGTGAACAGCGCCGGGTTGCTGGACACGAAGCGGATGTCCTCGTACTTCAACAGCGCCCAGAAGTTGGTGACGTCGTTCCAGCACACCGGCTCGGTGGCGCGCAGCTCACGGTAGGCGGGATAGGGGTCGCCGGCGTAGAAGTCGGGGGAGTGCAGCGGGAAGATGGTCCGCACGGGCTGCCCTCCTGAAATCCGACAGATTAGAGAAATCTGTCTTGTGGCATGTGTCTACCCTTCGCCCCGCACAGAAGTCAATACATTGACAATCGCTGAAACAGCCGGGAATTCAGATCGCCGGTGATTGACGCCCGTGCGCGACGGGTGTACACCAGACCATTAGATGACCGATCTCGGTGAGGAATCGCATGGCTGAGTCACGACCCGCCCTTGTTGACAACTATCAGCTCTATATCGACGGACGGTGGGTCGAGCCCGAGGGCGGTCGCTACGACGACGTCTCCCCGGCCACCGAGGCCGTCATCGCGTCGGCACCCGACGCGAGCGTCGGCCAGGTCGGCGAGGCGATCGCGGCAGCGCGGCGCGCCTTTGACGACGGGCCGTGGGCCGCCATGACCGGCGAGGATCGCGCCGGCTGCCTCAACCAACTCGCGGACGCGCTGATGAAGCACGCCGACGATTTCTACGCGCTGTCGCAGGTGGAGTGGGGCTGCATCGGCAACGAGCGGATGATGCAGATCGACGGCGCCGCGTACATGACCATGCACGCCGCCCAGCTCGCCACCCAGCTGAGCGAGGAAGCGGTCACCGGAATGAGCGCCGGAACCACGTTGCTGCGACACCAGCCGCTGGGCGTGGTGTCGGTCCTGACGCCGTGGAACTTTCCGCATTGCCTCAACGTCATGAAGCTCAATCATGCCCTGGCCGCGGGCAATACCGTCGTGCTTAAGCCCTCGCCGCTGACACCGCTGGCCGGGTTGGCGCTGGCGCGCCTCATCGACGAGCACACCGACATCCCGCCGGGCGTGGTCAACGTCGTCACGCCGTCGGGCGTCGAGGCGGCCAAACTACTGACCACCGATCCGCGGATCGACATGATCAGCTTCACGGGCAGCACGCTCGTCGGGCGCCAGGTCATGGCCGCGGCCGGGGACACCATGAAGCGAATCTTGCTGGAGCTGGGCGGCAAGTCGGCCAGCATCGTGCTCGATGACACACAAGTCACCGACGAGATGCTGCAGCAGATGTTGTTCGACAGCTGTTCGCTGCACGCCGGGCAGGCCTGCATCCTGCACAGCCGGCTGTTGCTCCCCGATGCGCTGCACGACGACGTAGTCGACCGGCTGGTGGCTCTGGCCCGCGACGTCAAGGTCGGCGACCCCACTGACCCCGACGTGCAGATGGGGCCGCTGATCAGCGCCGCACAGCGCGACCGGGTCCAGGCGCATGTCGACGGCGCCGTCAACGACGGCGCCAAGCTGGCGACCGGCGGCGGCCGCCCGGCCGGCCTGGATGCCGGATTCTATTTCGAGCCAACGGTTCTCACCGGCGTCGAGCCCGACTCGACCATCGCGCAGGAGGAAGTGTTCGGGCCGGTGCTGACGGTCCTGCGTTACCGCGATGACGCCGACGCGATCGCGATCGCGAACAATTCGCAATACGGCCTATCCGGCGCGGTGTGGGGCGGCGATGTGGATCGCGCCGTCGGCGTCGCCCGCCGCATCCGCACCGGCCAGGTTGCGGTCAACGGGTGCGGCCCCGGCGGCGCGCCGTTCGGCGGCTTCAAACTGAGCGGTCTGGGCCGCGAGGGCGGCGGAGTCGCCGGGCTGCACCAGTACATGGAGGCGATGGCCATCGGGGTTCCCGCGTGACGGGTCCCCTCGCGGGACTGCACGTCGTCGAAATCGCCACCGAGATATCCGCCCCTTACGCGGCAAAGCTTTTCGTTGATCTCGGTGCCGAGGTCACCAAGATCGAACCACCGGGCGGCGACCCGTTGCGCGATTGGGGCAGCGGCGGCTTGTTCGAATACCTCAACGCCGGCAAGCGAATGGCGGCCCTAGGGGTGGCTCGCAGGTTGATCGAGCGGGCTGATGTGTTGGTGGAGAACCTGGGTCCGGGCGTGTTGGAAGGGCTGGGCCTCGACCTCGGCGGTCTGGACCGGCTGGTGCTCGTGCGGATCTCTCCGTTCGGTCAGTCCGGGCCGTGGCGGGACCGGCCGGCCACGTCGCTGACCCTGCAGGCGGCGTCGGGCTGGGTCAACGCGCGCGATCCCGACCGGCCGCCGGTGCAGGTGGGAGCGCGCATCGCCGAGTATGTCGCGGGCGGCTATGGTGCGCTGGGCGCGCTGACGGCTTTGCGTCTCGGGTCCGATCAACCTGTCCAGGTTGATGTTTCGGAGCTCGAAGCGCTGTTATCGACGCTGCCGTATCCCATGCTGATGGCAAAGCGGATGCACAGTCTCGGCCTGCCCACCAACGCGCGTGGTGCCCCCATGCTGGGTGTGGTCCGCGCCGCCGACGGCTGGGTGGGGATCAACTGCCTGACGGGTCAGCATTGGCTGGACGTGTGCGACATGCTCGGGCTGCCCGAGTACGGCGAGCAGCAGATCGCGATCATGATGGGCGGCCCCGAACGGGCGGAGTTCTTCGCCAAGGCGGAGGAGTTGCTGGCCAAGCAAACCGTCGCGGAGATCGTCGAGCTGAGTCAGTCGTTGCGCATTCCGGCCACTCCGGTCAACGACGGCGCGACCGTACTCGACTGCCCGCAATACGCCAAGCGTGCGTTCTTCGTCGAGCAGGCCGGCTTCCGGCGCCCCGGGCCCGCCTTTCGGTTCACCAAAGGCGCTGCGGTACAGCGTGATGCCCCCCAAAAGTCCGGAGCGCTGCCCTTCGCCGATCTGAAAGTGCTTGACCTGAGCACCTTTTGGGCCGGGGCCTATCTGACTTGCTACCTGGGCGCGTTCGGCGCCGATATCGTCAAGGTCGAGTCGATCCAGCGGCCCGACGGCTTTCGCTACTCCGGGGCGTTTCCCTTCGAGGGTGACGACTGGTACGAGCGCAGCGCAATATGGCAGGCCACCAACCTCAACAAGCGCGACCTCACCCTCGATCTCACCTCGGAGCGCGGACGTGAGATCGCACGTCGGCTGGCCGCGCACGCGGACGTGGTGGTGGAAAACTTCTCACCGCGCGTGGTGGAGAACTTCGGCCTGGACTACCCATCATTGGCGGAGCTCAAGCCCGACATCATCATGCTGCGGATGCCCGGTTTCGGGCTGCAGGGGCCGTGGCGAGACTACGTCGGCTGGGCGCTGAACTTCGAGCAGACCGCGGGAATGTCGGCGGTCACCGGGTATCCCGACGGTCCGCCGTGCAACCCGCAGGGACCCGCGGACCCGATCGTCGGTGTGCACGCCGGCGTCGCCCTGCTGGCCGCACTCGAACACCGCCGCCGCACCGGCCAAGGGCAACTTATCGAGATCGCGCAGATCGAGGTCGCCGCGTGCCTGACCGCCGAGCCGGTGATCGAGTACTCGCTCAATGGTGTTGTGGCGCAACGGGAAGGCAATCGCCGGCGGGGTTACCTGCAGGGTGTCTACCCCACCAACGAGGACGAGGTGTGGGTGGCGCTGTCGGTGCCCGACAACGGGCTGATCGCCCATGACGTCTTCGACCAGCTTGTCACCGGTTGGACTCGCACGCAGTCGTGTGAAGCGATCGTGAAAACACTTCGGGCGCAGCGCATTCCCGTGGAGCGCGTGATAACGGGTGACCACATGTACGACATCCCCCAGCTCGATGCGCGCGGCTTCTACGAGGAGTTCGAGCGTCCCATCAGCGGGTCGCACCGCTACCCGGGCTGGCCGTTTTGGATCACACCGGGACCGGCAACGCATCACCGCACGGCTGCGCCGACACTGGGCCAACACAACGACGAAATCCTTGGCAGTCTAGGGATTTCCGCCGAAGGGGTGGCTTCGCTGCGCGAGCAACGAGTGATTGGCGAACGCGCCCTGAACTCCTAGAAATTCGCGTCAGGTGATCGACCAGAACTCGAGCAGCGTCCGCAGACTGGCGACCAGGGGCAGCGGTTGGTCCAGCATCGGATGGTGACCGGCCTCGGCGAGCTCGACAAAGGGGCCTCGGAGCTGGAGGATAGAACGAATCTTATCGGCCATGGCCGGCGGCACCAGGCCCGCCTCGCAGCGCAAATACCCTAATCGGCAGGGCATTTGACTCATCATCTCTTCCAA
This sequence comes from uncultured Actinomycetota bacterium, assembly GCA_963758775.1. Taxonomy (GTDB): domain Bacteria; phylum Actinomycetota; class Actinomycetes; order Mycobacteriales; family Mycobacteriaceae; genus Mycobacterium. The sequence continues at coordinate 397,291 of CAVWWU010000009.1, forward strand.
GACTTCTTGGTCGTCGAGAGTCTCGTCGGTAAAGAGCGGACCGCTGAAGATACCGCGGTCGAACTTCCAGACCCAGCCCTGGTCGGTTTGCCGCACGGATTCGTCGGCGATATGACGCCCGACGTACGGAAGGATGACGTCCTGCTTCGGCACCGCCGTGAACCGGGCGAGGATTTCATCCTTTGTCCGGTACCCGGTCCGGTGTCGATCTTTGTTCTCTCGCAGCCGCTCTGCTTCCGGTGCACGATCCCGCAACGGCGAGTCGATTGAAACGATGCTGTCAAGGTGTCGGCCGAAATGTGTTGCCGCCGTTGCGGCCACCCAACCACCCATGCTGTGGCCGACGATGATCGGTTGCCCCGCAGGGGCTCCCGCCTGTGTGGCGGCAAGGACTTCACGTGACCAGACGTCGAGGTCGTAGGTCTCGCGGTGCTCGCTGTCGCCGTGTCCGGACAGATCCGGTGCCACGACGCGATGTGTGGCAGTGAAGAACGGCGCGATGTGATCCCACCATCCGGAGTGCGCGCCGCCACCGTGCACCAGGATCAGGGGTGGCAGCTTCGGGTCGCCCCAGGCCCGTAGGTGTATCCGGCAACCTTCCACGGCGACGTCGGAATGCTCGGGTTTCTCGTCCACGGCTGTCGTGAACCAGGTCGGCACGTCGTGTTCATCGGTGTGCGGTGCCCGGTCGATGCGCCGCTGGTGACGAAACAAGCGTTGACCTCCGTTTACTTGCGGTGCCTGTGCCACGACGTTAGACCGCAAGACTTTCTGGCGTAGCGGCGGTTCGCCACGGAGCGGCCCGGACGTGGATTGTCAGGGTCAACGGCCGCATGAAAGGCTTCGAATATGGTGCCTGCGATTGCGCGTCCGAAGCTCGAGGGAAACGTCGCCGTCGGTGACGACCGCCAGCTCGGGTTCGCCGAATTCGGCGCCCCGTGGGGGCGCACGGTGTTCTGGCTGCACGGCACTCCCGGCGCGCGTCGGCAGATCCCACCCGAGGCCAGGGTCTACGCCGAAAACAACAACATCCGCCTGATCGGGCTCGACCGGCCGGGTATCGGCTCGTCGACGCCGCACCGCTACGAGAACATCCGGGCGTTCGCCGACGACCTGCAAACCGTCGCCGACACACTCGGCGTCGACAAGATGGCCATCGTCGGGCTGTCCGGTGGGGGACCCTACAGCCTGGCCTGCGCCGCCGCGATGGGCGACCGCGTGGTGGCGCTCGCCGTGCTCGGCGGCGTGGCGCCGACCCAGGGTCCCGAAGCGATCAGTGGCGGCGCGATGAACCTCGGCGTGCGGGTCGCGCCGCTGCTCAAATTCGGCGGCAGCCCGCTGCGGGTGGGCGCGAGCGTGCTGGTCCAGTCGATTCGGCCGGTCGGTTCCGCCGCGCTCTATCTCTACGCGCTGGCATCCCCCGAGGCCGACCGGCACCTGCTGACCCGCCCCGAAATCGGCGCGATGTTCCTCGACGACCTGCTCAACGGCAGCCGCAAGCAGCTGGACGCGCCGTTCAACGACGTCATCCTGTTCGCCCGGGACTGGGGGTTCCGGCTCGAGGAGGTGAAGGTCCCGGTCCGCTGGTGGCACGGCGACCACGACCACATCATCCCGTTCGCGCACGGCGAGCACGTGGTGTCGCTGCTGCCCGACGCCGAGCTGTACCACCTGCCGGAGGAGAGCCACCTCGCCGGGCTGGGCCGCGGCGAGGAGATCCTGTCCACGCTGATGAAGCTCTGGGACGAACGGGACTGACGTGCTGCTGGCCTCGCTGAATCCGTCGGCCGTCACCACCACGGACATCGCCGACGCCGTGCGCATCGACGGCGAGGTGCTCAGCCGCAGCGACCTGGTCGGCGCCGCGACGTCGGTGGCCGAACGGGTCGGCGGCGCGCACCGGGTCGCGGTGCTGGCCACCCCGACTGTGGCCACCGTGCTGGCGATCACCGGCTGCCTGATCGCCGGCGTGCCCGTCGTCCCCGTGCCCGCCGACGTCGGCGCGGCCGAACGCCGCCACATGCTCACCGACTCGGGGGCGCAGGCCTGGCTGGGGCCGGTTCCCGACCAACCGGAGGGGCTGCCGCACATCCCGGTGCGACTGCACGCCCGCTCCTGGCACCGCTATCCCGAGCCGGCGCCGGATGCGACCGCGATGGTGATCTACACGTCGGGGACCACCGGGCTGCCCAAGGGCGTGCAGCTGAGCCGGCGGGCGATCGCCGCGGACCTGGACGCGCTGGCTGCCGCGTGGCAGTGGAGCGCCGACGACGTCCTGGTGCACGGGCTGCCGCTGTTTCACGTGCACGGGCTGGTGCTGGGACTGCTCGGGTCGCTGCGGATCGGGAACCGGTTTGTGCACACCGGCAAGCCGAAACCCGAGAGTTACGCATCTGCAAGCGGCACAATGTATTTCGGGGTCCCGACGGTGTGGTCGCGGGTGGTGGCCGACGAGGCGGCGGCCGCGGCGTTGCGATCGGCGCGGCTGCTGGTTTCGGGCAGCGCCCCGCTGCCGGTGCCGGTGTTCGACCGCCTGGCGCAGCTGACCGGGCACCAGCCCGTCGAACGCTATGGCGCCACCGAGTCGCTGATCACGCTGTCGACGTTGGCCGACGGCGAGCGGCGCGCGGGCTGGGTGGGCCTGCCGCTGGCCGGCGTGCAGACCCGGTTGGTCGACGACGACGGCGCCGAGGTGCCGCACGACGGGGAAACCGTTGGGAAGCTTCATGTTCGCGGCCCGATGCTATTCGACGGCTACCTGAATCGGCCGGAGGCCACCGCCGAGGCGTTCGACGCCGACGGTTACTACCGTACCGGCGACGTCGCGGTGATCGACGCCGACGGGATGCACCGCATCGTGGGGCGCGAGTCGGTCGATTTGATCAAGTCCGGCGGATATCGCATTGGCGCCGGCGAAATCGAGACCGCGCTGCTCGGGCATCCCGGGGTGGACGAGGCCGCCGTCGTCGGGCTGCCCGACGAGGACCTGGGCCAGCGGATCGTCGCGTTCGTCGTCGGCTCGGCTCAGCCCGACGACCTGATTCAGTATGTCGCCGAACAACTTTCGGTGCACAAACGTCCGCGTGAGGTTCGCATCGTGGACTCGCTGCCGCGTAACGCGATGGGCAAGGTACTCAAGAAGCAGCTGCTATCCGAGGGCTGAATCGCCCGGGTTTGGCCGCTCGCGGGGCTCGGAGGGTCAGGGCAGCAGCGCCGAGACCGGGTGGGTGACCGACCAGACGGGGTGCGTCATGTCGTCGGTGTAGTGATAGATCGGGTGCGTCGGCGGCGGCACCGGGCGCATGGGACCCGCGCGAACTGGTTACGTCGAGGGCGTGACCGGGTCGGCGCCGCCGGCCTCGAGGCGCTGTATGCGGCGCTCGCGACGGTCGGTGAGGTGGCCGGAGGGGGCACCGATTTCGATCCCGTCAACTTCTACCGCGCGCCCAACCTATGGTGACAATTTGGTGACACAGCATGTTGCCAGCGTTTTCTGTGCCGCTTTGGCGGGCGATAGAGCGCACCTTCGCTTAACTTCGTGGTGTGGAGACGCCGGCTGAAGCCAGCCCCCGCAGCACACCGATGCGGCGGGTCGCGGCCGCATGCCTGATCGGCTCGGCGATCGAGTTCTACGACTTCCTCATCTACGGCACGGCCGCGGCGCTGGTGTTTCCCACCGTGTTCTTCCCGCAGCTGAACCCCACCGTGGCCACGGTCGCCTCGATGGGGACTTTCGGCGCCGCGTTCTTGTCCCGACCCGTCGGCGCCGCCGTCTTCGGGCACTTCGGGGACCAGCTGGGCCGGAAAAAGACGCTGGTCGCGACGCTGCTGATCATGGCCCTGTCGACCGTCGCCGTGGGCCTGGTTCCCAGCACGGCGTCCATCGGTGTGGCGGCCCCGCTGCTGCTGGTCGCGCTGCGGCTGCTGCAGGGCTTCGCCGTCGGGGGCCACTGGGCGGGCTCGGCGCTGCTGAGCGCCGAATATGCGCCGGCTGGCCGACGCGGCCGCTACGGGATGTTCACCCTGCTCGGCGGCGGCACTGCGCTGGTGCTGAACAGCCTGACCTTCCTCGGGGTGAATTTCACCATCGGCGAAGGCAGCCCCGCCTTCATGCAGTGGGGATGGCGGCTGCCGTTCCTGATCAGCGCGGCGCTGATCGTCATCGCGCTGTACGTGTGGCTCAAGATCGAGGAGACCCCGCTCTTTCTCGAGGAAAAGGCCCGCGACCTGGTACCGAAAGCGCCGCTGGGGGAAGTGCTGCAGCTACAACGCCGCGAGATCACCCTGGCCGCCGGCAGCGTGCTGGGTTCGTACGCCTTCGTCTACATGGCGGGCACCTACCTGACCAACTACGCCCACTCCCGGCTGGGATATTCGCGCGACGTCATCTTGTTCGCCGGCGTGCTGGGCGGGCTGGCCAGCATCGCCTCTATCGCGGTCTCGGCCACGCTGTGTGACCGAGTCGGGCGCCGCCGGATGATGCTGATCGGCTGGTCGGCATGTCTGGCTTGGTCGTTTGTGGTGATCCCGCTCGTCGACACCGGCGAACCCGCTTGGTATGCGGTGGCGATCGTGGGCATGTACGCCGTCTCTGCGATCGCCAACGGGCCCACCGCGGCCTTTATCCCCGAGCTGTTCTCCACCCGCTACCGCTACACCGGGTCGGCGCTGTCGGTGAACGTCGCCGGTGTCATCGGTGGCGCGCTCCCGCCGCTGATCGCCGGGACGCTGCGGGCGACCTATGGCAGCTGGGCGATCGGCGTCATGCTGGCCGTTCTGGTGTTGACCAGCCTGGTGTGCACCTACCTGCTGCCGGAGACGCACGGGACGGCGCTGCGCACCACCCGGGGTGTGGGCGTCAGTTAGCGTGCAGGTCCTCGTTGAGGGCGATGCCCTGGCCGTCGCGGGACACCACCTCGACCGCACCGGTCACCGAATTGCGCCGGAACAGCAGATTGTCGCCGCCGGACAGTTCGCGGGCCTTGACCGATTTCCCTTCGGGCAGAACGACTTTGGTGCCCGCCGTGACATACAGGCCGGCTTCCACCACGCAGTCATCGCCCAGTGAGATGCCGATCCCGGCGTTGGCGCCGAGCAGACAGCGCTTGCCGATCGAAATGACCTGGGTGCCGCCGCCGGACAGCGTGCCCATGATCGAAGCCCCGCCGCCGATGTCGGAGCCGTCGCCGACCACGACGCCCGCCGAGATGCGGCCCTCCACCATCGACGTGCCCAGCGTGCCGGCGTTGAAGTTGACGAAGCCCTCGTGCATCACCGTGGTGCCGGGGGCCAGGTGGGCGCCCAGCCGCACCCGGTCGGCGTCGGCGATGCGCACTCCGCTGGGCAGGACGTAGTCGACCATGCGCGGGAACTTGTCGACGCCGTAGACGGTCACCGGTCCCTTGCGGCGCAGCCGGGCGCGCACCGCCTCGAAACCCTCGATCGCGCAGGGGCCGTGATTAGTCCACACCACGTTGGTCAATACCCCGAACAAGCCGCCGGCGTTCAGCCCGTGCGGCGCCACCAGGCGGTGCGACAGCAGATGCAGTCGCAGGTAGGCGTCGTAGGCGTCGGCGGCCACCTCGTCCAGCGAGCCGATGACGACGCGCACCGCGATGGTCTCGGTGTTGCGGTCGTCGTCGCGGCCGACCAGCGCGGCCAACTCGGCGGGCACGTCGGACACGGCCAGTCTGGTGGTGGCGCTGGTGCCGTCGTCCGTCAGTTCCGGTGCGGGGAACCAGGTGTCGAGGATCGATCCGTCGGAGGCCAGCGTCGCCAGCCCTATCCCTGCAGCTCCAGTCACGGCGGTCAGGTTACTTGGGCGGTGCGTACCACTACCCTTGGGGGCGTGTTGGACTTAACCGGGGATCCGATCGCATTGACCGCGGCGCTGGTCGACATCCCCAGCGAGTCGCGCGACGAGGCGCGCATCGCGGACGAAGTCGAGGCCGCGTTGCGCGCGCAGACTTCCGGCTTCGAGGTCATCCGCAACGACAATGCCGTGCTGGCGCGCACCTCGCTGGGCCGGCCGTCGCGGGTGCTGCTGGCCGGACACCTCGACACCGTGCCAGTGGCGGGGAATCTGCCCAGCCGCCTGGAGGACGGGGAGCTGCACGGCTGTGGCACGGCGGACATGAAAGCCGGTGACGCGGTCTTCCTTCATTTGGCCGCCACCGTAGCCGAGCCGGCGCACGACCTGACGCTGGTGATGTACGACTGCGAGGAAATCGATTCGGCGGCAAACGGTTTGGGCCGCATCGAGCGTGAACTGCCGGACTGGTTGCGCGCCGACGTGGCCATCCTGGGCGAGCCCACCGCCGGCTTTATCGAGGCCGGCTGTCAGGGCACGCTGCGCGTCGTGGTGAGTGCCGCCGGAACGCGGGCGCATTCGGCGCGATCCTGGTTGGGCGACAACGCAATTCACAAACTCGGTGCCGTGCTGGATCGGTTGGCGGCGTACGAGCCGCGGCGGGTGGACATCGACGGATGCGAGTACCGGGAGGGGTTGTCGGCGGTGCGGGTTGAGGGCGGGGTGGCCGGCAACGTGATTCCCGACGCGGCCTCGGTGACGGTCAACTTCCGTTTCGCCCCCGACCGGTCGGCGGACGCGGCTTTGCGGCACGTGCACGAGGTGCTCGACGGGCTGGACGTGGCGATCGAGCTGACCGACTCGGCGGCGGGCGCGCTGCCCGGCTTATCTCAGCCCGCCGCAAAGGCTTTGGTCAGAGGCGGCCGGCGGGACAGGTGCGGGCCAAGTACGGCTGGACGGACGTGTCCCGGTTCGCCGCGCTTGGGCATACCGGCGGTCAATTTCGGGCCGGGCGATCCGAATCTGGCGCACCGCAGCGACGAGCGGGTGGCGGTCGGTGCGATTACCGCGGCAGTGGAGATGCTGCGGGAGTACTTGAGCCTGTAGCGGCCACGGCACCCTGATTTCCTGCGAGGAAGCCGCCGTCTTCTCGTTCTTTCCAACTGGTCAGGCAGGCTGTGCCCGATGTCAGTTGCCGGGTTGACCGTTGCCGCCCGTGTTGCCGTTGCTGCCGGGTTGACCAGCCGGGCCGTTGGGGGAGCCGGCGCCGCCGGGGCTGCCGGTGGTGCCGGTCCCGCCCTTGCCGGCCCCGCCGCCGGCGCCGCCGAAGGTGGTGCCGGCCCCGCCGTTGCCGCCGTTGCCGCCGTTGCCGCCGTTACCGCCATTACCTCCGGGACCGCCGGAAAGGTCTTCGCCGTCGCCGTAGGCGTTGCCGCCGGGGCTGCTGGCCCCCGCGGCAGCCCCGACACCGCCATCGCCGCCGATGCCGCCGGCACCTTGAGTGCCAACACCGCCGGTACCGCCGGTGCCGCCGCCGCCGCCAGCGCCCCCGTTGCCGCCGGCGCCACCGCCAACAAAAGCTCCCCAGCCGGATTCCCAGTAGTTAGCAGCCGCGCTGCCGGCATCGCCGCCGGCGCCGCCGCCGCCCGCGGCGCCTCCGTTACCACCATTGGTGCCCGTACCGCCGGCCCCGCCGCCGCCACCGGCCCCGCCTTTCCCGCCGTTGCCGGCAGAGCCCAGGTCGTAGCCGCCCATGCTGTTGTTGCCGCCGGTACTGCTGCTGCCGCCGGTGCCGCCGGTGCCGCCGGTGCCGCCGTTGCCGCCGTTGCCGCCGTTGCCTGACCCAGTGGCCGAGCCGCCTTGGCCGCCGGCACCGCCGTTGCCGCCGGCGCCGCCGTCCAAGCCTTCACCCCCGAGTCCAATCCCGTTGCCGCCGGCCGCCCCGTTGCCGGCGGCCCCGCCGGCGCCGCCGTTGCCGCCGTTGCCCGACCCAGTGGCCGAGCCGCCTTGGCCGCCGACGCCGCCGTTGCCACCTGAGCCGCCATAGCCGCCGGCGGCGTCTATCGGGCTGCCACCAGGGGTGCCGGGCACACCGCCGGCGCCGCCGCGGCCTCCAGGTCCGCCGGTTCCGGCGTTGCCTGTTCCAGAGGCTGAGCCGCCTTGACCGCCGGCGCCGCCGGACCCGGCGTTGCCGCCGGTCCCGCCCGTGCCGCCGAAAGCGCTGCCGCCGGACCCGCCGTTTCCACCGGTCCCGCCGTCGGCACCGACACCCCCGGGCCCGCCGGTACCGCCGTCGCTGTTGCCGGTGGCCCCGCCGCCGGCTCCGCCTTTGCCTCCGTTGCCGCCGATGCCGCCGGCGCCGCCGGCGCCCTCAAAGGAGCCGCTGCCGGACGCCCCAGCGCCGCCGTCACCGGGTGTTCCGCCGTTGCCGCCGGCCCCGCCGGCCCCAGGGTCGCCGGCCATGCCCGCGGCGCCATGCGAGGCGGTGCCGCCGCTGCCGCCTGTGCCGCCGTTGCCGCCGGTCCCACCGACACCGCCGTTGCCACCACTGTCGCCGGCCTGCTCTATGGCAGCGCCAGCCGCGCCCTCGGCCCCTGTCCCGCCGGAACCACCGATACCGCCGGTCCCGCCAGCCCCACCCGCGCCGGCGTTTGCGCCGGGCGCCGTAGCGCTCCCGCCTTTGCCGCCGGCCCCGGCGGACCCGGCGTTGCCGCCGTTGCCGCCGGTACCGCTCCCGGCGCCGGCGTCGGCGCCGCCCGCGCCGCCCACACCGCCGTTACCACCCGCGCCACCGGACCCAGCGGTCCCACCGTCGCCGCCGGTGCCGCTACCGGCGCCGCCGGCCCCGCCGTTGCCTCCCTTGCCGCCGGTGCCGCCGGTGCCGCCGGTCCCACCGCTGTCGCCCACGGTTCCGGCGGTGCTACCAACTGCGGAGGTCCCGTCGGCGCCGACACCACCGGCGCCGCCTGCGCCGCCGGCGCCGCCCTTGCCGCCGGCGCCGCCGTCGCCGTTGGTCCCGACGGTGCCGTGGTATGCAGTGCCGCCAGCCCCACCGGTCCCGCCGTTGCCCCCGGCCCCGCCGTTGCCAGCGTTACCCCCGTTGCTGCCGATGCCGTTGTTGGTGCCGGCAACGCCCGTTGTTCCGGTGGCGCCGCCACCGCCCGTCCCGCCGTTACCGCCGTAGCCACCGGCCCCACCTGCTCCACCGTTACCCGATGTCGTGCCGCCGGCCCCGCCGCTGCCGCCTTTGCCGCCGGACCCACCGGTGCTACCCGTGGCGGTTGCCGTTGCCGTTGGTATCGGTGGAGCCGGGGGAGCCGCCCAGGCCGGTTCCGCCCGTGCCGCCGACCCCGCCGTTGCCGTTGGTGCCGGCATTGCCGCCGTTTCCACCCGCGCCGGAGACCGCGCCCAAGCCACCGCTGCCGCCGTTGCCGCCGTTGCCCTGTATTGAGCCGCCGGTGCCACCGGCCCCGCCGTTCCCGCCGTTGCCGCCGACGTCGGTGCCCCCCGAGCTGAACTCGGCGATCCCGCCGTTGCCGCCGGCGCCACCGTTGCCATAGGTCCCGCCGGTGCCGCCGTTGCCGCCGTTGCCGCCCGTTTCTGTCCCGCCAATGACGATGGCATCAAAGCCGTTGCCGCCGGTGCCGCCGTTGCCGCCGCTGGTGAGCGCCGTGCCCGCCGCGCCGTGTTGCCCGGCGGTGCCACCGCTGCCGGTGCCGGCTTCCCCGCTGGCACCGCCGGCGGCGGCGGATCCTGGGTTGCCGCCATTGCCGCCATTGCCGCCGTTGCCGCCGTGGCTGGCGGCGGTGCCCGCGGCGCCAGTACCGCCATCACCGGCCGCGCCGGCGTTACCGCCTCGGCCGCCGGCACCACCGTCACCGGCGCTGCCCGCGTTGCCGTGGGTGGCGGTGCCGGCGGCCCCACCTTGGCCGCCCGCGCCGCCGACGGCACCGTTGCCGCCATTACCGCCATTGCCGCCAGCACCGTTTTTGGTACCGGCTACGCCCGTCGTCCCGTTGGCGCCGTTGGCACCGTTGCCGCCGTTCCCGCCGGCCCCGCCCTGCCCGCCGTCGCCGCCGTCACCTGAGGTCGTGCCACCCGCGCCGCCGGCCCCGCCGGCACCGCCCACGCCGCCTACGGTGCCATTGGTGCCATTGCCATCGGCGCGGGTGAGGCCGGCTACGCCCGCCCCGCCGGCGCCGCCGTTGCCGCCGTTGCCGCCGTCGCCGGTCGGGCCGCCGTCGGAGCCGGTGCCGCCGGCCCCGCCCGTCCCGCCGGTGCCGTACAGGCCGCCGGCGCCGCCCTGCCCGCCGTTACCGCCGTTGGTACCTGGGGTTGTGGGGCTATAGCCGGCACCGCCGGTCCCGCCGTTGCCGCTGATCGGGGTCGCACCCACCGCACCGCTTGCTCCTTTGGTGGCACCGGTACCTCCGGCGCCGCCCTGACCCGGCGTCCCGGGGTCACCGCCGGTGCCGCCCATTGCCCCGGTGGTGTTCGCGGCGGTTCCCGCCGCGCCCGTCCCGCCGTCGCCACCGGGCCCGGCCGTACCGCCCGCGCCACCAGAACCCCCGCTGCCACTGGCGCCCGCGTGCCCGCCCGGCGCCGTCGCTTGACCACCTAGCCCGCCGGCACCGCCGACGCCGCCGACGCCGCCATTACCGCCGTCGCCGCCAGTGCCACCGACGCCTGCGTTGACTCCCGTCACTCCGGGCGCTCCTTCGACGCCGGCGCCGCCCGTACCGCCGTGCCCGCCGGCCCCGCCGACGCCACCCTTGCCGCCATTGCCGTGCAAGCTGCCACCGCTGCCGCCGGCCCCGCCGGCACCGCCGGTGCCGCCCACACCGCCTGTACCGGGGGCTACGCCCGTGGCGCCCGTGGCGCCCGCGGTGCCCGTCTGCCCGGTGGTGCCGATGCCGCCGGCGCCGCCGTTGCCGCCGTTGCCCCACAGCCCGGCGTTCCCGCCCTTGCCTCCGGCCTGCCCCGGTGCACCCGACCCGCCACTGCCGCCATTGCCGTACAACCAACCGCCGGCGCCCCCGTTTTGCCCGGTGCCACCCGCCCCGTTGGCGCCGTTGCCGACAATCGGGCGCCCGGTGGCCGCTGCAACAGGGGAAAACACCGCCAGGGCCTGCGCACCCGACACCACCGCCGCCAGTGGCGACACGTTGGCCGCCTCGGCGGAGGCGTACGCGCTGCCGGCGCCGTTCAGCGCCTGCACGAACTGGGAATGAAATCCCGTGGCCTGCGTGCTGAGCGCGTGAAATGCCTGGCCGTGGCCAGAAAACAGCGACGCGATGGCCGTCGACACCTCGTCTTCGGCCGCCGCGACGACCGCAGTGATTGAGGCGGAAGTCATTGAATTGGCCACGCTTAGCGACGAGCCGATGCCCGCCACATCCGACGCTGCCGCCGCCAAGAACTCTGGTGTTGCGATGACATACGACATCACTGCCTCCTAACCAACTCCCTATCGCTGGGTAAATGAGGACGGGTAACCGTAACAGCAGACCGGCGAACGGAACTGGTCTTCTGCACGGCGCATGATGAGACGATCTGTCTGGCGGATGGGTGCTTCGAGAGCCGCTTCAACACGCCGCCCCGCCAACCGAATGGCGGAAAGGTTTCCTTACTTAACCAACCTTTCTCTTTTTGCGCGCAACTCCTAGATGCCTCCGGCGCTGAGGTAATGAACGCTTGTCATAGGTTGAAACGAACGTCTTGGCACATTCTTGGAAGTCCTATGTGAGTTTCGGCCACCGCTCGGACCACCGTCGAGCGTCACGCCAGAGTGACGCCCGACGTCGACGGTCACGCTGGCGTGACGCTCGACAGGGGACGGCGTCTACGGCGTCACGACGACGTCGACGCTCGACGCCCCCGCAGCGGCGATCACGGTCAGCACGGGGGCGTTCGGCATCGAAACCGCTTGTCCGCCAGTCACGCTCACGTGGTAGCCGCTGGGATATTCGACGGGCGGCACCGAGATCAGCGTCTGCGCGCCGGGGGCGAAGCTGCCCTGGCCGTCGGCCCGCACGGGTGAGTAGGACAACCGGAACGTGCCGGACTTGAACGACCACGACGCCGGCGTGCCCGCCACCACCTGTGGGTAGGGCGCAGCCAGTACCGCGAGCTTGGGTTGGTTGACGTTGCTGCCGGTCGGCGGCAGCGCGGGGTTGAAGACCAGCGCCTGCTCGGTCGGCGAGGAGCTGGTCTTGTCGTTGCCGGTGTACGCCCACTCCAGCCAGCCGATCCGGTCGGCGTCCGCCCGCTGCAACACCCCGGTGAGGTTGGGCAGATTGTTGGTGGCGCCGAACTCCGTCAACAGCATCGGAATTCCACGCGGGGTCGAGTAACGGCGCGCGTTGTTGAAGACCGCCTCGTCCTGCTGGCTACAGGTCACGTCCGTGCCCAGCTCGGTATTGGCGGCGCAGTAGTCGTGGAAGGAGAACGCGGTGTTGGGATCGTCCACGGTGCCGACGTCGGTGTGAATCACCTGACTGAACAACGTATTCGGCTCGAAATACACCATCGTGGTCGAGTCGGCGTTGCGCAACACCGGCAAGACCCGGTTGTACAACGTCCGTAACTTGGCGTCGTTTTGGATGCAGCCCAGGACCGGGTTCGCGCACGGCGGCCATACCGGACCCGGCCATGGCTCGTTCAATATCTCGTAGCCGAACACTCCCGGGTTGCCCCTGAAATAGGCGGCGACGTGTGCCCACATGGCGGCGTAGTGGTCCTGCAGTCCGGCCCCGTCCGGGGCAGGGGCGTTGCGCCAGAAGGCACTCCAGGCGGCGTTCTCGGCGGGGTTGGCGAAGTAGTTGCCGGGGAAGCCCAGTTGCGGGTTGGGCAGGCCGGCGTCCTTGACGGCCCACGACGGTGCGCCCTCGCCCTGGAACACCTCGTTATAGAGGTCTTGATGGGAGTCGAGCAGGCTGATGATGCCGTGTGACTGCAGTATCTGCACGGTCTGTGCGACCGAGGCGAGGTAGTTGTCGTCGAACTGCCCCGGCTGCGGCTCGACCGCTTCCCAGATGATGCCCACCCGCATGCCGTTAAAGCCGTTGGCAGCAAGGAAAGCCGCGTCGTCGTCGCCGAACCCATCGGCCGACGGGGTATACGGCGGCACCTTGTACACCTGGTTGAGCCCGTGCAGCACGACCACGCGCCCGGCGGCGTCGACCAGCCACCTGCCGGCGTGGCCGAGCGGTGACACCGCGGGCCCGGTGATAATTGCCGAACTCGGCAGCGGGGCAGCATGCGACGGAACATCTGTCGTCAACGCTGCAAGCAGCAGGGCGGCCCCGGCCAGGCCGGCCGACCGCGAAACGCGAAACCGCATCGTGCCTCCAACCCCTCCGGGCGGATATCAGCGTGAGGCGTCATGGTCACCGCGCTGACACGGCGCGATCACGGTTCAAAAACAATGCGGCGCAGCGGGTTTAGAGCCGTTGCGCCTGAGCCTTGGCGTCGGCGGCGGCCGCGCGCATTCCGACGGCCGTGAATTGGTCGGCCACGTTGGACAGCGCGTCGCGGTCAGCCGCGGCCAGCGCCTGGGCATGAGCGACGACGAGGCTGCCCACGGCGCAATTGATCTCGCCGGCCAGCTTGCGCACCGGGTCCACCGCGCGCAGGTCACCGAGGCGCACCGCGTCGTGGTAGGCGCGCAGCGCCACCGCCGACTGACCGGCGCGCTGCGCCGTTCGTGCCGCCTCGCGCACCGCCGTGATCGCGCCCGTGGCATCGCGCGCGGCGGCCCGGCACCAGGCGCGCGCCACGCCGAGCTCCGGCAGGAACAATGCCGACTTGGTACCCTGCCGAGTCTCGGCGCGCCGCAACGCTTTTGCCGAGCCGGGGATATCGTTCTGCTGGGCCAGCGCGGTCGCCAGCAGCATCAGCGCCAGCGGCCCCCACGAGTAGCCCGTGCGCTCCAGGGCATTGGCCGCCGGGCCCAGAAGTGCTGCGGCTCGGCCGAACTCGCCGTCGGCAAGCAACACGTGGGCCAGCAGGACCTCGCCGATGGCTCGGCCCGGCTGCTGTAACTCGGCGAAATCCGTGAATTGCTGCGCGAGTTCGCGCGCCGCGTCCAGCCGGCCCGCCATCAGCAGCGCGGTGATCTGGCTCAGTCCGATGGTGAACCGCAGCAGACCCGGGTGCTCGGCGCCCAGCGCGCGTTGCGCCAGCGGCTCGACGTCGTCGAACCGGCCTTGCCGGGCGGCGCACAGCGCTGCCGCGCTGCCCGCCCACGCCACCGCCTGGTCATCGGCCGACGGTGACGCCAGCACGCCGTCGGCGATTTCGACGGCGCGGCCCACGTTGCCGGCGTTCATCGCGAAGGTGGCGCTGAGCGCGTCGAGGGTGACCCGCGGGCCCGCGTCGCTCACTCGCCCCCGGATGGTCCGCAGGAACGCCGTGGCCCGCTCCGGCTCGCCGAGCATGAAGAACTGATTGGCCGCCCGCAGCAGGGTCCAGGCGATCAGTTCGGGCTCTGATAACGCGTCGGGGTCCGCTTCGGCCAGCAGCCCGTCGGCTTCGCGGCCGCGGCCGCCGAACGCCACGGCCTGAGCCAGCGGCAGCCGCGCCGCCAGCTCACCGGAGCGCTGCAATGCGGAGCGGGCCAGCCGCTCGGCCAGCGCGAGGTCGCCCAGCCGCAGCGCCTGCTGCGCGGCGTCGATGACCTGATCCACCGGCTGCGGGGCGTCGCTGTCTACCGCCAGCGACGCCAGCCGCAGCCGGTCGCTCAGGTGCGCCGACGGCCGGCGCAGCCTGACCACGTCGGTGCGACGCTGCCGGGCGCCGTCCTCGCCGAGCGCGGCCCGTACCCGGTCCGCGAACAGCGGATGCGCGGTGTAGACCACCGTTTGGTCGCGGTCTCGGGTTTCGGCCGCGCCCCAGTTCACCGCTTCGGTCACCGCGCCGTCGCCGACCAGACTGGTGAGGTCGGCGACCGACAGCGGCTCTTCGACGGATAGGTAGTCCAGCACCGCGCGCGCGGCCGCGGGCAACTCGGCGATGAACTCGTCGATGTCGGTGGGCCCGGTAACACTCCCGTCGGACTCGACGTCGATGCGGTCCAGCAGGCCGTCGGTCCACAGTGCGGCGATCGCCTCGGGAGCCGCTCCAAAATCTGGGCCGCGCGCGGTGACGATCATCCTGGCCGAGCGGGCCAGCGCCAACTGGTAGACCAGCGTGGCCGACAGGATGTCCAGGTCGTGCGCGTCGTCGACGATGAGCAGCAGCTGCGCGGCTTGGTGATGTTGCGGGCGGCCCAGCGATTCCCGGGCCGCCCGCAGCAACGCGGCCGGTTTGCCGAGCTCCGCGATATCGATGAGGTGGCTGAACGCCCCGAACGGCACCACCCGCTCGGTCGGGGTGCCGGTGACCCAGCGGATCTGGACGGCGGGGTGGCCGTCGGCGAAGTGCTCGGCGGCCAGGCGCGCCAGCGTGGATTTGCCGATGCCGTCGGGTCCGAGCAGGACGGCCCCCGGTCCGGCTTCCAGGGCGACGTCCAACTGCTGCAACGTGGCCGCGTGCTGGGGGACGTTCCATCGAATCGGCACCGCCGGATTTTACGGTGCCGGCCCAGCGCCGGATAGCCTGTGGGGTCGTGGGCGAATCCGAGCGTCGGGCGGTCTGTGTGTACTGCGCTTCGGGACCGACCCACCCCGAATTGCTGGCGCTGGCCGCCCACCTCGGCGAGGCGATCGCCGAACGCGGCTGGACGTTGGTGTCGGGTGGGGGCAAGGTCTCGGCGATGGGTGCTGTGGCGACCGCGGCGCGCTCGCGCGGGGGTCACACCGTCGGCGTGATCCCGAAAATGCTGGTCCGCCCCGAAATCGCCGACAGCGACTCCGACGAACTGATCGTCACCGACACGCTGCGCGAGCGCAAGCAGATACTGGAAGACCGTGCCGACGCGTTCATCGCCCTGCCCGGCGGGGTGGGCACGCTTGACGAGTTGCTGGAAGCCTGGACCGAGGGGTACCTGGGGGCGCACGCCAAACCTGTGGTGATGCTTGACCCGTGGGGGCACTACGACGGCCTGCGGGCGTGGCTTTACGGATTGGTCGACTCCGGGTACATCTCACAGGCGGCGCTGGACCGGCTGGTCGTGACCGATAACGTCGACGATGCGCTGGCGGCCTGCGCTGGGTCCGAATAGAAGCGCATAGAAACGAGGGATTCAGGTGTCCGATCATGACGGGGGCGCGCGGCGAGCGGTCAGCCTGAGCGAAATCGCCACCCGGGTGCCGGCCGTATTGGCCGACCTCCCGGTGATCGCGCGCGGGGTGCGGACCGGGCTGCTGCCCCAGCCGAACTCCAAGCGGTCGATCGGTGTGGTGTTCCAGGAGCGGGCCGCGCGCTACGGCGACCGGGTCTTCCTCAAGTTCGGCGACCAGCAACTGACCTACCGCGACGCCAACGCGACCGCCAACCGGTATGCCTCGGTGCTGGCCGCGCGCGGCGTCGGGCAGGGCGACGTCGTCGCGATCATGCTGCGCAATTCGCCCAACGCCGTGCTGGCGATGCTGGCCACTGTCAAATGCGGTGCCGTCGCGGGCATGCTCAACTACCACCAGCGCGGCGACGTCCTCGCGCACAGCCTGGGCCTGCTGAACCCCAAGCTGCTGATCGCCGAGACCGACCTGGTCAGCGCCGTCGCCGAGTGCGGCGCGGCCGGTGCCACCGACAACACGCTGACCGTCGAGGACCTGGAGCGCTTCGCGGTCAGCGCTCCGGCGATCAACCCGGCGTCGGCATCGGAGGTGCGGGCCAAGGACACCGCGTTCTACATCTTCACCTCAGGCACGACGGGCTACCCCAAGGCCAGCGTCATGACGCACTATCGCTGGCTCAAGGCACTGGGCGGATTCGGCGGGCTGGGTCTGCGGCTGCGATCGTCGGACACCCTGTACAGCTGCCTGCCGCTGTACCACAACAACGCGCTGACGGTCGCGGTGTCATCGGTGATGATCTCGGGGGCGACGCTGGCGCTGGGCAAGTCGTTTTCGGCGTCGCGCTTCTGGGATGAGGTGATCGCCAACGACGCGACGGCGTTCATCTATATCGGCGAGGTTTGCCGCTATCTGCTCAACCAGCCGGCCAAGCCGACCGACCGCGCGCACAAGGTGCGAGTGATCGCCGGCAACGGGCTGCGCCCCGAGATCTGGGAGACCTTCACCAAACGCTTCGGCATCGCCCGCGTCTGCGAGTTCTACGCCGCCAGCGAGGGCACCACCGCCTTCATCAACATCTTCAACGTGCCCCGCAGCACCGGCATCTCGCCGATGCCGCTGGCCTACGTGGAGTACGACCCCGACACCGGCGCCCCGGTGCGCGACGAGAACGGGCGGGTACGCCGGGTGCCCGCCGGCCAGCCGGGTCTGCTGCTCAGCCCGGTCAACAAGATGTCTCCGTTCGACGGCTACACCGACAAAGAGGCCACGGAAAAGAAGTTGGTGCGCAACGCCTTCCGCGAGGGCGACTGCTGGTTCAACACCGGTGACGTGATGAATCCGCAGGGCAAGTTCCACGCCGCTTTCGTCGACCGGCTGGGCGACACCTTCCGTTGGAAGGGTGAGAACGTGGCCACCACCCAGGTCGAGGCGGCGGTGTCCTCCGACGCGGCCGTCGAGGAGTGCACGGTCTACGGTGTCGAGGTTCCCGACACCGGGGGCCGCGCCGGCATGGCCGCGGTCAAGCTGCGCGAGGGCGGGGAGTTCGACGGCAAGTCGTTGGCCCGCGCGGTGTATGACCAGTTGCCGTCCTACGCGCTGCCGCTGTTCGTGCGGGTCGCGGAGTCGCTGGAGCACACGTCGACGTTCAAGAGCCGCAAGGTGGAGCTGCGTGAGCAGGGGTACAACTCTGAGGTCGACGACCCGCTGTACGTGCTGGCCGGCCGCGACGAGGGCTACGTGCCGTATTACGACTCCTACCCCGAGGAAGTGGCGGGCGGGAAGCGGCCGCAGGGCTGACTTCGGCGCCACGGCGCCACGGCGCCTCCGTCGAAACTGAAACCACGCACAGCGTCGTCGTGTCGTGTGCGTGGTTGCAATGTCGCGGCGGGCCTGCCCGACGGCGGATCGGTGAGCCCGAAAAGGCAAAATAGACGCGTGCAGTCTGCGTTCTGTGGTCGCCCGGTCGCCGGTGATCGCGCGCTGATCATGGCGATCATCAACCGCACCCCGGACTCGTTCTACGACCGGGGCGCGACGTTTGCCGACGACGCGGCGCGGGCGGCCGTCCACACGGCGATCGCGGAGGGCGCCGACGTCATCGACATCGGCGGCGTTAAGGCGGGCCCCGGCGAGACCGTCGACGCCGACACCGAGATCGCGCGGCTGGTGCCGTTCATTGAATGGCTGCGCGACGCCTATCCGAACCAGCTGATCAGCGCCGACACCTGGCGCTCGGAAGTGGCGAAAGTGGCCTGCGCGGCGGGCGCGGACCTGATCAACGACACCTGGGGCGGGATCGATCCCGCCCTGCCCGAGGTCGCCGCCGAGTTCGGCGCCGGGCTGGTGTGTTCACACACAGGAGGCGCGCTGCCGCGCACACGTCCGTTCCGGGTGAGCTACGGTACGACTACCCGCGGTGTGGTCGACGACGTGATTCGCCAGGTCACCGCCGCCGCAGAGCGGGCGGTCGCGGCCGGAGTAGCCCGCGACCGGGTGCTGATCGACCCGGCCCACGATTTCGGCAAGAACACCTTCCACGGGCTGCTGCTGCTGCGCCACGTAGGCGATCTCGTCGAGACCGGGTGGCCCGTGCTCATGGCGTTGAGTAATAAGGACTTTGTCGGGGAGACTCTGGGCGTGGAATTGACCGAACGGCTCGAGGGGACGTTGGCGGGCACCGCGCTGGCGGCCGCCGCCGGAGCTCGCATGTTCCGGGTGCACGAAGTCGCGGCGACGCGGCGCGTGCTGGAAATGGTGGCCTCGATCCAGGGCACGCGCCCGCCGGCGCGGACCGTGAGGGGACTTGCCTGATGACAGCATCGGATCTGGTCGCCGGTGACCTCACCAATGCCGCAGGACTCGGTACCCGGCCGGGGGACGTCTCGCGGGCCGATCACGGCTGGGACCGCCCCGGCCGGTCGATCGCGGAGTTGGAGGCCGCCAAAGCCGGGCGAACGATCTCGGTGGTGCTGCCCGCCCTCAACGAGGAGGACACCGTCGAGTCGGTGATCGACAGCATCTCGCCGCTGGTTGGCGGCCTGGTGGACGAGCTGATCGTGCTGGACTCCGGTTCGACCGACGACACCGAGATCCGGGCAATCGCGGCCGGTGCCCGTGTCATCAGCCGCGAACAGGCGCTGCCCGAGGTCCCGGCGCTGCCCGGCAAGGGGGAGGCGCTGTGGCGTTCGCTGGCGGTTACCACCGGCGACATCGTGGTGTTCGTCGACTCCGATCTGATCGATCCGGACCCGATGTTCGTGCCGTGGCTGGTCGATCCGCTGCTGACCCTCGACGGGGTTCATCTGGTCAAAAGCGTCTATCGGCGGCCCCTCATGGTTCGTGAGGCCGACGGTGTCAGTGACAGCGGCGAGGTAGGCACCACAGGTGGCGGACGGGTGACCGAGCTGGTGGCCCGGCCCTTGCTGGCCGCGTTGCGGCCCGAGCTGGGCTGCATCATGCAGCCGCTCGGCGGTGAGTATGCCGCCACGCGGCAATTGTTGACGTCGCTGCCGTTCGCCCCGGGCTACGGCGTGGAGATCGGTCTGCTGATCGACACCTTCGATCGGCTGGGACTGGACGCGATTGCACAGGTCAACCTGGGTGTGCGGGCGCACCGCAACCGGCCGCTGTCGGCGTTGGGCGCGATGAGCCGCCAGGTCATCGCCACGTTGTTTTCGCGGTGCGGGATCCCAGACTCGGGCGTCGCGCTGACCCAGTTTTTCGCCGACGGCCCCGCGGGCTGCGGCTACACGGCGCACACCGCACCGGTGTCGCTCGAGGATCGGCCGCCGATGAACGTGGTGCGCCCGCGCTGAGCGTGTCTGTCGGCGCCATAGGGCAATATCGTTTCCGTGGCGTTGGTCTTGCTCTACCTGGTGGTTCTCATCCTGGTCGCGATCGTGTTGTTCGGCGCCGGCAGCCTGCTGTTCGGCCGCGGCGAGCAGCTGCCGCCCTTGCCGAAGGGCACGACCGCGACGGTGCTGCCGGCGTTCGGGGTTACCGGCGCCGACGTCGACGCCGTCAAGTTCACCCAGGTGCTGCGCGGCTACAAGACCAGCGAGGTGGACTGGGTGCTGGACCGGCTCGGTCGCGAACTCGAGGCGCTGCGCGGCCAACTGGCGGCGCTGCAGCCCTCGCCGGATACCCAGCCCAATCAGATCCAGGCTGTGGAAGCTGTGGAATCAGTGGAACCAAACGACGCTGAAAAGCGTCAGGACATGTAATGAACGACGACGGCCTGATCCGGTGCGGCTGGGCGGGACTTACCTCCGGGGCCCACGCCGAGATGTATCGCAACTATCACGACCAGGAGTGGGGCCGGCCCCTGCACGACGGGACTGCGCTGTTCGAGCGGATGAGTCTGGAAGCCTTCCAGAGCGGCCTGTCCTGGCTGATCATCCTGCGCAAACGCGAGAACTTTCGGCAGGCGTTCCGCGGATTCGACATCAAGAAGGTGGCCCGCTTCAAGGACGCCGACGTGCAGCGGTTGCTGGCCGACGAGGGGATCGTCCGCAACCGGGCAAAGATCGAGGCGACCATTGCCAATGCGCGCGCCGCCGTCGACCTGGGGTCCCCCGACGACCTGTCCAAGCTGTTGTGGTCGTTCGCGCCGCCGCCGCGGCCCCGCCCCGCCGACGGCTCCGAAATCCCCTCGGCCACCGCCGAATCGAAGGCCATGGCGCGCGAGCTCAAACGCCTCGGGTTCCGCTTCGTGGGCCCCACCACCGCCTACGCGCTGATGCAGGCGACCGGCATGGTCGACGACCACATCCGCGACTGCTTCGTGGCCCCCGTGACGCGCTAAAGCGCGACTTACCGGGTCTTTGTGCACCTATCGGTCTCGATAGGGAACAATGGGGGAGTGATTTGGCAGTTCAATGTCGGGTACGGCTGGGAATCCACTGGCGGGGCACGCTCGGCGCCGACCAGGTCCGCAACCGCGGGTCAGCTCAAATCTGGAGGGAGCACTCGATGGCGGCGATGAAGCCCCGGACCGGCGACGGTCCTCTGGAAGCAACCAAAGAGGGGCGCGGCATCGTGATGCGGGTACCACTGGAAGGCGGCGGGCGACTGGTCGTCGAGCTCACCCCTGACGAGGCGGCCGCGCTCGGCGACGAACTCAAGGGCGTCACCAGCTGATCCCGCCAGGAGTCTAGGCGCACACCTTCCGGTAGATGTCGAGCGTCTGCTCGGCGACCTGCGCCCAGGAGAATTCCTCGATGCAGCGCTGCCGTCCCGCGCGGCCGTAGCGCTCCGCTCTTTCGGGGTCGGCAATCAGCTCATTGACCGCCTCGGCCAACCTGCCCCGGTAGCCCACCGGGTCGTCGCCGTCGTAGTGCACCAGCGACCCCGTGACCCCGTCGGCGACCACCTCGGGTATCCCACCGACGTCGGAGGCCACCACCGCCGTCGCGCAGGCCATCGCTTCGAGGTTCACGATTCCCAGCGGCTCGTACACCGAGGGGCACACGAAAACCGTTGCAGCCGAGAGTATTTCGCGGAGCTTTCCGATGGGGAGCATGTCCCGGACCCAAAACACGCCGGTGCGGCTGCGGGCCAGCCCGGCCACCGCGGTCCGCACTTCCTCGGCGATCTCCGGGGTGTCGGGAGCGCCGGCGCACAGCACCAACTGCGCCTCGGGGCTGAACTGGTGTGCGGCCGCAACCAGATGCGCGACGCCCTTCTGCCGGGTGATGCGTCCGACGAACGCCACGATGGGCCGGCTCTTGTCGACGCCGAGCTCGTCGAGCACGGAGCCGGTGCGCACGGGCCCGGCCGGGTACCACACGTCGGTGTCGACGCCGTTGCGGATCACGTGCACGAGGCTCGGGTCCAGCGCCGGGTAGACCCGCAGCACGTCCTCGCGCATGCCGTTGCTGACCGCGATGATCGCGTCTGCGCTCTGCACCGCGGTGCGCTCCACCCACGACGACACCCGGTAGCCGCCGCCGAGCTGCTCGGCCTTCCACGGCCGCAGCGGCTCAAGGGAATGCGCGGTCAGCACATGGGGAATGCCATAGAGCAGGGCGGCCAGATGCCCGGCCATGCCGGTGTACCAGGTATGCGAATGCACGACGGTGGCCGCCGACACCGCATTGGCCATCACCAGATCCGACGACAACGTCGATAGTGCGGCGTTGGCGTCCTGCAGCCGCGGGTCGGGCTGGTGGGCGCAGGCGCCCGGGCGGGGCTCGCCCATGCAGTGCACGTCGACCGCACACAGGCGGCGCAGCTGCGCAACCAATTCGGTGACGTGTACCCCCGCCCCGCCGTAGACCTCCGGAGGGTACTCCCGAGTCATCATCGCCACCCGCATACTCCGCACCGTAACGGCCCGACGGCGCGACTCGCCAGCCGAGTCGGGCAAGAGCCGGCGATTTGGCTCGGCGGGGCGGCGCGCTTCCCCCTGGCAGCGGCAAGCGGCTGCCGATAGGTTTGAGCCATGAGGGAAGCGCCACACGTGCTGGGCATCGTCCTGGCCGGCGGTGAGGGCAAGCGGTTGTATCCGCTGACCGCGGACCGGGCCAAGCCCGCGGTTCCCTTCGGCGGTTCCTATCGGCTGATCGACTTCGTGCTGTCCAATCTGGTCAACGCCCGCTATCTGAGGATCTGCGTTCTCACGCAATACAAGTCGCATTCACTGGACCGCCACATTTCGCAGAATTGGCGGTTGTCCGGTCTGGCGGGCGAGTACATCACCCCGGTGCCGGCTCAGCAGCGACTGGGCCCACGCTGGTACACCGGCTCGGCCGACGCGATCTATCAGTCGCTGAATCTGATCTACGACGAAGACCCCGACTACATAGTCGTTTTCGGCGCCGACCACGTGTACCGGATGGACCCCGAGCAGATGGTCGCCTTTCATGTCGACACCGGGGCCGGCGCGACGGTGGCCGGCATCCGGGTCCCGCGCAGCGAGGCCCACGCGTTCGGGTGCATCGACTCCGACGATTCGGGCCGCATCCGCAATTTCCTCGAGAAGCCACTGGAGCCGCCCGGCACCCCCGACGACCCGGACAGCACGTTCGTCTCGATGGGCAACTACATCTTCACCACCAAGGTGCTCATCGACGCGATTCGCGCCGACGCCGACGACGACCATTCCGATCACGACATGGGTGGCGACATCATCCCGCGGCTGGTCGAGGACGGGATGGCCGCCGTGTACGACTTCAGCGACAACGAGGTGCCCGGCGCCACCGACCGCGACCGCGCCTACTGGCGTGATGTCGGGACGCTGGACGCGTTCTACGACGCGCACATGGACCTGGTGTCGGTGCACCCGGTGTTCAACCTGTACAACAAGCGCTGGCCGATCCTGGGAGCCTCGGAGAACCTGGCGCCGGCGAAGTTCGTCAACGGCGGTTCGGCTCAGGAGTCGGTGGTGGGTTCGGGCAGCATCATCTCGGCTGCCTCGGTGCGCAATTCGGTGCTGTCGTCCAATGTCGTCGTCGACGACGGCGCGATCGTGGAGGGGAGCGTGCTGATGCCGGGCGCCCGTGTCGGTCGCGGCGCGGTGGTGCGCCACGCGATTCTGGACAAGAACGTCGTCGTTGGGCCCGGCGAGATGGTCGGTGTCGATCTCGAGCGGGATCGGGAACGGTTCGCGATCAGCGCCGGCGGCGTGGTCGCGGTCGGCAAGGGCGTGTGGATTTAGCGTGCGAACAGACTCTCCTACCCGGTTTAGCTCCTCCGCCCTTCTGCTTGTTTAACGGACGTCTCATAACTTGGGGCTCACCCTTTGATCGACAGGCTTTAGTGCCGGTGATTGTGTTCACTCAATGGCCAGACATGGCATCGGGCGCGATGAACATGTCGTCCCGCCACTCGGATGATTCTGTTGCACAACGATTTTGGCCGTTTGTGAACTTCTTATGCGCTTCTCGGCTTGTTGCCTAGGGACGAAATCGAAGTTCTTCAACGAGGAATTGAACGGGCGCACCAGCTTCCGCGTCCGTCGGGCAGCTCGACTCAGTTGCACCGCCATCGAAATATGCTGTCTCGGGCCGTCTTTCGCCACCATGCTGGAGAGGTTACCGACCATCGACGTCGTCGAAAGAATCCTCGGTGACACGTGCCACGTCATTGCCAACAACACCACGGTCATCGAGCTGACGAGGGTCCACCCTTTCGACGGCCGGTTCCACAGCGTGGGCGAGCCCGTTCCGCGATATCCGGCTTGATCGCAGACTCTCGGCAACTCTCATCGGCAGGAGTAAACACGGCCGGAGTGCGCCCGCCAGAATGAGGTGCGGGCAGTTGCACCCGTCAGGTAGCGGTGATGCAGAGTACGTCGTCGAGACTGGCGGTGCTCAATCCGGCGGCCGCTGACCGCTGCCTGAGTTGGGCGATGGGATCGGAGTCGGTGTCCTTCAGGCCGCCGGCCCGGTCCAGTCTCGTGGTGTCGAACATTGCTGGGCCGCTGGCCAATTCGTCGGTGAGGAGGTAGCGGCTGGCATCGGGTGTGCGGTGCACCTCGTGCTCGGCGGCGCAGGTACCGGTGAGCTTGGCTGTGTCGCCGTAGTTGATGCCGACCTGGAATACCTGTGGTTCGGCGTCGAGCACCGCGCTCAGTCGGGTGATGTAATTCTCGGGGGCAAAAAACCGCCAGCCCTGGCCCAGATGCAGCCACAACCGTCCGCCGATCTGGGCGCGGAGTTGCGCGAGTTGGGCTCCGGAGCTGTCGCCGGGGCGGCAATCGGCGAACTCAGCGAACGGGTAACGCTCACCGAGCCTCGCGCGGTCGCGGGCGGATAGGCCGGCATCGAGCACCACAAAGCGCCCGACCCGTGACAGATCGGTGCAGCAGTGCAGAAACGAGTTCAGTGTTTGTTCGGTGGCTTCTTGATCCGGTCCGGCCACCAGGGTGACGGTGACCTCGGCCTCGCGTGGACCCGCGATCAGGCTGCCCACCAATGCCTCGGGGTAGGCCGATGCCGCTTCGATCATCGCCGGCACCGAAAAGTCGCGATTTCCGGCTATCGCGCGTCGACGGAGATCGGGGAGGTCGGGGCGGGCGAGTAAGCGCCGACACAGCGTGAACGCCTCGGCATGCTTGCCGATCCAGGAGGCGCACACCGCCTGCTCATCAATCGCGCACCAGGTGTAGATGTCTCGGTCAACACTTATGTCCTCTTCGGGCAGCGGGATTTGGGCGGCGCGCTCCGCGTAAAGGTAGCCGAGCTGGTATTGCCCCTGGGCCCGGTAGTGCACGGCGATCTGATAAAGCGGCTCGGCGCGGGTCGGTCGAAACGCCCACGCCTGCAGCAGGGCGTCTTGAATGTCCGGCCACGGCTCCCCGAGATTCGCCATCGCCGCCGCGACTCGGTACAGCGAGTAGTAGACCTCCTCGGCCGAGCCGCCCATCTGGGCCCGTTGCGCATACCATTTGCGCGCGTTGGCGAATTCGCCGGAGTCAAAGTAGCTGTGGGCCAGGTCAAACACCGACTTGGCATCCGCGGGATTGCGTTCGACCTCGGCCAACAGAAAGTCCCGATCACGCTTCAGCCCCAGCGGCATCGTCAGGTACGTAGGCTGACCGTCATTTCCGAAATGGAGCCAAGTCACCACCACGATCTTCGGACCAGACTCCGGCGGTCGAGCGAGGTGATGGTAGAGATAATTCGACGGAAAGAAAAGAACGGTTCCCTTCTCACAACGCTGTGAGTGATCGAAGGCTGTAAACACCGTTTCGCCGCCCACTGCAACATCGTTCAGATAGGCGACCACGCTTACTTGTCGCGTCGCGGATGGGCAGTTATAGGCATCGGCATGCTCGTGGAACCACTCTGGTCGATCGGGGGTCGACGGTTCGTATCGCAGGACATTCGGCGCTTCGAGCCGTGTGCAGAAGTAGAGCGTTGTCGAGATCGCGCGGTAGTCCAGGAAGCATTCGCGCACAACACTGCGGAAGCGTTCCAAGACGTCGCCAACGATAGGCGTCAGGGAGCAGCGCCGGTGGCTCAGGTCCATCTTTTGGGCACCCGGTAGCGCGATCAGGTCTGCGGCAAGCGCGTCATCAATCGCACCTGGGTAGGCCCGCACGAACCTCGCAAGGTCCGTTGCCTGAGACGTAGCGCAAAGTTCCATTTGCTGAAAATTAGCACCAGACCGGTGTTTTGGTACACCAGTTCGCGAAGTTGTCCGGGCGTCAATTGACGCCGCGGTCCCCAGCCCGACGCCTGCCGTGGGGTAGATGTCGGGCGTTGGCCTTTACACACCACCACCACAAGAACCCAGGGGCTGGTTAGTCTGCGGCGATGCAGAGCACCTCGTCGAGGCTGGCGGTCTGTAGTCCGACAGCACTCGCCCGTCGCTGAAGTTCGGCGATCGGATCCGTTTCGGTGCTATCGAGACCGCCGGCCACGTCTAGGCGTGCGGTGTCGAACATCGCTGGGCCGTTGGCCAATTCATCGGTCAGGACGTAGCGGCTGGCATCGGGTGTGCGGTGCGCCTCGTGCTCGGCGGCGCAGGTACCGGTGAGTTTGGCTGTGTCGCCGTAGTTGATGCCGACCTGGAATACCTGTGGTTCGGCGTCGAGCACCGCGCTCAGTCGGGTGATGTAATTCTCGGGGGCAAAAAACCGCCAGCCCTGGCCCAGATGCAGCCAAAACCGTCCGCCGATCTGCGCGCGGAGCTGCGCGAGCTGGGCTCCGGGCCCGTCGCCGGATCGGTGACGGGCGAACTCGAGAAACCCGTAACGCTTCCGCAGTCTCGCGCGATCTTGCGCGGATAGGCCGGCACCGGCCACCAGGAAGCGCCCGACCCGTGACAGATCGGTGCAGCAGTGCAGAAACGAGTTCAGTGTTTGTTCGGTGGCTTCTTGGTCCGGTCCGGCCACCAGGGTGACGGTGACCTCGGCCTCGCGTGGACCCGCGATCAGGCTGCCCACCAATGCCTCGGGGTAGGCCGATGCCGCTTCGATCATCGCCGGCACCGAAAAGTCGCGGTTATGCGCAATCGCTCGTCGACGCTCATCGGGGATATCGGGGCGGGCCAGCAGGCGCCGACACAGCGTGAACGCCTCGGCATGCTTGCCGATCCAGGAGGCGCAGACCGCCTGCTCATCGATCGCGCACCAGGCATAGGCCGCGTCGACAAACAAGATGTCCTCGTCGGGAAGCGGAATCGCAGCGGCGCGCTCGGCGAACATATAGCCGAGCTGATATTGCTGCTCGACCCGGTAGTGCACGGCGATCTGATAAAGCGGCTCGGCGCGGGTCGGTCGAAACGCCCACGCCCGCAGCAGGGCGTCTTGAACATCCGCCCACGGCTCCCCAAGATGCTCCATCGCCGCCGCGACTCGGTACAGCGAGTAGTAGACCTCCTCGGCCCAGCCCCCCATCGCGGCCCGCCGCGCATACCACTTGCCCGCGTTGACAAAATCCCCCGCATCGAAATAGTTCTGCGCCTGATGGAACACCGACCGCGCATGCTCGGCGTTCGGGGCGATCTCGGGCAGCAACGGATCGCGGTCATGTGCAGCGCCCGGAAATCTTGACAGGAGCTCGGCCTCAGAAATAGCGAACGCCGCGCTATCGGCAGGATCTCGCCCGTGGCTTGCAACCAGGATCACGTTTTCGGGCAGCGGCAGCGACCTGTCCTCCAAGGACACGAGACCCGCTGCGGCAAAGCCGTGTGCTTGTGCGAGTACTTGAGGAGGATCGTCCTGATAGTAGGCAACTGTGGCGCGTGCAGGGTGGAACGGCTGCAGACCGAGCAGATACTCAAACGCCGCGTTGATGCGATACGTCTCGTACGGAGCCGGCAGCAGTGAGTCGTCGCCCGCGTAGCGGAGGCGGCTGGCGATGTAGTAGTTGTCGATCCAGTTCTTGCCCTCATGGGTACGCACCCGCAAGCCAACATGCATCCGGATGCGCACAAAGCGATCGATGGCGCGATGACACTCGTCAAGGTCCTCGGCCGACAGGAGCGACGCGAATCGGGCAAGGATGAACTCCAGCCCACCGCGGTAGCGGTCCCAGCCCTCCTTGACCTCTTCGTGCCCGAGATGGGTGGGTAATTCATCCTCGAAGTACCACATAACTTGGCGGTAGAAGGGTTCCGGGCTGAATGTCACCGCAGCCCGATCCAGCATTGCAGCGATCCTCACAAAGAAGATGTATGCGAACGGGTTGGGAGCACCCGCCAACTCGCGGGCGAGGAAAGTTCTGGCCAGGTAGATCTCAGGAAAGATGTGACCATGTGCCAGCAGGGCGAACAGGGCAGCATGGTCCCTCGCCTCGATACGCGTCTCCTGCTCGACGGCATAAAACTGGCCGGAATCCTGTCCCGCAACCCGGTCGTGAAAGAGCCAGGGCGCGTACACCGCGCCAACGTCGGGATTAGCCTCCAGATGAGCGATGTAACGGCCGAGCACGCCCAGAATGAGCAGATCGTCATCGGCAACGTAGACGACATATCGCCCCTGAGCAGCCTCAAACAGTTGCGATAGGTTGTCGTACGCGCCGACATTCTCGGGCCGCCGCACGTAGCGGATAACCAGCTGATCCTCGTACCGGCGTACGACGCTCGCGGTGTCGTCCTCCGAGGCGTTGTCACCAATCAGCACCTCGTAGGAAAAGCCGAGTTCACCGATGTGGGCAGCAAGGTCCTGCAGCAGACAGTCGAGGTACCGCGCCCGGTTAAAGGTCGGCACGCAGATGCTCAGCACGGGGGAATGGTCAGTTGCTGACGACACGATCCCCAACTTTCTCACAGAGACGCTGCGCTGCGCGGCGACAGCTGGGATATCCGGCGACGCTGCGGATCCCCGAGATCGATCCCACGTGCGAGAACATCATCGTCGGTTTGCAACTGCTTGATCCGGGCCTGGCGGGTGATACCCCGACCCGGCCCTGAAGGCCGCCCACCCCAACATTCGACGCCTTGCTCCGTCTCAATGGCCGACCGGAAGCGGGTGGTCTTCGACCAGCCACCCCCGGCGGGCTGGGATAACGCCGCACTCTTCGGTGCCTCACGGCGCTGCGCACGAAGAATCTTGTCCCGCTCAATGTTTCCGTTGCATGTGCAAACCACGCGTCGGAGATCTTCGAGATCATCCGGGTCTCATACAAGCCCGCGTGGCCCGTCCCGCACGCAGCGTCGGCGCCCGCGTCAACGCTTCGATTTTGACCCATCGCCGTCACGCAACTGCAACGCCCGGGAGCATGCACCCAATAATTGTCGCACCCGATAATTAGTGCAATCAGCCAAACGTAGAGGCTTCAACGATAATTAGAAACTAAGACTGCATTGATACCTCACCACATACCTAGATAATATTTCAATACCTAGAATATGTATCTAAGTATTAATTATGCATTTTGGTATGCGCATAGTTGCGGCCCGGATCAATTGGTATCAATCATTATGTAGCCCATAAATTCGCCCATCCATACGCGCTTCCATATTGATGCGCTTATGTCTTTCCATAAGAGCATTAGTCCAGCTCAAAATAGGTTTTGCGAGGTGACCACTCCCGACAAGTCGCCCCACACGATGGGTGCAGAAAAATGTTCAAATAAGACCGTGTCCAATTTATCGAAAAGGATTCGCTAATCGATCGAACGGGGGTAATCTTTCGAATCGGTTGCTCGGGCGCAGCCCCTTTCAAGTATCAAGCCCTAGCACTGCGCCCACTATGAATGTTGAGGTGCCATGAGCTCTCCGCTGTACGTCTCGCCGTCCATCATCCAGTGGCTGAGTGCGAATCTTGACGGCATCGGTGTGCAATTGGCCGCCGACCACGCGGCGGCGGCTGTTCCGACGACCGCGGTGGTGGCGGCGGCGGCCGATGAGGTGTCGGAGGGGATCGCTTCGCTGTTCTCCCAGCATGCGGCGGAATATCAGGCGCTGGCCGCGCGGGCAGCTGCGTTCCATAGCCAGTTCACTCGCACCCTGACGACCAGCGCGGCTTCGTATCTGCGCACCGAGGCGGCCAACGCGGCGGCCATCACGGATGTCGGCGCCGCGCCGTTCTCGCCCTTCCTGGACATCTTTGGGCGCGCGGCTTTCGGCAACGGTGCCAACGGCACCAACGGCGCGCCCGGTACCGGGGCGGCTGGCGGTAACGGTCAGGCCGGCGGGTTCATTTGGGGCAACGGCGGTAACGGTGGTAACGGCGGGTCGGGCGCGGCCGGTGGCGGTAGTGGTGGTCATGGTGGTGCCGGTGGTGCCGGCGGGTTCTTCTTCAGCCATGGCGGTAACGGTGGTAACGGCGGGGCGGGCACGGTCGGTGGCGCCAATGGTGGTGCCGGTGGTGCCGGTGGCGCTGGCGGATGGTTGCTAGGCCACGGCGGTAACGGTGGTAACGGCGGGGCGGCCGCCCCGGGTGTTGCAGCCACTGTCCCCGACACGAATGGTGGTGCCGGTGGTGCCGGTGGCGCCGGTGGTGCCGGTGGTCGCGGTGGTTTCTTCCTCGGCCATGGCGGTGACGGTGGTGTCGGTGGGGCGGGCGGCGTCGGCGGTGCGGGCGCCGGCACTGGTGTCGGCGGTCCCGGGGGCTTAGGCGGTCTGGGCGGCGCCGCGGGTCACGGCGGCGCATTCTTTGGTCAAGACGGACACGACGGCCAAAACGGTCAGTCCGGCGGCGGTGGTGGTGGCGGTGGCGGTCACACCGGTCCCATCGGACCGACTGGCCCGATCGGCCCGACCGGACCGACTGGCCCGGGCGGCCACACCGGGGCGACTGGCCCGACCGGCTCGACCGGCCACACCGGGGCGACTGGCCCGACCGGTTCGACTGGTTCGACCGGTTCGACTGGGGCGACTGGCCCGACCGGCCACACGGGGGCGACTGGCCCGACTGGTTCGACTGGCTCCACTGGGGCGACTGGGCCGACCGGCTCGACCGGTTCGACCGGCCACACTGGGGCGACTGGGCCGACCGGTTCGACCGGTTCGACTGGGGCGACTGGGCCGACCGGCTCGACTGGTTCGACTGGGGCGACTGGCCCGACCGGCCACACGGGGGCGACTGGCCCGACTGGTTCGACTGGCTCCACTGGGGCGACTGGGCCGACCGGTTCGACCGGTTCGACCGGGGCGACCGGTTCGACCGGCCACACCGGGGCGACTGGCCCGACTGGCCCGACCGGGTCGACCGGGTCGACCGGTTCGACTGGGGCGACTGGCCCGACGGGTTCGACCGGTTCGACTGGGGCGACCGGCCCGACGGGTTCGACGGGTTCGACCGGTTCGACTGGGGCGACCGGCCCGACGGGTTCGACCGGGTCGACCGGTTCGACTGGGGCGACCGGCCCGACGGGTTCGACCGGGTCGACCGGTTCGACTGGGGCGACCGGCCCGACGGGTTCGACGGGTTCGACCGGGTCGACCGGTTCCACTGGGGCGACCGGCCCGACGGGTTCGACGGGTTCGACCGGGGCGACCGGTTCGACCGGCCACACCGGGGCGACTGGCCCGACTGGCCCGACTGGCCCGACTGGCCCGACCGGTTCGACAGGGTCGACTGGTTCGACTGGTTCGACCGGGGCGACTGGGCCGACTGGGCCGACTGGGCCGACTGGCTCGACCGGGTCCACTGGTTCGACCGGGGCGACCGGGCCGACCGGCTCGACTGGTTCGACCGGGTCCACTGGGGCGACTGGCCCGACTGGCCCGACTGGCCCGACTGGCCCGACTGGCTCGACCGGCTCGACTGGTTCGACCGGGGCGACCGGGCCGACCGGCTCGACCGGGTCGACCGGGTCCACTGGGGCGACTGGCCCGACTGGCCCGACTGGCCCGACCGGGTCGACCGGGTCCACTGGTTCGACCGGGGCGACTGGCCCGACCGGGTCGACCGGGTCCACTGGTTCGACCGGGGCGACCGGGCCGACCGGCTCGACCGGGTCCACTGGTTCGACCGGGTCCACTGGGGCGACTGGCCCGACTGGCCCGACCGGGTCCACTGGTTCGACCGGGGCGCCGACCGGCTCGACCGGGTCGACCGGGTCCACTGGGTCGACTGGCCCGACTGGCCCGACCGGCTCGACCGGGTCCACTGGTTCGACCGGGGCGACCGGGCCGACCGGCTCGACCGGCTCGACCGGGTCCACTGGGGCGACTGGCCCGACTGGCCCGACCGGGTCGACCGGGTCCACTGGTTCAACCGGGGCGACCGGCCCGACCGGCTCGACCGGGTCGACCGGGTCCGACTGGGGCGACTGGCCCGACCGGCTCGACCGGGTCCACTGGTTCGACCGGGGCGACCGGGCCGACTGGCCCGACTGGCCCGACCGGCTCGACCGGGTCCACTGGTTCGACCGGGGCGACTGGGGCGACCGGGCCGACCGGCTCGACCGGCTCGACCGGGTCGACCGGGTCCACTGGGGCGACTGGCCCGACTGGCCCGACCGGGTCGACCGGGTCCACTGGTTCGACCGGGGCGACCGGGCCGACCGGCTCGACCGGGTCCACTGGTTCGACCGGGGCGACCGGGCCGACCGGCTCGACTGGTTCGACTGGTTCCACTGGGGCGACCGGGCCGACCGGCTCCACCGGCTCGACCGGGGCGACCGGGCCGACCGGGCCGACCGGCTCCACCGGCTCGACCGGGGCGACCGGGCCGACCGGCTCGACTGGTTCGACTGGTTCCACTGGGGCGACCGGGCCGACCGGCTCGACTGGTTCCACTGGGGCGACCGGGCCGACCGGGTCCACTGGTTCGACCGGGGCGACCGGTCCGACCGGCCCGACTGGTTCGACCGGGGCGACCGGCCCGACCGGCCCGACTGGTTCGACCGGGGCGACCGGCCCGACCGGTCCGACTGGTTCGACCGGGGCGACCGGCCCGACCGGCCCGACTGGTTCGACCGGGGCGACCGGCCCGACCGGTCCGACTGGTTCGACCGGGGCGACCGGCCCGACCGGTTCGACCGGGGCGACCGGCCCGACTGGTTCGACCGGGGCGACCGGCCCGACCGGTCCCACCGGCCCGACCGGCCCGACCGGTTAGACCGGCGCGACTGGTCCATAGGCCGACGGAAGGGGTGGCGGAAAGCCACCCCTTCCTTCGACTGGGCACTGAAAGGATCGACTTCCCACCATCTGTGGTGGATGTCGCGACCGGATGAGCTGAATCCTCAAGCAGCTAGCGGTGTTTCGATGGCGAGATCGGCGAACGACGTCCGAATGTCGATGCGGATTTGCTCGCAGCCACGGTTACTCAGGCAGGTAGAAGCGGCGATGGTCCACAGGGCCAGGGGCGGAACAATGTAGCGCCGTGATCGGGCGGCAGGACGACCAGGTGCGTGCCGCGTAGTTTGGCCAGGCCGTATGCCGCAAAACGGGTCATGGAGTCGCAGCGCCGAGGGCGGATTCTTGCCGGCGCTGATCAAGGCGGTTCTGGAACGTGGCTTGGCCACCGAGATCAGTGATCACCTAGCTACAAGAAACGCGGCCCGGTAGGGCGTGGCTTGCCCGATGGCCGCAACGGCTATACGCCGGAAACCGTGCAGAACGAAGTCGGCCGGTGGATCTGGCGGTGCCCGGCGTTCGAGAATCGACGTTCGATTCAGGGGTGGTCTCCAAGGGGCCGCGACGGGTCGCCAGGGCCTCGATGAGGCGATCAGCCTATATGTCGGGGGAATTACGTTGCGCGACAGTGACTTTCACCTGGAGCACACGCTCGGGGTGCAGCTGGGCCACGACACCATCTTCAAGATCACCGTCGGCATTCCCAGCCTGTGATCACGCGCAGCTGCGCGAGCGCTACAGACCGCCACCCTCGACGAAGTGCCCTGCGACTGCGCCCCGTCGGACCAGCTCATCGACGAAACATCCGCCGCCACTTCGCGTTGCAACACGATCCGCGACGCGCGATTGCTCTGTAAACTCTGAGCAGTGTCCAATCCAGTGACCGCGCGCCCAACGATCTGCCTGAACATGATCGTGAAAAACGAGGCCCACATCGTCGCGGAGACCCTTGATTCGGTTGCGCCCTACATTACTTCGTGGGTGATCGTCGACACCGGCTCCACCGACGGAACCCAGGACATGATCCGCAAACACATGGCCCGCCTGGGCATCCCAGGCGAGCTTCACGAACGACCGTGGCAGAACTTCGGCCACAACCGCACCGAGGCACTGACCCTCGCCCAGGGCCATGGCGACTACATCTGGGTCATCGACGCCGACGACATTGTCGTCGGCACACCTAAGTTCAACCAACTCGACGCCGACATCTACTTCATGACCATCGTAGATGCCACCATCACCTACGGGCGTGCGCAGTTGTTCCGCAACGGGGCGCGCGTGCATTACCAGGGTGTCGTCCACGAGGCCCCGGTCTGGGACGGTTCCTGCGTCGTTGGGAGCCTCGAGGGCGACTGGCACATCGAATCTCGCCGCCTTGGTGCCCGCAGCCAGGATCCGCAGAAGTATGCGCGTGACCGCGATCTGTTGCTGGCCGAGGTAGAACGGAATCCCGACGATACGCGGTCGGTGTTCTATTTGGCCCAGAGCTACTTCGATCTGGGTGATTTCGTCAACGCGCGCAAGTGGTATGAGCGGCGGACCGAAATGGGAGGCTGGGACGAGGAGGTCTATTACGCGATGCTCCGGCTCGCGGAGTCGATGGCGCGACTCGATTGGCCGTGGCTGGTTGTCCAGGACGCCTACCTCAAGGCTTGGGAGTTTCGACCGACCCGTGCCGAGGCGCTACACGCCATCGCCCGGCGGTACCGCGAAGAGCAGCGCTACCTGCCCGGTTACTTGTTTGCCCAGAGCGCCGCCCAAATCCCGCGTCCGGAAAAGGACGTCTTGTTCGTCGGCGCAGACGTCTATGCCTGGCGCGCGATCGACGAGCAGGCGATCTGCGCATTCTGGATCGGCAAACATTTAGAGGCGTTTAGGTTGTGCCGGCGCCTACTGGCACTCCCCGACATCCCTGTTGGCGATCGGGAAAGGATTGCGAGCAACCGTGACTTCAGCGTGCCGACCATGCTCGAGGCGGCGTCATCGTATCCCGACTCGCTGGTGCAGCCTCTGGTCACCGGCCCAGGCGAGGCCAAGGTGGTCGTTAGCCTGGTCGCCGGGCCGGACCGCGAGAGCACCGAGCGAGCGATTAACTCGTTTCTGAGGTGCTGTGTCGATGTGTCACTTTGGCTCGGGCGCTTCCTGGCGGTCGATGCCGGCCTATCAGCTCGTGATCGCGCGCTGCTGCGTGAGCGCTACGAGTTCCTCGAGTTTGTCGATTGCAGCCCCGGCGACGTGCCCGCGGCGCCGCTCGCGCTGCTCCGCGCTCAGATCCAGGGACGGTTCTGGCTGCACCTGGGCCAAGGCTGGCGGTTCTTTGCCCCCGAAAACTACATCACCCGCCTGATCGCAGTGCTCGAATCCGAGCCACAGGTATTTCAGGTGGGAATAAATTTTACCGATGCGGTCGAGCTGACCGGCGTCTGCGCGGCCGAGTCGGACGTTCGCCGCACACCCGATGCCGGCCGCTACGTCCTAACCGATGAGGTGGCCAGCGGTCCGGCGATGTACGACACCGCACGCCTGGATAAAGCCGGCGGTGTGGAGGGCAGCGACCCCGATCCGTTCGCCGAACTCGGGCGACGGGCGGCCGCTGTCGGACTACGGACCGCCAGCCTCGACGAGGTGCTCTGCATCGCCGCAGCCCGACCCGTGCAGCAACCCACAGCCCCGGCACCGGTCGCGAAGAAGGCCGCAGCCCGACCCGCGCAGCAACGCAAAGCCCCGGCACGGGTCGCGAAGAAAGGGCGTCGGCCGAAAACACCTCCTCGGTGAGCGGCCAGCGCAGCACCGCTCAGGACCGCTTCAAATTCACCGGTCCATGGACTCAGGAGGCGTGATGGCGGGCGTTGAGCCGATGATTGTTGTGCTGGGCCCGTTTGGTGGCGGTACGACGGCCGTTACCAAGGTGCTGCACCACCTTGGTGTGTATATGGGCGCCGGATTCAACTGGGCCTATCGCGAACCACACGAAACCTGGGAGGATTCGCGTCTGGGCGCCTTATGCGGCAGGGCCTTTAGCGTGCCGGGCGGTCAGCTGCAAATGGATGCCGATTCGCTCAAGGCGGAACTTCGCAGTTGGGCCGAGGATCATCGCCGTGCTGCCCACAGCGCGGGATGCCGGCCCGGTGTTAAGCACCCGCTTCTTTGTGCCGCGGTGGATTTCATGCGTGACGCCTGCGGCCCTGTGGTGCCGGTTGTGGTGGACCGACCATTCGAAAAAGTGGTGGCGTCGTTGAATCGACTCGGATGGTGGGCGGACGAGCAAGAGCGGGCCGAGTCGACGGCACATCTGATCGCAGCGCGCGACCACGCGCTGGGCGGCGGCACCGCGTCGATCCGGGTGGATTTCGAGGAGCTTCGCGCCGCGCCGGCCGTTGTGATCCGCCGCCTTGCCGAGGAGCTGCAGCTGAACGCAAACGACGCCCAGGTCGAGGCGGCCGTGCAAAGCATCGTGCAAGCAGACGATGTGCGCGACGCAGACCCATTCGGAATCGATGAGCTGCTGGCCAAGGTTGAACGCAACCCCGAGGATGTGTGGCCGGTCGCCATCTTGGCCCATATCTACTTCGATACAGGCGATTTCAGCAGCGCACGCAAATGGTATGCGCGGCAGGTCGAGTTGGGCGGATTCGGCACAGATATCTTCCTCGCGATGTGGCGGGTCGCGCAGGCGATGGAGCATCTTGGGGAGCCGTGGGCGGATGTTCAAGACGCCCTGCTGCGGGCGTGGGCGTTTCGACCGACCCGCGCCGAGCCGCTTTATCAGATCGCCGTGCACTACCGGGTCGAGCAGCAATATCAGCTCGGCTACATGTTCGCCGAGCGCGCCGCCCGAATCCCGCTGCCCGAAGAGGACATAAGTTTTGACCGAGACATCTACACCTGGTGCGCGATGGATGAGCAGGCGGTGTGTGCGGGCTGGATCGGCAAGCATGCCGAGGCGTTCACGCTGTGTCGGCGCCTGCTGGCCCGCCCCGATGTCCCCGATGAGCGTCGACGAGCGATTGCGCATAACCGCGACTTTTCGGTGCCGGCGATGATCGAAGCGGCATCGGCCTACCCCGAGGCATTGGTGGGCAGCCTCATCGCGGGTTCACGCGAGGCCGAGGTCACCGTCACCGTGGTGGCCGGACCGGATCAAGAAGCCACCGAACAAACACTGAACTCGTTTCTGCACTGCTGCACCGATCTGTCACGGGTCGGGCGCTTTGTGGTGCTCGATGCCGGCCTATCCGCCCGCGACCGCGCAAGCCTCGGTGAGCGCTACCCGTTCGCTGAGTTCGCCGATTGCCGCCCCGGCGACAGCTCCGGAGCCCGGCTCGCGCAACTCCGCGCCCAGATCGGCGGACGGTTGTGGCTGCATCTGGGCCAGGGCTGGCGGTTTTTTGCCCCCGAGAATTACATCACCCGACTGAGCGCGGTGCTCGACGCCGAACCACAGGTATTCCAGGTCGGCATCAACTACGGCGACACAGCCAAGCTCACCGGTACCTGCGCCGCCGAGCACGAGGTGCACCGCACACCCGATGCCAGCCGCTACCTCCTCACCGACGAATTGGCCAGCGGCCCAGCAATGTTCGACACCACACGCCTCGACCGGGCCGGCGGTCTCGATAGCACCGAAACGGATCCGATCGCCGAACTTCACCGACAGGCGCGCGCTGCCGGACTACAGACCGCCAGCCTCGACGAGGTGCTCTGCATCGCCGCAGACTAACCACCGCAATCGCCAAATGGCTTGGTGCACATCGTCGTTTCCACAGCACCTCACCCTCGGAGCGGTGTCACTTTGCTGGCTCCGCGCCAAGGGTTTACCGGCGCGCCGGCGCCCGCCTCTTCAATGGCATCAGAGCAGGACCCAGCCGTCAGATATCCGCGGCTAGCAATTGCTGTAGTCCGGCTTTGGGCTCCGCTTTCTGCGAACCCTTTAAGTTCCCCAGCTTCTAATCAACAAAAAGAAGATCGTTCTTCTCTAGCCAGTAAATAATAGATTGTATCTCAGACTCCGCCTTGACTTGTGACAGGTCAAATTGCTCCATCGTGTCGTTGACAATGGACGGCACTGCGCAATTGCTTTGCAGCTTTTGCAGAACCAAAATCCAAACAGGGTTAAGCGGAACGCTCTGGCTAGGACCATACTCAAGAGTTCCGTCGGGTCTTAGGCGCAAATGCTTCGAAAGTTGACTTGCTTTTGGCATCGTACTGAGGCGCCGATTCTTGTCAAATCTCCATTCTGCGTGAGGCCCTTCTTGATCGACATAATGCAAGAACAATTGAGCAACAAACTCGCCGTCGAAAGATTCGCGCCAATGAGGACACTCTATCCCTCGGTAAACCACCGCATCCCCGGGTTCCAGTACCGCACTCCTTGCACCTAACGGGCCTTCGACCCAAAGAGGCCATGAAGCCGGGGCCCGGTATCCCAAATTAAGGCTCACACTAAACTCGCAGGCGGGCCGATCGGTGTGCCGTTTTAGGTCATTCCCAGCCCTATAAATGCGAAAGAAAGAATAGGTGGGAAAAAGAGGGCGTTGAGTAACTTGTTCGATCTCGGGAACAAGGCTCTCAAGAAGCTCTTCCATGTGGAAATCGCCGCATCTCTCAAACGCGCTGGGCACCGGATCAGGCGGCGCCTCCTGGAGCGCTACGGAAAGATCGAGCGCTCGTTGGCAAAGCCTTGTCCGGGCCTGCCGTGAAATCAGCTGTTGGATCAACGTATAACTGTGCGTGGCAAATTCATCACGGTTTTGGTCGGCTATGGGTGCCGCATAAGACGTTTCGTCTTCGACGGTCGTCGCGAGTTCCTTCTTAGCCATTCACCCCATGGTATCAGCGGATGCCACGCGCCACCCAGCAAACATCACAGACCGAGCGCGTCGGAGAGCCCCTCGGCGCCGAGCGGTCGCCGCATCGGAGCACGGGACGTTCAAAGGGACCAGTGTTGTTGGCCACGCAGGCGCTCGACGCACGTTCAGAGCGTGCCGATCGCCAACTCCGGGTTGAGGGCAAAGCCCCAGTCCAGCAGGTGGGATGCCTGTTCCCAGTACCTTTGTGCGCTCTCGTCGTCGTACAGCATCGCGACCACCAGCCGGCGGTGATCGCGGGAAGCTGCGCCGACGAAGGTTGTATGCGCGAGTGGGGTGTACCCCGTCTTCCCGCCGATCGTGCCCGGATACTGCTGCAACATCTCGTCGACGTTGTCGATCTTGCGCTCACCGCCGTCGCCGGGAAACAACGCCGACCGCTCGGCGGTGATCTCAGCGAACACCGGATTGGTCATTGCTGCACGAAAGATCACCGCCAGATCGTGCGCTGTCGTCGCGCCCGGGTCGCGCGGGTCACCTACGCCCAAACCCGACGGGCTGGATGCGCGGGTGTTGATCGCGCCCAGCGACGAGGCCTTGGCGTTCATTTTGGCTACCGCGACCTGCTGGCCGCCCAGCATGTGAGCCAGCGTGTTCGCGGCGTCGTTGCCGGAGACCAGCAGCAGCCCGTCGAGGAGTTGACGCGCGGTATAGGTGCGGCCGACTCTGACGCCCACGCAGCTGCACCCCACGGCGACGTCGGCCTCGTTGACGACCACGCTGGAATCCAGGCTCAGCTCGTCGAGCACCACCAGCGCCAACAGCACCTTGATCGTGCTCGCCGGTGGGTAAGCCACGTTCTGGTGCCGGCCGGCCAGCACCTGACCACTGTCGAGGTCAGCGACGATCCAGGCTGGTGCCGGCACGTCGGGAACCGGCGCCGAGCCATCCGGCTGCTGCACACCAGTGTCGGCGCCCGCTGGCCCTAGGCCGCCCGGGGCGGCCGCGGCAAGGATGGCAGGAAGGGCGGCGAACGCGACGAAGAGTTTCCGCACAACGGTCAGCTTAATAACGGTCAGCTTAACAACGGTCAGTCAAGCAACCGCAGGCTCAAACGCTCTGGGACTCCGACGACGATGCCTTCAATATGCGAATCCCGTTCCGGCGCCCAAATACTCGCTGTGGTACCGGGACAAGCCGACAATCCGCGGCGCTCAGGCCACCCGACTCAAATACCCATCCGGCGCCACGGTGATCGCCAGCTTGTGCTGGATGCTCTTGTCGATCTCAAACTCCTTGTGGGTCTTGAGGTATTCGTGCACGGCGGTCTTCGGGTTGTCGCCGGGGCCCCAGGGGCGGTCGACAGACATGTCGGCAGGCACGTCCTCGACGATGGTGTCGAAGACCACGCAGTAGCTGCCTACCGAGGTCAGCGGCGCGTACGCTTGCAACTCAGCCAGCACGTGGGAGTGGGTGTGGTTGCTGTCCAGACACACCAGCACGCGCTGGTAGTCCGCAGCGATTTCGCTCACCCGCGTCACTGTCTCAGGCGCGATGCTGGAGCCTTGGATCATCTGGATGCGCGAGGCCATGGGGTGCGCCTCGATGGCCGCACGGTTGTGCGCGCGGATATCGATGTCGATGCCCAGCACTTTCCGATTGGACTTAGCCGGGTTAAGAGTGACACCGGACTCGATGGCGTCAGCCATGTCCAACAGCGCCAGCATGGATGCGCTGAAGATAAGCGATCCGCCATGGGCGATGCCAGTCTCGACGATTAGGTCAGGACGGACGCGCCAGATCAACTCCTGCATGACGACCATGTCTTGGGGGTACTGGATGATCGGCCGCGACATCCAAGCAAAGTTGTACGAGTACTGGGCTAGCAGCGAGGTCCGCATGAATTCGGCGGCGTCCGCCTGGAGCTGCTCGTTACGTGACATAGCATCGATTCGGTTTACCACTTCCTCTTCGAAATCAGTCACGCTCGACTCCCATCAGATTGAATCGGTCTCCAGTCATCTTGCGAATCTCCTCAAGGTAATTGGAGTTCATCACACAGATGTCGGAACCTGGTGCGAGCGCAGCCATGCCCTCTTCAGGGGACATGACCCGCAGACCGGTGGCCGCCACAAACTTGCCGCACTTGGCCGGATTGATGTCGATTAGGACATTCACCGGATTGCCGCAGCGTTCCCGCAACAGCGAGTAGATGACACCTTTCGACGCCGCGCCCCACACGGCACTCGATTCTGCTAGTCGGGCAGATCGCGCGACGGTTACCGTGGCCAAAAAATCCTCCGGAAATAGGACACGATCCGCCAGGCCGGACACGGGTGGCCGCAAGGTGGCGAGGTCAGCGATGACATAGAGGTATTGGCCACCGAACAGATGGCCGCCCTCCACTACCCGGGTGAACATCCTCGAAAAGTCGTCGAGCCTGAAGTAATTGACGTGCTCGTAGAAGATGTCGAACCACGCTCTCGCGCGCAGGATCCAGTCGAAGCATGGCACCTCGATGTAAATCAGCCCGCCGCCGTTCGCGTCGCGCAAGCCCTCGAGAAAGCCAACGGGGTTCTGCACATGTTCCAGCACGTGACGCAGGACGAGTCCGCTGGCCGACACCGTCACGCCATCACCGAAGTAGCGACGCTGGACGGCTGGATTCTCGCCTTCGTAAGTAGGATCGAAGCCGGCGACGGAGCAGCCGCGCGACTGGAGCAACTCAAGGAAATACGCTTTGCCGCAACCGACTTCGACCAAATCGTCAGTACCCAAGTTACGCTCGACGATGGTTGCGACTTGTTCCAGGTGACTTTTGAACAACGGACTATGCGCCTGCTCGTTTTGATATGCGGCGTCATAGTTCATCACTTCCGGCCGGAAGGCGGCGTTGTAGACGAGACCGCTGATCCCGTCCTGAACCAAGCGGATGTCGCCCCGAGGACAGGTGCGCGCCTCCTCGGCAGAGTCGTACATCCGGTTCTGGAAGATTGGAAAAGCCGATTGCTCGTAAAGCTTTGTCGCCCCACTCATTTCGCGTCCCTCCGCGCGCCAACGACCCGCGGGGGGTCAAAATTGTTCTCGGGCCTTGCCCCAAACCGCAACAGTTCACGCCGACCGTACTCGTCGGCAATGCGTTCGGCGAGTTGCCGAATGGTCACCCCTTTACCTGAGCAGATGTTCACCGCGCCTTGCTGCTGCCCCAGTGCGACATCGGCAATCATCCGAGCGGCGTCTTTCACATCGAGGAAATCACGCACTTGATCACCGCGAGTGAGCAGGACTTCTTGCCCGGCCTCCAGTTGCCTGCGGATGTATGGCACCAGCCGCCGCTCATCTTCACCTTCCCCATACAAGTAGAAGACGCGACACCAGGCAAAGTCCAAGCCCTCCCCGCCAAGGAGAAGACGGAGTACCTGGAAAGCCGACGCTTTGCACGCGGCATACAACGTACTCGGCGCCAACGGGGTATCGGTCGTCATCAGGCCTGCAGAAGAGTCGTACTCCGCGCAGGTTCCGACACCAACGAATCGCTTGCCCCCGGCTGCCGCGAACGCCGAGGCCAGGTTGAGCGTGCCGGTGAGGCACTCCAGGTTCATTGGCGACCTGAGAAATTCGCCTGGCTCCGCGTACCACGCCGCATGCACCAAGGTGTCTGAATCTGCGAGCATCTCTTCCAAACGGCTGGTTACCTCTGCGAACAAATTGGGCGTCGGCACGACCTCTAGTCCTCGATGTGCCCGGATGTCGTGCAGGCGGGAGGGCTCGCGAACGAGCACCCTCACCGAGCAGCCCCGTTCGAGCAGGGTACGCAGAATCTGCCTACCGACGAATCCGGTTGCTCCCGTCAAGGTAACTGTCATAAGACGCTCAGAACCTGGAGCCAGGTCCGCCTGGAAGGATCACGCCCTGTCGAGCTTTCATCGTCGTCTCCAACGCAGCTCCTCACCGCCACATCCCCCGCGGCCGCTAGTTCCTAGATCATTCTGAGTCGGATTGCTCTCAAAATTCTGGATTTTGGGCTAAACCCCGATAGTTGGCCATCGGATCTTAAATCCCCTTCGATACTCTGTCGTTAACTAAAAATCGTAAAACCCAGAGGCGCTGTAGGGTCTTAGAACTGTGGACGTCGAACAGGACCTGGCGAACAGCAACCTCGGGATGCACGGAACGTGCCGGACGCGCGTCCATCTGGGCTTAGGAGAAACAATGCTCGACTTCGTGACGGAGGCGGGCCGCGGATACATGGCCGAGGCTACGCGGTAGCGGTGCACTACTTGGTCACCGGGCACACCGGTTTCAAAGGCGCGTGGCTTACGCTCCTCCTGGTTAGCCGCGGACACCAGGTGTCCGGCATCGCGCTCGACCCGGTCGAGGGGTGCCTATTCAAGCGGGCGGGGATTGCGGACCAGCTTGTCCACGACTTCCGGGTTGACATTCGCGATGCCGACGGCACCGCGGCAGCGGTGTCGGCGGCGGCTCCGGATGTTGTAATTCACATGGCCGCACAGCCTTTGGTCCGCGAGTCATATCGGAGACCGCGGGATACCTACGAGACCAATGCCATGGGCACGCTCAGCGTGCTGGAGGCCGTTGCAGCAACCGCTTCAGTGGCTGCGATGGTCGTCGTGACCACCGACAAGGTCTACCGCGACGTTGACCAGGAGGCCGGTTACCTCGAAACCGACGCCCTTGGTGGCAACGATCCCTACAGTGCCTCCAAGGCGATGGCCGATTTACTGGCCCAGTCCTGGATTCGCAGCTTCCCCGTTGCTCCCACCGCCATTGCCCGCGCCGGCAACGTCATCGGCGGCGGCGACATCAGTCGTGACCGACTGCTGCCAGACCTGACGGCCGCCTTTGCATGCGGCCAGGCGCCGCGAGTACGGTTCCCGCGTGCGGTGCGGCCGTGGCAGCATGTGCTCGATTGCCTCAATGGCTATTTGACTCTTGCGGATGCGCTATTGGCTGGCTCCGGCCGGGGTGAGTGGAACTTCGGGCCTGGCCGCGACAACTTTATCGAGGTCGGCGAGGTTGCGACGCTGGCGGCCGAGCTGTGGGGAGGCGGCGTGCGTTGGGAACTCGACCATGGGGAGCATCCACACGAGGCGAACTTGCTGGCCCTCGACACCTCCAAGGCCCGGCGCGAGCTGGGCTGGCGCAATCGGCTCGGCTTTCACGATGCCCTGGCATGGACTGTCGACTGGGAGCGGCGTACGCGCGCCGGCGACGATCCGCTTACCGTGACCCGTGCGCAAATCGACGCGTTCAAAGATCTCCTCGAGGATGGCGCGGGGCCTCACAGGTAGCGCAATTCGGGAACCGCGGTCACCAGACGGGTGCCACTGGGGACAAGATCAGCCAGCAGAGTCTGCACCTCGTGCGCGATGTTCCAGGGCAAGATAACCACGTCATCGGGCGGGTTCGCCCGCAGTGCCTCTGGCGAATAGATCGGGATATGGCTTCCCGGCAGGAATTTTCCCTGCTTGGACCCCGCAGCATCACACACGTACGGCAGCAAGTCCGGTTTGACACCTGCGTAGTTCAACAATGTGTTGCCCTTTGCAGCAGCCCCGTAGGCTGCGACGCGCCGGCCAAGGCGCTTTTGCTCGATGAGGAAGGCCAGGAAATCGTCTTTCGCGCGATCGGCCTGCGCCTGGAAAGCGGTGTAGGTCTCGAGCCGGGTCAACCCTCTTTGGTCCTCACGCGTCAGTAGCAAGTCAACGCTCTTGGTGGTGGCGATCGCCGCCCCCGCATGGCAGCCATACACTCGCAGGCTGCCGCCATGGGTGGGGAGCTCTTCTACGTCCCACACGCGCAAGCCGGCCGCGGAGAAAATATGCACCAAGGCGGTGAGCGACAGGT
The DNA here is from genome assembly GCA_963758775.1 of uncultured Actinomycetota bacterium. Lineage (GTDB taxonomy): Bacteria > Actinomycetota > Actinomycetes > Mycobacteriales > Mycobacteriaceae > Mycobacterium. Next base: position 441,933 of record CAVWWU010000009.1, read on the forward strand.
ATGAGAAATGCTCGTGATAAATGGTATCGAACTGGGTTTGTTCGATTAACGGCATCAGGTGGGGAAATTCGAGGGTGACGGTGCCTTCGGGCTTCAACACGGCGGCCAGTCCGCGGGTGAAGTCGTTGATGTCGGGCACGTGGGCATACACATTGTTGCCCACCACCAGATCCGCCCGCCGCCCCTCATTTGCGAGTCCACGCCCCAAGGCTTCGCCAAAGAATTCTCGGCTAACCGGGATGCCCCGTGCCTCGGCGGCAGCGGCGGTGCTCGCCGTCGGCTCGATACCCAAACACGGGATGTCTCCTGCCACAAAGTTTTTCAGCAGGTAGCCATCGTTGGACGCCACCTCGATGACAAAGCTGTCGGGCCCGAGTTGCAGCCGTTCGGTGACCATCCGCACATAGCGGGCCGCGTGGTCGAGCCACGTGGTGGAGGTACTGGAGAAGTACGCGTAGTCGACGCCGAAAATCTCGTCAGCGGAAGCGTAATCCTCGGTCTGCACCAACCAACACTGTTGGCACACGTTCACACGCAGGGGGTAGTGCAGTTCCGGGTGGCACAGATGCTCGGCCTGCAGGTAGGCGTTGGATGGGGGAGCAAAGCCCAGGTCGATGAAGCGGTGCTCTAACCGCCCGCCGCAATGCCGGCACTTCATAACACGATCCCGGAGAAACCAGCGCCCAATAGCGGATGAGAAAGGTCACGGGTTGAAAGGTCCTGCGGCGGTAATGGCCAGGCAATGGCAAGCCGTGGATCGTCGTAACGTAGCCCGCCCTCGGAGGGGGGGTGGTAGGACGCCGTGTGCAGATAGAGCAGTTCGCTTTCGGGCTCCAACACTTGGAAGCCATGGGCGAAACCTTCTGGGATGACCAGCATTTGCGCCTCGTCTTGTGCCAGTTCCTGGGCGTGCCATTGCAAAAACGTTGGTGAGCCCGCCCGCAGGTCCACCGCGACGTCCCAGACCCGGCCGCGGATACAGCGAACCATCTTCATTTCCGCGTGCGGCGGAAATTGGAAATGCATACCACGCACGGCGCCGGCGCTGCTGGTTCTAGATAGATTGATTTGCGCGATCTGGCGGTGACCCAGTAAGGACTCAAGTTCCTCGGCGCAGAAGAGGCGGATGAATGCGCCACGGTCATCGCGGTGGGGCAAGGATTGCACGATCTTCAAATCGGCCACCGGGGCGTCGAGGATCTTCACGAGGCCTGACCCAACCCCAAATCGATTAGGACCCGCCCGCAATTAGCAGTGTGGAAAGAGTTCAAGGCCAGCATTTCCACGGGGCGTCGCCGCTACTCCAAAGGTGTTCGAGCTGGTTCTTATCCCGAAGCGTATCCATGGGTTGCCAGAAGCCAGAATGGGCGAAAGCCATCAGTTGGCCGTTGGCAGCCAGCGCGGCCAAGGGCTCAACTTCGAACGACGTTTGCTCACCTGCAATGTAATCGAGTACCGCGGGGGACAGAACGAAAAATCCACCGTTGATGACGCCACCATCGCCCGGCGGCTTTTCGACAAATCGCGTGACCTGGTCGCCTTCGCGTTCGATCGCACCGTAGCGCCCTGGCGGAGACACCGTCGTAACGGTGGCCAGACGCCCATGGCGACGGTGGAAATCAATGCTAGCGCCGATGTTCACGTCGCTCAGACCATCACCGTAGGTGAAGCAGAAAGCCTCATCGTTACGGATGTGAGCGGCGACCCGCTTGAGGCGGCCGCCTGTCATGGTGTCGTCGCCGGTATCCACCAGCGTCACCCGCCAAGGTTCTGCGTGGTGCTCGTGCACTTCCATCTTGTTGTTGGACATATCAAAAGTTACGTCCGACATATGCAAGAAATAGTTGGCGAAGTATTCCTTTATGACGTAGCCCTTGTAGCCACAGCAGACAATGAATTCACGAATTCCGTGGTGAGAATATATCTTCATAATATGCCACAGGATCGGTCGACCACCAATCTCCACCATCGGCTTGGGGCGGATAACCGTCTCCTCCATGAGGCGAGTACCGAGACCGCCGGCCAGTAGCACAGCCTTCATTGGGAGCGATCGATCTTTGGTGATGCCAACCTCACCAGTTGCACGTCAGGCATCCAAATGGATTGGCGGGGAATGTTGTTCGCAAACCTCTCCAAAAGAGGCCGGACCGGCAGATTCGATCCTCGGTGCCGTCGATCCCGCCGGCGTGGTCTAGCCGTGCGGTGTCGATGGAGCACCTCGGTGCGGTTATGGCCGAAGTTGCGCCATGGCCGTTCGTAATGCCCACGGAGGATGCCAAGGCGGGCCATGTGGTTTGCGATCAGTTCCTGGGTCCCGTCGTCGGAGCCGGTGTCTGCGTTCACCCGCGTGCTGATGTGCGCTGCGTTTCGCACGATCATGTTCAGGCAGATCGCCGGAAGCGCGGTCCTCGGTTTGGACACGGTTCTTAATCGTATCCGGCGATAGCTCGTCGCGAGGTGGGATCGGCTGAGAATGACGTGTCCGAGATATCGGCGGCTTTACGTTCGTCAGTCGTTGAATAAGCGAACACGGCACTGATACAACCAAGACGTTGATGCGCAAGACTGTTCCGTCGCGGGTGCCGACTTCAACGTCACGGTCGATGATCATTTCGACCGGGGGATCGGTGACCGTTATCGGTGGTTTGGCGACGCCGCGAAATCCGTTCTCGTGCGTACCGCAGGGCGCCGGGACGCCGCCATGGCCGGTCCAGAGTGTGTGCCGAGGTTCGGGCCACGCCGCCAGCTTAAAGCGTGCCGGCTGCTACCACACGTACGGCAGCAGTCGGTAGCGCACCCGCTGCTGGTACTCGCGATACCCGCCCAATTCCTGGGTGAGCATTTTTTCCTCGTCGAGGATGCGGGAGATGAGCACCAGCACGCCGGGCAGGACGAAAAGCAATCCCCAATAGGAGCCAAGCGCCAGCGGGATGCCCACCATCATGATCACGTTGCCTACGTACATGGGATGCCGGACGAACTTGTACAGCCCGCGCGAGGCCACCGATTGGCCCGTCTCCACCCGCACGGTGGCCGCCGCGTAGTTGTTCTGGACGATCACCAGCATGGCTAGGCCGATCCCGGCCGCAATCAGGACGTCCCCCAGCAAGCACAGCCAGACCGGCACCGACGACCAGCCCATCCGATGGTCGAAGACGCTGAACGCCATCATCGCGAACAGGTCCAGAAACGCGCCGACGATGACGACCTTCTGGATCGCCCTGCCTTCCGCCAGCGGCCCGCCGCGCATGCGTCGCTGCAGCGCGGCGGGGTTCGTCCGGGCCAAGTAGATGCTGGGGATGATCGTTGCGGCGGTGAACACGCCGATGAAAACCCATGCCTGCCAATAGTTCAGCGTTCCGGCCGGCAAGAAAATCAACAAGCCGACAAAGACCAATCCCGAAATTGACGATGCCGCCAACTGCACACCGGTTCTCATGAATCTCCTAGTACCGCACGTCTCGCCGCCGGAAAGCCAAGATCCCCAACGTGATCAGCGCGGCATCGATGACCAGCAGCCACACCAGCGGCACGGCGGTGAAGTCGCCGCCGCCGACCCGCGGGGTGTGCGCGAACGGTTCGAGGTCGAGCAGCCACTGCGGGAACTCGGCCAGCGAACCGATCAGATACAGGGCTATGAACGCCACCAGCACTCCCCACGCCACCGGGGTGAACCGCGGAACGAGGCCGAACAGGGCCAGCGTAACCGCGGAAAGCAGCCACACGGCGGGCAACTGGACGGCCGCGGTGCCGACGACGACCGCCAGCTTGCCGCCGATATCGTCGGCCGCGACGCCATAGACGAGACCGGCGGCCACGCCGGCAACCAGCATCGCCGTCGCTGATCCTGCCAGTGCCGTTACCAAATAGCTTGCCAGCCAACGTGTTCGGGACACCGCGCCAGCCAGAGTGGTCTCGCCTCGCTGGGCCGCCTCCTCCTGATGCAGTCGCAAAGTGAGCGAGATGGCGAATGCGGCGCCGGCCATGCCCAACATGGCGAACGCCACCGCAAGGAACGCCTGCTCGAGCGCGCTGGTGCCGCCCATGCGCGCAACGATGTCACGCGCGACGGTGCTGTCGCCCAGTTCGTCGCCGATGCCGTGCGCCACACTGCCCATCAGGAGGCCGTACAGGCATAGCCCCACGCTCCATACCAGGATCGCGCCGCGGTCCAGTCGCCAGGTCAGCCCGGTGACGCTGCGCAAGCCTGGCCCGGCGGCACCGGGCCCGGCGCGCTCGGCGATCAGCCCGGCCCCGACGTCGCGGCCGGAGAGCAGCCGGTAGGCCGCCACGGTCACCACGACCGTCGTCGCCAGGTGCAGCAGCAGGACCCACCAGCGGTCGCCCGCGTAGGGCCTGACTTGCAGCGACCACCCGAGCGGCGAAAGCCACGACAGCGCACCCGAACCCGCATCACCGACGGCGCGCAGGGTGAACGCGGCCCCCAGGACTGCGAACGCGAATCCGCGGGCGACTCGGGCACTCGGCGACAGCTGGGCGGCGACCGCGGCCACGGCGGTGAACACCAGGCCGGAGCACGCCAGCGCCGCCCCGAAAGCCAGCGACCCGGTGACGGGGATATCGGTGCCGAGCAACCCCGCCGCGCCGATCGCTCCGGTGGCGATCGACGCGCCGAAGCACAGCATCAGCGCCGCGGTCAGGCTGGCGTAGCGGCCGATCGCGGTCGAGTCGATCAGCTCGGTGCGGCCGGTCTCCTCGTCGGCGCGGGTGTGCCGGATGAGGGTCAGGATGACCGCGACCGCGATGAGCAAGTGGAACATTCCGGCTTTCCAAATGCCTACAGCCCCAACGCTGTCGTTGTAGACCTGCCCATAGAGGGCGCGCTGGGCCGGGCTAGCCATGATGGAGGCGGCAAACTCGGCACGCGTGGCTGCGGTGGGGTAGACCTTCTCGATGCTGCCGACATACACGGTTGCCAGCGGCACCGACAGCAGTAACACCCACAGCGGCAACGTGATTCGGTCGCGGCGCAGGTAGAGCCGCAGGATCGACAGCGTGCCGGAGAAGTTCGACGAGGTCGGGTGCGTGACGGGCCGGTCCAATGCGGCGGTGCTCATGACGCCGCCACCTTGGACGCAGAAGTCTCTGAGGTGTCGTAGTGGCGCAGGAAGAGCTCTTCCAGCGTCGGCGGCTGGCTGACCAGGCTGCGCACGCCCGCGTCGCCGAGCACGCGGATGAGTTCGCCGAGGCTTTCGCTGTCCACCTGGGCGCGCAGGGTGTTGCCGTCGACGCTGACGTCCTCGACACCCTTGATGCGGGTGAGATCACCGGGGTCGCCGGTCATTTCGGCCTTGATCGAAGTGCGGCTGAGGTGACGCAGGGAGTCCAGCGTCCCGCTCTCGACCGTCTTGCCGGCCCGGATGATCGTGACCCGTTCGCACAGCGCTTCGGTTTCGGCCAGGATGTGGCTGGACAGCAGAACCGTGGCGCCGCGGTGGCGCGCTTCGCCGACGCACTGTTGAAAGACATTCTCCATCAACGGGTCCAGGCCGCTGCTCGGCTCGTCCAGGAGCAGCAGCTCGGCCCGCGACGAAAAGGCGGAGATCAGCGAGACCTTCTGTCGGTTGCCTTTGGAGTAGGTGCGCGCCTTTTTGTGTGGGTCGAGGTCGAAGCGTTCGATCAGCTCGGCGCGGCGCTTTTCGTCGACACCGCCGCGCATGCGGGCGAGCAGATCGATGGTCTCGCCGCCGGTCAGCGACGGCCATAACGTGACATCGCCCGGCACGTAGGCGATGTGGCGGTGCAGCTCGACGGCATCGGTCCACGGGTCCCCGCCGAGCAGTCGGGCGCTGCCGCCGTCGGCCTTGACCAGACCCAACAGGATGCGGATGGTGGTGGACTTGCCGGCGCCGTTGGGGCCCAGGAAGCCGTGCACCTCGCCGGCGCGCACCGTGAGGTCCAAGCCGTCCAGCGCCCGCACGTTCCCGAAGTTCTTTGTCAGGCCTCGGATTTCGATCGGCGTGTTAACCGTCATGGGATTCTCCTTGATAATCTGCCGCCAGGAAGGCGTCGAACATCGTGCGATCTGTCATCAGGCCTTCGCTGTAGACCTCGAGGGCCGGCAGTACCATGTCCCGGGAATAGTCACGAAGCACTGCCTTGAGATCGGTTGGCGTTTCGTGCATCTGCACATACAACAGAAACGCCCCGCCTCCTGTGAGGGCCATGAATCTGGCCCGGGCGTGCGGATCGCGGCTGGGCTTGATGGTGCCGGCCCGCACACCGTCGTCCATGTATTGTTCGACGTTGTCAATCATCCGGCGCCACATCATGGTTGCGAGGTCTCCGCCGGACTGCATGCTGCGCAGCAAATAGGCCATCATCGGCGCGTACGACTCGATCTCTGCCATCGCTGCAAACCAAGTAGCCGGATCGTTGGACTGAATCGTCTCGGACTTCTGGCTGCGGATCTCGTCGGCGATGTAGTCGTCGCAGGCTTGGCGCAGGCCGTCCTTCGAGCCGAAGTGGTGGATGACCAGGGCCGCGCTCACACCAGCGGCTTCGGCGATGGCCCGCAGGCCTACATCGAAGCCGTGCTGCCCGAACTGCTCGATGGCCGCATCGCGGATCCGCGCAGTCGCCGTCAGATCGGCTGAACGCATGTTCAGTATGCTAAACGCGCGTTCAGCCTAGGGTCAAGCGTGCGCGCCGTTAGGAATTCGTAAAGATGCGCGTGACGCGAAAGCGCCCGACCCGCCGGGCCGGATCTGCAATTCGGCGGGCCCATCGACAAAATTAGCCCGGAGCACGCTGCGTGATCGCGGTTTTCTGGGTGCTGCGGGATCGCCGGGCAACATCGGCAGGCGCCGCCAAGCCAGCGCCGTGACGATACGCTTGTCAGCTACCGCTGATCAGACCCATCCCGGAGCGGTTCACGTATGCTGTCCTTGCCCTCATAGACGTCGGGAGCCTGCATCGAGTCATGAATGATGACCGTTTCACCTCTGGCCCCAAGTCCTCTGCATCCCGCCTAATTCTCGCAGGCGAGTCCCATCTCGCTGCCATCGTCGGGGGACAAATTTTTTCCGGGCCGTTGGAGATCATCGTCGGACCGCGCGGGGACGGGACGCTTTTCTTGGCGGGTGGCTCGTGGCCGCGGGACGCGGCCTACTGGGAGACCCTCGCCGATCTTGGGATGGGCGCGGATGTCGGCATCCTTTGGGGCGGAAACGAACACAATATTCTGTATTTCTTCGAGGCAGAAACGCCGTTCGACTTCCTTTCGCCGCATGTGCGCATAATCGAACCCATCGGCGCAGATCATGTCGAGGGCTGCCATCCGGCACCGCTTCCAGCAGCTCAGTTTCAATGGTCTCGACTCGGCGTTGAAGCGGCTGGCGACCGGCGGGTTGAACCGTATTGCTCTTATCGGCACGCCGCCACCCAAGGACGACAATGAGGCGTTGCGCGCCTTTTTGAAGACTGAAGAATTCTTCGTCAGTAGAGCGGAGCAGCTTGGGCAGTCCGTGGACGCGATTCCCATCACCGACCCCTATGTGCGACTTAAGCTTTGGTATCTGCTGCAGGACATGCTGGCCGAAGAAGCCCGCATTCGGGGGGTGATGTTCATTCCTGTTCCCAAGGAAGTTCAGGACGCCGACGGCTTCCTGAAGCGTGAGTTTTGGGCTTCGGATGTGAGCCATGCCAACGAAGCCTATGGCAACGTGATTTACGAAACCGTACTACGGGCCTTCGAATAGGACGAACACATGGCGCAGAACCCCTACAACGATCAACCAGACCGCGCCTTTTGGTCGCGCTCGGTCGCACGCAACTGGTCGCCGGCGGATCTGGTAACAGCCGATGAACCGATCCTGAGGGCCGACAGCAGGGTTATGTCAGCGGGAAGTTGCTTTGCCGCGAACATCGTGCCGCATTTGGAAGCCGCCGGCTACCGCTACGTGCGGACTGAGACGGCCCAAGCGAACGACCGATTCGGCTACGAACTGTATTCGGCAGCCTACGGAAACATCTATACGGCAAGGCAATGGCTTCAGCTCATCGACCGGGCCGAGGGGCGTTTTCAACCGCGCGAGGATCGCTGGGCGACGCCGGACGCCGTCATCGATCCGTTCCGACCAGGGTTGCCCTTTCCGGCCGAATCACAGGAGGAATTCGATCTCCTGACCCGCTCCCACCTGGATCGGGTGCTGGCCGCGATCCTCGAATGCAACCTTTTCATCTTTACCCTGGGGCTGACGGAGAGCTGGGTCTCGACCCTCGATGACGCGGTCTTTCCCTCCTGCCCCGGAACGATCGCCGGCACCTTCGATTCCCAGAGACACCAGTTCGTCAACTTCACGGTCAGCGAGGTCGTCGCCGACATCCTGGGCTTCATCGACCGAATGCGGGCCATCCAGCCGGGCTTGAAGATCGTTCTCACGGTATCGCCGGTGCCGCTGGTAGCGACGGCCACCGGCGAGCACGCCTATACCGCGACGGTGTACAGCAAGTCCGTACTGCGCGCCGCCGCCGGGGAGGCTGTCGTCGCACGGCCAGATGTCGTTTATTTCCCCGCTTATGAAATCGTCACAGGCCCGGGGAGCGAAAACCATTTCGCTGATGACCGTCGTACGGTGACGGTTGACGCTGTCACGACGGTAGTGGATGCGATGCTGCGCCGCAGCGAACCTGCGGCGTCCGGAGGCGACGGCGCTCAGGACCGCAGCCGTGCGTTGGAGGAATTGGCACGTCAACTTGCCGAGCGCGAATGCGAGGAGGCCATGAATGAAACCAGATAGCTGGAATGGCATCGCGCGAAGCCCCGCGGCTTAGACCACCGAGCCACCCACGGAAGTGTCAGGACAGCGGTTATAAACGGGCAAAAACAAACGCCTGATTCTCGAAATGCTCACCCAGCCTGCCGCACCACTTCTTGTACAGCAGCTTAAACCCGAGCCGAGCGGCGGTGGACTCGAGATCATCGTCGGTGATGCCCCACTGCCAAATGGAAGATACGTCGCGCCACGGCCTGTCGGCATATGGATGTTTCTGATCGAGCTTATTAAAGAGATTTTTGTACGGCTCTTCCTTCGGGTCGGCTGGGACTTTGCGGAAATATTCCTTTTCACCTAGATCCAGCAGCCTGACCGTGGTATCTGAGCCTATCCATTGCCGGTTGTAGATCGCGAAGAGGCGTACATTCTTTGCATACATCTCGAGGAGATCGTCCCAATCAGGCGCCACCTGGTGCAGCAACACATCAAACAGAAAGACTGCGTCGACTCCACCGACTTCGTCAACAACGGCCTGGCTTCCGTAATTTCCATTGATCACTGCGAAGTTGAGGATATTTCTTGGCGCGGTCGATAACAGCCGGGGTGATTTCCGTATCGACCAATACGGCGTGCTGCACCGAATACTTGTCCAGCGCATAAGACGTATACGCGCCTTCCGGTGGCGAGACGGCGCCAAGATCCGCGAACGACTGGGCGCCAAAAGATGAGAACGCCTGATCGACGATGTCGACTTTATCTCTGTCGATTCTAATGGTGTGCGTCACTATCGCCGCCGACCTCGCCGGGCGCCGGCGATGTTGGTGGGGTTGGCTCGCAGCCAGATCGAGCCGCCGGGGTTGATGAGGAATTGCGGGTTGGATTTTATGAATCAATTCACGCTGTCGGTGCGCGAACAAGCCATTCCAGAACACCACCTCAAACGCCGAGTTATACATGAGGAAGGCGCGCAGGGCATAGATTTCGTTCCATGACATATTGTCCTTGAACAGCCATGGCCGTGGATACTCGAACGGGTATTGAATATCGTGAAAATGTACTAGCACGCCCTTGTTGAGGCTGGGCAGGATGGAAAACAGCTCGTAGTGCACATCGCTGGCGGTCTTGAGGACGTGGGTGGAGTCGATGAACAGGATGTCGTTCTTGTTGAGTGTGGAGAACGTCGAAACCGGCACATCCTGAACCGGCCCTCGATGATATCGACCCGGGAATGGTCTTCCTCGCGAAGTATGCGGCGCAGGCGATCGGCGTCTGGATCGATGCACGTCATTGTGAAGTCGCTGAGACCAACATGATCAACGGTGTCGAGAATGCAGGCCGAGGAGAATCCTGATCCGACCTCGATGACGTTCTTCGGTTTGAAATGGGCAATCATCGTGCGCAGCATGATGGCGTCGCCGTACGGATACTGATCGTCGTTGTAGTAGTAGCGGTTCTTGCCGTCGTCATGTTCACTGAACGGCGTGTTCTTTATCAATTCTGCGTTTTCTTTCCAGAACTGCACCATGGCGTCTTCATCGAAATGAATACCTTTGATGTCGCCAGGTTCCTGCAGGTACTGCTTCTCGACGTATTCGGCGATGGTCGATGGATCCACGATGGGTGAATAGTAGTGACCGGGCAAAAACATGGTCGGCACCGAATTTTCCTGTCGAAGCTTGTACTCTTTCGAGTCGACGAAGGCGAAATAGACTTGCTCGGTCGGCAAGGTGCCGGCGGTGGTCACCCAGTGAGCGAACTCAGCCGGTGAGGGATCTCGCTTCAGGATGGTGGCGTAGAGGCGGGCGATATATTCTTCGGCGGCGGCGCGGCTCATGCGCGGTGTGCTTTCGGTGTTCCTGACACGGGTTTAGTGACGGGATTGATGCCCGTGGCCGGGCGACGGTTCTGGCGACGGGGGGATGAGGGGATACTTGGGCCCGTGGGCCGTTCGATGTCAGTTATATGCAGTCCTTGGGCCAACAGATTCCTGCTCGCGTGCTTTCACCGCGATCACGACGTCCTGCCAGCTCATACCGTTCGTTCGGCCGCACCACTTGCCGTAGCGCAACGGCTCCCGAATCTCGAGGCCGCATTCCCGATACAGATCCCTGACGAAGGCTTCCGGGTAGCGGATCGAGGCTTCAGGATCTTCGACGTTGGCCTTTCGTGCACTTTGCATCTCATGCTCGAACTTGATAGATCCCTTTCCCTCCTTGCTGAGGGCTGACGACTCCTCATTGAGCAGGAAGAAAGAGATCAGACTTCGCCCGCCCGGCTTCAGCACACGGACGACCTCGCGCATGTAGCGCTTCACATCTGATGCCAGCATGCGCGTGAATCCTGAGGTAAGGAGCACTACGTCAAATGACCCGTCGGGATACGGGAAACGGAAATCTGACGGCGTGTATGTCCCTTTCGCGTTGTACCTTTTGCTCTGAACATCTGCGACCCTGGAATCGAAGTTGGGGTAGCTGTTGTCCGTGCACCACGCGATTGCTTCCCTTTCGACATCGAAGCGGGCGTAACGGCCCTCAAGTGTCAGGTAGCCGGTGAGCGGCAGAGCCATCCGCCCCGAGCCGCAACCAACGTCGAGCACTGCATCACCTGGCCGTAACCCACATAGGTCAACCAAATAGCCCAAGAATTCATCGCCGGTTGCCTCGTGCACGGCGTGGCCCGAGGGGCCCGTCCGATCCTGAAGGTCCCGGGGGGCCAGCAACTCACCGGGTGAGCGGTTCGCCGTCGAAGTGCGTTTCGAGCCGCGCGGAATACTCCCGGTCATGATCCCCCTGACTGTAGTCAGCCGAACTCGTGCGAAGTCCCAACCCCCGGCCTTAACTATAAGGGCTCTTCGGACTCTTCGAGAAGAATTCGGTTGGTGCTCGGTCGGCGCGGGAGTCGACCAAGGGCGCAGGCGAATTGACGGCGGCGTAACCGCCAATTCTCCACGGAGAGTACGCGGTTGCGGCGGTTGGCATTTCGAGGCGCTGGCGCAGGGGAGTCGTCGCCGGCACCTGGATCTCGGCCGCTCGCGCGCGCCCTACGTCGACGGCGACGAACTCGAAGTAGCCAACGATTACCCGACCGCGACTTGGACTGGGTGAGATGGGTTGAGCCGGTGCAGGTTTCGCAGAGAGGTAAGTCCCGATGCTTGGTATGCAGACTGGTCAGGTGAGTGTCGGCACCGCAGCGACATTGGTCTGTACCGTGGGTGCCGTTCCTGAGCTGATGGAATGCTCATTAATGGCGGCGCAGCCGCTTTCGTGGTGCCTTCGGGCGCGACGACGAGTACGGGCTCCCCTGTGGCCACGAATACGAGTCCCGTCTCCGGCAACGGGCGCGGCGCCGATGAACCTGCACGGCATAGTCACGTTGGGGACGGCAACCGTCAGTTTTGCGTTCCCCGGCTGATCCACCGACCGCTAGGGTCGGTCGACTCGGCCTCATACCTCCACTGCCACTGAGACTGTGTTTCGGCGAGAACGTTGCCGCATACTTGGCAACGTGACTTCGCGGCGGGATACCTCCGGGGCGGTTAGAGCAGGTCAGGTCGGCGGTCCGCTGACGCGGCGCGATGCGATGCGACCATTAGCGCTCGTCGCGGCGCTCGTCGCGGGCTGTTCCAGCGACGGGCAGCGGCCGAACGGGCGAGCCAACGTTCTGGACTACGGGGCCGATCCGACCGGAAAGAGCGATTCGACCACGGCTTTCGTCAAAGCTATCGCCGCGTTGCCGCCTGTAGGCGGGTCACCCGTTGTGCCGACAGGGGGAGGCTGGGTGTACGCGCCGACTGGCAGCTACAAAATCTCAAGCACCTTGGCTTTCAACCAGTTTCAGAACCTGCGCGGTGATGGCAGATACCTCACCATCCTCCTATACACCGGAACGGGCCCCTGTATTAATGCGACGAACACCAAAGACCCCACCGGCTGGCCCACCCCCTGCAATTTTGAGGGCTTTAGCATTGATGGCTGGAATGCGGGTGCTGGTGCCATCGGGCTTCAGATCGGCAACTTGTTCTACTCCAGGGGCGACGATCTCCACATCCAGAACTTCTACACCGCTGGCGCTATCGGCCTGTATTTCAAGAATTACGGCAGCGTCCCGGTGGCCGACCGGATGAAGTGGACCCACACCGAAGTTAGAAATTGCACTAACGGGGTGGTGTTCGACGGCGGCTGCGCACCGGGGTTAGGCACGTTGGCTTATGCGGTGTATGAGTTCATGGTCGTTGCCGGGGCCAACCAGAACGTCCTGACGCTGCAAAACAATGCGGTGGTCCGCGGCAGCAGATTGACCCTCGTCGGGAATGCCGCCTCGAGGAGCAGCACCAACGCCGGCTGGGTCATCGGTATGGATGTGGGTGCCCCATCGAACCGAAGTATGTTGGCGGACTGCGAACTCCTCGTTTCCCTTGAGGCAGACGCGGATGCGGGCTTTGAAACTCATCGGTCGATACGCATGGAAAGCATGAACCTCGGCCAACTCTCCGGCACGGGTGTGGTGAATTTCATTGCCGGATTCACGGGCGGGATTGCGTATCCCTTCCAGGGTGCGTCGATAGCAGTCGGCTCCCTGTTCGCGGTGTCCGGTGACGTTTCCGACACCGCGCTGGGCACTATGAGTTTCGGGGATTGCGCTAATTTCCAGGGCGGGACTCAACGGAAAGCGTACGTCGTCGCGGCTGCTAACATTTCTTCCCCCTTCACCATTGTCCCGCAGCAGGGGGATGTGCAGGAGTTCATTCTGCCGAATACCCATGTCACCATCGCGGGTTTTCACGGCGCGCCCTACGCAACGTCGCGCAGCATGGAGATCCTTTTTCACCAGCCTGCATCGGGTGCCGCCTGTTCGGTCACTTGGCCGTCAAACGTCAAGTGGGCTAACGGAAAAAGCACCCTGTCCACCGTCAATGGCGCTATCGATAAGGTGCGACTGGACTACTTCCCCCACAGTGACATCTGGTTAGCCGAACTGCTGACGAGCTACGTCACGCCAGCCTGACCTGCGTTGACGCGGGTTGAGTCAACGCAGCTTGCGGGATTCCCGATGCTCAACTTCGCTGCCGGCGCCACGATGGGCAACTGTACCTAGCGCCATTGGACACGACGATCACCTTCGTCGCCGTTGAAGGCAAACGGTTTCTCGGTGACCACGACGGCGGAAGCCGGCGCTACGCGTTCACGCCGGGTCGGCCAAAAATCCACACATCCTGGTGGTTGTCCCAGCCTCGCTCGACGTAGCCAAGTAGCCTCAGCTCGGTGCGTGATTCCAATTGGCGCAACACCCAGTGCGGTCGTACCAGAGCGATACCGTACCCTTCATCCATATTGAAGAGCTCCTTCAAGAACTCGTGTGGGTAGTCAACATATCCAAATCCGGTTCGTCGTACACTCTTAGCGGCTACCGCGTAATCCTGGTCAGGCAGGTAAAAATTCGAGTTGCTTGCTTGAACGTGATCGGAGAATCGCCCGTGGAGAGTGATTACTGCTATGCCGGATTCGGATAATGAGCGACCAAGCAAATTGACCGTGTCCGAGAACGAAGCCTTCGGCAGATGAGTCAGAAGCGAGCCACAGAATATCAAGTCGAATCTTTCGCCGAAGTCGATCTCACTTAAATTGACCTGCGACAATAGACTGTCAATTTGAAACGCATCGCGACAGAAATCCAAATGATCATCGTAGAGATCTGACGCGACGATCCTGGCTCCGGGGAAAAACGCGCGGAGATGGCGAGTCACGCGGCCTGAGCCGCTCGGAAAGTCCAGAATGGATTGCGGCGGTTGGCGAGAGTTGGCGAGAAGCGCATTGATGATGAGTCGCATCGCGTCGGCCCCGACACTGTAATAATGTCGGTCCGAATGGCCCGTGAGTGCTTTGTCCTTCGGGTTCAGATTCCGATTTATGCCGCGTTTGCGGTATGCCGCGAACAAATTCTGATACGAGTTTGCCAGCGCAAAATAAGCGTCGAGGATTTCAGCCGATTCCATGTTGATTCTCCAAAGGGTCGACGCCTAGGATCGCTCTGTCAGAGGCGTCGTCGGCCGCAACACCGTCGAGTGGCAGCGCCGCATCGAACACTGCTGATTTCGCCGACGCCGACGCGCCGTCGCCCATCATTGCCACGGCCAGCGCGCCGCGAAGACCATCGCGTGTCAAACAATTTGCCATCAGGCCCCTCTCTGCTTCCTCAACATGCTAATTAATATGCGGCGCCGCCAAGTCTGTCGAGTAGCCCGCCAAACGCCTCGTCGCAGATCTTTTGCAGCCGTGGTTCAAGGTCCCGTTTCCAGCGGCCGATCGATGACGTAACGTCAGGCGATGTTCGATGCGAATTCACATCAGCGGTGGTTTCATTCCCAGCTTTTACCATTGAGTCGACGATATCGCCGACGAGTCCAGCTCCAGGGCGTCGAGCATTGCGCGTATTTGTTCGGTGGGCGAAAGTATGAGGTCCTCATAACGGACAAGCGGGCCGCGATGTGATGCTGCACTTCCACAATTGTATAAGTGACAGCATCTCCTCGCGCACGACGTCGACGTATTCTTCATCCGTTTCAACCTTGCTCGCGATCCAAGCCGTCAAGGCCGCGCAAAACGAGCATTGAACGCCAGTACGGAGGCCAGGCGGTCCCTGGGATCCCGGACGAGGAATATCTCCCGCCCGCGCGGGTAAAGCTGCCGCATTGTCCAGTCGTAGCGGCCTGCCAGGACGACCTTCTCCGCGAAGAAGGCCGGTGTCGTGCTTTTTCTCCCGCTGGCGTACTCGCGGTAGAACGACTCGACGGCGGCCTGCGCCACGCGGGCGAATTCCTCGACCTGATCGGGGGCGTACCAGCGGTCGGCGGCTACGTTGACTCGCCTCCGCTGGGATCGGATGTGCGACCGCCGGGTCCAAAGCAATAAGGGAACGGAGGTAGCCGTTCTGGATCCGTCCAGAACTGCAACGATTCCACCTGCCTGGTGTCCCCGGGTGTGGCTAGCACCTGTAAGAAATGCATCCAGTAGCTGCAGACAAACGTCTCGTAGGGAAATCGCTCATGGACGATGATGTCCGGATGCTCCGCGAGCATCCTCATCAGCAAGGTGCTGCCCGATCGGCCGGGACTGGTAACCATGATTGGCTGCATGGAGGGGGTGAAGGCCGAGGTTAGCTGCTGCGTGCCGCGTATTTCCGCGATCTCGGCGTCGGCGTCCATCCTGGAAGACAACCCTCACCTCAACGGTGAAGGCCGGTGCGAGGCCGACCGTTCCGATCGCCTTCCAGAACCCCACTTGTGACGAACTGCCATACATCGCTGGCCACATCGGGCCGCGAAACAGTTAGCTCGCAGCGCGCAATCACGCTTCGCTCGTGGACGAACTCCACCTCGGCTACGGGCGCCTTGCTTACGACCCAGCCGATGACCTCGAACGCGTATCTGTCGACCGGACCCGTCTGCGGGCGGTCGAGACAAGCAGCGGTGATCAGGTCATCGCTAGGGCACAGGGTGACCCCAGATATCTCCACTGCCATGCGGCGATCCCGTCCCTCCTCGTCGAGGGCGCCGCCACATCCACGGCGATCCGCTCGTCGACAACACCTTCGCCCGCGTCCCCTCCGCTGCAGCGCAGTCTGCGACGCTGGCCAGTGCCCAGGATTTCTGACATTAACACCATCTCACGAGTCATGGTGCAACAGCCATACTTGGCTCACTTTGCGTGAGGCGCGGCCAGGCAGAGGTACTTTGCACCCATGCGTTTCGCCGTCGCGGTTGTGTTACCTCCCGACCATCATGACATCAGCGGCGGAGCTTTTAACGAGGTCGCCGAGGCATTGCACCATGGTCTTCTGGCACTTGGCCATGACTCGGTGCTGACCAACCGTCTCGACCTCGACGAGCGCCGCACCATCGTGCTGGGCTCAAACCTCCTCGTCCAGTACGCCTTGGAGCCGCCAAAAAACCCCATCTTCTACAACCTCGAGCAGTTGGGTGACGACTTGCCGTGGATGACGATGCCTGAATTCGTCGACCTTTTCCGGCGCTACCCGCATTGGGATTACAGTCAAGCCAACGTCGAGTACCTCGCTGCCCTGGGACTTCCCCGGCCCACCTACGTTCCGATCGGATACGTCCCCGAGCTGACACGGATCGCCCCGGCCCCCGAGGACATCGACGTACTGTTCTACGGCGCGCTCAACGGGCGCCGATACGCCGTTCTCCGGGAGCTGCACGACCGAGGTCTTCGGGTCAAATGGCTACCCGGCGCCTACGGCGCGAGCCGCGATGCCTGGATCGCACGCTCGAAGATCGTCCTCAACTTGCACTACTTTGAAGCGAAAATCTTTGCAATCGTGCGTGTTTCGTATCTGCTCGCCAATAAACGCGCGGTGGTCTCCGAGCATAGTGCCAATCCGACATTGGAGCGCGACCTGGCGTCGGGCATCGCGTTCGCGGACTACGACGGACTGGTCGATCGCTGTGTGGAGCTCGTCGGCGACGAGCGCGCGCGACGCGAGCTCGCCGAGCGCGGCTATCAGGCTTTCTCCGCTCGCGACCAGGCCGCCATCCTGCAGCGCGCGCTGTCGGAAAGCCTCGAGGGTGTCACCCACCAGACCGCTGCGCGGGACGACCCGTCGATGTGCGCCTCGACGGCAAAGACCACAGCGCAGCGCTTCACGAGCGCCAACTATTCACCCGCAACCTGTTCAAGCATAAGTCTGCGCAGGAGCGCAATTGGTTGCTGGCCAAGGTCAAACGCAACCCCAGGATGCGCGGTCGGTCTTTTTCCTCGCCGAGACCTACTTCCGTATGGAGGATTTCGTCAACGCGCGGAAGTGGTACGCGCGGCGGGTCGAGATGGGCGGCTGCGACGAGGAGGTCTACTGGGCGATGTACCGGCTCGCGCAGTCGACCCAGCAACTCGGTAAGCCGTGGCCAGACTGTGAAGACGCCTACCTGCGCGCCTGGCACTTTCGACCGACCCGCGCCGAGCCGCTGTATGCCGTCGCCACTGCGTATCACGCCATGCAACGCTACCGGGTCGGTTACCTGATTGCCCAGCGTGCCGCCGGAATCCCCTTTCCCGAAGAGGACCTCTTCGTCCCCGGAGAGATCGAACAGGTTTATCGCTGGCGCGCAACCGATGTGCAGGCGATTTGCGCATCTCGATCGGTAAGCACGCCGAGGCGTTCACGCTGTGTCGGCGCCTGCTGGCCCGCCCCGACATCTCCGACCCTGATCGGCAACGGATTGCGGCCAACCGCGACTTTTCGGTGCCGGCCATGATCGAGGCGGCCGCACCCTACCCCGAAGCCCTGGTGCAGTCCCTGGCCGCCGGGCCCGGTAAGGCCGAGGTCACCGTCAGCCTGGTCGCCGGGCCAGACCGGGAGACCACCGAGCAGACCATCAACTCGTTTCTGAACTGCTGCCTCGATGTGTCGCGGGTCGGGCGCTTTCTGGTGCTCGATACTGGCCTGTCTGCCCCCGACCGCGCAAAGCTGCAGCAGCGCTACGGGTTCCTCGAGTTCGCCCGCCGCAGATCCGGCGACAAGCCCGCCGCCCAACTGGCGCCGCTGCGCGCTCAGGTCGACGGACGGTTCTGGCTGCACCTGGGCGAAGGCTGGCGGTTTTTCGCCCCCGAGAACTTCATCACCCGCCTGACCGCGGTGCTCGACGCCGAACCACAGGTATTTCAGGTGGGCATCAACTTCGCCGACGCGGCCAAACTCACCGGCGCCAGCGCCGCCGAGCAGGCGGTGCGCCGGGCACCCGACGCCGGCCGCTACCTGCTCACCGACGGAATGGCCAGCGGCCCAGCGATGTTCGACACCGCACGACTAGATCGAGCCGGCGGCCTGAAGGACACGGAGACCGCTCCGCCCGCCAAACGTAGGCGACCGGCCGCCCGCGCCGGGCTGCGCACCGCCAGCCTCGACGAAGTGCTCTGCATCTCAGGTCTGGACCCCTAATGACAACTGCCCAGGGGACGTCTGCTCGCGGATCATCGCGCCGACGGTCCGCGAATACATGGCCGACGACGACGTCACACGGATCTATGCCAGCGCGAGGGGACGGGGCTCGCAGTGACACCGAAACGAATAGCAAAAGCACCCAAGCTGAGCGTGGTGACGACCACTCACAACCAAGAAGCCTACGTCCGTGATGCTTTCGACAGCTTTGTCGCCCAGCAGATCGACTTCCCGATGGAGATCATCGTCGCCGACGATGCCTCGACCGATTCGACGCGGGCGATCATCCAGGAGTATGTCGATCGGTACCCGCACCTGTTCCGGCCGATCCTCCGGCCCAAGAACCTCGGCCTCAACAGGAACCTCGTCGACGCCCTGTCGAGGGCTCGCGGCACGTACATCGCACTGTGTGAGGGGGACGACTACTGGATTGATCCGCTGAAGCTGAGCAGACAGGTGGCGTTCCTCGACCGGCATCCAGAGACAGCGGTGTGCTTCCATCCCGTGCGAACGATCTGGGAAGACGGCCGGGTCGAGGAGGAAGACTTCCCGCCGGTCGTCTGGCGCGACGACCTGAGCTTGGATACCTTGATCAGGCGGAACTTCATCCAGACCAACTCGGTCGTGTACCGCCGCCTCCCGCACTACCGCGGTATCCCGGCCGATGTCATGCCTCTGGACCACTACCTTATGGTGCGCCATGCGTTCAGCGGCAAGATCGCAATGCTGCCGGAGACGATGGCCGTCTACCGCCGCCACTCCCAAGGCATGTGGAACAACCGGGTCGTAGACCCTCCAAAGTTCTGGCTGTCGTTCGGTGGCGGGCATGCCGCGCTGTACGACGCGATGATCGACCTGGCCGCGGGCGACCCCGTGCGCGAGGACCTCATCGGCGGGATGGCTGACTGGGTTTTCAGTGAGATCGCGAATGTTCCGGGCCCAGAGGGTCGCGCCGCGCTCCTGGACGCCATCGCGCAGCACCCCCGGTGCGCGATGCTGGCCCTGCAGCACCGATGGGCGAACGACCCCGATCGGTTGTTGGCCAGGGTCGAAAGCGACCCCGACGATGGGCCGGCGGTCTTGCGCCTAGCCCAGCACTATTTCGATCTGGGCGATTTCCTAACGCGCGCAAGTGGTATGCGCGGCGGGTTGAGATGGGTGGCGACGACGAAGAGGTCTACTGGGCGATGTACCGGATCGCGGAGTCGATGTCGAACCTCGGTGAGCCGTGGCCAGACGTTGAGGACGCCTATCTGCGCGCCTGGCAGATCCGACCGACCCGCGCCGAGCCGCTGTCACGCCATCGCCTTTCGGTATCGCGTCGAGCAGCGCTACAAGTTCGCGTATCTGTTTGCCGAGCGCGCCGCCAAAATCCCGCTCCCCGAAGAGGACAGAATATCTGTCAGCGCAGACGTCTACGCGTGGCGCGCAACCGATGAGCAGGCGGTGTGCGCATCCTGGATCGGTAGGCACGCCGAGGCGTTCACGCTGTATCGGCGCCTGCTGGCCCGCCCCGACCTTCCCGAGCCTGATCGGCAACGGATTGCGGCCAACCGCGACTTGTTGGTGCCGGCCATGCTCGAGGCGGCCGTACCGTACCCCGAAGCCCTGGTGCAGTCCCTGGCCGCAGGTCCCGGTGAGGCCGAGGTCACCGTCAGCCTGGTCGCCGGGCCGGACCGCGAGACCACCGAGCAGACCATCAACTCGTTTCTGAACTGCTGCCTCGATGTGTCGCGGGTCGGGCGCTTTGTGGTGCTCGATACCGGCCTGTCCGCCCCCGACCGCGCCAAGCTGCGGAAACGCTACGGGTTTCTCGAGTTCGCCCGTCGCCGATCCGGCGACAACCCGCCGCCCAGCTGGCGCAGCTGCGCGCGCAGATCGACGGACGGTTCTGGCTGCACCTAGGCGAGGGCTGGCGGTTTTTCGCCCCCGAGAATTTCATCACCCGCCTGACCGCGGTGCTCGACACCGAACCACAGGTGTTTCAGGTGGGCATCAACTTCCAAGATGCGGTCAAGCTGACCGGCGCCAGCGCAGCAGAGCAGGCGGTGCGCCGGGCACCCGACGCCGGCCGCTACCTGCTCACCGATGGGGTGGCAAGCGGCCCAGCGATGTTCGACACCGCACGCCTGGATCAGGCCCGCGGTGGGCAAACAGGCCCCGATTCGCCCGCCCAACGTGGCGACCGGCCGCCGGCGCCGGGCCGCGCACCGCCAGCCTCGACGAAGTCCTCTGCATCTCAGGTCTGTACCTCTAGATCTACCGGGGCTCCGCCCCAACCTGTGGGAACGTGCCAGCTGTAAACCGCGACCCCTGGGCTGCCCCAGGTATCCTGGAACCAAACGCTTGGCGTGCCGCTTTCTTCTACCAGGAAGCTCGGCGTCAGCGGTCCGTTTGGAAACCTGGAGCAACGGGTCCATGCGCCGGCGCATCGAAATCGCCAACCGCCGCAGCCGCGAGCTGGCGAGAACCGTTGGTCAGTTGCAAAGCCATTTTGTGCTCGGGCCTGCGTGGCCGACTCTAACCCGCTGACGCCCGTCGTAAATCGGAATACCCTCCTTGAAAAGAGGCTGAAGGTCCCGCGAGGCGTGGGTGAGACGCACGCACGAGATGTGGAAGGACTACTCTCGGCCGCAACTGTCGCATGTACGGAGCCGACATCTTCGCCAGGACTGCAAAGCGTATGAGCAGGAGTCGATCCGGATCCTGATTGGCTCAACCAGGGAAGCCTCTGGTTCTTGGAAAATAGATGGCTGTGCGAGCAGGTTCCCGAAATAGCTCCACATCGTCACCTACGATGGGAGCCATGTCCTCGATCACCAGGTGGTTAGCCTTTAAGCCCTGCTGCCGCACCTGCGCCCAGGGGGCGTGTACATGATCGAAGACAAACATTGTCCCTGTGACGAACGGGTCCCACGACTACGCTGCTCTTCCCCTCCCCCGCACACATCCACGCGCGGGGCCGGCCCGAGCCCGGCTTCTAGGACCCCACGACGGGCAGATTCCGGAGGCGTTCCAGTGATCGGCGCGATCCACTGGCCGTCCACCTCTTAACTGACAGTCTTCGCGGAGTACGACCACCTTTTGTGCGAGTTCTCGGCGCCTAAAATGGGAAACTGCTGGCCGCCCCTCCCCGGTGGGGAACACATCATTCCAGAAGGAAGGCAAAACGCAGCCTGGGTGGAGTCCGGCGCCTTGAGCTGAGCGATGGCCTTCAGGTGAAGAGGTGTTGGCGCACGTGCGGCACGCGTGGCAGGTCGGGGCCGCGGTAGAGAAATCGATTGAGAAGCCGCCCTGCTGTGAACGCGTGTTGGTCGCCTAACGAAATTGAAAAACTGCGGTCGAAACAATCACCTCAGGTACTTTCCGCCGACTTCGCTTTCGAAATCAGCGTCACGAGGTCACCAACGTTTTCCAGCTCGTCGAGCTCCTTGGGGATCATCCTTCATTCCAAAATGGCTCTCGACCGCCATGAACGACTTGGATCACTTCGAGTTGAGTCCATCTGTTGACTTCATTCGCGGTGAGATCCGGTTGAGCACCAGATCGAAGTTCATGAGCACATCACGGATGATCTCCGTCAGCTGTCGTAAATTTCCTCGTCGGTTGATATTTTTTGTTCTTTCCATTGTGAAAATCGGCTGGGTCTTGATCGGAACAAAATCGTCAAGCATTAGGGGCATATTTTCCTTGTCCTGTCGGCCACGTCTCTTGCGATGGAGACCAAGCCCAATTTCGGGTAAAGGTCCTTCACCGACACCGTTCTTTTCAGTCGGGTGATACTCGCCGACGATGCGCCGGGCGCCGAGCCGCCTGAGCCTCTTTTCGTGACCTCATCGAGCGTCTGAAAATGTTCGACTGGTGTCCATGAGAAACCGACAGCTCATCAGCCAGGTATCCAGTAGTACCGCATCCGCACAGCGCTTGCCGATCACGATGCTGATAATGCCGTTGTCGCCGAAGCGACGAGAAAGCGCAGATAGATTCCGAAGGCGTCCGGAATCCCCCTTGATCTACTCGAAGCACTTCATTTCGCGATAGCGTTTCGTGGTCAGGTTGAACTCATTCGTTTTGTTGATCAACTGAACCGTGCGCTGCAGGTTGATTTTGTCGAAGTTCCTCCATCTGGGAGCGCATCTCCAGGCTCCCCAATAAACTTCTCATGTCGGTAGCGCCACTCTGCAGCTCGGATCGTTGACGGTTATCGAAATACCGTCGGGTCCGGTCGCGGTCTTCCAGGGTGATGACAAGAGATTCGAAATAGCCGGCATCTGCGATGCACCGTGGGACCAGGGGGGCATCTTGCCGGGAGCTCTGGGACGGCGACCATCGGCAGTTCCTGCCGGACCAGACTGCGCTCGAATGGGTTGTCGTCGACGAATACCAGCGATCGAGACCGATGTTGAGTTCCGCTGCAATGCGCGCGTTAGTTAGTCGCCTTGTCGTCCCTACGGGCGATAAACCAGGTCAACTGCGTGCGAGTGATAATCATTTCAGGGTGGCGTTCGAAAGCATCGATTGCAACGTGCTCGTCATTCTTGGAACACACCGCGAGAATCACTCCGCGTTCTGAGAGTTCCACTGCGTAACTTTGCAGGCTGAGAAATGCCTCGCCCGAAGGCACTCCCTTGGCCCAACACAATCCCTTCCTATCTGTTGTCACCAATGACGCCACCCCAGATCGTATTGTCGAGATCGAGCACCAAGCACTTCAAAGAAAGTCCGAGTTGGTGCGCTGAGGACACGCGCCACCGATTCTCCGCCAGCATGGAACCGCGGACGTTTTGATGATTTCCTGGGTTTTTGACTTCGGTGCCAAAGCGCCACATCATGCCAGGCGTCAAGACCATCCTGCTGGGCGCGGCGGTCGACTGCGACAAGGTGCGCACCGTCGGCATCCGCAGCGGCCTGCAATTGAAGATTCAAATGATTCTTTTAGGAAGTGCGCCCGTGAACCGGGCAGCCTGCGCTGGTTGCTGCCCATCAGGTCATGCCAGATTGGGAGCGCCGTCTGCTGAGTAACGCTGAAGTTGAAGATGTCTTTGGTGAAAGCCCAGACATTCTCGCAGAGACGCGACAACCTGTTCTAACGCGACTGCAGCCTGCGGTCGTTGAGCCCGGGCCGCAGTCCCTGCGCCAGATGGTAGGCGTCGAGTGCGAAGAGAACGACCTGAGGACGGAAGCGGTGCAGAGGTGACTCCATGTCGAGCAATTCTTGCCGGTATTGACCGTACTCCGCCTCATAGGTGAGCACGTGGAGGCCGCGGCGGAGCGCGGCTACTCGAATACCCGCGTCAGCTGGGTAACGGTTGAAGAGCCGAGTATGGCGACCCGCAAGCTTGTGACCGAGGGAGGGCGGCTCGGGACCGTAATGCCTTGCGAGAATCTGATCCAGCATATCGGTCGGGACGAAATCCAGATCGTGGTTGGCGAACGCCACCAAATCGCCCAGGTGGTCGGTACTTCGAACTAAAAGTGACCGCGCCTGTGCTCGGAAGTCCTTACATTTAGGAGCGAGTAGAGCGTTGCTTCCCTCATTCAACAGGGACTCCTCAAGTTATCCGTGGATCTTTTTGTCCATCAGTCCGTCAATAAGCAGAACGGCGATTTATCGGGCAATTCTCCTCGGCAAGCATTCCTCCTGAGTCAACTTTCTGCTCGCGTTATGATGGATTGTGTTTAACCCCGCCTGGCAAAACCCGTACGGTTCTACCGCTTACCAGTGAATCCTAATCGTGGGCACATCCGCCCAATGCGATGTGCTTGGTACTGGCAACTGGCCAGCCAGGTTGTTAACCCATTTCTAATCCGCACGCGCTCCACCCCCACGGTGCAGCATAGCGCTCGCTCCCCGCGTCCGCCGATGATTGCGACGTCTACGCCGCGATCGCGCAAAGATCGATCAGGTCTTGTAGCGGCTGCGTACATCTTCAGTCCGTCGCCCGACCAGGACGGATCGCAACCACCCACGCCGCCTGACAAGAGGTTAATATTTTGGGCGGTTTGGGCTGCTGCCGACCTGATACGGCGGTGGTATGGTCTCGCCGCTTGCGGATAGCGGGTTTGCGAGACCGATTAAGTCAACGCAGACGTGCCGTTGTCCGGAATCTGCGGCTTGTCTGCTTGCCATTCCGTGTGATGTCGCGCCCCACAAAGTGTCTCTTTATTTTCCACGGGCAAGCGCGATTTGGGCCTCATAGGGCGTGGAGTCTAAAAGTTGCGGAGCATTCAGGCGGAGGAAGGGACCAAGGACCGTAAAGGAGAGACGACCTTCAGGTGCTCACGGCGTGCCGCGGCCGACCGCGCACCGCGCAAGCCCGATCCGGGGTGGGCCAACCGGCGTCGGCGGCTGCGAGCGCGGGAACGCTTGTCGGAAAGATGTTTCAGGAAGATGCGGGACGCGATCGTGGCCGAATACGACACGGCAGATCTCGTGTCTGCCCGAATTGCCAAGAAGAGGTACGCGCGCGGCTCTGCACCGGTTCGTGGCCTGGCGCATCAACCCGCAAATCCCCGAACCCCTGAACCTGGCGAACGCCATCACACTGCATAATCGAGATTAACTTCTCCGCGACCACCGGTATCGCCAACGCCGGCGCCAACGGCTACAACGGGCTCGGAAACGGTTTCGATGGACGCGAACAGCGGCTGCAACCAGACATCACGCTGATTGCCCGCGCCAAAATCGAAGAGCCGCCAACGTCACTTCTAATCTGGGGGGAACTAGCGCTGAATGGATGTTCTCTATATTGATCTCCTCAACAGGGTTCTCACGAACACGCTGTTTCAGGAGGAGCCTGATCTAAACGAGGAAGAGCACAGGTTCGTTCCGGCCTTCCTCAAGCACTACATTCAATCGCCGGCGATAACGATGCTACCCATGGCGAGGTTGCACAACATCGACGACTGCGTCACGCAAGTTATTACCGACGGGATCCCCGGCGACCTTATAGAGACCTGTGTGCGGCGCGGTGGCGCGACGATCCTTATGCGTGCTCTCTTGAATGTCTTTAACGGACGGCCCGAAAGGTGTGGGTCGCCGACTCGTTCGAGGGGCTGCCGGAACCGTCCGCTGACAATTCCCGATCGAGGCGAAGTCCCACGGTGGCCCGGTCATGAAGGCGTACGACCATTTCGCGGCGCCGTCGACCTCGTTAAGCGCAATTTTCAAGCGTTTGGTCTCCTCGACGAGCAGGTCCAGTTTCTGCCCGGCCGGTTCAAGGACACGTTGAACACTGCTCCTATTGGCCGCCTTGCCGTGATGCGGTTGGACGGGGATTACGATTCGTCAACCATGGACGCGCTGACGGCGCTATACGACAAGCTGTCGGTCGGTGGATTCGTCATCATCGATGACGACGGCGAGGATAGATGGACCGACTGCCGCAAGGCGGTTCATGAGTTCCGCCATAGTCGTGGCATTGCGGATCCCTTGGTCCAGGTCGATCTCCGATGCTCATATTGGCGTCGGACAAGCCGAGCCGCTGCCCCGCTCGACACCAACCACCAACCCCGTAACCGGACGGCCCTCACATCCGATGTGCTAAGCCGCGCGAGGAAAGCGAGTAGCATTTCCGGCTGTTCCGTTGCGCGTCAATCGCTTTCGTGGGAGTCCGTTCTGTTCCCTCGCTTCTTTCAGGTTCACTGGTCGCGTCCACCTCGATGCCGCCGTAGCTGCGTCGCCAGATCGACAGCGTGGCAGGGACACCTTGAGCTCACGTGCCTTCCCCGGCGGAATGCCTGGTGCGGCCAGGCCATGTGCTTCATCGTCCCTCTCGGCCCCACCGGCGCCACAGGACTCTAAGCAAGGCGGACTCATCAACCGGGGACAGGCTCTACCTCGCCGCAGTCGATCCCGGCTTTCTAAGGGGTCCCAATCCGAACCCCCGTAAAGACGTGCGCGTTAGGATCTGGTTCGGGGAAATGCAAACCCGCTAAGCAGAGCGGTGCTCAGTCGGCAGGTTTGGGGAGATGATGGTGGAACCGGTACGGCTGGTCGTTTGGGATTCGACGAGACGTTCTGGCGCGGGACGCTGGTCGAAGGGGGATCCGCGAGTACGTGGAGGCGCATCACGAGATCGTCGTTGAGCTCGCCAGGCGGGGCAACCGAGCTCGATCCGCTCGAAGAACGACGAGCAGAGCGTCGTGAAAGTCCTCGAGGAGCAGAAGATCCTCGACTACTTCGTCTTTCCCGACATCTCCTGGGATCCGAAGGGCCCGAGGTTGGCGGCGCTGATCGAGGCGGTCCGGTCAGGCCGGCCACCGTGATGTTCATCGATGACAATCCTCGCAACCTCGCCGAAGCCAAGGCGTTAATCCCGGACCTGCAACTCGAGAATGAGAAATTCATTCCGAACCTGCTCGCTGATCCTCGTTTCGTCGGCAAGGACGACAGCGAACTGTCGAGGTTGAAGCACTACAAGTTGCTGGAAACGCGACACGAGGCGCAGCGCTCAGCGGACGGCGGCGGGCACCAGTTTCTCAGAGATTCGGACATCCGCGTCTGCTTCGATCACGACCTAGAGGATGTTGCCAATCTCGATCGTGCGATTGAACTGATCAATCGGACCAATCAATTGAACTTTACTAAGCGCCGCCTGCCAGAGGATCTTCAGGCGGCGCGCGGGATTCTGCGCAGGGACACAGGCCGCATGGAGGTGCAGGCGGGCCTCAATCCGGGCGCCGACCGGTACGGCGATTACGGATACGTCGGCTTCTTCCTGATGCGAGTCAATATGGAGGCGCACGACTCGGCACATCGGGAGCTTCTTGATTTCTGCTTCTCGTGCCGCACCTTGGGAATGCTGGTCGAGCGATGGGTCTACGACTACCTCGAGCGGCCGAAGCTGTCGGTGGCCGGCGAGGTGGTCACGGATCTGTCGGGGCAGGAGGTGGTGGATTGGGTTCGCCTGGTGTCGTCTTCCGAATTATTTTCCGATCGGAATCCGAGGTCGCAGCAATCGCTCCAGAATTACGGTTATGGGGCGGTTGCGAGATCTACCCAATCAGGCTCTACCTGAAGCAATACGTCCCAGAAGTCAAGGTGCGAGGAAGCTTCGTCGCCAACAACAAATTCGTTCTTCTCAACAGCTGTGCGCTGGCAGTATCAGCCTTCGATCGCACGGGATCGGAATTTTGCGAGGAAGCAAAGGCCCTGGGTGTCCCGGCCGATGTGCTTGCCGGTGACTACTTCGCCGAAGCCCGCCGGGAACCGCGATCGTCTTCAGCGGCGCGCTGGACAGTGGCCGTTATTCGGACCACCATTCGCACTATCAGCATGCGCACCATGGGTGGGAATTGGCATTCATGATGGCGAAATGTTGGGACGTGACCACTTTGCCGGACGGAGCCTTCGAGCGCATGGTGGAAGAGCAGGAGGGAGGTGATGAGAGAACACGCCTCCATCTCACCGAGGTCGCTCGGCACATGCGGCGAAACTATCGCACTGCGCGGGCGATGTCCGATGGCAGGAGGGCGGCGACGCTATGGGCGTTGCTGGAACACGTTCCGGTCGGTGCCAAGCTCATCATGCTGCTGGACCATGATCGCCATCGCGTGCAGGGCGTCGTTCAGCCCGAGCCGGCAACGGCGCATTACAACGAATTGGTCACAAGCATCCTGCGCGCGTACCCATATGCGGAGGCCGTCTCTTTCAGCGACTTCGTGGATGATGACGAGCAGGTGCACGAACTTGGTAACCACTATCACCGCGTGGTGTACCTGAAACTGGCGGAACGATTGGCCGAGTTAATTGAGCGACTGCCGCGAAAGCGCGCGTCAGACGTGCGGGGCCAGGAGATTGTCGACGCCGAAGCAACTGTTCGTGGACTTTACCGGGACCTGTTGGGTCACCCGCCCGGGGAAAACGAACTAAAGGTCTGGTCTGCTTATGCGCGCGAGGGAGCGCGCGAGGGACTCAAGGTGGCGGAACTGGTGGAACAGTTCGTATCGTCGGAGGACTACAAAAGCCGGTTGCGAGCCGCTGCGGACGCCCAAAAAATACCGCGCATGAGCCCCGCCGCTGCCGAGGAATATATCGCCAGCCTCTACGCCACCATTCTGAAGCGAGATCCCACACCGGCTGAGACTCGCTCACTGGGTGACCACCGCCGCCGACTTGCCACCCGAGCAAGTTTATTTTGCGTTCGTCAACTCGAAAGAGCACAGGCTTCGGCAGAAGTATTCGCCCATTGTGGATCCATCGACCGTCGGCGAATACGTCGAGAAGCAGTACCTGCAGAAACCTGGCGACATCAAAGGGATCCATCTCGATGAAGGCGCCATGGTGCGGTTGTGGATAGAAAACGCAGAATTCATAAAGAACACACCGTTCAGCGAGCATGACGACGGCAAGAACCGCTACTACTACAACAGTATGTATCCGTACGGCGACGCCATGATGCTGCGCGCGATGATTGCCCATTTCAAGCCCAAGAACGTCATTGAGGTCGGATCAGGGTTCTCCTCGGTGTGCATGCTGGACGCCGTCGATCATTTCGATCTGAGCGACTTCACGATGACGTGCATAGATCCAGACGCCGATCGCCTGCGCGGCATGCTTCGCGACGAGGATCGTTCCCGGGTCGAATTCATCGAGGAGTCCGTCCAGGATGTGCCGGTTTCGACGTTCTCCACACTCAGTGAGAACGACATCCTGGTTATCGACACCACCCACGTCCTCAAGACCGCCAGCGATGTGCACTACGCGCTGTTCTCCATCCTGCCCAGCCTCAACAAGGGCGTGCTGGTACATTTTCAGGCTATTTCCTACCCGTTCGAGTATCCACGGCAATGGCTGTTCGAGGACAATAAATCTTGGAATGAAATCTATGCTCTTCGCGCCTTTTTGATGTACAATTCGGCGTTCGAGGTGGTTTTCTGGAATGGCTTGTTCGCGCGGCGACAGCGTGCGTTGATTCAGGAGACCAACCCGCTTTTCCTCAACAATCCCGGCGGCTCGATCTGGCTGCGAGCCCGGTCCGCAGACACCCTGCCGACGCAGCACGCTCAGATTGGCGTCACGGACGGGTCGCAGGTGGGGACGCAATTGGGCGGGTGGATCTCTCTTGGTGAAAGCGGCCATAGCAAGGAGATAATCGGCCTAGGCTCGGTCCTTCCAAGAAGACCCTCACCTCTGGATGATTGGCAGTTTCAGCGTGCTCGCCTTGCCGATGCCGCCGGAGATCAACGCTGCCGATTTCATTCTTATGTTGCGGGTCACACCGTACCTTGCAAATGGTCAGATCGGCGGTCAGCGCTGCACTGTCGTTTGTGGCACTGAGACCGTTGCCGAAATGAAAATCGCATTGTCTGGCTGGATCGGCTTTCGTGTCCCGGCGCCGGCGGTGGTCTCAGGGAAACTAGCGATCTTGTTCATTCACCCGGATGCGGGGAGCCCGCAGAGGTTCGGAATCGCGCCAGATTCTCGGGAGCTGGCAATCGCAGTGCACGAGGCCGCTTTGCTGCCAGTGGCGGAGGCAGATGACTCGATGGGCTGGTGCGGGAAGACTGGCCAATTTGTGTCGAGCGATTGGCGCGCACAAGCCTTAGTTCCCGACTGGAAGAAAATCGCTTCCAAATTCCAAAGCATGGGGCAGGACTGTGAATTTGGACTGGTACAAAGGCAGTGCGAGGCCGAGCCCCTGGGGTTGTTCAGATTCGCTAACATTCAGTTGCATGGCTTGATCCAATGCCTTTGCAGCGAATTCTCAGAACTGAACGACGAACAAGAATTGGATATTTACCCAACCCCGAACAGAGAATTTCACGGCGCATACAAAAGTCTGGCCATGTTTTTTCACACGTTCGTTCTGGCTGAGCCGAATCTGGACGTTGATACCTTGCGCCGAGATATTGGTACGTTACGCCGTAAGGAATCAACTAGATTGAAAATGATGGCGCGATTCTTCAAAGAAGATCTCGAGGATGGCGAGAAAGTGTTCGTCCTCCTGAGAAAGGGGGCTCCGCTGCACGAGTTCGAGGTGTTGCCTCTCATCAGCTTGATGCGCCGTTATAACCCGAAGGCTGCGCTGCTCTGGGTTGAAGTCGCGGGACCGGATGAGACCCACCTGGTCGGGCAGTGCGAGATAATCGGAAACAATCTACTGAAGGGTTACATAGACCAATTTTCTGGGTGGAACGCCGATTGGAGTACCCTGTCACTTGAATGCTGGAAAGATATTCTGGCTTCCGCTCTGCAGGCGCTCGGCAGACCCATTCCAACTCACGCTCGGGGATTGTCGCCCGAGCCGCCCGAGGAAAAGCCGCTTTGGGTTTGGCAGTCGCCGTAGGCGGAGGCACTGCCCGAATTCCGCGTTCAGTGAACGCAACCGCTCAAGTTCACCGGAGTCTGCAGTTCCTCCAGTGCCCGCCGTAGGTGGGCCATCCGCCTTGTGCGGATGTTAGTGCCGTTGCGGTGCAAGACTTGGCCGAGCGGCATGGATGGATCTAGCGATATTCACCCGATGCCCGCGCCGGGTTACTAACCAGGAGCACCGGGTGGTTCCCAGAGGTGGAGCAGCGAAAGGTGCACTGCCGCAACGAGGAGGGACGGGATCGCCGCATGGCAGTGGAGCTATCCGAGATCAGCGTCTCTCCTAGTGATGACCTGATCACCGGTGCTTGGCTCGACCGCCCTCGGACGGGTCCAGTCGACGGATGGGCCATTGAGGTCCTCGGCTGGGTCGTGAGCAAGGCGCCCGTGGCCAGGTTGGAGTTTGTCCACGATCAAATCGTTGTTGC
The DNA here is from genome assembly GCA_963758775.1 of uncultured Actinomycetota bacterium. Taxonomy (GTDB): domain Bacteria; phylum Actinomycetota; class Actinomycetes; order Mycobacteriales; family Mycobacteriaceae; genus Mycobacterium. The sequence goes on from CAVWWU010000009.1 coordinate 473,366, forward strand.
GTGCTGCGAGCTAGATGTTTCGCGGCCCGATGTGGCGACGTTGTATGACACTTCGCCAAAAGTGGGTTTTAGCAAGGCGATCGGAACGTTCGGCCTCGCACCGGCCTTCTCCGTTGGGGTGAGGGTTGTCTTCCAGGATGGGCGCCGACGCCAGATCGCGGAAATACGCGGAACGCAGCAACTAACCTCAACCTTCGCCCCATCGATGAAGCTTCAAGAGTCGGAACACGAAGAAGTGGGCCGCGGCAGATTGGTCCAGCGGTACCTCAATCTTCTCGAGGCATCGCTGACCGGCATGCTTTTCCAAGATGCGCCCTTTGATTACTGGTCGGACGGCAAGTTCGATCCCGAGAAGCGTTTCTTGGGGAGGGACTGGCCGTCACTTTCGTTCTCAATGATAGGGAGTGTCCGCATGCGAAACCTACGCGACGCCTGCGAGACGGTGCTACTTGAAGGCGTCGAGGGTGACTTTGCAGAGACCGGCGTTTGGCGGGGTGGCGCCTGCATTCTGATGAGGGGAATTCTGGACGCCTACGGTGATAGCACGCGACGTGTCTTCGTCGCTGACAGTTTTGCCGGACTTCCACCGCCAGACCCCGAGAATTTCCCCGCCGATGCGGGCGATCAGCACCATACGCATAGGCAACTCGAGGTGTCGCGTGCCGATGTTGAGGAGAATTTCCGGCGTTTCGGGTTACTGGACGAACAGGTTGTTTTCCTTGAGGGTTGGTTCAAGGACACGTTGCCAGCCGCCCCGATCGATCAACTAGCTGTATTGCGACTTGATGGCGACATGTATGAATCGACGATTGAAGCTTTGGATGCGCTCTATCACAAGGTGGCGTATGGCGGCTTCGTGATAGTGGACGATTATTTGCTGCCGGCTTGCGCAAAGGCCGTTAACGATTTTCGCGAACGTTACGGGATCACATCGCCCATACTGCCGATTGACGGATGGGGTACGTACTGGCGTATCGATCACGCGCCGATCCGATAAATCTGCCGTCGGTCGCTCACCTGCATGGGGGTCCGTGGGTGGCGGTCAGATTGTGGCGATGCAGAGCACTTCGTCGAGGCTGGCGGTCCGCGGCCCGGCGCCGGCGGCCGGTCGCCCACGTCGGGCGTTCGCATTGGGGCCGCTGTTTTGCACACCGCGGGCTCGGTCCAGGCGTGCGGTGTCGAACATCGCTGGGCCGCTTGCCATTCCATCGGTGAGTAGGTAGCGGCCGGCGTCGGGTGCTCGGCGCACCGAGTCTTCTGCGGCGCTGGCGCCGGTGAGTTTGGCGGCGTCTTGGAAGTTGATGCCCACCTGAAACACGTGTGGTTCGGCGTCCAGTACCGCGGTCAGGCGGGTGATGTAGTTCTCGGGGGCGAAAAACCGCCAGCCTCCGCCGAGGTGCAGCCAGAATCGTCCGTTGATCTGCGCGCGCAGCTGCGCGAGCTGGGGGGCGGGCTTGTCGCCGGATTTGCGGCGGGCGAACTCGAGAAACCCGTAGCGCTTCTTCAGTTTGGCGCGGTCGGGGGCGGACAGGCCGGTGTCGAGTACCACAAAGCGGCCGACCCGCGATACGTCGAGGCAGCAGTTCAGAAACGAGTTGATGGTCTGCTCGGTGGTCTCGCGGTCGGGTCCGGCGATCAGGCTGACGGTGACCTCGGCTTGAGCGGGACTTGTGGTGCAGGGACTGCGCCAGGGCTTCGGGGTAGGGTGCGGCCGCCTCGAGCATGGTCGGCACCGAAAAGTCGCGGTTGGTCGCGATCCGTTGCCGGTCGGGGTCAGGGAGTTCGGGGCGCGCCAGCAGGCCCCGGCAGAGCGTGAACGCCTCGGTGTGCTTATCGATCCAGGATGCGCACACAGCCTGCTCATCGGTGGCGCGCCAGGCGTAAATGTCCGCATATCTAGGTACGAAGAGGTCCTCGTCGGGGAAGGGGATTTCGGCGGCGCGCTGGGCAAACTGGTAACCAAGCCCGTAGTGCTGCTCGACGCGACACCGAAAGGCGATGGCGTGCAACGCCTCGGCGCGGGTCGGTCGAAACTCCCACGCCGTGAGGTAGGCCTGTTGAACATCCGGCCATGGCTCACCGAGGTTCGACATCGACTCCGCGAGCCGGTACATCGCCCAGTAGACTTCTTCGTCGCAGCCGCCCATCTCGACCCGCCGCTCACACCACTTCCGCGCGTTGTCGAAATCTTCCATCCGGAAGTAGGTCTCGGCGAGGAAAAAGACCGACCGCGCATCCTCGGGGTTGCGTTTGACCTTGCCCAGCAACCAATCTCGCTCCTGCGCAGACTTATGCTTGAACAGGTTGAAGGTGAACTCTTGGCGCTCGCGGAGATCTGCGCTGTGGTCTTTGTCTTCGAGGCCCGGGTCGTCGCTTACAGCGGTCTGGCGCATGACGGCTTCGAGGTCTTGGGAGAGCGCGCGCTGCAAGATGACGGCCTGGTCGCGAGCGGCGAAAGCCTCATAGCCTCGCTCGGCGAGCTCGCGCCGCGCGCGCTCGTCGCCGACGAGCTCCACGCACCGATCGACCAGTTCGTCGTAGTCGGCGAACGCGATGCCCGAGGCCAGGTCGCGCTCCAAACTCGGATCGGCACTATGCTCGGAGACCACCGCGCGTTTGTTGGCGAGCAGATACGAAACACGCACGATCGCAAAGATTTTCGCTTCCCAGTAGTGCAAGTTGAGGACGATCTTCGAGCGTGCGATCCAGGCATCGCGGCTCGCGCCGTAGGCGCCCGTTAGCCATTTGACCCGAAGACCTCGCTCGTGCAGTTCCCGCAGCACGGCGTAGCGGCGCCCGTTGAGTGCGCCGTAGAACAAGACGTCGATGTCCTCTGGCACCGGGGCGATCCGTGTCAGCTCGGGCACGTATCCAATCGGCACGTAGGCGGGCCGGGGCAGCCCCATAGCAGCGAGGTACTCGACGTTGGCCTGGCTGTAATCCCAATGCGGGTAGCGCCGGAAGAGGTCGACGAACTCCGGCATCGTCATCCACGGCAGGTCATCGCCCAACTGTTCGAGGTTGTAGAAGATCGGGTTCTTGGGCGGCCTTAAGGCGTACTGGACGAGGAGGTTTCCGCCGAGCACGATGGTGCGGCGATCGTCGAGGTCAAGGCGATTAGTCACTACCGAGTCATGGCCAAGCGCCACCAGGCCATGGTGCAAAGCCTCGGCGACCTCATTAAAAGCTCCACCGCTGATGTCATGATGGTCGGGCGGCAACACAACCGCGACGGCGAAACGCATGGGTGCAAAGTACCCGGCCCCGCTCATCCCGATACGCGTCGACCAGCCGTAGGATACGTAGCGCTTGCCGCCCTTGACGATCGCGTGGCGCTTGAACGTGCCTGCCGAACCCATACCATTTTCCCGCTAGGCCGGCCCTGCACCTATCGCGACCCAAACCGCATCGCACAATCACGTACGCAATCGATCCGTCGGGGCGCCAACCATGCCCATGGGTATCCGATAGTTCAACTCCCGCAACGGATTACCGCCCCTCTCGCACGGGCCGACTGGCATGGACCTCCTCCCCGGCGGGTCGCGTTCATCGTGCCGATTCGTATGAATCGACACGTTTCCTTGCGGGAGAACGGGGGGTAACCGATAATTTTCGGAGGATCGTGTGGGAGGGTTAGTCCCTGGGCCGAGGATGCCGGACCTGTGATGTTCCGGCACGACAAGCGATCCGCGATCACATGCGACTGGGAGGGTCTACTGCTGATATGAACCAGGACCTGCGTGCCGAGGTGTTTTCCCCGCGACATGACTCGTGGAGGTATCCGGAACCGATACAGGACCTCGAGGCATGGACCGAAAACAACTGGGAATGGTTCGATCCCGCTCACGCTCACCCGATTTTGTGGCCTGACCGCGACTACAAAGATGATCTCGATATCTTGATCGCGGGTTGCGGCGCCAACCAGGCTGCGGTTTTTGCTTACAAGAACCGTGCCGCAAAAGTAGTAGCGGTCGACACTTGTCAAGAGTCACTGGACCATCAGCAGTTCTTGAAAGACAAATATGGATTGTGGAACCTCGAGTTGCACCGGCTTCCGCTCCAAGAAGTGCAGACGCTGGGACGCGACTTCGATCTCATAGTGTCGACCGGCGTTTTGCATCATCTGCCAGACCCTGCGGCGGGCATGAAAGTACTTGGCGCTTGCCTACGGCCCCACGGTGCCCTCGGCGTGATGCTCTACGCGAAGTACGGCCGAATCGGGATCGAAATGCTGCAGTTGGCCTTTAGTAACATGGGTCTACGTCCCGACGAGGAGTCGGTCCAAAAGGTCAGAGAAATTATCTCGGCGCTACCGCCCGAGCACCCTGTTCATAATTACTTCAAAATGGCACCGGTTTCGGCGCAGTCCGATGCCGCCCTGGCGAGTGTGTTTCTCAATGGCCCCGAGCGCAGTTTCACTATAGATGAATCGCTCGACCTCATCGACTCGGCTGGACTGGCGTTCCAGGGATGGCTCATTAATGCCCCGTATTACCCACACGATTGGTTTAGCCCAGGGGGCTCGCTCGATCGAGCCATGAACGCATTGCCGGAGGACAAGCTGTGGTCCGTGATAGAGGACCTGCACGTCTTGAACGCATGCCATTTTTTCATCGCGTGCCGGCCTGACCGACCGAAAAAGAGCTACAAGGTCAATTTCTCAGCCGCGGACGCCCTTCATTACGTGCCGACGATGCGCATGGGCTGCGGTCTGGACGGCGAAGAGATTTACCGACCGAATTGGCGTGCGGGTCTCACCCAGGATCAGCTGCGCTTCGTGCAGCAGGTCGACGGCCAGCGAACCATTCGACAGATCGCTAAGCGGGTGGCGCAGAGCAAGGACGCGCCACAAGCCAACCTGGCGGAGCTTGGGGAATTCGGTCGCAAGCTGTTCGAATCGCTGTGGCGTCTAGATTTTGTCGCGATGACGCGCAACACAAAGCCGACTTCGTAAGCAGCCGCGTGAGCCGAGCACCGCACCAGAAGTGCCTGCAGCCCCGCGCTGCGATCGACTAACCAGAGGAACCCGTAGCGCTCGCGGCCCGCGCGCCTTTGGGCTGGGTATCAATGGGTACCGAACGTCGCCGGGCTCGATCCAGTCACTCAGGAGGCGTTTTCGGCCGACGTCCTTTGGTCGCGACCCGTGCCGGGGCTTTGGGTTGTTGCACGGGTCGGGCTGCGGCCTTCTTCGCGACCCGTGCCGGGGCTTTTGGTTGTCGCACGGGTCGGGCCGCAACCTTCTTCGCGACCTTTGCTGGGGCTTTGGCTTGCTGCACGGATTGGACCGCGGCGATGCACAGGACCTCGTCGAGGCTGGCGGTCTGTAGTCCGACAGCGACCGCCCGCCAACCGAGTTCGGACATGGGATCTGGGTCGCTGCCCCCTATGCCGCCTGCCCGATCTAGGCGCGCGGTGTCAAACATCGCCGGGCCGCTGGCCACCGCCTCGGCCAGGACGTAGCGGCCGGCATCGGGTGAGCGGCACACCTCCTGATCGGCCGCGCAGACGCCAGTCAGCTTGACCGCATCGGCGAAGTTTATTCCCACCTGGAATACCTGTGGCTCGCATTCAAGCACCGCGATCAGGCGGGTGATCAGATTCTCGGGCGCAAAGAACTGCCAGCCCTGGTCCAGGTGTAGCCAGAACCGTCCCCGGATCTGAGCGCGAAGCTGCGCGAGCCGCGCGGCGGGTGCATCGCCGGGGCTGCCTTCGACAAACTCGAGGAACCGGTAGCGGGCGTGCAGCAGCGCGCGGTCGGAGGCTGACAGGCCGGCATCGAACACGAGGAAGCGCCCGAACCACAGTGGCAGATCGCGGCAGCAGTTCAGAAACGAGTTAATGGAGTGCTCGGTGGTCTCCCGGTCCGGTCCGGCGACCAGGCTAACGACCACTTTGGCCTCGCCTGGGCCGGGCGCCAGGCGTGGCGCGAGCGCATCGGGATAAAGTGACGCCGCCGCGAACATGACCGGCACGCTGACGTCGCGGTTGACTGCAATCCGTTGGCGATCACTGTGAGGGATATCGGAGAGGGCAAGCAGCCGCCGGCACAGCCCGAACGCTTCCACATGCTTGCCAAGCTGGGAGGCACACACCGCCTGCTCGTCGAGCGCACGCCAGGCATAGACGTCTGCGTGGACAAACAAGAGGTCCTTTTCGGGAAACGGGATCTGGGCGGCGCGCTGGGCAAACAAGTGACCGGGCAGGTAGCGCTGATCTTCGCGGTACCGCCGGGCAATGGCATGTGGCGCCTCGGCGCGGGTCGGCCGAAACTCCCAAGCCTGGAGGTAGACCTCCTGGATAACGATCCACGGCACATCGAGTTTCGCCATCGACTCCGCGAGCCGGAGCATCGAGTAGTAGACCTCCTCGTCCGAGCCATCCATCTCGACCCGCCGCTCATACCACTTGCGCGCGTTGACGAAATCATCCAGATCGAAGTAGCTCTGGGCCAGATAGAACACCGACCGCGCGTCCTCGGGGTTTCGTTCCACCTCGGCCAGCAACAGGTCGCGGTCACGCGCATACTTCTGCGGATCCTGATTGCGGGCACCGAGGCGACGAGATTCGACGTAGTAGTCGCTCTCGAGGCGCCCGACGACGCAGTCGGCTTCCCATACGGCTTTCTCATGGACGACGCCTTCATAGCGCACGGGCGCCCCGTCGCGGAACAACTGTGGGCGCCAGTAGGTGAAGGAGGCATCTCCGAGGCGCATGCGGTAGATGTCGGCGCTTAGTTGGGTGAAGTCGGGTGTGCCCACGACGATGTCGTCGGCGTCGATGACCCAGATGTAGTCGCCGTGGCCTTGGGCGAGGTTCAGTGCCTCGCTGCGGTTCTGGCCGAAATCGCGCCACGGCCGTTCGTGAAGCTCGCCTGGGATGCCCAGGCGAGCCATGTGTTTGCCGATCACGTCCTGCGTCCCGTCGGTCGAGCCGGTGTCGACGATCACCCACGAGCTGATGTAGGGCGCGACCGAATCAAGCGTCTCCGCGACGATGTCGGCCTCGTTTTTCACGATCATGTTCAGGCAGATCGATGAGCCTGCGGTTACTCGTGTGGACACGTTCAAAGTTTACATAGCAATCGCGTGTGAGGGACGGGTTGCACGCGCGAAAGTAGCGGGGGCTGTAGATCATTGGTCGCGCGGCTCGGCGAACAGCGCACCGGGCAAACGGTGAAATCGGCCGTCCTGCAAGGGAAGACGAGACTTAACGATGGAGCGATCCCAACTCGGCCAAACGATCCGCGCATACCAGCGACGGGCGGTTCGATCCGCGGCCGGGGTGCTGCGCCAATCTTAAATAGATGTGAATCTCCTTGTAGCACTGCACAATACCCGGTGAGCGCCACGATTCCCGTGATCAGATCTGCTTGCTGCGAAACGGTTTCCTTCAGCCGCACAGACCCGATCCGCCTGCCGCCCGAAGAAGGCGGCAAGGTGTCATAGGACGAACACGGACCGTCGAACACCGCCACAGAATGCGCAAATCATGAGGACAACTCAGACAACACGGCTAGGCAATCCACGTCGCCCTCAAGCCACAGCCGTGCTGGGTGAATAGCTAGCCCGTCGCGCCGTGAGGTCCTTGGCCACCCTGTGCGCCCTGAGCGCCCGGCTTACCGAGGATGCCGGGGGTACCGCCGGCACCGCCTTGACCGCCGAAGCCGCCGTCACCGCCGGGAGCGGCAAGACCGCCGTTACCACCGGCACCGCCCGGCCCGCCGGCACCGCCGTCACCGCCATTGCCCAAGAGGAACCCACCGGCGCCACCGGCGCCACCGGCGCCACCGGTACCACCCTGACTACCGGGAACGAGTGGAAGAGAGCTGTTGACGCCCGGGCCGCCCGCGCCGCCGACACCACCATCACCACCGTGGCCCGCGAAGAACCCACCGGCGCCCCCGGCGCCACCGGCACCACCTGTCGCAAGAGGGGCGATGCCCGCTCCGCCGGCACCGCCGCCACCGCCATTTCCGAAGAAGAGCCCGCCCTGACCACCGGCACCGCCGGCACCGCCGGCACCGGCGATACCTAGGCCCAGCTCAGGGGCGCCCGCCCCGCCGGCACCGCCTTGACCGCCGGGGCCGAAGAGCAACCCGCCGAACCCGCCGGCGCCGCCGGCGCCGCCGGCGCCACCGGGGATAGCCGCGGATCCGCCCGCGCCGCCGGCGCCACCGGCACCGAAGAAGAACCCGCCGGAACCACCGGCACCACCAGCGCCGCCGGCGCCGCCCATGCCGCCGGCCCCGCCATTACCGATGAACCCGGCCGAGCCACCGGCACCGCCGATCGCGCCCGGTAGCGTGCTATTGCCACCGGCACCGCCGTTGCCGTACAGCCACCCGCCTGCTCCGCCGGCGGTCCCCTGACCGTCGAGACCGGTGGTTCCGTTGGCGCCGTTGCCGATCAGCGGACGGCCCGTCGCCGCCGCGAAGGGTGAAAACACCGCCAGCTTCTGCGCGCCGGCCACGAGTGACGCTAGCGGCGCGGCACCTGCCGCCTCGGCGGCGGTGTATGCGCTGCCGGCGGCCGAAAGGTTTTGCGTGAACTGGTTGTGGAAGGCCGCTGCCTTCGCGGCCAGCCCCTGATACCCCTCCGCGTGCTGGCCGAACAGCGTCGCGACCGCCTCTGACACCTCGTCGGCCGCCGCCGCGACCACCCCGGTGGTCGGGCCGGCCGCCGCCGCGTGATCGCTGGCCAAGTTCGCGCCGATGTTGTCGAGATTCTCGGTCACCCACTGGACGACTGCGGGGTCAATGTAGAAAGGAGAGCTCATGGCATTCCACCTCACGTTCGTCACCAGCCCTGCGGAAGGGCACTATCCGAGACTGCATTTGAGCAACTGAGTGGAACGGTACGGCAACGAGCTCGGTTATCGATACGAATTTGATGACACTGGAAATGGTCGGATTTATAAACTGGAAATGGTCGGTTTTCGAGAGGCATAAACTGGAATTTGTCGGGTTTATAAACTGGACATGGTAGTGATTTATAAACTGGACATGGTCGGTTTTGTAAACTGGACATGGTCGGTTTTGCAAACTGGAATCGGTCGGTTTTGTCGCCCCTCGGCGCCGCGGCAAAGTCGCGATGTGGTTCTGTGACTTGGGCTTTCGCGGGTCGTGACCCGCTGGGCGTGGATGGGCGTCTAAGGACGGATGTGCGGGGGGCGCCGTGGATGCACCGCTTCCACACCATTCACGCCGAAGGAAGCTGCCCATGCTATTTGCCTTCGTCGCCCACGCTGTGTGTCGGCGACGCTAACTCGTTGGTCGGCGAGTTGCCGACTTTCCGCCGGCAACGGCCAGGCTGTTAAATCGGCGGCTGCTAAAGATGTATCGGTGACTTTTTTGGGCCTGCTCCCGCTCGTGGCCACATAGAGCATTTCCCGGAACCTGTCGTCCCACTTCGTCGGGTGTTGGTCGACGCGGCCTTGAGGTCGCAGCTCATCGCACCGCGGTCCAGTCCGGTGCCGAACGAACTCTTTCAGGCGGCGCCCAGGGTTTTGTCGAAGGTGCGCCACCGACGATCGGCGCGGCATAGTCGTTCGCTTCGCCCATAGGGAACAGGCGGGTTCTGTTGCGGGATCGTCAGGTCGAGCCTGTGTGCCCGCCAGTCTTGGTTGCCGCCACCCTCCACGGAGTGCCTGAGGTGACCGTTCCCGACAGGGCAACGCCTCTGATGCCTTGCGTCACTGCTTCTCGTGATGATATGGCCGGCGTGTGTCCGAGGGTGTGGTCACCGCACGTCTGGGCGGGCGCGGTCGGCGTGGCTACTTCGGTCACGGCGCCGCCCGAGCAGGTTTGGCAGAAGCCCCAATAGATGACTTCGGTCTCGTCGAGCAGAAACCCGCATTCGTCCGAGGGGACCAGGCAGGTCGTCTCGCCGACGGGACAGTCGACATCGGCGATGGCGCCGCATCCGCGGCACACGAAGTGGTGGTGATTGTCGCCGACTCGGGTCTCGTAGCGCGCGGCCGATCCCGACGGCTGAAACCGTCGCACGAGCTCCACCTCGGTCAGCGCATTCAGTACGTCGTACACGGTCTGCCGCGACACTTCGGGCAGAGCGGCACGAACGATGCCGAAGATCGATTCCGCGTCGGCGTGTGGATTTGCCTGCACGGCCCTCAGGATGCCGACTCGTGGACGGGTTACTCGAAGGTCAGCCATGCGCAATCGCTCCGCATAGACCGCCATCCAAGGCATCCCGTTAACATGACGCTCTTTTTTGGAATCGCTCAAGAGTCCTTGCGTCCTTTCCACAGGACGGCTGTCGCGTCAACCGCTACCGACCGTCCAGTTCCCCCCGGGAACTACTCTTAAACCCAAGATTTAACCCGAACTTTTAGGCTAGTTCGACCCGAGTGGTCCGCGGGGACTTTTGCTCCCGGGAAAAGTTAAAAATGGGCTCTCTCGCGCGGGCTGGATTAGCGGCGACGCCCGCGGGCTGCGCGGTGCCAGGGGGAGGGGGGTAGTGCCGCCACAGCACAGGCGCGCCGCAGCAGCAATAGCCGACTTACCCCGCTTCGCTCAGCGCAACGACATTGGCGCACTCCCCAAATCGCTTTGACGCGTGCGCAATTCGAAACAAACCCGCGCCTGGCCGCATCTGGCGCGGAGTTAGGCCCTAGTCGCGCACGGCGGCCAGCACGCCGTCGCCGAGCGGCACCAGCGCCGGCGTCAACCGCTCGTCCTCGGCGATCAGCCGCGCGGCCTCGCGCACGGCGACGACCTCGGCGTCGCGCGCGGCGGGATCGCCGGCCCGCCCGCCCAACGCGGCCCGGTGTACGACGATGACGCCGCCGGAGCGCAGCAGTCGCACGCCTTCTACGACGTAATCCGGCTGGTCGATCGGGTCGGCGTCGATGAACACCAGGTCATAGGATTCGTCGGCGAGGCGGGTCAGCACCTCTTGGGCGCGGCCGCTGATCAGCCGGGTGCGCGACGGCCCGACGCCGGCCTCGGAGAACGCCTGCTTGGCCAGCCGCTGATACTCGGGCTCGTTGTCGATCGTCGTCAACACACCGTCGTCGGCCATGCCCGAGAGCAGCCACAGCCCGCTGACCCCCACGCCGGTGCCCACCTCGGCGACGGACTTGCCGCCGCTGAGCTTGGCCAGCAGGCTCAGCAGCGCCCCCACCGCGGGCGTCACCGCGCCGGCGCCGATGTCGGTGGCGCGCTCGCGGGCGCCCGCCAGGATCGCGTCTTCGGAGATCGAGCCCTCGGCGTGCGCGGACAGCGCGTCGGCCCGACTGGGGGACGCCTGGTCGGGGGTGCTGTCGCTGCCGTCCATGACCCGCAGCGTATGCCGGATTGGCGGCGCGGTCATTCAGGCGCGCCTGAAGCTGCCCGCCCGGCGACACGCCCACGCCACACGAAGCGACAGATGTCACTCCGACCCCGATTTGCCCTGCACAGCGAAGGTAACGAAATGATTTCTCAGGCAAACCTCAGTTATCTCCTACATGGCGTATACGCCAGTGGGGAACCGTACTTCGTATGAATCATGGGGGCGGGGTCGCTGGGACCAAGGGGAATAGGAAAGTGCAGCTTCGTGTTGCTGACGATGACGAACTGCCAAGCCTTGGCAGGGCGAATTCGGAGGATCCAACCATCACCCCTGTGAGCACCCCCCTGAGTCCAGCCACCATGTCGCACCCCGCGCAGTTCCGCGACGACGAGTGGGTGGAAGTGCCCGACGAGTTGCAGGGCACCGCGGTCTTCGACGCGACCGGTGACAAGGCGAACATGCCGTCCTGGGATGAACTGGTGCGCCAGCACGCCGACCGGGTGTACCGACTGGCCTACCGGCTGTCCGGCAACCAGCAGGACGCCGAGGACCTGACGCAGGAGACCTTTATCCGGGTGTTCCGTTCGGTACAGAACTATCAGCCGGGAACGTTCGAGGGCTGGCTGCACCGCATCACCACCAACCTGTTCCTCGACATGGTCCGCCGCCGCACCCGCATCCGGATGGAGGCGCTGCCCGAGGACTACGACCGGGTGCCCGCCGACGAGCCGGACCCGGAGCAGATCTACCACGATTCGCGACTGGGCCCTGACCTGCAGGCGGCCCTGGATTCGTTGCCGCCCGAGTTTCGCGCCGCGGTGGTCCTGTGCGACGTGGAGGGCCTGTCCTACGAGGAGATCGGTGCCACCCTGGGCGTGAAGCTGGGCACCGTGCGCAGCCGCATCCACCGGGGACGTCAGGCGCTGCGCGACTACCTCGCCGCGCACCCCGAGATCGCCAAGTCCGCGTAAACGACGCTTTTTCAAAAGGTTGCCGCGCTACATTCGAGGGGTGGGCAGCAGCAAGGGGTACCGGTGATGGCTGACCGAGGACATGTGTTCCGGCGCGCCTTTTCCTGGCTCCCCGCGCAATTCGCCTCGCAAAGCGACGCGCCGGTCGGTGCGCCGCGCCAGTTCGGCTCCACCGAGCACCTGTCCATCGAGGCCGTCGCGGCGTTCGTCGACGGTGAGCTGCGGATGACCGCGCATCTGCGGGCCGCGCATCACCTTTCGTTGTGCCCCGATTGCGCGGCCGAAGTGGAAGACCAGGGCCGGGCGCGGTCCGCGCTGCGTGACCACGACTCGCACCCCATCCGCATTCCTACCGGGTTGCTCGGGTTGCTCTCCGAGATTCAGCACGGCCCGATTGACGAGACGCCGGAACCTTTCGATCGCCCGGATCGCTCGGATCGCGAAGGGCGCGACCCGCGCAAGCGCCGCTAGCGTCGCAGCTAAGCGGCACGTCGGGAAACATGGATACTAGGGTGAATACGTTAACCCGGCACCCACCCGGCACACAGAGGAAAAATTGACGTCCGACTCCGACAGCAGAACGGGTAATAAGGACGGCGCCGACGGCGGGCAACGCCTGGCGCCGCGCCCCGTCTCCCGGCCCCCGGTCGACCCGGCAGCAACCAAGGAGTTCGGCCGTCCCCGCGGGATGATCGGGTCCTTCGTTGCCGAGCGCGTCCGTCCGCGGAAGTACCGCGAGCAGGCCGAGTTCAAGCCGCATGACCGACCCGCCGATCCGGTCCTGCAGGAAGCCTTCAGCCGGCCCGGCGGCAGCCTCGACTCGCTGCAGCGCCACCCCGTCGACGCGGGCGCACTGGCGGCCGAGAAAGACGGCTTCGGGCCCGACGAACCCGACGACCCGTGGCGCGACCCGGGTGCCGCCGCGGCGCTGGGCACCCCGGCGGTCGCACCCTCTGCGCCGCCCGGTGCCCCGGACTACAGCGGCAAGCTGGGCGTGCGCGACGTCCTATTCGGCGGCAAGGTGTCCTACCTCGCGCTGGCCGTGCTGGTGCTCATCGCGCTGGTGATCGGCATGCTGGGCGGCGTGATCGGCCGCAAGACGGCCGAAGTCGTCGAGGCGTTCACCACCTCCAAGGTCACGCTGTCCACCCCGAACAACACCGAGGGGCCGGCCGGCCGGTTCGCCAAAGTGGCTGCCGCGACGGCTGATTCGGTCGTCACGATCGAGTCCAAGAGCGACCAGGAGGGCATGCAGGGCTCCGGCGTCGTCATTGACGGCAAGGGCTACATCGTCACCAACAACCACGTCATCTCCGAGGCCGCGAACAACCCGAGCCAGTTCAAGACGACGGTGGTGTTCAACGACGGCAAGGAAGTGCCAGCCAACCTGGTCGGCCGTGACCCCAAGACCGACCTGGCCGTGCTCAAGGTCGACAACGTCGACAACCTCTCGGTCGCCCGGCTTGGGGATTCGGACAAGGTGCGCGTTGGCGACGAGGTGCTGGCCGCGGGTGCGCCGCTCGGGCTGCGCAGCACCGTGACCCACGGCATCATCAGCGCGCTGCACCGCCCCGTCCCGCTCTCCGGCGAGGGCTCGGACACCGACACCGTGATCGACGCGCTGCAGACCGACGCCTCGATCAACCACGGCAACTCCGGCGGCCCCCTGATCGACATGGATTCCAACGTCATCGGCATCAACACCGCTGGTAAGTCGTTGTCGGACAGCGCAAGTGGGCTGGGCTTCGCGATTCCGGTCAACGAGATGAAGCAGGTTGCGCAGACGCTGATCAAGGACGGCAAGATCGTGCACCCGACGATCGGGATCAGCACCCGCTCGGTGAGCAACGCGATCGCCGCCGGTGCGCAGGTTGCCAACGTGAAAGCGGGCAGCCCCGCACAAAAGGGTGGCATCCTGGAGAACGATGTGATCGTCAAGATCGGTACCCGCAAGGTCGCCGACTCCGACGAATTCGTTGTTGCCGTGCGGCAGTTGACAATTGGTCAGGACGCCCCGGTTGAGGTGGTCCGCGACGGCCGGCACGTCACGCTGACGGTGAAACCCGACCCCGATACCGGCTAGATGTTCGGCAATCTGAGCTGGGAGCACATCCTGGTGCTCGTCGTCGTCGGGCTGGTGGTGCTCGGCCCAGAGCGGCTGCCGGGCGCGATTCGCTGGACGTCCGGCGCGCTGCGGCAGGCGCGCGAGTATCTCAGCGGCATGACCACGCAGCTGCGCGAGGACATGGGCCCCGAATTCGATGATCTGCGTGGACATTTGGGTGAGCTGCAAAAGTTGCGGGGGATGACGCCGCGCGCGGCGTTGACCAAGCATCTGCTCGACGGCGACGATTCCTTCTTCACCGGGAACTTCGACAAGCCCACGAATGGGGTGCCGGCGCCCACCTCGCCGCCTCCAGCACCGCGGCCGTTAGAGGGGCCCGCGCCGTTCGACGCCGACGCGACCTAGCCGGCCTGACGCGAAGGTCCCCAAATGTACGCGTGTGACGGCGTGTCGCGGTACAGATGAGCGCGCTCGCGGTACGCGCAATTACGTCCTGGCGGTTCGGACCCGGATGGGGCCACGCCAGTCGCCGTCGGGATCAAGAACCTCGCCGCGCTGCGTGATCTCCACATGGCCGGCCTTCGCCAGCTCCCGTGCGACCTCGCGGGCCTCGGGCAGCAAATCGTGCCAGTCCTCGGCAGCGGCCCTCGCGGCGTCGGACGGGCAGGTGCTGCTGTCCGGCCCGCGGCTCTCGGCCAACGCACGCATTGACGCCTTTAGTCGTTGCCGGATCGGCCCGTCGCCCAATGCGGTCTCGGCATCGTCGGCGCCGGGGCCGCCACCGTCGAATATGCGGCGCAGCTCGGCTCGCAACCGCGGGTCCACGCCGCTGACTGCGCCAGCGCCCTAGCGCCGGGTCGGATCCAGCCCGAGCGAAACCCCGGCCAGTCCGCGCCGGCGCGACGACAGCCCGTCGGCGATGCTCAACAGCGCCTTGCCCACCGCGGAGTCGGGGGCACCGAGCACGATCGGCACGCCCGCATCACCGGCGGCCACCATGGACGGGTCTAGCGGGATCTGGCCCAGCAGCGGAACCTCAGCGCCGACGGAGCGCGTCAGCCGCTCGGCGACCTGCGCCCCGCCGCCCTCGCCGAACACCTGCAGCGTCGACCCGTCGGGCAGCGTCAGCCCGGACATGTTCTCGACCACGCCGACGACGCGCTGGCGGGTCTGGATCGCGATGCTGCCGGCGCGTTCGGCGACCTCGGCGGCGGCCAGCTGCGGCGTGGTCACCACCAGGATCTCGGCGTTGGGAATCAACTGGGCCACCGAGATGGCGACGTCGCCGGTGCCCGGCGGCAGATCGAGCAGCAGCACGTCCAGATCGCCCCAGTAGACGTCGGCCAGGAACTGCTGCAGCGCCCGGTGCAGCATCGGGCCGCGCCACACCACCGGGGTGTTGCCCTGGGTGAACTGGGCGATCGAGATGACCTTCACGTCGTGGGCGACCGGTGGCAGGATCATCGACTCGACCTGGGTGGGCCGGTCGGTGGTGCCCATCATCCGCGGGATCGAGTGGCCGTGGATGTCGGCGTCGACCACACCGACCGACAGGCCGCGCGCGGCCATCGCGGCGGCCAGGTTGACCGTGACCGAAGACTTCCCGACACCGCCCTTGCCCGATGCGACGGCGTACACCCGGGTCAGCGAATTGGGCTGGGCGAACGGGATCACCGGCTCGGCGGCATCGCCACGCAGCTGCTTGCGCAGCTCGGTGCGCTGCTCGTCGTTCATCACGTCCAGGCTGACCTGCACCGCGCCGGTGCCGGGCACGTCGGTGACGGCCTCGGTGACGCGCTCGGTGATCTCGCTCTTCTTCGGGCAGGCGGAGGTGGTCAGATAGATCCCGACGTGCACGCCGCCGTCGGGCCCGACATCGATGCTCTTGACCATGCCGAGTTCGGTGATGGGACGCCGCAATTCGGGGTCGATCACCTTGGCCAGTGCGGTGCGGATAGCCGCACTCAGATCAGCAGTCATCACCGCCGAGTCTAGGCGGGTGCGGGCAGCGGTGAGTTAACCGGCTGGAGCGGGCGGTGCTGCCGGGTCCGACGGCGGCACGTTGACCTGTGGGCCCGCGCCGGGTGACAGCGGCCCTGGCCCGCCGCTGGCTCCGCCGATGCAGATCAGCGTGCAGCCGGGCATCCGCGTCACCGGCACCGGGCCCTGAGGGTTTTGGGGCGTCAGCGGTGTCATCCAAGGGAACATCGGCGGGGTGTTCGCGGGCGTCTGGGGGCTCAGGTCGATCAGCGGTTCCTGCGGACCGAAGGCGTAGGTGGGCAGCCCGTTGATGTTCATCGGCAGGCTGGGCCCCAGCCCCTCCGGGTGCTCGTCGTGCGCGCTGCCCAGCGGGGGCGGCGGGCCGACGATCGGGGGCAGGTCCACCGGGACCACGCCGGTGGCGTACGCCGCGGCCCAGCCCAGCACGTTCTGGGCGTAGGGCATCGAGTTGTTGTAGCGCAAGATCGCGGCCATGACTCCGTTCGCGTCGCGCAGGTTCAGCCCGCCGCTGCACAGGTAGCGCGCGGCCGCGAGCGTGGCGTCGAACAGGTTCTGCGGGTTGGGGGCACCGTCGCCTTTGCCGTCGGCGGCGTAGCGCGCCCAGGTGCCGGGCAGGAACTGCATGGGCCCCATCGCGCGCGCATAGGTGACGCCGCCGCCTCCGGAGTTCTGGACGATGACCTCGTTGCCGGGCAGTGTGCCGTCCAGCGCCGGGCCGTAGATAGGGGCGACCGCGGTGCCGTGCGCGTCCACGGCGCCGCCGTTGGCGTGGCCGGACTCGATGCGCCCGATGCCGGCCAGCAGGTTCCAGCTGACGCCGCAACCGGGCGCCTCGGCGGCCATCTTCATCTCGGCATTGCGGTAGGCCGACAGCGCGATCGTCGGAATGCCAAGGGCACCAGGCGCATTCACGATCCTCGGTGGTGGTGGCGCCGAGATGGTGGCCGCGGCGATGTGGAAGCTGGTCGGCGGATGCTGGGCGACGATGACGCCAGGGCCGGACATGTCGGGGCCCGACGGGGAGACTGCCGCGACCGGGGTAATGGCGGCACGGACGGCAGACGGCGTGCTCGGGAAGATGTACGGGGCGCCACCCACGGCTCCGGCGAAGACCAGGGGAGTGATTACGGCGATGCCGAATGCCGGCGACCTGCTGGTCCGACGCGCGCGCATCTCCGACGCCTCCGCCGGTTGTGGACTCCGGCGTCCCCCAATGCGCACTCGACCGTCCTTGAATTTTGAGCCGTCGGGACTTGTTACGTCTTTGCGTTTATTTCGCGTCTGTTTCGTTTCTTGGTGAACTAGATCACCATACATAACTCTTGTGACGGGAGTGGCGCAATGGTGGATCTGATCCTCACCCGGATCCCCTGGCCTCCGCCCCCGAATTTTGAGCTACCAAATCGGCCAACAGGCTGCGCAGATCTTCCAATTCGTCGCGCAGATGTTCGCGCGTCGGAACCTCCGCGAGGGCCAGCCGTAGCGCGGCCAGTTCGCGCGCCAGGTACTCGGTGTCGGCCTTGGTCTGGGCGGCGCGACGGCGATCCTCGTTGAGGGTCACCCGGTCGCGGTTCTCCTGACGGTTCTGCGCCAACAGGATCAGCGGCGCTGCGTAGGCGGCCTGGGTGGAGAAGGCGAGGTTGAGCAGGATGAATGGGTACGGGTCCCAGCGCCACTCGATCGCGCTCACGTTGAGCGCGATCCACACCAGCACCACGATCGTCTGGATCAGCAGGTAGCGGCCGGTGCCGAAGAAGCGGGCGATGGCCTCGGTGAACTTCCCGATGGCCTCGGGGTCGGGGCGCAGCGAGGGCCGCCGCGACGTCCGCGGGGTGTGCAGACGCGACGATCCGGCGTTGCTCACTGGGCTTCCCCGGCCACAGACGTGGTGGCCGCGGTGATGGCGCCCGTGTCGAGTTCCTGGGCATCCGCGCGCCAGTCATGCGGCAGCAGGTGGTCCAGCAGGTCGTCCACGGTCACGGCTCCCAACAGGTGATTTTGGTCGTCGACCACCGGCCCGCACACGAGGTTGTAGGCGGCGAAGTAGCGGGTCACCGCGCCCAGGGCGGTCTCCGGCGTGAGGGTGAGCAGGTCACTGTCGACGATTTCGCCCACCGGCTGGGCCGGCTCCTCGCGGAGCAGCCGCTGCAGCGACACGCAGCCCAGGTATCGCCCGGTCGGGGTGGCCGTCGGGGGTTCCGCCACGAACGCCATCGACGACAGCGCGGGGGTGAGGTCGGGGTCGCGGACCCGGGCCAGCGCCTCGGCGACCGCGGTGTCCGGGGTCAGCACCACCGGATCCGACGTCATCAGGCCGCCCGCGGTGTCGGGGGAGTAGGTCAGCAGCCGTCGCACCGGGTCGGAGTCGTCGGGATGCATTCGGGTGAGCAGCATTTCGGCGTCGGTGGGATTGAGCACGCCGAGTAGGTCGGCGGCGTCGTCGGGATCCATCTCCTCGAGAACGTCGGCCGAGCGCTCGGTACCCAGCTGCGACAACGCCTCGGCCTGTTCTGGCTCCGGCAGCTCCTGCAGGATGTCGGCCAGCCGGTCGTCGTCGAGCGCCTTGAACACCTCGACGCGCCGCTTGGGCGGCAGCCCGCGGATGGCGTCGGCCACGTCGACCGCCCGGCGCCCGTCGAACTGCTCGAGCAGCTGCGCCACCCCCTGGCCGGGCATCGCCAACGCCGACGGCGTCAGGCCCGTCACGTTCTGCCAGTCCACGACGTGCACCGGGCCGCGTCGTCCCAGCCGGCGGTGCCCGCGGACGGCGATTCGGGTCACCATCCAGTCGCGGGTGCGGGCCTGTGCGATACCCAGGTCGGTGATCACGACGTCGGCGCCGGCCAAGTCCGGCAGGTCCGGGTCGTTGATGTGGACGGGGGTGTCGAGCACCTGACCCAGCGCCAGCACCTCGCCCGGCCGCTGCTCGAACTGGCGCAGCGACACGTTGCCGGTGGCCAGTGTCACCGCGTCGGGCGCGATCGCGCCGACCCGCAGAATCGGGATGAAGATTTTGCGGCGGGTGGCCAAGTCGACGACGAGCCCCAGCACTCGCGGTTGCTGGCGCACGATGCTGATGCTGATCACGACATCCCGCACCCGCCCGAAGGATTCGCCCATCGGACCGAGCACCAGCATCCGGTGCAGGCGCGCCACGTACACCTGGTTGACCGAGTCCATGGGTGAAAGCCTAGGAGTGCAAAGCGGCCGCGAAAATCCAGACGATCAGAATCATCGCCAGGCCCGCCACGCCGATCGAGATGCCGGCGATGGCCAGCCCGCGGCCTTCTTGGCGGGTCTGCTTGATCTGGTTGAGCGCGACGATGCCCAACACGATCGCCACGATCGAGCCGACGCAGCACAAAAAGCCGACGAACGCCGTGATCAGTGAAGCGATGGCCAGCCCGTTAGTTCCGGCCGGCGGTGCCGGGTAGCCGGGATTAAGCGGGGGGTAGTAGGCCCCCGCAGGTGGGCCGAATTGCGGTCCGTATTGCGGGTAGCTGGGCTGGTACGGCGGCGGGTACGGCCCCGGATAGGTCGCTGGATAGTCGGCCGCGAAGGGCGCCGGCGGCGGTTCCCCGGGCGGGTACCAAGCCGGTTGCTCGGGGGTTCGCGGGTCGTCGTGCGCACCTTCGCCGGGACCTGTCATGCGTTCACCGTAATTGAAGGGACCGGCGCGTCTGTGCAGGTAACGCTCTAGCCTGGAATGATGGAGCAGCGATGACTAGTCCCTTCCAGCCCGGACAGGTACCCGGCGGCGCGTCCGCCGGTCGCCGCGGGGTGCCCGGGCTGCCGACTCCACCCAAAGGCTGGCCGGTGGGGTCCTATCCCACCTACGCCGAGGCGCAACGCGCCGTCGACTACCTGTCCGACCAGCAATTCCCGGTCCAGCAGGTGACCATCGTCGGGGTGGACCTGATGCAGGTGGAGCGGGTCACCGGCCGGCTGACCTGGCCCAAGGTGCTCGGCGGCGGCGTGCTCAGCGGCGCCTGGCTCGGTCTGTTCATCGGATTGGTGCTCAGCGTCTTCAGCAACTCGTATGCTGTGCTGCCCACCGGCGTGGTCGCCGGGGTGTTCTTCGGGTTGGTCACGTCGGCGGTTCCGTACTCGATGGCCCGCGGCACAAGGGATTTCAGCTCGACGATGCAGCTGGTCGCCGGGCGCTATGACGTACTCTGCGATCCGCAAAACGCCGAGAAGGCAAGGGATCTGCTGGCGCATCTTGCGATCTGACGTGCGCCGCGCATTAGCGACCGCGCTCTTGGTCGTGTCCATGGTGTCGGCTTGCGGGTCCGGATCGTCGGGCCTGGTCATCAAGTTTTATACGCCGGCCACCGACGCCGCGACGTTCACCGAGGTGGCCCGGCGCTGCAACGAGCAGTTCGGTGGCCGGTTCACCGTGGCGCACGTGAGCCTGCCCAGGTCGCCGGACGGGCAACGCGTGCAATACGCGCGTCGGCTCACCGGCAACGACCACACGCTGGACGTGATGGCGGTCGATGTGATCTGGACCGCGGAGTTCGCCGAAGCCGGCTGGGTGCTGCCGCTGTCCGACGACCCGGCGGGCCGGGCCGAGGGCGACGCAGGAGTCGACACCCTGCCCGGCCCGCTCGCGACGGCGGGCTGGAAGCACAAGCTGTACGCCGCACCTGTCACCACTAACACCCAATTGCTTTGGTATCGAACGGATTTGGTAGCCCAACCGCCTGCGACATGGGATGCGATGGTCGCCGAGGCCACGCGTTTGCACGCCGCCGGCGGACCGAGCTGGATCGCCGTGCAGGCCAACGCGGGCGAAGGGCTGATGGTGTGGTTCAACACGCTGCTGGTCAGTGCTGGCGGTCAGGTGCTCTCCGAGGACGGGCGCCGCGTCACCCTCACCGACACCCCCGAGCACCGCGCGGCCACCGTTTTAGCGCTCCGGATCCTCAAGTCGGTGGCCACCGCCCCGGGGGCCGACCCGTCGATCACCCGCTCCGACGCCGGTACCGCTCGGCTTGCGGTGGAACAGGGCAACGCCGCGCTGGAGGTGAACTGGCCCTACGTTTTGGCGTCGATGCTGGAGAACGCGGTGAAGGGCGGTGTGCCGTTCCTTCCGCTCAACCGGATTCCTGAACTTTCCGGCAGCGTCAACAACCTCGGCACGTTCGCGCCCGATGACGAGCAGTTCCAGGTTGCCTATGAGGCCAGCCGGCGGGTGTTCGGTTTCGCGCCCTACCCCGGCGTGCTGCCCGGGCAGCCGGCCAAGGCGACCATCGGCGGGCTGAACCTGGCGGTGGCGCGCACGACGGGTCATCGGGCCGAGGCGTTCGAAGCCATCCGGTGCCTGCGCAGCCCGGACAACCAGAAGTACATCTCGATGCAGGGTGGCCTGCCGCCGGTGCGGGCGTCGCTGTATTCCGACCCGCAATTCCAGGCCAAGTACCCGATGTGGGGCATCATCCGCCAACAGCTCACCGACGCCGCCGTGCGCCCGGCCACGCCGGACTATCAGGCGGTGTCCATCCGGCTCTCGACGGCGCTACAGCCGATCGGCGACATCGACCCGGAGCGCACGGCCGACGAGCTCACCCGGCAGGTGCAGAAGGCGATCGACGGGAAGGGCCTGCTGCCGTGAGCTCCCCAGAACGGCGGCTGGCCTTTGCGCTCGTCGCGCCCGCGGCAACACTGATGCTGGCCGTTACTGGCTACCCGATCGGCTACGCGATGTGGCTGAGCTTGCAGCGCAACAACTTTGCCACCCCAAACGACACGGCCTTCGTGGGCTTGAGCAACTACGTGACCATCCTGACCGACCGGTACTGGTGGACGGCGCTGGCGGTGACATTGGCGATCACCGTGGTTTCGGTGTCCATCGAGTTCGTCTTGGGTCTGACGCTGGCGCTGGTGATGCACCGCACGCTGATCGGCAGGGGCCTGGTGCGCACCGCGGTCCTCGTCCCGTACGGCGTCGTGACGGCCGTCGCGGCGTACAGCTGGTTCTACGCCTGGACGCCGGGCACCGGCTATCTCGCCAACCTATTGCCGCACGGCAGTGCGCCGCTGACCGACCAGATCCCGTCGCTGGGGATCGTCGTGCTGGCCGAGGTGTGGAAGACCACGCCCTTCATGTCGCTGTTGCTGCTGGCCGGGCTGGCGCTGGTGCCCGAAGACCTGCTGAAGGCCGCGCAGGTCGACGGCGCAGGCGCGTGGCGGCGGCTGACACGCATCACCTTGCCGATCATCAAGCCGGCAGTGGTGGTGGCGCTGCTGTTCCGCACGCTGGACGCCTTCCGGATCTTCGACAACATCTACGTGCTGACCGAGGGCGCCAACAACACCGATTCGGTGTCAATCCTGGGCTACGACAACCTTTTCAAGGGCTTCAACGTGGGCCTGGGCTCGGCGATCAGCGTGCTGGTGTTCTTGTGTGTGGGCCTGATCGCGGTGCTTTTCATCAAGGTGTTCGGTGCGCACGCGCCCGGGGGTAATTAGGCATGCGGCGCACGGCGTTCTGGGCTGTGGTGGACACGCTGGTGGTGGTGTACGCGCTGCTTCCGGTGCTGTGGATTCTGTCGCTGTCACTCAAGCCGACGTCAATGGTCAAGGACGGCAGGCTGATTCCGTCGGCGGTGACCCTGGACAACTACCGCGGCATCTTCCGGGGCGAGCTGTTCAGCTCGGCGCTGATCAACTCCGTCGGAATCGGGTTGACTACCACCGTGATTGCCGTGGTGCTGGGCGCGATGGCCGCCTACGCGATCGCGCGCCTGGAGTTCCCCGGCAAGCGGCTACTCGTCGGTGCGACCCTTCTGGTCACCATGTTCCCGGCGATCTCGCTGGTGACGCCGTTGTTCAACATCGAACGCTTCCTAGGCCTGTTCGACACCTGGCCGGGGCTGATCCTGCCCTACATCACGTTCGCGCTGCCGCTGGCCATCTACGCGCTGTCGGCGTTCTTCCGCGAGATCCCCTGGGATCTGGAGAAGGCTGCCAAGATGGACGGCGCGACGCCGGCCCAGGCCTTCCGCAAGGTGATTGTCCCGCTGGCGGCGCCGGGGCTGGTGACCGCGGCGATTCTGGTCTTCATCTTCGCTTGGAACGATCTGCTGCTGGCGCTGTCGCTGACTGCCACCAAGGCGGCGATCACCGCGCCGGTGGCGATCGTGAACTTCAGCGGCAGTTCGCAGTTCGAGGAGCCGACGGGATCGATCGCGGCTGGGGCGATCGTGATCACGGTGCCGATCATCGTGTTTGTTTTAATCTTCCAACGACGAATAGTTGCCGGGCTGACCTCTGGGGCGGTGAAGGGATAGATGGCCGAGATCGAGTTGGCTCACGTGCACAAGAGCTATCCCAACGGTGCGACGGCCGTGCACGACCTGAACCTGACCATCGCCGACGGGGAGTTCCTGATCCTGGTCGGGCCGTCGGGCTGCGGCAAAACCACCACGCTGAATATGATTGCCGGACTTGAGGATATCTCGTCGGGCGAGTTACGCATCGGCGGCGAGCGGATGAACGAGAAGGAGCCCAAGGACCGCGACATCGCGATGGTGTTCCAGTCCTACGCGCTGTACCCGCACATGACGGTGCGGCAGAACATCGCGTTCCCGTTGACGTTGGCGAAGATGAAGAAGGTCGAGATCGCGGCCAAGGTCGAAGAGACCGCCAGAGTCCTCGACCTGACCGAGCTTCTGGACCGCAAGCCCTCGCAGCTCTCGGGCGGGCAACGTCAGCGGGTCGCGATGGGCCGCGCGATCGTGCGCCATCCCAAGGCCTTCCTGATGGACGAGCCACTGTCCAACCTGGACGCCAAACTGCGCGTTCAGATGCGCGGCGAGATCGCCCGGCTGCAGCGCCGGCTGGGCACCACCACGGTCTACGTCACCCACGACCAGACCGAGGCGATGACCCTGGGCGACCGCGTGGTGGTCATGCACAGCGGCGTCGCGCAGCAGGTCGGCACCCCCGACGAGCTCTACGAGCGGCCCGCCAACCTGTTCGTCGCGGGGTTCATCGGCTCGCCGGCGATGAACTTCTTCCCCGCCACGCCGACCCCGATCGGACTGCGATTGCCGTTCGGTGAGGTGCCGCTGGAAGCACCGGTCCCCGAAAACACGAACGTCATCGTCGGATTGCGGCCCGAGCACCTGCACGATGCCGCGCTACTCGATGGCTCCCAGCGCATCAGGACGGCGACCTTCGAGGTGAACGTCGACCTGGTCGAATCCTTGGGCGCCGACAAATACGTGTACTTCACCGCCGCAGGCTCCGCCGTGCACGCCGCTCAACTCGACGAGCTGGCCGGAATGGAGGGGGAGTCGGAGTTGCACGAGGGCCGGTTCGTGGCGCGGGTTCCCGCCGCGTCCAAGGCGGCGATCGGCCAGACGATCGAGTTGGCCTTCGACAGCACGAAGATCGCCGTGTTCGACGCCGACACCGGGGTCAACCTGAGTCTTATCGGCGAGCAGACGTGAAAGTCCCCTCACGCCCGGCGTGTCGGGGGCTTTTGCGTCTGCTCGCGAGGGGAAATGCGTGACGCTGGACCATGTGCGCGGGCACCTGCGCGAACACTTTGGTGTGCAGCCGGCTTCGGCCAGTGTGACCTTTCTGGGCGTCGAGCCCATCGAGGTGCTGCGATTCGCCACCGGCGCTTTGGTGGCGTACGTGTCGCTGGGCTGCTCGCGTGAGCCCCCGCACGTCGAAGTCGTTGTCCGGCTGCGCAATCCGGGTTCTCTCAGCGGGCTGGCGCGCAGCATCGCGGTGCTGGCGGCGACACCGGCCGTCGAAGGCGTGGAGTTGGTGGCCGACGCGCTGATCGACCTCGGCTCCCCGCTGTGGGAGAGCGCGCCGTTCACCGCGGTGTTGTTGGGCCCCAGCGATATTCCCGACGGCGACGCGGTGCGCTTTCTTTCCGCCACGCCGATCACCGCGACCGAGGCGGCGTGGGTGCGGCTGAAGGGGCCCGACGCCATGCGACAGGCGTGGGTGCACGACGGCGTCGACGTGCTGGATCCGTATCGCCGCGCCGCGCAACCACATTGACATTGCCGAGCAGACACAAAAGTGCGCGACACGCCGGGCTTTCGGGCGCTTTTGCGTCTGCTCGCGAGTGGAGGTGTTCAGCTCAGCTAGCTGCGCTATGTCTCGTCAGGTGGCTGTCGATCCGCGTCACCAGGCCCATCGGATCGTGCCGGATGTCGTCGACTGTCATTGGAACGGTGATCCACCCGCACTCCTGCAGACGGGCGGTTTTCAGGCGATCGTGTAACAGGGCATCCCGGCCCACGTGCCACTCCACGCTGTCGTATTCAGCGACGACCATTGCTTCCGGCCACGCGAAGTCGACGCGCCAGAGCCTGCCGTAGTGGTCGACGATGCTGTACTGCAACTCCGGCGTTGGCAGTCCACTGCCGAGGAACACCAGTCGCGCCTCACTCTCCATCGGAGATTCGGCGCGGTGGTCGGCGTAGTGGACGAGTTCTCGCACCATCACGATCCCGCGGCGCCCCTTCTGTTCGCGAATCGCCGCGTCCAACTCGCCCCTGGTGCACGCACCGATGTGCAGCGCGGCGTCGAGAGTCCCCAAGGCACGTGGGCGCCGCAACGTGCGGGCCACTTCGATAGCGGTCCATGCGGGCGCCGTCGCCAGGCGACCGTCAACTCGCCGAAGCGGTGCGCCGATTCGCTGATGCACCATTATGTTTGCCGACGGACGCATCCGTACCCCTGGATCCAAGACATGAAGCCTGGGCGAGTTCTCGGTGTCGAAGCCATACATCGCAGCGGCGGTGCCCATACACGCCACGATCGGCTGACCCGCCACGAGATCGAGAGCAGTTAGCTCGCCGAACACATCGGGCTCGCTGGCCGCATACACACCGCGGCGCACGCGAATTAGCTTGCCGGACTTGATAAATCCGGCCAACCGCTTTGGTGAGATGACGGTCAGAAGTTGAGATGTGGTGGCCAGGCCGCCGTTTGCGAGAAGGACGCTTTCGATATCCACAGCCTCAAGATGGCGCGGCGTTAGCAATTGAGGTAGCCGGCTACCAACGAAATGTGGACGAGCGCGTCACTGTGCATGCGGCCACCAGACGCAAAAACGCCCGACACGCCGAAGAATTGGGGGAGTTTGTGTCTGCTCGCGAGAAGAGGTGACTAGACCGGCTAGAGCCACTTGACCCGTCGGAAGGCGAAGTACAGCGACAGGCAGGCGATGACCATGATGCCGACCACCGTCGGGTAGCCCCAGTGCCACTTCAACTCGGGCATGAACTCGAAGTTCATGCCGTAGATACCGGCGAACATGGTCGGCACCGCCACGATGCCCGCCCAGGCCGAGATCTTGCGCATGTCGTTGTTCTGCTGCATGCCGACCCGGGCCAGCGCGGCCTGTACGAGTGAGTCGAGCATGTCGTCGTAGCTGGCGATCCGGTCCGAGGCCTCGGAGTGATGGTCGGCGACGTCGCGCAGGTAGCGCCGCACCTCCTTGGACATCAGGTCCCGGTTGTCCAGCTGCATGCGCCGGAAGGCGACCGACAGCGGGTCGACGCATCGGCGCAGCTCGACGACCTCGCGCTTGAGCAGGTAGATCGGTTCGACGTCGAGCTGGCGACTCGGCCCGAAAGCGACTTCCTGGGCGTCGTCGATGTCGACTTCCATCAGGTTGCTGACTTCGAGGTAGTGGTCCACCACGGAGTCGGCGATGGCGTGCATCACCGCGTACGGGCCAAGCCGAAGGAGCTCGGGGTTGGCGTCCATCCGCTTGCGCACCTGGGACAGTCCGCCGTGCTCGCCGTGCCGGACTGTGACCACGAAGCCCTTGCCGACGAAGACCATCACCTCGCCGGTTTCGACGATCTCGCGGGCCAGCACCACCGATTCGTGCGGCACGTAATTGACGGTCTTCAGGACCAGGAACATCGTGTCGTCGTAGCGCTCCACCTTGGGCCGCTGATGGGCGCAGACCGCGTCCTCGACAGCGAGGGGGTGCAGCCCGAACACGTCTGCCACCTCCTGCATGTGCGCCTCGTCGGGCTCGTGCAGCCCGATCCAGACGAACACCTGCTGGCGCATCTCCTGCGGCATGTCCTGCTGCGACAGTTCGATTTCGCGCACCTCGTCAAACGCCGACGCGTAGGAGTGGTATTTGCCCGGCAACCGC
Organism: uncultured Actinomycetota bacterium; assembly: GCA_963758775.1. GTDB lineage: Bacteria > Actinomycetota > Actinomycetes > Mycobacteriales > Mycobacteriaceae > Mycobacterium. The sequence goes on from CAVWWU010000009.1 coordinate 500,843, forward strand.
CGGCCGGCGACGTAGACGCCGCAGTCGACCAGCGGCTCCGGCGGTGGGCTGACGGGGTGGACGTGCGGCTGGTGAACCCGTGGCTTCGCGACCGTTCGCAGCGGTTCAGGCAGTGCGTCAAACCCGGCGGGCATGGCAGTTGATGCTACGCGTTGGGGGGTAACCGCGGGTTTCGAGACGATGGTCGTGCGCTAGTTTTGCGTCCGAGAAGAAACCAATGAAGGAGTAAACGGAAGTGAGCGCAAGTCCTCTGAAGGTCGCAGTGACCGGTGCAGCCGGCCAGATCGGCTACAGCCTGTTGTTCCGCCTGGGTAGCGGCTCGCTGCTGGGGCCCGACCGCCCGATCGAGCTGCGGCTGCTCGAGATCGAACCCGCGCTCAAGGCACTCGAGGGCGTGGTGATGGAACTCGATGACTGCGCCTTCCCGCTGCTGGCCGGCGTCGAGATCGGTGCGGACCCCAACAAGATCTTCGATGGCGTGAACCTGGCCCTGCTGGTGGGCGCCCGGCCGCGCGGCCCGGGCATGGAGCGCGGCGACCTGCTGGAGGCCAACGGCGCGATCTTCACGGCACAGGGCAAGGCGCTGAACTCCGTCGCCGCCAGTGACGTCCGCATCGGCGTGACCGGCAACCCGGCCAACACCAACGCGCTGATCGCGATGAGCAACGCGCCTGACATCCCCAAGGAGCGGTTCTCCGCGCTCACCCGGCTGGACCACAACCGCGCCATCTCGCAGCTGGCCGCCAAGACCGGCGCAAAGGTCACCGACGTCAAGAAGATGACCATCTGGGGCAACCACTCCGCCACCCAGTACCCCGACGTGTTCCACGCCGAGATCGGCGGCAAGAACGCGGCCGAGGTGGTCAACGACCAGGCCTGGATCGAGAACGACTTCATCCCCACCGTGGCCAAGCGCGGTGCGGCGATCATCGACGCGCGCGGTGCCTCGTCGGCCGCCTCGGCCGCGTCGGCGACCGTGGACGCCGCCCGGTCCTGGCTGCAGGGCAGCCCGGACGGCGACTGGGTCTCGATGGCAGTGGTTTCCGACGGTTCCTACGGCGTGCCGGAGGGTCTGATCTCGTCGTTCCCGGTCACCACCAAGAACGGCGACTGGTCGATCGTGCAGGGCCTGGACATCGACGAGTTCTCCCGCGGCCGCATCGACAAGTCGACCGCCGAGCTCGCCGAGGAGCGCGACGCCGTAACGGAGCTGAAGCTGATCTGAGACTCCCGTCACACTGGTGCAAATTAGGCCTACTAATGAGTAGTCAGTACCCTGGGCATCGTGTCCGAATTGCTTGAATCGATTCAGAATCAGGCCGAGCAGGGTGGGATCCCCCCGATTTCAGAAGCCGAGATCTTCGACGCGCACATCGGCGGCAAGCTTTCGATAGGTCTGACGGCTCCGCTGGACAGCCAGCGCGCGCTCTCGGTCGCCTACACGCCGGGCGTGGCGCAGGTCAGCCGGGCGATCGCCGCCGATCACACGCTGGCCGCCCGCTACACCTGGTCGAGCCGGTTGGTGGCGGTGGTCAGCGACGGCAGCGCCGTGCTCGGCCTCGGTGACATCGGGCCGGCGGCGTCGCTGCCGGTGATGGAAGGCAAGTGCGGGCTGTTCAAGGAGTTCGCCGGGCTGGACGCGATCCCGATCGTGCTGGACACCAAGGACCCCGACGAGATCGTCGAGACCCTGATCCGGCTGCGGCCGACGTTCGGCGCGATCAACCTCGAGGACATCTCCGCGCCGCGCTGCTTCGAGATCGAAGAGCGGGTCATCGAGGCGCTGGACTGCCCGGTGATGCACGACGACCAGCACGGCACCGCGATCGTGGTGCTGGCGGCGATGATGGGTGCCGCCAAGGTGCTCGGCCGTGACATGACGACGCTGCGAGTCGCGGTCTCGGGTGCCGGGGCGGCCGGCGTCGCGTGCTCGAATCTGCTTCTGGCGATGGGGGTTTCGGACGTCACGGTGCTCGACTCGCGCGGCATCCTGCACGTCGAGCGCGACGACATGAACAGCGTGAAGGCCGACCTGGCGCAGCGCAGCAACCCACGCGGCCTGGCCGGGGGCATGGTGGAAGCGCTCGACGGTGCCGACGTGTTCCTCGGGCTCTCGGCGGGTGTGGTGCCCGAAGAGCTGATCGCCACGATGGCGCCCGGCGGGATCGTGTTCGCGCTGTCCAACCCCGACCCCGAGATCCACCCCCAGATCGCGGCCAAGTACGCGGCGGTGGTGGCCACCGGTCGCAGCGACTTCCCCAACCAGATCAACAACGTGCTCGCGTTCCCGGGGCTGTTCCGCGGTGCGCTGGACGCCGGGGCGCGTCGTATTACCCAGGACATGAAAATCGCTGCGGCGGAGGCGATTTTCTCCGTCGTGAGCGACGACCTCGCGCCCGATCGGATCGTGCCGAGCCCGCTCGATCTGCGGGTGGGGGAGGCGGTGGCCGCCGCCGTGGCCGCGACCGCGCGCGGTTGACGGTCAGCCGCCTCGCGGCGCTGCTGCTCGCCGTGTGTGTCGCGGCCGGCTGCGCAGCCGAACACCCGGGACCGCCCGAGTTGGTCGTCGGATCCACATCCGACCCGGAATCCGCGCTGATCGCCGACCTGTACGTGGCGGCCCTGCGCTCCTACGGCTTCGGCGCGCGCCGCGAGGCGGCTGCTGACCCGATGGCCAAGCTGGATGCGGGGGAGTTCACCGTCGTGCCGGCGTTCACCGGGGACGTGCTGCGCCGGTTGCAGCCCAACGCCGCCGCGCTGTCCGACGCGCAGGTGTACAAGGCGATGATCGCGGCGCTGCCCGAAGGCGTGCTGGCCGGTGACTACACCACCGCCGCGGAGGACAAACCGGCCCTGGTGGTCACCGCGGCCACCGCGAAAGCCTGGGGCGGAACCGACCTGAGCGAACTCCCCAGCCGCTGCGAGGGGCTGGTGCTCGGGAAGGTATCCGGCGCCCGGACGCCGGCGTCGGTGGGCTCGTGCCCGCTGGAGGCGGCGCGTGAATTCCCCAGTGGCGCAGCGATGTTCGATGCACTGCGGAGCGGTCAGCTGACCGCGGCGTGGACCACCACCGCCGCTCCGGACACCCCCGCCGATCTGGTGGTGCTGACCGACGGCAAACCCGCGCTGATTCAGGCCGAGAACGTGGTGCCGCTGTATCGGCGCAACGCGCTGCACGATCGGCAACTGCTGGCCCTCAACGAGGTGGCCGGCGTGCTGGACACCGGCGCCCTGGCCGACATGCGCCGCCAGGTGGCCGGCAGCGCCGATCCGGCCGCCGTGGCCGGCGCGTTTTTGGCCGACCACCCGCTGGGGCGCTGAAGTCAGCTGCTGCGGGGGACCACCAAGCGCGTCACCGTTCCAAACAACCGCTGATATCCCGAGCCGGTCAGCCGGACGATGACGTCCATGATCTTCGCGTCGGCGCCGACCAGCACGCGAGCGCGCTTCTTGCGGACGGCGGTCAGGATGATCTCGGCGGCGCGGGGCGCGCTGGTGCGGGCCAGGTAGGTGTCGAATGTCTTGGCCAGCGCGGCGTTGTCGAATCCCTCCACGGCGGTGGCGTTGCGAACGATCGCTGTCTTGATGCCGCCCGGATGGACCGTCGTGACCGCCACCGGGTGGTGCGCGACCAGCATCTCCTGGCGCAGCGCCTCGGTGAAGCCGCGCACGGCGAACTTGGCCGAGTTGTACGCCGCCTGACCGGGCACCGAGAAGATGCCGAACAGGCTGGAGACGTTGACGACGTGGCCGTCGCCGGACGCGATGAGGTGCGGCAGAAAGGCCTTGGTGCCGTTCACGACGCCCCAATAGTCGACATCCATCACCCGTTCGATGTCCTTGAACGGGGTGACTTCGACGTCTCCGGTGAAGGCGATGCCGGCGTTGTTGTAGATCTGGTTCACCTTGCCGAAGTGATCCTTGACTGCATCGGCGTAGAGCAGGAAGGCCTCGCGTTCGGTCACGTCGAGACGGTCCGCCTTGACCTCGGCTCCGATCGCCTTGAGCTGCTGCTCGGTCTCGGCCAGGCCCTCCAGGTTGACGTCGCTGATCGCCAACTTGGCGCCCGAGCGGCCCAGCTCGAGGGCCAGCGCCTGCCCGATACCCGAACCCGCCCCGGTCACCACGGCGACCTTGCCTGCGAACCCGTCCATGAGCGCCCTCCCTTGCGTCGGCTCAGGTCGAGGGTAGCCGGGCGCCTGATGGCTCAGATATCCGAGCCGTCGGTGCCGTCGATTCCGTCGACGCCCTTCACCCCGCCGGGCGGGGTGCCCGCACCGCCGCTGCCCTTCGTGCCGCCGCCACCTCCGGGCGCGGCGATGCCGTTGCCGCCAGCGCCGCCGTTGCCGCCGTTGCCGCCGTCGCCGCCGTCACCGGTGCCGCTGGGCGTGCCGCCGTCGCCGCCGTCACCGCCGTGGCCGCCGTCGCCGCCCGCGCCGCCGGCGAAGCCACCCGAACCGGCCACGCCGGCGTTGCCGCCGTTGCCGCCGGTGCCGCCGTTGAAGTTGCCGGCTGGGTCGCCGTTGCCGCCGGTGCCGCCGTTGCCGCCGGCGCCGGAGTCGCCGCCGTTGCCGCCGGTGCCTGAGGCGGCGCCGCCGATCTGGCCGGCGCTGCCGCCACCGCCGCCACCGCCGCCGAGGCCGCCTTGGCCACCGGTGCCGCCGGCACTGCCGGAGCCCGTGACGCCGGAGCCCCCGACGCCGCCCTGACCGCCCTGGCCTCCGGCCCCGCCATCGCCATTGGTGCCGCTCGCCCCACCGGCGCCGCCGCCGGTGCCGCCGTCGCCGCCCAGGCCGCCGGCGCCCGCGTTGTCACCGGTGCCGGCCAGGCCGTCGGCACCGGCGCCGCCGGCGCCGCCGCCGCCGGCAGTGCCGCCGTTGCCCGCCACCCCTCCGGTGCCGATCTGGCCGGCGATGCCGCCGAGGCCGCCGCTGCCACCGTTCCCGGCGGCCCCCCCGTTGCCGCCGCCGGTGCCGGGATCCACGGCACCGGAGCCGCCGTTGCCGCCGGTGCCGCCCTGGCCGCCGGCTCCGCCGCTGCCGTTGGTCCCGAACGAGCCACCGGCGTTGCCGCCGTTGCCGCCGGCCCCGCCGCCCCCGCCGCTGCCCCCGGCGTCGCCGGTCTCTGCCGCCCCGTCGAGGCCGTTGCCGCCGTTGCCGCCGGCGCCGCCGTTGCCGCCGTTGCCCACGGTGCCGCCGTTGCCCACGAAGCCGGTCCCGCCACCTACGCCGCCTTCGCCGCCGCGGCCGCCGAAGCCCGAGAGGCCGCCGTCACCCACGCCGCCGCCGGTGCCGCCGACGCCGCCGTCACCGCCATTGCCGCCGCTGCCGGCGACGCCGCTGTCACTGCCATTGCCGCCGCTGCCGGCCCCGCCGCCGGAGCCGCCCGCCCCGCCGCTGCCGCCGTTGCCACCGGAATAGGCGGCACCGGTCGCGGCGTCCGTGCCGGCGCCTCCGGTGCCGCCGTCGCCGCCGGCACCGCCGTTGCCGACGCTGCCGCCGGTGCCGACCGAGCCGGCCGCCCCGCCGACACCGCCGAGGCCGCCGTTGCCGCCCGCGCCGCCGTTGCCGGGGCCGGCGCCATTGTCGCCCGTTCCCGAGCCGCCGTTGCCGCCCTGCCCGCCGTTGCCGCCCTGCCCGCCGTTGCCGCTGGTGCCGGCGGTGCCGCCGGCGCTGCCGCCGATGCCGGCCGCGCCGCCGTTGCCGCCCGAAGCGCCGGCGTCGCCGCTGAATGCAGCGCCGCTGCTGCCGTTGCCGCCGTTGCCGCCGTTGCCCGCGTCGCCGCCGTTGCCCACGGTCCCGCCGGTGCCCCCGGCGTGGCCGCCGGTGCCGCCGCCGCCGCCGTAGCCGCCGTAGCCGGCGGTGCCGCCGTTGTTGCCGTCGGCGCCGTTACCGGCATTGGCGCCGTTGCCGCCGTTGCCGCCGTTGCCGTTGATCGCGCCGCCGGGAGCGGCGCTGCCGCCCGAGCCGCCCTGCCCACCGTCGCCGCCGTTACCGCCGCTATCGCCGGTGGTGGCCAGGCCGTCTGCGCCGATGCCGCCGTTGCCGCCGCTGCCCGCGTTGCCGCCGTTGCCCCCGACGCCGCCGGTGCCAGTCGTGCCGGCGCCGCCGCCGCCGCCGCCGTCGGCACCCCGGCCGCCATTGCCGCCTGAGCCGCCACCCGAGCCGGTGTCGGCGGTGCCCGAGGCGCCGTTGCCGCCCTGGCCGCCAACGCCGCCGTTGCCGCCATCGCCACTGTGGCCGTCCATGCCGCCGGCCGCGCCGCCCTCCCCGCCGAAGCCGCCCCCGCCGCCGTTGCCGCCCAAGGCTCCGCTACCCGCGGTGGCATCGAGGCCGTCGCCGCCAGCCCCGCCGTTGCCGGCGTTACCGCCGGCGCCGACGGTCCCACTGGTCCCGACCTGGCCGGACTGACCGCCCATGCCGCCATTGCCGCCCAGGCCGCCCTGCCCTGCGGTGGCCAGGCCGGCAGCGTTGCTGCCGTTGCCCAGGCTGCCGCCGGCCCCGCCGTCGGCGCCGTTGCCGCCGGCCGCGCCGTTGCCGGCCGTGCCGTGCGTGTCGCCGGCGCTGCCACCGTCGCCGCCGAGACCGCCCCAACCGCCTTCGCCGCCGTCGTGCCCGGTGCCGGCCAGGCCGTCGGCGCCGGCGGCGCCGTTGCCGCCGGTACCGGCGTTACCGCCGTTGCCGCCGATGCCGCCGCTGCCGAGAGAGCCGGCCAGCCCGCCGTTGCCGCCGCTGCCGCCGTACCCACCGCTGCCGCCGAGACCGGCTCCGGAGCCGGTGTCGGCGGTGCCCGTGCCGCCGTTGCCGCCGATGCCGCCGTCGCCGCCGTTGCCGCCACTGCCGTTGATGCCGGTTGCGCCGGTGGGATCGCCGGAGCCACCGCCGACGCCGCCTTGCCCGCCCTCGCCCCCGTTGGCGCCGTTGCCGCCGCTGCCGGCGGCGCTGTCGAGGCCGGCGCCGCCGTTGCCGCCGTTGCCGCCGTTGCCGCCGTTGCCGACGACCCCGCCCGGTGACCCGGCCGCGCCGCCGTAGCCGCCGCTGCCACCAAAGCCGCCGTTGCCCGCGGTGCCGCCGTTGCCGACGCTTGCGCCGCTGCCGCCGTCGCCGCCGACGCCGCCGTCGCCGCCGTTGCCGCTGGTGCCGCTCGTCCCGCCCGCCCCGCCGCCCCAACCGCCGTAGCCGCCCTCGCCTCCGGTCCCGCCCACATCCCCGGTGGTGGCCAGGCCGTCGGCGCCGGTGCCGCCGTTGCCGCCGGCCCCGGCGTTGCCGCCGTTGCCGACGGTCCCGCCGGAGCCACCGGGGCCGGTGTCCCCGCCGTAACCGCCGTCGCCACCCGCACCGCCGGCACCGCCGTTGCCGGCGCCGCCGCCGCTATCGGCCACACCGGAGGCGCCGTCGCCGGCGGCCCCGCCCTGACCGCCGTCGCCGCCGTTGCCGGCGGTGCCGCTGGTGCTGCCCGGGCCACCGGGGGCGCCGCCGCGGCCGCCGTTGCCGCCGTTGCCGCCGTTGCCGCCCGCGTGTCCCGTGCCGGCCAGGGCTTCGCCGCCGGTGCCGCCGGTGCCGCCGCCGGCGCCGTCGCCGCCATTGCCCACGGTGCCGCCGGTGCCCCCGGTGCCGGCCAGTCCGCCGTAGCCGCCGCTGCCGCCGTCGCCGCCGTTTCCACCGTCGCCGGCGCCGCTGCCGGTGTCTGCGGTGCCGTTACCGCCGTTGCCCCCGACCCCGCCGTTGCCGCCGAGGCCGCCGCTGCCGTTGGTGCCGCCGGCACCGGAGTTGCCGCCGGCGCCGCCCAAGCCGCCCAGGCCGCCGTCGAAGCCACTCTGGCCGGCCCCGCCGTTGTCGCCGGCTCCGCCGTTGCCACCGGCCCCGCCGTCGCCGGCGGCGCCCACGTGACCCGCCACGCCCTCCTTGCCGGTGTTGCCGCCATCGCCGCCGATCCCGCCGGCGCCTGCGTTACCCCCGTGGCCGCCGGACCCGCCGTTGCCGCCGGCCACGGCGCTGCCCACACCGGAGGCGCCCTCGCCGCCGTTGCCGCCCAGCGCGCCGTTGCCGCCGTTGGCGCCGGCCCCGGCGGCGCCGCCGATGAGCGCCTCGTTGCTGCCGCCGTTGCCGCCGGCCCCGCCGTTGCCGCCGTTGCCGCCGTTCACCCCGTTTGCGCCGGGTGTCACGGGCGAGGCGCCGTCGCCGCCCGCCGCGCCGTTGCCGCCGACGCCGCCGTGGCCACCGGATCCGTTGAGCGAGAAGATTTGTCGGTTGGCCCCGCCGTTGCCGCCGACGCCGCCGCTGCCGCCAACGGAACCGGCGCCGCCAGCACCGCCGGACCCGCCGTTGCCACCGCCGATCACGCCGTTGGCGCCGCCGTTGCCGCCTTTACCGCCGTTGAAGTCCGTGCCGACGGCATCGCCACCGGCGCCGCCGTTGCCGCCATGACCCCACAGACCCGCCGACCCGCCATTGCCACCCGCGCCACCGGCGCCGCCCGAGCCGCCGTTGCCGCCGTTGCCGAAGAGCCAGCCGCCGGCGCCGCCGTTCTGCCCTGTGCCGGCCGCGCCGTTGGCGCCGTTGCCGAACAGTGGGCGCCCGGTCAGCTCCTGAACCGGCGAGAAGGCCGCCGCGTGGATCGCCTCGGCGAGGCCGTAGGCGCTGCCCCCGGAGGACATTGCCTGCGCGAACTGGGCGTGGAAGCGTGCGGTTTGCGTGCTGAGCGCCTGGAAGTCTTGGCCGTAGGCGCCGAACAGCCGGGCGATGGCGGCCGACACCTCGTCGGCGGCCGACGGCAGGATCCCGGTCGTCGGCGGCGCGGCGGCCGCCGTGGCATCTCGGATCGTCTGCCCGATGCCGCTCAGGTTCGCGGACGCCGCCGCCAATGATTCCGGTGCAATGACCACGTACGACGACATGTGCGTCTCCTCCCGAAAGCAACGTTCAGGACCGCTCGGGACAATACGCCTGTACTACGCTACGCACTAACCATTCCGATAAATATTCATGCGGTCGGTCGGGGCGCCAATGTGCGGGCCGCCGAAGGCCTTTGGCCCGATCCTTGCGCGGGCCAGCGCGGTACCCCATAATCCTGCGGTGGCACAGCCCGATCCGCGCGCAGACGTCGTGTCCCGGCAGTACGAGCGGTGGAAATACCCGCTGCCGATCTACGACCTCGACGCCCTCGACCCACGGGTGTGGCATTGGTATGACCCCTCGCGCTTTTCCGAGGTGTTGTGGCCCGACCGGGATCACAAACCCGATATCGACATTCTCATCGCGGGTTGCGGCACCAATCAGGCCGCCGTTTTCGCCTACCGCAATCCCGGCGCGAAAGTCGTCGGCGTCGATATCAGCCAGCCGTCGCTGGATCATCAGAACTATCTGAAGGACAAGCACGGGCTGAGCAACCTGGAATTGCATTTGCTGCCGATCGAGGAATTGCCGTCGCTCAGCCGCGACTTCGACCTCATCGTCTCGACCGGCGTGCTGCATCACATGGCGGAGCCGCTGGTGGGCATGAAGTCGCTTGCCGGATGTTTGCGACGCGACGGCGCGATCGGCTTGACGCTGTACGCCAAGCATGGACGGGTCGGCGTCGAGATGCTGCAGTCGGTGTTCCGCGACCTGGGGCTGGATCAGGGCGAGGCATCGGTGCACGCGGTCAAGGAGACGGTCGCGTTGCTGACGCCCGACCATCCGGTGCAGAATTACCTGCGGATCGAGGGCGCCGAGCTGAAATACGATGGCGCCGTTGTGGATACGTTCCTGCACGGCCGCGACCGTAGCTACAGCGTGGACGACTGCATTGAGCTGGTCACCTCGGCCGGGTTGGCATTTCAGGGGTGGCTGCTCAATGCGCCGTATTACCCGCACGATTGGTTCGCCCCGGGGACCGCGGCGCATCAGGCGATACACGCGTTGCCCGAGCGCACGCTGTGGTCGGTGATGGAGCGTCTGCACATCTTCAGTGGTTGCCATTTCTTTATGGCCTGCCGCGAGGACCGGCCGAAAGAGAGCTACACCGTTGATTTTTCGACGGACGGCGCCTTGGACTACGTGCCCACGTTCCGCTTCCGGTGTGGCCTGTCCGGCAGCGAGGTATTCCGCAACGATTGGCGCATGACGTTGAGCGCGGCCCAGCTGCCCTTCGTTGCGCACGTCGACGGCCGTCGCACGATCCGCGAGATCGCTGTGGCCGTGGGTCCGCAGCGGGGCGGCGCGGACCTCGAGAACATCGGGCGCAAGCTGTTTGAGTCGCTGTGGCGACTGGATTTCGTTGCGATGGGCCGCAACCCTGACTCCCGGCGTTAAGTCCCGGAATTCCTTGCGGGTGATGGGGGCGGTATCCCATAATCCTGCGGTGGGACAGGGGGAGATGGGCTATTCTCGCCACGCAATGTAAAAGCGCGAAGGAGCCACCACAATGAGCGACGATCCACGCAGCGACGTCGTCGTCCGCCAGTACGAGCGGTGGCGGTACCCCCGCCCCATCCAGGATCTGGAGGGTTGGGTCGAGGGCAACTGGGAATGGTTCGACCCGTCCCATGCGCACCGGGTGCTCTGGCCCGACCGGGACTACAAGCCCGACCTCGACATCCTGATCGCGGGCTGCGGCACGAACCAGGCCTCGGTGTTCGCCTACAACAACCCCAAGGCGAGGGTGGTGGCGGTCGACATCAGCCAGCCGTCACTGGACCATCAGCAGTTCCTGAAGGACAAGCACGGGCTGTGGAACCTGGAGTTGCACCGGCTTCCGATCGAGGAATTGCCAACTCTCAAGCAGGACTTCGACCTCGTCATCTCGACCGGCGTACTGCATCACCTGGCGAGCCCGCCGGCGGGCATCGCGGCGCTGAAAGAGGTGCTGCGGCCCGACGGCGCGATGGGCATCATGCTCTACGCGACGTACGGGCGCATCGGAGTCGAGGTGCTCGAATCGGTCTTCCGCGACATGGGGCTTACTCAGGACGACCAGTCGGTTCAGGTCGTCAAGGAAATCATCGGGGTGCTGGCGCCCGATCACCCTGTGCAGCGCTACCTGCGGATCGCACGCGACCTGCAGGCATCCGACGCGGCGATGGTGGACACGTTCCTGCACGGCCGCCAGCGCAGCTACACCATCGAGGAGTGCCAGGAGCTCGTCACCGACGCCGGACTGGTCTTCCAGGGTCTGCTGCTCAAGGCGCCGTACTACCCGCACGACCTGTTCGCGCCGGGAACCGAGGCCTTCCGGGCGATCGACGACTTGCCGGAGAACAAGCTGTGGTCGGTGATGGAACGCATCCAGACCTCGAACGCCTGCCACTTCTTCCTCGCCTGCCGGGAAGAACGGCCGAAAAAGAGCTACACCATTGACTTTTCGGCCGACGACGCGGTCAATTACGCGCCGATGTACCGGATGCGGTGCGGCCTGAGCGGCTCCGAGATCTTCCGCAACGATTGGCGTCTGAACCTCAACGCGGCTCAGTTGCCTTTCGTGCGGGGCATCGACGGCAAGCGCACGATCCGCGAGATCGCCGCCGACGTCGCGGCCAACGGGACGCGCCGAGGCGACGCCGCCGAACTGGAGAAGTTCGCCCTCAAGCTGTTCCAGTACCTGTGGCGGCTCGACTTCCTCTCGATGGGTGTGAAGTCCGGCTCCGAGAAGTAGCTTCGCCAGCAGACGCGAAATCCCCCAGTTCCAATGGGATTGCGGGATTTCGTGTCTGGTGGTCAATACATGTTGATTGTCCCGTCGCTGCCCTTGGTGCCGGCGGAGCCGCCGGGTCCGCCCGTACCGGGGCTGCCACCCTTGCCGGGGGACGCGGCTTGAGGGTTGGCCACGAAGACGTCGCCAGCGTCGCCGCCGCTGCCGCCGTGACTTCCGTTCCCGGTGCCGCTGCCGCCCGTGCCGCCGTTGCCGACCAGCGGACGACCCGTCAGGATCTTCCACGGCAAAAACCATTGGATCCCAGAGGCATTGGCCGCCTCGGCGGCCGTGTCCGCCGTGCCCCCGCACTTCAGGGTCTGCACGAACTGGGTGTGAAACGCTAACCGTTTGCCGGCTTCAAGCAACGGCTTCGGGCCAGTTGCTTGTAACTTCGAATGTTTGTGCGTCAGCTGAACGCGGTGTCGAGAATCTCCTGCTGCTCGACGGCGTGCACCTTCGACGACCCCGACGACGGGGCCGACATGGCGCGGCGGGAAATGCGCTTGATCCCAGTCAGCCTGTCCGGCAACAACTCCGGAAGCTCCAGGCCGAACCGTGGCCACGCGCCCTGGTTGGCCGGCTCCTCCTGGACCCAGAAGAATTGTCTGGCGTTCGGGTAGCGGTCCAGCGTCTCCTCGAGCCGGTGCTTCGGCAGCGGCGCGAGCTGTTCGATGCGCACGATCGCCACGTCGTCGCGGTTGTCCTTGGCTTTGCGGGCGGCCAGTTCGTAGTAGACCTTGCCGCTGGTCAGCAGGATCCGGGTGACCTTGCCGCGGTCGCCGACACCTTCCTCGTAGGTGGGCTCCTCCAGCACCGAGTGAAACTTGAGCTCGGTGAAGTCCTTGAGGTCGCTGACCGCGGCCTTGTTGCGCAGCATCGACTTTGGCGTGAACACGATCAGAGGGCGCTGCACACCGTCGAGGGCGTGCCGCCGCAACAGGTGGAAGTAGTTCGCCGGCGTCGAGGGCACCGCGATCGTCATCGAACCCTCAGCCCACAGCTGCAGGAAGCGCTCGATACGTCCCGACGTGTGGTCGGGCCCCTGCCCCTCGTGCCCGTGCGGCAGCAACAGCACTACGTTGGACAGCTGGCCCCACTTGGCCTCGCCGGAGCTGATGAACTCGTCGATGATCGACTGCGCGCCGTTGACGAAGTCGCCGAACTGCCCCTCCCACAACACAAGGGCGTCCGGGTTGCCCACCGTGTAGCCGTACTCGAAGCCGACGGCGGCGTACTCCGACAGCGGCGAGTCGTACACCAGGAACTTGCCGCCGGTCGGGGTGCCGTCCTTGTTGGTCGCCAGCAGTTGCAACGGGGTGAACTCCGCGCAGTTGTTGCGGTCGATGATCACCGAATGGCGCTGCGAGAATGTGCCGCGGCGGGTGTCTTGACCAGACAGCCGGATCAGCTTGCCCTCGGCCACCAGGGTGCCCAGGGCCAGCAGTTCGCCGAAGGCCCAGTCGACCTTGCCCTCGTAAGCCATCTCCCGGCGCTTTTCCAGCACCGGCTGCACGCGCGGGTGCACGGTGAACCCCTCGGGGACGGCCAAGAACGCGTCACCGATGCGGGCCAGCAGCGACTTGTCCACGCCGGTGGTCAGGTGGGCCGGAACAACCTGGTCGGCTTCGACCGACGCGCTGGGCTGCACGCCGTGCTTCTCCACCTCGCGGACTTCGTTGAACACCTGCTCCAGTTGGCCCTGGTAGTCGCGCAGCGCGTCCTCGGCTTCCTTCAGCGAGATGTCGCCGCGGCCGATCAGGGCCTCGGTGTAGGTCTTGCGGGCACCGCGCTTGGTGTCGACGACGTCGTACATATAAGGATTGGTCATCGACGGGTCGTCGCCCTCGTTGTGCCCGCGCCGGCGGTAGCACAGCATGTCGATGACGACGTCTTTGCGGAACTTCTGCCGGAAGTCCACCGCCAGCCGCGCCACCCACACACACGCTTCCGGGTCGTCGCCGTTGACGTGAAAGATCGGCGCCCCAATCATTTTCGCGACATCGGTGCAGTACTCGCTGGAGCGCGAGAACTCCGGGGCGGTGGTGAACCCGATCTGGTTGTTGACAATGACGTGGATCGTGCCGCCGACACGATAGCCCGGCAGGCTGGCCAGGTTCAGCGTCTCTGCGACCACGCCCTGGCCGGCGAAGGCGGCATCACCGTGCAACATCAGCGGTACCACCGAGAAGCTCTTCCCGCCTTTAACGTCACTGTCGTCCGCGCCGCGGTCCAGCAGGTCTTGCTTGGCCCGTACCAGGCCCTCCAGCACTGGGTCGACGGCTTCCAGGTGCGACGGGTTGGCCGTCAGCGATACCTGAATGTCGTTGTCGCCGAACATCTGTAGATAAATGCCGGTGGCGCCCAGGTGATACTTGACGTCACCGGAGCCGTGCGCCTGCGACGGGTTGAGGTTTCCTTCGAACTCGGAGAAGATCTGCGAGTAGGGCTTGCCCACGATGTTGGCCAGCACATTGAGCCGGCCCCGGTGCGGCATCGCGATGACCACCTCGTCCAGGCCGTGCTCGGCGCACTGGTCGATTGCCGCGTCCATGAGTGGGATCTGGCTCTCCGCGCCTTCCAGTGAGAAGCGTTTCTGCCCAACGTATTTGGTCTGCAGGAAGGTCTCAAACGCCTCGGCGGCGTTGAGCTTGCTCAGGATGTACTTCTGTTCACCCACCGTCGGTTTGACGTGTTTGGTCTCGACCCGTTCTTCCAGCCATTGCTGCTGCTCGGGCTCGAGGATGTGGGTGTACTCGACGCCGATGTGGCGGCAGTAGGCGTCGCGCAGCAGGCCCAGCACGTCACGCAACTTCGAATATTCGCGACCGCCGAATCCGCTGACCTTGAACACCCGGTCGAGGTCCCACAACGTCAGGCCGTGGTTGACGATTTCCAGGTCGGGGTGGCTGCGGAACCGGGTGGTGTCCAGCCGCAGCGGGTCGATGTCGGCCATCAGGTGACCGCGGTTGCGGTAGGCCGCGATCAGCTCCATCACCCGGGCGTTCTTGTCGACGATCGAGTCCGGGTTGTCGGTGTTCCAGCGGATGGGCAGGTACGGGTTGCCCAGCTCGCGGAAGATCTCGTCCCAGAAATCGTCGGAGAGCAGCATCTCGTGGATGGTGCGCAGGAAGTCGCCGGATTCCGCGCCCTGGATGATGCGGTGGTCGTAGGTCGAGGTGAGGGTGATCAGCTTGCCGATACCCAGTTCGGCGATGCGCTCCGCGCTGGCGCCCTGGAACTCCGCGGGGTATTCCATTGCGCCCACGCCGATAATGGCGCCCTGTCCGGCCATCAGTCGCGGCACCGAGTGCACGGTGCCGATGGTGCCGGGATTGGTCAGCGAAATCGTCACTCCGGCAAAGTCTTCGGCGGTCAGCTTGCCATCGCGCGCACGTCGGACGATGTCTTCGTAGGCCGACACGAAATCGGCGAACCGCAACTCCTCGCAGCGCTTGATGCCCGCGACCACCAGGGAGCGCTTGCCGTCCTTGCCCTGCAGGTCGATGGCCAGGCCGAGATTGGTGTGCGCCGGCGTGACCGAAGTGGGCTTGCCGTCGACCTCGGCGTAGTGCCGGTTCATGTTCGGGAACTTCTTGACGGCTTGCACCAGCGCGTAGCCCAGCAGGTGGGTGAACGAGATCTTGCCCCCGCGGGTGCGCTTGAGCTGGTTGTTGATCACGATCCGGTTGTCGATCAGCAGCTTGGCCGGAACGGCGCGCACGCTGGTCGCGGTCGGCACGTCCAGCGACGCGGACATGTTCTTGACGACGGCCGCGGCGGCGCCGCGCAACACCTGCACCTCGTCACCTTCGGCGGGCGGGGGAGCGGCGGCCCTCGGTGCGGCGGGCGCGGCAGGTGCCGGTGTGGGTGCCGCGGCTGGCGCAGGTGCCGGGGTGGGTGCGGGTGCAGTGGCTGGCGGGGTTGGCGCACCGTTGCCGGCCGCCGGGGCTGGCGCGGCGGCGGGCTGCGCGTCGTCGGACGCCGATTCGGGGTTGTAGTCGACCAGAAACTCATGCCAGCTCGGATCGACCGAGGAAGGGTCGTCGCGGAACTTGCGGTACATCTCTTCGACCAACCATTCGTTTTGCCCGAATGGTGAACTTGTGTTGCTCACGGCCGCTGTTCGCCTCGATTCTCTTGTCGATTGACGCCCCATAAAGGCTAGCGCTTTCCGGCAACTCGCGAGAGGCCGCTTGAGCTGCGCCTCCGATCAGAACGGCGGCGTGTCGTCGCCGGGCGGGCCGGTCCGGCATGGCCGGGGCGTGGCGCCCGGTTTCGGGCGCCTTATGCCGATGCGATGAGTCGTCTATGACCCACAGCACATTGCTGACCAGGGATGAAGCAGGCGGTCTAGGGTCACGGGATACAGCGCAGCCGCACCGTGGCTCCGGCAACCCCAAGGAGTCACAGGATGTCTCATCTCACCAACGGGCTGCGCGCCGCAACGGCCGCGGCGCTGATGGGCAGTTTCGCATTGTCAGCTAGCGGGACGGCGACCGCCGACCCCAGCGCCACTAACTCGGCGGCAGATATCAACACACTGGCCGGCTCGCTGGCGAAGGGCTACAGCCTCAGCAATTGCCAACCGGCGGCGGCGGATAAAATGACCTTTCTTACCCTTGCCGAGCTCGATTGCGGCCAAAACGCCGATTCCAGCGGACCGGCTTCCGCTGTCTACCGACTCTATGGACACGGCGAGGCTCTGGCTGCCGAGTTCAAAGCCTTCATCAAGGACGTATCCCAGACTCCTTGCGTGGACGGTGGCCAAACACCGATGACATGGACGCAAGGTCAGACGAGCGGACAGGAGGCATGCGGAACCCAGGGCGGCGTCGCGACCATAATTTGGACCACCGACGGCAAAAACGTGATGGCCTCCATCCGCTCGTCCAACACCGACGTCAAGGCGCTGCGCCAGTGGTGGCTAGCCAATGCCTAACGATCAGCCCGCTGAGCGAGCGGGTGGCAGCACGTGCAGGGTGACCGGCCAGCGCCCGGGCGGCGGCCCGAATGCCATCCGCGCATTGCGGACAATCTTCTTGCCCACCAACCGATTTCCTACGCCGCCGACGACGCCGCCGATACCGACCGGCAGCATCTTGCCGGCGACCAGTACGCCGCGTTTCACCGTGAACCGCCTCACGAAGTACTTGAACATCTGCGTGTTCAACTTCGACACCGCGGGCAATGGAAGCGAGGCGACGCTTTCCGACACCCAGGCACCGCTGGTGCGACCCGGTCCGATCAGTTGAGCCACGGCGGTCCTGCTGTCATCGCCGACCAGCACCGCCAGCACAAGGGCCCGGCGCCGCTCCCGGTGGTTGAGCGGGACGCCGTAGACCGAGGCCAGGGCCAGCACGAACAGCGCGGTGGCCTCCAGGAACACCACGGTTTCGCCGGCGGCGGCCGACAGGGCGGCCACGGTTCCGATGCCGGGCAGCGTCGCCGCCCCGCCGACCGCGGCCCCTCCGGCCGTCACGACGGATAGGAAGCGCTTTTCCAGTTTCACGACGATCTCGGCCGGGGTGGCGCCGGGATGGGCGCGGCGCAGGCGGGCGACATATGCCTCGGCGGCTGGGCCCTGTAGCCGCGAGCTCCGCTCGATGACCTGCGCCAACGCTCGAGTGGACACTTTAGGGCGGCCGCCCGCGGGGGCCTGCGTCTGGTCCGGTGCGGACCTCCTGCGACGAGCGCTCATCTTCCCAGGCTAATGCAGGTTCGGCGTAGGTCGGGCAGGATGGAATATCGATGACCTACTCGCCGAGATTGCCCCGGAATGGGCTGCTTGTCGGCTTCCTCAGTCGGTGGAACCGGGACAGCCCCTGGAACGCGCTCTGGGCGATGATGATCGGCTTCTTCATGATCATGGTCGACGCGACCATCGTGGCGATCGCGAACCCGACCATCATGACCGACCTGGGGGTCGGCTACGGCACGGTCATCTGGGTGACGAGCGCCTACCTGCTGGGGTATGCGGTGGTGTTGCTGGTCGCGGGGCGGCTCGGTGACCGGTTCGGCACCAAGAACCTCTACCTGGTCGGGCTGGTGACGTTCACGCTGGCGTCGCTGTGGTGCGGGCTGTCGGGCACCGCGGCGATGCTGATCGCGGCTCGCGTCGTGCAGGGGGTGGGCGCCGGTGTGCTTACCCCGCAGACCCTGTCGACGATCACCCGGATCTTCCCGGCGGAGCGCCGCGGCGCCGCGATGAGCGTGTGGGGTGCGACCGCCGGCGTCGCCAGCCTGGTCGGGCCGCTCGCCGGCGGGGTGCTGGTCGACAGCCTGGGCTGGGAGTGGATCTTTTTCGTCAACCTTCCGCTCGGCGTCATCGGTGTGGCGCTGGCGGTCTGGTTGGTCCCAGCGCTGCCGACGAAGGCGCACCGGTTCGACGTGCTCGGCGTCGCGTTGTCCGGGGCAGGCGTGTTCGCCATCGTGTACGGGCTGCAGCAGGGCCAGTCCGCGGGTTGGGCGCCTTGGATCTGGGCGGTCATCGTCGCGGGCATTGGACTGATGGCCACGTTCGTCTACTGGCAGTCGGTCAACTCCCGCGAGCCGCTGATTCCACTGGGCATCTTCTCCGACCGCAACTTCAGCCTGTGCAACGTCGGCGCGGCGGTCATCGCGTTCGCGACCACGGCCATGATGCTGCCGATCATGTTCTACACGCAGGCGGTGTGCGGGCTGTCGCCGACGCGATCGGCTTTGCTCATCGCACCGATGGCGATCGCCAGCGGCGTATTGGCGCCATTCGTCGGCAGGATCATCGACCGCTACCCGCCTCTGCCCGTGCTGGGCTTCGGCTTCTCAATGCTGGCGATCGGGTTGACATGGCTGTCTTTCGAGATGGCCCCCGACACTCCGATCTGGCGGCTGGCGTTGGCGTTCATCGCGCTTGGCGTGGGCATGGCATTCGTGTGGGCGCCGCTGACCGCCACCGCCACCCGCAACCTGCCTCCGGACCTGGCGGGCGCCGGCTCCGGTGTGTACAACACGACGCGACAGCTAGGCGCAGTCCTCGGGAGCGCAGGCATGGCTGCGTTCATGACGACGCGCATCGGGGCCCAGCTGCCGCGGGGCGGGCACGCGCCCGCCGGCGCCGGCGCGCTGGAGTTGCCGGCGTTCCTGCGCGAGCCCTTCTCGGTTGCGATGTCGCAGTCGATTTTGTTGCCCGCGTTCATCGCCTTGTTCGGTGTGGTCGCCGCGTTGTTTTTAGTCGACGTGATTAGTTCGCCGACGGCAGGGGAGGAACAACCGTCCGAACCGCGCGGCGGCTACGAGGCCGAGCTACGACGGCTACGACGACGGTGACGACTACGTCGAGTACATCCTGCGGCGAGAAGCCGACGTCAGAGCGGAGGACGCTAGGCGCTCCGAACAGGCCGTTTCAGTACCGCGGCCTGCTCCTATTGGATTTGTGCACAACAGTTTTCGCGCCGACCACGCCGACGACAGGCGGCCTTCGCGTCCGGTCGGGCAGTTCCGTCCCGCACGTCCCGCGGCGGGTTTGCCAGTGCCGCGCACGCCGCATCGGCTCGGACAGGCGGAGCCGGCGCGCAACAAGCAGCATCGCGCCCGCCCGGAGGACCCGGGACCTGCACGCTATTCGCCTTAACAAGGCTCAATACGGATAGGGCCGATACGCCCGCGTGGTGCCGTACTGAGAGGTATGGTGCTCTCAATGTTCCAGGTGCCAACCGTGCGGCGGTATTTGAGCCTGATAGGTACTGCGGCCTTTTGACACACATCGACCGTGCCCGGAGGGGGAGCATGCTGGGTGGTGCCCGCTTCCGCAGGCACACTGCTCGAAGGGGACGGAGATCTGCTGCGTCGTGATCTGGTCACTCGTGCACACCAAGGGCGGGGTCGGGAAGACCACGACGGCAATGTTTTTGGCTGGAGCCGCGGTGCGGCGAGGGGTGCGTGTGCGCGTCGTCGACGCCGACCCGCAGGGTTCGGCGTCGTCATGGGCCGATCGGGCGGCGTATCGGGGCACGCCGTTGCCGTTTGACGTCTGCGCGGCAACAGCGGCAGATGTACGAGTGATGTCCACTGCCCCCGACGAATTGGTCCTGATCGACACCCCGCCCGGTACCGCGGGAGCCATCGACGCGGCGATCGATGCCGCCGATTTGGTGATCATTCCGACCGGCGCCCGCGCCGCGGACGTCGACCGGGTGTGGCCGACGCTGGATATCACCCAGCACCGCCCCACGACGATTCTGCTCACCCTGATGGATATGCGGAAGGTGGAGGCGATGGAGATGCCGCGCAGCCTCGCCGAGGCGAACGCTCCGGTATTGCGATGCATCGTGCGGGATCTCGCCGCAATTGAGCGTGCGTTTGGCCGCGAAATCCCGCGGCACCTGGGAGACTACCAGGACGTGTTCGACGAGCTGGTGACAGCAGCCGGAATCGAAAGAGAGGCCGCGAAGGTATGACGGAGAAGCTTTCGCCGGCCGACGCGGTTCGCGCCGCGGTCATCCGTCGGCCCACCGGGGCCGTGGCGGCGACTCGGGCCGCGAGCACATTCCAGGGCCACGACGCCACCGGGACCATCCCGTCGCCGACCACAGCGGTGTACGAGGCAATGCGCACCACGCTGCATCTCGTGCCGGCGATGCGGACCGCCCTCAAGCGGCGCGCGCTGGACCAAGAGACCACCATGGGCGAGCTGATTCGAGGGGCCATCAACGCCGCGCTGTGCGAGCCCGCCCTGCTGGCCGCCGCGTCGATCGAGCACCGCGGCGCCAGCGGTGGCGTGCGGACCACGCTCGATCTGCCGCGCGCCGTGCACCGGACGCTGAAGCGGCTGGCGGCCGACGAGGACACCAGCCTGCAGGCCTTGGTGATGGCGGCCATTTTGTGCACCTATCCGGAAATGGCCTAGCGTCCGCGACGGCTGAAACCTTCCACCAGATTCCAACCGCACACCCTCACGGCCGCCGAAGCGCGGCGTCGTCTGTAGGGGTCGAGTGTCCGAAGCCGGCCTGGCCGGCCCGGCCGCGAGGCGGCCCTTCTGACCTGCAGTGATGCGCTTATGGAAGGCCATATGCGCATCTAGATGGATGCGCATATGGCTGGCTACGTTTATGGCTACATATATAGAGGTATAGATGCGCCCCTCAAACGCCGGGTGCTGCGCCGGGAAACCCAAGGTTCGCCTTACGTTGAGGGGCGGGGAGGCGGTACCTTCAGCGGCGTGATTACCGGGGCGTTTCTCGCCGAAGCGGCTTCGGTGGTCCATAACAAGCTCACGGTGTCGGGCGGCGTGCTGTCCGCATTCGCCGTCGAAGCCGACCGCCAGGCCCGGTTTGTGCTCGTGGTGCTGACCCAGTCCGAGACCGACAGCCCGGCCCGTCGCGTCGAGGTTGAGATCCGGCCTCCCACGGACGATGACCCGCTGATCCTCGAATACGAGCTGCCCGAGGCCGCGGCCGGCGGCGAGATCGGATTCGCGTTCTTCGGCATCGAGGTAAAGCTGCCGGTGAACGGCCGCTGGGTGTTCCTGGTAACCGGCGGCGCCGGAACGTTTTCGCTTCCGCTCGAAGTCAGCGGTTGAGGGCGCGCCGGCCCCGACGCGACACGCCGAGAGGCCACGCCTTCCCGCCCGTGCCGAACTGCGCACCTGAGCAGGTCACGACCCACCTAATTAACGCTGCCGTAGAAGCCTCTCTGCGAAACGGCAAATGAAAATGACGAAATACGTTCCAAACCCATTCCGACGGGCGTACAGTTCCCTCCGCCTGTCTTGAAGATCGTTCCCTTGGTTTGTCATGCCCGTCGTTGAATGGAGCCCAAGATGTCGTCTTTCCTGAACGCAGTACCCGAGGCCATCGCAAATGCGAGCGCGGATCTGAGTGGTATCGGGGAGGCGATCAAGCAAGCGACATCGGCGGCGGCGCCGTCGACGACGGGGATCGCGGCGCCGGCTCTCGATGAGGTGTCGGCGGCGATCACCAAGCTGTTCGGCAACTATGGCGCGGAGTTTCAGGCGCTGAGTGCGCAAGGCGCGCAATTCCATTCGACGTTCGCGCAGTTGCTGGGCTCCGGCGGAGCTGCGTACGCGACGGCCGACGTCAACAGCTCCGGGCTGCTGCAGACGATCGTGCAGGCGGCGCAGCCGTTCGGGATCTTCTCACCGGTGGAGCTGCTGACGGGGCGCTCGCTGTTTGTCAACGGCGCCAACGGTGCGGCGGGCACGGCGGCCAACCCCAACGGTGGCACCGGGGGTAACGGTGGCTGGCTGATCGGCAACGGCGGTAGTGGTGGGGCCGGTTACAACAATCCGACGGCTGCTGGGGCTGGCGGCAACGGCGGGGCGGGCGGGCAGGCAGGCTTGTGGGGCGCGGGCGGTGCGGGCGGTGCCGGCGGTTCTGGTGGTGCGGGCGCGGTTGGCGGCAATGGCGGTGCTGGGGGTGCTAACGGGTTCATTGGCGGCGGTGCCGGCGGTGCCGGCGGGATCGGCGGTGCCGGTGGTGCCGGCGTGGCCGGAACCGGCGATATCGGCGGGGCCGGTGGAAACGGCGGTGGCGGTGGCGCCAACCGGCAGGTGTTCTCGCTGAACGGGTCCGGCGGTGCCGGCGCTATCGGCGGTGAGGGCGGTGAAGGTGCTGGCGGCGCGGCGCAGCCGGCGCCCGGTCAGCCCGGTTTCACCGGCGGTAACGGCGGGGCCGGTGGTGACGGTGGGCTCGGTGGGGCTAACCAGGCGCTGTTTGGTGGGAGCAGTGGGTCGGGCGGCCTGGGTGGCCACGGCGGTGCCGGCGGCGACGGCAGCGCCGGTGCGTCGGGTGTCGGCTCGAGTGTGCCCGGTGGTCAAGGCGGTGACGGCGGTAACGGTGGCGCCGCGGGTAATGGTGGGGCCGCGGGCGCCTCGTCGGCCCTGTTGTTCGGCAATGTTGGCGCCACCGGCAACGCGGGCGTGGGCGGTGCAGGTGGCCAAGGTGGTACCGGCGGGGCTGGCGACAACGCCAGTACACCTGGCGGTACCGGGTTCGCTGGTGGCAACGGTGGTCAGGGCGGCGTCGGCGGTGCCGCCGGTGCCGGTGGCACCAACGGCAATGGCGGGCAGGGCGGTGACGGTGGCGGCGGCGGCACTGGTGGCAATGGTGCTGCAGGTGTGGGCAGCGACGGCCAGGCCGGTGGTACCGGTGGTGCCGGTGGCGACGCGGGCGCGGGCGGCGCGGCCGGTGGCGGCACCGGCGGTGCCGGGACCGCGGGTAACGCGGGTACCGGTGGCACCGGTGGCACCGGTGGTAACGGTGGCGGCGGCGACAACGGTGTGGATGGCACCGGTGAGGCCGGCTTCAACGGTGGCGCCGGCGGTCAGGGCGGCGCCGGTGGCAATTCGGGTGCCGGTGGCACCAAC
The DNA here is from genome assembly GCA_963758775.1 of uncultured Actinomycetota bacterium. Classification (GTDB taxonomy): domain Bacteria; phylum Actinomycetota; class Actinomycetes; order Mycobacteriales; family Mycobacteriaceae; genus Mycobacterium. The sequence continues at coordinate 523,875 of CAVWWU010000009.1, forward strand.
GGCACTGGCGGCCTAGGCGGTAACGGTGGCGGCGGTGGCACCGGTGGTTCCGGTGCTGACGGTGCGGGCTCCGATGGCCTGGCCGGTGGCGCTGGTGGTAACGGCGGGGACGCTGGCGCTGGTGGCCTCGAGGGCACCGGCGGCACAACCGGTGGCGCCGACGGTAACGCGGGTGTCGGCGGTAACGGTGGCACCGGCGGTAACGGCGGCCAGGGCGACAATGCCGGCACATTCGGCGAGAGTGGCTTCAACGGTGGCGCCGGCGGTGACGGTGGTGCCGGTGGTAACGCAGGCGCGGGCGGCACCAACGGCGACGGCGGGCTGGGCGGTAACGGCGGCGACGGTGGTCTCGGCGCGATCGGCGCCGACGGCGTCGGCAGCGATGGCCAGGCCGGTGGCAACGGCGGTAACGGCGGCAACGCGGGTAACGGCGGTCTGGCCGGTACCGGTGTGGGTGCCAGCGGCACGGCGGGTAACGCGGGCACTGGCGGTAACGGTGGTGACGGCGCGCATGGCGGTGACGGCGGTGCCGGCGCTGCGGGCACCGGTGACGGTGGTGATGGCCAGGACGGCTTCAACGGTGGCGCCGGCGGTAACGGCGGTCAGGGCGGTTTCGCGGGCAATGGTGGCACCAACGGCAACGGCGGTGACGGCTCCTATGGTGGCCAGGGCGGTAACGGCGGCGATGGCGCGGCCGGGATCACCAACCCCGGCGGTGACGCCGGTAGCGGCGGTGACGGCGGCGCGGCCGGCGCTGGTGGCGCCGCGGGCGCCGGGTCGGGTGCCGCCGGTACTGCGGGGAACAACAGCTTCGGTGGTAGCGGCGGTGACGGCGGAAACGGCGGAGCCGGCGCGACCGGTGCTGCGGGCAGCGGTGACGGCGGTAATGGTGGCGACGGCACCCACGGTGGTCTCGGTGGTGACGGCGGCAACGGTGGCGCCGGAGTCGGCGGTGTCGGCGGCGGCAATGGCGGCAATGGCGGTACCGGTGGCGTCGGCGGCGCGGGTGGCGATGGCGCCGCGGGTGTCCTCAACAACGGCGGCAATGGCGGTGATGGCGCATCCGGTGGCGGCGCTGGCGCCGGCGGCCTAGGCACCGACGGCGGCACCAACGGCAACAACGGCACCGGCGGCGCCGGTGGTAACGCAGGCAACGGTGGGGCCGGCGGTAACGGCGCTAACGGCACCGGCGACGGCGGGGCCGGCGCGAATGGCACCGACGGCGGCAACGGCGGCGCCGGCGGCGCTGGTGGCTCGGGGATCGGCGGTGTCGGCGGCGGTGACGGCGGGGCCGGCGGCTCGGGCGGAGTGGGCGGTACCGGCGGTAACGGCGCGGCCGGGGTGACCAACGCCGGCGGCGCCGGCGGTGATGGCGGTAACGGTGGTGCGGCCGGTGCCGGCGGTTCCGGCACTGATGGCGGCACGGATGGCGCTAACGGCATCGGCGGCAACGCCGGGGCCGGCGGCAACGGCGGCAACGGCGCGGCCGGTGTCAATGGCAGCGGCGACGGTGGCGATGGCACCAACGGCAACGAAGGCGGTGCGGGCGGTACCGGCGGTAACGGTGGCGCGGGCATCGGCGGTGTCGGCGGCGGCAGCGGCGGTAACGGCGGTAACGGCGGTAACGGCGGCAACGGCGGCAACGGCGCCAACGGCTTGGTGAATGCCGGTGGCAGCGGTGGCGACGGCGGCACCGGTGGCGCGGCCGGTGCTGCAGGCACGGGTACCGATGGCGGTGGCAACGGCGCAAACGGCACCGGCGGTAACGGCGGCAACGCCGGCAACGGCGGTGACGGTGCTGCCGGGGCGGCCGGCACCGGTGATGGCGGCAACGGCGGCGATGGCACCGATGGTGGCGCGGGCGGCACCGGTGGTGCCGGTGGCGCGGGCGTCGCAGGTGTCGGCGGCGGTGACGGCGGCAAGGGCGGCGACGGTGGTGTCGGCGGTGCCGGCGGCGACGGCGCCGACGGCGTGCTGAACAACGGCGGCACCGGTGGTAACGGCGGCAACGGTGGTGCGGCCGGTGCCGGTGGTAGCGGCACTGATGGTGGCGCTGATGGTGCGAATGGCGCCGGCGGTACCGGTGGTGCTGGTGGCACTGGTGGTAACGGTGGTCAGGGTTCCACGGGTGTGAACGCCGGTGACGGCGGTGGCGATGGCACCGACGGTGGCGCGGGCGGTACCGGTGGTAACGGCGGTGCGGGTATCGGTGGTGTCGGTGGCGGCGATGGTGGTGTCGGCGGTAGCGGTGGCACCGGCGGTGGCGGTGGCCAGGGTGCTGACGGTGACGCGACGGTCCCGGTCGATGGCGGCCAGGGCGGCAACGGCGGTAACGGTGGTGCGGCCGGTGCCGGTGGTACCGGCACCGATGGTGGCGCGGACGGCAACAACGGCACCGGCGGTACCGGTGGTGCTGGTGGCACTGGTGGTAACGGCGGCCAGGGCACCGCGGGTGTGAACGCCGGTGATGGCGGTGGTGATGGCACCAACGGTGGCGCGGGCGGTACCGGTGGTAACGGTGGTGCGGGTATCGGTGGTGTCGGTGGCGGCGATGGTGGTGTCGGCGGTAGCGGTGGCACCGGTGGTGGCGGTGGCCAGGGTGCTGACGGTGACGCCAGCGTTCCGGTCGATGGCGGCCAGGGCGGCAACGGCGGTAACGGTGGTGCGGCCGGTGCCGGCGGTACCGGCACCGATGGTGGCGCTGATGGTGCCAATGGCGCCGGCGGTACCGGTGGTGCTGGTGGCACGGCGGTAACGGCGGCCAGGGCACCGCGGGTGTGAACGCCGGTGATGGCGGTGGTGATGGCACCAACGGTGGCGCGGGTGGTACCGGTGGTAACGGTGGTGCGGGTATCGGTGGTGTCGGTGGCGGCGATGGTGGTGTCGGCGGTAGCGGTGGCACCGGTGGTGGCGGTGGCCAGGGTGCTGACGGTGACGCCAGCGTTCCGGTCGATGGCGGCCAGGGCGGCAACGGCGGTAACGGTGGTGCGGCCGGTGCCGGTGGTACCGGCACCGATGGTGGCGCTGATGGTGCCAATGGCGCCGGCGGTACCGGTGGTGCTGGTGGCGACGGCGGTAACGGTGGCGCTGGGGCCGCGGGTGTGAACGCCGGTGATGGCGGTGGTGATGGCACCAACGGTGGCGCGGGTGGTACCGGTGGTAACGGTGGTGCGGGTATCGGTGGTGTCGGTGGCGGCGATGGTGGTGTCGGCGGTAGCGGTGGCACCGGTGGTGGCGGTGGCCAGGGTGCTGACGGTGACGCCAGCGTTCCGGTCGATGGCGGCCAGGGCGGCAACGGCGGTAACGGTGGTGCGGCCGGTGCCGGTGGTACCGGCACTGATGGTGGCGCTGATGGTGCCAATGGCGCCGGCGGTACCGGTGGTGCTGGTGGCGACGGCGGTAACGGTGGCGCTGGGGCCGCGGGTGTGAACGCCGGTGATGGCGGTGGTGATGGCACCAACGGTGGCGCGGGTGGTACCGGTGGTAACGGCGGCGCGGGTATCGGTGGTGTCGGTGGCGGCGATGGTGGTGTCGGCGGTAGCGGTGGCACCGGTGGTGGCGGTGGCCAGGGTGCTGACGGTGACGCCAGCGTTCCGGTCGATGGCGGCCAGGGCGGCAACGGCGGTAACGGTGGTGCGGCCGGTGCCGGTGGTACCGGCACCGATGGTGGCGCTGATGGTGCCAATGGCGCCGGCGGTACCGGTGGTGCTGGTGGCGACGGCGGTAACGGTGGCGCTGGGGCCGCGGGTGTGAACGCCGGTGATGGCGGTGGTGATGGCACCAACGGTGGCGCGGGTGGTACCGGTGGTAACGGTGGTGCGGGTATCGGTGGTGTCGGTGGCGGCGATGGTGGTGTCGGCGGTAGCGGTGGCACCGGTGGTGGCGGTGGCCAGGGTGCTGACGGTGACGCCAGCGTTCCGATCGACGGCGGCCAGGGCGGCAACGGCGGTAACGGTGGTGCGGCCGGTGCCGGCGGTACCGGCACCGATGGTGGCGCTGATGGTGCCAATGGCGCCGGCGGTACCGGTGGTGCTGGTGGCGACGGCGGTAACGGTGGCGCTGGGGCCGCGGGTGTGAGCCCGGTGATGGCGGTGGTGATGGCACCAACGGTGGCGCGGGTGGTACCGGTGGTAACGGTGGCGCGGGCGTCGGTGGTGTCGGCGGCGGCAACGGCGGTAACGGCGGCAGCGGCGGCGTCGGTGGTGACGGCGGCCAGGGTGCTGACGGTGACGCCAGCGTTCCGATCGACGGCGGCCAGGGCGGCAACGGCGGTGCCGGTGGTGCGGCTGGTGCCGCGGGTACCGGCACTGACGGTGGTTCCGATGGCGCCAATGGCACCGGCGGTAACGGCGGTAACGGCGGCGGCGGTGGTGACGGCGGCGCCGGTACCACCGTTCCCGTCGATGGCGATCCGGGCACTGATGGCACCAACGGTGGTGGCGGCGGTACCGGTGGTGCCGGTGGCGCGGGCATCGGAGGTGTCGGCGGCGGCAACGGCGGTAACGGCGGCAGCGGCGGCACCGGCGGCGACGGCGGCGCTGGCGCGATCGGTGACTCCACCGTTCCCATCGATGGCGGTCAGGGCGGTAACGGTGGCAGCGGTGGTGCGGCCGGCGCCGCGGGCACCGGCACCGACGGCGGCACCAACGGCACCAATGGGACCGGCGGCAACGGCGGTAACGGCGGCGCCGGCGGTGACGGCGGCGCTGGTGTGACGGGCGGAAACGCCGGCGACGCGGGCACTGATGGCACCAACGGTGGTGGCGGCGGTACCGGTGGTGCCGGTGGCGCGGGCGTCGGTGGTGTCGGCGGCGGCAACGGCGGTAACGGCGGCAGCGGCGGCACCGGCGGTGACGGCGCGGCCGGCGCGACCGGTGACTCCACCGTTCCGATCGATGGCGGCCAGGGCGGCAACGGCGGCAACGGTGGCGCGGCCGGCGCCGCGGGTAGCGGCACCGACGGCGGCACCGACGGCAGCAACGGCACCGGCGGTAACGGCGGCAACGGCGGCCAGGGCGGTGACGGCGGTGCCGGCACCACGGGCGTGAACGCCGGCGATTCGGGCACTGATGCCACCAACGGCGGCCAGGGTGGCGTCGGCGGCAACGGTGGCGCGGGCGTCGGTGGTGTCGGCGGCGGCAACGGCGGTAACGGCGGCAGCGGCGGCACCGGCGGTGTCGGCGGCAGCGGCGCCGACGGCGACGCCAGCACCGCGACCGACGGCGGCGCCGGCGGCAACGGCGGCAACGGTGGCGCGGCCGGCGCCGCGGGCAGCCGGCACCGACGGCGGCACCGATGGCACCAACGGCACCGGCGGTGACGGCGGGGCCGGCGGCACCGGCGGCAACGGCGGTACCGGGGCTGACGGCACCGGTGACGGCGGCGCCGGCGTCAGCGGCACCAACGCTGGCGGCGGCGGTACCGGCGGCAACGGCGGGGCCGGCATCGGAGGTGTCGGCGGCGGCAACGGCGGTCAAGGCGGCGACGGCGGTACCGGCGGCGGCGGTGGTAACGGCGCCGCGGGCACCACGGCCGACGGCGGCGCCGGCGGCAACGCTGGCAACGGCGGGGCGGCTGGTACCGGCGGCAACGGCACCGACGGCGGTGACGGCGGCACCGGTGGCACCGGCGGCGGCGGTGGCGTCGGCGGTGACGGCGGCGCTGGCGCTGGCGCTGGCAACGACTCCGGCGGCCTAGGCGGCAACGGCGGCAACGCCGGCGCCGGCGGCCTCGGCGGCAACTCCGACACCGGCACCAACGGCGACGGCGGCGCCGGCGGTACTGGCGGCAACGGCGGCCTCGGCGGCGGCGACGAAGCCAGCGTGACGTCCGGCAACACCGTGAACGGCGGCGGCGGTGGCGGCGGCGGCGCCGGCGCAGTCGGCGGCGACGCGGGCAGCGGCCTGGGCGCCGCCGGCAACGGCGGGCTTGGCGGCAACGGTGGTGACGGTGGCACCGGCGGCGTGGCCGACACCACGGGCACCGGCGCGGCAGTCGGCGCCGGCGGCGAGGGTGGCGGCGGCGGTGCCGGCGACCTCGCCTCCGGCACCACCGGCGGCGCGGGCGGAGCCGGCGGCGGCGGTGGCGCGGGCGGCGCCGCGCAGGGTGCTGAGGCGATTGGCGGCGGCGGCGGTGGCGGCGGCGGCGCAGCCTCCGTGAACTCCAACGGTGGCACCGGCGGCAACGGCGGCGGTGCGGCGGCGACCAGCGTGCCCGTCACGACCAGCGGCGGCAGCGGTGCGGTCGGCGGCGCTGGCACCGGCGGCGGTGGTGGCGGCGGCGCCAACGCCGCCTCCCTGGTCGGCGATGGCGACCCGGGTGCCGGCCAGGCGGGCGGCGGCGGCGCCAACGGCAACGAAAACCTCAACAATGGAGGCGACGGTGGCAACGTCGCGACCGGCGGCACCGGCGGCGCCGGCACCGACGGCAACGACGGGAGCGCCGGCGCCAACGCCTAACCCCCACAACGGAAACGGCCACCGCTCCCTCAGCGGTGGCCGTTTCCGTTGGGCAGTGGCCGCGACGGCCCGGGTGCGTACCCGCTCGATCCAGTTGCGTTGGGGCAACTGCTTGCCGAATCACGTACCGTACCGGCACTTATGCGCGTAGCGTTCCTTTCGCCTGTCTTGAAGATCTTTCCCTTGGTAGGTCTCGCTCCGCTGTGATTGGAGTCCAAGATGTCGTCTTTCCTGATTGCAGCGCCCGAGGTATTGGCCACTGCGTCGGCGGATTTGAGCGGGATCGGGGAGGCGATCAGGTCAGCGACGTCGACCGCCGCGCCGTCAACGACCGGGATCGCGGCGCCGGCGCTGGATGAGGTGTCGGCGGCGATCACCAAGCTGTTCGGCAGCTACGGCGCGGAGTTTCAGGCGCTGAGCGCGCAAGGAGCGCAGTTTCATTCGACGTTTACCCAGTTGCTGGGCTCGGGTGGCGCCGCGTATGCAGCCACCGAGGCCGCCAGCGCTGATCCGCTGACCAGTCTGGTCGGGTTCTTCCAGCAGTTCGGCGTGTTCTCACCCGTCGAGTTGGTGACGGGGCGTCCGTTGTTCGGTAACGGCGCCAATGGGGCGGCGGGCACGGCGGGCAGCCCCAACGGTGGTGACGGGCAGAACGGCGGCTGGATCATCGGCAACGGCGGCAACGGCGGGGTCGGCTTCAGCCAGACGGCGGTGGGCGCGGCCGGCGGGAATGGCGGGTCCGGTGGGCATGCGGGACTGTGGGGAGCTGGCGGTGCCGGCGGGGCCGGCGGCAACGGCAGTCCGAGCATGGCCGGCGGCAACGGGGGCGACGGCGGCGCCAATGGACACATCGGCGGCGGCAACGGCGGGGCTGGCGGCGCGGGCGGCACTGGCGGGTCCGGCGTGGGAGGCCTGGCCGGTGGTTTCGGCGGTGACGGCGGCAACGGCGGCGCCAACCGGCAGGGATTGTCGCTTCACGGCGTCGCCGGGGCCGGCGGTGCCGGCGGTGTCGGCGGTGACGGTGCCGCGGGTGCCGCGGCGGCGCCCGGCGCCGCGGGCAATCTCGCCGGGTTCGGTGGCTCCGGCGGCGACGGTGGCCTTGGTGGGGCCAACAAAGCGGTGTTTGGTGGGACCAGCGGGGCCGGTGGCCTGGGTGGTAACGGCGGCCAGGGTGGTGCCGGTAGCGACGGCGGTTCGGGGTTAGGCCTGGGCGACGACGGTGGTGCCGGCGGCAACGGCGGCGCAGGTGGCGTCGCGGGTAATGGCGGAGCGGCGGGTGCTTCGTCGGCGTTGTTCGGCGGCAGCGTGGGTAGCACCGGTGTCGCGGGTGTGGGTGGTTCTGGCGGTCAAGGTGGTAACGGCGGGGCCGGCGACAGCGCCTCGACGCCCGGCGGTACCGGCTTTGCTGGTGGCAGCGGCGGTCAGGGTGGCGCCGGTGGTGGTGCGGGGGTCGGTGGCATCAGCGGCAACGGTGGCCAGGGCGGTAACGGCGGGCAGGGTGGGGTGGGTGGCAATGGTGCTGCCGGCGTGGGCAGCGCCGGCCAGGACGGCGGTGCCGGTGGTACCGGGGGCAATGCGGGCGCGGGTGGCGCGGCCGGCAGCGGAGCGGGTTTGCCGGGCAGTGCGGGTAAGTCGGGCAACGGTGGTGCCGGTGGCGCCGGCGGTAATGGCGGCGCCGGCGACAGCGGCGTGGACGGCACCGGCGAGGACGGTTTTAGCGGCGGCGTCGGCGGCACGGGCGGCGCCGGCGGCAATTCGGGTAACGGTGGCACCAACGGCACGGGTGGCCTGGGAGGTAACGGCGGCCAAGGCGGTACGGGTGGTTCTGGTGCTGACGGCGTCGGCACCGACGGCCAGGACGGTGGTGCCGGCGGTAACGGTGGTGACGCCGGGGTGGGTGGTCAAGCCGGTTCGGGCGGCAGCGGCGGTGTGGTCGGTAATGCGGGTGTGGCCGGTGACGGTGGCGTCGGCGGCGTCGGCGGGGCCGGCGGCAATGGCACCGCGTCCGGCGAGAGCGGCTTTGACGGTGGCGGCGGCGGCGCGGGCGGTGCCGGTGGTTCGGCGGGTGCGGGCGGCACGCTGGGCAGTGGCGGCCAGGGCGGCGATGGCGGTCGCGGCGGCGATGGCGTGGTCGGTGCTGACGGTGTGGGCAGCGATGGCCAGGCCGGCGGTAACGGCGGTAACGGCGGCGACGCCGGTAATGGTGGCGCGGCCGGTGTGGGTGTCGGAACGGGCGGTGTGGCCGGGAATGCGGGCACCGGTGGTCACGGTGGTGACGGCGCGCACGGCGGCGACGGCGGCACGGGCGCCGACGGCACCGGTGATGGAGGTGCCGGTCGGGACGGCTCTGCCGGTGGTGCGGGCGGTAACGGCGGTCAGGGTGGTAGCGCGGGGGTCGGTGGCACCAACGGCACCGGCGGGGACGGCTCGTATGGCGGTGCCGGCGGCAA
>CAVWWU010000010.1:0-1649821 GCA_963758775.1 uncultured Actinomycetota bacterium
GAAAGTGGCGAGTGGCCAGCAGGCCCGCCCAGTTGGCTGCCGAGGCAGCGCCGAACGGCACCATCCACTGGTGGGACCCTTCGATGCGACCCCCGCCGGACCCGATCACCGATGCGCGCCGGCCCGCCGTCTGCGCGGTGCTCTCCCACACGGTGCGAAAGCACAGGACGTGGGTGGCCAATCCCGCACGGATGGCGGCAACGGCATTGACAATCGCGCCGAGTTCGCAGGCGGTTTCGCTGCCTCCTGAGAACCACTCGAGGTTTAGGCCCAGCGCGTCTTTGACGTCCCACACGCCGGCTCCGGTGAAACCCGGCGCGGGTCCCGAAGATCCCGGCCACGTCGACAATCCGTCGATGTCAGCCCGGTCGAGGCCGGAGTCGGCCAGCGCTTCGAGCGCTGCGTCGACGGTCAGCGATAACCCGAACGGCCCAGTCGGCGGCCGACGTCGGATTGTCCGATCCCGCTGATTACCGTTTCCGTACCACCGTGGCTCATCGGCCACCCTAGTCAGCCTCCGAACAGCGGCAGCCACACGTCACCGGCTTCCTCGAAGAAAACACTGACCCGCATCCCAATCGACACATGCTCGGGCTCGACGTCGACCAGGCGCGTCGTCATGCGCAGATCCGGGTCGTCGTCGAGACCGACGACCGCGATGACGTAGGGCGGTGGCAGCGCCGGTAGCCACTGCTGGCGGTTGATCGTGAAGGTCAAGACCTCGCCCCGGCCACAGGACGGTTCCGGTGTCACTTCGGTACTCAGACAGAATCGGCACACTGGCACGGGCGGATGCAGCCAGCGTCGGCATGAGCCGCAGCGGCAGATGAGCAGCTCTCCCGCGCTTCACGGTCCAGAACGGGGTGTTGCCCGGGTCCAGGGCCGGCAACGGTGCCTTGCCGTCCGGCATCACCGATCTCCTTGCCCGCTGAGTGAGTCGGTCAACTGCGACCGTCGTTGAAGGCGTCTATCCATCCGAAAGAAGCGACGACGCCACGGGTTTCGTTCGCTCGGGCACACCATCCGTCGGCAGGTCGGTAATGCGGGTCGGCGGCATATCCCGGCATTACGCCATCGGGATGTGCCTGCCACAGCCAGTCTTCGCCGTCGATGACATAGTCGACGCGGGTCGGGAACTCGTCGGCGCCGAAAGTGGGCTTACCGGCGATGTCGCGGGTCAGCTTGAAGGGGCCGTCCTGGTTGGCCGTCTGGTCGAAGTCCCAGTCATCGCCGCCGTGGCACAGCTGGCCGACTTCGGTTGTGCCATCATCGTATTCGACGCCCATGGTGAACCACGCCACCTCCAACCGCTGGAAGTACGGCATCTGCGCCACACCGTTCCGGGTACGAGGTGTTGCTGATCGACAGCGAAAAACCCTTCGACCGGTTGGCCCAGCAGGGTGCCGCTGGCGCGCAAAATGTGCGACACGTAGAAGTCTCCGCCCTCGCGGCACGGGTCGTACCATTGCAGTCCGCAATCGCCGATGATCCGTCCCTCGACGCGCATCACGTCGCCCTCATCCCACACGGTCAGTTCGCGGGTCATCTCCAGGCTGAACGGCTCACCCAGGCTGCCCTTGACCGACGACGGCCGGATGCCGAAATCCGTTGTCGTCGGCCTGATTCGCAAGGTGCCACCGCGCATGGTATCCACCGCGCGCGGATGTGAGGCCAGGTTCTGTCCATCCGAGGCATTGAGGACCGGCCGGCGCTGAGTTCACCGCTTACCTTGCCAACGCCGTCTATCGGCGACCGGCCTCATCCGCGAACCCTCCGTAAAGGTAGGTGCCGTCTGGATCAAGTGGTGATAGCGGAACGTCGGCAGCATGTCTGCGAAGTCGATCTCGACCGCGGAAAGGACTGCCTGATGGTTGAAGTCGCCGCGACGCTGCTTGGCAAGCGAGATGGACATTCAGCCCCCCGCCTGCTGGGCGTGCAAGTGGGGCGAGGTCGTCCAGTTGTCGTCCTGATGGCGACCGCCGATGTTGCGACATCCGGTGACGGCCAGCTCGAACGGAGTGCGAATTCCCGGCTCGGCGGCGATCAGCGCCGGCAGGATGTTGATGTTGTACATTGCGGTGCCAAACAATGCGGGACGGTCCTGCTTGCAGGGGTCACGGAGGCTCAGATGAAGGTCATAGTCTGGGACCCCGCGGATTTCGACACCGTAGCCCTGTTGATGGCGCCAGTGTTCGGCGATGTCGCGGCGCAGCCGATTGACGTGTTCGACCCTGAACCGCTCCACTCCGTCGACGTCGCCGGTCAGCCCAAATCGGATCGCGGCGATCGCCCCGGCCTCGACGCGCTTGGCGGGCACGTCGAAAGCCTCTGTGCAACGGAAGGTGTCGCGGAATCCCTCGACATGCACGTCCGGGCACCCGAGTGCATCGGCCAGCCCGCTCAGTGAGGACCCCCATGTTCGGTCAGTACACCGGCGCGGTGAAACCGGCTAGCTGAAGTGTCCATGACGCCCAGCCCTAAATCGTCGAGGCGCCATGGCGGGAATGATGGTAATCGCGCACTTCGTAGATGGTCAGATGATCGATGCGTTCGCTGACCGCCGACGGCACGAAAGGCAGCAACTGTGTGGAGAAACCAGGGTCGATGCCGCCGTCCATGGTCTACGCACCCCCGGCCACCGCGGCCTCCTGGATGGGATCACGAATCTCCGGCGGGCACGACGGCGGATGCAGCAGCTCGGGAATGCCCAGGTAGGCGACGTCGACTCCGGCGCGCAGGTAGGGCAATACCGGCTCGTAGCTCGGCTCTTGCCGCGGTAGATCAACGCGTCGGGCCGCTGTCCCAAAACCTCGTCCAGCGACGTCGTCAGCAGGGTCCCGCACGGTTCCCAGCCGATCAGCTCCCCGGCGTCGCGTCCTGCTTTGTCCGGGGAGAAGGTCTGTACTGCGCAGAGCGTCATGTCGGGTCTGCTGAGGACGCCGCGGATAGCGTAATGGCCGACGTCGCCCACTCCGCACAGGGCAACCTTCGGATCGCTCATCGCGCCTCCGTTGTGGTGTTTCGGATGGTGTCTCGCCCGGTGATCAGCGGCAGGTCGAGTGGGCTGTACATCCCCGGCTCCGCTGCACAGACCACGGGAATGGCGTTGACCACACGCATCACGGTCACCGGCACGCCTTGCTGGGTGGCGTCGAGGTTGTCACCGCCCAGTGCGACATCCACGTCGATGTCGGGTCGGCCCGATGCGGATTCGGGTGGTGCGGCGTTGGGGATCGACCGGCTGTGGCCGGTCCGGGCCAACTTGGTCAAGTAGGCGGTAGCAATGCTCGATGATGAACATCGGTTGGCCGTGTACCTCGCCGATCACCTCGAAATGCAGGGCCGCGGCTTGGTTTGGTCCATAGCTGCCGGCCGGTACGGTGAATTCGTCACCGGCGGGTGCGATTTCACGTTTCTCATAGACACGGTCGAGAGTGACGCCGAGCCCGTCGGCGAGCATCGTCATCGGTCCCATCCAATTGTGCGCGATCGTGCCGGGCACATACCTCTCTCCGTCGGTCGCTATGTCGTTGCCGAGTCCCGAGCGCCAGCGTCCGCCGCGATAGCTGCCGACGTTCATCGCTTCCTGGACATGGATGCGGGTGATGTCGCGCGACAGGCTGGTCAGGTGCAGCACCAGGGCGTCGGCCATGAAACCGGGTTCGACCCGGTTAAGAAAAACGACGACCTGCCCGGCAGGCACGCGACCTCAATGCGGTCTTGTATGTCAAGACCGTCACCGGCAGGGTGCACCAACAACGGATTTGTCGTGGTGACAAGGTGGGACCCGGCCACCAGGATCATGCAGAAGTCATCGATGACGTCGTCGTGGCGCCCCCGGTCGGTGGCCATGTAACTGACGCAGTCTGGTGCAGTTGCCAGCACCGACTCCTTGCTGTCGGTGATGGCCACACCGATTGCGTCATTAGCCGCCGCATCCGGGTTGTGCGCCCATACGCCAACCAGCTCGAGACTCGGAGCGGCCATCGCTTGCAGCGCAATGGTGCCGGTGTTACCGGTACCCCACTGAACGACCCGAATGGCTTTGGAGCCAGGCGGGGTTGTCACGCCCAGGGTCGCCATCCAAGGAGCTCACAGGCGCTGAGCTCGGCGATGCGGTGGGCTTCGTCATCGGGGACGTTGGCCAGCATCTCTACCATGCCTTTGCGGGAGTGCGGCCATTGGGAGTCCGAATGCGGGTAGTCGCATTCCCACGTGAGCCGGTCCACTCCGATGCGGTGGCGGAAGTCGATGCCGGCCTGGTCGACGATGAAACATCCCCAGACGTTCTTGGCGAATAGCATCGAGGGCCGCGTCTTCGTGTCCACGTGGGCATACCAGCGGTGCTTTTCCCATACCTGGTGGATGCGCTCGAGCATGTAGGGCAGCCAACCGATTCCGCCCTCCGCCAGTGCAACCTTCAAATTGGGGAAGGCATGGAACGTTCGCGAGTACAGCAGGTCGGCCAGGGTGCCCATCGAGTTCAGGCCCATCTGGGAGACCACTACCGGCGTGGGGGCGTCGGGACTGGTGTACGGCGTGCGCGTCGAGGTGCCGAAATGCAGCATCAACGGCATCTCGTTGTCCTGTGCGATGGCCAGCATCGGATCCCAGTGCTCGGTGTGGAACGACGGCAGCCCCAGCGGCGATGGGTTCTCCGGGAAGCAGATCGCGCGCGCGCCCATGCCGATTGCCCGATGCAGCTCGGCGACACACAGATCGATATCCCAGAGCGGCAGGATGCACAGCGGCACAAAGCGATCCGGCGCGGTGCCACACCACTCGTCGAGCATCCAGTCGTTCCAGGACCGCACGCAGTCCAAGGCCATTTCGCGATCAGCGCCCTCGAGGAACCTGGTGCCGGCGAACCGGGCGAAGCTTGGGAAGCAGAGGTGTGCCCAGACTCCGTCTTCGTCCATGTCTTTGAGCCGCGCCACCGGGTCGTAACAGCCGGGTCGCATGTCGTCATAGCGGGCCGGCTCGACATCCCAGGTGCGGGGGTCCTTGCCCGCCACCGCGTTCAAGCCGATCGACGGATAATTCTTGCCCGCATAAACCCACGATTGCACTCGGCCGTGCGCCGTCGCGCCCAACTGCAGCTGCGCGGAATCAATCTCGACCTCTTCCACGTGCGGGATCTCGGCTCGGTCGTATTTTGCGGGCATCCGCGACGTCCACACGTCAGCCGGTTCGATCGCATGGTCATCCACCGACACCAACTTCATGTAATCCTGAAGTGGCATAACCCGACTCCTTCTCGGACAGGACGCATGGCGATTCGCCTGTCGTCGTTGTTCCTACCTGGCGAATGTAGGCCCCGACACGGCGTCATGTCAACGAAAGAAGTAGATTCTCTATATTCTTAAGTCAGTAGAGTAAGTCGATGACGCGGTCTTCCTTCTGCGTCTTGGCGATGAAGCGGCGCGCGCTCTTCATGTGGTCCCGCCACGCTTGTTCGGCGCCCTCGCCGTCACCTGCGTGGATAAGCTCGGCGATCTTCTCGTAGCCGCGAAGCGCGCGGCGGTTCGCGCGGCGCACCTCATCGCTATCGGGCCCTATCTCGGCCAACGACTTGGCTAGCTCGCGTTCGATGATCTCGGAGAGCATTCCGATGACCGCGGTCAGCGTGTGATTCCCCGACAGCTCTACAAGCTTGACGTGGTACCTCACACCCGCCTTGCTGAACTCCCGCGGGTCATCGCTGGCGGCCCTGACCAGGTCCAATTCCGCATCGAGATCTTCAGTATGTCTTTGGTCGCCGACTCGGCCAACCGCCGTACGGCCGGCGGTTCAATGGTGAGCCGGGCGTCCCAAACATCCCCGATGGTCGTGCCCGTCAACATCAAGATCATCCCGAAGAGGTCCGCGACGGCATCGGGGCCCGGCAGCGTGACGCGTGCGCCGCCGGGCGGACCGCGACGGATGGTGACGAGGGAATCCCCCTCCGCCGCCGGAAGGCCTCCCGCAGGGTAGGGCGGAAACCCCAAACCGCTCGATGAGCTCGGCCTCGGTCGGCAACCAATCGCCGTCGACAAGTTCACCCCGTGCAATCATCCGCCGGATTTGGGCCGCAACCTGATCCGACATCTTCATCGGACGAACCCGCTCGTGGTTACCGGCTAGGACGAACGACTCTTTTCCAGCCACGCGTTCCCCTTCTGTCCTTGCTCAGCCGAATACCGAATCTATAGAATACAGCAGAATCCGGCCGATTTAGCCGCTCCACCCATTCCGACCAGCAAGTGCCTGAACGGTGAATCTTGGCGTAGTGCAAGCGACGGTAGGGTTCCTGTCGACTGCCAGCCAGAGCCGACAACGTCTGCGCACCAACGACATAACCTCCTCGAGGCCTCAACGCCGCGACCAGAGTCGGCGCCGCTACCACGACGTAGCGAACGGGGTTCTTTCTGACGCAGGCGGTACAACAAATCGATCGCTTGCCTTTAAGCCCGCGTCGACTGACGACTTCGATAGCCACTGCATCGCCCAAATCCTGCGCGCAAGAACCTCAACCAACATTGAGCTGGGCAAACATCTACCGAGTCCGCTGGTGCTGAGGCAGCCGGAAAGCCAGATTCGGAAGCGAAGTCAAGCCTTAAAACGTCCGAGACATCGATACCGACTGGGAACCCAATACACCAAAATTTGTTCCGTGTACGGTCGTCGGTCACTCCCGCAGCACGTCTGGCGCATACAAATCAGGCCTTAATCTGTTATGCTCCAACGATATACGGCACGAAGGACCTGCAGGAATCCCGTAAGGGCAGGTCAACACAAGGGGACATCTGCATGGATTCGGTGTCGTCTGCGCGCCGGTCTTGTACTTACACCATTGTGGAGATTACCGCCGAGTCCAGGACGCGCAGACTGCCGCCGTAATGGCAGCCGAGGCGGCCTACTCATCCAGTGTGCAGGCCGAAATTGGCGTAGGCCGACTTCTCGATCACCCACGTGGTAATCACCACGCGCCCTGCATCACCTCTGGGTCGTCGAGATCGGCCACTGTGGCCGCCGCGCGCTGGGTGTCCTCGAGAGTGAGCTTGCCTTCGGGTTGCCCCTGGGATCGCTCCTTCTCAAAACGCCGCCGCAGATATTCCTGCCGCGACAGTCCGAGCGCCGCCGCGGCGGCGTCGATGCGCGCCACCGCTGCCTGCGACAACCCCCCTAATCAAGACATCGGCCATCGCATCAACCTCCCGATATCTTTTGATATCACGAATATGTGGGATCGATCGACATCTGCCGAACGCCGGACTTACAGATGAGGCTCGCGACAGCGGTGGCGCTCGGCGGGGTCGTAGCGGCTGCACTAGTTCCGCCATCGCTCGCAGTTCGAAATCCCTGGGCTAAAAATCTTTCGCGCGACCGATGCGCAAGGCATGACCTTGTCCGATGATCGATCTAAGCAGTCAGCGTAAGCCGAGGAGAAACGATGACGAGCGGTAGTGACACGAATTGGCGTGAAGGGGCGCCAGTTCAGTGGTCGGGACCCCAGCGGCCCACGCCGATCAGACCGCAATGCAGCGCTTCGGCAGGAACTCATCGTGCGCCGTCGCCCAACGCATCGCCTGGTGAGCCGAACACGACAAAGGACTTCCAACAGTCGGACCACTATGTGATACCAGATTTCCGCAATCCGAGAGACAATGACAGGCAACCATGACGAGAGCGCTTGCCGACTTGCTCACCGCAAGTGAGGTGTCACGTATGACCGGAATCCCAGTCTCCACGCTGCATGACTGGGCGGCGAAACGCGAGCGAGGAATACTGTCACCGGGACCGCACCATTGCAAGTTGTCTTCACGACATCGACGCTGGATGCGATCCGATGTCGTCGAATGGCTTGCCGCATCGAGGTGTTGAGCGGTGACAATTCGTAGGCGAGACGCCAAGTCCGGTACCCGTTGGGACGTCGAATGGTTGCTGCCGGACGGCACCAAGAGATCCAAAACATTCAAGACCCTGCGCGCGGCCAAATTGTTCGACGGCGAAGTGCGCTCCGCTCGTGAAGACGGCGAGACGGTCGACCCGCGCGGCGGCAAAACTGAGCTGGGTGTTGTGTACAAGAGTTGGCTTGCCTCCCGGCCTGATCTGTCGCCGAAAGTCCGTCGTGGCTATGAAGACAACTGGCGACTAAGGATTGAGCCGAAGTTCGGCAACTGGCCGATCGGACGGATCTTTCGAGAGAATGTGCAGGAGTGGGTCAACGACATGACCGCTGCCGGCCTGGGCCCCCGCACAGTGCGCTGGACTCATAGCGTGCTGCGGATGACACTGGATCACGCCATTGCCGACAACAGGCTGCGCGGCAAGAATCCCGCCTCCAACGTCCGGTTTCCCGCCATGGGAGAAACTAGCCACGTCTATCTGACCGCAGTGGAAGTGGCGAAGCTCGCCGAACTGTGCGATACGACAACAGGCGAAAACCCAAGGGCCGCGAAGCAAGGCGACGTGGTGCTGATGCTGGCCTACACAGGATTGCGATTCGGCGAATTGACCGGACTCAACGTCGAAGACGTGGACCTGGAGGCGCGGCGCATTCGAGTTCGCAGATCGATCACACAACTATCTGGCCGCCTCATCGAAGGGCCGCCCAAGAGCCGCGCCGGTCGCCGCAGCGTACCGATTCCCGAACGGCTAGTGCCGATCCTGAAACACCGTATCGAGGGCCGCGCGGCTGGCCAACCGGCGATCCTGTCGCCAAAGGGGTCGCGGCTCGGGCTGGAGAACTGGAAGCGCGCGGTTGGCTGGCGGACTCGGATCGTCGAGCTCGGGCACCCCACAATGCGCGTGCATGACCTGCGACACACCTATGCGTCCTTGTCGCGATCGGCCGGCGCGGACATGAAACTATTGCAGGTGACCATGGGCCACGCGTCGATCATGGTTACCGCGCACACCTACGCGGATCTTTACGACTCGGACCTAGATCGGGTGGCAAACGCGCTGGACGGGCTCGGAGCCTGACATGATGGCGGATAACCGGCGTATAAACCCGGGCTCTAAAGGATCGACCGACGCATTCCTGCAGCTAGAAAAGCGTTAACCAGCAAGTTCTAACAGTGGCCAGGGCCGGGATCGAACCGGCGACCTTCCGCTTTTCAGGCGGACGCTCATACCGACTGAGCTACCTGGCCGGAAGGCAGCATGTGCCTCGCCGTATTGGCGACCCTGACGGGACTTGAACCCGCGACCTCCGCCGTGACAGGGCGGCGCGCTAACCAACTGCGCCACAGGGCCTTGCTTTGCTGCTTAACGATACCGCGCAGCAAGTACCCCCAACGGGATTCGAACCCGTGCTACCGCCGTGAAAGGGCGGCGTCCTAGGCCACTAGACGATGGGGGCCAGAACCGAATCTCTCCGGGGTACTCGCAACCGTGGTTACGTTAGGAGCCACGTCAGCTTAGGTCACGGCAAGCCTAATCCTCAAACGAGCATCGTTTGGCACCCAGTATCCTGAATCCCGCTGCATCTCGACGGCCCCTATAGCTCAGTTGGTAGAGCTACGGACTTTTAATCCGCAGGTCCCAGGTTCGAGCCCTGGTGGGGGCACCAAAAAGTAGGCACGACCTCGGTCGATGCTCGGCCGTCCGTCCCGGGCGGGGCTCGTCAGTCCGCGGGCCGATCCCGGCCAGTTGCTTCGGCTGATTCCCGACGCCCGGCCGGGGCGGCCCAGCTCGGCACGGCTGGATCACGGCGGCCCGTCTCGGTGGACAGAGGCATGGTTATGCTTCGGGAGATGAACGAGGACGACGCCTTCCCCACCCCGCCCCCCGCCGCGTCCGTGGCTCCGTCGGTGACCGCGCCCGTCGCCCTGGTCACGATGGAAATCCGTCACCCTGCAACGGATTCCCTGACCGAGTCGACCAACCGAGAGCTCAAGCACCTGCTCGCCGACAGCTTGCCGATCGAACGCCAGGCCCAGGACATGAGTTGGGGAATGGCCGCTCCCGGCGCCGCCCCCACTCCGACGGCCGAGCGTTTCGTCCGGTTCGTCAACCGTGATAACACGCTGGCGGCCTCGATCAAGAGCCAGGCGATCGTCATCGAGACCACCAACTACACCACCTTCGAGGCGTTGCGCGACGTCGCGATGCGGGTGGTGGACGCGCGCGCCCAGGTGTCGTCGCTCGTCGGGGTGGAGCGCATCGGCTTGCGCTACGTCCTCGAGATCCGCGTCCCCATAGGCGTCGACGGCCGCGTCGAGTGGAGCAACTGGATCGCCGAACCGCTGATAGGACCCCAACGTCTCGCTCCGTCCGGCCTGTTCCTCACCGAGTGGCAGGGCGCCGCCGTCTACCGCGAGCCACAACCCGGCAAATCGCTCGTGGTCCGCTACGGTCCGGGTTTCGGTCAGGCGCTCGACGCGAATTACCACCTGCGCCGCGTCACCCCTGCCCAAGCCGGGCCCTACTTCCTGATGGATATCGACAGCTTCTGGACGCCGCTCGGATCCATCCCCGAATACCACCGGGACGAACTGCTCGCGACGTACCAGGCCCTCTACGACCCGGCTCGCTCCGTCTTTCAGGAGATGCTCACCAACCGGATGAAAGACGATCTGCTCCGGCAGTAGGACCGCCTACCGCGTGAGCACCGCGCTGCAGTAGGTCACGTAGGCGAAGGCTTTTGCGACCTCGTCCTCGGGATAGGTGAATCCGTTGGCCGCGTGTAGTTCCGCGGTCGTGCGCGGCGAGACCCGTCGCCGTCGCTCCGACGCTCGTCGCGAGGTCCCAACGGTCACTGTCGGAGCGCGCCATACAGGCAGCCTAGGTAAAGCCTCGGCGACGATAGTCTCCGATGCATCAACACCCATTCGCTCGAGCGGCCGGAGAAGTAATGACCGACTTTGCCCAACGAACGATCGACCTGGCCCGGCAAAACGTCGCCGAGGGCGGTCGCCCGTTCGCGACGGTGATCGTGCAGGACGGCGAAGTCCTCGCCGAGAGCGCCAACAAGGTGGCCCAGACCAACGATCCGACCGCGCACGCGGAGATCCTCGCTATCCGCGAGGCCTGCATGAGGTTGGGCACCGAGCATCTCGTCGACGCCACGATTTACGCGCTCGCGCATCCGTGTCCGATGTGCCTGGGCTCGCTGTACTACTGCTCGCCCAAGGAGGTCGTCTTCCTTATTACGCGCGAGGACTATGAGGGCTATTACCTCGATGACCGCAAATACTTCGAGGTGTCCAACTTCTACGACGAGTACGCCAAGGACTGGGACCAGCGGCGTCTGCCAATGCGGTTTGACCGCCGCGACGCCGCGGTTGACGTCTACCGGCGGTGGAACGAACGCAATGGCGGCCAGCGCAAATCGACGGTCGTCCCGCCCCGCTAAACGTCCCGCTGACCACACCGCCGGGCTACTATCTGCGTATGCATGCAGGTAGTAGCGAAGGGCGGTTGCCCGACGATCAGGCCAGCCTGGTGGTCGAGGTCTTCCGGATGCTGGCCGACGCCACCCGCGTGCAGGTGCTCTGGTCGCTGACGCATCGCGAGATGTCGGTCAACGAGCTTGCCGAGCACGTGGGCAAACCCGCGCCGTCGGTTTCCCAGCATCTGGCCAAGTTGCGGATGGCCCGCCTGGTGCGCACCCGCCGCGACGGGACCACCATCTTCTACAGCCTGGAAAACGACCACGTGCGCCAGCTCGTCATCGACGCCGTCTTCAACGCCGAGCACGCCGGTCCCGGCGTCCCCCACCATCACCAGCGCGACCCGGGGTTGAAGGCCGTGCACAAGGCCGATTGACTGCTCAGACCTTGGGGCAGTAGTGCTTTGGATTGTCACGCTCGTCTAGTGGCGGAAGATTGCGCGCGGGCGTCTGCGGCAGTGGGGTGTCGGCCGGGATACGTCCGCTTGCGCGGTCGAGACCGGCGCGTGCCCGCGGATGCTTGCGGTACCTGGGCGGCACACAGGCGAAGACCAGCCGCACCAGGTTGCCGAAGCGCCGGTGCAGCCACTCGTCGCGGCGGGACCAGTCGTAGCCCAACCGTGCGCGAACCGCCGGGTGGTACAGACCGACGGTCAGCCAGGCGAAGAACGGCGTGGCCAGCTTGGTCAGCGCCCTCCACAGCCGATCCGGAATCCACGGCGCGATCGGCGGCTTGTCATATTTCGTCAAATCGAGCACTGCCCTGGTCGCAAAGTTGTCCTCTAAGACGTTGCGGCACATGTGATCCCAGTACACCTGGAATTCCTCCCAGGACTGCGGCACCGGCCGCATGCTCATGCCGTACATCCGGTACCACTGGATGTGTTCGTCAAAGAGCTGGCGCTTCTCCGCTTCGGTCAGGCCACCGCCGAAGCGTTCGGCCACGTGGATCGTGCCGACGAAGAAGGTGGTGTGCGCCCAGTAGAAGACGTCCGGGTTGAGCGCGTGGTAGCGACGCCCCTGATCGTCTACCCCCTTGATGTCGACGTGGTAGTCGCGCACCTCCGCGCCGGTCGTCGGGGCGCGGTCGCCGTCGAAGACCACCCCGCCGATCGGGTACAGCGACCGCATCACCCGGGGCAACGGTTCGCGCAGAAACGTCGAGTGCTGTTCGACGGCGGCGCCCAACTGCGGGTGCATGTTCTGCATGGATCCGGCGAACGGCCCCTGCAGCATGCCCCGCCAGTCGCCGAAGTATTTCCATGTCAGCGAATCCGGGCCCAGGGGTGCCGGCGGTGCGTCGTATCCCGACGGCGAGACCGGGCAGCCCGCAGCCACACCAGCCACGCCGGAGTCGTCGCGGCCATCAGCCTTGCTGGTCTGCGGGCATGCTGCGGACGTATCTTGAGTCACTGGTCGTTTTCCCCGAAGTACGGAATTCTGACTACACGCGTTGTCAATCTGAAGTCTAGGGAGCGAAGTGCCGTCCGGTCAACGACGCAGCCGTTGGTCCGGCGTCCCACTCGAGAGCCGCCTGGCACTACGCCGGGAAAACCTCATTGCCGCCGGTGTGCAGCTGCTCGGCGAGGACAGCGGCCCTGCGCTGACCGTCCGCGCGGTATGCCGAGAGGCCGCCCTGACCGAGCGTTACTTCTACGAAAGCTTCTCCGATCGCGACGAATTCGTGCGTGCTGTCTACGACGACGTGTGCACCCGGGCAATGGCGACCCTGGTCTCGGCCAAGACGCCGCGGGAGGCCGTCGAACAATTCGTCGAGCTGATGGTCGACGATCCCGTACGCGGCCGTGTGCTGCTGCTGGCGCCGGCGGTCGAGCCCGTGCTCACCCGGTCCGGCGCGGAATGGATGCCTGATTTTATCGAGCTGCTGCAGCGCAAGCTGTCCCGGATCAGCGATCCCGTGCTGCAGAAGATGGTCGCCACCAGCCTGGTCGGCGGGCTGACGAGCCTCTTCACCGCGTATCTGAACGGAAGACTCGGGGCGACCCGCAAACAATTCATCGACTACTGCGTCGAGATGCTGCTGAGCACGGCCGCGACGTACGTGCCAAGCCTGCCGCCGCTGCCGCGCGATTGAGACACGATTGAGGCGCGATTGAGGCCTGCCACGCCGGAGAGGAACTTGATGCTACTGATGTACACAGATATATTGACTGCTACCCGTCGACACAGATAACTGGAGGGGCCATGTCAGCCACGCTGACCGACCTACAGCTGCTGCACGAACTCGGGCCGGTCGTCGAGAAGTACCTGAACCGGCACGAGAGCATGCATAAGAACTGGAACCCGCACGACTACATCCCGTGGTCAGACGGTAAGAACTACTACGCGCTCGGAGGGCAGGACTGGGACCCCGAGCAGAGCCAGCTCT
Source organism: uncultured Actinomycetota bacterium (assembly GCA_963758775.1). Classification (GTDB taxonomy): domain Bacteria; phylum Actinomycetota; class Actinomycetes; order Mycobacteriales; family Mycobacteriaceae; genus Mycobacterium. Next base: position 13,767 of record CAVWWU010000010.1, read on the forward strand.
CCGACCTCGCCCAGGTGGCGATGGTGCAGAACCTGATGACCGAGGACAACCTGCCCTCCTATCACCGCGAGATCGCGATGAACTTCGGCTTGGACGGCCCCTGGGGGCAGTGGGTCAATCGCTGGACCGCCGAGGAGAACCGGCACGGCATCGCGCTGCGCGACTACCTGGTGGTGACCCGAGCGGTCGACCCCGTCGAGCTGGAAAAGCTGCGCATCGAGGTCGTCAACCGGGGCTTCAGCCCTGGCCAGAACCAGCAGATTCGCGCCGATCTGTTCGCCGACAGCCTGTTTGATTCGGTCGTCTACGTGACTTTCCAGGAGCTGGCGACCCGCATTTCGCACCGCAACACCGGCAGGGCGTGCAACGAGACGATCGCCGACCAGTTGCTGGCCAAGATCTCGGCTGACGAGAACCTGCACATGATCTTCTACCGCGATGTCAGCGCCGCCGGGTTCGATGCTGCGCCCGACCAGGCGATGAGGTCGCTGCACAAGGTGCTGCGCAACTTCCAGATGCCCGGCTACCAGGTGCCCGAATTCCGTCGCAAGGCCGTCTTGATTGCCGTCGGCGGCGTGTATGACCCCCGCATCCACCTCGACGAGGTGGTCATGCCGGTGCTGAAGAAGTGGCGCATCTTCGAGCGCGAGGACTTCACGGGTGAAGCTGCGGCGATGCGCGACGACCTTGCCCTGCTGATCAAGGAGCTCGAGGAGGCGTGCGACAAGTTCGAGGTGTCCAAACAGCGCCAACTCGAGCGGGAAGCCCGTACCGGCAAGAGAGTCAGCGCACACGAGCTGCATGAAACCGCGGGCAAGCTCATGATGAGCCGCCGGTAGCGCCTTGCGTATCGGGCCGATCACACTCCCCAGCCCGGTCGTGCTGGCCCCGATGGCGGGTGTGACCAACGTCGCATTCCGCACGCTGTGTCGTGAACTGGAACAGTCACTGGTCGGCACGATCAGCGGTCTGTACGTGTGCGAAATGGTGACCGCGCGGGCCCTCGTCGAGCGGCATCCGGTCACCATGCACATGACGACGTTCGCGCCGGACGAGTCACCGCGCTCGCTGCAGCTCTACACCGTGGACCCCGCCACCACCTACGCGGCCGCCAAGATGATCGCCGACGATAACCTGGCCGATCACATCGACATGAATTTCGGCTGCCCGGTGCCCAAGGTCACCAAGCGCGGCGGCGGGGCGGCGCTGCCGTACAAGCGTCGGCTGTTCGGCCAGATCGTGGCCGCCGCGGTGCGCGCGACCGAGGGGTACGGAATACCGGTCACCGTCAAGTTCCGGATCGGCATCGACGACGACCACCACACTCACCTCGATGCCGGGCACATCGCCGAATCCGAGGGCGCCGCCGCGGTCGCGCTGCACGCCCGCACGGCCGCCCAGCGCTATTCCGGCACCGCCGATTGGGAGCAGATCGCGCAGCTCAAGCAGCATGTGCGCACCATCCCGGTGCTCGGCAACGGCGACATCTACGACCCCAACGATGCGCTGACGATGATGGCCAGCACCGGGTGCGACGGCGTCGTCATCGGCCGTGGCTGCCTGGGCCGGCCGTGGCTGTTCGCCGAGCTGTCCGCCGCGTTCACCGGCAGCCCGCCGCCTACCCCGCCCACCCTCGGCGAGGTCGCCGACATCGTCCGCCGCCATGGCGCGCTGCTGGCCGCGCACTTCGGGGAAGACAAGGGCATGCGCGACATCCGCAAGCACATCGCCTGGTATCTGCACGGCTTCCCGGCGGGATCGGAGCTACGGCGGGCGCTGGCGATGGTCAGGACGCTGGACGAGCTCGACGGCCTGTTGCACCGACTCGACGGCGCCGTGCCGTTCCCGGACGCGGCGACCGGTCCGCGAGGCCGCCAGGGTTCACCTGCCCGGGTGGCCTTGCCCGACGGCTGGCTCACCGATCCGGACGATTGCACGGTGCCGGCCGGAGCCGACGTCATGCACTCGGGCGGCTGAATCGAAACACGCTCGAAATCGCGAACCCGTCAAGAACTCAGTACGATGTTGCCTGCTGCATGGCGGACCTGTTTACTCCCCGCCGCACGAGGGCTACTAGTACGGCGCTGCCACGGGTAGACGCCTGAGCACGGATAACGCCGACTTCCGCTGGGTTGCTCGATAGTTTGGAGGCCGCTGAGACATGAGTGACGGCGAACATGACGCCACTCCTGATCCTTGGCGCGCGCCCGCTCCCTGGGAACGATTCTCGGCATCGGAGCCCCTCCCCGAAGGCGCGGACACCGAGAAGGTCGGAAGTCACGCCGAGGGCGCGGTCAGTGTCGCGGACCTGATCGCCAAAATCGGCGCTCCCAGCTCCGACCGGCACAGCCATCACCACGCCGCCGACGATGAGCCCGACGAACCTGCCTTGCAGAACTTCGAGTTCGACCTGGGCGATACCCAGATCATCGACACCCCGGCGTACTCGCTCGATCTCGTCTCGGAGCTTCCCGACCTGCGAAAATGGGAGGCCAGCGACTATCCCGGCGACGAGACCGGCCAAGACCCGGCGCCCAAGCCCAGGAGCGGCCGTCGGCCGGTCTTGTTTGCCGCGCGCTCGGCGGCCGCACTGTTCGCGGTGCTGGCGCTTGTGCTCACCGGCGGCGCCTGGCAGTGGAGCACCTCGAAGAACAGCCACCTCAACACCGTCAGCGCGCTGGACCCGGATTCACGCGACATCATCGATCCGGCCGGCCAGTACGGCGACGAGAACTTCCTGCTTGTCGGCATGGACTCGCGCGCCGGGGCCAACGCCGACATGGGCGCGGGCGACACCCAGGACGCCGACGGCACCCGGTCGGACACCGTGATGCTGGTCAACATCCCAGCCAACCGCAAGCGCGTGGTGGTGGTGTCGTTCCCTCGCGACCTGGCGATCACCCCGATGCAATGCGAGGCCTGGAACCCGGAAACCGGCAAATACGGGCCCCTCTACGACCAGAAGACCGGAAAATATGGGTCCCGGATCGTCTACACCGAGACCAAGTTGAACTCGACGTTCTCCTTCGGCGGTCCGAAATGCCTGGTGAAGGAGATCCAGAAGCTCTCCGGTCTGAGCATCAACCGTTTCATCGCGATCGACTTCGTCGGCTTCGCGCGGATGGTCGAGGCGCTCGGCGGCGTCGAGGTGTGCAGCACCACCCCGCTGAAGGACTACGAATTGGGCACGGTGCTCGACCATGCGGGACGCCAGGTGATCAACGGGACGACGGCACTGAACTACGTGCGGGCGCGCCAGGTCACCACCGAAAACAACGGTGACTACGGTCGCATCAAACGCCAGCAGTTGTTCCTGTCGTCGCTGCTGCGCTCACTGATCTCCGAGGACACCCTGCTCAGCCCCAACAAGCTCAACAACGTCGTGAACATGTTCATCGGCAACAGCTACGTCGACAACGTCAAAACCAAGGACCTGGTGCAGCTCGGCCAATCCCTGCACGGGATGGCTGCCGGGCACATCACCTTTGTCACCGTGCCCACCGGCGTCACCGATCAGAACGGCGACGAACCCGCGCGCACCGCCGACATGAAGGCGCTTTTCGCCGCGATCATCAACGACGATCCGCTGCCGCTGGAAAATGATCACAACGCGCAGAGTCTGGGAACCTCCTCGGGCCCGACGGCCACACCCGCGGGCCCACCCCCGACCTCCAGGAAAGAGCCGACGGCCACGCCGGAGACCCGGCGTGAGCAGGTGACGACGACGTCGCCCGAGGACGTCACGGTGCGGGTGTCCAACGCGACCGGCCAGAGCGGCCTGGCCGCCACGGCGACCACCCAGCTCAAGCACAACGGCTTCAATGTGATGACGCCGGACGACTACCCGAATTCACTGAACACGACGACGGTGTTCTTCTCGCCCGGTAACGAGCAGGCGGCCGCGACCGTGGCGTCGGCCTTCGCCAACGCAAAGGTCGCGCGCGTCAACGGCATTGGTCAAGTGGTTCAGGTGGCGCTCGGTGGGGATTTCAGCTCGGTGACCACACCTCCGCCCAGCGGCTCATCGATCAGTGTGCAGGTCGACCACAACGGCAACACCCCGGCGACCAAGCTGCCAGAGGATTTGACGGTCACCAATGCTGCTGACACCAGCTGTGAATAACGGCCGTGCGGGCGTCGCTCGAGCGGCGACCTTTCCGGCGGCGAGAACGTAGGCTAGGTCACATGCGGACCGCATACCATGAGCAACTCTCGGAATTGTCGGAGCAGCTCGGCGAAATGTGCGGGCTGGCGGGTATGGCCATGGAGCGGGCGACCCAAGCTTTGTTGCAGGCCGATCTGGTGCTGGCCGAACAGGTGATCTCCGATCATGAACAGATCGCGACGCGCAGCGCGCGCGCCGAGGAGAGCGCTTTCGTCTTGCTGGCGTTGCAGGCGCCGGTCGCCGGCGATCTGCGTGCCATCGTGAGCGCCATCCAGATGGTGGCTGACATCGATCGGATGGGCGCGCTGGCCCTGCACGTCGCCAAGATCGCCCGCCGCCGCCACCCCCAGCACGTGCTGCCCGAAGAGGTGAACGGGTACTTTTCCGAAATGGGCAGAGTCGCAGTCGAATTAGGTAACAGCGCGCAAGAGGTGGTGTTGTCCCGCGACCCGGAGAAGGCGGCCCGGATCCGCGAGGAAGACGACGCGATGGACGACCTGCACCGGCATTTGTTCTCGGTGCTGATGGACCGGGAGTGGAAGCACGGCGTGGCCGCTGCCGTCGACGTGACGTTGCTCGGCCGGTTCTACGAGCGCTTCGCCGACCACGCCGTCGAGGTGGCTCGGCGGGTGATCTTCCAGGCGACCGGCAAGTTTCCCGAGGACGAGGCGTCGCAAGCCGCGCGTCAGTCGGGCTAGCCGAAACGCCCGGAGATGTAGTCCTCGGTCGCCTTCTGCGTCGGGTTGGAAAAGATCTTCTCGGTGTCGTCAATCTCCACCAACCGCCCGGGTTTCCCGACCGCCTCCAGGTTGAAGAACGCGGTCTGATCGCTGACCCGCGCGGCCTGCTGCATGTTGTGGGTGACGATGACGATGGTGTAGTCCTGCTTCAAGTCGCCGATCAGGTCTTCGATGGCCATCGTCGAAATCGGGTCCAACGAGGAGCACGGCTCGTCCATCAGTAACACGTCGGGTTGCACGGCGATGGCGCGCGCGATGCACAGCCGCTGCTGCTGTCCGCCGGAGAGCCCGCCGCCGGGCTTGTCCAACCGGTCCTTGACCTCATCCCACAGGTTCGCGCCGCGCAGCGAGTATTCGGCGATGTCATCGAGCTTCTTGCGGTTGCGCACCCCCTGCAACTTCAGGCCGGCCACCACGTTGTCGCGAATCGACATGGCGGGGAACGGGTTCGGACGCTGGAACACCATCCCGACCGCACGCCGCACCCCGACCGGGTCGATGCCGGGCCCGTAGATGTCTTCGTCGTCGAGCAACACGGTGCCCTCCACCCGCGCGCCGGGGACCACCTCATGCATCCGGTTCAGGGTGCGCAGCACGGTCGTCTTGCCGCAGCCCGACGCGCCGATGAACGCCGTCACGCTGCGCGGCAGAATCGACAGCGTCACATCCGAAACCGCTTGGAAGGCGCCGTAATAGATGTTGACGCCCTCAAGGTCCAACCGCTTGGCCACGTAGTTTCCTGTCTAGGACTTTTAAGTCTTCTTTGGGGCGAAGATTCTCACGGAAACCCTCGCTCCGACGTTGATGATCGCGATTACCAGAATCAGTGTCAGCGCAGCGCCCCACATCCGTTCCGTGGGAATGGGGTTCGCTCCGGCGCCCATCGACGTCTGGTTATACATCATGCCGGGCAACGTTCCCATGAACCCGGTGAAGACATCGAAATTGATCGCCTGCGAATAGCCGACCAGTATCAGCAGCGGCGCCGTCTCGCCCATCACCCTGGCCAGGGCCAGCATGATTCCGGTGATGATGCCGGCCAACCCGGTCGGCATCACCACTCGGGCAATGGTTTTCCACTTGGGAATCCCCAGCGCGTAACTGGCCTCGCGCAGGTCCGCCGGGACGATCCGCAGCATCTCTTCGGTCGCCCGCACGATCACCGGCAGCATCAACAGCACCAGCGCAAGGGACACCGCGAACTGGGAGCGGGGCAGCCCCAGAGTCGCCACCCAGAGCGCGTAGATGAACAACGCCGCGACGATCGAGGGCACACCGGTAAGAATATCGACCACGAAGCTGACAAGCCTGCCGAGCGGAGTCCCGCCGCCGTATTCGACCAGATATATCGCAACCATGAGACCGATCGGAATCGAAATCGCGGCGCACACCGATCCCTGCAGCAGTGTGCCGATGATCGCATGGTAGGCGCCGCCGCCGGTGACGAAGGCCGTCATACCCGCTTGCGAATGCGTCCACCAGGCGCTGGACAGGATCGCCTTAAGCCCCTTGGCGATCACCGAGTAGAGCACCAGTACCAAAGGCGCCAAGGCGATCACCGTCGACAAGGTGACCAACACCGTCGCTATGCCGTTCGCTACCCGACGACGCGGGCCGAGTCCGGAGAATGTCCGCGGCTTGAGGGGACGGTCCAGGAACGAGGTCATCGAGTGCCCTGTCGGACTCCGGTGCCGGCGACCGCCGCACGCGCGGCCGAATCGACCACGAAGGTGAACAGGAACAGCACCAGGCCCGCGGCGATGTAGGCGCCGGCCTTGTACTTGTCGTTGAATTCCGATGCGGTGCCTGCGATTTGCGTCGCGAGCGTCGAGCCGCCGTCGAATAGTGACCACCCGAACGCCGTCTGCGTGCCACGCAGGATCACCAGCAACGCCACCGTCTCCCCCAGCGCGCGGCCCAAACCCAGCATCGCGCCGCTGAAGTAACCGGACCGCCCGAAAGGCAGCACGGCCGTCTTGACGACTTCCCATCGGGTAGCGCCCAGCGCCAGCGCGGCCTCGATGTGGTCCTGCGGGGTCTGCACGAAGACTTCGCGAGTAACCGCGGTGACGATCGGCAGGATCATCACCGCCAGCACGATCCCGCCGGTGAAGACGGTGCCGCCGCCCGCCACCGAAGCGTTCCCGCGGGCGAACAGGAAACACCAGCCCATGGTGTGGTTCAGCCAGGTTGCGACGGGCCGCAGCTGCGGCGCAAGCACATACAGACCCCACACGCCGTAGATGATCGAAGGAACTGCGGCGAGGAGGTCGACCACGTACGCCAGCACCCCGCCAACGCGGCGCGGTGCGTACTGCGTGACGAACAGGGCAACGCCCAGGGCGACCGGCATCGCCAGCAGCAAGGCGAACACCGATACAAACGCGGTTACCTGCAGCAGATTGAGGATTCCGAAGCGCATCGCCGAGGTGTTCGTGGTGACCCACTTGCCGCCGTAGGTGAAGAAGTTCACCTGATTACGCTGCAAAGCGGGGATCGCGCGCCACAGCAAGAACGCGCCGACCGCGACGACCAACGCCACCATCAGGACACCGGAGCCCTCCGACAGCCTGCGAAATACCCGGTCCCCCAATCGCGGCCGGCCGCTGCCCCACGGGTTCAACGGCGCGATCGGCGGCTCGGGAAAGGGCGTGGCCACGACCGCGCCCGAACCCGCGTCGCTTGGGTTTGGCCTTGGGTCTGGCCTGGTCACTGGGGTCCCGTCACTATCCGCGCTGGGTCAATCGGTTACCGCATCGCGTTGATCGCGCTCACCAATCGCCCCTTGACCTTATCGGGCAGTGGCACGTATCCGGCCGACGAGACATCGGTCTGTCCGTTATAGGTGGCCACGCTCAGGAACGACTTCAACGCCGCAAAAGTGCCCGGGTCATAGCCCGCCGAACAGACCAGCTCGTAGGTGGGCATCACCAATGGGTAGGCGTTCGCGTCCTGGGAGCCATACATCGCGTTCATGTCCAGTACCAGATCGTTGCCACTGGCCACGAAGTTGGCGAGGTTGGCGCCGTTGCGCGCCGTGTCGTCAGTCAGCGGTACCCCGCCGCTGCCGGTGTCGATCTGCGCGAAAGACAGGTGGGCCTGGTCGGCCAAGCCCTTCTCGACATATCCGATGGCGCCCGGCGTGGCGTGCACCGCCTGCACCACGCCGGCGGACTTCAGCACACCCTCGCCGAAGCCGCCCTGAAACTCGGTACCAATCCCCTTGGTCCAGCTCTGCGGGGCGTCGGCCGTCAAATATCGCTGCAGGTTGTCGGTGGTGCCCGAAGAATCCGTGCGGTAGATCGGCGTGATCCGCGTATCGGGCAGCGCAGTACCGGGATTGAGCGCCGCGAGGATCGGGTTGCTCCACTTCGTGATCACGCCGCTGAAGATCTTGGCCAGCACGTCACTGTTGAGAACCAAGGTCTGGACGCCGGGCAGGTTGTAGACCAACGCGATGGGCCCGAACACCAGCGGCAGGTCCCACGCCGGGTTTCCGTTGCAGCGCTTGGCGGCCGGCGCGATCTGGTCGGAAGTCAGCGGCGCCTCGGATCCGGCGAAGTCGACGTGGCCGGCCACGAATTGCGCGCGGCCCGCGCCCGACCCGGTGGGGCTGTACGACAGGTTTTTGCCGGGACAGGACTGCCCCCACAAGCGGTTGAAGGAGGCGATGGCGTTCTCCTGCGCGGTTGACCCCTCGGCCGTCAGCGCGTTTTTGCCGCCGCAGGGCACGGTGCCGGCGGAGACGCCCGAAACCGCCGCCGTCGACGCGGCGCGATTGTCGTCGCTGCCGCAGGCGGTCAATACGGCGCCGGACGCGGCGAAAATGGTGGTTGCCCACACCATTGCGGCCGACGTCCTGCCCAACCGGCGCTTCACCTATGTCACTTTCTCAGTGGAATCTCGACACGTCGCTGAGCCGGCTGCGAGGTCCCGAACGTAGGCCGCCAGCTCACCCGGCAAGTATGCTCCGGTGGCGGTCCTGCGCTCGCCCATCCGGTGAACATGATGTGAACAGCAGGCCGCGTGAAGGTCAGCTTCCGCTGCGGGTCACCGCGTACGCGGTGTCGACGCTGTAGGTGGTGAAGCCGAGCCGCTCATAGGTCCGCACCGCGGCGATGTTGTCCGATTCCACATAGAGCAGCACCGTGGGTTGGGCCGGGCTTTGCGTGCTCGCCAGCCGCTCGGCCAGCGACGCGATACCGACCGCCGTCAACACCCGCCCCAGGCCTCGGCCCTGCGCCGACGGATCCACGCCCACGACATACACCTCGCCCAGCCCCGGCTGGTCGAGATGCACCTTGGTCCAGTGGAAGCCCAGCAGCCGGTCGTTTTCATCGAACGCCAGGAAGAAGCCGGCGGGGTCGAACCAGGGTTCGCCGCGGCGCTCGTCCAGCTCAGCCGCCGTCCACCCGCCCTGCTCCGGGTGATGGGCGAACGCCGCGTTGTTGACCCGCAGCAGCTCCGCGTCATCGCCCGTGCCGGCGTAGGTACGGATCCGCACGCCGTCGGGCACCCGCGGCTCCGGGTGGTCGTGCAGCGATCGCCGCATCTGCACCAGTTCGCGAACGGGCACCAACCCCAGCGCGGCCGCGGTCGCCTGGGCCGCCGGCAGCGTGGCGTGCGCCCAGAACCGGTTGCGCCCCCCGGTTTTGTCCAGGGCGGCGCGCCCGAGCGCGGCGCCGATGCCGTCGCGGCGGGCGCGCGGGTGTACCACCAACTCGGCCATCGCGGCGTCAGCGTCACCGGCGCTCAGATTCAGGTAGCCGGCGATGCCGTTGTCGCCACCAGCGACCAGCAGGTGTTCGGTGCGGTCCTGCCCGAGTTCGCGTAGCACCTGCTCGCCGACGGGTGCTACGCCATCGAATTCTGTCGCCGCAGTGACTAATTCACGTACCTGCCGCTGCTCTTCGGTGGTCAGCGCGAAGCGCCAGACCGGCGGTGTCACTGACTGCGCAACGGGTCGCCCAGCGGATCTTGCAGAGCGTCGGGGTCGAGCTCGGCAGCTTCGCCGGCGTGGTCAGCTTGATCGTCGTTGGAGCCGGCGATCGGCGCCCGGCCGCGCGCCGGACGGACCGCCTTGTACCCCACGTTGCGCACCGTGCCGATCAACGCCTCGTGCTCGGGGCCCAGCTTGGCCCGCAGCCGGCGGACGTGCACGTCGACGGTTCGGGTGCCGCCGAAGAAGTCATAGCCCCACACCTCATGTAGAAGCTGCGCGCGGGTGAACACCCGACCGGCGTGCTGCGCCAGGTACTTCAGCAGCTCGAACTCCTTGTAGGTGAGGTCGAGCGGGCGGCCCCGCAGCCGCGCCGTGTAGGTGCCCTCGTCGATCACCAGCTCGCCCAGGCTGACCTTGCCCGCGCTCTCCTGGTCGGCCAGCCCACCACGGCGGCCGACGACCAGCCGGAGTCTGGCGTCGATCTCGGCGGGTCCGGTACTGGGCAACAGAATCTCGTCCAGACCCCAGTCGGCGCTGACGGCCACCAGCCCACCCTCGCTCACCACGGCCAAGACCGGAACGCTCCGCCCTGCGGTGCTCAGCAGGCGGCACAGTCCACGCGCCGAGGACAGATCATGGCGCGCATCGACCAGCACGGCATCCGCCGTTCCGGCCTCCAGCAATGAAGACGGTTCTGCCGGCGCGGTCCGAACGGTGTGCGGAAGCAGGGACAACGAGGGCAAGACCGGGTCGGGATGCAGCTCCGAGGTCAGCAGTAGTAGCTCCAACGACCCCCTCCAGCCTTGGGGGAAATCCCATTCCCCAAATTGATAACACCATGTGGCATTTGTTGCCAGGACATCTAACGATAACGTGCCACCTGGCCTTCAGATGACGCGAAGCGGATGTGAGCCGGACGACAGGCGGTTCGAGCCAGTCACAGCGCGCCGGCCGGCTGCGCCAGAATGGGCCGATGCGCAAAGTGCTGATCGGGGTGATCGCGGTTGGCGTGATCGCCGGGGGCGCCGTGGGCGTCGACTACGGAACCAGCATCTACGCCGAATACCGGCTGTCGTCCACCGTCCGTAAGGCCGCCCAGCTGGGATCGGACCCGTTCGTCGCGATCCTGGCATTCCCGTTCATCCCCCAGGCGCTGAACGGCCACTACAACGAGCTGGAAATCAAGGCCAACGCCGTCGACCACGCGGTGGTCGGCAAGGCCACGCTGGAAGCCACCATGTACTCGATCGACCTGACCTACGCCTCCTGGCTGATCAGGCCCGATGCCAAGCTGCCGGTCGGCAGGCTGGAGAGCCGCATCATCATCGATTCGATGCATCTGGGCCGCTACCTGGGCATGAACGACCTGATGGTGGAGGCGCCGCCCGCCGAGACCAACAACGCCACCGGGGGCACCACCGAATCGGGGATCTCGAGCGGCCACGGGCTGGTATTCAGCGGCACCCCAAACTCCGCCAACTTCGACCACCGGGTGAGCGTCTCGGTGGACCTGTCGATTGCCCCCGACGACCCGGCGACCCTGGTGTTCACCCCCACCGGCATCCTGACCGGGCCCGACACCGCCGACCAGAGCGTCCCGAATGACAAGCGCGACGCCGTGCTGCACTCCTTCGCCGCCCGGCTGCCCGATCAGAGGCTGCCGTTCGGGATCGCGCCGACCAGCCAGGGCGCGCGCGGCTCCGACGTCATCATCGAGGGCGTCACACAGGGAGTAAGTATCAGCCTCGACGGGTTTAAGCAGTCATGACTACCGTTCTCGTGGCAGTCGGGGCGGCCGGTGTCGTCGCCGGCCTGCTCGGGTGGTTGTTGACCCGTCGCTCCGGGGCCGTCCGGGAGGTCGGGGCGGGGCCGGGCACCGATTCAGCCGCTCCCGACACCGCAGACCTCGGTCTTTCCCAGACCGGGCCTACCGTCGTGCATTTCAGCGCCCCTTGGTGCGGGCCCTGCGAACGGGTGCGGCGGGTGGTCGAAGAGGTCTGCGCGGACCTGGGCGACGTGGCGCACGTGGAGATCGACTTGGACGCCAACCCGGTGGTCGCGCGGCGGTTCTCGGTGCTGTCGCTGCCGACCACACTGATCTTCGACGCCGACGGCCAACAGCGGTATCGAGCGTCCGGCGTCCCCAAGACCGTGGACCTGCGGTCGGCCCTGGAACCGCTGTTGGCTTGATGACCATATCTTTGGGTAAGCTGTCCGACGTGTCAGCCCGCATCGAGCCTCTGCGCCGCACAGTTGTGCTGTGCCGCGTCGCGGGCTGTTGCTGTTGCTGTAGCTGCTGAGTAGCCGCGCCCTTCGCGCAGGACTCGGAGCAGCTTCGGAATCTTCCGTGGCGTGTCTCCACCATTCCGTGCAACAGGTATTTAGGAGTAGCCCCGTGTCGAGCAGTAATCCCGCCACCACGCAAGCGGATCTCGTCGACGTGCGGGGACCGAGGTTCGCAGCCTGGGTCACCACCGCTGTCTTGGTAATCACGCTGCTCGTCGCGGCGATCAGCCCGGGGGCGGCCGCGGTCATCCTGGGCCTGCAGGCCCTGGTCTTTGCCATCGGTGCCGCGGGCGGGCCGCGCCGGCATCCCTACGGGCGGGTGTTCGCCCTCCTGGTGGCGCCCCGGCTGGGGCCGGTCAAAGAGCGCGAGCCGGTGGCGCCGTTGAAGTTCGCCCAGCTCGTCGGCCTGATTTTCGCCGTCGCCGGGACGGCCGGGTTCGCCGCCGGCGCGTTCCTGGTCGGCGTGGTCGCCACCGCAGCCGCATTCGTTGCCGCGTTCCTGAACGCGGCGTTCGGGATCTGTCTCGGCTGCCAGCTGTACCCGCTCGTCGCGCGCTTCCGGCGCGCCCCCCACCCGGCATAACCGCATTCGTTAGAAGCAATCGAAAGGAATCCCCACCATGGCACGCTCGGACGTCCTGGTCTCCGCCGACTGGGCTGAGAGCAATCTAGACGCCGCCAATGTCGTTTTCGTCGAGGTAGACGAGGACGTCAGCGCATACGACACCGGCCACATCGCCGGCGCGATCAAGCTGGACTGGCGCACTGATTTGCAGGACCCCGTCAAGCGCGACTTCGTCGACACCGAGCAGTTTTCAAAACTGCTGTCCGACAAGGGCATCGCCAACGACGACACCGTGATTCTCTACGGCGGCAACAACAACTGGTTCGCGGCCTATGCCTATTGGTATTTCAAGCTGTACGGGCACGACAAGGTCAAGCTGCTCGACGGCGGCCGCAAGAAATGGGAGCTGGACGGCCGCGCGCTGTCCCGTGACGTGGTCAGCAGGCCCGCGACCTCCTACACCGCATCCCCGCCCGACAACACCATTCGCGCGTTCCGCGACGAGGTCATTGCGGCCATCGGCGTCAAGAACCTGGTCGACGTGCGTTCCCCCGACGAGTTCTCCGGCAAGATCCTTGCGCCCGCGCACGTACCGCAGGAACAGAGCCAGCGGCCCGGGCATATCCCCGGCGCGATCAATGTTCCGTGGAGCAGGGCCGCGAACGAGGACGGCACCTTCAAGTCGGACGAGGAGCTCGCCAAGGTGTACGCCGCCGCTGGCCTGGACGGGACCAAGGAGACCATCGCGTACTGCCGGATCGGCGAGCGCTCGTCGCACACCTGGTTCGTGCTGCAGGAACTACTCGGGCATCAAAACGTGAAGAACTACGACGGCAGTTGGACCGAATACGGCTCCCTGGTGGGTGCCCCGATCGAGTTGGGAAGCTGATATGTGCTCAGGACCGAAGCAAGGACTGACGTTGCCCGCCAGCGTCGACCTGGAGAAGGAAACCGTGATCACCGGCCGCGTCGTGGACCGCGACGGCGAGGCGGTGGGTGGCGCATTCGTCCGGCTGCTCGACTCGTCGGATGAGTTCACCGCCGAGGTTGTCGCATCGGCGACGGGTGACTTCCGGTTCTTCGCCGCACCGGGATCCTGGACGCTGCGCGCGCTGTCCGCATCGGGCAACGGCGACGCCATCGTGGCCCCGTCCGGCGCAGGCATCCACGAGGTCGACGTCAAGATCGCCTGAGACCAGTTCCGCCACCAACGAACAACGGCGAATAGACTCGTCTCCGTGGTGCTCTTCTTCGAGATAGTGCTGGTCGTGGCGGTGGGAGTCATCTCGTGGTTCGCGCTGTACACGCTCTATCGGCTCATCACTGACGAGTCGTGAGCCCAGAAGAGAGCACGGACTCCGGCGACCCGGTGGCTGCCGCGGCCGAGCGCGCCAAAGTGACCGCGACCCGCAACATCCCCGCATTCGGCGATCTGCCCGTTCCCGCGGATACCGCGAACCTGCGCGAGGGCGCCAACCTGCACGACACGCTGCTGGCGCTGTTGCCCTTGGTCGGCGTCTGGCGCGGCGAAGGGGAAGGACGCGCGGCCGACGGCGACTACCGGTTCGGCCAGCAGATCGTGGTCTCCCACGACGGGGGCGAATACCTGAATTGGGAATCCCGCTCCTGGCGGCTCAGTGAAGCCGGCGACTCCCCGCAGCCCGCACTGCGCGAGACCGGCTTCTGGCGGTTTGTCAGCGACCCCGACGACCCGACCGAATCCCAGGCCATCGAGTTGCTGCTGGCCCACTCGTCCGGTTACGTCGAACTCTTCTACGGGCGGCCACGCAACCAGTCGTCGTGGGAACTGGTCACCGATGCCCTGGCGCGCAGCCGATCCGGCGTGCTGGTCGGTGGCGCCAAACGGCTCTACGGCATCGTGGAGGGCGGCGATCTGGCCTACGTCGAGGAGCGGGTGGACGCCGACGGCGGGCTGGTGCCGCATCTGTCGGCGCGGCTGTCTCGTTTCGCCGGCTAGCGAAAATCTCGCCGAGCATGGGCCTTACGTACGCGAACGGCCTGGAAATCGTCCACAGGCCCCACACTCGCCGGCCAGCGCCCGACCCCAGACATGGAGCGGCCCCCGAGCAAAGCTCTCGGTTGGACAAAACCGGAAGCTCGGGGGCCGGGTGGCTACGGGGAATTCGCCAGCGCACAATCGCTAGCTCTTCCGAGCCGGTGCAGCTAGCGCGTAGCCACCTCACATGTCCATGAAGCTATCAATTTCGCGGACCACCTCCCTTCTTGTGTACGGCCGAAAGTACCCGCAGTACGGCCCGACCACAACAGGAATTCGCCGCCTCAGCGGTCGCTGACGATCGCCGCGTCGACCAGCTCGGCGAATTCCGCGGCGATCGGCGACCGGGGCAGATGCCGGCCGTCGAGCGTATGCACACGCGCGGCCAGCGTCATGCTCGACACCAGCCAAATCCCTTGCGCAGCATGAAGGTCGGCAACACGCAGAGCGCGGTAGTCGCAGTCGTAGCCCTTGGTGCGGGCCACCTCGAACAGCGCCTGCTGCGTGGTTCCGCGCAGGATCGGATACCACGGTGGCGGTGTGAGCAGGCAGAGATCACTGTCCGCGTTTTCGTCGGAGTCGGTGGCAATCACCACCGTTGAGCGCGGCCCCTCCAGGACGTAGCCGTCGGAGCTGACGAAGATGACGTCACCGGCGCCCTGCCGCGCGGCGTGCCGCAGCGCGGCCATGTTGACCGCGTACGACAGCGTCTTGGCGCTGGCCAGCAACCAGGGCATGGTGTCGGTTCCGCTGGCCGGCAGCCCGCGGTCCAGCGTCACGGCCGCCAATCCCTCGCGGCGGACCGCGGTGACCCGCTCGGGTACCGGGTTGACCATCACGTAGGCGGTTGGCGCCGAGCCGCTTTCGCGGCCGCGGCTGTAGATCAGCCGCAGCGCACCTTCCTCCGCGCCGCCCCCACATTCTTTAGCCCACTGCCCCGCGGCCGCGTCGATCGCGCGCCGCCAGCCGGGCAGGTCCGGCGCGGGCAGATCCATCAATTTGGCCGACTGGGTCAACCGCTGCAGATGCGACTCGACCAGACATCCCCGGGCGTCGCGCACCAGCAGTGTCTCGAAGATGCCGTCGCCGCGAACCACGGCAAGGTCGTCGGGGTGCAGCAGCGGCGTCCCCGGCGCGTGGATCTCACCGTCCAGCGTGACGATCACGGTCGTCTGCCCAGCCATGGACGAGAAGCCTATCCGTAGAGTTGACGTGTGAGCCGCCACGCCGTCCCCGCACCCGATCCCGGTCCCGACGCCGGTGCCATCTGGCACTTCGGCGATCCGCTGGGCGAGCAGCGCGCCGCCGAAATCGACGCCGTGCTGGTGGACCGTTCACACCGCGCCGTGCTCACGCTCGCCGGCAACGACCGCCAGACGTGGCTGCACAGCCTCTCCAGCCAGCACGTCAGCGAACTGCCCGACGGCGCCAGCACGCAGAACCTCAGCCTCGACGGCCAGGGCCGGGTCGAGGACCACTGGTTCCAGACCGAGCTCGGCGGCGCAACGCACCTCGACACCGAACCCTGGCGCGGTGAGCCGTTGCTGGAATACCTCCGCAAGATGGTGTTCTGGGCCGATGTGACCCCGAGTGCCGCCGATACGGCGGTGCTGTCCCTGCTGGGTCCGCGGTTGGCGGACGGCGCGGTGCTCGCGGCGTTGGGCGTGGATGCTCTGCCCGGGTCGACGGCGGTTCCGGTCGCCGGAGGTGGCTTTCTGCGCCGGTCGCCGGGCGCGCCGGCGGGACAGCCGGAACTGGATCTGCTGGTGCCCCGAGCCGCGGCGGCGGACTGGCAGGGCCGCTTGGCGCAGGCGGGTGTGCGGCCGGCGGGCGTGTGGGCGTATGAGGCGCACCGGGTGGCCACGCGGCGCCCGCGCCTCGGCGTCGACACCGATGAGCGCACCATTCCGCACGAAGTGGGCTGGATCGGAGAAGCCGTCCACCTCGACAAGGGCTGCTATCGCGGCCAGGAGACCGTCGCGCGAGTGCACAACCTGGGCAGACCCCCGCGCATGCTGGCCTTATTGCACCTCGACGGGTCGGTGGACCGGCCCTCGACAGGCGATGCGGTGTCGGCCGGCGGCCGCGCCGTCGGACGCCTCGGAACGGTCGTCGAGCACGTGGACTTGGGCCCCATCGCGCTGGCGCTGCTGAAGCGCGGCCTGACGGCCGACACCCCATTGGCGACGGGTCCCGACGCTCAGGTCGCCGCGGTGATCGACCCCGATTCCCTGCCCCCGACCGAGCAGATCGGCGCCGGACGGCTGGCCGTTGAACGGCTGCGCGGACGGTAGCGTGATTAGTCGTAAAAGTTGTCCACCACAGCGGCGGGGGGCACCGACGCCCCACCGCGAAGCACGGTAAACTGTCGCCAGGACAATAAACGACACCAAGAGATCGGAGCCGCCTACTCGTAGGCCGCTCCGTTATTGCGCGAGGGGGTTCCCCCATGGGCCGCGGCCGGGCAAAGGCAAAGCAGACCAAGGTTGCTCGAGAACTTAAATACAGCTCTCCGCAGACCGACTTTCAGCGGCTCCAGCAGGAGCTGTCGGGTACGGGCGCCGACGACGCCAACGGGCTGGACGGTGATGACGGTGCCGATGGCTCTTGGAACGACAGGGACGTTCAGGACGACTGGCGCCGCTAGTCCATTCCACCTTCCGTGCCGATGCGATTCGCATCGGCACGGTGCTCGTTGTGGCTAGTCCCGATTACTAGAACCTGGGGTGTTGCCCGACCAGTTTGACTCGTGGGGCTTCTTTGCCACCCTTGCCCACGGTCCCCAGCACCCAGGACTTCAGGTGCCGCGCGGTCAGCATGGCCTGGGCCCGGTCGGTATCTTCGGGCGCGACGACGGCGATCATGCCGACGCCCATGTTGAACGTCTTCTCCATCTCCTCGCGCGGGATGCGGCCGCGCTGGAGGATCATGTTGAACACCGGTGCGGGCGTCCAGGTCCCGCGGTCGACCTCGGCTGTCAACCCGGGCGGGATGACGCGCGCGAGATTCCCTGCCAACCCGCCGCCGGTGACATGGCAGAACGTGCGCACATGGGTTTCGGCCGCCAGCGCCAGGCAGTCTTTGGCGTAGATCAGGGTGGGCTCCAGCAATTCCTCGCCCAGCGTGCGGCCGAATTCCTCCACGTAGCCCGCCAGGTTCATCCGGTCGATCTCCAGCAGGACCTTGCGGGCCAGCGAGTACCCGTTGGAATGCAGGCCTGACGACCCAATCCCGATAATGACGTCGTTGGGCCTGACCCGGTCGGGTCCCAGGACATCGTCGGCCTCGACCACGCCGATGCCGGTGGCCGAGAGGTCGTAGTGGTCCGGCTCCATCAGGCCGGGGTGCTCAGCGGTCTCACCGCCGAGCAGCGCGCAGCCGGCCCGCACGCAGCCTTCCGCGATACCCCCGACGATCGCGCTCAGCCGTTCGGGCACCGTACGGCCGACAGCGATGTAGTCCTGCAGGAACAACGGTTCGGCACCGCACACCACGAGGTCGTCGACGACCATCGCCACCAGGTCCAGGCCCACGGTGTCGTGCTTGTCCATCGCCTGGGCTACCGCCAGCTTGGTGCCGACACCATCGGTGGAGGCCGCGAGCACCGGCTCGCGGTAGCCGCCGCGCAACGCGAACATCCCGGCGAATCCGCCCAGCCCGCCACGCACCTCCGGCCTGGTGGCCTTGGTTGCGAGCGGCTTGAACAAGTCGACGGCGCGGTCGCCTGCCTCGATATCCACCCCGGCGGACGCGTAGGTGATGCCGAGTGCGCCCAACTCGTTTCCGTGGGATTTTTCGGAGTCCGTCATCGCGATAAAGGCTACCGGGCGGCGCTCACGGCCGTAATCACTTGCCCAACGTGGTCAAGGGAAGTCGACGGCGCCCGGCGGTGCTTATCAAAGACCGACGGGAACGTCCGGGAAATCCTGGCTGGCCAGATCGCCCAGCTCGGACCCCCGCGCGGCGGTGGTCAGCATGTGCTCGACGACGTTCTTGCCCAGCACCGTTTCGCTGGGCAGCTCGATCGGGTATTTGCCGTCGAAGCATGCGGTGCACAGCCGCGAAGCGGGCTGCTCGGAAGCGGCGACCAGGCCCCGGAGCGAGATGTGCCCCAGCGTGTCGGCCCCGATGGCGTGCCGCACCGCCTCGAGCGCTTCCTCTTTGTCTTCGACGGCGTTGGCGATCAGCTCCGCCGGCGACGGGAAGTCGATGCCGTAGAAGCAGGGCCACTTCACCGGCGGTGAGGCGATGCGCACGTGCACTTCCAGCGCGCCGGCCTCGCGCAGCATCCGCAGCAGGGCCCGCTGGGTGTTCCCCCGCACGATCGAGTCGTCGACGACGATCAGCCGCTTGCCCCGAATAACCTCTTTGAGCGGGTTGAGCTTCAACCGGATGCCGAGCTGACGGATGGTCTGCGACGGCTGGATGAATGTCCGCCCGACGTAGGCGTTCTTCATCAGGCCCTGCCCGTAGGGGATGCCGGACTCCTGCGCATAGCCGACCGCGGCGGGAGTGCCCGATTCCGGAACACCGATCACCAGGTCGGCCTCGACCGGGCATTCGCGGGCCAGCCGGCGCCCGATGTCCACCCGGGTGGCGTGCACGGACCGGCCGGCGATCGTGCTGTCGGGCCGCGCGAGGTACACGTATTCGAAGACGCAGCCTTTGGGCGTGGGGTTGGCGAACCGCGTGGACCGCACGCCGTCGGCGTCGATCGCCAGCAGTTCGCCCGGTTCGATGTCGCGGACGAACGAGGCGCCGACGATGTCGAGCGCGGCCGTCTCCGACGCCACCACCCAGCCGCGGTCCAGCCGCCCGAGCGACAGCGGCCGCACCCCGTGGGGGTCGCGGCACGCGTAGAGCGTGTTTTCGTCCATGAACGTCAGGCAGAACGCGCCGCGCACGGTTGGCAGCAGCTCCAGCGCAGCCTGCTCCAGTGTGGAATCGGCCGCGCCGTGGGCCAGCAGCGCGCCCAGGATGTCGGAGTCCGTGGTCGCCGGGGCCGGGGCGCGCTTGGAGAGCAGCCCCGCTTCGCGGGCGCGCGTGGCGAGGGCAGCGGTGTTCACCAGATTCCCGTTGTGCCCCAACGCAACTCCGGTGCCGGCCGCGGTGTTGCGGAATACCGGCTGAGCGTTTTCCCAGGTGGTGTCGCCGGTGGTGGAGTAGCGGCAGTGCCCGATGGCGACGTGGCCCTCCATCGCCGCGAGCGTCTGCTCGTCGAACACCTGGCTGACCAGGCCGAGATCCTTGAACACCAGCACCTGGGAGCCGTCGGCTACCGCGATCCCGGCGGCTTCCTGGCCGCGGTGCTGCAGAGCGTAGAGGCCGTAGTACGTGAGTTTGGCGACTTCTTCGCCCGGGGCCCAGACCCCGAATACGCCACACTCTTCACGGGGTGAATTGAAGTCTTGATCGGGTGCTGTCGATGCCTGTAAGGGTTCCTGGACGGTCACGATTCGGCGGCTCCCCGGAGAACGGATGGTGACGTAGAGGAGTCTACGGGCACGGCGGCGCGGCCGCCGAATCAGCCGGGCGTGTCGAGCAAGAAAGTCTCGTTCGTTTCACCCTAAAGCTGCAGTTCAGGGTTAGTTTCAGCCGACAGTGATCAGGGGCAGCCAGTGCTCAATCTCACTGGCCCGGGAGCCGGACAAGGTCAACGCCCCGGTGGCCGTCGCTTCCACCAGCGGGATCAGCCCCGCAGCCAGCAGCAGCCAGGTCCGCGGATCGGTCTCGACGACGTTGGGTGGTGTCCCGCGGGTGTGCCGGGGCCCGGAAATGCATTGCACCGCGATGAACGGCGGTATCCGGACCTCGACGCTGGCCCCCGGGGCCACCGCCGCGAGGGTGCGCGCGGTGAGCCGGACCGCCTTCGCCAGAGCATCCCGCTCCGGCGCCGATAGGGATCCGTCCCGCAACCAGTCGGCGACGGCCAGCATCGCCTGCCGGGCCTCCGCCGGATCCACGCTGCCTCGGGCCGGCATGCCGACTATCCGAAGATGCGCGGAAGCACCGCCTCGGACGTCGCGCGCAGCTCCGTCAGGGGCACGGTGAACAGGCCCTGCACCTCGACCGCATCCGAGCCCTCGTCGACGACGCCGATGCGGGCCGCGGGCAGCCCCCGCGCCTCGCACATGGACAGGAACCGGCTCTCTTCGGTGCGGGGAACCGCGACCAGCGCCCTGCCCGCCGATTCGGAGAACAGCATCACAAAGGGGTCGGCGTCCTCGGGAAGGACGATGCGGCAACCGGCTTCGCCAGCGAGCGCCGCTTCCACGACGGCCTGGGCCAGGCCCCCTTCGGACAGGTCATGCGCGGCGGACACCAATCCGTCCCGCGACGCGGAGCTCAGCACCTCGGCGAGTATTTTTTCGCGCCCCAAGTCCACGGCGGGTGGGCGGCCGCCCAGATGGTCGGCGGTGACCTGCGCCCACACGGAGCCGTCGAACTCGTCGCGGGTGTCGCCCAGCAGGATCAGGGCCTCGCCGGGTTCGGTGCCCAGGCCGGTGGGGATGCGTCGGGTCACGTCGTCGATCACGCCGAGCACCCCAACCACAGGTGTGGGCAGGATCGCCGCCGACCCGGTTTGGTTGTAGAAGCTGACGTTGCCGCCCGTCACCGGAATACCAAGGGCCGCACAGCCATCGGCGAGACCCCGGACGGCCTGCGAGAACTGCCACATCACGCCGGGATCCTCGGGCGAACCGAAGTTGAGGCAGTTGGTCACGGCGACCGGTGTCGCACCGGTGACGGCGACGTTGCGGTAGGCCTCGGCCAGCGCGAGTTGGGCACCGGCGTAGGGGTCCAGCAGGGTGTAACGCCCCGAGGCGTCGGTCGACAGCGCGATGCCGCGGCCGGTGGATTCGTCGACGCGCAGCACGCCCCCGTCGGCGTGCTCGGCCAGCACGGTGTTGCCGCGCACGTAGCGATCGTATTGCTCGGTGATGAATGCGCGGCTGCAAAGGTGCGGACTGCCAAGCAGCGCAAGCAAAGTCGCGCGCAGCTCGGCGCCGGTGCAGGGCCGCGGCAGCCCAGCCGAAGTGTCGGCGTTGAGGGCATCCTGCGATTCGGGGCGCGCGACGGGCCGCTGGTACACCGGGCCTTCGTGGGCCACCGTGCGCGGTGGCACGTCGACGACCGTCTCACCGTGCCAGGTGATCCGCAGCCGGTCGCCGTCGGTGACCTCACCGATGACGGTGGCCAGCACCTCCCATTTGCGGCACACCGCCAAGAAGGCGTCGACGTTTTCCGGCGCGACCACCGCGCACATCCGCTCCTGGGACTCGCTGCACAAAATCTCGGCGGGTGTCATGTCCTTGGCCCGCAGCGGGACGGTGTCGAGCTGGACCGACATCCCGCCGTCCCCGGCGGACGCCAATTCCGATGTCGCGCAGGATAATCCGGCTCCACCCAGGTCCTGGATGCCGATCACCAGGCCACCGGAGTACAGCTCCAGGCAGCACTCGATGAGGACCTTCTCCATAAAGGGGTCGCCCACCTGAACCGACGGGAGCTTTTTGCGTGAATTCTCTGCGTCGAACGTCTCCGACGCCAGCACCGACACCCCGCCGATGCCGTCCAGCCCGGTGCGCGCGCCGAACAAGATGATCTTGTTGCCGGTGCCCGAGGCGAACGCCAGATGCAGGTCCTCCTGGCGTAATACGCCGACGCAGAGCGCGTTGACCAACGGGTTGCCGGCGTAGCACGGGTCGAACACGGTCTCGCCACCGATGTTCGGCAGGCCCAGCGAATTGCCGTAGCCGCCGATGCCGCGGACCACACCGTCGACCACGCGGCGGGTGTCGGGGGCGTCGGCGGCGCCGAACCGGAGCTGATCCATCACGGCGACGGGGCGCGCGCCCATGGCCATGATGTCGCGGACGATGCCGCCGACGCCGGTGGCCGCGCCCTGGTACGGCTCGACGTAGGAGGGGTGATTGTGTGACTCGACCTTGAACGTGACAGCCCAGCCGTCGCCGATGTCGACAACGCCGGCGTTCTCCCCGATGCCGGCCAGCATGCCGGCACGCATCGCGTCGGTGGTGGTCTCACCGAAGTAGCGCAGGTGCACCTTGGACGACTTGTAGGAACAGTGCTCGCTCCACATCACCGAGTACATCGCCAGCTCGGTGTCGGTGGGCCTGCGGCCTAATATCTCGCGGATCCGCTCGTACTCGTCGTCTTTGAGGCCCAGCTCGTGAAAGGGTTGCGGCTGGTCGGGGGTGGTTGCGGCATGTTCGACGGTGTCAGTCAGCTGGGTGCTCGCGCTCGTCACGCAGCCAGTCTAAGAGTGCCGGCCGACCTCAGCGACCGTCACGGGTGCCCGTCGAGAAAACCGGTGAGCCCACTCGGCTGGTGCGGCCCGAGCGCTATCTGTTCGACGACGCCCACACCGCGGCGGTCGCCCATCTTCGCGGTGACGAGGTTCTGAATGTGGATCGAACCGAAATCCAGCGGGTCGAAGTCGTCAAGCTTTATTGATTCCCGACCGGTTTCGAGCTGCCCGTGGTTGCTGCCGTGCAACCAGTGCGGGTGCCAGTAGCCGATGCCACGCATCCGGAAGGTGAACTTTTTCTCGACCTCGATCTGGGTCTCGCCCTCGATCGGGTCGTGGAACGAGAGCCGGGCCCGCCGCATCTCGCGCCGCCCGGGCTCCCACTCGATCTCATAGCCGATGTCGTGGCACTCGCGCACACCGGCGGTGCTGCAGGGCGATGCCCCGTCGGGGATGGGATCGAGAACCAGGGCGGTCTCCAGCCACCGGCGGCCGTCTTCGTGTTCGTGAAATGCCAAGTGGGTGAACCGATCCCCGAAGTGCAGTGGCGCCCAAAGCCAGAACACCTGGAAGCCCATGGGCTGGCGCAGCACCGGGATCTGTTCGCCGACGGGCCGGATGCCCCAGGACCGGTCGCGGGTGCCCGACACGTCGGACGGGTCGATGCGCAGCTCGTCGCCGTCGACCACGACGGTGCCCTCCCAGGTTCCCCACTGGGTGAGCCGGGTGTGGTCGGTGAGCAGGATCCCTTCCGGGCTGCGGCGTTGTTGGCGGGGTTCTTCAACGGCGACGGTGGTGGCCCGGAAAGTGAGGTCGCAGGCGATGCCGTGCTCGTTGGGTTCGACGATGTAGCGGATGGTCCGCATGGGTTCGGGCACCTCGACGCGGATCGGTCCGATCGTGGTCGACCGGTCCAGCGGCATGGCGCCCGAGGCGAAGATCGAATGCTCGACGCCGTCCTTGACCAGGCTGAACGCGGCGTCGATGATGCCGCGGACGGGGTAGTGGCCCATCGCGGCGCCGAGGTAGAAGTCGCCGTCGCGCTGGTGGCCGTTGAACCAGTAGCGGTCGTAGTGGTTGGGGTCGCTGCTGGCGGGCGTGGCGATCGGGTCGGCCGACGGGTGGATGGGGAAGTCGTCGAATGGGCTGAGCATTTGTTCCCTCCGGGTCAGGGCTTTACTAGACCTTGCTGACGGCGCCGCCGTTGACGTCGAGGACGGTGGCCGTGATGAATGCCGCCTCGTCGCTGGCCAGGAAGGCGACGGCGGCCGCCACGTCCTGCACACGGCCGTGGCGCTTGAGCAGCTGGATCTTCTCGTAGTGGGGCCAGAACAGGCCGTCCTGGCCGAGCACGTCCTCCCATTTGTCGGTCAGGATGCGGCCGGGCCGCACCACGTTGACCCGCACACCGTGCTCGCCGCCGCGGCCCGCGAGATGGATGGCCAGGCCCTCGACTCCGGCCTTCGACGCCTGATACGACGGGCACGGTTGGAAACCCATCTGGTCGAGCTCATACTTGCCGACGCCCATCCACGCCGAAAGTGAGGACACCACAACGATATTGCCGCCCGAGGCGAGCAGATGCGGCCAGGCGGCCTTGCAGGTCAACATCGTGCCGCCGAGGTTGACGTCCATGATTTCACGCCATAGTTCGAAGGGTTCGTCGGGCCAGGGACCGATGTTGGCGTAGCCGGCGTTGGCAACGACGACGTCGATCCGGCCGTGGCGCTCCAGCGCGGTGGCCATCAACGCCTGGACCGACGTTTCGTCGCTAATATCCGCAGTCACGAAAGTGATTCCGCCGCCTAAAGATTCGGGCGGCTCGTTGCGGGCGCACACCACCACGCGAGCCCCCTCGGAGGCCAGTCGCTCGGCCACGGCCAGCCCGATGCCCGAGGTGCCGCCGGTGACCACCGCGACACGATCGGTGAAGCGGTCAGTCATGCGGCACCACCAGGATCTTGCGGTCGTTGGTCGTCGTCAGCAGGCGTTCGAAGGCGCCCCCCACTCCGTCCAGCCCGACCTGGCCGGTCACGAACGCGGCGGCGCCGACATCTCCCGACGCGAGTAGTGCTGCCGCGGCAGCGAATTCGTTACCTCGGTAGTAGACGGCGAATCGCACTTCGACCTCCTTGAGCAAGGCCGCCACCGGCAGGACGGTGTCGGGTGTCATGCACAACCCGGCAATCACGACCCGGCCGCGGGTGGTAGCGGCGTCGATGGCGGCCTGCACCATGCCCGGCGAGCCGACGCACTCGATCACCACATCGAAGTCGTGCGGCGGCGGATCCGTGTTCGGGTCATGTGCGCCGGTGGCTCCGAACACCGCCGCGATGTCCCGGCGTCCCGCGATCGGATCGCTGACGATCAACTCCCGGGCACCCAGCCGATGTGCCCACACGGTGACCGCGAGCCCGACGTTGCCGCCGCCGATCACCATGACCCGGTCGCCGGCCCGGATGTGTCCCATCGCCACGGCGTGCAGACCTACGGCCAGCGGCTCGACCAACGCGCCGCATCGTCCGAGGCTCGGGTCCAGCGCGACGGTCTGGGCGGCGGCCACCGCCACGAATTCGGCGAAAGCGCCTGCGGTTCCACCCATTCCGAACAGGTCCACCTGCGCGCAGTGTGCCGGCTCGTCGGCCACACACCAGCGGCACGCCCCGCACGCCGACAGCGGCAGGGCCGCGACCTGTTGGCCTTCCTGCCACAGTGCGCGGCTTTCAGTGCCGACGGCGACAACTTCGCCGCAGAACTCGTGGCCCATCACCGAACCGGCCGGCAGCATGGAGTGCGACTTGAGGTCCGACCCGCAGATCCCGCAGGCGATCACCCGCAGGACCAGTTGGTCGGGCCCCGGCGCCGGATCCGGGACGTCGGCGATCTCGAAGGTGTGCCGGTCATTCAGCACTGCGGCACGCATCAGTCGGCCGTGCCGTCGGCGATGAGCGACAGGGCGTCCAGGTCGTTGATCGCGGTCGCCGAGCGCTCCGCCATGACGGTGAACATCCGGTCGCCACGCTCGGTCCGTTGCCCAACGAACGCGCCCATGACGGTGATGAACGGTCCCTGGAAAAGGGCGTAACGATAGTCCTCCCAACAGCGCTCGGCGTCGTAGCCGGTCACGCCGAGCTCGACGAGACGGCGGTGGTAGGCGTCCACGATCCCATGTTCGCCCGCGCGGCGGTCCTCCGGTGAGAGGCCGGTGGCGAGCAGGAACGCCACGTCGCGCAGCGGCAGGCCGACGGTGACCACCTGCCAGTCCACCGCGATCACCGGATCGCCGGCCCCGGCCGGGGCGAACAGCAGGTTGTCGAGCCGGTAGTCGCTGTGCAGCAGCGAATACGGTTCGCCACGTCCAGTCGCCCACGCGACGAAGCGGTCGGCGAAGGCCCGCAGCACCGACGCCGTGCTCGGCTCCAAGGAGTAGCGCTGCAGAAATTGATCGGTCGCGTTTCCGAGAAACTCGGCGGTGAATTCCGCCATCGCGGTGAGATCGGGTATGAGCCAATCGAGTTCGCGAATCGACGGGTCGTTCCACGTGGCCGCGTGCAGACCGGCGACGTTCACCGCCGCGGCGCGGGCCTCGTCGACGGTGCAGCCCGCGATCTGGTCGCCGGGCTCGGCGGGGGCGAGGTCCTCCAGCACCAGGGTGAACCCGTTGGTCGCGTCGTCGCGCGCGGTAAAGAAGCAGCGGGGGACGCGCGTGTCGATCCGATCGGCGAGTTCGCGGTAGAAACTCGTCTCGCAGCGATAGCCCAACGTCCCGGATGCGCGGCTATCGGGTTCGGTGGCAGGCAGTTTCACGATCAGCCGCTCCGGCCCGCAACCCTCGGCGTAGTCGACCCACAACCGGAAGCACGAACCCATCTGCCCCGTGCCAACTCGCTCCGACGTCAGGCTGCGGACCGTGGCGGTGACACCGGCCCGACCGAGCACGGTGGTCAGCCACTCCGCGTCGATCTGCTCGACGTCCTCGATGACGGTCGGCTCCCTGAGCAACGCCGCTCCTCCTTGAATTGAGACCCCAGTATCACTAGTTTGGATTTCGCGAGTCAAGCCTCAAACGGGCAGGGGTGCCTTTAGTGGCGTTCGAAACGAGCCTTGAAACGACCGCGGCGACCGACGGTCGGTCGCTGCGCCGACAGCGGAATGCCGCACAGCTGTACGACGCCGCCAACGACCTGCTGGCGTCGCGTTCCTTCGACGAGCTGAGCGTCGACGACATCTGCGCCCACGCCGACATCGGCCGGGCCACCTTCTTCCGGATCTTCGGCACCAAGGCCGGGTTGCTGCACGAGTTCAACCGCCGGCTCGCGCAGGATGCCGCGGCCCGCATCGCCAATGCCGAAACCGACGACATTGCAACCAAACTAGGCCATGTCCGCGCCGCGATCTATGACGCTTGGCGCACCGTCGGCCCCGGCCACATCCGGATGGTCCAGGAGTTTGTTCGTGCGGCACCATCCAACGACCCGCACTCGGCGCACCCGGAGCTGCTCGGACTGATCGTCGAGACGATTTCCGCCGCGGTCGCGTCGGGCGAGTTGACCGATGCGGTACCCGTTGAGCTGGCCGCTTCGCTCGCGCTGATCCAACTGATCGCGCCCATGTCGTATGTGTTGAGCGGACAAGATGTGGATGTCGACGAGCTTGCCCAGCTGCTGCTCGACCAATGGCTACGCGGGATGGGAGTTACCAGGCGGCGGGGCTGACCGCGTGAATCACTGACCCACCACGCAGAACACATTGCCCTCGGGGTCGGCCATCACCACCCAGCGGAAGGTATCGCTGATCGCGCGCCCGCCGACCTCGGTGGCGCCGGCCGACTTCAGCCGCGACACCTCGGCGTCGACATCCTCGACACCGAAGTCGAGGTGCACGCGGTTCTTTCCGGGGGTGGGTTCGGGCACCTTCTGGAATCCGAGCCGTGGCCCCTCCGGCCGTGTCACGGCGAAGAATTCGCCGGGCAGCAACTCCTGCGCCGTGCCGTCGAAATGCTCGGCCCACCAACCGGCCAGCTTCGCCGGATCGTTGCAGTCGAATGTGATCATCTCCACCTTGGTCGCCATATCGACTGACTCTAAACGCCAAGGCCGACATGCCAATAGCCATACGAGCCGTCTTTGCCCGCGATAAGATCATTTTCTGCAGATTTGCTCCGCGGCAGGAGCGGGGTGTAACCCGCGTGCCGGCTACCGCTCGAGGTCCCATTGGGATCCAATCTCGTTGGACAGCAGGGTGGTTCGCTAAACAGGTTTAGCGCGCGATGTCACTCAGCGCCGACGGGGTGTCGAGGTCGGCGTAGGCGAACGAATATCGTTGCGCCAGTGCGACGGACACCTCCGTGCGCTGCCATTCGCCCGCGCTGGCGGTCACCAGCCACAGGGTCAACCCGTGCGCGACCGACGCGCGGTAGCGCAACCAGATCTCGTCGGCGCTCGGCAGCTCGTCGGCCGGCAGCCCGAGCGAGTCGCGGTACTCGGCCAGCAGGTCGCGCTCGCTGCGGCGGCGATCCTCGACGGTCAGGGCGCCCTGTAGGAAGTAGCCCAGATCGAGCGACCAGTTGCCGCGCCGGGCGACCTGCCAGTCCAGGAACCCGACCTCTCCGCTGGGCAGCACGTAGGTGTTGCCGAGGTGCGGGTCGCCGTGCAGCAGGGTCTGCGGCGAGGTGGTCAACGTGGCGACGTAGGGCGTCCAGATCGCGCCGATCAGCGTCTCGATCGTCAAGGACGTCACCTCGGCGGGCGCATCGTCGCCGAGACGGTCCAGGGCAACGGGTAGCGGCGCCGCCTCCATGCCCCGCCACGGCAGGAACGGCTCCACCCAATCCAGGGCCGGCTCGCGCAGCACCCGTTCACCCCAGAATCGGCCGTGCATCCGCGCCAGCCCGCGCACCCCGGTGGCGGCCTGCTCGACGGTGTACGGCCGGGTGCCGTCGCGCGGATCGGCTCCGCGCGCTCTGAGGTCTTCCATGACCATGACGAAGTCGTAATCCGGCTCGTCGATGAGCGCGGTGTAGACGGCAGGATGCTCGAGCGGCAACCGCACGCCGCAGGTAAACAGTCGCGGCTCGTGGAACATGCCGCTGGTCAGCCGGATCATCGCTTTGTGCGCGGGGTCGGCGGCCTTGACGAAGACCGTCGCGGGACCCGTTCCGGCCTGGTAAGTGACCCCCAGCCGGGCGCGCCGGTTGGTGCCGTCGTCGCGAAGCTCCACGGTGACCGCGTCGACCTGAGCCCCGGGGAATTCCGCGGCCAGCGCCGCCGACATCCACTGCGGCGTGATCTCGTCCCAGCTCTTGGGCACCGACAACGAGGGGGCACTCACCGGTGAGTCCTTTCTTAGAAACGACACGTATCGTTTCCTCACGTGTCCACGATGAACGTAGCCCAAGCGACCCGTCAGCCGCCAGTGCCCGCTGAACACGTCGAACGGGTGGGCCGGCCGCGGGACAGTCGGCTGCATCGCGCCATCCTGGACGCCACCCGGGACTTATTGACGTCCGGCAGCTACGCCGAGCTGTCGATGGAAAGCGTCGCGGCGCGCGCACAAGTGGGAAAGAAGACGCTGTACCGGCGGTGGCCGTCGAAGGCGCCGCTGGTCGCCGAGGCGGTGTTGGAGGCGTACGGCGGGACTGGGTCGTTTCCCGTCGCCGAGACCGGAGACGTTCGCGCGGACCTGCAGACATGGCTCGACGAGCACGCCGAATTCCTGGCGGCGCCGCCAAACGCCGCGTTGGTGCGGGCCCTTGTCGCCGCGGCCGCGGCGCGTCCGGGCGACGGCGAGGACCTCTATCGGCAGTTGAGCGCTCCGCAGCTCGCGGGGTTGACGACCCGGCTCCGTAACGCCGTCGATGCCGGGGAGTTGCGCGCCGATGCGGACGTCGAGGCCGTCGCCGCCGCGATCGTCGGGACGATGCTCCTGCACGCGCTCACACAGCTGGACAGCGGCACATTCGACGGACTGCTCGACGCGCTGGTGCGGGGCGTCAGCAACGCCTAGGCGGCCAGGAATTCCCGCATCGCGGCCGCATACTTGGCCACGTCGTGCGCACCCATCAGCTCACGCGCCGAGTGCATCGCGAGCTGGGGGGCGCCGACGTCGACGGTCGGAATGCCGGTCCGCGCCGCGGCCAACGGCCCGATCGTCGTACCGCAGGGCAGGTCGGCCCGGTGCTCGTAGCGCTGCAACGGGACGCCGGCCGCCCGGCAGGCCAGCTCGAACGCCGCCGCCGTGCGGGAATCCGTGGCGTAGCGCAGATTCGGGTGCACCTTGAGCACCGGGCCGGCGTTGACCTCGATCAGGTGGCCGGGCTCGTGGCGCTCGGGATAGTTGGGATGGGTGGCGTGCGCCATGTCCGCCGAGGCCAACAGCGACTCGGGCAGCCGACGCAGGTAGTCCTCTCGCCCGCCGCCGGCGGCGAGCACGATGCGCTCCAGCACGGTGGTCAGCAGGTTGGACTGTGCGCCATGATCGGAGGTCGAACCGACCTCCTCGTGGTCGAACAGGGCCAACACGGGCAGGAAGTTCTGCGGCCGGGCGGCCAGCAAGGCCTCCATGCCGGCGTACGAGCTCGCCAGGTTGTCCAGCCGGGGAGCGCTCAGCAGGCTCCCGTCGCCGCCGACGACAGAAGAGGGCGTCAGGTCATGGGTCATCAGGTCGGCGGCCAGCACGTCGTCCGGCGCCACCCCGGCGCGCTCGGCCACATAGCCCACAAAGGACGCGGCCTGTCCGGCCTGTGCGCCGGAACCCCACACCGCGTTGACATGTCGCTGCGGGTCCAGCGTCAGCGACTTGCGATCCTCGGCCAGATGGATGGCGAGCTGCGGCACCCGCAGGATCGGATCGTCAACCCGGACAAGACGGTTTACGACGCCGCTGCCGTCGCGTACCGACAGCCTGCCGCTGATACCCAGATCGCGGTCCAGCCAGGAGTTCAGCCAGACGCCGCCGTAGGGCTCCAGAGCGACCACCCGCCAACCGGCGACCACCCGATCCGGATGCTGTTTGACCCGCAGGTTGGGGCTGTCGGTGTGCGCGCCGACGATTCGGAACGGCACGGTGGGTCCGTCGGAGTCCGGCGCATTCCAAGCGACCAGCGAGCCGGCGCGCTGCGTGAAGTAGCGGCCCGGTTCGCTGGGCCAGGGGTCGGCCTCGCCGAGTTCCACGTACCCGGCCGCCAGAAGGCGGCCGGCGACCGTGGCGCAGGCGTGAAACGGCGAGGGGGAGGCGTCGATGAATTCGCAGAGGCCTGCGGCGCTGGCCGACATGTTCACCATTCTGGCTGTTCGCGACGGCGAAGTTCACGCTGGGCCCGATTGCGCGGCTCCTCGCTCGCGCACTTCCTGCGCTCGCCGTCGCCACGCTGGGCCCGATTGCGCGGCTCCTCGCTCGCGCACTTCCTGCGCTCGCCGTCGCCACGCTCGGCCCGATTGCGCGGCTCCTCGCTCGCGCACTTCCTGCGCTCGCCGTCGCCACGCTCGGCCCGATTGCGCGGCTCCTCGCTCGCGCACTTCCTGCGCTCGCCGTCGCCACGCTAGGGTCGCAGGGTGCCTTCGCTTCAGCCGCAGCCCGTTCTCGCGCCGCTGACGCCTGCCGCGATATTCCTAGTGGTCACCGTCGACGACGGCGGCGAAGCGACCGTGCACGACGCGCTGCCGGATCTGTCGGGGCTGGTGCGCGCGATCGGGTTTCGCGACCCGACCAAGCACCTGTCGGTGGTCGCCTCGATCGGCTCGGAGGCCTGGGATCGGTTGTTCGGCGGCCCACGACCGGCCGAACTGCATCCGTTCATCCCGCTGACCGGACCGCGGCACACCGCGCCCGCCACACCCGGCGACCTGCTTTTCCATATCCGGGCCGAATCACTGGACGTGTGTTTCGAATTGGCGGGCCGCATCCTCAAGTCGATGGCCGGCGCGGTCACCGTCGTCGACGAAGTGCACGGCTTCAAGTTCTTCGACAACCGCGACCTGCTGGGCTTTGTCGACGGCACCGAAAACCCGGACGGCCCAATCGCTGTGAGCGCCACCGCGATCGGTGACGAGGATCCAGACTTCAGCGGATCCTGCTATGTCCACGTGCAGAAGTACCTGCACGACATGCCGTCGTGGGAGTCGCTGTCGGTCACCGAGCAGGAGCAGGTCATCGGGCGGACGAAGCTGGAAGACATCGAGATGGACGATGACGTCAAGCCGAACAACGCGCATATCGCTTTGAACGTCATCGAGGACGACGACGGCAACGAGCTCAAGATCGTGCGGGCCAATATGCCGTTCGGCGAGCTGGGCAAGGGCGAATACGGGACCTACTTCATCGGCTATTCGCGCACCCCCGCGGTCACCGAACGCATGCTGCGCAACATGTTTCTCGGCGACCCGCCCGGGAACACCGACCGGGTCCTCGATTTCTCCACCGCGGTCACCGGTGGACTTTTCTTCTCCCCCACCGTCGACTTCCTCGACGATCCCCCGCCTTTGCCCGCTCCCCTGGTGACGGAGCGCCCGGCGACACCCGCTTTGGATGACGGCTCACTTTCGATCGGCAGCCTGAAAGGAACTTCTCGATGACGAACAACCTCTACCGCAATCTGGCGCCGGTCACCGACGTCGCCTGGACCGAGATCGAACTGGAGGCGACGCGAACGTTCAAGCGTCACATCGCCGGTCGCCGAGTGGTCGACGTCAGTGATCCCGGTGGCCCGGTGACCGCCGCCGTCAGCACCGGCCGGCTGGTCGATGTCCAAGCGCCCTCCGAGGGCGTGGTTGCTCACCTTCGGGAAAGCAAACCACTTGTGCGCCTCCGGGTTCCGTTCACGCTGTCGCGGGTTGACATCGACAACGTCGAGCGTGGCGCGCAGGACTCGGACTGGGATCCGGTCAAAGAGGCCGCCAAGAAGCTGGCGTTCATCGAAGACCGCGCCATCTTCGAGGGCTACGCCGCCGCGTCGATCGAGGGCATCCGCAACGCGAGCTCGAACAAGCCGCTGACATTGCCTGCCGATGCCAGCCAGATCCCCGACGTCATCACCCAGGCGATTTCCGAGCTGCGACTGGCGGGCGTCGACGGCCCCTACTCGGTACTGTTGTCCGCCGATGTCTACACCAAGGTCAGCGAGACCACCGCACACGGATATCCCATCCTCGAACACATCGACAGGCTGGTCCCCGGAGACATCATCTGGGCGCCGGCCATCGACGGCGCATTCGTATTAACCACCCGTGGCGGCGATTTCGACCTGCAGCTGGGCACCGACGTG
Source organism: uncultured Actinomycetota bacterium (assembly GCA_963758775.1). GTDB lineage: Bacteria > Actinomycetota > Actinomycetes > Mycobacteriales > Mycobacteriaceae > Mycobacterium. The sequence continues at coordinate 47,015 of CAVWWU010000010.1, forward strand.
TCGATCGGATACACCAGCCACGACGCCGACAGCGTGCAGCTCTACCTGCAGGAGACCCTGACGTTTCTCTGCTACACGGGTGAGGCGTCGGTCGCGCTCAGCCTGTAGCCGGAATAAACACGCGCACACCCTGCGCCTGGGAAAAGGTTGGTGAACTTCTCTCCGGAAGGCGAGACTTTCGCTAGAGATCCAGCACGAGGTCCGTTTCCGGAGCCGCCGAGCAGATCAGCACGGTGCCCGGCTCCGGCGGTTCCAGCGGTGACTGCACGTAGGTCGTGGTCCCGGCGACCACTCCGGTGACGCAGACGTGACAGACTCCGCTTCGGCACGCGAATCGTGTTGGCACGTCGCATGCTTCGGCCAGGTCGAGAATGCTGCCGTAGTCCGGGGACCAGTTCACCGTGAGCCCGCTGCGCGAGAAGGTGATCGACGGTCCCTGACCCGCTGTTCCGGGTGGAGCATGCGGCGGCTGGCGCTGTCCGGTCTCAACAACCCCCGGGTTGATGGCCGGCAGTGCACCGAATAGTTCGGTGTGGATGTGCGCGGAGTCGAGCCCGATCGACACGAGCGCGTCGCGCATGTCGGTCATGAATTGCGTTGGGCCGCAGAGATAGGCGGTGGCATCGCTGGACAGATACAGCGCCGCGAGAGACCGGTGATCCATGCGGTCGCCGGTTTGGGTGTAGAACACCCGCTGCCGTGCGTGGGGCAAGGACTCAATCAACGACGTGACTTCGGTGGTAAACACCTGGGTCTCAGGGCTCCGGGTGGTGTGCAGCCACCAGATGTCGCGATCACTGCCGGCCTCCGCGAGCGCATGCAGCATTGCCAGCACCGGCGTAACACCGATCCCCGCGGAAACCAGGACGACCGGCGCGCTGCCGTCGGTCAAATGGAAGTCACCACGGGGGGCGGCGGCATCGATCACCACGCCGGGTTGAATGTGGGCGTGCAGCCACTGGCTCACCAGGCCGTGCTCTTCGCGTTTCACACTGATGCGGTAGCTCTCGGCGCCGGGATCACCGGAGAGTGAGTAGCTGCGCAGTGGCGTCGGATCGCCGGCACCGGGGACCCGCACGGTCAGGTACTGACCCGGAAGCGCACGCGGAAGCGGGGCGTGGTCGTCGGCCGCCAGACAGATCGACAGCACGTTGTCGCTCTCGAGGTGTACCGCGCCGACGCGCAGCGCGCGAAATCCGTTCCAGCCCGGCTCGACTCCGATGGGCGGCGCCGTCGAAGTCCCCTGTGCTGCCGCCAGCATGTCGTTGAACGACTGCTGCCAGCCCGGGCTGAGCGCCGGCACGTCGACGATCTTGCGAAGCTGTTCGGCGTCGCGGTCGGGGAGATATAACAGCGCGTCGACATCGGCGACGCTGAGCTCGTGGCGGCCGCGCCGCGTCCGCACGATGTCGTCGCCCGCGCGGACGTGTCCCTCCGTGATCACGCGGAAGTAAAAGCCCGGACGGTGCTGGGCGACAAGCAGGTTGGGCATTTCCGGCTCGTTCAGGCGAAGGCCAACGCGGTAGCAGGTGACCCGCGGCTGGGTGACTTCGAACTCGGCGTCCCCGATGCGATAGCGGTCGCCGATGCAGACCTCGGAGTCCGCCAGCCCGGTGACGGTGAAGTTCTCCCCGAAGTGACCGGGTTGCAGATCGTCGCGATTGAGGTAGTTCTTCCAGAATTCGTACGATTCGGTTTGATACACCATGACCGCGCGCTGTTCGCCGCCGTGGCCGTTAAGGTCGCCCTGGCCGTCGCCGTCGATGTTGATGCGCCGCACCATGACTGGGCCTTCGACCGGATTCTTCCATATCCCGGTGTACACGGACTTGCCCCGCCATCGGACGTTCTTCGGTATGCCTACGTTGACCGATACCAGCCTGCCCACGGCTTTCTCCCTAGCCTCAGACCAGTGGTTCGCCACCGTCGATCTTCAACGTCATGCCGGTCATGAACGTGTTGGTCATCGCGAATAGTACGCCCCCGGCGACGTCCTCGGGCGTGCCGATTCGACCTACCGGATTGCCGGCGGCGATGTGCTTGAAGTAGTCCCGCTTGCCGTCCTCGCCCATCGCGTCCCAGGCGCCGGTATCGATGACCCCCGGTGAGATCGCGTTGACGCGGATCGGAGCGATTTCGACGGCCAGCCAGCGGGTGAGAAAGTCCACCGCGCCGTTGGTGATCCCGACCCCGAGGTAGCCGACGTTGTGCTTGAAGGCGTGCACGCCCGAGAACAACACGAACGACCCGCCCGGATTGATTTGCGGTGCAAAGTATTTGGCCAGCATGGTCGGCCCGATGACCTTGGTGTCGAACGATTGCTGCAGGTTCTGGCGCTGGAGATCGACCAAATTTCCACGGGCGCGGGCCGAGGCCGTTGAGACCACGTGATCGACAGAACCTAACCGGTCAGCGAGGGCGGCGATCGAGTCGTCGTCGGTGACGTCGACGACCTCGGCGGCGATGTCGCTTCCGGTATAGGCGCTCGCGAGTTTTGCCCGGTCGCGCCCGGCCGCGACAATCCGCGCGCCCTCCGCGTGGGCCCGCAAAGCGACCGCGCGCGCTATCCCGCTGCCGCGGCCGATCACCACGACTGTCTTGTCGCGCAACGCGTTACCCATCGCGCACGCATTCCTCCGGTCCGACAGGTACCCGAATTGGGATGGCTGGCCCAGAATATTGCAACCCCGCGCACGTCGCAACAGGCGACTGTTGCGCGGGGATCAGTTCAGTGCATAATGGGTCATACAACCCATAATACAAGGGGTGCGTCATGTCGGCTGCTCATCATCGCTACGCCACCATCGAGGGCCATCGGCTGTTCTACCGCGAGGCGGGTGACCCCAATGCGCCCGCAGTGGTCCTCCTGCACGGATTTCCGACCAGCTCCCACATGTTCCGGAATCTGGTTCCCGCACTGGCCGACCGCTACCACGTGATCGCTCCGGATCATCTCGGCTTCGGGCTCTCCGACGCGCCAGCCGTCGGGGAGTTCGACTACACCTTCGACGCGCTGACCGACCTCACCGCCGGACTGCTGAGCACGCTCGGCATCACCAGGTACGCGGTCTACGTCCAGGACTACGGCGCCCCCATCGGATGGCGACTGGCGCTGCGCGACCCGACCGCGATCACGGCGATCATCAGCCAAAGCGGCAACGCCTACGAGGCCGGATTCGTCGAGAGCTTCTGGAAAACCGTCCGGGCATACCAGTCGGAGCAGACTCCCGGCAACGAGGCAGCGGTGCGGCAGTTCCTCACCTTGGACGCCACCCGGTGGCAATACCTCACCGGTGTGCCCGACGAGACGCTGGTTGATCCCGAATGCTGGTATCACGACTACGCGCTGATATCCCGGCCAGGAAACGACACGGTGCAGCTGAAGCTGTTTCGCGACTATGCCACCAACGCACCGATGTACCCCAGCGTGCACGAATACTTCCGCGCCTCCCGGGTGCCGCTGTTGGCGGTGTGGGGCCGCGGTGACGAGATATTCGGCCCAGCCGGCGCCGAGGCATTTGCCGACGACCTGCCCGAGGCCGAGATCCACCTGCTCGACGGAGGGCACTTTTTGCTGGAGTCCGCGCTGGACGAGGTCGCGGAGCTGATCCGCAACTTCCTGGCCAAGGTGCACGTGCCCGCCTGACACGGACCCGCCGTCGGCACGCTCCGACCCATCCCGCTTTTGGGCTGGATATCCCATATTCGGAGGCGCCCGCGGGTTAGCCTGACGCGATGGCCCATCCCGACGTCCAGGACGAACAACGGTTGACACCCAAGGGGCGCGCCACCCGCGACAGGATCGTGCAGGCGGCCGCCCAACTGATCGTCACCGAGGGGCTGGCGGCGTCCAACATGGAGCGGGTGCGCAAGGCTGCATCGGTCAGTGGCTCGCAGTTGGCGCACTATTTCACCGACAAGAGCGCGCTCATTCGCGCGGTTGTCCGCCGCCAGATCGGGGTGGTGTTGGACTTTCACCGGCAGCCCAAGCTTGGGCACCTGGACTCGTTCGACGACTTCGAACGATGGATCGATCTGAACATGCGCTACCTCAGACACATCGGAACCTCCGGCCGCACACCGACCTTCCACGCGCTGACGGCGCAGCTGGCCAAATCCGACGACGCCACCCGCGGCACCCTGGCCGCGGGCTACCGGCAGTGGACCGAGTTGCTCGAAGCGGCGATCGAGCGGATGAAGGACCGCGGTGTTCTGATCCCCGACGCCGACCCGCGAGGGCTGGCATTGGTCTTCATCGGCGCCCATCAGGGCGGCGGTACGTTGGCCTTTACCTATCGGGCTGAATGGCCACACGCCGATGCCATCCGGTTCGCGGTGAACTATCTGCGCATGTTCGCCACCGACCCCGCCGAACGGACTGCCCGCCCGGCGCGCCGTCCCCGCGGCCGGCGCGCCACCACCAAGACCCGCTGATGAACGGCGACAACCCATCTCGGTTCACCCGCAAGGGCCTGGCCACTCGCGCGCGCATCATCGGCGCCGCAGCGAAGCTCATGTTCGAGCGCGGCGTCGCCAACACCAGTGTCGACGAGGTGCGCCACGCCGCCGGGGTGGGCGGATCCCAAATCTCGCATTACTTTCGCGACAAACGCGCTCTGACCCGCGAGGTCATCACCGCACGGCGCAGCGATGTTGTGGCGTTCCACACGCAGCCACAACTCGGCGCGCTCGACAGCCTCGATGCGCTGCAAGCCTGGGCCGACGCCTGCGTGGCCGATATCGATACGGTCTACCGCGTGGGCGGGTGCGTCTACGGTTCGCTGGCGGGCGAGCTGATCGACGCCGACGACGAAATCCGCGACGATCTGGCCGACGGGTACGACGAGTGGCTCGACCTGTTCCAGACCGGCCTCACCGCGATGCGGCGCCGGGGCGATCTGCGCGACGACGCCGATCCGCGACACCTCGCCGTGGCACTCGTCATCGCGCATCAGGGCGGCGCGATGGTCACGCATGCGACCGGCGAAGCCGAGCCACTACGGGTAGCCGTCAACGCCGCCGTCGACTACGTCCGGTCCTTCGCCGCCGATCCGTCGCCGCGAAAAAGCCGCACCACCGGGCGCAAGCCCAAATGATGAGCACGCCGACCAGTTCGGCCGCAGCCCGCCGGCTGGACATTTTTGGGTTATCTGGCCCATAATTTGTGGGTCGTGCCACCCAATGTGCGTCAACCGAAGTCCGACGAACGATTCGGAAAGAGAAGGCCATGAGCCCGACGAGCACGCTGCCCACCTCACCAGCCATCGTGCGCGAGCAGCCCGGCGGCGGCATGATGCGGGCGATCATCCTGACGGGGTTCGGCGGCCTCGACCGCTTGGTGCACACCGAAATCCCCAGGCCGTTGCCCAAGGAGGGCGAGGTGGTCATCCGGGTCAAGGGCTTCGGCATCAACCACGCCGAGATCCACATGCGCCGGGGCGAGTGGGCCGAAGCCGCCGAAGTGAGCGGCATCGAATGCGTCGGCATCGTCGACTCGTGCCCGGGCGGGGAGTTTCCGATTGGCGCCAAGGTCGCCGGGCTGATGGGTGGCCTGGGGAGAACGATCAACGGCAGCTACGCCGAGTACACGCGCGTGCGCGCGGCGAACGTCACCCTCATCGAATCCGACCTGTCGTGGTCGCAGCTGGCGGCGCTGCCGGAAACGTATGCGACGTCGTGGACTTGCCTGTACCGCAACATCAAGCTGACCGCGGGCCAGACACTGGTGATCCGCGGTGCGACATCGGCCTTGGGCCAGGCCGCACTCAAGTTGGCGCTCGTCACCGGCGCTCACGTCATTGCCACCGCGCGCAGCCCGGAGCGCTTTCCCATGCTGGAAAACCTCGGCGCCGCCCGGGTCGAAGTGGAGCGGCCCGACCTGGCTGCCCACATCGCCGAGGCAAAGCAGATCGACGCCGTCCTCGACCTCGTCGGCAACAGCACCATCCTCGATTCGCTCGACATGCTGCGCGTTGGTGGCACCGCCTGCCTGGCGGGCTGGCTGGGCGGACTTGCGCCCATCGGCGACTTCAACCCGTTGGCGCGCATGGCCAGTGGCGTGAACTTCAGCTTCTTCGCCAGTCCCGTGTTCGGAAGCCCGGGGTTCGAGGTGTCGGGCATACCGCTGGGCGATATCGCCCAACAGATCGCCGAAGGCAAGCTCGACGCGCAGCCGGCACGCGTCTTCTCGTTCGACGAGATTCGCGAAGCTCACCGAGTGGCCGAGTCCGGAGAGGCCGGCGGAAAGGTCGTCGTCGTCCTGAACTAAGGGCGGCAAAAGTACTTCTGCACAGCCGATTTCATAACCAAAGGAACATGACCATGGGTTTGGCATGGCAACAAGGGCCGCTGGCAACAGCGTCGATCGGCCACTTCCTCACCGACCAGCCGTTGCCGGCGCGTTTGCTTTTCGCGGAGCCATTGCGCCGCCGCATGCGAGTGCGTTTCGCCGACCGGTGGATTGCCGACAGCGACGACGTGATGCTGCTGCATGAGCCGGGACGCTATCCGGTGGCGTATTTCCCCCTGGGCGCCATCCAAGAGGGAGCCCTGAGCCCCGAGGATCGGGTGACCCAGCACAAAGACCTCGGCGACACACGGTGGTTCACCGTCACGGCCGGCGAGAAACAGGCCAACCACGCGGCTTGGCAGCACACCGGGCTGCCGCAACACGCCGGCGTCCTGGCAGGACGCGTGGCGTTCGCCTGGCGCGCCATGGACGCCTTCTACGAAGAGGACGAACGCATTGTCGGGCATGCGGCGGACGCCTATCATCGGATCGACATCCGTTCCACTTCAAGGCATCTCATGGTGCGGGACGGCGGGCAAGTGATCGCCGACACCCGGCACCCGTTGGCGCTGTACGAATCCGGCTTCGCGCCGCGGTGGTATGTGCCGCGCGAGGATGTCGACGAATCGGCGCTCAAAGCCGTTGACGGACAAACCTTCTGCCCATACAAAGGTATCGCCTCCTACTACGACATCGGCAGCCGTAAACGCGCCGCCTGGTCCTATATCAACGCCTGGACTGAGGTTGGGCGAGTCAGCAACCTGGTGTCCTTCGAACCCGATAAGATCGAGGTATCCCTCGACGGCGAACAGCTACAACTCGAGCCGGGCCAAACCGTCATCCCGCACGGTGTGGATCGCGGGCTCGACACCGATGAGGTGCTGGGTAAAACGCTTAACGGGAGCCCGCAATGAAAGCGGCGCTCGAAGTTGTGATCCTGCCAGTTTCCGATCCGGACCACTCGCTGCGTTTCTACCGCGACCAGGTCGGATTCGACCTCGACGTCGATTACACACCTGCGCCCGACTTCCGGGTCATCCAGTTGACTCCCCCGGGATCGGCTACCTCGATCCAGTTCGGCGTGGGCTTGACCGACGCGTCTCCTGGGTCGCTACAAGGTTTGTATCTGGTAGTACCCGACATCGAAGCGTCACGCCTGGCGTTGACCGATCGCGGAGTGACCGTCAGCGAGATCCGCCATAAGGACACCGAGGGCGGCTGGCGTGGAGGCTTCCTGCCCGGCCTCGACCCCGACCGTGACGATTACGCGAGCTTTGCCGATTTCCACGACCCGGACGGGAATACCTGGGTGCTCCAAGAACGCGACCATCGGTCAGCTTGACGACATAGTGACCCCGGAGGCAGTCGGATGACAGCGGGACAAACCAGCCCAGAACGCGCTAAATTGTTCTCCGACGCCATCTTCGCGGTGATAATCACCGTCTTGGTTCTGGAACTCAAACCGCCGAGCGCCGCCACCTTCAGGGCATTGCTGCCGCTGTGGCCCACGGGTCTGAGTTACGTGGTCAGCTACCTGTTCATCGCGATCGTCTGGATCAACCATCATCATTTGTTCGGCTACGCGGAGGAGGCGACGCCGCGGCTGATCTGGTCGAACTTCGCGCATCTGTTTTCCATGTCGCTAATCCCTTTCACCACTGAATGGATCGCTGATTCCAGGCTGTCGGCAGCACCAGTGGCGCTGTATGCGTTGGTATTTGTATTGGTGAACATCACTTATCTCGCGCTTTGCACTGAAGTGGTTGATCGGCCCGCGCACGACGACGTCTCACATCGGCTGCGCAGACTGCTCCGAATGAGGTCGTTCATCACGATCGGCGGCTTCGTGGCGGCGGCGATCGCCGCGCTCCGCTGGTCCGTCCTGGGGATGTTGCTGATTTGCCTGTGCCTGATCGTGTACCTACGACCGGACATCCCCACCCAGAAGAACGGTAGCCAGTGAACATACCCACGAAGCCCTCCGTGCTTGTTTTCGACGTGAACGAAACACTGATCGACATCGATTCCATCGCACCGCTTTTCGGCGAGCTGTTCGGCGATCGGAGGGTGCTGCGCGAATGGTTCGGGCAGCTCGTCATGTATTCGATGACCGCCACCCTTTCGGAATGCTATGTGGACTTCTTCACCCTCGGCCAGGGTGTGCTGCGGATGCTGGCCGACATTTATCGCGTCGACATCAACCAGGACGATGTACTCGCCCTGAAAGCGGCGATGCTCACGATGCCGGCGCACCCCGACACGACGGAAGGGCTCACCCGGCTGCGCGACGATGGTTTCCGCCTGGTAACTCTGACGAATTCGCCGCCCAACCCGGGCGGGCCGACCCCGCTCGAAAACGCTGGCCTTGCCGGACTTTTCGAGCGCCAGCTGAGTGTCGATCCATGCCGTGCCTTCAAGCCGTCGCCGGTGGTCTACCGATACACCTGCGAGGAGCTCGGTGTCCAACCGGCCGATTGCATGATGGTGGCGGCGCACGTGTGGGATACCCTCGGCGCACAGAACGTCGGTTTCAGCGCCGCTCTCATCACGCGGCGGGGCAACCCACCGCTGCCGGTCGCCGGCATGCCGCAACCAACCGTCGTCGCGGGCGACCTACGTCAGCTCGCCGAGCGACTCACCGAGCTGTACAGCCCCACATGCCCGGACGCTTAGCGTGACCCACGGAGCCGACCCGAAGGGACCATCGACTATGGAGCAACAGGACTACGACGTCATCGTGCTGGGCGCCGGCCCGGTCGGGCAGAACGCCGCGGAACGCGCTCGGGCGTCCGGCCTGAGCGTCGCGGTCGTCGAGCGCGAGCTCGTCGGCGGCGAATGCTCCTATTGGGCCTGCGTGCCCAGTAAAGCGTTGCTGCGACCCGTTATTGCACTTTCCGAGGTACGCCACATCGACGGGGCGCGGGCAGCGGCCATCGGTTCGATCAACGCGGAAGGCGTCTTCGGCCGCCGCGATCGCTACGTCACCAACTGGGACGATGCCGGCCAGGCCAATTGGGTGTCCGGGATCGGCGCGATGTTGGTGCGCGGTCACGGGCGGTTGGATGGCGCCCGGCGCGTTGTGGTCACCCCGCCGAGCGGTGCCCAGACGGTGCTCACGGCCCGGCACGCGGTGGTCGTCTGCACTGGAAGCCGGCCCGTGCTGCCCGATTTGCCCGGCCTGGCCGAGGCCCGCCCGTGGACCAACCGCCAAGCCACTGACAGCAGCAAGGTCCCGGCCCGGCTCGCGGTTGTCGGAGCAGGCGGTGTCGGCGTCGAAATGGCAACGGCATGGGGGGGATTGGGTTCGTCGGTGACCCTGTTGGCCCGGGGATCCGGGCTCCTGCCCCGCATGGAACCCTTCGTCGGCGAATTCATCGGTCGTGGACTCGCCGACTCCGGCGTGGACGTTCGGGTGGGCGTCTCCGTCCGGGAGCTGCGTAGGCCCGAACCTGACGGGCCGGTGACCCTACAATTAGATGACGACAGTGAATTACAAGTCGACGAGGTGCTTTTCGCCACCGGCCGGGCACCGCTCACCGACGACATAGGGCTGGAGACCATCGGCCTGGCCCCGGGCAGCTGGCTCGATGTGGACGACACCGGCCTCGTCACCGCCGCCGAAGGCGGCTGGCTATACGCCGCCGGCGATGTCAATCACCGGGCCTTGCTGACCCATCAGGGCAAGTACCAGGCACGCATCGCGGGAGCCGCGATCGGCGCCCGGGCCGCGGGCACACCGCTGGACACCGCGCCGTGGGGAACGCACGCGACCACCGCCGACCATTGGGCCGTGCCGCAGGCTTTCTTCACCATTCCCGAGGCCGCCGCCGTTGGGCTGACGGCCGAGGAGGCGGCGCAAGCCGGTCACCGCACGCATACGGTGGACATCGAAATCGGTGATGTCGTCAAGGGAGCGGTGCTGTATGCCGACGGGTACACCGGACGCGCACGGATGGTCGTCGACCGAGACCGGGAATGTCTGCTCGGGGTAACTCTGGTCGGGCCGGGAGTCACCGAAATGCTGCACTCGGCCACCATTGCCGTTGCCGGTCAGGTGCCCATCGCCCGGCTGTGGCATGCGGTGCCGTGCTTCCCGACGATCAGCGAATTGTGGCTGAGATTGCTTGAGGCCTATCGGGATTCGTCTTCAGACGGGAGTTGACAAGGAGCGCTCATGGCAACCACGGACGGGTTTCATCCTGACTTCGACGACGACGGGCAACCGCCAACGCGGAGCCGGGTGCACCACATCAAGGCGGCGGACATCAGCTCCGACACCGCGCAGTCGGAAGGGCTGCGGCGCTTCGCCGCGCTCAGCGGCAAGTCGGTCGGCGCCGAGAAGCTATGGATGGGAGAAACCCACGCGCTACCGGCAACCGTCTCGTCGAACCACCATCACGGCGACTCGGAGACCGCGATCTATGTGCGCAGCGGTAACCCGGCGTTCGTGTTTCACGACGGCGTCGACGAGGTGCGCATCACTGCCGCGCCCGGCGATTACGTATTCATCCCGCCGTACCTGCCGCACCGGGAGGAGAACCCCGACCCGGATACGGTCGCGGAAGTCGTGATCGCCCGCAGCAGCCAAGAGGCCATCGTGGTCAATCTGCCGGGCTTGTATCCGCTGTAGGCCCTGTAGGCAATGTGTCAGTAGACGGCGATCTCGATGAGATTGCCGTCCACGTCGCGGCAGTAGTGCGACGTCATCGGGCCCAGCGCGCCCGTTTTCGTGACCGGGCCCGAGGTGATTTCGACTCCGCAGTCGACGAGGTGGGCGCGCACCTCTTCGGGGGTGGCGCGGGTGACGAAGCACAGGTCTTCGGAACCGGCCGCTTCGACGGTCCCGGTGACCCAGTCGGGATCGTCGATCAACGCCCCGACCGGTCGCAGATTGATTTTCTGCTCCCCGAAGCGAAGAGCGGTCCTGTTCGCCGCGCCGAACGTCTCGTGCTGCATGCCCAACACCCGTTCGTACCAGGCCGCGGTGGCCTCGACGTCGCGGCAATTGATGACGATGTGGTCGAACCGCTCCACCGCGAATCCCATTTCACCTCCCGGAGCCCGCTCACTCAGCAAATTCTCAACATATTCTTCGATGGCTGAAGGCTTTGCTCAAAGGATCCCCCAAGCCGCAGCCCTCAACATCAAACACATGATCAGTACTTCGCCCTGCGCGACCCTCATCGAACGCTACATGTCCAACAGCGGGCTGCGGTTCTTCCGAGGCCAGCACGACGGCGAGTACTTCTTTGTCGCGGGCGGCCATCCGCGCTTGCACGTCCACCTCGAGGTCTCCCCGTCGTTCGGCGACGTAGTGAGCATTCGGGTCACCCCCGCGTCCTACTACCCCATCGCTGACCGCCCCTTCCTGACGGGCTCCGCCGACACGTGGAATCAGCAGAATCACGATGTCACCGCGATCGTGCACGCTTCCTCGGACCCGCAACGCATCGGTGTGGTGGCGCGCAGATCCCAGTGGATCCGCGAGGGCATATCGCTGGAGGACTTCGCTTCCTTCGTCGACCGCACCATCGCGGCCGCGATCCATCTCTTCGCTGAGCTGTCCCCGGTTGTCGAGCCGCCGTTGCTTCGGCACGCGGGCTGAGGCTGCGCTAGGAGATCGGCGCGCACTCACTGATGTCGGCAAGGGGCTCGCCCATCTCGGTCCGGATGGCGCCCCATGGGTCGGCGTGGCGTCCGGGCGCGTTTCGGTAGGCGGCGCGGCGTTTGAGCACCACCCGCACGAGCGGGGCCACCAACCGCATCACGTAGCGCTGCCACCCGGCCGCGGCACGCATCTCCGCCAACATGTCCGGCCAGCTGTGCTGTTGGAACGACAGCAACTGCTGCGAGCGGGCGGTGTCCATCCAGTCGGTGACGAACCAGTCCGCGTCGCTGTCGGGGTCACCCGGCCGGCCCGTGGGAAGCACATCGATCAAGCCCCGGGCGGCGGCGAGTGCCTTTCCGACGTCTCCTTGCTGCAGCAGGTGTGAGTCGTCGCCGCCGATCAGCAGGATTTCACCGACCACGTCAGCCGCCGAGGCCGCAGTGGCCGCGGCGAACGCGGCCGCAGCATCGCGGACGTCGACGCTGTGCATCCGCCCGTCGGTGGGCAGCGCACTCTCGAAGAAGAGCGCATCGAGGCTGAACGGCATTGCGCCGGGCTCGACGCTCATGATTCCGGCCAGACGCAGGATCACCCACTGCAGGCCCGAGGTACGCACGTGGCCTTCGACTTCGGCTTTGTGCGCGCCGTAGAGATCCGTCGGGCCGAGCGGGGTGTCCTCGCGCAACAGCTCGTGGTGCCGGTATGGGTTGCGCGAGCCGTGCACCGCATTGCTGGAAGCCTGGATGAACCGCGGCGGCCGCGCGCACGACCGCGCGGCGTTCAGCAGCGCGACGGTCGCGTCGACGTTGACGCGGCGCGCCAGTTCCGGCTGCCGGTAGATCACGGGCGGAATCACCGCCGCCAGGTGGATGATCACGGTCGGCGACGTCTCGGCGACAAGACGCTCCACTGAATCGGTGTCAGTCAGATTCGCCCAGCGCGCCTCGACGCCCGCCGGCAGCGCCTTGGCCGCTTTGCGTTGGGCATCGGTGCCCAGGTCGGTCGCGACCACCCGGTGACCGTCGGCAGCCAGGCGGCGCACGGTCTGCGATCCGACCAGCCCGAAACCCCCGGTGACAAGCACTTTTTCCGCCATCGTTTCCCCCTGAACAGCCCCGCGTGTTTGGTTCACCACAAAAGTGGATATGTCATTCTCCTAAATGGAGAGTACCATATTCTCTATAACTGTAGAGAAACGTTCGGGTATGCGGTGCAGATCACATCCGACAGCAGTCACAGGGGCGAACCATGGCGGGCGTACGAGGCACTGCAGCAAAGAACAAAGAGACCGCCAAATGGGATCCGGCGTTCACCAAGCAGGTGGCCAACGCCATCGGACCACTGATCAAGCGGTGGTTTCGAGCCGAGGTGCGAAACCTGGGCAACATCCCTGCGGCGGGTGGAGCGTTGCTGGTGTCCAATCACTCCGGGGGCATGTTCACACCGGACGTGGTGATTTTCTCCCCGGCGTTCTACCACCACTTCGGTTACGACCGACCGGTGTACACGCTGGCGCATTACGGCCTGTTCATCGGGCCGTTGGACAGCTGGCTGCGCCGGCTCGGGGTGATCGAGGCGAAACGGGAAAATGCTTCTGCCGCTTTGCATTCGGGGGCGGTGGTGCTGGTATTCCCCGGCGGTGACTACGAGTCCTATCGGTCCACCTTCGACGCGACCACCGTCGACTTCGACGGCCGCACCGGCTACATCAAGACGGCCCTCGAGGCCGGGGTGCCGATCGTGCCGATGGTCTCGATCGGCGGCCAGGAGACCCAGCTGTTCCTGACCCGTGGCAATACACTGGCCCGCCGACTGGGGTTGACCAGAGCGCGGCTCAATATCCTTCCGCTGAGCTTCGGTTTCCCGTTCGGGCTGACCACCATCCTGCCGCCGAACCTGCCGCTGCCGGCGAAGATCGTCACCGAGGTGCTCGATCCGATCGACGTCACCGCACGCTTCGGCGCGAACCCGGACATCAAGGAAGTCGACGCCCACGTTCGTTCGGTGATGGAGGCCGCGCTGGGGCGGCTTGCCGGTCAGCGCCGACTTCCCATCCTGGGCTGATTGAGGAGTCGCATGAAAAGGCTCAACGGCATGGACGCCATGCTGCTCTACAGCGAGGCGCCGAACCTGCACACGCACACGCTGAAGGTCGCGGTGATCGACCCCGCCCCCGACACCCCGGGGTTCGGGTTCGAGGCATTCCGCGACCACGTGCGCGGTCGGCTGCCCCGGCTGGATCCGTTGCGCTACAAGCTCGTCGACATTCCGTGGCGGCTGCATCATCCGATGTGGCTGGAGGACTGCGAGGTGGACTTGGATTACCACCTGCGAAGGGTAATGGTGCCGGCGCCGGGCGGCCGAAGAGAGCTGGACGAGGTAATCGGGCACGTGATGTCCACGCCGTTGGATCGGAGCCGCCCGCTCTGGGAGTTTCATTTCGCCGAGGGTCTGGCCGGGGGCAGGTTCGCGGTGATCGGCAAGGTGCACCATGCACTGGCCGACGGCGTCGCGTCGGTGAACCTGCTGGGACGGCTCCTCGGCGATGCCATCGACGGGCCGGACATTGAGACAGTCGCCGTTGCGCCGCCCCAACCTCTGAGGGCTGACCTGCTGCGCGCGGCCGCGCGCGACCACGCCCGGCAAATCGTGAAGTTGCCGGGATTGATCCGGGATGCCGCCGTGGGGTTGACGCGGGTGCGACGGCGGTCCAAGCAGCGCGGCGCGCACCCGGATCTCGCGGACGCCTTCGATGCACCGCCGACCTTCCTCAACCATGTGGTGTCACCCCAGCGACGGTTCGCCAGTGCGACGCTGCCGCTGGCCGACGTCAAAGCGACCGCGGCTCGGCTGGGCATCACCGTCAACGACGTGGTGCTGGCGACGGCGGCCGGCGGGTTACGGAAGCTGTTGTTGGACTACGACGGCATGGCCGACCGACCGATCATCGCGTCGGTTCCGACTGCCACCGACAAGTCGGACCGTGTCACCGGAAACGAAATCAGCGGTCTGTCGGTGTCGTTGCCCGTGCACATCGCCGATCCGGCCGAGCGGGCGCGGCTGGTCGCGGTGGCGACTCGGATCGCCAAAGAGGATCACGAAATCCTGGGCCCGCACCTCTACGGACGGCTGATGACCTACCTGCCGACCGCGATCGCCCCGGCCGCGTTCCGCTGGCTGGGTCGACGCGAAGCGCCGAACAAGATGATGAACGTCGCCGTGTCCAGCGTCGTTGGACCGCGCGAGCGTGGCCGGTTGGCGGGTGCATCGGTCAGCGAGATCTACTCGACCGGGGTGCTCTCGCCGGGCGCCCCGGTCAACATCACCGTGTGGAGCTATGTCGACCAGCTCGGCATCGCGGTGCTCACCGACGACCGGACGTTCAAGGACGCGCACGACGCCACCGACGCACTCGGTGCCGCATTCACCGAATTACTCAGTGCCGCAGGTGCTTTACCGGCTCACGCGGCAAGAACCGCGTCGAGCGCCGAATAAAACAGGCCCAGCCCGTCGTCGGACGGTCCGGTCAACGCTTCGGTGGCATGTTCGGGGTGCGGCATCAGGCCGACGACGCGGCCGTTGGCCGAGCTGACCCCGGCGATATCGCGCAGCGAGCCGTTCGGGTTGTCGTGGTAGCGGAACACCACCCGTCCCTCGCCCTCGAGTTCGTCGAGCACATCCTTGGCGGCCACGTAGCGGCCCTCGCCCGATTTCAGCGGCACCAGCACATCGGCGTCGGGCTCGAAGCGCGACGTCCACGCCGTCGAGTTGGACGCCACCCGCAACCATACGTCGCGGCAAACGAAGTGCAAACCGACATTGCGGGTCAGGGCGCCCGGCAGCAGCCGGGTCTCGCACAACACCTGAAAACCGTTGCAAATGCCCAATACCGGCATGCCCCGGCCCGCGGCAGCGACCACTTCGGACATCACCGGGGCGAACCTGGCGATCGCACCGGCCCGCAGGTAGTCGCCGTAGGAAAACCCACCGGGCACGATCACGGCGTCGACGCCCTTGAGGTCGGCGTCGGCGTGCCACAGGCTGATGGCCTCGGCGCCGACGCGGCGCGCCGCGCGCGCGGCATCCACGTCGTCGAGCGTCCCGGGGAAGGTGATGACGCCGATCCGTGGGGTCACCGCGACTCCCGGCTTATGGTCCAGTCCTCGATCACCGTGTTCGCCAATAACGACTCCGCGATCTCGGCGAGCGCGTTGTCGTCAACGGAGTCGTCTACCTCCAGCTCAAACCTCTTGCCCTGACGGACATCCGAGATCCCCGGATGTCCGAGGCGCCCCAACGCACCGACAATCGCCTGGCCCTGCGGGTCGAGAATCTCCGCTTTGGGCATCACGTGTACGACCACCCGGGCCACCGGCGTTCCTCCTCAGATCCGGCTCAGATCTATCCGCGCGCCAACTCTACCGGCGAGGGCGTGTAACTGCCCCGATCGGGGCACAATCGTAGACATGCAACTGACGCATTTCGGCCATTCCTGCCTGCTCGCCGAGTTCGGCGAGACGAAGGTACTTTTTGACCCCGGTACGTTTTCGCACGGCTTCGAAGGAATCACCGGCTTGTCGGCCATCCTGGTCACCCACCAACATCCCGACCACGTCGATCCCGCGCGCCTGCCGGCGCTCATCGACGCCAACCCGGACGCCGCGTTGTATACCGACTCGCAGACCGCGGCGCAGCTGGACCCCCCCTTCCAGGCGGTGCACGTGGGCGACGAGCTGTCGGTCGGGACGCTCACCATCCGCGCGCTCGGCGGCCGCCACGCGGTGATACACCCGGAAATTCCTGTGATCGAGAACCTTTCGTATCTGGTGGACGACGGCGATCATCGGGCCAGGCTGATGCACCCAGGCGACGCGCTGTTCGTGCCCGACGAGCCGGTGGATGTGCTGGCAGCTCCGGCGTCGGCGCCGTGGATGCGGATCTCCGAAGCCGTGGACTACCTGCGCGCCGTGGCGCCGGACCGCGCGGTGCCCATCCATCAAGGAATCATCGCGCCCGACGCGCGGGGTATCTACTACGGCCGGCTCACCGAGATGACCAGCACCGACTTCCAGGTCTTGCCCGAAGAGAGCGCGGTCACCTTCTAGCCGACCGCGCTCTCAGGCCGCGCCGAGAAGGGCCTTGTCGGACCGCCACTTGTACACCGTCGGCGTGCAACCGTGCAGGGCCGCCAGGTCGACGGCATCCAGCATCGCCTGCAATGGCCCGGGCTTGCGCAATTGGCGGGCGGCCACCGCGACTCGAACGACACCCTCCCGACGGGCGATCCGCTCCGCGGACAGCACCACCATCCGGCACCACCAGGGCTCGGTCAGGAATCCTTCGCCGATGCCCAGGACGCGGGCGCGCTCGGTGCTGTGCCGGACCAGATCGGTCACCCCGTGCAGGTCGGCCAGCAGCCGAAAGCCGTTGCGCGGCAAAGCCTTGACGACGCCGGGTGACACCACCCAGCCGGGAGCCGCGAACAGCCGGGTGCGCAGTCCGAGGTGCTCGAGCACCCGGTCGGCGGCCGTCAGCCGCAGGTTGGCCTCGTGGGCGCGCAGCATGGCGAATTCTCCGCGCCGCTTCTTGGTGGCCGCGTCGTCGTAGCCGTGCAGGACGATGGCGTCTCCACCGAGCCGGCGATTGGTCAGCCATTCGATGGTGCGCGGGTCGCGGTCGAGCCGGTAGTCGCCACTGAGCCGGGGAGCCACCAGCAACGAGAGGGGTACCGAGCGCGCATCCATCTGCGCGCAGAACGCGTCGACGTCGGCCAGGGTTCGCTCCCCTATCCCCGAGACCGAGACGATCAGTTTTCCAGACACACTCGCAGTTTGCCGATCTCAGGTGTCCGAATGGTGAAGGACACGCAGACGCCAGGCGTATATCCGGCCCGGTCAGCAGTGTTTTGCGTCGCCATCGGAGGCCGGATCACGGCGCCCGCACGGCCGGCGCGCCGTTAGCTGGGGATGAAGTTAGTTATGCTCGGTAATGTTATGGCATACGCACGCCACGGGGCCGCCGGCGCCCCGCCCAGCACCCTCGATCCCGAGTCGGGCGGCGAGCAACATCGCTATCCGGACCACCTGGACGCCAGGCTGTTCCAGATAGCCGGCGTCTGCATCCTGGCGTCGGTGATGGCCATCCTGGACACCACGGCGGTGGCCGTCGCGCAGCGGACCTTCATCGCCCAGTTCGGCTCCACCCAGGCCGTCGTCGCGTGGACGATGAGCGGCTACAACCTCGCCATGGCGACCGTCATCCCGATAACCGGCTGGGCGGCCGACAGATTCGGCACCAAACGGCTCTTCATGACCGCGGTTCTGGCCTTCACCGTCGGGTCGCTGCTGTGCACCTTTGCGCCAACGATTTTGCTGCTCATCGTCTTTCGTGTTTTGCAGGGCATAGGTGGCGGCATGTTGCAGCCGGTCGGGATCATGATCCTGACCGGCGCGGCGGGACCCAAACGCCTGGGACGCCTGATGGCGGTGCTGGGGATCCCCATGCTGGTCGGTCCGATCGGTGGACCGATCCTGGGCGGCTGGCTGATCGGCGCCCACGGATGGAAGTCGATCTTCCTGGTCAACCTGCCCATCGGGGCGGTGGCGTTAGTCCTGGCGGCCCTGGTGTTCGCCAAGGATCGACCGGCGTCATCCAGGCCGTTCGACTTCGTCGGCATGCTGCTGCTGTCGCCCGGCCTGGCCGCCTTCCTGTTCGGGGTGTCATCGATTCCCGGTCGCGGCTCGGTGGCCGACAGTCACGTCTGGATCCCTGTCGCCACCGGCCTCGCGCTGATCGGCGCGTTCGTGCTGCACGCGTGTTACCGCACCGACCATCCGCTGATCGACTTGCGGTTGTTTCGCAACCGGGTGGTCGCGCGGGCCAATCTGACGATGCTGATGTTCGCGGTCGCGTTCTTCGGCACCGCTCTGCTCCTACCGAGTTACCTGCAACAGGTGCTGCATCAAACGCCGATGCAATCGGGCTTGCTCATGATCCCGCAAGGGTTGGGTTCGCTGCTGACCATGCCGTTCGCCGGATACTTCATCGACCGACACGGGCCCGGGAAAAGCGTCCTTTTGGGCATCGCGCTGATCACCGGGGGCCTCGGCACGTTCACGTTCGGCGTGGCAACCCAGTCCGACTACCTGCCGGTGTTGCTGACCGGGCTGGCGATCATGGGGATGGGCATGGGTTGCACCATGATGCCGCTCGCCGCCGCGGCTGTGCAGGCGCTCGCGCCCGACCAGATCGCGCGCGGGACCACGCTGATGACCGTCAACCAGCATCTGGGCGGCTCGATAGGGGCCGCGCTGATGTCGGTGGTCCTCACGAGTCAGTTCAACTCCAGCGAAAACATCACCGCCGCAAGCCAACTCGCGATAGTGCAACACAAAGCGGCCGCGCGCGGACTTCCAATCAACCCATCGGCCTTACCGCGGCGGACCATGAGCCCCGCTTTCGCGGCCAACGTCCTGCATGACCTTTCCCAGGCATATGCGTCGGTGTTCGCCCTCGCGGTCGCGCTGGTGGCCGCCACGCTCATTCCCGCGGCGTTCCTGCCCAAGAAGCCCGCAACCCGGTAATCGCGGGCCCGGACCGCGCCATACCGTCATCGTTTCGGTAACCGGTTAGATATGCTTAGCTCCACTATGGAGAAGGCCCGCGCCGCAGCGGCCGAGACCCCGCTGCCCACCGCCCCTACCGGGCAGGATGATGTCCCCGAGCGGGTCTATCCCGACAAGATCGACGCCCACCTCCTACGCATCTCCGGCGTTTGCATCCTGGCCACGGTGATGTTGATCATCGACGTCACCGTCGTCAGCGTCGCGCAGCGCACCTTCATCGCCGAATTCGCCTCCAGCCAGGCCGTCGTGGCCTGGACGATGACCGGCTACACGCTCGCCCTGGCGACGGTGATCCCGCTGACCGGCTGGGCCGCCGACCGGTTCGGCACCAAGCGGCTGTTCATGTATACGGTCGTGGCGTTTGCGCTGAGCTCGGTGTTGTGCGCTTTGGCGTCAAGCATCCTGCAGCTCATCGTGTTTCGGGTCATTCAGGGCGTCGGCGGCGGAATGCTGTTGCCGCTGGGATTCATGATCATGACCCGTGAGGCCGGCCCCGGGCGGCTCGGTCGCCTCATGTCGATCATGAGCATCCCGATGCTGCTCGCCCCGATTGCCGGGCCGATCCTGGGCGGCTGGCTGATCGCGACCTCCAGCTGGCGATGGATATTCCTGATCAATCTGCCGATCGGGATCGTCACCGCGATCCTCGCGGCGATCGTCTTCCCGCGGGATCACCCGGCCCGGTCGGAGACCTTCGACGTGTTGGGCGGCTTGCTGCTCTCGCCCGGCCTGGCCACGTTCCTGTTCGCGGTGTCGTCCATCCCGCGCTTCGGGACCGTGGCCGACCGTCATGTGCTGATACCGGCGGCCATCGGGCTGACTCTGATCGCTGGGTTCGTCGCGCACGCGTGGCACCGCGATCACCCGCTCATCGATCTGCGGCTGTTCCAGAACAAGGTGGTCACTCAGGCCAACATCACGATGCTGATGTTCGCCACCGCCTTTTTCGGCGCCGCACTGCTGCTGCCGAGTTACTTCCAGCAGGTGCTGTACCACACGCCGATGCAGGCCGGGGTGCACATGATCCCCCAGGGGCTGGGGGCCATGCTGACGATGCGGCTGACCGGACCGCTGGTGGACAGGCAGGGGCCGGGCAAGATTGTGCTGGTTGGCATCGCGCTCATGACGACGGGCCTGGGCACTTTCGCCTTCGGCGTCGCCCGGCAGGCGCACTACTGGCCCACGCTGTTTATCGCGCTGTCGATCATGGGTCTGGGCATGGGCTGCAGCATGATGCCGTTGTCGGTCGCCTCGGTGCAGGCGCTGGCACCGCACCAGATCGCCCGGGGCACGACGCTGATGAGCGTGAGCCATCAGGTGGGCGGCTCGATGGGGACCGCGTTGATGTCGATGATCCTGACCAACCAGTTCAACCGAAGTGAGAACATCGCCGCGGCGAAGACACTGCAAACGCTCAAACAGAACGCCGCCAGCAGTGGTGTGCCGGTCAACCCCGCGGCCATCCCGCGACAGACGCTCGCGCCCGACTTCGCCGCTCATCTGGTCCACGACCTGTCGCGCGCCTACACCGCGGTGTTCGCGTTGGCCGTCGTGCTGGTGTTCGCCACCGTCGTGCCGGCGTCGTTTCTGCCGAAGAAGCCGGCCAGCCAGACGGTCGGCCAATAAGCGCTCAGTCCGCACCGCCGTAGCGGTCGCCGTCGGCGGCGGCCAGCAGCCAGGCGTATTGGTATGCGGTTTCCCGCCAGGCTTTGTAGCGACCGCTGACCCCGCCGTGGCCCGCCGCCATCTGCGTCTTGAGCAGCACCGGATTTCCGTCAGTCTTGGTGTGCCGCAGCGCCGCAACCCACTTGGCGGGCTCCACGTAGTAGACCCTGGTGTCGTTCAGTGACGTCATGGCCAGGATGGCCGGATAGTGTTTGGCCTCGACATTCTCGTAGGGCGAGTAGGACTTCATGTAGGAGTAGACATCGCTGTCGTCCAACGGGTTTCCCCATTCATCCCACTCGGTGACGGTCAGCGGCAACGACGGATCCAAGATGGTGGTCAGCGGGTCGACGAAGGGCACCTGCGCCAGCACCCCGGCGAACAGGTCGGGGGCGATGTTGGCCACCGCACCCACCAGCAGACCACCGGCGCTGCCACCATAGGCCACCAGTTCCCGGGCACGCGTCAGGCCGGTGTCCACCAGATGCCTTGCCACCGCCACGAAGTCGGTGAAGGTGTTCCTCTTCTCCAGCAGCTTGCCGTGCTCGTACCACAGCCTGCCCATCTCGCCGCCACCACGCACGTGGGCGATGACGAACACCATGCCGCGGTCGAGCAGCGACAGACGCGCGATGGAAAAGCCGGGATCGGTGCAGATCTCGTAGGCGCCGTAGCCGTAAAGCAATGCCGGAGCCGGGAATTCGATATCCGCTCGGTGCACGTAGGACAGCGGGACCAGGGTGCCGTCGTCCGCGCGGGCCCAGTCGCGCCGTTCGACGTAGTCTTCGGGCCGGTAGTCACCGAGCACAGGTTGCTCCCGCAACAGGGTGCGCTCACCGGTGGCCAGATCCAGGTCATACACCCGCGCCGGGACGATGAACGATCCCGCCCGGATCCTCAGTTTGGGCGAGTCCCAGCTCGGATTGGCACTCAATCCCGACGACATCAGTTCGGAGTCGAACGAAATCTCCTCGGGCTCGGCGTAGTTGCCGTCGGAATCGATGGGCCACAGCTGGATTCGGGGCAGCGCCTCACGCCGGTAGCTCACCACCAGATGACGGGCGAAGGCATCCACGTAGTCCAGGCGCACGTCGTCGCGGTGCGCGATCAGGGTGCGTTGCCGGGTTGGATCACTGACCGGTGCTTCTACGAGCGTGAAGTTCACCGCGCCGTCGTTGTGCATGATCAAGAACCGGTCTTCACCCGCGACCACGGCGTGTTCCACCGAGTACTCGACGCCCTCCCGCCGCGGCAGCACGACGGTGAATTGTGCGTCGGGATCGGTCGAGTCTGCGTAGCGCAGCTCGGAGGTGATGGCCGATCCGGCCGCGATGACGACGTAGGCCTCGCTTCGGGTGAGCCCGACTCCGAGCCAATAGCGTTCGTCGGCCTCGTGATACACCTGCTCGGACTCCTCCCCGGAGCCGAGGCGGTAGCGCCACACCTTGTCCGGGCGCCGGGCCTCGTCCAGGGTGGTGTAATACACGGTCCGGTTGTCGGCAGCCCAGGTGACTCCCGCCGCAACCGGGGTGATCTCGTCGGAAAACATTTCGCCGCTGCGTAAGTCCTTGAACCGCATCGTGTATCGCTCGTCGCCGAGGACGTCGACCGAGTAGGCCAGCAGGTGCCCGTCCAGGCTTACCAGGCAGGCACCGAGCGCGAAGAAGTCATGGCCTTCGGCCTCGACATTCGAGTCGAGCAGGATCTGTTCGCCGGGTATCTCGGTGTCCTCGTCGAGGACGGGCGGGCTCCAGTCACCCGGATTCTCTACCGGGCAACGGCATTGGACCCGGTACTGCTTGCCCTCGAAGGTGCGGCCGTAATACCACCAGTCGCCCTGCCGAACCGGCACCGACAAGTCGGTTTCCTTGGTGCGCGCCTTGATCTCGTCGAAGATGCTCTGCCGCAACGGTTCGAGATGGGCGGTCGTGGCGTCGGCATACTCGTTCTCGGCCTCGAGGTACGCGATGACTTCGGGGTTCTCCTTGTCGCGCAGCCATTCGTACGGGTCGACGAAGACGTCCCCGTGGTACTCGCGCCTGGTGTCGATGCGTTTGGCTTGAGGCGGCACCGCAGCTCTCATGCGCTGGGCCCGATCCAGTCGCTGAAACTCAAGCCGGAAATGCGTTCGTAGGCTTCGATATAACGCCCCCGGGTGGCGTCGATGATCTCGCCGGGAAGCGGTGGCGGCGGTGCCGTGCCGCCGCGATCCCAACCCGAGGCGGGGCTGGTGAGCCAGTTACGGACGAACTGTTTGTCGAAGCTGTTCTGCACCACGCCGGGCCGGTATTCGTCTGCAGGCCAGTAGCGCGACGAATCCGGCGTGAAGATCTCGTCAGCCAGCACCACGTTGCCGCCGGGGTCGACACCGAATTCGAACTTGGTGTCGGCGACGATGATTCCCTTCCGCAGCGCATGGTCGGCGGCCTGCACGTAAATCTGTAGCGTGCGGTCGCGGAGCTGATTGGCGTGCACGGTGCCCACCAGCTCGATCACCCGCGCGAAGGAAATGTTCTCGTCGTGATCGCCCAGTGCGGCCTTGGTCGCGGGTGTGAACAACGGGGTCACGAACTTGCTGGCCTCGACCAGCTCGGGGGGCAACGGGATGCCGCAGACCTTTCCGGTGGCCTGGTAGTCCAGCAGCCCCGAGCCGGTGAGGTAACCGCGGGCCACGCATTCGACCGGGAACATGTCCAGGCGCCGAACCAGCAACGCGCGTCCCAGGACCTCGTCGGGAATCCTCGGGTCGTCGGGCGGGCCGGCGAGGTGGTTGGGGGCCTCCACGAGGCCGAAGAAGAAGACGCTCATCGCGGTCAGGATGCGGCCCTTGTCCGGGATGGTGCTGTCCAGGACGTAGTCGTAGGCCGAGATCCGGTCGGACGCCACCAGCAACAGATGCTCGTCGTCGACGCGGTAGATCTCGCGGACTTTGCCGCTGGCCAGGTGCTGGTAGTCGGACAATGCGGGGCGCATCGGGTCAGCCTATCGGGCAAGCCGAATGAAAAATGTGCTGGTATCAGTGCATGAGGTTCATGCCGTACTCCACCAAACCGTTGCGACTGTTCGCCCAACTGATGAGCGATGTCACCGTCGCGGTGTGGACGATGATCTGGGTGTTCGTCGGTATCGCGGTCTACGACGCTATCGCGACGATCGCCGACGCCGGCCGTCAGGTGGAGAGCGGCTCGAAGGGGGTTGCCGACAACCTGGCATCGGCAGGCCATGGCGCGCAGCACATTCCGCTGCTGGGTGATGCCGTCAGCCAGCCACTGGCCGCGGCCAGCACGGCCGCGCTGGACATCGCGGGCGCGGGTCATGACCTGGACACGACGGCGAGCTGGCTCGCGGTGTTGCTGGCGATGGCGGTCGCCTCGGTGCCGATCCTGGTGGTGGTCGTGCCGTGGCTGTTCCTGCGGCTCCGGTTCTTCAGGCGCAAATGGGTGGTGACCGCGCTGGCCGCCACCTCGGCCGGCGAGCAGCTGCTGGCATTGCGGGCCCTGACGAACCGGCCGCCGGGCAAGCTGGCGGCGGTCAGCCCGGATCCTGTGGGCGGGTGGCGCCGGGAGGATCCGGTCACGATTCGGGCGCTGGCCGCCCTCGAACTGCGGGCGGCCGGGATCGCGATTCCCGCGCGCTAGCGGGCCATTCGATCCGCGCGCCAGCACCACGACCGCATCGGGATAGCTACGGTGTCGGCCCCCGGGAAGCGCTCCGTCAAGGCGGTGCGTGCATCGGCAAGCGCCCGCGCGCGGTCGCCGGACGAAGCGATGATGGCCCTGCTGTAGGTGCCGAGCATCGCGACGGCATCCTCGATCGTCATGGTTCGCGCGAAGTGGAACACCTCGCGCGCAACGTTGTCGAAGATCTGCGGTTCGGGGAGTTCGAAATGCAGGCGCTGCCGGAAGCGATCGGCGAATTGCGCATCCTCCTGGTCCCCGCCGGGCAGCCGGTCGAGGTTGCGCACCCAGTCCACCTCCCGGTCGCGGCTCGTCCACAGGATGCCGAACCGACCGCCGTCGCGCAGCACCCGACCGATCTCCGGAACGGCCCGCTCGGAGTCCATCCAGTGCCACGCCGACGAGACGAACACCGCGTCCGCGCTCGCGTCCGGCAGCGGAATCGACTCGCCCTGCCCCTCAACGACCTGGACTCCCGGGGAACGTGTTGCCAGCACCGCGCGCATACGTTCGTCGGGTTCAACGGCGATGACCTGCCCTGCCCGGCCCACCAGCGTGCGGGTAAACAACCCGGTGCCCGCGCCGACGTCGACGGCCACGTGGCAGCCGGGTGGGACCAGCCAGTCCACCGCCTCCCGCGGGGGCCGCGGACGCAGTTCGTCGTAATTCTCGGCGATGGAGCCGAAGGACATGGCGCGTTCTTGACGGTCGATCACGTCCGCCACGGTAGGCCGGCAAGCTATGTGGGGGCTATGGCGGCGGCCCGTTGCTCGACGGCCAGCTAGTCAACAGTTCCGCCAATCGCTCCGGTTGATCGATTTGAACGTAGGTACGTGCGTTATCGATTTTCTCGAGCCGCGCGCGTGGCAGCGTGCGGGCCAGCCGTTGCGCGTCGCGCATCGGAAAAAATCGGTCGCGCGCGCCCCAGGCGATGAGCGCAGGACGGTCGAAGGTCCGCAACCGCTCTGCGGCGGCAAGGGTGTGTTCGGGTGAGATCCCGCGCAGGACTGCACGCACATCGGTGCGGATGCGCCGATCGTGAAGCGGCGCAAACCAGGCCGTCAGCATCTCGTCGGGCAGCGGCCGGACAGTGAGCGGCGCGACGGCCATCACCGCACGACGCAACACGCGCGACCGCAGCACCAGATCCAGTGCCGGCAGCATGCCCGGTAGCTGAGCTCCCGCGGCTTCGAGAGCCCGGAATGCAACCGGTGGAAAGTTTTCAAATGCGTCACAGTTGGTCAGCACAAGCCGGTCCACAACCTGCTGATGGTTGGCGCACAGGATCTGACACAGAGCGCCGCCAGTGTCATTGCCGACGACGGTCACGTTGCAAAGCCCAAGCGTCTCAATGAATTCGGCGATCATCGCGGCTAGCCCGGGCGGGGACAGGTCGGCGGTGTTCAACGGCAATCGGTGTGCGCCCAGCGGAAGGTCGGGAACGACACAGCGTGCACGCCGAACGAGCAGCGAGACCAGCCGGTCCCAGACGCTGCTGTTCACGAACAACCCGTGAATCAGCACGATGGCCGGGCCGCTGCCATGGTCCTGGTACCGCAAAATGCCTTGGGAGAGCGCAATCTCAGGAATGAGCCACCTCGGTTGTCGTGACACGCCGCGCAACGCCTCATACCTAGTACCCATCATCAGCCGGTTTTCACACTGGAGTTTACGATTGTTATATGCAATAGTTGCCATAGGGCATATCGGCCGACGCGGCAGAGAGGATGGCATCGTGCGGGTCTCCAAGCACGTACAGCCACCGACCGGATTGATGCGGATTCTGTTCCGAGCCCCGATCTATCTTTACCGCGCCGGCCTCGGGCCGATGTTGGGAAACCGGATCTTGATCCTGCATCACATCGGACGACTGTCCGGGAAAGAGCGCCAGGCGGTCCTCGAAATCGTCGAACACGATCCTGCCGAAGACAGCTTTGTCGTTGCGTCCGGGTGGGGATCGACCGCCGCCTGGTATCGAAATGTCTTGCAGCAGCCCGACGTTGAGATCCAGGTGGGAAGGCGGATCGCCCCGGTGACGGCGGTGAAGCTAACACAGGACGAGGGCGCGGAGATTTTTGCCAGGTACGCGATGAAACATCGAATAGCCGCGAAGTATCTGCTACCTCGCGTGCTGGGCTTCTCCGTCGATGGTTCGGAGGGCGACTTTAGTGCGGTCGGAAGGCAACTACCCTTCATAAGGTTCGTCCCGCGTCGCTAGCGTTCACCCACTTCCACGACCAGGTGCCGGATGCCGGTGTGCCGGTTGCTGCGGGTCCATTCGACGGGCCGCACCACACGCACAGTGCCGAACCGCGACAGCAGTTCCTCGTAGAGGACCCGCAATTCCAGCCGGGCCAGGTTGGCGCCCAGGCAGTAGTGCACACCCTGACCGAAGCCCAAGTGCGGATTGGGTTTACGCGCGATGTCGAATTCGTCGGCGCGGTCGAACACGTTCGCGTCGCGGTTGGCCGAGCCCTCCCAGACCTGGACCTTCTGTCCCGCCTCAACCGCGTGACCGCCCAGGGTGACGTCGCGGGTGGCGGTGCGGCGCTTGGACGGTGACGGCGACGTCCAGCGGATCATCTCTTCGATCGCGGCCGGCAGCGCGTCGAGATCGCTACGCAGCGAACGCAATTGGTCGGGATGCTCTGCCAGCGCCAGCAGGCCGCCTGCGACGGCGTTGCGCGTCGTCTCGGCGCCTGCGCTGAACAGCAGGCTGAAGAACAGGTACAGCTCGAGATCCGACATGGCCGGGGCTTCGGTGTCGTCCACCATGGCGTTGGCGACCACCGACAGCATGTCGTCGGTCGGCGCCGCACGCTTGGACGCGATGAGCTGCTGGCCGTAGTCGTACATCCGCGACCCCGCCTCTTCCACCGAGATCTGCGAGAGCGATGCCTTGCGTGCGGCGCCGAAGTCGAACTGCGGCTCAATGGCTTCGAAGAGCCAATGTCGTTCCGCCTCCGGCACTCCCAGCAGGATGCAGATCATTTGCATCGGCAGTTCGGCGGCGACGTCGACCACGAAGTCGAACGGTTCGCCGGGCACCACCGCGTCGAGCAGCCCGCACGCCCGGGCCCGTAGGTCGTCTTCGACGCGACGGATCATCCGCGGCGTCAGCCCCGAACTGACCAGCCGGCGAATCTGTGAATGCCGCGGGTCGTCCATCATGTTCAGCACCTGGCCCGCGATGGCCAGATCCTGCAACAGTGTGCCGCCGAACGGCCGCGCACCACCGGTGACCGACGAATAGGTCTCCGGATCACGCAGCACCTCAAGGGTTTCCGCGTGGGTGGCGACCGACCAGAAGCCTTCGCCGTCGGGCGTGTTGTCGGTGGGCTCGTGCCAGTACACCGGCGCCTCCCGCCGATGCGCCGCGAACAGCTCGTGCGGGAATCCGTTGGCGAAATTGTCCAGATCGGTGAAGTCGATGCCCGCGAGCGCGCCGGCGAGCGTCACAGGATCGCACCCGGGGTGTATTTGGCCGCGTCCGGGTAGCGGCCCACCAGTTCGTCCACCTGCGCAGCCACCTCGTCGACTTGGTCGCCGGCGGCGCCGGTGAACGACTTCTTGTCGGCCAGTGCGGCATCCAGCGCGGCCCGGTCCAGTGGCAGCCGCGGATCGTCGGCGAGTCGTCGCATCAGGTCGGGCTCGGCGCCGCGCTCCCGCATGTCCAGCGCCGTCGCGACGGCGTGTTCGGAGATGACGTGGTGGGCAGCCTCGCGGCCCATGCCCGCCCGCACCGCGGCCATCAGCACCTTGGTGGTGGCCAGGAACGGCAGGTAGCGGTCCAGCTCGCGGCCGATGACCGCCGGATAGGCGCCGAACTCCTCGAGGACCGTCAGGAACGTCTCGATGAGCCCGTCGATGGCAAAGAAGCTGTCCGGCAACGCGACTCGTCGCACCACCGAGCAAAAGACGTCGCCCTCGTTCCACTGCGCCCCGGCCAGTTCGGCCGCCATCGAGGCGTAGCCGCGCAGCACGACCTGCAGCCCGTTGACTCGTTCGCAACTGCGGGTGTTCATTTTGTGCGGCATCGCCGACGACCCGACCTGTCCCGGCGCGAAGCCCTCGGTGACGAGCTCGTGCCCGGCCATCAACCGGATCGTGTGCGCCATCGACGAGGGCCCGGCGCCGAGCTGCACCAGCGCGGAGGTCACCTCGTGATCCAGCGAACGGGGATACACCTGCCCGACACTGGTGAAAACTGTTGCGAAGCACAGGAATTCGGCGATGCGGCGTTCGAGTTCGGCCAGCTTGGCCGTATCGCCGCCGAGGAGGTCGAGCATATCCTGCGCGGTGCCCATGGGCCCCTTGATGCCGCGCAGCGGGTAGCGATCGATCAACTCCCGCAACCGGTTCAGCGCGATCAGCGTCTCCTGGGCCGCCGACGCGAAGCGCTTGCCCAGCGTGGTCGCCTGTGCGGCGACGTTGTGGCTGCGCCCGGCCATCACCAGGTCGCGATAGGTCACCGCGCGCTCGGCCAGGCGCGCCGCCACCGCAACCCCGTGCAAAAAAACCAATTCCAGCGATCGCCGGATCTGCAACTGCTCCACGTTCTCGGTCAGGTCGCGACTGGTCATGCCCTTGTGCACGTGCTGGTGGCCGGCCAGGGCGTTGAATTCCTCGATGCGGGCCTTCACGTCGTGGCGCAGCGTCCGCTCGCGGGCCGCGATGGAGGCGAGGTCGACATCGCCGAGCACCCGCTCGTAGTCGGCCACCACTCCCTGCGGAACATCAACGCCCAGCTCGGCCTGCGCCCGCAGCACGGCCAGCCACAGCCGCCGCTCCGCGACGACCTTCGCCTCCGGCGCCCAAATCCCGACCATGTCCGCGCTGGCGTAGCGGTTGGCCAACACGTTCGGAATGCTCACAGACACAGAGCTTACGGATGCGGTCCCGGCCCGGAGTCGCCGAGCGTAACGTCACGGCGAAAAATCGGCCCGGAAATCGCCCTGCCGTTACATTCGCGACCGACTCGACGCGGGGCGGCAATACCCTGAGCCGGTGCACTTCGTCGGTATCGACCTGGCCTGGGGCGGACGCAATCCGACCGGCATCGCGGCGATCGATGCGCACGGGCATCTGGTGCACGTCGGCGCCGCTCGCGACGACGCCGACATCCTGGCCGCGGTGCGGCCCTACGTCCGGGACGACTGCCTGGTCGGATTCGACGCACCTTTGGTGGTGACCAACCCCACCGGCCAGCGTCCCGCCGAAACGGCGTTCAACCGCGACTTCCGCAAGTTCGAAGCCGGCGCGCACCCGGTCAACACGGGAAAACCCGAATTCGCCAACGGTTCCCGCGCGACACGACTGGCCCGGACACTCGGACTCGACATGGACCCACGGTCGCCCGCGGCGCGACGCGCCATCGAGGTCTACCCCCATTCGGCGACCGTGGCGCTCTTCCGGCTGCCACGCACGCTGAAATACAAGGCCAAACCCGGCCGCGACCTCGAGCAGCTCAAATCCGAACTGCTGCTGCTGATGGACGGCGTCGAACGGCTCGCGCACGCGCCGGTGCCGCTACAGGTTGCCGATCCCGAGTGGTCGGGGCTGCGCCGTCAGGTGCTGACCGCGCAGCGCAAGAGCGAACTTCGGCGCGCCGAGGATCCGATCGACGCCGTCGTGTGCGCATATGTGGCGCTCTACGCCGTGCGCCGCCCGGACGACGTGACGATCTACGGAGACTTTGCGACCGGGTACATCGTGACGCCGACGCTGCCCGCGGACTTGACTCCCGCGATCAGATCCGGACCGGACGCTGGTCGATCGGGGCCAGCACGTCGATCAGATCGACGATCGTCCCCAGCGCGGCCGTGAGGGGATCTCGCCCCTCGACCAGCGCGGACACCACCGAACCGTCAACTGCGCAGATCAGCGTGCACACCAGCTCGATGTGCACCGATCGGCCCGATTTCTCGATGGCCTCGGCCACCGCCTCGGCCCGCTGCCGCAAGCTGCGCCGCATGGTTTCAGCCAACGCGGGCAGGCGGGTGCAGGCGATGTGGCGCTCGTATCGCGATATCAGCTGCTCGGCGAGTCCTGGACCCGATACATCCCCCACAAGCAAGTCGACCAGCATCTCCGCGGTGGTCTCGGGGCCCCGTCGCCGCCGAGACAGCGCGGTGACCCGCGCGCGTAGCTGGGCGATCTCAATCATCCCGATGTGCTCGACCGCGCGGGCGATCAAATCGTCGAGCGATGAGAAGTAATACGTGGTTGACGCCAAGGGCAGTCCGGCGCGCCGGGCTACCGCCCGGTGACGCACCGCTTCGAATCCGCCCTCGCCGAGCAGCTCGGCGGCAGCGCTCACCAACGCATACCGTCGACGTTCTCCCTTGGGAGTAACTGCTGCAGTCACGGTTGCTTATGGTGCCAGTCAAAGTGGTACTGCGATGCCATTTTGGCCAAACCGCCGTGGCATGATTGCCCGATGCCCGACTTTAGCCGTCGCGCGATGTTACGCCTGGGTGCCGGCGTGGCCGCCGCCGCGGCCGGTGGATACGCGCTCGACATGCTGATTCAGCCCCGAACATCGCAGGCCGTACCACTATCTGGGCCCGCAACTCAGGCCCCGTTGGCACCACCGGCACCACTCGAACCAGCGGGCCCGGCACCGACCATGACGACGGGCTCCTTCGTGTCGGCGGCGCGCGGTGGCATCTCGACCAACTGGGCGATCGCCCGTCCGCCGGGCCAGACCAAGCCGCTACGTCCGGTGATCGCGCTGCACGGAAAAGGTAGTGACGCGGCCACCGTGATGGCCGGTGGCGTCGAGCAGGGTCTGGCGCAGGCCGTCAACGCGGGATTACCGCCGTTCGCCGTGGTCGCGGTCGACGGTGGGGGCGCCTACTGGCACAAGAGGGCTTCGGGCGAGGACGCGGGTGCCATGGTGCTGGGCGAGCTGATCCCGATGTTGGACAAACAAAGTCTCGATACCTCACGGGTCGCGTTCCTGGGCTGGTCGATGGGCGGCTATGGCGCACTGCTGCTGGGCGGCCGGTTGGGGCCGGCGCGCACCGCCGCGATCTGCGCCGTGAGCCCGGCGCTGTGGCTGTCCTCCGGGGCGGCCGCACCCGGCGCATTCGACGGACCCGACGACTTTGCGGCGAACTCGGTGTTCGGCATGCCGGCGCTGGCGTCCATCCCGATCAGGGTGGACTGCGGCGACAGCGACCCGTTCTACGACGCGACAAAGCAATTCGTCGCCCAATTGCCCAGTCCGCCCGCGGGCGGCTTCTCACCCGGCGGCCACAACCCGGCGTTCTGGAGCTCGCAGCTGCCGGCCGAGTTGACCTGGATGGCCCCGTTGTTGACGGCCTGATGCGCTCGAGCGTCACGCTAGCGCGCCGGTGGGCGCCGAGCGTCACGCCAGAGTGACTCGCGGCGTACGTTGAGGACGGTGAGCGAACCTTTCGGTTGGGAATTCCCGTACGCCTGGCCGCGCAAGCCCATCTTGGCGGCGAATGTGGTGTGCACGTCGCAGCCCCTCGCCGCTCAGGCTGGCCTTCGGATGCTGGCCGAGGGCGGCAGCGCGGCCGACGCCGCCGTCGCCACCGCCATCGCGCTCACCTTGGTGGAGCCGGTGTCCAACGGCATCGGCTCGGATGCCTTCGCCATCGTCTGGGACGGCCGGGAGTTGCACGGCCTCAACGCGTCCGGCCGCTCACCCGCGGCGTGGACCCCGGAGTACTTCGGCGGCGAGGGCGTTCCCGCGCTCGGCTGGAATTCGGTGACCGTGCCGGGCGCGGTCTCGGCCTGGGTCGAACTGCATGCCAAGTTCGGTAGGCTGCCGTTCCAAAGGCTCTTCGAGCCCGCGATTTCCTATGGCCGCCAGGGTTTTCTGGTGTCACCGACCGTCGCCGGGCAATGGGCTGCGCAGGTACCGCTCTTCAAGTCCCAGCCCGGGTTCGCCGACGCGTTCATGCCCGACGGACGGTCACCAAAACCGGGGGAGCGGTTCCTCTTTGAAGATCACGCGACCACGCTCGAGCAGATCGCCGCAACCAACGGAAATGCCTTCTACAGAGGGGAACTGGCGACCCAGCTCGAGGCGCACGCGGCGGCGAACGGCGGGGCCATGCAGGCCAGCGACTTGACCGCCCATCGCGCCGACTGGGTGCACACGATCAGCCGGACCTACCGCGGCTACACGCTGCACGAGATCCCGCCCAACGGCCAGGGCATCGTGGCCCTGATCGCCCTGGGAATCCTGGAGCAGTTCGATTTGGCTGCCCTGCAACCCGATTCGGCCGACAGCGTGCATCTGCAGATCGAAGCGCTGAAGCTCGCCTTCGCCGACGCGCAGGCCTACGTGGCCGACATCGACCACATGCCGCTGCGTCCGGAGCACTTGCTGGACAACGAATACCTGAAGCAGCGCGCGAAACTGATCGACCCGAAGCGGGCCAAGCCGGCGGACGCCGGCACCCCGAAGGGCGGCACGGTGTATCTCACCGCCGCCGACGCTTCGGGAATGATGGTGTCGATGATCCAGTCGAATTACATGGGATTCGGCTCCGGTGTGGTGGTCGCCGGCACCGGCATTTCGCTGCAGAACCGGGGCGCGGATTTCGCTGCAGCTCAAGGGCATCCGAACCAGGTCGGGCCGAACAAACGCCCCTACCATACGATCATTCCCGGCTTCGTGACCAAGGACGGCGCCCCGGTCATGAGCTTCGGGGTGATGGGCGGCACCATGCAGCCGCAGGGGCACGTCCAGGTGCTGGTGCGCATCGCCGACCACGACCAGAATCCGCAGGCGGCGTGTGACGGGCCGCGGTTTCGCTGGATCAACGGTGTTTCGGTGAGCTGCGAGAAGGGTTTTCCGCAGTCAACACTCGACGAGTTGCACCGGCGCGGGCACGACCTGGTCGCCGTGGACGATTACAACCAGTTCGGCAGCTGCCAGGCGATTTGGCGCCTCTCAGGCCTCGGAGGCGGCTACCTTGCCGCAAGCGATCCGCGCCGGGACGGCCAGGCGGTCGGCTTCTAAGTACTAGACGCCGATCTTTCCCTCGGCCGCACCCAGGCCGATGTCACTGCGGAAATGGCTGCCGGGCAATCGAATTGAACTTAAGATGTCGTAGACCTGCCTGCGCGCGGCAGGCAGGTCGGCGCCGGTACCCACCACCGACAGCACCCGACCGCCCGACGACACCACCGAGCCGTCGTCGCGGCGCGTGGTTCCCGCGTGCAGTACCCCGTCGGCTTCCGAACCGACGATGACGTCCCCGACGCGGGGGCGCCCCGGGTAGTTTTCGGCCGCCAGCACCACCGTCACCGCGGCGCCGTCACTCCATTGCAACTCGCCGAAGTCGGCCTTGAAATCGGACAAGGTGCCGGTGGCCGCCGCGTGCAGCAACTGCCCCAGCGGCGATTCCAGCAGGGCAAGGACGGCCTGGGTCTCCGGATCCCCGAAGCGGCAGTTGAATTCGACCACCGCCGGTCCGTTCGAGGTGATGGCGAGACCCACGTACAGCAACCCGCTGAAGGAGCTGCCGCGCCGAACCATCTCGGCCGCAACGGGTTCGGCGACCTGGGTCACCATCTCCCGGCACACGTCGACGGGAAGCCACGGCAGCGGCGCGTAGGCGCCCATGCCGCCGGTGTTGGGTCCGGTGTCGCCTTCCCCGACCCGCTTGAAGTCCTGAGCCGGCAACAACGGCACCACGGTCTCGCCGTCGACGACGCAGAACAGCGACACCTCTGGCCCGTCGAGGAAGGATTCCAGCAGCACCGGATGGCCCGACTCCAGCAGCGCAGCGGCGTGTGCGCGCGCCGCCTCACGGTCGGCCGTCACCACCACGCCCTTGCCGGCGGCGAGTTGGTCGTCTTTCACCACCCACGCCGGATCGCCGGCGGGCGGACCGAAACGGTCTAGGGCCGCATCCACATTCGCGGGGTTGTCGACGATTTCGCTTGTGGCGGTGCGCACCCCGGCAGCCGCCATGACCTCCTTGGCGAACGCCTTGGAACCCTCGATCCGCGCGGCATCCCTGCTGGGCCCGAAGCAGGCGATGCCGGCCGCACGCACCGCGTCGGCCACCCCGAGCACCAGGGGCACCTCGGGACCGATCACCACCAGGTCGGCGCGGACGTCACGGGCCAGGGCGACGACCGCGTCACCGGAGGTGATGTCGACGTCGTGCTGTTCGGCCAGCCGGGCCGTGCCGGCGTTGCCCGGAGCGATGATCAGGCCCGTGACCTGCGGGTCCCTGCGAAGCGCCAGCAACAGGGCATGTTCACGGGCACCGGAGCCGATCACCAGGACGCGCACGACACGTCAGACTAGCCGAGACGGTCAGACAATTCGTTCCAGCAGGCCCTTGAGCTCGTTGCGCTGCGCGGCGGTGAGGCGCCCGAGACGTTTGTCGAACTCGCCGGACAGCAACGCCAGGCCCTTGGTGGCCACGTGGCGGCCGGCCGGGGTCAGCAGGAGCCGATGGCGACGCAGGTCCGAGGCATCGATCTCGCGGCGCACGAATC
The DNA here is from genome assembly GCA_963758775.1 of uncultured Actinomycetota bacterium. Lineage (GTDB taxonomy): Bacteria > Actinomycetota > Actinomycetes > Mycobacteriales > Mycobacteriaceae > Mycobacterium. The sequence goes on from CAVWWU010000010.1 coordinate 82,373, forward strand.
CCGCGGCCTCCAGCCGTTTCAGGTACGCGGTCACCGTCGCCTTGGGCATGCTCAGTGTTGCGGCCAGCTCCGCGGGATACGGATGCTCGTCGATCTCGGCGAGCAGGAACAGCTCCTTGGACTCCAGCCCCAGCGCGCAGATGTCGGCCTCGGCGCAGGAAATGACCGAGAGCAGCACCCGATAGTTCAGCGACCAGATCTTGGCCGCATCGATTGCAGACACCGACTTGCCAGATCGTTCAGTATCGAACTAGTTTAGAAGTGAACAATCGCATGATCGAACAACTTACCAGAAAGCGGGCACCATGCCTCTGGATCACTATGTGACACTCGGACGGTCCGGCCTACGCGTCAGCCCCTTGTGCTTGGGTGCAATGACATTCGGCGAGGACCTCGGTTGGGGCACCAGCGTCGAAGAGTCCCAGCGGATTATCGATCGGTACATCGAACTCGGCGGCAACTTCATCGACACCGCCAACTTCTACACCCGAAGCCACTCCGAGAAGATCATCGGCGACCACATCGGGCGGCACCCGGCCCGCCGCGACCGATTGGCGATCGCGACCAAGTTCAGCGGCAACCTCTATCCAGGCGATCCCAACGGCGGCGGCTCTGGCCGCAAGTCGTTGATCGGCGCCTGCGAAAACTCACTGCGGCGCCTGCAGACGGATTACATCGACCTGTACTGGCTGCATATCTGGGACGAGCAGACCCCCATCGAGGAAACCATGGCGGCGCTCGAGGACCTCGTCCGCGCCGGCAAGGTGCGCTACATCGGCGTCTCGGACACCCCGGCCTGGAAGATCGCCCAGGCCAACCTGCTCGCCCGGTTCCGCGGCTGGTCGGCCTTCGTCGGGTTGCAGGTCGAGTACTCGCTCCTAGAGCGAACCATCGAACAGGAACTCGTGCCCATGGCAAGCGAATTCGGCCTCGGGATCACGCCGTGGTCACCGCTCAAGGGCGGCGTGCTCAGCGGCAAATACACCCGGGACAATGCCGGCCAGCACCAGGCGGACCGTGGCGCGATGGTCGATGCCTTTCTCAACGAGAAGACCTACAAGCTCATCGACGAGCTCGAGGTCATCGCCAAGACGCACGAGACGACCGTCGCCAGCGTGGCGCTGGCCTGGGTGCGCGAGCAGCGTGCCGTCTCGTCAGTCATCATCGGGGCGCGCCGGCTTTCACAGCTCGACGACAACGTCCGCGCCGCCGATGTGCACCTGAGCGCCGACGAGCTGGCGCGGCTCGACACGCTGACCAAGCCGAGGTTCGGGTTCCCACACAACATGTTGGAGATGGCACCGAGCATCATCAACGGCGGAACCACAGTCAACGGGGCTTCAGCACCGATCTCGGAATACGTGATGCCACAGGGTGTTAAGCCTTACTGAGGCCTAGCCGCGGGACTCTCCGGCGTTCATCTTTATCGCGGCCTCGACGTTGGCCTTCTTGTCCTCGCCCTCGCCCTTGGCAGCCGCCTTCTTGCGCTTCGCCACGACGGAGCCCACCGCGCCGTTGAGCGCCGAGCCCAGCGGGAACCCGAGATAGTGGGTGAGAAAGACGGCCATCTCCTTGAGTTCATCTTCGGTGAGTTCGCCGTTCAGCAGTGCAGCGTTGATCTGGATCTCGGCCAGGTCGCGACTGCCCACGGCGGTCACCGCGGTCAGCGTCATGATGCGCTTGTCGCGCATCGATAGCCCCGGCCGGTTCCAGATGTCGCCGAACAAGTGGTCGACGGTGAGGTCGAAGAATGCGTCGCCCTCGATGTTGGGCATCTCCCAGCCGTAGACCTCGTTCATTTTTTCCAGGCCCTTGCGGCGCTGCTCGTCCATCCTCACTCCTTCTCGTGTGGAACCCCGAGCCCATCGGCCAGGTTCTGCAATGCCAGTTCGGCAAGTGGCAGATCGACGCCGACCGCCTCGCCCAGTGCCAACGCCAGGTTCAGATCCTTCTCCCCCAGCCCGCGGGTGTGCGTGAAGGGCTGGAAGAGGAAGTGATCCGGCTCGAGCGGGGCCATGTTTTCGCGGACCATGATGTTGCCGCCACCCGTCGACGCCTCGGTGTGCCGCACCACCCGGCCCAGCGCCTGCAGGTCCAGCCCGGCGCCCTCGGCCAGCCGTAGCGCCTCGCAGGCCGCGGCGTAGTAGGTGAACGTCAACATGTTGCGCGCCAGCTTCATTCGCGTGCCCGCGCCGGGCTCGCCGGCATGGATGATCAGCGACGCCCACTGCTTGAACACCGGCTTGATCTGCTCGTACACCTCGCGCTCGGCGCCGATCATAGTCGCGAGTTCGCCCTTCGCCGCGACGGCAGCGCCGCCGCTGACCGGTGCGTCGATGATGTGGATGCCCCGAGGCTTGAGCGCCTCGGCGAGTTCGACGGCGGTCGTGTCGCTGATCGTCGAATGGATCGCGATGACGGTGCCGGGCTTGGCGTGCTCGGCCAGTTGCCCCACTACTTCGCGCACCTGCTCGTCGTTGAGCACGGTGATGCTGATGATGTCGGCGTCGGCGACCTCGGCGACGTTCGCCGCAGCGGTGGCCCCGCCCTCGACGAACGGCGCCATCGCCTCGTCCCTGATGTCGAAGACCGTGAGGCCGCCGGGCCAGTCGAGGTAGCGCTTGGCCATCGGTGCACCCTGGTTGCCGAGCCCGATGTATCCGAGTTTCACTTGATCTGTCACAACGCGCCGCTCCTCCTCATCGCTTCGCTCTGCATCGTCGCCGGCGCTCATGACCGGATTATCTGCCCGCCGTCAACATTGAAGATCTGCCCGGTGATCCACCGCGCCTCGTCGGAGAGCAGGAACAGGCACATGCCGACGAGGTCCTCGGGCTGCCCCATGCGCGACAACGGAATTGCCTTGACGATGTCGGCGACCATCTCCTGCGGCGTGGTGGTGCGGTTGGCCTCGGTGTCGATGGGACCCGGTGCGATGGCGTTGATCCGGATGTTCTGCCCGCCGAGTTCGCGCGACAACTGCTGGGTCAGGCCGTTGATCCCGACCTTGGCCAGCGCATAGAAGTTCGCGTAAAGCCATGCGGCGGTGGAGGACTGGTTGATGATCGCGCCACCGCCCCGCTTGGCCATCTTCTTGTACACCGCGCGGGTGCACCACAGCGCGCCATCGAGGTTCACACTCATGAACTTCTTGTAGTACTCGGGGTCGACGGTGACTAGGAAGTCCAGCTTCATGCCGCCGAAGATCGCAGCGTTGTTCACCAGGTAGTCGATACCGCCGAACTCGGCCAGCGTGCGATCGGCCATCTCCTTGGCCGACAACGGATCCGACACATCGACGGGCAGCGCCAGCGCCGTGCCGCCCTCGCCCTTGATCCCGTCCGCCACCTTCTCGGCGCCCGCCAGGTTGATGTCGGCGACGACGACGGCCGCGCCCTCACGGGCCAGCGCCTCGACGTAGGCCTGGCCAATGCCACCACCAGCCCCGGTGACGATGGCCACTTTGTTTTCGAACCGCATGCTGCTCCCCTTAGTTAACCGGCCGTCGCGATGGTCTTGGTTTCCAGGTACTCCTCAAAGCCGGCCAGACCCATCTCGCGGCCATTGCCGGATTGCTTGTAGCCGCCGAACGGGGCGTCCGCCGAGTACCAGACGCCGCCGTTGACGTTGATGGTGCCCGCCCGGATCCGGGCGGCGACCCCGGCAGCGCGGTCCGGATCGGTGCCAAAGACGGTGCCCGACAGGCCGTATGGCGAGTCGTTCGCGATGCGCACCGCGTCGTCGTCGCCGTCGTACGGGATGACCGTGAGCACCGGGCCGAAGATCTCCTCCTGGGCGACCTTGGCGTCGTTGCCCAGCCCGGCGATGACGGTCGGCTCGATGAAGAAACCGACGTCACGGTCAGCGGGCCGACCGCCGCCGCACGCGAACGTGCCGCCTTCGGCGATCGCCGAATCGAGGTAGCCCTGGATCCTATCGCGCTGGCGCGCCGAAATGACTGGACCGCAAATGGTTCCGGGGTCGGTGGGGTCGCCCGCCTTGATCCCGCCCATCGTCGCCGCCGCGGTGGCGACCGCCTCGTCGTAGCGTGCCCGCGGCACCAGCAACCGGGTGGTGATCGCGCAGCCCTGCCCGGCGTGCATGCACACCGAGAAGCCCGCGACGCCCACCGCACCGCCAAAGTCGGCGTCGTCGAGCACGATGAAGGCCGACTTGCCGCCCAGCTCGAGGAACACCCGCTTGATCGTCGCGGCGCCGTCGGCCATCACGGCGCGGCCGGTTGCCGTCGAGCCGGTGAACGAAACCATGTCCACGCGAGGGTCTTTGGACAACATTGCGCCGACGCTGTGGTCGCTGGAGGTGATGATGTTGACCACGCCCGGCGGGAAGTCGGTGTGCTCGGCGATGAGTTCGCCCAGCACGGCGGCGCACCAGGGCGTGTCGGGTGCGGGCTTCAGGATGACGGTGTTCCCCGCGGCCAGCGCCGGGCCGATCTTGGCGAGGTTGATCTGGTGCGGGAAGTTCCATGGCGTGATAGCTCCGACGACACCGACGGCCTCACGGGCGATGGTGCGCCGGGTCGGGATACCCATCGGCTTGGCGTCGCCGAGATCCTGGCTGTACTCGTAGGACTCGGCGGTGTCCGCCGCGAACGACAGGTCGTTGACCGGAACCTCGAGCTGGGCGATGGAGGTCAGCATCCGAGGGGCGCCGACTTCGGCGATGGTGATGTCGCGCAGCTCCTCGAGGTGCTCCTTCATCGCCTCCTGCAATTGACGCACGCAACGCACCCGCAGTTCGGTGTCACGCGACCAGTCGGTCTCGTCGAACGCGCGCCGCGCCGCCTCGATCGCGCGGCCCATGTCCCCGGCGTCGGCGTCGGCCGCGACACCGAGCACTTCTTCGGTGGCCGGGTTGACGGTCGGGAAGGTGCCCGCGCTGCCCGGGCACGGCTTGCCGTCGATGAACAGTGCACTCACGCCGTCGGCGATCAACGCCATCTTGTCGCTCCAATCGAATGGACACTTGTCCGATATTGCCTCCCCGAGACCATAGCCTTGGTGTCATGCGCGGTGCAAGAGGCTGAACTCCGTATGCGGCTGTATGCGCCATTAAGCTGGGTCTTTAACGAACAGGCTTGCTTGTCATCCCCTTTATCCTCTAGCTTGGACATGTGTCCAGCGATGCCCTGGTGAGGGTCAACACCCAGACTGGGGGCGCGCCACGCAACCGACGCCAGGAGGAGACCTTCCGCAAGGTGCTGGCGGCCGGCCTGGAGACGCTGCGCGAGAATTCCTACGCCGACCTGACGGTGCGCATGGTGGCGGCGCGGGCCAAGGTCGCCCCGGCGACCGCCTACACCTACTTCTCCTCCAAGAACCACCTGATCGCCGAGGTCTACCTCGACCTGGTTCGGCAGGTTCCCTTCTTCACTGACGTCAACGACACCATGCCCACCCGGGCGAAGAGCGTGTTGCATCACCTGGCGCTGGTGGTCGCCGACGAGCCCGAGGTCGCCGCCGCCTGCACGACGGCGTTGCTCGGCGGCGGCGCCGATCCGGCGGTGCGCGCGGCGCGAGACCGGATCGGCGCGGAGATCCACCGCCGCATCACGTCCGCCCTCGGCCCGGGTGCGGAACCCAGTACTGTGTCGGCACTCGAGATGGCCTTCTTCGGCGCACTGGTGCAGGCGGGCAGCGGCGAATTCACCTATCGCGACATCGCGGACCGGTTGGACGACGTCGTGCGGCTGATCCTGGCCGGGAGCGATCGCCAGCGCGGCGAGGCCGGGCGCAGCGGGTCGCGACCATCGGACGAAGCCGAAAACTCAAGCGGGAGCGAAGAATGACAGTTCACGTTGGCGGCCCCGAATTGGGCCTCGACCCCTACGATTATGACTTCCACGAAGATCCTTACCCGTACTACAAGCGACTGCGCGACGAGGCGCCGCTGTACCACAACGAAGAACTCGGCTTCTGGGCGCTGTCGCGGCATGCCGATGTGCATCAGGGCTTCCGCAACAGCACCACGCTGTCCAACCGGTACGGCGTCTCGCTGGACCCTGCGTCCAGGGGCCCGCATGCCTCCAAGACCATGTCCTTTCTGGCGATGGACGATCCCGACCACCTGCGCCTGCGCACGCTGGTGTCAAAAGGGTTCACCCCCAGACGGATTCGCGAGCTCGAGGCGCGTGTCACCGAGATCGCGGTCCAGCACCTCGACACCATGATGGAGAAGGCCGCGTCGGGTGGGACCGTCGACTACATCGACGAGTTCGCCGGCAAGCTGCCGATGGACGTCATCTCCGAGCTGATGGGAGTTCCCGAGCCGGACCGTGCTCAGGTGCGCGCGTGGGCGGACGCCGTCATGCACCGCGACGACGGCGTCACCGATGTGCCGGCGTCGGCGGTCGAGGCCTCGATCAACCTCATCGTCTACTACCAGCAGATGGTCGAGGAGCGGCGCAAGACGACCACCGACGATCTCACCACCGCGCTGCTGGAAGCCGAGATCGACGGTGACCGCCTCACCGACGACGAAATCATCGGGTTCATGTTCCTGATGGTGATCGCCGGCAACGAGACGACCACCAAACTCCTTGCCAACGCCGCATTTTGGGGCCATCGCAACCCCGACCAACTGACCCCGGTGTACGCCGACCTGGCCCAGGTGCAGCTGTGGGTCGAGGAAACATTGCGCTACGACACGTCCAGCCAGATCCTGGCCCGCACCGTCTCCGGCGAGCTGACCCTCTACCACACCACCATCCCCGACGGCGACATCCTCTTGCTGCTGCCCGGGTCGGGCCACCGCGACGAGCGCGTGTTCGACAACCCCGATGACTATGTGATCGGTCGCGAAATCGGGCCCAAGCTACTGAGTTTCGGAAGCGGCGCGCACTTCTGCCTGGGTGCTCATCTGGCCCGGATGGAAGCCAGGGTCGCGCTCACCGAGTTGTTCAAGCGAATCCGCGGATATGAAGTCGACGAGGCCAACGCCGTCCGCGTCCACTCCAGCAATGTCCGCGGGTTCGCTCACCTACCAATCACCGTGGAGGCCAGGTAAATGCCCCGCTTCGAGCCCCATCCGGCCCGTCGCCCGGCGATTGTCGCCGGTGCATCGTCAGGCATCGGCGCGGCGACCGCCGTTGAGCTTGCGGCGCACGGCTTCCCGGTAGCACTCGGCGCGCGGCGCGTCGAGAAGTGCCAGGAGATCGTCGACGAGATCCGCGCCAGCGGGGGCGAGGCGGTTGCCCTGCACCTCGACGTCACCGACCCGCAGTCCGTCAAGGGTTTCGTGCATCAGGCCACCGAGCAGCTCGGCGACATCGAGGTGCTGGTGACCGGCGCGGGCGATACCTACTTCGGCAAGCTGAACGAAATCGATACCGACGCTTTCGAAGCGCAGCTGCAGATCCACCTGGTCGGGGCCAACCGGCTGGCCACCGCGGTGCTGCCGGGCATGATCGAGCGCCAACGCGGCGACCTGATCTTCGTCGGTTCGGATGTCGCGCTGCGCCAGCGCCCGCACATGGGCGCCTACGGTGCCGCCAAGGCCGGGCTGACGGCAATGGTGACCAACCTGCAGATGGAGCTCGAGGGCACCGGCGTGCGCGCGTCGATCGTGCACCCGGGGCCGACCAAGACCGGGATGGGCTGGGCCCTGCCGGCCGAGCTGATCGGCCCGGCGCTGGAGGACTGGGCCAAGTGGGGTCAGGCGCGGCACGACTACTTCCTGCGCGCCGCGGATTTGGCCCGGGCCATCGCATTCGTCGCGGAGACGCCTCGCGGCGGCTTCGTGGTCAACATGGAGCTTCAGCCCGAAGCCCCGTTGGCCGACAACAAGCAACGTCAAAAGCTCGCACTCGGTGAAGAGGGGATGCCAGGACAGTGACTACAGCGATTGTGCCGCGCGTTTCGGGCGGCGAGGAAGAACACGGGCACCTCGAGGAATTCCGCACCGACCCGATCGGGCTGATGCAGCGGGTCCGCGACGAGTGCGGCGACGTCGGCTGGTTCCAGTTGGTCGACAAGCACGTCATCCTGCTCTCCGGTGCCGGCGCGAACGAGTTCTTCTTCCGTTCTGCCGACGAGGATCTCGACCAGGCCGAGGCCTACCCGTTCATGACACCGATCTTCGGCAAGGGCGTGGTGTTCGACGCCAGCCCCGAGCGGCGCGCCGAGATGCTGCACAACACCGCGCTGCGCGGCGAGCACATGAAGGGCCACGCCGCCACCATCGAGAATGAAGTCCGGAAAATGATCGCCAACTGGGGCGACGAGGGCGAGATCGAGCTGCTCGACTTTTTCGCCGAGCTGACCATCTACACCTCGACCGCGTGTCTCATCGGCCTGAAGTTCCGCGAGCAGCTCGACCATCGCTTCGCCGAGTACTACCACGAGCTGGAGCGCGGCACCGATCCACTGTGCTACGTCGACCCGTACCTGCCGATCGAGAGCTTCAAGCGCCGCGACGAGGCGCGGGTGAAACTCGTTGCGCTGGTGCAGGAAATCATGAATCAGCGAGTGGCCAATCCTCCGAAGGACAAGGCTGACCGCGACATGCTCGACGTGCTGGTGTCGATCAAGGACGAGGACGGCACTCTCAAGTTCTCGGCCGACGAGGTCACCGGCATGTTCATCTCGCTGATGTTCGCCGGACACCACACCAGTTCGGGTACCTCGTCGTGGACACTGATCGAAACGATCCGCCACCCCGACGTCTACGCGGAGGTGGTCAAGGAGCTCGACGACCTCTATGCCGACGGCCAGGAGGTGAGTTTCCATGCGTTGCGCCAGATTCCGAAGCTGGAGAACGTTCTCAAGGAGACCCTGCGTCTGCATCCCCCGCTGATCATCCTGATGCGAGTCGCCAAGGGCGAGTTCGAGGTCGAAGGGTTCCCGATCCACGAGGGCGACTTCGTGGCCGCCTCACCGGCGGTCTCGAACCGGATCCCGGAAGATTTTCCCGAGCCCGACTCGTTCAACCCGGACCGCTACAACAAACCCGAGCAGGCCGACGTCGTCAACCGGTGGACGTGGATTCCGTTCGGCGCAGGCCGGCACCGTTGTGTCGGGGCCGCATTCGCCCAGATGCAGATCAAGGCGATCTTCTCGGTCCTGTTGCGCGAGTATGAGTTCGAGATGGCACAACCAGCCGACAGCTACCACAACGACCACACCAAGATGGTCGTGCAGCTGGCCACGCCGGCCAAGGTCCGCTACCGGAAACGCAGCGCGTAAGAGCACGGCTGATGGGTTCATTCAGGATCGAAGCGGATCTGGATCTGTGCCAGGGCCACGCCATGTGCGAGCTCGAGGCACCGGATTACTTTCGCGTACCCAATCGTGGCAAGGTCGAGATCCTCGATTCCGAGCCGCCCGAGGATGCCCGCGACGAGATCGAGCGGGCCGTCGAAATGTGCCCTACCCGAGCACTGTTCATCAAAGAGAAAGAGGACTAGGACAATGGCGTTCGAACGTGCGGCACTCGACGACTGGGTGCAGAGGTGGCTGCAGGCCAACAAGGACTGCGAGAAGGCGGGCGATTGGCGGCCGTTGGGGGACTTCTACACCGACGACGCCACCTACGGCTGGAACATCGGGCCCAAGGAAGACGTGATGTGCGTCGGGGTCGACGAGATCCGCGACGTCGCACTGGGCCTCGAGATGGAGGGCCTGGAAAACTGGGTCTACGAGTACCAGAAGGTGCTTGTCGACGAGAAGCAGGGCGAGATCGTCGGCTTCTGGAAGCAGATCGTCAACAAGACCGACGGCACCCGCGACGAAATCTACGGGATCGGCGGCAGCTGGTTCCGGCTCAACTCCGACCTCAAGATCGAGTGGCAGCGCGACTTCTTCGACTTCGGCCACGTCGCGTACATGTTCGGCAAGCTGATCGAGTCCGGCGACCTCAGCGAGGGCATGCAGCGGCGCATCGAGCGCAGCGTGGCCGGAGAGAAGCTGCCCGGTTACTACCCGCTCGGACAGGCCCCGTCGCCCATCTGGTGATCTCCCGACCGGTTGGTGGCCCCCACTTGTTCACAGACCGGTGATGCAGGTCATAATGGTCTGCGAATGAGAACACGTTCTAATTGCCATCCGGCCCCGGCCGGTCCCTGCCACCGACGCTCCGCGTCAGGGCACGCTAGTGGAGGTCCTTCATGAAGACAAAAGGCGCGCTGATCTGGGAATTCAACCAGCCGTGGTCCATCGAGGAAATCGAGATCGGCGACCCGGCGAAGAATGAAGTCAAGATCCAGATGGAAGCGGCCGGGATGTGCCATTCGGATCACCATCTAGTTACCGGTGGCATCCCGATGGCGGGCTTCCCGGTGCTCGGCGGCCACGAGGGCGCGGGCATCGTCACCGAGGTCGGTCCCGGCGTGGATGACCTCGCCCCCGGCGACCACGTGGTGTTGTCGTTCATCCCGTCCTGCGGCACGTGCCCGACCTGTCAGGCCGGCATGCGCAACCTGTGCGACCTGGGCGCCGGGCTACTCGGCGGCGAGGCGGTCTCCGACGGCACCTTCCGCATCCAGGCCCGCGGCCAGAACGTCTACCCGATGACCCTGCTGGGAACCTTCTCGCCGTACATGGTGGTGCACCGCGCCTCCGTGGTGAAGATCGACCCGTCGGTCCCGTTCGAGGTCGCCGCGCTGGTGGGTTGCGGCATCACCACCGGGTACGGCTCGGCGGTCCGCAGCGCCGACATCCGGCCGGGCCAGGATGTCGCCATCGTCGGTGTCGGCGGTGTCGGCATGGCCGCGCTGCAGGGCGCGGCCAACGCCGGTGCGCGCTACATCTTCGCGATCGACCCGGTCGAGTGGAAGCGCGACCAGGCACTCAAGTTCGGCGCCACCCACGTCTACCCCGACATCAACGCGGCGTTGATGGGCATTGCCGAGGTCACCTACGGCCTGATGGCCCACAAGGTCATCGTCACCGTCGGTGAATTGCACGGCGCCGACATCGACAACTACCTCAACATCACGCAAAAGGGCGGCACGTGCGTGCTGACCGCCATCGGCAGCCTGATGGACAACAACGTGAACCTGAACCTCGCGATGCTGACCCTCATGCAGAAGAACCTGCAGGGCACCATCTTCGGCGGCGGCAACCCGCAGTTCGACATCCCGCAGCTGCTCTCGATGTACAAGGCCGGCAGGCTGAACCTGGACGACATGGTCACCACCCAGTACCGCCTCGAGCAGATCAACGAGGGCTACCAGGACATGCTGGACGGCAAGAACATTCGCGGCGTCATCCGCTACACGGACGCGGACCGGTAGAGACAGCGGTAGGGATTGCCATGACCCAAACGGTCCAAACCCCCATACTGGCCGCCTCCCAGGCGTCATGGCGCTGCGCGCAAGCCAGCGACAGGGAGGGCTGGCTGGCGCTGATGACTGACGACGTCGTCATCGAAGACCCGATCGGCAAGTCCGTCACCAACCCCGATGGCGAGGGCCTCAAGGGGAAGGAGGCCGTTGGCGCCTTCTTCGACAAACACCTAGCGCCCATCGGGTTGACGATCACCTGCGAGGAGACCTTCCCGTCGAGTTCGCCGAACGAGATCGCTCATATCCTGTTGCTGCAGTTCAAGTTTGAGGGCGGCATGACCAGCGAGGTCCGCGGGGTATTCACCTATCGGTGCAACGACGCGGGGCTGCTGACCAACCTGCGCGGGTACTGGAACCTGGACATGATGAAGTTCGGCCAGGAAGACTAAGTTAGACCCAGACCGATACGCCCGATTCCGGTGATGTTGCCCTGCATGACCTTGTTGTCCATCAAGACCATGGTGGGGGTCTCGATCGGGTCACTGAGGATGGTCGCTGATTTCGGCTGCTGGATGATCAGGCCCCCCGAGTTGGGGTCGACGACGGCGTAGGCGAACAGGTCGAGCGGTGTGGTCTTGTCGGCTCCGATACGGGTGATGGTATAGATCAGGCTGTCCGCGGTGGACAGGTGCGGCAGCGCCGCGCTGCGAACCCTGTTCTCCCACACCGTGTGACAGCCCGGATTGTCCAGGTCCACCCTCGTCATCCCGCCGACGAACGGGGCGGTTGCCGGTATCGCGGGCCCGGCGCCCGCCGGGACGGCTGGGTATGGATACCCGTAGGTGCTCGTGACGAAGACCGATCTTCCGATGCCGATCGGTGCGTTCTCACTGCCCGGTCCGCCTTGGGTCAAAACGGTTTGCTGACAGGCTAATTGCCCGGTACCGGACTGGAAGATCAGCGCGTGCACCTGCGGGCTGGCGTTGTCGACGATGGTCAGGTAGTCGGCCCCGGTGGTGGGGCCGAAATAGACCGGGGTGGAACCGGTCCCCCAGCTCAGCTGCCCGGGCTTGCGGCCGGTGCCGCGGTCATAGGCTGCGCGCCAGAGGATTTGCGGATTGCCGGCGAAGTCGAGGTGCAGCTCGTAAAGGGCGAAGGTGGTCGCGACCGCAACCCGACCGCTGGGCGCCGACGAAATGCTATTGGCCACTTGCTCACCCGCGGGCAGCTGCAGGCTGCCAACACCGCCGCCCAGCTTGGCCACCCCCACCACGCCCTTTCCAGTCGCGAACCAGACGTTGCCGGCGTAGTCGGGCACCAGGCCGACCGACCCGTCGCCGGACGGGATCACGCTGGACACGTCGGTGGACTCGACAACGGCCAGCTTCCAGCTGCCCAGCGCGCCGTCGCGGGCATGGGCGACGCGGATCAGGTGGTTGTTGCCGTCGATCATCACCACGCGGTTCTCGTTGTCCAGGTAGGCATATACACCGCCGAGCAGCGTGCCCTTGGCTACCTGCAGGCTGGCCAGCGGCACCACGCGCGGGAGGACACCGCCGGGATCGATCAGGAAGATGGTCGGGGTCTGGCCGATGTCGGTGGTGCACAGTGCCAGCACCAGACCGTCGGTGCCCTGCATGATCGTCGGGCAGGCCGCCAGCAGCGGGTACCCGAAGACCGCGGTCGGCAGGTTGGAGCCGGGCCCGGGCAGCGGTCCGGCATCAGAGGATTCGGCGTCGTTGTGTAGGGACGCCAGGCCCTGCGGCGCCATGAACGGGTTGGGCGGCGCCAGCGGGCCCCAAGCGGCCGCGGCCCGAGCGTGCACCGGGGACAGGATCGCGGCGCACGCGACCAGCACCGCCAACAGCGCAGCAGGCAAGCGCACGTGGACCCCTCCCGTGATTTGGGTCATCGTGGATTGTCCCGAGTCCGCAGAACGAGAGGGCCTCGCGGCGCTAACGATTCGGCGCCAAACATATGCTCGAAGGCATGGCGTCGATCTTCACCAAAATCATCAACCGTGAACTCCCCGGCCGTTTCGTCTATGAGGACGACGACGTCGTCGCGTTCCTGACGATCGAGCCGATGACACAAGGCCACACGCTGGTGGTGCCGCGCGCCGAGATCGATCAGTGGCAGAGCGTGGAATCCGGCGCGTTCAACCAGATCATCGGGGTGAGCCAGCTGATCGGCAAGGCGGTGTGCAAGGCATTCCGGGCCGAGCGTGCCGGGCTGATCATCGCCGGGCTGGAGGTGCCGCACCTGCACGTGCACGTGTTCCCCACCCGGAGCCTGAGCGACTTCGGCTTTGCCAACGTCGACCGGAACCCGTCAGCCGAATCGCTGGACCAGGCCCAAGCCAAGATCAAGGCGGCGCTGGCTCAACTGACGTGAACCGGCTCGGGGGCCGACACGTCGCTGACCCGCGGCAGGGTTACCCGGAAGCAGCAGCCCTCTCCCGGCGCCGTTGTCACGGTGACCCGACCGCCGTGGGCGTGCACCAACGAGCTGACTATCGACAGCCCGAGCCCGGTGCCGCCACTGGCCCGCGCCCGCGACGAGTCGGTGCGATAGAACCGCTCGAACACGCGGGACGCATCCTCTTCGCTCATGCCCGGCCCCTTGTCGGCCACTTCCACGACGGCGTCCTGCCCGTCGGTGCCGACCCGCACGGTGACGTCGGCGCTCGTCGGGGTGTGCTGCAGCGCATTGACGACGAGGTTGGTCAGCACCTGGCGGATCCGGGGCTCGTCACCGACCACCTCCGGGGTGCCGGGACCGTCGAGGACCTCCATGGTGATGGTGCGGTCGGGGTCGATGGCCTGCGCCTCGTGCACCGCGTCGCTGGCCAGCGCCAGCAGGTCGAGCCGGTCGTGTTCGAGCGGCCGTTGCACGTCCAGCCGGGCCAGCAGCAGTAGGTCGTCCACCAGCAGGCCCATCCGGCTTGCCGCACTTTCGATGCGCGCCAGCAGCGTGGCGACGTCGCGGGTGGCGCCCTGGCGATACAACTCGGCGAAGCCGCGGATGGTGGTCAGTGGGGTGCGCAGTTCGTGGCTGGCGTCGGTGATGAACCGTCGCAGCCGGTCCTCCGAGCCGCGGGCCGCTTCCGCGGACGACTCCGACGACGCCACGGCTTGCTGGATCTGCGTGAGCATTCCGTTGAGCGCCAGGGAAAGTCGGCCCACCTCGGTGCGCGGGTCGCGTTCCGGCACGCGGCGATCCAGCTGGCCCGACGCGATCGCCGCGGCGGTCTGCTCCACCTCGGACAGGGGCCGTAGGCTGCGCTGCACCACGGCAAAGCTGACGATCCCGACCACGGCCAGCACCGCCGCGCCGATGCCGAACTGCAGCCAGACCAGTGAACGCACCGTGTGCTGGACATCGGACAGGTCGACCGCGACCGTCGTCAGGCCGTGCGGCCCGCGCACGGACACGGCCCGCCACAGGATGTCCGAGCCGTTGACCGACGGCAGCGTCACGGGATTGTTGCCGACGTCGTTGTTGCGGGGCAGGGCCGGCTCGGCGTTGCGGTCGTTGATGGCCGTGAAGGTGGTGCCGTCGGAGCCGATGCCGCGCACGTAGAACTTCGACGGCGGACGGCCCGGGTCCGGGCCCTCATAGGGCGGCGCCGATTGCCGCCGCGGTGCCTGGGCCCAACTGCGCGACGCCTCAAGCAGATTCGAGTCGATACGGCTGATCAGGCTGTGCCGCAGGATCGAGGTCACAGCGACGCCCGACGTCACCAAGCCGCAGGTGACCAACAACAACGTGGCGGCCACCAGGCCAATCCGCAGCGGCAGTCCGCGTCGAGGATTTTTGGCCATACCCGTATTCTTCGCTCTCGACGAACGCTTAGCGAGGCTCCCGCAAGACGTAGCCCACGCCGCGCAACGTGTGCAGCAGCCGTTTGTCGCCGGTGTCGATCTTGCGGCGCAGGTATGACACATAGGATTCCACGACATTCACGTCGCCGCCGAAGTCGTAGCGCCACACGTGGTCGAGGATTTTCGGCTTGCTCAACACCGTGCCGGCATTGATCACGAAGTAGCGCAGCAGGGTGAATTCGGTGGGGGACAGCGAGACAGGCTCGCCCGCCTTCCACACCTCGTGGGTCTCCTCGTCGAGTTCGATGTCGGCGAATGTCAGGCGGGCACTGCGCGGTTCCGCGCCGCCCTTGCCGGAGCGGCGCAGGATGACGCGCAGCCGGGCGACGACCTCCTCGAGGCTGAACGGCTTCGTCACGTAGTCGTCGCCACCGAGGGTCAGCCCGGCGATCTTGTCCTGCAACGAGTCGCGGGCGGTGAGGAATAGCGCAGGGGAATCGATGCCGTCGGCGCGCAGGCGGCGCAGCACCCCGAAGCCGTCCATGCCGGGCATCATCACGTCGAGGATCACCGCGTCGGGTCGGGCTTCGCGGGCGCGGTCCAGCGCGGCTGCTCCGTTGGTGGCGGTCTGGACCTCAAAGCCCTGGAACTTGAGGCTGACCGAGAGCAATTCGACGATGTTGGCCTCATCGTCGACTACCAGGACGCGCGCTTCGGGTGTGGCATCGGTGGGGGTTGAGGCTGTCATGAAGTCAGATCCCTCGCGCTTGGTTGTACATTAGCTTCGCAATCATTGTGTAGTTCCTGAGAGCCAGTTGCCAACAGTCTGATAATAGTCTGCCAGCGATCCGCGAATCGCTTCGGTCATTTTGGTTGCGCGTCGTGCATAGACTCGGCTTATGAACCTCGGCAAAAGCATCGTGGCTTTGGCGACTGCCCCGGCTCGCATCGGGCTCGCCGCGACGGAGGCCAGCTTGAGCGTCGCAACCGCGGGCCTCGGCGTGGCGAAGCGCGCGGTTGGCGAGGGCGGTGGCTCGAACCCGATGGCCAACATGTTGGGGATCGATGATGCGCTCGCGCGCGCCAACCGGCTAGCCAGGCTGTTGGACGACGATGCCCCGCTCGGACGCGCGATCGCGCCCGAGGGCCCGCTGGACCGGCTGCTGCGCCCGGGCGGGCTGGTCGATCTCGTGACCGCGCCCGGCGGTCTGCTCGACCGCCTGACCGCCGAGGGCGGCGGACTGGAGCGCGCGCTGCAGCCCGGCGGGCTGGCCGATCGGCTGCTCGGGGAGGACGGGATGGTGGAACGGCTGCTCTCCGAAGACGGCGTGGCCGAGCGACTGCTCTCCGAAGGCGGGCTGATCGACAAGGTCACCGCCAAGGACGGGCCGCTCGAGCAACTCACCGACCTCGCCGACACCCTGAGCAGGCTCGCACCCGGGATGGAGGCGCTGGAGCCGGCCATCGCCACGCTGCAAGACGCCGTCACGGCCCTGACCATGGTGGTCAACCCGCTGAGCGACATCGCTTCGCGCATCCCGTTTCCCGGGCTCCGTTCGACGCGGCGTTCGCCGTCGCGGCCGGTGCGCTCGCAGCGCGTCATCGACGCCGAGGGCTGAGCCGTTACGCTTGCACGCGGTTAACCCGATTTACTCAGGCCTCCTTAGCTCAGTGGTAGAGCACTCGCCTTGTAAGCGAAAGGTCGTCAGTTCAATCCTGACAGGGGGCTCTCTACTGGGGAATTGCTACTGGGGAATTGCAAAAATTGCCCCGAGGCGTTCATCCAGGAGCGCATCCACCACGTCGATCAACGGCAGTGGTCCACCGCGCTGCCGGGCCTGACGACGGAAAGTCACCACCAACTGCAGCTCGGCATCGATGGTCTCGAGGTCGCGAATGACGTGCCTGGCGCTGGCCCGGCCGCGTCCCGTTGCATTGGTCCCCATTGAAGGTTCACGACTGTGGACACTCCTCAGTTCAACGGCCACGAGTTCGGGTGATGCCTCCGTGGTTGACCCGCCAAATCCGACCCGCACGAGAGACAGGCGGCATACGCTCCGGCCATGGGTGTTTACGACCGCTTGCTCAATCGGTTCATGCGCACCCGAATTGGCGCCTGGGTGGCGCTGCATGTGGCCAATCCGATCGACAGACGATTGATGCGGTGGTCGAAGGGCGCGCTGAATTTCACTTCTGGAAGTGTCTTTGCGGATCACTCGATGTTGCTACGTTGCACCGGGGCCCAGAGCGGGAAGGTCCGCGACGTTCCAGTGTTTGCGTTTGAACATGAAGGCGGTTGGGTCTTGATCGCATCCGCGGGCGGCCAGCAACGCAACCCGGCCTGGTACCACAACCTGAAAGCACACCCACAGTGCGCGCTGCTCGTTCCGCGCCGCGGCGAGGTTCCGTGCGTAGCCCATGAGGCCGAAGGCGAAGAGCGCCAACGGGCCTGGGCGGCAGCCAACGCCGGGTACTCCGGGTATGCGGTGTATCAACAACGGACCCAGCGGCCCATCCCGGTGATGGTGTTGCGCCCGGAGAACAATTCCTTCCACTAGCGGCCCGCCGTTGGCCCGTCAGCTCACGTGTCCGCCGATCTCCCTCCGAAAGTGGAGAAAGTGAGTGATCGGGGTAGCTGGACCGCAATAGGCGGTAATCAGCTCCCATCCCGCGGAGATCCATTCCTCGAGGGTCGGGTTGATCTTCTCGGTCTCAACCCACGTGCATCTGTGCTCGTGTCCATGTGCCATGGGCCCGCACCCTAGGCGAAGATTCTTAACGCAAGAGGATGGCCGCGAGAATTGCTCTTTACTGCGCCGCCGGTCCACCAATCGGGGGACACACCATTCATCCCGCGCACCGGTTAGTCGGCGGATACACGTCGCTGAACCGTCTGGAATAGTTACTGCCATGTTGACGGAGGGGCTGGAAATGCTGCACCAATGCGACACGGCTGTGCGCAAGGCGCAGGTCTTCGCCGATCTCGCCCGAGTCAATCTGGCGCACGGTGCGCGAAGTCATCGCAATGACGAGCTGCGCCGAATGCTCGCCGATGCGCAGCAGCACCTCGAGCGGCTCCGCACGTGCATCGAAGGCGACATCCGAGCCGGCGCCGCTGACGGTTCATGCCTTCACGTGCAAAGCGTGGGGGCGTCGCAGTTATTGCCGGGGCAATAGATCGAGTGCGCGGCGTCGACCATGGTTCCGACGTCTAACAACGTGACGCCCCGCTTGTTCAGGTGATCGTGAATGTCATCGGCAATCGTTTGCGGCGCCCAACCCCAGCTGAGGTCATAGCAGATCAGGTGTGCCTCGCCGATGAGTGCGTCTTCAGCGTTCGGCGGCCACGTGAGGCCGACGGCGCGCAGTTTCGCCAGGTATGCGTCGTCGGCGGGAGTGTTGGCAGAAGCACTCGCCGCGCTACCAACCAGTGCGGCGCCGGCCATCATGGGAATGGCGAATGCGGCCAGCCAGCGCGGTGAGGGCATGTCTACGTCTCCTTTTGGCGTTGGCGATGCCAGCAGCCGTTTATGTCAAGGCATCGATCAGGCTCTGGGCGATCGCGAAGGGGAATTCGATTGTAGCCGTGCCAACCTCCGCAACGCCGTCCCGAATCGCGTTCACGATCGTCACCGGATTGCCGGTGAGGGTGGCCGCCGCGATGTTGTAGGTCGCGAATTGCGGTGCCTCGATGAAGTTGCGCACGTCGACGAACAACGAGGTGCCCAGACTCGCCTGCGGGACGGGCACGCCATCCCAGCTTTCCATCGTCCAGCCACCCCCGGGACTGCCCTCCACCACCACGACGCCGGTGTTGGGCAGCGGGTGGGTGAACATCAGCAGCGGGTCGGGGTTGTTGACATTCATCAACGTCCCGGTCTCGATCGCAAGTGCGCTCGAATAGGCCACGTCGGTGATGTTGCCGTTCGCCGCCACGACCGGGTTCGTCATCGCGGCGTGGTACATCGTTTGCAGCGCGCTATCAAAACGTGCGTAGAACGCCCCGCCGACGGGGTCGGTGGACAGCGGCGCGAGCATAGGCGCCAGCGAAAATCCGAGCGTCCATTGGAACGGGCCCGCGATGTAGAGCAGCCCCGCAGGAATCTCTCCCAGACCGTTGAAAAGCCCGGCGTTGATCTCGTTGAGCCCTCCCAATGGCCGCGCGGTCAGGCCCGTCAGCAGTTCCAGCGGCATGGCGGTCTGCTGCGTGCGAATTAATTGGGAGTCGAAGATCCCGGCGAAGGGCCCCTGCGGAAATAGCTGATTCGCAATGTTATTCGCCTGTGTCACGCCCAGTGCGTCGAGCGGAGCTCCGGGTATCGCCGTGTCGAGGATGTCGTTGAAGTTGTTTTCGGTTTCCCCGTGTCGCACGAAGTCGATTTGGATCGGCTGCGTCTCGGCGTTGGTTCCGCTGAGGGCCGTGGCACCGGTGCCGATGAACAGCCCGCGGTAACCGGTGGTCCCGGCGACCCCCCCGATACCGGGGGCCCCGCCGAGGCCGCCGTTGCCGAACAACAACGCCTGGCCGCCGTTGCCGCCGTTGGCGCCGATCGAGCCCGCGCCCCCGACGCCACCGTTGCCCATCAGGCCGCCGCCGTTCCCTCCGGTGCCGCCCGCCCCGCCGCCGAACCCGGCACCACCGGCTCCGCCGTTACCGATCAGCCCGGCACTGCCGCCATTGCCGCCGGCCACATTGATGCCGCCGGTCGGCGAATAGCCGGCCCCGCCGTCGCCGAACAGGAGGCCACCGGCGCCGCCGTTGGGGGCCGTCGCCGTGCCGGGGGTCCCGTTGCCGATGAGAGCGCGGCCCAACAGCGCCACGGTGGGAGCGTTGATGATCGGGTCGAGCGCTTGACCGATCGAGCTGTTGATCCAGGCTTCGCCGACCGCATGTATCGGACCGTAGACCAGCGTCTGAAATCCGTTGGCAGCGACCACATTCGCCGCGGTCACAATTTCTTGCAGCGTTGTGCCTATGGAAGCCTCCGTGCTCGCGTACGCGGTCGCCGCCGCGTTCAGTTCGCGCACGAACTGCTCGTGATACGTCGCCGCCAGCGTCGCCGCCGTCTGGAACTCCTTGGCGTGGGTGCCGAACACCGCCGCGATGACCGTCGACACCTCATCGGCCGCTGCAGCCGTCAGCTGCGTCGTCGGAACGGCCGCGGCCAGATTGCCGGCGCCGATGGCCGAGCCGATCTGCGTGACATCGGCTGCGGCCGACTCCAAGATTTCCGGGGCCACGAGCACAAATGACATCGGCATTCCCTTTCTGATCGCCTGCAGCTAGCCATGATGCAACGCGGAGTCGCCCGAGATGGGCGTTACAAAAAAATTAACGACAGGGAAAGTTTTGTCGCAGGCAATTCAGCTCGAATTGGCAGGAATTCTCAAGGTCCGCACAGGCGCAGGCGACTAGCATTTGAGCTGGTCAGCCATGATGATCGCGGAGGCTCGGATGCGAAAATCAGCAGCGATATCAATGGCCGCCGGCGCTCTGATGCTCAGCGGCATAGTCGCCGGCGCGGACACGCAGTCGCCGGCTCCCGCCCCGCCACCGGGCACGCCGAAGTGCCTGACGTTTGATGGCCAGCCCCCACAGTTGAACTACCTGCCGTGCGGATGGACCACCGATGGCAAGCGATGGACTCCGCCGCCCGGACCGTGACCGGTTACTGCTGGCCCCGAAGACCCGGTAACCCACCTCGGATGCCCTGCAGATCACCCTCAATGCGTTGCAGGTCACCCTGGATGCGTTGCAGATCGGTGAGAGCATTCTGGACTCCCGGCTGAATCTGTGTCGGGGCCGTGGCCTCGTACTGGGGACAGTATGAGACGACGGCGCCGGTCGTGAAGTTGGTGCTTTGATCGGCGTCCCAGATCGACGAATTCTGCACGTAGCGAACGGCATCGGCGAGGTTGGGTTGCTGCGCCAGGAAATCGCAGACCGCGTGCCCATGGGTCGTGGCATATTCGCGGCTGGGGACCGGCACGCCGTTCTGCTTCAACACGTCCACGAACGCGCCGTCGACGATGTCAACCGGCGGGGCGTGCGGTGGCGGCGGCGCGGGCGGGAGAGGTTGCGCGCTCGGCGGCGGAGGGGCTGCGGCCGGCTCCTCCTGCGGGGGTGGCGCTTTGTGTGCGCCGAACATCACCACCCAGACGACGGCGACCGCGAGCAGGGACAACGGCAGGACCGCGAGGGGCCCGAAGCGGCGCAGCGCACTCTTCCGCATGCGCGGCCTGAAGTCGTCGATTTCGTCGCGGCGCGTCCGCGTGCCGGCAGCCGCGGTTGCGGGCACCGCGACGAGGTGGCCCAGACGCTCGTCGAGCAGGTTGTCGAGCTGTTGGGACGACAGCCGACCGCCCTGCTCCCCCATTGATCGACGACGTTGGGCGATGAGCCGCAATTCTGAGTCGATCGTCTCGCGATCGCGCATATCAGCCAGTCTGCAAGTGTCGCGGCTTCGTTACAAGTCCTACTGACCGGGCGGCGGCGCAACGGGTGGTGGCGCGTCGGGAGGACCGGATGTAGGCGGCGGCCCCTGTGAACAGTCGGGCGTGGCGATCCATACCCCGCCGGTCCGCGTCCACTTGATTCCGCAGCCCGGAGGTAACTCGGGGAGCGTGCTTCCGGCCGTAACGAGGCCGGCCAGCAGCCCGGCGATCATCGTTGCGCGCATCGGCCCGGAGACCATCACGGGTCGTCGCGCGATCGGATCGGGCATGTGCTCTCCTGGGAAGCTGATTCCCCAGTCTGAGATATGCGGCGACCGGCCGCAAATCGAAAGACTTAAGTACACGAAAGCCGTTGGTGGACAGCGTCTTTCACGCGAGTATCGTTAGGCCCCACTTGCCTAGTAGCGGACCCACGGGCATGAAGTACGTCGTGTTGTCGTCACCGTCCGGCGAGGACGTCAAAAGGCCGACCGCACTCACGGTGCCGTCCTGGTTCTTGATGAATCCGGGGCTGCCGCTGTCACCGGTCAGACTGAACACGCTGGTTTTGACCACGCCGCCCACCGTGCTTTCGACCTCGCCGCACGTCTCACCGGTGACCGCACCGATCTTGCAAAAGGGCATGCCGACCTCAACCTGGGAGAGGTTCAAGACATCCCGGACGGAATACTGTCCGCCGATATGTCCGAGTGGCGCACCGACGCTGGGGTCGAGGCGAATGATTGCGGCGTCGCGCTTCGCGCCTTCCAGCTCGCTGGCCGAGATCTTGCCGAGTGGGACGTTGTCTCCGTAGGTCCATGGCGTGCCGTCGCGCCTGTCGCAGTGGCCGCTGGTCATGAGGTAGTAGCTGCCGTCGTCGCCTTGGGCCGCGAAACCCGCTGTGCACCTCATGCTTTTAGCCTCCACCCCCATGCCCGGCATCACGGCATCGTCTGCCCGCGCCGAGGTCGCACAGAAGCCTGAAGTCAGCACCGTGGCCCAAAACAGTGCCAGCCCAAGCACCCAACGTGTGGTCATGGGTGTTTCCTATCTCCAATCATGAGATTTTGCAGACTAATCCGGCGGCGCGCACGTCGTCGCCGACGCAAAACCAGATGTGCAGGGCATCGTCTCTGCGCGCCGAATGAATCATGACGGATTCGTCGAGGGTGATCGGCTTGCGGTATTCCACCACCGCGCGGTAGGGCGCCTCGCCGAGATCGGGCGCGTGCGCGAGTACTTCGTGCACCCCGTGCCAGTAGATGGTGTTGTTGACGTGTTCGAACAGGTCGCCGTCGGTGTAGCGCAAGGGAAACGGGGTCTTTGCAGCCGTGCCGTCCACCGGGCCGGGAAGCCACGAACGCCACTTGACGCGACGGACATCCGTCGTGGTCGCCAAACGATCGAAGAATCCGTCGGCCATGAGCGAGGGCGTCAGCGTGTCCTTGTTCACGTTGATCCAGAAACCCTCGGTCTCGATCCGGCCGCCCTCGGAGCCCTCGAGCCGAACGCGCATGCTGCACCATCGCAGCGAGATTCCCGAACACCAACGCCGGAACGTAATGTCATTCGGCCACTCCATCGGCTCGAGCACATCGATGACAGTGCGCTGAACGATCCAGTGCGGATGGATATCGCCATAGCCGGCATCGATCAGGTGCTCGGCGCCGACCTCTTGGACGTAGCGCGCGACCCCGTCGAGGCGGGCCAGGAGCCGTTGATCGATATCGCTGGTGGTCAACTTCCAGCCGGTGCGAAACACATAACCGCTGTTGGGCAGATCGCTCAGCGGTTGACGCACGTCAACCGCTTTTCCCGGCTTCACTTTCGCCACCGGCGCCCTCCCGTGGTCCGCATCCTGCCGGTCAGCAGGGCGTACGTATGGTAGCGGTCGCGCATTCGCTATCGTTCCGGGCGAATGATCAAAACGGACTACTTGATCGTCGGCGGGGGCGCCATGGGGATGGCCTTTGCCGACACCCTGGTGTCCGAAACCGACGCCCACCTGGTGATCGTCGACCGGGGTCACCAGCCCGGTGGGCACTGGACGCGCGCCTATCCGTTCGTGCGCCTGCATCAGCCGTCGGCGTACTACGGCGTGAACTCGCGCCAGCTCGAAACCGGCGCCATCGACCGGTCCGGCTGCAACGAGGGACTGCACGAATTGGCCACCGGGGGCGAGGTGTGCGCGTACTTCGACCGCGTCATGCAGCAGGACCTCCTGCCGACCGGGCGCGTGTCGTACTTCCCGATGACCGAGTACCTGGGTGACGGCCGAGTACGCCATCTCACCGGGACGGAGGCCTCGGTGCACGTGCGGCGGCGCGTCGTCGATGCGACGTACCTAGAGACGGTGGTCCCCTCGATGCGCCCACCGCCGTACCACGTTGCCGACGGCGCCCAGTGCGTCGCGCCCAATGCGTTGCCGGACGCCGCGCCCGGCCACCAGCGCTTCGTCATCGTCGGGGCCGGCAAGACCGGAATCGATGCGTGTCTTTGGTTGTTGCGCAACGGGATCAACCCCGATCGGCTGACTTGGGTCGTCCCGCGCGACGCGTGGCTTCTCGATCGCGCCAACGTGCAGCCGGGCGCGGAATTCGCGGACCGCTTCAAGGCGAATTTCGCGGCGCGGCTGGAATCCATCGCCGCCGCGACGTCGGTCGAGGACCTGTTCGACCGGCTGGAGGCCAGCGGCGTGCTGTTGCGACTTGATCCGACGGTCCGGCCCACGATGTATCGCTGCGCCACCGTGTCGCGACAAGAGTTGGATCAGCTCCGCCGCATCGAGAACCTTGTCCGGATGGGGCGTGTGCAGCGGATCGAACCCCGCGCGATGGAGCTCGCGGACGGCGTGCTCGATATGGACGCGCCGGCCCTCTATATCGACTGCACCGCGGACGGCCTGGAAAGACGCTCTGGGGCTTCGGTATTCGACGGCGACCGGATCACGTTGCAGAGTGTGCGCGGTTGCCAGCAGGTGTTCAGCGCCGGGCTGATCGCTCACGTCGAGGCCGGCTATGAGGACGACGCGACGAAGAATTCGCTGTGCGCGCCGGTGCCCCACCCCAACACCGACCTGCACTGGCTCGACATGACGCTGGCCGAGCAACGCAACGAAATCACCTGGATCGAGCGGCCTGAACTGATGGACTGGTTGGCGACGTCGCGACTCAACCTGATGCGTGGCCTATACGCCCCGTTGCTGGAGCGGCAGCGCGCGCGCGAACGGCTGCTCGGGATGGTCAAATCCGGGCTGCAAAAGGCCAACGACAAGCTCGAAGAACTGATCGCCTCGGCGCGTTAGGAGCGTTGGGCGCGCTCGTTGTGCCGCACCTGATTGAAAGGCACCCCGCGATCCGCGGCGTACTCGCGCGGGAAACCCAGCACCCGTTCGCCGATGATGTTGCGTGCCATCTCGTTACTGCCGCCGCCCAGCGCGACTGTTTGGCGCGACAGGTAGCGCTCTCCCACCCTGAACAGGTCGCTATCGTCTTCCACCACGCCGCTGCCGCCCGTGATGTCCATCGCCGTATCCACTTCCAGGAAGGTGACATCCGAGTGGAACAGCCGAATGATGGACCCGGCCGCCGGAGGCAACGACCCGTCACGCATGGCGCTTGCGACGTGCTCGACCAGCCGGTCGCGCACCATGCGGCGCGCCAACACCCGTCCCACCTTGTCTTGGGTTGCCGCGTCGTCGGCCTGACCGGCGCCCTCGGCGAGCGCGAAGAAATCGGTCAGCACGGTTTGCGAGGCCTCTTGGCCTCGGCCACTGGCGAATTCTGATCCGTGTCCCACCGCGCGCCGCTCGTGATAGAGCAACCGTGACGCGACCTCCCAGCCCTTGTTCACCTCGCCGACAACGGCGTCATCACCCAGCCGCAGGCCGTCGAAGAACTCCTCGCAGAACTCCGTCGACCCATCGACTTGCTGAATGCGGCGCAGCGTGACGCCGGGCGCGTGGATGGGAACCAGGAACATCGTCAGGCCGTCGTGCTTGGGCACCGTCGGATCGGTGCGGGCCAGCAGCAGGCCGTAGTCGGCGGCGAACGCGCTGGTGCTCCAGGTCTTGGCGCCGTTGATGACCCACGCATCGCCGTCGCGGTCGGCGCGCGTGATCAGCCCGGCCAGGTCGGAGCCGCCGCTGGGCTCGGACAACAGCTGAACCAACACCTCTTCGCCACGCAGCGCCCGCGAAATGTGTTGGCATTTCTGCTCTTCGCTGGCGGAATCGAGCAGGCTCGCGCAACAGATGGTGAAGGTCGGCACGTTGAGGATCAACGGCATTTCGTAGCCGACGGTCTCGGCATCGAACGCCTTTTGGTAGGCGACGTCCAAGCCGAGCCCACCGTACGCGCGGGGGAAGCAGATTCCGGCGAATCCGCCGGCATAGAGCCGCTTTTGCAGTTCGCGGACGCGCTGCCAGGCGGCGTCGTCCCCCCGCGCGCCCGGCGGCGGGCCCGTGGGATCAACCCGCGGCATGTTCTCCGCAAGCCAGGTCCGGGCTCGCGCGGCAAAGGCCTCAACAGATTCGGTCACGCTGCGGACCCCTCGTCACGCAGGCGCGCGTAAATGGCCCGATGATGCTCGGCGGGTGTGCCGAACATCGAGCGGTACAGCGTGATTCGCCGCAGATACAGATGCAGGTCGTGTTCCCACGTGACACCGATACCGCCGTGCAGTTGCACGCAGTCCTGGGTGATCGGGCCGGCGTGCTCGCCGAGGTAGGACTTGGCGGCGCTGACGGTCAGCGCCGCGTCGGGCCTGCGGGCGCCGAGGTCTTTGACGGCCCCGTCGGTGATCGCCCGGCCGGCTTCCACCCACATTTTCATGTCTGCGAGGCGGTGTTTGAGCGCCTGGTAGGACCCCAGGGGGCGACCAAAGCTGTGCCGGTCCAAAGCCCATCGCAGCGTCATGCCCAAGACGGCGTCGAGGATCCCCACGAGTTCGGCGCACTGCAGCACCACCGCGATGTGCGCTTGGCGATCGATCAGTGCGCGTACCTGTGTGATCGACCCGACCTCGGCGGCCCCGTCGACCAGGACGCCGTCGAAAGTGGCTCGCGCATAGCGCTTTACCAGGTCCAGAGACCGCTGCGGCGTTACCTTGACACCGGCCGCGTCGGTGGGCACCAGGAACTGGCGTGGCCCCTCGTCGCTGCGGGCGACCACGAGCAACAGTGCGGACTCGGCGCCCGCCTCGATGCGGTGCTTGACACCGTCGATGCGATAGCCGGAGGCGGTGCGCGTGGCGGTGACGGTCGGCTGCTGCGGAGCAAACGGCCGGCCCGGCTCGTCGACGGCCCAGGAGGCCACCGTCGCGCCCGCCATCAAGGCTTCGATCGTGGCGGCGTGCTCATCGCGGTTGTCGGCGTCGGCCAATCCGGCCAACACGACGCTGACCGGGTGCAGAGGTCCGGGAGCGACGGTGTGCCCGATGTTTTCGGCGATCAACGCCAGGTCCCGGACACCGTCGCCGGACACGCTGCCGCCGCCGAGCTCCTCGGGCACCAGCAGGCTGGTCCAGCCGAGCTCGGCCGCGCGGGTCCACCACTGCGAGTCGAACGAGACATCCTGGCCGTGTAACGCCCGCACCTGCTCCAACGATGCGTGTTTGTCCAGAAAGGCGCGTGCGGTGGAGACGAACAGCGCAGTCTCGGGCGTGAGGGCATCAGCCATCTGGGTGTTCGTCCTCGATTCCGAAAGTGTTCACTGCCAAGGCCAGTGAGCAGTAGCAGCCTACGGTGAACACTAGATCCATGCGCTGACGGTCGTCGAAGTGCGTGCCAAGCGCGGCCCACGTCGCTTCGGAAATGGTGCTGTGTTCGTCGAGTTCGTCGACCGCGCGCACGATCAGGCCGTCCTCCTCGCCTACGACGGTGCCGTCCCGAATCGCGTCGATCTCGGCCGCGGTCAGCCCAGCGCGCGCCGCGATGGGAAGGTGGTGCAACCACAGATAGGGGCAATCGCGCAGGTGCACGATGCGCAGCAGCGCGATCTCGCGGACCCGTGCGGACAGGGTGGAGTCCATCAAGAGGTACGCGTTGAATTTCAGGTAGGCACGGGTAAGGTCCGGGTGACGCACCAGGGTTCCCAAGAGGTTTCCGGCGTCCCGCGCATTGGCGCGCTCGGGTGGCAAGAGCGCGGCTACCGCGGCGCGCGCTCGGTCGTCCCATCCCTCGTCCGGCAGCGGCCCCAGCCGCAACGGGTGTTCCGCCGCCATGATCACTCGATCGGTTCGTTGCCAAGCACGGTGGTGCGCAGCATCTCCCGCGGCGAGTCCGGATCGTAAGGGGCGGCGCGGTGCAGCACGCCCTGGTTGTCCCAGATGACGGTGTCGCCGATCGACCAGTCGTGCCGGTACACCTTGTCGGGAGTTGTTGCCCGGTCAAGCAATTCGGCCAGTAACGCACGTCCCTCGTCGAGATCCATACCGACGATGTAGTCCGCGGAGGCGCCCAGGACAAGCGACTTACGACCGCTGCGGTGCGTCCATACCAGCGGATGTTCGTGTACGCGCCGTTGCCGCCAGCGCTGTACCTGCTCCGGTGTGGGGTTGGGCGTGATGCGGCGCTGTGAGGCTTCCAACGAGTGCACCACGCGCAACGCGCCGAATCGGCGCTTCTCCTCGTCGGTCAAGTCGTTGTATGCCGCATAGGAATTCGCGAACTCGGTCTCACCGCCCCGCTCGGCGACCGCGACCGCCGAAAGCACCGTGGCCTTCTGCGGGCACTCGTCGCTGAGCGGGGTGCAGCCGTCGATGTGCCAGTCGAAGGTGGCCCGTAGATAGGCGGCCGAGGAGTTCTTCGACGTGTCCAGCGTGACCGGGTAGATGCCCGCCACCGGATGGTGGCCGTCCGAGGAGTAGTCGACCTCGCCAAGCCGTCGGCAGAACTCCACTTGCGCTTGGGGATCCAATCCGAGTTCGCGGAAGACCAATACGCCGTTGTCCTCCAGCGCCTCCATCACTGCCTGGCCGAGCAGGTCGTCGGAGGTCAGCCGGTCCCCGGCGACGCCGAGGACCTCGGCGCCCACCGAGGACGTGAGCTTGTTGATGGTGAGCACACTCATGCTCTGTCCCTTCTGTGTCTGATGCGCAGGCCGATCACGGCACTGGTTCGCCGACGCGGTCGAGCACGGCGTCGGCGGCGTCGGTTGGTTTGGGCTGACCGAAGACTTCGACCGCCATCGCGACCATGATCAGCGAGTAGACGAGGTGCAGCAGGTTCAGGGCATCCGCGGGCAGGTCATCCAGAGAGAACTTGTCGCAGTACTCGATCGCCTCTTCCAGCCGGGGGAAGAATGCGTCGTAGAACTCGCGCATCGTCACCATGCTGCTGGCCATCCGCTGGTTCCACCGCTCGGCTTCGGTTGGCAGGCACCAGGTTTGCGCGAAAGCCTCGAGCTCTGCGAACGCGCTCGGCAACAGGGCCTCAGACATCACACCCCCACCGGCTGGGTTTCGCACTGGTAGGCCTGGACCCAATCCACGACCTCTTTGTGGAGGTGGCGCACCAGGATCTCTTGGTCGCTGAGGGGGAACTCGTCGACGATTCCGGTTTCCAGGGCCGCCTGCGTGCCCCCGAGCATGCCGGCATCCTGCAGGGCGAACTCCTTGAGCACCACCGCGGCCACTTCGTGCTCGACGCGTTCCCGCACCGTGCGGGCCGGGTGAAACGCGGTGTAAGCCTCGAACTTGTGCGTGTTGGGCGACGTCGGCCAATACCGGTAAAGCAGATACCAGCCGCCGTAGATGAGGATCTCCAGGTTGGGGAAGATCTGGAAATTGCTGATACCCCACGGCTCGATCCCACCGGGGTTGAGGCCGGCGGGCAGCTCACCGATGTCGGGAGTACGCCACGGACCGACAAGCCCACTGCGCGTTGCCCGTTCGATTGGGTACATGTATTCCGGCGCCAGCAGCCAGCGGCGGGTGCCCGCCGTCGACACCACCCGGTGGGGTCCGTCGATCTGAAAGTGCGCGCACTCGAAGCCGGCGTTGGGGTCACGAACCGCCGAGGGCACCTGCTGCGGATGCAACGACGGCACGTGGTAGTACTCCTGGAACGCGTCGGCGAAGATCTTCCAGTTGCTGTTGTTGTGGGCCACGAAGTCGTAGCGCTCGGTCAGCTTGCCGAACGGGTAGCCGTCAAGCCCGGTGACCATCGGGCCGAGAAACTCGCGCAGACTCTGTCGCGGCTGCTGATCGAGGTTGATGAAGATGAATCCGTTCCACACATCGCAGTGCACCGGACGCAGGCCGTACTCGGCGGTGTCGAGGTCGAAGAACTCCGGCTCTTGCTGTACGAAGGTCAGCACGCCGTCGAGACCGTAGCGCCAGCCGTGGTACTTGCAGGTGAACTGCCGGCACGTCCCGTTGGTTTCCTCGTTCGGAAAGTCGTTCCACACCAGCTTGTTTCCACGGTGGCGGCACACATTGTAGAAGGCACGAACTACTTCGTCCTTGCCCTTGACCACGATGACCGAGGTGCGGGCGGCCTCGATCTCCTTGGTGAAATAGCTGCCCACACGCGGCAGCTCCTCGACCCGGCCGACGTTGAGCCAGGCCCGTTTGAAGATCGCCTCGCGTTCGAGTTCGTAGAACTCCGGCGATGTCGAGTCGCGGAAGGAGATCGGGCCGGTGCCCAGTCCTGGGTAGTGCTCGGTCCAGCTGCCTTCCGCGGGCTTTGGCCATCGACCCATCAGAACCTGCCCTTCTGACCGCTCACATCACGGCCCCGCCGTTCACACCGAGCACCTGGCCGGTGATGAAACCGGCCTCTTCCGAGCACAAGAATCCGACGGCCGCGGCAATGTCGTCGCCGGTACCGAGGTGCCCCATGGGAATGCGGCTGGCCATTTGCTCATTGGTGCCCAGGAATCCCTGCGCCTGCGACTGATGCTGCATCGGCGTCTCGATGCCCGAAGGGGGAATGTTGTTGACGGTGATCCCCAGCGCCGCGTATTCGTTCGCCAGCGATTTCGTCAGGGTGATCACCGCGCCCTTGGAAGCCGCGTAGTGCGCCATCCGCGGCGACCCGCGTTGCGCGCTCGACGACGAGATCATCACGATGCGGCCCCATTTTTCCGCGATCATGTCCGGCAGCGCCACCTGACAGCAATGGAAGGTGCCGTTGAGGTTGACGTCGATGATGCGCGTCCAGTCCTCCGGCCTGATCTCGGTGAACCGGCCGAAACCGACCATCCCGGCGCTGGTCACCAGGATGCTCACCGGCCCGAGCTCGGTGCGCACCTTGGCGAAGGCCCCCTCCACCGCCGCGCGGTCGGTGACGTCGGCCGCCACACCGAGCGCTTCGGCCCCTTCGCTGCGGAGTTCCTCTGAAACTCGTTGTGCCGCTTCCTCGTTGATGTCCAGCACGGCAACCTTGTGGCCGCGCCGGCCCAGCTCGTGGCAGGTGGCCTCGCCCATGCCCGAGGCGCCGCCCGTCACAACCGCCACCCGTGTCATCGCCTGTGCCTCCTTGTGCCCGTCACTCGTAGACAACCGTTACCGAATCACTAGTAGGCAATGACTGGCAGGTCAAGACCCAACCCTCGGCGACCTCTTCCTCGGTGAGCGCGTCGTTGTTGATCATCCGGGCGGTGCCGTCGGTCAGTCGGGCCATACATGTTCCGCACGAACCGATTTCGCACGACGACGGGGCGTTGAGGCCCGCCAGGCGCGCCGTATCCAACAAGGTGTCGCCATCTCGGTACTCCACGGTGATGCTCCGGCGGTCCAGCTGAATCGTCACCTTCGTGCTCGTGTCGAGGTCCCCACGCGCGCTCGTCTGTCCCATCGAGGCGAGAGTATCAAGTACTTGTCACAAATATCAAGTACTTGACATACCCCTGGCTAGCGCTCAATGCGTTCGGTGAACACGGTGTGACCGGTGCCTTTTTCGACGACACGACCCAGCAGGTCCTGCAGCAATCGCTGCTCCTCGCGCGTCAGCACACCGAAAACGCGCTCGTGCGCGGCCAGGGCGTCGGTCAAGACCGCGGAGGTGACCGCCCGGCCCTCGTCGGTGAGGTAGGCCTGCATGATCCGCCCGTGCTGCGGATCCTGCTTGCGCTCCACCAGGCCGCGTCGCTCCAGCGCGGCCAGCGCCAGCTGGACGCCCTGCGGGCTGATCAACAGCCGGCGTGCCAGCTCGGCGCCGGACAGGCCGGGCTCGTTGGCCAGCTGGCGCATCAAACCGATCTGCGCGGTGGTCACGCCGTGGCCGCTGATGGCCTCGTTCACCGTCGTCAGCGAAAAGTGGAATGCCTGCTTGAGCAGAAAGAGGATGTTGTCAGTCAGTTCCATGCTCTGCTCCCGCACGGTTGCGGTGGATCTGGCCGTCCTTCATGACGAAACGGACGTCGAGCGTCGTCGCGATGTCCTCGGACGGATCGCCGGGTACCGCGATGACGTCGGCGAGATAGCCGGGTGCGAGGCGACCGAGCTCGTGGTCGGCTTCGATCAGCTCGGCGCTGATCACCGTCGCCGCGCGGATCGCCTGCATCGGTGTCATGCCGCGGCGCACCAGGGCGCAGAGTTCCTCGGCGTTCCGGCCGTGCGGGATCGCGGGCGCGTCTGTGCCGCAAGCGATGCGCACACCGGCGGCAATCGCCTTGGGCAACATGGCCTTTGCCCGCGGGAATACCTCGTTGGCCTTCTTGCGCAACTCGGGGGCGATCCGGTCGACGGCCATCGCCTCGGTCAGATACGTGGTCGAGACCAGGAAGGTGCCGTGGTCCACCATCATCTGGATGGTCTCATCGCTCGCCAGAAAGCCGTGCTCGATGCAGTCGATGCCCGCCCGGATGCAGGCCCGGATCGCGCTGTCGCCGATGGCGTGCGCCGCGACCCGCATGCCCGCACGGTGCGCCTCGTCGGCGATGGCGACGAACTCCTCGTCCGAGTATTGCTGGGCACCCGGCGAAGTGCTGTGCGACATCACCCCGCCCGAGGCCGACACCTTGATCACCTTGGCGCCGTGGCGAATCTGGTAGCGCACGCACGCGCGCACATCGGGCACCCCGTTGGCAATGCCCTCGGCCACGCTGAGCGGCATGACCCCGGGCGCCATCCGCTGAAACACCGTCGGGTCGAGGTGGCCGCCATACGGCGTGACGGCGTGACCCGCGGGCACGATCCGCGGGCCGGCGTGCCAGCCCTGGTCGATCGAGCGCTGCAGCGCCACATCCAGTAGGTAGCCGCCGGTCTTGACCATCAGACCGAGGTTGCGCACCGTGGTGAAGCCTGCGTCCAGCGTGGTGCGCGCGTTCACGGCGCCCCTCAGGGTCCGGTACACCGGGTCGTCCTGCACACCGTGCAGAGGGCTGGGCAGACCCTCGGGTCCACCGGGCCCGCCGATGAGCAGATTGAGCTCCATGTCCATCAGGCCCGGTAACAGCGTCACGTCGCCCAGGTCGATCACGGTGGCCGAATCGGGAAGCGGCTCAACGGGATTAATGGCGCTGATGCGCTCGCCCTCGATGACCAGGACCGCCGGCGAGCGGACTTCACCGGCATCCACGTCGGCCCAGCGGTCGGCCCGCAGCACCAGGGTCATGGGACGGGTTCGGAGAGGCAGTCCAGGGTCGATGCACCCGAGTCGGGCACCCGCGGCTGTTTCCAGCATTCCACCGGGAACGACACCATGATCATCGAATACAGAAGGTGCATCAGGTTGGTGACGTCCTCGGGCAGATCCTCGAGCGGAAACTTGTCACAGTAGGCGATGGCCTCCTCGGCCCGCGGCGTGATGGCGTCGTAGAAGGCCTGCATCTGCGCCATGGAACTGTTCAGCCGCTTCTCGTAACGCAGCGGCTCGCTGTTCAAGCACCAGTCGGAAAACGGTTCCAGGTCAGCGAATTCGGTGGGCAACTTGGCGCTCACGGCTAGACCCCCACGGTGTCTTTTAGGCTGCTCTGGTAGCGCGCGATCCAGGACGCGGTCTCCCTGTGCAGGTGGCGAATCAGAATCTCCTGATCGTTGAGCAGGAACTCGCCCACCGCGCCCGACTCGACCATGCTCTGGGTGGCTTCCAGCGTGTTGGCATCCTGCAGGCCGTACTCCTTGAACGTCACCGCGGCCAGTTCCTGAGCGATCCGGTCGCGCGGTGTCTTTGGCGGCGGGAAATACAGGGTGCCCTCGAACACGTGAGAGTTATGCGACGTCGGCCAGTAGTGATAGGTCAAATACCAACCCTGGCCCCAGATCAGGATGACGAAGTTGGGGAATAGCTGAAACGAATCCAGGCCCCAGGGGTCACATTTGGCCGGGTTGAGCCCCTTGGGCATCTCCCCGAGGTCGGGTTGCGCCCACGGGCCGAACAACCCGCTCTGGCAGATGTCGTCGACGGGCTTGCGCATGTCGGGATCCATCTCCCAGGCACGCACCCCCGAGGTGCTGACAAGGCGGTGCGGCCCATCGAGGCGGTAGTGCGGCGCCTCGAAACCGGCCTCGGCTGCGGCCTTGGAGTACTTGCTCGGCGACTGACTCGCATGCAGCACGGGTGCGTGATAGAACTCCTGGAACGCGTCCATGTAGAGCTTCCAATTGGCCTTCACCTCCGAGCGGTAATACCACCGCGAGGTCAACTGCCCGAACGGATAACCCTCCAGATCGGTGATCATCGGCCCGAGGAACTCCCGCAGCGACTGCTCGGGCTCTCCTTTGTTCAGGGAGGCGAAGTTGACGAAGATGAACCCTTCCCACACGTCGCAGTGCACCGGCACCAGCCCGTAGCGGTC
Source organism: uncultured Actinomycetota bacterium (assembly GCA_963758775.1). GTDB lineage: Bacteria > Actinomycetota > Actinomycetes > Mycobacteriales > Mycobacteriaceae > Mycobacterium. The sequence continues at coordinate 116,617 of CAVWWU010000010.1, forward strand.
CTTGTCGAGATCGAAGAACTCGCCCTCCTGCTGCACGAAGGTGAGCTTGCCGTCCAGGTCGTAGCGCCAGGCGTGGTATTTGCAGGTGAACTGCCGGCACACGCCGCTGGTCTCCTCTAGCGGCATGTCGTTCCACACCAGCTTGTTGCCGCGGTGCCGGCAGATGTTGTGGAACGCCTTCACCTCACCGGCGCCGTTGCGCACCACGATGATCGAGGTGTTGACGACCTTGAGTTCCTTGGTGAAGTAGCTGCCTTTGCGCGGAATGCTTTCCACGCGACCGACATTCAGCCACGCGCGCTTGAAGATTGCCGAGCGCTCGAGCTCGTAGATCTCCGGGCTGACGGAGTCCTCGTAGGAGACCGGGCCGGTGCCCAGTTCGGGATAGTGCTGTGTCCAGCTGCCCTCGGGCGGCTTGGGGAAGCGAGCCATATCCGCTGACCGTATATGCTGAACACCGCAATCGCAAGTAGTTGATATTGCGGGTTGAAGGGAGAGCTTCGTGCACCGACGCGAGAAGCTGTACATTGGCGGCTCTTGGGTTTCGCCCGACGGCGACGACACCTTCGAGGTGATCTCACCGCACACCGAAGCACCCATCGCGGTGGTGGCGGCGGCCGGTCCGGCCGACGTGGATGCGGCCGTAGCCAGCGCGCGCACCGCGTTCGATGGGGGTCCGTGGCCGCGCCTGGATCCCGCCGCTAGGATCGACGCGGTGCGGCGGCTGGCGAAAGCCTATGCGGCGCAACAATCCACGATGGCTGAGCTGATCACCGCCGAGATTGGCGCACCCATCAGCTTTGCCCAACGCGCCCAGGTCGGGCTGCCGGCGATGATGATGAACGCGTTCTGTGATCTCGCCGAGCGGTTCGCATGGCAGGAGACCCGCGCTGGTTTTTACGGTTCCGATCTTGACCTGCGTCGTGAACCCGTCGGGGTGGTTGCCGCGATCGTGCCGTGGAACATGCCGCAGTTCCTCATCGTCACCAAGCTCATCCCGGCGCTACTGGCCGGATGTCCCGTGGTGCTCAAGCCGGCCCCGGAGTCTCCGCTGGACGCGCTTCTGCTCGCCGAGCTGATCCAAGAGGCCGACCTGCCGGCGGGTGTGGTGAGCGTGCTGCCCGGCGACGCGAACGTCGGCCGGCAGCTCATCGCCCACCGCGGCGTCGACAAGGTGTCGTTCACCGGCTCCACCGCCGCGGGCAAGGCGGTCGCGACGGCCTGCGCGGCCGACCTAAAACGGGTCAGCCTCGAACTGGGCGGCAAGTCCGCGGCCGTCGTACTCGACGACGCCGACCCGGCCGCGGTCGCCACCGCGGTCCGGTCGGCGAGCCTGTCCAACTGCGGGCAGATCTGCAATGCGCTCACCCGAATTCTGTTGCCGGCCAGCCGAAGCAACGAGTTCGTCGACGCCCTGGCCGCCGAGATGACCGGGCTGCGTATCGGCGACCCGGCCGATCCCGCGACACAGCTCGGCCCGCTGGTCGCCAAGCGACAGCAGGACCGTGTCCGCGATTACATCACCGAGGGCCAGCGGGAGGGCGCCCGCGTCGTGGTGGGCGGCGCCGACATGCCCGACGGGATCAGACAGGGCTGGTACGTGAAGCCGACGCTGTTCGCCGATGCCGATAATTCGATGCGTATCGCCCGCGAGGAGATCTTCGGCCCGGTTCTCACGGCGATCCCGTACCGCGATGAGGACGACGCCGTCGCGATCGCCAACGATTCCGACTATGGCTTGGCCGGTTCGGTGTTCACCGCCGATCCCGACCGCGGGCTGGCCGTGGCCGGGCGCGTGCGCACCGGAACCTTCGGGGTCAACCAGGGCTACAGCATGGACCCGTTCGGGCCCTTCGGCGGCGTCAAAGGCAGCGGATACGGGCGCGAACTTGGCCCCGAGGGCATCGACGGTTACACAGTCCTCAAGTCGATTTCGGTGGCCGGCAGTCGCTAGAAGCGGGCCGCCGGCGGCTCGGCTTCAGCCCTTGCTTCGAGATTAAAACCAGGCGCACTCGCGTCGGCGTTTCGTGTGCGTAGGTGCAATGTCGCGGTGGGCGCATCGGGACGGTCTTGGTCAGGCCCTGTTCGGCGATCGGGTCTTGATGGCCTTGACCGGTGCGGCGCTCGGCGGAAGCTTCATCAGGTTTCCGCGCAGGCTGCCCCGCGCGGTGCGGAACCCCACTAAAACCCAGGTGAACAACAGGCCGGCATAGGCGATCGCCGCGGCCACCTTGAACGCGGGGAGATGGGTATGCGCGGCGAGCTGCGCGGTGCCGGTGACGAAGGTGCCGACCGGGAACGTCAGGCTCCACCACGTCAGCGCGAACGGCATCCCGCGCCGCAGCGTGTGCACCGTGAGCGAGGCGGCCAGCGCAATCCACAGCACGGCAAAGCCCCACACCGGCACCCCGTAGAGGATCGCGAACGCGTTCATGCTGTCGGCGATGTCGTGGTCGACGGCGATGGCCGCGGCACCGCCGAGAAGCCCCGCAGCCGTGACGGATTGGCCGAGCGGGCCCAGCACGATCCACAGCGTCGGCACCCGGGCGCTGCCGGAGGTGCCGTACAGGGTCAGCCGACTCCAGATCATGGCGATGATGTTCAACGACGCCACCAACGACAATCCGAACATCGCGTAGCAGCCATACAACATGGTCTGGCGACCGGTACCCGGGGCCAGATGCGAAATCAGCATCGCCCCCGTCGCGGCCGAGACCATGGGCGGAACCACCGGCATCAACCAGCCGCCGAACGCCGCGTCGGGCTCGACGTCGTACTGGGTGAACATCAGGAACGGGATCCTGACGGCGGTGAACAGCCCGGCCAACGTGCCCGCCGTCCAGAGCACCCAGTCGAGGTCGACCGCGATGCGCGCACCGATCAGGTCCTTGCCCACCAGCAGCGCGCCCGCCCCGACCGTCATCAGTGCCATCGGAGGCGCCCCGTAGAAGTGGGCCATCTGCGGATTGCGGACGTGGCTGCGGGCCACGGTCGGGTGGCGCAACCAATGACCGCCGACCACGACGAGCAACACCACAAGCAGGACGGCCGCGACCACCCACACCCCTTCTGCGAACGCACGCAACCCGGCTACCCGCACCGGCAGGGTGGCGCCGGCCGTGGCAACAATGCCGGTGCCCATCACCGACGCGAACCAGTTGGGCCCGATGTTGCCCAGCACTTCGACGCGCGTGTGCGGCGACCCGCCATCCTGGTTTGCGGTGGTCATAGCTGTCAGACCCTACTGGCGTCGGCGACGTCCGGGGTCGATACACGCAGCTCGGCGTCGCATACACTGCGCCCAATGGCGCACAGGGGCCCGCGTACCTTCGGGATCGCCGCAGTGTTGGTGATCGCGGTGCTCGCCGTACCGATCAAGGCGCGCTGCGGCGCACCCGGCATGGCGTGTGCGACAGGGGTCGACCCACAGGGCAACGTCCACTACTACTACGAGCTTGAACCGCTGGGCGTGTACGTCGCCGAAATCTTCACAGGCTCGAATATTCGGATCTACTACCAGTCGGGCGAGGACCTGGAGAAGGTCCGCTAGCTCGGGAGGGAACATGCTCAAACGTGCCTTCGCGGCGGTGCTCGGCACAGCGGTGCTGACCTGTGGTCCCGCCGCCCACGCGGCCCCCGCCGATTCGGGCGATCAGACGACCGCCGAGCAGCGCATCGTGGACGGCTACGTCGCCAAGCAGCGCGGCTGCACGCCGGATCTCACCCCCAGTCCCCAGGGCGTCACCTGGGACGCCCCGGGATTCACACCCAACGTCGGGGGCACCGGAAAGGTCAGCGATGCCGATCCACGACTGGGCGGCCAATTCCGCGCCGACTGGGTGGACGGCCACTGGCACATCGTGTATCCGTACTGCTGAAGACTGCTGAAGCCCTGGCCCGGCGTCGATCTCGTCACACCCCCGCCTCACCCGCCAGTTCACCAGTCGTTGGTGTAAAGAGGCTGGTAGCGGGAATATTCTCGCGATGAACCCGGCGCAGTTTCGGGTGGGTGAGCCAGCCCACAGTAACCGTATTGAGGCCTTCTCGATTGGAGGCTTTAAAGCAAGCTCCCGCATACTTGACACCATGCAACCAGCGACATCACCGCAAACCGCCACGGCGGTATTTGCTGATGCGCGGGTAATCGATCGCAAAAACAGGTCGGGTATGTAGTGGCGCGCTCCGGCGGCGCGCATCGTCGCCACCGCGCGGTTCACCAACCGTCGCGGGTCCGCAAGGGACTGGCGCGCGCTTTCATGACCCTCGCCTCGGTGGTGGCCGTGCTGCTGACCGGGGCCGGATATTGGGTGGCCCACGGCGCGCTCGGCGGGATCACCGTCTCGGACGCGCTGAGCCCGGACGACCCGCGTTCCAGTGGCAACGAGATGAACATCCTGCTCATCGGGCTGGACTCGCGTAAAGACCAGGACGGCAACGACCTGCCCTATTCGATCTTGAAGCAGCTGCACGCGGGCGATTCCGACGACGGCGGCTACAACACCAACACGCTCATCCTGGTGCACGTCGGTGCCGACGGTAAGGTCGTCGCCTTCTCGATCCCCCGCGACGACTGGGTACCGTTCACCGGCGTTCCGGGCTACAACCACATCAAGATCAAAGAGGCCTACGGGCTGACCAAGCAGTACGTCGCGCAGAAGCTGGCCAATCAGGGGTCGAGCACTCAGCGGGAACTCGAGACCAAGGGCCGCGAGGCGGGCCGGGCCGCGACCCTGCGTGCGGTGCGCAGCCTGACCGGCGTGCCCATCGACTATTTCGCCGAGATCAATCTGGCCGGCTTCTACGACCTGGCCCAGACCCTGGGCGGCGTGGACGTCTGCCTGAACCACGCCGTCTACGACTCATACTCCGGCGCCGACTTCCCCGCCGGCCCACAGCGGCTCAACGCCTCGGAGGCGCTGGCGTTCGTGCGGCAGCGTCATGAGCTGGACAACGGCGACCTGGACCGCACCCACCGACAGCAGGCCTTCATCTCGTCGGTGATGCGCGAACTGCAGGCCGCCGGGACGTTCACCAACATCGACAAGCTGCAGAGCCTGATGGCCGTCGCGCGCAAAGACGTCGTGCTGTCGTCCGGCTGGGACACCGAGCTGATCCAGAGACTCGGCGGGCTGGCCGGCGGCAACGTCGAATTCCGGACGCTGCCCGTGGTCCGCTACGACGACATCGACGGGCAGAGCGTCAACATCATCGACCAGGCCGCGATCAAGGCGGAGGTGGCCGCGGCGATCGGTGCCGCCAACTCGACGGCACCCACCGCGCCTGCGGCAACCACAGCGAGCAAGCCCAACCCGGCCACCGTCGTCGACGTGATCAACTCCGGCAACACGAGCGGGCTGGCCAGCGAGGTGTCCCGCGCGCTGAAGAAGCGCGGCTACACGATGGGCCAGGTCCGCGACCGCAGCGCCGGCGAGCCGGCGTCCACCACGATCGGCTATGGGCCCGGCGCGGACACCGACGCCCGCAACCTGGCCACCGTTCTCGGCCTGGACGCTCCCAAGCAACCGGATTCCAGCATCCAACCCGGGCACATCCGGGTCACCGTGGACACCAACTTCTTGTTGCCCGCGGTGGACGACACCACCACGACCGACGAGACCACGACCACCACAACGACGACCACCACCACGACCAGCAAGTCGAATCGCTACGGGTACGACACCACCAGCACCTACCCCACGCCGGATCAGGGCAAGCCGATCGACGGCGGCGGGGTGCCTTGCGTTAACTAGCCGGGGTCCTCAACTAGGCGTGCGTGCCGCCGTCCATGCGAATTTCGGTCCCCGTGATCCAGGCCCCGTCGTCGGACACCAGCATCGCGATCACGCCGGCGACCGCGTTGGGTCCGGCCATCCCAGCGCCGCTGGACACCTCGGACGTCGGCAGGATCGGCATCAGCCGGGGAAACAGCGACCAGTCCGCGTCCTGGGGGATGTAGCCCCCGGTCGCGTCGGTGATGCCGGACTTGATGCTGCCGGGCGCGACGCACGCCGCGCGCAGGCCGTCTTTGGCGTATTCGAGCGCCAGGGAGTGGGTGAAGGCCTGGATTCCGCCCTTGCTCGCGGCGTAGGCCGCCATATAGGGGTGCGCGAACGACGCCGAGGTTGAGCTGAAGTTCACGATCGAGCTGCGCGAATTCGCCAGCAGCGCGGGCAGGGCTTCCCGCACCACCAGGAAGGTGCCGGTCAGGTTGACCGCGATGATCTGGTTCCACTTTTCGAGGGTGGTCTCGTGGGTATGCCAGGCGCGCAGAATGCCGGCCGCGTTGACCACCGAGTCCAGGCCGCCGAGGGTCTCGGCGGCCGCAGCCACTCCGTCGACGACCGAATCCTCGTTGGCGACATCCATCGCGATGGTGGTCAGCCGCTCGGCGGTCTTGGCTTCGTCGGCGCTCGCCCGCGTCGCGTCGAGGCCCCCGGCTGCGACGTCGGCGGCCACCACCGCGGCACCTTCGTCGAGCAATCGCAGCGCGGTCGCCTGACCGATCCCCGACGCGCCGCCCGTGACGAGAATGCGCTTGCCCTCGAGTCGCTTCATTCGCTGCTCCTGTTACGCCGCAACACTTCTCAATTGACAACCCCGCGTAGTGCGTCGGCGCCGAAGGCGGGCTCCAGCATTGCCGAGAAGTCCGGGCCACGCCGCAACAACACCCCGCCGTCGACGTTGATGATCTGCCCGGTGACATAGCTGGAGGCGTCGCTGAGCAGGAACATCGCCACGTTGGCGATGTCTTGCACCTCACCCGGCCGCGGCAGAGGCGTGATGGCGGCGTAGTCGGCGCTCAGCTCCGGCGAGTCGAGGATGGGCGCGACCAGCTCGGTACGGATCAGGCCGGGACGGATGCTGTTGACGCGCACCCACGATGCGCCGAGTTCGTCCGCGGCCAATTGCATGAGGTGGTCCAAGGCCGACTTGCCGACCCCGTACGCGCCGAACCAGCGGTGGGTGTTGCTGGCCGCAATCGACGAGATCCCGACGAAGGAACCGCCACCGCCGCGCACCATCTCGCGCGCGGAGTGCTTGAGCACATACATCGTGCCGTTGACGTTGAGGTCGATGGTCCGCCGCCACGCCTCCGAGTCGATCTGGGTGATCGGCCCGATGGTCTCTGAGCCGCCCGCGCAGTGCACGACGCCGTGTAACCGGCCGTGCCAGGCCGTCACCGCGTCAACGGCACGGGTCGCCTCCTCCTCGTTGGTGATGTCGGCGGGCTCGAAGCGCACCGCGCCGGAGGGCTTGGTCGCCTCGATCTCTTCGACGGCGGCCGCCAGCTTGTCGGGATTGCGGCCGATGATCATCACCGAGGCCCCGGCGGCGACCAGCCCGGAGGCCACGCCTTTGCCTATGCCGCTGCCACCGCCGGTGACGAGATACGTCCGGTCTTCGAATGAAAGCTGCACACGAGCCCCTTAGAACTGAAACAAGTTCTAGTTATAGAACCACGCGCTCGGCCGCGCCACGACGGGCCCCCGGCTGAGGCGTCTAAGGCGTATCGCGGCGGGCCACCTTGGTTGGCTTCGCGTCGCGCCAGTCCTCCACGTGCGGCGGTTGGCCGACCGGCCAGCGGTTCTCGTTGAACGCCGCCCAGTGCGCGTGCCCCAACAGATGAACGTGGAACGCGTGCCGCAGCGCCTCGGTGTAGCCCATCGCGTCGGATGCCGCGTTGACCGAATCCTTGATCAGCAGCGACGCCATCGTGGGCCGCTCGGCGATGCGCCGCGCGAATTCCAGTGTCTTTTCCTCTAACTCGTCGACCGCGAAAACCTTGGACACCATGCCCAACCGGTACGCCTCGTCGGCGTCCAATGAATCTCCGGTCAACAGCAGTTCTTTGGCTTTGCGCGGCCCGAATTCCCAAGGATGAGCGTAATATTCGACGCCCGGCATGCCGAGCCGAACCGCCACCACGTCGCTGAACTTGGCGTTGTCGGCGGCGACGATGAGGTCGCAGGCCCAGATCAGCATCAGGCCCGCCGAGATCGCGTTGCCCTGCACCTGGGCAATCGTGATTTTCCGCAGATCGCGCCAGCGGCAGGTATTTTCGAAGAAAAAGTGCCACTCCTGGTGGTACAGCTTCTCCATGATCGGCTCGTAGGTCGCGCCGTGGGAACGGAAGGTTGGGTGCTGTCCCGGTCCGGGTGCGCGCTCGGCCAGCGCCTGCTCGGAGCCCAGGTCGTGCCCGGCGGAGAAGTTTCGGCCGCGCGCCGCGAGGATGACCACGCGAACGGCGTCGTCGGCCTCGGCCCGCCCGAACGCCTCGTCGAGCTGTACCAGCAGGCCGCGGCTTTGCGCATTGTGGGCTTCGGGCCGGTTCAGCCAGATCCGCGCGATGCGCCCCTCGTCGAGAGTTTCATAGGCCACCAACTCACCGGAATTGCCGTCGGTGCCGGCTTGCGCGCCGGCTTGGTCGGAGAGTGTCATTCCGCCCACCTCATATTTGTCGTCAGGTTCGCCGTGTTTACACATTACGGCCAGTCTGTAAGCGCGCCCCCGTGGGGTCTCACCGGCTGCGAGCCAATACCGGCGTCGCCTACAGTTATGTCATGCCTACGAAAACGGATCCTGGCGAAATCGGCGACGTCGAGCCGCTGGCCGACCACACCGCAAGCCAGGCCAGGCGCGTCGTCGCCGCCTACGCCAATGACGCGGACGAGTGCCGGGTCTTCTTGTCCATGCTCGGTATTGGGCCGGCAAAGCTCGAGACCTAGATGTCGCCCGGGGGAGGCCATAACACCCAGGACTCCAAGGCAGCGAACTCCGAGCACTACGGGGACTCCGATTTCGTGGTCGTCGCCAATCGGCTGCCGGTCGATTTGGAGCGCCTCCCCGACGGAACGACGACGTGGAAGCGCAGTCCCGGCGGGTTGGTCACGGCCCTCGAGCCGCTGCTGCGCCGCCGTCGGGGCGCCTGGGTCGGCTGGCCGGGCTTGCCCTCCGACCACGGCGAAGACATCGAGGTGGACAACCAGCCGATCGTCCAGGATGACCTGACCCTTCATCCGGTGCCCTTGTCCACCGAGGACGTCGCCCAGTACTACGAGGGTTTCTCCAACGCCACGCTGTGGCCGCTGTATCACGACGTCATCGTCAAGCCGATCTACCACCGCGAATGGTGGGACCGCTACGTCGTCATCAACCGCCGGTTCGCCGAAGCCACGGCGCGCGTCGCCGCCCGCGGCGGGACCGTGTGGGTGCAGGACTACCAACTGCAGTTGGTGCCGCAAATGCTGCGCTCGCTGCGGCCCGACCTGACCATCGGTTTTTTCCTGCATATCCCGTTCCCACCGGTCGAGCTGTTCATGCAGATGCCGTGGCGCACCGAGATCATCGAAGGGTTACTTGGCGCAGATCTGGTCGGGTTCCATTTGACCGGCGGTGCGCAGAATTTCCTGATCCTGTCCCGACGCCTGGTCGGCGCCAGCACCTCGCGCGGAGCCATCGGTGTGCGGTCGCGGTTCGGTGCGGTGCAGCTCGAATCCCGCACGGTTCAGGTGGGCGCCTTTCCGATCTCCATCGACTCCCGCGAGCTGGATCACGCGGCACGGAGCCGCACCGTCAAGCGGCGGGTGCGCGAGATCCGGGCCGAGTTGGGCAATCCCCGCAAGGTTCTGCTCGGCGTCGACCGACTCGACTACACCAAGGGCATCGACGTCCGGCTGAAAGCGTTCTCGGAGTTACTCGCCGAGGGCCGCGCGAAGCGCGATGACACCGTGCTGGTTCAGCTGGCCACGCCGAGTCGCGAACGGGTGGAGAGCTACCAGATTCTGCGCAGCGAGATCGAGCGCGAGGTTGGCCACATCAACGGCGAGTACGGCGAGGTTGGTCATCCGGTGGTGCATTACATCCACCGGCCGGTGCCCCGCGAAGACCTCATCGCATTCTTCGCCGCCGCCGACGTCATGCTGGTCACCCCGCTGCGCGACGGGATGAACCTGGTCGCAAAGGAATACGTCGCGTGCCGCACCGATCTCGGCGGTGCGCTGGTGCTCAGCGAATTCACCGGTGCCGCCACCGAACTCAGGCAGGCTTACCTTGTCAACCCGCACGACCTCGAAGGCGTCAAGGACACCATCGAAGCCGCGCTCAATCAACCCGTCGACGAGGGACGGCGCCGGATGCGTGCGATGCGACGCCAGGTACTTGCGCACGACGTGGACCGTTGGGCGCGGTCATTTTTGGATGCTCTCGCCGAGGCCCATCCGCAAGATGGCAAGTAATAGTCGACGAGAACCCATGGTGTTGACCCCCAATCGCTGTGATACTCAAAGGCAGCGTGAAGGGAGGCCCTGGTGAGAAGCATTCGTCGTCTGCTCGCCGCAAGTGCCGCCGTCTGCTCGGCCGTCGCCTTCGGAATCGCCGTGGAGTCTGACCATCCGGCGAGTGCGGTCGGGCCACCACCGGATGGGAACTACGCGTACAACGAGGCGGGCGTGCCCGGGGTTACCTGGACGATCACCGGGCTGTGCGATCAGCCGTCCGGTACCCGCAACCAGAACGACTATTCCGACCCAATCGTCTTCGCGTTCAACTGCTCGCTGAACATCGTGAGCATGACCGACCAGCACATCACCCACGCCGACCAGTTGCAGAACTTCAGCGGCAGAGCCAGGATGAGCAGCATGCTGTGGACGCTGAAAGCGGAGCATCCCGACGGCGTGTCCTGCCCGGGCGGCGGCACCGGGCCGACCACGGAAACCTATGCGTTCAGCGACGAAACGCTGACCGGCACGCACACCACGATGCACGCCGCCGTCTGCGGCCTGCCCTCGGATATGAAGAAGGCGCCGTTCTCGCTGCAATTGGCCGGCCCGGCGCCCAGTCCGGTTCAGCGTTACCCGTTGCAATGCAACAACATCGCTATCTGCTACTGAAGTACTAGCGCCCGTTATCAGATGGGCGTGATGTAGGCGATCAGCCACTCGCCGTGGACCCGCTTGAAGTCCACCCGCAACCGGCTGCCGTCATAGACGGGCTGCTGCCGCGACGCCTTATCGGACACGGTGCGGTTCATGTAGACCATCACCGACGCCGAATCACGTTTGGCGGTAATGACTCCCACACCGACGACGTTGGCCTGCACGACCACCTCGCGCTTCTTGGCCTCGGGAATGATCTGCGTGTTGGCGCTCCGTTGGAACTCCTGGCGATATTCGGGCGTCAGCAACGGGTACGCGGCGGCAAGGCTGCGTTCGACCGTCTGGTAGTCATACGCGAAAACCTTGGGTATGTCATCGGCCGCCCGGTGGGGCAAGACCGCGCGCGCCGACTCCTCGCCACGGGTCTGCACCCGCTCCCAGTAGAACCAGCCGCCGGCCGCGGACAACCCGACGAAAATGGCTGCCAGCAGCGAGAGTCCGATGCTGGCCAGCCATCGCCGCCACCGCATCAGTTGCCCCCGTCCGGATACTTCAGGTCGTAGCCGGTCATCTTGCCGCCTTCGTCCTCGTGCACGATGACGCGCAGGCGATAGGGCATGGACGGCTTGTTGACGCCGTCGATGTCGGCCACCGTGACCCGCACCGACACCAGTACCGAGGCGTTGTCGGTGACCGTGTCGATGCCTTCCAGGGCAGCACCGTTGACCACGGCCTCCGATGTCGCGTTGGTGGCCCGGAACAGGCCCTTGAGGTTATCGACGTTGTTGTTGGCGCTGAGCATGCCGCGCAGCGGCCCACTGGTGCCGTTGACGAAGCGGTTGACGCTTTCGTCGATGTTGTCCTGCTTGTAGCTGAACATGTTGACGACCGTCTGCGTCGCGGTGTCGACGAATCGCTGTTCGCGTGCTTGCCGGTCATCGGCGTGACGTTGCTGGATTACGAGGGCTATCAGACAGCCGGCCACCGCGCCGATCGCCAGAAGCGTGGCGGCGAAAGTAATCCAGCCAACCATCACCCGGTTCGGGTGACGTCGCGGCGGCGGCTTGACACGCGCCGGCTTCTTGGCGCGGGGCTTGGGGGTCGCCGCGGTCTTGACGGTGGCTTCGGTGGTGGTGGCAAGCGTGACGTCGGTAGCCGATTCCGCTTTCGCCGGACCGGCCGCGCGAGACGCCCGCCGACGAACGCGCTCTGTCTTCGGCGGCGGTGTGGTTTTCTCTGGCTCCGTCACTACATCGGCCTGGGGTCAAGCATGAGGTCCACCCAATTCTCTGCGCTCGACGCACCGCTCATGCCTGGCGCGAAGATGCCCGTCCCACCCGTCGGGTCCTTGAAGGCGCCGGTGTCCTGGTCATAGGTCGCATAGCCCGGACCGCTGGCCTGCGGCCCCGGGCCGGGTGGCGGCCCCCATGGCTTCTCCGCTCCCGGGCCCGCCGGCGGAGGATTGATCCCCTCCGGCGGTGCCGGTGGCGGCAGCCACTTCGGATACGGGAGCTGCGGCGGCAGCGGCGGCACCCCCGGCGGATGCCACGACGGATTGCCCGGCGGCGGCCCGGAGTCGTTGGGCGGCGGCGGGTCGAACGCGGGCTGACGATTCGGCAGTGGCCCCGGCCCGGGAACCACACCTGGCGGCGGCGGCCCGACGATGGCGACGCCGGGATCCGGTTCAGCGCCCGGCGGGATGTACGGGAACTTGTTGGGCGGCAGGGCATTCAGCCCGTTCGTCATTGGTGTGTTGTACGGCACCGGCGGCCCGCGCCAGGGGTTGCGGCCAACCGGCACAAAGCCGTTCGGGTCCCGGCACATTTGGATCGTCGGTGCCCGCTTGCCGGGGAACTCCTGGCATGGGTAGTTGCGGGCGCCACGCACCGTGGTGGGATCGTTCTGAGCGGCCTTGCAGTACAGGTCCTTCGGGACCTCGCGCAGGGTTTCGTCGGCCGGCGTGCGCATCAACGGGGGTGGCAGGAACCCGACGGCGCACGGCGGCGGGTCGTTCAGGTCGAGCTTGAAGTCCAGCTTGGCGCCCTCGTCCTGCGGTGTACCGCCGGCGGCCGTGATGATCGCGGCGAACAGCGCCGGCAAGACAACCAGGAGTTGCTCAACGGACTTGTGGTAGATGACGCCCACCCGGCCCAGGTTGGCCAGGCTGGCCGCCAGCGCGGGGAAGGACGGGCGGATGCCGCTGAAGGCGGTGTTGGCCTCGTCGATCGCGTCTGGGGCGGTGACCAGGGTCGAGCGCAGCTGCGGGTCGGCCTGACGTACCTCGGAAGTGAACCGTGCCAACCCATCAGCGAGCGACTTGATGTCACCGCCGGCCCGAATCTGGGCCTGCAGGAACGGACCCGCCTGATCGATCAACTGCGAAACCTGCGGATAGTTGGCGTTGGCCTCGTCCACCAGCAGCCTGGCGGATTCAAGCAGCCGGGCCAGCTCCGGACCCGAGCCGTTGGTCGCGGTAAACGTCTCGTGCAGCAGCTCCTTGAGCTTCGTGTCCGCGAGGCTGTTGACCAGTGTTTCGGCCCGCTTCAGCAGGTCGGCCACGTCTTGGCCGATGCGGGTGTTGGCCCGGTCGATCCGGGATCCGTTGCGCAACTTGGTCCCTGCCGCCTGCGCGGGCGGCACCAGGTCGATGTACTGCTCGCCGACCGCGGACACGCTTTTGACCGTGGCGGTGACATTCGACGGGATGGGGGTGCCGCTGTTGAGCCGCATTTGGGCGTCCACCCCGTTGGGACTGAGCCCCACCGACTCCACACGGCCGACGGCCACGCCCCGATAGGTGACGTTGGCGTTCTTGTACAGGCCGCCGCCGGCGACGAAATCGGCTGTCACGCTGTAGGTCCCGAGGCCCAAGGTCGCCGGCAACCGCAGGTAGAAGATGATCATCAGCGTCAGCGTGACCGCGGTGACCAACGCGAATATGGCGAGCTGGATCTTGGTGAATCTGTCAATCATCTGCGCCGCCGCTCACTGACCCGTGCCGGTCGGAATCTTGAACGGGTCGGCGGCCTGTCCGGACAGGTTGGCCATCTCGCCGGTCAAGAAATCGGGCGTGTTGAGGACTTCGGACATGTGCATCATGTTCGGGTCGAGAGCGTACGACGTGGTGAAGAACGTCTCACCGAGCCGGCGCAAGGTGAGGTCGAATGTGGTGAACACGTTGAGGTAGTCACCGCGCACGGCCTGCTTGATGCCGAAGTTGGGGAACGGGAAGGTCAGCAGGATCGCGAGCGACGTGACGAAGTTCTTCCGGCTCTCGCTGAGGGCCTTGACGACCGAGTACAGGCCTTTGAGGTCTTCGGCGAAGTCCACCTTGGTCTTGGACAGGATGTGCGAGGTGACCGTCCCGAGCTTCTTCAGCGCGGCGAAGGCGTCGACGATGTGGCCGCGTTGTTCGTTGAGTACGCGAACCGCGTCGGGCAGGGTGTCCAGCGCGCGGCCCAGGTTATCCTTGTCGCGGGCCAGCGTGCCGGAGAATCGGTTCAGCCCGTCTATGGCACCGATGATGTCGTCGACCTGCCGGTTGAGTCCCGCGGTCAGCTCGGCGAGCCGGGGGACCAGGTCGACGAACTGGCTCTGCCGGCCGGCCACCGCTTGGTAGGTCTCGTCGGTGATCTCTTCCAGCGCGCCGACATTGCCCTTGTTCACCACCACGCCGAGCGCCGAGAACACCTCTTCGGTGGTGGGAAAGCGACCCGTGTGCGACTCCGCGATGCGCGACCCGTCGACCAGCCTGCCGGTCGCCGGCTGGTCGACCGGGCGAGCGAGATCGACGTGCAGCGAGCCCAGCAGCGACGTCTGGGACACCTTGGCAACCGCGTTGGCCGGCAGCACCACGTTCTTGTTCAACGCCAATTTCAGTGCGGCATAGAAGGTTCCGTCGGGCCGCTGTTTGGCCTCAATGCCGGCGACGCTGCCCACGGTGACGTCGTCGACCATGACCGGTGAGTTCTGCGGCAACGTCGCGACGTCGGGAAGGTCCACGGTGACGTCGTAGGAGCCGGAGCCGTGACCCTCGGTGCCGGGCATCGGCAACGAGTTCAGCCCGCCGAACTGACAACCGGCCAGCAGCACACTGCCCGCCATTAATGCGCTGCCGCGCAACCAAATTCGCCTCATCCCCCGGCCCCCTGTTCGGCCGCTGGAGGCCCAGGAGGCCCGGGAGCAGCCGGGGCGGGCGCCTGGCTTGGCGGCGGACCTGGGAGGGGACCGAACCCGCCGCCGAAAGCGCCGGGCGCGGGACCGGCCGGCGGCGCACCCGGAGGCGCGGCGGGCTGGGCGGCCGTCGGCACCAGCAAGGCCTGCAGATCCGCCGGGTTTTGGGCGGAGGGCGGCGTCTTGACACCGTTGGCCGGGATCCAGGTCAGCTCCGGAACCGGGGTTGCGGACTTGGCTTGGGTGGCCGGGGTGTCGTAGATGATCTGGCCCTTATACGCGGTAATCGTGTTGAGCGGGTGGAACATCAGCGGCGGGAAGTTCGCGGAAAGCCGGCGCAGCACCGGCCCGAGGCGCTCGCGGCAGATCTCGGCGCGCTTGAAGTATTCGGGCGCCTTCGGCCCACCGGCGGTCTCAAAGGAACCACCACAGATGAATTGCACGGGGTTGGAGAATTCGGGTATCGACAGCAGGCCGTTCAGCGTGCCCTGCGCGGGGTCGTAGATGTTGTAGAAGTTGGCGATACCGGGGCCTGCCACGTGCAGCACCTGCTCGATGTTGTCGCTCTGATCGCTCAAAGTCTTGGCAAAGTCGTTGAGATTGTTGACCGTATCGATGATGGTCGAGTTGTTCTCGTGCAGGAAGCCCCGAATGTCGGAGAGCGCCTTGTTGAGGGTGCCCAGGGTGTTGTCGAGATGACGCGAGCTGTCGGCCAGCACCTGTGACACCGAGGCGACGTTGCCGGCGAACTGAACGATCTGATCGTTGCTGGCCGAGAGCGCGTTGACCAGGACCTGCAGGTTCTTGACCGTTCCGAAGATATCGCTGCGCGAATCCCCCAGGCGCCCAGCGACTTGAGACAGCTCACGCAGTGCGTTGTGGAACGATTCGCCCTTGCCGTCGAGAGTGTCCGCGGCTTGGTTGATCACCTTGCCCAGCGGCCCTTGGACCTGGCCCCCGGCTGATTCCGACGGGCTCAGCTGCACGGCCAATTGCGTCAGGGCCTCCTTCACCTCGTCCCATTCGACCGGAACAGCGGTGCGGGCCAGATCAATGCTGCCGCCGTCGGGCAGCGACGCGCCCCCCGTGTACACGGGGGTGAGCTGGATGAATCGCGCGGCCACCAGGTTTGGCGACATGATCACGGCCCGAGCGTCTTTGGGGACTTTGAGGTCGTCGTTCACCGACATGGTGATCTTGACGTCCGAGGGCCGCGGTTCGATCGTGTCGATCGCGCCCACCGGTACACCGAGCACCCGCACCTGGTCGCCCGGATAGATCCCGACAGCCGAGGTGAAGTAGGCGACGAGGTGGCGGCCGCCGGGCCGCGAAGCCAGCACGTAAACACCGCCGACCAGCACCGCGACCAGCGCAACGCTGGTCACGGTCCGCAGTCCACGGGCGCCCAAAAGTCTTCTGATCACGGCGATTTCGGCCTGATGATCCAGCGCTCTTGGATAAGACCGCGCAGGTAGTCGGACAGGCTGGCCGGCATCTTGCCCGGCTGGTAGAAGAAGTCGAACATCGTCGCGAGCAGCGGCGCCGGGATCACGCCGAAGACGTTGACGTTGAATCCGGGCCCGGAGCCGACGACCTCGCCCAACTCGGTGGCGTACGTGGGCAGCCGCTTGAGGGCCTCGACGATGTAGTCGCGGCGCTCATTGAGGTTGGCCAAGACCAGGTTGAGCTTTTCCAGCGACGGGCCGAACTCCTTGCGGTTGTCGGAGACGAAGCCCGAAATCTGTTGGGAGAGGCCGTCGATCCCCGAGATCAGCTGACCCAGTGCGTTGCGCCGTTCGTCGAGTGCGGCGAACAACTCGTTGCCGTCGTCGACCAGCTTGTTGACCTGCGCGGCGCGATCCGACAACACCGACGTCACCGACTTCGCGTGCGCCAGCAAGGCCTGCAGCGCCTCGTCGCGCCGGTTCAACGTACGCGACAGCGAGGTCACGCCGTCCAGCGCGCCGCGCAGATCCGGGGTCGCGTCATGCAGCGTGTCGGTGAGTACGTTCAGGGCCTGCTCGAACTGAGGCTTGTTCAGATTGCTCGCGTTCTCACCGAGGTCCTCGAGCGCACCCGCCAGCGTGTAGGGCGTGGTCGTGCGGCTCAGCGGAATGGTGGTGGTCTTGCCGGTGCCGCCGGGGGTCACCGAGATGGAGCGCTCGCCGAGGATCGTGTCGGTGCGGATCGCGGCCAGCGACTGGTCGCCGACGACTACGTGGCGGTCCACGCTGAAGGTGACCTTGGCGGTGTCGCCGGCCAAGCCCACCGAGGACACCTTGCCGACCTTGATGCCCGATACGTACACGGCGTTGCCCGGTGTGATGCCGGCCGCGTCGGCGAAGTAAGCGTCGAACATGCGGCCCTGCGGCCAGAACGGCAATGCGGAATAGCCGAAGGCAATCAAGACGACACAGAGCACCAGCACCAAGCCGAAAATGCCGGTGCGGAGCGGGTCGCGATCGCGCTTACTGTTTGGCAAAAGCGCACCTTCCGTGGCTGGGATCCACCTGACCGCCCAGTGGCAGCAGGATGTCGCTGCCGGCGGGCCCGTTGATCTTGATCGTCACCGAGCAGAAGTAGATGTTGAAGAACGACCCGTAAGCACCCAGCGCGGACAGCCGCAGGTAGTCCTCGCCCAGCTGCTCGACGTCGTTGTTCACCTCGGCCTTGCGATTGTCGAGCTCGGTGGCCAGCGGCCGCACGTTTTCCACGATCCCCTTGAGCGGCCGACGCGAATTCTGCAGCAGCTCCGTCAGATCGGTGGTCGTCGATGCGAGCGGCGGGATAGCGCCCGCGATCACGTCGCGGTTCTTGGCCAGCCCGCTGATCAGTTGCTGCAGCTGGTCGACGCTGGCCGAAAATTTTGCGCTCTTTTCGTCGACCGTGCCCAACACCGTGTTGAGGTTGTTGATCACGTCACCGATGAGCTGGTCTCGTTTGCCCAGCGCCGTCGAGAAGGCGCTGGTGTCGGCCAGCACGTTCGACAAGGCTCCCCCTTGCCCCTGCAGCAATTGAATGATGGCGCTGCTGATCGTGTTGACCTTCTCGGCGTCCAGGCCCTTGAGCACCGGCCGCAGTCCGCCCAGCAGCGCGTCGAGATCCAGTGCGGGCTGGGTGTGTTGGGAGTTGATCGTCGCGCCCGGCGGCAGCTTGCGCAGCTCGCCCGGACCGGACGTGATCTCCATGAACCGGTCACCGACGAGGTTCTCGTATCGGATCACCGCACGCGTCGACGTGTACAGCGTGTAGTGCTTGTCGATTTCGAATTCCACGTCGACGGTGTTGTCGCGGTTCAGCTTGAGGCCGGACACCGCACCGACCGGCACACCGGCAATGCGGACCTTCTGACCCGCTTTCAGCCGCGACGCGTCGATAAAGGTTGCGTGGTAAGTGCTTGCGGGGCCGAATCGGAAGTCGCCGAAGACCACCACCAGGCCCGCGGCCACCAGCAGCATCGCCACCGCGAAGACGCTGACCTTGATCACCATCGACCGGTGCGAAGGCATGTTCCCGCTCGCCATCAGAAGTCGTCCCGTTCGGCGAAAGCGCCGTGGAACAAGAACTGCAGCGTCGAGGGCGCGTCAAACTGCAACTCGGTGAACGGCTCGTAGGGAATGTTGGCGTTGTCGGTGACCAGGAACGGAGAGCGGAAGAACGATCCGCCGGTCTGCTTGTTCGGAATATCCGGTAGGCCACGGCAATTCGGACCTCCGGAGGCGTTCACGATCGGCAACGACTCCGGGAACGTATAAGAAGGTGCACCCAAGACGAAGCTCGACGACGTGAACAGGCCGGCCTTGCGGCCACCGAGCAGGGGCGCGAATTCCTTGATGCCCCTGTCGACACCGGCGAAGATGCAGCCGAATTCGGGCGAATAGTCGTGTGCCACCTTGATTGGAGCCCGCAGCCTGTTGATGGCGTCGATGAAGTCCTGCTCGCCCGGTTGCAGGGTCTCGTAGGCGTTGTTGGCCAGCCCGATCGTCGCCAGCAGCACGGTGTTCAGGTTGCGCTGTTCGTCGACGACCGTCTTGTTGATGGTCGGCAGATTGTCGAACACGGTGTTGAGGTCGGGTGCGGCGTCGGCGTAGGTGTTGGTGACGATGCCGGTCTTGCGGAAGTCCTCCTGCAGGGCCGCCAGCTTGGGATTCGCTTGCTGTGTAAGCGTGTTCAGTCCGGCCAGCAGCGCACCGAAGTCGTCGCCGTGGCCACGCAGGCCTTCGGCCAGCGCGCTCAGCGTGCCGTTCAGTTCGACGGGGTCGACCTTGTGCAGCAGATCGATGAGCGACTGAAAGAGGGTGTTGACTTCCAGCTGCACCGAAGAGGCCTGCACCAGCGCATCCGGGCGCAGCGACATCCCCGAAGGAGCCTGGGGCGGAACGAATTCCACCGACTTGGCGCCGAAGATCGTGTTGCCCGCGATATGCACGGTCGCGTTGGACGGGATGAAGTGCATCTCGTTGCTGTTGATGGCCAACGTCAGCCGCGCCTGGTCGGCGGCATAGCTGATGTCCTTGACCTTGCCGATCTGAATGCCGCGGTACTTGACCTTGGCGCCCTTTTCCATCACCAGACCGGCGCGCGGCGCGGCGACCGTGACGATATCGATCGACGTGAAAGCCGCTGTGTAGGAAAGGTATGTCAGCACAGCGAACGCCACTATCAGTCCGGCCAGCACCGCCGCTGCCAACCGGACCGCCGTGTGTCGCGATCCCGTGCTTGCCATATTTTTCCGCGCGTCTCCTTATCCAGAGAGGTTGAAGTTGCCTTGTGAGCCGTACACCGCCAGCGAGATGAACAACGTGATGACCACGACGACGATCAGCGAGGTCCGCACCGCCTGACCGACCGCGATGCCGACACCCACCGACCCGCCGCTGGCGTTGTAGCCGTAATAGGTGTGCACCAACATCACCGCGATCGACATCACGATCGCCTGCAGAAACGACCACAGCAGATCGGACGGAATAAGGAAGGTATTGAAATAGTGGTCGTACAGGCCCGCGGACTGACCGTTGATGAACACCGTGGTGAAGCGGGCGGCGAAGAACGCGGCCAGCACGGACAGCGAGTAGAGCGGAACGATCGCGACGAGCCCGGCGATCAGCCGCGTCGAGACCAGGTAGGAAACCGAGTGCACCGCCATCGATTCGACGGCGTCGATCTCCTCGGCGACCCGCATGGCCCCGAGCTGGGCGGTGGCTCCGGCGCCGATGGTGGCGGCCAGCGCGATGCCGGCGATCACCGGCGCGACGACGCGGACATTGAGGAACGCCGACAGGAATCCGGTCAGCGCCTCGATCCCGATATTGCCCAGCGACGAATAGCCCTGCACCGCGATAACACCACCGGAGGCCAGGGTGAGAAACGCCGCGACCCCGACCGTGCCGCCGATCATGATCAGCGCGCCGGCGCCCAGCGTCATCTCGGCGACGAGGCGGATCGTCTCTTTGCGATACCGCGTGAGCGCGTTGGGGATGTAGCGCAGGGTTTGGCCGTAGAACAAGGCCTGCTCGCCAAAGTCGTCAACGGGCCCGGCGAATCGCGACAGGAAGTTACGAACCCGGTACGTGACGTCGTAACTCATCGCCCGCTCACTTCGCCGACAGTCGTACGCCGATGGCGGTCATGACCACGTTGATCACGAAGAGGCAGATGAACGCGTAGACGACGGTTTCGTTCACCGCGTTGCCGACGCCCTTGGGGCCGCCCTTGACGGTCAGGCCGCGGTAGCACCCGACCAGCCCGGCCATCACACCGAACAGCAGCGCTTTGACTTCGGCCAAAATCAATTCACGCAGGCCGGTCAGCACCGTCAGCCCATTGATGAACGCCCCGGGGTTGACGCCTTGCAGAAAGACCGAGAAGACGTAGCCCCCGGACAGCCCGATGGCGCACACCAGTCCGTTGAGCAACAGCGCTACGACGGTGGATGCCAACACCCGGGGCACGACGAGGCGCTGGACCGGGTCGATCCCGAGCACCCGCATGGCGTCGATCTCCTCGCGGATGGTGCGGGCACCCAGGTCGGCGCAGATCGCGGTGGCGCCGGCGCCGGCCACGACCAGCACGGTGACGACCGGTCCCAGCTGGGTGATGGTGCCGAACGCCGTCCCGGCACCGGACAGGTCGGCGGCGCCGATTTCGCGCAACAGGATATTGAGGGTGAACGCCACCAGCACCGTGAACGGAATGGAGACCAGCAGCGTCGGGACCAACGACACGCGGGCGACCATCCACGTCTGATCCAGAAACTCGCGGAACTGGAACGGCCGGCGGAAACAGCAGCGAAGCGTATCCAGCGACATTTCGAAGAACCCGCCGACAGCGCGGGCCGGAACGGCAAGTTGTTGCATCAACTCAGTTCCCCCCTTTGCTCGTCGCGGCGAAGTCTGCACGTGCCCTGCATGCGGGCAGGGGATACCCAGCTGCTCGGTGTGAGCCGGATCATATTAACTCAGAACAACTTCGCCATGTCAATGAACGAGTTTTCTTGAACACACGTGTTAATTCCCCTGGTTAACACCCATAGGGCGGAGCAGTTCTGACACATGTTCTAGTGGAGTTTTGGCCCGTGATAGTAGTTCGCAAATGCGCCGATAGCCGTTACAGATCCATCAGCGCGGTAGCAGAAAAATTGCGTTCCGGATCGCGCCCAGCAAAGTAATCGCGCAGTGTCGAACTCAGTTGTGCGGGCTCCCACGCCGACCCGTCGGCGGTGAACCGATGCTCGACCGTCGGCGCCGCCACCAACGTCACCTGCGGCCCGTAAACGATGAATACCTGACCGTTGACCTCAGCGGCCGCCGGCGAAGCCAGGAACTGCACCAGGTTGACCACGTGCTCGGGCGACAACGGGTCGACCTGTCCTTCTTCTATCTCTGCTGCACCGAAGACATCGGCCGTCATGGCGGTGCGGGCACGGGGGCAGATCGCGTTGGCACACACGCCGTAGCGGCCCAGCGCACGGGATGCGGTCAAGGTCAGCGAGATGATTCCCGCCTTCGCGGCACCGTAGTTGGCCTGTCCGATCGGACCCGTCAGGCCCGCCTCCGACGAGGTGTTGACGATCCGGCCGAAGATCGACCCGCCGGCGTCCTTCGCCTTGGACCGCCAGTAGGTGGCCGCATTGCGGGTGAGCAGGAAATGGCCGCGCAGATGGACGGCGATGACGAGATCCCATTCCTCGTCGGACATGTTGAACAGCATCCGGTCGCGGGTTATCCCGGCATTGTTCACCACGATGTCCAGCCCGCCCAGCCCGTCGGCGCAGCTAATTAGCTCGTCGGCGGTTGTTCGTTGGCTAACGTCGCCGGTGACCGCGACGGCCTTCGAGCCGGCCGCGGCGATCTCGTCCATGACGTCGGAAGCGTCCAGGGCCGCGGCGATGTCGTTGACGACGATGGTGGCACCCAGCCTGGCGAGGCCGAGCGCCTCGGCCCGGCCCAGGCCCGCCGCGGCGCCGGTCACCACCGCGACCTTCCCGGAGAGATCGGTCGCGTTCATGCTGCCCCCGACGACGATGCAGGCCGCCTAGTGGCCTGAGGAGGAGTCGGGGTATTAGGCCTAGTCAATTTATGAATACCTCTAGTTTCGGGTTCGGACGGATCAGTCGCCGCGCAGGAGTGCGGCTCGAGGGCATTCCGCGATCGCCTGTTCGGCCAGGCCTTCCTGGTCCGGCGGGATCGGATCGGTCTTGATCACGGCATAGTCCTCGTCGTCCAGGTCGAAGATATCCGGTGCAATTCCCAGGCACACCGCGTTACCTTCACACCGGTCACGGTCCACGATCACTCGCACGGCACCCTCCTTGAACCTGCTCGGACGACCCGTCAGCATCCCGCTCCACCATAAGGCCCGGGTCGGTCTGACGAAACGGTCGCTGGATTCCCAGACTAGAACGTGTTACAACCGGGAAGGCGAACGGGTAGCGGTTGCCATTTGATACCGCGGCTCACGCCGTGAAAACCAGGCTTATCGGAGGACGGCTGAAATGCGCATCAGTTACACCCCTGAACAGGAGGAGTTGCGTCGCGAACTGCGGTCGTACTTCACCACGCTGATGACGCCGGAGCGTCGCGAGGCGCTCACCTCAACCGAGGGTGAGGTCGGGTCGGGCAATGCCTACCGCGACGTGGTGTCCCAGATGGGCAAGGACGGGTGGCTAACCCTGAACTGGCCCAAGGAATACGGCGGCCAGGACCGCTCCCCGATGGACTCGCTGATCTTCACCGACGAGGCGGCCATCGCGGGTGCGCCGGTGCCGTTTCTGACCATCAACAGCGTGGCGCCGACGATCATGGCCTTCGGCACCGAGGAACAGAAGAAGTTCTTCCTGCCCAAGATCGCCGCGGGCGACCTGCACTTCTCGATCGGCTACTCCGAGCCCGGCGCCGGCACCGACCTGGCCAATCTGCGCACCTCGGCGGTCCGCGACGGCGACGACTACGTGATCAACGGGCAGAAGATGTGGACCAGCCTGATCGCGTACGCGGACTGGGTATGGCTGGCGGTGCGCACCAACCCGGAGGCCAAGAAGCACCGCGGCATTTCGATGATCGCAGTGCCGACGACGGCCGAGGGCTTCTCGTGGACACCCGTGCACACCATGGCCGGTGTGGACACCAGCGCCACCTATTACTCGGACGTACGGGTGCCGGTGACCAACCTGATCGGTGAGGAGAACGGCGGCTGGAAGCTGGTCACCAATCAGCTCAACCACGAGCGGGTCGCCCTCGTCTCGTCGCAGCCGATCTTCTTGGCGCTGCGCGAAGTTCGCGAGTGGGCGCAGAACACCAAGGGTGATGGCGGGGCCCGCCTCATCGACTCGGAGTGGGTGCAGATCAACCTGGCCCGGGTGCACGCCAAGGCTGAGGTGCTCAAGCTGATCAACTGGGAGTTGGCGTCCGCCCACTCTGACGCCCTGAACCCGGCCGATGCGTCGGCGGCCAAGGTGTTCGGCACCGAACTGGCCACCGAGGCCTACCGGCTGCTGATGGAGGTGCTGGGCACCGGGGCGACCATGCGGCAGGGTTCGCCGGGCGCATTGCTGCGCGGCCGGGTGGAGCGGATGCACCGGGCGTGCCTGATCCTGACCTTCGGCGGCGGTACCAACGAAGTCCAGCGCGACATCATCGGCATGGTGGCGCTGGGCCTGCCCCGAGCCAACCGCTGAACCTAGTTGTAAGGGAACAATATTCATGGATTTCACGACAACCGAAGCCGCGAACGACCTCGGCGGTCTGGTGGACACCATCGTGGACTCGGTGTGCACACCGGAGCATCAGCGTGAGCTGGACGGACTCGACCAACGGTTCGACCGCACGCTGTGGGAGAAGCTGATCGACGCGGACATCCTGTCCAGCGCGTCGGCGTCGGCGCTGGGCGGCGACGGGTTCGGGGTGCTCGAGCAGGTGGCCATCTTGGTGGCGCTAGGCCACCAGATGGCGGCCGTGCCGTACCTGGACTCGGTGATGCTGGCCGCGGGCGCGCTGGCCCGATTCGGCTCCGAGGAACTGCAGCAGAGCTGGGGTGTGCCCGCCGTGAAAGGCGAGAAGATTCTCACCGCCGCCTTGGAAGGCGAGATGGGCGAGGGGCCGGTGCAGGCCGCCCGCGCCGGCGACGGCTATCGCCTCACCGGAACGCGCACCCAGGCCGGTTACGGTCCGGTGGCCGACGCTTTCCTGGTTCCCGCCGAAACCGACTCCGGCGCAGGCGTTTTCCTGGTCGCGGCCGACGATCCCGGGGTGACGGTGACCGCGCTGAAGACCACCGGCTTCAACAGCGCCGGACACCTGGCGCTGGACGGCGTCGCGCTCGACGAGTCGCGGCGGGTTGGCGGCAGCGAGGTGCTGACGTGGCTCGAGATAATTTCCACTTTGGGCCGCAGCGCATTTCAGCTCGGGGTGCTCGAACGCGGATTGCAGATGACCGCTGAATATGCCCGCACCCGTGAGCAGTTCGACCGCCCGATCGGCAGCTTCCAGGCGGTGGGACAGCGGCTGGCCGACGGATACATCGACGTCAAGGGGTTGCGGCTCACTCTCACCCAGGCGGCCTGGAAGGTCTCCGAGGACATCCCGGCCGAGATCGACGTGGCCAGCGCGGCCTTCTGGGCGGCCGATGCCGGACATCGCGTGGCGCACACCGTCGTTCACGTACACGGCGGCGTCGGCGTCGATACCGACCACCCGGCCCACCGGTATTTCCTGGCCGCCAAGGAAGCCGAGTTCTCGCTGGGTGGCGCCACCGGTCAGCTGCGCCGAATCGGCCGTGAACTTGCCGAGACCCCTGCTTAGCCGGGGCAGTGCAGCTAAACCCGGCTGACCTCACGGTCACCGATCTTCTGGTGCCGCTCGTCGACATCGACGACCGCGGTGTCTATTTCGAGGATTCCTTCACCAGCTGGCGCGATCACCTCCAGCACGCGGCCGCGATCGTGGCGACGCTGCGTGACCGCCTCGACCCGGCCAAGCCGCCCCACGTCGGCGTGCTGCTGGAAAACACGCCGTTCTTCTCGGCCATGTTGGTGGCGGCCGGCATGTCCGGAATCGTGCCGGTGGGCCTCAACCCCGTGCGCCGCGGCGAGGCGCTGGTCCGCGACTTCACCAAGGCAGACTGTCAGCTGGTGCTGGCCGACACGAATTCCGCTGCGAAGCTTGATGATATCGCGCATATCAATGTCGATTCGGCGGAGTGGGCCGCCGAGGTCGACGCGCACCGCAACGCCGAGATCAGATTCCGGACCTCGTCGCCCGCCGACCTGTTCATGCTGATCTTCACATCGGGCACCAGCGGCGATCCCAAGGCGGTGAAGTGTAGCCACGGCAAGGTCGCGATGGCCGGAGCGATGATGGTGGGGCGCTTCGATCTCGGTCGCGACGACGTCTGCTACGTATCGATGCCGCTGTTTCACTCCAATGCGGTGCTGGTCGGCTGGTCGGTGGCGGCCGCCTGCCGGGGCTCACTGGCGTTGCGGCGCAAGTTTTCCGCTTCCGGGTTCCTACCGGATGTCCGGCGCTTCGGCGCCACCTACGCCAACTACGTGGGCAAGCCGTTGTCGTATGTGCTTGCCACGCCTGAGCTTTCGGACGACGCGGACAACTCGCTGCGCGCGGTGTACGGCAACGAAGGTGTACCCGGCGACATCGAGCGGTTTGCAAGCAGGTTCGGGTGTCTCGTGCAGGACGGTTTCGGCTCGACGGAAGGCGGCGTGGCGATCGCCCGCACCCCCGACACCCCGACAGGATCGTTGGGTCCGCTGACCGACGGGCTCGAGATTGTCGACCCCGAAACCGGCGAGCCGTGCGCGCCGGGAGTGGTCGGCGAGGTGGTCAACACCGCGGGCGCCGGCAGGTTCGAGGGCTACTACAACGACCCGGAGGCCGAGGCGCAGCGCATGGCCGGCGGCGTCTACCACAGCGGCGACCTGGCCTACCGCGACGACGCGGGCTACGCGTATTTCGCTGGGCGACTGGGCGATTGGATGCGGGTCGACGGGGAAAACCTGGGCACGGCGCCGATCGAGCGGGTTCTGCTGCGGCATCCCGAGGTGACTGAAGTCGCGGTGTATCCGGTGCCGGACCCGGTGGTCGGCGACCAGGTGATGGCCGCGTTGGTGCTGACTCTCGGCGCCGAATTCGACCCCGAAAAGTTCCGGTCCTTCCTCGCCGAACAGTCCGACTTGGGTCCCAAGCAGTGGCCGTCCTACGTGCGGATCAGCGCGGAGCTCCCCCGCACCGTGACCTTCAAGGTGCTCAAGCGCGAGTTGTCGGCCGAGGGCGTCGACTGCGGCGATCCGGTCTGGCCGATACCCCGCCCAGCCACCAGGTAGCTACCCGGGTGCCAGCAACGCTGTCACTGCTGAGGGATCCTTGTAGTAGACATCGAGCTCCACGATGCGGCCGTCGCAAACCCGGTACAGCTCAACCAGACCCATCTCGGCGGTCCTGCGCGAAACGCGCGCGGTGAACGTCAGCCGGAACCGCGAGACAATCACGTCGTCGCTCAGCGCATCTCGTACGATGGGACCCGGTGTGAACTCGAGGTGTTGGCTCATCGTCGCGAGGAGGTCGACGAAGCCTTGGGGACCGAGGTAGTCACCGCTGTACGGCAGCCCACCGGCTTCGTGGACGATGAGGTCGTCGTGCAACAAGCTGCGCACTTGGTCCATGTTCTTGCCATGGAGCGCCTCGCTGAATTGCCTGACGACGTCCAGGCTCGTCCCGCTCACGTCAGTTCCTCGAACCGTGAGACGACGGGGTCTGATCCCGGGCTGACGTACTGCGCGATGCGGGGCATGCCCTCGATGAGGCGCAGGGACTTCGGTACCGATTCCCGCACCCATTCGGTATCCCCATGCGCGGCAACGGCCGCCTGGTCATGGTAGACCTCGACACCGACGTAGGTGTCGGCGTCCGCGACGCTCCTGGCGAACGCGTAGTAGACCACCCCGGGCTCGTGTTCGTTCGACATGGCCGCGACGTAGGTCATCAGCTCCTCAAACGCCTCGGCGTTCTCGGGTGGCACCTGCAGATGGACGATGAAGGTAATCAATTGCCTCGCCTAGACTTTGGCCGGCTCGCCGATGACGTGATGCGAGGTGTCCAGCCTCGCTTCTGCGGATTCAATTGTGCGGCGCACACCTTCGCGCATCGTTACCTTGTTCGGACCGAGTAGCTCGACCATTTTGGTCGTGTCGGCCCAAATCGGCCAAGCCCTGCTGTTTTCGGCGAACATGGGTTCTTTGCCGAGAATTTCACCGGCCATCTGGCAGTACTCCTGTGTCGTAACCGGCTCGGTGCCCCCGACGTTGATGATCTCTGCGCCGATTGTGGCGATACCGGCTGCAGCGATCGTCTTTTCGACGTAGTCGTCCTCGTAGAGCGGTGTATGCACGTTGCGGACGCCCGGATAGACGCTGACGGGTTCGCCGCGAATGACCTGATCGACGCGCTGTGTCACGCCGCCGCCGCGTGGTCCGTAGAAAGAGAATATCCGCACGATCACGACAGGCAACTGATAGTCCTCGCTGAGATGCTTGAGGAGGAACTCTGCCGCAATCTTGCTGGCGGCATAGTTTTCCGCGGCGCTGTGCAGGCCGTAGGGATCGTCTTCACGCAACGGCCGCTCCCCTTGATACTGGTAGAGCGAACCGGTGCTGCCATGCACGAACGCTTCGCAGTCGCGGTATCGTCTGGCCAACCGCCCGGTGGCGCCGGCATTGACCTCGTAGGCGGTTTTCTGGGTTGGTGGCAGGACCGCGTAATTGATAACGACATCAACGGATTCCGGCAGGGGCGACAAGTCGGGATCAGCAAGGTCGAACGCAATCGGGCGCACGCCCGCCCGCTCGAGCATCCGGCGCTGCTCGGGATCCGAGAACCGTGCGACCGCGAAGACTTCGTTGTGCTTCGCCAGTTCGACCGCGACTGGGAATGCCACTAAACCGCTGGCGCCGGTGACCAGTATCCGCCGGCCCGAAAGTTGTTTCACGGCTTTATCTTCCTTGTCAGAATCCATCAGTTGATGTTGGACGAGCGACGCGCGATCCTCGCTGCGGCCGCTCGCAACCGCACGGCCATTCGGGGGGAGACGAATGTGACGCCGACATCCTCGCGTAGCCGGGTCAGCTTGGAGGACGTGATGCGCCAGTGGCCGCCGATCTTGGCGTAGCTCTCGTGGTAGTGGCCATAGCCATGCAGCGTCAACGCTGGATGCAGGCGCACGACATCGTGAAGCGCCCATACCCCCTGCGCGGCCGTAGCGGAGGTCAGTTCGATTTCCGGGGCGTGTACCTGATGCACGGTGGACTGAGTCGGTTTGCCGATAGTCCTGCGGGTGTAGGTGACGAACTGGTCCGCACCGACGATCACGCCGCCACCGGCGTCGCCCAGATCGCTGACGAAGTCGTCGGCGAATAGGGCGCGCCAGGATTCCCAGTCCTTGGCGTCGAGGTAGCGGCAATACCGAGCCTTCAACTGTTTGATCGCCTCGACTTCCCGGAACGCATCGCCGTCGATCATCCCGGAACCTCAAGCCTTTCGAGCGGACTAGCTGCCGCCGGCGGACGCCGCCGCCTCGGCGGCATCGGCCTCGTAACTTCCCATGAACTCCATCGGTACGCCGCCCATGGTGCAAAAGAACAGGTCGACACCGGGAACCATGGTGTTCAGCACTGTGACGTCGTTGGCGAACGTTTGAGCTTTGTCTTTCACGTTGCTGTAGTCGTCGGTCAGGAACGAGAGCGCGGCGAGCCCCTCAGGGGCCACCTCTCGCAGGTTCTCCGGCACGTCCAGGACTTCGATCAGGCCAGCGTCACCGCTCCCCAGGATCGTCACGTCGGCCCCGTCGGAAGGTGGCCAGCCCAGGGTTGCCTCCAGCACCTCGCCGGGGACGCGAAAACTGTGCTGGACATCCATGCCGACGACGTCGGTGAGGAAGCGGATGAATGTGCTCGCCGAATGACTGCGCATGACCACGTGATGAAGCTGATTCGGCAAAGTGGACACCTTCCAATTCACGAGAAGATTACTGCGACCCTCTAATGCCGAAGACTATGCTAAGCGACTGCTCAGCGCCAGCAGCAATCGCTAGCCCAGCATCGACGGCACCACGGCCTCGATCAAGTGCGGTCCGGGTTCGTCGAAGGCGGCGCGCAGCGCGTCGGCGAATTCCTCGACCGTGCTGACACGGCGGGAGGGAACTCCCATCCCCCCGGCGATCTTGGTGAAATCCATTGTGGGGCCAGATAAATCGAGGAGGCTCGACGCCTTCGGGCCCGGCGCCGACCCAGCCCCGACGCGTTGCAGCTCGATCCGCAGGATGTCGTATGCACTGTTGTTGTAGATGACCGTGGTGACGTTGAGCTGCTCGCGCGCCTGCGTCCACAGTCCCGAGATCGTGTACATCGCCGACCCGTCGGATTCCAGGCACAGCACCGGACGGTCCGGGGCGGCCACCGCCGCGCCGACCGCGGTGGGGATTCCGTACCCGATGGCGCCGCCCGTCAGGGTCAGCCAGTCGTGCGCCGGCGCACCGGCGGTGGCCTGCGGCAGCAACAGGCCCGACGTGTTCGACTCGTCGACGACGATCGCCCGTTCGGGCAGCAGCGCGCCGACCACCTCGGCCGCGGACGCCGACGTCAGGGCACCCGTCGGTAGCGGCGGGCGCGACGCGGGCGCGACCGGGGCAACCGTGCCGGGTGCCAGCTCCTCGGCGAGCACGCTCAAAGCGTCTGCGGCGCCGCTGTATTCGGCGAGCACATGCACTGCGCAGCCGCCCGGCACCAGGTCGCTGGGCTTGTCGGGGTAGGCGAAGAACGACACCGGCGACTTGGCCCCGGCGAGCACCAGATGCTTGGCGCCGTCCAGCTGGGCAGCGGCGGCCTCGGCGAAGTAGCCCAGCCGTTCCACCGCGGGCACGCCGGCCCCACGCTCCAGGCGCGTCGGGAACGTCTCACACAGCAACCGGGCACCGGTGGCCGCGGCGATCCGCGCCGCCGCCGCGAGTCCCGCGCCTCGGGTGGCGTCGCCGCCGATCATGAGCACCGTGGGCTCGCCCGACCGCAGCACCTCCGCCACCTCCGCCGCCAACAGCGGGTCGGCCGCCGGCGGCCTGGCGGGTGGCACCGATGCCGGCTCGGCCCCGTCGGACCAGGACGCATCGGCCGGCAGCATCAACGTCGAAACAAACGAGCCCGAGCGGCTTTCGGCGATGGCCTCGGCCGTGTCGGTCCCCACGTCGGCCGCGCTGGCAGTTCGGCGCACCCATCCCGAGACGGTGCCCGCGAGCGCGTCGATGTCGGATTCCAGTGGGGCGTCATACTTCTTGTGATACGTGGCGTGGTCGCCGACGACCACCACCATCGGCACGTTGGCGCGGCGCGCGTTGTGCAGGTTGGCCAGGCCGTTGCCCAGGCCGGGACCCAGGTGCAGCAGCACCGCCGCCGGGCGGTCGGCGATGCGGGCATAGCCGTCGGCTGCGCCGGTGGCCACGCCTTCGAACAGCGTCAGCACGCCGCGCATGCGTGGCACGTCGTCCAACGCGGCCACGAAGTGCATCTCCGACGTGCCGGGGTTGGCGAAGCACACGTCGACGCCGCCGTCGACCAGGGTGTTGATCAAGGCCTGGGCGCCGTTCACTTGTTTGCCTCCAGTCCGAATACCCGTTGGGCATTGCCGTGCAGAAAGTCGTGGCGCGCCTCATCGGTGAGGCCAAGTTCGTCGAGGCCGGCCAGCGCGTGCGAGTGGGCGATCATCGGCCAGTTGGTGCCGAAGAGCACTTTGCGTTGTCCGGTACCGGTTTTCATGAATCGGACGAGCTCGTCGGGCAGGCGCTTGATCGTGTATGCGCTGGTATCGATGTACACGTTTTCATGTTTGCGCGCGACGGCCACCATCTCCTCGGTCCACGGATAGCCGACGTGGCCGCACACGATCACCAGTTCCGGAAAGTCGAGGGCCACCTGGTCGATGTAGGGGATCGGTCGGCCGGTCTCCGAGGGCCGCAGCGGCCCGGTGTGCCCGACCTGGGTACAGAACGGCACGCCCGACTCGACACACTCGGCGAACAGCGGATAGTAGCGACGGTCGGTAGGCGGCGCGTTCCACAGCCAGGGCACCACCCGCAAGCCGACGAAGCCGTCGTCGATTCGGCGCCTCAGCTCCCGGACCGCCTGCATCGGACGGTCCAGGTCGGCCGCTGCCAGGCCGGCAAACCGGTTGGGGTGCAACGCGATCCATTCGGCGACCTCGTCGTTGGAGACCAGATCCTGATCGCCCGGCCCGCGCCACGCACTGAGCAGGCCGAAGCCGACGTCGGCGGCGTCCATCGATTCGACCGTCGCCTCGATCGGGATGTCGGTCTCCGGCATGGACCCACCGGTCCAGCGCCGCAGCGAGGCCAGCATGTCGCTGCGCAAGAACCGTTGCGTCGGATGTTGCATCCACACGTCGATCGTCATCGCGTTTCGACTTTAGACCTCAGGTCACAGGGCCAGCGCGGCGCCCGCGGCGGCACGCGTTTGCGGCACGTATCCGGCACCGAACAGCACGACATGCGCCAGCAGCGGGAAAAGCTGGTGTAGCCCGATACGCTTGCGCCAGTTGGGTTCTAACGCGCACACCTGTTCATAGCCCGCAATCACGGAGTCGTAGTGGGGGCAACCGAAGAGCGCGAGCATCGCCAGGTCGGTCTCGCGATGACCGGCGTGCGCGGCGGGGTCGATCAGCACCACCCCGTCGGGTGTCCACATCACGTTGCCGCTCCACAGATCGCCGTGCAGCCGGGCCGGTGGATCATCAGAGTCGAAGTCGCCCGCCCGGCAGCGTTCGGCGACGGCGCCGATCGCGGCGCGGGTCTGCACATCAAGGCGCGGGCCCGCGAGCTCGGCCATCGACGCCAGCCGCTCGTCGGCGTAAAACTCACCCCAGCGCCGATGCTGACGCAGCGACATCGGCAACGGCCGCGACAGCGGCCCGAAGAATCCGGGACCGTCCCACCCGTCGGGTCCAGCGCCGAATGCCGGGGCACAAGCGTCGTGTGTGGCGGCCAATCGGCGGCCGAACTCGTGCGCCGCGTAGGGGGTCGGGGTCACCGACTCGAGCCGCCGCAGCGTCAGGCTGGTCGCATCTACGGAAACCACCCGCGCGCAGGGCACGCCGCCGTCGACGTCAGAGAGCCATCGCAACCCCGCGGCTTCCCAAGCGAAGTACTCCGCGGGCGCGCCCGGATGACTCTTGACGAAATCGGTCACGCAGTGGCGTGAGCGGCATGCACATCGTCGGCCGGGCGCGCCTCGGTCTGTTCCTTGGCCCAGCGGTAGTCCGGCTTGCCGGCCGGCGAACGCTTGACCTCGTCGACGAGCCAAAGGCTGCGCGGCACTTTGTATCCCGCGATCTCGGAGCGCACGAAGCTGTCCAGCTCCGCCAGTGTCGGCCGCGCACCCGGGCGGGCCTGCACGACGGCGGCCACATGCTGGCCGTAACGCGGATCGGGCACACCGACCACCAGCGCGTCGAAGACGTCGGGATGACCTTTGAGGGCGGCCTCGACCTCCTCGGGGTAGATCTTCTCGCCGCCGCTGTTGATCGACACCGAGCCGCGGCCCAGCATGGTGACCGTGCCGTCCTCCTCGACCTGTGCGTAGTCGCCGGGGATGGCGTAGCGGACCCCGTTGATGGTCCGGAAGGTTTCGGCGGTCTTCTTCTCGTCCTTGTAGTAACCGACCGGGATGTTGCCCTTCTTCGCGATGAAGCCGCGCACCCCGGAGCCGGGCTTGACCTCGTTGCCGTCGTCATCGAGGACGACGGTGCGGTGGTCGATGCTCACCCGCGGGCCGCCGCTGTGCGGCGCGTCCTTGGCGACGATGCTGGTGCCGCCAAATCCGGTCTCCGAGGAGCCAATTGAGTCGGTGATGACCCGGTTGGGCAGCAGCTCGAGCAGCTTCTCCTTGATGCTCGGCGAGAACAAAGCCGCGGTGCTGGCGAGCAGGAACAGTGACGACAGGTCGTACTCATTACCCGCGTCCTGGTGGGCCAGCAGCGCGTCCAGCAGCGGCCGCGCCATCGCGTCACCGGTGAAGAACAGCAAGTTGACCTTGTGTTTGTGGATGGTGCGCCACACCTCGTCGGCGTTGAATTCCGGTTCGAGCACCGTGGTGTGGCCGCCGAACAGCGACATCCACGTCGAGGATTGGGTGGCCCCGTGGATCATCGGCGGGATCGGATAGCGGATCATGGCGCCAGTCTCTACGGCGGCCTTGGCCAGGTCGTATTCGTCCTCGACGAATTCGCCTGTGGCGAAGTCGGTTCCGCCGAACAGCACCCGATAGATGTCCTCGTGGCGCCACATCACGCCCTTCGGGAAGCCCGTCGTGCCACCCGTATACAGCAGGTAGATGTCGTCGGCGCTGCGTGGGCCCAACAGATCGGCAAAGTCGCGTTCGGGCGCGCCCTGGGCGATCGCCGAATAGAACTCGACTCCGCCGTAGCGCTGAAAGTCGTTGTCACTACCGTCCTCGATCACCAGGACCGTCTTGACGCCTGCGGTATCCGGCAGGACATTGGCCACCCGGTCGGAGTACTGGCGCTCGTGGACCAGCGCGACCATGTCGGAGTTGTCGAACAGGTAGCGAAGTTCGCCCTCGACGTAGCGGAAGTTGACGTTGACGATGATGGCGCCGGCCTTCACCACCGCCAGCATCGCGATGACGATCTCGTTGCGGTTGCGGCAGTAGAGGCCGACCTTGTCGTCTTTCTTGACGCCCTGGTCGATCAGGTAGTGCGCGAGGCGGTTGGCCTTCTCCTCCAGTTGGGCGTAGGTGAGCTGGTCGTCGCCGCAGATGAGGGCGACACGGTCCGGCACAGCGTCAATGGCATGTTCGGCAAGATCGGCAATATTCAGGGCCACGGCACCAAATTAGAACGTGTTACATTTCCTGACAAGTTCATGCTCAATGTCGAGGGAAAGGCGTTAGCCGTGGCTGAGGCTCCAGCAAACGAATCAGGACCCGACGCGCTGGTTGAACAGCGCGGTCACACCCTCATCGTCACGTTGAACCGCCCGCACGCCCGCAACGCGCTGAGCACCGAAATGATGGAAATAATGGTGCAGGCCTGGGACCGCGTCGACAACGACGACGACATCCGCTGCTGCATCCTGACCGGAGCCGGTGGCTACTTCTGCGCCGGAATGGACCTCAAGACAGCCACCAAGAAGCCGCCGGGCGACTCGTTCAAGGACGGCAGCTACGACCCGTCGCGTATCGACGCGCTCCTCAAGGGCCGCCGGCTGACCAAGCCGCTGATCGCGGCCGTCGAGGGCCCCGCGATCGCCGGTGGCACCGAAATCCTGCAGGGCACCGACATCCGGGTGGCCGCCGAGAGCGCCAAGTTCGGCATCTCGGAGGCCAAGTGGAGCCTGTACCCGATGGGCGGCTCCGCCGTGCGCCTGGTGCGGCAGATCCCCTACACGGTGGCGTGCGACTTGCTGTTGACCGGCCGGCACATCACCGCCGCCGAGGCAAAGGAGATCGGTTTGGTCGGGTACCTGGTGCCTGACGGGCAGGCGCTGACGAAGGCGCTGGAGATCGCCGAGCTGATCGAGAACAACGGACCGCTGGCCGTGCAGGCGATCCTGCGCGCGATCCGCGAGACCGAGGGCCTCAACGAGAACGACGCCTTCAAGATCGACACCCAGATCGGTATCAAGGTGTTCTTGTCCGACGACGCCAAGGAAGGCCCGCGCGCGTTCGCCGAGAAGCGCAAGCCGGAGTTCAAGAACCGGTAGGCCTTTCGCCTTAAAACTCGGCGGCAACAGCAACGTCGGTAGTATTCCCGTGTGGTCACATCCACCGGGGGACCGCAGCCAGACGCGGCTCAACAAGAAACTCGCAGGCGTCTCGGCGTCCTCGTCGGCTCCGCGCTCGCGATTTTGTTGCTCGTCGTCGGCGCAGCCATCGGCTACCTCGCCGCCCAGCCGGAGCGGAACACAAAGCCTCCCACCGCCAGC
This sequence comes from uncultured Actinomycetota bacterium, assembly GCA_963758775.1. Taxonomy (GTDB): domain Bacteria; phylum Actinomycetota; class Actinomycetes; order Mycobacteriales; family Mycobacteriaceae; genus Mycobacterium. The sequence goes on from CAVWWU010000010.1 coordinate 152,175, forward strand.
CCGCGACCGCCCGATGGAATCCGCCCTCCACCCATCGATCCCAGCTTCTTGCCGGTCGATGGACCGCCCAGCCCGGCCGGCCCGACGGAACAGACGTACTCCTGCACCGAGGTCGGGGTGTTGCCGGACACCGACTTTCGGGTGCAGCCGCAGTACATGGACGGGCTGAACCTGCCGGCAGCCTGGCAGTTCGGCCGCGGCGGCGGCGTCAGGGTCGCCGTCATCGATACCGGGGTGAGCCGCCGCTCCCGGTTGCCCCACCTCGTCGGCGGCGGGGACTACGTCGCCGCAGGTGGAGACGGCCTGGCGGACTGCGACGGGCACGGCACCATCGTGGCGTCGATGATCGGGGCCGCACCGTCTCCGGGCGACGCCTTCAGCGGAATCGCCCCGGACGTGGATCTGATCTCGATCCGCCAATTCAGCGATGCGTTCACCCACACCGGCGGCGAGGATCCGACAAATCGAGCGTTGGACCCCATCCACGCCCTAGCCCGCGCGATCGTGCACGCCGCGAACATGGGCGCCGCGGTGATCAACGTTTCCGGCGTTGTGTGCATGCGCGCGCACGCGATCCTCGACCAAAACGATCTGGGGGCGGCAGTCCGTTACGCCGCGGTCGACAAGAACGCCGTCATCGTCGCAGCGGCGGGCGACACCAGCAGGCGGGACTGTAATCCGAATCCGATCGCGGCCAATGAGCCCCCGGATTGGAATCGGGTGGACACCGTGGTGACCCCCGACTGGTTCAACGAGTACGTCCTGACGGTCGGGGCGACGGATGCAACGGGCGAGCCCTTGAAAAAGCTCAGCATCGCCGGGCCATGGGTCGCGGTCGCGGCGCCCGGCGCCAACGTCGTTGGGCTTTCCCCGCGCGACGACAGCCTCATCAACGCCATTATTGGTCCCGACAACATGTTGCTGGTCCCGACAAGCACCGGCTTCTCGGCCGCGATCGTCTCAGGGGTCGCGGCCTTGGTCCGCGCCAAGTATTCCCAGCTGTCCGCGCACCAGATCGTTGACCGGCTGGTCCGCACCGCCAAGCCTGGGCATGCCACCGACCAGACCGGTTACGGCGTCATCGATCCCGTGGCCGCCCTGACCAGGGATGTGAATTAGCGCCCTCGCCGAGCACAGCTGTCGGCAGCCTTCGACACACTGCCACGCATGGGAGATGTGTTTATCGGCAGCGAGGCCACGAAATCGGGCGCGCTGACGCCCTACCAGTTGCGCAGCCGATTCGTCGCGCTCTATCCCGACGTCTATGTCGGCACCGGCACAGAACTCACCGCGACACAGCGCGCTTACGCCGCATGGCTGTGGTCCAAACGGCGAGGTGTCGTCGCCGGGCGATCGGCTTGCGCACTGCATGGAGCCAAGTGGGTGGATCACCGGCAACCCGCCCAGCTGCTTTACGAAAACCGCCACCCCCCGCAAGGCATTGTGACCTGGTCGGATCGCTTCGCGCCGCACGAATTCCAGCGGATTCGCGGCATACGAGTAACCACTCCCGCGCGCACCGCCTTCGACCTCGCCGGCCGCTATCCGCTGGGTAAAGCGGTCGCCGCCATCGACGCTCTCGCTCGTGCGACCAGGCTCAACCCCGCCGATGCTGAACTAATGGCCGCGCGCCACAACGGCCACCGAAACATCAAACGGGTACGCCGAGCGCTCGCACTCGTCGACCCCGGCGCGGAGTCACCGCAAGAGACTTGGCTGCGGTTGCTGGTCATCGCGGCAGGCTACCCGCCACCACGGACACAGATTCCCGTCTGCGGCCCGTACGGCGAGCTGGTTGGGATCCTCGATATGGGTTGGGAGGAGCGCAAACTCGCGCTGGAGTACGAGGGCGAACACCATCGGACTAACCCGCGCGTCTTCAACAACGACATAACGCGCCACGAAACGATGACCACCGACCTCGGCTGGATCGTCATAAGGGTCACAGCGGAGGACACGCAGGGCGGCATCCTACGACGCCTCGGGGCGGCCTGGGCTCGCCGAAAGTGAAGCCACTGCGACGAAAACCCCGAAATCTCGCAGCCATTTCACGCTCGGCGCAAGGGAACTCAGCCCAGCGGCGCGCTCGGGGTGAATTCCACCGGCATCTTCTCCAGACCTGACACGAAGTTCGCCGGCCGCAACGGCAGCGCAGCATCCGGAGACGCCAGCCGCAGATCGGGCAGACGCTGCAGCAGGCGCGTCTGCATGATCGACAGCTCCAACCGGGCGAGCTGGTTGCCGAGGCAGAAGTGCGTGCCGAAGCCGAACGCCAGGTGGTTGTTCGGGTAGCGCTCGATGTCGAAGGTCTCGGGGTCCTCGAACACGGTCTCGTCGAAGTTCGCCGACTCGAACAGCAGGATCATCTTTTCGCCGGCGGTCAGCTGCGTGCCGTGGAACTCGGTGTCGGCGGTGATGGTCCGCGCCATGTTCTTCACGGGCGCGGTCCAGCGCAGCATCTCCTCGACCGCGTTGGGCAGCAAGTCCAAATCCTTGACGAGGCGCTGATGCTGTTCGGGGTGCAACAGCAGCTGCCTCGTCCCGCCGGAGAGAGTGTGCCGGGTGGTCTCGTCGCCGCCGATCAGGAGCAGCAGCACCTCGGTGACGATCTGGTGGTCCTCCAGGCCCGCGCCCTCGACCTCCGCGTGCACCAGGACGCTGACGAGGTCGTCGGTCGGGTCCTTTTTGCGCTCCTCGATCATCCCCATCATGTATCCGCTGTAGGCGGCGAAGGCATCCATGGTGACCTGGATGTCCGCCTCGGCGGCGGTGCTGCTCAACGCACCGAGCAGGTCGTCGGACCACTTGAGGAACATCTCGCGTTCCTCCGGGCGCACACCGAGCATGTCCCCGATGACCGCCATCGGCAGCGGCGCGGCGAGGTCCCAGACGAAGTCGCACTCGCCGCGCTCACACACCGCGTCGATCAACGTGTCGCTCAGCGACGTGATTGAGGCCTCGAGATTCTTCACCCGCTTACGGGTGAACCCGTAGTTGACGAGCTTGCGGCGCAACAGATGTTGCGGATCATCCATCTCGATCATCATCTCGACGCCCGGCTGGTCGGGCCGGATGCCGCCGGCATTGGAGAACAACTCGGGGTTGCGCTCCGCGTCGATGACGGCCCGGTAGGTGGCGGCCGCGGCCAGCCCGTTGCGGTCCCGGAAGACCGGCTCGTTCTCCCGCATCCAGCGGTAGACGGCGCGGGAGTCGCCTGCGTAGAAGGCGCCGTCGGTCAGGTCGACGTCGGGTCTTGTCATGGTCATGAGATCTCCTGGGCATCGCCGAATGTCATTTGTACGTGGTCAGCTGAGCTGGACACCATCGCGCGCTTCGGAAGCCCCAACGACGCCAACTCTTTCGCGTACGGATGATCGCCCAGCCTGACACGGACGCCGCCGGGTCGGGTGCGCACACCGTCCAGTGTGTGTTCGAACGCGGTCTCGCGAGTGACGCCGTCGCGGTGCGAATAGCTGCGCTGCGCTTGCTGCCGCGGGCCCATCCGGAAAGGGAGTCCGGGGCGGAAGTCCATGCCGATAACCAGCTGCCCGTCGACGGTGCATTCGAAACCAAACTGACGGCCCTCGCGAATGGTGAAGTCCGCCATGACTTTCGGGTAACCCCAGATCTTGGTTCCCGCCTCGAGCGTGAACGACTGGTCGACGGGCAGGTGGTGGATGAAGGCGCCGGCGGACTGCAACGCGCGTGGCCCTTTTGCCGTGGATCCCGGCGGGTTGACCATGACGCTGGTACCGAACTCGTAGTACTGGCCGAGGTCGCCGTCGATGTAGTGCATCAGCATCAGGACCACGATCGCGCGCCCCGGCAGGTACCGGCAGACCTGCAGGCCGCTGTAGTCGATCAGGTGCTGCGCGGCGTCGGCGTCGACCGAGAACATCGCCATGTGCTGGTTTGCCCTGCGGATCTGCACCGGCATCGTGATCACGGTGCCCGCGATGGTGTGCTGCGAGGCTGTCATCGGGCCAATCTAGAACGTGTTCTAAACGCCTGGCAAGCCGCGTCTAGATCAGGCTCGCAAGCTCGCGGACCTGCTCGGCATTGCGGCCGTTCACGACCATCATTGTGACGCCCGCGGCCTCCCAGACCTTCACCTGCTTACGGACGTAGTCGATGTCGCCGACAATCGCGGCGTCGTCGACCAGCTCGTCCGGGATGACCTCGGCGGCCTTCTCCTTTTGGTTGCTGCGGAAGAGTTTGGTCACGTCGTCGACGACCTCGGAGTAGCCCATCCGCCGGTAGACGTCGGCGTGGAAGTTGGTGTCTTCGGCGCCCATGCCCCCCATGTACAGGGAGAGATAGGGCTTCATGGCGGCGAACGCGGCGCTGCGGTCGTCGGTGATGACGATCGTGGCCGTCGCGCAGATCTCGAAGTCCTCGCGGCTGCGGCGCGCACCGGGACGCGAGAACCCTTCGTCGAGCCATTCGTTGTAGGTGTCGGCCATTCGCGGCGTGTAGAAGATCGGCAGCCAGCCGTCGCAGATCTCGCCGGCCAGCGCGACGTTCTTGGGTCCCTCGGCGCCCAGCATGATCGGGATGTCGGCGCGCAGCGGGTGGGTGATCGGCTTGAGCGGCTTACCCAGGCCGGTCGTCCCGGGACCGCTCAACGGCAGCGGGTAGTGCGGCCCGGCGCTGGTCACCGGCGCCTCGCGTGCCCACACCTGCCGGATGATGTCGACGTATTCGCGGGTGCGGGCCAGCGGTTTGGGGAACGACTGTCCGTACCAGCCCTCGACCACCTGCGGTCCGGACACACCCAGCCCGAGGATGTGCCGCCCGCCGCTGAGATGGTCGAGCGTCAGCGCCGCCATCGCGCAGGCCGTCGGCGTGCGGGCGGACAGCTGGATGACGGACGTGCCCAACCGCAGCCGCTGCGTCGACGAGCCCCACCAGGCCAGCGGCGTGTAGGCGTCGGATCCCCATGCCTCGGCGGTGAACACGGCGTCGAATCCGGCCTCCTCCGCCGCGGCGACGAGCTCGCCATGGTTTTCCGGTGGCTGAGCGCCCCAATACCCCAGCTGCAGTCCGAGCTTCATTGCGCTCCGCCTTTCCAAAGGCCATCCCGACCCGATGTTGAATCCGTTCTTAGAACCTGTTCTACTCGAAGGCGTGACAGCCCCTTCGAGCGGCCCGACCTTGATCGATCATGCTGAGCCGCCTCTCTCCGCGCCATTGACCTTGGCCTTCGACTACACCCGTTCGGTCGGTACGACGCTGAGCAAGTTCTTCACCGCGCTGCGTGAGCGCCGCGTTCTCGGCGTCCGCGGATCGGACGGCCGCGTGCACGTACCGCCGCCCGAATATGACCCGGTCACCTACGAGCCGCTGGGCGAAATGGTACCGGTGGCGTCCGTCGGCACCGTCGTGTCGTGGGCCTGGGTATCAGAGCCCGTGGAAGGCCAGCCGCTGGACCGTCCGTTCGCCTGGGCGCTGATCAAGCTCGACGGCGCCGACACCCCGCTGATGCACGCCGTGAACGTGGACACGCCCGAGGCGATCAAGACCGGCGACCGGGTGCACGTGCATTGGGCCGACGAGACGGTCGGCGCCATCACCGACATCGCGCACTTCGCTCTCGGCGAGGACGCCGAGCCCGAGGGATCCCCCAGCGAGCAGGACCCGGTCACCATGATCGTCACGCCGGTCTCGCTGACCATCCAGCACAGCGCATCGCACGAGGAGAGCGCTTATCTGCGCGCCATCGCGGAGGGCAAGCTGCTCGGCGCCAAGACGGGCGAAAAGGGCAAGGTCTACTTCCCGCCGCACGGTGCCGACCCGGCCACCGGCCAGCCCACCACCGACTTCGTCGAACTGCCGGACAAGGGCATCGTGACGACGTTCGCGATCATCAACATCCCGTTCCAGGGCCAGCGCATCAAGCCGCCGTACGTGGCCGCCTATGTTTTGCTCGACGGCTCCGACATTCCGTTTTTGCACCTGGTCGCCGACATCGATGCGCACGACGTGCGGATGGGGATGCGGGTCGAGGCGGTATGGCGGCCGCGCGAGGAGTGGGGCTACGGCATCGACAACATCGAGTACTTCCGGCCGACCGGTGAACCGGACGCCGAATACGACACCTACAAGCACCACCTGTAAAGGGTTTACCTGCACATGAGCGAACGCAATGTTGCGGTCGTCGGCTTTGCCCACGCCCCGCATGTCCGCCGCACTGACGGCACCACCAACGGCGTCGAGATGTTGATTCCGTGCTTCGCCCAGCTGTACGAGGAGCTGGGCATCGCCAGGACCGACATCGGCTTCTGGTGTTCGGGATCTTCGGATTACCTTGCCGGAAGGGCATTTTCGTTCATCTCGGCGATCGACTCGATCGGCGCCGTGCCGCCGATCAACGAGTCGCACGTTGAGATGGACGCGGCGTGGGCGCTCTACGAGGCCTACATCAAGATTCTCACCGGCGAAGTCGACACCGCGCTGGTGTACGGCTTCGGCAAATCCTCGGCCGGGATCCTGCGTCAGGTCCTCTCGCGGCAGACCGATCCCTACACCGTCGCGCCGCTGTGGCCGGACTCGGTGTCGATGGCTGGCCTGCAGGCCCGCCTCGGGCTGGACTCCGGGAAGTGGACTGAAACCCAGATGGCCCGCGTCGCATTCGATTCCTTCGCCAACGCCCGCCGGGTGGACTCGGTGGAACCGCCGATCAACTTCGACGAATTGCTCGAACGGCCGTTTTACGCCGACCCGCTGCGGCGTCACGACATCGCGCCGATCACTGACGGCGCCGCGGCCATCGTGCTGGCCGCCGACGACCGCGCGCGCGAGTTGCGCGAAAATCCCGCCTGGATCACCGGAATCGAGCACCGCATCGAGACCCCTGTGCTGGGTGCGCGCGACCTTACGGAATCTCCCTCGACGAAGGCCGCGGCTCGGATCGCCGCCGGCGGCAACACCACAAACTTCGACGTCGCCGAGATCCACGCGCCGTTCACGCACCAGCACCTGATCCTCGCGGAAGCCATCCGGATTCCGGGGAAGACGAAGGTGAACCCGTCGGGCGGCGCGCTCGCGGCCAACCCGATGTTCGTCGCCGGTCTCGAACGCATCGGGTTTGCGGCACAACATATCTGGGACGGTTCAGCGGGTCGGGTGCTGGCGCACGCCACCAGCGGGCCTGCGCTGCAACAGAATCTCGTGGCGGTCATGGAAGGAAAGAACTGATGGCCGGTGCAGGCGCGCACCTCGCCGCGGTACTAGGTACCGGGCAGACCAAGTATGTGGCCAAGCGCAAGGACGTTTCGATGAACGGCCTGGTGCGCGAGGCGATCGATCGTGCACTGGAAGACTCCGGTTCGACCTTCGACGACATCGACGCCGTGGTGGTCGGCAAGGCGCCGGACTTCTTCGAGGGCGTGATGATGCCGGAGCTGTTCATGGCCGACGCCGTGGGTGCCACCGGCAAGCCGCTGATCCGCGTGCACACCGCCGGTTCGGTTGGCGGGTCCACAGCGGTGGTGGCCGCCAGCCTGGTGCAGTCGGGTAAGTACCGGCGCGTGCTGGCGATGGCCTGGGAGAAGCAGTCGGAGTCAAATGCCATGTGGGCGTTGTCGATTCCGATTCCGTTCATCAAGCCGGTGGGCGCCGGTGCCGGCGGTTATTTCGCCCCGCACGTTCGGTCGTACATCCGCCGCTCGGGTGCTCCGCTCAACATCGGCGCAATCGTGGCGGTCAAGGACCGGCTCAACGGCGCACGCAACCCGCTGGCGCACCTGCAGCAGTCCGACATCACCGTCGAGAAGGTGATGGAGTCACCGATGCTGTGGGACCCGATCCGCTACGACGAGACCTGCCCCTCCTCCGACGGCGCGGCCGCGATCGTCATCGGCAACGAGGAAGCCGCTGAAGCCCGCCTGGCGGAGGGACAACCGGTGGCGTGGGTACATGCCACCGCGCTGCGCACCGAGCCGCTCCAGTTCGCCGGGCGCGACCAGGTCAGCCCGCAGGCCAGCCGCGACGCGGCCGCCGCGCTATGGAAGGCGGCCGGCATCACCAGCCCCATCGACGAGATCGACGCGGCCGAGATCTACGTGCCGTTCTCGTGGTTCGAGCCAATGTGGCTGGAGAGCCTGGGTTTCACTCCCGAGGGCGAGGGCTGGAAGCTCACCGAAGCCGGCGAGACCAAGATCGGCGGAAAGCTCCCGGTGAACCCGTCGGGCGGCGTGTTGTCGTCGAATCCGATCGGCGCCTCGGGCCTGATCCGGTTCGCCGAGTCGGCGATCCAGGTGATGGGCAAGGGCGGCGATCACCAGGTCCCGGGTGCGCGAAAAGCGTTGGGACATGCCTACGGCGGTGGCTCGCAGTACTACTCGATGTGGGTGGTCAGCTCCGACAAGCCCGAGAAGGCGTCCGCGTGACGCTTGCCCACGAGGCCGGCCGGCGCTCGCGCGCGGCGGTCACCGCGCGGGACAAGGAAGCCTGGCTTGCCGTATTCGCCGACGACGCCATCATCGAGGACCCGATCGGGCCGTCGGCGCTGGATCCCGAGGGCAAGGGTCACCGCGGCCGCGATGCGATCTCTGCCTTCTGGGACAAGGCGATCGCGCCCACCAGCAAGATCGAGTTCGTCTTCCGCGACACCTACCAGTGCGGCAACGAGGAAGCCAACGTCGGGCACATCCTGATCACGACGGGCGACTACCAGACCACCGCCGAGGGCGTGTTCACCTACAAGGCCAACGACGACGGCCAGATGGTCGCCCTGCGCGCGTACTGGGAGATGGACCGGGCGGTCGCAAACACCCGCAAGCTCTAACCGTCAATTCCTGACCGCCCATTTTGGGCGTCAGTGCGGTTGGATATTAATCATGACCACCAGCCTTCCCCGCAAAGCGCTCATCTCGATCAGCAGCTACCACGGCGTGATTTATCCCGACGGCACCAAGACCGGCCTGTTCTACACCGAGGCTTTGCATCCGTACGAAGTGCTGACGGCGGCCGGTTTCGACGTGGATCTCGCCTCGGAGACAGGCACGTTCGGCCTCGACGACCTGTCCCTGACCGACCGGTTCCTGGCGGGCGATGACAAGGCCGTCTACGAGAACCCGCAACACCCGTTCAATGTGAAGCTGAATTCGCAACTGAAGAAAGCCTCGGAGCTGAACAAGGACGAGTACGGCCTGTTCTTCGGCTCGGCCGGCCACGCCGCACTGTACGACTATCCCAGCGCCACCGGGCTACAGGAGGTGGCCACGGACGTCTGGGCCCGGGGCGGAATCGTCGCGGCGGTGTGCCATGGGCCGGTGCTGCTCCCGGGCGTCACCAACTCCAAGACCGGCAAGTCCATCATCGAGGGGCAAACGGTCACCGGATTCACGATCGAAGGCGAGATCGTGCTGAAGGTGTGGGAGAAGCTCAAGGCCGACAGGGTCTCCCCGGTCGTGGACGCGGTCACCGCAGCGGGAGCACACTACAGCTCGCCGATGCATCCTTTCGACGACTACTCGATCACTGCCGGAAGGCTCATCACCGGAGCGAATCCGGCCAGCGCGCGCAGTGCCGGCGAGCGGGCGTTGAAGGCCTTCGAGGAGCTCTGAACCCGGCGTCAAGTCGGGTACTGGGGCTTCCAGTGCACTTGCGTAATGCGTTGGGTGAGTTCGTCGTTGGTGCGTTTTGGCGCTACGCCGTCCGCGACGGCCCGGACGGCTACCGCGTGCGCGATGCGCATCGCCACGGCGGGCACGTCGGCCCACGCCGGCAGTAGCGGCTGGTCGGGGTCGGACAGGGCGGGCGACTCATCGCCGAGGGCGGCCGCCGCGACCCGCATCATCTCGTCGGTGACCCGAGTCGCCTGCGCGGCGGTCACGGCCAGCCCCATCGCGGGGAAGATATAGACGTTGTTGCATTGGGCGATTACCCGTTCGACGCCGTCACGGAGCACCGGCGCAAACGGCGAGCCCGTCGCGACCAGCGCACGGCCGTCGGTCCACTGGTCCAGTTCGGCGGGTCGCGCCTCGGAGCGGCTGGTCGGGTTGGACAGCGGGAAGATGATGGGCCGCTCCGTCTTGCCGGCCATTTCCCGCACGATGTCCTCGGTGAAAGCGCCTGCGGCGGTGGACAAGCCGAGCAGCACCCCGACGTCGACGTGGTGCACGACGTCGGCGAGCTGGGCGGCGCCGGACAGACCCCAGTCCGCCACCCGCGCCGCGGGCTGGGCGAATTTACGCTGCGCGTCGGTCAAATCCGTGCGGTCGTCCGTGAGCAGCCCTACCACGTCGACAACCCAGATCCGTTCCAGGGCAGCCTGTTCGGACAGGCCCTCGGTCACCATCTCCTGACGAACCATCTCCAGCACGCCGATACCGGCCGAGCCGGCGCCGAGCATGACGACCTGCTGCTGCGACAACGGCCGGCCGGCCACCTTGGCCGCGCCGTGCAGTGCGCCCACGGTGACCGCGGCGGTGCCCTGGATGTCGTCGTTGAACGTCAGCAGCTTGTCGCGGTACCTGGTCAGGATCGGCTGCGCGTGCACGGTGGCGAAGTCTTCCCACTGCAGCAGCACATCGGGCAGTTGCTCGTGCACCGCGGCGACGAACTTGTCGATGAACGCGTAATACTCGTCGTCGGCTATGCGCCGGTGACGCCAACCCAAATACAATGGACTGTCCAGCAATTCGACGTTATCGGTGCCTACATCGAGCACGATCGGAAGCGTGCGGGCGGGATCGATGCCACCGATCAGGGTGTAGAGCGAAAGCTTGCCGATGGGAATGCCCATCCCGCCTATGCCCTGATCGCCCAAGCCCAGGATCCGCTGCCCGTCGGTCACCACGATCACGTCGACCTCGCGCCGGGGCCGGTTGCGGATCACCTCGTCAAGACAATCGCGGTCGGCATAGGACACGAACAATCCCCTGGGCCGCCGGTAGATCTCGCCGAAACGCTGGCAGGCCTCACCGACGGTGGGCGTGTAGACAATCGGCAGCGTCTCGGGAATGTGCTCGCTCAACAGCCGGTAGAACAGCGTCTCGTTGCGGTCCTGCAAGGCGCGCAGGTAGATGTGCTTGTCGAGATCGTCTCGGCGCGTGGAGAACTCATGCCAGCAATGGTCGGCTTGCTCGGCAAGCGTCTTCACCACGGTGGGCAGCAGCCCCAGCAGGCCCAACCGGCGGCGCTCTTCCGCGGTGAAGGCCGTACCCTTGGTCGTCAACGCATCGAAAAGTCTTTGTTGTCCGCGGTTTTCGTCAGACATCGAAGTATCCTCACTCGGCCACGGGAGTTTCGGGCTTCATCTCAAAAGACTTCTGCAGGCTGGGCGGCCGGGTACCCAGGCCGTCGCGCACCTTCTTCGACCACGGAGCCTCGATGAGTCTCTTGGTCTCGCCCAGCATCGACTTCGGTTCGAGGTTGCGGTAGCTGTCGACCTCGCCGGCGGCGACCGCCGTCAAGGTCGCGTATACAGGTTCGGGGTCGAACTGGGCCCGGGGGAATGCGAGCTTGGAGTAATCGAACAGCCGCTGCGCCGGGTCGTCCTCCCAGCTGCGCCAGGTCTCGAAGCCGCGGTCGTTGAAACCCGTCAGGAACGGGCCGGGATTGACCGTCGCCACCTCGATCCCGAACTCCTGCAGCTCCATGCTCATCGTCTCCGCGATGGCTTCGACGGCATGCTTGGAAGCCGAATAGATCCCGGTGAACGGATTGGTGTTGAGGCCCTCCCGGGACGAGACCCACACGATCCGCCCCTCCCCGCGCTTGACCATCTGCTTGGCAATCCCCTGGGTCAGCAGCAGCGGACCGATCACGTTGACCTCGAACTCCCGGCGCATGTTGACCGCCGGGATGTCCAGGACGGATCCGCCCTCCAGGAGCCCGGCATTGTTCACCAGGATCTCGACGTTCCATTCCAGGGCCTTGCGCCGATCGCCCGCATCGGTCACGTCCAGTTTTTCGACTTGGAGGGTGACGTTGCGCGCGGCCGCCTGCCGCTTCAGGGTTTGCACCTGCGCGTAGATCTCCACGGCGGCGATCACATCGAAGCCCTTTTCGGCCAGTCGCATCGCCGCTTCGTGGCCGAAACCCGTTCCCGATCCGGTGATCAAAACCTTCTTCATCGCGCTTCCCCGTCCGGAGTGATCAGCCTCTGGTCGGATAATTCCATACGAATCGTGCGGAGGCGCGACGGTCTAGATCGGCTCGAGTCCGGCCAGGTGCCGCTGGGCGAGCTCGCGGTAGGCCTGCGGGTTGACGTTGATCCACATTTCGGCGCCCGTTCCGGCGATCGGACCCTTCACCTGCGCCGGTGCCCCGACGGCGAGGACCCCGGCCGGAATCTGGGTGCCGGCGGTCACCAGGGAATGGGCCGCGATCAAGCTGCGCGCGCCGATCACCGCGCCGTCGAGGACGGTGGCGTGGTTGGCGATCAGCGCCTCGGGCCCGACATGGACACCATGGATGACGCACAGGTGCGCCACCGTGGCACCGGGGCCGATGTCCACCGGGATCCCCGGCGGCGCGTGCAACACCGATCCGTCCTGCACGTTGGCGCCCTCACGCACCACGATCGGCCCGTAGTCGCCCCGCAGAACGGCGTTGAACCAGACCGATGCGCCCGCCTCGACCACGACGTCGCCGATCAGGGTCGCGGTCGGGGCCACGAAGGCGGTGGGATCGATCCGCGGGGCCCGGCCCTCGAAAGCAAACAGCGGCATCAATTACATATACCGCATCACGCATATGCCGTGGCCAGACTCGGCGTCATTGCGTTTGGCGGTGCCAAAACTGTAACGTGTTCTAGTTAGAGGCCCACTAGCTAGTTGGAGGCGAAGCTTTGAGTACCGACACGAACGCTGTCGGCATCCGCGAGATCGATCCCGGCGCCCTGCCGACGCGGTATGCCCGAGGCTGGCACTGCCTGGGCGTCGCTGACGAATTCCTCGACGGCAAGCCGCATCCGATTCAGGCTTTCGGCACCAAGCTGGTGGTCTTCGCCGACTCACACGGCGACATCAAGGTCCTGGACGGCTACTGCCGCCACATGGGTGGCGACCTGTCCGAGGGCACCATCAAGGGCGACGAGATCGCCTGCCCGTTCCACGACTGGCGGTGGGGCGGCGACGGCCGCTGCAAGCTGGTGCCCTACGCCAAGCGCACCCCCAAAACCGCACGCACCCGGGCGTGGACCACCGACGTGCGCGGCGGTCTACTGTTCGTCTGGCACGACCACGAAGGCAACCCGCCGGACCCCGCGGTGCGGATCCCCGAAATTCCCGAGGCCGCCAGCGACGAATGGACCGACTGGCGATGGAACCGGATCCTCATCGAGGGGTCCAACTGCCGCGACATCATCGACAACGTCACCGACATGGCGCACTTCTTCTACATCCATTTCGGGCTCCCGACGTCCTTCAAGAACGTCTTCGAGGGCCACATCGCCTCGCAGTATCTGCACAACGTGGGCCGGCCCGACGTGAACGACCTCGGCACCTCCTACGGCGAAGCGCATCTGGACTCCGAGGCGTCCTACTTCGGGCCGTCGTTCATGATCAACTGGCTGCACAACAGCTACGGCGGCTACAAGGCCGAGTCGATCCTGATCAATTGCCACTACCCGGTGACGCAGAACTCGTTCATGCTGCAGTGGGGCGTCGTCGTCGAAAAGCCCAAGGGCATGGACGAAGAGATGACCGACAAGCTATCGCGGGTGTTCACCGAAGGCGTCAGCAAGGGCTTCCTGCAGGACGTCGAGATCTGGAAGCACAAGACCCGCATCGACAACCCACTGCTGGTTGAGGAGGACGGCGCCGTTTACCAGCTGCGCCGCTGGTACCAACAGTTCTACGTGGACGCGGCCGACGTTCAGCCTGAGATGGTGGAGCGCTTCGAAATCGAGGTCGACACCACCCGCGCCAACGAATACTGGAACGTCGAGGTGGCCGAAAACCTCAAGGCGCAAGAGACTTCCGAAGACGTACCGGTCAAGCAACTCTGATCGAAATGTCTGACGACACGCCGTCAGTGCCCGACGTCGATCGGCTCGCCCGGTCCATGTTGTTGCTGCACGGCGATCACCACGATCATGAAGATCGGCCTAGCCGAGCCGACGGCAACGGCGAGTCCTGGTCGAAATCAAGGGATTTCAGTAACGACCCGCAGCGCGCCGCTGCCGTGGCGGAGGCCTCGCGGGCCGACCGCGAACGCTACCTCACGTCGGGACTTTTGCCGGTGGACTGCCGGTTCTGTCACGTCACGGTGACGGTCAAGAGACTCGGGCCGGGTCACACCGCGCTGCAGTGGAGCACCGAGGCGTCCCAGCGCTGCGCGTATTTCACCGAAGTCCGCGAATCAGGCGGGGATACTGCGCGCACCCGGTCGTGCCCAAAAATGAGCGACAGCATCGAGCACGCGGTCGCCGAAGGCTACCTGGACGATCCGGATGACCCACACGGCCTGAACGACTTCGACGCCGTCTGAGCCGTCACAGCCCGGCGAAGCGCTCCTTGACGGCCTCTACGGTGAGCCCGTAGTCGGCCAGCGAGTAGGTGTGCTTCGGGGCCCGGGCACCGGTCTGACTCTCAGCGTGGCTGTCTTCCATAGCCTTTCGGGCCTCGTCGGTCAGCGTCAGGCCGAAATGGCGGTACACGTTGGCAACGGTTCCGAACGGATCGGCCATCAAATCGTGGTAGTCGACGTCGTAGAACTGGGCCGGATCGTGCTTAGCGCGTACGGTGTTGAACCGCTCCAAGCCGCGCGACCAGGTCTCCATCGCATCAGCGCCGATCTCGGCGCCCGCGAATGTCGTCGACCACCCCTCCGCCGTGTGGTGCGCCAGCGAGCACATCGAGCCCATGATCGTCTCGACGGGCCGGTGGGTTTGTATCACCAGCGCATCGGGATAGGTCTCCATCAGCGCGTCCAGCGCGAACAGATGGCTGGGGTTCTTGAGCACCCAACGCTTTTCGGCGTCGTTGAGGCCGATCAACTGAAGATTCTTGCGGTGCCGCCGATACGACGGTGTCCAGTCCTGGCGCGAGAGCCACTGTGAGTAGGTGGGCAGGTGCGAGAGCGTCTCGTAGGACACCGAGTGCAGCGACTGGCGCAGCAGTTGCCAGCACTCCTCCAGCTCGTAGGCGGCCATGAAATGCAGGCCGGTGTACTCCGGGTTGTCCTCGTGCGCCTTGGTGAACTGCGCGTTCAGCGCGCTGTACCACGGGTTGGAGTCCCACGCGTCGCGGGGAGGGCGCGGCTGCGGGAACTCGGCCAGCCACAAGTGCAGGCCCTGATGGGCCGGGTCAGCGCCTAGCAGGCGGTGCAAAATCGTGGTGCCGGTGCGCGGCAACCCGGTGACGAAGATCGGCCGCTCGATGCTGACGTCGACGTGCTGCGGGTACTGCTTCCATGAGGACTCGGAGAACAGCCGGGCCACCAGCGCACCGCGCAGGAAGAACCGATTCATCTTGCTGCCCAAGGGGGTTAGCGCTGCGTCACTCTTATAGGAGTCCAGCAACACGCCCAGCGCCTCGAGATAGTTGTCGTCGTCGACGCCGAAGTCCTCGAGCCCGACCAGCTTGCTGGCCGACGCCTTCATATCGTCGACCGTGCCGACATCAGTCCGTTCTGGCACTACTGCGTCACCTCCTCCTCATCGCTTCGCTCTGCATCGTCGGTGCCGGCATTTACGTGTGGTATTCCCCGCAGTTGACGTCCAGCGTCTGCCCGGTGATGCCGCTGGACAGGTCGCTGGCCATGAACAAAATCGCCGAGGCCACCTCGTCCTCGGTGGGCAGCCGCTTCAGGTCGGAGTTCGTCGCGGTGGCCTTGTAGATCTCCTCGGCCGACGTGCCGTACTTTCCGGCCTGGTGGTTGAAGTAGGCCTGCAGCGTCTCACCCCAGATGTAGCCCGGGGCAACTGAATTGACGCGAATCCCCTGATCTCCCAGCTCGGTGGCCAGCGAATGCGACATGGACAGCAGCGCCGACTTCGCCATCTTGTAGGCGCCGTACTTGGCTTGCGAGTGCCGAAGCACCATGGAGTTGACGTTGACGATCGAGCCCTTGGCCTCGGCCAGCGCCGGGGTGAAGCCCTGGATCAGCCGCAGCGCACCCAGCGCGCTGAGTTCGATCGCGTCGCGGATGTGCTGAAAGCCGGTACCCGAGAACGGTTTCAGCGACGGCACCCGGAACGCGTTGTTGATCAGCACGTCGACTTTGCCGTAGGCCTCCAGTGTGGCGTCGACGAGGTTGCTCACCTGGTCGTCCTCGGTGATGTCGGTGCGCACGGTCACCGCGCGCCCGCCGACGTCGGCGATCTGCTTGGCCACGTCGTCAAGGCGTTCCGGGGTGCGGGCCGCCAGCACCAGGTCGGCGCCCTCTTGCGTGCATCGGTGCGCCAGCGTGGTGCCCAGACCCGGGCCCACACCGCTGATCACCACGACCTTACCGTCGAGCAACTTCGTCATCCCAGCATCCTTGCCTGAATTTGTTGGTGGCGCAGCGCAATTCGCGAGCGCCAGTCGTCCTCGGAAATCTTGTTGTGCTCGAAATAGGGCAATTTGGTCGCCACCGCGTCGAGGTCGACCAACTCTACGGTCGGACCGTCGGATTCGGTGAGCTGACGCGACACCCGCTGCCAGCGGAACTGCAGATAACCCCTGCGATGGTCGAGCGTCTCGACCCAGTTGGTCACTCCCGGGTTCTGGTCGGCGACGACGATGCGGACCTTGCCGTCCGGATCCGCCTGCGCCTGTGTGTTGTTCAGCGACGTCTGGTGATTGATGTAGTCCAGCGAGATGTACCACAGGCTTCCCAGCTGGAAGCCGAGGTACGGGGCATCGCTGACCGGGATCGTGATCACCAGGGCCTGATCGGGGCGCAGATCCCAATGGCCGACCGACGAGTACTGGGTCGCCAGGCCACCCGGCGTCAGCCGCGGCGCCGTCAAGGTGTTGACCGGGAGATTGTCATAGAACCACTGCGGGAACTGCAGCCAGGTTTTGACTCGTTGCACCAGCTGCTTTCCCGCAGTGGCATAACGCTTTTCGATCGTTGCACGGGTTAGAGGCGGCGGCGCGGTGCCGGAGGTGTCCAATCGGGCTATGGCCAGCGTGCCGCGCTGTGCCGACCAGTCGCCGTATACCTCGCGCATCACCAGTTGGCCGTTGCTGGTGGGGCGCACCCGCCATTCGAAGCTGCCGTCCGCGGCGATCTTGAGTTCGCGGTCGTCGAACGCGGCCTGGCTGGCTGGCACGTTGTCGTCGGTGTACTCACCGCCAAGCAGCTGGAAACTCAGGTCGGTGGTGGTGCCGCGCCGGCCGGTGACCACGTAGTCGTGGCCGGCGTGCACCCGGGTGCCGAAGTAGAGCGTGTCGGGGTTGTCCAAGCCCATCTTGGTGAACGGCCCGGTACCCGACTGGAGGAAGGGGTGGTCGCGGTCGTAGTCGAAGGCCAGGTGCTGGCAGGCCGCGATACAGCCACCCAGATATTGCAGTCCTTCGGCCAGGTCGGCTTCGGTCTCGATAAACGGTGCGGCCGCGACGAGTTTCTCGGCCTCCGCGATCGCTTCGGTAAAGACATCAGTGAACACGCCTAGACGCTAGAACGTGTTCTACTTTTTCGTCAATGGCGAACATTCGCGCGTGTCAACCTCGGCGTTCAGAGACGAGGCAGGCTCACTAAGGCGTGCACTGCTGAGACAGGTCGATCAGATGCTGCCGGACGTCCGGATGCCTGTTCAGGTAGTCGAGGACGTTGGGGCCGCCACCCTCCGCCTCGGACCTGTTCTGCAGCTGCTGGTGGAGGTCGGGATGCCGCTGCAGGTACGAGTTGATGGAGTCACCCACGGTCTGATTACACGGAGCCGCATTGGCCTTGGGCGCCACAGCCGCCACGGGCAGCGCGATCACCGCCGCGGCGGCGGTTGCGAGCAGCCCCCCGGCCACCAGGCGTGTCTTGGATGTCGTGCTCATGCGTGCCAGCCTACGCGCGTCGGCTATGCGTGGGCTGTGCTGTTTTCCTGCTCGCGCTTGATCTCCAGCGCGATGTCGATGAGCTGGTCCTCCTGGCCGCCGATGAGTTTGCGCTGACCGGCCCGGTGCAGTAGCTCGTGAGCCGGGACGCCGTAGCGTTCGCCCTGGCGTACGGCGTGCTTGAGGAAGCTGGAGTAGACGCCGGAATAGCCCATGATGAGCGCGTTGCGGTCCAGGAGGCATTCGGCCGGCATGGCCGGGCGAACCACGTCCTCGGCGGCGTCGGCGATGTCGAAGAAGTCGATGCCGGTCTTGACGCCGATCTTGTCGAACACCCCGATCAGGGCCTCGACGGGTGCGTTGCCCGCACCCGCGCCGAAGCGGCGCACGCTGCCGTCGATCTGCTTGGCGCCGGCACGCACGGCCTCCACCGAGTTGGCCACCCCGAGCCCGAGGTTCTCGTGCCCGTGGAAGCCGACCTGCGCGTCGTCGCCGAGCTCGGCGACCAGCGCCGACACCCGATCGGCGACACCATCGAGCACCAGGGCACCCGCCGAGTCGACGACGTAGACGCACTGGCAGCCGGCGTCGGCCATGATCCGGGCCTGGGCGGCCAGCTTCTCCGGCGGAATGGTGTGCGCCATCATCAAGAACCCGACAGTTTCCAGGCCCAGCTCGCGGGCCAGGCCGAAGTGCTGGATCGACACGTCGGCCTCGGTGCAGTGGGTGGCGATCCGGCAGATCGACCCGCCGTTGTCCTGCGCTTCTTTGATGTCCTCTTTGGTGCCCACGCCCGGCAGCATCAGGAACGCGATTTTGGCCTCTTTCGCCGTCTCGGCGGCGAGCTTGATCAGTTCCTGCTCGGGGGTCTTGGAGAAGCCGTAGTTGAAGCTCGAGCCGCCCAGCCCGTCGCCGTGCGTCACCTCGATCACCGGCACACCCGCCGCGTCGAGCGCCGACACGATCGAGTGCACTTCGTCCTTGGTGAACTGGTGGCGTTTGTGGTGCGACCCGTCGCGCAGCGAAGTGTCGGTCATCCGGACGTCCCAGACCGGATTGAAGAAGATGTCGGTACTCATGCCTGTGCTCCTCCCGCTGTCGCGGAAAGCGATTCCTTCGCGATCTCCTCGCCGACCTTGGTCGCCGCCGCGGTCATGATGTCCAGGTTGCCCGCGTACGGCGGCAGGTAATCACCGGCGCCCTCGACCTCGACGAATGTGGTGACCAGAGCCTGGCCGCCGGAGTTGATCGACGGGTCGTCGAACTGCGGCTCGTTGAGCAGGCGGTAGCCGGGCACGTAGGTCTGCACCTCGGCGACCACGTCATGGATGGATTTGGCGATCGCGTCACGGTCGGCGTCTTCCGGGATGGCGCAGAAGATGGTGTCGCGCATGATCATCGGCGGGTCGGCGGGGTTCAGGATGATGATCGCCTTGCCGCGGTCGGCACCACCGATGGTCTGGACGCCCTTGCTGGTGGTCTTGGTGAACTCGTCGATGTTGGCCCTGGTACCCGGGCCCGCTGAAACTGAAGCCACGGAGGCGACAATTTCGGCGTAGGGCACCTTCACGACCCGGCTGACGGCGTAGACGATCGGGATGGTCGCCTGCCCGCCGCAGGTGATCATATTGACGTTCGGTGCGTCCAGGTGTTCACGCAGGTTGGCCGGCGGGATCACGGCCGGGCCGACGGCGGCCGGCGTCAGGTCGATGGCCCGGATCCCGGCGGCCTCGTATTTCGGGGCCGCGTCCCGGTGCACGTACGCGCTGGTGGCTTCGAACACCAGGTCGGGCTTCTCGGACTGCGCCAGCAGCCAGTCGACGCCTTCGTGGGTGGTCTCCAGCCCCAGCTTGCGGGCCCGCGCCAGGCCTTCGCTTTCCGGGTCGATGCCCACCATCCAGCGCGGTTCCAGCCAGTCGGATCGCAGCAATTTGTACAGCAGGTCGGTGCTGATATTTCCCGACCCGACAATTGCCACAGTCGCTTTAGACGGCATCCCAACGCTCCTATTCGAAGGACAACCGGACCGCGCCCAGCCCGGCGAAGTCGGCGACGAATTTGTCGCCGGCGTGCACGTCGAACGCTCGCGTGCACGATCCGGGTAACACGATGTCACCTTTTTTCAGCCTCACCCCAAAGCTTTCCACCTTGCGGGCCAGCCACGCCACCGCGGTCACCGGATTGCCCAGCACCGCGTCGCTGCGCCCCTCCGCGACCACCTCGCCGTTACGGGTCAGCGTCGCGTCGATCGCCTTGACATCCACATCGGCCGGTGACACTCGGGCGGCGCCCAGCACGAAGCCCGCCGACGAGGCGTTGTCGGCGATGGTGTCGCACAGCGCGATCTTCCAGTCGGTGATGCGGGTGTCGATCAACTCGATCGACGGCACCAGCGCCTCGGTGGCCGCCAGCACGTCGTCCTCGGTGCAATCCGCGCCGGGCAGGTCGGCGGCCAAGATGAAGCCCACCTCGACCTCGACGCGCGGATACAGATACGTGGCCGCCTTGACCGGGGTGTCCTCGAACACCTGCATTTCGTCGAGCAGATGCCCGTAGTCGGGCTCGTCGACGCCCATCATCTGCTGCATCGCCTTGCTCGACAGACCCACCTTGTGACCCACCACATGGGCGCCCTCGGCCACCCGCTGGCGGATGTTGATCAGCTGGATCTCGTAGGCGTCGACGACGTCGATGTCGGGGTGGGCGGACGTCAACGGGGCGATCGGCTGGCGGCTCCGCTCGGCCTGCGCCAGGTCCGCGGCCAGCTCGTCGCGGGTGGCAATATTAAGCATCTTGCCGAATTCCCCTCGTCCTTGTGACCGGGCCAGTAGCGGCCAGGCCGGGCAATTCTATAACGTGTTCTACATGACAGCACAGGAGTACGACGTCGTCGTGGTCGGAAGCGGCGGCGCCGGCATGGTGGCTGCCCTGACCGCCGCGCATCGCGGCCTCTCGACCTTAGTCATCGAGAAAGCCGCGCACTTCGGCGGCTCTACTGCGCGCTCGGGCGGCGGCGTCTGGATTCCCAACAACGAGGTCCTCAAGCGTGACGGGGTGCGCGACACCCCCGAGGCGGCGCGCACCTACCTGCACGGCATCATCGGCGATGCCGTGGAGGCGGAGCGCATCGACACCTACCTTCAGCGCGGGCCCGAGATGCTGTCGTTCGTGCTCGAGCACACGCCCCTGAAGATGTGCTGGGTGCCGCGTTACGCCGACTACTACCCCGAGGCGCCGGGTGGCCGCGCGGAGGGACGTTCAATCGAGCCGAAGCCGTTCAACGCCCGCAAGCTGGGGCCTGACGAAGCCGGGCTCGAACCGGCTTACGGCAAGGTGCCGCTCAACGTGGTGGTGATGCAGCAGGACTACGTGCGGCTGAACATGCTGAAGCGGCACCCGCGCGGGGTGCTGCGCAGCCTGAAGGTCGGCGCCCGGACCATGTGGGCCAAGGCGACCGGCAAGAACCTGGTCGGCATGGGTCGCGCCCTGATCGCGCCGCTGCGGATCGGCCTGCAGCGCGCCGGTGTCCCGGTGCAGCTGAACACTGCCTTGACCGATCTCTACGTCGAAGACGGCGTCGTTCGCGGCGTTTACGTCCGCGACACCGACGGGGCGGAATCCGCTGAACCACAACTGATCCGGGCGCGCCGCGGCGTCATCCTCGCCTCGGGCGGTTTCGAGCACAACGAACAGATGCGGGTCAAATACCAGCGCGCACCGATCACCACCGAGTGGACGGTGGGCGCTAAGGCAAACACCGGGGACGGGATCGTCGCCGGCGAGAAGCTCGGTGCCGCGCTGGACATCATGGAGGACGCCTGGTGGGGCCCGACCGTGCCGCTGGTGGGCGCGCCGTGGTTCGCACTGTCGGAGCGCAACTCGCCGGGATCGATCATCGTCAATATGTCCGGCAAGCGGTTCATGAACGAATCGATGCCCTACGTCGAAGCGTGCCATCACATGTACGGCGGGGAATTCGGGCAGGGACCCGGCCCGGGCGAAAACATCCCCGCGTGGCTGGTGTTCGACCAGCAGTACCGCGACCGGTACATCTTCGCGGGACTGCAGGCCGGACAACGCATTCCGCGCAAGTGGACGGAATCCGGCGTGATCATCTCGGCCGACACACTTGAGGAGCTGGCCGCCAAGGCCGGCCTGCCGGTCGACGAGTTCATGGCCACGGTGGCACGCTTCAACGGTTTCGCGCGGTCCGGTGTCGACGAGGACTTCCACCGCGGCGAGAGCGCCTACGACAAGTACTACGGCGACCCGACAAACAAGCCGAACCCGAACCTCGGCGAGCTCACGCACGCGCCGTACTACGCCGCCAAGCTGGTGCCCGGCGACCTCGGTACCAAGGGCGGCATCCGCACCGACGTGCATGCCCGCGCACTGCGCGACGACGGCAGCATCATCGACGGTCTCTATGCCGCGGGCAATGTCAGCGCCCCCGTGATGGGACACACCTATCCGGGCCCCGGCGGCACCATCGGGCCGGCGATGACGTTCGGTTACCTGGCGGCGCTGCACCTAGCTGGAGGACGCTGAGATGCCGATCGATGTAGAGGTGGCGCTGGCCGCTGAGCTGGAACCGATCGAATTCTCTTGGACCAGTAGCGATATCCAGCTCTACCACCTGGGGCTGGGTGCCGGCGGCGATCCGATGGACCCCCGCGAGCTGCGCTACTTGATCGACAAGACGCCTCAGGTGCTGCCGACCTTCGGCAACGTGGCCGCCTCGTTCCACATGACCGAGCCACCGACCGTGCAGTTTCCCGGCATCGACATCGAGCTGGCCAAGGTGTTGCACGCCAGCGAACGGGTGGAAGTGCCTGCGCCGCTGCCACCTTCGGGGTCGGCGACGGCCGTCACCCGGTTCACCGACATCTGGGACAAGGGCAAGGCCGCGGTGATCTGGAGCGAGACCTCCGTCACCGCAACGGACGGCACCCTGCTGTGGACGCAGAGGCGGTCGATCTTCGCGCGCGGCGAGGGCGGCTTCGGCGGCGAGCGCGGGCCATCATCCTCGGACGGTGTTCCGGATCGCGCGCCCGATCTCGAGCTGGCGATGCCGCTACTGCCGCAGCAGGCGCTGCTGTACCGGCTGTGCGGCGACCGCAACCCGCTGCACTCCGATCCCGAATTCGCCGCTGCCGCAGGCTTTCCGCGACCCATTTTGCATGGGCTGTGCACCTACGGCATGACGTGCAAGGCCATCACCGACGCCCTGCTCGACGGGGATGCCGGGGCCGTCGCAGCCTACGGCGCCCGCTTTGCCGGTGTGGCATTTCCGGGTGAGACGTTGCAAGTCAACGTGTGGAAAGAGGATGGCCGTTTCGTGGGTGGCGTTGTCGCGCCTGCGCGCGACAACGCGGTCGTGCTCAGCGGCGTGGAGTTGGTGCCGGCGTAGTACCGGTGGGCCCCCGCCATTTCGCCCAGGCGCGCCCGCAAGACGGCAGCGTCACACGCACCGCCGCTCTGCCACTTCAACGATCCACAATTATTCATTCGCCGGCTGTGAGGGTGGCCGCACAGTCGGCAACCAGCGTGCGGCTCGTCGCACAATCGGCGTGAGCGCTTGCTTGAACCAACAATACAGTTTACATTAGCTCCTGTGTCAAAGGCTGCGAGCGTAAACCGTCGCACGGATGACCTCCCAGCCCCTGCGTCGAAAGTGTCACGGATGCAGCGGTTTTCAGTCGGACGCCGACTCGGCCGACGCTGGATGCTGGTGGTCGCCGTCGCGGTCCTCGCCCTGGCCGGTTTCACGGTCTATCGCCTACACGGCATCTTCGCCTCGCAAGATGTCACGTCGACACCTCGCGGCAACAGCGACGACGTCGCTCCGTTCAACCCCAAGCACGTTTTGATCGAGGTTTTCGGGCCGCCTGGCACGCAGGCAACCATCACCTACCTGGACGTGAACGCCCAACCTCAGCGCGCCGACGCCGTCGCATTGCCCTGGGCCTATGACACCACCACCACTCAACCGGCGGTGTTCGTCACCGTCTCCGCTCAGGGCGACCGCGACTGGATTGGCTGCCGGATCAAGATCGACAACGAGGTCAAGGACGAGAGAACGGTGAACACCTACCACGCCTTCGCCTACTGCCTGGACAAGTCCGGATGAGCAATCAGACCGTCCGGCGACGCTCACTCCCGGATCTCATTCGCCGGTTCTCCGTGCCGATCGCCTTCTTCTGGCTCGGCGTGGCGGTGGTAACGAACGTCTTCGTGCCGCAGTTGGAGAAGGTCGCCCAGGCGCACAACGTTTCGCTGAGTCCGCAAGACGCCCCGTCGCTACAGGCGAGCAAACGCATCGGCAAGGTGTTCCGGGAATTCGATTCCGACAGCGCGGCGATGATCGTGCTGGAGGGCGATCGACCGCTCGGCGCCGACGCACACCACTACTACGACGGCTTGATCGACAAGCTCGCACGAGACACGAAGCATGTCCAACACATTCAGAACTTCTGGGGCGACCCGCTGACGGCGTCCGGCTCGCAGAGCTCCGACGGCAAGGCAGCGTTGGTGCAGGTCTATCTCGCAGGTAATCAAGGCGAGTCGCTGGCCAACGAATCCGTCGATTCGGTGCGCAATATCGTCGACCATTCATCACCGCCGCCGGGCGTCAAGGTTTTCGTCACGGGCCCGGCGCCATTGGTAACCGACCAGTTCGAGGTAGGCGGCAAAGGCACCCTCAAGACCACCCTGATCACCATCGGGGTGATCGCACTGATGCTGTTTTCGGTCTACCGTCGCATCACCACGGTGGTCGTTGTCATTTTCACCGTCATGATCGAGTTGACCGCTTCGCGCGGAGTTGTCGCCGTTCTCGCCAACGCCGGCATCATCAAGCTCTCGACGTACTCGACCAATCTGCTGACACTTCTCGTCATCGCCGCCGGCACGGATTATGCGATCTTCATTCTCGGCCGCTTTCACGAGGCGCGGTACGCGGGCCAGGATCGGGTATCAGCGTTTGAGACGATGTACCGCGGGACCGCGCACATCATCCTGGGTTCGGGCCTGACGATTGCCGGCGCCGTATTCTGCTTGACCTTCACTCGGCTCCCCTATTTCCAGAGCCTTGGGATTCCCGCGGCTTCGGGCGTCCTCATCGCGGTGCTGGCGGCGCTGACCCTGGCGCCCGCAATCCTGGTCATCGGAAGGCATTTCGGTCTATTCGAACCCAACCGCCAGATGAACACGCAGCGGTGGCGGCGTATCGGCACCGCCATCGTGCGCTGGCCCGGCCCCATCCTGCTGGTGACGATCGCCGTAGCCCTCATCGGTCTGCTGGCCCTGCCCGGATACAAGACAAGTTACGACGCCCGCCCCTACATGCCCGCCAGCGCCCCGGCCAATGTCGGTTATGCCGCTGCAGAGCGCCACTTTTCACAGGCGCGGCTCAACCCGGAACTGTTGATGGTCGAAGCCGACCATGACCTGCGGAACTCCACCGATATGATCCTGCTCGAACGCGTCGCCAAGGCCATCTTCCATACCGACGGCATCGCACAAGTGCAATCGATCACCCGCCCATTGGGTACGCCACTGGACCACTCGTCGATCCCGTTCCAGATCAGCGCGGGAAACGCGACTCAGATCAACAATCTGCCCTTCCAGCAATCCCAGACTGCTAACCTGCTCAAGCAGGTCGCGGTGATCAACAATTCGATAGATGTTCTGCGGCAACAATATACGCTTCAACAGCAGTCCAGCGCCGTCACCGACGAGCAGGCGCAGGCATTTCAGCGCACGGTTGCCACGACCAAAGACCTGCGCGACAAGATCGCCAACTTCGACGACTTCTTCCGGCCGATCCGCAGCTACTTCTATTGGGATAAACACTGTTTCGACATACCGGTTTGCGCAACGTTCCGTTCGTTGTTCGACGTACTCGATGGCGTCGATGCGCTGACAGACGAACTGAACAGCGTCTCGGGCAGCATTGCCAAATTGGACGCGCTGCAGCCCAAGCTGCTTGCGCTGATACCGCCCCAGATCGCGAGCCAGGAATCCAACCGCGACCTGACTATGACGAACTACGCCACCAACTCCGGCCTCAACGACCAGGCGGCAGCGGCGCTGCAGAACGCCACCGCACTCGGTCAGGCATACGACGCGTCGAAAACCGACGATTCGTTCTATCTACCGCCTGAAGCATTCACCAACCCCGAATTCGAACGCGGCCTCAAGCTGTTCTTGTCGCCGGACGGCAAAGCCGCCCGCATGATCATCACCCATGATGGTGATCCGGCTACGCCCCAAGGTATTTCGCACATCAACACCATCAGGCACGCTGCCCAAGATGCCATCAAGGGCACACCCCTGGCCGGATCCAAGATCTTCATAGCCGGTACTGCGGCCACCTACAAAGATATCCAGGACGGCGCGAGGTACGACCTGATGATCGCCGGAGTTGCTGCGCTCAGCCTTATTCTGCTGGTCATGATATTCATCACGCGAAGTGTCGTCGCCGCGTTGGTCATCGTGGGTAC
The DNA here is from genome assembly GCA_963758775.1 of uncultured Actinomycetota bacterium. GTDB lineage: Bacteria > Actinomycetota > Actinomycetes > Mycobacteriales > Mycobacteriaceae > Mycobacterium. Next base: position 178,612 of record CAVWWU010000010.1, read on the forward strand.
CGTGGCTCTGTCACTTGGTGCATCGTTCGGGCTGTCCGTGCTGATTTGGCAGGATATCTTCGGCATCCAGCTGTACTGGATTGTGTTGGCGCTGGCCGTGATTCTGCTGTTGGCGGTGGGCTCGGACTACAACCTGCTGTTGATCTCCCGGTTCAAAGAAGAGATCGGAGCCGGCTTGAAGACCGGCATCATCCGGTCAATGGCCGGTTCCGGCGCGGTGGTGACGTCGGCCGGTCTGGTGTTCGCGGCGACCATGGCATCTTTCGTGTTCGCGGACTTACGGATTCTCGGTCAGATCGGGACGACAATCGCCCTGGGTTTGCTGTTCGACACGTTGATCGTGCGTTCGTTTATGACGCCATCCATCGCAGCGCTGATCGGACGATGGTTCTGGTGGCCACTCAAAGTCCGGCCCCGCCCCGCCAGTCAAATGCTGCAGCCCTATGGATCACGTCAAGCGGTCCGTCAACTGCTGCTGTGGGAGGACGGCGACCCGGCGGCACCCGGATCAACACGCCGGGCGCACACCGCCGATCTCGACGAGATCAAAGGAACGACGGCATGAATCTCGGACTCTGGGGTTATCTCACCGTTCTTGCCGGCGTGTCGGCAGTGACCGGCGCCGCATGCGTATTCGTCTATGTCGGGCGGCTGGAAAATCGGACGCCCGCACCCCTTGGCGAGATCATCGGTGCTCACAAAGCCGTTCTGGCCAAACTTCGCAAACGCGAACCACTGACACGGGACGAGTACGACTACGCGAGTGAACTGGTTGCCGACGCCCGATCACCGCTCGCCTATGCGATACCGCTCACCGTCTTTTCCGCGGGATTTTTTTACGTGGTCGGCTGCCTTTACGAACTCCACGTCTACGGCGGACACCCCTCCTTCAGAACGTTCATCGGGGGGATCCCCATGTTGGCCTCGATAAACCTGTTCGCTCAGCTGAGCAGGGTCGCGCGCCTGCACCGACGCCTGAAGAATAGTGTGATCTCCGACGATGCCGAATGCCTCAATGTCGGTTCCGCTCAGGGCGAGCACTGAAGGGGCAAAGATGCCGCACCATCGCACCAAAGCCGATTCTGGTGGTTCCACCACCGTGGTCGACCAGCCCCCCGTCGCCAAGGAGTTGATCGAGGCCGCGGTGCGAGCCGCCGAAGCCCTGAAACGCGACATCGCCGAAGTTCCGGTTAGTGCGATTGCCGCCGAAGCCGATATCTCCCGCAGTACGTTGCTACGGCGACTCGGCGGATCACGCAGCTCTCTGGATGCCGCAGTTCGCGCGGCCGGCATTGATCCCGGTGGCCGTCCCCCGGTACGCCAGCGGGCGCTCACCGCAGCGGCGGGCCTGGTCAGCGAGAACGGTTTGGCGGCAGCCACACTCGAGGCGATCGCCGAACGCGCGGATTGCTCGGTGTTCAGCTTGCACGCCGCGTTCGGAGGGCGCGACGAACTCATGCGCGCAGTGTTCGACCAGTTCAGCCCCATCCGCGACATCGAGGAATATTTGGCCCGGCCCCAGGGTGATCTCCACTCCACGGTGCGTGGCTTTTACCGCACCGTGGCAAGCGCGCTGAATCGCGAACCCCGCGTCACTCCAGCCATGTTCGCCGAGGCATCCTCGCGACCGAGGAGCGCGGCGGTGCAGTCCCTACTTCGCTATACGGCACCGCGGTTGTTCGGCACGCTCGGAGAGTGGTTCGACGCCGAGATCCGAGCGGGGCGTATCCGCGACCAGTCGGTAATCGTGCTGGCCCAACAACTCCTCGGGCCGATCGTGATCCATATGCTCATGCGACCGGCCTTCCCCGACGTTCCCGGGCTCACCCTCCCCGATATCGACGACGCTTGTGAGGACTTCGCCGCCAACTTCATTCGGGCCGTGGCAACGCCGGGGGCACGGAAGCGCACGTAGGCGGTATCGACGGCGCCTCAGCCGACAATCAGCCCAGGATCAATCCCGATGTGGGCACACCCGTGCCCGCCGTGACCAGAACGTGCTCGACGTCGGGCACCGGGTTCACCGAGGTCCCGCGCAGTTGCCGCACACCCTCGGCGATGCCGTTCATGCCGTGGATGTAGGCCTCGCCCAGCTGACCGCCGTGCGTATTGATCGGAAGTCTTCCGCCCACCTCGATCGCGCCGCCGGCGATGAAGTCCTTGGCCTCACCCCGGCCGCAGAATCCCAACTCCTCCAACTGAATCAGCGTGAACGGGGTGAAATGGTCGTAGATCACCGCCGTCTGGATGTCGTTCGGCGACAGACCTGACTGCTGCCAGAGCTGCTTTCCGACGACCCCCATCTCGGGCAGCCCGAGTTCGGGGCGGTAGTAGCTGACCATCGTGTACTGGTCGGGACTCGCGCCCTGGGCCGCACCCTCAATGACCGCGGGCCGATGCTTGAGATCCCGGGCACGCTCCACCGATGTCACCACCAAAGCGACCGCACCGTCGGTCTCCTGGCAGCAGTCCAGCAACCGGAGTGGCTCGGCGATCCACCGCGAATTCTGATGGTCCTCAATGGTGATCGGCTTCTCGTAGAAGTACGCCTTCGGGTTTTTGGCGGCATGCTTGCGGTCGGCCACCGATACCGCACCGAAGTCGCGGCTGGTCGCGCCCGACCAGTGCATGTATCGCTGCGCGATCATGGCGACCTGCGCAGCCGGCGTCGACAGCCCGTGCGGGTAAGAGAACGAATTGTCTGCCGCCGTCGAATCGGCCTGCGCGCCGGCGTTTCCGATTAGTCGAGTCTGCACCTGACCGAAGCGCTGGCCGGAACGCTCGTTGAACGCCCGGTAGGCCACCACCACGTCCGCCAGTCCGGTCGCGACAGCCGCCGCAGCATGCGCGACGGTCCCGCACGCGGCACCCCCGCCGTAGCCCGTCTGGGCGAAGAACCTCAGGTCACCGATGCCGGTCGCACGCGCTACTGCGGTCTCGTTGTTGGTGTCCATCGTGAAGGTCGTGAGCCCGTCGACGTCCGACGGCGAAAGGCCCGCGTCATCGAGCGCGTCAAGAACGGCCTCGGCAGCCAGCCGCAACTCGCTGCGACCGGAATCCTTCGAGAAATCGGTGGCGCCGATGCCGACGATGGCGGCTCGGCCATTTAGCAAGCGCGGCGGCATCTAACCGTCCCCGATCGTAAGGGTGGCGTTCGCGATGACGTGGTCACCAAGACTGTTGCGGCCGAACACCTTTACCGTGATCAGCCCGTCTTCCACCGCAGTCACCTCACCGGTGAAGGTGATGGTGTCGTAGGCGTACCACGGCACCCCCAGCCGCAGCCCGATCGACTTGATCATCGCCGTCGGCCCAGCCCAGTCAGTCAGGAAGCGCTGCACCAACCCGGTGTCGGTGAGGATGTTGACGAAGATGTCCTTGGATCCCTTGGCCTGCGCCAGGTCTCGGTCGTGGTGCACATCCTGGTAGTCACGGGTGGCAATGGCTGTCGAGATGATGAAGGTGGGCGTGCCCTCGATCTTGAGTTCGGGCAGCGTTGTTCCCACTTCGATGGCGGGCGCGCTCATGCCTGTGGCTCCCATGCGTACAGGGTCCATTCCGGCCCGGACTCGCCAGCGGGGAAGTCGATATAGGTTGTGCGGACAGGCATTCCGATCTTCACCTCGGCGGGATCGACGCCCCGCAGCTCACCCAGCATGCGGACGCCCTCTTCGAGTTCCACCAACGCGATGACGAAGGGCAGCGTGCGCCCGGGCACCTTGGGCGCGTGGTGCACCACGAAGCTGTACACCGTGCCCGTGCCGCCAGAGACCACATAGTCGATGGGTTGCTCTTTGTCCTGCCACACGGCCGGGACCGGCGGGTGCTGCAGGGTGCCGTCGGGCCGCTGCTGGATGCGCAGTTCGTGCGCTTTGACGCCCTCCCAGAAGAACGCGGTATCGCGCGACACCGCCGGACGCATCATGGTATCCGGGTCCAGGTCGCCGGGCACCGAAGCGGCGCCAGAGTCCTCACGCGGCTTGAATTTGAGGATGCGCCAGGCCATCTCGGCGACGTCCTCATCGCCGACGCGCCAGGTGATGTGCTGGTTGATGAACCAGCCCTCGCCGAGCGCGGTCTGCTTGGGCCCCACCACGTCACGCATCTCAGAAGCGATGCTGACCTGCTCGCCGGGTCGCAGATACCGATGGTAGGTCTGCTCGCAGTTGGTGGCGACGACACCGACATACCCCGCGCCGTCGAACAGCTCCATCATCGGGCCCATGGGGTCGTCGGTCGGACGCTCGCCGGAAAGGCCGAACATCGTCCACACCTGAATCATGGCGGGTGGCGCCACGATTCCGGGATGACCCGCGGCCTTCGCCGCAGCCTCGTCGACGTAGATCGGATTTCTGTCGCCGAGGGCTTCCACCCAAGTCTTGACCGTCGGCAGGTTCACCGGATCCCGAGCATCGCGCGGCGCGGCGACGACGGTGGCGGTGATCTTGTCGACGGCTTCGCGGATGTCCGTCATCGAGGCACCCTCGGCACTTTGAGGCCGGCCGCCGCGATCATCTCGCGCATGACCTCGTTGACGCCTCCGCCGAAGGTGATTACCAAGTTTCGCTTGGTCTGCGAATCCAGCCACTCGAGCAGCTCGGCGGTGCCTGGTTCCGCCGGGTTGCCGTACTTGCCGACGATTTCCTCGGCGAGCCGGCCGATGTACTGAATCTTCTCGGTGCCAAAGACTTTGGTCGACGCGGCGTCGGCCACGTTGATGTCCTCGCCGGCGGCGGCCACCTGCCAGTTCAGCAACTCGTTGATCCGCCACATCGCATAGATCTCGCCCAGGGCGCGTTTCACGTCGTCGTGATCGATCGGAGTGACGCCGTCGCCGCCGGGCTTGGACGCCCAGGCGTGCAGCCGGTCGTAGATGCCGGCGGTGCGGCCGGCCGGGCCGAGCATGACCCGCTCGTTGTTGAGCTGCGTGGTGATCAGCCGCCACCCGCCGTTCTCCTCGCCCACCAGCATGTCGGCGGGCACCCGCACGTCGTTGTAGTAGGTGGCGTTGGTGTGGTGGGCGCCGTCGGACAGGATGATCGGCGTCCAGGAGTAGCCGGGATCTTTGGTGTCGACGATCAGGATCGAAATGCCCTTGTGCTTGACCGCTTCCGGGTCGGTGCGGCAGGCCAACCAGACGTAGTCGGCGTCGTGGGCGCCGGTGGTGAAGATCTTCTGGCCGTTGACGATGTACTCGTCGCCCTGCCGCACGGCGGTCGTCCGCAACGACGCGAGGTCGGTCCCGGCTTCGGGCTCGGTGTAGCCGATCGCGAAGTGCACTTCACCGGCCAGGATCGCCGGCAAGAACTTCTTCTTCTGCAGCTCGCTGCCGAACTGCTGCAGAACCGGGCCGACCGTCTGCAGCGTCACCGCGGGTAGCGGCACGTCGGCCCGGTGGGCCTCGTTGACGAAGATCGACTGTTCGATCGGGCCGAATCCATGGCCGCCGAACTCCTTTGGCCATCCGACGCCGAGTTTGCCGTCCTGGCCCATCCGCCGGATCACCGCGCGGTAGGCGGCGTTGTGCCGGTCTTGTTCCATCGCCTTCATCTCGTCGGAGGAGATGAGGTTCGAGAAGTATTGGCGTAGTTCGGCTTGCAGCTGGCGCTGCTCCGGGGTCAGTTCGATGAACATTGCGCTCCCACCAGGTCGAGACGATGCGATGGCCCGCCCAGCAGCCGGGTCAGGTCTTTGATCGTGGAGTAGTACCGGTGCATCGGGTAGGTGATGTCCATGCCCATGCCGCCGTGCAGGTGGTGACAGAGCTGCATCACCGGCGGCGCCTGCGACGTGATCCAGTACCCGAGCACATCCAGGTCGCTGTCGGCGTCGCGCCCCTCGGACAGTCGCCAGATCACCGACTTAGCGGCCAAATCGATTGTCCGCGAAGCGATGTACACCTCCGCAAGCTGCGCCGCGACGGTCTGGAAGGTCGACAGAGGTCTGTCGAACTGCTTGCGGTTGGCCACGTAGTCGGCGGTCAGCCGCAGAGCGCCCGCCACCAGCCCGTCGGTGAAGGCGCCGACCGCGGTCAGTGCCAGCTCGTTGACCCGGCGCGGGGTGGCCCCGGCGAGCACATCGCTGTCGGGCACCGTCACTCCGGCGAAGGTGACCGTGTACTCCTCCGAGCCATTCGATGTCGGCGTGCGGACCACATCCACGCCGTCGGCTTTCGTCGACACCACCACCACCGCGCTGTCGGCGGTCACGATGAGCCAATCCGCTTGTTCGGCATATGCCACACCGACTTTGGTACCCGAGAGCCGCCCGCCGGCGAAGGTGGTGGCGGGCCGGTCGGGCAGCGCGGTTCCGGGTTCGTTGAGCGCGGCGGTCAACACCCCGCCCCTGGCGACGGCGCCCAGGAACCGGTCCTGCTGCTCGTCGGACGCCAGGTCGACCAATGGCAGCACGCCGAAGCCCAGTGTCGCCAGCGCCGGTGTGATGGCGCCGTGGCGGCCCACTTCGGTGAGAACCGTTGCGACCTCGGGTAGACCCACGCCGTCACCGCCGAGGCGTTCCGGCACGGGCAGCGCGGTCACCCCTCCGCTGACGAGCGCGTCCCAGGTCAAATCCCGTTCCAGCACAGACGTTACGACGTCGGCGACAGCCTGCTGCGTCGCGGTGAGATCGAAATCCATCAGGACTTCACCGCGGAGTTGCCGGCGTAATCGACCTGCCAGTGCTTGATGCCGTTGAGCCAGCCCGACCGCAGCCGCTCGGGCTCGCCGACCGGCTTGAGGTCCGGCATGTGATCGGCCACCGCGTTGAAGATGAGGTTGATGGTCATGCGGGCCAGGTTCGCACCGATGCAGTAGTGGGCGCCGGTGCCGCCGAAGCCGACATGCGGGTTCGGGTCGCGCAGGATGTTGAAGGAGTGCGGGTCGTCGAAGACCTCTTCGTCGAAGTTGGCCGAGCGGTAGGACATCACCACCCGCTGCCCCTTCTTGATCTGGACCCCGCCCAGCTCGACGTCCTCGTTGGCGGTGCGCTGGAACGCCGATACCGGTGTGGCCCAGCGGATGATCTCGTCGGCCGCGGTCGACGGGCGCTCCTTCTTGAACAGCTCCCACTGGTCCGGGTTGTTCGCGAAGGCGATCATGCCGTGGGTGATCGAGTTGCGGGTGGTCTCGTTGCCGGCCACCGCGAGCATCACCACGAAGAAGCCGAACTCGTCGTCGGAGAGCTTCTCCCCGTCGATGTCGGCCTGGACCAGCGCCGTGACGATATCGTCGGTGGGGTTCTCGTTGCGCTCGGCGGCCATCGCCATCGCGTACATGATCAGTTCCATCGACGTCTGCGCGGGATCGACGTCGGCGTACTCGGGGTCGGTGCCGCCCGTCATCTCGTTGGACCAGCGGAAGAGCTTGTCGCGGTCCTCCTGGGGGACGCCGAGCAGGCCCGCGATGGCTTGCAGCGGCAGCTCGCAGGACACCTGTTCGACGAAGTCACCGGAGCCCTCCGCAGATGCGGCTTTGGCGATGTTCTGTGCACGCTGCGCGAGCTCCTCCTCCAAGCGCCCGATGGCCCGTGGCGTGAACCCGCGGGAGATGATCTTGCGCAGCCGGGTGTGGTGCGGTGCGTCCATGTTCAGCATGACGCTGCGCTGCAACTCGACCTGCTCGCGCTTCATCTCCGGCGGCCAGGTCGGGATCGCGCCGTTCAGCCAGCTGGAGAAGACGTCGCTGCGGCGCGAGACCTCCTTGACGTCCGCGTGCTTGGTGGCGATCCAATAACCCTCGTCCTCGAAGCCTCCACTGCCGCCCGGGATGTCAACCCAGTGGATCGGCTCCGACTTACGCAACTCGGCCAGCTCCGCGACGGGCAGCCCGGCGAGGTTGACGTCGGGGTCCAGGAAGTCGAAGTCGGCGGGAATGTTGGGGGGTGCCATATGCGGTGCGCTCCTTTTGCAACACTAATTGCAACGTGTTCTAGTTCCAGTAAAACACGGCTCCTGCGCAGATAAAAGGCAGGTCACCATCCTCGCTTGTCAGAGTAATGAAACGTGTTCTAGCCTGACGGAATGGGTAACCCGGTAATCGTAGAAGCCACTCGCAGCCCCATCGGCAAGCGCAATGGCTTGCTGTCAGGCCTGCACGCGACTGAGTTGTTGGGCGGGGTGCAAAGGGCACTGGTCAATAAGGCCGGCATAGACGCCAGTGACGTCGAACAGCTGATCGGCGGGTGCGTCACCCAGTTCGCCGAGCAGTCCAACAACATCACCCGCACCTCCTGGCTGACCGTTGGTCTGCCCGAACAGGTCGGCGCCACCACTGTCGACTGCCAGTGCGGCAGCGGCCAGCAGGCCAACCACCTGATCGCCGGGCTGATCGCCATCGGCGCGATCGACATCGGCATTGCCTGCGGCATCGAGGCGATGAGCCGGGTGGGCCTGGGCGCAAACGCTGGTCCTGATCGCAATTGGCGCGCCGAATCCTGGGACATCGACCTGCCCGACCAGTTCACCGCCGCCGAGCGAATCGCCAAGCGACGCGGCATCACCCGGGACGACATCGACGCTTGGGGCTTCCAGTCTCAGCTGCGCGCCAAGCGGGCCTGGGACGAGGGCCGTTTCGACCGGGAAATCTCGCCGATCGAGGCGCCGGTGCTCGATGAGCAGAAGCAGCCCACCAGCGACCGCCACATGGTGTCCCGGGACCAGGGGCTGCGCGACACGACAGTCGAGGGCCTGAGCCAGCTGAAACCGGTCATCGAGGGCGGGATTCACACCGCCGGCACGTCGTCGCAGATCTCCGACGGCGCGGCCGCGGTGCTGTGGATGGACGAGGACAAGGCCAAGGCGCTCGGGCTGCGGCCGCGGGCGCGGATCGTCAGTCAGGCGCTGGTGGGCGCCGAGCCCTACTACCACCTGGACGGCCCGGTGCAGTCGACGGCGAAGGTGCTGGAGAAGGCCGGCATGAAGATGGGCGACATCGACCTCACCGAGATCAACGAGGCGTTCGCTTCGGTGGTGCTGTCCTGGGCGCGGGTCCACGAGCCCGACATGGCCACGGTGAACGTCAACGGCGGCGCGATCGCGCTCGGCCACCCGGTGGGCTGCACCGGTAGTCGGCTCATCACCACCGCGCTGCACGAGCTGGAGCGCACCGACCAGAGCACGGCGCTGATCACCATGTGCGCCGGCGGGGCCCTGTCGACCGGCACCATCATCGAGCGCATCTGAGAATTGATCGTCTCCGACGAGAGCCGCATTGCGGCGGCACAGGCCTACATCGACGCGCTGGTCAGCCACGACGGTGATTCCGTGCCGTTCGCGGCCGGGTGCGTCCGCATCGAGCAGGGCTTCAAGAACGGGTTCTCCGGAAATCATTTGCGGCGCAGCCTCAATCGCGGGCCGCAGTACCGGTTGCTGGCACACACGTCGTCGCCGGACTACCGCCTCGTCGGCGACGAGGTGCACGCGGCATACGACGTGCTGACCAAGGCGGCATTGGCCGGACGCCGGGTCGGCGGGCGGGTTCGCGAGACGTTCCTGATCCCGGCCGAAAGCTCAAGCGGCAGAGCCGAAATCCAGCACATCCGGGTCCGCTTCACCCCGTTCATTCAGCGCTAACGAGATTCCGATGAAAAAGCCGCCCGCCCTGAATTCACCACGGATGACATTTTTCCTCAAGTGGTTGGGACGCGCCAACACGTGGGTCTATCGGCTCAGCAACGGAAAACTCGGCGGCACGATGCAGAACGCTCCGGTTGCACTGCTCACCACCACCGGACGCAAAACCGGCCGGCCCCGGGTCAGCCCGCTGCTCTACCTGCGCGAGGGCGACCGCGTCATTCTGGGCGCCTCGCGGGTGGGCAGCGACAAACACCCACTCTGGTACCTCAACCTGAAGGCCAATCCCGAAGTGTCCGTTCAGATCAAAGGCGAAGTGCTTTCGCTGCGGGCGCGCGACGCGACTTCCGACGAGCGCACGGAGTACTGGCCGAAGATGGTTGCCATGTATCCGAACTTCGAGGACTACCAGTCCTGGACCGACCGGGAGATCCCGATCGTCATCTGCGATCCGTAATCTCTCGCCGAGCGTGAAACCACGGTGCAAATTCGACCAAAATCTCGCCGCACGTTCACGTTCGGCGCAAAGAGCTAAGCTCCGTAGACCGGAACCGCCGGGCGCGCCTTGGCCAGCAGATCGGTGACGACGGGTCCCAATTCGACCGGGTCCCAACGGGCGCCCTTGTCGACCTGCGGGCCGTGCGCCCAGCCCTCGGCAACGCGGATCTTGCCGCCCTCGACCTCGAACACCTGCCCGGTGACATCGCGCGACTCGACGCTGCCCAGCCAAACAACAAGGGGCGATACGTTTTCCGGCGCCATGGCATCGAACTCGTCGTCCTGCGTGGCCATCATCTCGGCGAAGACGGTCTCGGTCATCCGCGTGCGCGCCGACGGCGCGATGGCGTTGACGGTAACGCCGTACCGGCCCATCTCGGCGGCGGCGACGAGCGTCATCGCGGCGATGCCGGCCTTGGCGGCGCTGTAGTTGCCCTGGCCGACACTGCCCTGCAGGCCCGCACCGGAACTGGTGTTGATGATCCGCGCGTCAACAGTCTTGCCCTCTTTGGACTGGGCCCGCCAATACGAGGCGGCATGGCGCATGGTCGCGAAGTGGCCCTTGAGGTGCACGGCGATGACGGCGTCGAACTCCTCCTCGCTGGTGTTGGCCATCATCCGGTCGCGCACGATGCCGGCGTTGTTCACCAAAACGTCTAGGCCACCGAAGGTTTCGACCGCGGCCTGCACCAGGCCGGCGGCCTGGTTCCAGTCTGCGATGTTGGCTCCGTTGGCGACGGCTTCGCCGCCGGCGGCGGTGATTTCGTCGACCACGCCCTGCGCCGCGCTGCCGCCACCCGCCGGCGAGCCATCCAGCCCCACGCCGATGTCGTTGACCACCACGCGCGCACCTTCGGCGGCGAAGGCCAGCGCGTGCGCGCGACCGATACCGCCGCCTGCTCCGGTGACGATGACGACACGGCCGTCAACTATTCCCATAGCTGCCCATTCTCCTCGGATCCTCTACTTGACCGCACTCGCGGTCGTGGTGGCCAGATAGTGTGGCGGCTCGCCGCCGCCGTGCACCTCCAACGAGGCGCCGCTGATGTAGGACGCCGCGTCGGAGGCCAAAAACGCTGCGGCCCAACCGACATCCTCCGGCTTGGCCAGCCGACCCAGGGGCACGTTCTTGGAGATCGCGGCGATCGACTCGGCGTCGCCGTAGAACAGGTCGGCCTGTTCGGTTTCGACCATCCCAACCACGCAGGCGTTCACCCGGACCTTGGGTCCCCATTCCACCGCCAGCGTCTGCGTGAGGCTTTCCAGTCCGGCCTTGGCCGCGCCGTACGCGCCGGTGCCGGGCGACGGGCGCCGACCGGACAGGCTGCAGATGTTGACGATCGACCCACCCGTCGGCTGGCCCTGCATCTTCTCGTTCGCGAACTGCGAAACCAGCAGGCCGCCAATGAGATTGAGCTCGATGATCTTACGATTGAACTTCGGACTGGACTCCGCGGTCAGCACGAACGGCGACCCACCGGCGTTGTTGACCACGACGTCAAGCCGCCCGTGGGTGTCGACGATGACGTCAATCAAAGCCTTGACGGCATCTTCGTCACGGACGTCGCACGAGTGGAATTCGTAGGGGAGGCCTTCGACCGCGCGCCGCGCGCAGGTCACGACCGTCGCGCCTTGCTCGTGGAAAACCGAACTGATGCCGGCGCCCACTCCGCGAACCCCTCCGGTAACCAGAACCACCCGTCCGGCCAGCCCCAATTTGATGCCTTCTCCAAATAGGGGGCCTGCTTCGGGGCGAATCACTGTGCTAGCGTACCAAGCAAGTGCTTGCTTAGGTAACCACCCCACAGGACGTGCCATGACGATCAAATCCACTGTCACCGAGCCGGGCATAGTCGCGGTCACCGTCGACTACCCGCCCGTCAACGCCATCCCGTCACGCGGCTGGTTCGAGCTGGCCGACGCCATCACGGCGGCAGGCGCCGATGGCACCACCCACGCCGTGATCCTTCGGGCCGAGGGCCGCGGCTTCAACGCCGGCGTGGATATCAAGGAGATGCAGCGCACCGAGGGGTTCACCGCGCTGATCGACGCCAACCGGGGCTGCTTCGCCGCGTTCCGCGCGGTCTACGAGTGCGCGGTACCGGTGATCGCTGCGGTGAACGGATTCTGCGTCGGCGGCGGGATCGGGCTGGTCGGCAACGCCGACGTGATCGTGGCGTCCGACGACGCCACCTTCGGGTTGCCGGAGGTGGAGCGGGGCGCGCTGGGCGCGGCGACCCACCTGTCCCGGCTGGTCCCGCAGCACATGATGCGCCGGCTGTTCTTCACCGCGGCCACGGTGGACGCCGCCACGCTGCACCACTTCGGCTCTGTGCACGAGGTGGTGCCGCGCGACGAGCTGGACGAGGCCGCCTTGCGGGTGGCCCGCGACATCGCCGCCAAGGACACCCGGGTGATCCGCGCCGCCAAGGAAGCGCTGAACCTCATCGACGTACAACGGGTCAACTCGAGTTACCGCATGGAGCAGGGTTTTACCTTCGAGCTGAACCTTGCCGGGGTGTCCGACGAGCACCGTGACGAGTTCGCCGGCACGAAGAAGGGCGAAAAGTAGTGTCCGACAAGAGGACCAGTCTCGACGAGGCCGTTGCGGGTCTGCGCAGCGGTATGACCATCGGCATCGGCGGCTGGGGATCGCGGCGCAAGCCGATGGCCTTCGTACGCGCCTTGTTGCGCACGGACGTCACCGATTTGACGGTGGTCACCTACGGCGGACCCGATCTCGGGCTGCTGTGCTCGGCCGGCAAGGTCAAGCGCGTCTACTACGGGTTCGTCTCGCTGGACTCGCCGCCCTTCTATGATCCGTGGTTCGCCAAGGCGCGCACCAGCGGGGCGATCGAGGCGCGGGAAATGGACGAGGGCATGCTGCGCTGTGGCTTGCAGGCGGCGGCGCAGCGGCTGCCGTTTCTGCCCATCCGCGCCGGGCTGGGCAGTTCGGTACCGGACTTCTGGGAGGGCGAGCTGGCCACGGTCACGAGTCCCTACGAGGCTCCGGGCGGCGGGCACGAGACGCTGATCGCCATGCCGGCGTTGCGCCTGGACGCCGCCTTTGTGCACCTCAATCTTGGCGATAGCCAAGGCAACGCGGCCTACACCGGCATCGACCCCTACTTCGACGACCTGTTCCTGATGGCGGCGGAGAAGCGCTACCTCTCCGTCGAGCGCGTCGTGTCCACCCAGGAGCTCATCAAGGCGGTCCCGCCGCAGGCCCTGCTGGTGAACCGCATGATGGTCGACGCGGTGGTGGAAGCCCCGGGCGGCGCCCACTTCACCACCGCCGCACCGGATTACGGCCGCGACGAGAAATTCCAGCGGCACTACGCCGAAGCGGCTTCCACGGAAGAGGGCTGGCAGAGCTTCGTGCAGACCTACCTTTCGGGCAGCGAGGACGACTACCAGGCGGCGGTAAAAGCCTTCCAGGAAGAGGCATCCAAGTGAGCAGCCGAGCCGAGGTATGCGCGGTCGCCTGCGCCGAATTATTCCGGGACGCAGGCGAAATCATGGTCAGCCCGATGACCAACATGGCGTCTGTCGGCGCCCGCTTGGCGCGGTTGACGTTCTCCCCCGACATTCTGTTGACCGACGGCGAAGCACAACTGATCGCCGACACCCCGGCGCTGGGTGCATCCGCCGCCATCGAGGGCTGGATGCCGTTCGGCCGCGTCTTCGAGACGCTGGCCTGGGGGCGCCGCCACGTGGTGATGGGTGCCAATCAGGTTGATCGCTTCGGCAATCAGAACATCTCGGCGTTCGGGCCGCTGCAGCAACCGACGCGGCAGATGTTCGGCCTGCGCGGCGCGCCCGGCAATGCGATCAACCACGCCACCAGTTACTGGGTCGGCAACCACTCCAAACGGGTGTTCTGCGAGGCGGTCGACGTGGTCTGCGGCGTCGGCTGGGACAGGGTGGACGCCGACAATCCGGCGTTCCGTTTCGCCAACACCTATCGCGTGGTGTCCAACCTCGGCGTGTTCGACTTCGGCGGCCCCGACCGGACGATGCGGGCGGTGACCCTGCACCCGGGCGTGACGGCTGCCGAGGTTCGCGACGCCACCTCGTTCGATGTGCACGGCCTGGACGAGGCCGAAGAGACCCGGTTGCCGACAGATGACGAGCTGCGCCTGATCCGCGAGGTCATCGACCCGAAGGCGCTGCGGGACAGAGAGATCCGGTCATGATCCTTCCGCCTCCTCCTCATCGCTTCGCTCTGCATCGTCGGCGGTGGCTATGAAATTGCGCACGCCGTTGACCGAGCTGGTCGGCGTCGAGCATCCGGTGGTACAGACCGGGATGGGCTGGGTCGCCGGCGCCCGCCTGGTGTCGGCCACGGCCAACGCGGGCGGCCTGGGCATCCTGGCGTCGGCCACCATGACCCTGGACGAGTTGGCGACGGCCATTGGCAAGGTCAAGGCCGGCACCGACAAGCCGTTCGGCGTGAACATCCGCGCCGACGCCGCCGACGCCGGTGACCGTGTCGAACTGATGATCCGTGAGGGTGTGAAGGTGGCGTCGTTCGCGCTGGCGCCCAAGCAGGAGCTAATCACCCGGCTGAAAGAGGCTGGGGCGGTGGTCATCCCGTCGATCGGCGCGGCCAAACACGCGCGCAAGGTCGCGGGCTGGGGGGCCGACGCGATGATCGTGCAGGGCGGCGAGGGCGGCGGCCACACCGGACCCGTCGCGACCACACTGCTGCTGCCGTCGGTGCTGGACGCCGTTGCGGGCAGCGGCATTCCGGTGATCGCGGCGGGCGGGTTCTTCGACGGGCGCGGGTTGGCCGCGGCGTTGTCCTACGGCGCGGCCGGCGTGGCGATGGGCACGCGGTTCCTGCTGACCTCGGACTCGACCGTGCCCGACGCCGTCAAGGCGCGCTACCTGGGGTCGGCCCTGGACGGCACGGTGGTGACCACCCGGGTCGACGGTATGCCGCATCGCGTGCTGCGCACCGAGCTGGTGGAAAAGCTTGAGGGTGGTTCGCCGGTAAGGGGTTTCACCGCGGCGGTGCGCAACGCCGGCAAGTTCAAGCGGATGTCGGGGATGACCTGGCGGTCGATGATCCAAGACGGGCTGGCCATGCGCCACGGCAAGGAGCTGACCTGGTCGCAGGTCCTGATGGCGGCCAACACCCCGATGCTGCTGAAAGCCGGTCTGGTCGAAGGTAATACGGAAGCCGGGGTGCTGGCGTCCGGCCAGGTGGCCGGCATCCTCGAGGACCTGCCGTCGTGCGCCGAGCTGATCGAGTCGATCGTCAGCGACGCGATCAAGCACCTGCAGGCGGCTTCAGCGTTCGTGGAGTCCTAGATCGCCGAGCGTGAAATCACGGCGAGAAATCAGCGAAAAATTCGCACTCAGTTCACGCTCGGCGAAAAGCGGGATCGGTAATTACAACCGCTCGATGATCGTGACGTTGGCGGTGCCACCGCCCTCGCACATCGTCTGCAGACCGTAGCGACCGCCGATGCGTTCCAGCTCGTTGAGCATGGTGGTGAACAGCTTGGCGCCGGTGGCGCCCAGCGGGTGACCCAGCGCAATGGCGCCGCCGTTGGGGTTGACCTTCTCCGGGTCCGCCTTGATCTCCTTGAGCCAGGCCAACACCACGGGCGCGAACGCCTCGTTGATCTCAACGGTGTCGATGTCGCCGATGGAAAGGCCGGTCTTCTCCAGCGCGTAGCGGGTGGCCGGGATCGGCCCGGTGAGCATGAACACGGGGTCGGCGGCGCGGGCACTGATGTGGTGGATGCGGGCCCGCGGGGTCAAGTTGTGGTCCTTGACGGCCTGCTCGGACGCCAGCAGCACGGCGCTGGCGCCGTCGGAGATCTGGCTGGCCATCGCCGCCGTCAGCTTGCCGCCCTCGACCAGCGTCTTGAGGCCGGCCATCTTCTCCAGCGACGACTCGCGCGGGCCCTCGTCCACCCGGAACGGGCCGGATTCGGTTTCCACGGTGATGATTTCGTTGTCGAAGTGCCCGCCCCGGATCGCCGCGAACGCGCGCTCATGGCTCGTCAGCGCGAAGCGCTCCATCTCCTCGCGGGACAGGTTCCACTTCTCGGCGATCAGCTCCGAGCCGCGGAACTGGGAGATCTCCTGATCGCCGTAGCGGTGCAGCCACTGCTTGGATTCGTTGGTGGGTGAGGTGAAACCGAACTGCTCACCGACCGTCATCGCCGACGAGATCGGGATTTGGCTCATGTTCTGCACGCCGCCGGCCACGATCAGGTCGGCTGTGCCGGCCATGATCGCCTGCGCGCCAAAGGAAATCGCCTGCTGGCTGGAGCCGCACTGCCGGTCCACGGTGACGCCGGGAACCTCTTCGGGATAGCCGGCGGCCAACCAGGACAGCCGGGCGATGTTGCCCGCCTGGGCCCCAATGGCGTCGACGCAACCGGCGATCACGTCGTCAACGGCGGCGGGGTCCACGTCGACGCGGTCGAGCAGCCCACGCCACCCGAGGGCACCGAGATCGACGGGGTGGATCCCGGCGAGCGCGCCGCCGCGCTTGCCGACCGCAGTACGCGCAGCGTCAATCACATATGCCTCAGCCATGTTTCAGACTCCTTCTTTGGTAATGCCGCCAAGGACGATGGCGAGATATTGCTGACCCACCTGCTCCGCGGTGAGCGGGCCGCCGGGCTGATACCAGCGGACCGACACCCAGGTGGTGTCACGGATGAAACGGTAAACGAGGTCGACGTCGAGGTCGGGCCGGAGGTAGCCTTCGCCGATGCCCTGATGGAGCACCTCGACCCACATCTTGCGTTGTTGGCGGTTCATGTCCTCGATGTAGGAGAACCGCGGCTGCGACAACAGCCGTTGAGCCTCGTCCTGATAGATGACGACCTGCGCGTGCCGGCGCTCGATCGCGTCGAACGATGCCATGAACAATCCCTTGAGCCGCTCCAGCGGATTGGTTTCGCTGTCCACGATTTCGCGGTAACGGGCGAACAACCAGTCCAGAAAGCTGCGCAGTAGCTCGTCGACCATCTCCTCCTTGGAGGAGAAGTGGTGGTACAGGCTGCCGGACAGGATGCCGGCGCCGTCGGCGATATCGCGCACCGTGGTGGCGCGCAGTCCGCGCTCGGCAAACATCGTCGCGGCAAGCTCCAGCAGCTCGTCTCGCCGGCTAATTGCCTGACCGGTCACTCGGTCCACCGGGTCAGGATATCAACCAAGCGCTTGCTTGGCCAGCGGGGTTGTCAGCGCAGCGACACCGCCGGCGGGCTCTGCCTGACATCGGCCTTGCCGGAAACAAACGCGGTCACCGGACCCGACTTCGAGCCGCCCGATCGGGTGTGTGCGACCAGCACGAAGGTGACCTGCCCCGAGAACAGCACCTCGAGGTGATAGGGCTCGAACAGGGTGACCTTGACGCCGCTGATGTCCGGCGTGCCCCACGCCGCGGTCCCATCGACCAGATCAGGGTCGTAGGCGCGCTGCGGGCAGTTCGGCGGATCCAGCAGGTTGGATTTCGCACACTCGGCGAGCGCCGCCGAGATCCCCGACATGGTGGCCGACTGCCCACTGTCACTCAGCGAGAAATCCAGGTCGTTGAGGTAGGTGCTTCCCGTGAGCGCCAGCGCGTCAAGCAGATACGGCTTCTTCGGCTTGACCGCCAGGTTCGGGTTGGTGCTGGCGACGTCGACCCAGCCCGGGAAGATGTAGGCCGGCGAACCGGTCACCGTCTTGCCGAAGAACGTCACCGTCTTCAGCGCGTCCTCGCCGACCCCGGCGTTGATCGTGTCCAACTTGATCGCGGCGTGGTCGAGCTTCCAGTCCTTGCCGTTCTTCTTGACGGACATGGTGACGTCGGAGGTGTTGCCGCCGAATTTGGCCGCGACGTGGACCTGCGCGAAACCGAAGCTGTGCGCGGAGTTGTCGTCGAGGATTTTGACGTCGGAGATGGGCCAGCGCGCGATCTGCTTTTTGAGGATGTCGTCAGTCAGCAGGTCTTTCGATGCGGGCTGGTCGGTGCTGTAGCTCAGCGCGGCCGCCGAGTCACCGCGCGACAGCGCGTCGAGGTAGCCCCTGACCGCGTCGCCGGCGGTGCCCGATCCGCCGCTGCCGCTGAATGTCACGATGGCGGCGACGACGATGATCACGACCACCACCGCGGCGGCCACGCTCAGCGCGATGATCAGGTTCTTGCGGTTGCGCGGGCCCGGGCCGGGCTGCGGGCCGTATTGAGTCAACGGGACCGGCGGACCCTGCGGGTATCCGCCATACACTGGCGGCTGCTGGCCCCCCGGCCCGGATTGCCAAGGCGTGTTGGGACCCCACGAATGCGAGTCAGTCAATGTGATCTCCCCCGTCAGAAACCAGTCCAAACTGGTCCGAAAATTGTAAGCACGCCGCGAAGGCGCGCTAATCACCAGTTCTCACGGGTGCTGACTGGAAACCGAGATCACCTCTCCGGTGAGGTAGCTGGAGTAATCGCTGGCCAGAAACGCGATGGTGGCCGCGACCTCCCACGGCTCGGCGGCGCGGCCGAACGCCTCGTCGGCGGAAAGCCGGTCCAGCAGGTCGGCCGACGACGTCTTCTCCAGGAACTTGTGCCGCGCGATGCTCGGCGACACCGCGTTGATCCGAACCCCGTACTCGGCGGCTTCTATTGCACTGCAACGGGTTAACGCCATGACGCCGGCTTTGGCGGCGGCATAGTGCGATTGCGAGTGCTGGGCGCGCCAGCCCAGCACGCTGGCGTTGTTGACGATCACGCCGCCGTGCGGCGCGTCGCGGAAGTATCGCAGCGTCGCGCGGGTGGCCCGGAACACTGAGGTCAGCGTCACGTCGAGGACGCGGTCCCACTCCTCGTCGGTCATGTCGGCCACCTGCGTCTGCCCGCCCAGCCCGGCGTTGTTGACCAGGACGTCGATGCGGCCCATCCGGGCGGTGGCCGACTGGATCAGCGCGTCGACCTGGGCGGTGGACGTCACATCGCACACCACGCTCTCGACCCGGCCCTGTCCCAGCCCGGACAGTTCGGCCGCGGTCTCCCCCAGGCGCCGCTCGTGGTGGTCGGAGACGACGACGTCGGCACCCTCGGCCAGCGCCCGGCGTGCCGTGGCCGAGCCGATTCCGGTGCCGGCGGCCGCGGTCACCACGACCACCTTGCCCTGCAGAAGTCCGTGTCCGGCAATCTCTTTGGGCACCTCGGACAGGCTCACCCTTTAACCTCCCTGGGCAGGCCGAGCACTCGCTCGGCGATGATGTTGCGCTGGATCTCGTTGGACCCGCCGTAGATGGTGTCGGCGCGCGTGAACAGGTAGAGCCGTTGCCATTCGTCGAACTCGCCGTCGCGGAGGGTCATGCCGGCCTTGCCGATCACGTCCATCGCTAGTTCACCCAGGCTGCGATGCCAATTGGCCCACAACAACTTTGACACGTTGTCCTGTCCCGGCTGCTCGACGTCCATGGTGGCCAGCGCGTACGAACGCATCGCCCGCAAACCGGTCCAGGCCCGGGTGAGGCGCTCGCGAATGAACGGGTCCTCGGCCGCGCCGGTGCGCTGCGCAAGCTCGGCCAAGTTGGAAAGCTCACGGGCGTAGCGGATTTGCTGGCCCAGCGTCGAGACGCCGCGTTCGAAGGTAAGGGTTCCCATCGCGACCCGCCAGCCATCGCCCGGCTCACCGACCACCAGGTTGGCGTCGGTGCGAGCGTCGTCGAAGAACACCTCGTTGAATTCCGAGTCGCCGGTCAGCTGGATGATTGGGCGGACCTCCACCCCAGGCTGATCCAGCGGGACCAGCAGATACGACAGGCCGGCATGCCGCTTGGAGCCCTTCTCCGTACGCGCGACCACGAAGCACCACTGCGCCCAGTGCGCCAGCGACGTCCAGACCTTCTGCCCGTTGATCACCCACTGGTCGCCGTCGAGTTCGGCGGTGGTGGCCACGTTGGCCAGGTCGCTGCCCGCGCCGGGCTCCGAATAGCCTTGGCACCACAACTCGGTGACGTCGAGGATGCGGGGCAGGAAGCGCTGCTGTTGCTCGGGCGTTCCGAACGCGATCAGCGTGGGACCCAGCAACTCCTCGCCGAAGTGGTTGACCTTGTCCGGGGCGTCGGCGCGCGCGTACTCCTCGTAGAAAGCGACGCGGTGCGCGGTCGATAACCCGCGCCCGCCGTGCTCGACCGGCCACCCCAGGCAGGTCAGTCTTGCCTTGGCGAGGTGCTGATTCCACGCCCGGCGTTCCTCGAAGGCCTCGTGCTCCCGGCCCGGCCCGCCCAGACCCCTGAGTGCCGCGAATTCACCGACCAGATTGTCGGCGAGCCAGGTGCGGACCTCCGCCCGGAACTCCTCGACGTCCTGCATGCCCTGTAGGCTAACCTACCAAGCACTTGCTTTGTTAGGAGCGTCCCGTTGACCAGCGATGCCCGCACGATTCCGGCCGCGGTGCGCGGACCCACCGTCATGCTGGGTTACCTCCACGCCCCGGAAGCGTCCGCGGCCGCAATCGACTCCGAGGGCTGGCTGCATACCGGCGACATCGGCGACGTCGACGAGCGGGGCAACTTGCGCATCACCGACCGCCTCAAGGACATGTACATCCGCGGCGGATTCAACGTCTACCCGGCCGAGATCGAGCAGGTGCTGGCCCGGATGGACGGCGTGGCCGACGCGGCGGTGATCGGGGTTCCCGATCAGCGTCTGGGCGAGGTGGGGCGGGCCTTCGTGGTGCCGCGGCCCGGCTCGGAACTGGACGAGGAGTCGGTGATCGCTTACACGCGTGAGCATTTGGCGAACTTCAAGGCAACGCGGTCGGTGCGGTTCGTCGAGGAGCTACCGCGCAATGCGGGCGGCAAGGTCGTCAAACCACAACTGCGGGAGCATGGCTAAATGGATCTGGCGCTGGACGATGCGACGTTGGCCTTTCAGGCCGAGGTGCGGGAGTTTCTCGCAGCCAATGTCGAGTCGATACCCACGAAGTCCTACGATAACGCGGAAGGCTTTGCCCAACACCGGCATTGGGACAAGGTCTTGTTCGATGCCGGTCTCTCGGTGATCAGCTGGCCAGAGAAATACGGCGGCCGCGACGCTCCGCTGCTGCACTGGGTGGTGTTCGAGGAGGAGTATTTCCGCGCCGGAGCCCCGGGGCGCGCCAGCGCGAACGGCACCTCGATGCTGGCTCCGACGCTGTTCGCCCATGGCACCGAGGAGCAGTTGGACCGGATTCTGCCGAAAATGGCCAGCGGCGAGGAGATTTGGGCTCAGGCCTGGTCCGAGCCGGAATCCGGCAGCGACCTCGCGTCGCTGCGGTCCACCGCGTCGAAGACCGACGGCGGCTGGCTGCTCAATGGGCAGAAGATCTGGAGTTCACGGGCCCCGTTCGCCGAGAGGGGATTCGGGCTGTTCCGGTCCGATCCCACGGCCGAGCGCCACAACGGCCTGACGTACTTCATGTTCGATCTGAAGGCCAGCGGCGTCACGGTGCGACCCATCGTCCAGTTGGGCGGCGACACCGGCTTCGGCGAGATCTTCCTCGATGACGTCTTCGTCCCCGACGAGGACGTGATCGGTACCGCGAACGACGGGTGGCGCGCGGCGATGAGCACGTCGAGCAACGAACGCGGCATGTCGCTGCGCAGCCCGGCCCGCTTCCTGGCCGCCGCGCAACGTCTGGTTCAGCTGTGGAAGGACCGCGGGTCACCCGACGCGTTTGCCGACCGGGTCGCCCAGGCCTGGATCAACGCGCAGGCCTACCGGCTGCAGACCTTCGGCACGGTGACCAGGCTGGCCGGCGGCGGGGAACTGGGCGCGGAATCGTCGGTGACCAAAGTGTTTTGGTCCGACCTGGATGTGGACATCCATCAGACCGCGCTGGATCTGCTGGGCGCCGATGGGGAGCTGGCAGGCGGATGGACCGACGGCCTGCTGTTCGCCCTGGGCGGCCCGATCTACGCCGGTACCAACGAAATTCAGCGCAACATCATCTCGGAACGGCTGCTCGGTCTGCCTCGGGAGCAGAAGGGGGCCAAGAAGTGAGATTTGCACTCGACGAACAACAACGCGACTTCGCGGCCAGCATCGACGCGGCGCTGGGCGCGGCCGACCTGCCGGGCGCGGTGCGCGCGTGGTCGGCGGGCGACGTCGCGCCCGGCCGCAAGGTGTGGGAACAGCTGGCCGACATCGGCGTCACCGCACTCGCCGTGTCCGGGAAGTTCGACGGCCTGGACGCCGACCCGGTGGACCTGGTGGTCGCGCTGGAGCGGCTCGGCCGTTGGTGCGTGCCCGGGCCGGTAACCGAATCCATCGCCGTCGCGCCGATTTTGCTGGCAGTCGACGAGCGCAGTGCTGGGCTGGCGTCCGGCGAGCTGATCGCCACGGTCGCCTTCCCCCCGCTGGTCCCGCGCGCGGTCGATGCCGACACGGCCGGGTTGGTGTTGCTGGCCACCGAGGACGGCGTCGGCGAGGCAACCCCGGGCGACGAGCACGCGTCCGTGGATCCCAGCCGCCGACTGTTCGACGTCACGGCGACTGGCGACAGCTGGCGGGCCGATGTTGAGCGGGCTTTCACATTCGGGGCGTTGGCGACTGCGGCACAGCTGGTGGGCGCCGCCGGGGCGCTGCGCGACGCCGCCGTCGACTACGCCAAGCAGCGCTCGCAGTTCGGCCGGATCATCGGCTCGTATCAGGCGATCAAACACAAGCTCGCCGATGTGCACATCGCGATCGAACTGGCCCGACCGCTGCTCTACGGGGCGGCGCTGTCGCTGGAGCCCCGCGACGTGAGCGCGGCCAAGGCGGCGGCATCGGAGGCCGGGCTGCTGGCGGCGCGTTCGGCGTTGCAGACGCATGGGGCGATCGGGTTCACCCAGGAGCACGACCTTTCGCTGTTGCTGCTGCGCGTGCAAGCATTGCGCTCGGCGTGGGGGACACCCGAGGCGCATCGGCGGCGAGTGTTGGAGGCGCTCTAGATGAGTGAAGAGCGGGAGCTGCTGCGGGAGACCGTCGCGGCGTTAGTGGCCAAGCACGCGAACCCGGCGGCGGTGCGCGCGGCAATCGAGTCGGACAAGGGCTATGACGAGTCGCTGTGGCAACTGCTCTGCGAGCAGGTCGGGGCCGCCGCGCTGGTGATACCCGAGGAACTGGGCGGCGCGGGCGGCGAATTAGCCGATGCCGCAACGGTTCTACAGGAGCTCGGCCGGGCATTGGTGCCGTCTCCCCTGCTGGGCACCACGCTGGCGGAGCTGGCGCTGCTGGCCGCACCCGACCCCGACGCCGCGGCCCTCGAGGGGCTGGCCGAGGGCAGCTCGATCGGTGCGCTGGTTCTTGACCCCGACTACGTGGTGAACGGGGACATCGCCGACGTCGTCGTGGCAGCGAGCGATGGGCAGCTGAGCAGGTGGACCCGCTTCAGCGCTCAGCCCGTCACCACGATGGACCCCACCCGCCGGCTGGCCCGGGTGCAGCCCGAAGAAACCGCGGACTTGGGCGCCGACCCCGGCATCGCCGAAGCCGCCGCCGTCCTGGTGGCGGCCGAGCAGATTGGTGCCGCCGAACGCTGCCTGGACTTGACGGTCGAATACGCCAAGAGCCGAGTGCAATTCGGCCGGCCGATCGGCAGCTTTCAGGCGCTCAAGCATCGGATGGCCGACCTGTATGTCACGGTTTCCGCCGCCCGCGCCGTCGTCGCCGACGCGTGCCTCGATCCCACTCCCACCAACGCCGCGACCGCGCGCCTGGGCGCCACCGAGGCGCTGAGTATCGTGGCGGCGGAGGGCATCCAGCTACACGGCGGCATCGCGATCACCTGGGAACACGACATGCATCTGTATTTCAAGCGCGCACATGGCAGCGCGCAACTGCTCGATGCGCCGCGAGAGTTGCTGCGGCGATTGGAATCTGAGGTGCTTCGCGCGCCGTGACTGATCGTGTCGCCCTGCGCGCCGGCATCCCACCGTTCTATGTGATGGATGTCTGGCTGGCCGCCGCCGAACGGCAACGCGACCACGGCGACCTGGTGAACCTGTCGGCGGGCCAGCCCAGCGTCGGAGCACCCGAGCCGGTGCGGGCGGCCGCGGCCGCGGCCCTACACGTCAACGAGCTGGGTTACACAGTGGCACTGGGTATTCCGGAGCTGCGCGCCGCGATCGCGGCGGACTACCAACGCAAGCACGGCATCGATGTCGACTCCGACGCGGTAGTGGTCACCACGGGTTCGTCGGGCGGCTTCCTGCTCACGTTTCTGTCGTGCTTCGACGTGGGCGATCGGGTGGCAATGGCCAGTCCGGGCTACCCGTGCTATCGAAACATCCTGTCGGCGTTGGGGTGTGAGGTCGTCGATCTGCAGTGCGGACCGGAGACCCGCTTCCAGCCCACCGCACAGATGCTGGCCGAACTCGACCCGCCGGTGCGCGGTGTGATCGTCGCCAGCCCGGCCAATCCGACCGGGACCGTAATACCGCCCGCGGAGTTGGCCGCGATCGCGTCCTGGTGCGACGACACTGGGGCGCGGCTGATCAGCGACGAGGTGTACCACGGCCTGGTGTACGACGGTGCCCCGCAGACCAGCTGCGCCTGGCAGACCTCACGGAATGCCGTGGTGGTCAACAGCTTTTCCAAGTATTACGCGATGACGGGCTGGCGGCTGGGCTGGCTGCTGGTACCGACCGAATTGCGGCGCGCGGTGGACTGCCTGACCGGCAACTTCACCATCTGCCCGCCGGTGCTGTCGCAGGTCGCCGCGGTCGCGGCATTCACGCCTGAGGCGACGGTCGAGGCGGACGGCAATCTGCGCCACTACGCGGTCAACCGCTCGCTGCTGCTCGACGGCCTGCGCGGCATTGGCATCGACCGGCTCGCTCCCACCGACGGCGCGTTCTACGTCTACGCCGACGTCTCGGATTTCACCGGCGACTCGATGGCGTTCTGTTCGAAGCTGTTGGCCGACACGGGTGTCGCCATCGCGCCGGGCATCGACTTCGACACGCAGCGTGGCGGCTCGTTCGTCCGGCTGTCCTTCGCCGGGCCGACCAGCGACATCGAGGAAGCGCTGCGGCGGATCGGGCCCTGGTTACCGGGTCGGTAGCCGGTCGATGCGTGCCTCGAGCACGCCAGGCTCGCCTATATCGGCCACGTTGATACCGAACCGCTCCCTCAGGGTGTCGACCACCGCGGCTGCGTCGTCAAGAGCAATCTTCTCCGTCGCGCCGCCCCGGTGGATCGCCAGATTCCGGTCGGCCAGGTTCCAGCGGGCGCCGTCGATCACCAGCGCCGCCATCAGGTTCGTGACGAAATGCGACGACGGGTGCGTCGAGACGTACCAGCTGCCCATCTTCAGGTCGATGTCCGGCTGAGTCCGCATACCGAACTCGTAGAGCGACTGCCACTCGCCGCGCAGCTGAGCCTGCAGCACCAGCCCGTCGCCGCGGTCCTCCAACCGATACGGCTCGTGGGCGGTCTGCTGGACGCCGCCGGTCTGCAGGCGGATCGGTGAGGTCGGCGTCTGACCGCCGAACCCGACATCGACGAGAAACGATCCCTGCGAACCGGGGAAGGTCACCGCCAGCACGGTATGCGTTTGCGCCGGCACCGGCGAGTCCGGCGGCGCCATCCACACCACCCGCCCCGCCAATCGCCGCACCCGGAACCCGAGCTCTGCCAGCACGTAGCCCATCAGGCCGTTGTGTTCGTAGCAGTAGCCGCCGCGGCGGCGGCGCACCAACTTGTCCATCAGTGCCGTCGGGCTCAGGTCGTCGACTGCCACTCCCAGTAGCGGATCCAGGTTTTCGAACGGAATGCTTTGCGTGTGTGCGGTCACCAGGCTTTGCAGGACCTCCAAAGTCGGATCCGCGGGGCCTCGATAGTTGACGCGGTCGAAGTAGCCGGTCAGATCCAATCCCATACCGCCATTCTGGTGATCGTGCGAAGCTTCCAGCATGACGAGTCTCTCCGACCTGCCTGCCGCGGACCAGGAAGCGATCGGCAAAACGCTGCTGACGCTGCTGAAGGCCTTCGACGACCGCGACGCGGAACCGCTGCTCGGGGTGTACTCGCACGACGCGGACTGGGTCAACGCCTTCGGCACGGTCAAGCGCGGACGCGACGACATCGTGGGGTATCTGAGGGGCCTGTTCGCCGACGGCAATTTCAACCGCGGCGAGCTGGCCGGTCCGCCGGAGACGAGTTTCAAGGTACTGACCGACGCCGTAGTCCTGGTGTCCGCGCATCTGCAGGTCAAGGGCCAGGGGCTGGTCGGCGGGGGAACGCTTGATCGCGACAATTTCTCGCTGCGCGCCCTGCAGCGCCAAGACGATGGATCCTGGCTGATCGTGTCCGAGATGTTCCAGGACGCCAACACCGAAACGACCTACGCGCATTAGTTTGTTTGATTCGTGTCAAATATGGGGATTCGGTTGGGCACGGGCTGCTAGCACCACTATGTAACCGATCTATCTATGGGGGCCAGTAATGAGCACCACTGCGTGGGCTGTCGTTGGGCTTGTAGCCGTTCTCTTGGTTGCCGCCCTGATTTTCGTCGCTGTGAGCGCGAGGAATCGCCGCCGGGGACGCCAGGCCGAGGCCATTCGCGAGCAGGCACGGCTCGAGACAGCCAAATTGGAGCGGCGGGAAGCGCTTGCGGAGGAAACGGCCGCCAAGGCGCGCGCAGCGCAAGCCGAAGCCGAGGTCAAGGCCGCAGAGGCGGCGAGGCTGCAGGAGCGGGCCGCCGATCATCAGAGCGAGGCCGCGACATCACGCGAGCAACTGCAGGAGCAGTGGGACCGTGCCGACAGTCTCGACCCGAAGACCCGCAAACAGGCACGCGACGACGAAGACCCGCCCGAGCGCGAGGACGAGGCGTCGCGGGTGCCGACGGACAACTACCGCCGCAGCGCGGACATCTGATTTCGAAAATCGCAACCACGATCTAACCGGGATGGCCCGCCCCCTCAACGGGCCATCCCGGTTTTCAAAGAAGAATCCGGGTGCTCGCGTCGAATTGCCGTTCGGTCAGGCGATGCATTCCACTACGCATTTCCGCATTACGCGGAAGTCAAACATTCGAGAGTTAGAGCCAGGTGTCCTCGGTGGTGGTGGTGAGGAAGGCGTCCAGGTCATCGCGCCATTGGGCCGGCGTGGTCTTGTCCGGCTCGATGCCGGTGTAGTCGCCGCGGTAGAACAGCAACGGTCGCGGCTTGATTTTGGGGGCTTCCGAAAGCGACTGCACCGCGCCGAACACCACGAAGTGATCGCCACCGTCGTGCACCGACGCCACGGTACAGTCGATGTGGGCCAGCGATCCGTCGATGATCGGCGAACCCAGTTCCGAAGAATGCCAGTCGATTCCGGCAAACTTGTCCGGTTCTTTGGATCCGAATCGCGCCGAGACGTGCTTCTGCTTCTCGGTGAGCACGTTGACGCAGAATCGGCCGCTGGCCTCGATGGCCTGCCATGACCGCGACACCTTGGTGGGACAGAACAGCACCAGCGGCGGATCAAGGGACAGCGCGGCGAAGGACTGGCACGCGAAGCCGATGGGCACGTCGTCGTGCACGGTGGTGATGATGGTGATCCCGGTGCAGAACTGACCCAGCACCTGACGGAAGGCCCGAGGATCGATCTGCGGGGACATGGCTAGCTCTTGAAGCCGACGCTGAAGTCGTGGCCCCACAGGCTGATGGCGGTGCTCTCCCGGGCGATCCAGTCGCTGTTTTCGACTTTCCTACCCTCGCAACCGAATTCGACATCGAACCCGCTGGGTGTCTTCATGTAGAAGGACAGCATGAGGTCATTGACGTGACGGCCCAGGGTTGCCGACATCGGCACCTTGCGGCGCAGCGCGCGATCCAGGCACAAACCCACGTCGTCGGCCTCTTCGACCTCGACCATCAGATGCACGATGCCGCTGGGTGTCTGGCCGGGCATGAACGCGAGGCTGTGATGCCGCGGGTTGCAGCCCAGGAACCGCAGCCAGGCCGGGGCGCCGTCGGCGGGCCGGCCGACCACCTGCGGTGGCAGCCGCATCGAGTCACGCAGCTTGAAGCCCAGCACATCGCGGTAGAAGTGCAAAGTCTCTTCGTCGTCGCGGGTGGTCAGCACCACGTGTCCCAGGCCCTGCTCCGCGGTGACGAACTTGTGCCCGTAGGGACTGACCACCCGACGGTGCTCCAGCGCGGCGCCGTGGAAGACCTCCAGGCAGTTGCCCGACGGGTCGGAGAACCGGATCATCTCGTCCACCCGGCGATCGGCCAGCTCGGCGGCGGTGGCTTCCTTGTACGGCGTGCCCTCCACGTCGAGCCGACTCCGGATCTCCTGCAGGCCTTCGGCATTCGCGCATTCCCAGCCGGATTCGATGAGCCGGTCCTGCTCGCCCGGAACGATCACCAATCGGGCCGGGAAGTCGTCCATCCGCAGGTACAGGGCGCCTTCGGTGCTGCCCTTACCCTCGAGCATGCCGAGGACCTTCAGGCCGTAGTCGCGCCAGGCTGCCATGTCGGTGGCCTCGATGCGCAGATAGCCCAGAGAACGAATGCTCATCACGCGCCTCCCAGGAAATCGATGGTCAGCTTGTTGAACTCGTCGAACTTCTCCACCTGCGCCCAGTGTCCACATTGCCCGAAGACGTGCAGCTGCGCACGCGGAATGGTTTTCAGGGCGACCAGCGCGCCGTCCAGCGGGTTGACCCGGTCCTCACGGCCCCACATCAGTAGCACCGGCTGGCGCAGCTTGTATACCTCGCGCCACATCATGCCCAGCTCGAAATCTGCCCCCGAGAACGACATTCCCATCGCGCGGGTCGCCGCCAGCGATTCCGGCGTGCTGGCCAATTCGAAGCGCTGGTCGATCAGTTCCTCGGTGATCAACTTCTGGTCGTAGACCATGACCCGCAGAAACGCTTCGAGGTTTTCCCGGGTGGGTTCGACGGAGAATTTCCCGAGCCGCTTGACGCCCTCGGTCGGGTCGGGCGCGAACAGGTTGACGCTGAGGCCGCCCGGACCCATCAGCACCAGGCGCCCGGCGTTGTCCGGGTAATCCAGCGCGAACCGGACCGCGGTGCCGCCGCCGAGCGAATTGCCCACCAGCGGAACGCGTCCCAGACCCAGCTGGTCGAAGAGGCCCTTGAGCGCCCGGGCGGCGTACCGGTTGAACTGGCCGTGCTCGGCGCGCTTGTCGGAGTGGCCGTAGCCGGGCTGGTCGACGGCCAGCACGTGAAACTGCTGCGCCAGCACCGCGATGTTGCGCGAGAAGTTCGTCCAGCTCGACGCGCCCGGACCGCCGCCGTGCAGCAGCACCACCGTTTCACCGGCCCCGGCTTCGTGGTAGTGCAGTTTCAGGGGCCCGTCGACGTCGACCTCGACGAATCGCGAGGTGGATTCGAACGTCAGCTCTTCGGTGGGGGTCATACCATCGTGTCGCCGGGCGGCAGACCAAACTCGTTGTTTCCGAAGATCTGGTAGGCCCGCTCGGGGTCGTTGGCGGCGTGCACCCGCCCAGCGTGCGCATCACGCCAGAAGCGTTGCACCGGTTGATCATTGCCGAGTGCCGTGGCGCCGGATGCCTCAAACAGCCTGTCGATCGAGGAGATGGCGCGTCCGGTGGCGCGGACCTGGTCGCGCCGGGCGCGGGCACGCAGGTCGAACGGGATCTCCTTGCCTGCGTTGAGTAGCGCGTATTCGTCGGCGACGTTGCCGGACAGCTGACGCCAGGCGGCGTCGATGTCGCTGGCGGCCTCGGCGATGCGGACCTTGGCGAACGGGTCGTCCTTGGCCTTCTCGCCGGCGAACGCCGCGCGCACCCGCTTGCCCTGATGCTCCACATGCGCGTCGTACGCGCCGTAGGCCATGCCCACGATCGGCGCAGAGATAGTAGTGGGATGCATTGTGCCCCAAGGCATCTTGTAGACGGGTGCGGTGTTGTTCTCGTACCCGCCGGCGGTGCCGTCGTTCATCGCCTTGTAGGACAGGAAGCGGTGCCGGGGCACGAAGACATCCTTGACGACGACGGTGTTGCTCCCGGTGCCCTTCAGGCCGACCACGTGCCAGACGTCGTCGATGCGGTACTCGCTGCGCGGGATCAAAAAGCTGCCGAAGTCCACCGGACGGCCATCCTTGATCACCGGGCCGCCGAGGAAGGCCCACGTCGCGTGGTCACAGCCCGACGACCAGTTCCACGAACCGTTCACCAGGTAGCCACCGTCGCACACGACGCCGGCGCCCATCGGGGCATACGACGACGAGATCCGGGTGTGGCTGTCCTCCCCCCAGACCTCCTCCTGCGCGCGCTGGTCGAACAGGGCCAGGTGCCAGTTGTGCACGCCGATGATCGAGCTGACCCAGCCGGTAGAACCGCATGCGCTGGCCAATCGGCGCGCCGCCTCATAGAACAACGTGGGGTCGCACTGCAGACCGCCCCACTGCTCGGGCTGCAACAGGGTGAAGAAGCCGGCCTCGTCGAGCTCGGCGACCGTCTCGTCCGGTAAGCGGCGCAGGTCCTCCGTCGCCTGAGCGCGTTCCCGAATCCGCGGCAGCAGATCGTCGATGGCAGCTAACACCGACTGCGCATCACGCTGTTGAATGGACGTCACTTACGTTGCCTCCCGGGAGTACGGACTTAACACAGAAGACTAGAACACGTTCCGATTTGTGTCGAGCAGGGTATGCCTGCGGCTGGTAGCGGTATGAATCGGGTTTTCTGTAACATGTTCTAGTTCCGGCGCAAGAGGAAAGGACAGGTGTTGACCGAGGCAGATCTGGACGAGCCGCTCGGCGACCACGTCCTGGAGTTGCAGATCGCCGAAGTCGTCGCCGAGACCGACGACGCGCGCTCGTTGGTGTTCGCGGTGCCGGACGGCGCCGACATCCCTGCGCAACGGCTGCGCTATGCCCCCGGCCAGTTTTTGACGCTGCGGGTGCCCAGCGATCGCACCGGTTCGGTAGCGCGCTGTTATTCGCTGTGCAGTTCCCCGTTCACCGACCAGGCGCTCACGGTCACGGTCAAGCGCACCGCGGACGGCTACGCGTCCAATTGGCTGTGCGACCACGCCCACCCCGGTATGCGCATCCACGTGTTGGCCCCGTCGGGCAATTTCGTTCCGCGCACCCTCGACGACGACTTCCTGTTGCTGGCCGCGGGCAGCGGGGTCACGCCGATCATGTCGATCTGCAGATCCGCGCTGTCCGAAGGCAGCGGACAGGTGACGGTGGTCTACGCCAACCGCGACGAGCGCTCGGTGATCTTCCGCGACGCGCTGCAGGAGTTGGCCGCCAAGTACCCCGATCGGCTCACCGTGCTGCACTGGCTCGAATCGCTACAGGGACTCCCCAGCGCGACGGCATTGGCAAAGCTGGCCGCGCCGTATACCGACCGGCCCGCCTACATCTGCGGGCCCGGGCCGTTCATGGAGGCGGCACGCGTTGCCCTGGAAACGCTGAAAGTGCCTGCGGCACAGATACATATCGAAGTGTTCAAGTCGCTGGAGTCGGATCCGTTCGCGGCGGTGAAGATCGACGACGCGGCCGAAGGCGACCAGCCGCCCGCCACCGTTGTGGTCGAGTTGGACGGCGAAACCCACACCGTGACGTGGCCGCGCAGCGCCAAGCTGCTCGACGTGTTATTAGCCAAAGGCCTCGACGCGCCTTTCTCCTGCCGCGAGGGCCACTGCGGCGCGTGTGCCTGCACCCTGCGCGGCGGCAAAGTCAGCATGGAAGTCAACGATGTGCTCGAACAGCAGGACCTCGACGACGGGCTGATCCTGGCGTGTCAGTCTCACCCCGAGACCGATTCGGTGGAAGTGACTTACGACGAGTAGTCGCCAGGGTCGCGCGCATCGGCCGATCTGACGCATCGGCAAAATAGGAACTTTTTGAATCGGCTTAAATGCCGATTCGAAATCTGTAGCGTTTTTCGCACCGCTTCCAACTTTGCTGAGCACCATCTGAGCTCTAGGGGTCCCCACGATGTCTTCGTATGTTGTTGTCGTTCCTGAGGCGCTTGCCGCCGCGTCGGCGGATTTGTCGGGAATCGGGGAGGCGCTCAGGACGGCTTCCGCGGCGGCGGCATCCCCGACGACGGGCATCGTGGCGGCCGCCAGTGACGAGGTGTCGGCGGCCATCGCCAAGCTGTTCGGCACCTACGGTCAGAACTTCCAGGCGCTCAGCGCGCAGTCGGCGTCGTTCCACGACCGGTTCGTGGCGGCGTTCCACGAAGGCGAGGCCGCCTACGCGCGCACCGAGACCGCCAACGCCTCGCCGTTGCAAGCCCTCGAGAACGACGTGATGGGCGCGGTCAATACGCCCACCGAGTTGCTGGTCGGACGCCCGTTGTTCGGCAACGGCGCCGACGGCGGGGCTGGCACCGGGCAAAACGGCGGGGCCGGCGGAATCATCTCGGGCAGCGGCGGCAACGGCGGTTCGGGTGGGGCTGGTCAGAACGGCGGTAATGGCGGGTCCGCCGGACTGATATCCGGCCGTGGCGGCAACGGCGGCGCGGGAGGCGCGGCCACCACGCCGGGCGGGGCCGGCGGCAACGGCGGCAACGGCGGCGCGGGCTCGGAGACGGGTGCGGCAGGCAACGGTGGGGCCGGTGGCGCCGGCGCGACGGGCGCGGCCGGGCAGGCCGGCGGAGCCGGCGGCAGCGGCGGGGCCGGCGGGGCCGACCGGGATTTGGTGGGCGGGCGCGGCGGGGCCGGGGGTGCCGGCGGCGATGGCGGGGCCGGCGGTGCGGGCACGACGGGCCTCGCGGGCGCGACCGGTCAGGCCGGCGGGGCCGGCGGCGCCGGCGGGACAGGAGGCGCCGGGGGCAGCGGGGCGAGTCTTATCGGCGGAACCAACGGCAGCGGCGGCAACGGCGGCAACGGCGGCGTCGGCGCTACCGGCGGTCAAGGCGGTGACGGTAATGGCAGCGCGGGAGGCACCGGCGGAGCCGGCGGGGACGGCGGTGCTGCCGGCGCGGGTGGAGCGGCCGGAATCGGCGGAAGAGGCGGCACCGCGGGCACCTACGGCGACGGCGGGGCGGGTGGCACCGGCGGGGACGGCGGGAACGGTGCGGCAGGCACCACTGGCACCGGCTTCACCGGTGGCAACGGCGGGACCGGAGGCAACGGCGGCAACTCCGGCACCGGGGGCAATGACGGCGCCAGCGGCGGCGGCGGCAACGGCGGCGACGGCGGGAAGGGCAGCAACGGCGGCAGCGTCGGTGGCGGCCCAGGCGGTGCCGACGGCGGCAACGGCGGCAACGGCGGCCGGGCAGGCAACGCCGGCACCGGGGGCAACGCAAGCCCGGTCGGCGGCGCGGGTGGCAACGGCGGCAACGGCGGCAACGGCGGTGCCGGCAACTCCAACACCCAGGCACCCGGCGGGAACGGCGGCGATGGCGGCAGTGGCGGCGCCGCGGGTATCGGCGACCTCGCCGAAACTGCCGGCAACGGCGGCAACGGCGGCAACGGCGGTGCCGGCGCCAGGTACGTCGGCCAGATTGGTAACGGCGTGACCGGCGGCGTGGGCGGCGCCGGCGGTAACGGCGGGGCCGGCGGCGCCAGCCTCGGAGGCGTCTCGACGAACGTCGGTGGAGCCGGCGGCAGCGGTGGCACTGGCGGGGCCGGTGGCACCGGCGGCAACGGCACTCCCGGCGCACCGGAGCCCCTTCCGTCGCCCCCCGTGGCACCCGGTGCGGGTGGCGCAGGCGGAAGCGGCGGCAACGGCGGCGCGGGCGGTGCCGCAGGAACGGGTGGCACCGGCGGCGCCGGCGGCGGCGCCGGCAGCGGCGGCGCAGGCGGCACGGGTGGCGCCAGCTCAGACTTCTACGGCGCCTCGGGCTTCGCCGGCGGAACTGGCGGCAACGGCGGTACCGGTGGCACGGGTGGCGTCGGCGGCGATGCCGGGTCGACCGGCACCGCCGGTTCGGGTGGCGCCGGCGGGAATGGCGGCACCGCCGGCAACGGGGGCGCGGGTGCCGGCGCCGGTGGCGGTGGCGGCGAGGGCGGCGACGGCGGCGACGCGGGCAGGGCCGGCAATGGCGCCGCCGCCGGCAACGGCGGCAGCGGCGGCCGCGGCGGCGATGGCAGCAACGGCGGCAGCGGCACCAACGCCACCGCCGGCGGTGACGCCGGCAATGGTGGGGCCGGTGGCAGCGGCGGAAGCGCCACCGGCACCGGCAGTGTGGGCGGCAACGCCGGCGACGGCGGCGCCGGCGGCGACGGCGGAAAGGGCGGAACCGACACCGGCAGCGGCGGTGCGACCGCCCCGGCCGGCGGCGACGGCGGCAACGGCGGCAACGCCGGCAATGCCGGCACCGGCGCCACCGCCGGCACCAGCGGGGCCGGCGGTGGCGGCGGAAACGGCGGAAACGGCAGCGACGGCAGCAGCGACGTGGCGGGCAAGGCCGGCGATAGCGGCGGCGCCGGAGGGGCCGGCGGCAACGGCGGGGCCGGCGGGGCCACTGGCACCGGCGGCAATGCCGGCGACGGCGGCAACGGCGGGGCCGGCGGCAACGGCGGAGCCGACACCGGTACTGGTGACGCGACCGCTCCGGCGGGCGGCAACGGCGGCGACGGCGGGGATGCCGGCGTTGCCGGCACCGGCTCGACCGTCGGCAGCGGCGGCACCGCGGGCAATGGCGGCGACGGCGGCAAGGGAAGCAACGGCAGCGCGAGCAACCCCGTCGCCGAGGCAGGCGCGGGCGACAACGGCGGCGACGGCGGCGCAGGCGGAAATGGCGGCAACGCCACCGGCACCGGCAGCGTCGGTGGCAACGCCGGCGACGGCGGCGCGGGGGGAACCGGCGGCAACGGCGGGCCTGACACCCGCAGCGGCAACGGCACCGCCCCGGGGGGCGGCAGCGGCGGCAACGGCGGCGACGCCGGAACCGCGGGCACCGGTGTTACTGCGGGCCATAGCGGGACCGGGGGCGATGGCGGCGATGGCGGCAACGGGACAAACGGCAACAACGCCGGCGCGTTTGCCAACGGCGACAACGGTGGTTCCGGCGGGGCCGGCGGCAACGGCGGCAGCGGCGGCACCACTGGCATCGGCGGCGGCGCCGGTAAGGGCGGCAACGGCGGAGACGGCGGCGCAGGCATCGCCGGCACCAGCACCACCGCACCCGGCAACGGCGGTGCCGGCGGTGCCGGCGGCGATGCCGGCACCGCAGGCACCGGCGCGACCGCGGGCGCCAGCAGCGTCGGAGGTAACGGCGGCAACGGCGGCGTCGGCGGCAGCGCCGTCACCAGCGGTGATGGCACGGCAGGCTTCACCGGCGGGTCCGGCGGGGCAGGGGGTGCGGGCGGCAACGCCGCCGGCACGGGCAGCGTGGGCGGCAATGGCGGCCTGGGCGGCAACGGCGGTGCCGGTGGCAATGGCGGCTTCGACAACTTGGGCGGCAACCCCACCGCCCCGGCGGGTGGCGCGGGCGGCGGCGGTGGCAACGGCGGCAACGCCGGCACCGGCGCCACCTCCGGCAACGGCGGCAGCGGCGGCTCCGGCGGCACGGGTGGCAACGGCGGCACCGGCAATGTCGCCAGCAACGACAACGGTCGTGCGGGCGGCAACGGCGGGACCGGCGGCGTCGGGGGCAACGGCGGCAACGCTGGCGTCGGCGGCACCGCGGGTGCCAGTGGCGCGGGCGGCGACGGCGGCAACGGCGGCGGCGGTGGTAACGGGTCCCAAGTGACCACCGGCGCCGGGGGCGCCGGCGGCAACGGCGGCAACGGCGGCGCGGCGGGCACCGCCGGCACCGCGTTCGGCGGCAAGGCAAGCTCCGTCGGCGGCGCCGGCGGCAACGGCGGCCTGGGCGGCGGCGGCGGCAACGCCAGCAACGGCGGTACCGGCGGCGCCGCGGGCGGGGCCGGCGGCAGCGGCGGCAACGGCGGAGCCGGTGGCACCGGCGACCTCGCCGAGACCGCGGGCAGCGGCGGCAGCGGCGGTAAGGGCGGCAACGGCAGCGACGCCGGCACGGCCCAAACCGGCGGGGCCGGCGGGTCGGGTGGCAATGGCGGCAACGGCGGCGACAGCAGGGGTGGCAGTTCCTCGAACACCGGCGGCTCCGGCGGGGCAGCCGGCAACGGCGGCAACGGCGGCACCGGCCAGGCCGGCACCAGCACCGTCGCACCCGGCAACGGCGGCGCGGGCGGCGACGGCGGCGACGGCGGCAACGGCGGCACCGTGAGCAACGGCGGTATCGCGGGAGGCGGCGGCTCCGGTGGAACCGGCGGCACAGGTGGTGCCGGAGGCAACGCTGCGTCGGGCTCGACCTTCACCAGCGGCACCGGCGGCGGCGGCGGCACCGGCGGCACGGGCGGCAACGGTGGCAACGGCTTCGCTGTCGGCCCCGGCAACACCGGCGGGAACGCAGGCAACGGCGGCGACGGCGGTGTCGGCGGCGTCGGCGGAACGGGCGGCGCAGTCGGCGGGGACGGCGGAGCCGGCGGCAACGCCGGGGACGCAGGCATCGCGGGCACCGGCAGCACTCCAGGCAGCGGCGCCACCGGCGGCACAGGCGGCAGCGGCGGTGCTGGCGGCAACGGCAGCGTCGGCACCGCCGGCAACGTCGGCTACGCCGGCGGAGACGGCGGAGTGGGCGGCGACGGCGGAAACGCCACCGGCGCCGGCAGCGTCGGTGGTGGCGCCGGCAACGGCGGCGCCGGCGGCAACGGCGGCAACGGCGGGCGGACACCGGAACCGGCGGAGCACTGCCCCAGCGGGCGGCGCGGGCGGCGACGGCGGCGACGCGGGGCGCGCCGGCACCGGTGCGACCGCCGGTAATGGCGGCGTCGGCGGGAGCGGCGGAAACGGTGGAAACGGCGCTATCGGTAACGCCGGCACCGTTGGCAACCCCGGCGACGTCGGCGGCAACGGCGGGGCGGGCGGCAACGGCGGTGCCGCGACCGGCGCCGGGAGCGTCGGCGGCACCGGCGGCACCGGCGGAAACGGCGGAAACGGCGGGAACGGCAGCTTCAACGGCGGCGCCGGCCCTGACCGCGGCAACGGCGCGGCCGGCGGCAGCGGAGGCGTCGGCGGTAGCGGCGGTAACGCCGGCGGCACGGGTGGCGACGCCGGTGACGGCGGCAACGGCGGCAACGGGGGCAACGGCGGGCCCGACATCAACCGCGCCGGCTCGCGCACCGCCCCGAACGGCGGCGCCGGTGGCGACGGCGGCGACGCGGGCAGGGCCGGAACCGGCTCGACCGCCGGCAATGGCGGCTTCGGCGGGAACGGCGGGGACGGCGGCAACGGCAGCGCCGGGAACAACAACGATCCGGTGCCCGGGTCCGTCGGCGACAACGGCGGCAAGGGCGGCGACGGCGGCAACGGCGGGAGCGGCGGCGCCACCGGCACCGGTGGCAATGCCGGCAACGGCGGCAACGGCGGCAAGGGCGCCAACGGCGGGGCCGACACCGGCGCGGGCGGCGCCACTGCGCCGAGTGCCGGCAACGGCGGCAACGGCGGGGCCGCCGGACGCGTCGGCGCCGGTGCCACCGCAGGCAACGGCGGCGCCGGCGGCAACGGCGGCGACGGAGGCAACGGGACCGACGGCAACACCGGCGGTGCCGGCAGCGTCGGCGACAACGGCGGGAACGGCGGCCAGGGCGGCAGCGGCGGCAACGCCAGCGGCACCGGCGCCGTCGGCGGCAACGCGGGTGACGGAGGCAAGGGCGGTTCCGGCGGCAGCGGCGGCACCGACACCGGCAGCGGCGGCGCCACAGCCCCATCTGGCGGCAACGGCGGGGCCGGCGGCGACGCTGGCACCGCCGGCACCGCCGGCACCACCGCCGGCTTTGGCGGCAGCGGCGGCAACGGCGGCGCAGGCGGAAACGGCAGCGCCGGTAACGCTGCCGGGGCCGGCGACGCCGGCGATAACGGCGGCGACGGCGGGAAGGGCGGCAAGGGCGGAAACGCCACCGGCGCCGGCAGCGTCGGCGGCAGCGGCGGCGCGGGCGGCAGCGGCGGTGCGGGCAGCGATGGCGGCATCGACAACGGGAGCGGTGGCAGCACCGCGCCGGACGGCGGGTCGGGCGGCAAGGGCGGCGCCGGCGGCAATGCCGGCACCGGCGCCACCGCCGGCAACGGCGGTGCCGGCGGCGCCGGCGGGGATGGCGGCAAGGGTGCCGCCGGCAGCGTCAACACCACGCCCACTGGCGGCAGCGGCGACAACGGCGGGAACGGCGGGGCCGGCGGCGCCGGAGGCGACGGCGGCAATTCCAGCAACGGCGGCACCAACGGGGCCAGCGGAGCCGGAGGTAACGGCGGCGACGGCGGCGACGGCGGGAGGGCCGTCGCGAGCACTTCCCCAACAGCCAACGGTGGCGACGGCGGTAACGGCGGCGGCGGCGGGGCCGCCGGCACGACGGGCAGCGGCGGCGCGGCAAGCCCCGTCGGCGGCGCAGGCGGCGCCGGCGGCAACGGTGGCAACGGTGGCGCAGGCTCCCTCGCCGGCGTGACCGGCGCCGGCGCCAGCGCCGGCAGCGGCGGCGACGCCGGCGACGGCGGCAAGGGCGGCGCCGGCGGCACGGGCGACCTCACCGAGACCGCCGGCGCCGGCGGCGACGGCGGCAACGGCGGCGCCGGCGGCAGTTGGACTGCCACGGGCTCTCCGCTAAATACCGCCAACGGCGGCAACGGCGGCGCGGGCGGAATTGGCGGCGAAGGCGGCGCCAGCAAGGGCGGCATCTCCACGAATACCGGCGGGGCCGGCGGCACGGGTGGAACTGGCGGTAACGGCGGCACCGGCAGCGCCGGTACCAGCACCGTGGCGGCCGGCGACGGCGGCGCAGGCGGCAACGGCGCCCGGGGCGGCCCCGGCGGCGACGCCTACAAAGCCGGATCCACCAGCAGCCACGCCGGCAACGCCGGCAACGGC
This sequence comes from uncultured Actinomycetota bacterium, assembly GCA_963758775.1. GTDB lineage: Bacteria > Actinomycetota > Actinomycetes > Mycobacteriales > Mycobacteriaceae > Mycobacterium. Next base: position 217,482 of record CAVWWU010000010.1, read on the forward strand.
GGCAACGCCGGCAACGGCGGCGACGGCGGCGCCGCCGCCCCGGGCTCGGAACTGTCCGGCGGCAACGGTGGCGCCGGAGGGACCGGCGGGAACGGCGTCTTCGGCGGGTACGGCGGCGCCGGTACCGGCGGCAACTCCGGCAACGGCGGCAACGGCGGCAACGGCGGCGACGCCGGCGCGAGCTCTGGCGTCGGCGCCACCGGCGGGAACGGCGGCAAGGGCGGCTCGGCCGCCGCCGGCGGCAGCGGCACTACCCCCGGCACCGGCGGCACCGGCGGTGCCGGTGGTGACGGCGGCAACGGCAGCGACGGCGGCGCCGGCAACGCGGGTGACGGCGGGTTCCTCGGTGGCGACGGCGGGATCGGCGGCAACGGCGGCAACGCGGCCGGCGCGGGCAGCGTGGGCGGTGCCGCGGGTAGCGGCGGCAACGGCGGCAGCGGCGGCAACGGCGGAACCGACATCGGGACCGGCGGCACCAACGCTCCGACAGGCGGCGGCGGTGGTATCGGCGGCAACGCCGGCACCGCCGGCACCGGCGCTACCGCGGGCAACGGCGGGGTTGGCGGCAGCGGCGGCGCCGGCGGCAATGGCGCTGCCGGCAACCCCGGAGGCCCCGGTCTCGCCGGTGACAACGGTGGTGCAGGCGGCGCCGGCGGCTTCGGCGGCGACGCCACCGGCACCGGCAGCCTCGGTGGCAACGGCGGGGCCGGCGGCACCGGCGGCGCCGGTGGCAACGGCGGAGCCGACACCGGTTCCGGCAACGCCACCGCCCCGGCCGGCGGCGCGGGCGGCAGAGGCGGCGACGGCGGAGCCGCCGGCACCGGCGCCATCGCGGGCAACGGTGGGGCCGGCGGGGCCGGCGGCACCGGCGGCACAGGCAGCAACGGCGCCAACCTCGGCACCGCGCCCGGCTTCGCCGGCGACAACGGCGGCGCCGGCGGGGTCGGCGGGGCCGGCGGCAACGGCGGCAACTCCGACGCCGGCGGCACCAACGGCGCCAGCGGCGCCGGCGGCAACGGCGGCACCGGGGGCAACGGCGGCAGCCCCGTGCGGAGCCCCGACGGCGGCCCCGGCGGCGCCGGTGGCGTCGGCGGCCAAGGCGGCGATGCCGGAAAGGCGGGCAGCGGCGGCGCGACTAGCCTCGCCGGCGGCGCCGGTGGCAACGGCGGCCTGGGCGGCAACGGCGGCAACGCCTCCGACAGCACCAGCGCCGCGGGCGGAGCCGGCGGCAACGGCGGCCGCGGCGGGGCCGGCGGCGTCGGCGACGCGAGCGAGACCGCCGGCAGCGGCGGCCAGGGCGGCAACGGCGGATTGGGCAGCAGCTACACCTTCGTCCTGCCACCCGCGTCTCCGTTCACGGGCGGCACCGGCGGGGCCGGCGGCAACGGCGGCACCGGCGGCGCCAGCCTCGGCGGCACCGTCACGAACACCGGCGGAACCGGCGGCAACGCCGGCAACGGCGGTCTCGGCGGCAACGGCAGTGCTGGCAGCGCGACCGTCGCACCCGGCACCGGCGGCGTCGGTGGCGACGGCGGCAACGCCGGCAACGGCGGTGGCGCCGGCACCGGCGGCACCGCCGGCAACGGCGGGATTGCCGGCACCGGCGCCGACGGCGGGAATGGCGGCAACGCCGCCGCAGGTTCGGGCTTCACCGGGGCCATGGGCGGCCATGGCGGCGAGGGCGGTAACGGCGGCCGCGGCGGCAATGCCAGCCCCGGCGGCACCGGCGGCAACGGCACCGAGGGCGCATTCGGCGGTGACGGCGGCCGCGGCGGCACCGGCAGCAACGGCGGCGAGGGCCTCGGCGGACACATCGGCGGGAATGGCGCCCCGGGCGACCCGCACCTCGGCAGCGGCGGCGGCGCCGGCGGCGAAGGCGGCGTCGGCGGCATCGGCGGCCCCGGCGGCTCCTAGGCAGGTGGGACTAGTCGCGGAGTCGATCACTGCTTTAGGCTCAGCGAGCCGGGAAGGGGAGCGCTGATGAAGCGGCTAATGGCTGGATTCGCTGCCGGAACGATGGTGGCGTTCGCACCCGCGCCGATTGCCTCTGCAGCCACCAACACCGCGACGACCCTGTTCCCGTTGGACGGGCCCAACCAGCTGGAAACCCACGCCTTCCTCAACTGTTTCAGCGGCGACGGGCACTGCGATTTCGTCGTCGGCGCCGACATGCGCACGCCCGACGGTGTCACCGGGTTCCCGCCCGGGCTGTGGGCCCGCCAGACCACGGAGGTCCGGTCGTCAAACCGGTTGGCGTACTTGGACGTTCACGGCACCGGCCAATTCGAGCGGGTCATGAAGTCGATGGGGTCCGACGAGGTCACCACCATCTATATGGGTGACGGGCCGCCGGACAAGTACCAGACGACGGGCCGCATCGACTCGACCGACTGGTCGACCGGCCAGCCCAAGACCGACGTCAACGTCATCGCCTGCACCCACATCCAGGTGGTCTACAGCGGGGTCAACATCACCTCACCGAGCACCTGCGCACAGACGACATTCTCCTAGCGCGGCAGGCCAAGCAGCCGCTCGGCGGCCACCGTGAGCAGGATCTGCTCGGTGCCCCCGGCGATCGTCAGGCACCGGGTGTTGAGGAAGTCGAACACCTGGCGGTTGTGCACCAACCCACCGCCCTCGCAGACGTCCATTGCGTATTCGGCCAAGGCCTGCCGGTAGCGCACGCCGATGAGCTTGCGCACGCTGGATTGCGCCCCCGGGTCCTGGCCGCCGACGGCGAGCTGCGCGATGCGCTGGTCCAGCAACGCTCCGGTCTGAGCCAGGATGATCAACCGCCCCAGCCGATCCTGTTGCGCCACATCGAGATCCAGTGACGCCAGCACGGTGAGCAGTTCCTCCATCGGGTTGCCCAGTGCGGTGCCGCTGGCCATCGCGATGCGCTCGTTGGCCAGCGTGGTGCGCGCCAGCCGCCAGCCGTCGTTCACCGTGCCGACCACCATCTCGTCGGGCACGAACACGTTGTCCAGGAACACCTCGTTGAACAGTGAGTCGCCGGTGATCTCCCGCAGCGGGCGGATGTCGATTCCGGGAGATTTCATGTCCACCAGGAAGTAGGTGATGCCCTTGTGCTTGGGGGCGTCGGGGTCGGTGCGCGCCAGGCAAACGCCCCAGCGCGCCTTGTGCGCCGCCGACGTCCACACCTTCTGCCCGGTCAACAACCAGCCGCCGCCCGGATCTTGCGAGCGCACCGCTTTGGTGCGCAGCGACGCCAGGTCCGAGCCGGCTCCCGGCTCGGAAAACAGTTGACACCAAAGGAATTCACCACGCATCGTGCCCGGGACGAACTGCTCGATCTGTTCGGGCGTGCCGTGCTCGAGAATGGTCGGGGCAGCCCACCAGCCGATCACCAGGTCGGGCCGCACGACGCCGGCCGCCGCCAGCTCCTGGTCGATCAGCAGCTGCTCGGCCGGGGAGGCCTCGCGTCCGTACGGCTTGGGCCAGTGCGGCGCCTGCAGGCCCGCCTCGGCCAGGGCGACCTGACGCTTGTCCTCGGCGAGCGCGGCGACTTCGGCTACGGCAGAGGCGATCTCGGCCCGCTGGCCCTCGACCTCGGTGAGGTCGATGCCCAGCCGGCGGCGCACGCCGTCCTGAGTCAGCGCCGTGATGCGCCGCAGCCAAGGCTCGGCCCCGCCTTGCCGACCACCCAAGAACCGGCCGATGGCATGCGCGCGGCGCAGGTACAGATGCGCGTCATGCTCCCAGGTGCAGCCGATGCCGCCGAGCACCTGGATGCAGTCCTTGACGTTGGCCTTCGCCGAGGCGATTCCCACGCCGGCGGCCAGGGCCGCGGCAATGCCGAACTGACGCTCGTCCGAATCGCCGGCGGCCCGGGCCGCGTCGGCCGCGGCCACCTCGGCCTGCTCGGCGCGACACAACATCTCGGCGCAGAGGTGCTTGACGGCCTGGAAGCTGCCTATCGGCTTGCCGAACTGCTCGCGCACTTTGGCGTAGGCGACGGCGGTCTCCAGGCTCCATCGGGTGACTCCGGCCGCCTCGGCCGCCAGCACCGTCGCGGCCAGGTTCTGGACGCGTTCGGACGACACCGCGACGACGGTGGCCGGCGCCGACGTGAGCACCACCCGGGCCAGCGGCCGGGAAAAGTCGGCGGCCCGCAACGGCTCGACCTGCACGCCCTCGCCGCCGGTGTCGACCAGCAGCCACTGCTCACCGGAGGACAACAGGAGTACACCGCCGTCGGCGCCGCCCAAAACAAACGGAGCGGTGCCCGACGCGCGCGAAGCCGCGGCATCGAACTGCACGTCGCCGTCCAGCGCCAGCCCGGCGAACTTCTCCCCCGACGCCAGCGCGGCCAGCACGTCCGGATCGTCCAGGACCAGCGTGGCCAGCGCGGTCGTCGCGACCGGACCCGGCACCAGCGCCTTGGCCGCTTCCTCCACCATGGCGCACAGGTCCTCGACGCTGCCGCCGGCGCCACCGCGGTCCTCGGGCACGGCGACGCCGAACAGCCCGAGATCGGCCAGGCGCGCGTAAACGGGCCGCCACGCGTCGGCATCCCCCTGCTCGACGGCGCGGCTGGCCTCGCTGGAACGCGAACTCCGGGCCCAGTCGCGCACCAATTCACGCGCCGCGAATTGTTCGTCGGTGACGGTCGCTACCACGTGTAAGTCCTCCGCGTCGGGTGTCTTGACGTCATCAGGGCACGCCTGTACCCACTAGAACGTGTTCTAATAGTGCCAGCGATCGAACGTCAAGTCGAACGCCATCACAGCAGGACAGGTGAGCTGTGCGGGCGGGACGGAGGTGCAAAATTCAGCCTCGTCTTGGTTATCGTTTGCGATCGAACCGCCCAGAAGAGGGGAAACCCGCCGAATGCCAGCGAACACGAACTCGGGACGCGTTTCTGACTCTCAGCCGCGCGAGGTCATGAACGTGGCCGTACTGGCGGAATCCGAGCTCGGCTCGGAGGCACAACGGGAGCGCCGCAAGCGGATCCTCGACGCCACCATGGCCATCGCGTCCAAGGGTGGCTACGAGGCGGTGCAAATGCGGGCCGTGGCGGACCGGGCCGATGTGGCGGTGGGCACGCTGTACCGCTACTTCCCGTCCAAGGTGCATTTGCTGGTGTCGGCGCTGGGCCGCGAATTCGGCCGCATCGACGCCAAGACGGACCGATCCGCGGTTGCCGGCGGCACACCGTTCCAGCGGCTGAACTTCATGGTCGGCAAGCTCAACCGGGCGATGCAGCGCAATCCCCTGCTCACCGAGGCGATGACGCGCGCCTACGTGTTCGCGGACGCGTCGGCGGCCAGCGAGGTGGACCAGGTCGAGAAGCTGATCGACTCCATGTTCGCGCGCGCGATGGCCGACGGCGAACCGACCGAGGACCAGTACCACATCGCGCGGGTGATCTCGGATGTGTGGCTGTCGAATCTGCTCGCCTGGCTCACCCGGCGTGCCTCGGCCACCGACGTCAGCAAGCGACTGGACCTCGCGGTGCGGTTGTTGATCGGCGACACGGAGACCGTCTAGCTCAGACGGGCGGCCCCGACGTGCGCCCCCGAATCAGCTCAGTTTCCAGCAGGTCGACGACAGGCTGGCCCGGCATCCCCGTCCGAGGCGGGTTGAGCAACAGTTCACCCGCCCGACGGCCCTTCTGCAGGCTCGGCTGCGCCACCGTCGTCAGGCCCCGGCTGAGCGCGTCGGGCACACCGTCGAACCCGGTGACGCTCATCTGACCGGGCACGTAAATGCCATGTGCCCGAAGGTAATCCATAGCCGACAGCGCCAAAAGGTCGGCGGTACACATCAACGCGGTGATCCGCGGGTTGGCTTCCAGCGCCACCTTGGCCGCATCGCCGCCCGACGTCGGCAGGTGGTCGTAGCTCTCGACCACGGTCAGCGAATCCGGATCGAGGCCCGCGGCCTCCATCGCGTCCCACACGCCGAGGATGCGCTCGCGCTGCACGTCGAAGATCGGTGACTTCAGCCGCTCGGCGTCGACCAGGTCTTGGCGGCGGTCCCGGCCCAGCCGCATGGTCAGCAGCCCGATCTCGCGGTGCCCCAGCCCGAGCACGTAGTCGGCGAGCTCGCGCATCGCCGCCCGGTCGTCGATGCCCACCCGCGACACCCCGGCGAGGTCTTTGGGTTGGTCGACCACCACGACCGGCAGCCGCCGCTGCAGCACCACCTGCAGGTAGGGATCGTCGTCGCCGACCGAATACAGGACGAAGCCGTCCACCCCGGCGCTGAGCACCGCGGAGGTGCCGTCCTCGAGGCTGCGGCTGGGTCCGACGGCCACCAGCAAGAGCCCCTGTCCCAATTCCTCGCACGACTGCGCCACGCCCGCGACGAAGTCGCGCGCCGCCGGGTCGCTGAAGGAATAGGTCAGCGCTTCGGTCATCACCAAGCCGACCGCCCCGGCTTTGCGGGTACGCAGTGACCGGGCCACCGGGTCGGGCACGTAGCCCAGCCGTTTGGCCGTGGCCAGCACGCGCTCGCGCAGTTCCGGCGACAACTGATCCGGCCGGTTGAAGGCATTCGAGATGGTGGTGCGCGAAACCTTCAGCTCGGCCGCCAACGACGCCAGAGTCGCACGCCGGCGCGGTGTGGGACTCACGTTCGGTGACGCTACAGCGAATCGGGACGCGCGCCACCAGCGGATACGTGCATCTCGAGCTGCCACTTCCTAATGGAAACGATTGTCATTAGTATTAGGGGTCGGCCAGGGCGCCGCAGGAAGGAAAAACGACCGTGCCAACGGCTCTGATGGGGCTAGCCAGGGGGCTATTCGCGGGGCGGGTCGTACTCGTTTTCCTGGTCGGGGCCTCCGCACTGGCCGGCTGCGCGACTGGTGGGCCCGGACATCCCCGTTTGCCGATGGTGGTGGCATCCACCGACGTGTGGGGCAGCGTGGCGCGCGCGGTCGCCGGCAACCACATCGTCGTCAAGTCCATCCTGGCCGGCGCCGACACCGACCCGCACTCGTATCAGGCCAGCCCGTCCGACGCCGCCGCGATCATCGACGCGGCGCTGGTGGTCTACAACGGCGGTGGTTACGACCCGTGGGTCGACGACGTGCTGGCGGGACATCGGGCCGTCAAGGCGGTGGACGCGTACGCCTTCGCTTCCCCGCCCACACCCAACGCAGCGCCCAACGAGCACGTCTTCTACGACCTGGACGTCGCCGAGTCGGTCGCCGGCTCGATCGCCGATCAGTTGGCGGCCATCGACCCCGGCAACGCCGCGGATTACCGCGCCAACGCGGCCGAGTTCGGCCGCGGGGCCGACGCGATCCGCGGCTCCGAACGCGCCATCGCCAGCGCCTATCCCGGCGCCGGTGTCGTCGCCACGGAGCCGGTCGCGGACTACCTGCTGGAGGCTTCCGGTTTGGTCGATCGCACCCCGGAGGCATTCACCGCGGCCAACGAGAACGAGACCGACCCCGCGCCCGCCGACATGGCCACCGTGCTCGACCTGATCAAGCAACGCCGGGTCCTGGCGCTGCTGGTCAACCCGCAGACGTCCACCGCCGCGATCACCGGCCTGGCCGACGCCGCCCGGCGGGCCGGGGTGCCGGTGACCCAGGTGACCGAGTCGCTGCCCGACGGCAGCGACTACCTGACCTGGCAGCGCAACACGGTCAATCGGCTGGTCGCCGCGCTGCGGTCGAACCGAACGACTGGCGTGTGAGAGGCGTGTGAACCTGAAAGCGCCCACCCGACCAGCGGCGGACACCACCGATGCGGTGTCACTCACCGGCGCCCGGCTGGCGTTCGGTGATCGCGTGCTGTGGGACCACCTCGACCTGTCCGTGGCGCGCGGCGAGTTCATCGCGGTGCTGGGTCCCAACGGCAGCGGAAAGACGTCGCTGCTCAAGGCGCTGCTCGGCCAACTGCCGCTGAGCGCCGGTACCGCGCTGGTGGACGGGAAACGGGTCACCTCGGGCAGCAACCGGATCGGCTATGTGCCCCAACATCGCCCGCTGGAGCACGACGTGATGCTGCGCGGGCGCGACCTGGTTCGGCTGGGCGTCGACGGGACACGCTGGGGTGCCCTCCCGCTGCGCGCCGCCGACCGTGCGCGCCGGCGCGAGGCGGTCGCCGAGGCGCTGCGGCAGGTCAACGGCGAACGGCTGGCCGATGTCCCGGTCGGGGTGATGTCGGGGGGCGAGCTGCAGCGGATGCGCATCGCGCAGGCGCTGGCCAGCGACCCGATGCTGCTCTTGTGCGACGAACCGCTGCTGACGCTGGACCCGGCCAACGCCCGGCTGGCGGCGGCGCTGATCGACCGTCGCCGGCGTGTTGCCAACACCACGGTCATCCTGGTCACCCACGAGGTCAACCCGATCCTGCAATACGTGGACCGGGTGCTGTACCTGGTCGACGGCCGATTCCGGATCGGCACCGTCGAGCAGGTGATGACGTCCGAGACACTGTCGGCGCTGTACCACGCCGACATCCAGGTGGTGAAGGTCAAGGATCGCTACGTGGTGGTCGGTGACGCCGGTGATATCGGGGCCCACCCCGCATGAACGAGCGGCTGGAAAACACGCTGCACCATCTGTTCTCGTTCGACATCACCGCGAACCTGCTCACCCACGACTTCGTCCAGCAGGCGCTGCTGGCCGCGGCGCTGCTGGGGCTGGTGGCCGGGTTGATCGGGCCATTCATCGTGATGCGCCAGATGTCGTTCGCCGTGCACGGGTCCAGCGAATTATCTTTGACGGGAGCGGCTTTCGCGCTGCTGGTCGGGTTCGAGGTGGGCGTGGGCGCGTTGCTCGGCAGCGCGCTGGCGGCGGCGCTGTTCGGCATTCTCGGCCGCCGGGCCCGGGAGCGCGATTCGGTGATCGGGGTGGTGCTGGCCTTCGGGCTCGGGCTGGCGGTGCTGTTCATCAACCTGTACCCCGGGCGCACCGCCACCAGCTTCGCGCTGCTGACCGGCCAGATCGTCGGGGTGGGGTACTCCGGGCTGGCCATGCTGGCACTGGTCTGCCTGCTGGTGATCGTCGTGTTGGCGACGTGCTACCGGCCGCTGCTGTTCGCCACCGTGGATCCGGAAGTCGCGGCCGCGCGTGGCGTGCCGGTGCGCGCGCTGGGCATCGTGTTCGCCGCGCTGGTCGGGGTGGTGGCCGCCCAGGCCGTGCAGATCGTCGGGGCGCTGTTGGTGATGTCGTTGTTGATCACTCCGGCGGCCGCGGCCGGTCGCGTGGTCACCTCACCGGCCGCGGCGATCGTGACCTCGGTGGCGTTCGCCGAGGTCGCCGCCGTCGGGGGCATCGTGCTGTCGCTGGCGCCCGGCGTGCCGATTTCGGTGTTCGTCGCGACCATCTCCTTCGTGATCTATCTGTCTTGCTGGCTGATCTCACGAAAACGGTCGGGCATCGGGACCTCCGCTTAAGCTTGTCGCACGAACCTCGGGCCGGCTACGGGAGGGAACAGTGCGCCAGCAGATAGCGGGGCTCGTGCTGGCCTGTCTGTGCGCGTCGGCGGCGGGCTGTTCCACCACCATCGACGGCACCGCGGTGGCCGCCGACAAGTCCGGACCGCTGGCCCAGACGCCCGTCGCGGTCTCGGCGCTGGACGGACTGCTGTTGGACGCGAGCGAGATCAATTCCGACCTGAACACCAGCTCGATGAAGGTGTGGTTCACCGGCAAGGTCATGTGGGACTGGAGCACCAGCATCAGCGACACCAGCTGCCTGGCGATCGACGGCCCCGCGCAAGACCGGGTCTACGCCAACACCGGCTGGACCGCCGTCCGCGGCCAGCGCCTCGACGACAGCGTCGACGACTCCAAGCGGCGCAAGCACTACGCCATCCAAACCGTCGTCGCCTTCCCGTCGGCACGTGATGCCTCCGCGTTTTACGACACCTCAACCCAAACCTGGTCCGGCTGCTCCAACCGCCGGTACTCCGATATCAACCCCGGCAAGCCGGACACCGTCTGGACGGTGTCGGCGACCACCAATAGCAACGGCATGCTCACCACCTCCCAGGTGCAGCAGGGCGGCGACGGCTGGACCTGCCAGCGCGCGCTGACCGTGCGCAACAATGTCGCGATCGACATCGTGGCGTGCAGCTACAAGCTGGCGGATGGGGTGGCCGACGGCATCGTAGAGCAGATCGCCGCCAAGGTGGCTAAGCAGTAGGCACGAATCGGCTTATGCGACAGGCAATTCGACGGCGGGCCGCGGCGCTGGCCGCCTTGGGAGTCGCCACCATCATCGGCAGCTCGGGCTGCGTCTTTACAGTCGCCGGCATGCCCAGGGCCGGCCCCGACCGCGCCCCGCTGAGCTGGGGTCCCGATCTCACCGCGGCCCAACTGGCCGATGTGCTGCTCGACGTGGCCACGGTCAACCGATTCATGGGCACCAACGACATGGCGGAGTTGCGCACCTACGACCAGATGCCGGGCGACGACGGCACCTATTCCGACCCCGCCTGCGCGGGAGCGGTTTTCAACACGGTCGAGGCCGCTTACCGGGGCAGCGGCTATGTGGCCACCAAGGGCGCGCAATTCAGCGACGCGGGCGCCAAACACTACGTCGATCAAGGCGTCGTCTCGTTCGGCGGCGGCACCGACGCCCGCAAATTCTTTGCCGCGTCGCAAGATTCGTGGCGCCGCTGCGTGACCAAACACGTCGTCTACAAAGCCAAGAACGACAGCCCGATCACCTGGACCATCCGTGCGCCGGTCACCACCGACGGGGTCACCGTCGCCGTGGTCGACCAGGAGGGGGGCGAGGGATACGCCTGCGCGCACGGCATCACCGCCAAGTCCAACGTGGTGATCGACATCTCGGCCTGCAGCAACGGCATGGCCAACCAGGGCGTCACGGTGGCCAGCACCATCGTCAACGCCGTCGCCGCCAAGTTCCCGACGTGACCGGACCACGGCCGTCCTGGCCTAAGCTGTCCCTGTGCCCCGCATCGATCTCAACGCCGACTTGGGTGAGGGCTTCGGCGTCTGGCAACTCGGCGACGACGAGGCCATGCTCGGGATCGTGACCAGCGCCAACGTGGCGTGCGGTTTCCATGCCGGGGACCCCGCCGGCCTGTTGCGCGTCTGCCGGTGGGCCGCCGAGCGCGGCGTGCGGATCGGCGCGCAGGTGAGCTACCGCGACCTGGCCGGCTTCGGCCGGCGCTTCATCGACGTCGCGGCCGAGGATCTCGTCGCCGACGTGGTGTACCAGATCGGCGCGCTGCAGGCGATCGCGCATGCGGCGGGGTCGTCGGTGTCCTACGTCAAACCGCATGGCGCGCTGTACAACACGATCGTGACCAACGGCGAGCAGGGTACCGCCGTCGCCGAAGCGGTGCACTCGGTGGACCCCGCACTGCCCGTGCTCGGCATGGCGGGGTCGGCGTTTTTCGGCGAGGCGGCTCGGCTCGGCTTGCGGACGGTGGCCGAAGCGTTCGCCGATCGCGCCTACCTGCCCGACGGCCGGCTGGTCTCCCGCCGCGAGGCCGGCGCGGTATTGCGCGATCCGGCCGAGATCGCCGAGCGAGTGGTCGCCATGGTGAGCACGGGCGAAGTCACCGCCGTCGACGGCTCGCGGCTTCCCGTCTCCGTGGAATCGGTTTGTGTGCACGGTGATTCGCCGGGTGCGGTACATATCGCGGCGGCCGTGCGCGATCGGCTCAAGGCCGCCGGCACGGACATCGAGGCGTTCTGCTGATGCGATTGAAACTCGGCAGGCCCGACATCGCCAAGTATTCCGACCGGTTCACTGTGCCTGCCGCCCAACCTGATTCACCGCTCTCGGTGACGTGGTTGGGGGTGGCGACGCTGCTGCTCGACGACGGGTCGTCCGCGCTGATGACCGACGGCTTCTTCTCGCGCCCGGGCCTCGCGCAACTGGCGGCCGGCAAGGTCGCGCCGTCGATACCACGGGTGGACGGCTGTCTGGCCCGCGCCAAGGTGTCGCGCCTGGAGGCGGTCATCCCGGTGCACGCACACTTCGACCACGTGATGGACTCCGCCCTGGTCGCCGACCGTACCGGGGCCCTGCTGGTCGGGGGCGAATCGGCGGCCAACGTCGGGCGCGGCTACGGGCTGCCCGGGGACCGGGTTGTGGTCGCGGTTCCCGGTCAGCCAATTCAGTTGGGCGCCTATGACGTTACGTTGATCGAATCGCAGCATTGCCGTCCCGACCGGTTTCCCGGCGTGATCGACGCCCCGCTGGTGCCACCGGTGAAGGTGTCGGCCTACCGCTGCGGGGAGGCCTGGTCGATGCTGGTGCACCACCGCTCGTCGGGCCGGCGGCTGCTGATCCAGGGCAGCGCCGGATTCGTCCCGGGCGCGCTGGACGGACAAGCCGCCGACGTCGCCTACCTGTCGGTCGGGCAACTGGGGCTGCATCCGGGCTCGTACCTGACCGACTATTGGATCCACACCGTGCGCGCGGTGGGCGCGCGCCGGGTGATCCCGATCCACTGGGACGACTTCTTCCGCCCGCTCTCAAAGCCGTTGCGGGCCTTGCCGTATGCGGGCGACGACCTCGACGTGTCGATGCGAATCCTGAGCGAGCTGGCCGCCCAGGACGGCGTCGCGCTGGACATGCCGACGGTGTGGCAACGCGAAGATCCGTGGGCCTGAATCCTTGTTCCTCACCGTCGCGCTGTTACTGCTTGCCGTAGTGCTCGCGTTCGCGGTCGCGCGCCCGCGGGGATGGTCGGAGGCGCTGGCGGCGGTGCCGGCCGCGGGAATCGTGCTGGCGATCGGCGCAATCTCGGTCCGTCAGGCGGTCACCCAAATCGCCGGCCTGGCACCGGTGGTCGCCTTCCTGGGCGCGGTCCTGGTGCTGGCCAAGCTGTGCGACGACGAGGGTCTGTTCGAGTACGCGGGCGCGGCGATGGCACGGACGAGTCCGGTGGGCGGCGGTCTGCTGCGGCAGGTGTTCGCCATCGCAGCCGTCATCACCGCCGTACTCAGCCTGGACGCCACGGTGGTGTTGCTGACCCCGGTGGTCCTGGTCAGCGTCCGCCGGCTGCGGACCCCGGTGCGGCCCTACGCCTACGCGACCGCGCATCTGGCCAATGCCGCCTCGCTGCTGCTCCCGGTGTCGAACCTGACCAACCTGCTGGCCTTTCACGCCGCGAAGCTCTCGTTCGCCAGGTTCACGCTGCTGATGACGTTGCCGTGGCTGGCCGCGGTGGCCACGCTGTACGTGGTCTTCCGGCTGTTTTTCGCACGGGATCTGCGCCGGCCGCCGGACCCCGTGGACTCCGGCCCGCCGCCGCGCCCGCCGGTGTTCGTCTTGCTCGTCGTCGGGCTGACGCTGGTCGGGTTCGCATTCTCGGAATCGGTGGGGGTCGCCCCGGCTTGGGTGGCGCTGGCGGGAGCCGCGGTGCTGGCGGTGCGCAGCCTGCACCGCCGGCACACCACGGTCGGAGAAATCGCGCGCTCGGCGAATGTATCGTTTTGCCTCTTCGTGCTGGCGCTGGGCGTCATCGTGCAGGCGATCACCCTGAACGGCATGGGCCGCGCGATGTCTGCGGTGCTGCCGTCGGGCAGCACGCTGCTCGCGTTGCTGGCGATCGCGGCGGTGGCCGCCGTGCTGGCCAACGTGGTCAACAACCTGCCCGCGACCCTGGTGCTGGTGCCGTTGGTCGCGGCCAGCGGGCCGGCGGCGATCCTGGCGGTGCTGATCGGGGTCAACATCGGACCCAACCTGACCTATGTCGGTTCACTGTCCAACCTGCTCTGGCGAGGCGTGCTGCGCAGGCACGACGTCGAGGCGGGCGTCGGCGAGTACACCCGGCTGGGGCTGTGCACCGTGCCGACCGCGTTGGTGGCCGCCGTGCTGGCGCTGTGGGCCGGCGTGCGGCTGCTGGGTGTCTAGCGGTCTTTAGGCAAAGGACGCGAGGGCCAGACCGACCGCACCACGCAAAGCGAGCTTGGGCACGTTGGCGTCCAGCACACGGGCGGGCACGGGTTTCGCGGCGACGACGGTGAACGGCGTTTCCACCGGGAATTGCACATTGAGCGATTCGATCTCGACCGCACGGACGATCGTGGCCAGCGCCAGCGTGGCCTCCAGCATCGCGAAATGATCGCCGATGCAGGACCGCGGTCCGCCGCCGAACGGCAGGTACTGCCAGCGGCTGCGCCCCTTCGACCGCTCCGGCAAGAACCGGTCCGGGTCGAACCGCAGCGGCTCCGTCCACAGCGCCGGGTCGCGGTGCATCGCGTAAAAGCTGACCAGGGCAATGGTTTTGGCCTCGACGCGGTAGCCGTCGACCACGATGTCGCGGGTGGGTGAGCGCATTGTCCCGGCGCCGGGCGGGCACAGCCGCAGCGCCTCGTGCAGCACCCGCACGGTGTAGCCGAGTTGGGGCACGTCGTCGGGTGTCAGCGTCCGGTCGCCTAGCCCGGCAACCTCCGCACGCACCCGGTCCTGAATGGCGCGATCGTTTCCCAACGACCACAGCGCATAGGTGAGCGTGGTGGAAGTGGTGTCGTGTCCGGCGAGCATGAACAGCACCAATTCGTGACAGATCTCGTCGTCGGTCAGCGGCCGGCCGGTGTCCGGGTCAATGGCCTCGATCAGGGCCCGCACCAGCGGAGCCTCCCGATCGGGGTTGACGCGCACCGCATTCAGAATATCGGCGGCCAGCCGCTGCAGCGTCTCGTTGGCTCGGCGCGCGGCGCGCTGACCTTTGGTGGGCAGCCACCGCGGCGGATTGATCGGCCGCGCCCCGCGGTCGGCCACCCACGCCAACGCGGTGCGCAGTGCCCAGCCGATCTCGTCGGCGCGCTCGTCGAGGTCCAGGCCCAGCACCGAGCGCCCGAGCGCGCGCAGCGTCAGTTTGCGGCACTCCGCGTCCAAGTCCACGAATGCGCCCTCACGCCAAGCGTTTACGACCCCTTGCGCGGCATCGGCCATGTGTCCGGCATAGCGCGACACATGCTGCTTGGTAAACATCGGCTGCAGTGCGCGTCGACGCGGCAGCCAGCGCTCGTGCGGAAGATCGAGCAGGTTGCCGCCCATCAACGCGCGCATCTCGACCATCGACGTGACCCGGCCGCGATCGGCGACCTCGTCGCTGCGGCCCAACAGGTCTCGCGCACCCTGGGGGCTCGCGATGACCACCACGTTCGGCAGCACCCACTTGGGTGCGAGCACAACCCGGGTCACCGGCCCCCCGGCTTCGAGCAGCTGATCGAAACCCTCGATGAACGATCGCAGCGCCTTGCGTTGTTGCCGCCGCGGGAGGGGATTCTTCGGCGCCAGCCTTAGCGCGCTGACTTCGGTGTTATCCAGTGTCTCGCCCATGCCGACTCCTTGCCAACGCCAATGTTGAACGCACGTATTGGAGGCACCGTATGGCCGCATGCGCACTGTGCGCATGCGTAGTCGACTACTTAATTCGCCCCGGAACTACACGGAGCCGGCGGGTCCGGATCTGATGATCGACGCCAGTTCCTCACGGGATTGGGCACCCACCCGCTGGCAGGCGCGGTAGACGTGACCCTCCACGGTGCGTACCGACATCACCAGCTGATCGGCGATCTGCCGGTTGGAGAGTCCGGCCACGACGAGTTCGATGACGTCGCGCTGGCGGCCCGACAACTTCAGACCCGCCGGGGTGCGCACCGCGGGGGTGCACAATCCGCCGCATTCGTCGGCCAATTCGCGCGCCAGCGCCGCGGCATACAGCCCGCGCCTGTGCTGCTGGCTCTCGTCGAACGCAACCGAGGCCTGCGCGGCCGCGTCGGCGGCCGCGACTCGATCCCCGATCTCGCGATACTTGGCCGAGGCCTCCAACAGGCCCTCGCCGTCCCCGGCCGACAGTGCCCGCGCATGCAGTGCGACGGCGTCGGCCAACGGCAGCGACAACGCCTCCGCCAACTCCCGTGCCCGGGCGGCCTGCGAGCCGTCGCCCCACTGGGCCGCGGCCTGGATGCAGGACAGCTCGTGGGTGGGCTGACCCCGCTCACGGGCAAGCAGCGACGCCTGCTGCGCACTGGCCACGGCCTCGCTCAAGTGGCCACTGGCCGCCGTCGCCCAACCGCAGGCCAGCGACAACCCGGTGTGCATGAACAAAAAGCCGGGCGGCACAACGGTTCGCGCCTGGGTTGCCGCATCGGTGGCTTCGGCCACTTGCCCCAGCTTGGCATGCGCCTCGGCCAAGGCGAACAGGCTGGCCGGACGCAAGCCCGTTGTGACGGAGTGCTTTTGCACCCCGGCAACCGCCTCATGCACCAGCCGGACCGACTCGGCGACGGCGCCGCGAACCAGCTCGGCGTTGCCCAACAAACCGGCCAGGTTCGCATAGGCCAGCCCCGGAATATCGCGCGACGAGTCCGCCAATTGCTGTGCTGTCTCGATGAATTCGTTGATCCGGCCGGTCAGCCGGCAGGCGCGGCCGTACACGGCGCCGAACCAGAACCGCATGTGGGAGGCCTGGAACGAGGTCGTCGCGCGCCGCAGCGCCTCTTCGGCAACGGCCGCCAGTTCGTCGACCTGACCCAGCGCGCCCATCGCCATGATGAGCGCGAGCGAGGCCGTCATTGCGTGGAAACCGGGTAGATCCGGGAAATCTAAAGCGGTCCTTGCCTTTTCGGCGGCGGATTCGCAGCGTGCCGAGACCGCGTCGAGGAACGCCTGCACCGCCGACCGCTCGGCCTCCTGTGCCGGGGACTCGGGGACCGCGATCAGGCCATCCAGGATCGCTGCGGCTTCTTCGGGCTTGCTGAGGTTCCAAATCAGGTTGGCCGCCCGCACCGTCGCCCAGTGATGGCCGTCGGGGCCACCGGTCATGTCCCGCAGCGCCGCCTCAGCCTGCTCGCCCCGCCCGAGCAGCACCAGGTTCATCGCGCGCACCCCGGCCGCGCCGGGCGCCCCGGCCTGCACCGCGGCGGTGGCGAGCCGGTCGGCGAGGTCAAGATCCAGCAGCGTCATGGCGTGCCGCGCCGATTCCAGGTACAGGTCGGGGTCGGGGGCGAGATCCGAGTCCAGGGTGAGCAGCGCCCGGCGCAGGGTGGCGCGCATGTCGGTGTCGCCGCTTTTGGCCAATCGCCTCGCCAGCCTGCCCCGGATAGCCGACAGATAGATCTCGCCGGCGCCGGCGCGGCGAAGCTCGCCGAACAGCGGATGCGCCAGCCGGGCCATCAATCCGGCGCCGGTGCGCTCGACGCTGACCAGGCCCATCCTCTCGGCGGCCGCCAGGTCGGCCCGCCGTACCAAATCGCACAGCACGTCCACGGCCAGTGGCTCACATTGCGACAGCGTGTCAACCACCGTGGCCAGGCGCGCGCTCAGCCGGCCCATCTGGCGCCCCACCGTGTCGGACAGGCTCGCCGAAACCGCGACGTCGCCGTCCCACATCCACACCCCGGCCAATTTGCGCATTCGCTTGCCGGCCACCTGGTCGGCCAGCAGTTGGCGCAAAAATAGGGCGTTGCCGCCGGTCAGCTGGCCGAACCGGGCCGCGCTGCGGGCATCCACCGGGCCGCCCAGCGTGCTCTCGATGACCTCGCGAGTCGCCGCGGCCGACAGTGGTTCCAGGTCGAGGCGCCCCAGCAGGCCGTCCTTGTACAACAGCGTGACCGCGTCGGGCTCCACGGTCCCGGTGCGCATGGTGACCACGAGCCGGGCACCGCCCGACTGCGCCAGCTGGTGAACGACCAGCGCGGACAATCCGTCCAGCAGGTGCGCGTCGTCGACCCCCACCACGACGCGCCCCCGACGCTGCTGTGCGACAAATGAATTGATTACGCGCCGCACGTTCGTCAGCGGGTCCGACATCGCGTCGCCCAGCTCGCCGATGAACGCCCCCAGGGGTAACGCGCGCGCCGATTCGGTGCCGACGATCCACTTGGTGCGCTCACCCGCCGCCTCGGCGCGCCGCAGCGCCTCGCGGGCCAGCCAGGTCTTGCCGACACCGGCCGCTCCCGCGATCACCACGCCGGGATGGTTGCCGGCCCCGGTCAGTGCGCGCCGGATAAACGCGAATTCACTGTCACGCCCGGTCAGCGGGTCGGCGCTGATCACTCGGCGACTATATCCCCGGCGCCGCCATTCGGCTCGGCGTTTATAAGCGTTTCGGTGAATCGCATAAGTCTGTCCCGATTTATCCGACTTGCTTAATTCCCGAGGGCTGTCGGGTGGGCCCGTGGAGCCCGCGTTGACCTGTACGACGTGTGGCTCGGAGTTGCGGCCGAGCGCAGCAAGTTCCGGTGCTGTTCGCCGACGCGGTGCGGTCGATGGATATCGCCGCGACAGTGGGCCCGGAACGGCTGCGCGAGATCATGACCGACGTCGTCACGCTCGCGGCGGCGGTGGTGGTCCGCTACGGCGGCGCAGTCGACAAATTCGCGGGCGACGGCATCATGGCGGTCTTCGGCGTTCCGGTCGCGCTGGAAGATCACGCGCTGCGCGCGTGCCTGGCGGCTCTGGGCATTCAGCAGGACGTCACCGGGCTCGCGGCGGAGGTGCGCGGTCGAGACGGCATCGACCTGCAGCTGCGGGTCGGGCTGAACTCCGGTCAGGTGATCGCCGGTGACATCGGTTCGACCACGCTCGATGCGTGCCAGTCGAAGCCGACGTGGCGATCGAGCGGTTGGCGGCCGCGCCGACCGACAGCGCAGCCTACGCGGACCTCAGAGATCGCCACCGCGACATGGCGAAAACCTTTGACTTCGAAGGACATATCGCCTGGGCCGATGCGATGCCCCGACACCCTGCGCCGTTAACTCCTGCGCTGGCGCGCGATTTCGGCGAGCACCACCCCGGCGGCCACCGAGGCGTTCAGCGATTCGGTCGGGCCGGCCATCGGAATCGACACCACCTCGTCACAGTTCTGCCGCACCAGTCGCGACAGGCCTTTGCCTTCGGAACCGACGACGAGCACCAGGGGGTCGGTGCCGTCCAGATCGTCGATCGCGGTGTCGCCGCCGGCGTCCAGCCCGATCACCCGCAGTCCCCGATTGGCCCAATCCTGCAGGGCCCTGGTGAGATTGGTGGCCCGGGCCACCGGGAGCCGAGCGGCAGCCCCCGCGCTGGTGCGCCAGGCCACCGCGGTGACCGAGGCCGACCGCCGCTGCGGGATCATGACACCGTGGCCGCCGAATGCGGCCACCGACCGGACGATCGCGCCGAGGTTGCGGGGATCGGAGATGTTGTCCAGCGCGACCAATAGCGCCGGCGGCGACGCGGCGGCGGACGCGATCAGGTCGTCGGGATGGGCGTAGTTGTACGGCGGCACCTGCAGAGCGATGCCCTGATGCAGGTGGTTGGCGGTCAACCGGTCCAGGTCGGTGCGCGGTACTTCGAGTATCGCCAGGCCCAAATCGCCTGCCCGAGAGATGGATTCGGTGACGCGCTCGTCGGCTTCGGTACCCAGCGCGATGTAGAGCGCGGTCGCCGGGACGCCGGCGCGCAGGCATTCCAGCACCGGGTTGCGCCCCAGCACCGTTTCCGTCTCGTCTGTGCGTTTCTTTTGCGCGGGCCGGCGCGCCTGGGCCGCGGCGCGTTTGGCGGCGGGATGCTTCGGCCGCAGGTGTGCGGGCGGCGTGGGGCCGCGGCCCTCCAGCGCGCGGCGACGCTGCCCGCCCGAGCCGACCACGGGTCCCTTCTTGCTGCCGGACTTGCGTATCGCCCCCCGGCGTTGGGAGTTACCGGCCATCTACTTGGTGTCCCCGGCCTGCAGCATCCACTGCGGGCCGTCGGCGGTGTCGGTGACCTCGATGCCGGCAGCCTTGAGCCGATCCCGGATCTGGTCTGCCAGCGCCCAGTTGCGCTCTTCGCGCGCCTGTTGGCGGCTTTCCAGTTCGGCCTGCACCAGCACATCGACGGCGGCCAGCGCCGCCGATGTCTCGTCACGGGATTCCCAGCGTTCGTCGAGCGGGTCGCAGCCCAGGATCCCCGTCATCGCCCGGATGGTGCGGGCGTGTTTGAGGGCGCAGTCGTGGTCGCCGACGTCGAGCGCTCGGTTCCCCTCGGCGCGGGCGTGGTGCACCTCGGCCAGCGCGGTCGGGACGGCCAGGTCGTCGTCGAGCGCCGCGGCGAATCGAGGCGTCCACTCACCGGGCACGACGGCGCCGACCCGCAGGCGAACCCGGTGCAGGAACTCCTCAACTCCCACATAGGCTTTGACCGCGTCCTGCAGCGCCGTCTCGGAGAACTCCAGCATCGACCGGTAGTGGGCGCTGCCCAGGTAGTAGCGCAGTTCGGCCGGCCGCACACGCTGCAACATCGCCGGGATGGACACCACGTTGCCCAGCGACTTGCTCATCTTCTCCCCACCCATCGTCACCCAGCCGTTGTGCAGCCAGTAGCGGGCGAACCCGTCCCCGGCAGCGCGGCTCTGCGCGATTTCGTTCTCGTGGTGCGGGAAGATCAAATCCATTCCGCCGCAATGGATATCGAAGTCCGGGCCCAGATAAGTGCGGGCCATGGCCGAACATTCGATGTGCCAGCCCGGACGTCCCGGGCCCCACGGCGAGGGCCACGACGGCTCGCCCGGCTTCTCGCCCTTCCACAGTGTGAAGTCGCGTTGATCGCGCTTGCCGGTGGCCACACCCTCGCCCTGGTGGACGTCATCGATCCGATGCCCGGACAGCTGGCCGTACTCCGGATAGCTGAGCACATCGAAGTAGACGTCCCCGCGGGCGGCATAGGCGTGCCCATTTTCAATCAGGCGGTCCATTAATTCGATCATCTGGGTGATGTGCCCGGTGGCGCGCGGCTCCGCCGACGGCGGCAGCACGTCCAGGGCGTCGTAGGCCGCGGTGAAGGCCCGCTCGTGGGTGGCCGCCCATTCCCACCACGGCCGGCCCGCCGCCGCGGCCTTGTTCAGGATCTTGTCCTCGATGTCGGTGACGTTGCGGATGAACGCGACGTCGTAGCCGCGGGCGGTCAACCAGCGGCGCAGGATGTCGAAGGCCACCCCGCTGCGGACGTGCCCGATGTGCGGCAGGCCCTGCGGGGTGGCGCCGCACTGGTAGATGGAGACATGCCCGTCACGCAGCGGCACGAAATCCCGCACGGCGCCAGCCGCCGTGTCGTGTAGCCGCAAGCGGGCCTGATCGGTCACGACGTGCCAGCTTACCTGGCCAATTGCCCCGGCCCGCGACCGCGAGCGTCACGTTAGCGTGGCGATGGGCGCTGAACGCCACGCTGGCGTGACGCTCGGCGTGAGCGGCGCTAGGTGCTTGAGACCACCAGGGCCGTCGCAATAGCGGCCAGGCCCTCACCGCGCCCTGTCAGCCCGAGCCCGTCGGTGGTGGTGGCCGACACCGACACCGCCGCGCCGAGCAGGCCCGACAGCACCTGCTGCGACTCGTCGCGGCGCGGCCCGATCTTCGGGCGGTTGCCGATCACCTGCACGGCGGCGTTGCCGACCCGGTAGCCGTGCTGGGCCAGCAACTCTACGACGTGGCGCAGCATGTCGGCCCCGCTGACGCCCTTCCACCGGGGGTCGTCGACCCCGAACACGCCGCCGATATCGCCCAGCCCGGCGGCCGAGAGCAGCGCGTCGCACAACGCGTGCGCACCCACGTCGCCGTCGGAGTGGCCCGAGCAGCCGTCGGCATCGGGAAACAGCAGCCCCACCAGCCAGCACGGCCGCCCCGGTTCGACCGGATGCACGTCGACACCCAGACCGACGCGGGGCAGCTCGCTCACTGGCGCACGACCGCTTCGGCCAGCAGCAGATCGAGCGGGGTGGTGATCTTGAACGCCAGCGGATCGCCCTCGATTACCTGCACCCGACCGCCGAGTTGCTCGACGAGGGAGGCGTCGTCGGTCGATTCCGCACCGGCGCGCTGATAGGCCCGCAGCAACAAGCCGGCGGCGAACCCCTGCGGGGTCTGCACCGCGCGCAGCCCGGCCCGTTCAGGCGTGCCCAGCACGGCCCCGTTGGCGTCCACGGCCTTGATGGTGTCAGACACCCGCAGCGCGGGCACCACGGCGCTGTTGCCGGCCCGCAATGCTTCCACCACGCGCACGATCAGGGCCGGTGGTGTCAGCGCTCGGGCCGCGTCGTGCACCAGCACGAAGTCGGCGGACTCGGGAACCGCGGACAGCGCGCGGCTGACCGATTCGATGCGGTTGGCCCCGCCGACCACCACCGTGGCCAGTCCCCCGAGCACCTGGCGGGCCTCATCGATGCGGTCGGCGGGCACCGCCACCACGACGTGGTCGACCACCTCGGACCGCTGCAATCCGGCGACCGCCAGTTCGACGAGCGTCCGCCCGTCGAGCTCACAGAATGCCTTGGGAATGCCGGCGCCCAGCCGTTCGCCCGACCCAGCAGCCGGGACTACGGCGACGACGGTTGTGTTCAGAGGGGGTCAGGAGGCGTTCAAGAAGCGGCGGCCAGAACCTCGTCGAGGATGGTCTCCGCCTTGGCGTCATCGGTGCTTTCGGCAAGCGCCAGCTCGCCGACCAGAATCTGGCGCGCCTTGGCCAGCATCCGCTTTTCGCCCGCGGACAGGCCGCGCTCCTGGTCGCGCCGCCACAGGTCACGAACGACCTCGGCGACCTTGTTGACGTCACCGGAGGCGAGTTTCTCGAGGTTGGCCTTGTACCGACGGGACCAGTTGGTCGGCTCTTCGGTGTGCGGCGCACGCAGCACCTGGAAAACCTTGTCGAGGCCTTCCTGGCCGACGACATCGCGGACACCGACGTACTCGGCGTTTTCAGCGGGGACTCGAACGGTCAGGTCGCCCTGCGCCACTTTCAAGACGAGATACTCTTTTTGCTCCCCTTTAATGGTTCGGGTTTCGATCGCCTCGACTAACGCTGCACCGTGGTGCGGGTAGACGACGGTGTCACCGACCTTGAAGATCATCTGATTCGAGCCCCTTTCGTTACTTCATTCTAACACGGCGGCCTGACAGGTGCTCATCAACGATGCAGGTCAGGGGCACAACATACGAGCACTGGGGGTTGACAGACGAGGTAAGACGTGCTGTCACCGGCCTCGGTTGGACCTCCAAGAGCAGGATAGAGGAGGCGTGATGTGCGTCTCACAGTGACCCTCTCATGACCCTTCCAAGGCCCTTTCAAGGCCCTTCCAAGGCCCGAGAAAGCCGCTGGACAGCCCCTGATCTACCGTCTGCAGCACGTTCCTACTACTGTGCATAGTTGGCTTGTTCGTACTTCGTCATGCCGGTTACCAACCCTGATCAGAAGCCCAGCAGGAGGCGTCGAGTGAACCGCTTCAAGATCCGCTTGAAGAAGGGCCCCACGATCCGCCTCCATGCAGCCGTGGTCGGCGTGCTCGCCTTGCTGGCCGCGCTGCTCAGCGGTTGCGGCACCGGGCAGATCTCCCAGACCGCGGCCCAGGAGCCGGCCGTCAACGGCAACAAGCTCAACATCAACAACGTGCTGCTGCGAGACATCCGCATCCACGCCGTCCAGCCCGGTGACTTCGTGCAGCCGGGCCATTCGGTCGACCTGGTGCTGGTGGCCGTCAACCAGTCGCCCGACGTCGCGGACAGGCTGGTGGGCATCACCAGCGAGATCGGCTCCGTCGCGCTCAGCGGTGACGCCAAGTTGCCCGCCGGCGGGATGCTGTTCCTCGGCCCGCCCGAAGGGCTCCGCGTGGCGCCGGGCCCGCTCGAGTCCAACGGCGCGGCCAAGGCGACCGTCAACCTGACCAAGCCCATCAGCAACGGCCTCACGTACAACTTCACCTTCAATTTCGAGAAGGCCGGACAGGCCAGCGTCCTGGTGCCGATTTCGGTTGGCCTGGAGCGTGCGCGGGGCTGAGCGCCTGTCGCAGCACAACTTTGTCGGACGGGGCCGATACCGTCGTGACGTGGCCAATGCGCGCTCGCAATACCGATGTTCGGAGTGTCGTCATCTGACCGCCAAGTGGATGGGGCGCTGCACGGAATGCGGCACATGGGGCAGTGTCACCGAGGTGACCGTGCTCAGCGCGGTCGGCGGCGGGCGCCGCGTCGTCGGTGCGGCCGTGGGGCCGGCGTCGCAAGCGGTTCCGATCAGCTCCATCGCGCCAACCCTCAGCCAGCACCAATCGACTGGCATCGACGAGCTCGACCGGGTGCTGGGCGGCGGCGTGGTGCCCGGTTCGGTGACGCTGCTGGCGGGCGATCCCGGCGTGGGCAAATCGACGCTGCTGCTCAAGGTCGCCCACCGGTGGGCGCAGTCCGGCCGCCGCGTGCTGTACATCTCCGGCGAGGAGTCGGCCGGCCAGATCCGGCTGCGCGCCGACCGCATCGGGTGTGACGGCGATGCGGGCAAAGACTTCGAGGAGGTCTATCTGGCCGCCGAGTCCGATCTGCACACGGCGCTGGAGCACATCGCCACGGTCGGGCCCGCGCTGGTCATCATCGATTCGGTGCAGACGATGTCCACCTCCGAAGTCGACGGCGTCGCCGGCGGCGTCACGCAGGTGCGGGCGGTGACGGCCGCGCTGACCGCCGCCGCCAAGGCCAACGGCGTGGCGATGATCCTGGTCGGGCATGTGACCAAGGACGGCGCTATCGCGGGCCCGCGGTCGCTGGAACACCTCGTCGACGTGGTCATGCACTTCGAGGGCGACCGCACCGGCATGCTGCGGATGGTGCGCGGCGTCAAGAACCGGTTCGGCGCCGCCGACGAGGTCGGGTGCTTCCTGCTGCACGACAACGGGATCGACGGCATCAGCGATCCGTCGAACCTCTTCCTGGATCAGCGGCCGGCGCCCGTCGCCGGCACCGCCATCACGGTCACGCTGGACGGAAAGCGACCGCTCATCGGCGAGGTCCAGGCATTGCTGGCCACCCCGTGCGGGTCGCCGCGCCGAGCCGTCAGCGGGATCGACCACGCCCGGGCCGCGATGATCACCGCCGTCCTGGAAAAGCACGCCAAACTGGCCATCGCCGTCAACGACGTCTACCTGTCCACCGTCGGTGGCATGCGGCTGACCGATCCGTCCGCGGACCTCGCCGTGGCCATCGCGCTGGCCTCGGCATACGCGGACCTGCCGCTGCCGACCACGGCGGTGATGATCGGCGAGGTGGGGCTCGCGGGTGACCTGCGGCGGGTCGTGGGCATGGAGCGGCGCCTGACCGAGGCCGCCCGGCAGGGGTTCAACCTGGCGCTGATCCCGCCCGGCTGTGACGCCGTTCCGGCGGGCATGCGCACGCTGACGGCACCCACGATCGTCGCGGCGCTGGAGCACATGATCGACATCGCCGGCCAGCAGAGCGAGGCCAGCGCCGAGCCCACGGGGCCCTACCGGCTAGACACTCGCCTAGTCGCACGCCAACCGCACGTAGCACAATGACACGCTGTGACCCGTCAGACCCTGCGTGAGGTCGTTGCCCGCCTGGCACCGGGCACCGGGCTGCGCGACGGCCTGGAGCGCATCCTGCGAGGCCGTACCGGCGCCTTGATCGTGCTCGGCCACGATGAGCACGTCGAGAACATCTGCGACGGCGGCTTCTCGCTGGACGTGAGGTACGCGCCGACCCGGCTGCGCGAGCTGTGCAAGATGGACGGCGCCGTGGTGCTCTCCACTGACGGCAGCCGCATCCTGCGGGCCAACGTGCAGCTGGTGCCGGATCCGTCGATAGCCACCGACGAATCGGGAACCCGGCACCGCTCGGCCGAGCGGGCCGCGGTCCAGACCGGATACCCGGTGATCTCGGTCAGCCATTCGATGAACATCGTGACGGTCTACGTCGGCGGCGAGCGACACGTGCTGGCCGACTCCGCGACGATCCTGTCCCGAGCCAATCAGGCCATCGCCACGCTGGAGCGCTACAAGATGCGCCTGGACGAGGTCAGCAGGCAACTCTCGCGCGCCGAGATCGAGGACTTCGTCACGCTGCGCGACGTGATGACCGTGGTGCAGCGGCTCGAGCTGGTCCGGCGAATCGGTCTGGTGATCGACGACGACGCGGTCGAACTCGGCACCGACGGCCGCCAACTGCGGCTGCAGCTGGAGGAGCTGCTGGGCGGCAACGACACCTCCCGCGAACTGATCGTGCGCGACTACCACGCCAGCCCCGAGCCGCCATCCAAGGCGCAGGTCTCCACCACGCTCAACGAGCTGGACGCGATGTCGGACACCGACCTGCTCGAAGTCACCGCGCTGGCAAAGGTTTTCGGATATCCGACGACGGCCGAAGCCCAGGACGAAGCGCTGAGCCCGCGCGGTTACAGCGCGATGGCCAGCATTCCCCGGCTGCAATTCGCCCACGTCGACCTGCTGGTGCGGAACTTCGCCACGCTGCAGGGCCTGCTGGCCGCCAGCGCCAACGACCTGCAGTCGGTGGACGGAATCGGCCCGCTATGGGCGCGACACGTGCGCGAGGGGCTCTCGCAGCTGGCCGAGTCGACGATCGCGGAAACGCTCGGCTAGGAATCAGCCGGCGGGAGGAGCGGGTGGCGCTTCGGGTGGCGGCGCTTGCGCCGGCTGACCTGGCCCGGGCACCGGCCCCGGCGGCGGTGGCGGCTGGTTCAGGATGAACGGCACCGGCTGCGAACGCAGATTGCCCAGCTGCACGACGAGGTTGTAGGTGCCCGGTCCGATCGCCGGCCGCGGCAGCGGGCAGTGCGGCGCCGAGCCCATCCCGGTCCAGGTCACCGCGGTGGTTACCTGCTCGCCCGGGGTGAATGTTTTGACCAGGGTCTCGTTGGACGGGGCGCAGTCCAGGTTGGACCACAGCCGCTTGTTGTCCAGCGAGTAGACGTAGGCCGCCAGCACCGCGGCGCCGACGTCGTGCTTGCAGGCGACCAGCCCGATGTTGGTGACCACCATGGTGAACTTCGGCTGGTCACCGATGAAGTACTGCGGCGCGTTGGTCAGGCCCTTGACGGCCAGGGTCGAATCGGGGCAGTCATCGCCGGGATTCAGCACCGGCGGCGGTTGCACCGCGGCCGTGGGTGTGACGCTCTCCGGGCTTTGTCCCTGCGCCGGCGCGGCGGGTGCGTTGCTGTCCGGCCCGGCCGGCGGCGGCGCTTGGGGCGCAGGCGAATTCGCTTGGCCTTGAGCGACCGGTTTGTTGACACTGGCCGGCTTGGCACCGGCGGTGTGGCTGACAAAGGCGAAGACGATCGCGGCCGCGATGGCGATCACGACAACCGCGATGCCAACGGCCAATCCCCTGCGCCGCCAGTAAATCTCAGTGGGTAGCGGGCCACGCGGTTCCAGATCCAGCACACTCACACCGTAGGCCCAGGTCACGCCGTTTTGTTCGACCCGCCTCGGCGTGTCGCCAGGTTAGCTGGCAGGCGGCCGTGTTAGTGCGCGCAACTGAACCGCGGCTACTCCCCGATGTCGCCTACGTGGTCGAGCAGAGTCGCTCGGCCATCGGCCAGGTGATAGCCGACGCCGGCTACCGCCAGCGTGCCTGCAGCCACCCGCTCGGCAATGGCCGTCGAGCGCGACAAGAGCTGCGCCACCGTTTCGCGCACATGCCGGTCCTCGAACTCATCGACGCGGCTCAAACCGTCGCGGCGGGCGATCAGGATCGACGGGGCAACCCGTTCCACCACATCCCGCACGAAACCACCTGGTATCGCGCCATCGTCGATTGCGCCGATGGCGGCCTTGACCGCACCGCAACTGTCATGGCCCAGAACGACGATGAGCGGCACCCCTAGGACCGTAACCGCGAACTCGATGGAGCCGAGTACCGCCGAGTCGATGGCCTGCCCGGCGGTGCGAACGACGAACATATCGCCCAAGCCCTGATCGAAAATGAGCTCGGCGGCCACTCGACTGTCGGCACAGCCGAAGACAACCGCGGTGGGTTTCTGGCCCCCGGCCAGGCTGGCCCGATGCTCAACGCTCTGGCTGGGATGCGCCGGCGTGCCGGCAACGAAGCGCTCGTTACCCTCTTTGAGTGCTTTCCACGCGCTTACCGGATTGGAGTTGGGCATGGCCCACATTCTGCCGGAAACCCCGGTGATCCGCTTGGGGCAGATATCGGTCTCCGATCTTCTCGACTGGTATAACCGAACACGCCGCGACCTGCCCTGGCGCGAGCCCGGGGTGAGCGCATGGCAGATCCTGGTTAGCGAGTTCATGTTGCAGCAGACACCCGTTTCCCGAGTGTTGCCGATCTGGACCGAGTGGGTGCGGCGCTGGCCCACTCCGTCGGCCACCGCGGCGGCCAGTGCCGCCGACGTACTGCGCGCATGGGGCAAGCTCGGCTATCCGCGGCGGGCTAAGCGCTTGCACGAGTGCGCCACCGTGATTGCCCACGATCACCGCGATGTGGTTCCCCACGACGTCGACACCTTGCTGGCGCTGCCCGGCGTCGGTGACTACACCGCACGGGCCGTCGCGTGCTTCGCCTACCACCAACCGGTGCCGGTGGTGGACACCAATGTGCGCCGCGTGGTCGCCCGCGCGGTACACGGCCGCGCGGACGCCGCCGCGCCGTCGGCCCCCCGCGATCACGCGGACGTGTCGGCGCTGCTACCGGATGACGGACGAGCGCCACAATTCTCGGCAGCGCTGATGGAACTGGGGGCGACGGTGTGCAAGGCCCGGGCGCCGCGGTGCGGGCTGTGCCCGCTGAGCGAGTGCGCATGGCGGTGCTCTGGTTATCCCCCCACGACCGGCCCGGCGC
Source organism: uncultured Actinomycetota bacterium (assembly GCA_963758775.1). Classification (GTDB taxonomy): domain Bacteria; phylum Actinomycetota; class Actinomycetes; order Mycobacteriales; family Mycobacteriaceae; genus Mycobacterium. The sequence continues at coordinate 246,006 of CAVWWU010000010.1, forward strand.
GGCGAGTCCAGACCTACGCGGGAACCGACCGGCAGGTGCGCGGGCGGCTGTTGGATGTGTTGCGCGACAACGACTCTCCGGTCACCCGAGCCCAACTCGACGTGGCATGGCTCGCCGATACCGCCCAGCGCGACCGGGCGCTCTACTCGCTGCTCGTCGACGGCCTGGTGACACAGACCGCCGACGGCCGGTTCGCACTGGCGGGCGAAGGCTAGAGATCGTTGCCGGCGTACGACTGGTTGAAGCTCTTGTTCGCCAGCGGGAAGTCGGCAACTATCGTGTCGGCCATCGCGACGGGCAACGCTGGCCAGTTGAACCAGGATGGGTCGACGATCTTCGCACGGGTGATGCGATCGGAATCGTCGACTTCGACGCGGTGGACGATGGTGCCGCGCCAGCCCTCGACGATTCCTATACCACTGCGGACACCGCGCCGCGATGGCGGGGTTTCAGTCAATGACGTTGGGCCGGTGTGTGATTGGATCAAGTGACAGGTCAAATCCGCGGAGGCGGCGAATTCGTCACGGCGCACGGTATAGCGCGCCAGGACATCACCGGCGGCGGCGCCGACCTCAGCGACCGGTAACGCCACGGTGGGATGTTCGAGCCTGGCGTCGGTGCGCAGGCCGCTGGCGCGTGCGACATAGCCCAGGGAACCGAGAGCGGTGGCGTCGTCGCGTTTTAGCGCGGCGGTTCCGGCGAACCGGTCGTACACTCCGGTGTTGCGCAGGGTGAGTTCGGCGACCTCGGCAACGTCGGCCGCCACCGCGCGCACCCGGGTTGCGTCGGGCAGCGTGCGCAGCGCGACCGCCCCCGGGCGGACCGCGCCACGCAGCAGCCGATGCCCCGTGACGGCGGCATTGAGTCGCAGCAGTACTTCCCGGATGCGCTGAGCATGCGCGTTGGCCAACCCGAATCCCACGTCGTTGGCCAGCGCGCCCAAGTCGGCGACGTGGTTGTAGAGCCGCTCCAGCTCGACGAGCAGGGCACGCAGCCGGTGCGCTTCGTCGGGTAATTCGAGGCCGAGCGCATCCTCGACGGCGAGACTGTGGGCAAGCGCGTGCGCGACTGAGGTATCGCCGCTGACGCGCTCGGCCAGGTCGATCGCGCCGTCGGCCGGGCGGCCCTCGAAGAGCTTTTCCAGGCCCCGGTGGACGAACCAGAGTCGGGCCTTGAGCCGCAGCACCGTTTCGCCCGCGACGGAGAAGCGGAAATGACCGGGCTCGATCAGCCCCGCGTGCACGGGACCGACCGGGATCTCATATACCCCGGGCCCTTCGACGGTGACGAACGGGAAATGGCGCGCTGCTTCGAATTCCGACGATTCGGGTGCGGGCCCCGCGTCGCCGCGCATCGGATACCACTCCTCGGGCCAGTGCGCGTGACGCACCAGGCGGCGCAGCTTGGGATGCCCGAGCGGATGAATCCCATACAGGTCCGCCATTTCGCGCTCGAACCGACCCGCTGCAAACGACAGGTAGGCCAGCGAGTCTACCGTCGGATCATCTTTGGGCACAAGACATTCGAGTTCGATACGACGATCGGGCCAGCCGGCGAGGAACAGGTAGACGATGCGGAAGCCGACGTCCGTATCGTGGGCCGCCACCAAGCCCAGGCGAAAGCCGTTGCCCAGCAGGTCTGCCGCGGTCTCGGCGAGGTCGCTCTGAGACAGCCTGTGGTGCAGGCAGCTACGGCTCATGGTCTGGCCCCGACGCTGGCGGCCGCGGCGGTGAACAGGTCGGTCAGCGGGCCCGCGGTGATGCCGAGGGCAATCGATGCAAAGACACCGAGGAGCAGGGCCGTCGCCACCGTCGGCGGGACGGCGATCGTCGGTGCTGTCGCGGTGTCACCCAGCAGGATGCGGCCCGAGTTGCGCGCCAGCGCGCCGAAGGCGACCGCGATCAAGAGCATGGCCGCGGCAAGGGCCCATGTGAGTCGCGCGTCGGCCAGCGAACGAACGATGGACAGTTCGCTGGCGAACATCGCGAAGGGAGGTAGCCCGAGCAGCACGACCACACCGACGGCCAGCGAGACGCCGATCAGGCGGGACCGCCGCAGCACGGCCGTGATGTCGGCGATGGCGGTCGAGTCGTGCGCGGCCTGCAGCTGACCGCTGGCCACGAACAGGACCGTTTTGCCGATGCCGTGCGCCAGCATGTGTAACAGCAGCGCCGCGATCGCCAGCGTGGTCCCGGCGGCCGCGGCAACAGCGATCAGGCCCATGTTCTCCATCGACGAGTAGGCGAACATGCGTTTGATGTCGGGTGTCACGGTCAGCATTAGCGCCGCTATCAGCAGCGTCGCCAGTCCGATCACCAACAGCCCTGAGCGCATGAAGATGGGTCCCGTGGCGGCGTCGATGATCGGCCTGACGCGGATCAGCACCGAGAAGGCCACCGAGAGGAGCACTCCGCTCATCAATGCCGAAACGGGTGCCGGGGCCTGGCTGTGCGCGTCGGCCAGCCAGGTGTGAAAGGGGAACAGCCCCGCCTTGGCGCCGTAGCCGACTAATAGCAACCCGGCCGCCAGGCGAGCGGTCGACGGGTCCAGTCCGCCGGCGCGCGCGGTCAGCACGTCGAGGTTCAGGGCCGCCGCGGCCGGCGCTCCGGCGTGCTCGGCGGCGTAGTAGAGCAGCACGGTCCCCAGGAAGGCGATCGCAATGCCGACCGAGCAGATCACCACGTACTTCCAGGTCGCTTCGACCGCTCCGCGGGTGCCGCGGTGCCCGACCAGAAATGCCGTGATCACCGTGGTGGCTTCGATCGCCACCCAGATGACGCCGATGTTGTTGGCACACACCGCAACAACCATTGCAGCCAGAAACGCTGCCGTCAGCGCGCCGTACACTCGCGCGCCGCGCGCGTCGGTGTGGCCGTGGGCCAGCTCGGCGTCGAGGTAACCGATGCTGGCCCACGTCGCTAACGTGGCGACGATTCCTATTACGACGAGCATGGTCACGGTGAGCGCGTCCACGCGCAGCAGCCCGCCCAACACGAGGCGGGCCCCCGCTGCGCGGCGCAGGCCCAGTGCCACGCCGCAGCCGAGCACCGTCAGCGCAGACAACACGATCAGCGTCGCGGTTGTCCGCCGCCACCCGCCGATGACGCTGGCGATCGACGCGCCGACAGGCGCGAGAATCGCGGCGAGCAGTAGGCCGATCATCAGTCGTGCAGCTCATGTAGTGCATCGAGGTCCACGCCACCGAAGGCGCGCGACAGCCGGCCGGTCAGCACGCCGATCACGATTACGGCGAACAGCACGTCCAGGGACGCACCGAGTTCGACGATCAGCGGGACCCCGGCCGTGAGCAGAAACGCGGTCGCGGCGATTCCGTTGTCCAGCATGAGGAATCCCGCGGCCTGCGACAGCGCATGACGCCGGGTGACCATCACCAACAGCGCGATGAGGACCACCGCCATGGCTGCCGGAACCGCATTGGTCGAGGCAGCCGGTTGCAGGTTCACCAGGGGGCGCGCGACGGCGAACGCGGTCAATGTCAATGCGGCGGCGGCCAACAGCGACGAAGCGGTGTTCATCAGCGGGGTGGCCTCGCGGCTGGATTGCGGCTCGGCTCCCAGCGCGCGGGCCAGCAGCCACGGCAGCACCGCCCCCCGCAACAGCAGCACCGCAACACCGACGCCCATGAGCGCGTCATCGCCGTCGTAAACTCCGCGCAGGATGGGGATAGCGGCGAGGGCGACGCCTTGGCAGGCCAGCAGACGGTTGATCACGGTCAAGTCGCGACGCCACACGATCAGGACAGCGGCCAGGATCAGCCCGCCCGCTGCGAGATCGACCAGGACGGTGAAGGTTTCGTACGTCATGCCGGCACCGCGAAGAAGTTGGCGGAGGTAACCGCCAGCAGCGCCAGCAGAAACGACCCTGCCAGCAATTCGGGCACCCTGAAGAGCCGCAGTTTGGCTACGAACACCTCGACAGTGGCGAGGGACGCCGCCAGCAAGGCCACCTTGGCCACCAATGCGCCGGCGCCGACGACGATGTCGACAGCCCCGGGCTGACGGCCCGCAATGCCCCACGGCGCGAAGAGGTTTGCCAGCAAGGCCAGCAGCACGGTCAGCCGCATGCCAGCGGCCCACTCGACCAGCGCAAGCCGCGGACCCGCATATTCCAAGACCATCGCCTCGTGCACCATGGTCAGTTCGAGATGGGTGGCGGGGTTGTCCACCGGTAGCCGCCCGGTCTCGGCGACGATCACGATCACCAGCGCGGCAAACGCCAGGACGGCTGTCAGCGACACCACCTGCTCGGGGTGGGTAATGGTATTCGACACCAGCGCACCGAGATTGGAAGATCCGGCGGGAATGGACAGCGCGAAGACCGCCAACAAAAAGGTGGGCTCGACAAGCGCCGCAATGGTGATCTCGCGACTTGCGCCCATACCGCCGAACGAGGTCCCCGTGTCGATGCCAGCCAGGGTCAACGCCACGGTGCCCACGAACAACAGCCCCACCACAGCGAACAGGTCGGCGCTGCTGTCCAGTGGAGATCCCGTGGCGACCAGCGGCGCGATCGCGGCGATGAGCAACGTCGACCCGGCGACGATGGCCGGCGCCGCCGCGAACACCACCGTCGTGCCGTGCGGCGTGACCTGCTGCTTGCCAAGCTGTTTGAATAGGTCACGGCAGGGCTGCAGCAGCCCGCCACCGGCACGGCCCTCCCAGCGCGCCCGCACCTGCCGGGTGAGGCCGACCACCAGCGGCGCCCCAGCCATCACGGCGCCAATCTGCACCGCGCCCGCCACGTAGGACAGAACGTTCATCGGGCGACCACCAGCACGACGAGTACGCCGAGCGCACCGTAGGCCAGGTAGAGGTGGACGCTGCCTGTGTGCGCTCGTCGGGCCATCTCGGCCGCGGCTGTCACCAGCCGGATCAAGGGCACATAGAGGCGTTCCTCGATCGCGTCGGCGATCCGCGTCCGATAGGTGATGCTGTCCGCCAGGTATTGCGACTCGACCGGCTGGGTGACCTCGATATCGGTGTCGGGTCGCAGGACGTCGTCGAAGACCCGTTGTAGCGGCTCTGCGAACGACGTGGCCGTGTACTGCATCCGCGGCGTGAGATCATCTGCGCCACAGACCCATAACGGTAGGGTCGCAGACGCCGGGCGTCGCCACCGACGCCAACCCGACATCGCGGCCGCGCTCAGCCCGGCCACTACGGCGCCTGCGGCTATCACCCCGGGCGCGATCGACCCCTGCAGGCCGGGTAGCCGCACGATTGTCGCGAAATCGGTGAACTGGACCGTCCGCGCCGCGGGCAGCGTGGCAACCGCGCGGCGTAACGCGGGCGCGACGACCGACGGCGCAACCGCCAGCACCGCGCAGCTCGCCGCGGCAACCGCCATGCCGGTGAGCATGCTGCCCGGCGCCTCGCGGGCCTGCAGGACCTGCCGGCTCCGTGGGCGGGCCAAGAACCCGATCCCGAACGCCTTGACCATGGCCGCAACTCCGAGGCCCGCGCTGAGTGCCACCGCACCAACGGCCAGCGGCGCGGTGAGCGCCACAACCGTACCGTGCCCCGGGGCCGCGTGGATCAAGGACTGGACCAGCAACCACTCGCTGACAAATCCCGCGCCCAGGGGCAGACCAGACGCCCCCAGTGCTGCGATACCGAAAAGGGTTGTGGTGGAAGGCATCCGGCGAGCCAACCCGCCCAGCCGGTCGAGGTCACGCAAGCCGGTCGCGGCCAGCACCGAGCCCGCCGCCAGGAAACCGAGGCTCTTGAACGCCGCGTGCGCGGTCAGGTGCAGCATGGCCGCGGCCGCCGCGATCGTCGCGGGACCGTATGCACCACAAGCGTTGAAGAGCGTCGCACCACCAAGGGCCAAGACGATCAACCCGAGGTTCTCGGTCGTCGAATAGGCAAGTAGCCGTTTAAGATCCGTGGCCACCGATGCCTGCACCACGCCATAAAGGGCCGTGATCCCGCCGACGAGCATCAGCGTCAGCCCCCACCAGCGTGGGCCCGGCCCTATCAGCTGCAGGTCGATGCGGCAGATGCCGTAGACCCCCATGTTGACCATCGCGGCGCTCATCAGCGCCGAGACCGGGCTGGGCGCCTCCGGGTGGGCGCGCGGCAGCCACGCATGCAAGGGCACGAGTCCGGCCTTCGAGCCGAAACCCGCCAGAGTAAGCAGAAATACCGCGGTGCGCGCACCGTGCGATATCGGATGCAAGTCGGCGAATCCGTCCGCACCGCCGGCAGCGGACAACACCATCAGCCCGACCAAGATCGCCACAAACCCCAGTTGGGTCATCACCGCGTACACCAACCCGGCCGAGCGAACTTGCGCGCTGCCGTGCTCGGTCAGGACCAATATCACCGAGGTGAGCGCCATCACCTCCCAGGCCAGCAGGAATGTGGTCGACGATCCAGCGGTCGGAACCAGCAACATCGTCGCCACGAACATCGGCAACGTAGTCAGCGCCACGCGGCCCAAATGCCCACGCCGGGCCCCAAAACCGGCATAGCCGATCACGTACAACCCGACTACGACCGCGACGGCGCCGGTGAGCGCCACGAAGAACCCGCCCAGCGGATCCAGCCCGAGCCGCACCCCGGAGAACGGAAGCAGCCAGCCGATGCGGACTTCGCGGGCCGGACAGAAAATCCCCAGCGCACCCACCCACACCCCGCTCACCCCGAGCAGCGACGTCACAACGCCCGCGACCGCGGAGCCGGGGTCATCGCGGCGCAGCAGCGTTGTTGTCACTTGCCGGTCACCGATCGCACAGCCGCGACGATTTCGCGCGGGGTGGGCGGGCACCCCGGAATCTCCACGTCTACTTCCACCAGCTCACCCACCGCGCCGGCGACGCCGTAGCCGTCGGCGAACACCCCTCGGTTCAGGGCGCAGTCGCCGCAGGCGATCACTACCCGAGGCCGCGGCGTCGCCTCGACCGTGGCCAGCAGTGGACCGGCCATGTTGTGGGTCACCACGCCGGTCACCAACAGCGCGTCCGCATGTCGCGGGGAGGCCACCAACCGCGCACCGAACCGCTCGAGGTCATACACCGGGCCGAAGGCGCCTGAGATCTCTACCTCGCACCCATTACACGAGCCAGCGTCGACGTGTCGAATTTGCAGCGAACCGCGCACTCCCGCAAGCGGTTTCAATGTGTCATCGGGCGCCGGGGCTGCGGGTTCAACGATTCGACCGACCGCCAGCGCCTTGCGTATCCAGCCCATCGGAGCTACCCGCCTGCCCGCAGGTCGTCCAACACGGCAACGCGACCGCTGAGCATACCGGTGAGGACCTTGCGCGCCACCGTCAGCAGTTCGGCGATGTCCGGCGATGCGATCGAGTAGATCATCGTGTTGCCGTCCCGAAGCGCGTCGACCACGCCGGCGCGGCGCAGCACACCCAACTGCTGGGAGAGATTCGACGACTCGAGCCCGACCTCAGGCAGCAGCTCGGCGACCGACTTCTCCCCCGACACGAGGAGTTCCAGAATTCTGATCCGTGCCGGATGCCCCAGCGTCTTGAAGAACTCGGCCTTGACCTTGTAAAGGGGTTCCGTCACGGGCGAATCTCCTGAAGAGTTCTGCTTTCCTATTATCAATCAGTTGAAGAATTTATCATATTGTGCTGCGGCCGTCGCGACGAGCGGCGTCGACCGACACGCCGCAATGCGTGCGCATACCCAGGTCAGCGCTCTATCTGCGTCATACTCCGCCCGTGAGCAGCGAAAAGGCCGCCCACGCATTCGGGTCTGAGGCGCCGGTGTCGCGGCGCACGGTGCTGGGCGGGCTGAGCCTGCTGCCGCTGACCGTCGCCATCCCCGGCATCCTGCCCGCCGCGTCCGCCGACACCGGGTACCGATTCCTCACCGCGCACCAGGCGGCGGTGCTCGACGCGGCGACCCGCAGGCTGATCCCCGGGCCGACGGACCACCTGTTGCAGCGCGGCAGTCCGGGCGCGGCCGAGGCGAACGTGGTGCGCTTTCTGGACACCATGCTCTCGGCGTTCTCGTTCTCGCCGCCACAGGTGCACGCCGGCGGGCCGTGGAGTAACCGGGCCGGCGGCACCCAGGACTTCATGGCCGAGTTCGTTCCGCTGGACCGCGCCCAGACCTTCGGCTGGCAGCAGCGGATCGCCGGCTATCGCACGCAGTACACCAACGGCATCGCGCTGCTCGATAAGGAGGCCGGCGGCGACTTCACGTCAGTGAACAAGGTGCGCCAGGACCTGATCCTGGGGCAGGGCAAGGCGGTGTCGTTCACCAAGATCCTGTTCGGTCATACCGTCGAGGCCATGTACTCGGTCCCGGAATACGGCGGCAACGCGAACCTTGTTGGCTGGCAAGACATTAAATTCCCGGGCGACAACGAGCCCAACGGCTACACCCCCGCCGAGGTGGAGGCGGCCGAATTCGACGCGGCCGACGCCACGAGCGGCATCCTCGACGTGTTGGTACGCGGCGGCTGGCAAGCCGCAATGGCCAAGATGGGCGGAATGGGCGGCGTCAATGCCGGGTAAGGCGATCATTGTCGGCTCGGGAGCCGGCGGTTCGATAGTCGCGATGGTGCTCGCGCAGGCCGGCTGGAACGTCGAAATCTTCGAGAAGGGACCGAACTACTACAACAATCTTTCCGGCAACGGCCCATTCCAGACCACGCACTCCAACGACGAACTCAAGGGGATATACCGCTACTTCGAGCAGCCGGACCCCATCGCCTTCCCGCGCACGTTCCGAAAGAACGCCAGCCAGAACGCGGCCAACACCTTCGTCGGCGACGTCAACGACCTGTCCAACCAGGTCGGCGGCACCTTCCCGCACTCGGACACCAAGTGCACCCGGCTGTGGGACATCGACTTCAAGGGCCTGTCGCTGCTCGGCCCGGTGCCCGGGGCGGACATGGCGGACTGGCCGTTCGAGTACAGCGACATCGCGCCGTACTACGACGAGATCCAGGACCTGATCGGGGTTCAGGGAGATGTCGGGTCGATACCGGCGAACGTGCAGAAGCACCAGCCGCAGGAGAAGCCCTACCCGATGCCGCCCGGGCCCCAGCAGCGCTCGTCCATGCTGCTCGCCGCGGGCGCCAAACGCGTTGGGCTGCACCCGTTTTTCTTCCCGATGGCGGCCAACTCGGTCCAATACAACGGCATGCAGGCGTGCAACAACTGCGGCTTCTGCTCGGGATACGGGTGCGCGGTCTCCGCCAAGCCGGGCAACCTCATCGCGCTGCGGTTGGCGCTGCAGACCGGACGGGTGAACCTGCGGCCCTTGACGCAGGTCCTGCAGGTCAACTTCACCGGCCGCAAGGCCACCGGCGTGACCTTCATCGACGGGTCGGGGCAGACCGGCGGGGACACCGCCGACATCGTCATACTGGCCTGCTCGGCGATCCTGTCACCGCACCTGGCGCTGCTGTCGGGGTTCCCAGACCCGTACGCCCGCATCGGCAAGCGGATCATGTTCCAGAATTTCTACGACGGGTTCGCCGTCTTCCTCAACCAGCGGGTGCACGCCTACAAGGGGCGCGCGTGCACCCAGGTGGTATTCGACTTCAACGACCCCGACTTCCCCGGTGCCCGCGCGGCCGCGCGACTGGCGGGGCTGCCCTACATCCGCGCCGGCCTGTGTGAGCTTGGGGGAAGCCAGTTTCCGATCGCGGAGGCCAACTACTACCAGACGATCCTGGGCCTGCTGCCGGGGCTGCAGTTCTTCGGCAGCCCGTTTAAGGAGTTGATGCGCATCTCGCTGCTGCGCGACCGGCTAGCCGGCGTCGACTGCTTCGCCACCGACATGCCGTACCTGACCAACAACGTCACCCTCGACCCGACGATCAAGGACATCAACGGCCAGCCGGCGCCCCGGATCACCTACCAGATAGGGAAATTCGAGAAGATCTCGCAGGATTTCTTCATCCCGCTGCTGATGGCGATGTGCGGCGCGTCCGGCGCGCAGCTGTTCGCGGCCGTACCGCAGGCTCTGGCGACTTCGCTTGGCGGAGTTGCACCCCCGACCGGCGAACACACGATGGGCGGAATGCAGATGGGGGTCGACCCGATGACCAGCGTCGTCGACGGCAACGGAAAAATGCACCAACTGGACAATGTCTACGTCGCCGACAGCAGTGTGTTCGCCACCTCAAGCGGCTCCAACCCCACCCTGACGATCATGGCGGTCGCGCTGTGGATCGCCCGCGGCCTCACCGGCCAGCGGCACTGACGCTGATGACGTATCTAATCGCCACGCCGGACATCATCAGCTGGGCTGCAACGGATTTAGCCGACATCGGTTCGACGCTGGACCTGGCGCACATGTCGGCGGCCGCCCCCACCACCGAGCTGGTGGCCGCCGCCGAAGACGAGGTGTCTGTACGGGTTGCGGCATTGTTCTCCGGCTACGCCGCGGAATTCCACCAACTCAGCCGCAGCGCGGCGGCCTGTCACGCGGGCTTCGTGCAGGTCCTGCACACCGGCGCGGGCGCCTATGCCGGTGCCGACCTGACTCTGGCCGGTGTGTTCAATGCCGTTGTCTACCAACCGACGTACACCATCGGGCAGGCGTGGATCACCAGCAATATCGGCGAATTCATCGACAACACGTTCATCAATCCGATCGGCCAGGTGCTGATCGGGCGGGACCTGCTCGGCAACGGCGCCGCCGGCGTCACTGGCGGGACGGTCCTACAGGCCGCCGGCGGTGCCGGTGGGTTGTTGTTCGGCAACGGCGGACCCGCCGGCACGGCCGCGAGCGGTCAGGGCGGCCTCGGCGGGGCCGCCGGGCTGATCGGCAACGGCGGCACCGGCGGCGCCGGGGCCAACGGCGCGCCGGGCGGTGGCGGCGGCAACGGCGGGTTCCTGATGGGCATCGGCGGCACCGGCGGCGCGGGCGGCGCCGGCGGTGCCGGCCAGAACGGCGGCGCCGGCGGGGCCGGCGGCGACGCGGTGGGCTGGCTATTCGGCAACGGCGGGACCGGTGGCGCCGGTGGCGCCGGCGGGCCGGGAATTGCCGGCACTAACGGCGTTTCGGGTTTCCCGGGGACCAACGGCGGTGAAGGCGGGGCCGGCGCCGTCGGCGGCCAGGGCGGCAGGGGCGGCAGCAGCAGCCTGTTCCTCGGCAACGGCGGCGCGGGAGGCGTCGGCGGCGTCGGCGGGACCGGCGGCGCCGGTGGCGTCGGCGGGGACGGCGCGACGGCCGTGATCTCCGGCGCGGCGGGCGGCGACGCCGGGGACGGTGGCGGCGGCGGCATCGGGGGCGCGGGCGGGACCGGTGGATTCGGTGGCATGGCATTCAAGTTCGGTCACGTCGGCGCCAACGGCGACGGCGGAGCGGGCGGCACCGGCGGCGCGGGAGGCGCGCCCGGCGACGGCGGCAACGGGGCGGCCGGCGCGTTCGGTGGCCTCGGTAACGGCGCCGGCGGCGCCGGCGGAGCCGGCGGCGATCCCGGCACCGGCGGGGCCGGCGGTCCCGGCGGCGCGCCCGGTGACACCGGCACCGGCGGTGTCATCGGCCAGACCGGCGAACCCGGCAGTACGCCCGGCAATGGCGGCAACGGCGGAAACGGCGGAAACGGCGCCGATGGCGTCGGAGCCACCACCCCGGGCGACAACGGCGGCGCGGGTGGCAATGGCGGCGCCGGGGGGCTGGTCGGCAACGGCGGAAACGGCGGCAACGGCGGCAGTGGGGCCGCCGGCTCGGACGGCGCCACGGCCGCTACACCCGGTGACGGCGATGCCGGCGGCGCGGGCGGCGCAGGTGGCGCAGGCGGCAGCGCCGGGGTGCAGGCCGGGAACGGCATCGTCCCCGGAGCGGGCGGCAGGGGTGGTCAGGGCGGATCCGGCGGCGCCGGCGGGGCTGGCGGTGACGCCACCGGAGCAGGCATCACCGGAGGGGCCGGCGGCGACGGCGGTGACGGCGGAGCAGGCGGCGCGGGCGGAACCGCCACCGGCCACAGCGCGGTCGGCGGAGCCGGGGGTGGCGGTGGAACGGCCGGCCAGGGCGGCGCCGGAGGCGCCGGGGGAACGAGCCTGACGGCCGGCGCATCCGCCGGCCAGGGCGGGGCCGGCGGCCAGGGCGGCCAGGGGGGCGCCGGCGGCGCCGGCGGCGCGACCGTCGGCCTGTTCAGCACCGGTGGGGCCGGCGGTTCCGGCGGCCAGGCCGCCGCCGGTGGGGCCGGCGGAGCAGGCGCCCAGGCCACCGGCACCGGCGGGGTCGCCGGTAACGGCGGAGCCGGCGGCGCCAGCGGGGCCGGTGGCAGCGGAGGCGCCGGCGGCGCGGTCGCGATGTCGTTGAGTACCGGCGGCGCCGGCGGTGGCGGCGGCAACGCCGCCTCCGGCGGGGCCGGCGGTCCGGGAGGGCAGGCGAGTGGCAGCGACGGCATCGGCGGCAACGGTGGCGGCGGCGGGGCCAGCGGACCCGGCGGCGCAGGCGGTGCCGGCGGGGCCAGCACCACCGGTGTCGACGGCGACGGCGGCTCCGCCGTTACCGGCGGCACCGGCGGGGCCGGCGGCAATGCCGGCACCGGCGGGGCCGGCGGTGCGGGTGGCGCGGCCACGGCCGCCGGCGGCGTCGCCGGCGACGGCGGAGCCGGCGGGGACGCCGGCAGCAGCGGCCAGGGCGGCGACGGCGGCTCGGCCGGCCCGGGTGCACACACGTACGGCGGTTACGGCGGAGCTGGCGGGACGGCCGCCGACGGCGGCAACGGCGGCAACGGCGGCGCCGGCGCTGCCGCCGGCGGCGCGGGCGGGCACGGCGGGCACGGCGGAGCCGGGGCGGCCGGCGGCGCTGGCGGGGATTCCACGCAGGGTCCCGGCGGGACCGGCGGCGACGGCGCCGACGGCGGGAACGGCGGCACTGGCGGCAACGGTGGCAGCGGCGCAGATCCGGGCGCCTTCGGGACGGGCGGGAACGCCGGCGGCGGAGGTATCGGCGGGGCAGCCGGCACCGGCGACCCCGACGGTAATCGCGGGAGCGCCGGAACCTCCGGCGCGGCGGGCGACAATGGGCAGCCCGGCTAGCCTGGTTCCCCGAAACTGCTGCAGCGCAGCACTATTTCGCGCCCGGCACGCTCACAGCGGATCGATAACCGGCGCCCAGCCTATTGCTGAGACTCGCGCGCAGGATGATCGCAATGACGCCCCCCTTCACGAATCTCCTCATCGGCGCAGCGGTCGTTCTCGGTGCGAGCCTCGCGGCGGCGGCCCCGGCCAACGCGGACCCGAACCCGCCGGGCAGTCACCCGAACCTGTTCGCCGTCCTTACGTGCAGCTGCCAACGGACCGGAGCAGGCCCGGGTCCGACGGCAGACTTCGACCGCGGAATCCGAGACGCCCGGTCGATCCGGTTGCGCTGACTTACTTCAAGAAGGCCTCGACGGCCTGTCGGTATACCTGCGGCGCATCATCGTGGACGAGGTGACCGGCTTCGGGCACGTGCAAATACGTTGTCGGACAATCGGTTTTCGTCATATCCCGTATCTGGCCCGGCGGGGCGACCGAGATGCCGGCCTCGATCAGCAGGGCCGGCGTCCGCACGGCCCGCCACTGATCCCAGTAGTCGCGAGTGCCCCACTCGGCGGCGATCTCTATCCATTTCGACGTATGCCCGTGCAGCCGCCAGCCGGACGGCGTGCGGTCGAAGGCATCCAGGAAATACTGTCCGGAGACATCGCCGAATTTGTCGAATATCTCTTGGGCGGAACGGAATTCGACCGGTATGGAATACAGCCAGGGCTCCCACGGACCGGTGGTGCGACCGCGGAAGTCCGGCGCCATGTCTTCGAGCACCAGCGCCGAGACCAAGTCGGGACGCTCGGCGGCCAGACACCACGAATGCAGGGCCCCCATCGAATGCGCGACCAACCGGACCGGTGCGCCCAACGAGGCGACCGCGTCGCCCAGGTCCGACACGAAGCGTTCGGTGCTGATCGGGTAGGGGTCGACGACGTCACGGCCCCGATGCCACGGCGCGTCGTAGGTGTACACGGTGCCCAGCCTGGTCAGCCACGGCAGCTGACGCGACCAGGTGCTACCCCGTCCCATCAGCCCGTGCACCAGAATCAACGGCTCACCCGCACCGCCGCGACGGGTCAACAGGGGCATATCAGTCATATTGGGTCGCACGGTAACCTAGCGGAATGCCAGTGGTGAAGATCAACGCAATCGAAGTACCCGCTGACGCTGGCCCCGAGCTGGAGAAGCGCTTCGCCCACCGCGCGCACGCGGTCGAGAATTCTCCCGGCTTCCTCGGCTTCCAGCTGCTCCGCCCCGTCAAGGGCGAGGACCGCTACTTCGTGGTGACGCACTGGGAATCCGAAGAAGCCTTCCAGGCGTGGGCGACCGGCCCCGCCATCGAAGCCCACGCCGGGGTTCGGGCCAATCCCGTGGCAACCGGGGCGTCGTTGCTGGAATTCGAAGTTGTGATGGACGTTGCCGGCACCGGCAAGACGGGGTAGCCGGCGCCGGACATGGCGACGCGTGCTGGTGCTGGCCGCCGGCACCGCACTGGTCGTGGCCCTGATGCCGGGTTGCGCTCCCTCCCCCACCCCGCACGCGAACGCGGCCGCCTCCGGGCCGCGGATCGACAAGGGGACCCCGCCCGGTCTCCGGGCGCAGCAGACCATGGACATGCTCAACTCGGACTGGCCCATCGGGCCGGTCGGGGTGGGCACCCTGGCCACGCCCGAGCAGGTCGAACCGGTTGAGAAGACCATGGAAGCGCTCTGGTGGGACCGCCCGTTCACACTCGACCACGTGGACATCTCCGCCAGCGTGGCCACGCTGCATCTCATCTCCTCCTACGGTGCGCGACAAAGCATCCGGATTCACACCGACGACGGCGGCTGGGTCGACCGGTTCGACGTCGACACCCAGCCGCCCACGATCAACTCCTGGCACGACGTCGACGCCGTGCTGAGCCAGACCGGCGCCCGCTACTCCTACCAGGTCGCCAAGGTCGACCAGGGCCGCTGCAATCCGGTCGTGGGTACCAACACCGACGAATCCTTGCCCCTGGCATCAATTTTCAAGCTCTACGTGCTGCACGCCGTGGCGGGCGCGGTCCGCAACGGCACGGTTTCCTGGGACGATCAGCTGACCGTCACCGACAAGAGCAAAGCCGTGGGGTCGTCGGGGCTCGGACTGCCGGCCGGGGCGCACGTCTCGGTCCGCACGGCCGCCGAGAAGATGATCGCCACCAGCGACAACATGGCCACCGACCTGCTGATCGGGCGGCTGGGACCACACGCCATCGAGCAGGCCCTGGCCACGGCGGGCCATCATGATCCGGCCAGCATGACGCCGTTCCCCACCATGTATGAGCTGTTCTCGGTGGGTTGGGGCCAGCCGGATCTGCGCAAGCAATGGCAGCAGGCCCAGCAGGCTAGGTCTCCCAACGCTCGTGCCCAGCTGCTGCAGCAGGCGAATTCCACTCCCTACCAACCCGATCCCACGCGCGCCCACACGCCGGCCTCGTCGTTCGGCGCCGAGTGGTACGGCAGCGCTGAGGACATCTGCCGCGTGCACTCGACCCTGCAAGCAGACGCTGTCGGCCCGGCCGCGCCGGTGAGGCAGATCCTGTCCGCCGTCGCGGGCATCCAGTTGGATCGCACCGAATGGCCTTATATCGGAGCCAAAGCCGGCGGCCTGCCGGGCGATCTCACGTTCAGCTGGTACGCCGTCGACAAGACGCAGCAACCGTGGGTGGTCAGCTTTCAGCTGAACTGGCCGCGCGATCACGGGCCGACCGTGACGAGCTGGATGCTGACGGTGGCCAAGCAGGTCTTTGCGATGATCGCGCCGCGATAGGTTGCCGCGAACGCGGCATACGTATGGGTTCTGCATGTATGTCGTCAGTTCGCTTGAACCTCGACTGACTCCAAAACTACTGTCGCGCCTATGTTCACCAAATTGCTAGTCAGCGCGGCGACCGTAGTCGGCTGCTGTATCGGAGCGGCGGCGCCGGCAAACGCCGAAGAAGGAAACGTGTTCGGCGACCTCACCTGCAGCTGCTGGCAGACGGCTCCTCCCGGTGGTACGGCCCTCAGCGAGATAAACCGTGGGCTGCAGAGCGCTCACTCTGCGCGGTTGTCGGTACCGACAACACCGATCCAGTACAGGTGATCGCTACATCCGCAGTGTCCATGAGCCCCTACGCCGATGCAGGACGGTGCGACCCAGCGGCTTAATGTCTATGCGCCAGAACGAGTTCGATGCGGCGTCCAGGGCCACCAGGATCGCCGCGCGGATGAAGGCGGGGTGTGTGACGGCGACCGCGTGTGTAGTGTCGTCGGACAGGGATGCCAGCCACGCGGCCACCCGGTCGATCAGGTCGACGATCGACTCACCGCCGTGGGGAGCCTGAACCGGATCGGTCAGCCACACGTTCAGGTCGGCGGGTGGGACGCTATCCAGCGCACTGCCACGCCAGTCTCCGCAATCCAGATCCGCCAACCGCGGCTCCGTGATCGCCCGCATGCCCAGCAGTTTGGCGGTTTGCCGAGCCCGACGTTCGGGTGCGGTGAGTTGGCGTGCACCGCTTTTAATTTCGAACTGCACCGTCGCCTGCCGGCGGCCGCTGTCGTTGAGCGGCTCGTCGGCCGGAAACCGCGCGGCCGCCATGGCGTCGGTCATCGCGTGCGATACCAAGGTCAACCGGACGACTCCGGTCACGCGGTGATGCTCGAGACCCGCTCATCCAGCAGCCGCCCCGCCAGCCTGCCGAAGAGCAGCCCGATGGCCGCCCACAACAGCAGCTGGGTGCCCAGCGAAACCAGCCTGAACTCGTAGAGCACATCGGCGGGAAAGCCCGGATAGACGATCGCGCCGGAAGCGTCGCGCAACGGTTGCGGTGTCTCGGCGACCTTGGGCAGCAACACATATACCGCGGCGATCACCACCACGTACGCCTCCACCGCCACCACGCCGGCGTTCCATCCGCCGAGTCGAGCCGTGAGCCGTCGCGCCAGCCACACCGCCGCCACCGCTGCCACCACCGACACCAACACAGCGAGCAGATACCAGCCGGTGCGCATCCCGATCGTGTCCGACTGGCCGACGGCCGGTGGGTTGGGCGGATACTTCACAAACGGCACCAGGTATACCGATACGAACGCACCCGCCGCGAGCTGCACCGAAAGCCTTGAAAGCCGCTGTGGCACAGCATCCGCGGCTCGCCCGTAGACCAGGCAAAAGGCCACCGCGAACAATGCGCCCATCGCGAGCCCGAAGAGCAGCACCCCGAAACCCAGTCCGGCGTTGGCCTGCACGCCGCGGCTGAACAACTCAACTCCGTGATCGTGCACACCCGGCGCCCGCTCGGCGTCGGTGCGGCCGTCCTCGTACGCGATGGCGCGCGCGATGATCGGCTCGGCGCACAAGCGGGCGAAGACAAACGCCAGCACCGCGCCCACCAGTCCCGCGAGGAGACCGCGTGCGATCAGACGCTTCTCCACGTCGACGCCGTTTCCCCGGAATTAATGGCAGGGAAAACCGAGCAGATGCCTTGCGTCGTGCACGAATTCGTGCACGTGCATGTCGCTGCCGAACAGCGACACCGCGCCCTGGTCGACGCCGATGAAGTACAGCGTCAACAGCGCCAGGAACGCGGTGGCCGCCAGCCACAGCGCAGCACTGGCTTTGGAAAACTCAGCGAGGCCAACCGATCGGGTCGCCGCCGAACCGCTCGTCATCACCACGGATTAGCTCCTTTAGTTCGCGGTCTGACCTTCTGCACTGTGCGCCCCAGCCTTGGCCAGGTCCGGCTCGGCCGGCGGCTTGCGGGCTCCGCTGAACGTGAACTTCGCGTCCTCGCCGGGGCCTTGATCGTCTGAGCCGTCCCACCCCTCCACGTCGACGGTGACGATCTGTCCCGGTCCGATCTCCTCGAAGAGGATCTTCTCCGAGAGCTGGTCCTCGATCTCGCGCTGGATGGTGCGCCGCAGCGGGCGGGCACCCAGCACTGGGTCGAAGCCGCGCTTGGCCAGCAACGCCTTGGCCTTTTCGGTCAGCTCCATCGCCATGTCTTTGCTCTTGAGCTGGGTCGAGACCCGGCCGATCATCAGATCGACCATCTGGATGATCTCGTCGCGAGTCAGCTGGCGGAAGACGATGACCTCGTCGATGCGGTTCAGGAACTCCGGGCGGAAGTGCTTCTTCAGCTCGTCGTTGACCTTCTGCTTCATCCGCTCGTAATCGTTCTCGCCGCCGCCCTGGGTGAACCCCAAACCAACCGCTTTGGAGATGTCCGAGGTGCCCAGGTTCGACGTGAAGATCAGCACGGTGTTCTTGAAGTCCACCGTGCGGCCCTGCCCGTCGGTCAGCCGGCCGTCCTCGAGCACCTGCAACAGGCTGTTGTAGATCTCCTGGTGCGCCTTCTCGATCTCGTCGAACAGCACCACGCTGAACGGCTTGCGCCGCACCTTCTCGGTGAGCTGGCCGCCCTCCTCGTAGCCGACGTATCCGGGCGGGGCGCCGAACAACCGCGACGCGGTGAAGCGGTCGTGGAACTCGCCCATGTCGATCTGGATGAGCGCGTCGTCGTCACCGAACAGGAAGTTGGCCAGCGCCTTGGACAGCTCGGTCTTACCCACCCCGGACGGGCCGGCGAAGATGAACGAGCCCGACGGACGCTTCGGGTCTTTCAACCCGGCGCGGGTACGGCGGATCGCCTTGGAGACCGCCTTGACCGCATCGTCCTGACCGATGATCCGCTTGTGCAGCTCATCCTCCATGCGCAGCAGCCGCGTCGTCTCGGCCTCGGTGAGCTTGAACACCGGGATGCCGGTCCAGTTGCCCAACACCTCGGCGATCTCGTTGTCATCGACCTCGGCAACTACGTCGAGATCGCCTGAACGCCACTGCTTTTCGCGTTCCGCCCGCTGCGCGACGAGGGTCTTCTCCCGGTCCCGAAGGCTGGCGGCCTTCTCGAAGTCCTGGGCGTCGATCGCCGATTCCTTCTCCCGGCGGGCGTCGGCGATCTTCTCGTCGAACTCGCGCAGGTCTGGCGGCGCGGTCATCCGGCGGATCCGCATCCGCGCGCCCGCCTCGTCGATCAGGTCGATCGCCTTGTCCGGCAGGAACCGGTCGTTGATGTAGCGGTCGGCCAGGGTGGCCGCGGCCACCAGCGCCGCATCGGAGATCGACACCCGGTGGTGCGCCTCGTAACGGTCCCGCAGGCCCTTGAGGATCTCGATGGTGTGCTCCACCGTCGGCTCGCCCACCTGCACCGGCTGGAAGCGGCGCTCCAGCGCCGCGTCCTTCTCGATGTACTTGCGGTACTCGTCGAGCGTGGTGGCGCCGATCGTCTGCAGCTCGCCACGGGCCAGCTTCGGCTTCAGGATGCTCGCCGCGTCGATCGCGCCCTCGGCCGCGCCCGCACCGACCAGCGTGTGCAGCTCATCGATGAACAGGATGATGTCGCCGCGGGTGTTGATCTCCTTGAGCACCTTCTTGAGGCGTTCCTCGAAGTCACCGCGGTAGCGCGAGCCCGCGACCAGCGAGCCCAGGTCGAGGGTGTAGAGCTGCTTGTCCTTCAGCGTCTCGGGAACCTCGCCGTGCACGATCGCCTGCGCGAGACCCTCGACGACGGCGGTCTTGCCGACGCCGGGCTCGCCGATCAGCACCGGGTTGTTCTTGGTGCGCCGGCTCAGCACCTGCATCACCCGCTCGATTTCCTTCTCGCGGCCGATGACCGGATCCAGCTTGCCTTCCATCGCGGCGGCGGTCAGGTTGCGACCGAACTGGTCGAGCACCAACGACGTCGACGGGGAGCCGGACTCTCCGCCGCGACCCCCGGTACCGGCCTCGGCGGCCTCCTTGCCCTGGTAGCCGCTCAGCAGCTGGATCACCTGCTGGCGCACCCGGGTGAGCTCGGCGCCGAGCTTGACCAGCACCTGAGCGGCCACGCCCTCGCCCTCGCGAATCAGGCCGAGCAAAATGTGCTCGGTCCCGATGTAGTTGTGTCCGAGCTGCAGCGCCTCGCGCAGGCTCAGCTCGAGAACCTTCTTGGCGCGCGGGGTGAACGGGATGTGCCCTGACGGCGCTTGCTGGCCCTGGCCGATGATCTCCTCGACCTGGCTGCGGACGCCCTCGAGCGAAATCCCCAGCGACTCCAGCGACTTGGCCGCGACGCCTTCGCCTTCGTGAATAAGACCCAACAGAATGTGCTCGGTCCCGATGTAGTTGTGGTTGAGCATCCTGGCTTCTTCCTGCGCCAGGACGACCACCCTGCGGGCACGGTCGGTAAATCTCTCGAACATCGCTGCTTACCTGCTCTCCCTCACCATCGGCACACCCTCACTACCGGCTGGTGTCCACTGTAATGGTCGGCCCGCCACGCTTCCTAACTTGTGCGTTGCCTGCTCCTCACAACGCCGCAAACCACCGAAACGTTTCCCTAAAACCCGACGACCCGTTCGCCACCAGCGGAAAACAAAAACAAAGCGCCGGCGCCAGGACCCGAGAGCCCGGACGCCGGCAACTGGCTCTACTACGTCGCCGCGTGGAACGCGTCGATCACATCGGCCGGGATGCGGCCGCGAGTCGACACATTGTGGCCGTTGCGACGGGCCCACTCACGGATCGCGGCACTTTGCTCGCGGTCGATCGCGCCACGGCCACGACCGGCACCGGAACGCCCGCGCCGCCGACCTCCGACACGGCGGCCGGCCGCCACCCATTGCTTCAGATCGCCGCGGAGTTTCGCGGCATTCTTTGAAGAAAGGTCGATCTCATAGGTCACCCCGTCAAGCCCGAATTCGACCGTTTCGTCAGCGGCGCCCGCACCGTCGAAATCATCGACCAAGGTGACGGTCACTTTTTTCGCCATTGGCTTACCCTCGCGTTTCTTCCCTGCAGTCCAGCAGCTTGGATTGACTCCCCACACACCAATCTGCCATATGTCCGCACAATACTCAATCCGGACAGATGATGCGGAAGTTCAGTTGGAGTGCGGTCGCACAATCGGGAACAAAACTGTCTCCCTAATTGAGAGTCCGGTCAAAGTCATCAGCAACCGATCGATACCCATTCCGGTTCCGGTGCACGGCGGCATCCCGTACTCCAGCGCGGCGAGAAAATCTTCGTCAAGTGCCATCGCCTCGTCGTCGCCGGCGGCCGCCGCGCGGGCTTGTTCGGCGAATCGCTCCCGCTGCACCACGGGGTCATTCAATTCGGAGTATCCGGTGGCCAGTTCGACCCCGCGCACATACAGATCCCATTTCTCGGTGACCCCCGGGATGCTGCGGTGCTGGCGCGTCAAAGGCGTTGTCTCGACTGGGAAATCCTTCACGAAGGTGGGCGCGGTCAGCGCGTTGCCGACCGCATGCTCCCACAGTTCCTCCACCAGCTTCCCGTGCCCGTAACCGCGGTTGTCCGGAATCTCGATACCCAGCCGATCTGCAATTGAACGCAGGTGTTCAACCGCCGTGTCGGGAGTGATGTCTTCACCGAGCGCCTCCGACACCGACGGATACATTTGTATTGATGCCCATTCGCCGTCTATGTCGTAGACACTGCCGTCGGGCAACGGCAGTTGTCGCGTGCCGATCGCCTCGTCTGCGACCTCTTGAATAATCTCGCGGGTGATGACTGCTGAATCGTCATACGTGCCGTAGGTCTGGTAGGTCTCCAGCATCGAAAATTCCGGTGAATGCGTCGAATCGGTGCCTTCGTTTCGGAACACCCGATTTAGTTCGAAGACCTTGTCAAAACCCCCGACGATGCAGCGCTTGAGGAACAGTTCCGGTGCGATCCTCAGGTAGAGATCGATGTCCAGCGCATTGGAATGTGTGATGAACGGCCGGGCCGCCGCACCACCCGCCAGCGTCTGCAACATCGGCGTTTCGACTTCGAGGAAACCACGCCGCTCCAGCGCATTGCGGACCGCGCGAACAACGGCGATTCGCTGGCGGGCCACGGAGCGCGCCTGCGGGCGCACGATCAGGTCCACGTACCGTTGCCGCACCCGAGACTCTTCGCTCATCTCTTTGTGCGCGACGGGCAGCGGCCGCAGCGACTTGGCCGCCATCTGCCAGGAATCGGCGAGCACCGACAGCTCGCCGCGTCGTGAGCTGATCACGTTGCCGTGCACATAGACGATGTCGCCGAGGTCGACGTCGGCCTTCCAGGCATCCAAAGATTCCTGGCCAACCTTGTCGAGGCTGATCATCACCTGCAGGTTGGCGCCGTCGCCGTCCTGAAGTGTCGCAAAGCAGAGCTTTCCGGAATTGCGCGCGAAGATCACCCGCCCCGCGACGCCGACGACGTCATCGGTGGTGGTGTCGATCTCCAGGTCGGGGTGAGCCGCGCGAACCTGGGCCAGGGTGTGGGTCCGTTGAATGGCGACCGGGTAGGGGTCGCGCCCCTCCTCCAATAGGCGAGCGCGCTTTTCCCGGCGGATCTGGAATTGCTCGGGAAGGTCGGGGTCGGCCTGTGGGGGGTCGGAGCTCACGACGTGCCAGCTTAATGACGTCCGCGGCGACGCTGCTCACCGGCGGCGTCGTGTGGGTATTGCTCGCGACGCAGCACCTACCCAGCACCTACCCAGCACCTGCGCACACGAAACGCCGACGCAGGTGTGCCTGGTTTCAATTTCGGCGCGAGGCGGGAAGGGCAGCGCAGTCTTAATCGCGTTTCGTCAGCGCGCCGTTTTCAGCCGGCCGCGCTGGGCGTCCTGGTTGCGTTCGAAGACCAGCCGCAGACCGTTCAGGGTCAGGTGCTGGTCGTAGTGGTCGACGGTATGCAGTTCTGGCAGCAGCAGCGGTGCGGTGTGCCCGGTGGCCACCACCGCGACCCGATCTCCCAGCTCCTCGGAGAAGCCATCCACATCCTGGCGGACGCGCCCGACCAGGCCGTCGACCAGCCCGGCGAAGCCGAACACCGCCCCCGCCTGCATGCATTCGACCGTGTTTTTGCCGACCACCGACCGGGGCGTGGTCAGCTCGACGCGGCGTAGCGCCGCGGAACGGGCCGCCGCGGCGTCCGATGACACCTGCACCCCGGGCGCAATCGCGCCACCGAGGAATTCGCCTTTGGCCGACACCACATCCACGCAAATCGACGATCCGAAATCGACCACGATGGCTGCCGACTTGAACCGGTGATATGCGGCAAGGCAATTCACGATCCGGTCGGCGCCCACTTCCTTCGGGTTGTCGACCAGCAGTGGGATGCCGGTGCGGACGCCCGGCTCGATCAGCACGTGCGGCACCGACGGCCAATATTGATCGAGCATGACCCGCACCTCGTGCAGCACCGACGGGACGGTCGACAGGGCGGACGCGCCGGTGAGCCGCTCGGAATCGTCGCCGATCAGGCCGTCGATGGTCAGCGCCAGTTCGTCGGCGGTGACTTCGGGCTCCGTGCGTATCCGCCACTGCTGCACGACCTTTGCGTGCTCCTTGGAACCAGATAGCAGTCCGACGACGGTGTGGGTGTTGCGGACGTCGATCGCCAGTAGCACGGTTACCGTGCACCCATGCGCGGGTTCATCAGCTCCGCGAGAGCTTTGGGGTCATCCGGGACGAAGGCGGGATCGCTGCCCAGGTCGATCTGCTTGTTGTCGGCGTCGACGAACACGATCCGCGGCTGGCAGGCACGGGCCTCGGCGTCCTCCATGGTGCCGTAGGCGATCAGGATCACCAGATCGCCGGGATGCACGAGATGTGCTGCGGCGCCATTGATTCCAATAATGCCGGTGCCGCGCTCGCCGGTGATCGCGTAGGTCACCAGCCGCGCGCCGTTGTCGATGTCGACGATGGTGACCTGTTCGCCCTCGAGCAGGTCGGCGGCGTCCATCAGGTCGGCGTCGATGGTCACCGAGCCGACGTAGTGCAGGTCGGCCTGCGTGACGGTGGCGCGGTGGATCTTCGATTTCAGCATCGTCCGTAACATCATGTCCTCCAATGTGATTGACTGTCCGACCCCGCGGGTGCCGGCGAGAGAGTCCCGAGTGCTCCGATTTCCAAAGCGATGTTGTCCAGCAGCCTGGTCTTTCCGAGCCTGGCGGCGACCAGCAGCCGGCCGGCTCCTACAAATCCTTCAACGGGGATGTCGCCCAGCCCGGGGTCGCGCAGCTCCAGGTAGTCGACGTCGATCGTGGGCACGGCGTCGAGCACCGCCCGCGCCGCGGCCAGCGCGGCCGGCGCACCGGCCGGCGCGGCGTGCATCCCGGCCAGCAGCGCCGCCGAGAGCGTCGAAGCGAGCTCGCGTTGCGCCTCGTCCAGGTAGCGGTTCCGCGACGACATCGCCAGTCCATCCGACTCCCGCACAGTGGGCACCCCGATCACGTCGACGCCGACGTTGAGGTCGGCCACCATCTGACGGATCACCGCCAGCTGCTGATAGTCCTTCTCGCCGAAGAAGATTCGGTCGGGGCGCACGATCTGCAGCAGTTTGAGCACGACGGTCAGCACGCCGGCGAAATGGGTCGGCCGCGCCGCGCCTTCGAGCTCGGCGGCCACCGGGCCCGGCTGGACGGTGGTGCGCAGCCCGTCGGGATACATCGCGGCGGCGGTCGGCGCGAACACGATCTCGACGCCCTCGTCGCGCAGCAGCGCCGTGTCCTCGTCGAGGGTCCGCGGGTAGGCGTCGAGATCTTCGCCGGCACCAAATTGCAGGGGGTTGACGAAGATCGACACCACGACCACCGAGCCGGGTACGCGTTTGGCGGCGCGCACCAGCGCCAGGTGCCCGTCGTGCAGCGCGCCCATCGTCGGCACCAACATCACCCGCCGGCCGGTGTGCCGCAGCGCTCGGCTCACCTCGGTGACGTCGCCCGGAACCGAGTACAGGTTGAGTGCGCCCGGGTCGAATTTCGGCGTCACCGGGCCAGCACCTCGACGACGTCGGCGGGAGCGTGCGCACGCCGCGCGGTCCGCAGGGCGTTCACCCGATAGGCCTCACCCAATTGCGGGTCGACCCCGTTCAGCGCGGCCAGATGTTCGGCGACGGCGGCGGCGTCGCCCCGGGCCACCGGGCCGGTCAGCGCGGCCTGACCGCGTTGCAACGTGTTCTGCAGCGCGGCGCGGGCCAACGGCCCGACGATGCGTTCGGCGATGCCACCGGGCTGGTCGTCGACGAGTTGTTGGCCGAGTAGTTCGCTACCGCGCAGCGCGGCCCGCAGCGCATCGAGCGCATCGGCGACCACGGTCACGATGTGGTTGCCCGCGTGGGCGAGCGCGGCGTGATAGAGGATCCGCGCCTCTTCGCGCACCCAGAACGGCTCGCCGCCCATCTCCAGCACCAGCGACTGCGCGATCGCTTGCCCGACTTCGTCGGCGGCGGTGATCCCGAAGCAGGTGTCGGGCAGGCGGCTGATGTCCTCGTCGGAGCCGGTGAAGGTCATCGCCGGGTGAATCGCCAGCGGTATACAACCATCAGAAACCAGCGGCGCCAGAATGTCGACGCCGTTGGCGCCGGACGTGTGCGCCACGATCGTCCCGGGCCGCACGGCCGACGTGGCGGCCAGGCCCGAGACCAGTCCGGCGAGTTCGCTGTCGGGAACCGCCAGCAACAGCAGCTCAGCGCCGGCGGCGACGTCCGGCGGTGCCAAAACAGGGGTGTCGGGCAACCGGCGCGCCGCCCGCTGCCTGGACGCGTGGGAGATGGCGCTGCAGGCGACCACGACGTGGTCGGCGCGCTCCAGCGCGACGCCCAATGCGGTTCCTACCCGGCCCGCGGAGATGATCCCCACCTTGAGCCTGGCCGGGCGCAAACCGTCGAACTGCACCATCGCAGACGGCCTCACAGAGTCTTGGTTTCGTTCCAGTCCCGCTCCGAAGAGCTTCGTGGGTACCGGACGGTCAGTAAGACTTTAGTCCATATGCCTGTCGGCACCCAGTGTCATTCGTCACGCCTGCGCCGACGGCCGCCTCCGGTCGGTTCGACCTGCAAGCGCGCCAGCAGGTCGGCGACCGAGTGACCACCGGTGCTGCTCGAGCGCCGCCCCTCCGACTCCTCGGCCAACTCCGCCTCGGGCTCCGCGCTGCGATGCCGGGGCGCCGGTGGCGGGGGCGGGGGCGCCAGCCGCGGCGGTGCGGGCTCGCTGGTTTCCTCGCTCATCGCGCCTTCCGGTCCCGCCGGGACCTCCGCCGGAACGTTGTCGTCGCGGTACTCGCTGGAATGGCGCGACCGGGGACCATCGTCCGGGCTGGAATGCCGGGCCGGGCGCCGGCGGCCCGTCAGCGGGTCGGGCGCGTCGGGGGGCATCCACTGTCCATCTGCCGCGGCCGGCTGCCAGTGGGGCGCGACCGGCGGCTGCGGTGGCGGCTCTTGTGGTGGCGGCGGTGGCGATGGGGCTTGATAGGGCGGCCGGACCTGCTCGCGCGGCCGCGCGGCTGGCCGGGTCGGCGGGGCGCCCGCGGGCGGAACGCGCACCTCGGACACGTCGATGATCGGCGATTCGTCGGTGCGCTCCAGCGCGTTCTCCGGTGGGACCGTCGTGACTCGATCGCTGGAGACCCAGTCGGCGGGCGTGTTCTCGCCGTTGCGGGCCCAATCCGGCTGCGGGTTCTCCAGTGCGCGGCGGTGGTCGAGGTCCGTGTCGAACAGGATCTCCAGGCTGTTCCGCAGCGCGGCCAGCTCGGCGCGCAGCGCGGCCACCTCGTCGGAGGCCTGGGCGCGCAGCTCGGAGGCCAGCTCGCGGCGCAGCTGCGACTCCACGGTCAGCTCGTACTCGCGGCGGGCCGAGATTTCGCGATCCAATTGCAAGTCATAGACGAGTTTGAGGTCCCGCACCTTGGACTGGTCCGCGTCGCTTTGCCGGCGGTAGAGCACCGACACGAAGGCACCGGCGACCGCGGCCCACAGCGCCAGGATCACAGCCAGCTTGAGCAGTTCCACGCGATTGGTGAAAACCAGAGCGGAACTGGCCCCCATCGCGAGGACCAGCAACGCCGTCAAGAGCACCCAACCAGGCCTGCGGCCGCCGCGCCGGACCCGGGCGCCGCGGGACAGAACGGTCATGGCCTGACTGTACCTGTGCGAGGTCATACCGCGTGTCGCGCTCCTCCGGCGATTCTCGGCTATCCTTCGCTAGGCTTCAGAGCCCTCGCCGTGCTCGGTCGGGTCCTGAGGGGACTTACAGCAATGCTGTAGCCACAGGGCGGCAACCACCAACGCCAGCGCGCTGACGGCCGCCACCACCGCGCCGGAGGTGTCCGCCTCGGCGGCGCGCAGCCAGGACCGCCGCGGCAGCAGATAGACCAAGACCGCGACCCACCACCCCAGCGTCAGCGCCCCGACCCAGGCCGACGCCTTGGCGATCACCACGCTGCGGGCCACCGCGAGCGGGTGCAGCCAGCCGGGCCCGTCGCCGATCTCGCCGCTGGTGATCTTGGTCCGCACGTAGCGCGCCCACAGTGCCTCTCCGACGGCGAACGCCAGCAGCGACAGGCCGGTCCACACCGTGATCGGCGGAAACCACCGATACAGCAGCAGCACCAGCAGGTACCCCAGCACCCCGGCGCCGACCCCCGCGGCGGTCAGGTCACGCTTGCGGGTAGGTCCCATCAGTCTGATTTCGGGTTGAGCGCCAGCCCCGACAGCCGAACCCCGTCCCGGTCGGCAGGGTCCAGCTCAGCCAGTAGCCGGGCCACCGGCTGCGGCCCGCCGCTGAGCGTCAGCTCGGCGTCGGGGTCGACGTCCAGCCACGGGATCATCACGAATGCCCGCAGATGGGCCAGCGGGTGGGGCAGCGTCAGGTCACTCTCGACGGCGACCACCTCGCTGTCGGCGTAACACGCGATCAGGTCGACATCCAGGGTGCGCGGGCCCCAGCGCTGTCCGCGGACCCGGCCCGCCGCCCGCTCGAACTCCTGGCCCGTGTGCAGCCAGGCGCGTCCGTCGCGGGCCGGGTCGTCCGCGATCAGCACCGCGTTGAGGAACGGCCCCTGCTCCACCTCGCCCCAGGGGTCGGTTTCATACACCGGAGAGATCGCGGTGACCGCGTCGCCGAGCCCGTCGATGACCGACTGCAGCCGGGCCAGGCGATCGCCCAGGTTCGAGCCGATCGACAGCACGACGCGGGTCATATCGCGGGCACCACGGAACCGCGGCCGCCGCGCCGCGAGCGCCGGACCACGACGGCCACGTCGGCGAATGTCAGCTCGATCGGGGCGTGCGGCTTGTGCACCACGACTTCGACGGCGTGCACCCGCTCGTCCTCCATGACGCGCTCGGCGATCTCGCCGCCGACCGCTTCGATCAGGTTGCGAGGCGGTCCGGCCACCACGGCGGCGGCCAAGCGGGCCAGTGCGTCGTAGTCGTAGGTGTCGGCCAGTTCGTCGCTCGCGGCGGCGGCGCCGAGGTCGATCCACACGGTGACATCGACGACGAAGTCCTGCCCGTTGACGCGTTCGTGCTCGAAGACGCCGTGTCGGCCGCGGACCGTCAAGCCGCGCAACTCGATTCGGTCAGCCATTACATCCCATCCAGGCCCCGGCGACCTTGAGTGCGTCCACCGAGGCCCGCACGTCGTGCACCCGCACACCCCAGGCGCCGTGCAGGGCGGCCAGCGCGGAGATCACCGCGGTCGCGATCTCGCGTCCTTCGGGCGGTCGCACCTCGCCGTCGGGGCCCGCGAGCAGAGCGCCGAGGAACCGTTTGCGCGAGGCGCCCAGCAGCACCGGGATGCCGATGGCCACCAGCTCGGGCAGGGCTCGCAGCAGCGCCCAATTGTGTTGGGCTGTCTTGGCGAATCCAAGCCCGGGATCGATCAGCAGGTTCGCCGGATCGACACCCGCGGCGACCGCGTCGTCCACGCCGGCCAGCAATTCGGTGCGCACCTCGGCCACCACATCCCGGTAGGACCGGGCCTGATGCGGGTTCTCGGCCGACACCGGCCGCCAGTGCATCAACACCCACGGCACGCCGGCCTCGGCCAGCAGCGGCGCCATCTCCGGATCGGCCCGTCCGCCGGACACGTCGTTGACGATCTGCGCGCCATTCTGCAGGGCCGCGCCCGCGACATCCGCGTGCATGGTGTCGATGCTTACGGTAATCCCACGGGCGGCAAGCTCTTTCACCACGGGGATGACACGGTCCGTCTCGGCGCGCGGGTCGATCCGGGTGGCACCGGGCCGCGTCGACTCCCCGCCGACGTCGACGATTCCCGCACCCTCGGCCGCCATCGCCAGACCGTGTGCCACGGCGGCGCCGGTATCGAGGTAACGCCCGCCATCGGAGAACGAGTCGTCGGTGACGTTCAAGACGCCCATGACCTGCACCGGTGTGCGGCTCACTTACGCAAGATGAGGTCGAGCGCCTCGGCCCGTGAAGCGGCACTGGTCTTGAATTGGCCGCGCACCGCTGACGTCGTCGTCACGGCGCCGGGCTTGCGCACGCCGCGCATCGCCATGCACAGGTGTTCGGCCTCGACCACCACGATGACGCCGCGCGGATCGAGCTTGTTCACCAGTGCGTCAGCGATCTGGCTGGTCAGCCGCTCCTGCACCTGCGGCCGCTTGGCGTACAGGTCCACCAGCCGGGCGATCTTCGACAGCCCGGTCACCCTGCCGTCCTTGCCCGGGATATAGCCGACGTGGGCCACCCCGTGGAACGACACCAGGTGATGCTCGCAGGTGGAGTAGAGCGGGATCTCCTTGACGATGACCATCTCGTCGTGGTCTTCGTCGAACATGGTGTTGAGGACCGATTCCGGATCGGTGTACAGCCCGGCGAACATCTCGCGGTAGGCGCGGGCTACGCGAGCGGGGGTGTCCCGCAAGCCATCCCGCTCAGGGTCTTCGCCGATCGCATGGAGCAGTTCGCGGATCGCGGCCTCGGCACGTTCGTGGTCGAACGTGTGGATGCGCGGAGTGGGGGTGCGGCGGCGGCCCGGCTCCAAATCCGGTAAGGCCATCTGATTCTCCGTTTCGTCAGCCCTGAGCCGGTGGCTTGGACCGGCTCACGTCCTCGTCCGGCTGCTCGGGAGACCGACCGGTGTCCGGGGTGGGTTGGGGCGGCGGCGGATACGGCGGATAGGGCGGGTAAGAGGGGTACGACGGATGAGCCGGCGGGGCCGACTGGCCCGGATAGCCCGGCGCCGGCTGTGCCGGCTGGGGCCAATAGGGCTGCTGCGGCGCTGCCGGCGGATACCAGGAACCCTGCTGTTCCCGAGGTGGCCAGCCCGGGGCATGCCAGCCGGCCGGCGCACCGTAGTCCGGTTGGGTCGCGCCGTGCTGCTGCCGATCCGCGCCGCCCTGGACGGCCGAGCCGCCGTGAGAACCGTTGGCGCCATGGGTATTTCGGTCCGCTTCGGCACGCGCGGCCTCAGCGGCCTGGTTGGCCTGCGCAATCGCCACCTTGAACGCCGGCTCGGACACCGGGGGCGGCCAGGGTTCGCCGCGTTCGATCGCCAGCTCGCCGGGCGTCTTGATCGGCGGCTTGTCGGACGGCATGCGCCCGCCGAAATCGTCGAACATGGTCAGGCGCGGCCGCTTTTCGACGCCGGCGAAGATCCCCTTCAGCTCGGCGCGGTGCAGGGTCTCCTTCTCCAGCAGCTCGCCGGCCAACGTGTCCAGCACGTCGCGGTATTCGGTGAGGATCTCCCACGCCTCGGTGTGCGCCGCCTCGATCAGCTTGCGGACCTCTTCGTCGATCTCGCGAGCCACCTCGTGGGAGTAGTCGGCCTGCGTGCCCATGCTGCGACCCAGGAACGGGTCGCCGTGCTCGGTGCCGTATTTGACGGCGCCCAACTTGGAGCTCATGCCGTATTCGGTGACCATGGCGCGCGCGATCTTGGTGGCCTGGTCGATGTCGGACACCGCGCCGGTGGTCGGCTCGCGGAACACCAGTTCCTCTGCGGCGCGCCCGCCCATCGCGAACACCAGCTGCGCGATCATCTCCGAGCGGGTGCGCAGGCTCTTGTCTTCCTCGGGCACCGCGACGGCGTGCCCGCCGGTGCGGCCGCGGGCCAGGATCGTCACCTTGTAGACCGGGTCGATGTCGGGCATCGCCCAGGCCGCCAGGGTGTGACCGCCCTCGTGGTAGGCGGTGATCTTTTTTTCCTGCTCGCTGATGATGCGGCCCTTGCGGCGCGGGCCGCCGATCACCCGGTCCACCGCCTCTTCCAGCGCGGGTCCGGTGATGACGGTGCCGTTCTCGCGGGCGGTCAGCAGCGCGGCCTCGTTGATGACGTTGGCCAGGTCGGCACCGGTCATGCCGACGGTGCGCTTGGCCAGCCCGTCCAGGTCGGCGTCCGGGCCGATCGGCTTGCCCTTGGAGTGCACCCGTAAGACGGCCTTGCGGCCGGCCAGGTCGGGGTTGCTCACCGGGATCTGCCGGTCGAAGCGGCCGGGCCGCAGCAGGGCGGGGTCCAAGATGTCGGGGCGGTTGGTGGCCGCGATCAGGATCACGCCGGCGCGGTCGCCGAAACCGTCCATCTCGACCAGCAACTGGTTCAGCGTCTGCTCGCGCTCGTCGTGGCCGCCGCCCAGGCCTGCGCCTCTTTGGCGGCCCACCGCGTCGATCTCGTCGACGAAGATGATGCACGGGCTGTTCTGCTTCGCCTGCTCGAACAGGTCCCGGACGCGGGAGGCGCCCACGCCGACGAACATCTCGACGAAGTCGGAGCCGGAGATGGTGAAGAACGGCACACCGGCTTCACCGGCGACGGCGCGGGCCAGCAGCGTCTTGCCGGTGCCGGGCGGCCCGTAGAGCAGCACGCCCTTGGGGATCTTGGCGCCCAGCGCCTGGTACCTGCTGGGGTTCTGCAGGAAGTCCTTGATCTCGTAAAGCTCCTCGACCGCCTCGTCGACGCCGGCGACGTCGTCGAACGTGGTCTTGGGCATGTCCTTGTTGAGCATCTTGGCGCGGGACTTGCCGAAGCCGAAGCCCATCCGGGCGCCGCCCTGCATGCGGGAGAACATCACGAACAGGCCCACCAGCAACAGCAGCGGCAGCACGTAGACCAGCAATTCGCCCAGAATGCTGCCCTCGTTGACGACGGTGCTGACTTTCGCGTTCTTGGCGGTCAGCGCGTTGAAAAGATCGACCGCATACCCGGACGGGAATTTGGTGATCACCTTGTCCGAATTCTCGGTGTCGTTGTTGCCCTTTTTCAGGGTCAGCCGCAGCTGCTGCTCGCGGTCGTCGATCTGCGCGCTCTTGACGTTGTCCCCGTTGATCTGGGACATCGCCACCGAGGTGTCGACGGGCTTATAGCCGCGGGTGTCGTCGCTGAAGTAGAAGAACGACCAGCCCAGCAACACCACCACCGCGATTGCCGTGATGGAGCGGATCACGCTTTTCCGGTTCATCAATCATCGGCCGTTTTGGCCAGGTCCTTCCCCGATAACACGGCGACTTTTCAAGCTGGAAATGTCCAGGCTACCGCCACCAGCCTTCGCGAGCCCCGGCGGAGCCGCTCTCCAGCAGACAACGACCAGCAGTTCCCGGTGGCGATTACTCGTAGTAGCGGGCCTCGATCACATTGCCGTCCGGGTCGGCGAAGTAAAACGCCTGCGGCGCCCACCCCTGCGCCCCGAAGTTGTCCTCACGCCGCGCGCCGATGTCCATGCCCGCCGCCTGAAGACGCGCATCCAGCGCGTCGTACTCGGCCCGCGACAGCGCGAGGCAGACGTGGTTGACCGGATGGCCGGCGCCGCCCCCGGCCATTTCGTGCGGCACCAGGTCGATGAGGGAGTCTTCGCATATGCGCACGCTCGGGAAGGGCGCTTCTCCGGCTTCGAACTCGGCCAGCCGCACCGGGGCGAGCCCCACCACCGTCGTGTAGAAGTCCACCGCTGCCCGCGGATCCTGCGTCCACAGAACTACGTGATCCAACCGCATCAACCGATGATGCGCGGGCGCGGTCGTCGGGAACAAGCTCTTCTCAGTCCGCCACGGCTGTGATTTGGTGAGACGGTGGGCGCGTCAACCGAACGGTTAGTCGACACCAACGGAGTACGGCTGCGGGTGATCGAGGCCGGGGACCGCGGCGCACCGGTGGTGGTCCTGGCCCACGGCTTTCCCGAACTGGCCTATTCCTGGCGGCACCAGATTCCGGTCCTCGCCGACGCCGGCTACCACGTGCTGGCGCCCGATCAGCGCGGCTACGGCGGCTCGTCGCGTCCGGATGAGCTCGAGGCCTACGACATTCACCAGCTGACGGGGGATCTGGTCGGCCTGCTCGACGACGTCGGCGCCGAGCGCGCCGCGTGGATCGGGCACGACTGGGGCGCCATGGTGCTGTGGAATTTGCCGCTGCTGCACCCTGACCGGGTAGCCGCGGTCGCCGCGCTGAGCGTGCCGCCGCTACCCCGCTCACGCAAGCCACCGATACAGGCGTTTCGTGGCATGTTCGGCGAAAACTTTTTCTACATCGTCTATTTCCAGGAACCGGGTGCCGCCGACGCCGAACTCAACGGCGACCCCGCCCGCACGATGCGCCGGATGATCGGCGGGTTGCGGCCACCGGGCGACGCGGCCGCCGCGATGCGCATGACGGCGCCCGGTCCCGAAGGCTTCATCGACCGGATGCCCGAGCCCGACGGGCTGCCCGACTGGATCAGCCAGGACGAACTCGACCACTACATCGCCGAGTTTTCCCGCACCGGGTTCACCGGCGGACTGAACTGGTATCGCAACATGGATCGCAACTGGGAGACCACCCCCGAACTCGCAGGAGCCATGATCACCGCGCCGTGTCTATTCATCGGCGGGACAGCCGATCCGGTGTTGGCGTTCACCCGTACCGACCGTGCCCCGCACGTCATCGCCGGGCCGTATCAGCAAGTGATGATCGAGGGCGCCGGGCACTGGCTGCAGCAAGAGCGACCGGACACGGTGAACGAAGCGCTGCTCGACTTCCTCAAAGGAGTGCAATGGTGACCGGTGCCCCGCTGCGTTTCGGCGTCTTCGTCACCCCGTTCCACCCGATCGGCCAATCCCCCACCGTGGCACTGGAATACGACATGGAGCGGGTGGTCGCGCTGGACCGCCTGGGGTTCGACGAGGCATGGTTCGGCGAGCATCACTCCGGCGGCTACGAGCTGATCGCCTGCCCGGAAGTGTTCATCGCGGCCGCCGCGGAGCGGACCAAACACATCCGGCTGGGCACCGGGGTGGTCTCGCTGCCCTACCACCATCCGCTCATGGTGGCCGACCGCTGGGTGCTGCTGGACCACCTGACGCGCGGCCGGGCCATGTTCGGCACCGGGCCCGGCGCGCTGCCGTCGGACGCCTACATGATGGGTATCGACCCGATCGAGCAGCGGCGGATGATGCAGGAGTCCCTGGAGGCGATCCTCGCGCTCTTCCGCGCCGAGCCCGCCGAGCGCATCGACCGGCACTCCGACTGGTTCACCCTGCGCGACGCGCAGCTGCACATCCGCCCCTACACCTGGCCATATCCGGAAATTGCCACGGCCGCAATGATTTCCCCGTCCGGGCCACGGCTTGCCGGGGCGCTGGGCACGTCGCTGCTGTCCCTGTCGATGTCGGTGCCCGGCGGGTATGCGGCGCTGGAGACCACTTGGGACGTGGTGCGCGAACAGGCCGGCAAAGCCGGCCGAGAAGAGCCGGACCGCTCCGATTGGCGGGTGCTGTCCATCATGCATGTCGCCGACAGCCGCGATCAGGCGATCGAGGACTGCACCTACGGCCTGCAGGATTTCGCCGACTACTTCGGCGCGGCCGGGTTCGTGCCGTTGTCCAACTCGGTCGACGGTGCGCAGTCACCGCGTGAATTCGTGGAAGAGTATGCGGATAACGGGAATTGCTGCATTGGGACACCCGACGACGCGATAACCCATATCGAAGGCCTGCTCGACCGGTCGGGCGGTTTCGGCACGCTGTTGATGCTGGGCCACGACTGGGCCTCACCCGAAGCGACCTACCACTGCTATGAATTGATGGCCCGCAAGGTGATTCCGCATTTCAAGGGGCAACTCGAGGCGCCGCGCTCATCGCACGACTGGGCTCGCGAGCGGCGTGACCAACTGATCGGCCGGGCCGGCGAAGCCGTGGTGAAGGCCATCACCGAGCATGTCGCCGAACACAAGACGGAGGCCAAGTGATGCGCGCTTCAGTGCTGCGAGACGGTCGGATGGTCTATCGGGACGATGTGCCCGAGCCGGTGCCCGAGTCGGGTCAGGTTCTCGTCGGTGTGCGGGCGTGTGGAATCTGTGGCTCCGACTTGCATTTCGCCGCACACGGATCCACCGTGCTGGAGATGAGCAACCGGGTCGCGCGCGGTGCGGGCCCCATGCAGGTCGCGCTGGAAAAAGACGTCTTCATGGGCCATGAATTCAGCGCCGAGATCCTCGAAGCAGGCCCCGACACGGCTACGCACCCCGTCGGGACCGTCGTCACCTCGCTTCCGGTCTTGTTATCCGGCAAAGGTTTCGACCCGATCGTGTACAGCAACGGGACGATCGGTGGCTACTCCGAGCGGATGTTGCTTTCGGCGCCGCTGCTGTTGCCGGTGCCCAACGGCCTGGACCCGAGGCACGCCGCGTTGACCGAGCCGATGTCGGTGGGTTTGCACGCCGTCAACAAGTCGAACATCCAGCCGGGCGAGGTCGCATTGGTCGTCGGTTGTGGCCCCATCGGCATCGCCATCATCGCCGCCCTTCGTGCGCGCGGCATCGAAACCATTGCCGCGGCGGACTTTTCACCGACCCGACGCGAACTGGCCGCCACAATGGGAGCGCATCAAACGCTCGATCCGGCGCAGGGCTCCCCGTTCGACTCGGTCAAGGCGAGGGTCGTGTTCGAGGCGGTCGGGGTGCCCGGAGTCATCGACGACATCTTGTTGCGGGCCCGGCACGGCGCACGGCTGGTGGTAGCCGGGGTGTGCATGCAACCCGACACCGTGCATCCGTTTTTCGCAATTGCCAAAGAAATCAACGTGCAGTTCACCCTCGCCCAAACGCCGGAGGAATTCGCCGAGACGCTGCGCGCGTTGGGCGAGGGTGAGATCGATGTCAGCCCGCTGATTACCGGCGAGGTGGGCCTGGACGGGGTGGGCGAGGCGTTCGACGACCTGGCCGATCCCGAGCGGCACTGCAAGATTCTGGTCACGCCCTAGCGCCGTAGTGCGCGGTCGCGTTGTTCAGTGTTATGCCTCGGCTGAACTAGTTGCCGCGGCGCACAGAGCGGATGATCTCTAGCCGCTCCTTGAGCAGTTCCTCGAGTTCGTCGATCGAGCGGCGTTCCCGCAGCATCTCCCAGGGTGTGCGGGGCGCCTTGACCTTCTTGGGTTCGGGCGGTTCGGCGCCACTGATCAGGGTGCCTTCCATGCCGTTGCGGCACATCCAGGTGCCGGGGATCTCGGCGTCGTGGGCGAACGGGAACTCGAACTCCTCGCCGTTGCCGGTTCGATACCGCGCGATCTGACGTGGCGCCAGATCGTGATTGCGCTCAGTCTCGTAGCTCACCGATCCGAGGCGACTGCCTCTCATGGCGCGATCAGCCATGATCAGCGCTCTGCTGGGACCCCACGTGGTCGGCAGTAGCACACATCCGACCAGACAATCCAAGGAAGCCGTGCTCGCCGACCCCGTTGGGGAGGGTGTAGGCGAGTTGTCGCAGCTCGACGGCGTAGTTGCGCAAGTCCTGGCGAAGCTGGGCCTCAAAGGTGGGCATGACTTCTTCCTGTGGCAGGGATTTACTGAGACGCTCGGACTTTCGAAATAGCCAGGCTCGACATCTGATGCCGTCCAGCCGTCTATCCGCGATACACCGGGGGGTGTTTTGGCGTCTCCCCGCCGTGCCGTCACTCTACCCCGCTGTGGACCCAACTCCTACACGCGGCACGAATTCGTCGGGCCGGTTGCAACATTCCGACGAGCGACATCGCGGCGAAAGACGAAAACGGCCGGTTAGCTTGGCCCGTCCCAACCAATAACCGCCCTGCAAAACCCGCGGTGTTGGCGCGCGTGTCACCTCGCCGACAACCCGCCGCCGCTGGCAATCCACCAGCACCACTGATCAGCCGGATGAGTTGCTCGCCACGGTCCAGACGGGTGCTTCAAAGATCACGCCGCGCCGCGCGGCGAATGCACGAATTACTCAGGCGCGCAAGCATAACCGCGAACAATGTCTTTTCAGACGCAACGCGTCACCAGTTGGTGCACGCCCGCAAGCAGGAGATCGCGGCACGCAAATTTCTCCAAACCCCATGCGCGGCATCCTGTTTCTGCTCGAAGAACCGGCTGCGGACTGAGTGCCGGAAAAGCCGACCACCGCAACGCCGGCGGACGACCCACCCTTTTTGGATTAGGGTCCACACATGAGGTTCGTCCGCACATCGATTGCCCTGGCCGCCGCCGCTTTGACCATCGTCACGCTGTCGGCGTGCAACAAGCACGACGCACCAAAGCCGGGCGCGAATCCGCGTCAAGTGACCGTCATCGGCTCAGGTCAAGTCCAGGGGGTACCCGACACCCTGACCGCCGACGTCGGAATCGAGTTCACCGCACCCGACGTCACCACGGCGATGAACCAGACCAACGACCGCCAGCAGGCGGTGATCAACGCGCTGGCCGGCGCCGGACTGGACCGCAAGAACATCAGCACCACCACCGTCAACCTGCAACCCCAATACGGCACGCCCGAGCCGGCCACCATCATCGGCTATCGCGCCAGCAACGCGATCGAGGTCAAGATCCACCCGACCGACGCGGCGTCGAAGTTGTTGTCGCTCATCGTCAGCACCGGTGGCGACGCCACCCGCATCACCTCGGTGAGGTACTCGATCGCAGACGACTCGCAGTTGGTCAAGGACGCGCGTGCGCGGGCCTTCCAAGACGCCAAGAACCGCGCCGACCAGTACGCGCAACTGTCCGGCCTGCAACTGGGCCGGGTGCTGTCCATCTCCGAAGCATCCGGCTCGACGCCTGCCGAAGGGGCGCCTGCAGCCCCGCGGGGCCTGGCCGCCGGGGTGCCGCTGGAGGCCGGCCAGCAGACGGTCCGCTTCTCGGTGACCGCGGTGTGGGAGCTGGATTAGCTCTCGTTCTGGTAGACGCGCGGATCCAGGGTGCCGATGTAGGGCAGGTCGCGGTAGCGCTCGTCGTAGTCGAGGCCATAGCCCACGACGAAGTCGTTGGGAATGTCGAAGCCCACGTAGCCGATCTCGACGTTGCCTCCGACCGCGTCGGGCTTGCGCAGCAGCGTGCACACCCGCAGCGAGCGCGGATGCCGGGTGGTGATGTTGCGCGTCAGCCACGACAGGGTGAGGCCCGAGTCGACGACGTCCTCGACGATCAGCACATCGCGATCGTTGATGTCGCGGTCGAGATCCTTGAGGATGCGCACCACCCCGGATGAGGACGTCGAGGATCCGTACGAGCTGACGGCCATGAATTCGAACTGAGTCGGCAGCGGGATGGCGCGCGCGAGGTCGGTGACGAAGAGCACAGCGCCCTTGAGCACGGTGATCAGCAGCAGATCCTGGCCGCTGGCCGCGGTGCGGTCGCGGTAATCGTTACCGATCTGGGCGCCCAGTTCCGCGATCCGGGCCTGAATCTGCTCCTCGGTGAGGAGTACCGACTCGATGTCCCCCGGGTACAGCTCCGGTTGCTGCCCGGGGGTGATCGCCGAAGAGATCTGCTGCACGCCCACAGCGTGCCACGGCAGCGGGCAAAATCGCTACACGGGCTCGCGCCCCAAGGTCAGCACGCCGTCGCGCCGGCCCGCGACCAACCGCTGACCACGCAGTGTGGATCCGACCGCCACCCCGCCCTGGCCGCGCCACGCGGTGACCAACGTGTCCACTCCGCGAATCTGTTTGTCGGTCAGCCCGGTGGCACCCCCGGCCAGTAGCCAGCCGCGGATCACCCGTCGGCGAACAACGTCCGGCAGGGCGGCCAGGGCCTGGGTTTGCAGCCCCGCGACGGCCTTGACCGCGGGCAGCGCCTGCGCGGCGAGCGTGTCGATGAGCTCGGTGTCTTCTCGCAACGCGATGGCGGTGCGTGACAGCGCCTCGGCGACACCCCCGCCCAGCACGTCTTCCAGCAGCGGCAACACCTCGTGGCGCAGCCGGGTTCGGGTGAAACGGCGATCGGCGTTGTGTGGGTCCTGCCACGCCGTCAGACCAAGCTCGACGCACGCGGCGTGCGTGACGGCGCGCCGCACCCCGAGCAGCGGCCGGCACCACGGCGGATCGTGCGGTCGCATCCCCGCGATCGAGCGCGCCCCCGAGCCGCGGCCCAACCCCAGCAGCACAGTCTCGGCTTGGTCGTCGAGCGTGTGGGCCAGCAGCACCGGGCCGTCGTGGTAGGCGCCCAACGCGGCGTAGCGGGCGGACCGGGCCGCCGCCTCGGGTCCGCCCTCGTTGCCCACCCGCACGCAAAGCACTTGGGCGGCAACGCATCCCAGACTCATCGCCTGAGCTCGCGCGGTTTCGGCCACCGTAGCCGAATCGGGCTGCAGGCCGTGATCCACGATCAGCGCAGTGGTCGGCAGCAGCGCAGCGGCAACTGCGGTGAGCGCCAACGAATCCGGGCCGCCCGACAGTGCCACGCCCCACCGTTCGACACCGGTCAGATGGTCCTTGGCGAACTCCTCGACAGCTGCGCGCAGCTGCCCTACAGCACCCTGTCGATCCATCGCTGCGGGTGTTCGATTTCTTCGGGCAGCGGCAGTGCCTCGGGACCCGACCAGATCGTGTTGAACCGTTCCATTCCGACCTTGCCCACCACGTGGTCGACGAACGCCTTGCCGCGGGTGTATTGGCTGAGCTTGGCGTCCAGGCCCAGCAGTGCGCGCAATAACCGTTGCAGCGGTGGCTGTTTGCGGTGGCGACGCTCGTCGAACCGGCGGCGGATGGTGGCCACCGACGGCACCACCATCGGTCCGACCGCGTCCATCACGTGATCGGCGTGGCCCTCCAGCAGCGTGCCGAGCACCAGCAGCTGATCCAGGGCCTTGCGCTGCGGTTCGGACTGCACGGCCCGCACCAGCGAAAGAATGCCCGACCCGTCGGTCGACGCCGCGCCGTCTCCGCGGTTGCGGACGAAGTCGGCGAGCCGGCTCATCACCTGCCCGACGTCTTCGGCGGGTTCCTGCGTCAACAAGCCCAGCGAGTCCGACATGTAGCCGGGCAGCCAGCGGTTGGCGGTGAACTGCACCCGGTGCGTCACCTCGTGCAGACACACCCACAGCCGGAAATCGGACGGCTCCACCCGCAATTGTCGTTCTACCGCAATGACATTGGGATAGACGAGCAGCAGGCTGCCGACCTCGGCCTGCCCGGCTTGTTCAGTAGAGGCGAACGGGTCGTACTGACCGAGAATCCCGGACGCCACAAACGCCAGCACGGCACCCGTCTGCGCACCGGTCAGCCGGCCGGTGAAAAACCCGCGCGGCTTCTCGGACCCGTTCGTCATCACCCGCATCGACTCGGCGGCCGCACGGACCCACTCGGCCCGGTCCACGATGCGGGCCGCCGGGACCGGCCCTTCGGTGGCCAGACCCGTGACCTCGCGCACCGGCGGTTCGGCCTTGGCGGCCAACGCGGACAGCTCGTCGATCGCCTGCCGGCGGGTGTAGTCGCTGGACGGGGGGGCCGGACGAGCCAGGCGGGACCCGACGGTCGCGGCGAATTGCCAATCCACGGTGGCGCCCAGCGTCAGGTCAGGAGAATCGGTGGTCATGCGCATCCACAGGTCCACAGTTTGCTGGCCAGCGCGTCCATCGCATTGCGTCCATTCGGGCCGGCGGAATTGGAGATGAATGCGAACGTGAGCACCCGTCCGCTGGCGTCGGTGAGTACGCCGACCAACGAGTTGATGGCGGTCAGCGATCCGGTCTTGGCGCGCAACCAGCCCGCCGGTCCCTGATTGGTGGCCGGGTCGAGGAAGCGGTCGGCCAGGGTGCCGCTGCCGCCCGCGATCGGCAGCAGGTCCAGCAGCGCTCGCAACGACGGCTGATCCGGCCCGGCTGCCGCCTGCACCGTGCCGTCGAGAGTCTTGGCCGTCAATCGGTCGTCGACCGACAACCCACTGGAATCCACCAGAGCAGCGCCGGCGGTGTCGATGTGAGCGTTGCTCAAGCGGTTGGTCACGGCATCGACGGCGCCGGCGAAGCTCAGCGGGCGGTTGATGGCGGCCGCCACCTCCCGGGCGATGCTCTCGGCCAGCACGTTGTCGGAATGGTCCATCATCTCCGAGAGCCGCTGAACCAGCGTCGCCGACTGCACGATGGCCAGCTGTCGCGCACCCGACGGCGCCTTGGCGATGGTCACCGCGCCGGGATCCAGGCCCAGGGCCTTGGCCAGCTCGCGTCCGGCGTCCAACGCCGGAGTCTTGGTCCGCCGCGAGTTCACCGTCGTCGGCTGGATGCGACCGGCGTCGATCATCGCCGATTCGATTGGGGCGATATCGCCGTTGTCCACATCGGACGGGTCCCAGCCCGGCGCCATGGTCGGACCGCTGAACAGCGAGGTGTCCACCTGCACCGCCGTCGGCGTCATGCCGCTGCGCCGCACCTGTTCGACGAGGTCACTGATCCGCGGCGCGCCGCGATACCAGGTGGGCTGATCGGGCGGTGCGGCCGACAGCGTCGGATCCCCGGCGCCCACCAGCACGACGGGCCCCTGGGCGTTCTGGCTGCCCGCCACCACGCGGGTGCTCAGCCGCGCCTGGCGGTCCAGTGTCAGCAGCGCAGCGGCCGCCGTCAGGACCTTGTTGGTCGACGCCGGCACCAACGGCACGTCGTCGGCCATCTGCCACAGCTCCTTGCCGGTCGCGGCATCGGTGATCCGGCCGCCCAGCTTGCCCAGATTGGGATCGGCCGCCACCGGGCCCAAGATAGCCGCCAGCGCACTGTTGCTGGGCTCGGCGGCGGTGTCGGCCACCGGCACGACGCCCGCTTTGACCGTCGGTGGCCTCGGCGGCGGCACCGTGGCGCGCGCTGCGCCGTTGCCGTGGTTGCCCATGGTGAAGAACGCCGCGGCGGCGACCACCGCGGCGACAAACGCCAGCACGGC
This sequence comes from uncultured Actinomycetota bacterium, assembly GCA_963758775.1. GTDB lineage: Bacteria > Actinomycetota > Actinomycetes > Mycobacteriales > Mycobacteriaceae > Mycobacterium. The sequence goes on from CAVWWU010000010.1 coordinate 287,914, forward strand.
GAACCCGATGAATACCTGGGTGATTTTCCGCCGGCGAGTAGAACTCATCGGACTCCTGACTGTCTGGTCCCATTCTGCCGAACCAGCCGAAAAGCGCTCGACTAGGGTTGACCTCCGACTCACCCAGACTCTTCCCCTGCAAAGGAGCACCGGCCGTGCAATTCGACGTGACCATCGAAATCCCGAAAGGCAGCCGCAACAAATACGAGGTCGATCACGAGACGGGACGGGTGAAGCTGGACCGCTACCTCTACACGTCGATGGGCTACCCGACCGACTACGGCTTCATCGACGACACCCTGGGTGAGGATGGTGACCCGCTGGACGCGCTGGTGCTCCTGCCGGAGTCCGTGTTCCCCGGCGCGATCGTCGAGGCGCGTCCCGTGGGGATGTTCAAGATGGTCGACGAGGCCGGCGGAGACGACAAGGTGCTGTGCGTTGTCGCCGGCGACCACCGCTGGGAACACATCCAGGACATCGGGGACGTGCCCGAATTCGAACTGGACTCGATCAAGCACTTCTTCGTGCACTACAAGGATCTCGAGCCGGGCAAATTCGTGAAGGCCGCGGACTGGGTGGGCCGCGCCGAAGCCGAGGCCGAGATCGAGCGCTCGGTGGAGCGGTTCAAGAAGAGCTCACACTGACCGAAGCTGCACAGGGGCCCGTCGCACGCCGCAGCATGGCCCGGGTCGGCACGGCGACCGCGCTGACGGCGCTGTGCGGCTACTTGGTGATCTACCTGGCCGCCCGGGACCTGGCCCCTGGCGGCTTCTCGGTGTTCGGGGTGTTCTGGGGTGCGTTCGGACTGGTCACCGGGGCCGCCAACGGGTTGCTGCAGGAAGCCACCCGCGAGGTGCGCGCCTCGCTCTTTCTCGGCAACCTCTCCGTCCTGCCCAACGAGCGGACCCATCCGATGCGGGTCGCCGCGCTGCTAGGCGTCGCCGCGGCCGTCGTCATCGCCGCCAGCGCACCGCTGTGGGGCGGGCGGGTGTTCGTCGAGCAGCGCTGGCTGTCGGTGGCGCTGCTCAGCGTCGGACTGGCCGGGTTCTGCCTGCATGCCACGCTGCTGGGGATGCTCGCCGGCACCAACCGGTGGACCCAGTACGGGGCGCTGATGGTGACCGACGCCGTGATCCGGGTGAGCGTCGCCGCGGCGACGGTCGTCATCGGCTGGGGGCTGGGCGGGTTCTTGTGGGCGACGGTCGCCGGCGCGGTGGCCTGGCTGATCATGCTGGCGGCCTCGCCCGCGGCGCGCGCGGCCGCGCACCTGATGACCCCCGGCAGCGTCGCGATGTTCCTGCGGGGCGCGGCGCACTCGGTCACCGCCGCGGGTGCCAGCGCCATCCTGGTGATGGGCTTTCCGGTGCTGCTGAAGGTGACGTCGAATCAGCTTGGGGCACAAGGGGGTGTCGTCATCCTGGCCGTCACGTTGACGCGCGCGCCGCTGCTGGTGCCGCTGACCGCGATGCAGGGCAACCTCATCGCGCATTTCGTCGACCAGTGCACCAACCGGCTGCGCGCACTGATCGCACCGGCGGCGATCGTGGGTGGTATCGGCGCGGTCGGCGTGCTGGCCGCCGGTGCGGTGGGCCCGTGGTTGCTGCGCGTCGCGTTCGGGCCGCAGTACGACGCCGGCAGCGCGCTGCTGGCCTGGTTGACCGCCGCCGCGCTGGCGATCGCCATGCTCACGCTGACCGGCGCCGCCACGGTTGCCGCCGCGTTGCATCGGGCGTATGCGCTGGGCTGGGTCGGTGCGACGGTCGCGTCGGGGCTTTTGCTGCTGTTGCCGCTACCGCTGCAGACCCGCACCGTGGTCGCCCTGTTGTGCGGGCCGCTGGTGGGAATCGGGGTTCATCTGGCGGCACTGGCGCGCGCCGGACGCCCGGCGGGCTGATCCTGGCTAACCTTGGGGGAACAAATGGCCACTTACCCCGACGTCTGGATCGTCGTCCCCGCCTTCAACGAAGCCGCCGTAATCGGCGAGGTCGTCGCCGACCTGCGCTCGATGTTCGACCACGTCGTCTGCGTCGACGACGGCAGCGCCGACGGCACCGGCGCGATCGCGCTGCGGGCCGGGGCGCATCTGCTGCGCCATCCGATCAACCTGGGTCAGGGCGCGGCCATCCAGACCGGCGTCGAGTACGCCCGCAAGCAGCCCGGGGCCGCGGTGTTCGCCACGTTCGACGCCGACGGCCAGCACCGCATCAAAGACGTCGCCGCGATGATCGACCGGCTCAACGCGGGCGACGTCGACGTGGTCATCGGGACCCGCTTCGGCGGGGCTGGGGCAAGCCCTGCCAGCCGCCCGCCACTGCTGAAGCGGATCGTCCTGCGCACCGCCGCGTGGTTGAGCCCGAGCGGCCGCCGGCTCGGATTGACCGACACCAACAATGGGCTGCGGGTGTTCAACAAGAAGGTCGCCGACGCGCTGAACATCACCATGAACGGGATGAGCCACGCCAATGAGTTCGTCATGCTGATCGCCGAGAACAACTGGCGCGTAACCGAAGAGCCGATTGAGGTGCTCTACACCGAATACTCGAAGTCGAAGGGGCAGCCGCTGCTCAACGGCGTCAACATCATCTTCGACGGATTCCTGCGAGGGAGGTCACGCTGATGAACTGGATCCAGGTGCTGCTGATCGGCTCGATCGTCGCGCTGCTGGTGTACCTGCTGCGCTCGCGGCGCAGCTCACGCTCCAAGGCCTGGGTCAAGGTCGGCTACGTCTTGTTCGTGCTGGCCGGCATCTACGCGGTGCTGCGGCCCGACGACACCACGGTGGTCGCGAACTGGTTCGGCGTGCGCCGCGGCACCGACCTGATGCTCTACGCGCTGATCATGGCCTTCAGCTTCACCACGCTGAGCACCTACATGCGGTTCAAGGATTTGGAGTTGCGCTATGCGCGCCTGGCGCGGGCGGTCGCGCTGGAGGGCGCGCAGGAGCCCGAACCGGGTTAGCCGGTGTGCAGCCGACGGAAGTACTCCACCGTCCGGCGCACGCCCTCGTCCAGTGCGACCTGCGGACGCCAGCCCAAAACCCTTTCGGCCAAGCCGATGTCGAGGCAGGAGCGCTTCAGATCACCCAGCCGCGCCGGAGCGAACTCCGGGTCGTCGGGTCCGCCGACGGCTTTCGCCACCTCGGTATGCAGAGCGCGGTCCGAGGTTTCGACGCCGGTGCCGATGTTGAACCGCTGACCGCCGCCCACGTCGCCGGACGCTTTGATGAAGGCGTTCGCCACGTCGTCGACGAACACGTAGTCGCGGGTGTTGGTGCCGCCCTCGCCGTACACCTTGGTGGGCTTACCCGACAGCAGCGCCTGGGAGAAGATCGCCACCACGCCCGCCTCGCCGTGCGGATCCTGGCGCGGGCCGTAGACGTTGGCCGGCGCGATGTGTGAGCAGTCCAGGCCGTACAGGTGGCGGAACGTGTTGAGGTAGATCTCCCCGGACACCTTGCCCGCCGCGTACGGCGACGCCGGGTCGGTGGGCACCGTCTCGGGGGTCGGGAACTGCGTCGGGGTGCCGTAGATGGACCCGCCCGAGGAGGTGTGCACGATCTTGCGGACCTGAGCCTGGCGCGCGGCTTCGGCCAGCCGCACCGTCCCGATCACGTTGACCGACGCGTCGAACTGCGGGTTGGCCACCGAGCGCCGCACGTCGATCTGCGCCGCAAGGTGGAATACCACCTCGGGACGGTGCTCGCCGAGGATCGCGCCGAGATCCGCGGCGACGATGTCAGCCTCGACGAACACGTAGGCGGGATTGTCGGCCAGATGCTCGATGTTGGTCGCGCGGCCGGTCGCGAAGTTGTCCAGCCCCACAACGGTATGACCGTCTGCCAACAGACGGTCGACTAGCGTCGATCCGATGAATCCGGCCGCCCCGGTGACCAATGCACGCACGGGCCCACCATACCGGCGGGTCGTTTTGTTGGCGGTCGCGCTGGTCGCCGTGCAGCTGGTGATCCGCGGGGTACTGGCGTTCCGGGGCTACTTCTACTGGGACGACCTGATCCTGGTCGGCAAGGCCGGCACCGAGGGATTGCTGTCGCCGTCCTACCTTTTCGACGACCACGACGGGCACGTCATGCCGGGCGCTTTCCTGGTCGCCGGGGCGATCACCCGGCTGGCTCCGCTGGTGTGGACGGGTCCGGCGATCAGCCTGGTCATCCTGCAGCTGCTGGCGTCGCTGTCGCTGTTGCGTGCGCTGCACGTCATCCTCGGGTGGCGTCCGGTGCTGCTGATCCCGCTGACGTTCGCATTGTTCACGCCGTTGGCCGTGCCGGGCTTCGCGTGGTGGGCGGCGGCGCTGAACTCGCTGCCGATGCTGGCCGCGCTGGCGTGGGTCTGCGCCGACGCGATCCTGCTGGTGCGCACCGGCAACCAGCGCTACGCGTTGACCGGTGCGCTGGCCTATTTCGGCGGGCTGCTGTTCTTCGAGAAGGCCGCGGTGCTCCCGTTCGTCGCGTTCGCCGTGGTCGCGCTGCTGTGCCACGTTCAAGGCGAGGGGACCCCGCTGCGTACCGCGTGGCGGGGCGGCGCGCGGTTGTGGATCGCGTCGCTGGTGCTGACCGCCGGCTGGGTGGCGCTCTATCTGGCCGTGGTCAATCAGCGTCGGTGGAGCACCGACCTGGCAATGACGTGGGACCTGTTGTCGCGATCCGTGACCCACGGCATCGTGCCGGGCCTGGCCGGCGGGCCGTGGCAGTGGGCGCGCTGGGCCCCCGCCTCGCCGTGGGCCACGCCGCCGCCGCTGGCGATGGCGCTCGGCTGGCTGGTGCTGGTGGGCGTGCTGGCGCTGTCGCTGCTGCGCAAACAACGCATCGGCTCCGTCTGGCTGGTCGCCGTCGGCTATGTGGCCGCCTGTCAGGTGCCGATCTACCTGATGCGCTCGTCGCGGTTCACCGCGCTCGAATTGGCGCAAACACTCCGGTATTTCCCGGATCTCGTCGTGGTGCTGGCGCTGTTGGCCGCCGTCGGTTTGACTGCGCCCAACCGCCCGACTTCGCATCGGCTGGATGCTTCGCCGCGGCGTGCCGTGGTCACGGCGTGTCTGGCGGCGCTGTTCCTGGGCAGCAGCCTGTATTCGACGGCGACATTTCTGACCAGCTGGCGCGACAACCCCGCCCAGCCGTATCTGCAGAACGCGCGCGCCAGTTTGGCTGCCGCGCATGCTAATTCGGATGTGCCACTGCTGGATCAGGAGGTCGATCCGTTCGTGCTACAGCGCGTAGCCTGGCCGCAGAACCTGACCAGCCACATGTTCGCCCTACTGCACGACCGCCCCGAGTTCGACACGGCGACAACACAATTGCGAATGCTGGACAGCTCAGGGCAGCTGGTCGACGCCCGGGTTACCTGGGTGCGGACCATCGTGCCCGGGCCGATGCCGCGCTGCGGCTATTTCGCGCAGCCGGACAAGCCCGCGCGGATGGCTCTGGATGGTCCGCTGCTGCCGGCCGATTGGACCGTCGAACTCAACTATCTGGCAAACAGTGACGGTTCGATGACGTTGTCGCTGTCCGAGGGCCCGTCGCAAAAGGTTCCGGTGCATCCCGGGCTGAACCGGGTCTATGCGCGCCTACCCGGCGCCGGAGACGCAATCACGGTGCGCGCCAACACCACCGCGCTGGCGCTTTGCCTGGCTTCGGGGCCGGTGGGATTCCTCGCGCCGGCTTGATGCCAAAACGACGCCCCAATTACCCCTGGCGCTCAAACTGTTTGGGGTATGTTCCAGTCGTCCGCGGCGGGGGTCGGAATGCGCCCCCGGCGACTGCAAACTGACCGGGAGGCGGCATGTCATACCTGATCACAGCGCCGGAACTGCTGGCGGCAGCGGCCAAGGATGTGGCGGGTATCGGCTCGTCGCTGAACGCGGCCAACGCGGCGGCGAGCGTTCCGACGACCGGGATCGTGGCTGCGGCCGCCGATGAGGTGTCGACGGCGATCGCGTCGCTGTTCTCCAGCCACGCGCAGCAGTTTCAGTCGCTGAGCGCACAGGTTGCGGCGTTTCACGACCGGTTTGTGCAGGCGTTGTCCAGCGCCGGCACCTCCTACACGGCCACCGAGGCGGCCAGCACCACCACCGCACGGTTTTTCTCTCCCGTCGAGAAGCTGACGGGTCGCCCGCTGTTCGGCAACGGCGCCAACGGCAAGGCCGGCACCGGGGCGGCCGGCGGGGCCGGCGGGTGGATCGTCGGCGACGGCGGCGCCGGCGGCTCAGGCGCGGCCGGCGGAGCCGGCGGGAAGGGCGGTGCCGCGGGGCTGATCGGCGACGGCGGGGTCGGCGGGGCCGGCGGCGCCGGCAGCACCGGCAACAGCGGCACCGGCAACGGCGGGGCCGGCGGTGCGGGCGGAACCGGCGGCCGATGGATCGGCTTCGGCGGGCACGGTGGCGCCGGCGGCGCCAGCGCCACCACCGCGGGCACCGGAGGCAACGGCGGTGCGGGCGGCAACGACGTCATGTGGGGCTCCGGCGGGGCAGGCGGCGAGGGCGGGAAGGGATTCACCGCCGGCGGTGCCGGCGGGGCCGGTGGTAAAGCCGGATTGGCCGGCGGCGGCGGGATCGGCGGCCAGGGCGGGGCCAGCACCACAACGACCGGCGGGGCCGGCGGAGCCGGCGGGGCCGCCGGCTCGTTCTCCGGCGTCGGCGGGACCGGCGGGACTGGCGGGGCCGGAATCACTGCCGGCGGTGCCGGCGGAGCCGGTGGCGTCGGCGGCGGCACGAGCGGCACCGGGGGCGAGGGCGGCATCGGCGGCGCTGCGACCACCGGAACCGGAGGCGCCGGCGGGGCCGGCGGCGGGTTCCTCGACCACGGATTCAGCGGCTCGGGCGGTGCGGGCGGAGTTGGCGGGGCCGGGGTCACCGCCGGCGGCGCCGGCGGAGCCGGGGGCCAGGCCGCAGAACACATGGGCAACGGCGGGCTCGCCGGTGACGGCGGCAACGCGACGACAGGCACCGGCGGAAACGGCGGCCTCGGTGGGACCGCCCACTCCGGCACCGGAGGCGACGGCGGCGACGGCGGGGCATCCACGTCGGGCACCGGCGGAAACGGCGGCGACGGCGGCAAAGTCACGCACCTGGGGAACGGGGGCAACGGAGGCAACGCCGGGACCGGCACTCCGCACGGCGCCCCAGGCACTGGCGGCAAGGGTGCCGGCGGGGGTTCGAACGGGTCAAACGGGTCGATGTAGTTTTCGTTATGGAGCCGCCTAGGAGAATCGAACTCCTGACCTATTCATTACGAGTGAATCGCTCTACCGACTGAGCTAAGGCGGCGTGCCCGCGGGCGGCACGAGTCTACGGCAGGCGGGCGGACACCCCCAAGTCCGGGAAATCAATCACGGAGTTCCTGGCCGATCGTGGCGACCATGGCGTCGACGGCGAACTTGGGTTTGACGTTGACCGCCAGCGCTTCCCGGCACCCGAGCACCGCTTCGATGCACCGCAACAGCCGCGCGGGCGCGGCATGGGCGGCCAGCGAAGCCACCCGCTCGGCCATGTCCGGGTGATTGGCCCGCACCCCGCCCGCGTGCGACGAGACAACCAGCGCGTCCCGGAAGTAGGTCGCCAGGTCGATCAGCGCGCGGTCCAGCGCATCGCGCGAGGCCCGAGTCTGGCGGGACTTCTGCCGTCGCTCCAGGTCCTTGATCGCCCCGGTTGCGCCGCGCATCGCCGTGGCCGTGCCCTTACCGGTGCCGCCGGCGCCCAAAGCCGTTCGCAGCTCTTCGGTTTCGGCCTCGGCGCGCCCAGCGGTCAGCACAAGGGCTTCGGTCTCGGCGGCGGCGACCAATTCCTCGGCCGCGGCGTAGGCCCGCGACGGCGTGGCGGCGTCGCGCACCAGCCCCAGCGCCCGCTCACGCCGCTCCGCGGCCTCCGGGTCGGTGGCCAACCGGCGCGCGCGCCCCACATGACCGCCGCTGACCGACGCCGCCCAGTTCGCCGTATCGGTGGCCAGGCCGTCGCTGTCGACGAGCACCTGAGCGATCGCCTCCGTGGATGGTGTGACCAGCGCGACGTGCCGGCACCGGGAGCGCAGCGTGATCGCGATGTCCTCGGGGTCCACCGATGGCGCGCAGAGCAGGAACACCGTCGACGGCGGCGGCTCCTCGACCACCTTGAGCAGAGCATTCGCCGCACCTTCGGTCAGCCGATCGGCATCCTCGACCACGACGATCTGCCAGTGCCCGGTGCTGGGACGGCGCGACGCGATCTGCACGATCGCACGCATCTCGTCCACGCCGATCGACAGGCCTTCGGGAATCACCCGCCGCACATCGGCGTGGGTGCCGGCCATCGTCGTCGTGCAGGCCCGGCAGCTCCCGCACCCGGGGCCGCCGTCTTGGGAAGCACTAGTGCATTGCAGCGCGGCGGCGAAGCACAACGCCGCGACCGAGCGGCCGGATCCCGGTGGGCCGGTGATCAGCCACGCATGTGTCATAGTCCCGTCGCCGGTGGTGGTGTGAGCCGAATCACCGCGGGCGGCCCTGGCGGCCCCGAGCAGGCTGGCTTCCACCGCCTGTTGGCCTACCAGCCGCGTAAACACCCCGGACATCATCGGCAACAGTAGCGACACCCGCCGACAGATACCTATCGGCCACCATATCGCGACATTCCCGTGATCTTCGGGCGGCTTTGGGCAGCTCGGGGCGACTTGCCGAGGTGCATTTAGGTTTCCGAAGAGTCGGCACCGACCGATACGGTGGATTGGTGGCAACCCCGGCAGCGACACTGCCCGGGCGGATCAGCGCATTCGTCCGGTGGGTGGTGCGCACGCCGTGGCCGGTGTTCGTGCTGAGCATGCTGCAGGCCGACATCATCGGCGCCCTGTTCGTGCTGGGCTTCCTGCGCTACGGCTTGCCGCCGCAGGACCGTATTCAGCTGCAGGACCTGCCCACCGCCAACGTGGTGGTCTGGGGGGTCTCGCTGGTCACGGTGTTCGTCGCCAACGCCCTGGTGAACCTGAAAATGCTGGTGCCGGTATTCCGCTGGCAGCGCCGCGACAACCTGCTCGCCGAAACCGACCCGGCCACCACCGAACTGGCCCGCAGCCGCGCGCTGCGCATGCCCTTCTACCGCACCGCGATCAGTATGGCCTCCTGGTGTATCGGTGGCGGGATATTCATCGCCGCGAGCTGGTCGGTGGCCAGGCACGCGGCGCCCGTCGAGGCCGTCGCCATTGGACTGGGCGCCGCGGCGACCGCGATCATCGGTTACCTGCAGTCCGAGCGGGTGCTGCGGCCGGTGGCGGTCGCGGCGCTGCGCAGCGGCATGCCGGAGAACGTGAAGGCGCCCGGCGTCATCCTGCGCCAGATGCTGACCTGGATGCTGTCCACCGCCGTGCCGGTCCTGGCCATCGTGCTGGCCGTGGTGGCCGACAAGGTTTCGCTGCTACATGCGGCGCCGGAGAGTTTGTTCACTCCTATCTTGTTGCTGGCGTTGGCGGCGTTGGGCATTGGGCTGGTGAGCACCCTGTTGGTGGCGATGTCGATCGCCGACCCGCTGCGCCAGCTGCGCTGGGCGCTCTCGGAGGTGCAGCGCGGCAACTACAACGCGCACATGCAGATCTACGACGCCAGCGAACTCGGCCTGCTGCAGGCCGGCTTCAACGACATGGTGCGTGATCTCTCGGAGCGGCAGCGGCTGCGCGACCTGTTCGGTCGCTACGTCGGCGAAGACGTGGCGCGCCGCGCGCTGGAGCGCGGCACCGAGCTGGGCGGCCAGGAGCGCGACGTGGCGGTGCTCTTCGTTGACCTGGTCGGCTCGACGCAGCTGGCCGCCACCCGACCGCCCGTCGAGGTGGTCCACCTGCTCAACGAGTTCTTCCGGGTCGTGGTGGACACCGTCGGCCGCCATGGCGGCTTCGTGAACAAGTTCCAGGGCGACGCCGCGCTGGCGATCTTCGGCGCGCCGATCGAACACCCGGACGCGTCCGGTGGCGCGCTGGCGGCCGCCCGCGAGCTGCATGACGAACTTCTCCCGGTGATCGGGTCCGCGGACTTCGGCATCGGGGTGTCGTCGGGGCGGGCGATCGCGGGCCACATCGGCGCGCAGGCCCGCTTCGAGTACACGGTGATCGGCGACCCCGTCAACGAGGCCGCCCGCCTCACCGAGCTGGCGAAACTCGAGGTCGGCCATGTGCTCGCGTCGGCAATCGCCGTCAGCGGCGCGCTGGACTCCGAGGCGTTGCGCTGGGATGTGGGCGAAGTCGTCGAGCTGCGCGGGCGCTCCGCCCCCACCCAGTTGGCGCGACCGCTGGGTCTGGCCGTTCAGGAGGCCGGCGCCCCGGGGTCAGCCGCCCAAGAGGTGTCCAGCGAAATCATGTGAGCTGGCCAGGAGCGATCGCAAGCGCGGCGAAGCCGGGCGCGGCGGGTCGCGACCGTGGGCCAGGAGCGATCGCAAGCGCGGCGAAGCCGGGCGCGGCGGGTCGCGACCGTGGGCCAGCAGCGATCGCAAGCGCGGCGAAGCCGGGCGCGGCGGGTCGCGACCGCCATCTACCGCTTGGTGGCCTTCTTTGCCGGCGCTTTGCGGGTGGTCTTCTTCGCTGTCCGCTTGACCGGACCCCGCGCGCGGCGGTCGGCCAGCAGTTCGGCGGCGCGCTCGTCGGTGATCGACAGCACGTCGTCGCCCTTGCGCAGACTGGCGTTGGTCTCGCCGTCGGTGACGTAGGGGCCGAACCGGCCGTCCTTGATCACCATTGGCTTGCCCGTCGCGGGATCGGCCCCCAGCTCGCGCAGCGGCAGCGCCGAAGCGCTTTGTCGCCCAGCGCGTTTCGGTTGCGCGTAGATCTGCAAGGCCTCATCGAGGGTAATGGTGAACAGCTGGTCCTCGGTCGCCAGCGAACGAGATTCCGTGCCGCGCTTGAGGTATGGCCCGTAGCGCCCGTTCTGCGCGGTGATCTCCTCGTTCGACCCGGGGTCCACGCCGACCACCCGCGGCAACGAGAGCAGCTTCAGCGCATCCTCGAGGGTGACGGTCTGCAAGTCCATGCTGCGCAACAGCGAGCCGGTGCGCGGCTTGGGACCGGTAGGCTTCTTAGGCCGCTTCGCCTTCTGATCGGACCCAGCACCGCCCTCGTCCTCGCCGGGCGACTCCGGCTCCGGCAGGACCTCGGTCACGTACGGCCCGTACCGGCCGTCCTTGGCGAGGATCTCGTGGCCGGTCTCCGGGTCCACGCCCAGTACCCGCCCCTCCTGCGGGGTGGCGAACAGTTCCTCGGCCACTTCGAGCGTCAGCTCGTCGGGGGTCAGCGCCGTGTTGAGGTTGGCCCGCTGGGGTGTGGTCTCGCCCTCGTCGTTGAGCACCTGCCGTTCCAGGTACGGCCCGTTCTTGCCCACCCGAACGTAGACAGGGCGGCCCTGCAAATCGTCAAAAAGCTTGATGGAGTTGACTTCTCGCGCGTCAATCCCTTCAAGGTTGATACCGACCAACCGCTTGAGGCCGCCGGAACGCGCGACCGAGTCGGGCACGCCGTGGTCGCCGCCGAAGTAGAAGTTGTTGAGCCAGTTGGTCCTTCGCTCCTGACCGGACGCGATTGCGTCGAGCTCGTCTTCCATCGCCGCGGTGAAGTTGTAGTCCACCAGCCGGCCGAAGTGCTGCTCCAGCAGACCGGTAACCGCGAACGCGACCCAGGACGGCACCAAAGCGCTGCCCTTCTTGTGCACGTAGCCGCGGTCCTGGATGGTCTTGATGATCGACGAGTAGGTCGACGGGCGCCCGATACCCAACTCCTCGAGCGCTTTGACCAACGACGCCTCGGTGTACCGCGCCGGCGGGTTGGTGGCGTGGCCGTCCGGGGTCAGTTCGAGGGCGTCCAGCCGCTGGCCCTCGGTGAGCTGCGGCAGGCGGCTTTCGGCGTCGTCGGCCTCACCGCCGGCCAGCTCGTCGACGGTCTCGACGTAAGCCTTCAGGAAGCCCGCGAAGGTCAGCGTGCGCCCGGTCGCCGAGAACACCACCGGCCTGCCGTCGGAGGCGCCGTTGATGCGCAGGCTCAGCGTCGTGCCGCGCGCGTCGGCCATCTGCGAGGCCACCGTGCGCTGCCAGACAAGCTCGTAGAGCCGGAATTCGTCACCGCTGAGTTCGTGGCGCACGGCGTCCGGGGTGGCGAAGGTCTCGCCGGCGGGCCGGATGGCCTCGTGCGCTTCCTGGGCGTTCTTCACCTTGCGGGTGTACTGGCGCGGCGACGCGGCGACGTACTCCGCGCCGTAGAGCTGACGCGCCTGCGTGCGCGCCGCCTCTATCGCCGACTCCGACAGCGTCGTGGAATCGGTTCGCATATAAGTGATGTAGCCGTTTTCGTAGAGCCGCTGCGCGATGCTCATGGTGCGCTCCGAGGAGAACCGCAACTTGCGGCCGGCCTCCTGCTGCAGCGTCGACGTCATGAACGGCGCGTAGGGACGCCGGGTGTAGGGCTTCTCCTCCACCGACGCCACGGACAGCTGGGCGCCCTGCAATCCGGTTGCCAACGCAGTGGCGGCGGCTTGGTCCAGCACGACGACCTCGTCGGCCTTGCGCAGCGATCCCAGTGAGTCGAAATCGCGGCCGGTGGCCACGCGCAGCCCGTCGACGGTGGACAGTCGGGCCGTGAAGGTCGGCGGCTGGGCTTGCGGGTCGGAGACGCTGGCGTCCAGCCTGGCGACGATGTCCCAGTACGAGGCGCTGCGGAACGCCATCCGGTCACGTTCGCGCTGCACGATGATGCGGGTGGCGACCGATTGCACCCGGCCCGCCGACAGCTTGGGCGCGACCTTCTTCCACAGCACCGGGCTGACCTCGTAGCCGTACAGCCGGTCCAGGATGCGGCGCGTCTCCTGCGCGTCGACCAGATCGATGTCCAGGTCGCGGGGGTTTTCGGCGGCCTCGAGGATCGCCGGGCGAGTGATCTCGTGGAAGACCATCCGCTTGACCGGGATCCGCGGCTTGAGGGTTTCCAGCAGGTGCCAGGCGATGGCCTCGCCCTCGCGGTCACCATCCGTGGCCAGATAGAGCTCGTCGACGTCCTTGAGCAGGCCCTTCAGCTCGGTGACCGTGCTCTTCTTCTCCGGGCTGATGATGTAGAGCGGTTCGAAGTCCGCATCGACGTTGACGCCCAGTCGGGCCCATGGCTCCGACTTGAACTTGGCCGGCACGTCGGCCGCGGCGCGCGGCAGGTCGCGGATGTGCCCGCGCGAGGATTCGACGATGTAGGAAGAGCCCAGGTAGCCAGCCAGTTTGCGCGCCTTGGTGGGCGACTCAACTATGACCAGTCGCCGAACACTCCCATTTCCCGCGTCGGTTCCGTCAGCCAACTGCGCCTACGCTCCATCTCCTATGCCGGTCCCCTTAGCGGGACCGCCCCGCAGGAAGAATGACAGGTCGGCTACTGAAATGCCGGGTAATCCCCGGCGTAATTTAAAGTACGCCGCCGTACCGTCCGCCTTCGGGCATCTGACAATTTCGCACCCTTCGGTGCGCTTTCGCAAACCGGCGCTCTGTAACGGGCGCCCCGAGAGCCCGCTAGACCCGAGGCCAGAGCGACAACGCCTCGGGGTCCGCGGGGGGTTCCCCCACGTTCTCTACCAGGCGCGATAGCCTTCGGCGGCCGCTGATCCGCAGTGCGGGCCGGCCGCCGCGGGTACCGATCAGAGTCGGCGCAATCCCCACCCGCATCAGAGCCGACGCCAGCGGCGAATGCGTGTCCGGCGCGTGCGGGTCCAGACCGAGCAGATAACGGTCGGCCTCGGGCACGCCGGCCGCCAGGGTCCAGGCCCGCAGCTCGCGCGGTCCGGGCAGCCACCGCGGCGGCACCGTCTTGACCGCCCCCCGCGTCCACTCGGCGGCAATCGGGCGCAACAGCTCGCTGACCGCGGTGCGCACCAAGGGGGTGTCTTCCTCGGTTCTGGCGATCTCGGGAGCCAAGCCGGCCTCCTGGATCATCGCGGCCAGCGCCGACGCGCGCCACGACTGATCCACAACCACCGAAAGCCGGGCGCCCTGACCGCCCGGCGCGCCGACCATGACGATCTGGCCGGAGGCCGCCAGCACACCGGAAAGATCGGCGACCGCGGGCGGTACCGACTCTGCGGTGAAGAAGGAAAGCTGGCTCACCCAGACGACAGTAGGCCAGCTTGACGGTCCATGCCTTGATGTATCCGGCGCGGCGCAAACCGGCCGCGTGACGGGCATGCCCCAGGGTAACGAGAACCCCCCGGCCGACCCGCGGAGCGGGACTGCACGGGGGGTTTCGTCGGACTTAGCTCTTTCTTCGGGCTCTGCCCTTAGACGGAGCGGACTCCAGTGGCCTGGGGGCCCTTAGGGCTGTGGCCGATCTCGAACTCGACCTTCTGGTTTTCTTCGAGGGTGCGGAAGCCCGAACCCTGGATTTCCGTGTAGTGGACAAACACATCTGCGGAACCATCTTCAGGGGCGATGAAGCCGAACCCCTTCTCCGCGTTGAACCACTTCACAGTTCCCTGTGGCATTTCTCGATCTTTCCTTCTTCTACATGGGTGCGGTGCACCGCCTTCCGGCGCACCGGGCCCGCCGCGACCGCCATACCATGCGTTGTCGCCGGAATCTCCCCCGACCGATAACCTCGCAGGAACCGCGGCCGCAACGTCGATCCTGCGAAAGTTTGACACGAACACAGAAGCTGCGACCGCTGATTAGTCAACCATGTTCATGGCTTTCGCAACAGATTTCCGCTTACGAGGATCCCGAATGCTTGGTCTCTTAACCCGGCCGTCATGTAGACGAAGAGTTTCCCCGGGCGCGTTAAAAGATGAGAAAGGTTTGTGATGTCGAGTTTCGGCAGTGAGCTGCTCACCGCCGCGCTCGCAGGCACCACGCCGGGCGAGCATCCGCTGCGGCATGTGGCCGAGCTGCCGTCGCGCGGCGGGCAGCCGCGCGGCTGGCCGGCCTGGGCCGAGCCCGACGTGGTCGAAGCGTTTACCGATCGCGGCATCAACGCGCCGTGGTCGCACCAGGCGCGGGCCGCAGAGCTGGCCCACGCCGGCCGTCACGTGGTGATCAGCACCGGCACCGCGTCCGGAAAATCGCTGGCCTACCAACTTCCCGTCCTCAACGCGCTCGCGACGGATCCGCGGGCCCGGGTGCTGTACCTGTCGCCCACCAAAGCGCTCGGCCACGACCAACTGCGCGCCGCGCACGCGTTGACCACGGCCATCCCGCGGTGTGGCGACGTCGCACCCACGGCCTACGACGGCGACACGCCCGCGGAGGTGCGCCGCTTTGCTCGCGAGCGGTCGCGCTGGCTGTTCTCCAATCCCGACATGATCCACCTGTCGATACTGCGCAACCACGCACGCTGGGCCGTCCTGTTGCGCGGCCTTCGGTTCGTGATCGTCGACGAATGTCATTACTACCGTGGCGTTTTCGGCTCGAACGTGGCGATGGTGCTGCGCCGGCTGATGCGGTTGTGTGCGCGCTACGCCCCCCAGCCCGGCAAGGCGCCGACGGTGATCTTCGCCAGCGCGACGACGGCCGCGCCGGGCGCCACGGCCACCGAGCTCATCGGCTACCCGGTCGAGGAGGTCGTCGACGACGGCTCACCCCAGGGGGCCCGCACGGTGGCGTTGTGGGAACCCGCCTTGCGCGCCGACCTGACCGGCGAGCACGGCGCCCCGGTCCGACGGTCCGCGGGCGCGGAGGCGGCGCGTGTGATGGCCGACCTGATCGCGCAGGGGGCGCAGACGCTGACTTTCGTGCGGTCGCGGCGTGCCGCCGAGCTGACCGCGCTGGGCGCGCAGGCGCGGCTGGACGACATCGCGCCGGAACTGAGCGACAAAGTGGCGTCGTATCGGGCCGGTTATCTCGCCGAGGACCGCAACGCCCTCGAACATGCCCTGGCCGAGGGCCAGTTACGGGGTCTGGCCAGCACAAATGCGCTCGAACTGGGCATCGATATCGCCGGGCTCGACGCGGTGGTGCTGGCCGGCTTCCCCGGGACCGTCGCCTCCTTCTGGCAACAGGCCGGCCGGTCCGGCCGGCGCGGCCAGGGCGCACTGGTGGTGTTGATCGCCCGGGACGACCCGCTGGACACGTATCTGGTCCATCACCCGACCGCGCTGCTGGACAAGCCCGTCGAGCGCGTGGTGATCGATCCCGCCAACCCCTATCTCCTGGGACCCCAATTACTCTGTGCCGCAACCGAACTGCCGCTCGATGACGCTGAGGTCCGATCCTTTGGCGCGGAGCAGGTGACCGCGGCGCTGGTCGACGACGGGCTGTTGCGCCGGCGCAACGGGAAGTACTTCCCGGCGCCCGGTGTCGAACCGCATGGCGCGGTGGACATCCGGGGCTCGGCGGGCGGCCAGATCGTCATCGTGGAGACGGGCACCGGGCGACTGCTGGGGAGCGTCGGCGCCGGTCAGGCCCCGGCCACCGTGCATCCGGGGGCGGTTTACCTGCATCGCGGCGAGAGCTACGTCGTCGATTCGCTCGATCCCCAGGAGGGGATTGCCTTCGTCCACGCCGAGGACCCCGGCTACGCGACCTTCGCCCGTGAACTCGCCGACATCGCGATCACCGGGCAGGGCGAGCGTGCGGCCTACGGGCCCGTGGCGCTGGGCCTGGTGCCGGTGACGGTCACCCACCATGTAGTCGGCTACCTGCGTCGCCGCCTCAACGGCGAAGTGATCGACTTCATCGAGCTGGACATGCCGGAACAGGTTCTGCCCACCAAGGCGGCCATGTACACCATTGAACCGGATGCGTTGTTAGAGAACGCTATTGATGTTGTTCGCATACCGGGATCGCTCCACGCGGCCGAGCACGCCGCCATCGGACTGCTACCCCTGGTGGCCAGCTGCGACCGCGGCGACATCGGCGGCATGTCCACCGCGATCGGCCCGGAGGGGCTGCCCAGCGTCTTCGTCTACGACGGCTATCCGGGTGGCGCGGGATTCGCCGAACGCGGCTTTCGTCAGGCGAGCACCTGGTTGGGCGCGACAGCGTCGGCCATCGCGGCGTGCGAATGCCCGAGCGGATGCCCATCCTGCGTGCAATCTCCGAAATGCGGCAACGGCAACGATCCGCTCGACAAGGCGGGTGCTCTGCTGGTGCTGCGGCTGGTGCTCGCGGAATTGGGCTGAATCAGGCTCGGGGCCACGCTGCGCAATCCAGCGGATGGCGACCGACCCCTCGACGGTCGACCTCCACGGATCTGCGTCGCAACGGCCACCATTGAAAGGCATTTCCTCGCTGCTGAAGAAACTGCCGGCATGCCGTCATACAGCGCGGCGAACGGTCGGACATCGCGATCCATTCGCAAGCCCGCTAAATGCGGGCGCAGCAGAAATTACCTGGCCGCGGCAACATTTGCAAACGTAGCGGGCGTCGGCGCGGCGGCCTGAGTCGGGGCCATGTCGATGGCGGGCAATAGCAAAGCAGTAAAGCAGGATTGGCGCTGCATCGGCCGGGCCGGCGCCGTACCCGTCGCACGGACGTAAACTTGGTCGCATGGCCCACGACTGGCTGCTCGTGGAAACACTGGGGGACGAACCCGCCGTCGTAGCGCAGGGGCGGCAAGTCAAAAACCTAGTTCCGATAACGACGTTCCTGCGGCGCAGTCCGTATCTCGCCGCCGTCCGGACCGCGATCGCCGAGTCACTGCAGACCGGGCAGAGCCTCACCAGCATCACCCCCAAACACGACCGGGTGATCCGCACCGAGCCCGTGGTGATGTCGGACGGGCGCACGCACGGCGTGCATGTCTGGACCGGCCCCGCCGACTCGGAGCCGCCGGAGCGGCCCACCCCGGGGCCGCTGAAGTGGGATCTGACCCGTGGGGTGGCCACCGACACCCGCGAGTCGCTGGCCAACAGCGGCAAGAATCCCGCCGTGGAGGTGACCTCCGGCAGGGCCTTCGCCGAAGATCTGCCGTCGCGCGAGCTGAATCCGAACGAGGCCAAGCTGCTGGCCTTGGCCGTCAAGGCCGAGGACGGCCAAACTCTTTGTAGCACTTTAGATCTCACCGATTGGCAGGGAAACGCCATTCGGATAGGCCTCGTCGCGCGCACCGCCACCGAACCAGGACCGGACGGGCGTGCCCACATGGTCGCGCGCGCAATGAATTGGCGCGCCGAGCCCAAGGGCCCGGAGGTCTCGGTCGACGACCTGGCACAGCGGATCCTCAACGGACTCGCACAGCCCGGGGTGCATCGCGCGCTCTTCGACTTCAAGACGCGGACCCTGCTGAAATGGCTCGACGAACCGTGCGACTTCTACGACTGGCGCGGCAGCGACAGCGATCAGCAGCTGATCCACCCGGACGACGAGCCGGCCATGCAAGCCATGACCAAGGAATTCGCAAACGGGCCAACCAGCCGAGTGCTGCGGATGCGCGGCTTCGAAAACGATTGGGTGCCGGTGCATGTCACCGTCAACCGGGTCGAACTCCAACCGGACACCTTCGCCGGACTGGTCTCGCTACGAGTGCCCACCGACGCCGAACTCGACGAATCCTGACCGACTAGGAACCGACCGGTCCCGCCCGCGCGGCCGCTTGCGCAAACCCGTGAAAGGCCACGCCCACCCGTGCGGTGACGACGACGTCGAGACCCTCGACACGGCAGCGGGCGTCGTCGACGCGCATCGCCTGAGCCACTGCCGTCGCGCGGGCGCACGCCGCCGCGACCCCCGACGGCAGCGCCGCGGCGCCCGCCAGCGCCGCCAGGTCGGCGGCCGCCTGCGCGCGGTGCCGCGCCACCACGACCGAGCCCAGGTAGGCACCGGCGCCGGTGATCGACAACAGCACCGCGATCATCGCGACCGCAAGCACGGTGGCCGAGCCACGGTCACCGCCGCGGCTCGGCCGACGAGACCGCCTTGGCCCCAATGTCCAGGTTCGGCAACAGCTTTGAATGCGCGACGACGGTGGCGACGAGGAAGTCCCCGTCACGCTGCACCCGGACCAGCGCGCCGCCCGGCGCGATGCGGCGCGCGGCCTCGACGGCCACCCCGTCGTCACCGCGCGCGGCCAGACGCGCGGCCTCGCGCGCGGCATCGACGCAACGCACCTGCATCGACAGGGCGGTGATCCCCGCCAGGCACAGCACCAACACCACGACCAGCGACGCGATCCCCAGTGCCGCCTCGACGGTGCTCGCGCCGGCATCGCGGCCTAAACCTTGGTGCTCAACGCGCGACCGATGATGTGATTGAGCGCCGACACCACCGAATTGCCGGTGACGACGGTGTACAGGATGGCGCCGAAGGCCGCCGCCGCGATCGTCCCGATGGCGTACTCCACCGTGGACATGCCCGACTCGTCGGCGGCCAGCAGCGCCATCCGCGCGCTGAATGCCCGAAACATGTTGAACACCAATACATTCCTTTCTCATAGCAAACCCGACTGCAGAACCTCACCGGCCAGCCCGGCCACCACCGGAACGATGCCCAGGCAGACGAATGCCGGCAGAAAGCACAGCCCCAGCGGCCCGGCGATCAGCACGCCGGCTCGCTCGGCGGCCGCGGTGGCCGCGTGCGCGGCGTCGGCGCGCGATTGGTCCGCCAGTTCGGCGACCCCGTCGGCAAGCGCCGCGCCCGAGCACGCCGAACGGCGCGCCAGGCGCAGCAGCGCGTCAGTCTGCGCATCGACCGCGGCGGCCGGTAGTTCCGGCGCGGTCGACCACGCCACGGCGGGGTCGGCGCCGAGCGTCAGCAGGTCGGCCGCACGGCGCAACACCCGGGCGAGTTGTGGCGGCGCGGACGGGGCGGTCGCGGCAGCGGCGGCCGAGACGGCCATGCCCGCGGCCAGGCACACCGCCAGCACGTCCAGGCTGGACGCGACCGCGAGGGGATCGACACCACGCGCCACCGACGGCGGCGGCCGCTGTGTGCGGGTCGGCATGCCGGCGCGGGCCCGCACGGCCGAGGGGCCCGCGCCGGTCAACACCGCCATGGCCAGCAGCACCGCCGCCGCCGCGGTACCGGCGCTCATAACGCGAGCCGATCGGTGATCCGGTCCGACCACAGCAGCCCGCCGCAGGCCAGCATCGATCCAATCACCAGTAGCCACCCACCCGCGTGCCCGTTCAGCAGGAAGCTCAGCGGCCGGGCGCCGATCAGTTGCCCGAGCAGCACTCCGAGCACCGGCAGGCCCGCCAGGATGGCCGCGGTGGCCCGGGCACCGGCCAGGCCCGAAACCACCCGGGCCGAAAATCGTTGCCGTTCAGCGATATCGCGTTGCGCGGCGCGCATCAGGGTGGCGATCGCCAACCCCTGATCACTGGCGAGGCCCCAGCACACCGCCAACCGGTCCCAGTGTGGGGGCAACGCCGAAGACCCGGCCTCGGCGCGCAGACCGGCCGTCACGTCGGCGCCCAACCGGGCGCGCGCCGCGACCGCGCGCATCGAAGCCGCGACCTTGCCTGCGGATTCGTCGGCTGCGACGCCGAACGCACGCACTGGATGGGCACCCACCCGCAGCTCCCCCACCAGCACGTCGAGCGCGGCCTGCAGCGTGCGTCCCTCGTCGATCGCGCGCCGGCTCCGGGAGCGGCGACGGTAACGCGCGCATCCGGTTGCTCCCACCACCGCGAGAGCCAGGACAGTGGTCAGCGGCAACAGCAGCGCCGCACCGATTGCGGCGCAGCACGCCGCGCGGGCAAGCCAGCGTGGTGCCTGTCTCGGGCGCGCGCGCCCGGGCGGCGTGAGCCGGCCGCGAGGTGACGACGGAAACGTCACCAGCGCAAGCGCTAACAGCAGCGCGCCGGTGGGTAGCGTGTTCACGCCCGGATCCGGCTTCGCAGGACCTGCACCAGCTCGGTGGCGTCGTCGGTCGGTCCGCGGTCGGCATGCCACACCGTGACCGCGTGAACCCGTCCCCCAACATGGCGCAGCATCGCGATCTCGCTGAGCCGCCGCCGGCCGGTGCGATCGCGCGCGACGTGCAGCAGCACCTGGACGGCCGCGGCGAGCTGGCTGTGCAGCGCCGCCCGATCCAAACCGCCGAGCGCGCCCAAGGCCTCCAGCCGCGCGGGAACCTCGCCGGGGTTGTTGGCGTGCACCGTGCCCGCTCCGCCGTCGTGGCCGGTGTTGAGCGCGGCCAACAGATCGACCACTTCGGCGCCTCGGACCTCACCGACCACGATGCGGTCGGGCCGCATTCGCAGCGCCTGGCGGACCAGCTGGCGCACCGGAACCTCGCCGACGCCTTCGACGTTCGCGCAGCGGGCGACCAGCTTGACCAGGTGCGGGTGCCGCGGCGCCAGCTCGGCCGCATCCTCCACGCACACGATCCGTTCGTCGGGCGGGATGGCAGCCAACATAGCCGCCAAGAGGGTGGTTTTACCCGCACCCGTCCCGCCGCACACCAGGAAGGCGAGCCGGGCCGCGATGATGTCGTCGAGCAGTGCGGCGGCCTGTGGCGCGATCGCACCCGCGGCGGCCAGCGCGGCCAGATCCTGCGTGGCGGGCCGCAATACCCGCAACGACAGGCAGGTGCCGGCGGCCGCGACCGGGGGCAGCACGGCATGCAGCCGTACCGCGAAACGTCCGGCGCCGATGCCGGCCAGCTGCCCGTCCACCCAGGGTTGCGCGTCGTCGAGGCGCCGGCCGGCGGCCAACGCCAGCCGCTGCGCCAATCGCCGCACCGCGGCCTCGTCAGCGAAGCGGATGTGGCTGCGTCGCAATCCGTTTCCGTCGTCCACCCACACCGCGTCCGGCGCGGTGACCAGCACGTCGGTGGTGCCCTCGGCGCACAGTAGCGGCTCGAGGATGCCGGCGCCGGTCAGTTCGGTCTGCAGCACCCGAAGATTGGCGAGCACCTCGGTGTCCCCGAGCATTCCGCCGGACTCGGCGCGGATCGCGTCGGCCACCACATGCGGCCGCAGCGGCGCGGATTCCGACGCCAGCCGCTCGCGGACGCGTTCGATCAGCGAACCGCTCACGCCGCCCTGCCGCCCTGCGCCCGGCCCGAACCGGGCAGCACGCCGAGCACCTGCCGCGCGGCCGACGCGAGCGGGGAGCGCCGCCGTAACCGCAGCCCGCCGCGCTCCAGCTGCTCGGCGAGCCGCGGCTGGGCCCGCATCGCGGCCAGCAGCGGCAGTCCGGCGATCTCGGCAACCTCCGCCGCCCGCAGACCGCCGGGCGACGGTCCCCGCACGACCAGCCCCAGATGTGGATTGATCGCCGAGAGCACGGGTGCGATCGTTGCTGTCGCCGCGCACGCCCGCACGTCGCAGGGACTGACCACGACGACCAGATCGGCTGCGTGCAAGGCGGTTTGGCTGGCGTCGGTGAGACGTCGGGGAAGATCGCACACCACGATCACTCCCCCGCGGCGGCCGGCATCAACCACGGCGTCCACCGGCCCAGCGTCAAGTTCGCCTCCGCACCGGGCGCCCGAGAGCAGACTGATCCGCCGGTGCCGCGGCAGCGCTTCGCGCACCGATGACCAATTCAGCCGCCCGCCTTGCAACGCCAGGTCCGGCCAGCGCAGGCCCGGGTTGGCTTCTCCGCCCACCAGCAGATCGATGCCGCCGCCCCACGGATCGAGGTCCACCAGCAGCGCGTCGGTGGCGGCCCGGGCCAGGGCGACGCCGAATAACGAGGCACCCGCCCCACCGCAGCCACCGACGATGGCGACGACCGTCCCGCGCGTGCCTTCATCGCGCGCCGATTCGGCGGCCTCGGCAAGTTCACGGATCAATTCGCGTTCTTGCTCGGGCAGGCGCAGCACATGCTGGGCACCGACGGCGATGCCCGCGGCCCAGGTCGCCGTCGTGGCTTCGGCCGCCGTGAGAACGCTGACGTGGGCACGGCGGGGCAACGCGGCGTGTCCACACCGAGTCGCCGCGGCCTCGTCGAGCACCACCGCCGTGGCCGCCGACCAGGTTTTCCTGCTGACCGCGGACGCCGCGCCGGCGTGCACCACCCGGACACCGACAGCCGCGGCCACCCGGTCGAAGTCGTCGCGCAACCGCGGGTCGGTCAGCACCGCCAGCACGCCGGAGGAGCCGCCCCGGGCGGCAGTTGTGCTCGTCACCCCCTTACCGTGCGGGGCCGCGCAGGTGGGACACCAGTCCCAAACCGGAACTTGTGGAAAGAGACGGGACTGTGCACTAAGCGGGAAACGAAGTGGCGCTTAGCCTTGCTAACTACTTCGTCCAGAAAAGGGACGACCCCCGCCAGGGGGGGAGGAGGCGAGGGTCGTCGTGCATCAGCCCCGGGGGGTCGGGCTGATACACCCTCGGCTCAGGGCCGAGTAATGCTTACTATACACACGACAGTGGCTACTGACGCAAGTAGCGGCAAAATGAAAAAAACACTGTGAGCCGCGAAAACACCGCCTATCCTATCTGTCTTGATCTGGCGTTTTACGCCGTGAGCCGCAGCGCCGTCGCGCTGGCCACCTATGCTGGTCAGGTGACCGTCTCCGACTCGGCCGCGCATCAGCAGGACTCGCGCGAAACGGCGGCAAACACCGCGTCCAGCGCCCGCACTGCCGCGTTCTTCGACCTGGACAAGACCATCATCGCGAAGTCCAGCACGCTGGCATTCAGCAAACCGTTTTTCAACCAGGGACTGCTCAACCGCCGCACCGTGCTCAAGTCCAGCTACGCGCAGTTCATTTTTCTGCTCTCCGGTGCCGATCATGACCAAATGGATCGGATGCGTACCCACTTGGCCAACATGTGCACCGGGTGGGACGCGGAGCAGGTGAAGTCGATCGTCAACGAAACCCTGCACGAGATCGTGACGCCGTTGGTCTTCGCCGAAGCCGCGGACCTGATCGCCGCGCACAAACTGTGCGGCCGTGACGTTGTCGTGGTGTCAGCGTCGGGGGAAGAGATCGTGGCGCCGATCGCGCGGGCGCTGGGCGCCACCCACGCGATGGCGACCCGAATGGTCGTCGAGGACGGCAGGTACACCGGCGACATAGCGTTCTACTGCTACGGCGAAGGCAAGGTGGAGGCGATCCGGGAGTTGGCCGCCCGCGAGGGCTATCTCCTGGAGCACTGCTACGCCTATTCCGACTCGATCACCGACATGCCGATGCTCGAAGTCGTCGGCCACCCGAGCGTGGTCAACCCCGACCGCGGCTTGCGTAAGGAAGCCAACGAGCGCGGCTGGCCGGTGCTGAGTTTCTCGCGGCCGGTGTCACTGCGTGACCGCATCCCGGCGCCCTCGGGGGCCGCGATCGCGACCACGGCCGCGGTGGGTATCACCGCGCTGGCCGCCGGCGCCGTCACGTACTCGTTGCTGCGACGGTTTGCGTTCTAGCTCCTAGCAAACACAGAGCGATCCCGATCCGGAGCGCCTTCGCAACTTTCACAGGATTGGGCCTTGTAGTGCTAAGGGTCTAAGAGTACAAAGGAAACCACGGAAGCCCGTTGAGGCCAAGGTCGGTCCGGAAGAGAAGGTTCGATCTCCCGATTCGGGCACCCAGCACGGGTCCCGGCACCCACGCGGAGTCATAGCCGCGATAATGGCAGAAGTGTTGCGGGCCTGCGAAATTGCGAAGAATCGAAAGCGTCGACAGCCCTTTGGGTGGGGCTGCAGCTGGAGGTCTCGCAAGATCGCCGAGGCCAACCCACGCAACCCATACGTGCACGCTTGGTAACCGAGATCCGTGTTTGCGGGCGGCGCTCCGATTCATTCGGAACGCCGCCCGCTTCATGCGTCTGGGGCAGATCCTGCGCGCGACGACTCAGCAACCGAGTCAGCAATCGTCAGCGCGTCCTGCGCGCCGGTCTGCAACGCGCGGCAACACAGCACCAGCCACGCCGCCACACCGTCGGGTGTGCCGTCGGCGAACCGTCGCGCCGCGTCACGGTAATCCGACGGTTGGCGCATCCAACTCGCCTCGGGCACGCCAAGTCCGTGCGGGTCGAGTCCGGTCGCGATAGTCACCAGCCGCGAGACCGCCCGGGCGACCACGCCGTCCGCGCTGCCGAAAGGCTGCAGTGTCAGCAGTTCTCCGTGCGCGACTGCGGCAACTACCGGCGCCGACGCCCGCGTGGGTGCGGTCACAAGCTTGGCCAGCAGCTCCAGGCGCGGGCCCACTTCCCGGTCGGCGCGCGGCCGGCCGAGCCGATCGTGGTCCACCTGATCGGCCGCGGCCAGCATGTGCAGACGCGCCAGCGCCTGCAGCGGTGCCCGCTGCCACACCCCGACCAGCGCGCCCGCACCACCTTCCAGCGCCTGGGCCACCCGCAGCGCGCCGGCAAACACCGGATGGGTGGTCGCGGCGGCTTGCTCATCCAGGCGCATCGGACCGCCGTCGAGCACCGCCGACGCACGCGCGGCCCGCAGCGCCGCCTCAGCGGCCGTCGTCGGCCAGCCCCGCAGGTTGGTCCGGTGCCGGTGCGCCCGCCCCAGCGCGTCGCGGGCCTGGTCGCTGGCGTCCGCGACGCCGGGCAACTCCATCAGCGGAGCCAACGCGTCATGGCTCATGCGCGCCACTCCTCCTCATCGCTTCGCGCTGCATCGTCGTCGGCGCGAGTCCCAGGTTGCCAACCTAATCCGATGGTCGCGACCCGCTGCGCCCCGGGATGGCCTCCAGCAACTGGCGGGTGTACTCGTCGCGGGGCTGGGTGAACACCACCTCGGTGGGCGCCTGCTCCACCACCCGGCCCGCGCGCATCACCAGCACGTCATCGGCGATCTGCCGGACGACCGCCAGGTCGTGGCTGATGAACAAATAGGTCAGGCCGAGTCGGGCCTGCAGATCGGCCAGCAGATCCAGGATCTGCGCCTGCACCAAGACGTCGAGTGCCGACACCGCCTCGTCACACACCAGCACCTCGGGGCGCAGCGCCAGCGCCCGGGCGATCGCGACCCGCTGCCGCTGGCCGCCCGACAGCTCACCGGGCCGCCGGCCCAGCACCGACGACGGCAGCGCCACCTCGTCGATCAGCTCGCGCACCGTCTGCTCGCGCTTCTTGCGGTCCCCGATTCGATGAATACGCAGAGGCTCCTCGATGGTGCGAAACACCGAGTACATGGGATCCAAACTGCTGTAGGGATTTTGGAACACCGGTTGGACCCGTCGCCGAAAAGCCAGGGCGTTGTTCCGATCGAGTTCACTCACGACCTGGCTGCCGTCGAAAACCACCCTGCCCGACGTCGGTGCCAGCAAGCCCAGCACCATCCGCGCCAGCGTCGATTTCCCCGACCCCGACTCACCGACGACCGCCAGCGTGCTGGCCCGCCGCAGCCGAAACGACACGGCGTCCACCGCCCGGAAGTCGGTGCGCCGCCACGGCGCACCCTGCGACTCGCGGTAGGTCTTGGTCAGCTCCGAGACGACGAGAATGTCGTCGGATTCCGGACCGCCAGCGGCCGGCCGAACCCTGCGGCGTGTCAGCGATGGCGCCGCGGCCACCAGACGGCGGGTGTACTCATGCTGCGGATCGGTCAGGATCGACCGTGCCGCACCGGATTCCACCACCGTTCCGCGGTGGACGACGACGACGGACTCGGCTCGTTCGGCGGCCAGCGCCAGATCATGGGTGATCAGCAACAGCGCGGTGCCCAGCTCGTCGGTGAGACGCTGCAGGTGATCGAGGACCTGCCGCTGCACGGTCACGTCCAGCGCGGAGGTGGGCTCGTCGGCGATCAGCAGCTCCGGACGGCCGGCCAGCCCGATGGCGATCAGCGCCCGCTGGCACATGCCGCCGGACAGCTGGTGCGGGTACTTGCGGGCCTGGGTCGCCGGGTCCGGCATGCCGGCGTCGGCGAGTAACCGCACTGCCCGCCGTCGCGCCTGACGCCCGTCGGTGTTGGCCCGCAACGCTTCTGAGACCTGGAAGCCGACCTTCCAGACCGGGTTCAGGTTGGTCATCGGGTCTTGCGGCACGTAACCGATCCGCCGCCCCCTGATCGACCGCAGGACCTTACCGTTGGCCGAGCTGATGTCCAGCCCGTCAAACACGATGCGGCCCGCCGTGATTCGGCCCCCGGGCGGCAACAGCCCGAGGATCGCGGCCGCCGTGGTGGACTTCCCCGAGCCCGATTCGCCGACGATCGCGACGGTATGGCCGCGCGGCACGGTCAGATCCACCCCGCACACCACGGGCTCACCGGCGCCGAACCGGACTTCCAGCCCCTCGACCGACAACAGCGGCGCGCTCATGCGCGCCGTGCCCGTGAGGCAGGATCGAGCGCGTCGCGCAGGGCGTCGCCCATCATCATGAACGCGAGCACCGTAATCGCCAGTGCCCCTGCCGGATAGAACAAGATGGGCGAGCCCGACCGCAGCCGCGTCTGATCGGTGTTGATGTCGCTGCCCCAGGACACCACCGACGTTGGAAGCCCAACGCCGAGGTAGGACAGCGTCGCCTCGGTGACGATGAAGAGCCCGAGTGCAATGGTGGCCACTGCGATCACCGGGCCAAGCGCGTTGGGCAAGACGTGTCGTAACAAGGTCTGAAACTTGCTCAGCCCCAAGGCTTCAGCGGCCAAGACATAGTCGCTGCCGCGCACCTCGAGCACCGCGCCACGGGCGATGCGGGCCACCTGCGGCCAGCCGAAGAAGGCCAGAATGGCAATGACCGTCCACACCGTGCGGTGGTGCAACACGCCCATGAGCACGATGGCGGCCAACAGCAGCGGCAACGCGAAGAACACGTCGGCGATGCGGGAGACCACCGCGTCGAGCCACCCGCCGTAGAAGCCGGCCAGCGCGCCCAGAGCCCCGCCGACGACGAACACGGCCAGGGTTGCCCCCAACCCGACCATGACCGAAGCCCGCGCGCCGTACACGGTGCGCGCGTAGATGTCATGGCCCTGCAGGTCGGTGCCGAACCAGTGCGCCGACGACGGTGCGAGCAGGCTCTGGCTTGGGTCGGCATAGTCGGGATCGGCCCCGGTGAACAACGCCGGAAACGCCGCGACGACGACAACGAACAGGATCAGTAGCGCGGCGACGACGAATTTCGGGCGCCGGTGCAGCGCGCGCCACGCCTCACCCCAAAAGCCGCTGTGCTCAGCCATATCGGATCCGCGGGTCCAGTGCGGCGTACAGCAGGTCAACGAGCAGGTTGGTAACGAGATAGATCAGCACGAGCACCGTCACGATCGACACCACGGTCGGCGCCTCCTGCCGGGTGACCGCCTGATACAGCACACCGC
Source organism: uncultured Actinomycetota bacterium (assembly GCA_963758775.1). GTDB lineage: Bacteria > Actinomycetota > Actinomycetes > Mycobacteriales > Mycobacteriaceae > Mycobacterium. The sequence continues at coordinate 315,991 of CAVWWU010000010.1, forward strand.
CGACGCCGTGGATGTTGAAGATGCCCTCGGTGACGATGGCGCCGCCCATCAACGCGCCCAGATCCGCGCCCAGGAATGTCACCACCGGAATCAGCGAGTTGCGCAGGATGTGCACCGTCACCACACGGGGCCGCGACAAACCCTTGGCAGTGGCGGTGCGGACATAATCGGCGTGCTCATTGGCGGCCACCGCGGAACGCGTCAACCGCACCACGTACGCGAACGACACCGAACCCAGGACGATCCCGGGTAGCAGCAGCCGCGAGAACGTCGCCCGTGCGCCGACCGTCACGGGCGCGATTCCCAGCCGGACGCCGAAGACGAACTGCGCCAGGAACCCCAACACGAAGATCGGGATCGCGATGATGATGAGCCCGGCGATCAGCACCGTGCCGTCGAAGATCCCGCCCTTGCGCAGGCCTGCTATGACGCCGAATCCGATCCCCAGCACCGCCTCGACGGCCAGCGCGATCAGCGAGAGCCGCAGCGTCACTGGAAATGCATGCGCTAGAACGGAACTGACCGGCAGACCGGAATAGGCCCGGCCCAGATCCCCGTGCAGGATCCCACCCAGGTAGCGCAGGTACTGCAGCAGGAAAGGTTCGTCGAGGTGGTAGCGGGCGCGCAGCTGCCCGGCCACGGCGGGAGTCAGCGGCCGGTCGCCGGCCAGTGCCGCCAAAGGATCGCCGGGCAGCAGGAAGACCATGCCGTAGATCAGCAGCGTGGCCCCCAGGAAGACCGGCACCATGACTGCGATTCGGCGAGCTATGTACCAACCCATTTCAGCTCTTCACAATGTTCTCGTAGTCGGGCAGGCCGTTCCAGGTCACCGTCACCCTACTCACGCCCGGCGACCAGCCCACCACGCTGATGAAATTCCACAACGGAATAACGGGCATGTCGTGCAACAGGATTCGCTGCGCGATATTGGCCAGCCGGTAGGCCTCCGGCAGCGTGGGCGCGGATTCAGCCGTCGTGAGCGCGCGGTCGAAGTCGTCGCTGGCGTAGCCGACGTCATTGGCCCCCGCGCCCGTAGTGAAAAGCGGGCCAAGGAAATTCATCATGGACGGGTAGTCGCCCTGCCACCCGGCGCGGAAGGCCGTCTGGATAGTGCGGTTGACGATCTGCGTCCGGAATCCGGCGAAGGTCGGTTGCGGCGCGCCGACCGCGTCGATGCCCAAGACGTTCTTGATGCTGTTGGCCACGGCATCCACCCATTCCCGATGGCCGGCGTCGGCGTTGTAGGCGATCGCGTACTGGCCGCTCCACGGCGAGAGGGCGTTGGCCTGCGACCAGAGCCGCCGCGCACGATCGGGGTCGTAATCCAAGGCGTCGCTGCCCGGGATGTTCGGGTCGAACCCCGGCAACGACCGGGCGGTGAAATCGCGTGCCGGAGTGCGTGTTCCGAGGTAGATCTGCCGACAAATCTGCGGGCGGTTGACGGCAGCCGACAGGGCCAGGCGGCGCAACCGGCCCTCCTCGCCACCGAAGTGCGGCAGCCGGAGCGGCGTGTCCAGGCTCTGGTTGACTCCGGTCGGACCGCTGGTCGCGTTGCCGCCCAAGTCGCGTTTGTAGACCGGCAGCGCGCTAGGCGGAATGGTATCCAGCACATCGAGATTGCCGGACAGTAGGTCGGAGTACGCGGTGTCCAGGTTGGCGTAGAACTCGAACCGCAGCCCTTTGTTGTGCGGCATGCGGTTGCCATGGTATTCGGGATTGGGCCGCAGGTCGATCTTCACGTTGTGCTCCCAGGCCGGCCCGTCCGGGCTGCCGGCAAGCTTGTACGGACCGTCACCAATGGGGTGGGCGCCGAAGGCCGCCATGTCCCGAAATGCCGCTGGCGGCAGCGGATAGAACGGGCTGAACGCCAGGCGCACGGCGAAGTCGATGGTGGGGGCCTTGAGCCGGACGGTGAAGTGCAGGTCGTCGATCACCTGCAGCCCGGACATCACGGTGCTCGCCGGCTTGGGCGCCGCGACGTCGTCATACCCCTGAATCGGACTGAAAAAGCTCTGCTGCAGTTGGGCATTGGTGCTCAGGGCCCCGTAGTTCCAGGCGTCGACAAACGATTGCGCCGTCACCGGCGAGCCGTCGGTGAACTTCCAGCCCGGTTTGAGCGCGATCCGGTAGTTGACGTCGTCGGTGGTCTCGATGGACTGGGCCACCTCGGGGGAGGTCTTGCCGTCGCGGTCGAAGGACATCAGGCCGGCGAAGAGCCGATCGAGGATCCGGCCGCCGAAGCTGTCGTTCGCGGTGGTGGGAATCAACGGGTTTGACGGTTCGCCGCCATTGACGACAACGACGTCGGGGCTCAGGACGCCCCCGCCGCAGCCGGTCAACGCGGCCACAAGCGGCACCGTCAGCAGCGTTGCCGCCATGATGGCCGGCGCGGCCCGCATCCGACGCATGCAAGCGACCCTAGGGCACCTTCGGGTCCAGGGGGGCTCAGGTCGCGGTAACGGGGTGCACCTGCAGCTGGCAGGCCTCGATGGTGACGGGCACGGTGAAGACGAGGTTGATGGCCGGCGGGCTGACCCCCAGATTGGTGTAGCTGGGGCACGAATTGCCGCTGTCGTCCACGGCCATGCTTTCCACGATGGCCTGGGCCTGGGTCGACACCGAGAGAACGACACTCGGCAGATCGTCGACGGCGGCCGGCAGGCCGCCCATGTAGCCGCGCGGCGTGCTGTCGGCGTGAATGGTCGGTCCGCCGGTCCCCGAGTCGACCGACGGGTAGCCGCTCAGCGTGCACGACTCACCGCCCACGAGGCTGAAGTTCAGCACGACCATGCGGTGGCCCACCGCGCTGTCCGTCGACGATGCGTTCACCGCGACCTGGTCGCCCCAGCAGGGCGTGCCCTGATCGCCGGTGACAAACGGCACCGCGCGGGCCGGCGGCCCCAGCAGCATGCCGGCGGCGAAGCTTGCGGCGACCGCGCAGGCGACCAGACGAGATCCAGGCACGTCGGGATTATCCGCCAAACCGGGGCACGATACCTGCAGATTGGCCCGAGCATCCACATCTGGACGGCGTTAGGCTCTCACCGTGACCGAGACCACAACCGCGCACCCCTCCTCGTACCCCCCGCCGGAGCACTTCACCAAGCAGGCGAACGCCCTCGCCGAGCACTACAGCGAGGCCGAGGAGGACCGTCTGGCCTTCTGGGCCAAGCAGGCCAACCGGTTGTCGTGGGAAACACCGTTCGACGAAGTGCTGGACTGGTCGGACGCGCCTTTCGCCAAGTGGTTCGTCGGCGGCAAACTCAACGTCGCCTACAACTGCGTCGACCGCCACGTCGAGGCCGGCCACGGCGACCGGGTCGCGATCCACTGGGAGGGTGAGCCGGAGGGACACCAGCGCACCCTCACCTACGCCGACCTGCAGGCGGAGGTCTCCAAAGCGGCCAACGCGCTGACCGATCTCGGGCTGGTGGCCGGTGATCGCGTCGCCATCTACATGCCGCTGATCCCCGAAGCCGTCGTCGCCATGCTGGCCTGCGCGCGGCTGGGCCTCATGCACAGCGTCGTCTTCGCCGGTTTCACCGCAAACGCGCTGCGGGCCCGGATCGCCGACGCCCAGGCCAAGCTGCTGATCACCAGCGACGGCCAATTCCGGCGCGGTCGGCCGGCGCCGCTCAAGGACGGCGCCGACGAGGCGGTGTCCGACCCGGACAGCCCGATCGAACACGTTCTGGTGGTGCGGCGCACCGGAATTGACGTGTCCTGGAACGACGACCGGGACCTGTGGTGGCACGACGTCGTCGACTCGGCGTCACCCGAACACACCCCGGAGGCGTTCGATTCCGAACATCCACTGTTCCTGCTGTACACGTCGGGCACCACCGGCAAGCCCAAGGGCATCATGCACACCAGCGGCGGCTACCTCACCCAGGCCTCGTATACGGTGCACGCTGTCTTCGACGTGAAACCCGACAGCGACGTGTACTGGTGCACCGCCGACATCGGCTGGGTGACCGGGCACACCTACGGCGTCTACGGACCGCTGTCCAACGGCGTCACCGAGGTCATGTACGAGGGCACGCCCAATTCACCCGACGAGCACCGGCACTTCCAGATCATCGAAAAGTACGGCGTCACAATCTATTACACGGCACCGACGATGATTCGCACATTCATGAAGTGGGGCCGCGAGATTCCCGACGCGCACGACCTGTCCACCCTGCGGCTCATCGGGTCGGTCGGCGAACCGATCAACCCCGAGGCGTGGCGCTGGTATCGCACGGTGATCGGCGGGGACAGGGTCCCGGTGGTGGACACCTGGTGGCAGACCGAGACCGGCGCCGCGATGATCTCGCCGCTGCCCGGGGTCACCGCGGCCAAGCCGGGTTCGGCGATGACGGCGCTGCCCGGGATCTCGGCGAAGATCGTCGACGACCACGGCGATCCGCTGCCGCCCGACGCCGAGGGTGCGGAGCATGTCACCGGATACCTGGTCATCGACCAGCCGTGGCCCTCGATGTTGCGCGGCATCTGGGGCGACCCCGAGCGCTACCGCGACACCTACTGGTCCAAGTTCGCCCAGCAGGGCTACTACTTCGCCGGTGACGGTGCCCGCTTCGACCCCGACGGCGCGATCTGGGTGCTGGGCCGAATCGACGACGTGATGAACGTGTCCGGGCACCGCATCTCCACCGCCGAGGTGGAGTCGGCGCTGGTCGGCCACTCCGCGGTCGCCGAGGCGGCGGTGGTCGGGGTGACCGACGAGCTCACCGGGCAGGCCATCTGCGCGTTCGTCGTGCTGCGCGGCAGCTATCAGCCCCACGACGGCACCCATGACGAGTTGCGGGGCGAGGTGGCCCGCGAGATCTCGCCGATCGCCAAGCCGCGCGAGCTCCACATCGTGCCCGAACTGCCCAAGACTCGCAGCGGCAAGATCATGCGCCGACTGCTGCGCGATGTCGCCGAGAAACGCGAGCTGGGTGACACGTCGACGCTGGTCGACGCCACCGTGTTCGACGCGATCCGCTCCGCGAAGTAGGTCGAGGAGCCTCAGACCGCCGCGATCGGCGCGAATCCCGCCCCCGGCCGGTTCCTGCTGTTGATGTCGGCCAGGATCGAGTTGAAGTCCATCACGACCGCCGGGGTGTGCAGCGGGATGTACTTGATGACGCAGGTCGGCAGGGCGTCGCTGAAGGCGCCGTGGATCATGCCGACCAGCAGGTTGTTGACGGTCACCGGCCCCCCGGAGTCACCCGGTCGCCCGCAGACCTGCATGACGAGGGTGCCCGGCGTCTCGCCCATGCCCCAGGTCACGCCGCAGGAATTGCCGGTGGTGCGGCCCTGTTTGCAGGCGATCTGCCCCAGCGTCGGATCCGGGCCGATGCCGCTGATCACGAAGCCGTTGTAGGTGGCCACCGGTGCCACCTTGGCCGGATCGAACTTGATCACCGCGTAGTCGAGTTTGTCGTTGCCCGAGATCATGACGCCCAGGACGCCCCGGTTTTCGGCGCCCTCGGCGGCAACCTGCGCACCCGGGCCGCCGCAGTGCGCCGAGGTGAAGCCGATGAGTTCGCCGGCCGTGTCGGAGCCGATGGTCGTCAGTGTGCACATCGTGTCGCCATTGATGACGATGCCCGCGCCACCGCCCATCGGGACGCGGGCGTCGGCGTCCGCGGTCCGCCCGGGTATGCCCGCCAGCACCAAAAGTGCGGTCGCGATCGTCGCGGCAACGCAGCGGCGCCCCGTCTGCAAAGCGGCACTCCCGTCGTTCGGACGTCTGAACAGCCCGGTCAGTCTAGTGGCTGGGACGCGTTCCACCTGGTAGCCGCGCTCGACGCGGCCTCATTCTTGATTCGCTTCCACCTCAAGGGAATCGGGGCCACAGCAACCTTTCAGATTGCGGCGTGTAAAACGGGGCAGGTGTTGAGCATGAGTACAAGGCATCTCCTTCGTTTCCTCGCGGCCGCCGTCGTTGCGACCGCGGCAGTCTCGAGCGTCCCCCTTCCCTTCGCGTCGGCCGCCTCGTGCCCCGCGTCTCAGGTGGTATTCGCCCGCGGTACCGGCGAACCGCCCGGGGCCGGCCCCGTCGGCGACGCGTTCGTCGACAAACTGCGCTCCCGCGTCGGCGGGAAACCGGTCGGGGTGTATGCGGTCAGCTACCCCGCTACCGACGACTGGCCCACCGGGATCGACGGCATCAGGGACGCCGGCGCGCACGTCGTCTCGATGGCCTCGCAGTGCCCCAACACCAAGATGGTGCTGGGCGGATACTCCCAAGGCGCGGCCGTGATGGGCTTCGTCACCTCGGACATCGTGCCGGACGGGGTCGATCCCGCGACGGTGCCCAAGCCGCTGCAGCCCGACGTGGCCCAGCATGTCGCCGCGGTGGTGCTGTTCGGCGCGCCCAACGCGCGCGCCATGAACTTCCTCGGCCAGCCGCCCGTCGTGATCGGCCCGCTGTACGCGGGCAAAACCGATCAGCTGTGCGTACCCGACGACCCGATCTGCTCCGACGGGCTGGAATTCGGCGTGCACAACGCGTCGTCGTATCAGGACGGCGTCGTTGACCAGGGAGCGGACTTCGCCGCCAGCCGCCTCTAGCTGGCTTGACCTCGCTGCTCCCCCCTTGCCAGCCTGTCCAGGGCCCTCGTCCGGCACCACGGCGCATGGCAACATGAACCGCAGTCCGGCTCCCTGGCGCCAGCCGGGGGATCAAACGAAAGAGGACCGTCTGTGAGCAAAGCTGACCGCAACACCGGTGTGCCCAGCACGCTGACCACGATCCCGCTGGCCGACCCGCACGCCAGGTCCGCCGATCCGTCAATCGGCGAGCTGATCAAGGACGCGACCACCCAGGTGTCCACGCTGGTGCGCGCCGAGGTCGAACTGGCCCGCGCCGAGATCACCCGCGATGTGAAGAAGGGGCTGACCGGCAGCGTTTTCTTCATCGCTGCGATGGTGGTGCTCTTCTATTCCACCTTCTTTTTCTTCTTCTTCCTGGCCGAGGTGCTCAACATCTGGCTGTGGCGCTGGGTGGCCTTCCTGATCGTCTTCGGGATGATGGCGATGTTCGGGGCGGTCCTCGCCCTGTTCGGCTTCCTGAAGGTCCGCCGGATCCGCGGACCACAGCAGACCATCGAGTCGGTCAAGGAGACCCGCAGCGCGCTCACCCCGGGCCACGACAAGACCCCGCAGGCCAAGCTGACCGGGCCCGACGGCAGTTCGGCCGGCAAGGCGCCCACTGACCCCACGGGCTGGTAAGGGCTGGGTAAATGCCGGCACCGGATCCGTCGGTAACCCGCATCGCGGGCCCCTGGCGCCACCTGGACGTGCACGCGAACGGCATCCGATTCCACGTCGTCGAGGCCGTGTCCGGAGCCGACGTGAGCACGCCCGCCACGGCGCGGCCACTGGTCATGCTGTTGCACGGCTTCGGTTCGTTCTGGTGGTCCTGGCGCCACCAGCTGCGTGGGCTGACCGGTGCCCGGGTGGTCGCGGTGGACCTGCGCGGCTACGGCGGCAGCGACAAGCCGCCGCGGGGCTACGACGGCTGGACACTGGCCGGCGACACCGCTGGGCTGATCCGCGCCCTGGGCCACTCGTCGGCGACGCTGGTCGGCCACGCCGACGGCGGGCTGGCCTGCTGGAGCACCGCGTTGCTGCATTCGCGACTGGTGTGCGCCATCGCGCTGATCAGCTCCCCGCACCCGGCCGCGCTACGGCAATCGACATTGACCCGCCGGGACCAGAGCTACGCGCTGCTGCCGACGCTGCTGCGCTACCAGGTGCCGATCTGGCCGGAGCGCTTGCTGACCAGAGACAACGCGGCTGAGATCGAGCGCCTGGTCCGCAGCCGTAGCAGCCCCAAATGGGCTGCTTCAGAAGACTTTTCCCAAACCATCGGCCACCTTCGCCAAGCGATACGAATCCCCGGGGCGGCGCACTGCGCGCTGGAATATCAGCGCTGGGCGCTGCGCAGCCAATTGCGTGACGAGGGCCGGCGGTTCATCAGATCGATGTCCGAACGGCTCGCCATACCCGTGCTGCACCTGCGCGGCGATGCGGATCCCTACGTGCTGGCCGATCCCGTCGACCGCACACGCCGCTACGCGCCGCACGGACGCTACCTATCCATCACCGGCACAGGACATTTCGGCCACGAGGAAGCGCCCGAAGAAACAAACCGGCATCTGACGAAGTTCTTCGAGCAGGCGCACGGACCCAGGGTTAGCTGACGCAGGCCCCGGTGGGCACCGGTTGGGTGTCACCGATCTTTTCCAGCTGACTGGACACCTCACCGGCCGTCAACACGAAACCCGTGTCGGCGTCATCGACCGCCGCGCCGAACACCACACCGAGCACGTGCCCACTCAGGTCGATCAACGGCCCACCCGAATTGCCTTGCTCCACATTGGCTCTGATGGTGTAGACGTCGCGGGTGACCGGCGCCGGATCGCGATAGATGTCGGGTCCGCTGAGCTTGATGGCCTCCCGGATCCGGGCCGGCGTCGCCGTGAAGTTCCCGCCGCCGGGATAGCCCAGCACCACCACGCTGGCGCCCGATTTCGCCTCGGCCTGCGCGAAGGGCAGCGGCGGGGGCGCCAAGTTCGGCACGGCGAGGATGGCGATGTCGACCGACGGGTCGTAGGACACCACGGTGGCGTCCTGCGGGTTGCCACTGGCGTAGATCTGGATGCTACTGGAGCCCGCGACCACGTGTGCGTTGGTCATCACCCGGTCGGGCGATATCACGAATCCGCTGCCCTCCAACACTTTCTGGCAGCTGGGCGCCAGGCTGCGCACCTTGACCACACTCGGCTGAGCGGAGACCACCACCGGATTGGTGGCCAGCGCCGGGTCCGGCGACGCAACCGGAATCACCGGGGTACGACTGAACGGCTCCAGCACCGCGGGCAAGCCGGACGTGTTCAGCAGCGCGGACAAGCGCTTGGGCACCGTCTTGAGCCACGGCGGCGCCACCTCGTTGACCGACGCGAGCACCCGCGATCCCTTGACCGCAGAAGCCAATTCGGGCTGGTCCTTGGACTGGGTGAGCGGCGTCGCCAGCAACCACGCCGCGGTCAGCACCACGATGAGCTGCACACCCACCCCGATGATCGAGTCGACCAATCGGATTGTGCTGCTGCGGATCGCGCCGCGGACCGCGCGGCCCAACACCACGCCGGCGACCTCGCCGACGACAACCAGCGCCAGGATCAGGAACAGGGCGGCGAACAGCTTGGCCCGCGGCGCGGCGATGTGGGCGACGATGTGCGGCGCCAGCAGCACACCGGCTATCGCGCCCAGCAGCACGCCGACAAAGGACAGCAGCGAGCCCAAAGCCCCTGAGCGCCAGCCCGAGATGGCCGCGATGAAGGCCACCGCCAGGACGGCGATATCCAGCCATTGCGACGGGGTCATCGTGTTCATCGCGAGCCGCCCTGCTCGCTGACCAGAACCATCGCGTCGTCCAGCTCACGCATGTCGTCGGTGTCCCACGGTTCGGCCCAGCCGGCCACGTCGAGCACGGCGGAGATCACCTGGCCGGTGAAGCCCCACACCAGCATCTGGTTCAGCAGGAACGCCGGGCCGGCCCAGCGGTGGCCCAGGTCACCACGGTAGACCATCAGCCGGTTGTCCGGATTTATGAAGGCGCGCAACGGAACTCGCGAGACGATCGCGGTCTCGGTCTCGTCGACGACGGCCACCGGCCCGGGATCCGGCGAGTAGGCCAGCACCGGGACCACATGGAACTGCGACGGCGCGATGAACATCTGTTCCATGGTTACCAGTGGATGCAGCCGGTCGACGTCGATCCCGGTCTCTTCGTGCGCTTCCCGCAGCGCGGTGGCCACCGGCCCGTCGTCGGTCGGGTCGGCTGCGCCGCCGGGGAACGCCGCCTGCCCCGCGTGGTGACGCAGGCTCGAGGCGCGCACCGTCAGCAGCAGGTCGACGTCGTCGGGAAGGCTGCCGTCGGCCGGACCGGTCTCCGGGCCCGAGAACAGCACCAGGACCGCGGCGTCGCGACTGTTGCGGCGGACGGAGGAGACTGCCTTGGCGGCGGTCACCATCGCCAGCACGTCGGCCGGCAACCGGCTCCGGTGCGCGTCGGGTATCTGGTCGATGTTGTCGACGAGCGGACGCAGCCAGGGCGGCCCAACATGCGGTGTCAGGGGAACCGCTGCACTCACCGGCGCCTCCCGCTTATCCAGCTTCTTGTCCAGGATCACTGCCAATCGCGGCCACGATCTCGTCGGCACTTGCGAAGGCCCGCGGCAGCGTCTGCGCAACGCTACCGTCCATCCGCAGGACCACCGTCGCGGGCATGACATTTACCACCCGCAACGCCGTCGCGACCAGACGCCGGCCGTCCTGCAAAGTCGGAAGCCGAACACCCAGCTCCGCCAACCGCAGCAGCGCGGCCGTCTCGTTCTCGTCTTGGTGCACCGTCACCACCGTCACGCCGGGTCCCACGCGCCGCTGATACTCGGCCATCGCGGGCAGTTCGCGCATGCACGGTCCGCACCAGCTCGCCCAGAGGTTGAGCACCACCCGCCGGCCGGCCAGCGCGCGCCCGACGTCGACCGGTGATCCGTCCGCAGCGCATTCCACCACCACGCCGCGTAACGCCGGTGGGCCGGCACCGTCACTGGCGGCGGGACACAGCGGAAGGTTCGCCTGCGCGCGCGGGCCCGCCAGTGCGCTCGGGGTGTCGGCGTCCCGGTGTGCGCGACCGGCGGCTGCCTGCGGCGTCACGGTCGTGCCCGGGTCGTCGCGCAGCTCGGCCGCCAGCGCCGCGATCAGCGCGACCACCACCGCCAGGACTGCCACGGTCCAACGGGCTCGTACGGTCACGCGAACTACAGCCCGACCAGCGCCAGCAGGTGTTCGGTTTCCGGGCCCTGCACCAGGGCTGCGGCGAGCAACGGCTCGGTGGGTCCCAGGCCGAAGGACGGGCAGTCTTTGGCGAGCACGCAGACACCGCAGGCCGGTTTGCGCGCATGGCATACCCGGCGGCCGTGGAAGATGACGCGGTGGCTCAGCAGGGTCCATTCGGCGCGTTCGATCAGCTCGCCGACCGCGTGCTCCACCTTCACCGGGTCCTCTTCGGCGGTCCACCGCCAGCGCCGCACCAGGCGCCCGAAGTGCGTGTCGACGGTGATCCCCGGGATGTCGAACGCATTGCCCAGGACCACATTGGCGGTTTTGCGCCCCACGCCGGGCAGCGTGACCAGCTCGTCCATGTTCGCGGGCACTTCGCCGTCAAACCGCTCGACCAACGCCTGCCCGAGGCCGATGAGCGAGTTCGCCTTATTGCGGTAGAACCCCGTGGCCCGGATCAGGGCTTCCAATTCGGTGCGGTCGGCCCGCGCGTAGTCCACGGCGGTCCGGTATTTCGCGAACAACGCCGGCGTCGTCAGGTTGACGCGCTTGTCGGTGCTCTGCGCGGAAAGAATGGTGGCGACCGTCAGCTCCAGTGGCGTGGTGAAATCAAGCTCGCAGTGGGCCTGCGGAAACGCTTGCGCCAGCGCACGATTCATGCGCCGCGCCCGCCGCACTAACCCGGTCCGGGTCTCGTCGGCCCAGCGCTTGGCCACCTCGCCCACGGGTTTGGCCGGCTGCGAAACCGGCTTGGAGGCGGGCACCACCTTGGGGCGCCGGGACGACTTTGCCGCTGTCACGTACGACAGAGTACTGATTTCGTGATCTCGCCGAGACCTCGTGTTGATGCAAGGCCATGTTTACTCTCCTAGTGTCATGGTTGCTGGCTGCCCTTGTTCCGGGGCTGCTGATGCTCGCAACGCTGGGACTCGGGCGCCTCGAGAAGGAGTTGGCCCGGGCCGGCGTCACGGCGACCGAGGTCGGCGAGTTTCTGAACAACGCCGACGCGGTCGACATGCACACGCTGGCCAGGGAGGGGATGCCGGAGGCGCTGGACTATCTGCACCGACGCCAGGCCCAGCGCAGCCTCGAATCCCCGCCGGCCGGCCGCCACGCCAAGCCGGACGACATCGGGCAGTTCTTTGCCGGGGACCTCGATATCGACGACGAGCCCGCCCTACCGACGCAGATGTATAAGCATTCGGGACCCAATCCAGAGGTTAGGGGCACTCGACACGTCAATCGTGTGTAGCGTTGGCACGTCGAACCGTTTGGCCTAACCTCAGATTGAGGCCAGTCGCGAGACGTTGGCCTGCACCTATCACTTCGATGGAGAGCTGAAGAGGCAACGTGGACGAGATCCTGGCAAGGGCAGGAATCTTCCAAGGGGTAGAACCGACAGCGGTCGCCGCACTGACCAAACAGCTGCAACCCGTCGACTTCCCCCGCGGACACACGGTTTTCGCCGAGGGGGAGCCGGGCGATCGGCTGTACATCATCGTTTCGGGGAAGGTCAAGATCGGGCGCCGATCGCCGGACGGCCGGGAAAACCTGCTGACGATCATGGGCCCGTCGGACATGTTCGGGGAGCTGTCGATCTTCGACCCGGGGCCGCGGACGTCGAGCGCGACGACGATCACCGAGGTGCGCGCGGTGTCGATGGACCGCGACGCGCTGCGAGCGTGGATCGCCGACCGCCCCGAGATCGCCGAGCAGTTGTTGCGGGTGCTGGCCCGGCGACTGCGGCGGACCAACAACAACCTGGCCGACCTCATCTTCACCGACGTGCCCGGCCGGGTGGCCAAGCAGTTACTGCAGCTCGCCCAGCGTTTCGGCACCCAGGAGGGTGGCGCGATGCGGGTCACCCACGACCTGACGCAAGAGGAGATCGCGCAACTCGTCGGCGCGTCCCGGGAGACGGTGAACAAGGCGTTGGCCGACTTCGCCCACCGCGGCTGGATCCGCTTGGAAGGCAAGAGCGTACTGATCTCGGACTCCGAGAGGCTGGCCCGCCGGGCGCGCTAGCAAGACTCGCGAGCGTGTCTGCACAGTGAGACGCGGCAAATCGCGTACAACTGCGTACGCTCGGCAACCGCGTCAGCGGCCTAGGTAGTCCAGCTGCACCTGCACGGACCATTCGGCCGCATCCCAGAGCTTCTCGTCGACGTCGACGTAGACGTGCTCGACGATCTGGCGCGCGGTGGCGTCCGCACCGAGTTCCCGCAACGCGGAGCGCACCTGCTCCAGCCGCTCGTGGCGGTGCACCAGGTATCCGGCCGCCACGTTTTCCAGGTCGGGCAGTTCGGGCCCGTGGCCGGGCAGCACGACGCGGCGGCCCAGCCCGCGCAGCCGATGCAGCGATTCCAGATAGTCGCTCAGGCTGCCGTCTTCCTTATCCATGACGGTGGTGCCGCGGCCCAGCACCGTGTCGGCTGTCAGCACCGCGTCGTCGAGAAGGAAGGACAACGAGTCCGCGGTGTGGCCGGGTGTCGCCATCACTTTGATCTTCAGCCCGGCGGCGTCGATCACCTCGCCGTCGACCAGATGGCCCCCGAGGCCGCGCAAAAATCCGCTGCCCGCCGAGCGCACCGTCGCGCCCGTCGCGTCGACCAGTTTGTCGATGGCGTCGGTGTGGTCTGGGTGGCGGTGGCTGATCAGCACCAATGCGATGCGCCCCAGCGCGACAAGCCGCGCGATGTGTTCGTCGTCGTCGGGCCCCGGATCGACGATGACCAACTCGTCGCTCCCCGGCCCCCGCAGCACCCAGGTATTGGTGCCTTCCAGCGTCAGCAAACCGGGATTGTCGGCCAACAGCACCGAGGCGGTGTCCGTCGCCCGACGCAGCCGGCCGTACGCGGGATGAGAGAGCTCGGCGCTATCGGACATCTCGGACATCGGGGGTCAGCCGACCTCCACGATCAGCTCCACTTCCACCGGTGCGTCCAGCGGCAATTCGGATACTCCCACCGCCGAGCGTGCGTGCGCGCCGTTGTCGCCGAACACCTCGGCGAGCAGCTCGGAGGCCCCGTTGATGACGCTGGGCTGGCCAGTGAAACCCGGTGCCGAGGCGACGAACCCGACGACCTTGACCACCCGGGTCACCGTGTCGAGATCCGCCACCGACCCCACGGCGGCGAGCGCATTGAGCACGCAGGTCCGCGCCAGGGCCTTGCCCTGCTCCGCGCTGACCTCGCCGCCGACCTTGCCGCTTGCCGCCAGCTTCCCGCCCTCCGTCGGCAGCTGGCCGGACGTATAGACCAGGTTGCCCGTGCGCACCGCCGGAACGTAGGCGGCCAACGGGGTCGCTACCTGCGGCAGCACCAAACCCAGCTGTTCGAGCCGGGCACCGACAGAGGTCATTTCGGCCGTTTCAGATACGCGACGTGCTGCTCACCGGTCGGCCCGGGCAGCACCGCCACCAGTTCCCAGCCATCGGCACCCCACTGGTCGAGGATCTGTTTCGTCGCGTGCGTCAGCAGCGGAACGGTGGCGTACTCCCATGCGGCGGGTTGGCTCATGACGGCAGCTTATCGGGCGAACAAGCGCGGGCTAGCATGCGATGGTGGCAAAGACATCAAACGCCGGCAGTTCCGTCGGCTGGCCCGCACGCTTGTCGAAAGCGCGCCTGCATTTCGTCACCGGCAAGGGCGGCACCGGCAAATCGACGATCGCGGCGGCGCTCGCCCTGACCCTGGCGGCGGGCGGGCGCAAAGTCCTCCTCGTCGAAGTTGAGGGGCGCCAAGGGATTGCGCAACTCTTCGACGTCCCGCCGCTGCCGTACCAGGAACTCAAAATCGCGACCGCGGAGCGCGGCGGACAGGTCAACGCGCTGGCCATCGACATCGAAGCCGCGTTCCTGGAATACCTGGACATGTTCTACAACCTGGGCATCGCCGGCCGCGCGATGCGCCGCATCGGCGCAATCGAATTCGCGACGACGATCGCGCCGGGCCTGCGCGACGTGCTGCTCACCGGCAAGATCAAGGAGACGGTGATCCGGGTCGACAAGAATCGACTGCCGGTCTATGACGCGATCGTGGTCGACGCGCCCCCGACCGGACGCATCGCGCGCTTCCTCGATGTCACCAAGGCCGTCTCCGACCTGGCCAAGGGCGGTCCGGTGCACTCGCAGGCCGAGGGTGTCGTCAAGCTTCTGCACTCCGACCAGACCGCCATTCACCTGGTCACGCTGCTGGAGGCGCTGCCCGTGCAGGAGACCCTGGAAGCCATCGAGGAACTCGCGGAGATGAAGTTGCCCATCGGAAGCGTGATCGTCAACCGCAATATCCCCACGTATCTCGAACCCACCGACCTGGCTAAGGCCGCCGATGGTGACGTCGACGCCGACTCGGTGCGCGAAGGGTTGTTGAAAGCCGGAATCAAGCTGTCCGACAGCGACTTCGCCGGCTTGCTGACCGAGACCATCCAGCACGCGACCCGAATCAACGCACGGGCCGAGACCGCTCAACAACTCGACGCTCTACAGGTACCGCGGCTGGAATTGCCGGCAATCTCGGACGGCGTCGACCTCGGCAGCCTCTACGAGCTGTCGGAATCGCTTGCGCAGCAGGGGGTGAGATGAGCACGACACCGAAAACCCTTGATATGGCGGCCATCCTGGCCGACACCGCGAACCGGGTGGTGGTGTGTTGCGGCGCCGGCGGCGTCGGCAAAACCACGACGGCCGCCGCGATGGCATTACGCGCGGCCGAGTACGGCCGAACGGTGTGCGTGTTGACGATCGACCCCGCCAAGCGGCTGGCGCAGGCACTGGGCGTCAGCGATCTCGGCAATACGCCCCAGCGCGTGCCTCTCGCCCCCGAAGTCTCCGGCGAACTGCACGCGATGATGCTGGACATGCGGCGCACGTTCGACGAGATGGTGGTCCAGTACTCCGGATCCGAACGGGCACAGGCGATTTTGGACAACCAGTTCTACCAGACCGTCGCCACGTCGCTTGCCGGGACGCAGGAATACATGGCGATGGAGAAGCTCGGCCAACTGCTGGGCCAGGACCGCTGGGACCTGGTGGTGGTGGACACGCCGCCGTCGCGCAACGCGCTGGACTTCCTGGATGCGCCCCAACGGTTGGGCAGCTTCATGGACAGCCGACTGTGGCGGCTTTTGCTCGCGCCGGGCCGCGGCATCGGCCGATTGGTCACCGGTGCAATGGGATTGGCGATGAAAGCCCTGTCCACCGTGCTCGGCTCGCAGATGCTTTCCGACGCGGCGGATTTCGTGCAGTCGCTGGACGCCACCTTCGGCGGCTTCCGCGAGAAGGCCGATCGTACGTACGCATTGCTGAAGCGGCGCGGCACCCAATTCGTGGTGGTATCGGCGGCCGAGCCCGACGCGCTGCGCGAGGCGTCCTTCTTCGTCGACCGGCTGTCGCAGGAAGGCATGCCGCTGGCCGGGCTGGTCTTGAACCGCACCCACCCGATGCTGTGCTCACTGCCGGTGGAGCGCGCGATCGACGGCACCGAGACGCTGGAGGCCACCGACTCGAACGGGGCGGCCACCGACCTCACCGCAGCCGTGCTGCGAATCCACGCCGACCGGGGGCAAACCGCCAAGCGGGAGGTGCGGCTGCTGTCGCGGTTCACCGGGGCCAATCCGAACGTGCCGGTCATCGGGGTGCCGTCGTTGCCGTTCGATGTCAGTGACCTCGAGGCGCTGCGCGCGCTCGCCGATCAAATCACCGCCTCCGGCTAGTCCGGAACCGCGCAAGCGGGCGTTCCGGTCAAGCCCAATCCCGGTTACGCTCAACGCAATTCAACACGCGCCGGTACTCGCCAGGGCGCACGCCGATTAGCCCATTTCGTTAGTGCTGTAACAGAAAAGAAATGACGAAGGGGGGCCGGACGAACGCGTCAGCCGACGCTGCGCTGCTTGCGCTTGTCGAAGAAATCGGCCCAGGAAATCACGTCGGGGTGCTGCTTGAGCAGGGCCCGGCGCTGGCGCTCGGTCATCCCGCCCCAAACGCCGAACTCGACCTTGTTGTCCAGCGCGTCCGCTCCGCATTCCTGCATGACCGGGCAGTGACGGCAGATCACCGCGGCTTTACGCTGCGCGGCTCCACGAACAAACAGTTCGTCGGGATCAGTGGCCCGGCATAGCGCCTTGGACACCCATGCGATCCGATCTTCTGTATCGACACTGCGCAGCAGCGCGGTTTGGGTAGCCACGAGGTTGGTTCGACGCGCGGCCGGCCGCGTACCTGACACGAGCAGTTTCCTTCCTTTCGGTCGCGAATTCGCGACCGCCCTCCTCGAGTGCAGAGCGGCTGGGCCATTGATGTCGTGGGCCACACTATGCACTTCGGTGTTACCTGAATCTCACCGTGTGTCTAAGTTAGGTGGTCAGATGGTAATTGTGCAACAGTCTGATAAAGCTTTTTCTGGGACGCTCGTCCAGGCTCGGCGCGCACGGTAAGCCCAACAGTAAGGTCGCAACCCCGTTTTGGGCGCTTGACCAGTGGCGCAGCGAAAACCGGCCGGCCGAGGGCCGATGCGACGACCACTGGTCACTCGGATGGCGACCACTGGTCACCTGATGGGGAGGTTTTCGGGTTCGCAGGCGGCAGCAGAGAACAATTGACCTCGGGCGGCCTTGGGGTGGGCGGTTAGGGTAGTACGCATGGCAGAGCGCCCCCCGGCCGTCCTCACGGTCCTCAAGCTCGCCGGGTGCTGCCTGCTGGCCAGCGTCGTGGCCACCGCCCTGATGTTCCCGTTCGCGGGTGGCCTCGGGCTGATGTCCAACCGCGCCTCGGAAGTCGTCGCCAACGGCTCGGCCCAGCTTCTCGAGGGGCAGGTGCCCGCCGTGTCGACCATGGTCGACACGAAGGGCAACGTCATCGCATGGCTGTATTCGCAGCGCCGCTTCGAGGTGCCCGGCGACAAAATCGCCAACACCATGAAGCTGGCGATCGTGTCCATCGAGGACAAACGGTTCACCGAACACAACGGCGTGGACTGGAAGGGCACCCTGACCGGACTTGCCGGCTACGCCCGCGGCGACGTCGACACCCGCGGCGGCTCGACCATCGAACAGCAGTACATCAAGAACTACCAGCTGCTGGTGACCGCCCAGACCGACGCCGAAAAGCGCGCGGCCGTCGAAACCACCCCCGCGCGCAAGCTTCGCGAGATCCGGATGGCGCTCACGCTGGACAAGACCTTCACCAAACCGGAGATCCTGACCCGCTACCTCAATCTCGTCTCGTTCGGAAACAACTCCTTCGGCGTGCAGGACGCGGCGCAGACCTACTTCGGCATCAACGCCTCGGACCTGAACTGGCAGCAGGCGGCGCTGCTGGCCGGCATGGTGCAGTCGACCAGCGCGCTCAACCCTTACGTCAACCCCGAAGGCGCGCTGGCGCGGCGGAACCTGGTCCTGGACACCATGATCGACAACCTGCCCGACCAGGCCGACGCGTTGCGCGCCGCCAAGGCTCAGCCGCTGGGCATCTTGCCGCAGCCCAACGAGCTGCCCCGCGGCTGCATCGCGGCGGGCGACCGCGCCTTCTTCTGCGACTACGTCCAGGAGTTTTTGTCGCGCGCCGGCATCAGCAAGGAGCAGCTGGCCCGGGGCGGCTATCTGATCCGCACCACGCTCGACCCCGACGTGCAGATCCCGGTGAAGTCGGCCATCGACAAGTTCGCCAGCCCCACCCTGCCCGGCATCTCGAGCGTGATGAGCGTGATCGCGCCCGGTAAGAACTCCCACCACGTCATGGCCATGGCCAGCAACCGTAAGTACGGACTGGACACCGACGCCGGCGAAACCATGCGGCCGCAGCCGTTCTCTCTGGTCGGCGACGGGGCCGGATCGATCTTCAAGCTGTTCACCACGGCCGCCGCGCTGGACATGGGAATGGGCATCAACGCCACCCTCGACGCGCCACCACGGTTCCAGGTCAAAGGCTTCGGCAGCGGCGGCGCCAAGGGCTGCCCCAAGGACAACTGGTGTGTGGTCAACGCCGGTAACTACCGCGGCACGATGAACGTGACCGACGCGCTGGCCACCTCGCCCAACACCGCGTTCGCCAAGCTGATCACCCAGATCGGGGTGACGCGCACGGTGGACATGGCGATCAAATTGGGCCTGCGCTCCTACGCCAATCCCGGCACCGCCCGCGACTACAACCCGGACAGCAACGAGAGCCTGGCCGACTTCGTCAAGCGGCAGAACATCGGGTCGTTCACGCTGGGCCCGATCGAGGTCAACGCGCTCGAGCTGTCGAACGTCGCGGCCACGCTGGCCTCCGGCGGCGTGTGGTGTCCGCCCAGCCCCATCGACAAGCTGGTCGACCGCAACGGCAACGAGGTCGCCGTCACCACCGAAACCTGCGACCAGGTGGTCCCCGAGGGCCTGGCGAACACCCTGGCCAATGCCATGAGCAAGGACGCGCTCGGCGGCGGCACCGCGGCGGGCTCGGCCGGCGGGGCCGGCTGGGACCTGCCGGTGTCGGGCAAGACCGGCACCACCGAGGCCCACCGTTCCTCCGGCTTTGTCGGATTCACCAGCCACTACGCGGCAGCCAACTACATCTACGACGACTCCCCCAACCCGACCGATCTGTGTTCGAGCCCGTTGCGCCACTGCGGCGACGGCGACCTGTACGGCGGCAACGAACCGGCCCGCACCTGGTTCACCGCGATGAAGCCGATCGCCACCAGCTTCGGCGACGTCAAACTGCCGCCGACGGATCCCCGCTACGTCGAGGGCTCCCCGGCCTCCCGGGTGCCCAGTGTCGCCGGGCTCGAGGTGGACGCGGCGCGCTCACGCCTGAAGGAAGCCGGCTTCCAGGTCGCCGACCAAACCAACTCGGTGAACAGCACCGCGAAGCTCGGCGAAGTGGTCGGGACGAGTCCCAGCGGCCAGACTATTCCGGGCTCGATCGTCACCATCCAGGTCAGCAACGGCATCCCGCCACCACCGCCGCCGCCACCGGAAGGCTTGCCGGGAATACCTGTCCCGATCGGGTCGCAAGTGGTGGAGATCCCGGGCCTGCCCCCGATCACGATCCCGCTGCTGGCTCCGCCGCCACCTCCGCCGCCGCCGTAATCGGTTGGCGCACAGACGCGACGTCTGCGCGCCGCCCGCAGTAGGCTGCGTGCATGGCTGACGTCTTGCCCGCCCTCATCCGCGCCGGCGCGGTCGCGCTCGGTTCGTCCGTCGCCGGGATCGGCTACGCCGCGTTCGTCGAGCGCAATGCGTTCGTGCTGCGCGAGCTGACCATGCCCGTCTTGACGCCGGGCTCCACCCCGCTGCGGGTGCTGCATATCAGCGACCTCCACATGACGCCCAATCAGCGCCGCAAGCAGGCCTGGCTGCGTGAGCTCGCGAGCTGGGAGCCCGACCTGGTGGTCAACACCGGCGACAACCTGGCGCACCCCAAGGCGGTGCCGGCCGTCGTCCAGGCGCTCGGCGATCTGCTGTCCCGGCCGGGTGTCTTCGTCTTCGGCAGCAACGACTACTTCGGGCCGCGCCTGAAGAACCCGATGAACTACCTGACCAACCCCACCCACCGGATTCGTGGCGAGGCGTTGCCTTGGCAGGACCTGCGAGCGGCGTTCACCGAGCGCGGCTGGCTCGACCTGACCCACGCCCGACGTGAGTTCGAGGTGACCGGTCTGCACATCGCGGCGGCGGGCGTGGACGACCCGCACATCGACCGGGACCGCTACGACACGATCGCGGGCCCGGCGAGCCCGGCGGCCAATTTGCGGCTGGGGCTCACACATTCGCCCGAACCGCGGGTGCTCGACCGCTTCGCCGCCGACGGGTACCAGCTGGTGATGGCCGGCCACACCCACGGCGGGCAGCTGTGCCTGCCGCTGTACGGGGCGCTGGTGACCAACTGCGGCCTGGACCGCAGCCGCGCCAAGGGCCCGTCCCGGTGGGGCGCCGACATGCGGTTGCACGTCTCCGCCGGCATCGGCACGTCACCATTCGCGCCGGTGCGGTTCTGCTGCCGGCCCGAGGCGACTCTGCTGACCCTGATCGCCGCCCCACACGGCGGCCGCGACTCCACCAGCGACCTGGGCCGTGTTCAGCCAGCAGCTTCCTTGCGTTGAACGACGGGACCAAGGTCGCGGTCCACAGCCGCTCGCGTGACTGGACGGACAACGCGGTCCGGCTGATCGAGGCCGACTCCCGTCGTAGCGCCGATACGCACTTGCTGCGGTATCCGCTGCCGTCGGCCTGGGGTAGCCATCTCGAGATCGAGCTTTATCTCAAGGACGAAAGCACCCACATCACCGGCAGCCTCAAGCACCGGCTCGCGCGCTCGTTGTTCCTCTACGCGCTGTGCAACGGGTGGATCGACAAGGGCACCACGGTGGTCGAGGCGTCGTCGGGTTCCACGGCGGTATCCGAGGCGTATTTCGCGTCCCTGCTCGGCCTGCCGTTCATCGCCGTGATGCCCGCGGCGACCAGCCCGTCCAAGGTGGCGCTGATCGAATCACAAGGCGGGCGTTGCCATTTCGTGCAGAACGCGAGTCAGGTGTACGACGAGGCCGAACGCCTGGCGCGCGAAACCGGCGGCCACTACCTGGACCAGTTCACCAACGCCGAGCGCGCCACCGACTGGCGCGGCAACAACAACATCGCCGAGTCCATCTACGCCCAGATGCGCGACGAGAAGCACCCCGTGCCGGACTGGATCGTGGTCGGCGCGGGCACCGGCGGGACCAGCGCCACGATCGGCCGCTACATCCGCTATCGGCGGCACGCCACCCAGCTGTGCGTGGTCGACCCGGAGAACTCGGCGTTCTTTCCCGCGTACGCCTTGGGCCGGAACGACCTGGACGACGTGGCGATGCCAACGTCGTCGCGCATCGAGGGCATCGGCCGGCCGCGGGTGGAGCCGTCGTTTCTGCCCGGCGTGGTCGACCGCATGGTCTCGGTGCCCGACGCGGCGTCGATCGCCGCGGCCCGCCACGTCAGCGCCGTCCTGGGCCGCCGTGTGGGCCCATCGACGGGTACCAATCTGTGGGGCGCTTTCGGCCTGCTGGCCGAAATGGTGGCCGACGGGCGCAGCGGTTCGGTGGTCACACTGCTCGCCGACAGCGGCGACCGCTACGCCGACACCTATTTCAGCGACGAGTGGGTCAGCGCCCAAGGGCTCGATCCCAGCGGTCCCGCCGCGGCGCTGGTCGAATTCGAACGTGCATGCGCCTGGACCTGACATACGACTGCCTCGCGGTTTGGCCAGTCGATGGGCCGGTGCGATAGGCTGTCGAAGCTTCAGGCGGGGTGTGGCGCAGCTTGGTAGCGCGCTTCGTTCGGGACGAAGAGGCCGTGGGTTCAAATCCCGCCACCCCGACCAGTACTCCTACAGGTCAGACCGCCGGCGACAATTTCGGCTTCGGGCTTTGCCCACTTCCAGTCCTTCCGGTCCGCGACCTTTCCGCACTAGCCTGCAATAGCCGCAGGCGCGGCGCGTAAGGAGTCGGGCGTGAGTCGTTGGTTGGTCAGCAACGTGCCGTCGTGGCTGTTATTGCTCGGTCTGATCATCGTCGTCGCGGGCGGCGCGGTGCTGATCCTGTCGGCGATCCGGCACCGGTTCCCCGCGCTCAACAACGACGAGCACAACGACGTGACCAAGTTCGCTTTCGGCGTCGTCGGTTTCGTGTTCGCGTTCTTCATCGGCTTCTGCGTTTCCTCGATGTGGGGCCAGATCAACAGTGCGGACGCCAATGCGCGCACCGAGGGCGCGGCCGGAGCGCAACTGGCCCGGGATCTCACCGTCTTCGAAAAAGCCGACAGCGACCGGATTCGGCAGAGCCTGCTCGACTACGAACACGCGGCGGAGGCCGAGTGGACCGAGGCGGCGCAACGCCATTCATTCCCGGCGGCTGACAGCGCTCTTACCCGCCTCTACTCGGCGTACCAACAGGTCCAGCCGCGCAACGACATTCAGAAGACGTTCCTCGCGACGTCCTTCAGCAACCTGGACAAGATGAGCCAGGCGCGCACGGAACGGGTCGTGCAGGCACGCATGGACGTCGGGCCCCCGTGGTCATTGTGGGCAGTGATCTTCCTGACCAGCGGGCTACTGCTGGGAGGCGCCATCATCTACGGCGGCGAGAAACCCCGCGTGCACGCCGCGATGGTCGGGACCCTCGGGGTGCTGGTGGCTGCGGAGCTGTTCGTCGTGGTGGAACTGTCGCACCCCTTCCTCGGCGAGATCGGCACCTCGCCCGAGCCGCTGCGCGAGATCGTTCAGGTCCTGGGCAGCTGATTGACGGCTGGTTGACGGCTGGTTAACGGCAACGAATGCCGTCAGCCCAAACGTGTCGCTTATGACATCCAAATTAAAACTTATATGCGGCCACACTGAATACCGCTCATTTCGCGACGCGTCAGCCATCAGCAAAGCCATAATCTAACCGCTGCTGCGCAGCGCCAGGGGGCTGACACCGAGGAGTAACGAATGAAGAAGACCGCACGATTCACCGGCCTGCTCGCCGCCGCCCTGGGCGGTGCCGCAGTCATCATGGCCCCGCTCGCAAGTGCCGACGCGGCCGACGACGGATTCCTGCAAGCGCTCAAGGACAAGGGAATCACCTGGCCCAGCGATAAGGACCCGACGATGGTCAACATCGGGCATGCGGTGTGCACGGACTGGCAGCACGGAATGACGTTCGACCAGACCTTTGCCGACGCGAAGCAGGGGCTCCCGCAGTTACAGGACGCCTCACTGGCGACAATCATGGGTGCGGCGACGGGCGCTTACTGCCCGCAGTACTCCAGCAAATTCAATTGATGCCCGCCGGGAGCATCTAACTCACGAGCTGGCAAGCCTTTCCGGGCAGTAGGCTTCGACGCTGGCGCTGACGAAGTACGCGGCTTCGTTGTAGTCCCAATCTTGCATGGCGACCCGGACGCCGCGGATGACGTCATCCGCGGACTTGCCCGCCTGCAGCGAAGAGCAGATGTCGTGGGCCGAGGCGACGGCCGCCTGGGGATCGGTGACCTCTCGGCCCATGTTGTCGCGGATGTTTTTGAGGAACTGGGCGTCGTCCGGATCGGCGTGCGCGGGAGCCGTCGCGGCCGTGGCGCCCACCAAAGCCGCCGCGATGACGAGAAGCACCTTCATTGGGGACCCCGACTCTGCAATGCGGTCGGCTGAAGCCTACCGGGGCAGCACCAACGGCTCTTGTCGAGCGGTCAAACCTGATCGAAAGGGGACGCGATGATCAGGCGCAGTCCGCACAAAGCGGTGGTGTGCCGCCGGCGCTGCGCAACCGGTTGCGGTGCTGCACGAGATGGCAGCTGGAGCAGGTGAACTCGTCTGCGCGCGCGGGGATCACCGTCACTACCAACTCTTCACCTGACAGATCCGCGTCGGGCAACTCAAAGAACGCTTCGCTGGGGTCGTCGTCGACGAGCACCCCGGACGACTTGGGCAAAGCGGGCGCCAATTCCCGGAGACCGGACTTGTCCGCGGTCTCGACGTCGGACACGCGGCGGGCGTCATAGTCGCTAACGGTCGACATGGGGGTTCCTTTCCTAGCAGGGGCGGGACGACCGACTTCCCTGTAGTCACCCGTAGCTCAGTCGATACCCCCTCGGGGTGCGATCCACACCCAGGAACCGAAATGAAACAAAGAAATTGCACACGAGACGACCAGCGAAATACCCGGCGCGATGCGCAGGTCACCCCGCGGTGACCGGAACACCGTCAGCAAACGGCAGCACGACGTCGTCGGCCCGGAGCCGGGCGTGCAGATTCCAGGCCAGCCCCAGCCACGGCGCGACCAGCGCCAACAGCACCGACACGGCGGCCACCGCCAAGTCCCTGATATAGCGCACAGCATCCCATAGATACTGTTTCACAAGCGTTTACTAGGGTCCGCGAGCGCGCAACCGCATGCGCCCGCTGAGCACGTCGAATCGCTGCTGAAAAGGCCTGAAAAGGCAGTGTCAACAGGAATCCGGTGAGCATTCGGACCCCGGTCTGGACCACCCGCAATTCCTGCAGCAGGCTGCACCAGTTGCGGTCTAGCCGCTCGATTTCGGTTTCGCGCGCTGGCTGGCCGTCCCACCGCTGATCGTCTTCAGGATGGTCACATCGATGGCCGCGATCATCGCACGGCCTCATACTCGCGTTGAGGAAAAGGTAAGGCGGGGCCGCGCTAGCGGTTCAACTTCCCGTCGCGCACGCCGGTCAGGGCGTCGTCGAGGGTCGGATAGAGCGGGAAGGTCTTGTCCAGGCCGGTCAGGTGAATCGGCCGCCGAGTCGCGGGACCACGCGCCACCACGCCGAACTCAGCGGAGTCGCTGAGCTTCTCGTATGTCGCCGCCAGAATCTTGAGCCCCACGGAGCCCAGGAACTCCACCCCGGACAGGTCTATGACCAGCGCGGTCGGCCCTTCAGCCACGACTGCGCCGATGGCCTGCTCCAAGGCAGGCGCGGTGACCAGGTCGATTTCGCCGCTGACACTGACCACAGCGACCCCATCGTGGTCTGCCACCAACGTGGTGATCGAATCGGGAGCTGACAATGGCGATCCTTCGTCCGTGCCTCGCGTCATTAAGTTCGGTGCAAGCCTAACCCGCCCGCCCAACTGCGCGAAGAAGAAGCCCTCAACACGTGCGCGCCGCCGCCCACGATAGTCTCGCCATGGGACCTGCGTCCTGCGGAGCGTTCTACACAATCAGGTGCACTTGGAGGCCTTGGGAGGCCACATGTCAGATTCTTCGACTGATTCCAACGCCAGCACGACGTCACAGACGGCCGGGATTTCCAGCGAGGGCCTACTGCCACAGCTGGTCCAACACCTTCGCAGAAACAGAACCGGGCTACGCGAGGAGTGGGCGCGCAGGATCACCGCGGCCGAACTGCTCACGGCGATGACGCCTGAGGAGATCTTCTCCGAGGCGACCGCCGTCTACGACAACTACGTCGAGGTGCTCGAGACCGGTAGCGTCGAGGCGCTGCAGGACTACGCGCGCGACCTCTCCGAACGCATCATCCCGCGGGGCGTGGAAACCGACGAGGTCCTCGGCATCGTGCTGCTGCTGCGCGACGTGCTGGCCCGCTCCCTGTTCGAGAAGTACCAGGCCGAGTTCGACATGCTCAACCGGGTGCTGGACGCCTACGAGCCGGCCGCCAACCGGATCGCCAACACCGTGGGCGTGAGCTTCGTGCAGGAACGCGAGCGCATCATCCGCCAGCAGCAGGAGGCCATCCGCGAGCTGTCGACGCCAGTGCTGCAGGTGCGCGAGCAGCTGCTGATTCTGCCGATCATCGGCGTGCTCGACAGTCAGCGCGCCCGCCAGGTCACCGAACAGCTGCTGCGCGCCATCCGGGCGAACCGCGCGAAGGTCGTCGTCATCGACATCACCGGTGTGCCCACCATCGACTCCACGGTGGCAAACCACCTGGTGCAGACCGTCGACGCATCGGGGCTGATGGGTGCGAGCGTGATCATCACCGGGCTGTCCTCTGAGATCGCCCTGACGCTGGTGACGATCGGCTTGGACCTGTCGAAGATGAACGCCGTCGGCGACCTGCAGGGAGGCATCGAAGAGGCCGAGCGCCTGCTCGGTTACGAGGTCACCCGCACCGGCGAAGCAACCGGCTAAGCAACGCAACCAGGCACATGCCAGTACCAATTCTCAAACAGGGCGCGTTTCTGATCGCCTCCGTGCAGGCCGCGCTCACCGACTCCGACACCGAACGTCTGCGGTACGACTTGATGGAACGGGTCAGCCGGTTTCGCGCCCTGGGGATCATCGTCGACGTCACCGCGATCGATGTGATGGATTCCTTCGCGGCCCGCTCGCTGCGCACGATCGCGCACATGACCCGGCTGCGCGGCGCCGAGACCGTGATCGTCGGCTTACAGCCGGAGGTGGCGTTTGCGATGGTCCAACTGGGCCTGGCGTTCGACGACATGAACACCGCGCTGGACCTGGAAGAAGGTCTTGCGCTGTTGAATCGCAAACTGGGACTGGGTAAATCGACGATCGGGCGCGATGGTGGCGGGTGAGGTCGTCGTCGCGATCAACAACCCCGACGACATCGTGGACGCCCGCAAGGCCGGGCACCAGCTAGCCCTCGACCTCGGATTTTCGCTGACCGACGTCACCATGATCGCCACCGCGATCTCGGAAGTCGCACGCAACATCACCAGCTACGCCGGCCACGGTGCGGTCCGGGTGGCGGTGGCCGACCGGGAAGGCCGAAAGGCACTGATAATCCGCGCCGAGGACGAGGGCCCCGGCATCGCCGACGTCGAGCGGGCGATGGAAGACGGCTATTCGACCGGACGAGGGCTGGGTCTCGGCCTGCCCGGCTCGCGTCGCCTGATGGACCGGATGATCGTGGAATCCGAAGTCGGTCGCGGAACGGCCATCGAGATGTGGAAATGGGTTCCCGCCCGTGCGTGACGGGGGGCGATGGGGGCCGATCGAATGGGCGACCGCATGGCGCCCACGACCGGGCGAACACGTCTGCGGCGACGAGTCGATCGCGGTCGGCATCCAGGACCACGGCGCCTTGTTCGGCGTGGTGGATGGGCTGGGTCACGGCCCGTCCGCCGCGAACGCGGCGACCGCCGCGGCGCAAGCGCTGCGCAACGCCAGCGGCGAACGGGTCGAAGTCTTGGTTCAGCTCTGCCATCGCGTGCTGGAGGGCACCAGGGGAGCGGCAATGACCTTGGCACACATCGACTTCGACGCCAACCAGCTCTACTGGACCGGGGTGGGCAATGTCAGGGCCAACCTGGTCGCCAAGGCCACCATGGGGGTCAAGATCCGCTCTTCAGCGCGCTTGACCGCCGGCATCGTCGGCTACCGAATACCGGAAATCTTTCCGGCGCAAGTCGTTCCGATACGCACAGGAGATCTGCTCGTCATCGCCAGCGACGGAATCGGCGAGGATCACCTGGACCACATCGACTTCGCCGCACCCGCCGCGGCGATCGCCGAACAGATCCTGGCCAAGCACGCGAAAGAGTCCGACGATGCCATGGTGCTCGCCGCACGCCACCGGGGGGCCACAACATGACCGATAACGACGACTTCCACGCCCATTACCTCGCCGCGCTGCGGACCTACCTGCAGGCGCGCGACGAGGACAGCCTCGCCGTCGCCCACGAACTCGGCCGCCGCGCCCTGCAGGAACAGGTCAGCATGCTCGACATCGTCGAACACCATGTGCGGCTGGTTTTCGAACTCTCGCAAGACGTCCGGACTGGACGCGCCGGTCGCTTTGGAATTCCTGTTGCAGACGCTGGCCCCGCTCGATGTTGCGACGCGGGGGTTTGTGGACGGCACCAAGCGTTACGCCGAGCAGCGGGCCCGCGCCGAGGATCTGGCCGACCGCGACAAATTCCGTACCGCCCTGGTGAATTCCCTGCAGGAGGGATTCTTCGTCGCCGACAACGAAGGCGCCGTGGTCGACATGAACAGCGCCTTCGCCGAGATACTCGGTTATGGACCCGAGGGTTTGCCCTACGCGTGGCCGCACCCGTGGCTGGTCGACAAGAAGACGGCCGGTGAACAGCAATCCCGGGTGCGGACCCACGGCAGTGCCGATTACGAGACGCCCATTCGGCACAAGGACGGCCACCTCGCCTGGGTGGCGGTGAGCATCAACGCCGTCACCGGAAGCGGCTCGGACGAGGGCGTCTACGTCGGGACCATCCGCGACATCACGGCGGAACGGGCGTTCGCCCACCGGGAAAGCGCGGTGCTTCGATTGGCGACGGCCGTGGCGGTGGCCAAGAGTGTGGACGAGGTGCTGTCGATCACGCTCGAAGAATGCCGCACCACCGTCGACGTGCAGCGGGTGGTCGCCGTGATGTGGCCGCCCGGCGAGCATTCCCAGGGCGAACCCATCGTCCAGATGGCCGGCGAACCGCACGAATCCTCGTGGCGCGAGCTGGATCCGTGGTTGCGCATGATATTCGAGTTCGCGCGACACCAGCTGCCGCTGACGGCCAAAACGGTTGACGGGCCCGAATCTCCTGGCAAGGCAAAGGGATTGATCGCGGTACTATCGGGTACCGGGGACATCGCGTTGTGGCTGGAGTTTCGCGTACCGCGGTGGGTCAGCAGCGAAGATCGACTGCTGGCCACGGTGCTGATCGGTCATCTCAGTCTGGCGATGCAGCACGTCCGTCAGTTCGAGAGTGCGCGCGAGACGGCGATGACGTTGCAGCGGGCGATGCTGCCGCCGCTGCAGCCACCCGCGGGTTTCGCGGTCCGCTACGAACCCGCCGTGCCACCACTGGAAATCGGCGGCGACTGGTATGACGTGCTACCGGTCGGCGATCACCGCATCGGCATCGTCGTCGGCGACTGCGTCGGCCGCGGCTTACCCGCCGCCGCGATCATGGGTCAGCTACGCAGCTCGGCTCGCGCACTCCTGCTCACCGGCGCCGAACCGGCGGTGCTGCTCGAGCAGCTCGACGCGGCCGCCTCTCTCATCCCAAACGCATACTGCACCACCGTATTTCTGGCGATCCTGGATACCGAATCCGGAGTCCTGCAGTACAGCAACGCCGGCCATATGCCCGCGGTGCTCACCGCGGCCGGATCCGGGACGACCATGCTGACCGAGGCGCGATCGGTACCGCTCGCGGTGCGCCGCGACCGCCCCCGCCCGCAACTCTCCCACCAGCTGCCGCCCGGCTCGACCCTGATGTTGTTCACCGACGGCTTGGTCGAACGCAGGCACGAGTCGATCGATGACGGAATCGCGCGCGCGGCTGATGTTTTGGTGTTCACCATGAGTCTGCCGCTCGACGCGGTGGCCGATGCGATACTTGGCGAGTTGGCTCCCGCCGCGGGATACGACGATGATGTCGCGATGGTGATCTACCGGCACGAGCTCGCGCCGCTGCGAATCGAAAGCGAGGCCAGCGCAGACAATTTGGCCGGTGTCCGACGCCGGCTGTCCGGTTGGTTACGGGCTGCCGACGTCCCCGATGAACTGGCCGCCGACATCGTGCTGGTCATCAGCGAGGCATGCACCAACAGCGTCGAGCACGCATACCGCGGGCACAGCGTCGGGACCATGCTGGTCGAGGCCGAAGCCGTGGAAGGCGAAATCCACGCGCGAGTGGGCGATTGGGGCTCGTGGAAAACACCGGCCGCCCAACCCCGCAACGGTGGCCGGGGCCTGCCGCTCATCAGGGCCATCAGCGACTCGGTCGAACTGCACTGCACCGCGGCGGGAACAACGCTCGAATTCAGCTTTCGACTACCCCCGGCCGCCGAACCGGTCAACCGCTGACCAAACCGTTTGCGCCCGCCCTGAGCGGGTACGTATCCACGCGTGACCCGTGCATCGATCAGCATCGAGCCCGCCTTGCCCGCGGCCCACGGGCCGCTGTCGATGGCAGTTCGCCGTACCCTGGCCGGCCCCGCGTCACGCAACCAGCTCTCCCGTATCTCCGCCTCGGTGCGCGATTCGGATCCCTATGGCCTTGACCTGCAGCTGGCCCTGTTCATGTGTTACGAGTTGCATTACCGCGGGTTCGCCGGCGTCGATGCGACCTGGGAATGGAACCCCGCGCTGCTGCACCTGCGCGCCGAACTCGAGCACGCATTCCTGGCGGGGGTACGCCGCGACGTCGGTCCCATCGAATTCGACCACACCGCGGCACTCGAGATGGAGGCGATCTCGCTCGAGCCCCTCGACGGGACCGGTCCGTCCTACTACCTGCGCGATACCGGAAGCTGGGAGCAGGCGCGGGAGTACTTCGCGCACAGGTCGCTCTACCACCTCAAGGAAGGCGACCCGCACGCCTGGGCGATTCCGCGCCTCACCGGCACCGCCAAGGCGGCGTTCGTGGCGATCGAATTCGACGAGTATGGCGCCGGGCGGGGGGAGCGGCTGCACCAGCAGCTGTTCGCCGATCTCTTGACCGCGGCCGACCTGGACGCCACGTACCTGGGTTACCTGGAGGCCGTCCCCGCCGAATCGCTGGCCGTGGTGAACCTGATGTCACTTTTCGGCTTGCATCGCTGGTTGCGCGGCGCGGCGATCGGGCATTTCGCCGCAACGGAAATCACGTCGCCGCCGGGATCCCAGCGGATGGTCGAGGCGCTGCGGCGCCTGCAGGCGCCGCAGGCGTGCATCGCTTTTTACAGCGAGCATGTCGAGGCCGACGCGGTGCACGAGCAGGTGGTCCGCCATGACGTGGTCGGTGCTCTGGTTGCCTGCGAACCCAACCTCGACCGCGACGTCGTGTTCGGGATGCGCGCTCACGCCGTTGTCGAAGAACGCTTGGCGGACACCTTGATGGCGTCGTGGAAGCGGGGTCAGTCGTCGTTGCGGCGGCCGCTAGCCTGATCGCCCGCCAGGGACCGGCAGCGTCGATGGCTGGTGTCGCACAACGGATATACCTTGCTGCGCGCACAGGTACAGATCGCCACCATGAACCGGTCGGACTCCACGACGCGCCCGTCGGGGAGTTCGACCCGGACGGGGCCGGATACCAGCACGGGTCCCTTGGGTATCACTTGCACCCGGGTGCCGGTCATGGCTTGTCGCCCCGGACGACTACCAGCTCCTCTTCCCGGCAGCCTCGCCGGATCCGACCGGTGTCCTCCAACCACTTGGCGCGCGCCGAGAGTACTGGGCCGAATGGAATCCACTGGGATGCGACGACATCGGCGGCCAGTCCGCCCGCCCGCAACGCATCCAACGTTCGCCCCACATCGGCGAATGCCGACTGCACCAGCAACATCGATCCCCCCTTGCACAACAGCTTTGAAGCAGCTTTGCACAGCGGGTCTAACACCAGGCGACCATCGGAACCGGCATTCCACGCCCACGACGGGCCCGCTTGCGGCGGAAGGCTGTCTCCGACGCCGTCGGGCGGGGTGGGTACATACGGCGGATTGGACAGCACCAGATCGAACGGAGCACAGGCGAGGGCCCTCATCCACGAACCTTGCCGGAAATCGACTTTCACTCCGGCATCAAGGGCATTGTCGCGCGAACATTGCACGGCACTGGGGCAGATGTCGAAAGCGGTGACGCTGGCGCAGCCCAACTCGGCCGCCGCGATCGCGACGTAACCGCTGCCGGTACATAAATCGAGAACCCGCCGCCCCGCGACACTAGCGGTTGTTCGCAACGCTTTCACCAGCAGTCGCGAATCTTGTTGCGGCTGATACACCTCGGCGACTGCCGAGGCGCCGATCCGGGCCGGAATCGTGGTCGTCAAGCGCGGGCCTTTCAGTCAATTCGCCGCGACTGCGCGGCACAGACTGACTAATGCCCGCAAACCATTCGTCTAAACCGAATGTTCGCTAGCCCGCAGCGACGCGCGCTAACTGCTCGATCACCGCCGAACAGAACGCCGGCAGATCTCTGGGCGACCGGCTCGAGATCAAGTTGCCGTCGACGACGACCTCCTGGTCCACCACGTTGGCACCCGCGTTACGCAGGTCGGTGCGAATGCTCGGGTACGACGTCAGCGTCCGCCCGGCAACAACGCCCGCCTCGACCAAGGTCCAGGGACCGTGGCATATCGCGGCGACCGGCTTTCCCGAACGGACGAAGTCTCGCACGAACCCGACCGCCGAACTGTCCAGCCGCAGCTTGTCCGGATTCACCGTGCCGCCCGGCAATATCAAACCGTCGAATTCGTCGACTGATACATCCGACACCACGCGATCGACGGGGACCGTTCCCGCCGGCTCCAGATCGTGGTTACGAGCCTGGATCTCACCGGATTTGAGTGACACCAGCTGGACTAGTGCGCCTTCTTGTTCTAACGCCGCGCGTGGTTGTTCGAGCTCCACCTTCTCCACACCATCCGCGGCGAGGATGGCGATCTTCTTGCCGTGCAAGTGATTTGACATCACAGCTCTCCGTTCAGTTCGCGGCCGCGCGCAGCTCGGCGAGCAACGGCTCGGCGGCCTCCTTGAGGAACAACTCCTGCGCATCGCCGCCGATCTGGACGAGCGCGATGTCGGTGAAACCGGCCTCCCAATAGGGCCGGACCGCATCCACGATGGCACCCAGATCCGGCCCGCACGGAATGCCCGCGGCCACGTCGTCGGGGCGCACGTACTGGGTCGCGCCGGCGAACCCGGCCGGCGTCGGTAGGTCGGCGTTGACCTTCCACCCGCCGGCGAACCAGCGGAACTGGTCGTGGGCGCGCTCGATGGCCACGTCGCGGTCGGGATCCCAACACACCGGTATCTGGCCGACCACCCGTCGGGCTCCCGCGCCGTTGGTGGCTTGGCAGGCGGCGTGCCACGCGTCGACGAGGTCTCCGTTCGGCTCGACCGCCACCAGATGGTCGGCGAGTTTGGCGAATCTGTCGATCGCCTTTTTGCCGCCCATCGCCACGGCGATGCCGACCGGTACGTCGGGAAGGTCCCACAGCCGCGCGGAGTCCACCTGAAAGTAGTCGCCGCGCCAGTTCACCAGTTGCCCGCCGAACAGCTCGCGGATGATCTTGATGGCTTCGCGCAGCATGTCTTGGCGACGCTCGACGGTCGGCCAGCCCTGTCCGACGACGTGTTCGTTGAGGTTCTCGCCGCTGCCCAGGCCGAGCGTGAACCGCCCGTCGGCGAGGATCTGCACGGTGGCGGCCTGCTGCGCGACGACCGCAGGGTGATAGCGCATCGTCGGGCAGGTCACGTAGGTGTACAGATCCACTCGATCGGTCACCTGCGCTACCGCGCCCAACACGGCCCACGCGTTGGGCGCGTGTCCTTGCGAGGTCAGCCACGGTGAGAAGTGGTCGCTGCACACCTCGAAGTCGAAACCGCGTTCTTCAGCCGAAACCGCATAGCGGACAAGGTCTTTCGGCCCGCTCTGCTCCGTCATCAAGGTATAGCCGAAGTTGGTCATACCCGCACGGATACCCGGGCGCGCCGCGAGCAAACGACCCGGCCGGGTGGTCTGTGCGCTTAGAGGCGGTCTTTGACCGCCGCGGACAAGCGCGCGCCGTCGGCCTTGCCGGCGGCGATCGCGGTGGCCGCTTTCATGACCAGGCCCATCTGCTTCATGCCGGGCCGCTCGCCAATTGTCTCCGCGACCTCGGCGATGGCGGTGTCGGCCACGTCGGCCAGCTCGGCGTCGGTGAGCGGGGTCGGCAGGTACTCGTCGATGATCCGAGCCTCGGCATGCTCGTTGGCGGCGAGCTCACCCCGTCCGTTCTGGGTGTAGATCTCGGCGGCCTCACCGCGCTTGCGGGCTTCCCTGGCCAACACCTTGATCACCTCATCGTCGGTGAGGTCCTTGGCCTGTTTGCCGGAGACTTCCTCGGTCTGGATCGCCGCCAGGACCATGCGCAGGGTGGCGGTTCGCAGCTTGTCCTGCGATTTCATCGACTGGGTCAGATCCGCCCTGATCCGGGCTTTGAGTTCCGCCATGGAGCAGACGCTACGCGCCAGGGTCCTCGCGACGGCCGGGTGTGGCCAAGATCGTGGAAATGGCCCCGCCTGTGCAGGGAAGGGCAGGATGGGCAGGATGGACGCCATGACCAACGACGACGGCCGCGGCGCCCGGTGAGCACGCTTCCGCCTGGGTACCCGCCCGGGCCGCCACCGGCGTACGGCGGTGTGCCGCCGGCTTATGGCCCCCCGCCCGGTTATGGCCCGCCACCGGCGTACGGCGCTAAGCCGTCGGCTTATGGTTCGCCGCCGGGCTATGGCCCACCACCGGCGTACGGGCCCCCGCCCGGTTATGGCCCGCCGCCTGGGTACGGGCCGCCGCCCGGTTACGGCCCACCGCCGGGTTACGGGCCGCCGCCAGGCTATGGCCCGCCACCTGCGGCGCCGGGAATGCTCCCGTGGGCGGTCAAACCCGGGATCATCCCGCTGCGTCCCCTGACGTTGAGCGACATCTTCAACGGAGCGGTGGGCTACGTGCGGGCCAACCCGAAGGCGACGCTGGGCCTGACCGCAATAGTGGTCGTGCTGATGCAGCTCGTCTCGCTGGCCGCCACGCTCGGGCCGGTGGCCGCCTACGACCGGATCGCGTCGCAGCATCCCGACGAGGTGACCGCGGGAGTCTTCGGCACGTTGCTGACGTCCCTGGGTGCCAGCCTCGTCGTCACTTGGCTGGGTGCCACGTTGCTGTCCGGAATGCTCACCGTCATCGTCGGGCGGGCGGTGTTCGGATCGTCGATCACCATCCGCGAAACGTGGTCGCGGATTCGTGGGCGCATCCCCGCGCTGCTCGGCCTGGCGTTGCTGGAGGGCGCGGTGGTGGCGGCGCTGGTGGGGCTGTTCGTGGTGCTCGTCGCCATGATCGCGGCCGTCGGCAACCCCGCGGCCGCGGTCCTGCTGGGGTTCCCGCTGTTGCTCCTGATGATCGCGGTGATGGCCTACCTCTACAACGTGGTGATGTTCGCGCCCGTGCTGATCGTGCTGGAGAGGCTGCCGGTCATCGAAGCGATCACCAGATCATTTGCCTTGGTCCGCAACAGCTTCTGGCGGGTGCTGGGCATTCGGCTGCTGACGTTCTTGGTGGCCACCGTGGTAGCGGATGCCGTCGCCGCGCCGTTCAGCATCGGCGGCCAGTTGATGGTGTCCGGGGCGTCTTCGGTCGGCGCGGTTCTCGTCGGCAGCACGATCGCGTCGATCGGATCGGCGATCGGTCAGATTATCACCGCGCCGTTCACCGCCGGGGTCATCGTGCTGCTCTACACCGACCGCCGAATCCGTGCCGAAGCATTCGACCTGGTGCTGCAGACGGGCGCCGCCGGCGGGCCCTCCGCGACCGAGTCCACGGATTACCTCTGGCTGAGACGGCCGGCATGAGGACAAGCTGACCGTGCCTTCCATCGACATCGACCGCGATGCCGCGCACGAGGCCGCACAGAATGAGCTGAGCAAACCGATCTATTCGCGGGGCGCGGCGCAACAGCTCGACGAGTGGCTCAGCGAAAAGCTGTACCGGCTGCTGGAGGCGACCTCGAAGATCCCGGGCGGGTGGTTCACGGCCACGGTCCTGTTTGCCCTGCTCGCGGTGGCGGTGGTCGCCGCCATCCACATCGCGCGACGCACCATGCGCACCAAACGCGGCGGCGACTACCAATTGTTCGAATCCGCCCCACTCACCGCGGCACAGCATCGGGCCACCGCCGAAGGCTTTGCGGCGGAGGGGAATTGGTCCGCCGCGATTCGGCACCGGCTGCGCGCCGTCGCCCGCCAGCTGGAAGAGTCCGGCGTACTCAATCCGAATGCCGGCCGCACCGCCAACGAGCTGGCCCACGACGCCGGCGCGGCGTTGCCGCACCTGGCGGGCGAATTATCCATGGCGGCAACGGCTTTCAATGATGTCACCTATGGTGAGCGACCCGGCACCCAGGCGGCCTACCAGATGATCGCCGACCTCAACGATCATTTGCGGTCGCGGGCATCCGCCGGCGCGCCGACGGCCGGACGAGCCGACGCGACAGAGAACTGGACTCAGGTCGGGTGACGATAGCGGTGGAGGGACCCGAGGCGACGACCCGCCGTTGGCGCGCGTGGCGGTGGCCGCTGCTGACCCTGATCGTGCTCGCGGCGGTGGCGGCGATCACCACGTACCTGACCGCACCGCGACCGGGCTACCCGATGGACCCGGAGTCGACCCAACCCGACGGCGCCCGCGCGCTGGTAACGCTGTTGCGCGACAACGGCGTCGAGGTCGTCGTGGCCGACGGCATCGGCGACGTCGAGCAGGCGGCACGCCCCGACACGCTGATCCTGGTGGCCGAGAGCCAGTTCCTGACCGACAGCGCGCTGCTGGACCGGCTGGCCCGAGCCCCCGGCGACCTCCTCTTGGTGCAACCCACGGCGCGCACCCGCGAGGCGTTAGCGCCGGATCTCAGCAAGGCGACCACCAGCACTCTCGATAGCCAACCGAATTGCACTCTGCGCGAGGCCGTTCGCGCCGGCTCGGTCCGCTTCGGACCGAGCGCCAGCTACGACGTCAAGGGCCGCGCGGCTACCCGGTGCTACGACGGGGTTCTGATTCGCTACCGGGACGGCGGGCGAACCGTCACGGTGGTCGGCAGCAGCGACTTCATGACCAACGACGACCTGCTGCCCGAGGGCAATACCGCGCTGGCGATGAACCTCGCGGGCGCACAGCCGCGCCTCATCTGGTACGCGCCGCACCGCTACGAGGGTGAGAACTCCGCTCCCACATCGATTTACGACCTGATTCCGGCCAACGTCACCTGGATCGTCTGGCAGCTGGCGCTGGTCGTGCTGCTGGTGGCGTTGTGGAAGGGACGGCGCATCGGCCCGCTGGTGGCCGAGCAATTGCCCGTCGTCGTGCGCGCATCCGAAACAGTCGAGGGCCGCGGCCGGCTCTACCGGTCCCGCCGGGCACGTGACCGCGCCGCCGACGCGCTGCGCACCGCGACGCTGCAGCGGCTGCTGCCCCGGCTCGGCCTGGGCACGGGTGCGCCTCCACCGGTGGTAGTGACGACGGTGGCCCAGCGCAGCGGGGTCGACACGAACTATCTGTCCTACAACCTGTTCGGGCCGCCGCCGGCCACCGACAACGACCTACTGCAACTCGCGCGCGCGCTCGACGAAATCGAAAGGCAGGTCACCCGCTCGTGACACATACCCCTTCCACCCCTTCCACCCCTTCCGTCCCGTCCACCCCTCTCACCCCGTCTGACCCGCAAGCAGACCCAGCACGTGAGGCGTTGTTGGCGTTACGCGCCGAGCTCGCCAAGGCCGTCGTCGGGCAGGACGGCGTCGTCAGCGGCCTGGTGATCGCGCTGCTGTGCCGCGGGCACGTGCTGCTCGAAGGTGTTCCGGGAGTGGCCAAGACGCTGTTGGTGCGGGCCATGGCCGCGGCCCTGCAACTTGAGTTCAAACGGGTGCAGTTCACCCCCGACCTGATGCCCGGCGACGTGACCGGTTCTCTGGTCTACGACGCCCGCACCGCCGCGTTCGCGTTCCGCCCCGGCCCGGTGTTCACCAACCTGCTACTCGCCGACGAGATCAACCGCACCCCGCCCAAGACACAGGCCGCGCTGCTCGAGGCGATGGAGGAACGTCAGGTCAGCGTGGACGGCGAACCCAGGCCGCTGCCCGACCCATTCATCGTTGCCGCCACGCAGAACCCGATCGAATACGAGGGCACCTATCAGCTGCCCGAGGCGCAGTTGGACCGATTTTTGCTCAAGCTGAATGTGACGCTGCCGCCACGTGATTCGGAGATCGCCATCCTGGCTCGGCACGCGCACGGCTTCGACCCGCGCGACCTGTCCGCGATCAAGCCGGTGGCCGGGCCCGCCGAGCTGGCGGCCGGCCGCGACGCGGTGCGCCGGGTGCGCGTCGCCGACGAGGTGCTCGGCTACATCGTCGACATCGTCGGGGCCACCCGCTCCTCCCCCGCGCTCCAGCTGGGGGTGTCGCCCCGCGGGGCGACGGCACTGCTGGGGACCGCCCGCTCCTGGGCCTGGCTGTCGGGGCGCAACTACGTCACTCCCGACGACGTGAAGGCGATGGCCCGCCCGACGCTGCGCCACCGCATCATGCTGCGCCCGGAGGCCGAGCTCGAAGGCGCCACCCCCGACGGCGTGCTCGACGGGATTCTGGCGTCGACCCCGGTACCCCGATAGTGGTCCTCACCGGACGCACCGGCTTGGTGGCGTTGATCTGCATCCTACCGATCGCGCTATCGCCTTGGCCCGCAAAGTCTTTCCTGGCTTTGCTGGTGACGCTGGCGGCGGCGGTGGCCCTTGACATCGGGCTGGCGGCCAGCCCCCGCAAGCTGCGCTACACCCGCTCGCCGGACACCTCGGCCCGACTCGGCCAGCAGGTGGACGCGGATCTGCTGGTGCACAACGAGGGCCGGCGCCGGTTCCGCGGCCAGATCCGCGACGCCTGGCCC
This sequence comes from uncultured Actinomycetota bacterium, assembly GCA_963758775.1. Taxonomy (GTDB): domain Bacteria; phylum Actinomycetota; class Actinomycetes; order Mycobacteriales; family Mycobacteriaceae; genus Mycobacterium. Next base: position 354,668 of record CAVWWU010000010.1, read on the forward strand.
CCGAGCGCGCGTGCGCAGCCGCGCACCCACCCCGTCAATGTCGCCGCCGGCCAGCAGCAGCACCTCGGCACCGTCCTGCGCCCGGTTCGCCGCGGCGACCAAAGCGCAGCGGCGGTCACCGCCCGATCGTTCGGGCCGCTGGGGCTGGCCGGTCGGCAGCGTTCGCAACCGGTGGCCGGACAGGTCCGGGTGCTGCCACCGTTCCTGTCGCGCAAGCACCTACCGTCGCGGCTGGCCAAACTGCGCGAGATCGACGGTCTGCTGCCGACGCTGATCCGCGGGCAGGGCACCGAATTCGATTCGTTGCGTGAGTATGTCGTCGGCGATGACGTCCGCTCCATCGACTGGCGCGCCACCGCGCGTCGCGCCGACGTCGTGGTCCGCACCTGGCGCCCGGAACGCGACCGCCGGGTCGTCATCGTGCTGGACACCGGTCGCATGGCGGCCGGTCGTGTCGGCGTCGACCCGACCGCATCCGACCCCGCCGGGTGGCCCCGGTTGGACTGGTCGATGGACGCCGCGCTGTTGCTGGCCGCCCTCGCGTCGCGCGCCGGGGACCATGTCGACTTCCTCGCCCACGACCGGGTGAGCCGGGCCGGCGTGTTCGGCGCATCGCGCACCGAGCTGCTCGCCCAATTGGTAGATGCGATGGCCCCGCTACAACCCACGCTCGTCGAATCCGATTGGCGTGCAATGGTTGCCAACATTTTGCGGCGGACCCGGCGCCGGTCACTGGTGGTGCTGCTGACCGACCTCAACGCGACCGCCCTGGACGAGGGTCTGCTGCCGGTGCTGCCCCGGTTGTCGAGCAAACACCACGTGATGATCGCCGCGGTCGCCGACCCGCGCGTCGACGAATTGGCCGCCGCGCGTTCCGATGCGGCCGCGGTCTACGATGCGGCGGCCGCCGAACGATCGCGCAACGATCGGCATGCGATCGCCTCGCGCTTGCGTCGCAGTGCGGTGGAGGTGGTCGACGCCGCTCCCGCCGAACTCGCCCCCGCGCTCGCCGACCATTACCTGGCGATGAAAGCGACCGGACGGCTGTAGTTTTCGGTTAGCGGGTCGGCACGACGTCGGGTGCGTCGTCGATGTCGCCGGTCTCCCCGGCTTTCGCCGCCCGACGTCCGAAATACGCGATGTACGACAGAAACGCCAAATCGGCGACGATTCCGATGCCGACCCGAACCGCGGTCGGCAACGGTGACGGTGTCACCAGCGCCTCGATCAGTCCGGAGATCAGCAGCACGGCCACCAAACCCACCGCGACCGACGCGACTGCGCGGCCGTGCTCGGCGAGCACCTGCCCGCGGGGACGGTCGCCCGGCGAAATCACCGACCACCCCAGCCGCATCCCCATGGCGCCGGCGAGGAATATCGCGGTCAGCTCCAGCAGCCCGTGCGGAGCGAGCAGCCCGAGCAGGATGCCGCCCTTGCCCGCGTGAAACATCAGCCCGGCGATCACGCCCACATTGGCGGCGTTTTGGAAAAGTATGTAGGGGATCGGCAGCCCGAGTAAGACGGCGAACGCGATGCACTTTGCGGCGACCCAGGAGTTGTTGACCCAGACCTGCAAGGCGAACGCCAAGGCCGGGTGCTCGCTGTAGTACGACGAGACATCGTGGTTGACCAATTCGTCGATATCCGAAGGTGTTCCGAGGGCGGACTGCACCTCCGGATTGCCGGCCACCCAGAAACCGATCACCGCCACCACGGCGAAGAACACGACGGCCGTCGCCAACCACCACCGCCATGCACGGTAGGCAACCACCGGGAACGACACCGTCCAGAATCGGGTGAAGGCACTGCTCAGCGGCGCATGCGCGCCCGTCACCGCGGCGCGGGCGCGTGCGATCAGGCTCGAGAGCCGGCCGATCAGCAGCGAATCCGATCCGATCGTGCTCGCCGACCGCAGCATCGACAGATGGGTGGACACCCGCTGGTAGAGCTCGACCAGCTCATCGACTTCGGCGCCCGTCAGCGACCGCCGCCTTTTGATCAGCTGGTCCAGCCGGTCCCAGGTGCCGCGATGGGTCAGCACGAACGCGTCGACATCCACCTGCGCAGCCTAATTGAGCCCACCCGCGTACCGCCGCCTGCCAAGGTGAAGCCTGTACCGTTCGGTGTTATGTCCGAGGTGGTGACCGGCGACGCCGTCGTGCTCGACGTGCAGATCGCCCAGCTACCGGTGCGGGCGGTGAGCGCGCTGATCGACATCACGGTGATAGGCGTCGGCTACGTGATCGGGTTGTTCCTGTGGGCGGCCACCCTGACCCAATTCGACGAGGCGTTGACAACCGCGATTGTCATCATCTTCACGGTGCTCGTGATGGTGGGCTATCCGCTGGTGTTCGAGACCGCGACGCGGGGACGATCATTGGGCAAGATGGCGATGGGCCTGCGCGTGGTGTCCGACGACGGCGGCCCGGAACGCTTCCGGCAGGCGTTGTTTCGCGCGCTGGCGTCGGTGGTGGAAATCTGGATGTTCGCCGGAAGTCCCGCGGTGATTTGCAGCATCTTGTCGCCGAAGGCCAAGCGCATCGGCGACATCTTCGCCGGCACCGTCGTCGTCAGCGAACGTGGTCCCCGGTTGACCGCGCCGCCCGCGATGCCGCCGTCGTTGGCGTGGTGGGCGTCATCGCTGCAGCTCTCGGGGCTGGACGCCGACCGGGCCGAGGTCGCTCGCCAATTCCTTTCTCGGGCAACACAACTCGATCCGCCTCTGCGCCAGCAGATGGGCTACCGGATCGCCGGTGACGTGGTCTCACGGATTGCCCCGCCACCCCCGCCCGGCGCACCACCGGAGCTCGTGCTCGCGGCCGTGCTCGCCGAACGACACCGTCGCGAACTGGCGCGACTTCGGCCGATGATGCCTCCTATGCCCTCGGGGCCACCCGGGCCCGCTCATTCGTGGCCGCCCCCCGGGCCGGCACCGTGGCCTCCGATGAGCGCGCCGACGGGCCCACCGGGCCCTGCCCCGTGGCCCGGTGCGGTGCCGTCACCGGCGCCGCAACCGGCACCGCCGACCGTGCCGGATTCGGGCACAGCGACACACGGCGGCGGATTCGCCGCACCCAGCTAACTGCTGCAGCGGCGCCACCACGACGCCACGTGCGAGCCGATGCTGCCCCACACCTGGGGTGTCGATCGCGCCCCGTAAAATTCGCGATCAGTTCGCGAAAGCTGTTGTAATTGACCTTTGTACGCGCACCCGATCGTTGTGGAGTGGAGCATGCCAGTGAGCGCCGACAAGCGCACGCCACCCCTCTCCGTGGCGATGAAAGAAGGTTCGGCCGCCGAGCACGACGCCGCCGAAGGGTCGTCGTTCGTATCGGAACTGCTGGCCGGGCGGATCAATGGCCACGGCTACGCCGACTACCTGCGACGGCTGCGGGTGGTCTACGGCGCACTGGAAGACGCCATGCGGGCCCGACGGGACGACCCGCTGGTCGCCGCGGTATACGACCCGGACCTGGAGCGGGTGTCGGCGATCGACGCCGACCTGCAGCATTGGGCGCCCGGCGGCACGCACGACGTCGAATCCCCCGCGGCGCGGGCCTACCGCGACCGGGTCGCGACCGCATCCTGGGGCGGCGCCCTGGTGGCGCACCACTACACCCGCTACCTGGGCGACCTGTCCGGCGGCCAGGCCATCGGCAAGATCCTCGACCGGACCTTCGACCTAGGCGGCGCCGGGTTGGCGTTCTACGAATTTCCGATGCGGCCCAAGCCGTATAAAGACTCTTACCGAGCCAAACTCGACGGGCTCAGCCTCGATGCCGAAGAGATCGATCGTGCGGTCGACGAGGTGAAGATCGCCTTCTCACTGAACCAGGCGTTGTTCGACGAGCTCGCCGACAACATGCCGGCGTATCGGCGCTGATTTACTGCGCGACCGTCGCGACCATGATGGCGACGTCGGCAATTAGCAGCGCCCATCCGCACAGCGGAACGGCAAGGCCCCCTTTGCGTTTCGCCGTGAAGAACGAGACGAAGAGGACGACCAGGGCGACCGCCGGCGCGCCGTAGAACGCGACACCGAAGTCGATACTGCCGCCCCCGAGACCGGGGCAACTGTGATCGGCGCAGGAATCGGTGCTGACCACAGCGCCGAGAGCGAAGAGCATCACGATCGCCGCGGCGGGCACCAGCGTCAGGGCCAACCCCCAGTTGACCCACGGGCGGACGGTCCCCCGGGAGCGGCTTTCGGCCTGCGCAGCCTCGGTCGCGTGGTCCGCGCGGTGGTCGATTGCCAGGTCGTGATTGTTGCCATTCATCACACAGGTGCTACCCGGCCCCCGGGGAACGCAAACAAGCCCAGATCCCACTGGGGGTTGCATCGCGATAGGTTAACGATATATCGTGATACTCTGTGATACACCGGAAGCGCATCACGGCGCTTCCCTGAGACCCAAGGACTACAGATATGACTAACCCCTTCACACCAGGCGACGGGGACTTCCCAGGCCGACCAGGCTTCGGATTCGGCTTCGGACCAGGCCCGGTGGACCGACGCGCCCTGCATGCCGCACGGCGTCAGGCCCGACACGAATTCCGCGAACACGTCCGTGAACACGCCGGCAGGGGCTTTGACCCCGGCTTCGGTGGCGGCTTCGGGCCCGGTTTCGGGCCTGGCTTCGGCCCCGGTTTCGGACCCGGTTTCGGCCCAGGTTTCGGGCGCGGCGGTAGGCGCGGCGGACGAGGCCGTGGGGGCCCCGGCCGCGGCAGGCGCGGCGACGTGCGGGCGGCCATCCTCAAACTGCTGGCCGAGCAGCCGATGCACGGCTACGAGATGATCCAGCAGATCGCCGAACGCAGCAACGGACTCTGGAAGCCGAGCCCCGGCTCGGTATACCCGACGCTTCAGCTGCTCGATGACGAAGGCTTGATCACCGCGAGCGAAACCGATGGCAGCAAGAAGCTTTTCGAGCTGACCGACACCGGCCGCATGGCCGCCGAGAAGGTCGAGACCCCTCCGTGGGAAGAGATCACGGAGGACGCCGACCCGGGACAGGTGAACCTGCGGGCCGCCATTGGCCAGTTGTTCGGCGCCGTTGCGCAGTCCGCGCACACGGCCAGCGAAGAGCAACAGCAACGCATTGTCGAGCTTCTCAACAACGCGCGACGCGAGGTTTACGGCATCCTCGGCGAAGACTGAGCCGTAAGTGAGATGCCCGCCGGCGAGCCCCGCCGGCGGGTATTTTCACGTCTCCTCATCCGGCGAGCGTGCGCGGAATGCCAGCCAAAACGGCGTTTCATTGCGCAACCACGCACGCTCGGCGCATGAAGGCTACGAGACGTCGACCCAGTCCAGGGTTCGTTCGACGGCCTTGCGCCAGCCGGCGTATCCGGCGGCGCGCTGGTCGTCGTCCCAGGTCGGGGTCCAGCGCTTGTCCTCTTGCCAGTTGTCGCGCAGATCCGACGGGTCTGCCCAGAACCCGACCGCCAGGCCCGCCGCGTAGGCCGCACCCAGCGCGGTGGTCTCGGCGACCACCGGTCGCACCACGTCGACCCCGAGCACGTCGGCCTGAATCTGCATGCACAGGTCGTTTCCGGTGATGCCGCCGTCGACCTTCAACACCTCAAGGCGCACACCGGAATCCGCCGCCATCGCGTCGACTACGTCGCGGCTCTGGTAGCAGATCGCCTCGAGCGTCGCGCGCGCCAGGTGCGCGTTGGTGTTGAACCGCGACAGGCCCACAATCGCGCCGCGGGCATCCGAGCGCCAGTACGGCGCGAACAGGCCGGAGAACGCCGGCACGAAGTACACCCCGCCGTTGTCGTCGACCTGACGGGCCAGCGACTCGCTCTGGGCCGCGCCGCTGATGATGCCGAGCTGGTCCCGCAGCCACTGCACCGCCGAACCGGTCACCGCGATCGAACCCTCGAGCGCATACACCGGCTTGGCGTCCCCGAACTGGTAGCAGACCGTGGTCAGCAGGCCGTTGTCGGAGCGCACGATCGTCTCGCCGGTGTTCAGCAGCAGGAAATTGCCCGTGCCGTAGGTGTTTTTGGCCTCCCCGGCGGCCAGACACACCTGGCCGACCATGGCGGCGTGCTGGTCGCCGAGGACGCCGGTGATCGGCACCTCGCCGCCGACGGGGCCGTTCTCGCTGGTGACGCCGTAGGGCTGGACCGGCGACGACGAGGCGATCGCCGGCAACATCGCCCGGGGAATGTCGAAGAACGACAGCAGCTCGTCGTCCCAGTCCAGCGTCTCGAGGTTCATCAGCATCGTCCGGCTGGCGTTGGTGACGTCGGTGACGTGCACGCCGCCGCGCGGACCGCCGGTCAGATTCCACAACACCCAGGTGTCGGCGGTGCCGAACAGCGCGTCGCCGGCCTCGGCGGCCGCGCGCACCCCGTCAACGTTCTCCAGGATCCACTGCAGCTTGCCGCCGGAAAAGTAGGTCGCCGGCGGCAGTCCGGCCTTGCGGCGGATCACATCCCCACGGCCGTCGCGGTCCAGTGCCGACGCGATGCGGTCGGTACGGGTGTCCTGCCAGACGATCGCGTTGTAAAAAGGCCGGCCGGTCCGCTTGTTCCAGACCAACGTCGTCTCGCGCTGGTTCGTGATTCCCAGCGCTGCAATGTCTTTGGGGGAAAGGTCGGCCCGGTTGAGCACCGACGTCAGCACCGAGGAGGTGCGCTCCCAAATTTCGACCGGGTCGTGCTCGACCCAGCCGGCGCGGGGCAGGATCTGCTCGTGCTCGAGTTGGTGGCGAGCCACCTCGGCCCCGTCGTGGTCGAAGATCATGCACCGGGTGCTGGTGGTGCCCTGGTCGATGGCGGCGATGAATTCAGCGGACTTGTGCGAGCTTGCCAACTGCGCTCCCCGGGGTGAGATCGGACACTGTCGGTAATCGTCTCACTTGCGTAACCGGCCGTAACCCTGTTGCATCGGGCTTGTGGGCGAAGAGATCAAGCGCACCACGTACGACTCCGGACATCGCCGCGAATACCGGCGCAAGGTGCAGCTTTGTGTGGACGTCCTCGAGACGATGCTCGCTCAGTCCAGGTTCGACTCCGAACGGCCACTCACCGGCATGGAGATCGAATGCAACCTGGTCGACGCCGACTACCAGCCCGCCATGTCGAACCGACTGGTGTTGGACGCGATCGCCGATCCGGCCTATCAAAAGGAATTGGGCGCCTACAACATCGAATTCAACGTGCCACCGCGGCCGCTGTCCGGCCGCACCAGCGTCGATCTGGAAGCGGAGATCCGCGCCAGCCTGAACGACGCCGAGGCCAGGGCCAGCTCCGGGGCGGGTCCCGGCGGGGCGCACATCGTGATGATCGGCATCCTGCCGACGCTGATGCCCGAACATCTGCGCGACAACTGGATGAGCGAATCGTCGCGCTACACCGCGCTGAACGAGTCGATCTTTTCCGCTCGCGGCGAAGACATTCCGATCAACATCTACGGCCCCGAGCCACTCACCTGGTACGCGGCATCCATCGCGCCCGAATCTGCCTGCACCAGTACACAATTGCATCTGCAGGTGGCGCCGGAGGATTTTGCCGCGAACTGGAACGCGGCCCAGGTGCTGGCCGGCCCGCAGTTGGCGCTGGCCGCAAATTCGCCGTTCTTTTTCGGCCACCAGTTGTGGTCGGAAACCCGCATCGAGGTGTTCGCGCAGTCGACCGACACCCGCCCCGAGGAACTCAAGACCCAGGGCGTGCGGCCGCGGGTGTGGTTCGGCGAACGGTGGATCACGTCGGTTCTCGACCTGTTCAAGGAGAACATTCGCTACTTCCCGTCCTTGTTGCCCGAGGTCTCCGACGAGGATCCGGCCGCCGAGCTGGCCGCGGGGCGCGTTCCCCAGCTTTCCGAGTTGCGCCTGCACAACGGGACGGTCTACCGGTGGAATCGGCCCGTGTACGACGCCTCGGACGCGGAGGGGGTCGGTCGTCCGCACCTGCGGCTGGAGAACCGGGTCTTGCCGGCCGGCCCGACCGTCGTTGACATGCTGGCGAATTCGGCGTTCTACTACGGCCTGCTGCGCAGCCTCTCCGAAGCCGAGCACCCACTGTGGAAAACCATGAGTTTCGCTGTCGCACAACGTAACTTCGTGCAGGCGGCACAGCATGGCATGGACGCGCGACTGCAGTGGCCGGACCTGGGTGAAGTGACGCCACAACGACTGGTGTTGGAGACATTGCTGCCGTTGGCCCACGAGGGGCTGCGCCGCTGGGACGTCGACGCCGACGTACGCGACCGGCTCCTCGGGGTGATCGAAGGGCGCGCCGCGACGGGCCGTAACGGCGCGTGGTGGCAAGTGTCGACCGTGCGGCGTCTGGAAGACGGCGGCATGAGCCGGCCGCGGGCACTGGCGGAGATGTTGCGCCTGTACTGCGAGCACATGCACGCCAACGAGCCGGTGCACACCTGGTAGTAGGTTGAGGGGCATGAGTTGTGAGCTGCCCGACTGGGACGATGCGTACCGCGAACAAGGCGCGTTCGGAGGCCCGCCGCCGTGGAACATCGGGGAGCCGCAACCCGAGCTCGCCGCCCTGATTGCGGAGGGCAAGGTGCGCAGCGACGTGCTGGACGCCGGTTGCGGGGTGGCGGAGCTGTCGTTGTCACTCGCCGCGGACGGCTACACCGTCGTCGGGCTCGACAACTCACCCACTGCCGTCGCCGCGGCCACCAAGGCGGCACAGGATCGCGGGCTGAGCGCGGCCACTTTCGAGCGAGCCGACATCACCGACTTCTCCGGTTATGACGGGCGATTCAACACGGTGATCGACAGCACCCTATTTCACTCGCTGCCGATCGAGGGCCGCGACGGCTACCTGCGCTCGGTGCACCGTGCGGCCGCCCCCGGTGCCAGCTACTTCGTGCTGGTCTTCGCCAAGGGTGCTTTCCCGGCGGAGTGGGACACCAAGCCCAACGAGGTCGACGAGGACGAATTGCGTTCCGCGGTCAGCAAATATTGGGAGGTCGACCAAATTCGGCCGGCCTCCATCCACGCCAACATTCCGTCCGGACCGGAGGGGCCGTTCCCGCCGCACGACCGCGACGACAAGGGCCGGCTGAAGCTGCCCGCCTACCTCCTCACCGCGCACAAGGCCTAGGCAACGGCGCGCTCCTAGGTTCCGTCCAGCAGTCGAGTTGTCTCCCGGATTAGCGAAAATACCAGTACTGCAGCGGTATTGGCGAGAGCTGCGATCAGCCACCTCGCACGCAACCACTCGTTCAGGTCGCATCGACGTCGGCACCCCACCTCGGGTCCGGCGATCCGCTTGCGCGAACACAAACACCCCAAATCGACACGCGCTGAATAAGGCTGCACCACAACAGATGTCGTCCGTTTCGCAACGGAGTGACCACTGGGCGAATAAACACGCCGAAGAAAATAATCCTCGCGGGCAGTGCTTAGCAGAGGTACTGTTTCCCGCTGGACGCACTAGACCGGTCAAGGTTCCTGGCGTCCTCAACCTGGGGAGGTGGGGGAATGTCGTTCGTGTTTGCAGCCCCGGAAGCGGTGGCTTCGGCGGCTTCGGATTTGTCCAGTCTTGGGTCAGCGATCAGGGCGGCCAATGCGGCCGCGGCGCCGGCGACCACGTCGGTGCTCGTCGCGGCGCAGGACGAGGTGTCGGCAGCGGTCGCAGCATTGTTCGGCGGCTACGGGCAGAGCTTTCACACGTTGAGCGCGCAGGCGTCAGCGTTCCATGAGCAGTTTGTGCAGGCGTTGGGTGGCGCGGGGTCGACGTACGCGGCCGCCGAGGCCGCCAACGTCGCGCCGCTGCGAGCCGTCGCGCATCAACTGTCGAGCGCCGCCGCGTCCGGCCACGGGCCTGTCGAAGCCCTGACGGGGCGTCCGTTGTTCGGCAACGGCGCCAACGGTACGGCGGGAACCGGGCAGGACGGTGGGGACGGCGGCTGGATCTTCGGCAACGGCGGTAACGGAGGCTCCGGGGCTCCGGGGCAGGCCGGCGGCGCAGGCGGAGATGCCGGCCTGATCGGTCGCGGCGGAGCGGGCGGCGCCGGCGGCAGTGCCCTCACGATCGGTGGGACGGGCGCGACCGGCGGCCAGGGCGGCGCCGGCGGCTTCCTGTGGGGCAGTGGCGGGGCCGGCGGGACCGGCGGGACCGGCGGGGCCGGCACCGCCCTCGTGGCCGCGGGGACTGGCGGCGCCGGCGGCGCCGGCGGGGCAGACCGGGCCTTGATCTTCAACAGCGGCGGGGCCGGCGGGGCCGGCGGCACTGGCGGGGCCGGCGCCGGAGGGGCCGCGAGCCTGACACCTCTGGTGGCCGGCGGCCCTGGCCTTGAGGGCGGCACTGGCGGAGTCGGCGGGGCCGGCGGTCAAAACGAAGGGTGGTTCGGTTTCGGTTCGCTGCTCGGGATTGGCGGGCACGGCGGCCTCGGTGGTGCCGGCGGCACCGGTGGTGCCGGTGGGGCCGGCGCCAGCGGAGTGGTCCTCGGATTGGCCGGGGGCGCAGGCGGAATCGGCGGCACGGGTGGTGACGCCGGGCTCGGCGGCGCCGGCGGTTTCTCAGGATTCATTGGGCTCCCCGGTGCGTCCGGTAGCGCGGGAGTAGGCGGCACCGGCGGCGCCGGCGGAAACGGCGGGAACGCCGGTTCGGCTGTCCTGCCCGGCGAAACGGGCTTGAGCGGCGGCCACGGCGGCGCCGGCGGCGCCGGCGGCTTCTCGTCGGGCGGCACCAACGGCAACGGCGGCGCCGGCGGCAACGGCGGCAACGGCGGTAGCGGCGGCGACGGCATCCCGGACGTGGGTCTGGGCGCCGGCGCAGGCGCAGCTGGCGGTGCCGGTGGAAACGCGGGCGCTGGTGGGACGGTAGGCACTGGCGGGTCCGGCGGGTCGATGGGTGCCTACGGCAACGGCGGCACCGGCGGCACCGGCGGAAACGGCGCATCCGGCAGCAACGCGCTGCTGCCAGGTGGCACCGGCGATGCCGGTGGCGCGGGAGGCGCGGGCGGCGCCGGCGGTAACAGCGGCACCGGTGGCAACGCCGGCAGCGGCGGGCTAGGCGGGAACGGCGGCACCGGGGGCGACGGCGCCGATGGTGCCCCTGACCTTCTCGGTCTTCTGGGCGGCGGCGACGGCGGCAACGGCGGGGCCGGCGGCAACGCCGGCGCCGGCGGGGCCGCGGGCACTGGTGGCAACGCCGGGACCGTGGGTGCCTACGGCACCGGCGGTCACGGCGGCAACGGCGGAGCCGGCGGAGCCGGCTTCAATCAAGTGCTGCCTGACGGCGCCGCCGGGACTAGCGGCGGCACCGGCGGCACCGGCGGTGCCGGCGGCAACAGCGGCACCGGCGGCACCAACGGCAGTGGTGGCCACGGCGGGAACGGCGGAGGCGGCGGCAACGGCGCTGGCGGCGCCACCTTGGTTCTGCACGGCCTTTCCGGAGGCAACGGTGGCACGGGAGGCAACGGCGGCACCGGCGGGGCGCACGGCATCGGTGGCACCGGCGGCACCGCGGGCGCCGCGGGTAACGGCGGCACCGGCGGCGACGGCGGCACGGGCGGCCTCGAGGTCGCCTTGGGCACCGGCGGCCACGGCGGCCAGGGCGGCACCGGCGGGCAAGGCGGCGCGGATGCCGGCGGCGGCGCCGGTGCAGGCGGCAGCGGCGGCACTGGCGGCACCGGCGGCGCAGGCGTTGCTCTGGGCCACCGCAGGCAACGGCGGCTACGGGTGGCGTCGGCGGCAAGGGCGGTTCCAGCGCGACAGAAGCCGGCGGGGCGGGCGGTGGCGGCGGCACCGGCGGCAACGGCGGCGACGCGGTCGTTGGCAGTACCGCTGGTTCCGGCGGCACTGGCGGTCATGGGCGGCAACGGCGGCAGCGGTAACACCGGTGCCGGCACGGCGGGCGGCGCAGCAAGCGCCGGCAGCCCGCCCAGCGGCCTGACTGGTGGCGCCGGCGGTACGGGCGGCAACGGCGGCGCCGGCGGGCCCTAGATCTAGGGCCCGCTAACAGCAGCGGTGGCGGCGATCAGTGCTTCGGCAAACGTCTCCAGATCCTGCACCGTGGTGTCCACGTGCGGCGAGATCCGCAGCACCGGTGCCGTCATCTCCAGCGGCGCGCGCTGCGGTCCTGCGTAGGTCGTCAGGATCCGCCGCTCGATGAGCAGCCACTCCCGCACGCCCGAACGTCGGCACCGTCGACCGGAGCCAGCGTGGTGATCGCGCTCGGCTCTTCGACCTCTTCGACCACTGCCCAACCCGGCACGTCCGTCAGCGCCGTGCGGCTTATGGCGCCAACCTCGGCCAGACGTGCGCGCACAGCCTGGGGACCGTACGCCAAATGTTCGCCTAGCGCCACCGAAAACCCCACGCGCGCAGCGACATTGGCCTCACCGAACTCGAGCTGCTGGCCGATCGTCTGCGGCGGGGCCCACTTCGGCGCCGCCAGCCGCGGCGTCAGCCGCTCCAGCAGCTCGGCCCGGATAGCCAGCGCGCCAACGCCACGCGGTCCCGCGATCCACTTACGCGACGACGAGTACATGGCGTCCGCGCCCACCGCGCAGTCCACCTGTCCCAGTGCCTGGGCCGCGTCGACGACCAACGGCAACCCCAGCTCGCGGCAGAGTTGTGCCACCATCGCCAGCGGTTGCACCACGCCGCTGTGGCTGGCCACCGGCGTCAGGTGGACCAGATCGGGCGGGTCCTCGTCCAGCTGGTATGCGGCGTCGTCGAGCGCCAGCCTGCCGTCGTCGCGAATCGGCAGCGTGCGCACGGTGAAACCGTGTGCGGCCATCACCGCCAGGTTGGGGCCGTACTCGCCGGGAAGACAGGACAGCGTCCGGTTCTCCGACGGCCAGCCGCCCAGCAGCAGATCCAGCGCGTTCAGTGAGCCCGTGGTGAAAACAGCCGGCGCATCCGGCATTCCACACAGCGTGGCGAACGCGGCCCGCCCTGCGTCGAGCACGGGAATGGCTGCTTCGGCCGCCACGTACCCGCCGACCTCGGACTCGTGCACGGCATGCCGAGCCGCCGCTTCCAGCGCGGCGAGGCTCTGGCGCGAGCACGCGGCGTTGTCCAGATGCAAACCGGCGAATGGTGGGCGTGCCGCCCGCCACCGGTCGGCCAGCGCCTCGCTCACTTGACGGCCAGCGACAGCCCGAAGTCGCCGGCGTCGTCCGTCCACCATTCCGACCGGCGCAGCCCCGCTGCGGCCAATTCGGCGCTCACGCCGTCCGGACGGAACTTGCACGACACCTCGGTCAGCATCTCCTCACCGGCCGTGAACTGCACCGTCAGGTCCAGGGCACCGACGCGCACCCGCTGGGAGCGCTGGGACCGCAGCCACATCTCGATGCGCTCCTCGTCGGTGTTCCAGCGCGCGACGTGCTCATAGGCGTCGATGTCGAAGTCGGCGTCGAGTTCCCGGTTGACCACCGCCAGCACATTGCGATTGAACTGGGCCGTGACCCCCGCCGCGTCGTCGTAGGCGCGCACCAGCCGGTCGGTGTCCTTCACCAGATCGGTGCCCAGTAGCAGGGTGTCCCGCGGGCGCATCACCGCCGCCAGGGTCGCCAGGAAGTCGGCGCGCGGTCCGGGCGTCAGGTTGCCGATCGTGGATCCCAAAAACACGAACAGACGCCGGCCGCCGTCGGGAATCTCGGTCAGGTGTTCCTCGAAATCGCCGCAGACAGCCTTGATTTCGACGCCCGGGTACTCGCCCTGGATCGCGGCCGCGGTCGCCGACAGCATGCCGGCGTCGACGTCGAACGGCACGAAGCCGCGTAACGATCCGCGGTCGCGCAACGCGTCCAGCAGCCGCCTCGTCTTCTCCGAGGTTCCGGCGCCGAGTTCGACGAGCGTGTCGGCCTGGCTGGCGGCGGCGATCTCGGCCGAGAAGGCTTGCAGGATCTGCGCCTCGGCGCGGGTCGGGTAATACTCGGGTAATCGGGTGATCTGGTCGAACAGATCGCTCCCCACTGAGTCGTAGAACCACTTGGGCGGCAACGACTTCGGAGTCTTCTGGAGGCCTTCGAATACATCGCGACGCAGGGCGCGATACGCCGAGTCGGCGCCGAGGTGGTTGGCCAGCGACAGCGTCATCAAGTTCCTTTCGGGGGGTCCAGCGGCGTCAGCACGACACCGCCCGCGGTGACTTCGACGAGGTGACGGTCCGGCACGTCCTCCCAGTCGTATTCGTCGTCGTAGGGCTCGCTGGCCAGCACGACTCCGTCATCGCGCCGCAGGATGGACAAGGTGTCCCCCCAGGTGGTGGCCAGGAGCCGGGAGCCGTTGGCGGCCAACACATTAAGCCGCGCGTCCGGGTCAGCATGCCCGATCTGCGCGACGGTCGCCCCCAGCGAGTCCATACCGCGGGCGAAGATGCTCGCCGCGAGTATCGCGCTGTCGCAGACGGATTCGGCCGACGAGTCGGCCGGCAGCACGGCACGGTCCACGACACCGTTGTGCGACAGCAACCAGCGGCCGTCGGTGAACGGCGCGGTCGCGCTGGCTTCGATCGGCATGCCCACCGTCGCCGAGCGCACCGCCGCCACCACGCAGTGGCTGCGCAGCGCGGGCGCGATCGATGCGAATGACACGTCACCCCACAGGGGCGCAGGGCTGCGCCAGCGCCGGGGTGTCTCACCGTCGAAAAGCCCGACACCCCAACCGTCGGCGTTCATCAGTCCGTGCTTCTGCCGGCGCGGGGCGTAGGACTGCACGCGCAGTGAATGCGGCGGATCGAGCACCAGCGAGGAGATCGTGACCTCGCGCCCGAGCCACCCGAGATGACGGCACATCAGACGTCCTCGACTGACCACGCCAACCGGACGCCGGAGAAGATCTGACGGCGGTACGGGTGATCCCAGTTGCGGAAGCTGGGCCGCAGGATGGCCGACTCGACCGCCCACGATCCGCCCCGCAATATCCGGTAATCGCCGTCGAAGAACGGCTGCGAGTAGCGCTCGTAGATCATCGGGACAAAACCGGGCCAGGGCCGCAGCCGCGAGCTGGTCCACTCCCACACGTCGCCGAGCATCTGCTCCACCCCGTAGGCCGAGACGCCGTCCGGGTAGGCGCCGACAGGCGCCGGGCGCAGCGAGGTGCCACCGAGGTTGGCCCGCGTTTCCGACGGCGTCTCGGCTCCCCACGGATAGCGGCGCCGGCTGCCGGTCGCCGGATCCCAGGCACAGGCCTTCTCCCATTCGGCCTCGGTGGGCAGCCGCGCACCGGCCCAGGCCGCGTACGCCTCGGCCTCGAAGTAGCTGACGTGCTGGACCGGCTCGTCGGGCGGAACGTCTTCGACGTGACCGAAGCGGGTGCGCGTGCGGCCGTCGGAACTCCAGAATTGGGGGGCGGTCAGCCCCGCGGACTGGCGATGCTGCCAGCCGCGATCCGACCACCAGCGCGACTCGGCGTAGCCGCCGTCGTTGACGAAATGTCGCCACTCCCCGTTGGTGACGGGGACCCGGCCGATGCGGAACGCCGGCAGGTCGACGACGTGCGCGGGACGTTCGTTGTCCAACGAGTACGGCTCGGTGGCCGCGTCCACGCCCAGCACGAACGGGCCGGCGGGCACCAGCACCGACGTCCCGGCCAGCGCCGGCCGACCCGCGGGCAGCGTGACGGTGTCGGGCAGCAGAGGCGCGCCGGAGCGCAGGTTCAGAGCCTGCAGCATGGTTTCGTCGTGCTGGTTTTCGTGGCTGACCACCATGCCGAAGACGAAGTCGGCGTCTCCGTGTTCCGGGAGCGCGTCAAGGGCATCGAGCACGGCGGATCGCACCGTGCGGCAATAGGAATGGGCGCGCTTCGGCGACAACAGCGGCAGATCGACCCGGCTGGAGCGGGAGTGTTCGAAGGCGTCGTAGAGGCCTTCGACGTCCGCCGGCAGCATCCCGGGCCGGTTCGGGTCACCGCCGCGCAGCAGCCATAGCTCCTCCTGCTGGCCGATGTGCGCCAGATCCCAGACCAGCGGGCTCATCAACGGGTCGTATTGACGCCGCAGTTCGGTGTCATCGAAATCGACCAGCCGCAACGTGCGCGTGCGCGCCCGCGCCAAATCGTCGGCAAGCCTCTGTCGCGGACTCACAGGCCCCCTAGTTGCGCGACCCTCGATACCTCGGCCGCGATGCCGTGCTCGATCACCCGGTCGGCGAAATCGTCTCCCGGGCAACGGCCCTTTTCGACATAGCGGACCAGCCGTTCCATCGCGTCGCCCAGCTCGGCGGGTGCCTTCTCGGCGGCGACGGCCACACAGCGGTTGGCGGCCTCGTACAGCCGACGATCACACAGACCGAGGCGGGCCGCGTTGTCCCAGGCGGTGGCCACCGGTTCGACGGCGGCCGCCGCGATGTCGGCGGCGACCGGATCGTCGAGCAGGGTGACCAGCGTGAACACCACCGCGGGCCAGAAGTCGTCCGGCATGCTGTCGAGGTAGCGGATTTCCAGCCACTGCCGTGGGCGCACCGGCGGGAACAGCGTGGTCAGGTGGTATTCAAGGTCGGCAAATGTGGGTCGCCGATCGCCGAGCAACTGCAGGCCGTCCGCCCAATCGGCGAAGGGCACCCAATGCGTGACGGCGGCGCAGTCGGCGGCGTCCGGGTTGTTGACCAGCATCACCGGCGCCTTGAGGGCGTAGCGCGCCCAATCGGTTCCCGGGTCGTCCCCGCTGGCACCCAGGATCGGCCCGCAGCGCGCCGAGTCCATCTGGCCCCACACCCACTGCCGGGTCGAGACCCAGCCGGAGAACTCGGCGCCCAGCATGGGCGAGTTGGCGGCGATCGCGATCATCGTGGGCCCCAACGCGTGCGCCAACCGCACACGCGCCGCCCAGCCGGCTTGCGGCCCGGCGTCCAGATTGACCTGAACGGAGGCCGTGGACGTCATCATCGCCGCACCCGCCTCTCCGGAATGGCTGGCGGCGAAGAACTGCTCCATCGCGCGGTAGCGCGCGCCCGGGTTGATCCGCTGGGGCGACCGCAGCGGGTCCGCGCCCAGGAACACCAGCCCAAGCCCGGAGTCGGCGAACGCCTTTCGCAACACTTCCTGGTCGTTCTTCATCGACGCGATGGCCGCCACGACGCCGTCCTCGGGCGGGCCGGACAGCTCCACGGCGCCGCCGGGTTCCAGGGTGATCGCGCTGCCGCCCGGGAGCGGCGGCAACAGCTCGAGTATCTCGGTGATTTCCTCCCACCGCGGCCTGCGGTGCGGATCGGCCGGGTCGAAGCAGTGCGCCTCCAGCTCGAGACCGACGCGGCCCAGCGGACCATCGTTAAGGCAGCTGTCGGCGATGTACTCCGCGGCGTCCGCAGAGCAGGCGACCTCTACTTCGGCGGGGCACGAGGTATCCAGGCGGGAGGCGCCGGCGCTGCTGGCCGCGAGCGTCATATCACGATCCCTCCGGATGCGCAGCTAACCGAACGATAGCCGCCACCACTTCATCTAACAGACGGCACCGACATATTCCCGTTTCCGCCCGCTCTGGCTGCACGGCTCAGATGGGTACCCATAAACCATTCGCTACTGACCCAACGCGTTCTGCATGGCCCCGGCCAGCACATTGACGGCAGGCCCGGCGTTGCCAGACTGGCAGACCTTGGCCTGCAGCAACACATTTTCGCGCAGCCGGGTTTGATTGAAGCACCGGCGATCGGTGCCGGCTTCCTGCTTGGTCCAGTTCGCGTCAGCGGCGGCCGCCGGGCCGCCGTCGAACGACCAGACCTGCGTGGTCCCGTTGTCCAGGTGCATGGCCGTGGTCTGGCCCGCGCAGCCCACGGTCCGGTCCACCACCCGATGGAAGGCCCTGGCCGCGGCGTCGCTGGTGGCAAAGACCCCGACGGCCTGCCTGACGAGGTGCGTTTGGTCGTTCGCGGACGTCTGCGCGGTGGCCCCGTTGAACGACGCCAGGTCCGGGTCGTTGTAGACCTCCGGCAACCCGATGTCGGCCCAGTTATTGCACACCGGAAGGTCGACCCAGAACCCCTGGAACGGCTCGGTGAATACCGACTCCCACCCCATGGGACCGCCAACGATGTTGCCGACCGAACCTTTGCCGAGAACCGCGTAGGACACCACGCCGGGCTCCGACGGGTGGGCGAGCGCGACCGGGGTCCCGAAAACTACCCCCAGGCCCAGCACGACGCCGGCCGCGGATGTCCGCATGGTCCCGATCATGCCAGGCGCGGGGCCCGGCTCCTACTGCCCCAGGTTGCCGCGGACCCCTTCTTCGACCTTCTTGCCGAGATCGGCGTCGACGTTGCGCCAGTACTCGAACACCCGCGAGAGCACCGGCTCTTTGACGCCCTTCGAGACGTGCCCAACGATGTTGTGCACCAACCGGTCCCGCGCGTCATCGTCGAGAACGTCCCGCACCATGGTGCCGGCCTGTCCGAAGTCGTCGTCCTCGGCGCGCAAAGTGTATGCGGCGCGGACCATTTCGCCGTCGGCCATCCACCGCACCTCGGCGGCACGGGCCGGATCGGCCTTCGGTCCGCCGTAGGAGTTGGGCGCGTATACCGGGTCGGACACGTTGTGCATGCGCATCGCCCCGTCTTTGGAGTAGCTGTTCACCTCCACCTTCGGGGTGTTCACCGGGATGTGCTTGTAGTTGGTGCCCAGCCGGGCGCGGTGTGCGTCGGCATAGGAGAAGCCGCGAGCCAGCAGCATCTTGTCCGGGCTCAACCCGGTGCCGGGCACGATGTTGTTCGGCTCGAAGGCGGCCTGCTCGATCTCGGTGTGATAGTCGGTGACGTTGCGGTTCAGCGTCAGCTTGCCGACGTCGATCAACGGATAGTCGCTGTGCGGCCATACCTTGGTCAGATCAAATGGGTTGAAGCGGTAGGTCTTTGCTTCCTCGAACGGCATGATCTGCATTTTGAGCGTCCAACTCGGATGGTCGCCGCCCTCGATGGCCTCATACAGATCTCGCTGGTGGTAGTCGCCGTCCTCCCCGGCCAGCCGATCGGCGTCCTCTTGCGTCAGGTAGTCGATGCCTTGATCGGTGATGAAGTGATACTTCACCCAGAAGATCTCGCCGCCGGCGTTGATCCAGCTGTAGGTGTGGCTGCTGTAGCCGTTCATATGCCGCCAGTTTTTAGGGATGCCACGATCGCCCATCAGCCAGGTCACCTGGTGCGCCGACTCCGGCGAGAGGGACCAGAAGTCCCACTGCATGTTGTTGTCGCGCAAATTCGTTGCCTGCATACGCTTCTGCGAACGGATGAAGTGCTGGAACTTTAACGGGTCGCGGATGAAGAAGACCGGCGTGTTGTTGCCGACCATGTCGAAGTTGCCTTCGGTGGTGTAGAACTTCAGCGAGAACCCGCGCGGGTCCCGCCAGGTGTCTGGGCTGCCGCGCTCGCCGGCGACCGTGGAGAACCGGATCAGCGTGTCGGTCTTGGTGCCGGGAGCGAACACCGCGGCCCGGGTGTATTTGCTGACGTCATTGGTCACTTCGAAGTGGCCGAACGCGCCGCCTCCCTTTGCGTGCGGTTGGCGCTCGGGAATGCGTTCCCGATTGAACTGCGCCATCTGCTCGATCAGGTAGTGATCCTGCAGCAGGATCGGGCCGTCGGGGCCAATGGTCAACGACTGCTCATCGCTGGGTGCAGCGATACCGGCATCGTTCGTGGTGAAGCGCTCCGCCATTCCGCTTCCTCCTCGCTAATTGGGCTGATTCGACTTCAAGTCGGAGGACGTGCGAATGAGTACCCCGACACGCGAATCGGAATCAGCCTTCGCGAGATTAGGGACGCGGCGAAGGAGCGGGGGTTGGCGGCAACTGTCCGGGGCCGGCCGGCCCGGCGTAGGGGCCACCCGGTCCACCGGGTCCGCCGTACGGGGGCGGCGGGGGCATGCCGGGACCGCCTGGGTAGCCGGGGCCGCCCCAGGGGCCATACCCCGGAGGCGGCGGCGGGCCCCAGGGGGGTGGCGGGCCACCGGGTGTGAACATGCCGTGGTGGAAGTGGTGGCAGTGGCTGTGCCCGAAGATCACGGCGCCCGATAGGAATACGACCGACACGATGAAAACGATCCCGGCGACGATCACCACCCACGCCGCTGCCGCGTAGAGCCTGGGCGGCTTGACCACCGCTGGTGGAGGTGGAGCAGCCGCGGCGACGGTCGTCGGCTGGGTCGAGGGCTCGGGCGTTTCAGTCATGCCATGAATATTGCCCAGCCCGTAACCGCGGTAACAGGGCTTTGGCCAGAAACTTGCTGTGAATTGAGATTCGGCAGTTAGACGCCGGTTACCTCGACGACGCGTAGCCCGGCGCTCGAGGGAGCGCCGGGCTACTAGTGGTGGGTTAACTCCCTTAGGGGGTGTGCGACGGCAAGACCGACGACGGGATCTGACTCGGTCCGGGCGCACCGGGAGCCGGAGCCTGCGCACCGGGCGGGAGCGCCCCGGGCGGAGGCGGACCCCAGGGGCCGCCGGGACCACCGGGCCCACCGAAGCGGTGCGGGTGTCCCATCATCGCGTGGTGCTTGTGGCCGTGGTGGCCGTGGCCCGAATGCTTCCCTAGGGCATAGCCGGAGAAGAAGATGACCGAGACGATAAAGACGATCCCGGCGACGATCGCGACCCAGGCCGCGAGTTGAAAGACCCGAGGGGTCCGGTGTACCACCTCGACGGGAGCGTCGGGTGGCGGCGCAGTTGCGGTTGCAGTCCGCACAGTGGGGGTTTCAGATGTTTCACTCATGAGACTCATGATGCGGCCGTTAACAATAGCTGCGGCTATGCGCTACTTAAGTACCAGCTATGAGCTAAAAACCCCGCCCCACCTGGCAATAGGCTAATCGGCACCGCGCCCGGTCCGCTGCTGCAACTCCTCGATGAGGTCCGACGCTTGCGCTTTGGTCAGATCCTCGGGAACGACCCGCCGCGCCTCCTGTGCCAGCGTGTTCAGGTAGCTGCGCTGCGGACCGGTCATCGGCTCGTCCCCGGTCACCCACTCGGCCGTGTCTTTCTCCGGGTTCATGTCTTTGGATTCCACTTTGGTTTTCATGGCAGCAGGGATAGCCATCGCACGCATGTTCGAAACGCTGGATCGGGTTTTGGATCGCGCGCTCCGGGTGAACCTAACGGGATGGACAGCAGCAAACCGCGGTCAGTGCCCACGGACGCTAGAGAACCGACCGAAGAGCAGCGCGAAACCGAGGACCTCCTGGAACACCAAAACGGAGACCCGGACGCCCCGGGTTTACAACAGACGCACGATAACGTCGCCGACGAGAGCACCCGATAGAGCTCTTGGCGATGCGTCAGCCGGCGGTGTGGACGATCAATACGTCGGTATTGGCCTTGCGGGAGATCTCGGAAGGGACTGATCCCAGCAGGCGCCCAGCGACACTGCTGAGGCCGACGTTGCCGACGACCAGCAGGTCGGCGCGGACGTCTTCGGCCAGCTGCACCAGCGCCTCGATGGGTGCGCCGACGACCGCTTTTTCCTCGACGTCCTTGGCCCCGGCCAGGTGTGCCCGCTCCCTGGCGTCCTGCAGGATCCGGTAGAAGGGCGCCTCGCCCACGGTCCGGTAGTCCTGGCCGTGGTCGCTCCCCGGCGGGATGGCGTAGCGGCCTTTTTCCTTTTGGACGGGGAGATGCGCCGTCGCAACGACCAACTTGGCGTCGTGATCCGCGGCGATCGCGGCCGCGCGGTCCACCGCGAGCAGCGACGAGTCCGAACCATCCGTGCCGACTACGACAGTCTGATAGGCGCTCATTTCCCAAAGTGTAGGGCCGACGGCGGCTCATGAGAACCGCCACCCGCTTGGGCGCGGGCCGGCTGCTTCTTGAGATCGGTAGCCGTCGGCAATCGCAAGAATTTCGCCAATAGTCACCCCTGAGGTGGGGTGGCAGCAGCGAAAGGGCCAGCATGAACACCCCTCACACCCGGACACGGATCCTGGCGGCGGCACTGGTAACGGGCGGATTGGGGCTGGGCGGATTCGGGCTGGCCGCGGGTCCCGCTCAGGCCGCTCCCTGCTCCAACTACCCCGGGCAACCGGCGAGTTGCTCCCCGCCCGAGGGGCGCCCGGCGTGCTACGACTCACAGATTTGCAGCCAAGAGTGGTGTCCGAACATGGGACCGATGCTGAGGATGCCCAACTGGGACACGAGCGTCTGCCACACCTATTACTTCGCGCCCAACTCCGGACTGCCCGCCCTGATCGTCCAGGGACAGCCCCCGGGGCGGCCGATTCCGCGTCAGGTCGTGCCGCACTGGTTGTGCCCCGGACAAGGCGCCGGCGGTTGCTGATCAGGGCTTGAACGGGTTGACCGCGTACTGAATCACCCGGTAGGGCGCCGAGACCCGGGCCCGGGTGTCCCACTGGCTGACGAAGATTCGCAGCTCGTCAATGGTCGAGCCTGGTGAGATGTAGCCGCCGTAGGGCTGGGCGAGCCGGTTGTCGTAGGGCGGCGGCAGGCTTTCGGCCGGGTCGGGCCACTCGTCGTGCTGTACCACGGTGGTCACCGGGGCATCGCCCAGCGAGGTGGGGTCGTCGGCGACCCGGACCTCCATGTTGCCGGTGTCGGCGTTGAAGTAGGACAGCACCGTCTTGCCGTCGATCTGGCGGATGGACATTTCGCCCACCTTGTCCGGCCACAGCGGCGCGGGCGCCTTGTTCCAGCCGCCGCCCGGGCCGGGTGCCCAGCCCTGCCACCGGGACCGGTCGATGAACGCCTGCGGCGTGGCCCGGTACAACTCCACCGGATCCCGCCGGGTGAAGCTGTTGGCCACGATGTACACCCACCCGGTCACCGAGTCGGGCGTGGGGATCGGGTCGTAGTACCCGCTGATCTGCGTCTGCGAGCCGTTCAGGTAGGAGCCGTCGCGCCGGGTCCCGGCAATGGTCCGCCAACCGGCGCGCGCCGGCTCGGCCAGCACCAGCCGCGAGCTCTGCGGGTCCAGGTTCTTCGTGGTCGTGACCATCAGATAGTTGTGCCGGTTGATCTCCACCACCCCCGCGGGCAACTGCGAGGTTCCGGACGGCGCGGGGTCGGCGAGCAGCGGCTTGTTGATTCCCGTGACGCCGGTGTAGCGCACCCCGGACGGGTCGTCGACGGACGCCGTGTCGACGTGCAGCGCGATCGGTGAGTGCCAGCCGCCGAATCCGACGCCCTGGCCGGCGAAGCTGTCCCCGCAGACCTGCAGCAGCTCGGTCGGGAAATCGACGAACTCGCACAGGTCGGTGGCGCCGATACCGTAGTCACCGGTGGGCGTTCCGGTGCCGGCCGCCGGCCCGATCCGCAACACCTGTCCCGGCGCCAGCGGCTGCAGAATCGGCTCGGGGACGGGTGCCGCCGGGTCGGCGTGCGCGATCGGAACAGAGTGCGGCGCAAGCAAACACAGGACCGACGCGGCAAGTATCGAGCGCCGCACGGTCCGAGCGGATGTCACCCGCGGGTCACAGTTGAGCGGCCAGCAGCTCTGCGATCTGGATGGTGTTCAACGCCGCCCCCTTGCGCAGGTTGTCGCCCGAGACGAACAAGGCCAAGCCCCGCCCGTCGGGCACCCCCGGGTCCTGGCGGATGCGGCCGACCAACGATTCGTCCACGCCGGCGGCGGCCAACGGCGTCGGCACGTCGACGAGCTTCACGCCCGGCGCCCCGTCGAGCAACTCACGGGCGCGCTCCGGCGACAGCGGCCTGGCGAATTCGGCGTTGATCGACAGCGAGTGCCCGGTGAAGACCGGGACGCGCACGCACGTGCCGCTGACCAACAGGTCGGGGATGCCGAGGATCTTGCGGCTCTCGGAGCGCAGCTTCTGGTCCTCGTCGGTCTCGCCGGAGCCGTCGTCGACCAGCGACCCGGCCAGCGGCACCACGTTGAAGGCGATCGGCGCGACGTACTTGTGGGGCGCCGGGAAATCCAGCGCGCCGCCGTCGTGGACCAACTGCTCGGCGCCGTCGATGACCGCGCGCGCCTGCTCGGCCAGCTCCTCAACGCCGGCCAGGCCGCTACCCGAGACTGCCTGGTAGCTCGACACCACCAACCGGACCAGCTGGGCATCGTCGTGCAGCGGCTTGAGCACCGGCATCGCGGCCATGGTGGTGCAGTTCGGGTTGGCGATGATGCCCTTCTTCAAAGACTGGGCGCCACCGGCGACATCCCTCGTGAAGTTCACCTCGGACACCACCAGCGGCACGTCGGCGTCCTTGCGCCACGCCGACGAGTTGTCGATCACGGTCACCCCGGCGGCGGCGAACCGCGGCGCCTGCACCTTGGACATCGCCCCGCCGGCCGAGAACAGCGCGATGTCCAGGCCGGTCGGATCGGCCGTCTCGGCGTCTTCGACTTCGATCTCCTGCCCCCGGAACGGCAGCTTGCGGCCCTGCGAGCGGGCGGACGCGAAGAACCGCACCGACCCCCCACTGTCCAAAGCCGGGAAGTCGCGCTCGTCGAGCAACGCCCGCATCACCTGGCCCACCTGCCCGGTGGCACCCACTACGCCTATCGCAACCATCTATCTACCCGTTCCCCCGTACACCGTCGCCGTCTCCTCGCCTCCGAGGCCGAACGCCTCGTGCAACGCAACGACGGCCTTGTCTAGTTCAGTGTCGCGGCACAGCACCGAAATGCGGATCTCGGAGGTGGAGATCAGCTCGATGTTGACGCCCACCTCGGCCAGCGCCTCACAGAAGGTCGCGGTGACCCCGGGATGGCTGCGCATGCCGGCCCCGATCAGCGACACCTTGCCGATGTGGTCGTCGTAGAGCAGCTGGGTGAACCCGATCTCGTCCTGCAGCGAGTCCAGCTTGGCCACCGCGGTCGGGCCGCTGTCGCGCGAGCAGGTGAAGGTGATGTCGGTCTTGCCGCTTTCGACCTTGGACACGTTCTGCAGCACCATGTCGATGTTCACGTCGGCCTCGGCAACCGCACGGAAGACCCTGGCCGCGTACCCGGGAATGTCGGGGATGCCGACGACGGTGACTTTGGCCTCGCTGCGGTCGTGCGCAACTCCGGTCAGAAGGGGGCTTTCCATGGTGATGTCCTTGATCGATCCGACGACGAGGGTGCCCAACTTGTCTGAGTAAGACGACCGGACATGGACGGGAAGGTCGTAGCGGCGCGCGTACTCCACGCAGCGCAGCATCAAAACCTTGGCGCCGCAGGCGGCCATCTCGAGCATCTCCTCGAAAGTGACCGTCTCCAGCTTGCGCGCGTTGGGCACGATCCGCGGGTCCGCGCTGAAGATCCCGTCTACGTCGGTGTAGATCTCGCAGACGTCGGCCTTCAGTGCGGCGGCCAGGGCGACCGCGGTGGTGTCCGAGCCGCCGCGGCCCAGCGTGGTGACGTCGCGGGTGTCCTGGCTGACGCCCTGGAAGCCGGCGACCAGAACAACGCGGCCCTCGTCGAGCGCGGCCTGCACCCGGCCGGGTGTGACGTCGATGATCTTCGCGTTGCCGTGCGTGCCGGTGGTGATCACGCCGGCCTGCGAGCCGGTGAAGGAGCGGGCCTGCGCGCCCAGCGACTCGATCGCCATGGCCACCAGCGCGTTGGAGATGCGCTCGCCGGCGGTCAGCAGCATGTCGAGTTCGCGCGGCGGCGGCACCGGGCACACCTGCTGCGCCAGGTCGAGCAGGTCGTCGGTGGTGTCGCCCATCGCCGAAACCACCACGACGACGTCGTTGCCCTGCTTTTTGGTCTCGACGATGCGTTCGGCGACGCGCCGGATCCGATCGGCGTCGGACACCGAGGATCCACCGTATTTCTGGACGACGAGCGCCACTGTTGCTCTTTCGGGTACGAGGGTTCAGGTCGACACACAGAATACGTGTGACGGGCACCCCCTCGTCGACCCGCCAACTTCCCGGCAGTGCGTTCAGCGGGAGAGCGGGCTGTAAAAGACCAGCCCGTTGCCCTTGCTGTCGTAGACGACGGCACGACGCTCATGCGCGTCGTCGTACGGGCCTTTCACGATCCCGCCACCGCTGGCCTCGACAGCCTTGGCGGCGGCATCGACGTCTGCGGTCTTGATGCCGACGACAACCTGGCCGGGTATGGGGTGGTCCACCGCGGTCGCCAGCGCGAGCGTGACGGCGCCGCCGTCGAGGGCCGCGAAGTGGGCTCCGTCGCGGAACTTCAGCGGCATCCCCAGGGTTTCGCTGTAGAACCGGATCGATTCGTCGAGGTCGTCGGTCGACAGGACGATCATGCGCACTTCGTGCTCGCTCATTGGCGCCTCCTTTGGCGTAATCGCTTCCAGATTAGGCCCCGACGGCAGCATCTGCCGCCGATCAAGCACTGGCGCAAGCGATCTCGTCAGGAGGACCAAGCGTCACAGCTTGGCCAGATCGGCCTCCAAGGCCTGCAGGTTAAAGCCCTCCGGGGACTTCCCCGACTTGCCGATGAAGTCTTGACTGAGGACCGCGAATGACTCGTCGGCGTAGGCGTTGTAGAAGTCCCAGCCCATCGACTTCAGCTCGCCCCAGGTGACGATCCACAGCTGCTTGTCGTCGTACCCCACGGCCGGGATGCAGTGCCCGTTGCTGGGATTCGGCGCCGCGTCGCCCACCGCGCCGCCGGCCGGCACGACCCACGGGACGGTCAGCATGTCGCCCTGGACGGCGAAGTCGGGCAGTGCCACGCCGATGTAGATGCTCCCGAGCAAGGAGATCGCGCTCTTGGCGTGCATCTGGTTCTTCAGATCGAGCGCGGTGAACGCCGCGACCTTGTGGTTGCCGAGCCCGGTTTTGCGCCAGTACTTGAGGACGCTGAGCATGTTGCACCCCTCGTCGGGCGGCGGCGGCGAGCCGACGAAGTGCTCATAGAACGTCAGCACCGCCGGCGGGGGAGGTTCGACCTCGGTCGAGGCATTGGCCGTCCAGTTCTGGATCATGTGCGCGGCCGCTGCGCAGGTGCAGTCGCCGTACTTGTTGTTGTAGTACATCGGCCACTTGGCGACCTTGTCGTAATAGGTCGCGCTGCTCGGCGGCGCGGGCAGTGTCAGGTATTTCGAGAAGCGCAGCGTCCGCTCGTCGATGACGGGTCGCTTTTTCCCGAGTCTGTACGTCGTGGAGATAGTGCTGGACATGGTGATTTCCTTTCTTCCTTTTTCAGGTGAGGTTGGCGATGACCGCCCAGGTGGCGATGGCCGACCCGACCGTGGTCCAGTAGCCGTACTTCTTGTAGATGCCGTTGGCCCAATTCGCCTGTGCCGTAACGTCGCCGAGGCTGGAGGAGACCTGTGGGTCGCTGGCATTGCGGATCGAGCACCACATCGGGGGGTCGGCCATGCCGTCGAGGGCCAGCGGCAGGGTGGCGTCGTCCATCTCCTCCGTTCGGGCATCGGGATAGTTGCGCACGATTCCGAACGCGTCGTTGGTGTCGGCGAAGCCGAAATAGTCGATCGTTTCCACGCCGCCTGTCGTGCCGCCGAACGTCAGCGCCGGCGCGCGGGTGGCCACCGGGCTCAGCCGCCCCGCGTTGGGCGCCACCAGCGCGCCGAAGCCCGCCGCGTGTCCGCCGCCCTGGATGGCCCGCCCGGTGAACAGCTGCTCGGCCCAGGGTTTGCTTTTGAAGTCCTTGGTGCAGTTGAACTTTGCGCTATTGACGACGAAGACGTCGCCGAGTTGGGTGGCTGCGCCGATACCGCCGGCTGTCCCGGTGGTGATAACCAGCTTTGGCCGTACCTCCCTGACGATCTGCTGCCACAGCGCCACGATCGGCGCCGTGATGCCGTCGGTGGCCAAGTGCAGCTCGGATTTCACCGCCAGGACATCGACGTCGCCGATCCTGATTTCGGCCACGCGGCCCATGCATCCGGCTTCCCGGGCAGGCGACCGCCACGTGAGCTGGGACTCGTAGGTGTTCCAGCCGTGGGCGTAGGGCTTCCAGGTCGTGCTCGGCATCCCGGGTGTCAGCACGTCGGCGAGGGCCTCACCCTCGGCCGCTGTCCAGGTCACCACGACGACATCGGCCGGCGGCAGCGATGCGTCGGCCGCCCCGCCGTAGGGAACGCCCACGGGTGCCAGCCCCTTCGGCCACGGGATGGGCGCTAGCGACGCGCGCGGTGCGCTGTAGGTGATCCGCTCGAACGCGCGATCGTCCATCATGGCGCGTCCCCCTTGCAGGGACGACGCCATGTGCGCGTCGTAGTCGGGAAGGGGGGTGACGGCCTGCTTGATCGACATGAGCTGAGCCCTCTTTTCGTGTGAATTTTCGTGTGTTGGGCTCAGGGTCCTACCGTTTCGCGGCCAGCACCCGCGTAGTCGGATACTCCATTTCGACGGCGCGCAATACCCTGTCGCCGCTGTGTACGTCGGCGCGACATTGGCGTGGCCGCGCTGGCCCGAACCGGGATTTTTACTCGAGACGCGGGTGGCGGTAGAGTTCACAAACGTGCAGCGGGTGCTCCTCCTCGGACGCCGCGACGGGGTCTGATCCAGACCGGCCTCCCGTCGCGGGGGTTCGCGATGCGCCGGTCTGAGGTTCCTTCCTTCTGACATCCCCGGAGCAACTACCGTGAACAACTTTTCTGAATCCGCCAGCCCCGACGCTTACAGCTCGGCGCGAACCGTCGTCACCCCTGCCGGACCACCCAGACCCGGCCAGCCCAGCTGGAATCCCCAGCGCGGCTCTTCGATGCCGGTCGGCCGCTACCGGCCGTTTGCCGAGGAAGTCGAGCCCATCCGGCTGCCGGACCGGACCTGGCCCGACCGCGTCATCGCTCAGGCTCCCCTGTGGTGCGCGGTCGATCTGCGTGACGGCAACCAGGCACTGATCGACCCGATGAGCCCGGCCCGCAAACGCCGCATGTTCGACCTGCTGGTGCGCATGGGCTACAAGGAGATCGAGGTCGGTTTCCCGTCGGCCAGCCAGACCGACTTCGACTTCGTCCGCGAGATCATCGCCGACGGCGCCATCCCCGACGACGTCACCATCCAGGTGCTGACCCAGTGCCGCCCGGAACTGATCGAGCGCACCTTCGAAGCGTGCGAGGGCGCGGGACGCGCGATCGTGCACTTCTACAACTCGACGTCAATCCTGCAGCGGCGGGTGGTTTTTCGGGCCGACCGGGCCGCGGTGCAGGCCATCGCGACCGATGGCGCGCGTAAGTGTGTCGAGGAAGCGGCCAAACGCCCGGAGACGCGGTGGCGGTTCGAGTATTCGCCCGAGTCCTACACCGGCACCGAGCTGGAGTACGCCAAGCAGGTGTGCGACGCCGTCGGCGGGATCATCGCCCCGACACCGGACAACCCGATCATCTTCAACCTGCCCGCCACCGTCGAGATGGCCACGCCCAACGTCTACGCCGATTCCATCGAGTGGATGAGCCGCAATCTGGCCAATCGGGAGTCGGTGATCCTGAGCCTGCATCCGCACAATGACCGCGGAACCGCCGTCGCCGCAGCCGAATTGGGCTACCAGGCGGGTGCTGACCGGATCGAGGGCTGCCTGTTCGGCAACGGCGAGCGCACCGGCAACGTGTGCCTGGTGACGCTGGGGCTGAACCTGTTCTCCCGCGGCGTGGACCCCCAGATCGACTTCTCCAACATCGACGAGATCCGGCGCACGGTGGAGTACTGCAACCAGCTGCCAGTACACGAACGGCACCCCTACGGCGGCGATTTGGTGTACACCGCGTTCTCCGGCAGCCACCAGGACGCCATCAACAAGGGCCTGGACCAGATGAAGATCGACGCGGACGCCGCGGACTCCGACGTCGAGGACATGCTCTGGCAGGTGCCGTACCTGCCGATCGACCCCAAGGACGTCGGCCGGACCTACGAGGCGGTCATCCGGGTCAACTCGCAGTCCGGCAAGGGCGGGGTGGCCTACATCATGAAGGCCGACCACGGCCTGGCCCTGCCGCGGCGGCTGCAGATCGAGTTTTCTGGCGTGATCCAAAAGATCGCAGAGGGCACTGCAGGAGAAGGCGGCGAGGTCTCGCCCAAGGAGATGTGGGAGGCGTTCTCCGAGGAGTACCTGGCTCCGAGGTTGCCGTTGGAGCGCATCAAACAGCGCGTGGACGCCTCGGAGGAGGACAGCGGCACCACCAGCATCACCGCGACGGTCAAGATCAACGGCGAGGAGACCGAGATCCACGGCGCCGGCAACGGCCCGCTCGCCGCCTTCGTCGACGCGCTGGAAACCGTCGGGTTCGAGGTCGCTGTGCTGGATTACTCGGAGCACGCGATGAGCGCCGGCGACGACGCCCAGGCCGCGGCGTACGTGGAGGCGTCGGTCTACGGACGGACCGTGTGGGGTGTCGGGATCGCGCCGTCGATCACCACCGCGTCGCTGCGCGCCGTGGTGTCCGCGGTCAACCGCGCATCGCGCAGCTGATCAGAACAGGGCGAGCTGATCCTCGACGGCGACCGCCTCGAACTCGTCCATGCTGGTGCCGCCGACCACGGTGCCGACCGAGTCCATGAACTGGACGTCGGACACCACCGGCACGCCTAACTGCAAGGCGTGGTAGCCCTTGCCCTGCCCGGGAGCGGTGTCGTTGCAGATCACCAACGACGTCTCCTGGTCGACGGTGTCGGTATACGCGAGCCCGACGTGCAACATCCGTTCCACGAGCTCCTCATGGGTGCGTGCCACCTCGGCGGCGAGCGCCACCCGCATCCCCTGGACCAGCGGACGACCCCGGACATACCGACCCGGGTTCAGGTATGGGCACGGCATCCGCGACGCCAGCGCCTTCAGCGGTCGCAGCTCGTCGTGAGTCACCCGGCCGTTCGGCCAGCGGCGCCGCGTCACCGGATGGACGGGCAGCCACACGTCGCGTTCCCGCGCCCGCTGCAGGGCCGACGCGAGCACCCCAGTCAGCACCAGCGCGTCGTCGAAGGCGTCGTGCGGCCGCTGCTGGGTGACGCCCCAGTGCGCCGCGAGCGTCTCCAGCCGCAGGTTCTCGGTGCCGAGGTCCAGACGCCGCGCCAGCTCGACGGTGCACATGACGGAGTCGACGGGGAGTTCGGCCCCGGCGATCTCGGCCTCGGCGGCTAGGAACGAGTAGTCAAAGGCGACGTTGTGCGCGACGAGCGTGCGACCGCGCAGCACCTTGGCGACGTCCGCGACGATGTCGCCGAATTGCGGCTGGTCTTCGAGCATGGCGGCCGTCAGCCCGTGCACGTGGGTGGGGCCCGGGTCGACGCCGGGGTTGAGCAAGCTGACCACGGATTGCTCCACCCGGCCGGCCGGGTCGAGGCCCAGGGCCGCGACGCTGATGATTCGGGCTTGACCTGGCCGAAAACCCGAGGTCTCGACGTCGACGACAGCCCATCCGCCGTCCGGCTCGCTGGCCGGGCGACCCCAGGAGACGTCGTTCATAAGCTGAGGATGGCACGTCAGACCGACATCGCTGGTTCGCTCGCGCGTCGTGTCGTGAGTTAAGCCCGCATAAACTGCCCGGGTGGTCACCACCCGTGCGCGCCTGGCTCTGGCCGCCGGCGCCAGCGCACGCTGGGCGTCGCGGGTCACCGGCCGCGGGGCCGGGGCCATGATCGGGGGCCTGGTCGCAATGACGCTGGACCGCTCGATCCTCAATCAGCTCGGGGCGGGCCGGCGCAGCGTCGTCGTCACCGGAACCAACGGCAAGTCCACCACCACCCGGATGACCGCGGCCGCGCTGAGCACACTGGGGCCGGTGGCCACCAACGCCGAGGGCGCCAACATGGACGCTGGGCTGATCGCCGCACTGGCCGCCAATCGCCAGGCCCAGCTCGCCGCGCTGGAAGTCGACGAGATGCACGTCCCGCACGTCCTGGACGCGGTGGACGCCGCCGTCCTCGTTCTGCTCAACCTCTCCCGCGACCAGCTGGACCGCGTCGGCGAGATCAACGTCATCGAACGCGCGCTGCGGGCCGGCCTGTCCGGACACCCGCGGACCGTGGTGGTCGCCAACTGCGACGACGTGCTGATGACGTCGGCCGCGTACGACAGCCCGAACGTGGTGTGGGTGGCCGCCGGGGGCGCGTGGGCGAACGACTCGGTGAGCTGCCCCCGCAGCGGCGAGGTGATCGTGCGGGAGAACGGTCACTGGTATTCCACCGGCGCCGGCTTCGAGCGGCCCAGCCCGCACTGGTGGTTCGATGACGACACGCTCTACGGTCCCGACGGGCTGACCCTGCCGATGCAGCTGGCCCTGCCCGGCTCAGTCAACCGCGGCAACGCCGCCCAGGCCGTGGCCGCCGCCGTTGCGCTGGGCGCCGATCCGACCGCGGCGGTGGCGGCAGTCTCAAAGGTCGACGAGGTCGCGGGGCGCTACCGGACCGTGCGTGTCGGGGCACACGAGGTGCGGATGCTGCTGGCCAAGAACCCGGCCGGCTGGCAGGAGGCGCTGTCAATGGTCGACAAGCACGCGGCAGGGGTGGTCATCTCGGTCAATGGGCAGGTGCCCGACGGCGAGGACCTGTCCTGGCTGTGGGACGTGCGCTTCGAGCACTTCGACGACACTCAAGTGGTCGCCGCCGGCGAGCGCGGCACCGACCTGGCCGTGCGCCTGGGGTACGCCGGCGTCGGGCACACCCTGGTGCACGACACCGTGGCGGCCATCGCCTCCTGCCCACCTGGGCGGGTGGAGGTCGTCGCCAACTACACCGCGTTCCTCCAACTGCAGCGCAGGCTGGCTCGCCATGGCTGAGTCGACCGTGCGCATCGGGCTGGTGCTGCCCGACGTGATGGGCACCTACGGCGACGGCGGCAACGCCGTGGTGCTGCGCCAGCGGCTGCTGCTGCGGGGCATCGCCGCCGAGATCGTCGAGATCACCCTGGCCGATCCGGTTCCGGAGTCGCTGGACCTGTACACGCTGGGCGGTGCGGAGGACTACGCGCAGCGGCTGGCCACCCGGCATCTGATCACGCACCCGGGGCTGCAGCGGGCGGCCGAGCGCGGTGCGCCGGTCCTGGCGATCTGCGCCGCCATCCAGGTCCTGGGGCACTGGTACGAGACGTCCGCGGGCGAACGGGTCGACGGCGTCGGCATGCTCGACCTGACCACCTCGCCGCAGGAAGCGCGCACGATCGGCGAGCTGGTCAGCAAGCCGCTGCTGCCCGGGTTGACCAAGCGCCTCACCGGTTTCGAGAACCACCGCGGCGGCACGGTGCTCGGCCCCGCGGCGACCCCGCTGAGTGCCGTCGTCAAGGGCGCGGGCAACCGCCGCGGCGACGGCGTTGACGGAGCGGTCCAGGGCAGCGTTTTCGCGACCTACATGCACGGGCCATGCCTGGCTCGCAATCCGGAGCTCGCCGACCTGCTGCTCAGCAAGGTGGTGGGTGAGCTTTCGCCGCTGGAACTTCCCGAGGTGGAGCTGCTGCGCCGGGAGCGCCTGGCGGCACGCTGAGGTCACCAAGAATCCTTTGAGGATCCGTAGAGGGCCTTCGCCGAGTCTTTGCCTCAATATCCCCACGTTCCGCACGGAGGCAGAGAGAATGGACTCCAATGGATAAAGCGCCTAACGCGTCAAACACCATCACCGCAGCGGTCCGCATCGCCGGGCTCGCGGTCGCCTTCGGCATCGCCGGCGTCGGTCTCGCCGGGGCGGCCCACGCCGCTCCCGCCCCGCACGCGGCCGGTGAGGGCATGCACGGCGACCCGGCCGCCGCGGCGCCGTTCTGGCGTTACCAGCAACAGGATTACGACTGCGGCGAATTGGCCGTGGCCGATGTGGTCGGCGAGATCACCGGCCACCAGCCCACCGAGGACGAGGTGACCGCCGCGGCGGAGAAGGTGCCGAGCGTCAACCACCCCGGACCGATCTACAGCCGGGCCAACCGGACCAGCAACAGCGACCTGCAGCCGTTGCTTGCGCACTACGGGATTCAGGCCTCGTCGGTGCACACCAACACCGACTCGCTCATCCAGGACCTGGACCAGGGGCGCAAGATCATCGTCGGCGTCAACGACAAGATCATCTGGAACAAGCCCGGTGACCGCAACGTCGAGAACCACTTCGTGGTTGTCACCGGCATCGACACCCGGGCCGGGATGGTCCACCTCAACGACACCGGGTCCTCCATCGGCCGCGACGAGCAGGTGACCCTGGCCAACTTCGAACAGGCGTGGGCCGCCAGCAGCAACTTCGCCGTGGTAACCCGGTGATTTAGCGGAGCGTTACACCATTGCGCGACGGCCGCTGAGCGCGCGACCCAACGTCAATTCGTCGGCGAACTCGAGGTCCCCGCCCATCGGCAGACCGGACGCGATCCGCGTGACGGTCAGGCCCGGGATGTCGCGCAGCATCCGCACCAGGTAGGTGGCTGTCGCCTCGCCCTCGGTATTGGGGTCGGTGGCGATGATCACCTCGGTGATGTCGACGTCGTCGACGCGCTCACCGATGCGGCTGAGCAACTCGCGGATCCGCAGTTGATCGGGACCGACGCCGGACAGCGGATCAAGCGCGCCACCCAGCACGTGATAACGGCCGCGGAATTCGCGGGTGCGCTCGACGGCCTGGATGTCCTTCGGCTCCTCGACGACGCACACCTGCGAGCCGTCCCGGCGGGGGTCGGCGCAGATCCGGCAGCGCTCGTCGTCGGAGACGTTGCCGCACACCGCGCAGAACCGCACGCCGTCGCGGACCTTGCCCAGCACGGCGGTCAGCCGGTCGATATCAGGCGGTTCGACCGACAGCAGGTGGAACGCGATGCGCTGTGCGCTTTTGGGTCCGATCCCGGGCAGCTTGCCAAGCTCGTCGATCAGATCCTGGACAGGTCCCTCAAACATGTCGGTGAGAAATCAGAACCCCGGCACCTGGGGCGGGGCCTGCGGGGGCTGGGGCGGCCGCGGGGGTGCCAGCGCACCGGTCAGTGCCCCCAGCTGCTCCTGCGCCATCTTGGTGACCTGTCGGGACGCGTCGGCCATCGCGCCGACGATCAAGTCCTGCAGGGTCTCGACGTCGTCGGGGTTGGCGACCTTGGGATCGATGGTCACGCCGACCACCTCGCCGCTGCCCTTGACGAGGACCTTGACCAGGCCGCCGCCGGCTTCACCGTGCACCTCTGCATTCGCGAGTTGCTGCTGGGTTGCCAGTAGCTTTTGTTGCATCTGCTGCGCTTGGGCGAGCAGCTGCGACATATCGCCTCCGGGTTGCATGACAGTCCCCTCGCGTTTTCATACCGAGTTCATCTCGCCTGTGGATATCGGGCGATTCGAGAACCCCAGCGTAGACCGCGCGCCGTTACGTTGGCGCAGTGAGCTTCCGAGTCAGCCTTCGTGTCGGGATAAGAGTCGTCGTCGGCGTGCTTGTCGGGGTCGCGACAGCAACCATGCCGACTACGCCCATAGCCACCGCGGTGCCCTCCAACATCGCCGGCATGGTCGTGTTCATCGACCCCGGCCACAACGGAGCCAACGACGCCTCCATCAACCGTCAGGTGCCCACCGGCCGCGGCGGCACCAAGGACTGCCAGGCCAGCGGGACGTCGACCAACGACGGGTATCCCGAGCACACGTTCACCTGGGACACCGCGCTGCGCGTCCGCGCCGAGCTGAACGCCCTGGGCGTGCGCACCGCCATGTCCCGCGGCAACGACAATGCGCTGGGCCCCTGTGTCGACGAGCGCGCGAACATGGCCAACGCGTTGCGCCCCAACGCGATCCTGAGCATCCACGCCGACGGCGGGCCCGCGACGGGACGAGGGTTCCACGTCAACTACTCGGCTCCGCCGCTCAACGCGGCGCAGGCGGGGCCGTCGGTCCAGTACGCCAAGATCATGCGTGACCAGATGCAGGCCTCGGGCATTCCGCCGGCCAACTACATCGGCCAGGACGGCCTGTATGGCCGCGCGGACCTGGCCGGGTTGAACCTGGCGCAGTACCCGTCGGTTCTGGTCGAGTGCGGCAACATGAAGAACCCCGTGGACTCGGCGTTGATGGAGTCCGCTGACGGCAGGCAGAAATACGCCGACGCGCTGGTTCGCGGTGTCGCGGGCTTCCTGGCCAGCCAAGGCCAGGCGCGCTAGTTCTGTTCAGTGCCGAGCTAGCTTTCCAGGTCCTTCTTGAGGTTGGCCAGCACCTCGGACTGGATCTTCTTCAGCCCCAGCGGAGCAAAGGTCTTCTCGAAGAAGCCGCCGATGCCGCCGGCACCCTGCCACGAGGTCTTCACGGTGACACTGGACCCGGGACCGGCCGGAGCCACCGTCCAGTTGATCACCATGGACGAGTTCGCGTCCTTCTCGATGACCGTGTGGCCGGCAACGTCGACGTTCACCTGCACGTCGCGCACGCGTGATTTGGTCGCCTGCAGCTTCCACCTGGCAACCGTGCCCGCCCCCTGCCCACCTTGCAGCACTTCGTATTCGCTGTACTGCGGCGACAGAATTCTCGGCCGGACCTTCTGATAGTCGGCCACCGCGGCGAGGGTGGCCGCGGGCTCGACGTTGATCAAAATCGTGCTGGCCGCGCTGACCTGTCCCATCGGGCGCTACTCCTCCGTCGTTGATGTGCGGTGTCGCCCCCTCGGCGTAGTGCAGGGGGCGTTATCCGGGACTAGGGTATATGTGGTGCCCGTCCAAGCTTCTGCACTGGCCATACACACGGCGGGCGTCGAGCGGTTGTTGGCGAGCTATCGATCCATCCCCGCTGCGGCGACCGTCCGACTCGCCAAGCCCACCTCAAATCTGTTCCGCGCCCGCCCCAAACGCGACGCACCCGGCCTGAACACCTCGGGGTTGACGAACGTCATCAGCGTCGATCCCGAAGCCCGCACCGCCGACGTGGCCGGCATGTGCACCTACGCGACCCTGGTGGCCGCCACTTTGCCGTATGGCCTTTCGCCACTGGTGGTTCCGCAGTTGAAAACCATCACCCTCGGCGGTGCGGTGACCGGCCTGGGGATCGAGTCGGCGTCGTTTCGCAACGGCCTGCCGCACGAATCGGTGCTGGAGTTGGACATCCTCACCGGCGCTGGGGAAATGATTACCGCGTCCGCCGATCAGCACACCGAGTTGTTCCGCGCATTCCCCAATTCATATGGGACACTGGGTTATTCGACGAGACTACGGATCTCGCTGGAACCGGTCGCGCCGTTTGTCGTGTTGCGGCACATCCGATTCCACTCGGTGCCGGAGCTGATCGCGGCGATGGAACGCATCGTCGACACCGGGGGCTGCGACGGCGTTGCAGTGCACTATCTCGACGGCGTGGTGTTCAGCGCCGACGAAAGCTATCTATGCGTCGGCACGCGCACCACGACCCCGGGACCGGTCAGCGACTACACCGGGCAACGCATTTACTACCGGTCGATCCAGCACGGTGACGCCGTCAAGGACGACCGGCTGACGATCCACGACTACCTCTGGCGCTGGGACACCGATTGGTTCTGGTGCTCACGGGCGTTCGGTGCCCAGAACCCGCGACTGCGGCGCTGGTGGCCGCGCCGCTACCGGCGCAGCAGCGTCTACTCGAAGCTGATCGCGGCCGACCATCGTCTTGGCATCGCCGACCGCATCGAGAAGCGCAACGGCCACCCACCTCGTGAGCGGGTGGTGCAGGACGTCGAGCTGCCGGTCGAGCGAACGGGCGAATTCCTGAACTGGTTCCTCGACAACGTGCCCATCGAGCCAATCTGGTTGTGCCCGTTGCGGCTTCGCGACCACGAGGGCTGGCCGCTGTATCCGATCCGCGCGGACCGCACGTACGTCAACGTCGGGTTCTGGTCCTCGGTGCCGGCCGGCGACACCGAGGGCGCGACCAACCGGCGCATCGAGGCCAAGGTGAGCGCGCTCGACGGTCACAAGTCGTTGTACTCGGATTCCTTCTACTCCCGCGACGAGTTTGACCAGCTCTACGGCGGGGAGACCTACAAGACGGTCAAGAAAACCTACGATCCCGATTCACGTCTTTTGGATCTGTACGCAAAGGCGGTGCAACGACGATGACGGCTACCAAAGAGTCCGCGCGCGCATCACACAAACTGAGCATGGCCGAGGTGCTGGCGATCTTCACCGCGACCGGTCGACAGCCTTTGAAGTTCACCGCGTACGACGGCAGCTGCGCCGGAGACGACGCCGCCGAACTGGGCCTGGATCTCCGGACTCCCCGAGGCGCCACCTACCTGGCCACCGCCCCCGGCGAGCTCGGCATTGCCCGCGCGTACGTGTCGGGCGACCTGCAGACCTACGGCGTGCACCCCGGCGATCCCTACGAGCTGCTGAAGACCCTGACCGACCGGGTCAAATTCCGGCGCCCTTCGCTGTTTGTGCTGGCGAACGTCGTACGTTCGATCGGCGTCGAGCATTTGTTGCCGGTGGCACCGCCCCCGCAAGAAACCCCGCCCCGCTGGCGTCGGGCCGCCGTCGGGTACCTGCACAGCAAGACCCGCGACGCCGAGGCCATCCACCACCACTACGACGTCTCCAACACGTTCTACGAGTGGGTGCTCGGGCCGTCGATGACCTACACCTGCGCGGTCTATCCGGACGCCGACGCGACGCTGGAAGAGGCGCAGGACAACAAGTACCGGCTGATTTTCGACAAGCTCCGGCTACAGCCGGGTGACCGTCTGCTCGACGTCGGCTGCGGCTGGGGCGGCATGGTGCGCTACGCAGCCCGGCGCGGCGTGCGGGCCATCGGTGCCACGCTGTCGGCCGAGCAGGCGAAGTGGGCGCAAAACGCGATCGACGACGAAGGACTCGCAGACCTGGCCGAAGTGCGGCACTGCGACTACCGCGACGTGCGCGAGGCAGGGTTCGACGCGGTGTCCTCGATCGGGCTGACCGAGCACATCGGCGTCAAGAACTACCCCGCCTACTTCAGCTTCCTCTCGTCGAAATTGCGCACCGGTGGTCTGCTCCTCAATCACTGCATCACCCGGCACGACAACAAGTCGACCTCTTTCGCCGGCGGATTCACCGACCGCTACGTCTTTCCCGACGGTGAGCTGACCGGCTCGGGACGCATCGTCACCGACATCCAGGAATCCGGCTTGGAGGTCCTGCACGAAGAGAATCTCCGTCACCACTACGCGATGACGCTGCGCGACTGGTGCCACAACCTCGTCGAGCACTGGGACGAGGCGGTCGCCGAGGTCGGTCTGCCGGTCGCCAAGGTGTGGGGCTTGTACATGGCGGCGTCACGAGTGGCCTTCGAACGCAACAACCTTCAGCTGCACCACGTCTTGGCCGCCAAGGTCGACCCGTGGGGACACGACAGCCTGCCGTTGCGGCCCTGGTGGACCGCCTAGCCTGGTTGCCCGTTATCTATCCGGCGTGCGCCCAGCTCGTTCTGTAGCAGTTCCAGCGCGACCTCTTCCGGATCGCGGCGGGGTGCATCGGGATCGCTGCGGCCCGCTTCGGCCAACATGTGTTCCTCGTCGTCCTCGTCTTGGCGACTGGGCTCGACGACGGGAGGGGCTTCCGGCGGAGGCGCTTCCGAGATCGGCGGGCCGGCTCCCCGGGCCGGAGGGGGCGGTTCGGGTGCCGCACTGGCGGGCGCCGCCGCGCCGGTCTCACAGCGCACCCGCCAGTTCACCCCCAACGCGTCTTTGAGCGCTTCGGCGATGACGTCGGCATTGCGCTGCTCGGACAACCGCTTGGCCAGCGGCGCTGAGCTGTGGGTCAACACCAGCGTGTTGCCCTCGATCGCCAGGACGGTGGCACCGGCCAGCATCACCTCGGTGGTCCGGCTGCGCTGGCGTACCTTGTCGCGCACCGTCGGCCACATCGTGCGCACCGCGGCCGCATTGAGCTCCCCAGGGGCGGCGGCCGGTTCGGGAGCCGGCTCGGCCGCAGCCGGCACCGGAGCCGGTTCGGCGGCGGGCACGGGGGCCGGTTCGGGTGGGGGCGGACCAGGCGTCGGTTCGGGTGCGGCCGGCGCCGGCGTCGGCTCGGGCGCGGGCTTCGGCGCGGGAGGAGCGGGCCGTTGCGACGGCCGGCTGTGCTGGACGGGCGGCAGGGGTGCCGGCTCGGAGCTCGCCGGCGCGGGGATCGACATGTCCAGCCGGGTCTCGATCCGCTCGACCCGCTGCAGCAGTGCCGACTCGGCATCACTGGCCGAGGGCAGCAGCAGTCGCGCGCACACCACTTCGAGCAGCAGCCGCGGGGCGGTCGCGCCGCGCATCTCGCCCAGCCCGGCCTGCACCACCTCGGCGTAGCGCGTCAGGGTCGCCGGCCCGATTCGCACCGACTGCTCCCGCATCCGGTCCAGCACGTCCTCCGGCGCATCCACGACACCGCGTGACGCCGCGTCAGGAACGGCCTGCAGCACGATGAGGTCGCGGAACCGCTCCAGCAGGTCGATGGCGAAGCGCCTCGGGTCGTGGCCGGCGTCGATCACGGATTCGACCGCACCGAACAACGCCGCGGCGTCTCCGGCGCCGAGCGCGTCGACCGCCTCGTCGATCAGCGCGACGTCGGTGGCGCCCAGCAGGCCCAACGCCCGCTGGTAGGTGACGTGGTTGTCGTCGGCCCCGGCCACCAACTGATCCAGCACCGAGAGCGCATCACGCGGCGAGCCACCGCCGGCGCGAATCACCAAGGGATACACCGCATCGTCGACGACGACGCTCTCCTGCTCGCAGATCCGCCCGATCAACGCCCGCATGGTGCGCGGCGGCAACAGCCGGAACGGATAGTGGTGGGTGCGCGAACGGATCGTCGGCAGCACCTTCTCCGGTTCGGTCGTGGCGAAGATGAAGATGAGGTGTTCGGGCGGCTCCTCCACGATCTTGAGCAGCGCGTTGAACCCCGCGGTGGTCACCATGTGCGCCTCGTCGACGATGAACACCCGGTAGCGCGACTGCGCCGGCGCGTAGAACGCCCGGTCGCGCAGTTCCCGGGTGTCGTCCACCCCGCCATGGCTGGCGGCGTCGAGCTCCACCACATCGATGCTGCCGGGCGCATTCGGCGCCAGCGCCGTGCAGGAATCGCACACCCCGCACGGGGTCGCCGTCGGGCCCTCGGCACAGTTCAGCGACCGGGCCAGGATGCGCGCCGAGGACGTCTTTCCGCAGCCGCGCGGCCCGGAGAACAGGTACGCGTGGTTGATCCGCCCGGCGTTCAGCGCGATCGACAGTGGTTCGGTGACGTGTTCCTGCCCCACCACTTCGGCGAAGGTTGCCGGTCGATATTTGCGGTAGAGGGCCACGGTCAGCCAGGCTACCCAGACCCGGTGACGGCTGCCCGTCCGGCGTTGACTCTGCGCTCAGGGCGGGTCAAGCCCAAAGCTATGCCGCGGACACCAGCAGCGACTCGGAAGCCGCCAGCAGCGCGCAGGTCGCCAGCCCGTCGATCGCGTTGCGCAGGTCCGGCTCCGACGGGAACGTGGGCGCGATGCGGATGTTCTTGTCGTCCGGGTCTTTCCGGTACGGGAACGACGCGCCCGCCTCGGTGACCGCGATACCCGCGTCCTTGGCCAGCGCGACCGTTCGCCGCGCGGTACCCGGCAAGACGTCGAGGCTGATGAAATAGCCGCCCTTGGGCTCGGTCCAGGACGCGATCTTGGAATCGGTGAGCCGCTGATCCAGGATCTCGAGGGCCAACTCGAACTTCGGCGCCAAAATCTGCTGGTGCCGCAGCATGTGCAGGCGCACCCCGTCGGCGTCGCCGAAGAAGCGCAGGTGCCGCAGCTGGTTGACCTTGTCCGGGCCGATCGATTTCTTCGCCGCGTATTGCAGGTACCACGCGATGTTGCCCAGCGACCCACCCAGGAAGCTGACGCCCGCACCGGCGAAGGTGATCTTCGAGGTGGAAGCGAAGATGTAGGGCCTGTTGGCGTTGCCGGCCTTGGCGGCCAGCCCGAGGACGTCGACCTGGCGCACGAAGTCGTGCGTCAGCGTGTGCACCGCATACGCGTTGTCCCAGAACAGCCTGAAGTCGGGTGCCGCGGTCTGCATCTGCACCAGCCGGCGAACGGTTTCCCAGGAATACGTGACACCGGTCGGGTTGCCGAACACCGGAACCGTCCACATCCCCTTGACGGCCGGGTCGACGGCGACCAGTTCCTCGATCAGGTCGACGTCCGGGCCGTCGTGCAGCATCGGGACCGGGATCATCTCGATGCCCAGCGTCTCGGTGATGGCGAAGTGCCGGTCGTAGCCCGGGGCGGGGCACAGGAATTTGACGCTCGGCTCGTCCTTCCACGGACGCGTCGAATCCACGCCGCCGTACAGCATCGAGAAGGCCACGAGATCGTGCATCAGCTCCAGGCTGGAGTTGTTGCCCGCGATCAGGTTCTGCACCGGGATGCCCAGCAGCTCGGCGAAGATGGCCCGCAATCCGGGCAGGCCGTGCAGCCCGCCGTAGTTGCGGGTGTCGGTGCCCTCCTCATCGCGGAAGACGTCGCCGGGCAGGCTCAGCAATGCGTTGGAGAGGTCGAGCTGCTCCGTGCACGGTTTGCCGCGCGTCAGGTCCAGGGCCAGCTTCAGCGCCTGCAGCTGCTGGTAATCCTGCTGGTGGCGTGCGTGCTGAGCGGCCAGCTCGTCGGGAGTAAGGGAGTCGAGTGACGCCATGTTTGTGGTCGGGCCCCTTTCGCGCATTTCGTGGCGATCGCAAGCGCAGCAAAGCGGGGTGCAGCGGGTCGCCACCATACAAATTAAGGGGACCCCGCGCACCCGACAGAGCCCATTGACCCTTGCTGCCTTCCGGCCCTGGGGGAGTTCACAGGATAGACGCCGCGCGGGGTCCACGGCGAGTCTAATACCCGGGCTCGACCCACCGTCGGCGACCATCGGAACGGCCGAGAAGAATCAGCGGCTACCATGGCCACGGAGGATTCGCCTAGTGGCCTATGGCGCTCGCCTGGAACGCGGGTTGGGTTAACAGCCCTCGCGGGTTCAAATCCCGCATCCTCCGCAATGGTCCGGACCACGGACATGCACGAGATTTGGTTGGGAATCGAGCTGGTCGCCCTTAGGCTGTCGTGAACTGACCAGCACGAGGAGGGGTATGGGGCGCAAGATTGCCGTGCCGTGGCACTTGACGTTCTGCCTGATTGCCGGCGCCCTCTACTTCTTTTTCGTCTTGCCGCGCTGGCACGAGCTGATGGGCGAGACCTCCGTCGGCCTGGGTCTGGCGCTGCGGATTGTGACGGGTGC
Organism: uncultured Actinomycetota bacterium; assembly: GCA_963758775.1. Classification (GTDB taxonomy): domain Bacteria; phylum Actinomycetota; class Actinomycetes; order Mycobacteriales; family Mycobacteriaceae; genus Mycobacterium. The sequence goes on from CAVWWU010000010.1 coordinate 397,583, forward strand.
GCTGATCGGGCTGGCCGCGCTGCCCGTGGTGTTCACGCTGTTGCGCACCCGCAAGCCCGAGCTGGGCGCCCCGCAGCTGGCGTTGTCGCTGCTGACCTGGTCGACCGTCGCCCACGTGCTGGCCGGGGTGCTGATCGTCGGCAGCGCGATCAGCGAGATCTGGCTGAGCCTGGACACCGCGGGTCGGTATCTGTTCGCCATCTACGGCGGCGCCGCGGCGATCGCGCTCCTCGGTATTTTCGCCTTCTACCTGTCGTTCGTCGCCGAGCTGCCGCCGCCACCGCCGAAACCGATCAAGGCGAAGAAACCCAAGCAACGCCGCAGCAGCCGGCGCAAGAAGGACCTCGACGACTCCGATGAGGCCGACCTGGAGACCCCGGACGAGTCCGACGAAGAGGCGGAAGCGGCCGCCGCAGAGACCGAGGTCGCCGAGGCCGGCGAACCCGCACAGACCGAGATCCTGGAGCCGGCGGAGGAAACACCCACCGAAGTCTCGGAAAGCCCCGCGGCCGACGAGACCGACGAAGCCGCCGAGGAATCCCGGGGCGGGCTGCAGAACCGCCGCCCGACCGGGAAGGCGTCACATCGGATGCGGCGCAGGAGCACCCGAAGCACGGTTGCCCTCGACGACCCGCCGACGGAGTGACTTGATCAGGCTTTGCGCCGCAGGCTTTCCATCGAGTCGGCGAGGCGCTGCCGCGTCGGCTCGGCGTTCCACAACCGGCTGACTTCGCGGTCGATCTCCGCGCCCGCGCGGATCCGCGCCACGGTGGGCGCCCTCAACTGAGCCTTGGTGTGCGCATAGGCCTCAGCCGAGATGCCGCCCAGGTCCGTGGCTTCGGCCAGCGCCGCCTCGAGCAGGTCTTCGGCGACGACGCGGTGCGCAAGCCCGGAGGCGACCGCGTCGTCACCCCGGTGCAGACGACCACCGAGCAACACGTCTTCGGCGCGGTCCCCGCATGCGTAACGCACGACCTCCAGCGCCGCGACCGGAAACGGCACCCCGACGCGGACCTCGGATGCCCCGATCTTCGCGTCGGGAGCGATCAGACGGCGGTCACACGCGCACGCCAGCACGCACCCGCCGGCGACGGCGGCGCCGTTGATCGCGGCCACCGTCGGCCCCGGATAGCTGAACAGCGCGGCGAACGCGTCGGAAAGGCCTTTCAGCAACCGGTCGGTGTAGTCGGTGCCGCCCTGCAACACCTGGTCGAGATCGACCCCGGCCGAAAAGACCTTGCCCGCCCCGGTGACCACGAGCGCGTCAGCGCCCGAGGTCTGCAACTCCCACACCGCGCCGACGAACTCCTGCAGCACCTCGACATCCAGGGCATTGACCCGCCCGGACGACACGGTCAACACCCGAACTGTTACCGGCCCGGTCTTCACGGCCTCGATCTCAATCACAGAGACACTCAAGCACTGCGCCCGGCCAACCCCGCCACGGGGCTCCCGTTACACCAGGACGACGGGGATATCGGTGTTTTCGTCGGTGTAGTAGCTGGCGCACACCCGGTGATAACCGTCGGCGATCTGCAGTGGGACGCCGGCTGAGTAGTTCCCACGGACCAGCAGGATGGGCGAGAGCGGCTGTCCCTTTTTGATCTTCGCGAGATCGGCGATCACGTGCGGATTGTCTTTGGGCAGCAGGTTCAGCTGCGCGGCCCGAAGGATGTCCTTGGCCTTCTTGTGCACGACGGTGCCGCCCTGCAGCTTCTCGGTCAACTGCTTGACGACGTGCGGCTCGGCAAGCATGTCCAGGTAGTCGGATGCGGCCGGAAAATCATGGGGCTCAGGCGCTTCCAGCCATGTCACCTTGGCCATTGGTGGTCTCCCTTCGGGTCCCTTTCCCGGGCCACGTCGAGGCAGCCTACCGGTTCGACATGAAAATTGGGATCGGTAGCGGCGCGGCCGGACTCTACTTGCCCCATGACTCCGCCAACCGGGCGGCGACATGAATGGAAGGAAGTCGAAGTGAAACGTCTTCTCGCGACAGCGATTGGGACCATTGGCTGTGCGTCGGCCCTGGTGGCATGTTCCGGCGGCAGCCAGACGGCCACCCCCGCGTCCAGCGTCTCCACCGGCGGCGGGGGCGCATCGGTCACGGTCGGCGGCAGCCCCCTGGGGGGTTTGGACCCCGCCTCGGTCACCTGTGTCAGGCAGGCCGGCAAGATCGACATCGGCAGCGGATCCTCCGGCGGCAAGCAGGCATTGGCCGTCGTGATGACCGACGAGGCCACCCCGAAGGTCGAGTCCCTGGCGATGGTCGTGGACGGCAACGCGCTGTCCGTCAGCAACATGGGCGCAAAGGTCGGTTCTGCCAACGTCACGGTCGACGGCAAGAGCTACACCATCACCGGTCAGGCGCAGGGCGCGGACATGAAGAACCCGATGGCCGGGATGATCACCAAGGACTTCAACATCAAGGTGACGTGCGGCTGATCGGTCCAACTCCGGGCGGCGGACGTGCCTCACTCACGCGTCCGCCGCTCCGGTTTGAAGACTTATGATTCAGCCGTGTCGATCCCCGGCGAGCTGGAGCACACCCGTCGCCTGATCTTTGCCGCCGACGAACTCGCGGCCCGGGATCTGCTGATGTCGATCACGCAAGAGATCGTGGCGGCCGACCGGGACGACTTCATGCTGGAAGTCTTTGCACAGCTTGGCGAGATCTATTTGGTGCGGGGCGCCCAGGACGGCGCCCGGGAGTTTCTTCGGCGCATTCGCGACTGCCTGGCCATCTATTCGGGAATCGCCGCCGGCCTGATGCCGAAGGCCGCGTCGCAAGTGTCGATGACCGACGCCGAGGTGTCACAGATGATCCACCGATACTCACACCGGGCGCAATTCCTGGAATCTGGTCTGGCCGCGGCGCAGGGCGATCACGACGGCGCCGAAGCCGCGCTGAAAACCTTGGGCGACATGGACTCTGAGGGGTTATACCTCACCTACGCGCGGATCCTCTGCGCGACCGCACTCTGCGACGACGACCTGCATATGCGTTCGGTCCCGTTGTGGAACAAGGTGCTCCCCTCGATCGACCGGCCCGGCGAGCGCACCGAGGCCGGTGACTTTCTCCTGGTGCTCGGTGCCACGGCATACGGCAGATTCTGCATCGAGACGGGACGCTTGTCCGAAGCGCAGCCCTGGCTGCGCCGCGCCGGAGCGCGAGCGCAGGCCAACGGCTGGGAACTGGCCACCGCCAGAACCGAATTGGAGCGGGCCGCGGCGTCCTGGTCGGTGCGCGACTCCGACACCACCGAGCGACTGGTCTCGCAGGCATATCCCGTCATCGCGCGGCACGCGCGGGCGCACGACGTATCACGCTGCTGGCTCTATCTGGGCCTGACCCGGTTGGCGCGCGGCGCCCTGCAGGCCGCCGACGAGTGCTGGGAGCACGCCGAGCGGCACTGGCGAGGGCTGGGCAAACCACTGCATATCCACCGTATTCTGCTGCAGCGCAGCTGGATTCCGATCTTCCGCAGCCGCTTCGCCGAAGCGGTCGAGATGATCGCCCAGGCGCGGGAATGGCTGGACTCGTCACCGCGCAGCAGTTGGTTGCAGTACGCGCAACTCGACAGTCACCTGGGGACCGTGTGGCGGGCGGATGCGCTGAGCGACCTCGGCCTCGACGCGGCGGGTGATCCCGAAGAGAGTTGGGAAGAAGTCCAAGCCCGACAGGCCGGCGCGCTAGGCACCATCCGAGCCGAAGTCGACAGTCCGGAATTTCGGCGTGCGGCAGTCAAGCTCGAGCAGGCCGCGGAGCTCAAGCTGCCGGCGGCATTGGCCGTCGACTCGGTGCGGTATTCGATCCCCGACGCCGACGCGAGATCGCGGTGGGCCACCTACATTTCGGCACCCATGTTGGCGGGCGCCTTCGCCGTCGCGAAGGAGTGGGAGAACACCGAGTTGATCAGCGAGCTGATCGAGTACCACAGCGCGCGAGGAACTTTCGGCGACGTGCCGCCACGCCGAGAAGCCGAGGACTGGGCGTCGACCGCCACCGCACTGGTTCTCGCCGACTCGGAGATCCAGGCACTGACCGCGCCCGGCCCCGCGGCGGGCGGGCCGGCAAGCTTGACGCGGCTCGGTCCGCTGCCGCCGCTGCAGATGCAGCCGGATGCCCCGCCCATCCTGAGCCATTATCGCGCGCTGGCCTCGCAGCGATACGGCCGCGACGTGACGTCCGCCGAGCCCGTGTGGTCGACTTGGCCATAACCGGCGCGGCCCGGCTGGTCTTACGATTCGCCGACGTCGGGATCGCCACGTACGCCAGCCTGCGGGTGATCGGCCAGCCGTCCCGAACCGTCACGTGGGTGGTGGAAGAACCGCTCCTGCTCGCGGCGCTGCGGGAGCTGGGCGACGCGCTGCCCGAGCCGCACGCATCCGAGAGCCGGCAGGACGCCATCGAAAGGGCTTTGACCAGAGGGCCGTTCGCCGATCCCCAGACCGAGCTGACGGTCGCCTACATCCTGGGCGTGTTGCTGATCGCCCCGGTCGGGTGGCAGCTGCTGGTCGAGTGCGCGACTTCGCCGCGCGCGCTGTTGTTCGTCTCCCCCACCGCCCGGCTGGCACGTGTCCCCTGGGGATTGTTGGCACTGCCGAAGTCGGGGCCTACCGCAGAGGAATTGGTGCGCGCCCGGGCGGAAGCGATCACCACCAGCGGCCGGGCGGCCGCCCGAATCCCTTGGCAGCTGGCCGATATCAACGACCACACCGACGGTTATCGGCTGATGGAGTTGGTCGACGTGTTGATGGCAGTGCCGCAGAACATCGTGCACGCGCCGCGGACACCTGCCGGGTGGGGCGCCAGGCGAGACGGCCCTGCTCTGCTGATCCTCGACCCTCGCGTACCGGGACAGCTCCCCGACTCCGCGCTCGGCTCTGTGCTCGGCAGGCCATCGGCGCAATCACCAGTGGCGCGGCACTTCACCGGGCTGATGCGACGCCGTCGGGTACTGCCGACGGTCGATGCGGCCGTCGAGCTGTTCCGGCGCCAGGACGCCGACCGCAGGTGGCTGGCCGAACTGCTCGCGCAGGAACCGAGCCGGATCCTCTATGTCGGGCACGCGAGTTCGGCCGACGGAGATGGTGATCTCGGGAGCCGCGCCGACCGGGCAGCACTTCACCTCGCCTGTGCGGCAAGCATTCCCGGAGACGCCGACACCATCGGAGACCACCGTCCGCTCACGGCCTCAGATCTGATGTCGCTGCGGTTGCCAATACCGCCGCGGGTGGCCCTGTTGGCCTGCGCGTCGGGCGGTGATTACCAGTTCGACGAGGCGACGGGCCTGGTGGCAGCGATGATCCTGGGCGGAGCCCAGTTGGTGACCGCCACCCTGTGGTCGCTGCCGACCACGGCGGCCTATCGGCGATTCACATCGACAGAAGCCGATCCGATGTCCGAGGCGATCGTCGCGGTCGATTCCGCCCAGGAAGCCGCCGACGCCGGGTGCGCGGTGAATCGGTGGCAACGCGAACAGATGCGGCGCTGGCGCGACGGCGACGGCACCGCCAGCCCGTTGTATTGGGCCGCGCTGGTTAGCTTTTCCACCGATGGCGCGCGGTGAGCCCAGACTGAGCAAAGGTCGTCGCCGATGGCCCGGCCGCCGCCAGCGTCGGCGATTCGTCGAGTGTTACTGCCGCGTCACGGTTGTGGTAACCCTGACGTCGGCTTTGCCGGTCGTGAGCAGGGCGGCGTAGGAGTCTTCGATTTCGAGGATGCGGCTGATGCCGACGATGTTGACGCCGGCGGCGGCAAGCGCGCTGATGCGGTGCAGTCGGGTGAGGTCATCGGCGCTGTAGCGGCGAGTCCCGCCCGGGCTACGTGACGGGATGAGTAGCCCGTGGCGTTCCCAGAGTCGCAGCAAATGGATTGGCGCCCCACAGAGTTCGGCGGCAACGGAGATGGCATAGACGCCGCGATCTGATGCCAGTCGCGGCCGGCGGCCCGAGTGGTTGGCCATCCTGCAGTACGCCTCTCCGTGCATGCCGGAAAATCTTATTTTGCTGGTTGCGCGGCTAGCCTACACGTGCTATATCAGATCTATAGATATTGGCATAGATTAACTCACAGCCGACGTTAGATTGTCGATTGGAGGTGGCGATCGTGCTGATGCAAACCGATCCGCTTGGTGGCCTCGACCGGTTCGACCCGCGACCATGGGTGACCCCGGCGCGGCCGGCGGCGATGCGTGTGGTGGCTTGGCATGACGGCGAGCAGTTAGGCGTCGAGTTCGATCTGCGTGAAGTCGATCAGGATTTGTTGGACCTCCCCACGCGTCCCGCAGTTGATCCGTACCGGGAGACACTGGCGTCCGAGCGTCCGAAGCGAATCCCGATGTGCTACAACGCTACTCCCCGCACGATCGCGATCGGTTCCGGCAATGTTCACAATCCTTTCGCCGCCTGATCGGCCGGCGGGCAGCGACGCTGTCGGCGTTGCCGAGGCAGAAATCCTGCATCTGGATCCCGATATCGCGGCGCTGTTCGCCGAGGTCGACGCCATACTGTGTGCGGCACTGGACCCGCGCCACTGCCCGCCGGCGCCACCCGCGACCGGGTGTGCCCTGGGCGGGCCCCGGCCGACTGGTCGGTCCTGCGGTGTGCTGCTGCGCCCTCGACCGGCTCCGGCACACTCCGTGCGCGCTGTCCAACGGGGTCCTCCGCCTTCGACAAGCAACCACTGACCCAGCACTACGAGCTCCCGGAAAGGAAGGTGATGGCATCGCAACAGATATGAGCGAGCGGCCTGCGCCCCCCGGTATCACAGTGGGCGCCTCTCCCTTGCTCCCGGCTCGGCGATCGCCTACGCCGTTCAGGCAAACCCCCGGGGCGGGCCGCCCTCTCGTTGTCCAATCCCGATCAACGACAAGAATGAACGACAAGATCAACGACAAAGTGTCTCCCTGAGCGAGGAGGTGATGGGTCGACAATCCAAAACCGGTACCGATGAACCATCCTGGCGTCCAGGACATTTGCGTAACGCACCGGAGATGGCGTTCGACGCAGAACAGCGCACGCACCGCCACCGACCGTGGCACCCTTCCGGCTGGACCCCATGATGGTCACCGCGACTGGGGGTGGGTGCGCAGCGCAAGCGCTGCGCACCCACCCGTGGCAAAGAATCTAATCCTGGGGCCGATAACGTACTCCCATCGCGCTCGCCGGCCGTGGCTTGGTGCAGGACTCTTGTCGAATACCGCATGACGGAGCGACCGAGGCGACAGCCAACATGTCGCTGGGTAGCGAAAGCTGTTCGCGGGCATTAGGATCGAACGCCACCAGAAGGACCGCTCCAGGAAGCAGCCGCGAAGCGAGTGGGTCGCCGTTGCAGCAAGCCAGGCGACCCATGAACGTCTCCCCCTTCACACTGATCACCTCAATGGTTACCTGCCGGTCGCCGGCTGCGCACACCGTCCCGACGCCGACGGTCCGACCGTCGGGGGACTTGCGCACCGGCGCAAACACCAGCCAGCCCACCAACAACAACGTGACAACCACACAGGAAACGCCGATCAACGTGTTCCACAAATCCTGAAAAGCGAGGAACAGGACGGCGGTTGCGACCAGCACGATCTCAGCGCCGCCCAGCAGCAGCATCGGCCTCTTCATGCGAACAGCCTCTCGATGCCGACCGGCTACCGAACCCAACTTTTTCGATGCCCAAATTTTGGCGATGCCCCTATCCTGTCCAGATGAACGCGGCATCGGACGTGACGACTGACGTCACCGTGGGCCACCCGCGGCGCGCGGTGATCGAGCAGGCGTGGCGGGCAATCGGTCCCGGCGTCGGCGTGCTCAGCAGCGACGACGGTGGCCCGCTCAGCCGCACCGTCAAGCGCATCATCGACCCGTTGGTGCTGCGCTTGCGCGCGAATCCGCAGTATTCGCTCCCGGTCGTGACGCCCGAAACAGCCGCGGCGATGCACGACCTGATCGTGCGCAACGGCACCGAATTGTGCGCCGCCGCAGCCTGGTTCGAAACGCTCAAACTCGAGCGCCGGCGGCTGCGGATTCGCACCGGCAACGCGCAAGAGCTCTACTTCCCGGTGTGCTTCGAGCTCGCGGTGACCAAAGGCGCACCGGCGCCGCATGATCACCACACAGCGGCCGCGGTGCTGCACGATATCCACCGGGGTCGGGACCGCACAGCGATCGAGGTACTCCAGCAGTACGTGGCAAGCCCGGAGGTCGTCGCGATGCTGGCCGATCAACTCGACCGCAGCTGGCGTGACGTGCGGCCCGGCGACGCCGCGATGGACGCATTCATGGCCGAACTTAAAACCGTGCTCGGACCCGCCACCGCCAACAGGCAACGAGCCACCGCAGCCACCGCACGCCAACGAGTCTGGTCCGCGATGATCGCCGACGCCACGCCGTACAACTTGGGCGCCCTGGCCCGCGTCGAAGGACCGTCGTTGCCGTGGTCGATCGTGAAGATCGGGTTGAGTTCCGTTGTCCCGCAACCTCAACCGAAGGTCACCGGCGACTCCGGCAGCGACCGGCCGCTGCAGCGCAGCGTGGTGGACCGGGTGCGCTCGACATTGCGGCGCGCCCTGGACCGCGACGCACTGCCCGACATCCCGATGCTCTGCGAAGAGGAAGTCGATCGGGCCGCGGCGCCATGGGGGCTGTTGAGCGAGGACAAGCAGGCCACGTTGGTCGCCGGCATCGAAGTCGCGGTCGAGCTCGCACCACTGGACCGATCGGTCGCGAGCCGCTACGCGTTGGCCGCGCAGATCCAGGCCCGGCTGCGCAAGGAGGCCTACGTTCTGCACGCGCGGCGCTACCTCGCCGAGGGCGGTCCCGTACACCCTCGCCAACAGCAGGTGATCGACGACCTCGCCGCCTACCCGCAGCCGTACCTGAGCCGGCTGTGGGCCCGCCTGCACGGGCGCGATGTCTGGCAGGAGCCCTGCGACGACGTCGACGACGTGCGCGCCCTGCTCGAGGGCGTGGCCAGGTCGGTGAGCCTCGACCATCGGCAACGGATCAAGGCGATGCTGGAACTGCAGGTGGCGGGGTGAGGTTGCGGGCCGATTCGGGCCTCTGGATCGCGGGCCAGGAAACCGAGGCGCCGCCGCTGGCCGCGGTGCTGGAGGTCAGCGGCGCGGTGCTGTCCTGGACGATCGACGGCCCGCCCGGCGACATCCAGATCACGCTGACCGACCCGGCCCGCGCCGATTGGATATGGCTGCTTCTCGGTGAGGCCGGGCACGTCGCCCTGGCTTCGGCGCTCGAGGCGCTCGAATCCTCCGCAGAGCCGCACAACCTCGAGCTCAGCGGCGTCGACATCGCGCCCGGCACGGTGGCCCCGCTGCGCAGGCTGGCTGTGGGGCATTGGTTGCGGCGCTGGTGGCCGGCCAGTCGGCGCGACGGCATCGCCGCACTCGACCGCGCTCTGCTGGATGTTGAGGTCGCGCTGCTGACCGTCGGTGCGCAAAGCTTCTTCACCGACGACACCCTGGATTCGGATGTCGCCGAGTTGCTGCAGCCGCACGCCGCGGCGCTGCTCGGGCATATCCGCGACGACGACGCCCGCGTCCGCGACCTGGTACGGGCCGCCGTCGAGCTCAGCGACGAGATGGGCGTCGACGCCGCCGGGTGGTCGGAATTGCTTGCCGCTGTTGATAATTCGAGTGCAATCCAGGACGTGCCGACCGGGCGTCGGGACGACTACGCGCTGGCGGCCGGTGCTGACCCCGGTCCGCGGGGCGCGGGCCCGATCGCCCGCGGCGTCGCGTCCGTGAACTGGGGCGGCGTGCCGCCCCGGATCTTCGACGCCGCCGAGGACACCGTCGACTGGTACGTCGAGGCCGCCGGTACGGCGGTGGTGGCCGTGGTGCGGGCGGTCGTCATCGGGCCCGACCGCCCCACCGGCGTCACAGTGCAGATGCGGTCCGGGCCGCTCGGCGCCGCCGGCGCACTGGACGCCGATGGCCACACCACGCTCTCCCTGGTCGACGCCCAGCAGCGGCCACTCACGGAATCGGCTGCGTGGGACCATGATTGGACGGAAACGTCGGTGATCATCGGTGCCGACGTCGACGAGTCCCGCGAAACGCGCGAGCGCGTCCGTCGCTGGGCCAGAGCACGGCTGGCCACCGCCGCGGACCCGGAAACGCAAGCGTTCCTGTCCGAAATTCTGGCGAGCGAATCCACTTATTAACACCGCGGCGCTCCCCCTTATGCTGAGCGAGTGCCAAACAGCTATCGCGTAGTGCAGTGGAATACCGGAAACGTGGGCAAGAGCTCGCTGGAATCGATCGCCGGCCACCCCGATCTCGAACTCGTGGGGTGTTATGCCTGGTCAAAGGACAAGGTCGGCCGTGATGCCGGCGAATTGGTCGGCCTGGCACCGTTGGGGGTCGCCGCGACCAACGACGTCGACGCGCTGCTCGCCCTCAAACCGGACTGCGTCGTCTACAACCCGATGTGGATCAACGTCGATGAGTTGGTCCGCATCCTGTCCGCAGGCGTCAACGTGGTGACGACGGCGTCGTTCATCACCGGGCACAACCTCGGCGACGGTCGCGACCGGATCCTGGAAGCCTGCGAGAAGGGCGGCTCGACGATGTTCGGGTCCGGCGTGAGCCCCGGATTCGCCGAGCTGCTGGCGATCGTGTCGGCGATGGTGTGCAACCGGATCGACAAGGTGACCGTCAACGAGGCGGCCGACACCACGTTCTACGACTCGCCGGACACCGAGAAGCCGGTGGGCTTCGGCCAGCCGATCGACCACCCCGACCTGCAGCAGATGGCTGCGAAAGGCACCGCCATCTTCGGCGAGGCCGTTCGGCTCGTGGCCGACGCGCTGGGCGTCGAACTCGACGAGGTGCGCTGCGTGGCTGAATTCGCGCAAACCACAGCCGATCTCGAAATGGCGTCCTGGACCATCCCCGCCGGATGCGTCGCCGGTGTCTACATCAGCTGGCAGGGCGTCGTCGGCGACAACACGGTTATCGACCTCAACGTGCGGTGGAAGAAGGGCCAGACGCTGGAGCCCGACTGGCAGATCGAGCAGGACGGCTGGGTCATCCAGGTCGACGGACAGCCGTCGGTGACCACCAAGGTCGGCTTCCTGCCCCCGCCGTACTTCGAGGCGACGACGCTCGAGGAATTCATGACGCTCGGCCACATCATGACCGCGATGCCGACCATCAACGCGATCCCGGCCGTCGTCGGCGCGACGCCCGGCATTGTCACGTACACCGACCTGCCGCTGACGCTTCCCCGCGGCCACGTGAAGGTCTAGCGAACGCAGAGAACTCTCACGGCCAATCTCAGGACCATGTGTCAGCATTAACGCCATGATCGCTTCCCGCGTCGCCCACATCGCCCACATCGGCCGTCTTGTCGGCGCTGTGGTCGCGATGACGTCGGCGCTGCTGGTTGGGCCCATCAACGCCCCGTCGGCGCATGCGGACCCGTGTCCCAACGTCGAAGTGACGTTCGCGCGCGGCACGGGCGGCCCCGCCGGCGGCCTCGGGAAGGTGGGCGACGCATTCATCGATTCGCTCCGATCCCAGATCGGCGGGCGGTCGATGAACGTCTACTCGGTCAACTATCCCGCGACCTTCCACTTCGCCGAGAGCGCGCCCATCGGCGCCCAAGACGCGACGAACCACGTTCAGGACATGGCAGGGCGCTGCCCCAACACCAAACAGGTGCTCGGCGGAATGTCGCAGGGCGCGGGCGTCATCGACATGGCTTCGACAATGATCTCGCCCGACGCGGCCGACCACGTGGCCGCGGTCGCGCTCTTCGGCAATCCCAAGAGCATGCTCGCCACCGCCGTATCGGGCGGCTTCCCCGACATGAGCCCGCTTTTGGCCCCGAAGACCATCGACATGTGCGCCCAGGACGATCCGGCATGTTCCGGTGGCTTCAACCCGCAGGCGCACGGCTCGTACGCCGAGACCGGCATGACGACGCAAGCGGCGACGTTCGTCGCGCAGCACCTGTAGCGCTAACCCCGCGCGGCCGCCTTTTGCCGCACGGGTTTGGGGTAGCTAGCACCCAACTGCGGCACCTCGAGCGGGCCCTGGTGGCGGGCGGCTTCGATGGCGTTGCGCAGCGGGCGGGCCAGCCCGGCGAACGATCCCATGTCGAACAGCAACGGCGTCAAGAGCCGGTTGTGGATGAAACCGAACGAGCTGCCGGCCTCCGGGTCGGCCCAGCCCAAGGTCCCGCCCAGACCGACGTGACCGAATCCGCGAAGGAGACCGGGCACCGGTGATTCGTGGTAGCCGAGGTGAAAAGGCATGGGCACCACCATGTTTGCGTCCGGCCACTTGCGCCGCGACTCACCCGTCAGGCCGCCCGCCAACTCCTCCGACAAATACTTCTTGCCGTCAATCCGGCCGTTGTTGGCAAGCACGCCATACATTTTGGCCAAGCCACGGCCGGTGACGACCCCGTTGGCCCCCGGGACCTCACCGTCCAGGAACGGGGTGTCGTCCTTGATCAGCGAGATGACGCCGGGGAAGTACATGGCGCCTAAAGCACCCGAGAATGGCAGGCCGGCCACCTTGGGCGCGATGAAGTTGAATACCGGGGCGCGCAGCCTGCCGTGCGGGATCAGGATCTGCGCCGGCGCGGTCGGCGAGCCCTGCGGCGGCCGGCCCAGGTGCATGCCGTCGGTGTCGAGCGGGCGCGCGACCTCCTGCCGGATCAGCTCCCGCATGCCCTTGCCGGTCACCGCCCGGGCCAGACCGGACAGCAGCCACCCGTAGGTCAGCGCGTGGTAGGCCTGCACGCCGCGCAGGTGGTCGACGGGCGCGGCGGCCAGGCGCTCCTCCATCAGGAGGTGATCCATCAACTCTGTCTTGGTGACACCGCGCAGATGCGACAACCCGGATCGGTGCCGCAGCACGTCGCGCACGGTGATGTCGGCCTTGTCGTTGGCCGCGAACTCCGGCCAGTACTCGGCGACGGGTGTGTCGTAGGACAGCAGTCCCCGGTCGGCGAGCCGGTGGATCACCGTGGACGCGATGCCCTTGGTGGCCGAGAACACCATGGCGCCGGTGTCGGCGGTCCAGGGATCGGTGCCGGCCCGGTCGGACCATCCCGTCCAGACGTCGACGACGGGCCGGCCGTCGATGTAGACGCTGAGGGCTCCGCCGCCGAAACGGCGCCCGGGAAACAGCTGTCCGAAGAGCTTGACGACGTTGGCGAAATGCGGGTCGGCGGCACCGGACACCCCGCGCGGCAACCCGTCATCGGTTACCAGCAGCGCTGCCGGGGCCTTCACGACACGAACGTATCACCCCCGGCGCTTGGCCCCGCCGGGCCAGTTTGGGGTTCAAGTCCTCGGGTACTCACCACGAACGGCCGCAATCGACAGGAGTGATAGCGATGTCCGCCAGAAACAAGCTGAGCAACAAGGCGCAGTACTGGGGCGGCCGGGTTAGGGAGACCGTCGGCAGGGTCACCGGCAACAGACGGACCGAGTTCGGAGGCAAGCGCGATCAAGTCGCGGCCAATCTGAAAGATGCCGGCGAGAAGGTGAAGGACGCATTTGGGTTGTCGGGCAACCAACGCCGACCCCAACCACGTATGCAACAACGAGGGAGCAGACGCATATGAGCACCGAAGACAAAATCAAGAACAAGATCGAGGACTTGGGCGGCAAGGCCAAGGAGGCTGTCGGCAAGGCCACCGGCGATCACGACACCAAGAACGAAGGCAGGGCGGATCAGGCCAAATCGAGCCTGAAAGACGCCGGCGAGAAGGTGAAGGACGCCTTCAAGAAGTAACTTGTCAAAACCAGCAGGCCCGCCGAGCAAAATCGGCGGGCTTGCTGCTTTTTGCTTGAATTGTGAACCTTTGGGCTATCCGTACCGTGATCAGCGCCGAATAGACAGTTATCGGGTGACGCGAAGCGATATGTGGGCGCGAAACAGGTGGGGTAGAACATGCACGTCGTCAAAGTGATCTTCAAAGTGATCCCAGTGGGGGTACTAGCCGCGGCATCGCTGCTACTCGGCGGACCCATCCCGGTGGGGTCGGCCGACCCATGCCCCGATGTCGAGGTGGTCTTCGCACGGGGCTCCGGGGAGCCACCGGGCCTCGGAAGCGTCGGGGGACCGTTCGTCGACGCTCTGCGCTCGCAGATCGGTCCCAGGTCGCTGGGGGTGTATCCGGTCAATTACGCCGCCAGCACCGACTTCGGCGACACCATGGCGTTCGCGATGACGGTCATCGACGGCATTCGTGACGCCGACAATCACATCCAGTCCATGGCGTCCACCTGTCCCAAGACGCGCGAAGTGCTCGGCGGCTATTCCCAGGGCGCCGCCCTGGCCGGCTATGTCACCTCGCCCGCCGTGCCCTCAGGCGTGCCCGCGGGCGCCGTTCCGCCTCCGATGCCGCCCGACGTCGCCAATCACGTCGCCGCGATCACGCTTTTCGGGACGCCGTCGGCCCAGTTCCTGCAGCAGTACGGTGCGCCGCCGATCACGATCGGGCCGTTGTATCAGCCGAAAACGCTGGAGCTGTGCGCTCAGGGCGACGCCATCTGCGAATCCGTGGGCACGCCGGGGGTGGCGCACGCCCTTTACGCGGTCAACGGCATGACGGGACAGGCCGCCAGCTACGCCGCCAGTCACTTGTAGCACCCACCCGGCGACCCGGGCGCGCAAGGTTGCAACAATCTCACCATGCGCGTTCTGGTCACCGGGGGTACGGGATTCGTAGGCGGGTGGACCGCCAAGGCCATCGCCGATGCGGGTCATTCCGTCAAGTTCTTTGTACGGAATCCGGCACGGTTGGAGACTTCTGTCGCGCAATTAGGCGTTGACACTTCGGATTTCGCTGTCGGGGACATCTCGGATCGGGTGTCCGTGCGCGACGCGTTGCAGGGCTGCGATGCCGTCGTGCACAGCGCGGCCCTGGTCGCGACCGATCCGCGCGAGACGGCACAGATGCTCAGCACGAACATGTCGGGCGCGCAGAATGTCCTCGGGCAGGCCGTCGAACTCGGGCTGGATCCGATCATTCACGTGTCGAGCTTCACCGCGCTGTTCCACCCGAAGTTGGAGACGCTGCGGGCGGATCTGCCTGTCGTCGGCGGAACGGATGGCTACGGGCAGTCCAAGGCGCAGGTCGAGATCTATGCGCGTGGCCTTCAGGACGCCGGCGCACCGGTGAACGTCACCTATCCCGGCATGGTGCTCGGCCCACCCGTCGGCGACCAGTACGGCGAGGCCGGCGAGGGAGTCAGATCGCTGCTGAGTTTGCACGTCGTCCCCGGGCGCAGCGCGGCATGGCTGATCGTCGACGCGCGGGACCTGGCCGCGCTGCACGTGGCGCTGCTGGAGCCCGGGCGGGGGCCGCGCCGCTACATGGCGGGGGGTCGCCGAGTTCCGGTGGGTGAACTCGCGAGCATGTTCGGCGAGATCGCCGAGACTAAGATGCTGGCGGTTCCGGTGCCCGACACCGTGATTCGCGCCGCGGGCGCGGTGCTGGACAAGGCGACGCCGTTTCTGCCCTTCGACACGCCGTTCACCTCGGCGGGGATGCAGTACTACACGCAGATGCCGTCGTCGGACGATTCACCGAGCGAAAAGGAACTCGGCATCACCTATCGCGGCCCGCGCGAAACGGTGGCCGACACGGTCGCCGCCCTGCGCGCCGCGAGCGGCTAGTCCTGCTCTGGGGGATCCACCGGTGGCGCGTTGTTCAGCCACCTCTTGAGCCGAAGCAGCCCGTTGATCACGATGCCGAGGCCCAGCAGCACCAGCGTCGTGACCACAATCGCGGTAGTCATGCAGCTTTCAGACTCCGCGCGAAGCCGAGCACGGCCGCACCCACGAACGGCACGGGGGCCAGCGTGGCGATCAGCGCGCTCTTGGTACCCACGAGCGGCCTGCTGCGTAACCCGAGCAGAAGATCGGCGCTGTCGCTGACCAAGCCGGCGGTTGCCCAGCCGCGAAACTCGCTGCCACCACCGCGCACCCAGGCGGCGCACGTGCCCGACCCGATCACCAGGTCGCGGATTCCGATCGTTTGCATGAGCAGCGTTTCGGTGCCCGACCCGGGTTTGAAGAACCGGCCGGGGGCCAGCAGCATGGCGGCTCCGACCGCGACGCGGGCCGCCGCGACCAGAGGCAGGATCGGCGAGGTTTGAGTCGGCTTCTGCGTCATGTTCACAGGGTAAGTCCAACGCACGTGTTACAAGTCCGCCGCTGCGGGAACCCAACGATGGTGGCGCCTAATTCGGGCGCTCTTAGGACAGGAGTCGCAATGATCGGATCGGTAGTTCTCGCCATCATCGTTGGCGCGGTCATCGGTGTGGTGGCGCGCCTCGTCATGCCGGGCAAACAAAGCATCGGCATGATCATGACGGTTTTGCTTGGCGCCCTTGGTGGCTTGGTCGGCTCCGTAGTGGCCAGCTATTTCGGGTACCACAACTCCAACGGTGGGATCGCCTGGATCCCGTTCTTCATCGGAGTGGGCGCGGCAGTCCTCCTCATCGCCCTCTACGAAATGGCGACGGGACGTCGTACCCACAGCCGGTTGTAACCGGTAATTGTCGGTCCAAGGCCGAAAAGCCCGGGCTCTCCGACAGGGCCCGGGCTTTTTTGTCGCCCTAGTCGGTCGGCTTGATCTCCAAGCCGACGTGCACCTTGTCGATTCCGCCGCGCACGATCGAGTGCACATAGAACCAAGGGGCGTGGTACCAGTAGCGCTTGAGCACAGCGTTGTAGACGCGGCGCGTCTCCGACTTCGGTAACACCCGCGCGACGCCCTCGACCTCGTCGCTCTTGGGCTTGCCCAACGCCGCGCTCTTGGCGAGCGTCACCCGGGGGGTGTTGTTGATCCGCTTGGTTTTCCACGATCCGTCGTCGGTGATCACCAGCAGCTTGTCACCGTCGGGCACGCCCCATATCGGTGTCGGCTTGGGTCGCCCATCCTTGGTGAAGGTGGTCAACAGGAGGTACTTGGACTGGATGACGTCCGTGAAGCTGGTTGCCATGCCACACATTATCCCCGATCGTTAAGAAACTTAAACATAAATTGACCGGGCTTATGGGGTCGCAGCGGAGATGGACTGGCTCACCGTGTAGCTGTCGATCCCTTCGGTGCCGAGTTCGCGACCGTAACCACTGTTCTTGACGCCACCGAAGGGCGCGGCCGGGTCCATGATGTAGCCCTCGTTGACACCGAAGGTGCCGGACCGGACGCGGGTGGCGACGCCGTACCCGCGTTCGACGTCGGAGGTGAACACCGAACCCGCCAGCCCGTACTCGGAGTCGTTGGCGATCCGCAGCGCCTCGTCCTCGTCGCGATAGGAAATGACGGTCAGCACCGGGCCGAAGATCTCCTCGCGCGCGATCCGCATGTCATTGGTGGCGTCGCTGAACAGCGTCGGCCGCACGTACCAGCCGGTGTCCAGACCGTCGGGCAGGTCGGCGCCCCCGGTCACCAGCCGGGCACCTTCGCTGCGGCCCGATTCGATGTAGCCGCGGACCCGCTGCTGCTGGCGTTGCGCCACCAGCGGACCGATCTGGGTGTTGGCGTCGGCGGGGTCGCCGACCGTCATTGACTCCATCCCGGCCGCTAACGCAGCCACGAATTCGTCCTTGCGGGCCTCCGGTACCAGGATCCGGCTGAGCGCGTTGCAGACCTGCCCGCTGTTGGCGAGGCTGGCCGTCTGAATTCCGGCCGCGGCGGCCGCGGGGTCGGCGTCGTCGAGCACGATGGCCGCGGACTTGCCACCGAGTTCGAGGCTGACCTGTTTGAGCCCCGCGGCACACACGCGGGCCACCTCGCGCCCGGCCGCCGTGGATCCGGTGAAAGAGACCTTGTCGACGCCAGGGTGGCCGACCAGTTGTTCGCCGACTTCACGACCGCCGGGCACCACGTTCAAGACGCCCGGCGGAAGGTCTGCTGCCGCAACGATTTCCGCGAGCAACTGCGCGTCGAGCACCGATTCGGGTGCGGGCTTGAGCACCACCGAGCATCCGGCCAGCAGCGCCGGCACGACCTTGGTGACGGTGAGGAACTGCGGCATGTTCCACGGGACCACCGCCGCGACGACTCCCACCGGTTGCTTCACGATCCGAATGTTCTTGCCGTACAGGCCCGGACGTTCCTGCTGCCACTCGTAATTGCCCGCGAAGCCGCAGAACGCCTGCAGCATGGTCAGGGGCAGGCGGACCTGTGCCATCTTGGCGAAGCTGATGGGGGCGCCGATCTCGGCCGAGATCAGCGCCGCCATGTCGGCTCGCCGCTCCTTGTAGATGCCGGCCAGCCGGTTGAGTGCCTCGATGCGTTCGCCCGGTTGCATGCGCGGCCACGGTCCGCTGTCGAATGCCGCGCGGGCGGCCTCGACGGCGCGGTGCACGTCTCCCGGCCCCGCGGTGGCCGCGCGGCCGATGACCTGCTCGCTGTGCGGCGATACCACCGAGATGGCGGCATCCGGGTTCTCCGGTGCCGTCCACTTCCCGTCGATGAAGAGTTCGTCCCGCTGGTACATCCCGCTCCTCAGGTGTTGCGGCCGCCGTTGACGCCCAGTATTTGTCCGGTGATGTATCCGGCTTCCTCGGAGACAAAGAAGGCGCATGCGGCGGCGATGTCCTCGGGGCGGCCCACCCGGCGCACCGGCGTGCGTTCGACGTGGTCCTCCACCGTGCCGCCGAGCAGGTGCTGCGCCTCGGCGCCGCGCAGCATCGGGGTGTCGATGAACCCGGGTGGTACGGCGTTGACGGTGATCCCGGACGGGCCGTACTCGAGTGCCAGCGACTTGGTCAGGCCGTTCACCGCCGACTTGGCCGCGACGTAGTGCGCCATGAACGGCTGGCCCGAGTGCGTGCTCGACGAGGAGATGTTGACAATGCGTCCCCACCCCTCTTCGACCATGTCGGGCAACACGGCCTGAATGGTGTGGAAGGTGCCGTTGAGGTTGACGTCGATGACCTTGGACCACTCCTGGAACGACAGGCTGGAGAACTTTTTGAAGCCGGTCACCCCGGCCGCGTTGACCAGCACGAGGATCGGGCCGAACTCCTCGCGGATCGCTGAGATCGCGGAGTCGACCTGCGCCCGGTCGGTGACGTCGACGACGTGACCGGACCCGTCATCGGTCGGAGTGAGGTCGAGGACGGCGACGCGAAATCCGTCGCTGCGCAGGCGTTCGGCGACGGCGTGGCCGATCCCCGACGCACCGCCCGTGACGACAGCCGTCTTCGCGCCCAAACCGGCACCCGCCTTCCTGAGCGATCGCCCAAACGATTCGCTCATGCCTATCACCCCGCATCGATTACGGTCAAGCGCATGGACAGGCCCCCGTTCCGCTTCGCCGTGCAGGCGACCAATGCCGCAGGGCAACACGAATGGCGCGACACCGTGCGCCAAGTCGAAGACCTTGGTTACTCAACGCTTTTCCTCGCAGACCACTACCTGGGCCCGGGGCCCGCACAAAAGGCCGCACGCACCCCCCGTCAGGACCTGGCACCCATCGCGGCGATGGCCGCCGCGGCCGCCTACACCGAGACGTTGCACATCGGGTGCCGGGTGTTTTGCATCGACTACCACGTGCCGGCCGTGCTGGCCAAGGAAACGGCGACACTCGATCTGCTCTCCGACGGCCGGTTGGAGATGGGTATCGGCGCCGGCTGGAGCGAGGTCGAATACACCGCGATGGGAATCGAATTCGACCGTCCAGGCCGCCGGATCGCCAAGCTGGCCGAGGTCATTTCGCTCATCAAGGCCCACTGGCAGGGCGAGGAGTTGGACTTCGTCGGCGACTTCGTGCAGGTGCGCGGATACGCGGGCCGCCCGCGCACGGTGCGGCTGCCCGGCAGGCCACATCCGCCGATCATGATCGGCGGTGGTGGTCCCCGCGTGCTGTCGTTCGCCGGCCGGGAAGCCGACATCGTCAGCATGTCGAGCGTGCCGTTCGTCGCACGCGACGCCGAGGGCCTCGATCCGCAGGCCGTTGCGCTGCGCCGCACCGAATATGTCCGGGCCGCGGCCGGCGAGCGTTACGGCGGCCTCGACGTCGAGAGTTCGCCGTACTTCAGCGAGATCACCGACGATCCCGAGACCACGATCGCAGGCCTGGCGAAGGCCACCGGCCTCGCCGCCGACCTGCTGCGCGACCATCCCAACGTGCTGGTCGGCTCGTTGGAAAGCGTTGTGGACGAGCTGTATTCGCGCCGCGAAGCGCTGGGCGTGAATTACGTGACCGTGCAGCAGTCCCAGATCGAATCCTTCGCGCCCGTGGTGGAGCGGCTGCGCGGACGCTGAGCCTTGACCGTTGCGGGCTGAGATGCGACCATTTGGGCGGTCGCCCAAACAGCTGGAAAGGTGGCGGTCGCCCAAACAATTGGGAGGTGGCGGTCGCCCAAACAATTGGGAGGTGGCGGTCGCCCAAAAACAAATTGGGAGGTGGCGGTCGCCCAACACAATTGGGAGGTGGCGGTCGCCCAAAGAGCACAGGTGGTGGAATGCCGAAGCGGACGAGATACACCGAGTACCGGAACAGCTACGCGAACTACAAGTTCGAACTCACCGACGACGGAATCCTGTTCATGCAGTGCCACACCGACGGCGACAGCCTGGTGTGGAGCTGGAAGGCGCACGACGAGATGTCGGATGCGTTCGCCGACATCGCCGGGGACCGCGAGATCAAGGTGCTCATTCACACCGGTACCGGTGAGAACTACAACGCCAACTGGGGCCGCCTACCCAACGGCGAACCGCCCGAACACCCCATCTACCAGGCCATGCCCGACGACCGCGGTACGCACAAGCTAGACGAGAAAGCTTGGTACGCCAGGCATCTCATCTTCAATGTGCTCGATGTCGACGTGCCGATGATCAGCGCGGTCAACGGTCCGTGCAACATGCACTCCGAGGTGCCGATCATGGCCGACATCGTGCTTGCCTCCGAGGACGCCTACTTCCAGGACGCCTCGCACTTCCCGCGCGGGCAGGTACCCGGTGACGGCCAGCACGTGATCTGGAGTGTGCTCGCCGGGCACAACCGCGCGCGGTACTTCCTGCTCACGGGTCAGAAGCTCAGCGCGCAGGAGGCCAAGGAGTGGGGCGTGGTCAACGAGGTGCTGCCCAAAGACAAACTGCTGGACCGTGCCTGGGAGCATGCTCGCGAACTGATCAAGCGGCCCCCCTTGACACTGCGGTACACCCGACAGCTGTTCACCAACCCGCTCAAGCGGGCCTTCATCGACGAGCTCGGCCACGGACTGGGCCGCGAGACCTACGCCCAGCGCGTGTTCTTCCCGTTCGGCGGCGAGATGGCGCCACTCGACAGGCCGTGGGATCAGGAGCCCTGGTCCACCACGCCAAACGGCGGACAGCACACTGAAGGAGTTCCATCGTGACGAGCATCCAGCAGCGACTGTCGACCGGCCGCGGCAAGTTCACCACCGATTACCCCGAGCTCGGGACCGCGCCGGTCAACTACGAGGATTCGATCTCCGAGGAGTTCTTCGCGGCCGAGCGCAAGGCCGTGTTCGAGCGAAACTGGTTGTGCGTGGGGCGTATCGAACGCCTGCCGCGCAAGGGTTCGTACTTCACCCGCGACCTGCCCGGGCGCCTCGCGTCGATCGTTATCGCGCGCGATCTCAACGACACCGTGCACGCATTCCACAACGTGTGCGCTCACCGCGGGAACAAGGTCGTGTGGCAGGAACACCCCGGCAGGGAGAGCTCGGGCAGCTGCCGCGCGTTCGCCTGCAAGTACCACGGCTGGCGCTACGGGCTGGACGGCAAGGTCAACCACATCACCAACGAGGGCGAGTTCTTCGACATCGACAAGGACTCGCTGCGGATGCCCCCGGTGCACTGCGAGGTCTGGGCGGGTTTCATCTTCATCAATCTCGCTTCCAAACCAGGACAGGTTCCAGTGCCGCTGCGTGATTTCCTCGGCGACGGGCTGCTGCCGATCGAGGGCTACCCGTTCCACCTGATGACGCAGCATTACGGCTTCTCCACCCGCATCAACGGGAACTGGAAGCTGGCGGTCGACTCAGTGTGCGAGTGGTACCACCCGCCGTACGTGCACGGCCGCTTCATCGACCCGGATGTCGCCAAGGCCGAAAAGATGGTGCCGCCCGTCGACTCCTACCACTACGAGTTGTTCCGGCCGCACATGCTCACCTCGGTTCCCGGACCGCCACCGCTGCCGCCGCGTGAGCCCGGCACCGCGGGCCCGGCTCGTCAGGATCAGCGCTGGGTGTACAAGCTGTTCCGCGCGGGCCTGTTCGGACCCGACAACGTCCCCGATATCGGCCTGGAAAATGACGGTTTGGGAGAGTCTGGGTTCCTCAATCGCGGCGAGATCGCGTCGTGGGGCAACGACCAATTCTGGCTCTTCCCAAACATTTCGGTGCAGATCTGGGCGCGGGGCTATTACATCACCTACACCTACTGGCCCGAGACCGTCGATTCACACATCTACGAAATCGACATGTATTTCGTGCCGCCGTCCAACGCGACCGATCGGCTGGCGCAGGAGTTGGTGGTGGACAGCACGATCGAGTTCGCGATGCAGGACGTGAACACCATCGAGGCCACCCACTCGGCGCTGAAGACCCGGGCGCAGAACACGTTTCACCTCAGCGATCAGGAGCTGCTGATCCGCCAGTTCCACTCGGTGATCCGCGACACGGTTTCTACCTACCAAGCCGCCTGCCGCGCAGGGGAGTCGTCATGAGCCAGCTGTCACTGCCCGATGGCTTCGCCGAGCTCGAGCCGTTCGTCGCCGACTGGGCGCTGCCGACGCGGGCGCAACGCTACGAGGCCAGGCTCTCGAAGCCCTACGACGAGCTCGTCGTGTTCTACGACGCCATTGCGCCGCGGGCCGAAGAGGCGATCGCCTATCTGAACGCACTCGACATCGAGGCGTTGCCGGACGACGCGACCAGGCTGCTGCAGCTGCTGTACTCGATGATCCTGGTCTCCTACGCTGTCAACGTGTTCAAGCAGAACCGGATCCCCGATTCCGGGGCCGCCTTCTTCGAGATGGTCGCCGAGCCGGCGGTCTAAGCCATGACGGCATCGGAGCGTCCGAAGGCACGGGACACGACTCGCGCCCTGCTGATCGACGCGACGATTCAGATCATGCTCGAGGAGGGCTACGCCGCGGCCACGTCCCGTCGGGTCGCGGCCAAGGCCGGCGTCAAGCCGGCACTGGTGCACTACTACTTCCCCACCATGGACGAGCTCTATCTGGCGGTGTTCCGCCGCGGCGCGGCGGTGTACCTGGAGCGTCAGCAGGAGGCGCTGGCCTCCGACCGTCCATTGCACGCCTTCTGGGACACCCTCATCGCTCCCAAGGACACCCGGCTGCTTTTGGAATTCATGGGACTTGCCAACCACCGCAAGGAGATTCGCGCCGAGATCACGGCCTGGTCCGAGCGTTGGCGCGAGATGCAGATCACCGCGTTGAACTTCATCGTCCGCGAACACGGGCTCGACACGACCGAGTTCCCGCCCGCGGGGCTCGCCGTCGTCATTGCCGCGATCGGGCGCACCCTGATCCTGGAGGAGGGACTGGGCACCGCCGGGGGGCACGAAGACGCCATCGCGCTGGTCAACCGATTCCTCGACCGATTCGAGATGCCGACGCCGAAAGCGCGGCGTGGACGCGACGTTTCGGGCTGAGCCGCCCGGCGTCACCGTCGACGGACCTAGGGCAGCACCACCCGCAGCTGTTCCCAGCCACGCACGGTCGACGTCGGCGCGAGCTTGGCGGTGTCGTAGTCGATGCCCCACTCGGGCCAGCGGTTGAGCATCTCGTCCAACGCGACGGTGCCCTCCAACCGAGCCAGGTTGGCGCCCAGGCAGTAATGCACGCCCTTGCCGAACGTGATGTGCGAGATGTTGTCGCGGTGGATGTTGAAGGTGTCCGGATCCTTATACCGGCGGTGGTCGCGGTTGGCTGCACCGAATAACAGCAGCATGGCGCTGCCGGCGGGCACCGTCGTGCCGTAGCACTCGAAATCCTTTGCCATCCAACGCGCTACGTGAGGACCGGTGGGTTCGAAGCGCAGCGTCTCGTCGACGGTGCGGTTCAGCAACGACCGATCCCGATGGATGTCGCGGCGCTGGTCCGGGTGCTCGGCCAGCACCTTGGCCAGCCAGCCGATCAGCCGCCCCGTCGTTTCGTTGCCCGCACCGGCCACCACCTGGGTGTAATGCAGCACCTCTTTGCGAGTCAGCTTGCGGTGCACACCTTCCTCGTCGTCGAACTCGACGTTGAGCAGCACCGTCATCAGGTCGTCGGACGGGTTCTTGGAGCGCCATTCGACATAGTCGGCATAGATCCGGCCGTCGGCGATCGAGTCGGCGTTGGCAACCTTCAGCGGAGCGCCGGGCTTGGTGCGCAGGTTGGCGTCATTGGCGTCGCGAACCGAAATCTGTTCGGACTCAGGTATTCCCAATAGCATGCCGATCACCCGCATCGGCATCATCGAAGCGAGCTCGGCGATGATGTCGAATCCATCCGATCCCACGTGCGGATCCAGGCAGCGGATGCAGTACTGGCGGATCTGGTCCTCGATCTCGGCCATTCGGCGCGGCGTGAACACCCGCGACATCAGCCCGCGCAGCATGGTGTGCTCCGGCGGATCCTGGAACATCATCACGCCGCCGGGCATGTCGAATGTCGACTTGACCAACTCGAGGATGTCGCTGCGCCGGCTGGAGAAGGCCTGCCAGTTCGCCAAGCCCGCCTCAACGTCGGAATGCCGCGACACCGCCCAGAAGTCGAACTTTTCGTTGTAGTAGATCGGCGCCTCTTCGCGCAGCCGCGCGTAGGTCGGGTACGGGTCCGCAATGATGCCGGTGTCGTAAGGGTCGTAGTAGACGTCGGTGTCGTTTGCGAGCGTCATCGATGCATCCTTTACTTCAGGCAACTTCCGGCATCGACCGGAAGCGCGACGCCAGTGATGTAACGCGCTTCATCTGAGGCCAGGAACAGCACCGCGTTGCTGATGTCATCGGCCGTCACCCAGGGGATCGGTAGGACGTGAAAGGTTTGACACACCGGGGCCAGATCGTCAGGGCCAGGGTTGTCCAGCTCTGGCCGGAAGCCCCGGTAGGTCGCCTCGTTCATCAGTAGCGGTGTGTTGACATGGGTCGGGAGAACAGCGTTCACCCTGATCATTTGTTGGCCCAATTCGACCGCGAATGAACGCATTAGGCCAATCACGCCGTGTTTCGCCGCGACATAATGGCCCATATGTGAGTAGGCCTTGGCGCCCGCGACCGATGACGTCAGCACGATAGAACCGCCGCGACCACCGCGCAGGATGTGCGGGACGGCGGCTTTCACCGATTTCCAGACCCCGCTCAGGTTGACGTCGATCATCTCCTGCCACACCGCCTCGTCGGCCTTGTGGAGTTTTCCCGCGGTGGTGCCGATGCCGGCGTTCGCCACGATGACGTCGAGCCGGCCCAGTTGCTCGACGCCATCGTCGACCGCGGCTCGCAGCGTGTCGAAGTCGCGGACGTCGACTTCGGCGGTGACAATCCGGCCGCCGGCGTCTTTGACCATCTCCGCAGTCACGTCGAGATCTTCGGGCGTTGCCCCATCGGCCGGCGATGCGTCGAATCCGCGGCAGATGTCGACGGCAATGATGTCGGCACCCTCGCGAGCCAGCCGGACCGCGTGACTTCTGCCCTGACCGCGTGCCGCGCCAGTCACGAAAGCGACGAGACCCTCGATCCGTCCCATTGCAACCTCCGCCCAGCCAGATTTGGGCGATCGCCCAAATTCGTAGCGCACGCCATGTCTAGCAGCATCGTGAGCAGCGCGTCAAGAGCCCTAGGGGTGCAGCGCGGTGTCGATCAGCGTGGCCGCGGCGGCGCGTGCGTGCACGACGGGCGCGGTGTCGTTCAGCGACGTCGCCATCGCGCTGGCGCCCTCGAAAAGCACCGCCAGCTGATGGCCCAGCGAGTGCGCGTCAGCGGCGCCTGCTTCCTGCGCGAGCGCGACCAGGCGACGGATGAATCTCTCCTTGTGTGCCCGCACGATCGCGTCGGCGCCGGACAACGCCCCCGCGGATTCCACGGCCGCATTGTGAAACGGGCAGCCGCGCACCACCTCCGAGCCCGGTATCTCGAAGATGGACAGCAGCCGATCCCGGGCCGGCAGGTCGCCGTCGTTCAGTCGCTTCTCCATGACCAAACCACGCGTATCGATGCGACGAAGGTAGTTGTCGACCAGATCGTTCTTGCTGGCGAAGTGTTGGTAGAGCGTGCGTTTGGACACGCCAGCTTCTCGCGCGACGAGGTCGACGCCGGTCGCGTGGATGCCGTTGCGGTAGAACAGCCGGGCCGCGGCGCGCTCGATACGCTCCCGCGCTCCGGGTCGCACAGTGGCGTCTGTCACAGGCTAGATAGTACACCGAACGGTTTACTCAGGGAGAAAGCGCGGCTATGTTGGAGCCCGACAGATAAACCGATCAGTTTCCGAGGGGATGGAGCATGACCGCGACACAGGACGCAGACACTGACACAACGCAGTCGCGGTTGGTCACCTGGCAGGACCCGTTGCCGACCCTGACCGCATCTCGGTCGATGTCAGGACTCGAGTACTGGCGGGCAGTCGTCGACGGCCAACTGCCCCCGCCGCCGATCTCCCGGCTTTTCCAGATGGGCATTGTCGAAGCGCAGGACGGCCGGGTCACCTTCACGTGCACACCCGACGCGTCGATGTACAACCCGCTGGGAATCGTGCACGGCGGGGCCGTGTGCACGCTGCTGGACACGGCCACCGGCTGCGCGCTGCACACCACGCTGCCCGCCGGCGTCACGTACACCAGCGTGGAAATCAAGGTCAACTACCTCAAAGCCGTCACCGTCGACAGCGGGCCGCTGACCGCGGTGGGCACCGTCGTCAAGGCCGGTTCGCGAATCGGGTTCGCCGAGGCCAACGTCACCGACGCGGCGGGCAAGCTCGTCGCCACCGCGACAAGCACGTTGTTGATCTTCGACGCGCGGCGCGACAACGGAAGTCGCGCCTGATGCCGTCCGTCCTGATTACCGGAGCAAACCGCGGCATCGGCCGCGCGATCGCCACCGAGTTGGCGCGGCGCGGGCACCGCGTCGTCGCCACGGCGCGTGATCCGCGCACGCTGGCCGAGCTCGACGTCAGCGAACGGCTGGCTCTCGATGTCACCGACGATGTCAGCGTCGCGGAGGCAGTTGCCGCGGCCGGCGCCATCGATATCGTGATCGCCAACGCCGGGGCCATCTTCTATGCGGCCGTGGAGGCGACACCGCTGTCGGAACTGCAGCGCCTGTTGAACCTCAACACCGTCGCCGCCGTCCGCCTCGCCCAGGCGGTGCTCCCGCAGATGCGCAACCGGGGCGACGGGAAGCTGATGTTCATGTCCAGCGTGCTCGGCCGCGTCGTGCGTCCACCCAGCGCGGCCTACGCGGCGACGAAGTGGGCACTGGAGGCGCTGGTAGAGGCGCTCGCCATCGAGGTGGCGCCGTTCGGCGTGCAGGCCGCCCTGTTGGAACCCGGTGCGGTGAGTTCCGGAGCCCTCGACGACGTCACGACGTACACCCTGTCCGGCGATCCCTACACCGCAATCCTGCGCGGCGGTGGGCCGCGCGACGGCATGATCACCCCTGAACAGGTCGCCGCCGAGGTGGCCGACGCCGCCGAGAAGCCGCAGCTGCCGCTGCGGATTCCGATCGGTGACGCCGCGCGGACCCTGCTGGCGGCCCGTCACACCGCACCCGACGACATGCCGTTCCTCACCATGGCCAGCGCCGATTGATTGTCTTTGGCCAGAAAGCTGTGAAGATTAGCGACCCGGTTGTGAAGAGTTCGTAAAGAAGGTGGTCGACTCGTGCCGCGACGAGGCACCTTGGAAATATGACGCTGTTCGAGCTGCATGCGCCGTCGCGGCATGGGCTCAATTCGCATTTGGACAGCGCGATCTGGCCGCTCAGCACATTTGTCGACGAACGGGGCCGGCTGTGTATCGGCGGCGTGCCTGCCACTGAGATCGCCGACGAGTTCGGCACACCGACCCGCGTGGTGGACGAAGGCGATTTTCGGGCCCGTATCCGCGGCTACCGCGCCGCGCTTCCGGATGTCGAGGTGGCCTACGCAGGAATGGCGCTGCTGAGCACCGCGGTGGCCGGATGGGCGGCCGCCGAGGGTGCCGGCGTGGCCGTCTGCTCCGGCGGCGAACTGGCCACCGTCCTGGCTGCCGGTGTCCCGGCGTCGCGCATCATCCTGCACGGCAACGCCAAGACTCCCGGCGAGCTGCACGACGCGGCGGCGGCCGGGGTGGGGCGCGTGGTGATCGACTCGCCAAGCGAGATCGCGTTCCTCGCCGCGCGGCTGCGTGGTCGCCAACGTGTCCTGGTCCGGGTGATCCCCGACCTGAGCACCGAAGGCACCGAGTGCAAATTCGGCTTCACTCTGGCGGGCGGCCAGGCAGCCGGCGCGGTCAAGCGCGTGTTGGATCAGCCGTGCCTGGACCTGGTCGGACTGCATTGCCAACTCGGGTCGCACCTCAGCGACCCGGCGCTGTTCGACGAGGCGATCCGGCAGATGATCGCGGTGATGGCCGAGGTGCGTGAACGCCATCAGATCCTGCTCACCGAACTCAACCTCGGGGGTGGTTACGCGGTCCCGGAATTCGATCTGCACAGATTCGCCACGAGCATCGACGCCGCGCTCGGATCCGCTTGCGCCCGATACAGCTATCCCCGTCCGCAGGTCGTGATCGAGCCCGGCCGGGCGATCGCCGCGCGCGCCGGTGTGACCTTATACCGGGTCATCGCCGTCAAACGCCAGGCCGACGGCCGCAGCTTCGTCGCGGTCGACGGCACGCTCAACGACGCGAAATATACTGTGGCGCTTGCCAACCGGCACCGGTCAGGTCGCGTCGCGCCCGTCACCGTCATGGGGCGGCACGACGAGGCCCACGACGTCGAACTACCCGACGACATCCGGCCCGGCGACCTGCTGGCGATGGCCTGCACGGGCGCCTATCACCACTCGACGGGTTCGAGCTGCAATCTGGACGGCCGGCCACCGCTGGTCGCCGTCGCCGGCGGCCAATTCCAGGAATTGGTGCGCCGCGAAACCGTCGCCGACTTGCTGGGCCGCGATCGCGGCTGGTCCGCGCACCCCATCAGCTCGGCGGCTTCCTGAGGTGCGCGGCTTATGACGATCGCGGCTGATCGCCAAGCGCTGCGCGCTGAAAGGCGTTGGACAGCAACGGCGGTGTCCATTGCCGCATCGGTGCGCGTCACTATCCTGTATGCCTTCGCGCTGGTTGCGGTCTCCACCACGTTGACCGCGCTGGGTCCGCACACGCGCGACGTAGTCGTGAGTCGCATGAGCACCAACCTGCACAATCTGGCGCACGGCAACGTCAGCACCTTGGTCGGCAGCGCGTTCGTCGATGACGGCGGTGACGTGTTTTCGTGGTTGCCCGGACTGGTGTGTTTATTGGCCCTGGGTGAATTGATCTGGCGCAGTAAGGGTTTGCTGATCGCGTTCGCACTCGGCCACATCGGCGCCACGCTGCTCGTCGCGGTCGGACTGGTCGCGGCAGTGCAGAACCGCTGGGTCCCGATTTCCGTAGCGCATGCGACCGATGTGGGGGTCAGCTACGGCGCAGTGTGCGTCCTGGGCGCGCTGACGGCATCGATACCGGCGCGCTGGCGGCCGGTCTGGATCGGCGGGTGGATGGGTCTTACCGCAACGGCAGCCTGGGGAACGGAATTCGACTTCACCGCGTGCGGCCACGTCCTCGCGTTGCTGTTGGGCATAGCTGTGTCGTACCGGCTGCCGTCGACGGCGCGCTGGTCCTCGGTGCAGCAAGGCTTGCTCATCGTCGGCGCCGCGACCGTTTATTTCATGGTGTCCGGGTCGTCGATGGTGGCGACGGCCGGGGGGGTGGCCGGAATGATCGTCGCGTTCGTTATCGGGGCATTGTTGCGGCCGCGCGCGGCGTATCAGCCTCAGCCCTGTTTCACGACGTTGTCGTAACCCGACCGGGTGACCTTGGGTGCGCGCGAGTGATAGGTCACCGTGTTGCTGTAGCCCGAGACGTCGACGGTGTCGACGGTGTCGAACTGCAGCACGTTGTCGTAAGCCGAGACCTTGAGGCTGCCGCCGTGGCCGGTGACGGTAAACCTGTTGCCGTAGTTGCTTACCGCGATGACGTCGATGCTGTCGGCCTGCACCTGATTGCTGTAGCTAGACACCGTCACACTGGCGCAGTGGCCGCCGAGCGTAAGCCTGTTGTTATAGCCGGGCACCGTGAGCTTGCCGTCGCCGCAACTGGTTTCCGCAACCGCATTGTCGAACCCGGACACCTCGAAAACGTCGGCGTCTTCGATGTTCAGGTGGCTGTCGAACCCGGACATCTTCACGCTGGCGCAATGCCCTACGACGTTGATCGTGCTGTTGTTCGCCGAAAGCGTCAGGCTGCCTTCGTTGCACACGACCGTTTCGTTCTCGTTGTTCCCGCCGACGCCGAGCGTTCCGCCGCGCGCGACGGTGATGGGCCCGCTTGTCCCACCGGTCCAGTTGGATTGGTTCACCACCACGACGACTGCCACCGCGAGCGGCGCCACCACCGCCAGTGCGACCACGATGAAGATTGGCCGACGCAGCGATGGCTTCTGCGTCGACGCGGCGAATCCCGGGTCGTACCCCCAAGTGCGGGCGACCGGCGCCGGGTCGGCAAACCCACGCTCTAACTCGCGGATCCGCTTTTCGGGGTCGTCGTCGAACTCCACTCGCCGAATCGTCGCACACCGATCGGCGGATTCGGCAGGGGTTTACCCAACCGATTCGGAGTAGGGCGCACCGTAACGCGGCACGGTGCGCGGGCCGTGCCGGTGTGCCGCCGCAATGGCACGCCGCAACGGCAGGATCAACGGAACGAACAGGATTTGGTCGACCACGATCGGCGTGACAAGCCGATTGTGGACGAACGCGAAGGAGCTGCGGGTGGCGGGATCGGCCCAGTTCGACAGCGGCATGTCCACGCATAGATCGATCTCGCTCATGCTAGCGAGCATGCGACCGCGAGCGCCCTGATACATCAGCGGAAACGCG
Organism: uncultured Actinomycetota bacterium; assembly: GCA_963758775.1. GTDB lineage: Bacteria > Actinomycetota > Actinomycetes > Mycobacteriales > Mycobacteriaceae > Mycobacterium. Next base: position 428,661 of record CAVWWU010000010.1, read on the forward strand.
TAAAACCTGGCGTCGCTGAGCGCAAACGAAGCAAGCCGACCGTCAGGCGGTCTCGACCGCGTAGAAGTCCCTGTCGAAGGAAAAGGACTGGCTCCTGATTTGGTCGCCCGCCACTGCTACCAGGGGACGGCAGAAGGCGCACAGATCGGTGCCGATCGTGGGATACCCGCATGCGGGGCAAATCTCGACGGTCACGCTCCACCTCCTGCGGATATCAACTGCACATGTGTCGAGCGCTTACCCTCGGCTCGGGCTGTCCAAACCAGGCCCTGACTTTTCTAACAGAGGATCAGGCGTGGCGGGCGGCTTCTTGGACGAGTTGCACCCGCGACGCGAGCCCGAGTTTGGCGTAGACGTGGGTGAGGTGGGACTGCACGGTGCGCGGTGAGACGAAGAGCCTGCTGGCGATGTCGTTATTGCCGAGCCCCTCGCTGACCAGCCGCACGACATCGAGCTCGGTGGGGGTGAGAGACGCCCATCCGCTGCTTGGGCGTTTGCGCTCACCGCGGCCGCGTTGGGCGTAGGCGTTCGCCTCTTCGGTCGAAAGGGCGGCGCCCTCGGCCCACGCGGCCTCAAAGTCCTTCTCACCCATGGCTTCTCGCAACGCCATAAGCGCCACTTGGTGAGCGGCGTCCCAGACCCTGTAGCGGACCTCCCCATTGCGTTGCCGGCGGGCGTACGCGGCGCCGAAAAGCCGGGCCGCTTCGCAGTGGCTCCCCTGATCGGCTGCCAGCGTGGCGAGGCACTCCAGGAGGTCGGCATTGCCGAAACACGCGTGCAAGTCGGCGGTGATCGCAAGCGCGTCGTGGGCGTCGCGCTCGGCCAGCTCCGGCTCATGCTGCGCGATCATCACCCGAGCGCGCGTGATCAGCGCCACCATCAGGTACCAGCCCTTCGACGTCGAGACGGCCTCGTCGGCCACGCGGCGGGCCGCAACCAGATCGCCGCACGCCAACGCGGCCTGCGCACCGACGGCGCGCCCGACCGCCCGGGTCGCCGGCTGAACGTCGTGGTAATGCCGGATCAGCTCGATTGCTTCCAGCGCCGCAGCAGCGTCCCCTGCGGCCAGAGCCACAGCAGCCAACGCCAAGTAGCCGTTGCCCGCAGCAATGCCACCCAGCTCGACGCCGGTCTCGATGGCCGCGTCCGCCGCGGCTCGGGCCGCACCGAGATCGCCCTGCCACGCGAGCGCGATGCCCCGTCCCGACAGGCTCAGCGACTTGAAGACCGCGTCGTGCGCCGCCTCGGCCTCGGCGATCAGCTCGGCGAATTGTGCGACGGCGCCGGCCAGGTCGCCCTGCATCAGTTGCGCCAATCCGAGACACCAATTGCACTGGCGCAAAGCGAACCGGTCACCGATCGCCTCGGCGAGGTCGCGCCCCTCTTGACCGGCCGCGCGCGCAGCACCCGGGTCACCCACCATGGTTGCCCCGCGCGCCTGCCAGGCGAGGATCTGGCTGAGCCGCCACTCATCGCCTGACGCCCGTGCCGAGCCGGCCGCCTCGGCGAAGTACGGCTCCGCCGGCTGGGCGTTGTATGCCGCGATCAGGCCGCAAGCGGTCAGTGCTCGGGCTAGCAGGGTTGGATCGTCGGCATCCCGCGCCAGCGCAACAGCCTGCTGAGCCTGACCCAGACTGCTGTACGCGCCGGCAACGGTGGCCAGCACTGCCTTATCGGCGAGAGCTCGCACCCGCACCACCGGCGCCACGTCTTGGCCCGGCGGGTCGTCATCGTTGAGCGCCGCCTCGAACCAGGCCAGCCCTTCCCGGACGAGGCCACGCGCTTGCCACAGCGGTTGCAGCGACGATGCCAGCGCCAACGCCAGTTCGACGGCTGAGTTTTCCCGGCTCCACCCGAAAGCGGCGCGCAGGTTGTCGATCTCGGTCTCGGCTTGCTCGAGACGTTGCTCATAGGTGCCGCGCGCGGGCGCGTCGAGCAGCGCCGCCAGCGCGGTGTAGTAATCACGGTGCCGCGACCGCACGGCGTCGGCCTCGCCGGACTCGCCGAGTTTCTCCAGCGCGTACTGGCGCACCGTTTCCAGCAAGCGGTATCGCGTTCGGCCCCTGGTGTTTTCGGCCACGACTAGCGATTTGTCGACCAGCAGGGTGAGCTGATCGAGGACTTGGTAGCGCTGCAGCCCGTCGGCGCCCGCCACCGCCTGGGCCGCGTCGAGGTCAAATCCCCCCAGGAAAACCGCCAGCCGGCGCAACAGGACGCGTTCGGTTTCGGTCAGCAGCGCATGCGACCAATCCACCGAGGCCCGCAACGTCTGCTGACGGCGCACCGCGGTGCGCGCACCACCGGTCAGCAACCGGAACCGGTCATGCAGGCTGTCCAGGATCTCGCCCACCGACAACGCCCGCACCCGCGCCGCCGCCAACTCGATCGCCAACGGCATCCCGTCCAGGCGCCGGCAGATCTCCTCGACGGTGGCGGCGTTCTCGTCGGTGACGGCGAAGTCCATCCGAGCCAGGCGCGCCCGGTCGGTGAACAACGCGATCGCCTCATCGGAAACCGACAGGGACGGCACCCGCCACGTCGCCTCCCCGGGCACACCGATCGGCTCACGACTGGTCGTCAGCAGCGTAAGCCGCTGCGCCCCACCCAACAGCGCGACGACCAACTCGGCGCACGCGTCCAGCAGATGCTCGCAGTTGTCCAGCACCACCAGCAGCTGGCGGTCATGAACAAACCGCAGCAGCGTGTCCATCGTCGAGCGACCCGGCTCATCGGGCAGACCCAGCGCGCGCGCCACTGTGACCGGCACAACCGCGGGATCGGTGATCGGCGCCAGATCCACGTACCAGACACCCTCGGCATAGTCGCCGGCGACTTGATTGGCGACCTCTACCCCTAGGCGCGTCTTCCCGACCCCGCCGGCACCGGTCAAGGTGACCAACCGATTGCAGGTCAACAAGGTGCCCACCTCGGCAAGTTGTGCACCCCGGCCCACAAAGCTGGTGAACTGCGGCGGGAGATTGCGCGCGACAACACTTTTCGCTGTGCGTAGCGGCGGAAAGTCATTGCGCAGATCCGGATGGCACAGCTGCACAACCCGCTCCGCGCGGGCCACACCACGCAGCTCGTGGCTGCCCAGGTCGGCCAGCCACGTGTCGGGCGGCAGCGCGTCACCGACCAACGCTTCGGTCGCCCCCGAGAGCACCGTCTGCCCGCCGTGGGCCAGATTGCGCAGCCGCGCCGTGCGGTTGATGGTCGGGCCGATGTAGTTGCCCTCGTCGCGCAACTGCACCTCGCCGGTGTGTAGGCCGATGCGCAAACTGATCGGCGCCAGCGGCGCCCGCTGTAATCCCAGCGCACACGCCACGGCGTCACTGGCCCGCGCGAACGCGACGACAAAGCTGTCGCCCTCGCCCTGTTCCACGGGGCGCACCCCGCCGTAGGCGGCGAGCAGATCCGACAGCGCCCGATCCAGTCGCTCAAACGCCGCCGTCATCCGCTCGGGCTGTTCTTCCCATAGCCCGGTCGAATTCTCCACGTCGGCCAACAGCAGCGTCACCGTGCCCGTCGGCAAAAGGCCGCTCACGCCAAGGTCGCTCCAGTTCACCAGCGGGGGGTCCACGCGTGGATCAATCTCGCTCATGCTAGCCAGCATGCGGCCAACGCAGGGCGCAAACATCAGCGCAGACGCGTACACATAGGCGCTTTCGATGCGGAGTTTTGCCCAGGCCAAAGCGGATGACTGCGTTTCCCGGGTACCTGATGACAGCAAGACATCAATGACTCTGACGCTATGCTGTCAAAATGCGGACCACGGTGACGCTGGACGACGACACGGTCGTCGTCATCAGGCGGCTGATGCGGGAGCGTCGCATTTCCTTTAAGCAGGCGCTCAATGACGCCATCCGGCAGGGCGCACAGCAGCGGCCGACCCCCGCGGTTTTCGCAACGCGCACGGCTGACCTGGGTGTGCCGTCGGTCAACCTGGACCGTGCTTTGCAGATCGCCGGGGAACTCGAGGACGAGGAACTGATCCGGCGGCAGCGCCGCGGCGCATGAGGATCGTCGACGCGAACGTCCTGCTGTACGCCGTCAACACTTCCGCAGACCACCACGAGGCCTCACACCGCTGGCTAGACGGTGCGCTGTCCGGCGGCGACACCGTCGGACTGGCGTGGGTACCGCTGCTTGCATTCGTGCGATTAACCACTCGGCACGGGCTTTTTCCTTCTCCCCTGAGGACCGACGCGGCAATGGCGCAGGTGCTCGACTGGTGCAACGCGCCGGGCGCCGTGATCGTAGGGCCTACCCCGCGTCACGGCGACCTACTTACCGAACTCCTGTCACAGGTCGGCGCGGGTGGAAACCTCGTCAACGACGCCCACCTGGCCGCTCTGGCGATCGAGCACCGCGCACGAATAGTCAGTTACGACAGCGATTTCGGACGATTCGGTGGTCTGCGATGGGAGACACCCGACTCATTGCTGGTTTAACGGGACACCCGTCACTCATCGCGGAGATCCCTGTCCTTGCTCGGCTGCACCCGTTTAGGTTCGCCCGGCATCTTCGGATAGTTCGGCGGGTACGGCATGTCGCCTAGCCCGCGTTGTTCGTCGGCCTCGACCATCTCTAGCAGCGGCACAATCGACTGGACCACGTCATCCATTGCGGCCCAGGGGTCTTCGCGGCGCCGCATCAGCTCGGGCACGGTCGCCATGGTGTAGTCGTCCGGATCGGAACCGGCCAGCTCGTCCCAGGTCAGCGGCGTCGAGACCGTCGCGATCGGGGTGCGCCGCACCGAGTACGGCGACGCCATGGTTCGGTCGCGCGCGTTCTGGTTGAAGTCGATGAAGATCCGCGCGCCCCGCTCCTCCTTCCACCATGACGTGGTCACCGCGTCCGGGGCCCGCCGCTCCACCTCCCGAGCCAGCGCAATGCCGGCCCGGCGGACCTGGATGAAGTCCCAGTCGGTGGCGATACGCAGGAACACGTGGATGCCGCGTCCCCCCGACGTCTTGGGGTAGCCGACCAGGCCTAGTTCGTCGAGCAACGGGCGCAACACGTCGACGGCCACCGCGCGCGCCTCGGCAAAGCCGGTGCCGGGCTGCGGATCCAAGTCGATGCGCAGCTCGTCCGGGTGCTCCGTGTCGGGGCAGCGCACCTGCCAGGGATGCAGCGTGATCGTGCCCATCTGCGCCGCCCACACGATCGCCGCCGGATGGGTCACCTTCAGCGCGTCGGCCGTCCGCCCCGACGGGAACGTCACCCGGCACGTCTCCAGATAATCGGGATGGTGCTGCGGCACGCGCTTTTGGTAGATCTCCTCGCCGTCGATGCCATCCGGGAAACGCTGCAGGTGCGTCGGTCGATCGCGCAGTGCCGACAGCATCGGGCCGGCCGCCACGGCCGCGTAGTACTCAATGAGCCGCCTCTTGGTCCCGCCCGACCCCAGCTCGGGGAAGTACACCTTGTCCGGATTGGTGACGCGCACCGCGGTGCCGTCGACGTCGAGTTCTTCCGCTGCGGCGGCCATCTCTCGATTGCAGCACGCCGGACGCCAGAATGGGTCTATGGACTTACCCGTCATGCCGCCGGTTTCGCCGATGCTGGCCAAATCGGTCAAGGCGATCCCGCCCGATGCCTCCTATGAGCCGAAATGGGACGGCTTCCGCTCCATCTGCTTTCGCGATGGCGATGACGTGGAACTGGGCAGCCGCAACGAACGGCCGATGACCCGGTATTTCCCCGAGCTGGTCACGGCGGTCACGGCGGAGCTGCCCGAGCGCTGCGTGATCGACGGCGAGATCGTCATCGCCACCGAGCACGGCCTGGACTTCGAGGCGCTGCAACAGCGCATCCACCCGGCCGACTCGCGGGTGCGGATGCTCGCCGAAAAGACACCGGCGTCCTTCATCGCGTTCGACCTGCTCGCCCTCGGCGACGACGACTACACCCACCGACCGTTCAGCGAGCGACGCGCCGCGCTCGTCGACGCACTCGCTGATTCGGGCCCCGCTATCCACGTCACGCCGGCGACCACCGACCTGCCCACCGCGCACCGCTGGTTCGAGGACTTCGAAGGCGCCGGTCTGGACGGCGTCATCGCCAAGCCGCTGACGGTCACCTATCAACCGGACAAGCGCGTCATGTTCAAGATCAAGCACGAACGAACCGCCGACTGCGTGGTGGCCGGCTACCGGGTGCACAAGTCCGGCGGTGAGTTGATCGGCTCGCTGCTGCTCGGGCTCTACCAAGACGATGTTTCTCCAAGACAACTCGCGTCGGTGGGTGTGATCGGCGCCTTCCCGATGGCCGAGCGGCGACGGCTGTTCGCCGAGTTGCAGCCGCTCGTCACGGATTTCGCCGACCATCCGTGGAATTGGGCCGCCCACGAAGCCGGCGAGCGCACCCCACGCAAGAACGAATTCTCCCGCTGGAATGCCGGCAAGGACCTGTCGTTCGTGCCGCTGCGCCCGGAGCGCGTGGTCGAGGTCCGCTACGACCACATGGAGGGCCGGCGCTTCCGCCACACGGCCCAATTCAGCCGGTGGCGCCCCGACCGCGACCCAGTGTCGTGCACCTACGACCAACTGGAGCAGCCAGTGAATTTCAGTCTCGGCGACATCGTGCCCGGGCTGGCTTGAGCCCAGACGAATTTTCCGTAACACAGCGCTGTCCGGCTGTACGACACGGCTAAGCTGTCGCAATGCTTTCCGTAGCCGCACTGCTGGTGGCAGGTTCCGCGACCCTCGACGACGACGGCTCGCTCAGCGCCACGCGCATACCGACGACCTGCTACGAGATCGACGAAATCCCCTTGCCGGCGGAGATCCCGGTGATTCTCGTCGTGCACGCACCGGCCGGCGGCGACTACGACCCACACCTCTACATCGTCATCAAAGACCCGGCCGGGGCAAAGCGCGGCAGCGTCGAGGCATCGTGGCACTGGCCGGACGAGGGCAGACCATCCAAGTACCGGTGCTTCACTCAACGGATCCCACTCGAGATCGCCAGCGAAGGCGAATACACGATCGGTGTGTATTACGACGGCGAGGGCATGATCGAATTCTCCACCCCGATACCGGTTTCGATGGTGCTGACCACGGCGACGTCCGGCGCAACCAACGGTGGGGGTACCGAGGAGAGCCTCCAGCTTGGCGGCATTTGATTTCATCGTGGTCGGCGCCGGCTCCGCCGGTTGCGCGGTCGCGGGCCGGCTGGCGTCGCAGTCTTCGGCCAGCGTGCTACTGATCGAGGCGGGCGGTTCGGACCGCCGGCTGGAGGTGAGGGCGCCGATGGCATTCGGCCGCCAGTTCGGGACCTCGCTGGACTGGGCGTACGAGAGCGAGCCGGAGCCAGGGTGCAACGATCGGCGGATCGGACAACCGCGTGGGCGCGTACTCGGCGGGACCAGCGCGATGAACGGGATGGTCTGGGTCAAGGGCAGCAACCTCGACTACGACGGCTGGCGGCTGCCCGGCTGGACCTGGGATGACGTGGCGCCGGTGTACGCGCGGATCGAACAAGGCCCGATGCGGATCACCCGGGTGGCGCATCCCGACGTTCTTTCTCAGCGCTTTGTCACCGCGGCGCGCGCGGCGGGTGTCGCGGCGGACGACGACGTCAGCGGACCCGAGTTGGACGGCGCCACCATCGCGCCGGTCACCATCTACAAGGGTCAGCGCTGGACCACGGCGCGCGCCTACCTTCGCGGCCAGAAGAATCTGACCGTCGTGACCAAGGCCGAGGTCCGCCGGGTCATCATCCGCAACGGTCGCGCCGTCGGCGTCGAATACCGCCGCAAAGGACGCCCGCAACAGGCGTTCGCCGACCGCGAGGTCGTACTCAGCGCCGGCGCTTTCGGCAGCCCGCAGCTGCTACAGGTGTCGGGCGTCGGCCCCGCCGATCACCTTCGCAGCGTGGGGATCACCACGCTGGTCGACAGCCCCCGCGTCGGTGCGGGGCTGGCCGATCATCCGTCGACGTTCGTCACCTGGGCCCTGAAACCCGGCCACGTCGGGCTGGCCGACGCCGCTAACCCAAAATGGCTGCTGCAGTGGCTACTTGGCCGCCGCGGCAAGCTCACCAGCAACATCATGGAGGCGCTGGCCCACGTCCGGTCCACCGCGGACCTGCCGGCGTGCGACTTTCAGATCGTGTTCGCACCCATCGACGTCCTGGCGGGCACCACGGGGTCGGGGCTCACACCCACCGCGTCGGTGATGCAGTCCTACTGGACGCCGAAGAGCCGCGGCAGCGTCCTGGTGCGCTCGGCGGATCCCGCGGTACCCCCTGCCATCCGGATGAACCTGTTGACCGAGCGCGACGACGTCGACGCGCTGGCGCGCGCAATACAATGCAGCCGTCGGTTCATCGCGACCGAACCGATCGCATCCGCCATCGCGCGCGAAGTCTCGCCGGGCACCGACTCGGACCTCGAAGCGCATATCAGAAACACCGCCTTGACCACGGCCCATCCGGCGTGCAGCGTCGCGATGGGCAGCGAGCCCGACAGTCCTCTCGACGACAAGCTTCGCGTCCGCGGTGTCGAGAACCTCCGGGTAGCCGACGCGTCCGCGCTGCCCCGGATCCCGCGCGCCAACACCAACGCGCCCTCGATCATGCTCGGCGAGCGCTGCGCGGATTTCCTACTGGCGCAACACTAAATAGTGACCGACAGCGCGGACAACCCGCGCAGCGTGACGTTGGTCTTGTACTGCGGCTCGCCGTTGAGCCGGGCGTTCGGGAAGCGTGCCGTGACGGCCGCCAGCGCCACGCTGGCTTCCAGTCTCGCCAACGGAGCACCCAGGCAATAGTGCGCACCACGCCCAAAGCCCAAGTGCCGGAAGGTTTCCCGATCTGGGTCAAACGTATCAGGCCGGTCGTACTCGGCCGGGTCCCGCTGGGCCGCGGCCAGTAGCACCATCATGGTATCGCCCTTGGTCACCGTGGTATCGCCAATGACCAAGTCCTCGAGCGCAATTCGGACCGCCAGCTGCACCGGCGGGTCATATCGCAGGGTCTCCTCGACGACCGCCGGTGCGCGGGCGGCGTCGGCACCCAGCGCGGACCACTGTTGCGGGTGGCGCAACATCGCCAGGATCGCGTTGGCGATCAGGTTCACCGTCGTCTCGTGCCCGGCGATCAGCAGCAGGTTACAGGTCGAGACGATCTCTTCCTCGGTGAGCTGATCGCCGGACTCCTCCACCGCGATCAAACCCGACAACAAGTCATCGCCGGGCTCGGATCGGCGGCGCTCGATCAATTCGTGAAAGTACCCGCGCAGCCAGCGCACGGCGTCCATGCGCTCCTCGATGTTGTCCGACGGGCTTCCGGTGATCGCGATGAACGGATCCAGCGCCTGCGCGAGCAATCCGGACGCCCGGCTGAACATCGGCTCGTCGTTAAGCGGCACCCCCAACAGGCGGCAGATGACCGCCACGGGCAGCGGATAAGCGAGGTCGGCGATCGCGTCGAACTCTCCGCGCTCGGCGATCTGGTCCAGCTGGCCGTCGACCAGGGCGGTGATGTCGGGTTGCAGCGCGTTGACCACCTTGGGCGCGAAGGCCTTACTGGCCAGCTTGCGTAGCCGCGTGTGATCCGGTGGATCGAGAAACAGGAATCCCGGTGGCACCGCCGGCTTCGCCCACGCCCCCTTGGCGAGCAGTTGCTGCGCGATCGTCGAATTCCAGCGATTGCTCGAAGACGAGGGATGCCGCAGCACCTCGTCGCAGTCGCAAGATGCGGAAAAGACCGCGATGTTCATCCCCGGCGGCTGAATGGGTCCGCATTCGCGAAATTTCGCGTACAGCGGGTACGGGTCAGCCCGATTGGCCGGGTCCAGCAACTGGAGCAACAACGCTTGCGATTCGGCCTGCCCGGTGGCCGTGCTCGTCGTCATGTTCACATTGTGCCCGCGAACCAGCCCTCACGGTCCTTCGGTCAGTCCCGCCAGCGTCGGGTGCGCCATCAACACATCCAGGAACGCCCGCTGGCCCTTGAGCAGCTTGGCGCGCGCCTGCGCGACCGGAAACCAGTCGATCCGGTCAACCTCGGGGAACTCGCGCATCCGGCCCGATCCCCTCGGCCACTCCAGTTCGAACGTGTTGCTGCGCGCCTCGGTGAGGTCGAGGTCGCCTTGCACGGCGAACGCGGTCACCACCTTCCCGCCGGGTTGTTTCATCGCGCCGAGGTCGATGCGCGGCCCGCTCGGTACCGGCAGCCCGATCTCCTCGGCGAACTCGCGTTGCGCGGCGCCCCAGGGATCTTCGGCGGCGGTGTACTCGCCCTTGGGGATCGACCAGGCCCCGTCGTCCTTGCGAGCCCAAAACGGGCCGCCGGGATGCGCGATGACGACTTCCACCATCCCGTCACGGGCGCGGTGCAACAGCAGTCCCGCGCTGAGCTTGGGCACCGGCCCTAGACCCCAACCGCGGCTTCCAGATCCGTGAGCGACGACTCCAGGTGCACGAGTAGTCGCTGCAGATGCGGCACGCTGCGGCGGCAACCGACCAGACCGAAATCGAGATTGCCCGCGTTGTTCACCAGGGTGATGTTCAACGCCTGTCCTTCCGGCAGCGCCGACATCGGGTAGCTGCCGTCCACGCGGGCGCCGCCGTAGTACATCGGCTCGGCCAGCCCCGGCACGTTCGAGATGACGAGGTTGAACGGCGGCGGGGTCGACGACACGACACCCGGGATGGCAGCCAGCGTCAGCGGTGCCATGTTGAGTGCGGACAGTGCCAGCACCTGCGCCCGCGGCAGCTGTTTGAAAACCTCCTTGTTGCCGCGCATCGATTCGCTGATCGCCTCGATCCGCTTGGCCGGATCCTCGACGTCGGTGGCAAGGCTGCTCAAGATGCTGCCGACTAGGTTGCCGCCGGCGTCGGCTTCCTCCTTCGAACGCAGGCTGATCGGGATCATCGCGGTCAGCGGTGCGTCCGGCAGCGCGTTCTGCTCGATCAGGTAATAGCGCAGCGCACCCGAGCACATGGCCAAGACGGCGTCGTTGAAGCTCACCCCGGCGGCCTTCTTGACCCTCAATACGCGGTCCGTGGCGTAGGACTGGGCGGCGCACCGGCGCGCGCCCCCGATCTTGACGTTGAACATCGTGCGCGGGGCCGCCATCGGCAGGGTCAGCTGCTGCTCGAACAGGGCGGCGCGGGCCAGCTTCACCGTCGATGGGGCAAGTCCGGCAACGGATTTCGCCGAATTGACCAACGAACCCAACGGAGACGAACCCTCCGATTTGGGGGCCGGTCGACGAGGCAGGCTCCACATCGCGCGCACCTCGTGGTCACCCTGGTCGACCGACAGCGTGCGCTGCATCAGCTTCATCGCCGAGATACCGTCGATCAGCGCGTGATGCATCTTGCTGTACATGGCGAACCGGCCGTCGCTCAGCCCCTCCACCACGTACAGCTCCCACAGCGGGCGGTGCCGATCCAGCAGGCTGGTGTGCAGCCTCGACGTCAACTCGAGCAGCTCGCGGACCCGTCCCGGCGACGCCAGCGCCGAACGCCGGATGTGGTAGTCGACGTCGACGTCGGCGTTGTCGTCGTAGGTCCACGCCAGCGGCGCGACCCCGCCCATGATCTTCGCGGGGCGCTTGCGGAACGTCGGCTGGAATTCGTCGTTGGCCACCATGGCGTCGGTGAATTCCCGGACGAACTCGGGACCGGCACCCTCGGGCGGCTCGAACAACGTCAGGCCACCGACGTGCATGGGATGCTCGCGCGATTCCGCGAGCAGAAATACCGAGTCGGTGGGTGCCATCAATTCCATGAGTCCATTAGACCCACTGGGGCGCGATCCCGAAAGCCCGATCGCACGCCAAGCTACAGCAGATCGGTGATGGTCTTGAGGCCCGCGTCGTAAAGCACGCCAGGCAGCATGCCGCCGTCGCACTCGATGGTGGTGCCGTTGACGAAGTCCGCCTGCCCGCTCGCCAGAAAGACGCAGACGCGGCCCACCTCGGCGGGCTCTCCGGCGCGGCGCAACGGAACCGCGGCGAAATACTTCTCGCCGGTGGGATCGTCCTTGGGTAGCACGAACGACCGGAAGTTCTCGGTCATCGTCGGACCCAGCGCGATGCAGTTGACGCGAACCTTCGGGCCCCATTCCTCGGCCAGTGATCGGGTGAGATGGTTGAGCCCGCTCTTGGCCGCGCCGTAGGAGACCAACGTCGGCGAACCCGCCGGATGCCCGGCGCCACTGGAGATGTTGACGATGCAGCCCGAGCCGTCCTGGGTGCACATCTGCCGGTAGGCGCGAATGGCGAACCACAGCGGGCTGATGAGATTCATCTGCACGGCGAAGGCATGAAACAGCGCGGTGCGTTCGTACTCGTCGTCGGCGCGGGGTGCGCCCTGAATGCGTTGCACGAGTTCGGGAATGCTTTCCACGTGCGGCGCCGGTACCGTTCCGCCGGCGTTGTTCACCAGGATGTCGATGCGCCCGTGGGCGGCAACCACTTCGGTGATGAAAGCGTCGATCGAGCGGAAATCGCCTTGGTCGCAGACCTTTTGCGACGCCCGGGGGGCCCATTCGGTCTCGACGTCGGGAATGTTGTCCATGGGCGAACGTGAGCAGCCGATGACCGTGGCCCCGGCGCGCAGCAGTTCGTGGGCGATCCCGACGCCCACACCGCGGCTGGTTCCGGTGACGATCGCGACCTTGCCGCTGAGCTCGTTGACAGTCACTGCCATGCGGTCATACTGTGCCATCTTGTCGCGTCCCTGCCAAGAGAGGTCACCCGATGAGTAGCCCCGACAAGTTGCGTGTCATCCAATGGGCGACCGGTGGCGTCGGTAAAGCCGCCATCGAGTGCGTGTTGAACCACCGACAGCTCGAGCTCGTCGGGTGCTGGGTGCACAGCGCCGACAAGAACGGGCTCGACGTCGGTCGGATCCTCGGGACCGGCGACCTCGGCGTCACCGCGACCAACAGCATCGACGACGTGCTGGCCCTGGACGCCGACTGCGTCATGTACAGCCCGTTGATCCCCAACGACGACGAGGTCGTCGCGATCCTGCGGTCCGGCAAGAACGTGGTCACCCCGGTCGGCTGGGTGTACCCCGACCCGAACAACCCGCGCCACCAGGCCGTCGCCGACGCGGCCGTCGAAGCCGGTGTCACGCTGCACGGATCGGGGATCCATCCCGGTGGTATCACCGAGCGGTTCCCGCTGATGTTGTCGTCGCTGTCATCGGCCATCACCCACGTTCGCGCCGAGGAGTTTTCGGATATCCGGACGTACAACGCCCCCGACGTCGTGCGCCACATCATGGGGTTCGGCGGCACTCCCGAGGAAGCAACCCAAGGCCCGATGGCCGGCCTGCTGGAGGCGGGTTTCAAGCAGTCCGTGCGAATGATCGCCGACCACATGGGCTTTCGCATCGACCCCAATATCCGAACGCTGCAGGATGTCGCCGTCGCGACCGCCGATATCGACTACGCCCCGTTCCCGATCACCAAGGGCACCGTGGCCGCGCGCCGGTTCCGGTGGCAGGCCATCGTCGACGGCGAACCCGTCATCACGGCGGCGGTCAACTGGCTGATGGGTGAGGAGAACCTCGATCCCGCATGGAATTTCGGTGACCGTGGCGAACGGTTCGAGGTCGAGATCACCGGCGACCCGCCCGTGAGCCTCACGTTCAAGGGCCTGCAACCGGAGACGATCGCTGAAGGGCTGATCCGCAATCCCGGCGTCGTGGTCACCGCCAACCACTGTATCAACGCCATCCCGGACGTCTGCGCCGCCGAGCCGGGCATCAAGACCTACCTCGACCTGCCGCTGTTCGCCGGGCGTCCGGCGCCGAATCTCTCGGTGCCATCGTGACCGTCCTGCCGGATGTGTCGTTCTGCCACCTCGTCGTTGGGGTCACCGACATGGACCGCGCGCTGGGGTTCTACCGTGATGTGCTGGGCATGGACGTCGTCTTCGACACCCTCATCTCCGGCGAGCCGTTCGACGCGGTCCTGCACGCCAAGCGCAAGCAGGAGGGCCGGGTGGTCGGCGGATTACTGGGCGGGTTGATGGTTGAGTTGCTGTCGCTCGGCACCGGCGCGGCGGACCAGAAGCCGCCGCGTCGCGGCATCACCGGGATCCACAACGTGTCGCTGTCGGTGCCCGATCTGGACGACGCGCACCGCCGCATCGCCGCCGCGGGCTACAGACCAGACCAGGAGCCTTTCGAAATCGGCGGTGTGCGAATGTTTTTCGTCAAGGACCCAGACGGGACCGCGGTGGAGTTCATCGAATTGCCCGACGGGGTGCGCAGCACCTACGAGATGCACCGGGGCGTGCAGCTGCAGTTGGGACCGATCAGATGAGCTATTTTCACTCGGACTCGATGCGCGGCCACGTCGCGATTGTCACCGGCGCCGCCCAGGGGGTCGGCAAGGGCGTCGCGGCCGCCCTGCTGGAGCGCGGCGCGTCGGTGCTGTTGGTCGACATCCTCGAGGAAAAGCTCGGCGCGACAACCGGTGAGCTTTCGGCGCTGGGTCCCGTCGAGCAGCTCGTCGCCGACCTGCGCGACCCGGACAATGCCCAGCGCATCGCGGCGGCCGCCGTCGACGCCTTCGGCACCGTGCACGGGCTGGTGAACAACGCCATCGCCACCAACGAGCCCAAGGCGTTCGTGGACATCACCCTCGAGGATTTCGCCCTCGGCCATGACGTCGGCCCCCGCGCGAGCTTCCTGCTCATGCAGGCCGTGCACCCGCTGATGGTCGAGGCCGGCGGCGGGTCGATCGTGAACCTGGGTTCCGGGACGGGCACCGGCGGCGAGCCGAAATGGGGCGGCTACGCCGCCGCCAAGGAAGGCATCCGCGGGCTGTCCAAGGTCGCCGCCCTGGAATGGGGCCGGGACAACATTCGCGTCAACGTCATCTGCCCGTTCGCCGAATCCGACGGCGTCAAATTCTGGAAGTCGTTCTCGCCTAAGGAGTATGACAAGGCCGTAGGTCGTGTTCCGATGAAACGGATCGGCGATGTTCGCACCGACGTCGGCGCGCTGGTGGCGTTTCTGCTCAGCACCGACGCGACGTTCATCACCGGGCAGACCATTCACGTCGACGGCGGGATCGGCTGCTTCCGCTGATGGTCACCGGCGAGGGGTCGCTGCGGGATCGCCAACGCGCGCAGGTCCGCGCCGACATCAGGCGCGCGGCGTTCCGGCTGTTCGTCGAACGCGGATATGACGCCGTGACCACCGAGGAAATCGCCACCGCCGCAGGGGTTTCGCCGCGCACCTTCTTCCGCCACGTGCCGAGCAAGGAAGAGCTGCTGCTGGCGCCCGTTCGTCACGGCGGTGCGGCGATCGTTCACCTGCTCGAGCAGCGGCCCGACAGCGAATCGCCGGACGTCGCGCTCGTCAACGCCATCATCACGCGGACCCGGTCGTTCGACGAATCCGATACCGAGGAGTGGCGGGAAGCCCTGATGATGGCGCCCGCCCTCATCGACAAACTCAGATTTCACACTCGCGCGGACAAGGAACGGGCGACCCAGATCATCGCCCAGCGTATGGACGCCGACCCCGACGTCGACATCGGTCCGGGCCTGTTGGTTCAACTCGGTTTTGCGGCAGCCGATTTCGCGTTCCAGCAGTGGGTTCGCCAATCGGGTCGCCGTCGCCCCCTGGACCGCTACGTGGCCGAAGCCCTCGAAGCGGTCAAGAGCCCGCGCTGGGTCCGGACGCCGAAGTGAGTCGGCGCTAAAACCAAACTTTGCGTCCACCCACCGGACGGCCGACAGCCCCGAGGATCCATAGGATCACGCCGACGAGCACCAGGATGCCTCCGATGGTGTACAGAATTCCAATGCCGGTGAAATAACCGACCAAGAGCAGAATGATTCCTAGAACAATCACACCGAACTCCTCTGTTGAGCTTCCGTCAAATGAGCTGACCAACGAGGTGTACCCGAATGCGGCGGTGCCAACCCTGCTTCCGAATGGGGTTAACGGCTGCCGTTGACCAGCGCGGCACGGGCCAGGGTTTGCTCGGCCATCTTGATGTGCGCGGCATCGACCAGGACGCCGTTGACCCCGACAGCCCCGCGGCCCTGGGCCTCGGCCTCGCGGTACGCGGCGACATTGCGCTCGGCCAGGGCGATTTCGTCGGCGGTCGGTGCGTAGACGGCGTTGGCGACGGGCACCTGGTCCGGATGGATCGCCCACTTGCCGGTGTAGCCCATCAGGGCGGCGCGGCGGGCGTCGCGTTCGTATCCGGACAGATCCCGGTAGTCGGGGTAGGGCGCATCGATGGCGTCGATGCCGGCGATCCGCGCCGCCACGATCACCTTGTTGCGGGCGTACTGCCAGAAATCGCCAGGGTATTCGCCCAGTGGGACGAAGTTGGTGTCTACCCGCGCGCCTTGCGACAGCGAGAAATCACCCACGCCGAAGATCAACGCGTCCAGACGCGGGCTGGCCACGGCGATCTCCTCGGCGTTGGCCAGTCCCTCCACTTCCTCGATGAGAACCTCGAGCCGGATGCGTTTGGTGAGGCCGAGTTTCGCTTCGAGCTGGGTGAGTAGCACATCGACCCACCAGACGTCGCGGGCCTTGCGGGGCTTGGGGATGATGATGGTGTCGAGGTTTTCGCCGGCGTTGGTTACGACGTCGATGAGGTCGTCGTGGCACCACGGGGTGTCCAGGCCGTTGATCCGGACGGCTCGCGTGGTGCGGCCCCAGTCGATGTCGTTGAGCGCGTTGATCGCCTTGGCACGCGCCTCCACCTTGAACGCGGCGGGCACCGCATCCTCGAGGTCTAAGAACACCAGGTCCGCACCACATCCGGCGGCCTTCTGGAACATGTTGTCATTGCTCGCCGGCACCGCAAGTTCGGAGCGGCGCAGTAACTGGCTCATCGGTGAACGTCCTTCTGTCACAACACGCCGCGGGCGCGCAGGTCGTCGATCTCGTCCGGGGTCAAGCCCAGCAATTCGCCGTATACCTCGGCGTTGTGTTCGCCGAGCGCAGGACCCAGGTGGTCGACCTTCCCCGAGGCCGACGAGAACCGCGGCACCGGGGCCTGCACCGTCATCGGGCCGAGCTGTTCGTCCTCGACCGAGACGAAGACCTCCCGGTGTGTCAGCTGTTCGTCGGCGACCAGGTCCCGGATGTCATAGACCGGGGCAGCGGCCACCTCGTGCTTCTCGAAGACCGCCATGGCCTCCGAAAGCGTCTTGGTGGCAACCCAATCCGCGACCACGGTATCGACTTCGCGGGCCCGCGCGAGCCGTCGCTGCGGGTCGGAGAAGTCGGGGTCTTCGAGCAGGTCGTCGCGGCCGATCGCTCGAAAGACACGCAGCGCCAACGCCGGTGAGCTGCCGGACATGGCCAGCCACCGTCCGTCGGCGGTCTGGTAGGTGTTGCGCGGCGCCGAGATGTCCCAGCGGTTGCCGGCGCGTTCGGGCACCAGGCCCAATTGGTCGTAGCCCACCAGTGTCTGCTCCAGCAGCCGGGCAAGCGGGTCAATGAGATTGACGTCGATCAGCTGCCCGGGTCCGCCGTGCACATCCCGGTGGTAGAGCGCCATCATGACCGCGTAGGTGGCATTCAACGACGCGACGCCATCGGCGAGCATGAACGGGGGCAGCGTGGGGGGGCCGCCGGCCTGGCCCGTGATGTGGGCGAACCCGCTCATGGCCTCGCCGAGTGTGCCGAACCCGGGGCGCTCACTCTTCGGGCCGGTCAGCCCGTAGCCCGTGATGTGCAGCATCACGATCCGGTCGTTGACCGCACGCAGGCTCTCGTAGTCCAAACCCCATTTGCGTAAGGTCTGCGGCCGCGTGTTGAAGATGACGACGTCGGCGTGCTCGACCAGACGCCGCACCAGCGCTTGGCCTTCGGCCTCGCGCAGATCCAAGGTGATCGACCGCTTGTTGCGCGACAACGACTTCCACATCAGGCCGACGCCGTCGCGCTGGCTGCCCCACCCGCGGATCGGATCCCCATGCCGCGGTTCCTCGACCTTGATCACGTCGGCGCCGAACTCGCCCAGATATGTGGCGACCAGCGGGGCCGCCGCCAGACTGGCGAGGTCGATCACGCGGATACCGTCAAGCATTTGCACTGGCGGGTACCCGGCTGTTCGAAGGTCGTTGCAGCCCAAGGTGTCCCCGCAACGTCGACGACTCGTACTCGGTGCGGAACAGGCCCCGCCGTTGCAGCTCCGGCACCACCATGCGCACCACGTCCTCGAACGCGCCGGGCAGGTGTGTGGCCGCCAGGACGAAACCGTCGCAGGCGCCGCTCTCGAACCAGTCCGCCATCTGGTCGGCGACCTGTTCGCCGGTTCCGACGAAGCGCGGTCCCTGCAACAAGGTGGCGCGGTGACCGGCCAGGGCCCGCACGGTGACCGTGTCCCCGCCGATATGGGTGCGCAGGTTCTGCACCAGGCCCCGGATGCCGGAGACCGACGCGATGAGCTCGTCGGTGACAGGATCATCCAAATCGTGTTGTGCGAAGTCGTAATTCATCAACTCCGACAGCAGTGTCAGCGACGCCATGGGGTGTACCAAATCGTTGAGGAACAGTGCTTCGCGATCCTTGGCGTGCGCTTCGGATTCGCCGACCACAGCGTAGGCCATCGGGCAGATCCGCACCGCGGCAGGATCGCGCCCGGCGTCGGCGATGCGGTCCTTCTGGTCAGCATAGTGACTGCGCGCGACTTCCAGGCCGGGGTCGCCGGTGAAGATCAATTCGGCCCAGCGGGAGGCGAATTCACGCCCGCGGCCCGACGAGCCGGCCTGGATGATGACCGGTCGGCCCTGCGGTGTGCGCGGCACGGTAAGCGGCCCGCGCGCGGAGAAGTACTGACCGTCGTGTCCCAGCTCGTGCACCTTGGCCGGGTCAGCGTATTGCCCGGACGCGCGGTCGTGCAGGATCGCGTCGTCCTCCCAGGTGTCCCACAGGCCGGTGACCACGTCCATGAATTCGTCGGCGCGGTCGTAGCGTTCGTCGTGACCCAGGTGGGCCTTGACGCCGTAGTTCTGCGCCTCGCTGTCGTTGACCGAGGTCACGACGTTCCACGCGGCCCGGCCGTGCGACAGGTGGTCCAGCGTGGCGAAGGTCCTGGCGACGTGGAATGGCGCGTAATACGTGGTCGAGTAGGTGGCGCCGAGGCCGATGCGCGACGTTGCCTCCGCCAGGACGCCGAGCACCACGCCGAGGTCCAGCTTGACCGGTCGGGCGCCGTAGTGCACCGCCTCGCCGACCGAGCCGCCGTAGACGCCCGGCATCGCCAACCGGTCGTCGAAAAACATCAGGTCGAAGCAGCCTTCTTCGAGTTGGCGCCCGATTTTGGCGTAGTAGGACGCGTCGAGATATCCGTGCTCGGTCGCGGGATGCCGCCACGAGCCGGCATACACCGAGGTGCTGCCCGCCTGCATGAAGGCGACCAGGGACATCTTGTCTTTGCGCGCGTGAGCCATGCCCCCGAATCTAAAATCTGATATATCAGATGTCAAATGCTGCATTTGGTAACATGCCGGGATGGCGGCCATCGACATCTCCGGCACCGTGCGCGAACGCGCGGCCCGCGAACTGCGCGACCGCATCCTCACCGGAGCACTACCCGCCGGCTCCCGCGTTGACCTCGATGCCATCACCGAGGAATTCGCGACCAGCCGCACCCCGGTGCGCGAGGCGCTGCTGGAGCTCTCGTTCGAGGGTCTGGTCGAGGTCGCCCCGCGCAGCGGCATCACGGTGCTCGGCATCAGCCCCGAGGACGTCCTGGACAGCTTTACGATTCTCGGGGTGCTGACCGGACAGGCGGCCGCGTGGGCGGCCGATCGCATCGAGCAGGAAGAGCTCGGGATGCTGCGCGAGCTGGCAGCCGACGTCGCCGCGCGATCCGGTGACGACAGCATCGGTGAGGCCAATTGGCAGTTCCACCAAAAGATCCACCGCGCCGCACATTCCCCGCGGCTGATGACTCAGATCAAACAAGCCGCGCGCGTCGTGCCGAGCAACTTCCTCACCTTGTTCCCCGACCACGAAAAGCATTCGCTCGACGAGCACCAACAGCTGCTCGACGCGCTTGGTGACAAGGATCCCGAGCGCGCACGCGCGATCGCCGAAAAGCACGTCCTGGACGCCGGTCGCTCGCTGGTGGATTGGTTGGAGCAGCGGCGCTCCGCCTGAGGTCGACCGGCTTTGAGTATTTTCATTGCATGGCGATGGCGTCTGTTCCGGCACAGGTCCCGGCGCAGTACCTGTTATCGCCGAAGGCGCCGAACCCCCGCACCCTGATCGAGATCATCTACGAAACCGCCGCCCGCTACCCGGACGCGGCGGCGCTCGACGACGGCACCGTGCAGCTCACCTACAGCGAGCTGATCGCCGACATCGAGTCCAGCGTGGAGTGGTTGGGCGCCCGGGGCGTCGGCCGCGGCGACCGGATCGGCATCCGGATGCCGTCGGGCAGCTACTCGCTATACGTGGCGATCTTGGCGGCGCTGGCCGCCGGCGCCGCGTATGTTCCAGTGGACGCCGACGATCCCGACGAACGCGCCGAATTGGTGTTCTCCGAGGCCGACGTCGTCGGGGTCATCACCGACGACGGCCTGCTATCCGGCCCCGGCGCCGCACAAGGGCGCCAAGCCGCGGCGCCGCTGCTGCACGACGATGCGTGGATCATTTTCACGTCCGGGTCGACCGGCACACCCAAGGGCGTAGCGGTCACGCACCGCAGTGCCGCCGCGTTCGTCGACGCCGAGGCGCAGATGTTCTTGCGGGACAACCCGATTGGACCCGGTGATCGCGTACTGGCGGGGCTGTCGGTGGCGTTCGACGCGTCGTGCGAGGAAATGTGGTTGGCCTGGCGGCACGGCGCCTGCCTGGTGCCCGCGCCGCGGTCGCTGGTGCGGAGCGGGATGGACCTCGGTCCGTGGCTGGTCACCCGTGACGTCACCGTGGTGTCGACCGTGCCGACGCTGGCCGCGCTGTGGCCCGCCGAGGCGCTGGAAGCGGTGCGGCTGTTGATCTTTGGCGGCGAGGCCTGTCCTCCGGATCTGGCCGAGCGCCTGGCGATCGACGGCCGGGAAGTGTGGAACACCTACGGCCCCACCGAAGCCACGGTGGTCGCGTGCGCGGCGCGGCTCGACAACGCCGGGCCGATCAGCATCGGACTACCGCTGCCCGGGTGGGACCTGGCGATCGTCGACGGCGACGGCAACCCCGTCGGCTACGGGGAAGTCGGCGAGCTGGTGATCGGCGGTGTCGGACTGGCCCGCTACCTGGACGAAGCCAAGGATGCCGAAAAATACGCCCCCATGCCTTCGCTGGACTGGGCGCGCGCCTATCGAAGCGGAGACCTGGCACGGCTGGAGCCCGACGGATTGTATTTCTGCGGCCGAAGCGACGACCAGGTAAAGATCGGGGGGAGGCGCATCGAGCTCGGTGAGGTGGACGCGGCGCTGGTCAACCTGCCCGGGGTCAGCGGCGGCGCGGCCGCGGTTCGGCGTACCGCCACCGGCACACCACTGCTGGTCGGGTACGTCGCCAGCGCGGATCCGTCGTTCGACCTCAACGCGGCTCGCGGATGGCTCGCTGAACAGCTGCCCGCCTCGCTGGTTCCGCGACTCGTGCAGGTGGACGAGCTACCCACGCGCACCTCGGGCAAGGTCGACCGCGACGCGCTGCCATGGCCACCACCCGGAGGCACCGACGCGGACGAAGGCGCCAACCTGGGTGGCACCTCCGGCTGGCTGGCCGGCCTGTGGCGTGAGCTGCTCGGGGCGGCGGTCGACGATCCGGAGGCGGATTTCTTCGCGCTCGGCGGCGGGTCGCTGGCCGCCGCGCAGCTTGTCGCCGTGTTGCGCAAGCAGTATTCGCAAGTCACGGTGGCCGACCTTTACGACCATCCCCGTCTCGGCTCGCTCGCCGGCTTCCTCGACGAGCTCGAACCACCGCCACGGGTCACCGAGCGGGTGGTGCGGCCCACGCCGCGTCTGACGCAGGCCGCGCAGACCGCGCTGTCGGTGCCGTTGGCGACGCTGGCCGCGCTGCCCTGGGTGACGTGGCTGGCGCTGGGCAACAATGTCGCGCGCGCCCTGCATCTGGTGCCGTGGACCGTGCCGGTGAGCTGGTGGCTGATCGCGGTGGCCGCCCTCCTGTTCGTCACGCCGGCGGGTCGAATGGGCATCACGGTGCTGTTCGCGCGGATGCTGCTGTCGAAGGTGCGCCCGGGCACCTACCCCCGCGGCGGATCGGTGCACCTGCGGGTCTGGTTCGCCGAGCGACTGGCCGAGGCGAGCGGCGCGCAGAACCTCGCCGGGGCGCCATGGCTGGTCTACTACGCCCGCGCGCTCGGCGCCAACATCGGCCGCGGCGTCGATCTGCACTCGATGCCACCGGTCACCGGGTTGCTCACGCTCGGACACCGCTGTGCGGTCGAACCCGAAGTCGACCTGAGCGGGCACTGGATCGACGGGGATACATTCCGGGTGGGCGAGATCACCATCGGCAACGACGCAACCGTGGGCGCCCGCACCACACTGCTGCCCGGCGCGATCGTCGGCAAGAACGCCGACGTCGCACCAGGTTCGGGCGTGCTCGACAAGATCAAGAACGGCCAGTACTGGAAGGGCTCGCCCGCGATCAAGTCCGGCCGGGTCAATCACCCGTGGCCTGACGAACGGCCGCCACGCCGCAGCCACTGGGTTCCGATCTATGGCGTGACGGCACTGCTGCTCGGGGCGTTGCCCTTACTCGCCATGGCCGGCGCCCTCGCCGTGATCGCAATGACGGTTCGGCATACCCAGCGCTTGTCGCAAGCGGTGCTTCCCGCGCTGCTGTGGACACCGGTTGCCGCGCTGGCCGCCTTCGCTGCCTACACACTGCTGACGGTGGTCGCGGTGCGCGTCTTGTCGCTGGGACTTCGCGAGGGCTACCACCCGGTGCGCAGCCGGATCGGCTGGCAGCTCTGGACGACCGAGCGGCTCATGGACGCGGCCCGCAACTACCTCTTCCCGCTCTACGCCAGCATGGGAACACCAATGTGGTTGCGGCTCTTGGGCGCCACGGTGGGTCGCGATACGGAAATCTCCACCGCGTTGGTCATCCCGAAGTTCACCGTGATCGAGGACGGCGCCTTTCTGGCCGACGACACCATGGTCGCGTCGTACGAACTGGGCGGCGGCTGGATCTATGCGGCCACGACGACCGTGGGCAGGCGCGCCTTTCTCGGCAACTCGGGCATCACTCAGCCCGGCCGTCGGGTTCCCGACGACGGCCTCGTCGCCGTGCTGTCGGCGACGCCGCCAAAGGCCAAGCGTGGTTCGTCGTGGTTGGGCAGTCCGCCGATGCGGCTGCGCCGCCGCCCCGCCGAGGCCGACGCGGCGACCACGTATGAGCCGCCGCTGAGGCTGAAGGCGATGCGGGCGGTGGTGGAGACGTGCCGATTGCTGCCGGTGATGGTCACGGCCGCGATCGGATTGGCGGTGCTGGGCGTATTGCAGGCGTTGGCAAGGATATTCGGCATCTTGTCGGCGGCGCTATTCGGGGGGCTGGTTCTGTTGGCAGCGGGTGCGGTTGCGGGCGTCATCACCGTCGCGGCGAAATGGCTTGTGGTCGGCCGGATCAGGGCGAGCGAATTCCCACTGTGGTCGTCTTTCGTGTGGCGTAACGAGCTTTCCGACACGTTCGTGGAGACCGTCGCGGCGCCGTGGTTTGCGCGCGCGGCCAGCGGTACGCCCGTGATGAACCTGTGGTTGCGCGGCCTGGGCGCCGGCGTCGGGCGCGGCACCTGGTGCGAAACCTATTGGCTCCCTGAGGCGGATCTGGTCACCCTGGGCGAGGGTGCCACCGTCAACCGTGGCTGCGTGGTGCAGACGCACCTGTTCCACGACCGGATCATGCGGATGGACCGTGTCGTGCTGGAGCCAGGCGCGACCCTCGGGCCGCATTGCGTTGCGCTACCGGCCGCGCGGGTAGGCGCCAGTGCTACCGTCGGCCCCGCGTCGCTGGTTGTACGCGGCGACGAAGTGCCGGGATCGACACGCTGGCAGGGCAATCCGATACGCCCGTGGAATCTCAAGCGCAAGGGTAAAGGCTCGCCCGAGCCCGGGGTGCAGGGCACCGCCGCATGAAGGCTACCGGGAATGCGGGGAAGAAGGCCCCCGCGGTCATTGACGAGTATCTACCGAAGAACGGCAATCCCGGCTACCGGGTGTCGCGTTATGAGCTCGACCTGCATTACAAAGTCTCGACCAACCGCCTGTCCGGCTCGGCGACGATCACCGCGGTGACGACTACCGAGTTGCAGCAGCTGACCCTCGACCTGTCCAGCGTGCTGACGGTGTCCAAGGTGTCGGTCAACGGAAAACACGCCGCGCGTTTCTCCAGTAGCAGAGGGAAATTGCGGATCCGGCTCGCATCGAAGTTGGCGGCGGGGGCCGCCTTGTCGATTGCAGTGAGTTACGGCGGCTCGCCGAGACCCATCCGATCGCTGTGGGGCGACGTCGGTTTCGAAGAACTGACCGACGGGGTGCTCGTCGCGGGGCAGCCCAACGGCGCCGCGTCGTGGTTCCCCTGCAACGACCACCCCAGCGCCAAAGCCGCCTTCCATATCCAAGTCAGCACCGACAGCAAGTACCGGGTGATCGCCAACGGCAAGCTGGTCTCGCGCCGGCAGCGGGCGTCGCAAACCGTGTGGACCTATGAACAACCCGAGCCGACCTCAACCTATCTGGTCACCTTGCAAATCGGCGACTACGTGGCGAAACGGCTCTCGGGTGCTCCGGTGCCCATCCACGCGGCGTTGCCCGCGCGCCTGCGTAGCGACTTCGATCACGACTTCGCACGCCAACCGGACATGATGAAATTATTCGTCGAGCTGTTCGGGCCGTACCCGCTGGCGAACGGGTACACCGTCGTCGTCACCGACGACTCCTTGGAAATACCGCTTGAAGCTCAAGGCATTTCGATCTTCGGCGCCAACCACTGCGACGGGACCCGGGCCAGCGAACGACTGATCGCCCACGAACTGGCACACCAATGGTTCGGCAACTCGGTGACGGTGCGGCAGTGGCGCGACATCTGGCTGCACGAGGGATTCGCGTGTTACGCCGAATGGCTGTGGTCCGAACACAGCGGCGGCCCGAGCGCCGAGGAGCTGGCCAACTACCACTACACGCAGCTGCGCGACAAGCCGCAAGACTTGCTGCTGGCCGATCCCGGACCCCGCGACATGTTCGACGACCGGGTGTACAAGCGCGGCGCGCTGACCCTGCAAACGCTGCGCGAGCAGCTCGGCGACGAGAGTTTCTTTGCGCTGCTCAAGGATTGGACGGCCCGGTACCGCCACAGCACGGCCGATACTGACGACTTCATCGGCCTGGCCGCCACCTATGCCGACGAGTCGCTGCGGCCGCTTTGGGACGAGTGGCTGTACTCGTCTGAGCTACCGTAAAACGCGGTACGATCCCGGAATGCCGTTGACCAGCGGCGCGACCTTCGCCGGGTACACCATCGTTCGGCTACTCGGCCGCGGCGGCATGAGCGAGGTCTACCTCGCCCAGCATCCCCGGCTGCCGCGTCGCGACGCGCTGAAGATCCTGCCCGAGCCCACATCCGCCGACAGCGACTTTCGGACGCGGTTCGACCGCGAGGCCGAGCTCGCCGCCGCGCTCTGGCACCCCAACATCGTCCAGGTGCACGATCGCGGCGAGTTCGACGGGCAACTCTGGATCGCAATGGATTACGTCGAGGGAGCCGACGCCGCGCAGTTGTTGCGGAGCAGCTATCCGGCCGGCATGCCGACGTCCGATGCATGCGCCATCATCACCGCGGTGGCCGGGGCACTCGACTACGCACACCAACGCGGCCTGTTACACCGCGATGTCAAACCGGCCAACATCCTGCTCACCGATGCAGGGGACGGGCAGCGTCGAATCCTGTTGGCCGATTTCGGAATAGCGCGATATCACGACGACGTCAGCGGCCTGACGGATACCAACTTCACCGTCGGAACGGTCACCTACGCGGCACCCGAGCAATTGATGGGTGGTGACATCGACGCCCGCGCAGACCAATACGCACTGGCCGCCACCGCATTTCATCTCCTCACGGGCGTGCCCCCGTATCCGCATACCAACCCGGTGGCCGTCATCAGCCAGCATCTCACGGCACCGCAACCACAGCTGGGTCAGTGGCGCCCGGAACTGGCGGACCTCGACGACGTGCTGTCGCGTGCGCTGGCCAAGAATCCCGAAGACCGTTTCGCGCACTGCCAGGAATTCGCCGACGCGCTTGCCCAACGGCCCGGGGTTGAGGTGGGCGCCGACTACCACGCGCGAGCCAATCGCAGCCCGGCCCCGATCTTGGACGCCCAGACCCAACCCGCCGCGCGTGTGGCGAAACCGAAGCGGCGCAAGCACTCCCGGATTCTGCTCGCGGCGGCGATCGCGGCTGTGGTGCTGACGGCCGTCGGGGTCGCCGCCTACGCAAGGCAGCCGGCAAAGCACGCGGCGCCGGCGGCGTCAGTGCCGGTGGCCAGCATCGCGCCGCGTCCCGCAGTCCTGCTCGACGGCACCTACCGCTTCGTCTACGACTACGAAAAGCAAACGATCAACGGCGCGCCCTATGCGATACACACCAGCGACAACGTTGCGTGGTGGGCCTTTCGCTCATTGTGCGGACAATCGGGCTGCGTGGCCACCGGGATGCAGTTGGACACGCAAAACCCTCACGTGGCGCGTACGCCGGCTCAACCGGCGGAGTACCGCTTCGTCGACGGCCACTGGCAGTCCGCGCCCGTGCAGCGCCCGCTCGCGCAGCCGCGCTGCCTGGGCCCCAACAACCGGGTGGTCGCGGGGACGAATGTCGTCGCACTGACGTGGTCATTCGAGGCGCAGCCCGACGGCACTCTGCGCGGCACGAAGACGGGCACCGCGCTGACCAACGAATGCGGCGTGCAGGGACAGGTGGCGCTGGCCCCGGTCGTGGCGACTCGCGTCGGCGACATGCCGACCGGCGTCGAGGTCGCCGATCCCGCGGCCGTCGCCCCCGCCCCGACGACCGGCACCGCGCCCGCACAGGTCGACGGCCCCGTCCTGGACGGCACCTACCGCCTGGACTTCGACCTGCAGAATCAGACGATCAACGGCGTAGTCACCGGAATGGGCGCCGCCGTCTCCGAGTGGTGGGCGTTTCGTTCGGCATGTACCAGGGACGGCTGCGCGGCCGCCGGGTCACAGCTGGCCGAATCGAACCAACAGGAGGGCACGGGGACCACATACGTTCTGCACTTCCGAGACGGCCACTGGCAGGGCACACCAACCCTTCAGGCGCCGATGGAATGCCAGCGCACCAACCAGGCGGGGCGCGACGACGAGACCCGGCTGTGGTCATTGGATCCGCAGGCCGATGGCACGCTGCGCGGCCTCATGATCGGCACCATTCTCAGCGATGGATGCGGAACCCAGGGCACGGTGTACCGCACTCCGTTCGTCGCGCGACGCACGGGCGATGTGGCGCCGAGCGTCATCGTGGCGGACCCGGCCGCTGTTCGCGTCCGGTTCCTAGCGGTTGGCTTACAGATTGGCTTACAGATTGGCCAAGTCGTCGGGAACGTCGACCTTGTGTTCCAGGAGCGTTTCCAGCGGCACCACCTCGAGCGTGCGCTCGTGGGTACACGCCAGCACCACGGGGGCGGCGCAGCCATCTTGATGCGCGCGCAGCCAATTCAGCGCGGTGACGCACCATCGGTCCCCGGGCAGCAGGCCGGGGAACCGGTACTCGGGGACCGGAGTCAACAAGTCGTTACCGATGGAGCGCTGGTGCTCGAGGAATTCGGCGGTCATCACCGCGCAAATGGTGTGCCGGCCGACGTCTTCGGGCCCAGAAGAGCAGCAGCCGTCGCGGTAGAAGCCGGTGAGCGGTTCCTGGCTGCACGGTTCCAGCGGGCCGCCCAGCACGTTGAGATCGGGCACGTGTTCAGTATCGCGCTCCTTGTACGAACTTTGCAGCAATCGACGCCAACTAGTGAGCAAGGCCGCGCCGGAGGCGACCGGTGGTCATTGCGCTACCCCCTCCTCACGACCGTTAGCTGCACGGTAGGTTCGACGCTGTGATACTCACCGGGGCTTTTCTGGCCGAACAGGCCGCGACGATAGACAACAAGCTCAACGTGGCGGGCGGCGTGCTGTCCAGGTTCACGGTCGGGCCCGACCGGTCAGCCAGCTTTGTTCTTGTGGTGCTGACACGGGCCGACGGCGACACCAGCGACCCAACGGAGCGGCGGGTCGAGGTGGAGCTGATCCCTCCGACAGGCGAGGCGCCGATGCTGCGCCGATTCGAGGTGCCCGAAGCCTCGATCGGTGAATTCCCGGGCTTCGCATTCTTCGGCATCGACGCAAGCCTGCCTGTCGACGGCCGCTGGGTGCTGGTGGTGACGGGCGGCAGCGACGCGATCACCCTTCCATTGCTGGTGGACACCTGGACACCGCAGGCATCACTCGGCATCTGACGCCGTCAGGCGAGCGCGGGCAGAACGATGTCCGTCAGCAGCTGAACCGACTTCCACGCCTCGTCTACCGGCATGCCGCCCACCAGCGGATGCAACACAATCGGTCCATACTGCTCGGCGTCACGGACCTCGGCGATGAGTTGGTCGGGAGTCAGAAACCGGTATCGCCCCGAGGCCTTGACTTGGTCCAGGGTTTGCACTCCCGGCAGGTGCATCAGAGACCGCTCGTCGGTTGACCATTCGCCGTAAGTGACTGCCTCCCAAAGGATGTGGTCACCCAGCTCTGCCCAGGCCCGGTCCGGGTCCTCGTGCAGGTAAATCATGCCGCGGTTGATCGGGCCCGGCATGATGACGAACGGCGAGAAGCCGGCTTCGGCGCACAGTTCGCGATAGTAGGCGTCGATCTCGGGCAGATGGTCGGCCAGGCTGAGCGGCAGGCCGAAGCGCGCCGCCCGCCGCGCGGTGGCGCGCGCGCCCCCGCCGACGTACAGCGGTGGGTGCGGTCGGGTCCAGGTGCCGGTGCAGACCCCGGCGTAGGGATCGGCGCCCGACCAGACAGCCAGCATGCGTTCGACGAGCTCGTCCATCAGTTTGCCGCGCTGGCTGAAATCCGCTCCGAGCGCGTCGTATTCGACCGTGCGGTAGCCGAGGCCCACGGTGGTGTGCAGGCGCCCGCGGCTCATGTTGTCGACGAGAGCGATGTCCTCGGCCAGCCGGACCGGGTTCCACAACGGCCCGAGCGCGCAATCCACGCTGGCCATCAGGCGCTCGCTTCGCGCCAGGAACATCGCGGCGGCCATGATCGGATTGCAGCTCCAACCGTGCCCCGTCGCGTGATGCTCGTCGACGCTGATCATGGTGATGCCGCGCGACTCACCCCATTGGGCCAGTTCGAGCGCGGTGGAGATCAGCTTGCTTTGTGTGCGTGGATCACCCTGCGGCGAGCCAAAGTTGAACCGCAGCACGGGCAGCAACACGTCAGGCTCCGGTCGGTCGCGCCGCCGCCTTGATGAAGGCCGGCCAATCGGGGAACAGCGCGCGGTCGACGATCTCGATGCGGGTGCCGTCGGAGTCGACGTAGTAGGCGAACAGCGAAAGCTCCGCTCCGGGAGCGTCTCCGGTCATCTCGAGGGTGAAGCCGTTGCTCTCCAACATGCGCGCGGAGTCGGCGAGGCTGTCGGTGAAATAGCCGACGTGGTGCACGGCGTTGCCGGGCGCAGCCGTCCACGGGGTGCCGGGGACCTCGTTGACGAGCTCGATGTGCGGGCTCTGCACGGAGTAGACGATCGTGGAAGTGAGTTCGCGCGTTCCGCTCGCGGTGCGAAACGGCAGCGTGTAACTCATCGGATTGATCCACTGGTAGCCGGCCAGTGCGGTGAGCCGCGCCATCGCGGCGTCTAGATCGGGTACCACGATGCCGGTGTGGTAGAAGTCTTCGGGCCGCAGTGTCATGAATTCCTCGCTATCTGCCTTGTGAGCCAAGCTCTTTCCCAGAAGTTCGTAGTGCCGGAAAGCAGGTCTTCGTGCGCGGCGCGAAGCACCTCACGCGCGCCTTGATGGTCGGTGGGAACAAGCTCGGCGAGATGGATCGCGTGCACCGGGCGGCCCTCGGCCCGGTGTGCCCGGGCCCGTTCCACCAGCGCGTCGGCGCCCGCCAGTTCCACCACATCGGCGGCGACGGCATCGAAGCCGACCGGATAGAGCTCGGTCGTCGACTGGTGATGAAACCAGCCCGAGTAGTTCTCCCAGATCGCCCGCACATCCCAGGCGACCTTTCCGTAACCCTGGCCCACTTCGTATTCCGCGGGCAACGTGATCTCGCGCATCAGGGTCCGGACGTCCTTGCCGGCGTTCATACCCGCGACGGTCTGGTCGTGGATGTACTCGATCGCGTCGCGCAGCCGCGTCAACTCGGCGTGGATGCGCTGCTGTCCCGCGATCGGTTCGAAGTGGCCGGTCACCAACAGCTCCGGCTGCAGCTCACGCACCCGCTCGACGGACGCGATGGCGGTCAGCGCGTCTCGGTACCGGTCGCCGCGCATGGTGACGAGGTTGGGAATGTGCCCCAGAAACGGTCCGAACACGTTGCCGCACAGGCAGATACGTTCTTCGGGCAACCACACGACGAGCGAGTCGTTCGTTTCGCCGCCGGGCACCGAGATCAGCTCCATGCGGCGCCCGCCGACCTCCAGGGACATCGCGTCCTCAAAGTCCACGTCGACGACGGGGACGCTCTGGCCGGCCAGGTGCTTTGTGCCGAGTCGTCGTTGGATATCCCGGATGCCGTCGGCCAGTGTGTCCTGGAAGGCGAAGGCGCTGCGGTTGGCGCGGTAGCGGATGAGGCGTTCGTTGTCGTCGCGCCAGAGTTTCCAGTTCTGTTGTGCGACAACGACTGTGTCCGCGTCGCGGACGCTGTCGAGTCCGCCGACATGGTCGACATGGCCCTGCGTGAAGATGATGTATCGCACCGGTGCGGAGTCGACGGCGTCGAAGTTGGCGCGGTGCACCGGGCCCTCGAAACCCATGCCGGTGTTGATGATCACCCGGCCGGCGCTCGTCGTCAGCAGGTAGGCGTTCGAGAGGCCCGGCGAACACCACAGTCCCGGGGCGATCTGCTCGGCCTGTTCCGCGGCGGCCGGGCGCATGGCGTCGGCGCCCGGGCGGTTGCGGTACACCGGTTCGAACATCGCTGGTGTCTCCTTTATTCGGGGCGGACGTCGAACCTGTTGAAGTAGAAGTCGAACCGCTCACGCAATTGGTCGGCCGAAACGCCGAAGTGCCGTTGCAGGTCGTAGTTGATGCGGCCGTGCTTGCCGCGTGGATTGCCATCAAGGTAGCCCTGAAAGCGGGCCCGCACCTTGGCCGTCAATTCGACTCCGCCGCGGCCATAGAGTTCCTCCAGCAACGGCATCTCGTTGCCGTTGAGGCGATGGAAGCTGATATCGATGCTGTGTTCGGCCGGCACCAGATCCCGGTCGCGCACGCATGCGCTCAGCAGCCGGTGTACGCGGTCGCTCCAGTACTCCAGTAGCCACTCCGGGTCGATGGTGTTGCGGCGCAATCGATCCGAATAGGCCATCATCGTGATCGCCGACTGGACCACCGCGACGGGATCGCGGTGGGTGAAGGCCACCGTCGCGTCCGGGAAGGTAGCCATCAACGGTCCGAGCTGCTCGCAATGCTGGGGGCTCTTGAGGACCCAGGTCCGCGGGCCACGCAGAAATGTCAACGCCTGCAGCACTTTTCTCATGTACGCGTAGTGCCGGCACTGATCGAGTCCCAGGTAGTAGTCGCGCCAGTCGGGAACGCGCGCGTGCCATTCCAGAACATAGGAGGCCAGATCCAGGTCGAGGAGTTCAACCTCCTCCTCGATCGCCTCGGGAAAGCGGTCGTGCATCGCGGCCACCACGGGCGCACTGGCCATGAGCGCGTCATGTTCGGCCTTGGCTCGGGCAAACCGGGGGTCGACTCCGGCGATGTCGGGGCCTTGGCCCAGAGCCGGTATCGGGTCCTGGCTCTCCCAGTACGGCAGCGCGCGCCGACGGGGATCGGCCGCGATCAGGTTCACCAGATGCGTGGTGCCCGACCGCGGCATCCCCACCACGATCAACGGCTTCTCGATCGCGATCGACTCGATCTCGGGATACCGCTTGATCAGGTCGATCAGCGACAGCCGGTTGCGCAGCAGGCGAACCACGCGTTGCCGCAACGACGAGCGGCTGAGTTGCCGCAGGCCTTCGTCGGCTTCGATCGCGGCGACGTGCACGGCCAGTCGGTCGGTGAAGCCATCGAGCAGGAAGCCGTCGGCGAGGTCGTCGCCCACGCCGGCCTGCTCGATGGCTTCGGCCAGCATCCGGTCGAGGTCGAATTCGACGGGTTTGGCTTCGGTGAATTCCAGGATTTGACGCTGGATATCGGTCAGTTCGGGCGACGTCAGATCGTCGAAGTCGATGTCGTCCACCGCAGCAGCCACTCGACCTCCTCGTCGTTTGATTCGTTGAATATATCCACCCCCGGTCGGGGCGGTACCCTGCAGCGATAACCAACGGATTTCTCGGCTCTGCAGAAAGGTCGTCCGGTGCTCGTCGTCACTACCAATGACATTCCCGGTTGGGAGATCCAGCGCGTGTGCGGTGAAGTGTTCGGGCTCACCGTCCGGTCACGAAATGCCTTCTCTCAGTTCGGCGCCGGTTTCAAGTCGATGTTCGGCGGCGAGCTGGCTGGCATGACCAAGAACCTCGCCGAGAGCCGCAACGAGGCGATGGCGCGGCTGCTCACCGAGGCGCGTAACAAAGGCGGCAACGCGATCGTCGCGATGCGGTTCGACACCACCGAGATCGGCGACGTGTGGACCGAGATCTGCGCCTACGGCACCGCGGTGCAGGCCGTGCCCGTCACCGACGCCGCGCGCTACACCGCGTCCCAATTGGGTTACGGCGGCGCCCCGCAGCAGCAGCCGCACCAGCAGTAACCAACGCCGAGATAAGGGGGAATCAAGCTCATGGTGACACCCAACCCGCCCGGAAACCCGCCCGAGGAACCGCCGTGGAGCAGCCAACCTCCGGGTTTTGGGCCGGATCAATACCCGCAAACCCCGCAGAGCCCGCCGCCCGTGTACCCGCCACAGCCTGGCTACCCGCAGCAGTACCCCTACCCCACCAATCCGTATCCGCAGCCGGGCTATCCGGCTCCGGCCTACGGAGTCGATCCCCAGGCACCGTTCGGTCGCGATCCGGCCACGGGCCTGCCGCTTTCGGATAAATCCGCCGTCACCGCCGGCCTGCTGCAGCTCTTCCTCGGCGTATTCGGGATCGGCCGCTTCTATATCGACTCGACTCAGATCGCGGTCCTGCAGCTGTGTCTGGGTGTGTTCGGATTCGTCACCACCGTGTTCTGCTTCTTCGGGTTTCCGATCCTGCTGGGTGTGGGCGTCTGGGCGCTCGTCGACGCGATCATGATGTTCACCGGCAGCGTCAAGGACAACTACGGCCGGAAGCTTCGCTAGCTGTTCTGACGTGCTGCGCCGAAGCGAATACCGCTGAGTACCAACGAGTAACTATTCTCAGGATCTAGCCAGAGAGACGCGCTGAGCAAATCCCGGGAACATAGCCCTCGGGAACTTATCGTCAGCGGGTGTATCGCCGAACGGTGCTGAAACTGCCGCTGCTGCTCGCGGCGGGTACCGCACTGGCCCACGGACCTCGCGCTTCGGCGGAACCACCGCGCGCCTCCGGGGAAGCAACCCGGTGGTCGCCCGACCGAGCCAACAATTGGTACCGGGCGCAGGGCTGGCTCGTCGGCGCGAACTTCATCACCTCGAATGCCATCAACCAGCTCGAGATGTTTCAGGGGAACACCTTTGACCCGAAGCGCATCGACACCGAACTCGGTTGGGCACGGTTGGCCGGGCTGAACAGCGTGCGAGTCTTTCTGCACGATCAGCTGTGGGCACAGGATGCCCGGGGCTTCCAGTTGCGGCTGGCGCAGTTCGTCAATACGGCGGCGCGCCACGGCATCAAGCCGTTGTTCGTCTTCTTCGACTCGTGTTGGGACCCGTTCCCCAAGCTGGGTCCGCAGCGGGCTCCCCGGCCCGGTGTCCATAATTCGGGCTGGGTGCAGAGCCCCGGCGCCGAACGCCTCGGCGACCCCGGTTACGCCCGCGTCCTGCGGGACTACGTCACGGGGGTGCTGACCCAATTCCGAAGCGACGACCGTGTTTTGGGGTGGGATCTGTGGAATGAACCCGATAATCCCGCGCGTGTCTATCAGAAGGTGGAGCGCAAAGACAAGCTGCAACTGGTCGCGGATCTGCTCCCGCAAGTATTTCAGTGGGCACGTTCGGTTGATCCGAGTCAACCGTTGACAAGTGGTGTGTGGCAAGGCAAGTGGGCAGACCAGCGGAGCCGGAGCGCAATTGCCGATATTCAGCTCGGGAATGCCGACGTGATCACCTTTCACTCGTATGCCGAACCGGCGGCCTTCGAATCGCGAATCGGTGAGCTTGCTCCCCTGGGTAGGCCGATCCTGTGCACCGAATACATGGCCCGCCCCCAGGGCAGCACCGTCGAGGGAATTCTGCCCGTTGCCAAACGCCGTAATGTCGGCGCGTTCAATTGGGGTTTCGTCGCGGGAAAGACGCAGACATATTTCCCGTGGGACTCTTGGGACCACCCATACGCGGCGCCCCCGAAAGTCTGGTTTCACGACCTCGTGCTGCCCGGCGGGCGGCCCTATCGCGACAGCGAGATTCAAACGGTCCGGAGCCTGACCGGCGGGCCCGTCAGTTAACCAGTCTTCGACCAGCAAACGCTGATACCCCCGCACGCCAAGACCGCAATCTGCGACGACCACCTGCCTCCCCCGCACCCGTCCGCTGTGCGGGTGATCACCACCGGAGTCTGGGGAATCGCGGTCAACCGGCCCTGCGATGACGTAGCCTGCAAGGGATGCCCACAGTGCGATCATTGTGTCGGCAAATGACGGAAATGAAAGACCAACGGTGGGGATTTGAACGCAATAACCGTAACTCGCACACTGCCGGACGTGCTTGTTCAAGAGGGCATCGCTGATCTCACGGGCCTCTGGCCTGTCGAACAGGTGGAGTCGTGGAATCAGCGACTCGAGCCGTTGTTCGCCCCCATTGCAGACCAGCCGCGCGCGGTGCTCGGGCCCGACCAACTCGTTGACGTGGGGATTTTCCACGAAATGTTCAGCGAGCCTGTCCGCCGCCTCATCGCCAGCGTTCATCCGTCCGCATTGCTCTATCACTGCCATTGCTATGAAACCGCGGGCGGACAAACAAAGTCGCACATCAATGAGGAGCGGCTCGACGGTTGGCATCGGGACTATGACACGCTCAGCGATTTTGCGAAGAATTTCCCGAATTTCATCAGCATCTTCATTCTCTTGTCGCCCGTCGGTAATGACGATGGCGCCTTCGAATTCGCACCGAATTCGGCCGACCGGATAAAGGCCGGCGGCGACGTCGTAGCGATGGTCGGACCTATCGGCACGGCCAACATTTGGAACCGCTGCTTCTACCACCGGGCCGCACCGAATCGCGGTCCGCGGCGCCGGCGGATTCTGAAGGTCTCTTTCCAGCCTGCCGGCTTGCCAAACGAGCTGATCGGGACCGACGAATTCAAGGCGGCGTGGTCGAAACTGGACGACCCGATCCTGAAGGCCCTGGTGGACGAGCGGCGGGTCGGAACATCGACGGCACTTACCGACTCGAGCGATCCGGTCGAGGGCCGGCTGCTTGCGCCGACGGGCCGCAACGGGCTGTCTGGGCCGGCGGTTGCGTATGAGCGCCTGCACATGGCTGGCCGCAGGGTCCTGAGCCTGACCGGATCGCGTTCGTAGGTTCGACGGGACGACGCAGAAGGAGCGCCCGAGCTGACTTCCCCGGATCTCGCTAACCGCCGGTTGCGGGTGTTGATCATCGGTTCGGGATACCGAGTCCGCAACTCGTTCCTGCCCGCGCTCAGGCTGCTGGACTCCCATGTTGAGGTCGTGGGGGTGCACTCCCGCAACATCACGCACGCGCGCGAGGCGGGAGAGCCGTTCGGCGTCGGCGCCATCGAGAACCTGCGCTCGTTGCGGCCGGGCGATGTCGACGCGGTGATGGTCTCGGTGACGCCGACCAGCAACATGGCGGTGCTGCGGGCGACGGCGCATCTTGCCCCGGGGGCCGCGCTGGTGATGGACACGCCGGCCGCCGTGCGCTGGGGCGACCTTCGACAGCTTGGCCTGTATCGGCGGTGGCGCGCGGTGCGGGTGGCCGAGGATTTCATGAACCTCCCGCAGTTCCGCCTGGTCGGGCAGACGATCGCGGCCGGGGCCGTCGGCGATGTCGTACACATTCGCCTGGAAAGCATGGGCTACCGGTACCACGCCCTGGCCTTGCTCAGGTCGTGGCTGGGGTTCCCGCTCGTCCGCAGCGCGCACGGCCGTCGATCACGCGGGGGCGCGGTCAACATCGTCTATCGCTTTCCCGGCGGGGTGACGGGCGAGGTCATCGAGCCGTTCACCGGGGCAGACGGGCCCTTCGAGGTCATCGGCACCCGCGCTTCGATCACCGGACACTCGATGGGGCACCCCGTGGCCGGGTCGGCCTCCGCGGCCGGGCGCCTGGAGCGAATCGAAGACGACGACGCCCACGGCACGCTGTCCGGGTTTCGGGTCGCCGGCTTCAATGACGAGTGGACAACGAGCCTGCCGTCGTTAGTCCCGTTGCGCGCCCTGGGACTCGAGGATGACAGCGAGTTCAACCTGCTCCGGGTGGAGGCCCTGTCCCACATCATTGCGTCGCTGTGGTCCGAGGACCCGCTGAACTCGGCATACCGGCTGCAAGACGGCATGGCCGACGGATTGGTGAGCGTTGCTTCCCGTACGTTGCCCTGGTGGCCGGCGCCGCGGCGCGGCAACAGCAACTTGGTGGATCTGGTCGAGTCCCTGTCGCGTACGGCGCCCAACCCGTCTGGCTGAGGCTCAGATTCCGCCGACACCGCCGGCGAGCATAACGGCACCGAACAAGCCGAAGAAGACCTGCAGGATCGGCCTGTTGTGGGCGCGCAGCCAGCCTTGCAACTGCATCAGGACGGCTTGAGTCCTCGCCGGCGCAATCAGGTAGAAGAACAGCGGAATCTCGACGATCGCAGAGGCCACCACCATGAACGCCACCGCGGCGCTCAGCTGGACGCTGGCGGCGGCCCCCGAGGCCAGAATGGCCACCATGGCTCCAAAGAATTCCAGCGGAGGCGTGGATGTGGCCAACCCGGCGATGAAGGCCGTCGCGGTGGAGCCGCCCTCGATGCGGCTGGTCCACGAAATCCGTGGCAGCGTCAGTCCCGCAAATCCGCGCGGTTTGTCCGGCTGCAATTCCAATCCGGACGGTCCGCCGATCGGCACCGGCACCGGAAGCGGGAGTGCTCGACGCGCCCGCGTCCGGGCAACGGTCATCGCGACGAGTGACAGCGCGAGCACGCCGACCGCGATCTTGATCGGCGGGACTAGGGGACTTGCGGTGGCGGACTGAATGACGGCGACGGCGGGCGCGATGTAGTCGCGCAGCACGAACAGCCCGGCTAGGTAGAAACCGATGCCTGCCGCGAGAATGCCGATCCAGTAAGCGAAAAGGTTCCGAATCGGGCGTGGCAGCGCGACGACCAGGGCAGCGATTCCCATCCGCGTCGGCTCCAGGGCGGACGCCAACGCCAACATCAGCACGAGCCCCCACATGCATCCAAATGCTACTGAGACGGGCTCGACTTGGCAGGGATACCGGCGAGATTTTTACAACCGCCGAAGCACCTACTGCGAGGGCACGGCCGTGATGCCGGGTGGCGAATAGCTCGCCAGATACGACTTGGGCTGTAGGAACGCGGGTTTTGGGGGCAACCGGAGGTCCGGCTTCAATGCGGCCAGGCCGTAGGACGCCCACAGGGTTGAACGCCGCGTCCTCGAGGGGCTGATCGCGAAGTCGCGGCCCAGCCAATCATCATAGGGTTTGGCGAATCCGAAAAGTCCGTTGCCGCAGTGGTTTTCGCCATGCCCGACGTGGTAGACGGCTGCGGCGAAGGGAATCGGCTCAAGGATGCGCCCGTGGCTCTGCCACCAGGCAAACGCCCAACCGTGCTCCAGAATGTTCTCGAACCGCTCGCCGAAGGCTTCGTATATCTCTTGCTGCGTCGCCGAGACGGTCAAGTGACCGGGAACATCGTAGGCGTCGAAGGGGATGATGAATGAGGTCCCGCACGACGCGTAGAAGTTCTTCTGCAGCTTGTAAGCGTTCCTGCGGCGCGAGTACATGAACCCCTGGTCCACCACAAAGCCGTCGTGGCCGGGGCGTGCGTTGACGTAGCCGGCAAGATCGCGGTGTACGAAGTCGTCCGCGTCAACGGCCATGACGTAGTCCGGCCCGAACTCGCGCGCAGTGATCAGGCCGATGGCGGTTTTACTGCCCTTGTCCCAGATCACCGCTGCCGGGCCAGTTCTCGGTCCTCTTTTCGTGGAGGGCGGGGGAAAATTCACCTCAACGAAGACGCAGCGCTCCGGCAGCGCGAATGCCGGCCGGCGATTGCCCACGACAACGACGACGTAGTCGTCGGACGACTGCTGGGTGAGCGACGCCAGCGTGTCCCGCAGCAGTGCTTCGACGTGATCGTAGTCAGCCGAGTTGTGCGGGTGTCGCAATGTAGTTATGAACGCAAGCACTCCGTACCCCCTCCCGCATTGGCACCCTCAAGTGCCAATGCCGAATCATCGTATTTGACAAACGGTTTCGGCGGCGTTAATTGCAGTTGAAAAAACCAAAGGTTCGGAAAGCGGGGAAGTTTCCCAATGCGACTGGGGCAGAACGACTCCATGGCGTTCGTTAGGTTCGGCCGGGGCGCGTTTCTGGAACTCAGGGCGCATCGACGCTGAGCGAACCCGCACCCGAGGCCGCAATCAGTGCCGCACAGCGCATGTCAGACCGTGCCACAGGGCAAATAATCTAGCTCAACTTGTATAAATACCGCCACGTCTACCTCTCCGAAGCCGCGAACCTGCTAACGAGAGCAATCGTCGCTCGCTCTGGTCCCGACGAACTCAGTAGCGCCCTACTGCATCCACGTGCGATTCAGGGCTCGGCTACTTACAAGCGCCGACAGGGTCACGCGAGGAGTGCCGTCTGCTAACAGGCCCTCGCGGAAAGTAACGCGAGGTGGTGGCCCGGACTGCCGGGGCCGTAGGTGCGATCTCCGCCCATGTCGGCTTCGATGGTATTGACTAGCCGCTGAAGGTGCTGCTGGGCGTCGTTAAGGATGCGGTGGAGTTCATCGCCGCGATGGCCTTGCCCATTCGCAGCCAGGTTGGTACGGGAGAGG
Organism: uncultured Actinomycetota bacterium; assembly: GCA_963758775.1. Lineage (GTDB taxonomy): Bacteria > Actinomycetota > Actinomycetes > Mycobacteriales > Mycobacteriaceae > Mycobacterium. The sequence goes on from CAVWWU010000010.1 coordinate 467,969, forward strand.
TCCGCATAGACCTGCGCTTTTCGCAGTGCGATGTTGCTGTGATGCAGCAATGCCAGTGCGTCCGCCAGCATCGCCGACCTCCTGCTCAACCAACTGGGAATGACTTACGGACGGGGACGGCCGGGCTACCCCCGTAGTTTCCGGCCGCCCCCTCATTGGGAACCCACCCATAATTGTCCCGGCGGGTTCCGGTGATGTCTGTCGGCCGACCGGCCTTTGGCCGGGATGAACTGCGCGTCGACCGACCGGGGGAACGACGGACAGGACCGGCCGCAGCCACGGCTCGCGACGATGAGACAGAACCGCTATCCCAAGCCGCTGAAATCGGTGAATTGCTCGCAGATCTGATGACGGATCAATTCGCGCTTCCGGCGTAGTTGCTCACGCACCATGGCCGGGTCCTCGGGATAGCTGGCATCCCAACCGAGTTCGTGGCGGAGGAGCTGACCGAAGCGAACCCAGTCCACCACCAAGCGCACCTCGGCTCCTGGCAGATCGGGCCACTCCCCCAAGTGGGGCGAGACTTCGCTGCGGCGCTCGGATTCCGAACCCTCTGCCATCTGCACGGTCGCCCGCTCGACAATCACCCATAAATCGATGTCAGTGCTCTCTGCCGCTTCGAATAGCGGCTCCAACCAGGCGGTGATCTCGTTCTCGGTGAACATCGGTCTGGGCTCCCTCCTCGCCCGCGGCAGGCTGGCCCCGCCCTTAGGCCTCGTGAAACCCTCGCCGGTATTCGCAGCCTGGCAATGCCTACGACAGGAATGACCGCCTAACGGGGCCGCCCGTCGCTAAACGGGCCGCTCCTGGGCCAACAGGAGATTTCGCGATCCCGCACTGAGCAACTATCCCGGTGCGGTCCGCTGATGTCAGTCCGCTGACCAGCCCGTAGGCGGGGTGAATCGCGTATCCCCCAATTGGGGGAACCTGCAGACAGCGGAAGCGAAACTTTGGCGGTGGCGGAGGGATTTGAACCCTATTCGGCCGCGCTTGAGGGCAGCAAAAATGCCCTCTCACCAGTGAGGATGCATCTCTACGCCTCTCTGCAGATCTCTGTAGCTGTGCTCAAATTGTGCTCAACTTGTGCTCACGACTACCTGTTCTATGGGTTTGCTGGCCGCCGACCGCATCCACGTCTATCGATAGCCGACCGAGCGCGGCATCTTCGAGGCTTGGTCGTCTGGCCGGGCAACCCGATCAGAGCCACCGCGCGAACAAAACCGGGCTGGCGCCCTTAGGCCTCACGCGGCAGCAACTCCTGCAGATCTGCGATCGGGATTCCGAGAACATGCCACAGGGCTAACACGGTGAAGATCCCCGGCTCGTGTGTTTGACCGGATTCAATCTTGCGCACTGCGGCGAGCGATAGGTCGGTCTTTCGAGCAAGGTCCTCTTGGCCCATCTCCGCTGCCTGTCGAGCTGATCGGACGCGGCGGCACAGCTCTGCCGACGGCTCAACCCACCGGTCGATTGACCGCTTCTGCCTCGACACGTCTGTCCTTATAGTAACGCTTGTATAAAAACGTTACTATAAGGACGGTAGGACAACATGCACAAGCAATCCGCGATCACGCGGACCCTGAAAGCTCGCCAGGAGCAGCGGATCCTGTAATGGTCGGAACGCGTCGGATGATCAAGCGCCGCAATTCGGTTCGTGCGTGATGAGTGTGAGACGTCATGACAGAAGCGGGGGCTCGTCTGAGTCCATGGAGTTTCCAACACGCATACGTATCGACGATTTGAGTGTTTCTGAGGAACGCCGCATGACGCTGCTTCGATCTCGGGTTTTCGCGTCAGTGAGGATCCACTGCACGGCTGAGACGACACTTCATCCGAGCGTCCTGAACTTTGTCGGTGCGCTTCTGTCAGGTCGTAACCCGATGACGAGCAGTGATGGCCGCTGCTTAAGCGTGCAGTTTGCACTCAGCGAGGACGAACCTGAACCCGAGCGCATGGTCCGCAGGTTCGCAGAATCGGTGGCGAATGCCTGCATGTCAGCTCATCGACGGTGCGGCGGAGGTCAACCAGGGACCGGGCAAGCCGGTCCATGCTGTGCACCACCAGCTGGTCGCCCTTGCGGACATGTTTAATCATCGCTTGCAGCTCTGGCCGGTTCGTGTCCTTGCCGCTGGCGTGGTCTGTGAACACCTCATCTAATTCGATCCCATCTAGCTGGCGTTCGGTGTTCTGGTCGACGGTGCTGACCCGCCGGTAGCCGACGATCTGGCCTTTGCTCATGCGTCCTCGGATGTCTATTTGATCTCTTAGAGTCATGTTAGACGATGCCTATGAGCAAGTCGAGGACCCTAGTTAGACGACGGGTGCTATCAAACGAATTGTCTTAGATGGGTAGAGCCCAGATGGACAAGAGGCTCGACCGGACGGCCTGGCTAGCGCGCGGGCCAGCTACGACTCACCCGCGCCCAACGATCCCACGCGCCAAGCGCTCTAATCGACGGGATCGTCGGGATGTACCAGTGGCATCCCGTCAGCTTCGGCCTCAGCTCGCACGAACGCGTTGACGCCGCTCGCCCATTCCAAAACATCTCGGGTGTCGAGGCCGCCAAGCTCGACGCGGTACTTGCTAAAAACGACCCGGGTCGGACGTTCATCTGGTCGGGTTTTGAGTAGCGCCGCGATTGACCTACCAGTGTCAGCATCTTCCCAATGATCGTCGACATTGCGAAGCAGCCGAATAAGGTCCTGGTCTTCCAGTTCCGGGGCGGCGACGCCTGCTTTCCTCAGTGCCACAACACACTTCAGAAGTTGGGCGGCTGCGTGAAGAAAGGCGTAGCGGTGCAGTGTGAGACGCCACGCCGCAGCGACTGTCACGACGCTTGTCGCGTTGGCGGCGTGTTCCCGCAACAGTTCTCGATCCGCTTCCGATGCCTTCGCGTAGTGGCTGCGGGTAGCGGCGTCGCGATACGCGATCACGTGGTGATCCGCCTCTCTGCGCAGTTGCTCCCCATACATAGCAACAGCAAAAGCCCACATCGTCGCGCTCGAACGATACTGGTGGACCTCAGGAGTCTTCGATGACATCCGCTACCTCGCAAGCTAATTCGCGCAGATTGCCGTGCATCCCTCAGTGTGCATAAGCGCACCGCCAATTGTTCACTCAGGCTCCGGCGTGCAACGAATGGCGGGGCAATGTCCTACCCGCCCCTGCCTTTCGTCGGGCACCACCCTAGCGAGCAACCCACGTTGCCGCCAAGCAAGGCCTTCAACCAGAACTTGAGGCTGCCGGGGCCTCAACCCCCGGCAGCCTCCCCTCGGAGCCCTCGGCGCAGCCCTCCTTCTCGCAACCGAGACTGCTAACGACTGAGCAGTTTTTGTTTCTGTGCGTTAAATTCGGCTTCCGTCAGAATGCCCTCGGCCTTCAAGTTCGCCAACTTGCGTAATTCGTCAGCAATTAATGCGGAATCCGACTGAGCAGATTTCGGCTGTGGTTTGTCATCCTTGAAAAGCGGGTGGCTGCGAAACCAGTCCTCAATCGCCTTAGAAGCTGAAGTACTGCACGCGGCAACGGTGGCAAGGTTGGCTCCTTGACCCACTATATGTAGATCGCCTTCGGCCCAGACTGGCCCCTTCGTCCGCGAGAATCCCCGGACATCCGAGATTCGGACGCGGAACTGGGCGCTGAGGTTCCGCCTGTACTCCGCTGTGCCATCAGCAAATTCGCGAATAGTCCCGTTCCCTCTGCCAAGCTTATGATCGATGGGGGTCACGTAGCTCCTAAAGTTGCTCGTAGAGGATAGACGGGTGGACGGTCCACGCACTGTCGTGGAACGCATGTGCAATGGCTCATTGGCTACTCGATGAGTTTCGCATTTGACCAATCATCGCCGTCGAAACTTCCGAAGATGGCGGCGTCGAGCACGCACGGGAACACGTCGCACCTGGCGGACAGTGCCTGGAACCCATCGGACACAAAATCGTAGTAGTGGGGATCCGCCAACGCTGCGGCGCTGAGATGGATGGGAAAGCCAAAATCGTTGAGCCAGCGGGTGATACGACTGTCGATCGGAATCTCGTATCGAGTGAGACCGAGTCCCTGGAGGAAGTTCCGAGACTGCTTCGGGCCGAAACCTCGAAACGACCGCACGTAGCCTGCGACCTCGCGTTCGACTACGGCGGGTGCTGCCGCAGTCACCAGCCTGTTGCACGCGCTCAAGGCGTCGCTCCATTCACCGGCTTCCAAGCGCCTAAGATTCGCTGCAAGATCGGTCGAGATGCGCGCGCCGAATCTAATGCCGCCCGATGCGCGGAGCGCGTCCGCGATGAACGCCTCGGGATCATCGCGCGCTGCGACCGTCTCGTATGACAGGGGAAAGGGCTCAGTTCGCAGGAACCGTGCTACGTGGCTCCGAGGGCCTGAGCGCTGCACCGATGTCAACCGCGCACTAGTCATCTGCCGCCAGAACGCCGATCTGTCAACTAGCGTTTTGGATTTGGCCAGGTTGATGCGCCGCCGCGCCAACACCAGCGGGCAGTTCGCACGGGAGGCGACGAACCCTCTCACCCGTTCGATGTCGGCATCAGAAACGGTCCATTGACATTCCATGCGCCCTACCTTCGGGACAGCGGTTACGGACAAACAAGGCTATCGCCGCGATCCGAGTACGATGTGTGCCCTAACTGGCTCTTTCGAGACAGTGCAAGGACTTCGACTTCAACGATCAACGCCATGCACTCGGCGAGGATACGTATACGTTGGCGACGCTGGGCGACCCCTCCCCTCCGAACGAGCCCTAGCTATCGTGAGTAACCCCATCCATCGAACTTATCCAACCGTGAAAAGTGCTCCGCGAGTTCGGGACCTGACTTGCTCTGCATCAACTGTGCTGCGCGTCTAGCCGCCGACGACATCACGAAACGTAGCCGCTGCCGTCCCATTGCAGATCCTCGTATGTCCAGGTGCCGTTGGCACACGAGGGAGTGCAGTCGTTGCTGTGGTGGCGGATCACGTACCTGCCGTTAACACCGGGACCAATCAGCTCGGCGTTGAGGAGGTCCCCGCCGACCGTCCTGAATCCGCTGGCGGTGGGGACCAGGACAAGAACCATGGCAGGGTCGTGGGCTCCTCCCCCGCTGAAGTTGATGAACACGCTGCCGGTTGCATCGGTCGCCGGATTGGCAAATTCGAATTTCTGCCCGATGTCGACAGGGATCGGCGGGAGCACCGCGCTCGACGCGGTCGCTACGGAAATGCAGCCACGTTTCAGAAATACGTCGGGGTTGACCATCAGGAAGATCCGCAACAGGCCCAAGTCGGGATGCTCATAGTCGTAATGGGCGCTTGCGCTGCCTTGGCAACCCGAATTTGGCGACGGGTAAGCGGGGAGAGCTGCAGCTGGAGTCGTTACCGCAGTGGTGGTCGTGCTGGTCGGCGGCGGCCTCGTTGTTGTCGGTGGGTGTACGGGTGCTGTGGCCGTGGGAATGCCCTGGCCCGAGCCCCAGAACGCCACGGCGAGAACAATCGCGACGAGGACCGCTCCAACAGCGGCAAGCGGCCATAGGCGGGACAATCGGTTGACGGTGCCGCGTTTAGATCGCGTTGGTACGTGCGCGGGTCGCGTTGGTGCCGAGGCGGAGGTTCCCCCAGGCACCGAACCGACTTCCTCACTCAAAGCACGTGCAAAATCAGAGCAACGCTGAAATCGGTCGTTGGGATCTTTGGCCAGAGCAACTGCGAGAATCGGGTCGAGCTGGGCTAGCTCTGGTCGCGTCTCCGATAGCGGAGGCGGCGGGTAATTGATATGGCGATTGCTTACGACGTTTGGATTTGAATGAAGGAACAGGAAGGAACCGGTCAAGAGGTGATAGGCGGTGGCCGCGAGCGAGTATTGATCCGTTCGACCATCAACGTTCTCACCTAGCAACTGCTCGGGTGCGGAATACGCCACCGTACCCACTGCCATGTTCGTCACGGTAAGCCCGCTGATTTCATTGACGTCGCGCGCTATTCCGAAGTCAGTCAACAGGATTCGCTGTTGACCGTCGTTATCTACATTGGTCAACATGATGTTGGAAGGCTTGACATCTCGGTGCAGAAGGCCTTGATTATGTGCGTAGTCGAGTGCGCTCGCGACCGCCGTGACGATGCGGGCCACCTGCTCAACCGGCATTCCTGCCGGATACCGGTCGGCGAGAAGCCGCGCCCCGTCGAGGCCGTCTACATAATCCATCGAGATCCACAGGTGACCGTCTTCCTCGCCACGGTCGTGCACACCGACAACGTGGGGATGCCAAAGTGTCGAGGCGAGGTCCGCTTCTCGGTTGAACCGGAGGCGGTACTCAGAGTCCGCTGACCAATCTTGGGGAAGAAGCTTTAATGCGTCCCGGCGAGGAAGGCGTGGATGCTGCGCAAGGTACACCTCGCCCATGCCCCCCAACCCCAACAATCGGATGATTGTGTATCCGGCGAAGGTCTGACCGTTCGTCAACGGCATGCGGCGCATAGTACCCAGATGGCGGGGATTTGTATCAACACCCTGGGGGTCTCGATGACATAGAGATTTCAGCACATTCGAGTCGGGTTTATCGTCAAAGCTGACGCCCTAACACCCGGTGGCTGCGTAACAGCTGTCGCAACCCGCGAAGACGATCACGGCAGGCGCCAACGCATTAGCGCGACCAAATCGGCGACCGAACGGACCGGCGTACTCACACCGAGCAAGTGAATACCCGCGAGGTATTCACCACTGTGGTAATACCCGAAGTCACCACATGGGTAGTCGTTTTCACTGAGAGCCAGCGCACCATATGCGCGGAGAACTTTGACGCCGCAACGGCATGCCTAACCGGACACCTTAATCAGCCACTGGCGGCCGATGGTGGCGGTGTGGCCGTCGTCGCGCGTGATGGTGTTGTCGCCGTACCAACCTTGGGGCTGTGCAGTGACGGTGCCATAAAGAGGCACGATCATGTCGTCGCGGCCATCGATAGTCTGGTGCAGCAAGGGGCCATCGTTATCGCGTCCCGCCCACATCACCCGACTTCCGACCTGGATTTCGAGTTGGAGATACGCAAACATGGCTGCCTGCGTATCGGCGAGCAGCAGCCCCGCTTCCACCTCAGCAGGAGTGGGGTCGCGTGCTACATCCTCACGAAAAACCCTGGCCGCGTTGGCCATAGCCTCAACGATCTCCGGTGCTGGTGTGGGGCCGTAGATTCGTTCATCGATTTCGGCAACCGTGGGATGGTGGCACAGTTCGTCGTACACCCGGGCGATGAGACGTTGGATGCCTTCGCCAAGCATGGCTGCCGGAGGATCGCCCCAAAGCAGTTCGGTACCGTTGGCGAGGTGCCCCTCAGCGAGGTTGGCAACACTCCGGCTCCGGTGAGTCATCGATATCTCCTTTCGGGGTGCGGCATCAGTCAGCGCCGCTGGCTTGGCTATCAGCAACTGCGTGGCAATGGCAAAGCATGCGGGGCGAGATCGCGTCGGCTTCCGGGTTGCCGGTCATACGGCGGCAAGGTAGCGATACAGCGTCGCGCGGCTTACACCGAGATACTTGGCAATGGCCCGCGCCGTATGGCCGTCGGCCTTCATCCGCTGGGCGGTAGCAATGTACTCTGCGTCGTCGACCTTTCGGGGCCGCCCGAATTTGGTGCCGTTGGCGCGAGATACTGCCCGCTTCAGAGCGGTCCGTTCTTTGATCAGCTCTCGCTCGTACTCGGCGAGAGACCCCATAACCCCGATCATCATCCGCCCAGCTGGGGTGGACGAGTCGATGCCGTCTGTGGTTGATACCAGCGTCACGCCATGGTCGGTGAGCGCTTTGACCGTCTCTAAGATGTGTATCGTGTTGCGCCCGAGTCGGTCTAGCTTCCACACCACCACAGTGTCACCCGCGCGAACGTAATCCATCAGAGCAGCAAGACCCGGCCGGTCATCGCGCGCACCCGACATCACGTCGGAGAACGTCTTCGATACGCCTGCCGCTTCAAGTGCGGCATTCTGTTGTTCGAGAGTTTGTGCGACGGTGCTGACCCGGGTATAGCCAAGTCGGACACCGGCGCTTCGGTCGGCTGGCAGTTCAGATGTATGTCTCACCAATCACTCGAACGCTTCTGTTGAGACATCTATTTCTGATACCAACTTATGAGACAACTTGACCTGCAGTAACATTCGCGCGGATGGGACTCTCTTGAGGTCTCAAAAGTGGTCTATTTTGAGATAGTCGTCGTTATCGGTTGAGATCGGCCACGCGAACGAATGCGTGACCATCGAACTTTCATGTAGTTTCTCGATCCGCCAAAGTATCCACTAGTGGGCCACCGGCTCAGCCATAGCGAACTTCGAGGGCAGCTCTCCAGTCTAGAATCCATCCCTTTGCTCAGAAGTCAGCCGGTGCCCGGCAACTTCGGCTGCAAGTCCAAGGAGGTAACGGTGGTCATCTTGGTAATCACCCACCTGGAGTCGCTTTTATGCATAATCAGCCGGTAGGAGAGGTACTTCAAAGAAGGTTTGTCACGAGTCTGGGGTGTCGTACTCGTAGTGTTAACGTAAATCAAAACGGTGGCATCGGAGCCGTTGAGCGTCTCAACGCCAGCTCCCATGACCTGCGTCTCGTTGGTTACCTGGGCCTGTTTATCCGGGACCGCTATCTCATCGATGAACTTGCGATACCGATCTTGGATGTCACCGCCGAGGTATTTGCCTGACCTATCCCTCAACTGCTCGATGTCGTTCGGCGTGTAACTCCACAGGGTGGTCATGGCTTCTGTGGCGGTTTGGATAATCTCACTTTTCGCATGCGCCGCCGTACTGTCGGCAAGGTAAAGCCGAAGCGCTGCTCCCGCGAACACGACTGCCGTGGCGAGCACCGCTCCCGCTGCAGCCAGAACTGCAATGGCAGTGCGGCGCTTGGTTTTGCGACGCCACCAGCGCGGCGGTGCAGGCTGTGTCGGCCGCTGGAACGGGGGGCGGTCGTCCACCTCAGGCGCAGCACTGCGATCCGGTGCCGGGCGGGCAGGGGCCTCCTGGGTGTCAGCGATGACGGTCTCTGCCTGGGCTTGTTCCCGAGTGGGTATTGCCGTCCGTGCGGCCCGGGCCAGGTCTTTCGCCGTTCGGTATCTCTGGCCCGGGCTTTTGGCCAAACCGGTGGCGATGACGTCATCCATAGCCGTGGGGATCCCGTGACGCTGCGCAGAAGGTTTCGGGGGCGGAGCGGTCATATGCGCCATCGCAACCTGCTCCAAGGTGGTCCCGGGGAACGGCAGCTCGCCGGTGAGCGATTGATAGAGGACGCATGCCAGGGCGTAGACGTCAGCGCTGGGTTCGATCTCCCCACTGCTGAATCGCTCGGGCGCCATGTAGGACCAGGTGCCGATCGTCGCCCCGGTGGATGTTATGCCGGTCTCCCCGGTGGCGCGAGCGATGCCGAAGTCTATGAGATAGGCGAAGTCGTCGTCGGCGACAAGGATGTTGGATGGCTTGATGTCACGGTGGACCAATCCGACCTTGTGAGCGGCGTGGAGTGCCGACGCAATCTGTTCGGTGATGTTCACGGCCCGATCGAGCTTCAGCGGCCCCTGGTCGAGAAGGGTCTGCAGGTCCTGACCATTGATGAGGCGCATCGCCACATAAAGACGTCCGTCAATCTCGCCAACGTCATAGATAGGAACGATATGCGGGTCGTCCAGGCGTGCCGCTGCGCGGGCTTCACGGCGAAACCGCTGCTCAAATGTCTTGTCTTGGGCGAAATGCGGGAGCAGCGTCTTGATTGCCACCGTACGATCGATCACGGTGTCGTGCGCCCGCCAGACCTCGCCCATCCCGCCCCGGCCCAAGAGCTCGATTAGGCGGTACCGCCCGAATGGCGTCCCATCCATGTCTGCCCTCCGCAACGGCTGTTAATCGGCGATAACACTAAGCCGGGCCCGCGAGGGCCCGCTCGGAAGCACCTGCTTTGTCGGACAGACTGCTGCCCAGGCCACTGACCATCAACGGGCCCCGCGCTTGGTGAGCACACCGTCTGCAAATCTGAATCCGCCACTTGGCCCCTGGCAGTCGATTCCGCCGCCTGAAAGGGCTGTACAAGAGAAAGGCCCGACGGTGATCCGATGGTTGGGCAACAAAGTAATCGCCACCTTGCCACTTTGGCCGCCTTCGCTCAGCCAGCCGGTGGGCCCGTCGGGAGGGACGATCTTCACTGAGTTCGGCGGCCCGCTCCACGAACCATTGCTCACCTCTGGTGTACCGGGGGGAAAGTCGACTTCACAGGAAACCCCTTCGGGCACCGTGGATTTGTCGCTAGACGGGAAAATCCCGCACTCCCGGTAAGACGGTGTCCGCGTGTACGTCCATGTGTAGTAGCCGGGTGACTCGCGATCCTGGTAATCGGTTGGATCTACGTCAATGACCGCTGGCACGGCGGCAGTTGCGATGGTGAGCGATGCGGGTGATGCGCCAGGCGGCGAGGCAGACGGTGACGACGCGGAGCCCGACGATTTGGTTGTGGTCCATGGACGCCAGGCGACCGCGATGACGCCTGCTAATACGATCGCGAGAGCCCCGGCCAACAGCGGCCAACGCTTTCGGCCGCCGTTGTTGGCGCGGCCGTCGCTGTCCGTATTCGGTGCTGGTGACTTGGGGAGGGTTGGAGCCGGATTCGACTGAACTGGTGCCGGTTTGGTAACCGTGAGGGGGTATGGAGAGGTGGGCGTCAATGCTTGTTCGGACAGTGCCTGTGCGAACTCCGAGCAACGATTGAACCGATCTTCGGGCCGCTTGGCCAGACCTTTGGCGAAAACCGGGTCAAGCACCGCGAGCTCTGGACGGTGATCCGTTAGGAGCGGCGGTGACAGATTCAGGTGACGGCTGATCACCACCGCCGGATTCGAATGGGGGAATAGTTGGGAGCCGGTCAGAAGATGAAATGCGGTGGCCGCCAACGAGTACTGGTCTGCCCGCCCATCAACCTCTTCCTCGCCAAGCAGCTGCTCCGGTGCTGCGTACGCCACGGTGCCGATGGTCGTGTTCGTCTTCGTCAAGCCGCTGATGTCGTTGACATTACGGGCTATCCCGAAGTCGGTCAGGAGGATTCGCTGCTCTCCCTCGTCATCGAGATGGGTCAACATGATGTTGGCTGGTTTGACGTCTCGGTGGAGTAGGCCTTGTTTGTGGGCGTAATCGAGAGCGCTTGCCACCCCGGTGACGATGCGGGCAACTTCTTCGACCGGCATCCCAGCGGGGTAGCGATCGGCCGAGAGCCTGGCTGCGTCGAGCCCGTCGACGAAATCCATGGATATCCAGAGTTGCCCGTCTTCCTCACCCCGGTCATGCACACCGACGATGTGCGGATGCCAGAGTGTCGAAGCGAGATCAGCTTCGCGGTTGAAGCGGGCCCGGTACTCTTCGTCCGCTGACCAATCGTGCGGAAGCAACTTCAGTGCGTCTCGGCGGGGCAAGCGTGGGTGCTGGCCGAGGTACACCTCGCCCATACCTCCTGCGCCGAGCAGGCGGACGATCTTGTACCCAGCGAAAATCTGACCATTGGTCAACGGCATCTGTTGATCACCTTGCCGCATACGCAATCATCGGCTCAGAGAACACCTGACCGTCGGGCGTCGTGATCGAGATACCGTTCGGGCGCACCTGGTACCGGGTGCCATCATTTGGGTTGGTCACGTCGAACCCGCCCGAAGATCTTACGGCGTTGGATAGTTCGATGCTGGCACCGTCGAGGAGTCGAAGCCCTCGGTAGTAATAATCCGCGGGCCCGACTTCACAGATCACCACCAACGATTTGGTAGTGCGGCCCATCACCGCAGGAGTGCTTCCGGGGTCGCATTGCGCGCCGGGATAGCCGACAAACCCCTCTGCGTTAGTGCCCGGCAAGCGGGGTTCAGATTGCGACGTGGTCAAAGACGGACTGGTCGTTGGTACCGACTCCGAGTCACTGATGGAGGTTTTCGGCGCAGTCGTTTCGGGAGCCCTCGGTGGCTCTTTGTCGTTGCGCAAGATCAACGATGTTGCGACTACCGCAGCAGCCAAAAGCATCGTCACTGCAGCGCCAGCCAGCACCAGCCGACCGTGCTCTCGTTGGCGCTTCACTGGATCGGGGACGCGAAGGGGTTCGGGATAGGGCGTGTTTCCGGTTCCGTCTGGATTCGGCCATCGGGCCGAGAACCGACGGGTAGAACCTGGCTGAGGAGTGGAGGGGCCGAGCAGCGTTGGCGACTCGTGAAATCCGCTTGCTGAATGTGCCGCCCTAGCGAGTTCGCCCGCTGAAGGGAACCGCCCCGCTGGCTGCTTTGCCATTCCTCGGGCGATGACGTCATCGAACGCCACCGAGATATCTGGCCGATACTGACTGGGTCGTGGGATCGGCGCGGACAAGTGCGAGCTGACCATCGCGGGCATATCACCCGAATATGGCTGGGAACCTGTAAGGCACTCGTAGAGAACGCAGGCCAGCGCATAGACGTCGGCGCGGAGGTCCACTTCGGCACCGGCGCGGAGCCGCTCAGGAGCCATGTAGGCGAATGTCCCGATGGTCATGCCGGTACTGGTCAGCTTGGCATCCGAGGCCGCATTGGCCAGTCCGAAATCCACTAGGTACGCGAAGTCGTCGTCGGTGAGCAAGATGTTGGCCGGTTTCACGTCACGGTGAATCAACCCTTCGCCGTGCGCAGCATCTAGGGCCGAAGCGATTTGGCGTATCACGGCTACTGCTCGCACCGGTGCTAGCGCACCCTGCTGGGCCAACACGGTTTCAAGGTCGGTGCCGGGAATAAGCCGCATGTCGATATAGATCTGGCCGTCAATTTCACCGCATTGATGGATGGGCACTACGTGAGGCTCATGCAAGCGTCCAGCAGCCCGCGCTTCCCGGAAGAGGCGTTGACGAAATCTTTCGTTTTCCGAGTAGTCGGATCTGAGTAGCTTGAGCGCGACGACACGGTCCATGACGGTGTCGTCGGCCTCCCATACGTGCCCGAACCCACCTTTGCCGAGTAATCGCCTCAGTCGGTAGTTACCGAATCGCGAACCCGCTTGTAGACCACGCAGGCCGCCGGGAGTTGGCTCTTCTTTCACTACACAGCCTCACATCTGTGCGATTCCATCAGCGTCTTATTCAGGGCCACTTTAGGGGGCAATACCCAATTGGTGCTGGGTTCGATCTCAACGATGAAGCCATAGCCAGGGCACGCCTGTGACGAGGGCATCTGATGTGTGCACCTTTGGGTTCAGAATGGCGCGACATTCTCGACGCTGACAAACATCCCGCGACCGGTGCCGTCGCTAGTGAAGCGGGTGCCGTCGCTGTTCGGCAAGATCGTCCAGCCCAAGATGTGGTAGGTCTGCCCGTAGTTGAGCGTGGTATCGGTTTGAGCCCAATCGGACCCGGCGCCTCCGATGTTTCCGTCTTCCCAGTGGAAAGCGCCTGAAGGTGTGACCCCGGCTAGATCGAGATGGACACCCCCTGGGCACGGATTACGGCATTGCGATTCCGGCAGCGAGATCGGTGCCTGCGGGAAGCCCAGGCTCCCAGGGCCGCTGGCTTCGCATGCGACTTTGTCTGGCTGGACAATGCAGCGCACCCGGCCCGATTCAGTTCTGACGTACTGAAAGGCAGGAGCCGCACTACCGCAGGGCAGCGTTGCACCCGCGACCACGAAAAAGCCGATTCCCATGGCCAGCGTGCCGATTCCTAGACGCCGGATATTCATCCTCAGACTCCCACCCTCTTCGAGGTGCCTGGGTTCTGGTTGGTGATGATCGCGCTTGTGTATCGGTAATCGGGAGGGGCGGCGCCGGTGAGTGCAATTGTCACCGGGGTGTAGGTCGCCTTTCCTTCAGCGCAGTTCGGAACGCAGGCGCGTTGGTATTCGATGCCGCTGCCTGTTGCGCCATCAGCTCCCCAACTCTGCCAGACGAGGTTATCGATCGCCCAGGTTGCGTCAGCGCAGGTGAAGATTATGTGTGACGGCTTGACTGCAAGCTCGGTTCCGCAAAGGCGAATGACTGGCGTGTCCGCGTCAGCCGTCGAAGTAGGAATTCCGCAAACGCCGCTCGTCATCAACCCGATCGACAGCAAAACTCCATTCCAAACCGATCCTCGAATTCCCATCAGAATCCACTCCTCATGGCGACTGTCGGCTCGGCGGGCCGATCACGGGCTGTATCGCCCAGTCCGTATACGTGAAGACGTAAGCCCTGGGCGCCGGAAGCGGCTTGATTGGCATCATTGGCCTGAGCATCGCCATTCGATTTTGTCGTTCTCGTTCGACCAGTGCGAGGTATTGGACGGGGTTTCGGGCGCCGTAACCGGTCAATCGCGCCGCACCCGGCGGGAATGGCCGCATTTGCGCCCGCCGGGGTGAAGTTTGGCGGAGAGGCGAAACGATGGCGGCCTCGACGATGGCTGCACGGAACAAAGGACTCATCCTAGGTGCCCCGGCTCATCCGGTAGGACCGTATCGGGTCTCACAGGGTAAGTCTCGTCGTCATCAATCTGAGCGTCGACCCATCCGCCAGGGTAGTAGGTGCAATAGCTGCTGTAGCTACCACCGGAGCAACTGCTGCTCGCAGGCACATAATGAGCGGGGACCCCAATCACTCGTTCCCGCATCCATGACCCGTCCGGTTGCATCGGCCCATCGCAGATGATCCGCCGCTTAGTTAGTCCCAGGAAGCCCCATGGGTGGCTCTCGCAGTTCGCTGGGAGGCGGTCGGCGTGCGCCAGGGGGGCTAGGGCCATGTCAATTGCGACCACCACACCGCCGACCACACCGGCGACGATCTTCTTCTTCATCGAATCCCGCCGCTCATTTGTCGTAGCCGGGGCAGAAGTGCCACTCTGCACCCAGGACGATTTCGACGGCCTGCTCAGCGTTGTACAGCGGGTCGGGGCCATCGAGGGAGCGAACGAGCTCGTCCTCGGAGTAGCCAGCCATCCGCTGCCTGCAGATCCTCGGCCCTAGTTCTGAGGCGTTTGACACATCCTCGTGGTAGAGGCCCGAGTATCGCAGTTCGTCGCGGTAGTTGTACGGGTTCATGTCGCCCTTGGCACCGATGGTGGCAACGGTGGCGTTTGCCGGACCGGCCAGCCCGACTCCGAGCGCCACGCCCGCAACCGTAGCCGTGACTGCGAACACGCCCTTGACTGTCGTTTTCATTTGTCTAAAGAGGTAAAAGCCGCGACACCGATACCGATCCCGACAGCAGCGGTGGCGAGGCTGCCGATGATCACCTTGTTGTCCATCGTCTTCTCCTATCTAGAGGCTCCCGCTTCCTGTTGCGATCTTCTTTGCCGCTTGCGAGTACCTCACGGCAATGTCACCAGGCGCCCTAAGTCCGGAACAGAAAGCGCACACCACATTTGAGGTGGTGCGTACACGATGGGATCCGGGCATGTCTGTACCACGCGATCCCGTCCCAGCAGGATGATGTCTATAGTCGAACGGGCCAATAAACATGCAGCTGCGAAACAGAGATGCGGTGAGGCTAATGGCAGACCGAAGGATTTCGGTGGTGGTCGCCGAAGACTCTTTACTGGTCCGGGATAGCGTGTGTCGGGCCCTGTCAACGGATCCCGATGTAGCCGTCGTTGGTGAGGGTGTGGACTACGACTCCACGGTCGGACTTCTTGACCAACACGATCCGGCATCGTTGGTGACCGATGTGCGTATGCCGCCGACATCGACCGATGAGGGAATTCGCCTCGCTCATTGGTTGCGACCGCTCACCCCAATACCGGGGTAATCGTGTTGTCGCAATACGTTCAGCCGGAGTACGCGGCCGGGTTGCTGGCCGGGGGCACTACCGGACGCGGTTACCTGCTGAAAGAACGCATCGCGCATTTCGATCAGCTCAGCGACGCGGTCCGTGAAGTTGCGTCTGGCGGGACGGTGCTCGATCCGCTTGTGGTCGAGGCGTTGTTGGCGAAGCCCAGCTCATCGTCGATGGTTAACAGGTTGACGCCTCGGGAATGCGAGGTCCTCGCCGAACTTGCCAGTGGCGGCAGCAACCGTGCGGTAGCGCAACGGCTTGTGCTGACCCAGCGCGCCGTGGAAAAGCACATCAACTCGATATTCGCTAAGCTCAGCCTAACCGGAGACGACACGGTCGATCGGCGCGTGAAGGCAGTGCTCATGTTCCTTGGCGACGGCACGTCCGGTTAGACGGGTCTGTTGAAAAAGGTGGTGTGTACACCCTGGCGACCGGTGAACCGCACACCTCACAATGTTCACATGATAGCCGAGCAGGTCCCGGTGTGGTTGTCGATGACCAGGCTAGCTTTCGGCGGGTGGCGGTTGAAATGCTTTCCACTACAGATGGATTCGTGTTGGCGGGCGAATGCGAGACGGGTGAGTCGGCGATCGAGATCACCCTGGGTGAGCACCGCGGATCGTGTTGATGGACGTTCATATGCCCGGGATGGGAGGCATCGAGGCCACGCGGCGGATCTGCGCTGCACGTCCAGATTTGATGGTTCTGCTGATGTCAACCTACGACCTCGACGACCTTCCCGCAGGAGTCGCAGATTGTGGCGCCGCGGGCTACCTGCGCAAAGAAAAGCTGAGCCCGGATCTGCTGACCAGATTATGGGGGCAGCCGACTGAGGTCAGTTGAATGTCGTTAGGGCATAACCGCGTTCGCCGCTACGCGACCGAGCGCATTCAGCTGTTGGGTTACGACCTCGTTCACCGCTACGCCGAACAACGCTTTCAGCTGTTCCTTGCCACCCTCATGGCCATGTATTTCCTTGGCGGGGTGTTGCTGCAGGTCTGGGAGTACATGTGGGTGTTGCGATCCCCCTGGTTGCTGGCCATCGCTGCGGTCTGCAGCGCGCAGTGTGTCGTCCTGGGGGTCGCGCTACGCTTGGCGCGACGCGGTAGGTATCAGCAATCGATCACGCTGGTTTGTACGGGTAACTGGGCCGCCGTTTTGCTCGTTACGTTTATAGTGCCGAGCCTGCTGCCGGTTTTGGTGCTTCTGGCGTTGGAGCCGGTCGTTTTCGCCGAGCCCTACTTCAGACGGCAACGCGGGCTGACTCTCATGCTCATTACCGTCGGCTGCGTACTAGCCCAGCTGCGCTCGCACGGTTTCAGAATATTTCACAAGTAACAGCGCATGCTCCACCCGCTATTGAGAGCGTGTTCATTAACATTGCACTCCCCGGTATTGCCCTCCACATGCTGCTGATTGTGTGGAACAACGCCGCGGCGCTGCGGGTTTCGCAGAAATTGCTTGCCGACCGCGCTGCCCAACTCGCTGCGTCACGTACCCGTCTAATCACTGCCGCTGACGAGGAACGGCGCCGTCTCGAACGCGACCTGCATGACGGAGCCCAACAGCACCTGGTCGCGCTGGCCGTACTGCTGCAGCTCGCCCGAACGGCCGACAAAGACCGTTCCGAAAGGCTTCTCCTGGAAGCCTCCGAACTGATGGAGACTGCGATTGGTGAGATCCGCAGAATCGCGCACGGCATCTACCCACCACTGTTGGTCAGCGGCGGCTTGGCGCATGCCCGCCCGCCGCCGCGGCCCACGCCGCGGTACCCGTCGAAACCAACCTGAGGGCCTCGGCCGCTACGCTAGGGAAGTCGAGGCGGCCCTTTACTACTGCAGCACCGAGGCGCTGCAGAACGCCGCCAAGCACGGAGGACCTGAGACCACGGCCACGATCAGCGCCGATGGCGATGACTACAAGCCTACACTCTTGATCAGCGACACCGGCCCCGGATTCAATCGGGCAACCACCGGCGCCGGGCTGACCAACATGACCGATCGGCTGGCGGCCATCGGTGGTCACCTCGAAATCGACACCGCACCTGGCCGCGGCACCCAAATTATTGCGACCGTGGCTGTCATGCCGCTGCCGAGCGGTGCCGAGTTCGCGGACAAGCCGACGCGCCAGTAAGTGTCGTGACGAGGCGGCTCCGGGAGACCTTCTCCCCGAGAATCGATCTCGACCCTCGAATGATGATCGCCAGTGCTCGTGTGTCCAGCGAACCCGCCACCGGTAACGGCTCATTCGGGGCCCGCTTGGGACAGGCATGTTCGGGTCTCATGGTGTAGGCACCACCCAACCGTGGTGCGCGCTTTCTCGTCCGGCAGCGCGCCGCCTGGTGGCATTGCTGTAGGTAATCCGAAGCGGCACAGGAAGACCGCGACACGAAACGGGTGCCTTTACATCGGAGAGGGAACCCACGATGAACAGGATGATTACAGGCGGATGCGACCGTCGGTG
Source organism: uncultured Actinomycetota bacterium (assembly GCA_963758775.1). GTDB lineage: Bacteria > Actinomycetota > Actinomycetes > Mycobacteriales > Mycobacteriaceae > Mycobacterium. The sequence goes on from CAVWWU010000010.1 coordinate 486,177, forward strand.
CCGCGATCGGCATCGCCGTCGCGGCTCCTGCCGGACCAGCACACGCGGACGGCTACTCCGACGTCTGCGGGCCGGGCTACGGCGTCGAGGGAGGCTCCACGTCCTCGGTTCGCCTACAACGTCAACCGCGCTGCGAATGGCCAGAACCCGGTCTACGCTTACAGCCCGCTGACCAATGAGGTCACCAGATGGAGCGCGGCCCCACCCGGAACCCCCCCCACTCTGTACGGTCCCGCCGCACGTTGCGTCGGCGGCAACAACGCCGTCGTCATCGTCTGGTGACGCCATAAGAACGACCCACTTCACCAGCGTCCCGCATTGCCACGTCGAGAGCCGATTTGAGACTGGGATTCGATACCTTGATATGTCGTCATTTTCGAGACATCCTAACTTCGGTTCACAACCTACCGCCCAGCCATTAGCCACGCCGTGGCGCGGACCGGTGTGCCACTTCCGGCACATGCATCGGTAGTCGAAGTTGCAGTCATCGTCGCTGTGAGCGTGCCGAGCGCTTCAAGGAGACCTTCACGCTCTTCAGGCGGCCAAGACTGAGAATTGTCAGCAATTGCGTTCGCCATCTGGTACCAGAGCTTCGCATCCATTTCTTCCATGTCTGATTGCGGCGACCCACCACTATGCGATCCGCAAGATGAGCCAACCACCGGTTTCGCGGATCTGCTCGTTTTGACAACGCTTTGGCGGCTTGCTGACGCACCGACCGGCGAGCGTCAAAAGCCAGATTGATTAGCGCGTTTGTGACCTGTGCACCGGCTCTGTTCTCTAAAGCTGCTGCCGCCCAACCGCGTACATCAGCAGATTCATCGTTGGCCAATTCAAGCAATGCCTCCGTAACATCTTCGCCCGAACGGCCAGTCAACATTCGCGCAGCTTGCGAACGCACCATCGCAAACCGATCGCGAGTCAGATTCAGCAGTGCGCCGGTCGCTTCGCGATCCGGCCTGAGATCCCAGCGCCCAAGCCGCATGCGACCGACCAAGTCTCGACCGCTCGGTGGCGAAATTTCACGAGAAACTCCGTAACGTCTGAACCCGGCCGTTTCCCCAACGCCTCAGTAGCTTGTCTACTTACAGCAGGCCGCGGATCCAGTGCCATCCCCATCAACAGATCGGTAGCATCGGGCCCTGACCGGCAATCCAGTGCAGCCACTGTAGATTCGACGACTTCAGTGTCAGCGTCGGCTGCCAGACGAAACAGCGCTTCGGTCACCTCGGTTCCCGACTCGTCTCGTAACGCGTACGCTGTGTTTGCCCTCACCAACCAATCTTCGTCTTCGACCATTCCGAGCAGGGCGGATGTAACCTCGGCCTGTGGCCGCTCTTCCAGCTCACCAGCTGCGGCGGCACGAACTGCGGCGTTAGAGTCGTGGAGAAGTTCAAGTAGGCAGTCTGTCACCCCGTCGGCATGCCGACCGCCCAGAGCCTTTACCGCAGCCCCAGGTTTCGGCATGTCGGCTTCGCAGACCCAATCGACTAGCATCTGGGTGACGTCTGAACTCGGGTGCGCGCCTAACGCATCTGCGGCCCTCCGCGACACCACCGGGTCTGTGTCCCAAAGCGCGTCCATCAGTGCGTCGACGGCATCCTGTTCCGGCTGTCCCCCCAAAGCCGTTATCGCCCAACGCCGTACTTCCACATCATTATCATCGGACATTTTGATGAGGACTCCGGTGACCCTGGCGTCTACGCGACCTCCCAGTGCACGTGCGGCAGATGCCCTGACCCCTGGACTGGTGTCGTTGGCCAGAGCGATCAGCGTATCGGTTACCTCTCTTCCGGGTTGAATCCTCAATGCGGATGCTGCGCTGCCCCGCAGGTAAGAATCCGCGTGCGCTAACACTCGGGACAGTATCTCTCCGCGCCGGTATGCCGAAACGACGTGCAACATTGCTCATAGTCCGCGCACGGCTTGGTAACGGGCGGGCGTGCCCAACAATCCCTGTAAGCGCCGCGCAGTAAGCTCGATTTGCGGTCCCTAGATCAGTTCCGGAAGACGGTTCGATTTCCCCAAGACGCGGGCAGTCGTCAACAGCGGCGTGGTGGAGGGGATCCCGTGGCTGTTCTAGTAGACAGTCGAGTAATTCTGGAAAGCTCTGTTCAAGGACCAGCAAGGACCCTGTCATTGGCCAAACCGGCTCCCACTCCTGCTGGAACCAAAGATGTTTCTGAAGAATATCTTTCAGCTCTGTCCCTTCGAGCGTGGAAAGGTGTTCGGCGACCAGATATTCAGCAATAGTTCGGTGCACGAACAGAAAAGGTGGGTCAGCGCCGAGACGGTCGTCGCCCGCGGGAACCAGCACTCCCGCCCCCACCGAAAGGGTGTGCTTCAGGGCGCTTGCTGGATCTACGCCTGCTGGCATTAAGGCGCGATGTTCACGAAGCACCTTGAGCAGATCACGGGCTGGGATTTGATCTAGCCAACCTCGGCGAGTGTCGGCAAAGGCGTAGGCAACGGGTCGAAGCAGCTCTAGTAGCCGCTGTTCGCGTCTCGCGAATCGCCTCCGAAAGGATCGTCATCACCCGAGTGTCTAACTAGGGGTCTATTTTCAGCGCGCTAGTATCTTCGTAGGATCTGGCCGGCAAATTCTGGGACGGGTGCGCGGCAGCTCGTCGGTTTCTGTCGCAAGCTGACATAAGAGGGCTAGTAGCAGTGGCACACGCGCCAGCCCCGCGAGCGCAGGACTTCGAAGGCGGTCTTGAACCGATCTGCTGCTGGCTGGCGAAAGACCCCAAGAGTCAATGTAGCTGTTCACCTCTTTCGGCGTGAAAGGCAGCACCTCCACTTCGATCTGCTCATTGGAGTCGAGTACGGGCTGATACCCGGCAATACGCGAGGTTATAACCATTCGTGCTTGCCCACCGAGCGCTGCTAGCTCCCACCCACGAACATCTCGGCGAACGTCACGCGGTCGCCGCGGGGTAGTTCGTCGAGGGCATCCAACAAATACACTACGGGCCCAGAGGCGATGTGACTTTCAAGCCATATTCGCAACGAAGGTGACAACCCATGCCGCTCCGTCAACGCCGCAGCAGCTGCCTTCGCTAGCCCGGCTGGTCCGTGGGATGTGAGAGTCTCACATCGGACAGCGACCGGCACTATTAGGTCGTCAGGGACCACCTGCGGGGCCGTCATCTCCCAGTTGTAATCTGCTACTGGACGCGATGCGTGCCGCTTGTGTATGCATCATCCACGTCTTGCCCATTCCGGGGTCCGCCAATACAACCAACCGAGCATGTCGTGCGATCGCTTCGTTCAAGGACAGCGCGTCGCCGACGTGTGCAACACCGCGGCCCGACACAGGCTGGTAAATCTCGTTGGTGCTAGTTGTGGCGGCTGAGATTTCACGCCTGAGCCCAACCCTGCGTTCGACCGCAGTGTCTAATGAAAGCGGGGCTGGATGACCAATCAGATATGGCAGGTCCCGAACCGCTCTCTCATGCCAAGCGCGTTGACAGTTCAATAATCGCGCCACCTGGTCTCGAAGCTCCCAGGCAGGCAACGCTGCGATCTCATGCGGCTGCCAGCGTCCTGCGATCTGTCGTATAATTGCCAATTGCGCCAAATCCCTCAATGGACTGTCGGTTTGGTATGCCGCAGCAATAACCTCATCTCGAATTGTCCCCGGCAATACACGTAGGAATGTCTCCCCTTCGACGCCGAGGTCAGCGGCAAGTAAGACGAAGTCTCTGCCAGCGTGTTGTAGGGCAGCAAGCAATGTCCCCTGTGCCACTGCGGGTTCCTCTGGCGAGGATAAACTTGCGGCTACCACCCATTCGGCGACATTCGGGTCAGTGAACGGGGCCAACAACCGCTCTCCGGAACCGGTCCACCAATCCATTTCTTCTGTGCAAGGTTCCAGTCGTGCTTGCTCGACCGCACGGACGAACGCCAACGCGACGGGTTCTATCAGCGCATTGGATTCTGCCGATCCTTTGGCTTTGCGCCACAACTTCTTGGTCACCTCTCCCGCGACAGCCGATAGGGCACCCTTCGCGACGACCAACGCCGGGCCGGTTATCTCAGGTGACGTCAGCGTTGACAATATATCAGCGCCCATGAGCCCTACTCCCCTCTATTCCGAGACAGTAGCGGCATCGATCGGGGGAATGAACGCTGAATGCACTCTTTGGAGATAATCTCGGCTGGTTTGATCAGAAGACACTAACTCAAGGGCAGCCTGGGGAAACGCCTTAATCCGTCGTTCTGCTTGGTCGAGAAGCTGTCCCCAGGTGATGACCCAAATTCGATATCGCGGATTGTTGCTACTACCAGGCCGGGCGGCGCCGGGTCGCCGTACAGTTTCTTCGCGAATTGCTTCATCAACACCGGTTCCAACCAGCCAGAAATTCCAAAGGTGCGGAGCGCCGACGACCTCTGGATGCCTAGTTATTGCGGAATGCGAGTTGTTGACCTGGCCAAATTCCACCATTGTCAGCGTCTTGGGGCGCTTAAGTTCGACCACGAGGTGGCGTGTGCTCTGGCTCTCAGGGAGATGACGCGAGAACGCCATATCCACGCGGCCGCGTCTGCCATCTGGCAGCGTCACGGTACGATAAGCTGGCGAACTCAACTTCGCTATCCGCGTCGGTGAGGAGAGTGCGCACAAGCCGCGTCAGTCCGACCGGAAAGTGCATCTCGCCATTCGTCGCCGAATATCCACGGCTCATTGACCAACATCGGGTGGAGCTGGTCAACTTCACGAAACTGGGTCCTCGTTGCATCGGAATAAAACAGCCCCCGAAGGCCGTGGACTCAAGCTAGCCTCATTCGCCACAGTCTGCGGGCACTGAATGACGGAGGCCAGCGTTGTCCGTTCGAGCAGCTCTACAAGGACCTCGCGTTCTTCCTGTGTCAGCTCTAACACTGAGGACAAGATCTTCTTCGTATGTCCGGCTCGGACCGTGTTGCTTCCTGAAGTAGGCGAAGGGCGTCCTCCTTTTGTTCGACGTTCTTTGCCAATAGCCGGGCTGGCGACGACTGCGACGATGTCGAAGATCTCTCGCTCGACTTCTTCGGTCATGCTGCGCGCTTCCCCCGCGAAGGGATAAACGCCTTCTGCCTTCCACTCAGCGAGAATGCTGCCCTCTTCGGTTCCTCAAGACGACGCTGCAGATAATCGATGATCGCCTTGTTCGCCGCAGCGAGGAGTTCGCCGTGCTGTATGTCTGGCGCGCGCAGGTCGGCCTGTCCCATCAATTCGGGATCTCGAAACCCCTCCCATTGGAGGAGAGCTGTCCAGTGAATTGGAGTTGGTGGCAGTCGGCCCGGCTTGGAGTCGGAGATCAATGCCGCCTCGATCGTCACATAAGAACATGGTCTTCGATCGCATGTCCACCAACCACTCGACCACACGGAGTCGCGGAACAGGCTTGCCACGCAGGACATCTGGGTCGAGGTCACCGAGATCGACGTCGACATCGGAAGCGACATGAACGGTCGGCTCTAGCGGTTGATTGCGGAATTGAACATTTACGTTAGGCAACGCGAGGAGTGACGCGGCCAGCCGAGCGGTCAATTGCAACGAAAAACCGGTCTCGATGATGCCTGCGACACGTGGAATCTGCCGAAGCGCCATCTCGACAGTGGTCCCTTTCGGCCCTTGCGACGCCCAGGGCCCGTCGAAGATGAATCGATCCGGGGCGTCTCGGCGGCCACGAATCTCGACCTCGGTGAAGTCAGACTCGGCCTGCGCCCTCGACCGCCACTGGACCCGATCTGCGATGCTGTACCCGAGAAAACGCCCCCGACCGAGCTGCCCATGCAGTGGCCGGTTCAATTCCGGCGAGAATCGTTGGGTCCGCTTCCAGGAATCGCCGTGGGTCAGGAAGAACTCTTCGATGCGGTCAGGCGGCATTCCCGAGCCGTTGTCGATGACGACAAGTTCTTCTGGCGCGCCCAGCTCGCCGATGGCCACGGCAATCTCGACGTTCGTAGCCTCGGCATCGAGAGCATTCCATACAAACTCCGCGACCACGTCCACCGGGCTCGCACGCCCGACGTAGCCCAGGATGGTCTCTCGACCTGCCCGTACCTGTCTCGTCTCCACAGCGCTAGCGTAGTGAGCGGGGACGACAGCTGAACCAAAATCCAGAAGCGCCCGTGGGGTTAACGGTCACCTGAAGCTGTCACAAGGACTTGCGTGGCCTAACGGTGGAGCCGACTATGCGTGAAGTTGAAAAGAGGTTCTATGGCTAGGATCAAGTGGACTTCTGAAGGTGGCCCCTCTTACGTCAGCGCCATCTTCGTGGTTGATTCCAACATCCTTCTGGCTGATCCCTCCCTTGAAGGAATTGAGTGGACGCGGCTACGGCTGCTCACGGCATACGGACCGCTATCGATAGTGGTCTCGGAGGTCGTCGTGCGCGAGGTCGCTCGCCGACGATACAAAGACTTGCAGCGCTCGCGGCGCGAAGCCGCGACGAAATGGGGTGAGGCGCTGGCCGCACTTGCAAAAGCAAACCTGGATCTCCCTGGCGGCTTGCCGACAGTGAGGGGGAGATTTCGCAGCCGCCCCATGCCGACCCCCGATGCGTTGGCTGATCGGCTGCGCGACGAGTTGACAACCGTTGGAGCGGCCATACGGCCCGTTCCCGCTTCGCTCGATCACGACACACTCGTCAACTGGTCCCTTTGGGGAGCACCCACCATTTGACTCGACCGACAAGGGATACAGGGACGCGCTTATCTGGGCGACAGTGCGAGAAGTCGCTCAGGAAGCTGCCCCCGGCTGCGCGGTCGTCTTCCTAACGAATGACAACGATTGCTGCGACGGCAAAGAGGCGGCATTACATCCGAAGCTGGTGCAGGACCTAGCAAATTTCACCGAGAACGCTGTTTCGATAGCGGAGTCGATTGATGACGCAATCGCGATCACCCAGATGGACAAAGTTTTAGTCGAGCTGACAGAAGCCCCTATTGACCTACCCAACCGAGCCGAGCAGATTGGTGCCAGTATCGACGCGGTCTGTCAGAACCTAGTAGGCGGCGAGCTATTCGAACCGGGCGGGCTCTTCGATGTGACATTGGAGCCGGAACTTGACGAACCTACCCTTTGGGAGGTCTGGCCTAATCTCGCGACTCTTTGCCTCGACATCCACGAAGTGTTCGAAGGCGGTACCGAGATTGGCCAGGCAACTGTCGACGCGGATATTACCTACGAGGCAACGGTTCTTGCAGAAGACTGCGACCGAGCAAAGGCGAGTTGGACGATCGTTGACGAAGAGCACGGCGACGACACAGTTCTGGTGAACGACGAGTTCGTTGCCGAAATGACATTCAGTTTCGTAATCGACGCCGGGGGTGTCCAGGCGCTCGAACTGCTCTCGCTGGTGGAACGCCCGAAGTGATGCTTGCGCGCCTCGGGCAAGCCTCGCGTTGCGGTTCGCCCACCAGCTGCGGCGGCCCGGACGAACCGCACTCCTAACCTGCGGTCCGCCTGCTGTAGCGGACGGGTTCAAGTGTTTTTCGACTGCGGTGCATAACATCTCAGCAATGTATGCGTCGGTCGAGGATAAGAAGCTACGCCAACTGCGCGGACGGATCGGAGCGTATGAATCATGGGCGAGAACGCCTCACAGGGCTGCGCGGACTTGGCCCGCGAGGAAGGCTGCGTTGGAACGGTTTGAGCGGGAGGTCGATCCCGACGGCGTGTGATACCGCACCAGCGCGCCGAGCGGGCGGCGTGGGCGCGCAAAGCGTTCACGCAGCGACTAGCGTTGAAGTCGTCGGCGGCTCGGCAGCGGCGCAAACTCATCTGCCAGACGTGTGGTCGACCGAGAGATCCCGCAGCGCCCCTGTGTCCCAAGTGTCTCAACAACATTCGCGAGCCGTGACCGTACTTCCACCCTGGCTGACCACCACGCAGGTCGCCGAGCATTGCGGGGTCGAGCGCGCCGAGGCCTACTACAGGTTGTTGCAGAAGCTGGATGTCCGCCGCATCGGTGTTCGGGGCGAGCCGTGCCGTGCGGTCGGCTGATCCGCGTCGAACGGGGATCGTTACTTCAAATGCGGGGGGAACCCGCCGTCCCTGAAGAAGTGGTGCCGCGTTGGGTGACACTCAAGCAGGCCAAGAATTACTACCAAGTCAGCCAGCACCTGATCCGCCAGCTGATCGCACATGAACAACTCGACGCTCGACGAATCGGCTCTAGCAGGACAATCCGTATCGACCGGGAGTCACTGCAAATGCTAGGCCGTACCCGCGTGTACAGGGCCCCGTGAAGCGCCGCTACATCACCGTCGCCGAGACCGCCGAGTACCTTCAGATCAGTCCGCGCACGGTGCGGCGCTTGATCTCCGATGGCGAGTTGACCGGTTACCGGATGGGTAGTTCCCGGCGCACGATCCGGGTCGACCTTAACGAGATCGACGACCAATTGATGCGCCCACTGAACGCGCCGACGCGAGTACGGAAGCGCCGGACGTCATGACCGGCGATCCCGGCTCGATCAAGCCGATGGCGCTCTGCGGCCTATGCGGGCACTTCGCCAGCGTGCACCACGGCGGCGGCGGCGGACGCCCCGGCGGATCATCCTGTGCTGCACCGGATTGCGACTGCGTCAAGTTCGTCGAATCGTCCGATGCGCGGCTGCCGATGGGAGTCGAAAACCTGACCGCCGCTGAGGTTGCTCAGCTCATTGGACTGTCCGTGCACACCCTGGGTTATTGGCGCCAAAGCGGCCAGGGGCCAAAAGCAATCAAGGCAGGCAACCGCACGTTGTACCGTCGCGCGGACGTGGAGGAGTGGCTGGCAGAGATAGGCGGACGGGCCGTCGCGTCCCGTACTGGCGCGGCGAGTTGGTTCGTCAAGGCCGCCGAGGCAGCAGACCGGATCGATCCCGTCCACACGGCCCCGTGGAAACTGGCTAGCACCTACGCGCTGCTCGCCATCGCCGAAGCTCTCTTGCCCCAACCCACCCAAGCCATGCGCGCACCGATACGAACCCACGCGGCCGGGAGCGAATGCGAGCTGCTTACCGTGGCCGACGTCGCCGCCATGACGAGGCTGTCGACGGGCACGTTGCGGTACTGGCGACATGTCGGGTCGGCTGGTCCACCATCAGTCAAGCTGGGACGGCGGGTGCTATATCGCCGCGCCGATGTCGAGACGTGGCTAAAGGAGGCACGATGACCGCACCGGTTCAGCGCAAGCTGCCCGGCACCCCGATTCCTCGTCAGAAGTTGATCGCGGAATGGGAAGACCGACGCAACCGCAACCTGCTCGAAGGACCGGTGGCCAGCTTCCTGTTTGACCTGTACTACCCAGAGCCCGAGAAGACATACCAGTGGCGCGTCCAACTCGACTGTGGCTGCGTGCGTGACGTTCTCACTCATCAGCATGGCGATGACAAGACCGCCGACAAAGTCGAACGGCTCAGTGAGCTGGCGGACGCCTACTACTTCCGCCTGGTGAAACCATCAGAACGCGAGATCCGTGAGGCGAACCAACAAGCAGGCAAGCAGGCCGAGCAAGCCGCCCGCGCGAAGTTCGCGGGGACTGACCCTCCCGCCGAACCCAACCGACCCAGCATCTATGGCAAAGGCCGCCTCAACAGCGGCCAATTCCTCTGTCACAACGCAGACTGCACCCGCTACCGGTCAAATGCCGGATCCCTCCGCGACATCGCCGAGTGGGTCCGGCTACGCGATACCGCGCTCGTCACCAACCGCTAGAGATCGACGGCGAAACGATCCTAGAGGCACGGGAATACGCAGTTTGGGACGTGGTGCTCAGCTGCGGTCACTTCGCACAAGAGCCACCCGCCCCGGATGGAAGCCCCGGGATGGCCCAGTCCGCCGCAACAACCCCGACCGCCTTCCCCTCGATCAGCTGCTGGACGAGATCGCCAAAGGCGACCCCGACCAAGAGGCTTACTGGCGGCGGATGTACGCCGAGAATCACCCCGAACCGCCACCGTTCACACGCTGCCGCACCTGCGCCTGCACCCGCACCATCACGGCCTGCCAGCGAATCAGCTGGCTCGCGGCCAAGAAGGCGGCGCCCATACCCACACCTCCTCCCCGTAAGACGCTTGAGCGCCGACTAGAAAGGCTTGAGGCTGAAGCCGCGCAACTGCGACAACAGCTCGAAGGGCTTCAACCTGACCAGTAGTCCCTTACTGGTCCCCGAATCAGGTCATCGCGAGTGTCGTCGAGGTCGTCCCGCTGCATATCTTGCAGCGAGCCGTAGTGGCGGCACACTCGTCGGAGATGGCACGCCGGGAATCAGATGGTCAGGATTGGTAGCGCGATGAACAGAGCACCCTCTCCTTTGATCCAAAGCCGCCAGGCTGAAAACGGTTCGCGCACCCCCGATGAAGGCCTCCGTCGGGACCGCCAGAGATACGCCAGCGCGGCTTCCAAATCTGCCATCCCGCCGAACTGTTCCAGCGCAGTCGCATCAGCGCCGGACGGTGATTCCACCGCACAAGAGCCAGACCGTTACCTTCGATGTGCACCAGGCCGTCGTCCTCTACCGTCGCGGTGACAGGGATGACAACGCTACGGTTCGCGCATCGAGTGCTTGAAATGAATCCAGTGGATCTAGGGGCCCGGTGCATACGAGGCGCATTGACTATCGGTGCCCGATAGATCCCAGGCATTTCCGGACATGGAGACTCCGAGATTCCAGACCTCCGCTCCGGAGGCGCTCTTGCCGAGCACCGGTTGGTGTCGACCGCTTCGTCATCCGAGCCACCCACGAGCGTGGGGTTGGCGTGCCGTCCCAGTCGGAGCTTGACGACGGCAACTCATGAAGCGAGTTCAGTTTACGCGCGCGATGATGCACATCATGCTGGTCGCGCTCAACCACCTAAGGGCGGTCGACGAGGAGCTGTGCTGCTGGCACTTGCAGTGCCTCGGCGATATCGAAAAGCCGCTCGTACAGCAAGCCGCGTCGACCGATCTCGACATCGATCAAGACGTTGCGCGAGACGCCCGACCGCAGCGCGAGAGCCTCTTGGGTGAGGCCCCGCTGGATCCTTAAGGCCCGGATTCGTTCGCCTACTTCGCGGCGGCGGAGTTCCCAAACTGCCACGCGTTCAGGATCGTTTTGATCGGGTCGCGTCGGCACGTGTCCCAGTAGTTGGTCAGAAGCACCGCCATGTCTGCCCTACTAGTAGTACTATCGCGGATCGGTGAACGGTTTCGGCCGTTCGCTTTTGGGCAAGGCTTCGGGGGCGGGAAAGAACTGCACGTGCGCATGACCATCGAATGAGCCCAACTTAGGCACAAGAACCGAGAAGACATGATGGCAGCGACGAGATTAATTCTGGCTTCCGCGTATGCAACGCTGCTGCTGCTGGCGTGGGGTCGCGCTGGCGTCGCTTCGGCGGACCCGGTACCGGCGAACGAGTGCGGCGCCCACACCGAAGCCCTCGACTGCATGACAGACACCTCGCCGCCAACCCCGGCCGAACAAAGCTTCCTCAACTCCGTGGGTCCGCACTTCAACGTCCCCAGCGCCTGGCTGCTCCAATACGCTCGCGGGACGTGCGTGATGCTGCATCGCGGAGTCTCCGCTGGCGTAGTCGCTGGCCTCCTGGCCGACCGGATAGGCGCATCAAAGCAATCCGCTGGGCAGGTGATGGATGGCGCGATGCAAGCCGATTGCCCCAACCTGACCGTTGGTACGGATGGCGTCGCGAGGTGAGCGCTCAAGATCGGCCGCGATACCAACAGGATTGGACGGGATCACCAAGGCCTATCGGTCGAGCGAGTCATGCTCCCGGGCTTGGCCCGCAGATGAATTCTTCCCCCTTCCCTCCGCCGCCCGTGCCTGGGATCTACGCCCCAGGGCGGACTGAACCGGTCTACTACTCCGCGCCGCAACGCACGAATTATGCAAAGGTCGTCGCCTTAGGCGCGATTGCCTTGCTGGCCGCCATCGCACTAGTAGTTCTGGTGGTCGTGCTCCGCAGTTCGAGCGGTGGCGTAGGCACGCCCGCGCCGGTTTCGGCAGTGTGCCAGCCAGGTTCTTATACGCACAACACTGGACGAGAAGTACCGACATTCCAGGGCTCAACTGACGTAGCAGTATGCACGGGAATAGTGCCATGGACTTCGGAAGACCCAACGGCACAAGGCTTCAACCCGAACGACCGGTACGGCTCGATATGGATTGTCCAGTTCCCCTCTCCCGGCGCGGCACGCAATGACGCAGCAACAGAAAGCATGATGGCCGCTACCGCGATAGGGACCGTCAACGGGAAGACTGTGCTTTTTGTTGCCCCGGCCGATTGGACCGGAGCTTCTCTACAGCCCCTGATCCAATTTGGTTTTACTGTCACACCAGCCAGGTGAAAGTGTCGTGGTTGCTCGGGCAGCCACAGATATCTGTCCGCGTCTGCAATAAGGACCGCGTGGCACAGCGCCAGCACGCGATCACAGGCTGACCGACCCCCTACCAAGGTGCTCGACACCAACGAGCCCACGTAGTTCAGTTCAACATCAACCAGGGGTGAACCGTCACCACCCCGAGCCCAAGTACGCCGTTCAACTCAAGACGCTCAGCAACTTGTATGGCTACCGCAAGTCTTCTGTGGGGCGGGGATTTCCCCCATCCGGCAGTACGTAATCGACCGGGGTGACGGGGTCAGTGAACTGGGATTGGCGCAATATTGGGGCCGGATTGGATCTGAGCGGAAACCATCGAATCCCAGACATTGGCTTGAGCTGGGGATTCTGGCCACCGCACCAGCAAGGCCCTCACGCCGGAGACCGCCCTGGGGCCTGTTTTGCCCCCAGAACCTGACGTTTTGGATTAGAAGAACAGCAGGGGTGCTTAGGCCGGGCCCCAATGGCGCCGAAGCCGAAGCTGGCCCTCCCACCAACGCCAGAGCCCGCCCTCGACCCGCCTGGGAACCCTAGAGCCTTCGCCAGCCCGACAGATCCAGTTGACGGCCGCATGCGGGTCCTCGAACATCACCAGCGCATCACCTGGTCCCGGCAGGATCGGGATCCTGGGCCATCGCCCCCTGGGCCACAGCACCGCCCAGGCTGACAGCTGTTGGGCGTAATGAGCCTCGATTGCATCGACCGCCCCGACCACCTCGACCGGGTGGATCGTCAACACCTGCCAGAAGTCCGACAGGACCTCGATGGCCACCGAGTGGACACCCTCGATCCCACAGGCCACCAGATCCGTGGCCGAAGGGTTACCCCTCATACCTTCTGAACCCCTCATACCTTCTTGTTCCTCGTGGCCTAGAGCAGTCCTCCCCCTCTCCCTTCCTCGGGGGATCAAGGTATGAGGGGTGCCCTCAGACGCCGGGGATTCGGGCTTGACCTGCATGTTTGGTTCAGATAGGCTCGCCGCAGACCCCCAGGAAGAATTCGCTTTTGGCCATTCTGGCCGTTGTTTGTTGTTGTCGGCAGGCGCCTCCGGTTGTTCCCGACCAGGCGGGATCGCGATGGGTAGGCAGTAGATCGCGGCCAGCCGGGCTGGCCCGTTTCCGGGGCTGCGCTTAATGAGCAGCCCGTCGTCGGCGAGCCGCTGCAAAACGGCCAGCGCCGTCTTGTTGTCCTTGATGCCCATCGCCCTGGCCACCTCTCGCGAAGGGCAGGTGACGTTCACGAAGCCCCTGGTGATGGTTTGGGTGATCACGTAGTCCATCACCTTGGCCTCGGTGCCAAAGAGACGGACCTTGCCGGACGCGATCCATCCGCGCCACCGATCCGCAAGTGCGGCGCAGTATTCGGTCTTCTGGTCAACGTCCGGGATCTGGCCCTGGCCGATGCCTTCCTCGGCCTCCTTCCAGGCCGCGATGAGAGTTTGGTCCCACCCGGCACGCCCGTGCTCGCGACGGCCTCGCTTGGTCAGCTCGGCGAACAGCACGTTGGACCGGGGGCCCTCGGGGCCCGGCGGCGGGGTGTAAGCGGGGAGTAGCTCGCAGAACTCTTCACAGGTGTAGCCCCGCAGGATCAATGACGGCGCGATCTCGAACCGGATCCGTGCCCAGATCTTGGTGCGGTCCTGCTCTTCGCCCGGCTCTAAGCAGGTCTCCGACGCAATCACGTCAGCCACATGGTCGGGGATCTCGTGGCCCAGCAGATGGACGTCGACCGAGCGCCCGGGGTCACAGTGCTCGCTGGCCTTGGCGGCCGCCTTGCGGATCGCCTCTTCGTGACGTGCCTGGCGCTTCTTGGCGTCCTCTACAGCGCGCAGCAGGGGCGCGAACCCGACTTGCAAACCGAGTGCGGTGCCCGTAACTGACGGGTGTCCCCGGTCGGGATTACCATTCATCAAGAATCTCCGATCGGGCCGTGAGGGGGTTCATGGGAAGGCCCTTCTGTGGTGGTTGGGTTTTCTATCGGTGGTGGCAGGCGGTCCTGGGGTAGGGCCGCCGCCATTTCTGTCTCGGCGCCGTGCCTTGACCTGGATCGTGACGGTGAGGGTGGTCTTCTCCGATGCGGCTGGCGGTCCTCGGCGAAGGGGCCTGCTGTCCTTCACGTAGCCAGCGGCCTCGTCTGCGTGCTCGGCTTAACGTCCTGCGTCGACGCGTTTGTCGGCCTCGGCAAACTGCCTGTCGTCGATGAGATCTATGTCGGCTTGACTGGTGGGCGGATAGCTCTTCACGCCTCCACACCCCTGCCCGGGGTCATTAGCCTCGGGAGGTACTAAAAGTCGCTCAGATCTCGACTGCCAAACCATTTCGGGGCTTCCAGGTGTGGCCCAACAACGATAAGCGCGCCGAGTAAGTACCAGACCGGCCTCCTGCGGCGACAGGCACTTACCGTGACGGCGGTGCATGCCGAAAACCCCAGCGGTGGTGAATGTTTCGTGGCAGACAGGGCAGTGCGCGGTAGTCAGCCCGTCCCAGCGGTTACTGCAACGGGCACAACCGTGAGCGTGGCGTGCCCTCATGTCGAGGGTCGTCGATCTAATAAGCACGTCACACACCGTCCGACAGATCGGCGGTCGCGTCCTGCTGCGCGCTGGCGTGACGGTTGGCTGCGAAGAAGGCGGCGACATCCGATCGCAGATAGTAGATTCTGCCGCCGTATTTGATGAATGGAATGCCCTTGCCCAACCAGCGCTCCTGAGCAAGCGCGTCTGTGGACTTTTCCAGCACCCCGGCCAGCTGCTTTGGAGTGAGCACTGGGGAGAGATCAGCTAGGGCCGACTCGATCCGGTCGGTAATAGACATAGAGACACCACCTCCTGCGCGATACGCTCGCGCCTCGCGGTGTGTGTCTCCGTGAGCCTTGGTTCAGATAACCTGGGGAGGCCCATCGAGAGGCTAACACAGATAGCGAGAGTTCGCGTGGCCACGATCAGTAAGTACCAAAACTCCGACGGTGCAACGCTTTACACGGTTCGTTACCGCAAACCGGACAACAAGCAGACGATGCGACGCGGGTTCAGGACGAAGCGTGAAGCGCAGATGTTCGCGGCCACGGTCGAGGTGTCCAAGGCCAAAGGTGAGTTCGTAGCACCAAAGCTTGGCCGCGTCACAGTGGATGAGTTGTCAGCGATGTGGCTCGCACGCAAGAGTCAGGCCACCCAGCCGAGCCACTACCGCATGCTGGAATCGGCCTACCGATGCCACGTCAGACCGCGATGGGGTGCCATAGCCGTCGCTGAGATCGACCTGTTGGGAATCGAATCGTGGATTACGGCGATGGTCCGAGGTGGCTCAGGCGCTACAACAGTCCTGCGGGCGCACGGGGTGCTGTCGGGAATTCTTTCCGACGCCGTGAAGGGCAAGCGACTGGCAGTCAATCCGGCCAAGGGCGTAGAGAACCTTCCCAAGAGAGAAGGCCGCCGCCACGTATACCTTTCTGCCGACGACGTGCACCGCTTAGCCGACGAGTGCGGCGAGCACCGCACGTTGGTGCTCCTATTGGCCTACTGCGGTCTGAGGTGGGGTGAAGCGATCGGACTCCGTGTGCACGATGTCGAATTTCTGCGACGTCGATTGTCCGTGCACGAGAACGCCGTCCAACTCGGCGTGAGCCACGCCGTCGGGCCTACCAAGGGCCGCAAAGCTCGCTCGGTGCCCGTGCCTGCATTCGTCTTGGATGAGCTATCGGTTCAGTGCGCCGGTAAGTCTCCTGTTGAATTGGTTTTCCCAGGCCGTGACGGTAACTACCTGCCACGCCCGAAGTCGACGCGTGGATGGTTCTCGGCTGCGGTCACGCGCGCCGAGGTGCAACCAGTTACTCCTCACGACCTGCGTCACAGCTGCGCCTCACTGGCGGTGTCAGCAGGGGTGAACGTTCTAGCGCTGCAGAGGATGCTCGGCCATGCATCAGCGAAGGTCACACTCGACACTTACGCTGATCTCTTCGATGAGGATCTCGACGCTGTCGCGGAAAGTTTGCACAGCCGCTACTCGCCATCCGTCAGACACAACGAGCGTGCTCAAAATGTGCTCACGGGGCGCTCTTCACCATCTTCAGCTAACCCATAAATCATCTTTGAACTGGCCGAATAGCCGTAGAGCTTTGGCGGTGGCGGAGGGATTTGAACCCTCGGACGGTGTTAGCCGTCACACGCTTTCGAGGCGTGCTCCTTAGGCCGCTCGGACACGCCACCGCCGTGCAGCTTACCCAACGGGGTGCCGCTCACCCCAATCGCTGGCGCGCGAAGAAGTCCTCCAGCGGCGCGGCGCACTCCGCGGCAAGCACCCCGCCGTGCACGGCCGGGCGGTGATTGAGCCGCCGATCGCGGACCACGTCCCACAGCGAACCGACCGCGCCGGTCTTCGGTTCCCACGCGCCGAACACCAGCCGCTCGACGCGCGCGAGCACCAGCGCGCCCGCGCACATGGTGCACGGTTCGACGGTCACGGCCAGCGTCGTCCCCTCCAACCGCCACCCGTCCCCGAGCATGCGGGCCGCCGCCCGCATCGCCAGGATCTCGGCGTGCGCGGTGGGATCACCAAGGGCCTCACGGGCATTCACCGCGCGGGCGAGTTCGCTGCCGTCGGCGCCGACGACCACCGCACCGATCGGGACGTCGCGCGGGCCTGCCGTCGCGGCAGCGGCCAGTGCGGCCCGGATCAGATCTTCGTCCGTCACCGCCCGAGGCGGTCGATCACCGCCGCGAGCTGCTCGGCGAAGCCCATCTCCCGGGCGATGCGGCCTAGTTGCTCGTCGGCATACAGATCGGTCTCGTCGAGAATCACCCCGAGCACCGCCTCGGACAGCCCGACGTCGGACAGCAATCCGAGGTCGCCCTCCTCGAACGGCTCCGAGTCTTCGAGGTCTTCGGGGTCGATGTCGGCGTCCAGGTTGTCGAGGACTTCGGCGGCGATGTCGTAATCGAGGGCAGCCGTGGCGTCCGAGAGCAACAGCCGGGTGCCGGACGGAGCCGGGCGCACGATGACGAAGAATTCGTCGTCGACGTCCAGAAGCCCGAACACCGCGCCCGCGCTGCGCAGCTCACGCAGTTCGGTCTCGGCAGCGCTCAGGCTCGTCAGCGACTTGGGCGCCATCTCCGAACAACGCCATTGACCCTCTTCGCGCACGACCGCCACGCCGAAACCGTCCGGCACGTCCGCCGCCGGGCCCTTCGCTGGGGCCCGTTGTGCTCCCATGGGCGCTTACGGTAGTCGCCGACCAGGCCCCATGACCAGATTGGGCCAGATGAACCCGGACGCGTCGGCCAGAACAAGCGCACCCGAACGCACCGCCACCAGCCGAACTGTGCCAACCTTGGACTGTGGCTGACCCCTCGTTCAAGACTCCGGTTTGCGTGCTGGGGCTGGGACTGATCGGCGGTTCGCTAATGCGGGCGGCCGCGGCGGTCGGCCGTGAAGTGTTCGGCTATAACCGGTCGGTGGGCAGCGCCCAGGGCGCCGTCGCCGACGGCTTCGACGCCACCACCGAACTCACCGACACGCTGGTACGCGCGGCCGAGACTGGCGCGCTGATCGTGCTGGCGGTGCCGATGCCGGCCGTGACGGGGATGCTGGCCCACATCAGCGAATTGGCGCCCGCGTGCCCGCTCACCGACGTCACCAGCGTCAAATGCGCGGTGCTCGACGAGGTCAGCGCGGCCGGTCTACGGGAGCGTTTCGTCGGCGGGCACCCGATGACCGGCACCGAGAACTCGGGCTGGGCGGCCGGGCACGCCGGACTGTTCACCATGGCGCCGTGGGTCGTCAGCGTCGACGACGACGTGGACCCGGTCGTGTTCGCGATGGTGATGACGTTGGCGCTGGACTGCGGCGCGGTGGTGGTGCCGGCCAGATCCGATGAGCACGATGCCGCCGCCGCTGCCGTCTCGCACCTGCCACATCTGCTGGCCGAGGCGCTCGCGGTCATCGCCGGGGAGGTTCCGTTGGCGTTCGCGCTGGCCGCGGGATCTTTCCGGGACGCCACCCGGGTCGCCGGCAGCCCCCCTGACCTGGTGCGTGCGATGTGCGAAGGCAACTCGGGCCAGCTGGTGGGTTCGGTGGACCGGGCGACCGAGCTGCTGAGCCGGGCCCGCGACTCGCTGGGGGCCCACGGCTCGGTTGCCGAGCTCGTCGAGGCGGGCCACGCGGCGCGCACGCGTTACGACAGCTTCCCGCGCTCCGACATCTTCGGCGTGGTCATCGGCGCGGAGAACTGGCGCGAGGAGCTCGCCGCCGCCGGCCGGGCCGGCGGGGTGATCAGATCCGCTCTGCCAATCCTGGGTAATCCACGATGAACCCGTCGGCGTCGACGCGCACAGTGGTGTCGGCGACCGGCGACCGCAATTTGATCCCGTCCGGCCCGCCCTGGCTGGTGTAGCTCACGGTGGCCGCGCTCACCGTCATGTCGGGCACGTTGACGTAGACCATGGGCAACGCGACTGAGTCCGCCTGTTCGTGCAGGCCCAGGCGCCGGATCGGCAGCGCGTTGAAGAACGGGCTGAACACCACGTCGAGGTCAAGCGCGCCGCCGTACGCGGCGCGGCTCTCGCCCTGGTGGTCGGTGACCAACCACATGTTCTCCTCGTCACGCGCGATGGCCAGTTGGCGTTCCCGCTCGGCCAGCGTGACGGTCAGCCCGAAGCGTTTGGTGGCGCCGCGATCGTCGGTCTGCACTTCATAGAAGGCCCCGAACGCGGGGTTGGTCGCGGTCGCGGCGGCCACAATGCGGCCATTGGCCTTGATCCGCTTGCCGGAAAGCTGCACCCGCACCGATTCCATGCGTGAGACGTCCTGGGCGCGCCAGGTCAACATCGCAGGCCAGACGCTCGGAGTCGGATCAGAGGCTGCGTTCACCTATCTACCGTAAAGCGTGTCAGCGAACCGCGGCGGCTTTGGCGGTAACTGTGGCATCGCCCACGCGCCGCCGGTGAGCGACCAGCATGCTTAGCCGACCGGTGCCAGGCACCGACAACCACACCGCGAGCGCCAGCAGCCCGTCCAGGCTGAGCGCCAGCGCGGCGACCATGAACGCGCCCACCAGGGCCAGCTGAAATTCGCGCATCTTGACCCCGTCGATCAGATAACGGCCCAACCCGCCCAGGCTGGCGTAGGCGGCCACCGTCGCGGTGGCGACGACCTGCAGCGTCGCGTTGCGCAACCCACCCAGGATCAGGGGCATCGCGTTCGGCACCTCCACACGCAGCAGCACCTGGGTCTCGGTCATCCCCATCGCACGGGCGGCATCGACCACCGTGCGATCGACATTGGCGACACCCACATACGTGCCGGCCAGCAGCGACGGGATGCCCAGCAGCATCAGCGCAACCAGTGGCGGCCCCATGCCCAACCCGAAAACCAGCACGCCGAGCAACAAGACCCCTAACGTCGGCAGTGCGCGCAGCACGTTGACCACGCCCACCACCAACAGCGTTCCGCGGCCGGTGTGCCCGATGATCAGCCCGATCGGGATGGCGATCAGCGCGGACGCCCCCACGCCCATGGCGGTGTATTCCAAATGCTCGGCAGTGCGCGCCGCCAGCCCGACGGGACCGGTCCAGTTGTCGGCGGTCAGCAAATACGCCACGGCCTTTCCGACGAAATTCATCGCGCTCCGCCCACAATCGGTGACACCACCGGGCCGTGCCCCGTGGTCGCGCGTTCCCACGGCGTGAGCAGCCAGCCAGCCAAGACGATCAGCAGGTCCATGAGGGCTGCGAGGGCCAGGACGACGATGATGCCGGCCACGATCTGATCGCTTTTGTTGGTCTGGTACCCGGCGGTGAACCAGGCCCCGAGGCCGCCGATACCGATCACCGAGCCCACCGAGACCATCGCGATATTGGTCACGACCACCACTCGCAGCCCGCCAACCAAGACTGGAATCGACAGTGGCAGTTCGACTCTCAGAATCCTTTTGAACGCTGAGTAGCCAACCGCGACGGCGGCATCGCGCACGTGGACCGGCACCGCGTCCAGCGCCTCGATCACCGCGCGCACCAGCAAGGCCAGGGTGTAAGCCGTGAGCGCCACGATGATGTTCGCCTCGTCGAGCACCCGCGTTCCGATGATCAGCGGCAAGACAACGAACAGTGCCAACGACGGGATGGTGAACACCACAGTGGCCGTGGTGGTCGTCAGCCTTCGCGGGATCGGCGCGCGCTGGACCAAGACGCCGAGTGGGACCGCGATCGCAAGCCCGATCAACACCGGCAACAACGACAGCCGCAGATGCACGACGGTCAGCGCCCAGGCGCTGTCGAGGTGCTTGAGCAGGTAGTGCACGTCAGCCCTCCCGACGCGCGTCCACGGCGGCCAGCACGTCGGTCGCCAAGATGCCGCCGATGACCTTGCCTTCGGCGTCCACGGCAACGCCCGTCGCCGACGGCGAGGACAACGCCGCATCGAGGGCTTGGCTGAGATTTCCGCCCGGCCGAAGTTGCGAACCGATCGCGGTGATGGCCTCGGACAGCGGCGTGCCGGCGCGGTGGCGCCGGACGGCGTCGGGGTCGATCCAACCCTGCGGCACATCGTCGTCGACCACCAGCGTCCAACCCTCAGCAATCGCGGCACCGTCCACGTTGGACAGGCTCGCGACGGAAATCGTCTCGATGTGGTGCCGCGGAAGCCCGGACGCACTGATGAGCTGCAGCCAACGATAACCGCGGCCCAGGCCGATGAACTTCGACACGAAGGTATTGGCCGGGCGCGACAGCAGCCGCACCGGTGCGTCGTACTGCTCCAATACCCCGCCCCGTCCGAACACCGCGACTCGATCGGCGAGCCTGAGTGCTTCGTCGATGTCATGGGTGACGAAAACGATCGTCTTACGCAATTCGCTTTGCAATCTTAAGATTTCGTTCTGCAGCTCGGCGCGGACAACCGGGTCGACGGCGGAAAATGGTTCGTCCATCAACAGAATCGGCGGATCTGCGGCCAATGCCCGCGCCACCCCGATGCGTTGTTGTTCTCCTCCGGACAGCTGCGCGGGGTAGCGTGTTGCCAACTTGGCGTCCAGTCCCACCCGCTCGAGCACCTCGTACGCGGCTTTGCGGGCGAGCCGACGCGGTTGGCCCCGTAAAACGGGGACGGTGGCGATGTTGTCGATGACCCGCTGGTGCGGCATCAGCCCGGCGTTTTGGATGACGTAGCCGATCCCCAGGCGCAGCTTCACCGGATCGACTGTCGAAACATCCTTTCCGTCGACCGTCACTGTTCCCGAAGTCGGATCGATCATCCGGTTGATCATGCGCAGCGCCGTGGTCTTGCCGCTGCCCGAGGAGCCGACGAACACCGTCAATTCGCCATCGTGAACTTCGAGGCTCAACTGATCGACCGCGGTGCTGCCGCCGCCGAATAGCTTGGTGACTTTGTCGTAGACGATCATGTGCCGATGGGGTGGTTGAAACCGTTGTCCCGCAACCAGTTCCGCGCTGCCTGAGCGGGATCCATTCCCCCGTTACCGGCCACCGCGGCGTTGAGCGCGGCCACCCCGGCCGAGGTCAGTTTCGCCGATACGGCGTCGAGAACATTAATGAGCAGATCGGATTTCTTCTGCGAATTCACCAGGGGCACAATGTTGCCGGCCAAGAAATTGTGTTCCGGGTCGTCGAGCACCACCAAGTGGTTTTGCCCGATCGCCGGTGAGGTACTGAAGATGTCGGCCGCGTTGACCCTGACCTGAATCAGTGCGCGCACAGTGACCGCGCCGCCGGCGTCCTCGATCGCCACGAAATTACCGGGACTGATCGAGAGCCCGTACTTCTGCTTCAGACCCGGCAGCCCGGACGGCCGCGACTGGAAGTCTGAGGGCGCTGCGAACCTCACGTCCGCCGAATGTACTGCCAAGTCGGCGATTGTGGTCAGATTCCACTGCCGGGCGGTGGCACTGGTGACGGTGACCGTGTCGGTGTCGGAGGCCGCAGACGGCGTCAGAATCGACAGGTCAGCCGGCAATCGCTGCCGAAGCTCCGACTCGACAGCGTTCAGCATGGTCGACTTCGAATTGGGCGCGAAGTACTGCAACAGGTTGCCGATGTACTCCGGGACCAGGTCGATCGAATGGTCTTTGAGCGCCGGCATATAGGTCTCGCGACTGCCGATCCCCGGGCGGCGCCCGACGTCAAAGCCGTTGCTTTGCAATGCTTGTGCATAGATCTCGGCGACGATCTCGGATTCCGGAAAGTCGCCCGAGCCCACCACGATGGATTTCATGCTTCGGGTCTCGGCACTCAGCGGATCGGGGTTGGCACAGGCCGCGATCAGGCACAACAGCGCAACACATACGTTCGCAGGGACGATCGCAATTCGCATACGCCCCGGCATCCTCACGGTGTTGACACTACGTCGGAAATTACGAGGCGCCGCCGCGTGCGGTTCAGGCCGCGGCAGGTTTCTTGCGTGGTTTGTTTATTTCTGCGCCAGATGGGTCAAAGATGGAACTATGAGCAGCGACCCCTCTGGCTCGGCTGACAAGCCTGCTACCGAGCCCCCGACTGCGCCGGCACCGTCCGCAGGCCCACCGGTTAAAGATCCAGCGGCCAAGTTGACCCGCGCGGGCGCCCTGTGGACATCGTTGATCGCTGGTTTCCTGATCCTGATACTGCAGCTCATCTTCATCACCCAGAACATGGAGAACACGTCGTTCACCTTCTTGGGCTGGCACTGGAACCTGCCGCTGGGAGTGGCGATGCTACTGGCAGCGATCGGCGGCGGGCTGATCACGGTGACCGTAGGCACAGCGCGGATCATTCAGCTGCGGCGAGCCGCCAAGAAGAGCCACGTGGCGGCGCTCAAGGCGTCAACCAGGTAGCTTGGCGAGCTCGGCCAGCCCGCGCGAGATCAACGGCGCCACGACCTCCGGCCCGTCAGAGACGTCGTCCTTGCCCTCCGCCTGGTCCGCCACGCGCCTGCGGAAATCGATGCCGGCGGCGATGATGGCAAGCTTGAAGTAAGCCAGCGCCATGTAGAACTCCCAGTGCGCCAGCGACAGCCCGGACACCAGTGAGTAGCGATCGGCGAGCTCGTCGGCCGTCGGTAACAGGGGAGACGTCCAGGCGGCCTGCGCATTGACGATCAGGTCCAGCGCGGGATCGCGGTACACGCACATGAGCGCCGCATCACTGAGCGGGTCACCCAACGTCGAGAGCTCCCAGTCCACCACGGCACGGACGCGAGTCGGATCGTCGTTGTCCAGGATGGTGTTGTCGATGCGGTAGTCGCCGTGCACGATCGATGTACGGCTCTGCTGCGGAATGGATTGGCCCAGACCGGAATGCAGGCGCGCAACGTCGGCGTCGCGATGGTCGTCGGGCAGGCGCACCAGGTCCCATTGGGAACCCCAGCGGCGGACCTGACGTTCCAGATACCCACTTGGTTTACCGAAATCGCCGAGCCCCACCGCGTTCGGATCGACGCTGTGCAGATCGACGAGGACACGGACCAAGGCCTCGACACAGCCGTCGATCACGGTGTGGTTGAACGCCTCCAACTGCGCACGCCGGCGCACCACTTGGCCGACAACGAATTCGACGATCTGGAAGGGTGCCCCCAGCACCGCGTTGTCCTCGCACAGGGCGATGGTGCGGGCCACCGGAACAGCGGTGTCCTGTAGCGCGGCGACCACCCGGTACTCGCGGGCCATGTCGTGCGCCGACGGTGTCAACCCGTGCAGCGGCGGGCGTCGCACCAGCCAGTTCGTCTTGTCGTCGTAGACCCGGAACGTCAGATTGGAGCGGCCGCCGGAGATGAACTGCCCGCGCAACTCCCCGTCGCGCTCGATGCCCAGCGAACGCAGATACCGGTCCAGCCCGCCGAGGTCGAGCCCCTCGAGTCGGTCAGTTGAAGTCACCGGACTTGTTTACCATCGCTGCTGATTGCGCGGTAACAGGTCCCACACGTGTTCGGTCGAGTTGACCGCCGCGACCGTCGCCTGGCCGGACCGGGAGTAGAGCAACCGCGTCAGCGAGGCGTAATCGACGGGAAACGACAACAGCCTCGTCGTGCCCAAGATCTCGTGCAGCAGCAGATTGATCACCCCGCCGTGGCTGAATACCGCAACCGTGTCCTCGGGATCGGCGGCGGCGACGAGGTCGTGAACCGCGGCGGAGACGCGGGCGCGAAACGCGTCCTCGTCGACCGCGCTGGGCAACCGCCCTTCGGCCATCCGCGCCCACTCCTGCGGGTTTTCGTTTCGGATCTGCTCGACGGGGATGTAATGCGGAAGGTCGCGGTCGTATTCGGCGAACCGGTCGTCGATTTCGACAGCCAGCCCACGCGCCGCCGCGACCGGTTCCGCGGTCTGAACGGCGCGCCGTTGCGGACTGCTCAGCACCCGGGAGATGGGAAACCTGGCGAGCGCGTCGGGCAGGCGCTTGATCTGGGCCAGCCCTTCCTCCGACAGGGTCGGGTCGGAACCCTCACCGTGTTCGCTGCGCAGCGGCAGCGCATGTCGGATCAGCAGCACTTGCATGCCGTTACTTTCGCACGCATCGGTTCCAGGCTCGATCCGAGGAGGAAGAGTGGCCCGGCCTTCGGATTAAGCCCCTTCCCAATCCGGTGGAGAATGCTATTCTCCGCATGGAGAGCGAGGTGTGCGGCGACATGTCGACGATCGACGAGACACAACTGGACGCGGGCGTTCTGGCTCGGTGGCTGGACGCGAACGGAGCACCGGGCGGCGGCGAGGAGCTGTCGCTGCAACAGCTCAAGGGCGGCTCGCAGAACACGCTGTATCTGCTCGAGCGCGGCAGCGCAGAGGCGAGGGCGAAGATGGTGCTGCGGATGCCAGGGGCGCGCGCCGACGCAGCCCGTATCGATGGGCTGTTACGGGAGATCCGGTTGGTGCGCGCGCTCTCCGGCACCGACGTGCCGCACGCCGAGCTGATCGCGGCCGACGAGACGGGCACCGTGCTCGGCATGCCGTTCTACGTGATGCGTGCGATCGACGGGTGGAGCCCGATGGACGGCGGCGGCTGGGCGGACCCGTTCGACAACGACCTGACGGCGCGGCGCGGGCTCGCCTTCGAGCTTGTCGACGGCGCCGCCAAGCTGGGCCGGGTTGACTGGCGCGCACAGGGACTCGACGGCTTCGGGCGCCCCGACGGATTCCACGAACGGCAGGTCGATCGGTGGCTGAAGTTCCTGGACGCCTACAAGGTGCGCGAACTGCCCGGCCTCGACGAGGCCGCCGACTGGCTGCGCGATAACCGGCCCGCGCAGTACAAGCCCGGAATCATGCATGGCGACTACCAATTCGCCAACGTGATGTTTGCCCACGGTGCGCCGGCGCGTCTGGCGGCGATCGTGGACTGGGAGATGACGACTGTAGGCGACCCGCTGCTCGATCTCGCCTGGGCACTGCTGGGCTATGACGGCGAGAATCCGCGCGAAGGCGGGTTCTATCTCGACATGCGCGGAATGCCGACGCGCAGCGAACTACTCAAACATTACGAAACGGTCAGCGGGCTTTCCACCGAGAACATCGACTACTACCTGGTGCTGGCCAACTGGAAATTAGGCATCGTGCTGGAGAAGACGTATGCCGCCGGAGTGCGCACCGGGAAAGTCGATCCGAAGATCCAGGACGCCTTCGGCGCGATGATTCCCGGGTTGATCGCCACGGCGGCCGAGCTCGCCAGGTCTCTGCCAAGAAAGGCCCGCTGAAATGGGTTACGCCGAAGGCATTTTCGATCTGACAGACCGGGTGGTGCTCATCACCGGGGGCAGCCGCGGACTGGGCCGGGAGATGGCGTTCGCGGCCGCGCGCTGCGGAGCCGACGTCGTCATCGCCAGCCGCAACATGGACAACTGTGTGGCCACCGCCAAGGAAATCGAGACCGAGACGGGCCGTTCCGCCATGGCTTACCAAGTCCACGTGGGTCGTTGGGATGAACTCGACGGACTGGTCGACGCCACCTACGAACGCTTCGGCAAGGTCGACACGCTGATCAACAACGCGGGCATGTCACCGCTCTACGACAAGCTGACCAACGTCACCGAGAAACTCTTCGACGCCGTCGTCAACCTGAATCTCAAGGGCCCCTTCCGATTATCGGCACTGGTGGGCGAGCGGATGGTGGCCGCCGGCCGCGGTTCTATCATCAACGTGAGCTCCTCGGGGTCGTTACGCCCCAACGGCGGCATCGTTCCCTACGCCGCGGCCAAGGCAGGGCTCAACGCCATGACCGAGGGACTGGCCCAGGCGTTCGGGCCGACCGTGCGGGTCAACACACTGATGGCCGGCCCGTTCCTCACCGACGTCAGCAAGGCCTGGGGCCTGGAGCACGACAGCGTCAACAGGTTCGGCCAGTTCTTTTTGCAACGCGCCGGCAATCCGCCCGAAATCGTCGGCGCTGCACTGTTTTTGGCTTCCGATGCCTCGAGTTTCACCACCGGTTCGATCCTGCGCGCCGACGGCGGGATCCCTTAAGAACGGAAGTATTTGAATGTCTTGGGACTTCTCCACAGAACCGGAATTCGAAAAGAAGCTGGACTGGGTCCGCGAATTCGTGCGCGAGGAAGTGGAACCGCTCGAGGTGCTGTTCCCCGGCTGCGAATTCCTGCCACTCAACGACGAGCGCCGCAGGATCGTCGACCCGCTCAAACAGCAAGTCCGCGACAATGGCTTGTGGGCACCGCATTTGGGTCCGGAACTGGGCGGGCAGGGGTTCGGCGCGGTCAAACTCACGTTGATCAACGAAATTCTGGGCCGCAGTCCGTGGGCGCCGATCGTGTTCGGCACGCAAGCGCCCGACACCGGCAACGCCGAGATCATCGCCCGCTTCGGGACTCAGGATCAGAAGGACCGCTATCTGGCGGGCTTGCTGTCCGGCGAAATCTTCTCGTGCTTCTCGATGACGGAGCCGCAGGGCGGCGCCGATCCGCGGGTATTCACCACGCGTGCGGTCCGGGACGGTGATGACTGGGTGATCACCGGACGAAAGTACTTCTCCTCCAACGCCTCCGTCGCCTCGTTCTTCATCGTCGTCGCGATCACCGATCCCGACGTGCCCGTGCACACCGGCGCTTCGACGTTTTTGATTCCCGCCGGTACCAAGGGGCTGGTCCTGGAAGCGAACCACCACCTGGTGGGCGCGGACCCGCACGAGCCGGGGCATTCCCTGGTGCACTACGACGGGGTGCGGGTGCCGTCGGACGCGCTGCTCGGCGAACCCGGTCAGGGCTTCCTAATTTTGCAGACCCGACTGGCCGGGGGACGCCTGCATCACGCGATGCGCTCAATCGGCATGGCGCAGCGCGCGGTCGAGATGATGTCGCGACGCGCGAAAAGCCGTTTTACACAGGGCAGCCTGCTGGCCGACAAGCAGTTGGTTCAGGAGTTCGTCGCCGACTCCTACACCGAGTTGATCCCGTTCCGGCTGACGGTGCTGCACGCCGCGTGGCTGATTGACAGCGGCGACGAGCGAGCCGCCCGCGCCGAGATCGCCGCCTGCAAGATACTCGCCTCGCAGGTGCTGAAATCCATTGCCATGCGCGCGATCCAGGTGCATGGCGCGATCGGGCTCACCGACCAGCTGCCGCTGGTCAACGTGCTGCTCGGCGGGATTGCACTCGGCCTGGCCGACGGGCCGACCGAAGCCCACAAGGTCAACCTGGCCAGGATGCTGCTCAAGGGCTACGAGCCTGAAGAGGGTGACTGGCCGAGCGAGATGTTGGATGTTCGCCGCGCGGCGGTGCGCGCCAAATACGGTGAGCTCATTGACCAATAGCAGAGTCGCCGCGGCCGTCGAGCGTGCGCTCGACGACCGGCAGCGCGGGGCCACCGAGGAGGTCGAGCGCATCCTGGCCGCCGCGGTGCGGGTGATGGAGCGGGTTGCACCCGAGCCGCCGCGGGTCAGCGATATCGTGGCCGAGGCGGGCTCGTCGAACAAGGCGTTCTATCGGTATTTCGCCGGCAAGGACGATCTCATCCTGGCGGTGATGGAGCGCGGGGTGGCGATCGTCGTCTCCTACCTGCACCATCAGATGGCCAAGGAAACCAGACCGGAAGACAAGGTGATCCGCTGGATCGAGGGCACGCTCGCGCAGGTCGCCGACCCACACCTGATCAGCATGAGCCGCGCGGCAGCGGGACAGCTGTCCGTCGGCACCAATTGGCCTGCAAGCGACCAGGAAATGATGCGGCCACTGCGTGATCTGCTGATCGAACCGGTGACGGCGCTGGGCAGCAGCGACGTCGACCGCGATGTCAATGCCGTCTTCAGTTGCACGGCGGCGATGATGCGACGGTATGTGGGCTCGACCGACCGGCCCGATACCGCCGACATTGCGCACCTGACGCAGTTTTGTCTGCGGGGACTGGGGGTCGGCTGATGCGGGCGGTCATGTGCCGTATTTACGGCGAACCGGAGGATCTCGTCATCGACGATGTTCCCGATCCGGTCGTCAGTCCCGGTCAACTGCTGGTGCGGGTCCGCGCGGCGGCGGTCAACTTTCCCGACGTGCTCTTCATCGCCGGCAAGTACCAGATCAAGATCCCGCCGCCGTTCATCCCGGGCAACGAGATCGCCGGCGAGGTGATCGCCGCCGGCGAAGGTGCGCCGTTCAGCCCGGGTCAGCGGGTTGCCGGAACCACTTTCGGCGCCTTCGCCGAACAGGCGCTGCTCGACGCGAGCCAGGCCACGCTCGTTCCCGACGACGCCGATTTCGCGTCGGCCGCGGCGTTCGGCGTCACGTACCGCACCGCCTACCACGCTCTGCGCTCGGTTGCCCAAGTGGCAGAGGGTGATTGGGTGGTGGTGCTGGGCGCCGCGGGTGGTGTGGGGCTGGCCGCGGTTGATCTGGCGGTCGCCATGAAGGCCCGGGTGCTTGCCGCCGCGTCGAGCCCCGAGAAGCTCGAGGTTTGCCATCTGCGAGGCGCGGAGGCCGTCGTGGACTACGACCGCGAGGACCTGAAAACCCGCATCCGTGAACTCACCGGTGATGCGGCCCGGGTGGTGCTCGACCCGGTCGGCGGACGGTATTCGGAGCCGGCACTGCGCGCGCTTGCTCGTGGCGGAACCTTCGTCACCCTGGGCTATGCAGCCGGTGCGATCCCGGCAATTCCGCTCAATCTCGTCATGCTCAAAGGCATCTGCGTACGGGGAATGGAGATCCGTACCTTCTTCGACGACTACCCGGAGGAGGCCGCGCGCGACGTGAATGAACTGGCGCAGATGTTCGCCGCCGGCACCGTCCGTCCCTACATCGGCGCGCGTTTCCCGTTGGAGGAGACTCCTGCGGCGTTGCGTTACGTTGCCGACCGCAAGGTCCTCGGCAAGGTCGTGATCGACGTCGGCTAACGCTAAGGCGTGATGATGTTGAAGCTCGGGTCGGGCGCATCGAGCACAGCCAGCAGCGACTGCAATGCCGTCTCGTCGCCGGACAGTTCGAGGCCCGGCGAGGTGAAGTCCCCGAACGCCGCGCCCAGCAGCCGCGCCTTGCCGGCCAGCCGCACGGTGACCGTCGCCGACGCGGCGTCGGGTGCGGTCTTGCGGTAGACGAGCACGCCGTTGCGCAGGGTGAGCCGGTAATTCGCATCCGCATCGGTGAACGTGATGTCCAAGGCGAGGTCGAGGTCCCAGCTTCCCGGTCCGTTGACCCGGATGGCCAGGCTGTCGAAGATCTGCTCGGGCGTGAGCTGGGAGAGCATTGTCGGCGAGGTGGTCGACGTGGCGGTGCCGAAATTGCCGTCGCGCAATTCGGTGGCGCCACTGAGAAAGAAGTTGCGCCACGTGGCGTTCTCGGCCCCGTACCCCAGTTGCTCCAGGGTGTCGGCGTACAGCTCGCGGGCGACCGCGTGCTCACTGTCGGTGAACATCGCATGATCGAGTAGCGTCGCCGCCCAGCGAAAATCACCCGAATCGAACGCCGCCTTCGCGAGCTCGACCACACGGTCGATGCCGCCCAGCGCCTCGACGTAGCGCGGAGCGAGCGCCTCGGGAGGATGGGGCCACAGCCGGCCCGGGTTGCCGTCGAACCAACCCATGTAGCGCTGATAGACCGCCTTCACATTGTGGCTGACCGAGCCGTAATAGCCGTGGGTATGCCACGCCTGCTCCAAAGCCGGTGGCATCTGGAACATCTCGGCGATCTCCACACCGGTGTAACCCAGGTTGAGCAACCGCAGCGTCTGGTCGTGTAAATAGGCGTACAAATCCCGTTGCAGCGAAAGGAATTTCACGATGCTCTCGCGACCCCAGGTCGGCCAGTGGTGCGATGCGAACACCACATCGGCGCGATCGGCGAAGGTGTCGATCGCCTCGGTGAGATAGCCCGACCAGGCGTGCGGGTCGCGCACCAGCGCGCCCCGCAGCGTCAGCAGGTTGTGCAGATTATGGGTGGCGTTCTCCGCCATGCACAAGGCGCGGAAACGCGGGAAATAGAAATGCATTTCGGCAGGGGCCTCGGTGCCCGGCGCCATCTGAAACTCGATCTCGACGCCGTCAATCGTGCGCGTCTCCCCCGTCGTCCGGATGTCGATTGTCGGAACGATCAGGGCCACCTCACCCGTGGACGGCGCCTGGCCCAGACCGCAGCCCACCTGGCCCTGCGGTCCCCGGTCCAGCAGCGAGCCGTACATGTAGGTCGCCCGTCGCGTCATTGCCGGTCCGGCGTAGACGTTCTCCTGGACCGCGTGTGCGGTAAACCCTTCCGGCGCCAGCACGGCCACCGCTCCGGCATCCACGTCGGCCTGTGAGGTGACGCCCAGTACGCCCCCGAAGTGGTCAGCGTGGCTGTGGGTGTAGATGACGGCGACGACGCGCCGATCGGCGCCCCGGTGGGCGCGATACAGGCCCAGGGCAGCAGCGGCGACCTCGGTGGAGATCAGCGGATCGATGACAATGATCCCGGTGTCGCCCTCGATGAAGGTGATGTTGGAGATGTCCAAACCGCGGACCTGATAGATCCCGGGTACCACTTCGTACAGCCCTTGTTTGGCGGCCAGGGTCGATTGCCGCCACAGACTGGGGTGGACCGACGCCGGCGCGGGGCCGTCGAGGAAGGCGTACGAGTCGTTGTCCCACACCACGCGGCCGTCGGCCGCCTCGACGACGCAGGGCGACAGGGCAGCAATAAATCCACGATCGGCATCGTCGAAATCCGTTGTGTCGTGGAACGGTAGTGAGATTTCGCTATGGGCCGACTGAATGACCGCGGTTGGGGGTTTGTGATCCACCGCCAATACATTGCCATCGGCGAGTCCCGCCGAGAAGTGCCTGTTCAGTGACGACCGGTTAACGAATAAGAAATAAATTTCTCGCGGGATCTAGCTCTGCGGTCCAGTTAACCCGCATACTGCCGATGCGGTCGTCAAAGCCGACGCCCGCAAACACGGGCAAAGGAGAACACGTGAAGCGTGGACTGACGGTCGCAGCAGTCGGAGCGGCCCTTCTGGCCGCCGGTATTTCTGGGTGTTCGAGCAATTCCAATGGTGGCGGCGTCGCGACTTCCGTGCCGGGAGGCTCGGTTTCGGTCGGCGGCAACAATAAGGCGAAGGTCGTCATCGACGGCAAGGACCAAAACGTCCAGGGCACGACTGTCTGCACCAAGGCCGCCGGCAACATCAGCATCGCGGTCGGCGGGAACGGCACCGGCATCAGCGTCGTGCTCACCGACGCCAATCCGCCCGGAGTGAAGGCCGTCCAGCTCGGCAACGTCAACGGTGTGACCCTGCAGTACGCGCAAGGCGGCCAGGGCAACGCCTCGGTGACGATGGACGGCAACACGTACAAGATCACCGGCACCGCGACCGGTATGGACATGGCCAACCCGACGCAGCCGGTGAACAAGCCGTTCGAAATCGACGCGACTTGCTCCTAGTGGGCGTCCGAGCCCACTGAATTAGAGGCGCTCGCAGCGCTCGGAGCGGGCGGCTGCCACCCGTTGAGTGGCAGCCGCACCGTGAATTCGGTATGACCGGGTGAGCTGTTCACGGTGATCGTGCCGTTGTGGGCCTTGACCACGGCGGAGACGATCGCCAGGCCCAGCCCGGTGCTGCCGCTCTTGCTCGAGCGTGAGGAATCCCCGCGCGCGAAGCGCTCGAACACTTCCGACTGCAGCTCCGTCGGAATGCCGGGACCGTTGTCGACGACCTGCAGCACGCTGTGCTCGGGCTCGGTGGTCAACCGTGTCGTCACGACGGTGCCCGCCGCGGTGTGGATGCGTGCGTTGGCAAGCAGATTGGTCACCACCTGATGCAGCCGCGCCGCATCGCCGGTGACGAGCACCGGTTCTTCGGGCAGGTCGAGCTCCCACTGGTGATCCGGTCCGGCGACGTGGGCGTCACTGACCGCGTCGACCGCGAGCTCTGTCAGGTCCACCGGTTCGCGTTCAAGTGGGCGTCCGGAGTCCAGGCGGGCCAGCAGCAGCAGGTCCTCGACCAGACGCGTCATCCGGGCGGTTTCGGACGCGACCCGACTCATCGCCTGCGCCACCGCTTCGCGGTCATCACCCATCCGCTGGGTGAGCTCGGTGTAGCCGCGGATCGCTGCCAGCGGCGTGCGCAGCTCGTGACTCGCGTCGGCGACGAACTGACGAACGCGGGTCTCGCTGGCCTGTCGCGCGGACAGCGCGGCAGTGATGTGGTCGAGCATTCGGTTCAGCGCGGATCCGAGCTGGCCGACCTCGGTGTACGGGTTCGCGTCGGATTCGGGTACGCGCACCGGCAGTTCGACTTCGCCGCGCGACAATGGCAGGTCCGCGACCCTGCTCGCGGTTTGCGCGAGGCGGCGCAGGGGCGTCAGCGCACGCCGGATTATGATGGCGCCGGCGATCGTGGCGGCGGTCAGCGCTATCAGCGTGACGATCATCAAGATGATCAGCATCCGCATCATCGTGGCGTCGACGCTGGACATCGACAGCCCGGTGATGATGATGTCGCCCCCGTTGCGGCTGAGGGCTGTGGTGAGTCGATAGCGCCCGAGGCCGTCGAGGTCCAGGGTTACCGGCTTGCTGGTGCTGGCGATGCCTTCCAGTTGGGCCTGGGCGGTCGGGGATACCGCAGCACGGGTGCCGCCGTTGGTGAGGTAGCCGACATCGACGACTTTGCCCCTACTGATCACTGCGGCGATCATGCCGGCGGGCTGGCCCGGGGCGTCGAGGAACCTCGGGCCGGGGCCAGGACTCGGATAGTAGGAGTGCGATTGCCGCCACCCCGGACGTTTCGGTTCGGGGTACAGCAGGGCCGATCGGTACGAGGTCCCGGCGAGCTGGCCGTCGAGTTGCGTTACCAGGTGGTGGCGCAATGCCAACTCGGTGGCCGCGCTGATGCCGATGCAAACGACAGCAAGCACCACGATCTGCCCGGCCAACAACCGCAGCCGAAGCGACCAAGCGCGCCTCGTCCCAACCGACGGTCGCGACCCGCTGCGACCGGCTTCGCCGCCCTTGCGATCGCTCCTAGCGGGCTGGCTTGAGGACATATCCTGCGCCGCGCAGCGTGTGGATCATGGGCTCACGACCGCTGTCAATCTTCTTGCGCAGGTAAGAGATATAAAGTTCGACGATGTTGGATCGGCCGCCGAAGTCGTAGCTCCAGACCCGGTCCAGAATCTGCGCCTTGCTCAGCACACGCTTCGAGTTGCGCATCATGAATCGCAACAGCTCAAACTCGGTGGAGGTCAACGAGACCGGCTCGCCGGCGCGCATGACCTCGTGGCTGTCTTCGTCGAGGACCAGGTCTCCGACCACCAGCTGCGCGCCACTGTCCACCGTCGTAACGCCGGTGCGCCGCAACAGCGCCCGCAACCGCAGCACGACTTCCTCGATGCTGAACGGCTTGGTGACGTAGTCATCGCCGCCCGCGGTCAGCCCGGCGATGCGATCTTCCACCGCGTCTTTCGCCGTGAGCAGGAGCACTGGGAGTTGCGGGTGCTCTTCGCGCAACTTGTGCAGCACGTCGAGGCCGCTCATGTCGGGCAGCATCACGTCGAGCACGACCACGTCGGGCCGCTGATCGCGAGCCGCCGCAATCGCCGCCGAGCCATCACTGGCCGTGGCGATGTTCCAGCCCTCGTAGCGCAATGCCATCGACACCATCTCGGCGAGGACAGCTTCATCATCGACGACGAGCACGTTGATCGGATTGCCGTCAGCACGGCACATCACCACGCGCTCAACTGGGGTTCGCGTCTGAGTCACAACTTCCAGTATCCGCACCCGACTAGGCCGGGGCTATGGGAACCCTATGCGTGTCCTGTGAAAGTTTTGGGGCGGCCCATCAGTACCAGTGACGCCGGCCGGCAACCGGGCGGCCCACAGAACCCAGAATCCAGAGAACGGCGCCGACGACGAGCAATATCACGCCGATTGTCCAAAGAATGTGCAGAGCGGGAAAGACAAATCCCAGGATGATCAAAACAACGCCCAGTCCGATCATTACTAGCTCCTTCTTGTGAGGGGTAATTCCTATTGCTTTGGCTGCGGCACGTTGGGCGTGTCGCAGTTGACCGCTGGATTGACCTTGTAATTCAGCGGCCCGGCAACAACTGTCGTTGCTATGGAGGCGGCGGTCCCGCAGTTAGTCGGCCCGTTTTCGAAGTAATGACGCTGGTATGCCGCGAAGACTCCGATGAGCAACCACACGACGACTACCGCGCCAAGAATTCCACGACCTCGCACCGTGACCTCCGTTGTGTCCGAGAAAATTCCCGTGCGCTAGCGATACCCATTGGACTCATGTCTAAACCTGAATTCAGAGCACCCCAGGGCCCCGTTATTGGTTGTGAGCGAGCCAGGCGGCAGCGCGTCTCTTCGAAGCCCGGGACAGCCACGCGTCCTGGATCAGCTCGGTGAGCTCGGTCTTACTAATCTCTGCTAATCGACTGCCCCGCACCAGCACTGAGGGATGTCCGTCGAAGTGGTCTGTGGTGAAGAACGGGGAGCGAGGATCTTGTACGAGCGCCGACTTGTCGCTCTCCGACTCCACCCAGAGCATGATCACGTCGGCGTAGCGCTCGCCGGTGTCCGCGTCGGTCGCGTCGGGCTGGGGAGTCCGGAAGAACACGAACGACTTCCCGCCCACCTGATAAATGGCGTTGCCCTTCGGGCCTTCCAGACGCGTGACATGCGGCATCGACGCGACGATCCGATGTACGTCGTCGACGCGGGCGGGTCGGTCGGCCCGGGCAGCCATAAGAGCGACGATACCGAGCGGCTACGGTCCGGATCCCAGGCATGGTTACCCCCTATTGCGGGTAACAGAAAGTGCGACCCCTGCCGCCCTAGAGAGAGCTGCCTTGACCGACACCCTCTTCGCCGACGTCTCCGAATACCAAGTACCCGTGAATGACTCGTATCCTTACCAGGTGCTTTCGATCCGGGTCAGCGACGGCACCTACCAGGATCACAACTTCGCCGCGAACTACGCGTGGATGCGCGCAGCGTTGGACAGCGGGCGAATGACATTCGGGATCGTCTACACCTATGTGCGGACGAATTGGTCGGACACGGCCGACACGGTCCGTTCGATGATCGACGCCGGCGGCGGCCTGCATCCGCGAGTCGCACTGATGCTCGACGTCGAATCGGGCGGCAACCCGGCCGGCGACGGGTCGAGTTGGATCAACGCCCTGTACTGGAGCCTTGCGGACTATGCGGGATCACCCGCTCGGATCATTGGCTACGCCAACGCGTTTGACTTCTCCAACATGTGGCGTGTGCGCCCCGACGGGCTTCGTGTGATCGCCGCGGGCTACGGGTCGAATCCGAACCTTCCCGGGCAGGTGGCCCACCAGTACACCGACGGCACGGGCTACAGCCCAAATCTGCCGCAAGGTACTCCCCCATTCGGCAACTGCGACATGAACTCCGCCGACGGGCTGACTCCACAAGAATTCGCTGCCGCATGCGGCATTACAACGAACGGAGGTTGGTTGATGGCACTCACCGACGACGAGCAAACCGAACTGTTGTCGAAGGTCCGCGACATCTGGGACCAACTGCGCGGTCCCGATGGAGCCGGCTGGCCCCAACTCGGACAGAACAGCCAAGGCCAGGACCTGACACCCGTCGACGCGATAGCCGCTATCAAAGAGGACGTCGAACGCCTGCTGCCCTCAGCATCGGCGACTTCGGGTGGCAGTACCTAGCCGAGACTGGAAAGACCCCGGCAGTACTGCTTCGGGTCGACGTCGCTGTCGCTGAAGGCCGATTGCACGACGTAGCCGATCACCGCACCGCCGATGGCGGCCGCGACGGGATCCGCATCGGCTTTGCCGGTCCACCGCGCGACGTTTTGCGCATAGATGGCGCGCTGGCGGCGGAAGCTGGCCATGATCATCGTCCTGGTTTTCGGGTGCGACTGGGCGTGCGCCCAACCCTGGATCGCCAACCGGAAAAGGTCGACACCTTCGGTGTGATAGCGGAATTGCCGCAGGGCGTCGAGCAACAGGCGCAGATAGGCGGTCGCCGATGACGCTTCCTTGCGGGCGCCGACTTCGGACAGGAGCACCTCGACTTCATTCATCGACGTCTCGATCGCGGCGTATACCAAGTCGTCTTTCGACGGGAAGTAGCGGTACATGGCGCCCGCCGACACGCCGGCTTCACTTCGGATCTCCTGCATCGAGGCGGGCGCGACACCGATCCGGGTAAAGCATCGACGTGCCGCGTCCAGGTAGCGCTGCTCCTGGGCGATCCATTGCTCCTGACTCACCTTCGGCATGGCGACAGCATACGTGAAGGCCCGTTCACTATTGACAGCCTTTGAGGTTCGTAGTAAAAATGAACGACCATTCACGGAAAGGCATTGCCCATGACGATCACCCGTGTCCACCACCTCAATTGCGCTTCGATTCAGGGCATTTCGCTGCTGGGGCAACACCTGGTCTGCCATGTGCTACTCCTGGAAACCTCCGATTTCGGTCTGGTACTCGTCGACACCGGACTCGGTAGCGCCGACTATCTCGACCTCACGTCGCGGCTCGGCTGGGAATTCGTCAAGGGGTATGGCCGGCCCGCACTGGACCCGTCCCTGGCCGCCGTCGAGCAGATCCGCGCGATGGGATTCTCAACCGGCGACGTCCGGCACATCGTGCAGACCCACCTGGACCTCGACCATGTGGGCGGCCTCAGCGACTTCCCCAATGCCCTGGTCCACGTGCACGCGACCGAACTGCAGGCCGCGCGTCGCCGGCATGGATTCCGCGGGCGGGCGCGGTACCGGCCCAAGATGTGGGCGCACGACCCGAAGTGGCGTTCCTACATCCACGGCGGCGAACCATGGCAGGGCTTCGATGCTGTTCGCGGGTTGGAAGGTCTTGGCGACGACATCCTGATGGTGCCGCTGTTCGGACATACCCATGGCCACTGCGGAATTGCGATCAACACCGCCGACGGCTGGCTGCTGCACGCCGGCGACGCGTACTTCGACGCCCGCGAAATCAAATCGCCGCGACGGCAGTGCGGATTGCAGGTGGCGTTGTTTCAGATGATGGTGACCACAGAACGTGCGGGCCGCCGACACAATCAGCATCGGCTGCGCACGCTGCACGCTGACCATCCCGAGGTTGATATCTTCTGCGCGCACAACCCTTTTGAGTATCTTAAGCTGGTCGAGCGCAGCGGCGACGCACCCCGGGGCATCTCATCAACAGCGGGCGCGCGATGAGCGCCATCGAATACAGCGGTACCACTGCGCTGATCACGGGCGCCAGCTCGGGTTTGGGTGCCGCCTTCGCCCAGCAGCTCGCCGAGCGGGGCGCCAACCTGGTTCTCGTCGCCCGCAGCCGCGGCAAGCTCGACAACCTCGCCGACGAACTGCAGTCGCGGCACCACGTCACCGCCACCGTCTACGACGCGGATCTCGCCCAGCCCGACGCCGGTGCTGCCCTGGCCGGCCGGCTGGCCAGTGACGGCGTGCGCGTGGACACCCTGATCAACAACGCGGGCGTCGGAACGCACGGTGACTTTGTGGCACAAGACATCAGCGCGATCGATGCGCAGCTGCAGTTGAATGTCGTTGCGGTCGTTGATCTTACCCGTGCGCTGCTGCCGCGAATGCTGGCCGGCGAACGCGGCGCCCTGGTCAATATCGCGAGCACCAGCGCCTACCAGCCCACCCCGTCGATGGCCGTCTACGGCGCCAGCAAGGCCTTCGTGCTCAGCTTCACCGAGGCGCTGGCCTACGAGCACCGCCGCAGCGGCCTGCGGATCCTCGCGGTGTCACCCGGTCCGATGCACACGCCGTTCTTCGATGTGCTCGGCACCACCCGACCCGGCGTGGGCCGCTGGCAGACACCCGAAGCCGTGGCCACGCAGACACTGCGGAACCTGGACCGGAGATGGCCGTCGCCCAGCATCATCTCCGGCTCGCTGAACGCTGTGCCCGTGCTGGCGAACCGGTTCGCACCGCGGCGCGTCGTCCTGACCGTCACCGGCAAAGCCATCGGCGCCTAACCCATTTCACCTCAAGGAGATTCATCATGGCCACATCGCTACTGCGCCGCAACCGCGGCACCAGCACCCCGGCAGTCCAGCCGCCCTTTCAGTTGCCGGACGGCGACTGGCAGGGCGAGCTGTATCCGCGCCGGATACCGCCGCTGCCGCGCAGCCAACAGCGCCTGTTCCAGCGCTTCTTTCTGGCCGTCATCCGTCGCAGCGCGCGGGAAACCTACGACTACAACTGCTTTTTGGTGCTGGCGCGGCTGGGCCGCATCTTCCCCATCCACGCGATGCTGGTCGGGCAACTGCTGCGGGGCGGTGCCATATCTCCCGAGGACACTGAGCGCATCATCGTTCGCATCGCCTGGCGGATGGGCTGCCAATACGAATACGGCCACCACACGCGGATGGCCTCCGAACACGGCATCCCGCGCAGCGAGATCGAGTCGCTGACCAACGACGACGACCCGGGATGGTCCGACCGCACCCGCACGCTGCTGACGGCGGCCGACGAACTGTTCGCCGACAGAAACCTCTCTGCACCTACCTACCAACGCCTGCGCCGCGAACTCGACGAGAACCAGATCCTTGAATTCTGCATGCTGGTCGGCCATTACGTGATGGCGGCAATGATGCTGGACGTCGCCGGTTGCGAAGTCGAACCCGCGTTCGCCCCGGTTTCCGGCAGCTAGTCCCCCGCGTTCTAGCGCGCGAGGAACTTGGTCAGCAGATCGGTCAGGCGCTGCTGCTCGCCGGCGTTGAGCCGGCCGGTCAGCGGGAGCATCAGGTCACCGATGTCGGCAACGATCCCGCCCGCGAGCCTCCGCGCATGCGCCGTGAGGCTCACCCGCACCGAACGACCGTCGGCGGGATCGGTGGTCTTTTGCACGAGTCCGCGTTGCACGGCGCGGTCGATCAGGCCGCTGACGGTCGAGCGCTCCAGCCCCAGGTAATCGGCGAGCTCGGTCATCGTCGGCTTTCGATCGCGCAATATCCCCAGCACACGTAGTTGCGTCAGGGACAGATCCTGTTCGGCCGCGACCCGGCTCAGCACCGCGGTCACGGCGAAGGACACCTGAACCAAGCAGTCCCGGAGGTCGTCATCGACTGCACCCATGGTCAGCAGCATAGCTTGAACTAGTTCGTAATACCATCTAATATAGTTCGCACTACGATCTATTTTGCGGCCTGCCGTTGAGGAGAACCGAGATGCACGCAGCCGTCGTTACCACGTTCGACACGCCCCCGGCATATCGGGAGTTCCCCACGCCCACGCCGCAGACGCCGGACGAAATGCTCGTCGACGTCATCGCCGCGGGCCTGCATCCCCGGGTCCGCTCACAGGCGGACGGCTCGCACTACACCAGCACCGGTGACCTACCCTTCGTCCCCGGCATCGACGGAGTGGGACGTGGCGCCGACGGCACGCTGCGGTACTTCGTCTTACCCGATACCACCGCGGGCGCCATGGCCGAGCAGACCGTGATCGACCGACGCCGCAGCGTCGCGTTGCCAGACGATGCCGACCCCATCCTGGTCGCCGCGGCGATGAACCCGGTCATGTCGTCGTGGCTCGCCCTTCGGCGGCGCACCCATTTCGAGCCCGGCCAGACGGTGCTGGTTCTGGGTGCGACCGGCAGCTCCGGTCGAATGGCGGTGCAGGTCGCCAAACGACTTGGGGCAGCGCGCGTTATCGGCGGGGGCCGCGACCCCGAGCGCCTCGCGGCTCTCGCCGCACTGGGCGCCGACGCCACCGTGCAACTCGGCGATGCCGGCAGCGCCGATGACCTCGCCCGCGAAGCTCGCGACGTCGACGTCGTCATCGATTACCTGTGGGGTCCACCCACGGAGAGCGCGATGGCCGCCATCGTGGTCAACCGCTCCGATCCCGGCAAACCGCTCATCTGGATCGAGATCGGTTCTGTCGCAGGTGCTGACGCCGCGATACCGTCCGCGGCGCTGCGTGCGGCGCGCCTGCAGATCGTCGGGAGCGGGCAGGGTTCGGTGCCAACGCGCGACATCCTGGCTGAACTGCCCGCCATCGCCGACGAAATCACCCGTGGTGCGTTCCGCATCGACGCCCGCACCGTGCCCCTGGCCGATGTTGAATCTGCCTGGAACACAACCGACTCCGAGGAACGGGTCGTGTTTGCGCCCTAGGGTCGCGGATGCGGCGGTTTACCAGCCGTGCCAGTGACCCGGGTCGCGGGGCTCGCCGTCGAAGTAATGGCCGTCGTGGCAGCGGCCGAAGTCCCAGTTATTACCCCACCCCGGGTCCCAACGGTCTCCGGGGCACCAGTGGTAGTCCGGGAAGGGGGCAAACGGTGCGGGTTGGGCGTCGGCGACGGCGGCCGCCCCCAGTCCCGCGAGCCCGAGCCCGGCGCTCATGACAAGTGTGGTGGCCGAGAGGCGCAAAGCATTGTTCATGGCTCGTAGCTACCCCGTGGGTTTGTCCGATAAACCGGCCGAAACGCGTTGGTATATAACGTATTTGCAACTTCTTAGCTGCGGCAAACGTTGAGATCGGCCGCCCGGCGCGGCCACTCGGATGCTAAGCGCCAGCTGTGAGCTCTTCCTTTGCCTCACAACGACTCTCGCGGAAATTTGCTGCGCGCTTCGCCGGCGAAGGCGCTTCCGGGTTGCGCGCTTTGCCCCCACTTCGTCCGGCTTCACCGGCCCGCAGGCGAGGCCAGCTCTTTCAACGCCAGCTAACCCGACGCGCCGCGCTGGGCAGCTACGAAAAGTGTTGGTGGCATTGCATCCTTGACCTCCTCGGGAATGTCGCGGCTGTAGCGGGCCATCAGCTCCGCGAAGCTATCTGCTGACACGCTCCAGCCATGGTCGCGCAGCCAGGCGTCGACGGGCGTGCGCTCCTCCGGATACCAGATGTCGCTGTCGTCGGGAAGGTCGATGTCGACCAGTTTGGCGACCGTGGTCCGCACCCGGCGCATGTCGTCGTGCTGGCGTTGCACAAGCGCGGGGTCTGCGAAGCCCGCGCTGGGCACGTTCGTGGCCAGGCGGCTGCCTTCGGCGCTGAGTGAATGGATGCGCTCGAACAACAGATCCTGGCCCTGCGCGGGCAGGTAGCGGACCAGTCCCTCGGCCGACCAGGCGGTGGGTTGTGACGGGTCAAAGCCGGCTTCTTGCAGCGTCTTTGGCCAATCCTGGCGTAGGTCGATCGCGATGTTGACCAGCCGGGCCGTGGGGTGGGCACCATACTGCTGCAGCGTTGACGTCTTGAATTCCAGCACCTTGGGCTGGTCGAGTTCGTAGATGGTGGTGCCGTCCGGCCAGGGCAACCGCCACGAGCGTGCGTCCAGGCCGGCCGCCAGGATCACCACCTGCCGAACGCCCGCGTCGGCCGCGTTGAGGAAGAACTCGTCGATGAACGCGGTCCGGGTGGCCATGAAGTCGATCATCAGTTGGATGCGCGTCCCCGCATCGGGTTCGAGTTCGATCACCTTGGCCATCAGGGTGGGATTGGCATAGACGCTCCACATCCCCTCCCCCGCCGCGTCCACGAACACGCGGGCGAACGGGTCGTTGATGAGCGGGTTCTTGCTCTCGGTCTCCGCGGCTCGGGCGGCGGCGACACCCAGCGCGGTGGCCCCCACGCTTTGGGTGATGTCCCAGGAGTCGTTGTCGGTACGCGGCATCTTTAGTCCCCTTCACGGCCAAAAAGTTAGTTCCGCACACTATCCTTCCAGCCATTGGCCGCGTCGGCCGCTCTGCGTAGGTGGCCT
The DNA here is from genome assembly GCA_963758775.1 of uncultured Actinomycetota bacterium. GTDB lineage: Bacteria > Actinomycetota > Actinomycetes > Mycobacteriales > Mycobacteriaceae > Mycobacterium. Next base: position 528,661 of record CAVWWU010000010.1, read on the forward strand.
AGGCTCATTCCCAGACGACCCACAGGTTGCGGAGGACCCATGACACGTGCGCCGCAGGAAGTATTCGCCCACCATGGGAAGGCGCTGGCCGCCGGCGACCTCGACGAGATCGTCGCCGACTACGCCGACGACTCCGTGGTGATCACCTCGGCCGGCGTCGCGCGCGGCAGGGACGGGGCCCGGCAGGTGTTCGCCAAACTCCTCGACGACCTGCCTAACGCGGCGTGGGACCTGAAGACCCAGGTGCTCGACGGCGATGTGCTGTTTCTCGAATGGGCGGCCGATTCGGCGGTCAATCGGGTCGACGACGGGGTCGACACCTTCGTGTTCCGCGACGGCATGATCTGGGCGCAGACCATCCGCTACACCCCGCACGCCAAGGGCTGACGGTCGTGGAGGCCGTCGATCTCAAAGCCGTCGCCGATTGGATGACCGAGCAGGGGCTCGGCGAAGGACCGCTCGCGGACGTTTCAGCGGTCACCGGCGGCACGCAAAACGTCATGCTGCGGTTCAGCAGGTCGGGCCGCGACTACGTGCTGCGACGCGGGCCGCGGCACCTGCGTACCCGCAGCAACAGCGTGATCCTGCGGGAAACCAAAGTCCTTGCCGCGCTGGCCGGTTCGGATGTGCCGCACCCCCACCTGATCGCCACCTGCGAGGACACCAGCGTGCTCGGCGACGCGGTCTTCTACTTAATGGAGCCCATCGACGGCTTCAACGCCGGCGAGGGGCTGCTGCCGCTGCACGCCGGCGATGCCGAGGTGCGACACCAAATGGGGCTGTCGATGGCCGACGCGCTGGCCAAGCTCGGTGCCGTCGACCACGTTGCCGTCGGCCTGGCCGATTTCGGCAAACCGGACGGCTTTCTGGAACGTCAAGTGCCGCGATGGCTTTCGGAGCTGGAGTCCTACCAGGAGTACGAGGGCTATCCGGGCCCGGACATCCCCGGGATCGAACAGGTCGCGGCGTGGCTGGACGAGCACCGGCCGTCGAACTGGAAGCCGGGCATCATGCACGGCGACTACCACGCGGCGAACGTCATGTTCTCCCGCACCGGGCCGGAGGTCGTCGCCATCGTCGATTGGGAGATGTGCACCATCGGCGACCCGCTGCTGGACCTGGGTTGGCTGCTGGCCACCTGGCGCCAGTCGGACGGATCGGCGGTGTTCAGCCACGCCCTGGGCGGTCAGCAGGGCTTGGCCAGCACCGACGAGCTGCTGGCGCGGTATGCGGCCAACACCGAGCGCGACCTGTCGCAGATCGCCTGGTACACCGTGTTGGCCTGCTTCAAGCTCGGCATCGTCATCGAGGGCACGCTGGCCAGGGCCTGCGCGGGCAAGGCCGAAAAAGAGGTCGGCGACCAGTTGCACGCGGCCACGGTGCACCTGTTCGAGCGCGCGCTGGGCCTCATCGACGCCGGGGCCTGAAAACCAGTTAGCCGGGTCGGCCACCCGAACCCGCACTGCACCGTTAGCCTCTCTGATGTGAAGGTCTCCAATGAGGTCAGGCGCTCCCTCAACGACTGGGAGGGCAAGGGGTGGGATTCGTCCATGCTCCATGCCTGTAACGCCGTCGATGCGGTCGCGAATGCGCGGTATCCGCGGGTGGCAGTGGCAGCACAGTTCAAGCGCACCGTGCGGGATTCTCTGGACATCTTCGGGGCGATGACCGCACAGGGCATCGACTGGGATGAGACCCGCTTCCCCATCGCGGTGGAGTCCGACCTGCCCGACAAGCGCCCCGACATCGCCGACGTGCTGTACGGCATCCACCGCTACGGCCACGGTCATAAGGAAGAGCTCCCCAACGGGTTCGAACTGACGCCGCCCGGGCCCCGCGCCTCGGGGGTGCACATCTGGCGCGACGGCAAGATTCAGCTTCCGGCCTCGTCCGTGATCGGCATGTTGGCCATCGCCGTGTTCGCCCCGGAGAGCAAGGGCGAAATGATTCCGCACGGCTATCAGATCAGCTGGTTCGAACGCGTCTTCCACATCAGCGACTGGTGGGGTTGGCAGGATCACTTCCGCGAGATCATCAGCGTCGCCAAGGTTCCGAAGAAAGCTGTTGACTTCGGGAAGAGCTGGGACACCTGGGCGCCGGCGAGCTGACGGCCGCCGCGACCGCCTAGCATCTACTTTCGTGTCTCCCCAGCCTGAGCACCCGGATTATTACTCCGAGCCCACGGCGGCCGCGCGCTACCGTGCTTACGACGACGAACCGTCCCCTGGTGAGCCGCAGCCCCCGCCGACGCCGTGGTTCCGCAGCCCCGCGGGGCTGATCGCGGTCGGCGCGATCGGGGTGATCGTGCTGGCCCTAGTGGTGTACGCGGTGATCAAACTCGCTACCGGTTCACCGGCGCACAGTCCCGCGACGACGACACCAGGGCCGTCCACTACCGCCCCGGCGACGGTGACCAGCACGGCCGGCGAGAACCCGCACCATCGTCCGCCCGGAGGGGGCCCGGCCCAGACCGTCACCGAAACGGCTCCGCCGCCGAGCACGGACACACCTACGACGTCTGTGCCGCCCCCCACGAGCAGCGCCGCACCAAGCACCGAAACCAGCACCGTCACGCAAACTGTGACCGAACCGCCTCGCCGGCCGTTCCAGCAACGACCCTAGCGAGCTTCATCGCGGTCCGGATTTCGTTGCCTGGCAACATGTTTGGAGGTTGATGCGATCGTGGCGGGGACCAAGACTGATGACATTCTGTTGGTCGGCACGTGGGAACCGACGTTCCAGGCCGAGCTGCTTGCGCGCTACGAGATCCGCAGGCTTCCCGACGGTGCCGGGCGGCCCGAATTCCTGGCCGAGCACGGGTCCGAGTTCCGCGTGGCGGTGACATCAGGGCCACCCGGGGTCGACGCCGATCTGATTGCGGCGCTGCCCAATCTGGAGGCGATCGTCAACAATGGCGCCGGCGTGGACGCGATCGACCTCGACGCGGCCAAGCGCCGGGGCATCGGGGTGAGCAACACCCCCGATGTGCTGTCGGACACCGTCGCCGATACGGCGGTGGGGCTGATCCTGATGACGCTGCGCGGTTTTGGTGCGGCCGACCGCTACGTGCGGGCGGGTCGGTGGGCGCGCGACGGTTCGTTTCCGTACGGACGCGACGTCAGCGGTCTTCAGATCGGCATCTTGGGCCTGGGCCGGATCGGCAGGGCCATTGCGACCCGGCTGCTCGGATTCGACTGTGCCATCGCCTATCACAACCGTCACCGCATTGACGGGTCGCCCTACCGCTATGCCGAGTCGCCGGTGCAGCTCGCCGAGTCGGTCGACATTCTGGTGGTTGCCACGACGGGCGACGCCAAGACTCGGCATCTGGTTGATCGCGACGTGTTGGAGGCGTTGGGTCCCGAGGGCTATCTGATCAATATCGCGCGCGGCAGCGTCGTCGATCAGGACGCGCTGGTGGAGTTGTTGGCCGGCGGCGGGCTGGGTGGGGCGGGTTTGGATGTCTTCGCCGACGAGCCACACGTGCCCGCCGAGCTGTTCGACCTGGACAACGTGGTGCTACTCCCCCACGTAGGCAGCGCCACCGAACGCACGCGCCGGGCGATGGCGTTGCTCGCGATTGAAAACCTCGAGCGGTATCTCAGCACCGGTGAGCTGGTGACACCGGTGCTGCGGCCGCGCAGGTTATAACGGCGTCTACGCAACGTGGCGGTGGTATCAAACTGGTATCATCACGGGTCATGGGAATGACTCTGCGGCCGAGTGAGCAGCAGGCGGACGCACTGCGCCGGCAGGCCGCCACCGAAGGCCGATCGATGCAGGCTGTTGCGCTATCGGCCATCGACGAGTACATCGCCCGACGAGCGCACAAGGCGAAGGTCGACGCGGCGCTGCAGCGCGTCGTCCGCGAAGAGGCGGGGGTTTTGGAGCGCCTGAAGGACGCGTGACGGACTACCTTGACCTCGAAGATCTCCTCGAAATTGCCCGAGTCGCCGTGGGCAGTGACGTCGTGGTCAGGGACTATGGCTTGCTTGAATCGGCTCTCGCGCGGCCCCGAGCCTCCGCGTTTGGGCAGGAAGCCTACCCCGACCTCCACCTCAAGGCGGCCGCGCTGCAGCATTCGCTGGCACGGAACCACGCGCTGATCGACGGCAATAAGCGACTTGCATGGGCGGCCTGCCGGACATTCCTGGCCATCAACGGCCAGTGGATTAGCGCGTCGGAAGACGAGCGCTTCGACTTTGTTATCGGAGTGGCCACTGGCGCCATTTCCGATCTCGACCAGATCGCTGCGACCCTGCGCGGTTGGAGCTACCAGGACAACTGAAATGGGTGGCCGGGAGTCCTTCGCAGAAGAGTTGCCCTTCAACGACCGTCCAGCACCGCTGAAGGATGTCCCCGCTTTGCGGCGACACCGAAGACCCTTTGACCAGCACGCTCGGCCCAACTGCACGTCCAACATAGTGAATACATCGTGGGGCGGAGCGCTCTACACTATTTCCCAGTGATCGACCTAGGTGGGACATCTGGGAGGGGATTTTTGATGACCTGGTCTGTGCAATCAGAAGCGGTTTTAGGGTCGGCGGCGGCAGAGTCGGCGATCAGCTCGGAAACCCAGGCGGCGGCCTCGGCGGCCGCGCCGGTGTTGGTCGGAACGACCCCGATGGGTGCCGACGGCGACTCGGTGATGTTCTCCGCGGCTCTCAACGCGTGCGGCGGCAGCTACCTGGCCGTGGTCTCCGAGCACGCCGCCCAGCGTGGACTGTTCGCGGGCACGCAGGGGTTGGCCTCCGGGGTTTACGTGGCCACTGAGGTGGCGCGCGGAGCGGCAGCCGGACTGTAAGGAGAGGCCCGTATGCCTGATCCCGGGTGGGCCTCGCGAACACCCGAGGCCAACGACACCCTGCTCAAGGGTGGGACCGGGGTTGGGACGCACGTGGCCAACCAGACCGCCTGGCAAACGTTGGGTGCCACCCACCACGCGTCGGGTATTGCGTCGGCGATCAACACGGCGGCGACCTCAGCCAGCTGGCTTGGCGCGGGTTCCGCGGCATCGGCCAGCAACGTCACCTCGCTCAATGCCTCACTGCATGGCCTGGCAGGTTGGGTGGACGTCAAGCCCGCGGTAGTGGCCACCGCGATCTCCGCTTTTGAGACCGCGAACGCCGGCATGCGTCCCGCACCGGAGTGCATCGGGAACCGCACCGAATGCACCGCGGACAACATCGCCAACCCGAGCGTGCTGTGGACGTTGACGCCGCGAATCACCTCGCTGGAACTTGAGTATTACGGATCCATGTGGCCCACCAACTCCGCGGTGGGCGCCACCTACGGCGGGATCCTGGCGGGGTTGGCCGAAAGCCTGGCCATTCCGCCCCCGATCGCGAGCATGGGAGCCTCTCCAGCGGCACCGGCGGAGGCGGCCGACGCGATCGGCGAGTCGACCGCCGACACCGCAGCCGGCGACGGAATGCGCTCGGCTTTCCAAGGCGTGCAAGCGGGAACGAACGGCGCCACCCAGTCCACCGGAGCCGGGGATGGCCTCAGCACGTTCATGGAGCCGGTCCAGTCGATGCTGGGAACGGCGCCGCAGATATTGCAGTCTTCCTCGGGCCTGCTGCAGGCGCCGATGAGCGCAATGCAGCCGCTGCAGTCGGTCGTGGGCATGTTCGCCAATCCGAGCGCGCTAGGAATGGGCGGAGCGGTGCCCGCAGGATCAACACTTTCGACCACTGGGGCGATTCCGGCCGTCGAGGTGGCTGCTTCCGCCGGCACCGGTGGGGCAGGCGTGGGCGGCGCAGGCGTGCCTCTGAGCAGCTTCACCCGTCCTGTCAGTGCCTTTGAACCTGCAAGCAGCGGTCGCCCAGTGGGGCTGCGACCCAGCGGAGCGCTAGGCGCCGAAGCCATGCGACCGCAGACAACCTCCACTTCCGGGGGCGCCCCAATCGGCGGAATGCCAGTGGGCGCGGCAGCCGGGGGTCATCGGGGGTCCCACGGCAAGTCCGAGCCGGCGGCGACAGTACGAGTCGTCGACGATCGGGTCTAAAGCCCCAGTTCAAAGGGTGAATCGACACATCTGAACAGGGCTCCTAGACTCGACCCATACCCCGGGGAGATCCATAGGGGACAAAGGGGAATTCCAGTCGGAGAAGGGGAAGATTCGGATGTCAGATGCATCATCAATCACAGTGGATGCAAACGTTCTGCGTAGTACCGCAGACGCTATCCATTCACACATGGAGCACGCCCTCGGAATCGCAAAGGGCTATCTCGACAATCAGGAAAACGTCATGAACCCGGCGACTTGGTCCGGCGCCGGCGTCGTTGCCTCGCATATGACTGCAACCGAAGTCTCCGGGGATCTGAACAAGGTGCTCATGGGAGGTACACGCCTGGCCGAGGGCCTCAAGCAGGCCGCGGCGCTGATGGAAGGCCATGAAGGCCACTCGCAGAACGCATTTCGCGCTTTGTTCGGTGGCGGCACGCAAAGCGCATAGTTCCTGCTACCCAACTACTTTCTGACTTCAGCCTTGAAAGGACTCTGAAATGGCCGACCCAATCATCACTTACAACCCCGCCGCCGTATCGGACTTCGCCACGGATGTGGGTTCCCGTGCCAGCCAGCTCGAAGCGATTCATGCCGACACTTCCCATTTGACCAACGCACTGCAGGAATTCTTCGCCGGCAAAGGCGCGATGGGATTCTTCGATGCCCAAAACCAGATGCTGTCCGGACTGCGGGGCCTAATCGACACCGTGCACCAGCACGGTCAGACGACCACCCAGGTGCTCGGCGACGCGATCTCCACCGATCACCACATCCGGGGTCTGTTCTAATTCGCCGCTCGGCGAGCCCCCAAACGTGCTCGCTTGCAGTGAAACTCGAGGTGGGGCAGACGCATGCGAAACGTGCGTGTGCCCCACCTGCCCCGTATTGAGGTGAAAACGCATGCTGACAACAACGGTGGACGGCCTGTGGGTGTTGCAGGCCGTGACCGGCGTCGAACAGACGTGCCCCGAGTTGGGGTTGCGGCCCCTGTTGCCACGGCTTGATACCCGCGAGCGAGCGCTGAGCCATCCGGCGGCAGCCGATCTGGCGGCGGCGGGCGCGCTCGACGAGTTCGGCAACGCCGACTCGATGATCCGCGAGTGGCTCACTGTCCTTCTCCGACGCGACCTTGGGTTACTCGTGTACATCAGCGTGCCGGGACGAGAGCCCTCCCGTGCGGCCATCTGCCGATTCGCCAACTGGTGGGTAGTGCTCGAACGTCATGGCGATATGTTGCGCCTCTACCCCGCCGGAACGGCAAGCGACGGCGCCGCCGCCAGCGAGCTAGTGGTAGGTCAGGTCGAGCGACTCTGCGGTGTTGCCGAAGCGGCCCCGCTGCGGCCAGTCACGGTCGATACCGAGGAACTTCAGAAGTCGGTGCACGACACCGCCAGTCTGCGATCGTTTCTTCTCGATCAGCGTCTCGATGTCGACCAATTGCAGATCGTTACCATGGCCGCCGATCCCACCCGCTCCGCGCAGGCGGCCATCGTGGCGCTCCAGGCCGGCATCGGCCCGGAACACATGGCGCGCACAGTCGTCAGTGACTCGACGGTGGCCATCGTCGACACTCCCGCCGGCCGCATTTGCGTGGAAAGCGTCGCGTCAGGCCGGCGTCGCTACCAAGTTCTCTCCCCCGGTTCGCGCAGTGACATCAGCGGGGCGGTTCAACGCCTTATCCGCCGATTGCCCGCCGGCGAGGAGTGGTATTCCTACCGACGTGTGGTCTGAACGGATGAACTCAACAAACTCAGCAGCCATTGTTTTGAATTACACACTCGTAATGCACTTGATGGATTAGTTAGCCCGGAAACGTGGTATCGGAGATTATGTTAGCATCGCGGATATGAGCAGCCCTTGGAATGATCCAAGTATGTCCGACGAGGGTGCACTCGGTCGGGGGGATCCGGCGGGGCGACACTTTCGTGATTCGGTATCGGATACCATGCGTATTACCGATCTCGCAGCGCCTCGAAAAATTCCTCCGGGATCAGGTTGGCGCAAATTTATTTATAACGCCACATTTCACAAGATTAACTTGGGCGAATCGCCGAGCGAGCGACATTACAGAAATTTGCAGGAGCGCATTCGCAGACATATCCGTCGGCAGTATGTCATTACGCTCGTCTCGGGCAAAGGCGGGGTCGGGGTGTCGACAATGGCCGCGTGCATCGGCGGCGTGTTCCGCGAATGCCGGCCGCAAAACGTCATCGCGATCGACGCGGTCCCGGGATTCGGAACGCTGGCAGATCGGATCGACGAATCGCCGCCCGGTGACTACACCGCGATAATCAACGACACCGACGTCCAAGGCTACGCGGACATCCGCGAACATCTGGGGCAGAACCCAGCAGGACTTGACGTATTGGCCGGCAATCGCACATCGGACCAGCCCAGACCCCTTGTGCCGGCAATGTTTTCGGGCGTGTTGTCGCGGCTGCGACGAACTCACACCGTGATAGTGGTGGACACGTCGCCGGACCTCGAGCACGACGTGATGAAGCCGGTGCTGGAGGCCACCGACACGTTGGTCTTCGTATCCGGCATTACCGCCGACCGGTCACGACCGGTGCTGCGGGCTGTGGACTATCTGAGGTCGCAGGGATACCACGAGCTGGTGTCACACAGCACCGTGATCATCAATCACACCGACGACATCACCGACCGGGACGCGCTGGCCTACTTGACGGAGCGCTTCACCAAAGTTGGCGCGATCGTGGAAGTGATGCCGTTTGACTCGCACCTGGCCAAGGGCGGGATCATCGACACCGTGCACGAGTTGAAGAAGAAATCCCGCTTACGGCTTTTCGAAATAACTGCAGGAATTGCCGACAAATATATTCCCGACGCCGAGCGGGCGCCGCAGTGACTTCGCCGCATAAGGTTGCCTTTCCGGCGCGCTGTGCGGTAAACATTTCTTACGAGAAACATCTGTGCTCTCAAGTCTTTCCCGCCGGAATTCCGGTGGAGGGATTCTTCGAAGGAATGGTTGAGCTATTCGATGCCGACCTGAAACGCAAAGGGCTCGACGGGGTCGCCCTGCCTGCGGGCAGCTACGAACTCCACAAAATCAACGGCGTTCGGTTGGACATCAACAAGAGCCTCGACGAGCTCGGGGTTCAAGACGGCGACACCTTGGTCCTGGTCCCCCGGGTTGAGGGCGAGTCATTCGAGCCACAGTACGAGTCGCTGTCAACCGGATTGGCTGCGATGGGCAAGTGGCTGGGCCGCGATGGCGGCGATCGGATGTTCGCGCCGGTGACACCCCTGACAGCCGCGCACACAGCAATCGCGATCACCGGCATGGCGGTGGTGGTGGTGGTCGCGCTGGCACTGCGGGCTCGCGCATTCACCGACAGTCTGATCCCAGCCGCGGTCGTGGGTGCCATGGGCGCCCTGCTGGTCATCGCAGCGTCAGTGGTGTGGTGGGGGTGGCCGGAGCGGCGCGACATGTTCAGTGGCTTTGGTTGGCTAGCAGCACTCTGCCTCGCCATCGCAGGTGCGTGCGCTCCCCCGGGTCAACTCGGCGCGGCCCATTCGTTGATCGGGTTAGTGGTTCTTCTTCTCGGTGCCATAGCGATCGGCGTGATGATGAAGAACCGGTGGCAGACCGCGGTGGTGACGGCGATGGTGACGGTATGCGCAGTACTCGCTGCGGTTGCCCTGGTCCTGATGTTCCGGCCGGTTTCGGCTCAGGCGCTGGCGCTCTGGGTGATCGTGGCGTTGGTGGTCCTGGTCAGAGTCACGCCCACGATTGCGTTGTGGGTCGCGCGGGTACGGCCGCCCCATTTCGGATCGATCACCGGCCGCGACTTGTTCGCACGCCGGGAGGGAATGCCCGTCGATACGGTTTCTCCGGTTAGCGAGGACGAAACCGAAGACGAAGACAACGAATTGACAGACATCACCGCACGCGGAGCCGCCATCGCGGCGTCGGCACGACTGGTCAATGCCGTGCAGGTGGGTGTATGCGTCGGTGTGTCGCTGTTACTGCCCGTTGCGGTGTGGGGGGTTTTGACGCCAGGGCGCCCGTTGTCGTGGTTGGCGCTCGGGGTGGCCGCTCTGTCGGTGGCCATCTTTATCACTCAGGGACGCGGATTCGCAGCCAAATACCAAGCTATCGCCCTGGTATGCGGGGCGTGTGCCGCTGTGTGCACGGGGGTGGCAAAGTACGCGGTAGATTCGCCGAAAGAGGCTCAAGCCGGGCTGCTGTGGCCCGCGGTCGCGCTTGCGACCTTCGCCGCATTGGCCTTAGCTGCAGCGCTTTTGGTACCGGCGACGCGGTTTAGGCCACTCGTCCGACTGACCGTGGAATGGGTCGAAGTGTTGGCGATGATCGCGTTGCTTCCCGCCGCGGCAGCTCTGGGAGGGCTGTTCACGTGGCTCCGCCAGTAGCAGCGGCAGTAACAAAGCGGGCAGCGCGGATATGCAAGCGGGCCGCCGCGTTAACAGGCGCCATGGCTTTGGTCGCTCTTTCTACCAATATGACCGCCGCACAAGCGATTCCGCAGCCATCCGTGGACCCGGCGCTGGTTCCGCCGGACGGGCCGCCGCGACCCGAGCAACCGATGCGCCGTGCCAACAGTTGCTCGACCCCGATTACGGTGAAGAATCCTGATGTCGCGCAGCTTGCGCCGGGATTCAACCTACTCAACATCACCAAGGCGTGGGAATACAGCACCGGCAACGGCGTCGCTGTGGCGGTCATCGACACTGGGGTGACTCCCAACGCGCGGCTGCCGGTCGTTCCCGGCGGTGACTACATCATGGGCGAGGACGGCCTCTCCGATTGCGACGCGCATGGCACAATCGTGAGCTCGATCATTGGCGCTGCGCCGCAAGGGATTTTACCGATGCCGCGCCCGGTCCCGGCCACGCCGGCCTTCCCCCCGCCCGCCGGGCCATCCCCTGCCAACGGTGCGGCAGCACCGCCCGTGGAGGTCCCTCCTCCGATGGCTCCTCCCCCGCCACCGCCGCCGGTGACGATTACCCAAATCATGCCTCCGCCCCCGCCTCCCCCTCCGCCGCCCGACACACCGGGAGCCATGGCGCCGTCAAACGGACCGCCTGATCCGCAGAACGAGGACGAACCCGCGGTGCCGCCGCCCCCGCCGGGAGCCCCCGACGGCGTGGTGGGTGTTGCCCCGCACGCCACCATTATTTCGATCCGACAGTCTTCGCGGGCCTTTGAACCAGTCAACCCGCCGCCCGCGGACCCCAATTCCGACGAGAAAGTGAAAGCCGGGACGCTGAACACGGTGGCCCGCGCGGTGGTGCATGCGGCGAATATGGGGGCCAAGGTGATCAACATTTCGGTGACCGCGTGCCTCCCCACGGCAGCTCCCGCTGACCAGCGTGCGCTCGGCGCCGCGCTCTGGTACGCGGCCACCGTGAAGGACGCCGTGGTCGTGGCGGCCGCAGGCAACGACGGCGAAGCCGGCTGCGACAACAATCCGATGTACGACCCGCTGAATCCTTCGGATCCTCGGGATTGGCGCGAAGTGAAGGTCGTCTCCTCACCGTCCTGGTTCGCGGACTACGTCCTCTCGGTTGGGGCGGTCGACGGCAGCGGCGCCGCGATCGACAAAAGCATGTCGGGTCCATGGGTCGGCCTGGCAGCGCCGGGAACTCACATCATGGGGTTATCGCCTCAGGGCGGGGGACCAGTCAACGCCTACCCGCCGTCGCGGCCGGGCGAAAAGAACATGCCTTTTTGGGGCACGAGCTTCTCGGCGGCCTACGTCAGCGGCGTGGCGGCGCTCGTACGTGCGAAATATCCCGAGCTGAGTGCACATCAAGTGATCAACCGAATTGTGCAGTCGGCCCACAATCCGCCAGCGGGAGTGGACAACAAGGTGGGCTACGGACTTGTGGATCCGGTCGCTGCGCTGACCTTCAACATCCCTGCCGGCGACCGATTGCCGCCGGGCGCGCAGAGCCGGGTCCTTACTCCTGCGCCGCCGCCCCCGCTACCGGATCACCGGGCACGCAACATCGCACTCGGCTTTGTCGGCGTCGTGTGCGCCGGCGTACTGGTAGCAACGATCGCGGCGCGGCTGCGGAGGGCACGATGAGATCCACGCTCACCGGGTTCGGCGCCGGCAGCAATCGGCGCGTCGTCGGGGTGTGGGTGGTTTTCCTGCTCACGCTCATGGGTTGGGGTTTCGGCGGTTACATCGGCGCGGCGATCGCTTTCGTCCTTGCCGCCTCAGCGGTGTTCGTGCCGTGGTGGGGTCAGCCGGCGTGGTCATGGGCCGCCCTGGCGCTACGTGGCCGTCGACCGATCACCTGGAATGCCCCAATCACCGTTGCCAACAACCGATCCGGGGGAGGGGTTCGCGTCCAAGACGGCGCGGCCGTGGTGGCGGTACAACTGCTCGGTCGAGCGCATCGAGCCACGACAGTGACCGGATCGGTGACCGTCGAGACCGACAACGTCATCGACATCATCGAGATGGCACCAATGTTGCATCACGCGCTGGGCTTGCAGCTCGACTCGATCTCGGTCGTCACACTCGGGTCACGGCATGGCGTCGTCGGTGATTACCCGAGAGTGTACGACTCGGAGATCGGCACGCCGCCATACGCGGGGCGCCGCGAAACCTGGCTGATCATGCGGCTACCTGTGCTCGACAACACGCAGGCTCTGCGCTGGCGCACCACCGTAGGAGCAGGAGCGATTTCGATTGCTCAGCGAATCGCAGGTCTGCTGCGATGCCATGGATTGCGCGCCAAGGTGGCCACCGCCACTGACCTGGTCGAACTCGATCGCCGGCTGGGTTCCGACGCGGTGGCAGGGCATGCGCAGAACTGGAAAGCTGTCCGCGGCGAAGCGGGGTGGATGACGAGCTATGCCTATCCGGCCAAGGGAATCACATCGCGGATTCTGGCGCAGGCCTGGACCTTTCGCGCCGATGAGATCATTCAGAACGTGACGGTATATCCGGATGCGACATGCACCGCCACTCTCACCGTGCGCACTCCCACGCAGGCACCCACCCCGCCCAGCGTTATTTTGCGGCGGCTCAACGGAGAGCAAGCCGCCGCGGCGGCAGCCAACATGTGCGGCCCGCGCCCATATCTGCGCGGGCTGCGGCCCAGTCCGCTGCCGACGCGCTTGGTCGTCGAGATCGGCCCGTCGGGTGTGTTGGTGGGCAAGCTGAGCAACGGCGACAGACTGATGATCCCGGTTACCGACGCCGGGGAGCTTTCGCGAGTGTTTGTGGCAGCAACGGATCCGATCGCCAAAAGAATCGTGATCCGGGTTGCCGGCGCCGGTGAACGAGTCACGGTGCATACCAACGACAAAGCGCGCTGGGCCAGCGTGAAGATGCCGGAGTTGAGCATAGTCAGCACCTCACGGCCGGCGCCGCGCACCACCGTCAGCGTTGTGGAATACGCCGCGCGGCGGAAGAAGAGCACCGACGGCACAGCTCAAGAGGGCAGCTTGGACGCCATCGATAGCGCAGATATCGCGATATCCCCCGTGCCGCGGCCCGCCACGGTGATCACCATCGCTCCGAACGGCACTCGGCTACCGGACAAAGATAAGCACGGTTTTGAGGTGGCTATCGAGCAGGTCGGTCCCGCTACGGTGAATGTCAGTGCCGCAGGCAATAGCTGGCTGGTTCAGATGGACCTGTTCCGCGCCGAGAACCGGTATGTCAGTCTTGAGCCGGTCGCAATGTCGATCGCTACGTAGACATTTGGGGTGGGCCGATGGGTGATTTGCTGAGCGCACGAAGGCATTTCGACCGGGCGATGGCGATCAAGGGCCAGCAGGGCCCCGCCGCGGCGCTGGCTGAGTTTGTGGCAGCCACCGATGCCGATTCGTCGATGGCCGACGCGTGGCTTGGGCGCATCGCCTGCGGCGACAGCGACTTGGCCTCGCTGAAGCAACTCAATGCCAGCAGCGAATGGTTGCATCGCGAGACCACACGCATCGGCCGGACATTGGCCGCCGAGATTCAACTCGGCCCCTACATCGGAATTACGGTGACTGATGCGTCACAAGTAGGACTGGCACTTTCGTCCGCCTTGACGATGGCGGGGGAGTACGCCCAGGCGGACGCGCTGCTGACGAATCGCGAGCTGTTGGATTCCTGGACCAACCACCAGTGGCACCAGCTGGCCCGAGCGTTTCTGATGTACGCCACCCAGCGCTGGCCGGATGTGCTGCTGACAGCAGCTGAGGACCTGCCGCCGCAGGCGATCGTCATGTCCGCAGTGACGGCATCGATCTGCGCGCTGGCGGCCCATGCCGCAGCGCATCTCGGGCAGGGCCGGGTGGCGCTCGACTGGCTGGACCGCGTAGACGTGATTGGGCACACGAAGTCGTCGGGCCGGTTCGATGCCGACGTGCTGACCGCATCGATCGGTCCTTCCGATATCCCTTTGCTGGTGGCCGATTTGGCGTATGTCCGCGGAATGGTGCACCGTCAGCTGCGCGAGGAAGACAAAGCTCAGATCTGGCTGTCCAAAGCCACCATCAACGGCGTTTTGACCGACGCCGCCAAAGCCGCGCTGGCCGACCCGAACCTGCATCTCATCATCGGTGACGAACAAACCATTGGCAGCCGCACCGACCGATGGGATGCCTCGACGGCAAAGACCCGCGATGAGCTCGACCACGACGCGGTCACCGACCGGCGCGCAGAACTACTGGCAGAAGGCCGCGAACTGCTGGCCAGACAGGTCGGCCTGGCGGCGGTCAAGCAGGCTGTGTCGGCGCTGGAGGACCAGCTTGAAGTGCGAATGATGCGCCTAGAGCACGGCCTCCCGGTCGAGGGCCAGACCAACCACATGCTCTTGGTGGGCCCACCGGGCACGGGCAAGACGACTACCGCCGAGGCGCTCGGCAAGATCTACGCGGGCATGGGGATCGTTCGCCACCCCGAAATTCGGGAGGTCCGCCGCTCGGACTTCTGCGGCCACTACATCGGCGAGTCGGGGCCGAAGACGAACGAATTGATTGAAAGGTCTTTTGGCCGAATCATTTTCATGGACGAGCTCTATTCTTTGATTGAGCGGCACCAGGACGGCACGCCAGACATGATCGGCATGGAGGCCGTGAACCAACTTCTGGTCAAATTGGAGACCCACCGCTTGGACTTCTGTTTCATCGGCGCCGGTTACGAGGATCAGATCGACCAATTCCTCACTGTGAACCCGGGTTTGGCGGGTCGGTTCAACCGCAAGCTTCGGTTTGAGTCGTATTCGCCTACCGAGATCGTCGAGATCGGTCACCGCTACGCCGAACCCCGGGCCAGCCTGCTCGACGACGCAGCCCGAGAGACGTTTCTGGATGCAGCTAAGACGATTCGCAACTATACGACTCCCGGCGGGCAGCACGGGATCGACGCCATGCAGAACGGCCGGTTCGCGCGCAACGTCATCGAACGCGCCGAAGGGTTGCGCGACACCCGCGTGGTAGCCCAAAAGCGCTCGGGGCGAGCGGTATCCGTTGACGATCTGCAGATCATCATCGCCGCTGACATCGAAGCAGCGGTGCGCAGCGTGTGTTCAGACAATCGCGATATGGCGGCCATCGTCTGGTAGGCCTGGGTCCAATATGGTCGCGGTTGAATTCTTCTACCGCCGCAATCCACCCCGTCGGGAGCGCTCTGCAAAACGCGTCGAGCGCGGCGATCACCTCCGGCGACCGCCAGACCCGGCTGCGTGGACCGGAGCTGGTCTCGATGAGAATCCCTGTCTCCGATAGGGGTTCGAGGTACCGGCGTGCATGCTTCGACTCGATGCCCAACTCCACGGTCAGCAGT
This sequence comes from uncultured Actinomycetota bacterium, assembly GCA_963758775.1. Lineage (GTDB taxonomy): Bacteria > Actinomycetota > Actinomycetes > Mycobacteriales > Mycobacteriaceae > Mycobacterium. The sequence goes on from CAVWWU010000010.1 coordinate 544,450, forward strand.
GCGGTATTTATGACGGGCCGTGTGCCCGCAAGTGGGCCCATCCCATCACAGATACACCCAGTTACATTGATAAGTGGGTGTTAGGGCCTGCGCTACACCCACTTATCACGAACTTATCCGCTACAACCAGCGTCGGCCTTCAACTGATCTGGCTGATGAGCGCTTCGATCGCATTGACCGCGGTGACCGGCACCGCTTCGTCTGCCTCCACGCGAACGATCAGGTCTTCTGCGACACCGGCCGCTTGCGCGGTCTCCTCGGCGGACAGGTTAGCCCGCCGGCGGGCGGCATACAGCCGCTGCCCGAGCGGCGCGTCGGGGGCGGTCGCGCCGAGCAGCATCAGCTCTTCGTGGTAGCGGCGCACCGCGCCCAGTGACTTGATGAACTCCGGCGTGATCCGGCTGAGGTGAGTCCCTTGCACGGCGATCGCTTCGAGCCGGCGCAAATCGGCAAGGATCGACGCAAGCCGGTGACCGAAGTCAGGGTCGCCGACCGGCGGCAACGCGTCGATGGCCAGTCGGCACCCGTCCACGGCGGCCGCGACGGCCTGCGCTACCAACAGCGCGGACCCCTCGGGAGTCGAAATATCGGACATCGTGGCATCGGCGGGCGGAGCCCAACCAGTTGCTTCTCCGGCAGATGATTCGCCCCGGCGGATTCGTGCGATTTCCCCGACGGGCCACTGCAGTACCTCTTCGAGCTTTGCCCGGGTCCGCTCGCGGGGCCAGCTGCGCCCTTTTTCAAAGGCGATCAGCGCGCCCGCGTTGATGATCCCGTCGGCGGCCAGGCTGCGCTGACTGATGTCAAGCTCGCGCCGGCGCGCAGCTGCAGCCGCTCCGGCACGAACCATGCCCGGATCGGCTGCGTCGGCGGGGGAGTCGTCCATGCGTTCGTCTGCGTCCTTGGCGTGCGGCTCGTGGGGTCGTGACGGCCCAGCGACCACCGGGGCCGGCTCTGTAGCCGACGGGGTGTGGGGCATCTGCGTCAATTCCTCGCTGGTGGGCCTGCTACAGCGGTAATCCTAACCGTTGCACTAGGCGGAAGCTACGACTTCGCTACGGATCAAAGTGAAATCTACATCACAGTGCGACACGCCGCGTGGTGTGAGCCACGCCACTAAAACCGTAATCTCGCTACGGTTCTTCTGCAGCGCGTCGGACGCACCGAAGAGGTGCGCAACGGAGGTGGGAGAAGAGCAAAACTGCATTTAGGCCACTATTGCGCTTACTCTCACTGCCTCGCTCACGCCTCGCCGCCGCTCAAAGGCACGCAGCGTTGCACCCACTAATTGCCGTGCCAAACCCGAAAGTGATCCAGATAACTGTTGCAGCGCGACGGTTACTGCTATAGCGTTCCGCTGAGTAACGCCGCGAACTGCAACACTTCCTGAAAGGAACGTAGCGAGATGACCGCAGCTCTGGACAACCTGGAGCTTGGCGCTTGCACTCGGGACCCCGACCGTTGGATCACGGGCACCGACGACGGGGCCAAGGCATTGTGCCGGGCATGCCCGCGTCGCTGGCTGTGTGCGCGGGAGGCGGTCGAGTCGCCCGGTGCCGAAGGGCTGTGGGCCGGTGTCGTAATTCCAGAAACCGGGCGGGCACGCACGTTCGCCCTCCGCCAACTGCGCTCGCTGGCCGAGCGCAACGGATACCCGGTCCGCAGGACCGCGAAGTTGGGCTAACCCGCTGCGCTACGGACGCTGCTTTGAGGGGTCAGCGACCGAGCGACAGCGGGAACGGTGCCCGGCTCACCCCGCCGACGGTGAGCCGGCCGGCACTATGAACAGCGCGAGAAATCATCGGATTTCTCGCGCTGTTTCAGTTTCGGGACTACTCGCTGGAGTCGAACCGGAAGACGGCGAGCCGGCCGGCCAGCGCTTCAAATTCGTCAGGGGTTCCGTCGCGCACCATGCCCGATCGCTTGGCGAACGCGACCCCGACCGGCACCCGGCGTGAAAACGCCCGCAGCACCGGGCGCGATTGCTCGGCGTTCAACTCGACGATTTTCACCGTTCGGGACCGCCGGCCTCGGGCCAACGTGCCCGAGCCCGCGGCCCGGGCGTTCGCGGCCCAGTCGGCACCGGGGTAGCCGGCCACTACGTAGAGGCCGCCGTTGAATTCGAAGGGCGTCATCGGGGTGCTGCGCGGCTGGCCCGACTTGCGGCCCGGCACGGTCAAGACCATGGCGGGTCCGGTCGGTATGCCCAGCCGCTGCACGGCCATCATCACCTTGTTCATCGGCTTGAGGTAGCGCGGCGGAAGCGGTTCGCCCATGTCAAGCTCCGATCCGCTCGGTGAACACCGCGCGGTGTCCAGACACCCAGTCCGCGAACGTCATTGGGGGCCGGCCGACGATCTGTTCCACCTCGGACGTGACGAGGGCTGGCTTGTCCAACGTCTCGGCGAGCATCGCCACGTAGGCGTCGGCGAACGCGGCAGGGAAGCCCAGCCCGATAAACCTGTCCCGGACAACATCGGGCGGCGCCTCCTGGTAGCGCAGCGGCCGATCCAGAACAGCACCGATCACCTCGACCAGCTCCGCATTAGTCAACGACTGCGGACCGGTCAGCGGGATCTGTTGGCCCACAAGCTCATCGGTGAGCAACGCGCGGGCCGCGACCGCTGCGATGTCGCTCTCGACGATCGGCGCGCTGGACGCGTGGGCGTAGGGGCCGCCCACCACGTCGCCGGCGCGGATCTGCGCCGACCACATGCCAGAGAAGTTGGTGGCAAAAACGCTGGGCCGCAGGCTAACCCAGGCCAAACCGGAGTCGATGGCCAGGCTTTCGACCTCTTTGTTGCGGTCACCGCGAAAGCGCGACGGCTGCCGGGAGAAGTCGTCGTCGGCGTTGATGGCGGACAGCGCCACCAGCTTGGTGACCCCGGCCCGGACGGACTGCTCCACCACGTCGGCGAGATCCCCGCCAAGCGCCCGGGAGTTGAGGAACACCACCGACGCTCCCGCCAACGCATCGGACGCCGACTCCACGACTTCGACGCCGTCGGGAAACCGGGCCGTCTTCGGCGTGCGGGTGACGGCCCGAACCCGCGCGCCTGCGGCGGCGAGTTCGGCGACGAGGGGACGGCCGACATTGCCGGTTGCTCCGGTGATCACGATCGTCATGCTGCGACTCCTTCGTGTGGCGGTTCTTGACGACAACGACGGGGCGCGAGGTGGGAAAGTTACAGTCGACACACGTAACTTTTCGGGGCTCGAGATCGTCGGATACCTATGGAGCAATCGACTGACCAGATCGCCGACGCCTGGCGTCGACACCGTCCGTACCTGGTCAACCTCGGCTACCAGATCATCGGAGATGTCGGGGACGCCGAAGACGTTGCGCAAGAAGCGTTCCTGCGGCTCTCGCGCATGGACCCGAACGAGATCGAGGATGTCCGCGGCTGGCTCACGGTGGTCACCAGCCGGCTCTGCCTGGACCTGGTCCGTTCGGCGCGGGCGCGCTATGAACGGCCGAGTGACACCGACGAGGCCGTCGTCGACGAATCCCTGGTGGACCCGGCCGACCGGGTCACCCTCGACGACGAGGTCCGCGCCGCGCTACTGGAAGTGCTGCGCAGGCTCAGCCCGGGGGAGCGGGTGGCCTTCGTGCTGCACGATGTGTTCGGCGTCCCCTTCGACACCATCGCCGACACCGTGGGCCGCCCGGTCGGCACCTGCCGCCAATTGGCGCGCCGCGCGCGGACGAAATTCACTGGGGCACAACCGAAGTTGAGCGAGGTTGCGCCAGCCGAACACCAGATTGTCACCGAGAAGTTCATCACCGCGTGCGCCAACGGCGACATCGCCGCGCTGACCGCCGTCCTGGATCCGACCGTCTGGGGAGTGGGCACCGTCCTCGCCGACCCGGCGCTGCCCCCGCAGATCAATCACGGGCCGCGCGACGTGGCCACCAACCTGCTGCGCTACCTGGGTCCCGGGGCGACGCTGGTCACCGGGCCGGCCGGCCAGCCCACGGTGCTGGCGTTCGCCGAGCGGCGGCTCTTCGCGGCCATCGTGCTGACCATCCGCGGTCGCCTGATCACCAAGATCGAGGCGGTCGCCGACCCGTCGGCGCGTGGCGGGGATGGGCAGACATAGCCATCTCTTCGCTGGTTCGGCTGACTGACTTCGGCGGCCGTGCTGATCAGCGAGCGGGCGGCCTGTTGCGCGGCTCGGCGGGCCGCGACGCGAAATACCCCGTGACCGTGGCCGCGACCTGCAGGAACCTGAGCCGGGTGGCCGGATCCATTTCCGTGGTCACGTCGATGACCCCACCTGGCCGCAGATGGGGATCGAAGGGCACCTCGACCACCGGTTGGCCATGATTGATGAACTCGCGAGCCAGCAGCGACCGGGTGCGCTTGTCGGCATGCCCATCGGAGTCGTTGAGCACCACGATGGTGCGTTGCAGCAACCCCCGCAGGTGGTGATCCGCCAGCCAGTCCATGGTCCTGGCGGCAGCGGAGGCACCGTCGGCCCACGGCGAGGACACGACGATCAGCGCATCCAGATCACGCAGGACTTCCTGTGTCACCGGCGCGTCCATCGTCGAGCCGCAGTCGATCACCGAGATCGCGAAATGGCGATCCAGCCGCAGGGCCGCCTCCCGGTAGAGCGCCGGATCGAGCACCCGGCGCGGACCGGCGGCCGGCTCGCCCCCGAGCACGTGCAGCCCGGCGGTGTTGCGGCCGAGGCGGGCCATCACGTCGGCGTACGTGTGCAGGTTCTTGTCATGGGTCAATTCCCAGAACGAGTTGGTCGACTCGGGGTCGATTCTGCTGGCCAGACGCCCGAAGGCGGTGTCGGCGTCGATGGCCACGACGCGATCCTGTCGGCGCAGTTCGGCGAAGATCGAGCCGACGCTGGCGGCAACCGAGGTCTTGCCGACGCCGCCCTTGCCCAGCACACCGACCTTGTGGTTGCCGTGCAGAACCGTGCGGATGGCCGCTTCGTGTTGGACCTCCTCGCGTTGCGCGGCCGACGGACCCGGCCTGACCAGTCCGAAAGTGATCACTTCGACCATGCGCCGCCAGCCGCGCTCGGCCCGCGGCGACGGACGCGTGCGTCCTGGCGGGAAGGCGACGTCAGACCACGCACCGGGCGGGGGCGCCAACCCGGGATCGGGCGCCCGCGACCGCATGGGGCCAGCGGGGCCGGCGGGGCCGGCGGGATTAAAAGGTGGACGTGGCGGCGCCCCGGTGTGCGGTCCAGGCCCGGGCGGGAACGGAGGAAAAGCCGGGGGTGGCGGAGCGCCGGGCGGGCCTGGCCGCAGACGGTCCCGCAGGAATTCGTCGCGCTCGTTCATGGGCTCCTCGGATGCCGGGCGATCCACCTCGGTCAGTATCAAGTCCAGTATCGGTTAACGGGCAATGCAAACTCTGCGGGGCTCAGCCAGGACCCGGTAACGGCCCGTTGCGCTGCCGGCAAACCCCGGGCCCGCCGCATAGCTGTTTATCAGCCGTTACAGCGAATTTACGGTGCCACCTGCTGGCGAGTTAGTATTGAGAAGTTGGCATGTCAGGCGGGTTTTGTCATATCGTTTTACGAATTGTCGAGACTGGTTACGAGCCCACCGTTCAGCGCTGCACGGATAGATACTTGATCGAATCATCTCCGCCTGGCGGACAGCCTATCGACAAGACCGAAGGGTCCTAGCCCGCAACCTTGGGGGTGCGGAACCGTCGGTGCCAATACATAGGCCGCGCAGAAGTTTCTTGGTGAAGGGTTAGGTGGGAATGACGCCCAAGCGTGTCGGGCTGTACAACCCCGCATACGAGCACGATTCGTGCGGAGTAGCCATGGTCGTCGATATGCACGGTCGGCGCACCCGAGACATTGTCGACAAGGCCATCACCGCGCTGCTCAACCTCGAACATCGCGGAGCCCAGGGAGCCGAGCCGCGCAGCGGTGACGGCGCCGGCATCCTCATTCAGGTCCCGGACGCGTTCCTGCGCGAGGTCGTCGATTTCGAGTTGCCTGAACAGGGCAGCTACGCCACCGGCATCGCGTTCCTGCCGCAGTCGTCCAAGGACGCCGCCGCCGCCTGCGCGGCGGTGGAGAAGATCGCCGAATCCGAAGGCCTGCAGGTGCTGGGCTGGCGCAACGTACCCACCGACGACTCGTCGCTAGGCGCACTGTCCCGCGACGCGATGCCCACCTTCCGGCAGGTGTTTTTGGCCGGGGCGTCGGACATGACCCTCGAGCGTCGCTGCTACATCGTCCGCAAGCGAGCCGAGCACGAGCTCGGCACCAAGGGCCCGGGTCAGGATGGACCCGGTCGCGAAACCGTCTATTTCCCAAGCCTTTCCGGACAAACGTTCGTCTACAAGGGCATGCTGACCACCCCGCAGCTCAAGGCGTTTTACCTTGACCTGCAAGATGATCGGCTGACCAGCGCGCTGGGCATCGTGCACTCACGCTTCTCCACGAACACCTTCCCGTCGTGGCCGCTGGCGCATCCGTTCCGCCGCGTCGCCCACAACGGCGAGATCAACACGGTCACCGGCAACGAGAACTGGATGCGGGCCCGCGAGGCGCTGATCAAGACCGACATCTTCGGCTCGGAAGACGACCTGGAGAAGCTGTTCCCGATCTGCACACCGGGCGCCTCCGACACCGCGCGCTTCGACGAGGCACTCGAACTGCTGCACCTGGGCGGCCGCAGCCTGGCGCACGCGGTGCTGATGATGATTCCCGAGGCGTGGGAACGCAACGAGTCGATGGATCCGGCCCGGCGCGCGTTCTACGAGTATCACGCCTCTTTGATGGAGCCATGGGACGGCCCGGCGTCGATAACGTTCACCGACGGCACCATCGTCGGTGCGGTGCTCGACCGCAACGGCCTTCGCCCGTCCCGGATTTGGGTTACCGAGGACGGCTTGGTGGTAATGGCGTCGGAGGCCGGCGTCCTGGACCTCGACCCGTCGACAGTGGTGCGCAAGATGCGGCTGCAGCCGGGCCGGATGTTCCTGGTGGACACCACCCAGGGCCGCATCGTCGCCGACGAGGAGATCAAGGCCGAGCTGGCTGCCGAGCACCCCTACCAAGAGTGGCTCGACAACGGACTCGTTCCGCTCGAGTCGTTGCCCCAGGGCGAGTACGTGCGGATGCCGCACGATCGAGTTGTCTTGCGCCAGTTAGCCTTCGGCTACACCTACGAGGAGCTCAACCTGCTGGTGGCCCCGATGGTTCGCACCGGCGCGGAGCCGCTCGGATCGATGGGCACCGACACCCCGGTCGCGGTCCTCTCGCAGCGGCCCCGCATGCTCTACGACTACTTCCACCAGCTCTTCGCCCAGGTGACCAACCCGCCGCTCGACGCCATCCGTGAAGAGGTGGTGACCAGCCTGCAAGGCACCACCGGCGGCGAGCGCGACCTGCTCAGCCCGACGCCGGAGTCCTGCCACCAAATCCTGCTGCAGCAGCCGATTCTGCGGAACCACGAGCTGGCCAAGCTGATCAACCTCAACCCGGACGACCAGATCGACGGGCGCCAGCACGGCATGGGCTCCAAGGTGATTCGCTGTCTGTACCCGGTCGCCGAGGGTGGCGCCGGGCTGGCGGCCGCGCTGGAGGAGGTCCGGGCGCAGGCATCCGCCGCGATTGCCGACGGCGCCCGGGTGCTCATCCTTTCCGACCGCGAATCCAACGAGCAGATGGCGCCGATACCGGCGCTCCTCGCCGTCGCCGGGGTGCACCACCACCTGGTGCGGGACAGGACCCGGACCCACGCTGGCCTGGTGGTCGAGACCGGCGACGCCCGCGAGGTACACCACATGGCGATGCTGATCGGGTGCGGCGCCGCGGCGGTCAACCCGTACCTGGTCTTCGAGTCGATCGAGGACATGATTGACCGCGGTGTGATCGACGGGATCGACCGCGAGAAGGCGCTGAACAACTACGTCAAGGCGGCCGGCAAGGGCGTGCTGAAAGTCATGTCCAAGATGGGCATTTCGACGCTGGCCTCCTACACCGGCGCTCAACTGTTCCAGGCGGTCGGGATCTCCGAGGACGTGCTGGACGAGTACTTCACCGGTCTCGCCTGCCCGACCGGCGGCATCACCCTGGACGACATCGCCGCCGACGTCGCCACCCGGCACCAGCTGGCCTACCTGGACCGGCCCGACGAGCGCGCACACCGCGAACTCGAGGTCGGCGGCGATTACCAGTGGCGCCGCGAGGGTGAGTACCACCTGTTCAACCCCGAGACGGTCTTCCGGCTGCAGCACGCCACCCGCACCGGCCAGTACAAGATCTTCAAGGAGTACACCCGTCTGGTCGACGACCAGAGCGAGCGGATGGCATCGCTGCGCGGGCTGCTGAAGTTCCGCGGCGACGTGCGGCCTCAGGTACCGCTGGACGAGGTCGAGCCCGCCAGCGAGATCGTCAAGCGGTTCTCGACCGGCGCGATGAGCTACGGTTCGATCTCGGCCGAGGCGCACGAGACCCTCGCCATCGCGATGAACCGGCTGGGCGGGCGGTCCAACAGCGGCGAGGGCGGCGAGGACGTCAAGCGCTTTGACCACGACCCCAACGGCGATTGGCGCCGCAGCGCGATCAAGCAGGTCGCCTCGGCACGGTTCGGCGTCACCTCGCACTACCTGACCAACTGCACGGACATCCAGATCAAGATGGCCCAGGGCGCGAAACCAGGTGAGGGAGGCCAACTTCCGGGACACAAGGTGTATCCGTGGGTGGCCGAGGTTCGGCACTCGACACCGGGCGTCGGCCTGATCTCGCCGCCGCCGCACCACGACATTTACTCGATCGAGGACCTGGCGCAGCTGATCCACGACCTGAAGAACGCCAACCCGTCCGCACGGGTGCACGTGAAGCTGGTGTCCGAGAACGGGGTTGGCACGGTTGCGGCCGGAGTCTCCAAGGCGCACGCCGATGTGGTCCTCATCTCGGGACACGACGGCGGCACCGGCGCTACGCCGCTGACATCGCAGAAGCACGCGGGTGCTCCGTGGGAGCTGGGGCTGGCAGAGACCCAGCAGACCTTGCTACTCAACGGCTTACGCGACCGGATCGTGGTCCAGGTGGACGGCCAGCTCAAGACGGGCCGCGACGTGATCATCGGCGCACTGCTCGGTGCCGAGGAATTCGGCTTCGCCACCGCCCCGCTGGTGGTCGCCGGCTGCATCATGATGCGGGTATGCCACCTGGACACCTGCCCGGTCGGCGTGGCCACCCAGAACCCGCTACTGCGGGAGCGGTTCACCGGCAAGCCCGAGTTCGTCGAGAACTTCTTCATGTTCATCGCCGAAGAGGTTCGGGAATACATGGCGGAGTTGGGCTTCCGGACGTTCAACGAAATGGTCGGGCAGGTCGGGGCGCTGGACACCACGCTGGCGCGCGCACACTGGAAGGCCCACCGACTGGACCTGGCGCCAGTACTGCACGAGCCGGAGTCGGCGTTCATGAACCAGGACCTGTACTGCAGCTCGCGCCAGGACCACGGCCTGGACAAGGCGCTCGACCAGCAGCTGATTGTGATGAGCCGCGAGGCTTTGGATTCCGGTAAGCCGGTGCGGTTCTCCACCACCATCAGCAACGTCAATCGGACCGTAGGCACCATGCTCGGCCATGAAGTGACGAAAGCCTATGGCGGCCAGGGATTGCCGGATGGAACCATCGACATCACGTTCGACGGATCCGCCGGCAACAGCTTTGGAGCCTTTGTGCCAAAGGGGATCACACTGCGTGTGTACGGCGACGCGAACGACTACGTCGGCAAAGGCCTCTCGGGCGGCCGAATTGTGGTGCGGCCCTCGGACAACGCGCCACAGGATTACATCGCCGAAGACAACATCATCGGTGGAAACGTGATTCTGTTCGGCGCCACCAGCGGGGAAGTGTTCCTGCGTGGCGTGGTGGGAGAAAGGTTCGCCGTGCGCAACTCCGGGGCACACGCCGTCGTCGAGGGTGTGGGCGATCACGGTTGCGAGTACATGACCGGTGGCCGGGTGGTGATTCTCGGCCACACCGGTCGCAACTTCGCCGCCGGCATGTCGGGCGGCGTGGCGTACCTCTACGACCCCGACGAGGAACTGCCCGCTAACCTCAACACCGAAATGGTGGACCCCGAGGCGCTCGACGAAGACGACGCCGAATACCTGCACGGCATCATTCAGGCGCACGTCGACGCCACCGATTCCGCTGTCGGGCAACGAATCCTGGCGGACTGGCACGGCCAGCAGCGGCACTTCGTCAAGGTGATGCCGCGGGACTACAAGAAGGTGCTGCAGGCAATCGCCGAAGCGGAGCGCGACGGCACCGATGTCGACAAGGCGATCATGGCGGCAGCGCATGGCTGATCCAAGCGGCTTCCTGAAATACACGCATCGGGAACTGCCGCAGCGCCGGCCTGTCCCGCTGCGGTTGAAAGACTGGCATGAGGTCTACGAAGAGTTCGACAACGAGACCCTGCGCGAGCAGGCGACCCGATGCATGGACTGCGGTATTCCGTTCTGCCACAACGGCTGTCCGCTGGGCAACCTGATTCCCGAATGGAACGACCTGGTGCGCCGGGGCCGGTGGCGCGATGCCATCGAACGGCTGCACGCCACCAACAACTTCCCCGACTTCACCGGCCGCCTGTGTCCCGCGCCCTGTGAGCCGGCGTGTGTGCTCGGCATCAACCAGGACCCGGTGACGATCAAGCAGATCGAGCTGGAGATCATCGACCACGCCTTCGACGAGGGCTTTGTGGTGCCGCTGCCTCCCGACAAACACACCGGAAAGACGGTGGCGGTGGTGGGTTCGGGTCCGGCAGGTCTGGCCGCCGCCCAACAACTCACCCGCGCCGGTCACAGCGTGACCGTCTTCGAGCGCGACGACCGCATCGGCGGGCTGCTGCGCTACGGCATCCCGGAATTCAAGATGGAAAAGCGCGTCCTCGACCGTCGGCTGGACCAAATGCGCGCCGAGGGCACCGAGTTCCGGGCCGGCGTCAACGTCGGCGTCGACATCACCGCCGAACAGCTGCTCGCCGATTTCGACGCGGTGGTGCTGGCCGGCGGCGCGACGGCGGCGCGCGACCTGCCGATTCCCGGCCGGGACCTCGACGGCATCCACCAGGCGATGGAGTACCTGCCGTGGAGTAACCGGGTGCAGGAAGGCGATGACGTCCTCGGCGCCGACGGGCAACCGCCGATCACCGCCAAGGGCAAAAAGGTCGTCATCATCGGCGGCGGCGACACCGGTGCCGACTGCCTGGGTACCGCGCACCGGCAAGGTGCCGCCAACATCCACCAGTTCGAGATCATGCCGCGCCCGCCGGAAGCCCGCGCCGAATCCACCCCGTGGCCGACCTACCCGCTGATGTACCGGGTGTCGTCGGCCCACGAGGAGGGCGGCGAGCGGGTCTTTTCCGTCAACACTGAGGAGTTCGTCGGCAAGGACGGGCACGTGGCCGCACTCAAGGTGCACGAAGTGACCATGGAGGGCGGCAAATTCGTCAAGGTCGAAGGCTCCGACTTCGATCTCGACGCCGATCTGGTGCTGCTGGCAATGGGATTCGTCGGTCCTGAGAAGCCGGGCCTGCTCACTGATCTCGGCGTGCAGCTCACCGACCGCGGAAACGTCGCTCGCGGCGCGGACTTCGACACCTCGGTGCCCGGCGTTTTCGTTGCCGGCGACATGGGCCGGGGCCAGTCGTTGATCGTCTGGGCGATCGCCGAGGGTCGGGCAGCGGCGGCCGGCGTGGACCGCTATCTGATGGGCTCAACAGCGCTTCCGGCGCCGATCAAGCCGACGGCCGCCCCGCTGGTATAAGTCACACCAGTAACTCCAGAAACATAAATATATTTTCGGCGTTTCTGCCTCCGTTTGCCAGGCGCCTGTTGTCTAATAGAACTCTGTGGGCTTCATCACAGGGGGAGTCCCAAGAAGCTGGCCGACCGCAGGAGTCATCACTGTGCGTATCTACCTAGAACCCCGATCACGAATGGGGCGAATCGCCTGGTCATGGTTTCGTCACCCGTTGAAGAGCCACGAATTCCCCGCTAAGCACGAGCGCTTGGTTACCGCCGCAGAGCTGGTGCTGTTCGGGGTGTAGTCGCCCGACGCGGCCGAGGCGCGGGGTTTGCCCGATTCTTTCAGGCTTGGCCGTCGCTGCCGTTTCCATCACCCACCGCGCCACGCCGCCATTCCCGCCGACGCCTGCGGCACGGCGATTACCTCCACTTCTTAGCCGCCGAACAATTTCGAGATCGCCGCCGACACCTCGTCTTGAGCCGCGGCCAGCGCCGATGTCGTCGAGCCCGCCGCCGCTGCGTTACCTTTCCCGACCGCCGAACCGATCCCGCTCAATCCCGCGGATGCCATCGTCACAATCTCGGGGGACGCGATTACAAAGGAGGCCATCTGGGGCTCCCACGTGACGGAAACGCCCCGCGCAGACGATGGGCAGCGGCAATTTACGCGCTTAAGGTGCGATCCGGAAGCGGTCGTCAGCCGTCCCACAACCCGGAATCCCGGATGGCCTCCGCCAGCGGTTCGAGCACGCCCGGCTCGTGCGGCGGCGCGACGTGGACGATGCCGAGGTCCAGACCTTCGGCGGCAAGGGCGGCCGCGTCCTCGACGACCTGCCCGTAGTTGCGGTCTTCACCAAGGCGCAGGTGGGCCGACAGGGTGATCTCCTTCGGGTCGCGTCCAATGTCGGCGCAGCGTGCGGCCAGGACATCGCGCTTCTGCGCGAACTGCTCGGGCGTGCCGCCAACGAAATTCCAATGCTGCGCGTAGCGCGCCGTCAGCGGCAGGGTGCGTTTCTCACCGCTGCCACCGATGCAGATCGGCGGATGCGGGCGCTGCGGGCCTTTGGGCTCGTTGCGGGCGCCCTTGAGCTGGTAATACTTTCCGTCGAAGTCGGTGGTCTCCTCGCTCAGCAGGCTGATCAGCACCTGACAGGCCTCCTCGAACCGATCGAAGCGTTCCCGCAGCGAGCCCAGCTCAATGCCGTAGGCGCCCGACTCTTCTTCGTTCCAGCCGGCGCCGATCCCGAGCTCGAGGCGCCCGTTGGAAATGATGTCGAGCGCGGCGGCCATATTGGCCAGCAACGCGGGATGGCGGTAGTGGATGCCGGTGACCAGGGTGCCCAGGCGCAGGCGCGTGGTGGCCTGCGCCAGTGCCGTCAGCGTCGTCCAGCCCTCCAAGCAGGGGCCGCTGCTGTCGCTGAAAATCGGATAGAAGTGGTCGAACGTCCAGCCCGATTCGAAGACGTCGATGCGGTCGGCCTCCTGCCAGAGGGCAAGCATGCCGGACCAGGTGGTGTTTTGTGGGGCGGTCTTGAAGGCGAAGCGCATGAACCCGACGGTAGTCCGACTTTATTAAGCGGAACTAAACTCGTGCACACGATGAGCGGCGTCCTCGGAATCGATACCAAGATCACTCTGCTGGCGGCCGGCCTGATCTTTCTGCTGGCGCTCGGCCTCGGCGTGTGGAAGTACCGGCAGATCATGGTCACCGAAGACCACCGCGCCCATCCCTACGTCGACATCGCCCACCGGGCGGCGCTGCTCTATGCGTTCGCCACGGCGTTGATCGCGGTCTTCGTCGAACTCAGTGCGTGGCCGGCGTGGGTGAACCTGACGGCGGCGATGGTCGCCGTGTTCTTCTTCGTCACCGCCATTGCCACCTACATCATGCACGGGGCGCGGCGCGATACTGAAAACCAATTCGCGCATCCGCCGCCGGGGACCGGACTGATGATGGCATTGCTGATCGTGGGCGAAATCGGTGGTTTCGCAGTGATTTTCGTCGGCTTTATCGTGGGGCAGCTATGGACCCGGTAGCCGCGCTGCGTCAGATCGCGTACTACAAAGACCGCGACCGGCAGGATCCGCGGCGCGTGATGGCCTACCGCAACGCGGCCGACATCCTCGAGGACCTCGACGATGCGGCGCTCGAGCGACACGGCCAGGCCAACAGCTGGCAGTCGATTCCCGGCATCGGGCCCAAAACCGCAAAGGTCATCGCACAGGCCTGGGCCGGCCGTGAACCCGACCAGTTGGCCGAATTGCGTTCTACCGCGGGTGATCTCGGTGGGGGAGAGGTGCGGGCCGCGCTGCGTGGCGATCTGCACCTGCATTCGAACTGGTCGGACGGGTCGGCTCCGATCGAGGAGATGATGGCCACGGCGGCCGCGCTGGGCCACGAATACTGCGCGCTGACCGATCACTCGCCGCGCCTGACGATCGCCAACGGGCTTTCGCCGGAACGGCTGCGCCAACAGCTCGACGTGATCGACGAATTGCGCGAAAAGTTCACCCCCATGCGCATTCTCACCGGGATCGAGGTGGACATCCTCGACGACGGCAGCCTCGACCAAGAGCCCGATCTGCTCGACCGCCTCGACATCGTGGTGGCCAGCGTGCACTCCAAGCTCTCGATGGACTCGGCCGCGATGACGCGCCGCATGGTGCGCGCGGTGTCCGACGGCCAGGCCGACGTCTTGGGCCACTGCACCGGCCGCCTGGTTGCGGGCAACCGCGGCATCCGGCCCGAATCGAAGTTCGACGCCGAAGCGGTGTTCACCGCCTGCCGCGACCACGAAACGGCGGTGGAGATCAATTCGCGTCCAGAACGCCGCGACCCGCCGACCCGGCTGCTGGAGCTGGCGTTGGAGATCGGCTGCGTGTTCAGCATCGACACCGACGCCCACGCGCCCGGCCAGCTGGACTTCCTCGGTTACGGGGCGCAGCGGGCGCTGGACGCCGGCGTACCCATCGAGCGCATCGTCAACACCTGGCCGGCAGAGCGGCTGCTGGAGTGGGCGGGCTCAGCCAGCTAGCCCTGGTTGTGTCGATAAACTCCCCTGCGCCGCAACATATTCGAGCTAGCTGCTGGTCGGTGACGGGACGTCCTAAGCCAACGTAGGCGCTGCGGCCGAATGCATCGACGGCCGAATGCCGTGACGTCAGGCCTGACCCGTGCCCCGTCATTGCCCAACGCACCCAAGCCGAGCCCGGTGGCCCCATCGTTGCCAAGTGCACCCAGGCCGCGCCCGCCGGAGCCGTCAACGCAACTGCGCCCGCATTTTCGCAAACGGTGGAATGCGGCAGCTTCAAAATCAGGTTGACGAGACGGCTGATGGATGCGCTTTCCCGACTCAGAACAATGGCTCGGTTTCAAGCCCGCAATGGAGGCGGATCACCTCATAGTCGTGATCGCGATGTGCAACGCCAACCCCCATCCGAAGCGCCATGGCAGCCACTTGGCAATCGATGAGGCTGCGTACGGTCTCACCGCCACGACGGCAGCGCCGGTGGATCGCGGCCGCATCTTCTGCATCGCGCAGCGGGGCAAGCGGCTCAATATTGAAACGCTGTAGCAGGCGTCTCCGTAGTGCCGCCTTGGCTTCGTCGGTCGTACCGATCAGCAGCTCCATCATCACGACCTCAGGCACTATCAGCTCCGCGTTGGCGGCGATACGATCTGCCAGCCAGCGGCTGGCCACCGATTCCGACGTTGACAGAAATTCAATCCACACCGACGTATCGACGATCATCTATGCCCGGTCTGCAAGGTTCCCGTCCGAAAACGATTCGACTTCGTCGTTGGTGAAGTCGAAACCGCTGCCCTGAAGTGCCAGCGCGGCATCGCGGCCTAACGGTTCACCTACGAGCCGGCGGAGCGCGAGATCAACGGCACTCCGCTTCGAATCTAAGCGGTACATCCGCTGGACGGCGGCGACGAGCTCGTCGTCGATTTCGATGTTCGTCCGCGACATGACACAACAATACACCGTGAGGTGTATGCAGGTGTTGACCTCCTCAGCTGTTGCAATGCGCTTATGACTTCCCTATGGCTCGTCGGGTAATCCGAGCGCCTGCGACGTCGGGCTTCTACCGTTCGGGTCATGACACTCCCTGCTCAGGTCGCCACGATCGAGGTGATCGACAAAGGGTCCGCGTCTGATATCCATCCGACGCCGCTGCTGTTCGTTCACGGGGGATGGCACGGCGCATGGTGTTGGGACGACGGGTTCCTCGACTTCTTCGCGGACGTGGGCTACCGAGCGATCGCGCTCAGCGTGCGCGGGCATGGCCACAGCCCCACCGCCAAGCCGCTCGACAAGTGTTCGGTCGCCGATTACGTCGAAGACGTGTGTTCGGTAGCCGATGACCTGCCCGAAGCGCCGGTGCTGATCGGTCACTCGATGGGCGGCTTCATCGCCCAGATGTACCTCGCGCGCCACCGCGCGCCGGCGGCGGTGCTGCTGGCGTCCATGCCCGCCCAGGCGCGCAGGCGGGCGGGGGTGGCGTTGCGCGCGATGCGCCGTCATCCCGTGGTCGCCATGCGCGCCAACGCGGCGGGCAGCACCGCCGACCTGGTGAACACGCCGCGCCTGGCGCGCGACCACTTCTTCTCCACGAACACACCGGATTCCGTTGTCGAGGCGTGTGCTGCGCGCCTTGGGGCAGAAGGCTGGGGCGCCCCAGGCTTTTCCGCGCGCCTCAAGCCCGCGCGGGTGAGGACTCCGCTCCTGATCCTCGGCGCCCGAGACGATCGGCTCGTCAGCAACGGTGACGTTCGGGCGACCGCGCGCGCGTACCGCGTCCAACCGGAGTTCTTCCCCGGCGGGCACGACATGATGCTCGAACCCGGCTGGCCCGATGTGGCCCAACGCATCCACTGCTGGCTGAACAGCCAGGGAATCTGAGGTCAGTCCGGGAGGTGTGGCACCTCGATCCCCGGATCGCGGCCGACCAGCACTCCGCGGGTGAGCGCGGATTTGCCGTAGCGACGCCGCACGGCGTCGACCGCCGCATCCACCGAGCGGGGCCCCTCGGTGAACGGCAGCATCAGTTGCTCTGCACCGGTGCGGTCGATACCCGACACCGCGAATCCGACCAAGGTCAAGCCCCGCTGCTCGATCAGCGGCGCGGCCGCTGCCACCAGTTCCCGAGCGGCGGTGAGGATGGGTTGTGTCGAGGATGTCGACCACGGCAAGGTATGGGACCGGGTGGCGCGACTGAAGTCCTCAAATCGCAAGCGCAGCAACACTGTTCGTCCGGTGCGGCCTGCGGCACGCATCCGGCCGGTGATCCGGTCGACGAGGTTCACCACCACCGCGTCGATCTCGGCGGCCGACATCGCGCTGCCGGCGCGGCCCAGCGCCCGTTGCGCACCAACCGAGCGCCGATGCACCCCGGTGGTCACGCGGCGGCGATCGAGATTGCGGGACAACGCAGATAACTGGCGGCCCATCGCGGGGCCTAGCAGTGAAGCCAGCGTGGACTCGCTGAGCTCGGCGACCTCGGCGACGGTGGTGATGCCGAAGTCGCGAAGCTTGTCGGCCGTCACCGCGCCCACGCCCCACAGTCGTCGCACCGGCAGCGGGTGCAGGAATGTCAGCTCCTCGTCGGGTGGCACCAGTAGCAGTCCGTCGGGCTTGGCTTCCTGACTAGCGACCTTGGCCAGAAACTTCGTGCGGGCGATCCCGACCGTGATGGGCAGACCGACGCGAGCGCGTACGTCGGCGCGGAGGCGCGCCCCGATCTGGACCGGGCTCCCCGATACCCGGCGCAAGCCACCCACGTCGAGGAACGCCTCGTCCACCGAGAGCGGCTCCACGATCGGGGTGCAATCGCGGAACACCTCGAAGACGGCGTCGCTGGCGCGCGAATAGGCGCTCATTCTCGGCGGGACTATCACGGCATGCGGGCAGAGCCGGCGCGCCTGCGCCCCGCCCATCGCGGTGCGCACGCCGTGCGCCTTGGCCTCGTAGCTCGCGGCCAGCACGACGCCGCCGCCCACGATCACCGGCCGGCCGCGCAACGCGGGGTCGTCACGCTGCTCGACCGACGCGTAGAACGAATCCAGGTCCGCGTGCAGGATGGACGCCTGAGAGTTAAGGCTCCGCACGAACATATGTTCGCATACGGGGCCGACAAACGCGGGGCTAGCGCGCCTCGCCGTAGATGCTGGTGACCCAGATGTGGGTGAGGGTGTCCACCAGACGCTCCTCATCGACCGCCGGCTGTTCCAGCGATAGCGCCGCCATCATCGTGCGCTCGTTCATCTGATTCAGCGACGTCGCAAGGTCGACGGGCGGGACCGTTTCGGGCGCCGCACCCCGCTCCCGTTCAGCGGTGATCATCGACGGTGGTGTAGTCGATCCACTTCTGCATGAAAGACGACCACACGGCCTGGAACTCCGGGCTGGTCGCCAGTGCCTCCCTGCCTGCCCGGGCCACAGCCCGATGCGAGGCGAACGCGCTGAAGAAGGCCTTGATGCCGTTGCGCCAAACCCGCCGCGGATCCTCTGGCAGCCGCTGCACGGCGCCGTCGAACTCCGCGTCGGCGCTCGCGATGACCGGCTCCAGCAGCGAGAGCAGCACGGCCTCCTTGGACTTGAAATAAAAGTAGAACGTCGGCCGGGACAGGCCGGCGCCCTTGGCCAGGTCATCGACGGAGATGTCGGAAAAGGAGCGCTCTCGCAGCAGCCGCTCGGCGGTCGCGAGGATCGCCTGCTCGCGGTCGTCGCCAGATGGGCGGGCGGAACGCCGGCCCCGTGCGGCGCGCGTCGGACTGGCAGTCACGACCACTACTTTACATGTTGTTGAGATTTTCGACAGTGTGTTGACTGACTCAACAGTGCGTTGATAACGTGGCGCCATGACCGAACACCTCGACGTCGTCATCGTGGGCGCCGGTATCTCCGGAGTAAGCGCGGCCTGGCATTTGCAGGATCGTTGCCCGACCAAGAGCTACGCCATCCTGGAGAAGCGTTCCGCGATGGGCGGCACCTGGGACCTGTTCCGCTATCCGGGCATCCGCTCCGACTCCGACATGCACACGCTGGGCTTCCGGTTCCGTCCGTGGACCGAGCGCCAAGCCATCGCCGACGGCGGCCCGATTCTCGAATACGTCAAGGGCACCGCGGCCATGTACGGCATCGACGAGCACATCCGGCTCAACCAAAAGGTACTGGGCGCCGACTGGTCGAGCGCGGACAACCGCTGGACCCTTCAGATCGAAAACAACGGCGTACCAAGCACACTCACCTGCTCATTCCTTTTCTTGTGCAGCGGCTATTACAACTACGATCAGGGCTACGCGCCGACATTTGCCGGTTCGGAGGACTTCACCGGCCCGATCATCCATCCGCAGCACTGGCCGGAGGACCTCGACTACGCCGACAAAAACATCGTTGTGATCGGCAGCGGCGCCACCGCGGTGACTTTGATTCCCGCGCTTGCGAATTCGGGCGCCAAGCACGTCACGATGCTGCAGCGCTCACCGACCTATATCGTGTCCCAGCCGAAGCGCGACAAGACGGCCGAGCGACTCAACCGCTGGCTGCCCGAAAAAGCGGCCTACTTCGCGGTGCGCTGGAAGAACGTCGCGCGGCAATCGGCGCTGTACAGCGCGTGCCAGAAGTTTCCGAGCCAGACGCGAAAGATCCTGCTGGCGTACGTTCAGCGCCGATTGCCCGAGGGCTACGACGTCGAGAAGCACTTCGGCCCAAACTACAATCCGTGGGACCAGCGGCTCTGCCTGGTGCCCAGCGGTGACCTGTTCAAGGCCATCCGCAACGGGCAGGCCGACGTCGTCACGGACACCATCGATCGGTTCACCAAGACCGGCATCCGGCTCAGCTCGGGCCAGGAACTGGCGGCCGACATCATAATCACCGCAACGGGATTGAACCTGCAGCTGTTCGGTGGCGCGACGGTCACCGTCGACGGACAACCGGCGGACCTCACCAAGACGATGGCCTACAAGGGCATGATGCTGTCCGGCCTGCCCAACATGGTATATACAGTGGGCTACACCAACGCGTCGTGGACCTTGAAGGCCGACCTGGTGTCGGAATTCGCCTGCCGCTTGCTGAACTACATGGACGACAACGGGTTTGACACCGTGGTGGTCGAGCACCCGGGTTCCGACGTCGAAGAACGCCCGTTCATGGAGTTCACCCCCGGCTACGTGCTGCGCTCACTGGACGAGCTGCCGAAGCAGGGTGACCGCACGCCATGGCGGCTGAACCAGAACTACCTGCGCGACATCCAGTTGATCCGGCGTGGCAAGATCGCCGACGAGGGTCTGCGATTCTCCAAAAAGCCCGCAGCAGTGACGGTTTAGCGGTAGTCAGACGATAACGATGCCGTCGTCGTCGCTGTAGGCGACGTCGCCGGGCACGAACGTCACGCCGCCCAAGCTGATCTCGACGTCGCGCTCACCGGCGCCGGTCTTGGTGCTCTTGCGGGGATTGGTGCCCAGCGCCTTGATCCCGATATCGATGCCGCGGAGCGCGGCGGCGTCGCGCACCGCGCCGTGGACTACCAAACCGGCCCACCCATTGGAGCGGGCCAGTTCGGCGATTAGGTCTCCGACCAAGGCGGTGTGCAGAGAGCCGGCGCCGTCAATCACCAGCACGCCACCCGCACCCGGTTGCGAGAGAACGGATTTCAGCAGCGCATTGTCCTGGAAGCACCGCACGGTACTGATTGGCCCGGCGAATTCCGGGCGCCCGCCGAATTGGCGGAACTGGAGGTCGCAGCTGCGGACATCGGAGCCGATTTCATCGACGAGGTCGGCGGTCGGCCGAAACGGCACGGTCACTTCGGACATGTCAGCGGCGGCGCAATTGGCGGACCAGCAGGATCGCCAACAGGCTGAGGGCCACGGCAACAATCAGCGGCACCGGCGAGGTGCGCGCCGCCGGTGTGTACGCATCCCTGGAGACGGGGTCGGGCGCACTTTCCACGGTTGACTTCGCGTGTGCCGCTGCGTCTTTGGC
Source organism: uncultured Actinomycetota bacterium (assembly GCA_963758775.1). Taxonomy (GTDB): domain Bacteria; phylum Actinomycetota; class Actinomycetes; order Mycobacteriales; family Mycobacteriaceae; genus Mycobacterium. The sequence goes on from CAVWWU010000010.1 coordinate 565,205, forward strand.
GGCATCGAGTTGGCCGTTCGTTTCTATCCGCTGTGCCAGCGGGAGGGGCTGGTCCGCCGGCTTGGGCGGGGCGGGTTCGGGGCTTTTGGCCGGCGCCTTCTTGGCGGGCGCTTTCTTCGCAGGCGCTTTTTTGGCCGGCGCTTTTTTGGCGGCTGCCTTTTTGGCGGGGGCCTTCTTGGCCGGTGCTTTTGCGGCCTTCTTGATGGCCTCGGGGGGCGACTCCTTGGCCGGAGGGGTCGAGGCGCCGTCGGATTCGCCGTTGGGTTGATCCTGCGGGTCTGCCATGCGGCCGCTCCTTTACAGCTTCGTCTTCACAGCTTCGTGGCGTGTCAAAGTGGGTTGGATTCCATCATGCCAGGACGCCGCGAGGTGCCCCGGCGACCGGGTGCGGTCACGGCCTGCGACGTATGGCCCACACCACAGCGCCGGCGGCCAGAGCCAGGGCCACCACCACAAACGGCCAAGCGGGGATGCCGCCGCCCGAACCGGGGGCGGCCGGCGCGGGTCCGGGGGTGCCGGTGCCGGCCACCGTCAGCCGAAACGACCACGATCCCGAGACCACGTGACCGTCGGCCGACGTCACCCGGTAGTTCACCGTGTAGCTGCCGGTCGGTCCGAGTGGCCGCACCCCCACACTGACGACGGCACCCTGCACCGTCGGCTCGCCGGTGGACCACAAGTTGCCGTCGGGGCCGATGACGGCCATGGCCGCGAACGAGGTTTGCAATCGTTCGTTGAAGGTGGCGCTGACCTGCCCCGGGCCGGCCGTCAGAACAGCGTTGTCGGCGGGCTGACACGACACCCGGGTGGCATGCGCGAACGCGAGCGGGGATGTCACGGTCGCAGCCAGGGCCAGGACGGCCAACAGCAGCCCCACCCAGGCGATGAACTGCCGGTGGTTCATTTCCTCCGGCGAGCCAGCGCCAGGCAAAGGCTCAGCGCACCGAGAACCAGGGCGAGCCCGCCCAGCACGCGAGCTGTGTTGTCGGCAGGCGGGTTCGACGCCTGGTGGTCATGGGACACCGCCGACTTGGCGGCCAGCGTCAGCATCGGTGCCGGATGCTCCGGCTCCCCGCCGCCCGGCTGCGAAGCCTGATCCCACTTCACGATCGACCCGTCGGAGTAGGTCTGCGTGGCCGGAAAGCTGACCGTGTCGGCATCGGGCAACTGCACCGATAACCGGAACAGTGCGAACTGATCTGCCGGAATCCCGGCGTTCGGCGCGGCTGTCCACGTCACGGACCGCACAGTCCCGGCCGCCGCGTCGCGGTCCAGTTTGGCCGTCCATCCGGGCATGGCCTCGGCCTGCGCCGAGGCCACGTTGGGCAGGGTCACGGTCAGGGCGGTGGTGGCCGCGCCCGTGCTGGACTCGTTGGGTACCTCGAAGGTCACGATCGCCGCGCCGCCGCGCACTGCGTCGTCGCTGCTGGCATGGACATGCGCCCAGGCCAGGGCGGTGCCGGCGGGGAAATAGAGCGCGGCAGCCGCGGCGCTGGCGATCAGGATGCGCGAAAAGCCATGTCTGCCAGGCATTTTAGGTCAACCCGAGACGGGCCATCAGGTCCGCCTCGATGCCGTCGAGCTGAGACGAGATCGCGGAGTGCGCGGCGCGGCGCCGCGCGGCCGGCATGTGCTCCGCGGCGGTGACGGCCGCTGCCAAATCGGCCAGCCGTTCGGTGATCGCCGACGCGAACTGCTTGGTCTCCGCGTCTTTGGGCTTCTTTTCCTGCACCATCCGCAGCGAGTGTTCCGACCCCGCGATGCGTGCCGACAGTTGCGCGCCACTGCCGGAGAACTGGCCGATCTGGCTCAACGGGATCCCGAGTTGGTCGGCGCGCCGCCGGTCGATCAGCGCGCGGGTGGCCATCGCAGCGCGGTAGATGACCGGCGCCAGGATCGGGGCGAGCAGCCGGGACACCGTGAGCACCCGCCGGATCCGCGTCGGCGACAACAATCTGCCCTCCCGCGCCGCCTTGAGTTCGGCTTCGGCGACTTTGAGCGACACCCGGTCGCTGTCCTGCTGCGCTTTAACCTGTGCCCTGAAGACCTTGTCCGCCGACCGCTGGGCGTGCTTGATCCGCCGCGCCTCGTTCTTGGCGGTCAGCCGGGCCTCGAGCTTGGCTCGGGCCTTGATCGCCCGGGCTTCGGCGCGACGCGTCGCGCGGCTCTTTCGCTTGCGGAACAGGCCCATTCCCGCCGCCTCCCGGTGTCTCGTGACTATCGCTCTCGCGTGTGCGCGATCCGTCAGCCAACCCTAATCGGCATCGGGCGACCCCAGCCCGCCAGGTCGGGCTGAGCGAGCGATCAGATTGATTACCGAGTTGCTTACCGAACCACCACGGCCAACGCGCGGCGGTCAGCGGACTTACGCGTCGAGCTTCTCCGCGCGCCGCAGTTCGTCGACGCGATCGACCAAGTTCTGCTGGGCTTGCGCCGACAAACCGAATGACCGGACCGCGATGCGACGCACACCCTCGTCACGCATAGTGCACAGCCACGACAATTCCTTGTCGAGCTTCTCGTAGTAGTCGTCGTCAGTGAAGTAGGCCGGCTTGATGCGGAAGAAGTTGGCAAGGGCCGCCATCGTCGCCGACGACGGGTTGGTGCGATTGCCGGAGCGTAGCTGTGACAGGTAGGGAGCCGACATCGTGATGCCCTCTGACTTGAGCGCCGCGATCACCTCGGCTGAGGTGTGCGGCCCGCGTCCGGGTGGATACACCGTGTCGAACAAGCGGTTCAATCGGGCAGAGAACGTCGTGCTCATCGATAAGACCTCCACGGGGCTGAAGAGGGACCTGTTGTCTACAGGCATTTGCTGACCATCCTAGCGGCACTTCTTTCAACAACAAGGCGCAAACCATTCAGGTTTGGTACTGGCGTCCAAAGCGGCGTAGGACACCTCCCCTGCAGAGCTTCCAACCCCCTGGTTCAGATGTCCAGCCATCGAACGAAATTCACAGGCTATACGCAGAAATCGTCTAATTACAGCCCGCCCGGTTTCTGTGTAGTTCTAATTAACGAGGCAGTCAAGTAGGCCCTCACAAGCGCAAATGTCTGCCTATAGGCAACGGAAAGCCCGCGGCGGATTCGGATAGCGGTCCCTTTGCTGTGCGAGACGACGCGGTGCGCCGCAGACCCCGCACGGCACTCGTGCACCGGTCCACACCGGCACTCTGCGGCACTCTGCGGCACTCTGCGGCCGCACAGCCCTGGGGCCCTCGAAAGCGTCCGGCAGTTCGGGAGACGTCCCGTCGTCGTTCGCGGCTTAACACCCGCGTCCGGGCGAGCGCAAAGTTTGCGACCGGGCCAATTATCGCGGCGGTTGCCCCCGCCCACGCCACCACTGAGCAAAGGTACTGGGCGCCGAAGCGGGCCCCGCCGACCCAGTCGTGCTCGCGAACGGCCGTGAGCAGCGCGGATCGGGGTTTGCGGGTGGTGGAGACCTCGTCACGTCGCGCTCGAGCCACTCCCGTCGCCGTGATACCTATCTGCCGGCTCGAATTTCCTTATGCTGCAAGCAACATCGCGAGAATCGCGGTGTCGGGATGACTGATGGGGTCGACACCCACCCGGCTCACCATCGATGTGATGGTGCCGTCGGCTTCCGCCTCCACCCAAGCGGCGCGGTGCTCGAGTCCCAGGTACGGCAATCCTGGCAGCAGTACACACCCCGACGCCGCGCCGGTGCATTCCGGCAGCGACGGCATCGTTTCCGACGGCGGATGCAACATCAGCAGAGCCGGCGGCTGGTGCTCGGCGAAATAGCCCGGCTGAATGGCTGATTCACCGAAGACGGTTCCTTCGGCCAGCACTAGGCCCACGGTGCCGGGCTCGGGCTCGTCGGGCAACTCCTCGCGAGCACCGAACACCGTTGTGGTGGAAAGCAATCCGGGTAACGACGCGACCCGCACGGCCACCATCAGCAGCTGGGCCCACTCTTTCGTCGAATCCGGCCAACGCCCCGAGATCACAAAGCCTTTCAGGGCACCACGAGCATGAAAGGGAGCAATACCGATTGGACGACCTGACCCGGTTTCCATAATTAAGGATGCGCAAGGTTTGCGTGGCATGCAACTCGACACGGCCACCGGCGCTTGGGTTTACAAATATCTGACATAACGATCTGAGAACAGACAAGGGCGCCGCGAACCGCGCGGCGCCCCAGTCCGATCGAGAAAGAGTCAGCCGAAAATCAGGCCCTGCGTCTTCGAGGTTGCCGCCGCGTAGCGGGTCTGCACGTCCGCCCAGTTGACGACATTCCAGAACGCCTTGGCGAAGTCGACCTTCACGTTCTTGTACTGCAGGTAGAAAGCGTGCTCCCACATATCGAGGAGCAGCAGTGGGATGATGCCGAGCGGGAAGTTGGTCTGGTGGTCATAGACCTGGAAGATCAGCAGCTTGTCACCCAGCGTGTCCCAGCCCAGCGCTGCCCACCCCGACCCCTGCACGGTGGTGGCGGCCGCATGGAACTGCGCACGGAAGGTGTCGAACGACCCGAAAGCTTCGTCGATGGCCGCGGCGAGCTCACCGGTGGGCTTGTCCCCGCCGTCCGGCGACAGATTCTTCCACCAGATGGTGTGGTTGACGTGGCCGGCCAGATTGAAGGCCAGGTTCTTCTCGCTCAGCAGGATCGAGGAGAAGTCCTCCTTGGAGCGCGCCTCCTCGAGTTTGGCGACGGCGTCGTTAGCGCCCTTGACGTAGGTGGCGTGGTGCTTGCTGTGGTGAAGCTCGTTGATCTGACCGGAAATGTGGGGTTCCAGCGCTCCGTAGTCCCAGTCCAAATCGGGCAGGGTGTATTCCGCCACGGCATTCCTTTCCTTCGATCCTTGGTGGGTCGTCTAAAGCTCGTTCGCGCGAGGCTGCCGCACGACGGCTGGCCTAGTTAACGGGCCTAGTTAACCCTGCTCTATGACTGCCTGCGCCGCAAGGACGACCGCAATTAGCAGTTTCGGATACCCGGTTGGGCGCGACTTCAAGATAAGACGATGATGGCCAGGACAGCCAGCAATACCAGCGCGATCAGGCCGGCACGCAGCGCGGCGACGCTGTAGGAGTGGCTCCAGGCGGGCGAACCGGAGTGTGAGCTCGAGGATGCCCCCGACCCCGGACCGAACGAATGCGTCGCCATTAAGCGCCCCTCACCTGGACATTCACCCCACCACAGTGAGATGGGTCACTGCCGTGCCCGCGATCATAACCTCTTGCGCGCCGCTTGGAAAACCCCAACACAAACACGGTGCGGTTAATTAACTCGGCGTCAGCGGAATGCCGCCCGCCCGGACCCTCGGGGCCGTAGTCGCGCTGGCGACCCGAGTCCGCCGTTCGCTCGACCCCGCACCGGACCGTCTATCCGGGTGGCTCGACGAGGCGGCGTTATCCACAGCGACGGCCCGGCGGACCGATAGAGCCTGGATAAATGCCCCGGGGCAGTTGTGGATAAGCCTGTGGAATCTGTGGATAGGCCCCGGTGGGGCCAGGTAGCTGTTGCATGGCGCGGCCTGCGCCGATCGCGCGGTTAGGCTAGTCCGGTGATCCAGGTGTGTTCACAGTGCGGCACGCGGTGGAATGTCCGCGACCGCCAGCGCGAATGGTGCCCGCGTTGCCGCGGGGCGCTGCTCGCACCCCTGGCGGACGCGCCGCCGCCGCCCGACCCGCGGTGGAGTTCGCGCATCGGCCCACCTGCCCCGGTCGCACCGCCGCAACAGCGGCCGGGGCCGTCGGCGTTTCAGCGCACACCGCCGCAGCTGCCCCCGGGCTTCCGGTGGATAGCCGTGCGCCCCGGCGCCGCGCCGCCCGCGCGGCGCAGGCGGCGACACCTCGGGCCCACTCCCCGCTACGCCGTGATACCTCGGTGGGGCCTTCAGGACCGCCCCGCGGCGCAGGCGCCGGAGACGACGCGAGCCCCCGCGACGAGCGGGCCGACAGCATCGCTCGTGCGCACGACGCTGTTCGTCAACGTGCTGATCTTGGCCTTTGCCGCCCTGGTGTATGTCCTGCGGTACGTGCTGTTGGTCTTCAACCGCAACACGTTGCTGAACTCGCTGGTGGCCCTCGCCGCGGACTGGATCGGCAGGACGGCCAGCGTGCTCGCGATCCTCGCGTTGATCGCCGCTTCGTTGGTGCTGATCTGGTGGCTGATCGCGCGGCGGTCCGCCGCGTTCGCGCATTACGCGCTGCCGGAGCCACGTTCCGCCGTGGCGCTGTGGGCCGGCTGCCTGGTGCCGTTCGCCAATCTGCTGTGGGCGCCGGTGTACGTCATCGAGTTGGCGCATCTGGAGGACCACTACGCCCGGCTGCAACGACCCATCACGCTGTGGTGGATGGCGTGGATCTTCAGCTACGTGGTCTCGATCTTCGCGGTCACCTCCAGCTTTGCCACGGACTCCCAGGGCATCGCCAACAACACGGTGCTGATGGTGTTTGCATACCTGTTCGCGGCGCTCGCTGTCGCATCCGTTGGGCGGGTCTTCGAAGGTTTCGAGCGCAAACCGGTCCATCGACGCGCACACCGCTGGACGGTGGTGGATCGGGAGGGATCGGGCGCGCCCGGATCTGCCGCTCCGGTTGAGTTGGACGGGCAGGAACCGGCAGCATAGGGGTTATGACGGCCGCCGACGAGGTGCTCACCGGACACCCGTTCGTGGTGGCCCACCGCGGCGCTTCGGCCGCCCGGCCCGAACACACGCTGGCCGCCTATGACCTGGCGCTCAAAGAGGGCGCCGACGGCGTGGAATGCGATGTGCGGCTGACCCGCGACGGGCATCTGGTGTGCGTCCATGACCGCCGGCTGGACCGGACCTCGACGGGAGCCGGGCTGGTCAGCACGATGACCCTGGCCGAGCTGAGCGAACTGGAATACGGCGCGTGGCACGACAGCTGGCGGGCCGACGGGACGCACGGAGACACCCGTCTGCTGACGCTGGAGGCCCTGGTTTCGCTGGTCCTGGACTGGAACCGGCCGGTCAAGATCTTCATCGAGACCAAGCACCCGGTCCGCTATGGCTCGCTGGTGGAAAGCAAGCTGCTGGCGCTGCTGCATCGCTTCGGTATCGCGACGCCCGCTTCGGCCGACCGGTCTCGAGCGGTCGTGATGTCGTTCTCGGCAGCCGCGGTGTGGCGGATCCGGCGAGCCGCGCCGCTGTTGCCCACCGTACTGCTCGGCAGAACGGCCCGGTACCTGACCAGCAGCGCCGCCTCCGCCATCGGAGCGACGGCCGTCGGACCTTCGATTATGGCTTTGCGCGAATATCCGCAACTGGTCGACCGCGCCCTGGCCCAGGGCCGGTCGGTCTATTGCTGGACCGTCGACGACTACGACGACATCGACTTCTGCCGCGACGTGGGGGTGGCCTGGATTGCCACGAACCACCCGGGACGCGCCAAGGCCTGGTTGCAGAAATCCGATCCGGCCGGCTGACTACTGCTGCCCATCGAGGGCAGCCGGCACCGGGTCATCGGCGGCGAGCGCGTCGAATAAGGTGCGCGCCGCGTCGTGGTTCCACACCACCACCGAGCCGACGTCGCTATCGGTGAACTCTCCGATCGGGACGGTCATCGCCCGGGCGGGCCCGTGCAGGGCCCAGCCGAGCCGGGCCAGGTCCCACACGTGGTCTCCCTGGTTCACGGTCAGCGCGTCGCGCGCCGCGCGCGGCACCGAGTACCAGCGCCACGGATTGAGCCACACCGCGGGGCTCGCGGCGCGTTGCAGCAGCGCCGCCACGAACTGGCGCTGGTTGGCCATGCGGTCCAGGTCTGCCCTTGGTGTGGCGCGGCTCCTGACGTAGCCCAGCGCGTTGCGGCCGTCCAGCTCTTGGCAACCCGCCGGCAGGTCGATGCCGGCCAGGGGATCGCTGATCGACTCGGTCAGACACAGGTTGACCCCGCCCAAGGCGTCGACGAGGCCGGCGAACCCGCCGAATCCGACCTCGGCGTAGTGGTCGAGCCGCAGCCCGGTGGCCCGCTCCACGGTTTGGGTGAGCAGCGGGGCCCCGCCGATCGCGAAGGCGGCGTTGATTTTGTCCTTGCCGTTCCCGGGGATCGGCACGTACGAGTCGCGGGGGATCGAGACCGCCGTCGCGTGCGTGCCAGACCCCAACGCCGGCACGTGGATGAGCAGGATGGTGTCGGTGCGGCCGTTGCCGATGTCGCCGCCGGTGGCCAGGGCCTGCTGTTGCTCGGCGGACAGGCCCTGGCGGCTGTCCGAGCCCACGAGCAGCCAGTTGGTGCCGCGGCCGGCCGCCGGGCGATCGGGGTAACTCGTCAGTGCCGCCTCGCGGCGCAGCGACGTGTCGAACCACACCGCCCCACCGACGATGCCCGCGCCGGCCAGCAACGCGGCCATCAGCAGGGTCAGCACCAGCATCCGTCCCCAGCGGCGTTTCCGCCGCTTCTTCGGGGCGTCCGGGCGCGGCGGTGCGCCGGTGGGCCGTTGGCGTGCCCGGGGGACGACCGGCGGCGGGGAAGCAGGCGGCGGGGGAGGAGGCGGCGGGGTTCGCGGTGCGGACGGCGGTCGCGGCGGAGCGGCCCCGCGGCGAATGACTTGCGCAGGTTCCGTCGGGGCTGAGGCCGGGGAGACGAGCCCTCGCGGCCCTGGAAGCCTGGGCAGCCTTTCAATCTCCGGTGATCGGTCACCGTCCACCTGGATAACGTACGTCCCTGGACCCGAGATCGGGTGCAGTCGGCTCGTTACTGGCGCGCGCGCAGGCCGTTCAGGAATGGACACCCCATCAGGACCCGGATGGCTTGATTCAATCCGGTCATGTCGTCCACTGGCTTGTGGAACGGCAGCCGGATGTCGTGATCGCCGTCGGTGTCTTCGATGCGGAAACGCACGCCGTAGCGGTCCAGACCCAGCGGGTGCACGCGGCCGCGTCGCAGCGGCGCCGGCAGCCGAGACACCAGTCGCGCGACGACGTCGTTGTGGGCGGTGGCCATGTGCCACAGCAAGGTCGATTCGATCTCGCAGAAGGGGTCGGGGCGGGCTTCCAGTAGAGCCGTCACACCGACCGGCTCGGCGCCGGTTGCGTCGGTGACGACCACGGATGCCACCTCGAGCCGCATCAGCGCGTACCGGGTCTCGTCGGGTGCGGCGGGTCTGGATCTCGGAGTCTCGACTTGCAGCAACACCGGGCTGGGGTTCTCGGCGGCGATCAGATCGAGCGTCGGGGTCACGGCGAAGTCCGGGACCGGCACCAGCCGGCCGCGGACCCATACCAGGGAGCGCACCGGCTCGCGAACCGGAAGCGGCGCGTAGTCGGTCAGCTCCAGCACCGCCTGGGTTCCGGAGGTCTCGTCGGCCAGCCGCGGGGTGTCGACCGGAACCGCCACGGCGAACGACCCGTCGGCCAACAAGTGGTGGATCGGGGTGGCCACCGGGTCCTCGCCGGCCGTGCCGGCCGCCCCAAGCTCTAACGCCAGCTGCGCACCGCTGGCTCGGACGCAGGCGCTGCGGATGCGTTCTGCAGTCGTCGGCGTGGCGCTGGCCAGTGGTAACATTATTACCCTCCCTGGTAACTCAGTTACCCTCGATTAGGTAAGCCTAACTTAACTTACGCCGCAGGACGCCGCAAGCCCCGGTCTGACGCTGCGCGCCGTTAGGGTTGTGCGCGTGGCCCGCATCGCTTTCCTCGGTCCGGAAGGGACCTTCACCGAAGCGGCTCTGCTGCAGATGACGACCGCCGGCCTGGTGCCCGGACTCGAGCCGGAGGCCCTGCGGCAACTGCCGTTCGAGAGCACGCCCGCCGCGCTGGACGCCGTACGCGACGGCGGCGCCGAATACGCGTGCGTGCCGATCGAGAACTCGATCGACGGATCGGTGTCGCCCACCCTGGACAGCCTCGCCATCGGTTCGCCGCTGCAGGTGTATGCCGAGACAACACTGGACGTGACGTTCAGCATCGTCGTCAAGGCCGAGTGCGCCGCCGCCTCGCCCGCTCGGGTGCGCACCCTGGCCGCCTTTCCGGTGGCCGCGGCGCAGGTGCGGAGATGGGTCGCCGCGCACCTCGCCGATGCCGAGCTGCGGCCGGCGTACTCCAACGGCGACGCCGCACGGCAAGTGGCCGACGGCCAGGTCGACGCCGCGGTGACCTCACCGCTGGCCGCCGTCCGCTACGGCCTGGCGACCCTGGCCGAGGGCGTGGTCGACGAATCCAGCGCCCGGACCCGGTTCGTTCTGGTCGGCCCGCCGGGCGCGGCGCCGGCGCGCACCGGAGCCGACCGCACCTCCGCGGTATTGCGCATCGACAACGCGCCCGGGGCGCTGGTGGCCGCGCTGGCCGAATTCGGCATCCGCGGCATCGACCTCACCCGGATCGAATCTCGGCCCACCCGAACCGAACTCGGCACCTATCTGTTCTTCGTGGACTGCGTCGGCCACATCGACGACGACGCGGTCGCCGAGGCGCTCAAGGCGCTGCACCGTCGGTGCGCGGACGTGCGTTATCTGGGGTCCTGGCCGACGGGGCCAGCGGCAGGGATCGGCCCGCCGCCGCCGGACGAGGCGATGCGCTGGCTGACGGGGCTGCAGACGGGCAGGCCCGGGGGGTCCGAGCAGTGAGTGGACGTTTGGTGCTGCTGCGACACGGCCAGTCCCACGCCAACGTCGAGCGCAGATTGGACACGCGCCCGCCGGGCGCGGCGCTCACCCCGCTGGGCCGCGATCAAGCCCAGGCGTTCGCCCAGGGTGTGGCGCGACCGGCGCTGCTCGCGCACTCGGTGGCCGTGCGGGCGTCGGAGACCGCCGCCGTCATCGGCGCTCAACTCGAGGTGCTCGCCCACGAGGTCGCCGGCATCCACGAGGTGCAGGTCGGGGAGCTGGAGAACCGCAACGACGACGAGGCCGTCGCCGCATTCAACGCCATCTACGAACGGTGGCACCACGGCGAGCTCGACGTGCCGATACCCGGCGGCGAGACAGGCAACGACGTGCTCGACCGGTACGTGCCGGTGCTGACCGACCTGCGTATGCGCTTCCTCGACGACGACGAGTTCACCGGCGACATCATCGTCGTGAGCCACGGCGCGGCGATCCGGTTGGCCTCGGCGGTGCTCGCCGGCGTCGACGCCAACTTCGCGCTGGACAACCACCTGGAAAACGCCCAGTCGGTGGTGTTGTCGCCCATCACCGACGGGCGGTGGAGCTGTGTGCGCTGGGGAGCCTTGAACCCGCCGTTCTATCCCAAGGCCGATGCCAGCCCCGTCAGCGAGGCTGTCGCGTCGAGCAGCGACCCGATGGGTTGATCAGACCGCGATCGCGATCGACGCTTCCCAGCAGCGGCAGCCGACGGCTTCGCAGTCCACGACGAAGGTGTGCATTACCAACTCGGGCGTGGTGCAGTCCGGCTCGGTGCACTCCGACCGGTGCAACGCGTGGTGAATCATGGTGCCGTGGCAGTGCTCCAAGCCCGCCTGGCAGTCGCGACAGCCCGTGCTCATACGCCGTATATAGCACCGACTGCGCACAAAGTCGGGGAGCCGCGCCCGGAGCGGCGGCAGATTGCGCTGGATTCTCAGGCCCAGCCCAGTTCTTCCAGCCGATCGTCGTCGATGCCGAAATGGTGCGCGATTTCATGAATTACGGTGATCGCCACCTCCTCGACCACCTCGTCGTCGGAATCGCAGGCGTCCAACAGCGATTCGCGGTAGATCGTGATGGTGTCCGGCAGCGCCCCGGCATAGTCGGAATCGCGCTCGGTCAACGCCACCCCTTCGTAGAGCCCGAACAAGTCCGCCTCCTCCGCGTGGCGGTCGGCGACCAGGACGACGACGTTGTCCATCGCGGCCGCCAGCTCGGTCGGGATGAGATCCAGTGCGTCAGAGACCAATTCGTCGAACCGCTGCGGGTCCATTCGCACAGCCACCCGGGCTAGTTCCCCGGGGCGGGCTCGTTCGGCGCGGCCGGCGGCGGCCCTCCACCGTCGGGCGGGGGCGGCCCACCCGCATCCGGTGGCGGCGCTTGCGCCGGCGGTGCCGCGGGCGCCTGCGCCGCCGTCGATTGCGGCACGGTGACCACCGGCTGCTGAGGCAGGTGCTGGTTGCCCGGCGGAATCGCGTCGGGTGCCTGCGTTTGTTGGGGGGCCTGCGGGGCTTGAGCCGGGGGAGGCTGGGCCGGGATCTGCGGCAGGGTGAGTCGTTCCTCGGGGATGTCCGGTGGGGGCACCGGCGGTTGACCATTGATCAGCAGTGGACCCTTGGCGCTGTTGACCAAGGTGGCCCAACCGCCGTTGCCCAGCGTCGCGCCGATGCTGCAGGCGACCCCACGGCTGCCCGCAGCCCAGCTCGGCAGCGACACCGTGGGATAGATGAGCGTCAGCGTGGTGGTGCGCAGCTTGGTCGGCGCGAGGTAGGCGTCGGTCAACTTGGTGCACGAGTCCTTGATGAACCCGTCCTGCTCAGGTTCGGCGGGCAGGGCGGTGGGGAATTTCTCCGCCAGGTTGACCGTGCCGGTCACCTCCATCGCGTGCGGCGACGCGCAGTCGACCGGAACGTCGATCGGCTGATTGGTAGCCGAATCGATGCCCAGGCAGGTCCCGGCCGGCCAGACCTTGGATTGGTCGATGTCGGCAACCTTGCCCTTGAACGCGGCCTGCTGGTTGTTCGGGCCCGGTTGCTGCAGCCCGCACAACATGCGGCGATCGCCCGACTGCCGCCAGGCCCGGTCTCCGGACCACAGCAGGCTGACACTGAACTTGCTGTTGGGGTCGAACTTGGTGCCCATGTACTGCCGCACCGCGGCTTCGCACTGCTCTTGGGTGATCTGCTGGATTCGGGCCGGCGACGGGGGAGCGGCGTTGGGCCCATACTCCGAGCCGGGGAAGGTCCGCATGTCGAGGGACTCGGCGACCTCGAAGCGATGGTCCTCGGTGCACTTGACGATGCTGGCTGCATCCGGATTGCCGTCCGGCCAGGTGAGGCAGTCACCGCCGGTCGCGTGGCTGAAGGCGGAGTTGCTCCTGGCGCCGGTGCTGGGCACCGGGTCGCTGTCGATGTAGCCCGCCAGCCGCCCGGGCCCTGTCCCGACGGCGGGGATCGCGGTAACCAGTCCCGCGATGATCAGGCCGCCGAGGGCGGTGAGCAGCAGCGCGCGCCTGGTCGCCGTCGCCTGCAACCCGCGCGGCCAGCGGAAACCGGCCGGCATTTCCGCTGCGGACTCAGCGGCGGCGGCGGGCACGGCGGACAGCACGGTGGTCGGCTCGTCGACGGGCTCGGGGGGCGCCGGCTCGCCGGCCGGGTCGGCCGGGTCGGCAGGGGCGGCAGGGGCGGCATTGGCGATTGGCTCGACAGAGCCGACAGCGAGTTCGCTGTCGCCGGTGGTTACGGCTTCGTCATGCGGGTCGGACATCGATTCCATTCTGACAGGACCGCCGCGACGGCGTGACGAATGTTGCCGATGTTGCGTCAGAGGATCGCGGTTCGCCATCTGACGCGACCCGGCCGCAGGGCCGAAAGTAGTCTTGCGGCCGTGATCGACCTGAAGTTGCTCCGGGAAGACCCTGACGCCGTTCGCCGGTCCCAGCTCAGCCGCGGCGAGGACCCGGCGCTGGTGGATGCCTTGCTGACCGCCGACACCGAGCGCCGAGCCGCGATCTCTGCCGCGGACTCGCTGCGCGCCGAGCAGAAGGCGGCCAGCAAGAGCGTCGGGTCGGCGTCCGCCGAGGAGCGTCCTGCGAAACTGGCCCAGGCAAAGGAACTCGCCGAGCAGGTGAAGGCCGCGGAATCCGCCCAGGCCCAGGCCGAGGCGGCATTCACCGCGGCGCACATGGCCATCTCGAACGTCATCCTGGCTCCGGTGCCCGCCGGCGGCGAGGACGACTTCGTGGTTCTCGACGTCGTCGGCGAGCCGGCCGCGATCGAAAACCCGAAGGACCACCTGGAACTCGGCGAGTCCCTGGGCCTCATCGACATGCAACGCGGCGCCAAAGTGTCCGGCTCGCGCTTCTACTTCCTGACCGGCCGCGGCGCGCTGCTGCAGCTGGGCCTGCTGCAGTTGGCGTTGCGACTGGCCGTCGAGAACGGCTTCATTCCGATGATCCCGCCGGTGCTGGTGCGCCCCGAGGTGATGGCGGGTACCGGATTTCTGGGCGCCCACGCCGACGAGGTGTACCGGGTCGAAGCCGACGACCTTTACCTGGTCGGCACCTCCGAAGTGCCGCTGGCCGGTTATCACTCCGACGAGATCCTGGACCTGTCCGGCGGTCCGCTGCGCTACGCCGGCTGGTCGTCGTGCTTCCGCCGCGAGGCGGGCAGCTACGGCAAGGACACTCGCGGCATCATCCGGGTGCACCAGTTCGACAAGGTGGAGGGCTTCGTCTACTGCGAGCCCGCCCAGGCCGAGGCCGAACACGAGCGGCTGCTGGGCTGGCAGCGCGAGATGCTCAAGCAGATCGAGGTGCCGTATCGGGTGATCGATATCGCGGCGGGCGATCTCGGCTCGTCGGCGGCCCGCAAGTTCGACTGCGAGGCGTGGGTGCCGACCCAGGGCACCTACCGTGAGCTCACGTCGACGTCGAACTGCACCACTTTCCAGGCGCGCCGGCTCGCCACCCGCTACCGGGATGAGAACGGCAAGCCGCAGATCGCGGCCACGCTCAACGGCACCCTGGGCACCACCCGGTGGCTGGTGTCGATCCTGGAAAACCACCAGCAGCCCGACGGCAGCGTGCGGGTGCCGCCGGCGCTGGTCCCGTACGTGGGCACCGAGCTGCTGACTCAGTCGGGGTAATCACCGGTTTCCAGGTCCTCGAGCAGGCTCGGATGCGTGGGGTTCCAGCCGAACCGCTGACGGGTCAGTGCACTGGACGCCGGCTGATCGGCGGCGAAGATGGGGCCGAGCGGGCCGAAGTTCTCGACCGGGGCGGATTCGACGGCAAGGCCGAGCCGTCGCCCGATCACTTCGGCGATGGCCCGCATCGGGTCGCCTTCGTCACCCACCGCGTGCAGCACCGAGCCGGCCGGGGCCTCCTCCAGCGCGAGCCGGAACAGCGTCGCCGCGTCGTCTCGATGCACGGCGGGCCAGCGTTGTGTGCCGTCGCCGACGTAGGCCGAGACGCCGGTGTGGCGTGCGGCCTGTATCAGCATGCTGGCGAAGCCGTAGCGCCCGCCCGCGTCGTGGACCGACCGCGGGAGGCGCACAACCGCCGATCGGACGCCGCGCTCGGCGAGGTCGATGACGGCTTGGCCGGTGCGGCCACGTCCGGCCACCGGACCCTCGACATTGAAAGGGTCCTCTTCCGTGCTCGGGCGTCCGGCCGCGGCCGGGGTGCCGTTGGCGAGCACCAGCGGCTTGCCGGTGCCTACCAGCGCTTCGCCGAGTGCGGCGACCGCCCGGGCCTCGTCTCCGACGGCGTCCCCGACCGCACTGAAGTCGTGCGAGAACGCCAGGTAGGCAACGCCGTCGGCGTCGTCGGCCGCTCTCCGCAGGACGTCCAGATCCGCGACCTCGCCGCGCAACGGCTCGGCACCGAGCCTCTTGATGGCCGCGGCCGACGCCTCGGATCGTGCCAGGCCCACGACTTGATGATCGGCGGCGAGAAGTTCCGTGACGACGGCCGATCCGATTCCTCCGCTGGCCCCGGTGACGAATACGCGCACGAGCAGCTCCGTTCATGTGATGCGACTATTGTCCCATCACCCTACACCGGTGACGAGACAATAGTCCCATCACTAAGCTGGGGCGATGGCCCGTTGGGAACCGGATGCGCGCGGACGTTTGGTCGCGGCGGCGCTGGATCTGTTCAACGAGCGCGGCTACGACGAGACGACGGTCGCCGAGATCGCCGAGCGCGCGGGCCTGACGAAGAGCACCTTCTTCCGGCACTTCCCCGACAAGCGCGACGTGCTGGCGGCCGGCCAGGACGCGATCGCGCAACTGCTCCGCGAGGGGATCGCAGCGGCGCCCGCCGGCGCGACACCGTTGACCGCCGTGGGGTCAGGATTGAGGTCGGCCGCGGCGGCGTTCACGTCGTTCAATCGCGAGCTCGCGCCCAGGCTGCAGGCCGCGATCGCCGCCAGCGCCGAGCTTCAGGAGCGCAACGCGCTCAAGCAGATCGGACTGGCGCGTGCGATGGCCGAGGCGCTGCAGTCACGCGGTGTGCCCGAGTCGACGGCGTCGTTGGCCGCCGAGCTTGGTGCCCTGGCCTTCAAATCGGCCTACGCCCGCTGGGCCGAACCGGGCGAAGCTGGAGACCTGGGGACCATGGCGTGCGAGGCACTGCGCGAGTTGCACGCAGCCGCAACCAATCTCAGTTGACCGGGCGTTTCCCCGAAGGCCCTGCGGTAGGTGTCGATGAAGGCGCTCGGTGTGGCCCAGCCGCATTTCAGCGCGACCGATGTGACGTCGTGGTGCTCGGCGAGCAGCATCACCGCGTGGTGCAGGCGCAGTTGGGTGCGCCATTGCGGGAACGTCATCGCCAGCTCGTCGGCGAACAGCCGGCTGAGCGTGCGTTGGCTGACGCCGATTCGGTCGCCGATCTGCCGCAGGCTCAACGGCTCGGTCAGGTCGTCGGCGATCAGCGCGCAGGCTTGGCGCAGACGCGGATCCACGGGCGTTGGAATCCACAGTGGCTCACGGATACTCGTCGCCTGCAGCTGATCGTGCAGGACGGCCAGCATCCGGTGGTGCTCGTCGGCGCGGCTCGTGTCGGCCTGCGAACAGGCGATGATGAGTTCGCGCATCAGCGGATTGACCGTGAGCACGGTTGGCGCCGCCGGGCCGTCGCTGTACCGGTCCGGGTCCAGCGCCACCCCGTGGAACTGGGTGTGGCCGTGGAACCTGTGCTCGTGCCAACAACCCGCCGGTATCCAGATCGCCCGGTTAGCGGGCGTGATCCAGGTGCCCGCCGGGGTCGTCACCGATACCGCGCCCGACGACGGGTAGACGATCTGGTGCGCGTCGTGCCGATGCCGCTCGATCCGTGCGCCCGCCCGCAGCGACAGCGATGTCGTCGCGAGGTGAGCGCGACGTTGGCCGTTTTCCGACATATCGCGTCAGAATATCGGAAGCCCGCGGGCCACGGCGGCGGATACCGTCGGCAGTATGGCTATGAATCTTCTGCACCGATACCGCTGCAGCTCCTCCAACTGGGCCAAAATGGTGGCCGATCAGCTGCTGCCCTGGGCCTTGGACGGGGTCGCACTCGGCCCGCGGACGCTCGAAATCGGCCCGGGCTACGGGGCGACCACCCACGCGCTCCTCGACCGGGCGGACTCGCTGACCGCCGTCGAGGTGGACGACTCGATGGCCGAGCGCCTGAACCGCCGCTACGGCGACCGGGCGCAGATCATCCACGGCGACGGCACCAACACCGGACTGCCCGACGGCCACTTCACGTCCGTCGTGTGCTTCACGATGCTGCACCACGTCCCGAGCGCGGAACTACAGGATCGGTTGTTGGCCGAGGCGTTCCGCGTGTTGCAACCGGGCTGCGCCTTCGCCGGCAGTGACGGCGTGCCCTCGCTGTCGTTTCGGCTCAAGCACATTGCCGATACCTACAACCCGATTCCCCCGGCGGACCTGGCGGCACGGTTGCGCAAGGCCGGATTCACCGACGTCTTCATCGACGCCAACGCCAGCCGTCAGCGCTGGCATGCCACCAAACCTGCGGCGGCTTAGGCGTTTATCGCCTCGTGCGCCTGTTCGTGCCTGCGCTGGCGTTCCATGGTGGCGAAGTAGAACGCAAACGCGAAGGCAAAGCTGGTAAAGAGGCTCGACACGAAATACAGCCAGGCGTGCTTCAGACCACGGCGGCGGCCATCGACAATCGTAAAGATCGGCAGCAGAACAACATTCGCGATCGTGTAGTCCTGGCTGGCCGAGCACGCCGCGGGGTTGGTGAACATCAGCCGGATGTACTCGGCCCAGCTGCCGTGTTCGCCCCACAGCGGGTTGGTGGATCCGTGTGAATACTCCTGCACGTAGGTGATGTTGAAGTACCACCCCAATGCGACCGATGCGATGCCGACGACGTAATACACGCATTCCATCGGTGAGAACAACGCGCCTCCGGCGGGCTTGGCGAAGACCTTGGAATTGGCGGCAACGACCCAGCCGATGACGGTGAGCCCCAGAACTGCGTGGACAAGTAGCGAGACCATGGCCGCAGTCTCACCCCGGTCGAGAAGTTTTGTCAATATTGTCAGAACTCTTGCCTACCTGCCTGGGGTAACTTACAGCCATGGTCCGGCCCGCTCAGACGGCACGCAGCGAGCGCACTCGCGAGGCGCTGCGGCAGGCCGCGGTGGTGCGATTTCTGGCCCAGGGTGTCGAGGACACGTCGGCAGAGCAGATCGCGGCCGACGCCGGTGTTTCGCTGCGCACCTTCTACCGTCACTTCCGGTCCAAGCACGATCTGCTGTTCGCCGACTACACCGGGCTCACCTGGTTTCGCGCCGCGCTCGACGCACGGCCGGCCACCGAACCGATCATCGATTCGGTGCAGTCGGCGATCTTCGCGTTCCCCTATGACGTTGAGGCCGTGACGAAGATCGCCACGCTGCGCGGCGACGAACTGGACCCCGGCCGCATCGTCCGGCATATCCATGAAGTCCAGGCCGACTTCGCCGAAGCCATCGCCGCGCAGCTGCAACGACGTAACCGCGGGACGGAGCGAACCTCGGATGCTCAAGTGCGCATCGCCGTGACCGCCCGCAGCATCTCGGCGGCGGTGTTCGGCGCCATGGAGGTGTGGATGCTGGGGCAGGACCGCTCGCTGGGTGAGCTCGCCAGGGTGTGTCATGTCGGGCTGGAAGCCCTGCGGGCCGGCATCACCGATTCCTGGGTTTCGTCATAATTGACAAAACTTTAGGACCATGCCAGCCTGCATTCCGGAGGCGAAGAATGAGCGATTACGACGCGATAGTCATCGGTGCCGGCCACAACGGGCTGGCCGCGGCGGTGCTGCTACAGAAGGCGGGGCTGCGCACGCTGTGCCTGGAGTCCAAGCTGTATGCCGGCGGAATGGCCTCGACCGTGGAACTTTTCGACGGGTACCAGTTCGAGATCGCGGGCTCGGTGCAGTTCCCGACCGCGCCGGTGGTGCGGCAGGAATTGGGCCTGGACACGCTGCCGACGATCGACCTGGACGTGATGTCGGTGGCGCTGCGCGGCATCGGCGACGACCCGATGGTGCAATACAGCGACCCGATCAAGCTGTTCGCCCACCTGAACGAGGTGCACGGGGCGGAGGCCGTCAACGGGATGGCGGGGCTGATGGCCTGGGCAATGGCACCGACGCGCGCCCTTGGCCGGTTCGACGCAGGGGCGTTGCCCAAGACGATCGACGAGATGTATGCCTGCGCGACAAATGAATTCGAGCGCTCGGCCATCGACGACATGCTCTTCGGGTCGGTCACCGACGTGCTGGACCGCTATCTCCCGGACCGCGAGAAGCACGGCGCTCTGCGCGGCTCGATGACCGTGCTGGCGGTCAACACCCTCTACCGCGGCCCGGCCACGCCGGGCAGCGCGGCCGCCCTGGCCTTCGGGCTCGGCGTTCCCGACGGCGACACCATGCAGATGAAGAAGCTGCGCGGCGGAATCGGTGCGCTCACAGAGCATCTGGCCGACACGCTGGCCCGCGAGGGCGGCGAGGTCCGCCTGCGCACCAAGGTCACCGAGATCCTCGTCGACGACGGCCGGGTCAGCGGGGTGCGCACCGAGGCGGGGGACACGCTCACGGCCCCGGTCGTCATCTCGGCGATAGCACCCGACCTGACGCTCAACGAGCTCATCGACCCGGCAGTGCTGCCCGCCGACATCCGTGAGCGCTACGCGCGGATCGACCACCGCGGCAGTTACATCCAGATGCACTTCGCGCTCGACGAGGCCCCCGAATTCGCCGCCCCCTACGAGGCGCTCAACGACCCGAGCATGCAGGCGTCTATCGGCATCTTCTGCACACCCGAGGAAGTCCAGCAACAGTGGGAGGACTGCCGCCGGGGGATCGTGCCGGCCGACCCGACCGTGGTGTTCCAGATCCCGTCGCAGAACGACCCCGACCTGGCGCCCGAGGGCAAGCACGCCGCATCGGCGTTCGCCCTGTGGTTCCCCATCGAGGGCGGTGCCGACTACGGTCAGGCAAAGGTCGAAATGGGGCAGCGGGTGATCGACAAAATCAACCGGCTGGCGCCGAACTTCGAGCGCAGCATCAGCCGGCACACCACCTTCACGCCCAAGCACATGGGCGTGATGTTCGGTGCCCCGGGCGGCGACTACTGCCACGGCTTGTTCCACCCGCAGCAGGTCGGGCCCAACCGTCCAGGGCCGAAAGGTTTTATCGGACAGCCGATTCCGGTCGACGGGCTCTACCTCGCCAGCACCGGATGCCACGGCGGGCCCGGCATCACGTTCATTCCCGGCTACAACGCGGCGCAGGCCGCCCTCGCGGACCGAACGGCCTAGACGGACGGCCCAGCCTCGTTCCAAAACTTGTCGGTGGTGGCTGCGATGATGGCGTTATGTCTTCGATCGCATCCACCGACGCCGTGGAGGTAACTCCTAAAGAGCGTTTGGCGGTGTTGTTCGAGGAGTTGGCGGAGTTGGCCGGTCAGCGTAATGCGATTGATGCGCGCGTGGTCGACATCGTCGCCGAGATCGATCGCGACGGGTTGTGCGGCATGACGGGTGCGCGGTCGGTGGCGGCGTTGGTGGCCTGGAGGCTGGGTGCGTCGTCGGGCAACGCGCACACCATCGCCACGGTCGCGCACCGGCTGCAGGAGTTTCCCCGCTGCGCCCAGGGCTTGGCCGAGGGGCGGCTGTCGTTGGATCAGGTCGGTGTCATCGCGGCGCGCGCCGGTCAGGGATCCGATGCGCATTACGCGCAGTTGGCCGCCGTGGCCACGGTCAGCCAGCTGCGCACCGCGGTCCGGCTGGAACCGCGCCCCGAACCCGACCCCGCACCCGAGCCCCAGGCCTCGATCATCAAGACCTCCACTGAGGACGTCTGCTGTTGGCGGATCAAGCTGCCGCACCTGGATGCGGCGAAGTTCGACGCGGCGCTGGCCTCGCATCGGGAAGCGCTGATCGCCGACTGGAAACACGACCGCCAAAGCAGCGACGGCGTCGAACATGCGCCGCCGATGCCGGGGGGCGTCGAGGCGTTCCTGCGGCTCGTCGATGCGGGATGGGACGCCGAGGCCGCCCGGCGCCCGCACGCGGCGCAGACCACGGTGGTGGTGCACCTCGACGTTGAGCAGCGCGCTGCGGCGCTGCATCTGGGTCCGCTGCTCACCGACGCCGAACGCCAAGAACTCACCTGCGATGCCACCTGTGAGGTCTGGTTCGAGCGCGACGGCGAGCCCCTGGGCGCGGGCCGAACCACCCGCACCATCAGCCGGCGGCTGCGCCGCGCCCTCGAGTACCGCCACCCGACGTGCGCGGTCCCGGGCTGCGGTGCCACCCGCGGCCTGCACGCCCATCACATCCGGCACTGGGAAGACGGCGGCCCCACCGAGCTGGACAACCTGGTCCTGCTCTGCCCCTACCACCACCGACAACACCACCGCGGCGCCATCACCATCACCGGACCCGCAACCGCCCTGACCGTCACCGACGAAGACGGGCAACCCCTCCACCCAGGATCACTCGCACGTCCACCCACCCACGCCCCACCCGCCGTCCCGCCGTGCACCGGCCCCCTCGGCGAACGCGCCCAATGGTGGTGGTACCAACCCTTCCAACCCCAAGCGCCACCAACCAATAACTAGGCCGACTACCGGGGACGGACCCTCAAAGACGTTGGTACACAGAGAAAGTCATTCATAACGTCAGGCGTTGATCCGGTTGAACTGGCCGCCTCGATAGAGCTTGACGCACTCGGACCGCCGGACCTTGCCGCTGGTGGTGATGGGGATCGAGCCCGGAGACACCATGACCAGGTCCGACACGCTCAGGCCGTGTGACGTCGAGATAGCGGCGGTGACTTCCCGCTTGACCATGCCGAGCCGCTCCATCAGATCCTCTTTGGACCCGCGCCGCTTGACTTCGATGATGGTGACCAGCTTTTCGCCGCCGGCGCCGCCGTCACCGGGAATCGCGATCGCCACGCACCGGCCCTTGGTGATCTCCTGGATGGTGGCCTCGATGTCGTCGGGGGAGTGGTTGCGCCCGCGGACAATAAGCAGGTCCTTGATGCGGCCGATGACGAACAGTTCGCCCTGGGAAACAAAGCCAGAGTCACCGGTCCTCAGCCAGGGGCCCTCGGGCGTGCCGTCCGACGGGGCGGCGATCCTGCCGCCGAACGTGCGCTCGGTCTCGGCGGGCTTGTTCCAGTAACCGACGGCCACGTTGTCGCCGTGGATCCAGATCTCGCCGACCGCCTCCTCGGCGCATTCGGTGGAGGTCTCGGGGTCGACGATGCGGATCGTCGGCGATTGCGGCAGTTCGTAACTGATCAGCGGAGTGGTGCCCTCGCCCGCGGTCCGCCTCGCGTGCCCGGCGGACAACTCGTCGGCGTCGAAGTCGATGATCGTGGGAGGTTTGCCGGCCGCGCTCGTCGCCGCGTATACCGTCGCTTCCGCGAGCCCATAGGAGGGGCGCAGCACCGATTCCTGCAAATTGAACCGGGCGAACCGGTCGCTGAACCGCTTGAGGGTTGCCGGTTGCACCCGTTCGCTGCCGCTGAGAATGGTCAGGAGGTTGCCGAGGTCGTGTCCGGCGAGGTCGTCGTCCGAAATTTTGCCCGTGGCCAGCTCGAAGGCGAAGTTGGGTGCCGCCGAGAAAGCCCCCCGACTGCCGACCGACTCACCGCCGCTTGCCATCAGTTGCAGCCAGCGCGCCGGGCGTTGCAGGAATGCGATGGGACTGGTCAGCACCCCGGGCAATCCGGACATGATCGGTGCACAAACGCCCAGTACCAGGCCCATATCGTGATAGAACGGCAGCCACGACATCAGAAAGCTGTCCTGGGGCGGGATGCCGCCCGAGGGTGAGAAGTAACCCGCCATCAGTTGCTTGTAATTCTCCAGCAGATTCGTGTAGGTGATCTCCACCCCGGCAGGGGTGCGGGTGGATCCGGAGGTGTATTGCAAATACACCGCGCCCGCACGGCTGTCGTGCTGGACACCCGACGGTATCGACGCGTCCAGGTCTATCCGATCCACCTCGACGATCGTCGGGGCGACGTCGAGCGGCTGCGACGTAATCTGTTGGGAGATATCGCCGATCACTGAGGATGTGGTCAAGACGACCGTGGGCGAAGCGTCGAGGAACACCGCGTCCACGCGCTCATCGGTAGCGCCGCCCATCGGCAGCGAAAGCGGGATCCCGATTACCCCCGCCTGCATCGCGCCCAGGAAGCCATAGATGTAATCCATGCCCTGCGGCATGAGTATTACGGCCCGGTCGCCGGGCGACGCGACACGCTTAATTTCGAGTGCCACGTTAACCATTCGCCGATACAACTGATACCAGGTTACGGTTTCGGCTACGCCGTTCCAGTCGTGGCCATAATCGACATATTTAAAGGCCGCACCATCGGGGTGCAAATTGACATTCTGGAACAACATCGCGGGAATAGAAGCGTTTGCCACGGACCAACACACTACCTTCTGGCCGTTCCCTCGCGCCCGGGTTCAGCGGCCAATCGGAGGCCGCCGAACCGGCCCGAAGCCCGCCGGCGAAGCGGCCGACTGTTGCGGCGATCGGTGCAGGTTCAGCTATGTGCACGCTGGGTGCCACTCCTGAATCCCAGCCCAGAAGCAAACAAACATGCAGCTCAGCGCCGCGCATCCCGGCGCGGCGCGAAAGCCGAAAATTAGAGTTTTGGTACGTGCGACTGATTTTTCCTCCACGGGCGGACCCGAGCGGTACTCTGCTGGGGAGTTCAGCATTAGCGTCTGGCTTCAATGTCGGGGGACGGCGGATCGGCTGCGACGGAGCAGAGTTCCGGCAGGCCTTGAATTCCGTTGATGTTCCTTGCAGAGCTGGTGAGAAGAAGAGGTGAACGGGTCGTGGACGAACCACGTGTAACTCCAGTCGCGGTAATTGGTTTGGCGTGCCGGTTACCCGGCGGTATCGACTCCCCGGAGCTGCTTTGGGAGGCTTTGCTGCGCGGCGACGACCTGATCACGGTGATCCCGCTGGACCGCTGGGACGCCGACGAGTCGTACGACCCCGAACCGGGCGTGCCCGGTCGCTCCGTTTGTAAATGGGGCGCGTTCATCGACGGCCACGCCGACTTCGACACCGAGTTTTTCGGAATCAGCGAACGCGAGGCCATCAATACCGACCCACAGCACCGGTTGCTGCTGGAAACCGCGTGGGAGGCCATGGAACACGGTGGCCTGACCCGCACCGCGCTGACGGGTACGCGCACAGGCGTCTTCATGGGCGTGACCCATAACGACTACACCTCGGTGGCGGCCGACGCCAACGCGTTGGACGGGCCATACGGCTTCTTGGGCAACAACTTCAGCATGGCGTCGGGACGAGTGGCTTACACGCTGGGGGTACACGGGCCGGCGATGACGGTGGACACCGCGTGCTCGTCGGGTCTGGCCGCGGTGCACCTGGCGTGCCGCAGCCTGCACGAGGGCGAAAGCGACGTGGCGTTCGCGGGCGGCGTGTCGTTGCAGATGGACCCGCGCAAGGCCGCGGCCGGGTCGGCCCTGGGCATGTTGTCGAAGACCGGGCATTGCCACGCGTTCGACGTCGACGCCGACGGGTTCGTCCCGGGCGAGGCCGTGGTGGTGTTGCTGCTCAAGCGGCTGTCGGACGCGCAGGCCGACGGCGACCGCATCCTGGCGGTGCTGCGCGGCACGGCGGTCAATCAGGACGGCCACACCGTCAACATCGCGACACCGTCGCAGTCCGCGCAGGCCGCCGCGTACCGGGAGGCGCTGGCCGCGGGCGGCGTCGATGGCACCACCGTCGGGATGGTGGAAGCGCACGGCCCGGGCACGCCCGTCGGCGACCCGATCGAGTACGCGAGCCTGGCCGAGGTGTACGGCACCGACGCCCCGTGCGCGCTGGCGTCGGTGAAGACCAACTTCGGGCACACCCAGTCGGCCTCCGGGGTGCTGGGGCTGGCCAAGGTGATCCTGGCACTCGAGCACGCCGAGATCCCGCGCAACCTGCACTTCACCCGGCTGCCCGACGAGATCGCCCCCATCGAGACCAATCTCTTTGTGCCGGTGGTGAATACACCGTGGCCGGCCTCCAACGGTCATGCGACACCACGGCGGGCGGCGGTGTCGTCGTACGGGTTCTCCGGGACCAACGTGCACGCCGTCGTCGAGCAGGCCCCCGAGACCCCGCAGGCCGACAACCAGCCCGGCGCGCAGGGCATGGGCGACCCGTTGTGGTTCGCGCTGTCGGCGAGCTCCGCGGACGCGCTGCGGCAGACCGCACAGCGGCTGGCCGACTGGCTGCCGGAGCACGCGGACAGCGTGACGCTGCCGGACCTGGCCTACACCTTCGCGCGCCGGCGCGCGCACCGGACGGTGCGCACATCGGT
Organism: uncultured Actinomycetota bacterium; assembly: GCA_963758775.1. Taxonomy (GTDB): domain Bacteria; phylum Actinomycetota; class Actinomycetes; order Mycobacteriales; family Mycobacteriaceae; genus Mycobacterium. Next base: position 590,653 of record CAVWWU010000010.1, read on the forward strand.
CACCGCCTCCACGATGGAGGAGCTGATCACGGCCCTGAGCGAGGTCGCCGACGGCGACACCCCCTATCAGGGCACGGTGGGTCAGGATGACCGCGGCCCGGTGTGGGTGTTTTCCGGGCAGGGCTCGCAGTGGGCGGCGATGGGCGCCGAGTTGCTGGCCACCGAGCCGGTGTTCGCCGCGACCGTCGCCGAGGCCGAGCCGCTGATCGCGCGGGAATCCGGGTTCTCGGTGACCGAGGCCCTGACGGCATCGGAAACGGTGACCGGCATCGACCGCGTGCAGCCGACGATCTTCACCATGCAGGTCGCCCTGGCCGCGACGATGAAGGCCTACGGCGTCATTCCCGGCGCCGTGATCGGCCATTCGATGGGCGAGTCCGCCGCGGCGGTCGTCGCCGGGGCGCTGTCCCTGGAGGACGGCATCGAGGTGATCTGCCGCCGCTCGAAGCTGATGCTGACCATCGCCGGGTCCGCGGCGATGGCCTCGGTGGAGATGCCCGCGCTCGCCGTGCAGTCCGAGCTGACCACCCTGGGCGTCGACGACGTGGTGGTGGCGGTCGTCAGCTCGCCGCAATCCACCGTGGTCGCCGGTTCCACCGAGTCGATCCGCAAGCTGGTGTCCGCGTGGGAAGAGCGCGACGTCATGGCGCGGGAAGTCGCCGTGGACGTGGCCTCCCATTCACCCCAGGTCGACCCGATCCTGTCCGAATTGACCGAGGTGCTCGCCGACCTGTCGCCGCAGAAGCCGCAGGTGCCGTACTACTCGGCGACCATGTTCGACCCGCGCGAGCGGCCGGCGTGCGACGCCGGGTACTGGGCCGACAACCTGCGGCACACCGTGCGGTTTTCCGCCGCGGTCCGCGCGGCCCTGGACGACGGGTACCGCGTCTTCGCCGAGTTGTCACCGCACCCGCTACTGACCCACGCCGTCGAGCAGACCGCGTCCAGCATCGGGATGCCGGTGGCCGCGCTGGCCGGGATGCGGCGCGAGCAGCCGCTGCCGTTGGGGCTGCGCGGCCTGCTGACCGACGTGTACGCGGCGGGCGCGGCCGTGGACTTCTCGGTGCCCTTCCCGCAGGGCCGGCTGGTGGATGCGCCGCTGCCGGCCTGGACGCACCGCCGGCTGTACCACGACACCGATGCCCAGCAGAGCAAGGGCGGCTTCAGCATCGCCGTGCACCCACTGCTGGGTTCGCACGTCCAGCTGCCCGAGGAGCCCGAGCGCCACGCGTGGCAGACCGACGTCGGCACCGCGACGCTGCCCTGGCTGGGCGATCACCAGATCCACAACGTGGCCGCCCTGCCCGGCGCCGCCTACTGCGAGATGGCGTTGACCGCGGCCCGCGCCGTGCTGGGCGAGGGCGCCGAAGCCCGCGATGTGCGGTTCGAGGCGATGCTGCTGCTCGACGAGGAGACCCCGGTTGCCGCCGTGGCGACGGTGAACTCGCCGGGAGTGGTCGAGTTCGCGGTGGAGGCCGCGGTCGCCGAGGGCATGGGACACATTCGCCGGGCTTCGGCGCTGCTGCAACCCAGGTCCGATGATGAGCCGCCGGCCAGCCACGACATCGCGGCGTTGCTGGCGGCGCACTCGCTGCAGGTGGACGGCGAGGAGATGCGCACGCATTTCGACGCCGCAGGTGTGCAGTACGGTCCGGCGTTCACCGGTTTGGGCATCGTCCGCATCGCCGACGGGACCGCCGACGGCACCGCCAGCTCGGTGCTGGCGGAGGTCGCGTTGCCACCGTCGATTCGTTCCCAGCTGAACTCCTACGGGATTCACCCTGCCCTGCTGGACGCCTGCTTCCAGGCGATCGCGGCGCACCCCGACGTGCAAGCCGCGCTCAGCGGTGGCCTGATGCTGCCGTTGGGTGTGCGACGGCTGCGCGCTTTCGGTTCGGCGCGCAACGCCCGCTACTGCTACATCCGGGAGACCCGCGTCAGCCCGGCCGGCATCGAGGCAGACCTCGACGTGCTCGACGAGCAGGGCACCGTGCTGCTGGCCGTGCACGGATTGCAGTTGGGCGCCGGCGCTTCCGAGCGGGGCAACCGCAACCGGGTGCTCAACGAGCGGCTGCTGACCATCGAGTGGCAACCGCGCAAGCTGCCCGAGACCGACTCGGCCGAGATCTCGTCGTGGCTGCTGATCAGCACCTCGGCCGGTGCGGACGCGCCGGCCGCCGCGTTGACCGAGGCCCTGGCCGGCCACGAAGCGCCGAGCGCCACGGTGTCCTGGCCCGTGGACGGCGACCATGAGGCCGCCGTCGCGGCGCTGCGCGCCCAGCTCGGCGCCGCTGGATCAACCGGCGTGGTGGTGCTGGCCGAACCCGGTGACAGCAGCCGCGACCCCGAATCGGCAGCGCGCGGCGGCGAATACGTCGCGCACCTGGTGCGGATCGCCCGCGAACTCAGCGAAACCGACGGCGCCGCACCGCGCCTCTACGTCGTCACCCGCGGCGCCCAAACCGTCGTGCCCGAGGACCGGCCCAACTTGGAGCAGGGCGGGCTGCGCGGCCTGCTGCGGGTGATCGGGACCGAGAACCCACATCTGCGCACCACCCACGTCGACGTCGATGAGCAGACCAACGCCGAACAGCTGGCCCGCCAGCTGCTGAGCGGCTCCGACGAGGACGAGACCGCGTGGCGCAACGACGAGTGGTACACCGCGCGGTTGACCCCGACGGCGTTGCGGCCCGAGGAGCGTCAGGCCACGACCGTGGACCGCGCGACCGACGGCATGCGGCTGCAGATCCGGACGCCCGGCGACCTGGAGTCGATGGAGTTCGTCGCCTTCGACCGGGTGCCCCCGGGTCCGGGACAGATCGAGGTCTCCGTGACCGCCTCCAGCATCAACTTCGCCGACGTCCTGGTCGCGTTCGGCCGCTACCCCTCCTTCGAGGGGCACCTGCCGCAACCGGGCACCGACTTCGCCGGCGTGGTGACCGCCGTCGGGCCGGACGTCACCGACCACAAGGTCGGCGACCACGTCGGGGGCATGTCGCCCAACGGCTGCTGGGGCACTTTCGTCACCTGTGACGCCAACCTGGCCGCCACGCTGCCCGAGGGTTTGACCGACGCGCAGGCGGCCGCGGTGACCACCGCATCCGTCACCGCCTGGTACGGCCTCAACGACCTGGCCCGCATCAGGACCGGGGACAAGGTGCTGATCCACTCCGCTACCGGCGGCGTCGGACAGGCGGCGATCGCGATCTGCCGCGCCACCGGCGCCGAGGTCTACGCCACCGCCGGCAGCCCGGCGCGTCGACAACTGTTGCGCGACATGGGCATTGAACACGTCTACGACTCGCGCAGCGTCGACTTCGCAGACCAGATCCGCAAGGACACCGGCGGGTACGGCGTCGACATCGTGCTCAACTCGGTCACCGGCGCCGCGCAGCTCGCAGGGGTGAAGCTGCTGGCCCTGGGCGGGCGATTCATCGAAATCGGCAAGAAGGACATCTACGGCGACACCCGACTGGGCCTGTTCCCGTTCCGCCGCAACCTCGCCTTCTACGGCGTCGACGTGGGCTTGATGTCGGTGAGTCACCCCGCTGAAGTCCGCGAGCTGTTGAACACCGTGTACCGCTTGACGGCCGAGGGCACCCTGCCCATGCCGGAAGCCACGCACTACCCGCTGGCCGAAGCGGCCACCGCGATCCGCGTGATGAGCGCCGCCGAGCACACCGGCAAGCTCATCCTCGACGTGCCGCACACCGGCACCAACAGCGTGGTGCTGCCGCCCGACCAGGTGCGGCCCTTCCGCGCTGACGGCTCCTACATCATCACCGGCGGTCTGGGCGGACTCGGCGTGTTCCTGGCCGAGAAGATGGCTGTCGCAGGGGCCGGCCGCATCGTGCTCACCTCGCGGTCGGAGCCGGGGCAAAAGGCGCTCGAGACGATCGACATGATCCGGGCGATCGGGTCTGACGTCGTGGTCGAATGCGGCGACATCGCCGAAGCCGGCACCGCCGAACGGCTGGTGGCGCTGGCCACCTCGACCGGGCTGCCGCTGCGCGGCGTGCTGCACGCGGCCGGCGTGGTCGAAGACGCGACGCTGGCCAACATCACCGACGAGCTGCTCGCCCGGGACTGGGCACCGAAGGCTTTCGGCGCCTGGCACCTGCACCAGGCCCTGCTAGCCATAGAAGCCGGCCAGCCGCTGGACTGGTTTTGCTCGTTCTCCTCGGGTGCGGCCTTGCTGGGTTCGCCGGGGCAGGGCGCGTACGCCGCGGCCAACAGCTGGCTGGACGCCTTCACCTACTGGCGACGGGCCCAAGGCCTGCCCGCCACCTCGATCGCGTGGGGTGCCTGGGCCGAGGTCGGACGCGCCACGGCCGTGGCCGAGAGCACCGGTGCGGCCATCGGCGCGGACGAAGGCGCCTACGCGTTCGAGACGCTGCTGCGCCACAACCGCGCCTACACCGGCTACACACCGATCATCGGGGTGCCGTGGCTGGCCGCGCTCGCCGAACGGAGCAAGTTCTTCGAGGCGTTCCAAGCCGGGCAAAGCCGGGGCGGGACCAGCAAATTCCGGTCCGAGCTCAACCAGCTGCCCACCGACGAGTGGCCCGCCCGGTTGAGGGCGCTCGTCGCCGAGCAGGTCGGCCTCATTCTGCGCCGGACGGTCGACCCTGACCGCCCGTTGCCCGAATACGGCCTAGACTCGCTGGGGGCCCTCGAACTACGGACGCGCATAGAAACCGAAACCGGAATACGGCTCAACCCGAAGAACATCACCACAACTGTGCGAGGACTCGCTGATCACCTGTACGACCAGCTGGCACCCGAAGACGCCAAAGTCGCCTCTTCGTAGACGGCAAAAATTTACCGTCGAAGTGCGGGCTCGTGCTGAATTGCAGGAGAGAACGTGTTAATTGGCCCAGTTGAACTGGCAACCCTCCCAGAATGGGAGCCGAATCCGGGTTCGCTCGTCACCTGGCACCCCAAGCCCGCCTCGCGCGCCGCGGCCGCCGAGGCGCCGGTGAGCCCCGTACCTGCCAGCTACATCCAAGAACGGCATCTTCGCAACTACGCGCAGCAGGCCGAGGGTGGGGCCGATCATTCGCGGCTGCTCATCGCCGTGTGCGACGTGTTCGGCAAATGCGATATCCGTGCCATGACATATGTGATCAATGCCCACCTTCGTCGGCACGACACCTACCGCAGCTGGTTCGAATACCAGGATGCCGACCACATCGTTCGGCACACCATTGCCGACCCGGCCGATATCGAATTCGCCCCCACCGAGCACGGCGAAATGGACGCCGCTCAGTTACGCGAACACATATTGGCCACACCGCATCCGCTGGAGTGGGATTGTTTCAGCTTCGGGGTCGTCCAGTGTGCGGACCGCTTCACGTTCTACGCCAGCATCGACCACCTGCATGCGGACGGCCAGTTCGTCGGGGTGGGCCTGATGGAATTCCAGACCATGTACGCCGCCCTGGTCATGGGCGAACCACCCGTCGCCATGGGCCAATCCGGCAGCTACGACGACTACTGCGTCGCACAGCGCACGTACACCTCCGCGCTGACCGCGGACACCCCGGAGGTACGCCGGTGGATCGACTTCGCCGAAGCCAACGCTGGCAGCTTCCCTGACTTCCCGCTTCCCCTCGGCGATCGGTCGAAGCCCCACGGCGGCGACCTGTTGAGCGTGACACTGCTGGACGAGAAGCAGACGGAACGATTCGAATCCGCTTGTCTGGCAGCGGGTTCCCGCTTCATCGGTGGGATGTTCGCGTGCATCGCACTGGCGCTCTATGAGCTGACCGGCGCCGAGGTCTACGCGGGAACGACGCCGAAGGACACGCGCAGCAACCAATCGGAGCTGACGACACAGGGCTGGTTCACCGGGCTGACCCCGGTCACCGTGCCCGTCGTGCCCGCCTCGTTCGCCGACACCGCCAAAGCCGCGCAGCTTTCGTTTGATCAGGGCCTGGATCTGGCGCAGGTGCCCTTCGAACGGGTAGTCGAGCTCGCGCCCTCGCTGAGCCGGCCGCACCCGACCTTTACTCAGGTCAACTTCTTCGACGCGCTGGCCGGCCCCCTGGCGATGCTGACCAAGATGTTCGCCGAGGTGACCATGGGCGCCTACAGCGACGGCAGGTTCACCTACCCGCTGAGCACAATCGTGGGCCGGTTCGACACGACCACGGTGAGCGTGCTGTTTCCCGACAATCCGGTGGCCCGCGAATCCATCACGCACTATGTGGCGGCGCTGAAATCCGTGTGCGTTCGGGCCGCCGATGGCTGGACCCCGTCGCGCGTCCGCGACCCCGCCGAGCTTTCTCGCCAGTCGGCGTCTTGAGAGCGTCATTGGCGGCGATTTCGCTGATATCCGTAGGTTTCAGGCGGTAACGAATGTCACGGCAGACTGAGGCGACCAGCCCGCCCACCGGGGGCGTGTTCGGGTGGCTCGGCAATATTGTCCGGCGATGGCCCTGGGCGGTGATCGCGGGCTGGATTCTGCTCGCCGGCGTCCTGATGGCGACGACGCCGACACTGGAGGAAGTCTCGCAGAAGCACCCGGTGGCCATCCTCCCGGACAATGCTCCGTCGCTGGTGGCGGCCGATGAGATGACAAAAGCGTTCAAGGAAAACGGCGACCAAAGCATCGCGGTCGTGGTGCTCACCGACGACAAAGGGCTGACCGCAGCCGACGAAGACGTCTACCGCAAGCTCGTCGACACGCTGCACAAAGACACCAAAGACGTCGTCATGGTCCAGGACTTCCTGGAAGCCGAACCGCTGCGCGAGCTGATGTCCAGCAAAGACCACAAGGCGTGGCTCTTGCCGATCGCCCTGCCCGGCGAGCTCGGTTCGCGGCAGTCCAAGCAGGCCTACACCCGCGTTGACAGCCTGATCCACCGCACCGTCGCCGGATCCAAGCTGACCGCCTACGTGACCGGGCCCGCGTCGACCGTCGCCGACATGAACCTCACCGGCCAGCGCGACCGGACCCGCATCGAGGCGGCGATCGTCGTCCTGCTCTTCTTCATTTTGCTGATCATCTACCGCAACCCGATCACCATGGTCCTACCGTTGATCACCATCGGCATGTCCCTGGTGGTGGCCCAGCGCGTGGTCGCGATAGTCGGCTCGGCGGGCCTCGGCGTCGCCAACCAGACCGTCATCTTCATGACCGGAATGATGGTCGGCGCCGGAACGGACTACGCGGTCTTTTTGATCAGCCGATATCACGACTACCTGCGGCAAGGCATCGAATCGGATAAAGCGGTCACCGGGGCGCTGACGTCCATCGGCAAGGTGATCGCGGCCTCGGCGGCCACCGTGGCGATCACGTTCCTCGGGATGATCTTCGTCCAATTGGGGATCCTGAAGACCATCGGTCCGGTCCTCGGACTCTCGGTGGCCATCGTCTTCCTGGCCGCGACGACGCTGCTGCCGGCCCTGATGGTGCTCGCCGGGCGACGTGGCTGGATCGCGCCCCGCCGCGAGCTCACCCGGCGGTTCTGGCGGCGTTCGGCCATCGCCATCGTGCGCCAGCCCAAGACCCATTTGGCGGCCAGCGCGCTGGTGCTGATCATCCTGGCCAGCTGCGCCGGTTTGGCCCACTACAACTACGACGATCGCAAGACCTTGCCGCCTTCGGTCGAGAGCTCGATCGGCTACGCCGCACTCGATCAGCACTTCTCGGCGAACATGATCATCCCCGAGTACCTGTTCATCCAATCGCCGCACGACTTGCGCACACCCCAGGCCCTCGCCGACGTGGAGCAGCTGGCACAACGGGTCAGCCAGGTGAAGGGCGTCGCGACGGTCCGGGGCATCACCCGCCCCGACGGGCAGTCGCTCGAGCAGGCAAGGGCCTCCTGGCAGGCGGGCCAGGTCGGCGGCAAGCTGGACGAGGGCTCCAAACAAATCGCCGACCGCAGCGGCGATCTCGACAAGCTCGCGGGCGGCGCCAACCTGATGGCAGGCAAACTCGGCGACCTCCGGACCCAGGTGAACCAGGCCGTCGCCAACGCCGGTGGCCTCATCGATGCGCTGGGGTATCTGCAGAGCGTGTTCGGGGGCGGTAAGACGCTCGGCGAACTGCAGGGGGCCGCGCAGCTTATCGGCAGCATGCACAGCCTCGGCGACGCGATCGGGGCGAATTCCAACTTCATCGCCAACAATTCCGACTGGGCCAACCCGGTGCTCAATGCCCTCGACACCAGCCCCGCGTGCGCCATGGACGCGGGCTGCGTCCGGGCCCGCGACGAGTTACACCGAATGGTCGACGCCCGCGACAACGGCACCCTCGGCAAGTTGTCCGCGCTGGCCAAACAGCTGCAGGCGACGGGGTCGTTACAGACCCTGGCGCAGACCGTGAGCGGCCTGACCAAAGCACTGAGCACCGTCACCAGCGCCATGGGCTCGCTGGGCATGGGCAGCGGCGGCGGCCTGCACTCCAAGGTCAACTACCTGCAAAATGGGGCCAACCAACTCGCCGACGGCAGCAAGCAACTGGCCGACGGGGTGCAACTGCTGGTCGACCAGGTCAAAAAGATGGGCCTCGGGCTTGGCCAGGCGTCGACTTTCCTGCTGGCCATGAAGGACAATGCCACCACGCCCGCGATGGCGGGTTTCTATATTCCGCCGCAGCTGTTGTCGTATGCCACCGGTGAGGGGGCCGCCCCGAGCAATTTGCCGCCCGAGGCGCAGGACCTCATGCACGGCATCAACGTCGACCAGCTGAAGAAATTCGCCTCCGCCTTTGTGACACCCGACGGACACGCGATCCGGTATCTCGTGCAGAACAACGTGAACCCGTTCAGCGGCGAGGCCATGGACCAGGTCGATGCGGTCCTGGCCGCCGCGCGAGGGGCGCAACCGAACACCACGCTGGCCGATGCCAAGGTGTCGGTGGTGGGGTTGCCGGTGGTGCTGAAGGACACCCGCGACTACTCCGATCACGATGTCCGCTTGATCATCATCATGACCATCTGCGTGGTGCTGCTGATTTTGATTGTGTTGCTGCGAGCAATTGTTGCGCCGCTGTACCTGATCGGGTCGGTGATTATTTCCTATTTGTCGGCGCTCGGTATCGGCGTCATTGTCTTTCAATTGCTGCTCCGCCAGGAAATGCATTGGAGCGTGCCCGGATTAACGTTCATCATCTTGGTGGCGGTGGGCGCCGACTACAACATGTTGCTCATTTCCCGGCTGCGTGACGAATCGGCGATCGGCATGCGCTCGGGCGTCATTCGCACAGTGGGGTCAACCGGCGGCGTGATCACCGCGGCGGGCCTGATCATGGCGGCCTCGATGTTCGGCATGGTGTTCTCCAGCCTCGCCAATGTGGTCCAGGGTGGCTTCGTACTCGGCACCGGGCTGCTGCTGGACACCTTCCTGGTGCGCACGGTGCTGGTGCCCGCCATCGCGGTGCTGGTCGGCAAGGCGAACTGGTGGCGGCCGTCGCTGCCGTGGCTGTTGCGGCGCGGCGCACCGGCCGCCGCGAGCGCTCCGGCGGTCAAACGCAACCGGTTGCTGCCCGACGAGGAAGAGTTGCCGGCCTGGGTCGACGACGACGTGATCGGGTTCTCGCTGTACGACGGGCTTCGACTCTAGTAAGACTCTAGGCATCCGGCGACAACCCGGCGGCGGCTTTTAGAACCTCAGAGCTTGTGCTTGTGGGGTAGCAGAAAGGCCACCTTTGCCAGCGTGCTGACGGCACCCGCGGCACCCTTGCCCGCGTTGGCGGCAGCGGGGACGGCGGCGTGTGACACCGCTCCGACCGTGCCCGCGCCGGAGGCGACCCGGGAAATCGTGCTGATGATGTTGCCGCCGTTGATGAGCAGGTTCGTGGCGGTGAGCCCGGCGGTGATGCCGGTGGTGGTGCTTTCAATCGGGATGCTGATCGCGGGCCCGATGTGGCCGACCTGGGAGATGTCCTTCGGGGTAGGCAGCGCGCCGGGATCCGGGCCGTAAGCGCGGTCCACCATGGGCTTCAGCACCGCGTTCATTCTCCCGGCTGAATCCGGCGGAAGGCCCGCCATGTCGACCATCGCGCGCACCAGCGGCAATTCATCGCCGGTGCGGATGAGGTACGTCGTGGTGGTGGCGCCCCTGTCGTTGACCGTCCTGGTGATGTCTTGCGGCGCGACCTTGGACGGGTCCGAGAACGCCGTCGCGCTGTGGCCGTAAAAGCCGCCCGCCGTGATGCCGTTGAGGTCAGCGAGCAGGTTGCCCATCCTGTCCGGTGGGTGGGAGAAGATGTCGTACTGACCGACGACATTGACGGTGTCGTACTGGCTCTCCAGCGGCGGCGTCACGGTGTAGTTGATCAGGGGGACGTGGGTGCCCGGCCTGAAGACGTGCGAAAGAAGGTTGTTCGGGTCGCCGGCCTTGACGAAAGTTAGCTGGTCCGGAGGCGGCGCGGTGGGATCGTTCGCCAGCCGCATCTGCTCCTGGTCGAGCGCCAGGGTGCCCTGGGACAGCCCGGCCGCGTAGATCGGGCCCCTGGTGCTCCGGATCGCCGAGTCGAGGTTGTTGGTCCCGGTATTCACCGACTGACCGAGGGTGGGCGAATTCATGCCGGTGACCGGCCAGAAGCTGCCCGGATAGGGCACGATGCGGCGGGTAGCTCCCTGCGGAATGTAGTTCTGGCCGATCTCGGGCGTGGTGTCCGCTTTGAAGTGATACAGCGACCGCAGCGGCCCGTAGGGCGAGGGCGCGGTGCCCGGAACGATTAGCGCGGTGTCGTCCGCCCAAGCAACCCCGGCGAGACCGTCGCCGAAAGCGGTTGCCCACGTGAGCATTCCCGCCGCGACGGCCCCTGCGAGAAGTCTGTTCACAAATCCCCCAATTACTTGGCCGGCCGACAAGCGCAGTCGGCCAGTCGATATAGCAAGCATGCTACCGCCCCCGTCGGCAAAACGGGGCGGAAGTACCAATTTACTTGGACGGGTTTGCGCAGCTCACAGCCGGTACTGGGGCTTCTCAGAGACTGCTCAGAGACTTCTACAGGCTGCCGACGCCGAGTGCGACCAGGAAGCACCCGCCGGCCGCCAGGAGGATCGCGAACTCCCAGTGGCTGCGAGTCCGCAGCCACTCCTGCAGGCCCGCCATGAACTTTCGCGTTCTTTGCGGGGCGACCAGGTAGCTCACCAGCGGGAGTTCGACCAAAGTGAAAGCCACCACGTTGAACAACAGCAAGGCGTGCGCCTGTGCCGCCGGCCCGGCCCCGGAGGCCAGGATGGCGGCCATCGCGCCCAGATAGTTTGCGGATGGCAGCGCGACGGCCAGCCCGCTGACCCACGCGACCCGCAGGGAGTCGCCCTGCAGAAATCGCCGGGCGCGGGTGGTCAGCTTCCTCAGGCTGCCCGGCGGGGCCGGCTCCAGCAGGTCGATACCGCCTTGGCAGCCGCCGACCCCGGCGTTGGCCGGAGCCCGGCGGATTTGTTTGCGGAGGACGGTGTTCGTGGCCAAGGCTGCGGCCACCAGCAGCGCGAGCAGCCCGGCCACGATCTGGGCCTGGGCCACGGTGAAGTGCCCGGCCAACGGCGTGGCCCGCAGGATGAAAAGTATGACAAGGCCCACACCCAGGCCCATGGTGAACCCGCCGCACAGAAAGGTCAACAGTTGCAGCAGGGGGCGGGGCCTGTTCAGCATGAGCACCGCCAGACCGAGCCTGATCGGCTCGAAGATCACCGCCAGTGCCATCACTAGCACGGTGATCCACATGTATGAGGACCGTACCGCAGTCACGACGGCCCCGCGCCGGAATGTTTTCCGGGCACGGAATACAAAGCTGACACTTAGCTGCCCGTAACACGATCGACAACGAGTTGGCCGTAGGCTGACAGGCGTTGTTGATCTTGGTTGGAAGCTTGGACGATCGAGGTTCGACGCGGGTGCCAGGTGGTTGCTGGGGCTGCGCCGGATGCGGGCAAACAGGGCTGTTTGCTTTAATAGTTATTTCCCGATGCTGGGACCGGTAAGTTGCTAGGGTTTTGTCGCAGATGACCACGTACTGGTGGGGTACGACACGCTGGAGTGTCACCGGTCATCGACGGTTAAACGTCGAATAGAGGTCAAACAGCAACACCGGCTCTGTCCGCAAACGGGGGCCGCTGAACTCGAAATGTCCGTGCAACCGACTGGGTGGGGGGACAGGAGGAGGAAAAAGTGTTTGCAATGTCAACACTTCACGACTGGGTGCCGGACCCGGGCTCTATCACTTGCTGGCACCCGTCGGCCGCCGCAAGCCTCAACGCCCGGCACGCCCCGGTAAGCCCTGTGCCGCCCAGCTACCAGCAAACTCAGCACCTGCGCCGGTACACCGACCACGCAGCGCGCGGTCTCGAAATGACCCGCATGATGATCTTCACCTGGGAGGTCGCCGGCCGGTGCGACGTCCGCGCCATGAGCTACGCGATCAACGCCCACCTCCGTCGGCACGACACGTACCGCACCTGGTTTGAGTACAAGGACGCGGACAACATCGTGCGGCGCACCATCGATGATCCCGCCGCAATTGAATTCGTCCCGACCGAGCACAAGGACATGACGACCGCCGAGTTGCGCGACCACATCTCGGCGCCGCATCCGTTGCAGTGGGGTTGCTTCTTGTTCGGGGTCATTCAGAGCGCCGATCACTTCACGTTCTACGCGAGCATCGGCCATCTCTGCGTCGACCTGATGATCGTGCCGGTGTTGTTCACCGAGATCCACACGATGTACACCAACTTGGTGCGGGGTGGCGTGCCCACTCCGCTGCCGGCGGTGGGCAAGTACGAGGATTACTGCGCCCGCCAGCGTCGGGAGACATCGGCGTTGACGGTGAACTCCCCGAGCATCCGCGCGTGGTTCGAGTTCGCCGAACACAGCGGCGGAACCCTTCCGCACTTCCCCCTGCCGCTCGGTGACCTGTCGGTGCCCTGTACCGGCGACCTGCTCGACGTGACGCTCATGGACGAGCAGCAGACCCGGCGATTCGACGACATGTGTGCCGCGGCGGGCGCCCGGTTCAGCGGGGGCGTATTCGGCTGCGCCGCCCTCACCGAGCACGAGTTGACCGGCGACGACACTGTTTCGCTACTCACCACCACCGACACCCGCAGCACGCCAACGGAACTCGCGACGACCGGCTGGTTCACCGGGTTGGTCCCGATCACCGTCCCCGTCTCGGCGACGTCGTTCAGCGACACCGCCCGGGCCGCGCAGGCTTCCTTCGATTCGGGTCACGACCTGGCGAGCGTGCCGTTCGACCGCGCACTGGAACTGGCGCCGCCGGAGCTGAACCTGCGTAGGCCGCGGCCAGGAAACTTCGTGATGTCGTTCCTGGATGCGAGCATTGCCCCGCTCTCCGCTGTCGCCAGCTCCGACCTGGACTTCCGGATCTACGACGAAGGCCGAGTGTCGCACCAGGTGTCGATGTGGGTGGGCCGGTTCCGGGAGGAGACCAAGGTGATGGTGCTGTTCCCGAACAATCCCGTCGCCCGCGAATCCATTCTTCGCTATACCGAGGCCATGAAATCCGTGTTCGTCCGCGTCGCCGACGGCCGGCGCCGGGCAGCCTTTGCGCCCTCGCTGAAGTGGGCTTAACTAGCTCCGCTGACTTAGCAGTACCTCTAACAGCGCGGTGAAATCGTCGGGGCGCGCCGGCGTGAATGCTGGACTCGGCCAGGTTCCCGGCACTTCCAGCGTGATCAGCGTCGACTTGAGGGGCCGATGCACGTCGAGCGGCAACCAACGGCGCATGTCCGAGCTACCCCAAAGGCGGAACCGCTGCATCAGCAGACCCAGCTGCTCGGTCCGATATCCGCGGATCATGTCCAACGCGATGACTTTCGATGTGCCCGACGGAAAGTGGTAGCGGCGCAACGTGATCGCCGCGTGGTCCAGCTGGATGAGACCGTCGTCGTAGGTTTGGCCGGGGGTCTCGCTCATGCCCGGGAACTCCGCAACTCGTGCCCCCGCGTGGTCAGGCAGCGGCCAGTGTCCAGACGCCACTGCCAGCCATGCAGGTTGCAGGTCAGCGTATCTCCCTCCACCACACCAAATTTCGACAAGTCGGCCTTCAGGTGCGGGCAGCGGCGCTGAATCTCCCAGCCGTCCAGCGTGATCGATGCCGAATCGTCGTGGGTCTCGGCGAACCAGCCGTCGGCGTAGGCGATCCGCTCGTCGGTCAGGCATTTGAAGAATGTGTACAGGTATTCGTTGTAGCCGCCGACCCGCCACGCCCGAAAGCGGGTGGACAAGAAGATGGTGTTGACCCAGTCCGGTTCCTTGTCGCGCAGCACCGTGCGCACCAACTCCGGCGCTATCTCGAACCCGTACCGGACCTTTTCTTCTGGAATGCGTTCGCGGACAGCGCGTTTGGGAAAGTCGAGGACCACGGTCTCCGGCCCCAACACTAGTTCGACCGGGTAGCCGATGCCGTCGCAGATCTCGTCGCTTTGCAGCATGATCGGTTCGAACAGCGCACGCAAAGGCTCGAGCAACGGTTCGCCGGCGGCCGGTGCCCAGCTTGCCCGCTCGGCCGCGAGAACCGGAGCCATCCGCTCGGCGTAGGCGCTGATGTACGCCGCCTTGCCGGTGGTGAAGATGGCCTCGGCTTCGTCGGTGGGCAACGGATGATTCAGCGAATTCAGCGTTGTGCCAGTGAAATCCGCGGTCGATCCGGGAATCATCAACAGGCCGCGATCGTGGCCGTTCCTGCGCATCTGATCCAGGAACACGATTTGGTCGGGGAAAATGTTGGCCGGGTCCGCCTGGTCGTCGTTGAGGTGGCGTAGCTCGGGGTCCAGGAAGCACGGAGGTCCCGCCGACGGCACCACCCAGGTCGCCCCCACTTGCGCGATGTACTGGCGGGCACGGTCCATTTGGCGTTGCCGCTTCTGCACGGCGAACGCCTCCTTGGCGCGCTCCGGCATGTCGTAGACCATCGGATACCAGATCGCGCCGGAATACTGCAGCAGATGAACATCGACGTGGCCGAAGTCGGCGGCCAGCACGTCCAACTCGACCGGCCGCGCGTCGTTCATGTTGAAAATCGTTGTGAAACCGTCCGATACCACCAGCGCCGAATCTCCGATCGGGCCGTCGGCGGGGGCCCGCAGCGCGATGATCATGACGTCCAGGTCACCCTTGGGTCCGCTCAGTGTGTGTTTGACCGAGTCGGTGGTCTCGAAGAACCGGTGAAATCCTAGCTCCTGCAGCGCGTTTCGCAGGTCGGGCACCGGGAAGTCCGGCAACAGCACCACCGCGTCCTTGTTGACATGGTCGTGCAGGTGCTTAGCGTCGAAGTGATCTCGGTGCAGATGCGACACGTACAGGTAGTCGCAGTCGCCCAGGGCGTCCCAGTCCAGGGCGCTGTTGTCCGGGAAGGGGAACCAGGACGCGAAGTAGGCCGGGTTGACCCAGGGGTCGCACAGGATGCTGCCCGCATGCGTTTCAATCAGGAAGCCAGCGTGGCCGACGCTCGTGACCTGCACAAATACCTTTCTGACGTCCTCCCGGGCCGTCTGGGGATCGCTTCGAGCTTAGCGTGGAACCGACCGCCGCCGGCCGGCCCGTTTTCGCCACTTCGGGCGGCTCACAGGCGGGAGCACTAGGCTGGTTGGCTGTGGAACCGGTATACGGGACTGTCATCCAGATCGTTCGCCTGATATTTCGCGTGCAAGGGCTGAAGATCACCGTCTCCGGGATGGAGAACGTCCCCACCAGCGGCGGTGCCGTCATCGCCATCAACCACACCGGCTACCTCGACTTCATGCTGGCGGGTTTGCCCACCTATCAACAGGGGCAGGGCCGCAAGGTGCGCTACATGGCCAAGCAAGAGGTGTTCGACCACAAAATCACCGGCCCCATCATGCGCAGTTTGCGGCACATCCCGGTCGACCGGCAAAGCGGAGCGGCATCGTATGAGGCCGCGGTGCGCAACTTGAAGGACGGCGAGCTGGTCGGCGTCTATCCCGAGGCGACCATCAGCCGCAGCTTCGAGATCAAGGAGTTCAAATCCGGAGCGGCCCGGATGGCGGTCGAAGCCGGGGTGCCGATCATCCCGCATATCGTCTGGGGCGCGCAGCGCATCTGGACCAAGGGGCACCCGAAGAAGATTTATCGTCCGAAAGTGCCGATCACGATTCTCGTCGGCGAACCGATCTACCCAACGCTGGCGATCGACGATCTGACCGGTCTGCTGCATTCGCGGATGCAACATCTGCTGGAACAGGCGCAAGAGCAGTACGGACCGCATCCGGCGGGGGAGTTCTGGGTGCCGCACCGGCTGGGCGGGGGCGCGCCCACGCTGGCCGAGGCAACCCGCCTGGATGCGGAGGAAGCCGCTGACAAGGCCGCCCGCCGCGCCCAGCAGGCCGACCACGGCAGCGGGACGGAGCAGTGATCGATGGCCGAGCCCATCTTCCGCACTCTCGAGATCGTGACTCAGCTGGGCGTCTGGGCCACCGGGACTCGAATCACCTACCTCGGCGGGGAGAACGTCCCCGAGAGTGGCGGCGCCGTGATGGCGATCAACCACACCAGCTACATCGACTGGTTACCGGCCGCGCTGGCCATGCATCGCCGGCACCGCCGGATGCGGTTCATGATCAAGGCCGAGATGCAGCAGGTCAAAGTCGTCAACTTCCTGATCACACACAGCGGCACCATCCCGGTGGACCGAGGCGCCGGGGCGGACGCCTATACGGTGGCCGTGCAGCGGCTCCGCGAGGGTGAATTGGTCGGCGTGTACCCGGAAGCCACCATCAGCCGCAGCTTCGAGCTCAAGGAGTTCAAGACCGGTGCTGCCCGGATGGCGAAGGAAACCGGTGTCCCGATCATCCCCGTGATCGTCTGGGGTGCGCAGCGGGTGTGGACCAAGGACCATCCACGCCACCTCGGTCGCAACAAGGTGCCGATCACGGTGTCGGTGGGGGCTCCGATGCGCGCGACCCAGGACATCGCGGACACGAGTGCCGCGCTACGCCGTTCGATGACCGCGCTGCTGTCCCAGGTGCAGCAGGGATACAGCCATCCGGCGGGGGCCTACTGGGTGCCCCGCCGACTGGGCGGTAGCGCACCGACGTTGGCCGAGGCGGCTCAGCTGGACGCCGACGAGGCCGCGGCCAGGGCCGGCGGCGAGACTCCGCACAGGTCGCGATAGGTCCGAAGAGGCCGGGAAAGGGGCAGGAGGGACAACACATGGCAGAGCCGTTTTACCGTCTGGGGGAGTGGATCGTTCCGCCGGCGGTCGCGATGAACGGAACCAAGTTCACATTCCAGGGGCTGGAGAACATTCCCGCGCACGGTCCGGCCATTCTTGCCCAAAATCACACCAGCTACCTGGACTGGCTGCCGCCGTTGTTTGCCGTGCGCGAGCGGCGCCGGCGCATGTACTTCATGATCAAGGCCGAGATGGCCGACGTGAAAGCGGTCAACTATGTGATCAAGCACGCCCGGCTGATCCCGGTCGACCGCACGCGCGGGCACGACGCGTTCGACGTGGCCGTGCAGCGCCTGCGCGAGGGGGAGCTCATCGGGGTACACCCCGAGGCCACCATCAGCCGCAGTTTCGAACTCCGCGAGTTCAAGACCGGGGCGGTGCGGATGGCGCTGACGGCGCGGGTGCCGATCATCCCGATGATCGTCTGGGGCGCACACCGGATTTGGCCCAAGGACCATCCGAAAAAAGTGTTCCGCAACAAGGTTCCGGTGACCGTGGCCGTCGGCCGTCCCCTGGCTCCGCAGGGCACCCCCGAGCAGCTCAACGTCACGCTGCGCAATGCGATGACGGCATTGCTGTACAAGGTGCAAGAGGAATACCCGCATCCCGAGGGGGAGCACTGGGTGCCGCGGCGACTGGGTGGCAGCGCGCCGAACCAGGACGACTCCCGGGCGATCCGGTTAGCCGAACTGCAGGAGCGGGCACGAAAGTACGGACATGACGGGGTGACGCGGCCGGGGCAGGAGCAAAGTGGGACGCACTGACCCGGTGACCTTTCGAAAATGACCACCGCATGACCCAAAACCTATGAGGCCGGACCTCATCGCCTGCGATGTCGACGGCACGTTGTTCGACGACGACGAAACCATCACCCCGCGCACCCGCGATGCCGTGCGCGCCGCGGTTGCCGGTGGTGCGCACTTCATCCTGGCGACCGGGCGGCCACCGCGCTGGGTGCATCCCGTCGTCGAGGCACTCGGTTTCGCACCGATGGCCGCCTGCGCCAACGGCGCGGTGATCTACGATCCCGCGACCGATCGGGTGTTGTCGGTGCGCACGCTGTCCGTCGACCTGCTTGCCGAGTTGGCCGAGATCGCCAATCGCGCGATCCCGGGCGCCGGGCTGGCCGTCGAGCGGATCGGACACAGCGCCCACGACACCGCGACCCCACAGTTCGTCAGCTCACCCGGCTACGAGCACGCGTGGCTCAACCCGGACAACACCGAGGTGTCGATCGAAGACCTGCTGAGCGCGCCCGCCATCAAGCTGCTGATCCGCAAGGCCGGTGCGCGCAGCGCCGACATGGCCGCCGAGCTGGCCAAGCATGTCGGGCTCGAGGGTGACATCACGTACTCCACCAACAACGGGCTGGTCGAGATCCTCCCGTTGGGCATCAGCAAGGCCACCGGTGTCGAGGAGATCGCCCGGCCGCTGGGCATCACCGACGACCAGGTGGTGGCCTTCGGGGACATGCCCAACGACGTGCCGATGCTGCTGCGCGCCGGCCTGGGCGTCGCGATGGGTAACGCGCACCCCGAAGCGCGGGCCGCCGCCGACGAGGTCACCGGGCCCAACACCGAAGACGGCGTCGCCCGGGTCCTGGAACGCTGGTGGGGTTAACTAGCGTCATACGCCGCCGCGATGTGGGAAACTGCCCGCGTGTCCATGTCCCGGCCTGACGCCTGCGCCGTGAGCGGCGCGTGGAGCGGAGCGGAGGACCGCTGATGGGGTCGGAAGACGACAAGCCGCCGGAGGGCGGCGGGGAAGCGGGCCCTGGGCCCGATAAGCCCGAGGCCGAAACCGAGTCGCTGGGGCGACATGCGGCCGAACCTGAACCGCCGCTGGCGTGGTCGGATCAGTCCGAAGAGGACGACGAAACGCAGTACCCGTCGGGCGGCAGCGTCGAGTTTCAGGATGCCGAGACGACAAAGCCCCGTGCGCCGACCCCCGCCGAGTTGCGTGCGCGGGAGAAGTTCGCCAAGAAGCAGCGCGAGGACGAAGAGGCTCGGGTTGAAGCCGAGGCCAAGCGGCGCAAGCGAAATCGCCGGCTGATCGGCGCCGGCGCCGGTGTCGGGGTGGTGGGGGTGGTTGCGGGCCTGGGGTATTGGGCGTTCTCGGGACCCACCGTCACCGCCCAGTGCGTCCGCGACGACACCAGCGGCCAGCCGGTGATCGTCCCCGACAGTTACTGCACCGATCACACCGCGGGTCTCAACGGATTCTTCTTCTGGGGCGGACATTCCTACCGGTACTACTACGGCAGCTCGGGGTCGATCGGTCAGCGACCGATCGGCGGTTCGACGTCGGCACCCAGCGGATCGACGGTAAAGACGAGGTCGGGCACCACCATTCAGCGCGGCGGGCTGGGCGGCAAGCTCAGCGGTGGCAAGGGTGGCGGCTCGTGAAACGCCTTCGGACGCAGCCGCGACCGAATTGGCGGTCGACTGTCGAATCGCAGGGCATGGTGTACGGAACGCCGGCGCGGGACGCGCGGGGTGCGGCGCGGCCCTACTGGGACGAGTCGGTGTACTACGAGTTCGACATGGACGAGGTCTTGGCGCTGGAAGCCGATGTGGAGCTGCTGCATTCGATGTGCCTGAACGCCGTCGAGCAGGTGGTGCTGATGGAGCGGTACGCGGATTTCGGTCTGCCCGAATGGAGTTGGCAGCACATCGCCGAATCATGGCGCCGCTCTGATCCGCACGTGTATGGTCGCTTCGACCTGCGCTACGACGGGCGCCGGCCCGCGGTGCTGCTGGAGTACAACGCGGATACGCCCACCACGCTGCTCGAGGCGGCCATCCTGCAGTGGTACTGGCTCAAAGACAAGTTTCCCGACGACGACCAGTGGAACTCGCTGCACGAGCAGCTGGTGGACCGTTGGAAAGTAGTGCGAGATCTGTTGCCCAGCAACGAATTACACTTCGCCTGGACTGGTACGGAGGCGACCGGCGAGGACCAGATCACGACGACCTACATGCAGGAGACCGCGGCCGAGGCGGGCTTCAATACCGTCGGGTTGACGATCGAGGACGTCGGCTGGGACAGCGCCCTGAAGCGGTTCGTCGACCTGGAAGAGTCGCAGATCGACACGATCTTCAAACTTCACCCGTGGGAGTGGGTGCTCGAAGACGAGTTCGGAAAGAATGTGGTGTCGAGCCTCCCGCAGACGATGTGGATCGAACCGCTGTGGAAGACGTTGTTGTCCAACAAGGCGATTCTGGCTGTGCTGTGGGAGATGTATCCAGGCCACCCGAACCTGCTGCCCGCCTACCTGGACGACCCGCACGAACTCACCGAATACGTCCGCAAGCCCAAGCTCGGCCGCGAGGGCGCCAACATCACCATCGTCGGCGCGGGCATGGACACCGCGACGGGCGGTGTCTACGGCGAGGAAGGCTTCGTCTACCAATTGCTGGACCCACTGCCGCAATTCGACGACATGAGGCCCGCGCTGGGCGCTTGGGTGGTCGGGGATTCGTCGGCCGGGCTGGGCATCCGCGAGACCGGCGGGCTGGTGACCGATGACGGTGCAGCCTTTGTCCCACACCGGATTCCATCGAAAGAAGCATCCTCTCGAAAATGAATGGAGACCATCAATGACGACAACCAGTGTTGCGCTGTCGGGCTATTGGGATGCGGGTTACTGGAATGTGATCGGCCGCGGGGTGGGTGCCATCGTCCTGTATGCGATCGTCGGGTTGCTGCTGATGATGATCGGGTTCTGGGCCATCGATCTGACCACCCCGGGCCCGCTGCGCAAGATGGTCGACGCGGGCAAGCCGAACGCGATCGTCGTCGCCGCCGCAGGCATGGTCAGCATGGCGTTCATCGTGGTGCTGGCGATCTACGCGTCGTCGGGAAAGCTGGTCGAAGGGCTGGTCGGCTCGGCGATTTTCGGGCTCGTCGGGATCGTCGCGCAGGTGGTGATGATGAGATTTGCCACCCTGGTCCTCGGCATCGACATGCACGCGTTGTTCGGGGGAGACGAGTTCAACTACGAGGCGCTGTTGGTCGCGGCGGCCCAGTTCGCGCTCGGCGTCGTCGTGGCGGTCGCGATTCTCTAGCGCTCTTATGGACGAACCAACCGACGCACCCCAGGACGCACCCCAGGACGCACCCCAGGACGCGCCCATTGTCATCACCGCAGCCGGTTTAGGGCTGGATGGGGAACACGGACCGCTGTTCTCGGGCATCGACCTGGAGTTCGCGGCGGGGTTTCACGCCATTCGGATGCCCGGCGGTCCGGAACAGCACACGTTGCTGCTGACGCTGGCCGGGCGGCTCAAACCCAGCCACGGCACGGTGACCGTGCTCGGCGATACGGAACCGCGCGCCATTCGCCGGCACTGTTCGATCGCGGCGTTCGAGGACATCGACGAACTCGAGGAGATGGTCACCGTTGCGACCGTGCTCGCCGAGCAACGCCGATGGCTGGCCCCCTGGTACGCGCGGGTGCCGGACGAGGCGGGCACGACCCGAATGGCCCTCGTCTTCGGCGAGATTCCGCCGCCCTCACCGCAGGCTTACATCGTCGAGTTATCCGACCTGGAGCTGTTTCTGCTGCGAATCACCCTGGCGCTGTTCTCGGATCGACCGATCCTGGTGGTCGGCGACCTCGAGCAGGTCCGGGACAACGGCCGACGGGCCCTGGCCGTCGAGCGCCTCGCCGCGATCGCGGAGCAGCGCACCGTCGTTGTCGGCGTCACGAATCCGCTGGGGGCCGACGCCCCCGATCATCACCTGCACGATCACCGCGACCTGACCGAAGGGGAGTGACGATGCTGGCTGGACTGGCATTCGGTTCGGAGATCAAGCGTTTCGGCCGTAGCCGGATGACGCGCGCAGCGATTGTGGTGCTGATGCTGCTGCCACTGGTGTACGGGGCGCTGTACCTGTGGGCGTACTGGGATCCCTTCGGCCACGTGAACAAGATGCCCGTCGCGTTGGTCAACGCCGACCGCGGAGCCGTCGTCTCCGGGCAGCAGCTCAACGTCGGAGACGAAATCGCCAAGAGCCTGACCGCCGACGGCAGCATGGACTGGCATGTCGTGGATCTCGCGACGGCCCGCAACGGAGTCGACCACGGCAAGTACTACTTCATGCTCGAATTGCCACCGGACTTCAGCGAGGCAATCGCGTCGCCCCTGACCGGGCAGCCGCGCAAAGCCGACCTGATCGCGGTCTACAACGACGCCAACAACTACATCTCGTCGAGCATCGGCCGCACCGCCACCGACCAGGTGCTCAACGCCGTGTCGGCCCGGATCTCCGGACAGGCGGTCAACCACGTGCTGTCCGTGGTCGTCACCTCCGGGACGGGCATCAAGCAGGCCGCCGACGGGGCCAAACAGCTCGCCGACGGGGCGGCGCAGGTCGATGACGGGGCCGGCCAGCTCGCGGCCGGTCTGGATACCGCACGGACCGGTTCGGCGCAGCTTGCCACCGGCGCCAAGCAGCTCTCGGACGGGATCAACGAGGCCACCGACCCGCTGCTGGCGGTGAGCAAGGCACTCTCCCAAATCGGTGGCGACACTGACCGATTGCAGCAGGGCGCCACCGCGCTGCAGCAGGCCACCGACCAGATCGGTGGCATCGCGACGGCGCAGGACGCCGCCGCCAACTCGCTGCAGTCGGTGATCGATCAGCTTGCCGCCAGCCCGGATCCGTTGGCCGGCAACGCCGCCGGCACGCTGCGGGGCATCCAGGACCAGCTGCGGGGTCACCAGTTCACGCCGCAGATCCGCCAGCAGCTGACCGACGCCGAAAACGCCGCGGTCTCGATGACCCAGGCGCTGCGCGCACCCGGCAGCCCGCTGAGAGGGGCCCTGGACCGGGCCGGTGGCCGGGGCGCGGACCTCACCAACAGACTGACCCAGCTGCGCAACGGAGCTCAGCAGCTCGCCGCCGGCAACGCCGAATTGGCCACCGGCATAGCCAAACTCGACGACGGCGCGCAACAGCTGCACGCTGGGACCGGAAAACTGAAGGCCGGCGCCGCCGAATTGGCGAGCAAGCTCGCCGAGGGCGCCCAGCAGGTACCCAATTGGACCTCTCAGCAGAAGGACGCGATCGCCAATACCATCGGCGGCCCGGTCGACCTGCAGGCCACACACAAGAACGGCGCGCCCAACTTCGGCACCGGCATGGCACCGTTCTTCCTCACCCTGGCGCTGTTCTTCGGCGCGCTGGTGCTGTGGATGGTGCTGCGGCCGTTGCAGAATCGCGCGATCGCCGCCGAGGTGATGTCGCTGCGCGTGGTCCTCGCCAGCTACCTGCCAGCGGCCGCAATCGCGACATTCCAGGCCATCATTCTGTACAGCGTCGTGCGGTTCGCGCTCGGGATGCACGCCGCGCATCCCGTCTCGATGCTGGGATTCATGGTGCTCGTTTCCTTCGCGTTCGTCGCGGCGACCCAGGCGATCAACGCGGTGGTCGGCCCTGCGGTGGGCCGCGTGCTGATCATGGCGCTGCTCATGCTGCAGCTGGTCAGCGCCGGCGGCATGTACCCGGTGGAAACCACGTCGCGGCCATTCCAGATCCTGCACCGCTTCGACCCGATGACTTATGGAGTCAACGGACTTCGACAGCTGATACTCGGCGGCATCGATTACCGCCTGTGGCAGGCCATCATCACGCTGTTGGTCATATGGGCCGTCGCCCTGGCGATCTCGTCGCTGTCCGCCCGGCGCAACCGACTCTGGAACCTCACCAGGCTGTTGCCGTCGATCAAGATCTGAGCGTCTTCGGCGGAATCGTCGACGCGACCAGCGAGTCCGCGTCGATGGTCCGCGGCCGGTAGAGCAGCCCCGGCAATCGGGCCGACATCGCCGCTACAGGGTTCGCGAGCTCCTCGGACAGGCCCGACAGGAACGCCCACTCGTGTTCGTCGCTGCCGAAATACGCCACGGTGTTGAAGTTTTCGTGAAAGCGGCGCCACGCGACCCGCAGCGACTCGTTGCGCCACAGCGTCGGGCAGCCCGCCTGGAAGACCACGACCCGGCCGATGTCGCTACACGCTCGAAGGAAATCGGCCTCATACAACCGGTTGTGCTGCACGGGCTCGGCCCGCTCGTCGGGCAGGTCGACGACGACGACGTCATATGATGAGGTGGCCTCGGCAACGAAACTCCAGCCGTCGCGATAGTGCACGGCGATCGGCCCGAAACCTTGCTCTGCCGAGACCAATTCGTCCGCCGTGTACCCGTAGGGAAGGTGCTTGGCGCACAGGCGCACGGCCTCGCGATCGATGTCGACGTGATCGACGTGCGTGGCGCCGGCGGCTACCGCCAACTGGCTGACCACCCCTTCGCCGGAGCCGATCACGAGCACCCGCTCGATCTTGTCCGCAAGCAGCAACGCCGGCACCAGCAGCGCCTCGTGATACACCAGCTGGCTGAACTCCGTGCTCTGGCGTTCTCCGTCGCTGAACAGCGCGACGCCCTGGTCGGCGCGGCCGATCACCAGGTGCTGAAACTCGGTGCGCACGTCGCAGATCACTTCGGACAGCCGCCAGGTGCGGGTGAGCCCGGGCGCCAGCGACTCGACGATGTCGCAACCCGCGGCGTGTCCGCCGAACGTTGTTGGCAGCGGCACGAATCCGTTGAACGACACGGATGCGTAGCTTGCGGTGTAGGCGCCGGCATCCGCGATCTCGACCCGATCGCCTGCCCGCAGCGTGACGGGGAGCGGATAGCTCTGGTAGAGCACGTCGTCGCCGTCGCATGTCGGACCGGCGATCACCGCGTGCCCTATCGCGTCGCTGTCGCGGTCGGTGCGGAGTCGGTACCGGATGTACTCGTTCTCGGTTTCGGCCAGCCCGCCGTAGCGGCCGATGTCGAGATACACCCAGCGCCGCGCGTCGGTGCCGGTGCGGACCGCGACCACCTCGCAGTGGATGGTGCCCGCCGTGCCCACGATCGCGCGCCCCGGTTCGGCGACGAGTTGCGGTGGTCTCGAGCCGAAGTGGCGTTCGAGCGCCGTCATGATGGCGTCGGCCACCACGCCGAGTTCGGGTGCGCCGGTGGCGTAGGCGATGGGAAAGCCGCCGCCGACGTTGAGGGTCGTGAGGCCCCCGACAGCGGCGAAGACCGATTCGGCGCAGCGTATTCCGAGCTCCCACGCGGCGGGGTCGAGCTGCTGCGACCCAACGTGGAAGCAGACGCCTTCCGGCCGAAGGCCGAACGCCCGGGCACGGTCGAGCAGGGCGACCGCCTCAGCGGGCGCGCACCCGAACTTGTGCCCGAAGGGGGTCAGCGACGACGGAAAGGGTGGTGCGATACGGCATTCCACGCTCGATCCGGGTGCGTGCTCGGCGATCGCGGCCGCACCGTCATTGGTGTCGAAGGCGAACCGGCGCACCCCGTGCGCGTAGGCGTGAGCGATGTCGACCGCCTTCTTGATCGTGTTGCCGAAAGTCAGACCGCGGACGTCGATCGCGGCGGCGGCACACGCGTCGATCTCGCCGGTCGAGGCGACGTCGAAGTCCGCGCCCTCCGTGGCGAGTAGACGCAGGATGGGCTCGGCCGGATTGGCCTTGACCGCGTAGCGGATCCGTGCGTCCGGCAGGGCGGCGCGCAGCGCCCGGAAGTTGTCGCGCACCCGATCGAGATCGATCGTCAGATACGGCACACGTCGCAGACTAATGGACCTAGATGGTCGGGTGGGTCGGCGGCGAGAAGTGCTCGGCCGGTACCTCAGGCGTGCTCGCCGTTTGCGTCGAGAGCGGCCCCGAAACCGGCGTGGTGATTCCGTCGACCACCTCGGTGACGTTGCCGGTGAGCCGCTCGTAATTCAGTGTGCCGTGGGCGAAGTTCTGCGTGATCTGCAGCGGCTCTTGGATCTCCGCGCTGGTCGGCAACCCGAGCACGCCGCGTTCGTAGCTCAGCGAGGCCCACGCGTCGTAGATGGCGCCGGTGACGGGTTGCGGGCCGGTGGCCGGCGACCAGTACATCGCGCCCCGGACGAACGTGGCGTAGCGGGCCCCGCCCTCCGCGTCGTCCTCGGGCGACGTCGGCGCGCCCAGCACGCTGTTCGTGCCGCCGATCTCCAGCCAGTGCTGATAGATCGCGCCGCCCTCCAGCGCCTTGATCAGTTCCTCGGGCGGATCGTTGAAATGCGAGGCGACGTCGCGGATCTCGTCCATCAACGCGTAGGCGGCGTTGCCCGGGCAGTCGGTGTTGCCGACGTCGCGGTGGGTGAAGATCGTCGGCAGCGTCGCGACGACACCGGCCGGATAGGTGGTGTAGTGGCTTCCCGTTGATTCCAGTGCCACCGTGCCCTTGGGGTTGACGTTGTCCATGCCCAGGCGCCAGCCGAGCAGCCGGCCCACGGTGCGCACCTGCAGCGGGCTCGGCGGCACGTCGTCGAAATTGCCGATCATCGCGACACCCCAGGTGTTGCGGTTGAATCCGCCGGTGTGGAACCCCTCCACGGGTTTGGTGAGACCGCCCGCGCTCCCCTCGAACACCTGCCCGTATTTGTCGACCAGCGCGTTGTATGCGATGTCGCACCAGCCCAGCGTCTTGGCGTGGTAGGTGTAAATCGCCTTGACGATGCCGGCCGATTCCAGCGGCGAATAGTCGTTGCTGCCGGCGGTGTGGTGAATCACCGCGGCGCGGACCCCGTCGTCGTACTTCGGCGTTCCGCAACGCAGCGCCTCGTCGGCGCCCCAATCGGCCCGACTGATGATGGCGGGCGCCTGACCGGGCATCAGCACTCCCTCGGGGGGCGTCCAATGCGGTCGGGCCGGCGCCTGCGGCGGGGAGATCAGAATCGCCGAGATGTTCTGCCCGAAGGGCTCTTCCTTGGTGGCCGGCTTATAGCCCAGGTTCGGTGGCGCCTTCGGCTCGGGCGCGGCCTGCGTCACCTGCGCATCCGTCGGGCGGGTGACCGCGATCTGCACGGACGTGGTGGTTCCGACGAACACCGGATCCGTGCTGCGCGGTCCCGCAGCATCGGCCCCACCAGTTGCCCCTCCAGTTGCCCCTCCAGTTGCCCCTCCGGTTGCCCCTCCAGTTTCAAAGTCGGTCTGGTACCAGGGCCCCCACGAACCGTCGGCGCGCCGCGCCCGCACCCGCGTCGAGGTACCGGCCAGGTCGCCGGTCAGCGCCACCAGCGAAAACGGGGTGCCCTGGGAGACTTCGCGGACGGTGACGCCGCCGCCGAGCCCGGTCAGCGGGTGTTCGGCGAGCTGAGTGTCACCGCTCGGGGCGGCGGCCGGGCCGCTGGGATGCGCCGGGTCCGCGATCCACGACACGACGACGACCGTCGCCGCCAAGGCGGCGAGCAGCATCATCGGCGGGCGCTTACGGGACACCACCAGCCGATGTTACGTGTGTGTCTAATGTTATTTGTGAGGCGACACGGTGTATCGGGTCAAAAACTCCACGAACGAACGTTCGACGGCACCGCAGAGATATGACTCTGCGGTGCCGTCCGGTAACAGGTGTTGAGAGGTTTTACATGGGAGGCGTCAGCGGGGCGGCCGGCGCTCCAACAGCGCCAGCGGCCGGAGCCGTCGCTGCCCCAGCTGCAGGAGCAGTCGCTGCCCCAGCTGTCGGAGCTGCTGCGGCTCCCGCTGCGGTCGGCAGCGTTCCCGCGGTGCCCGCCGCCGCCGGCGCGGTGCCGGCAGGCAGGGCCGCGGCACCGTGCGCCGCGCCCGTCGGCAGGGCCGCGGCACCGTGCGTGGCACCCGTGGCGGCGGCCGGCAGGCCAGCCGCACCCGGCAGCCCACCCGCACCCGGCAGCGCAGCCGCACCCGGCAGGCCGCCGGTCGGCAGGGCGGCACCCGGCACACCAGCCGCCGCCCCGGCACCGCCGTGCTGAGCCTGCATGATCGCCGGCATGATCAGGCCCTTGAGCAGATCAATGGCCTGGCCCGCACCCAACTGATTGGCGGTCTGCATCAAGTCATTGATGAGGCCGCCGCCACCGCCACCGCTGCTGGCGGCCGGGCTCGGGCCCAACCCGCCACCGCCGAGGCCGGAGGGGTCACCCAGGATCGGATAGGTGCCGTCGGCACCCGGGTCCGAGATCGGCACCTCGCTGGGAGCCGCGATCGGGCTGCCCATACCAGCACCCGTACCGGGTGCGACGCCGGCCGGACTGGTGAGTGCGGGGTTCGGGGTGGTCGCAGCCGCCGCACCCGGGGTGGTCGGCAGTGTTGGCGATGTCGGGGTCAGCGCGGTGCTGGGCGTGGTCAGCCCAGGTGTCGCGGCCCCCGTCGTCAGACCGGTGCCGAGCCCGGGGCTGGTCAGGCCGGGACTGGTGAGCCCGGTACCCGTCAGACCCGAGGTACCCAGACCACTGGTACCCAGGCTCGGGGTGCCCAGGCCGAGGCCCGGGCTTGTCGCCCCGGCGCCGGTGGCGCTCGTGCCGCTCAGCGCGGGGACCGGCGGCAGGTTGATGCCAAACTGCGACAGTCCCTGCGTCAGGGCACCCATGAGCTCGCCGGGCAGGTCGGTCACGACCGCTGCCTGCTTGAACTCGTGGTGCTGCGGGGGCTGGCTGCTGTTTGCGGTGGATTCGTAGACCAGGAAGTATGCGCACGGACTCGCGACTGCCAGGGCGGCGACCGCGCTCATGGCTGTCGAGAGCTTGCGTCGGCGTCGGTTCGGCACGGAAGTCTCCTCAATGTGGGCTATCTGGTTCGTCGGGTCATGTCTGCACTCAACCGTTGGGTACAGACATGAACCCCACGCGATTGATGGTACGAGTGAGATTGGTGTGACTGGTGTGGCGATATCGAATCGTGAGGTAATCGGTAGTCGGACCGCAACACGCGGCACGGCAGCCCCACGTGCGGATCAACCACCCAGATTCCAGCGCCGCCACGTCGTGGAATGGGGTTATTTCTCCGCGGTCGGATAACCTAGGCAACCGATGACCGCTCGTTTTGACCTTCTCGTCGTCGGGTCCGGATTCTTCGGTCTGACGGTCGCCGAGCGCGTGGCTACCCAGCTGGACAAGCGCGTGCTGATCGTCGACAGGCGCCCGCACATCGGTGGCAACGCCTATTCCGAAGCCGAACCGCAGACCGGGATCGAGGTGCACAAGTACGGCGCCCACCTGTTCCACACCTCTAACAAGCGGGTCTGGGATTACGTGCGGCAGTTCACCGAGTTCACCGACTACCGCCACCGGGTGTTCGCCATGCACAACGGGCAGGCCTACCAGTTCCCGATGGGCCTGGGCCTGGTGTCGCAGTTCTTCGGCAAGTACTTCACCCCCGAGGAAGCTCGCCAGCTGATCGCCGAGCAAGCCGCGGAGATCGACACGGCGGATGCGCAGAACCTCGAGGAGAAGGCGATCTCGTTAATCGGCCGTCCGCTCTACGAGGCGTTCGTCAAGGGCTACACCGCCAAGCAGTGGCAGACCGACCCCGTCGAGCTGCCGGCTGCCGTCATCAATCGCCTGCCGGTGCGCTACACGTTCGACAACCGCTACTTCAGCGACACCTACGAGGGTTTGCCGGTCGGCGGTTACACCGCGTGGTTGAAGGCAATGGCCGCCGACGACCGCATCGAGGTCCGGCTGGACACCGACTGGTTCGACGTCCGCGAGCAGCTTCGGGCGGACAGTCCCGACGCACCGGTGGTCTACACCGGCCCGCTCGATCGCTACTTCGACTACGCCGACGGCCGATTGGGCTGGCGCACATTGGATTTCGAACTCGAAGTATTGCCGATCGGGGATTTCCAGGGCACGCCGGTGATGAACTACAACGATCTCGATGTGACCTACACCCGCATCCATGAATTCCGCCACTTTCACCTCGAACGCGACTACTACCCGACCGACAAGACGGTGATCATGCGGGAGTACTCGCGGTTCGCCGAGGACGACGACGAGCCTTACTATCCGATCAACACCGAGGCCGATCGCGCCCTGCTGGCCGCCTACCGGGCTCGGGCCAAGGACGAAACCGCCTCGTCGAAGGTGCTTTTCGGCGGCCGTTTGGGTACTTACCAATATCTGGATATGCACATGGCCATCGCCAGCGCATTGAACATGTACGACAACGTCCTGGCGCCGCACCTGCGTGACGGCGCAGGACTACTGGAACCACAAAAGGAAGAGGAAGACGCGCGCGCATGAGTGCCAGCGACGATGCGGAGCGAAGCGATGAGGAGGAGTGGCACAGATGACCACTGCCGTTAGCCTGCTGTCTCGAATAATCCTGCCGCGTCCGGGTGAGCCGCTCGACGTACGCAAGCTCTACCTGGAGGAGTCGGCCACCAACGCCCGGCGTGCGCATGCGACGACGCGCACCTCGTTGCAGATCGGTGCGGATTCCGAGGTCTCCTTCGCGACGTACTTCAACGCCTTCCCGGCGAGCTACTGGCGCCGGTGGTCGATCTGCCAGTCGGTGGTGCTGCGGGCCGAGCTGACCGGAACCGGCCGTGTCGACGTGTACCGGACCAAGGCCACCGGGGTGCGGATCTCGGTGCAGGGCCGCCAGTTCGTCGGCACCGACGATCAGCCGACCGTCGTCGAGTTGGAGGTGCCGCTCAAGTCGTTCGAGGACGGCGGCTGGATCTGGTTCGACATCACCACCGACACCAAGGTCACCTTGATCAGCGGGGGTTGGTACGCGACCGAGCCCGCCCCGGGCACGGCCAACATCGCCGTCGGCATCCCCACGTTCAACCGCCCCGCCGACTGCGTCAACGCACTGGCCGACCTCACCGCGGATCCCTTGGTGGACAAGGTTATTGGTGCGGTGATCGTCCCGGATCAGGGCACTCGCAAGGTGCGCGACCACCCCGACTTCCCCGCGGCCGCCGCGGGCCTGGGCAATCGGCTCTCGATCCACGATCAGCCCAACCTCGGCGGTTCCGGTGGTTACAGCCGGGTGATGTACGAGGCGCTGAAAAACACGGACTGCCAACAGATTCTGTTCATGGACGACGACATCCGCATCGAGCCGGACACGGTGCTGCGGGTCCTGGCGATGAACCGGTTCGCCAAGACCCCGATGCTGGTCGGCGGCCAGATGCTCAACCTGCAGGAGCCGTCGCACCTGCACATTATGGGCGAGGTCGTCGACCAGTCGAACTTCATGTGGACCGCCGCACCGCACGCCGAATACGACCACGACTTCGCCGAATTCCCGTTGAACGACAACAACGAACGGAGCGCGCTGCTACACCGGCGCATCGACGTCGACTTCAACGGCTGGTGGACGTGCATGATCCCGCGCCAGGTCGCCGAGGAGATGGGACAGCCGCTTCCGCTGTTCATCAAATGGGACGACGCCGAATACGGTCTGCGGGCCGGCGAGCACGGCTACCCGACGGTCACGCTGCCCGGCGCCGCGATCTGGCACATGGCCTGGAGCGACAAAGACGACGCGATCGACTGGCAGGCCTACTACCACCTGCGCAACCGGTTGGTGGTCTCCGCGCTGCACTGGGACGGCCCAAAAAATCAAGTCTCCGGGCTGATCCGCAGCCATTTCAAGGCCACGCTGAAACACCTTGCGTGCCTTGAATACTCGACGGTGGCGATCCAGAACCGGGCCATCGACGACTTCCTCGCCGGGCCGGAACACATCTTCTCGATTCTGGAATCGGCCCTGCCCGAGGTGCACCGGCTGCGCAAGGAATTCCCCGACGCCGTCGTGCTGCCGGCGGCCAGCGAGCTGCCGCCGCCGCAGAAAATGAGCAAGGCGATGAAGCCACCGGTCAACCCGCTGTCCATCGGCTACCGGCTGGCCCGCGGCATCCTGCACAACCTCACCCAGGCCGACCCCGCCACCCACGAGCGCCCCGAGTTCAACGTGCCGACCCAGGACGCACGCTGGTTCCGGCTGTGCACGGTCGACGGGGTCACCGTCACCACGGCCGACGGCTGCGGCGTGGTGTACCGACAGCGCGATCGGCGCAAGATGTTCACGCTGCTAATGCAGTCACTGCGCCGGCAACGCCTGCTGGCGAGCCGCTTCGACGAGATGCGCAAGATATACCGCGACGCGCTGCCCGTGCTGTCCAGCAAGCAGAAGTGGGAGACAGTGCTCCCTACGGACAACCCGCCCGGGCATGCCTGAAGCCCCTCTTCCCGAGCCGCCGCGCGGCGAGGTCGCCGCGATGGTCGCCGTCCAGTCGGCGCTGGCTGACCGCCCGGGTCTGCTGACCGTGGCACGCGCGATGTCCCACTTCGGCGAGCACAGCATCGGCTGGGTCGCGGTGTCGGCGCTGGGCGCGCTGCTTTCGCCGCGCCGCCGCGGGGACTGGCTGCTGGCCGGGGCCGGCGCCTTCGCCGCCCACGCCGCCGCCGTGCTGGTCAAGCGGGTGGTGCGGCGCAAACGGCCGCATCATCCCGCCGTGGCCGTCAACGTCGGCACGCCCAGTCAGTTGAGCTTCCCGTCGGCGCACGCCACCTCCACCACGGCGGCGGCGATCCTGATGGGCCGAGCGACCGGGTTGCCGCTACCCGTGTTGCTCGTCCCGCCGATGGCACTTTCCCGGATACTGCTGGGGGTGCACTATCCCAGCGACGTGGCTTTCGGCATCGGCCTCGGCGCCGCCGTCGCGGGGATCGCCGGCCGAATGCGGGAGAAGTGGCGTAGATGAGTGAAGACGTTCAAACCGGTGAGGCCGGGGTGATCGGGCCCCCGGCGAACCTGTTCACCGGGGTGATCAAGGCGATCCGCCCGCGGCAATGGGTGAAAAACTCGCTGGTCCTGCTGGCGCCGCTGAGCGCGGCGGGCCGCGGGGTCCGCTACGACTACGGTGAGCTCGGCGTCCAGGTGGCGGTCGCGTTCGTGGTGTTCAGCCTGGCGGCCTCCGCGGTGTACCTGGTCAACGACGTCCGCGACGTCGACGCCGACCGCGAACACCCCACCAAGCGGTTCCGCCCGATCGCGGCCGGCGTGGTGCCCGAGTGGCTGGCATACCTTCTGGCCGTGGTGCTGGCGGCGACGTCGCTCGGGCTGGCGTGGTGGCTGAAGCCGAACCTGGCCGTGGTCATGGCGATCTACATCGTCGTGCAGCTGGGCTATTGCTTCGGGCTCAAACATCAGGCAGTGATGGACATCTGCATCGTGTCGTCGGGGTTTTTGCTGCGCGCCATCGCCGGCGGCGCCGCCACCGATACCCGCCTGTCGCAATGGTTTTTGTTGGTGGCGGCGTTCGCGTCGCTGTTCATGGCGGCGGGCAAGCGCTATGCCGAACTGCAACTGTCCGAGCGCACCGGCGCGGCGATCCGCAAGGCCCTGGAGAGCTACACCGGCACCTATCTGCGCTTCGTCTGGACGTTGTCGGCCACCGCGGTGGTGATGTGCTACGGCCTATGGGCCTTTGAGCGCGACAGCGGCTCGGGGAGCTGGTACGCGGTGACGATGGTGCCGTGGACTATCGCGATCCTGCGCTACGCGGTGGACGTCGACGGCGGGCTGGCGGGGGAGCCCGAAGAGATCGCGCTGCGCGACCGGGTGTTGCAGCTGCTGTTCGTGGTGTGGATCGGGACACTCGGTGCCGCTGTTGCCTTCGGCTAGCCCCAGGCTCGCCAACCCTTTAGCGGCGTTGACTGCCCGGCGCACGATACCGGTGCCGCGGTTCGCGTTCCCGTACCAGGGTGTGGTCCGGATCAGCCTGTGGCTGAGCGTGGTCGTGGTTGTCGTGCTGTTCGGTTGGGGCAGCTGGCAGCGTCGCTGGATCGCCGACGACGGGCTGATCGTGCTGCGTACGGTGCGCAACCTGTTGGCCGGGAACGGCCCGGTGTTCAACCAGGGCGAGCGGGTGGAGGCGAACACCTCCACGGCGTGGACCTATCTGATGTACGCCGGGAGCTGGATCGGCGGGCCACTGCGTATGGAATACGTGGCGCTGGCGCTCGCGCTGGCGCTGTCCCTGCTGGGCGTCGCGCTGCTGATGCTGGGCGCGGGGCGGTTGTACGCACCCAGCCTGCGCGGCCGGCGGGCGATCATGCTGCCGGCCGGGGCGCTGGTCTACATCGCGCTGCCACCGGCGCGTGACTTCGCCACCTCCGGTCTGGAGAGCGGGCTGACGCTGGCTTATCTGGGTCTGCTGTGGTGGATGATGGTGTGCTGGTCGCAGCCGCTGCGGAGCCGTTTGAACAACCCCGTCTTCCTCGGTGTGCTGGCGTTCGTCGCGGGGTTCTCCGTGCTGGTCCGGCCCGACCTGGCGCTGATGGGCGGGCTGGCCTTGATCATGATGCTCATCGCGGCCCGGACCTGGCGCAATCGCGTGCTCATCGTGGCGGCGGGGGGATTTCTCCCGGTCGGCTACGAGATCTTCCGGATGGGCTACTACGGCCTGCTGGTGCCCGGAACCGCGCTGGCCAAGGACGCGGCCGGCGACAAGTGGTCGCAGGGCATGATCTATCTGGCGAATTTCGTTGGGCCCTACGCACTCTGGCTTCCGGTGCTGCTGCTGGTGCCGCTGGGCGTGCTGTTGACGGTGGTCCGTCGGCGGCCGTCGTTCATCCGCCCGATGGAGTCACCCAACTACGGCCGCGTGGCGCGGGCAGTGCAGAGCCCGCCGGCCGCGGTGGCCTTTGTCCTGATCAGCGGGTTGATACAGGCGTTCTACTGGATCCGGCAGGGCGGCGACTTCATGCACGCCCGGGTGTTGCTGGCACCCCTGTTCTGTCTGCTGGCCCCGGTGGCCGTCATCCCGGTGGCGCTGCCCGACGGCAAGCAATATTCGCAGGAGGCGAGCTACTGGCTGGCCGGCGCCGCCGGTGCGCTGTGGCTGGGCGTGGCGGGCTGGTCGTTGTGGGCGGCGAATTCGCCTGGCATGGGCGATGACGCCACCCGCGTCACCTACACCGGGATCGTCGACGAGCGCCGCTTCTATGCGCAGGCCACCGGGCACGCACACCCACTGACGGCCGCCGACTACCTGGACTACCCGAGGATGGCCGCCATCCTGACCGCGATCGACAACACCCCCGACGGTGCCCTGCTGTTGCCGTCCGGGAACTACACCCAGTGGGACCTGGTGCCTCAGATTCCGGTGAAGCCCGGCGAAAAGCCCGAGCACGCGGTGTTTTTCACCAACCTCGGCATGGTGGGCATGAACGTGGGTCTGGATGTCCGGGTGGTCGACCAGATCGGGCTGGCCAACCCGATCGCCCAGCACACCGAGCGCCTCAAGCACGGCCGGATCGGGCACGACAAGAACCTCTTCCCGGACTGGATGATCGCCGACGGCCCCTGGGTGAAGTGGCCGCCGGGCATTCCGGGCTACCTGGACCAGGTCTGGATCGCCCAGGCGGTGGCGGCGCTGCAGTGCCCCGAGACCAAGGCGGTGCTGAGTTCGGTGCGCGCGCCGCTGACCGCGCATCGGTTCTTGTCCAACATCGTGAATTCGTTCGAATTCACCGGCTACCGGATCGACCGCGTTCCCGTGTACGAACTCGCCAGGTGTGGGCTGCCGGTGCCCGACGTACCCGCCACTGCGCCCCGGGATTGAGCGATTCTGGGACGGGTGCCGAAGAAATCACAGTGGCAATCTGGTACGCGCCGTCGGCGAAAGTTGCCAGCAAATTCACAATCTAGGGCTTACCAGCGCGCAACCATGTTCGGGCACATGCGAAAACACCCCATTTGGGCGCCATGTTTAGGCCGAGAACCGCTGGGAACAAGTGCCGTAGCGGTGTGCTCGATGAGAGGGCATAAGCGGATTTGTGATTGACTACACGAGCACTGCCGCGCGCGACGTGTGCAGTCGGAAACCCATTTAAGCCCACACCACGCCTTCATGCGTGGGATGCGGCCGAAAGGATGAGGAAGCAAGCATGAAACTTGTTGACAGGTTTCGCGGCGCCGTAGCGGCGAGGACATTCAAGCCGCGCCGGCTCGTGGTGGGCGCCGTGGGAGCGGCCCTGCTGTCGGGCCTGATCGGCGTCGTGGGGGGCTCGGCGACCGCTGGGGCGTTCTCTCGCCCGGGTCTGCCGGTGGAATACCTGCAGGTGCCGTCGGCGGCCATGGGCCGCGAGATCAAGGTCCAGTTCCAGAGCGGTGGCGCCAACTCGCCCGCGCTGTACCTGCTCGACGGCATGCGCGCGCAGGACGACTTCAACGGCTGGGACATCAACACCCCGGCGTTCGAGTGGTACTACCAGTCCGGCATTTCGGTCGCCATGCCGGTCGGTGGGCAGTCCAGTTTTTACTCCGACTGGTACAAGCCCGCCTGCGGTAAGGCCGGCTGCACCACCTACAAGTGGGAGACCTTCCTGACCAGTGAGCTGCCGCAGTACCTGGCCTCGCAGCGGCAGGTCAAGCCCAACGGCGGCGCCGTGGTCGGGCTGTCGATGGCCGGTTCGTCGGCCCTGATCCTGGCGGCCTACCACCCCGACCAGTTCATCTACGCCGGCTCGCTGTCGGCGCTGCTGGACCCGTCGCAGGGCATGGGCCCGACGCTGATCGGCCTGGCCATGGGTGACGCGGGCGGCTACAAGACCGCCGACATGTGGGGCCCCAAGGAGGACCCGGCGTGGCAGCGCAATGACCCGTCGTTGCAGGTCGGCAAGCTCGTCGCGAACAACACCCGCATTTGGGTGTACTGCGGCAACGGCAAGCCGTCCGACCTCGGTGGCGACAACCTGCCCGCCAAGTTCCTGGAGGGCTTCGTGCGGACCAGCAACCTGAAGTTCCAGGACGCGTACAACGCCGCCGGTGGTCACAACGCGATCTTCAACTTCGACGCCAACGGCACGCACGACTGGCCGTACTGGGGTGCGCAGGTCCAGGCGATGAAGCCTGAGCTGCAGCGCGTGCTGGGCGCCACGCCCGGTGCCGCGCCGGTCACCGCTCCCGGCGCCAACCCGGCCAGCAATCAGGGCCAGTAACAGCCGGGCTGTAAACAACCGCGCTGGCGGCGGCGACCCATCCGGGTCGCCGCCGTCAGCCGTTTGCAGGCCTATTTGCGCAAGCCGGATGTGACGCGGTTCACTACCGGTCTGCATTGCCTGTTGGAACCCACCGGGCCCTTGGATAGTGTTCAAACAGCCATGAACGTGGGAGTCGAGGGAGGTAGGCGCATGAGGGGCGTACGGGGTCTTTCGGTGGTGCTGCGCGTGCTGTGCGCTGCCGCACTGTCAATCGCGCTAGGCGGCATCGCTGCCACGACCGCAACCAAAGCCCACGCGGCGGGCTACGAAACCCTGATGGTGCCCTCGGGGGCGATGGGGCGAGACATCCCGGTGGCCTTCCTGGCCGGCGGCCCGCACGCAGTGGTCCTGCTGGACGCCTTTGACGCCGCTCCGGACGTCAGCAACTGGGTCACCGCGGGCAACGCGATGAACGCGCTGGCCGGCAAGGGCGTCTCGGTGGCCGCGCCCGCCGGTGGTGCGTTCAGCATGTACACCAACTGGGAGCAGGACGGCAGCAAGCAGTGGGAGACGTTCCTGTCCCAGGAGCTGCCCGACTGGCTGGCCGCCAACCGGGGCCTGGCGCCGGGCGGCCACGCCGTCGTCGGCGCCGCCCAGGGCGGGTACGCGGCGATGGCGCTGGCCTGCTTCCATCCCGACCGGTACGGCTTCGCCGGCTCGCTGTCGGGCTTCCTGTACCCGTCGGACACCTCGGTGAACGGCGCGATCACCGCGGGCATGCAGCAATTCGGCGGAGCGAACACCCAGGCGATGTGGGGTGCGGCACAGTTGGGGCGCTGGAAGTGGCATGACCCGTGGGTGCACGCCGACCTGCTGGCCCAGAACAACACCCGGATCTGGGTATGGAGCCCCAAGACCGGCGCCGCCAGTGACCCCGCCGCCATGATCGGGCAGTCCGAAACCGCGATGGGCACCAACCTGACGTTCTACCAGCAGTACCGCAACGTCGGCGGCCACAACGGCCACTTCGACTTCCCGGGCGGCGGCGACAACGGGTGGGGCTCGTGGGGCGGGCAGTTGGGCGCCATGTCGGGCGACATCGTCGGGGCCATCCGCTAGCCGCCGGGGTTTCCACCCCGGTTTTCGAACCGGCGGTGCCCATACCTTGAGCCGGTACCGTGTAGTCGAGTGCAGCAGAGGGCGGGATGACCGCTTGGCTGCGATCTGCTAGCAGGAGACCGCCTACATATGGCCACGAGGGCCAAGTCAGCCAAGAAGACCACCCCCGCGCGTCGTCAACGCCACCGAGTTCTCGCGTGGGTTGCGGCCGGCGCGATGGCCGTCGTCGTGGGCCTGGTGATCTTCGCCGTGGTGGTCATGCTGCGCAGCC
Source organism: uncultured Actinomycetota bacterium (assembly GCA_963758775.1). Taxonomy (GTDB): domain Bacteria; phylum Actinomycetota; class Actinomycetes; order Mycobacteriales; family Mycobacteriaceae; genus Mycobacterium. The sequence goes on from CAVWWU010000010.1 coordinate 629,016, forward strand.
CCGAAACCCCGCCCAGCGCGGTGCCCGGGGCCAGCCCGCCGACGTCCGGCTCCGGGCATCCGCACAAGCCGCGGCCCGCGAGTCAGGACGCATCCTGCCCGGACGTGCTGCTGGTCAACGTCCCCGGCACCTGGGAATCGTCCCTGCAGGATCCCCCGCTGAACCCGCAGCAGTTCCCGAATGCGTTGCTGCACAACGCGACTGCCACGCTCGGCCAGCAATTCGGCTCCTCCCGGCTGCAGACCTACACCACGCCCTACACGGCGCAGTTCCACAACCCAATGAGCTCCGACCAGCAGATGTCCTACAACGACAGCCGGGCCGAGGGCACCAAGGCGACGGTCCAAGAGCTGACCGACATGAACAACAAGTGCCCGCTGACCAGCTACGTGCTGATGGGCTTCTCGCAGGGCGCGGTGATCGCCGGCGACATCGCCAGCGACATCGGCAACGGCCGCGGCCCCATCGACGACGACCTGGTGCTAGGTGTGACGTTGATCGCCGACGGCCGCCGCGAGGAGGGGGTGGGCAAGGAGATCGGACCGGACCCGCCGGGCGAGGGCGCCGAGATCACCCTGCACGAGATACCCGTGCTGTCCGGAATGGGATTGACCATGACCGGGTCGCGGCCGGGCGGCTTCGGCGCGCTGGACAGCAAGACCAACGAGATCTGCGCCCCCGGCGACCTGATCTGCGCGGCGCCGGCCGAGGCGTTCAACATCGCGAACCTGTCCAACACGCTGAGCACGCTGGCCGGCAACGGGGGGCAGCCGATCCATGCGATGTACGCCACCACCCAGTTCTGGAACCTCGACGGCGCCCCGGCGACCGATTGGACTCTGAACTGGGCGCACGGGCTCATCGACGGCGCGCCGCATCCCAAACACGGGTGACGCGCGTCCGACGGGCGGCGGGACACAGCTTTCAGTGCGCCGATCGTGACCACATCGGCGGTACCTTGTGATTTGGCCTGCCGTGCGCCGCGCCTTAACATTAAGAGAAAAGTAAGAGCGATCAGAGTAGTGTGTGTTGACCCGTTCGGGTCGCGGATGGCGCAGACGTAACTAGTCGAGCCAACCGAACATAGCCGTTGGCCTCACAGGCCGGGCCAATCGATATGCCGTGTTGTAGCAGGAGAGGGCGGAATGGCGTACCACAACCCGTTCATCGTCAATGGAAAGATCCGTTTCCCGGAAAACACCAACCTGGTCAAACACGTCGAAAAGTGGGCGAAGGTCCGCGGGGACAAGCTGGCCTACCGCTTCCTGGACTTCTCCACCGAACGGGACGGTGTCGAACGCGACATTCTCTGGTCCGAGTTCAGCGCCCGCAATCGCGCCATCGGAGCGCGCCTGCAGCAGGTGACCAAGCCGGACGATCGCATCGCCATCCTCTGCCCACAGAACCTGGACTACCTCGTTGCGTTCTTCGGAGCCCTGTACTCCGGCCGGACCGCGGTGCCGCTCTTCGACCCCGCCGAGCCGGGTCACGTGGGCCGGTTGCACGCGGTGCTCGATGATTGCTCCCCGTCGACGATCCTGACCACCACCGACTCCGCCGAGGGCGTCCGCAAGTTCATCCGTGCCCGCTCGGCCAAGGAACGGCCCCGCGTGATCGCCGTCGACGCCGTGCCCCCCGAGGTCGCCGCCACCTGGGAGTCGCCAGACGCCCGCGAAGACACCACTGCCTACCTGCAATACACCTCGGGCTCGACCCGCGCTCCGACCGGCGTGCAGATCAATCATTTGAACCTCCCCACCAACGTGCTGCAGGTGCTCAACGCGCTGGAGGGCACCGAGGGCGACCGAGGGTGCATGTGGCTGCCGTTTTTCCACGACATGGGCTTGATCACGGCGCTCTGCGCACCGGTGCTCGGACAGAGCTTCACCTTCATGACACCCGCCGCATTCGTGCGCCGGCCGGGTCGGTGGATCCGCGAGCTCGCGCGCAAACCCGGCGAGACCGGTGGCGTCTTCTCGGCTGCGCCGAACTTCGCGTTCGAGCACGCCGCGATGCGTGGTCTGCCCCGTGACGACGAGCCGCCCCTCGACCTGAGCAACGTCAAGGGCATCCTCAACGGCAGCGAACCGGTGAGCCCGGCGTCCATGCGCAAGTTCCTCGAGGCGTTTGCGCCCTACGGCCTGAAGGAAACGGCCATCAAGCCGTCCTACGGTCTGGCCGAGGCGACCCTGTTCGTCTCGACCACCCCAATGGATGAGAAGCCGACGATCATTCACGTCGACCGCGACGCGCTGAACAAGGGCAGTTTCGTCGAGGTGGCCGCCGATGCGCCGGGTGCCGTCGCGCAGGTCTCCGCCGGGAAGATCGGCGTCGACGAGTGGGCGGTCATCGTCGACGCGGAATCGGCCAGCGAGCTGCCGGACGGCCAGATCGGCGAGATCTGGCTGCACGGCAACAACCTGGGTGTCGGCTATTGGGGCAAGGAGGAGGAGACCACCGAGGTCTTCAAGAACATCCTCAAGTCGCGGATCACCGAGTCGCACGCCGAGGGCGCCGCCGACGACGGCCTGTGGGTGCGCACTGGCGACTACGGCACCTATCACAAGGGACACCTCTATATAGCGGGCCGGATCAAGGACCTCGTCATCGTCGACGGCCGCAACCACTACCCGCAGGACCTGGAGTACACCGCGCAGGAATCCACCAAAGCCCTGCGGGTCGGCTACGTCGCCGCCTTCTCGGTGCCGGCCAACCAGCTGCCGCCGAACGTGTTCGACGACCCGCACGCCGGCCTGAACTTCGCCGCCGACGACACCTCCGAGCAGCTGGTCATCGTCGGCGAGCGGGCCACCGGCACGCACAAACTCGACTATCAGCCCATCGCTGACGACATCCGGGCGGCCATCGCCGTCGGGCACGGCGTGACCGTGCGCGACGTGCTGCTCGTCCAGTCCGGCAGCATTCCACGAACCTCCAGCGGCAAGATCGGCCGCCGCGCCTGCCGCGCCGCCTATCTGGACGGCAGCCTGCGCAGCGGCATCGCTTCTCCGACGGTGTTCGCCACCGAATAGGACGCACAACTATGGCAGATTCAGCAGACACAGAGGACCCCCAGAACACCCCCGACACCCCTGGCGCCCCCGGCGGTGAAAACGCGCCCGCCGGGCTAACGGTCCCCGAGATGCGGCAATGGCTGCGCAACTGGGTGGGCAACGCCGTCGGGAAGTCGCCCGACGACATCGACGAATCCGTTCCGATGGTCGAGCTGGGTCTGGCGTCGCGCGATGCGGTGGCGATGGCCGCCGACATCGAGGACCTGACCGGCGTCACCCTGTCGGTCGCGGTGGCGTTCCAGCATCCGACCATCGAGTCGCTGGCTACCCGGATCGTCGAGGGCGAGCCCGAGGTCGAGGACGCCGGCCTCGACAATACCGACTGGACGCGCACCGGCCCCGCCGAACGCGTCGACATCGCGATCGTCGGCCTGTCAACCCGGCTGCCCGGCGACATGAACACCCCCGACGAAACCTGGCAGGCCCTGATGGAGGGCCGTGACGCCATCACCGACCTGCCCGAGGGCCGCTGGTCGGAGTTCCTCGAAGAGCCCCGGCTGGCCCAGCGGGTCAGTCAGGCGCGCACCCGCGGCGGCTACCTCAAGGACATCAAGGGTTTTGACTCCGAGTTCTTCGCGGTGGCCAAGACCGAGGCCGACAACATCGACCCGCAGCAGCGGATGGCGCTCGAATTGACTTGGGAGGCACTGGAACACGCCCGCATCCCGGCGTCGAGCCTGCGCGGCGAGGCGGTCGGCGTGTACGTCGGGTTCACCAACAACGACTACGGCTTCATGGCGATCGCCGACCCGACCGTCGCGCACCCCTACGCCATCACCGGCAACTCGACCGCGATCATCGCCAACCGGGTGTCCTACTTCTACGACTTCCGCGGTCCCTCGGTCGCGATGGACACCGCGTGTTCCAGCTCGCTGGTGGCCACCCATCAGGCGGTGCAGGCGCTGCGCAACGGCGAGTGTGACGTGGCGGTCGCCGGCGGCGTCAACGCGCTGATCACCCCCGCGGTCACCCTCGGCTTCGACGAGATCGGCGCGGTGCTCGCCCCAGACGGCCGGATCAAGTCGTTCTCCTCGGACGCCGACGGCTACACCCGCTCCGAGGGCGGCGGCATGCTGGTGCTGAAGCGGGTCGACGACGCCCGCCGCGACGGCGACCAGATCCTGGCCGTCATCGCGGGCAGCGCGATCAATCACGACGGCCGGTCCAACGGCCTGATCGCGCCCAACCAGGACGCGCAGGCCGAGGTGTTGCGACGCGCCTATAAGGACGCGGGCATCGACCCGCGCACCGTCGACTACATCGAGGCGCACGGCACCGGCACCGTGCTCGGCGACCCCATCGAGGCCGAGGCGCTCGGTCGCGTCGTGGGCCGGGGACGTGCTGCGGACCGGCCCGCCCTGCTGGGCGCGATCAAGACCAACGTCGGGCACATGGAATCGGCCGCGGGGGTCGCCGCCATGGCCAAGGTGGTGCTCGCGCTGCACCACGACAAGCTGCCGCCGTCCATCAACTTCGCCGGGCCCAGCCCGTACATCGACTTCGACGGAATGCACCTGAAGGTCATCGACACCGTGACCGAGTGGCCGCGCTACGGCGGCTACGCGCTGGCCGGCGTGTCCAGCTTCGGCTTCGGCGGCGCCAACGCGCACGTGGTGGTGCGCGAGGTATTGCCACGAGACGTCGTTGAAAAAGAGGCGCGGGAGGCCGAGCCCGAGCCCAAGGCGGCTGTTGACGCGGTCCCCACCGAAGCGCCTGCGCTGGAAGGTCATTCGCTACGGTTCGATGATTTCGGCAACATCATCGGCGACGAGGCGGAGGCAGAGGAGCCGGAGTACGAACTGCCCGGCGTCACCGACGCGGCCTTGCGACTCAAGGAAGCCGCGCTGGAAGAGCTTGCGGCAGAAGAACTCCCGGAGCCGGTTGTCCCGTTGGTGGTGTCGGCGTTCCTGACCTCGCGCAAGAAGACGGCCGCGGCCGAGCTGGCGGACTGGCTGGAGACCCCCGAGGGCCAAGGGTCGTCGCTGGAGTCGATCGGCAGGGCGCTGTCGCGGCGCAACCACGGCCGGTCCCGCGCGGTGGTGCTGGCCCACAACCACGAGGAGGCCGTCAAGGGGCTGCGCGCGGTCGCCGAGGGCAAGCAGCGGCCGAATGTGTTCAGCGTCGACGGCCCGGTCACCACCGGCCCGGTGTGGGTGCTGGCCGGGTTCGGCGCGCAGCACCGCAAGATGGGCAAGAGCCTCTACCTGCGCAACCCGGTGTTCGCCGAGTGGATCGAGAAAGTCGACGCGCTGGTCCAGGACGAGCTGGGCTATTCGGTGCTCGAGTTGATCCTGGACGACTCGCAGGACTACGGCATCGAGACCACCCAGGTCACCATCTTCGCGATCCAGATCGCGCTGGGCGAGCTGCTCAAGCATCACGGCGCCAAGCCCGCCGCGGTCGTCGGGCAGTCACTGGGCGAGGCCGCGTCGGCCTACTTCGCCGGCGGCCTGTCGCTGGCCGACGCCACCCGGGCGATCTGCTCGCGCTCGCACCTGATGGGCGAGGGCGAGGCGATGCTGTTCGGCGAGTACATCCGGCTGATGGCGCTGGTGGAGTACTCCGCCGACGAGATCAAGACGGTGTTCTCCGACTTCCCCGACCTGGAGGTGTGCGTCTACGCCGCGCCGACCCAGACCGTCATCGGCGGCCCGCCCGAGCAGGTGGACGCGATCATCGCCCGCTGTGAAGCCGAGGGCAAGTTCGCCCGCAAGTTCCAGACCAAGGGCGCCAGCCACACCCAGCAGATGGACCCGCTGCTCGGCGAGCTCGCCGCCGAGCTGCAGGGCATCAAACCGATGAGCCCGACCGCCGGGATCTACTCCACGGTGCACGAGGGCAGCTACATCAAGCCCGGCAGCGACCCGATCCACGACGTCGACTACTGGAAGAAGGGGCTGCGGCACAGCGTCTACTTCACCCACGGCATCCGCAACGCCGTCGACAGCGGCCACACCACGTTCGTGGAGCTCGCCCCCAACCCGGTGGCGCTGATGCAGGTGGGCCTCACGACGGCCGACGCCGGGCTGCATGACGCGCAGCTGATCCCGACACTGGCCCGCAAGCAGGACGAGGTCGAGTCGATCACCTCGACGCTGGCCCAGCTCTACGTGTACGGCCACGACCTGGACCCGCGCACGCTGTTCACCCCCGCGAGCGGACCCGACGACTACGCGAACATCCCGCCGACCCGGTTCAAGCGCAAAGAGCACTGGCTCGATGTGCACTTCGCCGGCGACACCGCGGTCCTCCCGCCGGGTTCCCACGTGGCGCTGCCGGACGGCCGCCACGTGTGGGAGTACGCACCCCGCACCACGACTGATCTCGCCGAGCTGGTGAAAGTCGCTGCCGCCCAGGTGATTCCGGATGCGCAGCTGACGGCATCCGAGCAGCGGGCCGTGCCGGCCGGCGGCGCCCGGCTGGTCACCACGCTGACCCGGCACCCCGGCGGGGCGTCGGTGCAGGTGCATGCGCGCGTCGACGAATCCTTCACGCTGGTGTACGACGCCCTCGTCAGCCGCGGCGGCGGCGCATCGGTGCTGCCGACCACTTTTGCCCAAGTCGGCGCGGGCACGGCCATCGACTCCGGCGCGGTCGTCAGCGCGGTGCCCGCCGCGCCGGTCGCGGAGGTGGTCGTCGACCAGGACTCCGACGCGGAAACGTTGTCGGACAGCCTGACCAACCGCTACTTGGGGGCTATGGGTAGATGGTCAGCGGAATCCGGCGAGGCCATCGGCGAGCGGCTGGGCACCATCGTGGGTGCGGCCATGGGCTACGAGCCCGAGGACCTGCCGTGGGAAGTGCCGCTGATCGAGCTGGGCCTGGATTCGCTGATGGCCGTGCGGATCAAGAACCGCGTCGAGTACGACTTCGACCTGCCCCCAATCCAATTGACGGCGGTGCGCGACGCGAACCTCTATGCGGTGGAGAAGCTGATCGAGTACGCGATCGAGCACCGCGACGAGGTCGAGCAGCTGCACGAGCATCAGAAGACCCAGACCGCCGAGGAGATCGCCAGGGAGCAGGCGCAGCTGCTCAGTGGCGCGAAGCCGACGTCTTCCGCAGAGTCCGAACCCGAAACACAGCCGGCGTCGGACATTTCGATTCCGCCGCCGCCGACTGACCCCTCGGGCCCGTCCGGCTCCACGGCCAACGGCACTGCCAAGCCGAACCTGACCGGCGCCGCCCAGGCGCTCAGCCAGGAGGCGGTGGCCAAGGCGCTGCACTCCGACGTGCCGCCCCGCGACGCCGCCGAGCGCGTCACGTTCGCGACATGGGCGATCGTCACGGGCAAGTCCCCGGGCGGCATCTTCAACCCGCTGCCCAAGCTGGACAGCGACACCGCGGAAAAGATGGCCAAGCGGCTCTCCGAGCGCGCCGAGGGCCCGATCAGCGCCGAGGACGTACTGACGTCGGAGACCATCGAGGCGCTGGCCGAGAAGCTGCGGGCCTACTTCGAGGCCGGCGAGATCGACGGCTTCGTGCGCACGCTGCGGGCGCCGCAGAACGACTCGCAGGTGCCGGTGTTCGTGTTCCATCCGGCCGGCGGCTCGACGGTGGTGTACGAGCCGCTGCTCAACCGGTTGCCGGCGGACACCCCGATGTACGGCTTGGAGCGCGTCGAGGGCACCATCCAGGAGCGGGCCGCCCAGTATGTGCCGAAGCTGTTGGAGATGAACGAGGGCAAGCCGTTCGTCCTGGCCGGCTGGTCGCTGGGCGGGGCACTGGCGTACGCGTGCGCGATCGGGCTGAAGCGGGCCGGCGCCGACGTCCGCTTCGTCGGGATGATCGACACGGTCCGCGCGGGCGAGGAGATTCCGCAGACCAAGGAGGAGACCCGCAAGCGCTGGGACCGGTACGCCAAGTTCGCCGAGCGCACCTTCAACGTCGAGATCCCGGGGATCCCCTACGAGGAGCTCGAAGCGCTCGACGACGAGGGGCAGGTCAAGTTCGTGCTGGACCTCGTCCAGCAGAGCGGCGTGCAGATCCCGGGTGGCATCGTCGAGCACCAGCGGACGTCGTACCTGGACAACCGGGCGCTCGAGACCGTCGTGATCGAGCCGTACGACGGCCACGTGACCCTCTACATGGCCGACCGCTACCACGACGACGTCATCGAGTTCGAGCCGCGGTATGCGACCCGCACGCCGGACGGCGGGTGGGGTCAGTTCGTGGCGGACCTGGAGGTCGTGCCGATCGGCGGCGAGCACATCCAGGCCATCGACGAGCCGATCATCGGCACGGTCGGTGCCCACCTGGCTGAGGTGCTTAGTAATGTCGAGGCGCAGACCAGTCAGACGAGTGAGGTAGGCAAGTAAGTGACGGGACCCGTGCCAACTCCCACGCAGCACACCACAGCAGAGAAGCTGGCCGAGCTTCGTAGCCGGCTGGAGTTGGCCCAAGAGCCCGGCGGTGAGCAGGCCGTCGCCAAGCGCGAGAAGAAGGGCATCCCCAGTGCCCGCGCCCGCGTGCACGCGCTGGTCGACCCCGGCACGTTCCTGGAGACCGGCGCGCTGGCGCGCACCCCGGGCGATCCCAACGCGCTGTACGGCGACGGGTGCGTCACCGGGCACGCCATGATCGACGGCCGGCCGGTCGGCGTGTTCTCGCACGACCAGACGGTGTTTCAGGGCACGGTCGGCGAGATGTTCGGCCGCAAGGTGGCGCGGCTGATGGAGTGGTGCGCGATGGTCGGCTGCCCGATCATCGGTATCCAGGACTCGGGCGGCGCCCGGATCCAGGACGCGGTCACCTCGCTGGCGTGGTACGCCGAGCTGGGCCGCCGCCAGGAGTCGCTCTCCGGGCTGGTGCCGAGAATCTCCCTGATCTTCGGCAAATGCGCCGGCGGTGCGGTGTACGTGCCGATCCAGGACGACCTGTTGGTCTCGGTGCGTGACCAGGGCTACTTCTTCGTCACCGGACCCGACGTGATCCAGGAAGTCACCGGCGAAGAGGTCAGCCTCGACGAGCTCGGTGGCTCGGACGCCCAGGCCCGCAACGGCAATATCCACCAGGTGGTGGAGTCCGAGGAGGCGGCGTTCCAGTACGTCCGGGACTACCTCTCGTTCCTGCCGTCGAACTGCTTCGACAAGCCACCGGTCCTCAATCCCGGTCTGGAGCCGGAGATCACGCCGACCGATCTCGAGCTCGACTCGATCGTGCCGGACTCCGACAACATGGCCTACGACATGCACGAGATCCTGCTGCGGATCTTCGACGACGGCGACTTCCTCGACGTCAGCGCGCAGGGCGGGCAGGCCATCATCACCGGATTCGCCCGGGTCGACGGCCATCCGGTCGGCGTGATCGCGAACCAGCCCATGCACCTGTCCGGGGCGATCGACAACCAGGCCTCGGACAAGGCGGCGCGGTTCATCCGGTTCTGCGATTCGTTTCAAATCCCGCTGGTCTTCGTGGTGGACACACCCGGATTCCTGCCCGGCGCGGACGAGGAGAAGAACGGCATCATCAAGCGCGGCGGCCGGTTCCTCTACTCCGTCGTGGAGGCCGACGTGCCCAAGGTGACGGTCACGATCCGCAAGTCCTACGGTGGCGCCTACGCCGTGATGGGCTCGCGGCAGCTGACCGCCGACTTCAACTTCGCCTGGCCCACCGCGCGCATCGCGGTGATCGGCGCCGAGGGTGCCGCCCAGCTGCTGATGAAGCGCTTCCCGGACCCCACCACGCCCGAGGCGCAGACGATCAAGAAGGACTTCATCGAGGGCTACAACCTCAACATGGCGATCCCGTGGACCGCCGCCGAGCGGGGTTTCATCGACGCGGTCATCGACCCGCACGACACCCGACTCCTGCTGCGCAAATCGCTACACCTGTTGCGGGACAAGCAATTATGGTTCCGGGTTGGGCGCAAGCACGGTCTGATTCCGATCTAGTTCCTGTCGCGAGCGCTATGTCCGCAGCGCGCCCGCCGCCAGCTCGTCGAAGCGTTCCAACGCCTCGTCGGCGTCGGTCTCGATACCGCGCAGCGGACCGCGGTCGGCCAGATACCGAAGCGCGTACAGCCGGGAGACGAGCGCCTTGCGATCCGACCCGCCCGTCTCCCGCTCCCAGGCTGCCTGCTCGGTGAGCAACGCCGCGGCATAGACATCGCCCATGAATTGGGCCAGCGGAAACAGCCGCGCCTCGGCGATGTCGCGATCCAGTTTCGTCCACGCGGTGATCGCCGCGTCGAGGTCCTCGATGCGGCCGGCGACCAGCCGGGTGGTCTCGTCGTCGTCGGAAACGGACACCGCGTCGCGCATGCGCGCCAGCAGCGTCTCGTGCGCCCGCGACTGTTCGATGCCTCGCCGAACATCGAGGCACAGGATGTTGTCGGGTCCCTCCCAGATCGTGTTCACCTGCGCATCGCGCAAAAGCCTTGCGACGGGCCATGTTTCGATGTAGCCGTTGCCGCCGTGGATCTCGATGGCATCGGAGGCCGCGGTGATCCCGAGCCGGCACACCTTGAGCTTGGTAACCGGCACCGCGATCCGCTGCCGCATGCCGCGCGGCTGGCGGTGGTTGGTCGCGCCCGTGCCGTCGAACACCATTGCCAACGCGGCTTCCACGTCGACGATCAGCTCCGCCAGCTTGCGGCGCATCAACGGCTTGTCGATCAGCGCCCCGCCGAATGCCTGCCGCTGGCCGGCGTAGCACAGCGCCTCCACCAGAGCGCGGCGCGCGTTGGCGAGCCCGAACAATGCGATGCCCAGCCGCGCCGCGTTGGTCAACTCCATCATCCGGGCAAGACCCTTGCCGTCGGACGGGCCCGCTTGAACGTCTGCGGCTGAGGGTTCCCCCGACAGCAGAAATGCCTCGGCGTCAACGAACTCCACCTCGCCGGAGGCCACCGAGCGGGTGCCGAGCTTGTCCTTGAGCCGACGCACCCGAACACCGTTGCGCGAACCGTCGCGACGGGTCCGCAGCACCAGGAAGTTGGCGACGCCCCGCGAGGAGTCGGGAGCGCCTTCCGGTTTGGCCAGCACGACGAAGGCCTCGCCGGCGCAGTTGGAGGCGAACCACTTGAAGCCGTTGAGCAGCCACGCATCTCCGACGCGGGTGGCGGTGGTCTCCAGCGCCCCCAGGTCCGAGCCGCCGGTGCGCTCGGTGAGCAGCTGCGCCGTTTCGCCCGCCCATTCGCCGGACTCGAACTTGCCCAGCACGTGCTCTTTGACGTCGGCGGGCGCGTAGGCGGCGACCAGCGACTGCACCATGCCGCCGCCGGTGCCCAGCGCGCAGCCCATCCCGATGTCGGCCTGGTTGAGCAGATAGTTGGACGCGAACATCGCCAGCGACGAGCTCACCTTGGCGGCCCGGGCCTTGTCGCGCAGCGCCTTCTGCGCGTCCAGCACGGCACGCTTCGACGCGGTGAACGACGCCGGCATGACGACCCGGCTGATGTCGTGCCCCCACCGGTCGTAGCGCTCCAGCCGCGGCGGGTTGCGGTCGGTCTCGTCGGCCCAGCGCGCCACCGGGCCGCCCATCAGCGCTCCGATGTCGATCAATTGCGGTTCGACAACCGCCAACTCGTCGGGCCGGTAGTAGTACGCCAGCGTGGAGCGCAACGTGGGGTCGGAGCGGTACCAATTCAGGCCGACGGCACCGCGGTAGTTGTCGGTGCGGTAGCGCTGCGACTTCTCCGGAGTCGAAAACGGCAGCCGGTCAACGGCCTCGGAATCGTACTCGGTCATGACCGCGACGGTATTACAGTCGCGGCGCCGACACGCCTAGACAGGTGCCACGAACTCGGACGTGTAGTACTCGGCCGGATCCTGGGTGTGCGCGCTCGGGCGCTCGACGAACAACCAGACACCCGTGGTGCCCGACCGCAGGTTGTCCTGCACCGTCGCGGTTCCGACGCCGGCCGCGTCCGTGTCGAGTCCGGCCACGGCGGTGCCCGGATCCCCGGGACCGCACGTTGCCGACGACGGCCGCGGCTCCTCGATCAGGACGACGTTGTAGTGGGTGCCCGGCTGGTTCGGGGCGTCCAGGTGCACCTGGGCGACCGCACTGGAACCCGTGTGGATTATCTGGGCCCAACCGGTGCCCAGGACCGGACTCGCGACGGCGGGGGCGGTGTGCCTCGGGCTGAAATCGCAATTCTTCATGTCGGAGTCCAGCGCCACCGTGGTGGAGCTATTGGCGCCCGGATTAGCGCCCGCGGTGCCGGCCGCCAAAGTAATCGCCGGAAAGGTCAATAATGTGATTGCCGCGGCGGACGTTCCGCAGACCGTTAGCGCGCTCATTTACCCACCCTGTGTTCCCCAGCCCTGGTCCGGACTGCTCCCCTACCCGATCCCGAAAGCGGGGATTGACGGAATCCCCGGAATTAAAACCCCGGTGAAACGGCAGCGCCTTTATTGGACTAATTCAATTAAGCCGCGCGCCGGGCTTTCCCAGGAAGCCGGCGAGCGCATTTCCCACCGCCGCCTCGCCAAAAGCGTTGGGATGCAATCGAACAGTGGAGCCCGTGGTCTTAAAACCCTCGATATACCGATCGCCGGGCGCGGCGCAGATATCGTGGCCCGCAGAAAGTTGACGGGTGTCAAAATAGTCGATCGCCTTAGTGGAGGCGAGTTGCTGCTGGGCGTCATCAAGTTCGTTTAGTTTGGATTGCAAATAATCGGCGTCGCGTGGCAAGACCGGCTGCTCCGGAAAGCAGCCGCCCGGCCGCACAAAGGTCCCGTAGCCCACGATGACGATGCGTGCGTGCGGCGCGCTGTCCCGCAACCGGTCGATCATCGCACCCCACGCCGGCAACTCGGCGGTGATCGCCTGCGAAATCCGATCGATATTTCCGACCTCGAACTCGTTGCTGCACGGAACCGGGTGTGGCGAGGTGACCTCGCAGCCCTCCGCGTCGGCCTGCAGCTCTACGTCGTTGGCGCCGATGGTGACGGTGATCAGGTCCGTGGTCTGATCGACCGCGTCGATCTGCGGTTCCACCGGCCCGTCCAGGGTCCGCTGTGGGCTTCCGGTGATGTTTTCGGTCTTCGCGCCGCTGCACGTGACGTTGGCGAAGCTGGTCGCCGCGAGCTGGCGGGCGAGGATCGCCGGGTAGCCGTTGGTCGACTTGCGGCACCCGGCGGGCGGCGCGACGTCCGGTACCCCCGGCGCCGCGGCGTAGGAGTCGCCCACCGCGACGTAGTTGAAGGGGGTGGGCGGCGGGGAGCTCGCCGGATTCGACCTGGGCGGGCCGGCACAGGCAACGGCCAACGCGCCGGCCAGCGAGGCGATCACCAGCCGCCCCCAATCCTGCGAGCACCGCATCGGGTCTAAGGCTTGATCCGGATCGGCCCCGGGGACCACAGGCCGCCGCGGGTGGCGGTGCTCAGGTCGAGGTGCGCCGGCCCGGCATCCACGAGGGTGTCGAACTTGCGCAGCGATCCCCAGTCCCGGCCCCAGTCCCGGGACAGGTAGGTGGACATCACGTGGGCGCGTAACAACAGGTCGGTGATGCCCAGCAGGCCGCCGTTGACGCCGTCCTGCCAGGTGTCGGTGTCCTGCTTCTTGGCGTTGTAGTCCGGGGTAATGCGGAATTTCGGGATCTCGGTGACGCCGTTGACGTGCAACATCGGCTGCTGGCAGGGGAATGCGAGCCCCACCGCCCAGTCCAGCAGCACGGGCTGCGTCGAGCCGACGTACTCCTGCAGGGACCGCACTTCCGGTACCCGCGGCGGGGTCACGGCGATCCAGTCCTCCGGTGTCAAGGACAGGTCCTCGGCCACCAGCCGCACCGCGGTCGCGTCGGCGGGGATCGCCGAGCGCGCGAAGCGCAGGTTGCGCCACACCTTCGGCTGCTCGCCGTACAGGTCATAGGGCGCCAGCCGGCCGGCGGGCAAGAAGTCACCGCCAGGCCCCGGCCTGCCGTATTCCAGCACGACGGTCTGCCCGTCGGTGTGGCCGTGCAGCACGCTGTTGCCGGCGATCCGGCCCGCGGCGGTCACCACCACCAGCGGATGACCGGCGTCCGGCTTGGGCAGTTGATACCACGCCGACGTCAGCTTGCTGACCTGTTGCGGGCCGGTGGTGTAGCTGCCGGCGAGCGGAACCCGTTGCGGGTCAAGGCCGTACGGCAGCGGAACCGTCGATCCGTTGACGCCCGGGGACGTCAGCTTGGTCGGGGCATCCCAGTCGTAGTCGGTGCCCGGTTGCGGCACCGACGTCTCCTTGACCGACTCGGCCAGCGTGCGCTCCGGGACACCGCTGGGGGTGAAACCCGTTGGGTTGAACCCACCTAACGGACCCAGGGGGCCGTAATTGTCCGGGAGCGCCGCCATGAAGCCGGCGTTGCTGTCCGGCTCGACGAGGACGTCGTCGGCCAGCGCGCAGCCCCCGGCGAATTCGCGCAGGTTGGCCCAGCCATTGGAATAGGTGGGGTACTGGCGCACGATCCCGGCCACCATCGACGCGATGAACACCAGCGCCATGAATCCGGCCGCCAGCGGCACCGGCGCGGCCGTGACCGCCCGCGCCAGCCGGCCCTCACCGCGGTCGCGGGATGCGAAGTGCAACCAGACCGCCCAGAGTGCTGCGATCGCGAACAGGGCGAAAAACACTGTGCTGACTGAGATTCCGTGAAGCCGGGGCATGACGTTGTTGAACGGGACACCGTAGCTCGACACATACCACCAGCCGTTGGTGGTGGCGAAGCAGAGCGCCAGGATGAACAACACCGCCGCCGCGAACGCCATGCGGTTGCGCGACCAGCGCAGCACCTCGTGCGACACCAGCACCGTCGCCAGCGCGGCCATCGCCGCGCCCACCGCGGCGAACAACCCGAAGTGGTGCACCCACTTGGTCGGGGTGAACATCAGGAAGAACATGGTGCCGAAGATGACGCCCATCAGCCGCCACGCCGGCCCGCGCGCCACGCCGGGAACTCGCTTGCGCCGCAACATGATAAACAGCGACGCGAACAAGCACAGGGCCGTGATCAAGAAGCCGAACCGACGTGACAGCGAACCGTCGACGGTCGGCAGGATGAGGTAGTAGTAGCGCAGGTTCTCGGTGTACCACGCCTGGCTGGGACCGATCGCGGTGCGAATCCTGGTGGCTTCCAACACCGTTGACAGCGTCTGATCGGCGAACACCACGGTCAGGATGATCGTGCCGGCCGCCAGGATGGGAGCCACCAACGGCCAGGTGCCGACCAGGCGGTGGCGGTGCACAAAAATGCGCAGGATTGGGCGGCCGCCGGCGACCAGCGCGGCCACCGCGATCAGCCCGGTGGGCTGCACGCCCAGGGTGAACGCCGCGGTGATCACCGCCAGCGCCGCGGGCGTCAACCGGCTGTAGCGCATCGACCGCTCGATCAGCACGTAGGTGACCAGCGACCCGAGCGCGATGATCGGCTCCGGGCGAAGGCCGTTGTCGAAGGGCATCCACGCCGTCAGCAGCACCAGGCCGGCCGCCCAGGTCGCGGCCTTGCTGGAAACCACCGCGGGCCCGAGCCGGGGCAGCACCTCACGCGACAGCAGCAACCAGCACAGCAGCCCGGCGACCAAGTCCGGCAACCGCATCCACAGGCTGCCGTCGCTGACGCGGGTCATCAGCGCCAGCAGGTTGTAGTACCAGCCGAACGGGTCCTCCGGGCTGCCGAACCAGCGGAAGTAGTTGGACATGTAGCCGGCGGGGCCGGCGACGCGCGCCATGCCCAGGATGTAGCCGTCGTCGGACGAATTCGCCCCGATCACATGCCACAGCACGAAGCCGAAGGTGACCGTGGCGTCGGCCAGGGTGAACGTGCGCCAGTTCGCCGGAATAAGCCGGCGCATGCGCTTGCCGTCCAACTGGTCGAGGCGCCACAGCGCGATCAGCGCGACGATGGTGGACACGATCGCGAGCACCATCGCGACCAGCTTCAAGGTCGTGGGCGTGGTGGAGAAGCGGGTGTCGATGGTCGCCGAGAGCTGCAGCCCCGGCGGTGCCGGGCCGGTTAAATCGGTGAACACCCCGACGATCTGGGGGCGCAGGTTGGGGTCGGGGAAGCCGCCGCCAACGGGCTTTCCGGCCGGATCGTTCAGCCCGACGAACGTGGCGAAGGCACCGGCCTTCGTGGACGTGATCTCGATGCGCTGGCACTGTGGGGAAGCCGCCTGATCCCTTGGCACACTGGCGATCACCACATTGCGGTCGGTGACGTCGACGCGCTTGGCACTGGCGACGACGAACAGCGCGTTCAGCGCGGCGTCCTTGCCCTTCTTGGGTGCCGTGCTCAGGATCACCCCGCCCTCGGGCGGCAACGCCCGCACCACTGAGCATGGAACGGTGACCGTCACGTCGACCGGTGTAAGCGAAATCAGCGGCGCGGTAACGCTATTCAACTGACCGCCCTGCGGCCAGTTCAGCGTCGCCGTGGTCTGCACGACGGGCAGCAGCGGCGTGGCGACCGAAAGGACGAAGCCGAGCAGGCCGGCGATGGTCGCGACCCAGCGCGTCATGCGCACGTTCTGGCCGGGACTCGCCTGGTCTTCGCGGTTGTCGACGGTCGCAACGCTCATGGCAGTGCTCGAATCGGTCCTTGCCGGCCCCAGCCGGGCACCGTGATCACACCCTGATCGACCGCGGCGTCGGGCGCCTGGTCGGCCGGCACCAGACGGTGGTACTGCTCCACCGAACCCCAGTCCCGGTACCAGTCGCCGCGCAGGTACGTCGCCACGGTCGAGGTGTACAGCATGGCCTGCGTGATCAGGAACGGCCCGCCGGCCTCGCCGGCCTCCCATCCGTTCGACGACGCCGCCGTCTGCTTGTGGTCGGGCATCAGGCGGTACTGCGGAAGTTCGGCAACGCCAAGGTGTTCGGTGAACGGTCGCTGGCAGGGGAAGTTGGCGGCGGTCGCGATGTCCATCAGCACCGGCGTCTGCGATCCCATCAATTGCTGCAGCGTCTCGAGCACCGGGACCCGCGGCGGCGTGAACGCGAACCACTGCTCGGAACTCAGGTTCGGGTCATAGGCGACGATCCGCGCCACGTTGGCCTCCGGGGGCGCCCAGGTGAGCGGGAACCGCAGATTGCGCCACGCCGGCTCCGGCCCGATGTCGATCGGCTGCACCTCCGCGAGCGGCTGGGTGGTGCCGTCGGGGCGCGCCACACCCCATTGCAACTTCAGCTGCTGCCCGTAGGTGAAGGTGCCGTCCTCTTTGTACGACCAGATCGCGCCGGTCGCGGAGACGACCACCACCGGGCGGTCGGGTGTCCGGGGCGGCAGCTGGTACCAGGAGCTGGTGGCCGTGGCGGCCAGCGAGTTCTCGCCGTAGCTGCCCATCACCGGGGTGCGGGCCGGGTCGAGGCCGAACGGCAGCGCCGCGTGCGACCCGTTCACTCCGGCCGGAGCCCCCTTGGGAATCGATCCGCCGGCCGTGCCCGCGGAGTCGCTCATGGTGGCGTTCGGCTTGTTGGGCGAGGCGTCGGAGTTCACCACCCCCGGTTTGGTCACCACCGGGTACGACCTCAGGTCATCGCCGACCCCGTCGGGTTTGAAGCCGATCGGGTTGATGCCGCCCAGCGGGCCGTCCGGGCCGAACTGCTGTCCCGGAACCGGTTGCAGCATACCGGCATTGGGGTCGGGTTCGGCCAGCACGTCGTCGGCCATCCCGCAGCTCGCGGGGGAGAGGCCGGACGTGAGCGCGGCCAGGTTGGCCTTGGCGGTGGTGTAGAGCGGATAGCGCCAGACGGCGCCTTTGGCCAGTGAGCCAACGTCACCGAGCACCATGATCGTGGCGACTACCAGCAGCGGCGTCGACGCCAGCACCCGGTTGCGCCGGTTGTCCTTGACCTCGGTGTGCCCGGCGTAGTCCATGCGGAAGTGCTGCCAGGCGGCCAGCAGCCCGGTGATGATCGACAACGTCAAAAACATCGTCGTGACCGGATGGCTGGCGATCACCGGCTGGATGTCCCACCACGGCACCCCGTAGTTGCCGACGTAGAACCAGCCGTTGACGCCGGAGGTGGCGACCGCCAGCACAAACAGCAGCGCCGTCACGTACAGCGTCAGGTTCCGGCGGTTGTGCAGGCCGATCCGGGAACAGGAAAACGCGGTGACGGCACCCAGCGCCCCGGCCAGCCCGGCGAACGCACCGAACTGAACCGCCCACTTGGTGGGCGTGAACGTCAGTAGCAACAGGCCGATCGCGGCGGTGCCGGTCAAGCGCCACGCCGGGCCGCTGGCCAACCCGGGCACCCGCCCGCGGCGCAGCAGGATGAACAGCATCCCGAACATGCACAAAAGCAGCACCAGGACCGCGAAGCGCCGTGCCATCGACCCGTCGGGATTCGACTCCACGGTGAGGAAGTAGTAACGCAGCCAGTCCTGGTACCAGGCGATCGTGGGGCCGACCTTGTATTTGATGCGCACCGATTCGGCGACGGTGGCCAGCGATTGGCTGCGGAACACCACCAGGGTGATCAGCGCCAGCGACGCCGACAACGCGAACAGCGGCGCCATCAGCCCGTCGGTGGGCAGCCTCCGCCGGATCGTCTGGGCGATGGCCCGGGCCCCGGACAGCAGCGCGGCGACGGCGATCAGGCCCTGCGGGGCCAGGGTCGCGCTCAGGATCGCGACCACGATCGCGACCGCGGCGGGAGCCAACCGGCGCAGCGCGATCGAGCGTTCGACCAGCATCCAGGTGACGATGACGCCCAGGGCGATCAGCGGCTCGGGGCGAAGGCCGTTGTTGAACGGAAACCACGCGGCCAAAAAGACCGCTCCGGCCGTGTACACCGCCACCCGGTTGGTGGCCAGGCCACCCCGTCCCGGGCCGAGCCGGCGCAGCACCCAGTGGCTGATGATGAGCCAGCAGGCGATGCCGGCCAGCGTGGCCGGGATCCGCATCCAGACGCCGGCGGTGCTCACCGATGCCATCTTGGCCAGCACCGAGAGATACCAGTCGAACGGCGCCTCGGTGGTGCCGAAGTAGCGGTAGTAATTGGCGACGTAGCCCGCCTTCGGCGCGATCCGGGCGATGGTCAGGTTGTAGCCGTCGTCCGAGGAGGTGGCGCCGATGACGTGCCAGAGCAGCAGGGTGCCGATCACCGCGATGTCGGCGAGCCAGCCCGCGGCGCCGACGTGCCGCCAGGTGACCCGGTGCATGCGCGGGCGATACCGCGCCAGCCAGGCGATCGGAGACCGCCAGGCGACCAGAGTGGCGCCCCGGCTGTGACGATCGAGCGCGGCCAGGGCTAGCACGGCCACCAAGACCGCAAGTGCGCCGAGGATCATCGCGATCTTCTTGAGGGCCGAGGGCGCGGTGATGAATCGGGTGTCGATGTCGATGCGGGCCGACAGCCCGGGCTGGGCGGGCACCTTCAGGTCGGTGAAGATCCCGCCGACCTGAGGCTTCTTCTCCGCGGACAGAGTTTCGGCGGCGCCGGGGATGCCGACGAAGTCCGCACCCACGCCGCCCGCGTTGGCCCAGATGTGCAGAACCGTGCAACCGCCGGCCGCGACGGCTGCACGCTGCGCGACGGCGGCCTGCGTGTCGCGGAAGGCGACGACGATCGTGTCCTTGTTGGCCCGGACGAAGAGGCCGTTCTTGCCGGCGTCCACGCCGTTGGTCGGCAGGGTCGAGACCACCAGGCCGCCCTCGGCGGGCAGGGTGGCGATCGCCGAGCAGGGGATGGAGATGTCCAGCGCCCGCGGCGCCCCCGACACGAGCGGGGCGGTGACCTGATCGACGTTCCCGCTCGCGGTGCTGCCTTGCGGCCACACGATGGTGGCCGTCGTCTGTTTGACCGGCAGCACCGGGACCAGGCCGCAGAGCAGCACGCCCGCGATTCCCGCGAGGACGGCGATCAGCCGCGGTAGCCGCTGCGATCGCTCATCGTCATGGGGCACGAGGGTCGATCGTAAGCGACGCGGCTATCGGCTTCGAGGATGGACGCGTCGTCGGACGCTCGGAAATCGCGTTCGGAATACTCGGCAAGCCGCTGTCATGCATTTCGATTACGGCGGCAGATAATTAATTGACACGTGCCTAAAAAGAAATCCGAAAACAATGGACGGTGGCGACCCAAAGGCCCTTCCGACCGGCGGATTCCCGCTCCGGCAGCCATGAAATGAATTCAATGAGAACTTTTTGTTTAGGAATTGCTGGATTAGGGAAGAACCCTCACACGCTGGCACTTTAGGGACCCGGGAGAGGACCTGCCATGACCGCACCCACCACACGCCGGACCGACGCGGTTAAAGCGGAAGCCGCCACGCCTCCTCGCACCCGCCCCTTCATGTTGACCAATGAAATTTCGGTCGACATTCTCGTGACCCTGCTCAACGAATTCCTTGACCAGGGCGCGCTGCCCGCGCTGTAGCCGGCAAGCGATTCACCCAAAGCTCGTCACTTAGCGACCGGCGGGTCTGCGCTCAGATCCCCGCAGGGCTCGCCGTAGCCGAGCGGATCCTTCAGTTGTCGATACACTGCCGTCAGAATGAGGGCTGAGGGCTGGAGGACCCGAAAGGCTGGCGGCGCAATGAGTAACTCGGGTCTCGGGTTTGGTGTTCTGGGGCCGTTGCTGGTGACTGCGCACGGCGTGCGGGTGCCGCTGGGTGCGGCCAAGCAGCGGGCAGTCCTGGCGATGCTGGTGATCAACCGCAACCGGCCGGTGTCCGTCGACTCGCTGATCGACGCGGTGTGGGGGGACGATCCCGTTCCGGCGGCGCGCACCAGCATCCAGTCGCACATCTCCACCCTGCGCCGCCTGCTGCACGGGGCCGGGGCCGATCCGTACGCGGTGCTGGCCAGCGCACCGCCCGGGTACCAGATCAGCGTCGCCGACACCGACTGCGACGTGGGGCGTTTCACCTCCGAGAAGGCCGCCGGGGTGCGCGCCGCGGCAATCGGACGGTACGAGGACGCCAGCAATCACCTGCATGCCGCGCTGGGCGAATGGCGCGGTCCCGTGCTCGACGACCTGCGCGACTTCCCGTTCGTCGATGCGTACGCCGCCATGCTGCTGGAGGAGCGGGTCGCCGCGCACACCGCCCGCGCCGAGGCCGAAATCGCATGCGGGCGCGCGGGCGCCGTCATCGGCGAGCTCGAGGCGCTGACCGCCGAACACCCGTACCGCGAACCACTGTGGGCGCAGCTGATCACCGCCTACTACGTCACCGAGCGTCAATCGGACGCCCTGGGCGCCTATCGGCGGCTGAAGATGACCCTGGCCGAGGGGCTGGGCATCGACCCGGGTCCGACGGTCAGCGCGCTGCACGACCGCATCCTGCGGCAGGAGCCCCTGGTCGCCAAGCGATCCACGCTGACCACGCACAAGCAGAGCGTGTACCACACCGCGTCCGATATCGCCCTGGGCGCCGTGCAGCCCGTCGCCTGGTTGCGCGACCGAAACGGTCGGCAGTTTCCCCTGAACGGCGCCTCGACCCGGATCGGGCGCCACGCGGAAAACGACATCGTCTTGGAGGACGACACCGACGTCAGCCGCTACCACGCCGTAATCATCGACACCGGAGCCGGCTTCGTCATCTACGACTCCAAGTCGACCAACGGCGTCGAGGTGCAGCGCCGGCGCATCCGGGGCAGCGCCCCGCTGGTCGACGGCGACCTCATCCGCATCGGCAGCCGCGAGTACACGTTTCAGGTCCGCCCGGACTGATCACGGGGCGGGGCGAACGCCCAGTCGTGCCGCCAGCGTGGCGAGTCCGGGGCCGTCCAGATCCGCGAGTGCCGCGGGGCGCCCGGTCATGGCCATCAGCAGCGCTTCCCCCGGTCCGGTGACTTCCGGCCCGCGGCCGTGGGTCCACTCGACGTCGGTCGCGCGCAGTCGAAGCCCCCTGATCCGACGCCCCGCGCCCAGGCGCGGGTTGCTGGGCACGAGAGGGAGGATCCGGCTGAGTCGGTCGGCGGGGATAGTGCGCGGTTGACCCAGGGTGCGACGAATGTCTTGGTGGTGGATCGTGCCGTCGACGAGCGCGATCATGCCCCCGAATCCCGCGGTGAGCCCTCGAGGCGTGAGGTGGTTCCGCAGAAATTCGAGCAGCTGCTGCGGACTCAATGCGGCGAACTCCTCGACGCCGACCTGGTTGGCCCGCACGATCGCGCCCTTCAGGAATCGCCCGATCAGCCCCACGGTGCCCAGTTCCTCGTAGCTGATCGTATGCGCGACAACGTCTTTGACCGTCCACTTGCTGCACAGGCTGGGCGCGGCCCACTGCTGCGGCGTGAGCGTCGCGAGGAACTCCGCGAGGTCTGCCCGCTCGGCGCGGGCCATCTCCATCAGGGAGAGTGTGGCCACGATCACAAGCGTAGGCCCCGCTTCGGCGCGCATCGATGGACAGCAACCTCTAGCTCGGACTAGTCAGCGCTTGGAACTGCATTCTAAGTGGACAGCGGAGCATCTCAGCGAACGCAAGAATTACGCAAGAATTACGCAAGAATCTCGCCAGGATCGCACAAGCGGTGTGGGGCAACCTTGTCTTGTCGGCCAACCGCGACCGACCCCAGGGCAACTGACTCCCACCGTCTTGAGTCTCTGGAAGAGATCCGGCAAAGAAGGAAGCACAACCATGAACTCGAACCAGAAAGTCTCCAAGGTCCGCATGATGGCGAGCGTCATGCTCGGTGCCGTCGGGCTGTCACTCGTGGCATCCCTGATGCCGGCCACCGCCTCGGCAGACCCGTACGACCCGCGCAGCGGCCCGCTGCACCCCGTTCGCCACTACGCCGCCGACATCATGCACCCGGGCTGGGCCCTCACTCACCCGCTCCGCGCGCTGATCCCGTAGGCCGAAGACACTTCTGCCCCGTTTCCGGACTTACATCATCCGGAGCGGGGCAGAAGTGTGTCCGCTAACTATGCCTGAGCGGGGCCGGGTCCCACAGGCCGCTGCGGGTCACCGTCCCCAGTTCCAGGTGCGCGGGTTGCGCGCTGGGGTAGTAGGGCGTCAGTCGCTGCAGGCTGCCCCAGTCCCGGGACCAGTCGTCCTTCAAGTAGCTGGCGACCGTGGTCGCCTTCAGCAGCAACTCGGTGACCCCCAACGGACCGCCGCCGTTGTTGTCCATCACGGGCGAGTTGGCCTCGGCGCCGAACCGATCCGGAAGGATCCGCCACCTCGGGGTTTCGTCGACACCGTTCTGGTGCCCGAACGGTCGCTGGCAGGGAAACGCCAGACCGACCAGCCAGTCCAGGAAAACCGGGTCGTGCGAGCCGACCACGTCCTGCAGCGTGCGCAGCTCCGGGATACGCGGCGGCGTGACCGCGATCCAGTGCTGCGGCGCGAGGTCTTCGTCATCGACGACCAGCCGGATTCGGGTGGCGCTGCTCGGGATCGCGGACAGCCCCAGCCGCAAGTTGCGCCACGCCGGTGACGCCCCGACGTCGTCGAACTGGAACGACCCGCCCGGATGGCCGCCGGCCGCCTGGTCGGCCGCGTTATCCGAGGCCCACTGCACCTGGACCTCGCGGGGGTCGAAGCGGCCGGCGGCGCTTACCACCAGCAGCGGCCGGGCCTTGTCCCGCGGCGGTAACCGGTACCAGCCGGAGCGCAGGTGCGCGGGAAGCTGGATGCCGGAGCGCCAGCTGCCCAGAACGGGCGTGCGGGCAGGATCCAGGTTGAACGGCAATTGGGCGGCCGATCCGTTGATGCCCGGCGCGGGATTAGTGCCGCCCTCGGTGCCGGCCTGGTTTGTCGTGGCCGTCTTGTCCTCATCGTTGACGAAGCTGCGGTCGCCCGGACGCTCCATCACCGGGTCGGCACGGACATCAGCGGGAATACCGTTGGGCGTGAACGCTTCCGACAGACCGGCACCCAACGAGTCGGCGACCGACGCGTTGTCCGGGGCGAGCATGCCGGCGTTGGGATCCTGCTCCACGAGCACGTCTTCGGCCAGTCCGCATGACTTGCCGGTCAGCGCCTCGAGGTTGGACCGGCCCACCGACCACGCCGGGTACTGGTCGGTCATCGCCAGGGTCAGCGACAGCACTTCGAAAAACACCAGCAGCCATGTCGCAATCGCCAACGGGGACTGGATGATTCCGGCAGTTAGGACTCCATAGCGGGTTTTTGGCAGCCCGTTCTCGGGCGCGGCGAAGTGGAACCACGCGGCCAGCAGCAGCACCAGTACGGTCAGCCCGAGCAGCGCGGTGGCAAAGGCATAGTGCCATGCCGGGAACGAATTCGACCACGGCACACCAAAACTGGACACATACCACCAGCCGTTGACGCTGGCGAAGGACAGCGCCACCAAGAACAGCACCACCGCGGCGAAGACGGTGCGATTGCGCCGGGAGCGCATGGCGGCACCCGTCACCGCGACCGCGGCCAACGCGCCCAAGGATCCTGCGAGCCCGGCGAACACCCCGAAGTGGTGTGTCCATTTGGTGGGGGTGAACATCATCGCCACAAACGAGATGATGGTGATGCCGACGATGCGGCGGCTCGGTCCCGCGGCCGTGCCCGGAATCTTGCCCTTGCGCAACGACATGGCCACCGATACCGCCAGCGCCAAGACCAGCGC
Organism: uncultured Actinomycetota bacterium; assembly: GCA_963758775.1. Classification (GTDB taxonomy): domain Bacteria; phylum Actinomycetota; class Actinomycetes; order Mycobacteriales; family Mycobacteriaceae; genus Mycobacterium. Next base: position 653,554 of record CAVWWU010000010.1, read on the forward strand.
GAGCACGGCGAAGCGCCGGGCGACCGACCCGTCGGGGCTGGCCATGAACAGCCGCTCGTAGCGGATGGGTTCGTCGAACCAGCTCAAGCTCGGCCCGAGCGCACGCTTGAGCGCGGTCGCCTGGATTTCGCCGGCCAAGGTCTGGTCGCGGAAGATCAAGATCACCGTGACAGTGACCGCGGCCAGCACGGGCGCCAGCAGCGGGAGCGCCCCGAACTGTTTGATCCTGCGGTGCAGGATTGTCCGCAGCGGCCCGATCGCCACCAGCAGCGCACCGATCGACGCGATGCCCGTCGGCCCGGAGAACAGCGTCAGGGCGCCGATGATGCAGGCGACCGCCACGGGCAACAGCCGGTTGGTGGCCACCGCGCGCTCGACCGAGCACCAGGTGAGCAGGATGCCCAGCGCGATGATCGGCTCCGGCCGCAGGCCGTTGTCGAGCGGCAACCAGGTCGCCAGGAACATGCCCGCCGCGGTCCACGCCGCGGCCCGGCTCCGTTTGACGGCATGACCGAGGCGCGGCATGACTTCGCGGCTGATCACCCACCAGCACGTCAGCGCCATCAGCAAGGTGGGCAGCCGCATCCAGATGCTCGCGGTGCTGACATGTGCCCACAGCGCCAGCAGGTCGTAGTACCAGCCGAACGGTGCCTCGGGGGTTCCTAACCAGCGGTAGTAGTTGGCCATGTACCCGGCGTGCTCGGACACCCGCGCCATGGTCAGGATGTAGCCGTCGTCGGAGGTGTTGGCGCCGACGAAATGCCACCAGCCCAGCACGGCGACCACCAGGCCGTCCAGGGCGCCGACCGACCACCAGCGCGACGGCAGGAAGCGGCGGTGCCGGGTGCCGTCGGCGGTGTCGAGGACGTGCAACGCGACCAGCGCGAGTCCGGTCAGCACCACGCCGAGGATCATCGCGGCCATCTTCAGCTGGGTGGGACTGCTGCTGTAGCGGGTGTCCACCGTGGCCGAGAAGCTCAGGCCCGGCGGTGCCGGGCCGGCCAGGTCGGTGAACACGCCCACGATCTGCGGCCGGAAGTCGTAGCCGCTCTTCTCGCCGCGCAGCGGCGAGCCGGGGTGCTCGGCGTTGGGTCCCTGGGTCAGGCCGACGAATTCGGCGACGACCCGGTCGGCGTGCGCGGTGAAGGTCAGGCGCTCACACGCCGGGCCCAGCACCTGGCTCAGCGGTGCGGTCACCACCGGGACATTGCGCACGACGAGCACCAGTTCGTCGTTGGCGCGCTGGATGAGCAGCCCGCGGTCGACGGCCTTGGGGGCCTGCTTGGGCACCGTGGACAGCAGTACGGCCTTGCCGGCGTTCTCCGGTCCCGCCAGTCCGGCGGCCGCCTGGCACGGCACGCTGACGTTCAGTTCGGTCGCCACGTAACCGATCAGCGGCGCCTCGACGCTGCCGAACGTGCCGTTCTGGGGCCAGTTCAGTTGGGCGGAGGTCTGGTCGACCGGCAGCACCGGCGTGGCGATCGCCAGCAGGGCGCCGAGCAGACCTGCGACGACGGCGACCAGGCGGGCAAACCGGTAGTCCGCTCCCGCGTCGCTCACGGAGGTAGATGCTAGTTCTTCGACGGTGGCCATCAGCGCTCGCGGACGGCCAGCACGAACGGGCCGATGCTCTGGACACCGAACCGGGGGTCGGCGAACAGCGCGGCCCGCAGGTCGACGGTGTAACGGCGCACGTTGGGCTGGTTGGGGTAGACGTCCTGGGCGAGCCGCAGCGTGTAGGTGTTGCTCGCGCCGCGGCGCATCAGGAATACCGTCGGCGCCGGCCAGGGCAGCGTGTCCAGCGAGTGGATCAACTCGTCGGCCGTTTTGAACTTGGACCATTTCTCGATTTGCGCGGCGCGCAGGTCGAACTGCGCCAACGGATTGGCATAGTGCGAGGTCAGCCCCTGAAAGCCCCAGTACGGGTAGTAGGACAGGAAGCTGTAGTCGGCGGTCAGCACGACGGTCTGGTTGCGTGGCCTGCCGGTGGCGTGCTGGATGGCGGCGTCGACGGCGTCGTAGTACTTCTCGGAGCCCGGCGGGCGGCGGTCGCCGCGCTGGCCATGCCCGTCGGTGTCGGTGTAAGCGATGGTGAGGTCCGGCCGGAGCACGTCGGGGATGTCCTGGCTGAACGCGATCGCCGCGGCCAGCCCGATCGCGCCGGCCACCGGGACCACCGCCCGGTGCCTCTCCTTGAGGGCCTGCGTCGCCTCGACGAAGCCGAATGCCCCGGCCGCAACCAACAGCACTGTCAGCGTCGGCTGCAGCCGGAACGAGAGCAGCGTCATGCGCGCCAGCGTGGCCAGCATCGACAGCAGGGACCACAGGTAGATGGCAAGCGCGCCGATGGCCAGGGCGCCCGCCCGCGTCGACGAGCGTGCCCGTACCACCAGCCACAGCGTGCCCAGCATGCAGACCGCGCCGAGCAGCGAGAACTGCAGCATCGGGAAGGTCAGCTCGGCGCCGTCGGCCGGCAGGTAGTGCAGGGAGCTGCCGCTGTCGCTCACCGGGTTGCTGACGGCACGCAGCACGAACGGCAGCCAGGTGGTGGCCGCGATGGGCGCGGCGACGACGGCGATGACGGCCAGCCGCCGCAGCGGGTCGAGTGTGGCCTTGACGCCGCCCTGGCGCCAGCGCGACACGACCAGAGCCAGCGCCATCAGCCCGATCGCGAAGGCGGTGTAGCCCAGCAGCAGCGTGTACCAGGTGGCCGTGACGCCGAGGAAGATTCCCGCGCCCACCACTGCGGCCCAACCTTGACCGCCCAGCGTCACGCCAGCGTGGCTGTCGGCGTCCACGGTCACGCTGGCGTGACGCTCGGCGCTTGAGATGCGTTCGCCGGCGCGCAGGCCCGACCAGGTCAGCACCAGCACCGGTGGCAGCAGCACGGTGATCATCGCGGAGTAGGGCTCCGGAGAGCCGTAGGCCAGCGTCGCGGCCGCGGTGGCGGTGGTGACGATCAGCGCGTACTCGAAGCGGACCATGCGCCACCACAGCACCAGAGCCACCGCGACCGCGACGGTGATCGAGGTGATCGCCCACGGCTTGTAGAACTCCCAGGCCGGCATGCCCGTGAGCGCCGCGACCCGTCCGCCGATCCAGAACCAGCCCGGCGGGTAGAACGACGGCAGACCGAGGTAGGTCATGTCGTGCAGGGCGGGGCTGTCGGTGAGCCGGGTCAGGTATTCGGTGCGGAACTGCTGGTCGACGGAGATGCCGAACAGGTACAGCTTGGTGGCACCCAACGGCATGCCCAGCGTCACGATCGTGAAGCCCGAGACGAAGACCACCCCGCTCAGCTGCGCGAGCAGCCGGCGCCGTTTCGATTCGGGCCGCCACAGCCAGCCGGTGGCGACCAGCCCGGCCAGGCAGCCAACCTGACCGACCGTGGTCAGCGCATGTAGCTGGTTCGACGAAGGAAAGGCCGGCCACTGCACGCCGGCAATCGCGATCAGCGATACCACCGCAACGACCGTCGCCACCGCTGCGGCCGCGACCATCTGGCCCAGGCTGGCCAGCGCGTTGCGCATGGTCAGATCGGCAGCTTGCGGAAGATGCTCCGTGGGACGTGCCTCAACACCATCATCACGTAGCGGAATGCTGCTGGCGCCCAAACCAATTCCTTACCTTTTGCGGACGCGGTCACCGCGAGGTTGGCGACGTACTCCTTGTCGACGGTCAGCGGGGCTTCCTTGACATGCGCGCTCATCCGGGTTCGCACCTGGCCGGGCCGGATCACCAGGACCCGAACCCCGTACTCGCGCAGCGCTTCTCCGAGCCCAAGGTAGAAGCCATCCAGACCGGCTTTGGTCGAGCCGTAGACGAAGTTGGATCGCCGCACCCGCTCGCCGGCCGCCGAACTCATCGCGATGATCTGCCCGAAGCCCTGCGCGCGCATCTTCTCGCCGAGCAGCACTCCCACGGAAACAGCTGCGGTGTAGTTGATTTCGACCGCCAACACGGCTTTGTGCTGGTTCTGCCACAGCTCTTCGGCGTCCCCGAGGATGCCGAACGCGACGATCGCGACGTCGACGTCGCCACCCGCAAAGGCCGCCTCGATCATCTTCGGGTGGCTTTCGGGGTCCGTCGCCTCGAAGTCGATCAGTTCCACCGAGCGCGCGCCGGCCGCCCTCATCTGCGCGACGGCGTCATCGCGGCCCGGGTCGCTGGGCATGGCGGCCAACAGGATTCGCGCGTGCGCATTCTGCAGGTAGCGCTCGCAGATGGCCAGCCCGATCTCGGACGTGCCGCCGAGCAACAGGATGGTCTGCGGGTTTCCCACCGCGTCGAGCACCATTTAGAGCAGCTCCAAACGTCGGGCCATGTCGGAGGCGAACACCCCGGTCGGGTCGACCTTGCGGCGCACGGCTATCCACTCGCCGATGCGCGGATACATGGCATGAAAGGTTTCGGCGTTAACGCGGGAATCCTTGGCGGTGTACACCCGCCCGCCGAATTCCAGTACGCGGCGGTCGAGTTCGTTGAGGAACTCATTGACGCCCGGCTTGTTGGGAAAGTCCATCGCGACGTTCCAGCCGGCCATCGGGAAACTCAGCGGTGCCCGGTTGCCAGGGCCGAAGAGTTTGAACACGTTGAGGAACGAGTAATGGCCCTGGGTCTGAATCCAGCGGATGATGCCCTTGAAATCCTCCATCGCATTTGGCGGCACCAGAAATTGATGCTGAGCGAAACCCGCAGGGCCGTAGGCATATTGCCATCCGGTTGTCAGGTCCAGCATGTGATAGAACTGCGTCAGGTTGACGATCTTGTTCTGGTAGTTCCCGCTCATGCGATAAAAGGCCTCGCCGGCCAGGTTTCCCGTGAGCTTGTTCACCGCGCCGATCGGAAAGACGTTGGGCACCGCGGGCAAGTGGGGCGCGGTGAATTGCAGCGGGTTCTTCGCGAGTTTGGGTGGCAACTGGTCCAGCTTGGCCAAGCTGCCCCGGCTCACGGCCGCGCGGCCGAGCTTCGGCGGCGGGTTTATCACGTCGAACCAGGCGCTGGAATACGTGTAGTTGTCCTCGGTGCCGTCCAAGTGCACTGCGACCGTCTCGTCCAGATCATGAGTGGCAATGCCGTCGGCGATGAAGTAAGCCGTCTCGGTCGGCGTCATGGCGATGGTGGCACGCAAGACGATGCCGGTCAGCCCGTTACCTCCGACCGTTGCCCAGAACAGCTCCGCGTCCTCGCCGTCGGGGGTGATCGTCCGGATGGCTCCATCGGCCATCAGTAGCTCCATGGAGCGCACGTGATTGCCGAAGCTGCCCGCGCTGTGATGGTTCTTGCCATGGATGTCGCAGGCGATCGCGCCGCCGACGGTGACCTGCCGCGTGCCCGGCAACACCGGCACCCACAACCCGAACGGGAGCGCCGCCTTCATCAACTGGTCCAGGCTCACGCCGGCGTCGACATCGACCAGACGGGTGTCGGCGCTGATCGAATGGATGCGATTCAGAACGGTCATGTCGATCACCAGACCGCCGCCGTTTTGGGCGTTGTCGCCGTAGGAACGGCCCAGTCCGCGCGCGATGACTCCCCTGCCACCGGAGTCGGCGACCTGGGCCACCGCCTTCACGATCACCTCGGGATCCCGGGTCGAAAGCACTTGGGCCACCGACGGCGCGGTGCGGCCAAAACCCGTCAGCCGGGTGGTGGCGGTCGGAATGTCGGTCGTAAACATCGTCAAAAAGGCTACCGTCTGGCCGTCCGGGTCAGCGGATCCGGAAGATCACGGCTCGCTGCACAATAAAATTGATCACCGTGGCGGTGCCCTGCGCGATCACGAACGCGACGGGAGCCGCCCAGCCCCGGTAGTGCAGAAGTCCCAGGCACAGATGGTTGAGTCCGACCTGCACCGCGAAGGTGACCCCGTAGAGCACCATGACGGCCACGAACCGCGTTCTGCTCGCCTCCGCCTGGAAGGTCCAGCGGCGATTGATCAGGTAGGCCGTGGTGGTCCCGGCGATGAAACTGAGGGCTTTGGACAGGTCGACCTGCAGGTGCGCGACTTTCCAAAGGGTGATGTAGAGGCCGAAGTCGACGATCGCGGAGAACCCGCCGGTGACCAGAAACCGCCACACCTGCGTCGTCAGGCTAAGGCCGGGATGCGACGGCGCAGTTTCCACGGCTTCGCAGTCTAGTGGCGCCTCACTTGGGCAGCTTCAAAGCGACCACCTCGACCTGGCTTTCGCCCTGTGGTGTCGTGTAGGTGACCGTATCGCCCGCCTTGTGCCCGACGAGGGCCAGCGCGAGCGGGCTGCGGGCCGTCAACGTCTCGGCCTCGCGGCCGACGGGCGTCTCCTCGACGATGGAGATCACGTGCATCGTGACGACCTCCCCGTCGGCAAACTTCAGCGTCACCTCGGTGCCGCCGGGCAGCGCGTCCGTCTTGTCGGAGGGCGGCGGCCCGGTGCGCAGCAACCGATCCACTTCGTTGATGCGGTCGGCGAGGACGACGAGTTCGTCGGCGCGTTGTATCGCCTCGGCCGCGTCCCCGTGGTCGCCGATCATGCCGCGGTCGTCTTTGACCTCGAGCTCCAGGCGCTCGCGGCGCTGCTTGAGCCGGTCCAGCTCCGCAGCCAGCTGATCTTTCGCTGCATCCGCAACCGATTGGCGTTTCTTGCTCACGTCCGCCGCCCTAGGTCTTGTTATCGCCGAACACTGATAAGCCGACTCGTGGTTAATCAGTGATACACCATCGGAAGGCGGCCGTCACCTGTATCCGTCAAGCATTTTCAGGTGGTGAGCAAAGCGGATACCCACTTTGAGGAATTACCAAGCGAGTCGCGTTGTCGCGAATCACCTTTCGGAGGGTTACACCCAGTACGGCACCCTGCCGCGGTACTGCCGCATCGCGAAAGCCGCCAGCACCCAGCCCACGACGGTCAACGACAGCACGACGACCCAGTGTCGCAACTCCTGGTGGGCGCCGAGCAACGGCGCTCGCACGATATCGAGGTAGTGCAGCAGCGGATTGAGTTCCACGATGCTGGCCCAGCGTCCGGCACCCTGCTGCCGCAGCGTGTCGTCGTTCCAGATGATCGGCGTCATGAAGAACAGCAACTGCACCACCGAGAACAGCAGGGGACCGATGTCGCGGTAGCGGGTCGCCAGGATGCCGAAACACAGTGACACCCATATGGCATTGAGCACGATCAGCGCCAGCGCGGGCAGCACCGACAGGTCGGCCCACGACCACGGCTTGGGATAGATGATTGCGACGACGAGATAGATGACGATGTTGTGCGCGAACAAGATCATCTGCCGCCACACCAACCGGTAGACATGCACGCTGAGGGGTGTGGGCAGTTGCTTGATCAGTCCCTCGTTGGCGACGAATACGTCGGCGCCCTCCAGGATGGCGGCGTTGATCAGATTCCAAATGATCAGCCCGAGTGTCACATACGGCAGATGCACCGCCAGTTGCAGATGGAACAGCTTGGAGTACAGCCCACCCATCGCGACCGCGGTGGTGCCGGTCGCGATGGTGATCCAGAACGGCCCCAGCACTGAGCGCCGGTACCGCTGCTTGATGTCCTGCCAGCCCAGGTGCAGCCACAGCTCGTGGCGGCGGAACCCGTCGATCAGGTCACCCCGCGCGCGGGTGAACGTCCGCGACTGCGCGGCCGCGTCCGTGAACGTCATGACGATCCTCCTGAGTCGGGCTTGCCGAAGATCTCGCGACGGCCCAAGCGGCGCAACCTAATCCACTCCAGCAGACCTTTGGGGTCGCGGCGAGTGACCAGGAAGAACCAGCCGAACCGGACCCACTCCTGCGGCAGCAGCTTGCGCAGGCCGGGCTGCGCCAACACGTAGCCGCGATTGCGATACGTGTAGAACCGTTTGGCGGCGTTGTCGGGATACTGGGTGTGCATCCGGCCGCCCAGGATCGGCTTGAACTCGTCAGATCCGCAGGGATGCAAGTAGACCGCGTCCAGGCAGGTCCCGAACGGCAGACCGGAGCGGACCAGCCGCCGGTGCACCTCTACCTCGTCGCCGCGGATGAACAGCCGCATATCCGGCACGCCGATCGACTCGAAGGTGGAAGCGCGGAACAGCGCGCCGTTGAACAGCGACGCGATCCCGCGCAGCAGATCCTGTCCCGCTTCGGTGCGCAATTCGCTTGCGAGCCTGCGCCATACCAGGCCGCGCCGCAGCGGAAATGCCAGCCGCTCCGGATCGTCCATGTTGCACACCATCGGGGACACCTCGGCCAGGCCGTACTTCTCGGCAGACGCTATCAGCATCGCCAGCACCCCGGTGTCCTGCGGGCGGCCGTCGTCGTCGGCCAGCCATATCCAGTCGGCGCCCTGCGCCAGAGCGTGCAGGATGCCCAGCGCGAAACCGCCGGCCCCGCCGAGGTTTCGGCGCGATCCGAGGTATGTCGTCGGGATCGGTTGTCCTTCAACCAATTCGCGCACCCGGCCGGGTTGCGATCCTTCGAGAAAGTCGTTGTCGACGACGATCAGGTGGTCGGGCAGGCGGGTCTGGGTGCTCAGCACGTCCAGGGACTTGGCGAGCTCGTCGGGACGGCGGTGCGTGACCACGACGGCGAAGACGGAATCGCTCATCCCGCTATTCATCCTGCCGCGGTCTCCTCCAGCACCTCGCGCACATGGCGTGCCGCGTCCTCGCCCTCGTAGGCCCGCACCACCTCTTCGATGCTGCCGGACAGCTTGATTTCGCCGTGGTCGATCCACATCGCCGTTTTGCACAGCCGGGCCAGGAATTCGTTGGAATGGCTTGCGAAGACCAGGATTCCGGAACGCTCCACCAGGCTCTGCAACCGCGACTGGGCCTTCTTCAGAAAGTCGGCGTCCACGGCGCCGATGCCTTCGTCGAGCAAGAGAATCTCGGGGTCGATGCTGGTGACCACGCCCATCGCCAGCCGAACCCGCATGCCGGTGGAATAGGTCCGCAGCGGCATCGACAGGTAGTCGCCCAATTCGGTGAACTCGGCGATCTCGTCGACCTTGGCCTGCATCTGCTTTCGGGTCTGGCCGAGAAACAGTCCGCGGATGATGATGTTCTCGTAGCCGGAGATCTCGGGGTCCATGCCGACCCCGAGGTCGAAGACCGGCGCCACCCGGCCGGTGACCGTCGCCGAGCCGCGGGTGGGTTCGTAGATGCCCGAAAGTAGCCGCAGCAGAGTCGATTTGCCGGCCCCGTTGTGTCCCACCAGACCGACGCGGTCACCCAGCTCCAACGAAAGGGTGATGTCCCGCAGCGCCTCGATGACCACCACATTGGAGTCGTTGCGGCCGATGGTGCCGCCGGCCTTGCCCAGGACGGCCTTCTTCAACGACCGCGACTTGGCGTCGAAGATGGGGAATTCGACCCACGCGTCGCGTGTCTCGATGTGCGGAGCGGACACCGTTAACTCGTCTTAGAGGTACTGCCCGTGGCCGGATCCGGGCTGTCCGGGCCTGCTCACTCCCGGCGGCAGCGCACCCTGACGCATCTGCTCCAGTTGCGCGCGCGCCGAGATCTGCTGGGCGAACAGCGCGGTCTGGATGCCGTGGAACAGTCCTTCCAGCCAGCCCACCAACTGCGCCTGGGCGATGCGCAGCTCGGCGTCAGACGGCGCGGAGTCCTCGTTGAACGGCAGGGTCAGCCGGTCGAGCTCCTCGCGCAGTTCGGGCGCCAGGCCTTCCTCGAGTTCGCGGATGCTGGTGGCGTGGATGTCGCGCAGCCGGTTGCGGCTGGCCTCGTCGAGCGGGGCGGCGCGCACTTCTTCGAGCAGTTGCTTGATCATCGTCCCGATGCGCATCACCTTGGCGGGCTGCTCGACCAGGTCGGTCAGGGAGCGTTCGTCGGAGTCCTCCAGATCCCTGTCACGGGCTTCACGCAGCGCCATGATCCGCGGGTCGACGCCGCCGATGACCTCGATGCCGTCATCTTCTGAGCCGTTCGAGCCGTCTCTGCCGGTACTCAATCCAGTCACCATCCTCGTGCGAATCGTCTAGGGGTTTGTTGCTGCGGCCCCGGCTTGTCCCGAGCCGCGCCACTCCCAGATCTGGGCGCCACCGGTGACGCCAGCGTTGTCGTAGATCTTCGCCCACGACTTCGATTTCTCTAGTGACCTTAGCCCTTCGGGCACGGCGAATCCGCGAACCGACGGCTCGCTGGTGAGGATGTAGCGGATGTTGAACACCCGCACCGCTTCGACCACCCACGGATTGCCGGTGTTGGCCTTCGACCAGAAGATGTACCGGAAATAGCCGGGCCCCGTTTGCTGCGGGTAGTCGTAGTGGGTCCACATCGGGTGCAGATCGGCGACCGCGTACATCCACGCGGTGCCGTCGACGTTGGAGTCTCCGATCATGGTGTTCTTCGCGTCGGGCAGGGTCGCCAGGTAGGCCATGGCGTCGAGGTCTTTTTGGCTGACCATGACCGAGTCGTACTTGTCGCCGAACAACACCAGGTGCCGATACAGGTAGTGCCGGCCACTGAACACGGTCGCGACCATCAGCACCGCCGCGGTGGCCGCGACCCACACGGGCGCCGGGAATGGCCTGGCGCGGTCGACGATCCGCCGGACACCGGCCAGCGCCGCGGTGACAAGGGCGAACAGCGCGATGCCCGCCATCGGTGCCAGCAGCATCGTCACCACCGCGGTCAGGCGGCGCGGATCGTTGTAGAAGAACTTGCTGAACTCCTCGATGATGGCCCCGGCGGCGTTGTGAAACGGCGCTCCCGAGTAGATGGTCGCCACGGTCAGCACCAGCCAGAGCGCCGGCGGCCACCAGATCTTCTTGCGGAGGAAGAGCGCCATGCCGAGATAGGACAGCGCGACGAGACCCCACTGGATCGGGAAGTCGTTGAGGTGGCGGGTGTGCAGCAGCAGCGCGTCGATGATGCCCTGCTTCACGCTTTTGAAGCTGGGGAAGGCGTGCCCGGCGATGATGTCCGCCTGCTTGAGCACCCCGAGGAACTGCGGCGCCAGCATCACCACGGTCGGCAATCCCACCGCGGCGAGGGTCCACGCGTCGGCGAGCCGGCCGCGCACCGGGTGCCACAGTACGTCGAGCAGCCACCAACCCACCAGGAACAGGATGACGACGAACCCGCCGGTGAGGTGGACGGAGAAGACGCCCACGAGCGCGAGCACCGCCACCGGGATCCGATCGCGGTGCCGCAGCGTCGAGGCGATCAACACAAAGGTCGGGGCCGCGACCCCGTAGGCCGCCAGGTTGGGCATGGCCGCGACGCCGAACTCGACGTAGGGCACCGAGGTGAACGACGCCGAGAGTGCGGCCGCGGTTGCCGTCGCCCCCGCCGCACGCCACTGCGTGGTGCGGGGGCGGGCGAAAAACCACGTGAGGACAGCGGCGCCGGACGGAAACAGCCAGACCGACGCTGCCACCGACGTCACGGTGTAGCCGGTGGTGGGGGCCGCCCCGGTGAGCTGGCAGTAGACCGCAGTCAGGGCGTGGAACACCGAAGGGTAATAGAGCTGCGCGTGTGTTTCGACGTTGCGGAGTTCGCCCATGTGGGTCGAGGACGCCTGGCCGGTATCGAGGATGAACCGCACCGTGTTCGCGTGCCAGACCGCGTCCCAGGTGCTGGGAATGGATTGCCAGTGCACGATGCCGCGCCACGCCGCCCAGCCGACCAACAGCACGCCCAGCAACACCCCGGCGGCCACCGTGAGCGCCGGCCGGCCCCGCATCCCCCGGGCTTCGGCGTCGGTATCGCGGTAGCGGGCAAACAGCAACTGCAGACCCGCCGCCAGCATGCACACCGCGGCAAGTGCGGCCAGTGCCGTCCAACCGTTCCACGGTATTCCGAGGGCGCCGAACGGGATGATCGCGAGCGCCACCACACCGTAGGTCAGGGCCGCCGCGACGGCGATGGCGATCGGCCAAGTTAGCTGGGCGATGCGCGCGACGATGGCTCCGGGTGCGATCAGCAGGAACAGCGCTATCAGCGTTCCGATGCCCAGCCCCACTCGACTAGTATGGCTGGCCGGGTGACCTTGCTGGCGAAGCCCGACTAACGGGGATGGCCCGGACGAGGCTCGAAGGCTCAAAGGCACTCGCTGCCATCACGAAATATTCGAGGGGTGCGGAAGCTCTAAGGTGGCTTTCATGGCTTACGACGTCGCCCGGGTGCGCGGTCTGCATCCGTCGCTGGGTGACGGATGGGTGCACTTCGACGCGCCCGCCGGCATGCTGATCCCGGATTCCGTCGCGACCACGGTGTCGACGGCCTTCCGTCGGTCCAGTGCCGGCACCACGGGCGCGCATCCGTCGGCGCACCGCAGCGCGGCCGTGCTGGAGGCGGCGCGGGCCTCGGTGGCCGACCTGTTCAACGCCGACCCCGCGGGTGTCGTGTTGGGGGCCGACCGCGCCGTCCTGTTGTCGTCGCTGGCCGAGGCTTCTAACTCCCGCGCCGGTTTGGGATACGAGGTGATAGTCAGCCGCCTCGACGACGAGGCGAACATCGCCCCGTGGCTGCGGGCCGCACACCGCTACGGCGCCAAGGTGAAGTGGGCCGAGATCGACATCGAGACCGGTGACCTGCCGACCTGGCAGTGGGAGAGCCTGGTCGGTAAGTCGACGCGGCTGGTCGCGGTGACCTCCGCGTCCGGAACGCTCGGCACGGTCACCGATCTGCGGGCGATGACCAAGCTGGTGCACGACGTCGGCGGGCTGGTCGTCGTCGACCACTCCGCCGCCGCGCCCTACAGGCTGCTCGACATCAAGGACGCCGAGGTCGACGTGGTGGCGGTGAACGCCCACGCGTGGGGCGGCCCGCCGATCGGCGCGATCGTGTTCCGCGATCCTTCGCTGATCAACACCTTCAGCTCCGTGTCGTCGGACCCCCAAGCCACCGGCCCGGCGCGTCTCGAGGTCGGCCTGCACCAGTTCGGCCTGCTGGCCGGTGTGGTCGCCAGCATCGAATACCTTGCGGCACTTGATGAATCGGCTCGCGGTAACCGTCGCGAGCGGCTGTCGCTGTCGATGCAATCCGCCGCCGCGTACCTCAACCGTGTCTTCGACTACCTGCTGACCTCGTTGCGGTCCCTGCCGTTGGTGATGATGATCGGGCGACCCGAGACGCGGATACCGGTGATCAGCTTCGCGCTGGACCAGGTGCCGGCCGAGCGGGTCGTACAACGGTTGGCGGACAACGGAATTCTGGCAGTCTCGGACGAAAGTTCGCGTGCGCTGGACGTACTGGGCGCCAACGACGTGGGCGGCGCCATCACCGTGGGGCTGGCGCACTACTCGACGATGGCCGAAGTCGACCAGCTGGTGCGGGCGCTGGCTTCGCTGGGGTAGCGCCACTTAAACGGTCAGCACGATCTTCCCGGACACCTTGCCCGCCACCAGATCCTGGTGCGCTTCTGTCGCGCGCTCGATGGGCATGCGCGCGCCGATGATCGGCCGGACCTTGCCTTCGGCGATCATCGGCCATACCGACGCCGTCACCGCTTCGACGATGGCGCCCTTGCTGTTCGGGCCGCTGACCGGCCGCCCGCGCAGCGTGGTGCCGATCACCCGCGCGCGCTTGACCATGAGCTTGCCGATGTTCAGCTCGCCCTTCACCCCGCCCTGCATGCCGATGATCACCAGCTGCCCGTCGTTCGCGAGAGCGTCGATATTGCGGTCCAGGTAGGCGGCACCCATGATGTCGAAGATCACGTCAGCGCCGCCGGACTCGTCGCGCAGCCGCGCCACGAAGTCTTCGTCGCGATAGTTGATGGTGATGTCGGCGCCCAGCTGACGGCAAAATTCGAGCTTGTCGGCCGACCCGGCGGTCACGGCCACCCGGGCGCCCAGCGCCCGTGCGACCTGAATCGCGTGGGTTCCGATGCCGCTGCCCCCGCCGTGCATCAGCAGCAGCTGGCCCTCGCCCAAGTGGGCGGTCATCACCAGGTTCGACCACACCGTGCAGGCCACTTCCGGCAAGCCGGCCGCATCCACCAGGTCGACGCCGTCCGGAATAGGCAGCAGCTGAGGGGCCGGCACCGCGACGTGCTCGGCATAGCCGCCCCCGGCCAGCAGCGCGCAAACCTGTTGTCCCACAGACCATCCGGAAACATCCGCACCAAGCTGCGCGATGACACCGGCGACCTCCATGCCGATGATCTGGCTGGCGCCCGGCGGTGGCGGGTAGTTACCGGCGGCCTGCAGCACGTCGGCGCGGTTGACGCCGGCCGCGGCGACCTCGATCAGTACCTCGCCCGGGCCCGCAGACACGTCGGGTACTTCCTGCCAAACCAGCTGATCGGAGGATTCGGCGACGATGGCATGCATGCCGGCCACGCTACTACCGCTTACTCTTATCAGCGGTGGCGTGGCAGAGCGGCCTAATGCACTCGCCTTGAAAGCGAGAGACGGCTAAAACCGTCCGGGGGTTCAAATCCCTCCGCCACCGCTCAGTGCACCGACGGGGTGTAGCGCAGCACCGCGGCGACCCCGTCGGCCGGCTCGATCCGCTCGTCGGTGCGGACCAGGGACGCCCCGACCGAGATCGCGAAGAGCGGCAGCGCTTCGTCAGCCCGCAGCGTCTTTGCGGCGGCCGCGCCCTGCTTCGAGAGCACGTCCGCGTTCGGGGCCAGGGTCGTCAGGTCCTCGTCGACGACCACGGTGGCGTCGCCGAGATCGCCCATGATCAGGGTGTCGACCGCGCCCTGACGCAGCGCCGAACACACGCCGCCCAGGCCCTCGGCGGCCCGGCCGGACTCCCGGCCGATCTCCGCGCCGAAGCGCTGCGCGGCGTCGTCCATCACGTTAAGCCGCCGCTTGAGGAACCACGCCTCGACGGCGTGCTGCACCTCGGCGCCGCCGTGGCCGCTGTGGCGCGCCCCGATCTGAAGCGGCACCGCCCGCTCGAGCACCCGTTCCGGCAGCTCGGCCAACAGGTCGGAGCGAGAGCTCACGTCACCGACGACGAACACCACCGCCACATCCGTCGCGTCGACCAGCTCGCTGACGCGGTCGGCGACGGCGGGCAGGTTCTGGTGGTCGGCTTGCCGGTCGCCATTCACGGTCTCCGCGTGCGGGTCGGCCTCGGTGTGCACCGTGATGTCGGCGCCATCATGGTCGACCTCGACCAGCAGGTAGTCCGAGCTATCGAACCCCAGCTCGAGGATCGGGACGATATAGGGCAACTCGGAGACCCGGACCACCGTTTCAGCGGTCGGCCGCAGTAGGTGCTCGTTGACCAGGACTCCCGCCGCGCTGGCGACGACCGCCCGGCCGCTACGCCCGACCGGCGGGCGCAACTCCATGATCGCCTGCCCGATCTCGGTGGTGACGGACTCGTCGACACCCTGCTGTTCGAGTTGTTCGCGCAGCGCACGCCACTTGAGCTCTAGCTGTGCATCGGCGTCGTGCGTTCCGTGCGAGTCCTCGAAGTAGACCGAAACGAAGGGCCCTGGCGTGTCCAGCAGCGAACGAAAGCGGCCAGATTCCACGGACCGCAGGGTTCCCCAACCCGGAATGGGACAAACGCGCCAATTTATCGCGCGGCAAACATCACGCGCGATCGCCCTCCGTGTCGTCGACGAAGGACCACTCGCCGTCGTGCTCCACTTCCATCCGCCAACCCAAAACCGAGTTGTCGGCCTCGTTGTCCACGAACCACGCGTGCGCGTCGTCGGCGCTTTCGATGTCCTTGGTCGAGACAACTTCTCCCATGGGGTTCAGCACTCGGTATGTAGCCATACCGTCGTGTTCCCCGCGCGGGATGGCTCAACCGGTCGGGATCTCCGCGGCGATGGTGTTCATCAGGGCGACGTAGCGGCGGGCCTCGGGGTCCCGGCCGGGTTTGCCGCTGCTGATCACACCGGCGGCCAGGCCGCGCGCCGGATCGGCCCAGATCGCGATGTTGGCCAGGCCTAGGTTGCCGAACGCAGCGGGCGCGTTGCGCCCGAACGGCCCGAACCGGTTGGTGCCCAGCATGTAGCCGGTGCCCCAGCGGGCCGGCATCAGGCCCACCGCGAAATCGGGCCGCAACCGCCGGCATTCCTGCACCGCCCCGTACATCCGTTCCGGGCTCATCACGCGCACGCCTTCGAGCTCGCCGCCGCGACGCCAGATCTCGGCGAACCGCGACAGCTCGCCCGCCGTCGACACCGTGTTCGACGACGGCACCACCGTGGTGAGGAACGCAGGGGAGTTGCTGTAGGGGATGATCTCGTGCACGGTTCCGCCGATCGCCTTGCGGAAGATCGCCGCGATCGGCGCCGGCAGCGGACGCCCGGTGGCGTGGCTGGGCGCGACCAGCGGGACGTCCTGCTTGGCGACGCCGAAGTTCGTCCACCGGAAGCCCAGCGGATCGAGGATCTCGGTGGCCAGGATGTCGCGGATGTCTTTACCGGTCGCGGCGTAGACGATCTCGCGCATGAGCGGACCCCAGGTCAGCGCGTGATAGATGTGCACCAGCCCAGGCCGGTACAGCGGCCGCAGCTTGGCGAGCTGCTCCTGCGCGTACTCGTGGTCGTCGGCGCGCTTGAGGTCGGGTTTGGGTCCGGTGGGGAAGGGGACGCCGGCGCTGTGGGTCAGCACGTGCCGGATGGTGGTGCGGTCCTTGCCGTGGCTGGTGTAGCTGGGCATGTACGTGCAGACCCGATCGTCGAGGGAGAAGTAGCCCTGTTCGACGAGCATGTGCACGACGGTGGCGGTAATGCCCTTGGCCGCCGAGTACACGCAGAACGGTGTGTCCGTGGTGACCGTCACCTTGTCGGCGTCCGGGGCGTCGGTTGGCGCGTTGCCCCAGCCGTGGCCGATCGCGCGGTTGAGCACGACCCGGCCGTTGCGGCGCAGGCAAAGCTGGATCGCCGGGTGCATCCCGGCCTCGTACCAGTGCCGCGCGGCCTGCCAGATCCGCTCGACGGCGGCCCTGTCGATCTCCGAGTGGTCTTCGGCACCGATCGCCGTCACGGCGTCGAGGTCGGCCGGAACGCGAACTCGTCCGTCTTCTGTCACCGGCGCCACTCCTCCTCATCGCTGCGCTCTGCATGGTCGCCGGCGCGTGTCACCGGCGCCACTCCTCCTCATCGCTGCGCTCTGCATCGTCGCCGGCGCGTGTCACCGGCGCCACTCCTCGTCATCGCTGCGCTCTGCACCGTCGCCGGCGTGTGTCACCTCCGCGAGGGTACGTGGCTATTCGCCGGTGAACTGCGGCGGACGTTTGGCGAACGTCGCGGAGATGCCCTCGGTCAGGTCCTTGGACGGCAGAAACGCCGCGTTCCATGCGGCGACGTAGCGCAGGCTCTCGGAGACCGCGGCGATGCGCTGCTGGTCGAGGACGTCCTTGACGCCGTGGACCGTCAGCGGCGGGTTGGCGGCGATCTCGGCGGCGGTGGCGTGGGCGGCGGCCAGCGTGGCCTCGGGGTCGTCGTACACGTCGTTGACCAGCCCGATCTTCTCGGCGCGGGACGCGTCGATATCCTTGCCCGTCAGGGCCAGCTCCCGCAGGTGCCCGTCGCTCAAGATCAGCGGCAGGCGGGCGAGGCTGCCGACGTCGGCGACGATGGCCAGCTTGACCTCGCGCACCGAGAACTTCGCGTCGGCGCTGGCATAGCGGATGTCCACCGCCGAGATGAGGTCGACCCCGCCGCCGATGCACCAGCCATGCACCGACGCGATGGTAGGCGTGCGGCAGTCGGCCACCGCGGTGATCGCGCCCTGCATGCGCTTGATCTCCGCGTGGAAGTGCGCGCGCGGACCGGCCAGCGCGTCGCCGGCCAGCAGCGGGGTGAAGGTCGCGCCCATCGCGGGCACGTCCAGGCCGTAGCTGAAGTGCTTGCCCGACCCGGTGATGACGATGGCGCGCACCTCGGGGTCGGCGTCCAGCGCCGGGAAGAGCTCCGGCAATTCGGACCAGAAGGCCGGGCCCATCGCGTTGCCCTTGCCCGGCCCGATCAGCGTCACCTGCGCTACCCGGTCTTTGATCTCGACGGTGACGGATTCGTACGTTTCACGCATGACGCCGGAGCCTAACCGAGTGCGCGTTCCGGGCCGCTACACCCGCTCGAGGTAGAAGTAGTAGTACTTCCCGTTATCGAGCACGCCCTTGCCATTCATGATGCCCATCACCGCGTTGTCGTCGATCTTCTTGAAGTGGTCGTGCACCGGAGCGCCGTCGTAGACCATCGTCGCCGTGACCTCGCCGCGGAACTCCTCCAGCCAGAGGCTGGCCTCACCGTTCATCCGCTCCACGTTTGAGTACTTGTTGCCGTCGGCGTCCAGGCAGACCAGCGGCTGCGCGTCGGTGGCCGACTTGAAGGTCTTGCCGAACCAGTTGATTTTGGCCAGTGAGCCGTTGGCGCGGTGTCCGGTGGCGAACTCGCCGCCCTTCCACTCCCCGATCATGCCGTCGATAGTGGCGGGCTGCAGGCTCGCCCAGAAATCGTCGAGTTCAGCGTCGGACACCTGGTCGGCGCTGTCCTTGAATTCGGTGAACTTCTTGCGGGCCAGAGTCATTGCGTACTCGCATGATTCGCGTTCCAGCCGCGCGCGAAGCGCAGCATGGCATCGTTTTCTTCCGGTGCTGCGACGGTAACCCGCACGCCGTCGGTGCCGTACGGGCGGACCACGATGCGTGCCTCGGCGGCCTGCTGCACGAAATCCAGTGTGCGGGGTCCCAACGGCAGCCAGACGAAGTTGGACTGCGATGGCGGCAGCGTGAAGCCGGCGGCGCGTAACTCGGCGCTTACCCGCACGCGCTCGTCGACCAGGGCGTCGGTGCGGGCCAGCAGTTCGTCGGCGGCGTCCAGCGACGCGATCGCGGCGGCCTGCGCGACGGTGGACACGGTGAAGGGCACGTAGACCTTGTCCAGCGCGATAATCACGTCGGGGTGGCCGATCGCGTAGCCGACCCGCAGACCCGCGAGCCCGTAGGCCTTCGAAAAGGTGCGCAGCACAACGACATTGCTGTGGGCACGGACCAGCCCGAGGCTATCCGGCAACATGCCGTCGCGGATGTACTCGACATAGGCCTCGTCGATGGCGATCAGGATGTGCGGCGGAACCGCCTCGACGAAGCGGGTCAACGCGTCCGGGTCGACGACTGTGGACGTCGGGTTGTTGGGGTTGCAAACGAAGATGAGTCGGGTGTGTTCGTTGACCTCGGCGAGCATCGCATCTAGATCGAAGGTGTGCTCGGTCAACGGGACCCGGATCGGGGTCGCCCCGGCGACCTGCACCTGGGGCGGGTAGAGCTCGAAGCTGCGCCACCCGAAGATCACCTCGTCGCCCGGCCCGGCGGTGATCTGCACCAGCTGCTGACACAGGCTAACCGAACCGCAGCCGACGGCCACCTGCTCGGGCGCGAAGTCCAACCGCTTGGCCAGTGCCGCCTTGAGCTCCACGCACCCGTTGTCGGGGTAGCGGTTGATCACGCCGGTGGCTCGCCCGATGGCCTCGCGCACGCTGGGCAACGGACCGAACACCGTTTCGTTGCTGGCCAGTTTGGTGGCGCCCGGCACCGTTTTGCCTGGCACGTACACTGGCAGCCCGTCCAGCTCGGGTCGCAGGCGGGCGGTCATTTCGACAGCATATGTCGCGGCTGTGTACGCTATGGCCCCGGCGGTTGCGGGATCCCGGGAGCGGTTCGGGTACCCTCGGAAAGTTCATGGAGGCGTGCCAGAGCGGCCGAATGGGGCTCACTGCTAATGAGTTGTTCCCCTCAAAGGGAACCGGAGGTTCAAATCCTCTCGCCTCCGCGGAGTTTGTTGAGAGACCATAACTGAATACACGGCGCCCGTAGCTCAACGGATAGAGCATCTGACTACGGATCAGAAGGTTGGGGGTTCGAATCCCTTCGGGCGCGCTCACAACCTCGTTCGATGGAATCGCCAGCCCACGGCAACCCACGTCTCCCGGTGAGCTGTTTCCTCACCGACATGCACGCTTAACCCACGAAAACTATTATTTGAACATTCTATGTCCGTCAGGCGAACAGCTGATACTGGGCGCTGGGTTGGCCGGGAGGCGTCGTTTTTGGCAGATACGTCGGCTACGTATCGGCCGACGACGCGATGTACGGATTTCTCTGCGGTATCGCTCGCGATCAACTTGGCGTGCACCAGCAGATACCGGCGTTTCGTGCGTTTCGACTGCGGGGCAGCAACGAGGTCTATGCCTACGAGGAGAAGCACAGCCATGCGCGCGTAATTTGCAAGTTCTATGGCCCCAGATTCGGCTGGGACCGAGATCGCGCAGCACGTGCGGCCTACCGGGAGTTCGACACGCTGCACGGGCTGCGCGGCTACAACCTGGTGGGCTCGCCGCATCATGTGGTACGGCCGTTCGGCGTGGACCGGGAACTCAACAGTGTCCTCGCCATGGAATTCTATGCAGGGGAGCAGTTCAGCCAAGCCATCAAACGCTCGATCCGTCACCACTGTGATTCACACCTGTACTGGCGCCTCAAGGCACTGGCGTATTTCCTTGCGACTCAACATAATCGGACCGCCGGTTCCGACACGGTCGACTTCGACGCTGACTGCCGCTACTTTAGCGAGTTGGTGTACAAGTTAGAGCGGCGCAACCGCATCGGGGCGTGGGACACCGACGAACTGCTCTGGCTACAGGGGCTGTGGCGGGATAGGACGTCGATGTGGTCCGATCAACAGGTCTGGTTGCACGGCGACGCGACACCGGCCAACTTTCTGTTCGGACACGGGTTGGACGTCGCCGCGATTGACCTCGAGCGGGCGAAATGGGGCGACCGAATGTTCGACGTAGGTCGGGTCGCGGGCGAGATCCAGCATGCGTTCATGGCGGCAACCGGCCACGCGCATCAAGCGGAGCCGTTCATCGGTCACTTCCTGTGGGAGTATTGCTGCCATTTCCCCGACTGTGGCGCCGCTTTCCAATCAATCACAGCGCGACTGCCGTACTTCATGGCGATGAACCTGCTGCGGGTGGCCCGCAACGACTACATCTGCAACGACTACGGCGCCAAGCTGATCCGGCAGTCGAAGCGCCTGTTGCAGGCGTGCTGACGTGCCGATTGCCTTGACCGGAGTCGCCGCCGTCGCGTTCGACGTCAATGGCACGTTGGTGCACATCCGCACCGATGAGCACCGCGAGGACATTTTCCGAGCCATCGGGCACTTCCTGACCTACCAGGGCATCGACATGCGACGGCACCAGGTGCGTGACGAATACTTCGCTCGCCTGAAGCGCCAGCAGCGGGAAAGTCCAGAAAAGTACCCGGAGTTCGATGCGGTGGCCATCTGGCGTTCCATCATCGACGACTACGGCGGGGATTACACCCGGGGGTTGCCGCCGGAACGCCTCGCGCAGCTTCCGCTGACTCTCGCCGAGATCTACCGCGGCGTGTCTCGCAAGAAGCTGAAACTTTATCCGCACGTGCGCACGATGCTTGACCAGCTCCGCCAGCGGTTCCCTCTGGCGATTGTCACCGATGCCCAAAGTGCCTATGCCCACGGCGAACTGCACAAAGTCGGGCTCACCCAGTACTTCGACCCGATCGTGGTCTCCGGTGATCACGGTTTCCGTAAGCCGGACTCGAGGCTGTTCGAGTACGCGCTGGAGCGGATGGGAGTTTCCGCGGCCCAGACCGTGTACGTCGGAAACGACATGTTCCGCGACATCTACGGCGCGCGTCAGGTTGGAATGCGCACCATCATGTTCGACTCCGACCAAGGTACAAAAGAATACGAGGACTGCGCACCCGACTACCGCGTCACCGATCACCGGGAATTGCTCGAGATCGTAGGAATCAGTCAATGATGCGGACCCATCGGTAGAGCGCGGATTCACAGCCGCCACGGCCGGCCAGTATCCGCTCGCGCAGTTGTCCACCGATCCGCCCGGCGATACACCGACGCCGGCGCGCATACCGCACGCAGATGCTGGCCAATTCACGGGAATGACCCCGCGTCCTCTCTCCGCGGAAACACGACGATGCCAGACTTTCAGCACTTCGCCCGATCAGCCCCGCGCGATCGACCACCGGGAGCGTGAAGAATCGAATGACTGATCTAGTACAGAGGACCGACGGCACCGTGGCCGGCCCGGGCAAGCCGACCGTCGTGCGCACCGGCACGTCGGCCGATGCACTGCGCCAGGCCGTCAGTGACCATTTGGTGTACTCGATCGCCAGGCCGCGGGCAGCGCTCACGCCGGAGCACTACTACCGCGCGCTGTCGCTCGCTGTACGCGATCGGATGCAGCAGCGCTGGATGGCCACAACTCACACTTGGCTCGAAGGGCCCGACAAGGTGACGTGCTACCTGTCGGCGGAGTTCCTGATGGGGCCGCAGCTGGGCAACAACCTGCTCAGCCTGGGCATCGAGGACGCGGCGCGGCAAGCGCTGGCGGACCTGGGTCAGGACCTCGACGTCATCATGTCCTGCGAAAAAGAGCCCGGCCTGGGCAATGGCGGCCTCGGCCGACTTGCCGCCTGCTATCTGGATTCGCTGGCCACGCTCGAGCGCCCTTCCATCGGCTACGGCATCCGCTACGAGTTCGGCATCTTCGAGCAGGAGATCAGAGACGGTTGGCAGGTCGAGAAGACGGACAACTGGCTGGTTTACGGGAACCCGTGGGAAATCGACAAGCCCGACGCAAGCTACATCGTCAACTGGGGTGGCCACACGGAGCAATATCAGGACGACGCGGGCCGCCTCCGGGTGCGCTGGCTTCCCCAGCGGGTACTCAAGGGCGTCTCCTACGACACCCCGATCCAGGGCTACGGCGTAAACACCTGCAACACCCTGACACTGTGGAGCGCACGGGCCGTCGAATCGTTCGCGCTGGAAGTCTTCAACACCGGTGATTTTTACAAAGCGGTCGACGAAGAAGTGATCTCGGAGACGGTCTCCAAGGTCCTCTACCCGAACGACGAGCCCGAAGCCGGCAAACGCCTGCGGTTGCTGCAGCAGTACTTCTTTGTCAGTTGCTCGCTGCAGGACATCCTGCGCATCCACCAGGAGCGGGCTGGGCAGCCGCTGAGTGCTTTGCCGCAGAAATG
Organism: uncultured Actinomycetota bacterium; assembly: GCA_963758775.1. GTDB lineage: Bacteria > Actinomycetota > Actinomycetes > Mycobacteriales > Mycobacteriaceae > Mycobacterium. Next base: position 676,516 of record CAVWWU010000010.1, read on the forward strand.
GGCGATCCAGCTCAACGACACCCACCCCTCGGTCGCCGTCGCCGAACTGATGCGACTGCTGATCGACGAGCACAACGTCGAGTGGGATCAGGCGTGGGAAATCACGGTGGCAACTTTCGGCTACACCAACCACACGCTGCTCCCCGAGGCGCTGGAAACCTGGCCGCTGTCGATCTTCGGTGAGGCGCTGCCGCGACACCTGCAGATCATTTTGCAAATCAACGAAGCCTTCCTCGACGAGGTGCGTGCGCGCTTCCCCGACGACGAGGATCGCGTGCGGCGGATGTCGCTGATCGGTGAGGACGGTGGCAAGTGCGTGCGGATGGCGCACCTCGCGACCGTCGGCAGTCACGCGGTCAATGGTGTCGCGGCACTGCATTCGGAGCTGCTGAAAGCCAGTGTGCTCAAAGACTTCTACGAGATGTGGCCGCGGCGATTCGGCAACGTCACCAATGGCGTGACACCCCGGCGGTTCCTGGCGCTGGCCAACCCGGGGCTGCGCAAGCTGCTCAACGAGACGATTGGCGATGGCTGGCTGGTGGAGCTGGACCGGCTGCGTGGGCTGGAGGCCTACGTGCATGATCCCGCGTTCCGCGAGCGATGGCGAGAAGTCAAGCGCGCCAACAAGACGCGGCTCGCGGAATACCTATACGCGGTGACGGACGTGGAGCTCGATCCGACCTGGCTGTTCGACGTTCAGGTCAAGCGGATCCACGAGTACAAGCGCCAGCACCTCAACGCGCTGCACATCATTACCCTCTATAACCGGCTGAAGCAAAATCCCGACCTAGTAGTCGCGCCGCGCGCGTTCGTTTTCGGCGGCAAGGCCGCACCGGGATACTTCATGGCCAAGCGGATCATCAAATTGATTACCGCCGTCGGTGACATCGTCAATACCGACCCGGACGTAAACCCGTTCATGAAGGTCGTTTTCGTGCCCAACTTCAATGTGCAGAACGCGCATCTGATCTACCCGGCCGCCAATCTGTCCGAGCAGATCTCCACGGCCGGCAAGGAGGCCTCGGGAACGGGGAACATGAAGTTCATGATCAACGGAGCGTTGACCATCGGCACGCTCGACGGCGCCAACGTCGAGATGCTCGAAGAGGCAGGCTCCGAGAACTTCTTCCTCTTCGGCTTGAACGAGGAAGAGGTCGCACAGGTCCACGCCGAGGGCTACAGCCCGGCGACCTACATCGCACGCGACCCCGAACTCGCCGAGGTACTAGAACTCATCGCCCAAGGACATTTCACCAACGGCGACAGCGAAATTCTGCGGCCGGTAGTCGACTCGCTGCGCCACCACGACCCCTTCCTGGTGTTGGCCGACTACCGGTCCTACATAGACTGCCAGGCCCGGGTCAGTGCGGCCTGGCAGGACGCCGACGCGTGGTCGCGCATGTCGATCCTCAACGTTGCGCGAAGCGGAAAGTTCTCCTCGGACCGGGCCATTGCCGAGTACTGCGATGGCATTTGGGACGTCGGGCCGATGAAGGTTGAGATATAGCAGACCCTCCACCGAAGCGGTTGATCAGCGAGCGGACCTTTGTGGGCCGTTGTCGACGAGACGTCCAATCAGCCTGCGGCGATGCGCCTCATACGCGACACCCGCTTCTGACACTTTGTGGGGGGATCCGTGGCGCGCTCGGTTATACGGCGCGGTCGGGGATTGCCCGGGCTATTCGAGACTCGATGTCGTAAGGCACGATGATCGCGGTCGCACCGTGGACCCGGCTGACTGCCTGGGACATCTTGTCCGCGGTAGCGTCATGAAGCAGGCGGCCTATAAGCGGCGCATACTCTCGGCGTGGCAACAGTACCGTCACCCGCGCACCTGGATTCTGATGCAGCGACTGCAGGACCAGCTCTTGCGCGGCTCGACCAAGGTTGCGATCCGGGCAGTCGATCACCCACAGCGGAGTGTCCTCATCGAACTGCTCCCATTGCGCCTGCAAGTCCGCGGCATGGGCCGCATCCACGACAAACTGCACCGCGGTCAGCTCCTCGGGGTGCAGTCCCTTTCCGTAGCGCAGTGCCGCAACCACCGCGAGGTCAACGGAATCCACAAAGACGAACACCCGATGTCGCTCGTCCCTGACCAACTGGGGAGGCTCGTTGCGAGACGTCTCCAGAACGGCGGCCTCGACGCGGTACTGCAGGTTGAGCCGCATCAATGCCCACACCAGCAGAGGGAAGATGACCACTATTACCCAGGCGCCCTCAGTGAACTTGGCCACCGTGAAGATCCCCACCACGATCGTCGATGCGATTCCTGCGGACAGGTTGATCCCCAGCTTGCGTCGCCAACCCGGCCCACGGTGGGTGAAATGGTGTTTGGTCATGCCGTAGCCGGCCATCGCGAATGCGCTGAACACACCGATCGCGAAAAGCGGCACCAACGCGCGCACCGAGCCGCCGGTCACCAGCAGCAGTATCACCGCCAGCGTGGCCAACGTGATGATGCCGTTGGAGAACCTCAGGCGATGACCGCGTTTGGTCAACGGCCGCGGCAGAAAACGGTCCTCGGCAATGAAACTGGCCAGCGGCGGGAAGCCGGCGAAACTGGTATTGGCACCCGTGAACAGGATAGCCGCGCTCGACGCCTGGACGAGGAAGTACAGGGTGTTACCGATCGCCCCGCCCCCGAAAACCGTCCGGGCGATCTCGGAAAGCATCGAAGGATATTCAGCGACAAAGGGAGTGACGTGGGTGTGGTGCGCAAGGTAGGCCACGCCGGCCAGCAAGAACCCGAGGATCCAAACCATTACGGTGAGGACCCTGCGCGCGTTGGGTCCCTGCGGCTTACGGAAGAGATTGACCGAATTGGAAATAGCCTCCACTCCGGTCAGCGACGTGCCGCCGTGGGCGAAGGCGCGCAGCAACACGATAATGGTGGCGCCCATCACCAGGCCGTTGTCCTGATGAACCAGAACCGCTCCCGGAAGATGCTCCGGATCGTATGGGTAGGTCGGTAAGCCCCAAATAATTTCACGGACGAAGCCGGTGACGATCATCGCCACCATCATGATGACGAACGAGTAGGTAGTCACGGCGAATATCCGGCCCGCCTGCCGCAATCCGCGCAGGTTGGCGTAACAAATGAGGATCACCGCGGCCACGGTGATTTCCAAGCTGTAGGGGCGCAGTTGGGGTATCGCCGACACCACCGCCACCGTGCCGGCCGCGGGTTGCACCGCGACGGTGACCACGTAGTCGATCAACAATGCGGCGGCGGCGACCTGCGCCACCCTGGGCCCGAAGTTCTCCCGCGCCACCAGGTAGGAGCCGCCGGCTCGGGCGTAGGCCGTCACGACCTGCCGATACGACAGCGTCACCAATATCAGGACCAGCAGGATGGCGCCGGTGATCGGCAGCACCAACACGAACGCGGCCATCCCCGTGTGTGGCAGCAGTTCGACCATGATCTGTTCGGGACCGTAGGCGGTTGAGGAGATCGCGTCCGGTGAAATCGCACCGAGTGCAACGGGATTAGATAATCTCTCCGATTCCAACTGTTCGCTGATCATCGGCTTCCCCAGAAGCACACGCTTACACACGTCGCCGAAGGACGGCGGGACCGCTGTTCGGCGAGCCGACGTCGCCTCAGCCGATATTGTCACAACGCATCACTTCCTCGGTTCTCGACGACGTGGTATGTGGGGTCGACCATCGCCATCGGCTCGCTGCCGTTGAGGCGCGCTTCTGCGGTGATCCGCAGCACTTGACCGGGCTCGATAGCGTCACCGTGGCCGGTATGGAGAATGACCCGGACCTCTCCGCTGTCGTCGCCGACCAGGATCGATCGAGACGCTAGCAGGCCCTCGGCATTGTCCTCGATCTGACTGACCCTTCCTTCGATGGTGGCCCGTCGCCCGGGAACGAGCCGGGCCACGGCGATAACGGCCGGGAGCCCCTGGGGATGTTCGTGTTCCTCGATGCCAGAAATCCGCGTCAGCACTCGGCTGACTCGTCGCGCGATCCGTTGCTCGAGACGGTCAGCGGTCGCCTGCGCTATCCGAGACCCTGTGTCGTAGGGGACGATCAGCGCGATCGCACCCGGGATCCGGGTGACAGCGCGGGCCATCCTGTCAGCGGTGCGGTCGTGCAGCAGCCTGCCCACCAGCGGCGCATATGTTCGACGCGGCAACAGCACCGTCACCTCGGTGTCTGCCCGTTCGTCGGTGTCGCGATCTTCGTTCAGCGCCTCAAGGACCAGCTCTTGCGCAGCCCGACTGAGGTGCCGATCCGGGCAGTCGATCAGCCGCAGCGGAGTATCCCGGTTGAAATGCTCCCAGTGCTCCTGTAAGTCCGCGGCATGATCCGCGTCCAGCACGAAGTGCACCGCGGTCAGCTCGTCAGGGTGCAATCCCACTCCGTAGCGCAGTGCCTCGACCTCGGCAAGATCGACCGAATCCACAAAAACGAACACCAGATGTCGTGTTGACGCGCCCGACCCGGCGGGCGCGGTGGAAGACATCTTCAGAACGGCGGCCTCGGCCCGGTAGCGCCGGTTGAGCCGCATCAACGCGAACACCAGCACGGGGAGGACAACGACCACCAGCCAGGCCCCCTCGGTGAACTTGGCCACCGCGAAGATCCCCACCACGATCGTCGACAAGATCCCCGCGGAAAAGTTGATCGCCAGCTTGTAGCGCCAGCCCGGCCCACGGTGGGTGAGATGGTGTTTGGTCATGCCGTAGCCGGCCATCGAGAATCCGGTGAACACGCCCATCGCGAAAAGCGGCACCAACGCATCGACCGAACCGCCGGTCACCAACAGCAGTATCAGCGCGAGCGCGGTCAGCGTGATGATGGCGTTGGAGAACACCAGACGATGGCCGCGTTTCACCAGCGGCCGCGGCAGGAAACTGTCCTCGGCAACAAAACTCGTCAGCGCGGGAAAACCATTGAAACTGGTGTTGGCGCCGAAGAATAGGATCGCCGCGCTGGCTATCTGCAGAAGCCAGTACATGATGTTGCCGATCGCCCCACTGCCGAAAACCGCCCGGGCAACCTCAGACATCATCGACGGGTATTCCGCGACAAAGGGAGTGGCGTGAGTGGCGTGCACCAGATAGATGACGCCAACCAACAAGAACCCCAGGACGCAGGCCATTGCGGTGAGGACGCGACGGGCGTTGAGGCCTTGAGGCTTATGAAAGATGTTGACCGCGTCTGCGATCGACTCGACCCCGGTCAGCGACGTGCCACCGTTGGCGAATGCGCGCAGCAAAACCAGCACGGTGGCGCCCATCACCAGCCCGTTCCCCTGATGGACCGGCACCGCTCCGATGATCTGCGTCGGATCGTATTGCGGTAAACCCCAAAAGATTTGACGAACGACACCGGTCACGATCAACACCGTGAGCATGAGGATGAACGCGTAGACCGGCACGGCGAACAGGCGGCCCGCCTCCTTCAATCCGCGCAGGTTGGCGTAAGAAATCAGCAGCAACGCGCCCACCGTGATTTCCAAGTGGTAGGCGCCCAGTGATGGGACCGCCGACACCACCGCAAACGTGCCGGAAGCGCACTGCACCGCCACGGTGACCACGTAGTCGATCAACAGCGCGGCGGCGGACAGCTGCGCCCAGCGGGGCCCGAAGTTGGCCCGCGCGACCACGTAAGAGCCGCCCCGTTGGGTGTAAGCCATGACGACCTGCCGATACGACCCGGTCACCAGCGCCAAAATCAGCAAGATCACACCGGCGATGGGAAGTACCAACACATAGGCGGCCAGTCCGGCGGCGGGCAGCAGCTCGACCATGATCTGTTCGGGACCATAGACGGTCGAAGAGATCGCGTCCGGTGAAAGCGCACCCAGTGCAACGACATTCGACAAGCTCTCCGATTCCAGGTGCTCGCTGATCAGCGGCTTCCCCAGAAAGATGCGCTTAAACACGTCGCCCAACGGCAGCGAGATACGCAGCCGGCCAGCCGGCGCTGTCATGCCCACGATCCCATTATCCGATCAGAGCGCGAAGGGAAAGCTTGGCTCTTTTCTGCAATACCGCCGACAGCGATGATCATCGACGGCTTGTTTTCCGGTAACCGCACCTGCTTAGTCTGCTTAGTCTGCGACCCTAGCGCAATCCGAGCAAGACCAGCCCCAACCATCAAGTTTGCCACCGCGGGGGCGGCTAAGGGTAACTGGCCGACGATCAGCTTCGAGCATCTGCTGTCGATGGAGATGCCTGGTGTTACCGCGCGCGACGAAGCCGTTGCGTGGTCGTGACCAGCTCGAGTGGCGGCGCATTCTGTGCGCGTTCACGGACGAATCACGTTGACGGACTGAGGATTATTCTTGCCGTCGCTTCGGCGTGAAGGCTCGGAGCGATCGCGGCGCGCAGTGCCACCTTGTTTTATCTTGGCCGAGTTTGGTCTATGGCAGATCGTCGATGAGCACGAGGTGTCGGCACTGGAGTCAAGCGGTCGCCCACTTGTTTATCCGACTATATTCAGGTCGGGCAAGTTTGTGCGCGGTTGCGTGGTACAGATCGCCATGATGTCTCGTTTATTCATCAATAATGACCGCCAAGCGAGACGAATTGGTGGGGTCTCCTCGGTCTGCTCACGGTACCAAATGCGTTGTCGCACAAGAATTAACGGAGTCTTCGACCGGGTAACGGGAACAATGAGTCGCGGATCCGTGGTCGCGGGTTCAAATCCTGCCGGGGGTCCCACATCGCCGAGTCCCCACTTCAGAGGGGCAGCACGTCGGACTGATCCTTGACACTCAGGGCGACGCGCTTTACCGGTCCTGCATGCGGACGGCCGAGCAAATGCGTCGTGGTTTGCGGTCGCTGGTAGGCGGCCAGAGCCCGGCGGGCAACCATCGTGAACGGTACTGCGGTCGTCAGGCTGCCATTGTAGGGTCGGCGTATGCTCGCCGCGGATATTGCTGAGAACTTCCCGGTGATCACTATGGATGCCGACGCACTCGAGGCCGTCCGCATGATCGCCGAGCAACGGCTCCCAGGGATCTTGGTCGTTGACGCGTCCGGCGCAGTTTTCGCGGTGCTACCGGCGTCGCAGGTGGTTCGATTTATCGTGCCCCGCTTTGTGCAGGATGATCCGTTGCTGGCTGGCGTGCTGAGCGAGTCGGTTGCTGACCACATCGCGGAGCGACTGGGCGGCAGGGCGGTGGGCGCCATGCTGTCGGAGCATTTGGTCAATGTGCCGCCCGCCGAATTCGACGAGACCGTCCTCGAGGTCGCTGCGAAAATGGCGCGGCTCCGTAGTCCGCTGATCCCGGTGGTAAAAAACGGGCGGCTGCTGGGTGTGATCACGGCTTCACGCTTACTCGCTGCGGTGCTCAAGTCGTGATCGCCAGATCCCGGTGCGCGGTGCTGATCCGCGGACATGCCCAACGGTGGGACGGCAGATGAACGCGTTTCATCCGATTTACGCGACCGTGGTGTTCGTGGTCGCATACGTGCTGATCACCACCGAGCGTTTCAACAAGACGCTGGTGGCGCTCGCCGGCGCGACGGCCATGTTCTTCTTGCCGGTGATCAATTCCCATGAAGTCTTCTACTCAGAGGACACGGGAATCGACTGGGATGTCATCTTTCTGCTCCTGGGGATGATGATCATCGTCAGCGTGGTGCGCCAGACCGGCGTGTTCGAGTACGTGGCAATTTGGTCCGCCAAGCGTGCCAAGGGCTCCCCGATGCGGATCATCGTCATGCTGTTGCTGGTCACCGCGCTCGGATCGGCTTTCCTGGACAACGTCACCACGGTCTTGTTGATCGCGCCGGTCACGCTACTGGTTTGCGACCGGCTAGACGTCGCCCCGGCCCCATTTCTCATCGCCGAGGCGTTCGCAGCCAACATCGGCGGCGCCGCGACGCTGGTCGGCGACCCGACCACCATCATCATCGGCACCGGAGCCGACCTGAGTTTCGTGTCCTTTCTGGCCAACATGGCGCCGGTGGTGATCATCGTCCTGGGCGCCCTCGTGGCGCTGCTGCGCCCCATGTTCCCCGGTGCGTTTACCGTCGACCCCGAGCGAATCGCCGATGTCATGTCGATGGATGAACGCGAAGCTATTCGAGATCGGCGGCTCCTGATCCACTGCGGGATTGTCCTGGTCTTGGTTTTCGCTGGCTTCGTCGCACACAAGCAGATCCACATGGAACCGTCACTGGTGGCGATGACCGGCGCGGGGATCCTGATCGTGATCTCCCGGCTCGGCCGTGAGTTCTATCTGTCTGGCGTCGAGTGGGAGACACTGTTGTTCTTTGCGGGGCTGTTCGTCATGGTCGGAGCGCTGATCAAAACCGGCGTCATCGATAAATTGGCACACTTGGCCGGGCACGCAACCAGCGGCGGTCCCTGGATGACGACGCTACTGATCCTCGGCGTGTCCTTCCTTTTCAGCGGCTTTGTCAATAACGTCCCCTATGCCGCCACGATGACACCGATCGTCGCCCAGTTCACCGCGTCAAATCAGCACCTCAACCCGCACGGCGTGCTGTGGTGGGCCTTGATCCTGGGCACCGTTCTCGGCGGCAACCTCACCGCCGTCGGGGCCAGCGCCAACGTCGTCGTTATTGGGCTGGCCGAGCGCAGCGGCCACGCCGTCTCCTTCTGGGCATTCACCCGAAGAGGGGCGGTAATCACACTGACGTCGGCGGTAATTGGCGTCAGCTATTTGTGGGTGCGGTACTTCGTGTTGGCCTAGCCGCGCACCGAGCGGGGAAAGCGTTAATGCGCGAGCGTTTCGGGCGATGTCGAATGGTCGCCTGATCCGAGCAGTGCCATGAACGTCTCATAGCGGCGGGTGACGTCATCTCGGTCGCCCTGGTCGGGCACCGTATCCAGGTTTAACTTCTGGATAGCCTCGGCCTGCTGGCGCAGCACTGTTTGCCGGGCCCGGTCGGGCGTCTGCTCGACGATCTTCGCCAGCGCATCGAGTTGCCTAATCATGATTGCGGGCATGCCGGCTGCGGCCTGGCGGATTGTGTCAAACGCCCGCTGCACAAGTCGGTCGAAATTGGGCTGGTTGGCGATCACGCGAATCTGACCTTGATTGTCGCGCCGGACATGTTGCGGACGCCACGCGGTGGAAATCCGGCATAGTCCGTCGGCGATCCAGTCGACACAAGTCATACCCGTGAAGGTGTCGTTGATCGCGGGCGACAACGCACGTAGGGCGATCTCCACGAGTTGGTCGACTCCAAAAGAAATATCCTGGGGCAGGGTGCGATATGCGCCCGCGATATGGCCAACAGCCAGACTCTTCTCCACCGCGGCGGCCGAGCTGGCCGGCCAAACCCGCGCCATCACCTGGCCCGCGACGAAGAAATGCCCTGGACGATAGGGTAACTCGATGATCGCGCCCGCCTTCGCGGCTACCTTCACCAATTTTTCCATTCGGATCACTTGTAGGTAGCCGCTGCGCGGGGTCCGGATCGGGGCACCAGCCTCGGCCAGGCGAGCCAACAATTCGTCGCTCGACGGGCCTCGCTCCGCCCCCCTGAAGGACAAAGCTCCGCGACTTTGTGACTCAATCTCGGCGTGGAGCGTTCTCGCGATGCCGGCGATCACGACGGGCAGCTGAATCATCACGGCGACGTGGTTGAGGAAGTAGATCAGCACGCCCACGTTGCCCAGGGTTAGCACCAAGGCCACGGTGATCGACAGATGCGGCACGAAGTCACCCTTGTCACCCGTGCCACCGACCGACACAAGGGTGATCATGGTGTAGCAGAACGTGGCAACGAAGGCCCCCAGCGCCACTTGGGTTCCCGGGTCGCGCACGCAGTTGCGCAACATCCGCGGCCCGAATTGAGTCGACGCGAGCGTCAGGACAACGATGGTGATCGAGAAGACGATGCCGATCACGGTGATGATGGCCGCGGCGACAGTGGTCAGGATGACTCGCGCGCTATCGGAGGATCCGTTGAGCACCCACCCCGGGAACTGAATATGCCCGTCAAAGGCAGCGCGGTCTAAGGCATAAGTGACGCAGAAGACAAGCGATATCGCCACGGTTTCGAGCGCCGGGACAACCCAGAGATTCGTCCGCAGCGCTTCTCGCCGCCAGTCGGCCTCTAAATACGCGCGACCTATCATCACAGCATGACCGTAGCTGGGAGGCGTAGCGCACCGCGACCGAAATCGTGAATCCGGCAAATCTCATCTATTTCTCGATGGGCATGTCGTGTCCAATGATTGATCACGACAAGTCCCTAACGGCCGAACGAGTTCTGGCAGCAAGTTATCGGCATCGCGGCCTGCCTCGCCCATCCAGAAGATGGCGGGGTCGACGTCGCGTCAGTGCTGGTCCGACCGAGACAACCCCGATACTGCCAGTCGCATCCGGGACGGACTCATCGGTCGATAGCGGACTCGCGGCCGCCGTCGCCGGCAAGTGCCCATCAGCGCAGCTGTCCGTCGATCGCCTGACCAGACACCGACGCCGGTCCACGTACCGCGCGGAGGTGCTGGCTAATTCAAGAGAATGACCCCGAATCCTATCTGTGCGAAAAACACGACGGTGACCCAATACGGCGAGGGCGAGATTGAAGGTTCCGGTAAGGCAAACGGAGGACTGCTCAGATGCTGATTGTCCATTCTCGATGCTTGCCCGGCTCAACAGCCACGATCCCGTAAAAACCCAGGTATCGGTCGGCCGAGGCCGCGCGGCGCCCGTCCATGGCACCCACGCTCGCGACGTACACCAGGCGGCAACACGCCAGCGCGGTCACAGTCCATCGAGAACGGTTGTGATAACCCGTGGCAATACCCGCACCCGGGTGCGACGTCGTGACACGACCGCGCGCACGAGCAGGAGCATCGCCACGCCGAACAAGAATCCGGCGACAAAGTGGGCGACGACGGCTGACTCCGGCGCGGTTTTACCGCCGTGGGCGAGGCAGCCGTGAGAGTAACTCGGCGGTCAAAAGGCGGCTATCGGTGCCAGAAGGAAATGCTCGCCACCACCGTGACACGCCCCCCGCCCGGCGCACACGACGAGCCCAACTACAGTCGCGCCAACACACAACGTTGCTTGGAGGACCCAGATCACGGGTTGCGCCTCGCCACTCCCCCTAGGGCGAGCGCGTCGAACGCTTATCGTTGATCGCAGGACAGGGCGTCCCATTTCGGAATGCGCCGCTAAGCCGTGGCAATACCCGGGGACCGACGCGCTTTCTGAAGCGCGGTCATCCCCATCCAAGGACCCGCGGCACACGAGCCCGCGCCACGGCCGGGTGACCACTCGCGCCGGTGGGGCTGTCCAATACGAAATCAGCGCACGGCGACGGCCCACAGCTGGCCACGAGCTTCCAGCGGCTTCCCGCCTAACCCGCGGGAATTTCGGCCTTGTGCCGCGGGCAATACGCGTCGATGCTGGCGCCGACGAAGACGCCAGAATGATAGGCAGGCATGTTACTGCTGAACACCACGTCGTTCACGACATCTGAGGGCGTCGCGCCGTTGTCAAGTTTCACGCAGACGAAGTGGGCGGCATCGATCGCGTGTCCCCCAGATACCTGGTCCGTGATGCCCTCGGATTTCAGTGTGGCGAGGAATCTGTCATCGACAGAATCGGCATGCGCGGTTGCGCTCGCTGTCAGCAAGACAGCCAGCGCGACCGCTGTAGCGACTATCAGGCGGGTAGCCATCAGATGCTCCCTGAGTGAGATGTGTTGCCGCGCCGAGATATGCCGCCACGAAAGGGTTTCCGGAATCCTCCCGTCCGATTCTGGCGCTACTGCGACAGCAGTTCCAGTCCGCCGCGATGTTGTACATGTTTTGTTCACCCTCGGGTTAACTTGAAGCAAAACGAGCGCGAAAGCTGGCCGCTTCCAGCGCTTGCGCTGCCATACGTTGACCCGCAACGCCCAAAAGGCGCGGCTCCCAGCAATTCGTCCTCCGTCGGTCGGAGGCAACTCGGTCTGATCGCCGATTTCCCACAGCGCGGCCGGTGGAATCACTTTGCGACCCGAGACATAAGGGCGCGAAATCAACTGGGCGAAGCAAATTTTCAGTGAACGTTCAGGGGCCCCACGGGTAAAGCCGCTTCTGCTGCGGCTAAGCTGGCTGCCATCCTGCTGATGACGATCGTAGCGAAACCGTCCCGCCCAGGTGACGGCCACGTGACTGACTCGTTCGCGCTGGACGGCCACAGGAGCGAAGATCGTGGTTCGACTTTCAATCAAAAGGAAGCTCGTTGAAATTCAACCGATTTAGCGCTTCGGCATACTTCCTGGCTACCATTGCGTTGCTGTCGGGATGCGGTAGTGACAATAAAGCGAATGCACCAAGCACGCCGACCAGCGCGCCCTCGAAGGACGTCAGCTGCGGTGGGAAGAAAACGCTCAAGGCGAGCGGGTCGACGGCCCAGGCCAATGCGATGACACGATTCGTGAAGGCATTCGAGGAGGCGTGTTCGGGTCAGTCGCTGAACTACACAGCCAACGGGTCGGGCGCCGGGATTAGCGAATTTACCGGCAACCAAACCGATTTGGGTGGGTCGGACTCTCCGTTGAATCCCCAGGAGTACGCTGCTGCCCAGCAGCGCTGTGGCTCGCCGGCATGGAACCTACCGGTGGTGTTCGGACCCATCGCGATCACCTACAACGTCAGCGGCCTCAACTCGCTTACCCTGGACGGTCCCACACTTGCCAAGATTTTCAACGGCGGCATCACTGCCTGGAACGATCCCGCGATCACGAAGCTCAACGCAGGTACGACCCTGCCCGCCGAGCCAATTCATGTCGTGTTCCGTAGCGACTTGTCCGGGACATCGGACAACTTCCAGAGATATCTCGATACCGCTGGCGACGGCGCGTGGGGTAAGGGTGCGGGGAAGACGTTTAATGGAGGTGTAGGCGAAGGCGCCATGGGCAACGACGGCACCTCCGCGGCGGTCAAGCGCACCGAAGGGGCGATCAGCTACAACGAGTGGTCGTTTGCTCAGGCGCAACATCTGGGCATGGCCAAGATCATCACGTCGGCAGGCCCGGACGCTGTGGCGATCAGCGCAGACTCGGTATCGAAAACCATTGCCTCGGCAGGGATCATCAATCCAGGCAACGACCTCGTGCTCGACACGATCTCGTTCTACCGGCCGCGCCAGCCTGGCTCCTACCCCATCGTTCTGGCTACCTATGAAATTGTCTGCTCGAAGTATCCGGATCCCCAGGTCGGTACCGCGGTGAAGGCCTTCCTGCAGAGCACCATCGCGGGAGGCCAGAATGGCTTGGTGGACAATGGATACATCCCTATACCGGACGCGTTCAAGTCGAGGCTGTCCATCGCGGTCAACGCCACCAGTTGATCTGCTTGACCACCTCACTGCGCGGCGTGCCTAGGCTGTCGGCCTTAAGATGTCGGCGCGTAAGTCCACTGTCGATTCTCGGATTCGGTGTCGGCAGTCGAGTTGGGGGGTCGGTGGCGAACCAGCTAGTACAAGCTGGAAAGCGGCCCGGTTGAAGATCTCCGGGTTAGTCGCCGTACCCGCGTGATCCTGCAGATACTCGAGCTGGACCTCGGCCATATAGTGCCCTGCAGCATCAAACATCGCGCTATCGAACGCCACTCGGCGGCATCGGAGCTACGCGGGCCGATTGGGGGGAAGCGCAGGTTGTTTTTTACAGGAGGTTTCGGGACGACAGTCGACGTGCTCGTCGGTGTGCCTTGTACCACGTCCGGCAAACACCCCGTCGCGCTGAACAGCACACGGCCGACTGCAAGTACAACGCCGGCCTTCAGAGCGGCAGTGACTTCAGTCGATTTGAAACTTGCCACGATGATCTCCCATAATTGCTATGTCTCAAGGCCCGCAAGGCTTTGCCGACCGTGACCGATGGCCTGGAATGGCGCGGCCGTTGCGGTCCGGGGGATCTGGATCGGCGAATGCCGGGGTTGCCCGGCCAGTCATTGGGCGAACGCAATCGATAGCGCGTGCGGTTATTGCAGCGCTTCACGGGCCCGCCCTCCGTCCGATGGGATATTGGGTGGGTCGGTCGTGGAGCGTTGCGGCACAGTGGAATTCGCCGTCCTGGCAAGTCTTGACGAGGCACCATGACCGCTTCGGTCGAAGCTATGCCGTCCGCGGACTCGGTCATCACCACTAGGCCCCCAGCTCAATGGCAGCGCCTTGAGCGCGAAGGACTTCGACGGATAGTTGATTTCAGGGCTGTAGCCCGGCAGCAGCTCGAAGTCGGGGATCTGTCGCAGCCACTCGTCAACGACGATCGACAGTTCGATCCGAGCCAGGTGAGAACCTATGCAACGGTGCGGCCCGCCACCGAATCCCCAGTGCCGGTGCACCTTTCCGTCCAGCACCAGGTCATCGGTAGATGCTGCGTCGCTGCCGTCGCGGTTGATTGCGGCCGTGCACAACCGCACCGGCGTGCCCGGAGGAAGCGTCATCCCGCTCACATTCACGAAATCGGTCGTGACCCGTGCCGCCAATGGCGCTGACGGTTCGAGCCGGACAATCTCTTCGATGAACGCCCTGATCTGCTCGGGCTTAGCGCAAAGGTCGCGTCGCAGCCGCGGCCTGCGCGCCAATTCGAACAGCGAGAAGCCGATCGCCGCAGCGACGGTGTCCAGGCCGGACAGAATCAGCAGGTGACTCATGCCCAACAATTCGAGGTCGCTGAGTTCCCCGGGACCGGTCATCACTTGCGACAACATGTCGCTACCCGGCCTGCGCCGACGTTGCTGGATGGCATCGGTAAAGTACGCCAGCAACTCGGATCCTTCGGGTTTGCCCGCCAATGCGGCGTCCTTCCAACCGATCACGCTGTCCACGTCCGTTGGGGGGAGCCCGTAGAGCTCCATAAAGACCTGGAACGGGTACCTGCGCGCGAAATCGACCCCATTGCAGTGGTTTCGGCCCGCGAGGCGGGCGATCATTTCGGCGGCGTGGCGTTCCATCACGGGCCGGGATCTGCTCAAGGCGTGCGGGCTGAAGTGGGGTTGCAGGATTTTGCGGTAGCGGGTGTGTTCGGGCGGGTCGAAGGCCGAAGGCAGCACCGGCACCGGGCTGCCGGGCGGCTGCAGTGCCAGTTGTGCTGAGAACAGGTTGGGTTGAGACAGGGCCGCCAGCACGTCCTCGCGGCGGGTCAGGTAGTAGGCGCCGTTCATGAACACGACTGGCCCGGCGTCCCGTAACGCCCTCCATCCGGCACCTCGATCGGCGGCCATCGGCAGGGTGGAATGCTCCAGTCGGGGTAAGTGAAAAGCCTCCGAGTGGCTCTCACGAACAAGGCCAGCGGACTGCGTTTGTGCGGAATTGAGCTCTTGTGCACCGGGATTCATGGACATGTCACTCGTAGAGCGACGCGGGGGACGGATGGGTATCCAGCAGGCATGACTGTTCTCCGAGACATCGACGCAGGGAATCGGACCGACCTGTGGGCGTCGTTGTGTCTGAATTATGTCTGGCCGAAGGGCCCGCTACGGCTGCGCTCGGTTCAACGCGGTCAAGTGGAAAAGCTGTGACCGCCTGCGCGCGTCGCAGACGTGGCGATAAGACAAATTGGTGTGCGCCCTGCCCTTAGCGGGACTAAGTCAGACAGCACGACAGCCCGGCACGGGCCTGTCAGCAGCGGACGACGCAGAGTTGCGTCGAGGTATCTCGGTTCACAGGAGCGGCCGCAGACTCACCCCCGCGGGTGCGGCCAAGCACGGACTCCGATGCGGAAAACGAAACCGGCAACGCCAACCGCGGCACTTGTGGCGACACGGCGGTCGAAGTGGTCGGCAGGTCACGCGTCATCCACATGCTGTGGAACGGCTTCTTGGTCGCCGGAGCGAACGCGTGGCCCGTCTCTCGCACCTGCCCGGTGACCGGCTGTAGTGGATCATGACTGACGTGCGCCTGGACACCCTGTCCTGCGTGGGTCCAGACCGAGGGCTCGGGTAGTTGGGCGGCGGCGTACTGAGGACGCAGCGCAAATCCGCCGATCAGCGCAACGAATAAGCTGAGGGCAGCGACAACGGCCATGGCTGGCCGTGCGCCTCGCTTCTTCGAGCTCTGAGAATCCATGTTCGTCCGACTGTATAAAACGACACCTGGGCAGGAACTCCCGTAGCGCTGTGAAAACGTTGGGAGTCCGCTACGGGTTGGCCAAACGCGTGCATTGGGTCGCGGGCGTTGTTATGCGCGGGAAGCAATTACCTCGCGGCACGGTTGTGCCGAAAATGCGCACTGGAGTCGTGTTCCCGCAGACCGAGCTCGGGGGAGACCCCGCCGTCCTTCGCACATACGGCCAGGGGGTGGAAGAGCTCGGGTTCACCCACATCCTGGCCTATGACCACGTCGTGGGCGCCGACACGACGGTGCACCAGGGCTTCAAGGGCCCCTACGACATCGACTCGACGTTTCATGAGCCCTTCGTCATGTTCGGCTACCTGGCGGCGGTGACCACACTCGAACTCGTCACCGGCATCATCATCCTGCCGCAGCGGCAGTCGGTACTGGTGGCCAAGCAGGCCGCCGAGGTCGACCTGCTCACCGGGGGGCGGTTCCGCCTCGGTGTCGGTCTGGGTTGGAACGCCGTCGAATACGAGGCGCTGGGCGAGGACTTCACCAACCGCGGCAAGCGGTCCGAGGAGCAGGTTGAGGTCATGCGCAAGCTGTGGACGGAACGGTCGGTGACTTTTACGGGGAAGTACCACACGGTGACCGGTGCCGGCCTGGCCCCGCCGCCGAACCAGCGGCCGATCCCCGTGTGGTTCGGCGCGGCCTCAGAACGCGCGTACGAGCGCGCGGGCCGTCTCGGCGACGGCTGGTTTCCGATGATGGAGCCCGGTCCGGGTCTGGACCACGCGAGGGAACAAGTGCAGCGCGCGGCGGCGGCCGCGGGCCGTGACTCCGACAGCCTCGGGATGGAGGGCCGGGTCAGCTGGACGGGTGATGCCGACAAGGCCGCGGCCGAGCTTGCCGACTGGAAAGCAGCCGGGGCCACCCATGTCTCGGTGAACACCATGGGCGCCGGGCTGGCGACCGTCGACGACCACCTCGCCGTGCTGGAGCGGATCGCTACCGACCTGAAGTAGACGTCATTGCAGTTGCCCGCCGTACCGGGTCTTGTTCTCGGCTTCGGCCTCGTCGCGCAGCGCGGCGATCGCGAGGTTCAGCCGGTCGGTCAACTCGCCATGGGCATAGTCGGTGACGCCGGGATGCAGCTTCAACTGCAACAGCCTGCCGTCGGAGTTCGCGACGGCCTGGATGTCGCCGAGATCCACGCTGTACGTGACGTTTTCGGCCTGCGCCACGAGGGCTTCCCACTTGTCGGCGGCCTCGCTCAGGTCCCGCAGAACCGATTCGACGAGGTCTCGATCCGACACGATGTCAGTATCGTCGACCGCTCTCACCAGCGTCAATTCGTCTGTCGAGCGTCCAGTTTCTGGAACCAGGCGAAGTGGTAGTTCGCCGATATCGAGTCTCCGCTGACGATGCGCTCGGTGGCGGCCATCAGCAGGCAGTTGAGCAGGAGCACGGGATCGACGTCGGGATACTGGTCCATGAGCCGCGCTCGCGCCGTGTCCAGGTGCACCCGCAGCAAGTCGACCTCGTCGTCGACGACGCCGGTGGACTCGGCCGCCACCTTGGCTAAGGTGTGCACGATGCGCGGCACTCCGTCACGCCAGTGCGTGGCTTGGATCAATTGCCATCCCAGGTCGTCAACGGGGGGCAGTTCACGCGGCCGTACCGAGTGTTGCGTCGCGGCGAAGTCGATTGACCAACCTAGGGGATCGCCGGGACTATAGGTCGCGGCGCGCGGCGCGTCGGCGATCAGGGCGCCGGCGCGGCCAGCGCGGCGTTCAGGCTCCAGCAGTCGCACGCCATCGGGCAGCTTGATGCCCGCCGGCACCCAACCGTGGGCGAGGTCAGTCACCAATACCGTGGTGCCGTCGTCGTAATCGCCAGCGGCCCAGTTCAATCTCGGTTCTTGGCGGGCTACGAACGCTACGAGCCGCCGCAATCGTTCGGCCTCGGATTCAGCCTGCGGGACTACAGGGGCCGCCGGGGCTTTCGGGGGGTCGGGTGTTTCCGGTGCTTCCGCCGCTCTGACTGCCGGGATCACTTGCGTCTGATCGATATCGGGCGCCGGGAGGTCTTGCGCGGGTTCGACCACCTTGACGACGGGGATCACTTGCGTCTGATCGATATCGGCGGCGACGAATTGCCGGTCGGGACGCCGCGGGGGTCGGGCCGGGCCGCGGGCCGGCACGCTGCGCAGCTGGCGAACGGTCGACTCGACCCGCCGCTCGGCGCGGCCGCGGGCCTCGTTGATCACTCGGGCCTCTTCGGCTTGGCGGGCGGGATCGGCCATTCCCGCTCGCCTGATTATCCTCAGCTCGTCATTGGCGCTTCCGGCGATACGGCGCAGGTCGGCGTTGAGATGTTCTGCCAGCGTTGCGGTTTCGGCGCTTGCTGTAGACAGCTCGGCCGGCCACAGCCCACCTATCACCCACGGGGTGCAATCGACAGGAGAGCTGAAGGTGGGAATCGAAAGGGATTCCCTTGTCGCTCTCCGGAGGCGCTGGCGCGCCGTTTTCCGCCCGAAGATCGCCACCGGGTAAGCGTACCGGCCCCGGTGGGTCAATGAATTGTGCGGCCGCCACGCTCTGGGTAGCGTGGGGACATGGCTGATTCTGCGCTGCAGCAGCAACTCGACGAGGTGCGGGTGTTGCTGCATCGTGCACGAGAGTTGTTCGGCGCCAATCCCATCGAGCCACCCGTCGATATCGCGCCCGACCCCGAAGCCGCCAAGCCTTGGCTGGTTTAGGCTCTCGGCCGGGTCAATCCGCCCTTTTTCGGCGGCGCAGCTGATGCGCAAGTAACTTCTCGATTGCCGCATCGAGATCGTGCGCGGTCGGAACCTCCGCGGACGGGGTGTGGCCGGCGGCGACGATCTCGTCGCGCACTTCCAGCAGCGCCTTGAGGCACGACACATCCGCGGTCAGCAGAATGCCCTGCGCCAGATTGGCGGCGTCGGAGTCCATCGCCTCGGCGCTCAAAGCGACGCTGTGCATATATCCGCCGCGGCAGGAGCGGACCAGGATGTGTCCGCTCGGATGGACCGTGTCGAAGGCGGGGTTGGCGTCCGTCATGGACCGCCATCGATGATGCCGCCCAAGTCTCGAGCCGCCTGCTCGTCATGGCGCTCCCACAGCGTCGCCGATATCCGGAGGTTGTGCGCCATCTCGGCGTGGTTGTCCGCTTGTTGCTCGTAGCACTGCCGCCGCAGCTCCAGCAGTTCGCGGCCGGCCTCGCGCAGCTCGCCGAAGATCGGCCCGAGGGAGTCCAGACTCGCCTGGATCGCGGGGTGCGACGACGGCACGGTCCGCAAGTAGGCGGACGTCTCGTCGTGATGGACCGCGGCATCACGCAACTGCGCGGGCACCGCCTGGATTCGATCTGCCATGCGCTGTCTCCTGTCAGTCGCCGCTGGTCGACGTTGCCGCCGGCCGGGTCGGGGTCGGTGGGTCGGTCCTGGCCGGTGGGGTCGCCGTCGCGGGCCCCTGCGTTGCAGGCGGGTGCTCCCAGCCTAGGAAGGTTGGTCCGCTGACGGTGGCAATGTGTTGAATCTGGCCGTCGAGCAGGGCCTTGCCGTGGCCGAGAGCAAGGGCGTGGCGGTCGCGGAGGATCCCGATATCACCCGGGATGGCCCGTGCCGGATCGATGGGATCGGCGACCGCTGTGCCCGGCGGGGGGATGGTGATGCCCTGCTGGTGAAAGGCGTCGGCGATCGGCGCACCTTCCACTGCGGCCTTGATGGCTGCGGCCAGCTGCGGGCTTGCGGCCGTGACGGTCTCCCCGTCGGGCAAGGTGATCGTGGTGGGGCCCGCCGGTGGCGGTTCGGGCTCCTCGCCGGGCGGCTGGACGGCTTCGGCGTCGGTGTCCTCGCTCGCGTCTTCGGCGTCAGCCGGCTCGGGGCGGTCCAGAAGTTTGGCGGGGGGCAGCCCGTCGTCGCTGTTCCAGCCCGCGGGCGAGCCCGGTCCGGAAATCCCGGAAAACCCCGGCAGCGAACCCCCGCCGAAACTGGGCATCATCGGCGCCATCGGCATCACCGGTTGCGGGACGGGTGGCGCGCTCGGGTCCTGCGCGGGTGCGCCGTCGGCCAACAGGTCGGGGTCGTCGAGCAGCGGGTCGAGGTACGGATCCGCCGCTGCGTCGGGCTCCACCGGAGGGCTCGGGCTCACCGCGGGTGGACGATCGGGGGGTGCTGGTCCGCGCTGGGCGGGAATCGTCGCTTCGTTTTTCGACGCGTTGTACAGCGATGTCCATGCGGCCATCAAGGTGGATTTCGAGGTGTCGTCGAGGTTGGCGTTGGCGACCACCACCTGGATATCCCTGAGCTTGCTGATGAGGAATCGCTGGAAATCTCGCGCGCCGGACGGGGTGTCCAGGTCTGAGCGCGTCCGGACCGCGGTTTCGGTCTCTTGCTGCAGGCTGCTCAGCGCATCGCTGCCCTCGACGGTCTTCAAGTGGGCGTTCAAGATGGCCGAAACAACCTGCAGGTCGAGTTGCGAGCTCGCTGAATTCTGATGTGCCAGAGCAGCTTCGGCGTCAGCGATGGCTTTGGCGGCTTCGCCCTGTGGCGCACCCGTCGCCACCCCGAACACGTCGGGGTGCTGTTGGCGAATCCTGCGGAGTATGCCGTCCAGTTGTTCGGGACGTGTCGTGGGGGTGACGACGGCAACCATCTGGTCCGGCGTCAGGCCGGCCTGCCATGCATTCGGGTCGCCCGTGCGATCCCGGATTTCTTTGACGGCGGCGAGTACGTCCCGATAGGTCGACATTGGGGGTGAGAATAGCGAGGCATGCTGTTACCGACAATTCACCCTGTTGGGGCTGTGTACTGTGCCCGCAAGCTCTGCAGCACAGCGCTTTTGGCGCGGTCCAGATCGTGCGCGTGGGCCACGACCGCCGCGATCTCCCGCTGTTTGGCAACCAGAAACTTCTGGAATTCCCTTGCGCCCATTGGGGTGTCGACGGCGGGGTCGGCCTGGCCCGATGCGACGCGATCGATCTCCGCGGCGATGGCGTCGAGCCGGCCGACGCTCTCGCGCAGCACGGCATGCGCCTCGGCGAGCGCCTCGGCCAGCACGCGGTCGGCGTCGGCGACCGTGCCGTGCAACGTTGCCATCGCCGCCTGCCGCGCCTGAATCACCTCCAGCGAGGGTTGTCCTTGCTCTGCCATGCGACCTCCTAGAGCGGTCTGCGTATTTGCACGTTGCCGCCCAGCGGGCTGATCCGCACCGAGGCACCCGGGTAGGGCGCCTCGATGACCCGATTGTTGCCGATGGCCAACTGCACATGTCCGGCATGCGGGAACACCAGGTCACCGGGCCGCACCTGCGAGCGCGGAACCGGGATCCCATCGTTGATCTGCTGATATGTGGTGCGGTCCAGGTGCACGCCCGCCTGCGCGTAGGACCACTGGACCAGCCCTGAACAGTCGAACTGCTCGGGGCCCGTGGCGCCCCAGACGTAAGGGCGTCCCAACCGCGACAACGCCGCCCGCACCGCGATTCCGGCTCGACCGTCGGCCCGCGCCAATCCCGCCAATCCCGCCAATCCGGACAGCCCGGGAGCGTGATGGTGCAACATTCGGTACCGCAGCGCGCGCAGCGCCAGCGCATGCCGCCGGGCCCGACGGCGGGCCATCAACACATGGGATCGCTGCGCGCGCAGTCGCGCCGCGCGGCGGCGCACCGCCTCGCGCTGAGCCATCGGGCTCGTTGCGGTGACGGTGCTGTCGGCGCGGGCCTGGTCGAGAACCGTCCTGGTCTGCTCGCGCGCCTCGGCCCGGTCGCGGCGGGCACTCGCGACGACGGCCTCGGTCTCCGCGTCTGTGCGCGCTGAGGAAACCAGCGTGTCCTGACTGCGACGAGCGGCGAGCTGATAACGGCCTTGTCCCACAAGGCTATTCAGTTCCGCGGCTGGCCCCGACCGCACGGCCGCGTCCAGCACGACGTGCCGGCTGCTGCCGGCGAACAGCTGGTGCGCCCGGCGCAGGGCGTCGAGTTCGCTTGTCACTCGCTCTCCTCCGCGCCGGCCTCGATCGCTGCGGCGAAGGCGCGCACCCGCGGGAGCGCGCCGGCGGGGATCACACCGCCGTTCCGGATGTCCCAGAGGTCGTCGCTACTGACACCGAGCAGGGCCGCGATGACCGGATCCGGCAGCGACGAGCGTGCGCACGCCCCGTCGAATCGTGCGCTCAGGCTATTCGGCATCCGCCTCAGCAGCTCGGCGCGGGTCTGCTCGAGCTGCGTGAGGTGGTGCATCAGCCGGGTCGTCGAATCGGCGCCGGCGTTGACTGCCACCCGCCAGGAACTGGCCGCCAGCCTCTCCGCCTTCACGCACTGCGCGATCACAGACAGAATATACGTCTCATATTCGTTTGATGTCGTCGCCGGCAGTCGTTCGATGACGGATTTGATGGCATCGAGCTGCGCTTCGGCGTAGCCCTCCAGGACCTCCGTGTCACTGTGCCGGTCGACTACGACCTCGGCGGCGGGTCGTGGAGCCATCACCTGTGGTGTCTGTGCGGCTATCAGCCGGGCCAGCTCGGCGTCGGGATCGGCCGCTACCAAGAGTCGCGAGTAGGTGCCCGGCGGCAGACCAAGGCCGTTTTCGACCTTTTGAACTGTGCTTTTGTGTGGTTTGCGGGCGCCGCGCTCGAGATAGCTCAGCCCCATGATGCTGACCCCGGTGGCGCTCGCGAGTTCTGCCAGCGACCAGTCGCGGGACTCGCGCAGCGCCCGGATCGCCGCGCCGGCCGACTCACGGCTCATCGCGCGCTCCGGCCATATGCGGATATTACACAGGCGGCGCGCCCACTTCGGTGATATACGTTTTTATCACGTTTCTCTTGCGCGAGGCGTTGATATGTGTATACGCTTTTGCCTACGTTTCAGTTCAGTCAAGGAGAGTGCGCCATGGGACATCCCTGCACCACCAACCCGGAACTCTGGTTCGGCTACCCCGACGACGATGGCGGCGACGGGGCCGCGAAGGCGCGCGCCTACGAGCGCTCGGCCACCGAAGCGCGCATTCAGTGCCTGCGCCACTGCCCGCTGGCACAGCAGCGCCAGTGCGCCCAACGCGCCATCAAGCACCGCGAGGAATACGGCGTCTGGGCCGGCATCAAACTTCCGGGCGGCCAGTACCGCAAACGCGCACAGCTCGCCCAAGCCCACGAGGTACTGCGCCGCATCGCAGCCGGCGAAATCAACTCCCGGCAACTGCCGGAGAACAGTGCGCTGCTGGCGCGCAGTGGCCGCCAGGCTGCTCCGGCGACGGCAGTGGTGCTGCACCTGCCTGCCTCGCGAGTTAGTCCACGTCCGGCCGCTTAAGGCCGCCTCGGTTTGCTGCCGCATCCGGCGGGGTAGGCGGGGGCATGACGTTCGACCTGACTCCGACTGCGGCGCAGCACGACCTGGCCCGGCGTGCGCACGAATTCGCCGAAGCTGTGATCCGTCCTGTTGCACTGCACTACGACCAGCGGCAGGAATTCCCCTGGCCGGTGCTCGAGGAGGCCGCCCAGCGCGGCTTCTACAGCCCGCTGTTCTACCGCGACCTCATCGGTGACCCCACCGGGTTGTCGCTGCCGCTGTTCATGGAGGAATTGTTTTGGGGCTGCGCCGGGATCGGCCTGGCGATCGTCATGCCGGCCCTGGCGCTGTCGGCGATCGGCCAAGCCGCGTCGCCGGAGCAGATGCTGCAGTGGGCGCCCGAATGCTTCGGCACGCCGGGCGATCTCAAGCTTGCCGCGTTGGCGATCTCCGAACCCGAAGGCGGCAGCGACGTGCGCAATCTGCGCACCTTCGCCCGCCGCGACGGCTCAGGAAGTGGAGACTGGATCATCGACGGCCACAAGATGTGGATCGGAAACGGCGGCATAGCCAACGTCCACGTGGTCAACGCCGTGGTCGACGAGGAGCTGGGCCACCGGGGCCAGGCATTGTTCATCGTGCCGGGCGGCACGCCCGGACTGGAGATGGTGCGCAAACTCGACAAGTTGGGCTGTCGTGCGTCCCACACCGCCGAGCTGAAACTCAACGGTGTGCGCGTTCCCGCAGCCAATCTTCTTGGCGGACAGGAGAAGCTCGAACACAAGCTGGCCAAAGCCCGCGAGGTGGTGGCCGGCGCGAAGCGGTCCGGTTCGGCGACATTGGGTACCTTCGAGCAGACCCGGCCGATGGTCGCCGCGCAGGCGATCGGGATCGCGCGCGCCGCGCTGGAGTACGCGACGGCCTATGCCACCGAGCGGGAGGCCTTCGGCGGGCCCATCATCGACAACCAGGGCATCGCATTCCCGCTGGCGGACTTGGCGACTCGGATCGACGCCGCCCGCTTGCTGACCTGGCGCGCCTCATGGATGGCCGCTAGTGGGGTTCCGTTCGAACGCGGTGAGGGCTCGATGTCGAAGCTCGCCGCCAGCGAGGTCGCCGTCAGAGCCACCGAGCGCGCGATCCAAACCATGGGCGGCTGGGGCTACGTCACCGACCATCCCGTCGAGAAGTGGTATCGAGATGCCAAGCTGTACACCATCTTTGAGGGCACCAGCGAAATCCAGCGGATGGTCATCTCGAACGCGCTGGGCGCCGCCGTGGGCACCCCGCCGCTGCATGTCGTGCTCGAGCCGACCGGCGGACCCCTGAACCGGGTATTCGGACGCGGCACCCCGCTGCGGTCTCGTGTGGCCGACGCCGCGTTGTCGATGCAGGACCAGGTGCCCGAACCGATCATGCGGGTTGCCATGAAGGTGCTCCGGCCGCCCCGGTGAAATCCGGAGGTACTGTCGCGGCGTGAGCAACCTCGAGACCGCGCCGGCCGAAGTCGCCTGCAGCGCTTCGGGGGCCACGGGGACCGAGATCCTGCATCCTCGCGAGGTGCCGTTGGGCGGCCCCCGGGCCATGCGGGTGCAACGAACGCTGCCGCAACGGCAGCGCTCCCTGATCGGTGCCTGGTGCTTCATCGACCACTACGGGCCCGCGGCCGCGCGGATGGACGTCCCGCCGCACCCGCACACGGGACTGCAAACGGTCAGTTGGTTGTTCAGCGGGCAAGTGGAACATCGCGATAGTGCCGGCGTACACGCGCTGATCCGGCCCGGCGAGCTGAACCTGATGACCGCCGGCGCCGGCATCTGCCATTCCGAGGTCTCGATCGAGTCGGCCACACCGCTGCACGGGGTGCAACTGTGGGTCGCGCTGCCCGACTCCGACCGCGACACGGGGCGCGACTTCGCGCGCTATGTGCCGACACCCACCCCGTTGCCCGCCGCCGTGGCTCGGGTGTTCCTCGGCGAGCTGACCGGCAGCCGCTCGCCGGTTCGCACCTTCACCCCGCTGCTCGGCGCGCAGGTCGATCTCGACGCGGACGCCTCGCTGACACTCGACGTCGACCCCGCGTTCGAACACGGCGTCCTGTGCGACTCCGGCCCGGTGCTAGTCGGCGACACGATGCTGGCCGGTGCGGACCTCGCGTACCAGAGCACCGGCCGTCGCGCCCTGCGCCTGCGCAACCTTTGCGACCGGCCCGCGCGCGTCCTGCTGTTGGGCGGCGCCCCGTTCACCGAAGATCTGGTGATGTGGTGGAACTTCGTCGGCCGCAGCCACGACGACATCGTCGGTTACCGCCAACTGTGGCAGGACGCCGACGAACGCTTCGGCGCCGTGCAGGGGTACCGGGGTCCGGTCAGCCGGCTGGCCGCCCCGCCTTTGCCCACCACCCGTCTGCGGCCCCGGCCGCCGGCACAACGAAGGGAAGCCACGTGACCACAGACAAGACCGGGGCAACGACCACGGTCAGCGCCCAAGACGGCAGGTACACCATTGCCGTCGAGGGAGAAACCGTCGGCTTCGCCGACTTTGTTGATCGGGGCAACGAGCGGGTCTTTTATCACACCGTCATCGAACCCGCTTTCGGCGGCCGCGGCCTCGCGACCATCCTTGTGGAGCACGCGCTGGACGCGGCTCGCGCGGACGGCAAACGCATCGTCCCGGTGTGCTCGATGGTTGCCACGGTGATCGAGAAGCACCCCGAGTACGCCGAACTTACCGATCCCGTGACCAGCGAGATCACGCGCTGGGTACAGTCGCAGCCGAGCTGATACGCCGTCGGCGCGGGCGGGGGCGTCGGGCCGCACGACACAACACGGACACGTTTCGGCCGGCGTCCGCCGCCAGACGGGGCGCGGATCCTACGCTTCTAAGGTGTCCGACGGGTTTTTCGTCGCCCGCCCGGGCAACTCCGGCCTGCACCGATGTGAGAGCTCGGCGGCGGGCTGATCGATCGGAGGAGCGACATGGACTACGGAATGCTGCCGCCGGAGGTCAACTCCGCCCGCATGTACGCCGGTCCTGGCTCGGGTCCGATGCTGGCCGCCGCTTCGGCGTGGAACGCGCTGGCCGCTGAGCTGCAATCGACGGCCAGCTCATACGAGTCAGCGGTCACGGGGCTGATCGCCGGGCCCTGGCTGGGCCCCTCGGCGGCGACGATGGCCGCCGCCGCCGCCCCGTACGTGTCCTGGATCACAGCCACCGCGGCACAGGCCGAGCAGACAGCGACCCAGGCCATTGCGGCGGCCGCCGCCTACGACGCGGCCTTCGCCGAAACGGTGCCGCCGCCGGTGGTCGCGGCCAACCGCACCCTGTTGGCGGCCCTGGTGGCCACCAACCTCTTCGGCCAGAACACCCCGTCGATAGCGCTCACCGAGACGCAGTACGCCGAGATGTGGGCCCAAGACGCTTCCGCGATGTACAGCTATGCCGGCGCGTCGTCGACCGCGACCTCGCTGACGCCGTTCAGTCCCCCGCCGTCAAGCACCAACTCGACCGGACAAGGGAACCAGGCGGCAGCGGCCGCCGTAGCCAGCGCCACCTCGGCCGGGAAGGTGCAGAGCGCGATCGCTGCGATACCCAGCGCGCTGAGCAACGCCGCGTCGCCAGCAGCGGCCGATCCGTCGCTGCTGAATTTGTTGGGCCTTGCGAGCGATCTGATTGCGGTCTTTCTCGACGCACCAGCCAGCTTGACCGGACTGGGTATTGACGCCCCGTTGACGTCGGCGGCTTTCCCCTTCGACGTTGTCGGCGCCCTCACCGGTTTCCACACCGACGACATCGTCAGCGGCTGGGCCGGAGTCCAGTCCTGGCCGGGATGGGCGCCGATACCGCCATCGCCGTTCCCAGTCATCACCAACCTGGGCCCATCGGTTGCGGCCGGCATGGGTACGGCGAACACGGTCGGCAAGATGTCCGTACCGACGGCCTGGGCTTCGGCCGCCCCGGAGATCCGCCTCAGCGCACTGGCATTACCGGCCGCCAGCGTTGCCGCGGCGGAAACCTCCGCAAGCGGCGCCGGAAGCGTGTTCAGTCAGATGGCGCTCGCCGGCATGGCCGGGCGCGCGATGGCCGGCACCAGCGGTGCGGGCGGTACGGGCGGTGGGGGCGCGCCCGGCCGTCGGGAACGGATCGGCGAGCGGGTCGCAGTGCCCGCCAACCAGGGTGCGGAACCGCCACGCCCGAACCGCCGCAGCCCGAACCGCCCGCGCCGGCTCCGCCAAAGCCGGCCGGTGGCCCGATCACCAGCATCGCCGCGGAACTGCGTGAATTGGCATCGCTGCGCGACTCGGGAATCCTCACCGAGGAGGAATTCACCGCGCAGAAGCAGCGCCTGCTTCCGCAGTGACGTCAAGAGACAAAAATCCCCGGCCGCCGGCCGGGGAAATCTGTACCTCGTCACATTGTGGGCGAAGGGGGACTTGAACCCCCACGTCCCGAAGGACACTGGCACCTGAAGCCAGCGCGTCTGCCATTCCGCCACTCGCCCGAAACAACCGAAGGACCATACCACTGTAGTCGTCACGTACCCCAACCGATTTGGCGGGCCCGACTGCCGACCGGTCTGAACTGGGTGGATGCGATTCTTACAATTCGCACGGTGCCGCGGCGTCGCGGAGTCCCGATACCATGCTGGGGTGATCCGACACGCGTTCGAGTCATTTGCTTTTCGCCGGCGACACGCCTCGACAAGTGCGGGCGAGCGCTGAGCGGTGGGTTGCCAGAAGGGGCTCGCTGCGCGCATCGAGCGCAAGCTCGAGGCGACCGTCGGCGACGCGTTCGCGCGAATGTTCGGCGGAGCTATCGTCCCTCAGGAGATCGAAGCCTTATTGCGTCGCGAGGCCGCCGACGGCGTTCGGCAACTCGACGCAAAGCGCTTTTTGGCGCCCAACGAATACATCATTACCCTCGGTGTGCACGACTTTGAGAAGTTGGGTGCCGATCCGGACCTCACGTTGGGCGCATTCGAGAGGTACTTGAGCCGACTATATCTATGAACAGGGGTGGCAAACGTATGGTGAGGTGGTCGTCCGGTTCGAGCAGTCGTCGAACCTGCATACCGGCCAGTTCCGCGCCCGCGGTGCTGTCAACCCCGATGTCGAGCCCCGCCCGACGCTCAACGATCCCGCCCGGCCACAATCAAATCAGGCGTTCGGCGCAGAACCAGGAGTACGACCAATGACTGACAACTCGAGCTACCGCGGGGGACCGGGACAAGGGCGGCCCGGCGACGAGTATTACGACGAGCGTTACGGACGTCCGCAGGACGACCCGCGCGCCGGCCAGGACCCGCAGGGCGCCCACGACCCGCGTGCCGGCTATCCGCCGCCGGAACAGGGCGGCTACCCGCCGCAACAGGGATATCCGCCGCCCCGCCACGATCAGGGCGGCTACCCCGAGCAAGGCGGCTACCCCGACCAGCGCGGCTACCCGGACCAGCGCGGCGGCTACCCCGACCAGGGCGGGTATCCCGAGCAGGGCGGCTACCCCGACCAGCGCGGGTACGGGGCCCAAGGCGGCTACCCCGACCAGCGCGGGTACCCGGACCAGCGCGGCGGCTACCCGGAACAGGGCGGAGGCTACCCCGACCAGGGCGGCTACCCCGACCAGCGTGGCTATCAGGAGCAGCGCGGCTACCCGGAGCAGGGCCAGGGTGGCTACCCGCCACAGTCGTACGAGCAGCGTCCCCCGGCGCCCGGCGGATACGCCGGACAGGGATACGAGCAGGGACACCGCCAGGACAGCGGCTATAGCGCGCCCGGCGGCGAGCAGAACTACGGCGGCGGGTACGGCGAATACGGTCGCGGCCCGGCCCGCCAGGACGAGGGCGGCTACGGCGCCCCGCCCCCCGCGGCAGCGCCCGAGCAGCGCCCGAGCCACGACCAAGGCGGCTACCCCGACCAGGGCGGCGGCCAGGGTTATCCAGACCAGGGTTATCAGCCAGGCGGCCAGGGATACGGCCAGCAGGACTACGGCTCAGGCGACTACACGCAGTACGCCGAAAGCGTTCCGCCCGGCGGGTACGGCCAGCCGGGCTACGCCGAGCCCGCGGGCCAGGACTACGACTGGGGCCAGTCGGCCGGCCAATCCGGCGCACCCGACTATGGCCAGGGCGGCGGCTATGCCGGTTACGAAGGCGGCTACGGACAGGGGGAGTACGCATCCGCCGGGACCGCGGTCACCCTGCAGCTCGACGACGGCAGCGGCCGGACCTACCAACTGCGGGACGGCTCCAACATCGTCGGCCGCGGACAGGACGCCCAATTCCGGCTGCCCGACACCGGCGTATCGCGCCGTCACCTGGAGATCCGATGGGATGGACAGGTCGCGTTGCTCTCCGACCTGAACTCCACGAACGGCACCACCGTCAACAACGCCCCCGTGCAGGAGTGGCAGCTGGCCGACGGCGACGTGATCCGCTTGGGCCACTCGGAGATCATCGTCCGTATTCACTGATCCCACAGCGTTCACCTGCCGTGCTTCGCGCGCTTCGATCAGCGTCCAAGCTATCGTGACGTTGCCAATGTGCACGGTGTCGCGGGACGTGCAGCCCACGACGCTAGGACGGAAAGGACGTCAGATGCAGGGATTGGTACTGCAGCTGACGCGTGCCGGATTTTTAATGTTGCTATGGGTATTTATCTGGTCGGTGCTGCGCATCCTGAAGACCGACATCTATGCGCCGACCGGCGCGGTCATGGTGCGCCGAGGCCTGGCGCTGCGCGGCACGCTGCTCCCGTCACGCCAGCGGACCGCCGCGCGCTACCTGGTGGTGACGGAGGGGGCGCTCACCGGTGCACGGATCACGCTCAGCGGGCAGCCGGTGTTGATCGGGCGCGCTGACGACTCGACTCTCGTGCTGACCGACGACTACGCCTCGACGCGGCACGCCCGGCTGTCCCAGCGCGGCTCGGAATGGTACGTCGAGGATCTAGGATCGACCAACGGCACCTACCTCGACAGGGCGAAGGTGACGACTGCGGTACGAGTCCCAATTGGAACGCCGGTGCGGATCGGCAAGACAGCAATCGAGTTGCGCCCGTGAGCCTGGTCCTGCGATATGCGGCCCGCAGCGATCGCGGCCTGGTACGCGCCAACAACGAAGACTCGGTCTACGCCGGCGCGCGCCTGCTTGCCCTCGCCGACGGGATGGGCGGGCACGCGGCCGGCGAGGTGGCATCGCAGTTGGTGATCGCCGCGCTGGCCCATCTCGATGACGACGAGCCCGGCGGCGATCTGCTGAGCAAGCTCGAGTCTGCGGTCCGCTCGGGTAACGCGGCCATCGCCGATCACGTTCAGATGGAGCCCGACCTCGAGGGCATGGGGACGACGCTCACGGCAATCCTGTTCGCGGGCAACCAGATTGGGCTTGTACACATCGGCGACTCGCGCGGCTATCTGCTCCGCGACGGCGAACTCACCCAAATCACCAAGGACGACACCTTCGTCCAGACGCTGGTCGACGAGGGCCGAATCACCGCGGAGGAGGCCCACAGCCATCCCCAGCGCTCGCTGATCATGCGGGCGTTGACCGGTCACGAGGTCGAACCCACCCTGACCATCCGCGAAGCACGCGCCGGTGATCGATACCTGCTCTGCTCCGACGGCCTGTCCGACCCGGTCAGTGACGAGACGATCCACGAGGCGCTGCAGATCCCCGATGTGGCCGAAAGTGCCTACCGGTTAATCGAATTGGCGTTGCGCGGTGGCGGTCCAGACAACGTGACGGTCGTCGTCGCCGACGTCGTAGACTACGACTACGGGCAGACTCAACCGATCCTCGCCGGTGCGGTATCCGGCGAAGACGACCAGAATGTGACCCTGCCCAACACCTCCGCGGGCCGCGCATCGGCCATCAACCCCCGTAAGGAGGTCGCCAAACGCACACCACCGCAAGTCGATACAGCCACTCGACCGCGTTGGTCGCGACGCCGGATGGCCATCGTGATCGCCGTCGTGGTGTTGGTGGTGCTGGCCGGCGTGGCCATAGGTCGGTGGATCATCGCCAACAACTATTACGTCGCCGAGTACAGCGGCAAGGTGTCCATCGTGCGGGGAATCCAGGGATCGTTGTTGGGAATATCCCTGCACGACCCGTATCTGGTGGCTTGCGTCAGCCCCCGCAATGAGCCGTCCCTGATCAGTTACGGCCAATCCGGGGGCCACAGCGGCTGCGAACTGGTGACGCTGCAGGACCTGAGCCCGGCCGGACAAGCGCAGGTTCAAAGTGGGCTTCCCGGCGGCAC
This sequence comes from uncultured Actinomycetota bacterium, assembly GCA_963758775.1. Classification (GTDB taxonomy): domain Bacteria; phylum Actinomycetota; class Actinomycetes; order Mycobacteriales; family Mycobacteriaceae; genus Mycobacterium. The sequence goes on from CAVWWU010000010.1 coordinate 708,090, forward strand.
CCTCGATCAGGCTGAATCGCAGCTACGGAAGTTGCTCGCCGATTCCCTGCTGGCCTGCCCGCCACCGCGGGCCACGTCTCCTCCGGCTCCCACCCCGGCCCTCGAGCCGACCGCCCCAGCCTCCGCTACGCCCCCGACCACCAGTCCCACTCACGGCCCCGCAAGCACCACGCCGGCTTCGGCCTCGGCCACCTCTGCGCCCTCGGCCACTTCCACCCCCGAAGCCTCCTCGGCCCCCGCGCCTGTGCCCGCCACCACCACCCAGGCGGTGCCTGCAATTCCGCACTGCCGGGCGGTGACATGACCACGCAGGTTCAGCCACCCGTCGCGGTGACGCCGCCGCTGCCGACTCGGCGCAATTCCGAACTGTTCCTGTTGTGCTTCGCCACCGTCATCACGGTGGCCGCTTTGCTGATCGTCGAAGCCAACCAAGAGCGCGGACTGCGGTGGGACCTCACTCGCTACGGGCTGGGGTTCCTGGCGGTGTTCGGCGGCGCGCACCTGGTCATTCGGCGCTTTGCGCCCTACACCGATCCGCTGCTACTGCCAATTGTGGCTCTGCTCAACGGACTTGGCCTGGTGATGATCCACCGGCTGGATCTCGTCAACAGTGACCTGAACAGACACCATCACTCCAATGCGGCGCAACAGATGTTGTGGACCCTGTTCGGCGTCGCCGCCTTTGCGCTCGTAGTCACGTTTTTGAAGGACCACCGACAGCTTGCGCGCTACGGCTATATCTGCGGCGTGACCGGGCTGATTTTCTTGGCGATCCCCGCGCTGCTGCCGGATTCCCTTTCCGAGCAGAACGGCGCCAAGATCTGGATTCGCTTCTCCGGCTTCTCCATCCAGCCCGCCGAGTTCTCGAAGATCCTGCTGCTGATCTTCTTCTCGGCGGTGCTCATCGCCAAGCGCGGCGTATTCCACAGCGTCGGCAGGCATTTGATGGGCATGAACCTGCCCCGGCCGCGTGACCTCGCCCCGCTGCTGGCGGCGTGGGTGATCTCGATCGGCGTGATGGTGTTCGAAAAGGACCTCGGAACGTCGCTGCTCCTCTACGCGTCGTTTCTGGTCGTCGTGTACCTCGCCACCCAGCGGATCAGTTGGGTCGTCATCGGATTGGCGCTGTTCGTCGCGGCCAGCGTCGTGGCGTACTTCATCTTCGAACACGTGCGGGTCCGCGTGCAGACGTGGTGGGACCCGTTCTCCGATCCCGAGGGCAGCGGCTATCAGCTGGTCCAGTCCATGTTCAGCTTTGCCACCGGCGGCATCTTCGGCACCGGGCTGGGCAACGGTCAACCCGACACGGTGCCCGCGGCGTCGACCGATTTCATCACCGCCGCGTTCGGCGAGGAGCTTGGCTTGGTCGGCTTGGCGGCCATCCTGCTGCTGTACGCGATCATCATCGTTCGCGGGCTGCGCACCGCGATCGCGACGCGGGAAAGCTTCGGCAAGCTGCTCGCCGCGGGTCTGGCGTCGACGCTGGCGATTCAGCTGTTCATCGTCGTCGGCGGCGTGACCCGGCTCATTCCGCTGACCGGGTTGACCACGCCGTGGCTGTCCTACGGGGGTTCGTCGCTGCTGGCGAACTACGTGCTGCTGGCCCTGTTGGCGCGCATCTCCCATAGCGCCCGGCGCCCCCTGCGCACCCGTCCCCTCGACACGGCACCGATCGCCGCGGCCGGCACCGAGGTGATCCAGAAGATATGAACGCATCTCTTCGCCGTATTTCGGTGATCGTGATGGCGTTGATCGTGCTGCTGCTGCTCAACGCGACATACACGCAGGTGTTCACCGCCGACGGACTGCGCGCCGACCCGCGGAACCAGCGCGTGCTGCTCGACGAGTACTCCCGTCAGCGCGGTCAGATCACCGCCGGCGGCCAGCTGCTGGCCTATTCGGTGGCCACCGACAACCGCTTCCGCTTCCTGCGGGTATATCCCAACCCCGCGGTCTACGCGCCGCTCACCGGCTTCTACTCGCTGCGCTATTCGAGTAGCGGCCTCGAGCGCGCCGAGGACCCGGTGCTCAACGGCTCCGACGAGCGGCTGTTCGGGCGGCGGCTGGCCGACTTCTTCACGGGTCGCGACCCGCGCGGCGGCAACGTGGACACCACCATCAATCCGCGGGTCCAGCAGGCCGGTTGGGACGCCATGCAGCAAGGCTGCGGAGGGACGCCATGCAAGGGCGCCGTCGTGGCGCTGGAGCCGTCGACCGGCAAGATCCTGGCGATGGTGTCGGCGCCGTCCTATGACCCCAACCTGCTGGCGTCGCACAATCCCGAGGAGCAGGCGCAGGCGTGGCAGCGCCTGCGCGACGACCCCGACTCACCGCTGACCAACCGCGCCATCTCCGAGACCTACCCACCGGGTTCCACGTTCAAGGTGATCACCACCGCGGCGGCGCTGCAGGCGGGCGCCGACCCGAACGAGCAGTTGACCGCCGCGCCCAAGATCCAGCTGCCCGATAGCACGGCGACGCTGGAGAACTACGGCGGGACCGCCTGCGGCCCGGATCCCACGGTTGCGCTGACCCGAGCGTTCGCCCAGTCCTGTAACACCGCGTTCGTTCAGCTGGGCTTGGCCACCGGCGCGGACGCCCTGCGCAGCATGGCGCATTCCTTCGGACTGGACAGCACCCCGGGCGTGATTCCGTTGCAGGTCGCCGAATCAACCGTGGGTCTCATTGCAGACGCGCCCGCGCTGGGTATGTCAAGCATTGGCCAGAAGGACGTGGCGCTGACCCCGCTGGAAAACGCGGAGGTCGCCGCGGCCATCGCAAACAGCGGAGTGATGATGCAGCCCTACCTGATCGACAGCCTCAAGGGCCCCGACCTGTCCAACATCAGCACGACCGCCCCATACCAGCAACGTCGCGCTGTGTCGCCGCAGGTCGCCGCTAAGCTAACAGAGCTGATGGTCGGCGCCGAGAAGGTCGCACAGCAGAAAGGGGCCATTCCCGGCGTGCAGATTGCATCCAAGACCGGTACCGCGGAGCACGGTACCGACCCGCGGCACACGCCGCCGGACGCGTGGTATATCGCCTTTGCGCCCGCGCAGAGTCCAAAGGTCGCGGTGGCGGTGCTGGTCGAGGACGGCGGCGATCGGCTGTCGGCGACGGGGGGTGCGCTTGCGGCGCCGATTGGGCGCGCCGTGATCGAGGCTGCATTGCAGGGAGCAGCATGAGCCCCCGGGTTGGTGTGACGCTGTCCGGCAGGTACCGCCTGCAGCGGCTCATCGCCACCGGTGGCATGGGCCAGGTCTGGGAGGCGGTGGACAACCGCCTGGGCCGCCGCGTCGCCGTCAAGGTGCTCAAGCAGGAGTTCTCTCAGGACCCGGAGTTCATCGAGCGGTTCCGCGCCGAGGCGCGCACCACCGCGATGCTCAACCACCCGGGCATCGCCAGCGTCCACGACTACGGCGAAAGCCAGCTGGACGGCGAGGGCCGCACCGCCTACCTGGTGATGGAGTTGGTCAACGGCGAGCCGCTGAACTCGGTGCTCAAGCGCACCGGCCGGCTGTCGCTGCGGCACGCGCTGGACATGCTCGAGCAGACCGGAAGGGCCCTGCAGATTGCGCATGCCGCCGGGCTGGTGCACCGCGATGTCAAACCGGGCAACATCCTGATCACCCCCACCGGGCAGGTGAAGATCACCGACTTCGGCATCGCCAAGGCGGTCGACGCCGCGCCGGTGACCCAGACGGGCATGGTGATGGGCACGGCTCAATACATCGCGCCCGAGCAGGCGCTGGGGCATGACGCGACGCCGTCCAGCGATGTCTACTCGCTGGGAGTCGTCGGCTACGAGGTGGTTTCGGGTAAGCGGCCGTTCACCGGCGACGGCGCCCTGACGGTGGCGATGAAGCACATCAAGGAGCCGCCTCCGCCGCTGCCGGCGGACTTGCCGCCCAATGTGCGGGAACTGATCGAGATCACGCTGGTGAAAAACCCGGGTATGCGCTACCGCAGCGGCGGTCCGTTCGCCGACGCCGTCGCCGCGGTGCGGGCCGGCCGCCGGCCGCCCCGGCCGAGCCAGAGTCCGCCGGCCGGCCGGGCCGCGCCGGCCGCGATTCCGTCGGCCGCGCCGACCCGGATCGCGGGCACTCCGAGCGGCCGGACACCCACGCCGCACCGGTCCGGGCCGTCTACGGGGGGCAGCAGGCGCCGCCCGCCGCCCGCCCGGCGGACGTTCTCGTCGGGCCAGCGCGCCCTGCTCTGGGCCGCGGGGGTGCTCGGGGCGCTGGCGATCATCATCGCGGTACTCATCGTCATCAACCACAGCAGTGAGAACCAGCCGTCGCCTAATGCACCGACCGTCACCGACACCGGCAGCCCGCCGGCCGGGCCGCCCCCGTCCAAGACCCCCAGCGGCTCCGGGCCGAGGGTGTCCCTGCCGCCGCCCAATGCGTCGCCGACCCGGCCCGAAACACCGCAATGACCACCCCGGAACCTCTGTCCGGCCGTTACGAACTCGGAGACATCCTCGGTTTTGGTGGCATGTCCGAGGTACACCTGGCCCGCGACCTGCGGCTGCACCGCGATGTGGCGGTCAAGGTGCTGCGCGCCGACCTGGCCCGCGACCCCAGCTTCTACCTGCGCTTCCGCCGCGAGGCCCAGAATGCCGCGGCGCTGAGCCACCCGTCCATCGTGACGGTGTATGACACCGGCGAGGCGGAAACCCCCACGGGCCCGCTGCCCTACATCGTCATGGAGTACGTCGAAGGCGTCACCCTGCGCGACATCGTGCACACCGACGGCCCCATGCCGCCCCGGCGGGCCATCGAGGTGATCGCCGACGCCTGCAACGCGCTGAACTTCAGCCACCAGGCCGGCATCATCCACCGCGACGTCAAGCCCGCCAACATCATGATCAGCAACACCAACGCGGTGAAGGTGATGGACTTCGGTATCGCCCGTGCGATCGCCGACAGCAACAGCGTCACCCAGACGGCCGCGGTGATCGGCACCGCCCAATACCTTTCGCCCGAACAGGCCAGCGGCAATCCCGTCGACGCCCGCTCCGACGTCTACTCGCTGGGCTGCGTCCTCTACGAAATGCTCACCGGTGAACCGCCCTTCATCGGAGACACGCCCATCTCGGTGGCCTACCAGCATGTCCGCGAAGACCCGGTGCCCCCGTCGGAACGCCACGAGGGCATATCCCCGGAGCTCGATGCCGTCGTCCTGAAAGCGCTGGCGAAGAACCCGGAGAACCGCTACCAGACCGCGGCGGAGATGCGGACCGACCTGGTCCGGGTGTACAACGGCGAGACACCGGAGGCGCCCAAGGTGCTCAGCGGGGCCGACCGCAATTCGATGTTCTCGTCGCGCGGCGGGACCATCGGCGGCCCGCGCACCGACCCCCTACCGCGCCAGCCCCTGGACGGCACCGACGGCGATCGCGGTGGATCTGTCGGCCGCTGGGTCGTCGCGGTGGCGGTGCTGGCGGTGCTGACCATCGTCGTCGTCATCGCCTTCAACACGTTCGGCGGCAGCACCCGCGACATTCAGGTTCCCGACGTGCGGGGCCAGGTGTCGGCCGACGCGATCGCCGCTCTGCAGAACCGCGGGTTCAAGACGCGCACCCAGCAGCGGCCCGACTCGACGATCCCGCCGGATCACGTCATCAACACCGATCCCGGCTCCAACGCCTCGGTAAGCGCGGGCGACGTGATCACCCTCAACGTCTCCACCGGACCCGAGCAGCGCGAGGTCCCCGACGTGTCCTCGATGAGCTATTCCGACGCGGTCAACAAGCTCAAAGGCGCCGGCTTCAGCAAGTTCAAGCAGGCGAATTCGCCGTCCACCCCGGAGCTGCTGGGCAAGGTCATCGGGACTAACCCGCCGGCCAACCAGACCTCGGCGATCACCAACGTGATCACGGTCATCGTCGGGTCCGGACCCGAGACCAAGCAGGTGCCCGACGTGGCGGGGCAGAACGTCGACGACGCGCAAAAAAACCTCACCGTCTACGGCTTCTCGAAGTTCAGTCAGGCCTCGGTCGACAGCCCGCGGCCGGCCGGCGAGGTCATCGGCACCAACCCGCCCAAGGGCCAGACGGTTCCGGTGGATTCAGTCATCGAGCTGCAGGTATCCAAGGGCAACCAGTTCCTGATGCCCGACCTGTCCGGGATGTTCTGGAACGACGCCGAACCCCGGCTACGCGCACTGGGCTGGACCGGGGTGCTGGACAAGGGCCCCGACGTCGACGCCGGCGGCTCCCAGTCCCACCGGGTGGTGTATCAGAACCCGCCGCCCGGTGTCGGGGTCAACCGCGACGGCATCATCACGCTGAAGTTCGGTCAGTAACTCCAGGATCGGGGAAGTGCGGCCGGACCGCGGCGAGCACCTCGTTTTCCAGCCTGCGGACCAACGTCTCGTCTCGCGCCCACCCGCAGTCGACGAGCCAGTTGGCCAGCATCCGATGCCCGCCCTCGGTGAGGATCGACTCGGGGTGGAACTGCACGCCGTGGATCGGCAGGCCGGTGTGGCGCACCGCCATGATCACCCCGCTGCGGGTGCGCGCGGTGACCTCCAGCTCCGCGGGCAGCGACTCCGGCAGGATCGTCAACGAGTGGTACCGAGTCGCTGTGAACGGATCTGGAAGTCCTTGCAAGACACCGACATTCGTGTGAAAGACGCTGCTGGTCTTGCCGTGCAATAGCTCCGGGGCGCGATCCACGGTGGCCCCGAACGCGACCCCGATGGCTTGGTGGCCGAGGCAGACCCCCAGCAGCGGCGTGTTCGTCGCGGCGCAGGCCCGGACCAGGCTGATCGACGCGCCGGCGCGTTCCGGAGTGCCTGGACCCGGGCTGAGCAGCACCCCGCCGAACTGCGTAGCGATCGACTTGTCAGACAGCCGCGTGTCGTCGTTGCGCCACACCTCGGCCTGGACGCCGAGCTGTCCGAGGTATTGCACCAGGTTGAACACGAAGCTGTCGTAGTTGTCGACAACCAGGATCCGCATCGTGTCAGGTTACCGAGTCAGTACCCCACCGGGCCCAACGGCTGAGCGAAATGCATGCGGACCGGCTCGGTGTAGCCGACGATCCGCACGTCGGGCTTGACGTCCTCCTGGTAGCCGAGACCGAACCGGACCACGTACTGCTTGTAGAGGGCCACCAGGGGAGCGGCCGCCAGCGCCGCCTGCATCGCCGGCGCGTTCCCGATCGCGGTGATGGTGTACGGCGGGCTGTAGGTGCGCCCGTTGAGCAGTAGCGTGTTGCCGACACAGCGCGGTACGGACGTGGCGATGATGCGCTGGTCCTGCATCTGGATCGCCTCCGCGCCTGCACTCCACAACGCGTTGAGCACGGCCTGGATGTCCTGCTGGTGTACCACCAGGTCGTCGGGCGACGCGTCGCGCGGGAAGCGGCCGTTGGCGTCGCGTTGCGCGTCCTGCAGCGTCACCACGAGGCCCGGGCCATGGACCGGGTCCATATCCGCGTCACCGGCCAGCTCGGCGGATCGCCTCAGCATCGCCGCCAGGGCCTTGTCCGTGGACCGGCCGTGCAGCGAGTCAAGCTTCTTGGTGAGCGCATCCCGTTCTGTGCTCAGCCGGGTCACCGACGACTGCGCCTCGCGGACCAAGTCGACCAGGCGCGGCGCGTCGCTGCGGCGAATCTCGGCGCCGCCGGATACGCCGTGCGTGGCGGCCAGCAGGAGTCCGGCCAGCAGGCACACCAGCGGAACACCGAACCGCCACGGCGAGCGGCGCGTCTCGCGCGTGTCCGTCATAGCTCTCCGGTTCCCTGGTCAGGACCACTGGTGGGTTAGTCTCGTAATCAAGCTACGCAGCCGCGCTCGTGCTCGTTCACCATCCCAAGGAAACTCAGGAAATCATGCCCAAGTCCAAGGTCCGCAAGAAGAATGACTTCGCCGTCAGCTCTGTGAGCCGCACGCCGGTCAAGGTGAAGGTGGGGCCGTCGAGCGTGTGGTTCGTGGCGCTGTTCATCGGCCTGATGCTGATCGGGCTGGTGTGGCTGATGGTGTTCCAGCTGGCCGCCGTCGGAAGCCAGGCCCCCACCGCCCTGCACTGGATGGCGGAACTCGGCCCGTGGAACTACGCCATCGCATTCGCTTTCATGATCACCGGCCTGTTGCTCACGATGCGCTGGCATTAACGGACGCTGAAGACACGATGAATTCATCTCGTGGTCGATCTGTTACTGGTCTAGCAACCTTCTTGTTACCCAATCACACGCGTGTGATTTATCCCCACTGTTGATAGCGCTTGTGGATAACCGCATCGGCAGTGGTGGGAGGGGCTAGGCGGGGTATGCAGCAAACATCGTGGGGACCGTCTCCGGCGGGAATCGCAGGTTGCGGCGCCGTCGGCGCAATCATGGCTATCGCTTGTGTGACCTTGGTCACAGACCCGCCGGGCCGCATTCTGGTCGGGATTGCCGCGGCGGGTTTGATCTTGTTTGCCGGATTGTCCTGGCGCGCGCGCCCGAAGCTGGCAATTACCCCCGACGGGCTGGCGCTCAAGGGCTGGTTCCGGACGCAGCTATTTCAGCGCACCGATATCAAGATCATTCGGATCACCGAGTTCCGCCGCTACGCGCGCAAGGTCCGGCTGCTCGAGCTCGAGACGGTCGGCGGAGCCCTGGTGATCTTCTCGCGCTGGGACCTCGGCACGGAGCCGTTGGAAGTCCTGGACGCGCTCACCGCCGCCGGCTACGCCGGCCGCTGAGCGTTCTTCCGTGAGCCCTCTTCCCGAGGTGCGTGGTTGCCCGCCGACACGCCGCCGCGAGCGTCATTCTGCGCGCGCTCGCGGGCGGTCGAGCGGGGTTCAGGAAATGGTGATCGACTCGATGACGACCGCGTCCGTGGGCCGGTCGTTGCCGTCGGTCGACGTCGTGGCGATCGCGTCGACGACCTGTTGCGAGTCGCCGTCGGTCACCTCGCCGAAGATGGTGTGGCGCCGGTTCAGGTGCGGCGTGGGGCCCACGGTGATGAAGAACTGTGAGCCGTTGGTGCCCGGGCCCGCGTTGGCCATCGCCAGCAGGTAGGGCTTGTCGAATTGCAGTTCAGGGTGGAACTCGTCGGCGAACTTGTAGCCCGGGCCGCCGCGTCCGGTTCCGGTCGGGTCTCCGCCCTGGATCATGAAACCCCGAATCACCCGGTGAAAGACCGCGCCATCGTAGAACGGGCCCGACGGGCCGCCCGATGCGTTTTGGGTCGAGTACTCCTTGGTTCCCTGCGCCAGGCCAACGAAGTTGGCGACGGTCTTCGGGGCGTGGTTTCCGAACAGGGCGACCTTGATGTCGCCTCGGTTGGTGTGCAGGGTGGCGGTGGCAGTCTGAATGGCGCTGTTGGTCACGGGATCAGAGTCTGCCATCACGCGCAGGCACGCCCGCACCCGGTCCACTCCGGCCCCCTATGGCACAGCCAGCGCATCCGAAACCACGCGGGCACGCACACAATTGGCACACGCGCGTCGCATTGATGGCAGGCTGATGAGGCATCGGGCGACAGGCACAGAGAGGCGGCAGATGAGCGCAAAGGCGGCGACCGAGTTGACCCCGCGGGAACGGCTGAGCCGAGGCCTGGCGTACTCGGCGGTGGGGCCGGTTGATGTCACACGCGGCGTTGTCGGGCTTGGCGTCCACGGGGCGCAGTCGACCGCGGCACAAATTCGCCGCCGCTACGAGCAGGGCCGGCTGTCCCGCGAGATCGCCGCGGCCCAGGAGGCGATCGCCCAGGAGCTCGCGGCCGCGCAGGAAGTGGTCGCGAACCTGCCGCAGGCCTTGCAGCAGGCTCGCAAACGGCAGCGTCGTGGTCCGCGGCCGTGGGTGATTGCGGGGGCGGCAGTCGCGGTGGTGGCCGGCGGCGCCGTCGCGTTCAGCATCGTCCGGCGTTCCATGAACAGCTCGGAACCGCTGGAATCTTCGCCGCGCCCACCGAGCGTGGACCCGCAGCCGCGCCCGTAGGCGGTTCGCAAAATTGTGGAAAGTTGTGGAGCCTAGGGGAATCGAACCCCTGACACCTGCCTTGCAAAGGCAGTGCTCTACCAACTGAGCTAAGGCCCCTCGCCCTGATTTGCGGCCACGTGCCACACCTCGACGTTGCGTCGTGACCGCACCACTACCGCCACTACCGCCGCCGCGACGACGGCAATCAATGGCATCGCCAGCCTCGCACACCGTCTTGATGGACACATGGTTGTGGGCCTAGGAGGACTCGAACCTCCGACCTCTTCGTTATCAGCGAAGCGCTCTAACCGCCTGAGCTATAGGCCCGTACGCGTGGTACGGCCGAGCGACGAGATTACCGCACTCGCCGCCCCACCCCCAAAACGCTAGTCGAGATCTGCGAGCGTGACCTCGACGCCGCCGATCAGATCGGTCGTCAGGTTGTAGACGAACGCGGCGATGGTGGCCATCGCGGTCAGCAGCACGATATTGACCAACCCGATCAACACGGCGCCGCCGAAGATGGTGCCGCTGGAAACGAGTTCGCCGGCGCTGCCGCTGGTGTTGTTCAGCAGGTCACCGACGTTGCTGTTGAGCTTGGCCCACACGCCCATCCCGCCGAGCACCAGGTACAGGAATGCGACCGCGATCATCCAGACGAAGAACAACGCCACCGACAAAAGCAGCGACACCTTCAGGGTGCTCCACGGATCGATCCGGCGGATCTGCATGCTCGCGCGCACCGGGCCCCGACCGCGGCGCGATACCTGGACGCGGCCCTCGCGTTGTTCGCGCGAGTCGGTGCGTGACTCGGGTGCTCCCGGACGGCTCTTGACCGGTGTGCTTGACGCCGCCGCGCCACGGTCGGCCGTGGGCTTGCGCGGCGTCACCCCTGGCATGGGGCCCGAAAGATCGGGCAGCTCGCTCGCGTAGGCGTCGCTTGTCGACGGGCCGTCGCCGCGCGCCGGGGGAGCGTCGAACTGCTGGGTCTGCGAAGTGGCAGGGTCGGAGGCGAAGCGGCTCGCAGGCTCTGCCGCCGGACGTTGCCCCGCGCGGGACGTGCGCGCCCCGCGCTGCCACGGCGGCGAGTCGCCGGTGTCGGGGCCGGTGCTTGCCGGTGCCGGCCCGGAAACTGACGCAGCCCGGTGTGCACCGGCCCGGTCGGCGGCACCATCCCCGTTCGGCCTGTCAGCCTTGTCGCCCTTGTTGCTTGCCCCAGGCTCGTTCGGTGAAGTCATCGCGACTCCTTTAATCCCTACCAAGTCCGCCCGGGCGGTGGCAGTCGTCTGTCTGGTGGGGCCGAGTCTAGTTGCCCGGCTCCCCGACGCCCGCATCGCTTCGGGCTAGGTGCCCGGCTCCTCGGCCTCGTCGTCGTCCTCGTTCTCTTCGGCGTTGCGCGCGATCGCCAACAACGTGTTGTCGTCACCCAGGTTCATCAGCCGGACGCCCTTGGTCTGGCGCCCCGCCTTGCGGACCTGACGCGCCGCCGTGCGGATGACGCCGCCCCCGGACGTGATCGCGTACAGCTCGCTGTCCTCGTCGACGATCAACGCACCGACCAGCCTGCCGCGCTTGCGGTCGTACATCACGGTCAGCACGCCCTTGCCGCCGCGGCCTTGCACCGGGTACTCCTCGATGGCGGTGCGCTTGGCGTACCCGCCGTCGGTGGCGACCAGCAGGAAGGTGCCTTCGCGCACCACGTTCAGCGACAACAGCCGGTCGTCGGCATTGAACCGCATGCCCTGCACGCCGGAGGTGGCGCGGCCCATCGGCCGCAGCGCCTCGTCGGTCGCCGAGAACCTGATGGACTGGCCGTTGGCCGACACCAGCAGCAGGTCTTCCTCGGACGAGCACAACACCGCGCCGACCAGCTCATCGCCGTCACGCAGGTTCACCGCGACGATCCCGCCCGACCGGTTGGAGTCGAAGTCGGTCAGCTTCGACTTCTTGACCAGACCGTTGCGGGTGGCCAGCACCAGGTACGGCGCGTCCTCGTAACTCTTGATCTGAATCACCTGGGCGATGCGCTCCTCGGGCTGGAACGCCAACAGGTTGGCGACGTGCTGTCCGCGCGCCGTGCGGGAGGCCTCCGGCAGTTCGTAGGCCTTGGCCCGGTACACCCGGCCCTGCGTGGTGAAGAACAGGATCCAGTCGTGGGTCGAGGACACGAAGAAATGCGCCACGATGTCGTCTTGCTTGAGCCCGGCGCCCTGCACGCCCTTGCCGCCGCGCTTTTGGCTGCGGTACAAGTCGGTCTTCGTGCGTTTGGCGTAGCCGGTCTCGGTGATGGTGACGACGACGTCCTCGCGCGCGATCAGGTCCTCGTCGTTGACGTCGCCGTCGGCCGCGATGATCCGGGTGCGGCGGTCGTCACCGTGCTTGTCGACGATCTCGGCGAGTTCGTCGTGCACGATGCCGCGCTGGCGCTCCGGCTTGGCCAGAATGTCTTCCAGGTCGGCGATCTCGGCTTCGATCTTGGCCAGGTCGTCGATGATGCGCTGGCGCTCCAACGCCGCCAGACGCCGCAACTGCATGTCGAGGATGGCCTGGGCCTGGATATCGTCGATGTCGAGCAGCTCGATCAGGCCCGCCCGGGCGATGTCCACGGTCTCCGACGCCCGGATCAACGCGATGACTTCGTCAAGCGCGTCAAGGGCTTTCACCAAGCCGCGCAGGATGTGGGCCCGTTCGTTGGCCTTGCGTAGCCGGTAAGTGGTGCGCCGGACGATGACATCGAGTTGGTGCTCGACGTAGTAGCGGATCATCTGGTCCAGGCGCAGCGTGCGCGGGACGCCGTCGACGATCGACAACATGTTGGCGCCGAAGCTGGTCTGCAGCTGAGTGTGCTTGTACAGGTTGTTCAGCACGACCTTGGCCACCGCGTCGCGCTTGATCTCGACCACGATGCGCAGGCCGACCCGGTCGCTGGACTGGTCCTCGATGTTGGCGATGCCGGTGAGCCGGCCGTCGCGGACCTGTTCTGCGATCGAGGTGATGAAGTTGTCGTGGTTCACCTGATAGGGCAGCTCGGTGATGACAATTGAGGTGCGCCCGCGTGAATCTTCCTCTATCTCAACAACTCCGCGCATCCGGATGGAGCCGCGGCCGGTCTTGTAGGCGTCGTTGATTCCCTGTGATCCGACGATCAGGCCGTGGGTGGGGAAGTCCGGACCCTTCACCCGCTCGCAGACGGCGGCGAGGGTGGCCTCTTCGTCGGCCTCGTGGTTATCCAGGCACCAGTAAACGGCTTCGGCGAGTTCGCGCAGATTGTGCGGCGGGATGTTGGTCGCCATGCCGACCGCGATGCCACCGGAACCGTTGGCCAGCAGATTGGGGAAACGACTCGGCAGGACGGTCGGCTCTTGCACCCGGCCGTCGTAGTTCGGTATGAAATCGACTGTCTCCTCGTCGATTTCGCGCAACATTTCCATGGCGAGCGGAGTCAGCCGCGCCTCGGTGTTGTGGCTGACGAACCCGTTGGTGAGGAATGCATGATCGTCGGTGTCAACACGCAGGCTGTAGACCGGCTGCACGCCGGCTTCGGTCACGGACGCCACGCGCGCGTAATAAAAGCGGCCGTCGGTGAGCTCCATAGCGATCGCACGGACGTCCGGGTCTGCGATGTGTGACAAAATCTCCGCGCCGCGGGTGCGCCACCGCTGGACGCGGTCGACGTTGTGCCGGTTCAGCCAGTCGCGGTCTGCCCACGATCCACCCGCTTGCGTGCGGATAAACGTCGCGAGGCCAGGAACGTGATCGGCGTCCATACCCGCGCAGACAGGCATTGAATCAAGGATTGCCATCAGCTTTGCTTGCTTCGCCCCACCGAAACCAATCTGTGCTGCGAACATCTCGGCTTGAGCGCGATTGGTGATAGCGACCTTGTGCTCACCCGTCGCGTGCCGATACCGCTTCGATGCCACACCGAACTCGAGCAGCATCTGCTGCACATCGACAGCCAGCCGCTCGCTGCGTGTCGAGTACGAGATTTGGATTGTGTTGCGCGGCAACTTCGAGCAAGATCCGTCGCCTTCGAACAGCGCTTGGAGGAATGCTCGCTTAACGGCGGCTGGCGAGTGCCATAGCCAATTCGGTACGACCTTGGCCGCGGACCGCTGCCCGCACAGTTCGCCGAGCTCTGTCTTCTTCAGTTCAGTCAGGTTGTGCACGTCAAGCTCGTGCAATGTCGACCCCGAGGCGATGGTTCGGGAGGACACGTAACGTCGGCCACCTACTACCGCGTCGTACGCGGCAACGACCATGTCGAAATAGTCGCGGTCGAGATTGTTGAATCCCGCACGTGTCTCGGATACGAAACCCTCGCTAATGAATGCACCTAGCAGCAGTGCCTGCAGCGTCGCGCGCCAATCGGCGGGGCCGAATTCGACGGACGGCGTCCGTTGCAACACGACGCAGTCATCCGCCCGGATCTCTTCAATCAGCTTCCACAACAGGGTCGGCACGCCAGCGACATCGACCAAGCACAGCAGTGGGTGATTTGCCGTACCCGTGATTTCATAGCCATCGATGGTGCGCACGGTGTAGGTCTGGTGCTCGCCCGAATGGAACAACCTGTCAGCGACCACGGGGTTGCCATGCCGATCGAGGACCTTCAACTCGATTGCGGTGTCGGAGTTGGACGGGGCACCGGATACCACGTCGGAGATCCGGACTGACTGCCCGAAGGGCAACCGCACCAACGCGTCTCCCGTGACGCAGTACCTCATCGCCGCTGGCGGGTCATTACCCGGAGAACCGAAGTTGCCCTGCCCGTCGACCAACGGATACCGCAGCGACCACGGCTGCGCCATCCGCACCAGGGTGTCGTAGATCGACGAGTCGCCGTGCGGATGGTAGTTGCCCATCGTCTCGGCAACGGAGCGTGCGGATTTCGCGTGCCCGCGGTCCGGCCGGAAGCCCGAGTCGAACATCGCATACAGCACCCGGCGGTGCACCGGCTTGAGGCCGTCGCGCACCTCCGGCAGAGCGCGGCCCACGATCACGCTCATCGCGTAGTCGATGTAGCTGCGCTGCATCTCGTGCTGGATGTCCACCGGTTCGATGCGGTCGCCGGCTTCGCCGCCCGGCGGCAAAGTGGTGTCAGTCATGTGTTCCTTCGGTCGCTAGAACGAGCCGTCTCGATTTGTTAAACATCCAGGAAGCGAACGTCTTTGGCATTACGCGTGATGAAGCTGCGCCGAGCTTCGACGTCCTCCCCCATCAGAATGGAGAACAGCTCGTCGGCCGCGGCGGCGTCGTCGAGGGTGATCTGCCGCAGCACCCGAACCGAGGGGTCCATCGTGGTCTCCCACAGCTCCTTGGCGTCCATTTCACCGAGGCCTTTATAGCGCTGGATACCGTCCTCGGCGTTGATCTTTCGGCCCGCCGCCCGGCCCGCTTCCAGCAGACCGTCGCGCTCGCGATCCGAATAGGCGAACTCCGGCTCACTGCGCTGCCACTTCAACTTGTACAGCGGCGGCTGCGCCAAGAACACGTGCCCGTTTTCGATCAACGGCCGCATGAACCGGAACAACAGCGTCAACAGCAGCGTCGAGATGTGCTGTCCGTCAACATCTGCGTCGGCCATCAACACGATCTTGTGGTAGCGCAGCTTGGTGAGATCAAACTCGTCGTGGATGCCGGTGCCCAGCGCCGTGATGATGGCCTGGACTTCGGTGTTCTTCAGTACCCGGTCGATGCGGGCCTTCTCCACGTTAATGATCTTTCCGCGCAGCGGGAGGATCGCCTGGAACATCGAGTCCCGGCCGCTCTTCGCGGAGCCGCCGGCTGAATCACCCTCCACCACATACAGTTCCGACTTCCGTGGATCGGTGGAGCGGCAGTCGGCGAGCTTACCGGGCAGGCCGCCGATGTCGGTGGCGCTCTTGCGCCGCACCAACTCCCGTGCCTTACGCGCCGCGATCCGCGCTTGCGCCGAGGACACCGCCTTGTTCACGACGGTTTTGGCCTCGGTCGGGTTCGCCTCGAACCAATGCGTCAGCTGCTCGTTGCAGACCTTCTGCACGAACGACTTCACCTCGGTGTTACCGAGCTTGGTTTTGGTCTGACCCTCGAACTGCGGTTCGCTGACTTTCACCGAAATGACGGCGGCCAGGCCCTCGCGGATGTCGTCGCCGGTGAGGTTGGCGTCCTTCTCCTTGAGCAGCTTCTTGTCCTTGGCGTACTTGTTCACCACCGATGTCAACGCGCTGCGGAAGCCCTCTTCGTGCGTGCCGCCCTCGTGGGTGTTGATCGTGTTGGCGAAGGTGTGCACGGATTCCGAATAGCCGCCGTTCCACTGCATCGCGATTTCGACCTCGTGACCGGTGCCTTTGCCGTCGAAGTCGATGACGCTCTGCTGGATCGGGCTCTTGGTGCGGTTGATGTGCTTGACGAAGTCCACCAACCCGCCGGGGTAGTGGAAGGTGCGGTGTTTGACCTTGTGCGGAGCCTTCGACTCGGCCGCCTTTTCCTCGGCGGACTTGGGAGCCTCGGCGGTGTCGCTGACGACGTCGTCGACGACCTCTTCCTTGGTCACCCGCTCGTCGGTGAGGTTGATGGTCAGACCCTTGTTGAGGAACGCCATCTCCTGCAGCCGGCGCGCGACCGTCTCGAAGTCGTAGTCGGTGGTTTCGAAGATCTCGGCATCAGCCCAGAACCTGATGGTGGTTCCTGTCTTCTTGGTGGCCTCGCCCTGTTTCAGGGTGCCCGGCACAGCGCGCTCGTAGTACTGCGACCACTCATGCCCGTCGCGTCTGATGTCCACCTCGAGCCGCCGGGACAGAGCGTTGACCACCGACACGCCGACGCCGTGCAATCCGCCGCTGACGGTGTAGCCGCTGTTCTCACCGCCGAACTTGCCGCCGGCGTGCAGCTGCGTCATCACCACGTCGACGGTGGGTGCGCCGGTGGAGTGCATGGCGACCGGGATACCGCGGCCGTCGTCGACGACCTCGACACCGCCGTCTTCGAGGATCCGCACATCGACCCGACTGGCATAGCCGGCCATGGCCTCGTCCACCGAGTTGTCGACCACCTCCCAAATAAGGTGGTGCAAACCGCGCTCACCGGTGGACCCGATGTACATGCCGGGACGTTTGCGGACAGCTTCGAGACCTTCAAGAACGGTGATCGCCGAAGCGCCGTATTCGTCTTGTGCCTTCTTCTTCTGGGCAGCCACGGTCCGAATGCTCTCCTTGGGGATTCGTGCGAGCGGTCCAGTCACCGCAGCGATCGCATACTCCACTCTACCGTCATCGGTGGCCTGGACCGATTTTCTGGGCGCGTTTCTACCTACCTAACCGCGCCGTGTGCTCGATATCTTTATTCTCCGCACGTCCCGACGCCACTCACCCGGCTCTGTGGCGTTCTGGCGGCTCTGAGGCGTCGCGGGTCCAGCGGCCGCATCGCGGCGGCGCGACACCCTATCCATAAGTATCGCGGGGCCCCCTGCCAGCGATATGCCGTGGCCCCTTGCGCCACGACGGCGCCGATGGGCCGGTGATTCTCAGCGACGTCACTACACCATTGCCGACCGCGGCCGCGATCTTTGCCAACAGCTGCGCCTGCACCACCCGCAACTGCGTCGCCCACGCGGTCGATTCGGCCGTGACACTCAGCACTCCATCGCTCAGTGCCACCGGAGTCGCGTGTTCGGCGATCTGTTCTCCTACCACCGCCGACCAGTGACCGAGCACCGTGCCTTCGGCGACCTGCGCCGACCAGCCGCGCTTTTTGGCCAGATCGCGAGCCGCCCTACCCAACGGCTGGGGATCCCGAACGTCGGGACCCGGTCCCGACCAGCTCCGCCGCTGCCCTGCAACGCGGCGGCCCGGAGCGGGCGCGGATCGACCGCGCCCGGCATCTTTGCCCTGCGCACGGGCCGCGGCGCGGGCTTCCTCGAGTGTCCGCCGCACCAGATCGATGCCCGTCAACTCACCCAGCGCTTCGACGGCGGCGGGCTCGGCGCCGTCTTCGGAGTCGCTCATGATTGCACCACCGAGAGTCGTCCCGAATCATCGTCTCGTAAATCGATGCTCACTCGCCTAGCGTCCCAGCCGGCGGGGATGTCCTCCAGCACCGCCGCGGTGATCAACACCTGTTCCGCGGATTCCGCCACCGCGGCCAGGGCCCGTCGGCGGGCGGCGTCCAGCTCGGCGAAGACATCATCCAGCAACAACACCGGTTCGCTGCCGTCGGCGCGGAGGAGCTCGTAGGCCGCCAGCCGCAGGGCCACGGCAAACGACCAGGATTCCCCATGGCTGGCAAAGCCTTTCGCGAATTGATCGCCCAGCCGTAACTCCAGATCGTCACGATGGGGGCCGACCAGGCACACCCCGCGTTCCAATTCGGCGGGCCGCCGCGCCGAAAGCGCGTCCAACAACGCCGTCTCCAGCAGCCCGCGATCGGTGTCGTCATTCAGGCCGGCATCCAGACTCGACCGGTAACCGATCGATGCCGGTCGTGATCCCGGCGCCAATAGCTGGTAAGCCTTCTCGACCTCCGGGGCCAGTTCGTTGACCAGGTTGATACGAGCGGCCATCAGTTGCGCGCCGTACTCGGCGAGGCGGCTGTCCCACACGTCCAGCGTGTCCAAGGCGCCCTGATCACCGCGGTGTCGCGCCCCACTCAACGATTTCAACAGCGCGGTGCGCTGCCGCAGAACTTTGTCGTAGTCGGCGCGCACCCCCGCGACCGTCGGCCGGCGCACGGTAGCCAAATCATCGAGGTAGCGCCGGCGCTCGGCGGGGTCGCCGCGAACCAAGGCCAGGTCTTCCGGCGCAAACAGCACGGCCTGCAACACCCCGACAATCTCGCGGGTGCTCCGCACCGGCGACCGGTTCAGCCGTGCTTTGTTGGCCCGCCCGGTGACAATTTCCAGGTCGACCGCGCACTCGCGGCCCTCGTTGACGACAATCGTCGAAACCACCGCCCTGGGCGCACCGGACCGGATCAACGGCGCATCGGTGCCGACCCGATGTGAACCGAGAGTGGTCGAATACCAAAGCGCCTCAATCAGATTCGTCTTGCCATACCCATTGGGCGCGACGAATACGGTCCGCCCCGGTTCCAGCTCGAGATCGACGTGCGCCCAGGACCGGAAGTCACGCAGGCCCAAATGTCGGACGTACACCTATCCAGGCAACCGAACGGGCATCAACAAATACACGTAGTCCGTCGGTGGGGCGGGGAAGGGGCCGTTGCCGGACGGCACGGCGTCGCCCTCGAACGCCGGCCGCAGCAACGCCGGCTTGCCCGGCGTCGTGAAACCGAACGACACCCGTTCCGAGTGCACCGACGCGAGCCCATCGGTCAAATACGTCGGGTTAAAGGCAATGGTCAGCGGCTCGCCGGCGAAATCCACCGGCAGGTCTTCTTCCGCGCGGCCGACATCATCCGCGCCGGCCGAAAGACGCAGCATGCCATCGCCGAATTCCATACGCACCTGCGCACCGCGATCCGCGACCAACGCGACCAACTTGATGGCTTCGGTCAACTCGGCCACGTTGATCGTGGCCACCGACGTGTGCTCCGCAGGTAGCAGCTGACGGAACTTCGGGAACTCGGCATCGAGCAGGCGCGTGGTGCTGCGCTTGCCGTTACCGCTGATCCCCAGCAGCCCCTCCTTGCCGACACCCGCGCCGGAACCCAATGACAACCGAACGTCGGAGCCGTCGGTCCCGGTTTTGGCGGCCTCGGCGAGTGTCTTCGCCGGCACCAGCACCGCCGCCTCGACATCCGACGAGAGCGCCGCCCATGTCAACTCGCGCACCGCCAAACGGAACCTGTCCGTGGCGGCCAAAACCACCGTGTCACCGGAGATCTCGACGCGGATGCCGGTCAGCATGGGCAACGTGTCGTCCCGGCCGGCGGCGATCGCAACCTGACTGATGGCTTCGGCGAACACGCCCGCGGGTAGCGTTCCGGTTTCTTCAGGCAGCACCGGCAGCGTCGGGTAATCCTCAACCGCCATCGTCGGCAGCGAGAATCTGGCGCTACCGCACGTCAAAGCGACGCGGTTCCCGTCGACGTAGAAGTCAACCGGCTTGTCGGGCAGCGCCCGGGTAATGTCGGACAACAACCGACCGGATACCAAAACGCTTCCAGGAGAAGCGATTTCAGCAGCAACCTGCGCCTCGGCGGAAACTTCGTAGTCAAATCCCGAAATGGTCAGTCCGTCGTCGGTGCCGGTGAGCAAGACTCCGGACAGCACCGGCACCGCGGGCCTGGTGGGCAGGTTCTTCGCCACCCAGGACACCGCCTCGGCGAAAGATTCGCGCACCAAACGAAATTTCAGATCGGTGAGGCCAGCTCTCGTCGTCGCCGCGTCCATGGCTTCCCTTCACGTAGCTGTCCCTGGCTGTTGCTGTCTTACATCCAGCACATCGAAGAACAACCGTAGATCCTTCAGCGCCATCTTGAAAGCTAATCGCAAAGGCCGACAAGGCCGGTCAACGACGGGTTTGCGACCGGTGTGCGTGTGATGTCCCCAACGGCGGTTTTCAAAGAAGAAATGACGGAGAGAACTAAGTAACAGTATTAAGGGGTGTGCATCTTGGGGACAGCCATGCCTTGATGCAGCTAGGGGCGGGCGCGGGTTGTGGATGGCGCGGTGGATAACTCTGCGGTCGGCTTTGGAGTCCTGGGGATTGAGTACGCTTGTGCACGAAAATCCGAAGCTGGCAGCGGTGTTTGACTCTGTTGTGCACAAAACCGCCCACACCGTAGCGCTGTGGCTGTTGTGACTGGCGAGTCAGAAGTTTTTTGCAGATTCAGCGCTTGGAGCGCTGCCGAATGCGGGTAGTGAGCTCTTTGACGTGATCGAAGATCTCACGCCGCTCGGCCAGTTCCGATGAGATCTTGCGCTGCGCGTACATGACCGTCGTGTGATCGCGGCCGAACGCCTGGCCGATCTTGGGCAGTGACAGGTCGGTGAGTTCGCGGCACAGGTACATCGCGATCTGCCGCGACTGGGCTAACGCTCGGGTCTTGCCGGGGCCGCGTAACTCCTCGACAGTGGTGTCGAAGTATTCGGCGGTGGCGGCCATGATCGTCGCAATGCTGATCTGTAGGTTGCTGGCGTCGGCGATGAGATCGCGAAGCACAATCTCGGCCAGGGCCTTGTCGATTGGGGTTTTGTTCAACGAGGCGAACGCGGTCACCCGGATGAGGGCGCCCTCGAGTTCGCGGATGTTGCGCTCGATGCTGCTGGCGATCAACTCGAGCACGTCGTCGGGTACCGCGAGTCGCTCCATCTGAGCTTTCTTGCGCAGGATGGCGATGCGGGTCTCCAGCTCCGGCGGCTGCACGTCGGTAATGAGTCCCCACTCGAACCGGGTGCGCAATCGGTCTTCGAGGGTGGCGAGCTGTTTGGGCGGCCGGTCGGATGAGATGACGATCTGCTTGTTGGCGTTGTGCAGAGTGTTGAAGGTGTGGAAGAACTCCTCCTGGATACCTTCTTTGCCCTCGATGAATTGGATGTCATCGACCAGCAGCACGTCGACGTCGCGGTAGCTGCGTTTGAACGCGACTTTGCGGTCGTCGCGCAGGGAGTTGATGAAGTCGTTGGTGAATTCCTCGGTGGAGACGTACTTGACGCGCATCCCGGGGAAGAGGCGTTGGGCGTAGTTACCGGCGGCGTGTAGCAGGTGCGTCTTGCCGAGGCCCGACTCGCCCCAAATGAATAGCGGGTTGTAGGCGCGGGCCGGTGCTTCGGCGATCGCCAGGGTCGCCGCATGCGCGAATCGATTGGAGGCGCCAATGACGAACGTGTCGAAAGTGTAGCGGCGGTTCAGGCTGGTGCCGCCGGCGGCGGCTGCCGATTCGCTGCTGTGCGGGCGTTCGGTGAAATACGTGGGCCAGCTCTGGTGGGGGTCGCTGAGCGCGTCCCCGTTCTCGTCCGTCTCGTCGGCTTCGTCGTCCAGGTCTTCCTCGGTGGGCGCGAGGACGTCGGGCTGGGCGAAGGCTGAGTCGGGGGAGCGGGCGGCGTCCTCGCCGCCGGCCGGTGGCGCGATGCGTACCCCGAGTTGTATCTGCTGTCCGAGCCGGCGGCTCAACGCGTCGGTGATCGGCGTGCGGAGATGGCGTTCGATTTCGTTTTGAACGAAGCTGCTCGGCACCGATAAAAGGGCGAATCCCTCGACAATGGTCAGCGGCTGGACGAGGTTAAGCCAGGCTCGTTGCTGCGGGGTCAGCGGTGTGATGAGGGCGCTGTGGTTAGCGATGCCGTTATCCAGGCTGTCCGAAGGGGACTCACCGTTGAGTTCGGAGACGACCGCATGCCATACCGTTGTGAAACCTGAACCGGGATCATCGGTCAACGACGCATCTCCCTGGCTCTCGTGAGTTCCGGGTTAGGCTGGCGACAAAAGCGACTGTCCACATAGTTATACACAGGTGTGGACAAGATGATCGTTCGGTGAGCTGGAGCCTCGTGGCAACCGCTCGCGATCTCCGTGCTGGAGACAACCCGTGCAGGTCGTCTAGTCAGCTAGTCGATCCGCCATCCTCGCTTCGTTGTCGACCACCGCCTCAGTCTGAAACGGCACTGGCTGAAGCTAACAGTTTTCCGTCCGGCTGCCAACAGTTCTGTTGCATTCGGACGGGTTCTTTTGTGGTCGGTTTCGGTTACCGCGAAGATTGCGCGGGTTGGGCTGGTGGGTGCCGGCCGTTCACGTAACTGTGTTGACCGGGTCCGTTGCGCGGAGCCATGTTTGGGGCCAGGTTTGACCCAGACAACACTGGTCAGTACCCTCGAACAGTCGCCCGAAAGTCGGCGATACGGCTGCGACCCAAGATGAGTGCTTTGGGGACCGCGCCGGCCAGCAGCAGAACCACCCCCGATCGGCATGCTGACGAAGCATGAGCGATCGGACATTAAGGAGAACGCCGTGGCCAAGGGCAAGCGGACCTTCCAGCCGAACAACCGGCGCCGAGCCCGTGTGCACGGTTTTCGTCTGCGGATGCGCACGCGCGCGGGACGTGCCATCGTGTCCGGCCGGCGTCGCAAGGGCCGCCGCGCACTTTCTGCCTGAATCGCTGCAGCGGGTTTTTGCCGTGCTTTCCGCACGCAACCGCATGAGGCGGTCCACCGAGTTCAACGCGACGGTGAAATACGGGCTGCGCACCGTGCAGCCCGACATCGTCGTGCATGTAAGGCGGGGGAACGACAGCGAGGCCGGGAACGGCCCGCGCGTCGGGCTGATCATCGCCAAACCGGTGGGGACCGCCGTGGAACGCCACCGCGTCGCCCGCCGGCTGCGACACGTCGCGCGCACCATGTTGGAAAACCTCGACGGGTCCGACCAAGTGGTCATCCGCGCGTTACCAAGCAGCCGGAACGTCTCCTCGGCCTGGCTGGAGCAACAGCTGCGGACCGGCCTGCGACGCGCGTTGAATCTGTCGGGAGCGCAGCGGTGAGCCTCTCCGCACGCTGTGTCCGGGCGCTGGTCTTCGTGATCCAGCTGTACCGGCACATGGTTTCGCCCTTGCGACCGGCGTCCTGCCGTTTCGTTCCGACCTGCAGTCAGTACGCGGTGGACGCGCTGACCGAATACGGCTTGATCCGTGGGAGTTGGTTGGCCGCGGCCCGGCTCGCGAAGTGCGGACCGTGGCACGGCGGTGGATGGGATCCGATACCGGAGCGGCATGCGCGTTCCGGGTACTCGCACCACATGCGTGACCCCGTTGACTTCGATGACAGCAGCGACGCCGGGGCCTCCCCGGCGGAGCTAGTGGAAGGTGAGTCTCTTGTCGTTTGATCCGTTCAGTCTCGACGTCGTGTATTACCCGGTGTCGTGGATCATGTGGGTCTGGTACAAGCTGTTCGCGGCCATGCTGGGGCCATCGAACTTCTTCGCCTGGGCTCTTGCGGTCATGTTCCTGGTGTTCAGCCTGCGTGCGTTGCTCTACAAGCCGTTCGTTCGTCAGATCCGCACCACCCGCCAGATGCAGGAGCTGCAGCCTCAGATCAAGGCGCTGCAGAAGAAGTACGGCAAGGACCGCCAGCGCATGGCGCTCGAGATGCAAAAGCTGCAGCGCGAGCACGGGTTCAATCCGATCCTGGGGTGCCTGCCGATGCTGGCGCAGCTCCCGGCGTTCATCGGCCTCTACCACGTGCTGATGTCGTTCAACCGGACGCAGTGTGGCTTCGGCCGGATGTGCCTTTCGACGGAGAAGAACCGCAACCTGGGTAACTATGTGTTCAGCGCGAAGGACGTGGGGCACTTCTTGGATGCGAACCTCTTCGGGGCACCGATCGGCGCGGCGATCAGACAGACCACGGGGTTGGACGCGTTCAGCCATTTCGACCGGGGCGCGTTAATCGCGGTCAGTGTGCCGGTGATGATTCTGGCCGGCGTCGCCACGTATCTCAACAGCCGGGCGTCAGTAGCGCGGCAGACTCCGGAGGCGGCCGCCAACCCGCAGACCGCGACGATGAACAAGCTTGCGCTGTACGTCTTTCCGCTCGGAGTGTTGGTCGGACCGCTCTTCTTCCCGATGCCCTTCGCGATCATCCTGTACTGGTTCTCGAACAACATCTGGACCTTCGGTCAGCAGCACTACGTCTTCAGGATGATCGAAAAAGAAGAAGAAGCCAAAAAGCAGGAAGTGATCGAGCGCAGAGCCGCGAACGCACCGGCGCCGGGCGCTAAGCCGAAGCGTCCAGCCAAAGCCACCCCGGTCAACGGCGACGGTCCGCCGGCAGAGCTGGCCTCCGCCGCCGAGGCCACCGATGTAGAGAACGCAGAGGCCGAACCGGACAAGCCGACGGCCGCGCGCAACAACACCCCGACCAACCGCACCCCGCGGCCAGGGGCGCGCCCCAAGAAACGTAAACGCTGACCGCACGCACAGGGCTCCCAGACCTCTAACGGGTCGAGTTGGGCGAGCGACCCACTTACGACACGGGCCCATGGATTCAGGAAGAGAGATAGCAATGACCGACGCCGATACCGCCACCGACCGCGGCACGGAAACCGACGACACCGACATCGAGGAGCAGACCCCCGACGCGCCATCGGAGGATGCGACCGCAGACGCCGGCTCCGACGAGGGCGCCGACGAGGGCGACGACCTGGAGGAGCGGCTGGTCGCCGAGGGGGAAATCGCCGGCGACTATCTCGAGGAGCTGCTGGACCTGCTCGACTTCGACGGCGACATCGACCTGGATGTCGAAGGCAGCCGCGCGGTGGTGAGCATCGACGGCAGCGACGACCTGACCAAGTTGGTCGGGCGCGGCGGCGAGGTGCTGGACGCGCTGCAAGAACTCACCCGCCTGGCGGTGCACCAGAAGACTGGCGTGCGCAGCCGACTGATGCTCGACATCGCGAGCTGGCGCCGGCGGCGCCGCGAGGAGTTGGCGGCATTGGGCGACAAGGTCGCGCGGCGGGTGCTCAATAGCGGCGAGCGCGAGGAGCTTTCCCCCATGACACCGTTCGAGCGCAAGATCGTGCACGACGCCGTCGCTGCGGTGGACGGCGTGCACAGCGAAAGCGAGGGTGTCGAGCCGTCGCGGCGCGTCGTCGTCCTGCACGACTAGTTACAACTATGTAGTTCGCGCGGGCGGCCAGGCCGGGGCCCGAGAAGGGGATGTTTCACGTGAAACATGGCAACCCTTGCGAGGGGGGCGCGTCCCCATTGGCACCAACCGACGAGCTGTCGGACGCGGCGGCCGCGCTGTTTGGGCCACGGCTGGACATCGCCCGACGGTACGCCGAAGTGCTGGCCGGCGCCGGGGTGGAACGCGGACTCCTCGGACCACGTGAGGTCGACCGACTGTGGGACCGGCACCTGCTGAACAGTGTGGCGGTGGCCGAACTTCTCGAGCCAGGGGAGCGAGTTGTGGACATCGGCAGCGGGGCGGGCCTGCCGGGGCTACCGTTAGCGATTGCCCGACCCGACCTCCAGATCGTTCTCCTCGAGCCGCTGCTGCGCCGAAGCGACTTTCTCCACGAGGTCGTGGCCGAGTTGGGGTTGCCGGAAGAACAGGTGCGAGTGGTGCGCGGTCGCGCCGAGGAACCGTGGGTGCGCGAGCAGATCGGCGAAGCGGACGCGGCGGTGTCGCGTGCGGTGGCGGCCTTGGACAAGTTGACGAAGTGGAGCATGCCATTGCTACGGACGGGCGGACGCATGATCGCGATGAAGGGGGAGCAGGCTCCCGACGAAGTCCGGCAACACCGGCGTGTAATGGAGGCGGCCGGCGCGGTTGATGTCAGGGTGGTGACATGTGGCGCGAACTACTTGCGTCCGCCCGCCACCGCGGTCTTGGCGCGGCGAGGCAACTCCTCGCGGCGCAGGATCGCACCCGGAGCGAAAAGGGGAACCCGATGAGTTCTCCGCAAGGATGGGGTGATGGCGCGGAGTCG
The DNA here is from genome assembly GCA_963758775.1 of uncultured Actinomycetota bacterium. Classification (GTDB taxonomy): domain Bacteria; phylum Actinomycetota; class Actinomycetes; order Mycobacteriales; family Mycobacteriaceae; genus Mycobacterium. The sequence goes on from CAVWWU010000010.1 coordinate 734,374, forward strand.
GCGGGGGGCACGCCGCAGGACGCCACGCCGGCACCGGCCACCGCCGAGGAGGCGGGCATGAGCGCCGATGTTTCACGTGAAACATCGGACGACAACGACACACCAATCGGCGCCGCCGCCGAACGTGCCATGCGGGTTTTGCACACGGCCTACGATCCACTGCCGCGGCCGCGGCACCGCCGGCTGTTCACCGTCGCGAACCAGAAGGGCGGCGTGGGCAAGACGACGACCGCGGTCAACCTCGCGGCCGCCCTCGCGGTGCAGGGCATCAAGACGCTCGTCATCGACCTCGATCCGCAGGGCAACGCAAGCACGGCGCTGGGCATCACAGACCGCCAATCCGGCACACCGTCCTCCTACGAGGTCCTGCTCGGCGAAGTCAGCCTGCGGGAAGCGATGCGACAGAGTCCCCACAGCGAGCGCCTGTTCTGCGTACCCGCGACCATCGACCTGGCCGGCGCCGAGATCGAATTGGTGAGCATGGTGGCGCGCGAGAACCGGTTGCGCACCGCCCTCGGCGAACTGGACGACTTCGACTTCGACTACGTCTTCATCGATTGCCCGCCGTCGCTCGGCCTGCTCACCATCAACGCCCTCGTCGCCGCGCCGGAGGTCATGATCCCGATCCAGTGCGAGTACTACGCCCTCGAGGGCGTCTCCCAACTGATGCGCAATATCGAGATGGTCAAGGCCCACCTCAATCCCCGACTCGACGTGAGCACCGTCATCCTCACCATGTACGACGGCCGGACCAAGCTCGCCGACCAGGTGGCCGAGGAGGTCCGCCGGTACTTTGGCACCAAGGTATTGCGTACGGTGATTCCACGCAGCGTCAAAGTTTCCGAGGCGCCCGGTTACGGCACGACGATCATTGACTACGACCCCGGTTCGCGGGGCGCGATGAGTTATCTCGACGCAAGCCGCGAACTTGCCAACCGCGATCAGCCGACATCCGCGAAGGGACAACCATGACACAGCCGTCGCGTAGGAAGGGCGGCCTCGGCCGGGGTCTGGCTTCGCTGATCCCGACCGGTCCCGCGGACGCCGACTCCGGTCCGGCGACGCTCGGTCCGCGGATGGGCAGTGCGGCCGCTGATGTCTTGATCGGGGGAGGTCCGGCCGCCGGGTCGGACTCCGGATCGATAGGCGCCTCGATGGGCGCGGTGTACCGGGAGATCGCGCCGACCGACATCGAACGCAATCCGCGTCAGCCGCGCCAGGTCTTCGACGAGGAGGCGCTCTCGGAACTGGTGCACTCGATCCGCGAGTTCGGCTTGTTGCAGCCGATCGTCGTGCGGGCGGTGACCGAGACACAGAGCGGCGCGCGCTACCAGATCGTGATGGGGGAGCGGCGCTGGCGCGCGGCGCAAGAAGCCGGCCTGGCCGCCATCCCGGCCATCGTGCGCGAGACGGGCGACGACAATCTGCTGCGCGACGCCTTGCTGGAGAACATTCACCGGGTCCAGCTGAACCCGTTGGAAGAGGCGGCGGCCTACCAGCAGCTGCTCGACGAGTTCGATGTCACCCACGACGAACTGGCTTCTCGGATCGGCCGCTCGCGTCCGCTGATCACGAACATGATCCGGCTGCTCAAGTTGCCGATCCCGGTGCAGCGCCGGGTGGCCGCGGGCGTGCTGTCCGCGGGCCATGCCCGCGCCCTGTTGTCGCTAGAAGCCGGGCCCGATGCGCAGGAAGAGTTGGCCAGCCGGATCGTCGCCGAAGGGTTGTCGGTGCGGGCCACCGAGGAGGCGGTCACCCTGGCCAATCGCGGTGACACCACCGCGCCCGCGCCGCCGCGCCGCAAGCCGATTCAGATGCCCGGCCTCCAAGATGTCGCCGACCGACTGTCGAATGCCTTCGATACCCGCGTGACAGTCAGCCTCGGCAAGCGCAAGGGCAAGATCGTGGTCGAATTCGGCTCGGTGGACGATCTGCAGCGAATTATCGACATGATGAACCCGTCCCGTGGCTGACCAGCCATATCGTGTAATTACGTCACTGTGACACTACACCGGTTCCGGACGCGACTTGGTCGGCGATCGGGCGCAGACCCGCTGTGGGGCAAGCGATTTCGGTGCGCGTGTGCAAGACGGGCGGGCGCGAGCCGGCCACGACTGGGCGCGACTCGGCAGGACTGGCCCGAATGCGACAAACTCTCCTATCCTGGAGGGGCTGACTTGGTCGGCGAGGGGGCAGAAGATCTCGAACGACTGCAGGACCGCACGGAGGCCAGGAGGCTAGTGTCCGCTCGAATCACGCCGCTGCGGCTCGAGGCCTTTGAGCACCTTCCCAAGCACGCACGCCGCTGCGTCTTCTGGGAGGTGGATCCCGCGACCCTCGGCAACGAAGACCACCTCGCTGACCCGGAGTTCGAAAAGGAAGCCTGGCTGTCGATGGTGATGCTGGAGTGGGGCTCCTGCGGGCAGGTCGCGACGGAGACACCCGACGAACGCAGCCACGCCGAGCCGCGGTGCCTGGGTTATGTGCTGTACGCGCCGCCGGGGGCGGTGCCGCGGGCGCACCGATTTCCCACCGCGCCGGTGTCCGCGGATGCGGTGTTGCTGACGTCGATGGGGGTGGAGCACGGACAGACCACCGACGACCTGCGGCACAGCCTCATCGCCCGGGTGATCGACGAGTTGGTCCGCCGCGGCGTGCGCGCACTGGAGGCGTTCGGCCGCACCGAGGCGGCTGCCGAATTGCAGGATCCGCATCTGGTGGACCCCAAGGTGCGGCCCGTGCTGGAAGCGCTCGGCGACTGCTCGGTCGAGCACTGCATCATCGGCGCGGATTTCCTCAAGGACGTCGGCTTCGTCGTGGTGGCGCCGCACCCGTACTTCCCCCGGCTGCGGCTCGAGCTCGACAAGGGGCTGGGCTGGAAGGCCGAAGTGGAGGCCGCTCTGGAGCGCCTGCTGGCAAATGCGCAGTTGGAAGTTCCGGTGGGGGCGGGGACAGGGGCGGGATCGGAGCCGGCCGGCGTCGGCGGCTTACGAACCGCCGAGTCTGCTGGCCCGCTCGACTGACAATTCGTGGGCGAGCAGCTCGGCAAATGTGAACGTGCCGGTGGGCCGGTCGTTCTTGCCGAGCAGATAGAGCCGTTTGACCGCGGCGAGGATACCTTCGGCGATGGCATCACGCGTCTGGGTTGACGCCAGCATCGCTCGATCGCGCGGGTTGGAGATATAACCGACGTCGACCTGAACGGTGGGCATCCGCGTCAGGGTGAGCAGATCCCACGTCCGGCCGTGGGTACGGCAGTCCCGTAAACCGGTGCGGGCCACCACTTCTCGCTGAATGAAGTCGGCGAGGTTGCGGCCGATGGTGGAGACCGAACCATGCGAGTTGCCGAAGTGAAAAGAAGCGACCCCGTTCGGGGCGGGGTTGGTTTGAGTTTCGCAGCGCAGGCTGATCATCAGGTCCGCACCGAACCTATTGGCGATGGCGGCGCGCTCGGCATCCGACGGGCTGCGGCCGGTCGGGCGCGACAGGTGGGTTTCCATACCGATGGCGGTCATCCGGCCCTCAAGCCGGCTTGCCAAGTCCCACAACACATCTGCTTCGCTGATGGGGCCGTCCGGGCCCTGCATGATCGTGCCGTGGTCCGCGCCGCCGCGACCCGGATCGATGATGATCCGCTTGCCGGACAGCCTCGGGCCGGACCGGCGCACCAACTCTTCCTCGCGGATCGCGTGCGGCGAGCCGCCGCTGACCCGCGAGCTGAGAAAGTACAAGGAGCGCAACGTTTCCGGGCCACAGATGCCGTCGGCGGCCATCCCGTATTCACGCTGATACGACTCCAGAGCGTTGTGCGTCTGCAGGCCGAAGTACCCGTCGACCAAGCCGGTGTAGAAACCGAGGTCCTGCAGCCGCGCTTGCAGGGTCGCGACGTCGTCACCGTACAGCGGGGCGCCGAATTGGTGATACAGCGTGCGGGCTCCGAGCCGGTAAGAAGCTTCCTTCAACGCCCGGTAGGTCGCCTCGCCGACAACACCGTCCACGAGCAGACCGCGATTCTGCTGGAACGCGCGCACGGCATGGTCGAGCTCGGCGTCGAACAACTCGGGGGAGACATGCCTACCGGTGGTCAGGTCCTCGTCTGGGTTGTCCAGCAGGCCCAGCGCCGACAGCGAGGCCCGAATCTCGGTGACGGCAGCGCTGCGGTCACCACAGCGCAGCGCATCGCCGTGTTCGCGGCGCCAACTCGGCATACCAAGGGCCCTCCGGGACTCACTAACGCGCTGACAAAGACATAACAGCTGACGGTTATTGTCTCAGATCCTTGCGGATTTCCGGAAAACCCCAGGCTAAACGCGGAGCGTCGTGCCGCTATCGAAAAGGCGTCAGGTGACGTTGGGAACCTGATCGGAAAGCTCGCGCAGCAGGGCCGCTTTGCCCTTGGCGCCGACGATCCGTTTCACCGGCTGGCCGTCCTTGAACAAGATCATCGTGGGGATCGACACGACCTGAAAGTCGCGCGCCGTCTCCGGGTTGGCGTCCACGTCGAGCTTGGCGACGGTGAGTTGCTCCGACTGTTCCGCTGCGATCTCCTCGAGCACCGGGGCAACCATCTTGCACGGCCCGCACCAGGTTGCCCAAAAGTCAACCAGCACAGGCTTATTGCTCGACAATACGTCGGTGGAGAACGACGCGTCGGAAACTTCTATTGTGGCAGCGCCTTTTTCGGAGTCTGTCATCTGTGGTGCTCCTATCAACTATCAGTGTGTCGGTACGGTCAGCGTCTCAGCGCCGGCATCCTCGTGTTCGGCCAGCCAGCGCTCCGCGTCGATGGCCGCGGCGCAGCCACTGCCCGCGGCCGTGACCGCTTGGCGGTAGGTGCGGTCCACCAAGTCGCCGGCGGCAAACACACCCTCCACCGACGTGCTGGTGGTGCGTCCCTGAACCAGCACATAGCCGTCCGGGTCGACGTCGACGACGTCGCGCACCAGGGCCGAGCGCGGTTCGTGGCCGATCGCGACGAACACACCCGTCACCGGAAGGGTGGTCTCCTCACCAGTTGTGCTGTGGCGCAACCGCAATCCGGTGACCGTCGTCTCACCGTCGACCCCGACCGGGATGTGGTTGGTGACGAATTTGATCTTGTCGTTGTTGCGGGCGCGCTCGAGCATGATCTTCGACGCGCGGAATTCGTCGCGCCGGTGCACCAGCGTCACGCTGCGGGCGAACCGGGTCAAGAAGGTGGCTTCTTCCATCGCCGAGTCGCCGCCGCCGATCACGGCGATGTCCTGGTCCTTGAAGAAGAATCCGTCGCAGGTGGCACACGAGCTCACGCCACGTCCCAGCAACTCCTGCTCACCGGGAACCTGCAGATAGCGCGCCGCCGCGCCCATCGCGAGGATGATGGCCCGGGCGCGATAGGTCTGGCCCTCGGCGGTGGTGACGGATTTGACCGGGCCCTCCAGCGAGACGGACTCGACGTCTTCCATCCGCAGGTCCGCGCCGAAGCGCAGCGCCTGCTCGCGCATCTCGTCCATGAGCTCCGGTCCGGTGATGCCGTCGCGGAAGCCGGGGTAGTTCTCCACCTCGGTGGTGGTCATCAGCGCGCCGCCGAAGGAGGTGCCTTCGAACACCAGCGGCTCCAATTGCGCGCGGGCCGTGTACAGCGCGGCGGTGTATCCGGCGGGTCCCGAACCGACAACGATTACGTCGTGGACAGTGTCATCAGTAGCGGCGGTCATGCGAGCCTTTCCAATCGGAATCTATGCCTTTGAACGCCAGCCTAGGGGGCGGTGTTCCCGCACGCGGCACGAACACCCGGCGCGGCCTCAGGCGCGCGGAATCTGGGTGCTGACCAGCAGACCGGTGTCGGCTGCGCTGCAGTTGAGCGCCACCGCGAAGACGGTCAGCGTGTCGGGCGTGTCGCCGGGCAGCAGCAGCACCACGCCGGGCCGGGCGTTGATGTCGGTCGGCTGCGCGCCGAGTACTCGCGTCGAGGCCGGATAGCCCAGCCCGGTCAGGCAGGATGCACGCCGCGCCGGGTCGTTGAGCGCGCTTGCGGGCGGGCCGTAGTCGGGGTCGCGGTTGAGCAGGTCGAGGAGCTGGGCCTGCGATAGCGGGATTGCCGGCGGCGGCGTGGACACCGTGATGTGTTCGGCCGTGATCTGCGTGCTCGGAGTGGGCGTCGGCGCGTTGACCAGCGCCGCGGTGCCCAGTCCGATCGCCGCGATGGCGGCGCACGCGCCGGCGACCGCCGCGAGCAGCCGGGCGGGCCGCATGTGTGGGCGGGCCGAGTGTGCGGCGCCGCCGATCGGTGACTGCAGCGCCGCGGAGATCCGTGCGATGACCGCCGGCGGCGGGTCCGGCGCCGAATCCCAGTCGGCGGCCTCGGCACTGAGGGCGGCGACGTCGCTGCGCACCCGATGCAAGGCGCGCAGCGTGGCCTCCGCGTCCGGATCCGCGCGGACCTGCCGGCGTACCCGGGCAGCGGTGTCGTCGTCGAGCAGACCCGCCTGGAGGTCGGCCAGCAGTTCCACCGTCAGCTGCGGTTCCGCGGCTGCCGCGGCGGATTCTTCGTCGCCTGCACTCATCCGCCCTAGTGTCCGTCATGCACAGTGCGCGGGCCATGCACAGCCCGCGCGCTACAGCTGACCGGCAGGAGCGTTGAGGTAGCCGAGCAGCTGCACCAGCCGGGCGCGGCCGCGCGCGCAGCGGCTCTTCACGGTGCCCTCGGCGACGCCCAGTATCCGGGCGGTGTCGGCGATCGAGTAGCCCTGCATGTCGACGGCCACCAGCGCGGCGCGCTGTTCGACGGGCAGTCGCATCAGCGCCTGCTGCACCGCGATCCCGGTTTCGACCTGAACCGTCCTGTCGTCGACCGGGTAGATGTCGTCGAGCGGGATGGTCGGGCGGGCCTTCACGCGCCGCAGCCGGTCCAGGCAGGCGTTGACGACGATGCGGTACAGCCAACTGTTGACGGCGGCGTCGTGCCGAAACGCGCCGGCGCAGCGATGTGCCGAAAGCATCGCGTCCTGCAGCGCGTCCTCGGCGTCCTCGGGGGAGCGGGTGCTCAGCCGCGCCAGGCGGTGCAGCTGGCGCCGATGGCGGTGGAACAGTTCCGCGAAGGCGTAGCTGTCCCCGGCGACATGCGCGGCCAGCAACTCCGCGTCAGTGCGTTCCTGCTGGTTGCTGCGCCCGAAACTCACGGCCGGGACAGTAACCAATTGGCTACCGCGCAGCACTTCACCCGATGGCGGTCAGGACGCCGCCTGAACAGTGATCTCCTGGATCGAAGCGCGGCTCTTACCGTCGGTGGTTCCCAACGTAGAAATCCACACCAGCAGGTTCGACGTCGAGGCGCCGTTGCTGACCTTGATCACGTTATGACCGGGCTTCAGCGCAGTGGCCGGCACCAGCACCTTGGTGTCGTCCAGCGATGCCGGCGACGGCGTCGACGCCGAACGAATCTCCACTTTGGTCCCGCTGCTGGGAGTGTCGATGCTGACTGCGCCGACCACTGTGGGGCTCGGAAGCTGCAACATCAGCCCCTCGCCCTTCTTGTAGCTGGGGAAGGGGACCGGGTCCGTGTACACCTCGGTGTCCCACGAGGTCGTCAGGTCGCCGTCGATCGCCTGGCCGGCCTGGCTGGGGTTGTCGGTGTCGCCGTCGGGGGAGTAGACGGTGGCCTTGGTGGGTTTGACGACGCTGCCGGCCGGTGCCGAGTTGGTTGCCGACGACGACGTCGCCGAGGTCGGCGTGTTCAGGCCGAGCTTGTCGTTGTTGAGGCCGCCGCCCAGGTTGCCGAAGATGCCCTTGACCACGGATGCCAGCACGAGCAGGGCGACCACAATGATCGCGGCGCCCGCGCTGACGCCGATGATCAGGTTGCGGCGCCGACGGCCGAAGACCCCGTATTCCGGTGACGCGGGCTGGCGTTGGGCGGCCGGCGCCGGGCTGTCTTCGACAGGCCCGAGCACCTCGGTGCGGTCGGCGACCGCTGTCGCTTGCTGCAGCAGGTTCAAAAGCGTTGACGCACTGCGTATTCCGCCGTCCTCCTGGACCGCCCGGACGGCGACCGCGGAGACCTGGAAGGGGATGTCGCGGTCGATGACCGCGGGTTCGACCGGAAGGCCCGAGGAATCCCGCTTGGCCTGTGCCAGACCGCTGCGCGCCCCGACCTCGCGCAACGGCCACCGGTTGACCAGCAGCGCGTACAGCGTGGCGCCGATGCCGCGGATGTCGTCTTGCGGGTTGGCATCGGGCATCGTCGCCGGGTAGGCGAGCACGACATCGCCCTCGATGCTCACTCGCACCCGGCTGGGGTGGTCGATGGACAACGCCACACCGGCGCGGTGCGCCGCGTCGGCGGCGGCCGCCAACGACTGCATCGCGCGGATGGCCCCAACGGGCGACGGGGAGGTGTCGGCCACCTCCTGCAGTGACCCGCCACGGATCCACTCCGAGACCACCAGGCCGCCGGACCCCGTGTGAATGACATCCAGGATCCGCGCGACGCCGGGCTTGTCGATCCGGCTCAGCCGCAGGGTGCGGGACAGGATCTCCTGCAACACCTCCGGGGCCAGGGATCCTTCGGGGTCGACGAAGGTCAGCGCCACCTGCCGGTCCAGCGCGGTGTCCAGCGCCTGCCAGAACTGCAACGGGGGTGTGCTGCCGTGGAACACCAGCAGCCGGTAGCGGCCGCTGGCGATGCGGGCGCCGGGAACCAGCTGATCGGCGGAAAAATCGCCATTGACGAGCTGATCGCGCTGATCGCGCTGATCGGACGGACGCGGCTGGGCACCCGGACCGGGCTCGGGGGCGGCCGGAATGTCGGGCTGGAAGTCGTCGGCGGCCGGCCGGGGCAGCTCGGCCCCAGATGCGGCGCTCTCCCGTGGGCGGTCTGTCACCTCCGGTCCTTTCGCTAGCCGGGCGCTGGTTGCCCGTTCCGGAGGCCTGCGCCGGATCGGCTCCTGAACCGCTTTTGCCACCGGCTGAGAGGAATTTCTCTGCTCAGGGTACGTGACCGCACTGGGCCGGGACGATGGTGACCCGCTGCGCCCGGCAACGCTCCGGCCGGGGATCCGGCGCCGCACGGCCGCCAGTGCCGCTTGCGCCTCGGGAACCTGCGCGCGGACCATGACCACGGTCAGGATCGGCAGCATGATCGCCGCCAGCACCAACAGTCGCAGCAGCGAACCGGCGCCGCCGCCGTCGGCGGTCCATCGGCCCAGCCCCAGCAAGCGATCTGCCACGTGCGCCACCAGCCCGGCCAGCAGCGAGGCCGCTACCGTCACCAGGATGGTCCGCACCTCCTGGATGCCGACCAGGTGGCCGCCGGCCGGCAGCAGCGCCTGCCGTAGCAGGTAGTAACCGACGACCGCGCCGGCCAGAAACCCGAGACCGTTCGCCAGCCCGAGGTAGCCGGCGACCAGCTTCGGGTCGTGGGTGACGTGCGGGGCCAGCAGCGAGCCGCTGATCTTGACCGCCGTGATCACCAGGATGATGACGATCGGCGTCCAGGGCTGCTCGCGGGCGTAGAACACCCGCAGCTGCAGCAGCACCAGGCCGTAGGGGATCAACGTGAAGGCCGACAACGCGATCGCGGCGCCCAGGTAGCCCGCATCGACCCCGCCGAAGTGGCCGTAGGCGAACAGCGCGCTGCCCATCGCCGAGCCCCCCACGGTCATGAACGCCACGATCGGGATCAGCGTGATCAGCGTCAGCCGGGTGGCCAGCGACAGGTCGGCGAGCACACCGCGGGTGTCGTTGGCGGCGGCGTTGCGGCTCAGCCGCGGCATCACGACCGTGAGCACCGTGACCCCGATCATGCCGAACGGCAGCATCAGGACCAGCCACGTGTAGTTGTAGATCGCCGGGCCCGACGCGGCCGCCTCGCTGGCGATCTGGTTGCCCACCACCAGGCCGAGCTGGCTGATCACCACGTAGAGAACCATCGCGGCGGCCATCGTGCCGAAGCGTTTGAGCCGCTCGTCGATTCCCCACATCGGGCGCAGGCTGATGTGCTCACGCTTGATGGCGACCAGCAGCACCGCGACCTGTCCGAACACCCCCAGGTTGGTGCCGATGCCGAGCACCAACAGCTTGGTGTTGCCCATCCGCACGGGATCGACGGACAGCTCGCCGGGGACGGCCAGGTAGACGAGCAGGGTGGCGATCGCGACGAGGTTGTTGATGACCGGCGCCCACGCCGTCGCCCCGAACCGGTTGCGCGTGTTCAGGATCGCCATGAACACCGACGTCAGCCCGTAGGCGAGCACCTGAGGCAGCAGCAGGTAGGCGAAGGCGGTCGTCAGCGGCTCGTTGACCTGCGGGTTGCGGCCCAGCATCAACCGCACGAGCAGCGGCGCGGCCAGCACCGACAGCGTGGTGGCGACGACCAGCAGCACCGTCACCAACGTGACCAGCCGCCGCACGAACGCCGCGCCGCCGTCGGCGTCGCCCTGCTCGGCGCGGGTCAGCACGGGCACGAAGATCGCGGTGAACGTCGCCTCCAAGACGAGGGCGGCGATCAGGGTGGGCAGCTGGTTGGCCACCGAGAACGAGCTGGCCAGCGCGGCGCCCAGGATGGCGGCCAGCAATACGATCTTGGCGAAGCCGGTGATCCGGCTGATCAGCGTGGCGAACGCCATCGCCCACGACCGCGACACCAGCGCGGCGTCGGACAGTTCGGGGCGCTGACGCGACAGGTCCGGCACCGGCGGAAGGGGTCCCGTCGGCGGCGAGGAGGGGTCGCGGTGAGACCGGGGCGATCGCTGGTGCGTCAAACGCGGTTCTTCTCGTCCACCCGCCGATCGACCCTGTCGGGGCGTCGGGCCGCCGGCGGGTCGGGGCGATCCAGGTCGGCACGGTCGGGTTGGCCGCGGAAACGGTGCCACAGCCGCCGCCCGGCCAGCGCCGCCAGCACCGCGGCCGCGGCCAGCGTGATCCCGAACAGCACCTTGCCGTAGGCGTTGGAGTGCACCGACAGCCGCACCGGCTCACCCAGCCGCAGGCCGTCCGGGGTGCGCAGCGCGACATCGACCGCGACCCGTTGGGTGAAGTTCACCTCAACCGGCACCCGCAGCGGCAGGTAGCCCGGCGGCAACTCGATCTGGCCCACGTCGGTCACCCGCATCCCGGGCGGGGCGTCGACCTGCAGCTTGACCCTGATCGGCACGGTCAGGCCGTTGTGTAGTGCCAGCGGCAGGGGACTGTGCTCGGTCGCCAGCGTGTACGAGCCGCCCGGGTTGACGATCGTCACCGCGCCGAACAAGTCGCGGATGGTGTTGCCGACGACGGTCAGACGCTGTTCGGCCAGCCCGTTGCGGGTATCGGGTGGCTCCGACTGGCTGAGGGCGCGCAGCATGTCCTCGCGCAGCGGCGCGGTGTACTGGATGCCGGTCAGACCCGTGCGCTCGTCGGTGGTCAGCGCGGAGGTCAAGCCCCACAGCCGGCCGACCTGCCCGGTGATGTCGGCGGTGATGGTGTCGTTGAACCGGCCCCGCGCGGAGTCGTAGGCGCCGACGGCATCGGGCGGTCCGCCGTGAGCCTGTGCGGCCTGCGGGGCATCGGCGATCACCGCCGGCAGCGGGTGCGCCACCGCCAGGCCGGACCGGATGGCCGTGGCCAGCGTGCTCAGGATGACCTGCGCGTCGTTGGTCTGGAGGCTCCACACGGCCGGCGGCACCAGGATCTGGGCGCGCGGCACGACGTCGCGATCCAACGCGTGCCACAGCATCGAGCCCAAGGCGTCTTGGCGGCGCGCGGTGTCCGAGTCGTGGGCCAGCCGCACGGTGAGCGCGGAGTCCGCATAGGTGGGGAAGGTCGGGCTGGTGCCGGCGGCGGCCAGCGCGGCGCCGACGGCCGGGTCGAACGGGGCCTCGACGACTTGTGGCGACAACCGGCGCGGGGCGGTGTCGACGCTGCTGTCCTGCTCCGAGAAGTCCGCGGCCGCGATCGCGACGGTGCCGTTGTTGGCGCTGAGCAGGTTGACCCCGCTGTTGGTCAAGGGCCCGTCGGGCAGCACGCTGGCCCCCCGGACGGAGGTGATGTCCAGAATCTGGTCGACGATGTCGCCGGCGCTGCTGGTGGCGGCCGCGCTGAGCCCCGCGTCATGCACGCGCTGCAAGGCGTCCAGGTCGGCCCCGGCGTAGGGGAGTGCCGTCGTGCAGGTGCGGTGGGCCAGGGCGCGCAGCCGGCCCAGCCAGGTGGTGGCGGCGGCCTGACCGGTGCCGGGGTGCGTCGGGGTGCCGGGTTGCTGGGCGGGGCCGTCGGGGGAGTTGGACACGACGTAGCCGCCGGTCATGGCGTTGATGGTGACCAGCAGATCCGGGTCGACGGCCAGGCAGAGGGCGCGGCCGACGACGCCGTCGGGGTCGGCGTCGTGGCCGGTGGCGCCTTCGGCGGCGGACAGCAGGATGTCCAGCCGGCCGCCGGTGGCCAGCGAGGTGGCCAGGTCGTCGTCGACCAGCCGGACCGGGATGGTGCCTCCGGGGACGCCCGGGGCCAGCCGGGGCCGGTCGGCCAGCGGCCAGAGCATGGTCAGCCAGACGGGCTTGGTGGTGTCGGGAGCTACGGCGCCGTCCTCGGCGTCGGGTCGGTCGGGCGGCACGCCGATCACCGGCAGCAGGAACCGCGCGTTATCCAGCCGGGCAGGCGCGCCGTAGTCGGGGGTCCCGTTGACGTTGACCAGCACCGGGTAGATACCGGGTTCGCTGATGCCCAACGACGATTTGTCCGACGAGCGCACCGGGGCGGACAGGGTGAAGCCGACCTCCTGGCCGCGCTGCAGTTCGGGCGCGACCGTCAGGAAGTCCGCGGCCGGCTGGTATTGGTCGGTGCCGCCGTCCAGGGAGGTGCGCAAGCCGATCGAGGAGGTGACGGCGCCGGCGTGCTCGAGTCGCACCATCACGTCGCGCACGGGTCGGTCACCGATGTTGGTCACCATGCCGCGGACCGCGACGACGGAGTCGCTGGTGGTGGTGACCACGTCGGGGGTGACCTGATCGATGCGCACGCGGACGAACGGGGTCGGGGTGGGCTCGCCCGCCGCGGCGTGCGGTGTCAGCCCGGTGAGCACCCCCCCAAAACCGGCCACGATGCCGACCACTGCGGCGAGGCGCAACAAGCCGGCCCACCGGAGTCGTCGCACGGTCACGTCCCGGGCCCGTGACCGTTCTTCCGCCCCGCCGGGGGTTCACCGGAATGGCGGGTGCGCGAATGCGTCTGGGGCCGCCGCCGGGGCGCGCTCGGCGGCAATGGCGGAAGTGCGGTGGGGCCGTCGCTCTGCAGCTTGTCGATCAGGCCGTCGGCCACCTCGGCCAGGCGCCGCTCGTCGGCGTAGGCCAGCCGCGACGGCAGCTCGTGCATGGGTACCCACGCGACCTCGGCGACCTCGAGGTCCTCGTCGGACAACTCGCCGCCGCAGAACTGCATTAGGTAATGGTGCACGGTCTTATGTACCCGACGACCATCGGTGACGAACCAGTAGTCGATGCGCCCCAGCGCGGCCAACACGCTGCCCCGGATACCCGTTTCCTCGGCGACTTCACGGATGGCGGTCTGCTCGGCGGTCTCGCCCATTTCGATGTGGCCCTTGGGCAGCGACCACAGCATGCGCCCGCGCCGGTCGATGCGGCCTATGAGGGCCGCGACCTGGGATTCGCGGGGTCCGTCGAGCCCGTCGATGACCAGCCCGCCGGCGGAGGTTTCGTGGACGGTGCGCAGCCGGTCCGGGGCGCCGCGCGGGGGACGGCCCCGGCGCGGTTTGGGCGCAGCCGACTCGCTGGCCGGTTGGCTCGCGGTGTTTTCGGCGGAACCCGCTGCACCACGGCCGCGACGCCTACCCCGGCGCCGACGTGGTTTGGGCTGCTCGCCGTCGGACACCCAAGCGATAGTAGCTGGCACGGGCTGGTCTTCCCGGACATACTCGCCGCTGGGCGGTCTCAGATGGGACCGATGGCTTTCGCGATGATCCAGACCGGAACGAAGATCAGCAGCGACAGCGGCCCCGACGCGCTGCCGATCAGCATTCCGCGGCCAATCTGGCCGAGCGTTCCCTGGTTCATCGCAATGAGCGCGGAGAACCCCATATAGATCAGTACCGCGGGCAGCACCACCAGCACGGAGAACGGAATGAAGAGCCACGTGAGCAGCCCCACGACGAGGACATGCACCTGCGCCACCACGAAGGTGATGGGGCCGTAGCGGGCGACCGTAGAGCTCTCTGCCATCACAAGCCTTTCAGCGCAACATCGAAGCGAAGACGGTCGCGCCGATGAGGACGGCGACGGAAGAGCACGCGAGACTGAGCGCGAGCGCGCGATGGCGCGGCGTCGGTGACCGCAGCAATCCCGCGTAGCAGACCAGCGACACCAGCAGGGCGCAGCCGGTCGCGGTGAGCGTCCAGGCACGTCCGTGCGTATCGAACGGCCACTGTCCGAGCGCCCACATGGCAAGGAACAGGACGGCCAGTTCGGCTTGGACCAGGAGCGGCGCCGACCACGTCGCGGTGCGCCAGGCGTGCTCGTCGAGATCACGCATCCAGGCAAACGACGGCACGTTTGCAACGCTACTAGCGCTGACTCCCGTCGATTCACCGCGACAGCGGCACAACCGAGCGCCGACTAGGCTTCTCGAACGTGCCCGACGCTGCCCAGGATGCTCAGCTGCTGACCGCAGCCTGGGTTGCCTTGAACAGGCACGCCCAGGTGCTGCGTGAGCTGGGTGCGCTGTTCGATGACGCCGGCCACGAGCTATACCTGGTCGGCGGTTCGGTGCGCGATGCCCTGTTGGGCCGGCTGACGAGTCCCGACTTGGATTTCACCACTGACGCCCGCCCGGAGCAGGTGCAGCAGATCACCCGGCGGTGGGCCGACAGCTTGTGGGACACCGGCATCGAATTCGGCACCATCGGCGTCGGCAAGAGCGACCAACGACTGGAGATCACCACGTTTCGTGCCGACACCTACGACCAGGTGTCACGCAATCCCGAGGTGCGCTACGGCGACCGCCTCGAGGATGACCTGGTGCGCCGCGATTTCACCGCGAACGCGATGGCCGTGCGCATCACCGCGGACGGGCCGGGCGAATTCCTTGATCCGCTGGGCGGTTTGGCGGCGCTGCGCGAGCGCGTGCTGGACACCCCGTCGGCGCCGTCGGTGTCGTTCGGCGACGATCCGCTGCGGATGCTGCGCGCGGCGCGGTTCGTCTCGCAACTGGGTTTCACGGTCGCGCCGCGGGTGCGGACCGCGATCGAAGAGATGGCCACGCAACTGGAACGCATCAGCGCCGAGCGGGTGGCCGCCGAACTCGACAAGCTGCTGCTGGGCGACGACCCGGTCGCCGGCATCGATCTGCTGGTGCAAACCGGGATGGGCGAGGTGGTGCTGCCCGAGATCGGCGGCATGCAGATGGCCATCGACGAACACCATCAACACAAGGACGTCTACCAACATTCGCTGACCGTGCTGCGGCAGGCGATCGCGCTGGAGGACGAGGGGCCGGATCTGGTGCTGCGCTGGGCGGCGCTGCTGCATGACATCGGCAAGCCCGCCACCCGCCGGCACGAGTCCGACGGCGGGGTGAGTTTTCACCACCACGAGGTGGTCGGCGCCAAGATGACCCGAAAACGGTTGCGGGCGTTGAAGTTTTCCAAACAGATGGTCGACGACATTTCGCAGCTGGTGTATCTGCATCTGCGCTTCCACGGCTACGGCGACGGGAAGTGGACCGATTCCGCCGTGCGCCGCTACGTGACCGACGCCGGACCGCTGCTGCCGCGGCTGCACAAGCTGGTGCGCGCCGACTGCACCACGCGCAACAAGCGCCGCGCCGCGCGGCTGCGGGCCAACTACGACCAGCTGGAGGCCCGCATCGCCGAGCTGGCCGCCCAGGAGGATCTGGCGCGGATCCGCCCGGATCTGGACGGCAACGAGATCATGAAGCTGCTCGACATCCCGGCCGGGCCCCTGGTCGGTGAGGCGTGGTCGTTTCTGAAAGAGCTGAGGCTGGAGCGCGGGCCACTGACAACCGAGGAGGCGACCGCGGAGCTGCTGGCCTGGTGGCAGACGCGCGGGAACCCTTAGTGGTGTTGCGGCGTCAGACAATTCGTGGATTACTGCCTCGCCGGTGACGACGGTACTGCGGCCATGTGGCACGGCCAGCCCGACCTGGATCTGAATCACGATGGTCGGCTCGATGCGGTCAGCCTGGATTTTGACGGCGACGGAATGCGTGATGACGCGCTGGCGGATTTCGACGGCGACGGGCGAGCCGATCATGCGGTACTCGACCTGAACAACGACGGCACGCCCGAGGCGTACTTCACCGATGACGGAACGGGAACGTGGGCGGTTGCCGTGGACGGCGGCGGCCAGGTGCGGTGGTATGGGCTCGACGGGGTCGAGCACACCGGCGGTCCGTTGGTCGACTTCGACGGTCACGGGCGTCTCGACGACCGATTGTTCGATACCGACGGCGACGGAGTGGCCGACCGAGTGCTGTGCGCCGGCGAGAACGGCGTGACGGGATATGTTGACACGGACGGTGACGGGCACTGGAACGTCCGGTTGACCGACACCGACGGCGACGGCATCGCCGACGGGGCGACTCCGTTATAGGACAAGTGATTCCATGTCCGCGGCGAGGCTGCAATACATCAGCATTCCTAATCTGATCGCCGAGGTGGGCGGTGACCCCTGGGCGGTCAACAACAGCTTGCAAGCGGGTCGCCCGGCACAGGTTCTTGATTTGGCGCGGTCGTTTCGCGAGGCCGGGGAATGGGCCGCCGCGGCGCACGTGTCGTTTGACGAAGCCCGTCGGCGATTAGCGGCGTCGTGGACGGAATGCCCGGGAACGCATCAGGTGATCGAGTCGCTACAAGCGCACTCGTTGGAATTAGCCAGGGTGGGCGCCGATTTGGACAAGGTCGCGACCACGCTGGCTCGGACGCAACGTGCCGGTGCGGCGATGATTTCAGCAGTAGAGACGCACCTGCGGCGCCTCGACTGCGAAGTCGCCACGACACCCGATTTCGGGGGCCATATATCCGATCTCGAGCGGAACGCCGTCGACGGCACCAAAACGCTTCTGTCGCAGCTCTACTCGTTGCGCGATAGCTATGCGTCTTGGCTGCAGGAGGCCTTGACCACCCTCGCTTCGCAGCCGGGAGCGCTCGACGAGACGGTGTCGCTCCCGATCCTGTCGACGGGCGCTGAGGACGCCAATAGTTGGTGGAGGTCGCTGAGCCAGGAGCAGCGGGACCGGTTGATCGCTGCGCATCCAACGGAACTGGGCAACCTGAACGGGATTCCGGTCGATGTCCGCAACCACATCAATAGGGCCGTGATGAACGACGATCTGCATCGCCCGGCAGGTGCACCGATGGCAATTATTCGGTACAACAACGCGATTCGCGCCCGAGACGGCCTCGCGGCTTCCGCCAGCGCGAAGGATCCTCAAGGTAATCCTACCGAGGTTTTTCTGTTGACTTATCGGCCCGAGGCATTCGGGGGAGCGGGTTCCGCGGCCATCGCGATAGGCGATCCGGATACAGCCCCGAACACCGCGGTGTTGGTGGACGGGGCGGGTTCGGGTGTACGTGCGGGAACACTGGCCGACATCGATGGCGTCCGCGTGTACGAGGAGTCCAACCGCGCCGACTGGGCCAGGGAAACCGCGGTGGTCGTTTGGGCCGGCTACGACGCGCCGAACGCCGTGTTCGATCCGAATATGTACGAACCCAGGGCAGCCCGTAACGGGGGCCGACTCCTGGCAGCCGACGTCAATGCCATGGCGGTGACCCACCGGGGTTCGCCGACCCACATGACGGTGGTGGGCCATTCTTACGGGTCGACGGTCGTTTCCGACGCCGCGACGTACGGGATGCGCGCCAACGACGTGGTTTTGGTGGGTTCGCCGGGCACCGATCGTGCACATTCCGCGGCTGATCTCCATCTGATGCCGGGTGGGCACCTGTACGTCGGGGCGGCCTCGGGTGACGTCGTCACGTGGTCGCCTGGCCAGGTGCGACCCGGATTGCTGTGGCCATCAGTGGGAGGGCTCGGAGACGACCCGGCCGCCGACGGCTTCGGCTCCACTCGCTTCAAAGCCGAGGTTCCCGGCAACAGCGTCAATCCGGTCTACGACCATCTGCACTACTTTGACGACGGTTCGGAGTCCTTGTTCGCGATCGCTGACGTGGTCTCCGGCCACGGTGATGCGCTCCAACACGACGGCATGACTGCCCGCCACCGTGGCGAGTTTCCGATGGGGGAAGGGTTTGATCCCGAAGCGTTGCGACACGCGACCACCGGCCGTCGTCATCGCGGACCAACGGGATAGCCGTCAGGGCAGCATCGCTGCCGAGCTCCGAAGTCCATTGCGGGAGGGCGGGTGCGCATAATGCGACGTCAAATGGCGGCATCAGTGATTTGCTGTCGTTGCGTTGCTTGTTCCACTATTGAAGTCGCAGGGGTACGAATGGGTGGAAGCCATAGGGGCAATTTGGGAAACTGTCCCTAAGTGCGAATTTTCAGGAGGGCGCATGGGGGACCTGCCTTCGGACTTCGGTGCGGGTTCGACAAACCAGCCGCCCCCGGGGCAGTGGACACAAGGCCCGGTCAGCCCGACACCGCGGCGTTCGCGCACATGGCCGCCGATCGTTCTGGCTGCGATCGCATTGTTGGTGGCAGTCGCGGCGCTGGTCGTCGCGCTCACGAACTCGACGAACGCGGCGCCACCACCCAGCACAACTTCGCCAACGCGTACTGCGGGCGAGACCGCCGCTGCCCAACGGCAGCTTTGCGACACGTACGCGCTGGCGTCGCGCGCGGTGCAGGTCGAAACAAACGGAAGCGATAAAGCGCTAGCCCGAATCGCACTCACTAACGCGGCGGCAATGCTCGACAATGCGGCGGCCGATCCTGCTCTTGATGTAACGCATCGCGATGGCGCACGTGCACTCGCGAATGCGTATCGGACCACGAATGCGTTGGCGAGTGGCGGCACCGACGCGCAGTGGCAAGCGTCGCTCGACGACACCAATGCCAAGGACGCCGTGATGAAGAAGGTTTGCGGTGGGGGCTGACCTACCGAAGGGCACTTGGACAGCGCCGCTTGTCGGTCCATGGTGGCCGGGGCCTTCCACAACGCTCCGCGACGCCGCCCACCATTGGGCTACGTGGTCAACGCAAAAGCAAGGATTAGCTCAGAGCCTCCGGAACCGGCGAGAGCAGCTGTCGCAGAATCACGGCAAGACCGCCGACGACCTGGTCTCTCGCTTCTTCCAAGGTGAAAAGTCCGAGCTGGATAAAGCGGAAAAATACAAAATAAAAGCGGATGCTTTAAACTCCGCCGCGGATGCAATAGATTATCTGCGGAGCCGATTGACGGAAATCGCAGATGAAGGCAATAAAGAGATCAACGACGTTCTGGCGTCGAAAAAGCCCCTGCCAGAGCAACTAACAGAAATCCAGGCGATACAAGCGCGGTGCAATGCTGCGGCCGCGAAGGCATCCGCGGAGGCCGTCACCAAAATCATGACCGCCACACAGAAAATCCTCGACGCCGAAGGCATCCATGGAGACGCCCGGGCTTGGGCGCGCGAGCACGGGTTCAACACCGACGACGTCCAGCCGCCGCGCCAAATCTGCAAGGAGGATCTGAATTCGCCGCAGGCGGTTGGCGGCAGGGGAGGCCCTGTTAACGGCGGCTGCGCGGGTGGTCAAGCTGGCGGCTCGCCAGCGCCGTCGGCTGCAGCGGGGGCGGGCGGTGGACCTGCTGGCGGTGGACCCAGTAGTGGCGGCACGCCCGGTCTCCAAGCGGGTGGCTCTCAGGCGCGGGCCGTCGGTGCGGGGATGGGCCAACCCGTTGGCGGAGCAGATGTCCCGGCCGGAGTAACAGCCACGCCTGTAGGCCATCCCGCGGTGGCCGGCACCGGCGCACCAATTGCGCCTGCCGTTCCAACAGCGCCTAGCGCGCCCTTCTCACCAGCGACCGTTGGGCAGGGCTTTGCGCCCGGACCGATGGGACAGCCGTTCGCGGCCGGATTGCCGACGGGGCAGAACGCGGTTCCTGGTCTGCAATCGTTTTCCGACGGTGCAATGCACGCGATGGAACCGGGCGCGGCGGCAATCCCGCCGGCTGCTCCTCCGCTGGCGACCGCACCCACAGCCTCCGTACCGACCTTCGGCGGCGGTGAGGCATTTACCGCGGCACATGTCCCGGTCGACACACCCGCGCCCGGCGTCGCGGCCACACCGACCGGGAGTGACGGCGTCCCGGTAGCGCCGACAGTGATGACCGGTGCGCCGGTGTCCGCGCCTGCGACGCCGGCCGTCGCTGGCCCAGCCATTCCGACGGGTCCGTTGCCGGCCTACGGTTCCGATCTGCGGCCACCCGTCGTCGCGGCGCCGGCCATGCCCACGATTCCTACGGCCCCCGTTTCGGGTGCGCCTGTCGCGCCATCCGCATCGACCTCACTGTCCGCGGGTGGCCCCTTGGTCTCTCCGGTCGAACGGGCAGCGGCGGTGACGGCTGCAGGCAAGGCTGGGGCAAGCGGCTCGACGATGGCCAGCGCTTCGGCGCTGTCGGCGGGGGCTGGGGCGGCTGCTGGGGCGGCCGCCGGGAGGGCCGCCGAACAGCAACGGCTGCAGCGAATCGTCGATGCGGTAGCCCGCCAAGAGCCGCGTCTGTCGTGGGCCGCCGGCCTGCGTGACGATGGCACCACCAACCTGGTCACCGATCTGGCCGGTGGTTGGATTCCGCCCCACGTCCGGCTCCCTGCCCATGTGACGCTGCTCGAGCCGACTTCACGACGTCGCGACGCCAGCGTGGTCGACCTGCTGGGGGCCGTCGTTGCCGCAGCAGCCCACGAGCCCAACGCCTATATAGAGGAGCCGGGTTCCGATCCGCCGGCGCTCACCGGTGACCGGATAGCCCGCTCGGCCGCACATCATGTCCAGGAGCTGGGACCGACGCTCGTGGATGCTGTCCGCCGTCGTGACGGTCTGCCGCGGATCGCCCAGGCCGTAGCGGCACCGGCGACACGGAATACCGGCGTCGATCAAAACGAGGCCGAGCTCTTGCGCGCACGGGTCGCGGAAATTCAAAGCGCGGTCCTCGCCGCTTACCCGCACCACGATCAGGTCGCCGTCGGAGATTGGATGCTGCTGTCGGCGATTGACGCGCTGATCGGCGGCCATGAATATCTCGCGAACTATCACATGGCCTGGTTCGTCGTAGTCAGCCGCCGTGGCGGGGCTGAGCAGCTTGTGACGTGAATACCGAGCGCGGCGCGCTGTGACAAACTGGGGTGCGAGCGCAGCTCTACGTCTGAGGGTGGGGTGAGATCATGAGCGGGCCGCCTATCAAGCAGAATCCTGCAATTAATTCGAGCGTGGCTGACACTCCGCCGCCGCAAAATCCGCCACCGTCCCCGGTGCCCCCACCCGGCCATGCACCCGTGGATGGTGCGGGGGGTGCGACCGGGCTCGCGGCCAACATCGGTCTACCTGACGACGTGCAGTCCACCACCCTCGAGGACCTTGACCGCCGCATGCGCGCTCTCGACGCCGCGCGCAAGTTTCCGGGACAGGACGCCGATGCCGCGCGGCAGATGCAAGGCGTCGGCGACCAGCAGGCGACCCAGATGATCCAACAAATGGTCTCGAGCATCGCGGGTGGGATCGGCGGCGCGGTCGGCGGACTGTTGAAGCCACTCGAGGAACTTCCGCAACAGGCCATGCAGGCCATGCAGCCACTGATGAGCGCGCTGCAGCAAGGCCACGGTGCTGCGGGGTTGGCGTCCGACGACCAGCTGGCGGACAGCCTCGGCGGCGAATCTGGCTTAGGCGGTGGCACCGGTGGTGCTGCTGGCGGGGGTGCCGGCGCCGGCGGTGGTGGCACCGTCCCGGCCGGCTATCTGGGCCCGCCACCCGTGCCGACGTCCTCCCCACCCACGAGCCCGGCCGCCGCGCGGTCTGTGTCGATGCCACCGACGGGCGGTACGCCGACAGGACCCGGGGCAGCGGGCATGGGCGGGGTGCCGATGATGCCGCCGGGCGCGATGGGCCCAGGGGGTAGGGGGGAGAACAAGGACAAGCCCGCAGAGAAGCGGGTGACGGCTCCCGCCGTGCCCAACGGCCAGCCGGTCAAGGGCCGCATGACGCCGCCGCCCGCCGTCCCTGTCACGAAATCCGGTGAAGACAAGCCGCCCGTGGTTACACGCTCTCCACGACGGATCGTCATCATGCCAGGCGACGAAGAGCCCAGGGAATAGCCCGACTTGGGGTGGCGGACAGTCCGCTACGGCAATTCGGCGAGTTCCTTGACCCGAGGATCGACCGGCCGACCTGTCTTCTCGCTGGCAGCTACCGCGGCCTTCGCCGCGGCCTTGCGCACGGCGAGGCTACGCTGCTGCGGCTGATCGCGGTTATCCGCGGTGTGCTCCGCTGCCATCGCTGTCCTCCTGCCCGCGAACACCCAGTGCTACTTGCTCGCCGATTACCTGCACAATGTCGGAGTCATCCTTGGTCGCCAGTGTAGAACGCACCAGCGTCACGAGCACTTTCCAGCCAAGCCCCGATTCCGCGTCGTCGACGCTGAATGTGCGCTCGAAAGCCCATGTTGTGCGCTGCCACCACTCGCTGCGCTTGTCGGCCCGGTTCTTCTGTTGCCACGTGACGAGTGCGCCGATGACGGCCACGAAACCGAGGATCAACGTCACCCAGGATGGCGCGGGCACGCCGCTGATGATCGCAGACCGGCGGCGATGTTGTCGGCAGCAATCCACAAGTTGCAAACAGACCCGCCGCAGCAAGCCACCGCGGGTGAATACCGGCAGCGCTGCGAACGGAATTACGGTGGAAGAATCGTTGGGGGGCGATCCTCGCCGATCACCGAGGGGTTACAGGCAATGCCGCTGAGTTTGTCCAACCGGGACCAAAATTCCGGCCACTTGTTTTACAACCGGCGGCTGCGTGCGGCGACCACCCGCTTCTCTGCGCGAATGAAGCACGACGACCGCAAACAGACCGCCGCGATCGTGTTGTCGATGGTGTTGGTCGCCATCGGCGCGGGGTGGATGATGCTGCTCAACGTGCTCAAGCCCACCGGGGTGGTGGGCGATTCGGCGATCATCGGGGACCGCGAATCGGGAGCGATCTATGCACGTATCGAGGGCCGCCTGTACCCAGCGCTCAATCTGACGTCCGCGCGGCTGGCGACCGGGACGGCGGGGCAGCCGACGTGGGTCAAACCCGCCGAAATCGCGAAGTATCCGACGGGGCCGTTGGTCGGCATTCCGGGGGCACCGGCGGCGATGGCGGTGAACCGCGGCGCGGCCTCGGCGTGGTCGGTGTGCGATACGGCAGGACGCCCACGCAGCGGCGACAAGCCCACGGTGACCTCGATCGCGGGCGCGCTCAACGACTATGGACGCGCCGCACCGCTGCACGACGACACGGGCCTGCTAGTCACCTTCGAGGCCAACACGTACGTCATCTGGGGAGCCAAGCGCTCCCAAATCGACCCGACCAACAGAGCGGTCACCCTCAGCCTGGGGCTTGACCCGGGAGTGACTGCGCCGGTGGAGATTTCGCGCGCCCTGTTCGACGGCCTGCCAGCGACAGAACCGCTGCGCGTGCCGCAGGTACCGGAGGCGGGCACACCGTCGAAGTGGGTTTCAGGCTCGCAGGTGGGTGCGGTGCTGCAAGACCAAACCGCAAGTGGCGGAAGCCACTTCTATGTCTTGCTGCCTGAGGGCGTACAAAAAATCAACAGCTTTGTGGCCGATCTGCTGCGCAGCGCCAACTCTTACGGGTCGACAGCGCCGCGCGTGGTGAGCCCTGACGTGCTGGTCAACATTCCCGAAGTCTCCTCGCTGCCGGTCGACTACTACCCGACGGGGCGGCTGGATTTCGTTGACCCGGCGGCGAATCCGACCACGTGCGTTGGGTGGGAGAAGGCGCCGACGGATCCCCAAGCGCGCGTTGCTATCTACAACGGGCGGGGCCTTCCAGTGCCTGCATCGATGGATAACCGCATCGTGCGCCTGGTGCGCGATGACCGCGATCCGGCATCCGTCGTCGCCAACCAGGTGCTGGTGTTGCCGGGCGCGGCGAACTTTGTGACGTCGACCAGCGGTGTCACCACGTCCTACTCCCGCGAGTCCCTGTTCTGGGTATCGGATAACGGTGTGCGATTCGGGATCGACTCCGACGAATCGACCCTGCGCGCGCTGGGGCTTGACCCGGCGGCGGCGGTGCAGGCACCGTGGCCGCTGCTGCGGACTTTCGCCGCGGGCCCGGCGTTGTCGCGCCAATCGGCGCTCCTGGCGCGCGACACCGTCCCCGCTCTCGGGCAGGCGGCCGTCGTGACGACGACCGCGAAAGCCGGAGGCTGACAACATGTCCAAGAGGTCGTTTCCCATCAACCGGGTGAAGATCGAACCGCCGAAACCCGTTCGGGTGGCGCCGGCCGCCCCGATCGCCCTGCCGGAACGCGAGCCGCGCAACATCTGGGTGATGATCGGTGTGCCGGCGCTGATCGTCGCGCTGATCGGCACGATCGTGATGCTCTACGTGTCCGGTGTGCGCAGCCTGTCGACGGGCTTCTTCCCGCTGATGGGGATCGGCGCGTTCAGCATGCTGGCGTTTTCCGGGCGGTTTGGGCGGGCGCGCAAAATCACCTGGGGTGAAATGGAAAAGGGCCGCCGCCGCTATCTCCGCGACCTCGATGTCACCCGCGACGAGATCCAGACCGCCGTCTGTGCGCAGCGCCAGTGGCAGCAGTCCGTGCATTCCGATCCACGGGGACTGGGGGCGATCATCGGTGGTCCCCGGATGTGGGAACGCGGCCGCGGTGACGTCGACTTCCTGGAGGTACGGGTAGGCACGGGTGTTCAGCACGCCCCGGATTCGGTGCTGTCGGTGACGTGGCCCGACATCGCCTCCGATGAGGAGCTCGAGCCCGTCACCGGGCAAGCGTTGCGCGATTTCATCTTGGAGCAGCGCAAGATTCGCGATATCGCCAAAGTGTTGAATCTGCGCTCGGCGCCGGGGTTCAGCTTTGTCAGCGAGGACCTGGATCGGGTCCGGTCGTTGATGCGTTCGGTTCTGTGCTCGCTGGCGGTGTTCCACAATCCGCGCGATGTGAAGTTGATGGTGGTGACGCGTAACCCCGAGGTGTGGTCGTGGATGGTGTGGTTGCCGCACAACTTGCATGACGACCTGTTCGACGCGTGCGGCTGGCGGCGGTTGGTGTTCGCCGCACCCGAAGAGCTCGAAGCGGCGTTGGGCGCTGAACTGCATATGAAGGGCAAGCGTGGAGCGTGGACGCCGCTGGCGGCGGCCACCCCGACCGCAATGGGCTCGACACTGGAAAGCGGCACCGACACCGTCAATCTCGGACCGCACCTGGTGATCATCGACGACAACACCGGTAGCCCGGACGCGTGGGAGAGCGTGGTCGGGCAGGTCGGCAAGGCGGGAATTACGTTGCTGCGCATCGCGTCTCGGGTGGGGACCGGCGTCGGTTTCAGCGACGACCAGGTGCTCGAGATGGCCGAGCACAACGGCTCGGCAAGCGCTCCAACAAAACCCGTCGGCAACGACCGCGACGACAATAGCGGGCTGCCCAATGCGTTGCTGCGTGCGCGGGGAAAGTTCTTCGCCCATGCTGACCAGCTGTCGATACCGAGGGCGTACCGGTATGCCCGTGCGATGGCGCGGTGGTCACCGACGAGCCGCAGTGAGATCGCCGACTCGACCAGTGGTGCGGCCGAATTGCTGCGGGCGCTGGGGATCAGCGACCCACGCGAACTTGACGTCGATCGGTTGTGGGCCGAACGGCGCGGCCGCGGCGACGAGCGGTGGGCGGAGATCCCGGTCGGCGCCAAGCCGAACGGCGAGCTGCAGAACATCATCCTCCGCGCAAAGGACTTCGGCGGCTTCGGTTTTCACTCGGTGGTGATCGGCACCAGCGGGTCGGGGAAATCAGAGTTCTTCCTGTCGCTGGTCTACGGCATCGCGCTGACGCACTCACCGGAGGCGTTCAACGTCATCTTCGTCGACATGAAGTTCGAATCGGCCGCCCAGGATATCCTCGGCATTCCACACGTGGTGGCCGCGCTGTCCAACCTCGGTAAGGACGAGCGGCACCTGGCCGAACGCATGCGCAGGGTGATCGACGGCGAGATCAAACAGCGCTATGAACTGTTCACGTCGGTCGGTGCGCGCGATGCCAACGACTACGAAGAGATCCGGCTTGCCGGGCGCGATCTGCCTCCCGTACCCGTGTTGCTGGTGATCGTCGACGAATATCTCGAGCTGTTCGCCAATCACGACAAGTGGATCAACCTCATCATCCACATCGGCCAGGAGGGGCGTGGTGCCAACGTCTTCTTCATGCTGGGCGGCCAGCGGTTGGACCTGTCGTCGTTGCAGAAGGTCAAGTCCAACATCGCCTTTCGCATCGCGCTGCGCGCCGAGTCTGGCGACGACAGTCGCGAGGTAATCGGCTCGGATGCCGCCTACCATCTACCGTCGAAAGAAAACGGTTTCGCGTTGCTGAAGGTGGGGCCGCGAGACCTGGAGCCGTTCCGCTGCTTCTACCTGTCCGCGCCGTTCGTGGTGCCCAAGACGAAAGAGATGTCCACCACCGTCGACATGACGTTGACGAAGCCGCGGCTGTACAACTGGCAGTACCAACCGCTGGACGCCGCCGACGCCGCGGCGTTGGAAGCCGCCGCCGCCGTCGACACCGAGCCCGACGAATTCCTCTACCACGAAGACGGTTTCAAGCGGAAGAAGATCGTCGACGTATTGCGCGAGTCGCTGCACAACGTGCCGCACCGTGCGCCGCGCAGGCCGTGGCTGGAACCGCTGGAGGCCCCGGAGTCTGTCGACACCCTGGTATCCGTGTACCGCGGCAAGCCATGGCACGCCGATTACGGACACAACGCGGGACTGATGTTTCCGGTCGGCGTCATGGACATCCCCGAAGAATCCAAGCAAGTCGTGTACGCGGTCGATGCGCTACGCAGCAACGTCATCGTTGTCGGCGCCAAGCAGTGCGGCAAGACCACCACCCTGATGACCCTGATGTGTTCTGCGGCAACGATGTACAGTCCGTCGCGGGTGACATTCTTCTGTGTCGGCGGAGCAACGCTGGCGCAGGTCGCCTCACTGCCGCATGTCACCGACATCGTGTCGCCAAAGGACTACGAAGGCATCGAGCGCATCCTCAGCAGCATGGACGCGCTGATCGATGCACGAGAGGACGCGTTCCGGCGCGCCAAGATCGACCTCGACGGATTTCGGGAGCGCCGGTTCGGGCCGGGCAGCGACGGGCTGGGCGGCACCGACCCCCATGACCCGTTCGGCGATGTCTTTGTGGTGCTGGACGATTACGACGGCCTGTACGCGATGGACAACCTGCTGGGCGATCGCATCATCTCGCTGAGCAGCCGCGGCCCCGAGTACGGGGTGCACGTGATGTGCAGTGCCGGGGGCTGGATTCACGGGCAACGGCAAAGCCTGCTGCAGAACGTGACCGCGCGAATTCAGTTGCGGCTGGCTGATCCCAGCGAGAGCCAGATGGGCCACTCGTCGCTCGAGTCGCGTGAGGCGGCCCGGCGAACCTTGAATCGTCCCGGGTTCGGCTTGACGGACAGCCTCCACGAGTTGCGGGTGGGTATGCCCTCGCTCGTCGACGCCGCTACCGGCGCGCCGGTGGGGGTCACCGACGTCGGTGCGCGCATCGCTGAGGTCGCCGGAGTGACCAAGCATGCCGCCCTGCAGCGGCTGCCGCAGCGCGTGGAATTGAAGGCGATCCTCGAATACGAAGCGGCGCACCCCAGCGGGGATGATCTGTCGATCGCGTTCGCCATCGGCGAGCGCCACCAATTGGGTCCGGTTCCGTTGCGGCTGAGGGAAAGTCCCGGTTTGGTGATCCTCGGCCGGCAAGGCTGCGGCAAGACCACGGCGCTGATGGCCATCGGCGAGGCGGTGATGAGCCGCTTCAGCCCAGAGGAAGCCCAACTGACGCTGATCGACCCGAAAACCGCTGCGCATGGGCTTCGGGATCTGCACGGCCCGGGGTATGTGCGGGCCTATGCCTATGATCAAGATGAGATCGATGAGGTGATCACCACACTGGCGCAACAGATCTTGTTGCCGCGACTCCCTCCCAAGGGATTGAGCCAGGAGGAGCTGCGCGCGCTCAAGCCGTGGGAGGGGTCTCGGCATTTCGTGCTCATCGACGACGTCCAGGATCTCCGCAAGGAGCAGAGTTACCCGGCCAAACCGCCCGTGGGTGCGGCGCTGTGGATCCTGATGGAACGTGCCCGACAGATCGGAGTGCACGTGTTCATCGCGCGTAACAGCGCCAATTTTGCGACGCTGCAGATGGATCCGTGGCTCAGGTTTCAGACGTCGGCGAAGGTGGCCCAGCTCTTCATGGACAACGATCCGCAGAACAGGATCAACCGACTGGTCCGTGCCCAAGCCTTGCCACCGGGACGGGGTCTGCTGCTCAGTGCCGACGAAGCGGTCGAGGGAGTCCTCGTCGGGCTGCCGTCCACCGTCACCTCGCCGCCGTGATATCGCCGGTGATAGCGCGTTTTGAAACCACTCGTGGGTTGGCGGGAGGTACTCATCGCCCGGGGCCGGGAGGCCCGGCGAACGCCTGCGCGATGGTCAGCCAATGCTGTGCATCGAGCCCGTCGGCCGCAAGATCCAAGGAGGACAACGCGCGGCGCTGGGTGACCAGGAAGCAGAAATCCTCTGCCGACCCGGTGACCCGCTGAGCCGCGTCGGCAGGTCCCCACGACCAGACGTCGCCGGCAGGCCCACGCAGCTCGACCAGGAACGGTTCGCTCGGTGGGGCCAGGTTGTGGACGAAGTACGCGTAGTCGCGGGTCCGCACGCCCAGGTGCGCGATCGACCGCAGCCGGTCGGTGGCCGGCCGCGTGACGCCCAGGCCGTCGGCGACGTCGAGGCCGTGCGCCCAGGTCTCCATCAACCGCGCGGTGGCCATCGACGCCGCGCTCATCGGCGGCCCGAACCACGGCAGTTTGCGGCCCTCGGCAACCGTCAGCAGCGAGTCGTGCAGCCGGGAACGAGTCGCCCGCCAGTCGGCCAGCAGCGCGGCCGGCTCCAGCAACGCCAGCTCCTCGGCGCCCGCGTCGACGAAACCCTCGGGATCGGCGCCCGCTGCAGCCAAGGCGTCCCCAAACCCCGCCTCGTCGGTGATCGACAACAGCGCGACCCGGTCGGTCCACAACAGGTGCCCGATCTGGTGGGCGATGGTCCAGCCCGGCGCGGGCGTCGCAGAGGCCCAGCGCCCAGCCGCCAGGGGTGCCACCAGCGCGTCGAGGTCGTCGCTCTCGGCGCGCAGGTCGGCCACGAAAGGCCCGGGTCCAGCCATCATTGCCTCGCGGGTTGTCGGCGGGCCCGGCGCATAAAGGTGACGTGCACCGCCAGCCCGATCAAGTACAGCACCGAGCCGAACACCACGAACGCGGGTGCGCGGCCGTCGTCGGGAATCAGGATCGCCGCCGCAGTGATCGCGACGATGAACGCGACCCAGAACAGCGCGTCCTGCACGGCGAAGACGTGTCCGCGCAGCGCGTCGTCGACGTCGATCTGGATGGCGGAATCGGCGCACAGCTTGATCACGTTGCCCGACACCCCGAGGAAGAAGCTGCAGACCACCATGACCGGCAGCACCAGCCCAGCGGCGGCGACCTCGATCACCGCGGACGCCACCAGCGCACCGTTGGCCGTGGAATAGCGCCCCCACCGCCGCACCGCGGCCGGGGTGAACACCGTGGCCAGAAACGACCCCAGCCCCGACGCCCCGAAAAACAGCAGCGCCGTGCCCAGCCCGCCGATCGCCGGATCCCGCAGATGGTGCACCAGCACCAACAGCAGCAGCGAGTTGATGCCGACCACCATCCGGTGCGCGGCCAGACCGGACAAGGTCCCGGAGACGGTCGGGCGTTGCAGCACCGTGCGCGCGCCGTGCAGCCAGCCCATGACCACCGAGTAGGCGACCGATCCGTGGATCGCGCGGCGGGAGTCGTCGGGACCCAGTACGCGGGGGCGGAACCGCCACGCCAGCAGCAGCGCGATCAGCACCGGGATTGCGACCAGAAACACGATGACCGAGGATCCGCGGTCGCCGGGCCCGACGAGCCAGCGCGGCACGAGCATGAAGTTGGCGCCGAGGAAGGCCGCGATGGCGCCCGCCGCGGTGGACACCGAGTTCATGGTCACCACCTCTTCGCGCGGCACCACGTCGGGCAGCGCGGCCGACAGGCCGGACATGACGAACCGCGACAAGCCGTTGGTCAGCAGCGCGCAAATCAGCAGCGGCAGTTCGCCGGCGCCGACGGCCAGGATCACGCCGATCGCGGCCACCAGGACCACCCGGCCCGCGTTCGCGCCGACGATCACCAGCCGCCGATCCCAGCGGTCCATCAGCGCCCCAGCGAAGGGGCCAAGCAGCGAATAGGGCAGGAACAGCACCGTGAACGCGCGCGCGATCGCCATCGGGTCGGCGGCGCGGTCGGGATTGAACAGCAGCGCCCCGGCGAGCCCCGCCTGGAACAGTCCTTCACCGAACTGACTGGCCATGCGAACTTCCAGCAGCCGCCAGAAGTCGGGCAGTGCGCGCACCGCTCGCCAAAGGAGCACGGGTGCGCGCGCGGGCATCCGGGGTCCAGTCACTAAACCAACTTCCGACGATCAGGCGCGCGGGGGCAGGCGCCGCCTCACCACAGTACAAATATTTGTGCGCCGACATCGTTTAACCCGGGGACGTCCTGCCGGGGTGCGATGATGGTGGGGTGCCACCGCCCGAAGACCCAGAGGACCACATCGCACCCGCCGCACAGCGCGTGCGTGCGGGGACCTTGCTGCTGGCCAACACGGATCTTCTCGAACCGACGTTCCGGCGCAGTGTCATCTACATCGTCGAGCACAACGACGGCGGCACGCTGGGCGTTGTCCTCAACCGCCCCAGCGAGACCGCGGTCTATAACGTGTTGCCGCAGTGGGCCAAGCTGTCGACGAAGCCGAAGACGATGTTCATCGGCGGGCCGGTGAAGCGTGACGCCGCGCTGTGTCTGGCCACGCTGCGGGTGGGTGCCGATCCCGAGGGCGTGCCGGGGCTGCGGCACGTGGCCGGCCGCATGGCGATGGTCGACCTGGACGCCGAACCCGATCTGATCGGGCCCCTGGTCGAGGGTGTGCGCATCTTCGCCGGGTACTCCGGGTGGACCACCGGTCAGCTGGAGGGCGAGATCGAGCGCGACGACTGGATTGTGTTGTCGGCGTTGCCCTCCGACCTTCTGACGGGGCCGCGGACAGACCTGTGGGGGGCGGTGTTGCGACGCCAGCCGATGCCGCTGGCCATGCTGGCGACCCACCCGATCGACGTCAGCCGCAACTAAACCTCCTGGCGCCCGAGCCTGCTCGCGATCACCGAGCACACCACCAGCTGAATCTGGTGAAACAGCATCAGCGGCAGCATGCTCAATCCGACTGTGGCCGAAGGGAATAGCACCAGCGCCATCGGAAGTCCGGACGCCAGGCTCTTTTTCGAGCCGCAGAACAACAGCACGATCTGGTCGCCGCGGTCGAGGTGGGCCAGCCGGCCGGCCACGCTGGTGACAACGAGCACCACCCCGAGCAGCACCGTCGCGACGACGGCAACCGTCACCAACTGCCACACATCGACGCTGACCCAGATCCCGTCGACCACGCCCATCGAGAAAGCGGTGTACACCACCAGCAGGATGGAGCCGCGGTCGACAACCTTGAGCAGCGCCACGTGCCGGACCACCGCCGCGGCGATCCAGGGCCGCGCCAGCTGGCCCGCGGCGAACGGCAACAGCAACTGCAGCACGATGTCGCGGATCGCGCCGCCGGTGACGTGCGGCGAGCCGGCGGTGTGCATCAGCAACACCGCCAGCAGCGGGGTCAGCACGACGCCGAGGATGTTGGACAGCGAAGCACTGACGATGGCCGCGGGGACGTGGCCGCGCGCGATCGACGTGAAGGCGATCGAGGACTGCACCGTCGAGGGCACCAGGCACAAGAACAGCACCCCGGTGTACAGGCCGATGCTCAGCACCGAGGGGACCAACACCCGGCAGGCCAGCCCGAGGAGCGGGAAGACCACGAACGTGGTGGCCAGCACCAGCAGGTGTAGTCGCCATTGCCGCACCCCGTGCCAGGCTTCCTGCGGCGACAACCGGGTGCCGTAGAGGAAGAACAGCAACGCGATGGCCGCCTTGGCCGCGAACGACACGGCCTCACCGGCGGACCCATGGGCGGGCAGCAGCGCGGCGAGTGCCACCGTCGCGGCCAGCGCGAGCAGGAAGCCGTCGACGGGCAGGGCCTTTCGCCGCTTCAGCACGAAACTCGAAACGGCAGGTTCAGCGGCAGGACAGGGTGCAGCCGGCGCAATTGCCCGCGCAGTCGTCGGCGACGGCCTCGCGGCGCAGCGCGAACCGCGCGCTCTGCCAGGAGCCGGCGGCCAGCGTGCCCAGGGCGCCGGCGATACACACGACCACCACCACCAGGGCGGTGTGCGGGGCCGCGACCAGCGCCACCAGCCCACCGGCGCCCAGCATGATCGCGGCCGCCAACTGCGTCGGCGCCATCGCGCGTAGCGCCAGCGCGGTGGTGTCGACCGAGCTGGGCACCGGGCCGTGGGACAGCGACCAGGTTCCGAATCCGGCGGAGGCCACCGCCGCACACATGCACAGCACGCCCGCGATCAACATGGGCTCACAATACGAAACCGTCAGCGCATCGGCATGCCGGGCTCCACCGGCGGCGCCGTCGCGGCGCCCATCAGATTTACTGCGGCGAGCCCAGCAAATTCAGGTGCAGGTTGGGCAGCGGGGGCAGTCCTGGCACCAGAGCAAACAGGTTGGGCGTCGGCTGTTGCTGGGCGGGCTGCTGGGCCGCCATGGGCGACGTCGCCGCCACCGGAGCCGGGGCGGGCACCGCGACCGGTGCCGGCGTGGCCACCGGGGCGGGAGCCGCGACCGGCGCGGGTATGGGTGCCGGTGCAGGCGCGGGGGCCGCTGCCCCCGGCGCGGTCACCCGGAAGCCGTTGATGATGGCGTCGGTCGCGGGGCCGTCGCCGACGGCCTGGGCGGCGTCGGTGGTGACCGCGAACGACACCAGGTACTTGTCAGCCCCGGAGCTGGCGATGATGTTGCGCCGCGAGGTGTTCAGCGTCATGTCGTTTTGGCGGTAGGTGCCCTCGATGATCGATGACGGGAAGCCGCCGAAATCGGCCTGCGAGGCGTTAGTCGTCTGCCACGCGGCCAGTTGCTGGCTGTCCACGAAGCCGTGCGTCATGGCCTCGCGGGGGTCGAAGGTGCCGACCAGCTTGTACACCACTACCTGCGCGTTCGATGTGTACATGCTGGTGCCGAGACGGTCCGCGATCACCGCGAACGCGTCGGGCACATTGGGGTCCGGAACCCGGGTCCAGCGCGGCGGGACGGGCAGGGTGATGTCCAGGGCGTTGAAGCCCTCGGGCTTTTGGGCTACCAGCTTGACGCCCTTGGACTGCAGGTACTCCCGCAGCGTGCCGGCAACCGGGGTGGTCACGGAAGCCGGCAGCGGCGCCGCGGCCGACGACGCGGCCGGATACGGCGCCGATGGGGCCGACGGGGGAGCCAGGGCGGCGCTGACACCACCACCGGGCGCGGTCGCGGTGTTCTGCACGGGCGCGGCCGGCGCCACAGCGGGCGCAGCGGGCACAGCGGGCACAGCGGGGGGTGCGGGAACCACGGGATCCGCCGACGCGGTGGCACCCGACAAAGCGGTGACACCGATCACTCCGGCGACCAGACCCCCACCGAGTACCCGCCAGGTACGGGCAATCTCAATCATCTGCGTCGACCCTTCCGAAAATCCGGGCGCCGGATTCCGGCGCTAAACGGTGACTGTAACTAGAGGTCAACGCGGCCGGACAGGCTTGAAATACACCTGGGATGAAGCTCTGATCTTGCGCAACGCAACCGAGATCAACCTGTGCCCCACGGGCGCGGCGCGTCGCCCCGATACCCTGTGTGACGTGACCGAATCTGTTCAGCCGGACTCCGATGCGCCCGCCTTCCGCTACACCGCGGAGCTGGCGAGCCGCATCGAGAGCAGCTGGCAGCAGAATTGGGCCCGGCTAGGGACGTTCAACGTGCCCAACCCGGTCGGTGACCTGGCTCCGGCCGACGGCAGCACGGTGCCCGACAACAAACTGTTCGTGCAGGACATGTTCCCCTATCCCTCCGGCGACGGGCTGCACGTCGGGCACCCGCTGGGCTATATCGCGACCGACGTCTACGCCCGGTACTACCGCATGAATGGCCGTAATGTGCTGCACGCGTTGGGATTCGACGCCTTCGGGCTGCCCGCCGAGCAGTACGCCGTGCAAACCGGCACCCACCCGCGCACCAGAACCGAAGCCAACATCGAAAACTTCCGCCGCCAGCTGGGCCGGCTGGGCCTCGGCCACGACAGCCGGCGGAGCTTCTCGACCACCGATGTCGAGTTCTACAAGTGGACCCAGTGGATCTTCCTGCAGATTTACAACGCCTGGTTCGACACCGCGGCCAACAAGGCGCGTCCCATCGCCGAACTGATCGCCGAATTCGATTCCGGCGCAAGCCATCTCGACGATGGCCGGGACTGGGCGACGCTGTCGACGGGGGAGCGGGCCGACGTCATCGACGCCCGCCGGCTGGTGTATCGGGCCGACTCGATGGTGAACTGGTGCCCCGGCCTCGGCACGGTGCTGGCCAACGAAGAGGTCACCGCCGACGGCCGCAGCGACCGCGGTAACTTCCCGGTGTTCCGGAAACGCTTGCGGCAGTGGATGATGCGCATCACCGCCTATTCCGACCGGCTGCTCGACGACCTCGAACTGCTGGACTGGCCGGACAAGGTCAAGACCATGCAGCGCAACTGGATCGGCCGCTCCACCGGCGCGACGGCGCTGTTCTCGGCGACCACTTCGGGTGGCCGCGCGGTCGATATCGACGTGTTCACCACCCGTCCCGACACCCTGTTCGGTGCCACCTACCTGGTGCTGGCGCCCGAGCACGACCTGGTCGACGAGTTGGTCGCCGCGTCTTGGCCGGATGGCACCGACCCGCACTGGACCTACGGCGCCGCCACCCCGCGCGAGGCGGTGGCCGCCTACCGGCAAGCGATCGCGGCCAAGTCGGACCTGGAGCGCCAGGAGAGCAAGGAGAAGACCGGCGTCTTCCTGGGCACCTACGCGACCAACCCGGCCAACGACAAACCCGTCCCGATCTTCATCGCCGACTACGTGCTGGCCGGGTATGGCACCGGAGCGATCATGGCGGTGCCCGGTCACGACCAGCGGGACTGGGACTTCGCCCACGAGTTCCGCCTGCCGGTGCTGGAAGTGATTGCCGGCGGCGACATTTCCGAGGCCGCGCACTCCGGCGACGGCGTGCTGGTGAACTCGGATTACCTCGACGGCATGGACGTCGCGGCGGCCAAAGAGGCGATCACCGCGCGCCTGGAATCCGAAGGCCGCGGACGCGCCCGCATCGAATTCAGGCTGCGCGACTGGCTTTTCGCGCGCCAGCGGTATTGGGGCGAACCGTTCCCCATCGTCTACGACAGCGACGAGCGCCCGCACGCGCTCGACGAAGCCGCGCTGCCGGTCGAACTGCCCGACGTGGCCGACTATTCGCCGGTGTTGTTCGATCCCGACGACGCCGACAGCGAGCCGTCGCCGCCGCTGGCGAAGGCGACGGACTGGGTGCATGTCGAGCTAGATCTCGGCGACGGCTTGAAGCCCTACACCCGCGACACCAACGTGATGCCGCAGTGGGCCGGCAGCTCGTGGTACGAGCTGCGCTACACCGATCCGCACAATTCAGAGCGGTTCTGCGGCAAGGAGAACGAGGCCTACTGGATGGGCCCGCGCCCGGCCGAGCACGGCGCGAACGATCCCGGCGGCGTCGACCTGTACGTCGGCGGCGCCGAACACGCGGTACTGCACCTGTTGTATGTGCGGTTCTGGCACAAGGTCTTGCACGACCTCGGTCACGTCAGCTCCGCGGAGCCCTTCCGCAGGCTGGTCAACCAGGGCTACATCCAGGCCTTCGCCTACACGGATGCTCGCGGATCGTACGTGCCCGCCGCCGAGGTGATCGAGCGCGGCGACCGGTTTATCTACCCGGGACCCGACGGCGAGGTCGAGGTCTTTCAGGAATTCGGGAAAATCGGCAAGAGCCTGAAGAATTCGATCTCCCCGGACGAGATCTGCGACGACTACGGCGCGGACACACTGCGGGTCTACGAGATGTCGATGGGCCCGTTGGAAGCCTCCCGGCCGTGGGCCACCAAGGACGTGGTCGGGGCGCACCGCTTTTTGCAGCGGGTGTGGCGGCTGGTCATCGACGAGGAGACCGGCGAAGCCCGGGTAGCACCGGACCAGCTGGACACCGATACCCTGCGCGCACTGCACCGCACCATCGCCGGGGTCGCCGAAGACTATGCGGCGCTGCGGAATAACACCGCGGCGGCAAAGCTGATCGAATACACCAACCACCTGACCAAGAAGCACCGCGACGCCGTGCCGCGCGCGGCGGTCGAGCCGCTGGTGCTGATGGTGGCACCCCTGGCCCCGCATCTGGCCGAGGAGCTCTGGCTGCGGCTGGGCCACGAAACATCGTTGGCGCACGGCCCGTTCCCCGAGTCCGATCCCGCGTATCTCGTCGAAGACACCGTCGAATACCCGGTACAGGTCAACGGCAAGGTGCGCGGCCGAGTCACGGTGGCCGCCGATGCCGACGACGACGCAGTCAAGGCCGCCGCGCTGGCCGATGACAAGGTGCAGGCCTTCCTGGCCGGCGCCGCGCCGCGCAAGGTGATCGTGGTCGCCGGCCGGCTGGTCAATTTGGTCGTCTAGGCGCACGTCAAATTTAGTGCCGCCCCGACTGGGCCGGGCGCACGGTGATCTCGTGGACTTGGCCGTCGGGCGGGGTGGCCACCAGGTTGGCGACGACCTCGCCGACCGTCTCGGGGCGCAAGAACTTGGTGGGGTCGTAGTCACCGCCCTCGAACGCCACGAGTTCGCGCTGCATGTCGGTGTCGGTGCGGCCCGGGTACACCGTGGTGACGCGCAGCCCGGGCTCGTCGTTGCGCAGGGAGTCGGCGAACGCGCGCAAGGCGAACTTGCTCGCCGAATACGCGGCCATGCCCGGCGAAACGGTGCGCCCCGATCCGGAGTTGATGAACACCACCTGGCCTCGGGCGCTGCGCAGCGCCGGGAGCAGCGCAAGCGTAAGTTCCACCGCTCCAAAGACATTGACGGCGAAGGTGGCGCGCCATTCGTCGACATGCG
The DNA here is from genome assembly GCA_963758775.1 of uncultured Actinomycetota bacterium. Lineage (GTDB taxonomy): Bacteria > Actinomycetota > Actinomycetes > Mycobacteriales > Mycobacteriaceae > Mycobacterium. The sequence continues at coordinate 771,736 of CAVWWU010000010.1, forward strand.
ATTCGGAGACGCGGCCGGGTACCGACACCCCCGCGTTGTGCACCAAAACGTCGAGCGCGTCGACGACTTCGCAGCTGGCCTCGATGTCGTCGGTGTCCGTCAGATCCAGCGGAAAGGTGGTGGCCCCGAGCCGCTCCGCGACGGCGTCCAGCCGGGCAGAGGGCCGACCGCCCAGCAGCAGGGTGTGGGTGGGGGCGAGGGCCGTGGCGATCGCCGAGCCGATTCCGCCGCCGGCGCCGGTGATGAGGGCAGTGGGCATACAGCCGAGCTTACCGGCGCGATGAAACCTATTGGCCGGCAGGCGCTTTCGCCGGCTCGCCCAGCCGCTGCAGCGGTGCGAGCGCCTTCGTCAGCGTGTTCAGGTCGGATTCGTTGAGCTGGCTGAGCATCGCGGCCAGCGCCGCGCGCCGGTTGGCCAGCGATTCGCCGTGCACCGCGCGCCCGCGCGGGGTGATGTCGACCAAAACGGCGCGCAGGTCGGAGGGATCACGCGAGCGCTTTACCAGGCCGATCTTTTCCAGCCGCCTGATTGCCACCGTCGTGGTGGGAGTGCGCACGCGTTCGTGGGCGGCCAAATCCGTCATCCGGATGGGGCCCTGATCGAGCAGGGTAACCAGAATAGAAAGTTGCGCGAGCGTCAAATCGCTGGCGGCGGCGGACGCACTGGGGTCGCCACGGCGCAGGATGGTGAACAGCTTTGACAGGGCACGGTGCAGCCCCTCCGCAAGCTCGGTCACCTCGCACCCATTGGGTTCGCTGTCCGCCATAAGTCGGGAGTCTAACCCGACAAGTGCATGTTGACGGGATCCAATCGCATGGAATTCTAGATCGTCAAAGTACTTGGGATAGAAATCGCTGTAACCGCTCAGTGTCCGCGGCCTCGAATATCTACTCGGGAGGGCCGGATTCCACCACCTTGCCGTGATCCATGAAAACGACGATGTCGGATGCGGAGCGCGCAAATCCCATTTCATGGGTGACCACAAGCATCGTCATTCCACCGGCGCCCAAATCGGCGATGAGTTCCAGAACTCCTTTGACCATTTCGGGATCCAGCGCCGAGGTCGCCTCGTCGAAGAACATCACCTGCGGAGCCATCGGCAACGCCCGTGCGATCGTGACTCGCTGCTGCTGACCTCCGGACAGCATCCCGGGGCGGGCACCGGCCTTGTGCTTCAGGCCAACTCGCTCGAGTTGAGTGAGCGCGAGCGTCGGAGGACAGTCCACGCAACTTGCGCGGGGCGATCGCGACGCCGGTGCGGCCCCTGGGGCGATGGTCAGGCCGAAGAGGATGACAGCGCGAGCCCACGGACGAGCTCATTACCGCATGCGGTATCGAGCCGTCGCCGAATCCGCTTGTTCTACAGCGCGATTGACGGCTCGGCGAGGACCGCGCCGGCCACTGCGGGCACCTCAACCGGGCTGGGAATCTCGATTTGCGGAGTCTCGGCGGCGGCGAACACGCGCCGCCGAAACAGCTCGGCCAGCATCATTTCCGCCATCCGGCGAGAGCGCCCGACGCAGGCGGTCCGCGCGCCGTCCGGGTCACGACGATGGATCGCGGCGTTCTCTTCTTCGTAGAACGGCAACGTGTCGTCGCGGCTGGTCTGGTAGGTCATCCAGAATATGCGGGGGATGAGGTTCTGCGACGCGCGGATGCTGGCGTGCAGTCGCGGTCCGGCGTACTCGTCGTTGACGGTGCACCGGTATTCGGAGGCGATGTCGACGAAGGCCCTCGGCTCCCGCGCGTTGCGCAGCGCGCGCATCAACGCGTCGAGTTGCCCAAGGATCCGCGGCGTGGGGTTGGCCGCCGCGCGTGCCGAGGCGATCCCGTTGAGCAGGCCGTCGAGTTCGTGGTGTTCCAGGACGGTGGCCTCGTCGAACCGTTCGACGAATGCGCCCCGGTGATAGCGGGTGGACACGACGCCGTCGTGCTCGAGTTGCACCAGCGCCTCCTGGATGGGGACGCGGCTGACTCCCAGACCGTGCGCGATCTCGTTGCGATCGACGCGGTCGCCAGTGCGCAGCTTGCCGGTCAGCACCAGGTTGAGGATGTGGGACACAACCTGGTCTTTTTCTTTGACTCCGTATTTCTTCGGCATCCGTCTCTTCGGTCGCTCTGCCCCAGCGCTGGCCAGCATCTCATGAATACGGGCACCCGCTCAGGTGTTTGACCGATGAATCGGAGGCGAACGCGAATCGATACGTGTCAGCGGTTATCGCGCCAGCGGCACAGCGCCTCGGCGGCGGTGAGGTCGTAATCCGGGCCGTTGCAGCCGACCGTCAGCAGCGTGACGCCGAGGGCCGCAAGGCCCTCCGCGTTGGCGAGCAGCCCGTCGATGCCTTCACCGCGCCGGACGCCGCTGTTGTCCTCCACCCCCGCGGAGCGTTCGATGGTGGCCGGGTCCCGGCCGACGGCGGCGCAGTGCTCGTCGAGCACGCCGGCCGCGGTGGGGTAGGTCTCGACGGTGGTGAAGCCATGCCAGATGTCGCCGTGCTCGGCGACCAGGCGCAGGGTCTTGCGTGGACCCTTGCCGCCGATCAGCAACGGGATCTCGCGGGTGGGCGCCGGGTTGAGTTTCGCCAGCCGCGATTTGATCCGGGGCAACGCCGCCGCCAGGTCGTCGAGGCGGCTGCCCACGGTGCCGAATTCGTAGCCGTACTCGTCGTAGTCTTTGTGTTTCCAGCCGGACCCGATCCCCAGGATGAGCCGGCCGCCCGAAATGTGGTCGACGGTGCGGGCCATATCGGCCAGCAGCTCGGGATTGCGGTAGGAGTTGCACGTCACCAGCGCGCCGATCTCGAGGCGCGACGTCTGCTCGGCCCAGGCCCCCAGAACGGTCCAGCATTCGAAGTGCGGGCCGTCGGGATCGCCGTAGAGCGGGAAGAAATGATCCCACGTGAAGGCGACGTCGACGCCGATGTCCTCGCAGCGCCGAACGGCGTCGCGAATGTGGCCGTAGTGGGGGGCGTGCTGAGGCTGCAACTGCACACCGATGCGGACGGGGAGATCAGGGTGCGCGAGCGAGGTCATTTGTCGAGCACCCCGCGCAGCAGGTCGATCAGGACGAGCGGCTGGTCGCTTTGCACCGAGTGACCGGAATTCTCGACGATGTGCGTCGTCTGGAAATTCTTTGCCCGCCTTGCCAATTCGTCCGCATCCTCGTCGGTGACGAACCCTGACGTGCCGCCGCGTATCAGGGTGACCGGCGCGGTGAGCGCGTCGACGTTGTCCCACAGGCCGTCGAAGTCCGGGACGGCGCGGATGGCGTCGTAGCGCCATGTCCAGTTGCCGTTGTCGAGCCGGCGCGAGTTGTGGAATACCCCGCGCCGCAGCGCTTTCACCTCGCGGTGCGGCGCCGCGGCGATTGTCAGGTCCAGCATCGCCTGGAAGCTGGGGAACTCTCGCTCGCCGTGCATCAGCGCCACGGTGCCCTGCTGTTCGGCGGTCAGCTCGGCGTGCCGCTGCAACGCCGACGGCGTGACGTCGACGAGGACGAGCTTGTCGACCAGGGCGGGGGCGACCGCGGCCAGTCGGATCGCGGTCAACCCGCCCAACGACATGCCCACCACGAGATCGGCTTCGGGCGCGATATCGGTCAGCACCGGAGCCAGCGCGGCGGCGTTGTTCTGCGGAGAGTAGTCACCGTCCTCACGCCAACCCGAATGGCCGTGGCCCGGCAGGTCCACCGCCAGCGCCGGCTCACCGAGGCCGACGATCACGGTGTCCCAGGTGTGCGCGTTCTGGCCGCCACCGTGCAGGAAGATCACCCGCGGCGTGTGACCCCAGCGCAGTGCGCTGATGCGGCCGTCGGGAGTGTCGAAGTCGAGCCGCTCGACTTCGGGCAGCGGACCCGTCACTCCGGCCTGCTCGGCGTTCTCGGTCAGCAGCGAAAACTCGGACAGTCCAGACAGTTCGTCTTCAGAGATGTCGGTCACGATCTCTGACACTAGATGACCGGTGCGCTTCTGCTTCCGGTCCGCCACCACGCCGCCAATCCCGCCGCGATCGACGCCGACGCGCCGGCCGCAACGGCGACGAATCCCCAGCCGTGCCGGATCGCCGCAAGGTCCACGCCGGGCCGGTAAATCATCGTCAAGACCACCGTGCCCAGGACCGTGCCCAGCTGCCGCGCGGTGTTCGTCAGCGCCGACGCCGATCCTGCCGATCAGTCGAGCCGTAATGCTCAGCGACACAACCACCACCACCACGGGGCCCGGCGACAAACACAGGCCCGCGACTACCGGCGACTCGCGCCACACCGTCGTCAGGAACATGACGCTGCCCAACAGCATCGCGCCGAACGCGGCCGCGAAAACGCGAGCGACATCGCGCAGACGGCGAAGACGGACGCGGCCACGACCGACGCCCAACCCGCCACGGGCAGTTCGACCAGCGCCAGGAAAATTCGACGAGCACGCCGCCCACCGGTGGGCCCAGTGCCGCGGCCATCCCGCTCATGGCCGACCACTTGCTGACGGCTGCGGCCCGCCGCGAGGCCGGGACGGCGGCCATCAGCAGCGCAAGCGAACTGGGCATCAGCATCGCGGCCCCCAGGGCCTGCACGACGCGCGCGCCGACCACTCAGCACGGGTACGTGAGGCTGGCCACAACGGAACCGGCCCGCCACTCAGGTGACGGGCCGGCTCTTGAAAAAGCTGGTGCTACTGGTTAATTCGCGTCGATGATGAACTCTTCGAGCTGCGTACGCGCGACATCGTCGGGCAGCTGCTGCGGCGGGCTCTTCATCAGGTACGCCGACGCCGGGATCACCGGTCCGCCGATGCCGCGGTCCTTGGCGATCTTGGCGGCGCGCACGGCGTCGATGATGACGCCCGCCGAGTTCGGCGAGTCCCAGACCTCGAGCTTGTATTCCAGGTTCAGCGGCACGTCACCGAACGCGCGGCCCTCGAGCCGGACGTAGGCCCACTTGCGGTCGTCGAGCCAGCCGACGTGGTCGGACGGTCCGATGTGCACGTCCTTGGTCTTGAACTCGCGCTGCAGGTTGGAGGTGACGGCCTGCGTCTTGGAGATCTTCTTGGACTCCAGCCGCTCACGCTCGAGCATGTTGAGGAAGTCCATGTTGCCGCCCACGTTCAGCTGCATCGTGCGGTCGAGCTGCACGCCGCGGTCCTCGAACAGCTTGGCCATCACGCGGTGGGTGATGGTCGCACCCACCTGGCTCTTGATGTCGTCGCCGACGATGGGCACACCCGCGTCGGTGAACTTCTTGGCCCACACCGGGTCCGAGGCGATGAACACCGGCAGCGCGTTAACGAACGCCACGCCGGCGTCGATCGCGCACTGGGCGTAGAACTTGTCGGCCTCCTCGGAGCCCACCGGCAGGTAGGACACCATGACATCGACGTTGTTCTCCTTGAGGACCTGCACGACGTCGACGGCCTCGGTGTCGGAGATCTCGATCGTCTCGGCGTAGTACTTGCCGATGCCGTCGAGCGTCGGCCCGCGCTGCACCGTCACGTTCGTCGGCGGCACGTCGGCGATCTTGATCGTGTTGTTCTCCGACGCGAAGATCGCCTCCGACAGGTCGAAGCCGACCTTCTTGGCGTCGACGTCGAAGGCGGCCACGAACTTCACGTCGCGGACGTGGTACTGGCCGAACTTCACATGCATCAGGCCGGGCACGGTGCTGTTCTCGTCGGCGTCGTAGTAGTACTGCACGCCCTGTACCAACGAGGATGCGCAGTTTCCGACGCCGACGATGGCGACTCGTACGTCGTTCTGCGCCTCTGGCGCCCCTGACGGGTTGTACTCACTCATAGGGCGTTCTCCTCACATGCCTTCTTTTTGTGGTCGTGGTGCTGGTTTCGTGCAGGGGGTTTACGTCTGTTCTGTCGCGCGCTCGGCCGCGATGAGCTCGTTGAGCCACTTGACCTCGCGTTCGCTGGACTCGAGTCCGAGTTGATGCAGTTGGCGGGTGTAGCGGTCGAAGGAGTTGCTGGCGCGGGCCACGGCTTCGCGCAGCCCTTCCCGGCGTTCCTCGACCTGGCGGCGGCGGCCCTCCAGGATGCGCATCCGTGCCTCCGCGGGAGTGCGGTTGAAGAATGCGAGGTGCACCCCGAAGCCGTCGTCGGTGTAGTTGTGCGGTCCGGTGTCGGCGACCAGTTCGCCGAAGCGCTGACGACCCGCGTCGGTCAGTTCGTAGACCCGGCGGGCGCGGCGCACCGGGGTGCCGGCCGGAGCGGCGTTCTCGGCAATCAACCCGTCGGTTTGCATCCGGCGCAGGGCCGGGTACAGAGAGCCATACGAAAACGCGCGGAACGCTCCGAGCAGGCCAGTCAGGCGTTTGCGCAGTTCGTAGCCATGCATGGGCGACTCGATGAGCAAGCCCAAAATGGCCAGTTCCAACATCGAGTCACCTCCTTGTTGCTTGACTGATAGCGACGTATTCCGTCGGAACAATGCGTCGCTTCATAGTATCGGTTCGATATATTTGCCACAACACAACCTGCTGTTGGTGCGTTGTTAGTCACAGTCACCGGACCCGGGCGACCAGGCTTCACGCGCGTCTGCGCGAGGGCGAAATTCAGCCGACCCGCCTCTGCCTTCCGGCGGCCAAGGCCGGCGGCGATGATCGTGCCACCGTAGCCGCCACACGCCCACGCCGACGCATCGGTTGCGTGTCGGGGCCGCGGGCGGGCACGTACTCTGGTCAGCGTGCGACTGCAGCGACAGGTGGTGGATTACGCCCTCCGGCGACGGTCCCTGCTGGCGGAGGTGTATTCCGGGCGCACCGGTGTCTCCGAGGTGTGTGACGCGAACCCGTATCTGCTGCGCGCGGCGAAGTTTCACGGGAAACCGAGCCAGGTGATGTGCCCGATCTGCCGGAAGGAACAGCTCACGCTGGTGTCGTGGGTGTTCGGCGATCACCTGGGCGCGGTCTCGGGCTCGGCCCGCACCGCCGAGGAGCTGGTGTTGCTGGCGACCAAGTACGAAGAGTTCTCGGTCCACGTGGTGGAGGTATGCCGCACCTGCAGCTGGAACCATCTGGTCAAGTCGTATGTGCTCGGCGCGGCACGCTCGGCGCCGCCGCCCCGGGGCACACGCGGCACGCGGACGGCGCGCAACGGCGCCCGCACGGCCAGTGAATAGCGAAGGGCGCCACCACCAGTCGTCCGACCAGCCGTCCGACGAAGCCAGCGGGTCAGAGACTGAGCGCACCGGAAAACACGCTGACGACGGCAAGGGCGCGCCATCGAAACCGGGTGCGCGCCGTCAGGTTCCTCCCGACGACCGGATGACGGCGGTCATCCCCGCCGTCACCGACGACGGGTCGGCACGACGGGCAGACTCCCTCGATGAGGCCAGGGCGGCGCTGGAGGGTTCGGCGGCCCGACACCAGCGGGACCCGATCGACGAGGTCAAGGCCGCCCTGGAGCGCCCGGCCCCGAGACCCGGCAAGCCCTTCCTGTCGCAGCCGGGCGATCGGCCCGACGCCGGGCGCCGGCCACCGGAAGGCCCCCCACCGCCGCCACCGCCTCCGCCCGGACCGCCGGGGCCCGGCAGGGGCACGGGCCGGCCGAGGGTAAAAGCAGAGTGGTCCCAGCAGATCAACTGGCGGTGGGTGCGGCGCGGTCTGTATCTGACCGCCGCGATGATCTTGCTGCTGCCGATCATCACGTTCACCATGGCCTACCTCATCGTCGACATCCCCAAGCCGGGCGACCTGCGGACCAATCAGGTCTCGACGATCCTGGCCAGCGACGGCTCTGAGATCGCCAAAATCGTTCCCCCCGAGGGCAATCGGATCGACGTCAACCTCAGCCAGGTACCGGTGCACGTGCGCCAGGCCGTGATCGCCGCCGAGGACCGCAACTTCTATTCGAACCCGGGCTTCGACTTCCGCGGCTTCGTGCGGGCGGTGAACAACAACCTGTTCGGCAGCGGCGACCTGCAGGGCGGGTCGACGATCACGCAGCAGTACGTGAAGAACGCGCTGGTCGGTTCCGCCCAGCATGGGTTGAGCGGCATGCTGCGCAAGGCCAAGGAACTGGTCATCGCCACCAAGATGTCGGGGGAGTGGTCGAAAGACGATGTGCTGCAGGCCTATCTGAACATCATCTATTTCGGCCGCGGCGCCTACGGCATCGCGGCCGCGTCCAAGGCCTACTTCGATAAGCCGGTCGAGCAACTCACCGTTGCCGACGGGGCGCTGCTGGCGGCGCTCATTCGACGGCCCTCCGCATTGGATCCCGCGGTCGATCCCAAGGGTGCGGCGGACCGGTGGAACTGGGTCCTCGACGGCATGGTGGAAACCAAGGCGCTGTCGCCGAGCGACCGCGCCGCACAAGTCTTTCCGGCGACGGTGCCACCGGATCAGGCCCGGATGCAGAACCAGACCACCGGGCCCAACGGGCTGATCGAGCGCCAGGTCACCCGTGAGCTCATGGAGCTGTTCAACATCGACGAGCAGACCTTGAACACCCAGGGGCTTCAGGTCACCACCACCATCGATCCGAAAGCCCAGAAGGCCGCGGAGAAGGCGGTGTCGAAATACCTGGACGGACAGGACCCCGACATGCGGGCGGCCGTCGTGTCGGTCGACCCGCACAACGGCGCGATACGCGCCTACTACGGCGGCCCCGACGCCAACGGCTACGACTTCGCGCAGGGCGGATTGCAGACCGGATCGTCGTTCAAAGTGTTCGCCCTTGTTGCCGCGCTCGAGCAGGGCATCGGCCTGGGTTACCAGATCGACAGCTCCCCACTGACGGTCGACGGCATCAAGATCACCAACGTCGAAGGCGAGAGCTGCGGGACCTGCAATCTCGCTGAGGCGCTCAAGATGTCGCTGAACACCTCGTACTACCGGTTGATGCTCAAACTGAAGGGCGGCCCGCAGGCCGTCGCCGATGCCGCGCACCAGGCCGGCATCGCGACCAGTTTCCCCGGTGTCGCGCACACGCTGTCCGAGGACGGCAAGGGCGGACCACCGAACAACGGTGTGGTGCTGGGCCAGTACCAGACCCGGGTGCTCGACATGGCCTCGGCGTACGCCACGCTGGCGGCGTCCGGCATGTATCACCGGCCGCACTTCGTGCAGAAGGTCGTCAACGCCGAGGGCCAGGTGCTCTTCGACGCCGGCACGTCGAACAACAACGGCGAACAGCGCATCGACAAGGGCGTCGCCGACAACGTCACCGCGGCGATGCAGCCGATCGCGGGCTATTCCAACGGCCACAACCTGACCGGCGGGCGGCCGTCGGCGGCCAAGACCGGCACCGCCCAACTCGGTGACACCGAGGCCAACAAGGACGCCTGGATGGTCGGGTACACGCCGTCGCTGTCGACGGCGGTATGGGTGGGCACCGTGCGAGGCGACAAGCCGCTGGTAACCGCCTCGGGCGGCGAGGTTTACGGGTCGGGCCTGCCGTCGGACATCTGGAAGGCGACCATGGACGGCGCCCTGAAGGGCACCTCCAACGAGACCTTCCCTAAGCCGTCGGAGATCGGTGGTTATGCGGGCGTGCCGGCTCCGCCGCCGAAACCACCGCCGCCGTCGGAGACGGTCATCCAGCCCACCGTCGAGGTCGCACCGGGTATCACCATTCCGGTCGGCCCGCCCACGACGATCACGGTCGCGCCGCCACCGCCGGAGGCGCCCCCGGGCGGTCCGCCGCCTAACCAGCCGCCGCCGAACCCGTCGCCGCCGTGACAGACGCTCAGCAGAGCGCCGCTATTTCCCCGGAGCCGCTGGCTGCCGACCTACGCAGCGTTGACAATCGCGATTGCCCCAGCCGCACCGACTTTTTGGGCGCCGCGCTGGCCGATGTCATCGGTGGGCCGGTGGGGCGACACGCGCTGATCGGGCGTTCCCGGCTGACGACCCCGGTGCGGGTGATGTTCATGATCGCATTGGTATTCCTGGCGTTCGGATGGTCGACGAAGGCGGCGTGCCTGCAATCCACCGGGACCGGGTCGGGCGATCAGCGGGTCGCCAACTGGGAGAACCAGCGCGCGTACTACGAGCTGTGCTACTCCGACACGGTGCCGCTGTACGGCGCGGAGTTGTTGAGCCAGGGCAAGTTTCCGTACAAGTCGAGCTGGGTCGAAAGCGACCCCAGCGGGGCGCAGCAGACCCGCTATGACGGCCAGCCCGCTGTGCGTTACATGGAGTATCCGGTGCTGACCGGGGTTTACCAGTATGTGTCGATGGCGCTGGCCAAGTCTTATACGGCGCTGAGCAAGCTCGTCCCGCTGCCGGTGATCGCCGAAGTGGTGATGTTCTTCAACATTTCGGCCTTCGGGCTGGCGCTGGCCTGGCTGGGGACCGTATGGGCCAGCGCAGGACTGTCCGGCCGGCGGGTGTGGGATGCGGCTCTGGTGGCCGCCTCCCCGCTGGTGATTTTTCAGATATTCACCAACTTCGATGCGCTGGCAACGGGATTCGCGATGGGCGGCCTGCTGGCATGGGCGCGGCGCAAACCGGTGCTTGCCGGCTTTCTGATCGGGCTGGGCGCCGCCGCGAAGTTGTATCCGCTGTTGTTCCTGGGCCCCCTGTTGGTGTTGGGGATCCGCACCCGCCGCCTGGGCGGGGTCGTTCGCACGGCGGCGACGGCGGCGTTGACCTGGCTGGCGGTGAATCTGCCTGTGCTGCTGCTGTTTCCGCGGGGCTGGTCGGAATTCTTCCGCCTCAACACCCGGCGTGGTGACGACATGGACTCGCTGTTCAACGTCGTGAAATCGTTCACCGGCTGGCGCGGCTTCGATCCCGGGCTCGGATTCTGGGAGCCGCCGATGGTGCTGAACTCCGTGGTCACGGTGTTGTTCGCATTGTGTTGTGTGGCAATCGGATATATCGCCCTGACCGCGCCGCAGCGGCCGCGGGTGGCGCAGTTGATGTTCTTGACGGTGGCTGCGTTCCTGTTGACCAACAAGGTGTGGAGCCCGCAGTTCTCGCTGTGGCTGGTGCCGCTGGCCGTGCTGGCCTTGCCGCACCGCCGGCTGCTGCTGGCGTGGATGACGATCGACGCGCTGGTCTGGGTGCCGCGGATGTATTTCCTTTACGGAAACCCGAATCGGTCGCTGCCCGAACAATATTTCACCGCGACGGTCTTGCTGCGCGATATTGCGGTAATAGCATTGTGCGCGTTGGTGATTCAGCAGATCTACCGGCCAAGCGAGGATCTGGTCCGATGGGGCGGTCGGGTCGACGACCCCGGAGGTGGCCCGTTTGACCGCGCTCCCGACGCTCCACCCGGGTGGCTGCCGGGCTGGCTGCGCCCGCGGGGGCTGTTGCGGCCCGCGGTCGCGGCAGGTGCGGTGCCCGAAACCGAGCCTGCCGAGGCGCTGGTAAGCGAGGCATGATGCAGGTCGCGATACCGCTGTTCGACCGGTTCACCGCGCTCGACGCCATCGGCCCTTACGAAGTGCTGCAACAGATTCCATCGATCGACGTCGTCTTCGTCGGACACCGGCGCGGCGAGGTGCGTACGGAGAACCGGATGCTCGGTATCACGTGCGACGCCGCCTTCGACGAGGTGGCCGCGCCCGATGTGGTGGTGGTGCCCGGCGGCATCGGCACCCGTGAGCTGATCCACGACGAAGAGATCCGCGGCTGGCTACTCTCGGTGCACCCGCAGACCACGTTCACCACCTCGGTGTGCACGGGTTCGCTGCTGCTCGCCGCCGCGGGCCTGCTCGACGGGCTCACCGCGACGACGCACTGGAGCGCCGCCGACCTGCTCAACGATTTGGGCGCGCGCTACGTCGCCGAACGGGTCGTCGAGCATCTACCGCAGCGGATCGTCACCGCTGCGGGAGTGTCCAGCGGGATCGACATGGCCCTGCGCCTGGTCGAGCTGCTATTCGATAGCGAGGCCGCGCAAGCCGCTCAGCTGATCATCGAGTACGACCCGCAGCCGCCGTTCGATTCGGGCTCCCTGGCCAAGGCCGACGCGGCGACCAGGGCCAGGGCCGACGAATACCGGCGAGCCCGAAGGTAATGGATTTCTCGGGCCGGCCCACCGTCCGGTAGCCTAGGGCGGTTGCCGACGCAGGCGACTCTCCTGCCACGGATCGACCGTGGCCGCTCAGACCAGAGGAGGTGGTGAGGTTTCCATGCGTCCATACGAAATCATGGTCATTCTTGACCCCACGCTCGACGAACGTACTGTTTCCCCGTCGCTGGAGACGTTCCTGAACGTCGTCCGCAAGGACGGCGGCAAGGTCGAGAAGGTCGACATCTGGGGTAAGCGCAGGTTGGCTTACGAGATTGCCAAGCACGGCGAAGGCATCTACGTCGTCATCGACCTCAAGGCCGAGCCCGCGACGGTGTCCGAGCTCGACCGTCAGCTCAGCCTCAACGAGTCGGTGTTGCGCACCAAGGTGATGCGCACCGACAAGCACTAGCCGGGTGACTCCCCGTTGTCTGCGCCCTTGCGTAGGCTCAGCGGGAACCCGCGACTCAGGAGGAAATTGTGGCTGGTGACACCACCATCACCGTTGTCGGAAATCTGACCGCCGACCCCGAACTGCGGTTCACTCCGTCGGGCGCCGCGGTCGCGAACTTCACGGTGGCTTCGACCCCACGGATCTTTGACCGTCAGACCAGTGAATGGAAAGACGGCGAGGCGCTGTTCTTGCGCTGCAACATCTGGCGGGAAGCCGCGGAGAATGTGGCCGAGAGCCTGACCCGGGGCGCCCGAGTGATCGTCACCGGGCGGCTCAAGCAGCGTTCCTTCGAGACACGCGAGGGCGAGAAGCGCACCGTCGTCGAGGTCGAGGTTGACGAGATCGGCCCGTCGCTGCGCTACGCCACGGCCAAGGTCAACAAGGCCAGCCGCAGCGGCGGTGGCGGCGGCGGATTCGGTTCCGGGGGCGGCAGCTCCCGTCCGGCGCCCGCGGCGGCCCAGCCGAGCGGTGCACCGGCCGACGACCCGTGGGGCAGCGCCCCCGCGTCGGGCTCGTTCGGCGGCGGCGACGACGAACCGCCGTTCTGACGTCAAGAACTTCAGACCAGTAAGAAAAAGAAAGAAAGACACACATGCCTAAGACCACCAAGCGGCGCCCGGCTCCCGAAAAGCCGATCAAGGCCCGCAAATGCGTGTTCTGCTCCAAAAAGGGCCAAGCGATCGACTACAAGGACACCACGCTGCTGCGCACCTACATCAGTGAGCGGGGCAAGATCCGCGCACGCCGGGTCACCGGCAACTGCGTGCAGCACCAACGCGACATCGCCATCGCGGTGAAGAACGCGCGCGAAGTCGCGCTGCTGCCCTTCACCTCGGCGACGCGATAGCCACCGGACGTATAGGAAAGTACGAAAACAATGAAGCTGATTCTGACGGCTGACGTCGACAATCTGGGCGCCGTCGGTGACAGCGTCGAGGTCAAGGACGGGTTCGGTCGCAACTACCTGCTTCCGCGCGGCCTGGCGATCGTCGCGTCGCGCGGCGCGCAAAAGCAGGCCGACGAGATCCGTCGTGCCCGCGAGACCAAGACGGTGCGCGACCTTGAGCACGCCAACGAGATCAGGGCCGAGATCGAGGCGCTGGGCCCGGTCTCGCTGCCGGTGAAGACGGCGGCCGATTCCGGCAAGCTGTTCGGCTCGGTGACCGCGGGCGACGTCGTCGCCGCGATCAAGAAGGCCGGCGGACCGAACCTCGACAAGCGCATCGTCCGGCTGCCGCAGACGCACATCAAATCGCTTGGCACCCACCCGGTGTCGGTGCGGCTGCACCCCGAAATCGATGTCGTGATTTCGCTCGAGGTCGTCGGCCAGAGCTGACCTCCGGTGGCTCTACCGCCTATGGTTGAAATCGCTGCCTGGTAGCTGAAGGGCGGCGGCGCAAACTGGGGGCTGCATGATTCCGAGGCCAATGCTGCTGTCAGCGGTGCTGCTCGCCGCGGCGCCGCTGGCCGCGTGCGAGACCCACGTCGATCATGCCGATCCCGTGCCGGCTGTCGACCGGCTGGCAGGAATGCTGGCCGATGAATCGGTCATCAACGCGATCATGGGCAACACCGAGTTGCACATGTACTACAAATACCGTGAGCTGCCCGGGTGGCCCGACGGCGACGTGTACTCGCGCCCGGAATGCATGCCGGTGACCGCCAACGCGATGGAAGCCGGGTATCACGGCCGCAAGTACGGCCAGGTGCGCGGCGCGCGACTGGCCGACAACCGCCGCGGCACCCCGCGCAGCATCGACGAGGCGGTGGTCGCGTTCGACAGCAGCGCGGCCGCGCAGGCACTCGTCTCGGCCACCGTGCAGACCTGGCAAGCCTGCGCGAATGCGATGTTGACGATCACCTCGGCGAACCGGCCGACCGCACGCTGGACCATGGAGAGTCCGCGCGTCGTCGACGGGGTTCAGGTGGTCGACGCCGCCGATCCTGACACGACCGCGTTGGGCTGGCGGACCTCGCACGCGATGCGCGTGGCGGAAAACGTAGTCATCGACGTCCGGGTCACCGACTACGGGGTGAGCGATCAGGCGGCGCGCGTCGCCAACGCGATCGCGGGCGGCAATCCACTGTGAACATCGGGTGTCGCTCGCGGGCAAACATCGGCGCGGTGGCGGTAGCCGGACGGATCGCCCCGGCGGACGTGCGCTGAGCACTACATCGGTGCTTCGGCGTCGCGCTGGCGAACTATTTCGGCGCACCGCGCGGGTTAACCTCTTTACCCGCACGTAACGCTGCGAAAATCTGGCCGAAAGCCAACACGCCCGACGCAGTAACCTGGTCCGACACGCCGAGGAGATTCTTCTCCACACCGAAGTCACCGCGTGTCAGCGCGTTAATCTGCAGGGATGCAATGACGCCGCGGATTGATCCACAGGTTCTCCACACCCCGTTCAACACAGGTGTCGACAGATATGCACACACGATGCACAGCTTCATGAACAGGCGCCCCTTGGAGTACTGCCCAGCAACGTTTACGTTCGTCGAGGCGGAGAGGCAACGCGGGCGCTTGGGCGGAGTGTCGGTGCCTCGTCTTACGCTCTGAATGCCTGTAATCGAATGTATGTTCGCCTGCTTGCTAGAGGGAGGTAAGAATCCGTGGCGGTCGTCGACGACCTGGGTCACCCCGGCATGGATGCCTCGCCGCCCAGTGAAGACTTCGGCCGCCAGCCCCCGCAGGATCTGGCCGCCGAGCAGTCGGTGCTCGGCGGGATGCTGCTGAGCAAGGACGCCATCGCCGATGTGCTGGAACGGCTGCGGCCCGGCGACTTCTACCGTCCGGTGCACCAGA
Source organism: uncultured Actinomycetota bacterium (assembly GCA_963758775.1). Lineage (GTDB taxonomy): Bacteria > Actinomycetota > Actinomycetes > Mycobacteriales > Mycobacteriaceae > Mycobacterium. The sequence continues at coordinate 786,957 of CAVWWU010000010.1, forward strand.
ACGTCTACGACGCCATCCTCGATCTGTACGGGCGGGGGGAGCCGGCCGACGCGGTGACGGTGGCCGCCGAGCTGGATCGCCGCGGGCTGCTGCGCCGCATCGGCGGCGCCCCGTATCTACACACGCTGATTTCGACGGTGCCGACCGCTGCGAACGCCGGCTATTACGCCACAATCGTCTCCGAGAAGGCGCTGCTGCGCCGGCTGGTGGAGGCCGGCACCCGCGTGGTGCAGTACGGCTACGCGGGCGCCGAGGGTGCCGATGTGGCCGAGGTGGTCGACCGCGCTCAGGCGGAGATCTACGACGTCGCCGATCGCCGGCTCTCCGAGGACTTCGTCCCGCTCGAGGACCTGCTGCAGCCGACGATGGACGAGATCGACGCCATCGCCTCCAACGGGGGAATCTCGCGCGGCGTGCCGACCGGCTTCAACGAACTCGACGAGGTGACCAACGGGCTGCATCCCGGGCAGATGATCATCGTGGCCGCGCGACCCGGCGTGGGCAAGGCGCTCGCGCTGGACACGCCACTGCCCACCGCGGCCGGCTGGACCACCATGGGTGAGGTCGCGATCGGCGACGAGTTGCTCGACGCCGATGGGCGGCCGACGCGTGGTGGTGGCCGCGACGGAGGTCATGCTGGGCCGGCCGTGCTATGAGATCGAGTTCTCCGACGGCACGGTCATCGTCGCCGACGCACAGCACCGGTGGCCGACGGGCGCCGGCATCCGGACATCAGCTCAATTGCGTTGCGGCCTCGACACAATCGTGGTGGAAAGGCCCGCCGCTCGGTACGCCGAGCGGCGGGTCGCCTCCGCCGTGCTGGCCCCCGTGCTGCACGTCGCCGCGGTGCGCAGGGTGCCCAGCGTTCCGGTGCGCTGCGTCGAGGTGGACAACCCCGCGCACCTGTATCTGGCCGGTCGGGGGATGGTGCCGACGCACAACTCCACCCTCGGGTTGGACTTCATGCGGTCGTGCTCGATCAAGAATCGGTTGGCCAGCGTCATCTTCTCGCTGGAGATGAGCAAGTCCGAGATCGTGATGCGACTGCTGTCGGCGGAGGCGAAGATCAAACTCGCCGACATGCGTTCGGGCCGGATGACCGACGACGACTGGACTCGGCTGGCGCGCCGCATGAGCGAAATCAGCGAGGCGCCACTGTATATCGACGACTCGCCCAACCTGACGATGATGGAGATCCGCGCCAAGGCCCGCCGGCTGCGGCAGAAAGCGGACCTGCGGCTGGTCGTGGTCGACTATATGCAGTTGATGACCTCGGGCAAGAAGGTCGAGTCCCGCCAGGTGGAGGTGTCTGAATTCTCAAGGCATCTCAAGCTTTTGGCCAAGGAGCTCGAGGTTCCGGTGGTCGCGATCAGCCAGCTCAACCGCGGTCCTGAACAGCGCACCGACAAGAAGCCGATGCTGTCGGACCTTCGCGAATCGGGATGCCTGACCGCATCGACCCGAATTCTGCGCGCCGACAACGGTGCCGAAGTCACGTTCGGTGAGCTGATGCGGACCGGTGAGCGCCCGCTGGTGTGGTCGCTCGACGAGCACCTGCGCATGGTGGCCCGACCGATGACGAACGTGTTCCCGAGCGGACACAAGGAAGTCTTCCGGCTGCGGCTGGCATCCGGCCGCGAGGTCGAGGCCACCGGCAGCCACCCGTTCATGAGGCTCGATGGCTGGACCCCGTTGGAGCAGCTGAAGATTGGCGATCGGATCGCGGCGCCTCGGCGGGTGCCGGAGCCGGTTGGCACGCAGCGGATGGACGACTCCGAGGTGATGCTGCTGGCCCATATGATCGGCGACGGCTCGTGCGTGAAGCGGCAGCCGATCCGGTATGCCTCGGTGGACGAGGCGAACCTGGTGGCGGTGACGGTTACGGCCGCGCACTTCGGCGTAACGGCGGTCCGCGACGACTACCCCGCCGCGCGGGTGACGACGCTGCGGTTGCCGGCGCCCGAGCGCCTGACGCACGGCAAGCGCAACCCGATCGCGGCGTGGCTCGACGGCCTCGGACTGTTCGGTAAGCGCAGCTACGAAAAGTTCGTGCCGAAGGCGATTTTCGCGCTGCCCAATGACCAGGTGGCGCTGTTCCTGCGGCATCTGTGGGCGACCGATGGTTCGGTGCGTTGGAATCGAGTCGATTGACGCCAGCGCGGATCTACTATGCGTCGACAAGCCGCCGACTGGTCGATGATGTCATGCAGTTGCTACTGCGGCTCGGAGTTTTTTCCCGGGTAAGCCGCGCGCGCAAATCGGGATACCGGGATTGTTGGCACTTATATATCGATAGAGCGGAGAATCAGGCTAGGTTCCTCGGAAGCATCGGCGTGCACGGCATGCGAGCGGCAATCCGCGCACGAGGTCTATCGCCAAGGTCGACACCCGCAATCGGCCGTCCGGGTGCTGACACCGTACCCAAAGAGGTGTGGAGACAGTCCGGAGAAGTCGCTAGCTGCCAAGGGATGACACATCGGCAATTTCGCCGCGATGAGCTCCCATTTTGCTGACGCCACGCGGAGGTTCGCACCGGGTCGATCGCGATTGCATCGTGTAGCCGTGATGCTCGAGGATCCAAAAATTCACGCGTCTGGCGACAAGTGACGTGTTTTGGGACACGATTGTTGAGATCGATAGCATCGGAGAGCACGATGTCTACGACGGTACGGTTCCGGGAACGAATAACTTTGTTGCACAGGGGATTTCGGTGCATAACAGCCTCGAACAAGATGCTGACATGGTAATTCTTTTAAACCGGCCGGATGCATTCGACCGCGACGATCCGCGCGGGGGAGAGGCGGACCTGATTCTGGCGAAGCACCGCAACGGCCCGACCAAGACGGTGACCGTGGCGCACCAGCTGCATTTGTCGCGATTCGCCAATATGGCGCGGTGAGAGCAGCAGTTGTAGGTTCTCAAGTTTGACTGCATATTCTCACGTTTGACCGCATCACCACTGCACTTATGCAGTGGGCGTGAGACACGCCGGGCTGGGCATCCGACGAAATGCAGCCCTGGAATGAGAGCGTCGAAGCGTGTCCGGTGCCGAACGGGCCACCGATGTGATAACGGTTTCCGTTCGAAACAAAGAGACCCTGGCTGAGTCTTCGACCGCCTGGGGGCATGCGACGGTCGAAATGCTCACCGCAGCGATGCGTTGGCGGAGCTTCAGATGGTATCGCGGCCAGAAGCACTATTCAGGCGCCTACTGGTCATCGACGGAGAGCTCGCACGTCGTTTATGAGTCCCGTCTGGAATTATCGCGGTTGCTGTATGCAGTGCAGCAGGAAACCTGAGCGCCCCGGCTGGTGGACACCTGCTCATCTTCGACACCCCGCGGTCAGGCAGCCTGTCATCGAGTCTGGTTTACAACCGTGTGAGCACCCACCGCCTTCACTTCCGTGAATACCGAGGAAAAATGTCGTACCCCGGGGCCATCATTGGTCACACAGTCAGTGAATGGCAGCAGCGGGGGAGAAATCGTGGAGCGTAATTGCGCATCAGGGTGCGCTTTGTCGGCTGAGGCCGTGCGAAGCCAGGAATGAGATGACGGAAGTCTTGGGACATGGCTCAGCTGAGCTGTTCGCTGTAAACCAACAGTTGCAGGAAGCGCCAGCTGTCCGGCTGTTAGCCGCCAACAATCTCGCGGCCTACGTGACGCTGATGGAGCGCCACCTCGATCACGTCGCCAAGATCACCGAATCCGAACTCCGCCCCAGACTCGAGCAGGACCTGGACTCGGTTGGTCTGGGTGACCTGACGGCGTTGGTCTTGATCAAACGCTGGTCCCGCGACGGCCTGGCCCGGCAGATCAATGAGGCGATCGCCAGCGCCCAGTCCCTGCTGGAGGAGTCGATCGTTGACTCACCCACTAAGGTCGACTTCCCCATAGGGGCACTCGCCGCCCTGCTGGCCGAACAGGCGCCCATCGACGTCTATCTGGCCTGCCCTCGGTTACGTGCCGCCGCTGCCGGGATGGACCGCTTCGCCGCATCGGTATCGACCCTCGCTGCCAGTTCCCTTGTTCCCGAGTCGATTCTGATCGTCGAGAACCGCAAGCTCGGCAACACACTGGACTTGCATGCCCCGGACCTAGCAGTGCTCTACGGGCTGGGATACGGCGCCACCGCTCTCGCAGATCTGCGGTGGACCGCCACGGCGAAGACGATCATGTACTGGGGAGACATCGACCGCGCCGGCCTGGCGATCCTCGCCTCACTGCGCCGCGCCGGGATGAACGTGCAATCCGTCCTGATGGACGAGCAAACCTGGGATCGCTACCCGGACCAGCAGCATTACTGCGCCCGCGATCAAGGCCTCAGTGATGCCGACGTGCCAGAGGGCCTCGAAGAACCCGAGCGGAGGCTCTACGAACGGCTTAATCAGGAACGCCGCCACCGCGGCAAGGACCTCCAACTGGAACAGGAACACATCCCCATCGCGGATGTAATCACCGCCCTCCGAGCGTTTGTTGCTTGCAGAACTCATCGCACGTGATTCGTCAGATGGCCTTCAGCTGTAGGAAATGCAGCGCTTCGTGAGACAAACGCCGGTGCAGAAGCTGTGAGACGAACTCGAAATGCCCACGTCAGGACCTGCGTATTCTCACTTTTGACTGCACCACCACTGCACTTATGCAGTGGCGTGAGACACGCCACTCGACGTGGTCAGCGACAGAATAGATGCGTTGCGTGGCAACGTTTTATTTGCCTCGGTGCTGGTGTCGATACAGTAGCAGCGATACGTTGTGCTCATCGCCGCAATGATGGGGCTCCACATCGCGGGGTGGCGCTTGCAGAGTGGAGCAGCACGAGGGGCGGTGCGGATGGGGCCCCGCTGACGACGAGGTGGGTTCGACGTCAGGTGACGAGGGCTGTCACAAGAGACGTTGTGTCGCGTAGCGCGTTCGTGCCGATGTTGCCGATCGGCTCGTCCAGCGCTGCTCTGGGAAGCCACTGAACAAGTTCGGGCAGCGCTACGCCATCGGGTTGTTCGACTCGAACGACGAGCGCCATCGCAGTGTCAGGGATTTGGCCCGGAATAAAAGGACAGGCGATGACGCGCCCGGTATCGGCCGCCAGGTGAATCGAGTTGGAGAGCACGACAACATAGACCTCTTGGCTGGTGTCGCGACGTGGTGCGATGTCGCCGGGAGCGATCACAGACCCGAGGCCCGGTTCGCCTGGTAGATCTTCTGTGCGTAGTCGTCGATGTTCAGTACGGGGACAGTAGTCGTTGTGTAGCTTTTCAGCGCGATCCGGAGATGTTCGTGGCGCAATGCCTGCTCGACCAATTCGGACCGGTTGAGCCCAGCGGCTTTGGCGTCTGCATCTGCCGCCGCAAGCACGTCCTGATCCAGTGTGATCGACACCTTGTCTTTCGCCATACCAATTATCCTACCAAAGGTAGGATCACTGTCGGCTGCTCATTGAATCGCGGTTCACACAGCTCAGCGCCTCACGATTGGACACGGGATTTGAGAACCTACAGTAGGTGTAGGTGCAGTTGTTTGACCCCGATCGGTTGATCCATGGCTTATGAGAGTCTTGCAGCCCACGACGTGGGCAGGAAGGCTCGACAAGATCATGGCAACGAGGAAGCGGCACAGCCCAGAGCAGATTGTGCGCAAGTTGATGGCGGCCGATCGGCTGCTGGCTGAGGGAAAAGACACTGCGGCGGTGTGCCGCGAGCTGGGTGTCTCCGAGGCGACCTATCACCGGTGGCGTAACCAGTTCGGCGGGCTCAAGGCCGAGGACGCCAGGCGGCTTAAGGACCTGGAACGTGAGAATGCCACGCTCAAGCGGTTGTTGGCTGATGCCGAGTTGGAGAAAGTCGCGCTCAAGGAGATCGCGAAGGGAAACTTCTAGGCCCGGAGCGTCGGCGGGCAGCCGTTCGTCACCTGCAGCGCGTGCTGGGGGTCAGCGAACGGTTCGCCTGCCGCGTCACCGGGCAGCACCGCGCCACCCAACGCCACGAACCAGTTTCGGTCACGCCCGAGGATCCTGATGCGTCGCTGCGGGACTGGCTTCGCCAGTACGCCAAGGACCATCCACGACGTGGGTTCCGGCCTGCATATCACGACGCCCGCGCGGAAGGCTGGGCAATCAATCACAAAAAGGTGCAACGCCTTTGGCGCGAAGAAGGCCTCCGAGTGCCGCAGCGCCGACGGCGCAAACGCCACGGCAGCTCCACCGCGCCACCGACCGTAATCGCCGATGCGCCCAACCGGGTGTGGGCGACAGACTTCCAGTTCGACTCCACCACTGACGGCCGGCCGATCAAGATCGTCTCCATCGTCGACGAGCACACCCGCGAATGCCTCGGTGGGATGGTCGAGCGCGGTATCACCGGCGAGCACCTGATCGCCGAGCTCGATCGTCTGGCTGGCCAGCGCGGCACTTATCCAGCGGTGCTGCGCTGTGACAACGGACCCGAATTAGCCTGCAGCGCAATGGCCGACTGGGCCGCCGGGCAGGTCGGGCTGCATTTCATCCCACCCGGCGAGCCGTGGCGGAACGGCTATGTCGAATCATTCAATTCCCGCATCCGCGACGAATGCTTGAACATCAACAGCTTCTGGTCACTGGCCCAGGCCCGGGTGGTCATCAGCGACTGGAAACACGAGTACAACCACTGCCGGCATTCGTCACTGGGCTACCAGCCCCCGGCCCGCTACGCTGCCACCTGTACCCACCAATGAACGACTCTCGTTCGCTGTGGACCAGTTCACGGGGTCCGGCCAACCCTGGCCTGACCCCGAATTTGTTAACCGATCCGACGATGTGCGTGACGCTGATGTGATTGCCGGCCATCATCACGTTGCTGAGGTCCGCTGAGTACAGGCAGCGGAAGGGCATCTCGAACGGTTGCCGTCGGATATGGGATCGGAAGGAGCGTAGGCATTTTCGCTATGGCGTTCTGCACCCAGCCGGATGGTGAGTGAACTTCGCTTAGAGGCTGTCGTCCTTAGCGACAGCGGTGATGCGGTCGATGAAGGTGCAAATTGCACGTTGGTCTGCCTTTGAGAAACTACGACCGACGGCGTCCATTGCCCGCACGATGGGCGCCCACGCCTCAAACATTTGCTGTGCAGCGTGCGGGAGGATGCGCACGGCCACTCGCCGGCGATCATTGTTGTCTCGTACGCGCTCGATGAGTCCGCCAGCTTCGAGACGGTCCAAGAGAACGGTGATCGAGGCCGATCGTAGATCCAACCTGCGCCCCAATTGCGCTGGCCCCAACGGGCCGTGCACATCGAGCAGTCGCAACGCGTGCATGTCGTTGGCGTTCATCCCCAATTTCCGCGCTTGTCGACGCACCAACTCATCGTGGGACTCGAGGAAACTCCTCAAAGCCTTTGTCGGTTCACTGATATTGGTTACCCAGTGTCCGGTTCGAGGTGGATCCTGCCGAGGATTCACTCCTGCCTCCGGTGCATTCAGTGAGTCTAAATTTGTGTATTACGGAAATCTAGTTATCGTGGAAGCGGGTTGCAAGGGTTAATCCTCGTCGAAGGGACGTCTGGTGACAGAGCAGCCACACGCGCTCATCTCCGGCGCCGGTATCGCGGGGCCCGCGCTGGCACACCAGCTCAACTCTTACGGCTGGCGCACGACCGTCGTCGAACGAGCACCCCGATTACGCGAAGGAGGGCAGAATGTCGACATTCGCGGGGCCGCCCGGCAGGTCGCCCGCCGCATGGGCATCCTCGACGACGTCGTGGCCGCCAACACCGGCGAGGTGGGCATGCGGTTCCTACGCCAGGACGGCACTGCTGCCGCGTCTTTTCCGGTAAGTCGATCTGGTAGGAGTGACGGTCCGACGGCGGAATTGGAGATCCTGCGGGGCGAACTGTCTCGCATCCTCTACCAACGCACCCGCGGCGAGACCGACTACCGCTTCGGCACGCACATCGCCGCTTGCACCGACCATGGCGACCACGTCACTACAGTCCTTAAAGACCAGACGACCATCGACACCGACGTGGTCGTCATCGCCGAAGGGCTGCGCTCACAGTCACGGAAGCTCGTCACGTCCGCCGAAGTGAGCGACCTCGGCATGTACTTCGCTTATCTGACCCTCGACCGCCGCGACACTGACGACCGGTGGTGGAACTGGATGCAGGCGCCGGGCCACCGCGCGGTGCATCTGCGCCCGGACAACCTTGGTACCACGCGCGCCCTGCTCACATTCATCTCCGATGTGCGCGGTCTGGAGACACTGAACCGTGCCGACCAAATCAGCATCCTGCGAAGCACTTTCGCCGATGTCAGGGGACCTGCGCCACGCGTACTCGGCGAACTCAGCGATGCGCCAATGTATTTCGATGCCGCCGGTCAGTTCCGTTCTCCGACATGGCATAAGGGGCGGGTGGCCCTGCTCGGTGATTCGGCATTCTGCAACGCCACTTTCGGTGGCGCGGGAACAAGCCTGGCCCTCATCGGGGCCTATGTGCTGGCCGGCGAATTATCCAACGCCAGGGACCATCTAGCTGCTCTTCAGAGCTACGAGCGTGGTGTGAGGCCGATCACCAACACCGCGCCCCGGGTGCGAATGGGCGTGGTGCGCCTCGCTAATCCTCGAACCAACGTTGGCATCCGCACCCTGCACAGCGGCGCTCGACTCCTCGCCAGCCGCCCCGTCCAGGCGGCCATCAACGCTGCTGGCCGTCGACTGGTCAGCGTCGCCGATGACGTCGAGCTACCCAATTACCGCCCCGGAACAGACCCTTCGGTGCACGTCTACCTCGCACCTTCGTGGTGGGAGAAAAAGCTGAGCGGTCTGTTCGCCCGGGCCAATATTGCCGAACGGCTGACAGTCACGGGACGGATCAGCGGCAATCCTCGTCATGTTGCGGTCAACACCGTTGATGTCGACGGCACGAAGTATGTTGTGTCAGCCCGTGGTGAAAGCCAGTGGGTGAAGAACGTCCGCGTCAACCCCGAGGTGAGTCTCACCGTCAAAGGAATAACCGCCGCCTACACGGCAACCGAAGTGCCAGCGGACCGACGGGCACCAATCGTGGCTGCCAAATTCGGTAGGCCCGGAGTGGGCCGCTTCTCGACGATGTTGCCCGACGACGCCGACCATCCCACCTTCGAACTCAGACCGAAACCGCTGCCCCGCAACTCATCATAGGATCGCCAAGCTGAAACCAAACCACGCTAGCGAATCGCAATCCGAACCCAGCGCAGATGGCAGTGCGGTTCTGGTGGTCGTGAAACCGAGCTGGGTCACAGTTGCAGAGCATTGATGGCACTGCGCCGCCAGGTGCCGGTCCACTGTGTGAGAGTTCATGGAGTGGGTATAGCGGCCAGGTGTAAGTCCGGCTGCGGAAGACATTCGGCTGGGCGACGTCTGAAAGGTTCGTCCAGTGACGCCTCAACCGGTGCCCGAAGATCTGCGCGAGTTGGCTGCCGCCCACGGGGTAGCGACCAGTTATCGCAACGAGCGACGCGAGCTGGTCGAGGTCGATGCCGATGTGGTCGTGAAAGTCCTTGGGCTACTGGAGGTTGACGCACGCAGCCAGGCTGATCGGCGCCGCGAGCTGGCCCGCCTCAGCAAGAAGGGTCAGGGCGATCGTCTCGCGCCGACGATAGCTGTGCGGGTCGGTGGGCGTGCTCAGGCGATACCCGGTGCGGCCCTGCTCGTCGCCGAAGACGGCGTCGAAACCGCCCTGCGCGGTGAGGTGCCCGGCGACCTGTCGCCTGGTTGGTACCGGCTTCACACCCGCGACGGCCAAGAAGCCACACTGGTGGCAGCCCCGCCGCGGCTGCCGACGCCGCCGGCTACTTGGGGCTGGATGTTGCAGCTCTATGCACTTCGCTCGGCCGGCTCGTGGGGCATGGGCGATCTGAGAGACCTGCGGGAGTTCATAAATTGGACCGCCGCCGAGCACCATGCCGGCGCGGTCTTGTTGAATCCGCTGCACGCCCCCGGTCCGACGCATCCGGTGCAGCCGTCGCCCTACACGCCGTCGAGCCGTCGGTTCGCCAACCCACTTGCGCTGTGCATCGAGGATCTCGAGGCCTACCGCCGGGCCGATCCCGAGACCCGCGCGGAAGTGGACGCGCTGCGGGTTTGGGCAAGCACCGAGCGCATCGACTACGACCTCGTCTGGTCTGCGAAACGGGCGGCGCTGGAATTGCTTTGGCGCTCCGAGGGACGGCCGTCCGGCGACGGCGACTCGCCACTACCCGGACTAGCTGACTGGGCCACATACTGCGCACTGGCCGAAACCCACGGGAGCCGCTGGAGCCGCTGGCCCGAGCCGCTGCGTGACGTCGCCGGGCGAGCGGTGGCTGCGGCGCGCCGGCAGCTGGCGCCACGGGTCGCATTCCACTCGTGGATTCAACACCGGTGTAGCGACCAACTGGTCGGCGTGCGGGACGCCGCGCACGCTGCCGGCATGGCCTTGGGGGTAGTACACGACCTCGCGGTGGGGGTCGACGCCGACGGCGCTGATGCGTGGGCTTTGGCCGACGTGCTCGCCACCGGAGTGACCGTTGGGGCGCCGCCCGACAACTACACCCCACCCGGCCAGGACTGGGGGTTGCCGCCGTGGCGCCCGGACCGCCTTGCCGCCACCGGCTACACCGCGCTACGCGACATGCTGTCCGCTGTACTTGCTCACGCGGACGGTCTGCGGATCGACCATGTCGCCGGCTTGTGGCGGCTCTGGTGGATCCCACCCGGGGACGGCCCTGATCGCGGCACCTACGTGCACTACGACGCCGACGTTATGCTGGCCGTCTTGGCGTTAGCCGCACACCAGGCGCACGCGATCGTGATCGGCGAGGACCTGGGCACGGTCGAACCGGAGGTCACCCAGGCGCTAGCGGACAACTCGATGCTCGGATGCGCCGTGTCCTGGTTCGTCCGCGACGAGGCTGCGCCCGACCAGCCGCTGCTAACGCCTGCCAAGTGGCCGGAGCGCGCGGCCGCGAGCATCTCCACCCACGACTTACCTACGGCCGCGGGATTTCTGCGAGGCGATCACGTGCGAGCGCGCGCTGATCGTGGGCTCCTTGATGACGTGCCGGCCGAGCTGGCCGCCGCCGAGCGAGAACGAACTGAGTTGCTGGCGTTGCTGGGCTCCGAAGGTCTGCTTCCGCCGGCTGACAACGGGTCCGAGCCGGACGAAGCTACGATCATCGCCGCCATGCATCGGTTTCTTGCCGCAACGCCGAGCCGGTTAAAATTGGTCTCACCATATGACGTTCTCGCCGAACCTCGTCAACCCAACCTGCCCGGCACTGTGGACGAATACCCCAACTGGCGAATCCCGCTGCCGCACAGCCTGGAACACCTACGCGCAGACCCACGGGTTGCCGCGATGGTCGCCGCATTTCAGGACAGCCACCACCTGTAGCCGCAAGTCGCTTCGCGGGCGTTGAGGTCAAGGGACGCTACGCGGTCGACGCTTGTGTCGAGGGTGATTCGCCAGCGCGCCGCGATTGCGGCGCCGGATGGTGCTCACCCGACCCATATTCCCGACGAGACTTTATTCTGTTGCGCGCGTTGGGCTGTCATGCTCGGTGAGGAAGCCGGTTGCCTGTTCCTCGGTGGCGATCCAACTTCAAGGTGACCTCTCCGATCGCGGCGTTCCGGAATTGTTTGGCCCCCTATCGGTGCGCTGTGACGTTTCGCTCGGTCATCGACGATATCTCCGAATTCGCCGCTGCCAGAGCGGCGTTCGACCGCGTACGCTAGAGCAGACATCTGGGCAAACTGGTGATTGGCGTTGGCTGACCGACCCGCGGGCCGATGGGGTCTGCGCCGGCTCCGCGACAGACGAGAGTGAGCGGCCCGGGACACAGTCGTCGGGATCAGTAGGCGCCACGCTGCCGACGGACCGGATGTGTCGGTGGCCGAGTGCAGGGTTGTTCGTAACCACTACAGAAAGGTTGCGAGCATGTGCTGGCAGTGCGACAACCCCAACGGCACCCTCGACGAGTATCTGGACAGTCTGCGGGACACCATCGCGGACCACGGCTGGGTAGTTCAGTTCGTCGAGGATGGACGACGATCGTTCGCATACACGATCGGCCTGCACGAACGGGGGCTGCCTGAATTGTTGATCACTGGAATGCCGGCGCAGAAATCGACGCGTGCGCTGAACTCGATCGCACACATGATTGTCGACGACGGCACGACCCTGCAGCCAGCGATACACATCGACTATCAGGGCGAGTTCCTTTTTGAGGTTGTCGAAGTCGAACACCCAGACGTCCATTTGAAATTCGCCGTTTCGATATGCGGGCCGGACATCCGCGCGTATCAGCTTGTATGGACGGACGACCGCCGCCGGTGGCCCTGGGATCGGAGCTGGAGCCACGGCAGATGCAGGCAACCGGTACTCGGCAACCGCACCCCACTATCCACTTAGCGGAAGCGGACGTTCAACGTCGCCAGGCCGAAAATCTTTCTGCCAGCAGACTTTGCGCCGACGATCACGACGCCGGTGCGGGTCTCCGGATCCAGCGATTTGATCTTGCCGCTGAATTCGATGTCGGCGCCCTCGGCGGCTGACACGACCGCGGGCTGGGACAGTCGCACCGCGTAGCGGGTGACCGCGCCGGGGTCACCCGACCATGCCGACGCGAAGCCGGCACCCAGACCCATGGTGAGCATTCCGTGGGCGATCACATCCGGCAGGCCCGCCGCCTTCGCGATGCCCTCCTCCCAGTGGATCGGGTTGGCGTCGCCGGCCACGCCGGCGTAGTTCACCAAGTCGCCACGGGACAGGCGGGTGTGGTGCACCACTAGCTCCTGGCCGACCTGCACGTCTTCGAAGGAGGGCGTTCCCGGGCTGCGGTGGGAGCCATCCGCCAGCCGGACTTCACCCTCGGGGCGCACCGCCTTCTCGTAAGTGAGCTCGGATTCGCCGGTCGGCAGTGCGTACGCGTCGTGCATCATCAGGTTCTGCACGATCGCCTTGACCGCCGGATCGACCTCTTCCGCGGTGACGCCGACGACGGTCGTGTGCAGCGTGTGCACCCGCTCGCCGGCGGTGTCGGTGAACGTGTTGGTCACGGTGATGAAGTCACGGCCGGCGGTCCTGCGCACCGACGTCAATTCGACGTCGATGAGCAGTTCGTCGCCGTCCACGATCGGGCGGTGCTGCTCGAAGACTTCTTCGGTCTGCAGGTAGGTGTCGTAACCGACGACCACCGACTCGAACATGCGGCGATTGCAGGTCATGCCCGGAACTGACGTGAACGTCAGCGGCGCCACCAGACCCGAGTAGCCCAGCTCAGCGGCGGCGGCGACGTCCCAATGCGCGGGGTGGTAGTCCTGCACCGCACGCGCGTACTCGCGGACCTTTTCCCGGCCGACCAGGTAGGTGCCGTCCATCTGGTAGTAGTGGCCGACCCGTGCTTCGAGTGGCGACGCCTCTGCTGCTGTGGTCATGAAGTGCCCAACTTTTCTATCGGCCTGCTCACCGAGGCCGACTCCAGCACACTAACGCGCCGAAACCGCAGTACTACGCAGGTACAAGCTAGCGCGCCCTGTCAGCGACCCCGGTGCATTCAGGCGGATGCCCACAACAGACCTTCACCTGCCCCGCCGGTGGTCTTCGATCGGCTCAGGCGGGCGACGGTGCGCTGTACTTCGGACAGCAACCCGAAGAGGAAGTCGAGTTCGGCCTGTGCGGGATCGGGTTGCTTGAGGCGGATGGTGACGGGCGGATGCCGGTGGTCTTTGCACTTGATGTTTTGCAGGTGCGTGATGTCGGCGACCATGCTCGTCGGGATCGCAAGCCAGCTCTCGCAGGTCAGTGAAGTGGAGAAGGCGAGGAAGTCGTCGGCGTCATGTTTCACCAGGCCCGCGATCGCCACGGCGTCGTTGTCGGGGTCGTTGTCGGGCAGGTCGTTCGCGGACAGCTTCTCGATGAATTCGGACGCCCCATATGTGGTCATGGCAGCGATTGCGCCAAGAGACAACACCAGCCGCGGCCTAGTGCGCGAATCCTCAAATCAAGGCCGCTGATATCGTTCCACGACAACGCATCTCGGCGTCGAGAACCGGGTAAGTCGAAAGGCGGACAGTGGTCGCATTACAGGAGAAAATCGTGTTGGTGACCGGCGCTTCGTCCGGCCTGGGAGCGACAACCGCGCAACTGCTATCCGAAAGAGGCGCAACGGTTTTCGGCATCGCACGAGATGCGGACCGACTCGCGAAAGTCTTCGCCGACATCGATGGCGGCGCGTATGCGTTGGTGGATGTGTCCTCGGCGCAGGCCTGCAGAAGTGCGGTCGAGGAATGCGTCGCAAAGTTCGGCGGCCTCGACGTGCTGATCAACATCGCCGGACGCCACCAGATGCGCCGGACCGAATCGATGAGCGACGAGGACTGGGCCGACGACCTTGCGACCAACCTGAACGGGCCGTTCTACCTGAGCCGCGCGGCGCTGCCGCACCTGCTGGCCCGCGGCGGCAACATCGTCAACGTCGCCTCGATCGCCGGTGTCGAGGGCCAGGCGTACTCGGCCGGCTACTGCTCGGCCAAACACGGCTTGATCGGCCTGACCCGCGCCCTGGCCGTGGAGTACACGGCGGATCGTCTGCGCGTCAACGCGGTCTGCCCGGGCGGCATGCTGACCCCGCAGATCGAGCAGTTCACCGCCCCGGAAAACCCGAACTACGACCTGATCCTGCGGTCGGCCTCACCGCGCGGCATGATGCAGCCGCGCGACGTCGCCAGCGTGATCGCGTTTCTCGCCAGCGACGACGCCTCGGCCGTGCACGGGGCCGTCTACCGCGTCGACAACGGAAAGGGCGCCGGCTAAAGCGTCAGGCGCCGGCCAGCGCGCGATCCACGAACAGGGCGAGTTCGCTGTCGCGGGGCTTGCCGGCGCCGAAGATCGCCCGCGAGTAGATCGGCGCCAGGATGCAGTCGAGCACGTCGTTCAGCGGGGGCGCGGACTCGCCACGGTCGGTCGCGCGGTCGAGCATGGTCTGCAGCTGCGCGGCGCGCTTGCGCAACGGGCCCAACGAGCCGTCATTGCTTTGACGCACCGCCAGCACCGCGCGCAGAAACGCCATCCCGCCGGGGCGGGTGATTTCGCGGGCCACCTGCCTGGCGTAGGCGAGCAGATCGCCGCGCAGCGTTCCGGTGTTCGGAATCGGTGACTTGACCTCGACCCGCGCCTCCTCGACATCGAGTACAAGCGCCTCCAGCGTGCCCCAGCGGCGGTAGATGCTCGTCGGGTTGACGCCCGCCCGTTCCGCGATCTCGCTGACCGTGATGTCGCCGGGGTTTCCGTCGGCCACCAGCTCGTTGACCGCGGCGTGCACCGCGGCCACCACCCGCGCGCTGCGCCCGCCCGGACGGCGCTGAACCTCGGTCATGAGCCAACACTAACGCATCCACTGTTGCTTTTACTCGCAGCCGCGCGTAGCTTACCTAAAGCAACTAAAAATGATTTAAGGAGCTCCGCGATGAAGCCGCTGCTGTTCGCCGACGACCCGGCCTTCTGGTTTGAAACCCTGCGCACCCTGGGCCACACCGCCTACGGCGGCGCCGACATCGGCGAGGTCCTGACGACGTGCGCTGCCATCACCGCAGGCGACTACGACAGCTGGCACGACGAATGGCTGGCCACCGCGGACCGGGTGAGTGCCGAGGGCGAGAAGATGCTCGCCGACGGACACCGGATCAGCGCCCGCGACGGGTTGATGCGGGCCAACAACTACTACCGCGCCGCCGAGTTCTTCCTGCACGGCAACCCCGCCGACCCGCGGATCGACCACGCCTATCAGCGGTCGCGCGAATGCTTCCTGACCGCCGCCGCGCTCTTCGATCCACCGATCGAGCCGGTCGAGATTCCCTACGAGGGCACCGTTTTACACGGCTACTTCTATCGCGCGCCCGACAGCGGCACCGAGCCGCGCCCAACGATGATCCTGCACAGCGGGTTCGACGGCACCTGCGAGGAGATGCATTGGATCGGCGCCGCAGCGGGGCAGGAACGCGGGTACAACGTCCTGACCTTCGACGGGCCCGGACAGCCGTCGGCACGCCGCATGCACGGCTTGGTGTTTCGCCACGACTGGGAAAACGTCATCACCCCGGTGATCGACTGGCTACTGCGACGTCCAGAGGTCGATCCCGCGTGGATCGGCCTGCTGGGCGCCTCGATGGGCGGCCTGCTGGCGCCCCGCGCCGCTGCCTTCGAAGACCGACTGGCCGCGTGCGTCGCCCTCGACGGCGTCTACGACCTCGGACTGACCGCGACCGCCAAGATCCCCTTCCCGCGCGCCCAGGCCGAGGCGATGCTGCGCGCGCAATTCGCACCCGAACTCGATGCCGCGATGGAGCAGATGGTGGCCACCGACCCGGTGATCCGGTGGGCGACCAGCCACGGCCAGTACGTCATGGGGGTCGACAGCCCCCGGGAGTTCCTCGCCTCCTACTGCGACTACACCCTGGCCGACGGCATCGCCGAACAGATCAGCTGCCCGACGCTGGTGTGCGACGCGGAAGAGGACCTCTTTTTCGACGGTCAACCCAAACTGTTGTTCGACCATCTCACTTGCGAGAAGGCATATTTCGAGTTCACCAACGCCGAAGGGGCCGGCGCGCACTGCCACACCGGCGCCCAACGGCTGGCGCTCGCCCGGATCTACGACTGGCTCGACGCCCATCTCGATCGGTGAGCCCGCAACGCGGCCAGTAGCTGGCAATCGCCGTGTCCTAGGCTCCAGTCCATGCGCATCAGCCTGATAACCGGCCTCAACAACGCGTCGCCGCTCGAATCCTGCGTCCGTGAATTGGCCGAAGCCCGCGACGAGGGGTTCGCCCGCGTGTGGTTCACCCAGATGCCGTTCGACGCCGACCTGCTGACGGTGCTCGCCGCAGCGCTGCGCGAAGTCCCGGACATCGAGGTCGCCAGCGGCGTGCTGCCGATCCAGAACCAGCACCCGTCGCTGCTTGCGCAACGGGCGTTGACGCTCAACATGATTGGCGACGGGCGGTTCACGCTGGGCATCGGCGTCACTCACCGGGCAGTGACCGAGGGCATGTGGGGCATCTCGTGGGACAGGTCGGTGAAGCGGCTGTCGGAGTACCTCGACGGCCTGCTGCCCCTGCTGGCGGGCGAGCAGGCCGACGCGCCGGGCGAGCTCGTCACGACCAGGGGCGCGCTGCAGATCACCAAGGCGCCTACACCGCAGGTGTACGTCGCCGCGCTCGGGCCGCAGATGCTGCGGGTCGCCGGCCGGCGCACGGCGGGCACGATCACCTGGATGACCGGGCCGAAGACCCTGCGCGAACACATCGGACCCACGCTGCGCGACGCGGCCACCGAGGCGGGACGCCCGGACGGATCGGTCGCGGTCGCCGCGGCGCTGCCCGTCAGCGTGACCGACGACGTGGACGCCGCCCGCGCGCTCGCGGCGCAACAGTTCGCGATGTACGGCCACTTGCCGTCCTACCGCGCGATGCTCGACAGGGAGGGCTACGCCGGCCCGGAGGATGCCGCGTTGATCGGCGACGAATCCACCGTGTCGCAGCACCTCGATGAGCTTCGCGACGCGGGCGTGAACGAGTTCGTCGCCATCTCCTTCGAACCGTCGCCAGAGGTCGGCGCGCGCACCCGAGCCTGCTTGCGCGCGTGGGAATCTAAGGCCTGACGCTCCCGGTCCATGCCACCCCGTTCGCACCAGGGTCACTTTGGGTGGATGCTCTACACGTCAAGTTCTCCGCAGAGCGCGAAAGGCGTGGTTCGCTGGTGAGCCTGGACCAGGAGGAGCGTGCCGAGGCGGAGTTGCCGTCGGTGTGGGCGCCGTTGCGCAGTCGCGTATACCGCAACCTGTTCATCGCGCAAGTGGCCTCCAACATCGGGTCGTGGATGCAAAGCGTGGCCGCCCAATGGTTCCTGGTGGAAAAGCACAGCAGCGACGTCATCATCGCCTTGGTCCAGACCGCAAGTCTCGCGCCGACACTGCTGTTGGGGCTATTGGCCGGCGCGCTTGCCGACCTGTTCGATCGGCGACGGCTGCTGATCGTCCTGCAAACGTATGCCGTGGTGGTGGCCATGGCCCTGGCGGTGCTGACCTACCTCGGCCGCGTCGGCCCGACCGAACTGTTGTGGTTCACCGTGGCCATCGGCTGCGCCGGGGCCCTGACCGGACCGGCGTGGCAGGCCATTCAGCCCGAGACCGTCCCGCGCGAGCAGATACCGGCCGCCTCGACTCTGGGCAGTGTCGCGGGTAACGCCGCCCGGGCCATTGGGCCGGCGATCGGCGGGGTCGTGGTGGCGTTGGCGGGACCGGCTGCGGTCTTCGCGATCAACGCGGTGTCGTTCGCCGGCATCATCTTCGCCCTGCTGGCGTGGAAGCGGCCGGTCCAACCAGCACCGCTGGAGCGAGAGCACTTCGGCAACGCCATACTCTCCGGACTGCAGTTCGTCGGCAATAGCCCCATCTTCCGCAGGATCCTCACGCGCGCAGCGCTTTTCCTGTTTCCCGCGTCGGCGCTGCTGGCCCTCCTACCGGTGGCCGCCGCCCACAGGTGGCACCTCAGCTCGGCCGGTTACGGCGGGGCGTTAGCTGCCATCGGTTTCGGCGCTGTGCTCTCCGTGGTGTTTGCCACGCCGCTGCACCGCAGGGCGTCGGACAATGTGTTGCTGGCCGCGTCGGCGGCCGTCTCCGCTCTCGCGCCGTTGGCGGTGGTCTGGTTGCCGTTCGGTGCGGCCCTCCCTTTTCTGTTGCTGTCCGGGATGGCGTGGCTGATGGCGCTGACGACGCTGAATGCCGCGGCGCAGCTGTCGCTGCCGCGATGGGTTCGGGCCCGAGGACTGGCGGCCTATCTACTGGTCGCCACCGGGTCGCAGGCGATCGGCTCCTACGTCTGGGGTGCCATTGCTACACGCGAGGGACTGCACGTCGCCATGATCGGCTCGGCAGTGGTACTCGGGGTCGTCGCGCTCAGCACCCCCGTGCTCGGCCTGCGGCCGTGCACCGGGACGCTGCGGCTCGACCTTTCGACCGCATGGCCCTCGCCGACAGTCACTTTCGAACCGTGCCCCGAGGACGGACCGGTGTTGGTGACCGTCCACTACCGCGTGCCGGCCGAGAGCCTGAACGACTTCACCGAGGCGATGCGAGCGGTCAGGCAGGCGCGACTGCGAACGGGTGGCCACAGCTGGCGGCTGTATCACAGTGTCGGACGGCCGGATACGTTCCTCGAGAGGTTCACCGTCGCGTCGTGGACCGAGTTCGAGCGCCAGCGGACCGAGCGCTGGCTGGAGTACGACCATGACGCTGTCGCGAGGGCGAGGAGCTTCACCGTCGACGACGAGCGGGTCCAGGAGTACTACCTAGCCTTACGTGTGCATCGGCCGCGCTACACGAGATATGTTACGGGCCAACGGCATTGACCGGCGGTCTAGACCGCCGACTTTTCCAGGATGTGCACGCCGCAAGCGGAGCCCAGGCCGATCACGTGGGCCAGCCCGACCTTGGCGTTCTCGATCTGGCGATCGCCCGCCTCGCCGCGCAGGTGATGGCAGATCTCCCAGATGTTGGCGATGCCGGTGGCCGCGATCGGGTGGCCCTTGGACTGCAGCCCACCTGACACGTTGACCGGTGTGGAGCCGTCACGCCAGGACGCACCCGAGTTGAAGAAGTCTGCGGCGCCTCCCTCTTCGCACAGCATCAGGTTGTCGTAGTGCACCAGCTCGGCGGTGGCGAAGCAGTCGTGCAATTCGACCAGGTCGAGGTCGCCCGGCTCGACGCCGGCCTGCTCGTAGGCGGTCTTGGCGGCGTTGCGGGTCAAGGTATTGACGTTCGGCAGGACCTGGCAGCCCTCTTCCCAGGGGTCGGTGGTCAGCACCGAAGCCGATACCTTCACCGCGCGCCTTTGCTGTTCGAGCGACAGCGACTTCAACGTCTCGCCGTTACACACCACCGCGGCGGCAGCGCCGTCACAGTTGGCCGAACACATCGGCCGGGTGTTCGGGTAGGCGATCATCACGTCGCCCATGATCTGCTCGAGCGTGAACTTCTTCTGGTAGGCCGCCAGCGGGTTCAAAGTCGAATGGGCGTGGTTCTTTTCGCTGATCTTGGCGAACAACTCGAAGCTCGTCCCGCCGTATTTGTGGCCGTACTCGGTGCCGATCTGGGCGAACACCCCGGGCATGGCCTCGGTGCCGATCCGCCCGTCGACCGGTGCGACGGCACCGTAGCGGCCCTTCGGCTCCCAGACCTCGGCTTCAGCCTTCTTGCGGCCGCCGGCGCCGAGCAGCCCTGCGCCGGAAAGCTTTTCGACACCGACAGCCAATCCGTACTTCACCTCGCCGGCCTTGACGGCCATGATGGCCGTCCGCAGCGCGGTGGCCCCGGTGGCACAGGCGTTGGCCACGTTGTAAACCGGGATGCCGGTTTGGCCGATGTGCTTCTGCAGCTGCTGACCGATGCCTGCGTTAGCGGCCATCAGGTTGCCGGCCGCGATGACGCCGATGTCGGCCATGCTCACCCCAGCGTCGGACAGCGCTCCGGTCGCGGCCTCGGCCGCGAGGTCCACGGTGTCCTTGTCGGGGTGCTTACCGAATTTGGTCATCCGGATCCCGAGAATCCAAATCTCGTCGCTGGCGCTCATCGTCGGTGCTCCTTTTGTCTTTCTAAAAGTCAGTCGTTGGTCAGGCGGGCTCGAAGCCGAAGCCGATTGCCTCGGTGCCCTCGGAGTCGGTGCCGATCGGGTACGTGGCAAGCCGCACCTTCATGCCGTCGCGGATCTGTTCGGGATCGGGATCGACGTTGACGAGGTTGGCGCGCACCCGAGTGCCGTCGCAGTCCACCACCGACGCCACGAACGGGGTGGGGATCCCCGGCGCGGCGAAGGTGACGATCGTGAACGCGCGCACCGTGCCCTCCGTCGGGACGGGGACGGGTTTGAATTCGGTCGCGAAGCAGCTGGCGCATGCGTTGCGCCGGTCGAAGAATCGCGCGCCGCAGTTGGTGCATTCCTGCGCGATCAGGTGCGGTTCGCCGTCGTCGAGCACCAGGTAGTCGACCAATGGGATCTGCCCAGCCATAGAAGCCTCCATCATGTCCGGTCTAGCGCATCATATGACCGCGGTGCAGACCGGTGACCCATCGACCTCGACAGCGGTGAACTGCAGATCGTCGGCGCCGCCGCGCCAGCGGTCGAGCTCGGCTGACGCGAGCGGAAACAAAAGGCCTTCGGCCTGGTCCCGCATCGGGCGGTCGGGCAGCTCAACGCTGGTCGAGACGTCATCGGCGAACTTCACGTCGTGGGAGACGTACCAGCCCCGCAGTTCAATTGTCGGCATTCCACGTGCTCTCGCTCAGCGGGCTCACAGCTACGTCCGCTTTTGTAAAGGTAGTAGCTCGACTCAGACGTCGCTCGAAAGGAGCATGGCAGTGGACACCGAGACCGTGGACCGCCAATTCAATGCGCTGCGGCAGCAGGCGCAACAAACCGGAACGTTGATGCAGACACTGGCCGGGAAATTGTCCGCCGCGGCCGCGGCGGGCGATCCCAACGCGCGCGAATGGGCACTGGACCTCAAGGAGATCGCACTCGCGGTCCGCGACGAACAAAGCACCACCACGGAGCTGCTGCAAGCGATCCACGCGTTGGTTGACAACCACGTCGCTGCCGAGCCGCCGGCTTACTACCCGCCGCCCGCCCAGTACGCGCAGCCACAGCAATACCAGCCCCAATACCAACCCCAGTACCAGCAGCCCGCGCCCGCCGGCGGCGGGACGCTGCAGCGGTTCCTGGGCGGACGGTTCGGCCAGGCGATCGTCACCGGCGCGGGCATCGGGATCGGCGACGACATCGTCAACAGCATCTTCGACAGGCTTTAAGCTGCAACGCTATTCGGCCCTTACGGATCGAATTAATAAGGCGCGAATAGGCTCATGCGCTGCATCAACGCCGTCAAGCTGAATTGCATAGCGCAGACATAGCTTTCGGACAGGCCGGTTCCATCTCCCGTAACTACCGTCGATGTTGTTACGCCGATAAAGGGAGATGATGATGGCACAACGATCCGTCAGGCTCCGCCGGTTTTTGGGGGCCACGGCGTTATGTGGGGGAATGGCTGTTGCCGCGGTAGGACTTGGCACGGGTGTCGCCAGCGCGGACCCATGGGGCCCGCCTCCGCCGCCCGGGCCAGTGGCTTGGGGAGGACCGCCGCCACCCGCTTGGGGACCGCCGCCTCCGCCGTGGGGACTGCCGCCTCCGCCTTTCTGGGGGCCTCCGCCTCCGCCGCTGCCACCCCCGCCGCCGCCAGGCTGTGTCCCATTCCTTCCCTGCTGACCGGAATCTGTTAGCAGAGAGGTGACCGCGGACGCTGTGGACACCGCCAACGATGCCGGTGTCCACAGCGCCAGCGGGTTATGTCAATGAAAGGCCCTGTCGCGCAACGTGATTATTTGCCGTTGCGCTCGCGGTGCTTACACCCGGGCCAGCAGCAGGGCCGGCGCATGCCCTCTTCGAGTTCCTCTTGGGTGCGCCGAATTCGTCGCTGACGGGTGGCGTCTTGCTTGGCGTCCTCGACCCAGCAGATGAACTCGTTGCGCGCCAGCGGTGTGATGTCTTTCCATGCCGCCAATGCCGTGGAGTTGCCGATCAGCGCGGTGCGCAGGTCTGCCGGCAGCTTGTGTACCGCCCCACCCGGGACTCGCTCGGTGCCCACGCGGCCAGGGTAACCCATGATGGAAGGCGTGACATTGAACTCTGATGCTGGGGACCGTTACGTGATCATCGGCGCCGGCGCTATCGGCGGCACCGTGGGTGGGGTGCTGACGCGGGCCGGTGTCCCCACCGTGCTGGTCGCGCGGGGGCAACACGCCGATGTCCTGACCAGCGCGGGCATGACGCTGCGGACCCCGGACGGCCCCTTCCACACGCCGGTCACCGCGGCGTCTCGGCCGGCGGATGTGCGGTTGACCCGCGACGATGTGCTGGTCTTCGCGACCAAAACGCAGCAGCTCGACGCGGCGCTGCAGGAATGGGTTGATCAACCGGTCCATGACACCGACCGTGTCGCAGGGACGGCGGGTGAGTTGCTGCCGGCGATGACCGCACTCAATGGCGTTGCGGCCGAAGAGAAAGCGCTGCGCTACTTCGGCCGGGTATTCGGGGTCTGCGTGTGGTTGCCCGCGGTGCACCTCGAACCCGGCGAGGTGATCGTGCGTTCCTGGCCGGTGGTCGGCCAGTTCCACATCGCACGATGGCCGGCGTCGATCAGCGCTCCGGCCGACGCGGTGTTGCTGGCGCGGCTCGCCGAGGCATGGACCGCGGCCGGAATTCACGTGCGCACGCCCGATGACGTCGTCCCGTGGAAGTACAACAAGTTGCTGAGCAACCTCGGCAACGCCGTGGGTGCCCTGACCGCGGAGGCGGCCGACGCGGGCGAGCTGCTCGCCGCGCTGCGCCGGGAAGGCGCGGACGTCCTGCGCCACGCGGGAATTGACTACACCTCATTCGAAGTGTCCACGGCGGCAAGGGCAGAAGACGGGCCGACCATTCGGGAGATACCCGGATGGAATGCCGGACCGAGCAACTCGACCTGGCAATCGTTGAGCCGCAACACCGGCAACGTCGAGACCGACTTCCTCAACGGCGAGATCGTCCGTCTTGCGCACAAACACGGCACCACCGCGCCACTCAACGCGGCCTTGGCGCGGGCGGCGCGCGCGGTAGTCCGCAATGGTGTTGGGCCGAGCCAATACTCGGCGGCGCAGCTGGCAGAACTGCTCGGGGTCAACGCGTGACCATCAGCTATGACGAGGCGCTGCGCGAAAAAGTCCGCGCTAATCTCGCGGGTCATCATCGTCGCGTCGTGACCGATCCGGCCAAGCGACACGCCGCGGTCGCGGTGCTGCTGGTCGACTCCGAAGTCGGCGAGGACAGGGTAGACCCAGCACCTGTGGACGACTGGATAGCGGGACGACCCATGGAGCCGGGCCTCGACGGGCGCATGGTCGATGTCTCGGGTGGCGCAGCTTTCCTGCTGTGCCGGCGGACATCTCGCCTCAGTTCACATCCCGCTCAGTGGGCGCTGCCCGGTGGACGAGTGGACCCCGGCGAGAACGTGATCGACGCCGCGCTGCGGGAACTGGATGAAGAGGTCGGCATACAGCTGTCCGGGCAGACCGTGCTGGGCCTGCTCGACGACTACCCGACGCGGTCGGGGTACGTCATCACCCCGGTGGTGATCTGGGGCGGCGGACGGCTCGATCCGCGCCCGGCTCCCGACGAGGTGGTGGCCGCCTACCGAGTGGGACTGCACGAGTTGCAGCGCGACGGTTCGCCGCGGTTCATCACCATCCCGGAGAGCTCACGACCCGTCGTGCAAATTCCGTTGGGAAACGACCTCATTCACGCGCCGACGGGTGCAGTACTGCTGCAGTTGCGGTGGCTGTGCCTGGAAGGCCGGCACGACCCCGTGGACGAGCTTGAGCAGCCGGTGTTCGCCTGGGAGTAGGTACTACGTCAGAACGCTTCGTCGTCGACGTCCATCAGATCGGTGTCGTGGTAATAGGCCTTGAGAAATCCAGATCCACCCAGGATTTGCAGGCTTTCATCGATCCACTGAAACGATCTCTCGAATCCGACCCCTTTGACGATCGGCAGCAGCAGCTCGTGCACACGCGCCGCCGGCTCGGCATCCACACCCGCCACCAGCGCGACCCCATCGTCGTAGCGGTACGTGGCGGCGTACAGATACAGCGCACGCAGACCCTCGGAGTACGCCTTCTGCAGCATCAGGCTTCGGCGCACATCCGGGCGGCGCATGATCGGCACCCTGGGCGCTGTCTTGTTTGTGAGCTGGGTGAGGTCGGGGCCCTGCACCCCGGTTCTCAGTTGGCAAACTCGCCAACGAACGCGCTGTAGAGAGGGAGGAGATCTGGGACCGCGCCGCCGTTCGCACGAAGTGTCGGGCGAGCGGGCAACCTCAGTTCGCGAGAACCAGGCGCCAGGAGCCAGCCGCGACGTGATCCGGCACGCAGAAGAAGTTGTTCCACTGGCCGGCCGTGGTGGCTTTGACGCCCGGTCCGGCCGCGACGCAGGCCGCGTGGTTCGGGTAATTGCCTTCGGTCTGCACTGTCGCGGCGTTGCTCACACCGACACCGGTGGTCATCAGACCCGCGAAAGCTAGGGCGCTGGCGGCGGCAACTCGGATCGATCGCTTGGCTTTCATGTCGTCCTCCTGGAGTAATTTATTTGCTCTGGTGTAGTCACATGACTACACCCGTGTCTCCGAAGTGTAGTCAAATGACTACACTCGCGCAAGAGGCAAACGATTGCGACGAATTCCCAGGCCCGGGGGCCTGCGGACGCCGTCACGCGGCGGATGCGCACTGTTTGCTTTCCGGTCACCGACGGGCGGACTGGGTCTGCGAACCTTGAGCGACCAACCGGGACGAAGGGCTTGCCATGACCGAACATCTGCGCGCTTACAACAGTCTGTGGCAGGTCCGCAGTGACTCGTGGTGCCGGCTGGAAGAAGCCGCCGACCGGCTCACCCGCCCGACCACCGCCGGAGCTCTCAAAGAGAAATGTGTGAGCACCTGCCAGGAGTTGCTCGCCGAGCTGAGCACGCTGGAGCCCTACTGGGCCTTTCCCGGCTCGCCGCAATTCGCCCGTGTGCAACGGCTTTTCACGTCCGGCAGCTATGACAAGTTCGCGCAGGCGGTGCTGCGGATCAATCGCGCGCTGAGCACGGAGTCGTACCGCTCCGGGGATGTGGAAAACGCCGGCGCCGACGAATTGGACATCTTCCCGGCCGACCCGCGCCAGCTCGAGCACCAACCGCAGACGCAGGGCGAGCGCCCCTACTTCGAGGTGCTCGTCGTCGAGAAAATGACCGAGGCGCAGGAGGCCGCGCTGCGCAACGAGGTGCGCAAATGGCGACGCCCCGACGACGAATTCGTCTTCGAGCTGGTGGTGGTCGCCAGCGGGGACGAGGCGCTGATCGCGGCGCGGCTCAACGTCAACCTGCAGGCGGTGGTGATCCGGCGCCGCTTTTCACACCAGTCGACCCGCGACCTGTCGAGCCTGGCGGAGTTCGTCGACAGCGAGGTGTCCGACGAGCTGAACGATCACCAGTCACCCGAAGAGCGCGCCCAGATTCTCTCCGTTTCCCTGGCGAAGCTGCGCCCCGAGCTCGACCTCTACCTGATGACCGAGATCGAGGTTGAGGACATCGCCGGGCGGCTGGGCCAATACTTCCGCAGGGTGTTTCACGCCCGCGAAGGCATGCTCGAGCTGCACCTGACGATCCTGCAGGGGGTGGCGGCCCGTTACCGCACGCCGTTCTTCAGCGCGCTCAAGCAGTACAGCCACCGACCCACGGGCGTGTTTCACGCCCTGCCGATTTCGCAAGGCAAGTCGATCGTCAACTCGCACTGGATCAAGGACATGGTCGGCTTCTACGGCCTCGACGTGTTCATGGCCGAGACGTCGGCGACGTGCGGCGGCCTCGACTCACTGTTGGAACCCACTGGGCCATTGCGCGAAGCCCAACAGCTCGCGGCCCAAGCCTACGGATCGCGGCACACCTACTTCGTTACCAACGGCACCTCGACGGCCAACAAGATCGTCACCCAGGCGTTGGTGGCTCCCGGCGACATCGTGCTGCTGGACCGCAACTGCCACCAGTCGCATCACTACGGGATGATGCTTGCGGGCGCGAATGTCATCTATCTCGAGGCCTATCCGCTCAACGACTACTCCATGTACGGCGCGGTGCCGCTGCGCGAGATTAAATCAAAACTGTTGGGGCTCAAGCGTTCCGGCAAGCTCGACCGCGTCAAGATGATGTCGCTGACCAACTGCACCTTCGACGGGGTCGTCTACGACGTGCAGCGCGTCATGGAGGAGTGCCTCGCCATCAAGCCGGACCTGGTGTTCCTATGGGACGAGGCTTGGTTCGCGTTCGCGCGGTTCCACCCGGTGTACCGGACGCGTACCGCGATGGCGTCCGCGCAGTCGTTGCGGGAGCGATTGCAGGACTCCGGCTACAAGCGCCACTATGAGGAGTCGCTTGTCGCTCAAGCCGAAGCCAGCGACGAGGACCTTTTACACCGGCGCCTCATCCCCGACCCGGCACGGGCCCGGGTGCGGGTGTATGCGACCCAGTCGACGCACAAGACACTGACCGCCCTGCGGCAGGGGTCGATGATCCATGTCTACGACCAGGACTTCGACCAGAAGGTCGCCGAGCCGTTCCACGAGGCCTACATGGCGCACACCTCGACGTCGCCCAACTACCAGATCCTCGCGTCGCTGGATCTGGGTCGCCGGCAGGTGGCGTTGGAGGGAGTTGAGTTGGTGCAACGGCAGATTGAGAACGCCATGCAGCTGCGCGATGCGATCGACAATCATCCTTTGCTGAGCAAGTACATGCGATGCCTTCGGACTTCCGATCTGATTCCTGATCGGTTCCGGCCGTCGGCCATTGCCCAACCGCTGCGGTCGGGGCTGCGCAACATGATGGCTGCCTGGGATCAGGACGAGTTCGTGCTCGACCCGTCCCGGATCACCTTGTTCATCGGTCCCACCGGCTACGACGGCGACACCTTCAAGCGCCAGCAGTTGATGGACCGCTACGGAATTCAGATCAACAAGACGTCACGCAACAGCGTGCTGTTCATGACCAACATCGGGACCACGCGCAGCTCGGTCGCCTTCCTGGTCGAAGTTCTTGTCAACATCGCGCGCGAACTCGACCAGGACATCTCCGAGATGAGTATGGGTGAGCGTGAGCACTTCGAGCGCGCGGTGTATCGGCTCACCGAAATGTCTTTGCCGCTACCGGATTTCAGCGGCTTCCACCCCGCGTTCATGGATCACACCGGAGACGGGCCGACACCCGAAGGGGACGTGCGCCGGGCGTTCTACCTGTCCTACGACGACACCACCTGCGAGTACCTCACCGGCGAACAGATCGACGAACGGCTGGACGCCGGCGTCGACATCGTGTCGGCGACCTACGTGACGCCGTATCCGCCGGGATTCCCGGTGCTGGTGCCCGGTCAGGTGTTCAGCCGCGAAATCCTGCAGTTCATGCGTGACCTCGACACACCTGAAATCCACGGCTATTTACCGAATTTCGGCTATCGCGTGTACACCGAGAAGGCCATCGAGACGGTCAGCGCGGCCGTCGGGTTGCCGGTCAACGGCCACGATAGCGCCGCACCCGAGCCGGACAAAGGCAAGGCACCGAAGAAGAAATTGGCGCGTCGCGGGAACGGCAATGGCAACGTGCCCGAGATCGGGCAGGACGAGCTGGTGGGCCAGCAACAGCCCGCCGAGTAGCCGCTAAAGCCCCTTGGGCGCGTCGCGGACCGCCTGCACGGAGTCCGCGTCGCCGCTGAATTCGACCCGGGCATCTCGTCCGACGGCGAACAGCAGCAGCTCCTCGGGTGCACCGGTGACGGTGACAGCGGCGCCACGACCGGCGGTGACGACGGTTTTGCCCTCCGGCGTCCGCAGCGCCAGCCGAGCCGGCACCTTGGCCAGCGTCATCCGGCCCATCAACGGCAGGGTGCGGCGCAGCACATTGGTCAGCGGGGGTTCGAGCTCGCGGGGTTCCCACCCGGGCTGCGCGCGCCGCACGTCCTCGTGATGGATGAACATCTCGGCCACATTGACAAGCGGATCGAGCAATTTGAACGGTGAGTACGCCGGCGGGCCGGATGCCACCTTGTCGACCAGGTCGTTCCAGTCGGTCTGGGCCACCTCGTCCTGCACCCTGGCGGTATGGCCGGCGAAGAAAGGGATGAGGATGCCCGGCGCGGTGTCAAGGCGGTACTCCCGGATCACCAAGTGGGCGGCCAGATCGCGAGTCTGCCAGCCCTCGCACAAAGTCGGCGCTTCCGGCCCGACACCGCGCAGGGCGTCCACGAGTGCGGCGCGTTCGCGTTGAGCAATAGACACTGAGGTCCCTCCAGTTCGGGTGAGCACCGGCTCGCCTGCGGCGCCGACTGCTTCAGCCTAGAGCCGATAGGCTGGTTACTCGGACCCGGCAATCTTTGGGAGGCACGAGTGTCATCACCTAATTCGGCGCGCAGCGAGGGCGACAGCTGGGACCTCGCCAACAGCGTGGGCGCGACGGCAACGATGGTGGCGGCATCGCGGGCGCTGGCTTCCCGCGGCCCGGACGCGCTGATCGACGACCGGTTCGCTGAGCCGTTGGTGCGTGCGGTCGGGCACCCCTTCTTCACGCGCATGTTGGACGGCGAGATCCCGCTCGATGACAAGGACCTGCCGACCACCGCCGAGCAGCGCCGCCAGCAGATTGCGGTGCGTACCCGGTTCTTCGACGACTTCTTCCTCACCGCGACCGGCGCCGGCATACGTCAGGCCGTCATCCTGGCCGCCGGGCTCGACGCGCGTGCCTACCGGTTGGACTGGCCGGCGGGCGTGGTGGTGTTCGAGGTGGACCAGCCCGAGGTGATCGCGTTCAAGAGCACCACGCTGACCCAACTCGGCGCCGAGCCGACCGCCGAGCGCCGCGCCGTCAGCGTCGACCTACGGGACGATTGGCCAACCGCGTTGCGCGACAACTACTTCGACACCGCGGTACCCACCGCGTGGATCGCCGAAGGTCTGCTGCCCTACCTGCCGCCCGAGGCCCAAGACCGGCTCCTGGACAACATCACCGCGCTCAGCGCGCCGGGCAGCAGGCTGGCCACCGAGAACATCGCCGACATGAGAGTGTTCACCGACGAGCGCTTTCGCTCCATGCGCAGTGGGTGGCGCAAGCACGGGCTCAACATCGACGTGGGCGAACTGGTGTGGCTCGGCGAGCGCCGCCAAGCCGCCGACCATTTGACGGCTGCGGGCTGGCGGGTTACCCAGTACAGCACCGAAGAGGCCTATGCGGTCCACGGCTTCGCGGTGCCGGATAACGAGGCGATCAGGGCATTTCGTGGCGCCGTCAGCTACGTCAGCGCGGAGCTCGGCTGATCAGCGCGACCGTATTTCAAGAACAGATATCCGTCGTGGGTCAGCACGTGTTGCAGCGCAAGCTCTTTGGCGGCCGGAAGCTGCGGTAAGGCCGCCGACGTCGCGGATTGACCGGTGCCGGCGAGCTTGGGTGCGATGGTCACGCACATTTCGTCGATGAGGTCGTGTGCGACGAGCTCGTCGAGCAGCGTCGGACCGCCTTCACACAGCACGCGCCGCATGCCCCGCGCACGCAGGGCGGCAATCACCGTCTTCATATCGGCGCCGTCCTCGCCCGCGATCATGATGTCAGGACGCGCGTCGGATTCGAAGGGCGCGGCGGCCGTCGAACACATGACGACCAGCGGGGGCTGCGCGGGCTCGGCGAACAGTGAACGTGGGAGCTTCCCGGACTGTGACACCACCGCGATGGGCGGCGGTTCGGTCAGCCCCCAACGGCCGCGCCGGTCGGACCGTTGCGCGTCGGTCAGCCGGACCGGGCCGTAATTCTCCGCGCGCGCCGTCCCGGCTCCGACGAGGACCACATCGGCATAGCCGCGCAGCGCCAACAACAGCTGATGGTCGAGAGGACCCGAGAGCGGGCCCGCCCGGCCGTGCATCGACGCCGCACCGTCGACGCTGAAGATCATGTTGGCGCGCACCCCGTGTGGCGGGTCACTGTAGAAGCGTTGCAGTTCGGCGATGCCGCCGACCGCACACATCTGGATCGTCACGCGTCGTGCCCCGGATCCAGGTCGGCGACGTCGGCGAAGGTGATCAGGTCACCCAGCTCGGATTCCGGCGCTTCGCCCGCGATCGGCTCCAGCAGGTGACCGACGTGGTCCCCGACGTCCATGCGTGCCAGCGTTTTGCCGACGAACCAGGCGAGCGCGTCGTCGAGAATCGGCATGCCCTCGGGCCCGGGGTGCCAGTCGCAGCGACTGAACTTGTCGACGGTGTCGCCGGTCTGGCTGCCGAACAGCTGCGCGAGCTCGGCATGCCGGCGCGACAGCACATGCACCGCAAGATGATTTGCCTCGCGCGCGACGCGGTAGGTGTGGTTGCGCTTGGACAGGCCGATGAGAAAGCGTGGCGGACGGATGCTGGTTTGGCTGGCGAAACCGACCAAACACCCGGCAAGTGTGCCGCCGGCTTTGGTCGTCACCACGAACATCGGATAGTCCAGATGCCCGACCAGCCGCTCGAAGGCAGCTGTTCCCTCAGTCGAGCCCGTCACGACCTCGAGCGCTGCGATCCGGCAGTCGCGAACCGGTCGTCAGATTCGGCCGGCGAATGAGGTTGCTGCGGCGCAGAATCGGCTTGCTCGGCCGCCTGACCGCGTGCCAGCGCCACGGTGGCCGCCACCATCGCCCAGACCGCCAGCACCAGAACGATTGCCCCGGGGCCGCGCACCGCTACGTGTTCGCCGAGCACGACTACGCCAAGCAGAACCGCCACCACCGGCTCGCCCACCAACATGATCGGCACCGACGCCTGTAACGCTCCGGCGTGCAGCGCCGCGTTTTGCACCACGATGACCGTCACGGCAAGCACGACCAAAACATACGGAGCGGGAACGTTGACCAGCGCATCCCAGCCACCGA
The DNA here is from genome assembly GCA_963758775.1 of uncultured Actinomycetota bacterium. Classification (GTDB taxonomy): domain Bacteria; phylum Actinomycetota; class Actinomycetes; order Mycobacteriales; family Mycobacteriaceae; genus Mycobacterium. The sequence goes on from CAVWWU010000010.1 coordinate 818,498, forward strand.
CGGCGAATCGGCGCGTGCAGATCTTCGTCAGTACCGCGACCATGCCGAGCAGCACCGCCACGGCGACTGCCAACAGCATGGCGCGCCCGCGGCCGGCGGCGCGACGCGCAGTGACAATGCAGACGATCACCAACGGCACCGCGACCGCCAGCGCCAGCGTCCACGCCGGTATCGGCGGGCGGTTATGGCCCTCGCGGGGTTGCCCGACGAGCACAAACACCCCGAGGGCGGCGGTCAGCAGCGCGGCCCAGCCCCACTCAGCCCAGCTGACGCGCTGACGGCGCACACGCGCGCTCAACGGCAACGCGAACAGCAACGACGACACCAGCAACGGCTGGACCAGCAACAACGACCCGTGAGCGAGAGCGAGGGCTTGAAACACGTAACCGGCAACGGCCGCAAGAATCCCCGCCCACCATGCCGGTTGGCGTACCAAGGTTGTGACGAACGCCCCTGAGTCGGCCTCACCAGCCGGGACGGTCTGGGCGGCGGTTTGCCGGACGACGATGCCCACCGCCGCGCAGAACGCAGCGAGCAACCCCGAGAAGATCGCGACCGCGTGCACTGATACCCACCCCACGCCGCCAGCTATACCCGATATTCCTGTGCGGCTAACTCGGAAGGTGAGGTTTGATGTCCTCGATCACCCACTGCGCGAACTCCAGGTAGGCCTCGACACCCGCCACCCGGGGCGTGGGAACGCTGGTGAAAGTCACGCCCAATTCCGCGTACTCGTTGAGCCGATCGACGATCTCCTGCGCGCTCATTCCACTGCGCTGCGTGGGTTCATCGATGCTGACGTGCCCTTCGCCGACCCTGCCCATGCCGAGCGGATACATCACGTCGAACGGACGGCCGTCGTACGCCGGCTGTGACTTGATGAAGTCGATCTTGGCCGGCAGCGCCTCCGGTTTGGTCAGGAAAGGCCACCAGCCCGAGCCGTACCTCGCCGCGCGCCTGAGCACCGCGTCGGCGTCGCCGCCGATCCAAACCGGCACATGCGGTTGCTGGACCGGTTTCGGCGCGAACGCGATGTCGTCGAACGACACGTAGTCACCCGCGAAGCTGGGCGCCTCGCTGGTCCACAACTCGATGATCGCGGCCAGGTACTCTTCGGCCATCCGGCCTCGTTCGTGAAACGGCACGGCGAGCGCCTTGAATTCTTCTGCGTCCCAACCCACTCCGAACGTCACCGTGATGCGGCCACCGCTCATCCAGTCGGCGGTCGCCAGCGCTTTGGCCATCACGATCGGATGCTGCAGCGGCAGGATAGTCACCGAGGAGTTCACCCGAATGCGTTGCGTCGCACCGGCGACGAATGCTTGCCCGACGGTCGAGTGCAGGTAGTGCGGGCCGGACAACTCCAAGTGGGAGCGGGGAACCACGAAGTGCTCGGGGATCGAGATCATGTCGTAGCCGAGCTCTTCGGCACGTCGGGCGATGATTGCCTGCTCGGGGCCGGTCACTGCGAATTCCCATCGTGCAGTGATGGCCGGCAGCTCGATGGTGTGCGGTAGCGCGAACGCCAACTTCATGCCGCCATGATCGCAAGCGCCTACGCGGGTTGCGTCGGCAGGCGAGCCTCCAGGATCTTCAGGGCACGTTCGGCCCAGCGAATGTTCTCTTCTTCGAACGCGATTCCGCGCAGCAGGGTCAGATAAGGACCGACGCGTTCGGCATGGGCCAGGTACTCGTCCTCGGTGCGGCCGTCCAGTAGGCGCGCCCGAAACCGCTCGTAGCGTTGCAATTTGGCCGTCGCCCAGTTGAGGCGTTCAACGATGAAGCCGCGCACGGCCGGTGCGTCGCCGGCGTCGGCGGCCGACACCTTCACCATCAATTCGTCGCGGATCACCCCGGGTTTCGGCGCCGTGGCGGTGAACAGGCGGATCGCGTCATGGCCGGCGGCGGTCAACGAATACATCCGCTTGTTGGGCCGCCGTTCCTGTTCCACCACGCGCGCCTGGATCAGGCCCTGCTCGGCGAGCCGATCCAATTCGCGATAGAGCTGCTGCGGGGTGGCCATCCAGAAGTTGGCCACCGAGGCGTCGAAGCTTTTGGCCAGGTCGTAGCCGGAAGCCTCCGCCTCGAGGAGTGCGGCCAACACCGCGTCACGCAGCGACATTGCCCGAGGGTACAACAACATGATTATTCAATAAAGTGACTAATCGCATATGGACATATCTCAGCGCGCGCTCTAGCGTCAACCACGTTCACTCTTTCAACGCGAGGTTTTCTCATGCACCCCTTCCGCAAAGCCGTCGAGGAACGCGACGAGGCGGCCATCCAGGCGCTGCTGGCCGACGACGTGGTGTTCACCAGCCCGGTGGCGTTCAAGCCCTATGCCGGCAAGCCGATCACCGCGGCGATCCTGCGTGGTGTGCTGCGCATCTTCGAGGACTTTCGCTATGTCCGCGAGATCGCCGACCCCAACGGCCGCGACCACGCACTGGTCTTCGAAACGACCGTGTCGGGAAAGAAGGTCAATGGCTGCGACTTCCTGCACTTCAACGAGGACGGCCTGATCGACGACTTCATGGTGATGGTGCGACCGCTGTCCGGTGCGACGGCGCTGTCCGAGGCCATGGGCGCCCAGTTCGGCCGGATCCAGCAAGAGGCCGTCGAACTGGCCGACCAGTTCGCTTAGGGGAGACCGAACATGCGGATTGGGCTGGGAATCAATTACGCCGGTGGCTTCAAAGAAGTTGCCGCCGAAGTGGCCGACCTCGAACGCGCCGGCCTGGACATTGTCTTTGTCCCCGAGGCGTATTCGTTCGACGCGGTGAGTGCGCTGGGCTACCTGGCCGCCGCCACCGAACGGGTTGAGCTGGCCTCGGGCATCTTGCAGCTCTACACCCGAACGCCAACCCTGACCGCGATGACCGCGGCCGGCCTCGATTACGTCTCCGATGGACGATTCACGCTCGGCCTAGGCGCCTCCGGCCCGCAGGTCATCGAGGGCTTCCACGGCGTGCCCTACGACGCGCCGATCGGGCGCACACGCGAAGTCATCGACATCTGCCGTCAGGTGTGGCGCCGCGAGCGCCTGGACTTTCAGGGCAAGCACTACACCATTCCGCTGCCCGCCGACCAGGGCACCGGGCTCGGCAAATCGCTGAAGCTCATCAATCAGCCTGTCCGGGAACGCATTCCGATACTGGTGGCGGCACTCGGACCCAAGAATGTCGAGCTGGTCGCCGAGATCGCTGAGGGCTGGCAGCCCATCTTCTATCTGCCCGAGAAGGCGCGCGACGTGTGGGGAGAGGCGCTGGCCGCCGGCCAGGTAAAGCGGGACCCCGCGCTGGGGCAGCTGGATGTCTACGCCGGCCCGGTGCTGGCGATCGGCGAAAACGTGGATTCGCTAAGGGAATTCGTCAAACCCCACCTGGCCCTCTACATCGGTGGAATGGGCGCTAAGGGCAAGAACTTCTACCATGCCCTGGCCACCAAGTACGGATACGGGCCGCAGGCCGACCGGATCCAAGAGCTCTACCTGGCCGGCGACAAAGACGGCGCAGCCAAGGTGGTTCCGGACGAACTCGTCCGCGACATCAACCTGATCGGCAGCCGCGAGTTCGTCAAGGAACGCGTGGCGGCGTTTCGCGAGGCGGGGGTCACCACGTTGAACGTGGCTCCCATCGCGGCCACCACGGGCGAGCGCATCAAGCTGATCGAGACGCTGCGCGAATTGCTCTGAGCGCCGTCCAGTGCGACGTCGGTCCGTAATCGGCATCGATGTCGGCGGTGAAGATCCGGTCGAACAGTTCCCACCGCTGGCTGTCGACCGCCAGCCCGTAAAGGTTCACCAGTTGCGTGATGGCCGCGATGTCGCTGTCGGTGCCGTTCATGGTCCTCCCGGAGCGGGGGAAATGGATATCGGCACATTCGACACAATGCTTTTCGCTTGGCATAGCGTGCGATTGAAATCCAGCACCTGACGTCTAATTTGCGCTAAAGCGGGTTTCATAAGGTCCACCCCGCGGCTTTGTTTGCGCGTTCTCGCCCAAACCCTGGCGACGCGAAGCTAATGGATGATTGTCTTGTACGACGAAGACCGCAACGGGCTGCGGTCGGCGGCCGTCCACCGAACCTGATCACATCGCGAGAGGACGACAGTGGTTTTCCGGGGAGACGAGGAGATCGGGCGCGATCTGGCCGCGGTCGACTGGGCGGCCACTCCGCTCGGGCCGGTGGACGACTGGCCGCAAAGCCTGCGCACGGCCATCAACATCCTGCTGTCGTCGCGGTTCGCGATGTGGATGGCGTGGGGGCCCGACCTGACGTTCTTCTGCAATGCCGCATATCGCCGCGACACCCTCGCTCGCAAATATCCCTGGGCGCTCGGCCGCCCGGCCAGCGAGGTGTGGGCGGAAATCTGGACCGACATCGGTCCGCGGATCGAGCGCGTGATGTCCACTGGGGAAGCGACCTGGGACGAGGCCTTGATGCTGATATTGCAGCGGTCGGGCTACCCGGAGGAGAGCTATCACACGTTCTCCTACAGCCCGTTGCGCGACGAGGACGCGCGGGTGGTCGGCATGCTGTGCGTGGTCAGCGAGGAGACCGACCGGATCATCGCCGAGCGCCGCATGGCGACATTGCGAGACCTGGGCTCCGACCCGACAGTCGTGCGCACCGAGCGGCAGATGCTCGACTTCGCCGCGGACCAGCTCGCGGGTAACCCCTACGACCTTCCCTTCACCCTGACCTATCTGTTCGACGACGACGGCAACGCGCGTCTGGCCGGGGTCAGCGGAATCGCGCACGGTGATCCAGCGGCACCGGAAATCCTCTCGCGCGAAAGAGATTCGCTGTGGCCCGTGGAGACGCCCGCGCAGGGAGTGTCTGAAGTCGTCGAACTCGCGGACGGTGGATTGAGTCTGCCCACCGGCGCCTGGGACACGCCGCCCACCCAGGCGCTCGTGGTGCCGCTGTCGCAGCAGGGCGCCGCGCCGCTGGGGTTCCTGGTCGCCGGCCTGAACCGAAACCGTCCGCTCGATGACAGTTACCGCGGGTTCGTCGAGCTGGTGGCCGGATATCTTGCCGCGGGCGTGGGAAGCGCGCGCAGCTTCCGGGCCCAGCAGCAGCGGGCCGAAGCGCTCGCCGAACTCGACCGCGCCAAGACGACGTTCTTCTCCAACGTCAGCCACGAATTCCGGACCCCGCTCACCTTGATCCTCGGACCGGTCGACGAGCTGCGCGGCCGCGCGGACGGGTTCGACGAGCAGGCCCGCCACGAACTGGACATCGTGCGCCGCAACGGCTTGCGGCTGGCGAAACTGGTCAACACGCTGCTGGACTTCTCGCGCATCCAGGCAGGCCGGATGGAGGCCACATTCGAGCCCGTCGACCTGCCCGCCGTCACGGCCGAACTGGCCAGCATCTTCCGCTCGGCGATCGAACGGGCGGGGCTGACGTTCGTCGTCGACTGCCCGCCGCTCGACCGGCCGGTGTACGTGGATCGCGAAATGTGGGAGAAGGTGGTGCTCAACCTGCTCTCCAACGCGCTGAAGTTCACCTTCGACGGCTCGATCACCGTTCGGGTGGCGCGCGAGGGCGCCGCTGACGCGCCCGTCGCCATCACCGTGACCGACACCGGCATCGGAGTACCTGCCGCGGAGATGCCCCGGCTCTTCGAACGCTTCCACCGCATCGAAACCGCGCGCGCCCGGTCCACGGAGGGCAGCGGAATCGGGCTGGCTCTGGTCAAAGAACTCGTCGCATTGCACGGCGGCACCATCGACGCCGAGAGCCGCGAGGGTGTCGGCACCACATTCACCGTGCGATTGCCGATGGGCTCCGCCCACCTGCCGGCCGGCGAAGTGGCACCGGCGCCGGCCCCGCGCGCCGCGCCCGCCGCGACCGCTGAGTCCTATGTTCAGGAAGCACTGCGCTGGCTGCCCCCTGATCCCAATTCGACTGTGCCGCAAGGGAAGACGGAAGGGAGTACCTCGTCCGTCGCCGTCGCTCCCAACGAGACGGCCGGCCGGCCGGTCCGCGTGCTGGTCGCCGACGACAACGCCGACATGCGCGAATACCTCACGCACCTGTTGCAGACGTCCGGTTACGAGGTCAGCGGCGTGACCGACGGCCAGCAGGCGCTCGAGGCCATCCGCGCGCACGTCCCGGATCTGGTGATCAGCGATGTCATGATGCCCCGACTCGACGGCCTGCAGTTGCTCGCTGCCTTGCGCCAGGACTCACGCACCGCCGGGCTGCCAGTGCTGCTGCTGTCCGCTCGCGCCGGGCAGGAAGCGTCGGTCGAGGGCTTGCTGGCCGGCGCCGACGACTACCTCGTCAAACCATTCGCCGCCGCGGATCTGCTCGCGCGCGTTCATGCCAACGTCGAGCTGGCGCGGCTGCGCAACCACCACGCCCGCTGGCGCACAGCCCTGGTCGAATCGCTGCAGGAAGCGTTCTTCGTCTGCGACGAACACGGTGCCGTCATCGAGGTCAACAACGCCTTCGCCGAGATCCTCGGCTACGGGCCCGAGCAGCTGCCATATCCGGCCACCCACCCGTGGTGGCCAGACCCCGAGACCGACACCGACGCGTACCGACAAGTCGAGGCGGCGTTCGCGCAATTGATGGGTCAGTCGCAGGGCACCTTCACCGTTCCCGTCACACATCGCAACGGGCACCGGGTGTGGGTCGCGGTGAACTTCAATCACGTCGACGATCCCGAATCGCGACGGCGGGTCATGGTCGGCACGTTCCGCGACGTCACCGCCGAGCATTACGCCGTGCAGCGCCAGATCGCGCTAGCTGCGGTGAATCAGCAACTCGCGCAAGCGGATACGTTGGACGATGCGCTGCTGGGCGCTGCCGAGGAATTGCGTCGGGTGTGGCAGGCCCGGCGCGTGCTGGCCGCGACGTACCTCCGCGGCTCGGCCGAATCCGCGGAGCCGGAACTGGTGTGTGCCGGTGGGCCGGTCGAGTGGGCGAACCTGCCGCCACGCCAGCGACAGCTGATCGAGGCGCTGCGGCACGCCGACCCACTCACCACCCCGGGTGAGGAGGCCCAGGAAGTGGGTGCGACGGGCGTCGCGTTGCAGCACCCCCGAGGGGTGCTGGTCATTTGGGTCGAATTGGCCGAACGCCGGCCCTTCACCGCGGAGGATCACACGCTGCTCACGTTGGTGGCCGGACGGCTCGAGCAGGGCCTGCACCGCGTCTACCAAATCGACGAGCAACGCGAAACCGCGGTGGCGCTGCAGCACGCGATGCTGGGGCCGCCGACCCTGCCGGAGGGCTTCGCGGTGCGCTATCACCCCGCCAGCCGACCGCTGCAGGTCGGCGGCGACTGGTATGACGTCATCGACCTCGGGGATGGGCGCGTCGCGTTGACCGTCGGCGACTGTGTCGGTCACGGGTTGGCCGCGGCCACCGTGATGGGGCAGCTGCGCAGCGCCTGCCGGGCCCTGCTGCTCGAAGAGCCCAGTCCCAGCGCGGCGCTCGCGGGGCTGGACCGTTTCGCCGAGCATCTGCCGGGCGCAAGGTGCACCACCGCGTTCTGCGCGGTGCTCACCCTCGAGACCGGTGAACTGGTCTACTCCAGCGCCGGCCACCCGCCGCCCATCATGGTGGACGCCGACGGCACCACCGTGATGCTGGAGGGCGGACACCGGCTGCCCTTGGCGCACTGGCGGGCCGCGTCCCGGCCCGAAGGCCGTGTCACGATGCCGGCCCGCGCGACGCTGTTGATGTACACCGACGGCCTGGTCGAGCGTCGCGGCACGTCGATCGACGACGGCATAGCGCAGGCCGCCGACCTCGTCCAGGACGGTCGCTCGGCGGAACTCGACGATGTCGCCGACCAACTCATGTCGAGCCTGGAGCCGGAGGGCGGCTATCCGGACGACGTGGCCATGCTGCTGTACCGGCAACCCGCGCCGTTGGAGATGCGGTTCAGCGCCGACACCGACCAGCTGGCCCCGAGCCGTAATGCCTTGCGCGGCTGGCTGAACCAGGCCGGACTGGGGCCGGACGACATCAACGACGTGCTCATCGCCACCGGCGAAGCCGTCGCCAACGCGATCGAACACGGCCACCGCGACCGGCCCGAAGGCACGGTGTCGTTGAGTGCGACCGCGCTCGTCGATCGGCTGCAGGTGACCGTCACCGACAACGGCACCTGGAAGACACCGGGCGAGGGTGCCGGTGCCAATCGCGGCCGCGGCATCGTCCTGATGCGAGGGCTGATGGAGGACTTCAGTATCGACTCCGGCGACGCCGGCACCACCGTTAACCTGTACGCGAGGATCACGTAATGGCCACACCACTCACCTTGACCGCAGACCAGGGCGCCGACGGGAGACCGCGGGTCATCGTAGCGGGGGAGATCGACCTCAGCAACATCGATGCGTTCACCGACGCCCTCGAAACCGCCCGCGCCGGTACCCGCGACCCGATCACCGTCGATCTCAGCGCGGTCAAATACCTGGACAGCGCCGGCATCAACGTGCTCTTCGATCATGCCGACCAAGTCGACAAACTGCATCTGATCGTGCACCCGCTGCTGATTCGCGTCCTCACGATATGCGGTCTGACCAAGATCGCGGACGTCGAAGCCGGCTCTAAGGCGTAAGGCATTCCACGCCAATGGAATTCGACCGCATCGCGCACCCGCTGCGATTGGCCAGTGGATCGCATCAGCCGGAATCGGGCAAAGGCTGTGCGATGAACGCGATTTCGTACGTCAAAGGCGACACGCGGATCACCGATTTTCCAGCGACGTCCGCCCGCCCGCTGGCCTCATTCGTCCAGGTGTGCAATGACCTGCTCGCCGGACCCGACGGCTACCTGTCGCCGGCAGACGGCCTTGTGGTGCTCGACCTGGGGTGGCAGACGGTGGACACCGCCCGCGAGGCCGGCACCGTCGTGCACACCTGGGTGAGCGAGCTGCTGATCAGCCCGTCCTGGGGCGTCATTCAATACGCGTCCGATGCTGCGGCCGAAGCGATCTCCGACATTGCCGAACTGCACCGCGGTTTCACGCCGGGCGAGCAGCCGTCGATCAAAATGTGGGACACCGCCGCGCGGGCCGCGCGCGCAATCGAAACGACGCCGGTGACGCCCGAACGGTATGCCCTCCGGGCCGCCTACCAGTCGACTGCGCTCGTCGAGACCGACGACGGTGACACGCTGGACGCGGTGACGGGCAACGCCCTCAAGGCCCACCGACTGGCAAACAGGGAGGCCGGCCCCGAACGGATCCTGGAAGTCACACGCAACGCTATCCGATCCTGGCGGCGCCTGGCCGGAATGAGCGTCGTGGACGGCCAACGCAACAGCACGGCGGTATAACGCCGCGCCAAAATCGCCGCACTAGTGCCGATTCGGCCCAAGAGTCTGTGGTCGCGGGGGTCTGAAACCTTCAGCGCTGCAACGAAATCGGATGCAGCGTCGGCCTCGGCGTGGGTTTCGGTGGTGGTGTGGGTGCCGGTGGGTGGAGTTGGCACCCGGCCAATAGCAATGCCGCGGCAAGCAGCAGGCCGCAAAACCTGTGGTGTGCAGCGCGTGTGTGGTCGGTGTCGGGCACGGTGCACAACAGTCTAGGGGCATCATTGTGCCGTGACGCGCACGCAGCGGAGGTTGGTCGCCGGCATCGACTCGTCGACGCAGTCGTGCAAGGTTGTGGTCTGCGATGCCGACACCGGTGAGGTCGTTCGCACGGGTCGCGCGCCGCACCCGGACGGCACCGAAATCGACCCGACGGCATGGGAATCCGCCGTCGACCTCGCGGTCGCGGCCGCCGGCGGGTTCGACGACGTGGCCGCGGTGTCGGTCGCGGCCCAGCAGCACGGCATGGTCTGCCTCGATCGCGACGCCCGCGTGGTGCGACCGGCCCTGCTGTGGAACGACATTCGATCGGCCGATGCGGCGACCGCGTTGGTGGCCGAGCTGGGTGGGCCGCAGGCCTGGGCGAACGCGGTCGGCGTAGTGCCGTTGGCGGCGGTCACAGTGTCCAAGCTGCGGTGGCTGGCCGACCTCGAACCGCAGCACGCCGACCGCACGGCGGCGGTGTGCCTGCCCCACGATTGGCTGACCTGGCGGCTGCGCGGTGGGCGCGAGATCGGCGAACTGACCTCCGACCGAAGCGACGCCAGCGGTACCGGCTACTACGACGCGGTGCACAACGCCTACCGCGCCGATTTGCTCGAGCTGGCGATGCGGGGCCGCCGCCCGCTGCTGCCGGTGGTGCTGGAGCCCGGCCAGGCGATCGCGTCGAGCGGGCCGACCGTGTTCGGGCCGGGTCTGGGCGACAACGCCGCGGCCGCGCTCGGCCTCTGCGTCGAGGAGGGCGACATCGTCGTCTCGGTGGGAACCTCCGGCGTGGTGTCGACGGTCGCCGGCGCGCCCACCCATGACCACCGCGGGTTCGTCGCCGGTTTCGCCGACGGCACCGGTCGGTACCTGCCACTGGTATGCACGCTGAACGCGGCCAGGGTGCTCGACGCGGCGGCCGCCATGTTGCGTGTCGACCGCGACGAGCTGTCCCGGCTGGCGCTGTCGGCGCCGGCGGCCAGCGAAGGCCTGGTGCTGGTGCCCTACCTGGAGGGTGAACGCACGCCCAACCGGCCGAACGCCACCGGAGCCCTGCACGGCATGCGGGTGTCGAACTCGACGGCGCCCAACCTGGCGCGCGCGGCGGTCGAAGGCCTGCTGTGCTCGCTCGCCGACGGCATCGACCACCTGACCGGGCTGGGAGTGATCGCGCGACGGGTCCTTCTCATCGGCGGCGGCGCCCAGTCGCGGGCCTTGCGCGAAATCGCGCCGACGGTCTTCGGCGTCCCGGTGGTGGCGCCCGACCCGGCCGAATACGTGGCGCTCGGGGCGGCGCGGCAAGCCGCCTGGGTGCTCGGCGGCGGCCCTCATCCACCGCCGTGGCACGCGCCGCCGGCCGACGAGTACGCCGGCCCACCGTGCCCCGCGGTGCGCGAGCGTTACGCCCGGGTCCGCGATCTGACCGAGGGGGCGTAACCGCCGATCAGGTCGAGGCGCGCACGATCAGGCGATTCATGTCGGTCGGCTGAGGAGGCGGCGGGGCCGGATATCCCAGCTCGGTCAGCACCGCGGCGAGCGCCGCGTCGGCGACCGCGATGGGGTCGAACTCCACCGTGGTGAGCGGGGGCGAGCTCAGCGCCGCCATCGGGGTGGCGTCGACCCCCATTACGGCGAGATCGTCCGGGCAGCGCAAGCCCGCTTCGCGGATGCCGTACAAGACCAGGCAGGCGACCTCGTCGCTCTGCGCGCACACCGCGGTGACGCCGTCGCGCACCCACTCGGTGATCACCTGCGCGGCGTTCTCCACGGTGACCTCGGCGACTTCGACTGGCGGCAGATCGCGGGCCTGCGCCGCGCCGGCGACTCCCTGCAGCCAGTAGTCGCCCAGCGCGCGCCAGCGGCGGACCCCGGTGTAGGCGAACCCGATCCGCTGGTGCCCGCGCGACACCAGGTGCTCGACCCGCAGCTCGCCGACCGAGAGATGCGGGTCACCCAGCGCGGGCAGCGTCCCGATCTGGATATGGGGGATCGAGGCCGCCTCCACCACCTTCAGGACGTCGCCGCTGAGCGGGAACAGGCTGGTGACCGCGACCGGGTCAAGGTTTTTGACGGCGTCGACGACGTGCTGGTCGTCCTCGGTTTCGAAGCATTGGACCTGCAGCAGACCCACCCGCGCCAGCTCGGTGGTCATCCGGCTGCCCGCCTGCATCGGCATGTCGCCCACCGCCACCCGGGGCAGCACGTACAACACCACACCGCTTTTGCCGCGGGCCAGGTTGCGCGCGGCCAGATTGGGCCGGTACCCCAGCTGCTCGGCGGCGCGGTAGACGGCTTCGCGGGTGCGCGAGGAGATCTTTCGCCCCTCCACCTCGTTGAGCACGTAACTGACCGTCGCCGTCGATACGCCCACCAATCGGGCCACGTCGGCGTTGGTGGGACGCGCGAGCTTGTTGGTGCTCGACGCCGCGTCTCCCGTTTGGTCCGGTCCGGCCATGCCTCATGGTGACATGACCGGTGCCGACATCCGTCGGGTAGGCGCGTCTCGCGGTCAGCTCTGTTCAGCGGCGGGATTGCCGAGTAAAGATGTGGTTCCATGACGACCTACGCGTTTGACCCCGAAATCGCCGAGATGGTCCCGCTCCTGCCCAGCTGGGAAGGTGACGACCTGGCCCGGATGCGGACGGCGATGTCGGAGATGATCGCCCAGCTGCCGGCGCCCGACACGTCCGGGCTGCACATCGAAGACCGCACAATTCCCGGCCGCGACGGCGATCCCGCGATCACCGTGCGGATCTACCGCCCCGAACAACCCACCGCGCCCGCCGGGATCTACAGCGTCCACGGCGGCGGGTTCATCGCCGGTGACCTCGAGACCGAACACGGCTCCAACGTCATGCTGGCCCGCGAACTCGGCGTCGTAGTGGTGGCCGTCGACTACCGGCTCGCACCGGAGGCGCCGTTCCCCGGGCCGCTGGAAGACGTCTATGCCGGCCTGGTCTGGATGGCAGAGCACGCAGGCGAGCTGGGCATCGACGCCGGACGCATCGCGATCCACGGCATGAGCGCCGGCGGCGGCCTTTGCGCGGGCCTGGCGCTGCTGGCCCGTGACCGTGGTGGCCCGCACATCGCCTTCCAGTTCCTGTCGGTGCCGGAGCTCGACGACCGGCTCACCAGCCCGAGCATGACCGCATTTATCGACACCCCGCTGTGGAACCGCCCCCGGGCGGTGTTCAGCTGGGACTGCTACCTGGGGGAGGGCCGCGCGGGTTCCGACGACGTGCCGATCTACGCCGCCCCGGCCCGCGCGACCGAACTGGCGGGCCTGCCACCCGCGTACGTCTCCGTCATGCATTTCGATCCGCTGCGCGACGAGGGCGTCGCCTACGCCCTGGCCATGCTCACCGCCGGAGTCAGCGTCGAATTGCATTTGTTCCCCGGCACTTTCCACGGCTCGGCCCTCATCCAGACCGCGGCGATCTCGCGGCGCGAGCAGGCCGAGGGGATCGCCGTGCTGCGCCAGGCGCTGGCCTTATAGCGCCTGGGCCCAGGCCGCATGCCCTTGGTAGCCAAGCGTTTCCGCCATGTGGCGGTAGCGGTCCCGTAAGTTCGCGTGGGCCGCGGTGTCGCCGCGGGCACCTGCCAGCAGAGCCCGCAGCCGCAGTAGCCAGATGTCGCGCATCACCAGACCCTCTTCGGCCGGCGCGTCCGCCAACCGCTCGATCGCGGCCTCGGCTTCGCTGAGGTCACCATCGGCCGAGTGACCGAGCAGCGTCTCCACCAGCACACCCATCGCGGGGATGCCCCACTCCAGCAACTGCCCGGCGCGCAACAGATGGTCGACGCCACCGCGCATGAGCGCTATCGCCTCGTCGCGATCTCCCCGCCGAAACCACTCACGCGCCAAATACACGTTCACCAACGGCAACTCGCCCAGGAGAAAGCCCCCGCGCAGGAACGTGTCGCTGACCTCGGCCAGCAGTCGCTGCCCGCGGTTGCGCTCCGCGTCCGTAGGGCCGTGCACCAGCGCGAGGCCCAGCGTCGCGCGGCCCATGGCCACCGCGAGGTCGTCACCGGAGCGCTCGGCGATCCGCAGCGCGTTCTCGCTTTCGCGCACCGCACGATCGTCGGAAGTCAGCACGCCCAGCGGTATTCCAGAGAAGTAGACGAAGCCGACCACCATCGCGTAGGACATCGGGTCCGCGCCGCGGGCCATGGCCAGCGCGTGGTGCAGGTCGTCGCGCCAGCCAGGACGGCCCAACCAGTAACGCGAAATACCCCGTTGCGCAAAGGCGAGCGCCAACGGAGACCCGAAAATGAAGTTGCCCAATGCGGCGTCGCCGTCGGCCAGATCGATGACGCGCTCTGACCACCGCAGCGCGTCGCAAAACTCGCCGCTTTCACCCTTCGCGTAGATGGACGGGAAGGACAGCCCCACCGTCAGGGTCGGATCGCCGAGCGACTCGAGGAGGGCCACCGCTTCAGACGCCAGCTGCGACGCCTCGCGCATCCGGGCCTGGAAAGCGTGATCCATCACCAGGCCCGCCATGCCGATCGCCAGCGACGGTTTGTCCCCGACCGCGGTGCACAACTCGCGCAATTCGTCGAAACGCTCACCGGCAACATGCGCATGGACCCGCCAGGCGATGCCGCACAGCATGGTGCGCGGGGCAATCCGCATCGAGCTCCGGTCGGGGTCCTGTGCGGGTAGAGCATCGGCGATCGCCTGAGCACGCTCCCAACCCAGCTGTGCCGCGGCGATGTCCAGGTTGGTCGCCCACCCTGCTGCGCGCATGTGCCAGCCGCAGGCGGCATGTGCATCACCGGCCGCCTCGAGATGTTCGGCTATAAGCGCAGCGTTCTCGTCGGCGGAATGCGGCTGGCCGGCTTCGATCGTCGCGGCCAGCTTCCGGTGCAGCTCGGCGCGATCCGATTTGAGCTGTGACTCGTAGGCGACGGTGCGGATGAGCGGATGGTGGAACACGTACTCGGGATCTCGGCTGAAAGTGATCTGATCGAGGAACTGACCCGTCAGCAGGTCTTCGAGGGGCGGTTCGACGCCCAGCGTTTCCAGCATGCCGCGGCTGAAGCGCGAGCCCACGACCGCCGCGGCGCTCAACGTGCGCTTGGCCGCGGGGTTCAGCCGGTCGATGCGGGCAGCGATGGTGGCCTGCAGCGTGGCGGGCACGGTGACCTCGCCCGGTTCTCCCGCCGCTACGTAGGCACCGAGCTGCCCGTGCAGCACACCGCGCTCGGCGAATTCCCGCACCATCTCCTCTGCGAAGAACGGGTTACCCGCGGCCCGGTCCGTAATTTTGTGACCCAATTCGCGGACCGAAAGATCGGAGCCGATCAGCTCGGCGACGAGCGCTGCGATCTCCCGGTCTGCTAGCGGGGCCAGGGCGATGCTCTGGGCACCGGGCACCCGGCTGAGCGTGCCGGTGTATTCGGGCCGGTAGGTGATCAGGACCAGCGCGGGTGTTTGGGGGATGACGGCCAGGAAGTCGGCAAGCATGGATTCGCTGATCTCGTCGATCCAGTGGGTGTCCTCGATGACGTAGACCACGGGGGCCTTTCGGGCCAGTGACGCGGTGTTGACCATTGCGGTCAACCGTCGGCGCCGGGCATCGGGGTCGATCTTGGGCCGCGGCACCTCCGGGTCGGCGATGCCGAGCAGGTCCTCGAACAGCAGCACGTCTTCGGGATCGGCTTCGGCGACTTGCGCCCGCACCCGCGCTCGCGCGGCGGCGTCGTCGAGGCCGCGCACGCCGGTGGCGGCGCGCAGCAGCCGCGCCACCGAATAGAACGGGATGTCACTGGTGTGCGATTGGCAATAGCCCGTGAACACGTCGAGGCCGCGCGCGGCGGCGAGCGCGGCGATGTCGCGCACCAGGCGGCTCTTCCCGATGCCCGGCTGGCCCACGACGGCGACGACCGCGCCCCGGCCGTCGACGGCGCGCTCCAATAAGCCCTCGACGGACGACATTTCCCACCGCCGGCCAACCAGGGTCGACGCGGCGCCCGAAAATCGACGATCCCGTTCGGGAACGCCCAGTAACCGCCGAACGGCGACGGGTTGCGCGCCGCCTTTGATGATGACCATCTCGGGGGCGCCGAGTGCCGCGTCATGCTCGACCAGCCGCGCCGTCGACGCGCTCAGCGCCACCCCACCCGGCTCGGCGACCGACTCCATGCGCTGCGCCATCCCCACCTGCTCGCCAATAGTGGTGTAGCCCAACGACTGTGAGCCGATTTCACCGGCGATCACCTGACCGGAATTGAGACCGACACGCAACTGCAGGTCGATGTCGTCGCGGTCCCTGACCCGGGCGGCCAGGTGGGAGGTCTCGTGCTGGATGCTCAGCGCGGCGAGGCAGGCGCGGACGGCATGATCTTCCAACGCCGCCGGCGCACCGAACACCGCCATGATCCCGTCACCGGTGAACTTGTCCACGGTGCCGCCGTAGCGCTGCACGACCGCCGTCGCGATGTTGACGAGTTCGGCCATCATCTCGCGCAGCCGTTCCGGACCCACGGCCGCCGCGATGCTCATCGAATGCACCACATCGGCGAACAACACGGTGACTTGTTTGTACTCGGCCGGTTGCGTGCCGGCCGACACGGCGGCACCGCATTCGCTGCAGAACTTGGCTCTCGCACTCAAGGCTGTGCCGCACGACCGGCACGACAGCTCCGCGGCAGTCATTACGCGCGGCCCGACCCGCAGTGGTACACGCCGAATATCGTGTCATCACTGACCAGCCTTGTCTGCCGGGATCGCGCAGTTGGAAGACCCGCGTAAGTCCGCCCGGGCCGCCGCGGCCAGGTTTGCGTCAGGCAGATCAATACGGTTGTGGCGCGCGAGCGGCCAGGAAATGATCACTGAGTTTCGCCGGAACGCCCCGCGACGAAGCCCCGGGCTTCAGCCACGGGGCTTCAACATTTCCAGCCAGTACCAGCCAGTACCAGCCAGTACCAGGAAGCTTGTGAGCGCCCTTTCGTCCGAGACGATCCCCCTGACCGCCCCCAGCAGCGCCGGAGCCAGTCCGGCGCCGAGGCGGCGGCGCGTGCTGTCACCCGCGTTTCCGCTGGCCTTGCTGGGCCTGGCGCTGTTCGTCGGCTTTTGGTATCTGTCGGTCGACGTGCTGGCACTGCCGCGCTTTCGTGGCATCCCCGGTCCGACCGAGGTGATTCGGGAGTGGATCAGCCCGGACCCGGCCTACGGAACATCCATTTTCACGGCGACCTATTACGCCCACATCTGGGCGAGTGTCCGGCGGGTCGCCATTGCCTTCGCCGCGGCGCTGGTGACCGGGATTCCCCTCGGCCTGCTGTTGGGCTGGTCAGCCCGATTTCGTCAGTACGCCTTTCCGGTTTTCGAGTTGATCCGACCCATCCCGATCCTGGCCTGGGTTCCGTTGGCGATGTTGATGTTTCATACCAGGGAAGGCTCCGTCATCTTCCTGACCTTCCTCGCGGCGTTCTACGCAGTCACACTGAACACGCTGCTGGGTGTGCACTCCATCGACCAGAACCTGATCCGGGCGGCGCGCTGCCTCGGTGCCGGCCCGGCCACGGTGCTGCGCACGGTGGTGATTCCGGGATCGTTGCCCTACATCTTCACCGGGCTGCAGATCGGGATGGGCGTGGCCTGGTTCTCACTGGTGGCGGGCGAGATGATCGCGGGCCAGTTCGGTCTGGGCTATCTGATCAACGCCTCCTATACGACGACCCGCTATCCGACGATCGTGATCGCGATGATCACCCTGGGCATGGTCGGCTTCGCCAGCAGCGCGCTGATTCGCTTCGTCGGCAACCGGTTGATGGCGTATCGGGCGCGGAGCATCGGCGCATGACCGGGGGCAACCTCGTCATCGACGCTGTCGGCAAGGAATACCGGACGGCCGGCGCGCCGGTGGCGGCGGTGCAGGATTTCACCCTCGACATCGGCGCCGGCGAGCTCCACGTCATCGTCGGGCCCTCGGGGTGCGGCAAGAGCACACTGCTCGGAGCGGTCGCCGGGTTCACCGACATCACCGCCGGCCGGATCGACCTGAACGGGCAACTGCTGTGCGGCCCGGGGCAGCCCATCGCCGGGATCGGTCCGGACCGGGTCGTCGTCTTTCAGGACAGCACCCTCTTCCCGTGGCTCACGGTCGCCGACAACGTCGGCTACGGCCTGGTCGCGCAGCGTCGGCTCGGCCGCCGCGACGCCGCGGGCATCGCCCGCGCGCGCCTGCAGGAGGTCGGGCTCGGCGAGCTCGCGGACAGCTACCCGGGCGAGCTGTCCAGCGGCGTGCAGCGGCGCGTCGAGATCCTGCGGGCGCTGGTCATGGAACCGGCCGTGCTCCTCCTCGACGAGCCGTTCCGGGGAATGGACGCGATCTCGCGCTCCGCGATGCACGACGCGCTGTTGCAGATCTACGACAAGTCTGCCGTCACAGTGCTTTTCATCACCCATGACATCGAGGAGGCGGTGTATCTCGGCAGCCGTGTCACGGTGATGACGACCCGCCCCGGTCGGGTCAAGACGACCATCGACATCGACCTGGATCGCCCCAGGGACCGCCGCATCATCACCGCACCGCACTTCCGCGACCTCGTTGGCGAGGTCTCGGAGGCGGTCCGCGACGAGGCGAGACGTGCCTTCGATGCGGGGGAGCGGGAGATGGTGCGATGACCGCGACTCCAACTCTTCTGCGGCGCAACGAGAAAGTGGAAACCACTGCCTTGAGGCGCGGTGCGATCGGCATCCTCGTTTTCGCCGTGGCCTGGGAACTGGCCACCCGGCTGCACGAGTGGATCGGCATCCGCGTCCCCCTGGTCGGCCAGCTTCCGCCGCCGTCCGCGGTCATCGCCGACTTCCTGAAACTTGCCGGCAGCCCGGGCTATTGGAACAGCTGGTCGCTGTCCTTCCAGCGAGTGCTGGTGGGCTTCGCGGTGGCGTTGGTCATCGGCGGAACGCTGGGGCTGGTGATGGCGACCCGTCCTTGGTTCAAGCAGATGGCGTTTCCGGTTTTCGAATCACTGCGGCCGATCCCGCCGCTCGCCTGGGTGCCGATCGCGATCATCTTCTGGCCGACCCCGGAACTGTCCATTACGTTCGTGACCTTCCTGGGCGCGCTGTTTCCGATCGTCCTGAACACCGTCGGCGGCGCCGGGCAGATCGACCGCCGCTATGTGCTTGCGGCCCAGTCGATGGGGGCGGGCCGGTCGTACATCTTCCGGCACGTCGTGTTCCCCGCGCTGCTGCCGTCGCTGGTAACCGGGGCGGCGGTCGGAATGGGCATCACCTGGGAGGTCGTCGTCGCCGCGGAACTGATCTCCGGCGGCGGCCGACAGTCCGGTGACGGGGGCTTGGGCTTCCTGGTGTGGAACGCCTACGAGGGCAACAACTTACCCCGCGTCGTCGTCGCCATGATCAGCCTCGGCGTCGCCGGATACCTGTCCAGCGGTCTGGTGCGAACGCTCGGGAATCGCCTGATGCCCTGGCGGAGCGTGCTGTCATGACAGCTCACCCGGTCGGGGAGGTCGCGTTCGATCGCGTCTCGTTCAGCGTCCGCAGGGGCCGCCACGACGTGAAAGTCGTTGAGGATTGCTCGTTTCGGCTGGCGCCGGGCGAGATCGTGGCGATGATCGGCCCCTCGGGTGGCGGGAAAACCACGATCGGTTATCTGCTGGCCGGGTATCACCGGCCCGCGAGCGGTCTCATCACCGTCGACGGTCGACAGGTGAAAGGCCCTTCGGCCGAACGCTTGCTGTTGTTCCAAGAGAACGCGTTGATGCCGTGGCTGACTACCGTCGAGAACGTCATGTTCGGCCCGCGCGCACGCGGTGACCGCGGCCCGGAGACGCGACGGCGCGCGGACGCCATCCTGGCCCGGGTGGGCCTGTCCGAGTTCGCCGACCGGTACCCGGGCGAACTGTCCGGCGGCATGCGGCGGCGCGCCGAGCTGGCCCGGGCCCTGATCAACGAACCCGCCGTCCTGGTCCTCGACGAACCGTTCCGCGGTTTGGACGCGATGACCCGCGAATTGATGCAGGAGTACACCGCCGAGCTGCTTGCCGAGCAACGACGGACGGTGCTGTTCATCACCACCGACGTCGACGAGGCGCTGCTGCTGGCCGATCGCTTGCTGGTCATGACCGAACCACCGGCCAGGGTCCGCGAAGAGTTTCCGATCAGCCTCGTCCGCCCCCGTCAGCGTGCGGACCTGCTGCACGACGACCGGCTGCAACACATCAAGCACCGTGCCCTGGACCTACTGCGCCTGGACGGGACGACCGACGTGCCGGTGGCTACCTGATCGATCAGATCTCGCCCCTAACCCCCTTCACGACAGAAAGATGCCGATGCGACTCAAACATGTACTCGTCGTTGCCCTGACAACGATGGTCACCGCGGCAGGTTGCGCCGCCGTGGGCAACGTCGGCGGAAACGACGTCGTGTCAGAAGGCGGCGCGGTGCATCTCACCGTGGGCTACCAGCCTTACTACACGGAGGCGTGGTCCGGACTTGTCATGCGCGGCAAGGAATTCTGGAAGAAATACCTGCCGAGCGGGTCGACGGTCGACTTCCAGGTGGGGCTGCAGGGTTCGATCGTCGTCAGCCAGATGTTGGCCGGCAAGCAACAGATCGGCTACGTGGGTGACATGCCGGGGATCGTCGGCGCGAGTAAACGCAGCACGCGCGATCTGCGAATCTACGCGACTCTTGCGCTCTCTCAGGACCAGTGCGGCGTATTCCTGGTACGACCGGACGCGCCGAGCTTCGCCAGCCAACGTGACGCGGTCGCCTGGTTTGGCGGCAAGACCATCGCGACCCCGCAGGGCAGCTGCACGGACCGCATCGCCCAAACCACGTTCGACGCCCTGGGTGTGAAGCCGGCCGCCTACCTCAACCAAAGCATCGAGGTGATCACCTCCAGCTTCCAGAACCACACCATCGACGGCGGCATCGTCTGGGAACCCACCGCGTCCAAATTGGTCAATGCCGGACTGGCGAAGCGGGTGGCCAGTGACACCTTGACCGATCAGCACGACGCCGGATTCCTGTTGGTGGACAAGGAGTTTGCCGACAAGCATCCGAACATCGTCAAGAGCTGGCTGAAGGCCGAACTCGATGCACAGCGATTCCTCGCCGACCCGGCGAATGCCGACGAGATCGTCCGGATCGCGCAAAGCCAGACCGAGGGTTTCTCGGCGGCCGACCTGCACGACGCCCTCTACCGCAAGTGGTCCGTCGACCAGGGCGGTAGCCCTGACGGAATTCGGTTGAGCTTGCCCTTCGTCCCCACCGGGGCGAGCGCCGACCTGATCAAGACGGCTTCCGAATTCCTCTACCGCATCAAGTCGATACCTGCCGCCACGCTGCCCGATGGGGCGGTACAACCGGATACGGCAAACACGGTGCTCCATGACGCAGGAGTCAACACGGCAACCGGTGTGGGATTCGTTCGGGCGCAATGACATCGAGTGGACAGCCAGAACACCGGCCGCACCAATGTGATGCTGGTCGCGATCGTCTTGCTGGCGAGCTTGGCAAACTCAGCGACGTCGCGCTGGGTGCACTCGAGCAGCTGTGGAACCGAGATCTGTCCGACCACGACCCGGACGGGCCGCTGCCCAGCGTCGACCCCGTCGTCGGCGAAAACACCATCTCGCGGGGCCGGGCCAGCGTGCGCATGTTCCGCGACTCGATCGCGATCGCCAACGAATGGCGGGCCAAAGCGGAGGCCGAGAACCTGACCACGCGGGAACTGATCGTCGAAGTCACCGGACGCCAGTCGTTCGTCGGGTCGCCACAGACCGTCGCCACGACGATCAACGATCTGGTCCAGGCCGACGCGAGCGACGGGTTCATCCTGGTGCCGCACATCACGCCCGGCGGACTCGACCCGTTCGTCGACCAGGTGGTGCCGCTGCTGCAGGAGCGCGGCGTGTTCCGCACCGACTACACCGGCACCACACTGCGCGACCACCTGGGCCTGGCCCCGCTGCACCGAAGCGCCGTGACCGGGGTGGCCGGGGTGGCCGGGGTCGCATCGTAACCGCCATGACTTCGCTAGGCGTGCTCGACCTCGTCCCGATCTCGTCGGGTTCGACGGCGGCGCAGGCCGTGCGCAACAGCATCGATCTCGCCCAGCGCGCCGAGTCCCTTGGCTACGCGCGCTACTGGTTCGCCGAACACCACCTCAACCCCGGGGTGGCCGGCACCTCGCCCGCTTTGCTGCTGGCCCTGACCGCCGCCGAAACCTTGACCATCCGACTCGGTTCGGGCGCAGTGCAAATGGGACACCGCACCGCGCTGGCCACCGTCGAGGAGTTCGGCCTGCTGGACGCGCGTTACCCCGGCCGCTTCGACCTGGGCCTAGGGCGTTCGGGAGGAAAGCCGCGGGAACCGGCCCCGCCCGCCCCGACACCGCGGGCGTTATGCAACGGGCGCACATCGAACGGGCTGTTGATCCCGTCGGGGTTCGACCCGAGGCCGCTGCTGAAATCGCCGCGCATGGCGCTGCACAAGGCGCTGCTGCAGCTGCCCGGCGCGCAATCGCAGAACTACACCGAGCAGGTCGACGACGTCCTGGCGCTGATCGCCGACAGATATTCCGCCGACGGCCAGGAGGCCCGCGTCGTGCCCGGGGGCGGTGCCGACCTGCAGGTCTGGATTCTGGGCAGCAGCGCAGGGGAGAGCGCCGTCGTCGCCGGCCGACGGGGTCTGCGGTTCGCCGCCAACTATCACGTGGCGCCGGCCACGGTCCTGGAAGCCGCTGACGGGTACCGGGCCGCTTTTCGGCCCTCGGCCGAACTCGACCGGCCCTATGTCGCCGTGTCCGCCGACGTCGTCGTCGCCGACGACGAGGCCACCGCTCGTGAGCTGGCCACGGGATACGGGCTGTGGGTCCGTAGCATCCGCACCGCCGAAGGCGCGATCCCGTTTCCGACTCCGGACGAGGCGCGCGGCCACCGTTGGACCGAGGCCGACCGCGAGCTGGTCGCAGATCGCGTCGACACGCAGTTCGTCGGAACCGCGGGCCAGGTTGCCGACGAGCTCGAACGGCTGCGCGACGCGACCGAGGCCGACGAGCTGATTGTCACGACGATCACCCACCACCACAATGATCGTGTGCGGTCCTACCAGTTGCTTGCCGAGGAGTGGGCGCGCCGGTGAATGACGTTCCCGGCGCTCAAGATTGGATTGACCAAGGCGAGACCTTGATCAGCCGCAGGGGACATCGCATCGCCTTCCGCGGGCCCGGACGGGGGAGCCGGGGGCCCACCGTGCTGCTGCTGCACGGATTTCCCACCTGGTCTTACGACTACGCCGATCTCGCCGCCGACCTGGTGACCGACCACGCTGTGATCACGCTGGACTTCCTCGGTTACGGCGCGTCCGACAAACCCAACCCGTACGACTACTCCGTCGCCGAGTCGGCCGACACGGTCGAGGATCTCGCGGCTCATCTGCGGCTGGACTCGGTGCGCCTGGTCGCGCACGACTACGGCGGCATCGTCGCCCAAGAGCTCATCGACCGGCAATTGGGCGGCGAGCTCGGGTTCACCATCTCCTCTCTCGTCATGCTGAACTCCGGCATCGTCTTCAGCGCCTACCGGCCGACCCGCCTACAGAAGCTGCTGGCGGTACCCGTCATCGGGAAGCTGCTCGCGAGCCAGGTCTCCGCACAGCGGTTTCGCTCCGCGCTCGACGCGGTCCGTGGGGTACCACTGCCCGACGCCGAGTTCGACAACCTCTGGCACGGCGTCGCGCTGCGCGACGGCCACAAACTTGCGCACCTGCTGATCCGCTACAACGCCGAGCGGGTGATTCATCACCGGCGATGGGAGCGGGCCCTGGCCGACTGGGACCGTCCCTTGCAGCTGGTGTGGGGGCTCGACGATCCGGTGTCGGGACGCCACGTTCTCGAGCAGGCGACCCCGGTGCTGCCCCGGGCACAGATCACCCGCCTGGACGGCGTCGGTCACTACCCACAATCCGAAGCGCCTGCGGCCGTCGCGGCCGCGGTGCGTTCGTTGCCTGCTTAGGTCTGGTTCGCCAGGTTTCCCGCCGTTCGCTGGTGGTAGCCCGCTAGGGTCGCGATGGGCAATGCTAGAAGCCGCGCGAAGATCTCCAACGACGGAAGGATCGCAGTGAACGACGAGCAACGCGACGTGATGGCGTCCGGGCGCGGCTTCATCGCCGCCCTGGATCAGAGCGGCGGCAGCACGCCCAAAGCGCTCAAGCTTTACGGCATCGAGGAAGACGAATACCACGGGGACGAGCAGATGTTCGACCTCATGCATCAGATGCGCGCGCGGCTGATCTCGAGCCCGGCCTTCACCGGTGACAAGGTGATCGCGACCATCCTGTTCGAGCAGACCATGGATCGCACCATCGACGGCGAGGAGTCCGCCGCGTTTCTGTGGAAGCAGAAGCACATCGTGCCGTTCGTGAAGGTGGACCAGGGCCTCAGCGACGCCGAGAACGGTGTGCAGCTGATGAAGCCCATGACGAAGCTGGACTCCCTGTTGGAGCGAGCCGTCGGCAAGGGCATCTTCGGTACCAAGATGCGCTCGTTCATTCAGGAGCCCAACGAACAGGGCATCAAGGCGATCGTTGACCAGCAATTCGCGTACGCGGCCACCATCGCCGCGGCCGGGCTGATGCCCATCATCGAGCCCGAGGTCAGCATCAAGAGCCCGGACAAACCCAAGGCCGATGCACTGCTGGTGTCGGCGCTGACCGCGAAGCTCGACGAACTCCCCGGCGACGGGCAGGTCATGCTCAAGCTGACGCTGCCCGACGAAGACGACCTCTATACGCCGCTGATCGACCACCCCCGGGTGCTGCGCGTGGTCGCGCTGTCCGGCGGCTACAGCCTCAAGGAGAGCTGCGGCATCCTCGCCCGCAATCACGGCCTCATCGCGAGCTTCTCGCGGGCATTGACGGAGGGCCTGACGGCCCAGCAGACCGACTCCGACTTCGACGCGAAGCTCGGGTCGAACATCGAGGAGATCTACACCGCTTCGGTGACATAGGCGCGGTGCGGTTGGCCGCACTAGTCTTTCCAGCATGGCTGGAAAACGCGCTCTGCCGAAGCTCTTTCTGGAATGGCCCGTCGTGCGTCAGCTGCGCTCCGGCGACGTGTTCGGCCGCGGGCCGGCGGTGACCTCCAAACAGACCCGCGCCATCACCGCGCGCACCACCACGGCCGACCGCGTGGTGCAAAGCGTATGCCCGTACTGCGCGGTCGGCTGCGGGCAGCGCGTGTACGTCAAGGACGAGAAGGTCGTCCAGATCGAGGGCGACCCGGATTCGCCGATCTCGCGAGGCCGGCTGTGCCCCAAGGGTTCCGCGAGTGAGCAGCTGGTCAACTCACCCGGCCGGCAGCTACAGATGCTCTACCGCGCCCCGCGAGCCACCGAATGGCAACGCCTCGACCTGGACACCGCCATCGACATGGTGGCCGACCGCTTCGTGGAGTCCCGCCGCAACACCTGGCAGGACATCGACAAAAAGGGCAACCTGCTGCGGCGCACCATGGGCATCGCCTCGCTCGGCGGGGC
Organism: uncultured Actinomycetota bacterium; assembly: GCA_963758775.1. GTDB lineage: Bacteria > Actinomycetota > Actinomycetes > Mycobacteriales > Mycobacteriaceae > Mycobacterium. The sequence continues at coordinate 843,563 of CAVWWU010000010.1, forward strand.
CACGCTGGACAACGAAGAGAACTATTTGATCAAGAAGCTTTTCACCGCCGCGGGCGCAATCCAGATCGAGAACCAAGCTCGTATTTGACACAGCTCCACGGTTCCCGGTCTGGGAGCCTCCTTCGGGCGCGGAGGCGCCACTCAATCCCTCCAAGACATGGCCAACGCGGACTGCATCGTCATCGAGGGCTCCAACATGGCCGAATGCCATCCGGTCGGCTTCCAGTGGGTCGAGGAGGCCAAGGCCAGGGGCGCTCGTCTGATCCATGTCGACCCCCGCTTCACCCGCACCTCGGCCGTGTCCGACAAGCACATCCCGATTCGCGCCGGCTCGGATGTGGTGCTGCTCGGAGCGCTGATCAACCACGTCCTCAGCAATGACCTGTGGTTCAAGGAATACGTCATCGCCTACACGAACGCGGCCACCCTGATTAACGAAAACTTCAGGGACACAGAGGATCTCGGTGGTGTGTTCTCCGGCTACGATCCCGAAACCGGGGAGTATGACCCGTCCACGTGGGCTTATGCCAAACAAGAAGCCGAACAAGAAGCCGAACAGGGCAGCGACGACGAGCACGGCGCCATGGGTGACGCGCTGGGCAGCGGGGGGCCGCCGCTACCGCACGCCCGGGTGCTGCGAGACGAAACGCTGCAGCACCCCCGGACGGTGTTCCAGATCCTCAAGCGGCACTACTCCCGCTACACCCCGGAGACGGTGCGGGAACTCTGCGGTATCAGTCGCGAGGACTTCGACTACCTGGCCCGGTCCATCGTCGAGAACTCCGGTCGCGAACGCACCACCTGCTTCGTCTACGCACTGGGCTGGACGCAACACACGCTCGGCGTCCAATTCATCCGCACCTCAACGATTTTGCAGCTATTGCTGGGCAACGTGGGTCGTCCCGGCAGCGGCATCATGGCGCTGCGCGGGCACGCCAGCATCCAGGGCTCCACCGACATTCCCACGTTGTTCAACCTGCTGCCGGGCTATCTGCCGATGCCGAAGGCGGGCACCCACGACACCCTGACCGACTATCTCGAAGCCTTGGGCTCGAAGAAGCAGAAAGGCTTCTGGGCCAACGCCGATGCCTATATGGTCAGCCTGCTCAAAGCGTGGTTCGGCGACGCGGCCCGGGAGGACAACGACTGGGCCTACGATTACCTTCCGCGGTTGTCCGGCCCGCATGGCACCTACCAGACCGTCATGGGAATGCTGGACGACGAGGTCGAAGGCTACTTCCTGCTGGGCCAGAATCCCGCCGTCGGGTCGGCCCACGGGCGCATGCAGCGCCTCGGCATGGCCCACCTGAAATGGCTCGTGGTGCGCGACCTCAACATGATCGAGTCAGCCACCTGGTGGAAGGACGGCCCGGAGATCGCGTCGGGCGAATTGAAAACCGAGGACATCGAGACGGAGGTGTTCTTCTTCCCCGCAGCCACTCACGTCGAAAAGGCGGGCACGTTCACCCAGACGCAGCGGGTGATCCAGTGGCGGCACAAGGCGCTCGAGCCGCCGGGCGACTGCCAAAGCGAGGCCCAGTTCTTCTACGAACTGGGCAAGCGGATCAAGCAGCGGATCGCCGGTTCCACCGACGAGCGCGATCGGCCGCTGCTGGACCTGACGTGGGACTACCCCACCGACGAGCACGGCGAGATCGACAGCGAGGCGGTGCTGGCCGAATACAACGGCCGCCACCTGACCGGACCCGACGCGGGCAAACCGGTGTCGGCATACACCGAGCTGCGCGCCGACGGGTCGACCGCCGCGGGCTGCTGGATCTATACCGGCGTCTACGCCAGCGGCGTCAACCAGGCCGCCCGCCGGGTGCCGCACGGGGGCTCCGGCCCCACCCAATCGGAGTGGGGTTGGGCGTGGCCCGCAGACCGGCGGATTTTGTACAACCGCGCATCGGCCGACCCGGACGGCAAGCCGTGGAGTGAGCGCAAGAAGTTAATCTGGTGGGACCCCGAACCGGGAGACGGCAGCGGTCGCTGGGTCGGGAACGACGTGCCCGACTTTCCGGTCGACCGGGCGCCGGGCAGCCACCCCGACCCCGAGCTCGGCGGCCCGGCCGCGCTGGCCGGCGACGACCCGTTCATCATGCAAGCTGACGGCAAGGGCTGGCTGTTCGCCCCGACGGGCGTGGTGGACGGGCCGCTGCCCACGCACTATGAACCGCAGGAATCGCCGGTCGCCAACGCGCTGTATCCGCAGCAGCGCAATCCCGCGCGAATGATCTTCCCGCGAAAGGACAATTTGAGCGCGCCCAGCGCCGGAGACCCGGGCGCGGACGTGTATCCGTACGTGTTCACCACCTACCGGCTCACCGAGCACCACACCGCGGGCGGCATGAGCCGCTGGTTGCCCTACCTGTCCGAGCTGCAACCGGAGATGTTCTGCGAGGTCTCGCCGGAGCTGGCCGCCGAGCGCGGTCTCGAGCCCTACGGGTGGGCGACGATCGTCTCGCCCCGCGCGGCGATCGAGGCGCGGGTACTGGTCACCGAGCGGATGACCCCGTTGGTCATCGGCGGCCACACCGTTCACCAGATCGGGCTGCCCTACCACTGGGGCGTGGGCAGCGACGCCGTAGTCAGCGGCGACGCGGCCAACGACTTGCTCGGCGTGACATTGGATCCCAACGTGCAGATCCAGGAGTCCAAGGTTGCGTCTTGCGACATCCGGCCGGGTCGGCGACCGCGTGGCGAGGATCTGCTGCGTCTGGTCGCCGAGTACCAGTCTCGTGCGGGTGCGACGGTGGAGACGGATAATCAACTAATCAGCGGTGACGTCCGGGAGATTATCGACCGGCTGGATACTAGGGGAGACGATGGGTCAGCTGGCCGGACCGACTGACCCGAGTGCCGACGCCGGCTGGACAGATCCCAAGCCGCGCAAGGGCTTTTTCACCGACACCTCGATCTGCATCGGCTGCAAGGCCTGCGAAGTGGCGTGTAAGGAATGGAACCGCAACCCCCGCGACGGCGATCTGGAGCTGCTGGGTTCGTCGTACGACAACACCGGTCATTTGGGCGCCAGCACCTGGCGGCATGTGGCCTTCATCGAGCAGGGCCGCGACCGCATCGAGGAGGCGCGCGAATCCGGCCGCGCCCTCATCGATTTGGGCCTGCCCGCGATGCCTGGCCGCGCGCAGGACGACGTCGCGCCGCCGGACACTCCGGAGTTCCGCTGGCTGATGTCCTCGGACGTGTGTAAGCACTGCACGCACGCCGGCTGCCTGGACGTGTGCCCCACCGGGGCCCTGTTCCGTACCGAGTTCGGCACCGTCGTCGTGCAGCACGACGTCTGCAACGGCTGCGGCACCTGCGTGGCCGGGTGCCCGTTCGGGGTGGTCGAGCGCCGCAGCGATGGCACGTATGCGACGGGGGAGCGCCAATCCGACCGGCTGGCTCACGAATTCGTCACGGGCGTCGCCCAGAAGTGCACGCTCTGCTACGACCGGCTGGTCGAAGACGAGATACCGGCGTGCGCCAAAACCTGCCCGACCACGTCGATCAAGTTCGGCAATCACGACGAGCTAGTGGTGACAGCGCGGGAACGGGTCGCCGAACTGCATGCCCAAGGCCGCACCGAAGCAAGGCTTTACGGCGCCAACGAGCGGGACGGCGTCGGGGGCATTGGTTCGGTCTTCCTGTTGCTCGACGAACCGGAGGTGTACGGCCTGCCGCCCGATCCGCGGGTGTGCACGGCCGACCTGATGAGCATGTTCAAGCGGGCCGGCCTCGCGGCGGCGGGGATGATGGGGGCGGCGGCGGTCGCGTTTTGGAGGAGCCGTTGAGTACGTCGGAATACGACAGCCTGCGACCGCCCGAACCGGTGGTCGGTAAGCGAGGCCGCGGCGAGGGTTCGCGCGAAATGCCGACGGTCCCCAAAGCCGAGTTCACCTCGTACTACGGGCGCCCGGTGGTGAAGCCCGCGCCGTGGGGCCACGAGGTGGCGGCGTACCTGTTCCTGGGCGGCGTGGCCGGCGGGTCCGGGCTGCTGGCGGCTGGCGCGCAGCTCACCGGTCGAAACACGTTGCGCCGCAACACAAGACTATCCGCCTTGGTCGCCGTGGCGCTGGGCGCGGTCGCGTTGGTGAAGGACCTCGGTCGGCCTGAGCGCTTCGTCAACATGATTCGGACCTTCAAGCTGACGTCGCCGATGAGCGTCGGCTCATGGATCCTCAGCGCGTTCAGCGGCGGCATCGGAATTGCCGCGGCGTCGGAGATAGATCGGCTGACCGGCGAGCGAATTCCGTTGGGCCCGTTGCGACCTGTGCTGCGCGCGGTGGAAGCACCTGCGGGATTGGCGGCCGGGGTGATCGCACCGCCACTGGCTGTCTATACGGCGGTCTTGCTCAACGACACCGCGACACCGACGTGGAACGCGGCGTACAAGGGCCTGCCGTTCGTGTTCGTCAGCTCGGCCAGCCTGGCCGCATCGGGGTTGGCGATGATCACCACCCCTGTCGCCGAAGCCGGGCCCGCCCGAAGGCTGGCCGTCATCGGCGCGGTCAGCGACCTGATCTCGGCCAGAGTCACCGAGCACCTGATGGACCCGGTGACCACCGAACCCCTGCATCAGGGCACGCCCGGCCGGATGCTGCAGTGGAGTGAATGGCTAGCTGCCGCAGGCGGTTTGGGTGCATTGCTCGGCGGGCATCGCCGAGGCACCGCCGCCTTGTCCGGTCTGGCGCTGTTGGCGGCGTCGGCGCTGCTGAGGTTCGGGTTCTTCGAGGCGGGTAAGGAATCCGCGCGGGATCCCCGCTACACGATCGAGCCACAGAAGCGCCGGCTGGCCGCCCGGCGGGCAGCGGGCATCACGGATGACTCCATTACTACTGGCGGCTAACGGATTTCGATGCCCGCACCCGCCGTGGTGTGGCCGATCACGGGATGGCCCGGTAGTTCGCCCACCACGAGCAGGCCGCCGGAAGTTTGTGCGTCGGCGAGCAGCAACAGGTCGTCCTCGCTGACTTGCGGCCCGCATTGCAGGTGCGGCCGAACCCAGTCGAGGTTGCGGCGCGTCCCGCCGGACACGAACCCGTCGCGCAACGCATCGCGCGCGCTTTCGAGCACCGGCACCGCGGCCCGGTCGATGACGGCCCCCACCGTCGAGGCGCGGCACATTTTGTACAGGTGCCCCAGAAGCCCGAAGCCGGTCACGTCGGTGGCCGCACGCACGCCGCCGGCCACGGCGGCCTCGGCGGCGGCGCGGTTGAGCTGCGTCATGGTGGCGATCGCCTCGGCGAACACCTCACCTGTTTGCTTGTGCCGATTGTTGAGCAGCCCGACGCCCAGGGGTTTGGTGAGAGTGAGCGGCAGGCCCGCTTCGGCGGCGTCGTTGCGCAGCAGCTTTGCGGGGTCGGCGATGCCGGTGACGGCCATCCCGTACTTGGGTTCCGGGTCGTCGATCGAGTGGCCGCCGATGACCGGACACCCGGCTTCGGTTGCCACGGCCAAGCCGCCGCGCAGCACCTCGGTCATCAGCTGCAGCGGCAGCACATCGCGTGGCCAGCCGACCAGGTTGATCGCGACGACCGGGCGCCCGCCCATCGCGTAGATGTCCGAGAGCGCGTTCGCCGCGGCGATGCGGCCCCAGTCGTAGGCATCGTCGACGACGGGTGTGAAGAAGTCCGCCGTGGACAGCACCGCGAGGTCGCCGACCCGCACCGCGGCCGCGTCGTCGCCGTCGTCGAGCCCGACCAGCACGTTCTCGCCCGATTGCCCGGTCAGACCCCGGACCGCTTCTTCCAGCTCACCGGGCGGGATCTTGCAGGCGCAGCCGCCGCCGTGCGCGTATCCGGTGAGCCGCGTCTGCGTCATGCCCCGAGACTACGAGAACGGGCAGCGCTGCCGAACGTCACGCTGGCGCGACGGTCGACGCCGACGGCCACCCTGGCGTGACGCTCGGCGGGCCGTCCGCACAGGCTAGGTTGAACCGCGGAGGCGTTTGGGTTCCTGGTGGTCCCCCCGGTCTTCAAAACCGGTGAGATCGAGCATCTCGGTCTGGCGGGTTCGATTCCCGTCCGCCTCCGCGAAACGAGGAGGCCCGTGACCCAGGTCGACCCGCGCCGACTGATTCCGCGCACGGATCACTTGCTGGCGCTCCCGGCGGTGCAGGGGGCGCGGACTCGACTGGGCGACGACGTCGTCCGGGCGGCGGTCCGCGACGTCCAGGACCGCGCCCGGCGCGGTGAGCTGGCGCCCGACCAGGTCCCCGACGCCCTGGCCGCGTCGCTGGCCGATAGCGGCGCCACCAGGTTGCGCCCGGTCCTCAATGCCACGGGCGTCGTCGTGCACACCAACCTGGGCCGCGCACCGCTGGCGCCAAGCGCGGTCGAGGCGCTGATCGCCGCCAGCGGCTACGTCGACGTCGAACTCGACCTGGCCACCGGCACCCGTTCCGAGCGCGGGGTCGCGGTGCGCGAAGCGCTGCTCCACGCCTGCCCGGCGGCCGAGGACGCCCTCGTGGTCAACAACGGTGCCGCCGCCCTGGTGCTCGCCACGACGGCGCTGGCAGCCGGCGCCGAGGTGGTGATCAGCCGCGGCGAGCTGATCGAGATCGGCGCCGGGTTCCGGCTGCCCGACCTGATCGCCTCCACCGGCGCGCGCCTGCGTGAAGTGGGTACGACCAACCGTACGCACCCGAAGGACTACGCCGACGCAATCGGCCCACAGACCGGGTGCGTGCTGAAGGTGCACCAGAGCAACTTCCGGGTGGAAGGCTTCACCAAAGCCGTTTCCCTGCAAGATCTTCGCGAGTTGACCAGTCTGCCCTTGATCGTGGACCTCGGCAGCGGGCTGCTCAAGCCCGACCCGCTGTTGCCCGACGAACCCGACGCCGCCACCGCGCTGTCCGAAGGCGCCGACATCGTCACCGCCAGCGGCGACAAGCTGCTCGGCGGACCGCAGGCGGGCATCGTCCTCGGACGCGCGGACGTGGTCGCGCGCCTGGCGCGACACCCGCTGGCGCGCGCGGTGCGCGCCGACAAGCTCACCCTGGCCGCGCTCGAGGCGACCCTGCGCGCCGGCGCTTCGCCGGTGACCCGGGCGCTGCACGCCGACGCCGACCGGCTGCGCGCCCGCGCCGAGCGCCTGGCCGCTGGGCTCAGTGCGTCCGTCGTCGCGCACGACGGCCGGGTCGGCGGCGGGGGAGCACCCGGCGTCCCGCTGCCCGGATGGGCCGTGCGCCTGCCCGAAGGCGCCGCCGGCCCGCTGCGCGCGGGCGACCCGGCGGTGCTGCCGCGGGTGCACGACGGCGCCTGTCTGCTCGACCTGCGGTGCATCCCCGAATCCGACGACGATCGCCTGCTGGCCGCCGTGCGTGCCGCGTTGGGTGCGAAGCCCTGAGCACACACGTCATAGCGACCGCCGGTCACGTCGACCACGGCAAGAGCACCCTCATCCGGGCCCTCACCGGCATGGAGCCCGACCGCTGGGAAGAGGAACGCCGACGCGGGCTGACCATCGACCTCGGCTTCGCCTGGACGATGCTGGCGTCGGGTCGCCAGGTCGCCTTCGTCGACGTGCCCGGCCACTATCGCTTCCTGGGCAACACCTTGGCCGGGCTGGGCCCGGCGCCGGTGGTCTGCTTCGTCGTCGCGGCCGACGAGGGCTGGCAGGCCCAGTCCAGCGATCACCGAGATGCGCTCGCCGCGTTGGGAATTCGGCTCGGGCTCATCGTGATCACCCGCGCCGACCGGGCACCCGGGCACGCCGCCGAGCAAGCCCTGGAACAAGCCCGCGCGGAGCTGGCGGAAACGGGGTTGCGTGACGCGCCCGGTGTCATCGTCTCGGCGGTCGATGGCAGCGGACTGGCCGAGCTGCGCGCTGTCCTCGACCGCGTCCTTGCGCAGCTGCCCCCGCCCGAGACCACCGCGCGGCTGCGGCTGTGGGTCGATCGCTCCTTCACCATCACCGGAGCGGGAACCGTGGTCACCGGGACGCTCGCGGCGGGCGCACTCGCCACCGGCGACCGGCTCGACCTGCTCGGCGCGCAACGCACCCGATCGGTGGTGATCCGCGGCCTGGAAAGCCGCGGCGAACCGTATTCCCACCTCGGACCGGTGGCCAGAGTGGCGCTCAACCTGCGCGGGGTGTCCCGCGACGCCGTCCATCGCGGCGACGCGCTGGTCACACCCGGCGCGTGGCCAAGCACGCGCATCCTCGACGTGCGCCGCGTCACCGGGAACCCACTGACCGAGAGCCCGGCGCAGCTAATCGTGCACGTCGGAACCGCGGCGGTGCCCGCACGGCTGCGGCCCTTCGACGACGAGCACGGCCGGTTGACACTCGACCGGCGCCTGCCGCTGGTCCTTGGCGACCGGTTGATCTTGCGCTACCCCGGCGGCAGCCATGCGCTCGCCGGTGCGCAGGTGCTCGACGCCGAGCCACCGCCGCTGCGGCGCCGCGGCGATGCCGCACGACGGGCCGCCGCGCTCGCCGGCCTGGATCCGCGCGGCGACCTGACGGCCGAGGTGGCGCGCCGGGGTGCGGTACAAGAGGACCACCTCCGACGGCTGGGGCTGTTAGCCGACCAAGCCGAACCGCCCGCCGCGGTTCGCGTCATCGACGGCTGGTGGGTACACGGCGCAACCTACGACGGCTGGCAGCGGCGGCTGCGAACCGCGGTCAACGAGCTGCACGCCCGGGATCCGTTGGTGGATGGCCTGTCTCGCGGCGCCGCCCGCGACCTGCTGGGCATACCGGACGAGTCGCTGCTGGACGTGGTCGCCCGCGATGCCGGACTCGAGCAGGGCGACGGCCACATCCGCAAACCCGGTATCCGCGACGACCTCGGAGCCGCCGAAGCGGCCGTCGCCGAGCTCGAGGCGCGGTTGACGACCGAACCGTTCCGCGCGCCCGAGGCCGACGAGCTGTCGGCGCTGCGGCTCGGCCCCCGCGAACTGGCCGCGGCCGAGCGCGCCGGCCGGGTGTTGCGGCTGCGCGACGGCTCGCAAGCCGGATTGGTGCTGCTGCCCACGGCGCCCGCCCTGGCCATGCGGACCCTGGCGGCGCTGGACCAACCGTTCACCACAAGCCAAGCGCGGCAAGCGCTTTGCAGCACCCGGCGGGTCGCGATCCCGCTGCTAGAGCACCTGGACGCGCGCGGCTGGACACGCCGGCTGGACGCCGGACACCGTGAGGTTGTGCGGCGACGGCAGGGTTAGTGTTTGGCGATGGAGATTTCCTGTGCGTTCGCCACGTCGTCCGGCACCCCGGCCCAGGTGGAGCTGGCCGAGTCACTGGGCTACCAGCGCGCGTGGCTCTACGATTCGCCCGCCCTCTACCCCGACGTGTGGATGGTGCTGACCCGGTGCGCCGAGCGCACGACGCGCATCGGTCTCGGCCCGGGCGTGCTGGTTCCCAGCCTGCGCCATCCCATGGTCAACGCCGCCGCGATCGCCGAGCTGGAGGGCCAGGCCCCCGGGCGGGTGGTGGTCGCGGTCGGGTCGGGGTTCACCGGCCGGCTGGCCATGGGCCAGCGCCCGATGCCGTGGCGCAAGGTCGCCGAGTACGTCCGCTGCCTGCGGACCCTGCTGGCCGGCGACATCGCCGTGTGGGAGGGCACCAAGATCTCCATGCTGCACCTGCCCGGCTTCGGCGCGCTGCGGCCGATTCGGGTGCCCATCCTGATCGGCGCCGAAGGCCCGAAGGGGTTGGCGGTGGCCGCCGAGCTCGGCGACGGCGTGTTCGCCGCCGCCGTCCCCCAACCCGACGCTGTGAAGGTGAGTGATTGGCGGGCGCTGCTGTGCTACGGGACCGTGCTCGACGAGGGCGAAGACGTGACGTCGCCGCGCGCCATCGACGCCGCGGCGCCCGGTGCGGTGGTGTTCTACCACGCCGTGTACGAGCGCGGTGGCGCTGCGGCGGTGGACGCGTTCCCGGGTGGGGAAGGCTGGCGGAAGGCAGTCGAGGAGTATCCCGAGGACGAGCGTCATCTCGCCATCCACGCCGGGCATCTCGTGCGGGCCAACCCGCGTGACGAGCCGTATGTCGCCGCGCTGATCCCGCTGGCCAGCTCGATCGCGCTGACCGGCACCGCCGAGCAGGTCGCGGAGAAGATCGCGGGCTTGGCCGGGCAGGGCGTCACCGAAATCGTCTACCAGCCCGCCGGATCCGGCATCGAGCGGGAGCTCGAGGTATTCGCCGCCGCCGCCGGCCTCGTGAGCTGATGTCGCCCGAGAGCGTAAGCGGGGCAACGCAACCCGACATCCGCGTGTTCGGCATGCGGCTGCCGACGCGGGTGCTGTCGCTGCGCACCATCGTCATCGTCTCGGCGCTGTCGGTGATCGCGCTGGTGCTGACGCTGGGCGCGTGGGTGTGGATCGGCGTCACCAACGACCAGTACACCCAACTCGACCGCCGCCTGGATTCGGTCAGCAGCTTGGGCGATATCAACAGCCTGCTCAACACCTCGCAGCTGACCAACCCCGCCGGGCCGACGTCGGACGGTGATCTGGTGCGCACCGCGCGCATCGGGGGCGTGACGGTGTCCGTGCCCGGCAACGTCATCGTGCCCAAGCTCGCGAACGGCTACGCCAACACGACCATCAACGGCGTGCAATACCGCGTCCGCACCTTCTCCGCGGGTCCGGCCTCGATCGCACTGGCCGCGCCGCTGGCGGAGGCTCAGCACCGGATCAACGAGCTGCACCTGCGGGTGCTGCTGATCTGCGGTGGCGTGATCGGCGGCACGGTTCTGGTCGGCTGGGTGATCTCGTTGATCATGGTCAACCCGTTCCTGCTGCTCGCGCAGCAGGCCCGCGCCATCAACGCCCAGTCCAGCCCCGACGAGGTCCAGGTGCGCGGCGTGCGGGAGGCCGTCGAGATCGCCGAGGCCGTCGAGGGCATGCTGGCCCGCATCGGCAACGAGCAACAGCGCACCAAGGCGGCGCTGGAATCGGCCCGCGATTTCGCCGCCGTCGCCTCACACGAACTGCGCACCCCGTTGACGGCCATGCGCACCAACCTGGAGGTGCTGTCCACCCTGGAGCTGGCCCCCGACCAGCGGCACGAGGTCATCGGCGACGTCATCCGCACCCAAAGCCGGATCGAGGCGACACTGACGGCGCTGGAAAGGCTGGCGCAGGGCGAGCTGACCACCATCGACGATTTCGTTCCGTTCGACATCACCGAGCTGCTGGATCGCGCCGCGCACGACGCGCTGCGCACCTACCCCGACGTGCAGGTGTCCCTGGTGCCGTCGCCGACCGTGCTGATGATCGGGCTGCCCACCGGGCTGCGGCTGGTGATCGACAACGCCATCGCCAACGCTGTCAAGCACGGCGGCGCCAGCGAAATCCGGCTCACCGTAAGCAGTTCCGCCGAGGGCGTGGAAATCGCGATCGACGACAACGGCACCGGAATCCCCGAAGAGGAACGCACCGCCGTGTTCGAACGCTTCTCCCGCGGGTCGACGGCATCGCGTTCCGGCTCCGGACTGGGACTGGCGTTGGTCGCCCAGCAAGCCGAATTGCACGGCGGTGCAGCCTCTTTACACGCCAGCCCGCTCGGCGGGACGCGGCTGCTGGTGAAACTCACCGGCGACGGACGCGGCCCGGCGTAAGGCCCCTACAGGCCCCACCAGGTGGCGCCTCGGGCGATCTCGACGTAGAGCGGGATCCCCACGGTGGTGTTGTAGGCGAACGTCAACCCCAACGACGCCGCCAACGGCAACGTCGGGCTCGCCTCCGGGATCGCCAGGCGCTGGACTGCAGGAAGGGTGATGTAGGACGCGCTCGCGCACAACACCGCGAACAGCACATAGGTGCCCTGTTTCAGCTCGGTGTGTGTGTAGAAGGCGTAGCCGTGCGCGACGAAGATCCCCACCGCCGCAAAGACGTTGGGCGCGATCAGACAGAACAGGATGAAGCCCGGACCCGCCGACCGCAGGTCCGTCAGCTTGCGTGAGGCGACCATGCCCATCTCGAGCAGGAACAGGCACAGCGCTCCCTGGAATGCCGACACGAAGAACGCGTTGTCGTCGTGACTCACGGTCTGGCCCTGCAGCCCGCTGATGAATCCGATGACAATCGCGCCGATGAGAAGGCAGATCCCGGGATTCAGGAAGACCTCGTTGAGCAGCTCGGTTCTGGTGACGCGCTGCTCTTGACCGGCCCGGAGCGGGAGCGGCCGCCCGAGATATCCTGCGTTGCCCGAACCGATCTCGCCCCGGTCCGCGCCGCCGCGGGCCCCGGCCGCCGCGGGCGCGCGGTAGCCGGGCTCGTCGGGCATGTTGCCGGCGGGGTCCATGCCCCGCTTGCGCAGTCGCGCGGCAAGGTACAACGCGATGAGGCAGCCGGGAATCTCCATCACCGCGAGCATGACCGGCATGTAGGCGTCGAACGTAATGCCGACGCCGGTCAGCACGGCGACGCAGGTGGCGTAGGTCCCGGCCGAATCCGAGCTGTAGTAGCCCGCGACCATCGCCTCGTCGATGCGCCGCATCGCGCTCGGCCAACTGAGCACCACAAAGGTGATGACACCGATCGCGCAGTTCAACACAAAACCCAAAACCAGGAAACCGGCGATCGCCCCGATGTGCCCCGGCTTGATCGCGCCGAGCTGCTGGCCGCCCCGCCAGCCGATGGCCAGCAGCAGGTACATGGTCAGGGCCTGGTGGATGACGTGCGGAAACTCGAAGCGCACCTTCAGGATCGGGATGAGGAACCCGAAGTAGAAGAACAGCAGGAGCGGCTTGAACAGGTTATGGGTGACGTTGTCCCAGAACGCGTTCAGCATTGTCGTCTCCTGTGAATGGTGCGGCGATCACAGGCGTCAGCCTTGCGCGGCCTCCAGCGCGTCGTTGAGCGTCTTGCTGGGCCGCATCACTGCCACGGTCTTCTCGGCGTCCGGCAGGTAATAGCCGCCGATGTCGACGGCGTCGCCCTGGGCCTCGCCGAGCTCGGCCACGATCTTCTCCTCATTCTTGCTCAGCGTGTCGGCCAGTTTGGCGAAGTGCTGGCTCAGTTCCTTGTCATCGGTTTGCGCGGCGAGTTCCTGCGCCCAATACAGGGCCAGGTAGAACTGGCTGCCCCGGTTGTCGAGCTCGCCGGTCTTGCGCGACGGGCTCTTGTTGTTGTCCAGCAGCTTGCCGATCGCGGAATCCAGTGTCTTGCCCAGGATCTTGGCGCGATCGTTGTCGGTCTTGATGCCGACGTCCTCGAAACATGCGCCGAGCGCCAGGAATTCGCCCAGCGAATCCCAGCGCAAGTGGTTCTCCTCCACCAGCTGATGGACGTGCTTGGGTGCCGAACCGCCCGCGCCCGTCTCGTACATCCCGCCGCCGGCCATCAGGGGCACGATCGACAGCATCTTGGCGCTGGTGCCCAACTCCAGGATCGGGAACAGGTCGGTCAGGTAGTCGCGCAAGATGTTGCCGGTGGCGGCGATGGTGTCCTGGCCGCGCATCGCCCGCTCGATCGTGTGCCGCATGGCACGCTCCTGCGACCTGATCGAGATGTCGAGACCCTCGGTGTCGTGGTCGGCGAGGTAAGTGTTGACCTTCGTGCGTAATTCGTTCTCGTGCGGGCGCCACACGTCCAGCCAGAACACCACCGGCATGCCCGAGTTGCGCGCCCGGGTGACTGCCAGCTTGACCCAGTCGCGGATCGCTTCGTCCCGGACGACGGGCATGCGCCAGATGTCGCCCTCTTCGACGTTCTGCGTCAGCAGGACCTCACCGGTGTCGAGATCGACGATGTTGGCGACGCCGTCCTCGGGGATCTCGAACGTCTTGTCGTGCGAGCCGTATTCTTCGGCCTGCTGCGCCATCAGACCGACATTGGGCACCGTGCCCATGGTGGTCGGATCGAACTGTCCGTGCGTCTTACAGAAGTTGATGATTTCCTGGTAGAGGCGGGAGAAGGTCGACTCGGGATTGACGGCCTTGGTGTCCTTCTGCCGCCCGTCGGCACCCCACATTTTGCCGCCCGCACGGATCATCGCGGGCATCGACGCATCCACGATCACGTCGCTGGGCGAATGGAAGTTGGTGATTCCCTTGGCCGAATCGACCATGGCCAGCTCGGGTCGGTGTTCGTGACAGGCGTGCAGGTCGCGGATGATCTCGTCGTGCAGCGAGGCGGGCAGCGACTCGATCTTGTCGTACAGATCGACCAGGCCGTTGTTGACGTTGACGCCGAGCTCGTCGAAAAGCTCCTGGTGTTTGGCGAACGCATCCTTGTAGAAGATCTTCACCGCGTGCCCGAAGACGATCGGGTGGCTGACCTTCATCATGGTCGCCTTGACGTGCAGCGAGAACATCACGCCGGTCTCGTACGCGTCCTGCATCTGCTCTTCGTAGAAGGCGCATAGGGCCTTCTTGCTCATGAACATGCTGTCGATGATGTCGCCGTCGAGCAGCGACACCTTGGGCTTGAGCACGATCGTCTCGCCGCCCTTGGTGACCAGCTCCATCTTGACGTCGCGGTCGCGGTCCAGCGTCATCGACTTCTCGCCGTGATAGAAGTCGCCGTGCTTCATAGTCGCCACGTGGGTGCGCGAGGCCTGCGACCACTCGGCCATGCTGTGCGGGTGCTTGCGCGCGTACTCCTTGACGGCCTTGGGGGCGCGACGGTCCGAGTTGCCTTGGCGCAGTACGGGATTGACCGCGCTACCAAGGATGTTGGAGTAGCGCCTGCGCAACTCCTTTTCCTCGTCGGTCTTCGGGTTCTGCGGGAAGTCCGGAATTTTGAAGCCCTTGCCCTGCAGTTCCTTGATCGCGGCGACCAACTGCGGGACCGAGGCGCTGATGTTGGGCAGCTTGATGATGTTGGTGTCGGGCTCTTGCGTCAGCTTGCCCAGTTCGGCCAGATTGTCCGGCACCCGCTGCTCGTCGGTGAGCTCCTCGGGAAACTCGGCCAGGATGCGCGCCGCGACCGAGATGTCGCTGGCCTCGATCTTGATGCCGGCAGGCTCGGCGAAGGCGCGCACGATGGGCAGGAAGGCGTACGTCGCCAGCATCGGTGCCTCGTCGGTCAGCGTGTAGATGATGGTCGGCTGCTCGGCGCTCATGGTTGTCTCTCCCGGCGTCACGGTCGGTCGGATTTCGAGGGGTTCTCCCTATCTTCCCTATCGTCTCGCAACCCTACTGTCGGCGCCTCCGACGGTTAGAGGGGCTCACCTTTGCCGCAGGCCGTCGAGGGCGAGCTCGGTCACCCGTTCGGCCAGCTCGCCGTTGTAGCTCTGCATGGCCTGGCACCCGACCAGCAGCGTCTTCACCTCGGGGACCGTCACGTCCGGCCGCGCGGTACCGGCGTGCTGCGCGGCGCTCAGCAAAACGGCCAGCAGGGCCAAAAACTCCTCCTCGGCCTCCGGCACCGCGGTGTTGACGTCGATCCCGGCACCGGCCAGGGCCTCGACCAGCCCTCGATCGGTGGCCCCCCAGTGCAGGACCATCGACCGCAGAAACGTGAACAGCGCTTGGTCCGGCTGCTCGGTCGCCAGCAGGGCATGTCCGTCGTCGATGATGCGGCGCAGATGATCGGCGATCACCGCCCGGAACAGCGCCTCCTTGGTCGGGAAGTGCCGGTACACCGTGCCCGCACCCACGCCCGCGCGCCGGGCGATCTCGTCGATCGGCACCGATAGCCCCTCGGCGGCGAAGGTGTCGTAGGCGACCTCCAGCACACGCGCGCGATTACGAGCGGCGTCGGCGCGCACCGGCCGATCGGGTTGAGCCACGTCACACCTCCCGAAGTTGCCAACGGCATTGCGAAACGGAGCGCGCGTTCCGTATAGTCCAGTCAAACGGAGCGCTCGCCCCGTTTAGTAAACCACAATGATGGAGCCCGCCATGAGCAAATGGACCACAGCCGACATCCCCGACCAGACCGGCCGCACCGCCGTCATCACCGGTGCCAACACCGGGCTGGGCTTCGAGACCGCCGCCGCGCTCGCCGCCCGTGGCGCGCACGTCGTGCTGGCCGTGCGCAACGTCGAGAAGGGGAAGCAGGCCGCGACACGCATCGCCGAGGCCGCCCCCGGCGCCGACGTCGAACTGCAGGAACTCGACCTGACCTCACTGGAGGCCATCCGGTCCGCCGCGGAACAACTGCGGTCCAACCACGAACGCATCGACCTTCTCATCAACAACGCCGGCGTCATGTACACCGACAAGTCAACCACTAAGGACGGCTTCGAATTACAGTTCGGCACAAACCATTTGGGTCACTTCGCGCTGACGGGGCTGCTGCTTGACCGGCTGCTGCCGGTCCCCGGTTCGCGGGTTGTCACCGTCAGCAGCATGGGCCACCGTATCCGCGCCGCCATCCATTTCGACGACCTGCAGTGGGAACGCGGCTACAACCGGGTTTCCGCGTACGGGCAATCCAAGCTGGCCAACCTGCTGTTCACCTACGAGCTGCAGCGCCGGCTGGCCTCGACCGGGAACACCATCGCCGCGGCGGCTCATCCGGGCGGCTCCAACACGGAGCTGATGCGCAACATGCCCCGGCCGCTGGTCGTGCTGTCCGACCTGCTGGCGCCCGTGTTCTTCCAAGACGCCGCCATGGGCGCGCTGCCCACGCTGCGTGCCGCCACCGACCCCGGTGTGCAGGGCGGCCAGTATTACGGGCCCGACGGGTTCGCCCAGACCCGCGGTTACCCGAAAGTCGTGGGCTCCAGCGCGCAGTCCCACGACCTCGAACTGCAGCGGCGGCTCTGGGCGGTCTCCGAAGAACTGACGGGGATCACCTATCCGGTCTAGACATCCGGTCTAGAAGTAGAACCCGGCATACGGTGTCTCGGCCACCGCGAACAACCGGTCGGCCACGTTAATCGTGGCCGGCGCTGACGGATCGGCGGCCCTGGCCAGACCGGCCAGGGCCAGGCCGCGCCACGTGGCGCCGCCGAGCAGGACCGCACCGAGACCCTCGATGTCGACGCGCAGCTGGGGGCTCTGGTCGGTCTTGGCCGCACCGTCGGCCGTGATCCTGAAGCTGGCCGAATTGTTCTGCAGCAGCGGGTCATTGACGGCGATGACGACCGCCCCCTCGCCCTGGTAGCGCCGCGCCGTCAATGCCTGTTCGGCGTCGATGACGCGAAGCCAGGTTTCGTCGTGGGCCGCGGTGATTTTCGCGGCCCGCTGGTCACGCAGCAGCAGGGGCAGTGGGTCGTCGACGGGCAGCATCCAGAACGTCACGCGGTCAACGAGATCGAGCCCGAGCAGGAAGCGCATCAGCCCGAGGTAGGCGTCGGTGCCGGGGGCGAAGAAATCTTCGACCACGATGGTGCGTTGGTCGCTGACGAACCACCTCTCGGTGTCGATGGGGCGGTAGCGGGCGAATCCCGTCTCGTTGCCGGGTTCGCCGTGCACCGCGACGTAGGACGCCCCCGGGAAGGCTTCGGTGCGCAGCCGCAGACCCTGCCACCACGCCGCCGCACGGTCGACGGTGCCCGCGCGGGCCGGACGATTCTCGGAGCAGATGCGCGGCAGGACATCCCAGGCCTGCGCCGCATCCAGCAGCCGCACCGGGCCGCCGGCACCGACATCCGGGCGCAGCGCGGCGCGTGCTGTCTGCACCTCCACGGTGTGCGTCGAGCTGGCGACGCCGTAGCCGTAGCGCCCATAGATCGTGGCCTCCGACGCCCGCAAGGAGGCGAGCACCTCGCCCCGCGCGGCGATGTCGTGCAGTTGATGCCGCACCAGGTCGGTGGCGATCCCCCGACGAGTGAACGACGGCAGCACGCCGATGTGAGTCACGGCGGCGTGGCCGACGGTCGCGCCGCCGGGAAGGGTCAGTCCGCCGGTGACGGCGTCGGCGGTGCCGACGAGCTGTTCGTCGACGAATGCACCGATGGTGCGGCCGGGTTCGAGCATCGTGGTGATCTGGCCGGGCCGCAGATTCGAGAGCGGCGGGAACCCGACCATCGCGGTGCGAAACACGTTCGCCGCGGCCAGCAGGTCGTCCTCGCGGTCGAGAACGCGGATCTCGGTGGTCATGCGGCCATCATGGCCCGCGGCCGCGATTAGCGGATGGGCAGGCCCGTCAGCGCGCGCGAAATCACCAGGCGCTGGATCTCGCTGGTGCCCTCGAAGATGGTGAAGATCTTGGCGTCGCGGTGCATCCGCTCGACGGGATAGTCGCGGGTGTAGCCGTTGCCGCCCAGGATCTGGATGGCCTCGTCGGTGACGTAGACAGCGGTCTCGCTCGCCACCAGCTTGGCCATCGAGCCCTCCGCCGCGTCGAAGCTCTGGTTGTTGCGCGCCATCCAGCCGGCCCGCCACACCAGCAGGCGAGCGGCATCGATGCGGCTCTTCATGTCCGCCAGCTTGAACGCCACGGCCTGGAATTCGCCGATCTTGCGGCCGAATTGCTCACGCTGGGAGGCGTATTCGAGCGCGTACTCGTAGGCGGCGCGCGCCACGCCGACGGCCATCGCGCCGACGGTGGGCCGGGTGCGCTCGAACGTCTTCATCGCGGCCTGCCCGCCGGCGGACGCACCGGACCTGACTCGGGCGATGCGGTCTTCGAACTTATCCCGGCCGCCGAGGATCAGGTCCTCGGGCAGGCGGACATTGTCGAGCACCACCTCGGCCGTGTGCGAAGCGCGTATCCCGTGCTTCTTGAATTTCTGCCCCTGCGAGAGACCTTCGGTGCCCGGCGGGATGACGAACGACGCCTGCCCGCGGGTGCCGAGTTCGGGGTAGACCGAGACCACCACGATGTGCACGTTGGCGATGCCGCCGTTGGTCGCCCAGGTCTTGGTGCCGTTGAGCACCCACTCACGGGACGCCTCGTCGAAGCTGGCGCGGGTGCGGATGGCGCCGACGTCGGAGCCCGCGTCGGGTTCCGATGAGCAGAACGCGCCGAGCTTGGGGTCGCCGGGGGTGCCGAACATGTCGGGCAGGAATCTGCCGATCTGTTCGGGAGTTCCGTTGCCCGCCAACGCCGCCGCGGCCAGGCCGGTGCCCATGATGGACAGCGCGATGCCGGCATCACCCCAGAACATTTCCTCGAACGCGGTCAGCATGCCGAGCCCGCTCGGCTCGGCCGCCTGCTGTGCGAAGAAGTCTGGGGAGTAGAGGCCCACCTTCGCCGCCTCCTGGATGACGGGCCACGGGGTCTCCTCGCGCTCGTCCCATTCGGCGGCGGCGGGCCGGATGACTTCGGCCGCGAATTGGTGCACCCAATCGCGGACCTCGATCACGTCGTCGCTGAGCTGCATTGAAAACGTCACGGCTATTTCTCCCTGAAACTGGTTGCTAGTCTTGGCTTTTGGTGTACTGCGCGAGGATGCTGAGCGTTTGCGTCACCCACGCCTCGAAGTAGCGGTCGTCGTCGATGTTGCCCGGCGTGCGGCCGGTCAGCGCCTTGAGCGTCGCGGCATACGACAGCGACCCGATCGCGACGGCCGCGGCCGCCTCGGGGTCCGGGATGTTGGTGCGGCCGGAGCGATTGGACGCGGCCAGTTCGTCGGCGAAGCGCTGGTAGGCGTTGTCGGTGATGACCTGCCAGGTCTTCTCGTCGAGGTCGCCGAGCTCGTCGGGTTCGCGCAGCATGACCTTGAGCAGATCCTCACTCTGGGTCAGGTTGCTCCAGATCAGCTCGCCCGCGGTGCGCACCGCGTGCTCGACGGTTTGCCGCCCGCCGGCGTCGTACTGCTCGCGCGCGGCCACGATGCTGTCCGTGCGGTGCGCAACGGCGGCCTCCAACAGCTCGCGCTTGGATCCGAAGTGCTTATAGAGCGCGCCCGATCCCGGGGCGAGGCCGGACGCCCGCTGAATGTCGGCCACCGACGTCGCCGCGTATCCCTTGGCGGCAAAAAGCTGCAGCGCCTCGGCCAGCAGCCGTTCGCGTCCCCGAGTGGGCCCAGTGAGCATAGTGAGAGAGTATTCACTCACCGAAGCCCGATGCAACCGGCTGAGACGAGGACCACAGGGACTAGCCTCGGGTGCGGGCGTGTTGATCGCCCACGATTCGTCCAAGTCAGCGATTGCGAACAGGAGCACAGCGGATGGCGCCGACAGTAGACCTTGGCGATGGATTGACGGTCAGCGCAATCGGATTCGGCGCGATGGTGCTGAGCCAGTCCTATGGCGAGACCGACCGGGCCGACGCGCTGGCCACGCTCAATGCCTGCCTGGATCTCGGCGTGACGTTCATCGACACCGCCAACGTGTACGGCGGCGGTCAAAACGAGCGCCTGATCGCCAAGGTGCTGGCCGACCGCCGCGACGAGGTCACCCTCGCGACGAAATTCGGGATCGCGGGCAACCCGGCCGATCGGGCGTCGGCCGGCCCGACGGCCCGCGGCGACGCCGCCTACGTGCACCAATGCATCGACGATAGCTTGCAGCGGCTCAACACCGACGTGGTCGACCTGTATTACATGCACCGCCGCGACCTGAGCCTGCCGATCGAGGAGACGGTCGGCGCGATGGCGGAGTTGGTGCAGGCCGGCAAGGTGCGTCACCTGGGGTTGTCGGAGGTCACGGCCGACGAGCTGCGCGCGGCGGCCGCGGTGCACCCGATCGCCGCGGTGCAGAGCGAGTGGTCGGTGTGGAGCCGCGATGTCGAACGCCACGTGGTGCCGGCGGCCGCGGAGCTCGGCGTCGGGTTCGTGCCGTATTCGCCGCTGGGGCGTGGTTTTCTGACCGGGACCATCCGCTCGGCCGCGGACTTTTCCTCGCCGAGCGACTTCCGTCAGCGGATGCCCCGCTTCGCCGGCGGCGCCCTGGACACCAACCTCGCGGTCGTTGATGCCATCGAGTCCGTCGCCGGGGAGCAGGGTGCGACCGCGGCCCAGGTGGCACTGGCGTGGTTGCGGTACCGCGCCGACGAGCTGGGCGTGGCCTCGGTGCCGATTCCGGGCACGCGCAGGGCCTCGCGCGTCGGGGAGAATCTCGGATCGCTGTCCGTGACGTTGACGCCCGAACAACTCGTTTCGCTGGACGCCGCAAGCAAACAGGTGTCCGGGCACCGCTCCGTGTTCTCGGAGTGGGTGTCGTCCGCCCGCGAATAGCGGTCAGCTGAAGGCGCTGGTGATGGCTGCCATGTCGAAGTAGTCGCGCCACGCCGCGATCTTGCCGTCGACGACCTCGAAGACACCCATCACCGGCAGCCCTACTTCGCCCCCACCCTTGCGGTGCATCACGTCGGTGCGTTCGTTCATCACCAACCCGCCGTCGCTGACCTGCCGGTGGATCTGGAACTCGATGCCGTCGAAGGCCGCGAGGAAGCCCGCGATGAACTCTTTGATCGCCGCACGGCCCTGCACGGCCGCCATCGGAATATTGTGGTACACAGCGTCTTCGGTGAAGTAGCTGGCCAGCTTGTCCGGATCGGGTGAAGCCCACAGTTTGCAGAACTCGGCGACGAGGTCGGCCGGGGATTGCGTCATGGGTCGATAAAACGATAACCAACAACAGATGTCAACAGGCATCTGCCCAGGTAGCATGACCCGTAGCTAGGTGCTACGCTGGTTACAGATTGCTACAGAATCGAGATGTGATGGCCAACGTTACTGATCGGGTGACCCGCTTCGCCGCCGACCTGGTCGACAGTGCCGTGGCCGAAGGCGCACGGCAAAGCCGCTCGGGCAAGCAGCAACTCGACCACTGGGCCCGGGTGGGCCGCGCGGTGTCCAGCCAGCACACCGGCGCGCGCCGCCGGGTGGAGGCGGCACTGGCCGGAGAGCTGGACGTGCGCGAACTCGGCGTGGAAGAAGGTGTCGTCTTCAACGCCGAGATCGCCGCGGCGATCGAAGAGAACCTCGGGCAATCCAACTACGGCGAGTTGCTGGCGCGGCGCGGCATCACGACCGTCGCCCTCAATGAGGCGGGGGAGATCGTCGAGTATCGGCCCGACGGCAGTTCCGTCGTGGTGACGGCGAAACGCCGGGCCGCGCGACGCAAGAAGTGAACGCCGGCGACCGGTGAATCGGCTCGATCTGGTCGTCGGGCCCAACGGAGCCGGCAAGTCGACCTTCGTCGAACTCACCCTCGCGCCGCTGCTGCCGGCAAGCCCCTTCGTCAACGCCGACGAGATCGCCAGGCACCGCTGGCCCGCCGACCCCGCGGCCCACGCCTACGAGGCCGCACGGGTGGCCGCTGAAACCAGGGCTGAGCTCATCACGTTGCGACGAACCTTCATCGCCGAAACCGTGTTTTCCCACCCGTCCAAGCTCGAGTTGATCGAAGCGGCGCACGCCGCGGACTACACCGTGGTCTTGCACGTGCTGCTCATCCCCGAAGAGCTCGCCGTGCAGCGTGTCAAACACCGCGTCATCGCCGGCGGGCACGACGTGCCCGAAGACAAGATTCGCCAACGCTACCAACGGCTTTGGGATCTGGTCGCCACCGCGATCACACGCTGCGACTCAACCACCGCCTACGACAACAGCACGCGTAAGGGGCCTCGCATCGTGGCGCAGATGAGCGCCGGCCACCTCGTCGGCGCAGCCAGCTGGCCGGAGTGGACGCCGAAGGTGTTGGCGTCGCGGTGGCCCGCGTAGCTTGTCGCTGACGCGCGCGATAATTGAGTCAATCCCAGCAGCGCGCATCGGATTTCATCGCGGGCAGGACTCAGTTCGGCTGCTGCACGTACAGCATCCGATCGGCCGCGTAGGCTGCCCGGTTATGAATACGAAGTGGGAGCACAGCTGGTTCACCACCGGCATGCATTCCGACGTGAATGCCGTGCTGGGCTGGGCCATGGAAAGAGCCAATCACTTTGGCGCAGACGGATGGGAGTTGATCAACTTCCAAGTGCGCGAGAGCGGAGACCAAGTGTTCATCATGGCCATGATGAAGCGGCCCTATCCTTAGATTCAGGCTAGGAAATGGGAGCGCTGTAAACGTATGCTGGGCAATATGTTTGCTCGTCTGCTGACTGGCGCGGTGGTGACCACCTCGGCGACGCTGCTGAGCGTATCGCCCCTCATGACGGCCGCCGCGTCCGCTGATCCCTGCCCCGACGACGAGGTGACGTTCGCCCGCGGCACCGATGAGCCACCCGGGGTCGGTGCGGTCGGGCAGCAATTCATCGATGCGCTACGCCCGCAGGTGAAGGGCCGGTCCCTCGGGGTGTATGCCGTCAACTACCCGGCCGGCGACGATCTCGCCCCGTCCGCATCTGCCGGCGCTAACGACGCGCACGCGCACGTTCGATACATGGTCGCGAACTGTCCCAACACCAAGTTGGTGCTCGGCGGATATTCCCAAGGCGCGGGTGTAATCGATCTGGCCACCATCTCCCGGGCACCGATTTTGGGCCTGATGCCGGACATCCTGACGGCGGACGAGGCGGCGCACGTCGCTGCCCTCGCGCTATTCGGGAATCCGTCGGACAGAATTCTGGGGGCGCCGGTGAACGTGCTCAGCGACTGGTATGGGGCGAAGGCCATTGACCTGTGCGCGCCCGGCGATCCGGTGTGCACCGCGGGCGGCCCGGCCTTCACGCTGCCATCGCACGACGAGTTGTTCTCCCCGGCGCATCTTTCCTACCAGCAGTCCGGGATGCCCAGGCAGGCAGCGGCTTTCGTCGCGAGCCATCTCTAGTTCGCGCTGAATGTCAGCCGCCGGTCATCCGCTCGGACTCAGGTAGGTCGAGGTAGCGCTCGAGGTTGCGGTGCATGTTGATCACGCGCCGCTCCTCACCGGAAAGCACGACATGAGTGAAGCCTGGCTGGTGCATACCGCGCTGCAGGCCCGCGAGAACGCGGATGTCCTGGGTGATCACCAGGCCGGGCTCGGCCTCCCCGGCGGAGGTGCGGATGTCCGCCGGCTTGTTGTGCGGCGCGCCCGGTGGCAGGTTCGTCATCAAATACATGACCAGCTCGCCCTGATCGGGGTCGGGTCCGGGGTGCGAAGACATGACGGTCAGGTGGTCGGCATTGACCAGCAGCGTCATGTTCGGGAACACGTTGTACTGGTGCAGCCGGGTGATCCGATCGGTGTCGGCCCAGCCGAGATCGACGCCACGCTCGGCCGCGAACGCCCTGGTGCGCGCCGCGATCAGGTCCTGCACGGTTTCGCCGGGCTGGCGGGCCGGCAATGGCGTGCCTTCCGAAGCGCCCATCAGCGCGCCCTGCGTGGAAACGTAAGCGTCCCAGATCTCTTCGTCGCTCAGTGCGCCCTCGAACCGCGGGCTCTGTACACCGTAGGGTTGGTCGGACTTGCCGGTGTGGCCCCAGATCTGTTGCGGCGCATGAATATCGTCCACGCAGCGCAGCAACTCCGGATGCAGCGTCTGGATGTGGTAGGTCTCGCTATAGCCGTCGGCGATCGTCTTCCAGTTCGCGTCTACCTCGATGGTCAGCGTGGCGTAGCAGCGGAAGTTGCTCAGGGTGCACCAGGCGAGGTCGTCGGGCATCGCCTCCAGGTACTCGATCAACGGCATAGCGCCCAGATCGAGGTTGACGAAGACCAGCCCCTCCCAGACGTCGACTCGCGCTGGAATCAGTGGGAAGTCGGACAGCCGCAACGAGCCGAAGCCCTTGCGGTTGGGCACTCGCTTGAGCGTGCCGGCCAGGTCCCACGTCCAGCCGTGGTAGCCGCACTTGAGCTCGTGCAGCCCCGATCCCGAGCCCACGCACAGCGAGTTGCCGCGGTGGCGACACGCGTTCTGGAAGGCGCGCAGGTCACCGCTCTCGTCACGGACGATAAGCACTCCGTATGGGCCGCAACGGTATTCGAAGTAGTCGCCAGGATCGGCGACGTGGTCGACCGTGCAGGCGACCTGCCACACCCTCGGCCACATCCGTTCCACCTCGAGCGCCGCAAAGGCCGACGAGTAATAGCGCTGCGCCGGAACCAGGGTCGGCGACGCGGGCGGCGTTCCGATCGCGTCCTCTTGGGCGTGGGTGCGGGTCGGAGTGCCCACCGCTCAGCGGGCTCCGCGCACCAACCGGCCGGGGCGCGCCCCGGTGTCGACGTCCTTGCGCCGGGTCACCGTTCCGCTGACGATCGTCGCGTCGTATCCCGTTGCGCCCTGCAGGATCCGGTTCCCGCCTGCCGGCAGGTCCCAGGCCATCGCGGCGGGGTGCAACGTCAGCGCGTCCATGTCGATCACGTTGATGTCGGCCTTCTTGCCGCGTTCGATGGTGCCGCGGTCGGTAAGGCCGAACAGGTCGGCGGTGTCTTTGGACTGCTTGCGGATCACGTATTCGAGCGACAGCTTCTCGCCCCGCTTGCGGTCGCGCGCCCAGTGCGTCAGCAGGAACGTGGGATACGAAGCGTCACAGATCATCCCGCAGTGCGCGCCGCCGTCGGAAAGCCCGAGCACGCCGGCCGGGTGCAGCATCATCTCCCGGATCGCGTCGTGGTTGCCGTCGGCGTAGTTGAACAGCGGCAGCATCAGCATGGCCGTCGCGTCGCGCTCGAGCATCAGGTCGTACAGCGTCGAGAGCGGGTCTTCGCCACGCGCCGCGGCGATGGCGGCCACGGTGCGGTCGGCGGTGGGCTCGTAGTCGGGCGGGTTGCCCAGCGCGTACAGCCGCTGCAGCGAGTACTGCACCAGGGCGAACATCCCGTCGAACAAGAGGCTGGGGTCGGCGGGCAGGTCATCCTCGGACAGGATGGCGGCCTTCACCGCGGGCTCAGCCAGTCGCTGGGCCAGCTCCTGGCGGCTGCACTCGGCCGCCAGCCGCCGGTAGGTGGGCCGGTGGCTGAAGCCGTGGTGGCCCTGGAAGCCGATCATCATGCCGAACGGGCGCGCGGCGACCTGGGGGTACAACCGGCTGCCGGCCGCGTGGGCGTCGGCGGAGATATCGAGCATCTCGCGCCACAGGTTTGGATCGGCGTCCACCTGGATCATCGCGAAGGACACCGGCCGGTCGATCTCGCTGCCCAGGCGCCGCATCCACTCCAGTTCCTTCTTCGGCGCGATGATGTCCTCGCCCGCGGACCCCTGCGGGGCCAGCTCGAACACCGCCTGGCCCCCGGCCGCCATGGCGCGGCCGAGGCCGAACAGCTCGTCTTCGGCGGCGAACGTGCCGGGCACGGGTTCGCCGTCCATCGCGCGGTGACCCATCGTGCGCGAAGTGGAGAAGCCAAGCGCACCGGCCTCGATCGCCTCGGTGACCAGTCGGCCCATCGCCGCGATGTCCTCGGGTGTGGCCGGCTCGTTGCGGGCGCCGCGCTCGCCCATCGCGTACGCGCGGATCGCGCCGTGCGCGACCTGGCTGCCCACATCGATCGCGAAGTTCTGCTTGCCGATCGCGTCGAGGTATTGCGGGTAGGTCTCCCAGCCCCAGGTGATGCCCTCGGTCAACGCGGTGCCGGGGATGTCCTCGACGCCCTCCATCAGTTCGATCAGCCACTTCTCGGTGCCGGGCCGCACGGGGGCGAAGCCGACGCCGCAGTTGCCGGTGACCACCGTGGTGACGCCGTGGCCGCTGGACGGCTCGAGCGAGCTGTCCCAGCTCACCTGGCCGTCGTAGTGGGTGTGGATGTCGACGAAGCCGGGGGCCACCACTTTTCCGGTCGCGTCGATGGTTTCGGCCGCCTCACCCGCCAGCTCCGGGTCGCCGTTGCCCCGGCGCACGACGTCGACGATCTTGCCGTCCTTGATGCCGATGTCCGCGCGAAAACGCTCCGCGCCGGTGCCGTCGACGACAGTGCCACCGACGATCTTCAGGTCGAACATGTGGGACTCCTTGCCCGCCGCATTACGCTACTCGAAGTAGCGTAACTCCTGCGGTGGGTATGGCAAGGGGTTCGGCCGGAATTTCGCGGGCTAGAGGGAAATCCTCAGTGCCGGGATCGTTCCCAGGTCATCGAGCGCCGCCACACCGCGGCGCACACCCTCCATCGCGATGTCTTCGACCTGCATGCCGCCCATGCCGGCGGTGATCAGCGGTGCGACGTAGGCGTACAGCGCCGCCTGCCGGTAGCGCAGCCACAGGTCCTCGCGATCCAGCTCGGGGCCGCCGGCCGCCGCGAGCGCGCGCCGGTAGTCGTCGAGAAGTTCGCGTTGGAACGCCTGGCGGTCTTCCGGGGTCAGGCTGGTGATCAGCGTGTAGGCGAGCTCGCGGGAGGGGTGCCCACGCCGGACCGCTTGCCAGTCCAGAAGTCCCGCCTTGCCGCCCTGGAAGTACATGTTGCCGGGGTGGGCGTCGCCGTGCGTGACCGTGTGCGGTCCAGTGTCGATCAGTGCGGCGACGGCGCGGTAATTCTCGGCGATGAAGCGGCCGTTCTCGACGGGGATGCTGGTGCGCTCGGCGAGGCGTTTGATCGACGTGTTCATCAGCGAGCCGGTCAGCAGGGAAGTGACGTCGCCCGACGGGGTGTAGAGCCATCCCAAGGGGCCCCGCCCGTCACGCGGCAGCCGATCCCAGAAGGTGGCGTGCAGGTTGGCCAGCAGCTCGATGACGAGGCTCGCCTGGTCGATGGAGATGGGGTGCAAGGTGTCGGGGAATTCGCACGAAGCGGGCAGCTCCTCCAGCACCAGCAGGTAGCGGCCGGTCCAGGTGTCGAACGCCGCGCCGTAGGCATTCGGGACCCCGACGACCTGCGAGGCAAGTTCGCTGTAGAAGCGCACCTCGGTGTGTCCGAGCCGGCCGAGTTCACCCATCAAGCGCGTAGCGGCGGTCTGTGCCGCCAGCTTGACGAACACCGACTCCGGTACGCCACTGCCGGTCAGCACCAGCCGCGCGCGCGACGAGGTGCCCGCATCGCTGCCCAGCACGCGGACCGATCTCACGGTGGCGCCCATGACCTTGGTGAGGACGGCCGGGGTGATGTCTTCGACCGTGCGCGGCAGGCCCAGCCTGTCGCCGATCACCGCGTCGAAGGCCACCCGGCCGACGCCGCGGCCAAGATGGGCGGCCAGGCCGACCATGGAAAAGGCCTGGTTAACAGGGTTTTGCATGCTGATCCGTTCTCATTCGTACACCCGCCGTCAGACAAAAACACACAAATGTCTGGACATCGGACAATATCAGTTTATTGTCTGATCTGTGGCACTAATGCCCGAACTACGAACTGCTCGACGAATTGGCGCTTGTCGGCGGCTGAGCGGTAGCGCCACGAGGGCGCCAGCAGGAACAAGGTGGTGCTGTGCAGCCACTGGACCACCGACGCGGGCTCGAGATCGTCGTAGAGACGCCCGTCGCGCTTCCACCGATTCAGCAGCGGCCCGTAGTGGCGCAACAGCAACTCGACAATCGGGGCGGAGCCCTTCTCGAGGGCGGCGGCCACCGCGGTGCTCTCCGCGGCGAACAACGCTTCGTTCAGTGGGTTGCCGTTCACTGACTCGACGCGGGCCAGGACCATCTCGGGTACCGACCGAACCGGATCGTCGGGGGTGGGCAGCGAGTGCACCAGCTCACGCAGCGCGTTGTCGACACGCATCAACATCAGGCCCAGCAGGACGTCGTCGCGGCCGGGGAAGTATCGGTACACCGTCGACCGTGACACCCCGGCCTCGTCGGACACTTCGCCCATCCGGAACTGAGTGTTCCCCCGGCGGACGATGCAGCGGCCCGCGGCGTCCAGGATGCGCCTGCGAGCTTCCTCGTCATCGAGGATCGCGCGGTCGTCGCCCCAACGCCGGCTCGGTTCCATGGCTGCGATATTACGGCATAAATCGCGGTTTTAGTCGAATCCCGTTGCAGGACAGGAAATTAGATGGTTTACTCCGCGGCTGACGAGTCGTTCACCCACCAGCTTCCAACGACTTTCGACCAAGTGCACGACCCCGACCCCACGTGGTCGGATCGCTGCTACTTCTTTGCATCGTCACCGGACGGCACGCTGCTGTTGGCCTCCGGCTACGGCAACAACCCCAACACTGCGAGCGGGCTGGGCTACATCAAGGTCAGTCTCGCCGATGGCCGACACTGGGATCTGTTGTCCGGCAGGCCGATAACGGCCGATGACCGCGGAGAGCTGCGCGCCGGGCCGATGAGCTGGACCTGCGTCGAGCCGTTGAAGAAGTGGCGGCTCGACATCGAACCAAATAGCTCGGGAATCGAGTGGGAGCTCTATTACGAGCCGACCGCACCCATGTGGGAGCTGTTGCCGATGAAGGTGCGCGACAAGGACGGCCGGCTGCTGGCCGACATGTATCACATGAAGGAGCCCGGCCGATGGAGCGGCTGGGTGCAGATCGACGGCGAGCGCATCAGCGTCGACGGATTTCACGGCGGCCGCGATCGCACGTTCGGGGTACGCGTTGCCGACAAGATCGACTTCTGGCTATGGCTCGATGCCGGCTTCGAAGACCGCGCCATCGAGGCGTGGATCATCGAATCGCACGACGGAACAGTCAATTACGTAGATGGCGGGATCACGCACGCCGACGGTACCCTGTCGAAGCGTTTCGTCAGCATCGAGCACGATGTCGATTTCGACGGCGACACTAAGCAACCGGCTCGCGCGACCCTGATCTTCACCGACGAAGACGGCGAGACCTACCACGTCACCGCCGACGCCCCGCACCAGCACGTCAACGCCTATTACGGAATGCCGATGGCGCACTCCCAGTACGAAGACCTGGGCGGCGGCGCCTACTTCCTCCACTTCCTCTGGGACAGCAATAATTCCGAGCAGCTAAGCGAGACCGAGGGTAAGTCGATGGCGCTCGATCAGCTGATGCGTTTTCAGCTCGACGGCGATACCGGGTGGGGCATTTTCGAGTTCCTGATGGGCGGGCAGGGCTACCGCCGCTACCCGAACTGGGCCGCGATGGACATGTCGTCGTTCAAACAGGATAAGCCGGTGGGCCGATCACGCGACCGGGCCCGGCAATGACGCTGGACGCCAACGCCGTTGCGCGCCTGACTGATTGGTTGCGCACGCAACTACCGGAAGCCGACGACGTCCGGGTCGAGGGTGTGGACCGGGTGAACTTCGGACACTCCGCTGAGATGATGATGCTGACCGTGGTGGCCGGCCGCGGTGGTCAAGACACTCGCCACGACGTGGTGCTGCGGCTGCGGCCCAAACCGCCCGCGCTGCTGGAACCCTACGACCTTGCTCGCCAGTTCACCATCCTGCGTGCGTTGGCGGACACCGCGGTTCGTGTTCCGCGGGCGTTATGGCTGGAGGACAGCGGCGATGTGCTCGGACGGCCATTCTTCGTCATGCAGCGCGCCGCCGGGGACGTCTACGAAATGGAGGCCCCCGAGACGGACGACCAGACCGTATCGCGGATGTGTCGCAGCCTGATCGGGCAGATCGCGGCGATCCACTCCGTCGACCTCGAGCAGACCGGGCTCGACGCACTCGATGACGGCGGTGAGCACCTCGAGCGCGAGCTCGGCCACTGGGCCGCCGAGATGAAACGCGTCAAACGTGGCTCCCTGCCCGCGCTCGAGCGGCTGCATCAGGCGCTGCGCGAGGGCAAGCCGGCATCGAGCCCGCGGGTGACGCTGGTGCACGGCGACGCCAAGCCGGGCAACTTCGCGTTCGTCGACGGTGAGGTCAGCGCGGTCTTCGATTGGGAGATGACGACCGTCGGCGATCCCCTGACCGACATCGGGTGGCTGGAAATGCTCTGGATGCAGCCCGTCGGGATCAACAGCCACCCTGCGGCGCTGTCCATCGAAGCCCTGCTCGCACACTATGAGGCGACCACCGGGATCACGGTCTGCAACCGGCCCTGGTACCGCGCGTTCAACGCCTACAAGATGGCCGTCATCTGCCTCATCGGTGCGATGCTGGTCGACGACGGCCACAGCGACGACCGAAAGCTCGCCCTCAACGCCTACGGCACTGCGATGATCACCAAGGTGGGGCTCACCGAATTGGGCATCGACGAGCCCCTCGACGACGGTCCGGTAATGCCGCGCCAGGAACGCATACAGCAGGTCCTGGCCTAGCAACCCCTGCCCACGACCGGGGGCAGTTGGTACGTTCGGGGAATGCTCTTCGCGGCCCTGCGGGACATGCAATGGCGAAAGCGGCGCCTGGCCATCGCGGTCGTCAGCACGGCACTGATTTTTGGGATGACGCTCGTGATGACCGGGCTCGCGAACGGCTTCGGCGTCGAGGCACGCAACACCGTCGATTCACTGGGCGTCGACACCTTCGTGGTCAAAGACGGCGCGGCCGGGCCCTTCCTGGGTTCGACACCGTTCCCCGATGTCGACCTGGCCAAGATCGCGCATTTGCCCGGGGTCGCCGCGGCCGCCCCGCTGGCCTGTGTCGGCACGATCATGAAGGAAGGCAGCTCGACGCGAAACGTGACGGCCTTCGGCGCGCCCGAGCGCGGACCCGGGATGCCCCACGTGTCGGAAGGCAGGATCCCGTCGAAGCCGGACGAGGTCGCGGCGTCGAGCGTGCTGGGCCGGCACATCGGCGAGACGCTGCAGCTCGGCGCGCACGCGTTGCGGATCGTCGGAATCGTGCCGAATTCGACTGCGCTGGCCAAGATTCCCAACATCTTCCTGACGACGCAGGGCCTGCAGCAGGTGGCGTACAACGGGCAGCCCATGGTCACGTCGATCGGGGTGGTCGGCAAACCGCAACAGCTGCCGGGCGGCTACCAGAGCTACGACCGGGCCGGCGCGGTGAAGGATCTGGTGCGCCCGTTGAAGGTCGCGGTGACGTCGATCTCGATCGTCGCCATTCTGCTGTGGGTGGTGGCGGCGCTGATCGTCGGATCGGTGGTCTACCTCTCCGCGCTCGAGCGGGTGCGCGATTTCGCGGTGTTCAAAGCGATTGGCACGCGGTCACGTTCGATCATGGCGGGGCTGGCGCTGCAGGCGCTGATCGTCGCGCTGCTCGCGGCGGTGCTGGGCGTCATCCTGGCGCAGGTGCTGGGACCGCTGTTTCCGATGATCGTCGCGGTGCCGGCGGGCGCCTACGTGCTGCTCCCGGTGGTGGCGATCTCGATCGGACTGCTGGCCAGCCTCGCCGGACTGCGGCGGGTGGTCGCCGTGGATCCGGCGCTCGCGTTCGGAGGTCCCTGAGCGATGGGCGATCTCAGCATTCAGAACCTCGTCGTCGAGTACTCCAGCGGCGGGTACGCGCTGCGGCCGATCAACGGGTTGAACCTCGATGTCGAGGCGGGCTCGTTGGTGATTCTGCTGGGGCCCAGCGGTTGCGGGAAGACGACGCTGCTGTCCTGTCTCGGCGGCATCTTGCGGCCCAAGTCCGGGGCGATCAAGTTCGATGACGTCGACGTGACGAGCCTGGACGGCGCCGCGCTGGCGAACTATCGGCGCGACAAGGTGGGCATCGTCTTCCAGGCCTTCAACCTGGTGCCCAGCCTCACCGCGCTCGAGAACGTCATGGTGCCGATGCGCGAGGCGGGCATGTCGCGCCGGGCCGCGCGCAAGCGCGCCGAGGAATTGCTGACGCGGGTCAACCTGCAGGAGCGCATGAAACACCGCCCGGGCGACCTGAGCGGCGGACAGCAGCAACGCGTCGCGGTCGCCCGCGCGATCGCGCTGGACCCGCCGCTGATCCTCGCCGACGAGCCGACCGCGCACCTGGACTTCATCCAGGTGGAAGAGGTGCTGCGGCTGATCCGCGAATTGGCCGACGGGGATCGGGTGGTGGTGGTCGCCACCCACGATGCGCGGATGCTACCGATGGCCGACCGTGTCGTCGAGCTGACTCCGGATTTCACCGAGACGAACAAGCCGCCGGAAACCATCGAGGTGAAGGCCGGTGAAGTGCTGTTCGAGCAGTGCACGATGGGCGAACTGATCTACGTCGTCTCCAAGGGCGAGTTCGAGCTGGTGCACGAATTGGCCGACGGCGGTGAGGAATTGATCAAGGTCGCCGGGCCCGGGGACTACTTCGGCGAAATCGGCGTGCTGTTTCACATGCCCCGCTCGGCGACCGCCCGGGCCCGCACCGACGCGACCGTCACCGGCTACACCGCGCCGGTGTTCCGCGAGCGGCTCGGCGCGGGCGGCGTGCGTGACCTCATCGAACACCGCAAGCTCGCCACCGAGTGAACGAATTTCGTTTCCGCGTCGTGGTGCGAGTGGCGTTCCGTCACTGCGAGGTCAGAAGGGAGAGTCGGCTTGGAGCCAAGTGAGCCCACCTGGCGTTCGGCGTTGACCCGGCGCGGCGCGCTGGTGGGGTTGGGCGCTGTGGCGGCTGTCGCTGCCGTCGACGTCGGCGGGTTTGCCTATGCGGGCGGCTGGTTGCGGCCCGACACCCTGACCCCGTCCCGGTTCACCGATCGCTTCGAGCACATCTATGGCCGCCACGACGGGTTTCGCCGCAACCACGCCAAAGGCCTCAGCGCCACAGGAACTTTCGTGAGCACCGGAGCGGCCGCGGCGATCTGCCGGGCGGCGGTCTTCCAGCCCGGAAGTGTCCCGGTGATCGGCCGGTTTTCGCTGGGCGGCGGTCTGCCGGATCAGCCCGACAAGCCCGACACCGTCCGGGGTCTGGGTCTGTTGTTGGAGGCGGACGGCCAGCAGTGGCGCACGGCGATGATCAACCTGCCCGTCTTCACCGACAGCACGCCGCAGGGGTTTTATGACCGGATGCTCGCCTCCAAACCCCTGCCGTCGACGGGCAAGGCCGATCCGCAGAAGATGGCCGATTTCCTCGCCAACCATCCCGAGACGGCCGCGGCGATGAAGATCATCAAGCAATCACCGCCCAGTGCGGGGTTCGGGGACAGCACCTTTCACGGGCTGAATGCGTTCTTCTTCACCAACAGCGCGGGTGCGACCGTTCCGGTGCGCTGGTCGCTCGTTCCACAAGAAGCCCCGGCGGCCCCGGCGGCCCCGGGCAAGGACTATCTGTTCGACGACCTCATCCGCGCGGTGGCGCAGCGACCGCTGAGTTGGCGGTTGGTGATCACCATCGGCGAGCCGGGCGATCCGACCAACGACCCCACCAAAACCTGGCCGCAGCCGAGGCGATCCGTCGAGGCAGGCACCATCACCATTTCCGCGGTGCAGACCGAAGAGCCCGGCAACGCGCGAGATATCAACTTCGACCCACTGGTGCTCCCGGACGGTATCAGCCCGTCCGATGATCCCCTTCCCGCGGCGAGGTCCGCCGTGTATGCGCGGTCGTTTGCCCGCCGCGCTACCGAATCCAAGTCGCCCAGCGAGGTCGACGTCAGCCTGGTGCGCTCGTGACCGGCCAAATCACCGAGGTCCCCAAGCGCTTCGCGCTGCCCTCGCGGATTCTGCACTGGCTGATGGCGCCCATGGTCATCGCGCAGCTGTTCATCGGCGTGACCATGATCGCGTCGTTGAGCTATTACCCGCTGCTGCTGGCGATTCACCGGCCGCTGGGAATCCTGATCCTGGTGTTCGCCGTGGCGCGCCTGGTGAATCGGCTGACCCACAAGCTGCCGCCGTTTCTGGCGACCATGAGCCGAGCCGAGCGGCGCATCGCATCGGGGTCGGAATACCTGCTGTATGCCCTGCTGCTGGTGCAGCCCCTGGTGGGTTGGGCGATGCTGTCCGCTGCCAGATTCCCGGTCACGCTGGTGGGGCCATTTCGCTTGCCCGGCATCGCACCCCACGACATCGATGTCTATGGGGTGCTCCGCACGTGCCACACCGTCTTCGCCTATCTGCTGTTCCTGACGTTCACCGCTCACCTGTGTGCCGTCCTGTTTCACACGCTGGTGCTGCGCGACAGGCTGCTCGACCGGATGGCATTGTGGCCCAGCAGGTCTGACCGCGACTGACCGCTGGCCGCCAGCGCCCGTGCTGCCACGAGTGCGGACACCATGGTGGTGACGCAGATGAGCCCGTCGTCCTTGAGGCCCCACTTGATCGCGGCCAGGGTCGCCACCCCCGCCACACACAGCAGCGCCCCGACCGCCGTGCCACGCCGGACCGAGATGATCGCCGGCGCGCCGTCCCAGCCGGACAGCGGGTTGTTCTCCAGCGGGCGCAGCGTGAGGAACAGCACGGCCACCACGGCGATGACGAGGAGCACCTGCATGACGCTGAGCAACAGGAAGTGCGGCTGACCGGGGTAGCGAGGCTGCCCGAGGCCGTCGAACAGCAGGTGCACGCCCAGCAGCACGGGCATGTGCCAGAGGTACAGGGTCATCGCGCCGGAGTTGCCGATCGCGGCCAACCACCACACCCGTGGCCGCTGCGCCCACCGGGCGATCGCCGGCGCTGCGAGAATTGCCAACGCGCTCAGGATGATTGCGTGCCCGGCCAGCAGCAGCGAGGGCGGACTGGTGTTGGACAGGTGGTGGTCGCCGGTCCCGACCATGCTCAATTCGTAAGGGCCCCAGCGGGTCAACGCTATGTCCACCAGCAGCAGCGTCACCGCCGTGCCCAGCGCGGCGCGGGGGCCCAGCAGCCGTCGGCGGTAGGCGATGCCGAACATGCCCGGTATGAGCCAGACCGCCATGTTGAGATAACCCAGCGAGGACAAGGCGGGCCAGTGCACCCTGAGGGCATCGATGAGTGCGATCGCCGCGTAGACCGCGGCCACGCCCGCGGCCAGGCGGGCGGTGGTGGTGATCCGATACAGCATCGGCATCGTGGCCAACACCAGCACGTAGGCGCCCAGGAACCACAGCAGCTGGATGCTGACCCCGGCGATCGGCTGGTACACGTGCTTGGGCAGCGTCGTGCTCAGCACGGTTAGCGTGATCGCCCAGAACGCGAAGTAGTAGAAGACCGGCCGGAACAGTCGAGTGCAGCGCTTCAGCAGCCAGCCGCCCCAGTTGGTGCCCGGCCGCCAGGACGCCTCGCACGCCGCGACGCCGGCGAAGAAGAACAGCGGCATGATCTGGAAGACCCACGTCAGGGCCTGAAACCAGGGCGAGGCGGTGAGCAGATTGTCCCAAATGAGCACGTGGCTGCGGATGATGCTGACGGCCATCACGGTGTGACCGAGGATCACGCCGATCAACGAGACGATCCGGATGACGTCGATGGCCCGGTCCCGGTCGGCGGGGGTGCGGTCCGCCAGTTCGGCGGGGGTGGGGAAAGCGGTCTGAGT
Source organism: uncultured Actinomycetota bacterium (assembly GCA_963758775.1). Lineage (GTDB taxonomy): Bacteria > Actinomycetota > Actinomycetes > Mycobacteriales > Mycobacteriaceae > Mycobacterium. Next base: position 879,411 of record CAVWWU010000010.1, read on the forward strand.
TTTCACCCATTGAGCGTCGCTTTTTGGGGCGCCCTGTCGCGTCCGTAGTTCTACCTGTATCGGGCGCGCAAGGCTACCCAAAAACTGGACTAATAGTCATTAATCGGCCGCCCGGCAAACAGCACATTCAGCGGGCTGAAAGCCGCCGATGCGTTGACGCTGTGATCAAGGCCATTGTCTAATAGTCAGTGGATCCATCGAGAGGAGTGCGGCATGAACAAGGACGACCTGATCCTGATCAGCGTGGACGACCACATCGCCGAGCCCGCGGATATGTTCGACGCGCACTTACCCGCGAAGTACCGGGACCGCGCCCCCCGCGTGATCCTCGAGCCCGACGGCGTCCAGCAGTGGTACTACGGCGAAATCCGCGGCCGCAACATGGGCCTGAACGCCGTCGCGGGCAAGCCCCGCGAGATGTACAACATCGACGCCTCGCGCTACGACGAGATGCGGCCGGGGTGTTTCAACGTCGACGAGCGGGTGCGCGACATGAACGCCGGCGGCCAGCTGGCGGGTCTGAATTTTCCGAACTTCACCGGCTTCTCGGGGCAGGTGCTCAACCAGGGCCCCGATCGCGACGTCAACCTGGTGATGATCAAGGCCTACAACGACTGGCACGTCGACGAATGGTGTGCCGCGTATCCGGGGCGGTTCATTCCGTGCGGAATCCTGCCGCTCTACGACGTGGAGGAGGCGGCAAAGGAAGTAAAGCGCCTGGCGGACAAGGGTTGTCACGCGGTGACGTTCTCGGAGAACCCGGAAGCGCTGGAAATGCCCAGCATTCACACCAAGTATTGGTATCCGTTGTTCGAGGCCGTCTGCGAGAACAAGACGGTGCTGTGCACGCATGTCGGTTCGGCGTCCCGGTCCCCGCAGGTATCGACGGACGCGCCACCGAGCGTGCAGATGACGGCGTCCTCGATGATGAGCATGTTCACCTTCACCGAGCTGATCTGGGCCGAATTCTGGTCGGACTTCCCGCAATTGAAGTTCTCCCTCACCGAGGGCGATGTCGGCTGGATCCCGTATTTCCTGTGGCGCGCCGAGCACGTCTACAACCGGCACTCGGGCTGGACGCTGGCGAAGTTCCCGGCGGGTTACAGCGGGCCCGCTGATGTGTTCAAGCGACACTTCTACACCTGCTTCATCAGCGACAAGGTCGGCGTACACAACATGGACTGGTTCAACGAGGACATGCTGTGCTGGGAGTCCGACTTCCCGCACTCGGACAGCAACTGGCCGTTCGCGCCCGAGGACATCATCGAGACCATGGGCCATCTCGACGACGCGGTGATCAACAAGATCACGCACGAAAATGCCATGGCCGCTTACTCTTTCGATCCGTTCCGGTACATCCCCGAAGATCACGCCCGCGCCGGTCAGCTGCGCGCCCAGGCCATGGACGTCGACGTGGTCACCCACGTCGGACGCAAGGCCAGCCAGCGTGACCGCGACGCGTGGACCCGGATGACGCAGTTCGCCCAGCAGGCACGGGAGCAGGCGGCGGCAGCGGCCACGGTGGAGGCCACCGGAATCGGGGACCGAGCAACCACTTTGGGCAACTGAGCGTGGCGCACCCCGCCCAGGCACCGTTCGCCGACTGGCGGGTGCTTGAGTTATCGAACGGCATCGCGGTGTCATATGCCGGGAAGATGTTCACCGACGCGGGCGCCGAAGTCGTGAAAGTGGAGTCCGTACAGGGTGATGCGATGCGCGGCTGGTCGGCCGGCGGACCGCCCGGAGCGTTGTTCGGTTACCTGGCGGCCGGCAAGAAGTCGGTGGTATGCGAGGATGCGGTCGAGCTGGCGCCGCTGCTGGCGGGCGCCGACCTGGTACTCACCGACCTGACCGACGGCTGGACAATCGACGACATCACGGCCCATACCGGCGCGTCCGCGGTGGTCGTGGCGGTGACGCCGTTCGGCCTGACGGGCCCCTACGTCGACGAACGCGTCGTGGCCAATGAGTTTATCCTGCAGGCGCTTTGCAGCTCGACCGCCGGCCGCGGCTGGCCGAGCGACGAACCCGTGCAGGCCGGCGGGCAACTCGGAGAATGGTTGGCCGGCACATTCGCGGCGGCCGTCGCGGCGGCCGCGACCCGGCATGCGGTTCGGGGTGGCGGCGGCGAAGTCATCGACCTGTCGATTTTCGAGGCGATGGTGGTCGCGATGGGCGGCCTGGCCACGATGTCGGCCAGCGTCATGGGCGCGGACTCCCAGCTGGGCCAGCGCAGCCTGGAGCTGCCTTCGATCGTGCCGACCGCCGACGGCATGGTCGGTTTCTGCACCATCACCGCGCAGCAATTCCAGGACTTTCTGGTGATGATCGATCGTGCCGATCTGGTCGACGACGCCGACCTCGCCTCGTTCGTGGGCAGGGCCGCGCGCCGCGACGAGTTCCTGGACATGGTTACCCGGTGGACGATGGCCCGCACCACCCAGGAGATCGTCGAAGTCGCGGAGGCGTTCCGGATTCCGGTGGCACCCATCGGATCCCCGACCGAGCTGGCCAATGTCGATCACTTCGTGCAGCGGGGTGTGTTCGTCGAATCCGAGCTCGGGGTGCTCCAGCCCCGAGTGCCCTATCGCAGCGATGCGATCGCGACCCGGCACCCGGGGCGCCCGCCGCTGCTGGGCGCCGACGAAGGACGCGTGGACTGGCCCCCGAGGCAGGAACCTCGCGAGGGCCCGGCAGATGCCGACGCGCTTCCGTTGTCCGACATCCGGGTCACCGATTTCACCGCCTTTTGGGCCGGACCGGTGGCGGCGCAGTTCCTCGGAACGATGGGCGCCGACGTGATCAAACTCGAAGGCGTGCGCCGGCCGGACGGCATGAGGTTCGCTGGTGGCCGGCCGCCCTCCTGGGACCAGTGGTGGGAGTGGGGCTCAGTTTTTCTGTGCAGCAACAACAATAAGCGCGACGTGAGCGTCGAGCTCAGCACCGGGGCGGGGCGTGCGCTCGCCCTGGAACTCATCGGCACAAGTGACCTCGTCCTGGAGAACTTTTCCCCGCGGGTCATGGAGAACTTCGGCCTGACCTTCGACTCCGTCAAGGAGGCCAATCCGCATGCCGTCATGGTCCGGATGCCGGCGTTCGGCCTCGACGGACCCTGGCGGGACCGCGTCGGCTTCGCCCAGACCATGGAGCAGGCGACCGGAATGGCCTGGATGACTGGACATTCCGATGGCCCGCCGGTGATTCCGCGGGGTGTGTGCGACCCGATGGCGGGGCTGCATGCCGCGTTCGCCGCCATCGCGGCGCTGGTCATCCGGGACCGCCGCGGGGCCGGCATGCACGTCGAGTCGACGATGGTGGAGTCGGCGCTGAACACCGCGGCCGAGATGCTGGTGGAGCACTCCGCCAACGGGATCGAGATGCACCGCGACGGCAACCGCGGCCCGGGCGCCAGCCCCCAGGGCGTCTACCGCTGCCAGGGTGATGACGACTGGGTTGCCGTCGCCGCATTGGACGACGGCGCCCGCGCGTCGTTGGCGAACCTGCTCGGACAGCCGGAACTCGATGTGGCCGAAGGATATTGGCGTGAACACGCCGACGAGACCGACAAGCTGATCTCCAACTGGGCCGCCCAGCGCTCGGTCGCTGATGCGGTCGCCACGCTGCGCGGCCGCGGCGTGGCCGCCGCGCCGGTGGCCTTGCCCGCGTCGCTGCTAAGCGATCCGCACCTGTTGGCCCGCGGCTTCTGGGAGACGGTCGAGCATCCCGTCGCCGGTTCCTTCCTCTGCACCGGAATGCCCTTCGCATTTCTCGGTAAGCCGCGGCACTGGCTGCGCCGGGTCGCGCCGACCTACGGCCAGCACACCGACGAGGTGTTGATGGGGATGCTCGGGCACAGCGAGCAGGACCTGGCCAAACTGCGCGAAGCGGGCGCGAGCAGCATCCGGCCGGCCGGGCTGTAGAACATGGCCGTCACGCTATGTGTGCCGCCGCGCCCCGGCGAACTCTGCGCACCGGTCCGCTTCCTGGTGCGTCAGGACTCGCTGGTGATGGAATTGACTGCTCGACACCGGATCACCGGCGTCGAGTGGGACGAAGGCGAGCGGGCGGTGGCGATGGTGGTCGAGATCACCGACCCGCAAACCGCGCGGCCCGTCGACGTGCGGATCGACATTGTTGATCCAGAGGTCGAGGCTGGACTGCCCACCGAGCCGCGGTCCAAAACCATCGGTCGCATCGTCCGCGATGGACGACCCTATGACGTCGTGGGCACCTACCTCGGGGTGGTCGCGGATGAAAACTAGAACGGAGTGCCGGTGACGAAACCCACTGCCGCCATCGTCGGGGTGCACAACACCCGGCAGGGTCGCCGCCTGGAGGGTGAAACCTCGCGAGGCTTGGCGCTCAAGGCAATTCATGGTGCGCTCGCCGACGCGGGTTTGAGCCTCGACGACGTGGACGGCATGAGCGCGGGCGCGCTGTCCACGGCGCTGATCTACGACTTGCGTCTCGGCCCGGCCTGGCAAGGGCTGGCGTTCGGGCTCGGCATGATCACCGAGGCGGTCGCCGCCATCGAGAACGGCATGGCCGACGTGGTGGTGCTGGTGGCCGCGCAGGCCGGCGAGTACCGCGATCACGAGGCCACCGCGCCGTGGACCCGGCCCGAGAACGAGTTCGTCGCGCCCTGGGGCATGTTCACGACCGCCGAGTTCGCGCTCATCGCCCGTCGTCACATGCACGTCTACGGCACGACGCGCGAACAGCTTTCGGTCGTCGCGGCGACCATCCGCAACAACGGATCGCAAAACCCGGAAGCCGTGTATTACCAGCGTGGCCCGTTCACCCCGGACGACATCACCGCGTCGCGGCTCATCGCCGAACCGTTTCACCTACTCGACTGCGCGACCACGTCGGAGGGCGGGTGCGCGCTGGTGGTGGCGAACCTGGCGAAGGTCGACAAGTCGATTCAACCCATTCACGTATTGGCCAGCGGCGCAGACTTTCACGGCCCGTCGTATCAGAATCCGCCGTCGTGGGACCTGGCCGGCCGGCGTGGTGACTACGTGAACGGTCAGGTCGGCGCCCGCGCGGCGGACCGGGCGTTCGCGCACGCGGGACTGCGGCGTGACGAGGTGGACGTGCTCGAACTCTACGATCCGTTCTCGTTCGAAATCATCCGTCAGCTCGAGGCATTCGGGTTCTGCGGCGAGGGCGAGGGCGGACCCTTCGTCGCCGACGGACACATCGCCATCGGCGGCAGCCATCCGGTCACCACCGACGGGGGGACCATGTCGTTCAGCCACGCGGGCACCAATCCGCAGATGATGCAGCGCGCCATCCGAGCGGTCGAGCAATTGCGCGGCCGGGCGGGCGCACTGCAGGTGCCGGACGCACATATTGCGTTCTGCAGCAACGGGGGAGCGGGAGCGCTCTTCACCACGCTGATGATCCTGGGAGATGAGCCACGATGACTTTGCGACCGCAAACCGGCCCCGTGCCCCACGCCAGCAGTCAGGTGAGCGTCCCGTTCTGGCAGGGCTGCCGATCGGGCGAGCTGCGCTACCAGCGTTGCGCGGCTTGCGGTCTGGCCAATTTTCCGCCGACCGAGCACTGCCGGCAATGCCTGTCGGCCGAATTGTCCTGGCGCACCAGCGAAGGCGCCGGCGAGGTATACAGCTGGACGGTGGTCCACCGCCCGGTGACGGCGGAATTCGAACCGCCCTACGCCCCAGCGATCATCACCCTGGACGAGGGCTACCAGATGCTGACCAACATCGTCGGCGTGGCGCCCGACGACCTCGAAGTCGGCATGCTCGTACAGGTGCAGTTTCACGCCGTCGGCACCGAGGCCACCGAGGCCACCGAGGCCACCGAGGCCACCGAGGTCACTCTGCCGTACTTCACCGCACGGCCGTGAGGCCCCGGTGAGTCCGAACCGCACCAGCAATGGCCTGCCGGTCACGGCCTACCTCGTCTTGGGTGTACTGGTCGCCTACGACGAGCAACTCACCGCCGGTGAGATCAAAACGCGCGCCGAACTGTCGGTCGGCCACTTCTACTGGTCCCCGTCGGTCAGCCACGTGCGCCGCGAATTGAACAGGCTGCTGGCGCGCGGCCTGGTCGGCGAGATCGCTTCCCAGTCCGGAAAGCGCGCCATCACCCTGTACGAGACGACGGATGCCGGGCGCGAGGCGCTGCGCCGTTGGGTGCAACACTTCCCGGGCCAGGACCAGGTCGTCATCAAACACCCCGTCATCCTGCGCACCTGGCTGGCCCGCGGCGAGGATCCGGAACGCATCGTGGACACCTTGGAGCGGCATCTGGAGGCGACTCGGGCCCGGCTGGACGAAGCGCTGTGGTCGCGGCAGCGCTCCCGCGAGCTCGGTATCATTGACGACCCTGACCAGCGGTTCTCCTTCGCGGTACTGGACTATTCGATCCGGGGTCTGTACGCGGAATTGTCGAATATCGCGCAATTGCGCGACGAGATCGCCCACGGCACGACCCGGGATCCGCTCGCGCGGGTGCGGCGGACCAAAGGCCAGATGCGCCGCCGCACACCCGCAAATGGCTCGGGATAAATTTCAGGTCTCTCAGCAACTTCTTGGCCGTCGTTAAGCACCTTGCTCAGCTTTGCCGGGCAAGCTATAGCCAACGAAGCATGTCGTCGCCAGCAGGCGCAGCACACGACGAGGTGTAGCTGGGGTTTAAGACTTTTCTTTGAGAGGTATCCACGCGCAATGGCCGCACCTAATGCAACAGTGATTTCACTGCACTCACATCCGGTTTGGGCCGCAGCGGAGCGGCGGGCCCAAGAGCGGATGGATGCCATGCGCCGGCATCCGTCGTTTCAATCCCGGAAGGCGGCGAACGGCGACGTAAAGCTTGAGCTTCACGTTTGTCGCGGAGAGACAGTTCTCGAATTCCCTTCGCGCGGTCGTGTTTGCTGACGCCGTTCACGTTCGTATTACCCGTCGATAAAGCGCGGACCGCCATACAAAAAAGTCTGGTAAGGTCCCGGCATGCCCGGGGGTTTAGCGGCCACGCATGCCGCAGATGTGAATGACGAATTCGTCGAGGCATTGGCGCAGCGCGCCGACGAAGCCGAGCGCCTGAGACGACTTCCCGCGGCCACGATCACCGATTTCAAGGCCAGCGGGCTCGCGACGCTGCTGCTGCCGGCACGATTCGGCGGCCGCCAGGCTCAGTTCTCCCAGTTGCTCGATCCGGTCCGGCGGATGGCGCACGGTTGCGCATCCAGCGGATGGACGCTCGGCTTCTACACCCTGCACAACTGGATGCTCGCCCTGTTCGACATCGAGGCCCAAGAAGAGGTGTTTGCCAGCGGGCCGGTGTTGGCCCCGGCGCCGCTGGCGCCGACCGGCCGCGGAGTGGTGGTGGACGCGGCCGGTCAGAAAGGCATCCGGTTGACCGGCCGGTGGTCGTGGGCGACCGGAATCATGGACGCCGATTGGGTGATGGTGGGTGCGGTCATCGACGGTGGCGACAGCGCCTACCCCGCGCTGGTCGCGCTGCCGGCGGCCGAAACCGAGGTCGTCGATGTCTGGCACACCGCGGGCATGCGCGGCACCGGATCCCACGACGTCATCGTCACCGACGTTTTCGTCCCGCTGCGCCGGGTCGTCAGCGTCATCGACATCTACAGCGGGACGGCGCCCGGGGCAATCGCCCACGACGCCGCGACGTACCGCTGGCCGATGGTCCCCGCGCTGGCGCTGACGGCTGCGATGCCGGTGCTGGGTGCGGCGGAAAGGGTCGTCGCGCTGTACCAGGAGCGAGTGCAGGAGCGGGTGCTGGCGTACAGCGGTGTGGCACAAAAGGATCAACCCGCGGCGCAGATCCGCCTCGGCGACGCACGCGTCCGGCTGCGCTCGCTGAGCGCGCTGGTTGCCGACACCGCGGCGGGCATCGAGAGGATTGTCGCCGCCGGTGACCGGGTGCCCCGCACGGTGCGCGCGGACGCGCGGGCCGCAGCGGCGCACACCGTGCACGAGTCGCGGGCCGTCATCGCGGACCTATTGGAAGCGTCCGGCGCCAGCGCCCAGTTCCTGGGCAACCCGCTGCAGCGGGCCAAGCGCGACGTCGACGTCGCCGCGGGCCATGTCGTCTTCGATTACGACCTGAGCCGCGAGCTGTCCGGTGCGCTGTCGATCGGCGCCGGGATCTCACCGTTCGCCATGATCTGAGGCGTCACTTCGGGTCGGCGAGCATCAGATCGACGAACCGGTCCCGTTCTTCCGGTGACCCGGTTTGCGCGGCCGAGCCGGCCAGATGCAGCATGCCGATGCCGGCGGCGAACGTCGCCATGGCCCGAAATCGCGCCTCGTCCTGACTGCACCCGTGGTCCTCGAAGATCCTGGTCACCCTCCGCACCACGCGGCGATCCGCGGCGCGAACGTTGGCCGCCGCCGTCGGGTCGGACCGCGCCCATTCGCGCATTGCCCGCTCCAACATCCAGTACTGGGGGCTGACCAGCAGGTCCATCAGCTTCGACAGCCGCTCGCGCGGAGGCAGGCCGTCAAGGTCGGCGAGCGCGGCACGGTCCTGTTCGAGGAAGGAGTTCCAGGACGCGACCAGGGCTTCGCGGTAGCTGCCGATGTCCTCGAAGTGCCAGTAAAAGCTGCCGCGGGTCGCACCCACCTGTTGGCACAACCGCTCGATCTTCAGCGCACGCACACCCTCCCCGGCGATCACTGCGTATCCGGCTTCCAGCCAATCACTGACCGACAGCGAGGTGCCTTGTGATTTACGCGGCGGTGCCATCCTTCGCACATTACGGCCAGCCGGCCGCTGCGGGCGCTTACGCCTGCTGCGTGAGGCTGACCAATAGGTAAGCGACGCAGCACAGGAAGTTCAGCATCACCAAGACCAGGCCGAGGAAGATGAGCAGTCGGGTGCCCTGGCGCTGCATGCGCCCGAACTTCGCCGAGCGCTCGTCGCGCTTGATCTGGGTCGCGATCAACGCGAAATGGACATCCGTCACTTCGTCATCCGGGACGGGCGCACCCGCGACCAGCTGTTGCAGGCGCTGCGGCGCGGTATCGACGCCGACCTGCGCGAAGCGCCGGCTCAGCCGTCGGGCCTGCCTGCGCCCAAGACATTGATCTCGCGTCCGCAGGTGATGCGAGAGTCTCCCTCGTTCGTCTCCCCATGAAGGGTTCGACGCGGTCGTCACAAGCCCGGAGTCTAATTCGACTCGGCCCTAATTCGAAGGCCAATCGGCGTGCGTTTGTAACCGGTTTGTGACCGCTAGCGCAGCTGTTCGGTCGGCACCGCGTAGCGGTCCTGGTACGCGCGCACTCGGTCACGCACCTCGGCGGCGTCCAGTCCGGTGTCCGACCAGGTGTAACGCCCGCCTCCGCCGTCCGAAGGATGGGCGGCCAGGAAATCGCGCATCCTTTGCTCGGTGTCCGGACGCAGCTCGCGGCCCAGCTTCTGATAGATGTCCGCGATCGTGCTGAACGGGTCCTTCATGAAGTCGGTGAACTGCACGTCGATGATGCGGCCGGCCGGAACGGCGCCGCTGTCGCGCAACGCCATGCCGCGCTCGAGGCCGACGACGATCTCCTCGTAGGACTGGGCCGCGCACTCGGCGATGTTCGATTCGTCGCTGCCCATGCGCCGCAGGTGGTGGGTGAGCGCGGCGATCGAGGATATGACGTTGAGCGGGTCGCGGTGCGCCTGCACGATCAGCGCGTCGGGGTATTCGGCGAGCAGCGTGTCCAGGTGCCACAGGTGCGCGGGCGACTTCAGCAACCACTGGCCGGGGACCCCGGATTGCAAGTGCTGCAAGAAGATTCGGTGGAAGCGATAGGCGCCGGCGTGGTCGGCCTCGTACAGCAGCCACCGGTAGTAGGTCGGCAGGCGGTACTGCACCGTGTAGATCATGGAGGTGAATTCGCTGGCCGTGATCCGGACGCACTCCTGTCCGACCAGGGCGCCCATCGGGTGAAATTTCAGGAACCCGGGGATGATCTGCTCGGACATTTCGATGCTGGCCTGCGCCTGCGCGATGCGCGGGTCGTCGTGGTACGTCTCGGGCTGCGGCACCGGGCAGGGCTCGTCGACCTCCCACGTCAACGGTGCCCGCAGTTCGGGGTCCTGGGCCAGCAGGTCGTACAGGATGGTGGTGCCCGTGCGGGGTTGACCCACGATGAAAATGGGCCGATCGATGGGCTTGGCGGCGATCTCCGGGTGCTGGTTGCGCCAGGCGATCACGCCGAGCCGGCTCTTGAGGGCGCGCATGACGTCGAGGTAGGCGACCTCGACACCGATGGCCGACAGCCGCGCCTCGTTGATCAGGCCGTCGGTGAGGTGCTGCAGCCCGGTCTGCCAGCCGTCAGCGCCGAAGTCGTCGGTGCCGACCTCGTCGCACGCGGCGGCGATCAGCCGTTCCGGGTCGAAACGCTCCTGCAGCGTCATGCCGGTTCCTCCTCCTGGCGCACCGACACCCTGACGTCCGGCGGATCCGGGTTGTCCAGCCAGCGCAGCACCACGAATCCGCGATGCCGGCCGCCGGTGTCGAGCCAATGGCCGAGCCCGAGGTCCCGGTCGGAGATCGCGATGCGCACCCGTCCGTCGGCGTCCGGTTGCACGCCCCGGTTGGTTACCGAACTGTGGCGCCGGCGCGGCTCCAGGCATTCGTGCCAGATGTTCTCCAGCGTGACGTTCCAGTACCGGGTGTCGGGGGGATCGATGTCGAGCACGAGCGCCTGGCCGGGCTCGAGCCGGAAGGTGCCCATCATGTACAGGTTGTCCGGGGTGGTGTCGGCCGCACCCAGATCGGCGGCCTGCGCGGTCAACAATTCGTTGGGCCGGTTGAGCAATTCGGGCTTGATGGTGCGGTGCAGCGTGGCCAGCTTCATCAGCGACCACGCCATCGCGGTGAACTGCTCGGCGAGCTGGTCGTCGGTCAGCGGCGCCACCGGGTCCGGGTCGAGCGCCTCTATGCGCAGGGTGGCCAGCTGTTCGGCGGCGCGGTCGCCGATGTATTCCCGGACGACGACGGACGACGCGTCCCCGGGGATCTGCACCCACTGCGCGCCGTCAAGATCGGTGGGCTCGTGTGCCGAGAGGACCAGGGCGAATTCGCCGCCGTTGAGCGCGAGGTTGACGTCGCTGACGTAATTGGCCATCCGGCGCGGGGTCAGCCCGGTGCCGGCGAGGACCTGAAACCCGAGGTAGGCGGTGCTGCCGCGGGTGCCGGTGATGCGGTAGCTCCGGTCACCGCGGATCATGCCCAGGAAGTAGTTGCCGTCCGGGTTGGGTCCGCCGATCATGCGGTTCTCCGAGCACATGTCGAAGAACACCGGCCGGCCGAGGTCGGATTCGACGGACATCTGCGAGCACAGCGACGACACCCGGGCGATGACGCGCAGCCCTTCGAGAAGTTCGCGCTCCGACTCGGCGTCTTCGGTCACGATCTTGGTGACGTCGCTGAGCATCTGCTGAAAGAACTGCCAGGCGGCTGTAGATGCTTGAGTCATAGTCTCATACTTAGACCATGTCTCACGTTTTGGATAGTGATTCGCGAGAATCGCTCGCCGACCGCCGGCGGGCGGCGACGCGAGCGCGGATCGCGGCCGCCGCCGCGGAAATGGTGGCCAGTCGCGGTCTGGCGGCGGCGACCGCAGAACTCATCGCCGATGCGGCCGACATCAGCCGGGCGACATTCTTCCGCTACTTCAACTCCAAGGAAGACGCCGTCGCCGAGGGCATGAACGTGCACTGGCTGAACCGGATTACCGCCGCCCTGGCGGCCCAGCCTGACGGTTTGACCGCGGCCGAGGCCGTCGTCGGAGCCTTTGGCGACCTCGCGCGCGGATTCACCGGGATCGAGGACCAGGTCCGTGAGCTGGCCACGCTCACAAGGTCTTCCGAGACTCTCGACGCGTGGACGCTGCACATCTACGTGCGATACGAGGAGGCGATCGCCGCGCTCATCGCGCCGCGGATGCCGGGGCTCGCCGCGCAGGATCCCCGGCCCCGCCTGATCGGGGCGTTGGCGATGGCCACCGTGCGCATCGCGCTGGATGACTGGCTGGCCCACGGCGGGTCGCTGCCCGAGCGGATTCGTCAGGGCCTGGCGGCGATCACCGTCGCGTGAGCCCCTCGACGATCAGTCGGGTGGTCAGTTCGGCGCGCCGTCGCGAATAGCCTTGCGCGTTCGACTGGATCGGATACACCACGCCGCCGACGATTCCGTCCGCGGCCGACTCCGCGGTGGCGTCGTCGATGCCCTCGGCGACCAGTCGGCTGCGGACGCTGTCGTGCAACGGCTTGCTGAAACCGGCCCGCAGCTTCGCCTTCGTGTCCTCATGCTCCATCCCGGCGACCGTCAGGATTCGCAGCATCGCCGAACCGCGCGCCGACGTCAGGGTCGCGGCCAGCTTGTGCACCCACCCGACCAGATCGGCGGTGAGGTCATCGGTGTGATCCACCGACGCCAGGATCTTGTCCGCATCCTCGAGCATGACGTCGGCGACGAGCGCGGGCCGGCTGGGCCACCAGCGATAGATGGTCTGCTTGCCGACCCCGGCCCGCGCGGCGACGGCCTCGATGGTGAGGCCGTCGAATCCGCGCTCGAGCAGCAATTCGCGGGTGGCGGTGACGATCGCCATCCGCGATTTCTCACTGCGGCGCCTTGGTGTGAAACGCGGTGGGCTGACCGGGGTGAGTTCGGTTGGCATCGGGTTGACCCTCGCTTTACTTCTAGTGACCCGCCCCGTAGTCTGCCACAAGACGAGACGGTCCGTCTCGTGCATTGTCGGAAGGATGTCGCGCGGCCGTGACGCTGGGACTGACCCCCGAGCAGCGAGAGCTCAGCGATGCGGTCACACAGTTCGCCGCGCGCCACGCTCCCATCGCCACCACCCGCGACAGCTTCGGCGCGCTGGCCGCCGGACAGCTGCCGGCTTGGTGGGACGCTTTGGTCGGCAACGGCTTTCATGCGGTACACCTGCCTGAGGGTCTCGGCGGGCAGGGCGGGCAACTGATCGACGCCGCCTGCGTGCTGGAATCGGCGGCCAAGGCGCTGTTGCCCGGCCCGCTGCTATCGACCGTGACGGCGGGAGCCGTTGCGCTGCTGGCCGACACCACACCGTCGAGCGAGTCCTTGGTGCGCACGCTGGCAACGGGTGCGCCCGCCGCTGTCGTTCTGCCGGGCGACGGGGACTTCAAGGCGCGCGCCGACGGCCAGCAGTGGCTTATCACCGGCGCGTCGAACGTGATCGCCGGGATGTGCTCGGCTCGGGTGATCCTGCTTGCCGCCGGCACCGGTGACGGCGGGCTGGTGTGGGTGCCGGTCGACACCGGCCGGCCAGCGGCGACGGTCGAATCCGCAAGCGGCACTGACCTCGTCGGCGATGTGGGGGTCCTGCGGCTCGACGACTACTGCGCCGACGGGGCCGACGTGCTCTCCGGCATCGACCCCGAACGCGCCGCATGCGTGGTGGTGGGCCTGGTGGCCAGCGCCACCGCCGGCATCGCGCAGTGGTGTGTGGAGGCGGTGACCGCGCACCTGCGCACCCGAGAGCAATTCGGCAAGATCATCGGCACCTTCCAGGCGTTGCAGCACAGCGCGGCCATGCTGCTGGTCAACAGCGAGTTGGCCACCGCGGCCGCGTGGGATGCGGTCCGCGCCGCCGGCGAAGACCTCGACCAGCATCGGCTCGCCGCCGCCGGCGCCGCGACGATCGCGATCTCGCCGGTGCCCGATTTGGTGCTCGACGCCTTGACGATGCTCGGCGCCATCGGGTTTACCTGGGAACACGACGTGCACCTGTACTGGCGGCGGGCCATCAGCCTGGCGGGATCCATCGGTCCGGCCAGTCGCTGGGCCCGACTGCTGGGCCAACTGGGCTGCACTACGCAGCGCGACATGTCGGTCAATCTGGGTGACGCCGAGTCCGAATTCCGGTCCTGGGTCGCCGAAACGCTGGATGCGGCCGCGCAGCTACGCAACGACAAGCCACCGCCGCACGGTGACTACGAGGACCAGGCCACCGGGCCGCGGCGCACGTTGCTCGCCGACGCCGGTTTGATGGCGCCGCACTGGCCGGCGCCGTGGGGCCTCGACGCGGGCCCGTTGAAACAGCTCATCATCGACGAGGAGTTCGCCAAGCGGCCAGGCCTGGTCCGGCCCTCGCTGAACATCTCCGAGTGGATCCTGCCGTCGGTCCAGGCCGGCGCGTCAAAAGAGTTGCAGGAGAGCCTGATCCCGGCGACGCAACGTGGCGAAATCTGGTGGTGCCAGCTGTTCAGCGAACCGGGTGCGGGTTCCGACCTGGCGTCGCTGGCCACCCGGGCGACCAAGGTCGACGGCGGCTGGCGGATCAACGGGCACAAGATCTGGACGTCGCTGGCGCAGTATGCCGACCTGGGCGCGCTGCTGGCGCGCACTGACCCCGAGGCCAGCAAGCACCGCGGCATCGGCTATTTCATCCTCGACATGCGATCCCCGGGGGTGGAGGTCCAGCCGATCAAGACCGCGACCGGGGAGGCGCATTTCAACGAGGTCTTCCTCAACGACGTCTTCATCCCCGACGACATGCTGCTGGGCGGCCCCACCGACGGCTGGAGCCTCGCGATCGCCACCATGGCCGAAGAGCGTTCCGCCATCAGCGGATACGTCAAGTTCGACCGGGCCGTGGCGCTGCGCCGGCTCGCCGCCGAACCCGGCCCCGAACGTGACGACGCCGAGCGCGCGCTCGGCGAACTCGACGCCTACGCGAACGCGATCCGGGCGCTCGGCGTCCGGGAAACCATCCGGCTGCTCGACGGGCAGCCGTCCGGCCCGGCGTCGAGCATTGCCAAGGTGGCGATGAACGTGTTGCTGCGGCGCACATTTGAAGCCACGTTGCGCCTGACCGGGCGCACGGCCATGGTCACCGACTCCGAACCCGCGGTCGTCCGGCCCTATTTGCACCTGCCGGCCGAGCTGATCGGCGGCGGAACCAGGGAAATCCAGCTGAACATCATCGCGCAGATGATTCTCGGTCTGCCGCGGAAGTAAGGACAGCACATGGGATTACGCGGAGAAGCCGCTATCGTCGGCTATGTCGAGCTGGCACCCGAGCGAATGAATAAAGCGTCGCCCGCACCGTTCGCCATCGAGCAGTGGGCGGAGCTCGGCGCCGCCGCGCTCGAGGACGCGGGCCTGCCGTTCGAGGTCGTCGACGGCATCGTGGCCTCGCACCTCAGCGAGTCGGAGATCTTCGTGCCCTCGACCATCGCCGAATACCTGGGTGTGGGAGCGAGATTCGCCGAACACGTGGACCTCGGTGGGGCCAGTGCCGCGGCCATGGTGTGGCGCGCGGCCGCCGCCGTCGAACTCGGCATCTGCGAGGCGGTGCTGTGCGCGCTGCCCGCGCGTTACATCACCCCGATGTCGAAGAAGAAGCCCAAAGCCTACGGTGACGCGCTTTACTTCGGGTCATCGAGCAACCAATTCGGTTCTCCGCAAGCCGAATTCGAGATACCCTACGGCAACCTCGGCCAGAACGGCCCCTACGGTCAGGTGGCCCAGCGCTACGCCGCGGTCTATGGCTACGACGAGCGGGCCATGGCCAAGCTGGTCGTCGACACCAGGGTCAACGCCAACCACACCGAGGGCGCGGTCTGGAAGGATAAGCCACTCACGGTCGAGGACGTGCTGGCCAGCCCGATGATCGCCGACCCGCTGCACATGCTGGAGATCGTGATGCCATGTGTCGGCGGCGCCGCCGTCGTCGTGGCCAATGCGGACCTCGCCAGGCGGTCACGCAACCGGCCGGTGTGGATCAGGGGATTTGGCGAACACGTCCCGTTCAAGACTCCGACCTACGCCAAGGACCTGCTGCACAGTCCGATCGCTGAGGCCGCGGACACCGCATTCGGTATGACCGATCTGACCCGCGACCAGATGGACATGGTCTCGATCTACGACTGCTACACCATCACCGTCCTGTTGTCGATCGAGGACGCCGGGTTCTGCGAAAAGGGCAAGGGCATGGAGTTCGTCGCCAACCACGACCTCACCTTCCGCGGCGACTTTCCGCTCAACACCGCCGGCGGCCAACTCGGCTTCGGCCAGGCGGGATTGGCCGGCGGCATGCACCACGTGTGCGACGCCACCCGCCAGATCATGGGCCGCGCGGGCGACGCCCAGGTCGCCGACTGCAACAACGCGTTCGTCTCCGGCAACGGCGGAATCCTGTCCGAGCAGACGGCGCTCATCCTGCAGGGAGACTGACATGACGACATTCGAACGCCCGATGCCGGTCAAAACCCCGACGACAGCACCGTTTTGGGACGCGCTGGCGCAGCACCGCATCATGATCCAGTACTCGCCGTCGTCGCAGGCTTACGTGTTCTATCCGCGGGTGCGCGCCCCGCGCACGCTGGCCAACGACCTGGAGTGGCGCGAGATCTCCGGCCTGGGAACGCTGTACTCCTACACCGTGGCGCAACGGCCGGTCAGCCCGCACTTCGCCGAATCGGTGCCGCAGCTGCTGGCCATCGTGGAATGGGATGAGGGCCCCCGGTTTTCCACCGAGATGGTCAACGTCTCACCCGGCGCCCTGCGCGTCGGTATGCGGGTGCGGCCGGTGTTCGTCGACTACCCCGAGCACGAGGTCACCCTGCTGTGCTACGAGCCCGCCGAGTCGTGACGTAACTTAGTCCGCATGAGCCGGATCTTTGGTCAGATCGCGCAGCTCGGTTACGTCGTGACCGACATCGAGGCGTCGATGCAGCAGTGGATCCGGCACGGGGTGGGGCCCTGGTTCTACATCGAAGACGTGCAGACCGATTACTTCCGGCACCGCGGCGTCGACTCCCCGGTTCAGCTGAGCATCGCCCTGGCCAACTCGGGCAACATCCAGCTCGAGCTGATCCAGCAGCGCAACGACGCGCCGTCGATGTACCGCGAGTTCCTCGACTCCGGTCGCTCGGGCGCCCAGCACGTCGCCTACTGGACCACCGACTTCACCGACCTGTACCAGCGCGCCCTGGCGGCCGGTTACACCGTGGGTCATGAAGGCCAAATCGGCGGTGAGCAAGGCAAATTCGCCTACCTCGACACCGAGCATGACCAGGGGACGGTCATCGAAATCTCCGATATCAGCGGCGCCAAGGGGCAGCTGTTCGCCTATATTCGCGAGCAAGCGGCCAGCTGGTACGGCACCGATCCGATCCGCCGCATCGGCTGAGTGAAAGGGGTCGCATGACAGACCTGGAACGACAGGGCCGCCGGAAAGCCCGCGTGATCGAGCACATGCTGAGCGAGAACGTGCAGGAGTGGGACCGCACCATGGCGACGTTCAGCCACCCGCGCTACGAACTGCCCGGCGGGACCGTCATCGACGGCACGGACGACGTGATGAAGTACTGGATCGAGGGCCGCGCGCTGGTGCCCGACCAGACCAACGAATTGATCGAGCTCACCCACCTCGACGACGGCGACGTGCTGATCGAATTCTGGCTGCGGGGCACGCCCGTCGGCGAAGGGCCCTTCGAGACCCGGCTGTGGGCGGTGTTCGGTTTCGATGACGACGATCTGATCACCGGTGAACGGGTCTACTCCAATAAGCCCTAGCGGCAACCCAACTGGCGCGCGGCCGCCACGCACGGCCGCAGCCGCTCCATCGGGCCCACGCCGGACTCGGCCAGGCTGCGCATCGGAATCTCGAGACCGACCACCACATCGTCGGGGACCGCGGCGAGCAATTCGGTCAGCGGAAGCTCCCCGTCGCCCGGAGTCATCCGCTCGTACATCGCTTCGGCCAGGTAGGACTTCAGGCGCGGCTTCAGCGTGGTGTCGCAGAGCTGGACGTAGCCGATCCGCTCCGGACCGAGCTCGCGAAGTTCGGCGGCGCCGAAACCGGCACGCACCCAATGCATGGTGTCCAGCGCCAGCCGCAGATCGGAGCTGCCGACGTGGTCCATGGCCGCGCGCAGCACGACCGGATCGCCGATCGTCGCCCCGGGCGCCAATTCGATCGTGGTGCCCATGCCGCGTTCGGCGGCCATCTGCGTCAGCGTCGCCAGTTGGTCGAAGGTGCGGTCGCGGTCCGGGTCGAAGCTGAGCGTGTTGATCTGCGCGGCGCCGAGTTCGGCCATCACGTCCAGATCGGCGGCGAAAACGGACACCGAGCGTTCGGAGGCGTCCGGAGGACCGATCACCATGCCCTCGCCCAGCGAAATCGCGACGCCGCGCTCGTGCATCGCGGCCAGGACCCGCCGCCTCAGCGCGGCGTCATCTTTCAACGAGAATGCCTGATAACCAAGGGATTCCAGCGGCCGCCCGACCAGCGCGGTGGAGATGTAACGGCAGCCCAGGTCGGCGGCCAGGTGCACGAACTCGACCGGGGGCAGCCCGAACACGCTGATGAACTCGATGCCGAGATCACGCATGAACTCCCCGCTAACCGCCCACCATCATCAGGCCGCCGTCCACCGCGAGCAGTTGCCCGGTGATGAAGCCCGAGCCGGGACCCGCAAGGAAGACCAGCATCGGTCCGACATCTCGCGCCGGATCCCCCAGTGTCCCGCCGAGCGGAATCATCATCTGCATCTGCTGGTCGATGAGGGCAGCGGCTTCTGGGCCCAGGAAATCCCGGAGTCGTTCGGCGCCCGCGGTTTGCACCGCCGGCGCCAGGGCGTTGACGGTGACCTTGTCGGCGGCCCAGGCCTTGGCCGCGGATCGGGTCCACGCCTGCACCGCACCCTTGGTGGCGGCATAGACGGCCGAGATCGGGCTGCCCATGACGGCTTCCGACGATCCGAAGTTAATGATCCTGCCGCCTTGGGATTTTATCACCGCATAGGCGGCCTGATTGGTGAGGATGGTCGTCTTCACGTTGGTGTCCAACAGGAACGAGATGTCGTCGGCGCCGATGTATCCGGGAATCCCGGCCTGCCACAGGCCCGCCGCGTTCACCAAGACGTCGAGGCCACCCAGGTGTTCGGCGGCCTGTTGCACTGTTGCCGTGACCGCGTCAGGATCGCGTGCGTCGCACTGCAGCCAGGTGGCCGCCAGTCCGTCCGGCGGTGGGGTCTTGTGATACGTGGCGACGACGTCGGCACCCGCCTCGGAGAGGACCCCGACGGCGGCCGCACCGATGCCGGTTGCGGCGCCGGTGACCAGAATCCGTCGGCCCTGCAGCGGCGGCGTCACATTTAACATGGGCGAAACGCTATCAACCCCTGCTGCCCCGTCTAGTTGGTATTGGGCTCCGAATCACAGGAGACCGGAACGACAGCGGGTGGGAGGACTGACATGCGTCCACAGATAAAGCGCGGCTACCGGGTGGGTGTGGGCCTGGGCGCAATGGTGGCGGCGTTCGTCCTGGCGCTGGGATCCGGTGATGTAGGAACCGTCGTGCCATCGAACCGCGCGGCGGCGACCATCACACCCGTCTCGCAGCCGGGTGACTCCACCACCGGCGGGGGAGCCTTGCCGGTGGTTCCGGTCGGCGGCGGCGGGTGCATCATCGGCCTCAACTGCGGGTGCGTGCATAACTGTACGGTTCCGCATCACCACCCGGCTCCCGCCACAGTCCAGCCGCCACCCGATAACGTGCCCTCCGCTCCGCGCGGCGGCTGAACTTCGGTTAGGCGCGCACCGCGATCGTCGAGAGCAGGTCGGCGAGCCGGTCCGGACGGTCCAGCATCGAGAATGTCCGCGCACCGTCGATGATCTCGAAGCGGGCATCGGGGATGGCCGCGGCCAGCTTTTCGCCGTCGCTGAGTTCGAAGAATGTGTCGTCGGCGGACCAGGCGATCAGGGCCGGCTTGTCGAACTCGGGCAGCCGGGCCGCCACGCGCGTGGTGACCTCGGTGCGCATCGAGAGCGTGAACTGGCGCAGGTCTTCGGCGATTTCGGCATCGGACAGCACCGGGCGCACCCAGCCCTCGGTGAGGTCGTCGATGTCGGTGTGCGCCAGGCCGTCGAACGCGCGCTTGCGTGCGACCGGTGCCCGCATCGCCTGGATCGCCGTGCGGAACACCGTCTTGGTCTTGGCCGCGAGGATCACCGGCTTGAGGATCGGCGGTGGAAAGTGTTCGAACGCATCGCAACTCGTGAGCACCAGGGCGCCGAGGCGCTCGGGGTGGTGCACCGCGACGAGCTGCGTGACGACGCCGCCGGTGTCGTTGCCGACCAGTACCACGTCCTGCAGGTCGAGCGCGTTGAGCACATCGGCGACGATGCCGGCGACCCCGGTGATGGTCCGGTCGGCGCCGGGACGCAGCGGTTGCGGGTGCGCGCCCAGCGGCCAGGTGGGGGCGATGCACCGCAAGCCCCGATCGGCGAGCCGCTGGCTGACCCGGTGCCACAGGTCTCCGGCCATCATGTAGCCGTGCACGAAGACGACGGGCCTGCCGTTTTCGGGTCCGATTGCTTCGTAATGGATGGTCCCGGCACTAATGTCGATCGACGGCATGGCAACTCCCTACTAGAGATACATTTACAAACAGGCTGTCTGTTCGTAAGTTACCAACAGGTTGTATGGAAATCAAGAGGCGTACCCAGGAAGAGCGCTCCGCGGCCACCCGCGACGCGCTGATCTCGGCCGCGCGCAGGCTGTGGGGCCTGCGTGGGTACGCGGAGGTGGGGACGCCGGAGATCGCCAAGGAAGCGGGCGTGACCCGGGGCGCGATGTATCACCAATTCGCCGACAAGGCAGCGCTATTCAGCGAGGTCGTCGAAACGGTAGAGCAGGACGTGATGGCCCGGATGGCCACCATGGTCGCCGAATCGGGGGCCACGACGCCCACGGCTGCGATCCGGGCCGCTGTCGACGCGTGGCTGGAGGTCTCGGCGGACCCGGAGGTGCGGCAACTGATCCTGCTGGACGGCCCCAGCGTGCTCGGTTGGCCTGCCTTCCGCGACGTGGCGCAGCGCTACAGCCTGGGCATGACCGAACAACTGCTCACCGAGGCGATCCGCGCGGGCCAGCTGGCACGCCAACCCACGCGACCGCTGGCCCACGTGCTGATCGGCGCGCTCGACGAGGCGGCAATGGTGATCGCCACCGCCGATGACCCCAAACGCATGCGCCGCGAGACGCGGCAAGTGCTGCACCGGATCATCGACGGGATGTTCAGCGCCCCAAAATAAAGGCAGCGTAGGGAGCGGCTTGAAACACGCTCAGTATCGTGGAGTGGTTGGGGCCGAACGAGCGTGGCGGGTTGGTCAGCCATCGGGTCGGAAACACGGGGCTAACTTGTCCGCCATGCAGCGGTGTGACTCTTGTGATGTGATCGGCGGTTATGAGTATCAAGGTCGCGCTGGAGCACCACACCAGCTACGCCTTTGACCGGCTGGTGCAGGTGTATCCGCACGTCGTGCGGCTGCGCCCGGCGCCGCATTCGCGCACGCCCATCGAGGCCTACTCGCTGAAGATCGACCCGGCCGAGCACTTCGTCAACTGGCAGCAGGATGTGCTGGGAAACTTCCAGGCCCGACTGGTCTTTCCGAATCCGATGCAGCGCCTGAGCATCACCGTCGGGCTCATCGCCGACCTCAAGGTGATCAACCCGTTCGATTTCTTCATCGAGGATTGGGCCGAGGTCTGGCCCGGATCGCAGCGGTTCAGCTACCCCAGGGAACTGGCCGAGGACCTCAAGCCCTACCTGCGGCCGGTTGACGAGGAGGACCCGGAATCTGGAGGGGCCTCCGGCCCCGGCGAGCTGGCGCGGGCGTGGGTGGCGAATTTCTCGGTGCCCGACGGCACCCGCACCATCGATTGCCTGGTCGCGCTCAATCAGGCGGTCAACGCCGACGTCCGCTACACCCTGCGGATGGAACACGGTGTGCAGACACCGGATTTCACGCTGCGCACCGGTGTCGGCTCGTGCCGCGACTCGGCCTGGCTGCTGGTGTCGATCCTGCGCCAGCTGGGGCTCGCGGCACGGTTCGTCTCCGGCTACCTGGTGCAGCTGGCCTCCGACGTCGAGGCGCTGGATGGCCCATCGGGGCCCAAGGCCGACTTCACCGACCTGCACGCGTGGACCGAGGTGTACGTCCCGGGCGCGGGCTGGATCGGGCTCGACCCGACGTCGGGGCTGTTCGCCGGCGAGGGCCACATCCCGCTGGCGGCGACGCCGCACCCCTCGTCCGCTGCACCGATCACCGGCGCGACCGAGCCCTGCAACACCGTCCTGGACTACACCAACACCGTCACCCGCGTGCACGAGGACCCGCGCGTCACGCTGCCCTACACCGAGTCGGCGTGGCAGACGATCTGTGCGGTCGGCGAGGACGTCGACCGTCGGCTGACCGCCGGGGATGTGCGACTGACCGTCGGCGGCGAGCCGACGTTCGTGTCGGTGGACAACCAGGTCGACAAGGAATGGACGACGGCCGCCGACGGCCCCCACAAGCGGCTGTTGGCCACGGACCTGGCCGCCCGGCTCAAGGCGTGCTGGGCTCCGCAGGGGTTGATCCATCGCGGTCAGGGCCGGTGGTATCCCGGCGAGCCGCTGCCGCGCTGGCAGATCGCCTTGTACTGGCGGGCCGACGGCTCGCCGCTGTGGACCAACGACGCACTGCTGGCCGACCCTTGGAGGTCGGATCCCGGGGGCTCGCACCTCGACCCGGAAGCGGCCCACAAGGTGCTGGCCGAGATCGCCGACGGCCTGGGACTGCCGCTGTCCCAGGTGCGGCCGGCCTACGAGGACGCGCTGAGCCAGCTAGCGGCCAAGGTGCGCATGCCCGACGGGGACCCGGTGGCATCCGGCGACGACCTCGCCGATGACAGCGTCCCCAGCCGCGCGACGCTGCTGAGCCGCCTCGACGAGTCCGTCACCTCACCGGTGGCGTTTGTGCTCCCGTTGCATCGACGCGAGGACGACCGAGGGTGGGCCAGCGCCAACTGGCGATTGCGCCGCGGCCGCGTCGTGCTCATCGAGGGGGATTCGGCCGCGGGACTGCGGCTGCCGCTGGATTCGATCAGCTGGCAACCGCCGCGGATGTCGTTCGACCTGGACCCGATGACCGTCGGGCGGGGGCTGTCGGCGGAGCCGGGCGCGCTGCAGGCAGCGATCGAGGATCCCGAAACCGCGCCGACGACCGCACTGGTCGCCGAGGTGCGCGGCGGACTGCTGTACCTCTTCCTGCCGCCCACCGAGGCGCTCGAACACTTCGTCGACCTGATTGCCCGCATCGAGGCCGCGGTCGCCAAGGTCGACTGCCCGGTGGTGATCGAGGGCTACGGCCCGCCGCCGGACCCGCGGCTGACGTCGATGACGATCACGCCCGACCCCGGGGTGATCGAGGTCAACATCGCGCCGACCGCCAGCTTCGCCGAACAACGCCGGCAGCTGGAGACCCTCTACGAGCAGGCCAGGCTTTCCCGGCTGTCGACCGAGTCGTTCGACATCGACGGCACGCACGGCGGAACCGGCGGCGGCAACCACATCACGCTCGGCGGGGTGACGCCGGCGGATTCCCCGCTGCTGCGCCGCCCGGACCTGTTGGTCTCGCTGCTGACCTACTGGCAGCGGCACCCCGCGCTGTCCTACGTGTTCTCGGGCCGGTTCGTCGGCACCACGTCGCAGGCGCCGCGCGTCGACGAGGGCCGCGACGAAGCGCTCTACGAACTCGAGATCGCGTTCGCCGAGATCGCCCGCCTGTCGGTCGGGGACTCACCGAAGCCATGGGTGACCGACCGGGCGCTGCGGCACCTGCTGGTCGACATCACCGGCAACACCCATCGCGCCGAGTTCTGCATCGACAAGCTCTACAGCCCCGACAGCGCACGCGGCAGGCTCGGCCTGCTGGAGCTGCGTGGCTTCGAGATGCCGCCGCATCTGTACATGGCGATGGTCCAGTCGCTGCTGGTGCGCTCGCTGGTGGCGTGGTTTTGGGACGAACCGCTGCGCGCGCCGCTGATCCGGCACGGCGCGAACCTGCACGGCCGATACCTGTTGCCGCACTTCCTGATTCAAGACATCGCGACCGTGACGGCGGACCTGCGCGAGCACGGCATCCCCTTCGAGACCAGCTGGCTGGACCCGTTCACGGAGTTCCGGTTTCCGCGCATCGGCACGGCCGTGTTCGACGGCGTGGAGATCGAGCTGCGGGGCGCGATCGAACCGTGGAACACCCTCGGCGAGGAAGCCACCGCCACCGGCACCGCCCGCTACGTCGACTCGTCGGTCGAGCGCATCCAGGTCCGCATCATCGGCGCCGACCGCCAGCGCTACATCGTGACCTGCAACGGCTACCCGATGCCGCTGCTGGCCACCGACAACCCCGACATCCAGGTGGGTGGCGTCCGGTTCCGGGCCTGGCAGCCACCCAGCGCGCTGCACCCGAGCATCACGATCGACGCTCCGCTGCGTTTCGAGCTGATCGACCTCGCGACCGAAACGTCGCGCGGCGGCTGCACGTATCACGTCGCGCACCCCGGCGGCCGGTCCTACGACGACCCGCCCGTCAACGCCGTCGAGGCCGAGTCGCGGCGCAGCCGGCGCTTCGAGGCCACCGGCTTCACCCCGGGCAAGGCCGACATGTCCGCCATCCGGGAGAAACAGGCAAGGATTTCCACCGATATCGGCGCGCCGGGCATCCTCGACCTGCGGCGCGTGCGTACCGTGCTGCGGTAATGGCATCCCTGGAAATCGGGGCGCCGGTGCTGGGCACCGGCGAATCGTCGGCGGGGCCCGGCGGTTCCGCCCAAGACTCCGACGTGGACCGCCTGCTGGCCGCTTACCGGGCCGCCGGCGCCCAGCAAGCTCTGTTCGACCTCCGTAACGGCCCCCGAATCGGCTACGACGAGTTCGTCGACGACGCCGGCAACGTGCGTCCCGCGTGGACCGAGCTGGCCGCCGCGGTCGGGGAGCGTGGCAGGGCGGGGCTGGACCGGCTGCGCTCGGTCGTGCACGGCCTGATCGACAACGACGGCATCACCTACACCGGGGTCGACGCCGGCCGCGGCGGCGCCCCCGACGACAAAGACGGCACAGACGGTCACGGCGCCGAACCGGGGCCCTGGCGCCTGGACCCGTTGCCGCTGTTGCTCTCCGCGGCCGACTGGGAGGTGCTGGAGGCCGGGCTCGTGCAGCGGTCGCGCCTGCTCGATGCCGTGCTCGCCGACCTGTACGGGCCGCGGCGAGCGCTCACCTCCGGCGTGCTGCCCCCGGAGCTGCTGTTCGCGCATCCCGGTTATCTGCGGGTCGCCAACGGAATCGAAATCCCCGGGCACCACCAGCTTTTCATGCACGCCTGCGACGTCAGCCGACGGTCGGACGGCAACTTCGGTGTCAACGCGGACTGGACGCAGGCGCCGTCGGGCGCCGGTTATGCGCTGGCCGACCGCCGTGTCATCGCGCACGCGATCCCCGATCTCTACGAGCGGATCGGGCCGCGGCCGACGACACCGTTCGCGCAGGCGCTGCGGCTCGCGCTCATCGACGCGGCACCTGATGGCGCGCAGGACCCCGCGGTCGTGGTGCTCAGCCCGGGCATCTTCTCCGAAACCGCTTTCGACCAGGCGTATCTCGCGACCCTGCTGGGCTTCCCGTTGGTGGAAAGCGCGGACCTGGTGGTGCGCGACGGCACGGTGTGGATGCGCTCGCTGGGCACGCTGAAGCGTGTCGATGTGGTGCTGCGCCGCGTGGATGCCGACTATGCCGACCCGCTGGATCTGCGCGCCGATTCCAGGCTCGGTGTGGTCGGGCTGGTCGAGGCGCAGCGCCGTGGCACGGTGACCGTCGTCAACACGATCGGCAGCGGCATCCTGGAAAGCGCTGGGCTGCTGCGGTTTTTACCCGAACTCTCCCAATGCCTACTCGACGAGACTCCGCTGCTGGACACCGCGCCCGTCTACTGGGCCGGCATCGACAGCGAACGCTCTCACGTGTTGGCCAACCTGTCGTCGCTGTTGATCAAGTCCGCGGTCGGCGGGGAAACCATTGTCGGGCCGACACTTTCATCCGCGGAGCGCGACGAGCTGGCCGCGCGCATCGAGGCCATGCCCGGGCACTGGATCGGCCAGGAGCTGCCGCAATTCTCCTCCGCACCCACCGACTACGCCGGCGTGCTGGCATCGGCGGCGACCGGCATGCGGCTGTTCACCGTCGCCCAGCGCAGCGGTTATGCCCCGATGATCGGCGGGCTCGGGTACGTCCTGGCAGGCGGAGCGGCCTCGTACGCGCTGAATACTGTTGCGGCAAAAGATGTTTGGGTGCTGCCAACGGAGCGGGCGCGGGCCGAGGCGGTGGGTCTGCCGTCGGGCGCCCCGCCGGCGAAGACCGGCGCGGGCACGCTGGGAGTCAGCTCTCCGCGTGTGCTGTCCGACCTGTTCTGGATGGGCCGCTACGGCGAACGCGCCGAGAACATGGCCAGGTTGCTGATCGTCGCGCGCGAGCGCTTCCACGAATTCCGGCACCGCCAGAACACGGAGGAAAGCGAGTGTGTGCCGGTGCTCATGGCGGCGCTCGGCCATGTCACCGGGACCGACGCGGGCGCCGATGACGATAACGCGGAAATGATCGCCGTCGCGCCCTCGACGATGTGGTCGCTGACCGTCGACCGCGGCCGGCCGGGATCCCTTGTGCAGTCGGTGGATGGGCTCGGGCTGGCCGCCCGGGCGGTGCGCGACCAGTTGTCGCGCGACACCTGGATGGTGTTGGCGGGTGTCGAGCGCGCGATGGTGCACCGATCCGAGCCACCCGACTCGCTCGTGGAGGCCGACGCCCTGCTGGCATCGGTGCAAGCGCAGACCCTGGCCGGAATGTTGACGTTGTCCGGCGTGGCCGCCGAGTCGATGGTGCGCGACGTCGGCTGGACGATGATGGACATCGGCAAGCGCATCGAACGCGGCCTCTGGCTGACCGCGCTGCTGCGCGACACCCTCACCACGGTGCGCAGCTTCGCCGCCGAACGAACCATCATCGAGTCGACACTGGTCGCGTCCGAATCGTCGGTCATCTACCGCCGTCGCACGGTCGGCCATATCAGCGTCGCCGCCGTGGCCGAGTTGATGCTGTTCGACGCGACCAACCCGCGTTCATTGGTGTATCAGCTCGAACGGCTTCGCGCCGACCTCAGCGACCTGCCGGGCT
The DNA here is from genome assembly GCA_963758775.1 of uncultured Actinomycetota bacterium. Classification (GTDB taxonomy): domain Bacteria; phylum Actinomycetota; class Actinomycetes; order Mycobacteriales; family Mycobacteriaceae; genus Mycobacterium. The sequence continues at coordinate 906,441 of CAVWWU010000010.1, forward strand.
CGTCCGGGTCGTCGCGGCCGGAACGGGCGATCGCCGAGATCAGCACCCGGCTGCGCCGGTCGCACCCGGCGGAGCTGGAAGAGGTCGTCGACGAGCACCGCGACGAACTGGCCGACCTGCTGACCGCGGTGCACACCGGGTTGCGGGACCTGGCCGAGGTCATCACCGTGACGCAGCTATCGCTGCCCGGCGACATGCAGCCGCTGTGGGGGCCAGACGAGCGCCGGGTGATGCCCTGAGCGTCAGCGGTGGTTCTGGGTGAAGAACTGCCAGATGGTGTCGGTGGCGTTGATCGCCGTCGACGGCGCGGGCAGGCCCACGAGCTGTTGCAACACGGGTTTGGGCGCGCCACCCGGCCATTGATGGCCGGCGCCGGCCACCGAAATGAGTTCCACTGTGTGGCCATTCGGGCAGCCGGCAATCTGCGTCGACACGTCCCCGGCGGTGCTCGACGTGGGCGGGCCGCACCCGTCGATAGATCGCCAGGTGGCGTTGACCGACTCTACCGACGGACCGTCGACGCGTGGATTACCGTTGGCCGCAAACGCTTTTCCGGGCCCGCCGTTGTAGGGAACGCGGTCGTCCGCGGTCCCGTGGATTTGCAAAAGCGATGTCGGGCGCGCGTTCGAACAGTCCGTCAGCAACGTACCGGCCACGGGTGCGATCGCGGCGAAAACATCTGTCTGGCAACCCAACCGAAGCGCCATCATCGCCCCGTTGGACATGCCGGTGGCATAGACCCGGCCTGGATCGATGGGCAGCTGTTGTTCGATGTCGGCGACCATGGCGGTGATGAACCCGACGTCGTCGAGGTTCGTGCGCTGCGGTTCGCCGCAGCACGAGCCCGCGTTCCAGGCGCGGCCCTGACCGTCGGGGTAGGCCACCAGGAAATGTCCGCCATCCGCCTCGGCGTCCCAGTTGTAGTCGCGCTCCGCCTGATCGCCGGTGCCAAAACCGCCGTGCATCATCACCACCAGCGGTGCCGGCCCGGACAGTCCCTGCGGTCGGTATAGGTGAAAGGTCCTGCTGACACCGCCCACCTCAATGGTCTGAGTCGAATCCCCGACCGGGATCCCCCGGGCATCGGGTGTTCCCAGCGCATGACCACCACCAAGGCACCCGCCGACGAGGACAGTCAGCACGCCGGCCAGAAACACGATCCACACCCGTACCCATCGAGACCCCATGGGCCCATCGTGGCAGCCACGGCGATATTTGACAAGTAACTTGTCAATCGGGGTCGGGTGGCACACTCATGACCATGCGACGCGTTGCGGATGGCGAGTGGGAACCCACCGTTCCGGCCCTGGTGCAATTGGTGGCCGCGTCCGGGGGGCCGAGTTTGCGAGCGGCGTTCGCGGCTGCCGGTCTCGACGGGATCCAGCCGGCACAATCGGCGGTGCTGGTGCCGCTGGTGGCCGGCGGGCTGCACGCGTCGGACCTGGCCGATCGGTTCCGGGTCAGCCGACAGGCGGTCGCGCAGGCGATCGCGGCGCTGGAGCGCCACAGCTATGTCACCCGGGTTCCCGACCCCGACGACGCACGCGCCCGACTCATCGAGCTGACGCCACGCGGGCGCAAGGCGCTGCGTGTAATGCGTTCGCACGCACTTGATTTGGAGAAACGCTGGGAGCAGAAGCTCGGGGAGCGCCGACTGGCGGATCTGCGCAAAACCTTGCGAATGCTGCTCGAATCGGACTCCAGCGGATTATCGTGAGCATGGAAGAAAGCCTCGCGCTCATCAACAGTCGTTTGGGGCAGCTCGAACAACAGGTCCGGGTGTTATCGCAAGCGCTCGGCGTCCCGTGTCCGAGGTTCGCCAGCACGTCGGCGACATCGCTCCGGGACAACAAGGCGGCGTTCCCGCCGAAGTCGTCTCCCTCGCCCGCGGCGGCAACGCCATCGCCGCTATCAAGTTGTTGCGCGAGGTGACCGGCCTCGGGCTGCGAGAGGCGAAAGCAATCGCCGACGCGCTGTGAGCTCAGGAGTCGAAGGGGGCCATCCGCACGGCCAGCGGTAGGCCGCAGCGCACGAGCAGCTTGAAGCGTCCCGCGGGTACCGCGGCCGCTCCGCACGCGACAGCCGGCCACCGGTGCGACGGGCCCACTCCACGCCGCCGAGCCGCTGCGGGCCGGGTGCGCTCATCCGAAGGATTGTGCCACGGTCTGCGACGCCCGAGCGGTGTGCGGCGCATCACTCACGGGAATCGGATCTGATTGCTGCTACGGGGTTTTGAGGAACACGTCATTGAGGGTGACGGTGCGAAGGTCGCGGGATCGGATGATGTCGACGAGTTGCGGATAGACGTGCGTGACCGGCGCGTGATTGAGGTGGCCGATCACGATCTCCTGCGGGGTGAAGTATTTGTCGGCCATCTTCACGATGTAATCCTCGGTGATCAACGTGGAATCCGACAGCGAACCCGACCACAGGGTCGGGACTTTGTAGCCGAGCTCGGCCGCCACTGCGTCGACGTCGGCATTGTGCTTGGCATACGGGGGCCGGAAGTACGGCTTGGCGCCGACGCCGTAAGTCTTCTTCAGGAAGTCGTCATTGCGGGTGAGCTGCTGGGCGATCTCGTTTTTGGTCAGGGTGGTCAGATCCGGGTGGGACCAGGTGTGGTTGCCGAGTTGGATCTGTCCGGAGTCCACCAGCGGCCGCAGCAGTGCCGCGTTGTCGGTCCACGAGTCGTAGGTGCCGTTGACGAAATATGTCAGCCGGATGCCGGTGTCTTTGGCGAGCTGCGTGTAGGCGCGCACCACCTCGCTGTTGACGCCGTCGTCCAGAGTCAGCGCCAGCAGGTCACCTTCGCCGGGGATCTTGGTGAGTGCGCCGCCGCCGGGCAACGGGATGCGCGCACTCGGCGACGGCGGCGGCAACAACGCCGCCGGCGCGGTCGGACCCGAGGTTGCCACCGCGCCGGTGGGCGTCTGGGCGAAGGTCTGCGGTTGCGGATCGACGATCAGCCGGGCAGCACCGACACCGGCCACCGTGGCAGCCGCGAGTGTGCCGAGGAAATTGCGGCGGTTCATTTCCGGCATCACAAAACCCGGGAAGGACCCGGTGGATCTGGCCCGATTCTGGGTGGATTGTTTGCGGTGAGCGCCGCCGGCACGCGAGCGCCCGCGAGGGGTGCTCACGCTGCCATAGTCCGCGTCCACAGCAGCGAACCGTACCACTAGCAGCGGCGATATGTCGGATTGTGCTCGGAAGGTCACCTAACGGTTCGGGCTCAAAATCCGTCCCGGTGGCCCGCGGATCGCATTGCGGGGTGCGCAGATCGCGTCCCCACCGACGCCGGAGGAGTTACCGGTTTGTGACTGTCATCTCAGTGCGGCGCCGTGCCATGGGGCAGGGGCAGCTGCACCGGCTCGACGCACGGGGTGCCCAGCGTGGAGGCCAGCCAGGGCAGTGCCGCGCCGAACGCCTGGGCGGCGAACGGCCAATCATGCCTGCCCGGCTGCGTGACCACCCCACAGTTGATCCCGTTGGCCGTCGCGACGTTGCACAGCGAGTAGGCGGCGGCGTCCTGGCCCTCCGGGTTGGAGACGGGGTCGGGCGTCACACCGCCCGGGCCGGCCGCCTGCGCGAGCCGGTGCGGACCGCTTGGTGCCGGCACGTCGAACCACCCCGACACCCCGGCATAGGGGCCGTGCCGGTTCATGACCGTGGTGGGGTCGTAGGAAGCCCACGCCGCCTGGTTGCCGCCGAACAGCTTGGCGAGGGTTTGTTCCTTGGTGCCGATGTTGGGGCGGACGTCGCCGGCGATGTCGACAAACGCGCTGAACGTCTCCGGGTGCATGACGGTCAGGTCGACGGCGCAGGTACCGCCCATCGACCAGCCGGCGATGCCCCAGTTGGCCCGGTCCGCGCTCACCCCGAAGTTGCTCACCATGAACGGCACGACATCCTTCGTCAGGTGATCGGCCGCGTTGCCGCGGCTGCCGTTGACGCATTCGGTGTCGTTGTCGAACGCGCCGGTGGCGTCGACGAACACCAGTGCGGGCGCGTAGCCCTGGTGCTGGGCCGCGAAGTTGTCCACGGTGTCGAACGCACCGCCCGCGCGCAGCCAGTCGGCGGGGGTGTTGAACGCCGAACTGATCATCATCACCGTCGGAAGCCGCGGCGGCGGGTTGGTCGCGAACCAGGCCGGAGGCAGATACACCAATTCCTCGCGGTGCCGAAAGTGCGATGCGCCGGTGCCGATATTTACCGGCACCACGACGCCCTTACGCGGCTTGGTCCCCTCGATTTGCATCGCGGTCACCTTCAGCCGGTCGATCTGGTCGGGCAGCGGTCCGGAGGTGAGTTGGTTCACGGCCGCGCTGACCGTGGGGAAATAGCCGACCCAGACGTTCAGCGCCAGCACTGCGCATAGCGCGCACAGGGGCACCGACAGCAGCGCGACACCGCGCCGCCACCAGCGAGCACCGGGCCAGCCCAGCACCAGCACCGCCGCGGCGAGTCCACTCATCGCTATCCACAGCCACAGCGAAGCCGGCGCCGGGTCACCGGCCACCCCGAGCGACGCGATGTACCAGTACGCCAGCGCCGTCACCACTGCCGCCACGACCAGCGCGACCGGGAACCCCCACCGGCGCCAGCGTCTCTTGCGCCAATCGATCGCGGTGACCGCCACCAGCAGGGCCAACGCCTGCGCCGCCGCCGGCAGCCAGCCATGCAGCAACGACAGTTGTTCAAAATGACCCAACAGTGACGACTTTCTATGACTTGCGTATCGGCGACCGACACGAGGAAGCAAAACCACTATCCCATAACTGGGCCGCCCAGCGGCTGGCTCCAGGTCCGCGCGAGCCGAACCACACCGCGAATATCACCGCCGAATACCACAGCCCGGTTCGGCTCGCGGAGCATGGCCTCAGCAGTAGGAGATGCCCATGTCGACCGAAAGCTGGGTGCCGGTGACGAATCGGGACTGGTCGGAGGCCAGCCAGGCGACGGCGTCGGCGATGTCCTCGGGCTGGGCGTGGCCCTCGGGCAGCAGGGGCTTGTTCAGGCCCCGCAGATAGGGGTAGGTCTCGCCGGCGGATTCGATCGCCTCGCGCATCTGGCCGCCGCCCATCGGGCTCTCGACCGCCCCCGGGTGCAGGCTGTTGACGCGGATGCTGTGCCGGCCCAGCTCGGCGGCGAATCCGCGGGCCAGACCGACAACCGCGTGTTTGCTCGCCACGTAGTGGATCATGAACGGCTCCATCACGACGCCGGCCGCGGACCCGATCAGGATGATCGACCCGCCGCGGGCCCCGTCGATGATGTGTTGAGCGCTGGCCATCACGGTGTTCCAGGTGCCGATCACGTTGGTGTCGATGGTGTCGCGAAAGGACTCGGCGGTGATCTTGTCCCAGGGCGCGGGGCTGCAGATGCCGGCGTTCGCGACGACGACGTCGAGACGGCCCAGGTCCGCGACCGCTTTGTGCAAGGCGGCCCGAAGCGCGTCCAGGTCGCGGATGTCGACGACGAGGGTGACGACGCGTCGGCCGTGGGCGTTGACCAGCTCCGCCGTTTCGGCGAGGTCGGCGGGCGTCGGCGAATCGTAGGGAACGCTCGGCGGCAACGGCCCGGCAAGATCGACCGCGATGATGTCGGCGCCTTCGGCGGCCAGGCGCACCGCGTGCGCCCGGCCCTGTCCGCGCGCGGCGCCGGTGACCAGGGCCACCCTGCCCGAGAGTGCCTGACTCATCTCCTGAACCCTTCCTGCCGGAACGTCGTTTGACCAAAGGGTGCTAAGCGTAGCCTCGACCTGGCGCCGCCGCCGAGAGGAGACATCATGACCGTCACCGTTGTCGACGCAGGACCTCGACGGGTTTGCCGGTCGGTCGAAGTGTCGGCACCGGCGGCCGAGTTGTTCGCCATGGCCGCGGATCCCCGGCGCCACCACGAGCTGGACGGGTCGGGGACTGTGCGCGACAACATCAGTGTGCCGGCGGAAATAGCTGTGGGATCGAAGTTTTCGACGAGCATGAAGATGTACGGGCTGCCCTACCGGATCACCAGCACCGTGACCGCCTTCAAACCGAACGAATTGGTCGAATGGCGCCACCCCGTCGGCCACCGCTGGCGTTGGCAGTTCGAGGAACTCTCACCGACGCTGACCCGGGTCACCGAGACGTTCGACTTTGCCGACGCGGGCGCGCTCAAGAACGCGGTCCGGTACTACGACCTGATCGGCGCCCGCAAGAACAACACCGCGGGCATCGAGGCGACGCTGACCAAGCTGCGCGACCGTTACGCCGCGGGGTAGGTGCCTACGCCGGGTCGGCGGCATCCCACGGGACCACGCCGGAAACCCAGTGGGTCAGCTTTTCGACTTGGTCGTTGCGATGCAGGTGGCGCGGCGGCGTCGCATAGCTGGAGTAGGGCCGGCACCGGATGACGACGCGGTCTTCTCTTTCACACATCTCCCTGACGGAAGGACGCGCCTCGTCGGGCAGCGGCTGACCCGACATGCGGCCGGCGACCGCCATCATGACGTCGACGGCCAGCTCTCGGTTTCGGTCGATGGTGGCGTCGGCATAGACCTGCAAGTACGTGAAGGGCCAGCGCTCGTCGAGAACACACAGGCTGACCTTGCCGTCTCGTTCGACGATGCGGGCCTTGCCGCGTCCGGCCATAGTGGACACCAGCAGCTCGTCGGTGTCGGTGGGGATGTAGTAGACGATCGACATGGCCGGGCCGTCGTTGCGGCGGCGATAGCCGAACACGCAGGTCCGGTGGGTGCGCACGAACTCGCGGCGCTCAGCGGGCAGCATGTCGCGGTCGACGGGAGCGGTGTAAGGCTCGGGGGCTAGCGGCAACAAAAGGGAAGGCATGACGAAAAGTCCTTGCTGTCAACGGCGTTGACTCCGTAACTATTTATGGATACAGTGTGTCCATAATTATTAAGGATGTCAAGTGACCGTCGATACCCCGTCAAGCCGTTCCCGCGGGCGCCCGGCACTGCCTTTGGACCGGATCCTCGCCGCGGCACTGGAGCTCGTGGACGAGCAGGGGGCCGACGCGCTCAGCATGCGGTCGCTGGCGCAGCGCCTGGGCTCGGGCACCGCGACGCTGTACCGCCACTTCAGCAGCCGGTCGGAACTGGTCGGGTTGGTGGTCGACCGGATGATCGGCGACATCGATACGCGGGCGATCGCCTCGCTGCCGTGGCAAGAAGCCTGTATGTCGTTTGCGCAGAGCATGTTTGAGGCGCTCGGCCAGCACGGTGACTTTGCGTCGCTGTTGATCGGGCACGTACCGGTGGGGCCCAACGCGCTGGCCCGCCGCGAACTTGTGTTGTCGGTCCTGCTCGACAACGGCTTCGCGCCCGCGGCCGCCGCCCATGCCTATGCCACGGTGTCGCGCTATGTGCTGGGTTTCGCAATCCAACTCTCCGGGTCGGGTGCCGAGCAGGACTCCGACATCTCGGCGGCGTTCCACCGCCTCGATCCCTCCCGCTATCCCGCCACTGTCGCGGTCGCCGACGAGCTTCCGATTCCATTGCCGGAGGAGTTCGAGTTCGGCCTGCGCCTCATCGTCTCCGGATTAGAACGACTGCCCGGTTCAGCGCACCCCTAGCCGGATGAGGTGTTCGATCATGGTGTCGACGGCGGCTGCCAGCGGGGCGGCGTCGCGGCGGACCTGGCTCAGCAACAACCCGCCCTGCAGCGCGGCGAGCATAGCCAGCGCAATCCGGTCGATGTCCGTTCCCGCGGGCAATTCCCCGCGTGCGGCGATGGTCACCACGCCGTCGTGAATTATGTTCTCCCACTGGGCAAATGCTCGTGCCAGACGCGCCCGCGCGATTGGATCGCAATCGGACAGCTCGCTGGCCATCGACCCGAGGGGACAGCCCCCCACGCCGCTTCGGCCGCCCACGATGTCGACCATGACGTTGCGCCAGCGACGCAAGTCTTCGATGCTTTCGATGTGGTCCAGGCCCAGCTGCTGAAAGCCGAGCACCTGGTCGGTCTGATACTCGATCACCGCAGACACTAGAGCGTTCTTGTCCGCGAAGTAGTGGTACATCTGCGACGTGCTGATGGCCGCGGCTTCTTGAATGTCCTCGATGGTGGTCCGCGCCACGCCGCGCTGCAGCATCAACTCCGACGCCGCTGCAACGATCCGTTCCCGGGTGGCACGGCCTTTGGCGGTCAGCTTTTCGTAGGCGACGGACACGGACGATAAGACTACCCGATTTTGGAGTTGACACTCCATTTTTGAACTCGCAGGCTGAAGTAGTCCGTCTACCAATCGGTTCCACTTCTTGCGAGGGGCACAGAGTCATGGACACCACAGACACCACAGACACGATTGCCGACCGGGTTGCGCAGCTGCAGGGCGCGATGACCGGCCAACTTCCCGACAACGTGCTCAGCACATTCGGCGCCGAGCAGGGTGCCCTGCGGGCCGCGGGGGTGCCTGCGGGCGCCGCCGCGCCGGGCGACACCATGCCAGACGGGCAGCTCCTCGACGTGCACGGCGCGCCGGCCACGCTCGCCGAGGCCGTCGGCCGTCGCGGCGCGGTCGTCGTGTTCTACCGCGGGGCGTGGTGCCCCTACTGCAACCTAGCGCTGCGCACCTACCAGGAAAAGCTCGTCCCGCAACTGGACGCGCGCGATATCCCGCTGGTGGCCATCAGTCCGCAAAAGCCTGACGGTTCGTTGACAACCCAAGAGCAAAACGAGCTCAGCTTCACGGTGCTGTCTGATCCCGGCAACCAGATAGCCACCGCCTTGGGCATACTGACGGCTCCGGGCGAGGCCGCGCGCGCAGCTGCGTTAACGCTGGGCGTGGACGCATCCGCGGCCAACGCCGATGGGACCCACAACCTGCCGATGCCGACCGTGGTCGTCGTCGACGGCGCCGGAATCATCCGCTGGATCGACGTACATCCTGACTACACGACCCGCACCGAAGTGGCAGACATCGTTGACGCCCTGACGGCCCTCGACTGAGGAAAGGACACTTTGCGTGATCGTAGGGGGGCTAAACCTACTGGCGCACAATGTCACTCGCGCGGGACAGCTGGTCAGTCGTTACGGCCTGGTGGTCGTTCTCGCCTGGATCGGATTCGGCAAGTACGTAAAGATGGAAGCGCGGGTGCTCATCGAACACAGCCCGCTGATGAGTTGGATTTACCACGTATTCAGCGCCACCACGGTCGCACGCGGGCTGGGGACGATGGAAATCGTTGCCGCGCTTCTCATTGCACTGCGCCCCCGGTGGCCGCGAGCGTCGGCGGTGGGAAGTGCGTTAGCCGTCGTGCTCTTCCTGGGGACGTTGAGCTTTATGTTCACCACGCCCGGCGTGATCGCGACTCACGCCGCCGGGCTCCCCGTGCTGACGGCGCTGCCGGGCCAATTCCTGCTCAAGGACCTGGTGCTGATCGGTGTGGCGCTATGGACTTTGGGCGACTCGCTAACGGCCACAGCGAAACAGCGATCCCCGGATTAGTTTCCTGGCCGCGTTCAATGTGGCGTCGTAGGCGTCCGGCGGCAGGCTCGCTGCCTGCTCGGACAGACCACGCATCAGCGCACAAACGGCTTCCACCGCGGCACCCGCATCGGTGTCGGGGGACAGCCGCCCCGTAGCACGGGCATCTTCGACGATCTCTGTGACGACGTCGCGCAGCGCCTTGGACCCCGGCTGTGTAGTGCTCTTGGCGCGCATCGCCCGCACGAACGCCGTCAGATAGGGATAGTCCAGGATCAACCGCATCGACTCATCCAGCACCGCCTCCAGTCGGTCGACGACGTCGTCGCACTGCGCGACGGCAGCGCGCAGGCGCGGCAAGACGATCTCCTCGATCTCTTGCCCCGTCGCACTGAACAGGTCGGACTTGTTCGCGAAGTGGTGATAGATGGTGCCGCTGGTCATGTCGGCCGCGCGGGCGATCTCGCGGATGGTCGTTTGCGAGTAGCCGACCTCGGCCACACAGCGCATCGCCGCGGTGATGATTCGGTGCCGCGTCTGCGCACCGTCTGCGCCCACCGGCCGGCCGAGCTGAGAGGTCGAGACGGTCATTGCCACCCCATCGGTCGAATATATTCGAGCGCGTGGGGACGCGATCGCAATGACCCGAACGCAGCTGGGCCGCCCCGTCGGCGCCAGCGGCGAAGAAACCCGCCAGCGGATCATCGTCGCGACCATGCGCTGTGTCGCCGCGGTCGGGTATTCCAAGGCCACCATTCGCGAGATCGCGCGGATGGCGAACGTGACCAGTGCCAGTCTGTACAACTATTTTCCGACCAAGTCGGACCTGATCAAGGCGACGATCGCGGCCAGAGCGGACGCCGCGATGCCGCGCCTGCGCCGGTCCGCGGCGGGACCGGGCAGCGTCAGCGATCGAATCGAGGCGGTGCTCGACGAATGCGGACACCTGATGCGCGAGTACCCGGACCTCGCCGCTTTCGAGTGGGCGATCCGGGCCGAGAACGTTCTCGCTGCGGACGGGGCAGAACTCGGGGCGGAGTTCGAGACATTCCGCGAGATCATCGAGGGCCTGGTCGCGGATGCGCACCAGCGCGGCGAACTCAGTGACCATTCGGATCCGCGCGGTGCGGTCGAGGCGATCTATGCGCTCGTCTACGGCCTGACCGAGCTGGCCGCCACGCTGCCGCTGAACGACTACCAGGCCGCGCTGAGCTCGGCCAAAGTGCTGGTGAGAGGAACATTGTTCCCCCATTCGACGCCGACTCCTTGATACGATCAAGCGATTAATTATAGAGTCTGGCTCACGGAGAGTGGGGTCGAGACCTTGACCGAAACTGTTGGGTACGCGTTCGACGTCGACGCGCTGCGGCAGAAGTACGCCGACGAGCGCGCGCGCCGCCTGCGCCCCGACGGCATCGGGCAGTACGTCGAGATCGCGGGTGAATTCGCCCAGTTCGCGGACGACCCCTGGGCCGACGGGCAATTCACCCGCGAGCCGCTGACCGACGAGGTCGACGTGGCCATCATCGGGGCCGGCTTCGGCGGGCTGCTGACCGGCGCGCGGTTGCGCCAGCTCGGTGTCGGAAGCTTGCGGCTGATCGACCGGGCGGCCGACGTGGGCGGCACATGGTATTGGAATCGGTATCCGGGGATCGCCTGTGACGTCGAGTCTTACGTCTACATCCCGCTGCTCGAAGAGCTCGGCTACATGCCCGAGGACAAATACGCCAAGGGCGCCGAGATCTTCGCGCACTGCCAGCGCATCGCCGAGCATTACGATCTGTACCGCGACGCCTGCCTGCAGACCGACGTGCATGAGATCCGTTGGGAGGAAACGAGTTCCCGTTGGATCATCCGGACCAATCGGGGCGACGAAATGCGGGCCAGGTTCGTCGCCATGGCCAACGGGTATCAGGCGAAGCCGAAGCTGCCGGGTATTCCCGGGATCAACGCCTTTCGCGGCAAGACCTTCCACACCAGCCGGTGGGACTACGGCTACACCGGCGAAAAGCTGGAGAACCTGACCGACCGTCGCGTCGGCATCATCGGCACCGGGGCGACCGCCGTCCAGTGCGTGCCGCACCTGGCGGCCGCGGCGCAGCACCTCTACGTCTTTCAGCGCACCCCGTCATCGGTGGATGTGCGCGCCAACCAGCCCACGGATCGACAGTGGGCCAACACATTGCAGCCGGGCTGGCAACAGCAGCGGATACAGAACTTTCAGATCCTCACCGCGGGCGGGCAGGCGGAGGAGGATCTCGTCGCCGATGCCTGGACCAGCATCACCCGGAAGCTTCCGGTGATGCGGCACGACTCCGACACGTCGGTGAGCCCCGAACAACGTTCGCGCGACATCGAACTCGCCGACTTCGCCAAGATGGAGGAAATCCGGGGGCGAGTCGCGGAGATTGTGGCCGATCCCGCGACGGCGGAGGCGCTCAAACCCTGGTACGGCTACTTCTGCAAGCGCCCCTGCTTTCACGACGAGTATCTGCAAACGTTCAACCGGGACAACATCACGCTCGTCGACACCCGCGGCCTCGGGGTGGAGCGCATCACCGAGACGGGTGTCGTGGTCGACGGAATCGACTATGAGCTGGACTGTCTGATCTTCGCGACGGGCTTCGAGGTGGGCACCGACTACTGCCAACGCACCGGGTTCGAGTTGATCGGCCGCGACGGCGTGACCCTGACCGACAAATGGCGCGACGGGGTGCGGACGTTCCAGGGGTTGTCCGCCAACGGTTTTCCGAACTGCTTCATCGAAAGCATCGCCCAGGCGGGGCTCACGGTGAACTTCCCCTATCTGCTTGATGTACAGGCCAGCCACGCCGCGTGGATCATCGCCTGGGCGCTTGAGCACGGCGCCGTGGAAGTCGAGGCCGCACCCGACGCCGAGGCCGCCTGGGTCGACACGGTGGTGCAACGTTCGGAGTTGAGCGCCGAGCGGGCCAAGACGTGCACCCCCGGCTACTACAACCGGGAAGGCAAGGCGGACGCGAAGACTCGGCAGGGCAGCTTCTTCTTCGGCACCCCCACCGAGTACGCCGACATCCTTGCGGCCTGGCGCGCGAAGGGTGATCTGGACGGGCTTGAGATCCGCGGGACCGCTCCGTGACGTATGTGCTCGGTCGGCTGCGCGCCGCACTGCGGCGCCGGCCGGCACCGAAGGTAGTGATCATCGGGGCGGGTTTCGGTGGCCTCGGGACGGCGGTCGCGTTGCGCCGGGCGGGGATCGACGACCTGACGATCATCGAGGCCGGCGACGGAGTGGGGGGCACCTGGCGGCGCAATACCTATCCCGGGGCCGCGTGCGACATCCAGAGCCACCTGTATTCGTTTTCGTTCGCGCTCAACAAGTCTTGGAGTCGCACGTACGCGCGACAGCCCGAGATCCTGGCCTACCTGGAGTCGGTGGCCGACGACTTCGACCTGCGGCGCCACCTCATGCTCGACACCAGGGTCGACGCCGTGCGGTGGGACGCCGACACCCGGCAGTGGGATTGCCGGGTGCAGCGGGCCGGGCAGACCGCCACGCTGTCCGCTGACGTCGTCGTCAGCGCGGTGGGTTTATTCGGTGCACGCAAGCTCCCAGATATCGGCGGCCTGAACGACTTTGGTGGCACTCTGATGCACACCGCGCAATGGGATCACAGCATCGACTTGACCGGCAAGAAGGTGGCGGTGATCGGCACCGGGGCCAGCGGAGTGCAGGTGGTGCCGGAGCTGGCCGGAATCGCCGAGCGCCTCACGGTTTTTCAGCGCACCCCGCCGTGGATGGTCCCCAAGGATGACCGGCGCTTCAGCACAACGGAATTGGCGCGATTCCACCGCGACCCGCTGGCGACGCGCCGCACGCGCTGGCAGATCTGGAAATTCCAGCACGACAACACCGCGACCTTCGCCGACGACCCTGTTGTCACCGCCCGCACCCAGATCGCGACGTCGTTCCTCGAGCGCACCGTCTCCGATGAGCGCCTCCGCGAAGCGCTGACACCGGACTATCCGTTCCGCTGTAAGCGCGTGCTGCTGGGCGACGACTACTACCGGGCTCTGCAGCAAGAGCATGTGGACCTTGTCACCGATCCGATCGACCGCATCACCGAGACGTCAATCGTGACGCGGTCCGGCGACGCGTCTCCCGTCGACGCCATCGTGCTCGCCACAGGATTCGAGACTGCGCAATATCTTTCGGGCATTGACGTCACCGGGACCGGGGGACAGCACCTGCACGAGCGCTGGGGCCCGGACCCCAGCGCCTATTTGGGCGTCGCCGTCAGCGGCTTCCCGAACTTCTTCATGCTCTACGGCCCGAACACCAACCAGGGCGGCAACTCGATCGTCTACATCCTCGAGGCCGGAGCGCGACTGGTGGCGAGCGCGGTGAGCCGATTGGCCCGCCGGGGCGGCTACGTCGACGTGCGGCCAGAGGCCGAAAGACGCTACAACGAAGTACTTTCCGAGGATCTCGAGCGGACCATCTGGACTCAGTGTGACAGTTACTTCCGCTCGCCCACCGGCCGCATCGTCACACAGTGGCCCTACACCGAGCTGGACTACGCCCGCCGCACCTGGCGGCTGCGGCCGCAGGACTGGGTGTGCCACTCCGGCTAGAAAGGCGTGGCGTTCTCGGACTTGTTCGGCAGGAATCGGTCAAGGACTTTGCGGGGCATCGGAATCCGCGTTATCGCGGCGACGCGGACATCCGTCCCGTATCAGCTGCCGTCCAGGTCGAAATCGATGATCCCGCGCACCAGGTCGCCGGCAGCCTTGTCGGCGTACGCCTGGTTGATCTCGTCCAGCCGGTAGCGTTTGGTGATCATTTCATCGAGCAGCAACTGACCCGACTCGTACAGCGAAGCGAGCAGCGGGATGTCGCTCTTGGGGTTGCACGATCCGAACACGGTGCCGCACAGCGTCTTGTTCATCAACGTGAACTCTTGCAGCGTGACGTCGATCGAATTCAGTTGTGGGGCTGGCAGTCCGGTGAGAACACAGGTGCCGCCCTTGCGGGTGAGCTCAAGCGCCGTCCCGACATCGGCCGCCCCGATCATCGCGGGGGAGACGACGACCGCGTCGGCCATCACGCCGCGGGTGAGCTTACGCACCAGCTCGACCGCGTCGGATCCCGTTGCCGCGGTGTGGGTTGCGCCGAACTTGAGAGCGGATTCGCGTTTGAACTCGACCGGGTCGACCGCGACGATGCGCGCGGCGCCGCTGATGCGCGCGCCCTGAATGGCCGCGCTGCCGATGCCGCCCGCGCCGATCACCACCGCGGTGTCGCCGCCGCGTATCTGCGCGCGCCGCGCCGACGAGCCGTAGCCGGTGGGAACCGCGCACGCCAATAGTGCGGCGGGGACCAGCGGGAAGCCCTGGTCGATCTTCACCAGCGAGTCGGCCGAGACGACGGTGTGTTCGGCGAACGCACCAATCTTGGAGATATGCCCGAGGTCTCGGCCGTCGAGGGTGTGATGGCGGAACGTGCCGTCGGTCGGCATGCCCGGGGCGAGTGTCCCAGCGCCTTTGTCGCAGAGGTATTCGATCCCCGAGGCGCACCAGCGGCACTGTCCGCACACCGCGACGAAGGACGTCACCGCGTGGTCGCCGGGTGCGAACCGGGTCACGCCCTCGCCCACCTCGAGCACCACGCCCGACCCTTCGTGGCCTCCGATCGTCGGCGACATGGCCGGTGGGTCGAGCGAGCGCAGGGTCTCGGCGGGCGGGGCCAGCTTGCCTTGCCGGATGTGTTCATCGGAGTGGCACAGCCCGGTGGCCGCCAGTTGCAGCAGCACCTCGCCGGCGCGCGGCGGGTCCAACTCGAACTCTTCGACGGTCCACGGACTGCCGTATTCGTAGAGGATGGCCGCGCGGCTTCTCACCGGGCCAACCCTAGGCGCCAAGCGTGGGCCCTATGCACGGAAACCGCTTCGAATCCGTCCATAACCCTTAGACGGGCCCGACTCGTTCTGTACTTAGCTTCAGGCTGATTTTCAACGCTGCCAGAAGGTGGCCGGATCGTTAGCATCGTCAGAAATTAGCTGCCAGCCGCTGTGAGAGGACGCCTGCCAATGGTGGAAACGCCTCCGGTAGACGAGGGCGTTCGCACCCGGCGGCGGCTGCCGAGCCTTTCAAGCCTGCCCTGGCTCAACATCCTGGGCGTCGTTGCCGTCGTCGCCGCCGCCACGGTGATCGTGGTCAAGAACGCGCCCGACGCCGGGACCAACCGCATCCTCAACGTCTCCTACGACCCGACGCGGGAGCTGTTCGCCGCGATCGACAAGTCGTTCATCCCGCAATATCGCGGGCACACCGGGGTAACGCTGGACATCGAAGAATCGCACGGCGGCTCAGGCCGGCAGTTGAGAAGCGTCCTCGACGGCAGCCAGAAAGCCAGCGTGGTGTCGCTCGCGTTGATCAGCGACGTTCAGACGCTGAGCAAGCGCGGTCTGATCGCATCCGACTGGCAACGGCGGCTGCCCAACAACTCGGTGCCCTACACGTCGACCGTGGTGTTCGTGGTTCGCAAGGGCAACCCGAAGGGCGTCCACGACTGGCCCGATCTGGTCAAGAACGACGTCTCGGTCGTCACACCCAACCCGCGCAGTTCGGGCAACGGCCAGCTCAGCGTGCTGGCGGCGTGGGGCTCGGTCACCACGCGGGGCGGCGACCAGGCCCAGGCGGCGGCGTACGTGCGAACGCTCCTGCATCATGTGGCGGTCTCCGACGCCGGCGCCCGCAGCGCCGGCGACAGCTTTGCCCTGGCGAAGGTCGGTGACGTCCAGCTGGCCTGGGAGAACGAGGCACTGCGCGAGGTGGCTGCCAATAAGGACGACCTCGAGCTGATCTACCCGCCGGTCAGCATCCTCGCCGAGCCCGCCGTGGCCTGGGTCGACGCCAACGTCACGGATCCCAGGACCGCCAGTTACGCCAAGGCCTATCTTAATTACCTGTTCACCGACGCCGCGCAGGAGCAGGTGGCCCAATTCGGGTATCGGCCCTACAAGCCGGCGATTCTGGCCAAGCACACCGACCGGCTGCCCCCGCTGACGCTGTTCCCGATCAGCGCCATCGCCAAGGACTGGAGTGACGCGCACGAGCAGTTCTTCGGCGCCAACGGCATACTTGACACGCTCTCCGCGGCGCTGGGCACCTAACGTGCCCCTCACACTCAACTACGACTTGGAGAAGGGCCGGCATGACCTCATCGCCGGGCTCACCGTCGCCGCCATCTCGTTCCCCCAGGCGATGGCGTATGCGCTCATCGCCGGGGTAGATCCGCGGTTCGGCGTGTACTCGGCGATCGTGGTGACGATCGTCGCCTCGATCTTCGGCTCGTCGTCGCACCTGATCAACGGGCCCACCAGCGCCATCTCGCTGCTGGTGTTCACCGCCCTTGCCTTCATCGATTCGGAGAACACCACCGAGCTATTCGAGGGGCTGTTTCTGCTGGCCGTGCTGGTCGGCGCGTTCCAGATCGTGATCAGCCTGT
Source organism: uncultured Actinomycetota bacterium (assembly GCA_963758775.1). Lineage (GTDB taxonomy): Bacteria > Actinomycetota > Actinomycetes > Mycobacteriales > Mycobacteriaceae > Mycobacterium. The sequence goes on from CAVWWU010000010.1 coordinate 923,362, forward strand.
TCAAGCTGGGCAACCTGACGCGCTACATCTCCGAGTCGGTCATCATCGGCTTCATGGCCGCGGCGGCGTTCCTGCTCGCCATCGGACAGCTGGGCAACGCGCTCGGGGTGCGCGACAAAGGCAATGGGCACATGCAGGTGCTGCGCCGGGTCTGGCTCACCCTGTTCCACGGCGATCACCTCAACTACCGCGCCCTGACGCTCAGCGCCGCCGCGGTGGTGCTGGCCGTCGTCTTGCGCAAACTGGTCCAGCGCTTCGGCTGGCCACAGATCGATATGCTTGCCGTGCTTGTCATTACGGGTTTGATCGCCTACTTCGCCGGCTGGTCGGTTCCGGGTGCCGGTGGGCATACCGCGGTGTCGGTGGCCGCGAAGATCCCGCGCAGCCTGCCCACCCCGCACATCCCCGAGGTGCACACCGAGTGGTTGCCCGAGCTGTCCTCCGGCGCGTTGGCCATCGCGTTCGTCGGCATCATCGAGGCGTTGTCGATCGCCAAAGCCATTGCCTATGAGACCCAACAGAAGATCGACTACAACCGGCAGATCATGGCCGAAGGCCTGGCCAACCTCGGCGGGGGCTTCTTTCAGTGCCTGCCGGGCTCGGGCTCGCTGTCGCGATCGGCGATCAATTACCAGTCCGGCGCCAAGACTCGATTCTCCGGGATCGTCTCGGCCGCAACGGTTGCCGCGGCGCTGCTGCTCTTCGCGCCGCTGCTGCGCTATGTTCCGCAGCCCGCGCTCGCGGGCCTGCTGCTCGTCACCGCCGCCCGGCTCGTCGACTTCAAGCGGTTGATCTACACGCTCAAGGCATCGCGCTATGACGCCGGGCTGGTGATCGTGACGGCGTTCGTCGGGGTGGCGATCGATCTCGACAAAGCGGTACTGCTCGGCGTGATCTTGTCGATCCTGTTGTTCGTGCCGCGCGCGGCGAAGCTGAAGGCCAAAGAGCTCATCGTCGCCCCCGAACGCGTTGTGCGCGAGCGGGTTCCCGGCGACGACGCCGACCGGTCGATCATCATCTACGACCTGGAAGGCGAGCTATTCTTCGGCGCCGCACCGGAATTGGACCGCTACCTGGCAGCGCTGCACCACCGGATCGCGGACGATGACGTGAAGTACGTTGTCCTGCGGCTCAAGCGGGTACGCCACCCCGACGTCGTGTGCATCGAGCGCATCGAACATTTCCTGCGGGAAGAGACCGAGCGCGGCGTCACCATCTTGCTGGCCGGGGTTCGCCCCGACACGCTGGGGATCTTGCAGAATGTCGGGATCCAAAGCTGGTTCCCGGCCGAGCACATCTTCCCGGAAGAGGACGAGGAGTACTCGGCGACGCTCAAGGCCGTGCGCCACGCCCGGGGCCACTTGGATCCGGTCGAGGCAGGCCGGCCGCCTGCCAAGGCGATCGACCTCGAAGACCCGCCCGACCTCTACTACCTCGTCTAGCCCGGGCTGCCGGCCTTCACGGCCGCGATGACGCCCCCGTCGACCAACAGGTCGGTGCCGGTGATGAACGAGGCGTCGGGGCCCAGCAGGAAGGCCACTGCCGCCGCGATGTCGTCGGGCGTGCCGACCCGGCCGGTGGCGGACATGGCGATCATTCCCCGCATCGCGTCGCCGACGGGGGAGGCGAGTTCCTGCTGACCCATCGACGTCGAGATGATGCCCGGGCTGATCGAGTTGATCCGGGCGCCGCGTTTGCCCCAGTGCGCGCTGGCGGCACGGACACGAATGTGGTTGGCCTGCTTGGCGATCGGATATGCCATGTTCTGGTCGGTGATGCTGCTGATGAAGTCGAGTTTGAGCAACTGGTCGGGTGGGTTGTGAGCCAGCGCCTTCTCCTGCTCGGCCTCCATCGGGGGAAACATGTGCCCGGCCATGCTGGCGATCACCACACCCGCACCGCCCGGCGCGACGACCTCGCCGAATTCCTGTAGTACCAGCGCGGTTCCGAGCAGATCCACGGCCAGGATCGCCTCGGCCGGGGCCTGCGCCGGCGAGAGGCCGGCCGTGTGCGCCACCTGTGTGACGGCACCGAGCGAGCCGGCGTATTCGGCGAGCTCGCGCACCGACTCCGCCGACGACACGTCGACGCGCCGGCTCTCGACGTGATGGCCGTCGGCGGAAAGGGATTCGGCGGCCGACGCCAGCGTCTCTTCGTTGTAGTCGGCCAGCAGCACGGTCTTACCTGATCCCAACCGGTGCGCGATTTTCTGGCCCATGCCGCCGACGCCGATGACCGTTAGTACTTCTTCCACTGCATTACTCCATTTCCGATGCCCATTTGATGTGTCCCTCGAAGCCAAGCGAATTCGCCATCGCACGATAGCGGTCGCGGTAATCGCGGTAAGCTTTTTCATCTCCGCGCGCTTGCGCCGCCAAGGCCCGCATCCGCAGCAGCCAAATGTCGTTGACGACGAACCCAGGCTCGGTGGGCACCGCCGCGAGCCGGTCGATGGTCGCCAGCGCGTCCCGCAGGTCGTTCGGCCCGCCCCTGCGCAGCAGAGGCTCAACCAGCGTTGCGCTTGCGCACGCCAGCAAACTCATGTCGCCGCAGGCATATTCGTCTTCGACAGCGCGGCGGGCCAGCTCGATGGCTCCGTCCAGATCGCCGGTTCGGGTTCTTTCGTCAGCGAAAATCAGATCGACCCAAGTGGCCGCCAACAGCGTGAAGCGCTCCTGCAGAGCGGCCTCACGAGCCGCGGCCAACAGCGGCTTCGCCTCCTGCCGTTGTAGACCGTCACCCGCCGCGACCACGATGCCGCGCGTGCACTGGGCGCAGGCCAGCGTGAGGTTGTCGCCGGATCGCTCCGCGAGTTCCAGTACCTCGGCGGTGTCGGCAAAGGCCGACGAGTGCGGCACCGATATGCCGGTAGGGATCAGCATGACTTTGAACAACAGCACCAACGCGCGCATGGTCGGGTTGAATGCGCGGACCATCGTCGTGGCCTGCTCGACATCCGTCATCCACCCTGGGTCCCCGAGTTGTGCTCGTGCGTTGCCTCGCAGCATGGTTGCACCAACGAATGGAGCGGGCAGGATGAAGTTGCCCATGGTGGCGTCGCCGTCGGCCAGGTCGATCACTCGTGTGGCCAAGCGCACGGCTTCGGCGAGTTCGCCGCATTGCAGCTTGGCGGCGATCGCGCTGTAGAGTAGCCCAACGGTTAGCGCCGGATCGGAGATCGGCTCGAGCAGGTCGACGAGTTCGGAAGCCAGCACCGATGCTTCGCGGATTCGGGCGTGAACGACCAGCGCCGGCAGCCACCCCGCCGTCCCCATTGCCAGAGAAACCTTGTCACCGGCCGCGGTGGCGAGGTCGCGCAACTCGTCGAATCCGGTGTCGGCCATGGTCCCGCCGGCCAGCCAGGCGCTGGCGCATAGCAGTGTCCGAGGTGCGATCCGCATGGCCGTGCGCTCAGTATCATTGTCGGACAGGCGATCCGCGACATCTCGCGCGTGGCGCCAGCTGGCCCGCGCCGCGGCGAGATCGCGGAGCGTGAGCCACCCACCCGCGCGCATATACCAGTCGAACGACGCGTGCAGGTCTCCCGCGGCCTTCAGGTGTTCGGCGATGAGGGCGGCGTTTTCGTCGACCGATTCCGGTGCGTGCAGTTGGATGCCGTCGGCCAGGCGCCTGTGCAGCTCGGCACGATCCGACTTCAGCTGCGATTCGTAGGCGACGGCGCGAATCAGCGGATGTCGGAACGCATATTCGACCTTCGGCGTGAATCCAATCTGGTCGATGAGCTCACCCGCGGTCAGCTCGTCGAGGACGGGGTCTATGCCCAAGGCGGCCAGCAGTCCCGGGCTGAATCGTGTGCCGACGACCGCCGCCGCGCTCAGCGTGCGCTTGGCGGCCGGGCTGAGCCGGTCGACGCGGGCCGCGATGACGGCCTGCAAGGTTGCCGGCACCGCCGGGTCGGCGACATCTTTGTCTAGCGAGTAGGAGCCGCGTGTGCCGCGGACCGCGCCGCGCTCGGCGAGGTCGCGGACGATTTCCGCGGCGAAAAACGGGTTGCCGTCGGCGCGTTCGGCGATGACGCCGGCCAGCCCGCGCACCGAGGCGTCGGTGCCGAGCAGTTCACCGATCAGGGCGTGGGTCTGCTCGGTGCTGAGGGGTCGCAGCGAGAGCGTCTGCGCGCCGGGGATGTTGGCCAGCTTGCCGTGGTACTCGGGGCGGTAAGTGATCAGCACCATCGAGGGGGTTTGTCGGATCACCGCGAAGAAGTCGGCCAGCATCGACTCGCTGACCTCGTCGATCCAGTGCGCGTCCTCGATCACAAACAGCGCGGCCTCTCGGCGGGCCAACGAGGCGGCATTGACCAGCGCGGTCAATCTCCGCCGCCGGGCGTCGGCCTCGATGTTGGGTAGCTCGACGTCGGGATCGGCGATGCCCAGGAGGTCATCCATCAGGAGCAGATCTTCGGGGTCGGCGCCGTCGAGGCGGGCGCTGATCTGGGCCCGTGCCGCCCCGTCACCGAGGCCTTCGACACCTAGCGCCACGCGCAGCAGGCCCGTCACCGCGTGAAAGGCGATGTCGCTGGTGTGCGATTCGCAGTAGGTGGTGAATATTCGGACGTCCCGCCCCTCGGCGATCGCCTTGGCTTCGCGCGCGATGCGGCTTTTGCCGATACCGGGCGGGCCCAAGACACCGATGACGCAGCCTGCACCGCCGATCGCCTCATCCAGGATCGCGGCGATGGTGTTGAGTTCCCAGTTGCGGCCCACGAGCTTTGGATCGGAGCGCGTGTGCTGATCACCGCTGAGCGCTATCAAATGGCGTGCGGGGACCGGGTCGCTGGCCCCCTTGATGTGCACCATCTCCGGCTCGGCCAGCACCACGGCACCCTCGACCAACCGGGCGGTCGACTCGCTGAGCATGACGCCGCCCGGCGGCGCGATCGACTCCATCCGCTGGGCCATCCCCACCTGCTCGCCGATTGCGGTGTAACCCAAAGCGCCCGAACCGATTTCGCCGGCAATCACCTGGCCGGAGTTGAGTCCCACCCGTAGCTGCAGCGCGACGTTGTCTCGGCTCGCCACCTCACCCGCCACCTGCTTGGCCTCGTCCTGGATTCCGAGTGCCGCGAGGCAGGCACGAAAAGCGTGGTCCTCCAATGCGACTGGAGCGCCGAACACGGCCATGATTCCGTCGCCGGTGAATTTATCCACCGTGCCGCCGAATCGCTGCACCACCGTCGCCGCGCGCTCGACGAGTTCGCCCATGATCTCGCGCAGCCGTTCGGCACCCACCGCGGCGGCGAGGTCCATCGAGTGCACCATGTCGGCGAACAGCACGGTCACTTGCTTGTATTCGGCGGACGTCGCGGCGGCCGTAATCGACGACCCGCACTCGTCGCAGAACTTTGCGGTGGCACGCAATTCGGTGCCGCAGGTCGGGCATGGCAACCCCGCAGCCGTCACTGGCTAAGAATAGGTGGCCCAGGGAAAAGCGGTGACGGCTACGGCGTTATTCGGATTCCTCGTGGAGATGACCGCCGTGCCAAACTGCCGTTCCCCGGAACGGCGCCCGAATGGTGGCGATCAAGTGCCGGCGATTGACGATCAGCCCGCCGAGGGCCACCGCGGAGTAAACGCCGCAGAGCAGCAGCCGCCCGTACGTCGAGTTGATCGGGAACTGCGCGACGAACAGCACCAGCAATGCCCAGGCCGCGGCCCGGCGGAAGCGCAGGCCCAGGATCAGCGCCACACCCATCATGGTTTGGGTGGCCGTCAGCAGCATCTCCTCCACCTGCCGCGAATCCAGTGCCAGGGAGAGCCCGCCGCCGCCGAGCAAGTGGGAGACCGGTAACGAACCGATCAGCAACGTCCACTGGTTGACCTTGGACGAGATCAGCGTGGCGATGGCCGCCGTGCCCTTGCCGCGGCTGGCGAAGATGATCGCGACGATGAACTCCGGGGCCTCCGAGGCCAGCGGCGCCAGCCACTGCACCAACAGGAACCGGTCAATGCCCAGTTCGGTACCGGCGGCCACCAGGTTGTCTGCGAACGGCGCGGCGCAGAGCAGGATCACCACGCACGACATCGTGAACATGCCGACGACCGCAATCCGCCGGGCTCGTTGAGGCAGGTGCCCGATGGCGGCGGCGGTGCCGACCAGGTCCGGCTCTTCGACATCGCCGTGGCTGAGCTTGTACAGGTAGAAGCCGAACCAGGCCAACAGCGCCAGGCCCAGCACCAGGTGGATGTGGCCGGTCGCGGGGACGACGAAGGCGGCCATGCCGGCGATCAGCAGGAATCCGAGTTCCAGGCGGTTGGCGGGTTCCAATGTCAGGCCAGTGGATTTCGAGCCGCCTAGTTTGCGGGCCACGACGATGCCGACCAGCACGACGACCGGCCAGCCCAGGCCCATCAGCAGCCGATTGGAACCGGTCATGTTGGCCGCGGCGTACTGCGTGTATTCGGGCACGTGACCGGATACGTATGCGTAGTACAGGTCCACGGCGTATTCGGGTAGCACGGCGATCACGGCGAGCACCGCGATCGCGAGGCCGCCGGAGACGTCGATCTGCGCGGCTTCGGCGGCCCACGCGAGCAGGAAGCTGGCGGCGACCACCGCGGATCCGAAGATCAGCAGCGCCACAACGGGGTTGGGATGCAGTCCGGCGATGCGGACCACCAACGCGGGGATGATGAACGCGGCGGTGATCACCGCCGAGCGGGTGAGGGTTCGCCACGGTGCCCGCGACGTTGTCGGGGTGTCTACGGCAGGCATGGCCATCTCTTCGGGAGTCTTGGACGTCTTGGACGTCTTGGAGGTCTTGGAGGACATGGAGGCGTGGACATCGGTGATCGGTGGCTACTTCTGCGGCCGTATTGACCTGCCGCCAACCGTACCTGCGCCTTCCTCGGCCAGCAACGTAGGGGAGAGGCGAAGGATCGGCAGCCGGTCACCAGTATTTGCTGGCCAGAACCCACCGCACGAAAAGTTAGTCGCGCCTAACTTCAAATTTGGGCAAACCTGCTCACGGGCACTCGCGCAAATCCGCACCCTATTACGACGCGGCGCCCGTCCGTACGGTTCCACCGAGCTATGAACCGGGCCCCATCGCCGCGACCGCCATTTGCGCGAAAAGTTCGACCGTCTGTTTGCGGGTGAGGCCACTCGTCACTTGCTCGGCGGCCCGCATCATTTCACCCACGAACAAGGTCGGTCCGTTGCTGAGGTTTTCGAATGCCTCGGCTATCACGTCGTCCACGGCTTCGGCGCCCTGCGGCACCTCATCGGGCGAGTTGATCTGACCGCGGCTGTATTCGAGCTCGCGCAGTGCGGGCGTATCCGTCTTGCCCAGGATCAGGCCCAGCACGTCGATGCCTTTGTCGTGCAGCTCGGCCCACAGCGCTTCGGCGAACACCATGTCGAATGCCTTGGTCGCGCCGTAGGCCACCATGTTGGGTCCGCCGGCCAGCCCGGCGCCGGATCCGAAGATGACGATCCCGCCGCGGCCGCGCTCCATCATGGGCTGCGCGAAGTGGTGGCAGAGCTGCATCGGCACCATGCAGTTGCGTAGCACCATCGCTTCGGCCGCCGCGATTGAATTGGACAGAAACGGCTGGTAATTCGGGTCAGCGCCGGCGCAATAGACGAGAAACCCGATCTCCAGGTCGCCGATGGCCTCGGCGATGGCCGCGGTAGCGTCCGGGCGCGCGAGATCTATTGCAAGGGTGCGGGCTTGGGCCGACGTCTTGGATCCGATCTCGGCCGCAACCTGGTCGAGCACCTCCTGGCGGCGCGCCAACAACACGACGTTGACGCCGCGCTCGGCGAGTCCCATGGCGAATGCGGCTCCGACTCCGTCGGATGCGCCGGCGACGAGCGCCCACGGCCCGTACTTGCTGGCAAATGTCACTGATGCTCCTTATGTTTCGCCGACGATTGTCAAGCGCACCTGAGTGAATTGCCGGCGTGCGATGCGCCAGCCGTCGGGTGTCCGCTCGATCTCGTCATCGTAGAAGCCGACGGGATTGACGCCAGATTTGTTGTCGGCGGCCATGATCAGCCCGTCGATGTAGGTGCGGGCGGTGGCTTTGTCGCCGTCGATCGCGATGGCTTGATTGCTGAGCCGGTGCATCGTGTGTCCTGCCATGGCATGCACCTGCTCCATGAAATCCGCGACGGCGTCGACGCCCTTCCACACGCCGATCTCGCCGTAGTCCAGTTCGCAGTCGTCTGTGAACACGGTGCGAAACAGCGGCCAGTCGCGGCGGTCGATGCCGGTCGCATAGCGGATCAGCAGGTCCGAAATATCTTGGCGGTCTTCGTGTTCGGTCATGGGGGCTCTCCGTTCGGATGGACCACGATCCGCGGTGGACCGTCGGACCGTCGCGCAAGTTCGAGGGCGTCGGGCACTTCGTCGAGGCCGATGACCCTGCCCACGCTGGGGAGCGGATCGAGCCGTCCCGCGCCGATGGCATCCAGCGTTCCATACCAGTCCTGCGGGTGCGGTCCGCCGCCGAATTGGATCGTGACGCCCTGGCGGGTGGCGGTGGTGATGTCCAGCGTGTCGCCGGTGTACCAGCCGCCGGCGCAGTAGATGCGGGTGGCCATCTCGGCGGATTCCACGATGCTCTGGATGAGCCCGGCCGCACCCACGCATTCGAAAATAACTGCGGGACCTGGCAATCCGCGTTGGGCGCGAGCTTCCTGGAACGCGTCGAAAACGGGCTGCTCCGCGGGATCGACCACGATGTGCGCGCCGAAGCGGTCACGGGCCAGCGAGCGGCGATCGGATTTGAAGTCCGCCACGATGATCGGTTCGATGCCGCGGCTGGCCAGGGCCGCGACGGCCGAGAGCCCGATCGCCCCTGCGCCGACGACGATAGGAACCTCGCCCGGCTGGATCTGTGCCGACCGGACATAGAACTCGCCGACGGCGAACGCATCAACCAGCGCGGCGGCATCGCTGGAGACATCGGGCGAGACGGGCTTGGCCGCCGCTTCCGAAACCACCAGCAGTTCACCAAAACTCCCCTGCGCCTCGGGGTGCTGACCGATGATCCGCACGCCGCCGGCCCCGCCGTCCACGAGGCGTATCGGCATCGCCGTCACGCGTGCGCCCAAGGCGAACTGGTCGGTGCAGCCGGGGCCGTGCCCGACGACCTCGCCGACAAACTCGTGGCCGAGCACGATGTCGCGGTCGGCATCGTAGAGCGAGCGACCCGTCGGGTCGTCGATGGCGAGTTCGGGGTGGTCCATGAAGTGCACGTCGGACGCGCAAATGGCGGTGCTCAGCGTCCGCAGCAGCAGCTCACCTGTGCCGGGCTCGGGGTCGGATGTTTCGCGGACCTCTAATCGGCCATTCCTTAGCACCACCGCACGCAATACGCTAGCCTCGATTTTCTCGAATAGTCGATATAAGATCTCGAATGTTCGCTATTACTGTAGGAATCGGGTCGCAAAGGAGTCAAGCGATTCGCGGATCGCCGTCGGCGCCGACCGCCCGGGTGCTTGATGTCGTCGAGCTCCTGGCGCGGTCCGCAAACGTGCCGCTGCGATTCTCCGACGTGGTGCGCGAACTCGAGCTCACTCAGGCGACGGCGCACGCGATCCTCAAGACGCTGTGCGATCGGGGCTGGGCCAGCCGCGATCCGGTCGCGAAGACCTTTACCCTTGGCCCCGCGCTGGCCGTCGTGGCGGCGCGAACGGATACTGCCCGCCCACTCGCGCACGCCGCCCGGGACGCCGCGCTGCGGCTCTCCCGCGAGGTGGGCTACGCAGGCTCGGTAGTGGAGAAATTCGGCGATTCGTTGGTCGTCACCGCCTTCGAGGGGGACGACGCTACCCAGCCGTCCGGGATACCGGGTGACCGCATCCCGTACGCCCCACCGTTCGGGGTGGCGCTGGCCGCCTGGGACACCGATGAGGAGCGACGGGCGTGGGTACGCCGCGGCGCGGGCAACAACAGCGATCGCGCCGAGCGCCTCGAACGCGTACTGCAACACACCCGGGAGCGTGGATACGACGTCGACTGGACGACGCCTGCGCTGGCGCAGGCCGCGCAGGTGGTCCTCACCCTGGACAGCAACGAGATGCCAACCCCGGTGCGCCACATCATGGACCAGTTGGTTGCCGAGTTCACCACGATCGGGTTCTTGTCCGACGATAATCCCGGACGCCGAAAGCAGCCCGTGGTCACCATCGCCGCACCGGTTTTCGACCAGCGCCAGCGCGTCGCCCTGATGGTCGCGGTACATCCGTTGTGCCCCCTCAACTCGCGGCAGATCCAGATCATCGGCAGCAAGCTCACCGCCGAAACGAATGCCATCAGCGAGCGCAGCCATGTCGCATGACTACGCCGTCGACGCTCTCGGGGAATTCGTCGTCGGCGCGAGCCAGGCGGATCTGAGCGGGTCGGCCCGGGCACTGCTGAAACGCAATGTGCTGGACAGCATTGCGTGCGCCGTCGGATCGCTGGACGGCGAGTTGATCCCGGCGCTGCGCGAACAGGCCGAGCAGTTCAGCGGCCGTCCCACCGCGACGCTCGTCGGTGGCGGGCGGGCATCGGTGGATCAGGCGGCGTTCTTCAACGCGGTGCTGGTGCGCTATCCCGATTTGCTCGACACTTATCTGACGGTCGGTGGGCTGTGTCATCCCGCCGATAACTTCGGCGCGGTCCTGGCTGTGGCCGAGCACGTCGATGCCAGCGGAGCGGATTTCCTGCTGGCCCTTGGGATCGCGTACGAGATCCAATGTCGTTTCAGCGCACAGGTGCCCGTGATGGCCCGTGGGCTCAATCATGCCCTGCAGCTGGCGATGTCGGCGGCGGCGGCTTCGGCCAGGCTGCTCGGACTGAACGCCGAGCAGACCGCCAACGCGATCTCGGCGTCCGCGGCCGACAACGTGTCGCTGGCCGGCGTGCACGCCGAACCGGTGTCGAACTGGAAGGGCATCTCGCCCGCCATCACCGGCATGCGCGCGGTCTATACGACGATGTTGGCCGGCCGCGGCGTCACCGGGCCGAAGACGTTGTTCGAGGGCCCAAACGGTTTGGTGCAGCTCTTCGATCAGCCGATCGATTTCCACGCCGCCGACCGAGAACTGGGCGCCGTCGAGCAGACCTACCTCAAGCAGTACTGCGCGCTCATCCACGGGCAGGTCATCATCGACGCGGTATTGGCGATCCGCGCCGATAACAATCTGCGCGGTGACGACGTCGCCCGGGTAAGGCTCGAGGTGTTTCAAGGCGCCTATGACATCGCCGGCGGGGGAGCCTACGGCGACAAGGACCATCCGTGGACCAAGGAACAGGCCGACTACAACCTCAAGTACCTCAGCGCGGTCGCCCTCGTGGATGGTGGTGTGGGGCCCGAACAGCTTGAAACCGAGCGTGTTCGGCGCGCCGACGTGCAGGACCTGCTGGCACGGGTCGACGTCGAGCCCGCGGACGACCTGACCGCGGACTACCCGCAACGCACCGCGGCCCGAGTGCACATCCTCACCCACGACGGGCGCGAGTTCACCCGCGAGCAGTCCGATTACGAGGGATCGCTGAGCCGGCCGATGTCCTGGGAACGCGTCGTAGAGAAGTTTCACTGGCTCGCCGAGCCGTTCTGCGACGCCGCGCTGCGCGCCGACATCGTCGCCGCGGTCGACCACATCGACGAGATTGGCATCGCCGAGCTGACCGGTCTGCTGGGCGCGGCGAGCCGCGTCGCCCGGCGGCCCCGCAGTCGGGTGCGGTTCTGAGCGGTGCCGCGCGCCCCCTTGCATGGTTTGCTGCCCGCACTGAATGATCGGCTCGTGGCACGTGAAAAAAATGGCGGCATCAACCGTTGGGAATTGGTCACCTGCGCGCTGGGCGGGCACGTCACCTATGCGCCCGACGAGAAGTCGCTCGCCGACAGGCTGAGCGGCGAAACCGGGCTGGGTGAGGTCTGGCGCTGCCTGCGGTGCGGAGAGTTCACGCTCGGTGCGGCGCACGGCCGCGGTCATGCCGACCACGCGCCGATGATCATGCGCGGCAAGGCTTTACGTCAAGCGATCATCATTCGTACCCTGGCGGTCGAGCGCATGTTCCGGGCGGTGATCATCGCACTCGCCGCCTACGCGGTGTGGAAGTTCCGCGGCGCACGCGGTGCCATCCAGGCCACGCTGGACCGCGACCTGCCGATCTTCCGTGCGGCCGGGTTCAAGGTCGACCAGATGACGATCGTGCATGAGCTGGAAAAGGCGCTGGCCACCAAACCGGCCACCCTGACCCTGCTGGTCTTGGCCCTGGCCGCCTATGCGCTACTCGAGGTCGTCGAAGGCGTCGGCCTGTGGCTGCTGAAACGCTGGGGCGAGTACTTCGCGGTGATCGCCACCTCGGTCTTCTTGCCGCTGGAAATCCACGACCTGGCCAAGGGCATCACGATGACCCGCGTGGTGACCTTCACCATCAATGTGGGCGCGGTGATCTATCTACTGGTGTCGAAGCGGTTGTTCGGCCTGCGCGGCGGCCGCAAGGCCTACGACGACGAACGACGCGGCGAGCAGCTGCTGGACGTCGAGCGCGCCGCAATGACGACCGACTAGTCCCGCTAGAAATTCGGCGGCTCCTTGGGGTGGATGAAGATGCCCTCGGATTCGACCGTGGGGCCTTCGTCGTCGGCGATGAATCCGGTGGCGAACGTCTTCGCGCCATCCACGCGCTCGACATAGGCCTCTGCCCGCAACGGTCGTCCGAGCTCTGTCTTGCGCACGTAACGCAGAATCAGCGTGCCGGTATAGGTGCGCCGCTCGGGCGTTGATGCGGCAGCCCCGAGCACGTGGTCGAGGATCATCGCGCACACGCCGCCGTGCACGTGGCCGGGCGGCCCTTCGTACGGCGCGCCGAGAACGAATTCGCACCACACCCGGCCGTCGGGCTCCTGGTGCACCTTCAGGGGCGGCGCGACCGGATTGCGCAGGCCGATCACGGCGTTGCCCCAGGCGACGGTGCTGCCGTCGGGCTTGCGTTGCACGCCGAACGGTTCGGACTGCGCGGCTACGCTCAATTCGTCTGCGGCACTGTCGATTTTCAGCTTCGCCGCGGCAACGGTTGCGGGGTCGGCCTGGGTGCGGATGCTGATGTCGATGAGTCGGCGAATCGATTCGGCCAGCGGCCCGTACACGGTCTCGAGCCGGGCGAAGTCGGTCGGCGGCCATTCGTCAGACATCTAGACAACCTAACAGTTAGCGCTGGGTGGCGCCCGCGTCGACGGGCAGCGTCACCGCGGTGATGTAGCGGGCCTCGTCGGAGGCCAGGAACAGCGACGCATTGGCGACGTCGACCGCGTCGACCCACGCCACCGGCAGCATGTTCATGCGCCGCGCCGCCTCGGCGAATTCGGTGCGGGTGGGCGGCCGGTCCAAATCGGGGCGAAACGCGCTGCTGACCGCGTCGTTCTGGATCATCGGGGTGTCGACGTTGGTGGGGTGGACGCAGTTGACCCGGATATTGTGCGGGGCAAGCTCATTGGCGAGGCTGCGCATCAGGCCGACCACGCCGTGCTTGGCGGCGGTGTAGTGCGCGACCCCGACCAGGCCGCGCATCCCGGCGATGGAGTTGGTCAGTATCATCGCGCCGGCACCGCGCGCGATCAGGTGGGGCGCGCCGGCGCGGCAGGTGTGCCAGACGCCGGTGAGGTTGACGTCCAGCATGGTGCGCCAGGCGTTTTCGTCGAGGTCGACCGCCGTGCCCCGCGAGGTGATCCCGGCCGTCGCGCACACCACGTCGAGTCCGCCGAATCGTGCCACGCCGCGGTCGGTGGCGGCCGCGACACCGGCGAGGTCGCGCACGTCGACTGCCTCGGTGTGGACCCGTGCGCCGGCCTCGGCGACCAACGACGCCGTCTGATCGAGGTCGGCCGGTGTGCTGTGCGGGATCACCACCGTGTCGACCGGGCCGCACACGTCGAGCGCCACGATGTCGGCGCCCTCCTGGGCGAACCGCAGGGCCTGCGCGCGTCCGATCCCGCGCGCCGCGCCGGTGATGAGGGCGACTTTTCCGGTGAGCCGGCCGGTCATGTGGTTTTCTGCGTCAGGCCGGCGTCCACCACGAGCTGGGTGCCGGTGATGTAGCGCGCCTGCTCGGAAGCCAGGAAGACCACCGCGTTGGCGATATCGACGGGCTCCACCCACGGGACCGGAAGCAGGTTACGCGCCTGCAGGACTGCGGCCGCGTCGGCGGCGGTCGGGTTGTCCAGGTCGGGCCGCAGCCGTCGGTACGTCGCCTCGTTGAGTACCATCGGCGTCGCGACCGGACCGGGATGCACCGTGTTGACGCGAATGCTTCGCGGCCCCAGCTCGTTGGCCAGCGTGCGGGCCAGCCCCACCACGGCGTGCTTGCTGGCCGTGTAGTGCGCCGTGTTGGGCAGTCCGCGAATACCACTGGTGGAACTGATGATAACGACGGAACCGCCGTCATCGCCGATGTGCGGCACGCCCGCCTTCACCGTGTGCCAGACGCCGGTCAGGTTGATGTCGAGCGTGCGCTGCCAGAGTTGCGGGTCGAGTTCCCACGCCGGGGCGCCCGGCAGGTGAACGCCGGCGTTGGCGACGACGACATCCAGGCGCCCGAGTTGCGCGACGCCGGCATCGACCGCCCCCGCGAGTGCGCCGAGGTCGGTGACGTCGGCCACTCCCGTCGCGCAGCGTCGGCCGCGGTTCTCGATTTCGGTTGCCAGACTCTGCAATTCGGCGGCGGTGTCGGCGAAGTCGAGCGCGATCACGTCGGCGCCCTCGTCGGCGAAGCGCATGCAGTGGACGCGTCCGGTGCCGCGGGCGGCCCCCGTGACCAGGACGACCTTGTCGAGCAATCCCGTCATGAAAGAGACTTGACCAGATCGAAGCCCTTGTAGCCGGCGTCGGCGATCTCGGCGCAGATGTCGTTGTACGCGGCGAATCCGCCGATGAACAACATGAATACCCGTGGCTTTCCGGGAACATTGGCGCCCAGGTACCAGGAGTTGGCTTTGACGAACAGCGACGAGTCGGCGCGCCGGGCCAATTCGGTGACCCAGCCGTCTACGGCGTCGCGCGTGGGTTCCATTGCGGCGTAACCGTGGCCGTCGAGATAGCTGATGGCGTCGGCGATCCAGTTCACGTGCGCCTCGGCGTGCAGCACCATGTTCGCCAGCACCGCCGGCGCCCCGGGGCCCGAGATCACGAACAGGTTGGGAAACCCATCGACGCCGAGACCAAGATAGGTGCGCGGGCCGTGCTCCCAGTAGTCGCGCAGCAGCGCGCCGCCGCGGCCCACGACGTCGATCTTGGCCAGCGCTCCGGTCAGCGCGTCGAAACCCGTAGCCAGCACGATCGCGTCGAGGTCGTAGTGCGTGTCAGCGGTGTTGATTCCGGCGGCGTCGACGGATTCGATCGGGGTGGCCCGCACGCTGACCAGCGACACGTTGGGCCGGTTGAAAGTCTGAAAGTAGTTGGTGTCGGTGCAGATTCGCTTGGTGCCGATGGGATGGTCGTTGGGAATCAACAGGTCGGCGGTCGCCGGGTCGTCGATGACGGCGCGGATCTTCTCCTCGTAGAACTTGCGCGCCTCGTCATTGGCGGTCATGTCACTGGTCTGATCAGGGAATGTCTTGGAGTACAGCACACCACCGAGTTGCCAACGCTTTTCGTACGCCGCGCGGCGCTCCTCGGGGCTGTACTCCATGGTCGGCTTGGCGGCGGCGATGTGCGGTGATCCGCCGCCGCTGCGCCACGACAGCCGGCGTCGCTCCGCATAGCCGGCTTTGATCTCGTCCATCTCCTCGGCGGACAGCGGTCGGTTTCCGGCCGGGATGCTGTAGTTCGGTGTGCGCTGGAAGACGTAGAGATGCGCGGCCTGCTCGGCGATAAGCGGAATCGATTGAATCCCAGAGGATCCCGTGCCGATGACCGCCACCCGCTTGCCCGTGAAGTCGACATCGCCTTCGGGCCAGTGCGCGGTGTGGTAGATCTCGCCGGCGAATGTGTCCAGGCCGGGAAAGCTCGGGGTCAGCGCATCCGACAGCGGCCCGGTCGCCATCAGGCAGAACCGCGCCGAAAGGGCCTCGCCGTCATCGGTGCTGACCGTCCAGCGCAGCGTCGCCTCGTCCAGCACCGTGGAGACGACCCGGCTGTTGAACGCGATGTCGCGGCGCAGGTCGAGCTTGTCGGCGACCCAGTTCAAATAGCGCAGGATCTCGGGCTGGGTCGCGTACTTCTCGGTCCAGTCCCACTCCTGCTGCAGCTCGTCGGAGAACGAGTAGCAGTAGTCGACGCTCTCGACGTCGCAGCGCGCACCCGGATACCGGTTGTGGTACCACGTGCCGCCCAGCTCCGGGGCCGCCTCGATTACCCGCACCGAGAGCCCCTGGCCGCGCAGCTTGTGCAGCGCGTAGAGGCCGGCAAAGCCGGCACCCACCACCACCACGTCCAGCGGCTGACCGTTGCCTTTCTTCACAGGCAATGACGGTAGTTCTTCCGCCAGGTAGAACCCAGGCCCATCCCGGTCACCGGGACCGCCGACTCGTGAGATCCTCAAGCTGCGGTAGACCATATCTGGATCGAAAAGGGCACAGAGACGTAAGGACGGCAGTATGAGCGAGCGCGTTATCGACCAGGTCATGGCCCTGGCCGACCAGTTGCGGGACCAGGCGGCGGAAGCCGAGACCATCGGCCGGCTCACCGACGACACCGTCAAGCTCATGAAAGGCGCCGGACTGATCCGGCTGCTGCAGACCAAGCAATACGGCGGGTTCGAGGTACATCCCCGGGAATTCGCCGAGACGACGATGGCCACCGCGGCGCTCGACCCGGCCGCCGGCTGGATCGTCGGAGTGGTGGGTGTGCACCCCTACCAGTTGGCGTACGCGGACCCCAAGGTCGCCGCCGAGATCTGGGCCGACGACGTCGACACCTGGATGGCCTCCCCGTACGCCCCACAGGGCGTGGCCAAGCCGGTCGACGGCGGCTACATCTTCAACGGCCGCTGGCAGTTCAGCTCGGGCACCGACCACTGCGACTGGATCATCCTGGGCGCGATGCTCGGCGACGAGAAGGGCATCCCGATCATGCCCCCGCAGATGCTGCACATGATCCTGCCGCGCAAGGACTACGAGATCGTCGAAGACTCGTGGAATGTCGTGGGGCTGCGGGGGACCGGCTCCAAGGACGTCATAGTCAAGGACGCGTTCGTCCCGACCTACCGGACCATGGACGCGACGAAGGTGATGGACGGCACCGCCCAGCGCGAGGCCGGCATGACCGAGCCGCTGTACCTGATGCCGTGGTCGACGATGTTCCCGCTGGGCATCTCCGCGGCCACCATCGGCATCGCCGAAGGCGCGCTCGCCGCCCACCTGGACTACCAGCGGGCACGCGTCGGCGCCACCGGAACCGCGATCAAGGACGACCCCTACGTCATGCACGCGATCGGCGAGGCCGCCGCCGACATCAACGCCGCCCGCCAGGAGCTGCTGTCCAACGCCGACCGCATCTACGACATGGTCGCCGCCGGTAAGGAGGTGTCGTTCGCGGACCGCGCCGCCGGCCGGCGCACCCAGGTTCGCGCGGTGTGGCGCGCCGTCGCGGCGGTCGACGAGATCTTCGCCCGCTCGGGCGGCAATGCGGCGCGGATGGACAAGCCGCTGCAGCGGTATTGGCGGGACGTCCATGTCGGCCAGATGCATGCCATCCACGTTCCGGGTACCACCTACCACGCGGCCGCGCTGAGTTCGCTCGGGGTGGAGCCGCCGGAAGGTCCCTTGAGGGCCCTGATCTAGCTTCTTCACCACGCTCGACGCGCCCATGACCAGCGATGAGGAGTAGCGATGACCGACCTCAAAAGCCTTGGCTACATCACGGTTTCGACCAATGACATCGATCGGTGGCGGCAGTTCGCGTTCGGTGTCCTGGGTTTCGCCGAAGGCAAAGGACCCGACGAGTCCGCCCTGTACCTTCGGATGGACGAGCGGGCCGCCCGCATCATCGTCGTGCCCGGTGAGGTCGACCGCGTGATGACCGTCGGCTGGGAGGTACGCGACCACCCGGCGCTGCAACGGGTGAAGGCCGCCCTGGACCGCGCCGGTGTGGCGTTCAAGGAACTGTCCGTCCAGGAGGCCGACGCCCGCCGCGTCGAAGAAGTGATCACCTTCGAGGACCCGTCCGGCACCACGCTGGAGGTCTTCCACAGTGCGGTGCTCGACCACAGCCCGGTGATCACCCCGTTCGGCGCGAAATTCGTCACCGGCGATCAAGGGCTAGGTCATGTCGTGGTGCCGGCGACCGATTTCAACGGTGTTGTCGACTTCTACACCGAGGTGCTGGGCTTCCGGTCCCGCGGCGCTTTCCGGCTGCCGCTGCCCCCCGAGTTCGGCCCGATCCGGGTGCGCTTCCTCGGCATCAACGCCCGCCATCACAGCCTGGCGATCTGCCCGGCCGCCCAGCTGCGCGACCCCGGCCTGGTCCACGTCATGGTCGAGGTGGACACCCTCGATGCCGTTGGCGCCGCGCTGGACCGGGTCAACGCCGAAGGCTTCACCGTGGCATCGACTCTCGGCCGCCACACCAACGACAAGATGGTGTCGTTCTACGTGCGCGCGCCCGGCGACTGGGACATCGAGTTCGGCACCGACGGCATGCGCGTCGACGAAACCTATTACACCGCAGAGGAAATCACCGCGGACAGTTACTGGGGTCACCAGTGGGTCCCGGAACCGCCTGCCGCGATGCGGATGTGACCGTCTTGTTGCCGGTGATCGCGAAACCCCGTGTGCCACAAACCTGTGAGAGAAGGGATTTCGACGCCACATGATCGACTCTGACGTCAGGCCAGTCCCCGCCGCATCGATCACTAATTGGGACGACGAAGCCGACGTCGTCATCGCCGGATACGGCGTCGCGGGTGCCGCCGCGGCGGTGGAAGCGGCCCGCGCCGGCGCCGATGTCCTGGTCGCCGAACGCACCGGGTCGTGGGGCGGCGCGGCGGCGATGGCGGGCGGATTCATCTACCTCGGTGGTGGCACCGCGCTGCAAAAGGCTTGTGGCTTCGAGGATTCCGTCGACAACATGGCGGCGTTCCTCAACGTGGCGATGGGCCCCGGCGCCGACGAGGAGCGGATCGCCGACTATTGCGCCGGCAGCGTCGCGCACTTCGACTGGCTGGTCGGCTGCGGAGTGCCGTTCAAGGAGGAGTTCTTCTCCGAGCCGGGCTGGGAACCCATGGGCGACCAGGGTCTGATGTACAGCGGCGGCGAGAACTCCTTCCCGTTCAACACAATCGCGACCCCCGCCCCGCGCGGGCATGTGCCGCAAATGCAGAACAAGAAGCAGGGCGAAGCCAGCGCCGGCTACATGCTGATGAAGCCGCTCGTCGAGACGGCCACCGCGGCCGGCGCCCGGGGGCTGTACGACGTGCGCGTGCAGTCGCTGATCGTCGACTCCGAGGGTCGGGTGGTCGGGCTGCGCGCGCGGCGCTACGGCACCGAGCTGTCGATTCGGGCACGCACCGGCGTAGTCCTCGCGACGGGCAGCTTCGCCTACAACGACGCGATGGTCGCCCAGTACGCCCCCCGCATCGCCGGACGCCCGGCCGCGTCGATCGAGCAGCACGACGGGCAGGCGATCCGGATGGCGCAGGCGCTGGGCGCCGACCTGGCGCACATGGACGCCACCGAGGTCGCGATCTTCATCGACCCCCAACAGCTGGTGCGCGGCATCCTGGTCAACGGCCGCGGCCAGCGCTACGTCGCCGAGGACACCTACCCGGGCCGCATCGGTCAGCTCACGCTTTACCACCAGGACAACACCGCGTACCTGATCATCGACAGCGACGCGAACGAGGAGGCGAACGCGTCGTGGTCGCCCAAGCTCATGCTGCGGCCGGCGACCTGGGTCGCCGACACCGTCGCCGACCTCGAACGCGAGATGGGTCTGGCATCCGGTTCGCTGCAGGCGACGGTGGCCGCCTACAACGAGGGCGCCGCGCGCGGCGAGGACCCACTGCTGCACAAGAAGCGGGAGTGGCTCAAGCCGATCGGCTCCCCGGTCGGCGCGATCGACCTGCGCGAGAACACCGGCGGGTTCACCCTCGGCGGCCTGCGCACCTCGCTGGACGGCGAAGTGCTGCACGTCAGCGGCGAGCCGATTCCCGGGCTGTTCGGTGCCGGGCGCTCCACGGCCGGGTTGGCCGCCTGGGGTTACGCCAGCGGCGTCTCGCTCGGGGACGGCAGCTTCTACGGTCGCCGCGCGGGCCGGTCGGCGGCGAAGGGCTGACGGCGAAAGGATCGACGCGTGGACGCTGACCGATGGCGGGTTCTTTGCGATGAGCGTGACGTCGAACGAACACTGATCCGCTTCGCCCGCGCCATGGACGACCGCGATTGGGCTGCAATGGCCGAAATCCTCGCCGCCGACGCGCAAGGCGACTTTGGAACAGGACGCCTGCACGGCAGCGCCGCGATCATCGACCTGATTCGCGGGTTCCTGGACAGCTGCGGGCCCACACAACACCTCTTGGGCAACGTGGTTATTGATGTCGACGGTGACACCGCGACCAGTCGCGCATACGTCCACGACGTCCACTTGAGCGCGGACGCCGACCCTTCGGGGCGGTTCTACACGCTCGGCGATTATCGCGACACCTGGCAACGGTGCTCCGACGGCGTTTGGCACTTGACCCAGCGGATCAAGTCCAATCGAGCCCACGTGGGATCGCTCGACGTTTTTCGTGGCTAATCGCCGCCACGTTCTCGATCGCGGTTGCACCGACGTCGCGGTATCAGGCGGCAACGGCCCCTGAAACCCAAGGATGCTTGAGGGCTTTTGCGTCCGCGCGCCCGCTGCTATATTCCTAATAGGAATATAGCAGCCAGGTATACCCCGAGTTGGAGCACCCATGACCGCCGCTACTGTCGAAACCCCCAGCGCCGTCATCGACCGCATCTCACTGGTGCTGGACGCGTTCGAAGGACCGGGGCGGCTGACGCTGGCCCAGATCGTGCGCCGCACCGGCCTGCCGCGCTCGTCGGCGCACCGGATGCTCGAGCGCCTGGTGCAGCTGCGGTGGCTGCGTCGCAGCGGTCGTGACTATGAGTTGGGCATGCGGCTGGTGGAGCTCGGCTCGCTGGCCGTCCACCAGGATCGGCTGGTGCGCGCGGCCGCCCCGCTGCTCGGCGAACTGCACCGCGCCACCGGCCTGGTCGTCCACCTCGCGGTGCTGGACGGTCCCGACGTCGTCTATCTGGACAAGATCGGCGACCGCGCGCTCGGGGCGATCCCGACTCGGGTCGGCGGGCGTCAGCCCGCGCACTGCACCGCCGTCGGCAAGGCGATGCTCGCGTACAACGACAACTTCCAAACCGGTCACGTTGACCTGCAGGTCCGCAAGACCAAGTACTCGATTTCGACGGGGTCCCAGCTGGCCGCCGAGCTGGCCAAGGTTCGGGCGCACGGCGTCGCGTTCGAGCGTGAGGAGTCGCTGCTCGGATTCGGTTGCGTCGCAGCGCCGATCGGGAGCCCCGGAGAAGCTGTGGCCGCGGTTTCGGTGTGTGGTCCAATGAACCGCATGATGTTCGATCAGCGAATGGTTGCCCCGGTGCGAATGACCGCGATGCATATCTGGCGCAACGTCGAGGACGGTCAGGTGGCGCCGACGTTGCAGCCACAGAGGCCACTGAGGCCGCTGCGTTCGTTGCAGTACGCGTGAGCCTCGATCCGCAGCTCGCGCCGCTGATCAAGGACCTGGACGCCGGTTTTCCACCGGTGCACACCATGACCGGGGCGCAAGCTCGGGCGGTGATCCGGTCCCGGTTCGCGCCCGTGCCGCAGCCCGAATCCCTCGCGGAGGTCCGCGACCGAACCATCCCGGGGCCCGGCGGCGACATCCCGGTGCGGATCTACCGGCCCGAGGGCTCGGATGGTTTGGATCTCCCGGTGCTCGTGTACGCCCACGGCGGCGGGTTCGTGTTCTGCGATCTGGACAGCCACGACGGACTGTGCCGCAGCATCGCCAATAGCGTTCCTGCCGTGGTTTTTTCGGTGGGATATCGCCTAGCGCCCGAGCACCGCTGGCCGGCCGCGGCCGACGATTTCTACGCGGCCACCCAATGGGCCGCGGACCACGCGGAGAGCCTGGGCGGAGACGCGGGCCGCGTGGCCGTCGGCGGGGACAGCGCCGGCGGCAACCTGGCCGCCGTCACCGCACTGATGGCACGGGACCGCGGCGGGCCGACTCTGGCCGCCCAGCTGCTGCTCTATCCGGTGCTGGCCGCGGATTTCGACAACAAGTCGTATCGGCTCTTCGGCAGCGGCTACTACAACCCCAAGCCCGCGATGCAGTGGTACTGGGACCAGTACGTACCGACCAAGGCGGACCGCGCGCATCCCTATGCCACGCCGCTGAATGCCGAGTTGCATGACCTGCCACCCGCCGTGATCGTGATCGCCGGGCACGACCCCTTGCGCGACGAGGCGCTGGCCTACGCGGCCGAGCTCGAGGCGGCCGGGGTGCGGGTAGTGCGCGCCCAATTCGACGGCGGCATACACGGTTTCATGACCATGCCGAGCTTGCGTATCGCGCAGGAAGCGCGCCAACGCGCGAGTGACGAGCTGAGCGCGGCGCTACGGTGGGCTCATGGCTGATGGCGAGGTTTTCCTCATCGACCGAGTGGTGACCCGGCCCGGCTGTGCCCGGCGATTCGTCGACACCTATCTGGCCGAGTACGCACCGGGGGCACGCGACCGCGGCATGACGCTGCACCAAGTCCTGATCAGTCCGCCGCTCTGGTTCGAGGATCAGGTCAACACCGTCACGATCACATGGCTGCTGCCCAGCCCGCGGGCTTGGTGGGAGATGACGTGGAGAGGTCGCCCCGACCCGGCGCTCGGCGAATGGTGGTCGCACATCGACGAACTGGTGCAGGAGCGGTCGCGCTCGGTCGCCGCGGCCGCCGATGACGTGGACCGCCTCTGCGATGTATAGCGTCACCAGGTTGCTCGACGTCGCCGAGGACGCCCGCGACCGGCTGCTCGGCGAGTTACGACTCGCCGCCGGCGCCGCCAAGGCACCGCGCTGGGTCGTGCAACCGACGCTGCCCGGCGCGCGCAACGGCGGGGATGTCCTTGTGCACCTGCGATTCCCGGCCCAGGATGAGTGGCATCGCGCGCAGGCGCGTTTCGACGAAGTACTGGGCGGCCCATCGGTGACCCGGATCAACGGCGCCAACTATTCGGGTGAGCCCACGCGCTGTGGCGATAACCCGGGCACGGTGTACCGCGCCTTGCTGCTGCGGGTCGCGCCCGAGACTGAACCGGCGACCGTCGCCCGCTTCGAACATGAGCTGTCGCTGATGCCGCGCTACGTTTCGACGATCCGCGCCTGGCAGCTGAGCCGGGTGGCCGAACCCACCGGTGTCACGGCCTGGACCCATGTCTTCGAGCAGGAGTTCTCCGATGTGGACGGGCTGATGGGTCCCTACCTGATGCACCCGATCCACTGGGCCGTGGTGGACCGCTGGTTCGACCCCGAGACCACCGAGGTGATCGTTCGAGATCGGGTGTGCCACAGCTTCTGCGCCGTCACCGCACCGGTGCTGAGCTGACGTCAGAGTCCGGCCGGCAATATGTTCGGGTTGGCGGAAGCCGGCGGCTCCAGCCGCGGCAAGACCGTCGTACTGTCCAGGCTGTGCACCGGCAGTCCCTGTGACCATGGATAGTGCAGGCTGAAGGCCACGAGTCCGGTGCGCTGCGCGGCAGGCAGGTGGCACATCGCCAGCACGGTCTCGGCCAGATACTCCACCGGCTCGGTGGGAAAGGAATCCGGAATCAGTTGCGCCGCGCCGGGTGTCCGGACCGCGGTCGAGGGCCCAACGCAGTTGACGGCGATGTCGTCGCCGAGCAGTTCGGCGGCCACGCCCTGGGTGAACCGGTGCAGTGCGGCCTTCACCGACGCGTAGATTACGTCGCCCGAGGTCAGGTTGTACGCGCGGTACGGCCGCACCGGCGCCATTCCGGTCACCGAACCGATATTGACGATCCAGCCCGCGCCCTGCTTACGCATATGCGGCACCGCGTGTTTCGTCAGCACGAAGGGAACCCGCAGGTAGTGCTCTACGGTCCGGTCGAACGTGTCCAGGCCCATGTCCTCGACCTTCGCGTAGTCGGCGAAGCCCGCGTTGTTGACCAGGATGTCGATACGTCCCGTGCGTTCGAGCACCTGGTCGACCAACCCGTCGCGCTGCTCGGGAATCTCGAAGTCCGCCGCAATGCCGAACGCCCGGCCGCCCGCGGCCTCGATCAAGTCGACCGTCTCGCCGATGGTGCCGTGAAGTGTCGACACAACTCCGGCCCGCCGTGACGACGACGGTGACTGACACCGGGCCGTCACCACCACGGTGGCGCCCTCGGCCGCCAGGCGCCGGGCGATCGCCCTGCCGATGCCGCGGCTGCTTCCGGTGACCAAAGCCGTTTTACCGCGGAGCAATTGCGTCATCGCAGCTCGAAGTCGTCTTCGACGGGTGCGCGATGGCTGTGCCACACGTCGACCAGTCGATACGGGAAGGCGGTCACGATCCGCCCGCCGCCCGACCTGTAGTAGGTGTGTGCCGACGGCGTGTGGCACCACACGGTCCCGGCCATCGTTGCATCGATATCGGCGACGTACTCGTCGTACGCGCGCTGCTTGACCTCCAGCACGGCGGCCTTCCGCAGCGCCATAAGCTGCAGGCATTCCATGACGTAGTGCACCATCACCTCAACACCGAAGTTGTGCCCCGCTCCGTGTCCGGGGCTGTAGTTGGGGGCGGAGGAGATGAACAGGTTCGGGAATCCCGGCACCATCCCGCCGCGGTAGGCGCGGGGGGAGTCACCCCACTCGTCCGAGAGCTTCCTGCCTTCGCGGCCCCGAATATCAACGGTGGAAAGGAAATCCAGGTAGTAGCCGGTGGCGTAGATGATGACGTCGAGGTGGATCTGCCGGCCGTCGGACGTCACGATTCCCGACTCGTTGACCCGCACGGGCTCGCTGGCCTCGACGTCGACGTGCTCGCGCGCCAGTGCCGCGTAGTAACCGCCGGGATCGCGGATGATGCGCTTGCCGTAGGGCGCGAACTCCGGCGTGACCTTGCGGGCCATCTCGCTGCCTTCGCCGAAGACCCGGTTGATGTAGTTCACACAGAGCTGCAACAGCACATCATTGGCGGGGGAGATGGACAGATGAGTGGCCGCCCAGTCGGCGTCGTTCAGTATCACCGGATAGTTGTTGTCGGCGGTGCCCCAGTAAGACTTCAACCTAATCCAGTTGGCGTAGAACGGGATACGAGTGGCGAGCCACCGCTGGTGGACGGGGACGTCGTCGGTGAGCCGTCTCCGGGGCGCCACCCAGTGGGGTTGACGCTGAAACACGGTCAGGTTCGACACCTGGTCCACGCAGGCGTCGACGATCTGGACCGCGGTGCAACCGGCACCGATGATCGCCACCCGCTTGCCGGTGAGGTCCAGGTCGGGATCCCATTGCGCTGAATGGATCTCGACTCCGGCGAAGGTACCCAGGCCGGGGAGTGCCGGCCAGCGTGGACGATTCAGGTAGCCGGCTGCCGGGATCACCACCTCGGCATAACTCGCGCCGCGGGTGCCGTCGGGCCCCAGGGTGTGGATCTGCCACTGCTGTCGTTCGTCGTCCCACCACAGCGCTTCGACCTCGGTGCCGAAGCGGGTGCGCTCGCGCAGATTGTTCTTGTCGGCCACCGACACCAGATACGCCTGGTACTCGGCGCCTTGCGGGTAGTAGCTGGACCAGTCTCCGTTGATGTCACGCGACAACGAGTAATACGCCGACGGGGTGTCCACGCCGATGCCGGGATAGGTGGTGGTGTACCAGGTGCCGCCGACCTCGTTGTTGCGGTCGAAGATCTCGAACTCGATGCCGGCGTCCGCGCACGCCAGCGCCGCGGTGAGTCCGGCGATGCCCGCGCCGATGATCGCGACCCGGAAGCCGTGGGGCAGCGTGGCGGTGCGCGGCAGCACCGGTTGCGCCGGCTGAAATCCGCCCTGTTCCAACAGCAGCCCGATGTACTCGTCGGCCACGGTCCCGCCGAGTGCGACCGGGGCAATTCGCGCGAACAGCGTCGCGTCGTCGGCGCGCACGGCTGTTTCCGGGCGCGGCGACGCCAGCGCCGTCATCAGCGCCTCGACCAGCGCCTCGGCGGTCTTGGGGTCGGTGACGCCGGCCTGCTCCGGGGGGTTGGGCACGTGGCCGATCTTCGGTGCGAAACGGTCGACCACCCTCGGGTCGCCGGTCAGCTGTGCCAACACCGCGACCAATACACCGGGATCGGCCTGACACAGGTTGACCCGCAATTCGCCGGGATCCAGACCAGTGCTGGCGGTGACGGAGACACCGGTGCTCATGGCTGCGAGTATCGCGGCCCTCGGTGGCTCCGTTCGGGCTCCCGTCTACTCAGCGGGACACTGAGCGAACTGCTGCCGGACACGAACGCCCACGGCGTGTTCCACTGACCGGGCGGCTCGGTGGCACCCCGACCACGGCAATAGTTGACTACACCGATGAGCGATGAGATCACGCTGCCGGAATTGCAGGAGTTCATCGCGGGCTTCTGGTACCACTACGACGAGGCACACTTCGACGAGCTATCGGCCCGCTACTCCGACAACGTGCGCTATGTGAGTCGAAGCGACAGTGGGGCGAGCCCTTTCGAGGAGCTGATGTCGCCCGCACTTCACGGCCGCGACGCCGTCATCGGATGGCTGTCCGAGCATCGCAAGCAGAGCCCCTACCCGCTGCGACACCACGTGACCAACGTGCACCGGATCGGCACCGAGGGCGACACCACCCGGGCGCGGTTCTACATCTTCGTCAACCAGATCGCCAACTTCGTGCCGTTCGCGGTATCCAGCGGCGTCGTGACCGTCGCCGTACGCCGTGGCGGGGCCAGCTCTCAGGGCCTCGAGTTCTCCGAGATGGACGTCGTGCTCGACACCACGAATTCGATCTTGCTCTCGGAGCGGGCCGCCGACACCGCCGCAGGGCTGTGAGCGCCCGCGAAGCATTCACCGGCGGCACAGCCGTCATCACCGGTGCCGGCTCCGGCATCGGTGCGGGCCTGGCGCGTCGCGCCGCGCGGCTGGGAATGACCGTCGTCCTCGCCGACATCGACGGCGACGCCATTGCCGCGCTGCGCGACGAACTGCGGACGGCGGGGGCCCCTGCCCTCGACATCGTCTGCGACGTGCGCGATGCCGACGCCCTGCAAGATCTCGCAGCCCGCGTATACCGAGACCTCGGTGTGGTGCGGCTGCTGGTGAACAATGCCGGAATCGAGCAGTTCGGTTATCTCTGGGACACGCCGGTGGCCAACTGGCAGCGGATCGTCGACATCAACATCAGCGGGGTCTTCCACGGTGTGCGCGCCTTCCTGCCCAAGATGATGACCACTGACGCGCAGGCCTGGGTGTGGAACCTGGCGTCGGTCGGCGCCGTGGTGGCGATTCCATTGCAGGCGCCCTACATTGCGAGCAAGCACGCCGTACTGGCGCTCACCGAGTGCCTGCACTTGGAAGTCGAATCGGCGGGGCACTCCGATCACATCCATGTGCAGGCCGTGCTGCCCGGCCCGGTGGCGTCCAACATCTTCGACTCGGCCGGCGGCGTCGACCCCGCTGATGCCACCGACGCGGCCGCCGCTGAGGCGCAACGGTCGGCGATGCTCGACGTCAAGTCGGGTGCCATGGATCCGTTGGCGGCGGCCGAGACGCTATTTGAGCAGGCCGCCGAGGGCCGCTTTTATCTGCACACCCATCCGATCGAGGTGGGTGCGGCCATGGCCGAGCGAGCCACTATTCTTGCCGCGCAACATCCCCCGATGCTTCGCGCAGCGCCCCGGTTCGGCGGCGCAGGGCAATGACGGGACTGGATCCGGACGCGGCCGCCCGTGTCGCCTCGTTCGGCCCGATAGCGCCGATGCGCCAACGCGGGTTGGCCGCGATTCGCGCCGGCCTCGAGTCCGCACCGTTGCCCGAGCCGATGCCGGAGATGGCCGCCATCGCTGACGCCGCCATAACCGGCCCCGCCGCAGACATTCCAGTCCGCATCTACCGTCCGACCCGCGGTGTCGGCGGCCCCGTAATCGTGTACTTCCACGGTGGCGGTCTGGTCATGGGATCCAATCACTCGTTCGAGCCGCTCGCCCGCGAATTAGCCTCGGCCGCAACGGTAACCGTCGTCGCCGTCGAATACCGGCTCGCCCCGGAATGGCCGCCGCCCGCGCAGTTCGACGACGCCTACGCCGCGACCGAATGGGTGTCGCGGCACGCCGACGAACTGGGCGTCGACGTCGACCGGCTCGCGGTCGTCGGCGACAGCGCGGGTGGATCCCTGGCCGCCGCGGTCGCGCTCGCCGCGCGCGACCGAGGCGGTCCGGCAATCTGCGCCCAGGTGCTGCTGTACCCCGGTCTGGATCGCGACATGACCGCCCCCTCGATTGCCGCGCTGGCCGACGCGCCGATGCTCGCCCGCGACGACATCGACTACATGCACGCGCTGGCCGGCGGCGACGCGGCAGACCCCTACCAGGTCCCGGCCCACGCCGACGACCTGTCCGGCCTGCCGCCGGCAATTGTGGTAACCGCCGGCTGCGACCCGATCCGGGACTGGGGCGAGCGCTACGCCGCGCGCTTGCGCGACGCGGGCGTGCAAACCACCGTCACCCGTTATCCCGGGATGTACCACGGCTTCTTGATGCGCCCGGACGCGACCGCCCGGGGACGGCTGGCCCTCACCGAGATCGGGGCATTGCTGTCGGCCAAGTTCGCGCACCCGGTCAGATTCGACCTCCCGGTGACCGGACAGCCGTCCGATGCGCCGCGCTGAGACCGCGCACAATCAATCGTTCCAGCGGCTTGCATGACTGCAGAGGAGACAGCTGATGCTCACCGACGAGCGGCGGATGGAACTGTCCGACGTGCTGCGTCCGGCGGCGGCGCCTCGTGAGATCGACAATGTTTACACCGACGACCAGCGCGAGCGACTGCTCGACGTCGTGCGCACCCAAGGGCCGTGGAAACTGATCATCGCCCAGCACTTCGCCTCGGCCGACGAACTGATCGCGACCATGAGTGGCGTCTTCCCCGAGGGTTTCACGCCGACGCTCGATCTGTTCCTCACTCCGACCTTCCGCGGCTACCTCGCCAACTATGGCGCGGTGCTGTACCCGCAGCTGCACGAATGCTTCTACAGCGCAGAGTTCTTGGAGATGGCCAAGGGTTACTGGAACGCCGAGTACGCCAAGCCGCAGCTGATGTTGTTCAACATCAACGGGCCGTGCGCGAATCGCGATCCGGGACACCTCGATTCGCCGAGCTTCCGCGGGGTGCGGCACGAGAACGCGCCGACGTGGCTCACCAGCGTGATGGGCAAGTCCGGGCTGTTCAAGGATTACCTGATCAAGATGGCGCAGGTGATCACCTGGTTCTCATTGGATGGCGGCAGCGGATTCACCTACTGGCCCGAGGGGCCGCTGAAGGCGCCAAAACGTGTTCTGCCGCCGATCAACAACCGCGGAGTCGTGGTGCAGAACGAGATGATGGTGCACCGCGGCGAGGCGAACGGACCGCTGGATCAACAGGTTCCGGCCGGGCTGGCGTTCGATACGATGTTCAGCGGCGACCCGGGCGACCGCGATGCCTGGTTGCTGAAGAACGGCGATGAGGTTATCGCGCGCCACCACACCGACCAGTTGCGGTTCTTGGTGCATTGGTCGGCCGAGGTGTTCTCCGACTTCGACGAGCTCAAAAAGAACATGGACGGCTCCGATGATCTGACCATCGAGAAGGCGATCGACATCATGGTCGACGACGCCAACTCGCGCGGCATCAAGATCGACGTACCCGACGAGCCACTGCACGATCCCGCGTTCATCGGCGCGCTCAACGCCGCCTACGACATCGGCGGCCCATCCGTTTACCCCGAGGAGGCGCCGATCAGCGCCTTCCAGGTGGCCTGAGTGAAAGGGATTGCTGTGCAACGCTTCGCGGATCGCCGTGCGATTGTCACCGGCGCCGGCTCGGGTATCGGCCAGGCCGTCGTGGCAAGATTCCTCGACGAAGGCGCCACAGTGGTGGGCTACGACGTGTCGGCCGACGGGTTGGCCGCGACGAGTGCCGCCGCCGTCAAGGCCGGATCGGGCAAGCGCCTGACGACGGCGGTGCTCGACATCTCCGAGGAGGATGCCGTGGCGGGGGCGGTCGATGCCGCGGTGGACGAACTCGCCGGCCTGGAGGTGTTGGTCAACGCGGCGGCGATCCAGCGTTGCGCCAACACCCACGATCACACGCTCGCGGACTGGAACGCCACGCTGGCGGTGAACCTGACGGGCACCTTCCTGATGACCCGGCGGGCGCTGCCTGCGCTGTTGGAGTCCGGCCGCGGCGTGGTGGTCAACTTCACCTCCACCGCAGCGTCATTCGCCCATCCCTACATGGCGGCATATGCGGCCAGCAAGGGTGGAGTCCTATCGTTCACGCACGCGTTGGCGCTCGAGTACTCCAAACAGGGCCTGCGCGCGGTCAACATCCAACCGGGGGGCGTCGCTACGGCGCTGGCGTTGAGCACCCTGGACAAGATGCCCGAGGGTTACGACCTCGGGTTGTGGGCCAAGCAGACACCCCTCCTGCACGGCAAGGAAAGCGGAATCCTCGGTGACCCAAGCGCGGTGGCGGCGGCCGTCGCCATGGTGGCCTCCGACGACGGCGCGTTCATCACCGGTACCGAGATCCGCATCGACGGCGGCGCGCACGCCTGAGAATCGTGTGTTGCTCAGCGGATGACCACGGTGCTCGGCGCCCGCGGCGAACCCAGCATCTCCCGGTGTGACGGTGGGCGGCGTCCACCCTCGTCGGTGATGCCGTAGCGCTGAGCCAATTCCGCGCCGATCACTGTCTGCCCGCTGAGCTCGGCCAGGCCGGGATCGCCGAAAAGCGCATCGATCAAATAGCCAGTGAATTCCGGAGTTTCGGAGTGCTCGGCCGTCTTGGTCAGCGCCTTGGGGTTTCCGGCGAAGGCGCTGCGGAACTTCTCTGTCAGCAAGATGCCCATCCAGATCGACACCGTCGACACGCCAGTCTCAGCGAAATCCACCGCCATATCGGCGGCCATCTTGTCCACACCGGCCTTCTGCGCCCCATACGCCGGACCATGCATGTAGCACACCGAACCCGGCGAGGAGGTGAACGCGATCAAGCCGCGGTCCGCGGCGACCAGTAGCGGCGCGGCGTGCCAGGACGCGACATAAGCCGACCGAAGCCCCACATTCAGCACATCGCTTAGGCTAAGCGGCTTCTCCCAGAACGGCTTTGGGCTCACCAACTCGTCGGAGATGGCCGCAGCATTGTTCACCAGCAGATCCAGCCGGCCCTCGTCGCACCGGACACGTTCGAACAGCGCGGCGACAGCGTCGTCGTCGCGGTGGTCCAAGGGGACGGCCACGCCGCCGGGTGGTCCGTCGACAATGCTGCGCCCCGTCGCATACACCCGCCAGCCCCGCGCCGCCAGCGCGGCCGCGATGCCCAGCCCGGCTCCCCGGCTCGCCCCCGTGACCACCGCAACTCGCGTCGTCATGACGCGTCGACGATCGTCAGTTCCCCGGTCGTGACGGCGCCCTCGATCGAATCCCGCAACGCAGAACACACCAGAAACAGCCCGTGGCCCGCAATGCGCCGAGACTCAAGACGTTCGGCGCAGCGCGCCGACGCGTCGGCGTTCCACTGCACGCTGGTCTGGTTCCAACTGCTCTTGCGGACCAGCACACCTGCCCCGCACCTGCGGCAGGTCACGGGGACCATCGGCATCTCGTCGAGGCGGTTGTCGGCGCGGACCGCATTCACACCGAGCCCGCCCGCGCCGCCATGTTCGCCTCGATCTGCTTCATCCACGCCTCGTACGGGCGGGTGGTGTCCAGTTCAAACTCGAAGCGGTCCACCATATCTGGGGCGACATCGACGGCATCGACATAAAACTGGTGGTACCAGCGGCGCAGTTGGTAAACCGGGCCGTCCTCCTCGACCAGCAGCGGGTTGTCGATGCGCGCCTTATGCCGCCAGATCTGCACGTCTTGTTCGAAGCCCATCTTGACGTAGTCGCCGAGGCTGATCGCAGTCTGCATGGCTTGGTCCTCGGGCAGGGTCGCGGATTTCTTCACGATGATGCCGTATTGCAGCACAAAGGAATTCGCATCGACCGGATAGTGGCAGTTGATGAGGATCGTGTGCTGGTCGCCGCTCTGGTAGTGGTAGATCAAGTCATCGATCATGAAGGACGGCCCGAAGTAGGACGCCACCGACGTGGTGCCGAGCATCTGTGCACCCTCGCCGCCCATGTCCGGGCGTCCCTCACCGTTCATGTACTGCGTCGCGACGTGTCCCTCGAAGATGTTCTTGAAGTGGGTGGGCAGCGAGCCGTGAATGTAGAAGAAATGCGCCATGTCCACGACGTTGTCGATGATCTCGCGGCAGTTGCTCCCGACGGTCGTGGTGTACCAGTGCCAGTCGGTCCACTCGTCGCTGGTGGCGCCCTCGATGCGCGGGATCGTGACGTCGGCCGGTGGCGGATTGCCTTCCGGGTCATTCCAAACGAACAGCATGCCGTCCTGTTCCAGCGTCGTCCAGGTCGCGGTACGGGCGAGCCGCGGTGCGCGCCGTGCGTAGGGCACCTGCTTGCAGCGTCCGTCGCCGCCCCAACGCCAGTCGTGGAACGGGCAGGCGATCTCGTTGCCCTTGACCGTGCCCTGGGACAGGTCGCCGCCCATGTGCCGGCAGTAACCGTCGAGAACGTTGACCTTGCCGTCCCCGCTGCGGAACACCACCAGCTTCTGGCCGAACGCGCTGACGCCATGCGGCTTGCCGTCACCGAAATCCTTGATCAATCCCAGGCAATGCCAGCCGCGGGCGAACCGCGTCGGTGCGGCTTGGGCTTCGATGAGCCGGATCTCTTCGGTATCAGACGACGTCATACCTCACGATTTAACTCCTGTGAGCGGGCAAACGAGCTGACTGTTCCGCTCATCAGGACGGCTCTTCCCTCGTTGCCTTGCCGCGGCTTACCGTTTTCCCGTGACCCCGGACAACACCACGGTGGACCTGCTAGTGGTCGGCTCAGGCACCGGTATGGCCGCGGCGCTGGCCGCCCACGAACTCGGGCTGTCGGTGCTGATCGTGGAGAAGTCGCCGTACGTCGGCGGATCCACCGCCAGGTCCGGCGGGGCCCTGTGGTTTCCCGCCAGCCCGGTACTGGCCGAGAACGGCGCGAACGACACGGCCGAGCGCGCCGCCACCTATCTGGATTCCGTCGTCGCCGGATCGGCGCCCCGGCAGCGGTCGGCGGCGTTCGTGGAGCACGTGCCCGCCACGGTCGACATGCTGCGCCGAACGACTCCGCTCCGTTTCTTCTGGGCCCGCGACTACTCCGACTACCACCCCGAGGAGCCGGGCGGCAGTGCCGCGGGCCGCACCTGCGAATGCCACCCTTTCAATACCTCAATCCTGGGCGAGCACCGCACCAAGCTGCAGCCCGGCGTGATGGAGGCTAGCGTGCCGGTGCCGACGACGGGTGCCGACTACCGTTGGATGAATCTGGTGGCCCGGGTGCCGCGCAAGGGAATTCCGGTGTTCGCCAAG
The DNA here is from genome assembly GCA_963758775.1 of uncultured Actinomycetota bacterium. Lineage (GTDB taxonomy): Bacteria > Actinomycetota > Actinomycetes > Mycobacteriales > Mycobacteriaceae > Mycobacterium. Next base: position 957,001 of record CAVWWU010000010.1, read on the forward strand.
CGGATAGCGCAGGGCGTCGGCGGCCTGTTGGTGGGCCGGCGCTACGCGGCGGGCGGGCAGGGGCTGGCGGCCGGCATGTTCGCGGGTGTGCTGCGTGCCCGGATTCCGGTGTGGACGGACACCGCGCTGATTCGGCTGGCCAGCGAAGGAAGCCGCGTGTGCGGTGCGGTCGTGGAACACGACGGCCAGGAGGTGACCATCACGGCGCGGCGCGGAGTGGTGCTGGCCACGGGCGGTTTCGACCACAGCATGGACATGCGGTGGAAATTCCAATCGGAGTCTCTGGGCGCCAACCACAGCCTGGGTGCCGCGGCCAACACCGGTGACGGCATCCGCGCGGCCCAGGAGCTGGGCGCCGGCATCGGGCTGATGGACCAGGCCTGGTGGTTTCCCGCCGTCGCGCCGCTGCCTGGCAAGGAGCCCGCCGTGATGCTGGCCGAACGGTCGTTGCCCGGCTGCCTGATCGTGGATCACCACGGCCGCCGGTTCGCCAACGAATCGGCCGACTACATGACATTCGGTCAGCGCTTACTTGAACTGGAACGCGCCGGCACGCCCGTCGAGTCGATGTGGATCATCTTCGACCAGCAGTACCGCAACAGTTATGTCTTTGGCGCCACGGTGTTTCCACGGATGAAGATCCCGAAGGCCTGGTACGACGAGGGCGTCGCAAAGCGGTCCGACAACCTCGCTGAGCTGGGAGCCCAGATCGGGGTCCCAACGCCGGAATTCGCCCAGACGATGAGGCGCTTCAACGAAAATGCTTCTGCCGGAGAAGATCCCGACTTCGGTCGAGGACGTAGTGCCTACGACCGCTACTACGGCGACCCGACGATCACCCCGAACCCCAACCTGCGCCCGCTGCTCCAAGGCCCCTTCTACGCGGTGAAGATGGTGCTATCCGACCTGGGTACCTGCGGAGGGGTCAAGGCCGACGAACGGGCCCGGGTGCTGCGCGAGGACGGCGGCGTCATCGCCGGCCTATACGCAATTGGCAATACCGCGGCCAATGCCTTCGGCGCGACGTATCCCGGTGCGGGCGCGACGATCGCGCAAGGACTGGTCTACGGCTACATCGCGGCGCGCGATGTGGCCGGCCGCTACTGATCAGTCGGCTTCGCGCTTGGCCTCGACCTGCTTCTCGATCTCGCGCCAGTACCCCGGTGTCGGGCGCGGCATGCCGAAACCACCCCTGGAGGCCTTCTTCATAATGGCGTCGGCCTCGTCGATGTCCTTTAAAAGTTCCAGGGCGAGTTCGCGTTCGGCGGCGTAGTACTTGGCGGCCCAGCGCAGCGCGATCACCGAGTACGCCCACGCGGGTTCGCCTTCGGCCCCTTCGGCATCCTCGACCGCCTTGCGGTGTCGGGCCTCGGCGTACGCCACGTGCTCCTGCAGAAACTCCTTGAGTCGGGTCGGGTTGGTGAGGTGGCCGAATGTCACCCGCAGTAGCACGCTGTGCTTGAGCACCGGGGGGTCCACCGGCGCATCGTTGACCCACTCGATGGCGGCGTCCATCCCGGCCCGAGTGATCTTGTAGAGGCGGCGGGTCCGGGTACCCTCGTCACGCTCGACGCGTGAGGTCACCAGGCCGAGGCTCTCCAGCTTCTTCAACTCGGTGTAGATCTGGCTGTACGACGGGCTCCAGTAGTAGAGGTCGACGCTCCAGTCGATCCACTTCTTGAGGTCGTAGCCCGAGATCTCCTCCTCGTACGACATCATGCACAGCAGCGCGCGACTGGTCGCGGCAAGTGATGCGCTGGTCGGCTTGGGGGAGTTCACGGGGCCAGATTAACAACAGGTGCTGCCTGCAGGCATGTCACGGACCGCTGACCGGGACACGACGTTGCGAGCAAGCGCCGCAATACTATTGGCGAGCTATTGGCTAGCTATTGGCGCTGTAAGAAAGCCAGTACCGTCGATTCGAACGCTTCCTTGGCCTCGATCATCGCCCAGTGCCCGCAGTTGGGGAACACGTGCAGTTCGGCGTTCGGGATGGTGCGCATCGGGATGATCGACATGTCCAGCGGGCTCACCCGATCGTCTCGTCCCCACGTCAGCAGGGTGGGGGCCGCGACCTTGTGCATCGTCGCCCAGGGCAGCGGGGCGTCCGATTTGGCCATCATCGCCGTCATCTTGGCGAAGGCGGCCTTGCTGTACATCCGCCGGGCGGACTGCAGTGTCTCGGGGTCGCTGGCCAGGCCCCAGCGCTCCTCGATCAGCTCGTCGGTGAGTAGCGCGGGGTCGTACACCATGGAATTCAGCCAGTCGACCAGCCGTTGGCGGGTGGGGTCCTCGGTGAACTCCTGCAGCAGCCGGATGCCCTCGCTGGGTCCGGGAGTGAACAGATTGGTGCCGATACCGCCGATGGTGACCAATCGGCGCACCCGCCCGGGATGCTGGATCGCCAGGTTGATTCCGACGCCGCCACCCATCGAGTTGCCGATGATGTCGAAGCTGTCGAGCGCGAGCGCGTCGATGAACGACATCGCGGCACCGTGCGCGGCGATCATCGGATGGCCACCCAGGTCGGGGCTCACACCGAAGCCGGGAAATTCCAGCACCAGACAACGGAAGTGCCTGCTGAACGTGGGCAACACGCCGCGGAAGTTGCGCTGGCCCGTCACACCGGGTCCCGAGCCGTGCAGGAACAACAGTGGCGGTCCGTCACCGGTGTCTGAATAGCGCAACATCCCGGCCGGAGTTTGGATTTCGCGTAGGCCCGTTTCCAGGCCGGTCGTCAGATCAGTAGAGTTCGCCACGAATCCTCCATCGGTGCAGGGGTGCAACCAACGAGCCTGCCATGCCGTCGTCGGCAGACGTGAGGCGGTTCCGGTCACCGGGCACCGACGCGGTCAAACCGCTACTTGATGCCCTGCGGGACAAGGCGTTTGGTATGATGACATGACGGCGTCATCTTTGTGACGACCCGTTTCGCAGCAGCGGTGCTGTGCCGCAAGCCACATCAGGGTTTTCGTGCCGTTTACTCCAGCGCGGTCATCTCGTAAAAGACTCGCAGTGAAATGGAGGTGCGGCGACCCTGGCCGCACAACCGAAGGAAAAAGCTGTGCCAACACGACAGAGCTCGACAAACTTCGATCTAGTTGCCCCGATCAAGGCACGCGCGTACGAGGCGCTTTCCGCCGTGGTGCGAAGCAGGCCCCGTAGTCCCGCTGAATGGGAAGCCGACCGGCAGATCATGCGAAAGGGCGCCGAGCGCTGCTGACGGCGCTAGCTGGTCTCCGCTTGCTCGCGTTCGCGCCGGCGCGCCCGGGAGGCACGCAGATTCGCCGCATTGCCACACGTCTTGACGTTGCACCACACACCGCTGTTGTTCTTTGAGCGGTCGTAGAACGCCGAGCCGCACTGGTGGTTATGGCAGGTCTTGATCCGCCGCCAGGTGTCGTGTTGCTGGCTCAGCAGGACCTCGCTCCATAGGGCCGAGGCCATCCAGCGCCAGCCGCTACCCGCGGGTTCAAGCCGTACCTCGCCGGTGTCCGAGAGCGCGAACGACGCGGAAAGCGAGCGGATCAAGCTGATCGCCCGCTCGTCCGGCGTCTGGCCGGCGACCATCTTGGCGATCGCGGTGCGCAGGGCACGAAGCTTCGCCAGATCCGCGTCCTCGAGCGCCGGCGGTTGCGCCTCGATTCCGCGCGCCGCCGACCAGGCCCGCACCGCGACCTGCGCCCACTCGCGCGCCAGCGTGGTGTCGGCGAGCAGGTCCGGCCCGTAGGTCTCGACGCCGATCGTATTGAGGAAATCGTGTACCAGCCCGAGTCCGCCGGGAGCCGGCACCGCGTGGTATCGCTGTGATGCAGACCATATAGAAGACATAGGTAAAGACTACTTGACTATGTCGCCACGGTCAATTACCTTGACAGAAGTAAAGCTACTTCACCTCAGTCAAGGAGATCGGGTCATGGTCAACATCAAGGGATCGACAGTGGTGGTCACCGGCGGGCAGCGTGGGCTCGGCAAGGCGATCGTGGACGAGTTCCTGCGCCAGGGCGCGGCCAGGGTCTACGCCACCGCGCGGGCGCCGAAGCCCAGCGAAGACCCGCGCGTGGTCAGCCTGGAGCTTGACGTCACGAAGGCGGATTCGGTTGCGGCGCTGGCTGTTACGGCAGCCGACGCCGACATCGTGGTCAATAACGCCGGCATTCTGGGTGCCTCGAAGCTGCTCGACGCCGACATCGAGGAAATCCGTGAGGTGTTCGAGACCAACTACTTCGGCGCGCTGCGGGTCGCCAAGGCGTTCGCGCCGGTGCTGGCCGAGAACGGCGGCGGCGCCCTGGTGGACATCGCCTCGGCGTTGTCGTGGGTGGCCGGTTTCGGTGGATACGGGGACTCCAAGGCCGCCCTGTGGTCGGCGACCAACTCGCTGCGCATCGAGCTGGAGAAGCAGGGCACGCTGGTGACCGGCGTGCACCTCGGCTACACCGACACCGACATGGTCTCGGAGTTCGACGTCCCCAAGAACGACCCGCGCGACGTCGCTCGCCAGATCGTCGAGGCCATCGACCGCGGCGACGCCGAGGTGCTGGCCGACGACCTGACCCGCCACTTCAAGGGCATTTTGGCCGGCCCGGTCGAGGCGCTGCGGGTGGAGTGACCCCGGAAAGATCTCAGCAGAATCCAATGTGCGGGGCCGGCTTGGAGACGGCCCCGCACATTGGTGTTTGGATTGGGCACATGGAACCGGAACCGCCAGAAGGAATTGTCGTCGCGACCCGCATGGTCTCTGCCAGCGCCGAAAGAATTTTCGACCTGATCGCCGATCCGTCGCTCCAGCCGAGCTGGGACGGTAACAACAACCTCGCCTCCGCCGCGCCGGGACAGCGCGTCCGTCAGGTCGGGGACGTGTTCAAGACAACCTTGACCAACGGCGCCGTCCGGGAAAACCACGTCGTCGAGTTCATCGAAGCCAGCAAGATCGCCTGGCGTCCCGCTGAACCCGGTAAGCCGCCGCCCGGCCACCTGTGGCGTTGGGAGGTGAGCGAGATCAACCCGACACTGACCAGCGTGACGCACACCTACGACTGGACCGCGCTGACCGATAAGTCGCGGCTGGAGAAGGCTCGTTCGACGACGCCCGAAATGCTGCGCGAATCGATGGACCGCCTCGCCATGCTGGCGCAGAGCAGCGCAGGATAGGGCCGTGCCTCTCCCAAAAACAGGAAAAGACCGCGCCGCCGTCGTCACCGGTGCCTCGTCGGGCATCGGCGAGGAATTCGCCCAGATACTTGCCCGCCGTGGCTACCAGATCGTGCTGGTAGCGCGCAGCGTGGACCGCCTCGAAGACCTCGCCGGGCGGATCGGCGAGCAGGCGCACCCGCTGCCGGCCGACTTATCCGACCGCACCGATCGGGCGGCGCTACTGGACCGGATCACCGCGCTCGGGCTCGTCCCCGACATCCTGGTGAACAACGCCGGGCTGTCGACACTCGGGCTAGTCGCGAATTCGGTTCCAGAGCAAGAACTTAACCTCGTCGAGGTCGATGTGGCCGCCGTCGTCGACCTGTGCAGCAGATTCCTGCCCGGCATGGTGGAGCGCGGGCGGGGAGCCGTGCTGAACGTGGCGTCGCTGGCCGCGTTCGGTCCGCTGCCGGGCCAGGCGGCCTACGGCGCCGCCAAGGCGTTCGTGCTGTCCTACACCCACAGCCTGCGCGGCGAGCTGCGCGGCACCGGGGTCACCGTGACCGCGCTGTGCCCCGGACCGGTCGACACCGGGTTCGGCGAGGCGGCGGGGTTCAGCAAGGAAGAGGCCGAATCGGCGTTGCCGAAGGTCATGTGGGTCCCCGTCGACCAGGTGGCACAGGCCGGCATCGACGGCCTGGCCGCCGGCAAGGCCGTCGTGGTGCCCGGGCGCGTCAACCGGGTCGCCTCCACCCTCTTCCGGCTCGGCCCACCCGAGCTGTTCCTGCCGCTGCTCCGCAACCACCCGGCCTTCAAAAGAGGCTGACGAGTAAACGTCTGGCCAATCCCGACCTGGAATGCCTGCAGGTCGGTAGCGTGTCGCCCATGCTGTTCGCGGCATTGCGGGACATGCAGTGGCGAAGGCGGCGGCTGGTGATCGCGATCGTCAGCACCGGGCTGGTCTTCGCGATGACGCTCGTCATGATCGGGCTGGCCAACGGTTTTCGGGTGGAGGCCGAGCGCGCGGTCGATGCGATGGGTGTCGACACCTTCGTGATCAAGGCCGGCGCCGCGGGACCGCTGCTGGGCGCCACACCGTTCGCCGAAGCTGAGGTGGCTCAGGTCGCCGCGACGCCCGGCGTCGCCGCCGCGGCACCGCTGGCGTGCGCCGCGACGACGGTCGTCGAGGGCACCTCGCGGCGAAGCGTCACCGCATTCGGCGCGCCGGAGCGCGGGCCGGGCATGCCGCAGGTATCGCAGGGGCGGGCGCCGTCGACGCCGGACGAGGTCGCGGTGTCGAGCACGCTGGGTCGTGCCGTCGGCGAAGCGCTGGGGGTCGGTGCGCGCACGCTGCGGATCGTCGGCATCGTGCCCAACTCCACCGCACTGGCCAAGACGCCCAACATCTTTCTGACCACCGAGGGCCTGCAGCGGTTGTCCTACAACGGGCAGCCAACGGTCACGTCGATCGCGATCAAGGGCACGCCGCAGCAGGCCCCGCCGGGCTATCAGCTGGTCGACCGCGCGGCCGGGGTCAACGACCTGCTGCGCCCCGAACACGTTGCCGTGGGCGCGATTTCGATCGTGGCGGCCATGATGTCGATCGTCGCGATACTCATCGTCGGATCGGTGGTGTACCTCTCGGCGCTGGAGCGGCTGCGCGACTTCGCGGTGTTCAAGGCGATCGGCGTACCGACGCGGTCCATCCTGGCGGGGCTCGCACTGCAGGCGGTCGTCGTCGCGCTGCTGGCGGCGGCGCTGGGTGTCGTGTTCTCGTTGGTGCTCGCACCCGTGTTCCCGATGATCGTCGTCGTCCCGGCCGTGGCGTTTGTGGCGCTGCCGGTGGCCGCGATCGCGATCGGTCTGCTGGCCAGCCTCGCCGGGTTCCGGCGCGCGGTCGCCGTCGACCCGGCGCTCGCCTTCGGGGGGCCGTGAGCGATGAGCGACCTGAGCATCAAAGATCTTGTCGTCGAATACGCCAGCGGCGGGTATGCGGTGCGACCGATCAACGGGTTGAGCCTCGATGTGCCGGCCGGGTCGCTGGTGATCCTGCTCGGGCCCAGCGGTTGCGGCAAGACGACGCTGCTGTCCTGCCTCGGTGGCATCTTGCGGCCCAAATCGGGATCCATCGAATTCGGCGGCATCGACGTCACCAAGCTCGACGGCGGCGCGCTGGCGCATTACCGGCGCGACACGGTCGGCATCGTGTTCCAGGCGTTCAACCTGGTGCCGAGCCTGACCGCGCTGGAGAACGTGATGGTGCCCCTGCGGGCGGCCGGTCAGTCGCGCGCGGCCGCGCGCGAGCGCGCCGAGGAACTGCTGACGCGGGTCAATCTCGAAGAACGGATGAAGCACCGCCCGGGCGACCTGAGCGGCGGCCAACAGCAACGGGTCGCGGTCGCCCGCGCCATCGCGCTGGACCCGCTGCTGATCCTCGCCGACGAGCCGACCGCGCACCTCGACTTCATTCAAGTAGAGGAGGTGCTGCGGCTGATCCGCTCGCTGGCGCAGGGCGAACGCGTGGTGGTGGTGGCCACCCACGACAGCCGGATGCTGCCGCTGGCCGATCGCGTCGTCGAACTCACGCCCGCGGTCTCTTCGACGAACCGGCCGCCCGAGACCGTGCAACTGAAGGCCGGCGAGATGCTGTTCGAGCAATCCACCATGGGCGAGCTGATCTACCTGGTGGCGGCCGGCGAGCTCGAGATCGTGCGCGAATTAGCCAACGGCGGCGAGGAATTGGTGAAGGTGGCCAAGCCCGGCGACTACTTCGGCGAAATCGGTGTGCTGTTCCACATGCCCCGCTCGGCGACCGTGCGCGCCCGCACCGACGCGACCGTCATCGGCTATACCGCCCAGGCGTTTCGTGAGCGACTCGGGGTGGCGGGGCTGGGGGAGCTGATCGACCACTCGAACTTGTCGAACACCGATCCATGAGTCAGCGCTTGCCGCGCACAAACTGGATGGTGCCATAGCTCTTGACCCGCACGCTGGCAAAACCGTTGTCCTCCAAGATGTCAGCGATTTCGTCGTCATCGAACAGGTGGGCCCCACCGCTGGGCAGCCTTCGCCAGAGCCTGGCTGCGCCGGCAACAGTGGGGACTGCGATCGCAAGCCTGCCGCCCGGACGCAGCACGCGTGCTATCTCGGCCAGGGCGGCCGCCGGATCCGGAATCAGCTGAAACACAAAGAACGACGTCACTGCGTCAACAGTGTCGTCGCGCAAAGGAAGCCGTTGCGCGTCGGCCCGCAGGAACCCGACTTGTGGTCCGGCTTCCGCGCGCACGGCGCGGGCCAGCATCGGCTCGGAGATGTCGACACCCAACGCCAGCCCACCGGGCCCGGCGGCGCGCGCCAGCGACGCCGTGACGTTCCCCGGGCCCGAGCCGACGTCCAGCGCCGTTCCGCCCGACGGAATGTTCAACCATTCGACGGGGTCCTGCCATACGCTGATCAACCGCCGCGAGATGGCCTGTGCGTTGTCGTAGAACATCGAACCGATCGGCGACGCCCAAACGGCTTGGATCGCACCGGTGTTCTTCTTCACGGACTCGTCGCCCGCCGCACCCAGCAGATCGAGGTAGCCCTTACTCACGTTGGGGTCGGCGGGCGGATCCGTCATCAGGTCCAACGCCCGGCGCAACGCCGGGGGCAGCGAAATGTGCACGTCCGTCATGCGTACTCCTTCGGTCGGAGGGACAGGTTACCGCCGGACGACCGCGTGCTCGCGCACCAGGGCGCACAGCTGCCACTGGCCCGGCACGCCCTTGAGCGCATGCTCGCCGCGGTCGGCGAACCGGTGCCGCGACCCGGTGACGATGTCGCGCACGGTCGAGGACACCAGCACCTCGCTGGGGCCGGCCAGCGCCGCCACCCGGGCGCCGATGTGCACGGCCATGCCCGCGACGTCGCTTTTGCGGGCACCGCGCACCTCGACCTCGCCGGCATGGATACCCACCCGCACCTCGATGCCCAAAACCCTTACCGCGTCGATGATTTCGTCGGCGCAGGCAAGCGCGGCGCTCGGACCGGTGAACGTCGCGACGAATCCGTCGCCGGCGGTGTTGACCTCATTACCGGCGAAGCGCTGCAACTGGTGGCGCACGATCCTGTCGTGGTTGTCCAGCAGGTCGCGCCACCGGTCGTCGCCTAGCAGGGCTGCGCGTTCGGTGGACCCGACGATGTCGGTGAACACGATCGTGGTGAGCACTCGCTCGGCATCGGAGGCGCCCCGCACACCGGTGATGAACTCCTCGATCTCGTCGAGCATCGGCCCCGTGTCGCCGACCCAGTACAGCGAATCCTCGCCCGGCAGTTCCACGAAGCGGGACCCGGCAATGTGCTCGGCGAGGTAGCGGCCGTGACCGAGCGGGGCGAACTGCGGGTTGTCGCGGTGCAGGATCAGCGTGGGCACGGCAACGCGGTCGAGGACGTCGCGGACGTCGCCCTCCCTGATCTTCTTGATGAAGGCGCGGGCCATGCTGGGCGAGGCGGCACGGTTGCCCGCGTGATCCCACCAGGACCGAAACGCGTCGTCGACGCTCACCGACGGCGCGATGATGCTGAGAATGTCGAAGCCCTGCTCGACGGCATCGGGCTGGACCCCGACCGTCGTGAAGGGGTCGGCGTCCACCTCGTCGCTGCCGATCGGGTAATCGGGCCCGCGCATCGTGCGCGCGGCGCCGTTGAAGATCACCAGATTGCTGACCCGGTCGGGGTGCTCGGCCGCGAGGACGAGCCCGGCCAGTGAGGTGAAGCCCGGGGCGAAGATGGTGGCCCGCTCCGACCCGGCGGCGTCCATCACCGCGATCGCATCCTGCGCCCACGACCGCGGCCCCATCATGTCCGTCGAGACCCGTGATGACAGCCCGATGCCGCGCTGGTCGAAGCGGATCACCCGGCTGAACGAGGCCAGCCGGCGGTGGAAGCGGTACATCGACGGCTCTTGGTCGACGCAGTCGATCGGGATCAGTGGCCCCGGCAACGCGACCAGGTCGGTCGGGCCGTCGCCGACGACCTGATAGGCGATGTCGACCTCGCCGCAACTGGCATACCGGGTCCGCGGAACCCCAGAAAACTGGGCCACGGCTACAGGCTAATGCAGCCCTCCGACAGAGAAACGCAGCAAACCTTCGCAGGCTATTTAATCCCAGCGCGGTAGGCATGGCGCAATCACATCTCCGACGGTGGGGGTCAGCGGATTGGGAGTTCAGCGATGTCTTCTGTAATCGCAGTCCAGGCGGCCCAGGCCACCCCGGCAACTGACTCAGCCGATGATCGGCACCAGATAGCGCGCGGCGTAGTGCCGCACGGCCGCGGCATCCGTCGTGTCGAGGCGGTCGGTGGGGAACACGATGATCCCCAGCGCCACCCGCAGCAGGATGTCGGCGACGTTGGCCAGGTCGGCGTCGGGAATGTCGGCCCCGCAACGACGCAGGGTATGGGCAATGCCGTCGGCAAACTGGCCGATCGGAAAGGCGTGAGACCGCGAAAAAAGCCCGAACAGCTCCGGCTCGCTGTCCACGATGCGCGAATACAGCGGCGAATCATGCACCAGCCGCACGCCGAGCGCGAACGCCTCGATGACGGCCTGCTGCGGGGTGCATCCGGTGGTGGCCTGATCCAGCGTGCTGAAGAAGGTCTCGGCCTCGCGCCGCACCACCTTTTCGAACAGGTCGTCCTTCGTCGGAAAGCGCCGGTAGATAGTGCTGCGGCTGACGCCGGCGCGGGCGGCGATGTCCTCGATGTTGGCGCGGCGCACTCCGTAGGCCTCGAACACCGCGCGCGCGTTGTCCAGGATCACGCGGTCGACTTCGGTGACCGACTCGGTCTCCACCTGGATCATTTGAACGCCTCGCCAACCCTTGTTACCGTGACACAAAGATACGAGTTTGTGTCACTGATTCACAAGTGGGAGACAGATGACCGCCCAGGACGACCGGCTGGCCGAACCCGGCGCCCGCTTCGACGCCGGTGTGCGCGAGGCCGTACCCATGCCGGTCGACGACACCGGGGCTTCGCGGCTGGGCCCCGACTCGTTGATCTGGAAGTTCTACGGCGATCACCGCACGCAGTTCTTCGGCTTCCAGCGCGTCGCCGGCGTCGAGAACTGCATCGAGCAGCTCGGGCAGGGCGTGCTCGACCACTCCGTGGTTTTCAGCGACACGCTAGGCCGGGCCAAGCGGACCGCGCCGCCGCTGATGGAAACCGTGTACTCCGACGACCCGCACACCTGGGGCCGCAAGGTGCGCGACTTCCACAAGCCCATCAAGGGCACCATCAGCGACGGGTCCCGGTATCACGCGCTGAACCCCGAGTTGTTCTATTGGGCGCACGCGACTTTCGTCGATCAGGTCATCTACACCACCGACACCTTCATCCGCCGGCTGTCCGACGCGGAGAAGGAACAGATCTTCGACGAGGGCAAGGTCTGGTACGGCCTGTACGGGGTCAGCGACCGCGGCCAGCCGCAGACCTACGCCGACTTCTTGGACTACTGGGACGACATGCTCGAGCGGTTCGTCCCGCACAAAACCGTCCTGTACGGCACCGGCTACATCCGCAAAGGCATCCCGGGCCCGCGCCGAATCCCTAAGCCGCTCTGGCGAATTCTGTCGGCACCGCTCAACGCCTACACCCGGCTGGTCCTCGTCGGAACCATGCCCCAACAGATGCGCGACGTGTGCGGGCTGGACTGGGACGACAAGCGGGAGAAACGATTCCAGCGATTCGCCGGGGCCGTGCGGGCGCTGAACCCGCTCGCCAATCGACTGCCCGTCGGGCTCATCTACACACCCTGGGCGGCCAAGGCGTGGCGCCGCGCGGGCGTCGATCCCCGCGGACGGCACAATTAGCCGCCGTCGGGTTGCCGGGGAGGGGTCTGGCCGACCGCCGATCCCGCTCCTGGGTCTCAACGGGTGCTAGGCCACTACTAAGAGTTGCCGGGACCGCCGGCGCCGCCGGCGCCGCCGACGGCGATGCCGCTATTGTCGCCTCCGATGTAGGCGCCTCCGCCTCCGCCTCCGCCACCGCCGCTGCTGTTATTACCCGCGCTGCCGCCATCGCCGCCGACGCCGAAAGTACCGCCGCCGCCATCGTCGCCGGCGACGCCGCCCGCGCCGCCGCCGCCGGCGACGCCCGCGTTCGTGCCGAGGGCGGTGCCGGTCGCAGAGGCACTGCCGGCGTTGCCGCCGCCAGCACCGGATCCGCTCACAACCCCGGCGCCGCCGCCGCCACCACCACCGGCGGCCAGCGCGGCCGAACTATCGATGCCGGTGTCGGCATAGCCGCCGGCGCCGCCAACACCACCGTCGGCTCCGGCGCCGCTGGCGCCGGTGCCGCCGGCAATCGAGCTGCCAGTCGCCCCGATCTCCGCGGCGCCGCCACCCCCGCCGCCGCCGCCGGCACCACCCACCACGCCGGTCGGGCCACCGCCCGCACCACCGGTACTGCCGGAGGTGGTGGCCGTCAGGTTGGCGTTAGAGGCGGATGCGGAACCGCCGGCGCCGCCGGCGCCACCGGCGCCACCGATGCCGGTGCCGGTGCTGTTACCGCCCGCGCCGCCGCCGCCACCGCCCCCGCCGCTGACGTCGTCAGGATTGGAGCCGATGCTGGAGCCGGAGATTATGCCGCCCTGCCCGCCGTTGCCGCCGTTGCCGCCGCCGCCCGCGGTCCCCGCGACGCCGCCGATGCCCCCGGTGCCGGCGTTGCCACCCAGGCCGGCGTCGCCGCCGTTGCCCCCGTTGCCGCCATTGCTGCCTTCGCTGACTTCGACGACGCCGAAGCCACCCTGGCCGCCGTTGCCGCCCTGGCCGCCGTTGCCGCCGTTGCCGCCGTTGCCGTTGACGCCGTCGTGGGAGAACAGGCCGACGGCGTGGCCGCCGGCCCCACCCGTACCGCCGTTGCCGCCCTGGCCGCCTGCGGTGCCGTTGCCGCCGGGGCCGTCGGCGTTGTAGGTGCCGGCAGCACCGGCACCGCCGGTCCCGCCGGCGCCGCCGGCGCCGCCGGCACCACCGTTGCCGTACCACCGCCCGCCGTTACCGCCGGCCCCGCCGTTAGCGCCGTTGCCGCCGAGGCCGCCGTTGCTGGCGTTGGAGGCGGAGCCCGCGGCGCCGGCGGCGCCGGCCCCACCGGCTCCGCCGTTACCCCCGTTACCGATCAGCCCGGCATCGCCGCCCTTGCCGCCGGCCTGACCCGCCGCCCCCGAGCCGCCGTTGCCGCCGTTGCCGTAGATCCAGCCACCGTCACCGCCGTTGGCGCCGGTACCCGCCGCCCCGGCGGCGCCGTTGCCCACCAGCGGGCGACCCGTCAGGATCTGCCAGGGCGAAAACCACTGAATCGTCGAGGCCGCATTCACCGCGGCCGCCAATGGCGACGCGTTGGCCGCCTCGGCGGCGGCGTACGCGCTGCTCGCGTTGGTCAGGGTGTGGACGAACTCGGCGTGAAAGGCAGCCGCTTGGGCGCTCAGCGCCTGGAATTCCCGCCCGAAACCGGAAAACGCCGACGCGACCGCCGCCGACACCTCGTCCTCGGCCGCCGCCGCCACCGCGGTCGTCTTGGCTGATGACGTCGCATTCGCAACGGTCAGTGCCGCCCCAATGTTGGACAGATCCGACCCGGCCGAAACCAAGATCTCCGGGACCGCAGCGAAATTCGACATCCCAGCACTCCTCTCAGGGACTGCCCAACGACCGTGGAAAACACACTATCGCCGCCTACGAGCGGCCCAGAGCGAATTCAAATAAATTTCACATGTTCAATGGTTTACGGCGATTAATGGCAGTAATACGAGAGTCGGCCGGGCAGCTGACATCAAGAAGTGCTCCGGCGCCACAGGGATCGCTTGCCCGCGGCCGAAGAACTCGCCGAGCCGGTGCACGGGCGTGTGGGGGGCTAGCTGATTCCCAGCGGCCGTTTGGCGTTGCAGGCCCGGACTACCCCGGACGACTATTGTGTTTTGCGGCTTGCTCACCGGGGCACCCCGCTACGTCGAGCGGAGGAGAACGCGATGCAGATGAAGGGCAACACCGTCCTGGTCACCGGCGGTGGCACCGGAATCGGCCGCGGCCTGGCCGAGGCGTTTCATCGATTGGGCAACCAGGTCATCATCGCGGCTCGCCGCCGCGAGCCCCTGCAGGCCGTAGCGGAAGCCAATCCGGGCATGCACGCCATGTCGCTGGACCAATCGGACCCCGCCGACATCCGGCGATTCGCCACCGAGGTGACCGACCACTACCCGGCGCTCAACGTCGTGGTCAACAACGCCGGGATCCAGCGGGTCGAGGACCTCACCACCGGCGGCCCCGGCGCGGCCGAGCTGAGCATCGGCATCAATCTGTTGGGGCCGATCCGGCTCACGGCGGCACTGCTGCCGTCGCTGCAGATCAAGCCGCACGCGACGATCATCAATGTCACGTCGGCGCTGGCGTTCATGCCCAGCGCGCTCACGCCGACGTACTGCGCGACCAAAGCCGCGCTGCACTCCTACACCCAGTCGCTGCGCTACCAGCTCCGCGATACCGAGGTCGCGGTGATCGAGATCATTCCGCCGCACGTGCAGACCGCGCTGCAGGGCGAGCGCGGATTCGACCCCCGGGCGATGCCGCTCGACGAGTACATCTCCGAGACGATGACGTTGTTGCAGGCGGGGCCCGACCCCGACGAGATCGTCGTCGAGAACGCGAAGCGATGGCGGTTCGCCGAGCGAAACGGCGAGTACGACGCGATCTACCCCATCTTCAACAAAGGCATGACAGCCGGTCGTTAACACTCCATTTCGCTGAACTTTCCGACGGCTGAACGGCGCGCAATCACATTGCCTGTGCGGTCCGGGATGCGACAGGATCGGAAGCATGGCCGATATCGACTTCTCGCTGTTGGACGTCCCGCGGTCGGCCCCGATCGATGACCCCGAGGCGTACCTGCGCGCGGCGGTGGCCTGGCACTTCGGCGAGGACACCGGATCCCCGTTCTGGCTTCGCACCGCCCGGACGCTGGACTTCAACCCGCTGACCGACGTCAACACCTTCACCGACCTTCGGTTGTTTCCCAACCTGCTCAGCGAGCTGCGCAGCGCTGCGGTCGAGGACTTGATACCGCGCGGGTACGGGTCCCCTGCGCCGGTGCCGCAGATATTCGAGTCCGGTGGCACCACGGGCGCCCCGAAACGCACTGTGCAGCTGCCGGATTGGGTAGCGCAGATCATCGAATGGCAGACCGAAGACTTCGCCACGGGCGGCTTTGTGGCCGGGCAGGGCTTCCTGTGCATGATGCCCAGTGGCCCGCACGGCGTGGGCTACTTCTCCCGTTTGGTCTCCGAGCGGCTCGGCTCGGTCTTCCATGCGATCGACATTGATCCACGCTGGGTGAAGAAGCTCGCGGCGCGCGAGGCCGCCACCGAAGTCGCCGCCTACGTCGACCACGTCGTCGAGCAGGCCACGTTCGTGCTGCAAACGCAGAACGTCGCCAATCTGCACACCACACCGCCGCTGCTGGCAGCGATCGCCCGCAACGACGACTTGGTGGATGTGGTCAACGCCAAGGTCCGCTACCTGTTGCTCAGCGGCGCGCATGTGGATGCCGACACCCTCGACGTGCTGCGCGACATCTTCCCGGACACGAAGATCACCATGGCCTTCGGCAGCACCATGGTGCTGTCGCAGGCGGTCACCCGCACGGGCGACGGCGATTTGTTCGTATTTGACCCGCGGACCCCCTACGTCGTCTTCTGGGTGATCGACCCCGACACGGGCGAACAGGTGCCCTATGGAGAGCGTGGCCAGGTGGTGATGAACCACATCAGCAAGGGCATGTTCATCCCCAACAACCTGGAACGCGACGAGGCGATCCGAATGCCCTGCCCCGCAGGGCAACTCAGCGACTCGGTCAGCGAGGTGCGCCCGGTTGCCAGCTTCGAGGGCGAGGCCGTCATCGAGGGCGTGTACTAGCCATGACGCTCACCGCGGACCTGGTGTGCATCGACGCGCTCGGTCCTAACGGCGAGTACCGGACCCGCAACCGTGAAATCATCACGACCACAAGCGGTGCGCCGGCAGTCGAGTTGAGCATCGTTCCGCCGCTGTATGTTTCGCGGACCATCGGCGCGCAGCGCAAGGCCCGGCCGCTGCCGGTGGCGCAACGCGAAGCGGCACTGACCGAGGCGGCCGAGATCTTCTCTAGCGCCGTCATCGCCGGCCTCGACTTCGAGGCCTATGTCGTTCTGGCCAGCCGGATTTCGGGCCTGCCGATCGCGGTCACCCGCGCCGGAGCCCGAAGTGTCGCCGACGGCATCGCCTCGGCGGTGGACGCGGTGCGGCCCGCCCGGCCCGTCGGCGCAGTCGTCGACTGGCGCGAAGAGCGCACCCGCGACGGCGGCGCGGTCTGGGCCCGGCGCGGCGAGGTGTTCGCGGTGCACGCCGCCGGCAACGGCCCGGGCGTGCACGGTCTGTGGCCGCAGGCGCTCGCGCTGGGCTACCGGGTCGCCGTGCGACCGTCTCGCCGCGAGCCGCTGACCGCCCACCGGCTCGTCAATGCCTTGCGCCAGGCCGGGTTTCGCGCCGAGGACGCCGTCTATCTGCCCACCGACCACGACGGGGCCGACGAGATCATCCGCTCGGCCGACATCGCCATGGTGTATGGGGGCCAGGACGTCGTGGACAAGTACGCGCACGACCCGTCGGTGATGGTGAACGGCCCGGGTCGCGCGAAGATCCTGATCACCGCCGACCGGGATTGGCGCGACCACCTCGACATCATCGTCGACTCGGTCGCCAACCTGGGCGGCATGGCGTGCGTCAACACCACCGCGGTGCTCTATGAGGGCGATCCGGCTCCGCTCGCGCAGGCGATCGCCGAGCGGCTGACGACCATCGAGGCGCTGCCCACCGACGACGAGCGCGCGGTTTTGCCCACCCAATCCCTGGCGAGCGCAACGGCTTTGGCGAGCTATCTGGCCGCCAAGGCTGCGGGCACGACCCCGCTGCTCGGCGCCGATCAGGTCGTCGCGCCTGTAGGTGACGGGTATGCCGCGCTGCGCCCGGCCGTGCACCTGCTGGCCCGACCCGATACTGAGAAGCTCAATATCGAACTGCCCTTCCCGTGCGTGTGGGTCGCGCCGTGGTCGCGCGGTGCAGGCATGGCATCGTTGCGCCGCTCGCTGGTGCTGACCGCGATCACCGGCGACGACGGCCTGATCGACGATCTTCTCGCCGAACCGTCGATCACCAACGTCTACCGCGGCAGCCACCCGACCTATTACGGCGCACCGCACATCCCGCACGACGGGTTTCTGGCCGACGTCCTGATGCGCAACAAGGGCTTCATTCGCGACTGACTCACTCTGCTCATCGCGAACGCTACCTGTAGGTTGAAACGCGAGGAGCACGGTTAAGCCAGAGCCGCACCTCGGTGTGATGGCCAACGCGGCAGTGAAGGTGAACGTGATAGCAGAGGCCGTGAAACAGGCCTTCAAGAGGGCCTCCGACAGATTAGCCAATCCGGCGCGGGTAGCCGATCCCGACAAGTTGCGCAGGGCCGTCTCTGGCAAGACGGTCCTGGTGACCGGGTCTTCCTACGGGATCGGGGAGGCCACCGCCCGCACGCTGGCCGCCGCGGGCGCGACCGTGCTGGTGGTCGCCCGCTCGGCCGAGCGCCTGGACAACCTGGCCGGCGCGATCAACGCGGGTGGCGGGCGGGCGGTCGCCTATCCGACCGACCTCACCAACGAGGCCGCCGTCAACGTGCTGACCAAGCAGATCACCGAAAACCACGGCTCGCTGGACATCGTGGTGAGCAACGCGGGCAAGTCGCTGCGCCGGTCCCTGCATCACCAGTACGACCGGCCACACGACTTTCAGCGCACCATCGACATCAACTACCTGGGCCCCATCTGGCTGCTGCTGGGACTGCTGCCGGCGATGCGGGAGGCGGGCGGCGGGCACATCGTGAACGTGTCCAGCGTCGGCGTTCGCGTCGTGCCCGGCCCACAGTGGGGCGCCTACCAGGCGTCCAAAGGCGCCTTCGACCGCTGGCTGCGCAGCGTGTCACCGGAACTGCACGACGACGGTGTGGACGTGACGTCGGTCTATTTCGCGTTGGTCCGCACCCGGATGATCGAGCCCACGCCGATGCTGGGCAAGCTCCCGGGCATGTATCCGATCGATGCGGCCGACGCGATCGCCAAGGCGATCATCGAGCGGCCACGCACCATCGAACCGCCGTGGATGTGGCCGGCCGAGTTGGCGTCGGTGCTGCTGGCCGGCCCGGCCGACCAGGCGGCGCGGCTGTGGCACCGCCGATTCTTCGCCGAGTCGCGATGACGGGGTCGAAATGACGGGAGACGTGGCCGCCACCGCGGCGCGAGCGCTGTTGTCGTCCGGGCTGCTCGGTCCGCCCGCCCCCGCAGCGATGGCGCGGCTGATCCGGGAGGTGTACCGGGGCGGGACGAATCTCTATACCTTGTTCGCGGTTGTGGCGGCACGCTGGCCGGACCGCACCGCGATCGTCGACGACGACGGCGCGCTCAGCTACCGCGAGCTGCAGGCGAGGATCGAATCGCTTGGGCGCGAACTGTATAGCGATCCACCGCCGGCGGTCGGCATCATGTGCCGCAACGGACGCGACTTCGTCGCGGCGGTGTTCGCCACCGCCCTGGTGGGTGCCGACATCGTGCTGGTGAATACCGAGTTCCGCTCGGCTGCGCTGAGCGGCTCATTGAGTTCGCATCACGTCACAACGGTGTTCTGCGACAACGAATTTGCGCAACGGGTCCGCGACGCGCATGAGTCGGTCCGGATCATCGATCCGGCCACCGTGCCGACTCACGATGGCGAAGCGCGACCGAAGGTGGCGTCGGCCGGGCGTCTCGTGCTGCTGACGTCGGGCACCACCGGAGTGCCCAAGGGCGTGCCACGGCTGCCCCGCTGGAGTACCGGCGTCGGAGTCGGCGTGACATTACTCGAGCGCACCGGGCTGCGGACGGGATCGCGAATCGCGGTGGCGGTGCCGATGTTTCACGGGTTGGGGCTCGGGATGCTGATGCTGACCGTGAGCCTGGGCGGCACGGTGCTGACCCATCGCCGCTTTGACGCCGAGACGACGCTGGCGCAGGCGTCGCTGCAGCGCGCCGACGCGATGAGCGTGGTCCCGATCATGCTGGCGCGCCTGTTGGATCTGCCTCGGTCCGTGCGTGCGTGGAACCCGGTGCCGTCGCTGCGCGCGGTGATATCCAGCGGTGACCGGCTCGATCCCAGCCTGGGCCGACGGTTCATGGACGCCTACGGCGACATCCTCTACAACGGCTACGGTTCCACCGAGGTCGGAATCGGCTCGCTGGCAACACCACTGGAGCTGAGGAACGCCCCCGAAACCGTCGGCAAACCGGTCGCCGGATGCTCGGTGCGCATCTACAGCAGGAGTGGCCGGCTCGTCGGCCCCCGCGTGACCGGACGAATCTTCGTCGGCGGCGAACTGGGCGCGGGCTACACCAGCGGTGAGGCCAAACCCGTCATCGACGGATTCACCAGCACGGGCGACATGGGCTATCTGGACAATGCAGGCCGGCTCTACATCGTCGGCCGCGAGGACGACATGATCGTGTCGGGCGGCGAGAACGTCTATCCGCGCGCCCTGGAGAACGCGCTCGCCGAACACGCCGACATCGCCGAAATCGCGGTCGTCGGTGTGCCCGACGAGCAGTTCGGCCGACGGCTCGCCGCGTTCGTCGTGCTGCGGTCCCGGAGCGGTCTGGATGAGCAGTCGATACGAGAGTATTTGAAGGGCAAGGTCTCTCGCTTCGAGCAGCCCCGCGACATCCACATCGTTGACAGCATTCCGCGCAACCCCGCCGGCAAGGTGCTGCGCAAAGAGTTGGCTAACTAAATACGAGCCAATGCGCCCGATCGAGCGTGAAGCCACTGCGAAAGTCAGGCCGATTTTTCGCAACCAGTTCACGCTCGGCGAAGCAGTCGGACCTACTCGGCTGATTCCTCGTCGTCCTCGTCCCCGGGCACGATCATCCCGATCGTCCGGTTGAGCCACTTCGGTGCCAGCACCGAGATCGCGGTGGCCCCGCCCGTGGCGCCCAACACGCCCGTCCAGGCGACCGGCCCCAGTGGTGTGCACCCGAAAAACTGGCTGACGACCGGGGTTTGCACGATGCCCACCAAGACACCGGCGCTGCCCAGCGCCGTGGCCACCACCAGCGGACTGTGCCGGCGGGTGAGCAGGGTCTGCGCCAATTGAGTGGTCACCAGCGCGGTCAATCCCATTGTCGACGTGCGGCGTTCGGTGCCCGGCGTCCAGCGCCCGATGGCCCATGCCGCCGTCGCGCCGGCGGCGGTGACGGCGCCGCGGTTGATGATCTGACGCATCAGCGGCGCGTCGAGCGATGGCGTGGGCGCGGTCAGCACCTCGCGCTGATAGGCACGGCGAGCCGCTTCGGCCTCTTCGTCCGTTTCGAATTCGTCTTCGTCGGGCTCTTCGAATTGCGAGGTGACGGCGACCGCAAGCGCGGGGAACATGTCGGTCAGCAGGTTCACCAACAACAGTTGACGGGTCCCCACCGGCGCCCGGCCGGTACCCAGTGCGGTACCGATGATGGTGAAGAGCACTTCACCGACGTTGCCGCCGACCAGGATCGTCACCGCGTCACGAACGCCCGTCCACATGCTGCGGCCCTCGACCAGCGCGTCGAGCAGCACGCCTAGATCTTCGTCGGTCAACACGATGTCGGCGGCCCCGCGGGCGGCCGAAGAGCCGCGACCGCTCACCCCGATGCCCACATCGGCCATCCGGATGGCCGCGGCGTCGTTGGCGCCGTCGCCGACCATCGCCGTGACACGCCCGCAGCGCTGCAGCGCCGCCACGATCTGCACCTTCTGTTCCGGACTGACCCGGGCAAAAACCTGCACGTTGGCAACGAGTTTGGCGGACGCATCCTCATCGAGTCCGACAAGTTCGGCTCCGGTCACCACCCGCACATCCGACGGCAGACCCAACTGGCGTGCGATCGCCCGCGCGGTGACCGGATGGTCGCCGGTGATCAGCACCACGTTCCGGTCGGCTTCCACCAACGCCTCGATCAGCGGGCGCGACGACGGCCGTGCGGTGTCGGCCAATCCGACGTAGCCGATCAGCTCGAGGTCGTGCGCGGCGTCGTCGACGGCGTCGGCATCGGTGTCGTCGTCATCATCGGTGTCGTGGTCCCAGGAGCGCTGCGCCACAGCGAGTACGCGCAGGCCCTGCTCGGCGAGGTCGTGCACCAGCGCTTCCGCGTGCCCACGATCGCTTTCGGGGTCGGCGAACCGGCAGCGCGGGAGGATCTGCTCGGGCGCGCCCTTCAGCATCAGCACCGGCGCTTTACCGTTGCCGCTGATGGTGCCGATCGCGGCGGCGTAGCCGCGACTGGACTCGAACGGCACCTCGGCGATGAGATCCCAGTCCGAATCGCCTTGGCCGTTAAGCGAACTCGCCGCGGTGAGGATCGCCTCGTCGGTGGCGTGCGCGTGCCCCTGGCCTTCGTGCGGCTGCGTCGAGGCCCGCGCAGCGTCGCGCAGCACCGTCGCGTACTGCGGATCGGTCGATTCGCGAAACGTATCGCCGGGCTTCGCGGTGGCCGGCACGGCGCACACCAAGCGCAGCTTGTTCTCGGTCAGGGTGCCGGTCTTGTCGAAGCACACGGTGTCGACGCGGCCCAGGGCTTCGATGGTGCGGGGCGCGCGGACCAGCGCCCCGCGCGCCGTCAGGCGCTGGGCGGCGGAAAGCTGCGAGAGCGTGGCCACCAGCGGCAAGCCCTCCGGGACGGCGGCCACCGCGATCGCGACGCCGTCGGCGACCGCCTGGCGCAGCGGCGCGCGGCGCAGCAACGCCAGCCCGGTCACCGCGGCGCCACCCGTCAGCGTCAGGGGAAGGACCTTGCTGGTCAGCTCGCGCAGCCGGGCCTGCACCCCGGCGGCCGTCTCGATGTCGGCGACCGCCGAGATCGCGCGTTGCGCCGCGGTGCCGACGCCGGTGGCCACCACGATCGCGCGCGCCCGTCCCGCGACGATCGTGCTGCCCTCGAAGAGCATGCTGGAGCGGTCGGCGTCGTTGACCGCGACTGGTTCCACCTGCTTGTCCACCGGCAGCGACTCACCGGTGAGCAACGACTCGTCCACCTCGAGGTCCTCGGCGACCAAGATGCGGGCATCCGCCGGCACCACCTCCGGCGCGGCCAGGTCGATGACATCGCCGGGCCGCAGCGACTTCGCTGACACGGTGGCCGTGCGGGTGGCATGCTGAGCCGCCTCCAGCCGACGCCGCGTCGTCGCCACCGCGGGCACCACGACCCGCCGCACCATCTGGTCCTGCTCGGCGAACAGCTCTGCGGCCGCCGCTTCGGCCCGTAACCGTTGTGCCCCACCGGTTATCGCATTGACCATCATCACACCCCCGACCAGAAGCGCGTCGACATTGCTGCCGACGATCGCCGAGGCCGCCGCTCCCACCGCCAGGATCGGGGTCAGCGGATCGGCGAGCTCATGCCGGGTGGCGGCCGCGAGCTTCACTATGTTGCTGGCCGGCTTGCGCAGCGGAGCGAGCGCCGGGGTGTAGGAGAAGTCGTTGAGGCGGCGGCGCCAATCCGGCGTGCCGGACTCGACCGCCATCGGTCGCGGGCCGCCGGCCAGCCGCGCGTACACGATCTCCGGGTCCAGTGCGTGCCAGGCGGTCAGCGGTTGCGGGGTGGGGTCTGCCAACCGCAGCAGCTTGCCGGCCGAGTAGGCACCGCTCAGCAACGCCGTCGCCGCTGCCGCGTTGACCGGATTGAAGTAGCGCCGCAACGTAATTGAATTCCTGGTTCCGGAGGTGGTCGGCTCACCGGTGACCAGCAGCAGACCGGCCAGGGTAGTGCCGCCCTGGGCAAGTCGCACCGAGGACTCGCTGGCCGACCTCGCCGCGGGCAACGCCGACAGGATCCGCACCGCGGCGGCCAGGTCGGTGCCGGTGATGATGTCCGCGGACCACGGCGTGGCCGCGCGCGGATCATCAAGCGCGACACTGACATCGGCGATGGCGAGCGCGGCCAGCGTGTCGGTCGAGGCGAAGTCCCGGTGCAACGCGGTGATGAGCAGCACCGGCCCGCGATCCACCCGCAGATCGCGCACCAACGTCAACAGCGGCGTGCCGGGCGGGTGCATCGCGCCGACGCTGGCCGACAGGTCCTCGGTACCGGCGACATGGCGCAGGACCACCCGCGCCCCGGTGCGATTCGCGGTCTGCAGCAGCGGGATCGCGTAGGGGTCGACCTCCCACCCGACGTCGACGGCGCCGACGCATTCGCCGTCGACGATCAGGTCCGCCCGCTCAAGGCCCTGGGCGGGCGTGGCCGACGGCCCTTGCGCCGGGACCCATCTCAGCCGCGCGCCGGTGGCGGGCAATTCGTCCGGGTCGGGCTCGGGCGCCTCCTCGCCGTGCAGCAGTGCGTCGGCGACCTCATAGACGCGGTCGTCGTCCCAGCCGGGTGCGTCGCCGCGGGCGAGCAGCACGGCACGATGGTCGCCGCGCAGCGCGGCGCCGTCGATGACGACCACTTTCACGCGATCCAGCCGGCGCAGGGCGCCCGGGTCGAGTACCAAAAGCCCGGCGTCGGCGAACCCACGCCCCAGCACCGCCGCAAACGCCTGCCGGCCCATGTGCGCGGCCCTCGGCACTGCGGCCTCGATCGCGCTCGCCGCGTCCTCGGTGCCGCCGCCGGCCACCAGCGCGCTCGCCGCGGCGATCAACGAACCGTTGGCCGCCGAATCGACGTAGCTCTCGATCGGGCCTTTCATCGACCCCTTTTCGGTGTCGAGTGCGGAGTCGATGGATCCGCCGACCACGACGTGCGAAGCCTCGCCCGCTGCCGCGGCGGCCCAGCTGTGCCGCGCCGCTTGTGAAGCTGCCCCGGCCGACGAGATGACGGGGACCACGGGCGCCTGCGGGCGCTTGGGCGAGGCCAGCGCGGGCTCTCGATCCCGCCACACCCGCCGGTGCGCCGTCGCCTCGGAGATTTGCAGGCTGCGTTGCGTGAAGTCCAGCACCGGCGTGCCGACCGCCTGGGTCAGCCCGTTGGCCGCGGCCGTGGCCGCGGCGAGCGCGATGTCGGTGCCCACCCGGCCCAGGCGCGACTCCAGCAGCGACACCATCCGCGGTTGATGGTTGATCAGAGCGGCCGCAGCCCGGGTGGTTTGCGGGGCGGCGGGTAGCCGGGTCACCCAGCCCGTGACGGCGGCAGTCACCGCGACGACGTCCATCGCCGCGGCGGTGAGCGGTACCAGGAGCGCCAGCGGGTTGCCCGGGTCGGCGAAGGGCGCTGTCTTGAGTCCCCCGGTCGCGCCCGACAAAGTGAGGTCGGCGGCCACGGCACCGACGACGTCGCGCACCTCGTCCAGGACGGTGTCAGGGTCTGCTTCTTCTTCGATTTCGAACACGAGCCGGCCGAGCGAGCCCTCGACGTGCGCCTCCGCCACACCCGGAATTCTGCGAACCGGCTCCTCGACCACCGCCGCGTGCTCGTCCCACCGCGGGAACGGCAGCAGCGGATCCAGGTCCAAGTGCACCCGCCGACCGCTCTGCCAGCGCACCGGCAGCTCGACGTGACTGGCCGAAGGATTACCGAGCATCCGCCCGGTCGATTGCGCCACCGTCTGCAACACCGGGCTGGCCAGCATCTGCACCGTGCCCGCGGCTCCGGTCGCCACGCCCACCCCGGCACGCACCACCTGTGCTGCGCCACCGGTCACACCCTCGGCCAAACTGCTCACCAGGCCGGGCACGCCCGGGATCTTCATTCAGTCACCTTCCGAGTACGAATACGCGCCTAATCCTGATGGCGTCTTAGCCACATGTCTACCGACATGCGGCTGGATGTGCAGGGAGCGATAGATCCGACCTGACGAGCGCGCCGGTCGCTGCGATCGTAGGAGGCTTACCGGTCAGGCGGTAAATCAAACGTGGCAAACAGCGCGGGGTCGAGAAAGACGGTCAGCGCGGCAATCCTGGTGGCGCCGTCGTCGCGCCCCAGTGTCAGGACATGTATCGAATGCGCCCGCAGCGCGCCTTCGTCGCCGCGCCGGTATTCGGCAACGGCGGGTTGCCCGTTCGCGGCCGTCGGGAGCAGCGCCACATCGCCCGGTGTGGTGAAGGCTCGCGCGACCAGGAAGCGCACCACGGTGTCGCGCCCGGTGAACCACATGGGCAGCGGGGGCATTTCGAGTTTGACGTCGGCTTGCAGCAACGCGGTGAGCGCGGCCATGTCCGCGTTCTCGAATGCCGCGCAGTAGCGGTCAATGAGGTCGCGTCGGTCGGTGTCATGAGATTCCACCAAGTCTTCTTCGTCCGGGGAGACCTCGGCGAGATGGGCACGCGCCCGCTGCAGAGAGCTGTTGACCGCGGCGGGCGTCGTTTCCAGCAGCTCGGCAACTTCGGCGGCGCTGAATTGCACGACATCGCGCAGAATCAGCACGGCCCGCTGGCGCACCGGGAGTTCCTGCAGGGCCGTCATCACCGCCAGCCGGACACTCTGCCGGACGGCCACGGCGTCTTCCGGGGTGTCGAACAGCAACGCGTCCGGGATCGGCTCCAGCCAGTCATGGGCGCGACCGCCGCCGTCGAGACTGGCATCCGGGTCGGGTGAGGCGGCGCCGAGTCCCGCCGGCAGCACCCGGCGGGCGCGGTTCTGCAGCGCCCGCAGGCATGCCGTCGTGGCGATCCGGTACAGCCAGGTCCGCAACGCTGCACGCTCTTCGAACGCCTCATACCCGCGCCAGGCGTTGAGGTAGGTCTCCTGGACCAGGTCCTCGGCGTCGTGCACCGACCCCAGCATCCGGTAGCAGTGCGCAATCAGTTCGGCGCGAAAAGGCGCCGCCTGCTCCATGAAATTCTCCTGAGCCGGCACGGTCAGGCTCCTTCCGACATTCATATAGATACGCCCGGGGGCCCGAACTCATCGGTTGACGTGGGCACCGATGAATCGTCACGGCCCGGCGCATCTGAATTAGTGCACACCGATCCGAACGTGAAAGTGAGCACGACCATGACAAACCTTGAACAATCCCTCGTCGGCTCGACGGCGATCGTCACCGGCGCCAGCCGCGGTTTCGGCCGCACCATCGCGACGTCGCTGTCGGCGGCCGGCGCCCACGTCGTGGGTGTCGCGCGCGGGCCGCTCGACGAGCTGCGCGACGAGTTGGGTGCCGCGTTTACCGCGGTAACCGCCGACGCCGCCGATCCCACAACGCCCGGCCGGTTGCTCGACGAGTACCGGCCGCGCACGCTGGTTTTGTGCGCCGGGGCAGCTCCGCGGATGGCCCCGCTGCAGGATCAGACCTGGGAGAGCTTCAGCCAGAACTGGAATATGGACGTCGCGCAGGCTTTTCACTGGACCCGTGAGGCGCTGCGGCGCCCGCTGGCGCCGGGCAGCACGGTGATCGCGATGTCCAGCGGCGCCGCCGTCAAGGGGTCGCCGCTGTCCGGTGGCTACGCCGGGGCCAAGTCCACCGTCAGGTTCATCACGAATTACGCCGCCATGGAATCGCAGCGCGCCGGGCTGGGCATCGACTTCGTCTCTGTTCTCCCGCAGCTGACACCGGCCACCGACCTGGGCGCCAAGGCCGTCGCGGCCTACGCCGAACGCCAGGGCGTCGACATCGAAACCTTCCTCGCATCGTCGGGACCCGCGTTGAGCGCGGAACAAGTCGGCAAGGCGGTGCTGCAGATCGCCGACGGCGATCGCGGTGAACACCTCGCGTACCTACTGACGGCGTCAGGCCTGGCGGGCCTGGACTGAAAAAACAAGGAGGGCAGCATAAATGGACACACCATCGATAGTCTCTGCGCAGGAGTGGGAGGCCGCGCGCCAGCGACTGCTCCTCAAGGAGAAGGAGGTGATGCGCGCCCACGACGCGCTGGCGGCCATGCGACGACGGATGCCCTGGGTGGCGGTCGACAGGACCTACCGGTTTGAGGGACCCGACGGCCCGATGACGTTGCCGGACCTGTTCGGCGGTCGGCGTCAGCTTGTCGTGTACCGCGCCTTCTTCGAGCCCGGCGTGCACGGCTGGCCGGACCACGCATGCCCGGGCTGCTCGATGATCGCCGACCACATCGGCCATCTGGCGCATCTCAATGCCCGCGATACCACGTTGGTCTTCGCTTCACCCGCGCCACAAACGGACATTCAGCGGCTCAAGGCGCGGATGGGCTGGCACATGCCGTGGTACACGCTCACCGACAGCTTCGACGCCGACTTCGGGGTGAACGAATGGCACGGCACCAACGCGTTCATCCGCGACGGCTCCAGCGTGTTCCGCACCTACTTTCATCAACAACCGCGGCGACGAGGTGCTGGGCAACACGTGGAGCTTCCTGGACCTGACGGCCCTTGGGCGCCAGGAAGATTGGGAGGATTCGCCGCAGGGCTATCCGCAGACCAAGCCGTACGAGTGGTGGTCCTGGCACGACGCGTACCCCGAGCACGTGCCCTCACGCTGGTTCGGTGAGCCCGATCCCGACGACCCCAACGATCAGCGGCCACCGCGCAGCTAAGAGCGTGACAAGTCTCGTGTCCGTTTTCCGAAATTCCCTCGGGTCGGCTGTTACCGTGCGCTAGCTGGTTCGGGGGAGTGAAGGATCCTGCCATGCCGGTACTGGGTGATCGGGCGGTTGTTCTCGGGGCGAGCATGGGCGGGCTGCTCGCCGCCAGAGTGCTGGCGGAGTTCTATCGAACCGTCACGGTGATCGAGCGTGACGACCTGCCCGACGACCCGGTCACCCGGCGCGGCGTCCCGCAGGGCCGCCACCCGCACGCGCTGCTGGCGCGCGGCGCCCACATCCTGGATGAGTTTTTCCCGGGGTTGCTCGACGAGCTGGTGGCCGCCGGTGCGCCGGTGTTGGACGACGGCGACATGTCCAGATTGCACATGTCCTACGGCGGGCACCAGGTGGTGCAGTCCGGAACGATAACCTGCGATCCCAAGTTGCTGGCGCTCTACATACCCAGCCGCGCCCTGCTGGAACGGCACGTCCGCAAGCGCCTGCAGGCACTCGACAACGTGACGATTCACGACGGCCAGGACGCCGCCGAACTCATTTCGACCGCGGACCTGACCCGGGTGATCGGTGTCCGGGTCACCAGCGGCGACGACGACGCTCCACGGGAGCTGTCAGCAGACCTGGTCGTCGACGCCATGGGCCGCGGTGCGCATACGCCTGCCTTCTTGGAAAGCATCGGCTATGGCCGGCCGGCGGAAGAGCGCATCGTCATGCACACGGTCTACGTCAGCCAACGGGTGCGCATCCCGCCGGGGACGCTGACCGAAATGATGGCGCTCATCAGTCCCGCGCCCGGCCGGCCGACCGGGATGTTCCTGGCCGGCAACGAGAACGACATCTGGATCTTCACGGTCTTCGGGATGGCCGGGCGGGAACCGCCACGCAACCTCGACGGCATGCTGTCCTTCGCCGCGGATTACGTTCCGGCCCACTTACTTGCCGCCGTGCGCGCCGGTGAGCCACTCGGGCCGGTCGTGCAGCACCGCATGCCCTGCAGCCAGTGGCGGCGCTACGACAAAATGCGACGGCTGCCCGACGGCCTGGTGGCGTGCGGCGACGCGATATGTAGTTTCAATCCGATTTACGGCCAAGGGATGTCGGTCGCGGCTCTGGATGCGGTGGCGCTGCGGGACGCCCTTCGGCGCGGCGTCGCCGACCTGCCCCGGCGGTATTTCCGCGCCGCGGCGAAATCGATCGGAGTGGCCTGGCAGACCGGAGCCACCTCGGACCTGGCCTTCCCCGAGGTGGAGGGACGCAGGACACCTTCGATGCGAGTCGCCAACCGGCTGGTGGACTCGGTGCTGGCCGCCTGTGAGTCCGACAACGAGGTGACCACCCGGTTCTTCAGGGTCACCGGCCTGCTCGATGCACCGCCCCGCCTGCTGCGCCCCGCCGTCCTCTATCGCGTCGCCCGGGTTAATCTACAACGCAGACAACGTAATTCGGCGCCCGCGCAGGCCGCGGCCGCCGCCGCTCCGGGAGGTCAGTCATGACAATCGTTTTGGTGCACGGCAATCCGGAAACCGACGCGATCTGGGGCCCGCTGGTTGATGCGCTACAGCGCGACGACGTAATCCGGCTGTCGCCGCCGGGTTTCGGCGCGCCACTGCCCGCCGGGTTCGCAGCGACGTATCTCGACTACCGAGATTGGCTCGAGGGGGAGCTGGAAGCCATCGACGGACCGATCGACCTGGTCGGGCACGACTGGGGCGGCGGCCACGTGATGAATGTGGTCATGCATCGCCCCGAGTTGGTGCGCAGCTGGGCCAGCGACGTGGTGGGGTTGTTCGACCCCGACTACGTGTGGCATGACCTCGCGCAGGTCTGGCAGACACCCGATGAGGGCGAGAAGCTGGTGGACAGCCTGATGGAGGGCACGCTGCAGGATCGCGCGGAGCGGATGGCGTCCATGGGCATACCCGACGACGTTGCGACCGCTATCGCCGCCGCGCAAGGACCTGAGATGGGTCAGGCGATCCTCACGCTGTACCGCTCGGCCGCCCAGCCTGCGCTGGCCGAGGCCGGGCGCGCGCTGGAGAACGCCGCGGCCCGTCCGGGACTTTCGTTGCTCGCCACCGAGGACCCGTACGTCGGCTCGGATGAAATCCGGCGGCGCGCCGCCCATCGCGCCGGAGCCCGCACGGAGGTGCTCGACCAGCTGGGGCACTGGTGGATGCTGCAGGATCCGGTGCGCGGCGCCGCGGTGCTCTCCGGTTTCTGGGACACGCTCGGCTAGGACTGGCCAGGGTCGGTCGCTGAGTCGGCGTCCCACGTGCCCGGGATCATCGGCATGCGCGGCCCGCCGCCGAAGGCATCGTCGGCGAGCGTGGTCAACCCCGCCACCCGTCCGGGACCGGCCTTGGTGGCGGTGCCGGAGAACCCCTGGGGCCCAGCGCCTGTGGTCGAGGCCCCACCGACGAGCTCGCCCTCGTCTTCCAGATCCATGTATTCGTGTCCGCGGCCAAGCATCTGCACCCGGGCTCGTCGGCGCCGAGGCGCCTTGTCCTTCTCTATCGGTGTCGCCGCGGCGGTCGGGGCTTCGGCGCCGTCGGGTGCGGGCGCCTTTCGTCGGGCCCTGCCGGACGCCGCCGCTGCGGGAACCGCGCTCAAATCGCCCACTAGATAAGCGAAGTTCGCGAAGCTATTCATGCCCGCTGGCATATTTGCGGGCATAGGCATACTCATGCCCGGCCCGTTGAGCGTCGGAGGCGTGGGCGACGGTGGTGGCGCGGCGGGGGAAGCGGCCGGAACCGTCGCCGCGCTTACCTCTGAGGGAGCCGGCGTCGGGGACGACGTGGGCGTCGGGACGCTCGGGGCAAGCGCCAAAGGCGGCGTGATGGGCGGCGCGACGGGTGGCGCCGGCGGCAATGCAGACAGCCCCGCCAAGCCGGTGAGGCCGATCGGCGCCAGCGCGCCGGTCGCCAGCGTCACCAACGGAGCGGTTATCAGCGGCACGAAAACCGTGAGGAATACCGCGGTCTGCTCGAGCAGAGTCTTCAACAACGCGATGGTGTCGGTGATGATCGTGCCGACGGCTTCGACGGTGGTGAACAGGATGGTGAAGCCGATGGTGGCGGGATTGCCGGACGCGAACGCCGCGGTCAGGTCCAGGCCGATGTAGAAAAAGGTTTGGGACAGGTAGGCGACATAGGACCCGATGTCCATCGGGTAGCCGAGGGCGAACGCGATGTTGTACGGGCTCAGGAAGATCAGCGGATTGCCGAGTATGGGCAGGTAGGGATCGAACCCCGAGAACATCACCGCGAAGAACGGGTTGTTGTACAGCGCGTTGCTCAAAGGCGATAGGACGTTGTTCCAGTAGTTGACGAAGCCGATCTTGGTCAGCCAGGCCATCACCTGGTTCTCGGTGTCGGCGGGCAACGGGAAGAGCTTGTAGAACTCGTCGATCAGCGAATGCACGATCGGCGGCACCTTCGGGGTCGGGTACGACGAGGCCACCGCCGCCGTCGAGACCGCGTCATAGGTGCCCATAACGGTGGCGGCCTGAATCCACATCCGGACGTAGTCCGCCTCGTTGAGTGTGATCGGAATGGTGTTGAGACCAAAGAAATTCGTCGCCAGCAGCACCGCGTGAGTGGCATGGTTGGCGGCCAGCTCGACGAGCGTGGGCATTGCGGCCAGGGCGGCGGTGTAGGCCGTGGCCGTGGCCTCGTGGCGGACGGCCGCCGCCGCGCTATCGGCGGCCGCTTGCGTGAGCCACGCAAGGTACGGGGCGTGGCCGGCGACATAGGCCGCCGCGCTCGGGCCCTCCCACGCCCCGGTCTGGACCGCGCCCAGCAGCGCGGCCAACTCCTCGGCGGTATCGGTGTACACGGTGCTCAACGCGGTCCACGACTCGGCCGCGGCGAGCAGCGGGCCGGGCCCCGCCCCGCTGCTGAGCAACGTCGAATGCACCTCGGGCGGAACAGACATCCAGGATTGCGGCGCCATGGCAGGCCAGCTCTCTCCGAGGTGCTCCGCCCCGGGCTAGCAGGACACGATGACGCGAGTCTCCTGGCTCTCGGATCGCTGCTCGCCTCGCCTTCCGACCGGTAGGCCGTGGCTATGTGAGGGTCGCTCCCCGATGACAGTGGCGGGACCGCGCCGGATTCGCACCGGCTTCCTGCGTCGTCATCGCCTTACGCGCGATATTGTCGCATCCCGAACGCCGGTGCTTGGGAGAATCGTGCAAACCCATAACCCTCCGATCGTCGAGACCGAAGACGGCGGCCGCGAGCAGTGCTGGCCGCTGCCGGTCGACGAGCAGAGCCTGCTGGGCCTGCTCCACCTTTGCTTCGACGAGTACTGGGACGAAATCTGGTTCGGCACCCTCATCGAGGGCGCGGCGTGGGAGGTGGCGGCTCCCAATCCGCCGACGCGGATCTCGATGTACGACGGGTACGCGACGGTGGACTTCGGCCGCTGGCATTTCCACTTGTGCATCGGTGAGCACCTGGCCAGCGGACCCGAGCTCGGCCAGATCCGCCGGTGCGCGCGGGCCGAGCTCTATCGCCGCATCGGCGACGACGGGTTTCCGACCTCGTGGGGTGCGCGCCTCTACAACGGGCGCGGCGAACAGATGATGACGCTGATGCTGCCGAATCCGTTTCTCACCAACACCCAGCAGTTCCGTGACGGGCCCGCGTGGGAACAGCTCGAACTGTGGGATCGGCTGCGGGCCACCTATTTAGCGCTGGATCCCGACCCACTTGATCGAAGTGGCAAAGGCTTTCGGCACGGCTGATTACGCAAATATGCGGTAGTCGTCGAACGGCTATGAACGCCTATTTCAGGCGGGGGAATTGTGTTCTACAAAATGCGGTGGTTCGCCCTGCCGACCTGGTATCCAGCGGGGAAGGATTTCTCGATGACCTGCAACTGGTGGTCCACTCTGGATTCCAGCTCGAGAACGACGCAGCTATCGCCGAGGGCTTTGGATTCGAGGACTATGTAGCGTTGACCGCAATCGGTGATCGGGTCGCCCGAGTGCAATTTCTCGACCGCTACCGACTCCGGGATTCCATCTGACTCCATCCTCACACGTTAGGTCAATCCGGTGAGTCAGGGAATAGACCGCTACGGGGTGTCGGCGTGTCGTTGCTTGAAGAACACGCTGACGTGAGATATCAGGCCGTCGTCATTCTGTTCGAACAGCAGGCATTCCGGCCACGCGGCAGCGGCGCCGTCGATCTCGAAGGATTCGGTCAGCTCGACAAACGAGACGCGGCTGTCGACATGCGACACCCGGGTCACGTCGAGTTGGTGACCCTTGAGTGTGGTGCAGACTTTCCGCAGATAGGCGACGTAGTGTTCCTTGCCCTCGACGACGTCGCAGAACGGGCCTTCTCGAACCAAGCCTTTATCGGCGATAGTGGTGGCCAAGCCGTCCCAGTCGTGGGCGGCGAGGAATTCCAGGTAGCGCTCGACGGTGTCCGACTGTGTCCGCACGGAAATGACAGTAAGACAACTCAACAAACGAGGGAACAGGCAAGATTGGTGCCGTGACCGATCCCAGCGCGCCGCAGCCTCAGACCGCGGGCATCTGCTTCCGGCACCCCGGTCGCCCGACCTACCTGCGCTGCAACCGATGTGAGCGGTATGTCTGCCCGGACTGCATGCGCGCGGCCGCGGTCGGCCACCAGTGCGTGGAGTGCGTGCAGGAGGGCGCCCGCAGTGTTCGGCAGCCCACGACGCAATTCGGCGGGCGGGAACGGGCCGGCATGCCGGTGGTCACCTATGCGTTGATCGCGATCAACGTGGTGACGTTCGCGCTGCAGATGTCGGTGCAGGGCTTGCAGAGCAATCTCGTACTGTGGCCGCCGGCCGTGGCCGACGGGCAGCTGTACCGCCTGGTGACGTCGGCGTTCGTGCACTACGGCACAGCCCATCTGCTGCTGAACATGTGGGCGCTGTACGTCTTGGGTCCGCCGCTCGAGATGCTGCTCGGCCGGCTGCGTTTCGGCGCGCTCTACGTATTGAGCATGCTGGGCGGGTCGACGCTGGTCTACCTGATCACGCTGAACACGGCGACGGCGGGCGCATCGGGCGCCATCTTCGGTCTATTCGCGGCGACGTTCGTGGCGGCGAAGCGACTCAACCTCGACATGCGCTGGGTTGTCGCCGTCATCGTGGTCAACCTGGTCTTCACCTTCGTGGCTCGGGGCATCAGCTGGCAGGGGCACGTAGGCGGGCTGGTCACCGGCGCGGTGGTCGCCGCGGCCTACGTGTACGCACCGCGGCAACAACGCAACGCAATCCAGGCCGCCGTGAGCCTTGTCGCGCTGGCGCTGTTTGCCGCGCTGATCTGGTGGCGCACCGGCGTTCTCGCGGCGGAGCTGTACCTGTGAGCTGGTGGACGGCGCACGCCGAAGCGGAGCTGTCCGAAGACGTTCCGGCGCCGCCCGAGCAGGTCCGCGCGTTCTACGTCGACCTGGACAACATCAAGCTGGTGCACCCGCTCATCGTGTCGGTCCGGACGACGTCGCGCAGCGAGGGGCCCGACGGATATCAGCACAGTTATCGCGTGGTCGACCGAATTCCGGTGGGGCCGTTGACTATTAAGATCACCTATCGGGCGCGGCTGCGTGTCCCGCACGACGGGGATGTGCTGACCGAAGCCCATCAGTCCCCAGGGGTCCGGCTGCACGGCAGGGTGAGCTTCGAGCCGATCGACGGCGGTACCCGCGTCACCGAGCGGATCCGGTTCGCGGCGCCGCGGCCGCTGGCCGCGATGACCACGCGCGAGGGCATCAAGGCGCACATCGAGATGCTGGCCGGTATTCGGAGGCACTTCGAAACCGCTTGATGCGGTGGGGGTTCGCTCGCTGGTCCGGAAGTTGTCGTACCTCGCTGCGATGATGAGGGTATGTCGTTGATCGCATCCGCCGACGCCTTGGAGGTAACTCCTAAAGAGCGTTTGGCGGTGTTGTTCGAGGAGTTGGCGGAGTTGGCCGGTCAGCGTAATGCGATTGATGCGCGCGTGGTCGACATCGTCGCCGAGATCGATCGCGACGGGTTGTGCGGCATGACGGGTGCGCGGTCGGTGGCGGCGTTGGTGGCCTGGAGGCTGGGTTCGTCGTCGGCCAACGCGCACACCATCGCCACGGTCGCGCACCGGCTGCAGGAGTTTCCGCGCTGCGCCCAAGGCATGGCCGAGGGGCGGCTGTCGCTGGATCAGGTCGGTGTCATCGCGGCGCGGGGCGGGCAGGGATCCGATGCGCATTACGCGCAGTTGGCCGCCGTGGCCACGGTCAGCCAGCTGCGCACCGCGGTCAAGCTGGAACCGCGCCCCGAACCCGATCCCGCACCCGAGCCCCAGGCCTCGATCACCAGGACCGCCACTGAGGACGTCTGCTGTTGGCGGATCAAGCTTCCGCACCTGGACGCCGCGAAGTTCGACGCGGCGCTGGCCTCGCATCGGGAAGCGCTGATCGCCGACTGGAAACACGACCGCCAAAGCAGCGACGGCGTCGAACATGCGCCGCCGATGCCCGGCAACGTCGACGCGTTCCTGCGGCTCATCGAGGCCGGCTGGGACGCCGAGGCCGCCCGGCGCCCGCACGCGGCGCAGACCACGGTGGTGGTGCACCTCGACGTTGAGCAGCGCGCTGCGGCGCTGCATCTGGGTCCGCTGCTCACCGACGCCGAACGCCAAGAGCTGACCTGCGAGGCCACCTGCGAGGTCTGGTTCGAACGCGACGGCGAGCCCCTCGGCGCGGGCCGAACCACCCGCACCATCAGCCGGCGGCTACGCCGCGCACTCGAGCACCGCCACCCCAGCTGCGCGGTCCCCGGCCGCGGGGCCACCCGCGGCCTGCACGCCCATCACATCCGGCATTGGGAAGACGGCGGCCCCACCGAGCTGGACAACCTGGTCCTGCTCTGCCCTTATCACCACCGACTGCACCACCGCGGCGCCATCACCATCACCGGACCCGCAACCGCCCTGACCGTCACCGACGACGACGGGCAACCCCTCCACCCAGGATCACTCGCACGTCCACCCACCCACGCCCCACCCGCCGTCCCGCCGTGCACCGGCCCCCTCGGCGAACGCGCCCAATGGTGGTGGTACCAACCCTTCCAACCCCAACCACCACCAACCAATAACTAGGCTGGCGAGCGGCAGCCTGAAACAGGCTGGGGCACAGCGATATCGCAGGTGCTATCGCAATTCAGAACCGGCTATCGGTCGGGCGTGGAGCACGGGTCTCAAACGCCCGCGAAGTCGATGATGCCGCGGATGTTGCGTCCTTCGCGTAGGTCCGCGAACGCCTCGTTGATCTGGTCGAGCTCGTAGTGCCGGGTGACAAGTTCGTCGAGTTTCACGACGCCGGCCTGATACATCGACAACAGCTTCGGCACGCTGGTGCGCGGATTCAGCCCGCCGTACAGCACACCCTTGAGCTGCTTGGCCGACAGCACCATCTCCTGCAGGATCAGCGGAACCAGCGGCTCGCTGTAAGGGGTGATGCCGGTGGCCACGCACGTCCCGCCTTTGCGCAGCAACGTCATCGCCAACCCGATCAACTCCACGTGCAACACACCCGGAGTCAGGATGACGCGGTCGGCCATCACGCCGCCGGTGATCTCCCGGACAAGTGGTATCGCCTCCTCGGCGGAGGCGGCGGTATGCGTGGCGCCAAAGGATTTGGCCGAATCCCGTTTGTAGTCAACCGGATCCACCGCGACAATGTAGGTCGCGCCGACAGCGCGCGCCCCCTGCAGCGCGTTCATGCCGACACCACCGGTGCCGATGACGACGACGGTGTCGCCGGGCTCGGTGCCCGCCGAGACCGTCGCCGACCCCCACCCGGTGCTGACACCGCACGAGACGAGCGAGGCGGCGTGGAAGGGGATCGCGTCATCGATCTTGATGACCGACCTCTCCGTCAACACCGCGTATTCGGCGAACGTGCCGAGTTGCCCATAGGCCAACAGGCTTTCGTCACCGAGGTGGCGGCGACACGTTCCGTCAGTGGGCATCTCCCGCCGGAACAGGCTCGCCCCGGAATCGCAGATGTAGCTCTGCCCGTTGACGCAGAACCGGCAATTGCCGCACGCCGGAATGAACGACATCGCCACGTGATCACCGGGCTTCACCGTCGTAACGCCCGGCCCCACCCCTTCGACGACACCGGCGCCCTCGTGCCCGCCGAGCAACGGGAACCAGTCCGGCGCGTCCATGCCGGTCGCGGCCAGCACCTCGGGTGTCGGCACCACGTCGCCGGTGATCAGGTGGTCATCGGAGTGGCATACCCCGGCAACGGCCATGCGCACCAACACCTCACCGGCGTGCGGCGGGTCGAGCTCGATCTCGCGGATCTCCCAGTCCGCGCCGACCCCGTGCAGCACGGCGGCGCGACATTTCATCAAGCGGCCTAGGCGGGCGTTACAGGTGCGTAGCCCAAAGTGCTCTTGACCTCCAGGTACTCGTTGAACGCGTACTCGCTCCACTCGCGGCCGTTGCCGCTGCGCTTGTAGCCGCCGAACGGCGCGGCCAGGTCGAAGGCATGGTTGATCGTCACCCAGCCCGCGCGGATCCGGCGGGCCAGCGCGCGGGCCTGGTCGAGGTCGACTCCCGACACATAGCCGGCCAGGCCGTAGTCGGTGTCGTTGGCGATTTCGACGGCCTGGTCGAGGTCGTCGTAGCCGAGGATGCACAGCACCGGGCCGAAGATCTCCTCGCGCGCGATCTGCATGTCGTTGCTGACTTCGGCGAAGACGGTCGGCTGCACGTAGTACCCCTTGTCCAGCCCGGACGGCCGCCCGGTGCCCCCGGCGACGACGGTCGCACCCGCGTCGATGCCGCTCTGGATCAGGCGCTGGATCCTGTCGTACTGGTTCTTCGAGACCACCGGCCCGATCGCGGTCGCGTCGGCGGGGTCGCCGACCTTGACCGCCTCGGCCACTGCACGCGCGACGGCGATGGCCTCGTCCATCCGGGAATTCGGGACCAGCATGCGCGACGGCGCGTTACAGCTCTGCCCCGAGTTCGGCATCATGCCCTTCACCCCGGCGGTGACGCTGTCAACGAACCCGTCGTCGTCGAGGACGATGTTCGGGCTCTTGCCGCCCAGTTCCTGGGTCACGCGCTTGACCGTCGCGGCGGCGTTGGCGGCCACCTCGATGCCGGCGCGGGTGGACCCGGTGAACGACACCATGTCGATGTCGGGATGGCTGGCCAGCGCCACGCCGACGCCCGGGCCGTCGCCGTTGACCAGGTTGTACACGCCGGCCGGCACGCCCGCCGCGTCCATGATCTCGGTGAAGATGTAGGCCGAAAAAGGCGCGATCTCAGACGGTTTCAGCACCATCGTGCAGCCCGTCGCCAGCGCCGGATACACCTTGACCGCGACCTGGTTGAGCGGCCAGTTCCAGGGCGTGATCAACCCGCAGACACCGATCGGCTCCTTGGCGACCAGCGTCTGCCCGTGCTGCTCCTCGAACTGGAAATTCTTCAGCGCGTCGATCGCGGTCGTCAGGTGGGCGATGCCGAGGAACACCTGCGGGCCCGACGCCAGCGACGGCGGCGCGCCGATCTCCTCGGTGACCGCGTCGGCCAGGTCGCCCGCCCGCTTCTGATACTCGGCCAGGATGGCCTGCAACAGGTCGAGCCGCTCTTCGCGACTGCTCAACGACCAACTGGCGAAGGCCCGCCGGGCCGCCTTGACGGCCACGTCGACGTCGTCGGCCGTGCCGAGCGAGATCTTGCCGGCGACTTGCTCGGTCGCCGGGTTCTCGACGTCAGCAGCGTTGGGCCGCAGCGGGTCGACCCAGTTGCCGTCGATGTAGAACTGCAGGTATTCGCGCATGGCTGTCCTTCTTTCCTCTACTGGGTGCCCTCGGCGTACCAGGTCCGGAATCGGTCGTACTTCGGCATCTCCTCGGAGTTGGCCTTCGGGTCGATGCAGACGTGCACAACGCCGACTTTGCCACTCGCGTAGGCGCGCTTGATCGCGGGGCCGATTTCCTCTCCTTTCTCGACGTATTCACCGTGGCAGCCGAAGCCCTCGGCGACCTTGTCCATCCGGACATCCTTGCTCCAGTGCACGCCGGGCTGCGGCGACGGCTGGGGGAAGGTGCGCTTGTAGACGCCCACTTCGAGGCCCCACTGGTGATCCACTCCCACCACACATACCAGCGGAAGCTTTTGCCGCGCAGCGGTTTCCAGCTCGGCGATGTGGAAGAGGAACGCCGAGTCACTGGTCAGCAGCATGACCGGGCGCTGGCCACCCTCGGCCACCGAGGCGCCGACCGCATACGGCAGGCCGGTGCCCAGATGACCGAAGTTCTGGTTCCAGATCACGTCGCGCGGCTTGGTCTGCGAGTAGGTCCACTGGAAGATCACGGTCGCGCCGCCGTCGCGGACCATGATGCCGTCCTCGAGTTCGTCGAACGCTTTGGTCGCCTCGACGACATAACGCGCGGGGTGCACCGGGGTGCGACCCGTCGGGGCTTCCTCGGCCACCCGCACCAGCTCGGCGGCGTCGGCTTCGATCAGCTTTTCGAGGTTGGCCGACGCGGTGCGGGGCGCGTCGCGCAGCGCCTCGACCAGCTGCGGCACCACGCCGCGCAGATCGCCCACCAGGGCCACGTCGATGGGCCGGTTGACGCCGATGGCGGTCGGATCCTGCTCGACCATTACCCATTTGCGGTGCGCATTGTTGGCCGCCCAGTGCTGAGTTCGGCCGTAGTGCATGGGCTCGCCGAGTTCGGTGCCGAGCGCGACACACAGGTCGGACTCCTCGACGGCCTCGTTGGCGGCCGGTGAGAACAGATACGGGAACGTCCGGTCCTGCAGGCCCGGGATGAACGACGTGCCGCCAGAGGTCTGGATGACCGGGCAGGCCATCAGCTCGGCGAGTTCGGCGACCTGCTGCTGAGTCCGCGAGGTGTGCACCGCGTGACCGACCAGCAACACCGGGCTCTTGGCCTCGCGGATCAACGTCACGGCTTCGGCAACCTCGCGGCTGCCGGCGCCTTGGTTCACCAGCCGGTAGCTCGACGGCGCGGGTGCGGCATCAACGTCGAGCTCCTCGAGGATGACGTGCGACGGGAACTCGACGTAGGACGGGCCCGGCGTGCCCGACATCGCCTTGCGGATGGCCTCGTGGATGATCTCGTCCGTCTGGTCGGCGTACTCGATGGAGCTGCTGTACTTGACCGACGCCGCGAAAAGTGGCTCCTGCTGGACGAATTGGATGCGACCGCGCCGGACCCGTCGTTCGGTGATGCGGGCGCGCTGGCCGCCGAGGAAGATCACCGGCGAGTTTTCCACCAGCGCGCACTGGATCGCTCCGGCGATGTTGGCCATGCCCGGGCCCAGCGTGCCGATGCACAGGCCCGGGTT
The DNA here is from genome assembly GCA_963758775.1 of uncultured Actinomycetota bacterium. Taxonomy (GTDB): domain Bacteria; phylum Actinomycetota; class Actinomycetes; order Mycobacteriales; family Mycobacteriaceae; genus Mycobacterium. The sequence continues at coordinate 997,052 of CAVWWU010000010.1, forward strand.
ACCCGTCATGCGCGACGCCGCCTCGGCCATGAATCCCGCGCTCAGCTCGTGGTGCGGTGCGACCACCGACCACCCGCGCGCGTCGGCCTCGGCGAACATGTGCACGAAGTTCGGGTCCGGGATGCCGAACAACGTGTTCACGCCCTCGGCCTCGAACAGGTCGAGGATTCGCTTGTATACCGGTACGCCCATCCCTACAGCTCCTTTGGTTCACGTCTGCTCATGCCGATTTCGGCGAGTACTTTTTCGGTGTCGGCGCCCAGCTCCGGAGCCGGCCCCGCGACGCGACCCGGTGTCCGCGAGAACCAGGCGGGTACGCCCGGGAAGCGCACCGGTCCGTGCGGGGTGTCCACGGTCTCGAACATCCCGACGGCGTTGAGATGCGGATTGCTGAACAAGTCGCCGGGCGTATTGAGCGGTGCGGCGGGAATTTCGAGTTCGCCGAACAGCGCCAACCACTCCTGCGTCGTGCGCTGTTTCAGCGTCTCGGCCACCAGTCCGTAGACCGTGTCGATCTCGCGGGCACGCTGTTCCAGCGTCGAATACAGCTCACTGGCCCATGGCGGCTGCACCGCGTTGATGAACGCGTTCCAGTGTTTGTCGTTGTAAATCAATACGGCGACGTGCCCGTCGCTGGTGCGGTACGGGCGCCGGTTGGGCGCCACGGTCCGCGGATACACCGCCGGGCCCAGGGGAGGGTCGAACATGGCGCCGTTGGCGTGTTCGACGAGCATGAACGTCGCCATGGTCTCGAACATGGCGACCTCGACTTCCTGTCCCTCCCCGGTACGTTCGCGGTGAAACAGCGCCATGGTGGTCGCGTACAGCGCGGTCAGCCCCGCGACCTTGTCGGCCATGATGGTTCCGACGTAGTCGGCCTCGCCGGTGAGTTGCTCCTGCACCGCGGGCAGACCGCACTCGGCCTGGATCGTGTCGTCATAGGCGGGCCGGTCGCGGTCGGGTCCGCGCCGCCCGTACCCGTAGCAATTGGTGTAGACGATTCCCGGGTTGATCGCGGCGACGTCCTCGTAGCCGAAGCCGAGCTTGGCGATCGCTTTGGCGCGCATCGAGTGGATGAACACGTCCGCGGTCTCGAGCAGCGCACGCAGCGCTTGACTCCCGGCATCGGTTTGCAGGTCCAGCACGATGCCGCGCTTGCCGCGGTTGACGTTGACGAACACCCCGCTCATGCCCGGCGCCGGACCGACCGAGATGTAGCGGGTGTTATCGCCTTGCGGCGGTTCGACTTTGATCACGTCGGCGCCCATGTCGGCCATGATCTGCGTGCAGTAGGGCCCCATCACCATAGCGGTGAGGTCGATGACGCGCACACCCGCGAGCGGTCCGCTAGGCATGGTGGACCTCTTGGGTGGCCTGACCGAAGCTGTACCGGATGTGCTCGGCGTGGCCGTCCGGCACGACGGGGAAGACGACGGGGTCGGACAGGTCGCGGATGGTGTCGATGTGTTCGCCGACGTCCTCGATCGACCACGACGGCCGGTACACGCCGGGCGACTCGGCGATCACCGCCCGCGCCACCCGGCCCGCGAGCGCGATGAAGATCTCGCCGGTGACCGAGCAGGATTCGTGGGCCAGCCAACCCGCCACGGGCGCAACCAGATCCGCGCCCATCGGCGGGTAGGCCGACGTATCGATACCTTCCGCCATCCGTGTCACCGCGGCCGGAACGATGACGTTGGACGTCACCCCGTGGTCGGCGCCTTCGATGGCCGCGACGTTGGACAGCCCGATCACGCCGGCCTTGGCTGCCGCGTAGTTGGCGACGTCGTGGTTGCCGTACAGGCCGCCGATGGAGGAGGTCAGCACGATGCGCCCGTAGCCGGCCGCACACATCACCGGAAACGCCTGTCGCATAACGTTGAACGCGCCCCGCAGGTGCACGTCGAGCACCGCGTCGAAATCTTCGTGGCTCATCTCGGTCAACGAGCCGCGACGGACATTGCCCGCGTTGTGGATGAGTATGTCGATGCGGCCGTAGTGGTCGAGCGCGGCCTGGATGATCGCGGCGGCGCCCTCTTGGGTCGCGACCGACGCGGTGGACGCGACGGACTCGCCCCCGGCCGCCTTGATCTCCTCGGCCGCCTGCTCGGCGGGCGCGGCGTCGGCCCCGTCGCCGGCCAGGCTGCCGCCGTGGTCGTTGACGACCACCTTCGCGCCGCGCCGGGCGAGCAGCTTCGCGTACTCGCAGCCCAGGCCCCGCCCGGCGCCTGTTACGACCGCGACCCGGCCCTCGAACTGCAACTCGCTCACGACAGCTGAAGGCCTTCCAAGTCACCCCTGGCGCGCCACTCGGCGATCAGGTCGCCGAAGGCGTAGAAACCCGGCGAGTAGAAATCGCCGAGGAACGCACCGTTGTCTTTGGCGCCGCCCTGGCCCTCGTTGTTGTAATAGCCAGGGGTACAGGACATCTCGAAGGCCGAGTTGTCGATCGCGAGCTCGGCGACCGTTCTGACCCAGTCGTCCTGGCCTTCTTTGCTGGGTTCGACGGTGGTCGCGCCGCGTTTCTGCGCCTCGGCGATGATGTAAGCGATGTGTTCGGCCTGTTGCTCGAACATCGCGGTGGTGTTGGCCGAGACGCCGCCCTGAATGAAGCCCGTGAAGAACTGGTTGGGGAATCCGCGGGTCGTCATGCCGTGCAGCGTTTGGTACCTGTCGTGCCAGTAGTCGAACAGCGACAGCCCGTCTCGGCCCTCGATGACGTCGATAGCGAAGCGTCGACTGATCTCCGTGGAGATCTCGAACCCGCTGGCGAATACGACGCAATCGACCTCGTACTCAACGCCGTTGGCGACGATGCCCTTCTCCGTCAGGCGTTCCACGCCCTTGGACTCGGACACGTCCACCAGCGTCACGTTTGGCAGGTTGAACGCCGGAAGGTAGGTCTCGCTCGAACACGGCCGCTTGCACATGAAGCGGTAGTACGGTTTGAGCGCCTCGGCGGTGTCGGGGTCGTCGACCAGCGCGGCCACGCGGCGGCGCAACCGGTCCATGATCTTGTAGTCCTCTTCCTCCCGGATCGCCATGATCTCCTCGATCCCCAGCGAGGCGGGATCCGGGCTGGCGGCAATCCGGGCGGTCATATTGCGGCCCAATTCGGTCCAGAAGTCGCACACCAGATCCGGCTCGCCGAAGACCACGCCGACAAACGGTGACCAGTTGTGGAAGTTACGCTTGCGCTCCTCCTGCCAACCGGGCTGCAGGGCCGCCGCCCAGGCCGGGTCGGTGGGCGTGTTGGCCCGCATGTCCACCGACGACGGGGTCCGCTGGAACACGAAGAGCTGCTTGGAATCCCGGCCGAGATGCGGCACCAGCTGGACGCCGGTAGCCCCCGTGCCGACGAGTGCGACCCGTTTGTCGGCCAGCTTGTGCAGGCCGCCGTTGGCATCGCCGCCGGTGTAGTCGTAGTCCCAGCGCGCGGAATGGAACACGTGGCCCCCGCCGTCCAGGTACTCCCTGATACCGGGAATGCCAGGCAGCTTCGGCTTGTTGTACGAGCCCTGCGCCATTACCACAAACCGTGCGCGAATGTCGTCGCCGCGGTTCGTGATCAGCCGCCAGCGCGCGGTGTTCTCGTCCCAGCGCATGGTCTCGACCTGGGTCGAGAAGATCGCGCCGTCGTAGAGGCCGAAATGTTTACCCATGGCCTGGCAGTGCGCGAAGATCTCGGCACCGTCGGCGAACTTCTTGCTCGGCAGGAAGCCGAGTTCCTCGAGCATTGGGATGTAGCAGTACGCGTCGTTGTCGCACTGGATGCCCGGGAAGCGATTCCAATACCACACTCCGCCGAAGTCCCCGGCCATGTCGATGACCCGAACATCCTGCACGCCTGCCTTTTTCAGGTAGGCGCCCGACAACAATCCGGCGAACCCACCGCCGAGGACGGCCACCTCGATGTCCTGGTTGATCGGCGCGCGGTCGGCCACCGGAGTGTATGGGTCTACCTCGTAGAAGTCGGCCAGGTCACCGTCGAGTTCGAGGTACTGCGCGCCGCCGTCCTTGCGTAGGCGCTTCTCGCGCTCCTGGGCGTACCTGGCGCGCATCGCGTCCATGTCGACGTCCTGCGCTACGTCGGTGGGCCCGCAGGGCGTGTCAGCGGTGGTCATCTCTCAAAGCTCCTGCGGTTCGCCGGTACCCATGTACTTCGACAATTGGTAATGAAGGTTGACGGTGCTGCGTTCGCGATACGGGTTGGGCTTGGTGCCCGGGAAGCCGGCCGATTTCATGCCCTGCTGCACGGCGGCCATGTTGGAGAAGTCCTGCGGTAGCACCGATCGCCAACCGGGGTCACCGACCGGTGTGTACTCCCACTCCGTCTGCGGCTCTTGACCTTTCGGGTACAGCTCGAACACCGACACCTCGAAGATGCATTTGTCGGGGTTGTAGCTGGGATGCGGCCGGGCGCCGTAGCACAGCGCAACCGTCAGACCCTGACCGATCTGGAAGTTCGGGAAGATCTGCCACGCGGTGCCCGCCTGTCCCAGAACGTCGGACGGAATCGTCGGCCAGACCACGCCGCGGGCCTCGTCGTCGCGGCGCGCGGACGCCAGCCAGTGCTCGAGCACCTTGTCGGCCGGTGTGCCCTCGGGCAATTCGTCGACTAACCGCTTGGCGGCGTTGACCAGCGTCTCGGTGGTGGAGGTGTTGGTTTCCTCCATCGTGTAGATCTGCATCTCCGCGGTGGACACCCGGGGATCGGCGCCGGTGCCGAGGCGGATCTTGGACTTGGTGGCCGCGAGATCGTCCGGGGCGTCGTAGCCGATGTTGCTGTGTTTGCCTTGCGCTTTGGCCCAGCCCTTGAATTCGCCGAATTTGTTGAATTCCGGGTGCGTGGTGAAGACGTGGTAGGTCTCGTTGAAGGCCTCCATCGCGACTTTCCAGTTGCAGTCGAACGACAGCCATTTGCGCCACTTGTAGCGCATGTTCTCCAGGCCGAACGGGTCGAGGATCTTCGCGGCGGGGAACAGGTAATCGGCCAGTGGCTCGCAGTCGGGATCCATGTTGATCCACAGCCAGCCACCCCACCTGTCGACCTTGACCGGCCGCAGGTGGGTGTTGTCCGGCGTCAGCGCGTCGTTCCAGTCCTGCTGTTCGCGAATGTGCGTGCATGCCCCGTCCAGGCCGTAGGTCCAGCCGTGGAAGCCGCAGACGAACGACTTGCGGGTGCGGGCGCAGGCGTTCTTGGCCCCCTCGGGTGTGTCGATCAGCCGGCGGCCGCGGTGCATGCAGACATTGTGGTGCGCGTGAAATTCGTTGTCGCCGGTGCGCACCACGATGATCGAGTCGTCGAGAATGTCGTAAGTCAAGTAGCTGCCGACCTCGGGCAGCTCTTCGACGCGGCCCACCTGCTGCCAGACCTTGCGCCACAGCTTGTCGCGCTCTGCGCGGGCGTACTGCTCGCTGATATAAGCCTCCACACCGATCGTCATGGGTGTCGAGAGTTCTTCGGGCGCTTGAGACTTCACAGAATTCACGGCGGGATTCTCCCTGGCCAGATCGGTCATAACATCCTCCTGACGGCCTCGCGGAACGACTCGTCTTTGAGAAACAACGAGGTGTTGTCGGCGGCCAGGTGGCTCCATTTAAGGTCGAGACCGCCATCGACGAGCAGGGTCTGGCCCGTGATGTAGCTCGACAGCTCCGAGAGCAGAAACAGAATGGCGCCGGCCTGCTCCTCGGGTCGCCCGCGCCGCCCCATCGCGATCGCCTGCCGATCCCGGTTAGGGTCCTCGTCGACGTAGGTGCGCGAGGCCGCGGTCTCGGTGACGCCCGGCGCCACGGCGTTCACCCGGATGCCCGACAGCGCCAGTTCGAGAGCCATGGTGCGCGTCATCGCCGTGATCGCGGCCTTGGCCGTCCCGTAGGCGACGTGAAACGGCGCGGTATTCATGCCGCTGATCGAGGAGATCGACACGATCGATCCCGGCAGCTGTTGAGCGACGAGTTCGGCCGCCACGGCCCGGCTCATGAAGAACGCGGTCTCCAGGTTGGCGGTGAAGACCTCGCGCCAGTCGCCGCGCGTCACCCGGGTGGACGGCATCCACGTCGACGGCGCCGCGCCGCCGGCGACGTTGACCAGACCGTACAAAGTGCCCTCGGCGCGTCGGGCTTGGTCGATCACCGCGGCGATGCCCTCGTCGGTCGACGCGTCGGCCGCCACGGGCACCACCGCCAAACCCTCGCGGGCCAGCGGCACGACGTGCTCGTCGAGGTTCTCCTTGGAGCGGCTCACCGCGATCACCGTGGCGCCGGCCCGGGCGGTCATTGCCGTGACGGTGGTGCCGATGCCGCCGCCGCCGGCACCGGAAACCACCACGATGCGACCGTCGAGGCTGAGGTGATCCTGCATAAACCTTCTCTTTGTCCGGACAATATATGGCATTCTGCCGGTCGGAGAATACTATTCCGAAGCGTGGACAGCGCTGTCAAGAAGGGGCCTCAGGCCCGACGGCGGCTATTGTCTGGACTAAGACAACTTGATAACGTCCGCGGCATGTCCGTCTCAGCGTCGCTTTCAGCGCAGCCATCGCGGTATGGACTATCCGCTCCCGTTGATGTGGCGGACGGCTGGCGGATCGACCGGGTCACCGCGCCGAGCCGGCTGTTCGGCGCCAACGGTTTGCGCACCGGCCCGGACGGCAGGGTGTACATCGCGCAGGTGACCGGCAGCCAGATCAGCGCGCTGGATCTGCGCACCGGGCAGGTCGAAGCCTTCAGCGCCAAGGGCGGCGAGATCGTCGCGCCCGACGACGTCGCGTTCGACGCCAACGGCAACCTGTTCGCCACCGAGGTGATGGACGGCCGGGTCAGCATGCGCGACACCGCCGGGCGCACCCGGGTGCTGCGCGACGACGTCCCGTCGGCCAACGGCATCACGGTTCATCAGGGTCGGCTGTTCATCGGCGAGTGCCGCGAGGGCGGGCGCCTGATGGAGTTCGACCTGAACGGTGGCCCGCCCCGGGTGCTGCTGGACAGCGTGCCGTCGCCGAACGCGATGGAGGTCGGCCCGGACGGCTTGCTGTACTTCCCGGTGATGGGCGCCAACCAGATCTGGCGTGTCCATCCCGACGGCGGCGAACCACACGTTGTCGCAGGCGATCTCGGCGTGCCCGACTCGGTCAAATTCGACTCGCAGGGCTACATCGTCTCGACCCAGGTGGCCAGCGGACAGGTGCTGCGCGTCGATCCCCGCAGCGGCGAACAGCAGGTGCTGGCCCAGCTGAGTCCCGGCCTGGACAACTGCACCTTCGTCGGGGATCGGCTGCTGGTGTCCAACTTCACCGGTGAGATCACCGAGATAGCGCCCGACGGCGCGACGCGAACCGTACTGCCCGGCGGGCTGAACTGGCCGCTTGATTTGACCGTGGGGCACGACGGGCGGCTCTACATCGCCGACGGCACCTACTTCTACACGGTCTTGCCGGACGGGTCATTGCAGACGGTCGGGATGCTGTTCAGTCCCGGCTATCCCGGGTTCCTCCGCGGCGTCGTGTCCAGCGGCCCCGGCGAGTTCGTGGTGACGACGTCGGGCGGCCAGGTCGGCCGATACCGGCCTGGGGACAGCGAAACCGAGGTGCTGGCGGACGGTTTCGATCAGCTGTACGGCTTGGCCATGAGCGCGGACGGCGTGGTCTTCGCCGAGTTGGGCACCGGACGCGTGCTATGGGCGCGGGCGGGCGGTGATGTCGAGGTGCTGGCGGGCGACCTGCTGGAACCGGTGGGCATCGCGGTCGGCCCGAACGGGGCGTGCTTGGTGGCCGAAGCCGGCGCCGGGCGGGTGATCAATGTGAGCGGGTCAAAGACCGACGTGGTCGTCGCCAATCTGCAGCGCCCGCAGGGTATTTGCGTGCACGACGGCGTGCTCTACATCGTCGATGCCGGCGCCAAGGAATTGGTCGCCTTCGACCTGAGCACCAACGCCCGGAGTACCCTCGCGTCCGGGTTGCCGGTCGGCCCGCCGCCGGGCGTGGCCGCCAAACCGCTGAAAGGAATGCCGCCGTTCTCCGGGCCGCAGGGCCCGTTCGCCGGCATCGCGGCCGCGGCCGACGGCACGCTCTACATCTCGGCCGACGGCGACGGCAGCGTGCTGTCCGTGCGCCGGTCACAGGAAAACAGTTGATGTCCCAGGCCATCTCGAGCGAGCACCGTTACCTGCAGATCGCGCGGACGTTGCGCAAGGAGATCGTCGACGGGGTGTATCCGGTGGGCTCGCAGCTGCCCACCGAGCACCAACTGTGTGAGCGGTTCGCGGTCAGCCGCTATACCGTTCGGGAGGCACTGCGCCGGCTGCGCGAGGACAACCTCGTCGCGTCGCGGCCGCGGGCCGGCACCCGGGTGGTGCCTCGGCCGGCGTCCAGTTCGTATGCGCAGGACGCGATGTCGATCGACGACCTGCTCGAGTTCGCGGCCGGTGCGCAGTTGACCATCGAGTCCAATGAGATGGTGACCATCGACCACGATCTCGCCGCCCGCACCGGGCTGGAGCCTGGGACCCAGTGGCTGTCGGTGCGCGGCTACCGGCAGGCCGACGGCGCGGCGGCGCCGTTGTGCCGAACTGAGTACTACATCAGCCGCACCTTCGCCGCGGTCGGCCGGCTGCTGCAACGCCACACCGGCCCGATCTTTCCTTTGATCGAGGATCTATTCGGCGTCAGCATCTCGGAGCTGCATCAGGAGATCGCCGCGGTCGTGCTGTCCCCGGAACTGGCCGACGGCCTCGGTGTGGAGGCGGGCACGGCGGCGCTGCAGATGCGCCGCAGCTACAAGACGTCCGACGGCGAGATGGCCCAGCTGACGATCAACACCCATCTGTCGCCGAATTTCCGCTACGCGATGACGATGCGCCGCGTGAGCGGCAAGGCGGCCGACTGACATGATCGCGGCGCAGGCTTACTGTCGCGGGCTATGGGTGAACAGCACGCTGGCCGACTCGCTGCGCGCGGCGGCAGAGGCGACGCCGCAGCGAATAGTGCTAGTGGACAAGGACGCACGGCTGGACTGCGCAACGCTCTACGCCCAGGCCGCCACATTGGCGAACGCACTGATGCAGCGGATGCCCACCGGTAGCACGGTGTCGTTCATGCTGCCGAACTGGCATGAGGCCGCCGTCATCTACCTGGCCGCGACGCTGGCCGGGATGGTGGTGAACCCGATCCTGCCGTCGCTTCGCGACCACGACCTGCGCTTCATTCTCCAAGACGTCGAAGCCAAGATGATCTTCGCCCCAGCCCAATTCGGCGGCCACGACTACGCGGCGATGCTCGAACGCGTGTCTGCCACGATGAGCCCGTCACCCGAAGTCGTGGTGCTGCGCGGCGAATCAGACACGCAGACGGCGTATTCGGCGCTGTTCTCCGAACAGGACGGCACCGGGCATCCGTCCGTGGATGCCGACGGCGTTCGGATGGTCCTATACACATCGGGCACCACTGGGCGCCCGAAGGGTGTTCTGCACACCCACAATTCAATCCACGCGCTGATATGTCAGCTCCGCGACCACTGGAACATCGAGCCGGGTGACACGTTCCTCGTTCCGTCGCCCATCGCCCACATCGGCGGCTCGATCTACGCCTTCGAATGTCCGCTGCTGCTGGGCACGACCGCGGTGCTGATGGACCGATGGGATCCCGCGGCGGCGGTGGCGCTGATGGACGGGGAGCACTGCACCCACATGGCCGGCGCGACACCCTTTCTGCAGCAGTTGCTGTCGGCCGCCGAGCAGGCCGGCAGTCGCCTGCCCGATTTGAAGGTCTTCATCTGCGGCGGCGCATCCGTCTCGCCGTCGCTGATCCACCGCGCCGCAGCATATTTCGACCGGGCGGTGGTGACCCGCGTCTATGGCTGCACGGAAGTGCCCGTCGCGACCGTCGGCGCGCCGCGGCCTGATGAGGCCGGTCCGGCCGCCGACACCGACGGCCGCGCGGGCATCGCCGAGATCAAGCTCGTCGCCCACGACACCGCACCGGACGGCGACGGCGAAATCTGCGTGCGCGGCCCGCAGATGCTGATCGGCTACCGGCATCCCGAAGACGACGCCGAGTCCTTCGATGCCGCAGGGTTTTTCCGCACCGGCGACCTCGGCCGCTGGGTTGACGGCAAGTATCTGGTCGTGACCGGCAGGGCCAAGGACGTCATCATCCGCAACGGCGAGAACATCTCCGCCAAGGAAGTCGAGGACCTACTGGCCGATCACCCCGGAATCGCCGAAATCGCGGTCATCGGGCTGCCCGACGAACGCACCGGCGAACGGGCGTGCGCGGTGATCGTGGCCTCAGACAAGGGTGAGCCGAAACCGGACGTCGCCAACCTGCTCGCGCTGCTGGTGAGCAAGGGCGTCGCGAAATTCAAGGCCCCCGAGCAAGTGGTCCTCTGGGATGCGCTGCCCAAGAACGACGCGGGCAAGATCCTCAAACATCGGATCCGCGCAGAGCTGACACAGGATGGGTGAGATGCAGGTCGCAATCGTCACGGGCGCAACCAGCGGAATCGGTTTGGGCTGCGCGAAAAAGCTCGCCGACGCGGGGATGGCAATCCTCGGCACCGGTCGCGACGAGGGCCGACTGGCCGAGCTGGAGAAGTCGATCGGCGACCCGGACCGGGTCGCGACCCTGGCCATCGACCTGACCCGGGACGACGCGCCGGGCCGCATCGTCGACCGCGCGGTGCAGCGATGGGGTCACATCGATTACCTGATCAACAACGCCGGGGTCGGCGGACCCAAACCGCTGCACGAAACCGACGACGAAACCCTGGACTATTTCCTGGGTTTGATGCTGCGGGCGCCGTTCAGGCTCGCGCGCGACGTGCTGCCCCACATGGGACCGGGGTCGGCGATCATCAATATCACGTCGACGTTCGCCGTCGTCGGCGGGCTGCGCGGCGGGGCCTACTCCGCGGCCAAGGGCGGGCTGACCGCGCTGACCACCCACATCGCCTGCCAATACGGGCCCGCCGGCATCCGCTGCAACGCCGTCGCGCCCGGCGTGACGGTGACGCCGATGGTCGAGAAGCGCTTGGAGGACGAGCGATTCCGCAAGATGAACACCGAGATGACCCCGCATCAGCGGCTGGGCACCGTCGAGGACATCGCCAGCACCGTCGCATTCCTGTGCTCGCCGGGCGCGAGCTTCATCAACGGGCAGACGATCGTCGTCGACGGCGGCTGGAGCTCGACCAAGTACCTGTCGGATTTCGCGCTGAACTCGCAGTGGGTCGAGCAGTGAACGTCTCACCCGCGGCCTTTCTGCGCACGGCCCTGCCGCTGAACATGTCGACCCTGGCCGACCTGGACACCGGCCGTTACCACTCGATCTGGCTGCCCGATCACATAGTGAGCTTTTGGCCCGACGCGCTGTGGACCCCCGAATTCACGGATCTCGCAACGGCATCGCCGTCGCCGCACCGCAACCTCGACGGCATGGCGGTAGCCGCGGCCGCGGCCGTGCTGACCGATACCGTGCCGTTGGCCACCAGCGTCGTGGACACGGTACGACGCCACCCGGCCTCGTTGGCGCAAAGCGCGCTGACCATCGACCATCTGTCCCGCGGCCGTTTCATCCTCGGCCTGGGCAGCGGCGAGAGCGAAAACATCGTGCCGTACGGGTTCGACTTCGACCGGCCCGTCGCCCGCTTCGAAGAGGCGCTGCAGGTCATCCGCCTGCTCTGGGACAGCGACGGGCCTGTCGACTTCACCGGCCGGTTCTACCGGCTGAAGCACGCCCGGCTGGACACCGAGCCCTACGAGGGGCGCTTCCCGCCGATCTGGATCGGCGCCAGCGGACCCCGCATGCTCGACATCGTTGGCCGCTACGCCGACGGCTGGTGGCCGGCCGGCGCGTGGACCCCGGACCACTACGCCGAAATGCTGGGCACCATAAGGAAATCCGCCGAGCGGGCCGGTCGCGACCCGATGGCGATCACGCCGTGTTTCGTGCAGGTATGCCTGATCGGTGAGAACGACGACGCCGTCGACCGGATCGTCCGCGCGCCGCTGGTACGTTCCTTCCTGCTACAGGTCTCGGCGGAAGTCCTGCGCCGCTTCGGGTTTAACCACCCGATGGGCGACGACTGGGGCGGGTTCCACGACATCGACCCGACGACGCTGACACGCGAACGGATCGTCGACTTCCTGGACCGCGTCGACCCCGAAGCGATTCTTGCGGTCGTCCCGCACGGCACACCACAACAGGTCGCCCGGACGATCAAGACGTATGTGGATGCCGGGCTTCGGGTTCCCAAGATCCTGGATTACGGCGCCATGGCCGGGCTGGAGTTCAGTGCGACATCGGCGGCCAATGTGCGCAAGACGGAGGACGAATTGCTGGCCTTGTGTGGGGCCCAGTGCGGGGCTCAGCCATGACGGCGGGACTTGACGCCGCCGCGATGCTCGCCCGGGCCGAGACCGAGACGGGTCTGGACGACTACGGCGATTCGACGCTGCCGGAGCGGTTCACCCTGGCTGTCGGGCACCTGAACGGTATCGGCATGGACGCCAACGGCATTGAACAAGCAGAGGCCGTCTGTCATTGGCTGCTGACATCGCGGCTGGAGTTCATCGAGGACCGTTACCGCTATCCGATCGCCGCGGAGCGCATCGACCAGCCGATGTTCGTCACGGGCGAGCCGCGCTCGGGCACCACACTCATGCACGCGCTGATGGCGGTCGACCCGGACGCACGTGCGCTGCGTTTCTGGGAGGTGATGTACCCGTCACCGCCCCCGGGCGCCACCGCACCCGACGACCCCCGTCGCGCCCAAGCCGACGCCGACTGGCGCGAGATCAACGCGAAGATGCCCAAGTGGCTACTCAGCCATCCCTACAACGACATGCTCGGTGACGGCCTGCCCGAGGACGAGCGCACCTGGGCCTTCGACTTTCGCGTGATGACCCCGACCGCGTGGTGGCGGGTGCCGATGCAGACGCTGGTCGGCGGGTTGCCGACGGACGCGGCCGCGCAATACCGGCTGCACAAGGCGATGCTGCAACAGTTCCAGTACAACAGGCCCCGAAAGTACTGGGTGTTGAAGGGTTTTCACGGCTTTCGGCTCAAGGAGTTCTTCGAGGCCTATCCCGACGCGAGCCTGCTGTGGCTACACCGGGATCCGGTGCAGGTCGCGGCGTCGCGCACGATGATGATGGCCGACATCCAGGACGGCTTGGTTGGTCAGGTCGGTCCGGTCGACCTGGCGGTGGAGGCGAAGAAGCACCTCGAGTTGACCCGCGCCAGCCTTGCCAACACCATGACGAATCCCCTCGTGGACGATCCGCGAATCCTGCATGTCCCGTACACCGACTTCATCGCGGACCCGGTTGCCACCGTGGGGCGATATTACGCGTTCTGCGGAAGGCCCCTCACCCGCGAAGCCGAGAAGGCGATGCGCGATTACCTGGCCTACAACCGCGGCGACCGCTACGGGAAGTTCCGTTACTCCACCACCCTGCTGACCGACATCGGGGAAAGCCTCGATGATCTGCACGCCGAATTCGCGCCCTTCCGCGCACGGTTCGGCGTCAGCATCGAAAAGCGCGACTGAGATGCTCACCCACAGGGCGCTGTCGGTTCACAACGTGACGTTCCTCGGAGCGGATACCGCTGAACTACACAAGAATTGGGCAACCCTGGGCGTGCGGCACCTAAGCGTCCTCGATACGCAAATCCTCGAGCCCGACTTCGTCCGCCTGGTTAAGGACAAGGGGTACGTGGTCGAGGCGGTCACCCACCTCTTCGCCACCGGCGCGGGCCTGTCCCGGCTGATCGACGCCGCCGCCGCCGCGGGCGCGCGCTGCATCTACATGCTCACCGGCGGCCGGCGTGAACTCACCTGGGAACAGGCGGCCGACCACTTCAGCCGCGCCATCGAACCGTGCGTGCACCAGGCCGGCCAGGCCGGAGTGAGCCTGGCCATCGAGAACGCCTCCAGCCTTTACGCCGACATTCATCTGGCGCACACACTGCGCGACACCATCACCCTGGCGGAGCTGGCCGGCATCGGCATCTGCATCGACCTGTTCCACTGCTGGGCCGAAGCCGATCTCGCCGGCCTGCTGCGCAGCGCGCTGCCCCGGACGCAACTGATCCAGTTGAGCGACTACGTGCTGGGCGACCGAACGCTGCCGGCCCGCGCGGTCCCCGGCGACGGCGTCATACCGATCGAAAGCTTTGTGGCTCAGGCGCTGGCCGACGGCTATCGGTTCGGATTCGACCTGGAATTGCTCGGGCCGCGCATCGATGCCGAGGGCAGGTTGGCGGCGGCCGGACGTGCGTGCGCCACGGTGAGCGCGATGCTCGACAGACTCGGCGGCTGAGAAAGGCAGGGATGCAGTGGCGTTCGGCGATGGCGCAGACGACGCGACGCTCGATGGCGCGTGGAACGAGTTCTGCGACCGGTTGAAGGCCGCCGGCCGGCAGGCGTTCAAGGACTTCAACGCGACTTCCGGCTCGCAGCGCGCCGACGCGTTCCGCTTCCTCACCCAGAACCTGGGGCAGGCCTTCGATCTGGCCCTGGAATCCCGCGACACCCGGTACCCGGTGCTGCACGCCTTCTGCAACCCGACCCGCAAGCTCGGGGGCGACTGCGCCGATTTCACCTACCAGCAGGTTTGGATCGATGGCGAATCGGCCTACCGCATCAGCGGAACGCGCGGTACCGCAAGGTTTTTCAACATCACCGTGCAGGGTGCGCGTCCCGACGGACCGGGCGTCCTGCACGAGCCGTTCGGCGATGTGCCCGAAGTCAACCTGTTCGGCCACCAGCTCCACGTCGAGCCGGACGGCAGCTTCGAGGTCTATGTCGGCGGCCCAGAGCGCGGCCCGAACTGGTTACCCACCACCGCGGCGTCGCGCAAGCTGTTCATCCGCCAGGGCTTCGACCGCTGGGACGAGCTGCCCGCACGGATGCGTATCGAACGCACCGACATGTCCACACCCAAGCCGTTGCCGACGCCCGACGCGATGGTCGAGGCGATGGGTTGGGCGGGTGACTTCGTCACCGGGCTTATGAACGACTGGCCCGAGTTTCCCTTCACCTACGGCGGTGTCGACAACGCGCATCCGAATCAGTTCCCCGCTCTGGACGCCACGGAAGCTTCCGAGGCAGACACCAAACGCGGCCGGGCCGCCACCAACATGTACTGGGAACTCGGCGAAGACGAGGCCCTCATCGTCGAGTTCGACGCCCACGACGGCCTGTGGATGATCACCAACATGGGCGCCTTCTTCACCAGCATGGACTTCCTCTACCGGCCGGTGAGCTACACCCCGAGCCGCGCCGCGGTCGACGACGACGGCAAGGTCAGGCTGGTCCTGGCCCACCGCGACCCGGGCCTGCACAACTGGATCGACACCCAAGGATTCGAACGCGGCAACCTCACCTATCGCCACATGCTCGCGGGCCACCCCGCGGTGCTCACCACCCGGCTCGTGAGGCACGCGGACCTCGCGCACGCGCTGCCCCCGGAAACCGCGCGCGTCACCAGCGCCGAGCGCGGCGCGCTGATGTGGGAGCGCTTCAACGGCGTCCGAAACCGGTTTCCGCTGTGACCCACATTGACCCCACCAAGCAACTAATGCTAAGCAAGTGCTCAGCACAGCACCAAGGAGAGGAAGCACGATGACGCTGCAGACGGTCCTGGATGACATCCAGAAGCGACCCGGCACGGGGGAGGTGATCCCGATCATCGACCCGGTGACCGAAGAGCAGCTCACCGAGTTCACCGACTGCGGCCCGGAGGCCGTCGACGAAGCCGTGGCGCGGGCCAAGGCGTCTTATCAGGCAGGCGTCTGGGCTGGGCTGCCCGGCCGCGAACGGGCCAAGATCATGTGGCGCATCGCAGACCTCATCGAAGAACACGCCGCAGATTTCGCCGAGATCGACTCGACCAACACCGGTATGCCGTTGATGCAGGCGGAGCTGATCGTGCCGACCTGCGCCGAGTTCTTCCGCTACTACGCCGGCTGGTGTACGAAGCTGGAAGGCACCGCCTACGACGTCAAGACCAGCGGGATCGCCTCGGACAAGTACGTCGACCAGCACGCGTACACGCTCAACGAGCCGTATGGCGTTGTCGGCCTGATCTTTCCGTGGAACGGCCCGATCTTCAACGCCAGCGCCAAGCTGGCGCCGGCCCTCGCGGCGGGCTGCAGCAGCGTGGTCAAGCCCGCGGAGGAGACTCCGCTGTCCGCGCTGCTTCTCGACCGCCTGATCGCCGAGGCCGGCGTGCCCGACGGCGTCGTCAACCTGTTGACCGGGTACGGCCACACCGCGGGCGCGGCCATCACGGCGCATCCCGACGTGGAGAAGGTCGCCTTCACCGGGTCGACCGAGGTCGGCAAGGAGATCGTGCGGGCGTCGGCGGGCAACCTCAAGAAGGTCATGCTCGAACTCGGCGGCAAGTCGCCGGTGCTGATCTATGACGACGCCGACTTGGAGAAGGCCATCTTCATGGCGGCCATGGGGATCTTCGTGCACTCGGGTCAGGGATGTGTCTGCGGCTCACGCATCTTCGTCCAGCGCGGGGTCTACGATCAGGTGGTCGAGGGCATCGCCGGGGTGGCGAACATGATGAAGCTGGGCGGCCCGAAGGAAGAGGGCTCCATGAGCGGCCCGCTGATCAGCGCCAAGCAACTCACCCGCGTGCTGGGCTTCATCGACGAGGGCAAGCGCGACGGCGTCGAGTTCGTCACCGGCGGCCACCGGCTCGACCGCAAGGGCTACTTCGTGCACCCGACCGTGCTGACCAACGTCGACCGCGGTATGCGGCTGTTCCAGCAGGAGATCTTCGGCCCGGTGGTGACGATCCTGCCGTTCGACGACGACGACGAAGCGGTCGCGATGGCCAACGACACCACCTACGGGTTGGCGTCCACGGTGTGGACCAACAACCTCAGCCGCGCCCACACGCTGGCCAAACGGTTGGAGGCCGGCACGGTCTCGATCAACTGCCAGTTGGTCTTCGACCACAGCGTGCCGTTCGGCGGGTACAAGCAGTCCGGCTGGGGCCACGAATTCGGCCGCGAAGGCGTCGAGGCGTACCTCAAGAAGAAGTCCGTTTTCGCCCAGCTCTGACAGTGCCATCGGCGCGCGTGTCCTGCGCGTGTCTTTCCACGAACCTGGCTCCCCGCGCCTCTAAGCTTGCTCAGATCACGAGGAGGGACAGCGACGTATCGGCATCTATTACGGCGCCGGGCGACGAGGTCAAGGCGCGCTGACGGCTGAACCGGGCGGGAGGTTTCCCGCGCCGGGTTCTTCTGCTGATCAACGGCGCTGGGTCGCGCCGGTGCGCCGAGTCGGGCGTCTGGCGATTTGGGACAAACCCGAACGGCGCGAAGGCATTCCCGCGTTGGACGGCCTGCGCGCTGTGGCGGTCGCGCTGGTGCTCGTCGGGCACGGTGGCATCCCCGGCCTGGGCGGCGGGTTCATCGGGGTCGACGTCTTCTTCGTCCTGTCCGGATTCTTGATCACTTCGCTGCTTCTCGATGAGCTGGGCCGGACGGGTCGCATCGAGCTGACCGGGTTCTGGATCCGCCGTTCGCGACGGCTGCTGCCGGCGCTGGTGCTGATGGTGATCACCGTCGCCGTGGCGCGCCAACTGCTGCCCGATCAGTCGCTGACCGGGCTGCGCAGCGACGCGCTCGCCGCGTTCTTGTGGATGGCGAACTGGCGGTTCATTGCGCAGAAGACCGACTACTTCACTCAGGGCGCACCGCCGTCGCCGCTGCAGCACACCTGGTCGCTGGGGGTGGAGGAGCAGTATTACGTGCTCTGGCCGCTCCTGCTGATCGCGATGACGCTGCTGCTCGCGGCCCGGGCCAGAAGGTATTTTGCCAAGGCCACCGTGGGCGGGGTCCGCTTCGCGACCTTCCTCCTGGCCGGCCTCGGCGCGCTGGCATCGGCCGCGCTGGCGATCGTCGTGGTCTCGGACGCCACCCGGGACCGGGTGTACTTCGGCACCGACACCCGCGCGCAGGCTTTGCTCATCGGCTCCGCGGCGGCGGCTCTTTTGGTCCGGGACTGGCCCTCGTTGAACCGCGGCTGGTGTCTGCTCCGCAGCCGCGGGGGCCGGCGGGTCGCCCGGATACTACCGGTCATCGGGGTGGCGGGGCTGGCGGCGGCGGCGCACTACGCCACGGGGAGTGTGGCCGAGTTCCGGCACGGGCTGCTGATCGGGGTCGCGGTGGCGGCCGTGCTGGTGGTCGCCCCGGTGACGCTGGAGCAGCGCGGGGCCGTCGCCCGCATCCTGGCCTGGCGCCCACTGGTGTGGCTGGGCACCATTTCCTACGGCGTCTACCTGTGGCACTGGCCGATCTTTCTGGCGCTCAACGGTGAGCGCACCGGATGGACGGGTGTCACGCTGTTCGCCGCGCGGTGTGCCGTCACGGTGGCAGTGGCCGGGTTGTCGTGGTGGCTGATCGAGCAACCGATCCGGCGCTGGCGACCGTCGCGGGTGCCGCTGTTGCCGCTGGCGGCGGCCACGGTGGCCAGCGCCGCGGCGGTGACGTTGCTGGTGGTTCCGGTGGCCACCGGCACCGGATTGCGCGAGGGCCTGCCCCCGGGCGTGTCGTCGGTCGCGGCCGTTTCACCTTCTCCGCCGGGGGCTCACCGTCCGCGAGATCCCAACCGGCCCTTCACCGTTTCGGTGTTCGGCGATTCGATCGGCTGGACCTGGATGCACTTTCTTCCGCCGACGCCCGGGTTCGCGTTCCTCGACCACACCGTCATCGGCTGCAGCCTGGTGCGGGGCACGCCGTATCGCTATATCGGCAAAACGCTGGATCAGAAAGCTGAATGCGACGACTGGCCGCTGCGGTGGTCGAACCAGATCGGCCAGGATCAGCCCGACGTTGCCTTGCTGATCATCGGCCGCTGGGAGACCGTCGACCGGGTCAACGAAGGAAAGTGGACCCACATCGGTGACCCGACCTTCGACGCCTACCTCAACGCCGAACTGGAGCGGGCGCTGAACATCGTGGGCGCCACCGGTGTTCGAGTGGTGGTCGCCACCGTGCCCTACAGCCGGGGCGGCGAGAAGGCGGACGGCAAGCCGTATCCGGAGGATCAGCCGGATCGGGTCAACCAGTGGAACACCATGCTGCGCAACACAGTTGGCCACCACCCCGGCGTGGGAATCCTTGACCTGAACAAAAAGCTGTGCCCGGACGGCGTTTACACCGCAAAGGTCGACGGCGTCAAGGTCCGCAGCGATGGCGTGCACCTCACCCCGGAAGGCGTGAAGTGGCTGACACCGTGGCTGGAGGATTCGGTGCGAAGTCGCTGACGGCCGACGCCCGCGCCGTCTGGGAACCATTAAGTGACTTTGAAACGTGATGTCGTATGGGCTATCACGTTTGAGAACCACCTGTGGCTTCCCGGCCGGGCTCCCTAATCGCCGGTGCGGCAACTCACTTCCACGCTATCGCTTTCGCGGGCGAGGAAGTTGAAGCTCACGTACCCGTTGTCGGGGCTGCGCACGTAGTCGAGGTAGGGCTTCATGTCCGGCGCGCTGGCGTTGTCGGCGAGAACCAGCACCCCGGCCGACAGGCGCGGCTCGAGCAGCTTGATCACCGGCAGGTACAGGTCCTTCCACCCGTCGAGCAGAACGAAATCGACCGGACCGTCCAGCTTCGCCAGCGTGGAGAGCGCGTCCCCTTCGAGAATGGTGATGACACTGTCCAATCCGGTCTTCGCGAAGGTCTGCTTTGCCGCGGCGATCTTGGTATCGCTGAGCTCGGTGGTCACCACGCGGCCGGTGCCGTTGTCGCGGACCGCCGACGCCAGGTGGATGGCGGAGATGCCGAAGGACATCCCGAACTCGACCACCGTCGCCGGACGGGTCGCCCGTACCAACGCGTAGAGCAGCCGCCCGGATTCGGGTGTCACGGGTATGTAGAACTCGCTCATCGCCTCGGTGCGCTCCGCGGCGGTCATCGGGCGGCCGAGCGAAGCGCCCATGTCGCGCAGCTTCGACATCTGGTTTTTGGACTCCGTGTACATCCGGTCGAGCTCGGCCGCGACTTTGGGATCCTGCAACGTGTTGGGCATACCGACGAGCCTAGTTCCCGTTTGACGAGTGATGGGTGGCGTGCCAACATGGAACGTTGCAAGCACCTCGGTAGGTGAGGCGTCTGCACGGATACAGGCCACTGACCCCGAACGTCGAGAGACGCCCCGGGTCAGGACAGCTCTTCCCGGACCCAAGGGTTGAGCCCAAGTGGCTTCTGGGCGAGGAGCGATCGCAAGCGCGGCGAAGCCGGGCGCAGCGGGTCGCGACCATCGGTTAGGCCCGGATACGCCGTGCAGTGCCGAAGCTCCGACGAGAGGGGTGCGCCCGACGGTATTCCGTTGAGCTCCTTCTCCCGTTCAGGTGACTGTGACGACACCCGCGTGTGTCCCGGCCGTGAGGAGGTGAGGGCGAGATGAGCGATACCAGCGATAGTCCGTATCCCAAATCCGTCTTGTCCCGATCCGCTTCCGGCTGCCCTTGTGCGGCCTGAGTTTTCCTCGATGCCGAAAGCGGTCCGACTCTCCTGACAGGAGAAGTTCATGACCTTCGTTGTTGCACAAAAGCTGACGAGCAAGCTGCGCGGCTGGCGTATTCCGACTCCGCAAGAGCGGGCCAACCGCTACGTGTCCTGCATGCCGCTCGCGGTGCTCGCGCCGCCTGCCGGCGGAGGCCACCACTGATTCCGTTATCCGCGAATTCCTAGCGGCGGGCATCGATCCGGTGCCCGCCGTAGGAGACGCCCGGGATAGGCCCCAACCGACTCCAGCGAGACAGCGAGACTCCGATGGCTTCGATCTCCACGCAGCACCGCGGCGGCCTGCGCGCCGCCATCCGTGGCCGGAATTCGTCGACGGCCCCGAAGGAATCGCCCGAACCCGGTCAGGCCGTGCTCGATTCGGCGCACGTCGGCGACATCGTCGGCGCGTTCGGTCGGATCCGGCGCGACGGCACCGACGCGTACGAGGTCTTCAGTGGCCGTTTCCGGCGGCTGCGCACGCTGATGGTGATCACCGGACCCGGGCTGATCGTGATGGTGGGCGACAACGACGCTGGTGGTGTCGCGACCTACACCCAGGCCGGGCAGAACTACGGCATGGGCCTGTTGTGGACGATGGCGCTGTTGATCCCAGTGCTGTACGTGAACCAGGAAATGGTGCTGCGGCTGGGTGCGGTCGCCCGGGTGGGGCACGCGCGCTTGATATTCGAGCGCTTCGGCAAGTTCTGGGGCGCGTTCAGCGTCGGTGACCTGCTGATCGTCAACGCGTTGACCATCGTCACCGAATTCATCGGCGTGGCACTGGCTCTCGGGTTCCTGGGTTGCCCGAAGATCATCGCCGTCCCGGCCGCCGCCGTGCTGCTTTTCGCCGTGGTCGCCGGGGGCTCGTTCCGCCGCTGGGAAGGGCTGATGTTCCTGCTCATCGCCGTGAATGTGCTGATCATCCCGATGGTGCTGATGGTGCATCCCTCGGTGAAAGGCACTGCCAACGGGCTGGTTCCGCAATTCCCCGGCGGCCTGAACTCCACCGTCCTGCTGTTGACCGTCGCGATCGTGGGCACCACGGTGGCGCCCTGGCAACTGTTCTTCCAGCAGTCCAACGTCGTGGACAAGCGCATCACGGCGCGCTGGATCCCTTACGCGCGAGCCGATTTGGTCATCGGGATCGTCGTCGTCATGGCCGGTGCCACCGTGCTGATGGCGGTGACCGCGTTCGGCTTGGCCGGCACACCCGAGGCCGGCAACTTCACCGACGCGGGTGCGGTCGCGACGGCCCTGTCCCACCACGTCGGCCACACGATGGGTGTGCTGTTCGCGATCATCCTGCTGGACGCGTCGCTGATCGGGGCCAACGCCATCGGGCTGGCCACCACCTACGCCGTGGGTGACGCGATGGGCCGGCGGCATTCGCTGCACTGGAAGATCTCCGAGGCGCCGATGTTCTACGGCGGATACGCATTGCTGCTTGCTGTTTCGGCGGCGGTGGCGTTCAGCCCCGACCACATCTTGGGCCTGGTCACGCAGGGCGTGCAGGCGCTCGCCGGTGTCCTGCTGCCGTCGGCGACCGTGTTCCTGGTGCTGCTCTGCAATGACCGCGCCGTGTTGGGCCCGTGGGTAAACACGGTGCGGCAGAACATCCTTGCGTGGACCATCGTCTGGTCGCTGGTGCTGCTGTCGTTGGCGTTGACGGCCACCACGTTCTTCAAGAACCTGTCCACCGCCACCATCGAGGCCGGCCTCGCGGTCGGCGCGGTGATCGGAATCGTCGGCGGCGCCGTCGCGATCGTCGCCGGCCGCCGGTCGCGTGACCGGCGCGACGCGGAAGTGATCTCGCGGGCGTTCGGCGGCGGGCTGAACCCCGAGGACGTCGACGAGATCGAGGACACCACGTCGCTCACCCGAGCCGAACGGCGTGCCGTCCTGCGGCAGGACCGGGCGACATGGCAGACGCCCAGTCTGGCCGGTCTGGACCGGCCGGTGATGTCACCGATTCGCCGGGCGGGACTGCTGACCCTGCGGGGCTATTTGGTCTTGGCCGTGGTGTTCGTGGTGATCAAGGTCGTCGAGGTCGCGGTCGCCGCACCGGCCGGTTCATTCTGAACCGGTCGGCAGCAGGACGATTTTCCCGCGGGTGTGCCGTTTCTCGAGTTGCTCGAACGCATCGGCGACTCGGTCCAGCGGATAGGTCGCGGCGATCTCGAAATCGATGGCACCGCTGGCGATCAGGTCGGCCAGTTCAGTGAGCACTTCCGTCGTCGACGCGTCCGTACTGCCCTCGGTCTTGGCGCCGACCTCGGCGGCCTTCTGGAACGAGATGATGGTGTCGATGCGCTCCGGCGCCACGCCGAGATCGACGGCGAGCTGGACGTAGTCGGGGCCGAACAGGTCGATGAAAGCGTCGATGCCGTCCGGGGCCGCCTCGCGCAGTCGGTCCGCCAGCCCGTCGCCGTAGGCGATCGGGATGACGCCCTGCGCGCGCAGCCAATCGGCGTTGCCCGCTCCCGCGATGCCCAGGACGCGTGCCTTGCGGAGCGCCAACAGCTGCACGGCGACGCTGCCGACTCCACCGGCGGCCGCCGAAACCGCAACCGTCTCACCGGCTTGCGGGGCCACCGCCCGGACCGCGGCATAGGCTGTTGCGCCGGCTACGTAGAGGGAACCGGCTACCTCCCAACTCAATTCGGCAGGCTTGCGGATCAATTGGTCCACCGGTACGCGAGTGTGGGTGGCATGGCTGGAGCGACGGAAGCTGAACCCCAGGACCTCGTCACCGACCGAGAACTCGGTGACGCCGGGGCCCAACGTGGTCACCACACCGGCCAGGTCGCTGCCCTCGCCGGATGGGAAGGTGGCCGGAAACATCTCATGCATCGCACCGACCCGGATGCCGGCCTCGCCGGGGTTGATCCCGGCGGCGCGGACCTCGACCACGACCTCGCCGGAATCGGGTGAGGGCATGTCGATGTCGGCCACGTACAAGACCTCACGGCCGCCGTACTGGTCGAACCGTACGGCGCGCGCTTTTGAATCCGTCATGTCGTGCTCAACCAGCGATCGGCTCTGCCTTGTTCCCGCCTTGTTCCCGACAGCGGTTCGCAGTAGCGTCAGCGCCGCGGCGTAGGAAGGAGTGCCATGCTGTTTGCCCGGGTAGCGGTAGCCGGCGGGGCGGTCGTCGCCCTTGCCGTCGGCGCCGTGTGCAGCGGCTGCAGCAGCGCAAGCAAGACGTCCGCACCGTCGCCGGCGGCGGCGGCATCTTCGAGTTCACCTTCGAGTTCACCTTCGATTTCACCGAAGCCTTCGGCACAGCCCACGGGTTACAGCGCTCTGCTGATCAAGACGAATGACATCGGCCTGGACCTCAGCGCCACCCAACCGCCCGTGCTCAACCCCAACGGTGCGGAGGGCGTGGCGCAGCTGTTCGCCAACCCCGACAACAGCCGCCGCATCAGGGACACCATCCTGATCGTCGCGGATCCCGCGGCGGCCGCGACCGGACTCGACAACACGAAAGCCAACTACGTGGGCAAGGTCGGCGGCGCGTGGCAGCCGGCCGACGTCGGCTCCAACGGGACACTGATCTCTGGCGCTTCGCCGGACAATTCCCAGGCGATCACCGTGCTGTTGTTCACCGAGGGCAGGGCGTTGGTGAACCTGGAATTCGACAGCGCGCCCGACGATCCGATCGATGCGGACATCGCCAGGGACATCGGCCGCAAGCAGGACGCCGCCATCAAGAAGGGGCTGCCCGGCTAGCTCCCTTGCGCGGCAACCGGTTTCGAGCCGAGTCAGGCCACGACTTCGATGGGGTCGCCGACGCTGACGTTGTTGAAGTACCACGCGGCGTTGTCCGGGCTCAGGTTGATGCAGCCGTGGCTGACGTTGGCGTAGCCCTGCGAGTCCACCGACCATGGTGCGGAATGCACATAGACGCCGCTCCAGGTGACGCGGACCGCGTACTGGGCGGTGATCTTGTATCCCTCGGGTGAACTCAGCGGGATGCCGATGGTCCGCGAGTCCATCACCACGGAACGCTCTTTCTCCAGGGCGGTGAAGTTGCCGATCGGTGTCGGGCGCGAGGGCTTGCCCATGGACGCCGGCATGGTGCGGAGCACCTCACCGTTGCGGCTGACGGTGAAGGTGTGCGCGGACAGGCTCGCGACGCCGAGCAGCGCATCGCCGGTGTCGTAGCCGGTCGTCAGCGCCTGCACGCCCACCGACACGTGGGTGTGCGCGGGCCAGTAGTGGTGGGGAACCCATTGCACCACGTTGTTGTCGACCCACTCGAAGTGTCCGGGCGTGTTGCTGGGGGAGCTGACGTGGATGGACCGTTCGGCGGCGCCGCGGTCGGTGACCGGCGCGGTGAACGTGACGACGACGGGATGCGCCACGCCCACCACCGCGCCGTTAGCCGGCAAAACGGAGGCGACGGCGGGGAGCGGCTGGGGCTGCGGGACCGCGGCCTGGCTGGGGCTCAGCGAACCCGTCAGCGTCATGGTCGCCATAACGCCGATGACGAATAGATAACGAACAGCCCGGCGCATAAGCGTTAAACCCTTCGAGACGGCGCGATCGACACCACCGCATTGTAATTGTTCTCTACCGGGTACATGTTTTCAGCAAACTGTGGTAACGGCCCGGTCACTGTTCGATTTCGGTCCTGACCTCGGCGAGCGGTGGGACACTGGATCCGTGCTCTTCCGCCAACTGGAGTACTTCGTCGCGGTCGCCCAGGAGCGACACTTCGCGCGGGCGGCCGAGAAGTGCTACGTGTCCCAGCCCGCGCTGTCGGCCGCGATCGCCAAGCTGGAGCGAGAGCTGAACGTCACGCTGATCAACCGCGGACACAGCTTCGAGGGCCTTACCCCGGAGGGGGAGCGCTTGGTCGTGTGGGCCAAACGGATTCTGGCCGAGCATGACGCGTTCAAGGCCGAGGTGGACGCGGTGCGATCCGGCATCACCGGCACGCTTCGGCTCGGCACCGTTCCCACCGCGTCGACCACCGCGTCACTGGTGCTGTCCGCGTTCTGTTCGGCGCATCCGTTGGTAAAGGTGCAGATTCGCTCCCGGCTGGCCGCCACCGAACTGTACCGGCGGATGGCCGACTTCGAACTCGAGGCGGTGATCGTGCACGCGGCCCCCGACGACAACCACGAGGTTGACCTGGTCCCGCTGTACGAAGAGCACTATGTCCTGCTGGCGCCGGCGGACATGCTGCCCTCCGGCGCGCCGACCCTCACCTGGCCCGACGCGGCGCAGCTGCCATTGGCGTTGCTCACACCCGACATGCGCGACCGCCAAATGATCGACCGCGCCTTCGCCGGCCACTCCATCACCGTCACGCCACAGGTCGAAACCGACTCGGTCGCTTCGCTATTCGCACAAGCAGCTACTGGAAACTGGGCCTGCATCGTCCCACACACCTGGCTGTGGTCTTCGAGCCCAGTGGGCTCAGATAGCCGGGCTATCCGCGCCGTCGAGATGGTGGACCCGGTGCTGACCGCCGAGGTCGCGCTGGCCACCAACGCCGCCGGACCGGGCTCGCCGGTCGCTCGCGCACTCGTCGCATCCGCAAAGGAACTGGCGCTGCACGCGTTCTTCGACGCCCAGCTCGCCGGAATCACCCGGCGGCGCTGACTGGATTGCGGCTGGCCAGGTGCCCGCTCTCGACGCCCGCGGCCGGGTCCAGTTCGCAGTCGACGATCGACGGGCCATTGGACGCGATCGCCCCGGCCAGGGCCTTACGTAGCTCGGAGGGGGTGGTGACGTGATAACCGTTGCCGCCGAACGCTTCCGCGATCAACTCATGACGCGCGTGGGCGTTCAGCACGGTCGGTGCCGGGTCGCCCCCGTCCGCGGGCTCGTCGCCCCGGTAGACCCCGCCGTTGTTGAGAATGACCACGGTGACCGGCAGACGATAGCGGCAGATGGTCTCGATCTCCATGCCGCTGAAGCCAAATGCGCTGTCGCCCTCGATCGCGACCACCGGCTTGCCGGTTTCCACCGCAGCGGCGATGGCGTAGCCCATACCGATACCCATCACCCCCCAGGTGCCCGTGTCGAGCCGGTGCCGCGGCACCTCCATGTCGATGACGTTGCGCGCCAGGTCAAGTGCGTTAGCACCCTCGTTGACGACGTACACGTCCGGATTCGCCTGCAGGACATCGCGAATCGCGCCCAAGGCGTTGTAGAACCGCATCGGGTGCGGATCCTCGGCGAGCCGCCGGCCCATCTTGGCGTCGTTGGCGGCCTTGCGCTCGGCCAGTTCGCCGGACCAATCGGCCGACACGGAGAGCGGACGCGCGGACACGGCCTCGAGTAGCGCGGTCATCACCGACCCGATGTCGCCGACCAGCGGCGCGGCGATCGGCTGGTTGCTATCGAATTCGTTTGCGGCGATGTCGACTTGAATGAACTTCGTATCGGCCGACCATTGCGGTGACTCCCCGTGTCCCAGCAACCAGTTCAGCCGGGCGCCGACCAGCAGGACCGCGTCGGCGCGGGCGATCGCCAGCGAGCGCGCCGCCGCAACCGACTGCGGGTGTGAGTCCGGCAGCAGCCCTTTGGCCATTGACATCGGCAGGAACGGGATGCCGGTGGTCTCGACGAAGTCCCGAATCACGTTGTCGGCCTGCGCATAAGCCGCGCCCTTGCCGAGCACGATCAGCGGCCGTTGCGCCCGGGCCAGCACGTCGAGCGCGCGCTCGACGGCGTCGGGCGCGGGCAGTTGCCGCGGGGCCGGGTCGACGACCCGCCAGATCGTGTCGGCGGCGACCGACGCGTCCATGGACTGCCCCAGCACATCACCCGGGATGTCCAGATAGACGCCGCCCGGCCGGCCTGAGATCGCGGTGCGGATGGCGCGCGCGACACCGCGCCCGATGTCTTCGACACGGCTGATCCGGTAGGCCGCCTTGACGAAAGGCCTTGCGGCGTTGAGCTGGTCGAGGTCTTGGTAGTCGCCCCGCTGCAAGTCCACGACGGGCCGACTGCTCGACCCCGAGATCTGGATCATCGGAAAGCAGTTGGTGGTGGCGTTGGCCAGCGCGGGCAGCCCATTGAGAAAACCGGGGCCCGATGTCGTCAGGCAGATGCCGGGACGTTGGGTCAGGTACCCGGCGGCGGCGGCCGCGTTGCCGGCGGAGGTCTCCTGCCGGAAGCCGATGTAGCGGATCCCGGACGCCTGGGCCACACGCGCGAGGTCGGTGATCGGGATGCCGACGATCCCGTAGATCGTGTCGACGTCGTTGGCCTTGAGGGCGTCCACCATCAGGCGGAAGCCATCGGTCAAGTGGGTCGTGGTCATGTCGCGACTCCTTTGCGTCTCTGCTCAGTAACCACTGTGGTCCGCGTGACGGGTCGATGTCCAAGACCCGGTTGCTATCCGGCGATTCACGGCGCCTATCGACCCATTGCGAATCGGTATTGGACGACCGACCAGGTGGCCCGGCATGGTCTTGAGTATGAGCACCGAATCCTTGAACCCCCGCATCGCCGACCTGATCGAAGCGCTGGCCGGCCGGCAGCCGGACGCGCCGGCGCTCGTCGTCACCGCCGACCGCATCAAGCTCAGCTACCGCGATCTCGTCAGCCTGGTTGACGACTTGGCCGGTCAGCTGATGCGAGGCGGGTTGCTGAAGGGCGATCGGGTGGCCTTGCGAGCGGCCAGCAACGCCGAGTTCGTCGTCGCCCTGTTGGCGGCGTCGCGGGCGGACTTGATCGTGGTTCCGCTGGACCCGGCGCTGCCCGTCGGCGACCAGGACGCCCGCAGCGAAGCGGCCGGCGCGCGGGTGATGGTCGTCGACGGCGCGTCCGACCCACCGAAGCTGCCGTCGTGGACGGTTGCGGTGTCCGTCGGCCAGGACCCATCGGTCCGGCTGGACACCTCCACGCCTCCCGCGTCGGCGAATTGGGCTCCCGCCGGGCTGGAACCGGACGACGCGATGATCATGTTCACTGGTGGGACAACGGGTTTGCCGAAGATGGTGCCCTGGACGCGGGCCAACATCGCCGGCACGGTGCGGGCCATCATCGCCGAGTACGGGCTCGGCCCGCAGGACGCGACCGTCGCGGTGATGCCGCTCTATCACGGACACGGTCTGATCGCCGCGCTGCTGTCCACCCTGGCGTCGGGCGGCACGGTGGCGTTGCCCGCGCGCGGGAAGTTCTCGGCGCACACGTTCTGGGAGGACATCGCCGCGGCCGGCGCCACCTGGTACACGGCGGTGCCGACGATTCACCAGATCCTGTTGGAGCGCAACAAGACCGATGCGGCAGATCCGGCCGCGTTGCGGTTCATCCGCAGTTGCAGCGCGCCGCTCACGCCTGAGACGGCGCAGGCGCTGAGCGAGGTGTTCTCGGCACCGGTGGTGTGCGCCTTCGGCATGACCGAAGCCACCCACCAGGTGAGCACCACCAGCGTCCACAGCGACGAAAACCCAGCCGCCACAGCGGGTTTGGTGGGCCGCTCGACCGGTCCGCAGATCCGCATCACCGGGTCCGACGGGCAGCCGCTCTCCGCGGAGGCCGTCGGCGAGGTCTGGCTGAACGGGCCCACCGTGGTGCGCGGCTATCTCGGCGACCCGTCGATCACCGCGGCCAACTTCACCGAAGGCTGGTTGCGCACCGGGGACTTGGGGTCACTGTCCGCCGACGGCGACCTGACCATCCGCGGCCGCATCAAGGAACTCATCAACCGCGGCGGCGAGAAGATCTCACCGGAGCGGGTCGAAGGCGTGCTGGCCAGCCACCCCGGCGTGCTCGAGGTGGCCGTGCTCGGGGTCCCCGACGACCTGTACGGCGAGACGGTCGCCGCGGTGATAGTCCCGCGCGAAGCCGGCACGCCGACCGCAGAGGAGCTCACGCAGTTCTGCCGCGAGCGGCTGGCGGCGTTCGAGGTGCCGGCCAGCTTCCGGGAGGCGGCCGAGTTGCCGCATACCGCGAAAGGCTCGCTGGACCGGCGCGCCGTCGCGCAACAGTTCGGCTAGGGCGAGGCGGCGACCGTTCCCCAGGCCGCCCGCGCGCCTGATTCGCCGACCCGGTAGGTCTGCACCAAAGTGGCCACCGCGGCGGCGATGGCCAGCACCACGATCACTGCGTGCAGGCTGGTTTGCACCGGGCGTCCGCGGGTCTCGCGTACATGGACGGCGGTCAACAAAATCACCGTGGCCGCCAGCGCCGCCACCATGTAGATCAAGGTGTTGCCCAGTTCCGCGTGCAGCTTGACCGGCGGCGAGTAGCCGACCTTGTCGCCCAACCACGCGCCCGAACTCGTGGTCAACGGCGTCAGGATCAGCGTGCCCACCGACAGCACCAGCACCAGCCAGATCAGCCGTCGTCGCGCCGCGGGCCACAGCGCGCAGAGGATCGCCAGGATCGCGGTCAGCGGGCCCAGGACGACGACGAAATGATTGAGCAGGATGTGCGCCGGAAGGCCGTTGACTGTAGAAATCGAACCCACACCCCAAACTCTAGGTGACGTCAGACTTCACTTTGGCCGCAGCGGATTCCGGCATCGGTTCATAACGCGCGAACGCACGGGTGAAGGACGCCGCGCCGTGTGCCAGCGAGCGCAGGTCGATCGCGTACCGCGTCAGCTCGACCTGAGGGACTTCGGCTTTGACGACGGTGCGTTCGTGGCCCGCGGTGTCGGTACCGAGCACCCGGCCGCGACGACTCGACAGGTCGCCCATCACCGCGCCGACGAAATCGTCGGGCACCATGACCGAGATCTCGTCGATGGGTTCGAGCAAGGTCACCTTGGTCGCCGCGGCGGCCTCCCGCAACGCCAGCCCACCGGCCATCTGGAACGCGAAATCCGATGAGTCGACGCTGTGCGCCTTGCCGTCGAACAGCGTGACCCGGATGTCGACCACCGGGTAGCCGGCCTGCACGCCCTTTTCCATCTGCGCGCGGACGCCCTTCTCCACGCTGGGGATGAAGTTGCGCGGCACCGCGCCGCCCACCACCTTGTCGACGAACTCGAAGCCGGCGCCTTCCGGCAGCGGCTCCACTTCGATATCGCACACCGCGTACTGGCCGTGCCCGCCGGACTGTTTGATGTGGCGGCCGTGGCCTTTCGCTTTGCCGCTGAGGGTTTCCCGCAGCGGTACCCGCAGCTCGATCGTGTCCACGGTGACGCCGTAGCGGTTGGCCAGTGCGTCGAGGACGACGCCGGCGTGTGCCTCGCCCATGCACCACAGCACGATCTGGTGCGTCTCCTGGTTCTGCTCGATGCGCAGCGTCGGGTCTTCGGCGGCCAGCCGGCCCAGGCCGACCGAAAGCTTGTCCTCGTCGGTCTTGGCGTGCGCGGCAATGGCGATCGGCAGCAGCGGCTCCGGCATGGTCCAGGGCCGCAGGACCATGGGTTCGGCCTTGTCCGAGAGGGTGTCGCCGGTTTCGGCGCGGCTCAGCTTGCCGATCGCGCAGATGTCGCCGGCCACCACGGCCGACGCCGGACGCTGCTGCTTGCCCAGCGGGAACGACAGCACCCCGATCCGTTCGTCTTCGTCGTGGTCGGGATGCGAGCTCAGGCTTCCTACGCTGCTCTCGTCGTGGCCACCGAAAAAAGACGAAAAATGGCCCGACACGTGAACCGTCGCGTCGGGCTTGATGGTCCCGGAGAACACCCGGACCAGGCTGACCCTGCCGACGTAGGGGTCCGACGTCGTCTTGACCACCTCGGCCAGCATCGGCCCGTTGGCATCGCAGGCCAGCGTGGCGTGGTTGGCGCCCTGCGGCGTGAAGATCTCCGGCATCGGGTGTTCCAGCGGGGACGGGAAGCCGCGCGTGGCGACCTCCAACAATTCGAGCGTGCCGATACCGGTGCCGCTGCACACCGGCAGCACCGGGAAGAATGAACCACGCGCGACCGCGTGCTCGAGGTCCTCGACGAGCACCGACTCGTCGATCTGCTCGCCGCCGAGGTAGCGCTCCATCAGCGACTCGTCCTCGGACTCCTCGATGATCCCCTCGATCAGGCTGCCCCGCGCCTCCTCGATCAGGTCGGCGTCGGACGGGTCCGTCGGCTGCGTGGTGCGCGCGCCGCCGTCGTACTTATAGAAAGTCTGCGAAAGCAATCCGATCAGGCCTGTGCACGATGGCATGCCGGTCGGTAGGTAGAGAGGTAAAACCTTGTCCCCGAACGCGTCTTGCGCTGCGGCCAGCGCCTCCTGATAGTTCGCCCGGGCGTGGTCGAGCTTGGTGATCACCACGGCGCGCGGCATGCCGACCTGGCTGCACTCCTGCCACAGCGACTTCGTCGGCTCGTCGACACCCTCGTTGGCCGCGATGACGAACAAAGCGCAATCCGCGGCGCGCAACCCGGCCCGCAACTCGCCCACGAAGTCGGCGTATCCGGGCGTGTCGACCAGGTTGACCTTGATCCCGTCGTGCAACAGGGACGCCACCGCGAGGCCGACCGAACGCTGCTGGCGGATCTCGGCCTCCTCGAAGTCGCTGACCGTGGTGCCCTCCACCACCGATCCCTGCCGCGACAGCACCCCGGCCGCGACCAGCAGCGCCTCCACCAGGGTGGTCTTGCCGCCGCCCGAGGGCCCGACGAGAGCGACATTGCGGATGGAGCTCGGACCGTCCGCGGTGGGTGCGACTCCCGCGCCCTGGGAACTATTCGCTCTGTCGGCCATGACGTCCTCCAACTGCTGCTCGGCGGGAAAGCAGTGTGGCCGGTGTGTTCTGGGCCACACTCATAACCAACTGTTCTCCCAACCGCCGCCCAATTCAAGGGTCGGGTCAGGCGTGCCAGCTCGACCAGCGCCGCACGGCGACCGCGATCACCGGCCCGTCCAACGAAACGGATTGGTATTGAGGGTATTTCGCGCGCAGCGCCCGGTATCCGGTGTGCATCTGTTCGCCGTCGTGGTGAATCGTGGCGTTACCGTCGGCCCGTACCCACCACAGCTGCGTCCAGTCGTTGGCGTACTGGTCGACCAGCAGGCTGACCTGCGGGTTGTTCTCGATGTTGGCCAGTCGGCGCAGTCGGTGCGTGGTCTTGGGTTTGGCGTCGACGGCCGTGTAGACGACCTCGGTGTTCTGCGGGTCGACGGCGAAGACCACCGGCACCAGGTGCGGCGCCCCGTCGGGGGTGACGGTGGCCAGTCGCGCCACCGGGGACCGGCCAAAGCCGGCCCGCGGGTCGAATTTGCCCACTGGGCCAGCTTAGGAGTTGACCATTAGGTTTGTTTGCAACGTGGTTTACGGTGAAATTCCCATCCCGACGCAGGAGGAGACGCGATGAGCAGATGGCACCACCGCTGGGCCTGGTGGTCGTGGTTAGTCAGCGTGCTGGCCGTGATCGGGCTGGGACTGGCCTTGGGACTGCCCACCGCGCCGGCTTCCGCCGCACCTGGGCACGAAGTGTTCACTGGGTTCAGCGAGCGGCCTGCGCCGCCACTCGACCCGGCCGGGATGGTTGCGCCGCAGGTCGTCAACATCAACACCCAGTTCGGCTTCAACAACGCGGTGGGGGCCGGGACCGGCATCATCATCGATCCGGGCGGGGTGGTGCTGACCAACAACCACGTGATCTCGGGCGCCACCCAGATCAGCGCGTTCTCCAACGCCAACGGTCAGACCTACGGCGTCGACGTCATCGGCTACGACCGTAGCCAGGACGTCGCGGTGCTGCAGCTGCGCGGCGGGGGCGGGCTGCCCGCCGCCGCGATCGGGGGCGGGGCAACGGTCGGCGAGCCGATCGTCGCGCTGGGCAACACGGGCGGCCAGGGCGGAGCGCCCGGCGTGATGCCCGGCCGCGTGGTCGCCCTCAACCAGGTCGTGCACGCGTCGGACTCCCTGACCGGCGCCGAGGAATCGCTGAACGGGCTGATCCAGGTCGACGCGCCGATCAAGCCCGGCGACTCGGGCGGCCCGGTTGTCAACGGCGCCGGGCAGGTGATCGGGATGACCACCGCCGCCACCGACAACTTCAAGATGTCGGGCGGCGCGGGCTTCGCCATCCCGATCGGGCACGCGTTGGGCATCGCCGGCGCGATCCGCGGCGGCGGGGGCGGGCCCACGGTGCACGTCGGGCCGACAGCCTTCCTCGGCCTGGGCGTGGTGGACAACAACGGCAACGGCGCGCGCGTCGAACGCGTCGTCGGGACCGGTCCCGCCTCGGAGGCCGGGCTCTCCCCGGGCGACGTCATCCAGTCGGTGAACGGTGCCAACGTCACGTCGGCGACCGCGATGGCCGACGTCCTCGTGCCGCATCATCCGGGCGACAACATCGCGGTGACCTACCGCAGCGCGTCGGGTGGCGTGCGCACCGTGAACATCACACTTGCCGACGGGCCGCCGGCCTGACGTCCCCCGCTAATCGCCTGGCTACCAGCCATTTCGGTGTCGGCCGGGTCGTTTGAACGGATGTGGGCGGGCGTGATTCCAGGTGTCCCGCCTCGGGTACCCGTGGCATCGTGGAAGCGATGACGGACGCAAAAGACTCTGTCGAACACGATCCAACCGGGGGGAGTCACGTCGAGGGCGGTGTGGTCGAGCACCCGAGCGCCGACGATTTCGGCGACGCCGCCGCGCTGCCCGCCGATCCGACTTGGTTCAAGCACGCGGTTTTCTACGAGGTGCTGGTCCGGGCGTTTTATGACAAGAGCGCGGACGGCTCAGGCGATCTGCGGGGACTGCTCGACCGCTTGGACTACCTGCAGTGGCTCGGCATCGACTGCATCTGGCTGCCGCCGTTCTACGACTCACCGCTGCGCGACGGCGGCTATGACATCCGCGACTTCTACAAGGTGCTGCCCGAGTTCGGCACCGTCGACGATTTCGTCGCGCTGCTCAACGCCGCGCACGAGCGGGGTATCCGCGTCATCACCGACTTGGTGATGAACCACACATCGGAGTCGCACCCGTGGTTCCAGGAGTCGCGGCACGATCCCGACGGCCCGTACGGCGACTTCTACGTGTGGAGCGACACCAGCGAGAAGTACACCGACGCCCGCATCATCTTCATCGACACCGAAGACTCGAACTGGACCTTCGACTCGGTACGCAAGCAGTTCTACTGGCACCGCTTCTTCTCCCACCAGCCGGACCTCAATTACGACAACCCGGCCGTGCAGGAGGCGATGATCGACGTCCTGCGCTTCTGGCTCGACCTGGGCATCGACGGGTTTCGCCTGGACGCGGTGCCCTATCTGTTCGAGCGTGAGGGCACCAACTGCGAGAACCTGCCCGAGACGCACGCGTTCCTCAAGCGCGTCCGCAAGGTCATCGACGACGAGTTCCCGGGCCGGGTGCTGCTGGCCGAGGCCAATCAGTGGCCGGCGGACGTGGTCGAGTACTTCGGCGACCCGAGCACGGGCGGCGATGAATGCCACATGGCGTTCCACTTCCCGCTGATGCCCCGCATCTTCATGGCGGTGCGGCGCGAGTCGCGGTTCCCGATCTCGGAGATCCTCGGGCAGACGCCCGACATCCCGGACACGGCCCAGTGGGGCATCTTCCTGCGCAACCACGACGAGTTGACGCTGGAGATGGTCAGCGACGAAGAGCGCGACTACATGTACTCCGAATACGCCAAGGATCCCCGGATGAAGGCCAACGTCGGCA
Organism: uncultured Actinomycetota bacterium; assembly: GCA_963758775.1. Lineage (GTDB taxonomy): Bacteria > Actinomycetota > Actinomycetes > Mycobacteriales > Mycobacteriaceae > Mycobacterium. The sequence goes on from CAVWWU010000010.1 coordinate 1,032,142, forward strand.
TCCGCCGCCGGCTGGCGCCGCTGCTGGACAACGACTTCAACCAGATGCGGCTGTTCAACGCGCTGCTGCTGTCGCTGCCCGGATCCCCGGTGCTGTACTACGGCGACGAGATCGGGATGGGCGACGTGATCTGGCTCGGGGACCGCGACGGGGTGCGCACCCCGATGCAGTGGACGCCGGACCGCAATGCCGGTTTCTCCACCGCCAACCCGGGCCGACTGTACCTGCCGCCCAGCCAGGATCCCGTGTACGGCTACCAGGCCGTCAACGTCGAAGCCCAGCGCGACACGTCGACCTCCCTGCTCAACTGGACCCGCACCATGCTGGCCGTGCGCCGACGCCACGACGCGTTCGCGGTCGGCTCCTTCCAGGAATTGGGCGGGTCGAACCCCTCGGTGCTGGCGTTCGTGCGCCAGGCGCCGGAAGATGGCGACACCGTGCTGTGCATCAACAACCTCTCGCGCTTCCCGCAGCCCATCGAACTGAACCTGCAGCATTGGAACGGCAGCACGCCGGTCGAGCTGACCGGACGGGTCGAGTTTCCGCGCATCGGACACCTGCCTTATCTGCTGACCCTGCCCGGACACGGGTTCTACTGGTTCCAGCTGTGCCCATCTGAGGAGAACAACCCATGAGGCGCGCCGACGACGATGCAGAGCGAACCGATGAGGAGGAGCGGCGCGAGATGACCCAGCTTGCCAAGCTGCCTTGGTCTGAGTGGCTGCCCCAGCAACGCTGGTACGCGGGACGCAACCGGGAGCTGTCCGCCGCCGAGCCCGCCGTCGTCGTCCCGCTGCGCGACGACCTGGACCTGGTACTCGTCGATGCCGCATACACCGACGGCTCCTCGGAGCGTTATCAGGTGATCGTCGGATGGGACGCCGCGCCGGTCTCCGAGTACAGCACCGTGGCCACCATCGGCGCCGCCGACGACCGCACCGGATTCGACGCGCTGTATGTCTCCGATGCGCCGCAGTTTCTGCTGTCGCTGATGGACACCGCGGGCGTGCGCACGGGGTCCGGTCTCGAAGTGGAGTTCACCAAGGAGCCCGACGTCTCTCTGCCGCTGGAGTCCGACCCGCACGTCTCCGACGCCGAGCAGTCCAACACCAGCGTGATCTTCGATCGGCGGGCCATCTTCAAGGTGTTTCGCCGGGTCAGCGACGGCATCAACCCCGATATCGAACTCAACCGGGTGCTCGCGCGGGCCGGCAACCCGCACGTGGCGCGCCTGTTCGGCAGCTACGAGATCACCGCGCCCGATCCCGACAAAGCGTGTCCGTTGGGCATGGTGACGGAGTTCGCGGCCAACGCCGCCGAAGGCTGGGCAATGGCCACGGCCAGCGTCCGCGACCTGTTCGCCGAGGGCGACCTGTATGCCCACGAGGTCGGCGGCGACTTCGCCGGCGAGTCCTATCGGCTGGGCGAGGCGGTCGCGTCCGTGCACGCCACCCTCGCCGAGTCTCTCGGAACGGCGCAGACAACGTTTCCGGTGGACAACGTGCTGGCGCGGTTGGCGTCCACCGTCGCCGCGGTTTCCGAGCTGGCGGAGTACGCCGAGACGGTCGAAGAGCGATTCCAGAAGCTGTCCAACGAGACAATCACCGTCCAACGGGTCCATGGTGATCTGCACCTGGGCCAGGTGCTGCGCACGCCGGAGAGTTGGCTGCTGATCGACTTCGAAGGTGAGCCGGGTCAGCCGCTCGACGAGCGGCGCGCGCCGGATTCACCCCTGCGCGACGTGGCCGGCGTGCTGCGCTCGTTCGAGTACGCGGCATACGGGCCCTTGGTGGACCAGACATCCGACAAGCAACGCGCCGCGCGCGCCCGGGAATGGGTGGAGCGCAACCGCACCGCCTTCTGCGACGGCTATGCGGCCGCGTCGGGAATCGACCCGCGCGATTCGGCGCTGCTGCTGGCCGCCTACGAACTCGACAAGGCCGTGTACGAGGCCGGGTACGAGGCGCGGCACCGGCCCGGGTGGCTGCCGATCCCGCTGCGCAGCATCGCGCGGCTCACCGCCGTTTAGCTTGTGCGGCGCCGTGTCTGACAGCATGTCCGTGTGACGGGCGAGGTGTTCAACAGCGAGACGCGGCTGTCGTGGGTGCTGGCGGTGCTGGCCGGCGTCCTCGGGGCCACCGCCTACATGCACTCGGAGGGATACTTCGTCACCTTCATGACCGGCAACGCGCAGCGCGCCGTGCTGGGGTACTTCCGCAACGACGTGAAGCTGGCGGTCTCGGCGGGGGTGTTGATCCTGTGCTTCGTAGCCGGTGTGGTGGTGGCGTCGATCTGCCGCCGCCGCTTCTGGTCGGGACATCCGCACGGGCCGACCGTGCTGACCACCTTCAGCCTTTTCGCTGCAACCATCCTGGACGTCATCGACGAGGGGTGGGAAGAAGTTCAGCTCGATTTCACGCCAATCATGTTGGTGGCGTTCGGTGTTGGCTCACTGAATACGTCGTTCGTCAAGGATGGCGAGGTGTCGGTGCCGCTGAGTTATGTGACCGGCACGCTGGTCAAGATGGGCCAGGGCATCGAACGCCACATCGCCGGCGGGAAACCGTCGGACTGGCTGGGCTACTTTCTGCTTTTCACCAGTTTTGTTCTGGGCGCGACGGTGGGCGGCTTCATCGGCGTGCTGGTCAATGGCACCTGGATGCTGGTGGTCGCCTCGGCGATGTGCGCGCTGACGACCGGCTACACGTATTTCCATCAGGACCGCCGCGCCTGACTGCAAGAAGCATCGGCAGCAGCGCTGGCCGTTGCGCTGCTGCCGATGCTGGCTTGGTGTTACCGGTTATGCAGAGGGGTTGGCGCCGTTGAGCGTCTGCTGAATGTCGGCCTTCATCGCGACCAGCTGGGCGTTCCAGTAGGGCCACGAGTGCGTCCCGTTGGCCGGGAAGTTGAACACGCCGTTGCGTCCACCGTCGGCCGCGTAGGTCTGCTGGAACTGCTCGTTGCTGCGCAGGGTCATGCCTTCCAGCATCTTCGCCGGCACGTTGTCACCACCGAGGTCGCTGGCGTTGCCGTTACCGCAGTAGACCCAGACCCGGGTGTTGTTGGCGACCAGCCGCGGAATCTGCAGCGTCGGGTCGTTGCGCTTCCACGCCGGGTCGGTCGACGGGCCCCACATGCTGTTGGCGTTGTAACCACCCGAGTCGTTCATCGCCAGCCCGATCAGGGTCGGCCACCAGCCATCGGACGGGTTGAGGAAGCCGGAAAGCGATGCGGCGTAAGGGAATTGCTGCGGGTAGTAGGACGCCAGGATCAGCGCGGAGCCACCGGACATCGACAGGCCCACCGCCGCGTTACCGGTCGGCGAAACCTGCTTGTTGGCCTGCAGCCAGGCGGGCATCTCCTGAGTCAGGAACGTCTCCCACTTGTAGGTGTAGTTCTGCCCGTTGCCCGACGACGGCTGGTACCAGTTGCTGTAGAAGCTGGACTGGCCGCCGACCGGCATGATCACCGACAGGCCCGACTGGTAGTACTCCTCGAACGCGTTGGTGTTGATGTCCCAGCCGCTGAAGTCGTCCTGCGCGCGCAGGCCGTCGAGCAGGTAGACCGCGTGCGGCCCGCCGCCCTGGAACTGGACCTTGATCTCGCGGCCCATCGACGGCGACGGAATCTGTAGGTATTCCACCGGAAGGCCCGGCTTGGAGAATGCCCCCGCGGTCGCCGTGCCACCGACGGCACAGACAAGACCGGACAACGTGGCGGCTCCCACCGTCGCTACAGCCAGCCGGAGCGGCAGCTTTGCCGTGGTGCTGCGCAACTTTCGCATCCCCTCGAAGAGCGTCATAGCTTGTACCCATCCCAACTTTGATCTGCCGCTTACCGCGGTGGAACCTGTCAGGCGAGTCAAACACGATGGTGCTGCTCGAAGCGGATGTCGCGGCCGTAACTCGATGTCGCAGTTGGCTAACGATTGGGGCTCGGAGCGATCGCAAGCGCGGCGAAGCCGGGCGCAGCGGGTCGCGACCATCTTGCTCGGAGCGGACTCGGCGGGTTCTCAGACGTTCGCCGAACGTGAACCCAGGGCGAGATTTTGGCGGATTTATCGCCGTCGTTTCACGTTCGGCGAAGGATGCTGTCGACTCAGGAAACCAAGCGCCGCAACAACGTTGACGCCGTCGCGATCCCGATCAGCGCCGCCGCGACCAACACGATGATGTCGACCGGATTGAACGGCGTGCCGATCAACAGCCCCCGCAAGGCATCGACCTCGTAGCTGAGCGGGTTGACCCTACTCAGCACATGCAGCCAGCCGGGCATCACGTCGACGGGGTACAGCGCGTTGGACGCGAAGAACAACGGCATCGTGATGGCCTGCCCGATCCCCATCAGGCGATCGCGGCTGCGCACCAACCCGGCCAGCGTCATCGACAGGCAGGCGAAGAACGCGGCGCCGAGCATGACGACGGCCATCGCCCCCAGGATCCGCAGCGGGTTGATCGTCAGACCGATGCGCATCAGATAGGCCAGCGCCATCACGCCGACCACCTGGGCGACTGACCGCACGCCCGCCGCGAAGGCCTTGCCAGTGATCAGCGCCGACGCCGGCGCAGGGGTCACCATGAGCTTGGCGAGGATACCGGCGTCGCGGTCCCAAATGATCTGGATGCCATAGAAGATCGAGATGAACAGCGCCGACTGCGCGATGATCCCCGGCGCAAGAAACGCTAGATAGGAAACCGACCCGGTGTGGATGACGTGCAGCTTGCTGAACGTGGTGCCGAAGATCAACAGCCACAGCGCCGGCTGCACCATCCGGGTGATCAGTTCGGTGCGATCGTGTTGTAGCTTCTGCAGTTCGACGATCGCGAACGCGCTGACGCGGTCCAGCGTCGCGGTGACCCGGTGCCATCCGCGCGGCGCGCGGACCAGCGTGACTGCTGGGCCTTTCAAGGCATCATCAACTTGCACGGCTGGCAACCTTTCTGCTGGAACGGATTTGACGGAACGAGCCGACTTCTTCTTCCGATCCACCGGACAAGTCCTGCTCCGTGTAGTGGCGGAACACATCCTCGAGCGAAGCGCGCGGGGACCCGCTGGACACCCGGGCCTTCAGTTCGGTGGGAGTGCCCACGGCACGCAGCACACCGTGATGCATCAACGCCACCCGGTCGCACAACGCGTCGGCTTCCTCCATGTAGTGGGTGGTGAGCAGCACGGTCATGCCGAACTGCGACTGCATGTTCTGCACCTGCTGCCAAACTCCATCGCGGGCAATCGGATCGAGCCCGACGGTCGGCTCGTCGAGCACCAGCAGCGACGGGCGGTTCACCAGTGCCTGGGCCACCTCCAGCCGGCGCACCATGCCGCCGGAGTAGGTCCCCGCCAGCCGGTCGGCCACGTCGTCCAATTGCATGGCGGCCAGCGCCTGCTCGGCGCGCTCGGCGCGCTGGGCGCGAGGAACCCCGTACAGCCGCGCGAACCACTCCACGTTCTGCCGACCGGTGAGCGTCGCCTCAATTGAAAGCTGTTGCGGGACATAGCCGATATTGCTCCGGATGTCGACGGTCTGGTCGCCTGAGTCCATTCCGAAGATGCGCAAATCGCCCTGCTGTACGGGCGTCAGGGTGGTGAGCATCCGCACCAGCGTCGTCTTTCCCGCACCGTTGGGTCCGAGCAGACCCATGGTCTCGCCGGGTCGCACCTGCAGGGTCAGGTCATCGACGGCGGTGAACTTGCCATACCGGTAGGTCAGTTTTCGGCAGTCGATGGCCATCGGTAGTGATCCGCTCATGATCGTCGCTCCTGCAGTAGTCGGGACATCGTGTCGAGAACCTCTAACCCCTTTGTCAGAGAGTTGATTTGGTCGCTATCGAGCTCGATCAGCACGTCGGACAGCAGCGCCCGTCGCGCGGTGCGGGACTTGTCGACGATGCGCTGGCTGGGCTCGGCGAGACGCAGCTGGCCGACGCGGCGGTCGGTGTCGCCGACGGTCCGGATCAGCCAGCCGTTGGCCACCAGCTTGGAAACCAGGGTCGAGGCGGTGTTGGGGACCAAGCCGAGTTCGGCGGCGGCGGCGCTGACCGAGATTCCCGGTTGCCGGCCGACCAGCCAGAGCAGTTCTGTCTGTGACTCGGTGAGCCGTGCGGAGTCGAATCCGCGCCCGGCCGACCGGCGCAATTGCCGGCGAAAGCGGCCGACCACGCGAGAGAGCTCGGCGGCCAGGTCGGTGCGTTCCTTGAGTGCGTGCATATATATCTCTGTTTACGAGCTATATATGTGTGCGGGCTTTGTAGGGCCTAGCTGTCAGCTACATGTGTCAAGGCGATGCAGAACCACATCCTTCAGGGTCCCGTCGTCGACGCCAGCGGTCAGGTAGGTGCAGAACGGTTGGCGACGGCGGTCGGTCGGCGAACCCGGATTCAGCAAACGCAGCCCGGTGTCGGTCGTCGTATCCCACGGGATGTGACTGTGGCCGAACACCAGGACGTTGCTGTCCGGATAGAGCCGCGACATTCGCGCGTCGCGGCCGCCGGACGCCCCGGTCTCGTGCACGACGGTGAAGCGGACGCCGGCCAGCGTCACGTCGGCGCGCTCGGGCAACCGCTCTCGCAGGACCGAGCCGTCGTTATTTCCCCAACACGCGATCAGTCGCCCAGCCCTGGCCTCCAGCTCGTCGAGTAAGTCGGGTGTCACCCAGTCGCCGGCGTGGATGACGACATCCGCGTTCGCCACCTCGTCCCAAACCTGCGCGGGCAGGTCGCGCGCGCGTTTGGGGACATGGGTATCGGCAATCAGCAGGAGCCGCACAGGTCCATCTTGGATCAATCGGTCACCGGGTGGACCTGCAGCCGGCAGAGACCCTCATTGCGGCCGACCGAGGTCGGGACACTGAAGGTCTGCGATGTTCCGGGTGGTGTGACGCGCAGGGTCGCATCGGCACCCGACGGCCCGTAGATCTGACACGGCGGACCCTGCTTACCGGCGGCCGCGACCCATTCGACCATCGCGCGTGCGCCGCGACCCGGCTCCAGGGTGACGGTCGTGTCGGGTGTGGCGCCGCCGAGATATCCGTGGGTTGTCTGCTCGGCATGGACCGGCGGCGCACCTTCCACCAAGGCGTCAACCGTCGGATAGCCCGACAGCTGACATGCGCCGCCACCGGCCTGCAGGGCGAAGTTGACTTGCACGGCGCGATGGCCGAGCCCGGGCTGCGCCGGACTTGCGTCCACCGTGAGCGTCTGGGGATCACACGGCGCGACCTCTGGGTCGGCAGCGGCGGGACCCGCGACACCGATCGTCACCGCCCACATCGCCGCGGCCAAGGCGGCCCGCACTGCTCTCGTTTGCATGTGCCAAGTTAATAGCGCCGACGGCGCTACCGATCCCAAATGGCACGATGTTGATCAGCGGAAGACAGAGGAGAGACCATGCGCACTTTCGAGTCAGTAGCGGACTTGGCCGCGGCCACCGGTGAGACGATCGGGCAGAGCGACTGGGTGACCATCACCCAGGAGGACGTCAACCTGTTCGCCGACGCGACGGGCGACCACCAGTGGATCCACGTCGATCCCGAACGCGCGGCCAAGGGCCCGTTCGGCAAGACCATCGCGCACGGCTACATGACGCTTTCGCTGCTGCCGCGGCTGCAGCACGAGATCTACACCGTGAACGGCATCAAGCTGGCAATCAACTATGGCCTCAACAAGGTTCGCTTCCCGTCCCCGGTGCCCGTCGGCTCCAAGGTCCGTGCGGTCGCCTCGTTGGTCGGTGTCGAAGACGTCGGCAATGGGGCCGTGCAGGCGACCGTGTCGACCACCGTGGAGATCGACGGGTCGCCCAAGCCGGCGTGCGTGGCCGAAAGCATCGTTCGCTACGTTTCGTAGCAGCGCCCGGCGGCTAGAACTCCGCGGCCGCGTGCTCCAACCGCTCGGCCAACCGCGCCTGTGCTTCGGCGCGCCGGGTGGGGATGTGCTGCGACGGGAAAGGCGTTGTCACAGGCTGATATTCGCGTAGCGTGCGGCGGGCCACCGTCATCTTGTGCAGCTCGGTCGCGCCGTCGGCGATGCCCAGTGACTCGGCGGCCACCATCATCTTGACGAACGGCATCTCGTCGGAGACGCCCAACGCGCCGTGCAGATGCAGCGCCCGCTGCGCGACGTCGTGCAGCACCTGCGGCATGGCGACCTTGACCGCGGCGATGTCGCGGCGCACCTTTTGATAGTCGTGGTGCTTGTCGATCAGCCACGCGGTGCGCAGCACCAGCAGCCGGAACTGCTCGATCTGGATCCAGCTGTCGGCGATCTTCTCCTGCGTCATCTGGAAGTCGGCCAGCTTGCCGTGCCTGGTCTGCCGCGACACCGCGCGCTCACACATCATGTCGAAGGCCTTGCGCGCCAACGCGATTGTGCGCATCGCGTGGTGAATGCGGCCGCCCCCGAGGCGGGTCTGCGCGATCATGAATGCCGAACCCTCACCGCCTAACACATGATCGGCCGGCACCCGCACGTCCTTGTAGCGGACGTAACCATGCGACCCGTGCTTGCTTGACTCGCCGCCCACCCCGACATTGCGGACGATCTCGATGCCCGGGGTCTCGCCGGGCACGATGAACAGCGACATCTTGTCGTACGTGCGGGCGTCGGGCTTGGTCACCGCCATCACGATGAAGAACGACGCGTGCTTGGCGTTGCTGGAAAACCACTTCTCGCCGTTGATGACCCAGTCGTCGCCGTCGCGGGTCGCTTGGGTGACGAACATGCCGGGATCCGACCCACCCTGCGGTTCGGTCATCGAATAACAGGACGTGATCTCGCCGTCCAGCAGCGGCTGCAGATAGCGGGCCTTCTGCTCGTCGGTGCCGAACAGAGCCAGAATCTCGGCGTTGCCCGAGTCGGGGGCCTGGCAGCCGAACACCGACGGCGCCCAGCGCGACCGCCCGAGGATCTCGTTGAGCAGCGCCAGCTTGACCTGGCCGAAGCCCTGGCCGCCGAGGTCGGGCGTCAGGTGCGCGGCCCACAGCCCCTGATCCTTCACCTGCTGCTGCAGCGGCCGCAGGATCGTCATCATCTCGGCGTTCTGCTTGTCGTAGGGATCGAGGGAGACCAGATCGAGCGGTTCGAGTTCCTCGAGCATGAACTTTTCCACCCAGTCGAGCTTCGCCTGATATTCCGGGTCCGTTTCGAAATCCCACACGAGAGCCATCGTAGGCAGCTTGGTGAAGGGCTTGAATAGGCGCATGGAGGTCATTCCGATTGGCACGGTTCGCAGCACTCGCGCGGAGCCCACCGACGACGACTGGGACCAGGAGACGACAGCGATCCGCCTGTCCGATGACTTTGACGAATCGGCGCTGTGGGGCCTGGACGCCTTCTCGCATATCGAAGTCGTCTACGCGTTCCACCGTGTCGATGCCGGCAGCGTCGAGTTCGGTGCACGCCGCCCGCGGGGTAATCCCGACTGGCCCCAGGTGGGCATCTTCGCCCAGCGTGGCAAGAACCGCCCCAACCGCCTCGGCATCACGACCTGCGCCGTGCTGGGTGTCGACGGGCGCGAGATCACGGTGCGCGGACTCGACGCGATCGACGGCACGCCGGTGATCGACATCAAGCCCTACATGCAAGAGTTCGGCCCCCGAGGGCAGGTGCGCCAGCCCGCCTGGGCCACCGAACTCATGCGGGACTACTGGGAATGAATCCGGCCGCGGGGCAGTATGACAACGTATGAAGCTCAACGACGCCGCACGTGACCTCATCGGCAAGGGTGCCGACGCCACCCTGGTCACCCTCAATCCCGACGGCAGCCCCCAGGTGTCCCTGGTCTGGGTCCAGCTCCAGTCGACCACGGACGGGGACGAGCTCGTCACCGCGCACCTCGGCGAGCACAGGAAGGTTCGCAACGTCCGCAACGATCCCCGGGTGGCCCTGACCGTCGCCGCGGTGGGCGACGTCGCGCCCGAGATGCGGCCCTACCTCCTGGTCTACGGCACCGCGCGGATCGTCGAGGGCGGCGCACCCGAGGTGCTCAAGGAACTCGCCACGACCCTGTCCAACCCGGACGTGTTCCCGCCCGAGGGCGCCCCGCCCGGATTCCTCACCCGCATCCGCATCGACAAGATCGGCGGCATCGGCCCCTGGGTGTCGTGAACCGTGGCTCCCGAGGCCCGTCCGGCACGCAAGACCGATGTGCGCGAGCTGTCGCGCGCCTTGGCGCGCGCGTTTTTCGATGACCCGGTGATGATCTGGCTTTTCCCCGACGAGGGGCCGCGGACCGCTCGGCTGTCCCGGTTGTTCGCGGCGGTGACCCGGCATCACCATCTGGGCACCGGCGGCGTCGAGGTCTCTTCCGACGGACCGGGCATCGGCGCCGCCGCACTGTGGAACCCGCCCAACGAATGGCGCGAATCGCGCTGGGCGCAGCTGGCGATGACGCCCACGTTCGTCAGCGTCTTCGGTGGGCGTGCGGGGCGTGGCCGCGCGATACAGGAACTGATGAAACGTCTACATCCCGAAGAGCCGCATTGGTACCTGGCCGTGCTCGGCAGCGACCCGTCCGTTCGTGGGAAGGGCTTCGGACAGGTCTTGATGCAGTCGCGCCTGGATCGCGTCGACGCCGAACATGCCCCGGCTTATTTGGAGTCGAGCAAGTTCCAGAACATTGCTTATTACCAGCGGTTTGGCTTTGAAGTGACCGGCGAGATCGTGTTGCCGGACGGTGGGCCCACCATGTGGCCGATGTGGCGGCGCCCGCGTTAGGGCCTACGAGATCGGCACGTTCATCGGCCCACCCGGCACGGGCGTCGGGTCGGCGCCGCCCGGCACCGATGCCGGCGCGGTGAGCACGGATTTGTACTGCGGGCAGTAGGCCCCGATGGCCGACGTCGCGAGGAACGAGCTGTCAGCGGCCGACAGATTGGCGTCGGCCGCCACGACGGGAACGATGTCGCTCATCGACGAGCCCGGGTTGGCATCCAATTGCGCGCACACATCGTTCCTGGCCACCGAGATCGCCCGGTCCGTGGTGCCGTACTGCACACCCTGGCCGTCGAGGGCTTGCAGGAAGAAGTCATCGGGACCGTCCGCCCGAGCAGCCGGAATCAGGGCGATCCCCGCCGCCACGACGGCCGCGGCGGTAAGAGACGCGCGAGAGTACATCGCCGCAGCGTATCGGGAAACACCCGCCTCAGGGGCTGCTTCGCCAGCCCGCGACGCCAATGGCGATCATCCGCAACTGCTTGACCGCCACGCGCTCGATCTCTTCCAGCGCCTCGGCGCTCTGGGCGTCCTCGATCAGCTCAGCGACGGCGATCATGGCGTTGACGAACAGCGTCGCCAGCACGTTGAGGTCCTCGGTGCTCCACGCGTTGAGTCCCGGGAAGCGCGCCAGGTCGGTGGCCAACTCGGAGGTGATCAACCGGATCTCGGTGCGGATGGCGTAGCGCAGCACCGACAGGCCGCTGGAACGCTCCCGGCCGATCAGCCGCCAGTGCTCGCGGCGATCGGCGACGCTGCCGACCAGGATCTCGACGGACGACTCGATCACCCGGGTCGGGTCGAGCTTGCCGGCGCGCGCGCCGCGCAGGGTGTCGCGCAAGGTGCGGAACGACTCGTCGATCAGCACCAGCCCGAGGGCTTCCATGGATTCGAAGTGCCGGTAGAACGCCGCAGGCACGATCCCGACCTCGCGGGTCACCTCGCGCAGGCTCAGGGCGGAAAAGCTGCGGTCCTGCAGCAACTTGAGTGCAGCGGCGATAATCGCGCGCCGCGTCGCCTCTTTGCGCTCCTCGCGCGAGGGGCTTTCGCGTGAACGCTCCCGCCCCGACCGGCGCGGGTGTGAGCTAGGAGTACGGCTGTTCACTATGTGAAACCTACCACAGACCTGCAGAAAAGCCTTGACTAGCTGGGGTATCAAGCAGCACGGTGTACATATGTTCACTCAAACTTCCACTCGGACTCTTGCTCAGAGTTTACGCAAGCGAGTCCTGAGTTCTGACCTGGTAGACCTGCTTACCGGTCCGCACGGCGTCGACCGCTACACCGAGCTGGTGGCGCCGACCTGGACGATCGGCGAATCCCGCGCCAAGGTTGTCGACGTGCGCCGGACCACCCCGCGCAGCGTCACCCTCACCCTGGCGCCGAACGAGACCTTCACCTCCACCCACTCCGTCAAGGCCGGCCAGTACGTCAGCCTCACGGTCGACATCGACGGCCGCCGGCACACCCGCTGCTACTCGCCCGCCAACGCCGAGGGCGGCCCCAACCTGGAGCTGACGATCGGTCAGCACGACGGCGGACTGGTCTCGACCCACCTCTACGAGCGGGCCCGTCGCGGAATGGTGGTCGGATTGTCCGGTGTCGGCGGCGACTTCGTGTTGCCGGCCGAAAGGCCCCGACGGATCCTGCTCGTTTCGGGCGGAAGCGGCATCACGCCCCTCATGGCGATGCTGCGCACGCTTGTTGCCGAGGGGTACCCCCAGACCAAGGGGGCTGAGATCGCCTTCATCCACTACGCGCGCAGCCCGCAAGAGGCGTGCTACCGCGACGAGCTGGCCGCCCTCAAGCGGGTGAAGGTCCTGCACGGCTACACCCGATCGGGCGCCGGCGACCTCGTCGGCTCGTTCGGTCCGGAGCACCTGGCCGCCGCAATGCGCAAGCCCGACGCGGTGTTCGTCTGCGGGCCAACCACTTTGGTCGAAGCGGTGCAGCAGCACTGCGAGAACGTGTACACCGAGAGTTTCGTCCCGCCGGTATTCGAGCCCGCGGCAAACCCATCCGGCGGACGAATCAGCTTTGCAGAAAGCAACATTGACGTCACCGACGACGGCCGCTCGCTGCTGGAACAAGCCGAGGCCGCCGGCCTGACACCCGAGAACGGATGCCGGATGGGCATCTGCCACACCTGCACCCGGCGCAAGACCGCCGGCACCGTACGAAACCTGACCACCGGCTCGGTCTCCACCGGCCCGGACGAAGACGTGCAGATCTGCGTGTCCGTCCCGGTCGGCGATGTCGAGATAGCTCTCTAGAGACGACCTAGGAGGAAAACTGATGTCCAACAACACGATCACCCTCACCCGCGAACAGGCCGACGCGTTCGGCCGCGAACTCGACGCCATCAAGGAACGCTTGATGGCAGACCTCGGCGAGGAGGACGCCGACTACATCCGCCGCGTCATCAAAGCCCAGCGGGCGCTGGAAGTCGGCGGGCGCGCCCTGCTGTTCCTGCCGCCCGCGTGGCTGCTCGGCACCACCATGCTGGGGGTGGCGAAGATCATGGACAACATGGAGATCGGGCACAACATCATGCACGGCCAGTACGACTGGATGCGTGACCCGAACATCTCCGGCCAATCCTTCGAATGGGACACCGCCTGCCCCGCCGATCAGTGGCGGCATTCGCACAACTACATGCACCACACCCACACCAACATCGTGGGCATGGACCGAGACATCGGCTACGGCATCCTGCGGATGAGCGAGGACCAGAAGTGGAGCCCGTACTTCCTGGGCAACCCGGTCTACGCCTTCCTGCTGATGGTGCTGTTCCAGTACGGCGTCGCGTTGCATGAGTTGGAAACCGAAAAGATCCGCTCCGGCGAGATCAGCGTGCGCGACAAGAAAGACACCCTCAAGGAGATCTGGAAGAAGACCCGACGCCAGTCGCTCAAGGACTACGTCGCCTTCCCGTTGCTGGCCGGACCGTTCGCGCCGTTTGTCTTCACCGGAAACCTGACGGCGAACCTGATGCGCAACGTGTGGTCGTACATGATCATCTTCTGCGGGCACTTCCCCGACGGCACACAGGAATTCACCGTCGAGGAGACCAAGGACGAGACGCGCGGCATGTGGTACTTCCGTCAGGTCCTCGGTTCGGCGAACCTGACCGGCGGCAAGTTCTTCCACCTGCTGTCCGGCAACCTGTCGCACCAGATCGAGCACCACCTGTTCCCCGACGTGCCGGCGCGCCGCTACGCCGAGATCGCGCCCGAGGTGCAAGAGATCTGCGAGCGCTACGGCGTGCCCTACAACAGCGGCTCGCTGCCGCGCCAGTTCGGCACCGTCGTCCGCAAGATCGTCCGGCTGAGCTTCCCGGATTCCTGGACCCGCCGCCGCGGCGCCCAGGACAAGGCCGCCGACCGGGTTGCCGTCGCCGCATAATTGGCGGGTGTTGCCCACCTTGCGGTGGGGGCACAATGGGGCCGTGGAATGGACCGGCGCCCGCTACGCGGACAACCCAACAGTGGAAGCATCGACATGGATCGACGCCGATCCCGAGCGGGTCTGGAGTCTGGTCTCCGACATTGAGCTGATGCCCACGCTCAGCAACGAGTTGCAGCGCGTGGAGTGGGTGGACGGGGCCACCGCACCCCGGATCGGTGCCCGCTTCGTCGGATACAACGAGCACGATGCGTTCGGCCAATGGAGCACCACCTCGCAGATCATCGACTGCGACCAGCCACACGAATTCGCCTGGGCCGTAGGTGACCCCGACGAGCCCGCGGCGAAGTGGCGGTTCCGGCTGACGCCCCGCGACGGCGGGACCGCGCTGAGCTTCTGGACGCAGATGGGCCCGGGACGCTCGGGCCTGTCGGTCGCGATCGACTCGATGCCCGACAAGGAAGAAAAAATCGTCTTCGTACGGCTGCGTGAGTTCGAGGCCGCAATCGACAAGACCCTGGCGGCGATCAAGCGGCTGGCCGAGCACGGGGTGCGGTGATGCGGACCGCGACGACGGTCGAGCTATCCCAACCCGGGGTGGTCGACTTCGTGGTCGAGGCCGAAAAACTCGGCCTGGACGTCTGCTGGGTCGCCGAGGCGTGGGGCACGGACGCCCCGTCGGCGATCGGCTACCTCGCCGCTCGCACCGACCGGATGCTGCTCGGTTCCGGCATCATTCAGGTCGGCACCCGCACCCCGGTGCTCGTCGCGCAGACGGCCATCACGTTGTCCAACCTGTCCGGCGGACGGTTTCTGCTCGGCCTGGGCGCGTCAGGCCCGCAGGTGATGGAAGGCCTGCACGGAGTGGCGTTCGCCCGGCCGTTGATCCGCATGCGC
Source organism: uncultured Actinomycetota bacterium (assembly GCA_963758775.1). Lineage (GTDB taxonomy): Bacteria > Actinomycetota > Actinomycetes > Mycobacteriales > Mycobacteriaceae > Mycobacterium. The sequence goes on from CAVWWU010000010.1 coordinate 1,047,150, forward strand.
GAGACCGTCGAGACCGTTCGGCAGGTGTTCGAAGGCGGCAAGATCTCATACTCCGGCAAGGAGATTCAGATTCCACGCCCGGGTGGGGAGGGCAAGCCGATGCGCTTGTCCACCCGGCCCGAGCACACCATTCCCATCTATCTGGCCACGCTGTCGCCGGCGATGCTGCGGTTGACCGGCGAGATGGCCGACGGCTGGCTGGGCACCAGCTTCGTCCCCGAGGGCGCCGGGGAGGCCTACTTCGCCCACCTCGACGACGGGCTGGCGGCCGCCGGCCGCACGCGTGCCGACATCGACATCTGTCAGGGCGCCGAGGTCGCCTTCGCGGCCGACGAGGACGAGCTCACCGCCATGGTCGCCGACCGCAAGAAGGAACTCGCGTTCAGCCTCGGCGGCATGGGGTCGTCGAGCACGAACTTCTACAACCGGGCCTACAGCCGGCAGGGTTGGTCCGACGTCGCGGTCGAGGTGCGCGAGCGCTGGCAGGGTGGTGACCGCGACGGCGCCGCCGCGTTGGTGACTGATGAGATGGTGTTGGCCACCACCCTCATCGGCACCGAGGAGATGGTGCGGGCCCGACTCGCCGTCTGGCGCGACGCCGGCGTGGACACCGTGCGACTCTACCCCGCGGGTGAGACGCTGGATGAGAAGCTGGCCACCCTCGCCCGGGGAATCGAGCTGGTTCGCCGAACGTGAACTGGTGGAGACTTTTTCGCGATTTTTCCGCCCTCATTGCACGCTCGGCGAGTTAGGCGAGTTAGGTGACCGCCGTTGGCGCGTCCGATATCTTCACGAGTTCCACCTCCGGCCGCACCGGCACGCCGTCGGCGAGAAACCACCGGAAGGCGAGGTTGCCCCGCGGATAGCCCAGTGCGGTCAGCGAATTCGGGTGTGTCGTTATCCCGCGGGACAGCACGATCGTCACCGAGCCGTCGCTGTTGAGCACCGCGCTGTGGCCGTTCAGCGAGCACCGGGCATCGGACGCGCCGTACGTGGCCATGAACTGGTTCCACACCACCAGATTCCAGAACCGGCACGACGGCGGCCGGTGGGTGATGACCAGCGCCTCGTCGTCGTCGAGCACGAAGCTGCCGTAGGAGTAGCAGGCGTCGCGGGCCGACCAGCCGAAGTTCGCGTCGGGCACCTGGTAGGGATCGGCGAATTGGTTTGCCGCGTGAGCTGTTTCGTGTCCGAGTGCGTGCTCGTCCTCTGCGCGCACTCCGACGGCCAGCGGCACGATGGCGAACATGGTGCGCAGCCAGGTGGCGGTCGCCCGCAGCCGCGCGGCGGTCTCCGCGTCGCCATGCGCCAAGGGCTCCGGCTCGTCGAGCGCTTGGATGTGCCAGGACACCGGGCGGCCGGTCAGCGGGTCGGCCTGGTAGTCGCGGGTCATCAACACGGCGGCGTCGGGGGTAGCCGGAAAGTCGAAACTGAAGTTGCCGTCGGCGTCGATGTCGAGGTCGGTGTCCCGGATGATCGCCACGACCCGGTCCGACCAGGCGCCGGGCGACGGCTCGTTGTACGCCGTCACCGAAAAGTACACGCTGTCAGCCTTATTGCCGCTGATGCGGTAGCGCCGCGTCGGCTCGACGGGGCAGATGAAGTAATACGCGTCGGTGTTGTCTCCACCCCAGCGCCGGTCGCGCCGGAACGGCGTGTTCACCGCGACGAACTGCGGCCGGCCGGGTTCGGTGAACAGGTAGGCGTCGAACGCCACGCCCAGGGTGGTGGCCAGCATCCGGTAGCCGTCGGCGATATGCCGGTCGTCGGTGACAGCACGGTCGCCATCGAGGAAGCCGCGGTCCGCGTCTGTGAGGGTCGCCAGCAGCTCACGCCATGCGGCGGTCGATTCGTGCGTCATGCGGTGATTCCTTTCAGGAGCAACGTGGTGGTTCGGTTGACCCAGGCGTCGTCGAGTTCCGCGGGGCGGGTGAGCAGGCCGATCAGGATGATCCCGGCGATAGCTTCGGTTAACTCGCCTGCGATCACGTCGGCGCGGACCTCGCCGCGCGCCGCGGCGCTTTCCAGCAGTTCAGCGAGCCCGCCGCCGATGATGCCGGCGAAGCGCTCCAGCAGCGCCGAATGCAGCGTCGGATCGGCCGCCATCTCGCCGACCAACCCCGGCAGCGCCGCCTTCGCCGCCGGAGTCGTCATGAAAACCATTGCCCGGCGCACCATTTCATGCAGGTCCTGGGGCAGCGAGCCGGTATCGGGAAGATCCGTCGCGGCGCCGATCGGAAACACGGCCTCGTGCACGAGGTGCGCTTTACTCGGCCAGCGCCGGTAGATCGCGGGCTTGCTGGTGCCGGCTCGCTCGGCGATGGCGGAGACCAGCAACCCGGGATAGCCGGTCTCGGCGAGAAGCTCGACCGTGGCGCGCAACACCGCACCGTCGATGCGCGGATCACGGGGTCGGCCAAAATCAACAACCATTACGAAACTCAGAGTAACATAAGTCGCCGTGACCGACGTCGTTCGCTTAACGGACCTGGCCAAGCCGGAATTCAGCACCGAGGCCCAGCAGATTCTCGACATGATGGCCTCGATGGCCCCCCAGTGCCCCTTGGCCGCCGACGCGCTGCACGCCCAGGCGAGCGCCGACACCGGCCTCAGCGATTTCGGGCCCCCCGACTACCGCGAACGGTTCGACGTCTACCTCTCCGCCCTGCGTGAGATCGACGGTCTGCACGACGCCGGGGTGGTCAACTTCTACGGCCAACTGCTGCAGCTGCTCAAGAACCGGCTGCTGCTCAGCGACCTACTGCGCCGACACCCCGAGATCGGCGACATCGAACTGCAGCCGCCGGTGGTCATCGCCGGGCTGCCCCGCACCGGCACCACCCACCTGCACAACCTGCTGGCGGCGGCGCCCACGTTCCGCACCATGCCGTACTGGGAAAGCAACGAGCCGTTCCCGCTGCCGGCCGAGGCAGGCGTCGAACCGGACCCGCGGCGGGTGCGGATGGACGTCGCCGTCGGGGTGGTCAACACGGTGATGCCGCATTTCCCGCTCATGCACGAGATGACCACCGACCACGTCCACGAAGAGATTCAACTACTCGCCAACGACATTTCGACAATGCTGTTCGAGACGCTGGCCGAGGTGCCGAGCTGGCGCGATTACTACCGGGCCCACGATCAGACGTCGCATTACGAATACCTGGCCACCCAACTCAAGGCGATGCAGTTCTTGCGCGGCGGACGGCGCTGGCTGCTCAAGTCGCCCCAACACCTCGAGCAGGTGCCGGTACTGGACCGCGTTTTCCCCGGCAGCATCGTGGTGTTCACCCACCGCGACCCGGTGCCGGTGGCGCTGTCGATGGTCGCGATGATCACCTACTCCGCGCGCATGCACCGCACCCCGGTGCCGGTGGAACAGATCGCGAATTCCTGGATCGACCGCCTCGAGCAGATGCTCAACGCGCTGGTCCGCGACCGCGACACCATCGGGCCGGACCGCTCGATCGACGTCCGATTCGACGACTTCTTGGCCGACGAAATCGGCGTTGCGGAAGGGGTTTACGCGCGGGCCGGCGAGCCGTTCACCGGGGAGTCGCGCGGCGCCATCGCCGACTACCTGGATGGTCACCGGCGTGGGCGGTTGGGCATCGTCGAAACCTCACCCGAAATGTTCGGGCTGCGCGAGGACGACCTGCGTTCCCGGTTCGCGCCGTACGTCGAGCGGTTCCTGGCCTAGCGGAATGTCGCGCGGCGGCCCGCACGCCGAAACCGAAACTGCGCATGTGTATTTCGGCGTGTCGTGTGCGCGGTTAAATGTCGCGGCGAGGGCCCCGCGCTTTCCTCAGGGCTTGACCAGGATCCGGATCGGGTTGCCGTCCTGACGCTCCAGCATCTCGATGCCCAGCGCGACATCCTCGAGTGAAACGACCTGGCTGATCGAACGCGAAACATCAAGGCGCCCAAGCGACACCAGCTTCGCCAGGGTCGCGATATCGACATTCTGGTAGCCGAGGTGGCCGAACACCTGCTTGCGCGTCAAACCGAACATGGACGTGGGTCCGATGGTCGGCGCCTCGGCGCTCATCCCGACGTTCACCAGCCGCCCGCCCGGAGTCAGGCAGTCCAGGGCCTGCTCGAACGTCGCCTTCAGCCCGACCGCGTCGAACGCCACGTCCAGCTTGCGTCCCTCAGTGACCTCGGCGATCTTGTCGCGCAGCTTGTCGTCGCGAGAGTCGAACGCGTGATCCGCGCCGACTTCCAGCGCGCGATCCAGCACCGCCGGGTTGATGTCGACGGCGATCACCGGCACCGCGCCGACCAGCCGCGCGAGCTGGACGATGTGGGTGCCCAGGCCGCCGACACCCCATACGCCAACGGATTCCCCGACCGCCACTTTCCCGGTGCGGACGACGGCGCCGTACGGCGTGGACACCGCGTCGGCCAGGATCGCGGCCTGCTCCAGTGGGACGTTGTCCGGCACCCGGGTCAGCCCGGCGGCCTGCGCCACCGTGTATTCGGCCCACGCGCCGTCATACGCAAAGGCCATCAACTGGATCCTCAGGCAGTTCACCACGTCGCCGCGCCGGCAGTTCGCACAGCTGCCGCAGGGCCGCCCGGCGGCGACCACAACGCGGTCGCCCTCTTTCCAACCGGTCACCTCCGGCCCCAGGGCCGCGATGGTGCCCGAGGCTTCATGACCCTGAATCACGACCGGCAACTGGGTGGGGAACGTGCCGTTGATCAAGCTCAGGTCCGAATGGCATATCCCGCAGAACGCCACCTTGACCAGAACCTCGCCACGTCCCGGCTCGGGGATCGGAACATCCTCCACAGCAATTGTTTTGGTGTCCGCGCGGAAACGCTCGGCGCGCATGGTGGCCGTCACGGCTAGTCGACGCCGATCGTCACTTCAGTCGACTTGATGAACACCGTGGCCGGCTGGCCGACCGTCAGGCCCAAGTCGAGCGCGGCATCCTTGGTCACTGACGACGTCACCACTTGATCGCCGCCGTCGAGTCGAATCTTCACGACGGCCATCACGGCGCCGAGGTTGACCTCGCTGATGGTGCCCTTGAGTTGATTTCGAGTGGATAGCCGCATAGCGACGAGCCTAGCCCCGGGACGCTCAGTGTCTAGGTCCCAGCAGCGCGACCGATGCGTCCACCCCCGGTTCGACGATCTCCCGAACGGGGCGTCCATCCTCGACCGCCAGCGCCGTCAGTTCTCGCAGGCCGCCCAGCAGGATCACGGCCAGTGGCGCGGTCAGCGGCGGCAGCTCGGCGCGCCGAAAACCCGGGCTGGCACTGAGAGCGACGAGCAGGTCCGACAACCGCTGCAATCCGCGGCGCTGCACCGGGCGGGCGGCGGCGCCCAGCGAGGGCAGCTCGCGAATCCAGCTCAGGGTGATGGCCGGGCGCGACTCGATGTAGCCGACGTAGGCCTCCACCGCCTGACGGATCTGCCGGTGCCAGTCGGCCTCGGGATCCACCGCCGCCTGGATGTTGTCGCCGAGCTTGTCGATGTCGACGCGCAGCAGTTCCAGAAAGCACTGCTCCTTGCCGGGGAACTGGCCGTAAAAGGTGCGCTTCGATGTGCGCGCGTGCCGGACGATGTCGGCGACCGTGGTGGCGCGGTATCCGCGCTCGTTGATGGAGTCGGCCAGGCCATCGAGCAGGCGGAGCCGGAACGGGTCGGCTTCGTCGAGAACGGGTGCCACGGACGTCATGGACAGCACCCTCCCACTCGAAGACCTTGTCATCTTTGGTACCACAGAGTACCGTACCGGGGAAGCCTTGGTACACCGCGGTACCAACCCCGAGTTCGGGGCAGATCTTTTGGGAGCACCCGCCATGAGCGAAGCCGTTATCGCCGCACCGGCGTCACCCGCAGTCAAGCTGCCTCCGGCCACCCGGCTGCCGAAACTGGTGCAGGGCTTGGGCTTTGCGATGTCGCGTCGCTGGATCATCCCGCGGCTGACGCGCCGCTACGGCAATGTCTTCATGCTGAACGTGCCGATGTTCGGCCGCGTCGTGGTGGTCGCCGAGCCGGAGTTGGCCAAGCAGATCTTCACCACCAGTCCCGAGGAACTCGGCAACATCCAGCCCAATCTCAGCCGCCTTTTCGGCAGCGGCTCGGTGTTCGCCCTCGACCGTGAGGACCACCGCCGCCGGCGACGGTTGCTGGCGCCGCCGTTCCACGGCAAGAGCATGAAGAACTACGAGGCGATCATCGAAGAAGAGACGCTGCGCGAAACCGCGAAATGGCCTGAAGATCAACCATTTCCAACGTTGCCTTCGATGATGCACATCACGCTCAACGCCATCCTGCGCGCCGTGTTCGGGGCCGACGGCGACGAACTCGACGAGCTGCGCCGGCTGATCCCACCGTGGGTCACGCTCGGCTCGCGCCTGGCGGCGCTGCCCAAACCCAAGCGCAGCTACGGGCGCTACAGCCCGTGGGGCCGACTGGACAGGTGGCGGCGCCAGTACGACGTCGTCATCGACAAGCTGATCGACGACGAGCTGGCTGACCCCGACTTCGAGAACCGCACCGATGTGCTCGCGTTGCTGCTGCGCAGCACCTACGACGACGGATCGGTCATGTCGCGCAAGGACATCGGTGACGAACTACTCACCTTGTTGGCCGCCGGGCACGAGACCACCGCCTCCACGCTGGCGTGGGCGTTCGAGCGGGTGATCCGCCACCCCGAGCTGCTGGCCAGCCTGGCCAAGGAGGCCGACGGCGACGGCCAAGAGCTGCGTCAGGCCACCATCCTGGAAGTCCAGCGGTCCAGGACGGTCATCGATTTCGCCGCGCGCAGCATCTACCCGCCGGTCTATCAGCTCGGCGAATGGGTCATTCCGCGCGGGCATTCGATGATCGTGAGCATCGCGCAGATCCACGACAACCCGGACGTCTTCCCCAACCCGGAACGTTTCGACCCGCAACGGTACATCGGCTCCAAGCCGTCCACGTTCGCGTGGATCCCGTTCGGCGGCGGCACCCGTCGGTGTGTGGGAGCCGCGTTCGCCAACATGGAGATGGACGTGGTGCTGCGAACGGTGTTGCGCCACTTCACCATCGAGAGCACCGACGCTCCCGCGGAGGCTTGGTACTGCCGCGGCGTCGCCTATACCCCGAAGGACGGCGGCCGAATCGTCGTGCGCCGGCGCTGACGTTACGTCTTGGCGTCGGCTCGCCGCGGCAGCTTCCAGCCGGGACGCACGAAGTGGCAGGTGTAACCGCCGGGGTAGCGCTCCAGGTAGTCCTGATGTTCGGGCTCGGCCTCCCAGAAGTCGCCGGCCGGGCTGACCTCGGTCACCACCTTGCCGGGCCACAGGCCGGACGCCTCGACGTCGGCGATGGTGTCCAAAGCGACTCGCTTCTGCTCGTCGTCGAGGTAGTAGATCGCCGACCGGTAGCTGGTGCCCCTGTCGTTGCCCTGCCGGTCCTTCGTTGTGGGGTCGTGGATCTGGAAGAAGAACTCGAGCAGCGTGCGGTAGTCGGTAACCGTCGGGTCGTAGACGATTTCGACCGCCTCGGCGTGGAGGCCGTGGTTGCGGTAGGTCGCGTTGGGCACCTCGCCGCCGCTATAGCCGACCCGGGTCGAGAGCACGCCGGGCTGCTTGCGGATCAGGTCTTGCATTCCCCAGAAGCAGCCGCCCGCCAGGATGGCTTTTTGAGAGCTGGTCATTTAGCCCACGCTACACTCCGGCGATGACGTCTAACGGTGCAAAGAAGCCCTCGTGAGCAGCCCCCAGGAGGCGCGGTTCTCCCGTAGCGAACTGGCCGCCGCCTTCGAAAAATTCGAGGAAACGGTCGCCCGGGCCGCCGAAACCCGCGACTGGGACGCTTGGGTCGCCCAGTACACGCCCGACGTCGACTACATCGAGCACGCGATGGGCACGATGAAGGGTCGCGATCAGGTGCGCGACTGGATCAAGGCAACGATGACGTCGTTTCCGGGCAGCCACATGATCGCGTTCCCGACGTTGTGGTCGGTCATCGACGAATCCACCGGGCGCGTGATCCTCGAGTTGGACAACCCGATGCGCGACCCCGGTGACGGCAGCGTGATCAGCGCGACCAACATCACGATCATCACCTACGCCGGCGACGGTCTGTGGTCCCGCGAAGAAGACGTCTACAACCCGCTGCGCTTCCTGAAGGCGGGACTTAAGTGGTGTCGCAAGGCCGAGGCCCTGGGCACGCTGGACGACGACGCCGCGCGCTGGATGCGAGAAAACGGCGGCGCTCCGCAGTGAGCCCCAAACCCAAACTGGTCATCGGCGCCAACGGGTTCCTGGGTTCGCACGTCACCCGCCAACTAATCGCCGACGGCGAACAGGTCCGCGTCATGGTGCGGCCGAAGGCGAATACCCGCACCATCGACGACCTCGATGTCACCCGCTTTCACGGCGACGCCTTCGACACCGATGCGCTCAGCGAGGCGATGGACGGGGTCGACGACGTGTATTACTGCGTCGTCGACGCCCGCGCCTGGCTGCGCGACCCTGCGCCACTGTTTCGCACCAACGTCGAGGGGCTGCGCAATGTTCTCGACGTCGCCGTCAAACAGCCCGAATTGAACCGGTTCATCTTCACCAGCACCTACGTGACGGTGGGCCGGCGGCACGGCCACGTGGCGACCGAGGACGACGTGATCGACCTGCGCGGCCTGACGCCCTACGTCCAATCCCGGGTGCAGGCCGAGAATTTGGTGATGCGCTACGTCGCCGAGTCCGGCCTGCCCGCCGTCGCGATGTGCGTCTCGACGACCTACGGCAGCGGCGACTGGGGGCGCACCCCGCACGGCGCCTTCATCTCCGGCGCGGTCTTCGGCAAGCTGCCATTCCTGATGAAGGGCATTCAACTGGAGGTCGTCGGTGTCGACGACGCCGCCAGGGCAATGATTCTCGCCGCCGAACACGGGCGCGTCGGCGAGCGCTACCTGATCTCGGAACGGATGATGCCGCTGACGGACGTGGTGCGGATCGCGGCCGACGAGGCCGGTGTGCGGCCGCCGACGCGCTCTATCCCGGTGCCGGTGCTGTATGCACTGGGAGCCTTCGGCAGCCTGAGTGCCAAGGTCACCGGCAAAGACACCGAACTCAGCCTCAAGTCGGTGCGCATGATGCGCGCCGAAGCGGAGGTCGACCACAGCAAAGCGGTTCGCGAGCTGGGCTGGCAGCCGCGTCCGGTCGAGGAATCGATTCGCGAGGCCGCCCGGTTCTGGGCCGCCCTGCGGGACGCGGGCAAAACCAAGTCCGCGACGCCAGAAAGTCCGGGATCGCCACCACCTGCGACATCGCTGCCCTCCTAGCGGTCGCCGACCGATCGCCGCATTCCAGCCGGTGAGAGCCACCGCAAAGCGTACGCCGGGCCCGCCCTGTTGTTTTAGCGTTGTGGCAAACTTTTTCGGCCTTGAACGCGACCGGTGCTTGCGGTTCGCCCGGGCACCCGGGAAGCCTTGAGCACCCGTCGGTGTTGAAAAAGGCACCTGTGTCTGAGGAGTCTGAGGAGGAAGCCATGACCCACCCGGAAATCAAAGAACCCAACGCCGGCCACCCGATCACCATCGAGCCGACGCCCGGGCGGGTGCAGGTGCGCATCAACGGCGAGCTCGTCGCCGACACCACGGCGGCGCTGGTCTTGCAGGAGGCCACTTTGCCTGCGGTGCAATACATTCCGCTTGCCGACGTCGTCCAGGACGGGCTGACTCGGACCGATACCGCCACCTACTGCCCCTTCAAGGGTGACGCCAGCTACTACAGCGTGACCACCTCGGCCGGTGACACCGTCGAGGACGCGATCTGGTTCTACGAACAGCCCTATCCCGCGGTCGCGGCGATCGCCGGGCATGTCGCCTTCTACCCCAACAAGGCTGAGATCACCGTCGTCGACTAACTGAACCGGGGAAACACGGTCGCCGCCACGCGGGTGTCGCTGTATTCGCGCATCGAGACGATCTGCCCGTCGCGGGTGTCGAAGATGCACACGAACGGGCTGTCGTAGCGGGCGCCCGTTTCGCTGGTGGCGTCGACGTGTCCTTCGATGACCACCGTGTCGCCCTCGTTGAGGCAGCGCAGCAGCTCGATGTTGACCTCGGGGAGAAGGTGTTTGCGTTGCTCGATGGCCGCGCGCAGCGTCTCCTTGTCGAAGTACGTGCCGGTGATGATGCTCCAATAGGTGAAGTCGTCGCTGAGCAGCGCCAGGCCTTCTTCGATGGCGTCACTGTCGGCGCCGTCGCAGAGGGTCTGCAGGAACATCCACGCCAGTTCGGCCTGCGGGTCGTCGAACGGCGTGGTCACATGGTCATAGTGTCCCGGGAGGCAGATTGCGGTCAATGACGCTCACCTTCCCGGGCACCGTCAGCTTCGGGCACACGCTGGCGCCGTTGCGCCGTGGCCCGCGTGACCCCAGCTTCCGCATCGGCGACGACGGCGCCATCTGGCGCACCAGCCTGCTGCCCACCGGGCCCGTCACCGCGCGGATCAGCCGCGCTGCCCCCGATGCCGTGGACTGCTCGGCGTGGGGCGAGGGCGCCGAGGAGTTCATCGAGTGGCTGCCCGGGCTGCTGGGCGCCGACGATGACGCCTCGGATTTCGCCCCGACGAACCCGACGGTGGTCGCCGCGCACAAACGGGTGCCACACCTGCGCCTGGGCCGCACCGGAAGGGTGCTGGAAGCCCTCATTCCGGCGGTCATCGAGCAGCGGGTGCCGGGTGCCGACGCCTTCCGGTCCTGGCGGGTGCTGCTGACCAAGTACGGGATACCGCCGCCCGGACCGGCCCCGGCCGGCATGCGGGTGCCGCCGTCGGCGCAGGTGTGGCGGACCATCCCGTCGTGGGAGTTCCACCGCGCCAACGTCGATCCGGGTCGGGCCCGCACGGTGGTCGGTTGCGCGCAACGGGCCGAGTCGCTGGAACGGCTGACGTCATGGGCGGCGCCCCTGGCCCGCGAGGCCCTGACGTCGCTGCCCGGCGTCGGGCAGTGGACAGCCGCAGAGACCGCGCAACGCGCGTTCGGTGACGCCGACGCCGTGTCGGTGGGCGACTACCACATTCCGAAGATGATCGGGTGGACGCTGGTGGGCCGCCCGGTCGACGACGACGGGATGCTGGAGCTCCTGGAGCCGATGCGACCGCACCGTCAGCGGGTGGTTCGCCTACTCGAAGCCAGCGGGCTGGCCTACGAGCCGCGCCGCGGCCCCAGGCTGCCCGTCCAGCAAATTCACTCGCTCTGACGGCGCGTTGTTTCCGAGTAGGGCCTTCGGGTACCCGAATCCAATGACACAGTTCACCATTCCCGGATTGACCGACAAGCAGGGGGCGCGGCTCGCCGAACTGCTGCAGAAGCAACTGAGCACTTACAACGACCTTCATCTGACGCTGAAGCACATCCACTGGAATGTGGTTGGCCCCAACTTCATTGGTGTGCACGAGATGATCGACCCGCAGGTTGAAGCGGTGCGGGCCTACGCCGACGAGGTTGCCGAGCGCATCGCGACTCTGGGCGCGTCGCCAAAGGGCACGCCGGGCGCGATCATCGAGGATCGCACTTGGGACGACTATTCGGTCGGCCGTGACACGGTCCCGGCTCACCTGGGGGCGCTGGATCTCGTCTACAACGGCGTTATCGAAGACATTCGCCAAGCCATAGAAGAGACAGAGGAACTCGACGCGGTCACTCAAGACATCCTCATCGGCCACGCCCGGGAGCTGGAGAAGTTCCAGTGGTTCGTCCGGGCACACCTGGAGAGCGCGGCTGGGAAGTTGGCGCACGCGGGTGCGTCCTCCGAGAAGAGCGCGGCGAACAGCGCGCGGCGCAAAACCAAGTAGCCGGCCGCGGAGCGTGCGCAGTCAATTACCTTGCGAGCCTGAGGCGTTGCGCTTCGTAGATGGTGACGTTGGTGCGTGACATCAGCAGTGCGGCGATGCCGACGGCGATGATCGCGCCGGGGATCACCGAGAACGACCCGGTCATCTCGGCGACCATGATCATGATCGCCAGCGGCGCGCGGGACACACAGCCGAAGCAGGCCATCATCCCCACGACGACGAAGATGCCCGGCCCGTCGGGCACGCCCGGGAGGCCGGACAGCTGACCCAGCCGCCAAATGGCGGCTCCCAGGAACGCGCCGATGACGATGCCGGGCCCGAACAGCCCGCCGGACCCGCCGGTGCCGATCGATAGCGACGTGGCCACGATCTTGGCGACCGGCAGCACGAGCACAATCCACAGCGGGATCTGCAGCAGCGCTGTGCGATCGGCGGCCAGCTGCGCCCAGCCGTAGCCGCTGCTGAGGATTTGGGGGATCAGCAGTCCGAGCAGGCCGACCAGGAGCCCGCCGACCGCTGGCTTGAGCACCGGCCCGCCCGGCAGTCGGCGGGTGAAGGCGACGCTGGCGTGGAAGGTGCGGGCATACAGGTAGCCGACCGCCGCGGCCGCCAGGCCGAGGACCACGAACCACAGCAGCGGCCAGGCTCTCTCGAAGCGATATTCGGCGTCGATGTAGCCGAACAAGGGGTCGAAGCCCAGGAACGCGCCGAGCACCGCGTACGCGATCCCGGACGTAATGAAGCCGGGCAGCAGGCAGCGGTAGTCGAAGTCGTCGCGGTAGGGCAGCGATGCGGCCAGCACGGCCCCGCCCAGCGGCGCGGCGAAGATCGCGCCGATGCCCGCGCCGATCCCCAGCGCCACCGCAGTCCGGCCGTCCTCGTCGGACAGGTGCAGCCGCCGGGTAAGCAACGAGCTGAACCCGGCCGAGATTTGGGCCGTCGGCCCTTCGCGGCCGGCCGAGCCGCCCGAACCGATGGTCAGCGCGCTCGACACGAATTTCACCAGCACCGCGCGAAAGCGGATGGCACGCGGGTCGCCGTGCACCGCCTCGATGGCTTCGTCGGTCCCGTGCCCGGTGGCTTCGGGAGCGAGCCGGGCCACGATGAACGCCGACAACAGCGCGCCGCCCGTCGTCACCAAGGGAATCGCCCACGGCCGCACGAATCCGGCCGATCCGTGGCTGCCGCCCTCGCCGAGCGGCGTCGGAAGGCGGTAGCCGGCGAGGTCGCCGAGCAGGAACTCGGCGGTGTATCTCAGCGCGAGGTAAAAGACGACCGCGCCCAGGCCGGCGACGAGGCCGATCGTGCTGCCCAGCAGGAACCACTTCTGCAGGTAGCCGGACGTTCTGATGGTGGAGCCGAAGCGTCCGCCGGCCGCGGCCGGCGGGGCGACCGGAAGCGCGGGGGGCTCACCAGGCTGCGCTTCGTCCACCGGCCCATCTTAGGGCACCACGGAATAAGCGGACCGCAGTCCGGTTATATTCAATACTTACTATCGAGGAGATAAAAATGCCCGCCATCACCGCAGACACCCTCACGCTGGCGCGCGTGCGCCCGGCGGGTCCCGCCGACACCGAGCGTCCCGTGCGCTCGATCACCACGGGCCCGCGTGGCTACGAGGGTGAGGGCTTCCCGGTGGTCCGCGCCTTCGCCGGGGTCAGCACCGCCGACCTGGATCCCTTCGTACACATGGACCAGATGGGCGAGGTGGACTACGAGCCCGGGGCGCCCCGGGGCACCGATTGGCATCCGCACCGTGGCTTCGAGACTGTCACCTACATGATCGACGGCAAGTTCGCGCACCAGGACTCCCACGGCGGCGGCGGGCTGATCAGCGACGGAGCCACGCAATGGATGACCGCCGGCTCCGGCATCCTGCACATCGAGACGCCACCGGCCGAACTGGTGGAAAGCGGTGGCCTCTTCCACGGCATCCAGCTGTGGGTCAATCTGCCCCGCAAGGACAAGTTCACGCAGCCCCGCTACCAGGCTATTGAGGGTACCGACGCGCAGTTGCTTTCCTCCGGCGACGGGGGAGCGCTGCTGCGCATCATCGCCGGTGAGATCGACGGCCACCGCGGGCCGGGCGCGACCCACACCCCGATCACGCTGGTGCACGCGACGATTCAGCCCGGCGCGCGGATGAACATTCCGTGGCGACGTGAATTCAACGCGCTGGTATATGTGTTGTCCGGGAGTGGGTATGTGGGGTCAGAGGGGCAACCGCTCCGGCAGGGTCAGTTAGCTGTGTTGGGGCCCGGCGATCGGATCACCGTCGGCGCCCATCAGATTCGGGGGGAGATGGATGTGCTGATCCTGGGCGGGCGCCCAATTCGCGAGCCGGTATTCCACTACGGACCTTTCGTAATGAATTCCAAAGTCGAATTGATCCAGGCGATCGAGGACTACCAGACAAAAAAGTTTGGTGAAGTCCCGCCGAACGCACTAATGCCGCACCGTCGCGATGGCACAATCCACTGATGCCGACGACGGAATCCAGGGCGAACCGAAGGCCTGGGCGTCCCCCGGCGGCGAAGGCCGACGAGACGCGCAGGCGCATCGTGCGCGCTGCGCGCGAGGTGTTCAGCGAACGCGGTTACGACGGGGCGACTTTCCAGGCGATCGCCCTGCGCGCTGATCTGACCCGTCCCGCGATCAACCACTACTTTTCGAGTAAGCGACTGCTTTACCGGGAGGTGGTCGACCAGACCAACGAGCTGGTCGTCGCAACCGGCATCGAGAAGGCCAAGCAGGCGACGACTCTGATGAGCCGGCTCAGCGAATTCATTGGCGTGGCCATGCAGGCCAGTTCTGAGAATCCTTCTGTGTCAGCGTTTCTCATCACGGCTGTGCTCGAAACGGAACGGCACCCGGAATTAGGTCGATCAGAAAATGACGCTGTCGTTAATAGTCGGCGATTTTTGAATTGGGCCGTGAGCGACGCCATCGAGCGCGGCGAGCTTAAAACAAGCGTTGACATCTCATCATTGGCCGAAACGCTGTTAATCGTGCTCGTCGGCGTGGGCTTTTACGCCGGTTATCTCCGGGAGCGCCAGGATTTGCGGGCCGTCATCGATACCTTGCGCCAGTTGCTGGAGGGCGCGTTTTGGGAGCAAGGGACCTGATCGAGCGGAGCCGTCACCGCCCGCGGTGATGTGGCCCACAAAGCGTATAGTTTGCCTAACTTATTCAGGTAACATGGCCGGGACATGACTGACCTCGACGTCTCGTCTTCCTCGCCCCCATCGTTACGAACCGCCGGCGACAGCTGGGCCATCACCGAACTGGTCGGCGCCACCGCCTTGGGGGTCGCCGCCGCACGCGCGGCCGAATCGGCCGGCACCGATCCGCTGATCCGCGACACTTTCGCTCAGACGCTGGTGTCTTCGGCAGGCCAGGCCTGGGCGCGGCTGGCCGATCCCGAGCTGTCCTGGCTCGACGACGACCCGCACGGCAAACGGGTCCACCAACTCGGCATCGACTACCAGGCCGTGCGCACCCACTTCTTCGACGACTACTTCCGCACTGCCACTGAGTCTTCTGCTGATGGCATCCGGCAGGTGGTCATCCTGGCCGCCGGGTTGGACTCGCGGGCCTACCGGCTGCAGTGGGCGGCGGGCACGACGGTCTATGAGATCGATCAGCCCAAGGTGCTGGAATACAAGACCGGCGTTCTGGAAGCCCACGGTGCGGTCCCCGCGTCGCAGCGGCGCCCCGTCCCGGTCGATCTGCGCGACGACTGGCCGGGCGCGCTGGCGGCCGCCGGCTTCGACCGCACCCAACCCACCGCGTGGCTGGCCGAGGGCCTGCTGCCCTACTTGCCCAGCGACGCCCAGGATCGGCTGTTCGAGCAGTTCACCGCGCTCAGCGCCCCGGGGAGCTGCGTCGCGATCGAAGCGTTCGGCGTCAATGCCAAGGCCAACACCGACCGCTGGAAGCGGATGCGGGAGCGGCTGGGCCTGGATGTCAACGTCGAAAGCTTGACGTTCCACGAGCCGGACCGTTCCGACGCCGCCGTCTGGCTGGCCGAGCACGGCTGGCAGGTGCACACCGTCAACAACCGCGACGAGATGGCCCGGCTGGGCCGAGCGGTCCCCGAAGACCTCACCGACGACGCCGTCCGCAGCACGCTGCTGCGAGCGCGGCTGATTCACGGAGCCGAAGGAGACAAAAGATGAGCTCACTGCGCACGCACGACGACACCTGGGACATCAAATCCAGCGTGGGAACCACCGCCGTGATGGTCGCGGCGGCCCGCGCCGTGGAGACCGAACAGCCCAACCCGCTGATCCGCGACCCGTACGCCAAGCTGCTGGTCACCAGCGCGGGCGCCGGCATCATGTGGGAGGCCATGCTCGACCCGGAGCTCGCGGCCAAGGTGGAGGCGCTCGACGCGGAATCCGCGGCGCACCTGCACCACATGCGCGGCTACCAGGCGGTGCGGACGAACTTCTTCGACAACTACTTCCTCGACGCCGTCTCCGCCGGAATCCGGCAGGTCGTGATCCTGGCGTCCGGTCTGGACTCGCGCGCCTACCGGCTGGACTGGCCGGCGGGCACCACGGTCTACGAGCTCGACCAGCCCCAGGTGCTGGACTACAAGTCCACGACATTGGCCGACAACGGCGTGACGCCCTCGGCCGATCGCCGCGAGGTGGCCATCGACCTGCGGCAGGACTGGCCGGCCGCGCTGCGCGCCGCGGGCTTCGACCCGGCGGCGCCGACCGCGTGGCTGGCCGAGGGCCTGCTGATGTACCTGCCAGCCGAGGCGCAGGACAAGCTGTTCACCCAGATCGGTGAGCTGAGCGCGCCGGGCAGCCGGGTTTCGGCCGAAACCGCACCGTCGCACGCCGACGAGCGGCGCCAGCAGATGCGCGAGCGGTTCAAGAAGGTGTCCGAGGAGCTGGGGCTCGAGCAGCAGAGCATCGACGTCGGGGAGCTGATGTACCGCGACGAGCACCGCGCCGACGTCACCGAATGGCTCAACGCCCACGGCTGGCGTGCCACCGCGCAGGCCTCGACCGCCGAGATGCAGCGGCTCGGTCGCTGGATCGAGAACGTCCCGATGGCCGACGACAAGGACGCCTTCTCCGACTTCGTGGTGGCGGAGCGCTTGTAATGCCGCGCACCGCGGACGACTCCTGGGATATCGCAACCAGCGTCGGAGCCACCGCGGTCATGGTCGCGCTGGCCCGCGCACGCGAGACCGCCAGCGCCGACCCGCTCATTCGGGACCCGTTCGCCGAGCCGCTGGTGTCGACGCCCGAGCTTGACGGGGTGCAGGGACAGGTGGCGGCCTGGTGGGCCGGCGATCGCGACGATGAGATGGACTTCGCCGTCTCGGATGATCCAGCGCAGCAGATGACCAACTACCAGGCGGTGCGCACCCACGGGGGCCGCTCCGAGCCGGCCGATTGGTTTGCCGCCCACGGCTGGACTACCGCGTCGCTGAGTGCTCGCGACGAAGCGGTGCGACTGGGCCGCACGCCGCAGTCGGACGCGCGGCCGTTCGTGAACGCCTTCGTCACCGCGACCAAACCCTGACGGGCGGATCGTCCCTACTGCTCTCCCAACCGGATGGTTAGCATGGCGGTTACCGCACGTGCAAGGGAAGGGACGCTCATGACCACCGAATCGGTCGCACCGCAGACGCAAGAATCCGAGCACGAGACCTCAACCGGCTCCGCAACTGGAGTAGCTGAGACGGTGGCCCGGCTGCGCAAGACCTTTGCCACCGGCCGTACCCGCAGTATCGAGTGGCGCAAGCAGCAGTTGCTGGCGCTGGCGGCGTTGATGGAAGAGAACGAGGACGCGATCGCCAAGGCGCTGGCCGAGGATCTGGACCGCAACCCGGTGGAGGCGTTCATCGCCGATATCGCGACGACGGCCAGCGAGGCGAAGTTCGCGGCCAAGAAGGTCCGCAAGTGGACCAAGCGCAAATACCTGCTGCTGGAGCTGCCGCAGCTGCCCGGTCGTGGCTGGGTGGAGTACGAGCCCTACGGCACGGTGCTGATCATCGGCGCGTGGAACTACCCGTTCTACCTGACGCTGGGCCCGGCGGTCGGGGCGATCGCGGCCGGAAACGCCGTGGTCCTGAAGCCCTCGGAGATCGCCGCCGCGTCGTCGCGGCTGATGGCGGAGTTGGTGCCGCGCTACCTCGACCGCGATGCGATCGCGGTGATCGAGGGCGACGGCATGGTGAGCCAGGAGCTCATCGCGCAGGGCCTGGACCGCGTCATGTTCACCGGCGGCACCGAGATCGGCCGCAAGGTCTACGAGGGCGCGGCCCCGCACCTGACCCCGGTCACCCTCGAGCTCGGCGGCAAGAGCCCGGTGGTGGTGGCGGCCGACGGCGATATCGATGTCGCGGCCAAGCGGATCGCCTGGATGAAGATCCTCAACGCAGGCCAGACCTGTGTCGCCCCCGATTACGTGCTGGCCGACGCCAGCATCCGCGACGAGCTGGTCGACAAGATCGGCGCCGCCCTCACCAAATTCCGCTCCGAGGACGACCAAGCCGGAATGCGCATCGTCAACCAGCGTCAGTTCGACCGGTTGAGCGGCTACATCTCGGCGGCGGAAGCCGACGAGAAGAGCAAGGTGGCTGTCGGCGGCACGTGCGACGCGTCGAATCTGCGCATCCAGCCCACCGTCGTCGTCGACCCCGACCCCGACGGCCCCTTGATGAAGAACGAGATCTTCGGGCCGATCCTGCCGGTGCTGACCGTCAAAAACCTCGACGACGCAATCAATTTCATCAACGCCCGGCCCAAGCCGTTGTCGGCGTACCTGTTCACGAAGTCACGCGAGGTCCGCGAGCGGTTCATCAAGCAGGTGCCGGCCGGCGGCATGCTGGTCAACCACCTCGCCTTCCAGGTGTCGACGGCCAAGCTGCCGTTCGGCGGCGTCGGCGCCTCGGGCATGGGCGCTTACCACGGCAAGTGGGGATTCGACGAGTTCAGCCACCGCAAGTCGGTGCTGACCAAGCCGACCCGCCCCGACTTCTCCAGCATCATCTACCCGCCTTACACGGAGCGCGCGTTCAAGCTCGCGCGCCGCATGTTCTGATAGTTGTTCGTTCGCCTGAATCGCTCTGCCAGAAAGGAACCTGATGCCAGGAGTGCAGGATCGTGTCGTCGTCGTCACCGGAGCCGGTGGTGGATTGGGTCGTGAGTACGCCCTGACCCTCGCCCGGGAAGGCGCCAGCGTCGTCGTCAACGACCTCGGTGGAGCCCGCGACGGCACGGGCGCCGGCCACAACATGGCCGACGAGGTCGTCAAGGAGATCAAGGACGCGGGTGGCCGCGCGGCCGCCAACTACGACAGCGTCGCGGAGCCCGAGGGCGCCGAGAACATCATCAAGACCGCGCTCGACGAGTTCGGTGCGATTCACGGTGTGGTGAGCAACGCCGGGATCCTGCGCGACGGCACCTTCCACAAGATGGCGTTCGAGAACTGGGACGCCGTGCTCAAGGTGCACCTGTACGGCGGGTACAACGTGATCCGGGCGGCCTGGCCGCACTTCCGCGAGCAGAGCTACGGCCGGGTCGTCGTGGCGACCTCCACCAGTGGGCTGTTCGGCAACTTCGGCCAGGCCAACTACGGCGCGGCCAAGCTCGGCCTGGTCGGCCTGATCAACACGCTGGCGCAGGAGGGCAAGAAATACAACATCCACGCCAACGCGCTGGCGCCCATCGCGGCGACCCGGATGACGCAGGACATCTTGCCGCCGGAGGTATTCGAGAAGCTGACGCCCGACTTCGTCGCGCCGGTGATCGGCTACTTGTGCACCGAGGAGTGCCCGGACACCGGAGCGGTGTTCATCGTCGGCGGCGGCAAGGTGCAGCGCACCGCACTGTTCCAGAACGAGGGCTTCACCTTCGACAAGCCGCCGTCGGTGGACGATATTGCTGCCCATTGGTCCGAGATCAGCGACCTGTCGGCCGCCAAAAGAGCCACGTTCAGCCTCTAGAGCGGTCGCTCACGCATGAAAGCCTGTGTCGTAAAGGACCTTTCGGGACCATCCGGAATGGTCTACACCGACATCGACGATGCCGTCGGCGACGATGACACCGTCGTCATCGACGTTCGTGCGGCCGGAGTGTGCTTTCCTGACCTGCTGCTGACGAAGGGCGAGTATCAACTCAAGTTGCCGCCGCCCTTCGTCCCCGGCATGGAAATCGCAGGCGTCATCCGGTCCGCGCCGGAGGATTCGGGTTTTCAAGTAGGCGAACGGGTTTCGGCGTTCGGCGTGCTCGGGGGCTACGCCGAACGGGCAGCGGTGCCGGTGGGCAACGTCGTCCGCAGCCCGGCCGAACTCGATGACGCTCAAGCGGTTTCGTTACTGGTGAACTACAACACCATGTATTTCGCGCTGGCTCGCCGGGCCGCGATGCGGCCGGGCGACACCGTGCTGGTGCTGGGCTCCGCGGGCGGGGTGGGCACCGCGGCGATCCAGATCGCGAAGGCGATGGGCGCAAGCAAGGTGATCGCGGTGGTGCACCGCGAGGGCGCGGCCGACTATGTGTCGTCACTCGGCGCCGACGTCGTGCTGCCGTTAACCGACGGCTGGGCCGAGAAGGTGCGCGAACACACCAACGGCCAGGGCGTGGACATCGTCGTCGATCCCATCGGCGGCCCGACGTTCGACGACGCGATCCGCGTGCTTGCCATCGACGGCAAGCTGCTGGTGATCGGCTTCGCCGCGGGCGGCATCCCCACCGTTGCGGTCAACCGGCTGCTGCTGCGCAACGTCAGCGTGGTGGGCGTGGCGTGGGGTGAGTACCTCAACAAGGTTCCCGGTTCGGCCGCGTTGTTCGCCTGGGGCCTGAGTCAACTGGTCTTTCTGGGGCTGAAGCCGCCTCCGCCGCAACGCTATCCGCTGTCGGAGGCCCCCGCGGCGTTGCAGTGCCTGGCTGACGGCGGTGTGCTGGGCAAGCTGGTGCTGGAGCCCTAGAGCTAAACCACACTGGCCACATGGGCACTTTCGGGGAACCATGGGGTGCTTCTGAAACGTGATGTCGCCGGTGATCTCACATTTCAGAGTCGCCTATAGGTCTGTTCCCGGCCTTAAATCGATGAGGCTCCAAGCAAGATGGCATTGAGTTCGAAGCCGGCTGCAAGCGTCAACGAAGCCGCGTCGGCGGCAATCGGAGCCACAAGCGCGTATTGCAGTCCGCCGATAACCTCGCCGTCGAGTGCCTGCTGCACACCGTCCTACAGCGTCGCCGTCACGGGCGCGGGCGCCACGGCGCCGGTGAAGTCGCCGATGATCGAAGTGAGCGCGTGCTCGATGACTCGCAGCTCGAAGCCGGTGAAGAGCGTCAGCAACGCAGCGTCGGCGGCGACCGGCGCGCCGAACGCGTAGACCAGCCCGCCAATGAGGTTGCCGTTCAGCGCCATCTGTATCCCGCTTGAAAACAGGTCGAAGTCGTAGGCCGGGACCGAGGTCAACAGCGCGTTAGCGATATCGGCCGTTGGCAGCAGGACGGAGTAGGCGTCCGAGGCCGCGGCCGAAATCGCATTGGCGAAGCGCGTATTCGCCGTCATCAGGGTATCGATGAAGCTGTCGGGTGAGGACAGCGTCGACGTCAGGCCCGTCACGCCGGTCGAAAGGTGTTGGGACACGGAATCGATCGCCGTCGTCAGGTGGGTCAGCGGCGCGGTGTGCGGGGAAGTGATCAGTCCGTTGACGTCGGCCCAGAACGCGTTGACGCCTTGGTGCGTCCCGGTCACCAAAGCGCTGACGATCTCGTGGGCGGGCACCGGAGGCAGAACACCGAACGGCGTGGCGACATTCGGCGCGCCGGTTGACCAGCCCTGCGTGGTGCTGCCGTAGCCCAGGTCGACGAGGACCGTCAGGTCGGGCTGCAACAGGTCGGCGATCGGTTTGCCGATGACCGGTATCGCGCGCACCGGGTCCAGCAGCGGCAGGCCCTGCAGGCCCGGGGACAGCAGGTCCGACGTCGGGACGATGTAGTACTCGGTCTGGGTCGGGCCGACGGTATTCGTCAGCTGAACGGCGTTGGCCAGCTCGGTGGGCGTGAGGAACGGATACTGGCCGTGCAGGGTGAGGATGCCGATGAAGGCGTTGACATCGGAGAAGACGTCGAGAGGGTACTCCGGGAAGTCGGCGAAGCCGTCGTACTCGATCGTGTAAATCCGTGTCGGGAACGAGTTGTCCGGCGTCGCGGTGCCGAACGTGAAGCCCAGGCTCGGCATGCTCAGGCCCGGGAAGCGAGCCAGCAAGCCGCCGTTGGGATTTGACACGTCACCGACGAGCGTGATGTTCAGGTTCACCCCGTTGGGCAGCAGGCTTCCGCCCAGGGTGTTGGTCGGGTTCAGGTTGTGCATTTCCATCGAGACGATGGCGGCGCTCTGCGAATAGCCGAAGACGTTGATCTGGTTGCCCGAGCCGGGGGTGGCCAGCGCCCGGATGTCGTTGTTCAGGATGGTCAGGCCCTGAGCCACCGACGTGTTGAACGTCAAACTCTTGACGCCGGTCAGCGGATACAACCCCTCGGGCGTGTTCACGCCCACGTTCGTGCCCGCGCCATAGAACGGGTCGATGTAGAGCTGGGGGATTCCGTCGATGTACTCCTGCGACGGAATCGGGTATCCGCTGGCACCCAGGACCAACGTGGTGATGGTGCCGGCCGGGTCGGAAAGCAACATCGAGGTGGCGTTGGCCACCTCGGCCTGGGTGTAGCTGCTCCCTGCGGTGGCCAACGCGGTGGCGAACTCGTCGTGGAACGCGGCCGCCTGCTTCAGCAGTGCCTGGTATTGGTTGCCGTACCCACCGAACAGCGCGGCGGCGGCCGTTGACACCTCGTCTTGTGCTGCCGCCACCAAGGCGGTGGTAGGAAACGCCGCGGCCGCTTTGGCCGCACCGATCGCCGATCTGACCCCTGCGACATCCGTTGCGGCCGTTGCGATTAGCTCCGGCTGCGTGATCAAGCCCGACATGGTGCCGGGCGGCTAGAGGCTCACGCCGAATGCGTTCAAGATCACCTCGAGCTCGATACCGGCTGCGAGGGTGAGCAATCCGGTATCGGCGGCGAACGGAGCGACGAACGCATATTGCAGTCCGGCCAGAACACCGGCGGTGTCGGTGGCGTCGAGTGCTTGCTGGACTCCGCTCAGGAACAAGTTGATGTCGTAGGCCGGGAGAACGGTGACCAACGTGTTGATGATGTCTGCCGTTGGCAGCAGAGCTCCGTAAAGATTCGCCGCGGTGTTCGAGATCCCGTTGGCGAAGCTGGTTACCGCTCCCTGGATCTCCGGGATAATGGTGCTGGGCGAGAGGCTCGCCGTCAGTGCGGATGTCAACGCCGGCAGGGACACGCCGCCTCCGCCGGTTGTCCCCAGCGCCGCCAGTTGGTGCGAAACGTTGGCCACCGAGGTCGCGGTTTCCAAGTGGATGTCGCTTGTGAAGGCGGCGGCGCCCTGCCCGGCACCATGTATCAGGTCCTGCGCGATGAGGGCTTTGCTGTAGTGCGGGAACAGCCCGAAATAGGTCTGCACGTCGGCCGGGCCCGTGCTGTAGCCGAAGTTCGGGTTGCCATAGCCGAGGTTCACGATCGTCGTCAGGTCCGGCTGCAGCAGATCGGCCAGCGGGTTGCCGATCCCCGGGATCAACCGCAGCGGCTCCAACAGCGGCAGACCGTTCGGGGTGGTGATCATGTAGTAGTTGGTGACGCCGCTGTAGCCCGGCGACGTCGGCAAGTCCACCAGGTTGTAGCCGGTGGGCAGTGCCGACGGGTTCAGGCTGGGGTAGGTGCCGTGCACGAATGCGATGCCCAAGAACGCGTTCAGATCGGAAACGACGTTGAGCGGGTATTGCGGGAAGTCGGCCCAGCCGTCGTATTCGATCGTGAAGATGTTGGTCGGGTAGATGGTGTTCGAGGGCGTCGCGCCGTACAACGTCAACCCCAGGGCCGGGAGTTGTAGTGGCGTGCCTGCCGGGAAGCCTGGGTAGCGCGCGAAGAATCCGCCGTTCGGATTCATCTGGTCACCCAGCAGGGTGAAGCCGAGTTGGTTTGCCAGCGGAGCGCCGGACGTCATCTTCGCCAGGGCGATCATTTCCAGCGAGGAGATGTCGGCGCTCTGTGAGTAGCCCAGCACGGCAACGCTGTCGCCGGGGTTGTTCGCCAGAGTGGTTTTGATCGCGCTGTCGAGGATCTGCAGGCCCTGGCTTATCGATGGGGTGAGCGGCAGGCTCTTGAGGATCAGGGGGTAGTAGCCCTCGGGCGTGAAGAGCGCCTGCGCGTTGGGCAGCGACACATTGAAGTTGTGGTTGACGTAGTTCAGGACGGCACTGACGTACGACGGCGGGGGTATCGGCAGTCCGCTGCCACCCATGATCAAGCCGAGGGTAGTTCCCTGCAGTGTCGGCTGCACCACCAGCGGAGTCGGTGATCCGAGCTGTATGCCGCCGGGTGGGCTGAACAAGCTTTTAATGTTGGCGGCTTCGGCCGCGGCGTATCCGTGCCCGGCGGAGGCCAACGCCGAGGCGAACTCCTCATGAAAAGCCGCGGCCTGACTGAGAACCGCTTGATAGTCCTGGGCATAGCCGCCGAACAACTTCGCGGCGGCGGCCGAGACCTCATCGCCGGCCGCGGCCACCACACCCGTCGTTGGCCCCGCGGCAGCCACTTTGGCTTCGCTGATCGACGATCGTATGGCCGTTACGCTTTTGGCCGCTGTCTCTACGAGTTCCGGTTCGGTAATCAATGTCGTCATCAGCTATTCCCTTCACGACAAGGGGTATTCGTGTGTGGTACCGACGACGCATTGATGCCGATGAATCCGAGATCCGGCCTGTGCGGTTGCCGACATTCAAGAGCTTAGAGCGATTTGCTTAGTATGTCTGCCCTTAACTCGATGTTTCTTGCGCGCGTGTCAAAACTTGTCCGAAATCGTCAGGGCCGGTTAGGGAATCAGCCCCTTGAGGCCCAGGATGAGGCCCTCGATGTCGCTGACGTTGCTGCTGAGCGCCGAGGCGACGACGCCGAATTCGACGAAGCCCGCCACGGTGGCCAGCCCCACGTCGGCGGCGATCGGATACCCGATCGCGTTGGCGAGGTGGCCCTGCAACAGCTGGCTCGTGAAAAGGGTGGCGTCGTACACCGGCAGAGTGGTCAGGAAGGACAGTCCCGTGTCCGCCGTGGGCAGCAGGACGGCGTAGTCAGTCGACACAATGTTGGCGAATGTGTTGGCGATGTTAAGGGGCGTCGGGACTATCGGGGTGGGTGATGTCGTCGACGGCGGCACCGTGATCGCCGGTGGCGGGTTGGCCAGGTCGGCCCTGAAGGCCTGGACGCCTTCGCGGGTACCGGCGGCGAGATCGTTGAGGACGACGCCGGCGCCGACGTGCGGCGCGAACCCGAACGGTGTCGTCACGTTCGCGTACCCGGTCGAGTAGCCGTAGTCGGGGTTGCCGTAGCCCAAGTTGACGATCACCTTCAAGTCCGGCTGCAGCAGGTCTGCGATCGGGTTGCCGATGACCGGGATGTAGCGCAGCGGATCAAGCAGCGGCAGATTCTCGGTGGGGATCACGTAATAGTTGGTGACCCCGCCGTTGGTGTAGTAGCCCGGCGACGTCGACAGGTGAATGGCGTTGTCCACCTGCGTCGGCGTCACCGCCGGCATGCCCAGGAACGGGTTCACATAGGTGGTGTGTACGAACAGGATTCCCATCACGGCGTTGAGGTCGGACACGACGTTGAGCGGGTACTGCGGGAAGTCTGCGAAGCCGTCGTATTCCAGGGTGTAGATGCTCGTCGGGTAGATCGTGTCGGCGGGCGTGCCGCCGTAGAACGTCAGACCCAGACTGGCGATGCTCAGGTTCGGGAAGCGCGCGAGCAGCCCGCCGTTGGGATTCATTTCGTTGCCCACCAAGACGAAGCTGAGCTGGCCGGCACCCGGAGCCAGGGGTCCCATGGCGGCCAGCTTCTGCATTTCCAGCGAGGCGATGATGGCGCTTTGGGAGTAGCCGAAAACCGTGAGCGTATTCGAGGGGTTTTGAAGTTGTTGCGTGATCGCGTTATTGAGAATCGTGAGACCCTCGTTGACCGAAGCGTTCAAGGTCATGCTCTTGACGCCGGTGATCGGGTACAGCTCTTCGGGCGTGAACAGGCCCTGCAGCGTGTTGGTCGCCCGGACGTAGATGGCATTGGCGTTGTCGATGTACTTCTGCGACGGAATCGGGACTCCGGTGGGCCCGACGAACAGGCTCAGCAACGCGTTGTTCGGAAACTGCGAAGCCAGCGCGTGTGTGGTGGCGCCCAGGGTGGCGGTGTTGGCGGCCTCGGCGCCGGCGTAGGCGTTACCCGCCGTGGCCAGCGCCTGAATGAACTCATGGTGGAACGCCTCGGCCTGTGTGACGACGGCATGATATTCGCGACCGTATGTGCCGAAGAGGTTGGTGATGGCCGCCGAGACTTCATCGGCGGCCGGGGCAAGCAGCGCCGAGGTGGGGCCGGCCGCGGCGGCTTTGGCCTCGCTTATCGCCGAGCCGATCCCTTCGACATCGGTGGCGACCGCCGAAATTATCTGCGGCTCCGTGATCACGTACGTCACCGGCCCCCTCCTTTGCGACGATGGTGTTCGTCAGCGTAGAGCGATCTCACGGGCATGTCGGGGATTTACCCAAAGCTAAGGAATGAGGCCTGTGAAGTCTTTGATGATCGACGCGACGGCCCCCACGAGGACGAGGGCTTCGACACCGCCTGCCACCGTGACCAGTCCCACAGTGGCGGCGAGCGGATAGCCGATCGCATGGATCAGCCCGATGGGGTCACCGCCGGCCGCCTGCGCGATCCCATCCAGGAAGAGGTTGAGGTCATAGGCCGGGATCGAGATCAGGGCGGCGTTGATGATGTCAGCTGTAGGGAGCAGGGCGCCGTAGCCCGTCGAGATCGCTTGTGAGAAGGCGTTACTCACGTTGGTGGTCGTCGTCTCGAGGGAAGTAAAGAAACCGTCGATCGACACCGGAGTCAAGCTGCCGTGCGTCGGCGGCGAGATCGAGGGCAGCGAATGCGCGATGTCGGTGAGTGACAGGCCGGAGGCCTCGGCCACGATATCGCTTGACGCGGCGGTGAATCCCTGATGGGCCCCGCTGACCAGATCGGCGGCGATGACGCCGGGGCTGACGTGCGGGAACAGACCAAATGGCGTGGGCACGTTCGCCGGGGCGGTCGAATAGCCGTAGTTCGGGTCGCCGTACCCCAAATTGACGAGCACCGTCAGGTCCGGCTGGAGCAGATCCGTCAGCGGCTTGCCGATGACCGGAATGGCATGTATCGGCTCCAGCAAAGGCAGAACCTGATCGTGAGGGATAACCATGTAGTAGGTGGTGTTGCCGGTGTAGCCGGGCTGGACCGGCAACTGAATGATGTCGCCCATCGACGGGTCGAACTTCGGATAGAGCGGATGCACGAAGACGATGCCCGCGACGGCGTTGAGGTCCGAGAAGATGTCGATCGGATACCGCGGGAAGTCGGCGAAACCGTCGTATTGGATCGTGTAAATGTTGGTCGTGTACGGGGTATTCGCGGGCGTCGCGCCGTAGAAGTCGATACCAAGGCTCGGCAGCGTCAGTCCGGGGAAGCGGGCGAGCAGGCCCCCGTTGGGAGCCATGAGATCCGCCAACAGGTTGAAAGCGAGCTGATTTGGCGCCGGCGGGTGCGGGTTGAGTTGGGGGTTCATGAGGTTTTGCATTTCCAGCGAGGCGATGATGGTGCTTTGCGAATACCCTTGAACCAGAACGCTGTTCCCCGTGCCGAGTTGTTGTTTGATTGTGGCGTCCAGAATTTGGACGCCTTCGCTCACCGAGGTATTGAGGGGCAGGCTCTTGGTACCGGTCAGCGGATACAAGTTTTCGGGCGTGAAAATAGTGTCTGTGGTGTTCCAGGTGTAATGCAACGCGGCCCAGTTGAGAACGCCGTCCACGTATTTCATGTCCGGTAGTGGGTTGCCACTGCCGCCCATGACCACGGCAACGATATTTCCCGTCAGGGGCGATGCCATGGGCGATGTCATGGGCGATGCCAGTGGGCCGGTGAGTAGCGCTCGAGCGTCGGCTTCGGCTGTGGCGTAGGAGCTGCCGGCCGCGACCAACGCCCGCGTGAACTCGCTGTGAAAGGCCGCCGCTTGTGCCGCGACAGCCCGATATTGCTGACCGTATGCGCCGAAGAGGTTCGCGATGGCCTCGGACACTTCGTCATTTGCTGCTGACGCCAGACGGCATATCGGGCCTGCCGCATCATCGTTGGCAGCGGTGATGGTGGATCCGAGCTCGTCAATGTCTGTGGCAACCGATGCGAGCGCCGCTGGCTCGGTGAGGACGTAGGTCATCGACTCCCCCCTTCCGGCGAACAGCCGACACACTGCCCAGGAACGATCAGCGTAAGTCCATTTCCCAGGCCTGTGCGGCCGTTTGCGCCAATCCCGGCGCCGCAGTTATCGCGTCAGGCGAGCAACGCGCCGCGCAGGCGGTCGACGTCAGCCGCGGTGATGCCGGCGTCGCGTAGATAGGCGTCCAGCGACCCGTACGTCTCGTCGATGGTCTGGCGCGTCGCGTCCAGGTATTCCGGGCGAACCCCGAGAACCTCATCGGACAACCGGGCCTCGGCGAACTTCATCATTTCCGGGGTGACTTCAACGTCCGAGCGTTGGTTGAGCGACTCGGTGATCCGCTCGCGCAGCTGCGCCACGGAGTCGTTGCTGCGCAAGTAGTCGGCGATGATGGCGTCGCGGTCGACACCAATCATTTCCAGCACGGTGGCGATCACGAAGCCCGTGCGGTCCTTGCCCGCGAAGCAGTGCGTCAGCACCGGGCGCCCCGCGGCCAGCAGCGTGACGACGCGGTGCAGCGCTCGTTGTGTGCCGTTGCGCGTGGGGAATTGGCGATATTCGTCGATCATGAAGCGGCCCGCGGCCTCGGCGGGAGTTTCGCTGGAATTGCCCGCTTCGCCCTCGAACAACTGGCGGAACGCGGATTCGTGCGGCGCCTCGGCTTCTTCCGGCGCGTCATCGCCGAGGTCGGGCATCGGCAGCAGGTGGATGTCCACGCCGTCGGGCACCAGTCCCGGCCCGCGCCGCGTGACCTCACGGGTCGCGCGCAGGTCGGCGACGTCGGTGATCCCCAGCTCCCGCATCGCCGCGCGGCCGTCGTCGTCGAGGCGGCTCAGCTCGCCGGACCGGAAGATCCGTCCCGGCCGAAGTTCCGCGGCGCCGTCGGCGACATCGCGAAAGTTCCACGCGCCGGACAGTTCCCGCAGCGCCTCAGTCATGGGCGGTGACCGCCGCCGCGAGGGGGGACTGTTCGCGGCCGACCTCGTAGCGCGCGACCGTTCGCATGTGTACCTCATCGGGTCCGTCGAAGATGCGCATGGCGCGGTGCCAGGCGTATTGGCGGGCCAGCGTGGTGTCCTCGCTGACCCCGGCGGCCCCGTGCACCTGGATGGCCCGGTCGATCACGTTGCAGGCGACCTGCGGTGCCACCGCCTTGATCTGGGAGACCAGTAGGTGCGCGGCTTTGTTGCCGTGCTGGTCGATGGTCCACGCCGCCTTCTCGCACAGCAGCCTGGCCTGGTCGATTTCGTTGCGGGACTTGGCAATTGTCTCGCGCACCACGCCCTGCTCAGCCAACGGCCGGCCGAACGCCACCCGGTTGTTCGCGCGGTGCACCATCAGCGCGAGCGCCCGTTCGGCGCCGCCGAGGGCGCGCATGCAGTGGTGGATGCGGCCCGGGCCGAGCCGGGCTTGGGCGATCGCGAAGCCGCCGCCTTCCTCGCCGAGCAGATTGGTGACCGGCACCCGCACGTTGTCGTAGATGATCTCGCAGTGCCCGGGCTGGTCCTGGTAGCCGAAGACCGTCGTCGAGCGGACGACCGTTACTCCCGGCGTATCTTTCGGCACCAGAACCATCGACTGCTGTTGGTGGCTGGCCGCGTCGGGGTTGGTGCGGCCCATCACGATGAGGATCCTGCAGCGCGGGTCGGCGGCGCCGGACGT
Organism: uncultured Actinomycetota bacterium; assembly: GCA_963758775.1. Classification (GTDB taxonomy): domain Bacteria; phylum Actinomycetota; class Actinomycetes; order Mycobacteriales; family Mycobacteriaceae; genus Mycobacterium. Next base: position 1,076,969 of record CAVWWU010000010.1, read on the forward strand.
CCACCACTTGCGGCCGTTGATCACGTAGTCGGCGCCGTCGCGCTCGATGGACGTCTCGATGTTGCGGGCGTCGCTGCTGGCGACCGCCGGCTCGGTCATCGAGAAGGCGCTGCGGATCTCGCCGGCCAGCAGCGGCTCCAGCCACTGCTCGCGCTGCTCCTCGGTGGCGAACAGGTGCAGGGTCTCCATGTTGCCGGTGTCGGGTGCCGCGCAGTTCAGCGCCTCCGGCGCGATCTCCAGGCTCCAGCCGGTCAGCTCGGCCAGCGGGGCGTATTCCAGGTTGGTCAGACCCGACTCGGCCGGCAGGAACAGGTTCCACAGGCCGGCCGCTTTGGCCTTGGTCTTCAGCTCTTCGATGATCGGCGGGACGGTGTGGTCGTTCGGGCCCACGTCGTGCCGGTGTTTGTCGTAATCAGCCTCGGCGGGAAAGACGTAATCCGTCATGAAGGCGGACAACCGCTTGTGGTAGTCGATGGCCTTGGGCGACATCGCGAAGTCCATGTCCGCCACGATATCTTCCGGCGCTAAGGCGCGATGTGGCGAGTACCGCCCCCTGACTCGCGCGGTCCTCCGCGACACCGAAACTACGCACGAATCCACCCCGCTACGGGTTTGCGTGAATTCAGTCTCGCGGTCCGGACCTTCGCCGGGCCACGATGAACACATGACTGAGTCCTTGCCTCCGTTTCCGCCGTTCACCCTCGAGACCGCGCTGCAGAAGGTCCAGGCCGCCGAGGACGCCTGGAACACCTGCGACCCCGAACGCGTCAGCCACGCCTACACCGTCGACTCCCAGTGGCGAAACCGTGACGAGCATGTCGTCGGCCGCGAAGAGATCGTCGCGTTCCTGACCCGCAAGTGGCAGCGCGAGCTGGACTATTCGCTGCGCAAAAACCTTTGGAGCTTCGACGGCAACCGCATCGCCGTGCGGTTCCAATACGAATGCCAGGACGGCAAAGGTCAGTGGTTCCGCAGCTACGGCAACGAGCTGTGGGAGTTCTCGCCGTCGGGTTTGATGGCGCGCCGCGAAGCCAGCATTAATGACGTGCCGATCGTCGAATCCGAGCGCCGCTTTTTCGGTCCCCGCCCGGCATCGGAACACGGCCGAGATTTCCCGCTGTGGTAGCAGGCCGATAGGGTGTTCAACTCGACGGAGGTATCCGGGCAGGTAGCGCAGCTAACGAAAGCAGATTTAACGCCATGACAGAACCGCAGACGGTGCCGGTCAAGGTCGGTGTGGTCGCCGAATCCGGAGCCGACGAGCGGCGCGTGGCGCTGGTCCCCAAAGCGGTCGCATCGCTGGTGAGCAGCGGCGTGGACGTCGTGGTCGAGGCCGGCGCGGGCGAGGGGGCGCTGCTGCCCGACGACCTCTACACCGCTGCGGGTGCCACGGTCGGGGATGCGTGGTCGGCCGATGTCGTCGTCAAGGTGGCGCCGCCGACCGCCGGCGAGGTGGGCCGGCTGCACAGCGGGCAGACGCTCATCGGCTTCCTGGCCCCCCGCAATGCCGACAACTCGATCGGCGCGTTGAAGCAGGCCGGTGTGCAGGCGTTCGCGCTCGAAGCGATCCCGCGCATCTCCCGCGCGCAGGTGATGGACGCGTTGTCGTCGCAGGCCAACGTCGCCGGTTATAAGGCTGTGCTGCTCGCCGCCTCCGAATCCACCCGCTTCTTCCCGATGCTGACCACGGCCGCCGGAACGGTCAAGCCGGCCACGGTGCTGGTGCTCGGCGTCGGTGTGGCCGGGTTGCAGGCGCTGGCCACGGCCAAGCGCCTAGGCGCGCGCACCACCGGCTACGACGTGCGGCCCGAGGTGGCCGATCAGGTGCGGTCGGTGGGGGCGCAGTGGCTGGACGTGGGGAGCTCGAAAATCTCAGCGGCTGGCGAGGGTGGGTACGCCCGCGAGCTCACCGACGACGAACGCGCCCAACAGCAGAAGGCACTCGAGGACGCGATCAGCGGATTCGATATCGTGATCACCACCGCGCTGGTGCCGGGCCGTCCCGCGCCGCGGCTGGTGACCGCTGGGGCCGTGGAGGCGATGAAGCCCGGCAGCGTGGTTGTCGACCTCGCCGGGGAGGCCGGTGGCAACTGCGAGCTCACCGAGCCGGGGCAGACCGTGGTCAAGCACGACGTCACCATCGCCTCGCCGCTGAATCTGCCGGCCACCATGCCCGAGCACGCCAGCGAGCTGTACAGCAAGAACATCACCGCGCTGCTGGACCTGTTAATCAAGGACGGCAAGCTCGCGCCGGACTTCGACGATGAAGTCATCGCGGACTCGTGTGTGACCCGCGGACCAGACAGTAAGGACTCCTAGATGTACGACGAACTTCTCGCCAACCTGGCGATCCTCGTGTTGTCCGGGTTCGTCGGGTTCGCGGTGATCTCGAAGGTGCCCAACACGCTGCACACCCCGCTGATGTCGGGCACCAACGCCATCCACGGCATCGTCGTGCTGGGCGCGCTGGTGGTGTTCGGTCAGGTCGAGCACCCGTCGCTGGCCGTGCAGATCATCCTGTTCGTCGCGGTGGTGTTCGGCACGCTGAACGTGATCGGCGGCTTCATCGTCACCGACCGGATGCTCGGGATGTTCAAGGGCAAGAAGAAGGCCCCCGTCAACACAGAGGAGCCGGCCGCCAAATGAACTACCTGGTGATCGTCCTCTACATCATCTCGTTCTCGCTGTTCATCTACGGGTTGATGGGCCTGACCGGGCCCAAGACCGCGGTGCGCGGCAACCTGATCGCCGCGGTGGGCATGGCCCTGGCCGTGACGGCGACGCTGATCAAGATCCGGCACACCGAGCAGTGGGTGCTGATCATCGCCGGCCTGGTCGTCGGGGTCGTGCTCGGCGTGCCGCCGGCGCGGCTGACCAAGATGACGGCCATGCCGCAGCTGGTGGCGTTCTTCAACGGCGTCGGCGGCGGCACCGTCGCGCTCATCGCGCTCGCCGAGTTCATCGACACCAAAGGCTTCTCCGCCTTCCAGCACGGCGAATCGCCCACCGCGCACATCGTGGTGGCGTCGCTGTTCGCCGCGATCATCGGCTCGATCTCGTTCTGGGGCTCGATCATCGCGTTCGGCAAGCTGCAGGAGATCATCTCCGGCGCACCGATCGGCCTGGGTAAGGGGCAGCAGCCGTTCAACCTGCTGCTGCTGATCGGGGCAATCGCGGCCGCGGTGGTCATCGGGTTGCACGCGCATCCCGGCACTCCCGGCGGGACAGCCGGAGCATCACTGTGGTGGATGATCGGGCTGCTGGTCGCCGCCGGCGTGCTGGGCCTGGCGGTGGTGCTGCCCATCGGCGGCGCCGACATGCCGGTGGTGATCTCACTGCTGAACGCGATGACCGGATTGTCCGCTGCCGCAGCGGGTTTGGCGCTCAACAACACCGCGATGATCGTGGCGGGCATGATCGTCGGCGCCTCCGGCTCCATCCTGACCAACCTGATGGCCAAGGCCATGAACCGCTCGATTCCCGCGATCGTGGCGGGCGGCTTCGGCGGCGGCGGCGTGGCCCCCAGCGGAGGAGACGGCGGCGACAAGCACGTCAAGGCCACCTCGGCGGCCGACGCCGCGATTCAGATGGCCTACGCCAACCAGGTGATCGTGGTCCCGGGTTACGGCCTGGCCGTCGCGCAGGCCCAGCACGCCGTCAAGGACATGGCGTCGCTGCTGGAGGACAAGGGTGTCGCGGTGAAGTACGCGATTCACCCGGTCGCGGGCCGGATGCCCGGGCACATGAACGTGCTGCTGGCCGAGGCCGAGGTCGACTACGACGCCATGAAGGACATGGACGACATCAACGACGAGTTCGCGCGCACCGACGTCGCGATCGTCATCGGCGCCAACGACGTCACCAACCCGGCGGCCCGCAACGACGCGTCCAGCCCGATCTATGGCATGCCAATCCTGAACGTGGACAAGGCCAAGTCGGTGATCGTGCTGAAGCGATCCATGAACTCGGGGTTCGCCGGCATCGACAACCCGCTGTTTTACGGCGAGACCACCAGCATGTTGTTCGGCGACGCCAAGAAGTCGGTGACCGAGGTCGCCGAGGAACTCAAAGCGCTGTAGCGCTTAGACCGGCGGGTAGGCGGGCGGCGGATAGCCCTGCCCGTTCTCCACCCCGCGCAAGCCCCAGGTCATGTACCTGAAGAAGAACTCGATCTCGTCGCTCACGTCGTAATCCGGACTCGGATCCATTGCGCCCCACCTCTCGACTCGCGACTAATCCACCAAGCGAGTCTAGTCCCATCGGCGCCGTCGCGGCAGGGGCCGTGCTTAGACTGTCCAACCAGTTGATTGAAAATCGCTCGGCAGGAAGTAGTAAAAACCAGAGATGCCATCCGAGAACGGGCTTTCGCGCCGCGAGGAGTTACTGGCCGTCGCCACCAAGCTGTTCGCCGCGCGCGGCTATCACGGCACCCGGATGGACGACGTCGCCGATGTGATCGGCCTGAACAAGGCGACGGTCTATCACTACTACGCGAGCAAGTCGCTGATCCTGTTCGACATCTACCGCCAGGCCGCCGAGGGCACGCTCGCCGCCGTGCACGACGACCCGTCCTGGACGGCCCGCGAAGCGCTCTACCAGTACACGGTCCGACTGGTCACCGGCATCGCCGGCGACCCGGAGCGGGCCGCCGTGTACTTCCAGGAGCAGCCCTACATCACCGAGTGGTTCACCGCCGAGCAGGTCGACGAGGTCCGCGAAAAAGAGGCGCAGGTCTACCACCACGTGCACGGCCTGATCGACCGCGGCATCGCCAGCGGCGAGTTCTTCGAGTGCGACTCGCACGTCTTGGCGCTGGGCTACATCGGCATGACGCTGAGCAGCTACCGATGGTTGCGGCCCAGTGGGCGGCGCACGGCCAAGGAGATCGCCGCCGAGTTCAGCACCGCGCTGCTGCGCGGCCTGATCCGCGACGAGACCGTCCGCGAAAAATCCCCGCTCGGCCCGTAGGCCTCTTTACGAGAACACCGGGATCTTGCCCAGGAGGTCGCCGAGGCCCGTTAGCGCCCTCGACAGCCCCGTCGTGCTGGGCTGGCCCAAGTAGTAGTGCAGGTGCGGATCCGTCGACGGCAGGTAGGGGTAGGCGTCCGGGTACCACGCCGTGGCCGGCGTGTATCCCGACTCGACCACGATGTCGACGACGGCCGACCACGGGCCCTGGACGGCCCCCTTGGCCAGGTCGGTGAGGACGACGGGCACGTTGGGCACCGACAGCAGCGACGCGGGCGTGGCGAGGTTGGCGTAGCCGCCGCCGGGCCCGATGTCGCCGTAGCCCAGGTCGACGAGCACCCGCAGATCGGGCTGGAAGATGTCCGCGATCGGCGGACCGGCATAGGGGATGTCGCGAATGAACTGGATCAGCGGCAGGTTCTGCGTCATCACCATGTAGTACGTGGTGTTGCCGGTGTAGCCGGGAGAAGTCGCCAACTGCACGGCGTGGGCGACCTGATCGGGCGTCAGGAACGGATAGGTGCTGTGCAACACGAAGTAGCCGAGGAACGCGTTGAGGTCCGACACCAGGTTGAGCGGATACTGCGGCGCGTCGGCGATGCCGTCGTACTGGATCGTGTAGATGCTCGTTTCGTAAGGCGAGTTCGACGGGGTCGCCCCGTTGAAATGCACGTTCAGGAACGGGATGTCGAAGCCGTGGAAGCGCTCCAGCAGGCCGCCGTCGGGGTTGTTGGGGTCGGCGGCCAGGATGAAGGACAGGTTGCCGGTATTGGGTGAGCCGGCCGCCATGAGGTTTCTGATTTCGTCGGTGGCGACCGTGGCGCTCTGCGAGTAGCCGAACACGACGACCTTGTTGCCAAGTCCCAGTTGGGTATTGATCGCCTTGCCCAACAGGCTGGCACCCTGCGCGACGGACGTGCCGAACGTCTCGTTGCCGGCGACCGGCCAAAACTGTTCGGGCGTCAGCTGATCCAGCGGAATGGCGCCCGGGAAGTGCGGCAGGATGTACGAGAGGTTGACGTTGTTCAGATAGACCGGGCCGGGGAACGGGTTCCACGTGCCGCCCATGATCAGCGCGACCGTTTGTTGCGCCGACGGGTTGGCGAGCGCGGTCACCGTGGATGCGCCGAGCGTGCTCGCGGAGCCCGCCTCGGCTTGTGCGTAGGCGCTTCCGGCATTGGTCAACGCCCGGGAGAACGCGTCGTGGAAGGCCGTCGCTCTCGCGAGCACCGCCTGGTACTGCTGGCCGTACCCGGCGAACAGCTTGGCGACGATCTCCGAGACTTCGTCCTTGGCGGCCGCGACCAAGCCCGTCGTCGGGCCCAACGCGTCCACGTTGGCGTCGACGATCGTCGAACCGATTTTTTCGAGATCAGCGGCCGTTGACGCGAGTATCTCGGGAGCAGTGACCAGGTCTTGCATCTCCCCGTCCTCCCGGTCGACCCGTTACCGCGGGTATGAGGTAATCAATCAGGGTAGAACGCTCCTTCGAGGAATTCCCGCATTTGCGGTAGCGGGTATGCGTCTCAAAATTTATGGACTAGTGTCTAAAAAAGTTTTGGGCGCTCACAGCCAGGGACGGAGGACACAATGGCGATCCGCGTTGCGCACGTCGGCACCGGGAATGTCGGGGGTCTGGCCCTGACCGAGCTCATCACCAATCCGGCTTTCGAGTTGACCGGGGTGTGCGTGTCGACGCCGGAGAAGGTGGGCCGCGACGCCGGCGCGCTGTGCGGCGTCGGGCTCGATGCCGACACCGTCACCGGGATCCGGGCCGTCGGCGACCTCGACACGATCATCGCCACCAAGCCGGATTGCATTGTCTATTGCGCCATGGGCGACACCCGCCTGCCCGACGCGATGGCGGACGTCATGAAAATCCTCAAGGCCGGCATCAACGTCGTCGGGTCGTCGCCCGGGCTGTTGCAGTACCCGTGGGGCGTCATGCCCGACAAGTACATCGGCCGCGTGGAAGACGCTGCCCACCAAGGCAATTCGAGCATCTTCATCAGCGGCGTCGACCCGGGATTCGCCAACGACCTCATTCCGTTCGCTCTGGCGGGGACCTGCCAGCGCATCGAGCAGGTGCGCTGCATGGAGATCCACGACTACGCGTCATACAACGGCACCGAGGTGATGGACTACATGGGGTTCGCGCGGCCGATGGACGAAATTCCGATGCTGCTGCAGCCGGGCGTGCTGAGCATCGCGTGGGGCACGGCGATCCGTCAGCTGGCCGCCGGCCTCGGTATCGAGGTCGACGAGATCAAGGAGTCCTACCAGCGCGAGCCGGCGCCGGAGGACTTCGACATCGCGATCGGACACGTGGCCAAGGGCACGCTGGCCGTGCTGCAGTTCGAGATCCGCGGCATGGTCAAGGGCCACCCCGCCATCGTCATCGAGCACATCACCCGGCTACGGCCCGACCTGCGTCCCGACCTGCCGCAGCCCGCCTCGGGCGACGGCTCGTACCGCGTCGAGATCACCGGCGAGCCCTCCTATGCCGTGGACATCATTCCCAGCAGTCGCAAGGGCGACCACAACCACGCCGCCATCGCGGGGGCGGCGGGCCGTATTGTCAACGCGATCCCGGCGGTGATCGCCGCGCCGCCCGGGATCAGGACCACGCTCGATCTGCCGTTGGTGACGGGCAAGGGCCTTTACGCGCCAAAAGACTTGGTAGTCAGCTAGACCGAAGGGATATTCATGGGACGGGTAGACGGCAAGGTAGCGCTGATCAGCGGCGCCTCCGGCGGCATGGGCGCCGACCACGCGCGCCTGCTCGTCGAGGAGGGCGCCAAGGTCGTCATCGGCGACATCCTCGACGACCAGGGCAAGGCGCTGGCCGACGAGATCGGTGAGTCCGCGCGCTACGTACACCTCGACGTCACTCAGCCCGACCAGTGGGATGCCGCGGTCGCGACCGCCGTCGGCGAGTTCGGCAAGCTCAACGTGCTGGTCAACAACGCCGGCACCGTGGCGCTCGGCCAGCTGAAGAATTTCGATCTGGGCAAGTGGCAGAAGGTGATTGACGTCAACCTCACCGGCACGTTCCTGGGCATGCGGGTGGCCGTCGAGCCGATGACCGAGGCCGGCGGGGGCTCCATCATCAACGTGTCGTCCATCGAGGGCCTGCGCGGCGCTCCCATGGTGCACCCTTACGTCGCGTCCAAGTGGGGCGTGCGTGGTCTGGCCAAGTCGGCGGCGCTGGAGTTGGCGCCGCTGAACATTCGGGTGAATTCGATCCACCCCGGGTTCATCCGCACCCCGATGACCAAGCACCTCCCCGAGGACATGGTCACCATTCCGATGGGCCGTCCGGGCACCGTCCGCGAGGTCGCGACCTTCGTGCTGTTCCTGGCCAGCGACGAGTCGTCCTACTCCACCGGCAGCGAATACATCATGGACGGCGGCCTGATCACCGACGTGAACCACAAAGACTTCTAGGTGCCGGGCGCATCGGCACTTCCGCCGAGCGTGAACTCACGGCGAGAATTCGGCCGATTTTTCGCCCTGTGTTCACGCTCGGCGCATCGGTGCTATAACCGCGAGCATGTCGCTTAGCCCCTCCGGCCTCTCAGACATCGTCGGATCGAACCACGTCATCACCGATCCCGATGTGTTGGCCGGCCGCAGCGTCGACCACACCGGTCGCTATCGGGGACACGCCAGCGCGCTGGTGCGGCCGGCTTCTGCCGAGCAGGTCGCCGAAGTGCTGCGGGTGTGCCGCGACGCCGGGGCGCACGTGACCGTGCAGGGCGGCCGCACCTCACTGGTGGCCGGTACCGTCCCCGAACACGACGACGTGCTGCTGTCCACCGAAAGGCTTTCTGCCATCGGGGATGTCGATACCGTGGAGCGCCGGGTGCAGGTCGGGTCCGGGGCCACGTTGGCCGCGGTGCAGCACGCCGCCGTTGCGGCGGGCCTGGTGTTCGGCGTGGACCTGGCGGCGCGCGACACCGCGACCGTCGGCGGCATGGCGTCGACCAACGCGGGCGGATTGCGCACGGTGCGCTACGGCAACATGGGCGAGCAGGTCGTCGGGCTCTCGGTGGCGCTGCCCGACGGTTCGCTGCTGCACCGCGACAGCCGGGTGCGTAGCGACAACACCGGTTACGACCTGCCGTCGCTGTTCGTCGGCGCCGAGGGCACCCTCGGGGTGATCACCGCGCTGGATCTGCGGCTGCACCCCACGCCGTCGCATCGGGTGACGGCGGTGTGCGGGTTCGCCTCGATCGAGGCGCTTGTCGATGCCGGCCGCGTGTTTCGCGACGCGGACGGGATCGCGGCTTTGGAGTTGATCGACGGTCGCGCGGCCGCGCTGACTCAGGAGCATCTCGGTGTGGGCGCGCCCGTCGGCGGTGACTGGCTGCTGCTGGTCGAGCTGGCCGCCGACCAGGACCAGACCGAACGGCTCGCCGAGCTGCTGGACGGCGCCTCGCTGTGTGGGGAACCCGCGGTGGGCGTGGATGTCGCTGCACAGCAACGGTTGTGGCGCGTGCGAGAAGGTCTGGCCGAGGTGCTCGGCGTGTACGGGCCGCCCTTGAAGTTCGACGTCTCGCTGCCGCTGTCGGAAATCAGCGGATTCGCTTCGGAGGCAGTGGCTTTGATTCATAGGCACGTCGCCGACGCGCTGCCGCTGCTGTTCGGGCATATCGGCGAGGGCAACCTGCACCTCAACGTACTGCGTGTCACGCAGGAGGGGGAGAAGGCGTTGTACGCGCCGATGATGGACCTCATCGCGCAATGCGGCGGCAACGTCAGTTCCGAGCACGGCGTCGGCAGCCGCAAACGCGCCTATCTCGGGATGTCACGCGATCCCGCCGACATCGCCGCGATGCGGACGATCAAGGCGGCCCTCGATCCGACCGGATTCCTCAACGCAGCAGTGCTTTTCGATTAGGCATCCGTGTACCAGAAGGCGACACCGGCGACACCGCCGATTCGTCCTTTGCTCAGCGGCTACGCAGCACGATCAGCTCGCCCGAAAACATCCGAATGCATCAACCGCGCTGCGCATACCGTGCACTCGACGAGTCACGGTGTCACGCCGGGCTTCCCGTTCGGCCCGAAGAAGTAATACGCGCCGATGCCGCCCGGCCCGCCAACACCGTTGGTCGCCCCGATCCCGCCGTTGCCACCGTTGCCACCAATGCCGAAGAGCAGGCCGCCGTAGCCGCCCTGGCTGCCGTTGCCGCCGATCGCCAATCCGGCTGCACCGTAACCACTTCCGCCGGCGCCGCCCACGCCGAAGACCAGGCCGCCCAGGCCGCCGAGGCCACCCACCCCGCCGTGGCCACCGGCGATGGCGGCGCCGCCGTCGCCGCCGGCACCGCCAATGCCGAAGAAGGAGCCGCCGGCGACGATGGTGCCGGGCCCCGGGCTGTAGACGTAACCGTTGTCGCCGCCGTATCCGCCGACTCCGCCGGTGCCGCCGCCGGTGTTGGCGCCACCCGCCCCGCCGTCGCCGGCGATGCCGAGCAAGATGCCGCCGCCGCCGAAGCCGCCGTCGCCGCCCTGGCCGCCGATGTTGTGCAGGCCGGCGGCCGTCCCGCCCGCGCCACCGGTGGCCCCCGTGCCGATGAAATCGAGGAACATGGTGCCCTGGCCGCCGTACCCGCCAGTGCCTCCGAGCCCGACGTCGCCAGTGGCGGCCCCGCCGGTCCCACCGTCCCCGCCCGCCCCGTACACCAGGCCCCTGCCGTTGCCCCCGGCGCCGCCCGTGCCGGCAACGATGTTGCTGGCGCCCCCGGTCCCGCCGACGCCGCCGTTGCCGAACACGTGCCCGCCGCTGCCGCCGAAACCCCCGTCGCCGGCGACACCGCCCGGACAATCCCCGCCGGTCCCGCCGCTGCCGCCGTTGCCGAAAAGCCCGACGGCGTTGCCGCCGCTGCCGCCGGCCCCGGCGACGCCGTTGGTGATGGTCCCACCGGCTCCGCCGGCGCCGCCGTTGCCGTAGAAGAATCCGCCGCTGCCGCCGTTGCCGCCGTTCTGGCCGGGAGCGCCCGACCCGCCGGCGCCGCCGTTGCCCCAAAGCAACCCGCCGTTTTGGCCGTTGGCGCCGGTCCCCGGGGTGCCGTCGGCGCCGTTGCCGATCAGCGGGCGCCCCAGCACGGAATCGAAGGGCGCGTTGATGGCAGCGAGCAGGTTGGCACTGGCGGCCTCGGCATGGCCGTAGGAGGCCGCGCCCGCGTTCAGATGCTGGACGAAATGCTCGTGAAGGGCCGCGGCCTGGGCGCTGATCGCCTGATAGTCCTGCGCGTACGCGCCGAACACCCTCGCGACGCCCAGAGACACCTCATCGGCAGCCGCCGCCAAGCCCGAAGACGTCGGAGTCGCCGCCGCGGCATTGGCCGCACCGATCGTCGAACCGATATCGCCCAGATCCGTTGCCGTCGCGGCCATCATCTCGGGTGCCGCAAGCACATCGTTCATTCCGAGCTCCCATCGATTCGAAAAGACGATGGCACCACCGATTATGTCGGCCCTCGGCTAAAGCTGTGCGGAGAATATGAAATTCGGGTTAGCCGGCCGGTTTGATCCCGACCGCGTGGCGCAGCTGCGCGAGGAACTGATCGGCGTCGTCGCTGCGAACGATGTAGTGCGAGATGGCGATTCGAATCACCGTGGCCGCCTTGACCGCGGAGTTGGGTCCGGGCAGGTGGCGCTCCAGACCGGCGCGCATCTCCGGGATCACGCTGCCGAATTGCGCGATGGTATGCTCGGGCTCCACGTCGACCATCCGCACGCCCGAATACGAGTGCTGGTATTCGACGATGAATCGCAGCACGGCGTCGAGCTTTTCGGCGCCCTTGAGTCCCGCGGTCGCCTTCACCAGACCGCTTTCGAACACCTGCCGCTCGTAGCTGGAAAAGGCCGAGAGCAACTCCTCCTTGGACGCGAACCAACGGTACAGCGTCGGACGCGAAACCCCTGCCTGCACAGCAACTTCCGACAGACTCAGCTTCGTCTTGCCGTTGCGGCCGAGCACCTCGGCGGTGGCCGCCAGGATGCGCTGACGCGTCGAGCTGTCGGTCGCTGAGGTCATGGCGGGCTGGGTCATTTCTGCCGCGGGGGGCGCCGGCGCACCAACACCGACTCTTGAATCGCGCCGACCGCACCCTGCTCGTCGAACAGCGTGCCGATCGTCGTTCCGATGCCGTCGGGACCGTAGCTGGTCTCGGCGCGAATGCCGATCCACTCGCCGTCGGGAACCCGGAACACGTGCACGGCGAGATCGGTGTTGAGGAACGTCCATTTGGAGATGTCGAGCTTGCTGCCGATGCCGTTGGCGCAGTCGGCGACCGCGAACAGCCGCTCCAGCTGCGTCATGGCCTCGCCGTTGACCAGGTCGACGGTGGGCTTGATCCAGGATTCCCCGGGCCCCGGCGTCAGCGGCTCGGTCAGCCACAGCCACTCCACGCTGTGCACGTAGTTGTTGTCCCAAGCCAATGGCTTCATGTCCCGGACGCGCGCCTCGCCGCGGGGAGCGGGCAGGGCCGCGGACGCGTGCGCGACGGGCTCGGTGTCCTGCAGCTGCAACCGCCACCCGCTGGCGCGGGCCACCGGCCGGGGCTGCCCATCGGGGCCCTGCGCCAGCATCTCGGCGCTGACCAACTCGATCTGCTTGCCGCCGCGCAGCACCTGCGAGCTGACCCACAGATCGCCCTCCGACGGCACGCCGCCCAGCAGGTCGATGACGACCCGGGACAGCCGGGTGTCGTCACGCTGCTCACACCGCTCCAGCGCGCGCACCAGCAGCGCCGACACCGGACCGCCGTGCTGGATCGCCGACGACCAGGTGCCGCGCGCCATGTCGGTCGCCTTGAACTTCTCGCCCAATGGGTCGGCGCTGTCGAGGCGCTCGTAGTAGGAATCCGTCACAAGTCCCCTCCTCGTCGCTGTCAGGGCAGCCCGGCGCCGGGGGTATCGACCAGCACGGCGTCCAGCTGCGACAGCCGGGTGCCGACCAGGCGCTGCGGATACGCGTCGGTGCTCGACAGCAGGAACAGTGTGCGCCGTTCCGGGCCGCCGAGCGCGCAGGCGATCGCGACACGCTCACCCATGTCGATGCGGTCGGTCACCTCGCCGCCCTCGACGATCCGCTCGAACTGATGAGCCAGCGTCATCGACGTCCACACCCCGCCCGCGGTGTCCAGCGCGATGCCGTCGGGCGGGCCGTCGAGGCCCTCGGCGAAAACCCGGCGGTCGCGCAGGGCACCAGAAGCGTCGATGGTGAACGCGGTCAGCCGCCGACCGGTCGATTCGGCGACGATCAGCGTGTTGCGCTCGGCACTGATGACCATCCCATTCGGGAAGTCGAGTCCCTCGGCAACGAGGGTCGCGCTCTCGTCGGGGTCGAGCCGGACGATCACGCCGCCCTCGCGCGCCTGCGACCCGATGTAGGCGCGGCCCGCGTCGTCGATGACCATGTCGCCGAGGCTGGCCGGCACCAGGTCGGTGAGATCGGCGATGGTGTCGACCGTTTCGCCGTCATAGCGCAGCACCTGCCGCTTCTCGGTCGAGGCGATGAGCAGCGAGCCGTCCGGCCGGAAGCCGAGGCCGGCGGGCGCGTGCCCGGGCAGCGGCAGCGTCGTCAGCGCCCCGCCCATCGTGCAGGTGTGGACGGCTTCGCCCAGCATGTCGGAGAACCACAGCAGGCCCTCGAACCAGCGCGGGCCCTCGCCGAAGCAGAACCCCTTGGCCAGCAGCTCGGGGATCATGCGCCCGCGCCTCGAGGCAAAGATTCCGCTTTACAAAACACCGCAGAAGTGTCATGCACCGCAGGCGTTGGTGTCAATCTGCTGCGGCGGCGGCCAGCTCCCGCGCGACGGCCTGGTGATAGGCGTCGATCCGCGCCGGGTTGGCCTGCTGGAAGAGTTGGTCGGGCAGCGGGGTGAACGCCGTCTCCGAGGTGGTCGTCACCCGGACCGGACGGGACCCAATGTGTTGCCCCTCCATCTTCGTTAGCCAAGCTTTACAAATCTTAGCCAAAGTGTCACGCTGTCCGGTGAGCTGCCGACGAGAGATGGAGCGGACTTGACCACCGAATCTGAGCAGACCGAGTGGACCGTGCAGGGCCTGCTGGACCTGTTTGACGTGCAGGCCGACGGGCAAGATCGGTTCACCGGCGAAACCGGCATCGCCACCGATGGACGTCAGGTGGTGGAGGGCACCCAGGTGCTCGCGCAGGCGATTGTCGCGGTGGCCAAACGGTTCCCGGACAAGTCGGTGCGTTCGGCGCACGCGGTGTTCTCCCGCGCCGTCGTCGTCGGTCCGCCGGTCGAACTCGTTCTCGACGTGGTGGCCGAGGGCCGGTCCACCGCGACCGCCGTCGTCGCGGTGCACCAGAACGGCCGGCGCTGCCTGAGCGTCACCGTGCTCGCCGACGTCCCCACCGCCGACGTCATCCGCCACCACCTGCCGCGGCCCAACGTCGCCGCACCCGCCGACGCGAACTTCTCGCCGATGCCGATGGTCGGGCGAGAGCTGCGCCTGGTCGACGTCGTCGACGTCAACAGCCCCGACGAGGTCGGACCGCCGGAGCTGCATGCGTGGCTGCACTACGACCCGATCCCGGAGCGCGACGACCTGGCCAAGGCGCTGGTCGCGTATTTCACCGGGCACCTGGGCATCTCGACCACGATGCGCGCACACCCGGGCATTGGCACCAGCCAGGCGCACCTGACCGTGTCCACCGCGCCGATGAGCATCTCGGTCGCCTTCCACGAGCCGGTGCGCTGGAGTGGGTGGCTGCTGTACACCCACGAAAGCACCCAGGTCGGCGCGGGCATGTCCTACGTGCGCGGCGCCGTGCACGCTGAGGAAGGGGAGCTGCTGTGCTCCTTCGCGCAGGAGGCGCTGATCCGCCCGCTGCGCACCACCGACACGGCGATCGACTCTCGCGCGCGGTTCTAAAACCATGTACTTCACCATCACCCACCCGATGCACAGTCATCCCTACAATCCGGAGTTGGTGAGCGGGCACGGCATCGGGAAAGTAGCCGCGGCCGCCGAGGCGGCCGGCATCCATGGATTCGGGTTCACCGACCACCCGGCGCCGTCGCAGCGGTGGCTGGAAGCCGGGGGTCACGACGCCGTAGATCCCTTTGTCGCTTTGGGTTTCGCGGCCGCCACGACGACGACGCTGCGCCTGATCCCCAACATCGTGGTGCTGCCCTACCGAAACCCGTTCGTAGTGGCCAAGTCCGGCGCGACACTGGACCTGCTCTCGGGCGGCCGATTCACGCTCGCGGTCGGTGTCGGCTATCTCAAGCGGGAGTTCGCGGCGCTCGGTGTGAGCTACGACGAGCGCGCCGAGCTGTTCGACGAGGCGCTGCAGGTAATCAAGGCCATCTGGACCGAAGACGACATCACCTTTGAGGGAAAGCATTTCAGCGCGCGTGGCATCACCGCGCACCCCCGGCCGGTCAGCGACCCGCACCCGCCGATCTGGATCGGCGGCAACACCACCACCGCCCGCCAGCGGGTAGCGCAGTACGGCGACGGCTGGTGCCCGTTCCCCGCCCCGCCGCAACTGGCGAAGACGGCGGGCACCGCGGCCATCACCTCCGTGGAGGACCTCGTGCCGCTGATCGACGATCTGCGGCGCCGCTGCGACGCGGCCGGAAAAGACTGGTCCGCAGTCGATATCACCTTCACCAACTCCGAAGGCGGCAGCATCACCAGCGACGACTTCAACGCCGATGCCTACCTGCACGGCCTGGAAAGGCTGGAAAAACTCGGCGTGACGTGGGTAAGCGTCCACCTGCCGGGGGACAGCATGGCCCATGCGCTCGAGACGCTTGACCGTTTCCGCACCCTTGTCGTCGACGCGGCCTGATGGACTTTTCAGAGGTCGCGCTTTCGGCAGAGGACCAGGACTTCCTGGACGAGACCCGGCGGTTTGTGGCCGAGGTGGTGACCGAGGACGTGCTGCGCCGCGATCGGGAGCTCGGCGAAAACTTCGACGAGCGAGTGCATTTGGCGCTGGGTGCCGAGGGCTATCTGGAACGCGATTGGCGCGACGCCGCCGACGGCGGTTTCAGTGCCGTGCGCCGAAGGATCTTTCACCTCGAGGTCGCCCGCGCCCACACGCCCTGGTATCACTGGGGCACCACCGCCATGGTCGCGCACATGGTGCAGCAATTCGGTTCGCCCGAACTGGTCGACAAGGTGCTGCCCGGAGTGTTGTGCGGTGAGTTGCGGCTATGCCTCGGCTACACCGAGCCCGAGGGTGGCTCCGACGTCGCCACCTGCAAGACCCGCGCGGTGCGCGATGGTGACGCGTGGATTATCAACGGCTCCAAGATGTTCACCTCGAACGCGCACAACGCCCAGTACTGCTTCCTGCTCACCAACACCGACCCGGAGGGCCGCAAACACCGGAACCTGACGATGTTTCTGGTCCCGCTGGATTCGCCCGGCGTCGAGATCCAGGGCATCCGCACCCTGGACGGCGACCGCACCAACATCGTCTACTACAGCGACGTCCGCGTCGACGACTTCTACCGCATCGGTGAGGTCAACGGCGGCTGGACCGTGATGCGCTTCGCGCTCGACGCCGAGCACGGCATCATCGACCGCGACGACCAAGGCCTGCAATACATTTCGGCCATGGCGGCCCACGGCACCGAAATGGCCGAAGCGGTGGACACGGTCGCCTCGCTGGTCAGTGACGACGAGGCGGTGCGCTACCGGCTCGGTCGCTGCATCGCGCGGATGGAGGCGTCGATATCGACCCCGGGCCCGTACGGCCGCGTCGCCATCGCACAAGCGATGCGCGACATCTCCCCGGAGTTGATGGACCTGTTGGGCACCGCGTCGGCGCTACCAGTTGACACCCAGGGCGCCATCGACGACGGAGCGACGGAAGCCCTTCTGCGCCTGTCTGTTCCGGCCGGAATCTACGGCGGCACCCTGGAGGTTTTCCGCAACATGATCGCGCAGCACGAACTCGGGCTCGGACGCCCCAGCTACGGCGGGTGATATCACCTATGGCAGTTCGGCGACGACGTCGACACGCTCGGGATCGAAGCTCAGGAAACCCTTGATAGGCAAGCTTTCCGGCAGCGGATCGTCGTAACTCCAGGCGGCGTCGTCGACGTCGCCGACAGACCAGTACATGGCGTAACCCTTGTAATTGCAGTAGCTCGTCGTCTCCGAGCGCCGCAGCAGACCAGTGCGGACCAACGCGGGGTCGACGTAAAGCCTTGGTGCCAGCGCGGTCTCGAAGACGATCACGGTGTCGTCGGTATCCACCAGGGTGGCGCCGGCCATGGAGACGGTCAGCCGCCGCTTGGTCGGTCGGCAGTCGACGCGGTGGTACGGGTTCGGCGGGTAATGCACGAGTTTGCGCCCCTCCTCGAACCACTCGTCGACGGCATCCCACGGCACGGAGACGAACCCGGGCGCCTCCACGACCGGCTCGGCCGGCAACGAGCCGACCACCTCGGCCGGAAACGCATAGCTCAGCGGGTGACCCGGCCGATGCACCATCAGCGCCCGCTCGGTGTCAATCACCCAGTGCCCGTTGCGGACTGCCTGCACGCGCCGCGGGTGCGGCTCGATGTAGACAACGTCGGCGGGTACCGGGGGCGAGAATCGTCCGGCGGGATCGGCGCTGAGTGGACCGCGCCCCGCTACCAAACTCATGGGTGTCCTTCCGTCAGAATGTCCGGCTGCCAGTCGGTGACAGGACGAAACCGTGGGGCGAGCCCTGGTCGCCTTGCAACGAGCATGCCGTGACGGATTGGTCCACCCCACACGTTGCGCGCTCGTAGGTCACCATGCTGTGTGGGGGAAAGGGTTTGTAGGCATCGGTAGCCGCCGGGCGCAACGAACTGCACTCCGGTGGTCGAGTACGCCGAGAAGGTCAGGTAGTCCTTGGCGTTGACGTCGGTGTAGCCGCTGAGGTCGGGGAACTGCTGCGGGTCGGCGGCCGCAGGAGGCACAGCAGGCAGCGTCGTCATGGCAATGGACACCGCAGCACACAGCGGCACCTTCCGTAGCGCGGGCACACCTCAGGGTAGGCCGGGGCGGGGTAGAGGATTGAGGCATGCTCGGACACATCGGAATCAATGTCCCCGACCTTGCGGCGGCGAAGGATTACTACGGCGTCCTGATGCCACTGATGGGCTTCGAACCGTTCCTGTCGGCGGAGGACGAGTTCGCGTTTCGTCCTGCGAACGGGAAGCCGGGAACGTACCTGTTCTTCTACCCCGCCAGCGATGCTGGCGCGTCATATTCGCGGCATCGGGCCGGGCTGCAGCACGTGGCTTTCATGGTGAAGAGCCGAACGGCGGTCCGCGATGTGCACGAGCAGGTGCGAAAGCTCGGCGGTGAGGTGCTCCATGCGCCACAGCCGTTTCCGCAATACCCACCGCCGTACTTCGCGACGTTCTGGCTCGACCCGTTCGGCGTGATGCTCGAGGCGGTCTGCCACTACGACCGTGACTAACGCAATGAGCGGCGGCGTTCAAAACACCGATTCTGATGCCGCTGGTCGGATTTGAACCGATTCTCTAAACGAAAGTTTCGCCGACCGTCGACGACCGCGACCAACGGAATGAGCCGACGGCGTTCGGATCCAATTTCGCTACTCGGATAGTGCCGGGCCCGTCAATTTCCGAAGTTAGGGTGTAGTTGCAGCGCGGGTAACCCGCCTTTCGATTAATCGTCGGTACCGGTAGGGGATCAATGGCCGCGAAGTTCTCCAGGTGGTGGAGCGCCGACCAACATGGCTGGCTCTCCGGTTACATGGCTGCGCGCGGTATCAGCGGTTCGACGCGAATTTTGATGGCATCAATTGCGGCCTCGATGGTGTTGTGCCTCGTTGCGCTGCTGGCGGGCCCGGACGGTCCCCACGGACCGATTCCGGTCGCGATGACATTGGTTGCCGCCGCCGGCGGGACGGCGGGCGTGCTGCTGTGGATCTGGCGTTGGCCGACACGCGGCCAGTCGATTGCGTTCGCCGTCACGTGCAACGCCGCCGTCGCCCTGGCGTGCCTGGCGCACCCGGATCCACTGCCCGCGCTCATCGGCTGCGTCGCCTTCGCGACGTTCGGCGCATACATGGCGTTCTTTCACACGACCGGACTGGTGCTGTACAACTTCGCCGTCGCCAGCGCCGTCGCGCTGTACGAGGCCGCGCTGCTGGCCAGATCCGGACACGTTGCGCTGGCGGGGGTGGATCTGTGGCTCGTGGTCGAGGTGAACATCGCCCTGCCCTTGGCGATCCGGGTCCTGGTACGAGCACTGGCCGGTGATCTGCTGCGCGCCGATCGCGATCCGCTGACCGGACTGCTCAACCGGCGCGCCTTTCAGCACAACGCGTTGGGCATGATCCTGGCTCGCCGCGGCACCGACGCGCACCTGCTGGTGTTGTCGGTCGATCTGGACAACTTCAAGGCCCTCAACGACAACCGCGGGCACGCGGCGGGCGATCACGCGCTGGTCGAGGCCGCTCAGGCAATGCTGGCGGCCGTCGACGACCAGGCGGTGGTGGCGCGCACCGGCGGCGAGGAATTCCTGTTGGCCGGCACGTCGGCGGGCTGCAACTCCGAAGTGTTGGCTGCCCGGACGTGCCGGGCGATCGCGGCGTCGAGTGCCGGTGTCACCGCCAGCATCGGCACCGCGTGCGCCCGACTCGACGACACCGCACCCGGTGATCGCGAGGCCTTTCTCGATGCCCTGATCGCGTCGTCGGATGCCGCGATGTACCGCGCTAAACGTCTCGGCGGCAACCAGTTTCATCACCATGAACTCTGCCGGCACGGTTCTGAATGGGGCAACGGGGCCGATATTGCGGCAACCGGTGGTTGACCCTGAGACCCAGACGCTAAGGTCCCAATCATGTCGGGACCGGTGGAAGGTATCAAAGTCGTCGAGCTGGGGGTCTGGGTAGCCGGACCGGCCGCGGCCGGAATCCTGGCAGACTGGGGCGCCGACGTCGTGAAGATCGAACCGCCGGCCGGCGACCCGGGACGCATGTTCGGGCGGATGCTGGGCTGCGATCTCGGGGTCAACCCGCCGTTCGAAATGGACAACCGTTCCAAACGCAGCATCGTCTTGGACCTCACCACCGAAGCCGATCGCCGGACCGCGTTCGAATTGCTCGCCGACGCAGATGTTTTCGTCACCAACGTGCGCCCCGGCGCGCTGGCGCGCCTTGGGTTCGACTTCGGGTCGGTGTCGGCTCACAACCCGCGCCTGGTCTACGGGCTGATCACCGGGTACGGCGAAACCGGGCCCGACGCCGAGCGTGCGGCCTACGACGTGGCAGCGTTTTGGTCCCGCGCCGGCGTGGCCCACCTGCTCACCCGGCCCGGCGACACGCCACCGTTTCAGCGGGGCGGAATGGGCGACCACTCGGCCGGCATGACGCTGGCCGCGGCCATCTGCGCCGCACTGGTCGCCCGGGCGCGCACCGGAACCGGTCAGCTGGTGACCACCTCGCTCTATCGCCAGGGCGCCTACACCGTGAGCTTCGACCTCAACACCTACCTGCTGACCGGCCAGCCGATCGCGGTCGGGCAGCGCGAAACCATGGGCAATCCGTGCATGAACAACTACGCCGCCGGCGACGGGCGCCGCTTCTGGATCGTCGGTCTCGAAGGCGACCGGCACTGGCCCCCGCTGTGTCGCGCGGTCGGCCGCCCCGAGTGGCTGGAGGACCCCCGATTCATCGACGCCCGGGCCCGCTTCGTCAACGGGGTGGAGCTGATCGCCGAGCTGGACAGGATCTTCGCCACCCGCTCGCTGGATGAATGGACGGAGATCTTCGCCAGCGAACCCGATTTCTTCTGGTCACCGATCAACAGCCTCGAGGACGTCGTCGCCGACGAGCAGTTCCACGCCGCCGGCGGCATCGTGGATGTGCCGGACGGGCAATCCAGCGTCGCGATGGTGGCCACACCGGCGGATTTCCACGGCACACCGTGGGCGCCACGTTCTGCTGCACCGGAACTCGGGCAGCACACCGACGAAGTTCTGGCCGAGCTGAAGGCGCGCCGCGACGGCTGACCCGGGCACAGCCACCTTTACAAATTTCCGCAAAAGTGTCACGCTGTCCGTTGGGTTGCGTCACCATGGGTGATGCGCCCAAACACTCCATTGCAAGCGGTCATGAGGAACGGATTGAATGGTCACGCCCACTTTTGACATCGGCGGGCGCAGCCGGGTGCGGCCCATCCGCGCTGCCCGCTCGGTCCGCACGGACGGCGAGGTCACCCGCTACCGGCTCGACGTCATCGCGGCCAGCGCCGGCGACGTCGTGCACTCGGTCGGCGGATGGCTGTACGACCGGGCGATGGCCGGGTGGGAGGTGAGCGTGCTGCTGCCGCAGCGCTGCGACTCCCGATCGCTGCGGATACTCGGTGTGCGAACGATGGACCTGGAGTCTGGGTTGGAGCGGGAGGGATCGGCGACCCACAGCCTGGCGGTCAGCGCCGAGGTGTTCGCCGCCGATGACCGCATCCGCGAGACGGTGCTCAAAGCGCTGAAGCACCGGTTGACCGAAGTCGCGCTGTGGGGCGAGGGCTGGCCCCTGAACGTCAACCGCAGCATGACCCCGGTGCAACATGTACTCAGCTCTGCCGCAAGGACATTCAAAGGCCACGCGCTGACGGCGGCCGGAATGCATTGCGGTGCGGTCGATTCCGCCGAGGCGATGCTCTACGACACGGCAGCGTGTTCGCCGACGGACTTCGAACTGGTCCGGCTCGGCTAACCCATGAAAAAGTATTACGGCCATACGCTGCTCTACCTGCACGAGACGATCGACCTGGGGTCCGGGCGAACCGACCGCTTCACCGAGGTGTTCACCGACACCTACCAGCCGATGATGGCCGAGCTCGGGGCGCGGCTGTTCGCGATCTGGGAATCAACCCCTTACAACGGTCATTGGCCGCAGGTGACGATCATCTGGGAGATCGACAAGTTCGCCGACTACGCCAGGATCGGTGCCGGCCAGGCGCGCGGCGGCAGCCACGAGGCGGCGGCGGGCAAGTGGTCGGCGTTCCTGGCCGACATCGGCGCGAAGGGGGAGGGGCGCATCATGTACCCCGGGCCCAGCAACAAGACCTTGGAACAGCTGCGCGAAACCAATTTCGCTGCGACGGTTGTGATCCAGGAGATCATGCAGACCAAGCCGGGACGCCAGGACGACTACATTCGCGAGCTGGAACGCCTTTACGTCCCGTGGTCGGAGCGCACGGGAAAACGCTGGCTGGGATCGTTCACCACCACCTTCCGCTTCAACGAGGTCATCCACTACTGGGCACTGGATGGCGGCTGGGAATGCTTCGCCAACCACTACCCGTCGTGGAAGGACAGCCCGCCCGCCGAGATCGTCACCTGGATGAGCGTGGCGCCCGCGCTGCGCGACGGCTGGGAAGACTCGATCCTGCAGGCCCTACCGCCCTCACCGCTGCAATGAGCTTCAGCTACGACCCGTTCGATCCCGAGGTGATGGCAAACCCGTTGCCCTACTACCGAATTCTGCGGGATGAGCATCCGGCGTACTACATGCCGCAGTGGGATACCTTCGCGCTGTCCCGCTTCGAGGACATCTGGGACGCGCTGGAGGTCAACGACGGGACTTTCGTTGCGACGGAAGGGACATTGCCTCCGGCGTCGGTGCTGGCCCAGCACAACGACGGGCCGCTGCAGGACCCGCCGCTGCACCCGCTGCCGTTCCACGCGGTGTTCGACACGGACCTGTATGCCGAGATCCGCCGTGCGCACTCGCAGCCGTTGCGCCCGCGGTCGGTTGCGGGGCTGGAGGCCAGAATCCGCAAGCTGGCCAACGAGCGCCTCGATGCGTTGCTGCCGCGCGGATCCTTCGACCTGACCCAGGAGTACGGGGGCATCGTCGCCGCGTCGATGGTGTGCGGATTGCTGGGCCTGCCAGACGATCTCGCGCCGCAAGTGTTGGCCGCCGTCAATGCGGGCAGCCTGGCGCAGCCCGGCGAGGGCGTCGACACCGCGCAGGCCAGGCCCAACTACCTCGAATACCTCATCCCCGTCGTCGAGCGACGCAGGGCCGAGGCTTCCGGGGACGCGCTGCCCGTCGTCGACGGACTGCTGGGGTATCGGCTGCCCGACGGCAGCGCGCTGTCCGATAGCGAAGTCGCGACCCAGATGCTGTGCATCTTCATCGGCGGGACGGAGACGGTGCCCAAAATCGTCGCGCACGGGCTGTGGGAGCTCAGCCAGCGGCCCGACCAGATGGCCGCGGTGTGCGCCGACCCGGCAGCCAACGTGTCGGTCGCGCGCGAGGAGATGATCCGCTATTGCGCGCCGGCGCAGTGGTTCGCGCGAACGGCCCGCAAGCCCTACACCATTCACGGTCAGACCATCAAGCCCGGCCAGCGCGTCATCACCCTGCTCGCGTCGGCCAGCCGCGACGAGCGGGAGTATCCCGGGCCCGACGAGTTCATCTGGGACCGGCCCATCCGCCGTGTACTGGCGTTCGGTCGCGGCCAGCACTTCTGCATCGGCTACCACCTGGCCCGGCTGGAAATCGATGTGCTGCTTCAGGAATGGCTGCGGCGCGTGCCGGAATTCGCGATCCAAGGCGACGCCGCCACCCGGCATCCGTCCAGTTTTCAGTGGGGCTGGAACAACATTCCGGTGGAGGTCTGACGTGTGGTCCTACCGGATCATCGCCCCCTATCAGTTTGAGCGCACGTCGATTCCGGACAAGACACCCGAGGGCCTGGCCGCTGGCCAAGTGCTGCTGCGGTTTCTGGCAGCGGGTGTCTGCGGCAGCGACATGCCGGCCTTCCGCGGCGCCAAGGGGCGACTGCCGGGCGACGACGGAGTCAGCGCAGCGGAAAAGGACGGTTTCCCGATCCACGAGGTAGCCGGCGAGGTGATCGCCAGCCGCCACCCCGAGCACAGACCCGGCGACCGCGTGGTGGGCTGGGCCTCCGGGTTCGACGGGCTGATGGAGCGGGTGATCAGCGACGGAAACGGCCTTGCGCCATACGATCCGGGGCTCACCCCGGCGCTGGCCGTCGGCCTGCAACCGCTGGCATGCGTGCTCTATGCCTGCGAACAACTGCCGGACCTGGCCGGCCGCAGCGTCGCGATCATCGGTCAGGGCTCGATCGGGCTGCTGTTCTCCTACATCGCCAAAGCGGCCGGCGCCCGGCGCGTCACCGGTGTCGATCCCGTCGATCGCCGCGGCCTCACAGCGGCATTCGGGGTCGACGACACGGTACGCGCCACCAGTGACCGCTGGGTGAGCCAGCTGGCCCCCGCCGACCGCGCCGACATCGTCATCGAAACCGTCGGTCACCAAGTGGCCACCCTGGCGCACGCGATCGAGGCCACCGCGTTCGGCGGCACCGTATTCTATTTCGGTGTCGCCGACGACGAGGCCTACCCGATCAACATGCGCCTGATGCTGCGCAACAACTTGACGCTGAAATCCGGCGTGACGCTTGACCGTCGGCGAATGCTGGAGCTGGCCGGCAAGTTCGCCGCCGAACATCCGGAACTGCTGAGCACCTATCTCACGCACACCTTCGGTGTCGACGAGGCACAGGCCGCGTTCGAACTGGCCTCCCGCCCCGACCCGGAACGCGTCAAGATCGCGATCGCCGACTGATGTCCGCCGAGAGCGGCCTGCAGCGCGCCCTGGCCCAGCAGACACCGATCTGGGGCGGCTGGGTCACCGGCCCGACCCTGATCGGGCCGGAGGAATTCGCCAGGGCCGGTTACGATTACGTCGGCTTCGACGCCCAGCACGGCTATCTTGACGACGCCGAGATCGCCGGCATCCTCCGCCGGATGGAACACGTGCCGATCGCGACCGCGGTGCGCCTGCCCAATGCCGACGCGGCCCCGATCGGTCGAGTGCTCGACGCCGGCGCCGACGCCGTCATCATCGCGATGATCGAAACGGCCGACGAGGCGGCCGCGGCGGTCGCCGCCACCCGCTACCAACCCGCTGGGAGCCGTAGCTTCGGGCCGCTGCGCGCCAGCCTCGGTTTCGACAGCGCCGCCCTCGAATCGAGGGTGAGCGTGTTCGCGATGATCGAAACCGCGCCGGCGCTGGACAACCTGCACGACATCTGCGCCGTCGACGGTCTGGCCGGAATCTACGTCGGCCCAGCCGATCTGGCGCTCTCGCTGGGCGTCGACCCGATCGGAGCGACCAAGAATCCCACGGTGCTGGAGGCCATCGAGCGAAGCCGGCGCGCAGCGAGCGAGGCCGGGATCGTCGCGGCGATCCACGCCCTTGACGGCAAGACCGGGCGCGCCTTGGCGCAGCTGGGTTTTCAGATGCTCACGCTGGCGGCCGAATCGCAGGCGCTGCGGCGCGGCGCGGCCGAGCACCTACACGAGGCCCGCGAACAGTGACCGACGAAGCCGCGATCCGCGAACTGATTGCCGCGTACGCGCTGGCTCTGGACGCGGGTGACATCGAAGGTTGCGTGCGGTTGTTCACCCCCGATGCCCAATTCTTGGTCTACGGGCGGTCTTTCGACGGCCACGCCGGCGTCCGCCAGATGTTTGCCGACGCACCGCGCGGCCTGCACCTGACCGGGGTCTCGCGGATCGACGTCCACGGCGACACCGCGACGGGCCGATCGCAGGTACTGTTCGTCAGGGCCGTCGACCTGCACCTGCGACCGGCGTTGTACGACGACGAGTTCGCGCGTGACGGCGCCGACGGCGGGCTGTGGCGCTTCCAGCGGCGCCGGTGCCAATTCGTCACCAGCGCTGGTCTGTCCGACAGCCCGGAGGATCCATGACGTCTCGACGTGTCGCGCTAGTGACCGGCGCCGCCGGCGGCCAAGGCTGGGCCATCGCCAAACGGCTTCGCGCAGCGGGCTATTGCGTGACAGCCTGCGATCTGCGTGCCGATGACCTGTCGGCTCTGGTCGGCGATTTTGGCGACGAGGAAGTTATCGCGGTCGAGCTTGACGTGACCTCGGCGGCGCAATGGGAGACGGCCGTGGCGCAGGCCGTCGAGCGGTTCGGGTCGTTGACCACCCTGGTCAATGCGGCCGGCATGCTGCGCCGCGCCGCGCTGCCCGACGAAACCGTCCAGGACTTCGAAAATGCTTGGCGGATCAACTGTCTGGGCCCGTTCCTGGGCATGCAGGCCGCCCTGGGACCGCTACGCGAAGCCGAGCACGGGGTCATCGTGAACATTTGCAGCACGGGAGCGATCCGGCCCTTCCCGCAGCACAGCGCCTACGGCTCGTCCAAGTGGGCGCTTCGCGGGCTGACCCAAACCGCCGCGGCGGAATTGGCCCCGTTCGGCATCCGGGTCAACGCGGTCTTCCCCGGACCGATCGCCACTCCGATGCTCGATGAGGTGACCCAGGGTCGGCTGGCCGCCGCGTCGAGCTTCGGCCGAATCGGCCGGCCCGACGAGGTGGCCGACGCGGTGGCGTTCCTGGTCTCGGAGGAGGCGTCGTTCATCACCGGCTCGGAGCTGATCGTCGATGGTGGGCAGTGCTTACAGATCCGATGAGGCTTGATCCCGTTCTGCGCGACGTGGCCACGACGCGAACGGACTTCTCGCTCGAGTCGATTCAGGTCATTCGGGAGCCGTTCAATCAGCGTCGTCGGGACACCGCCGAACAGACCGACTCGTCGGGCGTGAGCATCACCGAATCGCACGACTGCGGGGTGCCGGTTCGGATCTATCGCGGCGGGGGATCACCGGCGCCCGCGGTGGTTTATTGCCACGCAGGCGGATTCGCGTTGGGAAACCTCGATACCGATCACCGGCAGTGCCTCGAGCTGGCGCGGCGCGCCCGTTGCACCGTGGTGTCCGTCGACTACCGGCTGGCGCCCGAGCATCCCTATCCGGCCGCGCCGAGCGACGCTGCGGCGGTGCTGACCTGGGTGGCCGCCAGGGCGACCGAACTGGGCGTCGACGCCGAACGGTTGGCGGTCGCCGGCAGCAGCGCCGGGGGCGCCCTGGCCGCATGCCTGGCGCACGGGGCCGCCGAAGGCTCGCTGCCACCGGTCGTCTTCCAGCTACTGCACCAGCCGGTGCTCGACGACCGCGCGACCGGGTCGAAGGCGGAGTTCCGCGCCAGCCCCGCGTTCGACGGCGAGGCGGCCGAGCTGATGTGGCGGCATTTCCTGGGCGCCGAGGCCGCGTCGCCGGGTTCGGTGCCCGCGCGGCGCGACGAGTTCGCCGATCTCCCTGCGGCTTTGATCACCTGCGCCGAGGTCGATCCGTTCCGGGATGAGGCCGTCGAGTACGCGCTGCGGCTGCTGCACGCCGGCGTCTCCGCCGAGCTGCACGTGTTTGCCCGCACCTGTCACGGGTTCGACTCGCTGCTGCCCGACTGGTCCGTCTCGCAGCGGCTGTTCGCGTTGCAAGGGGATGCGCTGTCGCACGCGTTCTACGGGGAGTGATCGAATACAACGATGGCTTCGGTGCCGGAGAGCTTCACCAGTAACGACTTCCCGGTGCTGTGGCCGGTCGGCACCCGCTGGGCCGACAACGACATGTTCGGCCACCTCAACAACGCCGTCTACTACCAGCTTTTCGACACCGCGATCAACGCGTGGATCAATACCACGACCGGGACTGACCCGCTCAGCACGCCCGCGCTCGGCATCGTCGCCGAATCGGGCTGCCGCTACTTCTCCGAACTGCATTTCCCGGAGAGCCTCCTGATCGGCCTGGCCGTGACCCGGCTGGGGCGCAGCAGCGTCACCTACCGGCTCGGGGTGTTCCGCGCCATGGGGGAGCCGATCACCGCGCTGGGTCATTGGGTGCACGTCTACGTCGATCGGACCAGCCGCAAATCGGTCCCCATCCCCGACGCGATCCGGTCGCTGCTGTCGACGGCCTGCGTGGATCAGCAGGCGTAACTGGCCCGATATGCTTCGGCATATGCCAGTTCTGAGCAAGACCGTGGAGGTCGAGGCCAGCGCCGCGTCGATCATGGCCATCGTGGGGGACTTCGAGGCGTACCCGCAGTGGAACGAGCCGATCAAGGGCGTGTGGATCCTGGCCCGCTACGACGACGGGCGCCCCAGCCAGTTGCGGCTCGACCTCGAGATCAACGGCATGCCAGGCACCTACATCCAGGCCGTCTACTACCCGGGCGAGAACCAGATCCAGACCGTCATGCAGCAGGGCGACCTGTTCGCCAAGCAGGAGCAACTGTTCAGCGTGGTCGAGACCGGGCAGACGAGCCTGCTGACCGTGGACACCGACGTCGAGTCAACCCTGCCGGTGCCCGCGCCGATGCTGAAGATGCTCCTCAATCAGGTGCTCGACAGCCTCGCCGAAGCGCTCAAGAAGCGCGCCGAGGAGTTGGCCGCCAGCTAGGCAGCCGCCGAGCGTGCTCAGTTGTACGGCTTCAGCGGCGTGTCCCCGCACAAACACACGCTCGCGGTAATGGGTTAGGCGCGCTTCAGGGCGAAGATGCCGGCCTCGTCGAGCATGTCCGTCAGCCGGCGCGCGGCGTCGGTGAACTGCCAGACGGTGTGCTCGACGACGGCGGCGGTGTCGCGCCGGCGCAGCGCGGCAACCAACTGCCGATGGTGATCGACGGCGGCCTCGCCCCACTGCGGGTCCGACGCGTAGATCATCGCCGGCATGTAGCGCGCCGCGTTGAGCAGGAACCACGCCAGCTTGATCCGCCCGCTGGCCTGGTTGAACACGCGGTAGAACGCGAACTCCAGCGTCGCGATGGTCTCGGCGTCACCGGCTGCGACTGCCGCGGCCATGGCCTCGATGATGTGGTCGAGCTCCGCGATCTCGGCGTCGGTGATGAGATCGGTGGCCGAGGCGGCCAACTCCCGCGCGATCGTTGCCTGCAGCCAGAAGATGTCGTTGACGTCCTGCCGGGTCAGCGGCAAAACGAAGTGACCGCGATGCGGTTCCAGCTGCACCATGCCCTCGCCACGCAGCTTCAGCAGGGCCTCGCGCACCGGCGTGATGCTGACGCCGAGTTGGGCCGCGGTCTCGTCGAGCCGGATGTAAGTGCCCGGGCGCAACTTCCCGGACATGATCGCCGCCCGGAGGTGCCCCGCGACCTCGTCGGACAACTGCGCCCGGCGCAATGTGCGTCGGCCCCGCTGTCGCGCGGAAGTCGGTGCGTTCACTGGTGCGTTCACTGGTGCGTTCCCGAGGGCTGCCAGGACTTTTAGGGGCTTGTCTTTCGTGCCTCTGAGGCCATAGTGTGACCCAGACAACACCATGTTTTATCAAATATCAACCTGGCGCAAGCGGTGCGGGAGTGAAGGGAAGGTTTAATTGACCGCGCAACTAGCCAGCCATCTCGCACAGGGCCAACAGCTAGCTCACGAGCAGCCGTATCTCGCTCGCCGGCTGAACTGGGTCAACCAGCTCGAGCGGCACGCGTTGATGCAACCTGGCGCCGTGGCGGTCCGGCACCTGGGTCGCACCACGACCTGGGGTGACCTGCGGCGTCGGGCGACGGCATTGGCCGGCGCACTGAGCCGCCGAGGGATCGGTTCCGGCGACCGGGTCATGGTGCTGATGCTCAACCGCCCCGAGTTCGTCGAGTCGGTGCTGGCCACCAACATGCTCGGAGCCATTGCCGTCCCGCTGAACTTCCGGCTCACCGCGGCCGAGATCGCCTTCCTGGTCGAGGACTGCGAAGCGCGGGTGATGATCACCGAATCCGTGCTGGCGCCGGTGGCTGCCGGCGTTCGGAGCAGCCAGCCCCTGCTGGACACGATCATCGTGGCCGGCGCCCCGTCGGCCGACAACCTCCTCGGCTACGAAGACATTGTCAACGAGGACGGCGATCCGCCCGAGCCGGTCGACATCCCCAACGACTCGGCCGCCCTGATCATGTACACCTCGGGCACCACGGGTCGTCCCAAGGGGGCCGTGCTGACCCACACCAACTTGGCCGGCCAGACCATGAGCGGCCTGTACACCGTGGGTGCCGACATCAACAACGACGTCGGCTTCATCGGCGTCCCGCTCTTCCACATCGCCGGAATCGGCAACTTCCTGTCCGGGCTGCTGCTGGGCGTCCCCACCGTGATCTATCCGCTCGGCGCGTTCGAGCCCGGCCAGCTGCTCGACGTGCTGGCCGCCGAGAAGGTCACCGGCATCTTCCTGGTTCCCGCGCAGTGGCAGGCCGTCTGCGTCGAGCAGCAGGCGCGCCCCCGTGACCTGAAGCTCCGGGCGATCTCCTGGGGTGCCGCCCCGGCGCCGGACGCGCTGCTCCGGGAGATGTCCAAAGTCTTTCCCGGGTGCCAGATCTTCGCCGCATTCGGCCAGACGGAGATGTCGCCGGTCACCTGCATGCTGCTGGGCGACGACGCGATCCGCAAGCGCGGGTCCGTCGGCAAGGTGATCCCCACCGTCGCCGCCCGCGTGGTAGACGAGGACATGAACAACGTGCCCGTCGGCGAGGTCGGCGAAATCGTCTACCGCGCACCGACATTGATGAGCGGCTACTGGAACAACCCGGAGGCCACCGCGGAGGCGTTCGCGGGCGGTTGGTTCCACTCCGGAGACCTCGTCCGGATGGACGACGAGGGCTATGTCTGGGTGGTGGACCGGAAGAAGGACATGATCATCTCCGGCGGCGAGAACATTTACTGCGCCGAGGTGGAAAACGTGCTCGCCGATCACCCTGGCATCGTCGAGGTCGCCGTCATCGGCCGCTCGCACGAGAAGTGGGGCGAGGTACCGATCGCGGTCGCGGCCGTGACGGACGACCAACTGCAGATCGAACACCTGACTGAATTTCTCGCCGACCGGCTCGCGCGCTACAAGCACCCCAGCGCGCTCGAGATCGTCGACGCGTTGCCCCGGAACCCCGCGGGAAAAGTCCAAAAGACCGAATTGCGTTTGCGGTACGGAGGCTCAATATCGTGAGAAATGGCCTCTGTCAATGGCTTTTGACACATGAAAGGAAGGTCGATCGGACCTGTAACGTTTGCCAGTTGTTGACGAAGGGTTAATTGTGCGGATGTGGTTCACACGGTTTCGGCCATCGGGTACATTCCTGTGGTCTCCGTTACTACTTGCCGGTAGGGAGCCGATGATCACACCTGTAGGGTCGGGGCAAGGGGGGAAGCGGTGACCACGGATTCGTCGCGTCCGCACCTGTTCGGCTATTTCCGCGACCAGGTGCAGACGCCGCTCACGGTCATCGGTGGATTCTTCCGCATGTGCGTATTGACCGGAAAAGCGTTGTTCCGCTGGCCATTTCAATGGCAAGAGTTCATCCTGCAGTGCTGGTTCATCATGCGGGTCGCATTCCTGCCGACCATCTTCGTTTCGATTCCGCTGACGGTGCTGCTGATTTTCACGCTGAACGTTCTGCTGGCCCAGTTCGGTGCCGCGGACCTGTCGGGGGCGGGCGCCGCGATCGGCGCGGTCACCCAGCTCGGCCCATTGACCACGGTGCTGGTGGTGGCCGGCGCCGGCTCGACGGCCATCTGCGCCGACTTGGGCGCGCGCACCATTCGTGAGGAAATCGACGCGATGGAGGTGCTCGGCATCGACCCGATCCACCGGCTGGTGGTGCCCCGGGTGATCGCCGCGACCCTGGTCGCCACGTTGCTCAACGGTCTGGTCATCACCGTCGGCCTGGTCGGCGGCTACCTGTTCGGTGTGTACCTGCAGAACGTGTCGGGAGGCGCCTACCTGGCGACGCTGACCACCATCACCGGCCTGCCCGAGGTGGTCATCGCGACCATCAAGGCCGCGACGTTCGGCCTCATCGCCGGGCTGGTCGGCTGCTACCGCGGGCTGACCGTGCGCGGCGGTTCCAAAGGCTTGGGCACCGCGGTCAACGAGACCGTGGTGCTGTGCGTCGTCGCGCTCTATGCCGTCAACGTCGTGCTGACCACCATCGGCGTTCGATTCGGGACGGGGCACTGACATGTCGACCGCCTCAGTCCTTCGTTCCCGCTTCCCGCGGGCCGCCGCCAACATGAGCAAGTACGGCGGTGCCGCGTCGCGCGGGCTCGACACCGCCGGCCAGCTGACCTGGTTCACGTTGCAGACGCTCGGAAACGTTCCGCATGCGCTAAGCCGCTACCGCAAGGAGACGCTGCGGCTGATCGCCCAGATCGGCATGGGCACCGGAGCCATGGCCGTGGTGGGCGGCACCGTGGCCATCGTCGGTTTCGTCACGCTGTCGGGCAGCTCCCTGGTCGCCATCCAGGGCTTCGCGTCGCTGGGCAACATCGGTGTCGAGGCGTTCACCGGATTCTTCGCCGCGCTGATCAACGTGCGCATCGCGGCCCCAGTCGTCACCGGCATCGCGATGGCGGCCACGGTCGGCGCCGGCGCGACCGCCGAGCTCGGGGCCATGCGCATCAGCGAGGAGATCGACGCGCTGGAAGTGATGGGCATCAAGTCGATCTCGTTTTTGGCGACCACCCGGGTGATCGCCGGGATGGTCGTCATCATCCCGATCTACGCGCTGGCGATCATCATGTGCTTCCTGTCCCCGCAGATCACCACGACGGTGCTGTACGGGCAGTCGCACGGCACGTATGACCACTACTTCCGGACGTTCCTGCGCCCCGACGATGTGTTCTGGTCGTTCCTGGAGGCCATCCTCATCACGCTCGTCGTGATGATCACCCACTGCTACTACGGGTACAACGCCGGCGGCGGGCCCGTCGGCGTGGGTGAGGCCGTCGGCCGGTCGATGCGTTTCTCGCTGGTCTCGGTGCAGGTTGTCGTCTTGTCCGCCGCATTGGCGCTGTATGGCGTCAATCCCAACTTCGCGCTCACGGTGTAACCGCCATGTCGTCACCGTTCAAGACCAACGAGGCCCGGACCCCCCCGTACAAGACGGCGGCGTTGGGCCTACTGCTGGTCGCGGCCCTGGTTTTCTTCTGCGTGTTCTGGCAGTTCCGCGGCAATTTCACGGAAAAGACCAAGCTGACGATGGTTGCTCCCCGGGCCGGGCTGGTGATGGACCCGGGCTCCAAGGTGACTTACAACGGCGTCGAGATCGGCCGCGTCGGAGGCATCTCGGAGATCTCCGGGCACGACGGGAAGCCCGCGGCCAAGTTCGACCTGGAGGTCTTCCCGCGATATCTCGCACTGATCCCGGCGAATGTGAATGCCCAGATCAAGGCGACCACGGTCTTCGGTGGCAAGTACGTCTCGTTGACCACGCCCAGGGACGCCAGCGGGAACATCATCGCCAGGGGACACCTCAACCCGTCCACCACGATCGACGCGACCGCGGTGACCACCGAGATCAACACCCTGTTCCAGACCATCACCTCCATTTCGGAGAAGGTGGATCCGGTCAAGCTGAACCTGACGCTGAGCGCCGCGGCCGAATCGCTGGCCGGCCTGGGCGACAAGTTCGGACAGTCGATCGTCAACGCCAACGCGCTCCTCGACGACGTCAACCCGCAGATGCCGCAAGCCCGCCACGACATCCAACAGCTGGCCGGCCTCGGTGACACCTACGCCAACGCCGCCCCGGATCTGTTGGACTTCCTCAACAACGCCGTGGTCACGTCGCGCACGATCAACGCGCAGCAGAAGAACTTGGACCAGGCGCTGTTGTCGGCGGCCGGATTCGGCAACACCGGCGCCGACATCTTCAAGCGCGGCGGGCCGTACTTGGCGCGCGGGTCGCAGGATCTGGTGCCCACCTCCGAGCTGCTGGACACCTACAGCCCCGAGTTGTTCTGCACCGTGCGCAACTACCACGACATCGAACCCAAAGCCCGGGAGTTCCTCGGCGGCAACGGCTATTCGCTCAACACCCACACCGAGCTGATGTCGGGGCTGGGTCTGTTCCTGAACCCGGTGGCCGCGGTGGCCGCCATCGCCTCGCTGGTCGGCGGCTTGGCCGGCGTGGTCGGCGGCGCCCCGAACCCCTACATCTATCCCGAGAACCTGCCGCGTGTGAACGCCCGCGGCGGGCCCGGGGGAGCACCGGGTTGCTGGCAGCACATCACCCACGATCTGTGGCCGGCGCCGGAGCTGGTGATGGACAGCGGCAACAGCATCGCGCCCTACAACCACCTGGACACCGGTTCGCCCTACGCCATCGAGTACGTGTGGGGCCGTCAGGTAGGGGATAACACGATCAACCCATGAAAATCACCGGAACCATCGTCAGACTCAGCATCTTCTCCGTGGTGCTGCTG
Source organism: uncultured Actinomycetota bacterium (assembly GCA_963758775.1). Taxonomy (GTDB): domain Bacteria; phylum Actinomycetota; class Actinomycetes; order Mycobacteriales; family Mycobacteriaceae; genus Mycobacterium. The sequence continues at coordinate 1,111,046 of CAVWWU010000010.1, forward strand.
ATTTTCACTGTCATGATCTTCGTGGTTTTCGGTCAGCTCCGGTTCGACCGGACCAACGGTTACTCCGCGGAGTTCAGCAACATCAGCGGACTGCGGGCGGGCCAGTTCGTCCGGGCATCCGGGGTGGAGATCGGCAAGGTCGACTCCGTGAAACTGATCGACAACGGCACCCGCGTGCAGGTGAAATTCAACGTCGATCGGTCGATCCCGCTGTACCAGTCGACGACAGCGCAGATCCGCTACCTCGACCTGATCGGCAACCGCTACCTGGAGCTCAAGCGCGCCGACGGCGAAGGCTACGACAAGGTTTTGCCGGCGGGTGGGTTCATTCCGTTGGCGCGGACCTCTCCGGCGCTCGATCTCGACGCGCTCATCGGCGGCTTCAAGCCGCTGTTTCGCGCGCTGGACCCGGAGAAGGTCAACACCATCGCGACGGCCCTGGTCACCGTGTTCCAGGGTCAGGGCGGCACCATCAACGACATCCTCGACCACACCGCGCAGCTGACGTCGGAGCTCAGCACACGTGACCAGGCGATCGGCGAGGTGGTCAAGAACCTGAACCTGGTGCTGGACACCACGGTTCGGCACCGCCAGCAATTCGACCAGACCATCAACAACCTCGAGGTCTTGATCACCGGGCTGAAGAACCACGCCGACCCGCTGGCCGCGGGGACCGCGCACATCAGCAACGCGGCGGGAACGGTAGCCGATCTGCTGGCCGAAGACCGCGGCCTGCTGCACAAGACGCTGAACTACCTGGACGCGGTGCAGCAGCCGCTCATCGATCAGCAGGATCAGCTGAACGACTACCTCAAAAAGGTGCCCACCGCGTTGAACCTGATCGGGCGCAACATCGGTTCCTACGGAGACTTCGTGAGCTTCTATGCCTGCGACATCTCACTGAAGATCAACGGGTTGCAGGCCGGCGGACCCGTCCGCACGGTCCGGCTCTTCAACCAGCCGTCGGGTAGGTGCTCGCCGCAATGAGAACCCTGGAACCTCCGAACCGGCTGCGCATCGGACTGATGGGCATCCTGGTGATGGTGCTCGTCATCGGCGTCGGCCAGAGCTTCACCAGTGTGCCGATGATCTTCGCCAAGCCCAGCTATTACGGGCAGTTCACCGACACCGGCGGACTCAGCACCGGCGACAAGGTACGCATCGCCGGCATGGACGTCGGCAAGGTCGAGGGCATCAAAATCGACGGCGACCACATCGTGCTCAAGTTCTCTATCGGCACCTACAGCATTGGCACCGAGAGCCGGCTGGCGATCCGCACCGACACCATCCTCGGTAAGAAGGTCCTCGAGATCGAGGCGCGAGGCAACCAGCAGCTGCGCCCCGGAGCCACCCTGCCGCTGGGCCAGAGCACCACCCCCTATCAGATTTACGACGCGTTCTTCGACGTCACCAAAGCGGCCCAGGGCTGGAACATCGACACCGTCAAGGAATCGCTGCACGTGTTGTCGCAGACCATCGATCAGACCTACCCGCATCTGAGCGCGGCGCTGGACGGCGTGGCGAAGTTCTCCGACACCATCGGCAAGCGCGACGAGGAGGTCACGCACCTGCTCGCCCAGGCCAACCAGGTGGCCAGCATCCTGGGTGACCGCAGCGAGCAGTTCGACCGCCTGCTGGTCAACGCCAAGACGCTGATCGCCGCGTTCAACGAGCGCGGGCAGGCCATCAACGCATTGCTGAGCAATGTTGCGGCCTTCTCCGAGCAGGTCAAGGGATTGATCAACGACAACCCGAACCTGAACCACGTTCTCGAGCAGCTGCGCACGATCAGCGGCATCCTGGTCCAGCGCAAAGACGACTTGGCCAAGGGGCTCACCGAGGTCGGAGCCTTCCTGCCCTCACTGAACGAAGCCATCGGGTCGGGACCGTACTTCAAAGTCGTGCTGCACAACCTGGCCCAGGGCCAGATCGTGCAGCCGTTCATCGACGCCGCGTTCCAGCGGCGTGGCCTCGACCCGGAGAACTTCTGGCGCGGTGCCGCGCTGCCGGCATACCGCTGGCCCGACCCCAACGGCACCCGCTTCCCCAACGGTGCACCGCCGCCGGCGCCGCAGGTGCTGGAGGGCACTCCGGATCATCCGGGACCGGCGGTCCCGCCCGGGTCTCCCTGTTCTTATGCCCCGGCGAACCCGAACGGCAACGTCACCATCGGCGACGGCGGACTGCCGCGGCCGTGGAACCCGCTGCCCTGCGCGGGAGCGACGGTCGGCCCGTTCGGCGGCCCCGCCTTCCCGGCGCCGATCGACGTGCAGATTTCGCCACCGGACCCGAACGGTCTTCCGCCCACGCCGACCGGCGTCGGGGGCGCCGCGATTCCGGGTGCCCCACCGCCGAACGCTCCGGGTACCCCGGTGCCGCTGCCGGACGCACCGCCCGGTGCGCGCCGCGACCCGGTGCCGCCGGCGCCGTTCCAGCTGCCTCCCGCGTTCCCGCCGGGCCCGCCCGCCGCACCCGGGCCCGGGCCGCAGCTACCGGCGCCGTTCATCAACCCGGGCGGGGCAGGCGGCAGCGGAGTGACGGGAGGTAGCCAGAATTGAGTACCGCCTTTGATATCCGCAACCTGAGGCTGCCGAGGCTGTCGCGTACATCGGTGATCATCGGAGCGGTCGTGGCGATCCTGGCGGCGGCCGTGCTCTACGGCGGGTTCACGTTGTACAAGAAGCTGACGAACAACACCGTGGTGGCCTACTTCCCTGCGGCCAACGCGCTGTACGCGGGGGACAAGGTCCAGATCATGGGTCTGCGGGTGGGCGCGATCGACAAGATCGAGCCTGTCGGCGACAAGATGAAGGTCACCTTCCACTACGAGAACAAGTACAAAGTGCCGGCCAACGCGTCGGCGGTGATCCTCAATCCGACCCTGGTGGCCTCGCGGGCCATCCAGCTGGAGCCCGCTTACAAGGGTGGCGCGGTGATGGCCGACAACGCGGTCATCCCCGAGGAGCGCACCCAGGTGCCGGTCGAATGGGACCAGCTGCGCAACAGCATCACCAACATCATCTCCAAGCTGGGCCCCACGCCCGAGCAGCCGCAGGGTCCGTTCGGTGAGGTCATCGAATCGTTCGCCGACGGCCTGGCCGGCAAGGGCAAGCAGATCAACACGACGCTGAACAGCCTGTCGCGGGCGTTGACCGCGTTGAATCAGGGGCGCGGTGACTTCTTCGCCGTGGTGCGCAGCCTGGCGTTGTTCGTCAACGCACTACACCAGGACGACGCGCAGTTCGTCGCGCTCAACCAGAACCTGGCGGACTTCACCACCCGGCTGGCGCACTCCGACACCGACCTCGCCAACTCGCTGCAGCAGTTCGACGGACTGCTCAGCACGATTCGGCCCTGGCTCAACCAGAACCGGGGGGTGCTGACGCAGGACATCAACAACCTCGAAGAGGTGACGAACGCCATCCTGCAGCCGGACTCCTTGAATGGGTTGGAGACCGCGCTGCACGTCACGCCCACTGCGGCGGCGAATATCAACCAGATCTATCACCCGGCGCACGGCTCGGTTGTCGCCATTCCGGCGATCACCTTCTCCAACCCGCTGCAGTTCATCTGCAGCTCCATTCAGGCCGGCAGCCGGCTCGGGTATCAGGAGTCCGCCGAACTCTGCGCGCAGTATCTGTCGCCGATCCTGGATGCGATCAAGTTCAACTACTTGCCGTTCGGCTTGAACCTGTTCAGTACTGCCGAGACGCTGCCCAAGGAAGTCGCATATTCCGAGGACCGGTTGCATCCACCGAACGGGTATAAGGACACCACCGTCCCGGGGATCTGGGTGCCGGATACGCCGACGTCGCACCGCAACACCCAACATGGCTGGATCGTCGCGCCGGGGATGCAAGGCCAGCAGGTCGGGCCGATCACGGCGGGCCTGATGACCCCGGACTCGTTGTCCGAGTTGATGGGTGGCCCGAACATCGCGCCGGTGCAGTCGGACCTGCAGACCCCGCCGGGTTATCCGAATGCCTATGACGAGAACCCGATAGCGCCACCCGTCGGTGTGAATGCCCCGGTACCGATCCAGCCGCCGCCGCCGGGGCCGGACGTGCGCCCCGGTCCCGTCGCCCCGACGCCCGCGCCGGTGTCGGCGCCGGCGCCTAACGCCGGTGGACCGCCGCTGCCCGCTGAATTCGGAGGTGGCCAGTGAGACGGGTATTCCGCCGCAAGGCGTGGCAGGCGCTGGTGCTGCTGGTGATCGCGCTGGTCGCCAGCTCGTGTGGCTGGCGTGGCATTTCCAACGTTTCGATTCCGGGCGGTCCGGGCGGCGGGGACGGCGCCTACACGCTCTACGTTCAGGTGCCGGACACGCTGGCGATCAACGGCAACAGCAAGGTGATGGTCGCCGACGTCTATGTCGGCTCGATCAAGGCCATCAACCTGAAGAACTGGATCGCCACCCTGACGCTGGGGGTGTCAAAGAAAGTCAAGCTACCGAAGAACGCGCTCGCCAAGATCGGCCAGACGTCGCTGCTGGGTTCCCAGCACGTGGAACTGCTCGCGCCGCCCAACCCGTCGCCGGAGCAATTGAGGGACGGCGACACCATCCCGCTGAAGAACTCGTCGTCGTATCCGACCACCGAGCAGACGCTGGCCAGCCTCTCGCTGATCTTGCGCGGCGGCGGGATCCCCAACCTGGAAGCGCTGCAGAACGAGATCTACAACATCGTCAACGGCCGCGGCGACCAGATCCGGGCTTTCCTCGGCAAGTTGGACACCTTCACCGACCAGCTCAACCAGCAGCGCGACGACATCGCTCATGCGATCGACTCGACCAACCGGCTGCTGGGCTATGTCGGTCAACGCAACGACGTCATCGACCGGGTGCTGACCGACATCCCGCCGTTGATCAAGCACTTCGCCGACACCAAGAACCTGTTGATCAATGCCGTGGACTCGGTGGGCGAGCTGTCCAAGTACGCCGACCAGTACCTGTCGGAAGCGCGCGGTCCGCTGCACGCCAACCTGCAGAATCTGCAGTGCCCGTTGCGTGAACTCGGCCGTGCCTCGCCGTATCTGATCGGCGCGCTGAAGCTGATCCTCACTCAGCCCTATGACATCGACACGGTGCCGAAGATCTTCCGCGGCGACTACCAGAACGTGTCGCTGACGCTGGACGTGACGTATAGCTCCATCGACAACGCGTTCCTCACCGGCACCGGGTTGTCGGGTGCTCTGCGCGCGCTCGAGCAATCGTTCGGCCGTGACCCCGAGACGATGATCCCCGACGTCCGCTACACGCCGAACCCGAACGACGCGCCGGGCGGACCGCTGGTGGAACGAGCGGAGCGTGGCCAATGCTGACTCCCTTCATCAGAAAACAGTTGATCGCGTTCGCCATCTTGACGGTGGTCTCGATTGTGGCGCTGGGCTGGTACTACCTGCAGATTCCGACGCTGGTGGGGATCGGTCAGTACACGCTCAAGGCCGAGTTGCCGGCATCGGGCGGCCTGTACCCGACGGCCAACGTGACCTACCGCGGCATCACCATCGGCAGGGTCACCAACGTCGAGCCGACCGAACAGGGCGCGGAAGCGACGATCAGCATCGCCAGCAGCTACAAGATCCCGGTCGATACGGTGGCCAACGTCCACTCGGTCTCAGCGGTCGGCGAGCAGTATTTGGACCTGGTGTCGAACGGGAGTCCCGGCAAGTACCTCTCGGACGGACAAACCATCGTCAAGGGCACGGTTCCCAGTGAGATCGGGCCGGCGCTGGACACCGCCAACAAGGGCCTCGCGGCGTTGCCGGCGGACAAGATCCCCCAGCTGCTCGACGAGACTGCGCAGTCGGTCGGCGGGTTGGGACCGGCGCTGCAGCGGTTGGTCGACGCCACCCAGGCGATCGTCGGTGACTTCAAGAACCAGATCACCGACGTCAACGACATCATTCAGCACTCCGGACCGGTGCTGGACAGCCAGGTCAACTCGGCCAGCGCCATCGAGCGCTGGGCGCGCAACCTGAACACCCTGGGCGCCCAGACCGCCCGCAACGACCAGCACGTCAAGAGCATCCTGACCCAGGCGGCGCCCACCGCCGACCAGGTCAACGAGCTCTTCGGTGACGTCAGGGAATCGCTGCCGCAGACCTTGGCGAACCTCGAGGTGGTGTTCGATCTGCTGAAGAAGTACCACAGCGGCCTCGAACAGCTGCTGGTGTTCTTGCCGCAGGGCGCTTCGATCGCGCAGACGGTGTCCGCGCCGTTCCCGCGCCAGGCCGCACTCGACCTGGCTCTGTCGATCAACCAGCCGCCGCCGTGCCTGACCGGCTTCATTCCGGCCTCGGAGTGGCGGTCCCCGGCGGACACCAGCATCGCTCCGCTGCCCACCGGCACGTACTGCAAGATCCCGATGGATACGCCGGCCAACAGCGTGCGCGGATCGCGCAACATCCCGTGTGTCGACGTCCCGGGCAAGCGGGCCGCCTCCCCGCGGGAGTGCCGCTCCGACAAGCCGTATGTGCCGGCCGGTACCAACCCGTGGTTCGGCGAGCCGAACCAGATCCTGACCTGCCCCGCGCCCTCGGCGCGCTGCGACCAGTCGGTGCGGCCCGGCATGGTGATCCCGGCGCCGTCGGTGGACAACGGCCTGAACCCGGCACCGGCCAACAAGCTGCCGCCGGGCGGGCTGACACCGCCCCCGGTGAGCGACCCCCTGCAGCGGCCCGGTTCGGGTTCCGTGACGTGCAACGGGCAGCAGCCCAACCCGTGTGTCTACACTCCTGGCGGGCCCCCGACTGCGGTATACAGTCCGCAGAGCGGTGAGCTCGTAGGTCCCGACGGGGTCAAGTACTCCGTCCAGAACTCGACCAAAACAGGAGACGACGGATGGAAGGAGATGCTGGCGCCCGTCGCCGGCTGAACCACCACCGATGTCGATGATCCGACGTCTGCGCAACCGGCGGCCAGACTCTGTGGAGGAGTCTGCGCCCGCCACTGAAGAGTCGCCGGAATCCACCGAGGATTCGCAAGAATCCGACGGCGCGGCCGCGGCTGCCGAGGTGACGACCGAGGCCGCAGCCGAGACGACCGAGCCCACCGAGGAATCCGAGGCCGCAGCCGAAGAGTCGTCCGAGTCCGAGGCCGTCGAAGAATCCGACGTGGCGGAAGAACCGGACGTCGAACGCGGGCCGTCGCGGCTGGGTCTCGGGTGGGCGGTCGGCATCGCTGCGGCGCTCGTTCTGTTCGCCGGCGGCGTCGGCGCCGGGGGCTACCTGGCGCTGCGCGCCCACCAGGAAAGCCAGACGTTGGCGCGGCACAACGCGGCGGCGCTGGAAGCCGCGAAGGTTTGTGTGGCGGCGACGCAGGCGCCGGATACGAACGCGATGGCCGCCAGTGAACAGAAGATCATCGACTGTGGCACCGACGTCTACCGCAGCCAGGCCCTGCTGTACACCAGCATGCTGGTCCAGGCGTATCAGGCGGCGAACGTTCATGTTCAGGTGTCCGACGAGCGGGCGGCGGTCGAGCGCAATGACAGCGACGGCGCGGTCATCGTGTTGGTCGCGCTTCGCGTCAAGGTGTCGAGCGATCAGGCGCAGAACCAGGAAACCGGCTACCGGCTCCGGGTGAAAATGGAACCCGTTGAGGGGCAGTACAAGATCGCCAGACTCGACCAGGTGACCAAACCCGACCAGGTGACGAAGTGACGGTGGTGGTCGAGCAGATCCCGACCACGGAGGTCATCGCAGAGCCAACGCAGAATGGCTTGGCGCCGTGGCATGTTCGCCTCGGCGCGTACGCCGTCGACGTGCTGCCGGGTATCGCCGTGGTGGCCACGATGCTGCTGGTCTCCTTCACCGTCCCCCTGCGCGGCGTGTGGTGGTGGGTGAGCATTTCGGTTGCCGCGGTTGCCTTCCTGCTGGTGTTGGTCAACCGGTTGATGCTGCCGGCGGTCACCGGCTGGAGCCTGGGACGCGCGGTCTGTGGCATTGCGGTGATCGGGGCCGATGGGCAAGCCCCGGGGCCGTGGCGGCTGCTGCTGCGCGACGTTGCTCACCTGCTCGATACCGCGTCGTTGTTCGTGGGATGGCTTTGGCCGCTGTGGGATTCGCGACGCCGCACCTTCGCGGACATGCTGGCGGGCACCGAGGTGCGCTACGCCGAAGCCGAAGAGCGGCCGGCTAATGGGCGGCGGTGGACCGTGGTGGCGGTGCTGGTGTGTGCGTGCATCTGCGTAGCGGGCGCCGCGCTGAGCTACGCGGCGGTGTACTCGCGCGATCGGGCGAGCGACAAAACGCGCCAGGAGCTTTCGATTCAGGGACCGAAGATGGTCGCGCAGATGCTGACGTATGACCCCAAGTCGTTGCAGGCCGACTTCGACCGTGCGTTGTCGCTGACCACCGACCAGTATCGACCGAAAATGGTTGAGCAGCAGGAGATGGCGAAGAAGCGTCATCCCGTCATCAACGAATACTGGCCGATGGACTGGGCGGTGCAATCGGCGACCCCGGATCACGCGACGATGCTGGTCTTCATGCAGGGCCGGCAAGGCGAAGGCGCCGAGATCCGCTACGTCAGCGCAAGCGTCCGGGTGAGCTTCGCCAAGGGCGGCGACCAACGCTGGCGCGTGGACGACCTGACCGTGCTGGCCAAACCAAAACCGTCCGGGAACGGAAAATGAGTCCCCGTCGCAAGTTTCGCCCCGGCGAGGAAACGCTCCTCGTCGCGAACACCGCTGAGCCGCGGCGCGAGTGGGGATTACCCGTCGCGGCAACGGTTTCCGCGCTGCTCATGGTGGCGGCGCTCGCGCTGTCCACAATGATGCTGATCTCCCATCAATCCCGGGAGCGCGCCGCGGCAAAGGACCGCGAGGTGGTCAACTACGTCAGATGGTTCATGGTGGACTTCACCACCATTGACCCGTTCCACGCCAACGCTTATATCGACCGGATCTTGGCCCAGGCGACCGGAGACTTCGGTAAGCAGTACCACGACAAGGCGAACGAGATCCTGCTGCAGGTCGCCCGTGCCGAGCCGACCAGCGGCACGGTCCTCGACGCCGGCGTGGAAAGGTGGAACGACGATGGCACCGCCAACGTGTTGGTGGCCACCGGTGTCACGTCGAAGTCCCCCGATGAAAAACAGGTCTTCGAGAACACCAATCGTTGGACGGCAACCGCCAAGCGGGAAGGGAGCCAGTGGAAGATCAGCAACCTGCTGCAGGTGATCTGACCGACGACCCGCCGGAGGAAGCGGCGGAGCAGGAGCCAGAGCACGAGGCGGAGCAAGAGGAAGTCGACCCCGAGGCGCCCGAGGCGCCGGCCGAGGACGTAGTGCTGCGGACGCGCCGGCCGGCCGGCCGGGTGGTCGCCATCGCCGCCGCGATCGCGGCCGTGCTGTTCGTGGGCGCTGCGGCGTTCGCGGGCGCGACCATACAGCCCTACATGTCCGATCGCGCCGTCGTCGCAACCAAATTGAACGTGGCGCGCACCGCCGCCAGGGCGATCACCACGCTGTGGACCTACACGCCGGAGAACATGGACAGCCTGGCCGACCGGGCGGCCACCTACCTCAGCGGTGATTTCGCCGCCCAGTACCGCAAATTCGTCGACGCGATCGTCGCCCCCAACAAGCAGGCCAAGGTAACCAACCGGACCGAAGTCACGGGCGCCGCGGTGGAATCGCTGGACGGCCCGAACGCCGTCGCCATCGTGTACACCAACACCACGTCCACCAGTCCGCTCACCAAGGACGTCCCGTCGCTGAAATACCTGTCGTACCGGCTGATCATGAAGCGCGACAACGGTCGCTGGCTGGTGACCAGGATGACCACCATCACCTCACTGGACCTGACACCTCACGTGTAGCGGGACCCATGGCCGTTACTTCGCCGGTTTCGAAGCGCATGACCCTGACCGCCCTGTTGTTGCTGACCTTCGCCACCGGGCTGGCCGACGCGATCAGCATCCTGGTGCTCGGGCACGTGTTCGTCGCCAACATGACGGGCAACGTGATCTTCCTGGGCTTCTGGCTGGCCCCACGCACCACCATCGATCTCACCGCCGTCGTGGTGGCGCTGCCGACCTTCGTCTGCACGACCATCGTCAGCGGCCGGTTGTTCCGACACTTCGGTGAGCAGACGCGGCGATGGATCACCACCGTGCTGGCCACCGAAATCGTGCTGCTGCTGACGCTTTCGATCCTGGCCGGCACCGGTGTGCTGCGCTACCACGACAACACCAAACTCTTCATGATCGGCCTGCTGGCGGTGACGTTCGGGCTGCAGCACTCCAGCGCCCGCCAGTTCGGCATTCAGGAACTCTCCACCACCGTGTTGACGTCGACAATCGTCAGCCTCGGTCTGGACAGTCACCTGGCCGGCGGCACCGGCGACCGCGAAAAGCTGCGCTTCGGCGTCGTTTTCACCATGTGCGCCGGCGCATTTCTCGGCGCGACCATGTCACGGTTCGTCGTCGCGCCGGTGTTCGTGCTGACCGCGGCGGTGGTCGCGGTCAGCATGTTGATCTTTCGGTTCGGCCCGGCTAATTGAACGCCAGCCAGCTGGGCAGCCCGCGCTCGTGCGAATCGCAGAGCACCTCGCGGGTATCGCAGGATCCCCGCGGCGAGCCCGCGCCGGCCCACATGCCGCCGGTGTCGCGGCGCAGCACGATGGCCGACGACCCGCCGCCGTCGAGCAGGATCGCGTTGTCGCTGCCCAGGCCGCGGAACAGGTCCTGGATGTTGTCCGGGGTGTAGCTGCCGCCTTCGAAGACGTACATCTCGTCGGTCTGCTTGGCGTAGGCGATGGCCGTCCGCGCGGCGGCGCCGCCCGGGTCATGAAGCTGCCCGGTCTTGCCCGGGGACAGCAGCCCGATCCCGGAGACCGCCACGAACCTCTCGTTCTTGTTGAGCAGATCCTGGACCACCGGGGTGGCAACGTCGTAGTCCTGGGGGCTCTTGGCCCGCACCACATACGGCGCACCGCCGGCCGGCAGGATCATCGTCGACAACGCGCTCCAGCTTTCGCCGCCACCGGACAGGCCTTGTTTGCCGGGGTAGGCGACCGTGCCCGTGACCGCCTCGTTGGCGCGGCCCTGTCCGTGGGTGTTGTCCACGAAGGCGCCCAGCGGTGACGTGCAACCGGTGGTGCGCCAGGAGCCGCCCTTCTGCGGGCGGACGTCGAAGAAGTTGGCGTTGATCGCGATCGTCGGCTGGCCCATCCGCTGCCACGCCTGCAGGGGTGTGTAGACCTCGGAGGCCTGCATCAGTCCTTCGCTGGTGCGGGCGCCGGGATTGCCCTCGCAGCGCGCCTGATCACCTTGGTGGGTGTCGACCAGCAGGTGCGGCGAAAGCCGTTCTGCCGCACTCTTGATGATCATCAGGTGGCCGCCGCTGTTGCCCTCATACCAGCTGCCGGCCGCGTTGAGCATGGGCATCGGGTGGCCGGGGCCGAAGTTGTAGACCAGGTACGAACCCTGGGTGGCGCTGATTGCGCTGGCCAGCATCTCGCGCCCGTCGGCGGCGTGCGCGACGGGTTGGGCCGTGAGCGTCGTGCATACGGCCGCCGCGGCACACCAAGACGCCAACCGACGTAAGCTGGCGATGGGGGGAAACACGGCAGCCCTTTCAAGCCCTGATGCAGGTGGGACCTACACAGCATCGGTTACGAGAGTCACACCCGGGTGACGCTTCGGCCCCGCCTCAATCACGCTTGTTCGCTGGGGCTTTCGGTCTCGCTTTGCCGCGCTTGATGTTGCGCCTGGTGTTCGGCGGCGATCGCCAGTTCGGCCGCTCCCTGAATCCGGTGAAAGCCTTTGCGGTCGTACAGGTTTGTGATGACGCCGCCCAATAACAGTCCGATAACCAGACCGATCGCGGTCATCGACAACGCCTGCGACAGGCCGGCCTCCGCGTGACCGTTGAGATACAGCAGCGAGCGCACGCCGAGGAACACCTGGTGCATCGGTTCGAACTCGGCCAGCCATCGGAATAGCGGCGGCACCGCTTCCAGCGGGACGGTGGCGCCCGCCGAGGGAAGGCCGAGGATCACGAAGATCAGCATGCTGAACAACAGGCCCATGGAGCCCAGCACCGCGATGAGCGAGCTGGACGTGATGCCCACCGCGCTGATCGCGAACACCCCGTAGAGCCACAGCTGCCAGCCGAGCGGAATGGGCATGCCGAGGCCGTGGGCGATCGCCAGGTAGATCGCCGACGTCAGCAACGCCAGCATGACCATGATGGCCCACTTCACCATGAGCGTCTGCAGGCGCGAGATCCTGACCTGTTCGGCGAAGCGATAGACCGGGCCCCATTCGGCCGGCACGTAGCCGAGCATCGAATCCACCAGCGTGCTCACCACAATGCTGCCGGTGAAGCCGGCCAGCAGGAGCAGCAGCGCGTAGTAGAAGGCCGATAACCCATTGCCGGTGCCGTTCGGCAATGGGTTGTAGACGGCGGATTTGACGTCGATCGGAGTGGCCAGCACCGTCGCCGCCGCGCCGCTTAGCGGCGCCCCGCCGGTTTGTTCGGCGACCCGGGCCGAAAGCTCATTGCCCACTTGGCTATTGGCGATCGTCATGGCTTTGGTCAGCGTCTGACCGGCGATGCCGGCCCCCAGGGTGCCGGCTCGCTGGTTGGTCAGGATGGTGACCGAGGGGCGCTCGGAATGCGCGGGTGTCACAGCGCTTTCGGCGAAATCGCCGAGATTGGACGAGAAGGTCGGTGGGATGAAGAGTTCTCCAAAAACCTGGGCGTTGTCCAGTTGCCGCTGGGCTTCGTCGTGCTTGAGCACTCGGATGTCGTAGGCGGTTTGGTCCGCCTGACTGCGCAGGCCTTCGGCTAATCGGGCGCCCCACGGACCGGCGTCCGCGTTGACGACGGCGATCGGGAAGTGGCGCAGGTTGGTGACGGGATTGAGGATCCCGCCCAGGTAGAGCGCGGCCAACGCCGACATGAGTGCCAGCGTGGCAAGGATCGGGAACCCCCAAAACCGCACGGTCCGTAGCGCTTTGATGTTCGCCTTCGGGTTGGGCGCCGCGTGCCGCGGCCGCGGGTCAGACATGCGGGCTCCTGTTCATTCGCCAAGCTTTGCGTGCATCTCCCAGGTCAGTACCTCCGCGGGTTCGACAGCGGCCAGCCTGCGCCCATCGGTGTCGGTGAACCGGACCGCGTCACCCTCGTCGAGTGAGTCGGCACCCTCCAGCTCGAGTCGGCCGGTAGCGACGAACAGGTGCAGGTACGGCGCCGCGGGCAAGGTGACGGTGTCGCCGGGTTGCAACCGTGCGATGTGCAGGGCGGCGTTGCGGTTGTGCAGCGTGATGGCCGCGTCATGGCCGGGCATGCCCGAGGCGACGGTCAACAGCCCGCCGTCCAACCCGTCGGCGTCGATCTCGGACTGCTGGTAGCCGGGCGAGATCCCGGTCTCGTCGGGGATCACCCACATCTGCACGAAATGCACCGGCTCCGTGTCGGAATCGTTTTTCTCCGAATGCAGGATGCCGCTACCCGCCGACATCCTTTGCGCCAGGCCGGGATAGATCACCCCCTGATTGCCGGCCGAGTCCTGGTGTGCCAGCGCGCCCTGCAGCACCCAGGTCACGATCTCCATGTCGCGGTGCGGGTGGGTATCAAATCCGGTAGCCGGCGCCACGATGTCGTCGTTGTTGACCAGCAGCAGTCCGTGGTGGGTGTTGTCCGGTTCATAGTGGTCGCCGAAGGAGAACGAATGCCGGGATTGCAGCCACGGGGCCCGGGTGACGGCCCGGTCGGCCGCGCGGCGGATCTTCACGGTGGCTGCCATGAACCTCAGGGTAGTGCGGCCAGTAGATCCTGGGCGTGGCGCAGTGCGGCGTCGAGCTGGCCGAGGGTCAGTCCTGCCGAGCGGCCCAGGTGGATCTCGATCTGATACTCCGGTTGTCCGTCCTGCCCGAAGATTGGCAGAACGACGAATTCCGTTGTAGGAAGCTCTGTTTCGAGAGCATCGGTGATGGACTGGAGGGTCACCATGGTCATCAGGGTGGTGAGCTGGCGGCTCACCTCGGCGGTGGGTTGCAACGATGCCAGCACGCTGGTCAGCCGGTGGTGCAGTGATTGATGGGTGTCGTCGAACCGCCACGCCCCGTACCCGCGGGCGCGGATATCGGTCAGCACCCGTTGATGCTGCGCGATCTCACTTCGGCTCAGCCGCGGCAGGACCCGGTGCAGCCAGCCCTGCACGAAATCGTCGTCGCGCCAGGCCATCGCGACCAAACCGAAAGGCGGGTCGATGGGGAAGCGCTGCCCCACCGCGTGCTCGCCGTCGGTGCCGTGGCCCACGGCATCGACGGTGATCAGGTGCCGTTCGCCGATCTTCGACATCGAGCAGCCCGCGCCTAGCGTCCCGTGTAGAAACGTCAGCGCGTCGCGGCCGCGGTCCAGCAGGGGGAAATGCCGACGCAGGCCATGGACCAATCCGAACAAGCCGCTGCCCAGCGCATATCGGCGGTCCGCATGCCGCGTCACCCAGGCCCCGCGTTCCAGCTCGGCGAGCAGTAGGGCGCAGGTCGACGTGCTGATCCCGCAGATCTTCGCGAGCTCGGCCGAGGTCCGCCCGCCGGGCGCATCCGTCAGAGCGCCCAGCACATCCATCACCCGGGCGGTGGGCGGCGACTTGGCGGTTGACGCGGCGATGAGGAGCTCCCTACCCTTTTCCTAAATATAGCTTTATATGTCCTAATAATAGGAGAGATCTGGTGTTGAAGGTGGCTGTGTGGGGCCCGGGCTCCATGGGCGTGATCGCGTTGCGCGGGGTGATCGACCACCCGGAGCTGGAGTTGGTCGACGTCGTCGTGCACAGCGATGCCAAAGCCGGGCGCGACGCCGGGGAGCTGTGCGGGATCGCGCCGGTGGGGGTGGTGGCCACGCAGGACCCGGCCGCACTGCTCGCCGGGGACGCCGACGCGGTGGTCTATGCCGCCGGCGCCAACCTGCGGCCGCTGGACGCCGTCGAGGACATGGTGTCGATCCTGCGGGCCGGCAAGAACGTGGTGTCATGTTCGGTGGTGCCGCTGGTGTACCCCGAAGCCGTCGATGCGGCGTTCACCGAACCGCTGAGGCAGGCCGCGCTGGATGGTGGGGTGTCGTTCTTCACCACCGGCATCGACTCCGGCTTCGCCAATGATGTTCTGCCGCTTGTGCTTACCGGGGTGTCGCGGGTGATCGACTCGGTGCGGGTGACCGAGATGTTCAATTACGCGACATATCCGGACCAGGCCGCGGTGTACGAGATTCTCGGCTTCGGCAAGCCGCCGGAATTCGAGGCGTTCGCCGCGACGCCCGGCGTGTTCACCTTCGGCTGGGGTCCGGTGCTGCATCAGCTCGCCGCGGGCCTGGGCGTCAAGATCGACCACATCGACGAGAGCAACGAACGCGTCCCCGCGCCCGAGTCGTTCGACACTCCCACCGGTCGCATCGAGGCCGGGACCATTGCGGCCATGCGCTCCACGCTCACCGGGTATGTCGGCGACAAGGCGACCTTCGTCGTCGACCACGTGACGCGCATGCGCGACGACATCGCGCCGGACTGGCCCCAGCCGCACATCACGATCCAGCCGAAGGACCTCGGTTACGGGTTGGCCAGCGGCCGCGGCGTCTACCGCGTCGAGATCGAGGGCTCCCCGACCATGCGGTGCGAGTTCGAGATGGCCGACGACCACGACCACGACCTGGGCGCGCGCATGGCGGGCTCGTCGCGCATGGTCAACGCCATCCCCGCGGTGTGCGGGGCCCGGCCGGGGCTGCTGTCGGCGCTGGACCTGCCGCTGGTCACCGGCGCAGGTCTGGTCCGACCGGTGGATGGGCCGTCACCCGACAGCCGCCTCTTCTAGAACGAGCGCCGGCGCGTCCGCGCGTCGCGGGCGCGATGCTCTGCTGTTCAGCCAGCACGCGGCACCGCCGGCGAGCAGGCCGATCGCGATACCGATGTCGGGCCGCTGCCCGAGCATGAACCAGGACAGCACGGCCGCAACGGCGGGAATGACGGCGAACAGCATCGCCACCGCGGCCGCCCCGTGCACGCTGATGGCGCGCACGTAGAGGCTGACCGCGAGGGTGGCGTTGAGCAACACCACGCCGGCGATCGCGACGGTCGCCTTGACCCCGTCGTGGACGGCGTACGGCGTGAGGAGCGCGAACACGGTCGCGGGAATGAGTGCGACGGCATTTTGCATCGCGCTCATCGTGCGGAAGTCGATGCCCGCACAGTACCGCTGCTGGTACACACCGCCGACCGAAAGGCCAAGCAGCGCAACGGCAAGCAACGCGATGACGGGGTCGATGCCGTGCGTGCTGATCAGTCGCCGTGCGCACGCGGCAAGCACCGCGACGACGCCGAGGGCCAGGGCGGCTATCCGCACCGAGCCCAACGGCTCGCGCAGGAACGTCGCCGCCAGGATCGCGGTGATGACCGGATTCATCGCGATCACCACCGCGCACAGCACCGCCGGTGCCCCCCGTAGCACCGCCTCGTAGAGGCAGCAGAACTGCACGGCCTGGATGAGCAGTCCCGCGACGACGACATGGCCCAGTTGCGCGCCGCGCGGCCAGGCGGCCCGGGACGCGATGGCCCAGCCCGAAAGGATGATGGTGGCCAAACCGAAGCGCAGTACCAGCACGGCCATCGGGGTCATCGCCGTCACCGCAAGCGTTCCGACGGGATAACCGATTGCGTAGGACAAAGTCACCGCCGACGCGGTGGTCAATGGCATGCGCGGGTTCATGCCTCCCATGGTGGCGAAGACTGACCCACGCCGTCCAACGATTATTGGCGATCAAGACTGATCACGAATACTTATCAACAGATGGACGGTGCGGGGCAAAAGCGGCTAGTCGCCCTGTCTATTGATCGTCAGCGCTGATCGAACTAAGGTGGCGCCATGGCCCAAGTGCTTGATATCGCGCCGCTGCGCAGCCTCGTTGCGGTCGCGGACTGTGGGGGGTTTCACAGGGCGGCCGCCGCGTTGCATCTGAGTCAGTCAGCGGTCAGTCAGCATCTGCGCAAGCTGGAAAGTGTGGTCGGCGCACCGGTGGTGGAGCGCTCCGGCCGCGGCGTTTTGTTCACCGAAGTCGGCCGGAAGATGCTGCGGCATGCCCGCACGATTTTGGCCGCGCACGACACGGCGCTCGACGACCTCGGGGCCACCGAACAGAAGCTGCTGATCATCGGTGCCACCGAGCACGGCGCCGACGTGATGTTGCCCGCGTTGACCAGCGTGCTGCGTGAGCGACTTCCCGAGCGCCGGCCGCGCTTTCGGCTGGACCGCAATGTTTCCCTGGCCGACGCGTTGGACCGCGGGCTGGTGGACTTGGCGATCATGCTCGACGGGTCGGGGCTGGACCGTGTCAACGCGTCGGGAGTCGTTCAGCTGAAATGGGTTTCGGCGCGGTCATTCACCGTGCGGCAGGGAGATCCGCTGCCGTTGGTGATCTTCGCCGAGCCGTGCACGTTGCGCGAGCCGGCGTTTGCGGTGCTCGAGAAGAACAATGTCGAATACGAGGTCGCGGCCGAATGTTCCGACCTGGCAGGGCTTTACGCGGCGGTGCGCTCCGGGCTCGGGCTGGCGCTGCTGCCGATGATCGGAAAACTCCCCGACGGCCTCTGCCCCGCCGAGGGGCTGCCGGCGGCCAGCTGCGCCACGGTGTTGGTGCGCGGACGTACCGGCATAGACCCCGAACTGCTGAACTCCGTCGACACCGCGGTGCGCGACGTGCTGGCCCTCGAGGGCTAAACGGAAAGCCGAACGCTCGCGGGGCAATACACTCTTGTGCGTGAGTAGCTCCGATCCGCTTCCCCTCAAGCGCTTCTCCCACCTGTGCGTCGGCGTCTCCGACATGGAAACCTCGCTGGCCTTCTACACCGGCCTGTTGGGCATGGACGTGGTGTTCGACGTCCAGCTCGACGGCGGCGGCCTGGACGCGGTGACCGGCACCAGCGACGCCGCGGGCCGGATGGTCGGTGGGCTGATCGCCGGAACCATGGTGGAATTGCTTTTCCTGGGTGACGTGCCCGCCGTCCCCGAGGGACCACACCGTGGCTACACCAACATGTCGTTCAACGTGGCCGACATTGACGCCGTCCATCAGCAGGTCGTCGCGCGCGGCGACGTGAAATGTGTGCCGCCCGTTGACATCGGGGGAGTGCGGATGATGTTCGTCTACGACCCCGACGACACGCCCATCGAGTTCATCGAGCTGCCCGGCGGTGCCGAGAGCACCGAGCAGATGTGGAGACCTGAGAGCTAGTCCGCCGGATAGGTCGCGGCCGCGAGCTCGAGGATCTCGGCGCGGTCGGCGGCCAGGATGAACCCGGATTCGATCGCACCGTCGAGCGACTCGGTGAAGCTCTTCAGATACTCGCCGGAGCCGCCGGGGTACAGCCGGCCCAGGGTGGTGGCGTCGAAGGGTTCCCCGCAGCCGAACAGCCACGCCATGATGCTTTCGGCGGCGGCTTCCGCGGGCAGGACGCCGGATGTCCGCGCGGTGGGGACGTCCACCCAGGGGGTCCTGATGCCGCCCTGCGCCACGCCGTTGTCATCCAGAACCGGATGAGGCGCTGGGCTTTCGCGCGCCTCGAGCGTCGGCGCGCTGGGCGCGGGCTGTCCGGTTCCGACCCACGCGGTGAGCGCGGCGATCGCGGCCTGCAGCACGTAGTGATGTTGCGGCGCGAAGTTGATGTAGTGCCCGAGTGGCTGACCCATCAGCGATTTGGTCGGCGCGTAGGCCGCCACGAGGTCGGCGATCGGCGTCGAGCCGGTGTCGATGGGCGCCACTTGAATCGTGTAGTTGTCGGCATGGGCCGTGCCGGGAATTTCCCAGACCCGCAACAACTCGTTGTCGGGCTGGCGCGCGGCGTAATAGCCCGGTGGGTTCTCGCCGAAGAGGTCCGTTTCGGTGATGACCGTGACGACCGGGACGCGAAGGTCCCGACGGAACTTCACCACCACCTGCTGATCGCCGGGCCGCTGCAGCTCCTCGATCAGCGAGCTGCCGTCCAGCGGGGCGGCCGGCCCGAATCGCGAATGCACCAGGAAGCCGTCGTACACAGTGGCGAGCGGATCGACCGCGTTGATGTAGGTGGTGAGGAACACCGCCGACTGGGACTCGCCGAGCCCGATGACGTGCTGCGGACGCAGGTCGCCGAGCAGGCCGCCACCGGTGAGAAGCCGGCCGACCTGGGAGAAGATATCGAAGGCGAAGGCGTCGCCGGGATGGCTCAGGCTCGCGTACCGGGTCGGGTCCTGAGCCTTGAGCGACATGTCGATGCCCATCAGGCTCACGCCGCCGTCCACGCCGACCTTTTGGACCGACACCGCGACGTACGCATAGCCCGCCCGCAGGACCTCGCGATGCCCCATCATCCACAATGCCGGCGCGTCGATGCCGCCGCTGACGTTGAGCCATTCGACGAGCACCGTGCCATTGAACGAGGATCGATCGGCCGGCGTCAGCGTGACCAGGCGGGTGGTGAAATCAGCCGAGCCCGAGGGCGTTACCTGCCACTGCCCGTCGGGACCCAGCTCCCCGTCGGGGCTGTAGGACGACGCGGTTCCGGAGACAAAGAACTCCTCGGCGACGTACCCCACGCTGCCGATTTCGAAGGCGCCCAACAGCAGCGCGGGTTTTCCGGGGATGGCTTCGAGCACAGGATCCGTCATTCGCCACACCTTAGGGTCACAGCGCAGGGGGCAACCCGAATTTCGCGAACAACGCGTCGTCGAGGAATGCCACCACGCGCGACACCCCGTCGGCGCGCATGTCGAGCACATGCAGCTGAAAGGGCACGTGCGCGTCCCCCATGCGCAGGTACATCGCCGCGGCGGGCTGGCCGTTGGCGACCAGGGGCAGCATGCGCATGTCGCCGGGGAGTTCGGCGGGGCACTGCTGGTGGATGAGGGTGATGATGGCCGGCGCGCCTTGGTACCAGCCGGTGTAGGGCGGCATTTCCCAGATGGCCTCGGCGGTGAACAGCTCGACCAGCCGGTCGATGTCGTAGGTCTCGAACGCCGCGATATAGCGGGCCAGCTTGTCCTGCGCCTCGGCCGAATCGGGGTCGAGCAGCCGGTCGTCGACGTCGGGGCCGACGGCCTCCAGCTGGGACCGGGCCCGTTGCAGCAGGCTGTTGACGGCGACCGTGGACGTCCCTATCGCCTCGGCCACCTCGGCGGAACGGAACTGCAGCACGTCGCGCAGCAGCAGCACCGCGCGCTGGCGGGGAGAGAGGTGCTGCAGCGCGGCGACGAACGCCAATCGCACCGATTCCCGCGACCCGGTGATGACCGCGGGGTCGGCCGCATCGTCGGCGAGGGCGGGCAGCGGCTCCAGCCAGGGCACCTCGCGGCGTTCCACCAGCTCGGCGGTCGGGTCGGAGCTGGACGTGCCCAGCCCCGTCGGTAGCGGCCGGCGTTGGCGACCCTCGAGCGCGGTCAGGCAGGTGTTGGTGGCGATGCGGTGCAGCCAGGTCCGTATCGACGACTTGCCCTCGAATCGGTCGAACGCCTTCCAGGCCCGCAGCAGCGTCTCCTGCACCAGGTCTTCCGCGTCGTGCAGCGACCCCGTCATGCGATAGCAGTGCGCCAGCAGCTCTCGCCGGTAGGGCTCGGCATGGCTGGAGAAATCGCCGCCGGTTGCGCCGGTTGCATCGGCCAACACGCTCACCCGCCCGAGCCTACGCAGACTCTCTGACATCACCACTCGAGGAGCCATTACGCTGCCCGTAATGACAACCCGCACGGAACGGCAGTTCGACGGAGTTGGCGGTGTCCGCATCGTCTACGACGTCTGGACGCCGGAGGTCCCGCCGCGAGCCGTGGTGGTGCTGTCCCACGGTCTCGGCGAGTACGCGCGACGCTACGACCACGTCGCGCAGCGATTCGGCGCCGACGGGCTGGTCACCTACGCCCTGGACCACCGCGGGCACGGCCGCTCGGACGGCAAGCGGATGCTGGTGCGGGACATCTCCGAGTACACGGGCGACTTCGACACCCTGGTCGGGATCGCCAAGCGCGAGCACCCCGGCTTGAAATGCATCGTGCTGGGGCACAGCATGGGCGGCGGGATCGTGTTCGCTTACGGCGTAGAGCGCCCGGACAACTACGACCTGATGGTGCTCTCGGGGCCGGCGGTGGCGGCGCAGGACCAGGTGAACCCGCTGATGGCGTTGGCCGCCAAAGGCCTCGGCGTGCTGCTGCCCGGCGTCCCGGTGCAAGAACTCGACGTCGACGCCATCTCGCGGGATCCCGAGGTGGTCGCGGCCTATAAGAACGACCCGTTGGTGTACCACGGCAAGGTGCCCTTCGGCGTCGGTCGGGCGCTGTTGCAGGTGGGCGAGACCATGCCGCAGCGGGCGCCGGCGTTGCACGCGCCGCTGCTGGTGGTCCACGGGTCCGACGACCGGCTGATTCCGGTCGCCGGCAGCCGCCGCCTGATCGGGTGCGTGGGTTCGACCGACGTCGAGCTGAAGGTGTACCCCGGGCTCTACCACGAGGTCTTCAACGAGCCCGAACGCGACCAAGTGCTCGACGACGTGGTCTCCTGGATCAACAAGCGGCTGTAACGGGAAATGTCGTACGGCTCTAGTAGTTTGGCGGCATGACCGACGACAAAATGCTGGCGCGCATCGCCGCGCTGCTACGTCAGGCCGAAGGCACTGACAACGCCCACGAGGCCGACGCCTTCATGACCGCCGCCCAACGGCTGGCGACGGCGGCATCGATCGACCTGGCGGTGGCCCGCTCGCACTCCGCCAACCGTTCGGCCGCGCAGGCCCCCACCCAGCGCACCATCACCATCGGGTCGGCCGGCACCCGCGGGCTGCGGACCTACGTGCAACTGTTCGTGGTGATCGCGTCGGCCAACGACGTCCGCTGCGATATCGCGTCGAATTCGACGTTCGTCTACGCCTACGGGTTCGCCGAGGACATCGACGCCAGCCACGCGCTGTACGCCAGCCTGGTTGTCCAGATGGTGCGCGCCTCGGACGGCTACCTGGCCACCGGCGCGCACCGGCCGACGCCGACGATCACGGCCCGGCTCAACTTCCAGCTCGCGTTCGGCTCGCGCGTGGGTCAGCGGCTGGCCGAGGCCCGCGAGGAGACCCGGCGCGAAGCCACCAAGGATCGTCGCCGCCCGCCGGGCACCGCTATTGCCCTGCGGGACAAGGACGTTGAGTTACGCGATCACTATCGCAGCGCGTCGAAGGCGCGCGGCACCTGGCGGGCCAGCAGGGCCACGTCGGGGTACTCCTCGGCGGCCCGACGGGCCGGTGACCGGGCCGGGCGGCGGGCGCGTCTGGGCAACAGCCCCGAACTGCCGGGGGCGCGGTCCGCTCTGGGCCGGTGACTTCCGGGCGGGACTCCCAGCGCGCGAAGGTCTACGCCGCCGAGGAGTTCGTCCGGACGCTGTTCGACCGCGCCGCCGAGCACGGACCCGCCGTCGAGTTCTTCGGCACGCAGCTGACGCTGCCCCCGGAGGGGCGGTTCGCGTCGGTTCCGTCGGTGCAGCGCTACGTCGACGACGTGCTCGCGTTGCCGTCGGTGCGCCAGCACTGGCCGGACGTATCGCCGCTGCGGGTGCGGGCGCGACGGGCGGCCACCGCCGCGCACTACGAAAACCGTGATGGCGCAGGCGTTATCGCGGTGCCCGACCGCGACACCGCCGACTGGGCGATGCGCGAGCTGGTGGTGCTCCATGAGGTGGCGCACCATCTGTGCTGGGTGCAGCCGGCGCACGGCGCCGAGTTCGTCGCGACGATGTGCACGCTCGCCGAGCTCGTGATGGGGCCGGAACTCGGGCACGTGCTGCGCGTCGTCTATGCGAAAGAGGGTGTGCGATGGGCGCGATGACGGCATAGTGGAACACCGTGACGAGACGAGTACCGCTGGCTGTTGTGATGGTCGCGCTGAACGCCCTGGCCGTCGGCTGTGGCGGTGGGGGCCCGTCAACGTCCGGGTCGTCCGGGTCGTCCGGGACGTCCGGCACCGCGGCGACAAGCGCGACTACCACGTCCCCGCCGCCCCCGCCCGCCTCGCTCAACGGCTCGACCGTGTCGCTGTCGGCGAACTATCCGACGGCCGACGAGGTCTTCACCAACACGGTCACGGGCACCGTCCCCGTCAGCTGGCCGAAGGGCGCGCTGTTCAGCACACGCAACAAGCTGGTCCAGGTGAACGCCAGCTTCGACGTCACGGGAACCCAGGTGACCGAGACGTTTCTCATGAGCGCGCGGCTGGGAACGGGCACCTTCAACGGCCCGGTCTACAAGTTCACCGGGGCGCCCGTCATCACCAAGGTGACGGTCGACCCGCAGAGCGACCCGTCCGTCGCGCCGACCAGCATCGCCTTCACGGCCGATTCGATCAGCGTGAATGATTCCGGCCTCACCGTCACCAGCGGCGCCAAGCAGATTCTGGATGTCACGTTCGCGACGCCGTGAACCCTGACGCGCGCGCCCGTGACGTCGAGCAGTCGATGACCGACGACGAGCGCTTCTCGCTGCTCGTCGGCGTGATGGGATCCGGTGAATCGTGGCCTCGGCACGACGACCGCATCCCGCCCGGCGTCGCGATGAGCGCCGGGTATGTGCCCGGCGTACCCCGCCTCGGTGTCCCCGCGCTGCAGATGAGCGATGCCGGCCTGGGCGTCACCAACCACGGCTACCGACCCGGGGACACCGCGACCGCGCTGCCCGCCACGCTCGCGCTGGCCGGCAGCTTCAACCCGGCGCTGGCCCGCGCCGCGGGCGAAGCGATCGGCGGCGAGGCCCGCAGCCGCGGCTTCAACGTCCAGCTGGCGCCCGCGATGAACCTGACGCGCGACCCGCGTAACGGCCGCAACTTCGAATACCTCTCGGAGGACCCGCTTTTGAGCGGGTCGATGGCCGCGGAGACCATCAACGGGCTTCAGTCGCAGGGCGTGATCGCGACGGTCAAGCACTACTCGCTGAACTGCAACGAAACCAACCGGCACTGGCTGGACGCGGTGATCGATCCCGACGCGCACCGCGAGTCCGACCTGCTGGCCTTCGAACTCGCCATCGAGCGCGGGCAGCCGGGCGCGGTGATGGCGGCGTACAACAAGGTGAATGGGGACTACGCCTCGGCGAACAAAGTGTTGATCGACGATGTGCTGAAAGGTGTTTGGGGATTTCGCGGTTGGGTTATGTCCGACTGGGGCGGCACGCCGAGCTGGGAGTGCGCGCTGGGCGGCCTCGACCAAGAGTGCGGTGCGCAGATCGACGCCATCCTGTGGCAGTCCGAGGCGTTCACCGACAACCTGCGGGCCGCGTACGCCGACGGCAGGTTTCCCAAGGAACGGCTGTCGGACATGGTCCGGCGGATTCTGCGTTCGATGTTCGCCGTCGGGGTCGACCGGTGGGACACAGTGCCTACCCCGGATATGGACGCGCACAATGAGATTGCGCTGCAGATCGCGCGGCAGGGGATCGTTTTGCTGCAGAACCGCGGGGCGCTCCCGGTGGATGCTGCCTCGACCGCCCGGATCGCCGTCATCGGCGGGTACGCGCAGATCGGTGTCCCGATCGGCTGTGGCTCCAGCGCCGTCGTCCCGCCCGGCGGCTTCGCCGATGTGATTCCGATCGGAGGGTCGGGCCTGACCGGCGGGATGCGCAATCTGCAGTTGCTGCCTTCCGTGCCGCTCGACGAGCTGCGAAAGCAGTTGCCGCACGCGCAGATTGAATTCGATCCCGGTATCAGCCCGGCGGAGGCGGTGCTGGCCGCGCGGCGGGCGGACATCGCGATCGTGTTCGCGATCCGCGTGGAGGGGGAGGGGTTCGACAGCGCCGACCTGTCGCTGCCGTGGGGTCAGGACGCGGTGATCGCCGCCGTCGCGGCCGCGAACCCGAACACCGTCGTGGTGCTCGAGACCGGTAACCCCGTGTCGATGCCGTGGCGGGACTCGGTGAACGCCATCGTGCAGGCGTGGTACCCGGGTCAGGCCGGTGCGCGGGCGATCGCGGAAATTGTTGCCGGGCAGGTGAATCCGTCGGGGCGATTGCCGATCACTTTCCCGGTGGATCTCGGTCAGACACCGCGCCCGGAGCTACCCGACCTCGGTGCCCCGTTCGGAACCCCGAGCACCATCCACTACACCGAAGGCGCCGAAGTCGGCTACCGGTGGTTTGCCCGCACCGGGCAGACGCCGATGTTCGCGTTCGGTCATGGTTTGTCCTACACCGACTTTGACTACCACGACCTAGTGGCAACGGGTGGCGACAGCGTTCGAGCCAGCTTCAGCGTCACCAACACCGGGGACCGCAACGGAGCCGACGTCCCCCAGCTGTACTTGACCGCCGCACCCGGCGAGCAGAGGATGCGACTGCTGGGATTCGAGCGGGTCGAGCTCGAGCCCGGCAAAACCCGACGTGTGCACATTGAGGCCGAACCTCGCCTGCTCGCCCGCTATAGCCAGGGTTCTTGGCGTATCGGCGGCGGCAGCTACACGGTGGCGGTCGGCGCTTCTGCGGCAGCCCTGCGGTTAACGGCTGAGCTAGAGCTGTCGGAGCGCTCGTTCGGCCTCTGACATATATATGGCGGCTCCAATTCGACTCGCGTACAGTCCTTTGGACCGCCTGTCTCTTTTTCTTTGAATTCCACCCGTGGGGTGTTTGGAGTCTCGGATGTCCTCTCATCTGAACGCCGAGCAGGGGGCCTTGTCCGCGGCGTCGGCTGACGTGAGCGGCATCGACGAGGCGATCCGGGACGCGACGTCGGCGGCCGCGGAATCGACGACGTCGATTGTGCCCGCGGGCGCCGACGAGGTGTCGGCCGCGATCACGCGCTTGTTCGGCACATACGGCCGGGAATTCCAATCGTTGACCGCGCAGTCGGCGGCTTTCCGTGCCCGCTTCATGCAGTCCTTGTCGGCGGGTGAGGCGGCGTACGCGGCCGCCGAGGCGGCGAATGCAGACCCCTTCTCCTGCGCCGACATTGTCGACGGCGGCAACGGCGGGGCCGGCAGCAAGGCCGGCGTATGGGGCGCCGGCGGGGCTAACGGGTTGCTCGGCGGCGGCAACGGCGGCGCCGGGATCGGCCGGGGCTCCTACCGTTTTGCCACCGGCGGCCAGTCCCACTAGCAGCCGACGGTTCATGTTTGCCCGCCTGGCCACCGAGGGGCTCGTCGGCGTCCAGCTTTGTATAGCGCCAGCAAGCTGATGCGCGTCGGCTTTGACGGCTTTGGCGGCAGCGGCAACACGGGGCGGCGCAGCTGATCCCGGCGCCGCCCTCTTACTCGACCGGAACCAAATCGTCGCCGCAGGTGCAGCGGTAGGGCTCGGCAGAGCCAGAGCAGTGGCATGGCACCTCGATGCGAACGCGGCAGCCACAGCCCTCGTGGCCGCACGTCAGCAGCGTTCCTTCGGCGTAGTTCGCCATTTTTCTCATCCTTGTCGGTAGTCGGGGTATCCGCGCCCAGGATATACCCTATACGGGTATCTGGTAAAGACCCGCGACTACCGTGGTCGGCATGACCGACAAACCCACCCCGCAAGACGTCGACGCGTTCCTGGACCGCACGCTCGTTGGCGACGACCCCGCGCTGACGGCGGCGCTGCGAGACAGCGATGCCGCCGGATTGCCGCACATCGCCGTCTCGTTCCAGCAGGGCAAGTTCCTGTCGCTATTGGCCGGCGCGATCCAGGCGCGGCGCATCCTGGAGATCGGCACGCTGGGCGGCTTCAGCACCATTTGGCTGGCGCGCGGCGCGGGCACTGAGGGCCGGGTGGTCACGCTGGAGTACGAGCCGAAGCACGCCGAGGTGGCGCGCGCCAACCTCGACCGCGCCGGGGTGGGCGATCGCGTGGAGATCAAGGTGGGTGCCGCCCTGGACACGTTGCCGACGGTGACGGACGGCCCCTTCGATCTGGTGTTCATCGACGCCGACAAGGACAACTACGTCGCCTACCTGGAGTGGGCGATCCGACTGGCCCGACCCGGCGCAATCATCGTGGCGGACAACGTGATTCGGGATGGCCGCGTGCTCACGGCCGAGGACGCCGCGGCGCAAGCCGTGCAGCAGACGCTGCGGATGATGGGCGAAGACCCTCGATTGGACGCCGCCGCGATCCAGACCGTCGGGGCCAAGCACTGGGACGGCTTCGCCTTCGCGACGGTGCGCGAGGGCTAGCCGCAGATCGCGCCTTCCGACGCCGAGCCGACCAGCTTGACGTACTTGGCCAGCACGCCCGTCTTATAACGCGGCGGGGGCGGCGTGAAACCCTCACGCCGGGAAGCGAATTCGCCGGCGTCGCCCAATACGTCCAGCGTGGCGCTCGCCACGTCGAGGCGGATCCGGTCGCCGTCGCGCAGGAAGGCGATCGGTCCGGCGTCGACCGCCTCCGGGGCGATGTGTCCCACGCACAGCCCGGTGGTCCCGCCGGAGAATCGGCCGTCGGTCAGCAGCAGCACGTCCTTGCCGAGTCCCGCGCCTTTGATCGCGCCGGTGATGGCGAGCATTTCGCGCATCCCGGGCCCGCCCTTGGGGCCCTCGTAGCGGATCACCACGGCGTCGCCGTGGGTAATCGTGCCGTCCTCGAGTGCGTCGAGCGCGGCCCGTTCGCCGTCGAAAACCCTTGCGGTGCCTTCGAAGACGTCGGAGTCGAAGCCTGCCGTCTTGACCACCGCGCCGTCCGGCGCCAGCGATCCACGCAGGATGGTGATGCCCCCGGTCGGGTGGATCGGGTTGTCCAGCGCGCGCAGCACCTTGCCGTCCGGGTCGGGCGGGGCGATGGCCGACAGGTTCTCGGCCATGGTCTTACCCGTCACGGTCAGGCAGTCGCCATGCAGCAGGCCGGCATCCAGCAGCGCCTTCATGATCACCGGAACCCCGCCGATGTGGTCGACGTCGAACATCACATGGCGACCAAAAGGTTTGACGTCGGCCAGGTGCGGCACCTTCGACCCGATCCGGCTGAAGTCCTCGAGGGAGAGGTCGACGTCGGCCTCGTGCGCGATGGCCAGCAGGTGCAGCACCGCGTTGGTGGAGCCGCCGAACGCCATCACCACCGCGATGGCGTTCTCGAACGCCTCCTTGGTGAGGATGTCGCGCGCGGTGATGCCGCGGCGCAGCAGCTCGATGACGGCCTGGCCGCTGCGCCGCGCGAACCCGTCGCGGCGGCGGTCGGTGGCCGGCGGGGCGGCGCTGCCCGGCAACGACATACCCAGCGCCTCGGCGGCGCTGGCCATGGTGTTGGCGGTGAACATGCCGCCGCACGCCCCCTCACCCGGACAGATAGCGCGCTCGATGGCGTCGACGTCCTCGCGCGGCATCAACCCGCGCGCGCAGGCCCCGACGGCCTCGAACGCGTCGATGATCGTGACCTCGCGCTCGCTGCCGTCGGACAGCTTGGCCACCCCCGGCAGGATCGAGCCCGCGTAAAGGAAGACCGCCGCCAGATCCAGGCGGGCGGCGGCCATCAACATCCCGGGCAGCGACTTGTCGCAGCCGGCCAGCAAGACCGAGCCGTCCAGTCGCTCGGCTTGCATGACGGTCTCGACGCTGTCGGCGATCACCTCGCGCGACACCAATGAGAAGTGCATGCCCTCGTGGCCCATCGAAATGCCGTCGGACACCGAGATCGTCCCGAACTCGAGCGGGTAGCCGCCGGCCGAGAACACACCCTCCTTGACGGACTTGGCCAGCCGGTCCAGCGACAGGTTGCACGGCGTGATCTCGTTCCACGACGACGCGACCCCGATCTGCGGCTTGGCGAAGTCCTCGTCGCCCATCCCTACCGCGCGCAACATGCCACGGGAGGCGGCCTTCTCCAGACCGTCGGTGACTTCGCGACTGCGGGGTTTGATGTCAGGGGCCATCGTGTAAGTATGCGCGGCGCCACCAAGCCAATATTTGCGGGTTATACCCCGTTGGGGTACCGCGTACCATGGGCGTATGACCAGGACGTCGGAGCCACACGGATACACGCAGCAGAAGGACAATTACGCCAAGCGGCTCCGTCGTATCGAGGGACAGGTCCGGGGCATCGCACGGATGATCGAGGAGGACAAGTACTGCATCGACGTCCTCACGCAGATCAGCGCGGCCCACAACGCATTGCGCTCGGTGGCGCTGAACCTGCTGGACGAGCACCTCAGCCACTGCGTCACCCGCGCGGTGGCCGAGGGCGGCGACGATGCGGACGGCAAGCTAGCCGAGGCCTCGGCAGCCATCGCGCGCCTTGTTCGCTCCTGACCTCCTTTTGATAAAGCGTGCGTGTTGAAACGACGAGGTGCTTAAACCCGGCGGGTGCAGTGCGTACGGTTAGGGTCAGTGTGATCGCGCCAGCACCACCAGCGTTACCGAGCCGCCATGACCGCCGATACCCGAACCGCCCCACTTGGCACGCGACCGTGGACGCCACGGATCGCCGTGCAACTCATTGTGCTGGCCGCGGCGGCCTTCATCTATGTCACCGCCGAACTCTTGCCGGTGGGATTGCTGTCGGCGATCGCCCGCAACCTGAATGTCAGCGTGTGGCTCGTGGGCACCCTGTTGTCCTGCTATGCGCTCGTGGCTTTTCTGACGACCGTTCCGCTGGTGCGCTGGACGGCACACCTGCCGCGCCGACGGGTGCTGGTTGCCAGCCTGGCCTGCCTGACGGTCTCGCAGCTGATCTCGGCGCTGGCGCCTAACTTCGCGGTGCTGGCCGCGGGGCGGGTGCTCTGCGCGGTCACCCACGGCCTGCTGTTGTCGGTGATCGCCCCGATCGCGACCCGACTGGTGCCGCCGAGCCATGCCGGACGCGCGACGACGTCGATCTACGTCGGCTCCAGCCTGGCGCTGGTGGTCGGCATTCCGCTGTCGGCGGCCTTGGGTCTGATGTGGGGCTGGCGGCTGGCGGTGGTGTGCGTGACCGTCGCGGCGGCAGTGGTCACCGTGGCCGCGTGGACCCTGTTGCCGGAGATGGTGCTCAGCTCCGACCAGCTCGCGCACGTCGGCCCGCGGTCGCGGCACCACCGCAACCGGCGGCTGATCATCGTCAGCGTGATCACCATGATCGGCGTCACCGGCCATTTCGTCTCCTACACCTACATCGAGGTGATCATCCGCGACGTCCTCGGGGTCCGCGGACCCAACGTCGCCTGGCTGCTGGCGGCCTACGGCGCCGCGGGGGTGCTGGCGGTGCCCCTGGTGGCGCGACCGTTGGACCGCCGGCCGCGCGGCGCCATTCTCTGCTGCACGGCCGGACTCGCGGCCGCATTCCTGCTGCTGACGCTCCTCGCCTTCGGTGGGCGGCCCACCGTCGGGATGGCGATGGTCGGGACCGGTGCCATCGTGCTGTGGGGTGCCACCGCGATCGGCGTGACACCGATGCTGCAATCCGCGGCCATGCGCAGCGGGGCCGAAGACCCCGACGGCGCGTCCGGCCTGTACGTGACCGCGTTCCAGGTCGGCATCATGGCCGGCTCGCTGGCCGGCGGGCTGTTGTGCGAGCGCAGCGTGGCGACGATGCTGACCACCTCGGCGGCCCTGGTGGGTATCGCGCTGGTCGGCATGGCGACCAACCGGCAGACGTTCGACGTCGCCGAGGCGAGTCCATGCGATTGAGCGGAGGCCTCCGAGGCGTCACAGCCGCCGCGTTCGCTCTGAGCTTGGTGCTGGGGCCGGGGACCGCCGCCGCGGATCCGGACGATCCGCCGCCGGGCGAACCCAACGTCGCCGCACCAGCCGACCCGCCGGCCCCGCCGCCGTGGCTGATGCCGCCGCCGCCCGCGGACCCCCTGGCGCCCGCGGCGGTGCCGGCGGCCGACCCGGCGGGTGGGCAGGACTCGACGCCGTACACCGGCCCGCCGGTGTTCCGGGCGCCGTCGTTCAATCCGCTCAACGGCTCGATGGTCGGCGTGGCCAAGCCGATCATCATCAACTTTGCCGTCCCGATCGCCGACCAGCCCATGGCCGAACGGGCCATCCACGTTTCGTCGGTCCCGCCGGTGCCCGGGAAGTTCTACTGGATGAGCCCCACCCAGGTGCGCTGGCGCCCGCTCGCGTTCTGGCCGGCCAACACCGTCGTGAACGTCGATGCCTCCGGTGCCAGGTCGAGCTTTCACACCGGCGACTCGTTGGTGGCCACGGCCGACGACGCCACCCATCAGATGACGATCACCCGCAACGGCACCGTGGTGCAGACCTTCCCCATGTCCATGGGGATGTCGGCGGGCCACCACCAGACGCCGAACGGCACCTACTACGTGCTGGAGAAGATGCCGTCGGTGGTGATGGATTCCTCGACGTACGGGGTAGCGGTCGATTCCTCGTGGGGCTACAAGGTGACCGTCAACGACGCCGTCCGGATCGACAACAGCGGGAACTTCGTGCACAGTGCGCCGTGGTCGGTCGCCGACCAGGGCAAGCGCGACGTCAGCCACGGCTGCATCAACCTCAGCCCCACCAACGCCAAGTGGTTCTATGACAACTTCGGTAGCGGAGATCCCGTCGTCGTCAAGAACTCCGTCGGGTCCTACACGCAGAACGACGGTGCCCAAGACTGGCAAATGTAGTTGCTGGGGCAAGCTCACCCGATTCATAGCTCGGCAGCTCACGGGCCGATTCGGCGCGCTGATCGGCGCGTTGCCTGCCCCGAAACAGGTAGCTGGCTTCCGCGCTATGCGACACTGGTTCAGACCATTCACAGGAGGAATGCATATGCCGAGCTGGACGAGGGCCACGACGAAGAGCAGCCTCTTCGCGGCTCTGAGCGCAGCCGGATTGGCCGCTCTGCTGGTGTTGAGCGCGGGGACCGCGGCCGCGGACCCGGACCCGGCCCCCGGCGACCCCAACGTCGGGGCGCCGGCCGACCCGCCCGCGCCACCGCCCGTCGCGGCACCGCCGCCGCTGCCCGCACCGTTTCAGCTGCCGGCGTTTCCGGCGGCGGCCGGCGCGGCCGAGGGGCAGAACCCGACACCGTTCACCGGTCAGGCGCCCTTCGGGCCGCCGTCGTTCGTCCCGAAACCCGGCTCGACGGTTGGGGTGGCCCAGCCGATCATCATCAACTTCCCCGGCACGGTCGCTGATTCGGGCGCGGCCATGGACGCGGTGCACGTGTCGTCGATCCCGCCGGTGCCGGGCAAGTTCTACTGGATGACCCCGACCCAGCTGCGCTGGCGCCCGCTGGCCTTCTGGCCCGCCCACACCGCGGTGACCGTCGACGCCGGCGGCACGGTGATGAGCTTCCAGACCGGAGACCAACTGATCGCCACGGCCGACGACGCCACGCACCAGCTGACCATCACGCGCAATGGCACGGTGGAGAAGACCTTCCCGATGTCGATGGGCATGACGTCCGGTAACCACCAGACCCCCAATGGCACCTACTACGTGCAGGACAAGAAGGCGTCGGTGGTGATGGACTCCTCGACCTACGGGGTTCCGGTCAACTCGACCTACGGCTACAAGGTGACGGTGGAGGACGCCGTGCGCTTCGACAACGTCGGCGACTATGTGCACAGCGCCCCGTGGTCGGTCGACGACCAGGGCAAGCGCGACGTCAGCCACGGCTGCATCAACATCAGCCCCACCAACGCCAAGTGGTTCTTCGACAACTTCGGCCCCGGTGATCCGATCATCGTGGCGAACTCCAGCGGCGGCAATTACAAGAAGAACGACGGCTCGAGCGACTGGATTACCAACTAGCTTCTGGGCCGCGCGAGCAGACGCAAAATCGCCCATTTCGATATGAAATTGGGCGATTTTGCGTCTGCTCGGCCTCTTTCGCAGCGCCGCGAGTTATGTATAGCATCATACATATGCCTAGCCCCCGCGAACGGATGGTCGTCTCGGCCGCCTTGCTGATCAGGGAGCGCGGCGCGCACGCCACCGCCATCTCGGACGTCCTCGAGCACAGTGGCGCGCCGCGCGGCTCGGCCTATCACTACTTCCCGGGCGGGCGCACGCAACTGCTGTGCGAGGCGGTCGACTTCGCCGGCGAGCATGTCGCCGGGATCATCACCGAGGCCGCGGACGGCCCCGAGCTGTGGGACATGCTGATTGAGAAGTACCGCCGGCAACTGCTCGACAGCGATTTCCGCGCCGGCTGTCCGGTGGTGGCGGTCTCCGTCGAGGCGGACGAGGAGACCGTGATCCAACGGGCCGCAGCGGCGTTCGACCACTGGACCGAACTGATCGCGCAGCGGCTCATCGCCGACGGGATTGCGGCCGACCGGGCCGACGACCTGGCGGTGCTGGCGACCGCGGCGCTCGAGGGTGCGATCGTGCTCGCCCGGGTGCGACGCGAGCTGACGCCACTTGATGTTGTGCACCGCCAGCTACGCAACGTGTTTGAGAAGGGATCCCCGCAATGACCGCTGACTGGCAGCCGACCGCCTGCATCCTGTGCGAGTGCAACTGCGGCATCGTCGTGCAGGTCGAGGATCGCACGCTGGCCCGCATCCGCGGCGACAAGGGGCATCCGGGCACGCAGGGCTACACCTGCAACAAGGCGCTGCGACTGGACCACTACCAGAACAACCGCGCCCGGCTGACGTCACCCATGCGCCGACGGGACGACGGCAGATACGAGGAAATCGACTGGGACACCGCAATTGTCGAGATCGCCGAAGGGTTTAAGCGCATCCGCGACACCTACGGCGGCGACAAGATCTTTTACTACGGCGGCGGCGGGCAGGGCAACCACCTGGGGGGCGCCTACAGCGGCGCCTTCCTGAAGGCCCTCGGGTCGCGCTACCGGTCCAACGCGCTGGCGCAGGAGAAGACCGGCGAGGCGTGGGTCGATGCGCAGTTGTACGGCGGTCACACCAGGGGGGAGTTCGAGCACGCCGAGGTGTCGGTGTTCGTCGGCAAGAACCCGTGGATGTCCCAGAGTTTCCCGCGCGCCCGAGTGGTGCTCAACGAGATCGCCAAGGATCCGGCGCGGTCGATGATCGTGATCGATCCGGTGCTCACCGACACCGCGAAGATGGCCGACTTCCACCTGCGGGTGCGACCCGGTACCGACGCGTGGTGCCTGGCAGCGTTGGCCGCGGTCCTCGTTCAGGAAAACCTTTGCGATGAAGCGTTTCTCGCCGAGCACGCGCACGGTGTCGAGGTGGTGCGCGACGCGCTGCGCGCGGTACCCGTCGGCGACTACGCGCAGCATAGCGGCGTCGACGAGGAGCTGCTGCGGGCCGCCGCACGCCGCATCGCCTCCGCCGACAGCGTGGCCGTGTTCGAAGACCTCGGCATCCAGCAGGCACCCAACAGCACCCTGTGCTCGTACCTGAACAAGCTGCTGTGGATCCTCACCGGAAACTTCGCGAAAAAGGGCGGGCAGCACCTTCATTCGTCATTCGCCCCGCTGTTCAGCACCGTCTCCGGTCGGACGCCCGTCACCGGCGCGCCGATCATCGCCGGCTTGATACCGGCTAACGCGGTGCCCGAGGAGATCCTGACCGATCACCCGGACAGGTTCCGGGCCATGATCGTCGAAAGCGGCAATCCCGCTCACTCGCTGGCCAATTCGACCGCGTGCCGGGAAGCGTTTCAGGCGATGGAACTGATGGTGGTCGTCGACGTCGCGATGACCGAGACGGCCCGGCTCGCGCACTATGTGCTGCCGGCGGCCTCCCAGTTCGAGAAGCCGGAAGCGACGTTCTTCAATTTCGAGTTCCCGCACAACGGCTTTCAGCTGCGCCATCCGTTGCTCGAACCGCTGCCGGGCACCCTGCCCGAACCCGAGATCTGGGCCCGGCTGGTGCGGGCGCTCGGCGTGGTCGACGACGCCGAGCTGCGGCCGCTGCGGGAGGCCGCCGCGCGCGGCCGGCAGGCCTACACCGAGGCGTTTCTGCAGGCGGTGGCCGGCAACCCCACCCTGTCGAAATTGCTCCCCTACGTGCTCTACGAAACCCTCGGGCCGACGCTGCCGGACGGTCTGGCCGGGGCGGCCGCGTTGTGGGGTTTGGCGCAGAAGACCGCGATGACCTACCCCGAGGCCGTTCAGCGCGCCGGTCACGCCGACGGCAACGCGCTTTTCGACGCGATCCTCGACAGCCCGTCCGGGATCACGTTCACCGCGCACAACTACGAGGACGACTTCGCGCTGATCACCCACGCCGATCACAAGATCGCGCTGGAAATCCCGGAAATGCTCGACGATCTCAGGGCGCTGGCCGCAGCGCCGCCGCGGCTGACCACCTCGGAATTGCCGATTGTGCTGTCGGTGGGGGAGCGGCGCGCCTACACCGCCAACGACATCATCCGCGACCCGACCTGGCGCAAACGCGACGCCGACGGCGCACTGCGCGTCAGCGTCGAAGACGCTCAGGCGCTTGGGCTTTCGGCCGGAGGCCGGGCCCTGGTCACCACGGCGGCCGGCAGCGCCGAGGCCACCGTCGAGATCACCGAGACCATGCTGCCCGGACATGCGTCCCTGCCCAACGGTTTTGGGCTCGACTACATCGGCGCCGACGGTGCCACCGTCATCCCCGGCGTCGCGCCCAACGCCCTCACCTCGACTGACTGGCGTGACAAGTACGCGGGCACGCCGTGGCACAAGCACGTGCCGGCGCGCATCGAGGCCTGCCGAGCAGACGTGAAAGTCCCTGTCTGACGGCGTGTCGCGGCACTTTCGCGTCTGCTCGCGGAAGAAGGTGACCCTAGTTCCAGATCCGGACGCGGTGCCGCGGGTCCAGGTACAAGGCGTCGTCCTCGGCGACGTCGAAGGCGTCATAAAACGCATCGACGTTGCGGATGACGCCGTTGCAGCGGAATTCCGGCGGTGAGTGCGGATCCACTGCCAAACGCCGGATCGCTTCCGCGTCACGCGATTTAGTGCGCCATACCTGCGCCCAGCCGTAGAACACCCGCTGCACGCCGGTGAGGCCGTCGATGACGGGCGCCGGCTCACCGTTCAGCGACAGCTGGTAGGCCAGCAGCGCGATGGACAGCCCACCCAGGTCGCCGATGTTCTCGCCCACGGTGAATGCGCCCTGAACATGCGGCGGTCCCGGATGGTCCGAGAGTTCGCGGGGCGTGTACGCCTCGTATTGCTCGATCAGCGCCTTGGTGCGGGCACCGAACTCGGTGCGGTCGTCATCGGTCCACCAGTCGACCAGGTTGCCGTCGCCGTCGTACTTGGCGCCCTGGTCGTCGAAGCCGTGCCCGATCTCGTGGCCGATCACGGCGCCGATGCCGCCGTAGTTGGCCGCGTCGTCGGCGTCGGCGTCGAAAAATGGCGGCTGCAAAATGGCGGCGGGAAAGACGATTTCGTTCATTCCCGGGTTGTAGTAGGCATTGACGGTCTGCGGCGTCATGAACCACTCGTCGCGATCCACCGGGCCGCCGAGCTTGGCCAGTTCGCGGTCGTGGTTGACGGCGTACCCGCGTTGGTAGTTGCCGTACAGGTCGTCACGGTCGATCACCAGCGCCGAGTAGTCCCGCCACTTCGCCGGGTACGCGACCTTGGCGGTGAATTTGTCCAGCTTGGTCAGCGCGCGTTCGCGGGTCTGCGGCGTCATCCAGTCCAGGTCGCTGATGCTGATCCGGTATGCCTCTTTCAGGTTGTCGACCAGAGTGTCGATGCGGGCCTTGGCGTCCGGCGGGAAATGCTTTGCCACGTACAGCTTTCCGACGGCATCGCCCATCAGGCCTTCCACCAGCGAGACCGCCCGCTTCCAGCGGTCACGGATCTGCTCGGTGCCCGTCAGCAGGCGGCCGTAGAAGTCGAAGTCGGCGGCGACGATCGCGTCCGTCAGCCAGGACGCACGAGCCCGGATCAACCGCCAACGCGCCCAACGCTTCCAGTCCTCCAGATCCTCGCTGCCCCACAGTGCGGCAAACGAGGTGAGGTAATCGGGTTGGCGGACAACCACTTCCGCGACCTGCTCCGGTGTGCCACCCAGCGCGGCGATCCAGCCGACCCAGTCGAAGCCGACCCCTTCGGCCTGCAGGTCCGCGAAGGTGCGCAGGTTGTAGCTCAGGTCGGCGTCGCGGCGCTTGACCA
This sequence comes from uncultured Actinomycetota bacterium, assembly GCA_963758775.1. Lineage (GTDB taxonomy): Bacteria > Actinomycetota > Actinomycetes > Mycobacteriales > Mycobacteriaceae > Mycobacterium. The sequence goes on from CAVWWU010000010.1 coordinate 1,147,981, forward strand.
CATCCCAGTGCGCGGCAGCCAGTTTGGCCTCGAGGGCCACGATGCGCGCCGCGGTGTCGGCGTGCTCTTCGGCCGAACCGCCATACACCAGGTGAAACATCGTCGCGATGTGTCCGGGGTAGGCCGCCAGCACCTGGGCGTGCTTCTCGTCGCGGAAATACGACTCGTCAGGCAGCCCGATGCCGGACTGGCTGAAGTGCACCAGGTAGCGGCTCGAGTTCTTGGAGTCGGTGTCGATGTACATCCCGACGCCGCCGCCCACCCCGGTGCGTTGCAGCGCGCCCAGGACGGCGGCCAGCGCGCCGGCGTCGGCGGCGTCGTCGATCGCCGACAACTCGTCGAGCAGCGGTTGCGTGCCCCGGCGTTCGACGGTGTCCTCGTCGAGGAAGCTGGCATACAGGTCGCCGATGCGCTGCTGTTCGGTGCCCGGCCCGGCTGCCGACGAACTCGCCTCCACAATCAGGTCGCGCACCTGCTCCTCGGCCCGGTCGTACAGGTAGCGAAAGGCGCCGTCGGTGGCCCGGTCGGCCGGCATGTGATATTCGGCCAGCCAGCGGCCGTTGACGTGACCGAACAGGTCGTCCTGTGGTCGGGCATCGGTGTCGACGTAGCTCAGGTCGATGCCCGAGCGGATGGCCTCTAATGTCACCCCGCCATCCTTCCATCAATTTTTGGGTGCGACGATCGGCCCATGTCCGACGGGGAGCAAAGCGATGAAAGCGGGGCACAGGCCGACGCGGCGGAAGACGCGGTGGAACCGGAAGCCGGCGGCGCGATGTTCTCCAACTACGGCATCGCGTCGGCCGTTCTCGGGGTGCTGTCGGTCGCCGTAATCGTGTTCGGCGTGTTCATCTGGACCGCACACCGCGACGATGTGCGCGAACGCGCCTACCTCACCCGGGTGATGCAGACCGCCGGCGACTGGACCAGCGTGCTGATCAACATGAACAGCGGCAACATCGACGCCAGCCTGCAAAAGCTGCACGACGGCACGGTCGGCGAACTCAACACCGACTTCGACGCCGCCGTGCAGCCCTACCGGCAGGTGGTGGAGAAGCTGCAGTCGCAGAGCGCCGGCCGGATCGAGTCGGTCGCGATCGAGACGGTGCACCACGATCTGGACAGCCAGCCCGGGGTCACCCGACCGGTGGTGACCACCAAGCTGCCGGCGTTCGCCACCCGGACGGACTCGGTGATGCTGGTGGCCACCTCGGTCAGCGAGAACGCCGGCGCCAAGCCGCAGACCGTGCACTGGAGCCTGCGGCTCGACGTCAGCAACGTCGACGGCAAGCTGCTGATCTCGCACCTGGAGTCGATCCGATGAGAAACATGTGGCGGCTGCTGGCGTTCGACGTCATGGCGCCGCTGGCCGCGATCGGCGCGCTCGTGATGGTCGGGGTGGTGCTCGGCTGGCCGCTGTGGTGGGTGTCGGTGTGCTCGGTGCTGGTGTTGCTGATCGTGCAGGGCGTCGGCGTCAATTTCTGGCTGCTGCGCCGTGATTCGGTCAGTGTCGGCACCGACGACGACGCCCCCGGGCTGCGGCTGGCTGTCGTCTTCTTGTCCGCCGCCGCCCTGACGGCGGCGGCGCTGACCGGCTACACCCACTGGGCCACCCCCGACCGCGACTTCAAGAAGGATTCGCGGGAGGTGGTGCAGGTCGCCACCGGGATGGCCGAGGCGATGGCGTCGTTCAGCCCGGCCGCACCGACCAGCTCACTGGATCGGGCGGCGTCGATGATGGCGCCGGAGCAGGCGGGCGCGTTCAAGGAGCAGTACAGCAAGTCCAGCGCCGAGATGGCGCAGCGCAACGTCACTGCGCAGGCCACCACCCTCGCGGCGGGCATCGAGGCGCTTGGCCCCTCGGTGGCCAGCGTGGCGGTGATCCTGCGGGTCACCGAGAACACGCCGGGCCAGCCGCCCACCCGGGCAGCGCCCGCGTTGCGGGTGGCCTTGATCAAAAAGGGCGGCGACTGGCTGGTGTCCGACGTGGCCCCCCTGAACTCACATTGAACTCGCGCTGACCGCTAGTTCGACTCGGACCGTTCGGCATTCACCTTGACGAACCGGTCCGACAGCCGTCGCATCCGGATCATCAGGGACGCCGTCGGGCTGGCGCTGCCGTCGAGGTAGGCGGCCATATCGTCGGGGGCCACCCCGATCCGGGACGCGAACTCCAGCTGCGCCAGGCCGGAACGCTCCAGCAGCAGCCGCACGTGGCGGGCTACCTCGGCGCGTTCGTTGGCCTCCAGGTGGGCGCGGGCGCGCTCGAGCACCTCCCATAGCGCCTTGGCGATACCCGACGGTCGCGTGCCGTCCAGGATTTCCTCGACCTGGCGCGCCGTGCGGCCGAACGGGTCGCGTTTCAGCGCCGCGGCGATGCGCTTCCAGGTGGCGATGTCGCCGCTCTGCAGCGCGGAACGGATGGCGGCGGTGGACCAGAACTCCACGGGCTGCTGGTCGGCGGGGGACCGCCGCGGCGGCGGGGCAGGGCGCGGTGCGCTGCGATCAGCGGCCAACGTCACTTCGCCTCCTCCAGCATCGCTACGGCCACCGACAGGCAGCGCTGCCGGACATCCTCCCAGTCTGCCCTTGCCGCCGGTTCCGACAATTGGGTTTCGGCGATGTCAGCAGGATCCGGATCCGCGAGGTGGCGGACCAGCTGGGTGGTCACCCAGTCCTGTTCCGGCCGCCGCTTGGCCGGGGGACAACAGTAGTAGCTGTCCATTCCGGCCAGCACCGTGGCGGCGGTCTCCGGTTCTATCGCGTCCACCATGTCAGCGAATTCGGTGTAATCGCGCCGACTGTTACGGCCCATGATCAGGTAGCTCTTGAGGCGCAGCGCCTCGGCGCCGGTCGGGATCAGCAGCCGGTCGCCGGTGGGCAGTTGGACATGGGTGGTCTCCACCGGGCTTCGCCGCTGGTAGGCCTGGCGCGCGGCCTTGTTTTCCAGCGCGTCGATGGCGACCGTGAGCCGCCTGCGCCACAGCGTGACCGGATGCACCGGTCGGTCCCCCCGGGTAATCGCGCGGGCGACGAACTTGCGCGCCGGCTCCGGTTCGAACTCGGCGCACATCCGTCCGCAGCCGGTGAAGGCGAGCGGGTCGGCCACGCATACGGCGTCGGGCGCCAAGTGCTTGAGTTTGGCGGCCGACTTGAGCACCATCCGCAGATCCGCGTTGGGCGCGATCAGGGCCGAGATGTCGTCGGGGATGACCAGGATGTCACCGAGGTCGACCTCGGGCAGCGGCCTGTCGAAGTCGACCGACGGCAGGACGCGGGACATCCAGCGGGGCAGCCACCAGTTCCACTGGGCGAACATGGCCATCAGCGCGGGTACCAGGACGAGCCGGACCACAGTGGCGTCGACCGCGATCGCTACCGCGCAGGCCACACCGATCTCGGCGACCAGCGGCATGCCGGCGAACGCGAAGCCGATGAACACCGCGATCATGATCAGCGCGGCGCTGGTGATGGTGCGCGCGCTGGTGCTCACGCCGTAGGCCACCGCGTCGCGGGTGAGCTCGGACTGCACGAAGCGTTCCCGGATGCGGGTGAGCAGGAAGATCTCGTAGTCCATCGACAGCCCGAAGGTCATCGCCAGCACCAGCGGCGGAACGATGCTGTCGATCGAATTCAGCTGCGGGAAGCCGAGGTTGTCCAGCCAGCCCCACTGGAACACCATCACCAGGCTGCCGTAGGCGGCGGCCACCGACAGCAGCGTCATCAGGACGCCTTTTAACGCCAGGAACACCGAGTGGATCGAGACCAGCAGCATCACGAAGGCGATCAGGGCGACGACGGCCAGCACCAGCGGCTCGGTCGAGGAGACCCGCTCATCGAAATCCTTGATCAGCGCCGTGGGGCCGCCGACGTCGATCTGGGCCGCTTGGCCCGTGGCGTCGCCGGGAACCTGCGGCAGTTCGGCGCGCATCCAGTCGATGGTTTTGCGGGCGGTCAGGTCCTCGGGGTCGATCGACAACACCGCGGACAGCAGCGCGCTGCCGTTGTCGTCGGCGAACTGTGGTGGTCCGACGGAGGCGACGTTGGGGGCCTGGGCGATCCGCTGGCGGATCGCGGCGAGCATCGGCTCGTGTCCGGGCTTGGATGCCCCGCCGTCGGGGAACGTGACCAGCACCTGCACCGGTCCCAGCGCGCCCGGCCCCAGCGCCTGTGACGCCGCGGCCACCCCGGCGCGGATCTCGTGCGAGGAGTCGAACTGGCGCAGCAGGCTGTTGCCCATCACCATCGAGGCCGCCGGCACCGCCATGATCAGCAGCACCGCCGAGGCGGCCAGCGCGGAAATCCAGGGTCGCCGCATCACCCACCCGACCCAGCGGGTCCAGAACCGTGACTGGCTGCTCTCCGGCTGCCGGGACCAGTGCAACAGGGCCGACCTCTTGGCGGCCGACCGGCCGAACGTCGCCAGCGCTGACGGAGTCAGCGTGACCGCCGTCAGCATCGCGACCGCGACGGCGAGAATCGCCCCGGTGGCCATCGACTTCAGCGCCGGTGTGTTGATCAGGTACATCGCGGTGAGCGAGGCGATCACGGTCATCCCGGACAGCACCACCGCGAGCCCGGAGGTAGCCATGGCCGCGTCCACCGCATCGGTGGGCTGCCGGCCGGCCCGCAGTTCCTCACGGAACCGCATCAGGATGAACAGCGAATAATCGACGGCGAGCGCGATGCCGAACATGGACACCGTCGAGGTCACGAACACCGACATGGTCACGTACGTCGACAGCAGATAGACCAGGCCCAAGGTCACCACGACCGTGCAGATGCCCAGGGCCAGCGGGATCGTCGCGGCGGCCAGCGAACCGAACACGGCCAACAGCACGATCAGGATGATCGGCAGGTTCCACTCTTCGGCCTTGGCGATGTCGTGCTTGGTGTTGGACGCAGCGGCCGCGGACAGCGCGCCCTGCCCGATGACGTAGAGCCGCACGTGGCCGTCGGCGGTCTGCCCGGACTGATCCCCGTGTACGCCCACCTTCTCGCGCAGCTTTTTGGCCACGTCGCTGGTGTTGCGGGAGTCCAGGCGCAGTGACAACACGTACGGCCGGTCGGGTTGCGGGGGCCGCTGGGTGGGGTTGGGCACCTCCACCACACCGGGGAACTCAGCGGCGGTGCGGCGCAGCTGCGCGACCGCGTCGTTCATGTCCTGATAGCTGGCGTCGGCGCGGGGTGCGGCGACCAGGGCCAGCGAGGACGCGCCCAGGTCGTGATATTGGGCTTCGAGTTGATCGTGCACCGCCAGCGACTGCGACCCGGCGACGTCGAAACCGCCGCCGGTGAGGTGGCCCGACTGCGTCAGCACGACGTAGACGGCCGGAACCAGCGCGAGGATCCAGCCTGTGAAGACCAGCCAGCGGAACCTGCGCAGGTTCCGGCTCAGACGCATCATGAACTGCTGGATTTCGGACTCCCCGGGTGTTGCTTTGCGTGCACGCGAGCGTACCGCAAGGCCCTGTGAATGAACTGAGCTTATCGGGTGCTGAGCTGCGGCGACGCTGTTGCTGCGAAGACGCTGCAGAGCCGCGATCTGGCCGTTGTGAAGTTGTTTGCAAGCCGGGGCGGATGGCAGGATGTCCGGTGGCCGCGCGGGTGTCGGGGGACGCAAGCGAGTGGATCGCCGGCGGCCTCAACCATTGTGAGCATTGTGAGGAGTCACCCATGAAATTTGGCATGCTCGCCGCCGGGCTGATCGGGGCCGCATTGCCGAGCGCCGCTTTCGCGCTGATGGCGGGGCCGTCGGCCACCGGCGCGACCGACCCGTGCGCGGCCAGCGAGGTCGCCCGGACGATCGGGTCGGTGTCCAAGTCGATGGGCGACTACCTGGACGCGCACCCGGAAACCAACCAGGCGATGACGGGAATGCTGCAGCAGCAGGCGGGCCCGCAATCGCTGCCGTCGCTGAAGTCGTATTTCGAGGCCAACCCCAAGGTGGCAATGGACATGACGTCCATCGCGCAGCCGCTGACCGGGCTGTCGACGCAGTGCAAGCTGCCGATCAGCATCCCGCAGGCGATGGGCTTGATGCAGCAGGCCCAGGGCGCCGCGGGTGGGCTGCAGGGTGGTGCTCAGGCGGTGCTGCCGCCCGCTGTGCCGGTTGGGCCTTCCCCGGGCGTCGCACTTCCGGGGCCCTCGCGGGGCAATACCGTCGGCTAACGGGGGTCCGGTTCCGGCTCCCGCTCGACGGGAGGCAGTGGGCCCTGCAGCGCGGTCTCGGACGGGTCTTCGAACGGGGCCGCGCACTGCAAGACGGGCAGCGGCCCGGTGGGGGACTCCGATGAGTCCCCGTCGTCGGAATCGGTGCTCTTCTCGGTGCGGAACACGAAGAAGAACACCACCCAGCCGATCGCGGAGATCAGCAACCAGCTGATCAGCCGGTAGATCAGCATCGCCGAGATGGCATTGGGCAGCGACATGCCGCTGGACACCAGGCCGGGGACCAGCACGGCCTCGACGACCAGCAGCCCACCCGGCATCAGCGGGATCGTGCCGACCGCGCGGGCGGCCGCGTAGGCGACCGTCAGCCCGGCGACCGAGGCGTGGTCGCCGGCCGCGTAGGCCGCGAAGCCCAGGCAGGCGACGTCGGCGATCCAGTTGAACAGTGACCAGCTGAACGCCACCCCCAGGTCGCGACGGCCCAGGCTCACCGATTCCAGCTGCATCAGCGTCTCGCGCCACTTCTCCACGCCGGTGTCGGCGGGCCGGCCGCGAACCGAGTTGACCCACGCCAACACCCGGGTGCCGATCCCCTCGATCAGTTCCGGGCGCGACGCCACCGCCTGGGCCAGCAGCAGCAGCGCGACGAAGCCGCCCAGGGTGAACAGCAGCGAGAACGGGTTGTTCTTGGCGCCGAGCAAGAACGCGCCACCCAGCCCGAGCACGGCCAGGCCCACCGCCTGCAGCACCCCCGACATCACCAGCTGCCACGACGCCACCACCGTCGAGGCGCCCCAAATGCGTTGCTGCCGTAGCAAAAACGTGGCCGAGAGCACCGGCCCGCCCGGCAGCGTGGTACTCAGCGAGTTCGCCGCGTAGAACGCCGCTTCCGAGCGCAGCTGTTTGACGTGCACCCCGGCGGACGCCAGCAGGGTGCGCTGGATCTGGGCGAAGCTGTGCATCGAGGCGACCGCGGCGGCCACGGCGGCCAGCAGCCACCACCAGTTGGCATCGAAGAGGCTCTTCCACGCCTTGGCCAGCTGGTCCCAGCCCAGCGCGATCTCCACGGCCAGCACGACGGCGACGGCGCCGAGCACCATCCAGCGGACCAACCAGTATTTGCCGCGCGGCGTAGCGTCGCGCTGGCTGACCAGCTGGTGGGCGGTGGCGTCGTGCGACACGAGATTTAGGGTAACCGCGCAGGTGGCGCAGCGATCGCTGCGCAACGGCGACCGTGTCGGGGTCGTAACCGGATCGTGCCGGCGCGGACGTGTTCAGGCCGGCGGCTAGGCTTGCTGGGATGGCGAACTTCGGTGACGTTTCGGACTCCGCCTCGGTCGAACCCCTGGTCCGCAAGGCCGCCGAGTGGGCGTGGCGGCTGCTGGTCATCCTCGCCGCGGCGGTGGCCGTGTTGTGGGTCGTCGAAAAACTCGAGGTGATCGTCGTCCCGGTGTTGCTGGCGTTGATGATCAGCGCGTTGCTGGTGCCGGCGGTGGACTGGCTGGACCGTCGGGGTCTGCCGCGCGGTGGCGCGGTGACGCTGGTCCTGTTGGGCGGATTCGCGATCCTGGGCGGCATCCTGGCGTTCGTCATCACCCAGTTCGTCTACGGGGTGCCGGATCTGGCCAAGCAGATAGAGCGCAGCATCGACTCCACCCGGCGGTGGCTGATCGAGGGGCCGGCGCATCTGCGCGGCGAGCAGATCGACAACGCGGGCAACGCGGCGATCCAGGCGCTGCACAACAACCAGGCGAAGTTGACCAGCGGCGCGCTGGCCACCGCGGCCACCGTCACCGAGCTGGTCACCGGCGCGGTGTTGGCGCTGCTCACACTGATCTTTTTCCTGTACGGCGGCCGCAACATCTGGCAGTACGTCACCAAGATCGTTCCGGCCAGCGCGCGCGACCGGGTGGCCGAGGCGGGCCGCGCCGGCTACGGGTCGCTGACCGGATACATCCGCGCCACGTTTCTGGTGGCGGCCACTGATGCGGCCGGTGTGGGCGTCGGGCTGGCGATCATGGGGGTGCCGCTGGCGCTGCCGCTGGCTTCCCTGGTGTTCCTCGGGGCCTTCATCCCGCTGGTCGGTGCGGTGATCGCGGGCTTTCTGGCTGTCGTGGTAGCGCTGCTCGCCAAGGGCATCGTGTATGCGCTGGCCACCCTTGGTTTGCTGATTGTGATCAACCAGATCGAGACGCATTTGCTGCAGCCGCTGGTGATGGGGCGTGCGGTTTCGATTCACCCGCTGGCGGTCGTGCTCGCGATCTCGGCCGGCGGCGTGCTCGCGGGGATCGTGGGCGCTCTGCTCGCGGTGCCGACGGTCGCGTTCCTCAACAACGCGGTGCAGGTGTTGCTGGCGCCCGATCCCGACGCGGAAGTGGAGAAGCAGGCCGCTGAAGCCGACGACGGCGACGCCAAATCCGGCGGCATCGTCGCGGCCCAGCCCGACGACGGCGCCGACTAGCTCACGGCTATAGACGTCCCTCGCGGCGCAACAGATCCGCGGCACTGACGCCGCCGCCACCACCGCGACGGCGCGGGCGTGCATCGTCGCCGTTTTCGCTCTGGTCGCCCTGGGCGCGCGCGTTCATCTTCTCGGTGGCCGCGTCGGAGTCGTTACCCTCGGGCCGCATGACGGGCAGGGCTGCGGTGGGATCGGCTGCGTCGCTTGCATTTTCGACCGGCGCCGCCCGCGTCGGAGCCGGCGGGGGCGCCGCCTCCGGCACCGGCAGGCGCGTGGTGCTTGCTTCGTCTGTCGGCTGACCGGGCCGGGAATTCAGGGCCGGGCGCGGTGCCGGCGGTCCGGGATGCGTGGGGTCGTGCGGTGGGCGCGGTGCGGCGGCGAGGCTGGCCGCCTTGACCGGCGGTCGCACGGCACGCCCCCCTGCGCTCAAGCCGCTGGGCCGCTTGTGCTCGTCGGGCAGGTCGATCTCGCCCAGCCCGATCCTGTTCTGCAGCCGCCTGGCCCAGCGCGGTGCCCACCAGCAGTCGTCGCCGAGCAGTTTCATCACCGAGGGCACCAGGAACATCCGGACCACGGTCGCATCCAGCAACAGCGCCGCCGCCAAGCCGAACGCAAGGTACTTCATCATCACCAGGTCGGAGAACATGAACGAGCCGGCGACCACGGCGAGGACCAGCGCGGCGGCTGTGATCAGGCGCCCGGTGGTCGCGGTCCCGATCCGGATGGCCTCCGCGGTGGACATGCCGCGCGCCCGCGCTTCCACCATTCGGGACACCAGGAACACCTCATAGTCGGTGGCCAAGCCATAACCGACGGCCACGACGAGGGCAATGATCACCACCATCAACGGTGTCGGCGTGAAATTCAGCAAGTTCGCGAAGTGCCCGTCGACGAATATCCACGTCAGGATGCCCAGGGTGGACCCGATCGTCAGAGCGCTCATCACCGCGGCCTTGATTGGCAGCACGAATGATCCGAAAGCCAGGAACATCAACAGCATGGTGCTGGTGATCAGCACGACCGCCATCAGCGGAGCCTTTGCGGCCAGGCTGTGAATTGAGTCCTCGATCAGGGCCGGCGTACCGGCGACCATGAGGTCGATGCCCTTGGGTGGCGCGATGTTGCGCAGCTCGCCGATCTTCTTCGCGGCGTCATTCGGGTTGACGAGCGCGTTCTGCAGGACGCGGACCGAGGGATCCTTCGACGCGCCCGGCGCGTAGCTGCGCTCCTGCCACATATTCGCGGAATTGTTGTCCTGCCCGCTGAAGCCGCTAATCGTCATGGCTTTGCTGCGCAGGTCTGCGACCTGCGCGTCGGTAACCGGCTGGTGGTTGGTCGATTGGATGACCAGCGTCAGGGGATCGGTGCGGTACCCGGGGAAGAGCTTGTCGAAATGTTCCTGCGCTAGGCGCACCGAGTTGTCCGGCGGCAAATATTTCTCGCTGATGGCGCCGAACGACAGGTTGCCCAACGGGATGACCAACAGAATCATGCCCACGGCGATCGGGACGGCGAAGGCCAGCGGCCGCTTCATCACCCAGGTGACCAGCTTGCCCCAGAAGCCTGCCTCGACCTCTTCGCGCGTCTTGGTCTTCTGCAGCCGGTCAGCGAGCCAGTTGAGGTACGCCCGCGAATACTTCCAGTTCCGCAGGAACGGCACCCGGAAGGCGGTCCGCACGCCCAGCGCGTCGATATGGCGACCCAAGATGCCCAGGCAGGCCGGGAGCAACGTGATCGATAGCACTGCTGCCAGGCCCACCGCGGCGAAGATCGCGTAGGTGAGCGAATGCACGAAGCCCTGCGGCAGCACCAGCAGGCTGGCGCTCGACACGATGATCAGCGCGGCGGAGAACATCACCGTGCGCCCCGCGGTCATCACTGTGCGCCGCACGGCGGCCTCAGTGTCGTAGCCCTCGGCGATCTCCTCTCGGAACCGGCTCACCACGAAAAGCCCGTAGTCGATCGCGATGCCGAAACCGATCAGCGAGATCACCGGCTGGGCGAAGGAGTGCACCGGGCCGAAGATGGCGGCGAACCGCATGATGCCCAGCGAGCCCGCGATGGTCAGTCCGCCCACGATGACCGGGAGGCCGGCGGCAACCGCCCCGCCGAACACCAGGAACAGCACCACCGTTACCACCGGTAGCCCGATGTATTCCAAGTATTTCTGGTCGCTGGCGATGGTTCCGGTCAGGGCGTTGGCGATCGGTTCGACCCCGGCGAGCTGCACGGTACCGCCGTCGAGCTTCTGCAGGGCCGGCGCGATGTCCTTGTAGTTGTTGAGGATCGTGTCGTCGTCGTCGCCCTTCAGCGGGATGGAAACGAAGGTGTACTTCTTGTCCTGGGTGACCATGCCCTGGATGATCGGGCTGGTCGCGTCGGGCGCCCTCAGGTAGCCGGCCCAGCCCATGATCTGGTTGGGGTGGTCCTGCACCACCTGGTTGAGTTCGTCGGTGACTTTCTTGGACCAGGCCGGGTCCTCGACGGTCTTGCCGTCCGGCGCCTTGAAGATGGCGACGACGTGGCCCGCCCGGTCGCGACCGTAGGCCTTGTCGCTGGTGATCGAGGCTTTCACCGACTCGCTGCCGTCGTCGTAGTAACCGCTCTGCGTCACGTGTTTGCCCAGGCTCATGCCGAAGACGCCGCCGCCGAGGCACAGGGCCACCATGACCCCAATAACGATGTACCGGTACCGGTACACAGTTCGACCCCACCAGGCGAACACGTACGCTCCTTACTGGATCTCTACCGAGCCGCGCAGTGGCTTCCCAGTCTCACACACGCTCACACTCGTGCGGTCAACAGCGCTGACAGCGGCCGGAACGGCTGCAGCCACGCTCCTTGTTCGGGCAGCGAATCCAGGCCGATTCGCGGCAACGGCTCCCGGAAAACACCTGTGATGTCCTCCAGGTCGACGAACTCCAAGGTATCCGACGCTAATGCCCAACTCGCATGTTCACGAAATCCGATGACCTGAACTGGGGTTCCGTCGCGGGACACCTCTTCGAGCGGTAGACGGAACGCCTGACCGTCCGCCGAGGCGACCACCAGTGCGGCCAGCCCTTCGGCGCGGCGGCGCTCGATGTGGTCGAGCATGTCGCGGTCGACGTCGCTGTCCTCGTCGATCTTCGGCTTGGCGAAGACCGCGAAGCCCACGTTACGCAGCGCCTCCACCCACGGCCGGACGACGTCGGCGCTGCCCGGCGCGATGTTGGTAAACACGGTGGCCTCGGGTTCGATGGTGACGCCCGGCTGGGTGGCCGAAACGTCGGCCGTGCGGGCCAGCAGCCAGCGGCCCAGCGCGTCGAAACGCGGGCGCTCCAGGGCCGTGGGCCGTCGACCGAGGATGGAGCCCAGGCCCATGTCGAGGTTGGGCGCGTCCCACACCAGCAGCACGCGCCGGATCGGCGGGGCCAGGTCGCCCGGGTCGTTCCCGTGGCTGTTCCCGGGCAGCGCCTCGGGCGCCGCGTGCTCTGTCACTTCTTCTGTCAGGCTCATGGTCATTGTCTTTTCCAGATCAGCTCGGTGACTTCGCTGCCCGCTTCTTGGGCCTTCGTCTCGTATTTAGTAGTGGGGCGAATTACCGAGATCGGTAGGGATTCGTTGCCAGGGTCGACCCGGAGGAGCCGGGATTCGGCGTCGCCGACAGCGGCGATGTGTTCGGCGTAACCGGGGTGGTCCGTCGCGGCGTGAAGGACACCACCGGGGAGTAGCCGGTCGGCGATCAGGTCAACCGTCGCCGACTGCAGGAACCTGCGTTTGTGGTGGCGCGCCTTGGGCCATGGATCGGGAAAGAAGACCCGAACCCCGGTCAGCGAACCCGGTGCGACGAGGCGCTCCAGCACGTCGATCCCGTTCCCGCGGATCAACCGAATATTGCTGACCTGTGCACGTTCGATCGCGCTCAGCAGCTGCGCCAGGCCCCGCCGGTAGATTTCCACCGCGATCACGTCGATGTCCGGCTCGTCCTGTGCCATCGCCAGCGTCGAAGCGCCGTTGCCGCAGCCGATCTCCAGCACCAGTGGTGCGCGCCGGCCGAACCACTCGGCGATATCCATCGGTTCGATTGGCTCGGGACCGAGGGAGACACCGATTTCGGGCCACCGCCGCTCCCAGGTGTCGCGCTGCTGGTCGGACAGGGCGGCATGCCGCGAGCGCACGATACTGGCCGGAAGGCGCCGGTTCGGCTCGGAGTGCGCGGTGTGCTCCATGTGCTTGATGTGCTTGATGTGCTCCGCCACCGGTGTGTCGGGACGCGCCCGCACCCCGGGTTGCGCATGCATCCGTCCATGGTGGCCCATGAAACGCCGATGTAGCCGCCTCAGATCCGAATTGATATCCAACAGTTGCTTTCGGCTGCTAACCCCTGGTGGCTCGCGTCCCGGCCACGCAGGTGCCACGATTCGGTGCATGCCGCGGCAGGGTCAGGAGGCGTTCGTCGGGGAATTGGCGCTCTTTGCTGCCGCGACCGCCGATCCGGAGGTGACGGCGATCGCGCGGCGGGCCGCGGCGCCGCTGCGGGTGGAGGTGCGGGGACGTCGCGGCGTGGGGTGCTCCACAGTGGCGCGGGCGCTGAACGTCGGCCCGAATATTGCCTCGGACGCCGACACCGCCCCCGAAGTGGTGGTCTACGTCTTCGCCGAAGTGGTCAAGCCCGAGGACGTCGAGGCGGTCCGCGCCGCGCGATGTCCGGTGCTGGGGGTGCTGAACAAAGTCGACGTGACGGGCTTCGCGGGGGACGGGCCGTCGTCGTCGGCCCGGGGCCGCTGCGAGCATTTTTCTGCGCTGCTCGGGGTATCCGTGCAACCGATGATCGGTCTGCTGGGCGATGTGTCGTCAGACACGCTTGGGCCGCTCGGTGCCGCGGTCGCGGTGGCCGCGGCCCGGCGGGGCAACACGCCCGCGCAGGTGCAGGCCATGCTGCGCCGGCTCAGCGGCGTCGACGCGGTCCTGGACCAGATCGCCGCCGCCGGCGCCGAGGCGCGCTATCGGCGGGTGTGCGACGCGGTCGCCGAACTTGAGGCACTAGCGGTCTCCGAGCCAGTTGTCGAGCCCGAGATCGCCAGGTTCCTGGCCCGCGACGACACGCTGATCGCCCGGATGGCCGCGGCCCTGGATCTGGTCGAATCCGCCGGGCCGTGCCATAAGGCGGCCGGGGCGACCGGGTACCTGACACGGGCGGCACGCTGGCAGCGCTACAGCCGCGCCCATGCCGGCCCCGTGCAGCGTGCGTGCGGCGCGGATATCGTCAGGGGATCGTTGCGGCTCTGGTCACGGGCCGGCGGGGAAGCCGGGGAGGCTAAGGGGTGACCGAGGAGCACGACGACCCGATCGCCGCGGTGGATGCGCTGGTGGCCGCCGTGGGGCCGTCTCGGTCGGCGAGGCTGGACCCGCCCCCGACCAACCTGCGCGACGTGGTGCTGGTGACCGGTCCGTGGATGGCCGGCGTCAGCGGCGTGGCGGCGGCGCTGCGCGAACGGTTGTCGCAGCACAAGTTCGTCGAGTCGACCGACCTGGGACCGGGGGATGCGCCGCTGGCGGTGGTGTTCGTGGTTTCCGCGGCGGCCAACTTGACCGGATCCGACTGCAGGCTGCTCGACGCCGCCGCCGAACACACCGACGTGGTGGTCGCCGTGGTGGCCAAGATCGATGTGCACCACGCCTGGCGGGACGTGCTCGCCGCCAACCGCGACGCGCTGGCCGCGCACGCGCCGCGCTACGCCACGGTGCCCTGGGTGGGCGTGGCCGCCGTGCCCGAGTTGGGTGAGGTGCGCGTCGACGAGCTGGTCGACGCCGTCGCGGCGAAACTCGCCGATTCCGATATTGCGCGGCGAAACAGGCTGCGGGCGTGGGAATCCCGGCTGCACACAGTCGCGCTGAGGTTCGATCACGACGCCGAGGGCGCGGGTCGGCAGGCCCGGGTCGACGCGTTGCGCGAAGCGCGCAGCACGGCCCTGCGGGATCGTCGCCAGGCGAAAACCGAGCGCAGCATCACCCTGCGCGGCCAGATCCAGCAGGCCCGCGTCCAGCTGTCCTACTTCGCCCGCAACCGGTGCACGTCGATGCGCGGCGAACTGCAGGAGGATGCCGCCGCGCTGTCGCGGCGCAAGATGGGGGACTTCGAAGGGTTCGCCCGCGGGCGGGCCCAACAGGTGGTCTCCGAGGTGAGCGACGGCACCGCCATCCACCTGGCCGACCTCGCCGACGTGATGGGCCTGCCTTTAACAGTGACGCCGCTGCCGGTCGAGGAGCCGCTGCCTGTGGTGGATATCTCGCCCCCGCCCCTTAAATCGCGGCGCCAGGAGACGGCGCTGATGTTGCTGCTCGGTGCCGGGTTCGGGCTGGGTGTGGGGCTCACGCTGAGCCGGACGCTGGCGGGCCTGGTCCCGCACCGCGGCACCGCTGTGCAGGTGGCCGGCGCGGTGGCGTGCGTCGCCGTCGGACTGGCGCTCACCTTCGCCGTGGTCACCCTGCGTGGGCTGCTGCGCGATCGCGCGTTGCTGGACCGCTGGGCGGGGGAGGTGACGGCGTCGGTGCAGGCGGTGGTCGAGGAATTGGTCGCCACCCGGGTGCTGCTGGCCGAGTCGGTGCTGACCACCGCCCTGGCGGCCCGCGACGAGGCCGAGAACGCCCGGGTGTCCGAGCAGGTCAGCGCGATCGACAGCGAACTGCGCGAATACGCGATTGCCGCGGCACGGGCGGCCTCCGCGCGTGACCGGCAAATGCCGACGGTGCAGGCGGCGCTAGACGCCGTGCGTGCAGAATTGGGTGATCCGGGTATATCTCTTCCCGAGAACCTGGCGAACGGGGACGAATCGTGACGGTTCTGAACGTTTCTGAATCGTTGATGTGAGGAGGCTTATACCCGCCGGGGCCTTCCCTAGCAAGGTGATCACGATAACCTGTAAATAACGCTCTACGACGTCAACGATTGTGTAATCAAACGCAGCGTGAATACTTTCGACGACCGCAAACACGCAGAAGAATTCAGGAGAGTTCGATGACCTCAGCGACCATTCCCGGTCTGGACAACGCGCCCACCAAGCACCAGGGGCTGCTGTCGTGGGTGGAGGAGGTTGCCGAGCTCACCCAGCCCGACCGGGTTGTGTTCGCCGACGGCTCCGAGGAGGAGTTCAACCGGCTCGCCGCGCAGCTTGTGGAGGCCGGCACCTTCAAGAAGCTGAACGAGAAGAAACACCCCAACTCCTACCTGGCGCTGTCCGACCCGTCGGACGTGGCGCGGGTGGAGTCGCGCACGTACATCTGTTCGGAGCGCGAAGTCGACGCCGGCCCCACCAACAACTGGATGGACCCCGCCGAGATGCGGTCCACCATGAAGGACCTGTACCGCGGCTGCATGCGCGGCCGCACCATGTGGGTGGTGCCGTTCTGCATGGGCCCGCTGGGCGCCGACGACCCCAAGCTGGGCGTGGAGATCACCGACTCCGAGTACGTCGTCGTCTCGATGCGCACCATGACCCGGATGGGCAAGGCGGCGCTGGAGAAGATCGGCGACGACGGGTTCTTCGTCAAGGCGCTGCACTCGGTCGGCGCGCCGCTGGAGCCGGGCCAGGCTGACGTTCCGTGGCCGTGCAACGACACCAAATACATCACCCACTTCCCGGAAACCCGCGAGATCTGGAGCTACGGCTCGGGCTACGGCGGCAACGCGCTGCTGGGTAAGAAGTGCTACTCGCTGCGGATCGCTTCGGCGATGGCCCGCGACGAGGGCTGGCTCGCCGAGCACATGCTGATCCTCAAGCTGATCTCTCCGGAGAACAAGGCCTACTACTTCGCCGCGGCCTTCCCGTCCGCGTGCGGCAAGACCAACCTCGCGATGCTTCAGCCCACCATCGAGGGCTGGCGCGCCGAGACCCTGGGCGACGACATCGCCTGGATGCGGTTCGGCAAGGACGGCCGACTCTACGCGGTCAACCCGGAATTCGGGTTCTTCGGGGTCGCGCCGGGCACCAACTGGAAGTCCAACCCCAACGCCATGCGCACCATCGAGGCCGGCAACACCGTCTTCACCAACGTCGCGCTGACCGACGACAACGACGTGTGGTGGGAAGGCCTGGAAGGCGAGCCCGACCACCTGATCGACTGGAAGGGCAACGACTGGGTCCTGCGCGAGACGGACACCAAAGCGGCGCACCCGAATTCGCGGTACTGCACCCCGATGTCGCAGTGCCCGATCCTGGCGCCGGAGTGGGACGACCCGCAGGGCGTGCCGATCTCCGGCATCCTGTTCGGCGCCCGCCGCAAGACCACGGTGCCGCTGGTGACCGAGGCCCGCGACTGGCAGCACGGCGTGTTCATGGGCGCCACCATGGGCAGCGAGCAGACCGCTGCCGCCGAGGGCAAGGTCGGCGCCGTGCGCCGCGACCCGATGGCCATGCTGCCGTTCCTCGGCTACAACGTCGGCGACTACTTCCAGCACTGGATCAACCTGGGCAAGAACGCCGACGAGTCCAAGCTGCCGAAGATCTTCTTCGTCAACTGGTTCCGCCGCGGCGACGAGGGCCAGTTCCTGTGGCCGGGCTTCGGCGAGAACAGCCGCGTGCTGAAGTGGATCGTCGACCGCATCGAGCACCAGGCCGGCGGCCAGGAAACCCCGATCGGCGTGGTGCCGAGCGCGGCGGACCTGGACCTGGACGGGCTTGACGTGAGCGCTTCCGATGTATCCACCGCGCTGGCGGTGAACGCCGCCGAGTGGCGCGACGAGCTGCCGCTGATCGAGGAGTGGCTGGAGTTCGTCGGCGACAAGCTGCCCACCGGTGTCAAGGACGAGTTCGAGGCGCTCAAGCAACGCCTTGCCGAGGCGTAACCAGCACGACAAGCAACGCAGAAGCCCCCGCACGCACGGGGGCTTTTGCGTTTGCTGGGCCGAGTGTTTGGCACGGCGCGAATCGGTGTACAGATAGCTGACAAACCCCTCTTCTGGAAGGCCCGACAATGAAGTCAGCTAAAACCCCAGCGATCGCGACCGCGGTTGTCGCAGTGGGAATTCTGTTCAGTGGATGCTCCGCGTCCCAGGTGATCAACACCGGCGGCGACACGCAGTGCAAGGACTTCACCGGCCAGGATCAGAACAAGCAGAACACCGAGATCAGCAAGATGCTCAAGGACAAGAGCGGCAACCAGCCGACCAACTTGGAGATCGACGCGACGCGCCTGTCGGCGCAGACCTGGTGCCAGACGCTGGGCAAGCCCGACAGCAAGATCTCCGAGGCTCCGCACGGCTGACCCGTTTCTTGGGCGTCGAAATGGGCTTCGAAAAGGCAGATGTACAGTCAGCCCATGCAGATTCGCCCCTATATCGGCGCCGACAAACCTGCTGTCATCCTCCACCCGTCCGGCACCGTCGTGACGTTCGACGACCTGGAAGCCCGCGCCAACCGGCTGGCCCACTATTTTCGTAAGGCCGGTCTGCGCGAGGGCGACGCCGTCGCGATCCTGATGGAGAACAACGAGCACATGCACGCGGTGATGTGGGCGGCCCGGCGCAGCGGCTTGTACTACGTGCCGATCAACACCCACCTCACCTCGGCCGAGGCGGCCTACATCGTGGACAACAGCAGCGCCAAGGCGATCATCGGATCGGCGGCGCTGCGCGACGTTTGCGCGGGCCTGGCCGAGCACCTGCCGGGCGGCCTGCCGAAGCTGCTGATGCTGGCCGACGGTGAACTCGACGGCTGGGAGCGCTACCCGGAATGCGTTGCGGATCAACCGGACACCCCGATCGACGACGAGATCGAGGGCGACCTGCTGCAGTATTCGTCGGGCACCACCGGGCGGCCCAAGGGGATCAAACGCCCACTGCCGCACCTGCCACCGGATCAGGTGCCGGGCATGATGTCGGGGCTGGTCGGGTTCTGGCTGGATCCCGACGCGGTGTATCTGAGCCCGGCCCCGCTCTACCACACCGCGCCGTCGGTGTGGTCGATGACCATTCAGGGCGCCGGCATCACCACGGTGGTGTTGGAGAAGTTCGATGCCGAGGGGACGCTGGACGCCATCCAGCGGTACCGGGTGACGCACGGCCAGTTCGTGCCGGCGATGTTCGTCCGGATGCTCAAACTGCCTCAGGCTGTGCGTGATTCGTATGACCTGTCCAGCCTCAAGCGGGTGATGCACGCCGCCGCGCCGTGCCCGGTGGAGATCAAAAAGCAGCTGATGGACTGGTGGGGGCCGATCGTCGACGAGTACTACGCCTCCTCGGAGGCGATTGGGTCGACTCTGATCACCGCCGAGGACTGGCTGGCCCATCCCGGTTCGGTGGGCAAACCCATGATGGGCGGGTTGCACATCCTCGACGAGAACGGCAAGGAGCAGCCGCCCGGGCAGGCCGGCGAGATCTATTTCGACGGCGGCGGGTTCGCCTTCGAATACCTCAACGATCCGGCGAAAACCGCTGCGTCGCGCGACAAGCACGGTTGGATGACCGTCGGCGACATCGGTTACCTCGACGACGACGGCTACCTGTATCTGACCGACCGCCGCCACCACATGATCATCTCCGGCGGGGTGAACATCTACCCGCAAGAAACCGAGAACCTTCTGGTCACCCATCCGAAGGTGTTGGACGCGGCGGTATTCGGCATCCCTGACGACGAGATGGGTCAACGGGTGGTGGCCGCCGTGCAGACCGTCGACCCGGCCGACGCCACCGATCAGTTCGCCGCCGAGCTGCTCGACTGGCTGCGAGAGCACTTGTCGCACTTCAAGTGCCCGCGGTCGATCGGGTTCGAGACCCAGCTGCCGCGCACCGACACCGGCAAGCTCTACAAGAACGCGTTGATCGAGAAGTATTCGGTGTGACCCTGGGGCCGCCCGGCGTCACCATCGCTGTAGGTCCGCCAGCAGACGAATCCTGCCTCGAGGCAGCGACTTTCACGCTCACCGAGGAGCCCTGCGCCGACCGCCGGGTGGTCACCGTTGAGTCGGTGCCCGAGGCCCTGGCCGAGCTGAGGGCACGCTGCGAACGCTGGCCGCATGCCAGCGCGGTGTGCGACGACGTGCTGCGCGCGATCGACCCCGGCGCTGCGACGCTGGCCGGGGTGATCACCGAGTCGCTGGCGTATTCGACGCTGCAGGCCGGCCCGGAGTTCGCGCGCTGGCTCGACGAGCGCGGCCCGGCCCGGGTGCCCGTCCTCGCCGACCCGGTGCTGGCGCGGCGCGACGGCGACACGCTGCACGTCACGTTCAACCGCCCGCAGCGGCACAATGCGTTCTCCACCGATGCGCGCGCCGCCTTGCTGGAGGCGCTGGCCGTTGCGCAGCTGGACCCGTCGGTGACCGGGATCGTGTTGAGCGGCAACGGCCCGTCGTTCTGCAGCGGGGGAGACCTCGCCGAATTCGGCACCTTCGCCGATCCGGCCAGCGCGCACCTGGCGCGCACCCGGCACAGCCCTGCCCTGGTGCTCGACGGGCTCACCGCCAGGTTCGGTCAGACCTGTCAAGCCCGGGTGCACGGGAAGGTGATGGGCAGCGGGCTGGAGATGGCGGCGTTTTGCGGATGGGTTGAGGCGCGCGGCGGTTCGGAATTCGGGCTGCCGGAACTGGGTCTCGGTTTGATCCCCGGCGCCGGCGGGACCGTGAGTGTGACGCGCCGTATCGGCCGGTGGCGCACTGCCTATCTGGTGCTGTCCGGACGGACTATCGACGCGGAGACGGCACTGGCCTGGGGCCTGGTGGACGCGATCGCGCCGGTCTGACGCCAAACCTGCTGGCGTCCAACGCCTTCAGAAACCGGGATAGGTGGTGGTGGTCGTGGGTATCGACGGTAGGTCGTGCACGACCACCGCGGCGATGAACGCGAAGTAGATCACCATGAGGACGACGTACGCGATGGGACCCGCGACCGCGCTGATGATGGCCCACTTCTTGGCATTGTTCGCCGCGACGTGCGCCTCGGCGTACTGCCCCTGAGCCCACAGCCCGGAGACCTTGGTGGAGTAGACGATCGACACGATGCCGGTGGGCAGGCAGCAGAACAGCGTGGTCAGAATCGCCCAGACAAGATAATTGTCCGGTGGCAGCTGGCCCTGGACCGGCCAACCCGGTTGCTGGCCCTGCCATCCCGGCGGCGGTGGTGGGGGGACCGGCTGGCCCTGCCAGCCCGGTTGCTGGCCGGGATTGTTCGCAGGCCAACCCGGGGAGCCTTCATAAGGTCCTGGCGGATAACTCATGTCAACTGCCTTCCCTTCGGCTGGCGGCGAAGTCACGCAAATATAGCGCACTCACAGCCGGCGACACCTCAGATTCCGCCCCGGGCGATTAGCTGGCCGGCGATGACGTTGCGCTGAATTTCGTTTGTCCCTTCGCCGACGATCATCAACGGGGCGTCGCGGAAGTACCGCTCTACGTCGTATTCGGTGGAGTAGCCGTATCCGCCGTGGATGCGGACGGCGTTCAGCGCGATCTCCATGGCGGCCTCGGAGGCGAACAGTTTGGCCATCCCGGCCTCCATGTCGCAGCGCTCGCCGCTGTCGTAGCGTTCGGCGGCATAGCGGGTGAGCTGACGGGCCGCGGTGAGTTTGGTCGCCATGTCGGCCAGGTAGTGGCCGACCGCCTGATGCTTCCAGATCGGCTGGCCGAAGCTCTCCCGCTCTCGGGAGTAGGTGAGCGCGTCCTCGAGCGCCGCGGTCGCCACGCCCAACGCGCGTGCCGCCACCTGGATGCGCCCCGTCTCGAGCCCCTTCATCATCTGCGAAAAGCCCTGGCCCGTAACGCCTCCCAGCACGGCCGACACCGGGACGGCGAAGTCGTCGAATGACAGCTCGCAGGTTTCGACGCCCTTGTAGCCCAGCTTGGGCAGATCTCGCGACACCGTCAGCCCCGGCCCATGCTCGACGAGCACGATTGAGATCCCGGTATGCCGCGGCGTCGCGTTGGGATCGGTCTTGCACAGCAGTGCAATCAGCCCGGAGCGGCGCGCGTTGGAGATCCAGGTCTTAGAACCGTTGATCAGCAACGTATCTGGACCGTCAGGCAGTGCGGCGGTCGTCATGTTCTGCAGGTCCGAACCGCCGCCCGGCTCGGTCAGCGCCATCGTGGCCCGCAACTCGCCGGTGGCCATCGGCGGCAGGTACGTCCGTCGCTGCTCTTCGGTGCCGAACAGCGTCAGCAGCTTGGCGACAACCGTGTGCCCGCCCATCGCGCCGGCCAGACTCATCCAGCCGCGCGCCAGCTCCTGGGTGACCTCGACATAGCACGGCATCGACACCGGCGACCCGCCGTACTCCTCGGGAACGGCCAAGCCGTAGATGCCGATCCGCTTCATCTGCTCGATCCACGCCTCGGGGTAGGTGTTGGCGTGCTCGACCTCGCGGACGGTGGGTTTGACGTCGCGGTCGATGAAAGCCCGCACGGTGGCGACCAGCATCTGTTCGTCGTCGTTCAGATCGTTGCTCACGTGTGCCATATTGGCCCCGTGAGTTATGCGCGTGTACGCGAGGGTGGGCCCTTTTTCGACGACCTCGCGGTGGGTCAGGTGTTCGACTGGGCGCCGTCGGTGACGCTGTCGTCCGGGTTGGCCGCCGCACACCAGGCGATCCTCGGTGACCGGATGCGCCTGGCCCTGGACGCCGAACTGTGCGCCGCCGTCACCGGTTCGCCGGGGCCGCTCGCACATCCGGGACTGGTATGGGACGTGGCGATCGGGCAGTCGACGCTGGCGACGCAGCGGGTCAAGGCGAACCTGTTCTACCGCGGGCTGAGGTTTCACCGGTTCCCGGTCGTCGGTGACAGCATCTACACCCGCACCGAAGTGGTTGCGCTGCGGGCTAATTCGGTCAAGCCGGGGCGAGCGGCAACGGGGCTGGCGGCGCTGCGGATGACCACCATCGACCAGGCCGATCGATTGGTCCTCGACTTCTATCGCTGCGCCATGCTGCCCGCCAGCCCGGACTTTGATCCTGATGGCGCGCCCGACGACGATCTGTCGAGCATCGGCGCGGCGCCGTCGGCTGCGGATCCAACCGAGCAGTGGGACGGCGAGGTGTTCCGGACGCGGGTACCCGGGCCGCACTTCGATGCGGGCCTGGCGGGTGCGGTGCTGCACAGCACCGGCGACGTCGTCAGCAGCGCGCCGGAGCTGGCCCGCCTGACCCTGAATATCGCTGCCACGCATCACGATTCCCGCGTGGGTGGGCAGCGGCTGGTGTACGGCGGGCACACCATCGGGCTGGCGCTGGCGCAGGCGAGCCGGCTGCTGCCGAATCTGGTGACGGTGCTGGGCTGGGAGTCCTGCGACCACACCGGCCCAGTGCACGAGGGCGACACGCTGTACAGCGAGCTGCAGGTGGAGTCGGCTCACGAGGGTGTGCTGGGGCTGCGTTCGGTGGTGTACGCCGTCGGCGAGCCCGCCCGGCAGGTGCTGGACTGGCGGTTCAGCGCTTTGCAGTTCTGAACCGCCAGTCCAGTCCGTTTAGCCGTGGTTGCCGGCGGTGCCGGCTGAGCCGTTGGCGCCGGTGTTGCCGTTGGTGCCGCCGCCTGTACCGGTGCCGCCGGTCCCACCGTTGGGCAGGGTGACGGTGCCGCCGGCGCCGGCCGTGCCGCCGGTGCCGGTGCCACCGGTGGTGCCGCCGGTGCCGGCTGCGCCGGGCGTTCCCGGGGCTCCGCCGTTGCCGCCGTTGCCACCGCTCGGGCCCTGGCCGCCGTTGCCGCCATTGCCGGTGCCGGAGGCGTAGCCGCCGCCGCCAGCACCGCCGTGCTGGCCGACGACCTGGCTGCCGCCGGCCCCACCGCTGCCGCCACTGCCGGCCTTGCCGCCGTTGCCGGAGATGGTGCCGCCGGACCCGCCGCTGCCACCCGCACCGCCGAGGCCACCCTGGCCGCCGGTGCCGCTGTTGCCGCCGTTGCCGCCGTTCGGGTTGGTCAGGGTGCCCGTGGCGCCGGTGCCGCCGGTGCCGGGTGCGCCGCCGGTCCCGGCGTTGCCGCCGGTGCCGCCGCCTCCGCCGTTGCCTGCGCCGAGGGCGCTGCCGCCCGCACCCGCGGCACCGCCGTTACCGCCGCCGCCGCCGGTGCCGCCGTTGCCGCCGGCGCCGTTGTTCACCGCGAAGCTGGTGTCACCGGCCGCGCCACCGCCGCCGGTGCCGCCGGTGCCGCCGGTGCCGCCGTTGCCGCCGGTGCCGCCGTTGCCGGAGGTGGAGCCGCCCTGGCCGCCCTGGCCGCCCTGGCCGCCGCTACCGCCGGCCACACCGGTGCCGCCGTTGGCGCCGGGGGTGGAGCCCGCGGTGCCGGTGCCACCGGAGTCGCCGGTGCCGCCGGCCCCGCCGTTGCCGCCGTTGCCGATCGAGCCGCCGTTGCCGCCGGTGCCGCCGTTGCCGCCGCTGGAGCCGGTGGCGCCGGTGCCCGAGTAGCCGAAGCCGGCGCCGCCCTGGCCGCCGTTGCCGGCCGGACCGGTTACCGCGGAGCCGCTGCCGCCGGCGGTCGGAGTGCCGGTGCCGGTGCCGGCTGCGCCGCCGCCGCCCACGGTGCCCGGGTTGCCGCCGTTGCCGCCGTTGCCGCCGTTGACGTGGGTGGAGGTACCAGCCGCGCCGTTGCCGCCGCCACCCGGTGTGCCGGCGTTGCCGCCGGCGCCGCCGTTGCCGCCGACCCCGACCGTGCCGCTGGTCACCGTGCCGCCATTGCCGCCGCCGCCGCCGGTGCCGCCGTTGCCGCCGTTGCCGCCGTTGCCGCCGGCTCCGTTGTTCACCGTGAACGTGGTGTCACCGGTCGCGCCGGTGCCGCCGGTGCCGCCGCCCGCGCCGGTGCCGCCGGCACCGCCCTTGCCGCCGTTGCCGGAGACCGTGCCGCCCTGGCCGCCGTTGCCGCCGGTGCCGCCGTTGCCGCCGTTGCCGCCGGCGACGCCGTTGGCGCCGGTACCCGCCGTGCCGTTGCCGCCGGTGGAACCGGTGACCCCGTTGCCGCCGGCGCCGCCCTGGCCGCCGGCGCCGTAGGTGCCGCCGTTGCCGCCGTTGCCGCCGTTGCCGCCGTTGGCGCCGGCGGTGGTGGAGGTGTAGCCCGCCCCGCCGTTGCCGCCGGTACCGGGCGAGGACGCGGTGCCGTTGCTGCCGCTGGTGGCGCCGCCGGTGCCGGTGCCCTTGGTGCCGCCGGTGCCGACGGTCTGGGTGCCGGCGTTACCACCGACCCCGCCGTTGGGGTTGCTGGCGGTGCCGGCCGCGCCGTTACCGCCGCTGCCGGAGGTGCCGGAGTTGCCGCCGTTGGCGCCGCTGCCGGCTGCGCCGGTGGTGCCCGCGGTGCCGCTGGTCACCGTGCCGGCGAGGCCGCCGTTGCCGCCGCTGCCGCCGGTGCCGCCGGCGCCGCCGTTGCCGCCGTTCTGGCCGCCGTTGATGCCGGTGCCGTAGGCGTTGGAGTCGCCGACGCCGGCAGAGCCGGTCACGCCGTTGCCGCCGTTGCCGCCGGCTGCGCCGTTGCCGCCGGCCCCGCCGCTGCCGGCGTTTCCGGAGACCGTGCCGCCGTTGCCGCCGGTGCCGCCGTTGCCGCCGCTGCCGCCCGCCAGGCCTGCCGCACCGCTGTCGCCGGGGTTGACGCCGTTGTTGCCGGCCGTGCCGATCACGCCGCTGCCGCCGGTGCCGCCGTTGCCGCCGTTGCCGTAGCTGCCGCCGTTGCCGCCGTTGCCGCCGTTGCCACCGCTGACGCCCGCGACGCTGGATGTGAAGCCGGTGCCGCCGGTGCCGCCGTTGCCGGCCTGCGCCGTGCTGCCGTTGGTGCCGTTGGTGCCGCCGCCGCCGAGGCCGGTGCCACCGGCGCCGCCGGTGCCCGCCGTCTCGGTGCCGCCGTCGCCGCCGTTGCCGCCGTTCGGGTTGGTGGTGGTGCCTGCAGCGCCGTTGCCGCCGTTGCCGGCCGTGCCGGCCGCGCCGCCGTTGCCGCCGTTGCCGCCGGTGCCGGTGGCGCCGGTGCTGCCGGAGCCCAGGGCCGCGCCGCCGACACCGGCGTTGCCGCCGGTTCCGCCGTTGCCGCCGGCGCCGCCGTTGCCACCGTCTTCGCCGCCGTTGATGCCGTTGCCGAAGGAGTCGGTGTCGGCAACGCCGTTGGAACCGGTCACACCGCTGCCGCCGGCGCTGCCGTTCCCGGCGTTGCCGCCGTTGCCGCCGGCGCCGCCGTTGCCGGAGATCGAGCCGCCGAGGCCGCCGGCGCCGCCGGTACCGCCGTTGCCGCCGGCGTAGCCCGCGGTGCCGCTGTCGCCGGGGTTGACGCCGTTGGTGCCGGACACGATGGCGCTGGTGCCGTTGCCGCCGGCGCCGCCGGCGCCACCGTTGCCGATCGAGCCGCCGTTGCCGCCGGCGCCGCCGTTGCCGCCGGTGGTGTCGGGGGTCAGCGGGTTGTAGCCCTTGCCGCCCTGACCGCCGTTGCCCGCCGGACCGGTGACCCCGTTGCCTGCGGTGCCGTTGGTGCCAGCGGTGGAGCCGGTCCCGCCGGTTCCCAGCGTGCCCGCGGTGCCGGCGTTGCCGCCGTTGCCGCCTGCGCCACCGTTGAAGCTGGCGACCGTGCCGTCCGCGCCGGCGCCGCCGTTGGCCGGCGTGCCGGCGTTGCCGCCGTTGCCGCCGTTGCCGCCGGTACCGGTGGTGGCCTGCGTGCCGGTACCGCCCAACGTCTTGCCGCCGGCTCCGCCGTTGCCGCCGCCGCCGCCGTTGCCGCCGTTGCCGCCGCTGCCGCCGTTGCCGCCGGCCCCGTTGTTGACGCCGGTGATACCGAACTGGCCGATCCGGCCGTTGCCGCCGTTGCCGCCGCTGGCCCCGTTGCCGCCGTTGCCGCCGGCGCCCGCGGTGCCGAGTTGGCTGCCGCCGTTGCCGCCGACGCCGCCGTTGCCGCCCGCACCGCCGGCGGTGCCGGAGGTGCCGCTGGCGCCCGCGGTCACGCCGTTGGTGCCGGCGACGCCGGCCGTGCCGTTGCCGCCATTGCCGCCGGTGCCGCCGTTGCCGTAGTTGCCGCCGTTGCCGCCGGCGCCGCCGGTGCCGCCGCTGGTGCCGGTGGCGGTCGGGCTGAAGCCGTTGCCGCCATTACCGCCATTGCCGGACGCGGTGGTGGGAGCGCTGCCTGCGCTGCCGCCGCCGCCGTTGGTGATGCCGGTGCCGCCGGAGCCTGCGCCGCCGACAGCGCCTGCGTTCCCGCCGGTACCGCCGTTGCCGCCGTTGGGGTTGGCCGAGGTGCCCGCAGCGCCGTTGCCGCCGTTGCCGCCGGTGCCGGAGTTGCCGCCGACGCCACCGGCGCCGCCGTTGCCCTGGTTGCCGGCGGTCACCACCGTGCCGCCGTTGCCGCCGGTGCCGCCGACGCCGGCCGCGCCGCCGTTGCCGCCGTTGCCGCCGGCGCCGTTGTTGACGCCGGCCGCGCCGTCGGCGCCGACACCGCCGATGCCGCCGGTGCCGCCGGTGCCGCCGACGCCGCCGTCGCCAGCGTTGCCGGCGATCGTGCCGCCGGCGCCGCCGTTGCCGCCGGTACCGCCGGCGCCGCCAGCCCCGCCGTCGGTGCCGCTGGCGCCGGGGGTGGCCCCGTCGGTGCCGGCCGCGCCGGCCGCGCCCGTGCCGCCCTGGCCGCCGGTGCCGCCGACGCCGTACTGGCCGGCCGCGCCGCCGTTGCCGCCGACGCCGCCGGCCGCACCCGGGGTGGTCGGGCTGTAGCCCTGGCCGCCGGTGCCGCCGTTGACGACGGTGGACGTGGTGTTGATCGCGCCGTTGTTGCCCGCGATGCCCGCGTTGGGCGGGGGGTTGGTCGGGCTCAGGTTGCCCGTGCCGGCGGCGCCGCCCACGCCGACGGTAGTGCCCGGGTTGCCGCCCTGGCCGCCCTGGCCGCCGGCGGTGTGGCCAGCGGTACCCGCCGCGCCCGTGCCGCCCTGGCCGCCGAGGCCGGTGTTGCCGCCGTTGCCGCCGTTGCCGCCGACGCCGACGGTGCCGCTGGTCACCGAGCCGGCGTTGCCGCCGGCCGCGCCGGTGCCACCCGCGCCGCCCTGGCCGCCGGTGCCGCCGGTGCCGTTGTTGACGCTGAAGTCGCCGGTCCCGCCCGTGCCGCCGGTGCCGCCCTGGCCGCCGTCGCCGCCGTTGCCGCCGTTGCCGCTGTTACCGGCGATCAGGCCGCCGTGTGCCGCCGTTCCCGGCC
The DNA here is from genome assembly GCA_963758775.1 of uncultured Actinomycetota bacterium. Classification (GTDB taxonomy): domain Bacteria; phylum Actinomycetota; class Actinomycetes; order Mycobacteriales; family Mycobacteriaceae; genus Mycobacterium. The sequence continues at coordinate 1,175,714 of CAVWWU010000010.1, forward strand.
GCGCCACCCTGGCCGCCCTGCTGGCCGACGCCGCCCGTGCCGGCGGGGGTGGTCCCGGTCGTCCCGGTGATGCCAATGCCGCCGGTGTTGCCGCTGCCGCCGTTGCCGCCGTTGCCGTAGGACCCGGCGTTGCCGCCGTTGCCGCCGCTGTAGCCGGTGGCGCCGGCGCCGGGGACGCCCTTAGCGTCGCCACCGTCGCCGCCGTTGCCGGTCATGGCGGTGGGTGTGGTGCCCGAATTCCCGTTGCTTCCGGTGCCGTGGCCGATGCCGGGTTGCCGCCGCTGCCGACCAGGCCGCCGGCGCCGCCGTCGCCGCCACCGGTGAAGCCGTCGCCGCCGTCACCGCCCTGGCCGCCGGGTGCCGCCCTGGCCGCCGTTGCCGCCGTTGGAATCGCCGACCTGCAAGCCGTTGCCGCCGTTGCCGCCGGCGCCGCCGCTGCCCGCGTTACCGCCCGCACCGCCGTGGCCGCCGTCGGCGCCACTGTTGCCGCCGGCGCCGCCGTTGCCGCCGTTGCCGCCGGGCGTCCCATTGGTGCCGTCGGGGCTGCCGACGGTGCCGTTGTTGCCAGCGGATCCGGGCAGGCCGTTGCCGCCCGCGCCACCCGCGCCGCCGCTGCCGACCGGGCCGCCGTTGCCGCCCGCGCCGCCGTCGCCGCCGTTGGATGTGCTGCGGCGTGCCGCCGGCGCCGTTGCCGCCGTTGCCGCCGTTGCCGCCGGTGCCGGTGGGCGCGCCGGTGCCGTTGGTGCCGTTGGCGCCCACCGGGGAGCCGGTCCCGCCAGTCCCGCCGGCGCCGCCGCCGCCCGCGGTGCCGCCTGCATTGCCGCCGTTACCGCCGTTGCCGGCGACCGGTGGGGTTCGTCGCGGTGTAGGTATTGTCGCGCCGTCACCGCCGTTGCCGGCGGTGCCACCTTTGCCGCCGTTGCCGGCGGCGCCTCCGTTACCGCCTGTGCCGGTGGTGCCGTGGGCGGCCGTGCCGCCGTTGCCGCCGGCGCCGCCGTTGCCGCCGACTCCGCCGCTGCCGCCGTTGCCGCCGTCCTCGCCGCCGCCGATGCCGTTGCCGTAGACGTTCTGGTCGGCAACGCCCTCGTTGCCGTTACCACCGGCCGCGCCGTTGCCGCCGTTGCCGCCGACGCCGCCGGCGCCGCCGCGCCGCCGTTGCCGGTGACCGCGCCGCCCAGACCGCCGGCGCCGCCGGCCCCGCCGTTGCCTCCGGCTGTGCCGCTGCTGCCGTTGGCGCCGGAGGAGCTGCGGTGCTGCCGTTGGCCCGTTGACGCCGTTGCCGCCGTCGCCGCCCACGCCGCCGTTGCCGTTGTTGCCGCCGTTGCCGCCGGTGCCGCCCGCGCCGCCGTTGCCGTCGTTGGCGTCGGCGTCGGCTGGGGTGAAGCCGACGCCGCCCTTGCCGCCGTTGCCGACGATGCCGGTGATGCCGCGCCGGCGCTGCCGTTGGTGCCGGTGCTGACGCCGTCACCGCTGGCGCCGCCGGTGCCGCCGTTGCCGCGGTCGCCGGGGTTGCCGCCGTTGCCGCCGGTCCCGCCCGTTGCGCTGGTGGCGATGCCATCCGCGCCATTTCCGCCGTTGCCCGGGGTTCCGGCGTCCCCGCCGTTGCCGGCGTTGCCGCCGGAGCCCGCGACTCCGGGCAGGCCGTGGATGCCGGAGGTGCCGCCGACGCCGCCGATGCCGCCGTTTCCGCCGACGCCGCCGTTGCCGCCGTTGCCGCCGTTTTGACCATGGACGCCGTGCCGTATTCGTCACGCCGGACATGCCGTCGGCGCCGTTGGCGCCGGTGCCGCCGTTGCCGCCGTTGGCGCCGTTGCCGGCCGTGCCGCCGGTTCCGCCGTTGCCCAGCGCCGTGCCCGCGTCGCCGCCGGCGCCGCCGTTGCCACCCGTTCCGCCAGCCTGGCCGTTGCCGCCGTCGCGGCGGTCGCGCTGTGGCCGCCCGTGACGCCGTCGGAGCCGGCCGAGCCCGCGTTGCCGTCTCCGCCGTGGCCGCCGTCGCCGCCGCTGCCGTAGGTGCCGCCGTTGCCGCCGACGCCGCCGTTGCCGCCGTTGGCGCCCGGGGTGGTCGAGGTGTAGCCGGCGCCGCCGTTGCCGCCGTTACCGGCCGGGGTGATGGGCAGGGAGCCGTCGATGCCGTTCTTACCTGGTGCCGCCACCGGTACCACCGGTGCCGCCGGTGCCGCCGGTGCCGCCGCCGGCCGCGGTGCCGGGGTTACCGCCGTTGCCGCCGGTGCCGCCGGTCGGGTTGGCGGCGGTGCCGGACGCACCGTTGCCGCCGTTGCCGGGTGTCCCGGCGTTGCCGCCGTTGCCGGCGTTGCCGCCGTTGCCGTTGGTCCCCTTGGTTCCGTGTGGTGAGCCGCCGCCGGCTCCGGCGTTGCCGCCGTTGCCGCCCGTGGCGGCGTTGCCGCCGTTGCCGCCGTTCTGGCCGCCGCCGACGCCGGTGCCGTAGCCCTCGTCGACTCCGGCGATGCCGTCGTTGCCATTGACGCCGGTGCCGCCGTTGCCGCCGTTGCCGCCGGCGCCACCATTGCCGCCGGAGCCACCGTTACCGGACAGGATTCCGCCGCGACCGCCGGCCCCACCGGTGCCCCCGTCGCCGCCGGCCGTGGCGTTGCCGCCGCTGTCGCCGGGGTTGACGCCGGCGCTGCCGTTATTGCCGGCAACGCCGTTGCCGCCGTTGCCGCCGACGCCGCCGTTGCCGATCCAGCCGCCATTGCCGCCCGTGCCGCCGTTGCCGCCGTTGGCGCCGGCAGTCGATGAGGTATAGCCCGTGCCGCCGTTGCCCCCGTTGCCAGCCGGAGCGGAGGGCAACGAACCGTTGGAGCCCTTGGTGCCCGTGCCGGAACCGCTGCCGTTGGTGCCGCCGGCGCCGCCCTTACCCACCACGCCTGGGTTGCCGCCGTTGGCGCCGTTGCCGGCGTTCGGGTTGGCGGCGGTGCCGTCGGCGCCGTTGCCGCCGTTGCCGGGTGTCCCGGAGTTGCCGCCGTTGCCGCCGGTGCCGCCGGTGGCGTTGGTGCCCGCGGTGCCGTGCGCCGAGCTGCCGCCGGCGCCGCCGTTTCCGCCCGTGCCGCCGGCACCGCCGGCGCCGCCGTTCCCGCCAACCTGGCCGCCCCCGACGCCGGTGCCGTAGGGGTTCTGTCCGGACTGACCGTTCACGCCGGTCACGCCGGTGCCGCCGTTGCCGCCGTTTCCGCCCGTACCGGCGGTGCCGCCCGCGCCACCGTTGCCTGCCGATGAGCCGCCCGCACCACCCGTGCCGCCGGTGCCGCCGTTGCCACCGGCCTGGCCCGCGGTGCCGCTGTCGCCTGGGTTGGTGCCGTTGGTGCCGTTGGTGCCGAGGACTCCGTTGCCGCCGGCGCCGCCTCGCCGCCGTTGCCGACGTTGCCGCCTGCGCCGCCGTTGCCGCCGTTGCCGGCCCGAACAGCGCCCGGCCGTGGTCGGGCTGTAGCCCGCGCCACCTGCGCCGCCGTTGCCGCCGGAGTTTGGTGCGGTGCCGTTGTTGCCCGCTGCTGCCGATCCGGAACCGGACGATCCCTTGGCGCCACCTGTGCCCGCTGTGCCCTCGTTTCCGCCGGCCCCGCCGTTGCCGCCGGTGGGGCTCGTCAAGGTGCCTGCCGCACCCTGGCCGCCGTTCCCGCCGGCCGCGCTGTTGCCGCCGTTGCCGCCGGCACCCCTTGCGCCAGTGGTCGCGGTGCCCCCGGCGCCCTTCGCGCCGCCGCTGCCGCCCGCGCCACCGGCGCCGCCGTTGCCGCCGGTGTTCCCGGCGCCGCCGTTGCCGCTGTTGGTGCCCGAGACTCCGGCTGCGCCGGCGCCACCCTGGCCGCCGTTGCCGCCGACGCCGCCGCTGCCCGCGGCACCGCCATTGCCGCCGTTGGCCTGGGTGCCAGTACCTCCCGTGAGCTTGCCGCCGGCACCGCCGGCACCGCCGTTACCACCGGTGCCGCCGGCACCGCCGCTACCGCCGGCCTGGCCTTGACCCGCGCTGCCGTAGGTGGTGTCTCCGGCCGCCACGGTCGCGCCGGCAACACCCGTGCCGCCGTTGCCGCCGTTGGCGCCGGCCCCGCCGGCGCCGCCGACGCCGGCCGTGCCACCCAGCGACCCGCCGTTGCCGCCGGTGCCGCCGGCGCCGCCGTTGCCGCCGGTCCCGCCCGCGGCGCCGCTGTCGCCGGGGTTCACGCCGTTGTTGCCGGCCGCACCGGCCACTCCGGCGCCGCCGGCGCCGCCGGCGCCGCCGTTGCCGTAGCTGCCGCCGGCCCCGCCGTTACCACCGGTGCCGCCCGAGGCGCCGGCCGTGGTCGGGCTGTAGCCCGATCCACCCGGACCCCCGTTGCCGCCGGAGGTGACCTGGGTGCCCGCGTTGCCCGCCGAGCCTCCATTGCCGGTGCCCTTGCCGCCACCGCTGCCCGCGGTACCCGCGTTGCCGCCGGCGCCGCCGTTACCGCCCGTGGTGTTGGTGAGGGTGCCGTCGGCGCCCTTGCCGCCGTTGCCGCCGGCGGCACTGTTGCCGCCGTTGCCGCCAGAGCCGGCGGTGCCGGTGCTCGACCCGGTGCCGGCGTTACCCCCGGTGCCGCCCGCACCGCCGCTGCCGCCGGTGTTGCCGGCGCCGCCGTTGCCGCTGTTGGTGCCCGAAACTCCGGCTGCGCCGGCGCCGCCCTGGCCGCCGTTGCCGCCGACGCCGCCGTTGCCGGCGTTGCCGCCGCTACCGCTGGTGGCCTGGCTGCCGGAGCCGCCCGCCGTCTTGCCTCCGGTGCCTCCGGTGCCGCCGTTACCACCGGTGCCGCCGGCACCGCCGCTGCCGCCGGCCTCACCCTGCCCCGCGCTTCCGTAGGTGGTGTCCCCGGCCGCCACGGTCGCGCCCGCGACCCCGGTACCGCCAGCGCCACCGTTGGCGCCGTTACCGCCGGCGCCGCCGACGCCGGCGGTGCCGGCGAGCGATCCGCCGTTGCCGCCGTTGCCGCCGTTGCCACCGGAGCCGCCGGCCTGACCGGCGGCGCCGGTGTGGCCGGGGTTCACGCCATTGTTGCCGGTGGCGCCAAGCACGCCATTACCGCCGCGCCGCCGTTGCCGCCGTTGCCGTAGTTGGGGCCGCCGAGCCGCCGTTGCCGCCGTTGCCGCCCGAGGCGCCGGCCGTGGTCGGGCTGTAGCCCGCCCCACCTTGACCGCCGTCGCCGCCCGACGTGACCTGGGTGCCGGCGTTGCCCGTGGTGGGCGAGCCGGAACCAGTGCCCGCGCCGCCGCCCTTGCCCGCCGTGCCCGCATTGCCGCCGGCACCGCCGTTGCCCCCGGTGGTGTTGGCCGAGGTCCCGTCAGCACCCTGGCCGCCGTTGCCGCCCGCGGCGCTGTTTCCGCCTGTTCCGCCGTTGCCGGCGGTGCCGCTGCCGACGCCGCTGCCATTAGCCCGCCGTTGCCCCCGGTGCCGCCGGTGCCGCCGTTGCCGCCGGTGTTGCCGGCCCCGCCGTTGCCGCTGTTGATGCCGGCCAGCCCAACCGCGCCGACGCCGCCCTTGCCGGCGTTGCCGGCGTTGCCGCCGTTGCCGGCGTTGCCCCCGGTGCCGCTGGTGGCCCTCTGCGCCGCTGCCGCCCAGGGTCTTGCCGCCGGTGCCGCCGGCGCCACCGTTGCCGCCCGTGCCACCGTTGCCGCCGTTGCCACCGGTCTGACCCTGACCCGCGGTGCCGTAGCTGGTGTCGCCAGGGGTGCCGGCCGCGCCGTTGATGCCCGCGCCGCCCTGGCCGCCGTTGGCGCCGTTGCCGCCGGCGCCGCCGGTGCCGGCAGTTCCGGTGATGGAACCGCCGTTGCCGCCCGTGCCGCCGGTGCCACCGGACCCGCCTGCTTGGCCGTCGGTGCCGCTGTCGCCGGTGTTGACGCCGTTGCTGCCATTGGTGCCTGCAACACCATTGCCACCGGCCCCGCCGTTGCCGCCGTTGCCGACGTTGCCGCCGGCTCCGCCGTTGCCGCCGTTGCCGCCGCTCGCTCCGGCCAGGGTCGGGTTATAGCCCGCCCCACCGTTGCCGCCGTTGCCGCCTGCGTTGGGCACCGTGCCTGCGCTGCCGTTGCTGCCGCCGGTGCCGATTGCCCTTCGAGCCGCCGGTTCCCACGGTGCCCTCGTTGCCGCCGGCCCCGCCGTTGCCGCCGTTGACGAACGACGAGGTGCCGTCAGCACCGTTGCCGCCGTTCCCGCCGGCGCCGCTGTTGCCGCCGTTGCCGCCACTGCCGGCAGTCCCGGTACCGAACCACTGCCGTTGGCCCCGCCGTTGCCGCCGTTGCCGCCGGTGCCGCCGTTGCCGCCGGTGTTGCCAGCCCCGCCGGCCCCATTGTTTTCCCGGCCACCCCGGCCGCGCCGGCGCCACCCTGGCCGCCGTTGCCGCCGAGGCCGCCGTTGCCGGCGTTACCGCCAAGACCGTTGTTGCCAGCGGAGGCCCTGTTACCGCCGGAGGCCCCGGCTTGGCCGCCGGCGCCACCGTTACCGCCCGTGCCGCCGCCGCCGCCGGTGCCGCCGACCTGGCCTTGACCGGCGCTGCCATAGGTGGTGCTGCCGGCCTACCGGTCGCGCCTGCGACACCGGTGCCGCCGTCGCCGGCCTTGCCGCCATTGCCGCCATTGCTGGCGTTGCCGCCGTTGCCGTTGCTGCCGGCGTTGGCCCCGGTGCCGCCGGCCTGTCCACCGGTGCCACCGGCGCCGCCGTTTCCGCCGGTGCCACCCTGGCCGCCGTTGCCGCCGGTGTAGCCGTTGTTGCTGTTCGCGCCTGCAGTGCCGTTGGCGCCCTCGGCGCCCGAGCCGCCGTTGCCGGCGGTGCCTGCGGCGCCACCGCTACCGGCGTTGCCGCCGTTGCCGGACTTGCCCGAAGTGCCGAGCGCGCCGCCGCTGCCGGCCGCGCCGCCCTGGCCGCCGTCGCCACCTGAGCCACCAGAACCGGCGTTGCCGCCATCTTGGCCATTGCCGCCGTTGCCGCCGGTGATGGAACCGTTAGCGCCGTCGATGCCGCTGCCGCCCTGACCGCCGCTCCCTCCGGTGCCGCCCTGGCCGCCGTTGCCGCCGACGGTTCCGGTGGTGCCGCTGCTGGCGCCGCCGGCGCCACCTGCGCCGCCGTCGCCACCGTCAGTGCCATTCGTGCCGTTGGGGTCGGTGGAGTTGACACCGTTACCCCGGCCGGACCGGTGACGCCGTTGCCGCCGTTGCCGCCGTTGCCGCCGTTGTTGCCGGCGCCGGCCGTCCCGTTGCCGGCGTTGCCGACACCGCTGCCGTTGGCCCCGCCTTGGCCGCCGGCCCCGACACTGCCGGCGTTGCCGCCGGCGCCGCCCTGCCCGCCATCGGCGAAGGTCGACGTGCCGTCGGCGCCGCGACCTCCGTTACCGGCTGCGCCCGCGGCGCCGCCGTTGCCGCCGACACCTCCGGTGCCGTCGGTGCCGGTGCCGACACCGCTGCCGTTGGCGCCGCCCTGGCCGCCGGCCCCCCCGTTGCCACCGGTGCCGCCGCTACCGCCGTTGCCACCGGCCTGACCCTCACCGGCACCGCCGTAGGTGGTGCTGCCGGCTGTCCCGGCCGCGCCGTCAACCCCGGCGCCGCCGTCACCGGCCTTGCCGCCGGTGCCGCCGTTGCTGGCGTTGCCGCCGGTGCCGTTGCTGCCCGCGTTGGCGCCGTTACCCCCGGCCGCCGGCGGTGCCACCGGCGCCGCCGTTGCCGCCGGCGCCGCCCTGCCGCCGTTGCCGCCGGCGCCGCCCTGGCCGCCGTTGCCGCCGTCGTAGCCGTTGTTGTTATTGACCCCCGCGGTGCCGGTCGCGCCGTTGCCGCCGGTGCCGCCGTTGCCGGCCACGCCCGCGGTGCCGCCGTTGCCGGCGTTACCCCCGTTGCCTGCGTTGCCGGTGGTGCCGCTGGCGCCGCCGCTGCCGGCCGCGCCACCCTTACCGCCGTCGCCGGCGTCGCCACCGGAGCCCGCGTTGCCACCGGCCTGGCCGTCGCCGCCGACACCGGTGCCCGTTGAGCCGTTGCCGCCGCTCAGGCCGCTGCCGCCCTTACCGCCATCGCCGCCGGTGCCACCCTGGCCACCATTGCCGCCGACGGTTCCGGTGGTGCCGCTGCTGGCGCCGCCGGCGCCGCCGGCGCCACCGTTGCCGCCGTCACCGCCATCGGTGCCGCTGTCGCCGGGGTTGAGCCCATTGTTGCCCGCCGCGCCGGTGACGCCGTTGCCGCCGTTGCCGCCGTTGCCGCCGTTGTTGCCGGCGCCGGCCGTCCCGTTGCCGGCGTTGCCGACACCGCTGCCGTTGGCCCCGCCTTGGCCGCCGGCCCCGACGTTGCCGGCGTTGCCGCCGGCGCCGCCCTGCCCGCCATCGGCGAAGGTCGACGTGCCGTCGGCGCCGCGACCTCCGTTACCGGCCGCGCCCGCGGCGCCGCCGTTGCCGCCGACCCCACCGGTGCCGTCAGAGCCTCCGTTGGCTCCGGTGCCGCCCGAGGCCCCGCCCTGACCGCCGGCTCCACCGTTGCCGCCGGTGCCGCCGTTGCCACCGGTGCCGCCGGCCTGCCCTTCGCCCGCGCTGCCGTAAGTGGTGTCACCCGCCGTACCGGCCGCGCCGTCAACCCCGGCGCCGCCGTCACCGGCCTTACCGCCGGTGCCGCCGTTGCTGGCGTTGCCGCCGGTGCCGTTGCTGCCCGCGTTGGCGCCGTTACCCCCGGCCGCCCCGGCGGTACCACCGGTACCGCCGTTGCCACCGGTTCCGCCCTGGCCGCCGTTGCCGCCGTTGTAGCCGTTGTTGTTATTGACCCCCGCGGTGCCGGTCGCACCGGCCCCGCCGGTGCCGCCGTTACCCGCGACACCGGCAGCTCCGCCGTTGCCGGCGTCGCCGCCGTCACCGGCGTTACCCGTGGTGCCCAGCCCGCCGCCGCTACCGGCGGCACCACCCTGGCCGCCGGAGCCGCCGTCGCCACCGGAACCGGCATTACCGCCGGCCTGGCCGTCGCCGCCGACACCGGTGCCCGTTGAGCCGTTCCCGCCGGTCAGGCCACTGCCGCCCTTACCGCCATCGCCACCGGTGCCACCCTGGCCACCATTGCCGCCGACGGTTCCGGTGGTGCCGCTGCTGGCACCGCCAGCACCACCGACGCCACCATTGCCGCCGTCACCGCCATCGGTGCCGCTGTCGCCCGGGTTGAGCCCGTTGCTACCCGCCGCGCCGGCGACACCGTTACCGCCGTCGCCGCCGCTACCGCCGTTGTTGCCGGCGCCGGCCGAGCCGTTGCCGGCGTTGCCGACACCGCTGCCGTTAGCCCCGCCTTGGCCGCCGGCCCCGACACTGCCGGCGTTGCCACCGGCACCGCCCTGCCCGCCATCGACGAAGGTCGACGTGCCGTCCGCGCCACGGCCACCATCACCGGCTGCGCCCGCAGCCCCGCCGTTGCCGCCGACCCCACCGGTGCCGTCAGAGCCTCCGTTGGCTCCGGTGCCGCCCGAGGCCCCGCCCTGACCGCCGGCTCCACCGTTGCCGCCGGTGCCGCCGTTGCCACCGGTGCCGCCGGCCTGCCCTTCGCCCGCGCTGCCGTAAGTGGTGTCACCCGCCGTACCGGCCGCGCCGTCAACCCCTGCGCCGCCGTCACCGGCCTTACCGCCGGTGCCACCGTTACTGGCGTTGCCACCATCGCCGTTGCCGCCGGCGCTGGCTCCAGTACCACCGGACTGACCGCCGGTGCCGCCGGAACCGCCATTGCCGCCCGCACCACCGGCGCCGCCGTTGCCGCCGTTGAAGCCACTGCTGCCCGCCGCCGTTCCGCTGTCACCCTCAGCGCCCGAGCCGCCGTTGCCGGCGGTGCCTGCGGCGCCACCGCTGCCGGCATTCCCGCCATCTCCCGCGTTGCCCGTGGTGCCGAGCGCGCCGCCGCTGCCGGCCGCGCCGCCCTGGCCGCCGTCGCCACCTGAGCCACCAGAACCGGCGTTGCCGCCATCTTGGCCATTGCCGCCGTTGCCGCCGGTGATGGAACCGTTAGCGCCGTCGATGCCGCTGCCGCCCTGACCGCCGCTCCCTCCGGTGCCGCCCTGGCCGCCGTTGCCGCCGACGGTTCCGGTGGTGCCGCTGCTGGCGCCGCCGGCGCCGCCGACGCCACCATTGCCGCCGTCACCGCCATCGGAGCCGTTCGGGTTGGTCGCGTTGACGCCGTCGGCACCGGTCGCCCCGCCGCCACCGTTGCCGCCGTTGCCGCCGTTGCCGCCGTTGTTGCCGGCGCCGGCCGAGCCGTTGCCGGCGTTGCCGACACCGCTGCCGTTAGCCCCGCCTTGGCCGCCGGCCCCGACACTGCCGGCGTTGCCACCGGCACCGCCCTGCCCGCCATCGACGAAGGTCGACGTGCCGTCGGCGCCGCGACCACCATTGCCGGCTGCGCCCGCGGCGCCGCCGTTGCCGCCGACACCTCCGGTGCCGTCGGTGCCGGTGCCGACACCGCTGCCGTTGGCGCCGCCCTGGCCGCCGGCCCCCCCGTTGCCACCGGTGCCGCCGCTACCGCCGTTGCCACCGGCCTGACCCTCACCGGCACCGCCATAGGTGGTGTCACCCGCCGTACCGGCCGCGCCGTCAACCCCGGCGCCGCCGTCACCGGCCTTACCGCCGGTGCCACCGTTGCTGGCGTTGCCGCCGGTGCCGTTGCTGCCCGCGTTGGCGCCGTTACCCCCGGCCGCCCCCGCGGTACCACCGGTACCGCCGTTGCCACCGGTTCCGCCCTGGCCGCCGTTGCCGCCGTTGTAGCCGTTGTTGTCGGTGACCCCCGCGGTGCCGGTCCACCGGCCCCGCCGGTGCCGCCGTTACCCGCGACACCGGCAGCTCCGCCGTTGCCGGCGTCGCCGCCGTCACCCGCGCTGCCCGTGGTGCCCAGCCCGCCGCCGCTACCGGCGGCACCACCCTGGCCGCCGGAGCCGCCGTCGCCACCGGAACCGGCATTACCGCCGGCCTGGCCGTCGCCGCCGACACCGGTGCCCGTTGAGCCGTTCCCGCCGGTCAGGCCACTGCCGCCCTTACCGCCATCGCCACCGGTGCCACCCTGGCCACCATTGCCGCCGACGGTTCCGGTGGTGCCGCTGCTGGCACCGCCAGCACCACCGACGCCACCATTGCCGCCATCGGTGCCGTCGGTGCCGCTGTCGCCCGGGTTGAGCCCGTTGCTACCCGCCGCGCCGGCGACACCGCTACCGCCGTCGCCGCCGCTACCGCCGTGTTGCCGGCGCCGGCCGAGCCGTTGCCGGCGTTGCCGACACCGCTGCCGTTAGCCCCGCCTTGGCCGCCGGCCCCGACACTGCCGGCGTTGCCACCGGCACCGCCCTGCCCGCCATCGACGAAGGTCGACGTGCCGTCCGCGCCACGGCCACCATCACCGGCTGCGCCCGCAGCCCCGCCGTTGCCGCCGACCCCACCGGTGCCGTCGGTGCCGGTGCCGACACCGCTGCCGTTGGCGCCGCCCTGGCCGCCGGCCCCGCCGTTGCCACCGGTGCCGCCGCTACCGCCGTTGCCACCGGCCTGACCCTCACCGGCACCGCCATAGGTGGTTCCCCGCCGTACCGGCCGCGCCGTCAACCCCGGCGCCGCCGTCACCGGCCTTACCGCCGGTGCCACCGTTGCTGGCGTTGCCGCCGGTGCCGTTGCTGCCCGCGTTGCGCCGTTACCCCCGGCCGCCCCCGCGGTACCACCGGCGCCGCCGTTGCCACCGGCGCCGCCCTGGCCGCCATTGCCGCCGTCGAAGCCGCTGCTGCCCGCCCCGGAGCCGCTCGCGCCCGCAGCGCCGTTACCGCCGTTACCGGCCACACCCGCGGCGCCACCGCTCCCGGCGTCGCCGCCGTCACCCGCGCTGCCCGTGGTGCCCAGCGCGCCGCCGCTACCGGCGGCACCACCCTGGCCGCCGGAGCCGCCGTCACCGCCGCTGCCGGCGTTGCCACCCGCTTGACCGTCGTCACCGTCACCGCTGGTGGTGGCGCCGTCGGCGCCAGTCAGGCCGCTGCCACCCTTACCGCCATCGCCGCCGATACCACCGGTGCCACCGGCACCGCCCACCGAGCCGGCGGTTCCATGCTGGCGCCGCCGGCACGCCGGCGCCACCGTTACCGCCGCCAGCGCCATCGGTGCCGCTGTCGCCGGGGTTAACCCCATTGTTGCCCGCCGCGCCGGCGACACCGTTACCGCCGTCGCCGCCGCTACCGCCGTTGTTGCCGGCGCCGGCCGAGCCGTTGCGGCGTTGCCGACACCGCTGCCGTTAGCCCCTCCTTGACCGCCGGCCCCGACACCGCCGGCGTTGCCACCGGCACCGCCCTGACCACCATCGGCGAAGGTCGACGTCCCGTCGGCACCACGACCACCATCACCGGCGGTACCCGCAGCCCCGCCGTTGCCGCCGACCCCACCGGCACCGCTGCCGCCGGCGCTGCCGTTGGTGGCGGTACCGCCGGCGCCGCCGGCCCCGCCTTGGCCGCCGACTCCGCCGTTGCCGCCATCACCACCGGCCTGACCCTCACCGGGACTGCCATAGGCGGTGCTGCCGGCCGTCCCGGCCGAGCCGTCGACGCCGGCTCCGCCGTTGCCGCCGGCTGCGCCGGTCCCACCGATTCCGCCGGTACCGCCGTCGCCGGAGATCGACCCGCCCTGGCCGCCGGCGCCGCCGGCGCCGCCGGCGCCGCCGGCCTGGCCGTTGCCGCCGCTGTCGCCGGGGTTGAGCCCGTTGTCGCCGGCAGCTCCGGCCGTGCCGTTGCCGCCCTTGCCTCCGTTGCCGCCGTCACCGACGGTGCCACCGTTGCCGCCGGCTCCACCGTCGCCGCCGCTGGTGCCCGCCACACCCGAGGTGTATCCGTCGCCGCCGTTGCCACCATTACCGGCCGGGCCGACGATCGAGGTCCCACTGCCGCCGTTGGCGCCCGTGCCACCGCCGCTGCCGTTGGCGCCGCCTGTTCCACCGCCACCCGCGGTGCCCGCATTCCCGCCGTTGCCGCCCTTGCCGCCGTCGGGGTCGGTGGCGGTACCGGTCGCGCCCGCTCCGCCGTCGCCCGGCGTGCCGGCGTTGCCGCCATTACCGCCGGCGCCGCCCGCGCCGCTGTTCCCTGCACTGCCGTTGGTGGCGGAGCCGCCGGCCCCGCCTGCTCCGCCGTTGCCGCCCAACCCGCCGTTGCCGCCGTTGCCGCCGTCCTGACCGGCGCCGACGCCGTTGCCGTAGGCGTCGCTGCCGGCCACGCCGGCGCCGCCGTCGAGACCGGTCCCGCCGTTACCACCGTCGCCGCCGAGGCCGCCCTTGCCGCCGGCGCCCCCGTTACCAGAGGTCGTGCCGCCCTGGCCGCCGACGCCGCCGGCACCGCCGCTTCCGCCGTCCTGTCCACTGCCGCCGCTGTCGCCGGGGTTGAGTCCGTTGCCGCCGTTGGTGCCGGCGGTGCCGTTGCCGCCGTCGCCACCGTCGCCGCCGTTACCGACCGCGCCGGCGTTGCCGCCGGTGCCACCGCCACCGCCGGCTCCGCCTGCTCCGCCGACGCCGCCGGTCCCGCCGTCGCCACCGTCGCCGGAGATCGCACCGCCGTTGCCGCCGGTGCCGCCCTTGCCGCCGCTGCCGGCGCCGCCGTTGCCGCCGCTCGCCGACGCCGCCGTCGCCATCGAGCCGCCGTTGCCGCCCGCGCCACCGTCGCCGCCCGCGGCGCCCGGACGGTCGAGGTGTAGCCCCGCCACCGCCGCCGTTGCCCGCCGGGCCGACGACCCCGGCGCCGTTGGTGCCGTTGTTACCGGCGGTGGAGCCGGTCCCGCCGGTGCCGCCGCCGCCCGCGATGCCGGCATTGCCGCCGTTCCGCCTGCACCACCGGTGGGGTGGTTGGCAGTGCCGGTCGCGCCGTTGCCGCCGTCGCCGGGCGTGCCGGCGTTGCCGCCGTTGCCGGCGTTGCCGCCGACGCCGGTGTTGCCCGTGCTGCCGTTTGTCGCGGTACCGCCGGCCCCGCCGTTGCCGCCGCCGCCGCCATTGCCGCCGTTCCCGCCGTTCCCGCCGTTCTGGCCGCCGCCGATGCCGGTGCCGTACTCGTCGATGCCGGACACGCCGTTGTCGCCGTCGACGCCGTTGCCGCCGTTGCCGCCGACACCGCCGGCGCCGCCGGCGCCGCCGGCGCCGCCGTCGCCGGAGATCGCGCCGCCCTTGCCGCCGGCGCCGCCGTTGCCGCCGACACCGCCGCCGCTGCCGTTGCCGCCGCTGTCACCGGCGGTAGAGCCGTTGCCGCCGGAAGCCCGGCCACACCGTCGCCGCCGGCGCCGCCTCCCGCCGTCGCCGATGGAGCCGCCGTCACCGCCGGTGCCACCGTTACCGCCGCTGGCGCCGCGACGGTAGGGTGTAGCCGGTGCCGCCGGTGCCGCCGTTGCCGGCCGGGCCCACGATCCCGGCGCCGCTCTTACCGTCGTTACCGGTGGTCGAGCCCGTGCCGCCGGTGCCGCCGCCGCCTGCGGTGCCGCGTTGCCGCCGTTGCCGCCGTTGCCGCCGGTGGTGTTGGTGGCGGTGCCGGTCGCGCCATTGCCACCGTTGCCAGGTGTGCCGGCGTTGCCGCCGTTGCCGGCGTTGCCGCCAGCCCCGGTGTTGCCCGTGCTGCCGTTGGTCGCGGTGCCACCGGCGCCGCCGTTGCCGCCGCCGCCGCCAGTGCCGCCGTTGCCGCCGTTGCCGCCGGCCTGCCCGCCGCCGATGCCAGTCCCGTATTGGTTCACCCCGGCCACACCATTGGCGCCGGTGACGCCGTCGCCGCCGTTGCCGCCGTTTGCGCCGTTGCCGCCGGCCCCGCCGTCGCCGCCGTCACCGGAGATCGAACCGCCCTTGCCGCCGACACCTCCGTTGCCACCGGCTCCGCCGCCCGTGCCGCTGCCTCCGCTGTCGCCGGAGTTGACGCCGTTGGCTCCTCCCGTGCCGGCCGCGCCGTCGCCGCCCGTGCCGCCGTTGCCGCCGTCGCCGATCGAGCCGCCGTTGCCGCCCGTGCCGCCGTTGCCGCCGATGCCTCCGGCCGTGGTGGCCGTGTAGCCGGTGCCGCCGTTGCCGCCGTTGCCGGCCGGGCCCACCACCCCGGCGCCGCTGCTGCCGCTGTTGCCGGTGCCGATGCCGTTGCCGTTGACTCCGCCCGCCCCGCCGCCACCCGCGAGGCCGGGGTTGCCGCCGTTGCCCCCGGCACCGCCGGTCGTGTTGTTGGGGGTGCCGGTCGCGCCGTTGCCACCATCGCCGGGTGTGCCGGCATTGCCGCCGTCGCCCCCGTCGCCACCGAGGCCGCTGTCGCCGGTGTTGCCATGGGTGGCGGTCCCACCGACTCCGCCCTTGCCGCCGGTGCCGCCGCCGCCGCCGTTGCCGCCGCTGCCGCCATCCTGACCACCGCCGACACCATTGCCATATTCGTCAACGCCGGACACGCCGTTGGCGCCGTCCACCCCGCTGCCGCCGCTGCCGCCGTTGCCGCCGCTGCCGCCGCTGCCGCCGCTGCCGCCGTTCCCGGAGACCGCGCCGCCTTGGCCGCCTGCGCCGCCGTTGCCGCCGGAGCCGCCGCCCTGGCCGTCGGTTCCACTGTCGCCCGAGTTGACGCCGTTGCCGCCGCCGATTCCGGTCGCACCGTTGCCGCCGTCGCCGCCACTACCCCCGTTGCCGAGCGCTCCGCCGTTGCCGCCGGTGCCGCCGTTGCCGCCGCTGGCGCCGGGCATGGTGGCGGTGTAGCCGACACCACCGTTGCCGCCGTTACCGGCCGGGGCGCTCACGGGAGCGCCGCCGAGACCGCCGTTGCCGTGGGTCGACCCCGATCCGCCCAGGCCTCCGCCGCCCGCGCTGCCGGGGTTGCCGCCGTTGCCGCCGTTTCCGCCGTCGGGGCTGGTCGCGGTGCCCGCTGCGCCGTTGCCGCCGTCGCCCGGCGTCCCGGCCGCGCCGCCATTGCCGCCATCTCCACCGGCGCCGCTTGTGCCGCCGGCGCCGTGCGCAGCGGTACCGCCGTTACCGCCGTTGCCGCCGATGCCGCCGGTCGCGCCGTTGCCGCCGCCGCCGCCGTCTTGGCCGCCGCCGACTCCGGTGCCGTATTCGTCGACGCCGGATACGCCGTTGGCACCGGTCACGCCGTCGCCGCCGTCGCCGCCGTTGCCGCCGTCGCCGCCTGCGCCGCCGCTGCCGCCGTTACCTGAGATGGAGCCGCCCTGGCCGCCCGCCCCGCCCGTGCCGCCGGCGCCGCCCGACTCTGCGTTGCCGCCGCTGTCACCGGGGTTGAGCCCGTTGGCCCCCGACACGCCCGCTGCGCCGTTGCCGCCGACGCCGCCGTTGCCGCCGTTGCCGACCGAACCGCCGTCACCGCCGGAACCGCCTTCGCCGCCGCTGGCGCCCGGCGTTGTGGCGGTGAAGCCCGCACCGCCGTTGCCGCCGTTGCCGGCCGGCCCGACGACGGCGGCGCCTGTGCTGCCGTCTACGCCGGTGGTCGAGCCACTGCCGCCGTTGCCACCGGTGCCCCCGGTGCCGGCGTTTCCGCCGTTGCCCCCGGCACCGCCGGTGGTGTTCGTGGCTGTGCCGACCGCGCCGTCGCCGCCGTCGCCGGGTGTCCCTGCCGCCCCGCCGTTGCCGCCTACCCCGCCGACACCCTGGGTGCCCGCGTTGCCGTGTGCGGCGGTGCCCGCGACGCCGCCGTTGCCGCCGGCGCCACCTGCGCCGCCGTTGCCGCCGTTGCCGCCGTCTTGACCGCCGCCGATGCCGGTGCCGTACTCGTCGACCCCGGACTCACCGTTGGCGCCATCGACCCCGCTGCCGCCGGCGCCCCCGGTGCCGCCGGTGCCGCCGATACCGCCATTACCGCCATTGCCGGAGATCGAACCGCCCTGGCCGCCGGCCCCGCCGTTACCGCCGGTCCCGCCGGCCTCTCCGGCGGTGCCGCTGTCGCCTGGGTTGACGCCGTTGCCGCCGGCCACACCCGGCGAGCCGGTGCCGCCGATTCCGCCGTTACCCCCGTTGCCGACCGCGCCGCCGTTACCGCCGTTGCCACCGGCACCGGCATCGGTCCCGGGGGTGGTGGGGCTGTAGCCCATACCACCGTTGCCACCATTGCCGCCGCTGGTAGCAGCGCTACCGCCCGGGCCGGGCTGGCCTGGGTTGCCGCCGTTACCGCCGTTACCGCCGGTCGGGCTGCTGGCGTCGCCGGCCGCCCCGTTGCCACCGTTACCGCCGAGCCCGGCCGCGCCTCCGGCCCCGGAACCGCCGCCGCTGTGACCGTCGACGCCTTTGTGACCGAACAGGCCGCCGCTGCCAGCGTCACCCCCGCCGCCGCCGGTGCCGGCTATACCGCCATTGCCGCCGTCGCCGCCGTTGCCGCCGGTACCGCTCGGGAAGGTGCCGTCGGCGCCGTTGCCGCCGTTACCGCCGGCGCCGCCGGCGCCGCCGAATCCGCCGCTGCCGCCGTCGCCGCCGTTACCGAACAGCAGACCGCCCTTGCCGCCGTTGCCGCCGATGCCACCGGTGGCGCCAATGCCGCCGTTGCCGCCGTCCCCGCCGTCACCGTTGTTCACACCCGCCACGCCGGCCGCCCCGGCAGTACCCGTGGTACCCGCGCCGCCGGTTCCGCCGTTGCCGCCGACGCCGCCGCTGCCGACCAGGAACCCGGCGCTGCCTCCGTTGCCACCGGTGCCGCCGATGCCGGTCGTTGAGGCCCCGCCGTTGCCGCCGCCGCCACCGGCGCCGGCCAGCCACCCGCCGCGACCGCCGGTGCCACCGGCGCCCCCGGTGCCGGCGTCGCCGCCCACTCCGCCGTTACCGCCTGCGCCGCCGGCGCCTGCAAGCCCGCCGCTGCCGCCGATTCCGCCGTGGCCACCGTCGCCGGTTTCGCCGGTTCCGCCAACGCCGCCGGCTCCGCCGGCCGCGCCGGAGATCATGCCGGCGCTACCACCGGCCCCGCCGTCGCCCCCAATGCCACCGGACCCACCGGCGCCACCGGCGCCGCCGGCGCCGCCGAAGAGGCCGGCGTGGCCACCGTCGCCGCCGTCGGATCCCGCAGCCGAAGTGTCTACCCCGTCCCCGCCGGCTCCGCCGGCGCCGCCGTTGCCCAGTAGCGATGCATTGCCGCCGTGCCCGCCGTCCGCACGGATCCGGTGGCGCTCGTGTTGGCGCCGCCCGCGCCGCCGGCGCCGCCGTTGCCGTAGACGAATCCGCCCGCGCCGCCGGCCGCACCGACGCCGCCGTCCACGCCGGCCCCGCCGGACCCGCCGGCGCCGCCGCTGCCCAGCAGGAAACCGCGGCCGCCGGCCCCGCCGGCGCCGCCGGAGCCGGTAGTCCCGGTGGCCGCGCCGCCCGCGCCGCCCGCGCCGGCATTGCCCCACAGCCACCCGCCATTGCCGCCGGCGCCGCCGGCGCCGGCATTCCCGTTCGCCGAGGCCCCGCCTGCTCCACCGGAACCGCCCTGGCCGATCAATCCCGCCGATCCGCCGGCCCCGCCGGCCTGCCCGGTTCCGCCGGAGCCGCCATTGCCGCCGTTACCGACGATCCACCCGCCGGCGCCACCGGCCTGGCCGGTTCCTGCGATGCCGTTTGCGCCGTTGCCCACCAGCGGGCGGCCCGTGACGATCTTCCAGGGCGAGAACCACTGGATGCTCGGAAATGCCCTGCTCCGCCGCCAGCCAAAGGCGACGCGTTGGCGGCCTCGGCGGCTGCGTACGTGCCGCCCGCGCTCGCTCAGTGCCTGGGTGAATTGGTTGTGAAACGCCGCAGCCTGCGCGTTGAGGGCGTGGAACTCCTCGGCATGGGTGCCGAACAACGCCGCGATGGCCGTTGACACCTCGTCTTCGGCGGCGGCCAGCAGGTTGGTGGTGAGCCCGCAGCGGCCGTGTTGGCGCCCTGAAGCGAGGAACCGATACCCGTCAGATCTGCGGCTGCCGCCGTAAGAATCTGCGGCGCCGCTGTCAAGTACGACATGTGGAGACCACCCCAACTAACTCAAGCACGACTAAAAAGCCGCGCAACGTGGCCCCCGTCACGAAGCCGCCAGGATCGCGGCTGGCAGGTTCGAACGATAGCGGATCGCATACCGAATTTCTGCCAGAATCCTAAAAATCATCCAAATAGTCTCTGACAACACGCCTGAGACCACACTTGAAATGATTCGATTGTGGCCAAAGTCACATCGAACTGACCACGTGAAGGCGGGATTTAAATCGCGCCGCGGTATGGAGCCGTTTAAGCGTTACGCCTCGATTGGCTGCGCTTACGCTAGCGGGAGTAAAGGGTGGGACAAAAGACGAAGTGACGCGAAGTCAGCCGGTCGGGCCGGGCTGGCCGGCCTGGCCGAACAAGCCGCCGCTGCCTCCGTCGCCGCCGTCGCCGCCCTGCCGGTCGGGGTGCCGCCGCCGGCGCCGCCGGTGCCGCCGTCGCCGCCATTGCCGATGAACGGCGTGCTGCCGCCATGGCCGCCGTCGCCGCCGGTGCCTCCGGGGCCGGCGTTGGTGTTCGCACCTCCGACGCCCCCACGCCGCCGACGCCGCCGTTGCCATAGAGCAGACCGCCGTTGCCGCGCGACCGCCGCCTTCGCCGCCCTGCCGGCCGACAGCTCGCTCCGGCCGCGCCAGCGGCACCGCCTTCGCCGCCCGCGCCGCCGTACCGGTCAGCGTGGCCGCACCGCCTCTGCCGCCAGCACCGCCGGTGCCGCCGGATGCCGATGCGGTGCCTTCCCCGCCGGCGCCGCCATTACCGCCATGCCGCCGGGGCCGAACAATGCCCCGCCGCTGCCGCCGTCGCCACCGGTCCCGCCCGTCCCGGCACCGAGGGTATCGGCGAGAGCGCCGCTACCGCCGTTACCGCCATGGCCGCCGTAGCCGAACAGCAGTGCGTCGCCGCCGTATCCGCCGCTGCCGCCGGGGACACCGACGCCACCGTCGCCGCCGTCCCCGCCGACGCCGTACAGCCAGCCGCCGGCACCGCCGTCGCCGCCGTTGCCGCCGGCACCCTCTGCCGGGCCGCCGCCAGCGCTTCCGCCGTTGCCGCCGGTGCCGCCTGCCCCGCCGTCTCCGGTCATTCCGGCCGCGCCACCGTTCCCGCCGGCACCGCCGGCACCGCCGGGTGTGGTGGAAGTGCCCTCGCCGCCGGCCCCGCCGTTGCCGCCGTGACCGCCGGGACCGAACAACCAGCCGCCACTACCGCCGTTGCCGCCAGCACCACCTGTACCAGGGTCAAGGGCATCGGTGGCGCACCGAACCCGCCGTTACCGCCGTTCCGCCATTGCCGAACAGACAGCCGCCGCGGCCGCCGTTGCCGCCGTCGAAGCCGTTTCCGTTGGCATGGTGGCGAGGCCGGCGCTGCCGTTACCGCCGTGGCCGCCGTTACCGATCAGCCAGGAGTGACCGCCGTTGCCGCCGGCGGTGGGGTGGCCGACCCCGCCGTCGCCGCCGGTGCCGCCGTTGCCGAAGAACAGGCCGCCGTTTGCGCCGCGTCGCCCGGTGCCGCCGTCGCCGCCGCGCCCGACCAGCAGCCCGGCCCGACCCGCGCAGCCGCCGAACAGGCCGTCTCCGCCGGTTCCGCCGCTGCCGAAGAACGGACGTTGCCGCCGTCGCCGCCGTTGCCGCTGTCCGACGCGGTGAGAAGCCGCTGCCCCCGACGCCGCCGAATCCGCCGTGGCCGCCGTTGCCGAACAGCCAGCCGCCGTTTCCGCCGGCGCCGCCGTTGCCCCCGACGCCGCCGAGCGCGTTGGTGGCGTTGCCGGCGACGCCACCGGCTCCGCCGTGGCCGAGCAGCCAAGCGCTGCCGCCCGCGCCGCCGTGGCCGCCGGCGCCATTTATAGAAGCTTGTCGTGCCGCCGGCGCCGCCCGCCCCGCCGTGTCCGACCAGCAGGCCGCTGCTACCGCCGGCCCCGCCGGCCCCGCCGTCGCCGCTGGCGCTGGCGCCGCCGGCGCCGCCGGCGCCACCGTGGCCGAACAGGCCGGCGTGGGCCCCGGCCCCGCCGGAGCCGGCGACCCCGAGGCCACCGGTCGTTCGCCGCCGGCGCCGCCGGAACCGGCCGGGCCCACACGAAGCCGGAAGCCCCGCCTGCGCCGCCCGCACCACCGTTGGCAGTGCCGCTGGTGCCGCCGGCGCCGCCGTTCCCGCCGGCGCCCAGCAGCCACGAAGTCCCGCCGGCGCCGCCGGCGCCGCCGTCGGCTGCGGCGCTGCCGCCGCCGGCCCCGCCAGACCCGGCAGTGCCGAACAGGTGCAGGCCGCCCGGCGTTTCCGCCGACGCGGTCCGCGGCGTGTCCCACCAGCCCCGTCTGCCGCCCGTGACCGTCTCCGCCGGCTCCGCCGGTAGTCCGCCGTTGCCCAGGCCGAGCCCGGCGCGCGACCGCCGGCGCCGCCCGACCACCGGCTGCGTCGGTGCCGCCGGTGGCCGTGCCACCTACGCCGCCGTGCCCCGGCGTTACCGGACTATCAGGCCGCCGTTGCCGCCGGCCCCGCCTGCGCCACTGTTGCCGGTCATCGACCGCGCCGCCGGCGGCGCCGGACCCGCCGTCGCCGAACAATCCCGCGGACCCGCCGGCCCCGCCGGCCTGGCCTGCGCCACCCGAGCCGCCGTTGCCGCCGTTGCCGATGATCCAGCCGCCGGCGCCGCCCGCCTCGCCGGTTCCCGCGACGCCATTGGCGCCGTTGCCGAACAGGGGGCGGCCCGTGAGGATCAACCAGGGCGAAAACCACTGCTGCTCGGATGCGGCTGCCAGGAGCGAACTGCTGCTGGCCTCGGCGGCCGCATAGGCGCCGCTCGCGCCGCTGAGCGCCTGGGTGAATTGGCTGTGGAAGGTCGCGGCCTGCGCGCTGAGGGCTTGGAATTCCTGCGCATGGCTGCCGAACAAGGCCGCGATAGCGGTCGAGACCTCGTCTTCGGCGGCGGCCAGTAGGTTCGTGGTGGAGCCCGCCGCGGTGGCGTTGGCGCCCTCGAGGGAAGAACCGATACCGGTCAAATCCGTCACCGCTGCCGTCAGCAGCTGCGGAGTCGCGATCAGGTACGACATGTGGAGACCACCCCAACTAGCTCAAGCACGACCGGTCCAGGTCGTGCGCGTGGCCCCCGCTCACGATGCCGCCAACTTGGCAGGCAGGTACGAACGATAGCCGATCGCATACCGAATTTCTGTATGAATGCCTTAAAACATTCAAATTGACTCAGAACAGGTACCACACCACACCAGCCGTCCGTCAGGCGGGCGAGCACCATAGTGGGGTGAGCGCGGTCGACAAGTGGGGCAGCAGCGGGCTGGCGTCTTTGACGGGCCGGCCCGACGGTCCGCCCGACTTCTCCCGGGCGAACGCGCTTGATCATGCCGAGCGGATCGCCGCCGACGCGGCCACGCTGCTCAGCGGGCGGGCCGCGCTGCTCGGCCTACGCCGCGGCGGCCGGGTATCCGCCGGCGGCGCCACCCGGCTGCTGGCGGCCCGCGACGGCTGGTGCGCGATCACGCTCTCCCGCCCCGATGACCTCGAGGCCGTCCCGGCGCTGTTGCAAGTCGACGCCGTGGCCGCCGACCCATGGCCCGCGCTGCAGAGCTGGGTGGCCGCGCTTCCGGCGTCGGCGGTCGTCGAGCGGGCCGGACTGCTCGACATCCCCGCGGCCGCGCTGGGCGAGGCGGCGGCCGCTGGGCCGCGGATCCGCCGACTGGGACAGCCGGCACCACCGCGCAATGGCCCGCTGGTGGCCGATCTGTCGTCGATGTGGGCGGGTCCGCTGTGCGCCCGGCTGCTGGGCCGCGCGGGAGCAACGGTCGTCAAAGTCGAATCCCCGCGCCGCCCGGACGGCACCCGGTCCGGCGATCGCCGGTTCTTCGACTGGATCAACGCCGACAAGCTGTCGTACTGCGTCGACTTCGACAGCCAGGCCGACGAGCTGCGTGAGCTGCTGGCTGCGGCCGACGTCGTGATCGAAGGTTCGCGGCCCGCGGCGCTGGCGCGGCGCGCACTCGGGCCCGACGATGTAGCGCCGCGCCCCGGCCGCGTCTGGTTGCGGATCACCGGACACGACGGGCCTTCGGGCCGGCCGGCGTTCGGTGACGACGCGGCGGTGGCAGGCGGCCTGGTGGGCGGCAGCGGGGCAGACCCGGTGTTCTGCGCCGACGCCATCGCCGACCCGCTTACCGGGATGGAGGCCGCCGGGGCGGTCACCGACTCACTGGGCCGCGGGGGAGGCGAGCTGATCGAGGTGTCGATGGCGGCGGTCGCCGCGACCTACGCCGCCCTGCCTACGGTGGCATCTGGCGTGCACCCGGCCCCGCCACCGGCGGCGCCGCCCACGTCGAAGCCGGCGTCCGAGCTCGGCGCAGACAACGACGGCGTGCGGCGCCTGGTCGCCGAAAGGCGCTGTCTTTCATGCTGATTCGGCGGGCGTCCTTCCTCGACGGCACCGTCACCAACATCCGGGTCGGCGCGCAGATCGAGGAGGTGGGCGACGACCTCGCCGTCCGGCCCGGGGAGGGTGTGCTCGACGCGGGGGGTGGCACGGTGCTGCCCGGCCTGCACGACCACCATGTGCACGTCCGCTCGGCGGCCTCGGCACTCTATTCGTTCAGCGTCGGACCGCCCGGCGTCAGCACCAAAGACCAACTGGCACAGATACTCTCGAACGCGACACCGGGTCCCGACGGGTGGATACGCGCCGTCGGCTACCACGAGTCGGTGGCCGGCGACCTGGATCGGACCACGCTCGACGCCGTCGTGCCGCAGATTCCGCTGCGCATCCAACACCGCAGCGGCGTGCTGTGGATCCTCAACTCCGCCGCACTGGGCAGGGTCGGCCTGCCCGACCATCCCGACGGGCGTCTGCGCAGCGCCGACCGCGGCTGGTCGCAGGCGCTGGCGCGCCGCGAAACCGACCTGGCCGAACTCAGCCGCCGCATCACCGCCACCGGCGTCACCGGCGTCACCGACGCCACGCCCGACCTCGACGCCGACGACATGGTCGCGCTGCTCGCGGCGCACCGCCGCGGCGAGTTCCGGCCCCGGCTGCATTTTCTGGCGCCGGGCAAGAAGATCCTGCACGACGACCGCCTTGACCTGGACGCGCTGACCGACTGGATCACCAAGCGGCACAACGCCGATCAGCCGGTCGCGGTGCATTGTGTGACCTCGGCGCAGCTCGTCGTCACCGTCGCCGCCCTGCGCGCGGCCGGCAGCCATCCGCGCGACCGCATCGAGCACGCCGCAATGGTGTCCGACGACAGTCTTGCCGAGCTGGCCGAGCTGGGACTGACCGTCGTCACGCAACCCAACTTCGTCGCCGAGCGCGGCGATCAGTACCTCATCGATGTCCCGGCCGAGGACCAGCCAGACCTGTGGCGGGTGGCGTCGCTGCGGAAAGCCTCGGTGCCGGTCGCACTGTCCACCGACATGCCGTTCGGCCATGGCGACCCGTGGACGGCGATGCGCGCAGCGGTGCATCGCACCACGGTCAGCGGCGCGGTGCTCAACGCGGACGAATGCGTCTCGGCGCGAACGGCTTTGACGATGTTTTTGGGCCAGCCTGAACGGCCCGGCCAGGCGCGGTCCGTCGCACCCGGGCAGCCGGGGGATCTCTGTGTGTTGACCGAGCCACCGAAGACGGCACTGGCCGAATTAGACGCCGGCATGGTGGCCGCCACGGTCATCGGCGGCGAGCTGGTCTACTTCGCGATGTGACTGAGTCCAGCGTCCAATGCGTTGCATTGGCTGTCGAAAAACCGTTGTGACACCGAGGCTTTGGCCGCCCACATGTCGAAGCCATGAAAGGCGCCGGGCACCACCTCGACGTCGCAGGGCACGCCGGCCGCCTTCAGGCGTTCGGCATAGGCCACGTCCTCGTCGTGGAACAGATCGTGCGTGCCGACACCGATCCACGCCGGCGGCAGCCCGCTGAGGTCCTCACGCCGTGCCGGCACGGCGACCTTCGGGTCCGCGCCGCCGAGGTAGGCGCTCCAGCCGAAGCCATTGGCGCGCGGGCTCCACAGCCGGTAATTCGGTGGGTCGGCGATCGCCGAACTGCGGTCATCGAGCATCGGGTACACCAGCAACTGAAACGCCGCGGTGAACGCGTGGTCGCGGGCCCACAGGGCCAGCGCCGCCGCCAGCCCACCGCCGGCGCTGGCGCCGCCGATCGCCACCCGCGCCGGGTCCACTCCGGGCAGACCGGCCAACCACGTCAACGCGGCATAGCAGTCCTGGATCGCCGCCGGGTAGGGATGCTCCGGGGCCAGCCGGTATTCCACTGACGCGACCGTGATGCCCAGCCTCTTGCTGAACTGCGCGCACAGGTGGTCGTCCATCTCGGCGGTGCCGATCACGTAGCCACCGCCATGAATCCACAGCAGTGCAGGACCGGGTTCGGTTGACGCCGGCCGGAAGAGCCGCACGCCGACGCCGGAGCCCAAGGTGATCACCTCGGCGTCGCTGATTGCGGGGCGCGACCTCAGCGTGGACAAGGCCCGGATCACTCGGTAAGTCCGTGGACCGACCATCTGGCGTGGGGCGAAGCGCGCCGCGCGGCGCAGGTCGGGGTGAACGTCATTGTTCGGCACCGATCCAGTATGCGTCGGGCGCCGAATCACCTACCGCGGGCCCTGAGGGGTTGGCGGATCGAGGAGCGGGTATCGGTGTGGAAGACAGGGGACGCCCGGTCGGCAATGCTGCGAGAGGCTTGACATGTTGGGGCATCTCTACGATCGGGCGCTCGGCGGCGAGCGATGTTGGATCCGCCACGAGGACGGGGAGATCCGTCCGCTGCCGGCACATCGTTGGCTTGGCGAGTGCCGCGACGATGAGCCTTCCGACGAGCCGTTCGACGAAGCCGTCACGCAGATGTGCGAGGCGCCCACGATCGAACTCGGGTGCGGACCCGCACGGTTGGTCGCCCGGCTCATCCGGCGCGGGATACCCGCGCTCGGCATCGATCGGTCCGCGACCGCGATCAAATTGGCCGGCCGCACGGGTGCCCCGGCCCTACTGGGCGACGTGTTCGAGCCGCTGCCCGGAATGGGCCGCTGGCAGACGGTGCTGCTCGTCGACGGCAACATCGGGCTCGGCGGCGATCCGCGACGGATCCTGGGCCGCGCCGCCGAATTGCTCTGCCACGGCGGGCGTTGTGTGGTCGAGTTCGACACCGAAGCCATCGGGATCCGCGCCCGCTGGGTGCGGCTGGAGTCGG
Source organism: uncultured Actinomycetota bacterium (assembly GCA_963758775.1). Lineage (GTDB taxonomy): Bacteria > Actinomycetota > Actinomycetes > Mycobacteriales > Mycobacteriaceae > Mycobacterium. Next base: position 1,201,806 of record CAVWWU010000010.1, read on the forward strand.
ATCGCGACGTCGGGCCGTGGTTCCGCTGGGCCTCGGTTGGGGTGGACAGCGCGGCCACGCTGGCCGGCCAGGTGGGTTTGACGCTCACCGGGGTTCGCCTCGTCGGGGGCCGGGTGATCGCGGATCTTGCGTCGCCGTGAAAAGCCCCTTCCGCAGCCCGCTGCGTGGCCCGTGGCTGACGTCAGTCTTTGGCCTCGTGCTCCTTGCTGGCCCACCCGCCCGTCGTGGCTGTACCGGTTGACCCAGGGCCTGCACGTGGGGCTGGGCCTGGTGATCATCCCGGTGGTGCTGGCCAAGCTTTTGGTCGATGATCCCGCGGTTGTTCGTGTGGGCTGGCCGACCATGCCGTCAAGGCCGGTGCACCGCAACCGAATTCGGCACGTGTGATCTCGCGGCAGCGCGGCAGCGCCTTCGGCGAGGCCCGGCTGGCGGGCAAGCAGGTCCCTGACCCCGACGCGCTGCTGGCGCTACGGGTCGACGGCGCCGACCTCTCACCGGATCACGGATACCCGGCGCGGATCATCGTTCCCGCCCTGCCGGGCGTGCACTGCACCAAGTGGGTTTCCGCTATCGAATTCGACGCGAAATGACCAGCTTTACAACGGTTTTCAGGAGAGCCCACGGGTCGAACCCGGGGCACCCGTTGACCATGGTGTCCGGCTTCGCGCTGCCGGGCTACACACCGGTCACCGTCACGCCATCGGCGTCGACCGCGATGTGGTCCGTCGGCGCACTCGTCGCACACGACTTCGTGCTGTTCCCGCTCTACGCGCTCGCCGACCGGGCCATTGCTGGAAGGCGCAAATCGACTGCGCGCCGAGAAGTCCCGGTGCGCAACTACATTCGTGTGCCGGCGCTGGCCACCGGCTTGACGCTGCTGATCTTCCTTCCGGGCATCATCAGGCAGGGCGCGCCCGTCTACCAGGCGGCAACGGGCCAGACCCAGCAGCCGTTTCTGGGCAGGTGGCTGCTGCTCACCGCGGTGATGTTCGGTATCGGCGCCGTCGTCTGCGCCGCGCGGCGCGCCGTCAGCGGTCGCTCTAGCGAAGGTAAAAATACGCAGCAAGCGATGTAAATACAGCTTGTAGCAAACCCTCACCAGGGCGTTTACCGCAAGGCGACGACAGCCTTAACGTAATCGTCGGTTTCCGTGGCCTGCGCGGGGGTACAGTCCCCTTCATGACGGAGAGGCGACCGCGCCTGACACCCTATTTACGATGGTTGCTGCGGGCTCGTCCGGGCGACTACATGCTGGCCTTAAGCGATGCCGGGGCTTCGCTACCGGTGGTCGGCAAGCACCTGGAGCCGCTGGGCGGCATCACCGCGATGGGCATCTGGGGTGCCCGCCTCGCACCTGAATTCCTGTCCGAGGCAGCCAAAAAGGACTGGTTCGCCAAAAGCGGGCTCGACGAGCGCCGTCGCGACCGCGACAGCACGCGCGAGGTTTCCGTGGCGGCCCTGCGCGGGGTGGTATCGGCGGCTGACTTGGACCTCGAATGGCCCGCTGCGCCAAGGACGCCGCCGATGTGGGAGGCGCTGCGCGAGCGCCGCTATCTCTACCGCCGCGCGGTCCACTATGGCGACCAGCCCGCGCAGGTGCTCGACGTCTGGCGCCGCAAGGATCTGCCGGCCGGACCCGCGCCCGTGCTGATCTTCGTCCCGGGCGGCGCCTGGGTGCACGGCAACAGCATGCTGCAGGGCACCGCCCTGATGTCGCGCATGGCCGAGCTGGGGTGGGTGTGCCTGGCGATCGACTACCGTGTCTCGCCGCACCACCGCTGGCCGCGCCACATCATCGACGTCAAGACCGCCATCGCGTGGGCGCGGGCCAACGTGGACAAGTTCGGCGGTGATCGCACTTTCGTTGCGGTGGCGGGCTGTTCGGCCGGCGGTCACCTGTCGGCGCTTGCCGGGCTGACCCCCGGTGACCCGCAGTACGAGGCCAAGCTGCCCGAGGGCGCTGACAGCTCGGTGGACGCGGTGGTCGGGATCTACGGCCGCTACGACTGGGAGGACAGGTCCACCCGCGAGCGCGCTCAGTTCGTCGAGTTCCTCGAGCGGGTGGTGGTGAAAAGGAGCATCGCGCGTCGTCCCGAGATCTTCCGCGACGCATCGCCGATCGCGCGGGCACACCGGAATGCGCCGCCGTTCTTGGTGATTCACGGCAGCAAGGACAACGTCATCCCGGTCGAGCAGGCGCGCAGCTTTGTCGAACGGATGCGTGCGACATCGAATTCGATGGTCGGCTATCTGGAGTTACCCGGGGCGGGACACGGCTTCGACCTCATCGACGGTGAGCGGGCCGGCGTGGCCGCGCATGCGACCGCGCTGTTCCTCAACCAGGTCTACCGCAGCAGGGCGGTCGGCGCGAAAGAGGTTATCTGAGCCCTCACGCTGAGTAAGGTCGCCATGTATGGGGTCTAGCAAGGGGCGGCGGCGGTGAAACGGCTCAGCGGCTGGGATGCGGTGCTGCTCTACAGCGAAGCGCCGAATGTGCACATGCACACCATCAAGGTCGCGGTCATCGAACTCGATGAAGCCAGTCGCGGCTTTACCATCGACGCGTTTCGCGACGTCATCGCCGGCCGGATGGACAAGCTGGTGCCGTTGGGATACCAGCTGATCGACGTCCCGCTGAAATTCCACCACCCCATGTGGCGGGAGAACTGCGACGTCGATTTCACGTACCACATCCGGCCCTTCCAGTTGGCCGCCCCGGGAGGCCGTCGCGAGCTCGACGAGGCGATCGGACAGATCGCCAGCACGCCGCTGGATCGTGGCCGGCCGCTGTGGGAGATGTACTTCGTCGAGGGCCTGGCCAATGGCCGCATCGCGGTGGTGGTCAAGATCCATCACGCGCTCGCCGATGGCGTCGCCTCGGCGAACCTGATGGCCGCCGGCATGGACCTGATGCCGACCCCCCAGGTCAGCTCCTACACGCCGGATCCGGAGCCCTCAAAGCGGGAGTTGATGACATCCGCGTTCGCCGACCACATGCGGCACATCGCGCGAATCCCGGCGACCGTTCGCTACACGGCGCAGGGCCTGGGTCGGGTGCGACGCAGCTCGCGCAAGCTGTCGCCGGAGCTGACCATGCCGTTCACCCCGCCGCCGACGTTCATGAACCACAAGATCACCCCGGAGCGCATGTTCGCCACCGCCACACTGGCATTCGCCGATGTCAAAGAGACCGGCAAGAAGCTCGGCGCGACGATCAACGACATGGTGCTGGCGATGTCCACCGGGGCACTGCGGACGCTGCTGTTGCGCTACGACGGCAAGGCTGAGCCGCTGCTGGCGTCGGTCCCGGTCAGCTTCGACTTCTCGCCGGAACGGATCTCCGGCAACCGCTTCGCCGGGATGATGGTGGCGCTGCCCGCCGACTGCGACGATCCGCTGGAACGGGTGCGGCTCGCTCACGAGAACGCGGTTTCGGCCAAGGAGGGCCACCGGCTCATGGGCGAGGAGTTGATCGCGCGCTGGGCCGCCTACATGCCGCCGGCCGGCACCGAAGCTGCGTTCCGGTGGCTGTCCAACCGGGACGGGCAGAACAAGGTCCTCAACCTGAACATCTCCAACGTGCCCGGCCCGCGTGAACGCGGCCGGGTGGGCGGTGCGCTGGTCACCGAGATCTACTCGGTCGGCCCGTTGACCGCCGGCAGCGGGCTGAACATCACCGTGTGGAGCTACGTCGACCAGCTCAACATCTCGGTGCTGTCCGACGGCGCGACCGTCAAGGACCCGCACGAGGTGACTGAGGCCATGGTCGCCGATTTCATCGAAATACGCAGGGCCGCAGGACTTTCTAAGCCATTGACGGAAGTGCCGGAGGCGCTGGCTCCGGCCTGATCGGGAACTGACCAAAGGCTTGTTCCGGGCGTCGGCAGAGCGGTCGTTACCATCAGCAGCGTGACCGAAGAAGCCCAAAACACCGAACCCGAAGTCCTGGTCGAGCAGCGCGGCCGGATCCTCGTCATCACCATCAACCGGCCGAAGGCCAAGAATGCGGTCAACCGCGCCGTCAGCCAGGGCCTGGCCGACGCAATGGATCGTCTCGACGGCGACGCCGGCCTGTCGGTGGCGATCGTGACCGGCGCCGGCGGCTCGTTTTGCGCGGGCATGGACCTCAAGGCGTTCGCGCGGGGCGAGGTGCCTGTCGTCGAGGGCCGCGGCATGGGATTCACCGAACGCCCGCCGGACAAGCCGCTGATCGCGGCGGTGGAGGGCTACGCGCTGGCCGGCGGCACCGAGCTGGCCCTGGCCACCGATCTGATCGTGGCCGCCAAGGACTCGGCCTTCGGCATCCCCGAGGTCAAGCGGGGTCTGGTGGCCGGCGGCGGGGGACTGTTGCGGCTGCCCACCCGGATCCCGTACGCGATCGCCATGGAACTGGCGCTGACGGGTGAGAACCTGTCCGCCGAGCGCGCGCACGACCTGGGGCTGGTCAACGTGCTGGCCGAGCCGGGCGGGGCGCTGGACGCCGCGATCGAGCTGGCCGAAAAGATCGCCGCCAACGGACCGCTGGCGGTGGCCGCCACCAAGCAGATCATCGTCAAGTCCCGCGGCTGGACCCCGGAGAACATGTGGGCCGAGCAGACAAAGGTACTGGGCCCGGTGTTCGTCTCCAACGACGCCAAGGAGGGTGCGATCGCGTTCGCCGAGAAGCGCGCGCCCAACTGGACCGGGACGTAACCCACCGCACGCGATCAGTTACACTACGGCCAAGATTTGTAAAGGGCCGGGGACGCAGAAGGATCGAGGATGAGCGTTTCGTTGCTGCTCGAGATGGCCGCGTCGAGCAACCCTGATCGCACGGCCATCGTGTCCGAAGGGGACTCCGGTTCACTGAGGCTGACGACCCAGCAGCTCAGCGACCTCGCCGACGGCGGCGCCGGGGTGATCGCGGGCTCGGGCGCCCAGCACGTCGTCTACATCGGCACCGGCGGCGCGATGCTGCCGGTGCTGATCTTCGCCTCGGCGCGCGCCGGGCTGGCGTTCACCCCGATCAACTACCGGCTTTCGGCCGACGGCATTCGGGCGCTGATCGACCGGCTGCCCGAGCCCCTGGTGATTGTCGATGCCCGCTACCGCGACGCGGTGGGGGACGGCGCGGGGCGGATTCTGGAGTCGGGCGAGTTCCTGGATGCCGCCCGCACGGCGGAGCCGGCGGCTGAGTTCCCCGACCCGGACTCCGTGGCGATTGTGCTGTTCACCTCGGGGACCACGTCGCAGCCCAAGGCCGTCGAGCTGTCCCACAACAACCTGACCAGCTACATCACCAGCACGGTCGAATTCGAGGCTGCCGGCGAGCAAGACGCCGCGCTAATCTGCGTGCCGCCCTATCACATCGCGGGTGTCAGCGCGGCGCTGTCGAACCTGTACGCCGGCCGGAAGATGGTCTACCTGACCAACTTCGACGCCGACGAATGGGTGCGGCTGGTCAACGTCGAGCAGGTCACCACGGCGACGGTGGTGCCCACCATGCTGGACCGCATTGTCACCGTGCTGGAAGCAGGCGGCCACGAACTGCCGTCGCTGCGGAACCTCGCCTACGGCGGCTCGAAGGTCGGCCTGCCGCTGGTACGCCGTGCGCTGGAGCTGTTGCCCGGCGTCGGCTTCGTCAACGCCTACGGGCTGACCGAGACGAGCTCGACGATCGCGGTGCTGACCCCCGACGACCACCGCGCGGCGCACTCCGCCTCCGAGGCGGCCGTCCTCAGGCGGCTCGGCTCGGTCGGGCAACCTGTGCCCGGCATCGAGCTCGAGATCCGCGACGACGAGGGCAACGTGCTGGGCCCGGGGGAGACCGGCGAGCTTTTCGTCCGCGGCGAACAGGTCTCCGGCCGCTACACCGGGATCGGCTCGGTGCTCGACGAAAACGGTTGGTTCCCAACCAAAGACATCGCAATGCTCGACGACGAGGGCTACCTGTTCATCGGCGGGCGCAGCGACGACACCATCATCCGCGGCGGGGAGAACATCGCACCCGCCGAGTTGGAGGAGGTGCTGATCGAGCACCCGCACGTGCACGACGTCGCGGTGGTCGGCGTCGAGGACGCGCAGTGGGGCCAGGCGATCGTCGCCGTCGTGGTGCCGCACCCGGGCACCGACCCCGATCCCGAGGAATTGCGCGAACACGTCCGCAAGAGTTTGCGCGGATCGCGCACGCCGGACCGCGTAGTGTTTCGCGACGAGCTGCCCACGACTCCCACCGGCAAGGTACTTCGCCGGGAAATCATCGAGACGCTAGAAGGACTACACGCATGATCAAGAACGGAACCCGTCTGGCCAGCCAGGTGTGCGACACCCAGGTGATCGTCGTCAGGAGCAGCGACAGCCTCGACGACCTGCGCTGCGGCGGTGCGCCCATGGTGCCGGTCGGGGGCGAGCGCTCCGGCGAACTCGACCCGGCGTTCTCTGAGGGCACCGTGATGGGAAAGCGCTACGTCGACGAAACGGGCGCCGAGGTGCTGGTGACCAAGCCCGGCGCCGGCAGCCTGAGCGTGGGTTCGACCGCGCTGTCGCTCAAAGAGGTCAAGCCGCTGCCCGCCAGCGACTGACACCGTCCGACCAGCGCCTCGGTGGGTGCGTTGATCAACTTGAGCGCGTCTTGCCCCACGGCCTGCGGAGCTGACGCGTTGGCTGCCGCGCGGCCGCCGAGGGCAGGTGTCAGCAATACGGGGCAGCCGCCGGACTCCGCTACAGGACGTTCTCTCCGGGGGTCCCCTCGGCCCCGAACAGCAGACCACCGCTGCCGCCCTTGCCGGGCGTTGCGCCGACCAGGGCGTTCCCGCCGTCGCCGCCGTTGCCGATCAGCTTGGCGTCACCGCCGTTACCGCCGTTGCCGGCAGTGATGTCGATCCCGGTCCCGAGGCCAGCTTCGCCGCCGTCGCCGGCGTTACCGTAGAGCGCGCCCCCTCCGCCGCCTTGGCCGCCGTCCCCGTTGGTGCCGTCCACGGCGGCATCGCCGCCGACGCCGCCGCCACCGCCCTTGCCGAACAGTCCGGTACCGCCGCCGGCGCCACCGTCGCCGCCGGAGCTGCTGTTGAGGCCCGCAACTCCGGCCCCGCCGGCGCCTCCGGAGCCGCCGTTGCCGCTTAGCAGCCCCCCGGCGCCGCCGGCCCCGCCATTGCCGCCGCCGGAGCCTCCGACGCCCGGGATGCCCGCGCCGCCGCCCCCTCCGCCCCCGCCGCCGCCGATCAGGTGTGCGGAACCGCCGTTGCCGCCGGCTGCGCCGTCCATGCCGTCACCGCCGTCACCACCGTTGCCGTAGAACAAGCTGCCGGCACCTCCGTTGCCGCCCGCGCCACCGGCCGTCGGACCGGCTCCACCATTTCCGCCGATACCGCCGTTGCCGTAGAAGAGGCCGCCGCTGCCGGCCCTCCCGCCGGCGCCCCCGGTGCCGGCTGCAAGTGGGTTTGCCAGCGAGGCGCCATTTCCGCCCGCGCCGCCGTTGCCGCCGCCACCGATCAACCCGGCGTTTCCGCCGTTGCCGCCATTGCCCGCAATCCCGTTGAGTGCGGCTCCGCCGGTCCCGCCGGCCCCGCCGGTGCCGAGCAGGCCCGCGGCTCCGCCGTTTCCGCCGTTTTGGCCCAGGCCGCCGGATCCGCCGGCGCCGCCGTTGCCGATCAAAATCCCGCCGGCGCCGCCGTTTTGACCCGTGCCGGGTGTTCCCGGGGTTCCGTTGCCGATCAGCGGTCGGCCCAGCAGGGTCTCGGTGGGTGCGTTGAGGACGCTGAGCATGGGCTGCATGCCGGGCGACGTCACTGCAGCCTCGATCCTGCTGGCGAGCGCCGAGGAGCCGGCGGTTTCGGCGCTGGAATACGAGTTCGCGGCGCCGGCCAAGGCCTGGACAAAATTCCGATGGAACGCCTGCGCCTGGGCCGCCAGCGCCTGGAATTCCTTGGCGTGCTGCCCAAGAAGCGCGGCGATTGCCTTCGACACCTCATCTTCGGCCGCGGCTATCACACGTACGGTCGAGGGAGCCGCGGCGGCATTGGCCCCGCCAATCGAGGAACCGAGATCCTGCAGATCCGACGCGGCAGCCGCCACCAACTCCGGTATCGCCAACACAGAAGTCATCCCGCCCGACCTTTCACCGCTTTGGTGCCCAACCCCAAAGGACCCGCAGTTTAGATGCGGGTCAACGGAAAATACCGGAACCTGTGTTGCTGAACAATCGGTGTCAGCCGAAACGTCCGGCAAACCGGACGACACGTTCGGGCAGCCGAGAAGGTTACGAATTTCCTTGTCTTGATGAGGAATTCGGACGCTAAAGGACGCTAAAGGACGCTAAAGGACGCTAAAGGACGTTGCCTCCGGGGGTTCCGTCGGCTCCGGACAACAGGCCGCCGCTGCCACCCTTGCCGGGCGTGCCGCCGACCAGAGTGTCGCCGCCGTCGCCGCCGTTGCCGATCAGCTTGGCGCTGCCCCCATTGCCGCCATTGCCGGGGTTGGCCGCGGCGCCCAGCCCACCCAAGCCGCCGGCGCCGCCGTTGCCGTCGATCCAGCCGCCGCCACCGCCGTTGCCGCCGTTGCCGGCGGTGCCGTCCACCGCGGCCACGCCGGCGGTGCCGCCGGCGCCGCCGTTGCCGAATAGACCTGTACCGCCTCCTGCGCCGCCATCGCCGCTCGAACTGCCGTTGAGGCCTAGCACACCGACCCCACCGATGCCGCCGGCGCCGCCGTTGCCGCTCAGCGACCCACCGTGGCCGCCGGCGCCGCCATCGCCGCCGCCGGCCCCCAGGACGCCTGCTAAACCAGTCCCGCCGATGCCGCCGTCGCCGCCGTTGCCGATCAGAAACGCGGACCCGCCGGCACCACCGGCGGCACCGTCGACGCCGAGGCCGCCGGCCCCGCCGTTGCCATCGAGTAGCGCGCCGGAGCCGCCCTTACCTCCCGCGCCGCCGCCCGGGACGCCGGCTCCGCCGATACCGCCGGCTCCGCCGTTGCCGTGGAGCAGGCCGGCGTTGCCGCCGGCACCTCCATTACCCCCGGCGCCGTTGGTGGCTATGCCGCCAAGCCCCCCCGAGCCGCCGGTGCCGAGCAGCAGGCCCCCCCGGCCGCCGGCACCGCCGTTGCCCGCCGCCCCGTCGAGTGCTACGCCGCCGGCCCCGCCGGCTCCGCCGGTGCCGAGCAGGCCTGCGGCTCCACCCTTGCCGCCGTTTTCGCCGGCCGCACCGGACCCGCCTGCGCCGCCGTTGCCGATCAAAATCCCACCCTTGCCACCGCTTTCGCCCGTTCCGGGTGTTCCCGCAGTGCCGTTGCCGATCAGTGGCCGGCTCATCAGCAAGAGGCTCGGGACGTTCAGGACACTCAGGATCGGCTGCAGGCCGGGTGACAACAGCGCGCCCTCGAGACCCGTTAAAAGCGATGCGGTGCTTGCCGATTCGGCGCTGGAATACAAGTTCGCGGCGCCAGTCAAGTTATGGACGAAACTCTGGTGGAACGTCCGCGCCCTGGCGGCCAGCGCCTGAAAATATTGCCCATGCGCACCGAATAGCGCCGCGACCGCCGTCGACACTTCGTCTTCAGCCGCGGCCAGCACACCCGTGGTCGCCGGCGCGGCGGTGCTGTGAGCTGCACTTATCGTCGAACCGAGGCTATCCAGATCTGAAGCCGTAGTCGCCACCAACTCGGGTACTGCCACCAATGCGGACATCGCCGCGCCTCCCCACCGCTTTAGGCCCCCACCCCCGACGGCCCCGCACCCCGATGCAGGTAAGCGAAGTTAACGCCGCTGGAAGGCCAAAAAGCAATGGATTTATCCAAACTGGATTGGATCAATTTGCGGCGCACGCGCGCCGGCTACGCTACGGCGATTGTCGTGCGACGAAATCCCTTGCCTTGATGAGGAATTCGAGCTGGTCGCCGACCTGACGCAGCGGGGCCGCGCTTTGGGTCGACCGGCACAGCATGATCGCGCCCTCCAGGGCCGCGATCGAGGTCACCGACAGCGACGCGGCATCCGCTTCGCTGAATCCGTCGGAAACGAACGCCCGAGTGAGGGCAGTGCACCACCGGCCCAGGATGGCGCCGGCGTTGGAGCAGAGTTGCGGTTCGTCATCGGCCGACACCAGTGCGGCGGCCACGACGGGACACCCGGCGTTGAAGCCGCCATCGGCCAGCCGGCGCTCCCAGTACTCGACGAACTTGCGCACCAGAACCCGCGCGCCGCGGTCCGCCGCGTCGTCGATGATTTCGGTGATGGAGTCGCCGGCATACTGCAGTGCCTCGAGCAGGATCTGGTTGCGGCCCTCGGGAAAGTGGTGATACACCGAGCCGCGGGGAGCGCCGCTGTGCGCCAGCACCGCGTCGATGGTCACACCCGCCGCACCGCGCTCACGCATCACCTCGGCGGCGCTGATCAGCATCTTCTTGCGGGTGTCGCCGCGCTTTACCGGTGCGGCGTCCGGACAGGATGAGGTCACGCGGCGCTGGAGTGCCGCAGTGTCGGCCAGTGCACGTTGCGGGGGCTGAACCGGAAGGGTTTGCGCCGCAGGTCGGGGATCTCGCGGCTGTAGTGGTAGCCCGCGACGTTGAGTTCGATGATCCACATGGCATTCTCCCAGTACGTACCCAAGAATATGCTGAGAATCATATAAGACACTTGTTAAGCAAGCAACTTTTATTGGCTAAGCAACGGTCACAACCACGGTAAATAGGTGTGGCGTTCGTCACTCGTACGGCACGGGCCGCGCGTAACTAAACGATTTCTATGCTCTCTTGCATAATCTCCTGTCTGCGCTTGACTTCGCCGATGACCAGCGAACTTGCCCTGCGCGACTATCCGGCTGCCCCGCGTCGCCGGCTGGGGTAATGCCATGCGCCGGCTGCTCACCGGCGACGAGTTCGACGCCGCCGAGGGCGTGCAGTCGTTTATCGGGCGACGGCAGGCGCGCTTTCAAGGCCGCTGACAGCTCGGCGCAAGACCTGCGGCTAGCTGTCGCTAGCCCTCCAGGGTGTAGCCCATCGGCATCAGCACGCTCTTCTGCTGGGTGAAGTGCTCCACACCTTCCGGGCCGTTCTCGCGGCCGATGCCGGAGTTCTTGTACCCACCGAACGGGCAGCACGGGTCGAACGCATACCAGTTGATCGCATACGTCCCGGTGCGGATCTGCTCCGAAACCTCGATGCCGTGCGGCACATTGGTGGTCCACACACTTCCGGCCAGCCCGTAGGCCGAGTCGTTGGCGATCTTGATCGCCTCGTCCTCGGTCTCGTAGGGAATGATGCTCAGCACCGGACCGAAGATCTCCTCTTGGGCGATCGTCATCTTGTTGTCGACGTCGGCGAACACTGTGGGCTGCACGAAGAACCCGCCGTCCAGTCCCTCGGGACGGCCACCGCCGGTGACCAACCGTGCGCCTTCTTCGATGCCCTTGGCGATGTAGCCCTCGACCCGGGCGCGCTGTTTCTCCGAGATCAGCGAACCGATCTGGGCGGCCGGGTCGTCGGGCTTGCCGACCGGCAGCATTTGCACGAAATTGCTTACCGCTTCGACGATTTCGTCGTAGCGTGACCGCGGCGCCAGGATGCGGGTCTGGGCCACGCAGGCCTGGCCGGTGTTCATGATCCCGGAGAACACCAGCATCGGGATCGAGGCGGCAATGTCGACGTCGTCGAGCAGGATGGCCGCCGACTTGCCGCCGAGCTCCAGCGTGCACGGCTTGAGCAGCTCCGCCGCGCGCTTGCCGATCTCCTTGCCGACGGCCGAGCTGCCGGTGAAGGAGAAGACGTCGATGTCGGGGTTGGAGGTCAGCGCCTGACCCGTCTCGACTCCGCCGGGCACCACCGAGAGCACGCCTTCGGGCAGGCCGGCCTCGGCGAAGATCTCGGCGAATGCGTTTGCGCTCAGCGGTGTTTCGGCCGCCGGCTTGAGCACGACCGTGCAACCGGCCAGCAGCGCCGGGCCGAGCTTGTTGATCGCCAGGAACAGCGGCACGTTCCACGCAACGATAGCGCCGACCACGCCGAGCGGCTCACGGTGGACGATGGTCTGCCCGTAGCCGCCGGTGCGGATCTCCTGCCACTTGACCTGCTCGACGGCGGGTCCGGCGAAGAAGTTCATCGCGCCGATGCCACTCATCCACTGCATCGTCTCGACCGAGGTCGGCGGCTGGCCGGTCTCGAGGCCGAGCAGTTTGACGAAGCCGTCCTTGTGCTCCTCCATCAGCTTGAGCACGTTGGCGATGACGGCCGCGCGTTCCTTCGGCGGAGTAGACGGCCACGGGCCGCTGTCGAAGGCGGCGCGCGCCGCGGCGACGGCCGCGTCGACGTCGGCCGCGGCAGCCATTGGCACCTTGCCGACGTACTCACCGGTCGCCGGACAGTGCACCTCGATCATTTCGGAGGTCGACGGCTCGGTCCATTTGCCGCCGATGAAGAGCTTGTCGTATTCGGTCTTAAGGTCACCCATGGGCGCCACCCTACCCAAGCGGAAGCCAGATTAGAACACGTTCCATTATCGAGGCCGAAGCACCAGCACCAGATTGCTCACGGCGAACTCGCGCAGCACCGGCGCCGACGTCAGCCACCACGCCCATCGGGGGTGGTAGCGCGGGAATGCGGCGATCAAAGCCCCGGTGTTCTCGGCCCAGCTCAGGCCGTCGGCCGCGGACACCGCGAACAACGACGACCCGTAGTTGTTTTTGGCGGGGTGACCGTGTTTGCGCGCATAGCGGGCCGCGGCGCGCTCGCCGCCCAGGTAGTGCGTCAGGCCCATCTCGTGCCCGCCGAACGGGCCCAGCCAGACGGTGTAGGACAGCACCGCCAGCCCACCGGGCCGGGTCACCCGCAGCATCTCGTTGCCGAGCTGCCACGGCCGCCGCACGTGTTCGGCGACGTTCGACGACAGGCAGATGTCCACCGAGTCGTCGGCGAACGGCAGTGCCATACCCGACGCGCGCAGGAACACCCCAGACTCGCGTTCGAAAACCGTTCCGGTGGCGTGCATTTCGCTGGGGTCCGGCTCGACGCCGAGGTACCGAAACCCGGCTTGGGTGAAGGCCGTCGCGAAGTATCCTGGCCCGCCGCCGACGTCAAGCAGCGTGCGACCGGTCGGGGGTTCGCCGTGGACGCAGCGCCACAGGTCGCCGATCATCGCCGCGGTGTCAGTCGCCAGCGCACCGTAGAAGCGGGCCGGGTCGGTCTGTTCGAAGCGAAACCGCGACAACAGCCGCACCGAGCGGGCGAGCGACGCCCGCCGCGCGAAGAGATCGGTCACTGCCACCGGGCACACCCTACGACCGGTCACGGCTAGGCTGTCGAACAATGTCTGATCTGCGCTCTGTATTGCTGCTGTGCTGGCGCGATACCGGGCACCCGCAGGGCGGCGGCAGCGAAACTTACCTGCAGCGCATCGGCGCGCAGCTCGCGGCGTCGGGCGTCGACGTCACGCTGCGCACCGCGCGCTACGCCGGTGCGTCGCGAGACGAGATTGTCGACGGCGTGCGGATCCGCCGCGCCGGCGGGCGGTACTCGGTGTACGTGCTGGCGTTGCTGGCGATGGCGGTGGCGCGCACCAGACCCGATGTCGTCGTCGACACCCAGAACGGTCTGCCGTTTATGGCCCGGCTGATCTACGGCCGGCGAGTGGCGGTGCTGGTGCATCACTGCCATCGCGAGCAGTGGCCGGTGGCCGGGCCGGTGCTCGGTCGGCTTGGCTGGTTTATCGAGTCGCGATTGTCGCCGTGGGTGAACCGCCGCAATCAGTACGTGACGGTGTCGCTGCCCTCGGCGCGCGATCTAGTTGCTCTCGGGGTGGACACCGAGCGGATCGCGGTGGTGCGCAACGGTCTCGATGAAGCGCCGAGGTACACGTTGTCCGGCCTGCGCGCGCCCGCGCCGCGAGTGGTGGTGCTGTCGCGCCTGGTGCCGCACAAGCAGATTGAGGACGCGCTGGAGGCGGTCGCCGAACTCAGGGAGCGGATCCCCGGCCTGCGCCTTGACATCATCGGAGACGGATGGTGGCGACAGCGACTCGTCGACCAGGCGCGCCGGCTGGAGGTGTCCGACGCGGTGACGTTCCACGGCCACGTCGACGATGTCGCCAAACACCTTGTGCTGCAGCAGTCTTGGGTGCACGTGTTGCCGTCTCGCAAGGAGGGATGGGGTTTGGCCGTCGTGGAGGCCGCCCAGCACAACGTGCCCACCGTGGGCTACCGCTCCTCCGGCGGGCTGTCAGACTCGATCGTCGACGGCGTCACCGGGATCTTGGTGGACAACCACGCCGAGTTGGTGGATCGCCTCGAGCGACTGCTCCGCGACCCGGTTCTGCGTGATCAACTCGGCGCCAAGGCGCAGGCACGCAGCGTCGAATTCTCTTGGGCGCAAAGCGCGGACGCGATGCGCACGGTGCTGGAAGCTGTGCAGGCCGGCGCGCTGGTGAGTGGACTGGTTTAAGGCGGTCCGCGGGAACCGCCACCCACTTCTAAAATGCGATGTCGCATGAGATATCACCGGCGCGCTAATCGAAGTCGAATAAGTCGCTAAGCCGATGGTCGAGCCTCCCCGAAAGTTTCTGCACCACCCAGTGATTCATCGACACGTGTTGTTCGGCGGCTTCGATGGCGAGCCGTGCGTGCAACTCCGGCGATGTCCTCACCACGAACTTCCCGCGGTGTTGCCGTTCGGTCAGCGGCGCCGGCACTTCGCCGCCGTCTGCTGCGCGCTCGGCTACGCACTCGTCGACGGCTTGCTCGGCAGCCGCGGTCGCCTCTTGCAGGCTGAACGCCCAGCGGCTGAGCCAGGGTAATTCGATACACCGGACCACGTATTCGCCGCGCTCAGGCCACCATTCAGCGCGGTAGGTGTAGTGGTTCACGCTCGGGTGATATCGCATCCGCCATCAAGTTTCAAAAGGCATTATCTCCTTGCCGAGAGACGCCAGCGTTTCACGAGAGGAGGCGATCGTCACTTCACCGCCGCCGGACACGTCGGGCGACCGCGCCCGCTCCGCACCCCACCAACAACGCGACCCACACCCAATGCGCGGCGAGTGTCGCTCGGCGGTGGGCAGAAGGCACACCGGCAGACTCACCGCCGATCCGGTACAGCGCCAGCGAGCGGTCTCGATACACCGGCGAGAGCCGGTCCAGGGTTCGCGCTGAGGAACCCACGTCCCCGGGGGAGTCGGACTCCACGACCAGCCACGCCACCCCGGCCGAGGCCAACGCCGACGGGTCGGACCCGCCCAGCAGCAACCCCTGCACCGCGCGGGCGCGTGCGCCCTCCCCGGGCACGGTCATCCCGGCGATGTCCAGGTCGCCGGTGGCCAGCACGTCGGCGCGGACCCAGCGCTGCGCAGGATCGAGCACCGGCGCCGAACCCGACCAGGGAAAGCGGCGCATGGTGCCGGCGGGCAACACCGCCACCGGGCCGGGCTGAGAGTTGATTGCGGCCGCGACGGCAGCCCATCCCGGCGGATAGTGCACCGGCTGCACCCGGCCCCACACGCCCCAGGCCAGGTCGGGCAGCGCCAGGAGCAGCACCAGGCAGCAGACCAGTGCCGCGCCGGCAGGGCGCAGCCACCGGCCCAGAGTCAGCACCGCGCCCGCGCCGGCCAGCGCGTATCCCGGCATCGCCAGCGCCACCCACTTCTGTCCGTCGCGCAGCACCCCTAGGCCAGGGACGGCGTCCACCACGGCGCTCAACAGGTGCAGGCCGGGACCGGTCGCCAAACACGACGGCACCACGACGGCCACCGCCGCCAGCACCAGCAGGGGCAGCGCCCCCGGGCAACGTGTAATAGCGGGCAGCCCGGCCGCCACCACTGAAAACAGCACCGTGGCCGACACCACCGCGAAAAGCGTTGCCCGAGAGGCGGGTACGGCCTGACCGTTCCAGATCCCACCAAGGCTGGCCAGGCTGACCAGGGTGCCCAGACCCGGCTCGGCGCGCGCCGCGAACACCCGAACGCCGGGTTCCGCAGCGAGGGTGCTCAACGACGAGCCCGCCACTGCCGCCGTCAGCCACGGGAGCGCCGCCAACACCGCAACACCCAACGCCGCCGCCGCGCACACAAGACGCGACCGGCCCGCCCCGGGCGCCGCGACGCAGACCAGCGCGACCGTCGCGGCCAGCAGCAGTCCGGTCGGGGTCAGTCCGGCCACCGCTACCCAGAACCCCAGTCCGAAGAACGCCCCTCCGTAAGACCGCAACCGCAGCATTTCCGTCGCCACCCACGGCAGGCACCCGTACCCGACGAGCAGGCTCCAATGACCCTGCAGCAGCCGCTCGGCCACGTACGGGTTCCAAATCGCCACGGTGGTCGCCACGAACTGGCCATTAGGACCCGCCGCGGGCAGCGCAAGGGCTACCAACCGGGCCGCGCCCCACCCCGCCAGCCACAATGCCAGCACCAGCAGCGCCTTGACCACGACGCCGCCGTCCACGACCGCAGAAGCCAGCGCGACCGCGAAGTCCTGCGGTGTCGCGCGCGGCGCCGCCGTCAACCCGAGCGCGGTATCGGACAGATACGACCGCGGTGTGGACACCGCGTCGCGCAGCAGCAAATATCCGGGCCTCAGCAGCGGCGCGACGACGAGCAGCGCCAGACACAACGCGTACCCCGGCCGGGCCATGCCGGCCCGCATAGAGCTAGTCCCCGGACTCCGGCTCCGGCGGCTCCGGAGCAGGCGGGTCGGCCTCGGGCGCACTCGAATCATCGCGGGGAGGTTGGGCGGGCAGCTTCTCGGTTTCGGCCTCGGCGCCGGGCACCCGGTCGGGCGCGCGGCCGAAGTCCTGGTCGTCGACGTCGTGGCCGGGCCCGGCCAGCGCGCTCTCGGTCCGCAGGCTGAACGAGGCGAGCAACGCGCCGCCGATCAGCGCGACCAAGCCGATGGCCGTGAACGTGATCGGCAGCACACGCGACCACAGCGCCAGCCGGTCCCGCTCGTCGCGCGCGGAACTGACCTGCGATTCGACGGTGTCTTCGGTCGAGGTCAGCTTGTAATCGGCCAGCGTGACTTCGGGCTTCAGCGGATCGCGGGAGAAGTAGTGGTTGGCGTGATCGGATTCCTTGACGATGGTGCCCGTGACCGGGTCCACCCAGAAGGTCCGCTGCGCGGCGTAGTAGCGGACCATGGTGACCTGCTCTGCGGGGTCGCCGCCCTGCAGGCCCCACATCGCCGCCGAGGCGGTGACCTTGCCGTCCTCGTCGCCCGCGTACAGCGACGGGTAGGTGACCGGTGCCACCAGCTTGCCGTCGGCGTTGTAGCCGACGTTCTGGGTGAAGCGGTAGGTGGTCAGACCGTTGACGTCTTCCTGGCCTTGGTAGTTGACATCAAACGACTTCTGCGCGATCGCGTCGAAATAGGGATACGTCTTCTTCTCGGTGTGGAACGGGAACCGGTAGGACAGGCCGTCGTGCCGCAGCGGAATCGCCGTCGGCGGGTTCTCGTCGTTGATGCCGCGCGGCTTCTGGACCGAGCCGCCGGTATGGGTGTCGTCCGAGACGGCCAGCGCGGTTTTGCGGTTGAGGGTCACGGTGTCGACGATCGCCAGCAGCAGCCCGCTGTCCTTCTGCTTGTCGGTGCGCCGGACCGTGGTGCCGGCCTGCAGCGTGACGACGTCCGCGTTGGCCGGCGACTCGACGGTGATCTGTTGCTGCGAGGCCAGCGGCACGTTCTGGTTGATGACGAAGTGATCGCCGGACAACGACGACGAGTCCAGCGCGGTCCCATTGCCCTCGCTGACCAGCGTGGTGTCGATGTTGAGCGGGATTTTGGTGATTCTGCTACTGGTGTACGTCGACAACAGCAACGCGGCGATCAACAGGGCGGCTCCGAGTCCGATGGTCCCGCATGCGGCGAACCGCAACATGACGGCTCGGTTCACGTGCGTCGCTCCTCCTCATCGCTTCGCTCTGCATCGTCACCGCCGCGGTTCAAGTGTGACCTCCTACGTCGGTCGCCGACGTTGACGACCCTAACAGCAACACCTGCATGCAGACTGTGATGGTGACCGATGGCCAGCGGGTCGGTGGGACCCGCAGTTTCCTCCCCGCCGTCGAGGGTATGCGCGCCTGCGCGGCCATGGGAGTGGTCATCACCCACGTCGCATTTCAGACGGGGCACTCCAGCGGCGTCGCGGGCCGGCTGTTCGGGCGCTTCGATCTCGCGGTGGCGGTGTTCTTCGCGCTCTCGGGTTTCCTGCTGTGGCGCGGGCACGCCGCGGCGGCCCGCGACCTCGAGCCCCGCCCCGCCACCGGGCACTACCTGCGTTCGAGGGTGGTCCGCATCATGCCGGCCTATGTGGTGGCCGTCGCGGTGATCCTGACGCTGCTGCCCGACTCCGATCACGCCAGCCTGACGGTGTGGCTGGCAAACCTGACGCTGACTCAGATCTATGTGCCGCTCACCCTGACCGGCGGCCTGACCCAGATGTGGAGCCTATCCGTCGAAGTCACCTTCTACCTGGCGCTGCCGATCCTGGCGTTGCTGGCCCGCCGCCTCCCGGTGAAAGCGCGGGTGCCGGCGATCGCGGCCGTGGGCGCGCTCAGCTGGGCCTGGGCCTGGCTGCCCATCCACACCGCGTCGGGAACCAATCCGCTCAACTGGCCGCCGGCGCTCTTCTCCTGGTTCGCGGCGGGCATGCTGCTGGCCGAGTGGGTGCACAGCCCGATCGGCGCGCCGCACCGGTTGGCCCGCCACCGACTGCCGATGGCGGTGCTGGCGGTGCTGGCCTACCTGGTGGCGGCCTCCCCACTGGCCGGGCCGGCGGGCTTGGCCGTGGGCAGCGACCTGCAGTTCGCGGTGAAGGCAGCCATGGGGTCGGTGGTGGCATGGGCGCTGGTGGCGCCGCTGGTGCTGGATCGTCCCGACACCCTGCACCGGGTACTGGGCAGCACCGCGATGGTGACGCTGGGTCGCTGGTCCTACGGCCTGTTCATCTGGCACCTGGCCGCGCTGGCCATGGTGTTCCCGGTGATCGGCACGTTCCCGTTCACCGGACGGATGCCGACGGTGCTGGTGCTGACGTTGATCTTCGGCTTCGCGATCGCGGCTGTCAGCTACGGCCTGGTCGAGTCGCCCGCGCGAGAAGCGTTGCGGCGCTGGGAGAAACGAATTCAGCGCCCCGCTGGAGAGCTCATCGACGCTGAGGCGGACTCAATCGCGCCATGACCTCGTCGCGCACCGCCGAGCGCCGCGCCTTGCCCGCGTCGTCGCGCAACGGGGTGTCGACGAACTCCACCATGTGCGGCACCTTGTATGACGAAATTGATTCGCGCAGAAATTCTTTCACGCCCTCTTCGTCAAGTGAAGAGCCGTCGGCGGTATGCACCAGGGCGTAAGGCACCTGGCCGAGGTCGCCGGCGTTCGGGTCGGGTACACCGACGACCAGACACGACAGCACGTCCGGGTGCGCCGACAGCGCGCTCTCGATCTCGGCGGGGTAGACGTTGCGGCCGCCGACGGTGAACATGTCCACCCGGCGGTCCGACAGGTAGAGGAATCCGTCCTCGTCGAAATAGCCGAGATCGCCCAGCGAGTCCCAGCCGTCGCGGCTTTTCGCCGTGACGCCGACGTAGCGGTAGGTCGGCGCGCTACCGGGGTTCGGCCGCATGTAGATCTCACCGACCACTCCCGGGGCACAGGGGTTGCCGTCGTCGTCGAGGACCTTCATCTCCCCGGCGACCACCACCCCGACCGAGCCGCGATGGGTCAGCCACTGATCACCGGAAATGAAGGTGAGCGCCTGTAATTCGGTGCCGCCGTAGAGTTCCCAGACGACTTCGGGCCCGACGAGTTTGATCCACGCCTCCTTGACGGCCGGCGGGCACGGCGCCCCCATATGCCAGAACCGGCGCAGCGAAGACAGGTCGTAGGCGCCCGGGTCGGCGTGATACACCGGCAGCGACCGTTGCATGATCGTCGGCACCGTCGTCAGGAACGTGACGCGGTGATCGCTGATGAGCCGGAGGAACTGCTGCGGGTCGAACCGACTCATCACCACCAGGTGGTGTCGCATCAGCAACGCGATCGTCGCAGTGGTGAAACCGGTGTTGTGCGACAGTGGGATCGGCACCAGGGTGGTGTCGCCCTCCTGCGCGCCCAGCGGATAGCCGATGGCGGCCGGTATCCGGCTGTCACCGCCGGATTCGATCAGCTTCGGTCGGCCGGTGCTGCCGCCCGATCCCATCGCCTTCCACACCGGCGAGACCGCTTCGGGCAGCCCGTCGCCGGACAACGCCGGGTCGGGGGTGAAACCCGCTGGCACGCTGGGTATCTGAGGATGCGCCCGGCCCACCAGCAGAGCGGGCGGCCTCAGCTCCAGCAGACCGTGCAACTCGGCGTCCGGCAACCGCGCGGACAGCGGCTGCGGAACCGCGCCCAGCTTCCAGCACGCGACGGCGGCCTGGATCCACTCGATCGAGTTGGGCAGCACCATCGTCACGTAGTCGCCGACGCCGACGCCCCGGGCGGCGTAGGCCCGGGCCAATCGGTTCGTCGAGGAATCGAGTTCGGCGCGGGTGAGCGTCACCCCGTCGCAGGTGACGGCGGGCTCGTCGGGGGCGAGGGCGGCCAGGGCCGAAACCTGCGTTCCGATCGGCGGCGTCGGGTTACTCATAAGCGCCAGTCTGCTCGAAGATGTGGCGCGGGTTGTCCACCAGCATGGTCTGCAGCTGCTCCTCGGTGACACCGCGTTGCTTGAGCGCCGGGATGACGTCGTTGTGGATGTGCAGGTAGTGCCAGTTCGGCATGATCTGCGCCGAGACGTCCTCGGGCAGCGCGTCGAAGTAGCAGTTGGCGTCGTGGCTGAGCACCATCTTGTCGGCGTGCCCGCGCTCGCACAGCGTCGCCACGGTGTTCACCCGGTCCTCGAACGAGGAGATCGCGTCGATGCCGAAGCGGTCCATGCCGAGGTAGGAGCCGGCGGAGATGAGCTCCTCGAGGTAGCCGAAGTCGGTGCTGTCGCCCGAGTGGCCGATGACCACCCGGCTCAGGTCGACGCCCTCCTCGGAGAAGATGCGCTGCTGCTCCAGCCCGCGCCGCAGTCCGGCGTGGGTGTGCGTGGAGATCGGCACCCCGGTGCGCTTGTGCGCCTGCGCGACGGCGCGCAGCACCCGCTCGACGCCGGGGGTGACGCCGGGCTCGTCGGTGGCGCATTTGAGGATCCCGGCCTTGACGCCGGTGTCGGCGATGCCCTGCTCGATGTCGCGGACGAACATGTCGACCATGATTTCGGGGCCGCCGAGCATGCCGCCCGGGCCCTCGTAGTGGAACCGGAACGGCACGTCGTTGTAGGTGTAAAGTCCGGTCGCCACAACGATATTCAGCTCGGTGGCCGCCGCCACCCGGGCGATCCGTGGAATGTAGCGGCCCAGGCCGATCACGGTGAGGTCCACGATGGTGTCCACCCCGCGCGACTTGAGCTCGTTGAGTCGAGAGATCGCGTCGGCCACCCGCTTCTCCTCGTCGCCCCAGGCTTCCGGATAGTTTTCGGCAATTTCGGTGGTCATGATGAAGACGTGCTCATGCATGAGCGTGACGCCCAGATCGGCGGTATCGATGGGTCCGCGAGCGGTGCTGAGTTCTGACACGTCCCTGATGCTAGGTCGCTAGGACGGTTCTCCAACAGGCTTGTTTGCGCTACGTTCCCCTCATGCTGCTCAATCCCAACCGGTTGCAACGCAAATACCCCGACGCGCGCTCGGGCGAGATCATGGCCGCGACCGTGGACTTCTTCGAGTCCCGCGGCAAGGCGATGCTCAAACACGACGACCACGAGCGCGTGTGGTACTCCGACTTCCTCAACTTCATCGCCAAGGAGCGCATCTTCGCGTCCCTGCTGACGCCGTCTGAGTACGGCGCCGGCGACTGTCGCTGGGACACCTACCGGATCAGCGAATTCGCCGAGATCATCGGCTTCTACGGGCTGAGCTACTGGTACCCGTTCCAGGTCACCGCGCTGGGCCTGGGCCCGATCTGGATGAGCGACAACGAGGACGCCAAGCGCAAGGCCGCCGCCCAGCTGGAGCAGGGGGAGGTGTTCGGCTTCGGCCTCTCGGAACAGCGGCACGGCGCCGACGTCTACAAGACCGACCTGATCCTGACGCCATCGGAGCACGGCTGGGTGGCCAACGGGGAGAAGTACTACATCGGCAACGCCAACGTGGCCAGGATGGTCTCGACGTTCGGCAAGATCGCCGATCCTTCAGAAGACGGAGAGTACGTCTTCTTCGCGGCCGACTCCCAGCATGACCGCTACGAGCTGTTGAAGAACGTGGTCAACTCACAGAACTACGTGGCCAACTACGCGCTGCACGACTACCCGGTCACCGACGCGGACATCTTGCACCGCGGCATGGACGCGTTCCACGCAGCCCTCAACACGGTCAACGTGTGCAAGTACAACCTGGGCTGGGGCGCGGTCGGCATGTGCACCCACGCCATGTACGAGTCGGTCACCCACGCCGCCAACCGCTACCTCTACGGGACCGTCGTCACCGACTTCAGCCACGTGCGCCGGCTGCTCACCGACGCCTACGCGCGGCTGGTCGCGATGCGGCTGGTGTGCACGCGCGCGTCCGATTACATGCGCAGCGCCTCGGCCGACGATCGGCGCTACCTGCTCTACAGCCCGCTGACCAAGGCCAAGGTCACCAGCGAAGGGGAGCGGGTCATCACCGCGCTGTGGGACGTCATCGCGGCCAAGGGCGTGGAGAAGGACACCTTCTTCGAGACCGTGGCCCGCGAGATCGGCCTGCTGCCGCGGCTGGAGGGCACCGTCCACATCAACATCGGGCTGCTGGCCAAGTTCATGCCCAACTACCTGTTCGCCCCCGACGACGCGCTGCCGGTGATCGGCCGCCGCGACGACGACGCCGACGACTCGTTCCTATTCGCCCAGGGGCCGACCGGCGGGTTGGGCAAGGTCCGCTTCCACGATTGGCGTGCGGCGTTCGGCGGCTACGCGCAC
The DNA here is from genome assembly GCA_963758775.1 of uncultured Actinomycetota bacterium. GTDB lineage: Bacteria > Actinomycetota > Actinomycetes > Mycobacteriales > Mycobacteriaceae > Mycobacterium. Next base: position 1,224,729 of record CAVWWU010000010.1, read on the forward strand.
CTGCCAAACGTCGCGCTGCTGCGCGACCAAATCGACGTGCTCGCCGAGATGCTCGCCTCGGCCACCCCGGATGCGGCGCAGCAGAAGGATATCGACTTCGCCTTCGGCGTGGGCCAACTCTTCGCGCTGGTCCCTTATGCGCAGCTGATCCTGGAAGAGGCTCCGATGTCGAGGCTGGACGAGCCGCTGCTCGACGAGATCTTCTCCTTGCTGGTGCGGGACTTCAACACCTACGCCGTCGAGCTGCACGACAAGGCGGCTACCACGGACGAGCAGGCGCGCTTCGCGACGCGGATGACCCGGCGTCCGGTTCACGACCCGGCGCGTTATGCGCAGGTCTGGAAGGAACACGTGCTGCCGCTCAACGGCGCCTACCAAATGCGCCCGTGAAAAGACTTGAGCGTCAAAGGATTTGCAGGCCCCACTTGGCCAGTAACGGCTGCACGATGATGAAGTACGTCGTGTGGTCGTCGCCCTCGTCGGACGAGGTCAAGATGCCGACCGCGGTCGCGCTGCCGTCCGGGTTCTTCACGAAGCCGGGGCTGCCGCTGTCGCCGGGCAGGCTGTAAACGCTGGTCTTGACGACGTAGTCGCCCTCGGTGTCGAGGATGGTGCCGCAAGTCTCGCCGGTGACCGCACCGACCTTGCAGATCGGCGTCCCAGCCTTGATCTGGCCGAAACTCAACGCGTTGTGCACCGGGTACCGGCCGTCGATGACACCCGACGGCACCCCGACGCTGGGGTCGAGGCGGATGAGCGCGGCGTCCCTGTGCTGCGTGCCGGTCTCGTCGTTGACTTCGTACTCCTGGGTGCTGACTTTGCCCAGCGGCACGTTGTCCGGCCCGTACGTCCAGGTCGAACCGTCATGGGCGTCGCAGTGGCCGCTGGTCATCAGGTAGTACTGACCGTCGCTACCGTGCGCCGCGAAAGCCGAAGTGCACGAGCTGGATTCGTCTTCGATCTTGATGCCGGCGATCACCGGCCCGTCCGCGTGGGCCGGGGCGAACACGAGCGCGGCCACAACTGCTATCGAACCGGCAAACCCCAGCCTGGCAAACACGTATCGCCCCCGCGTCAGAAACCAACCCGGTGAGCGTAGCTGCATACCCGTTATCTCGCAGGGAGTTTGAGCACCCGGTAGTTGCCGTAGTCGGCGACGTAGACGTTGCCGTCAAACGCCATCGGGAGAGTCGAGGGTGACAGCTTGAAGCGTGATGGTGATCACAGTAAAATGACCACGGGTCATTCTGGTTAGGGGGGACTTCATGCCGACGGTCACCTGGGCGCGCGTCGATCCGGCTCGCCGCGCCGCGATAGTGGAAGCCGCCGAGGCGGAGTTCGGGGCGCACGGATTTTCCGGGGGCAGCCTGAACGTCATCGCCAGGCGCGCGGGGGTTGCCAAGGGCAGCTTATTCCAGTACTTCGCGGACAAGCGCGACCTCTACGCGTTCATCGCGGACATCGCCAGCCAGCGGGTGCGGTTTTACATGGAGGGCCGCATCCGCGAGCTCGACCCCAGCCGCCCGTTCTTCGAGTTCCTCACCGACTGGCTGGATACCTGGGTCGGTTATTTCGCCGACCATCCGCACGAACGCGCGCTGCATGCCGCGGCCACGTTGGAGGTCGACACCGATGCGCGCGTGTGTGTGCGCAGCGTGATCCACCGGCACTACCTGGAGGTGCTGCGCCCGATCGTGCGCGATGCCGCGGCGCGCGGTGACCTGGGTGCCGATGCCGACACCGACGCGCTGTTGTCGTTGCTGCTGTTGATCTTTCCGCACCTGGCGCTGGCCCCCTACATGCGCGGACTGGATCCGGTCCTCGGGCTCGACGAGCCCAGCCCGGAACAACCGGCACTGGCCGTGCGCAGGCTTGTCGCCGTGCTGACGGCGGCCTACTCGCCGAGTCCGGTACCGCAACCCGAGGAGGTCACGTGATACGCACACATTCAGGCTCGCTCGCTGCGGGCGGCCTCAACTGGGACAGCCTGCCGTTGAAGCTGTTCGCCGGCGGCAATGCCAAGTTCTGGGATCCGGCCGACATCGATTTCTCTCGCGACCGCGCCGACTGGGAGAAGCTGGCCGACGACGAGCGCCACCTGGCCACCCGGTTGTGCGCCCAGTTCATCGCCGGGGAGGAGGCGGTGACCGAGGACATCCAGCCGTTCATGGCGGCGATGCGCGCCGAGGGCCGGCTGGGCGACGAGATGTATCTGACCCAGTTCGCCTTCGAAGAGGCCAAGCACACGCAGGTGTTCCGGCTGTGGCTGGATGCCGTCGGGATCACCGAGGACCTGCACGGCTACTTGGACGAGCTGCCGGCCTACCGGCAGATCTTCTACCAGGAGCTGCCGGAATGCCTCAACGCGCTGACGACCGATCCGTCACCGGCCGCCCAGATCCGCGCCGCCGCGACCTACAACCATGTCGTGGAGGGGATGCTGGCGCTGACGGGTTACTTTGCCTGGCACCGGATTTGCGTGGACCGCGGCATTCTGCCCGGCATGCAGGAATTGGTCCGGCGCATCGGCGACGACGAGCGGCGGCACATGGCCTGGGGGACCTTCACCTGCCGGCGCCACGTGGCGGCCGACGACGCCAACTGGACCGTCTTCGAAACCCGGATGAACGAGTTGATCCCGTTGGCGTTGCAGGCCACCGAGCAGGCGTTCAACCTCTACGACCCGATGCCGTTTGGCCTGACGGTGGAAGAGTTCGTGCAGTACTCCTCCGACAAGGGGATGCGGCGCTTCGGCACCATCAGCAGCGCGCGCGGCCGCCCGGTCGAGGAGATCGACCTGGACTACTCGCCGGTGCAATTGGAGGACACCTTCGCCGACGAGGACGAAAAGGCTTTGGCAGCAGCGGGGTAGGGCCTGCCAGGCCGGCGAGTGTGGGCCCTGCGGACGGAAACCGCCCCTCGAAAACGTCCATAGGCCCCACAGTCGAGCCGGTTACCCCACCCAGACGGTCTTGGCGTTGCAGAATTCGCGGATCCCGAGCCCGGCAAGTTCGCGGCCGTAGCCGGAGCGCTTCACCCCACCGAAGCCCAGCTCCGGGTAGGACACCGTCATTCCGTTGATGAAAACCTGGCCGGCTTCGATGTCGTCGATGAAGCGTTGCTGCTCGGCCTCGTCATTGGTCCAGGCGTTGGACCCCAGCCCGAAGGTGGTGGCGTTGGCGATCTCGACAGCCTCGTCGATGCCCGAAGCGCGGTACATCGAGGCGACCGGACCGAACACCTCCTCGGTGTACAGGGCCATGTCCTTGGTGATGTCGGTGACCACCGTCGGCGGGTAGAACCAGCCCGGCCGGTCGGGAGTCTTGCCGCCGCAGCGGATCGTGGCGCCGGCCTTGACGGCCTCGTCGACCTGCTGCGCGATTTCGTCGCGGCCCGACTCGGTGGCCAGCGGACCCACGTCGGTGTCCGGGTCGGTTGGGTCGCCGACCTTGAGCGCCTCCATCTTCTCGACGAACTTGTCGACAAAGGCGTCGTAGATGTCGGTGTGGACGATGAAGCGCTTGGCGGCGATGCAGGACTGGCCGTTGTTCTGCACCCGGCCGGTGACCGCGGTCTTGACGGCCTCGTCGAGGTTCGCCGATGGCATCACAATGAACGGGTCGCTGCCGCCGAGCTCGAGCACGGTGGGCTTGATCTCGTCGCCGCAGATGGCGGCGACGGACTGGCCGGCCGGTTCGCTGCCGGTCAGGGTCGCTGCCACGACGCGCGGGTCGCGCAGGATGCGCTCCACGGCGCTGGACGAGACCAGCAGGGTCTGGAAACAACCCTGCGGGTAGCCGCCGCGGGTGATGACGTCGGAGAGATACAGCGCAGACTGCGGCACGTTGGAGGCGTGCTTGAGCAGGCCGACGTTGCCCGCCATCAACGCCGGGGCGGCGAACCGGACGGCCTGCCAGAGCGGGAAGTTCCACGGCATTACGGCAAGCACCACGCCGAGCGGCTGGTAGCGGATGTATGCCTTTTTCGCGCCCACCTTGGAGGCGTCGGCGGGCTCGTCGGCGAGCAACTGCTCGGCGTGCTCGGCGTAGTAGCGAAAACCCTTGGCGCACTTGAGCGCTTCGGCCTTGGCCGATTTCAGTGTCTTGCCCATCTCGAGGGTCATCATCGCCGCGACGTCGTCGGCCTCCTTCTCGAGCAGGTCGGCGACGTTGTTGGCCCACTCGGCGCGCTGGGCGAAGGTGGTGGAGTGCCGGTAATCCAGGAAGCGCTCGTGGGCTCGCGCGATCGCGGCGTCCACTTCGTCGTCAGTAGCGGCGGTGAAGGTCTTGACTGTCTCGCCGGTGGCCGGGTTGATGGTGGCGATCGCCATGCTGAAATCCTTCGCTTGCGATGGGTACAAGGTCCAACACATAGCCTGCCACTATCGTTCCCAGGGGGAGGTGTCGGATGAGTAAAGCCGCTGAGCTGATGGTCAGGTGCCTGGAGAACGAGGGGGTGGCCGTCGTCTTCGGGATACCGGGCGAGGAGAATATCCGCTTCATCCAGGCGCTGGCCGCCTCGAAGACCATCAGGTACGTGCTGACCCGCCACGAACAGGCGGCGGCGTTCATGGCGGAGATGTACGGGCGGGTCACCGGCCGTGCGGCGGTGGTATCGGCCACCCTGGGGCCCGGCGCGATCAACATGCAGCTCGGGGTCGCCGACGCCACCACCAACAGCACCCCGATGGTCGCGATCTCGGCGCAGGTCGGCCAGGACCGCGAATACAAGGAGTCACACCAGTACGTCGACCTGGTGCGAATGTTCGCCCCGATCACCCGCTGGGCCACCGGCGTGCCCACCGCGCGCGCCATCCCGGAGATCTTCCGCAAGGCGTTCAAGGTCGCCGAATCCGAACGCCCGGCCGCGGTCTATCTCGCGGTACCCGAGCAGATCGATGCCGATGAGGCCGACTACGACCTGGCTCCGTTGCCGCGCAACGTTGTTCGCGCCGAAGCCCCGGCGCCCGGTCAGGTGGAACGCGCCGTCGAAATATTGCGCAACGCGCAGCGGCCGGTGATGCTGGCCGGGCACGGGGCCGCGCGCGCCGACGCCACGACGGCGCTGGTGCGGTTTTCCGAGGCATTCGCCATCCCGGTCGCCAACACCTTCCACGGCAAGGGCGTCATGCCCGATGACCACCCCAACAGCATCGGGACCATCGGGTTCATGCGCCACGACTATGTCAACTTCGGTTTCGACAACGCCGACGTGATCATCGCGGTCGGTTACGAGCTACAGGAGTTCGACCCGGTCCGGATCAATCCGCAGGCCGACAAGCAGATCATCCACATTCACCGGTTCCCGGCCGAGGTCGATGCTCACTACTCCGTCGCCGTCGGGATCATCGGCGATGTCAGCGCCTCCCTCGACGCGCTGACGGACGCCCTCACCGGGCACGGCTACGAGGCCGATCCCGAGATCCCCGGCTCCGGCCTGCTATCCGAGGAATTCGCCAGGGGACAACAGGATTCGAGGTTCCCGCTGGCGCCGCAGCGGGTGGTCGCCGACACCCGTTCGGCGATGGACCGCGACGACGTGGTGCTGGTGGACACCGGCGCCACCAAGATGTGGATGGCGCGGCTGTACCCGACCTATGAGCGCAACACCTGTCTGATCTCAAATGGCTTGTCCACCATGGGGTTTGCACTCCCTGGGGCGCTCGGGGTCAAGCTGGCCCGGCCGGAAGCGAAGGTGCTCGCCGTGGTGGGCGACGGCGCGTTCCTGATGAACTCCCAGGAGATCGAGACCGCCGTGCGGGAGCGCATCCCGCTGGTGGTGCTGATCTGGGAGGACGACGGCTACGGCCTGATCGAATGGAAGATGGACCTTGAGCTCGGTGACCACTACTACGTGAAGTTCGGCAACCCCGACGTGGTGAAGTACGCGGAAAGCTTTGGCGCCAAAGGTTATCGGATCACCAGCGCTGACGAGCTGCTGCCGACTTTGCAGGCCGCACTCGACGACGACGGGGTGTCGCTGATCTGCTGCCCGGTCGACTACTCGGAGAATCTGCGGCTGACCGACCGGCTCGGAGAGCTGGACGAGACGCTGTAACTTTCCGTCAGTCGCGCACGAGGCTGGGGACCGGTGTCACCGTGTTGTCGACGGCCTTCCCGTTGCGGGGCTCGTTGCCGCCGGCCGGGGCTACGCGCGCGATCCGCGACTCGATGTCGTAGGGCACGATGATGGCGGTCGCGCCCCGGATGCGGCTCACGGCGCGGGCCATTCTGTCCGCCGTGCGGTCATGCAAGAGCCGGCCCAGCAACGGCGAATAGGTACGGCGTGGCAAAAGCACGGTGATCATGGAGTCCGGGTGATCGCCGAGTTCGCGCCAGACGAAATCGTGCGCGGCTTTGCTCAAGTGACGGTCCGGGCAGTTGATCAATTGCAGCGGGGTGTCGTGTTCGAAGCGGTCCCACTGCTGCCGGAGTGCCATGGCGTGGTCGACGTCGATCACGAAGTGCACCGCGGTGAGGTCGTCGGCGTGCAGCCCATTGCCATGGCGCAGGGCCTCGATCTCGGCGAGGTCAATTGAGTCCACGAACACCAGCACCCGAAGGCTCGGGTGCCGGTTCAGGTCGAGATGTTCGTTGTGCGCCATCTCCAGCACGGCAGCCTCGTCGCGGTATTTGCGGTTGAGTCGCATCAACATCAACACCAGCGCCGGAAAGACGATGACGATCAGCCACGCACCCTCGGTGAACTTGGCCACCACGAAAATCCCTACCACGATCGTGGACAGGATCCCCGCCGACAGGTTGACCAGCACCTTGCGGCGCCAACCCTTGCCTCGATGGGTCAGATAGTGCTTGGTCATGCCGTAGCCGGCCATCGCGAACCCGGTGAACACGCCGATCGCGTAGAACGGCACGAGCGCACTCACCTTCGCTTCGGTGACGATAAGCAACACCAGCGCCATCGCGGTCAGGGCAAGGATGCCGTTGGAGAACACCAGGCGGTGACCGCGTTTCGTCAGCGGGCGCGGCAAAAAGCGGTCCTCGGCGACAAAGCTGGCCAACGCCGGGAAGCCGTTGAAGCTGGTGTTGCACCCGGTGAACAAGATCGCCGCACTCGATGCCTGCACCAGGAAGAACAGGATATTTCCGATGGCGTCGTGGCCGAACACCGCCCGGGTGATCTCGGACAACATCGAGGGATATTCGTCGAGGTAGGGCACGGCGTGCGTGGCGAAGGCCAACCAGGCCACGCCCGCCAGCAGGACGCCGAGGATCACGGCCATCATGGTGAGGACCCGACGGGCGTTGGGACCCTCAGGCTTCCGGAAGGCGCTGACAGTGTTGGAAATCGCCTCGACGCCCGTCAGTGACGTGCCGCCGTTGGCGAACGCGCGCAACACAATCAGGATCGTGGCACCCATCACCAGGCCGCTGCCCTGATGGGCCGGCACCGCCCCGACGATGTGTTGAGGATCGTATTTGGGTAAGCCCCACATGACCTCCCGGACGATGCCGGTGCAGATCGTCAAGCCGATCATGAAGACGAACGAGTAGGTGGTGATCGCGAAGAGCCGCCCCGAGCGCCGCAGCCCGCGCAGGTTGGCCAGACAGATCAGCACCACGGCGGCCAACGTGATTTCCAGGTGGTAGGGGCGTAGCTCCGGGATAGCGGAGACCACCGCCACCGTCGCGGCCGCGGGCTGTACCGCGACGGTGACCACGTAATCGATGAGCAGCGCCGCCGCGGCGACCTGCGCGGCCCGGGGGCCAAAGTTCTCCCGTGCAACCGTGTAGGAGCCGCCGGATCGGGTGTAGGCCATGACAACCTGGCGATAGGAGCTGGTGACCAGCGCCAGAATCACCAGGATGACGCCGATGATCGGCAACAGCAACGCAAAGGCGGCCATCCCGGCTGCCGGCAGGAGTTCGACCATGATCTGCTCGGGGCCGTAGGCCGTCGACGAGATAGCGTCCGGGGAAATCGCGCCGAGTGCAACGGGGTTCGATAATCTCTCGGAATCCAGCTGATCCGTGGTCAGCGGCTGCCCGAGAAAGATCCGCTTGCATTTGTCTGTGAAAGAGAGCGGTATCCCGCTGTCGGTCACTGCGGGCGCTACCCCGTTAATCGGCGTCGTCACACGCATCCCTTCCTATCTGCCTCAAGGGTTGTCAACGAGTCGGCACCGACAGGGCGGCTACCCGACTTAAGGCCGCCGCACGTGTTGGCGGCGTTCTCCTGCTATCCCGCGCGGGTCACCTCAGCGATCCGGGACTCAATGTCGTAGGGCACGATCTGGGCGGTCGCGCCCGCGATGCGGCTGACGGCGCGGGCCATCTTGTCCGCCGTGCGGTCGTGCAGCAGCCGGCCCACCAGCGGCGCATACGTCCGGCGCGGCAACAGCACCGTCACCCTGGTGTCCGGATGCTGGTCGAGCACCCGCATGACCAGGTCGTGCGAGGCTCGGCCGAGGTTGCGATCCGGGCAGTCGATCACCCGCAGCGGAGCGCCGTGCTCGAAGCGTGTCCAGCGCTGTTGAAGTTCGTCGGCGGTGATCGGGTCAATCGCGAAGTGCACCGCGGTGAGCTCGTCGGCGTGCAGACCGTTCCCGTACCGCAGTGCCTCGATCTCGGCAAGATCGACCGCATCGACGAACACGAAGACTCGATGTCGCGTGTACCGGTTCAGATCCGGGGGCTCGGTGCGCGACATTTCCAGAACCGAAGCCTCGGCACGGTATTGGCGGTTGAGCCGCATCAGGGCCAAGACGAGTAGCGGGAATACGATGACGATGAGCCACGCGCCTTCGGTGAACTTGGCGACGGCGAAGATTCCCACCACGATGGTCGATAAGATTCCCGCCGAGAGATTGACCAGCGCCTTGCGTCGCCAGCCCCGCCCGCGTTGGGTCCAAAAGTGCTTGGTCATGCCGTAGCCGGCCATCGAAAACCCGGTGAACACCCCGATGGCGTAGAAGGGCACCAGCGCGTCGACCGAACCACCGGTGACGATGAGCAGCACCACCGACAATGCGGTGAGGGCGATGATGCCGTTGGAGAACACCAACCGGTGGCCGCGCTTCATCAGCGGGCGTGGCAGAAATTGGTCGCCGGCGACGAAACTGGCCAACGCGGGAAAGCCGTTGAAGCTGGTGTTTCCGCCGGTGTAGAGGATCGCCGCGGTCGACGCCTGCACCATGATGTACAGGACGTTGCCGATCGTCCCGTGCCCGAAGACGGCGCGGGCGATCTCGGACAGCATCGACGGATACCCGTCTTCATACGGCGCGGCGTGGGTGACATGTGACAGCCAGGCCACACCGGCCAGCAAAAAGGCGAGAATGCAGGCCATCACGGTCATCACCTTGCGGGCATTGATGCCCTCGGGCGGGCGCAGACTGTTGACCGTGTTGGAGATGGCCTCCACGCCGGTCAGCGAGGAGCCGCCATTGGCGAACGCGCGCAGCACAACCAGCACGGTCGCGCCCATGATCAGCCCGTTGCCCTGATGGACCGACACGACGCCGGCCATGTGTTCGGGATCGTAGATCGGCAGAGACCCGAAGAACTCACGGATGATTCCGACGACGATGGTGAGCGAGACCATGGCCACGAAGAAATACGTCGGGAACGCGAAAGGCGCTCCCGCTTCCCGCAAGCCACGCAGGTTGGCAAAGCACATCAACAGCACGACGCCCACGGTGATTTCCAGGCTGTAGGGGCCCAGCGCGGGAATCGCGGAGACCACCGCGACCGTGCCAGCGGCGCACTGCACCGCAACCGTGACCACATAGTCGATCAGCAGCGCCGCCGCGGCGACCTGCGCCACCCGAGGTCCGAAGTTCTCGCGTGCGACCACGTACGATCCGCCAGATCGCGTATAGACCATGACGACCTGCCGGTACGACGCCGCCACCAGTACCAGGATCAACAGGATGACGCCGGTGATCGGCAGCAACAACGCGAACGCGGCCATCCCGGCTGCCGGCAACAGCTCGATCATGATCTGCTCGGAACCGTAAGCGGTCGACGAGATAGCGTCCGGTGAAAGCACGCCGAGTGCAACAGGATTGGATAGTCGTTCGTGTTGTAGCTGGTCGGTGATCATTGGCTTTCCGAGCAAGCCACGCTTACACACGTCAGAGACGGATGACCAAGCTTTGTGGCCTTCAGCCAAAGTTGTTGTCACAAGCTATTTTCCTCCACCCCAGTCGACACTCGGTCTAAGAATCCCGGCGAAAGCTTAACGCCTTCAAAGTGCTCTGTCTCTTGCGCTGGGGACTGGGGAAGCGATAGTGCCCAAACAGCACAGGGAATTGCCAGCAATATTGGCAGGGCATTCTCAGTTAGTTATTTGGCTGTAACAAAACAGGGAAGTTTGGTTACAAAGAACCTGCTTGTCGCGGGTGCGATCGGGTGCGCCAGGTCTCAGTCGCAGGTCTATTGTGACATGGGTCACACATTTGCTGGATGAGGGCGACTTGTGGCGGATGGCTGGCGCGGGGTCGGAGTAACGCGGCGCGAACGAATGATACCGGTTGCGCCACAACGTATTTGGTAAATGCGGAATCCCGTACAGGGCTATCCCAACGAATTCTACTGCAACCCACAGCGATTCACAGGCTGTTACGATTCGTCAAGAATCTTCGGGGTTCGGAGTTGCAAGTCGCATTGCGGCAGCAAATTTAGTTGGTCGTGCCGAGGGTAGATCGATGATTCACCGAGCTGGGTCCTAGCGTCCGGACTCCTCGAGGAACCCGTCCAGATCGCAAATGATGCCGGGAGGAGGCGAAGCTCATGGATCAGTGTGTCATCGTCAGCGGGGATGACGCGCTGGCGACAACGATAGTGGAGGAGTTGACCACCGCAGGCGCGCGAGTGGCCAGGCTTCTCGACTCTGAGCTCGCCGGCGCCCGCCTCAAGACCGAACTCGCCAGGGTCGGTCTCGCGCGCGCTGCGGCCGTCGTGTGCGCCGGAGATGACGACGCGGTGAACCTCGAGATCGCCCTGATCGCCCGGAAGGCTAACCCCGATGTTCGCATCGTGGCGCGGATTGCCAATGACGTGCTGCGGGCGGCCGTGGCCGACGACGACGGGCTCAGTACCGCCCTCGGCGTCGCCGACCTCGCCGCCCCCTCGATCGTCGAGGCGTGCCTGGCCCGCACCACACACCCATTCCGGGCGGCCGGTATCGACTTCGTCGTCTTCGGTGCCGAGGCCCCGTTCGACGCATCGCTGCGTGAGATCTACGGCGATCTTGCCCCGGTGGCGATGGTCAAGGGTGGAAACACCGGCAACCCCGGGGATGTAGTGGCATGTCCGGGACGGGATGTGCGCGTGAGCGCCGGGGACTGGACCACGATGATCGGTACCACCGAGGAGTCCGCCGTGCACGGGGTCCGGCTTCCGCGTCAGAGCCAGGACAGAATGCGGTCACGTCAATCGCGCTTGCGCCGGGTTCTTTACGCCTTGCGCGCCCTGCCCAGTGAAGTCAGTCCTGCGTTTTATCCATTGATGGCCGCGCTCATCGCTTTGATCGTCGCCTCGACGATGTTGCTCCACTTGGCATACACGCACCCGGGGATGTCCTGGACCGACGCCTTCTACTTCACCATGGAAACGATCACGACGACCGGCTACGGCGACTTCAGCTTTGCCAAACAGCCCACGTGGCTGCGGCTGTACGCCGCCGTGCTGATGGTGGGCGGCGTCAGCACCACCGCGCTGCTCGTCGCCTTCGTCGCCGACGTGCTGCTCTCGCGTCGATTCCTGCTCTCGTCCGCACGACCGCGGGCACGCCACCTGCGTAACCACATCATCGTCGTCGGGTTGAGCGCGCTTGGCGTTCGCGTCGTTACAGATCTCGCCAAAGCCGGATATGACGTGGCGGTGATCGAGCGCGACCAGAGCAACCCGTTCCTGTCGACGACGGCCAAGCTCGACGTACCGGTGATCTTCGGAGACGCGACATTGCGCCAGACGCTGGAAGCGGCCCGCGTGGATAAGGCCCGCGCGGTGGCCGTGCTGACCCGCGACGACATGATCAACATCGAAACCGGGATCGTGCTGCATGAGATGTTGGGCTCGGATGCCGTCGAGCCCGTCGGCAACGGCCGCTGGGGCGAGGTCCCCCTCGTGCTGCGCGTGTACGACCACGACCTCGGATCCGCGGTTGCCCACCGCTTCGGTTTCGAAAACGTTCGTTCCACCGTTGCGCTGGCCGCGCCGTGGTTCATCGGAGCAGCCCTGGGACTGCAGGTTCTCGGCACATTTTCGATCGGCAACCGATATTTCCTGGTCGGCGGCATGCACGTCCAGGCCGGCAGCGAACTTGACGGCATGCAGATGTTCGAGTTGTCGACGCAAACCCGCGTCATCGCGATCACCAGAGACGACGCCCCGGTCCAGCTGCACCCGCGCCGCGACGCCCGGCTGAACGCAGGTGACACCGTCTACCTGGTCGGTCCGTACCGAGAACTGCTGGCTACCTTGCGCAAAGGTCAGCCGACCCGAGAGCCAGCTGTTAGTGACTCGCATGTCGAAGACGTGCGAAGGCCCGCCTGAACGCTCGTTGACGGATTCAAGCTGGTGGATCCGTTTTGGGAGTTCATTGCAATGCAACAAAAGTCAAAGATCAGGTGCCCGCCTGGGCCCGCGATTGCGCAATGCCCAGAGTAGATCGAGGGGAGAGATGGCAACAGAACAACTCGTCGGGTACACCTTCGAATAGCGTGGTATTTAATGGATTTCGCAACGCTGCCCCCGGAGGTTAATTCCGGCCGTATGTATGCCGGTCCGGGGTCGGACTCGATGGTGGCCGCAGCCGAAGCTTGGGCAGGATTGGCCTCCGAGATGTTTACGACCGCCAATTCGTATCAGTCATCGATAGCGGGACTGACCGCCGGGTCGTGGGTGGGTCCCTCCTCCGCCTCGATGACGGCCGCGGCCGCCTTGTTTGTCAGTTGGCTGAAGAGTGCTGCCGCGCAGGCCGAGGAAGCCGCGACCCAGGCCAGAGCCGCGGCCGCGGCCTACGAGGAGGCGTTCGCGTCGACGGTGCCGCCCCAGCTGGTCGCGGCCAACCGCACGCAGCTCACCAGGTTGGTCGCGACCAACCTGTTCGGACAGAACACCTCCGCGATCGCGACGACTGAGGCCCAGTACGCCGAGATGTGGGCACAAGACGCTGCGGCTATGTATCAATACGCGGGTTCGTCGGCATCCGCCACCGCGTTGACACCCTTCAACCCGCCGAGCCAGAACACCAATCCGGGCGGGGCGGCCGCACAAGAGGCCGCCGTCAGCCAGGCGACCGGAACATCGGCCGGCAGTGCGCAAAGTTCCGTTGCATCGCTGCAGCAACTGTTGTCCGCGGTGCCCAACGCGTTGCAGAGTCTGACAGGAGCCGCCCAGTCGGGTGGTCTGCTGGACAACCTCAACCTGATAGCCGACCTGATTTCGATCTTCTTAGACTTTCCGGCCGACGTCGCCGAGCTCACCGTCGACGTACCGCTGAGCGTCCTGGGCATAGTAGCGCTCCCTTTGGACATCGGCAGTTACGGCACGGGTGTCCACACCGACGACATCGTCAGTGGCTGGAACGGCGAACAGCCGTGGCCTGACACCGGACCCGCACCCGTGAAAGAGTTCCCGGCGCCCCTGTCCAACCTGAGCCCGGGCACGGTGCCGCCGGCGCCCAGAGTCTCGGCGGAAAAGGGAGACGCGAACGCGGTCGGGAATCTCTCCGTGCCCGCGTCATGGGCCGTCGCCACGCCGCTGGTGCGCCCCGTGTCGTTCACCCTGCCCGCATTGCCCGCCGGCACGGTCGAAGCGGGTCCCCCGCTCGGCTCCGGCTCCACGTTGAGCCAGATGGCCCTGGCGGGTATGGCGGGGCGGGCCATCGCCGGCACCGTGGGCACCGGCGCCGGCAAGAACGGCGGCCAAGCGCCCGGACGTGAACGCGTGCAGACCGCCGCCGACGCCAAGAAAGCGGAAGGTGCCGCGGCGGATTCGGGTGAACCGCAGGAAGGCAAGCCCCGGGAGATCGTCACCGGAATCGCGGCCGAGCTTCGCGAGTTCGCCAAGCTCCGCGACGAGGGAATTTTGAACGACGAAGAGTACACGGAACAGAAGAACCGCCTGCTCGGTCGATAAAGCAATCACCCTCCCGGGTTAGTACCGATTGTCTGGAAGAGGAATGCGCAGCAATGGATTTCGGGATTTATCCGCCGGAGGTCAACTCCGGCCGGATGTATACCGGTCCCGGCTCCGGGCCGATGCTGGCCGCCGCGCAAGCTTGGGCCGGAGTGGCCGACGGACTGTACACAGCGGCCAGCGCATACCAGTCGGTGGTGTCGGAGCTGACCGGCCGTTCGTGGTCGGGTCCCTCGTCGGCAGCGATGATGGCCGTTTCCGCAACATATGTTGAATGGCTCAGCACCACCGCGGCGCAGGCCGAGCAGACCGCCACCCAGGCGACCGCCGCGGCTGCCGCCTACGAGACAGCGTTTGCCATGACGGTGCCGCCCCCGGTGATCGCGGCCAACCGCAGCCTGCTGGCGGCGCTGGTCGCGACCAACTTCTTCGGGCAGAACACCCCGGCGATCGCGGCCGCTGAGGCACAGTACGCCGAGATGTGGGCCCAGGACGCCGTGGCGATGTACGGCTACGCCGGTTCGTCTGCGGCCGCGACGGTGCTCACACCGTTGAACTCCCCTCAGCAGAACACCAGCCCGGGCGCATCGGCCGGTCAGGCCGCCGCGGTCAGCCAGGCGGCCGGCACGCCGGCCGGTGACGTCCAGAACACCGTGTCCAGTCTCGTGCAAACGTTCGCCGGGATGTCCTCCGAGGTGCCCGCCGCGCTGCAGAACCTGGCGACAGCCGCCCAGTCGACTTCTGCCTCGAGCTTCCTCGATACGTTGAGCAACCTCATCACCATTTTCGCCGGAGCCCCGGCCGCCACCGCCGGCCTGGGGGCCAGCCTCCCCCTGTCAATCCTGGGAGGGGTAGATTTCCCGTACGCGATCGGTGGTTACCTCGTGGGTACTCACTCCGACGACATCGTCAGTGGCTGGAACGGCGAAGAGTCGTGGCCCAGCACCGGGCCTGCGCCGGTCAAAGAATTACCCGCGCCCCTGACTGGCCGGCCCCTCGGCACGGTCCCGAGCGTGGCGGCCGGTATCGGCACGTCCGACGCGGTCGGAGGGCTATCCGTGCCGTCGGCGTGGACCGTCGCCGCGCCCGAAGTCCGCCCCCTTGCGCTGGCGTTGCCGGTCACCGGCGTCGACCCCTCCGCGGCGGCGTCGTTGGAAGCCAGCTCGAGTAATTCGCTCAACAACCTGGGGCTCGCCGGCATGACCGGCCGCGCAATGGCCGAACCGTCGGGTGGCGCCAGCGCCTCCGGGGGCACGGTGCCCGCAGCCCGGCTTCCCGCGCGCACCGGGCCGGCCGCGGCCCGTGACGACGACGCCTCACGCCGCGCGCCGCGGATCGTGGTCACCGGAGTCGCCGCCAAAATCCGTGAGATCACCAAGCTCCGCGACGAGGGAGAGCTGACCGAGGAGGACTACACCAAGCTGAAGAACCGCCTACTTGGGCGCTGAAGCCTGTTGCGCGACAGTAAGATCGCGCCCCGCACCGAGTCGGCTAGTCGACATCTGTCATGGGAGTCCGTGCTTGTAGCGTCGTGGGCCGGACATACGGGCCCACCAGGGTGCGATGCCACCATGTGTGGCCGCGCCGCAATTCGGCCGGTGTGGTGAACCGGTACTCGTAGAGTTGTGCCCGCACATATCGGGGCGGTGACTGCGGAAAAGGATTGTGCCGCAACAGCCGTAGCGTCGGCGGATCGTTGCGCAGCAACCGCTGCAGGAACGGGGCCAGCCACGGCTGCGCATAGCCCGGCGAGATGGCGGCGAACCACATCAGCCAATCGAGCCGCAGGTGATAGGGCGCCCATTGGCGTGGCAGCCGCCGCACCGCACCCGGCTTGCCCTTGAATTCGTATTCCCGCCACACGGTCTGCTTGGTGATGTCGGGGTCGTCGGTGCCCTCGATCACCACCTCCCGGCGGATGCGGCCGATGCTGCCGAACGCGCCGTACGTATTCGCCAGGTGAAAAGGGTTGAACGACATGTTCATCCGCTGCTGCGACGAAAGCATGTTACGCGCCGGCCAATAACCCAGGAACACCATCGCGGCCGTGAACGCGATCACCAGCACGGCGAACCACAGCGGCGGGCCCGGCCGCGCCGGAGCCGCTGTGATCCAGGAGCCGTCGATTGCGCTGAACGCCAGGACGATCGTCAGCCAATTGAGCCAGGCGAAGTTGCCCGAGACGACCAGCCACAGCTGGGTCAGGACGATGATCGCGGCTGCCAGGCTCGCCACCGGTTGCGGAGCGAATAACCCGAACGGCACGACGAGCTGTGCAAAGTGGTTGCCCGCCACCTCAATTCGGTGCAGCGGCTTGGGCAGGTGATGGAAGAACCAGCTGAACGGCCCCGGCATCGGCTGGGTTTCGTGATGGTAGAACAGGCACGTCAAATCACGCCAGCACGGGTCGCCGCGCATCTTGATCAGCCCGGCGCCGAATTCGACCCGGAACAGCAGCCAGCGCGCCAGCCACAGGATGAGCACCGGGGGAGCGGTGCGATCGTTGCCGAGAAGGGTCGCCAAAAAACCCGTCTCGAGCAACAGCGACTCCCAGCCGAACCCGTACCAGATCTGCCCGACGTTGACTATCGACAGGTACAGCACCCACAGCGTCAACCACATCAACATCGTGGCCCACAACGGAACAAGGTCTGCCGCACCCGCGAGGACCGCCGCCGACAGTGCCGCACCCGACCAGGCCACGGTGGCGAACAGACGATCGGAATAGCGCAGCTGAAACAGGCTCGGACTGCGCCAGAAGGACTGCTGCGCCAAATACCTTGGCACCGGCAGCATCCCGTCTTCGCCGATGAGTGCCCGGAACTGCCGTGCCGCGGCGACGAAGGCGATCAGGTAGATAGCCGCCAGGCCGCGTTCCAGCACCAGCCTGCCCAGCCAGTAGTCGGGCGCGGAAAACCATCCCATGGCCGTCACTCCTCAGCCGCCGAACACACCGACTCGCCTATTCAGTGAACCACTAGCCGACTACTTGTCCGAAGCCGAGGGCACGCGGATCACCGACGCGGCCACCGTGGCTAGCGAAATCAATGCCAGCAGTTGCACATTCGCCGAATGACCGGCGTAGCCGTCGACGGATCGCCAGGGATGTCGGGACAGTACCGCCCCGGCCAGGGTCAGCCCACCGGCGCTCAGCCACACGGTGGCGCGGTCACGCAAGACCTCTCGGCGGCGCAGCCCGTACCGTAGGCCGACAGCTACGGCAGCCACCACGGCCCCTGCCGCGCCGGCGATCACCGTGGCGGCGGCCAGCACCCCGACCGCGCCGAGGGCACCCGGGGTCCACGGGTGTGCCGGTACCTCGTCGGTGGGGCGGGACCGCATCCGCCAGAAGGCCAGCAGGGCCAGCACCGGCAGCAACGCCAAGCCCAGCGCCAGACCCGCCCGGTACAGCGAGTTCGACGCGAACGTCAAGGTGATGGTGCCGGGGTCGCCCGCAGGCACCACCCAGCCCTGCTGCCACCCGTTGACCGCGACCGGCGTCAACCGTTCACCGGTGCCGGTGCGCGCCACCCAGCCGGGGTTGATGCTTTCCGGGATGACCAACACCCGCGGGGTGCCCGATGCCGTTGCGTGTATCTCGCGGCGGCCGGCGGTCCAGGCCCCGGTGGCGACCGGGGTCGCCGGCGGGCTCACAGCGGGCGCGACCGCTGAAAGCTGGGTCGGCCGGGTCAGCTGGGCTCCGTCCACCACGAAGGCATCGCCGGGGCTGATCAGCAGTTCCTGCTGCCCGGCCGGCAGCGCTATCGGGTCGCGGTCGCAGATTTCGGCGCGAATCGGTCCGCCGTCCAGCAGCACGCCCGCCGTCGTCCGGATCGAGGTATGCACGAACCGGCCGGCCACCGCGATCACCGGGCCGCGATCGCAGCCGACCACGATCTCGCGGACGCGGTTGCGGGTGGCGTCGGCGGGCGCGATCGGGCTGCCGTCGGCGCCCAACACCGCGACGTCCGCCAGGCCCGGCGGCTTGAGCTGGTCGAAGCCCAGCGCGTTGCGGTCGATGACGTCCTGCCAGTCGAGCAGGCTGAGCGTGACCGTGTCGGTGATGCGGGGCCGAAGCGACAGCGTTTGCGGCTCGCCCGCCTTCAACTCGCGTACCTGCGGGCCGTCGCCGAGGTTGACGGCCACGATTGTCGGGTGCGTGGGCAGCGTCGACGGGCTGGGCAGCAGCCGCAGCCCCGCGACCTCGGTCGGCCGCGGCAGGGTCAGGGTGAGCGTCGGCGGTGTCTTGTGCTGCACCACCCGCTGCGGCGCCGTCCACGCGGTGTCCGGATCGCCGTCGGTGGCGGCATACGCCGAACCGAGGATGTCGATACCATCGGAATCGCCCTGTGCACGAACGGTATTCGGCTCTGCGACCAGGTCGGCGAGCTTCGGGCCCTGACGCGGTCGCACCCACAGCGTCGGTATCACCGAGACCGGACTCGGGACACCGAGCGTGCGGCTGAAATTGACCGGCTCCTCCGGGGCCAGCGACATCGATGCGGCGCAGCGCACCCCGTCGGGCGCGGGCGCGCAACCCGGCCTGCCGAGCAGCTCCGACCCCAGATCCCACCCCGCGACCGACGCGCCCTGCGGCGGCCCGGGCACCAGCACGGTGTGCCGCAGCGTGAGTGGGTGGGCGAATCCGGATGCGTCGTACTGCGTGATCGAGAGGTCGGTGATGCCGAACTGCACGCCGGCCGACCCGTCGTTGGTGGCCGCCGCGGTGAGCCGCACCCAAGGCGTCTCCCCGGCGGGCAGCGCCACGTTGAGCGCCTTGCCGGCCTCGTCGAACCGCAGGGTGGTGCTGCCGGTGGCGGTCTCGACCTCGATGCGGCGGACCTGGGCGCCGACGGCGGTGGCGCTGGGCGTGACGGTGAGGACGGCGTTGCTCACCGGGTGATCGAAATCCACTTGCAGCCACTGCCCGACAGCGGCCTGCAGCGCGTTGGACACCCACGCGGTCGCCGGGTCGCCGTCGATCGCGGCGGTGGGGGAGGTGGCCGGTGCGACGTCGGGCATGGCGGTGGCGTCCGACGACGAACTCGACACGGTGATCCGGCCGCCGGTCCACCCGCCGGAAACGATGTCGGTGCCGGGGACCGGGTAATCCGGCACCCGGTTGTAGGTGCGCCGGGCATCGCCGGCCGCGCGGGTCGCCGACGAGTGTTGGTCCACGCGGCCGTAGTCGGTCTCGCGGGCCACCGGGGTATCGGTGACGGTGACCGCGTCAATCGGCAGCCCGGCGGCCCGGGCGTCGGCGGTCGTCAAGGCCGGGCCCAACGGAGGCTGGCCCAGCAGCCGGCGCCGCTCGTCGAGGCGCAGCAGCGCTTCGGGCCCGCCGTCGACGCGCGGCAGACCGCCGATCTCGGCGAAGTAGGGTGCGCCGGGATCACCGCCCGCCGTGACTCGGTAGATCTGCACCGCGGGATAGCGCGGGCGTAGCCCGCTGTCGGCGACGAAGCCCGCCAGACTGCCCGGGCCCACCGGCGCACCGAATTGCGCCACCTGCTGCAGCCCCGGGGATCCGGCGATGGCGCGGTGCACCAGGATCGGGCGCGCCGACCGCGACGTCTCCGGGTCCAGGTCGTTACGCAATACCACATACGAAATACCCTGGCGGGCAAGGGTATCTGCCAGACCAACCGATGGGCGCCCCGCGGCGAGAAGCCGTTGCACCGAATCCAGCGCGCGGATCGTCTGCGGCGGCGTCAGCGGGATGGAGTCGCGGACACCCCACGCGCTGCTGCCGAGCACCTGCAGCGGCTCGTCGTGGCTGGTGCCCCACACCTGGGTGGCGAACGGCGCGCCGGGCACCACCAAAACACGCCCCGGCGTTGGTGTTCCGGAATTGTGCGCGCTGAGCCAGTCGGCGGCCTCATGCCAGTACCGCGGTATCGCGCTGAACGCGCCCGGCGGGGTGAGCCGGCCGGTCCAGGCCAGCGAGGTGCTGACCGTCAGCGCGGTCAGCACCACGATCCCGGCCGCCACCCGCCGGTCACGCTCCGGGTGGGCAAACGCGCTCACGCTCAGCGGTATCCGGCCCAGCACCTGCGTCACGCCGAGCACCAGCGGAATCCGGATCACCGACCCCAGCTTGTGCACGTTGCGCAGGGGGGCGCCGCCGGCGTCCAGGAACGCCTGGACCTGGTGGGCCAGCGGCGAGCCCAGCCCGCCCGAGTAGCCGGCGGCCATCAATACCACGCCGACCAGCAGCATCGTCACCAGCCGGCCGCGGGCCGGCATCCTGCGGCTGGCCAGGCCGGCCAGGCCGGCCGCCGCGACGAGGCAGGTACCCAGGATGGCCACCGACCCGGTGACCAGCGGTGCGCCCGCGGTGGCGTTCGGTGCCACGAACGGGGTCCAGCTGTCGGTGCCGCGCAGCATCTCGACCAGCGATGACCACTGCGTCGTCACACCGGAGGATTCGATGAAGTCCAGGAACGGCGGGCTGACGTCGCGCAGGAGCACCAGTGCCACCACCCACCACAAGACAGCCAGGGCGAGCGCCAATGCCGACCACGCCGTGTAGCGCCACCACAACCGGTTCGGCCGATGGCAGGCCCACCAGATCACCGCCGGCAGGCAGCCGGCCAGCGTCGCGATCGCGTTGACCGCGCCCATCAGCGCGACCGCCAGCCCCGCCTGCGCGGCGAGCACGCGCACGGATCTTTTCGGGTCGGCCCCGGCCGCCGAGCGCAGGGCAAGGATCGTGGGCAGCAGCACCCAGGGCGCCAGCATCATCGGCAGCGTCTCCGAAGAGATCGAGCCGAGCGTGGTCAGCACCCGCGGCGAGAGCGCGAACGCCGCCGCCCCGACCACCCGCGACGAGGGGCTGCCGATGCCCAGCGCCTCGGCGACCCGCAGCAGACCCCAGAAGCCGACCGTCAACAGCAGCGCCCACCACAGCCGCTGGGTGATCCACCCGGGGATGCCCAATAGGTGGCCGGCCACAAAGAAACTGCCGTGCGGAAACAGGTAGCCGTAGGCCTGATTTTGCGTCTGGCCGAACGGCAGCGCGCTGTTCCACAGGTTGGTCGCGCGCGCCAGGAAGCGCAGCGGGTTGGCGGTGAGGTCGAGTTTGGTGTCGGGGGAGATCTGCCCCGGGGACTGCGCGAACGTCAGTGCCAGCGCGAGTGCCCCGACCAGCAGCAGCCAACGCCGCGACAGGGCCAGGCT
The DNA here is from genome assembly GCA_963758775.1 of uncultured Actinomycetota bacterium. Lineage (GTDB taxonomy): Bacteria > Actinomycetota > Actinomycetes > Mycobacteriales > Mycobacteriaceae > Mycobacterium. The sequence goes on from CAVWWU010000010.1 coordinate 1,246,016, forward strand.
AGCTCCGGTTCCCGTACTCAACCCTGTTGAGCACCGACGACTGCGGATCACCGCCCGGAAGCGGCGGCTTGGTGTCCTGCTGCACCATCAGGGTGATGCCGAAGATCGCGGCCGCCCCCAGTAACAGACCAACGACCACGCTCGCGGCGGCGGGCGCAATGATCCGGTTCACAACAGCCAACCTAGCAGGCCCCGCGGTAGCGGAGATGGTGCCGTGACACCATGGCCCGATGCCTTCTGCGCGCAAGCTGGCCCTGCTCGCCGCCGTATCGGCGCTGCTGATCGCCCTCCTAATGGGCTGTGGCCACACCGGCACGAAGCCTCCGGCCACGTCGGGCAAGGTCACCACGCCGACGGCCGCGCCTCCGCCGCCGACCTGCGGGGACCCCACCACGCTGCCGCCGCGCGACAAGCTGGCCCAACTGTTGATGGTGGGCGTGAAAGACGCCGACGACGCCAAAGCCGTCGTCGACAACCACCACGTCGGCGGCATCTTCATCGGCAGCTGGACCGACCTGACGATATTCGACGGCCCGCTGGCCGAACTCGCGGCGAACCCCGGACCGCTGCCCCTGGCGGTCAGCGTCGACGAGGAAGGCGGCCGGGTATCCCGCCTGAAGAAACGCATCGGCACGTCGCCCTCACCCAAGGAGCTGGCCCAGACGCAAACCCCCCAGCAGGTTCATGACCTGGCCCTGCAGCGCGGCCAGGCGATGAAAAAGCTGGGCATCACTGTCGACTTCGCCCCGGTCGTCGACGTCGTCAGCGACGCGCCCGACGACAGTGTGATCGGGGACCGTTCGTTCGGCGCGGACCCGCAGACGGTCATCAAGTACGCCGGGGCCTTCGCGCAGGGTCTGCGCGACGCCGGGGTGCTGCCGGTGCTCAAGCATTTCCCCGGCCACGGGCATGGCTCCGGCGATTCGCACAAAGGCGGGGTCGTCACGCCGCCGCTGAGCGATCTGCAGGGCAACGACCTGGTCCCGTACCGCACCTTGATCACCCAAACCCCGGTCGGCGTGATGGTGGGTCATCTGCAGGTGCCGGGTCTGACCGGAGACGACCCGGCCAGCCTGAGCCCCGCAGCGGTCCGGCTGCTGCGCGACGGAATCGGCTACGGTGCCCCGCCGTTCGACGGCCCCGTGTTCAGCGACGACCTGTCCAGCATGATCGCGATCTCGAGCAAATACGGCGTGACCGACGCGGTCCTGAAAAGCCTGCAGGCCGGCACCGACGTCGCGCTGTGGGTCACCACCGACGAGGTGCCCGCGGTCTTGGACCGGCTGGAAAAGGCGCTGGCAGCAGGCGAATTGAAGATGGGCGATATCGACGCCTCGGTGAAGCGGGTGGCCGCGATGAAGGGACACAGCCCCAAGTGCGGGCCCTAATGCTTACTCTTAGGTAGAGCTAGAGGAGTAATCGAAATGGCAGGTGGTACCAAGCGACTGCCGCGCGCGGTCCGCGAGCAGCAGATGCTGGATGCCGCCGTGCAGATGTTCTCGCTCAACGGCTACCACGAGACCTCGATGGACGCCATCGCCGCCGAGGCCCAGATCTCCAAGCCGATGCTCTACCTGTACTACGGCTCCAAAGAGGATCTGTTCGGCGCCTGCCTGGACCGCGAGATGGGCCGCTTCATCGAAGCGGTACGCGCCGATGTCGACTTCAACCAGAGCCCGAAAGACATGCTGCGCAACACCATCGGGTCCTTCTTGCGCTACATCGACGCCAACCGGGCGTCCTGGATCGTGATGTACACCCAGGCCACCAGCTCGCAGGCGTTCGCCCACAAGGTGCGCGAGGGACGCGAGCAGATCATCGACCTGGTCTCCGGACTGCTGCGGTCCGGCACCCGCAACCCCCGCGACGACGCCGATATCGAAACGATGGCGGTGGCGCTGGTGGGTGCGGGCGAGGCGATAGCCAACCGACTGTCCACCGGCGACACCGAGGTCGACGAGGCCGCCGGACTGATGATCGACCTGTTCTGGCGCGGCCTGAAGGGCACCCCGGCTGATATCTCGGCCACGACGTCGCGGCGGGCTAAATCGGGCTAGATTTATCGCGTGCCCCGGTCCCGGCCGCGCCCGAATCTGGACTTCTTCTGCGCGGTCCTCATCGTCGGGCTGCTGGCGGGCATCGCCGGATTGTCGACTACGTTCCTGCTGCGCCTGGTGCAGCACGCGACGTATCACTACACCTTCGGCACGCTGCTGCAGGGGATCGCCGGCAGCAGCCCGGTGCGCCGCGCCGTGGGGCCGATGGTCGGCGGCGCACTGGCCGGGCTCGGCTGGTGGCTGTTGCGGCGCCGAACCGAGGTACCGCCGCTCGAGCGGACTATCACCGCGGGTGACCGCATACCTCGCCTGTCGTGGAGCATCGATGCGGCGCTGCAGGTGCTGCTGGTCGGATCCGGCGCCTCCCTCGGTCGGGAGGGTGCCCCACGCCAATTCGCCTCGGCGCTAAGCGATTTCAGCCTCGGATGGCTACGACGGCTGTCCCCCCGCGATCGCCAGATCTTGCTCGGCTGCGCGGCCGGAGCCGGGCTCGGCGCGGTCTACGCCGTTCCGCTCGCGGGCGCCCTGTTCTCGGTGCGCATCATCCTGAAGACCTGGCAGCCGCGCGCGCTGGGCGCGGCGCTGCTCAGCTCCAGCGTGGCCGTCGCCGTCGGCTCGGCGATCACCCACGACCATGCGAGCCTGGACTGGCCCAATCCGCACTTGTCGTTTCAATTGACCGGGCGGGCGCTGATTTTGGCGCCGGTGACGCTGGTGGTCGGCCTGGCGTTCAGCCGGCTCATGCGGGCGGCGCGGCCCGCCCGCACGATGAGGTCCTGGGTGCTGGTTCCCGCCCTTGCCGGCGCTGGACTGGTGATGGGTGTCTGCTCCCATCGGTGGCCGGAGCTGCCCGGCAACGGCAGGAGCATCCTGACGGTCAGCCTGGCCAGCGGCATGACCCTGACGTCGGCGGCCGCGATCCTGGCCCTGAAGCCGCTACTCACGGCGCTTTTCCTCCGCGCCGGCGGCGCAGGGGGGATGCTCACGCCGTCGTTGGCCACCGGTGCTGCGGCGGGTTCGCTGCTGGTGCTGGCCATCAACTGGGCGGGCGGCACAGACTTTCAGGTGCCGGCGACCTCGTTGGCGGGCGCCGCCGGCGTGCTCGCGGTCACCCAGGGTTCACCGATCTGGGCCGCGATCTTCGTCTGGGAACTGGCCCACCCGCCGCCGTGGATGTTCCTGGTTTTCCTGACCACCGCGCTCGGCGCGTGGGGTCTGCAGCAACTGCTAGAGCGGGTGCAGCGCACCGGTTAGGTGCGGGTATCCCTTGGCGATGTTGCGCAGCGCGAGCTCCCAGCCGTCGGTTCCCTCGTCGATGTAGAGTGCCGCGGTTGCGGGCAGCAGCACCGGCTTGGCGAAGCGCACCGAGTACTCCACGGCGTCCGGAATCCGCGCTTCGATATTCGCCAATACCGCTGCGGCACTGAACATTCCGTGGGCGATGACGGTGGGGAACCCGAAGAGCTTGGCCGCGACCGGGTTGGTGTGGATCGGGTTGTGATCGCCGCCTACAGAGGCGTAGCGGCGGATCCGGCCGGGAGTGATCCGCAGCAACGCGCCGGGCGGGGGCAGCTTGGGCTGCTTCTGCGGCGGCGGTTTGGGCTCATCGGACAGGCTGGTGCGCTGCTGATGCAGAAAGGTCGTCACCTGGTGCCACGCCACGTCGTTGCCGACGCTGACGTCGGTCACCAGGTCGACCAGCAGGCCCTTGCGGTGCTCTCGCAGATTCTCGGCATGCACCCGCACGCCGACCGTGTCGGTGACCGCGATCGGCCGGAACTGCGTGATGTGATTCTCCAGGTGCACCGAACCCATTGCGGCGAAAGGAAAATCGAACCCCGTCACCAGCGACATCATCGCGGGAAAGGTCAATGCAAACGGATAGGTCAGCGGCGCATTGTTGCCGTAGCGCAGGCCGGTGACCGCCGCGTACGCGGCGACGTTGTCGCGGTCGATGGGCAGTTCCTCGACGGTCACCGTGCGGCTGGGCAGCTCGTTTCCGCGGGGAACGACCGGCAGCGCCCCGGCGGCCGCCCGCAGCATGTTCCTGAGCCCGCTTGGTTGGCTCACGTCAGGCTCCCAGCATCGCCTGGCCGCAGACGCGAATGACATTGCCGGTCACAGCGTTTGATGCCGGGCTGGCAAAGTACGCGATCGTCTCGGCGACGTCGACGGGCTGGCCGCCCTGATACAGCGAGTTGAGGCGGCGGCCCACCTCGCGGGTGGCCAGCGGAATGGCGGCGGTCATCTGGGTTTCGATGAACCCCGGTGCGACGGCGTTGATCGTGACACCCTTTGAGGCCAGCTGCGGCGCCAGCGCCTGCGTGAGACCGATCATCCCGGCCTTGGTGGTCGCGTAGTTGGTCTGGCCGCGGTTGCCGGCGATGCCGGCCATCGACGACAGCCCGATCACCCGGCCGCCTTCGCCGATGCTGCCGTTGCCGATCAAACCTTCGGTAAGCCGTTGCGGGGCAAGCAGATTGACCGCCAGCACGGCGTCCCAGCGGGCGTCGTCCATGTTGGCCAACAGCTTGTCCCTGGTGATACCGGCGTTGTTGACCAGGATGTCGGCGTGTCCGGCGTAATGGTCGCGCAGGTGCTCGGTGATCTTGTCGACGGCGTCGTCGGCGGTGACGTCGAGCCACAGCGCCGTGCCGCCGACCCGGCTGGCGGTCTCGGCCAGGGATTCGGCGGCGGATTCCACGTCGATCGCGACGACGCGGGCCCCGTCGCGGGCGAACACCTCGGCGATCGTCGCGCCGATCCCGCGGGCGGCGCCGGTCACGATCGCGACCTTGCCGTCCAACGGCCGGTCCCAGTCGGCCGGTGGCGTCGACTCGTCGGCGCCCACGAAGAACACCTGCGCGTCAACGTAGGCGGACTTGGCCGATAACAGGAACCGCATGGTGGATTCCAGGCCCGTCGCGGCCGGTTTGGCATCCGGCGCCACGTACACCAGTGACACCGTGGAGCCGTGGCGCAGCTCCTTGCCCAGTGAGCGGGTGAAACCTTCCAGCGCGCGCTGGGCGATCCGCTCGTCGGTGGAGCCGGCCGCCTCGGGCGTGGTGCCGATGACCACCACACGCGCGCAGTGGCCCAGGTTGCGCAGCACCGGGGTGAAGAACTCGTACAGGCCCTTCAGCTCAGCCGGGGTCGTGATACCGGTCGCGTCGAAGACCAGCCCGCCGAACGAGTCGGCCCACCGGCCGCCCAAGTTGTTGCCCACCACGTCGTAGTCCGTGTCGAGCGCGGCCCGCAGCGGCTCCACTACCCGGCCGTCCCCGCCGATCAGCAACGACCCCGCCAGCGGCGGGTCGCCCGGCCGGTAGCGGCGCAGGGACTCGGGTTGCGGAACGCCGAGCTGCTTGGCCAGAAACGATCCGGGGCCGGAGTTGACGACCTGCGAGAACAGATCGGACGAGCCTTTGGATGCCACTGAACTGCCTTCCATGTGGGTATGCGGTATGGGCCCAACCGTATCTCGGCCGAACCCAGACGAACTTACTTGAGAGTAAGAACGGTGAGTAGTATGGCCCCGAGGGTCGGAAACCAAACTGCTAGAGACACGGAGATACCTGTGGCTTCGACCACTGAGAAACGACGCGTCGCGGTACTGGGCGGAAATCGCATTCCTTTCGCGCGATCGGACCGCGCCTACGCCGAGGCATCCAACCAGGACATGTTCACCGCGGCGCTGGGTGGGCTGGTCGACCGGTTCGGGCTGTCCGGTGAACAGCTGGGTGCGGTGGTCGGCGGCGCGGTGCTCAAGCACAGCCGCGACTTCAACCTGATGCGCGAGTGCGTGCTGGGCTCGCAGCTGTCGCCCTACACCCCGGCGTTCGACCTGCAGCAGGCCTGCGGCACCGGGTTGCAAGCCGCGATCGCCGCGGCCGACGGGATCGCCGCCGGGCGCTACGAGGTCGCGGCGGCCGGCGGGGTGGACACCACCTCGGATGCGCCGATCGGCCTCGGCGACGACCTGCGCCGCAACCTGCTGCAGCTACGGCGGGCCAAGTCCAACGTACAGCGGCTCAAGCTGGTCGGGACTCTTCCCGCCAACCTCGGCATCGCCATCCCGGCCAACAGCGAGCCGCGCACCGGCCTGTCGATGGGCGAGCACGCCGCGATTACCGCCAAGGAGCTGGGCATCAGGCGCGTCGATCAGGACGAGCTGGCCGTCGCCAGCCACCACAACATGGCCGCCGCCTACGACCGCGGCTTCTTTGACGATTTGGTTACACCGTTCCTCGGGCTGTACCGCGACGACAACCTGCGCCCCGACGCCAGCATCGAGAAGCTGGCCGGGCTGCGCCCGGTTTTTGGGGTGAAGGCCGGCGACGCGACGATGACGGCGGGCAATTCGACCCCGCTGACCGACGGCGCGTCCGTTGCGTTGCTGGCCACCGAGCAATGGGCGTCCGACCACGGCCTGTCCCCGCTGGCCTACTTCGTCGACGCCGAAACCGCGGCGGTGGACTACGTCAACGGCAACGACGGCCTGCTGATGGCCCCCACCTACGCGGTGCCCCGGCTGCTGGCGAGAAACGGCCTGGGACTGCAAGATTTTGATTTCTACGAAATCCACGAGGCGTTCGCGTCGGTGGTGCTGGCGCACCTGCAGGCCTGGGAGTCTGACGAGTACTGCAAGGGCAGGCTGGGCCTGGACGCCGCGCTCGGGCCGATCGATCGGTCCCGGCTCAACGTCAACGGTTCGTCGTTAGCTGCCGGCCACCCCTTCGCGGCCACCGGCGGGCGGATTCTCGCGCAGACCGCCAAGCAGCTCGCCGAGAAGAAGGCCGAAAAGAAGGGGCCGGCGCGTGCGCTGATTTCGATCTGCGCTGCGGGCGGGCAGGGCGTCGCCGCAATTCTGGAAACGTGACGTTGCAGATTTCTCCGCTACGGGTTTTGTGGTCCGGGCAAGTGGGTATTTGATTCGTGGATAGCTCCGTGTTGTGGTCTGAACCCCGACCCCGACGACAATACGGGGCATCCCTACAAGCGAGCGCCGGTCAATGCTGACGGGCGTGCGAAAAGGGCCGCCGCTGGAGTGAGGGGATCCAGCGGCGGTCTTTTTCACTCCAGATACAAAGCTCTCCAAATAAAGAATCCCCCGCCGGGTGGCGGGGGATTCTTGTGGTCGAGCGGCTAGAAAGCGGCCTCGTCGAGCTCCATGATGTCGTTGTCCAGCGTCTCGATCACCTCGCGGGTGCTGGTCAACAGCGGCAGGAAATTCTTCGCGAAGAACGACGCAACCGCCACCTTGCCCTCGTAAAAGGACCGCTCGGCGCCGGTGGCGCCGGCGTCGAGCGCGGCCACGGCCACCGCGGCCTGCTGCTGCAGCAGCCAGCCGATGATCAGGTCACCGACGCTCATCAGGAAGCGCACCGAACCCAGGCCCACCTTGTAGAGGCTGTCGACGTTCTGCTGCGCGTCCATCAGGTAGCCGGTCATCGTCGCCGCCATCGCCTGGACGTCGGTCAGCGCCTTTGCCAGCTGCTCGCGTTCGGTCTTGAGCCGGCCGTTGCCGGTCTCGCTGTCGACGAACTTCTGGATCTCACCCGAGACGTAAGCCAGCGCCTGTCCCTTGTCGCGGACGATCTTGCGGAAGAAGAAGTCCTGCGCCTGGATGGCGGTGGTGCCCTCGTACAGCGAGTCGATCTTGGCGTCCCGGATGTACTGCTCGATCGGGTAGTCCTGCAGGAAGCCGGATCCGCCGAAGGTCTGCAGGCTCTCGGTGAGCTTGGCGTACGCCTGCTCGGAGCCGACGCCCTTGACCACCGGGAGCATCAGGTCGTTGATCCTGACGGCAAGCTCGGCGTCGACGCCGTGCACCGCCTCGGCGACCGCCGCGTCCTGGAACGTCGCGGTGTAGAGGTACAGCGCGCGCAGACCCTCGGCGTAGGACTTCTGGGTCATCAGCGACCGCCGCACGTCGGGGTGATGTGTGATGGTCACCCGGGGTGCGGTCTTGTCGGTCATCTGGGTCAGATCGGCGCCCTGAATCCGGGACTTTGCGTATTCGAGGGCGTTGAGGTAGCCGGTCGACAGGGTGGCGATCGCCTTGGTGCCGACCATCATGCGGGCCATCTCGATCACGTCGAACATCTGCGCGATGCCGTTGTGCACATCGCCGACCAGCCAGCCTTTGGCGGGCACGCCGTGCTGGCCGAAGGTCAGTTCGCAGGTGGTCGAGACCTTCAGGCCCATCTTGTGCTCGATGTTCGTGACGAAGGCACCGTTGCGCTCACCGGGCTCGCCGGTTTCGAAGTCGAACAGGAACTTGGGCACCAGGAACAGCGAGAGTCCCTTGGTGCCGGGACCGGCGCCCTCGGGGCGGGCCAGCACCAGGTGCATGATGTTCTCGAACAGGTCGCCCGACTCGGCCGACGTGATGAACCGCTTGACCCCGTCGATGTGCCAGGAGCCGTCCTCCTGTTGAACAGCCTTGGTGCGCCCGGCGCCCACGTCCGAGCCGGCGTCCGGCTCGGTGAGCACCATGGTCGCGCCCCAGCCGCGCTCAGCGATCAGCTTCGCCCACTTCTTCTGCTCCTCGGTGCCGAGGTGGTAGACGATGTTGGCGAAGGCGGCGCCGCCGCCGTACATCCACACGGCGGGGTTGGCGCCCAGGATGTGCTCCTGCAGTGCCCACACCAGCGCCTTGGGTACCGGCGTACCGCCGAGCTCCTCGTCGATGCCGACCATCTCCCAGCCGGCCTCTTGGAACGCGCGAAACGACTTGACGAAGGATTCCGGCAGCTTCGCCGAGTGCGTCTCCGGGTCGAAAACCGGGGGATTGCGGTCGCTGTCGACGAACGACTCGGCGATCGGCCCTTCGGCCAGCCGGCTCATCTCGTTCAGCATTTCTTGGGCCGTCTCAACATCCAGGTCGCTGTAGTCGCCGTGGCCGAATGCCTTATCAACGCCCAATACCTCAAACAGGTTGAATACCTGGTCGCGGACGTTGCTCTTGTAGTGGCTCACTGTTCCTCCTCGTCGAGAATGCCACCTGTGGTTGGGTACTAGGGCTAAGTTACCCACCAGTAACTGGCTAAAACTATACCGGTCGGTAACTTAATTGCAACCGACTGTGAGCTAAATTTCACTGCCTAACTAACCAACCGGTTGGGTTCCTGCTGAGCCAGACACTGGTATACCGCTTGAGCTGCAACGATCATGGGGAAGTGGCTACTGTGCCGAGCGTCACCGCACTGCCCGTCATCGACCTGCGCGCGCCCTCCGGTCAACTGCGCGACCACCTTCGCGAGGCCGCCCACGAGGTTGGCTTCTTCTATCTGACTGGTCACCAGGTCCCGACGGCGCTGTCCGGCCGGGTGCTCGAGGCGGCGGGCCGGCTCTTCGCGCTCCCGGCGGCGGATAAGGACGCCATCGCGATGGTCCGTAGTCCGCATTTCCGCGGATACACCCGGCTGGGCGGCGAGCTGACCCGCGGCGAGGTGGACTGGCGCGAGCAGATCGACATCGGACCACAGCGCCCGCCGATCGGCGGCTCCGGCAAGCCGGACTACCTGTGGTTGCAGGGACCCAACCAGTGGCCGCCCGCGCTACCCGAGTTACCCGGGATCATCGACGAGTGGGACGCCGCGCTGTCGCGAGTGGCCCGCACCCTGCTCCGGCACTGGGCGGCGTCGCTGGGCAGCGCGCCCGACGTCTTCGACGCAGCCTTCGCGGCGGCGCCCGCCACGCTGATCAAGGTGATCCGCTACCCCGGCCACGCGGCCTCGTCCCAAGGCGTTGGCGCGCACAAGGACTCCGGGGTGCTCACCCTGCTGCTGGCCGAGGCCGGCACCCGGGGCCTGCAGGTGCGGCGGCCCGGCTCCGGCGACTGGACCGACATCCCCGGGCTGGACGGGGCGTTCGTCGTCAACATCGGCGAACTGCTCGAAGTCGCGACCGGCGGTTACCTGCGCGCCACCGAGCATCGGGTGGACCTGCGGTCTGCGGGGGCCGAGCGCATCTCGATCGCGTACTTTTTCAATCCGCGGCTGGACGCGCAGGTGCCGGTGCTCTCGCTGCCCGCCGACCTGGCTGCGCGCGCCGACCCCAGCCCGGACCCGTCGGACCCGATCTTTTCGGTCTATGGCCGCAACGCCTGGAAGAGCCGGTTGCGCGCGCACCCGGACGTTGCGGCCGCTCACGGGTACGCGCCCAGGTAGGCTCTGCCGGAGAATCTCGTTCTCGTCCTGAGGGGAATGAAGCCCGCGGTGAACCCGAACAGCAACCTGACGCCGACGTCACTGCGAGAGGCCTTCGGCCACTTCCCAACCGGTGTGGTGGCCATCGCCGCCGAGGTCGGCGGAGTCCGCGAGGGGCTTGCGGTCAGCACCTTCGTCCCCGTCTCGCTGGAGCCGCCGCTGGTGTCGATCTGCGTGCAGAACACCTCGACGACGTGGCCCAAGCTCAAAGACCTGCCGAAGCTAGGTATCAGTGTCCTCGGCGAGGCTCACGACGCGGCTGCGCGCACCCTGGCCGCCAAGACCGGGGACCGTTTCGCGGGGTTGGAAACGGTATCGACGCACCACGGCGCGGTCTTCATCAAGGGCACCGGGTTGTGGCTGGAAAGCGCGATTGAGCAGATGATCCCGGCCGGCGACCACACCATTGTCGTGTTGCGGGTCCACGAGGTCACCGTCGACGCGGAGGTGGCCCCGATCGTGTTCCACCGCAGCGCATTCCGCCGCCTCGGGGCCTAACGGAAGCTGGCGGCTCAGCGCCGGAACAGCTTGTTACCCAGCCATACCACCGGGTCGTATTTACGGTCGGCGACGCGCTCTTTCATCGGGATCAGCGCGTTGTCGGTGATCTTGATGTGTTCCGGGCAGACCTCGGTGCAGCACTTGGTGATATTGCAGTAGCCCAACCCGAACTCTTCCTGCGCCTGGTTGCGCCGGTCCATCGTGTCGAGCGGGTGCATCTCCAGTTCGGCGACCCGCATCAAGAACCGCGGCCCGGCGAACGCCTTCTTGTTCTCCTCGTGGTCGCGGACCACGTGGCAGACGTTCTGGCACAGGAAGCACTCGATGCACTTGCGGAACTCCTGCGACCGCTGGACGTCGACCTGGGCCATCCGGTACTCCCCGGGCTGCAGGTCCTTCGGCGGCGCGAAAGACGGGATTTCGCGCGCCTTTTCGTAGTTGAACGAGACGTCGGTGACCAGGTCGCGGATCACCGGGAAGGTGCGCAGCGGTGTTACCGTCACCACCTCGTCCTCGGCGAACGTCGACATCCGCGTCATGCACATCAGCTTCGGCATGCCGTTGATCTCAGCCGAGCAGGATCCGCACTTGCCCGCCTTGCAGTTCCACCGCACCGCCAGGTCGGGGGTCTGGGTCGCCTGCAGACGGTGGATGACGTCGAGCACCACCTCACCCTCGTTGACCTCGACGGTGAAGTCCTCGAGCGCGCCGGCGCTCTCGTCGCCGCGCCACACTCGCAAGCTTGCGTTGTAGCCCATTAGTTCTCCGTCCCTGTGGTCCGTCCGGGGTGGTCGGCCAGCTCTCCGTCGGTGTAGTACTTCTCCAGCTCCGAAATCTGGAAGAGCTCCAGCAAGTCGTCCCGCATCGGTATCTGCGCTTGGCGGGTGACGATGATGCGGGAATCGCTGGTGTCGCCGTACCCGACGCGGCACACCAGCAACGTGTTGCGCCAATTGGGGTCCATGCCGGGATGGTCGTCGCGGGTGTGGCCGCCGCGGCTCTCGGTGCGCTCCAGTGCGGCCTTGGCGACGCACTCGCTGACCAGCAGCATGTTGCGCAGGTCGATCGCGAGGTTCCAGCCGGGGTTGTATCTGCGCTGGCCGTCGACTCTGACGTTCTGGTAGCGCTTCCAGAGCGAGTCCAAGTTCGTCAACGCCTTGGTGATCTCGTCCTCTTTACGGATGATGCCGACCAGGTCGTTCATCGACTGCTGCAAGTCGTGCTGCAGGGTGTACGGATTCTCCGGCTCCGAGCCGTCGGTCGGGCCGTCGAACGGCTTGAGCGCCAGCGTCGCCGCCGCATCGACGGCGTCGTCGGACACCGACGGCCGGCTGCCCAGGGCGCGCACATAGTCCGCCGCGCCCAGGCCGGCCCTGCGGCCGAACACCAACAGGTCCGACAGCGAGTTGCCGCCCAGCCGGTTGGAGCCGTGCATGCCGCCGGAGCACTCGCCGGCCGCGAACAGCCCGGGCACCGTGGCCGCGCCGGTGTCGGCGTCGACCTCGACACCGCCCATCACGTAGTGGCAGGTGGGGCCCACTTCCATCGGCTCCTTAGTGATGTCGACCCCGGCCAGCTCCATGAACTGGTGGTACATCGACGGCAGCCGCCGCTTGATCTGCTCGGGCGTCAACCGCGACGCGATGTCGAGGAAGACTCCGCCGTGCGGGCTGCCGCGGCCGGCCTTGACCTCCGAGTTGATCGCGCGTGCCACCTCATCGCGGGGCAGCAGGTCCGGGGTACGACGAGCGGAGTCGTTGTCCTTGAGCCACTGGTCGGCCTCTTGCTCGGTCTCGGCGTACTGGCCCTTGAACACCGGGGGGATGTAGTCGAACATGAAGCGCTTCCCGTTGGAGTCCTTCAGCACTCCGCCGTCCCCACGAACACCTTCGGTGACCAGAATCCCCTTCACACTCGGCGGCCACACCATGCCCGTCGGGTGGAACTGGACGAACTCCATGTTGATCAGCGTGGCGCCGGCCCGCAGCGCCAGCGCGTGCCCGTCGCCGGTGTACTCCCAGGAATTGGAGGTCACCTTGAACGACTTGCCGATCCCGCCGGTAGCCAGCACCACCGCGGGCGCCTCGAACACGATGAACTTGCCGCTCTCGCGCCAGTAGCCGAACGCGCCCGCAATCGCGCCCTGCTCCTTGAGCAGCTCGGTGATCGTGCATTCGGCGTACACCTTGATCCGGGCCTCGTAGTCGCCGAGTTCGGCGAAATCCTCCTGCTGCAGCGACACGATCTTCTGCTGCATGGTGCGGATCAGCTCCAGGCCGGTGCGGTCACCGACGTGCGCCAGCCGCGGGTAGGTGTGCCCGCCGAAGTTGCGCTGGCTGATCTTGCCGTCCTTGAGGCGGTCGAACAGAGCGCCGTAGGTCTCCAGCTCCCAGACGCGGTCCGGGGCTTCCTTGGCGTGCAGCTCGGCCATCCGCCAGTTGTTGAGAAACTTGCCACCGCGCATCGTGTCGCCGAAGTGGGTCTGCCAGTTGTCTTTCGGGTTGGTGTTGCCCATCGACGCCGCGCAGCCACCCTCGGCCATCACCGTGTGGGCTTTGCCGAACAGGGATTTGCACACCACCGCGACCTTGAGGCCGCGTTCACGCGCCTCGATGACCGCTCGCAATCCCGCGCCGCCGGCACCGATCACGACCACGTCGTACGAGTGCCGTTCGACCTCAGTCATTAAAACCTCGCTCAGCTATTCCTTGTTGGGCTTAAAGGGCTTGTCAGCCAACAAATCTCAGGTCTGTAATGGTGCCGCTGGCCACCAGCGCGACGTAGGCATCCGTGACCATCAGGGTGCCCAGCGTGATCCACGCGTACATCTTGTGCCGGGTGTTCAGCCGGCTGACCTGGGTCCAGATCCAGTACCGCACAGGGTGTTTGGAGAAGTGCTTGAGCCGTCCGCCGGTCACGTGCCGGCACGAATGGCAGGAGATGGTGTAGATCCAGAGCATGATGACGTTGCCCAGCAGGATCAGGTTGCCCAGTCCGAAGCCGAATCCACCGGGCCCGGTCTCCGAGTGGAATGCGACGATCGCGTCGTAGGTGTTGATCACCGAGATGATTCCGGCGATGTAGAAGAAGTACCGGTGCGTGTTCTGGATGATCAGCGGAAGCCGGGTCTCGCCGGTGTAGTGCGCGCGGGGCTCGGCCACGCCACAGGCGGTGGGGGACTGCCACACGGTGCGGTAGTAGGCGCCGCGGTAGTAGTAGCAGGTCAGCCGGAACAGCAGCAGGAACGGCAGCGTCAGTGCCGCGTACGGCACGAACCACCAGTTCGGCAGGATCTGCGGCCAGAACTCGCTGGCCTCGCCGCAGGCCTTGCTCATGCACGGCGAGTAGAACGGCGTCAGGTAGTGGTACTGCGGGACGAAGAAATACGCCTTCTGCAGCCCACGCGCCGTCGCATAGATAAGGAAGGCAGCGAAGCCCAGATCGATCCGCAACGGCGATAACCACCACCGGTCGGTACGAAGAGTCTTCTGCGCTATGCGTGCGCGGGTGGGTGAAAAGACGCCGGAGTCAGCACGACTCGCAGTGGGTGCGCTCATCTAGTGTTCCTCTTCGAACGGGCTGTCAGGACGAAGAGTACACAGAGAGACCCCCTATTCATTAATTAGGGGGCTTCGGCGTCAGGACCTGTTGTGACCTCCGACACCTTCGTCGTCGACATCGCGCCAAAAGTCGCGGTCATAGTCGGTGTCGGGAATGGCTACTTTTTCGCCGTGCTGCTGCACTGTGGCGCGATCCAAATCCAATTCGGAAACATCGGTATCGAGTAATTCGATGTCCGACAGGATCCGGTCGGCGTCGATGACGATGCGCCGCATCGCCGGGCTGTCGCCATAGCGCGCCTTCAGCGCGGACACGCACCGCCGCAGGCCCCCGATCAGATCGTGCAGTTCGGTCAGTTCAGTGGCGGGGGCTGACAACGCGGATCTCCTCGGATGGTGGCATGGATCACAGTACGTATCCGATACTAGCCACCTCGGACCGGATCCAGCATCCGATGCGGCCGACTCAGCGCGCGGCTGACCGGATCGTCGCGCTGCGGGTCGCGCGGGCGGCGGGGCGGGTGCGCGACGAGGTCGCAGACGTCGGGCACCCGTTCGCATCGTTGGCACACGCGATCGTGCCCGACGAGGCCGTCGCACTCCGCGTGCCGATAGGTCCGCCTGCCGGCCTTGTCCACATAGTTCTCATTGCCCCAGCTGATCATCGACCAGATCAGCGGCCACAGCTGCTTGCCCTTGTCGGTCAATCGGTACTCGCCCGCCTCTTTGGCGAGCACGCGCTCCTCCACCAGTGACGCCAGCCGTTCGGCCAGCACAGCTTTGGGGGTGCCCAGATGAGCGTGGAAGTCGCTGAATCGTCGTACACCGTAGAAGGCGTCGCGCACGATCAGCAGCGTCCAGCGTTCGCCGACGATCTCCAGGGACCGCGCGATGGGGCAACTCTCGGCGGGGTATTCGCGGGGCAGGGCCACCCTGTCATTATGGCACTTGTCGGTTCGGTCACCGAACCTTATACTCGATTTTTGTAAGTTCATTCACCGAACCGCAGGATGGGTGTCGCCGTGAAGGCTGTCAGCTTCGAGCGCTTTGGCGGGCCGGAAGTCCTTGACTACCTGGATATTCCGGACCCCAGGCCGGGTGCGGGCGAACTGCTCATCGAGACATCGGCGATCGGGGTGAACTTTCCCGACATCCGCGAACGTCTCGGCGTCTACAACAGGGCGGAGACCCGCGTCGGCGGGGTGCAGCTGCCGCAGGTCGGTGGACTCGCGGTCGCCGGGACGGTGGTCGCCGCCGGTCCGCGGACGTCCGTGCCGGTGGGCCGGCGGGTGGTGGCGCTGATGAAGAAGGGAGCCTACGCCCAACTCGCCGTCGCCGAGCAGGCCCTGTGCGCGGAGGTCCCCGATGACGCCGATGTCACCACGCTGGCCGGTATCGCCGCACCCAGGCTTCGACCCGGCGATCGCTGTTGGTGCACGGCGCTGCGGGCGGTGTCGGCAGCCTGGCGGTGCAGATCGCCAAGGTGCTCGGAGCCGGCCCGGTGATCGGGACGGCCAGCACCGCGCAGCGCCGCTTGATGACGAAATCGCAAGCGCTGATCGGTTTCTACCTTCCGGTGTTCTACGACCGGCCCGAGCTGATCGGCAACGCGCTGCGCTTTCTCGCCGGCGGACTGGCCGATGGGCAGATCAAATCTCGCGTGCACGAGACGCTGCCGCTGAGCCAGGCCGCCGAGGCGCATCGGCGGCTGGAAAGCCGCGAGGTGCGCGGCGTCATCGTGTTAGACCCGACTTCGTAAAGGAAAGGTAATGACAGCCAAGACCGACCACCGCGCGGTGGCGCACACCATGAACCGCATCGACATCTTCACCGGCATCGAGTTCGACGACTTCATAACGGCTTTCGAGAAGGCGGCGCCGCCGTTCGACCCGGCGGCGGTGCAGACGCTCGTCGAGCGTGGTGGCAGTTGGGACGAGGTCCTGGCGGCAGCTGCGCGAAACGCGCCCAACGATCTCATGGTCTACGCCAAGATCGACGCGCTGCCGCTGTTCGTGCTTGCCGGCCACACCACCAAGGCCACCGAATACCTGCTGGGCAACCACACGATCGCCGAAACCATGTTCCGCCACGACCCCAAGGCGCTGCTGTATGCACCGCTGCGGCTGTTGATCTACGCCGACGCCGACGGCAATGCCGTGTTCTCTATGGACCAGCCGAGCGCTGCGTTCGGCAGCCTGGGCATTGCCGAGGTCACCGCGGTGGGCGAAAGCCTGGACCGCAAGGTGGTAAACCTGTTGCGGCTCATCGGGGTTGACGCCGAGGAAGCGTTTAAAGCCTGAGACGCGAAAAGTCCGGCGGGGCTTCGGAGTTGGCGCCGTTCCCCGCCGGACTGGTCTTTCGCCCGCGAGTTACTTGGTGATCTCGATCTTCTGCGCCTGAGATCCCTTGTACGCACCCGCGACCCGTACCGTCAGCACGCCGGCGTCGTAGGAAGCCGCGATGGCCTCGCCGGTGACGTGGGCGGGCAGTTGGAACGACCGCCGGAACGATCCGTAGCGGATCTCCCGCAGGGTGCGACCCTGGTTCTCCTCGTGATGCTCGTCGCGGTGTTCGCCGTGGATGACGAGGCGGCTTGCCCCGTTTTGGAAGTCCACCTCGACGTTGACGTCCTTCTCGACATCGACACCGGGCAGCTCCACGCGGACCACCGCGTCGTCACCGTCCTTGACGATCTCCGCGGCAGGACGAAAACCGCTGCTAACAGGCCGGTTCCAGTCGGCTGCGGCGGCGGGCCCGAAGAAGTCTCGTAACCAACGGTCGGTGTCCCACGCCGGGCGCGACCACAATGCAAGGTTGCTCATGCTTCCCTCTTTCTGATTCCTTGAACTATGTTGTGAGTTTGCTGTGCCCGGCGCCGTGTGGGCCGGCCATCTCTACTAACTTGAGTCACCTACGCTAAAGTTCCATCTCGCCGTTCGCCCGGAGCGAACGCATCTCACACAGCTGTTTGGCAGCTGTGAGCACGACGTGATGGCCGCGTCACATCTGGTGATTTGTGCCGTAATTTCCCGCCCATAGCCTCAGGGCATGGCTTCTGCCGGACTTCCGCCTGCGCACTGTGCGACCCGTCATGTCGTCGTCGTCGGGCATGGCATGGTCGGCCACCGACTCGTCGAGGCGCTGCGCGCTCGCGACGCCGCCGGGTCGCTTCGGATCACCGTGTTGGCCGAGGAGGCCGACGCGGCCTACGACCGCGTCGGGCTGACCTCCTGCACCGAGAAGTGGGACCGCGCCCTGCTGGCGCTGCCCGGCAACGACTACGCCGGTGATTCGCGAGTGCGTCTGCTGCTGAATACGCGTGTCCGCGAAATCGACCGCGCCGCAAAGTCGGTGGTCACCGCCGACGGCCAACGACACAGCTACGACACCCTGGTGCTGGCGCGTTCGTTCCCCCGGTGCCCGGCCATGAACTGCCCGAGTGCCACGTGTACCGCACGCTGGACGACCTCGACGGCATCCGCGCCGCGGCCCTGCGCGCGGCCGAGGCGGGCCGCACCGGTACGGGCGTGGTGATCGGCGGCGGGCTGCTGGGCCTCGAAGCGGCTAATGCGCTGAACCAGTTCGGATTGCGGACACATGTGGTCGAGATGATGCCGCGCCTGATGGCCCAGCAGGTCGACGAGGGCGGGGGCGTGCTGCTGTCGCGGATGATCGGCGACCTCGGTCTCGCCGTCCATGTCGGAGTGGGCACCGAATCGATTGAATCGCTTAAGGATTCGGATGTGCGGTTGCGCCTCAGCGACGGGGAAGTCATCGACGCCGGGGTGGTGATCTTCGCGGCCGGCATCCGGCCGCGCGACGAGCTGGCCAAAGCGGCCGGGCTGCAGCTGGCCGAGCGGGGCGGCGTGCGCACCGACTTGTCCTGCCAGACCAGCGATCCCGGCGGCACCGCGGAGTTCGGAGAGGCGGACTGGTGTCGGTGCCGGTCTATCAGGTCTGTGTCACACCCGCAGGCCAGATCGAGATCGCGCGGCCGGCGGCATGACTCACTTGCCGATGTCGCCGACGAGGTAGCGCTGCATCGTCGGGCCGATGGCGTCGACGAGCTGGTCGACCGTCATCGAATGGATTGGCTCGGAGCGTATTCCGTAGCGCAGAATGCCCAGCCCGACGAGCTGTGAGGCGCACAACGATGCCCGCACGGCGATCTTGTCCGCCCCCAACATCTTCAGCAGCGGGTTGAAGATGGGCCCGACGAACATGGACTGCACGATCTCGGCGGTCTTGGCCAGCCCGGTCGACGCGATCGCGCTGGCGGCGAAGGGCCCACCGCCCGCCGCATCCCAGGTGGTGATCAACAGGTGCAACGTGCGGCGCCCGATGGTGTTGACACTGCCGGTGAAGATGCGGTCGATGAACTCCGGTGTGCCAAATGGCAAACGGAGCATCTTTGCTACCGGGTCGAGAATCCCCCGAGATGGCTCTTGGCGACGGGCCATGTTGCCAGGATTACCCCGAACCGGGCAAAGATCAAGCCACCGCTCCGCTCGGAAGCGACAGGGCTTGGCGGTATCGGCTCGCGACGAGCCGCGCCAGCCCGGGATGGCTGCCCAGTGCCGGGCTGACGACGTCGGCGCCGCAGGTGTGCAAGCGTTCCTGAAACAAGCCGTCGGCGAGCAGGTAGGAAGCGAGGGCCACGCGCCGATTGCCGGCCCGGGCCCGCTTTGGCTCGCTGGTCGGAGGTGCCCGCCGCCGCCAGGACGACCGAATCACCGCGGCGCCAGCCGGATTCACCAGCTGACCCCGGCGTGAATTTTCGATCACCGTCACGGTCGCGCCGGTGTGAGAACCGGTCGGGTGTGCCGAATATCCTTAAGGCGCAGGATAAGTCAAGTTTACCAAACGTCCCCGGCGCGCCAGTCGCACATCAGGTCGGCCCCGGTATCCAGGCTGATCCCCACCGGGAACACGAACACGGTTCCGTCGTCGTCGGGCGTGCGGGTGGGGCCGGTGGGCGCCAGCACCGACGTGGGGCCGCGCCAGGGCAACCAGCCGCGCGACGCGTACAGGCCGCTGGCATGGACCGTGGAGCTGAGCGCCCCGAGCTGGTAGGCGCCGCGCATCACCTGCTCGACGGCGTCTAGCAGTGCGTACGCCAGCCCCTGGCCCCGGCAGTCCTCCCGCACCGCGACACCCTCGACGTAGCCGCAGCGCAAGGGGGAACCGCGGTAGATCAGTCGGCGCTGGACCACCGAGGCGTGCGCGATGAGCGCGCCGTGCCGCCAGATCAGCGCGTGCATCCCGCCGAGCGCGTGCTCCCAGTCGGTGTCGGTGAAGTCACCGGCGAATGCCTCGGTAACCATCTGGCACATGCGCGCACGCGTGTCGCCGTCGAGATCGGCGGTGTGAACCAGGCGGGCGGTATGGACCTGGGTGCGCACCCCTCTTTGTCTACACCCTGCGCGCCAGGTCCGCTTCTTCAGCCGCGGACGGCGAGCGGGGCCGTGCCCAGTGCAGCCGCACATGCTGGCCGGGCCGCACCTGGGCGACCTTGTCGATGTCCTCGTCGACGATGACGCCGACCACCGGGTAGCCGCCGGTGACCGGATGGTCGGGGCCCAAAATGACGGGTAACCCGTTGGGCGGCACCTGGATTGCGCCGCGGGTGGCGCCCTCGCTGGGTAGCTGCCGGTCGGGGTAGCGGTACCGAAGGGGGCGGCCCTGCAGCCGCATCCCGACCCGGTCGCTGCGGTCGGAGGCCATCCAAATCGTGTGCACCAGGGCGTCAGGGTCGGTGAACCAGTCGTCGCGCGGCCCGGGCAGCACCTGAAGTTCGACCAGTTGCGCCGAGATCGCCGCGACCGGGGCCTGGTCGAGTTCGGGGTAGTCGTCGGTGTGCTCGCCGACCGGCAGCTCGTCTCCGGGTGAAAGCGGTGAGGGGCCGATCGCCGACATCATGTCGCAGCTGCGCGAGCCGAGCACCGGCTGCACGCAGAACCCGCCGCGCACCGCGAGATAGCTGCGCAGTCCGGTGCGCGGGGCGCTCATGGAGATCACCTGGCCGTCGCGGACGTGTCGAATGCTGTTGGTGCCAAACAATTTCCCGTTGACGGCGGGATTGGTGTCAGCGCCCGTCACCGCGATGTCGACGTCGCCGCCGCGGACGCGCGCCGAGAAACCGCCGAACGTCACCTCAACGGTGGCCCGGTCATCGGGGTTGGCGACCAGTCGGTTGGCCAGGGTGTGCGATCGGCGGTCTGCGGCTCCGGACCGCCCGACGCCGAGGTGGGCCAGCCCGGCACGGCCCAGGTCCTGCACGACGGCCAGAGGTCCGGTGTCCAGGATTTCCAGCGTGATCATCGCGTGCTCCCTCCGGTCCTCACACTGCCCGGAACTGAACCCACATGCCCTGCGTCAGCAAGGCGGGATCGGTCCGCTCGATGTCCCACAGGACGGCGTCGGTGCGGCCGATCAACTGCCAACCGCCGGGTGACCGGCGCGGGTATACCGCGCTGAATTCGCCGGCCAGGGCGACCGACCCGGCCGGCACCGCGGTCCGCGGATCGGACCGGCGCGGCACCCGAAGCCGTGGGTCGCCGTCTACCAGGTACGCGAAACCCGGTGCGAAGCCGCTGAATCCGACCCGCCACAACGTGGCGGTGTGGGCGTCGACGACCTGCGCCGTGGTCAGCCCGGTGTGCTCGGCGACCTCGGAGAGGTCCGGGCCGTCATAGACCACGTCGATCACCACGTCGGCGTTGCGATCCGCCGGGGCGATCTCCACCTCGGCCAGGTACGCGTCGGTGTCGACCCGCAGCTTGCGCAGTCGTTGACGGACGAGGGCCTGGCAGCGCGGACCGTCGAGCTTCAGCAGCACGGTGCGCGCGGCCGGGACGATGTCGATCACACCGGGCCACGCCGATTCACGCAGGGCGGCCGCCCACGCCAATACCTCTGCGGTACTGCCACATTGGACCATCAGTGCTTGGTCGCCGTAGTCCATCACCGTGTTGGCGCCCACGTCGGGGGACACGTCGCTGGAGAGGTCCGTCACGCTCATTACTCGACAGTAACTCCGTGATCGTGCTACGGGCGAGGGGGCGGCCACGGATTTTCGAGCACTGCCAGAGCTGCCTTAGCAAACGCTCAATCAGCTGGAGGTTTAACCCAGGATTTTGCTGATCAGGGGTGGCAGCTGGTCGGCGATGAGCGGATAGCTCAGCACCGACGAAAACGCGATCGCACCGGCCTGGTCCTTGGTGGTGAAGATGTGCCGGTTCTGCGCGGTCGGCAGGGATGCCGCGACGTCGGGGTCGGCCAGCAGAGCCTTTTGGTCATCGGGACTTGCGGTCGTCCAGATCACCACGTCGGCCGAATCGAGCACCGCTTTGATGTGATCGCGGGGGATGACAGCCCGGTTATCAACACCGAAAGGTTTGATGCTGTCGTCGATGACCAGACCCATCTGGTTGAGGAAGTCGGTGCGCCAGCCCGCGACCGTGGCGACCACGGTGCCCTGGAACAACGTGCCCTGCATCAGCAACGCCTTCTTGCCCAGCCAGCCCGGGTTCTTCTGCGCCACGGCGGCGAACTTCTGGCCCACCCCGTCGACCAGTGACTTCATCTGGTCGGCCTGGAACACCGCCTGGCCGATCGTGGTTGCCTGGTCTTTCCACGGCTCGAAGAACGCATCACCGCCGCCCTGCGGGATGGT
This sequence comes from uncultured Actinomycetota bacterium, assembly GCA_963758775.1. Taxonomy (GTDB): domain Bacteria; phylum Actinomycetota; class Actinomycetes; order Mycobacteriales; family Mycobacteriaceae; genus Mycobacterium. Next base: position 1,268,022 of record CAVWWU010000010.1, read on the forward strand.
CGGGGCGATCGCCGACAGCTTCTGATAGGTGTCGGAGTCGACGCCGGCGTTGATCGCGACGATCAGGTCGGGTTTGAGACCGGCAATCTGGTCAACGGGAATTCCGTTGTCCAGGTTCAACACCACCGGCTGCGCGCCGCCGAGCTTGGGCTGCGCCCACGGCCACACCGCGAAGGGCTGATCACCCCACCAGTTCGTCACCGCGATCGGCACCACACCGACCGCCAGCAGGTCGTCCTGCTCGGTATAGCCCGCGCTGACGACACGCTTGGGCGGCTCCTTGATGACCGTCTGCCCGAAAAGATGGGTGATGGTCACCCCGCCGGCGCCGGGGTTGCCGGGCGCGGGCTTGGGCGACGAGCAGGCCGAGACCAGGCCGGTGGCCGGGGCAATCCCAGCGACGCCGGCGGCCCCGGCGAGTCGCAAGAATCCGCGCCGATTCACACGCTGTGGCCCTTGTCGCACCGCGTGAGAGTATCGCGTGCCCGACCCGCTTCAGCTCAGCGGCATACCGGCGTCGACGAAGTCCAGCTCGCTATAGATCGGGCCTGCCGTCGGCGGTGCGCCGTCGAAGGTGGCGGGCACGGCGAAATCACATGTGCGGCAACTGAACTAGAGTCCTCAGTCGCCTGCCCGGGCCGAATCTCCCCGCAGCCGCGCGCCCGGCCTGGACTGGGGCTCGTATCCCACCCAGGGGCTGTAATCGGCGATCAGCTCCTCCTGCGGCGGGCGCTGGTCTTCCGGGACGTGCTGCAGATTGATCCGGATCCGGTACCAGATCGAACTGGGGCCCCGCATGCCGTCGACCAGCACGTCGGCCGGCTGCAACCGGGCGGCGACGCCGGGGTGGCGGTCGCGCCAGGTGTCCAGCGCGGCTAGCGCCTCGTCCTTGGTCTTGGTGCGGGCGACCTCGATGAGCGGCTTCGACGACCCCTTCGGCGCGCGCTCGGGGGGACCCAGCTCCTCGGCGAGCATCAGCAGGCGGTCGAGGTCACCCGCCGCGTCGTCCATCCCGGCCCAGGGGTCGCCGATGGCGGCGAACCGGTCGGGCACGGTGGCGATGGTGAAGGCCTCAGGGGCGCAGTCGGCGACCTCGTCCCAGTGCAGCGGCGTGGACACCCGCGCGTCGGGCGTTGCGCGCACGGAATAGGCCGAGGCGACGGTGCGGTCTTTGGCGTTCTGGTTGAAGTCGACGAACACGCCCTCGCGTTCTTCCTTCCACCAGCGACTGGTCGCCGCGTCCGGGATGCGCCGCTCGACTTCCCGCGCGACGGTCTGCGCGGCCAATCGGACCTGGGCGAACTTCCAGCGCGGCGCGATGCGGGCATAGATGTGGAAGCCCCGCGACCCCGAAGTTTTCGGCCAGGCGACCAGCCCGTAGTCCTCCAGCACTTCGCGAGCCACCAGGGCGACGTCGACGATCCCGCGCCAGGTCACCCCCGGCATCGGGTCCAGGTCGACCCGCAATTCGTCGGGGTGGTCGAGGTCGCCGGCCAGCACCGGGTGGGGATTGAGGTCAACACAGCCCAGGTTGATCGCCCACGCCAGCCCGGCGGCGTCGTGGATGACCGCTTCGGCAGCCGAGGTGCCCCGCGCGTAGCGCAGTTCGGCGACATCCACCCAGTCCGGACGTTTGGCCGGCGCCCGCTTCTGGAACACGGCCTCTTCGGTGATGCCCTTGACGAAGCGCTTCAGCATCATCGGCCGGCCCGCCACGCCGCGCAGCGCGCCATCGGCGACGGCGAGGTAATAGCGGACCAGATCGAGCTTGGTGTGCGGGCCGGAACCCCCGTGGGCGGGAAAGACCACCTTGTCCGGATGGGTGATGGTCACCCGGCGCCCAGCCACCTCCAGAGATGCCGGGCCGGTCATGTGCTTCATGGTAGGTCCGGAAAACTTTCTGGACGGACTGCGACCTGGGTCACATATGGTGGACCTATGGCTAACCTCATCGGACTGCCTGGCCAGGCTGTCAACAAGCTCCAGCAGTACCTCGAACGCGGCTCAGCCGAACTGCACTACGTGCGCAAGATCGTCGAAGCAGGTGCGTTCCGACTGGAGCCGCCGCAGAATGTCGCGGGCATGGCGACCGACATCTACAAGTGGGGCGAGTTCGGCATGCTGCCGTCGCTCAATGCACGACGCCATCCCGACCGCGCTGCGTGCATCGACGAAGACGGCGAGTTCAGTTACCGCGAGCTCGACGAGGCCGCCCACGCCGTGGCCAACGGGCTTCGGGAAAAGGGCGTGCGCGGAGGCGACGGTGTGGCGATCCTGGCCCGCAACACCCGCTGGTTCCTCATTGCCAACTACGGCGCCGCCCGCGCGGGTGCCCGCATCATCCTGCTGAACAGCGAATTCTCCGGCCCGCAGATCAAAGAGGTGGCCGAGCGCGAGGGCGCTAAGGTCATCATCTACGACGACGAATACACCCAGGCCGTCAGCAAGGCGGAGCCCGAGCTGGGCAAGCTGCGCGCGCTGGGCACCAACCCCGACTCGGACGAGCCCTCGGGCAGCGAGGACGAGACGCTCGCCGATCTGATCGAGCGCAGCAGCAAGGATCCCGCGCCCAAGGCCAGCAAGCACGCGTCGATCATCATCTTGACCAGTGGCACCACCGGCACACCGAAGGGAGCCAACCGCAGCACCCCGCCGACGCTGGCGCCGGTGGGAGGCATCCTGTCGCATGTTCCGTTCAAGGCGAACGAGGTGACCTCGCTGCCGGCGCCGATGTTCCATGCGTTGGGCTACCTGCACTCCACGCTGGCGATGTTCCTCGGGTCGACGCTGGTGCTGCGCCGTAAGTTCAAGCCGCCGCTGGTGCTCGAAGACATCGAGAAGCACAAGGTGACCGCCATGGTCGTGGTGCCGGTGATGCTGTCCCGGATCCTCGACGCGGTGGAGAAGATGGACAAGAAACCCGACCTGTCCAGCCTCAAGGTCGTCTTCATCTCCGGATCGCAGTTGGGCGCTGAACTGGCCAACCGCGCCCTCAAGGACCTCGGGCCGGTCATCTACAACATGTATGGCTCGACCGAGATCGCGTTCGCCACCATCGCCGGGCCCAAGGATCTGGAGAAGAATGCGGCGACGGTCGGCCCGGTGGTCAAGGGTGTGAAGGTCAAGATCCTCGACGACAATGGCAACGAGCTGCCGCAGGGCGACGTCGGGCGGATCTTCGTCGGCAACGCCTTCCCGTTCGAGGGCTACACCGGCGGAGGCCACAAGCAGATCATCGACGGCCTGATGTCGTCGGGCGACGTCGGCTACTTCGATGAAGACGGTCTGCTCTACGTCAGCGGCCGCGACGACGAGATGATCGTTTCGGGCGGCGAGAACGTCTTCCCGGCCGAGGTCGAGGACCTGATCAGCGGGCACCCCGACGTGGTCGAGGCGACCGCGATCGGCGTGGAGGACAAGGAATACGGACACCGGTTGCGCGCCTTCGTGGTCAAGAAGGACGGCGCCAGCGTCGAGGAGGACGACATCAAGGGCTATGTGAAGGAGCACTTGGCCCGCTATAAGGTGCCGCGCGAAGTGATTTTCCTCGATGAGCTGCCGCGCAACCCCACCGGCAAGATCCTGAAGCGCGAGCTGCGCGAAATGGAAGTCGACTAGCGTCGCGACTCGATGGCCCGGGTGATCTGGGCCCCGAGTTTCGGGTCGACCAGCAGTTGGTCGATGAGCGCGGTAAGGACCTCCTGGCCCGTCACGCGCGCGACGCCCAGCCGGTCAGCGGCTTCGCGCTGCCAGATGTCGAGGGCCCGGTGCGTGCCGGCCGGGAGGTCGACGGTGCGCCGGGTTCGTCGGTCCCGGCCTGATTGATCGCTCGTCCGCTGCTCTGGCGCGGCTTGGGGGGACGCCTGGGCGGGCTGGCTGGGCTGCCGAAAGCTGCGGGCAGGTGCCTGTCCGGGGTTCCTGTTGAGGCGCTCGGTGGGTGCCCCGTCCCCACGCGCGTTCATCATCACCACGACGACGCTCCTCCCCGGCCCACCTCCCGGGCCACATCAGTAAATCAGTACTTCAGTCTACGAGCGGGCGTGGCGACACGCAGCCGACACCGCGCTGGGCGGCGTGTCGGGGTCGTCAAGGGACGCGGGGCAGATAAGAGAATATTTCATTTGCTATCGCTCTAGCGGTCGCAATTTCTATTGCGTCGCGTAAGGCGCAGTAATGAAAGGCGCAAATCCTGAGGTACTGAAGTACGCAATTGCGGGTGTCAGTAGATCAGTAGATGGCGTCTGAACAAGTGTTTTATCTCCTATGCGACTACTGATTTCAGTGAATTGCTAAATGCAAAGGCTCGTAGATATACCGGCTGTGCACGTTGGTTTAAGTCTTTCACAGCGAATAGAAAGCATCTCGATATTGTTTGCTCAACAAATTAATGGGTATCGTCTAATGGTCAGCACAAAAACTTTGGAAGGAGCCCCTGATGTTGATTTCACAGCGATCGGTCCGCAAGGCGGCCGCCAGTGCAGTCGGTGCTACCGCGGTGGCCGGTGCCTTGTTGTTCGGCGGCGACGCCGTGGCGCAGGCCGCGCCCGCACCCACTCCGGGTACCAGCTTCGCGACCTTCGGGCCGCACGGCGGACCGGGTGGTCCCGGCCTTGTTCCCGAACGTCCCGGTGGCGGTTGGGGTCACGGCGGTTGGGGTCACGGCGGCCGTGGAGGTTATGGCCCGGGTGGTTTCGGCCGCGGCGGTTGGGGCCACGGTGGCCCCGCCGGCTTCGGTCGCGGCGGCTGGGGACGCGGCGGCATGGGCCGCGGCCTGGGCCGCGGTTGGGACCGTGGCGGCGGCTTTAGCCATCGTGGCGTCTTCGGCAACCGCGAGGCCTGGAACTGGTGGTGAGCCAGCCACAACGCGTGGGGCGCTGACCGGCCCGGTCTAACGGGCAAGGTCTAGGCTGGTCGCTCCGCTCATGGGGGGAGAAACCGTGTCGTCCCGACCGCCGTCGGGTCGACACGGTTTTTCTTTACGTCTCTCTACGGATCGCGAGGCAGGCCCAGCAGCCGCTCGGCGATGATGTTGAGTTGCACCTCCGACGTGCCGCCGTAGATCGTGGTGGCTCGGCTGGCCAGCAGGTATTCGCCCCATTTGCCGGGAGGCTGGTCAGCGTCGCCGATCGCGGCGTCGGTGCCGAACGAGGACACCGCGAATTCGGCGTAGCCCTGGCCGGTGCGCATCGACAGCAGCTTCGAGATCGCCGCCGACGGCATCGCGTCACCACCGGCCAGCGTCAACAGCGTGGAGCGCAGATTGAGCACCTTGGCGGCGTGGCCCTCGGCGATCAGTTGGCCGGCCCGGTGTTGCGCGATCTGGTCGAACTGCCCGTCGCGGACGAACTCGACGAACTCGGGCAGGGTCGCCAGGAAGTTGTTGTCGCTGGTGCCCAGCGAAACCCGTTCCGCTGTCAGGGTGTTGCGGCTGACTTCCCAGCCCCGGTTGACCTCGCCGAGCACGTACTCGTCGGGCACAAACACGTCGTCGATGTAGACCGTGTTGAAAAACTCGGCGCCGGTCAGCTCGCGCAGCGGCTTGACGGTGACACCCTCACTCTTCATGTCCAGCAGGAAGTAGGTGATGCCGTTGTGTTTGGGCGCCGACGGGTCCGTCCGGGCCAGTAGCGCGCCCCACTGCGAGAACTGCGCGGCCGTGGTCCAGATCTTCTGCCCGCTGATGCGCCAGCCGCCGTCCACCCGCGTCGCCTTGGTCGAGAGCCCCGCCAGGTCCGACCCGGCGCCGGGCTCGGAGAACAGCTGGCACCAGATCATTTCACCGCGGAGGGTCGGCGGCAGGAACCGCTGCTTTTGCTCCTCGGTCCCGAACGCGACGATCGACGGGATGATCCACGCCGCGATGCCCACCTGCGGGCGCTTGACCCGGCCGGCGGTGAATTCCTGCGCGATGATGACCTGCTCGACCGGGCTGGCGTCGCGTCCCCACGGCTTGGGCAGGTGCGGCAGTCCCCACCCGCCTTCGGCGATCGCGACCACGCGTTGGTCGCGCTCCATCTCCTTGAGCGCGGTCACGTCCGCCCGGATCTCGGCCCGCAGCTTTTCGGTGTCGGGATCCAGGTCGATGTCCACGGCCCGCAAACCGGTGTCGGTCGACGTGTCCACCACACGCTGCGGATACTCCGACTGGCGACCGAAGCACGCGGCCAGCAACAGCGCCCGCCGGTAGTAGACGTTGGTGTCGTGCTCCCAGGTGAAGCCGATGCCGCCGTGCACCTGGATGCAATCCTGCGTGCACCGCTGGGCGGCCGCCGGCGCCAGCGTGGCAGCCACCGCCGCCGCGAACTCGGCCTTGGAACCGCTTGTGTCCCAATCGTTTTGGTCGGCCTCGCGGGCCTCGTCCAGAGCGCGCGCGGCGTCCCACACCGCGGCGGTGGCCCGCTCGGTGTCGGCGATCATCTCCGCGCATTTGTGCTTGATGGCCTGGAACTGGCCGATGGGCCTGCCGAACTGCTCGCGGATCTTGGCGTACTCCGCCGCCGTGTCGGTCGCCCACCGCGCCACGCCCACGGCCTCCGCCGACAGCAGGGTGGACATCAGGGCGTAGGCGGTTGTCATGCTCAGCCTGCTCAGCACGGCGTCCCCGCCGACCTCGACGGCGTCCGCGCGCACGTGCGCAATCGGACGCAGCGGGTCGATGCTTTTGACCGGCTGGATCTCCAGCTGGTCGGCGCGCAGCACCACCCATTCGTCACGGCTGGCGATCGCGACGGGGAGCACCAGCACCGAGGCCTGCGCCGCGGCGGGGACGGCCCGGACCTCGCCGCGAATCACCAGTGTCGCCTCGTCCGGGCCGTGCGGGGTCGCGGTCAGCCCCGAATCCAGCGCGTACGCGCCGATGGCAGTGCCCGACGCCAGGTCGCTCAGCACCTTGGCCTCCGGGTCGTGCGCGGAGATCAGCGCGCTGGCGATCGCCGACGGCACGAACGGGCCGGGCACGGCCCCGTGGCCGAACTCGGCCAGCGCGATCGCCAGCTCGAGGATGCCGTAACCCTGTCCGCCGACCGCTTCGGCGAGGTGCAGACCGTGCAGGCCCTGTTCGGCCGCGGCCTGCCAGTACGACGGCGGATTCTCCAGCTTTTCCGGGGGCGTCGCGAGGGACTTATCCAAGGCGGCGTGCAGCACCTCGGACGGCGCTACCCGCGCCACCAGGGACCGCACTGAATCGGCCAGGTCTTGATGCTCAGGGGTAATTGCGATCGGCACTGGTCGCCTTCCATACGTTTGGGGTGCTTTTAAGCTAACAACCGGTGGGTTGGTTGACTACAACGGCCGACGGTCCGTCAGCCACCCGGGCCAGGCGGACCGACACCCAGCGGTCGGCAGACATTGGTCGTCGGGTCCCACCACTGCCCGGCACCGCAGCCCAGCGGCGTCGGCCCGACGCCGAGGGGCCGGCAGACATTGCCGCTCGGGTCCCACCACTGCCCGGGGTCGCAGGCCAGCGGTCGCGGTCCGACCCCGAGTGGCAGGCAGGCCTTGCTGAACGGCTCCCAGTACTGCCCGGGATCGCACTGCGCCGAACTCACCGCCGGCGTCGCGATCGTCGTGCCCGCCATCGCGGCCGTTGCCAGCATGACGGCCGCCGCCAACCTGCCCAACATGAATAGGAATGCTAGTTGGCGACTAGAGATTCAGCGCCAGCGTTTGTGAATCCACTTGGCGATGATGTCGGCCTGCTCGCTGCGCGCGCCGGGGGTGGTGAAGTAGTGGTCGGTGTCGACCGAAATCAGCGTCTTGTCGGTGCCGGCGAGCGCGTCGCAGACGCGCTGGGCGTCGGACGGAAAGACTCCGGTGTCGGCCAACGCGTTGATCACCAGGGCCGGGCTGGTGATCCGGGCCAGGTGTGGTTCGGCCCGGGTCTGCGCCACCCGCAGGCTCCACATGCCCAGCCAGCTGCGCAGAGTGCAAGCCGCGGCGATGCCGTTGGCGGACCGGTTCGCCTTCGCCGGCACGCCCATGTAGCACAGGTTCGGCTGACGCCGGGTGGGCTCGATGCCGGGATCGACCATGCGCGGATCGGCCCAGGTTCGCATCACGGTGAACGGCCGATCGGAAAAGCCCGCGGCGCGAACGCGTTTGAGTTCGTCTTCGGCCCAATCGGTGATGGCGTGGTTGCGGGCGGTCTGCGCCGAGCGGTAGCGGCTGAGAAACTCGGGCGAAAACGGGGGACCGTTGTGCTGGGCGAACAGGTCAAGCTCGGGATCGGTTGCGATCGGATCGTTTTCGTCGACGACGGAGGCGTCCATCCACGCGGTCAGCACGTCCGGGCGCCCGGGGTGGGCGGCGGTCGCGACGTAACCGTCGGCGGCGGGCAACTCGTGCAGGCCGGCGGCCGGCCGCATCCCGTCCAGCGGCGTCACGTTCGGATCGACCGCCTGCGACTGGTAGGCCGCCATCAACGACCCGCCTCCCGAATTGCCCAGCAACACAATGGTTTCCACGCCCTGAACATCCCGCAGCCAGCGCACCCCAACGCCGATGTCGACCAGTGCGTGGTCGAGCTGAAAGCTGCTTTCGAAGCCGCGGTAGCGGGTGTTCCACCCCAGGAAACCGATGCCGCGAGTGGCCATATAGTCGGCCAGGTAGTGCTCGGAGAAGTCGATCTGATAGTGCGTGGCGATCATGGCCACCTTCGGCTTGCGTCCCACACCGCGGTGGTACAGGCCCTGGCACGGATGACCGCCGGCCCCCGCACGCGCGGCGGTGCGCGACGGCAGGCCGACGAACTCGCGGATAACGCCGGCCGCAGTGCCCTGCCGCGTCATGCACACCTCCTTGCGTCGGGTGCGCCGTCGCGGCTGAGTTGTGGAGAGCAAAACGCCGCCGAGCATCTTGCTTCGGCGGCGATGTCGGCGATGGTGGTCGCCACAATTCCTTTGCACGCGACCACCGTTGGGGCGGCGGCGTCGATGGCGGCCTGCGTCCGGCTGCCGGGGCGCGTCGGGACGGTCCGAATACCCAGACGGTGGCGCGCCGGCTGTGCAGCGGTCGACATCTGGCGCACCTCCCGTGCCGCACACTGCCGAATATGTGAGTCCGATGTTAGATGACTGTGCGAATCAGATGGTCAATTCAGATTTATTCTTGAGTAATGATCAAGCCACACAACACCAACAGCGAGTTCGAGCTCGGCGGGATCAACCACGTCGCCCTGGTGTGCGCGGATATGGCGCGCACGGTGGACTTTTACAGCAACATCCTGGGAATGCCACTGATCAAGTCGCTCGATTTGCCGGGTGGTCAGGGTCAACATTTCTTCTTCGACGCCGGCAACGGCGACTGTGTCGCGTTCTTCTGGTTCGCCGACGCGCCCGATCGGGTGCCGGGCATCTCGTCGCCGGGTGCCATCCCGGGCATCGGCGACATCACCAGCGCGGTGAGCACCATGAATCATCTGGCGTTTCATGTGCCGGCCGAGAAGTTCGACGCGTATCGGCAACTACTCAAGGACAAGGGCGTCCGGGTCGGCCCGGTCCTCAACCACGACGAGAGCGAACGGCAGGTCTCCGCGACGGTGCATCCGGGGGTGTATGTGCGGTCGTTCTACTTCCAGGATCCCGACGGGATCACGCTGGAATTTGCCTGCTGGGTAAAGGAATTCACCGAGAGCGACAACCAAACGACGCCGAAGACCGCGGCTGAGCGGCGACCCGCCGCGCAAGCCGTCCGCTGATGATCGACGGCGTCCTGACCGACGAGCAGATCGGCGCACTGACGCCCGAGCAGCGTGCGGAGTTGATTTCCCGGTTGGAGAAGCCCCTGAGCGAAGTGGTCGACCCGGAGTCCCTCGGCCGGATGAGACGGATCCGATTGAGCCTGATGATTGGTGGCTCGATCGCGATGATCCCCTGGCTGGCGTATCTCTACGTGACCCTGCCGGATCGCTACGTCGCCCACAATTGGACGGTCACCTGGGTGGGCTTCGACGTCTTGTTGGTGGCATTCATGCTCGCCACGGCGGTTCTCGGCTACCTGCGCCGCCAACTGCTGATGCTGGCGGCGTTCAGCTCCGGGGTGCTGCTGATCTGCGACGCGTGGTTCGACCTGATGACGGCCGGCCCGAAGGACGTCTGGCTTTCGGTGACCACGGCGCTGCTGATCGAGGTGCCGCTGGCGATCTTCATGATCAGCGGTGCGCTGCGCATCATGCGAGTCACGATGATGCGTTTGCGTCGGATGGACCCCGGGACACGACTTTGGCATCTGCCGCTGTTTCCGTGAATCCGTAGATGGCCGGCTCGGTGAGTCGGTCGAGCAGCGCGGCCAGCTGATCGACGAGCTGGTCGGGCTCGAGCCGCACGTCGCCGCCGAGCCAGGCGCTCAGGGTCTGGGTGACGCCGCCGACCGCGAAGTGTGCGCCCGCCTTGATGCGGTCGTTGGCGGGTGCGCGGAGCGCGTCGCCGGCATATTGGCCGGAAAGCAGTGCGAACAGTGCCGCTGATTCGGCCCGCTTGCGCGCGATCACCGAGTTGGCCAGCTGCGTGCTGAACAGCAGGTGCCCGATGCGGGGGTCCTCGGCGATGGTCCGCACGATGTTGGCCATCCCGGCGCGGGATTGTTCGCGCGGCGTGCCCGCGGCGGCCACCGCCGCCTGGGTGGTGGCGGCAACCTCGGCGACGACCGAGTCGAATACGCCACTGATGAAGTCGTCCTTGTCGGCGAAGCTTTCGTAGAAGTAGCGGGAGGCCAGGCCGGCCCGTCGGCAAACCTCGCGGACGGTAAGCCCGGAGATGTCCTGCCTGCCGGATCCCAGCACGTCCAGGCCGGCGGCCAGCAGCAGGCGCCGGCGGGTGGCGAGCCGCTCGCCGGCCTCGATGCCGCGATACGGCCGGGTGCTCGGGGTCTCCGCCATGACCACCATCTTGACAGCGGCGTCAAATACGGACAACATCAGGAAACAACCGTTCTCACAATTGGCGAGCCAGTGCTGCGCGGAAGGCGTTTTTGGTGACACATTTCAAGACGGTTCCCGAGTCCGTCCAGCACGTCGAACGCGCCATGGCCGACCCGCCCCGTCCGTCGGGCCGGGCCGGGCGGGCGGGGTCGACTTTCGCGGACGGGTTGATGGGCATCTCGCTGCTGGCCGGGGCCGCCAACGTGATCATGCAGTTGGCGCGCCCCGGCGTCGGGTACGGCGTGCTGGAAAGTCGCGTCGAGAGCGGCCGGGTCGATCGGCACCCGATCAAGCGGGCCCGCACCACTTTCACGTATCTCGCGGTGGCCATCGCCGGCAACGAAGCCCAGAAGCAGGCCTTCCGTCGTGCGGTGAACGGCGCGCACGCGCAGGTGTACTCGACGCCCGAAAGTCCCGTGCAGTACAACGCTTTCGACCCGGACCTGCAGCTGTGGGTGGCGGCCTGCCTGTACAAGGGCGGGGTCGACGTCCACCGCATCTTCGTCGGCGAAGTGAACGACCACGACGCCGACCGCAACTATCGCGAGGCCAAGACCCTGGCCACCACCTTGCAGGTCCCGGCGGAGATGTGGCCGGCGGACCGGGCTGCGTTCGACCGCTATTGGAGCGAGTCGCTGGCCCAGGTCCATATCGACGACACTGTGCGTGACTACCTGTATCCGATCGCCGTGTCGCGCGTGCGCGGGATGGCACTGCCTGGGCGACTGCGGCGGCTGCAGGACGCCCTGGAAGGCGTGAACCTGCTGATCACCACCGGCTTTCTGCCACAGCGGTTTCGCGACGAGATGCGGCTGCCCTGGGACGCCGTCAGGCAACGGCGTTTCGACCGGCTGATGGCGGTGCTGGGTGCGGTGAACCGCGCCCTGCCGCGGTTCGTCCGGCAATTTCCGTTCAACGTGCTGCTCTGGGACGTCGACCGCCGGGTCAGGAAGGGGCGCCCCCTGGTCTGACACGCGCCGCGCTCCGGTTGATAACGACAATCATATTCATTAAGCTGACTCGGGTTCGTCCTCCCAGCCCGAGGAGCCCGTATGACCGCCCCGATCTGGATGGCTACGCCACCGGAGGTGCACTCGGCGCTGCTCAGCAGCGGCCCGGGGCCAGGCTCCCTGTTGGCGGCTGCGGGGGCGTGGGAATTGCTCAGCACCGAATACGCCGACCTCGCGGACGAACTCACAGCCGTCCTGGCCGGCGTGCAGGCCGCGGCGTGGCAGGGCCCGAGCGTCGAGTCGTACGTCGCCGCGCACGCCCCCTACCTGGCCTGGTTGACCGACGCCAGCGCCAAGAGCGCGGAAATGGCGGCCGGTCACGAGACCGCGGCGGCCGCCTACACCGCCGCGGTGGCGGCCATGCCGACCCTGCCGGAGTTGGCCGGCAACCACCTTGTGCACGGCGTCTTGTTGGCCACCAATTTCTTTGGCATCAACACCATTCCGATTGCGCTCAACGAGGCCGACTACATGCGGATGTGGGTGCAGGCTGCCACCACCATGGGTATCTACCAAGCGGTGTCCAGCATGGCGGTGGCGTCGAACCCGCAGTCCACCCCGGCGCCGCAAATCGTGAAATCCGACGCGACGCAGCCGGCTTCGAGCTACTAACCCGCTGCAGGGGATCCTGGGGCATATCGAGCAGTTCCTGCAAAATCCGCTGAAGCTTCACCAGCAGATCGAGCAGATCATTCAAGCCCACATCAACAGCGACAACCCGTACGGCATCCCGCAGGGGCTGGTAAATGCCTTGGAAAAGCTCGGGATTGGCAACAGTCAACTCGCGCACGACCCGACGATCGACAATGCCTTCGACAACTACCTCGCCAGCCTCCTGCAGCACGTCGGCATCGATTGGAATCCGGCGCAGGGCACGATCAACGGGCTCGAATACGACGACTACGCGAATCCCGGCTCGCCGTCGTTCTGGGTCGCGCGCAGCCTCGAGCTGATCGAGGATTTTCAAAACTTCGGCGGTGCTGCTCAGGACGAACCCGGTCGAGGCTGTGCAGTGGTTCATCAGCTGGCAGCTGTTCGATTTTCCGACCCACATACTGGAAGTCGTCGAGTACGTGGTCGAGGAACCGGTGGTGGCTCTCGCGGCGCTGCCGGCTCTGTCGCCCTTGGCGGCCACCGGCGGCCTGAGCGCGCTGGCCGCCTTGGGCGCCGTGCCTCCGGCCGCCGCGCCCGCGCTGGCTCCCGTTGTGGCTGTGCCCGCACTAGTGCCAATCGCCGCGACGGCCACCGGCTTCACCGCGCCGGCAAGTCCCGCCGGTACACCACCGGCGCCGGCGCCCACGCCGTCCAGCCCTCCTGCCCCTGCGAGCCCAGCACCCCCGCCCCCGGCTGCGGCGGGTCCCGCCTTTTTCCCGCCCTACGTCGTCGGGCCTCCCGGCATCGGATTCGGTTCGGGGATGAAGACCAGCGCCAGTTCCGGCGCCCGGAAGAAGGGCTCGGAGCCGGACGCGGCCGCGGTGGCGGCGGCCTCGGCGGCGCGGGAGGCGGCACGGGCGCGCCGGCGCCGCCGCGCCAAGCAGCAGGACCACGGCGACGAGTTCATGGACATGAATGTGGAGGTCGACCCCGAGCTGGCGGTGCGGCGGCCTCCGATCGGGGCGCCGGAAGCCTGGGGTCCGCCGGCACGGCGACCAAGGGGACGGGCGCCGCGGCCGCCGGCCTGACCACACTGGCCGGCGACGAATACGGCGGCGGGCCGCGGGTGCCGATGCTGCCGGGAACTTGGGATTCCGCGGCGCGCTGACACAATGACCTAATGGCAGCGCTGAGCTTTGTGCGCCGGATCCGCTTCGGCTCGATGGAACTGCTGGTGGGCATCCTGCTGGCATTCGCCGCCTTGGCGACGATGCTGCGCAAAGCGGTTTCCGGCAACGAGGCGTTCTCCACAGCGGGCACGGTGTTCTGCGGGGTCTTCGTCCAGGCGATCCCTTTCCTGGCCCTCGGGGTGGTGGTCAGCGGGCTGATCGCGGTGTTCGTCTCGCCGGAGCGGTTAGCGCGCTGGCTGCCGCGTCGCCCCGCGGTGGCGGTGCTGGTCGGCGGAATCGGCGGCGCCGTGCTGCCGGGCTGCGAATGCGGGTCGGTTCCGGTGGGGCGGCGGCTGTTCGGCGAAGCCGGCGCCACCGGAGCGGCGGCGCTGGCGTTCATGCTGGCGGCTCCGGCGATCAATCCGGTGGTGCTGGTCGCCACCGCGGTGGCGTTTCCCGGTGTGCCGACGATGGTTGTCGCCCGGGCGGGGGCGTCGCTGTTGACGGCCGTGATCATGGGCTGGGCATGGGCGCGATGGGGTCGCCCGGGGTGGGTCACCCGGCGGCTGCCCCGCCCGAGCCATGACGACGAATCCCGCTGGGTGCAATTCGCCGAGGCGGCCCGTCATGACTTCCTCTCGGCCGCTTCTTATTTGGTGTTGGGTGCCGCCGCGGCGGCCGCGCTGCACGTGCTGGTGCCGCGCTGGATCTTCGACAACCTCGCGACGCATCTGATCCTGGGCGTGGTCGTGATGGCCGCCCTGGCCGTCGTGCTGGCGCTGTGCTCGGAGGCCGACGCGTTCGTGGCGGCCAGCATGACGATGGTGCCGCTGCTTCCGCGTCTGGTGTTTCTGGTCGTCGGCCCGGCCGTCGACGTGAAGCTGTTCGCGATGCAGGCGGGGATGTTCGGCCGGGCCTTCGCGGTGCGCTTCGCCCCCGCGACCTTTCTGGTCGCCGTGCTAAGCGCCTGCGCCGTAGGGCTTTTGGTGGTCGCCGGATGAGCCGCGAAACCGAAAACACCCTGCTGTTGCTGGTGGGCATCAGCATCGTCATGATCACGGTGACGGGTGCGTTCACCCGCTACGTCAAGCCCGGGTTGCTGCCGTGGCTGGCGGCCTCGGCCGCGCTGCTGATCGTGTTGGGGCTGGCGGCGATCATCGGCGATATCCGCCGCGGCCGGCCCCGCGAGCACGACGAGCACGCCGACGGACATTCGCATCGGACCGGCATCGTGTGGTTGCTGCTTCTTCCGATCCTCGTCCTGATCTTCGTGACACCACCCGCGTTGCGGCCCTCGGCCGCCTCGGTGACCACGGTGTCCAATGACGTTGGCAAGCAGGCATTTCCGCCGCTGCCGCCGGGCCGCGCGCCCGAGCTGTCGCTGCCGGAGGTACTGATGCGCGAGGCTCAGGACACCAGCGGCGCGCTGACGAATCGAACGATCACCGTGACGGGCTTTGTGCTCAACGAGGCGCAGGGGGTGGACCTCGGCCGCATCGTCATCATTTGTTGTGCCGCCGACGCCCAGCTGGCCCGCATCCATCTGCGGGGTCCGGCGGCCGCGCAGGCGGCCGGGCTGCCCGATAACACCTGGCTTCGCGTCGAGGGAGTGGTCATACCGGCAGCCCGGCAGCCGCATTCGGCAACGGTTCCGGCGTTGCAGGCCACCACGGTCACCCGCATCAACGCCCCACCCAATCCCTACGACTACCCGCGTTGAGAGTCGTCAGTTTCTTCGGGTGCGCTGGTGCCAACTGAGTTGTGTTGGCACTGGGGTGTTTTCCCATTGACCGAGCTCTAGCCAGTCCCGCAGCGCGGCGGCGTCGTCGTTGTCGGTCACGGGTCCGATCCAATGTGTCGGTCCGCAGGCCATCCGGTCCTTTGTGCAGGGCTGCACCGCTGCGATGACGCCATTGGGGCGAGACGCGCACGTAAGTGGGCCGAGCATGCACGGTGCGGCGACGAGCATCGCGTGTGCACATCGCTGGATGGTGGGACGTAGTTCGTCGATCATCGACAGGTCGCGATCGGTCGCGCAGGCGGTGCACACGACGACGGTGAACGGGCGCTCGGTAGCGCGGCGCGGAGAAGTCAAGGCAGCAGCGCCATTTCGCGCGCGTTCTTGATCGCGGTGGCGACCTGTCGTTGTTGCTGGACGGTCAGACCGGTGACCTGACGCGAGCGGATCTTGCCGCGTTCGGAAATGAACACGCGCAGCGTGGCGGTGTCCTTGTAGTCGACCGCGCTGAGCCCCAGGCTGGCGAGAAGGTTCTTTTTGGCGCGCTTGGCTTCCGGTTGCTTGGCGCGCCTGGACGTTTTCCCCGTCACCAACTCGCCTTCCGCACGCCGGGCAATACCCCTGCGTGTGCCAGTTCACGCACCCTTACCCTCGAAAGGCCAAACTTGCGCAGGTGCCCGCGCGGTCGCCCGTCGCCCGAGTCGCGGTTACGCACCCGCGTCGCGCTCGCGTCGCGGGGTTGGCGTGCCAATTCCCGCTGCGCCTCCACCCGCTGCCCGTCCGTGCCGGTCGGCGACCGGACGATCTCTTTGAGTTCGGCACGGCGTGCGGCGTATCGCGCCACAATCGCAAGACGGCGTTCGTTCTTGACGATCTTGGATTTTTTCGCCACGCTCAGCGCTCCTCTCGAAAGTCGACATGGCGGCGAGCGACCGGGTCGTACTTGCGCAGCACCAGCCGGTCCGGGTCGTTGCGCCGGTTCTTGCGCGTGACGTAGGTGTAGCCGGTGCCTGCCGTGGAGCGGAGTTTGACGATGAGACGAATATCGTTGCGCACCACTAGATCCGCTGCCCTTCGCGGCGCAACCTGGCCACGACCGCCACGATGCCCTCGCGGTCGATGACCTTGATGCCCTTGGCGCTGACCCGAAGTCGAAGGCGACGGCCCTCCGACGGGAGGTAGTACGTCTTCAGTTGGATGTTCGGCGACCAGCGCCGACGACTCCGGCGATGCGAGTGCGACACCGAGTTCCCGAAACCCGGTGCCCGGCCGGTCACTTGGCAATGAGCAGACACTTTTCCCTCCGTGGCCGGTCGCCGTTGTTGAAAATCATTTTCGACAAGCCCTGTCGGGAGACAGTACAGAAAGAAGGGCCATAATGAAAATGATTTCCAATAAGGGTTTGATGCGGACGCCCGTCATCCTGGTTACCGGCCAGAAAGACACCGACCCGGTCGTGGGGGCGTTGTTGCGCACCCCCGGGACGCTGGTCGTGGAGCATCGTTTCGACGGGCATGTGGTGCGCCGGACGATGGTGATGCTGCAGCACGGCGTGTTGACGACCGCGGAGACTGGGCTCGAACTCGCGCATGGCTGCGTGTCGTGCACCATCCGTAATGACCTGATGGTGTTGTTGCGTCAGCTGCACCGCCGCGATGACGTGGACCGCATTGTGGTGCACCTGGCGCCGTGGCTGGAACCCGAACCGATCTGCGTGGCCATCAACAATGTCCGAATCCGCGTGGCGCCAGGCTATGTCGACGGGCCGGCGGCCCTCGATGTGTCGATCGCCGCGGTGGTGACCTGTGTCGATTCATCGGTGTGGCTGAGCCAGGCGCTCGGTGACGCCCAACTCGACGACGGGCGCACCGTCGCCCAGGTGGTGGTCGGCCAGGCCGAATTCGCCGACGTCGCGGTGTTAAACAGCGCTAACCCGATCGTGGCTGCCGTGCTGCGCCGGCTGTCACCGCGCGCACGCGATCCACGTGGGCACCGAGGGCATCGAGCACGCGTTGGACAATCTATTCGTCGATGCGCGGCGCGGCGAAAGCGACGACCCGCACGGTCCGCTGCTGGCCGGACAGCCACCCCTGGATTCCAGAGGTCCAGTCAAACTGGTCGAGTTCAACGGCCAGGCGCCCCTTCCATCCGCAGCGTCTGCACGCGTGTCTTGACCTGCTGCTCGAGGGCGTGATCCGAACCCGGGGACGGCTGTGGCTAGCCAGCCAACCCGATCAGGCGATGTGGTTGGAATCGGCCGGGGGCGGATTGCGGGTCAGTTCGGCCGGCAAATGGCTGGCCGCCCTCACGGGCCCCGAGCTCGCCGACGTCGATGCAGAGCGCCGCGTGTTCGCGGAGCTGACCTGGGACGAGCAGTACGGCGATCGGCACACCGCGATGACCGTCCTGGTGTACAGCGCGCACCCCGGCGAGATCCTCGACGCCCTTACTGGCGCGCTGCTCACCGACGACGAGCTTCGCACCCCGCAGGACTGGATCGGCTACGACGACCCGTTCGGCGACTGGCACGAAGACCCCTGCGATGCCCTGGCGCAAGACGCCGAAGACGCACCCACCCACCACGCCCAAGACGGAGATCGCGGATGAAACCCGACATTCACCCGGACTACCACCCGGTGGTCTTCCAGGATGCCAACACCGGTTCGACGTTCCTGACCCGATCGACCCTCACCAGTTCGCGCACCATCGAGTGGCAGACACCGGAGGGGGTGCAGACCTACCCGTTGATCGTCGTCGAGGTCAGCTCCGATTCACATCCGTTCTGGACTGGCGGGCGTCGCATCGTCGACACCGCGGGACAAGTGGAGAAATTCCACCGCCGCTACGGCGGCCGGCGACCCTCGGCATAACACGGTCGGTCAATCACCCCGACGTGGCAGCAAGGCCAGGAGTGCATTCCAATGCGCTGTCGCATCGTCGGTCGTGTTCGGCTCGATGTCGCCGCTGACCATGTCGAGCAAGGTGCGTGAAACCCCGCGCTACGGGTCATGGTCGCTAGTGAGCGTGCGCGACGCTCCACGGCGGCAGCGGATCGGCGTAGTCGATCCACCGCCGCGGGCCTTCGGCGAGTTCTGCGTCGGTGAGCAGCGCTGACTCCATCAGCTCCAGCACCCGGTTGCGGTCGAGCCCGACCCCGATGAACACGATTTCCTGGCCGGGAGGAAAGCCGGCGGTCTCCCAGTACTGCGCGGGTTCGATCGTCAGGTTGGGACCCGCCTGGGACCAGATCGCCACGAGGTCGGGTCGGCTGGCGATCCAGCAGAAACCCTTGCTGCGCAACAATCCCCGCAGCTGCTCCAGCGCTGCATACAGGCGCTGTGGGTGCAGGGGGCGCTGCGCGCGCAAGGTCACGCTGCTGATGCCGTATTCCTCGGTCTCGGGCGCGTGACCGTCGGTGAGCTCCTCATCCCAACCGGGTGACTGCGCGGCCAGATCGGGATCGAACAGGCCGGTGTCCAGAACCTCCGACAGCTCCACCCGCCATGGTCGGTAAACACAAGGCGCGCGGACGGATTCAGGCGTCCCAGCACCGCGGCGACCCTCGCGCAGGCGTGCTCGCTGACCAGATCCGTCTTGTTCAGCAGTATCACGTCGGCGAATTCGACCTGGTCGACGAGCAGATCGGCGATGGTGCGAAGGTCGCCGTCGCCCGCGGCAAGGTCGCGCGCCGCCAGCTCCTCGCCGCGCGCGAGCTCACGCAGAAAAGTCGAGGCATCGACCACCGTCACCATCGTGTCGAGTTTCGCGACGCTGCCCAGGCTGAATCCGTTTTCGAATTCCCAGCTGAAGCTCGCGGCGACCGGCATGGGTTCGGAGATGCCCGTCGACTCGATCAGCAGGTGATCGAAACGGCCCTCAGACGCTAGGCGAGCAACCGATTCGATGAGATCTTCGCGCAGAGTGCAGCAAATGCAGCCGTTGGTCAGCTCGACCAACTTCTCTTCGGTGCGGTCCAGATAGCCCGTGCCGGCGACTAGGGCGGCGTCGATGTTCACCTCACTCATATCGTTGACGATCACCGCGACCGCCGTCCCTCTCGATTGGCCAGAACGTGGTTGAGCAGGGTCGTTTTCCCCGCGCCGAGGAAACCGGATAGCACGGTGACGGGAAGCAGGTCGGAGCTCGGAGACGACATAGCATAATGATAATCATTTTCATTAAGTCCGGCAAAAGGGCGCCCGCGGACTCATCGAAAGGTTCCGCGTGATCCCCTTCGTGGCCGCCGGGGCAGCGGCGCATGCGTGAACGCGCCGGCCGTCAGGACGGGTTGAGGGTGGGGTGTGGTCCATCGGCGCGGGTTTGGGGCGACGGGGTGGTCCGGCATCGCGGACAGACGCCGTAAAGATCGACGTAGTGAGTGACGTCAGTGTAGTGGTGTTGGCGGCTCAGGCGGCGGGTGTGTTCTTCGATGTCGACGGGAGTGAATGCCACGGCTTCGCCGCACCGCCGGCAGACCAGGTAATGACGATGGCCTGCTCCGGTCCGCAAGCGGTAGAGGATCTCGCCATCCTCGGCGCGCTGGGTCTCGGCGATCCGGTCGGCGGCCAGCGTACGCAGGATGCGGTAGACGCTGGTCAGGCCGATGTGCTGCTGTCGGCGTTGGCGAATGTCGAGGTAAAGCTGCTGGGCGCTGCGAAAGTGCTCCTGCTCCTGCAGGACCTCCAAGACGGCCCGTTGCTTGGCCGTGGAACGTCGTCGCCGGGGTTCAGGAGACGAAGACACCAGGAACACTCCTTTCGGCGCGCGGGGTTAGTACGTCACATCCCCGAGGTAGCAGAGGCGGGTCTCGTTGACGAGGTGATGGTGGGTGCCGCGCCGGTCGACTTTTCCGATGTTTGGGCGGCAGTTCTTCGGGCGCGGCCGCTGACCCAGACGATGGACCAGACGGCGCAGGCAATGCTGACGATGAGGAAACTGGGCGGCAGGTTGAACATGGCCGATGCGCCCAGTCCGAGCCACACCGCGCTCAGGCTGATCGCCGTCGAGATGACCATGGCCAGTACCGGTCGGGCGGTGAGCATGATCGCGGTCGCAGCGGGCGTGACGACCAGGGCGAACAACAGCAGCGTGCCGACGGCTTGTACGGCCATGGTGACGGCGAGCCCGAGCAGCGTCATGAACATGATGGAGAGAGCGCGCACGGGCACGCCCTTGGCCTGGGCGACCACAGCGTTGACCGAGCTGAACAGCAGGGGCCGGTAGATGATGCCGACGCTGAATGCCAACACCACCAGCAGGATCGCGAAGCTGACCAGTTGCTGGTGGGAGATGGCCAGCAGGTTACCGAACAACACGTTGGTCATCGTGCTCGAGCTCTGGGTGGCCAGCGAGTTGAAGAACAAGCCGAGACCGGTGGCCATGGCCAGGACCGTCCCGGTGACGACTTCGCGATCGGCGGCGCGCTTGCCCAGCGCCCCGATCACCAGTGCCCCGCCGACGCAGAACACGCCGAGCCCGACGATGACGGGGACGCCCACAAGCACGGCGCCTGTCGCGCCGGGCAGTCCGATGTGAGCCAGCGCATGGGCGGCGAAGGCGGTGTGGCGCACCACGACGAAGTAGCCGATCAACCCGGCGGCCAGCGCGACGATAGTGCCGCCTAGCAGAGCATTGCGCATGAACCCCGATGTCAGAATCGGCCACCAATCGGGTTCGTAACCCAGGGCTAAATATTCGGCTGCCACAGTCTGCTCCTCATATACCGCTCGCCGTCGGGCGTGGGCACGACCTGGATCGGAATGCCGTACAGGCAGGGTCAGCAGCTCATCGTCCATGACGTCTTCGATGGGTGCGTAGTGCGGGTGTCCGTCGAGCAGGTAGATCGCGCTGTCGAGGATGGGTAGCAGCGGGTTGAGGTCGTGAGCGACGACCAGCATGGTTACGTCCAACTCAGCGTGCAGCCGGGCCAGCAGCGCGACGATGTCGCGCTGGCTGCGCAGGTCCAACGACGCCAAAGGTTCGTCGAGGATCAGCAACTGCGGTTGCGCCACCAGGGCTTCGGCGATTGCGATGCGCTGGCGTTGCCCACCAGAAAGCATCGACAGCCGTCGGTCGGCGAACTCGGTGGCCTCGACGGCGGCTAGTGCCTGGGTGACCTGCTGGCGTTGGGCGGCGGTGGTGCGTCCGAACGCCCACCGACGCCCGGTGAGTCCTAGCAGCACCGCATCAGTGGCGCGGACGGCTTCCCCGGCGCTGGCGGCATAGTGTTGCGGCACGTAACCGATGCTGTTGTTGTCCTGGCCGGGATGGTGGCCGAACACCTTAAGCTGGCCACTGGCTGCCGGGATCAGTCCGAGGACCGTGTGCAGCAGGGTGGTCTTGCCCGACCCGTTGGGTCCGATGACGGCGACGATGCCGCCGGCGGGAACCGTGAAGCGGGCGTGTGACCAGATGAGTCGGCCGCCGCGCACCACGCTGACGTCGGTGAACGCCAGCGCGGCGGCAGCCGGAGGAAGGTCAGACAGCGACACCGAGCGCCTTACCCAATGCGGTCAGCTGGGCGTCTTGCCAGCCCTCGAAAGAGGTCTGCCTGGGCGGCACGGTCTCGGTCACGTCGACGACGGGGACACCGGCCTCTTCGGCAGCCGAACGGATCTGCTCGGGGATCGAACCCTGAGTCTGGCTGTTGTAGATCAAGACGTCGACCTGTCGGCCGGCCAGCAGCGCTGCGGAACGCATCGATGTCGCCCGGCGACGGGTCTGATTCGTTGGCCGAAGCCCGCTGAAAGCCCGCCGGAGTCTTGTTGACCAGACCCAGTGCCTGCGCCTGGTAGTCGAAGATGGTCTCGGTAGCCGCATAGGACTTGCCTGCCGCCCCGGCTTTGATCTTGTTGATCAGGCTGGTGTAGGGGGCCATCGTGACGGTGAAATGCGCTCGGCGCTGGCTGAAGTAGTCGCCGGCTTGCTGGTCGAGCTTGCCGAGCGCGGCGGTGACTGCGTCGGCGACCGCGGTCACCGCCGATGGCAAGTACCACAGGTGTGGGTTTGCGCCATCCGGTGTCTTGGTGACTTCAGCGGCGCTCACCACCTGAGCGCCGGCGTCGGAGCTGGCGGCCAGCTTCGATGCCCACGAGTCGTAGTCGGCGCCGTTGATCACGATAAGCTTTGGCGCCCATGAACGAGGCAGCATCGGCCGGTGATGGCTCGTAATCGTGCGGGTCCACCGAGGAGCTCGCCAGTACGGTTTTGACCTTCGCGCACGCGCCACCAAGCTCTGAGACGATGTCACCCCACTGATCGACGCTGACCACCACATCAACCGGAGCGGTCGGGCAGGTCGGCGCGGCGAAGCTGCCGGCAGTGAGTGGCGCGGGCTGGATGGAGGAGCACCCCAGCACGCCCAGCGGCAACGCTACGGCGGTAGCGGCGCACGTGCCGCGCAAACGTGAGACCAAGACACTCACGACGAGAACGATAACCGTTTTCATCAGGGCTGCGCGAGGGTCAATCGGGTTCCACTGGCGGCGTACCGTCGGAGGGGTGCGAAGTGAAGGCGATACCTGGGACATCACCACGAGTGTCGGTGCGACCGCGCTGTTCGTAGCGACCGCGCGAGCGCTGGAGGCGCAAAAGCCCGACCCACTGGCCGTCGACCCGTATGCGGAGGTGTTCTGCCGCGCCGTCGGGGGCCGGGTCGCCGACGTGCTCGACGGCAAGATCCCTGACCACGAACTGAAGTCCGAGGACTTCGGCCGCCACTTCGTCAACTTCCAGGGCGCGCGCACCAAGTACTTCGACGAGTACTTCCGTCGCGCGGCCGATGCCGGCGTGCGGCAGATTGTCATCCTGGCGGCCGGCCTGGACTCCCGCGCCTACCGGTTGTCATGGCCGGACGGGACGACGATCTTCGAGCTGGACCGTCCCCAGGTGCTGAACTTCAAACGCGCGGTGCTCGAAGGCCAGGGCGCCGAGCCGCGTGCGCAGCGACGCGAGGTTCCCGTCGACCTGCGGGATGACTGGCCGAAGGCGTTGCAGGAGAACGGTTTTGACCCGTCTAAGCCCTCGGCATGGATTGCCGAGGGCCTGCTGATCTATCTGCCCGCCGACGCGGAGGAGCAGCTGTTCGTCGGCATCGACTCCTTGTCCTGCCCCGGCAGCCACGTCGCCGTGGAGGACGGCGCGCCGCTCGCACAGGACGAATACGAAGCCCGACTCGAAGAAGAGCGCTCCGCGCCCGGCCAACGCGCGTTCTTCCAGCTGGTCTACAACGAGCAACACGCGCCGGCCACCGAATGGTTCGGTGCCAGGGGCTGGACCGCGGTCGGCACCCCGCTGGCCGACTACCTGCGCGAGGTCGACCGTCCGGTACCCGGGCCCGAATCCCAATTCGGCACGGCGGTTGCGCGAAACACGTTGGTCAGCGCCGTCAAGGAATGAGTCTGGGTTGGTTGCTGCAACCGCTCGAGATGCAGACGTTTCTTGACAAGGTATGGGGCGCAGCGCATTACCACGTCAAGCGAGGCCGCCCGGACTATTTCGACAGTCTGCTCAACGGGCCGGACGCGGTCGAAGAGCTCCTGGAATGTTTTGGGCGGGAGCCGACGGCGGCCGTGCGCCTCGTCCGAGGCAATGACAAAAAGCCCTCTGACGCGTATCGGTTTGCCGATGGCAGTCTCGATGTTGCCCGGATTCGCACCGGCTTCGCCGACGGCTACACCATCGTTTTGGACAACGTCGAACGGTACGTTCGCACGATTGGCTCGCTGTCCCACTCCGTCGAGGCTGAGCTGAACTTCCCGGTACAGGTCAACGCGTACGTCACGCCACCCGAATCGCGTGGCCTCGTGCCCCATTATGACGAGCACGACGTGTTGATCCTTCAGATCCAGGGATCCAAAACCTGGCATCTTTACGACGTCGACGTGCCGCCGCCTGAGATGGAGCGTCGGGAGGCGCTCGACACGGCGACCCTCCCCTCACCGACCGGCATCCTCCTGGACGTCGGCGACGTGCTGTACCTGCCACGTGGCCGAGTTCATGCGGCGGAGACCGGCGCGGAGCCGTCGCTGCACTTGACCGTCGGAATTCACGCGCCCACCGTGCTCACCATGATGATCCGGGCGCTGCATTCGCTGAGTTTGCGGGATGAACGTGTCCACACCCGCCTTCCGCCGCGGTATCTGGATGACCCGCGCCTACGTGCCAGCCTGGAAGTGGCCTTTCGCGAGGTGGTCGCAACCATCGAGCACCCGAACGTCATCGCGGAAAGTATTGACGCATTGGAGGATGCGCTGGTGCGGCGTGGCCGGTGCCCACCGGTCGGACAGCTGTCGAACTCCGACGGAATCGACGCACAAACGCTGGTAGCGAAATACCAACCCCTCTATTCGCGGGTGCGCCGCGTCGCCGGAGGCGTCGTTTTGCAGTTTGCCCAATTGTCGATACGCGCCGATGCCGGACACGACGCCGCGATGCAGTTCCTCCTCAGGAGTACCGCGCCGTTTCGGATCGGCGACCTGCCGGGGTTGACACCCGCGCAGCAGACGGAACTGGGGCGAACGCTGATCGTGAGCGGGTTCCTGGTCCGCCTGCCCGACGACACCCCGTGATGGAACTCGCCGACCTAGCCCGCTGGACGCCGGTCAGATTCGACTTCTCCGGACCGGACCCGGCCGTCGACTGGGCCGATCTGTCGGCGGAGCGCTTCGCCGAACCCTTCTTTGACGAGACCGTCGCGCGGTGGGCATCCGGCCCTGGGGCCAGGCCGCTGGTGCGGACCGGTCTCGACGCGCTCGCCGCACTCGATCGGGAACCGTCGCTCGACCCGGCGGGCATGATCTTTCATCTTTCCCGGTGCGGATCCACGCTGGTGTCCCGGCTGTTGGGCACACTTTCCGGCGTTGTCGTCCTTGCGGAGCCGTCGCCGCTCAACGCGCTCCTCGGACTTGATGCCGATCGGGTTGACGAGGTCACCCTGGTCCGGGTCGTGCGGCTCCTGGTGCGGGCACTCGGCCGACGCCGTCATGGCGACGAGCGGCGGTTGGTGCTCAAGTGCTCGAGCTGGAACGTCCGTCGCCGGACGGTCCTCGCCGCCGCCTTTCCGGAAACTCCCTGGATCTGGGTTCAGCGAGACCCGGTGCGCATCCTTGCCTCGCTGCTCGCCGAACCGCCCGGGTGGCTGGGGCTGCAGGCCGAGCCCGCTCGGGCGGCGCGGCTTTTCGGCTTCGATCCGGCGTCCGACCCGGCCATGTCACAGGCCGAGTTCGCGGCCCGCGCTCTCGGCGCGATGCTGGAAGCCGCCGCGAGCGATCCGGCGTGGCGCCTCTGCATCGACTATGCCGACTTGCCCGCCGCGGTCTGGGAGCGCGTGGTCCCGCATTTCGGGCTCGAGGCAGATGCTGCCGCATTAAAGCTCTTGGCCGCCGAGTCCCGGTTCTCTGCCAAGGATTCAGCACCTCACGTCTTTGAGGGCGATGTCGCGGGTGCCCGTCCGACTACCGCCGCGATGCGTGAGGCCGCTCAGCGCTTCGCTGAGCCGCACTATCGCGGGCTCGCGTCACGCGGTTAGTGCTCGGGCGGAACTTTTCGCTACCGGGTCGCGACTATCTATGAGTTCGACATGAGGTGAGCGCTCAGCAGCGGAGGTAGCCCGATAATGACCGCGCCGATCTGGATGGCGTCGCCGCCGGAGGTGCATTCGACGCTGCTCGGCAGCGGACCAGGGCCCGGGTCGTTGTTGGCGGCGGCCGACGCGTGGAACTTGTTGAGCGCCGAATACGCGTCGATCGCAGCGGAACTCACCGCAGTGTTGGAAGCTGTACAGGCCGGGGCCTGGCAAGGTCCGAGCGCGGAGTCGTACGTGGCCGCGCATGTGCCCTATTTGGCGTGGCTGGTGCGATTCAGCGCGTACGCCGCGACGGCAGCCGCTCAGCACGAGACCATGGCCGCTGGCTACACCGCCGCGTTGGCGGCCATGCCGACGCTGCCGGAGTTGGCCGCGAACCATGCTGTTCACGGGGTGTTGTTGGCGACGAATTTCTTCGGCATCAACACCATTCCGATCGCACTGAACGAGGCCGATTACGTGCGGATGTGGCTCCAGGCCGCGGTCACCATGGTCACTTACGAAGCGAACGCGCTGGCAGCGCTTGGCGCGATGCAGCTGGCGAAGGCCGAGAGCAGCCCATACTGGCCGCCGAACATCCTGAAACTCGCGTCGGAATACGCGCACAACACGATCCCGCCCGGCACCAAAGGGATTATTGACAACGACAGCGGCAACCCGCACCAACTTGCCTGGTGGACCAATCGAGTCACGGAAATCACACAAACCCTGACCAGGGACTTTGGCGAGTTCTCGCATAATCCGGTCGAGGCGCTGGGGGACCTCGAGACCGACATTCCGCAACTTGCGCTCGACGAGACCGGTCACGCGCTCGAGGTCTACCAAGCATTTCCCTTGCAGGTCGACGCGATTGCGCTCAGTCTGCCGCTCAGCCCGGTGCCGTTGGGTGGCGTGGCGGCGCTCACTGCGCTGACAGCGATCCAACCTCCGGTCGAGGTAGCCGCCGCAGTGGCTCAGACTCCCGCAGCCCAGCCCGTCCCGCCGACTGTCCTCACCTCGATTGCCGCGCCTGCGCCGGCGCCCACCCCGGCGCCGGCTCCCGCTCCCGCGCCGACTCCGGCGCCCGCGCCGGCCACGGTGGCCGCCGCAGGCGTGCCGCCCCCTCCGGTTGGGCCCGGGGGCATTAGCTTCCCCTACTTGGTGGGACCCCCTACCGGCTTGGGTTCGTCGATGAGCACCAGCGCAAGCTCCGGCTCAAAAAAGAAGGCGCCCGAGCCAGATGCGGCCGCGGCGCCGGCCGCGGCGCCCGCCGCAGAGCAGGCACGAGCGCGACGACACCGGCGCGCCAAGCTGCGCGGGTACGGCCACGAGTTCATGGATATGAACGTCGAGGTTGAACCGGACTGGGGTTCAACACCGACCTCGGACCAGGGCGCGGGGCCGTTGGGGTTTGCCGGCGCCACCCGCGCGGCGAATGTCGAGGCTGGTGGTCTCGCCACGCTGGCCGGCGACGGCTTTCGGCGGCGGACCACCGGTGCCCATGCTGCCGGGTAGCTGGGAGGGCGGGAACTTTTCCGGTCCGAGCTCCGACTAGTAGCTGTTTGCCCGGACAGCTAAGGAGCCTTGCCATGACGGCACCGGTGTGGATGGCCTCGCCGCCCGAGGCGCATTCTGCGTTGCTGAGCAGCGGTCCGGGGCCGGGTCCCTTGCTGGCTGCCGCCGGGGCATGGACTTCGTTGAGCGCCGCCTATGCCGCGACGGCGCAGGAACTCACCGCGACTTTGGCGGCGGCGCAAGCCGGAGCGTGGGAGGGCCCGAGCGCCGCGCAGTACCTGGCAGCTCACGCGCCGTATCTGGCATGGCTGAGTCAGGCCAGCGCTGATGGCGCGGCCCGGGCTGTCCAGCACCAGACCGCGGCCGCAGCGTACACGGCAGCACTGGCCGAGATGCCGACCCTGGCTGCACTGGCGGCCAACCACGTGATCCATGGGTTCTTGCTGGCGACGAATTTTTTCGGGATCAACACCATTCCGATCGCACTCAACGAGGCGGATTACGTGCGGATGTGGGTCCAGGCGGCCACCGCGATGGCCACCTACGAGGCGATCTCCGGTACGGCGGTCGCGTCGACGCCACAGGAAGAGCAGGCGCCGCAGATTTTGCACGCCGATGACGGCGATGACGGCGGCGACGACGACGGCGGAATCGTCGACAATGACGGCGGCAATCCGAAACAGCTGTCTTGGTGGGTGAACCGGGTCACGGAGATCACCCAAACCCTTACCAGGGATCTGCAGGAATTCCCGGAAAATCCGTCCGCGGCAATATCGCAGATCCAGTCCGACATCCCGGCGCTGGTGGCCGACGAGGTGGGCCACGCGGCCGAAGCCTACGACGCGTTCGGCCCAGAAATACAGGCGTTCGCACTCGCCCTACCGGTTTCCAGTTTCGGCTTTGGCGGTGCCGCTGGCCTGGCCGGCCTGGCCGGCCTGGCCGGCACTGAGCCCGCCGACGCCCCCGCGGCGGTGGCGCCGACACCCGAAGCGCCGACCGTGCCGGCGACCAGCAGCTCACCCCTGCTGAGCACCGCCCCGGCTCCGGGATCCGCGCCCGTCCCGGCCCCTGCCGCGCCGGCCGCGTCGGCACCGGTCGTCACCACCACGGCCGCGCCTCCGGCTCCGCCGGCCGCGGGCCCCGCCGGCCCCGCCTTCCCGTATCTAGCGGGTTCCGCCGGTGTCGGCTCGTCGATGAGCACCGGCGCCGGCAGCGGCAGCAAGAAAAAGGCACCCGAGCCCGCCGCCGCGGCCGCGCCCGCGGCGGCGGCCGCGGGGGAGCCTGCGCGGGCGCGCCGGCGCCGGCGGGCAAAGCTGCGGGCATTCAGCCACGAGTTCATGGATATGGATGTGCAGGTCGAACCGGACTGGGCGGGGCGCGAGGTCGTCGGGGCAACGCTTTCTTCGGACCGCGGCGCGGGGCCCGTCGGCTTCGCCGGAACCGCCCGCGGCGCCGATCCCGTCGAGGCCGGGGGATTGGCCACCCTGGGCGGCGACGGATTTGGCGGTGGACCCTCGTTGCCGATGGTCCCGGGCACCTGGGAACGCTGAATCCCAGCCTTTGCTAATGAAAATCATATTCAGTAAGCTCCACTCCTGACCAGATTCTGTGGTGTCGGGCCTGTTGGGAAGGATTGTGAAGTCGTGAGCGGATCGAGCCTTGCGCCCTCGCTGCGGCCACAAGAATTCCGCGGGCCCGCCGGGTGCCACCCACGCCGTGCGCAAAGATGCGACACTGTTGCCCGTAAGGCGATGACGACGCAGGAAGCCGGTGAGAATCCGGCGCGGTCCCGCCACTGTCATCGGGGAGCGACCCTCACGCGCCACGGCCACACAGGTTGGAAGGCGAGGCGAGCGACGATCCGAGAGCCAGGAGACTCGCGTCATCGCGTCCTGCTAGTCCGGGGCGGTGCACCCCGAGAGAGCTGTTATCCCATGCGGCTGCGTGCCTTCGTTGGCGTCTCGACGTTCACCCCGAACGTCCTGATCAGCGTGCTCGGGGGCGCCGTCGACAATGAGTTTAGGTAATGCTAACTTCAGGCGATCAAGTTAGGGCACACTATGTACGGGGAATGGTGCGGTTGTGGAAGGCGGTGACATCGGCATGCTCGCAGCTCAACCCCGCGCATCCCGGGTAGACGGCGCGGCGGACGGCAGGGTTGACGGCGATGTCGTCAGCCGGTTCGCGACCTGCTGTCGAGCGCTGGGCATCTCCGTCTACGACCGTCAGCGTCCGGCGGACCTGGCCGCCGCCCGCTCGGGGTTCGCCGCGCTGACCCGCATCGCCTACGACCAGTGCGACGCGTGGACCGGGCTGGCCGCCGCCGGCGACCTGTCCACCCCGGTGCTGGAAGCCGTTTCGCGCACGGCGGGCACGGCCGGTACCTTGCAGCGGCGGGTGGAACTGGTGCCCGACGCGTTGGGATTCGTCTACGACACCGGGCTCTACCTGCGCTTTCGGGCGACCGGCCCGGACGACTTCCACCTGGCCTACGCGGGGGCACTCGCCGCGACGGGCCAGGCCGAAAACTTTGCCAGGGCGGACCAGCTGGTCTCCGGCATCAGGCAGCGCCGCCCGAGCTGGCGCGAAGCCCGGTGGGCCGCCGTCGTCGTCAACTACCGGGCGCAGCGCTGGTCGGACGTCGTCAAGCTGCTGACCCCGATCGTCAACGATGCCGACCTCGACGCGGCTTTCACCCACGCGGCCAAGATCACCCTCGGCATCGCGCTGGCCCGGTTGGGCATGTTCGCCCCCGCCCTGTCGTATCTCGAAGAGCCCGAAGGCCCGGTCGCGGTCGCGGCGGTGGACGGCGCGCTGGCGAAGGCCCTCGTCCTGCGCGTGCACGTCGACGAGGAAAGCGCCGAGGAAGTCCTGCAGGATCTCTACGCCGCCAACCCCGAGAACGAAGAGGTCGAGCAGGCGCTGCTGGACACCAGCTTCGGGCTGGTGACCACCACGGCCGACCGCATCGCCGCGCGCACCGATCCGTGGGATCCCGAAACCGAGCCCAACCCAGGCGAATTCGTCGACCCCGGGGCTTTGGAGCGCAAACGAGTCCTGCTGGCCGAGGCCGAACGCGAGCTGGACGAGTTCATCGGCCTGGACAAGGTCAAGGACCAGGTGGCGCGGCTGAAGAGCGCGGTGGCCATGGAACTGGTGCGAAAGCAGCGCGGCCTGGAGGTGGCGCAGCGCACCCACCACCTGGTCTTCACTGGCCCACCGGGAACCGGCAAGACCACCATCGCCCGCGTCATCGCCAAGATCTATTGCGGGCTGGGCCTTTTGAAGAAGGAGAACATCCGCGAGGTGCACCGCGCCGATCTGATCGGACAGCACATCGGGGAGACCGAGGCCAAGACCAACGCGATCATCGACAGCGCGCTGGACGGCGTGCTGTTCCTCGACGAGGCCTACGCCCTGGTCGCCACCGGCGCCAAAAACGACTTCGGGCTGGTCGCCATCGACACGCTGCTGGCGCGGATGGAGAACGACCGCGATCGACTGGTCGTCATCATCGCCGGCTACCGCGCCGATCTGGATAGATTCCTCGACACCAACCAGGGTCTGCGGTCGCGGTTCACCCGCAGCATCGACTTCCCGTCGTACAAGCCGGTCGAGTTGATCGAGATCGCGAACTTCATGGCCGCCAAGCGCGACAGCGTCTTCGACCAGGCCGCGCTGCACGATCTCGAGGCGTTGTTCGGACACTTGGCCAGTACGTCGAAGGCCGACGCCGCCGGGGTGGAGCGGCGCGGCCTGGACATCGCCGGCAATGGCCGGTTCGTCCGCAACGTCGTCGAAAAGTCCGAAGAGGAGCGCGAATTCAGATTGGACCACTCCGCACACGCCGAGACCGGCGAGTTCACCGACGAGGAACTGATGACGATCAACGATGGTGACGTCCGGAACTCGGTCGAGCCGCTGCTGCAGGGGCTAGGTCTTTGGCAAGGCCTGGGGGAGCGCGCATGACCAACCCGGAGTCGCAGGACCAACGGCGCTCCTTCGCGTCGCGCACTCCCGCCAACGACAACCCCGACAAGGTCGAATACCGCCGCGGCTTCGTCACCCGCCATCAGGTGACCGGCTGGCGGTTCGTGATGCGCCGCATCGCCTCGGGCATCGCGCTGCACGACACCCGGATGCTCGTCGACCCGTTGCGCACTCAGTCGCGGGCGGTGCTGATGGGTGTGCTGTTGCTGGTGACCGGGCTGGCGGGCTGCTTCGTATTCTCGTTCATCCGGCCCAGTGGCACGGCGGGCAACAACGCGGTGCTGGCCGACCGGTCGACCGCCGCGCTGTATGTGCGCGTGGGCGACGACCTGCACCCCGTGCTCAACCTCACGTCGGCCCGGCTGATCGTCGGCCAGCCGGCCAACCCCACCACCGTGAAAAGCAGTGAGCTGGACCGGTTTCCGCGCGGTAACCTGATCGGCATCCCGGGCGCACCGGAACGGATGGTGCAGAACACTTCGCGCGACGCGAACTGGACGGCCTGCGATGGCGTCAGCGGCGCGGCACGGGCTGCGCACAGCACCGGGGTCACGGTGATCGCCGGTCCGCTCGACAACGACGGCGCGCGCGCTGCCGCCCTCGACTCCGGGCACGCGATTCTGGTGGATAACGGCGTCGGCACCTGGCTGCTCTGGGACGGCAAGCGCAGTCAGATCGACCTGGGCGACCACGCTGTGACCAGTGCGCTCGGTCTGGGCTCCGATGCGGCGCCGGCTCCCGCGCCGCGGCCGATCGCGCCGGGCCTGTTCAACGCGATACCCGAGGCCCCGGCGCTGACGGCGCCGGTGATCCCGAATGCCGGTGCCCCCGCGGGCTTTTCCGTCCCTGCCCCCGTCGGGGCGGTGGTGGTCTCGTACGGTCTCGAGCCGCGGGACAAGGCGTCGTCGGACACGATGCGGTACTTCGCGGTGCTGCCGGACGGCCTGCAGCCCATCTCCTCGGTGTTGGCCGCCGTCCTGCGCAACTCGAATTCCTATGGCTTGCAACAGCCGCCGCGGTTGGGCGCCGACGAGATCGCCAAGCTTCCGGTGTCGCGGTTGCTGGACACCGCGCGTTACCCGAGTCAGCAGGTCGGCCTCGTCGACGCGGCACGCAATCCCGTCACGTGCGCGTTCTGGAGCAAGCCGGCCGGAGCCGCCACCAGCACCCTGACTTTGCTGTCCGGTTCGGCACTGCCGGTGCCCGACGGCGTGCGCACGCTCGACCTGGTCGGCTCGGGCAACGGCGCGACCCGGGTCGCGCTGGCGCCTGGCACCGGCTACTTCGCCCAGAGCGTGGGCGGTGGTCCGTCCGCGCCGGCCACCGGGTCGCTGTTCTGGATCTCCGACACCGGGGTGCGCTACGGCATCGACACCGAAGCTGACGGCCACGGGAAAACGATTGAGGCCCTTGGCCTGAAGGAGCCTGCGGTGCCCGTGCCGTGGTCAATGCTGACGCTGTTCGCCACCGGTCCGGCGCTGTCGCGCGCCGACGCGCTGCTGGCGCATGACGGCTTGCCGGCCGACACCAGGCCTGCTCGCCCCGTGTCGGCCGAGGGAGGAGCTCGATGAGCCGGCTGATTTTCGAAGCCCGCCGGCGCGTGCCGCCGCCGAGCACCCGCAAGGGCACCATCACCATCGAGGCGCCGCCCGAGCTGCCCCGCGTGATTCCGCCGTCGCTGCTGCGACGCGCGATGCCGTATCTGATCGTGATCCTGATCGTCGGCATGATCGTCGCGCTGGTCGCCACCGGCATGCGGGTGATCTCCCCGCAGACGTTGTTCTTCCCGTTCGTCTTGCTACTGGCCGCAACCGCGCTGTATCGCGGCAACGACAACAAGATGCGCACCGAAGAGGTCGACGCCGAACGAGCCGACTACCTGCGCTACCTCTCGGTGGTCCGGGACAACATCCGCACCTCGGCCGCCGAGCAGCGCGCGGCGGCGCAGTGGTCCCATCCCGAGCCTGCGACGTTGGCATCGGTGCCCGGATCCCGCCGCCAGTGGGAGCGCGACCCGCACGACCCGGACTTCCTGCTGCTGCGGGCCGGCCGGCACCACGTGCCGTTGGCCACCACCCTGCGGGTGAACGACACCGCGGACGAGATCGACCTGGAGCCGGTGTCGCACAGCGCATTACGCAGCCTGCTGGACACCCAGCGCACCGTCCGCGACATGCCGACCGGGATCGATCTGAACAAGGTCTCGCGGATCACTGTCCTGGGTGACCCGGACGAGGTGCGGGCAGCGCTACGCGCGTGGCTCGCGCAGGCAGTGACGTGGCATGACCCGACCGTGCTCGGGGTCGCGCTGGCGGCCCGGGATCTCGAGGGCCCGGACTGGTCCTGGCTGAAGTGGTTGCCGCACATCGACATTGGAGGCCAGATCGACGGCGTCGGCCCGGCCCGGTACCTGACGACCGATCCCGACGAGCTGGTTTCGCTGCTGGGGCCGGCGCTGGAAGACCGCCCGGTCTTCACCGGCGGGCCCGCAGACGCGTTGCGGCACTTGCTGATCGTTGTCGACGACCCGGACTACGAGATCGACGCCTCTGCGCTGGCGGCGGGCCGGGCCGGTGTGACGGTGGTGCATTGTTCCGCCATCGAGCCGCACCGCGAGCAGTATTCGGATCCCGAGAAGCCGATCCTGCGGATCGCGCGCGGTGCGATCCAGCGCTGGCAGACCGGCGGCTGGCTGCCCTACATCGACGCCGCCGACCGACTCGGCGCCGACGAGGCCGCGCATCTGGCTCGGCGGCTGTCGCGCTGGGACTCCAACCCGACCCACGCCGGCCTGCGCTCGGAGGCCACCCGCGGCGCGACTTTCCCCACTCTGCTGGGGATCCCGGACGCGTCGCAGCTGGACGTTCCGGCGCTGTGGGCGCCGCGTCGCCGCGACGACGAGCTGCGCGTGCCGATCGGGGTCACCGCGACCGGCGAGCCGCTGATGTTCGACCTCAAGGACGAGGCCGAGGGCGGGATGGGCCCGCACGGCCTGATGATCGGCATGACCGGGTCGGGCAAGTCGCAGACCCTGATGTCGATCCTGTTGTCGCTGTTGACGACTCACTCGGCTGACCGGCTGATCGTCATCTACGCCGACTTCAAGGGCGAGGCCGGCGCCGACAGCTTCCGGAACTTCCCGCAGGTCGTCGCGGTGATCTCGAACATGGCCGAGAAGAAGTCTTTGGCCGACCGGTTCGCCGACACCCTGCGTGGCGAGGTGGCACGCCGCGAGGTGCTGCTGCGCGAGGCCGGCCGTCAGGTTCAGGGCAGCGCCTTCAACTCGGTCACGGAGTACGAGAACGCTCGCGAATCCGGGGCGGCGGGACATGACCTGCCGCCGATCCCGACGCTGTTCGTCGTCGCCGACGAGTTCACCCTGATGCTGGCCGACCACCCGGAATACGCCGAGCTGTTCGACTACGTGGCGCGCAAGGGCCGGTCGTTCCGGATCCACATCCTGTTCGCGTCCCAGACGCTGGATGTCGGCAAGATCAAGGACATCGACAAGAACACCTCCTACCGGATCGGGTTGAAGGTGGCCAGCGCCAGCGTTTCCCGGCAGATCATCGGCGTGGAGGACGCCTACCACATCGAATCCGGCAAGGAGCACAAGGGCGTGGGCTTCCTGGTGCCCGCCCCGGGCGCCGCGCCGATCAAGTTCCGCAGCACCTACGTCGACGGCATCTACGAGCCGCCGCGGACGGCTAAAACCCTTGTCGTGCAGTCGGATCCGGAGCCTCGTCTGTTCACCGCCGGCGCGGTGGCCTCGGAAGAGGCCACGCTGATATCCGACGACGACGAATTTGCCGGCCCGCCACGCAAGCTGATCGCGACCATCGGCGAGCAGCTGGCGAGCTACGGGCCGCAAGCCCCACGGCTGTGGCTGCCGCCGCTCGACGAGCCGATCCCGCTGACCGCCGTGCTGGCCGGGGCCGCGATACCGCAGCGGCATTGGCGCTGGCCGCTGGGCGAGATCGACAAGCCGTTCGAGATGCGCCGCGATCCGCTGGTGTTCGACGCGTCGTCGTCGTCGGGCAACATGGTGATCCACGGCGGTGCCAAGTCGGGTAAATCGACTGCGCTGCAGACGTTTATCCTGTCGGCGGCAAGCCTGCATTCGCCGCGTGACGTCACGTTCTACTGCCTGGACTACGGCGGCGGCCAGCTGCGGGCGCTGCAGGATCTGGCGCACGTCGGCAGTGTCGCGTCCGCCCTGGAGCCCGAGCGCATCCGTCGCACCTTCGGCGAGCTGGAGCAGCTGTTGCTGTCGCGCCAGCAGCGGGAGACCTTCCGCGACCGCCCTGCGGACCGCGCCGGCAACGGCCACGGCTCCGCGTCCGACGACGGTTTCGGCGAGGTGTTCCTGGTCATCGACAACCTGTATGCCTTCGGCCGCGACAACACCGATCAGTTCAACACTCGTAATCCCTTGCTGGCCAAGGTGACCGAGTTGGTCAACATCGGCCTGGCGTACGGCATTCACGTGGTCATCACCACGCCGAGCTGGCTGGAGGTGCCCCTGGCGATGCGCGACGGCCTTGGGCTACGACTCGAGCTCAGATTGCACGACGCGCGGGACAGCAACGTGCGCGTGGTCGGGGCCCTGCGCCGGCCGGCCGAGGCGGTCCCGCACGACCAGCCGGGTCGCGGGTTGACCATGGCCGCAGAGCACTTCCTGTTCGCGGCTCCGGAGCTGAACCAGATCGCCGCGATCAACGCCCGCCACCCCGGAGTGACCGCACCGCCGGTGCGGTTGCTGCCCACCAACCTGGCGCCGGCCGCGGTGGGTGCGCTCTACCGGGGTCCGGACAAGGTGGTCATCGGCCAACGCGAAGAGGACCTGGCGCCGGTGGTCCTCGACTTCGCCGAGAACCCGTTGCTGATGGTGTTCGGCGACAGCAAGTCGGGGAAGACCACGTTGCTGCGCCACGTCATCCGCACCATCCGGGAAAACTCGACCGCCGACGAGGTGGCCTTCACCGTGCTGGACCGCCGGTTGCACCTCGTCGACGAACCGCTGTTCCCCGACAACGAATACACCCCGAACATCGACCGGATCATGCCGGCGATGCTGGGCCTGGCCAACATCATCGAATCGCGGCGGCCGCCGCCGGGCTTGTTGCCGGCCGCGCTGTCCCGGTGGACGTTTGAGGGCCACACCCACTACCTCATCATCGACGACGTCGACCAGATCCCGGATTCCCCGGCGACCAGCGGCCCCTACATCGGGCAGCGCCCGTGGACGCCGATCATTGGATTGCTGGCACAGGCAAGCGATTTGGGGCTACGGGTGATCGTGACGGCCCGGGCGAGCGGGTCCGGGCACTCGCTGATGACCAGCACGTTGCTGCGCCGCTTCAGCGATCTGCAGGCCACCGCGCTGATGTTGTCGGGCAACGCGGCAGACAGCGGCAAGATCCGCGGTCAACGCTTCGGTCGGCTGCCCGCCGGCCGGGCAATGCTGTTGGGCGACAGTGACAGCCCAACGTATGTGCAGTTGGTCAACCCGCTCGCCGACATGGCGTCATTGGTTGCCGATGTTGCCGATGTTAATGAAACGCAACAGGAGGGGTAGGTGTCATGACTCTGCGAGTGGTTCCCGAGGGACTGGCCGCCACCAGTGCGGCGGTGGAGGCGCTGACGGCACGACTGGCCGCCGCGCATGCGGCGGCGGCCCCGTTGATCACCGCCGTGGTGCCGCCTGCGGCGGATCCGGTGTCGCTGCAGACGGCCGCCGGGTTCAGCGCCCAGGGCGCCGAGCACGCCGCCGTGGCCGCTCAGGGTGTCGAGGAGCTGGGCCGCGCGGGCGTGGGCGTGGGCGAGTCCGGCGCCAGCTACCTGGCCGGCGACACCGCGGCCGCCGCGACGTATGGGATCGCAGCCGGCTGATCATGAGTTCGCCTGTCTGGATGGCTTCGCCGCCGGAAGTGCATTCGGCGTTGCTGAGCGCTGGTCCGGGACCGGGGTCGCTGCTTGCGGCCGCCGGTTCCTGGAGCTCGCTCAGCGCCGAATACGCCTCGGCGGCGGCCGAACTCAGCGGGCTCTTGGGCGCAGTGCAGGCGGGGGCGTGGCAGGGGCCGAGTGCGGAGCGCTACGTGGCCGCGCACGCGCCCTACGTCGCGTGGCTGGAGCAGGCCAGCGCCGACAGCGCGGGGGTGGCTGCCCAGCACGAGGTCGCGGCGTCGGCGTACACCGCCGCCCTGGCGGCCATGCCGACCCTGGTGGAGCTGGCCGGCAACCACGTCATCCACGGCGTACTGACGGCGACCAATTTCTTTGGCATCAACACGATTCCGATCGCCCTCAACGAGGCCGACTACGTGCGGATGTGGACGCAGGCAGCCACCACCATGGGCCTGTATCAAACGCTGTCGGGCGCCGCGCTGGCGACGGCACCGCGCACCACCGCAGCGCCGGTCGTGCTGACCCCCGGGGGCGAGGCGGCCGCGACGGCCAACGCCTCCCAGACCAGCGCAACTGCGTCGGCCACCAATTCGGGTGCGTCACTGAATAGTTCGAACGCCATCGCCCAGGCGCTGGAGTCCTACGTGAAGTCGCTGCCCGACGGGGACGCGATCTGGAACTTCTTGACCAATCCCATCCCCGAAATCCAGCAGATGATCACCGATTTCGCGACCAACCCCGCGCAAGCCTGGGTGACCTGGGGACCGTTGCTCTCCGCGCTGGCGTATCAGGCGTTCTTCGAGCCGGTCGGGTGGGGCACCTGGGGTGCCCTGCTGGCCTCCCCGCTGTTGATACCGGCATTGGTCACCGTTGGGGTTTCGATGCTGGGCCTGTTCGGCCTGATCAATTTCGACTTTCCCGACTTCGATTTCGCGCCTGCGCCGGTGGCGCCTGGGATCGAGCACCACAACTTCCCCGCCGCCACGCTCAGCGTGCCGTCGCCGAGCCCCACGGGAGCGCCGGCATCGCCGGCAACGGCCCCCAGCGCTCCCACCGGCACCGCGCTGACCGCCCCGACCACGACCAGCTTCGGCTATGTCGTGAGCGGCATTGACGATTGGGGCCCCAGCGTGGGCCCTACGCTCGGTGGCCGCACCGGCGTCAAGGCGCCCGCGGCGACCATCCCGGCCGCCGGTTCGACGATCCCCACCAGTGCGCGGGCGCGGTCGCAGCGCCGCCGGCGAGCCGCGATACATGACCACGCCGACGAATTCGCCGACATGGACTCCGGCATCAACGTTGAAGGCGTCGTTCCCGAATACGGCGCGCAGGCTTCCGGACAGGGCGCCGGCCCTTTGGGCTTCGCCGGAACCGCGCACCAAGAAGCGGTCGAGCAGGCGGCGGGGTTGACCATGCTCGCCGGCGATGAATTCGGCGGCGGCCCGCGGATGCCGATGGTGCCACGCACCTGGGAACAGGAGAGAGGGGGTGCGGGCGGTTAACAGAACAGTTCGCAGCATGCTCGTGAGTGAACGAAACCCGAAGGGAGAAAACATATTATGAGTCTTCTAGACGCTCACATCCCGCAACTGGTGGCCTCGCAGGCCGCGTTTTCCACCAAGGCGGCGTTGATGCGCAGCACCATCAGCCAAGCCGAGCAGGAAGCAATGGCGGCGCAGGGATTCCACGTCGGTGAGGCGTCCGCGGCTTTTCAGGCCTCGCACGCCCGCTTCGTGGCGGTAGCCGCGAAGATCAACACGCTGCTGGACATCGCCCAGGCCAACCTCGGCGACGCCGCCGGCACCTACGTGGCCGCCGACGCGGCCGCCGCGTCCACCTACACCGGCTTCTGACCCGAGTACAACCGCGAAAGGACTTGTGATGTCGCAGATCATGTACAACTACCCGGCGATGCTCGCCCACGCCGGGGACATGTCGGGCTACGCCGGCACCTTGCAGGGATTGGGCTCCGATATCGCCAGCGAACAGGCCGCGCTGTCCAACGCCTGGCAAGGCGACACCGGCATGACCTATCAGGTCTGGCAGGCGCAGTGGAACGAGGCCATGGAGCAGTTGGTGGCGGCGTACCAGTCGATGTCGGCTACGCACGAATCCAACACGTTGGCGATGTTTGCCCGCGACGCCGCCGAAGCCGCGAAGTGGGGCGGCTAGCCTAGCCGGCCGTAGATGCCTTAAATGACTGCCAAACCGAACGCCGTCGAACTGACGGTTGATCACGCGTGGTTTATCGCTGAAACCATTGGGGCGGGGAGCTTTCCGTGGGTGCTCGCGATCACCCCGCCCTACCGCGATAGCACGCAGCGGGCTGCGTTCCGCGAAAGCCAAAAGGCGGACCTGACACGGATGGGCCTGCTGTCCGATGACGGGAACATCAACCCGGCGGTCGCCGACTGGATAAGAGTGGTGTGCTTTCCGGACCGCTGGCTGGACCTGCGTTACCTGGGTCCATCCAGCACCGCCGCCGAGCTGCTGCGCGGCGTCCTCGCGCAGCGTGGCGACAAGACGGTCGTCGCGCTGCGCAGCGCGCAGCTGATCACCTTCACCGCAATCGATGTCGACGATTCCCGGGCCATGGTTCCGGTCCTCTGTGTCGGCCTCGCGCAGCGGCCGCCGGCACAGTTCGACGAGTTCAGCATGCCGACCCGCGTCGGGGCCCGCGCCGACGAGCGGCTGCGTGGCGGCACCCCGCTCGCCGAAGTCCTTGATTACCTGGGGATCCCGGCTTCGGCGCGACCGGTGGTGGAGTCGGTGTTTTCCGGCCCGCGCAGCTACGTCGAGATCGTCGCCGGCTGTAACCGCGACGGACGGCACACCACCACCGAGGTGGGCATGAGCATCGTCGACACCGCCGCGGGGCGAGTGCTGGTCAGCCCGTCGCGCGCGTACGACGGCGAGTGGGTGTCGACGTTCAGCCCCGGCACCCCATTTGCCATCGCGGTCGCGATCGAACAGTTGATCGCCAATTTGCCTGACGGCCAGTGGTTCTCGAACCAGCGGCTGGTCCGAGACTTTTCTGCCCGAGCGATATAACCGAAGTTACAACCAGATAGAAAGAGAAACACCATGCCCCAGGATTGGAGCGCCCGGTGACGTCCGGAGCCGTGTTGCCGATCGTGCGTGTAGCCATCCTCACCGACAGCAGGTTGACGGAGATGGCCCTGCCCGCCGAGCTGCCGCTGCGCGAAATACTGCCCGCGGTGCAGCGCCTCGCGGCCCCCGCAACCTCGAACGGCAACGGCAAGGCCGACATAGACGCCGGCGCAGCCGCCCAGCTGAGCCTGGCGCCCATCGGCGGCGCTCCGTTCAGCCTGGACGCCAGCCTGGACACCGTGGGTGTCGTCGACGGGGACCTGCTGGCGCTGCAGCCGGTGCCCATCGGCCCGGCCGCGCCGGGCATTGTCGAGGACATCGCCGACGCCGCGATGATCTTCTCGACCTCGCGGCGCAAGCCCTGGGGCGCAGCGCATATCCAGCGCGGGGCATTGGCCGCGGCGATCCTGGTGGTGCTGTTGGCGACGGGCCTGGCGGTCACCTATCGGGCCGCCACCGGCTCGCTGACCGGCCTGCTCGCCGTCGCCGCGATCGCGGTCGTCGTTGCCGTGACCGGCCTGCTGATCGGCTCTCGATCGCCGCGTGCCGGGCAAGCGCTGTCGATTACGGCGCTGGTTCCGATCGCAGCGGCGTTGGCGCTTGAGGTGCCCGGGCGGTTCGGTCCTGCGCAGATTCTGCTCGGCGCGGCCGGCGCCACCGCGTGGTCATTGATCGTGCTGATCATCCCGGCCCCCGAGCGCGAGCGCGTCGTCGGGTTCTTCACCGCGGTGACGGTGGTCGGTGCCGGGGTGGCGTTGGCCGCCGGTGCCGAATTGCTCTGGCGGCTTTCGGTTGTGGCCCTCGGCTGCGGGCTGATCGTGGCGGCGCTGCTGGTCACCATCGAGGCGGCGCACCTGTCCGCGCTGTGGGCACGCTTCCCGTTGCCCGTCATTCCGGCACCGGGTGACCCCACGCCGTCGGCGCCGTCGTTGCGGGTGCTCGAGGACCTGCCGCGGCGGGTGCGGGTCGGCGACGCACATCAGAACGGATTCATCGCCGCCGCCGTGCTACTCAGCATCCTGGGGTCGGTGGCGATCGCGTTGCGACCCGAGGCGCTCAGCGTGGCGGGCTTCTACGTCGTGGCCGCCACCGCGATCACGGCCGTTTTGCGTGCGCGAGTGTGGGATTCGGCCGCGTGCAAGGCGTGGCTGCTTGCGCAGCCCTACCTGACGGCCGGCGTACTGCTGGTCTTCTACGCTTCGACGGGTCGCTACGGCGCCGCCCTGGGCGCGGCAGTGGTGCTGACGGTCCTGTTGGCGGCGTGGATCGTCGTCGCTTTGAACCCGGGCATCGGGTCGCCGGAAAGCTACTCGCTGCCGGTGCGCCGCCTGCTGGGCTTCGTCGCGGCCGGCCTCGACGCGTCGCTGATCCCCGTGATGGCCTACGTGGTCGGCTTGTTCACCTGGGTGCTCAATCGATGAGACGGGCTGTAACGGCTTGCATGACGGCAATCGTGGCCGCCGGGCTGGGCGTGGCTCCGTCGGCGTGGGCGGTCGTCAAGCCCGTGGTCGACCCCGGCGTCCCGCCGCCGAGCGGGGCCCCGGGGCCCGTGCAGCCGATGGAGCAGCGCGGCCAATGCAGCGTCACCGGGGTGATCCCGGGCAGCGATCCCGGCGCCGCCACGCCTAGCCAGGCGGTGCTGAATCTCCCTGCGGCGTGGCAGTTCTCGCGCGGCGACGGCCAGCTGGTGGCGGTGCTCGACACCGGCGCGCGGCCCAGCTCGCGCCTGCCGAACGTCGACCCCGGCGGTGACTTCATCGAAACGACCGACGGGCTGACCGACTGCGACGGGCACGGAACCCTGGTAGCCGGGCTGATCGCCGGCCAGCCCGGGGACGACGGCTTCTCGGGTGTCGCGCCCGGCGCGCGGGTGCTGTCGATCCGGGTGGCATCGGGCAAGTTCTCGCCGAAAGCGCCGGGCGGTGACCCGCAGCTGGCGCAGGCCTCCCTCGAGGTGGCCACCCTCGCCCGGGCCGTCGTGCACGCCGCCGATCTCGGCGCCCGGGTGATCAACATCTCGGCGGTGACGTGCGTGCCCGCCGATCGGCCTGTGGACCAGGCCGCACTCGGCGCGGCGCTGAAATACGCGGCAGTGGACAAGGATGCGGTGATCGTGGCGGCCGCGGGCAACACCGGCCCGACCGGATCGCTGGCCGGTGGAACGTCCTGCGAATCGAACCCGCTCACGGATTTGGGTCGCCCCGACGACCCGCAGAACTGGGCCGGCGTGACGTCGATCTCCAGCCCGTCGTGGTGGCAGCCCTACGTGCTCTCGACGGCTTCGCTGACGCCGGAGGGGCAGCCGTCGAAGTTCACGATGGCCGGTCCCTGGGTCGGCGTCGCCGCGCCCGGCGAGAACATCACCTCCGTGAGCAACCGCGACGGCGGCGGCCTGGCGAACGGCCTGCCCAATGACCACAACCAAGAGATCGCGTTGAGCGGCACCAGCTACGCGGCCGCTTACGTGTCGGGGGTGGCGGCGCTGGTCCGCAGCAAGTACCCGGCGCTGACGGCCACACAGGTGATGCGCCGGATCACCGCGACCGCGCACAACGGTGCCCGGGCGCCTTCCAACGTCGTCGGCACTGGCATCGTGGACCCGGTGGCCGCCCTGACCTGGCAGCTGCCGCAAAACCCGGAACCGCCTGTCGTGCAGGCAAAGCCGGTTGCCGCTCCGCCGGCACCCGCACCGAAGGACAACAACCCGCGGACCGTGGCGTTCGTCGGGACCGCCGTGCTGGCCCTGGTCGTCGCGGCGGTCGCCGCGGGCGCCGCGATCGCCGCGCGCCGTCGAAAGGAGTTCACCCGATGAGCCGAACCATCCCGGTGCCGGGAAGCGCTCGGATCACCCTGGCGCTGCTGGCGGTGGTGCCCGCGGCGATGGCGTATCCCTGGCGCACGCCCCGCGAGCAATGGGTGCTGGGCATCGCCGTCGCGGTGGTCATCCTGTTGTTCGGTTGGTGGGGTGGACTGCATTTCACGACGATTCTGCGGCGCCGGTTCGCGATGATGAGTCGCCCGGATGCCGAGCCGGAAGCGTCGGCGGCGCGTGCGACCGCGCTGCTGCGCCTCGGTCCGCCGGCCGGTGACCAGGACGTGCTTCCGCTGCCGCTGATCGCGGGTTATCTGAACAGCTACGGTATTCGTGCGGACACGATCCGGATCACCAGCCGCACCACCAAAGCCGACGCCTGCCAGACGTGGATCGCGCTGACCGTGTCGGCCGCCGACAACCTGGACGCGCTGCTGGCCCGCTCGTCGCGCATCCCGCTGCACGAGACTACCCAGGTCGCCGTGCGCCGGCTCGCCGACCACCTGCGCGAGATCGGCTGGGAGGCAACGTTATCCGGTCCTGACGTCGTTCCCCGGCTGCTCGACTCGGCCGGGGGCGAGACGTGGCGCGCGGTGCAGGCCGGCTCGGGTTACCTTGCGGCCTACGGGGTCAGCGCCGACGACGGCTTGCAGGCAACCCTCGAGGCGATCCGGAAACAAAAGGCGCGCGAGACATGGACGGCGCTGGAGATCGCCGGCGGATCGGGGGCGGCCCGCACGGTGGCGGTGGCCTGCGCCCTGCTGACCGATGAGCAGCCCTCGGCCGGTGTGCCGCTCGCCGGCCTGGTCGCGCAGCGCGGAAACCAGCAGCCGGCGCTGGCGGCGTTGGATCTGCTGTCCACGCAGCGACTCGACGGACACACAAGTGCGCCTGAGGATCTGCTGGCGAAGCTGGACTGGCCCACTCCGCTGGCCGGGGCCCATCGGGCACCGCTCGCCGCTGAAGCAGTGAGCTAAAACATAACCTCGTGTAGGAACGGCGTCA
Source organism: uncultured Actinomycetota bacterium (assembly GCA_963758775.1). Classification (GTDB taxonomy): domain Bacteria; phylum Actinomycetota; class Actinomycetes; order Mycobacteriales; family Mycobacteriaceae; genus Mycobacterium. Next base: position 1,312,352 of record CAVWWU010000010.1, read on the forward strand.
TCCGGCGCAGGTAGTCCAGCTGGCTCACGTGCGCCACGTGGCTGCCGGGAAACCAGTGCAGCGCGCAGCGATCCCAATGCTCCCAGAGCTTTACGGCCTGGTCCGGCGGAGCCATCCGGTCGCCGAGCCCGGTGATGATCATCCGGCGGTCCTTGGGGATCACCGGGAGGTAGTTCAGCGGGCAGTGGTAGGACAATCCGGCGTTCAGCTCGTCGCGGTTGATGTTGGCGAGCCGAAGGCCCAGTCCGACAAGGGCGTTGGCCGGGAACCACTCGTCGAACAACTTTGCTGGGGTAACGACGGGGCAGTTCGGGATCACGGCCTCGAGCCGGTCTTCGACGGCCGCCAACAGCGCCGAGGTGTAGCCACCCAGCGAGAGCCCCGTCAGCGCCACGTGCCGAACGCCGGTGTGCAGCAGGTAATCCACCATCGACCGGAAGTCGTGCACGGCCTGCGCCATCGACTCGGCGAAACCGCTCAGCCCGCTGGCGAAGTAGCCGTAGCCGCTGAACGGTGAGAAACGTTCGGCCCGCCTGCCGTGAAAAGGCAAGGTGTACAACAGCACGTCGTAGCCCGACCGGTAATACCAGGGCAGCGAGAAGAACAAACCGTTGAACAGATACGACGACCCCATGAAACCGTGGATGACGCAGAGCGTCGGGCGCGGTCCATCGTCGTGGCGCCAATGCTGCGCGTGCACAACGTTGTTGGCGGTGAATGCACTCCACTGCTTGCGCAACGCCGGATTGATCGCGGTGAAGCTGCTGCGGAACGAGATGTTGTGCACCGTCCCGTTGGCAACCCACTCGGCGAGCAGGCTGGCCGGCCGGGATTCGACGCGAGGCAATTCGGTGGGAGCCGGAAACGACGTCGCCACATCCCGCTCGGCGCCCACTTCGGCGTAGAAGCCCAGATTTGTGCGCTCGCCACCGGGGTGGCGCAGGGCGTTGGCGAGAACGGCCGGTGCGACCGTCGTCGACAGCAATGACGAGGCCACCGTGCGCAACGCGAGGTCGCCGACCGCGGACACGTCGACCAGCGCACGCTGTCGCGCCGACAGGTCCGAGCGTGCGGGCAATCCCTCTGCCGGCGAGACATCTTCACCCAGAACCGCCATCTCGGACATAGCGGGATGTTATCCGCCGCATAACGGGGCGTAATACCGTTTGTAGATATCTCCGCGACGGCGAGGAGGATCGACATGTGGGATCCCGACGTCTACCTGGCGTTTGCCGACCATCGCGGCCGGCCGTTCTATGACCTGGTCTCCCGGGTGGGCGCGGAGCGCGCACGCCGGGTCGTCGACCTCGGTTGTGGGCCGGGGCACCTGACCCGGTACCTGGCCAAGCGCTGGCCCGGCGCCATCATCGAGGCGCTGGACAGCTCGCCGGAGATGGTGGCCGCCGCCCGCGAGCGCGGCATCGACGCGAGCACCGCCGATCTGCGCGAGTGGAAACCCAAGCCCGACACCGACGTGGTGGTCAGCAACGCGGCGCTGCACTGGGTGCCCGAGCATGCCGACCTACTGGTCCGGTGGGCGGGTGAGCTGCCGCCGGGATCGTGGATCGCCGTGCAGCTGCCGGGCAACTTCGAAACACCGTCGCACTCCGCGGTGCGCGCGCTGGCCCGCCGCGAACCCTACGCAAAGGTGATGGCGGACATACCGTTTCGCATTGGGGCGGTGGTCCACCCGCCGGCCCAGTACGCCAACTTGCTGATGGATGCCGGGTGCCGCGTCGACGTGTGGGAGACCACCTATCTGCATCAGCTCACCGGCGAGCACCCGGTGCTGGATTGGATTACCGGCACCGCGCTGGTCCCCGTGCGCGAGCGGCTCGACGAGCAACGCTGGGAGCAGTTTCGCCGAGAACTGATCCCGCTGCTCGAAGACGCCTACCCGCCGCGCGCCGACGGCACCACGATCTTCCCGTTCCGCCGCGTGTTCGTCGTCGCCGAAGTCAGCGGCACGAACCGATCAGGCTAAGTGGGTAGCCCCAACCGGGGTGCCTCCGCGCGGTAGCGAACGACCCACTCGTCGGAGCGCTGATCGGCCTGCCGTTCGGTCGCCGGCGGCGGCGCCAGCCGCGGATCCTCAGGATCGACTCGTCGTCGACGCCGGCAAACCACTCCCGGGGCTGCGGCGCCATCCCGGTGTCGGGCAGATATTGGAAGAACTCCTGCGGTTCCCCGGCGCAGCCGCTCGCACGCAGCGACTCGACCAGCAGGGTGCTACCGCTGCGCTGGGTGGCCGTCACCAAGTACGACGTCGCAGGACTGGGCACCGAATGAGCCTAATTAGGTTCACGATGAACGCAAGCCCCGTCGGTCGCTGGCGAACTCAGTCCTCGATGCCACGGTCGACGGCGAGCGCCGACCGACTCGTCGGCGACGTGTGGTGGATCCGCAGATACGTCTCGGCGTAGCGCGTCGCGACCCGGGTGCCAGTGAACTCCGACGGGATCACGTCGCCGGTGCGGTGGCGCCAGTCTTCCAGCCGGGCGGCCAGGTCCGCGGCGATCGCAGCGATGTCCCGGCTGTGGTCGTCGGCCAGCAGGTTGTTGGTCTCGGTGGGGTCGGTGCGCAGATCGTAGAGCTCCCGCTGCGGCCGCGGTGACTTTGCCGACGGCGCGACGGCCACGCCCGACGGGCTCTCCTCGATGTCCCACGGCAGGTCCAGCAGGGGACGAGGCACGTAGTTCTCGATGTAGCTGTAGTCCTTGGTGCGGATGGCGCGGATGGGATCGAAGGCGTCGTGGTAGGTCTTCGTCGTGTACACGTGGTCGCGCGCCGGTTCGCCGTCGGTTTCGCCTAAATGGGACGCCAGCAGGCTGTGCGCGTGGGACACGCCCTCGATGTCCGACGGAACGTCGATGCCCAGCAACTCCAACAGTGTCGGCAGCAGGTCCACGCCGCTGAACAGTTCGTCGTAGACGCGCGGGGGCAGCGCCCGGTTGGTGGGTGGCCGCACCAGCATTGCGATGCCCGTACCGGCGTCGTACAGCGTGGATTTCGCGCGCGGGAACGCCGGGCCGTGATCGGTGAGAAACACCACCCAGGTGGTCGCGTCCAGTCCCGTCTCGGCCAGCGTGTCCAGTAGCCGGCCGACCGCGGCGTCCGCGGCGGTGATAGACCCGTAGAAGGCCGCCCAGTCCTCGCGCACCTCGGGCGTGTCGGGCAGGTAGTCGGGCAAGACGACGGCCGCGGTGTCGGCGGGCTGGTACTGCTCCGGCGGGTAGGGCCGGTGCACTTCGAAAAACCCTGCCGTCAAGAGGAATGGCTGCCCGGCATGTGCCGGAGCTTGCTCCCGCAACCAGCTCTGGGCCTTTTCGGTCACGTAATCGCAGTAGGAGTTGGATACGTCGAATTCGTCGTAGCCCAACCGTTTTGGGTAAGAAGTCTCATGCTGCATACCGAAAAGGGCGGAATACCAGCCATTTTCGGCCAAAAGATGTGTGAGGGTGCGAACCCCGGCGCGGTATTCCCAGCCGTGGTGGGCCAGCCCGACGAGCCCGTTGCTCTGTGGGTAGCGGCCCGTGAACAGCGATCCCCGCGACGGCGAGCACAGCGGCGCGGTGGCGTGGGCTCGGGTGAACCTGATGCCCTCGGCGGCAAGCTGGTCCAGTCGCGGGCTGACGACGTCCGGGTGACCGTAGGCCCCGAGCTGGCGTCCCAGATCGTGCCAGTGCACGAGCAGGACGTTCTCTACGCTTTCTGCCACGCCGTCTCCGTCATCTCCGTCATCCCGATCGGCGACGATACCGCAGCCAAATGCCCGTTGCCTGTGATAACTGAAAGGATATGGTCACGCTGATCACCGGTTTGGGTCTGCTGGAAGTCACCGCGCTGGCGCGACGGGCGGCTGTGGGTGGCCGATTGGACCGCCGGGCTGATCCGTGCGATCGACACCGCGGGCCGCGCCGAGATCATGGTCGAACACGAGTCGCTGCCGCTGTGCTTCGACTTCCTCCCGGGGCTGCCAGCAAACGAAGGCCTGTTGCTGACGTCGAGTAGCCGACGCGCGCTGCTGCGGCGGTCGGCCGACGGCACGCTGAGCACCTACGCCGACCTGTCGGCGCTGTCGGTGCAGCGGTACAACGACATCGTGATCGACGGTCGCGGCAACGCCTACGTCAACAACGTCAACTTCGACTTTGCCGCCAGGCCGCCCGCCGGGGACCGCGCACCGGGGTTTGTCGCCTTGGTGACCGGCGGGCTGCACGAGGGCAGCGCGCACGTCGTGGCCGACGATCTGGCGTTCCCCAACGGCATGGCCGTCACCGCGGACAACGCGACGCTGATCGTCGCCGAGTCGTACCGGCACCGGCTGACGGCCTTCGATATCGGCGCCGACGGCTCCTTGTCGAATCGCCGGCTCTGGGCCGACCTGGGCTCGCATTCACCCGACGGCATCTGCCTGGACCGCGACGGCGCGGCTTGGTACGCCGACGTGGGTGATTGCTGCTGCGTGCGGGTCGCCGAAGGCGGCGAGGTGCTGGACCGAGTGCAACTCGATCGCGGCGCCTTCGCGTGCATGCTCGGCGGTCCGAAAGGCAAGACCCTGTTCGTGGTCGCCGCGCACTGGCCCGGGCCGCAGCGGTTGCAGGATTACTCCGATTGGGACGGCATGGTGGTGGTCGCGCGTGCGCCGGCCGCGTCGGCGGGATGGCCGGCTTCCGTGTGATCCCACCGGTTTTCGGATACAAAATCCGCCAGCGGGCGCGCGAACGCCCAGCCGTCCAATTCGAGGGCGGGCCGATCCGGAAACTCGGGCACCGGGCCCAGGCACAGGACGGCCACCGGCTCGGCGTCATCCGGCATTCCCAGCATCGCGCCCAGTCGTCGCGGATCGAACAGGGACACCCAACCCATGCCGAGGCCCTCGGACCGCGCCGCCAGCCACAGGTTCTGGATCGCGCAGGACACCGACGCGAGGTCCATCTGCGGCAGCGTGCGCCGGCCGAAGACGTGCCGGTCGCGGTCGTCGCACAGGGCCACCACCAGCAGCTCGGCGCACTCGAGAATGCCCTCGACCTTGAGTCGCAGGAATTCCTCGCCGCGTGGGCCCAGCGCTTGGGCGGTGAGGGCGCGCTCGTCGTCGACGAGGTCGTGGATGCGTTCGCGAAGCCGCCGATCGGTGATCCGGATGAAGCGCCACGGCTGCATCAAACCGACGCTGGGGGCCGCGTGCGCGGCCTGCAACAAGCGGGCCAGCACCTCTTCGGGGACCGCGCCGCCGGGCACAAACCGGCGCATGTCGCGCCGTTCGGAAATCACCCGGTAGACGGCCCGGCGTTCCTCGGCGGTGAACACGTGCTCGGCCACAAGGCCATCCTAGGAAGGCGAGGTTCCCGTTAGCGTGAACCGTGTGAAGTTTCCGCAAGTACAACTGCCCAACGGAGGCACCCCGCGGCGCGTGTTCGGCGAGGCCTACGTGACGGCGGACGGCGTCACCGTGATCCCGGTCGAGCGACCCCTGGGCGTGTTCGTCGTCCGGGCGGAGGGCGCGCAGTGGGTGCCGGCGGTCGACGCCAACCGGGCCGCACTGATCGGGGTGGTGACCGGCCTGCTCGCGGCAGTGATCGGCAGCCTCGCGGTGTTGCGTCAACCGCCCTGGCCGAAGATGACGATCACGGACTATAGGTGACGCCGACCGCGCGGAACACGTACTCCGGCGGCACGTCGAAGGCCAGCGACCGACGTGGCAACCGGGCCAGCACCTCGTCGGGGATCGCGTCCTTGTAGTGCAGCGACAGTCGGCCGCTGAACCTCGGGTCCACCTCGGAGACGTCGAGTTCGAGTTGCAGGCCCATCGGGGAGATCTCGGCCGTCGCGATGCCGGATAGGGCCTGGTCCCAGCGCACGTCGATGGCCCGGCCGGCCAATTTGGGGACCACCGACAGCGTGCCCAGCACTCGCTGTGTGGTGAACGCCAGCGAGCCCGCGTAGCTGCCGACGCTGTGTGAGGCGCGCATTCCGGGGATGGCACCGCTGAACCGCCGGGTGACAGCGACGTACTCGGCGAGGTAGAGGAGTCCCTCCGCCTCGACCTGAGTGCGCAGGTCGGCGGGAAGCTTGCCGATTCCGAACAACTTCCGAACGAAGACCGCCATGACGCCAGTATGTCTCGGCATCACGGCGCAGTGACATAACCGGGTCTAAAGCTTTACTTGACCCCGGGGTGCCGCCGCCTGACGATAATTCCTATGCGCGGACTCGTCGCTCTGCTGTGCGCTGTCGCCCTGGGTTGGGCGTCGGTGGTGCTGGCTCCGGACAGCGACGCGGCCGCGCCCTGGTTCGCGAACTCGGTTGGCAATGCCACGCAAGTGGTTTCGGTGGTCAGCACCGGCGGATCGAACGCGCAGATGGATATCTATCAGCGCACCGCCGCCGGTTGGCAGACGCTCAAGACCGGAATTCCGACCCACGTCGGTTCGTTGGGCATGGCGCCGCAGGCCAAGAGCGAGGTTCCGGCCACCCCGATGGGGGTCTACACGCTGGATTCAGCGTTCGGCACCGCGCCGAATCCCGGTACCGGACTGCCGTATACGCAAGTCGGGTCCAACCATTGGTGGAGCGGCGACGACCACAGTCCCACGTTCAACAGCATGCAGATCTGCCAGAAGTCGCAGTGCCCGTTCAGCACGGCGGCCAGCGAAAACCTCGATATTCCGCAGTACAAGCACGCCGTGGTGATGGGCGTCAACAAGAACAAGGTGCCCGGCGGCGGGGCGGCGTTCTTCTTTCACACCACCGACGGCGGACCCACCGAGGGGTGTGTGGCGATCGATGACGCCACCCTGGTGTCGATCATGCGCTGGCTGCAGCCCGGCGCGGTGATCGCGATTACGAAATAGCCTGTACCTCTTCGTAATCCGCACGAGCACGGCCGGGCTTGACCTTGAAGTTCAGGTCTCCGACCGACATCGTCACCTCGTAGGTCCGGTCGTAGCCGGTGCCGCTGATCCGCCATCCGTCGGCGGTGCGCCGATACTTGTCGCGGTAGAAGGCCGCACCGATCAACATGAAGTTGTATTCCGCGACGATGACGCGGTCCTGCAGATACCAGATGGCCGAGGCGTTGTCGCCATCGACGGTGATCTCCGGATGCGTGACCCGGTGTTCTGTGACGATACCCGGGCCCATAGCGGAGCTCAGGTACTCCACCAGGTCGGCGCGGTTGTCGAAGTGCAGTTCCTTGCCCAACGACGATCCGTAGGCGCCGACGATGTCCTCGGTCATCGTCTCGGCGAAGTCATCCCAGTGCTTGGTGTCCATCGCGCGCAGGTATCGGTACTTGACCTGTTTGATCGCTTCGACGTCGGCTGCCAAATCTTGTGCGGTCATCCCGTCATTGCAGCACACGCGTGAAGGCCCGCATGCACCGAGATATAAACCACGCACACTCGCAGCGGCGTGTCGTGTGCATGGGCTGAGTGTCGCGGTGCCGGTGACGTGCCCGTCACCCCAGCACGCGGGTGACCATGTCGATCAGGGCGCTTCGCTCCAGGCTCCAGTCGATGTCGGTCCCGATGACCATCTGCGCCAGCACCACCCCCCGCAGCGTGGCCCAAATCACCTCGGCCACACCGGCATTGGCTGGGTCTTCGGTGATCAGCCGGCCCAGCTGGCCGATCGCGGAGTTCATCTCGAGCAGATGGCGGCGCGAAGACTCGCCCAGGCCGCCGCGGGTGGCCCGCAGAATTTCGAACGCCGCCATCGACGTCGGGCTGCTGTAGCAGCCCCACGCGGTGTCGACGACGACCTCGATGCGCTCGCGCAGCGGGAGTTCGCTGACGTCGGCCGACGACAGGCTGTCCAGCAGGCGTGCCACCCCGTCGTCGACGACGGCCATCAGCAGGCCGTTGCGGTCGCCGAAGTGGTACTGGATGACGCCCCACGTCACGCCGGCGCGTTCGGCCACGTGCTTGGCGGTGGCCGCGGCGAAGCCTTCCTCGATGATGCAGCGGACGGTCTCGTCGATGATCTTCGCGCGGGTGTCATCGCCGCGTTTGCGCGGCGCGCTGGTACGCCGCGTAGGGGTCACGACCGTCTTCATTGTTGACTTTATAACATAGTCAAGTTTATTTTTGGCGGGTGGCCCAATCCCGATACGCGCAGTTATCCCGTTCCGAGCTGACAGTTCTGGTGCCCGAACTGCTGCTGATCGGGCACATGATCGACCGCTCCGGCATGGCCTGGTGCATCCAGGACTTCGGCCACGAAGAAATGGTGCAGGTCGCCATCGAGGAGTGGGCGGGCGCGAGCCCGGTCTACACCAAGCGCATGCAGCAGGCGCTGAACTACGAGGGCGTCGATGTGCCCACCATCTTCAAGGGCCTGCAGCTCGACATCGGTGCGCCACCGCAATTCATGGATTTCCGTTACACGCTGCACGACCGCTGGAATGGCGAATTCCACCTCGACCACTGCGGGGCTCTGCTTGACGTGGAGCCGATGGGTGAGGAGTTCGTCTTCGGCATGTGCCACACCATCGAGGACCCGACTTTCGATGCCACCGCGGTGGCGACGAATCCGCACGCGCAGATGCGGCCCATCCACCGACCGCCGCGGACGCCGGCGGATCGGCAACCGCACTGCGCGTGGACCGTCATCATCGACGAGTCGTATCCGGCTGCGCAGGGCATCCCCGCGCTGGACATCGTTCGTCAGACCCGTGCTGCCACATGGGAACTCGATGCGATCGACCCGTCCGACGAAGGGCAGGCCGACTATTCCGGTCCGCTGCTGTCCGACTTCGACTTCGGCGCGTTCTCGCATTCGGCGCTGGTGCGGATGGCCGACGAGGTCTGCCTGCAGATGCACCTGCTCTACCTGTCGTTCGCGATCGCGGTGCGGGCGCGGGCGAGCGCCGCCGAACAGGCCGTCTCGATCGGCACCCGCCAGCTGACCGGGCTGGCCGGGCTTGGCGCGGAACGGATTCACCGCGCGCTGGGCCTGCCGGGCGGAATCGACGGCGTCCTGCGGGTCCTCGAGCTGCATCCACTGCTCAACCCGGCAGGCTACGTGGTGGCCGAAATAAACGACCGGCTGACGGTGCACAGGTCGCCGGCCCACGACGACGCCGCCTGGATCGCGCTGTGTTCACCGGGATCGGTGCAACCGTTGCAGGCGATCGCCACCGCGGTGGACCCGCGCGTCGAGGTTCGGGTCAGCGGCACCGACACCGAATGGACCGCAGAGCTGGTCGAAACCGATTCTGCGACGGCTGAATCGTCGGAGGTGGCGGTGGCCAAATTCAGTGGTGGATCGACATTTCAGTTCGAACCGAGGCGTTCGCTGCCGCTCACTGTCGTTTGAACCGGCGCACGCTGTCAAGGCGTCGCCGGTACCGTTTTGATGACGACACGGCATCGAGCGGATACCAATGAGGTTGTGGCCAGGCCGGATTCAGCGCGTCTGCCGTTATGGTTAACGCGGCCCAGACCCCTCAGACCTCCTATAGACGTAAGGTATCCGCTCTATGTACGACCCTCTTGGGTTGTCGATCGGGACCACGAACCTGGTCGCGGCTCGTGACGGCAGTCCGCCGGTTACTCGTCGGGCTGTTCTGACGCTGTATCCGCACTGCGCACCGAAAGTTGGTGTGCGTGGGGAAGATTCGGGCTTGCTTGAGCTCGGAATGCCGATGAGCGGCTTTGTCGAACGCATCGGCGATTCCGTGGCGCTGGTGTCCAGCGACGGCTCCAGCCACGACCCCGATCTGCTGATGGTCGAGGCGCTGGACGCCATGGTGGCTGTCGCCGGCGCGGATTCGAGTTCGTCGGAGATCGCGATAGCCGTTCCCGCACACTGGAAACCGGCGAAGATCCAGGCCTTGCGCAACGGGTTACGCACGCACGTGGGGTTCGTCCGCAGCGGCATGGCACCGCGGCTGGTGTCGGATGCCGTCGCCGCGATGACGGCCGTCAACACCGAGCTTGACCTGCCCGACGAAGGCGTGTTCGGGGTACTCGACTTCGGCGGCGGGGGTACGTCGGCGACCTTGCTGGAAGCCGTGAATGACGGTGTCGATTTCGAACCCATCAGCGCCACAATGCGTTGCACGGACTTTTCCGGTGACGAGATCGACCAGGCGCTGCTGCTTCGGGTCTTCGAGGAACTGGGCCACGGCAGTGGCGTCGACCCGGACAGTACCGCCGGCGTCGGGCAACTCGGCGAACTCAGGGATGAGTGCCGCGCCGCCAAAGAGCGACTGTCCACCGAAACCGTGACCGAATTGGCCGGTGTGCTCGGGGGCCGCCGGTGCAGCATGCAGGTGACCCGCGTGGTGCTCGAAGACCTGATCCAAGACCGGCTGAATAGTTTCCTCTATACGTTCGATGACATGCTGCGGCGCAATAAGAAGACGTGGGCGGATCTGGCGGCGGTGGTCACCGTCGGCGGTGGTGCCAGCATTCCGCTTGTCGCCCATCGTCTTTCACGGCACGGGCGCACGCCGATCCTCACTGTGTCGCAGCCCGCGCTCGCGGCCGCGACCGGCGCGTTGGCACTGGCGTCGCGGGGCGAGAAGCTGGATCTGCGGACGCGGTCGTCCATCGGCCTGTATACGGCGGCCGCCGGCAGCGGCGCGATCGAAATGCCCGCCGGAGACGTGCTGGTGATCGACCACGATGCCATGACGGATCGCGAGTTGGCCTGGTCGCAGACCGAGTGGGGCGAAGTGCCGGTGCGCTACGACCACACCTACGAGGACGAAGGTGCCGCCGGCTGGTCGATGCGGTTGAACGTGATGGACGAGCCCAGGGGGCGGGCGTGGCACCGAGTTCGGCTGTCGCAGTTCGTCATCGGCCTGTGCGCTCTGGTGGCCATGACCGCGGTGGGCGGTGTGGCCTACACGCTGACCGGCATCGAGAACCGCCAGGCTCCCGTCGTGCCGACGGTTGCGCCGATACCGACGCCACCGCCAAGTGCCGTGCCGCCCACGGTCGTTCCGCCGCCCCCGTCGGCCGCGCCGGTTCCCACCGTCGCGCCGATCCCCAGCACGGAAGCACCGCCTCCGCCTCCGCCGCCGCCACCGCCGTCGACGCCGCCTCCGCCGCCCGTGGTGGTCACCACCGCGGCGCCGCCACCGGTGGTCACCCATACGACGCCGCCGCCTCCGCCGGTCACGACGGCGATGACGACGACGCCCCCTCCGCCGCCGCCGTCGGCGACGACGACTACCCCACCGCCGCCGGCGACCACCTCGACGACGGTGCCGATGACGACGGAGTGGATCCACGTTCCGCTACTGCCGGTGCCGATCCCGATTCCGGTGCCGAAGAGCGCGGCTCCGGCGAACCCGGCTCCGCAGTACCCGCAGTACCCGCAGTATCCGGACGGCGGCGGGGGCTACCCGCAGAACCCCTACTCCGGCTCCTACCCGGGCTCCTACTGACCTGCTCCTGACCTGCTCCTGACCTGCTCCTGACCTGCACGGTCGGCCCCGCGCGGGTAGCGTGGAAATATCCGCGTTGGGGGGCTGCTGGGGGTTTGAGAGCAAGTGGACATCGTGCTTGGGGTATCGATGGCACCCGCGGCGATTCGCCTGCTGCTGATTGAGGGCGAGAACGCCGACGGTGCCACCGTGGAACAGGACCAGATCGAGCTGGCTGCTGCCGGTCGGGTGACCGACGAGGTGGTCGCCGCGGTCGTCGGCACCCGCGAGGGTGCGCTCGCGGCCGGCCATCGGCTCACATCCACCGGGGTGACCTGGACCAACCCCGCCGACCCGGCCACGATCGGCGCGCTGCGCGACGAGCTGGCCGCCCGCGGCCTCGACGGCGTGATGCTGGTCTCCCCGCTGCTGGCCGCCGCCGCGCTCGCCCAAACGGTGGGGTCCTCGATCAACTACGAGCGCATCGCCATGTTGTTCGTCGAGCCCCAGAACGCGACGCTGGCCGTCGTCGAGGTCGCTGACGGGTCGATCGCCGAACTGCACCGCCAGCCCCTGCCCGCCGGGCTGGGTGTCTCCCGGCGCGCGGCGCACCTGGCCACGCTGGTGGCCGGTCTGGAGGCGCGGGGCGCGCGGGCCGACGGCGTGTTCCTGGTGGGCTGCGGGGCCGACATCGCCTCCATCAAGCCCGCCCTCGAGGCCGTGACTTCACTTCAGGTCAGCGCGCCGGAGGAGCCCGACATGGCGCTGGCCCGCGGGGCCGCGTTGGCGTCGGCGAACGCGCCGCTGTTCTCGTCGTCGACGGCAGCGTTGGCCTATGCGCTGGATCCGGCCACCGGGGAGATGAGCACCGCCGCCTTCGCTCCCACCAGCCTGGCCTACAGCGCGCTGAAGGACGACGCCGGCGAAGACGTCCGCGCACCGCGGCGGACGTCCCTGATGTTGATCGGCAGCGCCCTCGCCGCGATCGCGGCCGTGGTGGCCGGGGTACTGCTCCTTTCGCTGACCGCCGACCGGCCGTCCGCCGCGCGCCAGTACCCGCGGGCCAACGTCGCCAAGCCGCCGCAGGCCCCGGCCCCGCCACCCCAGGCGCAGCTACCCGCGCCGAGCCCCCCGCCGCCGCCCGCGCCCGCGCCCGCGCCTGCCCCGACCGCTGTCGCTGCCGCGCCGCCCGCGCCCGTCTACACCCCGCCCGCCGCCCCACCGATCCGACACACACCGATCCCGCGCGCCCCGGCGCCCATCCCGACCCCGGTGCCGGAAGCCGCGCCGGCGCCCCCGGCGGCACCGCCCGCGCCGGCACCCGAACCCCAGCGCCCACCGCTGACCCCACCGATGACGATGTACCTGCACCTGCCGTTTGTCACGGTCCCGATTCCCATCACCCCGCCGCCCCCGCCGCAGCCGCCGCCTCAGCCACCGGCGCCGTAAACCGTCGGCGCTCAGGCTCGTGGCGGACGGCGGCGATGAAGCGCACACTGGGCAATGACGGTATGAGGGAGGTCGCGTGGGCGAGTACGGCGGCACATTCGGATTTGACCCCGAGGACCTGGATCGGGTGATCCGGGAGGGCAGCGAGGGAGTCCGCGACGCATTCGAGCGGATCGGCAGGTTCTTGGGCGGTCCCGGCGGTCGAACGGGCTGGTCGGCGGTGTTCGAGGACCTGTCGCGGCGGGCGCAACCACGACCCGAAACCACCGGCGAGGCCGGCGACGGGGTGTGGGCCATCTACACGGTGGACGGCGACGGAGCCGCCCACGTCGAAGAGGTCTACGCCAGCGAACTTGAAGCGCTGCGGGCGAACAAGAACAACGTCGACCCGAAGCGCAAGGTGCGCTTCCTGCCGTACGGAATCGCGGTCAGCGTCCTCGACGACTCGGAAGAATCCGCCTGACCTTTTCCGGTCAGCCCTGCTGCACGACGTTTCCCTCGCCGGACTTGCTGATCTTCGGCGAGCCGGCGTGATAGGTCACCTTGTTGTTGAAGCCGGACGCGTCGATGGTGTCGACCGAGTCGACCGTGACCACGTTCTGCACGCCCGACACCGTGAGGCTGGTGCAGTGGCCGGTGATCGTGACCGTGTTCGAGACCCCGCTGACGTCGACGGTGTTGACGTTGCAGGCGATCGTCTGATTCTCGCTGATTCCCGCCACCGTGAGGTTGCCACCGGGAGGCGCCGTCGAGGACGCGGGAGGGGTGGGCGCCAGCGTTATCGTCAGGCTCGGCGCTGACCTGGGAGCTGTACTGGGAAACGTCCTCGGCGCGGGGGTGATTCGGGAACTGCTGGGTGGGCTCGACAGCGTCACGGAGCCGGAACGGGAGAACTGGTTGCCGATAAAAACGGCGATGCCACCGACCAGGGCCAGCACGCCGACCACCACCACCGTGCCCAGGATCCACCACGCGCGATTACCGCCCGACGGCGGTCGCGGCGATGACATGTACGGGCCGCCGCCGTAGCTTCCCGGGGCCCCGAAACTTCCTGCCGGCGGCACGGGCGCGCCGGACCAGGGCGGCGCCTGGTAGCTGTATCCGCCGGCCGGTTGCGCGCCACCGAGTTCGGAGGCGCTTGCCGCATCGGACAGTGGCTGCTCGAGCTCCCGGATCCGGCGTTCCGGGTCATCCTCTGCGTTCATGCACAGATGCTCCCACCGGATCGTGGTCAATGGGTAAGTTTCTGCACTGTGCCCGATTTGCTGAATCGCCAAATCCTGTTGCGTCGCCGCCCGAACGGGCTGGTGCAGCCCGAGGACACCGAGCTGATCACCGCGCCGGCCCCCGAGCCGGCCGAAGGCGAGGCGCTGGTCCGTACGACCTATGTGGGCGTCGACGCCGCCGCCCGCACCTGGCTCGACGGGCAGCCGGGTTACCTTCCGCCCGTCGAACTGGGTGACGTCATCCGGGCCGCCGGGATCGGCGAGGTGGTGGCGTCACGCTGCGACGCGTACGCCGTCGGGGACGTGGTCACCACGCTGACCGGGTTCCAGGAATATGTGATCGTCCGCGACGACCTGTTCACCACGCCCACCCCGAGTCCCGATGTCGACCAGCTCGCGGTGATGTCGGTGTACGGCCCGACGGGCGCCACCGCCTATTTCGGGATGACCGGCATCGGCCGGCCCCAGCCCGGGGAGACCGTGGTCGTGTCGGCGGCCGCGGGCGCCACCGGATCGGTGGCGGGGCAGATCGCCAAGATCGCCGGCGCGCGTGTGGTCGGCATCGCCGGCGGCCCGGCGAAATGCCGCGCCGTCGTCGAGGATTTCGGCTTCGACGCCTGCATCGACCACCGCGAGGACGGCCTGCCGGCGGCGCTCAAGACGCATTGCCCCCGCGGGGTCGACGTCTACTTCGACAACGTCGGCGGCCCTATCCTCGACGCGGTGCTGGGCCGGCTGGCGCACAAGGCGCGCGTCGTGCTGTGCGGCGTCATCTCCAGCTACCTGACGGGCCAGCACCCGGGCCCGGCCAACTACGTGAGCCTGCTGGCCAAGTCCGCGCTCATGCAGGGGTTCAACGCGCTGGAGGAGTGGAGCCGCTTCGACGAAGCCTTCGCCGCGCTGCATCAATGGGAGCTGGAGGGCCGGCTCAAACACCGCGAGACCGTGTTTGAGGGCATCGAGTCCTGCGTCGATGCCCTCAACGGCCTGTTCACCGGCGCCAACATCGGCAAGATGCTGGTCCGGCTCAGTTAGCTCTCACTCAGCGCGCGGTACAGCGTCTTCTTGGCGTCCTTGAGGGCTTCCAGCACCTTGGTCCGCGTCTCGCCGAGCAGTTGCTTCTGCTCATCGGTGCCGGTCCAGGTGATCGTGCGGGCCAACCCGGCGAGTTCGAAGAGCTCCCGGCGGATCTTGAACACGTCGCCGAACTGAGCCGCCCGCGCCAGGAACGCCTGCGCCGTCTCGGCGCTGATGCCCTTCCACGCCAGGAAGTTCTTGCCGAACTCGGTCAGCGTGGCCACTCCGTTGTCGACCGTGACCGCGCCCCGGCCGGCGAGCAGCCCGATGGCGAGCTCGGCCACCTCCTGCGGAGGGGTGAAGGCGCCATCGGTCTTCTCCGACACGCGCTGCACGACCTGCGCCGCGTCGGCCGGCCCGTCGAGCAGCATTGCCGCGGTCGCCAGGCTGGCCCGCTTCAGGCGCCGCGGGCCGCCATGTTTGCCGAAGGGGCCGCCAAAACCGGGGCCATGACCGTGACCGCCGAAGCCCGGGCCGCCCGGGCCGCCGAAACCAGGCGCGCCCCAGCCGGGGCCGCCAAAGCCGGGTCCGCCGAAGCCCGGGCCACCGAAGCCTGGCCCTCCGAAGCCCCCAAATCCACCGAAAAATCCGCCACCAGACATCGTTGTCGTTTCCTTTCCATGAGTCCATGTGGGATATCAACTTCCTTGATACCACCGCCTCCGTCAATGTCAACCAACTTGATGGTGACCAGTGGCTGATATCGTCGCCGCGGGCCTGTCAGCGGTGCGCAGCGGGCCGCCGCGTGGTTTCATAACACCGCCCGCGGAATTTGCTTGGGGGATGACGCCGAGGTCGGCGTCCTGGTGGATTGGTGGTACGTGTATGGATCGTCGCAGCATGTTGATGATGGCGGGGATGGGCATGCTTGCCGGTGCGATCAACCTCCCCGAATCCCCACAGGCCACGGCTGCGCCCGGCGGATACATCTTCCAGGACGAATTCGACGGTCCGGCGGGCTCGCCTCCCGATCCGGCCAAGTGGACGATCCAGACCTGGCAGGACGACGTGTTCCCGCCGGTTGCGGGCATCTATCGCGACGACCGCCGAAACGTCTTTCAGGACGGCAACTCCAACCTCGTCTTGGCCGCGACCCAGGAAAACGGCGAGTACTTCAGCGGGAAACTGCGCGGCAACTTCCGCAGCATGATCAACCAGACCTGGGAAGCGCGGATCAAGCTGGACTGCTTGTTCCCCGGCCTGTGGCCCTCGTTCTGGGGGGTCAACGAAGATCCGCTGCCGGACGGCGAGGTCGACATCTTCGAGTGGTACGGCAACGGCTCGTGGCCGCCGGGGACCACGGTGCACGCGGCATCAAACGGGAAAACCTGGGAGGGACGATCGATTCCCGGCCTGGTGGATGGCGGTTGGCACACCTGGCGCATGCACTGGGGCACGGAAGGGTTCCAATTCTCGCGCGATGGAGCGCAGTACTTCAGCGTCCCCAACAAGCCCATCCCCGTGCACGGCAACCCGACCGACCTGCGCTGGCCGTTCAACAACCCCGGCTACTGGATGACGCCCATGTTCACCCTTGCGGTGGGTGGGGTTGGCGCCGGCGATCCGGCCGCGGGCACCTATCCGGCGACGATGCTCGTCGACTACGTGCGCATCTGGTAGCTACCGCGTCGCCTTGATGACCTGAACCAGGTTGAACTGCCAGCGTTCGACGAGCCGGAAACCCAGATCGTGCGGAACGGCGAACGCCGGTGTCACGCCGTAGACGGGACCGGGCGGTAGCGCCACGCCCTGCTCGTGGGCCGGCACCGAGTTGTCGGCCTGGGTGATGATCCAGACCACGCGGCACTGGCTCAACGGCGTGGCGACCACCTCGGGAATGAGGTTGGTGTCGAACACGTCGTTGCGGTCGGTCGCCCGCTGCCACAGGGTGAGGTCGACCAGTTTCCGGTACGCATCGGGGCGCGCCGCAAGCAGCGGCCGCATCGGGGCGGGCATGAACGTCACCGTGTCGTTGACGAGTAGGCAATCCCCCGGCGCCGCCTTGGCGGTGATCAGGTCGGCGACCTGGCTGTAGTCCATGCCGTATTTGGCGTACGGGTTACGTTGCGCTCTAAGGTAATTCGGCGCCGCGGCGATGGCGAAAAGAGATATCAGAGCGGTTGCCTGCCATGGTTTTGCCGCTAACGCGCCGACACAGACCCCGAGGATCAGCGCCATCGCCGGTGCGGTGAAGGACAGATACCGCGGCGTGTACACCGGGTGCACCACCGCGGCGGCAAGCACGATCAGCGCAGTCGGTATCACGATCCACGCCACGGCCAAGGCAATAAGCTGCCGATCGAGTTTCGGAGATGTCCAGCGCCACAGCGCAATCGCCGCCAGGATGACCAGCGCCGACAGCACCGCGAACGGCGGGCAACGCTCAAAGTACTGCTGTACCAGCACGTCTTCGATGGTCCGGTGTCCGATTGGTGCGATCCATTTGATCTGCTGCACCTGCCCGACGACCTCGATCACGAACGGCGCCAACGCGCACACCGTCAAACCCGACGTTACGGCGAACGGGGCGAGGCGAGTGCGGCGGAAGGCGCACATGAAGATGATGTGCGCCAGTAACACCAGCGCCAGATACATGTCGAGCAGGATCGACAATGCCAGGACGGCCCCGTAAGACAGCCACCACCAACGACTTTCGCGCCGTCCGGCGGCGATGAGCAGCACGGTGAGCCACACGGCGGCCATCATCGACAGGGCATAGGGACGGGCCTCGATACCCGCCCACGTCGTGCGGGGCAGGATTCCGCACAGCGCACCGGCGCTCAAAGCCACAGTGCGCGATGAGAACTGCTTGCCCAGCACGACGATTCCCGCCGCCGCGCCGCCGACGGCGAGGCCGCTCGGAGCGCGCGACCAGAACTCCGTGGGCGGAAAGATCTGAAACCAGCCGTGCATGAACAGGTAGTACAAGCCGTGGACGGCGTCGACATTGGCCAGCATCCGCCACAGCTGACCCAGCGAGCGGCCGTAGGACGCGGAAATCGTGGCGGCCTCGTCGTACCAGAAGGACGGGCGGGCGGCGCCGGCCAGACTCACCACGGCGGCCAGCGCTCCGACAATCAACGGGTCAAGGCGCCGCGACACATCGCTATGGTGTCATTCGAACGTATGATCGATCGATGGTTCCGCTCGGGTCGATCGGGTACAACGGTCAGCCGGTCCGCAGCCCGTTTCGGGTGGTGCGCCCTCCGATCGCGGTGCTCGTCGACCTGACCGCCGTCTTCCCGCGTGAGCCGCACCGCTCGGGCCGGTACCAACCCAACGGTCTGCAGTTGCACAAGGTGGTGGAGGGGCGGCTGAGTTGCTGGGGGATCTGCGAGCAGGGCGACTGGTGGGGCCTGGTGACCTACCCGATCGTCTATGGATCCCAGCAGAAAACCGTGACGCACTGGATACCGGCCTGGACGCTGCGCCGTAAGGGCCGGTAAGCGATGATGCTGCCGTGACCGACAACTGGATCGCTGTGCTGACCAAGCTCATTCCACTCGGACTGGTGATTGCGCTCTCACCGATCACTGTCATTCCCGCGGTACTGGTCCTGCACACACCCCGGCCGCGGCCGACCAGCCTCGCCTTCCTCACCGGCTGGTTGTTTGGCCTAGTCGCGCTCACCGCGGCGTTCGTCGGGGCCTCCGACCTGCTCGACGGCTTGCATGCCGCCCCGCCGAGATGGGCGTCCTGGCTGCGCGTGGTCCTCGGTTCGGTGCTGATCGCTTTCGGCGTCTATACCTGGCTGACTCGGCGCCGGCACCGCAAGACGCCGGGCTGGTTGAGTTCGTTCGGCAAACTTACGCCCGCGCGCGCCGGGGTGACCGGAGCAGTGCTGGTGGCGGTTCGACCCGAGGTGCTGATCATGTGCGCGGCGGCGGGCCTGGCGATCGGCACCGGTGGGCTGGCCGTCCCGGCCGCCTGGACGTCCGGCCTGGTCTTCGTCGTCGTCGCCGCGTCAACGGTTGCCATCCCTATCCTGGGGTTCCTCGCCGCGGGCGACCGCCTCGACGACACGCTGGAACGGCTCAAGGTTTGGATGGAGGAAAACCATGCCGCGATGATGGCGGTCATCTTGGTTGTGATCGGATTGATCGTTCTCTACAACGGGATTCACGCTCTGTAGCGACTCGCAGATGGGAAGATAGCTGCCCGTGACTCACAGTTGGAGTTCTGTGCTGGGCGCGCTCATCCCGCTCGGGTTCGTTATCGCTCTCTCGCCGATCACGGTGATCCCGGCGGTCTTGGTGTTGCAGTCGCCGCGGCCGCGGCCGGCCGGACTGGCTTTCCTGGCCGGCTGGGCGTCGGGCCTGGCCACGCTGACGGCGGTCGCCGTCGCTGGATCCGGCCTGCTCGGCGGGCTGCACAAACCGGCGCCGCGGTGGGCATCCTGGCTGCGCGTCATCCTCGGGGCGGCCCTCATCATCTACGGCATCTACCAGTGGTCTACCCGGCAACGCCACACCGAACAGCCGGGCTGGATGCGTTCGTTCGCCACCATCACCACGCCGCGTGCGGCGCTGACCGGCGTGATGCTGGCCGTGATACGGCCCGACGTGCTGTTCATTTGCATTCCGGCCGGATTGGCAATCGGTGGAAGTGGGATGGATGTCGCCGATGACTGGATCGCCGCCGCGTTCTTCGTCGCCATCGCGGCCTCGTCGGTCGCCGTGCCCATCCTGGCGTACGCGGCAGCCGGCAGCCGCCTCGACGATCCAATGGCACGGCTCAAGGATTGGATGGACAAAAACAACGCAGCGCTGATGGCGGCGATTTTTATCGTGATCGGTGTGATGGTGTTCTACAACGGAGCCAACGCCCTGTGGGGGCTTTAGGCGTCGCGAAAATGTAGGGAAATCCCTGATTCATTGCGGGTCCGCACGCAATAGCGTCAAGCCGTCGGCAACCTCCGGCCTCCACGTGACCCTAGGGACGATCATGTCAGTCACCCCCTCACCCAAATTGCTTTGTGCCGCAGCGGCGGCGTCGCTCAGCGCGACGAGTTTGATGTTTGCGGCGCTCGCTGGCGCCAGTCCGATGCGCCCGCTCGACCCGCCCGGCGGCTGCGACAGTTACACCATGCCCGCCGGGCTCATCATCAAGCAGAGCGACGGCACTGTCATTACCGTCAACAATGGTGCGGGCGCGGACTTGAGCGGTGCGCAGGCGTCGTACACGACCAACGGCAAGGTGACGACCGGCAACGCGCACGGGGGCTCCGCGGGAGGAGTCAACCTCAACTTCTCCATCGACTGGAACAACGGCCCGGGCGCCGGCGCCACCACCACCTACACCGGCGTTGTCACCAAAACCGGCAACGGGCAGGGCAACACCAGCAGCACCAAAGGTCCCTCGCTGGTCTGGTCCACCTCCCCGCAGACCTTCGGTTGCGTGATGAACAACCCGGCGCCTCAGCAACAACAGCAACAGCAAGCGCCGGTGGCCAACCCCAACCCCGCGCCGCCCGCGGGGCCGTCCATCAATGTGACCCCGCACCAGGGCAACCAGAACATCACCTTCGACGTGCAAAACACCTCGGCGGAGGACCTGAAATGCGTTTACAACGCGAAGAAACTCAGCGGTCAGATTGGGCCGCCGACAACGACGAAGAACTTCTCGCTGAAACCGAACGCGTCAACGACGCTGTCATTCGTCGAGATTCCTGTCGGAACCACGTACCAGGTGGATATTTCGTGCACCGGCTCAGACGGCGGTGCGGTCTACTCGCATAACTTCAGCGGGTAGCTCCAATTCCGTTGCTCACCAGACAAAGACGGGCTTGACGACCTTGCCGGAGAGCACGTCGGCGACGGCGGTGTTGATGTCGCTGAACGCGTAGGTCGCGATCAGATCGTCGACGTCGAATTCGCCGGACGCGTTCAGCTCGATCAGGCGCGGCACCATCTCGAGCGGGTCGGAGTCGCCCTCGATGCTGGACCTGATCACCTTGCCCGACTGCAGCAGGTCGATGGCGTCGATGGTGTACTCCTCGGCGCCGAGGCCGAGCGCGATCAGCGTGCCGCGGCTGCGCAGTGATTGCTGGGCCTGCTTGACGACGGCCGAGATCGCGGTGGTGTCGATCGCGTAGCTCGCGCCTCCGTCGGTTAGCTGTCGCACCTGCTCGACAACGTCTGTGGCGCTTGGGTCTACGCCGATCGCGCCGAACCTGGCCGCGGCATCGCGACGGCTCTGCAGCAGGTCGACCGCGACGATCGTGCCGACCTTCAGGTGCTTGGCGGCCGCGAGTGCGGCCAGGCCGACCGCACCGGCGCCGTACACCACCAGGCTGTCGGCCGGGCTCGGCTTGAGCACGTTGAGCACGGTGCCGGCGCCGGTCTGAAAGCCGCACCCGTACGGCGCCACCCTGGTCAGGTCGACGGACTTGTCGACGACGACGCAGTTGTCGGCGTACGCGATCGCGTGCGCCGAAAGGCTGGACTGGCCAAAGAAGTTGCCGAAGACGGGCGAGCCGTCGCGGCTGTAGGTCGTCGAGCCGTCGGCGCGCATGCCCATATAGTTCAACATCATTGCGTTGCCGCAATAGCCGACGAGTCCGTTGGCGCAGACGGCGCAGGCGCGACAGGAGCGGAAGCTGAGCACCACATGGTCGCCGACCTGAACGCCGCTGACGCCCGGGCCCACCGCCTCGACGACGCCGGAACCCTCGTGGCCAAACACCCTCGGGAACATGACTTCCGGCAAAGTGTCCTTGAGGTGAAGATCGGTGTGGCAGAGCCCCGTTGCGACGATCCGGACGAGGATTTCGTCGTCGCGCGGGCCGTCGAGTTCTACCTCCTCCAGCGAAAATTCGTCGCCCTGCTGGTTGACAATCGCCACGGTTGTCTTCATCGACTCACAGCTCCTACCTAATCGGAAACGTAACCATTGGTCCTTGGTGCAGATCTACCATGAACCGGGGTCTTGCGGCGGGAGTCGGACATGTCTTCGCATCTGACCACTGCACCCGAGGCGTTGACGGCGGCTTCTGCGGACGATCCCGGTGCTGGCCCTGTTTCGTCGGGCGGGGCACCGGTGGAAACGGCGGTCCTGGTGGTGCCGGCGGCGCTGCATCCCCGTAGGGGCGCTGCGGGTGATCCGCCTATCCGCGTTGTGCGACTGACGATTTCGTGCTTTCGTCGGCGGCTAGCGGTGGCCGCCGCCGCCCGATGAACCACCACCGAAGCCGCCACCACCGAAGCCGCCGCCGCCGAAGCCGCCGCCGAGGCCGCCGCCGCCGAAGCCGCCGGACGGGCCACCACCGAAGCCGCCGCCTCCGAAGGGTCCGCCGCCGCCCCCGCCGAACGGACCACCGCCGCCACCAAAGGGTCCGCCGCCCAGCGGACCGCCCGGGGCTGGGCCGGGCGCAGTAACGGGTCCGGCGCCGGGCCCGCCGGGGCCGGTCGGCGCACCGCCACCGGGAAGTCCGCCGCCACCGATCGGGGCGCCACCTTCGTGAGGTGCGCCAACACCGGGTGGCGTACCTCCCTCGGGAGGTGCTTCGCCGGGAGCTCCGTGGCTTGGGCCAGGCCCGCTAGCGGGTCCACCGTCGGGCCCGCTGGCCGGGGGAGGAGCGTGGACCGGTCCTGGGCCGTGCGAGTTGTTGGGAGGCGCACCGTGCTCGCCGGGATTGGGCCACGGCCCTTGCTGCGGATGGGGTTGATGGATCGCCGGCGGGGACGGGTGTGGCGGAGCGTCGATCACCGGTGGGCTCGCGGGCAGGACGGGCACATGTATGTGAACCTGCGGAACGGGTAGGGGCGCGATCGGCGGGACCACCACCGAGATCGGAGGCGCAGGCGCAGCCGGAACCGGAGCTGCCGCAACAGGAGCCGGGGGCACTGGAGCCGCGGGCACCGGGGCCGGCGGAGCGGGAGCGGCCGGCGGCGGCGCGGTGGCGGGCGGACCCAAGGGCTTGGGCGCGGCCGCCTGCGTCGCCGCCACTTGCCCTGGCGCACGCTCGGAGCCTTGCTGAAATGGGGCGATCATGTTGCGAAGCGGGGACGGCAGCAGCCCGACGGTTGTGTGGACGCCGAGTGTCAGGGCTACCTCGAGCGCTATCACCGCGGTGATGGCGACAACCGCCAACGAAGTTCCCACCAGTAGGACCGGTCTGCGACGCGGCTTGTCCGCTATGACGACAGTCGGCGCACCTTCCTCGTCGTCCATCGCGACGTCGTAGGCAAGCTCGTCATCGTCCAGCTCGGGGTCGCGTTGGTAGGCCAGCGCCGCCGTCGACGACGCGAACAACGGGGCGTTCGCCGAGGCCAGGGCCGCCCCACGGGCCAGTGCCGTCGCCGGCTCTTCGGGCGCGCTGACGGTCAGCGACGTCGCTTCTTCCAAAAGCGTCTTCATCGAGGCGATGTCGACACCGCGGCCGACGAGAAACAGGCCATCCGGGGGCGTCGGCAGCTCGTCGAGCCCGGCGACCAGCTTGGTCAGTTCTGTGGCAGCTTCTTCGTGGAGCGCGGAGACGGAGCCGTCGGAAGTTTCGACGACGGCCAAAGTCGCGGTGTCCGGTTCGACGAAGACCATCGCGGTGCGCTCGTAACCCATTGCGCCACCGACAAATTGAGTCAATGCGGTCGCGGCAAGAAACGCCGAGACCAGCATCACATTTTCCATCTTGTGGGCCGTCAGGGCCTCGCGCAACGCGGCCACTTCAAGCTGGTCGGTACACGCCACCCCGATGGCGGACAGTTCCAGGCCGGCGCTCGCCGCGTCGTCGCGAGTAGCCATGATGGCGGCGATCACCCGATCAGACGCGCTGACGGTCGGGGAGTCGTCGTCGGCGAGGACGGCCATCTCGTTCTCGTTTACCGTTGTGCCATCGGCATTTTCGCCTTGCAACAGCACCATCTGAACGGACTCTGGCGCCATTGAAACTCCGAGCACGATGTCCATGACCACGCCTCCCAAACCTCTTGCACCACGCCGGGTGCTAACCGATCGTCCCCAAAGAAGCTGTGTCGGAGTCCTGGCGTAGTTATGTGGCTTTTATGAAGCTCGACGGCACGCCGCGAGTAGCGAGGGCGGTGCCGGCCGCCCTCGCTACCGCCAACGTCACCCGTCGTCGCCGGAGCTGGCACTGCCGCTGTCGCTGCTGCCGCCGCTGTCGCTGCTGCCGCCGCTGTCCGTGCTGCCGCCATTGTCGCTGGGCGAGCTGACGCTGCCGCTGTCGCTGGGTGAGCTGGCCGGCCCGCTGTCCGGGGCGCTGGCCGGACCGCTGCTGTCGGGGGCGCTGGCCGGACCGCTGCTGTCGGGGGCGCTGGCCGGACCCGCTGCTGTCCGGAACGCTGGCCGGTCCGCTGCTTTCGGGTACGTTGCCACCGCCGCTGGCCGGTCCGCTGCTTTCGGGGACGTTGGCGCCGCCGCTGGCCGGTCCGCTGCTTTCGGGGACGTTGGCGCCGCCGCTGCCCGGCCCGCCGCTTTCGGGGACGTTGCCACCACCGACAGGTCCGCCGCCGCTATGCGGCTCACCGCCGCCGACAGGTCCACTGCCGCTGTGCGGCTCACCGCCGCCGACCGGCCCACTGCCCTCAGGCGGGGCGCCGCCGGGCGTTCCGTGGCCCGGGCCGCCGCTATGGGGCTCGCCGCCGCCGACGGGTCCGCCCTCAGTCGGGGGGCCGCCGGGACCTCCATGGCCGGGTCCGGGGCCGCTGATGGGTCCGCCACCGTGCGGCCCGCCGCCGGGACCACCGTGGCCCGGTCCCGGGCCGCTAGCCGGGCCGCCGTCTCCCGGATCGCCGGGGCGCCCACCGCCCCTGCCCGGATTGGGTTGCGGCCCTTGGTCCGGAGGAGGTTGATTCGGTGGCGGCGCCTGCGGTGGGGAAACCTGGATCGGCTGCGATGAGTCGGCAGGCGGCGACGGTTGCATCGGCGCCTGAACCGCCGGCGGGCTCGCCGGCGCGTCGGGCGTCGGTACCTGCGGCAACGGAGCCGGCGCCAGCGGGGGGATCACCACCGGAACCGGCACAGCCGGCCCCGCGGGACCCGGCACAGCCGCGGCCCCGGGCGCCGGGGCCGGCGGAGCCGCCGGCAGTGCGCCCACCGGCTGACCCAACGGCTTGGCCACCGCCGCCTTCTTGGCCGCCACCGGTCCCAGCTGCGGCGCGATGGCCTGCTCGACTGGAGCGATGAAGTTCTGGATCGGGGCCGGCAACAAGCCAACCGTGGTCCGCAGGCCAAGGCCCAGCGCGACCTCCAGCGCCAGCGCAGCGCTGATGACGCCCACCGTCACCGCACTTCCGACCAGTAAGACCCGCCTCCGACGGGGCGTCTCTTCCTCGGGAGCGTCGAGGATGACGGTGGGGGTACTGGCTTCTTCGTCTTCGACAGCGCTGTAGGCGACGTCATCCTCGCCTTCCTGGGTATCGGCGACGCCCAGATAGTCCGGAATGGCCGATGCGTCGAGGGAACCCGTGCCGGGGTCCTGCCCGTAGGCAAGCACCGTGGTCGCCGACGCGAACAACGCCGCGGACGCCACGGCCGCACCGCGCGCCAGCGCCGTCTCCGGTTCTTCCGGTGCACTCACGGCAAGCGACGTCGCCGACTCCAATTGCGTTTTGATGGAAGCGATCTCGACGCCGCAGCCGACCAGAACCAGGCCGGCCGGGGGCTCGGGCAGCTCGTCGAGCCCGGCGACCAGATCCAGGAGCTCTGCGGTCGGTGCTTCGCGGACATCGGAGACGGAGCCGTCGGAGGTGTCGACGACGGCCAGCGTTGCCGTATCGGGTTCGACGAAGAGAACCGCGGTCCGGTCGTAACCCATTGTCCCGCCGACGAGTTGGGTCAGCGACGTTGCGGCCTGGAAAGCCGAGACCAGCGTGACACTCTCCAGCTCGTTGGTGGCCAGCGCGGCGCGCAGCTCCGCTGCTTCCGCTTCGAGCTGGTCGGTGCATGCCACCCCGACGGCGGACAGCTCCAAGCCCGCAGCGGTAGCGTCGTCGCGGGTGGCCAGGATTGCGGCAAGCACCCGGTCGGACGCTCTGGCGGTCGGCGAGTCCTCGGCAATGGCGCTGATGAATTCTTTCTCGTCTACCGTTGCGCCATCGGCATTTTCACCTTGAAGTAATACCATGTGAACCGAGTCAGGTGCCATCGAAATTCCAAGCACGATATCCACGATCACGCCTCCTATATCTAGGCGGCCGTCCAGGTCTGAGGGGGACAGACGACGCGGACCGCAAACTGATCGTGGCGGGGCAAGCTGTGCCCGCGTCCTGCCGCAGTTATGGGGGTTTTATGAAGTGGTCAGCGGTTCGGATCGCCAGCGCGGCCCGGTCAGTGTCGGATTTACCGCGAGCGCTGTCGGGATGAGCCCGACTGTCGCCACGTAGAGGTTCTCGGTGCCCCACACGTGCGCGAAGCCCAGTGCCATCCACTGCGCTGGCCACAGTGCAGATCGTGCCGCGGCGGATGCCGCCGCCGCTGCTTAACTATTCAGATCGCGTCACGGCTAGTCGGGTACGTCGAAATACGTTGTGCCAACCCCGCTTGGGCTGTAGGACATGTAGATCGGGATCTGCGAGAAGATGTAGTTGCCGGTGTTGAAGGTGCTGCCGGGCGCTTCGACCGACGTCGAAGGATAGACACTGGGGTCGAGGGTTGCAGTCTGCGTGTACAGCGGTACGAAACCGTTGTTCGTGGTGTTGATGGCCTCGACGGTGAACGTGACCCCGTCTGGAAGAGGCGCGCCCGGCAGGATCCCGGAGATGTTGTTGGGGAGCAGATTCTGGGGGATGTCGCCCCCCACGCCGCCGGTATCGATCGTCGACATGTTGACGGGCTGAAAGCCCGTGCTGACGCCGTCGTAGCTCACCGAGATATAGAGCTGACCAGTTTCCGGCGCTCCGGAGACGGACCCGAAGGCGGTCAGCGGATTGTCACCGAACTGGAAATAGTGACTGGGTTGGTTGATCAGCACACCGTCACCCAGAGTGCTGGGCAACTGTTGGACGAAGCTGGTCGGGAAGTTCTCAGCCTCACTGCCACTTGTCGCCACGGTGTTGGCGCCCGTACCCAGGACGCCTTCCCAGTCGCTTTGCGGCTTTTCCACCCCGAGGCCGTTGGTTTCATTGGTGATGACGCCGATCGTCATCGGCTTGGTCACAATGCCATTGCCCAGGTTCAACTCGGCGGTGTAGGCGTCGTAGGTGGTGATGGTCTGCAAGGCGGGGTCGGAGTCCGGGCCGAATTTGTATGTCTCTCCCACGTCGGTCGGAGTTCCGAGCTCTGCCACGTTTACGTCCTGTTCGGGAATCAGGGTGGTGGTGGAGCCGGTGTCGATGAACGCCCTGGACACCGGGCCGTCGTCGACGGAAATGTCCAATTCAGGCCGGGTTTCATCCATGATCAGCTTGACTGTCGCCGGGCCGCCTTCTGCACCGGCAGCGCCGGCGTGGCCGAACAGGCCGCCGCGACCACCAAGTCCACCGCTGGGCGCGGTCACGTTGCCCGAATACACCCCGCCGTCGCCGCCGTCGCCGCCGTTGCCGATCAACTGCCCGCCATGACCACCGTTGCCGCCGTCGGCGAATGCGCCGCCCTCGCCTCCGGCGCCTCCGCGGCCGATCCACTGAGCGTTCCCGCCGGCGCCGCCGGCCGAGAACGGGCCGCCGATTCCGCCGGTGCCACCAGCGCCCAGCAGTAGGCCGCCGGTCCCGCCGGTGCCACCGACACCGCCGCTTTCGATGGTGTCGTTGAGGTCGATGTTGAACGTTCCGCCTTGGCCGCCGGTGCCGCCTTTGCCGAATAACACGGCGTTGCCACCGGTTCCGCCGATTCCGCCGTTCAGGCCATCGCCTGCGGCGCCGCCGAGGCCACCGATGCCGCCGTTGCCGAACAGCAGGCCCCCGGTACCCCCGCGACCACCGGCGCCGCCGGTCCCGCCCATGCCGCCGACGCCGCCATTCCCGATCAGCCCAGCCGCGCCGCCGGCGCCGCCGGTGGCCCCGTCCGCGGTGCTGGCACCGCCGTGTCCGCCGTTGCCGATAAGGATCCCGCCGGCCCCGCCGGCCGTTCCCATACCTTGGGCGTTGGTGGTGCCGTTGACGCCGTTGCCGATCAGCGGCCGGCCGACCAGTAAGTCGGTTGGCGCATTGACGACCCCCAGCACTCCTTGCTCGAGGGCCTGTAGCGCCGGCGAGTTGGCCGCCTCGGCGAGCTGATAGGCCAGCGCACTGGAACCCAGCGTCTGGACGAAATCGGTGTGAAAGGCTGCGGCCTGCGCACCGAGCGCCTGATAGTTCGACCCGTACTCGGAGAACAACGCCGCGACTGCCGCGGAGATCTCATCACCGGCCGCGGCAACGACCCCGGTTGTGGGCGCGGCGGCGCCGGCCTGTGCCGCGCTGATCGCGGAGCGAAGGCTCTCCAGGCTTTTGGCCGCATCGGCAACGACTTCCGGCGCCGCAACGACATACGACATCTGACCCCCCAAACGACTGCATAATCCGGTGAGATTGGGCGGTCGCCCCCGATGCGACAAAACGGATATTAATGGCGCTGCTCAAAAATCGCGCGGCTTTTGGAGATCTTGTTTTGCCGATGTCGGCCGGGCTAGGCAGTGACTCGATAGACGTCGATCTCTTCGGGCAGGCCCTTGAGGCGTTGTGGTCCAAGGCTTTCGAAGGCCAAGCCCGATCCGGCGGACAAGTCGCGGACGGTGCGACTGGCCAACACCTCGCCCGCAGCGGCCAACGCGCCGATGCGGGCGCCGGTGTGCACCGCCATGCCGCTCCACTCATCGCCGCGGCGTTCGCATTCGCCGGTGTGGACGCCCGCACGGATCCGGATGCCGCGCGTGGCGAGGGCCGGGATGAGTTCCAGCGCGCACCGGGCGGCCTTGGTCGGCCCGTCGAAGAGCGCGAAGATCCCGTCTCCGGTGTGTTTCGCGCGCCGGCCGCCGAACTTCTCCAGCACCCAGTCGACGACCTTGTCATGCGCATCGAGCTGGCGACGCCACTGTGCATCGCCACGCGCACTGAGTTGTTCGGTGGAACCGACGATGTCGGTGAAGAGCACCGTCTTGATCACTCGTTCGTCGATAGCGGCAATCGAAGTACCGCAGACGAAGTCGAGGACGGCCGAACCCACCGCCTCATCCACGAGGGAGTGCGGACCCTCGGGCAGCGTCTTGAACTGCGACCCGGGAATGGCGGCCGCCATCGCCTTCGCGCCCTCCAACGGAGCGACTCGATCGTTCGACCGCACCAGGACAAGCGTTGGGGTGCGGATCGAACCGAGAATGCCGCGAACATCGATCTCCAGGAGCGCCTGCCACAGCCACGCGGCCATTGTCGGGCTCGCGCTCACCCGTTGGTACCGGCCATACAGGTCGCGAAATCCTGGTATATCGGCAATCTCGCCGAAGAACAGCTCAGCGAGCGCGCCTGCGCCCCAATCATTTTCGATCTCTTCCAGATGCTCGGTCTTCTCTTCGGCGGTAAATCCCCAGGGGTGATCCGGCAACTCTTGAGAAAACCGTGCCAGCGCGCCGTACATCACCAGCGACTGAACGCGTTCCGGATACGTCGCCGCGAACAACAGGCTCATCGGACCGCCCTCGGACATGCCGAAAAGGGCGGGGCGATCGGCGTTGGTGGCGTCGAGAACGGCGTGAAGGTCATCCAGTCTCTCGTCGAGGGACGGGACGTGGGCGGCCGGATCGGAGAGGCCAGTGCCGCGTTTGTCCCACACGATGAGTCGGGTTGCCTCCGCCAGCTGTTCGGTGACGGCGGTGATCGGGCTGGCCGGCTCGTCGTTGAGCTCGACGTTGCTGAACCAACCGGGGTTCCACACCAGCGTCGTGTCGCCCTCTCCGAACTCGCGGTACGCGAGCCGCACGGAGCCGTTGCGTGCATAGCGCACCCGCCGGTCACTCATATCGACATCTTGGCACCACCAGCCGCGATGGGAGGTACCGTGCATCACAAATGTCCGGCTACCGAGAACTGTTCACGGCGAGCATCATCGACCCCGAATCCTTCTGGGCGCAGGCCGCACGGGCCGTCACGTGGCTGCAACCGCCGCAGCGGGTGCTCGACGACAGCCATCCGCCGTTCTACCGGTGGTTCCCCGACGCCACACTCAACACCTGCGCCAACGCGCTGGACCGGCACGTCGCCGACGGCCGCGCCGAGCAGGCGGCGCTGATCTACGACTCGCCGGTGACCGGCAGCCAGCGCACCTACACCTACGGCGAGCTGCTGGAGCAGACCGCCCGGTTCGCCGGTGCATTGCGTGCACTCGGCGTCGCCAAGGGCGACCGCGTGGTGCTCTACCTGCCGATGATTCCCGAGGCGGTCATCGCCATGCTGGCCTGCGCGCGGCTCGGCGCCGTGCACTCGGTGGTGTTCGGCGGCTTCGCCGCACACGAGCTCGCCACGCGCATCGACGACGCGCGCCCGACCGTCATCGTCACCGCGTCGTGCGGAATCGAGCCGTCGGGATTGGTGGAGTACAAGCCGATGCTGGACGCGGCGCTCGAGTCCGCGCACCACAAACCGGGCAGCTGCGTCGTCGTGCAGCGGGATCAGCACCGCTGCGCGCTCACCGCGGGGCGCGACGTGGAGTGGCAGGCCGTGATGGCCGACAGCGAGCCCGCCGAGGCGGTGGAGGTGGCGGCCACAGACCCGTTGTATGTGCTGTACACGTCGGGCACGACTGGCAAACCGAAGGGCATCGTGCGCGACAACGGCGGGCACGCCGTCGCGCTGCTGTGGAGCATGCGGCACATTTACGACATCCAGCCCGGCGAAATCTTCTGGGCGGCATCGGATGTCGGCTGGGTCGTTGGGCATTCCTACATCGTCTACGGGCCGCTGCTGCTCGGCGCCACGACGCTGCTCTACGAGGGCAAGCCGGTTGGCACACCGGATCCGGGCGCATACTGGCGAGTGGCGTCCGAGCATCGGGTCAAGGCATTGTTCACCGCGCCCACCGCGATCCGCGCGATCCGCAAGGAAGACCCGGAGGGCGTGCACGTGGAGAAGCACGACCTGTCCGCGCTGCAGTACCTGTTCCAGGCAGGCGAACGCCTCGACCCCGACACCTACTCGTGGGTGTCCGGCAAGCTCGGCATCCCGGTCGTCGACCACTGGTGGCAGACCGAAACCGGCTGGGCCATCGCCGCCAATCCGATGGGTGTGCAACGGTTTCCGATCAAGCCGGGCTCACCGACGCTGCCGATGCCGGGCTACGACGTGTGCGTGCTGCGCGCCGACGGGTCTTCGTGCGACGCCGGGGAAGAGGGCGCGATCTGCGTGAGACTGCCGCTGCCGCCGGGTACGCTGCCCACGCTCTGGGGCGACGACGCCCGCTACGAGGCCTCGTATCTGCGCGAGCATCCCGGCTACTACCTGACCGGGGACGGCGGATATCTCGACGACGACGGGTACCTCTACGTGCTGGGCCGCATCGACGACGTGATCAACGTTTCCGGACATCGCCTGTCCACGGGCCCCATCGAGGCGCTCGTGGCCGCGCACCCGGCGGTCGCCGAATGCGCCGTCATCGGAGTCGCCGACGACATCAAGGGGCAGGTTCCGCGCGCGCTCGTCGTGCTCAAGCGCGGCGCGTCGGCCGACGGCCTGGCCGAGGATCTCATCGCGGCGGTGCGCCGTGAGATCGGACCCGTGGCCTGCTTCAAACAGGTGGATGTCGTTCCGGCTTTGCCGAAAACGCGGTCGGGCAAGATCCTGCGGAAAACGATGCGCGACATAAGCCAGGGCAAAGACGGGCCCGTGCCGTCGACCATCGAGGATCCCAAAGTGCTGCAATTGATTCGCCCGGTACTGCAGGCATAGTGCGCAGGACCATTGACTGGGACGGCGACGCGGTCACGATCATCGACCAGACCGTGCTGCCCCGCCAGTATCGCGTTCTCACGCTGCGGACCGTCGACGAGTTGATCGACGCGATCCGGCGCCTGGCGGTGCGCGGCGCCCCGGCGCTGGGCGCGGCGGGCGCGCTGGGTGTGGTGCTCGCGATGCGCGAGGCGGGCGACATCCGGGATTTGCAAGAACGAGCCGAACGGGTCGCGAAGGCCCGACCCACCGCCGTCAACCTCAGCTGGGGAGTCGCGCGTGCGCTGGGCAAGCTCGACGAGGGCGTCGACGCCGTGCTCGCCGAGGCATTGGAAATCCTCGACGAGGACGAACGCCTCAACCGCGCCGCTTCGGCCCACGCCGCCGAAATTGTTCTCGCACAATGTGATCGACGTCCGCTGCGGCTGCTCACCCACTGCAACGCCGGTCATCTCGCCACCGTCTCCTGGGGAAGCGCGCTCGGCGTCGTCTGGCACCTGCACGAGCGCGGACTGGTCGAGTCGGTGTTCGTTGACGAGACACGTCCGCTGCTGCAGGGCGCCCGGCTCACGGCGTGGGAGCTGGCGCAGGCCGGCGTGCCCTACCGGGTGCAGCCGGACGGCGCGGCGGCGGCGGCGATGGCGCGCGGCCTCGTCGACTGCGTGCTCGTCGGCGCCGATCGGATCGCGGCCAACGGCGACGTCGCCAACAAGATCGGCACCTACGGGCTGGCCATCGCGGCGCAGCATCACGACGTGCCGCTGGTGGTGGTCGCACCCTCGTCCACGGTCGACGCCTCGCTGGCCACCGGCGCCGAGATCGCCATCGAGGAACGCGCGCCCGACGAGCTCAGGGCGTTCACCGGCACCGCGATCACCCCGGCCGACGCGGACGTCTTCAACCCGGCCTTCGACGTGACCCCGGCCGCGCTGATCACCGCCGTCGTCACCGAGCACGGTCGGTATCAGCCGCGCTAACCCGCCGCGTTGGGGAGCAAAGGTGGGCACTTGCCGGCCGCGTCGGTGGCCAGCTCGAAGTGCCACAGCTCGTTGGCGTAAATCCGGCACAACCCGAAGCGGGATCCGTTGGTGATGAGCCATTGGTCGGCACCCTGCCCGCCGACGTCGACGGCCTGGCCCGTGACGTGTTTGGACGCCTCGGGTGTCTGGACGTATTGGCGCGCCGCCGCGTAGCTGCCGTACGTCTGAATCGCGTTGTCCAGCAGGCGCTGCTGAAATTCCGGTGAGCGCCAGCCCGAGGTGATCGTCATGGTGATGCCGTCGGTCGAGGCCGCCGTGGCGGCACTCTGAATGGCGCTCAACAACGCCGGGTCCAGGCGCCCGACCGCCGCGTACTGCACGTCGAACGGCGTCATCGTGTGCCCGTCGGGCGGCGCGGAGCCGTCGCCGGGGTCGACGGGCGGTGCCTGGGGAATGCCGCGATCCGCCGTCGCCGCGGGCGCATGCCACGCCAGCGCGACCGCCACGGCCGTCACCGTCGCCGCAACCCATCGCATGCGAACCACCGTAACTTCCGGGCCTCGCGTCTCGTCCTGCTATACATGCCCAACCCGTTGCTGCTCGCCACCCACATCACCATCGCGATCGCGCTCACGATCACCGTCGGAGTGCAAACCGCCGAGGTGGCCCGGCTGCGAACCGGCTCGGGATCCGTCGTGCCGGCGCTGCGGGCGCGCTGTGGTGGGTGCCGGTGCTGGCGCTGCTGACCTTCATCACCGGCATCGCCCTGATCGCCGACGGCAGCAGACGTGGACCCTGGGTGGGCGCGGGAGTGCTTTCCACGGTGATCATCGCGGCCGCCTCGGGGTGGCTGCGGATTCGACTGCGACGAGCCGCCGGTCCGAGTGGTCTCCTCGGCGCCGTGCAATGGGGAGTGCCGGCCGTCACCCTGGCCGCCGCGTTCCTGATGGCCGACCGACCGCAAAGCGTCGTGCTGGCTTTCGGGACGGTCGTCGCGGCCTTGGCCGTAGCGGTCCTCGGCTCTGGGCAGCGATGAGCCCGCGTGCGCCCGCGGGTCTACCTAGGGCATGGGACTCATTCACATCGCGCTGTTCGCCACCCTGGACCTCGTCGGGCAGGGTCCCGGCGGCCCCGACGAGGATCCGGAGGGATTCGCGTTCGGCGGCTGGCAGGCGCCGCTGGTCGACGAGGTCACCGGCGCGCAGGTCGATACCGTCTACCAGGGCACCGACGCCCTGCTGCTCGGCCGCCGAACGTACGACATCTTCGCCGCCTACTGGCCGTACCAGGAGGGCGGCGCGGACAATTCGATTGCGGCGCTGTTCAACAGCATCCCGAAATACGTGGCTTCGCACGGCAGACCAGAACTCTCGTGGGCCGTGTCGTCGCAGCTCGGCCCCGATCTGGTGGGCGCGGTGCGCGAGATCCGTGACCGGCACGAGCACGTGAAGGTCGTGGGGAGCCTGAACCTGGTGCAGACCCTGCTGCGCGAGCAGCTCTTCGACCGTCTTGATCTTTGGGTGCACCCGGTCGTGCTGGGAGTCGGGAAGAAGGTGTTCGACGGCGGCGCCGTGCCCACGAACGTCACGCTGCTCGAGCCGCCGGCCGCGGGACCGAAGGGCACCGTGTTCCTGCGCTACGGGCGTGCCGACGGTGTGCCCGCGGTCGGGGATATGAGCGGCTGACGCTAGGTCAGCCCGTTCTTTCCTTTTGCGCCGATCAGTCCGCCGGTGCCTCCGGTGCCGGCAGTGCCCTCGGGGGTGCCGGGACCGGCGTTGCCGCCGTTCCCGCCAGCGCCGATCAGCGCCCCGCCGTTGCCGCCGTTGCCGCCGTCACCCCCGGCGCCGCTGGCGCCGAGTCCGCCGGCACCGCCATTGCCGCCGCTGCTTTGAATAAGCCCACCGTTGCCGCCGTGGCCGCCGTCGCCGCCGGTGGTTGTGCCGTACCCGCCGGTGCCGCCGGCCCCGCCGTCGCCGGACAGCATCATGGCGTTGCCGCCGGCCCCGCCGTCACCGCCCGCGCCGTTGTTGCCGACCCCGCCGGTGCCGCCGGTCCCACCGGAGCCCACCAGCCCGCCGGTCCCGCCGGCCCCACCGGCTCCGCCGACCGAGCCGAGTCCGCCGGCGCCACCGGCGCCACCGGCCCCCAGCAGCCCGGCTGTTCCGCCCGCCCCGCCGTCACCGCCGGTGCCGGTGCCGCCGATCGCGGCGGAGCCGCCAGCACCGCCCGCGCCGCCGGTGCCGATGATGACCGCACCATTCCCGCCGCGACCGCCGTGACCGCCGGCGGTCTCGCCGAACCCGCCGAGCCCCCCGGTCCCGGCGTCGCCGTACAGCAGGGCGCCATTGCCGCCGGCGCCGCCGGCGCCGCCGGTCCCGTCTTGGCCGACCCCACCGGCCCCGCCTGCGCCGCCGTCGCCCCACAGGACCTGGCCGGCACCGCCGGCGCCGCCGGCCCCGCCGTTGATGCCGCCGAGCCCGCCGGCCCCGCCAGCCCCGCCGTCGCCGTACAGCACACCGCCTTGCCCGCCGGCCCCGCCTGCCCCGCCGGTAGTGCCGACGCTGGTCCCGCCGGCGCCGCCGGCGCCGCCGGACCCCACCAGCCCGCTGGTGCCGCCATGGCCACCGATACCGCCGAAGCTGTCAGTACCAAAGCCGCCGGCGCCGCCCGCGCTGCCGTTGCCGGTGAACAACGCACCATTGCCGCCGCGGCCGCCGTCTCCACCGGTGGCTTCGCCGAGCCCGCCGACGCCGCCCACCCCGCCGTCGCCGAACATAAAGCTGGCGTTGCGTCCGGCCCCGCCGGCCCCGCCCGCCCCGCCTTGGCCGGTCCCGCCCGCGCCGCCGGCCCCGCCGTCGCCGAACACCAGCCCGCCGGCCCCACCTGCCCCGCCGGCTCCGCCGTTGAGGGCGCCGAGGCCGCCGATCCCGCCGGCCCCACCTGCGCCCCACAGCAGCCCGCTGGCTCCGCCGGATCCGCCTTTGCCACCGTTGCCGGTGGAGCTGGTGCCGCCGTCCCCACCGGCACCGCCGTAACCCCAAAGCCCGGCGGCCCCGCCGTTGCCGCCGTTCTGGCCGACCCCGTTCGCCCCGGACCCGCCGGCGCCGCCGTTGCCGTACAGCCAGCCCCCGGGTGCGCCGTTTTCTCCGGTGCCCGGAGCTCCGTTGGCGCCGTTGCCGATCAGCGGGCGCCCGGTGAGCGCCATGCTGGGGGCATTGACCGCGTGGAGCAGATCGTGCTGAATCGTGGCCGCCGGATTGCCTTTGAACGCAGCAACATTGGCGGCCTCGGCGCCGACATAGGATTGCGTGCTCGTGGTCAAGGTCTGCACGAACTCCGAATGAAACGCCGCCGCCTGCGCGCCGAGCGCCTCGAAGCCCTTGCCGTGGGTGGAGAAGACCGCCGCGATGGCCGCCGACACCTCGTCCTCGGCCGCGGCCAGCACCCCGGTCGTGCGGGTGGCCGCGGCGGCGTTTGCTGCGCTGAGCCTTGAGCCGAGACCGGCTAAATCTGTTGCTGCCGTGCTCAACATCTCCGGCACTGCAATTACCAACGACATCTGGAACCTCCCAGGGCGAAGGCCCGAATCGTATCCCCTCAGCCCGATGGCGTGCGGCAATTCACGCGCGGTCGTGGAGGGTGAGCTGATAGCCGTCGGGGTCGGCGAAGGTGAATGTCCGACCGAAGGGGCCGTCGATCGGTGCGGACACGATGGCGTGACCGTCGGCGACCAGGGCGTCGTGAATGCCCTGGACGTTGGTGGCGTGCAGCCAGATCGCGGTACCGATGCCGGGCTGAGTAACGGACGCGAGATCGCTGCCGGGAATGACGTCGCGCAGCGCGAACGCGATCGGCCTCGTGTCGAAGACGACGGCGTGCGGAGGACCGGCGTCCGAGCGGACCAGGCCGAGGTAGTGCTCGTAGAACGCCTGCGATGCGTCGAGGTCGCGCGCCTGCAGTGAGATGAAGTCGGGGCCGGTGACTGCCATGATAACGCTCCTTCGATACGTGTCAGTTTTCTGACATAGCCAATGTATGTCAGAATACTGACATGAGTCAAGACGGTGCCGGCGTCGATCTGGAGACGTCACTGGGTTACCTGCTCAAAGAGGCGTCGAGCGTCCTGCGCGCAGCGATGGAGGAGGTGCTGCGGCCGCTCGGGATGAGCGTGACGCAGTACTCCTGTCTGGAGCTGCTGGCCCAACGCCCGGGCTTGTCGAACTCCGAACTGGCGCGGGGCGCGTTCGTGACACGACAGTCGATGAATGTTCTGCTGCAGGCCCTGGAACGGGAGGGCCACGTGACCAGGCCCGCGGAGGCGCCCGTCGGGAAGGCTCTTCCCGCACGGCTCACGCCTCGCGGCCGACGGAGCCTGGAGAAGGCGAGCGCGGCCGTCCGGTCCGTCGAAGTCAGAATGCTGGCCGGCATGACCGACGCCGAGCAGTCAACCGCGTTCCGGAGCCTGCAGAGCATGATCCATTCCTTGCGCGATGGCAACGACGGCTCTTAATTCGAGCCCTATGAGCGGCGGTAATTATGGAGCCGATGACGGGAAGCGAATCCGCGTATTGAGCTTGGGACGTATTTTCGAGGTCCGAACATGCATGCGGACACTTCCGCGGGGCTCTGACCAGCGACAGTGAGGGGACTGCGGCATAACCACGAAATTGCATAAATGCTCATGTCTGCGCGCGATCGGCAACCGTTCACTACGATCTGAATCCGTGTCGTCCCCGATTAGCTGGTCTCACCCAGCGAATGTCAGTCCGCTTTTTCTTCTCCGAGATGGTGGTGACCGATGACCGTTGAAACCCCGCCCACACACGCCGCTTCGCCACCAAAGAAGCGATCACGCCTGGTACTCGGCATGGGCGTTCTCATCGCTTTCGTTGTGGTCTACGGCTTGTCGTTGTTCGGCTTTCATCTGCTGGGCCAATCTGCGGCGCCCCTTAAGGCCCCGGATCTCAACGCGGCCGACGACACTGTCGTCCTGGTACGCCTCGAGGAGCTCAAGACCGTCGCCAATCGTCTCTCGGTGAAGGTGCTCGTGTACCCGAAGGAAGAGATGTGGGACTCGCGCTTGGACGTCTTGAAGCAGGACACCGCGGTGCGCATGGATCCGCCGAACGACCTGGGCGACCTGGTCTATCCGGCGGGCAAGTCGCCCGCGCAGGTAAGCACCACGGTCGAGGCCCACGGCGACCCTGAGATCTGGCCCTTTGACTCGTACAGGACCGACACCCTCTCCGCCGACGTACTCGTCGGGTCTGGCGATGACCGCAAGTACAAACCCGCCCGCGTTGAGGTGGCCGGAAAATTGGAAGGCTGGGACGTCAGCGTTCAGCGGGTCGGTGAAGGCGGTCAGGAGGTCGGCGGCGGCGACAGCGTGATCATCACTCTGCACAGGTCCAAGGCCCCGCTGATCTTCGATCTGGGAATCTGCCTGGTCCTCTTCGCCCTGGCCGGCCTGGCGTTGGCGGTCGTTGTTCCGATGGCGACCGGCAAGCGAAACTTGGTGCCTCCGTTCGGCGGGTGGTTCGCCGCGCTGCTGTTCGCGGTCATCCCCATCCGCAACTTCTTGCCGGGGGCTCCACCGCCGGGTGCCTGGATCGACCAAGCACTGGTGATCTGGGTGCTGATCGCACTCGTCGCGGCGATGGTGATCTACATGCGCACGTGGTACAAGAGATCCCAATGACGGGAATCGAGCTCGCGATTCGAGCAGCGTCGAACCGCGACGACCTAATTCGTACCGCCCGTGGGAGTTCCCGTGACTGATCTTCTGCGGCGGATGCGATAACGCGACGCTCAAAGGTTCTGGACGTCAACCACCCTTGACCGAGCATGCCCGATCCTCGCGCGTCGTTGTCAGGCCCGCGGCGCGCCGTTCAACGCCGCTGTCAGCCCGCCGTCGACGCGCACGTCGCACCCTGAGACGAAGGACGCCTTGTCCGAGCAGAGGAACGCGATGGCGTCGGCGATGTCGCTCACCAGGCCGGGCAGCACGATGTCGGGTGCCGATCGGTCGCCGCCGATGGGAGTCAGCTCGGCCATCCGCTGCTTGATCGGGTTGTTACGCAGTTCGAGCCGACCCATGGCGGTGTCGATGAGGCCCGGCGAGACCGACACCACGCGTCCGCCGCGCGCGCCCCACAGCACCGCCGCACGCTCGCACAGCCGGATGACGCCCCGCTTCGCGAGGCGGTACGTGATGCCGGGATCGGGCTCGGCACCGGTGAGCGCTCGGTACCGCGCCTCGAGGCGCGCATCCAACGGCTCGTCGAGCAGGGCGTCCATGCTCGGCTCGAACGGTCCCAGGTGACCGGCGAGCGAGGCCAGACACACCGCCACGCTTCCTGGTGTGGCACACGACAGAAACACGTCGAGCAGTCGCGCGGTCGCTACCAGATCGACGCGCAGGATGTCTGCCCACGGGGCCATCGACGGCGACAGACCCGCGGTGTGAACCAACGACCGCAGACCGCCGAGCGCGTGTGTACGGGCAGCGAGCTCGTCGACGAACCCTGGCTCACTCAGGTCGCCTGCGAGCGAGCACACCGTTGCCGTCGTCTCCGAACCGATGCGCGCGGCAGTCGACGCCAGCCGGTCGGCATCGAGGTCCGTCAAAAGCACGACGTCGACCGTCGCCGCCAAGGCCGACGCGCAGGCCGCTCCCATGGCGCCCCCGCCGCCGGTCACGACGGATACCGTTGTCACGAAAGGAAACTCGCCGTGTTGTGCTCCCCTATCGTCGCCCGTTCGCTGCGGAGGCGTTGTTGCGCGTCTCGATGCTCGCGGTGATCGGGCTTCGTGGGCAGTGCGAACCCGGTGTAGGCGACGCGCCGCTCTTGACTGATCGGGTGGGTGGAGCGGTGCAACGCACACGACATGTGCACCGTGAGGTCGCCGCGGTCCGCCCGGAGACTGACGGCGGGGAGATCGAGGCCCGAATCGACTTGGGCCATAGCGATGTTCGCTCGGTGCGAGCCCGCCATGACGTCGAGCCCGCCGTGTGCTTCGTCGACGGGTGTCAGGCAGACGCCGACGGTCAGGCCCGAGCAGTACATCGAATGGCCGCCGCGTTGACAGTCCTTGTGCCACGGCAGACAGACCAGACCGTCGGTAGAGGCGACCTTCTTGACGAGACCCTCGGCCGTCACGTCGGCGAAGTGCTCGCCGAACGGATCGCCTGGCCGGTGGCCATCGCCGAGGAGGTCACCGATCGCGAGGTAGCGCGGGTCGGTGAAGAGGTCGCGAAGCGTCGGCGACCGGTCGGCGAAGTCCAGGATGCGGGTCGGGTAGCGTTCCCCGGAATCGGTTGAGGCCCACCATGACTGACCATCCTCGGGGTGGGCGGCAACGACCGCGTCGGCGAGTTCTGCATCGATCGCGTCGATCTCGGCGTCGCTGAACACGCCCTGAAGGAGCAGGAACCCGGCCTCAGCGAGGAAGTGTGCGGCCTCGTCCTGTCGGTCTCCGAGGCGGAACCGCTGATCGAGGTCGAGCGGTGAACCGTCGAGCGCCAGCAGGGTGACGTCGCGGGGCCGGTACACGCCGCGGCCGTCGAGCACGGACCGGAGCACGGCGTCCCAGGAGAAGAACGCGCCGTTCGAATCGCCATCGCCGTCGACCCGCCCCGCGACGATCAGCCCGATCGCGGTTCGCTTCTCGCGGACGAAATCGGCGAACGCGTCGCGGTCGAGCGAGACGCGAAGCGCGGTGCCAGTCCCGCCGCGAACTGCCTCGATGGTCCGGTCGCCGCGCCGTAGCGTCCAGACCTCGCCGTCGACCGCGATGGCAAGCGGCGGAAGGTCGAGGCACGCCGCGTCGGAGGCGGCACGCTCACCGTGCTTGGCGACGGCGCTCGTCCACTCCGCCTCCCAGAACGTCGCCGCGTCGACGACATCACCAGAGTCGCTCACCGGCCGGGTACGGGTGTCGACGCTTGGCCTCGGCATGACGCACTCCCACCAGTAGGCTTTAAGGCAAGTGCCTCAGATAATAATCAACTTGACCTAGTCAGGCAACGGGTTTATGTTTCGTCGCGTGAGCGAGTGGGCGGATCGCGACGAGCGCCAGCGGGTCGCGATGGCGGAATACGAACACGTCATGCGTTCTCCGGCGCCCGCACCGATCGGTGCGTACATCGAAAGCGGCGTGATCGGTTTCGTCTTCGGCGAGATGTGGCGACGGGGCGTGCTCACCCCGCGGGATCGTCGCTGGATCACCCTCGCCTGTGTCGGCATGGCGGACGCGGCGCTCCCGATGGAGACCCACTGCTACGCCGCACTGAAGAGCGGCGAGGTGACCAAGGAAGAGTTCGACGAGTTCCTGCTCTTCTTCGGCACCCAGGCGGGTTGGCCCAAAG
Organism: uncultured Actinomycetota bacterium; assembly: GCA_963758775.1. Classification (GTDB taxonomy): domain Bacteria; phylum Actinomycetota; class Actinomycetes; order Mycobacteriales; family Mycobacteriaceae; genus Mycobacterium. Next base: position 1,353,640 of record CAVWWU010000010.1, read on the forward strand.
GATCGGCCATGCAGATCCACATGCTCGCCGCCTTCGCCAAGGTCGCCGACGAAGCGGGCGAACCCATGACCTTCGCGAGCTTTGTCCCGTGGGCCGACCCCGTTGCCGACGACGTTCGGCGCGCGCGGGGCGAGGCCGCATATGCGGCGGTGCATGGCGTGGCCCCTCAACTGCCACGCACCGCGTTCGCCGGCGCGGACCTCGACTACCTGTACGGAGAGGTCTGGAGCCGCGACGAGTACCTCACCCCACGGGATAGGCGGCTGGTCGCCATCGCGTGCAGCGCGGCCATCGGGATCGACGCGGAGACGACCGATCAACTCGAATCCGCCTTGCGCAGCGGCGATCTCACGTTCGAGGAGCTACAAGAGGTCGTGGTGCACGTCGCGGTCTATCTCGGTTGGATCGTCGCGCGTCGCCTCGATCGCCTGTTGGTCGCGGCAGAGGGTTCGTGATGCTGAGCTCGTCGCTCGGATCAACGCCGTCGACCAAGGAAACGCTGGTGCTGGTCGCCGAGCGATTGTTCGCCGCACACGGCATCGACGGGGTGTCGACGCGACAGATCCTGCAGGAGGCGGGCGTCGCCAACAACTCGGCCGTGACCTATTACTTCGAGTCGAAGGCGGGGCTTGTTCGGGCGATCGTCGACTACCGGGCGCCGTATCTCGCCGAACGCCGACGGTTGTTGTGGTCGCAGGCGCCGCCCGGAGAGCTGCGGGCAGGGATCGAGGCTCAGTTCCTCCCCGTCGCCGAGGTCGCCGAGTTCGAGGACAGCCACTACATGACGTTCCTCGAGCAACTCGACCTGCGGGGTTCGAACCAACCGACGTTCCAGCAGCTGCCCGCGGGTGCGGTCGACAGCTACCGCGACTACACGGACCGCATCGGAGCGCTGCTACCCCAGGTGCCGGAGCCCACGCTCTCGCGACGGCTGCTGCACGCAACGAGCCTGAGCCTGCGTGCGTGCGCCGCGCGAGAGCGGGGTCGTCACCGAGGGATCCAGCAGATCCCGCTGGCGCTTCACGTCAATGAGTTGTTCGACGTCTTGATCGGCGTTCTCACCGCCGAGGTGTCGGAGCAGACACTCAGGGCGCTGTCGAACGGGTCGCCTTACCCGTAGGTCCGGTGGTTGAGCTTGGGGTTGGTGGGTCGTGGTCCACTGTATGGCGAATTCGGTTGGGGTGAGGTCGCCGTGGGCGGAGTGGAGTCTGTTGGCGTTGTAGTCGCGGCGCCAGTCTTTGGCGTGCAGCCTGCCGTTAAATGACTCGATCCAGGCGTTCTGCCAGGGTGAGCCGGGATCGATGATTAGTGGTGTCAAACCGACGATGAGGCGGGAGTAGCTGCATTATTGCTATCGTCCGGCGTTACTCGGCCGGCCAATGGATTCCGGCGATTGTCGCCAGCAGTCGGAGCATGCGGGCATCTTTTTCGGCAGGGACCGAAGAGGCGCTGAGCTCGGGAAATTGGCTGTGGAACGACGTCGGGCGATCGATGTCGATCCTGGTGTTTTCGCCGTCGCGCTGAGATACACAAAACCGCACCGGCGCCCCCAAGCCTGCAACCCCGGAGTACCGGAACAGACCCTGGCCGGTGATGACGCTGCCGATCAGATAAAGCTTGGACTCAGTCGCAATGCCGCCAGGCCGCATCAGTGCACCCATGTCCAGCTGGAAGAACATTCCGAATCCGGTTGAGCCGTCTACCTGTTTGGCGTACGCGATGAACTTCTGCGGGTCGCCCGCGGCGGCTAGGTTGCTGAGCTTGTCGAGGTCGTAGGGCGCAAACATGCGCTCGACTTCAGCGGTGACTTCGGCGAACGGCTTTTTCGACCGCATCGTGATGAGTTCAACGGTGAAGTCGGATTCCGTGATCTGTTCTTCCTGCAGCGCCACCGTGTCATCCTTCGTCGTGCGGTTTGGTCCGGGTACCAGGGCTTGACCCGTTTGGCGGACCTCGGGTCAGGCGGTTTTAGGCCGTCTGAGTGAGTCAGTTGTCGAACTCGACTGGCTTCATCGTATCGAGCGCCGAGTGGTGTCGGCGTTGTCAGTGTTACTGCTACGTCGGCGTTTTCGTGTCAATGAGATCAATTACTCATGTTTGGTCGGCGATGGTTTCGGGGTGTGATGCTGGTGGTAGTGGCGCTGGGCACGGGTGCGGTTGCCGCAGATGTTGGCGGTGCACCAGGTGCGGCGAGGGTTGGTCGCCAGGAACAGCATGGAGCATGCGGGGTTGGCGCAGCGTCGAAGTTGGCCGCGCAGTTGATCGTCGGTCAGCACGGTGATGGCGTCGTCGGCGATTGCTGCCAGGGCAGGGTGTCCGCCGTGTTCAAGGTGCCAGCGGATGCTGCGGTGCAGTGCGTTGTCGCGCAGCTCGAGTCGGCTGCTCATCGGAGCCGCGGCGGCGGCGGCGTTGATGTCGTCTACCGAGGTGAGTAGGGGCGTCGTGGATGCGAGGTGGGCGTCGAACGCCTCGCGGATGGCCTGACGTAAACGGCGGGTAGCGCTTAGATCGGGGACGGGAAACTCGCCTGCTACCGACAGCCGGGGAGCCTGTAGTTGCCACCATCGCTGGTATTGGTCGGCGTCGGCGAACAGGTCGGTGGGCGGGTCGGTGACGGTGACCACGGTGTCGGCGAGGTCCACCGCGAGTGAGGGTTCGCCTCCCATCGGAAACCCCGCCCGCTGCAGGAGCTGAAGCGACGGAGGCTTGGCGGTAATGCTCATTGACAACCACTATCCATTAGGCCTGTGACATTCGCCTCGAAACATGCCGTTTTCAGGCACAAGTGATATCTCCTTGACACTGACCTAATGCGTAAATATGCTTCTGACACGTTAGGAACGCTGGTTGGCTACCCCATCACTGTATTAGGAGCCTTTTCTATGACGACTGATCGCTCGTCTGCACCGACTGATGCCCGCCGTCCCGCCCGATCGCGACGATGGTCGTGGCTTGCGGTGCTGGTGGCCGCCCTAGTGGCTGCGGTCGCCGACGCGGCGTTCGCGTTCGCGGCCTATGTGTTGATCGCCGGCCGGTTCAATTTCGAGACGTTGCTGCAATACATTGCCAGCGGGTTGCTCGGAGACAGGGCGTTTGCGATTGGCGGGGCGGGGATCGCTACCGCCGCTTTGGGATTCGCCATGCATGCCACCCTGTCGGTGGCGTTCGCGGTCTTTTATGCCCTCGTGATCTCCCCCCGGGTGCACACCCTGACGACCGCCTGCATTGCTGGCGTGTCTTACGGCGCAGGCATCTGGGTGTTCATGAACGCCGTAGTACTGCCACTGGGGCGCTCTGCCCGCGAACCCTTCTTGAGCAATTACTACCTGGCCTTCGGGGTGGATCACGCCCTACTGGTCGGTCTGCCCATCGCTCTGATCCTGTGGGCCTCGGCGACCCGCCGCACCGGCGAGCGCGCATAGAGCTCATCGCGGAACCCCTGTTGATTAGCCCAGGTCCTCACCGTCAAGGAGCATGTTCATGTCCGTTATCCGCCACCGCCACCTCAACATCGACGATCTACGCGTCTTCGTGCGCGAGGCGGGTGACCCGGCCAGCCCGACGCTGATCCTGTTACCCGGCTATCCATCGAGCAGCCGAGCATATCTGCGGCTAATTGACCGGTTGGCCGACCATTGGCACACCGTGGCCATCGACTATCCCGGGTTCGGGTTGTCTGACCCACTGCCGGAATCTCCGACCTTCGATCGGCTCGCCGAGATCACCGCCTCAGTGATCGACGCGCTCGGCATCGGCGACTACGCGGTCTACATGTTCGACTTCGGCGCCCCGGTAGGCTTCCGCATCGCCCTTCGGCACGACACCCGGGTGCGGGCGGTCATCACCCAGAACGGCAACGCCTACACCGACGGATTCGGTCCCGGAGTCAGTGCGCTGGCCGACTGGTGGGCCGACCGCGACGCCGGACAACACGCCGTCGATGAGTTCGTCAGCCTGCCCGGCACGCAAATGCAGTGGCGGGCCGGTGCGCGTGACCCCGAACACGTCAATCCCGAACACGCCTACGGCGACCAACGGATTCTCGATCTGCCCGGGCGCGCGGAATACATGAAGGCGCTGCTGTGGGACTACCAGAACAATCCAGCTCGCTATCCCGAGTGGCAGGCATGGCTGCGGCGACGTCAACCCGCGCTGCTCGGCGATCTGGGGGAAAAACGACCCGTTCTTCGTCCCCGCCGGCGCGCACGCCTACGCTCGCGACGTCCCCACCGCGACCATCGAGCTGCTCGACACCGGCCACTTCGCCCTCGAAGAGGAAGCCGACGCCATCGCCGCGGCCGTCGAGGGCGTCATGACCGCCACGTTCTCAGTCCAGAGATGATGACGAGTCAACCGCAGCGGGTGGTGGTCGTGTCCGGTGCCAGCAGCGGCATCGGAGCCGCCACCGCCGTGCGTCTGGCACAAGACTTCGACGCCATCGCCCTGATCGCCCGCCGCGAACACGCCCTGCGCGAGGTCGCCGAGCAGATCGAGCAGCGCGGAGCCCGCGCGCTGGCCTTGCCGCTGGACCTGCACGCACCCGAGACCCCCGCCCAAGCCGTCACCGCCACCATCGCCGAATTCGGGCGCCTCGACGGTATCGCCGCCATCGCCGGTGCGGTCAAACAAGCCGACCTGTTCGCCCTATCCGACACCGATTGGGACGACGCCCTGGCGGTCAAACTGCACTCCATGCGCCGGCTGGTGCTGGCGGGCTGGCCGCACCTGAAAGCAACCAGCGGGGCCGTCGTCATCACCTCCGGGGCCAGCGCTGTAGCGCCCAATGCTGCACTTGGCGCCGTCGGCTCCATCAACGCCTTCATCGCCGCGTTGGCCAAGGCCTTCGCCGATCGCGGCACCACCGACGGGATCCGGGTCAACACCTTGCTTCCCGGCCCCACGCTCACCGACCGCCGCCACCGCATGCTGGAACTCTTCGCCGCAGCCCGCGGCCTTGACATCCAGGAGGCTGCCGAGGTGTTCGCCCGCGAGGCCCGCATCTTGCGCTACGGCACCGTCGAAGAAGTCGCAGAAGGGTACGCCTGGCTGCTCTCGCCACACGCCCGCTGGGTTCACGGCACCGCCCTGCGGGTCGACGGCGGCGAAGCCAAAACCCCCTGACCCCAAGTTAATCACCCAACCATCGTCTGTCCCACCGATGGATGGAAGGAAAGCTGAACCATGACCAACCCCGACTCCGGCATCGTCATCATCGCCACCCTTACCGCCACATCCGAGAACCGCGACCACCTCCTGCAGGCCCTGCAGGAGCTCCTGCCCGCCGCCCGCGCCGAGAGCGGTGTCTACACCTTCCTGCTCCACGAAAACCGCCAAGAGCCAGGACAATTCACTCTTTACGAACACTTTCGCGACCAAACCGCGATCGACACCCACTTCAGCAGCCCCCACTTTGGTCGCATCAGCAACGCACTAGCCCAATACGCCGACGGTCCGGCCCATACTCACCTACCACCAACCACTCCAATGCACCGACATTCGGGGAGGGCCCGATGAGTGTGCATGATGAAGCAAGATTCGTTGGAAACGTCAGGCTCAAAATCACCTTCGTACGGTCCAGCGGCGACACCAACGAAGGGGTCCAGACTCAATACGCGATGGCGAGGCGGATGCGTCCAAAGCAAATCGCCCTCTCGATCAGATGATCGCCTGCTCCTGCAAGCCCGCGATCCGCGCCGCGTCATAGCCCAGTTCGCCCAGTATCTCTGCGTTGTGCTCGCCGATCAGCGGCGGCGCGCGGCGGATCGTCGCAGGCGTCGCGCCCATGCCCGCGAGCGGGCTGCCGATCAGGTCGACCGATCCGGCGGCGGCCCACACATGCGGCGTCGTCGCGCGCAGGCCCCGGTGCTGCACCTGCGGATCGTCCCAGACCTCCGCCAGATCGTTATAGCGCGCGGCCGGGATCCCCACGCTATCGAACTTCGCCTGAAGCTCCTCCGTCGTGAACTGCCGGCTCCACACGTTGATGATGTCGATCAACTCGGCGCGATTGGTCTTGGCCCGCTTGGCGTTGGTGTTGAAGCGCGGGTCGGCGTAGAGCTCGGGCTGGCCCATCAATTCCGACATGCGCCGCCAGTGGACGTCGCTGCCGGCCGTAATATACGTCATGCCGTCGCGCGCATGGATGAGGTCGGCGGGGCCGCCGCCGTTGCCGCCATTGCCCAGACGCTCCGGCTGGACGCCGTTGATGAGGTAGTCCTGCATGATGTGGCAGATCATCGCCACGGAACTGTCGAGCAGCGCCATATCGATATGCTGGCCCTCGCCCGTGCTGTTGCGATGGTTCAGCGCGGCGAGGATCGCGATGGCGCTGTTGTGGCCGGTCACGAAATCGACCAGGCTGGGACCGGCCTTCACCGGCCCCGCGCCGGGCTGGCCTTCGGGGATGCCGGTCACGGCCATCATGCCGCCGCTCGCCTGGAACAACCCGTCGTAGCCGGCGCGCGCCGCCATCGGCCCAGTCTGGCCAAAGCCGGTGATCGAGCAGTAGATGAGGCGGGGATTAATCGCCTTCAGGCTCTCGTAATCCAGCCCGAACCGCTTGAGGTCGCCGACCTTGTAATTCTCGATCAGGACGTCCGCGGTCTTAACCAGGGCACGCAAAATGTCCTGCCCCTCCGGCTTGGAGTGGTCGACCGTGATCGACCGCTTGTTGCGGTTCGACGCGGTGAAGAAGCCGGACTGGCGGAGGTCCTTGCCATCCTTGCCCTCGACCGAGGCAAGACCGTAAGCGCGCCCCTCGTCACCGCTGCCCGGCCGCTCCACCTTGATGACGTCAGCGCCCAGGTCGCCCAGTATCTGCGCGCTGAGCGGGCCGGCGAATACGCGGGTCATGTCGATGACCCGGATACCTTCCAGGGCAAGCTGTTTCGTGCTCATGATCTCCTGCTGCTCATCCATTTCAAGTCGTGCTGCGCGCAATCATAGGTTCGCATCGAAGCGCCCTACGCTTTCGCACCCCACCTATCGGTCGTGGTCGAGAACCGCGCGCGTTGATCCGGCCCGAGGACCAGGCGATCGCGGGGCGCGAGCTAACCGGCGTCACGGATCGGGACAGCGCCGACTTCCGCCGAGCAGAAAGCACCCTCGTGCTGCACTGGTGGCGATAGCCAGCATGGCACTACTCACCCGCGACGCAGCAAACCGTTTCGAGGATGGGGCGTCGCCAGGCCACGGTCAAGCGGCGGTCAAGAGAGCCTTTTAACAGCTGATTTCCAGTCGAGCTCACATGCCACTGAACAGGTTTTCATGGAGCCGATGACGGGAATCGAACCCGCGTATTCAGCTTGGGAAGCTGATGTTCTGCCATTGAACTACATCGGCTAGGCCAGGAACTCCGGCCTGAGAAGGCTAGCACTCCGAGCCACTCCGGCAGGGGCCTTCGGAATCAGAACGGCACCGCCCGGGGCGGACTCAAAAATAAATTCAAGCGTCCGAACCCCGCGCCGCTATCAACGTAGAGAGCCTTCCGTCGCGGCGGCCAGAAACCCATCAGCCCAGCTAGAAGCGCTGAAAAAATGAGCTGACGGCTCTTTATTTATTCTTTCGTTATCGTGCCGTAATCTGCTTTGCGTGGGTCGGCATTCATTACCCAGGGCGCGGCGGAAGTCGCCGATAGTCCTGGCTGCAGGGGTCGCCGTCGCCGCCGCGTTCTTTGCCGCCGGCGGAGACGTCTACGCCGTCGCGGCTCGCGCCCACGCCAAGCCCGTCGTCGCCGAGGTCGAGCCGTGCTGTCTGGAGCTGGTGGCGGCGCCGATCGCGGGCAAGGCGGCACAGGTCGCCGGCCAGTATCAACCCGCCCGGGCGTCGCGATTGCGCGTCGAAAACAATCTGCTGCCCGTCGGCAGGGCCAACGAGCAAGGCCTCCAAGTCAGGACGATCCTGGCGGCTCGCGCGATCAGTGCGGCTTTCCCCGAGATTCACGAAATGGGCGGCGTCCGACCGGATCCGCTGCCGTGGCACCCCCGGGGCCTGGCGATCGACGTCATGATCCCGAACCCCAGCTCCGCCGAAGGCATCGCGCTCGGCGACCAGATCGTCGCGTACGTGCTGCAGAACGCGGATCGCTTCGCGATGCAGGACGCGATCTGGCGGGGCATGTATTACACGCCGCACGGCGCGCGGGCGATGGGGATGGGCCACTACGACCACGTCCACGTCACCACGCTCGGCGGCGGATACCCCACCGGCGGGGAAAGCTATCTGCGTTAAGCCGGCATCGCGTCGGCGCGCGGAGCGGGCAGATACGCTTTGCGGGTGCTGCTCTCTGACCGTGACCTCAGGGCCGAAATCACCAGCGGGCGCTTGGGCATTGACCCGTTCGACGACTCTCTGGTCCAGCCATCCAGCATCGACGTGCGGCTCGACTCCTTATTCCGGGTTTTCAACAACACCCGCTACACCCACATCGACCCCGCCAAGCAGCAGGACGAGCTGACCAGCCTGGTGGAACCCGGTGCGGGAGAACCGTTTGTGCTGCATCCGGGCGAGTTCGTGCTCGGCTCCACGCTGGAGCTCTTCACGCTGCCCGAGGATCTCGCGGGACGCCTGGAAGGCAAGTCGTCGCTGGGCCGTCTGGGCCTGCTGACGCACTCGACGGCGGGCTTCATCGACCCCGGGTTCACCGGCCACATCACGCTGGAGCTGTCCAACGTCGCCAACCTGCCGATCACGCTCTGGCCGGGCATGAAGATCGGTCAGCTGTGCATCCTGCGCCTGACCAGCCCCGCCGAACACCCCTACGGCAGTTCGCGCGTCGGCTCGAAGTACCAGGGCCAACGGGGACCGACGCCGTCCCGGTCCTACGAGAACTTCATAAGATCTACATAAGTTCACCAACGCGCAAACTCAGCGTTTCTGCGGGATCATGAGTAGGTCAGCGCTTTCTCCTCCGCGCGGCGATGGCCGAACAGCAAAACCTCTGGAGGGGTCTTGGATATCGTGCTTGGGGTGTCGATGGCACCGTCATCGATCCAGATGGTCGTCCTCGAGGGTGAAAACGCCGAGGGCGCCACGGTCGAGGAAGACGAACTCGTCGTCACCGATGTAGATGTAACCAAGGGTGCGCCGGATCACGTGATCTCCGCCATCCTGGGCACCCGCGAGGGCGCCGCCGACGCCGGATTGCAGCTGTCGGCCATCGGTGTCACGTGGACCGACCAGCTCGAGGCTGCCGTGCTGCGCGACGCGCTGGCTGCCTACAAACTCGAGAACGTGATGCTGGTCTCGGCGTTTCTCGCCGCGGCCGCGTTGGGCCAATCTGTCGGCGGCGCAATGGGTTACGACCGCACCGCCGTGCTCTTCGTCGAATCTGACACCGCCACCCTGGCCGTCGTCGAAACCTCCGACGGTTCCATCTCCGACTTCTATAAAGAACGACTGATCGACGCCACCAGCGACGAGGCGACCGCACAGCTCACCGGGATGCTCGCCGGGCTGGACGAGACCGAGCTGGCTCCAGGCGGCGTGTTCCTGGTCGGCTCGGGAGTCGACATCGCCTCGATCAAGCCGGTGCTGGAGTCGGCGACCGCGCTCAGCGTGAGCGCGCCGGAGGAGCCCGAGACGGCGCTTGCCCGCGGGGCGGCGCTGGCATCGGCGAACGCGCCGCTGTTCGCGTCGTCGACGGCGGCGCTGGCCTACGCCCAAGACCCAGGCACCGGTGTGGTCGATCCCTATGCCCTACGCGATTACGTCCTCGATGAGCCCGGTGACGGCGATCTCGCCTACAGTGCGGTGCACGACGACGACGCCGACAGTCCCACTGTCGTCATCGGCGCGCCGGTCGACTTCAGCCGTGCGCGACGCAGGCCCACGCTGCTGCTCGGCAGCGGGCTGGCGGTCGCCGGCATTTCCGCGGTGATCGCGCTGGAGATCGCACTGGCGGTCGGCATCCGCACCACGGTCGCGCTGCAACAGCCCACCATCGGCCAGCAGCTCGTCGTGCCAGCCGAGCAGGCGCCGGCGCGCCCCAATCCCGTTGCGTCTCTAGCACAACCGAAGATCGAGGCGCCGATCGCGGTGTCCGCGCCCAGGCTGAACTTGGCCGCGCCGGCCCCGCTGCCCGTCGCTGCGCCTGCCCCTCCGGCGGTCGTGCCGGTACCCGTGGTGGTGCCCCCGGTGGTCATCCCCGCGCCGGTGGTGCACCCGCCGATCATCGAGGCGCCGATCCGGCCGCTGGAGCCCCAGATTCCCCAGCCCCGGACGTACGTCCCGCAGCAAACTTCGCCCTTCCACGAAAATCCTCCGTGGGAGCAAGGGACGTCTCCCAAGCCCCGAGGCCCAGGCGGCGAGGGTGGGAACTATCCGGGTCACGGCGGCGCACCCGCCACCGGCCCGGAACCCGGCGGACCGTTCGGCGGCGGCGAACCCGCGAACGGCGGGCACTTTGGTGTGGCCCCTTCGGCGGTGGCCCCTTCGGCGGTCCCGAACCCGGCCACTACGGCGGTGGGGCACCCAATAGTGGTCCCTTCGGTGGCGGCGCCCCCGGTCCTGAGCCCGGCCACTTCGGCGGTGGCGCGCCCGGCGGTGGCGGTCCCTTCGGCGGCGGTGGCGGGCTGTTCGGCGGTGGCGGACCGTTCGGTGGTGGCGGACCGTTCGGTGGTGGCGGACCGTTCGGTGGTGGCGGACCGTTCGGTGGCGGCGGCTTTGGCGGTGGCCACAGCGGTGGCGGCTTCGGTGGCGGCGGATTTGGCGGCGGTGGCTTCGGCGGCGGCCACAGCGGCGGTGGCTTCGGTGGCGGCGGCCACGGCGGCGGCGGGCACCACTAGCGACAACGGCACTCGGGCGAGAACGTGCGTAAACTCGGCCGCTGCGGGGAATACCTGGGGGACCCGTAAAGGACGCCGAAAACTAACTATTGGGGGAGCGTGTGGACACAGTTCTTGGTGTGTCAATGGCGCCGACGGCCGTCCGAATGGTGCTGGTCGAAGGCGAAAACGGCGACGGCGCGACCGTCGACGAAGACAATTTCGATGTCGCCGCTGGCGAGGACACGGCTCCTGCCAGCGCTGCTGACCGTGTGATATCGGCCATATTGGGCACCCGTGAGGGCGCGGCCGAAGGCGGTTACCAATTGACGTCGACGGGAGTGACCTGGACGGACCCGATCGAGGCCGCCGCACTTCGTGACGCCCTGGCCGCGCACAAGGTCGAGAACGTCATGTTGGTGTCGTCGTTCCTGGCGGCCGCCGCGCTGGCGCAGGCGGTCGGCAATGCGACCAACTACGCGCACACAGCGCTGCTGTTCATCGAGCCCGACACCGCGACCCTGGCGATCGTGGACTCCGCCGACGGGTCGATCGTCGGCATGGAACGGCGGGTACTGCCCGAGGACGACGACGCCGCCGTGGCCGAGTTAAGCACCCTGGTCTCCGGCGCCGAGGCGTTGGACACCCGACCGGACGGCGTGTTCATTGTCGGCTCCGGGGTCGACGTGCCGCTGATCAAGCCGACGCTCGATGCGGCGACCGCCCTTCCGGTCAGCGCGCCGGAGGAGCCGGAGACGGCCTTGGCCCGCGGCGCGGCATTGGCCTCGGCGAATGCGCCGCTGTTCAACTCGTCCACTGCGGCGCACGCCTACGCGCAGGATCCCGGCACCGGGGCCGTACTGCCGTACGAGCTGGCCCATGGGTTTTACGACATCCCCGCCGTCGTGGAAGGCGGCGCAGGAGCAGAAGCGCTCGCCTACAGCGCCGTTCCCGACGACTTCGCAGACGCCTACACGGCCTCGAGTACCGCCGCGACCGGTCTCGTCGGCGTCGACGAGCCCGAACGGAGGTCGTTCACGCTGATCGGCACCGGGCTGGCGGCCATTTTCATCATCGGCGTTGCGGCGCTTGCGGTTTCGTTGGCGATCACCATTCGGCCGACGGGCGTGCGCCCCGATCCCGGCCACAACATCGTAGCGCCCGCGCCGCAGCCCGCCGTGGCTCCGGTGGCTCCCGCGCCGGCCGCGGTACCCGCGCCTGCTCCGGCACCGGAGCTGGCCCCGGCGCCCGCTCCCGCACCCGCGCCCGCCGCGGCACCCGCGCCGGTGCCGCAGGCGCCGGCCCCAATACCTGATGTGCCGGCGCCGGCCCCCGTTCCGGTACCCGCCGCTCCGGCACCGGCCCCTCCGCCGATCGCCCCTCCGCCACTGGCACCTCCGGGGGTGCCTGTCCCCATCCCGATCCCGCTGCCGATCTTCGGTGGTCCGCCGGGCGGCCACGGCGGCGGCTACCCCGGTGAAGGCCCTCCGGGCCATTACGGCGGCGGGCCCCACGAAGGTGGCGGTTTCCCCGGGTTCCCCGGTGGCGGCGGTCACGGTGGCTTCGGCGGCGGCTTTGGTGGCCACGGAGGTCACCGCTAGGCCGGGTTTCGGTCATCCGCAGTTTGATCTGTCACCCGGCGTTTGCCTCCCGCTCAGCAGCCCGATGCAGTTAGCTCATCGCGGCAACCTACACACGGTGGTATGCGATGCACCGTCTTCGGCACCGGCTACCTGGGTGCCACCCACGCCGTCGGAATGGCGGAACTCGGGCATGAGGTCATCGGGGTCGACATCGACCCGGGCAAGGTGGCCAAGCTCGCCGGCGGTGACATCCCGTTCTACGAGCCTGGCCTGCGCACGCTGCTGACCAAAAACCTTGCCGCGGGCAGGCTTCGGTTCACCACCGACTACGACATGGCGGCCGAGTTCGCCGACGTGCATTTCCTGGGCGTCGGCACGCCGCAGAAAAAGGGTCAGTACGGCGCCGATTTGCGTTATGTGCACGCCGTCATCGACAACCTGGTGCCCAAGCTGACCAGATCGGCTGTGCTCGTGGGTAAGTCGACGGTGCCGGTGGGCACCGCCGCCGAGCTGCGGCAGCGGGCCGCCGCCTTGGCGCGCCCCGGCGTCGATGTCGAGTTCGCCTGGAATCCGGAATTCCTGCGCGAGGGCTTCGCCGTGCACGACACCCTGGAACCCGACCGCATTGTCCTTGGGGTGCAAGATGATTCCCGCGCCGAAGCAATGGTGCGGGAGCTCTACGCGCCGATGCTCGACGCCGGCGTGCCGTTCCTGGTCACCGATTTGCAGACCGCCGAGTTAGTCAAGGTATCGGCCAATGCCTTTCTGGCGACCAAGATTTCGTTCATCAACGCCATCTCCGAGGTGTGCGAGGCTGCGGGGGCCGACGTCACCCTGCTGGCCGATGCGCTGGGATACGACCCACGGATCGGCCGCAGATTCCTCAACGCGGGCTTGGGCTTTGGTGGCGGCTGCCTGCCCAAAGACATTCGCGCGTTCATGGCGCGCGCCGGTGAGCTCGGGGCCAACCAGGCGCTGACGTTCCTGCGCGAAGTGGACAGCATCAACATGCGTCGGCGCACCCGGATGGTCGAGCTGGCCACTGCCGCGTGCGGCGGATCGCTGCTGGGCGCCAACATCGCCGTGCTCGGTGCGGCGTTCAAACCCGAATCCGACGACGTGCGCGACTCGCCCGCGCTCAACGTCGCGGGCCAGCTTCAGCTCAACGGGGCCGCGGTCAACGTGTACGACCCGAAAGCCCTCGACAACGCCCGTCAACTGTTCCCGACGCTGAACTACGCGGTATCTGTCGAGGAAGCCTGCCACGGCGCAGACGCGGTCCTGGTGCTGACCGAATGGCAGGAGTTCGTCGATATCACGCCCGACGACCTGGCCGGCCACGTGCGGGCCCGGGTCATCGTCGACGGCCGCAATTGCCTCGATGCCGCGCACTGGCAGCAGGCCGGTTGGCAGGTGTTCAGGCTCGGCGCGCCCCGGCCGTAGGGGGTCAGAACGGCGGCGGCTTGTTGCGTTCTGCGGCGCGGTCGGCGTTCAAAGCCCGTTCGGCATCAATGCGGTAGGCGCGATCTTGCTGTCGGGTCCGACGGCGTGTGGGCATCATGATGTCGCGCCGCGCGCTAGGGGTATTTTGCGTTGGGGCAGTGGACAATTCGCCGGTGGGCAAGCACAGCGCCGGAAACAGCAGCCGACTGCCTGGCCGGGTGACGTAGATTCGTCCGGTTGGTGAGGTCCAGGTGATGGTGCCGTCGGGGTGTTGTCGGTCGCGCCAGCCATCGGGCCCCGACCAAAAGGTCTTCAGCAAGTGATGCTTGCGGCACAGACACCGAAGGTTAGACGCGTGGGTGGGCCCAAGCGGGTACGGCACGGCGTGATCGATGTCGCACAATTCGGCGGGTCGGTCGCAGTTAGGGAACCGACAGGTCAGATCTCGACAGCGGATGAAGCGTTGCAGGTGGGCCGAGGGTCGATATCCCTGCTCCGGAGGGCTTTCGCCGGGATGCCGCACCCACCTAACGGCGGCACCGCCGGCGATCAACGCGGCCAGTATCGTGGCGGGCAACGTTCCGCCACCAACGATGCGCGCAGAGGGCAGTCGGGCCGCATCGGGTTCGGGAGGCCCCTCGTTTTCGGGATAGGAATCCGGGGCGGAGGCCTCGCGCAGCGTGGTTTTGGGTGTCATCGGTCGCGGCGCAGGCTCGCCCGCGGTGTGGGGGTCCGGGGTGGCCGTCAGCGCCGCGGACTCGGCCACCACATTGATCACGACGGCCGTTGCCCGAGGGTCGTTTTCGGCGCTGGCGGGGCAGTCGGGATTGCCGCATGCGCATACCAACTGGTCGCCTTCGGCGGCCAGCGTCCCCAGTGCGTCGGCGCGGCGTTGCCCGATAGTGCGGGGATCGGCGTCGCAGACTTGGTGCGCCATCTGGGTGAGCCGGCGGTCGAGCACGACGGCGTCGTTGGTCAGCAGCGAACCCCATATCGTCGTGGTGCCGCTGCCGTCGTCGTCCGGGCCGATCACGATGTCACGTCCGCGCGCACCGGCCCGCGTGCGTCGCACCGCCTGCGGGTCGTGCCGGTCGACGATGGCATCAATGGCCATGGCGGCCTTGACTATTGACAGCGGCCCGAATTGCGTTGCTTCGTCAGCAAGGACGGCGTCGACTCGACGCATGACGTCGGGATCGGTGATCAGGTCGGTGCGCCACACGAGTGCGGTCACCAAGCGGGTGCTGATGGTGCCCTGTGCGAAAAGGGCGGCGACTTTCGGTAGGCGGTCCCGCAGCGCCATCGCCAGATACATCTGGCCCGAGGCCATGGTGTGACTCATGTTCTGGGCGGCGGCCACCTCGGCGGCAATGAGATCCCAGTTGTCGCACGACCAGTGCGCCCGATCGGCGGGCCCGGTGGCGCGGCGGGTCACGAGCTCGGCGATAGCCGACAGTCGCCGCGCGGCCGCGGTCGCCTCCGCCCGCGCGGCCTCCTCGATCCCGGCCACGACCCCGGCGTCGTCGACATCCCGCCAAATCGAATCGAACATATTTTCGATAATACTTGTCGCCCCGACGCCGGGGCCGGCGAAAATCGCTGGCTGTGGATAGAGCCGCAACTGTGGATAACCGGGCCCGGGGTAGCCTGACGACGTGGATTACGCGGCCGCATTCCTCGACGAGAATCGCGCATTTTCGGATCTGATCCGCGGCGCCGACGACTCGCTGCCCATACCCACCTGCCCGGGCTGGGACATCCAGAAACTGACCCGCCACGTGGGCCGCGGCGACCGCTGGGCAGCGCAGATCATCAGCGAAAAGCGCGACGACTACCTCGATCCCCGCAGCGTCGAAGGCGGCAAGCCCCCGCCCAATCCCGACGACACGGTTTCCTGGCTGCACGGCGGCGCGCAACGGCTGATCGACGCTGTCGAGCTGTCCGGCGTGGAAACCCCGGTGTGGACGTTCCTCGGCCCGCGCCCCGCGAACTGGTGGATACGACGCCGCCTCCACGAAGTAGCGGTGCACCGCGCCGACGTGGCCCTCGCGAAAGGCGCCGACTTCACGCTGGAACCCGACGTCGCGGCCGACGGCATCACCGAATGGCTTGAGCGCGTTGCCATTCAAGCCGTCGAAGCGCCACTGCCGCTGGACGACGGCAACACCATCCACCTGCACGCCACGGACCCGGGCCTGGGTGAAACCGGCGAATGGACCGTCGGTGTCGAAGACGGCGGGATCACCTGGTCACACGAGCACGGCAAGGGCACCGTGGCGTTGCGCGGGGGCGCCACCGAACTGCTGCTGGCGATGTTGCGCCGAGTGCCGGTCGCCGATACCGGGATCGAGCTGTTCGGCGACGACGCCGCATGGCAGAGATGGCTGGATCGCACACCTCTCTAAGCTTGCAGTTCATGACCACTTCGGAGATCGCCACCGTCCTGGCTTGGCACGACGCGCTCAACGCCTCCGACCTCGACACCCTGGTGTCCCTGTCCAGCGACGACATCGACATCGGCGACGCGCACGGGGCCGCCCAGGGGCATGCGGCCCTGCGCAAGTGGGCCGCCTCCGCGCCAACCACGTCGGAGTTAAGCCGGATGTACGTGCACGACGGCATCGTAGTCGTCGAATCGGATGCCGCTGCGCTGGCATTTCGGGTCGTTCGCGACCACGTCACCGCGGTGTTCCGGCATGATGACTTGGCATCGGCGCTGGAGGCCACGGAACTGACCGAGGCCGACCTCGTAACTTAGGGGCAAAGGAGCCTTAAACCATGCGCGGAATCATCTTGGCGGGCGGTTCGGGCACCCGGCTGCATCCGATCACCATGGGCATCAGCAAGCAATTGCTCCCGGTGTACGACAAGCCGATGATCTACTACCCGCTGTCCACGCTGATGATGGCCGGCATCCAGGACATCCTCGTGATCACGACCCCACACGACGCGGCCGGGTTCGAGCGCCTGCTGGGTGACGGCTCGCAATTCGGCATCAACCTCACCTATGTCCAGCAGCACCAACCCGACGGTCTGGCACAGGCTTTCGTCCTCGGCGCCAACCACATCGGCAATGACTCCGCGGCATTGGTGTTGGGGGACAACATCTTCTACGGCCCCCGGCTCGGCACCAGTCTGAACCGCTTCCAATCCATCAGCGGCGGAGCAATTTTCGCATATTGGGTAGCCAATCCCTCGGCCTACGGTGTGGTGGAATTCAGCCCCGACGGGATCGCGCTCTCGCTGGAGGAGAAACCCCAAACGCCGAAGTCCAACTACGCCATACCGGGTTTGTACTTCTACGACAACGACGTGATCGAGATCGCCAAGGGCCTCAAGCCATCGGCGCGCGGCGAGTACGAGATCACCGACGTCAACCGGATCTACCTCAACCGGGGCCAGCTGGCGGTCGAAGAGATGGCCCGCGGCACGGCCTGGCTCGACACCGGCACGTTCGACTCGCTGCTGGACGCCAGCGACTTCGTCCGCACACTGGAACGGCGGCAGGGCCTCAAGGTCAGCGTGCCCGAGGAAATCGCCTGGCGGCACGGCTGGATCACCGACGAGGAGTTGTCCAACCGGGCGCGCACGGTCGCTAAGTCGGGGTATGGCCTGTACCTGTTGGAGCTGCTGGAACGGCCTCGCTAACCCCACCCGGCTTGGCCAGCACCGCGGCTATCGCCGTCGTCAGCGGCACCGACAACGCCAGCGCGATGCCGCCCACCGCCGAGCGGACCAACTCGATCGCCACACTCTCGCTGATCAGCACGTCGCTCAGCGACCGATTGGCGACGCTGAACAGCAACAGCAGCGGCAGCGAACTACCGGCGTAGGCCAGCACCAGCGTGTAGACGGTGCTGGCGATGTGGTCGCGGCCCACCCGGATCGCGCCCAGGAAGATCGCCCGCCGCGACGTGTTCCCGCCGAGGTGGGCAAGTTCGAACACCGTGGACGCCTGGGTCACGGTGACATCGTTGAGCACACCCAGCGACCCGATGATGAAGCCGGCGAGCAGCAGGCCGCTGATCGACACATTGCCGAGGTACACCGTGACCTGGGAGTTCTGTTCGTCCGACAGGCCGGTCAGGTGAGCCAGGCCGATCGCCGCCCACGACAGTCCCGCCGCCAGCAGCAACGCCGACAGGGTGCCCAGCAGGGCCGCGCTGGTCCGCAAGTTCACGCCGTGTGCCAGGTAGATCACCGCGTACAGGATCGCCGCCGCCGCCACCAGCGACACCGGGACCGCGGGCGCGCCGTCACGCAGCGCCGGCAGCAGGAACACCACCAGCACCGCGAAGGCGACCACGATGCCGACCAGCGCCAGCAGCCCACGCCAGCGGGCCACCGCGACGATCACCACCGCGAACGCCAGGGAAAGGCCGACCAGCGGCCAACCGCGTTCGAAGTCGTAGAACGCGTACGTCGTCGTGCCCTGCGCGTCGACGGCCCGGATGACCCGGATGTGATCGCCCGCGTTGAGGCGCGGCTGACCGGGACCGGGGGAGAACTCCAGCAACGTGGCCGCGCCCGCGTTCGGCCCGGAGTCGATAGCCACCCGGGTGAGCACGCAGCGCCCGGCGCCCGGCGTCGCGGGGAGCGGCGCCGTGGTCAGCACCTGCCCGGCCGACGGGCTGCCGCAGTCACCCAGGCCGCTCGCCGTCACATGCCCATTCACCGTGGTTACGGCGCCGCCCGCGGCGTTCTGGTAGGGCATCGGGACATCCACATGCTGGCGGCTCGGCCATAGCCAGACCGCGCCGGCAAGCACCGCGATCCCGATCGCGGCGAGCAGCCCGACGACGATCTTCGCCGGTAGTGGGGCCAGGGGATTCGTCTTTCCTGGCCCCGCCGAAAAGTTGTGCGAGTGGCTCACCCGTCCCACGGTAGGGTTATAAACCACAAGGTTGGCCAATTCGGGGACCGCGACCCCCTAACGGCGATACGATCTCGTGGTTAGCGTCGGGAGGAACCGGTATGTCGTTTGTCGTTGCGGCAACCGAAGCGGTGACAAGTGCCGCCCAGGATTTGAGCAACATAGGCTCGACAATCGACGCTGCCGGCGCGGTCGCAGGGGCTGCTACCAGGGGTGAGCTCGCGGCGGCGGCCGATCAGGTATCCGTGGCCATCGGCCAGGTGTTTTCCTCGCACGCCGACGCCTACCAGAGTGTTCGTGCCCAGATCGCCGAGTTCCACCAGCAGTTTGTCCAGGCAATCAGCGCGTCCGGCCAGGCCTATGCGACCGCTGAAGCGGACAACGCAAAGACCATGCAGACGGGCGTGCGCGACCTGCTCGGCTGATAAGCCGTTACTGCCGGTAGCCGGTCAGGAAGTTCCCCAGCCGATCGATGGCGTTCGCCAGATCGCGCGCCCAGGGCAGTGTGACGATCCGCAGGTGGTCCGGCGCGGGCCAGTTGAACCCGGTGCCCTGCGTGACCAGGATCTTTTCCTGCAGCAACAGGTCGAGGACCAGCTGCTCGTCGTCGGCGATGTCGTAGACCTCGGGATCGAGCCGCGGGAACGCGTACAGGGCACCCTCGGGCTTGACGCAGGACACCCCGGGGATCTCGTTGAGTTTGGTCCAGGCCACGTCGCGCTGCTCGAGCAGCCGACCGCCGGGGAGCACCAGGTCCTCGATGCTCTGGTGGCCGCCCAGGGCGACCTGTATCGCGTGCTGAGCGGGCACGTTCGGGCACAGCCGCATGTTCGCCAGCAGGCTGATGCCCTCGATGAAGCTGCCGGCGTGGTCCTTGGGGCCGGTGATGGCCAGCCAGCCGGCCCGATACCCGGCGACCCGATAGGCCTTGGACAGGCCGTTGAACGTCAGACACAGCAGATCAGGCGCCAATGTGGCCAGGCTGATGTGCTTGGCGTCGTCGTAGAGGATCTTGTCGTAGATTTCGTCGGCCAGCAGCAGCAGCTGGTGCTTGCGGGCGAGGTCGACGATCTGGGTCAGGATTTCGCGGCTGTAGACGGCGCCGGTGGGGTTGTTCGGGTTGATCACGACCAGCGCCTTGGTGCGCTCGGTGATCTTGGATTCCATGTCGGCGATGTCGGGTTGCCAGCCCTGGGTCTCGTCGCACAGGTAGTGCACCGGGGTGCCGCCCGCCAGCGACGTCGACGCCGTCCACAGCGGGTAGTCGGGCGCCGGGATCAGCACCTGATCGCCGTTGTCCAGCAGGGCCTGCAGCGTCATCGTGATCAGCTCGGATACTCCGTTGCCCAGGTAGACGTCGTCGACATCGAACCTGGGGAAGCCTTCGACCAGCTCGTAACGGGTGACGACGGCACGCCGGGCCGGCAGGATGCCCTTCGAGTCGGAGTAGCCCTGCGCGTACGGCAGCGCCTGGATCATGTCGCGCATGATCACGTCGGGGGCCTCAAAGCCGAACGGCGCCGGGTTGCCGATGTTGAGCTTGAGGATGCGGTGGCCTTCGCTCTCCAGCCGGGCCGCGTGCTGGTGTACCGGGCCGCGGATCTCGTACAGGACGTCCTGAAGCTTGGACGACTGCGCGAACGACCGCGGCCGGTGATGACCGAGGGCATGCACGGGCAGCTGGTGAGGTGTCACGTCACCTATGGTGCCACTGCTGTCTACCGAAATTTGCTGTCTCTTATCGAACCGTGATCAGCGCTTACCCGGCGGACGGGCACCACGCGCGATGCCCAGGCCCTTCACCGGGGCGGCAGGAGGGGCCGCTTCGCCGTCGGATTCCTTCTCGGCCTCGGCCTCAGGTTGGGCTTCCGGCTTTGCTTCGGGCTCGGGTTGCGCGGCCTCCGGCTCCTTGGCGGGAGCGGCGGCCGGGGCGGCCTTCTTGGCACCGGGGCGCTTGGCCCCGGCCGCGATGCCCAGGCCCTTGACCGGCGCCGCGGGAGCCTTGGCTTCCGTGGTCTCGGGGGCGGGCGCCGCTTCCGCCCTGGCCTCCTCGGCTGGTGCCTCGGCTGCCGGCTTCTCGGCTGCCGGAGCTACGGCTTTCTTCGCGCCGGGCCGCTTGGCACCCGCCGCCATGCCCAGGCCCTTCACGGGAGCGGCGGGAGCTGCAGGTGCCTCGGCCGTCTCCGCCTTCGCCTCGGCCGCAGGTGCGGCCTTCTTGGCGCCGGGCTTCTTCGCGCCGCCGGCGATGCCCAGGCCCTTCGCGGGCGCCGCCGGCGCGGCAGCCTTGGCTTCGGGTTCGGGTGCCTCTTCGGCCGGAGCCTCTTCGGCCGGGGCCTCGGCGGGCGCGGCCGGCGCCGCAGCTTTCGGTGCCTTGGCGGCGCGCGTCTCGGCTTGTTCGGAGGCCTCCTTGGCGGCCGCGCCCTTCTCCGGCAGCGTCGCCTTGTCGTACTCGAGCGACCCGAGCAGGATCTGGGCGACGTCGAGCACCTCGACGCCGCTGCGGCCGGCTTCTTCCTGCCGGTCGTTGACGCCGTCGGTGACCATCACCCGGCAGAACGGGCAGCCGGTGGCGACGGTCGCGGCGCCGGTGGCCAGGGCCTCGTCGACGCGTTCGTGGTTGATCCGCTTGCCGATGTGCTCTTCCATCCACATGCGGGCACCGCC
Organism: uncultured Actinomycetota bacterium; assembly: GCA_963758775.1. Classification (GTDB taxonomy): domain Bacteria; phylum Actinomycetota; class Actinomycetes; order Mycobacteriales; family Mycobacteriaceae; genus Mycobacterium. The sequence continues at coordinate 1,374,966 of CAVWWU010000010.1, forward strand.
GGCGCCGCAGCAGAAGCTGCGGTCAGCGTGGCGCGGCATCTCGGTGAGAGTGGCTCCCGCGGCCCCGATCAGCTCGCGCGGCGCCTCGTACACCTTGTTGTGCCGGCCCAGGTAGCACGGGTCGTGGTAGGTGATGTCCTGGGACACCGGCGTCACCGGGACCAGCTTCTTGTCGCGCACCAGCCGGTTGAGCAGCTGGGTGTGGTGCAGCACGCTGTAGTTGGCGCCGAGCTGGCGGTATTCCTTGCCCAGGGTGTTGAAGCAGTGCGGGCAGGTGACCACGATCTTGCGGTCGACGGTCTCCACGCCCTCGAACACCCCGTCCAGGGTCTCGACGGCCTGGGCGGCCAGCTGCTGGAACAGGAACTCGTTGCCGGAGCGGCGCGCCGAGTCGCCGTTGCAGGACTCCCCGGTGCCCAGCACCAGGTACTTCACCCCGGCGATGGCCAGCAGTTCGGCGACGGCCTTGGTGGTCTTCTTGGCCTTGTCGTCGTACGCGCCGGCGCAGCCTACCCAGAACAGGTACTCGTAGCCGTCGAAGCTCTCGACGTCCTCGCCGTAGACCGGCACGTCGAAGTCGACTTCGCTGATCCAGTTGGTCCGGTCCGATGCGTTCTGCCCCCAGGGATTGCCCTTGGTTTCCAGGTTCTTGAACAACGTGGACAGCTCGGCGGGGAACTCCGACTCCATCATCACCTGGTAGCGGCGCATGTCGATGATGTGGTCGATGTGCTCGATGTCGACGGGGCACTGCTCGACGCAGGCGCCGCAGCTCACACAGGACCACAGCACGTCGGGGTCGATGACGCCGCCCTGCTCGGCGGTGCCGACCAGCGGGCGCGCCGCCTGCTCGGGCCCGTGCCCGGGCACCCGGCCGAAGCCGGACTCGGGCACGTGGTGACCTTCTTCGTGGACCGTCTCGAGGTCGAGACCCTCCAGCGGCTCCGCCTTCTCACCCAAGAGGTACGGCGCCTTGGCCATCCAGTGGTCGCGCAGGTCCATGATGACGAGCTTGGGCGACAGCGGCTTACCGGTATTCCAGGCCGGGCATTGCGACTGGCAGCGCCCGCACTCGGTACAGGTGGCGAAGTCGAGCATGCCCTTCCAGGTGAAGTCCTCGATCTTGCCGCGGCCGAATGAGGCGTCGTCCGGCGGGTTTTCGAAGTCGATCGGCTTGGCCTTGCCATCGACCGAGTACTCGACCGGCAGCAGCGGGCCCAGCCCGTCGGGCAGCCGCTTGAACGTGACGTTGATGGGCGCCAGGAAGATGTGCAAGTGCTTGGAGTGCAGCACGATCAGCAGGAAGATCAGCGCGACGGCGATGTGCGCCAGCAGCGCGAACGTCTCGATCCATTCGTTGGCGGTCGTGCCCAGCGGGTGCATGAGCGAGCCCATCGCGTGGGAGAAGAACGCGCCCTTGCCGTAGGGGAGGCTCCCGGTGTTGGCCGAGGCGCCGCGGAAGATCGCGAAGCTGAAGATGACCATGAAGATCATGAGCAGGATCAGCCAGGCGCCGCCGGTGTGGGAGCCGTAGAACCGTGAGGAACGGCCGTATTCCTTCGGCTCGGAGCGCAACCGGATCACCGCGAAGGTCGCGATGCCGAACACGACGGCCAGGGCGATGAAGTCCTGCAGGAAGCCCAGCGCGTTCCACCGCCCGACGATCGGGATGTGGAAATTGTTCTGGAACAGGGTGCCGTATGCCTCGACGTAGACCGTGACGAGGATGAAGAAGCCCCACATGGTGAAGAAGTGCGCCAGGCCCGGTAGCGACCACTTCAGCAACCGGCGCTGCCCGAACACCTCGGCGACCTGCGTCCAGATCCGGGTGCCAATCTCATCGGTGCGCCCGCTCGCGGGCTGGCCGGACATAATCAGCTTGAACAGCCACAGGACGCGGCGTAGGGCGAACAATCCCACGATTGCCGTCATGCCGAGGCCCACTACCAGTCTGATGAGCGTCTGCGTGGTCACAGAAGGTCTCCCCAATGCCTAATAGTCACGTCACTCGCCGAAAACTCGTTCGATCAGTTTGCCCATAGTGACATCTGGGCCGGTCACGGCGCGAGAAAGGCTGCCCTAACCCGTTCCGTAACCCAGTCCGCGGCGCCAGGGCGGCTCGAAGCGCGGGAACGGCCGTTCCCGGGTGGGCGGCGGCACGGTGGTGGTTACCGGCGGTTGCGTGGTGGTCGGTGGCGGCGCCGCCGTCGTGGTCGTGGGCGGCGGCGTGTACGTGGTGGTGGGGGGCGGCTGGTACGTCGTCGTCTCCGGCGGCGGGCTGTAGGTGGTGGTGGGCGGCGGCGGGATCACCGACGTGGAGGTGCTGTTGTCGGGCGCGGTGATCGTCACGGTTTGCGGCGTCGGCGGGGGTGGCGGCGGTGTCGTGGTGACCGGGGTGGTGTTGTCATGCCCAAGGGTCAGCGCCAGCACGATCGCCACCAAGATGGCCAGCAGGGCGCCGATCACGGTGAGGATTAGCGCCGTGCGTTTGTACCACGGCAGCTGCCCGGCTTCATCCGCATACCGCTGGTCTGCCGGATCGTCGAAAGTCGCTGCCTCCCTGGCGTATTCGCCGCTGTGTTCGCCGCCGGTGTAGGGGACCGGCTCGTCGTCCGCGTCGGCGTCCTCCGACCAGGCCAGCGGCGCCGGTGCCGCCGCCGCGGTGGGGACCACCTGGGTCGGCGGGGCGTCAGGGGCGGCCGGTGCCATCTGGGTCGGCGGGGGCTCGATGACGGGTGCCGCGGCCGTCGGCGCACCGGCCGACGATTGCTGCTGACCGAGTACCGCCGCGCCGACGGCCGCGCTGGCGACGGGTTGGGGTGCCGTGAGGATCGGCACCTGCAGGCGTTCCGAGAGCCGGGTGCCCAGCAGCGGAATGCTGGCACCGCCGCCCACGGTCGCCACGGCGGCCAGGTTGGCCCGAATTCCGTTGCGCTGCAAGGTTTCTTCGACCGCAGAGACCAAGCCGTCGAGCGGTCCGGAGATCAGTTGCTCAAATTCGTTGCGGGACAGCCGGATATCCGCGCCAGGGCCGGCGGCGATGGTGGCCTCGCCGGCACCTGATAGCGCTTCCTTGGCGCGCCGGCATTCGCCGAGCAGTCGGGTTTGCGACCCCATGCGTGCGGTGCCGGCCAGGTCGCCGGTGTCGGCGGCGGAGCCGCTGTCCCGCAGGTGGCTTGCGATCAGCTGATCGATCTCGTCGCCGGAGAAGGCCGTGTAGCGCACCGACGTGCCCACCTGTTGGAAGTTCGACGCGGCATTGCTCAGGGTGATGGTGGTGCCGCCGGCACCGAAGTCGCAGAGCGCGACGACGCCGTCCGTCGGGAACCCCGGCCGGGTGCGCAGCGCGGTGAGCGCGGCCGTGGCGTCGGAGATCAGCAGCGGAGCCACGCCGTTGGGCGCCAGGGCCGGCTGGGCGAAAAACTCGTCACGCAGCGCCGTGGCCTGGCGCTCGGACCAATATGCCGGGATCGCGATCGCGATCGGCGCCCCGTAGCCGACGGTGCGTGCCATCGCCTCGAGCGCCTCGACCGTCAGCGCCTCGCCGAGGTATTTCGTTCCGTCGGCCGCCACCAACGGCGACCCGTCACCGACCCTCTCGACGAACCCCCGCATCACCAGGCCGGGTTCGTTGAGGTTCGGGTTTTCCTCCGGCAGCCCGGCCTCGCCCGCGCGGTGGTCGAAGATCGTCAACACCGATTTGCGGCTCACCGGGGCACTGCCCGCGCGGGCCGCGACCAGGTTGGCCACCCCGATCGACAGCCCCAGCGACTCGGTCATATCGCTTACCCCTGTGTTTGTCGGATCGCTGGCGGTCGGCTCGCCGTCCTCACCATAGCGGGGTCAGCACGGTCCGAGCGCTGGGCACGCGCGCCGCTAGGGCTCAAAACGGCATCAGAACGGAAGGTGTATCCCCGGCGGCAGGTGGAGGTGATGCCGTGTCGTCGGCGGATTGGTCGGCTGGTACGTCGGCTGCTGCTGCGTCGGCTGAGGCGCCTCGCTGCCCGACGGCGGCGTCGTCTCTGTCGTGGTACTGGCCGGTGGCGTCGTGCTCGGCGTGGTGGTGGTCTCCGTGGTCCCGGTGGTTGACGTGGTGGTCGTCGACTGAGTCGTCGATGACGGGGACGGGCCGGTGCCCTCGTCGCCGCTCATCAGCTCGCCGATCCCGTAGACGATCAGCGCCATCAGGATCAGAACGAGCACCAACCAGGCAATGAGCAGCGGCGGACTGCGATACCACGGGGCCGGCTGGAAACCCTCGTGCTCAGCCTCGGGGGTTTCCCCCTCTTCCTTGTCCAGGCCGTACGCAGCCTTCGTGGTGTGCTGGTTGTTGAAGTCGTCTGACGGGCCGTTACCTGCCACGGCAACGATGGTACTGACCCCAGCTGTCAGTGCTGCTCTAGCCGTGTCGCGTCACGACGCGGCGAAGGTCATCGCGACGCCGTTCATGCAGTAGCGCAGGCCGGTGGGTTGGGGGCCGTCGTTGAACACGTGGCCGAGGTGGCCGCCGCACCGGCTGCAGAGAACCTCGGTGCGAACCATGCCCAGGCTGCTGTCCGAGTGTTCGAGCACCGCACCGTCGAGGGCCTTCCAGAAGCTCGGCCATCCGGTGCCGCTGTCGAACTTGGTGTCCGAGGAGAAAAGATGCTGCGCGCAGCCGGCGCAGTTGAACACGCCCTTTCGGTGTTCATCGTTGAGCGGGCTGCTGTAGGGGGTTTCGGTGCCGGCCTGGCGCAGCACGTTGTACTGGGCCGGGGTCAGCAAGCTTCGCCACTCGGCGTCGGTGTGGGTCACGGCGAACGAGGTGTCCGGTGCTGCCCGGGCTGCGCCCTCGGTGCTTATCGCGACCGTCGATAGCGCGGTGAGATTCGCGGCGATCAGAAAATGTCGTCTGGTGACGTCCATGACATCTAAGTCCTGAGCTGGCAGGGGAATCCGGCCCCACCAACGTTACGCGCGCATGCGCTTAGAACGTATTGACCTTGTCAACGCTGACGAACATGCCATGGTGGGTGCGGCTGTTGGTGAACTTGGTGCCCTCGGTGGTGGCGTTGATCGTCCAGCCCTGCGCGTCGTAGGTCTTGTAGTCGATAGTGACGGTCGGGATGGCGCCCAGGTTGCCCAGCACCCACTGCACCGAGCCCCCGGCGGTGATGCTGACGCCGTTGGCGTGTTCGCCGTCCTGCAGGGGTGAATGGGTGAAGGCCGCCTCGCAGCCGACGGTGTCCTTATTGATCTGGCAGCGCGTCACACCCGACTTGGTCTCGATGAAGACATAACCGTTCTGGTCGGGCGGCAAGGGAATGGCGCCCGCCGGGGCGGTGGGGTTCGGCGGCGCGCCCGACGGTCCCGGGGCCGCCGTCGGCGCCGGCGTCGGGATGCTGGGCTCGGGGCTCAACCGCGGGGTGGGGAAGGAGGGTTCGGTGGGACCCGTCCCCGGCAGCGCGACCGGTTTGCCGTCGACGATGGTGCTGCAGCCGCCGACCAACACGACACCGGCCAGCAGGGCCCACCGTGCCTGACGCAGTAACCGCACCCGCCAAGAGTACGCACGAGGTGACGCAAGTGACTGCAGTGACGCGGTTTTGGGACCGCGCCGATGACAAGCTGTTAGCTAAGCGGCGGGGCTGTCTGTGGTGTCCGCGGCGGCGGCCTTCACGCGATCGCGGACCAGGAACCAGCCGCCGATGAGGGCGGGGATGCCGATCACCGCCGCGCCGAGCATCCAGGGGCCCTGCACCTTGTCGAAGAACATCAGCACCAGCACGCCGACCAGGAAGACCAGCGTGACGTAGCCGCTGTAGGGCGCGAACGGCATGCGGAACGCCGGGCGCTCCAGCAGCCCGGCCTTGGCGCGCTGATAGAGCCGCAGCTGGCACGCGACGATCGTCAACCAGGCCACCACCACGCCCACCGAGGCGATGTGCAGCACGATCTCGAACGCCTGGTGGGGTACGAACGCGTTGAGCCCGATGCCGAACAGGCCGATTCCGGCGGTGAGCAGGATGCCGCCGTACGGCACCCCGTTCCGCGACATCGGCATGGTGAACTTCGGGCCGCTGCCGTTGATCGCCATCGACCGCAGGATGCGGCCCGTTGAGTACAGCCCGGCGTTCAGGCTGGACAGCGCCGCGGTGAGCACCACCAGATTCATCAGGCTGCCCCCGCCGGCGAAACCCACCTTGGAGAAGAACGTGACGAACGGACTCACACCGGCCTTGTAGGCGGTGTAGGGCAGCAGCAGGCCCAGCAGGATCGTCGACCCGATGTAGAAGACCGCGATGCGGAACACCACCGAGTTGATGGCGCGCGGCATGACCTTCTCCGGGTTCTCGGTTTCGCCCGCCGCGATGCCGACCAATTCGATGGCGGCATAGGCGAACACGACACCCGAGGTGACCAGCACCAGCGGCAGCAGCCCGGTCGGCAGCAGCCCGCCGTGGCTGGTCCACAGCCCTGGGCCGGTGTCCTGACCGTCGACCTTGTAGCCCCCGGCCAGGAAGACGGTCCCGACGACCAGGAACGTCACCAGCGCCAGCACCTTGATCAGTGCGGCCCAGAACTCCAGCTCGCCGAAGAGCTTGACCGAGATCAGGTTCATCGACACGACCACGATGAGGGCGATCAGTGCGAGCACCCACTGCGGAATCCCTTGGAAGGCATGCCAATACCGGCAGTACGTCGCGATCGCGGTGGTGTCCACGATCCCGGTCATCGCCCAGTTCAGGAAGTACATCCATCCCGCGGCGAAAGCGACCTTCTCGCCGAAGAATTCGCGCGCATAGGACACGAACGATCCCGACGACGGACGGTGCAGCACCAGCTCGCCCATCGCGCGCAGGATCAGGAAGACGAAGATCCCGCAGATGCCATAGACGATGAACAACCCGGGCCCCGCCGACGCGAGCCGCCCGCCGGCGCCGAGGAACAGGCCGGTGCCGATCGCGCCGCCGAGGGCGATCATCTGAATCTGCCGGTTTTTGAGGGACTTGTGATAGCCCTCGTCTTCGCGCGCAAGCCGTTCGGCCGCGGTGTCTTGCGGTGGCCCCATTTTGTCGAGCTCCTATCGCACGGACTGGCTGTCAGGCTAACCGACGTGCGTGCGACTGGCTTGCCGAAGGCGCTAGAGATTCAGCAGCTGTTCGGCATTGCGGTGGCTGATGGCGGCCCGGTCGTCGTCCTCGAGCGGCAAATTGTCCAGGAACGCCCGGCAGTTCTTCATCGAGCCGAACGGATGGTCGGTCGAGAACGCCACCCGGTCCACCCCGACGTGGGCGACGAGGTTGGCGTAGGTCGCCTCGTCGTTGAAGTTGGCGAACGTGTAGTTCACGTTCTCCCTCAGGTAGGTGCTCACCGGGTGGCGCAGGCCGGTCAGCTCCGGGGGCAGCGTGGCGTCGAACCGGGGCACCATGAACGACGTCGCCTCGCCCATGTGGCCGATGATGATCTGCAGCGTGGGGTGGCGGTCGAACACGCCACCGAGAATCATGCGCAGCACGTGGGTGGCCGTGTCGATGTGCCAGCCCCAGCCGACCGTGGCGAACGCGAATGTCACCTGCTCGGAGAACCCGCCGTAGCAGGACTCGATCACGGCCGCCGGCGGAACGGTCGGGTGCACGTAGATCGGGACGTTCAGCTCCGTCGCGCGGGCCAGCACCGGCTCGAAGAACGGATCATCCAGGTAGACACCTTGGCAGTGGCCGTTGATGTTCGCCCCCACGAAGCCGAGTTCACGCACCGCCCGCTGTAACTCGTCGGCCGCGGCGGCGGGGTCGCTGATGGGCACCGCGGCGAAGCCGGCCAGCCGGCCGGGGTACCGGCGCACCGCCGCGGCCAACTCGTCGTTGCAGGCGCGGGCGGTGCGCACGGCCGCGGGGGCGTCCAACTGCTCCACGCCGGGCGACACCAGCGACAGCACGGACAGGTCGATGCCCGCCTCGTCCATCGCCGCGATGCGGCCATCGCCGAGATCGGCCAGCTGCTCGGCCAGACCCGGGCGGGACTTATGCCAGCTGCCCGGCCCGTTCAGGAATGCCGTTGTCGCGTAATGCTCTTCGAGCGCAATTGTTCTCATGTTTACCCCTCCAACACTCTGGCTGCCGCACTCCACCGCGGCAGCTGGTCCCGCCGGGCGGCCAGGCGGATGTTCTTGTGATACCCGTATTCGGCCAGCGTCTCCTGGGCGTGTTCGCGGCCGAACCCGCTGTAGCCGATGCCACCGAAGCCGCTGCCGACCGCGACCCGGAAGTAGTTGTTGACGAACACGGTGCCGGCCTTGATCTGCCGGCTCACCCGCAACACCCGATCGCTGTCCTGGCTGAAAACCCCTGCGACGAGGCCGAATTGGGTGCCGTTGGCGATCCGCACCGCCTCGTCCTCGTCGGAGAACGGGATCAGGGCGACGACCGGACCGAAGATCTCCTCGGTGGCCACCCGCATGTCGGGGGTGACGTCGGTCAGCAGAGTGGGCGGCACATAGCAGCCGTTCGCCAGCCGTGGGTCGCTGGGCAACGGCGCCTGAGCGAGGATGCGGGCACCCTCGGCCACGCCGATGTCGAGGTAATCCAACACCCGCTTCTGCTGCGCAGGGGTGACCAGCGGGCCGACGTCGGTGCCCGGGTCCGCGCCGTCGCCCACGCGAAGCCGGCCCACCGCGGTGGCCAGTTTGCGTTCGAACTCGGTGAAGATGTTGTCCTGCACCAGGATCCGTGACGCAGCGGTGCAGGCCTCGCCCTGGTTGAAAAAGCCACCGTCGATCGCGGCCAGCAGCGCCTCGTGCAGATCGGCGTCGTCGAACACCAGCAACGGGTTCTTGCCGCCCAGCTCCATCAGCGTGGGGGTGAGGTTGTCGGCCGCGGTGCGCAACACGGCCGAGCCCGTCGTCGGGGAGCCGGTAAAAGACACCTTGCCCACCAGGGGATGCCCGGCCAGCGCGGCACCCACCGCGCCCGCCCCGGGTACCACGTGCACGACATCGTCGGGCAGCGCCGAGGCGATGAGCTCCACCATCCGCAGCACCACCGAGGGCGTCTGCTCCGGCGGCTTGAGCACGATCGCGTTGCCCACCGCCAGCGCGGGGGCCGTCTTGCCTGCGGTGTGGATGGGCGGCCAGTTGAACGGCACGATGCCGCCGATGACCCCGTACGGCTCCAGCGTGGTCACGTCGAACACCGGCCCGTAGTCGCGCGCCTGGCTCGGCAGCACCTCGACCATGCTGCCGAAGTACTCGAAGATGGTGATCGCGGCCTCGACGTCGAAGTACCGGGCCTGGCTGATCGGCTTGCCCATCTCCAGCGATTCCAGCGCGGCGATCTCGTCGGCGTGGGCGCGGATGACGTCGGCGACCTTACGAAGGTAGTGGCCACGTTCGCGCGCCGGGCGTTGCTTCCAGTCCAGGTGCGCGGCGTGTGCGGCCCGCACGGCCTGGTCCACCTGCTCCGGCCCGGCACCCTGCACCAGCGCGACCGGCTGGCCCGTCGCCGGGTTGTCGACGGCGAACTGATCCCGCTCGGATGCCGACGACCAACGGGTTCTGTTTACCTTCACGTTTCGACGCTACGGCGGCCGTGTGATCACGGCCAATGAAAACTTCCGATGACTGCCAGCACTGACGGTGATAATGGCTGGGTGGAGCTTCGCCACCTCGAGTACTTTCTCGCCGTCGCTGACACCCGCAGCTTCTCCCGGGCGGGCAAAAGGCTGCACGTGGTCCAATCCGGTGTGTCCGCGACCATCAAGGCGCTGGAGCGCGAACTCGGCGCCGAGCTGTTCGTCCGCGGCCCGGCCGGGGTGACGCTGACGCCCGCCGGAGAGGAACTGCGGTCCGGCGCCCGCGCGACCCTCGACGCCGCCCGCGCCGCCAAGGACGCCGTCAATGCCACCCGCGGGGCCGTCCGCGGCACCGTCACCGTGGGCACCCTGACGTCGATCAGCGTCATCGACCTGCCGAACCTGCTGACCGAACTGCACGGCCGGCATCCCGAAGTCCGGATCCACCTGCGCGCCGCCAGCGCCGGAACGACGGGCCTGACCCGCCAACTGCGCGACGGCGACCTGGACGTCGCCTTCCTGGCCTTCACCGGCGTGCCACCGGCCGACCTGCATACCCGGCTCATCGCCGAAATCACGCTGCTGCTCGTAGTACCGGTGGATCATGCACTGGCCCAACGAGATTCGGTGACCCTGGCCGATCTGGCCGGAATGTCGTTCGTCGACGGCCCACCCGGATACGGCAATCGAACCGTGGTCGACAAGGCGTTCGCCGCCGCCGGCGTGGAACGCACCGTCGCGCTGGAAGTCTCCGACATCGGCACCGCCGCGACCTACATCCGCAACGGGCTCGGCATCGGGTTCCTGAGCTGGACGATGCTCGACGACAGCGACGACGCCGGCCTCGTGACGGTGCCGGTGTCCGGCTGCGACCTGACGTGGCGGCTGTACGTGGCGACGTCGGCGACCCGTCCACCCAGCGCCGCCACCCGTGCGCTGCTGGCGCTGATCGGGGAAAGGATGCCCGCCACGCCACGCGCGTTGCGGTGCGGCGAGGTACGCCACCTCGGCCCGATCGCGGGCACCGGCTCCGGCGGCGCCATCCCCGGCATCGGCGCCGCGGACCTGGGCGACGTCGTCGAGTTGCCCGACGGTTCCTACCTGGCGGTCTTCGGCGACGCGTTCGGCGGCGACAGGGTGGGCGCCGGCCCGCACTACCCGTCGGTCGCGGTGCCGGTGGCCTTCGACGCCGAGGGGCGCCCGCGTTTCCGTGCGCCGCTGACCGGACCCCGCAATCCGTTGTTCATCCCGCCGCGTCAGGCGCGCGGCACCAACACACTGCCGGCGGGCAGCGTCCGGGTCAACGGCAGGACCTACATGCTGGTCGTCGGCACCAATCAGCTTCGCCCGGAAGGCGGTTCGTGGCTGGTGGAAGTCACCGACGACCCGGCCCGGGGCTGGCGGCCGGTGAAGGGATCGTGGCGTTCGGCCGGCCACGCGCAGGGTGGGCAGTCACAGATCAGCGGCTACCAGGGCCGCGACGGAACCGTGTATCTCGTCGCTGACGCGTTCGACCGCAGCCGGAAAGTCACGCTCTATCGCACCGAGCCCAAGCGGTTCACCGATCGCGCCGGCTGGCAGCCCTACGTCGAACTCTCCGACGGCAACAGGGGCTGGGGTGCGCCCGGGCAACCGGCCGTGCCCATCAGCGACACCTGCTTCGGCGAACTCAGCTTCCGCGAAGTCGACGGCGCCGTGGTGCTGTGCGGCTTCAACGCGCGAAGCGGGCCCGACGGCGCGGTGGAGATCTGGGTCGCCGATCGCCCCACCGACGTGTTCAGCCGGGGCGTGATGACAGTTGTCATGCAACAGCATGACCCGGACGCGCCGCTCTACGTGCCGCAGAACTACGGCGGGTACATCGTTCCGGGGTCCACCCTTGAACACATGAGTGTCTTTGCCAGTCAATGGAATACGGCAGTCGGAACGCCGTACAATACACAGCACGTCATCGCCAACGTCGACCGCCGATCAAGCAGAAATGCCTGATTTCCTCTACGCCCGCTAGATCCGGGTTAGGCTCCCGATGTCACCGTCACATCGCGCAATGGAGCCCACTATGACGTCCGACGCCCAGGAACTTCAGCAACACGCCCGTCGACTGCGCGAGTTCAACGCATTCGACAACTTCTCCGATGATGAGCTGGCGCGTCTTGTGCAAGCCGCGCAGTTCATTCACCGGACCGTGCCGTGGCCGGTCATTCGGGAACAGACTCCCTCCGACGCGTGCTACATCCTGCTCAGCGGAGAGGCCGGGGTGTATGCCGGCCAGGAACGGATCGCCGTGCTGGGCCCCGGCGAGGTGATCGGCGAATCCGCGCTGCGCCGCGGGAAATTGCGTTCGGCGACTGTGACCACGGTCGGACCTTCCGAGGTGCTGCGAATCGAGCGCGACGACCTCGACCGCTTGCTCGCCGAGATACCCGCGCTGCGGGAGACCATGGAGGCTACGGTCGCACGGCACCCACCGGTGGCCCGGGCGCAGGAGGCGAACCCGAAACGGAAGATAAACGCTTCCGTCTCAGCCGATTTGGCCGACAAGTTCGAGCAGGCCGCCGCCGGCGTCGGGGTGGCGGCCGCGCTAGAGGACGCGCTCACCCAGTGGATCGAGCGCAACCCGCTGCGATAGCAGGCGCACAAAACCGACGGGTTCCTCGAACCCCTTGAGCGCCACCGTCTCCTGGCGCTTCGGCAGGGCGGCGATGATCTCCTGCACCGCGGGGTCGGCCGCGACGGCATGGGAAAGCACGATGTCGTCGCCGGCGCTCTGGCCCTGCAGGCGCGCGGCCATATTCACCGTCGAGCCGAAGTAGTCGAGGCGGTCGTTCAGGTTGACGACCACGCTGGGGCCGGCATGCACGCCCACCTTGAGTACCAGCTCGCCACCAGTACGTGCCGAGGTGGCGATCCCGGCCTGCATGGCCAGCGCCGCGCGCACCGCATCGGCCGGATCGGTGAACGAGGCCATCACCGCGTCGCCGATGGTCTTGACCACCGCCCCGTTGTGGTCGCGCACGATCGACGCCAGCAGCATGAAGTGCTCGCGCACCAGGTTGTAGGCAGTGGCGTCGCCCACCCGCTCGTAAAGCGCCGTCGAGCCCCGCAGGTCGGTGAACAACAACGTGACCTGGCTGATGCCCGCGTCGTCGCCCGGCCGCAGGGTCGCCTCGGCGAACAGATCGCGAAAGGCCTGCAGCGAGATCACTTCTGGGGCCGTCAGGGCCGAGCGCGTCCAGGTCCGGTCTTCGATCAGGGCCGCGAGCTCGAAGCCGGCATCGTTGACGAAGGTCACCTTTCCCGGCTCGGCCTCTGTCAATTCCGCCAATTCCGCCAATTCCGCGCCCGAGGCCGTGATGCGCAAGCCCGGCAACGGTCCGCCGTCGTACTCGATGTCGACGACCGCGCCGGGATGCTGCGTGCGCAGCCGATAGGAGCCGGCGGGCAGGTCGACCTCGACGTCGCGCCGCTCTCCCGCGGCCAGCAGGACTTGCACCGCGATATGTTGCGTCCCCATGGGGCCCGACAGGCAGTAATAGTTCTGCGGCAGCGGACGCACCGCCGGCGTCGGTGCGAACGTGAGCTCGACATTGCGCTCGAAGTCGCGGTCGTAGTCGATGTTGCACGTCGCGCAGTGCGCGCCGTGCGGCAGATCGGATAGCGTGGCGACGCTGAGCTTGGCGCCGCGGCAGTTGGGGCAGAGCAGACCCCACTTCATGTTCAGCAGCTCTGCTCTCACGGCGGCCAGGCAGGCCTCGATCGCGGCGCGCGGGGGCACGCCCAGTTCGATTGCCAGCACCTTGGGCCGGATGTCGGTCAGGTCGGCGGCCATGCCTTTCAGCACCAGCTCGGTGAGCCGTGTGCCAAGCCCGTTGCCGTAGGGGGAGCGGTCGATTTCGGCGGCCATCGCGGTGGCCCGCTCGCGCGCCCCTTGCGGCAGCACCGGTTCGGGCAACACAAAGGGAATCAGGCGGTCGGAGGCGTGATCGCCGCGCGCGAACGCGACAGCCTCCAGGATGCGCTTGCCCACGTTCTCACCGGCCCGGGCGGCAAGCCGCGCACCGGACACCCGGCCGACCAGACCCAGCGGCTCCCACTCGAGGGTGTAGGTGACGCGGGAGCCGCCTTTGCCGTCGGGCTCGAGTTCGAATACCGGACCGAAGCGGCGGAACGGGCCCTTGGTGAACACCCGCGTCTGACGGAAGTACCGGCCCGTCACCCACTCGTAGGGCTTTTCCTCCCATTCGAGCAGGAAGCCCGCGGCCTTCTCCCGCCCGCGGCGCACGACGGTTCCGTTGGGTTGCAAGCTGTCCTCGAGCGCGTACGGCGGCAGGCCCAACGCCTCGTTGAACCGGTTGGTGTCGGCCAGCAGCGGCCAGATCTGATCCGGCGGCAGATCGAATGTCCAGGTCCAGGTATGGCGCATTGATCGAACGGGCCTGCTAGGTCTCGAACTCGAGACGATGTCGGACTTCCTCGGCGATCGCTTCCAGGTTGCGGGTGACCAGGCCGCGCCCGATCCGTTCGCTGATCCAGGCGATGGCCAATCCCGTGATGGTGAACGTCAAAGTCATTGTGAGAAGGCTGCCTTCGCCGTCGGGCTCGACGACCGCCTCGAACGAATGCCGGGTTCCCCGTACCGACTTCCAGTGCAATCGGTTTTCCTCTGGGGTTGTGATGAGCACCCGACCGCCCAAATGGACTGTGCCGCTGTCCAAATAGACATCCCACAGCTCGCCGTCGGGGTCGGTCTCGACGAACCGGCACCGGCTGAGGGTCTCGATCTTGGAGAGCAGGCGGCGCGGGTCGGTCACCACCGCGCTGGCTTCGTCGGCGGGGCAACGGATGTGGCGGGAAACGCTGACGGTCTGAGTCATCGGATCATCGGGACGACGGTACGGCTGGCCAGCTGCGACAGCCCGACCTGCATGATGCTGGTGACGTAATCGCGGGCGTGGTCCCAGTCCGGGTCGTCGCCGAATCGGGTGCGCAGATCGATCGGCTCGAGCACCTGCATGCGGATCTTGGCCGGAAGCGGGAAATGCGGCAGCGGGATCGGCGTCAGGCCCCACGGGATGCTGATCGACAGGGGCATGGTCTTGACGCGGGCCAGCTTGTCCAACCGCAGGAGCTGCGCGGTGCGACGGCCGTCGTTGAGGATGAAGAGGGTGTCGTGGCCGCCCGTGGCGACCACCGGCACGATCTTGACGTTGCACCGGTGGGCCAGCTTCAGGAAGCCTTTGCGGCCCGAGAAGACGATCTTGTTGCGGTCGCGCCACGGGCGTAGGGCCTCGACGTCGCCGCCCGGGTAGACCAATGCTGAGCCGCCGCTCTCGAAGATCTTCTCGGCGAAGGAGTTGTCGGCCGGGACCACGCCGAGCTTGCGGGTCAACCGGCCCAGGCCCGGCGCCGCGGTGATGGTGTCATGCGCGAGCGCGTACAGCGGGCGGCCTTCGACGGTGAAGAAGGTGTTGTAGGCGAGCAGCAGGACGAACGTGTCCGGGGTCGCGCCGCCGCCGCTGTGATTGCCGACGAACAGCACCGGCTCGTCGGGAACATTCTCAAAGCCGTGCACCTCGGCGCGGAACCACACCGTCGCCGCCAGCCACAGCGTGGGCAGGACTGCGCGGATGAATTCCGGATCGCGATTGCGAAGTTCTTTCAGGACGCCTGCGCCGGTCATCAAGGGTGAGAGTACCCCGGGAACAAGATCGCGATGCCTGCCGTTAGGATGATCGACAAGTTGAGTGACTCAGACTCAATCCTGAGTTGACAGGCCGAGGCCCTCAGGGGCAGGCTTGAGCGGGGTTCACTCAGCATAACGCAGGACAAAGCTCTACTATCAGGAGGAATCACTATGGCTCGTGCGGTCGGAATCGACCTCGGGACCACCAACTCCGTCGTCGCGGTACTCGAGGGTGGCGACCCCGTTGTCGTCGCCAACTCCGAAGGTTCGCGGACGACGCCATCCGTCGTCGCATTCGCCCGCAACGGCGAAGTGCTGGTCGGCCAGCCCGCCAAGAACCAGGCGGTGACCAACGTCGATCGCACCATCCGTTCGGTGAAGCGGCACATGGGCAGCGACTGGTCCGTGGAGATCGACGGGAAGAACTACACCGCGCCCGAGATCAGCGCGCGGGTTTTGATGAAGCTGAAGCGCGACGCGGAGGCCTACCTCGGCGAAGACATCGCCGACGCGGTGATCACGGTGCCGGCCTACTTCAACGACGCCCAGCGTCAGGCCACCAAGGACGCCGGCCAGATCGCCGGCCTGAACGTGCTGCGCATCGTCAACGAGCCGACCGCGGCCGCCCTGGCCTACGGCCTGGACAAGGGCGAGAAGGAACAGACCATCCTGGTCTTCGACCTCGGCGGCGGCACCTTCGACGTCTCGCTGCTGGAAATCGGCGAGGGCGTGGTCGAGGTGCGTGCCACTTCCGGTGACAACCACCTCGGTGGCGACGACTGGGACGAGCGGGTCGTGCAGTGGCTGGTCGACAAATTCAAGGGCACCAGCGGCATCGACCTGACCAAGGACAAGATGGCGATGCAGCGGCTGCGCGAAGCGGCCGAGAAGGCCAAGATCGAGCTCTCGAGCTCGGGTAGCACGTCGATCAACCTGCCCTACATCACCGTCGACGCGGACAAGAACCCGCTGTTCCTCGACGAGCAGCTCACGCGGGCCGAGTTCCAGAAGATCACGCAAGACCTACTGGACCGCACCCGTCAGCCGTTCCAGTCGGTCATCAAGGACGCCGGCATCTCGGTGTCCGACATCGACCACGTCGTGCTGGTCGGCGGTTCCACCCGTATGCCCGCGGTGACCGACCTGGTCAAGGAACTCACCGGTGGCAAGGAGCCCAACAAGGGCGTCAACCCCGACGAGGTGGTCGCCGTTGGTGCCGCCTTGCAGGCTGGCGTGCTCAAGGGTGAGGTGAAAGACGTTCTGCTGCTTGACGTCACGCCGCTGAGCCTGGGTATTGAGACCAAGGGTGGCGTGATGACCAAGCTCATCGAGCGCAACACCACGATCCCGACCAAGCGGTCGGAGACCTTCACCACGGCCGACGACAACCAGCCGTCGGTGCAGATTCAGGTCTTTCAGGGTGAGCGCGAGATCGCCTCGCACAACAAGCTGCTCGGCTCCTTCGAGCTGACCGGCATCCCGCCGGCGCCTCGCGGTGTCCCACAGATCGAGGTCACCTTCGACATCGACGCCAATGGCATCGTGCACGTCACGGCCAAGGACAAAGGCACCGGCAAGGAGAACACCATCCGCATCCAGGAAGGCTCCGGGCTTTCCAAGGAAGAGATCGACCGGATGATCAAGGACGCCGAGGCGCACGCCGAGGAGGACCGCACGCGTCGCGAGGAGGCCGACGTCCGCAACCAGGCCGAGACGCTGGTGTACCAGACGGAGAAGTTCGTCTCTGAGCAAAGGGGCACAGCGGCCGAAGGCGGCGGGTCGAAGGTCCCCGAGGACACGCTGAACAAGGTGGATGCCGCTGTGGCAGAAGCCAAGACGGCGCTGGAAGGCTCCGACATCGGCGCGATCAAGGCGGCGATGGAGAAGCTCGGCCAGGAGTCGCAGGCCCTCGGGCAGGCGATCTACGAGGCCACCCAGGCTGAGGGTGGCGCAGCCGGTCCAGGCGGTGACGCCTACGCCGGCGGTCCCCAGGGCGGATCCGCGGACGATGTCGTGGACGCGGAGGTGGTCGAGGATGACCGGGAGTCCAAGTGACCGAAAGCAATCCGGAACAGGTAACCGTCACCGACAAGCGGCGGATTGATCCCGAGACCGGCGAAGTGCGGCACGCCCCTCCCAGTGAGGGAGGGGCGGGAGGGGCGGCGCCGGCCGGTGGCGAACCAGGCGGATCGGGCGGTCCCGGCGGCGACAAGGTCGCCGAGCTGACCGCTGATCTGCAGCGGGTGCAGGCCGATTTCGCCAACTACCGCAAGCGCGCGCTGCGCGACCAGCAGGCCGCAACGGACCGGGCCAAAGCCGCCGTCGTCACCCAATTGCTGGGCGTGCTCGACGATCTCGATCGCGCCCGCAAGCACGGCGACCTGGAATCGGGTCCGCTGAAGTCGGTCGCCGACAAGCTCGACGGTGCGCTCAGCGGGCTCGGCCTGACGGCGTTCGGGGCCGAGGGCGAGGACTTCGACCCGGTGCTGCACGAAGCCGTGCAGCACGAGGGTGACGGCGGCGAGGGCTCCCGGCCCGTGATCGGCACCGTCATGCGCCATGGCTACAAGCTCGGTGAGAACGTGCTGCGGCACGCGCTGGTCGGTGTCGTCGACACCGTCGGCGGTGAGGCGGCCGCCCCGGCCGAGCAGCCCGACACGGGCGATAACAACGACACCACAGGCGAATAGGGACCAGAATTAAACGAGAGAGGTAAGGAGGTGACGCAACATGGCCCAGCGTGAATGGGTCGAAAAGGACTTCTACAAGGAGCTGGGCGTCTCCTCTGACGCCAGCCAGAAAGACATCAAGACGGCCTACCGCAAGCTGGCCTCAGATCTGCATCCGGACAAGAACCCCGGTGGAGCCGAACGATTCAAGGCGGTCTCCGAGGCCTACAGCGTGTTGTCCGACGAGGCGAAGCGCAAGGAGTACGACGAGACCCGCCGGCTCTTCGCCGGCGGCGGCTTGGGCGGGCGCCGCTTCGACGGCGGTGGCTTCGGCGGATTCAACGTGGGCGGTGACGGCTCCGAGTTCAACCTCAACGACTTGTTCGACGCCGCCGGGCGCACCGGCGGCGCCAACATCGGCGACTTGTTCGGCGGGTTGTTCGGGCGCGGCGCGAGTGCGCGTCCGAGCCGGCCGCGTCGCGGCAACGACCTGGAGACCGAGACCGAGCTGAACTTCATCGAGGCGGCCAAGGGCGTCGCGATGCCGCTGCGGCTCACCAGTCCGGCGCCGTGCACCAACTGTCACGGCAGCGGCGCGCGGCCGGGCACCAGCCCGAAGGTGTGCCCCACCTGCAACGGCGCGGGCGTCATCAACCGCAACCAGGGGGCGTTCGGTTTCTCCGAGCCCTGCGCCGACTGCCGCGGCAGCGGCTCGATCATCGAGCACCCCTGCGACGAGTGCAAGGGCACCGGCGTCACCACCCGCACCCGCACCATCAACGTGCGGATCCCACCGGGAGTCGAAGACGGACAACGCATTCGGTTGGCCGGACAGGGCGAGGCCGGCTTGCGCGGCGCACCGTCGGGCGACCTGTATGTGACCGTGCATGTGCGGCCGGACAAGGTCTTCGGCCGCGACGGTGACAACCTCACCGTCACCGTTCCGGTCAGCTTCGCCGAATTAGCCTTGGGTTCAACACTTTCGGTGCCGACACTGGACGGCACGGTGGGTGTGCGGGTGCCGAAAGGCACCGCCGATGGCCGCATCCTTCGGGTGCGTGGGCGCGGTGTGCCCAAGCGTAGCGGCGGCAACGGGGACTTGCTCGTCACCGTCAAGGTGGCCGTCCCGCCGAACGTGGAGGGCAGCGCCGAGGAGGCGCTGCAGGCCTACGCGGCGGCCGAGCGGGACAGCGGCTTCGACCCACGCGCGGGATGGGCGGGTAATCGCTGATGGCGAAGAATTCACGGGAGGAAGCCAGGACGTTCCTGATCTCGGTGGCCGCCGAGCTCGCCGGCATGCATGCGCAAACCCTGCGCACCTACGATCGCCTCGGCCTGGTCACCCCGCAGCGCACTTCCGGTGGGGGACGGCGTTATTCGCAGCATGATGTCGACCTGCTCCGCGAGGTGCAGCGGCTCTCCCAGGACGAGGGCGTCAACCTGGCCGGCATCAAGCGCATCATCGAGCTGACCAACCAGGTCGAGGCGCTGCAGTCGCGGGTGAAGGAGTTGGCCGAAGAGGTGGTGGCCTTGCGTGCCAACCAGCGCCGCGAGGTTGCGGTGGTGCCCAAGAGCACCGCGCTGGTGGTCTGGCAACCTCGCCGGTCTCGCTAAACGCGGATCGAAAACAGCGCCTCCGCCGGTTCACCCGGCCGCGCGCAGCGGTAGCCGCCGCGGCACAAGGCGTCCGTCGGCGCGGCCATCGGCTCGAAGCACACCAGGTCCTCGGCCGGGGGAGCGAAGATCTGCGCCGCGGGGTAACCGTGGTCGAAGCGAACCTCGATGCGGCGACCGCCGCCGGACACCGCGAACACCGCGCCGTCGGCGAGCTGGTCGTAGCCGTCGTCAAAAGCCTTGTCGCCCAATAACTCCGAGCCAGCGGGCTGGGCAGAGCTCTCGCCCGTCGGCAGCCCGCGATCGTCGACGCTCAAATGCCGCATGGCGGGTGTCTCGACGTTCCACTGCGCGCGCGGCACCTCGGGCAATCGCAGGTAAGGGTGGAACCCGAAACACAGCGGCACCGGTTTGTCGGTGGTGGCCGCCACGGTGGTGTGCACCGTCAGTGTCCGATCGGCCAACGCGACGCGCACCACGAGCAGGTGCGGGAACGGAAAGCTGGCCAGCAGTTCCGGATCGGCGCCGAAGTCCAACTCGGCGATCAGCTCGTGGGCCGACTCGGTCATGACCCGCCAGCCGTCGTAGGCCGCCAGCACCCCGTGGATGGGCAAGCCGTTGGGATCCGCGCGAACGCGATGTTCCCCCGGCGTCAGCGTCACCGTCTTGTTTTCGGCGGTATAGCTGTTGGCGCCCAACCGATTTGCCCACGGGTAGAGGATTGGGATGCCCATTGTCTTGCCCGCGCTGATGTAGGCATCCAGGCCGCGCCGCTGGCCGAGCAGTTCGACGCCGGCGTCGGTCAGTGAGATGCCGATCATGCCGGCTTGCGGCACGAACTGTGCAGCCACCGATGATGACGGGTCGGTCAGTGTGACGATATGCATGGCCTACCTCGATAGTGGGTCGTGCTGAATGCGTTCCGGTGGAGCGCCTTTGGCGATCAGGGCGGCCTCGGTCGCGCGGACCATGGCCGGACCGCCGCAGATCAGGATCTGGCGATCGCCCCAGCCACCGTACTTGGTGACCACGCCGGGCAGCTGGCCGGTTTGGGTGACGTGCAGGCCACGCGGCGGTGAAACGTCGGGGTAGTCGGCCGCCCAGGACGGGTCTCGGGTGTACTCCGACACCGGGGAGACCGACAGCCACGGATTGTGGGTGGTGATCTCCCACAGCGTGCGCAGGTCGTAGAGCTCGCAGGGGTAGCGGGCTCCGAAGAACAGATGCACCCGCGGGTTGACCCCGTACCGGCAGAGGTCCATGATCAGCGCCCGCAGCGGCGCCAGGCCGGTGCTGCCGGCCACCATCAGCACGTCGCCGCCGTCGCGGTCGACCCCCATGGCGCCGTGCGGACTGGACAACCGCCACCGGTCGCCCGGCCGGGTCTCGTTGACGACAGCCGTGCTCACCAGGCCGCCGGGCACCAGGCGGACGTGAAACTCGATCGCGCCGTCGGGGTCCGCCGGAATGGCCGGGCTGAGGTAGCGCCACCGGCGCGGGCATTGCGGCACTTGAACATTCACGTACTGGCCCGGGTGGTAGTGCATCGGGCGGTCCAGGCGCAGCCGCACCACCGCGAGGTCCCGCGACACCCGCATGTGCTCGACCACCGTGCCGTCCCACCATGCCGGGCCCTCCTCGGCCTCGGCGGCGCCGCTCATCACGCCGACGATCAGGTTGAGCGACTGATCCGCGGCGGCGTCGACGGCCGGGGTCCACGCCGCGCCCAGGTGGCCGCGCAGCGTCGTATACAGCGCGCGGCGCAGCGTGTCGTAGTGGCGCGGCAGCACACCGAACTTGCGGTGATCCCGGCCGAGCTGGGCGAGAAACGCCACCGGCTCCTCGGCGCGCTGTGCGACCAGTTCGCCGTACACCCACTGCAGCGCGTGGCCGAAAGCGGCACGCTGGCCATCCATTTCGGGCGGGAACAGGTCGCGCACGGAGACGTCGAGGGCGAACCAGCGGTTGTAGAAGCGGTGGACCAGTTCCTCGGAACAGGCGTCGCTGAGGACGCGCAGCGCATCCTGGTCCTCTAGCCCCACGGACGCCGATTCTAAGCGTGGCCGCAGGCGCCGACCGCTATCTGACTCGTGAGTAAAAAAGGTCTGTTACTCGACGGTAATACGGGGTTATTATTTCCCCTAACGACAAATAGCAGGGTGGCTTGACCACAGCTGAGCCACCGACGTTTGCCAGTGGAGGTGCGAAATGTCGTTTGTGATTGCGGCGCCGGAATTCGTGTCAGCGGCGGCTTCAGATCTGGCAAACCTCGGTTCGACCATCAGAGACGCCAACGCCGCGGCGGCTTTGCCGACGAGCTCGGTGCTGGCGGCGGGCGCCGACGAAGTGTCGGCGAGTATCGCGGCCCTGTTCGGTGCGCACGCCCAGGCGTATCAGGCCCTCAGCGCCCAGGCCGCGGCGTTTCACACCCAATTCGTCCAGCTGATGAACGGCGGTGCGGCCTCCTATGCCAGCACCGAGGCCGCCAACGCCGAACAGACCATGCTGAACGTGGTTAATAAGCCCACCGAGGCACTCGTCGGGCGGCCGCTGATCGGCAACGGCGCCAACGGGGCGCCCGGGCAGAACGGCGGCGACGGCGGGATCTTGATCGGCAACGGCGGCAATGGCGGCGCCGGCACCGCAACCGAGGCGGGCGGTAACGGTGGCGACGCCGGGTTGTTCGGCAGGGGCGGCAACGGCGGGGTCGGCTTCAGCGGCGCGACACCCACCAACGGTGGCAGCGGCGGGAACGGGGGGTTCTTGTTCGGCAAGGGCGGTGACGGCGCGGCGGGCGGCAACGCGACTTCCGGAACCGGCGCTTTCGGTGGCGCCGGTGGTGCCGGTGGGCTGTATGGCGGCGGCGGTGGCAGCGGCGGCTTGGCGGCAACTCGGCCGATGGTTCGGGCGGCGGCGGCGGCTCCGGCGGTGACGCCGGAACTTTGGTCGGACGCGGTGGTACCGGCGGTAGCGGCGGCACGGCCGGCGGAGCCGACGGCGTCGGCGGCAACGGTGGTTGGGGCGGCAACGCCGGGTTGATCGGCAGCGGCGGCAACGGCGGCGACGCCCAGGCCGGCAGCGGTACCGGGCAGAACGGCGTGGCCGGCAACGGTGGCTTCGCCCGCTTCTTCGGCAACGGCGGCGACGGCGGACTCAACGGACTCCCCGGCAGCATGGGAGGGGAGGCCGGTCAGGCCGGGGCATTCGTCGGTAACGGCGGCAACGGCGGAACAGGGCAGAACGGGGCGAACGCCGGGATTTTCTTCGGCAACGGCGGTGACGGCGGCCCCGGCAGCGCGACCCAGTCGGGGGGCAACGGCGGCGACGCCGGGTTCTGGGGCAACGGCGGCAACGGCGGTCTGGGCTTCAGCGGCGCAACGCCCACGGACGGCGGCAGCGGTGGGTCCGGCGGGTTCTTCGGCAATGGCGGCAACGGCGCCGCGGGCGGCAGCACCCCGTCCGGTCTCGCCGCCCAGGGCGGTGCCGGCGGCTCCGGGGGCGTGTACGGAGCCGGTGGCAACGGCGGTGAGGGCGGTAGTTCAGCCGACGGCTCCGGTGGCAACGGAGGTTCCGGCGGCGACTCGGGAAGCCTGATCGGGCACGGTGGCAAGGGTGGCGACGGCGGCACCGCCGGCGGTGCCGACGGCGTCGGCGGCAGCGGCGGCTGGGGCGGCAACGCCGGGCTGCTGGCGGGCAACGGCGGCAACGCCGGTGACGCCCAGGTCGGCAGCGGCATCGGGCAGAACGGCGTCGCCGGCAACGGCGGCTACGCTCGGTTCTTCGGCAACGGCGGCGACGGCGGCGCCAACGGCCTCACCGGCGGCATGGCCGGGGCCTCTGGGGCATTCGTCGGCAACGGCGGCAACGGTGGGTCCGGGCAGCCCGGCGCCAACGGCGGACTGCTGTTCGGCAACGGCGGCGCCGGTGGCAACGCCGTCGACGTGGGCGTGGGCCCCGAGAACGGCGGCAACGGCGGCAATGCCATCGGGCTGATCGGCAACGGCGGCAATGGTGGGCACGCCGTCAACGGCGGGACGCCCGGTGCCGGCGGCCACGGCGGGCTCCTGCTGGGCAACGACGGCCAAGAGGGGTAGCGACTTAAGCCTCTATCCCCGGGCGCGGAAAATTCGTTAGAGTTGAGCGGAACAGACTCAACCTTGACGGCGTTGAACAACGCGACAAGCATTTTCCCAAGTACCCGGAAACGGAGGTGTCCCGGTTGGCCAGCGACTCTTTCAACCCGACAACCAAGACGCAAGCGGCCCTGACGTCGGCGCTGCAGGCGGCCAGTGCCGCCGGTAACCCCGAGATCAGGCCCGCCCATCTCCTGATGGCGCTCCTGACGCAGAACGACGGGATCGCCGCACCGCTGCTGGAGGCTGTCGGTGTCGAGCCCGCCACGATTCGCGCTGAAGCTCAGCGCCTCATCGACCGGCTGCCCCAGGCCAGCGGCGCCAACGCGCAGCCGCAGCTGTCCCGCGAATCGCTGGCCGCCATCACCACGGCCCAGCAGCTGGCCACCGAGATGGACGACGAATACGTCTCCACCGAGCACCTGATGGTGGGGCTGGCCACCGGCGACTCCGACGTCGCCAAGCTGCTCACCGGGCACGGCGCCTCGCCGCAAGCTTTACGGGAGGCGTTTGAGAAGGTCCGCGGCAGCGCCCGCGTCACCAGCCCCGACCCCGAATCCACCTACCAGGCGCTGGAGAAGTACTCCACCGACCTGACCGCCCGCGCCAAGGAAGGCAAGCTCGACCCGGTCATTGGGCGGGACAACGAGATTCGGCGCGTAGTGCAGGTGCTGTCCCGTCGCACCAAGAACAACCCGGTGCTCATCGGCGAGCCCGGCGTCGGCAAGACCGCGATCGTCGAGGGCCTGGCCCAGCGCATCGTGGCCGGCGACGTCCCGGAGAGCCTGCGCGACAAGACCGTCGTCTCCCTGGACCTGGGATCGATGGTGGCCGGCGCCAAGTACCGCGGCGAGTTCGAGGAACGGCTCAAGGCCGTCCTCGACGACATCAAGAACTCGGCCGGGCAGATCATCACGTTCATCGACGAGTTGCACACCATCGTCGGCGCCGGGGCGTCCGGCGAGGGCGCGATGGACGCCGGCAACATGATCAAGCCGATGCTCGCCCGCGGCGAGCTGCGCCTGGTCGGCGCCACCACGCTCGACGAGTACCGCAAGTACATCGAGAAGGACGCCGCGCTGGAGCGCCGTTTCCAGCAGGTGTTCGTCGGGGAGCCTTCGGTGGAGGACACCGTCGGCATCCTGCGCGGCCTCAAGGACCGCTACGAGGTGCACCACGGCGTGCGCATCACCGACTCCGCGCTGGTCGCGGCGGCTACGTTGAGCGACCGCTACATCACCGCGCGCTTCCTGCCCGATAAGGCGATCGACCTCGTCGACGAGGCCGCGAGCCGGCTGAAGATGGAGATCGACTCGCGGCCCGTCGAGATCGACGAGGTCGAGCGGCTGGTGCGCCGGCTGGAGATCGAAGAGATGGCGCTGGCCAAGGAGGAGGACGACGCGTCCAAGGAGCGGCTGGAAAAGCTGCGCTCCGAGCTGGCCGACCAGAAGGAGAAGCTGGCCGAGCTGACCACCCGCTGGCAGAACGAGAAGAGCGCGATCGACACCGTCCGCGAATTCAAGGAGCAGCTGGAGATTCTGCGTGGGGAGTCCGAGCGCGCCGAGCGCGACGGCGACCTGGCCAAGGCCGCCGAGCTGCGCTACGGACGCATCCCCGAGGTGGAAAAGAAGCTCGACGCCGCGCTGCCTCAAGCCGAGGCTCGCGAGAACGTCATGCTCAAGGAAGAGGTCGGGCCCGACGACATCGCCGACGTCGTGTCGGCGTGGACGGGCATCCCGGCCGGCCGGCTGCTGGAAGGCGAGACCGCCAAGCTGCTCCGCATGGAAGACGAGCTGGGCAAGCGCGTCGTCGGGCAGCGCAAGGCCGTCCAGGCCGTCTCCGACGCGGTGCGGCGCAGCCGGGCCGGGGTCGCCGACCCCAACCGGCCCACCGGATCGTTCATGTTCCTGGGCCCCACCGGCGTCGGCAAGACCGAGCTGGCCAAGGCGCTGGCCGACTTCCTCTTCGACGACGACCGGGCGATGGTCCGCATCGACATGAGCGAGTACGGCGAAAAGCACTCGGTGGCCCGCCTGGTCGGTGCGCCGCCGGGCTACATCGGCTACGACCAGGGCGGCCAGCTGACCGAGGCGGTACGACGGCGCCCCTACACGGTGGTGCTGTTCGACGAGGTCGAAAAGGCCCACCCGGACGTGTTCGACGTGCTGCTACAGGTGCTCGACGAGGGGCGTTTGACCGACGGCCAGGGCCGCACGGTGGACTTCCGCAACACCATCCTCATCCTGACGTCCAACCTCGGGTCGGGCGGCAGCGAGGAGCAGGTGATGGCGGCGGTGCGCGCGGCGTTCAAGCCGGAGTTCATCAACCGTCTCGACGACGTGCTGATCTTCGACGCCCTGAACCCCGACGAGCTGGTGGAGATCGTCGACATCCAGCTGCAGCAGCTGGCCAAGCGGCTGGCGCAGCGGCGCCTGCAGCTCGAGGTGTCGCTGCGCGCCAAGGAGTGGCTGGCGCACCGCGGGTTCGACCCCGTTTACGGCGCGCGGCCGTTGCGCAGGTTGGTGCAGCAGGCGATCGGCGACCAGTTGGCGAAGATGCTGCTGGCCGGTGACGTGCACGACGGCGACGTGGTTCCGGTCAACGTGAGCCCGGACGGAGACTCGCTGGTATTGGGCTGAGCCTGGCTGCGTCTGGCTATCGGGGCGGCCAATGCCATGGCGGCTGGTCGAGTAGCCGCTGCCCCGCGACACGTGTCTCGCCATGCTCCTTGGCGAGCCGAACGTCATGCACGTCGGCGAGATCCCGCACGGCTGCGATGAGCTGTTCAGAGTGGGTGACCACCACGACCTGGCTGTGCTCGGCGGCGTCGGCGATGAGCGCCGCCAAGGCTGGCACCAGGTCCGGATGCAGGCTGGTCTCCGGTTCGTTGAGCACCAGCAACTGCGGCGGGCGTGGTGTCAGCAAGGCGGCGGTCCACAGCAGATAGCGCAGCGTCCCGTCGGAGAGCTCGGCGGCGCCCAGCGGCCGCAGCATTCCGGGTTGGTGCAACGCCAATTCGAAGCGGCCGCGGGCGCTGTCGATTTCGACACGGCTGCCGGGAAAGGCTCGTTCGATGGCCTGGGTGAGTGCGGCGCCGTCGCCGATCTCGCGAATGGTCTGCAGCGCGGCGGCCAGATCTGCGCCGTCATGGCCCAGCACCGGCGTTCGCGTGCCGACCCTGCTCTGCCGCGCCGGTGCGCCCGGGTCGGTGCGGAAGTGGTCGTAGAAGCGCCAGTAACGAGTGCGTTCGCGCATCTGCATCAGCTCCGGGGCGCGCAGCGGATCGGCCAGTTCGCTCAGCATCGAGTCGAACGGCCGCAGCGCGTCAGGGATGACATGCCAATCGCCGTCGCCATCGCGCAGTCGAACGGTGGGGCCGCCGCGTTCCGCGATCACCGTGGCAGTCCGCCACACCGGACCCACCCACAGGGCCTCCACCTTGATCTCGGGGTCGAGCAGAAACGCGGTCCGTGTCTCACTGGGAGGGCCGAGGTCCATCGCATAGCCGAAGTCGGTTGCGGCGAAGCCCAGCTTCAGGCTGACCGGTGCCGTTCGCGTCGTGCCCTCGGTCGGATGGCGACCCTGGCGCACCGCTTTGCCGATCACGGCCGGCCCCGCCCACACCGTGGAGCGCAGTCCGCCCTCGCGGGCCAGCGCTGTCACAGCCCCGTTGCTGGCGGAGTCGGCCAGCAGGCGCAGGGCCCGATACAGGTTGGATTTGCCGCTGCCGTTGTGGCCGGTCACGACGTTGAGCTGCTGCAAGGGAACCACCAGCTGGCGAAGTGAGCGGTAATTTTCCACCGCCACGGTCACCAACATCCGGCCACGCTAGCTCACACGGCACTTGGCGCGAGGGCAAGATGGTGGCGACTCGCTTGGATCTCGGCGGGCCCGGCCACGGCCGCGCTCGCAATCGCCACGGCTGTAACTGGGTTGTGACCTGGTCGCGTTGTCGGTTCCGCCGCATCAGCAGATACCCTTGTCCGGATGGTCCCACTTTGGTTCACGCTCTCCGCGCTGTGCTTCGTCGGCGCGGTGGTGCTGCTGTACGTCGACATCGATCGACGCCGTGGGCGCAGCAGACGGCGTAAGTCGTGGGCGCGGTCGCACGGATTCGACTACGAGCGCGAATCCACCGACATCCTGCAGCGCTGGAAGCGCGGCGTGATGTCGACGGTCGGCGACGTCTCCGCGCACAACGTCGTGCTCGGCCAGATCCGCGGCGAGGCCGTCTACATCTTCGACCTCGAAGAGGTCGCCACGGTCATCGCGCTGCACCGCAAGGTCGGCACCAACGTGGTGGTGGATCTGCGGCTCAAGGGGCTGAAAGAGCCTCGGGAGAACGACATTTGGCTGCTGGGCGCGATCGGCCCGCGGATGGTGTACTCCACCAACCTGGACGCCGCCCGCCGGGCCTGCGACCGGCGCATGGTGACCTTCGCGCACACCGCACCGGACTGCGCCGAAATCATGTGGAACGAGCAGAACTGGACGCTGGTCGCCATGCCGATCGCCAGCACCCGCACCCAGTGGGATGAGGGCTTGCGCACCGTGCGCCAGTTCAACGACCTGCTGCGGGTGCTGCCACCGCTGCCGCAGGAGGCTGACGAGCCGTTGGCGCTGCGCAACGCGGCGCCGAGCCGTCCATTGGCTCCGGCCGGCCGCGCCGAGCTGCCGCAGCGCCGTCCCGAGGGGGACGTCGCCGGGTTCCTCGGTGACGCGAACCGACGTGCCCCGGAGCCGGTCCGCCGCGACGAGGGTCGCCCCGAAGGCTTCCGGCGTCCGCCGCCTGTGGGCCGCAACGGCAGCCAAGCCGGCAACTACCAGCACTGACAGCGTGCCGCGTCCTGTCGCCCTGATCACCGGGCCCACGTCCGGGATCGGCGGCGGCTACGCGCGACGCTATGCCCGTGACGGCTACGACCTGGTTCTGGTCGCACGCGACGTCGAACGGCTGGAGCAGCTGGCAGGCGAGCTCGAAACCGAGGCCGGCCGTGTCGACATCCTGCCTGCGGACCTGTCTGACGCCGCCGATCGCGAAAAGGTTGCCCATCGGCTCGCCGCCGGAGTGCAAGTCCTGGTGAACAACGCCGGATTCGGGACTTACGGCGAATTCTGGACGGCCGATCCCGCCCTGCTGCAGCGCCAGCTCGACGTCAACGTGACCGCGGTAATGCGCCTAACCCACGCCGCGCTGCCGGCCATGCTCGACGCCGGTGCCGGCACCGTCATCAACGTCGCCAGTGTCGCCGGGCTGGTGCCCGGACGCGGGTCGACGTATTCGGCCTCGAAGGCGTGGGTCATCGCGTTCACCGAGGGCCTGGCCAACGGCGTGCGGGGGACGGGCGTCGGCTTGCACGCCGTCTGTCCGGGGTTCGTGCACACCGAATTTCATTCCCGCGCCGGGATCGACATGGCCAAGCTGCCCTCGTTTATGTGGCTCGAGGTGGACGACGTCGTGAGCGCCAGCCTGGCCGACGTCGCCGCCGGCAAGGTGATCAGCGTTCCAGGCCTGCAGTACAAGGCGTTAGTGGGCGCGAGCCGGCTGATCCCGCGCGGTCTGGTGCGGTCCGTGGTGAAACGAGCTGGGGGCAGCCGTGTCCGGACCTAAGCAGGAGCTGGCCGAGCTGGTGCGCACGCTGGCCGTGGTGCACGGTCGGGTGACCCTGTCGTCGGGCAAGGAGGCGGACTACTACGTCGACCTGCGCCGCGCCACCCTGCAGCACCGGGCCTCCGCGCTGATCGGCACGCTGATGCGCCAACTCACCGCCGACTGGGACTACGCGGTGGTCGGCGGACTGACCCTGGGGGCGGATCCCGTCGCGACCGCCATCATGCACGCGCCCGGCCGCCCGATCGACGCGTTCGTCGTGCGAAAGTCAGCGAAAACCCATGGTATGCAACGCCTTATCGAGGGCTCCGACGTCGTCGGGCAACGGGTCCTGGTGGTCGAGGACACCAGCACCACGGGCAACTCGGCGCTGACGGCAGTGCACGCGGTGCAGGACGCCGGCGGCGAGGTGATCGGGGTGGCCACCGTGGTGGACCGCGCCACCGGCGCCGCCGAGACCATCGAGGCCGAGGGATTGCCCTACCGCAGCGTGCTGGGCCTTGCCGATCTGGGGCTGGGCTAGGCCGTCACCGGTGCGCGCCGTCGTTGCCCTCGTCTGTCTGGCGGTCTGCCTGGCCGCCTGCTCGGACTCCAACCGTCCCGTCCGCCCCTACGGCGCCCAAGGTGCCCGGTTCGGTGAGGCGCTGGGGTTGCTCGGCTGGAACATGTCGGTGTCGAACCTGCGCTGGGACGACGATTACGTGCTGGTCGACATCGACGCGGCGCCAACGGATCTCAAGGCGCCGCACGCCAAACCCGAGGACATGCGCTTCGGTCTCTACGGTGGTCTGGCCCATCCGATGGAGGCGGCCGGGCTGGGCAGCTGCGATGACGCGACGGCTTCTGCTGGTCCCAAGGTGCACGACATCAACTCGCCGCTGTCGGCGCCGCCGGACCGGATCACCGGCACCGTCTGCCTGGGCCCGCTGAAGGATCGCAGCGCGGTCCGCGGCGTGTACGCCTACTCGCCACGCGACCGGATCCCGAAAACCACCGCCGCCTATGGCGCGGCGTTTCCCGTCGGGTTGCTGCCGACCAACGGCAACGACACCGGCGTGCAGCTCAAGAGCACCAGCCTGACGGCCTGGCGCGCCGATGGCGCCCCGGTCACCAAGGCGCAGCTCGGGGACCCGGCGGCGTTCACCGGCAACGGCTACATGCTGCTCGGGATCGAGGCCGACGCCCTCAAGGCACGCTACAGCGACGAGTCCGCCGCCCGCGGCGGCCCGATGATGCTGCTCGCCTCGCCGACCCTGCCCGGTAAGGGGCTGAACCCGGCCTGTGCGGCGTACGGATCGTCGGTGCTGCTCCTGCCCGATGCGTCGCTCGACGCGGTGCGCGTCGACGCGTCGCTGTGCACCCAGGGTGAGATGAACGAGGCGCTGCTCTACGCGACGGTCGCGGTCGCCGGCACGCACGCCGCCGTCTGGACCGTCAAGTGAGCGAACCCGGGCCCACCGAATGGAGCGCGGCACCCGCCACCGGCGTCGGCCCCTGGCAGGGCGATCTGCCCGACGACCCACGCTACGACCCAGTTCTGTTGCGCGACGGGGACACTCGCAACGTCGTCGACGCTTACCGCTACTGGACGCGGGACGCGATCATCGCCGACATCGACGCCCGCCGCCACCCGCTGCACATCGCGATCGAGAACTTCGGTCACGACGCCAACATCGGCTCGGTGGTGCGCACCGCCAACGCGTTCGCCGTCGACACCGTGCACATCGTCGGGCGCCGGCGCTGGAATCGCCGGGGCGCCATGGTGACCGACCGCTACCAACGGCTCTGCCATCACGACAGCACCGCCGCGCTGATGGACTTCGCCGTGGACGCCGGCCTGACCGTGGTGGCCGTCGACAACGTTCCCGGTGCGGCGCGGCTGGAGGAGACCACGCTGCCGCGGGAGTGCCTGCTGGTGTTCGGTCAAGAAGGCCCGGGCATCACTGACGACACCCGCACGGGCGCGGCGATCACGGTGTCGATCGCCCAGTTCGGTTCGACGCGCAGCATCAACGCCGGCGTTGCGGCCGGGATCGCCATGCACGCCTGGATCAGGCAGCACGGGGACCTGGGCCGCGCCTGGTAAACCCGGCGAGTGTGCTCCATGCGGTGATCGAGATGATGACGACGCGACTGTGGCCGATCGCCGGGCCGGCAACCGCGACCGTCGGACTGAGGCAGGATCGACAGCATGGAACAGGTATGGGCGAACCGCGCGGCCACCGCCGAAACCGCGATCACCCAGCGACACCTGAAGCGGCTGTGGGCGCTGCCGGGAACGCAGTTGGGTGTGGTCGCCTGGCCGTCGCAGCGCAAGGAGCGGCTGTTCGGCACCTGGCACTACTGGTGGCAGGCGCACCTGCTGGACTGTCTGCTCGACGCCCAGTTGCGCGATCCGCAGCCGGAACGGCTCGTCAGGATCGCCCGGCAGATCCGCTCGCACCGGCTGCGCAACTTCTCGTGGACCAACAGCTACTACGACGACATGGCGTGGCTCGCGCTGGCGCTGGAACGCGCCGCCCGGGTGGCCGGTGTGGACCGCCGCCGCGCCCTGACGAAGCTCGCCGACCAGCTCGTCAAGGCCTGGGTGCCCGAGGACGGCGGCGGGATCCCCTGGCGCAAGCAGGACCAGTTCTTCAACGCCCCGGCCAACGGGCCGGCCGGAATCTTTTTAGCCCGCTACGGGGACCGGCTCAAGCGCGCCGAGCAGATCGGTGACTGGATCGACCGGACCCTGATCGACCCGGAGACCCACCTGGTGTTCGACGGCGTCAAGGCCGGCTCGCTGGTGCGCGCCCAGTACACCTACTGCCAGGGTGTGGTGCTCGGGCTGGAAACGGAGCTGGCGGCGCGCACCGGCGCGGAGGCCAGGCGGCGGCATGCCGCACGGGTGCACCGCCTCGTCGCCGCCGTCAAGGAGCACATGGCGCCGTCGGGTGTATTGCGGGGCGGCGGGGGCGGGGACGGCGGCCTGTTCTCCGGCATCACCGCCCGCTACCTCGCGCTGGTCGCCACCATGCTGCCGGGGGAGTCCGCGGACGACGCCGTCGCCCGTGACACCGCGCGCAACATCGTGTTGGCCAGCGCGAAATCGGCGTGGGACTACCGGCAGACGGTGGCGGGACTGCCGGTGTTCGGGTCTTTCTGGGACCGCGACGCCGAGTTGCCCACCCCGGCCGAGGCGGGCCAACAGGCGCAGTTCGTGGCGGGCGCGGTGATGAGCTCCGAGGTCGCCGAACGGGACCTGTCGGTGCAGCTGTCGGGCTGGATGCTGATGGAGGCGGCCTACAGCGTCACCGATGAGTCGTCCGGCTCGTCGGTTGCTTGAGCCGACCTGCGCCGCCCCCGGTAGCCACGCCAGGCGGCGATGAACGCCGGGATCATCGACACGAACAGGATCACCAGGATGATCTTTTCCAGGTTCTGGTGCACGAACGGCACGTTGCCCAGGAAGTAGCCGGCGACCGTCACGCCGCCACCCCACAGGGTCCCGCCGACGATGTCGAACGCCAGATACACCGGATAGCGCATGTAGGACACCCCGGCCACCACCGGCGTGAACGTCCGCACGAAGGGCATGAACCTGGCCAGGATGATGGCCCAGGGGCCGTACTTCTCGAAGAAGGCATGTGACTCGGTCACGTAGTGCTTCTTGAAGAACCGGGAGTCTTCCTTCTTGAACAGCGCCGGACCGATTCGGCGCCCGATGAAATACCCGGTCTGATCCCCCAGGATGGCGACGACGGCGACGGCCGGCGCCAGCACCCAGATGTCCAGCGTGCCGTGCGCGGCCAGCAACCCGCCGGTGAACAGCAGCGACTCGCCCGGCAGCAGCGGGAACAGCAGCCCGGTCTCCACGAAGACGATGACGAGGATGGTCGGCAGGACCGCGGACGCGAACAGACCCTGGGGTCCGATCCAGAACATCGGGTCGAGGATGCTCCCCGAAGCCAGGACGGTGGTGCTCATGATGCTTCAACATACCGGCGTTGCCATACTGGACGGGCACGTGGCGATCGCAAGCTCAGCGAAGGCTGGGCGCAGCGGGTCGCCAGCATAAGACCCAGTCGTCAGGCAAGGAAGTCGAGGAAGTTCATGCCCATCGCCACGCCCGAGATCTACGCGGAGATGTTGGGCCGCGCCAAGGAGAACTCGTACGCCTTCCCGGCGATCAACTGCACGTCTTCTGAGACGGTCAACGCGGCCATCAAGGGCTTCGCCGATGCCGGCAGCGACGGCATCATCCAGTTCTCCACCGGCGGTGCGGAGTTCGCGTCCGGCCTCGGGGTCAAGGACATGGTGACCGGCGCGGTCGCGCTGGCGAAGTTCACCCGCCACATCGCGTCCAAGTACCCGATCAACGTCGCGCTGCACACCGACCACTGCCCGAAGGACAAGCTGGACACCTACGTGCGCCCGCTGCTGGCCATCTCGGCCGAGCGCGTCGCCGCCGGCAAGGCCCCGCTGTTCCAGTCGCACATGTGGGACGGGTCCGCGGTGCCGATCGACGAGAACCTCGCGATCGCCAAGGAGCTGCTCAAGGCCGCTGCGGCCGCCAAGATCATCCTCGAGGTCGAGATCGGCGTCGTCGGCGGCGAGGAGGACGGCGTCGAGGGCGCGATCGACGACAAGCTGTACACCACCCCCGATGACTTCGAGAAGACCATCGACGCCCTGGGCCACGGTGAGCACGGGCAGTACCTGCTGGCCGCCACCTTCGGCAACGTGCACGGCGTCTACAAGCCGGGCAACGTCAAGCTGCGCCCCGACATCCTCGATGAGGGTCAGAAGGTCGCGGTCGCCAAGCTCGGATTGCCCGAGGGCTCCAAGCCGTTCGACTTCGTCTTCCACGGTGGATCGGGTTCGTTGAAGTCGGAGATCGAGGAGGCGCTGCGCTACGGCGTGGTGAAGATGAACGTCGACACCGACACCCAGTACGCGTTCACCCGCCCCCTCGCCGCGCACATGTTCACCAACTACGACGGCGTGCTCAAGGTCGACGGTGAGGTGGGCAACAAGAAGGTCTACGACCCGCGCAGCTACCTCAAGAAGGCCGAGGCCTCAATGACCGAGCGGGTCATCGAGGCGTGCAACGACCTGCACTGCGCCGGGAAGTCCGTCGGGGCCTAAGCGCTGGGGGACTGGCAGACCTCCCACTGATCGTCGCGGAACTGTAGGTCCAGGCTGCGCGTCGACCGCAGCGCGGGGTCGTAGGCCATGAACGTGGTGACGTTGGCTTCGGCGTGCTGCCCGTTGACGACGACCTGGTCGATGCTGGCGATCACCGGAAACTGCTTGGCCGCCGAGACCCGCTGGTAGGTCTCGTTCCACGAGTGCTCGTCATAATCCACGTAGCCGTCGCGGGTGGCGCCACATGTGATGCTGCGCAACGTTTTCAGGTCGCCCCGTTGCACCGCGACATCGAAGCTCTGGATGGTATGGCGCACCTGGTCCTCCGGCGACGACGACACGGTCTTGTGCCGGGTCAGCAACACCGTGCCCAGGATCGCGATCGCGGCCAGCGCCAGGACGATCACCACGATCGCCAGCACCCAGCCCCAGTTGTATTGCCGCGATGCCGACAGCTTCATGCCGCGCCGGGGCGGAATCGCTTGCGGCGTGGCTATTTTCGGACCACCAGCCGGACCAGGCGGGCCACTTGGATGTGGGGGCATCGGAGGCCCCGGTGGCGCCCCGGCGTGCGGCGGCGGGCCGGGCGGGCCGGGCGGCCCCGGCGGCGTGGCAAAGACTTCCGTCGCCGGTTCGGGTGGGGTCTCGATGATCGCGGTCTCTTTGGCGTCGAAGCCGGGTGCGGTGAACCGGCGTTCGCGCTGTTGTCCCTCGGATCTCTCGTCGGCTTCACCCTCGGGATCGGAGTGGATCACCACGGTCTCGGTTTCGGAGTCATTCGGTACCAAGGGCTGGGCCTCGGTGAGCTCTTCATCGCGGTCGGGCTCGGGTGGATGGGGCATGGGCGCGGCTGTCCTCCCGCTGTCGAGTGGATAGGTGAAGCTTAGCGACCCGAGGCGACGCGGCAGAATGGTCAACCATGACGCCAATGGGTGACCTCCTAGGACCTGATCCGATCCTGCTACCCGGTGACACCGAAGCCGAAGCCGAACTGGCGGCCGACGAGAACCCAAGCATCGTCGCCGCCGCGCACCCGTCGGCGTCGGTGGCCTGGGCCGCGCTCGCCGAGGAAGCGCTGGCCGACGACAAGGCCGTCACCGCCTACGCCTATGCGCGCACCGGATACCACCGGGGGCTGGACCAGTTGCGCCGCAACGGTTGGAAGGGCTTCGGCCCGGTCCCGTACGCGCACGAGCCCAACCGGGGCTTCCTGCGGTGCGTGGCGGCGCTGGCGCACGCCGCGGACACCATCGGCGAGACCGACGAGTTCCGGCGCTGCCTGGACCTGCTCGACGACTGCGACCCCGAGGCCCGCAAAGGCTTGGGTTTGTAGAGGCCTCTAGAAGGTTTCCTCGCAGTGCCCGGTGCCGTCCGGGCACTCGATCTGCACGGTGGCGTGGTCCAGTCCACGCTCGTGCAGCACCGCGCGCGCGTCGCTGAGCACCCGCGCGGAGTCGGCGGCGCTTCGCAGGTGCGCGGTGCACATGTCCTTGCCGGGCGAGAGGGTCCACACGTGCAGGTCGTGCACCTCGGTCACGCCGTCGACGGCGCCCAGCGCCGAACGCAGCTCTTCCACGTCGATGTGCGCCGGCGAGGATTCGGACAGGATCCGCAGCGCCGCCCGGGCCAGCGCGATCGCCCGCGGCAGCACCCACAGCGCCACCAGGACCGCGACCACGACGTCGGCGTAGGGCCAGTGCGTGGTGATGGTGACGATGCCGGCGATCAAGACGCCGATGCTGCCGACGGTGTCGGCCACGACCTCCATGTAGGCGCCCTTGACGGCCAGGCTGTCCTCGGAGTGCGACCGCAGCAGCAGCGCCACGGCGAAGTTCGCGGCCAGGCCGGCCAGCGCCACCACGATCATCGGCACGCCCGGGACCGACGGCGCCTCCTGAAGCCGCTCGATTGCCTCGTAGAGGATGAACGCCGCGACGCCGATCAGTAACGCGGCGTTGGCGACCGCGGTGAACACCTCGGCGCGGTGCCAGCCGTAGGTGCGCGCGGGTGACGAGCTGCCGCGCTTGGCCAGAATGACGGCGGCCAGCCCCATGAACACGGCCACCACGTCGGTGAGCATGTGCCCGGCGTCGGCCAGCAGCGCGATCGAGTTGATCAGCAGCGACGTGGTGAGTTCGACGACGAAGAACGTCGCCAGAATGCCCGCGGCGACGATCATGCGGGGGATCATCCGAGACGAGTCGGCCTCCGCGGGGGTGTGACTGTGGCCGGCGCCCATGGGCAGTAATATATGCGTATTGACGCATATATCGCAAGAGCGGTCAGATCCAGCGCCGCCAGATCCGGGTCAGCGAGTCGCCCAGACCCACCAGCACCTGCGGCACCCCGGAGAAATCGAAGAACCACAGCACGACGCCGAAGATCCACGGGCTGGCCGCCAAGAGCACGAACAGCAGGATGAAAAAGCCGTACTGCTTGGCCGGCGCCAGCGCGCGCTGCGTCTCCGGGCTCAGGTGCGGTTCCAATGCGTCGTAGCCGTCCAGGCCCGGGACGGGCAGCAGATTCAGCAACACCGCGGTGAGTTGCAGGAAGCCCAAGAAGGCCACCCCGGACCACAACACCCAGTGGTCCCGGTCGAAGAACAACCGGGTCACCGTCAGCAGCAGCACCGCCAGCACCAGGTTGGCCGCCGGCCCCGCCAGGCTGACCAGGGTGCGCTGGCGCGGGCTCATGAACCAGGTCCGCAGGTACACCGCCGCGCCCGGCAGGCCGATGCCGCCCAACGCGATCACGACCATCGGCAGCAGCAGCGACAGCGCGGGATGGCTGTAGCGCCGCGGATCCAGGGTCAGGTATCCGCGCACCTCGGCGTCGTGGTCGCCGAATCGCCATGCGGTCAGCGCGTGCCCGAACTCGTGCAGGCACAGCGACACCAGCCAGCCCGCGATCACGAAGGTGAACACCCCCACGTAGGCCATTGGCCGCACGCTGTCGCCGGCCAGCCAGGCCAGCGCGCCCCCGAGCGCGCTCAACGCGACAAGGCCCAGAAATAGCGGGCTGGGCCGCACCGATTCGCGCACGCCTCGAAGCTACCCGACGCCGCGCCGCCCGCAGCCACGCAACTCCGCGATATTTAGTGACTTTCGCCGCTACGGCCGGGGTTGCGGTCAAATTCCATGTCTCAGAACACAATTGGGCCGGTTCGCTTGGCTTCGGGTGGCCGCGTAGGCTGCCGGAGTATGAGTACGAAGTGGGAGTACAACTGGATGAATACCGGTTGGTATAACGACGCGAACACGGTACTCGCGGGGGCTATGGAGCAGGCGAATTACCTCGGTGAATTCGGGTGGGAGCTAATTACCTTTCAGCTGAGAGAAAAGAAAGATGAAATTTCGATAGTCGCCATGCTCAAACGACTTAAAACGACTTCGGAACATCCTCTTTCACCGGTTCGCGCTCTTGCGGGTTCGGATGCACCGGCAGGACATGACGAAGAGATGCTCCTAGCCGCTAAAACCACCGCCGAGCGTACTCGGAGTAAAGGGCGCAAAGGAATCCGATCCAAATAGCCGCGACGCGGGACATCTGACCCCCAAACTTTCGCCTTTATGTCGCCAATTTGCGACCTCTTCCGGATAGTTTTTGTATTCTTGCCCAGCGCGCCTTAACCGCGCCCAGGTCTGGGTGCGGGATTATTAGTCGAGGTGAAATATGACCAGCCCGACTCATCTTGCGGCTCCGCCTGATACTGCGACTTCTGCACCGCAGCGCGCGAAGCAATTATCACCGCGTATAGCGCCTTGCAATTCACCGGCTCGCCAACCCGTCAGCACACCACTCGATTGCAGTTCCCACGTCTTTTACTGCGCGGTGTGCTTCGAAACCGGCTGCCCACGAGAAGCCACCCATCAAACGAGAGACGGCCTGTGCGGCTGCGTTGAGCACATTCAAGAGCTGGCGCAGGACGGCCGCGCCGCCATCCGCCGGCGACGAATCGGCTACCGGACCAACAGCCAGCCTTCGACGTTGCGATAGAACGTCGAACGCCGCGCCGCCCGGGGAGCCGGGACACCGTCCCGAATCACGGTCACACCGGTGCTGCCCAGCTGCACCGCGCGCCCGGTGATCCACCGGCGCCGAAACCTCGAACCGCCCACCCTGGCCCGCAGCCCGGGCAACGACGCCGTCGGCTCGATACACACGCCCGCCGCATCGCCGTCGAACAAGGTGGTGTCGTCGACGATCGCCTCGCCGTGCAGCGGACCCTCGCCCGTCGGCAACCACTGGGCGTGCCCGACGATCACCGACCCGGTCTCGTCGCGAATCAGTGGCGCGCGCCCCGCGGCACCGCTGGTGGCGCGCCGCGCCGCGCGGCGCCCGGCCGGCAGCCGGTAGGCCCGGGTCGCCGCGGTGCGCCGCCGCGGCACGTAAGCCACCTCGATGTCGAGGCGCTCGGCGCGCAGCAGCCGACCGAGCACCGCGGCCAGGTCGGCGTCGGCGCCGACCACCGCCAGCCGCCGGTACGGGCCGATCACGGCATCTATCAATGCGATATCGGCCGGCCCAGCAACCCGCTGGGCGGGCAGGTCGTCAAGGCTCCCGAACCGGCGCGGCTCGAACAGCAACACCGCCACAGAAGAAATCAAGAGACTCCTCGCAACCTGCTGGGATAGGGTGTGTCACCGGCTAAGCAACACCATTGTGGCGACCCGCCACGACTAAGCAGGGAGCATGTCATGCCGGCAATCGTCCTCATCGGCGCCCAGTGGGGTGACGAGGGCAAGGGTAAGGCCACTGATCTGCTCGGGGGGCGCGTCCAATGGGTGGTCCGCTACCAGGGGGGCAACAACGCCGGGCACACCGTCGTCCTGCCCACTGGTGAGAACTTCGCGCTGCACCTCATCCCGTCGGGGGTATTGACGCCCGGCGTCACCAACGTGATCGGCAACGGCGTGGTGGTCGACCCGGGTGTGCTGCTCGACGAGCTGAAAAGCCTCGAGGAGCGCGGCGTCGACACCTCCAAGCTGTTGATCTCCGCCGACGCCCACCTGCTGATGCCCTACCACGTGGCCATCGACAAGGTCACCGAGCGCTACATGGGCAGCAAGAAGATCGGCACCACCGGCCGCGGCATCGGGCCGTGCTACCAGGACAAGATCGCCCGCATGGGGATCCGGGTCGCCGACGTGCTCGACCCCGAGCAGCTCACCCACAAGATCGAGGCCGCGCTGGACCTCAAGAACCAGATACTGGTCAAGATCTACAACCGCAAGGCGCTGGACCCCGAGCACGTGGTCGAGGCGCTGCTCGAACAGGCCGAGGGCTTCCGGCATCGCATCGCCGACACCCGGCTGCTGCTCAACAACGCGCTGGAGGCCGGTGAGACGGTCCTGCTGGAGGGCTCGCAGGGCACCCTGCTCGACGTCGACCACGGCACCTATCCGTTTGTGACGTCGTCGAATCCGACCTCGGGCGGCGCGGCCGTCGGCTCCGGCATCGGGCCCACCCGGATCAGCGCCGTGCTCGGCATCCTCAAGGCCTACACCACCCGGGTGGGCTCGGGCCCGTTCCCCACCGAGCTGTTCGACGAGAACGGCGAATACCTGTCCAAGACCGGCGGGGAGTTCGGTGTCACCACGGGACGGCGGCGCCGCTGCGGCTGGTTCGACGCCGTCATCGCCCGCTATGCCACCCGGGTCAACGGCATCACCGACTACTTCCTGACCAAGCTCGACGTGCTGTCCAGCCTGGAGACGGTGCCGATCTGCGTCGGCTACGAGGTCGACGGAAAGCGCACCCCCGAGATGCCGATGACGCAAAGCGAACTGCACCGCGCCACACCGGTTTATGAGGAGCTGCCCGGCTGGTGGGAGGACATCTCGGACGCGCGGCAATTCGACGACCTGCCCGCCAAGGCGCGCGACTACGTGCTGCGCTTGGAAGAGCTTGCCGGAGCA
The DNA here is from genome assembly GCA_963758775.1 of uncultured Actinomycetota bacterium. Classification (GTDB taxonomy): domain Bacteria; phylum Actinomycetota; class Actinomycetes; order Mycobacteriales; family Mycobacteriaceae; genus Mycobacterium. The sequence continues at coordinate 1,415,273 of CAVWWU010000010.1, forward strand.
CATGTTTCGTGCATCGGCGTCGGTCCCGGCCGGGATCAGACCATCGTGCGCCGCGACGTGCTGGCGGCCCGCGCGTGACGGACGCCGTCCAGGATCCGGAAGAACTCGACCCCGAATACCGCCACCACGGCGGATTCCCGGAGTACGGACCGGCCACCCCCGGCCCGGGTTTCGGTCGCTTCGTGGCGGCCATGCGCCGGTTGCAGGACCTGGCGGTGTCCGCCGACCCTGGCGACGACGTGTGGGACAACGCGGCCGACCGCGCCGAGGCGCTGGTCGAGCTGCTGGACCCGTTCCGGGCCGACCAGGGCGTTGCGCCGGCCGGCCGCACGCCCGACTTGCCCGGCATGGGCAGCCTGCTGATGCCGCCGTGGACGCTGACCAAGTACAGTCCCGACGGCTGCGAAATGGCGGGCTATTTCACGCGGTTTCACGTCGGCGGCAACATGGCGGTGCACGGCGGGGTACTGCCGCTGCTGTTTGACCACATGTTCGGGATGGTCGCGCACGCGGCGGGCCGGCCGATCAGCCGCACGGCCTTCCTGCACGTGGACTACCGCAAGATCACCCAGATCGACACGCCGCTGCTGGTGCGCGGCCGGGTCACTCGGATCGAGGGCCGCAAGGCGTTCGTGTCCGCCGAATTGATCGACGCCGATGAGGCCGTGTTGGCCGAGGGGAACGGCTTGATGGTGCGGTTGCTGCCCGGCCAGCAATGAGCGAGTCCACCTGTCCCCGGGTGATGCTGCTGGGCTCGGGTGAGCCCAGCCGGGAGCTGGCGACGGCCCTGCGGCGTCTGGGCGCGGAGGTGATCACCGTCGATGAGGCTGATCCGCCCACGGTGTCGGCCGAATTGGCAAGGCAGGAACCGGATTTCGTGGCGACGGTCACCGACTCCCTTTCCGATCAGGCCCGGGCGGCCGTGCGGGCCGTCGAGACGATCCTGGCCGGAACCGACGACGAGTTCACCGAGCTGGTCCCGAACGCGCGCAGCGTCCGGCTGACCACCGATGCGGAAGCCCTGCGGCGGCTGGCCGCCGAAGAGCTGGGCCTGCCCACCGCGACGTTCTGGTTCGTCGGGTCCGTCGGCGAGCTCAAGGACGTCGCCGCGCGTGCCGGGTTTCCGTTGGTGCTGAAGTCGGGTGGCCGGCGGCAGCTGGTCGCGGGGCCCGACGACATCGAGCTGGCCTGGCACCTCGCGGCGGGGCAAGGATCGCAGCGCGTGTTGGCCGAGACGGCGGTGGACATCGACGTCGAGGTCAGCCTGCTCGCCGTGCGCACCGACGGCCCGACGGTCGAGTTCTGCACGCCCATCGGCCACGACGGCGCGGAGTCCTGGCAGCCGCAGGAGCTGAGCCCGGCCGCTACCGATGCCGCAAAGTCGGTCGCCGCGCGCATCGTCAAGGCGCTCGGCGGGCGCGGTGTCTTCAGCGTGGAGCTGATGATCAAGGGCGACGAGGTGTACTTCGCCGACGTCACCGCCTGCCCACCCCCGAGCGCCTGGGTGACGCTGCGCAGCCAGCGGCTCTCGGCGTTCGAGCTGCAGGCCCGTGCCATCCTGGGCCTGCCGGTGGACACCATGATGGTGTCGCCCGGGGCGGCGCGTGTGCTGGATCCCGAAGCCGGTCCGCCCAGCGCGGACGCGCTGGCAGCTGCGCTTGGCGTGCCGGAAAGCGACGTCCGGGGGTGTGTCGCGTTGGCCACCGCGCCCGACGTCCGGACCGCGCGCGACCGTGCCAGGCAAGTCGCTGCCGCGCTATCGCGCAGCAGATAGACGCGCGCGTTGTGGCATCGCCTCGGCCCACCCGAGCTAAGTAGTCGATGCCGCGGCCCAATTCGCAGTTAAGTACGCGACTACTGCAGACCGCCCGGCGGGTTCATGCGAGTTTGGTTCGTGCAAGGTCGGCCCGACGAGTTGATGGGTGGATCGACATGTCAAATGTGATCGCGGCGCCGGAAATGATGACGGTGGCGGCAACAGATCTGGCGGGCATCGGCTCGTCGCTCGGCGAGGCCCACGCGGCGGCCGCGGCCTCGACCACCCGGGTGATCACCGCGGCCGAGGACGAGGTATCGGAGGCCATCGCGGCGGTGTTCTCCGCCCACGGCCAGGGCTTTCATGCCGTCAGCGCGGAGGCGGAGGCATTTCACGCCCAGTTTTTGCAGGCGTTGAAGTCGAGTGCGGGCTCCTATGCCAGCGCGGAAGCCGCCAACCTCGCGGCGTTGGAAGACACGCTCCTCACCGCAATCTTCGGATCACCGGCCATCGCGCCGGTCCCGGCCACGCAGCATCCGACCTTCACCGGCAAGCAGTCGCTGCCGACCAGAATTGAAACCACCGCGTTGCGGCAGGTGAGAAATTTCCTGACCGTATCCGGCCTCTATGCCCAAATGGGCAACCCCAGTTCACCGATCGATCGACTGTTTGCCAGCGGCCACTTGGCGCCGATCTTCAGCAACTCCCCGCCGAAGTTATTGACGTCGCTGCTGGGCGAAACGGTCCAGCGCACCACCTACGACGGGATGACCGTCGTGCAGATCACCCCGGCCCATCCCGACGGCAATTACGTGGTCGCCCTTCACGGTGGCGCGTTCATCTGGCCGCCCTTGCTGTTCCACTGGCTCGACTACTCGATGATGGCTTACCAGACCGGCGCGACCTTCGAAGTGCCGCTCTACCCGTTGCTGCAGCAAGGAGGCACCGCGGGCACGGTGGTACCCGAAATCGCCGGTCTGCTCTCGACAGAGATCGCTGCCCACGGGGCCTCCCATGTCAGCGTGCTCGGTGACTCGGCGGGCGGCACGATCGCTTTGGCGGCTGCCGAATATCTAGTGGCCAACAACGAGGCCGTACCGGCGTCGATGGTTCTGCTGTCTCCTGCGGTAGACCTGACTCTCACCAATCCGAACATTCCGCTCGAGCTCAACCGCGATCCCTTTTTTCCCCCGCTCGGGAACGGGCTCTACAACTTCGCCAAGGTGTGGGCAGGCAATCTCCCGCTGACCGACCCTCTGGTGAGTCCGCTGTATGGGTCACTCAACGGCCTGCCGCCGACGTATGTCTACGCCGGCTCCATGGACCCAGTCGCACCCGACGCGCTTGTCCTCGCGCAAAACGCCGTGTCCCAATCAGCGCCGATCAGCTTCGTGCTGGCCAACGGAGGATTCCACGACTGGATCGTCCTCAGTCCGGGCGGTGTCCGCTACTTCCCGCAGATCGAGCACGAACTCGGCGCGTAGGCAGCCGTAGGGAGTGGGCCATATGACCTGGTCAGGAGCCTTTGTGTAAGCTTCGTAGCCGTGCCATACGCAGGAGATATCACACCGGAGCAGGCATGGAAGCTGCTCAGCGACAACCCGCAGGCGGTCCTGGTCGACGTGCGCACCGACGCCGAATGGCGGTTCGTGGGTGTGCCGGACCTATCCAGCCTCGAACGCGACGTGGTCTACATCGAGTGGAACACGTCCGACGGCCGCCGCAACCCGAACTTCCTCGCCGAACTGCAGGACCAGGTCCCGTCCGGTGACGGGGAGCGGCCGGTGATCTTCCTGTGTCGCTCGGGCAACCGCTCCATCGGCGCCGCCGAAGTGGCCACCGAGGCCGGCATCACCCCGTCGTACAACGTGCTCGACGGCTTCGAAGGCCAGCTCGATGCCTACGGCCACCGTGGTGACGGCGGCTGGAGGGCGATCGGATTGCCCTGGAGACAGGGGTGACCGACCAGCCCTCCGTCCGCACGCCCAAGGAGCTGCCCGACGGCGTCCGCCAGGCCACCATCGGTGTGCGCGGCGGGCTGTTGCGGTCCGGGTTCGAAGAGACCGCCGAGGCGATGTTTTTGACCTCCGGCTACGTCTACCCGTCGGCCGCCGTCGCGGAGCAGTCGTTCACCGGCGAGCTGGACCACTTCGTCTACTCGCGCTACGGCAACCCCACCGTGACGATGTTCGAGGAACGGCTGCGCCTGATCGAGGGCGCGCCGGCGGCCTTCGCCACCGCGAGCGGGATGGCCGCGGTGTTCACCTCGCTGGGCGCGCTGCTCGGCGCCGGTGACCGGCTGGTCGCCGCGCGCAGCCTGTTCGGGTCGTGCTTCGTGGTATGCAACGAGATCCTGCCGCGCTGGGGCGTGGAGACGGTCTTCGTCGACGGTGACGATCTCGCGCAATGGGAGCAGGCGCTCTCGGTACCCACGCAGGCGGTGTTCTTCGAGACGCCGTCGAATCCGATGCAGTCGCTGGTGGACATCGCCGCGGTGACGGAGATGGCGCATGCGGCGGGCGCAAAAGTGGTGCTGGACAACGTCTTTGCCACACCGTTGCTGCAGCAGGGTTTTCCGCTCGGGGTTGACGTGGTGGTATATTCGGGCACCAAGCACATCGACGGCCAGGGTCGGGTGCTGGGCGGTGCGATCCTCGGCGACCAGGAGTACATCGACGGTCCGGTGCAGAAGCTGATGCGACACACCGGCCCGGCGATGAGTGCCTTCAACGCCTGGGTATTGCTGAAAGGCCTTGAAACGCTTGCGGTTCGGGTGGACTACTGCAACTCGTCGGCGCAGCGGATCGCCGAGTTCCTTCAGGGCCATCCGGCGGTGCGCTGGGTCCGCTACCCGTTCCTGCCGTCGCACCCGCAATTCGATCTGGCCAAGCGTCAGATGTCGGGCGGCGGGACCGTCGTCACCTTCGAGCTCGACACGGCCGAGGGTGCCGCCAAGGAACGTGCCTTCGAGCTGTTGGACAAGCTGCGGCTGATCGACATCTCCAACAACCTCGGTGACGCCAAGTCGCTAATCACCCACCCCGCCACCACAACTCACCGCGCGATGGGTCCGGAAGGGCGCGCCGCGATCGGGCTCGGCGACGGCGTGGTGCGCATCTCGGTCGGGCTGGAGGACACCGACGACCTGATCGCCGATATCGACCAGGCGCTGAGTTAGCCGGCTGCCTTCTCGGCCGCTTCGATGCGTTCGGCCGCGGCCAGCGACCCGTCTTGCGCTTGCTTCTCCACCCAATCCACCACCGGGCGGGCGTACATCATCTGGCTGGTGATGGCCATCTGGCCGCGGGTGCGGCCGAGGAAGGAAATGCCCCAGGAGAACATGGCGGCGATCCGGTTGCGGTGTCCGACAAGGTAATACAGGTGCAGCCCCAGCCACGCCAACCAAGCGATGAAGCCACCGAACTCGAGCTTGCCGACATGCGCGACGGCGCTGTAACGGGAGATGAGGGCCATGCTGCCCTTGTCGAAGTACTTGAACGGCTTGCGGGTGGCCGGGTCGTCCTGTCCTTTCAGCGCGTGTTTGATCAGAGTGGTGGCGTAGTGCGCGCCCTGGATCGCTCCCTGTGCCATGCCGGGCACGCCTTCCACGGACATCAGATCACCGACGACAAAGACGTGCGGGTGTCCCTTCACGGTGAGGTCGGGCTCGACGATTACCCTTCCGGCACGGTCGGTTTCGGTTCCGTCGGACTGGTCGGCGATCATCTTGCCCAGCGGGCTGGCCGCTACGCCGGCCGCCCATACCTTGCACGCGCAGCCGATTCGTCTCTCGCCGCCGTCCTCCTCCTTGATCGTGATGCCGTCGTAGTCGACGGCGGTCACCATCGCGTTGAGCTGGACCTCGACATCCATCTTTTCCAGCCGACGCTGCGCGATGAGGCCCAGCTTCTTGCCCATCGGCGGCAACACGGCCGGCGCGGCGTCGAGCAGGATTACCCGGCAGTCGCTGGGCGTGATGGTCCGAAATGCCCCGGCCAGGGTCCGCTCGGCCAATTGGACGATCTCGCCGGCCACCTCGACACCGGTGGGCCCGGCCCCGACGATGACGAAGGTGAGCCGGCGCTCGCGCTCGACCGGATCGGTCGCGACCTCGGCGGCCTCGAAAGCGCCGAGGATGCGGCCCCGCAACTCCAGGGCGTCGTCGATGCTCTTCATGCCGGGCGCGAAGGCGGCGTAGTCGTCGTTGCCGAAGTAGGACTGCTGGGCGCCGGCGGCCACGATAAGGCTGTCGTAGTGCGTCACCGTCTGCATGCCCATCAGGTGCGACGTGACCGTCTTCGCCGTGAGGTCGATCGCGTCGACCTCGCCCCACAACACCCGGACGTTCTTCTGCTTACGCAGGATCAGCCTTGTCGTCGGGGCGATGTCGCCCTCGGACAAGATCCCCGTCGCCACCTGGTACAGCAGCGGCTGGAACAGATGCGTGGTCGTTTTGGAGATCAGCGTGATGTCGACGTCGGCCCGTTTGAGCGCTCGGGCCGCGTTCAGGCCGCCGAATCCGCTACCGATGATGACGACGCGATGGCGTGACATATCGCTGATTGTTCCATTGCCGGACCGGACACTGCCAAAAAGTTGTCGGTCGGCGCAGCTATTATCGAAAGTATGTTCGAACAAGGTCGGCGGGATGCCGCGGCGATCGTGGACCGCATGTGCGCTTCCTCGCGGGCGGAGAACCGCGCGGCCGGCGAGCGGTTGGTCGCGATCGGCGACCTCGACGTGCTGCGGCTGCGCGAATGCGGCGAGCGTGAGACATGGGTGGGCGACACCTGGGACGCCATCAGCGCCGAGGTCGCCGCGGCGCTCGGCATCAGCGCGGCGCTGGCGTCGAGTCTGCTGGACTACTCGCGGGCGATGCGCGTCCGGCTGCCGCAGGTGGGTGCCGCGTTGCTGGCCGGCGATATCAGCTACTCGACGTTTCAGACCATCGTCTATCGCACCAACCTGATCACCGACCTGGACACGATGGCCGCCGTCGACGCCGAGCTCGCCGCCAGAGTGCGACGTTGGCCGTCCTTGACGCGCGGCAAGCTGGCTGCGTTGGTCGACATGGTGGTCGAACGCGCCGATCGTGATGCGGTGCGCCGCCGTCGGGAGGCTCAAGCGCATCGTGAGTTCTCCATATGGGACGGCGGCCAGGGCCTGACCGAGGTGTTCGGCAGACTGCATACCACCGACGCGCACCTTGTGGATACGCGCTTAGATGCGCTGGCCGCCACGGTGTGTGACGACGACCCCCGCACCCGCAATCAACGCCGCGCCGACGCCATGGGGGCGTTGGCCGCCGGGGGCGACCGGCTGCGATGCCAGTGCGGGAAGCCGCGCTGCCCCGCCGACCAGACACCGTTGCCGCAGCCGGTGGTTATTCACGTGGTCGCCGAACAGGCAACCGTGCAGGGCGGCGGAAGCACTCCGGGTGCGCTGTTGGGAGCCAAGGAGCTGATCCCGCCGGAGATGGTCGCCGAGTTGGCCAAGTCGGCAAAACTGGCGCCGCTGAGCTCGTTTCGCGATGCCGAGCCGGAGAAGGGTTACACGCCCTCGGCGAGGCTGGCCGATTTCGTGCGCTGCCGCGATCTGACCTGTCGCGCGCCCGGCTGTGACCGCCCGGCCACGGACTGCGAACTCGACCACACGGTCCCGTACTCCAATCACGGGGCCACTCACGCGTCAAACCTGAAGTGCCTGTGCCGTTTTCATCATCTCTTGAAGACGTTCTGGGGCTGGAATGACCAACAGTTGCCCGACGGGACGGTGATCTGGACGCTCCCGTCGGGGCGCACCTATGTCACCACGCCGGGCAGCGCACTACTGTTCCCCGGTTTGTGCGTGCCCACCGGCGAACTGCCCCTGTCCAGCCGGGTGCCCGCCAAGCGCTGCACCGTTCGCTCCCTGAAGATGCCGCAGCGTCGCCGAACCCGCGCCCAGAACCGCGCCAGTTACGTCGCCGAAGAACGCCGGCAAAACCGCAAGGCTCACCAAGCCGCACGGCCAGCCGTGCCACAGGGCCCTGCGCCGCCCGACGATCCGCCGTTCTAACTCACGGCCACACGGACGCGGTGCCCCTGTAGTTCCCGTTCACCCGGTCGCAGAAGTCGGAGTTCGTGCCGGCGAGCATGACGGCGTAGTCGCCACCCTTCTTGTCGAAGGTCAGCGGGGGATAGATCCAGCCGCTGTTGCACATCGACATGGTGCTGCCCGACGAAGGCCGTCGCCAGTTGGACATCTCGCAGGCCTTCATCGCGGCGGTGTCGGGGTAGGCGCTTTTGGAGATGACCAGCATCCCGCCGCCCCACAATCCGTCGTTGCGCCGGTAGGCGCGCGCGCCGAAGCCCGCGTTGTTCTGCTGACAGCTCAACGCCCGCTGTAGCGCCATGAACGGGCCGGCGAGATCGCGATTCGTGACAGCGGCTGCGGCCGCGATGAATTGGGCCGCATCCGGACCGTCCACCTCTTGAACATTGGGATCGGCAAGGCTTTTGAGTTGCTGCGACATCTGCGGCGCGGCGCCCGAGCCGCCGATGATCGGCCCGGCGTTGGTGGAGTTCATCGCGGGCAGCGTGACGGTACTGGGGTCGGCTCGTGCGGCGGGCATGCCCACCGCCAAGCACAGGCCGCATGCGGCAAGCCCGATTCGAAATGCGAAAAATCCCATGGCTGGCTCCTATGTCAGCGGAAGGCGTCGCTGCCGGTGAACGCCTGGCCCAGCACGAGTTGGTGCATCTCCGGTGTGCCCTCGTACGTCAGCACCGATTCCAGGTTGACCATATGCCTAATCACCGGATATTCCAGCGATATCCCGTTACCGCCCAATATCGTTCGGGCCGTCCGGCAGATCTTGATCGCCTCACGCGTGTTGTTCAGCTTGCCGAAGCTGACCTGCTCGGGCCGAAGCCCGCCGCTGTCTTTGAGCCGACCCAGGTGCAGCGACAGCAGCTGACCCTTGTGCAATTCGACCGCCATGTCGACGAGTTTCGCCTGCGTCAACTGGAATCCCGCGATGGGTCGGCCGAATTGGGTGCGCTGCGTCGAGTAGTCGAGCGCGGCCTGCCACGCCGAGCGCGCGGCGCCCATCGATCCCCAGATGATTCCGTAACGCGCCTCCGACAGGCAGGAAAGCGGCCCGCGCAGACCCCTGGCCTCGGGCAGCATCGCATCGGCGGGCAGCCGCACGTCGTCGAGGACCAGCTCGCTGGTGATCGAGGCGCGCAACGACAGCTTGTGGTGGATGGTGTTGGCGGTGAAGCCCGCGCTGTGCGCCGGCACGACAAAGCCCCGGATCCCGTCATCGGTCGCGGCCCAGACGACCGCGACGTCGGCCACCGAGCCGTTGGTGATCCACATCTTGCGGCCGTTGAGCACCCAGTCCGAGCCGTCGCGGCGCGCGCGGGTGGTCATCGCCGCGGGGTCGGAGCCGGCGTCGGGCTCGGTCAGCCCGAAGCACCCGAGCAGGTCGCCCGCGGCCATGCCCGGCAGCCACTGCTGCTTCTGCTCTTCGGAGCCGAAGTTCCAGATGGCGAACATCGCCAGCGATCCCTGCACCGAGACCATGGATCGCACCCCGGAGTCGGCAGCTTCCAGTTCGGTACAGGCCAGCCCGTAGTGCACGGCCGAGGCCCCGCCGCAGCCGTAGCCGTCCAGGTGCATGCCGAGTAATCCGAGTTCGCCGAACTGCTTCGCCAATTGGCGGGCCGGGAGGTCACCGATTTCGAACCATTCGGCGACGTGCGGGATGACATGCTCGGCGCAGAACTTCCGCACCGTGTCACGCACCGCGAGCTCGTCATCGGACAGGGACGCGTCCAGGCCCAGGGGGTCGTCGCGGTCGAAAGCGGGCGGTGTCTTGGTGCTCATAGATTCCATTCTGCCTTTAACCAGCCATAGTGCGGCCGCCGCTGACGCTGGTCACCTGGCCGACCTCCTCGGGGCGTGCCGGCAGGCGCAACGGAATCGCTTTCACCAGAGCCTTTTTCAGCTTTTCCGGCTGGGCGTGAAACAGCGGCGTCCCAGCGCCGTCGCCTTGCCGGTGGCCGATCCGGCGCCGGTCACCACTGCGAATCTAGGTTCGCCGCGCAGACGTGGTCAAGGATTGCGTAGTCTCACGGAATGCAAGGGCGCGCACCGGCCTGGCTCGCGGCGGACGTCGTCGGCGTGCTGGTGTTTTGCGCCATCGGGCGCCGCAGCCACGCCGAAGGAATCACCGTCACCGGCGTTGCCGCCACCGCCTGGCCGTTTCTCACCGGGACGGTCATCGGCTGGCTGGCGTCCCGCGGTTGGCGGCGGCCCACCGCGGTGGTTCCCACCGGGGTGGTCGTCTGGTTGTGCACCGTGGTGGTGGGCATGCTGCTGCGCAAAGCCAGTTCGGCCGGTGTGGCAGCCAGCTTCGTAGTGGTGGCGTCGACGGTGACCGCGGTGATTCTGCTCGGTTGGCGGGCGGGTGTAGGGCTGGCCCTGCGGCGCCTATGACATCGCCGACCCCGCCGGCGCGCAGAGACGGCGACTCGTGGGATCCGGCCACCGGCGTCGGGATGACCGCGACTTTCGGGGCGACCGCCAGGGCCGTGGCCAGCAAGAAAGGCGTGATCGACGATCCGTTCGCCGAAGCGCTGGTCCGCGCCGTCGGCGTCGAGTACTTCGTTCAGGTGATCGACAACCAGCAGTACGGCGGTGGCGGCCCCGATTCCGGCGATCCGGTGGTGGCCGCCCTGATGGACGTCCTGGTCACGCACACCCGGTTCCTGGACCAATTTCTCGCCGACGCCGGACGCGCGGGCATCCGCCAGGCCGTCATTCTGGCGTCGGGGCTGGACACCCGGCCATATCGGCTGTGGTGGCCGCCCAGGACCACGGTGTACGAGGTCGATCAGCCCGAGGTCATCGACTTCAAGACCGCCGTGCTCCGCGGGCTGGGGGCCACCCTGTCGGCGAACCGGTGCGCGGTCGGCGTCGATCTCCGTCAGGATTGGCTCGCCGCACTGCGGCGGGTCGGCTTCGACGACGCCCAGCCCACGGTGTGGATCGTCGAGCAACTGCTGATCGGCTACCTGCCGCCGTCCGCGCAGAACCGGCTACTGGACGACATCACCGCGCTCAGCGCGCCCGGCAGCCGGTTCGCCGCCGACCACATGCCCACCTGGTCCGTGTCCCAGCTGGCGGCCGGTCAGGCGTTCATGGCGGTTTGGCGCAGACACGGACTGGACGTCGACCTGACCAGCCTGACCTACCCCGGCGAATACCGGTATGTGCCCGAGTATCTGGTGACGCACGGCTGGCAGACGGTCGAGCGGGACGTCGTCGGGCTGTTCAGCGCCATGGGCCTGGCCGGGCGCTGGCACGGCGACGACAGTGATGTGGACAACAGCCCGAAATACGTCACCGCGACCCGGGTTTAATTCGTAGGTGATGACCAGTTCTCAGCTGCAGTTCGTCCCGGCCGCGTTGAACGACGCGGTGGCACAGCCACTGTTCGACGAGCTGGCCGTCGAGTATGCGGACCGCTACGGCAGCACGGCGCCGACGATAATGGAGTGGTTGAAACAAGGTCCCGTCAGTGACTTCGCACCACCCGATGGCGGCATGCTGATCGGGCTGTTGGACGGCCGCGCGGTCACCGGCGGCGGATTCGTGCGACGAGACGCCGAGACCGCCGAAGTGAAGAGGGTCTGGACGGACAGCGCGCATCGCCGCCGCGGCTTCGCCGCGGCGCTGCTGGTCGAACTGGAGGCGCAGATCGCGGCCGGCGGCTACCGCAAGATCTACCTTGTGACCGGGCATCGCCAGCCCGAGGCCGAAGAGCTCTACGAGGCGACGGGCTACACCCGGCTGGCCGCGCCGCTGCCCACGTCGGGCCTGGTTCTTCCGATCGCGTTCGAAAAGCTGCTCGCATGACCGAGTTGCGGCTGGCCGTCGCGCTCGACGGGTACGGCTGGCACCCCCAGGCCTGGCGCACCGCGCTGGCGTCAGGTGCTCCGTCCGTGCTGAGCGGCCGCTACTGGGCCGAGCTGGCCGGCACCGCCGAGCGCGGTCTCCTCGACTTCCTCACCATCGACGACACCCTGATGCCGCAGCCCGGGCGCCGCGAGCGGATCGATCCGCGACGGCTGGCCGGCCGCGGTGACGCCGTTCTCGTCGCGGCCCGGATCGCGCCCGCGACGCGGCACATCGGTCTGATTCCGGTGGCCACCGTCACCCATACCGAGCCGTTCCACATCTCCAAAGCCATTGCCACGCTTGACCATGTCTCGCACGGCCGGGCGGGCTGGCAGCCGCGGGTCAGTATCACCACCCACGAGGCCGCGCTGTTCGGCCGCCGGGACGCAACCCAGATTCCGCTCTTCGACGAGGCCCGCGAGTACGTCGAGGTGGTCCGGCGATTGTGGGACAGCTGGGAGGACGACGCGCTGATCCGCGACGCCAGCACGGGCCGTTACGTCGACATCGACAAGCTGCACTACATCGACTTCACCGGAAAGCATTTCTCGGTCAAGGGGCCGTCGATCACACCACGCCCGCCGCAGGGCCAGCCGGTGGTGGCTGTCCTCGCGCACGCCGGGCCCGTCTACGAATTCGCTTCGGAAAGCGCCGATCTCGTATTCGTCACGCCCACCGACGATGCGTCGCTGCGAGGTATCCTCGAGCAGGTGCAGGGGCTGAAGGTATTCGCGGATCTGGTGGTGTCGTTCGGCGGAGATGCCGACTTCCGCTCCGACTGCCTCGTCATCTCAACCAGCCCAACAGAATTGGTGGACATATTGCTGGAATGGCAGCGGCTGGGCATCGACGGAGCGCGGCTGCGGCCCGCCGTCAACGCCACCGACCTCCCGGTGATCGTCGACGAGGTGGTGCCGATGTTGCAGCGGGCCGGACGATTCCGCACCGGCTACCGCGACGGCGAATCGCTGCGCGAACGGCTCGGCCTGCCGGTGGCGGCAAACCGATACGCGGCGGTGGACCAGTGATTCCGCTCTCGATCCTCGACCTGGCGCCGATCAGCGCCGGCAGCGATGCCGCGACGGCGCTGCGGAACACCATCGACCTCGCGCAGCACGCCGAGCGGTGGGGCTTCAAGCGGTACTGGATCGCCGAGCACCACTTCGTCGGGGTCGCCAGCTCGGCGCCCGCGGTGCTGATCGGCCAAATCGCGGCCGCTACCAACACGATTCGCGTGGGCGCCGCCGCCGTGCAGCTCGGCCACACCACGGCCGCCGCAGTGGTTGAAAGTTTCGGGATGCTGGACGCCTTCCATCCGGGCCGCATCGACTTGGGTGTCGGCCGGGGACAGCGGCGCGACACCGGGTACAAGTCGTCGCAGCCGGCCAGGAAGCGCACCCCGCGGCAGTGGCGCGAGGTCGACGGCGTGGTGATTCCGCTGCCGTTCGATCTGCGTGGGCTGCTTGACACGGAACGGGTGATGGCCACCATGGGCATCCTGCAACAACCCGAGGCGGTGGCGCCCGAGTTCGGCGAGCAGCTCACCGACATCCTCGCGATGCTGGACGGCAGCTACGAGGTGGAGGGTTTCGACGTGCACGCGGTGCCGGGCGAGCGATCGGGACTGACGCCGTGGATCTTCGGCAGCACCAGGGGGCAGAGCGCCCGGATGGCCGGCGCGCACGGGCTGCCGTTCGTCGCGAGCTATCACATCACCCCGGCGACCGCGCTGGAAGCCATTGAGGCATATCGGGATACGTTCGTACCGTCGGCGAAGCTGGAGAAGCCCTACGTCGTGGTCTCGGCCGACGTCGTCGTCGCCGACGACAGCGCCTCCGCGCACCGTCTCGCCGCCGGCTACGGGCAGTGGGTGTTCTCCATCCGGACCGGGGTGGGCGCCATGCCCTACCCGGATCCCGACGATTGCCCGCCGCTCACCGAGGAGCAGATGCCCGTCGTCAAGGACCGGCTGGAAACGCAATTCGTCGGCGATCCGGACGAGGTCGCGGAGCGGCTGTCCGCTCTGCAGCGGCTGACCGGCGCCGACGAACTCGTCGTCACCTCGGTGACCCACCGGCACGAAGACCGGCTGCGCTCCCACCAGCTGATCGCCGAAAAGTGGGGCCTGATCGCTTGACCCGCAAGCCGATTCATCTGGCCGCGCACTTCCCGGGCGTCAACAACACCACGGTGTGGACCGACCCCGGCGCGGGCAGCCAGATCGAGTTCGATTCCTTCGTGCACCTCGCCCGCACCGCCGAACGCGGGCTGTTCGACTTCTTCTTCCTGGCCGAAGGACTGCGCCTGCGCGAACACCGGGGCCGGATCTACGACCTCGACGTGGTGGGCCGGCCGGACACCTTCACCGTGCTGGCCGCCCTGGCGGGCGCCACCGACCGGATCGGGCTGACCGGCACCATCAATACCACCTTCAACGAACCCTTCGAGGTGGCAAGGCAATTCGCCACACTCGACCACCTGTCCGACGGCCGTGCCGGCTGGAACATCGTCACCTCGTCGGACGCGTTCACCGGCGCCAACTTCCGGCGCGGCGGCTTCCTCGATCACGCGGACCGGTATTCGCGAGCGGAGGAATTCCTCGCCGTGGCGCAAAAGTTCTGGGACAGCTGGGCTTCCGACGCCGTGATCGCGGACCTCGAAGGCGGAACCTACGTCGATCCGGCCGGCATCCGCAGCGTCGAGTTCTCCGGCGCGCAGTTCGACGTGCGCGGGTTCGCCACACTGCCCGCCGGGCCGCAGGGTCATCCAGTCCTGTTGCAAGCCGGCGACTCTCCCGAGGGCCGCGCTTTCGGCGCCCGCCACGCCGACGCCTTGTTCACGCTGCATGCGTCGCTCGAGGACGGCCAGCGCTACTACGCCGACGTCAAGGGCCGGGCCAAGTCGGCTGGCCGAGACCCCGACCAGGTCAAGGTATTTCCGGCCGCGACGTTCGTGCTCGGCGACAGCGCCGACGAGGCGCAGGACAAGGCGCGGCACATCCGCTATCAGCAGGTCAGCGGCGCGACGGCGATCGCGATGCTCGAGCAGGTGTGGGGCAGCGACCTGTCGGGCTACGACCCCGACGGCCCGCTGCCCGACTTCGACCCGACCGGCGACACCGGCATCACGCAGGGCCGGGTGCGGCACGGCGATCCGGTCGCGGTGGCGCGCGGCTGGCGCGAGCGCGCGGAAGCCGAACATCTGTCGATCCGGGAGCTGGTCATCGCGGTCACCAGCCGGGAGCAGTTCGTCGGCACGGCCGCGCACATCGCCGACGAGATCGACCGCTACGTCCAGGCCGACGCCTGCGACGGATTCATCCTGGTGCCGCACCTGACTCCGCACGGCCTGGACGAATTCGTCGATACCGTGGTGCCGCTGTTGCAGGAGCGCGGCGCGTTCCGCACCGGCTACGCCGGCGAGACGCTGCGCGAGCACCTAGCGGGCTAGCGCGCCCGCCGCGTCCGTCGCCTCCCGGATCGGGCCCCGCCACACGTCGCCGTGACCGGGCAACAAGATCTCGGTCTCCAGCAGCGCCAGCGCGTCCAGGCTGCGCAGCGTGGCCTGCTGGTTGTGGCTGAACACCTCCGGTAGCAGCTGTGGCCCGCGGTGGCGCAGCAGCGGGTGGCCGGTGACCAGCGCGTCACCGCTGACCAGGACCCCGTCGACGAGATACGAGCAGTGCCCGCCGGTGTGGCCCGGGGTGAAGATGGCCATCGGGTAGCCCGGCAGGTCGGCGGCCGTCTCGGCGGTCAGGGCCCGCGCGGTGGGAATGCCGTCGCGGATCAGCCCTCCGCTGCGGACCACATGCAGGCCCCACACCGCCCAGCGGGGGCGCCAGATCCGCAGCGCGACATCGAAAACCGAGGCCTGCTCGATGTATTCGCGCTTGGCGTGGCCCACCTCCTCGGCGTGGCAGTACACCGGCGTGCCGTGCTCGTTGGCGAACCAGATCGCCGAGCCGAAGTGGTCGATGTGCGCGTGGGTCAGCAGGATCGCGTGCACGTCGCCGGCGTCGTAGCCGAGCTGGCGCAGCGACGCCAGCACGTCCTCGCGATCGCCGGGATAGCCGGCGTCGATCAGCATGACCCCGGTGTCGTCGGTGACCAGCACCCAGTTCACCGCGCTGCCCCGGGCGAAGTGCACGTTTTCGGTGACCTGGAAAAGGGTCAGCTTTGACTGGTGGGGCATGCGGCAAAGTCTAGGAGCGATCGCAAGCGCGGCGAAGCCGGGCGCAGCGGGTCGCGACCGGGCGCGGAGGAGTAGAAATAACCCGTGGCTGAACTGAAACTTGGATACAAAGCATCTGCTGAACAATTCGCACCGCGTGAGCTCGTCGAACTCGCCGTCGCCGCCGAGGCGCACGGGATGGACAGCGCCACCGTCAGTGACCATTTCCAGCCGTGGCGGCACAAGGGCGGACACGCGCCGTTCTCACTGGCCTGGATGACCGCGGTCGGCGAACGCACCAAGAAAATCATCCTGGGCACCTCGGTGCTCACCCCGACTTTCCGGTACAACCCCGCCGTCGTTGCCCAGGCCTTCGCCACCATGGCCTGCCTGTACCCCAACCGCATCTTCCTCGGAGTGGGCACCGGCGAGGCGCTGAACGAGATCGCCACCGGGTACGAGGGGGACTGGCCGGAATTCAAGGAGCGGTTTGCCCGGCTGCGCGAATCCGTGCGGCTGATGCGCGAGCTGTGGCGCGGCGACCGCGTCGACTTCGAGGGCGAGTACTACCACACCAAGGGCGCCTCGATCTACGACGTGCCCGAGGGCGGGGTGCCCGTCTACATCGCCGCGGGCGGCGGCGTCGTTGCCAAGTACGCCGGACGCTCCGGCGACGGCTTCATCTGCACGTCCGGCAAGGGCGAGGAGCTCTACACCGAAAAGCTGATGCCCGCCGTGCTCGAGGGCGCGGCGGCCGCCGAGCGCAACCCCGACGATATCGACAAGATGATCGAGATCAAGATCTCCTATGACACCGACCCGGATCTGGCGCTGGAGAACACCCGGTTCTGGGCGCCGCTGTCGCTGAGCGCCGAGCAAAAGCACAGCATCGACGACCCGATCGAGATGGAGAAGGCCGCCGACGCGCTGCCGATCGAGCAGATCGCCAAGCGCTGGATCGTGGCGTCGGACCCCGACGAGGCCGTCGAAAAGGTCGGTCAGTATGTGGGGTGGGGCCTTAACCACCTGGTGTTCCATGCGCCCGGTCACGACCAGCGCCGGTTTCTGGAGCTGTTCGAGAAGGACCTGGCGCCCCGGCTGCGGCGGCTGTGACCTCACAAACCAAACCAGCGATCTACATCGCCGCCCCCGAGGCGGCGTCCGGCAAGGCGACGATCGCGCTCGGGCTGCTGC
Source organism: uncultured Actinomycetota bacterium (assembly GCA_963758775.1). Classification (GTDB taxonomy): domain Bacteria; phylum Actinomycetota; class Actinomycetes; order Mycobacteriales; family Mycobacteriaceae; genus Mycobacterium. Next base: position 1,432,341 of record CAVWWU010000010.1, read on the forward strand.
ACCGGTTGGCCGCGCAGGTGGCGAAAGTCGGTGTTTTCCGACCGATTACGCGACTAGGGGAGGACCGCGACTACATCGCGGAGCTGCTGATCGAACACAGCACCGCTGGCCTGCCGTACGAGCGGTGTGTCGGCGTCACCTATCAGCAGCTGCACGCCGACGCCGACACTGCGATCGCTGACATCGTCGCCGCGTATTACGACATGGCGCAGGCGTGCGACGCGGTGGTGATCGTCGGCAGCGACTACACCGACATCGCTTCTCCCGCTGAGCTTTCGGTGAATGCCCGGATCGCGGTCAACCTCGGTGCCCCGGTGCTGCTGGCGGTGAGCGCCAAGGGCCGCACCGCCGACGAGGTCGCGAGTGTGGTCGAGGTATGCCTGACCGAGCTGTCGGCGCAGCACGCACACACCGCCGCGGTGGTGGCCAACCGGTGCGCGCCGGCCGAGCTCGCGGCCGTGTCCGAGGCGGTGCACCTGTTGGCGGCGCGCAGCTACGTGCTACCCGAGGTGCCGTTGCTGTCGTCGCCGACGGTGACCGAGCTGGCCAAGGCCGTGGACGGTACGCGGATCAGCGGTGACGCCGAGCTGTGCGAACGCGAGGTCACCGGCGTCTTGGTCGCGGGGATGACCGCCGACCACGTGCTGGAACGACTGCGCGACGGGATGGCTGTCATCACTCCAGCCGATCGCTCGGACGTGGTGCTCGCCGTCGCCAGCGCGCATGCGGCCCAGGGGTTTCCGGCATTATCGTGCGTCATCCTCAACGGCGGATATCCGCTGCACGCCTCGATCGCGGCCCTCGTCGCCGGCCTGCGGTTGCGGCTGCCCATCATCACCACCCAGCTGGGCACCTACGACACCGCCAGTGCCGCCGCGGCGGCCCGCGGCCGGCTCACGGCGACTTCGCAGCGCAAGATCGACACCGCGCTGGAACTGATGGACCGCTACGTCGACGTGGCGGACCTGTTGGCGCAGTTGGCCATTCCGATTCCGACTGTGGTCACGCCGCAGATGTTCACCCATCGCCTGCAGCAGCAGGCCCGCTCGGACCGCAAGCACATCGTGCTTCCCGAAGGCGACGATGATCGCATCCTCAAATCCGCCGGCCGCCTGCTGCAGCACGGCGTCGCCGACCTGACCATCCTGGGCGACGAGGCCCAAATCCGCTTACGCTCGGGCGAACTCGGCATCGATCTTAGTGGGGCAAAGGTCACCGACCCGCGCACCTCGGAACTGCTGGGTCACTTCGCCGACCAGTACGCGGAAATGCGCAAGGCCAGGGGCATCACCGTCGAGCAGGCGCACGAGATCATGCACGACTACTCGTATTTCGGCACCATGCTGGTGTACAACGGCATGGTCGACGGCATGGTGTCCGGTGCCGCGCACACCACCGCCCACACCGTCCGGCCGGCCTTCGAGATCATCAGAACAGTTCCCGGTGTCTCCACGGTATCCAGCGTGTTTCTGATGTGCCTGCCCGATCGCGTGCTGGCCTACGGGGACTGCGCGATCGTCCCCAACCCGACGCCGGAACAGCTCGCCGACATCGCGATCTGCTCGGCGCACACCGCGGCGCAATTCGGCGTCGAGCCGCGGGTGGCCATGCTTTCGTACTCCACCGGCGCATCCGGCACCGGCGCCGACGTCGACAAGGTCAGGGCCGCAACGGAGTTGGTGCGCGCCCGGAACCCTGAACTGCCGGTCGAAGGCCCCATCCAGTACGACGCCGCGGTGGATCCGTCCGTGGCGGCCACCAAGATGGCGGATTCGCCGGTGGCCGGTCGCGCGACGGTGCTGATCTTCCCCGACCTCAACACGGGTAACAACACCTACAAGGCGGTGCAGCGCAGCGCCGGGGCGATCGCGATCGGACCTGTGCTGCAGGGGCTGCGCAAACCGGTCAACGACCTGTCCCGCGGCGCGCTGGTCGAAGACATCGTCAACACCGTCGCCATCACCGCGATCCAGGCGCAGGGTACGGGGCATGGCTGATCGCCTTGTGCTGGTGGTCAATTCCGGCTCATCCTCGCTGAAATTCCAACTCGTCGACCCGGACACGGGCCAGTCCCGCGAGGGCGGCGTCATCCAGCAGATCGGCGAGCCGTCGTCGCGGGTCGGCGACCACGAGGAAGCCCTGCGGCTGGCGTTCGAGCATCTGGCCGAGGCCGGCATCGACCTCAAGTCCTGCGGCCTGCTGGCGGTGGGGCATCGGGTTGTCCACGGCGGCAAGCGATTCTATCGCCCGACCGTGCTGGACGACTCGGTGGTCGCCGAGATCGACAAGCTCTCCGAGCTGGCGCCGCTGCACAATCCGCCTGCGGTGCGGGGCATCACGGTGGCACGCAAGCTGCTGCCCGACGTCGCGCATGTGGCGGTCTTCGATACGGCCTTCTTCCACGACCTGCCTCCTGCGGCCGCGACCTACGCCATCAACGGTGAGCTGGCGCAGCGATATGACATCCGGCGCTACGGATTTCACGGCACGTCGCACCGCTACGTCAGCGAGCAGGTCGCCGCGTTGCTGGACCGGCCGCTCGACGGGCTGAATCAAATCGTCCTGCATCTGGGTAACGGCGACTCCGCCTCGGCGATCGCGGGCGGACGCCCCGTCGAGACGTCGATGGGCCTGACCCCGCTGGAGGGGCTGGTGATGGGCACCCGCAGCGGCGACGTGGACCCCGGCGTCGTCAGCTACCTGTCGCGCCGCGCGAACATGAGCGTCGACGAGATCGAGTCAATGCTCAACCACCGGTCGGGGGTGTGGGGACTTTCGGGGGAGAACGATTTCCGGCGGCTGCAGCAGATGGTCGAATCCGGCGATGCCGCAGGGAAATTGGCCTATGACGTGTTCATCCACCGGTTGCGCAAGTACATCGGTGCCTATCTCGCGGTGCTGGGGCACACCGACGTGCTGACCTTCACGGCCGGCATCGGGGAGAACGCGGCCGCGGTGCGCCGCGACGCCGTGGCCGGCCTCGAAGAGCTCGGCCTGATCATCGACGAGGACCGCAACGCGAGCCGTGAGCGCCGCATATCCACGGACGATTCACCGATCACGATTCTGGTGATTGCGACCAACGAGGAGCTGGCCATCGCCCGCGACTGCGTGGAGGCGCTAGAGGAATCCTAGGCTGGTTCGGCCCGTGCCGACCGACGGTGTGGGGTCGGTCCCGACGGTGCGCGACAGCAGTTCGTAATAGACGTCGCGAAAATCGGTGGTGTACTTCAGGTCTCCGTTGTCCAGGTTCTTCAGGCTGGGTTCGTCGCCGTAGAAGCCGCCCCTGACCGGCGCGCCGGCCACCAGGACCGGACCGGCGGTGCCGTGGTCGGTGCCCGCCGAGGCGTTCGCACGCACCCGCCGTCCGAATTCCGAATACGTCATCAGCACGACGTTCTTGCCGTAGGGATCGCCGGCCATCTGCTGCAGGAACGGCGTCACCGCTTCGTCGAGGTTCTGCAGCAGGCGCTGCTGGGTGGCGCGTTCGTTGGCATGCGTGTCGAATCCGCCGAGCTGCACCGTATAAACCCGCGTCGGGACGCGAGCCTTGACCGCGCTGGAAACCATCGACAGCTGGGAGGCCAACGAGTTGTGTTCATCGGCAGTCGATTTGATCGACGCGAACCGTGCGTCGGTGGTGCGCGCGGCGCGGTAGGCCTTGCACACCGCGGCCATCGCCGGGGTGTCGGTGGGGTCGTCGGCGCCGAGCGCGGTCACGACGGAGTCGAACCCTGGCTCGGCTTTCTGATGGACGGTGGAAAGCGCAGCGGCGGTGTATTTTTCGCCGACGGCGAGCGACGGCAGCACCGGGCCGATGTTGACCGCGCGCAGCGGGTCGTCGCCGGTGGCGTCGAGCCAGCGGCCGATCCAGCCGGTGGAGACGGGTTCGGCCGGCGATGCCGTCTGCCAGATGTCCATCGACCGGAAGTGGCTGTGGTCGGGCTGGGGATAGCCCACGCCGCGCACGATGGCGAGTTGTCGTTGGCCCCACAATTGGGCCAGGCCCTTCATGCCCGGGTTGAGTCCGAGCTCGGAGTCCAGGTGCAGGACGTCGCCCGGGGCGTAGGCGAGCTCGGGGCGTGCGTCGTGATACGCGTTGTCGGCGTAAGGGATCAGGGTGTTAATGCCGTCGTTGCCGCCGTAGAGGGTGACGATCACCAGTACGCCGGCGCCCTCGGCCAGCGGCCGGTCTTGCGCGGCGCGCATCAGGTCGTCCCAATTCAGCGCCACGGTTCCGGACAGCAAGCCGGCGGCGCCGGCGCCGGCGCTGGCGACCAGGAATGTGCGGCGGTTCATCATGACGTCAGGTACTCCGGTGTGTTGACGGCGGCGGCGACCAGCCGCGGCGGCGTTCGTACCAGTGGTTGCAGCGCCCTGACGCTGCGGTCCGACCACGCTCCGACGCCGATCAGATAACCGACGGCGTCGATGCGGTCGCCAGGGCCGGCGTCCTCGACACCGGATAGGTCGCCCGTGCGCGCCAGTCGGGTCGCGGCACGCAACCGGGCCTCGGCGCTGGCGGTGGACAGCCACACCTGGCCCAGCGGCCAGCCCCCGACGCTGGGCGGGTAGAACGGCCGCTGCCCCAGTGCGCGCAGCGTCCCTTCGGCTGCCTTCAGCTGCGCGGGTTGCTCGAGCGGGACCCGCAGCGAGCGCAGCACGCCGACCAGCCATTCAACCGGGGTGTTGATCTTGCCGGCGCGCCCACCGGTGAACTCGTCGTCGGTGAGGATCGCGCGGGTGAGCGCCCGCAGATCGCGGCCGGGACCGTACGCGGCAACCAGCCTGTCCAGCGTCGGCGGCGACGGCGGGTCGTCGGCGGCCAATTGTCGCCACAGTCTTTCCGAGAGGTATTGCGCCGACTTGGGTTGCGCCAGTACGGCATCGCAGAACCCTGCGGCGTCGAAATTGCGGGTGACGCCGAACAGCGTCTTGGCCGCGGCGTCGTGGCGTTTGGGGAGCAGCGCGGTCTTGTCGTCGGCGCCGATCACCCATCCCGTCAGCGCGCGGGCCCCGTTGCGCACGTCGTCCTCGGTGTAGCCGTTGCCGTGACCGAGGGCGAACAGCTCCATGAATTCGCGCGCCAGGTTCTCGTTGGGGGCCTTGGCGGTGTTGGCCTGCCCGTCCAGCCAGCGCAACATCGCGGCGTCGGTCAGCATCGAGTACGCCAGGCCGCGGAAATCGCCCAGCGAGCCGGTGCGCAGCTTCTGATTCTGCGCGGCCATGTGCGACGCGGCCCGGACCTTCTGCGCGGACGTGGCAAAGTGGTTGTGCCACAACAGCGTCAGCTTCTCGTGGACCGGCTGGCCGACGGCGACCATGCGCCGCAGCCACCAACCTGACAGCACGCCCTGCTGATCGGCGAGCAGACGGCCGAACTCCTTGCGCGCCGCCTGCGTCGCGCCCCTGCCGGGAGCCCGCGGCGACGCGAAGGCGGGCATCGGGGTGGCGACCGCGCCCGGGTCGGCGTCGGGGTTGGCGCCGAGCATGGCGTCGACGTAGGCCGGCCAGTCGCGGGTGAGCGCAGCATCGACTTCCGGACCGGTCACCCCGAAGCCGGCCCGGCGCAGCATCCGGGCAGTGCGCACCCACTGCGTGGATTCCCCCGCCATGCGTCAACTGTGGCTGAGCTTCCTTGCGATTTGCTTGCGAGCCTGGTCAGCGGCCGATAGCAGCGTCAGAACGTGCTGGTCGGCCGCACCTGGTTGGCCATGTCGACCAGCGTGTAACGGTGCCGCTGCGTGGGCGCCACGCGGGCCAGCGTTCGCAGCGACGCTTCCACGCCCAACCGCAGCCCGTGCTGGGTGAACGGGAAGCCGAGGATGTGGTTGGTGCTGGCCTCGTGGTGGTGCTCCTCGAGCCAGTCCATCGCGCCGCCCAGCACCAGCGCGCGGATCTGCAGCACGCGGGGCTCGGTCGGCGGCAGCGCCTCCACCCGCCGGGCGGCGTCGCGGATCTGCTCCTCGGTGATTTCGCTGCTCGAGCCGCCGGAGAGCAAAGTCACCGCGCTGGTCAGCCGCGCCGTGGTGAAGTGCCGCGAGGTTGCCGGCACTTCGTCCAGAGTCCGCACCGCGGCGGTCCGATCGCCCTCGGCCGACTGCGCCCTGGCCAGCCCGAAGGCGGCCGAGATCACGCCGTCGTTGGTCCGCCACACCGTCTGGTAGTACTTTCGCTCGTCGCTTTCGCCGGCCAGTTCGGCGGTCGCGGCCAGCGCCAGCTTCGGCGCCAGCTCGCCGGGGAAGGTGTCCAGCACCTCGGTGAAATGCTTGATCGCGGAGTCGTAGTCGCCGGTGAGCAGCTCGGCGACGGCCTTGTACCAAACCAACCGCCATCTCCAGCCGACCCGCTCGGCCAGGTCGTCGAGTTTGCGGCTGGCCTTGGCCACATCGCCCAGGTCCAGCAGGGCGCGGACCTCCATCAGCGGCAGCTCGGCCGACTCGGACAGGTCGACGCCCTCGGCGTCCAGGGTGCCGTGGCGGGCCGCACGCAGCGAGTCCAGCGTCTGCACCGGCTGGGACAGCACCGTCGCCTGCAGCACAGGAGCTGCGACGTCGGTCTGGTCGACCAGCGGCACCGACAGCGCGGTGACGATTTCCCGGCCGGTCAGCTTCTCGGAGTGCACCTGGCCGTCCAGGTAGACGTCGGTGTGTGCGACCAGCAGGTCAACCCCGAAGGTCGACCGGCTGGGGCTGAACAGCGTCGACAGCCCGGGCCGCGGCACCCCGGTGTCCTGGGCGACCACCTCGCGCAGCACGCCCATCAACTGCGCCGACATCTCCTCGGCCGAGGTGAACCGGCGGCGCGGATCCGGGTCGATCGCGCGGCGCAGCAGACGGCCGAACGAGTCGTAGGTGCTCAGCACGGGATCGTCTTCGGGCAACCCGTCGACATAGCGCCCGTTGCGGGTGCGCAGGTTCAAAGTCAGCGCGGCGAGCGTGCGCCCCACGGTGTAGATGTCGGTGGCCACCGTCGGCCCGGTCCGGACGATTTCCGGCGCCTGATAGCCGGGCGTGCCGTAGAGGTAGCCGAAGGAGTTCACCCGCGACACCGCACCCAGGTCGATCAGCTTGAGCTGCTCCTCGGTCAGCATGATGTTCTCGGGCTTCAGGTCGTTGTAGACCAGGCCGATCGAATGCAGATAGCTCAGCGCGGGCAGGATTTCCAGCAGGTAGGCGATCGCCTCGGCGACCGGCAGCTTGGCGCCTTTCTTGCCCCTCTTGGAGCTGCGCTTCAGCGACTGGCCGCCGATGTACTCCATGACGATGTAGCCGACCGGATCCCCGTGCCGGTCGGTGTGTTCGACGAAGTTGAAGATCTGCACGATCTGCGGGTGCACCACCTCGGCGAGGAATTGCCGCTCGGCCATCGCGATCGCCTGCGCCTCGGCGTCACCGGAGTGCACCAGGCCTTTGAGGACCACCGGGCGGTCGTTGACGTTGTGGTCGACCGCCAGGTAGACCCAGCCCAGACCGCCGTGCGCGATGCAGCCCTTGACCTCGTACTGGCCCGCCACGATGTCGCCGGCCCGCAGTTGGGGCAGGAAGGTGTACGGACTGCCGCAGTACGGGCACCAGCCCTCGGACGGACCCTTCCCCTCGACCCCCTGCGTCCCTTCATCATCCGCCGACTCGGACCGGCCCACCGGCCGCCCGCAGTTCCAGCAGAACCGCTTGGACTCCGGCACCACCGGGTTGGTCATCAGCGCTTCGAGCGGATCGGTGTCCGGCACCCGGGGAATCTCCACCAGGCCACCGCCCAGCTGCCGCACCGGCGGGAGCACCCGAGTGGCCGAGGTCATCCGCTCCTGCGGTTCGCTGCCCACGCTGGGGATGGAGATGTGCGGGAAGTCGTCATCGTCGTCGTCGAAATCGGGACGGAAGACGGCCTCGGTGGACTGCAGGCGCACGCCCGTGGCACCCGACGGCGGCTCGCCCCGCTGGGTGGCGGGACCCGCGTCCGCCGAGTCGTCCGTGTCGGGTTCGAGATGCTCGGCCATCAGTCCAGATACCTCGGCGTCGGCGGGGCGGGAGCGGGTCCCAGCACCGTTAACCACTTGCGGTACAACGTGTTCCACGTACCGTCCCGGCGGATGCGTTCCAGCGTGCCGTTGACGAACCTGACCAGCCCCGGGTTGTTGAGATTGATCCCGACGCCATAGGGCTGGGTCGCCATGTTGGGCCCGACGATGTGCAGATACGGGTCTTCCTCGACCAGCCCGGCCAGTATCGAGTCGTCGGTGCTGACGGCGTCGATCTCGCGCTGCTGCATGGCCACCAGGCAGTCGGCCCAGTTCACCACCGACACGATCACCGGCGGCGGCGAAATCTGGCGGATCCGGTGCAGCGACGTGGTTCCCCGGGCCACGCAGACCCGCTTGCCGGACAGGTCGGCCACCCGCACGATCGACGAGTCCCGCGGTGCCAGGATGCGTTGGTTCGCGTCGAGATAAACGCTGGAGAAGTTCACCAGCTTGCGCCGGTCACAGGTGATGGTCATGGTCTTGACGACGACGTCGACCTCGGACTTCTGCAGCGCGGTCACGCGCTCCTCGGCCGACAGGATCCGGTATTCGACGTGGCTCGGGCTACCGAAGATGTCGCGCGCGATCTCGCCGGCGATGTCGACGTCGAAACCGGTGATCTCACCGGTGATCGGGTCGCGGAAGCTGAACAGGTTGCTGCCGATGTCCAGCCCGACGATCAGCCTGCCGCGCGCCCGGATGTCGGCCACCGCGGCGTCGGCCTCGGCCTTGGTGGGGAAGGGGCGCAGGCTCGCGGTCAGGTTGCAGTCGGCGCTGGCGTCGTCCATGGGCAGCGGCGGCTCCTGCGGCAACTGCTCCATCCCGACGGGTGTGGGCTGCGGCAGCGTCGGGATCGCCGCCGCCTTCGTGGATTCGGTGTGGCTGCACGCGGCAAGCAGCACCGAGACCGCCAGAGCAGCGCACCCTCGCCGGAGCCGGACCATCAGCGGTATTCCTTCAACCGGGGCCACAGGCCCAGCGCCACCGCGATGGCGGCGCCCAGGCTGAGCACGACGCCGCCGAGCTGGGCGCCGGACAGCCCGTTGAACGCGTTGAGGACGTCGGTGCGCAGATGGGTGCGGCTCTGGTCCATGACCTTGACCAGCGATTCGTCGAGCTTGTCGAAGGCGGGCGTGGAGTCGTTCTCACCGCTGCCCAGCGCGACCTCGGTCGCGGCGCGGTAGTTGCCGACCGAGATGTAGGAGTTGATCCGGTCATTGGCCTGCCGCCAGCGCACCAGCAGTTGGTCGGCGCCCTGCAGGTCGCCCTTGTCGACGGCGTCGGCGCGGGCCATGTACCTGTCGATCTGTTCGTGCATCGTGTCGATGCGCTGATAGAAGGACTGCTTGCGGATCTCCTCGTCACCGCGGCGGATCAGCGACAGCGTCTCGTCGGCTCGCGCCTGCTGCGCGGTGATCTCGACGTTGGTGACGATCTTGAGTGAGTCGGACGCGGTGTCCTTGGCGCTGCGGCTGGCGGTCGTCGAAATGGCCAGCGCCGTCCCGACCCACACCATCATCACCAGAATACCGAGCGCGCCCACGACCAGCCCGGGATTGATCCGGCGCCTGGTGCGCCGGGCCAGCCAGCGATGGGAGAACGCCCCGAAGACCACGGTGGCCGAGACGACCAGCACCACCGGAGCCGGGATCTGCGTGGACGCAGTGGTTTCCGAGTCCACCCGCTCCGAGGTCGCCTTGTAGAGCAACTGCGCGTCGGGCAGGATCGTCGACTGCATCAGCCCCGACGCCTCCGACAGGTACGACGACCCGACCGGGTTGCCTTCCCGGTTGTTGGTGCGCGCGACCTCGATCAACCCCGTGTAGACCGCCAACTCGGCGTTGATCCGGCCGAGCAACTCCACCAGCGGCTGATCGGTCAGCCCACTGGACGCCCGTGTCACGGCGACGGAGGCGTCGGTGATGGCCTGCTCGTAGCGCAGCCGGACCCCGCGCGGCTCGGCCTGGGCGATGAACGCAGTGGCGGCCGCGGCGTCGGCGATCGACAGCGTGGTGTAGAGCCGTCCGGCCGCGAACGACAGCGGCTCGGTGTGGTTGAGCACCGTGCTCAGCACCTGCTGCCGGTGGTTGATGGTCGTCGAGGTGGCGAACGCACTGCCAACGCCGAGGCACGCCAAGACAATTCCGATGGTCAGGATGCGGCCCGGGGTCGTCGAGATGAACCACCAACGGGGGTGGGCGGGTTCAGCCGGCGACCGCGACCCCAGCGGCTCGGTCGACGGGTGCGCCAGCTCAACCGTCACGTCTGCTCGAACCCCATATCCTTTAGCGTCTTTTCGGCGTCTCCCCAAACTCTATAAGCGAATTCTAAGAGCATCTTCGGCCAGATGGGGGGATGCGGACGTATTTGGACTGCATATCCTGAACGCGTGCATGGCGACGGCGACGGATGGGTGGTGGGGGACACCGGCGGACACTATTGGGGCCGGTACGGCGCGGCCGGTCTGCTGCTGCGCGCTCCGCAGCCCGACGGGACCTCCGCGGTGCTCCTGCAGCACCGCGCGGTGTGGAGCCATCAGGGCGGCACGTGGGCGTTGCCCGGCGGCGCGCGGGACAGCCACGAGTCCCCCGAGGAGACAGCGGTGCGCGAGGCGCGCGAGGAGGCCGGCCTGTCGGCCGAACAGCTCGCGGTGCGCGCGACGGTGATCACCGCCGAGGTCGCCGGCATGGGCGGCACCAGCTGGACCTACACCACGGTGGTCGCCGATGCCGGCGAGCTGCTGGACACCGTGCCCAACCGGGAAAGCGCCGAGCTGCGCTGGGTCGGCGAGGACGAAGTCGCCGGTCTGCCGCTGCATCCCGGATTCGCCGCCAGCTGGCAGCTGCTGCGCGCGGCCCCGGCCACCGTGCCGCTGGATCACGGCGACGAGCGGCGCCGCCAGCTGCCGCGGACCCTGGAGATCGCGGCCGGGGTCTTCGTGTGGTGCATGCCCGGTGACGCGAATGACGCACCGTCGCTGCTGAGTCGCCGGATCAACTCGCTGCTGTAAGTGCCGAGCGAAGCTGCTCGGCCGCGGCCCGCGGGTCCTCGGCCGCGGTGATCGCCCGCACCACCACGACGCGGCGGGCGCCGGCGCCCAGGACCTCGGGCAGCCGCTGCGCGTCGATGCCGCCGATCGCGAACCACGGCTTGTCGCTGGCGAGTTGCGCGGTGGCCCGCACCAGCGGGAGGCCCGGTGCCGCGCGCCCCGGCTTGGTCGGGGTGGGCCAGCAGGGGCCGACGCAGAAGTAGTCAGCCGCGCCGCCGGCGGCCTGGGCCGCCTGGTCCGCGTCGTGGCTGGACAGCCCGATCAGCGTTCCCGGCCCGACGATCTCGCGGGCCACCTCCACCGGCAGGTCGCCCTGGCCCAGGTGCAGCACATCGGCGCCCGCCACCCGGGCGATATCGGCGCGATCGTTGACCGCGAACAGGGCGCCGTGCCGTCGGGCCGCGTCGGCGAGGACCGCGCAGGCGGCCAGCTCGTCACGCGCTTCGAGCGGGCCGAACCTCTGCTCACCGGCCGAACCCTTATCGCGCAACTGGATGATGTCCACTCCGCCGGCCAGGGCGGCGTCGGCGAATTGCGCCAGGTCGCCGCGCTCGCGCCGCGCGTCGGTGCAGAGGTACAACTTCGCCCGCGCAAGACGTTGGTGCACAACCAGACGTTATCGCGCTAGCGTGGACGCTGAACAAGTTTGCAGAAGCACGGGAGTCCCAGCGACCGGGGACTGAGAGTGGGCGCGCACGCCCTTACCGTCGAACCTGATCCGGGTCATGCCGGCGCTAGGGAGCCAGGATGCACGGGACGCAGAGCACACAGCGTTCGTTGGCCGTGATCGGCGGCGGTGTCATCGGGCTGTCGGTGGCGCGCCGCGCCGCGCAAACCGGTTGGTCCGTGCGGGTGCACCGCACCGCCGGGCAGGGGGCGTCCTGGGTCGCCGGCGGCATGCTGGCCCCGCACAGTGAGGGCTGGCCCGGCGAGGAACGACTGTTGCGGCTGGGCATCGAGTCCCTGCGGCTGTGGCGCGAGGGCGGTTTTCTCGACGGCCTGCCATCACGGGTGATCACCGCGCGCGAGTCGCTCGTGGTGGCGGTCGACCGAGCCGACGTCGCCGATCTGCGCACCGTCGCGGACTGGTTGTCCTCGCAGGGCCACGCGGTGGTCTGGGAGTCGGCCGCCCGCGACGTCGAACCCCTGTTGGCTCAGGGCATCCGGCACGGTTTCCGGGCGCCCACCGAGCTGGCGGTGGACAACCGCGCGGTGCTCGACGCGCTGGCCGCGGAGTGTGAGCGGCTCGGAATCCATTGGGCGGCACCGGTCGATGACCTGTCCCGAGTAGAGGGCGACGCGGTGGTGATCGCCAACGGCATTGACGCGCCCGCGCTGTGGCCCGGCCTGCCCGTGCGGCCGGTCAAGGGCGAGGTGCTGCGGCTGCGCTGGCGAAAGGGCTGTATGCCGCTGCCGCAGCGGGTGATTCGTGCGCGGGTGCATGGTCGGCAGGTGTACTTGGTCCCGCGTGCGGACGGGGTCGTGGTCGGTGCGACCCAGTACGAACACGGCCGCGACACCGCGCCGGTGGTCACGGGCGTCCGCTATCTGCTCGACGACGCGTGCGCGGTGCTGCCGGCGCTGGGGGAGTACGAGCTGGCCGAGTGCGCCGCCGGGCTGCGCCCGATGACGCCCGACAACCTGCCGATCGTGCAACGCCTCGACGAACGCACCCTGGTCGCCGCCGGCCACGGGCGATCCGGCTTCCTGTTGGCCCCCTGGACGGCAGAGCAGATTGTGTCCGAACTTCTCCCGGTGGGAGCGCTGCAATGATCGTGGTGGTCAACGAGAAACAGATCGAGGTGGACGAGCAGACCACCGTCGCCGCCCTGCTGGAGTCGCTGGGCTACCCGGACAAGGGCATCGCGGTGGCCCTGGACCTGTCCGTGCTTCCCCGATCACGCTGGGCGACAAAACTTTCCGATGGGGCACAACTCGAGGTACTGACGGCGGTGCAAGGTGGTTGATTCCAAACTCACGATCGGCGACCGCAGCTTCGCCTCGCGGCTCATCATGGGCACCGGCGGCGCCGACAACCTGGCCGTCCTGGAGGAGGCGCTGATCGCGTCGGGCACCGAGTTGACCACCGTCGCGATGCGCCGGGTCGACGCCGAGGGCGGCACTGGAATGCTCGACCTGCTCAACCGGCTGGGCATCACCCCGCTGCCCAACACCGCGGGCTGCCGCGGCGCCGCCGAGGCGGTGCTGACCGCGCAGCTGGCCCGCGAGGCGCTGAACACCAACTGGATCAAGCTCGAGGTGATCGCCGACGAGCGGACGCTGTTGCCTGACGCCGTCGAATTGGTCCGCGCGGCAGAGCAGTTGGTCGACGACGGGTTCGTGGTCCTGCCGTACACCAACGACGACCCGGTGCTGGCGCGGCGGCTGGAGGACACCGGTTGCGCGGCGGTGATGCCGCTCGGCTCGCCGATCGGCACCGGGCTGGGCATCGTCAACCCGCACAACATCGAGATGATCGTGGCCCAGGCCGGGGTGCCGGTGGTGCTCGACGCCGGCATCGGTACCGCCAGCGATGCCGCGCTGGCGATGGAGTTGGGTTGCGACGCCGTGCTTTTGGCCACCGCGGTGACCCGGGCCGCCGATCCGCCGGCGATGGCCACCGCGATGGCCGCCGCCGTCACCGCGGGCTATCTGGCGCGTCGGGCCGGGCGGATCCCGAAGCGCTTTTGGGCGCAGGCCTCCAGTCCACCGAGATGACGCAATGCTATGTGGCGCTGGGTAGTTCGATGGCCGCCGGCCCTGGCATCCGGCCCCGCGCAGCGGGTGCGCCATTCGCCGCGGGGCGATCGGCCCGCAACTATCCGCATCTGGTTGCCGAGCGCCTGGGCCTCGACCTGGTGGATGTCACGTTCTCCGGCGCCACCACCGCCCACGTACTCGCCGATCGGCAGCGCGGCGCGCCGCCCCAAATCGCCGCGCTGGACGGCTCGGCGGCCTTGGTGACGGTCACCATCGGCGGCAACGACGTCGGATACGTCCCGCTGCTGATGGCCGGCTCGCTGCCACGCGTGGCGCGCCATCTGCCGCTGCTCGGCGGGCGCGTCAACGAGCTGCTGGACCGCGGGGCGCGCGATCGGGCCCTGGCCGATGTCTTCGACTCGCTGTGCGCCGTCGGTCGGGCGCTGCGCCAGCGTGCCCCGCTCGCCCGGGTGTTGTTCGTCGACTACCTGACGGTGCTCCCGCCCGCGGGCGAACCGGCTCCACCGCTGTCGACGGCCGTCGCCGATCTGGGCCGGCACGTCGCCAACGCCCTCGAACGTTTGACGGCGGAGGCTGCGGCGGCGACGGGCTGCGAGGTTGTCGGCGCGGCGGCGGCCAGCCGCCGGCACCACGCGTGGTCCGCCGAGCCCTGGACCGTCAGAACCGGTCTGCCGCTGCCGGGTCGGCCCATGCCGCTGCACCCCAACGGCGCCGGGATGCGCGCGGTCGCGGATCTGATCTCAGATCGGTTGTAGTCCAACGGGTGTCAGCCGTTGGCCTGCCACCACTTGTACAGCGCGGTGACGTCACCGTTGGACGCGCGAATGTAGCTCAGAATCTTCTTGGCGTCGGTGGTCCAGATGATCTCGGCGCCGTCTTGGTAGGTACCGCAGAGCATCTGCCCGCCGTTGCTGGTGGCGTTGGGGCCCTGGTGCCACGGCGCGGGCCCCTTGGTGGTGCTGTCCCCGCAATTGACCAGCACGTCGTCCTTTGCGCTGTTCTTGAACCAGTTAGTCATGTCGTCGGTCTTGCTGAACAGGAAGAACTTGGCCTGCGCCGGCCCGTTGGGGTCGGGGCTCTTTCCACACAACAGGGCGGCGAGCTGGCCACCGGTGATCGGCTGAGCGGTGCAGTTGTTGAGGCCGTATCCCTTGGACAGGTTGTTGGACAGGTTGTTGACGTCGGCCGGGTTGCCGGTGCCCGGATCGGGACCGGGATCGGGATCCGCCGCCGCGGTGCCACCGGCCAGCCAGGCAAAGCTGCCCACCAGCGCGACAGCCGTTGCGGCTCGCAGCGCATTGGCGAGATGAGACATTCGCTGATCCCTTCGTCACGGTGCCGGACACCAATGAAAATACAATGCAGGCGGTCGTTTTCAATCACCTGTCAAATTTCGTGTGGTACGGGTTCGCCCGATACCGTTGGCAGGCAGCGAACGTTTTGCGTTGATGGTGCCGTCGCCACGCCCGTCGGGTATGGTTAGGCACCGTTTTAGGCCAGTTAACTTCTCTGGACTGGAGAACCGAATGACTCAGCCACCTCCCCCGGGTTACCCGCCGCAACCGCCCGCGGCGCAGGCGCCGAATAACCACTTGGTAAGGGCGATTATCGGGATCTTGTTCTGTCTGCCCTTCGGGATCGTGGCGATCGTCAAAGCCAGCCAGGTGAGCGGGTTGTGGGCGCAGGGTCAATACGATGCCGCGCAGGCCTCCGCCAACAGCGCCAAGAAGTGGGCGAACTGGTCGATCATCATCGGCATTGTTGTTTCGATCATCTACGTAATCTTGGCGGTGGTCGGCGGTTTGGCCGCGCAGAACACCAACGCGGCGGCGATGCTCGTCACGATGTTCTGAGCCGGGCCATGCGTTGGGGTGCGCCCGTGGTGGTGGCCGCGTCCGCCACGGTGGTGTGCGCGGCGATC
This sequence comes from uncultured Actinomycetota bacterium, assembly GCA_963758775.1. Taxonomy (GTDB): domain Bacteria; phylum Actinomycetota; class Actinomycetes; order Mycobacteriales; family Mycobacteriaceae; genus Mycobacterium. The sequence continues at coordinate 1,448,055 of CAVWWU010000010.1, forward strand.
TGGGTTGGTGACCCGACCACCCCGCACGGCCCGTTGCCGGTGTGCCCCACCAAGGCGCTGCTGGGTATCGACTGCCCCGGATGCGGCACCCTGCGGATGTTGTACTCGCTCATGCACGGCGACCTGCTCGCGGCGGCGCGGTTCAACGCGCTGGGCCTGGCCGCCGTGGTGCTGCTGCTATGGGCCTACGGGGCGTGGGCCTATGGACGGCTGACCGGCCGGTCGATCGCCAGCTGGCAACACCATCGCTGGGCCGCGGCGGTCACGCTGGCCCTGGTGTCGGTGTGGTTTGTGGTGCGCAACATCCCTTTTGCGCCATTCACCGGCCTGTATGTCTGACGTTCGCGCTTTCGAGTGTGCGCCCACTGCGGCGACACGCCGGCGAGGCCAACAGTCAGCGCACACTCAAAGCAGTGAGTGCACACTCGAATTGACCATGAAGTGCGTGGCCCGCGGCCTAACGTGGGGCGCAATGAGGAACAACGCGAGGGCGACGGCGGTGCTCGTCGCGATAGCCTTCACATTATTCTCGGCCGGCTGTTCCAGGTCGGCCAATTCCCAGCAGCCCGCCGGCCCCGCCGCGGCCGACTTCGCCACCGCGTTGCGCAACAAGGTGACCACCGACGCGATGATGGGGCACCTGGCCAAGCTCCAGGACATCGCCAACGCGAACAACGGCACCCGGGCGGTGGGCACACCCGGCTATGAGGCCAGTGTCGACTACGTCGTCAACACCTTGCGCAGCAAGGGTTTTGACGTGCAGACTCCGGAGTTCTCCGCGCGGGTGTTCCACGCCGAGAAGGGCTCGCTGACCGTGGGTGGCAAGACTTTCGACGCGCACGCATTGGAATACAGCCTCGGCACACCCGGGGACGGGGTGAGTGGGCCGCTGGTTTCAGTGCCCGGTGGCGACACGTCCGGGTGCAACGCCTCCGACTACGACAGGCTGGGCGTGCAGGGCGCGGTGGTACTGGTGGAGCGTGGCCAGTGTGCGTTCGCGAAGAAGGAAGACGCGGCGGCGCAGCGCGGCGCCGTGGCGATGATCGTCGTCGACAACGTCGACGAACAGCAGATGGGCGGCACGCTGGGGGCGGACACCGACGTCAAGATCCCAACGCTTAGTGTCACCAAGTCCGATGGCCTGCTGCTGCGCGGTCAGCCCGGCCAGGCCGGTCAAGTTGTGGTCAAGCTCAATGCGAGCACGCAAAGCGTCAAGGCGCGCAACATCATCGCGCAGACGAAGACGGGGTCGACCACCGATGTCGTGATGGCCGGCGCGCACCTGGACAGCGTGCCGGAGGGGCCGGGTATCAACGACAACGGCTCGGGGGTGGCGGCGGTACTGGAAACCGCTGTGCAGCTGGGGAACTCACCGAATGTACACAATGCGGCACGGTTCGGTTTCTGGGGGGCGGAGGAATTGGGACTGATCGGATCGCGGAATTACGTTGAGTCGCTGGACTCCGACGCGCTGAAGGACATTGCGCTCTACCTCAACTTCGACATGGTGGCTTCGCCGAATCCCGGCTATTTCACCTACGACGGAGACCAATCGCTGCCCGCGGCCAGCCGCGGCCAGCCGGTGGTACCCGAGGGTTCGGCCGGTATCGAGCGCACCTTCGTCGCCTACCTGAAGTCGGCGGGCAAGACCGCGCAGGACACCTCGTTCGACGGCCGTTCGGACTACAACGGATTTACCCTCGCGGGCATCCCCTCGGGTGGGCTGTTCTCGGGCGCGGAGGGCAAGAAATCCGATGACCAGGCCAAGCTGTGGGGTGGCACCGCCAACGAGCCGTTCGACCCCAACTATCACAGCAAGACCGACACCCTGGACCACATCGACCGGACCTCGTTGGGCATCAACGGCGGCGGCGTCGCCTACGTGATCGCGCTCTACGCGCAGGACCTGGGCGGGCGCAACGGTATTCCGGTCCTTGGCGACCGCACGCGCCACGTGCTGACGAAAAAATGATCCGCCGGCTGGCCGCGACGATGCTGTTGCTGACGGGCCTGTCGGCGGGGTGCTCGTCGCACAAGGGGCCGCCGGCCACCGCACCCGACTTCGGCCACGGATTGGCCGCGAAGGTGACCGCGGACGCGATGCTAGCGCACCTGCGGGCGCTGCAGGATATCGCCAACGGCAACGGCGGGAATCGGGCGGCGGGCACCCCGGGCTACGACGCGAGCGTCGACTATGTGGCAAAAGTGTTGCGTAGCAGGGGCTTCGACGTCATGACGCCGCAGTTCGACCGGTTGTCCACCATTGCCCCGGGAAAGCCGACGCTGACGGTTGCCGGGCGCAGCTATCCGGTCGACCAGGCCTCGCTGCTGGTCCGGACGCCACCCGGGGGCCTCACCGGGACGCCGGTGCGCCCCACCCGACCGGCGGGCTGCACCGCCGGCGATTACCCGGCGGTCATGCCGCCGCGGTCGATCGCCGTCGTCGACGACAGCCGCTGCTCGGTGGCCGACAAGCAGAACAGCGCGCTGGCCAAGGGCGCGATCGCCGTCATCGTGATCAGCCAGCCCACGGGGGCGGGCGCCCCGCCCACCTTGTTCGGTCCCGGCTACTACAACCAGCTGAGGGTGCCGGTCGCCGTCGTCGGCGACTCCGGCGGTGCCGCGCTGGCCGCGGGGAGCGCGCCGGTGCGCCTGGTACTGGATGCCGAGAACGTCAAGATCAGCTCGCGAAACGTGCTGGCACAGACCAAGACCGGCTCGCCGCACGAGGTCGTCATGGTCGGCGCGCATCTCGACGGCTCGCGTAACGGCCCCGGGATCAACGACAACGGGTCCGGGGTCGCGGCCGTGCTGGAAACCGCGCTGCAGTTGGGTCCGCTTCCGGCGGTGAACAACGCGGTGCGGTTCGTGTTCTGGGGAGCCGACCAGGACGGCCCCAACGGCGCGATGGACTATGTCTTCGGTCTGGACCCCGAGCGCCTCAACGACATCGCCCTGTATCTGGACTTCGTCATGCTGGGCTCGGCGAACGCGGGCTACTTCACCGACGACGGCGACCAATCCGGTCCGCCGGGCGCGGGTATTACGGCCGCCGACGTCCCGGAGGGTTCGGCCGGTATCGAGCGCACCCTGGGCAGCTACCTGTACCAGGCCGGCAAGCGGCCCGCCGACATGCCGTTGAGCACCAGGACCGACTACCACCCCTTCATGGTCGCCGGGGTGCCGGTCGGCGGCATGACCGGCGGCGCCTCGCAGACGAAAACCACTGTGCAGGCGCGACTCTGGGGCGGTCAGGCCGGGATCTGGTTCGACCCGAACTATCAGAGCGCCCGCGACACCGTCGGCAACGTCAACCGGGAAGCGCTGGGGGTCATGGGTTCTGGCGTGGCCTACGCGGTGGGTTGTTACGCAGAGTCGATCGGCGGGATCAACGGTGTCCCGCCGTACGACAAGCGGCATCGCACCCAGGTGCCCTGAACGGTCGGGCGTGTGAATTCATGGTGAGCCGCCACTTTCTGCCCTGCCAGCAAACCAACCGTTCTAGACTGACTGGCCATGAATAGGCGTGGGCGCGTGATCGTGGTGGTGCGGGCGGCGATGGCCGGCGCCGCGGCGGTGCTATTGGTGGCCGGGTGCAGCACGTTCGTCGAGGGACGGGCGTTATCCATGCTCAACGACCCGTTCCGGGTGGGGGATCTGCCCGCGGCAAACGGCCCCAGCGGGCCGCGGCCCAACGCACCGGCTCCGACGGGCAAGGTGGTCAACACCAACAACGGGCCGATCGACAAGCTGGCGTTGCTCTCGATCAACGACATCGAGGAGTATTGGAAGGGCGTCTACAGCCAGTCGCTGAAGGGCAGCTTCAAACCGGTCGACAAGTTCGTTTCCTACGATTCGGAAGATCTCAACAGTCCGATCGTCTGCCGCCGCAAGTCGTACAAGTTCGTCAATGCCTTCTACACGAACCGTTGCGACCTGATCGCGTGGGACCGCGGGGTGTTGTTCCCGCTGGCGCAACGCTACTTCGGGGACATGTCCGTCACCGGGGTGCTGGCCCACGAGTTCGGCCACGCGCTGCAGCGGATGGCGAAATTGGTGACCAACTCGGACCCCACCATCGTCTTCGAACAGCAGGCCGACTGTTTCGCGGGTGTCTATCTGTACGGGGTGGCCGCGGGCAAGTCGCCGCGCTTCACGCTGAGCACCGCCGACGGGCTCGACCACGTGATCGCCGGGCTGATCACCATGCGCGACCCGGTCGAGGACAAGGAAGACGACAACGAGCACGGGTCGGCCCTGGACCGGGTCAGCGCCTTCCAGATGGGCTTCGTCACCGGCGCGACGGCCTGCGCGGCGATCAACAAGAAGGAAATCGAGCGGCGTCGCGGTGACCTGCCCAAGATCCTGCGTACCGACACCGACACCGGGGAAACGGAGACCGGCGAGGTCACGGTCGACGAGGACACCCTGTCGACGCTGATGGAGCTGATGGGGCAGATCTTCAGTCCCAAGCAACCGCCGACGCTGTCCTACAAGCCCGCCGATTGCCCGGATGCCAAAGCCAGCCCGCCGGCGTCGTACTGCCCGGCCACCAACACCATTGTGGTCGACCTGCCCGCGCTGTCGGCGATGGCCAAGGTCGGTGGCCGGGATGAGCACGAGCTGCCGCAGGGGGACGACACCGCCCTGTCGATCGTGATGTCCAGATACGTCTTGGCGGTGCAGCATGAACGCGGCCTGCCGATGCAGAGCCCGTGGACCGCGCTGCGGACGGCGTGCCTGACGGGCTACACGCACCGCAGGATGGCCGAGCCCATCGAACTGCCGTCCCACAAGCAACTGGTGCTGACCGCCGGCGACCTCGACAAGGCCGTCTCCGGCCTGCTCACCAACCACATCGTCGCCAGCGACGCCGACGGCACCACCGTGCCGGCCGGTTTCACCCGGATCGCGGCGTTCCGTGCCGGAGTGGGCGGTAATGGGGATGCCTGCTACAGCCGGTACACCGGATAGATGAGATGACGCAACCGGACGCGCGCGTCAATCGCATGGCCGTCGCGTCGTTGCTGTGCTCGTTGCTCGGTTGGCTGTTCATCATCGGGCCCCTGCTGGGCCTGATCTTCGGCTTTCTCGCGCTCAGCCAGATCAGGCAGACCGGTCAGCGGGGTAGGGCGCTGGCGATCGCCGGAATCGCTATCGGCACGATCCTCTTCGTCGTCATAACCGTCTCCGGCATCCGCAACACCGGACACCACCACAAGCCAAGCGCGGCAGCCGTTTCAGCCGACCTGAGCGATCCTGGGCGCCAGCTCATCGCCGAACCGGCGGATGAAGCCGACGGGGTCCGGGTTGCCCGGCATCGGGCCGACGTTGATCATTTCGATGCCCAGCTCGGCGAAGCGTTCCACGGTCTTCAGGTACCCGTCGGTGTCGTCGAAGGGATCGACGCCGGCCAGGCCGCCGCACGTCCTGCGGATGGCACCGGGATCCCGGCCCACCGCCTCGCAGTGCCGGCTGAGCACGTCCACCTTGTGGCTGAGTTCGTCGGCGTCGGTTGTCATGCTGTTCCAGACGTCGCCGTACTGCGCGACCAGGCGTAGCGTCTTGCGTTCGCCGTCGCCACCGATCAGGATCGGCGGGCGCCGAATCGGTTGCGGCACACAGAGTGTCTCGGCCAGCCGATAGTGCTTGCCGTCGTACGGGCCGTCGTTGTCGCTCCACATCTGCAGGCAGATCTGCAGCGTCTCTTCGAGCATCTCGAAGCGTGCGCTCAGCGGTGGATAGGGGATGCCCAGGGCGATGTGCTCGCGGTCGTACCACGCCGCGCCCAGTCCGAGCATCGACCGGCCCTGCGACAGCACGTCGAGTGTGGTCACCGCCTTGGCCAACACGCCCGGGTAACGATAGGTGACCCCGGTGACCAGCAGGGTCAGCTCGATCGTCGTCGTCTGTGCGGCCAGAAAGCCCAGCGACGTGTAGCCCTCGAGGAACGGGTCCTCAGCTCGCCCAATGCTTTCCATCTGGAAGAAGTGGTCGGCCAGGGTGAACAGCGTGGCACCGCCCTGCTCGGCGGCTTTGGCGGCCTCGGTCAGCGTCGGGCCCAGCGCCGCCGGATCCCCGGGCAGAAAGTCGATGAAGTGTATTCCGAATTCCATTGCAGTTAATCCCCTTTCATTCGGTCAGTCGCTCGAGCAGGGCCAGCGCGTCAAGGATGGTGCGGCGCTCGGATTCCGAGTAGCGGTCATGGATGGCGCGAGCCAGCCATTCCTCCCGCACTTGACGGTGGCTCTCGGCGCGTTGCCGCCCCGCCTTCGTCAGCGAGATCACTTGGCGCCGGCCATCTTCGGGATCGGGCGTGCGCTCGATCAATCCCCGTTGCTCGAGTGCGGCCACTATCGTGGCCATGGACTGTGGACGCACCCGCTCGGCACCGGCCAGTGTGCTGGCCGATGACGGCCCCTCTTTCCAGAGCCGGGTGAGCACCGCCGTCTGCGACGGTGTCAGATCGCCGTCAATCGCGAGGCCCCGCAATTGCCGTCGCAGCCGGCTGACCACCACCCGCAGGTCGCGGGCCGCGGTTGCGGCTGATTCGGCGATACCGTCCACACCGCCATCCTAAATTAATCAGGTGAAACTGTCCAGTTTTACCTGACTAAATTCGGCTTAAGTCATGCAGACGTTGGCGAACAGCAAGACCGGCCACGACACGATCGAACCCAGGAAGGACACCGCCAGGTCGACGCCGTGCATCTGGTGCAGATGTTCGGTGTGGGTCGCCGACCAGATCGTTCCGATCACCAGATACGGTGTGCCGATTATCAATCCGATGACCATCAGTTGGCCGATGGTGATCTCGAAGTCGAGTAGCTTGCGAATCTTCTCTAGCATGTCACGATCCCAGTAGTTGCAGCGCCGCCTCCACCGCCAGCGCGGGCACGTCGAGGGTCTTCGAGCCCAGGTCGTGGCGCGCGCCGTTGATCTCCACCACCTTAGTGGGGGCCGAGATCAGTGCCGCCGCATCGCGCAGCTCCGCCGGGGTGCCGAAGGGGTCCGACGTGCCGTGGGTGAACACCGTGGGCACCGTGATGTCGGGCAGGTGTTCGGTGCGTGCGCGTTCCGGCTTGCCCGGCGGATGGACCGGGTAGGAAAACAGCGTCAGCACGTCGAGCGTCACTTCGCGACTGGCCGCCACCATCGACGTTTGCCGGCCGCCGTAGGAATGCCCGCCCGCGATCAGCGGGCCGTCGGCCAGGCCGCGGCACACCTCGATCGCCTCGACTATCCCCGCCCGGTCGGTGGCCGCCGAACCGGACGGGGGGCCCTTTGGCCGACGCCGGCGATAGGGGAGGTTGTAGCGCACCGCGAGCCAGCCGCGGCGTGCCCACTCGTCGCAAATGCGTTGCAACAGTGCGGATTCCCGGCTGCCGCCGGCGCCGTGGGTCAGGGCCACGACACCATCCGGAGTGCCCGAGGGTTCATGCGCGATGCCCGCGATCTTGTCGAGGTTCACGACAACCTGAATAACGGTGAGACGGGGCCGTGGCCGTGCCCGAGCGGATAGGCGGCGCGCAGGCATTCGGTCACCCACCGCTTGCCGAAGCCGACGGCGTCGGGCACGGTGAAGCCGTGCGCCAGCGCACAGGCCGTCGCGGCCGCCAGCGTGTCCCCGCCGCCGTGGTCGTTGCCGGTGGGCATCCGCGGCGCGTCGAACTCGTAGAAGTCCGCCCCGTCATAGAGCAGGTCGCAGCTACGCTCGGACGATCGCAGGTGCCCGCCCTTGAGCAGCGCCCAGCGTGGGCCGAGCGCATGCAGGGCCTTGGCCGCCGAGCGCTGCGAGGTCTGATCGACGACGTCGATATCCACCAGCAGGCGCACCTCGTCGAGATTGGGTGTCACCAGCGTCGCCAACGGAAACAGTTGCGTGCGAAGCGAATCCAGCGCGGACGGTGCCAGCAGCGCGTCTCCGTGCATGGACGCGCAGACCGGGTCGACGACGAGCGGGACCGTCAGGTCCAGCCGGCGCCATGTCGCGGCGACCGCATCGATGATGCCCCGGGACGCCAGCATCCCGGTCTTGGCGGCCTGCACACCGATGTCGGTGACGACGGCCTCGATCTGGCCGGCGACCATCTCGTGGGGAACCTCGTGAAAGCTCTTCACGCCCAACGTGTTCTGCACGGTCACCGCCGTCACCGCGACACACGCGTGCACACCCAGCAGCGCCATGGTGCGCATGTCGGCCTGAATGCCCGCCCCGCCGCCGGAATCCGATCCCGCGATCGTCAACACCCGCAACGGCGTGGCGCCGGGCGGCGGCAACGGTAAATAGTTCACTGGGTCAGCGGCAGATAAACCCGGTTGCCGTGCTCGGCGAACTCGGCCGACTTCTCCGCCATACCTTCTTGCAAGGCGGCTTCGATCGCTTCCTCGCTGTCGAGTCCGTGCGCCGCGGCGTAGTCCCGGACGTCCTGCGTGATGCGCATCGAGCAGAACTTCGGCCCGCACATCGAGCAGAAGTGCGCGGACTTGGCCGGTTCGGCCGGCAGGGTCTCGTCGTGGTACTCGCGCGCGGTGTCGGGGTCCAGCGACAGCGCGAACTGGTCGTGCCAGCGGAACTCGAAACGTGCCTGGCTCAACGCATTGTCGCGGTCTTGGGCGTGCGGATGGCCCTTGGCCAGGTCGCCCGCGTGCGCGGCGATCTTGTACGCGATCACCCCGTCCTTGACGTCCTTGCGGTCGGGCAGCCCGAGGTGCTCCTTGGGGGTCACGTAGCACAGCATCGCGGTGCCGGCCTGCGCGATGATGGCCGCGCCGATCGCCGAGGTGATGTGGTCGTAGGCCGGTGCGATGTCGGTGGTCAGCGGGCCCAGCGTGTAGAACGGGGCCTCTTCGCACAGTTCCTCTTCCAGCCGCACGTTCTCCACGATCTTGTGCATCGGGACGTGCCCGGGGCCCTCGATCATCACCTGTGCGCCATGGGATTTCGCGATCTTGGTCAGCTCACCCAGCGTGCGCAGCTCGGCGAACTGCGCGGCATCGTTGGCGTCGGCGATGGAGCCCGGCCGCAGGCCGTCGCCCAGGGAGAAGGTGACGTCGTATTGGGCGAAGATGTCGCAGAGCTCTTCAAAGTTGGTGTACAGGAACGATTCCCGGTGATGCGCCAGGCACCATGCCGCCATGATCGAGCCGCCGCGGCTCACGATGCCGGTGACCCGCTTGGCGGTCAGCGGGACGTAGCGCAGCAGCACGCCGGCGTGCACGGTCATGTAGTCCACGCCCTGCTCGCACTGCTCGATCACGGTGTCGCGGTAGAGCTCCCAGGTCAGTTCCGTTGGGTCGCCGTTGGTCTTTTCCAGCGCCTGGTAGATCGGCACCGTGCCGACCGGCACCGGCGAGTTGCGCAGGATCCACTCGCGGGTCTCGTGGATGTTCTTGCCAGTGGACAGGTCCATGATGGTGTCCGCGCCCCACCGGGTGGCCCACACCATCTTGTCGACTTCCTCGGCGATCGACGACGTCACCGCCGAGTTACCGATGTTCGCGTTGACCTTGGTCGCGAACGCCTTGCCGATGATCATCGGCTCGATCTCGGGGTGGTTGTGGTTGGCCGGGATCACCGCGCGGCCGCGGGCGACCTCGTCGCGCACCAACTCGGCGGGCATGCCCTCGCGGGCGGCGATGTAGGCCATCTCGGCGGTGATCTCGCCGGCGCGGGCGCGCTGCAGCTGAGTGCCGCGGTCGCGCACCACGCCGGGGCGCGGGGGCAGCCCGGCCGCCAGGTCGATCACGGCATCCGGGTCGGTGTAGGGCCCGGAGGTGTCGTAGAGGTCGAAGTGGTCCCCGGTGGACAGGTTGACCCGGCGGAACGGCACCCGAGCGCCGGGCACGCCGTCCAACTCCAGGTAGGCCTTGCTGCTGCCCGCGATGGGGCCGGTGGTAACAGCGGGATCGATTATTGCGGTCATCTCATCTCCCTACGCCGGCATTACCCGGTCAGGTTCGTACGGTCGACGGCCCCGAGCCGTCCTCTCAGCGCACTGGGCGTGCGCTCCCGTGTCTGGATTTGTTTGGAGTGTCCGCAAGCGAGGCTACTCCCCAGGGCCGTTCGCCGCCGTACCCGTGCAATGCGATGATTCAGATTGTGAACCAACTCGAGCGGTCGCCCGACAAGACATGGGGGGCGACACGCTGGGATTCGCATCCAGGAGATCAACATGCCAGAAGGTGGTCGCGTCGAGTCCCAAGGCGGGTATCTGAAGGTAGGAAGTTTTCGCTTCTGGTTCATTGGGCAGCGCTGGGAGTGGTCCGACGAGGTCGCGCGGATGCACGGGTACGAACCCGGGTCCGTGACGCCGACGACGGAACTGTTGCTGTCGCATAAGCATCCGGACGATCGCGCGCACGTCCAGGATCTACTTGATTACGCGCTGCACTCGGGGGGATCGTTTTCCAGCCGCCACCGATTCGTCGATACGCAGGGTATGGTGCACGACGCGATCGTGGCCGCCGACCGGATGCTGGACGACATGGGCACGGTGGTGGGGACCGCCGGGTACTACATCGACCTCACCGACACGTTCGACGAGGCGCGCGACGAGACCCGTCAGGAGGTCCTCGACACCGCGCTGCCCGACCTGTTCGAAAATCGCGCGGCGATCGAGCAGGCCAAGGGGGTGTTGATGACGGTCTACCGGGTCAGTGCCGAACAGGCGTTTCGGGTGCTGCAGTGGCGATCCCAGGAAACCAACACCAAGCTGCGCTCGCTGGCGCGACAACTCGTCAACGAAGTCGCAACGCTGCCACCCCCGTCGGCCGACCTGCAAATTCAGTTCGACCACCTGCTGCTGACCGTGCATAGTCGCGTTCCTGCCGAACCCGACCACGCCGAGCGTTAGGCAGAATACATTTTCGGGTACTGAACGAGCGGGATCGCAGGCAGTGCGTGTATTTCGGAAGGCGACAGAGGCGGTCGGAGTCGATGGAATCATTGTCGGTTGATTGCGAGGAGCGCAACGACGCGGTGCTCGTCCGCGTCCACGGCGATGTCGATTCGATCAGCGTCGGCGAATTGAACTCCGACCTTGCCGCCGCGCTCGCGACCGCCGCCTCGCATGCGTCTCGACTGCTCGTCATCGATCTGGAGCCGGTGACCTTCTTCGGCAGCGCCGGCTTGAACGCCATCTTCGATTGCCGCGAGAAAGCGCTGGCTGCGGGCACCTCGATGCGACTGGTGGTCGCGGAAAACGATTACGTGCTTCGCCCCCTCGAGGTAACGAAACTGGATCGCGTCTTCGACGTACATCCGACGCTGACCGATGCCCTGGAGAGCTCTGACGGCGAGGCGCGCGAGAAAGACCGATGAACCAGGGCCCCTCCTCGCACCCCTCGCTGCCCGCCGATCTGGAGGCAGCGGTTGCGCTGGGTAGCGAGATGGGCCGCCGGTTCGCGGAATTCGATTGGGCGGCACACCCACTCGGTCGTCCGCAGGATTGGCCGGCCGAGATGCGGACCATGGTGGCGGCGGCGCTGACTTCGCGGTTTCCGTGCCTGTTGTGGTTGGGCCCGGACGACCTGTTCATGGTGTACAACGACGCCTATATGCACATCCTGGGCGACAGGCATCCGGCCGCGCTGGGCCAACGCTGCGAGCGCGTGTGGTGGGACATCTGGGACTCGATCGGCCCGCTGATCTCCAGCGTCATCGCCACCGGCAAAGCCTTCTGGGTCGATGACCTATTCCTGCCGCTGGTCACCGGCGGCCGGCGCGGCCAACGGTATTTCACCTTCAGCTACAGCCCGCTGATGGGCGCCAACGGAGTCGTCTACGGGGTGATGGCCACCGTCAGCGAGACCACCGAGCGGGTGCTGAGCACGCGTCGTCTGCACCTGCTGAACGCGGTGGCGGCGGCGGTCATGGACACCCGCACCATCGACGACGCGGTGGCGGCGGCGGTCGCCGTGTGCGCCGAACAACCCGACGACCTGCCATTCGTCGCCGCCTACGTCGGTGACGCCGGCCTGCGTGGGGCGACGCCCTCGGTGCTGCCGTTCCTGCCCCACACGCTGACCGAGCTGACCGGCGGGCTGCAGCAGGAGTCGCGCGAGGTGTCGATCGTCGACAACGTCGCGTCGGCGATGCCCGGCATCGACGGCGCGTTGGGCGACGATTGTCCGGAGCAGGCGCTGGTGTTGGCGCTGGGGGAGGGCCCGGCCGCTGGCGCGCTGGTGGTCGGAGTCAGCCCGCGGCTACCCCTGGACGCCCTCTACCGCGGCTTCTGCCAATTGCTCGCGGACCAACTGTCGTCGACGTTTGCGGCGGCGGTCTCCTATGAGCAGGAGCGACAACGAGCCGACGCGCTGGCCGAACTGGACCGGGCGAAGTCGGCGTTTCTGACCAACGTCAGCCACGAATTCCGCACGCCGTTGACGCTGTTGCTGGGCCCGCTCGACGATGCGCTGGCCGACGCCGGGCCCAATACCGTCCTGGCCGATCGGCTGACCACGGCCCGGCGTAGCGCGCAGCGTCTGCTGCGGATGGTGGATTCGTTGCTCGATTTCTCCCGCATCGAAGCCGGCCGCGCGACGGTGCGGCTGGTGTGTACCGATATCGGCGCGCTCACGGCGCACATCGCGTCGTCGTTCAGCGAGCTGTGCGAGCGGGCAGGCCTCGAGTTCACGCTCGACTGCGATCCGGCGCTGGCCGATGTCGATCCCGGCATGTGGGAAACGGTTGTGCTCAACCTGCTGTCCAACGCGGTCAAATACACACTGCGCGGGGCGATCGCGGTCGAGGTGCGCGCCGAGGCTGCGGACTGCAGTATCACCGTGCGCGACACCGGAGTTGGCATAGCGCGCAAGGATCTCGACAAGCTATTCGAGCGCTTCTACCGGGTCGAGGATTCACGCGGCCGCAGCGTGGAAGGCAGCGGAATCGGGCTGGCGCTGGTCCGCGGGCTCGTCGAACTGCAGCGCGGAACGGTCGAGATCGACAGCGAACCGGACCGGGGCACCACCGTCACCATCCGCGTGCCTCGATCCACGGCAGGCACGCTGGTCCCATACTCGGCCGACGGACAGCTCGACGAGTCCAATCCCTACGTCGCCGATGTGTTTCAGTGGGTGGCCTCGACAGCGGGGTTGCCGGAAACGTTGGCGCTCAGGGCCCGGCGGCCGGTAACAGCGCCGGCGGGTGACCGCCGCCTGATCCTGATCGCCGACGACAACGCCGACATGCGCGCTCACCTTGATCGAGTGCTGTCGCAGCATTGGGAGACGGTCCTGGTCGCCGACGGCCGGTCGGCGCTGGACGCGACCCGTGAACTGCGCCCGGATGCCATCGTGACCGACGTCATGATGCCGGGTCTGGACGGGTTCGAATTGGTGGCGGCGATTCGGGCCGAACCCGAACTGGCCGGCACCCCGGTGCTGATGCTGTCCGCCCGGGCCGGGGCCGAGGCGATCAGCGACGGCTTCGCCGGCGGCGCCGACGATTACCTGCCCAAGCCATTTCGCTCCCAGGAGCTGGTCGATCGGGTGTCGGCACGGCTGTCCGCCGCGGCTCGCGAGCGCGACGGTGCGCAGCGCGATGCGGACCTGCGGCTGTCCTCCGAATTCGATGCCGCGCTGCAAGGCGCCGACACGGTCGCTGGAATTCTCGCCATTCTGCTCGACCCGCGATTCGGTCTGGGTGAGGCCACCGCCGCAGCCATCGGCCTGCTGGACCCCGATGAGGACAACGTCCGATTCGAATACGGCGGGACGTTTCCCGCGGAATTGCGCGACCGCTATCACGTCGCTCCGCGGGACGCCCCTTTGGTCGCCGTCGACGTCATCAAGCGCGGCGAACCCATGGTCGTCACCGACACCTTGGACCTGCCCCCGCGCTACGACCACGCCGTGCACGACACGGCCTCGAGCGTCCGTGCGTGCGTCATCCAGCCGTTGCGCGGCGGCCTGGGCCGCATCATCGGTGTGCTGTCGTTGCTGTGGTCGCAGCCGCGTCAGTTCAGTGCCGGCGAGCTCGACATGTTCGCCCACGCCGCCGAACTGACCCAGTCGGCCCTGGACCGGGTGCGCGCCACGGCGCGCGAGCACCGCATCGCCGTCGAATTTCAAGAGCAACTGCTCGACCTGGATCGTGGATCGACCGCGGCGGCTGTGGCGGCCGTCTACCAACCGGCCGGCGAAGCGATGCGGGTGGGCGGCGACTGGTATCTGGTTATGCCGCTCAACCGGCCGGGGCAGATCGGGATATCGGTGGGCGACGTCGTCGGGCACGGCCTGCCGGGCGCGACCGTGATGAGCAGGCTGCGCGCGGCGGTGGGCGCCACCGCGCTCAGCCAGGCGGACCCGGCGGTGGTGCTGAGCACGCTGGACACCTATGCGGCCACCGTGCAGGGTGCGCGCTGCGCAACGGTGGCCTACGCGCTCGTCGATGCGGGGGACCCCGGAAACGGGAGCCCCGCCACTCTCAGCTATAGCTGCGCGGGACATCCGTACCCGTTGCTGGTCAGCGCGGACCCGGGCCGGGCCCCGGTCTTCTTGGAGGGCGGCCGGCGCACGCCGGTGGCCACCGGCCGGGTCAAGGCCGCCGACAGCACCGCGCAGGCCGAGCTGCCACCCGGAACCCTGGTCCTGCTCTACACCGACGGCCTGATCGAGCGGCCCGGCGAGTCCCTCGACGAGGGGTTCGAGCGCCTGAAGGCCACGGCCGCCGAGTGTGCCCACCTCGCGGTCGACGACGTCTGCGCCGAGCTACTGCGCCGCATGACCCCGCCCGGCGGCTACCGCGACGACGTCGTGGTGTTGGCGCTGCGGCCGTGCCACTCGGGGCCGCGCAGCTTCACGCTCGTGGTCCCCGCCGCCGAAACGGAGGTCCCCGTCGTCCGGGACCGGTTGCACGAGTGGTTGGACGCGCTGACGGACCCGGGCGTCGATCCGTCTCGCGCACAGGACATCTTGTTGGCGGTCGGCGAGGCCGTGACCAACGGGATCGAGCACGGCAGCCATTGCGACCCGCGCCGAACCGTTTCGCTGGAGGCCTTCGTCCGCGACGACACCACGATCGCGGTCACCGTCGCCGACTCCGGCCGCTGGTCGGGCGACTCGTCGGCCAGTCTGCGCAGCGACCGGCGCGGACGGGGGCTGACGTTGATGAGCGGGCTCGCCAACCGCGTCGACACCGTTCGCGACCGCTGGGGCACGCGAGTGACGATGCTGTTCGACCACGCGGTGCCGGGCCTGAACAGCTGATATGTAGGCGTCTCTTGTCAAGAGGCAGGTGAAAGCCGCCCCGGTTTGGTGCCGGGGCGGCTTTCGTTTGATCGGTATCGGCCGGTGCTGCGACGGTCGTTGGTCAACGACGGTGGTGTCAGGCTGATATGCGCGGGTTGGGTACCGCAAGACGATGGTTCGGCGCGGACGGTGGCTGCTCTCTAGGGACGGGCGTCACATCAGAACTCCGGGAATCCTGTTGTGGCTCATAGCTGTAACGCAGATCTAGTTCGCGTACCTCGTCGCCGACCGGCTGGTTCCGATCAAGTTTTGGTGGCCGGTTAGTTCAGGGTGGCCAGTGACCAGCACCACCCGGCGAGCTCGCGGGCGATTGCGACGTTGGCGATCAGATGGTTCTTCTTGCGCTCGTTGAACCGGCACCACTGCTGGTGCAAGCGCCGGTTGCCGGCGTGACCGCGGTCCTTGAGCGCCGGATCCACCTTGGCCCAGCGGGCCCGCATCGTCGGTCCGGGATTTTGGTAGGGCTGGCGATGGTGCCAGGCTGCCTCGATCAACAACCGCCGTACGTGGGCGTTGCCGGCCTTGGTGATCGAACCCTGCACGCGCTTGGCGCCCGAGGAGTACTCACACGGCACCAGGCCGACGTAGGCGCCGATCGAGGAACCGGTGAACCGGGTCCAGTCACCGATCTCCACCGTGAGCGCCAACCCCGTCAGCGCCGAGATGCCGCGCAGGCACCCCAGCCGATCGACCTGATCAGACCACCGTGGCGCGGATGCCACTGCCACGATCTGCTCATCGAGGCGATCCCGAGCTGCCGTCGCACACAGCACCGCGTCGAAGTGATGGTTGAACGCCGCCACGGTATGAAAGTCATCGAAGCGTTGCCGCCGCAGCCAAATCTCGTGCAGTCCGGTCCAGGCCTGACCTTTCGAATAGATGCGGCCATGGCGCAACAAAAGTTTGGATAACCGGTGTCGCACCCTCATCAAATCCGAACGGGCATCTTCACGAGCACGCACCAGATCGCGTACCGCCTCGACCTCAGCCTCAGGAACGGTGACCGCAGTGATCTCCCCTAACCGCAGCAACCGGGCTAAATGCGCCGCGTCTCGGGCATCCGTCTTTACCCGATCCCCAGCAGGTCGCTGCAACTTCGATGGCGCCGCGACCACGCAGTCGATTTCGGCAGCTACCAGCGCCCGCGCCAGCCCGAACCCTGTCGGCCCAGCCTCATAGGCCACCCGTACAGGAAACCGCAGCCGATGCAACCAATCCAGGATCTCGCCGTGATCCGGACACAACCGTGCCCGTTCGACTCGACCCGTTTCTTCATCGACGGCATGCGCAACCACCGAAAGCGCGTGCACATCCAACCCGACACTCGTACCGTTGAAACTCACCGGAGGCCTCCTGATCTGCAACTGTGGCTCTACCGATGCGAGTGTTCACCCGCCATCGGCAACCCACGTCCGATTGCAGCCCGAGGCCTTCGGCCTCAAGTCGCCTCCATACCGTCTAGACCTCGGCTAGACCTCTACTAGGCCTCTGCTAAACCTCTTCCATGGCCTCGCCGAGCTCCTCGAGAAGCTTGTTGTGGTGATTGGCCGCCAACAGGTGTCCGGCGGCAATGACCAGGGCGACCGGCCAATCGATGAGTTCCAGCGCCGCCAGCGCGGCCAGGCCGCCGTAGTAGGCCAGTTGCTCCGGCCGCGGAATCTCGGTCTGGCCGAGCAGCGGCAGGTTCACGACGAAGGTTTCGCCTTCGCGGACCTTCTCGACGGCTTCGCTTTGCGACGTTCCCCGCCGAGCGTTCTTTTCGGCCATCATTCGCCTTTCGGTAACTGAGGATTTGCCGATGAGCCGGATGGTGCGGTCACCGTCGGACGTATGGGGAGGACCGAGCGGCCGCAGGCCGATCCGCTGATTTCACCGCTTGCCTCGGTACTGCGTGTTCCGTTTCTGCAACTCTATGCGTTTCTGTGGCGGGTGGGGGTTCTGGAGGTTGTTCCGGCTGAACCGGCGCTGCCGGCTCCCCCTTCTCGTCAAAGACACGGCTGAGGGCGGCCACGGCGACCGTCGCGACCGCGGCGGACCCGAGGGCTTCGGCCCACCCCGTCGGATCCAGCGGTGTGCAGCCGAGTAGCTGACTGACCCCGGGAATGCTGATCAGGGTGCCGACGAATCCCAGCGAACCCAGCGCTGTGAGCACCACCATCGGGGCCTGCGATTCCACCAGCGTTTGGCCCAACTCGGTCGCGATCAGCGCGACCAGGGCAGCCGTGGATGCACGTTGCTGCACCCCGGCGGCTCCCAGCACGCTGGAGATCCCCGGTAGTCCACCCGCGAGCCCGCCGGCCATCACCCACGCCGCCGTCGTCGCGGCCGCCGTGGTGGCGGCGCGGACGGCGACGGCGTTCCACAGCGCGGCCTGGTCCACGCCGCGCAGCCTGGGGTCTACGGTGCCGCGCGGCTTGCTGACCGCCAGCGCCGCGGCCGGCAACGCGTCGGTGATGGTGTTGACCAGCAGCAGCTGACGGGTGTTCAGCGGCGAGGTACCGGTGATCGCCGAGCCGATTACCGCGAAGATCACCTCGCCGGCATTGCCGCCGAGCAGCACCGACACGGCGGCCTGCACCCGTCGCCAGAGTTGGCGTCCTTCTTCGATGGCCTCCAGCAGGGCGTCGATGCGGCCGTCGATCAGCACCACGTCGGCCACCAGGTGCGCCGATTCGCTCCCGTGCGCGACGACGCCGATGCCGACTGTCGCGGCCCGGATGGCGGCGGCGTCGTTGGCGCCGTCGCCGACCATCGCCGTGCGCACACCGGCGTTCTCCAGCGTCTGGACCACCTGGATCTTGTTCTCCGGGGTCATCCGGGCGAAGATCGTCCGCTCGGTGACGACGCGCTCCTGGTCCTTGCGGGCCAACGCATCCCACTCGGCGCCGGTGATCACCTGCGCGGCGGTCACCGGCAGGCCGAGCTCCTCGGCGATCGCCTTGGCGGTGATCGGGTGATCGCCGGTGATCAGCTTGATGCCCACGCCCTGGGACCGCAGGGTGGACAGCAGCCCGGCGGATTGCCGGCGGGGGGTGTCGGACAGGCCCAGGAATCCGGCCAGGGTCAACCCGTCGGCGCAGTACTCGGCGATGACGTCGGGATCGTCGGCGATCGCTTGGGCCTGCTTGGCCGTCAGCTTGCGCTTGGCGACCGCGATCACCCGCAGCCCGGCGGCGGCCATCTCGGCGACCGTGCCCTCCGAGCCCTCTTGCCCCGGGGCTTCGCCGCAGGCGGCCAGCACCACCTCGGGGGCGCCCTTGACGGTCAGCTCGGTTCCCGTCGCCGAGGCCGAGAACGACCTGCCGGACCGGAACGGCAAATGGGCGGTGGGGGCCGAGCCGCTGCTCACCATGGCCGCGCCTGCCGCCTCGGCCGCCTCCACGATGGCGGCATCGGTCGCGTGCAGCTGCCGACCGCCGTTGGTCACCGGCGCGGCGTGCGCCGCGCAGCGCAGCACTTCGGTCTTCGCGGCTTCCGAATCGGCCACGGTGCCTGTGGCGGGATGAACCTGCGACACCCGCAGCCGGTTCTCGCTGAGCGTCCCGGTCTTGTCGAAGCACACCACCTCGATGCGGCCCAGCGCCTCGACTGAACGCGGAACACGAACCAGCGCACCGAACTTCGTCAGTCGCCGGGCCGACGCCGACTGCGCCAGCGTCGCCACCAGGGGCATCCCCTCGGGGACCGCGGCGACCGCGATGGCGATGGCGCTGGACACCGCGTGCTGCAACGGGGTGCGGCGCAGCAGCCCGAGCGCGCCGACGAGTGCGCCGCCCGCGATGCTCACCGGCAGGGCCTGATTCGTGAGCTGACCGAGTTGATGCTGCAGGCCGATGTCCGACGACAGCTCGCCGGAGATGAGATCCGCGGCGCGCCGTTGCTGGGTGTCCGCGCCGACCGCGGTTACCACTGCGACGGCGGTCCCGGCCACCACCGTGGTCCCGGCGAACAGCATGCAGCGACGCTCGGCGAGCGGGGCGCCGGGCGTGGCCTCGACCTGCTTGTCCACCGACAACGACTCGCCGGTGAGGGTCGACTCGTCGACCTCGACGTCGACCTCCTCGAGGAGCCGGGCATCCGCGGGCACCACTTCGTGGGTGCGGACCTCGATGACGTCGCCGGGTCGCAGTCGCCCGGCATCTACCTCCGTGTACGCCCGCTCACCCCTCGGGCCCTCCAAGCCGTTGATGACCTTGCGGGCCGGCGGCGTCTGCTGAGCAAGCAGGTGAGCCAGCCGGTTCTCGGCGCGAAGTCGTTGCGCGGCAGCCAGTATCGAGTTACCGGTCAGCACCGACCCGACTAACACCGCGTCGACGGGCGAACCGAGGACCGCGCTGGCGGCCGAGCCGAGTGCCATCACCGGGGTCAACGGATCGGACAGTTCGGCCCGGACGGCCTTGGCTAGTTGCCAAATGCCTTGCAGGGGTGAATCTTTCGGCTGCGCGCCAGCGCTGGCCGGTTCGGCGGCGTCCGGTGCGGGGGGCGGCAGCGCCTTGCGGACCTGCTCGGCCGACATCGCGTGCCACTCGTGCACGGCCGCCGGACGCGGCGTGTCCACGTCGAGGATCCCGCGGGCGAGCAGGTACCCCGACATGAGACCGGCCGCCGCGCCCATGTTGACAACCTCGGATCCGAGGTTGCCCCGGACCCCGGGGATCAGGAACAGCGATCCCATGGCCGTGGCGCCGGCCGCGATTCCGATGCCGCGCTGGGTCGCCGTCTTGGCCGCGGGCAGCGCGTGCAGCAACCGCCAGGCGGCCGCCAGATCAGGCAGGAGCAGATCGGCATTCCACGGCGGCGGGCCCTGCTTGGGCTGGATGCCCAGCATCAGGTCGGCCGACGAAATCGCTTGCGCGCCAGACGAAGACAAGACGGCCACGGTAAGTCCGTCCTGCTGCAGCCCGGCCACCGCGGCGGCCAGCGCGTCGTCGATGGAGCTGTCCGTCCCGCTCTTGACCGGCCGGATGTCGTCGAACGCCGGCCGCAAGTCGTCCAGCGAGTCGAGGTCGACCGAAATCAGGTCCGCCCCGGTACGGTGCGCCTCGGCGACGACGGCCGAGGCCAGCGGATCGTGCACTGGCAGGAAGAGCGCCTCGACTTTGGTGTTGGACTGGCCGCTGGATATCCCGCGCAGTACCCGCCAGCCCGGGCGCAGGCTGTTTTTCTCCAGCATGAGTTGGGCGCGCTGCCACGCCGCGGATAACTCGTTGTCGGCTGTGCCTTCCGCGCCGCGTATGCGGGCCACGCGCAACGTGTCGGTGCACAGAATCCGGGGGTCGATGACGATCGCGTCGATCTTGTCCAGCCGCCGGAGGCTTTCCGGGCGTAACGGCAAGACGGCGTGCTGGTCGGCCAGTCCGCGGCCCAGGGTCGCGGCGAATGCCTCGGGCGTGGTCCGGCTGGCCTTGGGGGTGCTGACCTGGATCGCACTGGCCGCCCCGGCCAGGGTGCGGGTGCCCGCGCCGAGTGCTCCGGCGCTGACCGCCTGCAGCAGTGCGAAGCGGCCCGCGGCCCGTTCCATGGGCCTGGATGGCTGCGGCCGCGGTGCCGGGTGCACGCGCGGCTGGTCGCCGTGGCGCGCCAGCTCCGGTTCGTGCTGCGCCCAGCTGTGGGCCTCGGCGCGGACCTCGGCGGCTTTCATCGACTGCATGGTCAACCCCAGCGCCAACGACGTCGGTGAGTGGGTGAGCGTCTGCGCGGCCGCCGCGGCCAGCGTCAGCAGGGTGTCGGTGGTGGGTCCGCCGAGCCGGTCGGCCAACACCCGGCGCAGCCAGGGCTGGTAGTCCACGAAGGTGACGCTGGCCGACACGGCGGCAGGCAAGGGACGCAGGCGCAACGCCCGACCGGTGAGCGCGATGCCCAGCCCGGTCGCGTTGACCGCGACGGTCAATGCCCTGGTCGCCACCACCACGCCGTCGCCCGGCAGGCTTCTTGCGAAAACCGACTCGTCATTGGGCTCGCTGCAACGCTTTTCGGCGGCCTCGACCGTCCGGCACAGGTCCCGCAGGGAAAACTTCGGATCGTC
This sequence comes from uncultured Actinomycetota bacterium, assembly GCA_963758775.1. Taxonomy (GTDB): domain Bacteria; phylum Actinomycetota; class Actinomycetes; order Mycobacteriales; family Mycobacteriaceae; genus Mycobacterium. Next base: position 1,469,335 of record CAVWWU010000010.1, read on the forward strand.
GATGTCGACGACCGCGCGCGACAGCGGGTGATTCAGGCTGACCGATGTGACGCCGGGGAGCGCGCGGATCGCGTCGACCACGACTCGCCCGAGTTCGCCGTCATCGTCGCCACCGAGGCCGCGCACTTCGATCCAGGCGCGGCGCTCGTTGCGCCAGCAGTTGCGGCTGAGTGTTTCGCGGGAGATCTCGCCGGAGAGCACCTTGGCGCCTTCGCGCAGCGGAAAAGCCGCGGTCTTACCCAGGGTCCCTACGACATTTGCCGCAGTGTTAACCGATGCACTAGCTAGGGCATTGGTTACCTGGAAGCCCGCAGCAAAAGCGCGCAACGGCATACGCCGTAGTGATGTGCCGATGGTCAAAAGGTAACAGCGTTGATCAGTTTGTGCTGCGCAACTTCGTGCTGCCGGCGGACCGCCCCGTTGCCTTCTTGGCTGCCGGTTTGCGGGCGGGCTTCGGCGGTGCGGCCTGTTGCGCCACCGGCTCGCTGGGAACCGGTTTCAGGTTCGCCTTCGGTGGCGCCGCCGGTCGCTGGCTGATCCTGCGCAGCAACAGCGCACCACCGCCAACAGCAATCAGCACAGGCCATTCGACCAGGCCGACGACGCCGAGTGCACTCAGGGCCAGGGCGGCCGCCGGGGTCGAGTGACTGCCCTCGCTGACACCGCGCTTGATGCCCTGGGCGGCCCCGGTCACCCCGCCGACGACCCCGTTGACCGCCGCACCGCCGACCGCGCCCGCGGCCTCTGTGGTCACCGTCGCGGCACGACTGACCGTTTTACCCACGCTGCGGACTGTGCCGCCGACGACACTCATGATGACTCCCTGGCCTCGCTTAGTTCTGGTAGCAACCGCATTGATCACGGTTGTATACCCGCTGAACGCAAAGTTAACAGCTGCAACGAAATAGTTCTCGGGTATCTAACAAGCAAAAGCCTGCCACGTTAGAAACCCGCATACAACGAGCATTTGTAACAATTTCGGCCGGTTAACCCGTGCCGGGCAATTTCCTTTCAGCCGCGCAGGTCGACCAGCACTGGGGCGTGGTCGCTGGGCGCCTTGCCTTTGCGCTCCTCGCGCACGATCTGCGCATCGGTCACCCGCGCGGCCAGGGCGGGGGAGGTGAGGATGAAGTCGATACGCATGCCCTGTCTTTTCGGGAATCTCAGCTGCGTGTAGTCCCAGTAGGTGTAGACGTCCGGGCCCGGCGTGAAAGGCCTTACCACATCGGTGAATTGCGCCTCGACGATGGCATTGAACGCCTTGCGTTCCGGCTCGGAAACGTGTGTGGAGCCGGCGAAGAATTCGGGGCTCCAGACGTCCTCGTCCGTCGGGGCGATGTTCCAGTCGCCGACCAGCGCGATCTGCGCCCCGGGGTCGTTGCGCAGCCAATCTTCGGCGGTATCACGCAGTGCGGCAAGCCAATCCAGCTTGTAGACGTAGTGCGGGTCGTCCAGGGTGCGGCCGTTGGGCACGTAGAGACTCCACACCCGCACGCCCCCGCAGGTGGCGCTGAGTGCGCGGGCTTCCGCGGTGGCCTCCACCTCGGGCTTGCTGCTCCAGGTGGGCTGGCCGTCGAAGCCGATCTGTACATCGTCGAGGCCGACGCGGGAGGCGATCGCCACGCCGTTCCACTGGTTGAAGCCGACATGGGCGACTTCATAGCCGAGTTCGTAAAAGGGGAGAGTCGGAAATTGGCTGTCGGAACATTTGGTTTCCTGCATCGCCAGCACGTCGACTTCCGCACGGGCAAGCCAATCGGTGACGCGGTCCAGTCGGGTGCGAATCGAATTCACGTTCCAGGTGGCCAGCCGCATGGCTAGAGAGTATCCAGCACGAAATGGCTGCGCCGATGGTGCAGCCGGAAACCCGACGACTCGGCGCGGGCGATCGCGTCGGTGTCGTGGTCGTCGACCCGCACGTAGGCGCGAATGTCGCCGGGCGCGTCAATCCAACGCGTGCCTGTCGCGTCGAGTGTCACGCCAGCGTGACTGTCGCCGTCGAGCGTCGCGCTGGTGTGACGCTCGACGGCACCATCGGGCACGGGCGCGGCGCGCACCAGCAGGAGTTCCATGCGTTCGGCGGTCAGGCCGGCCGGCACCGGCAGCAGGCGCTCCGGTATGACCAGCCGCGGCGGCAGGCCGCGGTCGGCATACCAGGCGGCGATCGCCGGGATCGATTCGGCGAGCGCCGAAATCTCCAAGGGCACTGCCGAATTGGCCTCGACCTCGGCGCCGGGCCCGGCCCGCAGCAGCCAGCCGTCCAGCCAGGTCTGCTCAGCGCCGGGGCAGTCCGCCGCGACGGCACGCTCGAGCGCGCGGATCTCCGAGGTGCGCACCGGCTTGTCGGTCAGCGTCCGCAGCGCCACCACGTCGGCGGGCGCGCACTCGATTACGGCGCCGGTCTTCGTCCGCACCCGAACCACCGGGTCGACGGCCAGCAGGTGGCCCACCGCATCGGTCAGCGGGGGGATCGACTCGGGGCGGCGCCGGTAGCGAACCGTCACCCGCGTTCCGAGTTCCGGCCACGCAACCATCAGTGACCGAACGGGTCGGGCCCCTCGCCCGGCGTCCATGAGAGGCCGGGAACCCCCCAGCCGTGCGACTTGACGGCGCGCTTGCCGGCCCGCGCGTGCCGCCCGATCAGCCGGTCCAGATAGAGGAAGCCGTCGAGGTGACCGGTTTCGTGCTGCAGCATGCGGGCGAACAGCCCGGTGCCCTCGATGGTGACCGGGCTGCCGTCGGCGTCGAGCCCGGTTACCCGCGCCCATTTGGCGCGGCCGGTGGGGAACGACTCGCCGGGCACCGACAGGCAGCCTTCGTCGTCGTCGCCCGGGTCGGGCATGGTCTCGGGTATTTCGGAGGTTTCCAGGACCGGGTTGACGACCACGCCGCGGCGCCGTTCCGTCGTTCCGCGATCGTCGGCGCAGTCGTAGACGAACACCCGCAGCGGGTGCCCGATCTGGTTCGCGGCCAGGCCCACGCCGTGCGCGGCGTCCATGGTGTCGTACATGGTGGCGATCAACTCGGCCAGCTCGGGCGGCAGCGAACCGTCGGCGCCGACCTGCACCGGCGTCGTCGGAGCGTGCAAGACCGGATCTCCCACAATGCGGATGGGTACGACTGCCATGATCGGCTAGCTTAAACTCGCCGACTCGCGGGCTTTGCGGGACACTGTGCGCGATGATCCAACTAAGTCGGCCGACTCGCGGGTCTAGATGACACCTTGAGGGTTGGCCGCGTGGTTCAATATTCGCGCAAAACACGCCCCGAAATACCAGTCATGCAAGCAGTTTGAGAATTCGCCGGAAGGGCCCAGGGGAGCATATGGAAAGCGCCATGGCGCGGGCAAATGAAGCGGGGGACGACGCTGACGTCGCCGATGGGCTCACTCGCCGTGAACACGACATCCTGGCGTTCGAACGTCAGTGGTGGAAGTTCGCCGGCGTCAAGGAAGAAGCGATCAAAGAGCTGTTCTCGATGTCGGCGACGCGCTACTACCAGGTGCTCAACGCGCTGGTCGACCGGCCCGAGGCGCTTGCGGCCGACCCCATGCTGGTGAAGCGGCTGCGTCGCTTGCGTGCCAGCCGCCAGAAGGCACGGGCGGCGCGGCGTCTTGGCTTCGAGGTGACCTGACGCCCGGGTTTGACCCTCTTCGTGGCTACAGTGGTGGCCGATGAATGAGCGCGTTCCCGATTCGTCGGGGCTTCCCCTGCGGGCCATGGTGATGGTGCTGCTGTTCCTCGGAGTCATCTTCCTGCTGCTGGGCTGGCAGGCCCTGGGCTCCTCGGGGAGCTCCGATGACGAGTCGGCATCACCCGCGTCGGGCGTGAGCTCGACCACCTCGTCATCGACCACTCCCAAACCCGCCCCGAACCAGGCCGAGGTGCGGGTGTACAACATCTCGTCGAAAGAGGGCGTCGCCAAGACCACCGCGGACCAGCTGACCGGTGCGGGTTTCAAGGTCACCAAGGTCGACAACCTTCCCGGAATCTCCGACGTCACGGCCACCACGGTGTACTACAGCGATGCCGAGGGTGAGCGCGCCACCGCCGATGCCGTGGGCCATCAGTTGCAGGCGCCGGTGGAGGCGCGCATTCCCGCGCTCAGCGGCCAGCCACCGGGCGTCATCGTTCTCGTCGCGGGCTGACACGCGCGCCGCGCAAGTCGTTTCGGACTGCAGATCGCCGGGCTAGGCTCTCGCTATGCCAAAACTTGCCGGTCGCCGTGATGTCGCCGCTGTTTGCTTTGCCGCCGCGCTCGTGAGCGCGTGCTCGTCCCCCCAGCACGCATCGTCGGTCCCGGGCACCACCCCGGCGATCTGGACCGGGGCGGCCTCGCCGTCGTCGACAAAGAGCCCGGCGATGGAGGCGGCACCGGCGGAGACGGCGGGAACCTTGACCACCGTGCTGCGCGGGCCCGACGGCGCTTCGGTCGCCACCGCGAAATTCGAGTTCGCCAACGGCTTCGCCACCGTCTCGCTCCAGACGACCAGCATCGGCGTGCTGTCGCCGGGCTTCCATGGGGTGCACATCCACAAGACAGGTAAGTGCGAACCCAACTCGGTCGCCCCCACCGGTGGTGCGCCCGGGGACTTCCTCTCCGCCGGTGGACATTTCCAGAAATCCGGGTCCGGGCACATGGGGCACGCCAGCGGCGACCTGAGCTCGCTGCAGGTGCGCGGCGACGGCTCGGGGACTCTGGTCACCACGACGGATGCGTTCGAAATGGCCGACCTGCTGGCCGGCGAGAAGACCGCGATCATCATTCACGCAGGTGCCGATAACTTCGCCAACATTCCGGCGGATCGTTACAACCAGGCCAACGGCGCGCCCGGTCCCGACGAGACGACGATGAGCACCGGTGACGCCGGCAAGCGGGTGGCGTGCGGTGTCATCGGTGCCGGCTAGAGGTCTAGCCCACATAGACTTCGCCGGCTCACCCCGGCCGACGATCGGGGTGGAGTGGGAATTCGCGCTCGTCGACGCTCAGACGCGTGATCTGAGCAACGAAGGGCCCGCGGTCATCGCCGAGATCGGCGAAAACCCGCGTGTGCACAAGGAATTGCTGCGAAACACCGTCGAAGTTGTCACCGGCATCTGCGAATCCAGCGCTGAGGCGATGGAGGATCTGCGCCAAACCCTGGGCCCCGCACGCCAGGTCGTCCGGGCCCGCGGCATGGAACTGTTCTGCGCCGGCACCCACCCGTTCGCGCGGTGGTCGACCCAGAAGCTCACCGACGCGCCGCGCTACGCCGAGTTGATCAAGCGCACCCAGTGGTGGGGCCGGCAGATGCTGATCTGGGGCGTGCACGTGCACGTCGGGATCTCGTCGGCCGCCAAGGTGATGCCGATCATGACGTCACTGCTCAACTACTATCCGCACCTGCTGGCGCTGTCGGCGTCCTCGCCGTGGTGGAACGGCGAAGACACCGGCTACGCCAGCAACCGGGCGATGATGTTTCAGCAGCTGCCCACCGCGGGGCTGCCGTTTCACTTTTGGCGATGGTCGGAGTTCGAGGGCTTCGTTTACGACCAGAAGAAGACCGGCATCATCGACCACATAGACGAAATCCGTTGGGACATCAGGCCTTCACCGCATCTGGGTACCCTCGAGGTGCGGATCTGCGACGGGGTGCCCAACCTGCGTGAGCTGGGAGCGCTGGTTGCGCTGACGCACTGCCTGGTGGTCGATCTGGATCGTCGGCTGGACGCCGGCGAGACGCTGCCGACCATGCCGCCGTGGCATGTCCAGGAGAACAAGTGGCGCGCCGCGCGCTACGGCCTGGACGCCGTGATCATCCTGGACGCCGACAGCAACGAGCGGCTGGTCACCGAGGACCTGGACGACCTGCTGACGAGGCTGGAGCCGACCGCCAAGCGGCTGCATTGCGCCGAGGAGTTGGCCGCGGTAGCCGATATCTACCGCGACGGCGCGTCCTATCAGCGCCAGCGGCGCGTCGCCGAGGAGCACGATGGCGATCTGCGTGCCGTCGTCGATGCACTGATCGGGGAGCTGGACATCTGATCATGACGGAACCCCTTGTGCTGCCAATGTTTCCGCTGCAGTCGGCGCTGCTGCCCAACGAGGACCTGCCGCTGCGCATTTTCGAACCGCGCTACAGCGCGCTGGTGCGCGACTGCCTCAACAACCACGATCCGTTCGGGGTGGTGCTGATCTCGCGTGGCCGCGAAGTCGGCGGCGGCGACACGCGCTGCGACGTCGGGGTGCTGTCCCGCATCGCCGAACACGCCGAAGTCGGCTCGGGCCGGTACGTGTTGCAGTGCCGCACCGGCGAGCGCATCCGGGTCAACGAGTGGCTGTCGGACGACCCCTACCCGCGCGCTACGGTCCAGGTCTGGCCCGACGAGCCCGGGGACGCGGTGACGGCGGCTCAGATTCTCGAAGTGGAAGACCGGGTGATGGCGGTGTTCGAGCGAATCGCGGCCGCCCGCGACGCGCAGTTGCCGAGCCGCGACGTGTTGCTCGGCGCTGACCGCGACACCGGTGATGCAGGAGAGTGGTTGTACGCGTTGGCATCTCGGCTACCGATCGGCGTGGCCGACCGCTATGCCGTGCTGTCGGCGCCCTCGGCCGCCGATCGGCTGGTCGCGCTGAGTGAGGCCGTGGACACCGTCAGCGCGATGGTGGAGTTTCAGCTGTCCGAATAAGTGGGACCGCAACCTCCGGACCAACCATCGTCGCGATCCCGAGCGTGATGAGCAGCGACCTCCTCGATCGATGCTGTGCGCCGTGCGGCGCGAGGCGCTCAGCAGCCGATAACAGTCCTGAAATGGTGATCCGGCGCTAGCGCCCGCGGCCGACCGTTATGCCGTGCTATCGGCGATCGTCGGCGCCGGACGGCAAACTTGAATCGCGAAAGTGAGCCCGCATCCTCACGGGCTTGCCTACTGTAGGAGATCGTGCGCACCTGGGTCGCCGCGCTCATCCTGGTACTGGTGGTCGCTGCGGCGATCGCCGTCAAACTCTTTGTGCGTCGACGCGCGCCCGAAGCGGGCTGGTTCGTCGACTCGCCTCGGTCCGCCGGCACGTTGTCGGTGATCGGGACGATGTTCGCTGTCATTCTCGCGTTCGTCATCTTCCTCGCGCTGCAGGGCTATCAGCGCGCGCGGCAGGCGTCGACCGAGGAAGCCGTCGCCATCAGTGAACTGCACTCCGTCGCCGCGGCGTTCGGCTCGCCGACGCGGGATCGTCTGCAGGGCGGACTTGTCTGCTACGCGCGCGCGGTTAGTGAGGGCGAATGGTCCGCGATGAGTGACGGGCGCTCCAGCGACGACGTGCAGGCCTGGATCGATAGGTTGAGCGGCGAAATTGCGATCACCGAGCCCCATGGCGCACGAGAGCAGGAGTCGTACGCACAGTGGTTCGACTTGCAAGCGCAGCGCCGCGAGGGCCGGCGGGGTCGCCTGGCGGTGGCGGTTCCGTTGGTGCCGGCCCCCTTATGGTTCGTGTTGGGTATCGGCGGTGCACTCGTGATCGCCTACATGTGTGCGCAGGCGGACCGGCGCGAAGGGCGCCTTGTGCAGTCGATACCCATCGGTTTCGTCACCACTATGGTGACCGCGGGCATGCTCGTCATTTTCTTTCTCGACCATCCGTTTGCCAACGAGCGCGGCGCCATTAAGCCGACCGATATGCGTCAGTCGCTGACAAGGATTGACCACGGGGGCCCTGCGCCGTGCGACGAGCGCGGCACGGTCCGTCCGACCTGATCGAGGGTGCACCCAGGGCGGGAAGATGCGAAAAATGGGCGCCCTGGACGCAAACTCAACGCCCCACGCGCACACCCGATGCCGGAACGCTACAGCGAGGCGCCTGTTGTGTTGCCGCAGAAGTGGGTAACCGACACCGAAGCACAAGTCGGAAGGGGCATCGGATGGTTCGCAACGAGGGGGGCCGGTGGGACGTCGGAGTCAAGAACAAGGAGGTGTACCTCGGGCGCATCTCCGAGAGCGATGAGCGGGTGTTCGACGATCTGATAGCACCCGACGAGGCCCGTGATCTCGCCGGCCTGTTGACGAAGTACGCGGACAAGGCCGACGAGGCGGAGGACTCCGACGGCGAGGCGTGAGGACTCCGACGACGCTGAGGACTCCGACGATTCCGAGGACTCCGACGATTCCGACGACGCTGAGGACTCCGACGACTCGAAGAACTAGCTCGGCGAAACGTCTGGCTTGGTGAGGCTTACGCGGCTGACGACGGCACCGATAAATAACAACGCCGCGGCGACCTCGGCCGCCGCGTACGAGATGCCGGAGCGGGTCAGAGCCCCACGAACTGGTCATGAAACGCCGCCGCATCGGCGCTGAGCGCCTGAAACCGCTGGCCATGGTTGGAAAACAGCGACGCGATCGCGGCCGCGACCTCGTCCCCGGCCGCGGCCACCACACCGGTGATCGAGCCGCTGGCGCCCGCGTGAGCCGCGCTCAGCGACGAGCCGCTGCCTGCCAGATCGGCTGCGGCGGCGGACAACACTTCCGGTTCTGCGCGCACATAGGTCATTGTTGCCTCCTACTCAGGTGGCCAACCGACGAAGATTCGACGTGCTTCGTCAAACCAAATCAGCACCACGGATTGAGCTCACCTGCAACCATCGGTCAACGTGACGCTGTTGGCTTAAGTAGTTGACTACTTGTTTCTCCGCCTGGGCGTGGGCGATGCCGCAGAGCCCCTAAGCAGACCGGGCGAACGCGCGTAGCGACTCCACCTGAGCGGGATCCAGCGATGGGCGCACGGTTTTGCGCGCCGCGCCGAGGTCGGCGGCGGTCACGTCGGCGGCGTCAATCGAGCGGCGCATCGCGGTGAGTGCGGCCTCGCGCAGCAGCGCCACGCAGTCGGCGGCGCTGTAGCCGTCGAGTTCAGCGGCGACGGCGTCCAGGTCGACATCGGCGCTCAGCGGTACCGATTTGCCTGCGGTGCGCAGGATTTCACGCCGCGCCGCGGCGTCGGGTGGTTCGACGAACACCAGACGCTCGAGCCGGCCCGGGCGCAGTAGAGCGGGATCGATGAGGTCGGGCCGGTTGGTGGCTCCGAGCACGACGACGTCGCGCAGTGGCTCGATGCCGTCGAGCTCGGTCAGCAGGGCGGCCACCACTCGATCGGTGACGCCGGAGTCGAAGCTCTGGCCGCGCCGGGGAGCCAGCGCGTCGACTTCGTCGAGGAACACCAGCGACGGTGCCGAATCCCTTGCGCGCCGGAATAATTCGCGCACCGCCTTCTCGGACGACCCCACCCACTTGTCCATCAGCTCGGAGCCCTTGACGGCGTGCACGCTGAGTTGCCCGGTGCTGGCCAGCGCGCGGACCACGAAGGTTTTGCCGCAGCCCGGCGGCCCGTAAAGCAGCACGCCGCGCGGCGGTTCGACGCCGAGCCTGGCGAACGTGTCGGGGTGCTGCAATGGCCAGAGCACCGCTTCGGTGAGCGCTTGTTTGGCGGCGGCCATGTCACCGACGTCGTCGAGCGTCACGTTGCCTACCGTGAGCTCCTCGCTGGCCGAGCGGGACAGCGGGCGGATCACGGACAACGCGCCGACGAGGTCGTCCTGGCTCAGCGTCGGTGGGTGGCCCTCGGCGCTGGCCCGCCCCGCGGCCCGCAGCGCAGCCTCACGAACCAGCGCGGCCAGATCGGCCGCAACGAAACCCGGTGTGCGGCCCGCGATCTCGTCGAGCTCCAGATCACCGGTGGGTACGGCCTTCAGCAGCGTCTCCAGCAGCGACTTGCGGGTGGCGGCGTCGGGCAGTGGCACGCCCAGCTCGCGGTCGCACAGTTCCGGGGCGCGCAATCGTGCGTCGAGCTGGTCGGGTCGCGCGGAGGTGGCGATCAGTGCGACGCCGTCGGTGGCCACCGCGGTGCGCAGCTCGGCCAGGATCAACGCGGCCACCGGCTCGGCGGTCTCCGGCAGCAGGGCGTCGACGTCGGTGATCAGCAGCACGCCGCCGCCGTCACGGATCGCCGTCACCGCGGAGGCGACGGTCTTGAGCCGATCCTCGGCGCCCCGGGCGCCGACTTCGGGGCCGTCGAGTTGGACCAGCCGGCGGCCGGTGCACACAGCGCGCACCAGCGTCGTCTTGCCGACGCCGGCCGGGCCCGACACCAGCACTCCCAGATTGCTGCCGGCGCCAAGGGTTTTCAGCAGGTGCGGTTCGTCGAGCGCGAGCTTGAGCCACTCGGTGAGCTTGGCGGCTTGGGCCGTCGAGCCCTTCAGGTCGTCGACGCCGATGGCGGGGGCCGCCACGCTGACCGGTTCATGACGAGGTGTCGCGCCGCGGTGCGGAACGCCGTCGCCCCAGGAGACCAGCGAGTTGGGCTGCACGCTGACCGGGCCGCCCGGGTCCACCCCGGTCACCGTCAGCAGCTCGGAGGTCCAGCTGATCCCCACCGCAGACGCCAGGGCCCGGCTGGCCGCGGACGTTGATGTGCCCGGGCCCAGATCGCGGGGGAGCAGGGAGACCGCATCGCCGACCGTCATCACCTTGCCCAGCAGGGCCTGTCGCAGGGTGGCCGACGAAACCGATTGGGTGGCAAGCGAAGAGCCGTTCAGCGTCACCGACCGCGCGCCGTACACGATCACCGCGCTGACGATGACGGGGGTGCCCTCGCGCAGCCCGGCGTTGGACAGCGTCACGTCGTCGAGCAGCACGGTGCCGACGGGGATGTTCTGGTCGGCCAGGCCGGCGACCGCCGCGGTGGTCCGCGACCCGGTCAGCGATACCGCATCCCATTCCCGGATGCCCAGGGCGGCAACGGCGTTGGGGTGCAAGCGGATCACGCCGCGACGGGAGTCGACGGCAGAGGTGTTCAGCCGGGCCGTAAGCGTGAGCCGGGCAGGGCCAGTCACAGCCGCCCGCCCGGCTTGCGCAGCCCCAGCCGCGCCACCGACCGGCGGTTCGGTTGCGCCCGACGGGTGGCGCGCCGCGCCGCGCGGCGTTGCCGGGGCTTGTCGTCCCACGTCTCGGGGTGGTTGGCCAGCCAGCGCCGGCTGCGCACCGCGAACGGCATGTGGCACACGTAGGCGATGATGATGACCCAGATCAGGATGTAGGGCGCAAGGACCGCGGCGGCCGCGACGACCGCCAGTGCCGCCAGCAGCGGGGCCGCCAGGTTCGGCGGAATCGCCACGGTGTGCAACTTTTTCATCGGGATCGTGCTGACCATCAGAATCGATGTGCCGGTGATCCAGATGGCCAGGAACCACAACGAGCTCCACCAGCCGTCACCGTGGAACTGCAGTTTGAGTCCCATCAGGCCGATCATGGAGACCGCGCCCGCCGGTGCGGGCATCCCGACGAAGAATTCCTTGGCGTAGGACGGCTGGGTGTCGTCGTCGGCCAGCGCGTTGTAGCGGGCCAGTCGCAGCACGACGCACACCATGTAGAGCAGCACTACGGCCCAGCCGATCGGCCACTTAGACAGCAGCGTCACGTAGACCACCAGCGCGGGCGTCACGCCGAAGTTCACCGCGTCGGCCAGGGAGTCGATTTCGGCGCCGAGCGCCGACTGCGCGCCCAGCAGGCGGGCCACCCGGCCGTCCAGCGCGTCGAGGATGGCCGCCGCGGCGATCAACGCCATCGCCGGAATCGGCTGGTGTTCGAGGGCAAACTTGATCGACGTGAGTCCGGCGCACATCGACAGCACCGTCATGGCGCTGGGCAGGAGTTGCAGGCTCATGGTTCGCCTGCCGCGGCGCTTGTCGTCGATCATGGCAGCTCCGCCAGGACGGTCTCGCCGGCGATCGCACGCTGGCCGACTTGCACGATCGGCTCGGTGCCCGGCGGCAGGTAGGTGTCCAGCCGGGAGCCGAACCGGATCAGGCCGTAGGTGTCGCCAATCGACAGCTTGTCCCCGACGTGCGCGTCGCAGATGATGCGCCGGGCCAGCAGTCCGGCGACCTGCACCACGACGACGTCAGCCCCGTCATCCGTGCGGATCCGCAGGCTGGCCCGCTCGTTCTCGGTGCTCGCCTCGGGCAGGTCAGCGGATCGGAACTTCCCGGGACGGTATTGCTTGTCGACGACTTCGCCGCTCACCGGAGCCCGCTGCACGTGGGCGTCCAGCAACGATAGGAAGATGCTGACCCGCGGCAGCGGTGCGTCGCCCATACCGAGTTCGGCGGGCGGGGCCGCGGAGTCGATCACGCAGATCACGCCGTCGGCGGGCGCGGCCACCGCACCGGGCCGCGACGGCGGCACCCGTGGGGGATGACGGAAGAAGCCCGCACAGGCACCCGCCGCCAGCAGCCCGGCCCGGCGCAGCCATCGGTGTTCGCGTCCGACGACGGCAACGGCGAGGCTGGTGGCGATGAACGGTCGCCCGGCCGGGTGAATTGGCGGGATGGTCGAGCGGACCAACTCCAGCATGTGCTGCGGGCCGTCGGTGCGGGGGCGTCTAGCCACGCGGCCATCCTACGGCTGCGCAAAGGCTGACCTTGCCAAGCCTGTGATCCGGCCGAATAATCAAAGAGCGGAATGGCCGACAGATACTAATTAATGTCACCGAACCCTATTTAGGCGACGGTAAATGAAATGCGGATAAACATTGTGTCGCTGCTTCCGGTCGGACTGACACCGCCGGCCGGACTCCGCAACCACAAATGCGGCGTCGAGCACTATGACTGAGCCACCGGTGCGGCCCGCCGCGCTCCGCCGGCTGGGACGTCCAGCCGCGAGCAACGCCGACGCGACGCGGAAGCGCATTATTCGCGCTGCGCGTGAGGTGTTCCGCGAACGGGGCTACGACGGGACGACGTTTCAGTCGATCGCGGTGCGTGCCGAGCTCACCCGGCCCGCGATCAATCACTATTTCGCCGGCAAGCACGCGCTCTACTGCGAGGTCGTGGAGCTGACCAACGAACTCGTCGTCGCGGCGGGGATCGCTCAGGCTAAGCAGGAGACGTCCCTCATCGGGCGACTCACGGAATTCATCAGTGCCGCGATGCACGCCAGTTCCGAGGATCCTTCGATCCCAGCGTTCCTGATGACCACGGTGCTGGAATCGCAGCAGCATCCGGAATTGAGCCGAGCCGACAATGACGCCGTCGCCAGCAGCCGAGAATTCCTGAATTGGGCCGTCAATGACGCCGTCGAGCGCGGGGAGCTGAAAAAGAACGTCGACGTTCACTCTTTGGCCGAGACGTTACTCACCGTGCTCTGTGGAGTGGGCTTTTATGCCGGCTATATAAAAAGCTACCGAGAGATGCTGGCTGTCATCCAGACATTCCGCCGGCTGCTGGAAGGCGCCTTCCTGAGGCCGTGACTACGTGAGGTCCCAGACTTCTAGCTCAGTGCCGGCCGACACTTCCACGACGTCCTCGGGAATGTCCAGTAACCCGTTGGCCGAAGCCAGGAAGCGCAGGTGGTGCGACGCCGGTGGGCCATAACTCGTCACGGTGCCCGAGTCGGTGTCGAGGATCGCGCGGCGGAACTGCCGTTTGCCGCGCGGCGAGGTCAGCGCCTCGGTGAGAACCGCGGGCCGGCGGGGGCGGTGCGGGTCCGGCAGGCCCATCGCGGCGCGCAGCGCGGGACGGATGAACACCTCGAACGACACCAGCGAGCTGACCGGGTTGCCGGGCAGCGTGACGATCGTGGCGCCCGCCACCTTCCCGATGCCCTGTGGCATTCCCGGCTGCATGGCCACCTTGACGAACTCCACTCCTTGCTCGCCATCCCGGCCGAACGCGTCCTTGACGACCTCGTACGCGCCGGCGCTGACGCCCCCGCTGGTGATGATCAGGTCCGCCTCGGCGGCGTGGCGGTCCAGAACCGCACTGAACTGCGCGACGTCGTCGCCGGCGGTTGCGGTGGCGACGACGGCCGCGCCGGCGTCGCGGACCGCTGCGGCCAGCATGACGGCGTTCGACTCGTAAATCTGCCCCGGCTGCAGCGGGTGGCCCGGCGCCACCAGCTCCGAGCCCGTGGAGATCACCAGCACGCGTTGGCGCGGCAGCACCGGCAGCTCGGCCATGCCCAGGGCGGCGGCCAGGCCGAGGATCGCCGGCGTGACGAGCTGGCCCCGGCGCAGCACGGTGGTGCCGGCGGCGACGTCTTCGCCGGCCAGCCGGATGTGCGTGCCGGGCTGGGGGGCCTCGCGGATCGTGACCAGCTCCACACCGCCGTCGGTGGCCTCCACCGGCACGATGCCCGTCGCCCCCGTCGGGACCGGAGCGCCGGTCATGATCCGGTGGGCGGTGCCGGGTTGCAGCGTCAACCGGTCGGTGCGCCCGGCCGGGATGTCCTCGGCGACGGGCAGCCGCACCGGGTTATCGGCCGTGGCGCCCGCGGCGTCCTCGGCGCGCACCGCGTAGCCGTCCATCGCGGAGTTGTCGAACACCGGCAGCGACAGCTGCGCGACCACATCCTTGGCCAGCATCAGCCCCTGCGCCTCGGCCAGAGCAACCATGGCCGCCGGGCGGGCGCGGATCATCCCGGCTACGACGCGCTGATGTTCTTCGACGGACCGCATGGCGTCATTGTCCGTCTAGACCGGGAAGCTGACGCCGGTGAGTTCCTCGGAGACGGTCCAGAGCCGGCGCGCCAAGCCCTCGTCGTGGGACTTCGCACTGGAGCCGACCACCTTCGGGTGGCCGCGCTGCTCACCGAAACCGTCGGGGCCGTAGTACTGCCCGCCCTGCACGTCCGGGTCGGTGGCGGCGCGCAGCGTCGGCAGGGCGCCCATCGCCGCGCTCTGAAACAGCATCGGCCCGACTACGTCGGCGATCGGCTTGATGATGCGCGGCAGGTTGCGGGTCAGCTCGGTGTTCGAGCTGCCGGGGTGGGCGGCGACGGCGATAGTGGCTTGGTCCGCCGTAGTCAGCCGGCGCTGCAGTTCGTAGGTGAACAGCAGGTTGGCCAGCTTGGACTGCGCGTAGGCCGCGCCCCGGTTGTAGCTACGTTCCCACTGCAGGTCGTTGAAGTGGATCGCGGCGCGCATTCGGTGACCCATGCTGCTGACGGTCACCACCCGCGACCCGTGCACCGGCAGCAGGTGGCCGAGCAGCAGCCCGGTCAGCGCGAAATGACCGAGATGGTTTGTGCCGAACTGCAATTCGAAGCCGTCCATGGTGGTCTGCTTCGGTGTCAGCATCACGCCGGCGTTGTTGATCAGCAGGTCGATGCGGGGATAGGCCGACCGCAGCGCGTCGGCGGCGGTGCGCACGGACGCCAGCGACGTCAGGTCGAGGGCCTGCAGCGTGATGTCTGCGCTGGGGCTGGCCGCGACGATGCGCGACAGCGCGGCATTGCCCTTCTCCAGGTCGCGCACCGCGAGCACGACGTGCGCTCCGCGATAGGCCAGCACCGAAGCGGTTTGGTAGCCGATGCCGGTGTTGGCGCCGGTGATGACGACGACGCGGCCGCTCTGGTCCGGAACGTCGGCCTCGTGCCACTTGCGGGTCTCGACGGTTGAATTCATGGCCCACAACGTACCCGCCGCGGGTTCGGATCGGCAGGGTCCGTCGTAGAGTCGAGAACGTGATTACCGGGCTGGCGCACACCGGGGTGTGCGTTCCCGACTGCGAGGCCGCGGTGGCGTTCTACCGCGACGTGTTGGGCCTGCACGTGCTCTCGCCGCCCTACGTCATGACCGGTAACGCGCTTCGCGAGGACATGGGCGAGCTGGTGGGGGATCCCAGCATGAAGGCGGCGATCGTCGGATTGCCGGGTAACGGCGATCGCGTGTTCGAGGTGATCGAGTACGTCAACGTCGACGGTGGCTCGGCGGACCGGGCCCTGACGGATCACGGGCTTTCGCACGTCGGGCTGATCTGTGAGGACATCGACGCGACCCGCGCCGAACTGGAGGGCAAGGGAGTGCGGTTCCTGGTCAGCGGAATCGCCGACGTCGCGCGGGTGCGCACCACATGGTTCGTCGATCCGTGGGGCGTGGTGTTCATCCTGGTGGAGAAAAGCAAGCCCGAGCGGCCGTACTTCGCGCAATGGGGGTGAGGGTCGGGATCATCGGTGCCGGCGCCGGCGGCATCGCGATGGGAATCGAGCTCGCCGCTGCCGGATACGAGTTCACCATCTTCGACCGCGCCGACGGCTTCGGCGGCACCTGGCGGCATAACACATTCCCGGGTGCGGCCTGCGACGTGCCGTCGCATCTGTACTCGTACTCGTTCGCGCTCAACCCGCGGTGGAGCAAGACCTACGCCAACCAGCCCGAGATCCTCACCTACCTCGAAAAGGTTGCCGCCGACCACGATCTCGGCGCGCACCTGCGGTCCAGCAGCGTCGTCACCGCGGTGCGGTGGTCGGACAGCGAGCGACGCTGGACGCTATGCACCAACGACGGCGCGGAGCACGAGTTCGATGTCGTGGTGAGCGCGGTCGGTATGCTCGATGTGCCCTACATTCCCGAAATCCCTGGAGCGCAGCGCTTTCGGGGACGGCAGTTCCACTCGTCGAAGTGGGACCACAGCCGGTCGACGGCGGGGGAGCGGGTGGCGTCCATCGGTACCGGCGCCAGCGCGATCCAATACATTCCCGCGATCGCCGCAGAAACCAAGCAGCTCATCGTGTTTCAGCGGACCCCGATCTGGATCGCGCCCCGATTCGACTTTCCGTTCACCGCCGAGCAACACGAGCTTTTCGAGCGCGACCCGAGCGCGGCGCAGAAGCTGCGCGACGAGGCCTTCGACGCCTACGAGTCGGCCAGCTTCGATGTCGACGACCAACAGACCCACGACGCAACCGAACTCGCGCGCAGCTACCTGATGCGCAAGGTGGCCGACCCGGAGCTGCGGGCCAAGCTGACGCCCGACTATCCGGCCGGTTGCAAGCGGCCGCTGATGTCGCGGGAGTGGTATCCCACCTTCGCCCTGCCGCACGTCACACTGGAAACCACCGCGATCGCCGAGCTGACCGAATCCGGGGTGCGCACGGTCGACGGCGTAGAGCACCGCGTCGACACCGTCATCTACGGCACCGGGTTCACCGCCGCCGACTACCTGGCCAGCATCGACGTGTACGGGAGAGGCGGCCGCCGCCTGCGCGACGACTGGAGCGACGGCGCGGAGGCCTACCTCGGCACGCTGGTCGCCGGATACCCGAATTTCTTTACGCTCTACGGCCCCAACACGAACGGCGTCAACTCGATCATCTACATCCACGAGACGCAGACGACGTTCATCCGCCACATCCTCGAGGTGATGGGTAGCCGCGGTGACCGTACCGTCGAGGTGACGGCCGATGCCCAGCGGCGCTACAACGACGAGATCCAGGCCGAGATGCAGGGCAAGGTGTGGTTGGCGTGCACCAACTACTTCCGCCACCCCAGCGGCAAGGTCGTGACCCAATTGCCTTACAGCGGACGGAAATTCTTTGAACGCACTCGCGAGCTAACCGAAATCGACTACGTTTTCGGCAATTAACGACTCACCCCGCTCCACGACTGGTCTGTGCCGCAACCCGGAACAGCCTCAATCCTGGCGGGGTCCGTCGCCTCCGTGGGGCGCGTCGGCGTCTTTCCGGGGGCCCTGGCCTCCTCTGCCAAGAACGACGGAGAGCTCGTTCTTTCCTCCGATGGCCAGATAGGCTAGGAAATACAAAACCATGCCTCCTAGCAAGCCGATGGCGTACATCCCGAACATCGAGCCACTGCTGCTGCCGAACAGGATCGTGCCGGTGCCGCCGCCGATCGCGGCGATCACGACGCCGAGATCGTTGATGGTTGCCTTCGCGGTAGTGCGGACCAGGACTCGGTAGGTGATGTAACCGACGACGGCTCCGAAGCATAAGGCGCCTCCCAGCGCCAAGGCCGTGGGGTTTTGGATTTGGTTGACTGCGTTGTTCATTTGACCTCTCCTCGGTTATTCGGGCGTAGCCGTAGGGCTGCCGAGCAATAGGGGCTATAGGTAAGCCCGAGCAGGCTCCCTTTGGCGAGCAATCGCCAACGGGCGTATCGGAGGGCCTCGCTGACGCTTGCTCCCCGGGCGAACTCGGTGAGAAAGTGCTGCATGGCCTCCGACGCCGAGGGCTGATCGATCATCGTTTCGGTGCCGACGACGCCTGCGGCTCCCGCACCGGTGAAGTTGGACACATAGCCAGACATGGTGGACTGCAACATTTCCGCGGTTCGGCACGCGTTGAGTACCACCAGAGGGCGGCGTTCACTCCAATGGTCGCTGGGCCATTCGTCGCGCGCCCATTCGGCTATCTCGTCGGACATCAGCGGCCCGTCGGTGAACGTCAGCGCCGAACCACGGCCCGGGGTGTCGGCGTCTTCGTTGTGGCACAGCACATACACGACGTCGCTGGGTTTGGCCAGAGCTTCGAGGAGGGCCTCGGCTTCGGTAAGGTGCGTGGCGGGGAAACCGGGGACGTCGTCGCGCAGGTTAGCGAGGTGCTCCTCCAATTCAGCAGCTATCAACCCGGCGCCGGCGGCGGCCAGCACCTGGTTCGCGGCCGCTCCCTCGGCGACGAACTCACTGACCTCGCGGCCTTCCACCGGTTCGGGTACCTCGAGCAGATACGCCAGACCCCAGAAGCCCCAGGGACACAAAAATGAGGCGCGCGGGTCGGTGGGGTGCGTGTCCGCATGCGGACACACTGCCGGGGGAGGTCTCCAGTCATGTTGTGCCGGGCCGTATTCGCGCACTGACTCGCAGAGGTCGGGCTGTTTCTTGCGCGGGTTGAGCGGGAGGTCGTAGAGCACCTGCCAGGGCAGGACGAATCGCCGCTGGACCGTGCGCGCGATTTGCACCACCGGGGGTCGGTCGCGCCCCTCGGCTTCATGCCGCAGCATCGGTACCAGCCCGCGAGTCTCGGGTGTGCGGAATACCGCGTTCAAGAGCGCGTGGCCGGATGTTGCGAGTTGGTGCAGCAAACCTTCGAACTGCTCTTGGGTGGTTTGGCCGAGTTGATGCCTCGCCACGAACTCGACCTGGCCGTCGTTCTGCTTTCTCTCAAAGTGCGAGTCTGTCAGGGCCGTTCGGACGTCAAAGGCCGCAGCGCTCCATTGTGCGTCGGCCAGGGCGAAGGTGAAGGTGCCCGCTCCGATCTTGTTGACGGTGAGGTGGTCGAAGCCTTCGGCGACACTGAATCTGCGGTCGGTGAGATCGGGCACGTGCTCGAAGGTGTGCAGTAGCTGGAAGGTTGCGGTCGCTTTGCACCCTCGGCCGGGAACCGTTGACAGTTCGACCTTTTGGCGGTGGATGAGCGCGGCGCCGACATAGAGCAGGACCTCGAGTTCGAGGGTGGTGAGACCCGGCAGACCCGGCATGGCGAATTCGGCCAGGTCACGGTGACCCGCGGAGCAAGCCGAATGCTCAAAGGAAGCCCAGTCAGTGTCGACGGGCAGAGTGTCGGCGTACGGGCACGTGAATGCCGCGCCCGTGCTGGGCAGGTACAGGTGTCGTAGCTGCAACTGGTCAACGTCGCCGCGGGCCGCCTGTAGGTAGACGTCGACGCGACGCGCCTGGCGCGTCGGGAATGCATCATCGGGAAAGGGGTTACCGCCCTTCAGAATGCTATTGGGGTCCTTGGGGCCGATGCCGATGCCGAGACGGTAGGCGGCGCCCACGGCCAGTGCCTCTTGTGGCGCGACTACGGCACCGCTATCAGCTTGGGACAACAGGGTATTCACGTATCGGGGGGCCGGAGGCGGCGCAGCGACGCCGGGCAGTTCAACGATGTCCGAACCGCCGCCGCTGGCAAGGCTCACAAGGTCGCCGATCGACATGGGAGCATATTGCGCGGTCGCGCTGGCGGCCAGCGGCGCGTCATCGAAGCGCCGCACACCCGTCGCCTCGTACAGGTTGAGCGACGGCGCGGCTTCATAGTGCGAATAGGGCACCGCCGCATAGAGGTCGACGGCGGGTTGGTGCGTCCGCACGGTGTCGGCCATCTGCTGCCACGTTGTGGGCTGATCGGTGTCGAGCGCCAGGATGGTTGGCGGATCGAGCCGGTCGGCGATGGCGGTCGCCCACTGAATATCGTTGTGCGAGGTGGAGGTACGACCGCTGATGACCACGATGTCGGGGTGAAGCTGGGCGATCTGATCGTGGATACGGTCGATGTCGTTCTCGTCGAACCGAAGCGACGTCAGCACGTGCGCGATGCGATGTTGCACCGGGTTGTAGGTCGTGTGCGGTGTGATCACCACGCCGGAGTGTTTGAACTCGAGATCGACAATCGGATGATCGCCGAGGGAGTGGTGCAGCTCTTCCATGACGGCGCGATGCCCGCCGGTGGCGACCAGCAGTCCCCGCCCCGTGCCGAGGTCAGATCCGGTCAAATCGATTTGGCCCAAGCCTCCTTCGACCCCCGCTGCAAACCAGAGGTTCTCACTCGCGATCATGTGGATGCCGCCTCGCTATCGATGGATTCCATTGGGCCCGAAGACGGTTCGTCGCCCTCGTTAGCCGGGAATGACGTCGTCGGTATACCGCGCCACGTCATTTAGGTCCCTTCTCCGGTGCTTTTTTGGCCTTTGGCGTGACAGGTGCGGGCGCGACTGACTCTTCCAGTGCGGCGACGCGCTTGACCAGACCGGCGACCGCGGCGGCCAGATAGGAGGCGTCGGACGGCGCGGCCGAACTCGGCTGGGGTGATGCATCCGGCGCCGGTACGGCAACGCCCGCGTACTTGTTGACGGCAGCTTCAAAAACATCCCACGGGAAGTTGTCACCGACATCGGTGTGATTGCCGACGTGGAGATGCTCCGTGACATAGCGATGGTCGCTGATACCCGGGGGGTCCGACGGGTAGGGCGGCCTGATGACTTTGAATGGGATGTCGTACTTCCTGCAGTCCTGTACGCACAAGTAGGCGGCGACGTCAATTGCCCTGCTGGCGTTGTCAAGCCACTGCTGACGTGTCCATGCGACATAGGAGCCGGCGAAGCACAGGTTGATGGACTCGTTGTTGGCGTCCAGCACACTCCAAGACGCGTAGTCGGTGTCGACCACATCGCAGACCGTGACGCCGTGGTCGTTCGGGTCTTCCGAGATGGTGTAGTGGTAGCTGACCTGGCTGGCCGGACTGTCTAGCCAATTTGCCAACTGGTCTGCGTTCGCGCTGCCCTCCTCGGTGTGCAGCAGCCAGAGGTCGACCTTCGTCCCCGAACGTCCCTGATAGTTGGGTGACCACTTCGCGTACTCGTTGAAGTCTGGGCGTGCCAGCGCAACCCCGAACGCTGGTTCGACCAAGCGTGTATAGAGGCGCTCGGCTTCGGCGAAGCGCTGGTCGTATCGGTCAGGGTATGCGGATTTCTGGACCTGCTGCGCGTACCAGCCAGGTGGGTGAGTGGGTGAGTTGTAGTCGAGCCGGGCGAGCGCGTGATAGAACATCGCCGCCGAGCGTGCGGGGTCCATTCGGTCGGCGACGGTGCCCCACCACGGGGCTCGCTGCTGGAACAGGCCGTCGCTGTTCGCGTCCGATCCGATCGCGTCGTGCGGGTAATTCAGCGACTCGGGGTCGGACTGGTTGGCGTACATCAGCATGTTGGATTCCACCAACGCGGTCGCGAGCGCAATTTTGATGCCGCGAGGCGTAATGATGGGATGGTCCAGGTCCCGATTCGGGTCCTCACGGTCGTGTTGTCCTTCGGCGATGATCGCTTGGGCGTAGTCGGCGTGGAATTTCTGCGGCATCACTGCCTCCGGTGTGAGGTGGGTTTGACAGCTAGATCCTTTCCGCAACGCCGCGCGCGGTCACGAGTAGTCCACTACCCCAATGCAACCGGCTCATTACCCAAGGGATGGCGCACCGTTAACCCTGCGCCGGCGGCAAGCCGGCGACGATCGACCAAGTCACGGCTCGCACGAAGCCAGGGTCGACGGGCGATATCTCACCACGCGATGTTGCGCCACGAGTTGTGTGCCGACCGCGCTGTTGAAGGGGTCGGGGTCGGCGAGATCGTCGGAACCGTTATCGCTTCAGCTGCTCGCTCGAAGACGACCGGAAAGTCCATGGCCGCCAGCTCGAATTGCTCGAGCTGTCTTTGCCAGGCCCGCACCCGCGCGTGATCGGTCTGACAGGGAAACTTTGCGCAGCCGTAGGTCCGTGACGCCGGGTAGTGGTCGTCGCGCGGGATATCCGTGTCGGAGATGTCGTAGGTGCACCTAGCATTCAATTCCGCACCTTGGCCGAAGTAATCGGCGACCGTCGCGGCGTCGTCGAACGTGGCGACGGCACCGATGTAGCCGTCCGGGCGGATCACGACGCGCCCGCGGCTCTTGAGCCCAAATCGTTATGCTACAAGGCCGTTCGGGGTTGGCAATGACGGTGTCGGACCCGGCGGCGTGGGCGTCGTGTGCCGCCACCAACACCTGGACCTGACCGTCGCGCACGCCGGGGACGTGCTGCCCGGACGTGACGGTGAGTGCGACGTGGCCGGTGTTGTCGGGCCGCACGCAGCGCCTCGTCGGTTAGGTGTGGAACATGTTCACCGGCAGCCACTTTGGCGTCCCGTCGCGTCGATGACCGATGCCGAGGCGATCGCTGCGATCACCCCCAACCTGGGGCGCTACGCCTGCGGTGACATCACGGCCTAGTGCACCCAGTAGTTGTCGTGGCGGATGAACCACTCCCGACGTTCGTCGTCGGTCATGTCGGCCAGCGCGCCGAACCCCTCGAAGTAGGCCTCGCGCGGCGCGCCGGGGGCGAAGAGCATCAAGACCGAGGCCGGTTCGTCGGCCTGGTTGCCGAAACCGTGAATCCCCCCGGGCGGCACATACAGGAAGTCGCCGGGATTGCCGTCGACCCAACCGTTGCCGTCGTAGAGCCGCATCTTTCCGGAGAGCACGAAGAACGCCTCGGACGTCGCACGGTGAAAGTGCGGTCCGGGCCCACCTGCGGCCGGCGCGATGTCCACCCGGTAGAGGCCGTAGTCGCCGTCGGTCGCCTGCCGGTTGGCCAGATAGTGGTAGCTGACCCCGACGGGCGATTCGTAGTCCGGCGGGGCGTCCGCGCGCTTGAGCCAGGCACTGACCTCCGGCTCGTCGGCGGTGTAGCGGGTCGGCGGATACGGCGGCACGATGAGGGACACATCGTCCAGCCTTCCAGTTAGCATCGCCAAGGTGGAGTCCACCGAAGAGATGCGCGTGGCGCGGCTGCTCGACGCGCAGGACAAGGCCGCGCAACTCTTCAACGAGATCGAGCGGCGCGACATGATCCGCCCCGGAGTGGGGGAGCGGCAGCTGTCCGACGAGATCCGTGACCTGGCCGCGGAGATGTTCGGCGTGACGCAGCACTGGCATCGGCGGATCGTTCGGGCCGGCGAGAACACCCTGCAGCCGTTCAGGGAGAACCCGCCGGACCGGGTGATCGCCGCCGACGACATCGCGTTCCTCGACCTGGGACCGGTCTTCGAGGAGTGGGAAGCCGACTTCGGCCGCACGTTCGTTCTCGGCGAAAACGCGCACAAGACTGCCGTCCGCGACGCGCTGCCACGGGTATGGCAGGCCGGGCACGACTATTTCGCCGGCCGCCCCGACATCACCGGGGCCGAGCTGTTCGAGTACGTCGTCGGTGTGAGCCGCGACGAGGGCTTTGACTGGGGCAGCCACATTGCAGGGCATCTATTAGGGGAGTTTCCGCACAAGAAGATCGCCGGCAACGGCGACGAGTGGTACATCATGCCCGGATCGGACGAGCCGCTGCGGCGCAGGGACCCCAGCGGCCGGCTGTGTCACTGGATCCTGGAAATCCATCTGGTCGATCGCGTGCGGGGCTTCGGCGGTTTCTACGAGGAGCTGCTCGACCTGCCATGATTTCTTGCACTCGACATGGGCGAGTGCTAAGAATGACGTTGGCACTCGCGACCGGCGAGTGCTAGGTCGGGACGGTGAGGCCAGGGGTCCGCGCAGCGGGAAGACACCCCCAGCCGTCCGTCGCGGGCACTGCGCCCGGCCAGAACGAGTCATCCCCAATCCGGAGGAATTACTTCGCAATGGCCAAGCAAATTGCGTACGACGAAGAGGCCCGCCGCGGCCTCGAGCGGGGTCTGAACGCCCTCGCCGACGCGGTACGGGTGACGTTGGGTCCCAAGGGCCGCAACGTCGTCCTGGAGAAGAAGTGGGGTGCCCCCACGATCACCAACGATGGTGTGTCCATCGCCAAGGAGATCGAGCTGGAGGACCCGTACGAGAAGATCGGCGCCGAGCTGGTCAAGGAGGTTGCCAAGAAGACCGACGACGTCGCCGGTGACGGCACGACGACGGCCACGGTGCTGGCCCAGGCGCTGGTGAAAGAGGGCCTGCGCAACGTTGCGGCCGGCGCCAACCCGCTGGCTCTCAAGCGCGGCATCGAGAAGGCCGTCGAGAAGGTCACCGAGACCCTGCTCAAGTCGGCCAAGGACGTCGAGACCAAGGAGCAGATCGCTGCCACCGCGGCCATCTCGGCGGGCGACCAGTCGATCGGCGACCTGATCGCCGAGGCGATGGACAAGGTCGGCAACGAGGGCGTCATCACCGTTGAGGAGTCCAACACCTTCGGCCTGCAGCTCGAGCTCACCGAGGGCATGCGGTTCGACAAGGGCTACATCTCGGGTTACTTCGTCACCGACGCCGAGCGTCAGGAAGCGGTCCTGGAGGACCCCTACATCCTGCTGGTCAGCTCCAAGGTGTCGACCGTCAAGGACCTGCTGCCGCTGCTGGAGAAGGTCATCCAGGGCGGTAAGCCGCTGCTGATCATCGCCGAGGACGTCGAGGGTGAGGCTTTGAGCACCCTGGTCGTCAACAAGATCCGCGGCACCTTCAAGTCGGTGGCCGTCAAGGCTCCCGGCTTCGGTGACCGCCGCAAGGCGATGCTGCAGGACATGGCGATCCTCACCGGTGGTCAGGTCGTCAGCGAAGAGGTCGGCCTGTCCCTGGAGACCGCCGACATCTCGCTGCTGGGCAAGGCCCGCAAGGTCGTCATCACCAAGGACGAGACCACCCTCGTCGAGGGCGCCGGTGACCCCGACGCCATCGCCGGCCGGGTGAGCCAGATCCGCGCCGAGATCGAGAACAGCGACTCCGACTACGACCGCGAGAAGCTGCAGGAGCGGCTGGCCAAGCTGGCCGGCGGTGTTGCGGTGATCAAGGCCGGAGCTGCCACCGAGGTGGAGCTCAAGGAGCGCAAGCACCGCATCGAGGACGCTGTCCGCAACGCCAAGGCCGCCGTCGAGGAGGGCATCGTCGCCGGTGGTGGCGTGGCCCTGCTGCAGGCCGCTCCTTCGCTGGACGAGCTGAAGCTCGAGGGCGACGAGGCCACCGGTGCCAACATCGTCCGCGTGGCGCTGGAGGCTCCGCTGAAGCAGATCGCCTTCAACTCCGGGCTGGAGCCCGGCGTTGTCGCCGAGAAGGTCCGCAACTCGAAGGCCGGCACCGGTCTGAACGCCGCCACCAACGAGTACGAAGACCTGCTCAAAGCCGGCGTCGCCGACCCGGTCAAGGTCACCCGCTCGGCGCTGCAGAACGCGGCGTCGATCGCGGGGCTGTTCCTGACGACCGAGGCCGTCGTTGCCGACAAGCCGGAGAAGGCCGCCGCTCCCGTCGGCGACCCGACCGGTGGCATGGGTGGTATGGACTTCTAAGTCCAAGGCTGAAAACGAAAGAGCCCGGCTCCCACAAGGAGCCGGGCTTTTTCGTCGGAAGCGGCGGGCTGGATCGTGATCAGAATCAGCGCCGAGATGCTGTCGCGACCGGAGGTGATTGTCCAGCGCGTGAAGGACAAGCTCCGCGAGCGTGGGGCCTCTGGACGAATTCGGGGGGCGGTTCCGGTATGTAGGGCCCACACTCAACGCCCTAGGGTTAAACACGTGGCCCTCCCTACTCCCTCCCCGTCCAGCACCGCCGTCGTCACTGGCGCATCGTCGGGCATCGGCGCCGACATCGCGCGCGAACTGGCCGACCGCGGGCACGGCCTCACGCTCGTCGCCCGTCGCGAGGACCGGCTGCGCGAGCTGGCCGACGAGCTCAACGGCCCGGTCCGCGTCGAGGTGATCGCCTGCGACGTCGCCGATCCCGCCGCCCGCGCCGTGCTGTTCGACGAGGTCGACAGGCGCGGCCTGACGGCCGACATCCTGGTCAACAACGCCGGGATCGGCACCATGGGCTCGGTGGTGAAGTCGCCCGTGGAGGGCGAGATCGCCCAGGTCCGGGTCAATGTCGAGGCCCTCATCGATCTGAGCACCCGCGCGGCCCAGCAGATGGTGCCCCGCGCCCGCGGCGCGATCCTCAACATCGGATCGACCGCGGGCTACCAGCCCTTCCCGGGGCAGATCGGCTACGCGGCCACCAAGGCGTTCGTCAACAACTACACGCAAGGGCTGCGCGCTGAACTCGCCGGCACCGGCGTCACCGTCGCGCTGCTTTGCCCCGGGCCGGTGCGCACCGAGTTCGTAAAGGCCGCCGGCATGGACGAGCGGGAGTTCGCGAATGCGTTCCCGAAGTTCCTGTGGAAGCCCTCGCGGGAGGTGGCGCGCGCCGGAGTCGACGCACTAGAGCACGACCGCGGCACCGTCATCCCGGGGCTGCCCAGCCAGATCAGCACCCGCCTGTTTCAGTTCATGCCGCGACGAATCCTGTTGCCGCTGCTGAAGAATCAGCACCCGGGGCTGAAACGGGATCGCTCAGCGAGCTGATCGGGGCCAGCGTCGCATCCAGCCCTCCACCGGAAGCGCGAGCGCGTTGCACAGCGTGCAGATCGTGCGGTACCAGCCGACGGCCGTGAGCAATTCGATCCGCTGCTCATCGTCAAGGAAGCCGCCTAGCCCTGTCCAAGTCGCCTCCGACCACGAGCCGGTGCGCTCGAGTTCGTCGACCGCCTCGATTAACGTCCGGTCCTCCGGGCTCCACCGTGGGTCCTGCGCGCCGCCGGTCACCAGCGCGTCGCACTCCTCGTCGCTGACGCCCGCGATCGGGCCCCAGAACGCCGCCTGCCCGCCCCACTCGTATTCGCAGCCGACCAACGCGCAGATGCGCAGGATCGCGATCGTGCGCGTGCGGCCCGGCAAAAGCGCTGCGACATAAAGGGATTCACCGAGCTTGCGCAGCCGCCCAGCCAGCGCCGGGTGACGTTGCAGGCAGCGCACCAACAGCAGCGGCTCGTAGGTGCGGTCTGGGTGACCCCAGCTGTTGATGCTGGTGGCATCTTCTTCGCTCCACGGCGGAGCGAGCGGTGCGACGCGGCTCACGGATGCGACTGTACGGCCTCAGGCGGGCAGGGAGAACACCACGCAGTCGTGCAGGCAGCCAGCAACGGCCTCGCCTCCAGCGGGCGAGTCCGCCTCGCGGTGCAGCAACGCGCGGGTGGGCACCACCCCGAGCCGCGCGGTCTCCTCGGTGGCGTCGGAGATCTCGGCCCGCCCATCGACGATCAGCGAGTAGCCGCCCGGTTCGAGCGGGGGCCACAGCACGGTCAGGTCCGCTCGGTGCGCGAGGTTTTTCCGCGTACCCCCGCCGATGAGCCCGACGTCGAGGACCCCCTCGCGCAGCGTCGGCTCGACCGCAACGGTGTGTACCCGATAGTCCTCACCGACCGTGATCAGGTAGGCGTACGGGAAGTCGTCGAGAGCGGCGGCCAGCCGCTGCAGGTCTACTTTCTTTGCGGTCTTGGCGCCCATGGCTCGAGGGTAGGCGCTACTCCGACGAGCCCGGCCGGCTCGAGACCAGGTCAAAAACGTTGGAATGGCGGTCGCTCCGATAGAAGTCCGACTCGGGTATGCCCCCGGTTCCCGAGTCGCCGTCGCCGTCGCCGGCGTCGCGGCCTGGGGTGGTGGTAGCGGCGGCGCCCCGCGCTCCGGTGTCCGTGCCGTTCGAGCCGAAGAAGCCCGTGGGAGCCGCGGTGCGCAGGAGTGGGGTGCTTGCGCTCTGGCCACTGCTCGCGCTGACCAACGGGTTCGGCGTGCCCAGGTCGTAGGTCGCGGCGGCCGGACTCGGTGCGCTGGTGAACGCCGAGCTGGCCGGCGCCGCGCTGAGCACGTCGGGGGTGGCGAAGCCCGGGCTGGCCACGGCACTGGCGATCGACGGGTTGAGGACGCTGGTGCTGGCGGCCGCGTTCAGGCCGCCTGTGACGTAGTTGCCGGAGTTCAGCAGGCTGGCGTCGAGGTTCGGCGTGGTCGCCCCCATACCGCTACCGGCGAGCCCCGGGCCCCACAGGTTGGTGCTCATGGCGCCGTTGATGGAGGTTCCCGAGTTCAGCAGGCCGGTGTTGAAGGAACCCGAGTTCCCGATGCCGACGTTGCCGTTGCCGGAGTTGAAGAAGCCGATGTTGCCGGTGCCGGAGTTGCCGAAGCCGATGTTGCCGCTGCCCGAATTGAAGCCGCCGAAGCCGATCTGATGGTCGCCGGTGAGCCCGAACCCGATGTCCCCGTTGCCGGTGTTGCCGAGGCCGATGTTGCCGTTGCCGAGGTTGCCGAAGCCGATGTTGTGGCTGCCGCTGTTTCCGGAGCCCACATTTTCGCCGCCGGCGTTTCCTGGGCCCAGGTTCGAATTGCCGTCGCCGTTCTGATTGCCGAACAGCGCGCTCGTCAGTTCGTTGCCCAGACTCGACGCGCCAACGCTAGACGACAGACCCATGCGGCGCTTGCCCGCCGTCGCGTCGCGGTGTTCCGCGCGGCCGGCGCCGATCGCGTTGAGGATCTTCCGCCACGGCGCCAAACGCTCGGCCGCCGCCGACGCGTCGAAGTGGTAGCCCGCCATCGCCGAGACGTCCAACGCCCACATTTGCTCGTAGGCGCCTTCGATGTCCGCGATTGCGGGGGCGTTCATGCCCAGGAAGTTGGTGTTTGCTAACACCCGCATCAGGGCGCGGTTGGCGGCCACCACAGCGGGTTGCACGGTAGCCGCCAGCGCCGATTCGAACGCGGCCGCGGCGGCCCCCGCCTGGCTGGCGGCCTCCTCGGCTTGGGCCGCGGCGCCACTGAGAAATGTCGTGTACTGCGACGCCACGGCCATCATCGCCGCGGACGTCGGGCCCAGCCAGGCACCACTGGCCAGATCAGATGTGACGGACCCGAAAGAAGCCGCCGAAGACGCCAATTCGGACGC
This sequence comes from uncultured Actinomycetota bacterium, assembly GCA_963758775.1. Lineage (GTDB taxonomy): Bacteria > Actinomycetota > Actinomycetes > Mycobacteriales > Mycobacteriaceae > Mycobacterium. The sequence continues at coordinate 1,498,325 of CAVWWU010000010.1, forward strand.
AAGTTCGTTCCATGCCGCAGCCGCGGCAAGGAGCGGCCCCGAGCCGGGGCCGGCGAACATCAGTGCCGAATTGATCTCAGGCGGCAACCACGCGAAGTGCGGGTTTGTCACCAACCCAAACTACCGGGCCAGACCCCTCGTTGTGTGCGTTTCAGACCGAGTTGGGGACAGTTTGACGGCCGCGGACCAACTTTCCCGGACGCGCGTCTGTCGGCACCCCGTTTTCGGCGATCACTTGACCGGAAACCACGGTCGCAACATACCCTTCGGCGGTCTGGTCGAGGCGCCGCCCGCCTGCGGGCAGGTCGTAGCTGATTATCGGTTTGTGCAGGCGCAACGCGGCGTGATCGATGACATTGAGGTCGGCTTTGTAGCCGACGGCGATGCGGCCCCGGTCGCCAAGGCCGGCGATGCGCGCCGGAACCGTGGTGAGTTCGCGGACCGCCTCCGACACGGTGAACCGGCCGGACTTGCGGTCACGGGCCCAGTGCGCCAGGAAGTACGTCGAGTAGCTGGCGTCGCAGATCATGCCGTAGTGCGCGCCGCCGTCGCCCAGGCCCAGCACCACATCGTCGCGGTGCAGCAACTCGCCGACCGTGTCCAGCGAGTTCCTCTCGAGGTTGCTGGTGGCCACCAGCAACATGGCCCGGCCGTCGTCGTCCAACAGCCGGTCGTACGCCTCCTCCTTCGGGTCCACGCCCTTGGCCCGGGCGCGCGCGCCGATGCTGGTGGACGGGTCGGGCTCGTAGTCGGGGGTGTCGGTCAACGGGAAGATCCAGTCCCACAGCTGCGTCACGATCAGGATCGGGTGCCCGACGCCGGGCTTGTCGGCCAGGATGCGGGCGCGGACCTCGGGTTTGCGCATCTCGGCGACGCGCTCGTCCAGCGGTAGGTGCGCGATCTCGCGGTAGCTGGGGCATGTCACGAACGGGTTGGCGCTCAGCTGCAGCCCGATGATCAGCCCGATCGGGCGCGGCAACAGCTGCGCGGTGACGTCGCCGCCGGACGCGTTGGCCTTCTCGATCATGGTGATGGCGTCCGGCCAGGTCGGGTCGCCGGCGTTTGCTACGACCAACGTGAAGGTGAGCGGCAGGCCCACGTCCTCGGCGACCTCGAACACCGTCTGCAGCACGTGCTCGTAACCACCGGACGGAATGTCGGGCACGAACTGCAGCAGCCCGCCGCCGCCGTCGACGACGCCGCGGGCGATCTCCTCGATCTCCTCGCGGGCCGCCTCGTAGCTCGGGATCGGCGAGCCGCTCTCGGTCTTGTGGATGGTCAACCGCGACGACGCGAAACCGAGAGCACCGATCTCGACCGCCTCTTTGGCCAGCGCCCGCATCTTCGCCAGGTCCTCGGGGGTGGCCGGCTCGCGGTCGACCCCGCGCTGGCCCATCACGTAAACCCGCAGCGGCGAGTGCGGCAGATAGGCGGCCACGTCGATGTCGCGTTTGCCCGCGTCCAGCGCGTCCATGTACTGCGGGAAGGTTTCCCAGGTCCACGGCAGGCCGTCGGTCATCACGACACCGGGAATGTCCTCGACGCCCGCCATCACATCGACCAGCACGTCGTGGTCTTCCTGGCGGCACGGCGCGAAACCGACCCCGCAGTTGCCCACCACCACGGTGGTGACCCCGTGCGCCGACGACGGCGTGAGGCGCTCCGACCAGATGGCCTGGCCGTCGTAGTGGGTGTGCAGGTCCACGAAGCCCGGGGTGACCAGCAGTCCGGTGGCGTCGATCTCGCGCGCGGCGGTGTCGCCGTTCACGGAGTCTTTTTGTGGTCCTACGGCCACAATGACGCCGTCGCGGACGCCGACGTCGCCGACGTAGGGCTCACCCCCCGACCCGTCGACGATCGTGCCGTTGCGGATGAGGAGGTCGTAGGTCATCTAAATAATCTCCTACTTTGACCGTTTGACCTGGTCAAACAAGGTTAGTGTATCCGAGATTGCCGCGAGAGTGCCGCCAACGAACTGCGGAAATGGGTTGAGGTGTGTCCATTGGACACAGCCTCCGTGTCCATCATCAGCGCCCACCATTGAAGCGTAGCTCTGCTAATGGCTGTTCGTAACCGTGGCACAACTGGCACACCGGCTGCGACGAATTGTTGGCCGAAAGCGGGCAAGGCGCGAGGATCCTGCGGGCGACGGAAACCGGCTGTTGGCAGCCCCACGCCGGTCTACCATCCCCCCATGGCGCAGCGCGTGAAGATCCCGGCGAGCTTTAGCGCGTCGACGGGCTACGTCGCAGTTCCGACCTCGGCGAAGCTGACGGCGACGGTCGGCTTGGCCGCAGTCCGCATAGAGAGCCGTGAATACATCACGATGGAGCATCTGTGGACCGCCCGTAATGCGGCGCGGCTATGCGGGGAGCCAGAGCCGCAGCCGCCACCCATTCAACCCAATGTCGCGCATCGTTCGCTGGCGATGACTGCGATCATCTTTAGTGCCGCGTTCCTTGAGGCGCTCGTGAATGAGGTGATCCTCGACGTGATCGAGCCGCCACAAGGTAAACCGTCCACGCGCGTAGAGGGCATTCCAATCAGCACGGCGACGACCCCGTTCAAACAGCTATGGAGGAACGAGCGCAAACTCGGGCCGCTTGGCAAGTATCAGGCCGCGCTCAAAGCGGTCAACAAGAAGCCGTACAAAGAGACCTTGAAGCAGGTAGGACCGGGCAACCGCACAACGGTGTTGTTCCACCTAGAACCGGCCAGGAGCGCGAAGCTGTTGTTCGAGCTACGCAACCACTTCATGCATTTCAAACCGGAGACACGTGACATCGACATCGAGCATGACTACGCGAAGAGGCTCAAAAAGGCCAAAGCTTTTGGGAGCCAACAACATTCGCTCGGTCACCCGAATCAGGCACTCGGCGCTGACTTAGCGCAGTGGGCATGCGACTCCAGTGCAAAGTTCGCCAAGAGCTGGTGGGCGCGGATGGGCCTCCGCCGCTCTTTTGACGCTGCGTTCGATCAGCTAGGCCCTTACTAGCGGTCGGATAAGCGGCGGAGGCGCTCCTGCTCGATCAGAACTCTGAACGGGCGGTAGCTTCACGTCGACCTGGCCGCCGGGGTGGCAGCGGGATCGCGGCGGCCTTGATCGCGCCCCACGGTGGGGGCCTGGGCTAACTGCTGAGATGGTGTGTTGTCATTGGTCGGAACGCTGTCGCAGCGAAAGTCGTTGCACTACAACGTAATTAGGTGTCACGTGCCTACACTTATCTAGGCTGTCCCAGGACACCCAAGGGCGCTGGCACAACTTCCGGTTTAGGCCTCTCGGCGGATGGCAGACTTCGCGTCATGACAACCATCACCCTCAACCACATCCCCCTCTACTGGGCGCGGCAGGTGTGCGCGGAAGACGCGTGCCTGAACACCGCGACGGTTACCGCCTGTGACGACCCCGACCGATGCACCAATGACACCTGCCACCAACTCGTGGCCTGCGACGACCACGCCCAGCTACTCGGGGAGGCGGTTTACCAACTGATCAACGGGCGCGGGGAGTTCACTGTGACGCCGAGCAGGGAGTATTACGGCGGCCACGACTGAAAGGCGGATGGCACAAGTGGCACAACGCGAAACGCCCCACCCTGAGTGCAGCAGGCGCGGCGCGATGCGCCATCTCACGCTCGATTGGGGTCATTCCTCCAGTTTCCTACCCGTCCAGTTTCCTACCCGTCGTTGGTACAAAGGTAATTACTAAACGTCTTGCTGTGAGTTCGCCCTTGTGCGTTGCTACGGGCCGAACGAACGTGCAACATGCTGACGTGAAATTGCTCACCATCCTTGAGCGCGTCGGCCCGAAAACGTCAGGCGTCGAAGAACTCCCAGCTCTGGCCCACGCTCCGGGCGACGCTACGATGCGGGCAATTAGGCGCAGTTGGTGAAGACTCGCGCTGTTTACGCATTATTTGCCCGCAAGGACATCTGTGACGAACGAAAATGACACCGGCGATACAGTCGCCGCCAATCCTGAGACCGCCGAGGTTCCTGCCGCCACGGAGCTACGAGAGGCCGGGCTGGCGTGGGCGGTCGACAACGACGTACCGGAAGTTCAAGAAGCCCAAGACGGTCGACGACCGCTGCCCCGGTCCCTGCAGATTCTGCTCGCCGGCGTGGCGCTCGGGGGGCTGACGTTGGCGGCATTCATGCTGGGCCGCAACGATATAGCGCCGCACCGGCCGCCGAACGCAGCGTCGGCGCCGCCGACCACCTCAACCGTGTCGCCGGCCGCTGCGCCACCCTCGGCCGTCCCGGCGCCCGCGCTACCGCCTGCTGCGACGCCGGCTAGCCCGGTGCCAACGTCGGAGCCGCCCACTGTCACGGTGACGGCGACCGCTGTGGCACCGGCAGGTCCGCCAATGGCGCACGGCGCTGTGCTCGGCGCCAAGTGTGACCCGAGCGGACCCTTCGCCGGCTACGCCGCCGACGGGTCCGTGCTCGTTTGCCCGCCGTTCGGCCAGTGGACGCTAACCGCCGGATGGTCCGGTGTGCACGAGATCGGTTCGAAGTGCCCCGCCGGAGGCGGCGGCTCCTCTGCCGTCTCGCCCGGCGGCGTGGGCCTGATCTGCGTCTGGTCGTCCCTGAATGGTTCGGGCAGCTGGCAGCCCGGACCGTAACGTACCGTGCCGGACGATGATGCCGTGCAACTGGTTTGGAATGCAGGTGCCGACGGGGCGCCGGGCAGCTGGGGCCGAGAACAGAGCGGGTCAGCACCCTTGCTGGGTCGCTTCGACCATCCGACGTAACATCCCACACCAGGCTACTTACAGCCGCTTCCGGCGGCCTTGATCCCACCGACTGCCTGTCACCTGCTGAGGCTCGCCAGTTGGCACACGCGCAGATCGCGGCAGCCGACGAGCTGTCCGACGACGAAAGCTGAGTCAGACGACTCACCAAGAAGGCCCCTGACCGCGGGGTCTTCTTTTGGTGCCCGGTTCCCGCCGCTGTGTGGCCCCGCTGAACCACCTGACTCATTTAACGTTGGTGACGGTGACTGTCATCCGGCCTCCGGAGCCTGTCGTGCTCGATCACCCTGGAGTGGTTCGTTTTGCGGGTGGGCAGCTTTAAGGGTTCAGCCGCGTCGAGGCGGATTTGAACCTGCGACCGCTTGACCCCCAGTTACCGGCGCTGCATGTTTGGGTACCCGCTGAGACTCTCTGACCTGCTGGTTTGTTCGTCGGTGCTGCTGGTTGCGCCGAGCTGATTGGGGTAAGAATTGGGGTAAAGTCCCCGCGTGCCTCATCGTGGTATGCGCGGGGGGTTTTCCCCGGCCCAGCGCCCGCGCAGGCGACCAATGGCGGTAGGAACCGGGGTTGGCACAACTGGCACAACGTCTAGCCCACGAGGGCGTCGGCGCGAATCCAGTAATACCCCATGTCCTTGCCCGACAAAGGGTTTAGATAGTCAAGCAGGCTCGGCCCCACACACACGGGCCTTAGCTGAGGTCTATTTGCCGGGTACATGACGTGTTGGTCGTCCTTGACGCGAGCTGGTCGCCACATGGGCTTGTGCCGACCGCCTCCGCTCGCGATTCTCTAATCCGATGATGGACACAGGGACGAAAGGTGTGAGCGTGACAGAGCAACTGCCCGCCATGGGCCTTCGGCCAGACTGGGTTCCAAGGGGTGGTCGACAAGGTCGCCGAGATCGAAAAAAGCCTCGGCATCTACGATCTGAGCCAGTTCACCGCGACCTAGTAGCCGCATCGGCTTGCAAATCAGCGAGACCGTTCTGGATCCCGTCATTTATTTGGTCCGAAACAGTCGGTCCTCCGACTGCGGCCGTAGGTCCACCCCCGCAGTTACAGCTAAGGACACCGAACGCGCTAGGGTCTGCGCCCACCGGTATGGCTACCCCTACCGCAACACTGAGCGCAACGGCGGCGCTGAACAACACTTTCGTGATCACCATATGCCGAACCGTGGGTCGCGGGACCAGACGCCGGACTGCGGGTCGCGGACCATGTGCAGCTTCCACTGTGCCCTGCGGCGGGTGTCGCGCCGCCGTTCCCATATGAGCCACCGGTCGATGAACCCTTCAAGCATCCTGTTGATCGTGATCATGCTGCGACCTCGTCCCGGTAGGTCGCCATGTAGCGCACGATCCGGTCGTCGTTCTCGCGCAGGTAGCGTTGGTGCAGGATCAGCGCCAGCGTTCCCGGCTCGTACCCGTGCTTCACGAGGCGTCGTTCACCGGTCTGGTTGATGTAGGCCATGGAGTACCACAGCCCCAGCAGCAGGCCAAGCAGTATCGACGCCCCGGTGAGCCAACTGAACGGCATCACGACCAGCATCAGCACCGCGAGCGGCGAGATCTGTACCGTCCCGCGCACGGCCTGGCGCAGCCAGCGGGTGCGAGCGGTGTTGTCGTGCAACACCCACCCGTAGTAGAGCGGGCCGAGCCTGCCGCCGAACGTGTACCAGAGCCATCGCGCTGGGTCTGGGGTAGTCCTGCGAGTCAAGTTAGTCTTCATGCCATCCACGTTGGTATTCACGTTATCTCCTGTCTTTGCAACGCGTTTCAGATGTCAGCTCCGGATCGAAAAGTGGTTGAAATGGGCTCTCATCCGATACCCGTGACCGAGCCCACGCCGCTAAAGATGTTGAAGCACCTCAGGCATTACCGTTTTCCGACTTGAGCATCCACGCCTGCTCCTCCAAGTCAGCGATAATGGAGTGCAACAGATCGGCGGTCGACGGGTCGGCGGCGTCAACTTCATCGTGGACTGCACGCACGCTGGCCACTGTGGCGTAGATCCGAGACGTAAGGGCATCCACGGTTTCGGTTGTGCTGAGCAGCCCCGGTGCGGCGGCGGGGACGGTCGTGGTCGCTACGACGGTGTCGGTGCGTCCGTCGGGAATCGCGTCAAGGGCGCGCATGCGTTCGGCGATCGTGTCTGCGGCTTCTCGCGCGATGTCGACAATACTGTCGAGTTGCAGGTGCAGGTCTCGGAAGTTGGTTCCCCCGAGGTTCCAGTGCGCTTGCTTGCCCTGCAGGTGCAACTCGATCAAGTCAACGAGTACCCTCTGCAGGTTCTGCGCCAAGCTTTCTGGCGCTCGGAACATCTGCACCTCGTCGGCGTCACGACGGTTGGTCGACAATGCCAATGTTGTCATGGCTGTTTCCTTTCGGTGATGTAGCGCCCGGTGGGCGTCTCCCACTCGCCGGGATTAGTTGCTTGCGTACACAAATTTATACTTGCTTGCGCGCTCAAGCAATGTGAAAGAAGACACAACCTCATTTAGTTGCTCGCGCGAACATGCACTGCGTATGTTTGACTCATGGCAGCTACCAAGCCGGGCAAGAAGCCGCGAGCCACGAAAGTGAACGGGGTCGCCCCGATTAGCGTTGGCGAGTTCGAGGTGATCCGTGCACTCCACCCTGCGTTCGTGGCCATGATGAGGCGGATCGATACCGACTTGCAACGCGAACACCGTATGTCGCATGCCGAATACGTCGCGCTGATGTTTTTATCCGAAGCACCCGACCGCACTTTAGGGCTAAGCGAATTAGCGCGCCGCTGCCAGCAATCGTTAAGCGCGATCAGTCGCACCGTCGGCCGGATGGAGGGTCAAGGTTTGGTCCGGCGAGAGCAGTCAGACCAGGACGCGCGGGCCTACAACGCCGTCCTCACCGACGCGGGACTCACCCGACTGCAGCAAGCCACTCCTGGCCACATCGACAGCCTGCGCCGCCACCTATTCGAGCACCTCGACGGTGTTGATCTCGACGTGCTCGCTAAAGCATTCGCACGCATCGCGGTCGCTGCCAGCGGAGACGCCCATGTGGTGCCCGGTCGCCCATCCTCAGACATGCCGATAGGGAAGTTCATCGCGAATTGATCGAATGATCCTTCAGAACACGGACATACGTTCACGCTCCAGTTGAGTCTGGCGGCACTGCCGGACAGGACTGTGAAGCCTTCAGCCATGCGACGACGACGGCGCGCACCGGTCCGGCGTGGCTCCGATCGGTTGATCCATGACTTATGAGAGTCTTGCGGCCCCCACGCGGGCAGGAAGGCTCGACAAGATCATGGCAATGAGGAAACAGAGCAGATCGTGCGCAGCTGACGATGGCAGATCGGCTGCTGGCCGAGGGTAAGGACACCGCGCGGCGGTATGCAGCGAGCTCGGTGTGTCCGAGGCAACCTATCACCGCTGGCGCAACGAGTTCGGCGCTCGCCAGCTCAGGGCCTGCGGCCATCGGAGCCTATGTGCGCTCGCGGAGCGAAATCAGTCCGGCATGTATTCGCCGACCTGAGATTCGGCTCCGGGAACGAAGATGGCTGACTTTCGGTCGGTCCCGCTCCAATTGATCAGCTCGCCAGTGCCCGCATCGCGGTGGCCACGATGGCGTCGGCGTCGCCAGGGGTCAATCCTCCGTGCCCGGTCGCCCTCCGGTACATCGCCGCCCCAAAGATGAGATCCAACGCGATCTCGGGGTCGAGGTTCGCATCGAGCTCACCACGGGCGACTCCGCGTTCCCAGATCTTCCGCACGGCCGCTCGGCGGACGTTCACCTGGTGTGTTCGTATCCGCTCGCGTTCAGTCGGGTAGAACTGCGATTCGCCGATAAGTTGGGCGTAGATCGCGCCAAGCGGACTGGTGTAAAAGCCCATGATGCCGCGCAACGTCAGGCGGAAGTCTTCGGCCGCCGATCCGCTGTCGGGCACGGGCGACTCGGCCATCAGTTGGTGCAGGAACGCGTCGATCGCCACCGCTGTTCTGTTCGGCCACCACTTGTAGATGGTCGCTTTGCTGACCCCGCTGCGTGCGGAGATCCGGTCGACCGACGCCCTGCGCAGGTCGTCCTCTTGCATCAGTTCCATGGCGGCTTTCAGGACGGCGTCGCGGCGTTCCTCGCTGCGCGGTCGACCGCGCCCTCGACTTGGATTCATTGCTCCAGTTTCCTACCCGTCGTTGGTACAAAGGTAATTACTAAACGTCTCGCTGTGAGTACGCCCTTATCAGTTGCCATGGGCCAAACGAGAGGTGCAACATGCTGACGTGCAATTGCTCACCATCCTGCAGCGCGTCGACCCGAAACCCTCAGGCGTCGAATAACTTCCAGCAGACGCGACCACAGCAGAACCACCAACACCGGAACAACAATGAACCACGCCGCACTCGACGAGCTCCGCGTCAACTACCCGGCGCCATGCCCAAGCTGCGGCGCCAACACCGGCCAACCATGCCAACCCGGCTGCTCCATCGCCGCAATCCAAGCCAAACTAGCCGCCAGGTGGCAGTAGGTCCGGTGTGACTCCTCCTGGCTGCTGTCGGCGGGGAGCGCGGGCCACTATCTCGGTGGACCCCACGGGGGGTGTTCACCGCCAGAGGGCACCGATGACGGCGGGTCACCCAGCCACGCCTCGTTCCCACCCGGCCTGGCCAGGTAGTCGAACTCATCACCAACGCCGCCGCCGCCGTCTGATACAGCACCCTCCAAGACCCTAAGTCGTATCACATAGCGCAGCGCAAGCTGATCTGGTTGCTTGGCAACCTGACCCGTGTTGGCGATTTGCATGATCCCGATCAGCTTGGGGCATAGGCCGTTCCGCAACGGAGCTCGATCGGCTCGCCGCCGGGGTAAACATCGGCCGGACAGTGCCCCGACCTACTCAGAACACTAGCGTTGTCCGGCGCGGACGTCGGTTTCGACCTTGTCGCCGAGGCTCTTGTCCACGTTCCGCAAGTAGCCGAAGGCGCGCTGGAGCACCGGCTCGGTCACGCCGGCGAGCAGCGCTCCCACGATGTTGCTGACCAGCCGCTCCCTTGCCGCGTCGTCCATGACCTCGCGGACCAGCGTGCCGGGCTGGCTCCAGTCGTCGTCCTCGGCGTGCTCGACATAGGCGGCGCGCATGATCTCGCCGTCGGCGTACCAGCTCGCCGGCTTGTGGTGCTCGCTGTCTGCCTGCGGACCGCCCTTGGAGTTCGGAAAGTACACCGGGTCGGTCCGGTTGACGATCCGCATCGCACCGTCCTTGCTGTAGGTGTTGACGGGTGCGACGGGGGCGTTGACCGGGATCTGCTCGTAGTTCACGCCGAGCCGGGCCCGGTGCGCGTCGGCGTAGGAGAACAGCCGTGCCAGCAGCATCCGGTCCGGACTCGGGCCGATCCCCGGCACCATGTTGTTGGGCTGGAAAGCGGCCTGCTCGATCTCGGTGTGGTTGTCGACAGGGTTGCGGTCGAGGGTCATCGTGCCGACCTCGATCAGCGGATAGTCGGCGTGCGGCCACACCTTGGTCAAGTCGAACGGGTTGAACCGGTAGGTCTTGGCGTCCTCGAACGGCATGATCTGTACCTTGAGCGTCCAGCTCGGGTGGTCGCCGCGCTCGATCGCCTCGTACAGGTCCCTGGTGTGATAGTCGGGGTCGGTCCCGGCCAGGAGGTCACCCTCGGCCTGGGTCCAGAACTCGATGCCCTGGTCGCTGATGAAGTGGTACTTCACCCAGACCCGCTCGCCCTGCGCGTTGATCCACATGTAGGTGTGGCTGGAGTACCCGTTCATGTGCCGCCAACTCTTCGGGAAGCCGCGGTCGCCCATCAGCCAGATCACCTGGTGCGCCGTCTGCGGGAGCAGCGTCCAGAAGTCCCACTGCATGTCGTTGCTGCGCAGGTTGTTCTTGGCCAGCCGCTTCTGCGACCGGATGAAGTTCTGAAAGTGCATCGGGTCCTTGACGAAGAAGACCGGCGTGTCGTTGCCGACCATGTCGTAGTTGCCCTCGCTGGTGTAGAACTTCAGCGAGAAGCCGCGCAGGTCCCGCCACATGTCGGGGCTGCCTCGTTCCCCGGCCACCGTGGAGAACCTGGACACCAGCCGGGTGGTGGTCCCCGGCTGGAACAGCGCCGCCTTGGTGAAGGCGCTGACATCGTTGGTGACCTCGAACCGGCCAAACGCGCCGCTGCCCTTGGCGTGCGGCTGCCGCTCGGTGATCCGTTCCCGGTTGAAGGTGGCCATCTGCTCGATCAGATAACTGTCCTGAAGCAGGATCGGGCCGCCCGCGCCGACGGTCAGCGAATACTGGTCGCTCTCGACCGGGATGCCGGAATCAGTCGTCTGGATTGGATTGTCATTTGTGCCGCTCATATCATTATTTCCTTCGGAGCTTGATCAATTGTCGGCTGGGGTTGAGCGCGATGAAGGGAGGCGCTGCAACGAAGGCCAGCGGGCACAGGTGCCCGTGCTGCCGTCCACCAGTGGCAGGGGTGTCCCGGCACCGACGGATTCGTAGCCGGTCGCGGTTTTGTCGGCGGAAACCAGTGTGGCCATAGTCGTCGTGCTCCTACTCCGGCCAGCTGCTGGTGAGGATGATGTCGACGAAGTCGTCACGGACGAACGAATCGTCGAAGTGTTGCAGCACATCGGCGTTGACGGTCCCGAATGTGCTATGCGGCCGGTGCTTCATACCATCGGTGAAGGCCCGCAGGATTCGGTTCTTGAAATCGGGTCGAGGATGCGCAGCGGTGACGGCCTCAATTGCCTCTGCGGACAGATCGTCACGACCGATGCCCAGCACGTCAGCCTCGACACCCGCTGTGACGAGTGCGATTTCGGGCTCCAGGAACTCCGGCAAGCCAGGCGTCGTATGCAGCGCAATAGAAAGCCACACCCTACGCGCGGCGGCTCCGTCAACGCCACGCTCCAGCAGGAAGTCCCGTGCCGCGTTGGCGCCGTCGACCTCGAACCGAAGCATCGACGTCCGGTAGTCCGCGGTGAGCCCGATGTCGTGGAACATCGCGCCGGCATACAGCAACTCGGGGTCGGGCCGCAGACCACGCCGATGACCTTGCAGCGCGCCGAAAAGGAACACCCGGCGGGAGTGGTTGAACAGAAGCTCGTCTTCGGTGTCGCGGATGTACGCGGTAATTTCACGCACGAGCGGGGTGTCGGGGATAACGATGCCCGCGATGTGCTGCGTGGATGCGGCGGTCATGGTGGATCCTTTCGGTTGGATGTAGAACTCAAGCCACCATGCGGTTGGCTACTGCTTGATCGAAACGCTCCAGCAACGTCGCGGCCACCAGCCGGTGTACGCCCAGCGGCGGCGCGATCGGGATGCCGGCGTCTCGCGCGTGCGCCCACAGCCGGTCGGTGAGTCGTCCGGGCGCCAGGAACCACGGCGCGATGACGAGCCGCCGGCGCCGCGACCGCGTAACTGACTGGCGCCTTCGCCACCGAAGGCTCCGGTCTAGTGGCGAACGCGGTCGTCGCCATCCACCGAGTTCCCGCCGCCAGCTTTGCCGCCACTGCAGCCATGCGCGCATTCGCCGCGGTATCCGAGGAGCCGATCGCGACCACGAGCACGCCGAGCGCGTCATCGAACGGGGAAACCCCCAGCCCGGCCAGCCGATCACGCAGCACCGATACCAGCCGATCGTCTTCGCCGAGCGCATTGGCCTGTCGCACGTCGATTCCGCTCCGCGCAGCGCCGGAGCGGGCGATCTGCCCGGGGATGTCGATACGGGCGTGGTAGGTGTCGGCCAGCAGAAGCGGAGTCACCACCGCCTCGCGGGTGCTCGATAACCCGGTGAGCACGTCACCCATGGTAGGCGCATTCTGTTTCAAGAAGGCGACGCGTACGTCAATTCGAACCGTCAACCTATTCGGCAGCAACTTCCCGGCGACCTTCGAAGGGCGAGCTTTAGTCGCCGTCTTGGCCTCGTCGGCATCTCAGGGGTCTCAAATCTTTGGTTTCAAGACAGCACTGCCAATCACCCTATTTCACAGCAGAATTGCTGGTGGTAAGTCTTGAAAGTCGTCTCGTATCGAAATGGTGTCTGCCAAAATTTCGAGATACGATACGGGCATGCCTACAGCCTCAACCGCCGCCACTGGACAGCTACTCGGATACGCCCGCGTCAGCACGGGCCACCAGCACCTCGAAGCGCAGCAGGATGCCCTCACCGCCGCCGGGGTCAATCCTGGCCGCGTCTACGTCGACAAGCTCAGCGGCACCTCCACGAAGGAGCAACGGCCCGGCCTGGCGGCGCTGCTCGACTACGCCAGGCCCGGCGACACCATCGTCGTGACCGGCGTAGACCGGCTGGGCCGCACTGCCGCCGAGGTCATGCTGACGATCAAGGACTTGCTGGATAAGGACATCATCATCAGGACGCTGCGTGAAGGCGTCGAAAGCTCTACCGCCACCGGGCGCATGGTCATGGGCATCATGGCGTCCCTGGCCGAGCTGGAGCTGGAGCTGGGCCGTGAGCGCCGCGCCGCCGCTAAGGCATCGCGCAAAGCCCGCAACCTACCCATCGGTCGCCCCCGGAGATTGACCGCCGACAAGATCGCCCTAGCCGAGCGGATGCGGGCGGCAGGGGAACCGGTGCCGGTGATCGCCGAGCATTTAGGGGTCAGCAGGCCGACGCTGTACCGGCTACTCGCTGAACGGGCCAATGGCTAGCGGCGACGAAGCCCCAATTCAGCCAGAAGTGCATCACCCGCCAGGAATCCGAGCGGGCCGGTGTACCAACTGAGCAATGACGGTGAGGTGCCGGAGGAGGCGTTTGCCGGTCAACCTGCTGAGGATCAAGCAGAGGTTGTTGCGACTTCCGCCCGAGCGTAGCGTTGATATGCCGTTAGTCTGGACCCCCGCGGACGAGAAAGAAGGTCCGACGTGATTAGCGTTCGCCAAGCAACCATCGACCTGTTTCGCAGCTATGGGCTGACCACATGGTTCGGTAATCCCGGCTCGTCGGAGCTGACCCTGTTGGAGGACTTTCCTGAAGATTTCCGCTATGTGCTGGGGCTGCAGGAGATGGTGCCGGTGGGGATGGCCGATGCCTACGCCCAGATCACCCGACGACCCGCTGTGGTCAACCTGCACACCGCTCCAGGCATGGGCAACGCCCAGGGTGCGCTCTACAACGCGTTCGTGAACAAGACTCCACTCATCGTCACCGCCGGAAACCAGCGCCGGTTCATGCAAAACCAGTACTGCCTGCTGACCAACATCGAGCCGACGACGGTGCCCAAGCCGTTCGTGAAGTGGGCCGCCGAACCGGCAATCGCGAGCGAGGCTCCCGCTGTGCTTGCCCACGCCATCCACCTGGCTACCACGCCGCCGATGGGGCCGGTATTCGTGTCGTTGCCGATGGACGACATGCAGGCCGAACTCGACGACACCCAAGCCGCCGACATCGCCGTGGTGCGCGACCGCAAAGTTACCCATGCCGTCGGCTTTCCCGCAGATCTCGCCGAGCAGATCTGTGCGCGCATCGAGGCCGCAACCTCACCGGCGCTCATCGTGGGTGGCGATGTAGAACGCTACGGGGCGTGGGACGCGGTGATCGGGTTGGCCGAGCGCACCCAGTCCGCTGTGTGGACGGCCCCAATTACCGGTTGGAGCGGATTCCCCGAGAATCACCCGTTGTATCAGGGCATGCTGCCGCCTGGTGCGGGCTGGGTCTCCCAAGCGTTAACGGGCCGCGATTTGGTGGTGGTGATCGGGTCTCCGGTGTTTCGGTACTACCCGCGGGTCCCCGGACCGTATCTGCCCCAAGGCACCAGCCTGGTCCACATCACCAACGATCCCGACGAAGCCGCCCGCGCCCCGGTGGGGGATGCGATCATCGCCGATGTGCGCAGCGCCGCCGAGGCCCTGCTCGCCGCGGCGAAACCATCCCAGCGGCCCGTTCCACCGCCGCGGGCCACGGTCCCCGACATCGAGCAGGCCGAGGCACCGCTCAAGCCCGCAACCCTATGGGCGGCAGTCGGGCATGCCGCACCCGCAGACACGCTGTGGGTCAGCGAGGCCGGCAGCAACGAGTTGGCGATCACCAGTGGTATTCGGCCAGGCAACCCGTTCTCGCACTTAACAGCCGCCGGTGAAGGACTCGGTTTTGGGCTACCTGCCGCCGTTGGTGCTCAACTGGCCGCTCCGGATCGCCCGGTGGTGGCGTTAATGGGCGACGGTTCCATGCATTACGCGGTCACCGCGTTGTGGACCGCGGCGCACTACCAGATCCCGCTGACCATCGTGGTCGCATCCAACGCCGAATACGGGGTCCTCAAAGAGTTCGGCAAGTGGGAGAAAACGGCGGGTGTTCCCGGCTTGGACCTGCCCGGTCTGAATGTCGTGGGCACCGCCGCCAGCTACGGTGTTGACGCCCACGAAGCACACAGCACCGATGAGGTCGTCAAGCTGGTGGAATCGGGCATCGCCAATCGCGAACGCCCCACCCTTATCAACGCACGCACCACGCCCGTCGACGCCTAATCCCTTGACACCGCGGGGTTGAACCCCGGTGCGGTCGACACGGCTGTGACCGGGTTACGCATGATTAGCCGCTACGGAGTCCCAACTCAGTCAGAAGCCGGTACTCGGCTTCGAAAGGTCTCCTCCGCTTCGGCCTAACGCTCTGCGTGTAGCGTCGAATCCGCGCGTTCATGGGCTGTCGGGGACGGCGCCAGCGGCGGTAATGGGGTCGTGAACCAGCCGCGCGAGTGCGCTCGCCTTCTGCAGTTAGTCCTTTGCGCGCCATGGTTTCTGCTCTTCGTTCGTTTGCATGGGGGGGACCCCAAACGCGACCATGCACGGACACCCCGTGCAAATAGCCATCTCTCTCCCCGGCGGGAATCCGGTCGAGACTTACAATTACAATTCCAAATCAGCCGGTTTCACGGCTCGGCCCAGGCCGCCCTCTGCTTCATAGGGCGAGGTACAGAGTCCCGTTGTGCCAGTTATGCCACGGCGGGGCGTGGGGACGCTCACGCCACACACCCTCTGGAGTTGCGACTGGTGGCGATGGCAGGTGCATGACGACACTCATGCGGGTACGCGATCTGGCTGTTCGTATAGGCGTTCGTAGGTGGCGCGGATCCAGCGAGCGGCATGGAGGCGGTGCTGCTCCCACTCTTCGCTCAGGTCAAGACCTTCGGGCAGGGAAGGGGGAATGTAGTCGATACCAAGCCACTCGGCTATCGGGTATGGGTCACCCACGCGCGCCAGGTATCGGAAGCACCGTCGGCGGTCTCGGCGGTCCGTGCCGGTCAACGCCTCTTCCATGCGGCGCGTGTAACGACTCTTTTGGCTCACGCGCTCTCCCTCTCTGCGGCGAAGGCGTAGAACGCCTCCGTGTCTTCGTATTCAGCGTCAGCGAAGGTGTTCGGTTGGGTGCCAATTGTATTGGCCTGGAGAGGGTGTGGACCGGAGGCGGATTCCCGCACACCTTCGGGTGCATCCCATCCAGGTCCATCAAGCTCTGCCCATCTGGGGTCGTTGTCCCATCTGGAAACGAGCGAAGAATCTGATCCTTGTTCTTCTTCTTGTTCTTCTTCTTGATCTTCTAGATAGTCTTCTTTGATGGCCCGAGCCAGACCAGGGGGTTGGTCTGAGCCAGACCACGGGGTTGGCCCACATGGGACCAGGGGTTTGGTCTGGGCCAGACCAGGGCTGCTGAGAATGACTGGTTCAGCAAGCGTTGCCGACTCCTGCGGCGTGAACTTCCGCGCGGCGTGAACGTGGTACTCCTCGAATGCCCGCGTGCCTCCGGCAGTCTTGTACGGCCGGATAACAAGCCAGTGTGCCTCCACAAGTTCACGCAGCGCAGCCCTGGTCCGTGCCCTGCCCCATCCCTGCGACTCGGCGAGCGACAATGACGACAGCTCGTAACCGTCTGCGTGGGTGCGGATTACTATTGCCGCCCGGTAGGCGTGCATGCTCAGGTCGGTATCGCGAGCCAGCTCGTTTGGGATGATGGTGAAGTGCGCTGCGGGCGTCTCCCCGTGCCGCCGTATCGGATTGCGGTTGTGGTATCCCTTGTCGCCGCTCACCGGATACCGCCGCGCGCTGAGCGGGTGATCTGGTCCTGTAGCCATGCGTCGATGTCCGGTTTGAGGTAGTACACACGCCCCACGATCTTGCAGCTGCGCGGCCCGCGATTCTCCCGCCTCCACATGTCGAGTGTGCGCGGGCTGACCTTCAAGTAGGCCGCCGCTTCCTGTCTCGTGAGTCGGTCCATAGGTCTGCTCCCCGTATTACTGGTGCTACTAAGAGATGGCGTATTCGCCTGTGACGCAATTCATCTCGCCTACTTACAAGTTTATCGCACTTTCCTCCGTAGGGATTCGTGCTGATCAGCCAGCTGTGCCAAGTGACGGGTTGGTTGGCACAACTGGCACAACGGAGAATCTTCCGGTTTCCGCGAACCGGAAGGTGTTTCATTTGAACCATGACAGCAGCGACCGCCGCAGCGCCCCGGCTGTACAGCGTTGCCGAAGTCTGCGAACTGCTCCAATGCGACAGCGAAGACTGGCTAAAGGACCGCGTGCGCTCCGGCATGTTTCCAGCCCGCCGAGTCTGCCGTCGCCTACGTTTCTCCGTGGAAGACATCGAGAACATCATCAGGGCGTGTGCAGTCTCGAAGGACGACGACCTACCCGTGCCCACGTCGTCACGCCAGCGCCGCCAGAATCCGCTCGTCGGCGTCCCCGGCAACGTGCGCGTAGGTTGACAAGGTGATCGAGACGTTCGAGTGCCCCAGGCGCTTTGAGACGGCAACAATCGGTATCCCTGCGTCGATCAGCCGGGAGGCGTGCGTGTGCCGCAAATCGTGCAGCCCTGGCCTGCGGTGCTTCGGTAGCCCGCTCTTGACCATCGCCGGAAGCCACACGTTCTTGCGGAAGCTGTCCGCGTTGATCGCGCCGCCTGTGTCGTTGGTGAATACCAGCGCGGCCGACAGGTTGAGTTTGTCCAGCATGTCCTGCGACACCGCTATCGTGCGCTCGCTGGCTGCGGTCTTGACGGCTCCCAGCGCGAACGGGCGGTTACCGTCGGCGTCGGCTCGCCTGCTGTAGGACTTGTTGAACGTCACCGTCCCGGCACCGATGTCGCCAGGGGTGAGCGCCAGGGCTTCGCCGATGCGGCACCCGGTAGCCAACAGGAACTCGATGAGCACGCGGTGCCGTTCGTCGGTCATGGCCGCCAGTGCTAGGGCCGCTTCGTCGCGCGATAGGAACACCGGCTGCTTGCCGGGTTGCCGGCGCGGCAGACGCACCCCGGAGCTGCCCGAGCGCGACGCTTTCCGGGCCGGGTTGACTGCCAGCTCGCCGCGATCAATAGCGGCCGACAGTGACGCATTGAGGAGCATGTGGGCTTGCTGAATCGACCGACTCGCAATGGTCAACTCGTTAAGCCATGTCTGGACATCATCGACTGTCAGGTCGGCTATCGGGAGATCACCCAACACGGGGTTGATAGTGCGCCGCGCAATGATGCGGTACTTATTCACGGTATCCGGGGACGGCCGCGTCGCGGCGTAGCGTTCGAGCGAGGCAGCCACGGTCGGCGAGGCTGACGCTTCCGGTTGCGGCACGGTCCTGCCGACACGGTCCAGTGCTTCGGCCACCCCGAGCGCGTCGATCATCTTGACGAACTTCTCGGCGCTGCGGCGGTCGGGGAATGTGAGCGCGCCGGCGCTGCCGTCAGGATGCCTGTAGCGGACCTTGTGCCCATCTGGGAAACGTTTACTCGCCTGGGGTGCAATGGATGCCATGGCCGGGACGATACACGATTCCCGTGTCCAATAATGTGTCCAACTTTCTCTAAAACGCAGCTCAGACTGGGTAGAAGTACCCCTAAATAATCTACGACCGTGACCGTGGGTCATGCCAGGATCTGGGCGTGATCGACCACATCGGAATCAACTGCTCGGACTACGCGCGGTCGCAGGAGTTCTACGACACGGTGCTCGGCGCGCCGGGCTTCTCCCGTCGGTGCGCGCGTTTCACGACGCCGCGGTGGGCCTGGGTGGGGAGTCACTGCACCTGCCGCGGCTCTGGCCCGAATATCACTCACCTGTTTTGGGAGGCTACTTCGGCGCCTTGGTTCGCGATCCCGACGGCAACAACATCGAAGCGGTCTGCCATACCGCGTAGGGTCGCCAATATGCCAGACGCCGCAGCTCAAGAACTCCTCCGCGACGCCTTCACCCGGCTGATCGAACACGTCGACGAGCTCACCGACGGGCTGACCGACGAGGTCTCCAACTACCGGCCGACCAGCGACGCCAACAGCATCGCCTGGCTGATCTGGCACAGCGCCCGGGTGCAGGACATTCAGCTGGCCCACGTGGCCGGCGTGGAGGAGGTGTGGACGCGCGACGGCTGGGTGGACCGGTTCGGTCTGGACTTGCCGCGCCGTGACACCGGCTACGGCCACGGCGCCGGTGAGGTCGGCAAAGTGCGGGCCCCCGCCGACCTGCTGTCCGGCTACTACCACGCGGTGCACCAGCTGACCCTCGAGTACGTCGCCGGGGTGACCGCGGACGAACTGGCGCGCGTCGTCGACACCAACTGGGATCCGCCGGTCACCGCCAGCGCGCGGATCGTGAGCATCATCGATGACTGCGCCCAGCACCTGGGCCAGGCCGCGTACCTGCGGGGGATCGCGCCGTAGATTGGCCCAGTGCGGTTCGCGCTGACGGTAATGCTGTGGCTGGCCGCCACCGTCGCCCTGGCGGTGGCCGTGCCCGCGGGCTGGGCGCAGCTGCACATCGTCGACGAGGACGGCTACGCCGCGTTCGCCCGCAGCGCCGCGAGGGACCCCGCTCTGCAGTCCGCCGCGGCGGCTGAACTCAGCACGCGGGCGATGGCGCTGATCAGCGCGCACGGGGCACAAGGGGGCGGCAAACACCCAGTCGAGAGCAAGCAGGTGCACGAAATCGCCGCCGCGTTCACCGCCGGGCCGTCGTTTCCGCCGCTGTTCGCCGACGCGAACCGGGAGGCGCACCGCTACCTGTTCTCCGAGACGAGCTCCGGGGATTCCTGGGTGATCGACCTGGCGCCGATGCTCAAGGACAGCGCGTTCGACGAGGTGTTGAGCAGCCACAACGTGAAAGTGCCCGCGACGCTGACGGTTCCGTTGACGGTGTCGCTGCCGGGCCAGACGGTGCGGCAAGGACAGCTGCGACCGCTCGCCACCTGGGGCCCGTGGGTGAGCCTGGGCGCGGTGGCCCTGAGCGCCTTCTTCGGGCTGCTGACGCTCGCCGCGGCCAGGCGCCGCGGCCAGGCGCTGACGAGCCTCGGCGTGTCGGCCCTGCTGGTGGGCGCGGCCGGATGGGCGGGCATCGAGGTCGGTGGCCGCTACCTCAACAACGCGCTCAACGGGACCACCGGCGATATCCGCCAGATCGCCGAGGTGATGGTCGGCCACGCCGAGGCCGGCCTGCACTTCTGGCTGAACCTGACGCTGATCGCCGGAGTGGCACTGGCCGGACTCGGGGTGCTAGTCGCGATCCTGGGCGCGATGCTCGGTTCCAAGCGCTAGGGCTGAGCGCCCGACCCTTCACCGCCGCGTGTTTTGATCAATCCGTGGACACCGCGACACTCCCTCATCCGCCTCGTCGCGTGCCCCTCCTCGGCGACGTCATCGGGATCAGACTCAACACACCAGTCCAGACGAGCTTGCGGATGGTCAGTGACCTGGGGCCCATCTCGGCACGCAAGGTGCTGGGGACCGAGGTCGTCACGGTCGGCGGGGCCGACCTGGCCGGCGAGCTGGCCGATGAGGCGCGCTTCTGCAAGTTCGTGGGACTCCACCTGCCCCCGCTGCGCCGCGTCGTCGGCGACGCCCTCTTCACCGCCGAGAACGACGAACCCAATTGGCAACTGGCGCATGACATCCTGGCGCCCGGGTTCACCCGCGAGGCGATGAGCGGCTATCACCGCATCATGGTCGAGGTGGCCCGCGAGTTGCTCGGGCGCTGGGACAGCTCCGCCGCCCGCGGAGAGCTGGTCGACGTGTCCGCGGACATGACACGGTTGACCATGGAGACCATCGGCCGCGCCGGATTCGGTTACCGGTTCGCGTCCTTCGACAACGAGCAGCCGCACCCGTTCGTCCTCGCTATGACCCGCGCGCTGCGCCACTCCAGGATCTCGACGGTCATCCCGTGGGCGCCGGTGCGGCGGATCCTGGGCAGCCCCGAGGGGCAGTACCGCACGGACGTCGCGACGATGGAGCGCGTCGTCGACGACGTCATCCGGGCCCGCCGCGACGACCCGGCATGCGATGCGTCCGATCTGCTCGGTCTGATGATGCGCACCGCCCACCCCGAGACCGGCCGCCAACTGGACCCGGTCAACATTCGCCAACAGGTGATCACCTTCATCATCGCCGGCCACGAAACCACCTCGGGCGCTTTGTCGTTCGCGCTGTACTACCTGACCCGAGAGCCGCGGGCGCTGGCTCAAGCGCAAGCAGAAGTCGACGCGTTATGGGGCGATGCCAGCGACCCCGAGCCCAGCTTCGGTGACATCGCCAAGCTGCGATACGTGCGTGCGGTGCTCGACGAGTCGCTGCGCCTGTGGCCCACCGCGCCCGCCTACTTGAGAGCCGCCCGCGCGGACACCACGCTCGGTGGGCGATACCGGATGAACAAGGGCGACTGGGCGATGGTCTTCCTGCCTTTGCTGCACCGCGACCCACAGGTGTGGCCGGATCCCGAACGGTTCGATCCCGACCGGTTTGCCCCCGGGCGCTCCAAAGACCGTCCGCCGCATGCCTACAAACCGTTCGGGACGGGGAAGCGAGCGTGCATCGGGCGACACTTCGCCCTGCACGAGGCCGTGCTGGCGCTCGCGCTGATGCTGCACCGCTACGACCTGAGCGCGCCCGACGGGTATGAGTTGCGGATCGCCGAGTCGCTCACGCTCAAACCGAAGGGCTTCGAGCTGCTACCGCGGCGCCGACAAAGGGGGCCGATAGCGCGATCAAGCTAAGGGCAGCTCTGCCAGGATCGCGCTGGTCGGCTGCGGTGACCCGGCGCCGGGCTCGACGGTGAACGCCAGCGCCGTCGAGCTGCCCAGGTCGTCGAACATGTGCGTCGTCGAGGGTGAAACGGCCGCGGTTCCCATGGTCCCCGCCGATTTCGCACCATTGGACCCGATCAACCACATCTGGTAGACGGTCCCCGGAGCCGGCGGCGGCACGTTGTTCATCACCAGCATGCCCGCATTGCGGTCGTGGGAGAACATCACGGTCGCGGTCCCGTTGGCCAGCGGACGCGAGACTGTCCGAACGTCCGGTGCGGTCATGATTTGCTCGGCGACCGTCTGCGCCGGGTGCGGCCGCATCAGCACCCCGATGCCGAAGGCCGCGGCGCCCACCACCACTACCGCCGCGGCGGAAGCGAAAGCTGCTGTACGCCAACGGTTCTGGCGGGCAGGCGCGGCCAGGGCCAGTGTGGCCGCTCGCAGGTGTTCGGGCGGTTCGGCCGCCGTCGCCGCCGACACGATCGCCATCGCCTCACGCACCGCACGAACTTCGTCGGCGAATGCCGCCGCCACCGATGCGGGCGCGGCGGCGACCCGCCGGTCGACGTCCGCGCGCTCCGCCTCCGACATCGCATGCAGGGCATACGGTGTCGCCAGCTCGAGCAATTGGAAGTCCGTCGGGTCGGTCATGACGCGTCCAGACAGTTACGCAGGCCGCGCAGCGCATCGCGCATGCGGGACTTGATGGTCGACAGGTTGATGGCCAACCGCTGTGACACCTCGGCGTACGTCAGGCCACCGTAGTAGGCCAGGTCGATGCATTCCCGCTGCACATCCGTCAGCCCGTCGAGGCATGCCCGCACCCGGCGCCGCTCGTCGCCGGCGATCGCCGAATCGGCGACGGAGTCACCGGAAGGGCCGCCGGCCGGGTCGACATTAGCTGCGCCGTAACGCGATTCGCGGCGGGTGCCGGCCTGCTCGGCGCGGACCCGGTCGACGGCGCGCCGGTGTGCGATGGTCAGCAGCCACGCCAGCGCGGAACCCCTTCCGGAGTCGTACTCGGCGGCGCTGCGCCACACCTCGAGATAGATCTCCTGGGTGGTTTCCTCGCTGTAGCCGGAATCACGCAGCACCCGTACCACCAGCCCATAGACCCGGGTTTTGGTGAGGTCGTACACCGCGGCGAAGGCGTCCTGGTCGCCCCGCCCCACTCGGCGCAACAGTGCGTCGAGATCGTTGCTCAGCCGCCGCGGTCCGGTCATCGATCCGTAGCTTATCGCCCGCTCGTGCAAATGCGCGGGTCGCGCGGGTGATCGTCATCCGAACGTGAACGAAAACACTTGAAGGCCTTTGCTCACCCGCATGTCCAGCTGGTCACGGCGCGTGGCGTCGCCCGAGCTCGCAATTTGGTGCAGGGTCGGCGGGCCGCTGATCTGGGTGGTGGTGGTCTGCTGGTCCCGGGTGACGGTGAGGGTGCCGGTGCCGCCGACCACGACGTAGACGGCCTTCGCGGTGTAGTTCAGGGCGATGGCGGCATCCTCGCTGTCGGCGGTGGCGTCTTGGTCGTCGAGCGTCCAGCGACCGCGCAGGGCGAACTTGTCGTCGGCCAGCGCGGCGGGGTATTGAAAGCCGCCCGATTTGTAATCGCCTGCGCCGCCGTAGTTTACGGCCCGATGCACACCCAGGTAGGTCTCGGGGGTGAGGGCGGTCTGCGGAGTGGCGTCGACCGAGCCGGACGCGGCGGGCAGCCGCGCGTCCGGATTGGCCGTGCTCAGCAGTTGGCGGATCAGCGCCTCGGTTCCGTCGTAGTCGCCCTCGCCGAATTTGGTGTGCCGGACGGTTCCGTTGGCGTCGATCAGGTATTCGGCAGGCCAGTAGAGGTTGTGGTAGTTGTTCCAGGTCTTGTAGTCGTTGTCGAGCGCGACGGGGTAGGTGATGTGCAACGCGGCCGCCCCACTGGCGACGTTGCCGGGGACGTGTTCGAAGGCGTACTCGGGGGTGTGCACCCCGATGACCACAAAACCGTCGTCGCGATACCGGTTGTACCAGTCGACCACGTGGCTAATGGCGCGCTGGCAGTTGATGCACGAGTAGGCCCAGAAGTCGATCAGCACCACCTTGCCGCGCAGCGACGCCAGGTCGATCGGCTTGCCGTCCGGGGTGTTCAGCCACTGGGTGATCCCGGTGATGGCGGGCGCCGGCCCGCACTCTTGCAGCGCGGGGGCGCCTTCCGCGCAGTCGCCGAGTTGGCCCTTGGCCGTGCCGCCCCTGGTTCAGCTTGCGCTGAATAGCTTCGACGTCGGAGCCCCCGATGCGGTTCTGCATCGCGACCGTATAGTCGGGAACGGCGCGCTGCAGCATTGCGGGAAGGTTGAACACCAGCGCCACGGCCAGCACGATCATCGTGATCCCGCCGGCGATCTGAATTGTGCGCTGCCGGCGGCGGAAGGCCGACACCCGTTCGGCGACACCACGGCCCGCCAACGCGAAAGCCAGCAGCGGCAACGAGGTGCCGAGGGCGAAGGCCGCGGTCAGCACGAGCGTCGGCAGGCCGACAGACCCGGTGCCACCGGCGACCACGATCGCGGCCAGCACCGGCCCCGCGCACGGCACATACAGCGCTCCCAGTGTCAGGCCCAGCCCGAAACCACTTCTGCCGCCGGCGTTTACCCGCAGCGGAATCCGGGCGAAAGGCCCTTCCAGCAGATGCATCACCGCCGGGAAGATCAATCCGGCGCCGAGCACGGTCAACGTCGCCAGCGCGGCCCACCGGATCGCGTCCTGCGGCAGATGCAGCGCCGACAACAGCGCGGAGCCGGCCAGGGTGACCACGCTGAAGCTCCCGACCAGGCCCGCGATCACCGCGTAGGGCCGCGCGGCCGGGCCGGCGCCGGACAGGAACACCACCGGGAGCACCGGCAGCACACACGGCGAGATGCCGGTGATCAGGCCGCCAAGAAACCCGATCAGCGCGATGGTCAGCATGACTGTCATTCGTAACAGCCGCGATTTCGGGTGGGTGGCTTAGGTGACAGCGCACCGAGCTGGGCGAGATTGCAGTAGACCGCTACTGAGGCCGCCGCGGCCGCAAGCGGGTGACGATCACCCAATGTCTTTCGTGATTGCGGCGCCGCAACTGGTGACGGCGGCGGCAGGGGATCTGGCCGGTATCGGGTCGACGATCGAGTCGGCGAATGCGGCCGCGGCGGCCCGGACCACCGGATTGCTGGCGGCCGGCGCCGACGAGGTGTCCATGGTGACTGCGGCGTTGTTCGGCGAACACGCCCAGGCCTACCAGGCCCTCACCGCCCAAGCGGCGGCCTTTCACGATCAGCTTGTGCAGACCCTCAGAGCCGCCGCCGGCTCTTACGCGGCGACCGAGGCCGCCAACGTGTCGCCGCTGCGAAGCATGCAACGCTCATTTTCGCCGGTGGAAGCTCTCACCGGCCGCCCGCTGGTCGGTAACGGGGCGGACGGGGCCGCCGGCACCGGGGCCAACGGCACCGACGGTGGGTGGCTGATCGGCAATGGCGGCAACGGCGGGTCCGGTGTCGCCGCCACCGGAGGGGCCGGTGGCCAAGGCGGGGCCGCCGGGTTGATCGGCAACGGCGGGTCCGGTGGGGCCGGCGGCTCCAATACCACTGGCGGAAACGGTGGAGCCGGTGGCCGTGGTGCCAACGGCGGGTTGTTGTCCGGCAACGGCGGCAACGGCGGGCGTGGTGGCGATGCGAGTTACGGGGGGGTCAACGGAGGGGACGGCGGTAGTGGCGGTAACGCTGGCCTGTTCGGCAGCGGCGGGGCAGGCGGCAGCTGCGGTCCCAGCAACGATTGGGCCACTCTCAGCCCCGGCAAAGCCGGCAACGGTGGAACCGGCGGGCTTTTCATGGGCGACGGCGGCGACGGCGGCAACTACGGGGCTATCGCCGGCAACGGTGGCGACGCCCGATGGATCGGCAACGGCGGCACCGGGGGCGCCGGTGGCACGGTGGGCGGCACGGCCGGCAGGGCCGGACTGCTCATCGGCGACGGCGGCGGTGGCGGACACTCACAGCCCGGCGCGAATGGCGGGTGGCTGTTCGGTAACGGTGGCGCCGGCGGCAACGCCGAGCCCGGTTACAGCGGATTACCGGCGGTGGGCGGTCACGGTGGCGCCGCCGGATTGATCGGTAACGGCGGGCAAGGCGGCGCCGCCGGGTTCGGTTACAGCGCCGGCGGAGCACCAGGCGGTGACGGCGGGGCCGGCGGGCTGCTCATCGGCAAGGGTGGGCACGGAGGCGCGGGCGGCGAAGATTTCAATCTCGACAAGGGCGGCGCCGGCGGTCATGGTGGCCGTGGCGGGTTGTTGTACGGCGATGGCGGTGGTGGCGGGCAAGGCGGCGGTTTTTCCGGGGCCAACGGGGACGGCGGTAACGGCGGCAACGCCGGCCTGGTGGGCAAGGGTGGGGGCGGCGGCTTCGCCGGTGACGCCGCCTCGTCCGGTGGTCACGGCGGCAAAGGCGGCAGCGGCGGGCTGCTCATCGGCGAGGGCGGCCGCGGTGGCGCCGCCGTCTGGGGCATCGGCGGTGACGGCGGCGACGCGGGGTTACTTGGCGGCAACGGCGGCGACGGGGGCCCCGGCCACACTCTCGGTGGCGCGGCCGGCAGAGCCGGACTGCTCGCCGGCGACGGCGGCGATGGTGGAGACGGAATGCCCGGCGCGGATGGCGGGTGGCTGATCGGCAACGGCGGTATCGGTGGCCCTGGGACTGGTGATTCGCCGGCAGGCAACGGCGGCAACGCCCATCTCATCGGCAACGGAGGCCAGGCCGGCACCACGGGGGTCGGTGCGGGCGCCAATGGCGGCCACGGCGGGATGCTATTGGGAAACGGTGGTGGCGGCGGGCAGGGCGGCGCGATGTACACGGCCGGTGACCACACCGGCTCGGGTGGAAACGGCGGCAACGCCGGGCTGATCGGCAGCGGCGGGTACGGCGGCAACGCGGGTACTGCGGGGGCCGCGGACACCGGAGCCCACGGCGGTGACGGCGGTAATGCGCTGCTGATCGGTAACGGTGGCCATGGCGGCAACGGGACCGGTGGGTTCGCCGGCGGGACCGGTGGTAAGGGCGGCCTGTTCGGCGCTACCGGGAAGGACGGCACCCCGTAGCCGGAGCAGCGCAACTAGTCGCTGTACGCCAGGGACTGGTCGCGGTGGGGTTCGACGGGCGCGGCGGCGGGAGGCAGCGGTCGGGAGCGCACCCGCATCGGCCACCAGAACCAGCGGCCCATCAGCGCCGCGATCGACGGCGTCATGAACGCGCGCACCACCAGCGTGTCGAACAGCAGACCCAGGCCGATCGTGGTGCCGACCTGACCGATCATCCGCACGTCGCTGACGACCATGGCCGCCATGGTGAACGCGAACACCAGGCCCGCGTTCGTCACGACCTTGCCCGTGCCACCCATGGACCGGATGATGCCGGTTTTGAGGCCGGCATGCATTTCCTGTTTAAACCGGGACACGAGCAACAGGTTGTAGTCGGATCCCACCGCCAACAAGACGATGACCGACATCGCAATCACCAACCAGTGCAACGGGATACCGAGAATGTGCTGCCAGAACAACACCGACAGCCCGAACGAGGCGCCCAGGGAAACCGCCACCGTGCCCACGATGACCGCGGCGGCCATCAGCGCGCGGGTCAGGATCAGCATGATGATGAAAATCAAGCACAGCGAAGAGATCCCGGCGATTACGAGGTCCCATTTGGCGCCGTCGGAGATGTCCTTGAAGACGGCACCCGTGCCGGCCACGTAGAACTTGGCATCCTCCAGCGGTGTCCCCTTGGTGGATTCCTCGGCCGCGGTGCGTATTGCGTTGATGCTCGCGATTCCCTCGACCGATGCGGGATCGCCCCGATGCAAGATGATGAACCGCGCCGCGTGCCCGTCCGGTGAGAGGAAGTTGTTCATGGCGCGCTTGAAGTCCGCGTTCTTGAACACTTCTGGCGGCAGGTAGAACGAATCGTCGTTCTTGGAGGCGTCGAACGCGTGCCCCATGGCCGTCGCGTTGTCGCTCATCTCGTCCATCTGATCGAAGATGCCCGACATGGTGCTGTGCATCGTCAGCATCATGGTCCGCATGTTCACCATGGTTTCGATCATCGGCGGGAACTGCGCGATCATCTGCGGCATCAGGGCGTCGAGTTGTTTGATGTCACCGACGAGCATGTTCAGTTTGTCGTCGATCTTGTCGACGCCGTCGATCGTGTCGAAAATCGACCGCAGCGAAAAGCAGACCGGGATGTCGTAACAGTGTCTCTCCCAATAGAAATAGCTGCGGATCGGCCGCCAGAAATCCTCGAAATTCGCGATGTCGTCGCGCAGCTCGCTGGTGATCTGTTGCATTTCGACGGTGTCGCCGACCATGCGGTGCGTGGTAGCGACGAGCTGCTTCATCAAGTCGTACATGCGCTGCATGGTCGCGATCGTCTTCGTCATTTCGTCGGCCTGCTTGAGCATGTCGTTCATCCGGTCACGCTGATATTTCATGGTCTGCAGCTGACCGGCGTTCTGCATGCTCATCTGGAACGGGATCGACGTGTGGTCCATCGTCGTTCCGTCGGGCCGCGTAATCGCCTGCACGCGGGAGATGCCGGGAACCCGGAACAGGCCCTTGGCCAGCTTGTCCAGGACCAGGAAGTCCGTCGGATTGCGCATATCGTGATCCGACTCGATCAACAGGATCTCGGGCTTCATCCGGGCCTGCGAGAAGTGGCGGTCCGCGGCCGCGAATCCTTGATTGGCCGGGATGAATTTGGGCAGGTACGAGCGGTCGTCGTAGCTGGGCTTGTAGCCGGGCAGGGTGATCAGGCCGATGAGGGCCACGGCGAAGCTGACCGCGAGGATGGGCAGCGGCCAGCGCACCACCGCGGTACCGACCTTCCGCCAGCCCCGGTCGCTCCATTTGCGCTTGGGATCGAACAGGCCGAAGCGGCTGCCCACGGTGAGGATCGCGGGTCCCAGCGTGAGTGCGACCAGTACCGCGGTCAACATGCCGACGGCACAGGGGATTCCGAGCGTCTGGAAGTACGGCATTCGAGCGAAGTGCAGGCACAAGGTCGCCCCGGCGATCGTCAGCCCGGAGCCCAGGATGACGTGCGCCGTCCCGCGATACATCGTGTAGAAGGCGGTGTCCCGGTCCTCGCCGTGATGGCGGGCCTCCTGATAGCGCCCGACGATAAAGATCCCGTAGTCGGTGCCGGCGGCGATGGCCAACGAGGTCAGCAGGCTGACCGCGAAGGTGGAGAGTCCGATCATTCCGGTGTGCCCCACCACCGCGACCGCCCCACGCGCGATGACCAATTCGAAACCGACCGTGACCAACAACAGAATGACCGTGATCACCGAGCGATAGACGAACAGCAGCATGAGCGTGATCACCGCGATGGTTGTCCCGGTGATCTTGACGAGGGATTTGTCGCCGCTCTTATGCAGGTCCGCCTGAAGAGCCGACGGCCCGGTGACGTACGCCTTGACCCCCGGTGGCGGCGTCACGCTGTCCACAATTTTTCGGACGGCCTCGATGGATTCGTTGGCCAGTGGCTCGCCCTGGTTACCGGTGAGGATCACCTGGACGGAGGTGGCCTTGCCGTCGTTGCTTTGCGCGCCCGCCGCCGTGAGCGGATCTCCCCAGAAGTCCTGGACGCTCAGGACGTGCGCCTTGTCGGCGCGCAACTTGCGAATCAGTCCGTCGTAGAACCGGTGGGCGTCGTCGCCCAGGGGCTTGTCGCCCTCCAGCACGATCATCGCCGCGTTGTCGGTTTCCCCCTCCTGGAAGGTGTGCCCGATGCGCTTCATCGCGACCACCGAGGGCGCGTCCGGCGGGCTGAGGGTGACCGACCGCTCTTGGCCGACCTGTTCCAGCGATGGGACGAACAAGGTGAGGATGACGGCAATCCCCAGCCAGAACAGGATGATCGGCACTGAAAAGGCGTGCAGCATCCTTGCGATGAAGGGCCGTCCGGCGTGTTGGTCGCCGGTGGGTCCGGAGCTCACGCGGACTTCACCAGGCAATAGGTGAACGCATGGGTCTCGTTGGTGACCTTCTCCGCTTTGACGACGCCGTCCACCACGATGCGGCAACCGATGCTGTCGCTATCGCCTTGTGCCACAAGGTCTCCCATGATCGCCGCTTTTGTGGTGGTGATATGCAGCGACCAGGGCAGCGTCGCCCCGTCGACACGTTTCGGATCGGAGTTGACGTCGAAGTAGCTGATGTCCGCAGTTGTTCCGGGCGGGCCGAAGACCTCGTAGGAGATCTCCTTGGGGTTGAACGGCTTGGGGTTCTCCAGGTTGCTGTCGGCATACGAGGGGCGTTTTTCGGAACCGAAGTACCCGTGGACGCGGTCCACGACGAAACCGGCGGCCACCGCCACCGCCAAGATGACCAGTGGAATCCAGGTCCGCGACAGCACCTTGAAAATCTCTGATCCCCTTACTGGTTGGCTCGCCTGATCGCACAACTAAGCCTGGCCTAAGTAAAGCACGGGCGCGGCGGTGCTCTTGACCCGTGCCCGGACCGCCTGAGTGTAACGCATATCACGTGCGTAACAGAGTCTTAATGTGACCGCGCACAAATCACATACCGTGCGTTATACAAATCACATTGCGTGCGTTATCCTCGGCCGGTGGCGCCCCTGACGTTTCAGCGTGCACGCACCGAAGAAAACAAGCGCCGACGTGCGGCGGCGCTCGTCGAGGCGGCGCGCTCATTGGCCCTCGAGACGGGTGTCGCGTCGGTGACTTTGACGGCCGTCGCCGGCCGCGCCGGAATTCACTACTCCGCGGTGCGCCGCTATTTCACTTCCCACAAAGAGGTCCTGCTGCATCTCGCGGCCGAAGGTTGGGTGCGGTGGTCGGGCACAGTGTGCGAGAAGTTGGCCGAGCCCGGTCCGATGTCACCACCCCGGGTCGCCGAAACGTGTGCCAACGCCTTGGTCGACGACCCCCTGTTCTGTGACCTGCTGGCGAACCTGCACCTGCACCTCGAACACGAGGTGGATCCCGACCGGGTCGTCGAGATCAGGCGGACCATCGCCGCCGCCGCGACCGCGCTCGCGGATGCGATCGAGCGCGCGCTGCCCGCGCTCGGGCGTTCGGGTGCTTTCGACACGCTGATCGCCGCCTACTCGTTGGCCGCCGCCTTCTGGCAGATCGCCAACCCGCCGGAAAAGCTGTCCGACGTTTACGCCGAAGAGCCGGAGACCCTCCCGCAGGAATGGAATATCGATTTCGCCTCCGCGCTCACCCGAGTGCTCACCGCCACCTGTGTCGGCCTCAGCTCCGGTCCGCCCGCGAACGAAGAAGGTGGGAAGTGAGGACCGAATTGCGCGCGGGTGCAACAATGCCGCTAAGGTACTTAGCGCACCAAAGCAAATGGTGGGATTGCCACGGCGGCGGGCATTTTCGCGTGTCTTCGAGAGCAAGCAAATGGGCGCAGAAGCCCGTAAGTGGGAGGTGATTCGGTGGCCAGGACTGCAGTTGTCAATGCGGTGAAAAAGGGATGGGTCCTCTTGGTCATCCTTGTCGTGATTTTGGTGGCGGGCTTCGTCGTCACCCGACTGCGCGGCATCTTCGGCTATCACGACAACCGCCCGATCACCAGCGGCGGCGCCGATGACATCAAACCCTTCAATCCCAAGCACGTGGTCTACGAGGTTTACGGGAATGGGGCCACGGCCAACATCAACTACCTGGATATCCACGCCCAGCCGCAACGGATAGACAACGTGCCCCTGCCCTGGACGCTCTCGGTCATCACCACGCTGCCGTCGGTGAGTGTCAACGTGGTTGCCCAAACCGAGGGTGACCACATCGGCTGCCGAATCATCGTGAACGACGTGGTCAAGGATGAAAGGGCGGTCGACGGAGTGAACGCCGAAACGTTCTGCATTGTGAAGTCCGCATGACTACCACCCAGCCCGATTACAGCCCGGCCAACAAGCCGATCAACGAGGCCGCGGGCCTCCCGCACATGCCGTGGTTCGCGCACGGGGTTTACAAGTTCGCGCCGCTGATCATCCTGGCCTGGGTCGCGCTCGTGGTGAGCCTCAGCATGTTCGTCCCCGATCTGGAAACAGTCGGCAAGGCGCACACCGTGCCGATGAGCCCGAAAGAGGCGGCATCGATGCAGGCGACGATGCGAGTCGGCAAGGTGTTCAACGAATTCGACAGTGACAGCGCGATCATGGTGGTCCTCGAGGGCGAAAAGCCACTCGGGGACGACGCCCACCATTTTTATGACCAGCTGGTCAAGAAGCTCGAGGCGGACACCAAACACGTCGAACACGTGCAGGACTTCTGGGGGGACCCGCTGACGGCGGCGGGCTCGCAGAGCAACGACGGCAAGGCGGCCTATGTGCAGATCTACCTGGTCGGTGACCAGGGCGAGAGCAAGGCCAACGAATCGGTCCACGCGGTCCGCAAGCTGGTGGAGGACACCCCGCCGCCGCCCGGGGTCAAGGCGTATGTGACGGGTGCTGCGGCCCTGACGGCCGATCAGTCGGCAGCCGGCGAGAAGGGCGTCATCCTGGTCACCCTGCTCACATTCGTCGTGATCATCGTGATGCTGCTGTGGGTCTACCGCTCGATCGTCACCGTGTTGATCACGTTCTTCATGGTGGTGCTCGAGCTGTTCGCGGCGCGGCAGGTCGTCGCGTTTCTGGCCAATAGCGAGATCATCGGCCTGTCGACCTTCGCGGTAAACCTGTTGGTGCTGATGGTGATCGCGGCCGGAACCGACTACGCGATCTTCGTACTCGGCCGGTATCAGGAGGCACGCTCGCTCGGCGAGGACCGAGAACAGGCGTTCTACACCATGTTTCACGGCACCGCGCATGTGGTCCTGGGCTCCGGCCTGACCATCGCCGGCGCGATGTACTGCCTCAGCTTCACCCGGCTTCCGTACTTCCAGAGCCTTGGCGTTCCGTGCGCGGTGGGGACGCTTGTCGCTGTCATGGCGGCGCTCACGCTTGGGCCGGCGGTGTTGGCCTTCGGCAGTCGCAGTCGTTTCCACCTCTTCGACCCGAAGCGGGCGATGCGGACACGGGGCTGGCGTCGCGTGGGCACCGCCATCGTGCGGTGGCCCGGGCCCATCCTGGCCGTCTCCATCGGCATCGCACTGATCGGGTTGCTCGCGCTGCCCGGGTACAAGACGAACTACGACAACCGCCAGTACCTACCTGGGAGCACGAAGGCGGTCGTCGGATATGAAGCAGCGGAGCGGCATTTCTCGAATGCCCGGATGAATCCCGAATTGCTGATGATCGAAACCGATCACGACATGCGCAATCCGGCGGGCATGTTGGTGCTGGACCGGATCGCCAGGGGCGTCTTCCACATCCCGGGAGTCGCACGCGTGCAAACGATTACGCGGCCGCTGGGCGCGCCGATCGAGCACACCTCGATTCCGTTCCAGATCAGCATGCAGAACACGACGCAGGTTGAGAACCAGGAGTACATGAAGAAGCGCATGGCGGACATGCTCAAGCAGGCCGATGCCATGCAGCAGTCCATCGACACCATGCAGCACATGTACGACATCACCTCGAAGATGGCCGCCGTCACCCACCACATGGATGGGCTGACCCACGAGATGCTGGGTGTCACGGCCGAATTACGGGACCACATCGAGGATTTCATCGACGTGTGGCGTCCGCTTCGGGCCTACTTCTACTGGGAGAAGCACTGCTTCGACATTCCGGTCTGCTGGTCTCTGCGGTCCGTCTTCGACACGCTCGACGGTCTCGACCAGATCGTCGAGAAGTTCCAGGGTCTGACTGTTGACATATCCCAGCTCGACGCGCTGCTGCCGCAGATGCTGGCGCAGATGCCGCCGATGATCGCGACCATGCAGACGATGAAGCAGATGATGCTGACGATGCACAGCTCGATGAATTCGATGTACGACCAGATGGACGTGATGAGTCAGAACTCGACGGCCATGGGTCAGGCCTACGACGCGGCCAAGAACGACGACTCGTTCTACATTCCGCCGGAGGTCTTCGACAACCCCGACTTCAAGCGCGGCCTGAAGATGTTCGTGTCGCCCGATGGTCACGCGGCCCGGTTCATCATCTCCCACGATGTCCCTCCCGCGACGCCCGAAGGGATTTCGCACGTCGAACCGATCAGGCAGGCGGCCAAGGAGGCCATCAAGGGAACCCCACTGGAGGGCGCCAAGATCTGGCTCGGAGGCACGGCCGCGGTCTATAAGGACATGCGTGACGGGTCCAAGTACGACCTGATGATCGCCGGAATATCGGCGGCCAGCCTGATCCTGATCATCATGTTGATCATCACCCGGAGCCTGGTCGCCGCGATCACCATCGTGGGCACGGTCCTGATTTCGTTGGGCGCCTCGTTCGGGCTTTCGGTGCTGCTGTGGCAGGACATTCTGGGCAAAGAACTGCACTGGATGGTGCTGGCGATGTCCGTCATTCTGCTGTTGGCGGTGGGCTCCGACTACAACCTGTTGCTGGTGTCCCGCTTCAAAGAGGAGATCCATGCCGGAATCAAGACCGGCATCATCCGGTCGATGGCCGGCACCGGCGCAGTGGTGACGTCTGCGGGTCTGGTGTTCGCCGCCACCATGGCGACGTTCGCGATCAGCCCGCTGCGCGTCATGGGACAGGTGGGTACCACCATCGCACTGGGCCTGTTGTTCGACACGTTGATCGTGCGGTCGTTCATGATGCCGTCGGTCGCTGCGCTGATGGGCCGGTGGTTCTGGTGGCCGACGAAGGTCCGGACGCGTCCCGCCAGCGGGCTGCTCCGGCCGTTCGGTCCGCGGCCGGTGGTTCGTGCGCTGCTGCTGCCTCCGGAGAACGGCGGCACGCCCCGCAACGGCGAAACGGCCGACGCGACCAACACCGATCGGTTCCCGGTGAGCTCTCCCCATTACTGATCCTTCTCATTAGCCTTGGGGTATGCCTGACGGTAGGCCGAACATCCTGGTGATCTGGGGCCCCTAACTCTACGGACATCGGGATCAGCAACTGAGTTGCTACAGCGACGGCCTGATGGGCTATCGCACCCCGAACATCGACCGGATCGCCAACGAGGGCATGCGGTTCACCGACTCCTACGGCGAGCAGAGCTGCACGGCCGGCCGTGCGGCGTTCATCGCGACTAATCAGCCGCTCGGGCCGCCGACGTAGGTCCCGTGCCCCTCGATGACGAGATCTCCGTCGAACTTGAGCACCTCGCTGACCAGACCGTCGTCTTGGTTGCGGTACGCGATCACGACGGTGTCGACGCCCTCATAGACCCCTTCGACAGCGAACCGAAGATTCGGGACGGTCGACAGTGCCTTGCTCCAGTAGTCGCGCAGGGCCGGCTTTCCGCGGACCACGCCGTTCGTGTCCGGCAGGAGCCGGGCGGCTACGGGTGAGGTGAAGACGACGTCGTCGTGAAAGTGCTCGAGCACGGCGTCCACGTCGTGCTGGTTCCACGCTTCAACCCAGTGCTGGCTGAAGGCGACGGGATCGAGCGGGATCAGGCCGTCCAGTCCCAGACCGACATGTCGCCCTTGGGGTAACCGTCGCACACGTCGGTGGCCTTGGCGACCACGCCCTTGTTGTTGAAGAAGACCTTCGCCCAGTTGCCCCAGTGCGTCGCGACCTGCTCGTAGTAGATGTTCGTCGCGGTGTCCTCGGAGTACTGCCGACGGCCGGCGGGGTCCAGCGAGTAGAACCAGTGGATGCGGTCGACCGCCATCTGCTGAATGGGCACCGGCCGGTTGTGGTAGTCGATCATGTACCGCTGGTAGTACACCGGGCTGGTGTCGCGCGCGGCGGCCAGATACTGCTCCGCGTCGCAAGTGGTGTTGATCTGCCTGCGCGGAATCGGGAAGTCTTCGGTCGAATCGGCCACGGCGGCCTTGGGGAAGGTCGCAGCGGCGAGGCCGAGGGCAAGAAAGAGGGCGCCTGCACGCAGGCTGGTACTAAGCCGAGACATATATTTACCGTAACACTTTCAAGGCGCCCCATGTGAGCTCGTGCGGATATTCGTAGTTCATCTCACTATCCGTCGCTATCAGGCACGATGACGTGTGAGGGATCCGGCCGCAGCTCTGGCGGGGCTTGGCTGTAGTCGCCGAACGGGCCGTCGCGGCGCTCGACCGCGGCCCGCGCGCCCTCGGTTTCGGCCGTCTTGATGAAGTCCAGCGCCTCCGGGGTGTTGCGCATCAGCCCGTCCAGGATGCCGCCCAGCGTCTGGGTGGACGCCAGGCCCATGTTCTCGTAGGCCTGGTTGACGATCATCTTCTGCGCCCGCAACTGCGACAACGGGATCTGGGCAAGCTCGGCCGCGATCTCGGCAACGCGGGCCTCCAGGCGCGCGAACGGCACCGCCTCGTTGATCAGCTCGACCTCGGCGGCCTGCACGCCGGACAGCGGCCGGCCCGTCAATGCGTGCCACTTCGCCTTGGCCAGGCTCAGCCGGTACATCCACATGCCGGTCAAATAGGCCCCCCACATCCGGCTGTACGGGGTGCCGATGACGGCGTCTTCGCTGGCGATGACGAGGTCGGCGCACAGCGCGTAATCGCTGCCCCCGCCCACACACCAGCCGTGGATCTGGGCGATCACCGGCTTGGTCGCCCGCCAGATCGACATGAACTTCTGATGCGGTCCAACGCGGGCGGTGACCATGGCGAAATCCTTGCCCGGATCCCACTTCCCGTCGGTGTCCATATATTGGCCCCACTGCTGAAAGCCCTCACCGAAGTCGTAGCCGGCGCAGAACGCGCGCCCGGCGCCGCGCAGCACGATCACCTTGATGTCGTCGTCGCGCTCGGCAAGGCCGATGGCCGCCTCGATCTCGTCGGGCATGGGCGGGATGATGGTATTCAGCTGCTCCGGGCGGTTGAGCGTGATGGTGGCGACCGGTCCGGCCGTCGTGTACAGCAGCGTTTGGAAATCGGTCACGGTTACTCCTTCTTCAGCATCCGCCAGAGGAACGAATTACTCAGCGCCGACTTGAAGGCGAGCTGTTCGTTGTCCGCCGCGCCGGCGTGGCCGCCTTCGATGTTCTCGTAAAGCCAGACCTGATAACCCGCCGCCTCCAGCGCTGCCGTCATCTTGCGGGCGTGACCCGGGTGCACCCGGTCGTCGCGGGTGGAGGTGCTGAACAGGACCGGTGGGTACGGCTGGTCGGCCGAAATGTTTTGGTAGGGCGAGTATTCGGAGATGAACTTCCACTCGTCGGGATTGTCCGGGTCGCCGTATTCGGCCACCCAGGAGGCGCCGGCCAGCAACCGGTGGTAACGCTTCATGTCCAGCAGCGGCACGTCGCAGACCAGGGCGCCGAATTTCTCCGGGTACTTGGTCAGCATGATGCCCATCAGCAGGCCGCCGTTGCTGCCGCCGCGTGCGCCGAGCTGGGCGACGGTGGTGATGCCGCGGTCGACCACATCGTCGGCCACAGCGGCGAAGTCCTCCGCCACCTTGTGCCGACCCTCGCGCAGCGTCTGGGTGTGCCAGCTCGGCCCGTATTCGCCGCCACCGCGGATGTTGGCCAGCACGTAGGTGCCGCCGCGGGCCAGCCACAGCCGGCCCAGCACGCCGCTGTAGCTGGGCGTGTAGGACGTCTCGAATCCGCCGTAGCCGTAGAGCAGCGTCGGACCCGGACCGTCTAACCCGCCGGGCCGTACGACGAAATAGGGGATCGACGTGCCGTCCTTTGAAGCCACGAAATACTGTGTGACGGTGATGTTTTCGGCGTCGAAGAATGCGGGCGCCGACTTGATCTGGTCCAGTTGCCCGTCAGCCGTACCGCGCATCAGGCGCGACGGTGTCTCGAATCCGCTGGAGTCGAGGAAGAACTCGTCGCCGGTGTCGTCGGCCGAGACGATGACGGTGTTGGTCGCGTCGGGGATGCCCGTCACCGGCGTGCGCTGCCAGCTTCCGGGCGTGACGATCTCCACCCGGCTGGCGACGTCGGCCAGCGTCACCATCAGCAGCCGATCCCGGGTCCACGCGTAGTGGTTCAGTGCCGTGTGCTCGTCGGGTTCGAATACCACCTGCAATTGCGCTGTGCCGGCGAGGAATTCGTCGTGATCGGCGGCCAGCAGCGAACCCGCGGTATAGGTGGCGGCACCGACCGTCCAATCGGAGCGCAGCTCGATCAGGATCCAGTCGCGGTGCAGCGACACCCCGGCGTCGGTGGGAGCGTCGATGCGGGTCAGCTCCGCGCCGCGCAGCTCGTAGAGCTCGTCGTTCCAGAAGTCGATGGCGCGCCCCACGATCGTCCGCTCGAAACCCGGTGTGCGATCAGACGACACGAACGCGCGCACGTCGGAACGGTCCACCTCGAACACTGTCACCGCGTCGGCCAGCGGTGTGCCGCGGCGCCAG
This sequence comes from uncultured Actinomycetota bacterium, assembly GCA_963758775.1. Classification (GTDB taxonomy): domain Bacteria; phylum Actinomycetota; class Actinomycetes; order Mycobacteriales; family Mycobacteriaceae; genus Mycobacterium. The sequence goes on from CAVWWU010000010.1 coordinate 1,536,454, forward strand.
CGCTTGATCACCCGCGGATAGCCGGATTCGGTGAGCGAGTCGGCCCCGAAGTCGGTGCCCACCAGCACGGTGTCCGCGTCGGCCCAGCTCACCTGGGACTTGGCCTCGGCCAGCTCGAACCCACCGTCGACGAATTCCCTTGTCTGCATGTCGAATTCGCGCCAAATAGCCGCATCCGAACCGCCCGGAGACAGGGCGACGAGCGCTCTCGTGAGTTCGGGTTCGATGACGTTGGCGCCGCCCCACACCCATTTTTGATCGTCGGCTCGACCCAGTTCATCGACATCGATCAGCACGTCCCACTCGGGGGAGTCGGTGCGGTAGCTGTCCAGCGTGGTGCGGCGCCACAGCCCGCGCGGGTTGGCGGCGTCGCGCCAGAAGTTGTAGAGGTAGTCGCCGCGGCGCGTCACGTAGGGAATGCGGGCGTCAGTGTCGAGTACCTCGAGGGCCTCGGCGCGCATCTGTTCGAACAGCTCCCCGCCGAACTCCGCCAGGGTCGGATCGTTATGGGCGCGCACCCAATCCAGCGCCTTGTCGTCGGTGACTTCTTCCAGCCACAGGTATGGGTCTTCTGTCATGGATGCCATTGTGCTGACGACGGTAGTGTGAGGTGTATTACACAGTTGAATCGAGGAGCCGAGCAATGACTGTTTTCGCACGTCCGGGTTCCGCCGGGGCATTGATGTCCTACGAGTCGCGCTACGACAACTTCATCGGCGGCGAGTGGGTAGCCCCCGCCAAGGGGCTGTACTTCGAAAACCCGACCCCGGTCACCGGCCAGACTTTCTGCGAAGTGGCGCGCTCCGACGAGGCCGATGTCGACAAGGCCCTGGACGCCGCCCACGCCGCGGCCCCGGCGTGGGGCAAGAGCGGCCCGGCCGAGCGCGCGGCGGTCCTGAACAAGATCGCCGACCGCATCGAAGCCAACACCGAAGCGCTGGCGGTGGCCGAGGTCTGGGACAACGGCAAGCCGATCCGTGAGGCGCTGGCCGCCGACATCCCGCTGGCCGCCGACCATTTCCGGTATTTCGCCGCCGCGATCCGCGCCCAGGAAGGGTCGCTGAGCCAGATCGACGACGACACCGTCGCCTACCACTTCCACGAGCCGCTCGGGGTGGTCGGACAGATCATTCCGTGGAACTTCCCGATCCTGATGGGTGCGTGGAAACTGGCGCCGGCGCTGGCTGCCGGCAACACGGTGGTGCTCAAACCCGCCGAGCAGACACCCGCGTCGATCCTGTTCCTGATGTCGCTGATCGGCGACCTGCTTCCGCCCGGGGTGGTCAACGTCGTCAGCGGTTTCGGCGTGGAAGCCGGCAAGCCGCTGGCGTCCAGCGATCGCATCGCCAAGGTCTCGTTCACCGGGGAGACCACGACGGGGCGACTGATCATGCAGTACGCCTCCCAGAACCTGATCCCGGTCACCCTCGAACTCGGCGGCAAGAGCCCCAACGTCTTCTTCTCCGATGTGATGGCGGCCAACGACGATTTCCAGGACAAGGCGCTGGAAGGGTTCACCATGTTCGCCCTCAACCAGGGTGAGGTGTGCACGTGCCCGTCGCGCAGCCTGATCCAGTCCGACATCCACGACGAGTTCCTGGAACTGGCGGCGATCCGCACCAAGGCGGTTCGGCAGGGTGACCCGCTGAACATCGAGACGATGCTGGGCTCGCAGGCGTCCAACGACCAACTCGAAAAGATCTTGTCCTACATCGAGATTGGCAAGGACGAGGGCGCCAGGCTGATCACCGGGGGCGAGCGCGCCGAGCTGGGTGGCGACCTGTCCGGTGGCTACTACGTGCAGCCGACGATCTTCGCCGGCAACAACAAGATGCGCATCTTCCAGGAGGAGATCTTCGGCCCGGTGGTGGCGGTGACGTCGTTCGCCGACTACGCCGACGCGATGGGAATCGCCAACGACACGCTCTACGGTCTGGGTGCGGGGGTGTGGAGCCGCGACGGCAACACGGCCTACCGCGCGGGCCGGGACATCAAGGCCGGCCGGGTGTGGGTGAACTGCTATCACGTCTACCCGCCGCACGCGGCCTTCGGCGGCTACAAGCAGTCCGGTTTCGGCCGCGAGACCCACAAGGTGGCCCTCGACCACTACCAGCAGACCAAGAACTTGCTGGTGTCCTACGCCGACAAGGCGCAGGGCTTCTTCTGATGAGCACGCCGGCCGGTGTGCTCGTCACCGCCGCGGCCGCCGAATTGCTGGCCCGACTGCAGGACCGGCACGGCCCGTTGATGTTCCACCAGTCCGGCGGCTGCTGCGACGGGTCCTCGCCGATGTGCTACCCGCTCGGCGACTTCCTCGTGGGCGACCGCGACGTGTTGCTCGGGGTGCTCGATGTGGGCACCCACGGCGTACCGGTGTGGATTTCGGGCCCCCAGTACCAGGTGTGGAAGCACACCCAGCTGGTGATCGACGCGGTCCCCGGGCGCGGTGGCGGGTTCAGCCTGGAGGCCCCCGAGGGCCTACGGTTTCTCAGCCGTGGCCGGGTCTTTACCGACGACGAGAAAGCGCTGATAGAGGCCCTGCCGGTGATCACGGGCGCGGCCTACGAGCGTGGCGAGCGACCGCCGAATCGTGGCCAGGTTGTGGCCGACAGCGCCCCAGGAACGTGCTGATTCCGCAGTAAGGTCGCGAGAGTGATTCCACTCCCGCGCCCGTGGCTGTTGGCGAGCGCCATGCTGGTCGGCAGCGCGCTGGGCCTGCTCGCGGGTGTGGCGTCCTTTGCTCTGTTCCATGGGCGCATCCGACCCGACGTCGCGATCGCGTTGGTGGTCGGGATCCCCAGCGTGATCGGGGTGCTGGCGATCCTGCTGTCCGGTCGCCGCTGGGTGACGATGCTCGGCGCATTCCTGCTCGCGCTGTCGCCGGGTTGGGTGGGGGTGTTCATTGCGCTTCGGGTGGCCTCTGGTGGCTGAAAAAGACTCGGACTCCGATCCGGGAACCGCGGCGTTCGTGCCGGATTTTGACGACACGGGCGAGGACTCGGTGCCCTTCGTGCCCGACTTTGACGACACCGGCTCGCAGCCGGTGCCGCTCGTCGCGGCGGACGAGGACGAGGAAGCGTCGAAGCCCAAGGACGAACCCGAGTCGGACGGTGTCGTCGCGCCCGTCGTCGTGCCCGGCCGGTACCAGTACGTCAAGTGGTGGAAGTTGCTGTTGGTGCTCCTCGGCGTGTGGTTCGGCGCGGCCGAGGTGGGGCTGAGTCTCTTCTATTGGTGGTATCACACGGTCGACAAGACGGCGGCCGTGTACATGATGCTGGTGTACGTCGTCGTGTGTGTCGTGGCGGGCGTGATCCTGGCGATGCTTCAGGGCAGGCCGATGATGTCGGCGCTGGCGCTCGCGGTGATGTCGGGGCCGTTCGCGTCCGTCGCCGCGGTGGCGCCGCTCTACGGCTACTACTACTGCGAGCGGGTGGGCCACTGCGTGGGCGGCCTCATTCCCTATTGAGCCCGCTGCGCGTCGGGCCATTAGGGTAGTGCCGTGACCCACTATGACGTCGTCGTCCTTGGAGCCGGTCCCGGTGGCTACGTCGCGGCGATCCGCGCCGCGCAGCTCGGCCTGAACACCGCGGTCGTCGAACCGAAGTACTGGGGCGGAGTCTGCCTCAACGTCGGCTGCATCCCGTCCAAGGCGCTGCTGCGCAACGCCGAACTGGCGCACATCGTCACCAAGGAAGCCAAGACTTTTGGCATCAGCGGCGAGGCGACGTTCGACTACGGCGCCGCCTTCGACCGCAGCCGCAAGGTGGCCGAGGGCCGCGTCGCCGGCGTGCACTTCCTGATGAAGAAGAACAAGATCACCGAGATCCACGGCTACGGCAAGTTCACCGACCCGCGCACGCTGTCCGTCGAATTGAACGACGGTGGGACCGATACGGTCACGTTCGACAACGCGATCATCGCGACCGGCAGCAGCACCCGGTTGGTGCCGGGCACCTCGTTGTCGCAAAACGTGGTCACCTACGAAGAACTGATCCTGTCGCGCGAGCTGCCGAAGTCGATCATCATCGCCGGGGCGGGCGCCATTGGCATGGAGTTCGGCTACGTGCTGAAGAACTACGGCGTCGACGTGACGATCGTGGAGTTCCTGCCGCGCGCGCTGCCCAACGAGGACGCCGATTCGTCCAAGGAGATCGAGAAGCAGTTCAAGAAGCTGGGCGTCAAGATCCTCACCGGCACCAAGGTCGACTCCATCTCCGACAGTGGCTCCGGGGTCACCGTCAGCGTCAGCAAGGACGGCAAGTCTGAGGAGCTCAAGGCCGATAAGGTGTTGCAGGCCATCGGGTTTGCGCCCAACGTCGAGGGCTACGGACTGGACAAGGCCGGGGTCGCGCTGACCGAGCGCAAGGCCATCGGCATCACCGACTACATGCGCACCAACGTCGACCACATCTACGCCATCGGCGATGTCACCGGGCTGCTGCAGCTGGCCCACGTCGCTGAGGCCCAGGGCGTGGTGGCGGCTGAAACCATCGCCGGCGCAGAGACTTTGGCGCTCGGCGACTACCGGATGCTGCCCCGGGCGACGTTCTGCCAGCCGAACGTCGCCAGCTTTGGGCTCACCGAGGAGCAGGCCCGCGACGAAGGTTACGACGTGGTGGTGGCCAAGTTCCCGTTCACCGCCAACGCCAAGGCCCACGGCGTCGGCGATCCCAGCGGCTTCGTCAAGCTCATCGCCGACGCCAAGTACGGTGAGCTGCTGGGCGGCCATCTGGTCGGCCACGACGTCTCAGAGCTGCTGCCGGAACTCACGCTGGCCCAGAAGTGGGACCTGACCGCCAACGAGTTGGCCCGCAACGTGCACACCCACCCGACGATGTCCGAGGCGCTGCAGGAATGCTTCCACGGGCTCGTCGGCCACATGATCAACTTCTGAGCCCGATGAAAACCAGCGACACCAGTAGCAGTGTTGTCGGCGCCATCGGCGGCGGCGTCGTGGGCTACGTGCTGTGGCTGGCGGCGATCTCGATCGGCGACAACGTCACGACGGTGAGCAAGTGGAGCCTGCTGGTGCTTGCCGGGTCGGCCGTGCTGGCCTGTTGCGCCGGTTTGTGGGGCTGGTCGATGCGCCGGCGCGGCGAGTACCCCTGGGCGGCGTTCGCGTTCAGCCTGCCGATACCTCCCGTGCTGCTGACGTTGGCCGTGCTCACCAACCTGTACGTCTAGCGCGGATTGTCCAACGGGATGTCGAGCGCCGACATCGTCGCGGCCAGCCCGTCGTATTGGCTTGCCAGCAAACAGAATTCGATCAACTGCCGCCGATCCAGGTAGCCCGCCAGCTTTCGCCAGGTGGCCTCGGTGATGGTGCGGTCCTGGACGAACTCGTCCGTGGCCTGCAGTAGCGTCTGTTGCCGATCGGTGAGGGCGTCCGCTGTGGCCTCGGGCCAGCCGAAGATCGCGGCTTGGGCCTCGGCGCCCAGGCCCGCCTTGCGCGCCATCCGCCGGTGGTGCTGAAGCTCGTATTCACACGCGCGCAGATGCCCGACCCGCAAAATCACCAACTCGGTGTCGATCGTGGGCAGTCGGCCCCGCAGCAGCCGGCCGCTGTAGAGCGACCAGGTCCAGAACAACAACTGGCGCTGGCCCAGCGTGGTGAACAGGTGCATCTCCGGTGCCCGCATCTGGCGTGCGGCCGCCTTCGCCATTACCCAGTTGACCGGCCCCAGCTCGCGGAACCGGCCCGACGGGATGCGGCCCTGCTCGCCGCTCACGGTTGCTTCACCAGGTACGGGGACACGGTGCTGCGGTGCTCGTCGATGTCGAGGGCGCGGCCCAGCGCGGGGAACGCCCGCTGCGGGCACTTGTCCCGTTCGCAGACGCGGCAACCGGCGCCGATCGGTGTCGCGATATCTCCTGACAAGTCGAGTCCTTCCGAGTAGACGAGCCGGTGCGCGTGGCGAAGCTCGCAGCCCAGCCCGATCGCGAAGGTCTTACCGGGCTGACCATATCGGGCGGCGCGGCGCTCCACGGTGCGGGCCACCCACATGTAGTTGCGGCCGTCGGGCATCTGGGCGATCTGCACCAGGATCTTGCCCGGGTTGCCGAAGGTTTCGTAGACGTTCCACAACGGACAGGTGCCCCCGCTGGAGGAGAAGTGAAATCCCGTGGCGGACTGGCGTTTTGACATGTTGCCGGCCCGGTCCACCCGGATGAACGAGAACGGCACACCGCGCATCGTCGGCCGTTGCAGGGTCGAGAGCCGGTGCGCGATGGTCTCGTAGCTGACTGAGTAGAACGCCGACAGCCGCTCGACGTCATAGCGGAAATTCTCAGCGACGTCGTGGAACTGGCGATAGGGCAGCACCACGGCCGCGGCGAAGTAGTTGGCCAAACCCAGCCGCGCCAGGGTGTGCGACTCGCCGCTGGTGAACTTGCCCTCCTCGACCATGCTGTCGATGAGATCGCCGAACTCGAGATAGGCCAATTCGGCGGCCATCTTGAATACCTGCTGACCGTTCGAGAGGTGGTTGCTGATCTCCAGCGTGTTGGTCTTCGCGTCGTAGCGGTGCAACACACTGTCCCCGAGATCGATGCGCTTGTTGATCCGCACCCCGTGCACCTCGGTCAGCCGGCGGATCAATTCGCTCGTTAGGTCGCCATGATGCAGCCGCATCTGGATCGTGAGGTCTTCGGCGGCGGTGTCCAACTGGTGCAGATAGTTCTGCCGTTGGTAGAAGTAGTCGCGCACCTCCTCATGGGGCATGGTGATCGAGCCGGTGCCACTGCCGTCGAAGAATCGTTCCTCGGTGGCGGCGGCCAGCTGCGCGGTGGTGATCCGGTAGCGCCGGTGCAAATTGACCACCGCACGAGCCAGAACGGGGTGTGCGCTGACCATCTCGGCGACTTCGGTCGGATCGACGTCGATGTCCAGATCGCGGTCCATCGTCACCTCCCGCAGCTCGGCAACCAGCCGGGTGTCGTCCTGGGAGGCGAAAAAGGTCGCGTCCACCCCGAAGACCTCGGTGATCCGGAGCAACACAGCCACCGTCAGCGGGCGGACGTCGTGCTCGATCTGGTTGAGGTAGCTCGGGGAGATCTCCAGCACCTGGGCCAGCGCTGCCTGGCTGAATCCGCGCTCGCTGCGCAGTTGGCGAACGCGCGAGCCGACGAACGTTTTGGACACCTCACGACGATACCCGTCTGTGAAGGTAGGGTTCGCAGAGTTGGCAGCGCTGGCGGTTGGTGTTTGTCGGACGCCGTTGGCATGATTCGCATCGGGCATCCGGGGCAACCTAGGGGGTGCCGAGCAGGGGCTGAAGAGGGAGAGCGGCGGTGAGCCTGGACAAAGAAATGATGCCGGTGCCCGACGGCCACCCCGACGTGTTCGACCTCGAATGGCCGCTGCGCATGGGCGACATCGACCGCACCGGCCGGCTTCGACTCGACGCGGCCTGTCGACACATGCAGGACATCGGCCAGGACCAGTTGCGCGAGATGGGTTTCGAGGAGACCCACCCGCTGTGGATCGTCCGGCGCACGATGATCGACTTCATTCGCCCGATCGACTTCCGCGACATGCTGCGGATGCGGCGCTGGTGTTCGGGCACCTCGAACCGTTGGTGTGAGATGCGGGTCCGCATCGACGGGCGCAACGGCGGTCTCATCGAATCCGAGGCGTTCTGGATCCACGTGAACAAGGACACCGAGATGCCGGCGCGCATCGCCGACGACTTCCTGGAGGGCCTGTTCCGGACCACGTCCGTCAACCGGCTGCGGTGGAAGGGTTATGTGAAGCCGGGCAGCCGCGATGACGCGGCGGAAATCCACGAATTCCCGATCCGCGTCACCGACATCGACTTGTTCGACCACGTGAACAACTCGGTGTACTGGAGCGTCATCGAGGACTACCTCGCGTCTCATCCCGACCTGCTTGCGGGACCGCTGCGCGTCACGATCGAGCACGAGGCGCCGGTGGCGTTGGGCGACAAGTTGGAAGTCATCTCGCACGTCCACCCCGCCGGCTCGACCGACCAATTCGGCGCCGGCCTGTCCGATCGCCCTGTTATAACGCTCACATATGCCGTCGGTGACGAGACGAAAGCCGTCGCCGCGCTCTTCTCGCTCTAACCGGACAAGCGTCCCGGTTAAACCCCTGCTGACCTGCGGATTCTTGTTACCGGCCGGTAGCTTCTGAAACGGTAAAGCTCGAACCGGCCTTCGCAAGATTCGCAAAAGCGGCGAAAGTCGTTGCCTAAATTGGCAATTGAAATGGCTGGCCAGGGGGAACACGCTGTGTCATCGTCGAGTTAGCACAGCAGTGAAGACGAGCCGTTGGCAGTTGGCTAAGACGCAGTCAGCGCGGCGGCGATCACGAAGAAACCGTTAAGGAGCAACCAGATGTCCAACGTTGGCACGCCTAAGAGCGCCGAGCAGATCCAGCATGACTGGGACACGAACCCGCGCTGGAAGAACGTCACTCGCACCTACACCGCCGAGGACGTCGTGGCTTTGCAAGGCAGTGTTGTCGAGGAGTCGACCCTGGCCCGCCGCGGCGCGGAGGTGCTCTGGGACCAGCTGCACGAGCTCGAGTTTGTCAACGCGCTGGGCGCACTGACCGGCAACATGGCCGTTCAGCAGGTGCGCGCGGGCCTGAAGGCCATCTACCTGTCGGGTTGGCAGGTCGCCGGCGACGCGAACCTGTCCGGCCACACCTACCCCGACCAGAGCCTCTACCCGGCCAACTCGGTGCCGCAGGTCGTCCGCCGGATCAACAACGCGCTGCTGCGTGCCGACCAGATCGCGAAGGTCGAGGGTGACACCTCGGTGAAGAACTGGCTGGCGCCGATCGTCGCCGACGGCGAGGCCGGTTTCGGTGGCGCGCTCAACGTGTACGAATTGCAGAAGGCGATGATCGCCGCCGGTGTCGCCGGTTCGCACTGGGAGGACCAGCTGGCCTCGGAGAAGAAGTGCGGCCACCTCGGCGGCAAGGTGCTGATCCCGACCCAGCAGCACATCCGCACCCTGACCTCGGCCCGCCTGGCCGCCGACGTGTGCGACGCTCCGACCGTCGTCATCGCCCGGACCGACGCCGAGGCCGCGACGCTGATCACCTCCGACGTCGACGAGCGCGACCAGCCGTTCATCACCGGCGAGCGGACCAAGGAAGGCTTCTACCGGGTCAAGAATGGCCTGGAGCCCTGCATCGCCCGCGCCAAGGCCTACGCGCCGTACTCCGACCTGATCTGGATGGAGACCGGCACCCCCGACCTCGAGCTCGCTGCGAAGTTCGCCGAGGGCGTCAAGTCGGAGTTCCCGGACCAGATGCTGGCCTACAACTGCTCGCCGTCGTTCAACTGGCGCAAGCACCTCGACGACGCGACCATCGCGAAGTTCCAGAAGGAGCTTGGCGCAATGGGATTCAAATTCCAGTTCATCACACTGGCCGGATTCCACGCCCTCAACTACTCGATGTTCGATCTGGCGTACGGCTACGCCCGCAACCAGATGAGCGCCTACGTCGAGCTGCAGGAGCGCGAGTTCGACGCCGAAGAGCGCGGCTACACCGCGACCAAGCACCAGCGTGAGGTGGGTGCCGGTTACTTCGACCGCATCGCCACCACGGTCGACCCGACCTCGTCGACCACGGCGCTGACCGGTTCCACCGAAGAGGGTCAGTTCCACTAAACGGTGGGCTTGTCCGCTAACCGAAGTGAAAGCCAGTGACTCAGGTCACTGAGTAGAAGTTTGACAGCATAGGCCCCGCCCAGCGACCCTGGGCGGGGCCTATTGCACTCCATGCCAATATCGGGCCAACACCAAGACGAGAGAGAGATAGTGAGCGACGCAGCGATCCAGCGGGTGGGCGTTGTCGGAGCCGGGCAGATGGGCTCCGGTATCGCCGAGGTCGCCCTGCGCGCCGGCGTCGGCGTCACGGTGTTCGAGACCACCGAGGCCTTGGTCACCGCGGGACGCAACCGCATCGTGAAGTCCCTCGAGCGCGGCGTCAGCGCCGGCAAGGTGACGGAGCGCGAGCGCGACCGGGCGCTCGACCAGCTGTCCTTCACCACCGAACTCAAAGACCTGGCCGACCGGCAGCTGGTGATCGAAGCCGTGGTCGAGGACGAGGCCGTCAAGGCGCAGATTTTCGCCGAACTTGACCAGGTCATCACCGATCCCGACGCGGTGCTGGCCTCGAACACCTCGAGCATCCCGATCATGAAGATCGCCGCGGCCACCAAGAACCCGCAGCGTGTGCTGGGGTTGCACTTCTTCAACCCCGTTCCGGTGCTGCCGCTGGTCGAGTTGGTCAGCACGCTCGTCACCGACGAAGCCGCCGCCGCCCGCACCGAGGAATTCGCCGGCACCGTGCTCGGCAAGCAGGTGGTCCGTTGCTCGGACCGGTCCGGCTTCGTGGTCAACGCGCTGCTGGTGCCCTACCTGCTCTCGGCGATCCGGATGGTGGAGGCCGGGTTCGCCACGGTCGAAGACGTCGACAAGGCCGTCGTCGCCGGGCTGTCGCATCCGATGGGTCCGTTGCGGCTGTCCGATCTGGTCGGCCTGGACACGCTGAAATTGATCGCGGACAAGCTATACGAGGAATTCAAGGAGCCGCATTATGGCCCGCCGCCGTTATTGCTGCGGATGGTCGAGGCGGGTCGGCTTGGAAAGAAGTCCGGTCAGGGCTTTTATATCTACTAATGCCTTTAAGCAATGAGAGGTAACAACCGAGCATGACCCAGCAGCTGAAGCCCTATTACGAAGAGTCGCAGTCGATCTACGACGTCTCCGACGAGTTCTTCGCGTTATTCCTGGACCCGACCATGGCGTACACGTGTGCTTACTTCGAGCGTGACGACATGACGCTGGAAGAGGCATCCAACGCGAAGTTCGACCTGGCGCTGGGCAAGCTCAACCTCGAGCCCGGGATGACGCTGCTCGACATCGGTTGCGGCTGGGGCGGCGCGCTGGTTCGCGCGGTCGAGAAGTTCGATGTCAACGTCATCGGAATCACCTTGAGCCGCAACCAGTTCGAGTACAGCAAGGCCAAGCTGGCCAAGATTCCCACCGAGCGCACCGTGGAAATTCGGCTGCAGGGCTGGGAAGAGTTCGACGACAAGGTCGACCGGATCGTCACCATCGGCGCGTTCGAGGCGTTCAAGAAGGAGCGTTACCCCCTCTTCTTCGAGCGCGCCTACGACGTCCTTCCCGACGACGGCCGGATGCTGCTGCACACGATTTTGGGCTACACCCAGAACCAAATACGCGAACGCGGCGTAAAGGTCACGATGAATGACCTGCGCTTCATGAAGTTCATTGGCGACGTGATTTTCCCGGGTGGCCAGTTGCCCGCGCAGGAAGACCTTTTCCGGCTGGCCGCAGAATCCGGGTTCACGATCGAACGCGCGCACTTACTGGGCGCGCACTACGAGCGCACGCTGAACATCTGGGCGGCAAACCTGGCGGCCAAGAAGGACGAGGCCATCGCCATGCAGTCCGAGGACATCTACGACCGGTACATGCACTATCTCACCGGATGCGAGGACTTCTTCCGCAGGGGAGTTTGCAACATCGGGCAATTCACCTGCGTGAAATAGCCTGCGCGCCTACTTCTCCAGCGTGAACTGGTTGATGTCCGTATAGCCCTGGCGGAACAGCTTGGCGCAGCCGGTCAGGTACTTCATGTACCGGTCATAGACCTCTTCGGACTGCATGGCGATGGCCTGGTCTCTATTGCCCTCCAGCGCGGCGGCCCACAGGTCCAGGGTCCTCGCGTAGTGCGGCTGCAGCGACTGCACCCGGGTCAGGCTGAAGCCCGCCGCGACGGCGTTCTCTTCGACCGACTCGGGTGTCGGCAGCCACCCACCGGGGAAGATCTCGGCCAGGATGAACTGGACGAAGTGAACGATTTCGTGGGTCAACGTGATGCCCTGCGCCTTGGCCTCTTTGAAGCTGGGGCGCGTGATGGTGTGCAGCAGCGCAACACCGCCGCCCGGCAGCACCTGGTGGGCCATCTTGAAGAAACGGCCCCAGCGCGGCCTGCCGAAGTGCTCGAACGCGCCGATCGAGACGATGCGGTCAACCGGCTCGTCGAATTTTTCCCAGCCCTCGAGCAGCACCCGGGTGGACCGCGGAGTGTCCAGCTCGTCGAACATCCGCTGGACGTGGTCGGCCTGGTTCTCGGACAACGTCAGGCCCACGACATGGACGTCATATTTCTCGATGGCGCGTCGCATGGTGGCCCCCCAGCCGCAGCCGATGTCCAGCAGCGTCATTCCTGGCTCGAGGTTGAGCTTGCCCAGCGACAGGTCGATCTTGGCCAGCTGGGCTTCCTCCAGGGTCAGGTCGTCACGTTCGAAGTAGGCGCAGCTGTAGGTCTGGGTGGGGTCCAGGAAAAGCCGGAAGAAGTCGTCAGAGAGGTCGTAGTGGGCTTGAACGTCGCCGAAGTGCGGCGTGAGCTGCATGGCCATGGCCAGAAGAGCCTTCCTGTTTCTCGGGGGCCGATACGAGCTTCGCGAACGATGCACACTGGCGGGCCCCCCGATGCATTCAAAGCATGCTAGCCGCTCGAGGCCTCGGTCGCCGTTGCGTGCTTGCGCCCATGTCAGGCGTCCGCCCGGGGCGGGACGATCGGCGAGGGGTGCGGCTCCTCGCGGAATTTGTCCAGCGATCCGCCGACCTCGACGATGCCGCACAGCGCGTTCCAGCTGAGCATGGTCAGGTAGTCGATGAGCTCGTCGCTGGTCATCCGCGGGTCCGACATCCACGAGTGGGTGGCCAGCTGCACGCCGCCGACGATCAGGTAGGACCACGGCTCCGCGCCGCCGGTGTCCATCCCGGCCTGGCGCATGCGGCGGCGCATCATCACCGCGAGCATGCGGGCGATGATCCGCTCGGAATCGGCGATCACCTTGCTCTTGCTGGCCGAGCTGTTTGCCATCACGAACCGGTACGGCTCGGGTTCGTTCGCGACGGTGTCGACATAGACCCTGATGACCTCGCGGGTCAGGTCGATGCCGTCAAGCTTCGATGACAGGGCCGCGGCCATGTTGGGGATCAGCGTGGTCTGCGTGAACCGCATCATGACGGCCAACGTCAAATCGTTCTTGTCGACGAAGTAGCGGTACAGAACGGTCTTGGAGACCCCGATCTCCGCCGCGATCTCGTCCATGCTGATGAACTGGCCATGCCGGCGTATCGCCTCGATGGTGCCGTCCACCAGCTCGTTGCGGCGTTCTACCTTGTGTTTGTGCCAGCGCCGTTTACGGCCGTCCGTTTTCGCCGTCACAGCCCGGATTTGCTCTGCCACTGCCGCCGATTTCCCATTCATTAGACTTTTCGATCTTACGGCTTCAGGCGGCTCGGCTCCTGTTACGGCGACACCCGTGCCGGTTGAGGGGGTCTCCGAATGTCTTCTTCGCAAAACCGGGCCCGGGCAATACATGATGGTGTGGTGGCACACAGGCTCCCTCCGAGGCTTCCGGCGAGCGGTGGAGCGCCGGGCTCGCCGGCGCCCCGGCCGGACGCGCCGAAACCGCCACCGGAGGCGGCGGGCGCGATGCGCGCATCGTTTGCGGAGTCGTTTGCCGGAGCCGATCCGGATGCCGACGCCGAACGCCGGGTGGGGCTGCGCCGCATGAAAATGGTGGCGCTCGGCTTCCTGGTGGGCGCCAGCTGCATCTTCTTGGCCTGCCGGTGGGCGCAGGCTCATGGGGCCCTCGGCACCGCCGCCGTCTGGGTTGGCTATGTCGGTGCCGCCGCCGAGGCCGGCATGGTGGGCGCCCTGGCGGACTGGTTCGCCGTGACCGCGCTGTTCAAGCACCCGTTGGGCATACCGATCCCGCACACCGCCATCATCAAGCGCAAGAAGGACCAGCTGGGTGAGGGCCTGGGCACCTTCGTCCGGGAGAACTTCCTGTCGGCGGCGGTCGTCGAGACCAAGCTGCGCGACGCGCAGGTGCCCAGTCGGCTCGGCAAGTGGCTGTCGGATGCGACGCATGCCCAGCGGGTCGCGACCGAGGCGGCGACCGTGCTCCGGGTGTTGGTGGAGCTGTTGCGCGACGAGGACGTCCAGCAGGTGATCGACCGGATGATCGTGCGCCGCGTCGCCGAGCCGCAATGGGGCCCGCCGGTTGGCCGGGTGCTGTCCACCCTGCTGGCCGAGCACCGGCAGGAGGCGCTGATCCAACTGCTGGCCGATCGGGCGTTCCAGTGGTCGCTGAATGCCGGCGAGGTCATCCAGCGGGTCGTGGAGCGTGACTCGCCGACCTGGTCACCGCGGTTTATCGACCACCTCGTCGGCGACCGCATCCACCGCGAGCTGATGGACTTCACCGACAAGGTGCGGCGCAATCCCGACCACGAACTACGGCGCTCGGCGACCCGATTCCTGTTCGAGTTCGCCGACGATCTGCAGCACGACCCGGCCACCATCGCGCGCGCCGATGCGGTCAAGGAGCAACTGATGGCGCGCGATGAGGTCGCCGCCGCGGCCGCGACGGCCTGGTCGACGCTCAAACGGTTGGTGCTCGAAGGGGTCGACGACCCTTCCAGCACGCTGCGCACCCGCATCGCCGACACCGTGGTGCGCATCGGTGAATCGATGCGCGACGACGCCGACCTGCGCGACAAGGTGGAGAACTGGATGGTGCGGGCGGCTGAGCACCTGGTATCGCAATATGGGGTGGAGATCACAGCGATCATCACCGACACCATTGAGCGTTGGGACGCCGAGGAAGCCAGCCGGCGCATCGAACTCCATGTGGGCCGTGACCTGCAATTCATTCGAATTAATGGAACCGTTGTGGGCGCCCTCGCCGGGTTGGTGATCTACGCGGCCGCGCAGCTACTGTTCTAAGGTGTGCTAACAAGTGCTTGCAAAAGCAAGCACTTGTCCGTAGTCTGGGCCGCAGCAACCGCCGATCAGACACAGGAGCACGCAATGACATCCGAGGAGACCCTCTCCGCCAAGGTGTCGACGGCTGCTTCGGAAGTCGCGTCCGACATCGGCAGCTTCATCAGAAGCCAACGCGAAATCGCGCAGGTTTCGGTGCGCCAACTTGCCGAGCGAGCCGGCGTCAGCAACCCCTACCTGAGTCAGGTCGAGCGGGGCCTGCGCAAGCCGTCCGCCGACGTGCTGGCCCAAATCGCCAAGGCGCTAAGGGTTTCCGCCGAGGTCCTCTACGTGCGGGCCGGAATGTTAGAACCAAGCGAGGGCAGCCAGGTGCGTGACGCCATCATCACCGACACGGCGATCACCGAGCGGCAGAAGCAAGTCCTGCTCGAGATCTACACGTCGTTCACGTTCCAGAACGAGTCCATCCCCGAGGACTGTCCATCCTTGTCCGTCACCCCGTCTGTCACCCAGTCCGTCACCCCGTCCGACCCGAACGACGGTTCGCACCCCGACGAGTGAGCTATGGCGCAAATCACGTTGGCGATGTCTAGATGACCGGCCACCTGGTTACCCCGTACGGGGGGTTTCGGCCCGCTTCCGGAGCCGCCCGTCCCGCCACCGACCCGACCGTGAACCGACCCGACGACTCAGGAGGTCACCTGTAAGCGCGTGCCACGTCAATACGCGGGTCTTGACTGCTTCTCGCCCTCTAGCGCTGAGGAGCCCGACGCTTGCCCCAGATTCTTTAGAACACATCAGCAATAACGCCAATAACGAAAATTCAGGAAAGGAATAACCATGGCTGACAACTCGAACATCGACGACATTCGCGCCCCCTTGCTGGCGGCGCTGGGTGCGGCCGACCTGGCCCTCGCCACCGTCAACGAGCTGATCTCGGACCTGCGCGACCGCGCCGGGGAGACCCGCACCGACACCCGCAGCCGCGTCGAGGAGAGCCGCGCTCGCCTGACCAAGCTGCAGGAGGACCTCCCCGAGCAACTGCGCGAGCTGCGCGAGAAGTTCACCTCTGAGGAGCTACGCAAGGCCGCCGAGGGCTACCTGGAGGCCGCGACGAGCCGGTACAACGACCTGGTCGAGCGTGGCGAGGCCGCCCTGGACCGGCTGCGCAGCCAGTCGGCGCTCGAGGACGCCTCGGCCCGCGCCCAGGCCTCGGTCGACCAGGCCGTGGAGCTGACCCAAGAGGCGCTCGGCACCGTGTCGTCGCGGACCCGTGCGGTCGGCGAGCGCGCCGCCAAGCTGGTCGGCATCGACCTGCCCAAGAAGGCGCCGGCCAAGGCCCCGGCCAAGAAGGCCCCGGCCAAGAAGGCCCCGGCGAAGAAGGCCACGAAGGCCTTAGCCAAGAAGGCTCCGGCGAAGAAGGCCCCGGCCAAGAAGGTCACCCAGAAGTAGTTCGACCACTCGACTCCGAGTTGCCCGCGTGTTATGTGGGCAACTCGGAGTCGACGTTTTCGGCCCTCACCCATACCCTGGTGAGGTGCCCCCCCTCGCCTATACCGTCCTCGCGGTCTTGCAGGTCGCCGTCCTGGTAACGGCCGTGTACGCGTTCGTGCACGCGGCCATGCAACGACCGGACGCCTACACCGCGGCCGAGAAGCTGACCAAGCCGGTGTGGCTGATCATCCTCGGTGTGGCCGTGGCGCTGACGACGATCTTGTTCGGAAACGTGTTCATCGCGGCGGTGGCCGCCGGTGCGGCCGGCATCTATCTGGTCGATGTGCGGCCCAAACTGCTTGAAATCCAAGGTAAGTCGCGCTAACTGCGTGAAAATCGTCGCACAGCGCACCGCCGCATCGACGGCGGTGATTATCGCGTTGCTGACCGCCGCTCCCGCGGCGGCTGATCCCGGCACGGGCGTCGCAGGCCCGAGTTTCTCTCCGCCGTTTGTCGACCACACGGAGTGGACGCGGTGGGGACGCCTGACGAGTCTGCGCGTGTACCCGACACCGTCGGCCCGGACAGCCTCCAGGCAGCCCGGAACGGGCACGGCCGCCGACGAGGCGTGGTCCGAGGTGCTGATGCTGTCGCCGGACGCCGACACCCCCGGCATGCGCGCGCAGTTCCTCTGTCACTGGCAGTTCGCCGAGATCGCGCAGCCCGGCAAGACCAGCTGGAACCTTGAGCCGTGGCGGCCCGTCGTGGACGACGCCGAAATGGTGGCGTCCGGCTGCAATCCGGGTGCCCCGGAGGAGCCGTTCTGATGGCGCGGCAACCCACCCGCGCGCAGCTGGCGGCGCTCGTCGACCACACGCTGCTCAAGCCGGAGGCGACCGACGCCGACGTCATCGCACTGGTCGCCGAGGCCGCCGAGTTGGGCGTCTATGCGGTCTGCGTCTCGCCATCGTTGGTGCCGGTGGCGGTCGACGCCGGTGACGTACGAGTCGCCGCGGTGGCGGGCTTCCCGTCGGGCAAGCATCTCTCCGAGGTCAAAGCGCTCGAGGCGGCCCGGGCCGTCGCGGCCGGTGCGGCCGAGATCGACATGGTCATCGACATCGGGGCCGCGGTGGCCGGCGACATCGACGCGGTACGCAGCGACATCGCGGCGGTACGCGACGGGACGGCCGGGGCGGTACTCAAGGTCATCGTGGAGTCGGCCGCGCTGTTGGCACACGCGAGCCCGGACACGCTGGCGCGGGTGTGCCGCGCCGCCGAGAACGCCGGCGCCGACTTCGTCAAGACCTCCACCGGATTTCATCCCGCGGGCGGGGCGTCGCTCGACGCCGTCGTGGTGATGGCCGAGACCGTCGGCGGGCGCCTCGGAATCAAGGCGAGCGGCGGAATCCGCACCGCCGCCGACGCTGTCGCGATGCTCGACGCCGGCGCCACCCGGCTGGGCCTGTCAGGGACCCGGGCGGTGCTCGACGGGCTTAGCGCCTAGCTGTCACAGATTCGCGAAGCAGGGATCCGTGCCGCCGCCGGCGGGGATGCTGGCGTTCTGGGTCGAGAAGTGGCTCTCCACGCCCGTTGAGGTGACCTGAACGCTGTCCGCGTGAATGCCCAGCGGGAAATTCTTGGTCAGGTTCGAGGTGAACTCGTCCAGCGTCGACTGGACGGTCTCCTTGGGCAGGGTGAAGCCGAGGGTGTTGAAATCGATGATCTGCAGCTGCAGGCCGTTACCCGACACGACCGGCTTGGCCTTGATGTCGTTGAGCATGCCCTTCAACTCCACGGTCCCGTCGGCCGGTGAGGTGATCACGCTGTTGGTGACGAACGGGCCAAGGATCGGAATCGCGTTCTGTACCGACTCCTTGATGCCCTCCGACGTCCAGGTGATGTCGGCGTTGATTGCGCCGATCGTGCCCTTGGAGTTCCCGGAGTCCTTGAGCTGGACGTTGTCGATGCTCAGTTTGAGCTTCATGCCCTTGGCGTCGCGGATCTGGTTACCGGCCGTCTCCACCGAGATGTTAGTGAAGTGCTGGGTGGCCAGCTGCCACAACACCAGCGGCGCCACCCCGAACTTCGCGGTGGCCTTGTCCTTGACCTCGCACGCGACCGCTTCGGCGACCTTGTTGTTCGCCTGGTTACGGAAATACAGCTCGGCCCCGATCAGCCCCGCGACGAGCAGCGAAACGACGATGATCAGCACCAGCACGATCGAGAGCGGGTCGCGCAGGCGGCGCTTCTTTTTGACCGGCCCCGGCTCGGCGTCGGGTGCCGACAGCGGCGTCGTTGGTGCCGCGGGCGGCGCCGGCGGCGGCGGGTAACTGGGCCGCTGCGGGTTGGGGTTGGCGGCGCCGAACTGCTCGGTCCGCTGTCCGGCGACATCCGGCGGTTCTTGGCCGCGACCTGGCCCGGGATCGCCGGTCCGCATCCGTTCAGTCGGTGCCGACGGCTGGCCAAACGGGCCCTGGTTGCCGGGCGGCCCCCACTGCGGCGGGCCTTCGTTCGGGGGTCCTTGCGGGTTGGTCACCCCAGCGATTCTGCCCTATCAAGATGAGCAAAGTGTGAGCGGTTGCGCAGCGCCGCTATGTTTTCGCGGGCCGTGGCGACCCGATCGACGTCGATGTCGGCGACCACCAATTGCGCGTCGGCGCCAGCCGAGACCACCACCTCACCCAGCGGCGATGCCACCAGGCTGCCGCCCACCCCGTTCGGCGCGCCGGCGCCCGAACCGGAGCCGGTCAGGGTGTCGGCCGGGTCGGCTTGGCCGGCTGCCAGGACGTAACTCATCGAATCGAGCGCCCGGGCGCGGGCCAGCAGCGTCCACTGCTCGAGTTTGCCGGGGCCGGAACCCCAGGACGCGCAGATCGCGATCGCCTGGGCGCCCCGCAGCGCCAGCTCCGTGTACAGCGCGGGAAAACGAATGTCGTAGCAAACCGTCAGCCCGATCCGGACGTTATCGACCGTGACGACGACCGGTTCGTGGCCCGGGGCGACCGTGCGCGACTCGGTGAAACCGAACGCGTCGTACAGGTGGATCTTGTCGTAGCGCGCGTCCGGCTGATTCGGGGCGCCCGGACCCACCGTGATCAGGGTGTTGGTCACCCGTCCGTCGTCGGCGGGGACGAACATCCCGGCGATCACCGTGATGCCGGCATCGGTCGCGATGCGCCGCACACCGTTCGCCCAGGGGCCGTCGACCGGCTCGGCGATGGGCGCCAGCGGGACGCCGAAGCGGCACTGAGTGGCCTCGGGGAAGACCACCAGCCTGGCGCCGGCGTCGGCGGCGCGTCCGGCGTAGTCGCGGACCAATTCCAGGTTCGCTGCCGGATCGGTGCCGCTAAGGATCTGCGCCAACGCCACTCGCATGGCGCCAGCTTAGGCGCGGCGACGATGCACGCTGCTAAGCGGCGGGGGGAGGAGCCGGGCAATCGGGCTAGGCGCGGCTGTCGAGCCACATCGTGGTGTAGCGCTGCTCCTCCGATATCAGCGTGGCCAACTGTGCGCCGATGAGGTTCTCCAGTTTGCCGCCGATCAGCGGGATGCGGACCTGGACGCTCATCGAGACGTCCAGCTTGGCTCCGCCGGACGGCGAGATCCTGGAGATCACGGCGGTCCCCGCGACGCTCACCGGAGAGTCGAGGATGGATCCACGAATGGTGGCCGTCGTGGTTCCGTCGACGATCGGGCTCCAGGTCTCCTCCCGCCGCACGCACAGGTCGCCGCGGTGCACCTGGGTGACCACGCTGGGCAGGTTGCGCCGGTGCATCACCTGCAGGGTCACCACGTCGATGCTGCCGTCGTCCCCGGACTCGCCCCCGACGCGCATCGACTCCAGCTTCGATTCGTCGACAGACGAAAACTCGAGCCTGCCCAGCCAGTAGTCGGCGTAGGTGAAGGCCCGGTAAATATCCTGGACGCTGCCCTGGTACTCGGCGGACACGTCGAATGAACGTGGCATAGCTGGCCAGGCTACCGTTACGGGCCATGAAACACGGCGGTGCCGGCGCCCTCTTCGCGGGCGCGCACGTCGCCGAATCGGTGCCGCTGGCGCCGCTGACCACGATCCGGATCGGCCCGGTCGCACGCCGCGTGATCACCTGCCGTACCAGCGAACAGGTCGTCGCGGTGCTGCGGCGGCTGGACGCCCAGGCAACTTCGGTCGGCAACCCGCCGCTGGTGTTGGCCGGCGGCTCCAACCTGGTGATCGCCGACACCTTGACCGACCTGACCGTGGTGCGACTGGCCAACGACGCCGTCACCGTCGACGGCAACGTGGTGCGTGCCCAAGCGGGCGCGGTGTGGGACGACGTGGTGGTCCTGGCGATCGAGCACGGCCTGGGCGGGCTGGAATGTCTGTCCGGCATCCCCGGATCGGCCGGGGCCACCCCGGTACAGAACGTCGGGGCCTACGGCGCCGAGGTGTCCGACACCATCACCCGGGTCCGGCTGCTGGACCGCGGCAGCGGCGAGGTCCGCTGGGTTCCCGGCCGCGAGCTGGGCTTCGGCTACCGAACCAGCGTGCTCAAGCACCCCGGCGGCCTGAACATTCCAGCAGTCGTGCTGGAAGTCGAGTTTGCGCTGGACGCCTCGGGTCGCAGCGCGCCCTTGCGCTACGGCGAGCTGACGACCACCCTCGGAGCGTCCAGCGGCGAGCGCGCCGACCCGCGGGCG
Organism: uncultured Actinomycetota bacterium; assembly: GCA_963758775.1. Classification (GTDB taxonomy): domain Bacteria; phylum Actinomycetota; class Actinomycetes; order Mycobacteriales; family Mycobacteriaceae; genus Mycobacterium. The sequence goes on from CAVWWU010000010.1 coordinate 1,557,377, forward strand.
GTCCGCGACGCGGTGCTGGCCCTGCGGGCCCGCAAGGCGATGGTGCTCGACGCCGCCGACCACGACACATGGAGCGTCGGGTCGTTCTTCACCAACCCGGTGGTCGAACCGGAGACGTACGAGCGGCTCGCCGGGCAGATCGAGGGGCAGGTGCCGCACTACCCGGCACCGGACGGCGTCAAGTTGGCCGCCGGCTGGCTGGTGGAGCGGGCGGGCTTTGGCAAGGGCTATCCGGACGACTCGGCGCCCTGTCGGCTGTCCACCAAGCATGCGCTGGCTCTGACCAACCGCGGCGGCGCCACCGCTGACGATGTGCTCGCACTGGCCCGCACCGTCCGCGACGGGGTCCGCGACGTGTTTGGTATCACACTCACGCCCGAGCCCGTGTTGGTTGGGTGCGGGTTGTAGCGGCGATTTCGGCGCGATGCGAGCCCCAAAGGGCCTGGATAGGGCACGGTGTGGCGGAGCGCACGACGTTTTGCAGTCGTCAGGCCCGGTATCTTTGGGTGTCGTGAACACCTCCAGCGCTCCCCACGAACAGGGGCCGATCAATCGGCGCCTGGCGCTGGCGGCGCTCGGGGTCGGCGTGTTCGCGCCGGCGGTGCTGGCGGCCTGCTCGCCCAGGTCGATTTCGCAGGCGGTGAAGCCGACGCCGCCGTCGCCCCACCTGACGTTTCAGCCGGCGGACGCGGCCAACGATGTGGTGCCGGTCTCTGCGATCAGCGTCCAGGTCACCGACGGCTGGCTGCAGCACGTCGCGCTGACGAACTCGTCGGGCAAGGCGGTGGCCGGCGCCTTCAACCAGGACCGGACCGTCTACACGATCACCGAACCGTTGGGCTACGACTCGACCTACACGTGGAGCGGCTCGGCCGTCGGTCATGACGGCAAGCCGGTCGCGTTGAAGGGCAAGTTCAGCACCGTGACGCCGACCAAGAAGATCGGCGGGGCATTCCAGCTGGCCGACGGCCAGACCGTGGGGGTGGCGGCGCCGATCATCATCCAGTTCGACGCACCGATCAGCGACAAGGCGGCCGTCGAAAAGGCGCTGACCGTCACCACCGACCCGCCCGTCGAGGGCAGTTGGGCGTGGCTGCCCGACGAGGCGCAAGGCGCCCGCGTCCACTACCGCTCCCGCGAGTACTACCCGGCGGGCACCAAGGTCAACGTCAACGCCAAACTGTACGGGGTGGCTTTCGGCGAGGGAGCGTACGGCTCCGACGACATTTCGCTGCGCATCGAGATCGGCCGGCGCCAGGTGGTGAAGGCCGAGGTAACGTCACACCGCATCCAGGTCGTCACCGACGCCGGCGTCATCATGGACTTCCCGTGCAGCTACGGCGAGGCCGACAAGGCGCGCAACGTCACCCGCAACGGCATCCATGTGGTCACCGAGAAGTACCAAGACTTCTACATGTCCAACCCGGCCGCGGGCTACACCAACGCCCACGAGCGCTGGGCGGTCCGGATCTCCAACAACGGCGAGTTCATCCACGCCAACCCGTCGAGTGCGGGCGCGCAGGGTAACTCCAACGTGACCAACGGCTGCATCAACCTGTCGACGTCTGATGCGGCCGAGTACTACCCGACCGCGATCTACGGCGACCCGGTCGAGGTGACGGGCAGCTCCATCCAGCTGTCCTACTCCGACGGCGACATCTGGGACTGGGCCGTGGACTGGGACACCTGGGTGGCGATGTCGGCGCTGCCGCCGGCCAAGGCGCACCCGCCGGCCAGCCAGATCCCGGTCACCGCGCCGGTCACGCCGTCGAATGCGCCCAGCTTGTCGGGCACCCCGACGACGACCGCTCCCACCCCGTCCAGCAGCGCTCCGCCGACCACGGACACGTCTAGCCCCGGCGGTTAAAGCGGCTCGCTGAGGCCTGGTCGCGGGGCCGGATGATGATCTGGTCCAGGTTGACGTGCGACGGCCTTGACGCCACGAACCCGATCACCTCGGCGACGTCGCTCGCCGTCAGCGGGGTGATGCCGGTGTAGACCGCGTCCGCACGCTTTTCGTCACCGTCGAAGCGGACCAAAGAGAACTCGGTCTCGACGGCGCCCGGCGCAATCTCGGTGAGCCGCACCGGTTTTCCCAACAGCTCGCCGCGCAGTGTGCGGTGCAGCGCTCCCTGGGCGTGCTTGGCCGCGGTGTAGCCGGCGCCGCCGTCGTAGGTCTCCATCGCCGCGATCGAGGTGACCGTGACGATCAGGCCGTCGCCGGAGCCGACCAGCTTGGGCAGCAGGGCGCGGGTGACCCGCAACGTGCCCAGCACGTTGGTTTCCCACATCCACCGCCAATGCTGCAGGTCCGCATCGGCGACCGACGCCAGTCCGCGGGCTCCGCCGGCGTTGTTGACCAGCACATCGGCCCGGTTCAGCCCGTCGGCCAGCGCGCTCACCGCCGCGTCGTCTGTGACGTCGGCCACAACCGCCGTCCCCCCGATCTCGTCGGCCAGCGCAGTGATCCGGTCCCGGCGCCGCGCCACGGCGACGACGTGAAACCCAAGGGCCGCAAGGGTTCTCGCGGTTGCCTCGCCGATTCCGGAACTGGCGCCGGTTACCACAGCAACTCGTGCGTTTCCATCGGGTGAAGTCACGCAAGCAACTCTAATAAACGTGCTAAATTTCTCCTGTGCATCTGAGTTCCCCGATCAACACTTCGGCCGCGTGCCTCTCCGCGGCCTGTGAGTGTTGTTGTCGTGCACTTTGCCGCGCCTGACATTTTTTCGTCAGCAAGTGCGGCCAAGACCGGCCAGAGGAACTCGGATCAAAGGACGCAACGTGCGCACCACTTCTCTTACCCATCATTCATCCCTTCACGCCGCCGGCCACGTGCCCGGTCATAAGGGCCCGCTGCGGTCACATCGCCAGATCATGCCGCCCGCGCTGCACCTGTCGGACTCGGCGGCGGCCTCGGTTTTCCGTGCCGTGCGGTTGCGCGGCCCGGTCGGTCGCGACGTCATCGCCGGAGTCACCTCGTTGAGCATCGCGACGGTGAACCGCCAGGTCATCGCCCTGCTCGAGGCGGGACTGCTGCGCGAGCGCGCCGACCTGGCCGTCTCAGGGGCCATCGGGCGCCCGCGCGTGCCCGTCGAGGTCAACCACGAACCCTTCGTGACCCTGGGCATCCACATCGGCGCCCGGACCACCAGCATCGTGGCCACCGACCTGTTCGGACGCACGCTCGACACGGTCGAGACCCCGACACCGCTCAACGCAGCGGGACCGGCCCTGGCGTCGCTGGCCGACAGCGCCGCCCGCTACCTGCGGCGGTGGCATCGGCGCCGGCCGCTGTGGGTCGGCGTGGCCATCGGTGGCGCCGTCGACAGCGCCACCGGGCATGTCGACCACCCCCGGCTGGGCTGGAAGCAGGCGCCGGTGGGGTCCGTGCTGGCCGACGCGCTCAGCCTGCCGGTGTCGGTGGCGTCCCACGTCGACGCCATGGCCGGAGCCGAGCTGCTGCTCGGCATGCGCCGGTTCGCGCCGAGCTCGCCGACCAGCCTGTACGTGTACGCCCGCGAAACCGTGGGCTATGCGCTGGTGATCGGCGGGCGGGTGCATTGCCCGGCCAGCGGTCCCGGCACGATCGCGTCGCTGCCGGTGCAGTCCGATTTGCTCGGCGGCACCGGTCAGCTGGAATCCACCGTGAGCGACGAGGCGGTACTGGCCGCCGCGCGCCGGCTGCGGATCCTGCCCGGTGCACCGTCGACGCGCACGGGTGGGTCCGCCGGTGCCGTCACCGACCTCCTCAAGGTGGCCCGGGCCGGTAATCGGCAGGCCAAGGAGCTGCTCTCCGAGCGGGCCCGGGTCCTCGGCGGGGCTGTCGCACTGCTGCGTGACCTGCTCAATCCGGACGAGCTGGTGGTCGGCGGCCAGGCGTTCACCGAATACCCGGAGGGCATGGAAGAGGTGGAAGCGGCGTTCACCGCGCGCTCGGTGCTGCCGCCGCGCGACATCCGCGTCACCGTCTTCGGCAACCGCGTGCAAGAGGCCGGGGCCGGGATCGTCTCACTGGGCGGGCTCTACGCCGACCCGCTGAGCGCGATGCGCCGCGCTGGGGCGCTGGTTTCGCGGCTGCCCGACGCGGCCCCGGAATCTTCCGCCTAACCCCCACTACCGGCACCTTTGGCCCGGCTGAACACCGGTCCTGTAAAGATGAGAGTGTGCGGCGCGAAGAGACTCTCCCGGCCTTCCAACCAGCTTTGCCGCGCAGGGTCGCGGTAGTCGCGGTACACACGTCGCCGCTGGCCCAGCCGGGCATCGGCGACGCCGGCGGCATGAACGTCTACGTGCTGCAGAGCGCGTTGCACCTGGCGCGCCGGGGCATCGAAGTCGAGATCTTCACCCGGGCGACCGCGTCGGCCGACCCGCCGAGTGTGCGGGTGGCGCCCGGCGTGCTGGTGCGCAACGTGCCGGCGGGGCCGTTCGAGGGTCTGGACAAATACGACCTGCCCACCCAGCTGTGCGCCTTCGCGGCCGGGGTGCTGCGCGCCGAGGCGGCCCACGAACCGGGTTACTACGACATCGTGCACTCGCACTACTGGTTGTCCGGTCAGGTCGGGTGGCTGGCCCGCGACCGGTGGGCGGTGCCGCTGGTGCACACCGCGCACACGCTGGCCGCGGTCAAGAACGCCGCGCTGGCCGACGGCGACGCGCCCGAACCGCCGCTGCGCACCGTCGGTGAGCAGCAGGTCGTCGACGAGGCGGATCGACTGATCGTTAACACCGATGACGAAGCGCGGCAACTGATTTCGCTACACCATGCCGATCCCGCTCGGATCGACGTCGTGCATCCCGGTGTCGACCTGGACGTGTTCCGACCGGGGGATCGGCGCGCCGCACGGGCCGCGTTGGGGCTCCCGCTGGACGACCCGCTGGTGGCGTTCGTCGGTCGGATCCAGCCGCTGAAGGCGCCCGACATCGTGCTGCGGGCCGCCGCCAAGCTGCCCGGGGTGCGCGTGGTGGTGGCCGGCGGGCCGTCGGGCACAGGGCTGTCTTCTCCGACTGGTGGGCCGGACGGGCTGGCGCGGCTGGCCGGCGAGCTCGGCATCAGCGAGCGCGTGACGTTCCTCCCGCCGCAGTCCCGCGCGGACCTGGCCACCCTGTTCCAGGCCGCCGATCTGGTTGCGGTGCCGAGCTATTCGGAGTCGTTCGGGTTGGTCGCCGTCGAGGCGGAGGCCTGCGGCACACCGGTGGTGGCGGCCGCGGTCGGCGGGCTGCCGGTGGCGGTGCGCGACGGGATCACCGGCGCGCTGGTGGCCGGCCACGAGGTCGGTCAGTGGGCCGACGCGCTAGACCAGGTGTTGCGGCTGGACGTGCCGGGGGCGCAGGCGATGAGTCGCGCGGCCGTCGCACACGCCGCCACCTTCTCCTGGGAGCACACCACCGATGCGCTGCTGGCCAGCTATCGGCGCGCGATCCGCGACTTCACCGCCGAGCGGCAGCGCCGCGTTCGCGACCGGGCGTCAATGCGAAAGCCCCGGCGATGGGCGCCGCGCCGCGGGGTGGACGCATGAGCGCCGGCGACGATGCAGAGCGCAGCGATGAGGAGGAGCGGCGCCAATGACCTCGATCCAGGCTGTCATCGAGGACGCGCTGAAGGCCAGCGAGCTGACCTACTCGGCACACGAGGGCGCGCACGGCGGCCTGCCCGGGCTGATCGTGGAGCTGCCCGGCGAACGCAAACTCACGACCAACACCATCCTGAGCATCGGCGAGCACTCGGTGCGCGTCGAGGCGTTCGTCTGCCGCCAGCCCGACGAGAACCACGAGGGCGTCTACCGGTTCCTGCTCAAGCGCAACCGCCGGCTCTACGGCGTCGCCTACACGCTGGACAACGTCGGCGATATCTATCTGGTGGGCCGGATGTCGTTGGCGTCGGTCGACGCCGACGAGATCGACAGGGTGCTCGGGCAGGTGCTCGAAGCGGTGGACTCGGACTTTAATACGTTGCTGGAATTGGGTTTTCGGTCGTCGATCCAAAAAGAGTGGGACTGGCGGGTATCGCGCGGCGAGTCACTGAAGAACCTCGAGGCTTTCGCGCATCTCATCGAAGATGAGGACGACGATTCGAAAATGAGAGACTAGCGGCCATGGGAGACACTGCCACGCTGGTGCTGCTCCGCCACGGCGAGAGCGAATGGAATGCCCTCAACCTGTTCACCGGGTGGGTCGACGTCGGGCTGACCGACAAGGGCCGTGCGGAGGCGGTACGCGCCGGCGAGCTGCTCGCCGAACACCACCTCGAGCCCGACGTGCTCTACACGTCGCTGCTGCGCCGCGCGATCACCACCGCGCACCTGGCCCTGGACACCGCCGACCGCCTGTGGCTCCCGGTGCATCGCAGCTGGCGGCTCAACGAGCGGCACTACGGCGCGCTGCAGGGCCTGGACAAGGCCCAGACCAAGGCGAAATACGGCGACGAACAGTTCATGGCCTGGCGGCGCAGCTACGACACGCCACCGCCGCCGATCGAGAAGGGCAGCCAGTTCAGCCAGGACGAAGACCCGCGCTACGCCGATATCGGCGGCGGCCCGCTCACCGAATGCCTGGCTGACGTGGTGGTCCGGTTCCTGCCGTACTTCACCGACGTGATCGTGCCCGACCTGCGGTTCGGCAAGACGGTGCTCATCGTCGCGCACGGCAACTCGCTGCGCGCGCTGGTCAAGCACCTCGACCAGGTGTCCGACGACGAGATCGCCGAGCTGAACATCCCGACCGGCGTCCCGCTGCGCTACGACCTGGACAGCGAGATGCGCCCGGTGGTGCCGGGCGGCACTTATCTCGACCCGGACGCGGCCGCAGCCGGTGCCGCGGCGGTAGCCAACCAGGGACGCGGGTAAAGTCCGGCCAGTGTGGCCGGAGGGGGCCAAAAGCTTGGTTTTCCGAACATCCCATGAACAGCAGCGGAACACCTGTGGGGCAAAGTGTGACTTGTCCGATTTTGGCCTCGCTCCGCTAGGGCGGCGTTCACCGGATTTGTAGGATTTTGTTTGTGACTGTGTTCTCGGCGCTGTTGCTGGCCGGGGTCTTATCGACACTGGGACTGGCCATAGGTATTGCGGTCGGGACCCGGCTGTCGCATCGGTCGCGGCGGCGCCGCCAAAAGACGGCCACCGAGTGGGCGGGGATCACCGTCTCGCAAATGCTCGAACGCATCGTCGCGCTGATGCCACTGGGGGCCGCCGTCGTCGACACCCATCAGGACGTGGTGTACCTCAACGACCGGGCCAAGGAGCTCGGCCTGGTGCGCGACCGGCAGCTGGACGAGCAGGCCTGGCGGGCCGCGCAGCAGGCGCTCAGTGGCGACGATGTCGAGTTCGACCTCTCGCCCGGCCGGCGCCCGGGCAGCGGCCGGTCCGGGCTGTCGGTGCACGGGCATGCCCGGCTGCTGAGCGAGGAAGACCGCCGCTTCGCCGTGGTCTTCGTCCATGACCAGTCCGACTACGCGCGCATGGAGGCGGCCCGGCGTGACTTCGTGGCCAACGTCAGCCACGAGCTCAAGACTCCCGTCGGCGCCATGGCCCTGCTCGCCGAGGCGCTGCTGGCGTCGGCCGACGACGCGGAAACCGTGCGTCGTTTCGCCGAAAAGGTGCTCATCGAGGCCAACCGCCTCGGCGACATGGTTGCCGAGTTGATCGAGCTGTCCCGGCTGCAGGGTGCCGAGCGGTTGCCCAACGTCACCGACGTCGAAGTCGACAGCATTGTGTCCGAAGCAATTTCGCGCCACAAGGTGGCTGCCGAGAATGCCGCCATCGAGGTTCGCACCGACGCGCCGAGCCACCTGATGGTGCTAGGGGACCAGACCCTGCTGGTGACCGCGCTGGCCAACCTGGTGTCCAACGCGATCGCGTATTCGCCACGCGGCTCGCTGGTCTCCATCAGCCGCCGCCGTCGCGGCGACAACATCGAGATCGCCGTCACCGACCGCGGCATCGGGATCGCGCTCGAAGACCAGGAGCGGGTCTTCGAGCGGTTCTTCCGCGGCGACAAGGCGCGTTCGCGCGCCACCGGTGGCAGCGGGCTGGGGCTGGCCATCGTCAAGCACGTGGCGGCCAATCACAACGGCAGCATCGGCGTGTGGAGCAAGCCGGGAACCGGTTCGACGTTCACGCTGTCCCTACCGATGTATCAGGACGAGGGCGAAGAGCCCGAGGAACCGCAGGGCCGTGCGATGCGGCCCAACCGGTCACAACGAGAGGAAGAACTAAGTCGATGACGCGCGCATACGACGATGCAGAGCGAAGCGATGAGGAGGAGTTGCGCTGATGACGAGCGTGATGATCGTGGAGGACGAGGAGTCGCTGGCCGATCCGCTGGCGTTCCTGCTCCGCAAGGAAGGCTTCGAGGCCACCGTGGTGACCGACGGGCCGTCGGCGCTTGCCGAGTTCGACCGGGCCGGTGCTGACATCGTGCTGCTCGACCTGATGCTCCCGGGCATGTCCGGAACCGACGTCTGCAAGCAGCTGCGCGCCCGCTCCAGCGTGCCGGTGATCATGGTGACCGCGCGCGACAGCGAGATCGACAAGGTGGTCGGCCTCGAGCTGGGCGCCGACGACTATGTGACCAAGCCCTATTCGGCGCGTGAGTTGATCGCCCGGATCCGGGCGGTGCTGCGCCGTGGCGGCGACGACGACTCCGAAATCAGCGACGGTGTGCTGGAGTCCGGGCCGGTGCGGATGGACGTCGAGCGCCACGTCGTTTCGGTCAACGGCGACACAATCACGTTGCCGCTCAAGGAGTTTGACCTCCTCGAATACCTGATGCGCAACAGCGGGCGGGTACTGACCCGTGGACAGCTGATCGATCGGGTCTGGGGCGCCGACTACGTCGGCGACACCAAAACCCTTGATGTGCACGTGAAGCGGCTGCGGTCCAAGATCGAGGCCGACCCGGCAAATCCCGTGCACCTGGTGACGGTGCGGGGGCTGGGCTACAAGCTGGAGGGTTAGGCGCGAGCCGATCGGTGTCTCATTGGCCACACCAGCACCGCGCGGCTAGGCATGGCCGCTTCTGAAACGCGACAGCGCCGGTGATATCGCCGTCGGCCGTGGCGATGTGATATCGCATGTGCCATCACGTTTGAAAAGGCATCGTTCCCTTCGGGGGCGGTGCAAGTCATATCACCGATGCAACCAAGTCGTTGGCGACCGACAAGGCCATGGCCATGATCGACAGCTGTGGGTTCACCTCCGGGCTGCTGGGCAGGATCGACGCGTCGGCCACCCAGACTCCGTCGATGCCGCGCAACCGGCCGCGCTCGTCGACCGGGCAGAGCTGCTCGTCGGCCCCCCCGGCCGCGGTACCCGTCGGATGGAACGCGGCCAGGTGCAGGCTCCGCGGGTCGCTGCTGCGCAACGCCTGTTGCAGCTCGGGCATTGATCTCACGGTTGGGGCGCCGGGCAGACCGGTCAGTACCTCGACCGCGCCGGCGGCGAACAGCAAGCGGCCCATGGCTTCCAGCGCGACCAGCAGCTTGGCGACGGCGGCGCGTTCGATGCCGTAGCGCACGACCGTTTCGCCGCGCACCGACGACACCGAGCCGACACCGCGATCGGCGACCATTGCCCCGAACGTCGCGACCTGAGGTGCCCGGTCGAGCCAGCCCAGCAGGTCGGCGCCGAAGCCGGGAAAAACCATCGACCCCATGCCCGGCGGTGTGGAGGTCGCTTCGATCAGCACGCCGTCCGACTCGTGAAACTCATGCACGGCGGCGCTCTGCAGCACGCCGCGCCAGGCCACGACGTCGTCGTCGAAAGACCCGGCCAGCACCGTCGCCGGATGGATCGCCAGGTTTCGCCCGAGCCGCGGGTGGGCGCCAATTCCGCTGCGCCGCAACAGCCCTGGAGTCTCGGTGGCGCCGGCCGCGACGACGACGGTGTCCGCAATCACGTCCAGCGCCGTGCCGTCGGGCCGGCGGGCCCGCACGCCCCGCGCACGTCCGCCGTCGTGCAGCACCCGTTCCACCCGCGCATCCGAGATGATCCGCGCACCGGCTGCACACGCCTGGGGCAGCGCGTTGAGGTGGACGCCGAATTTGGCGTTGCGCGGGCAGCCGATCGCGCATTGGCAACAACCTTCGCAGCCCGGCGCGTTGCGGGGGATGGGCGCCGCCGGCCAGCCCAGCGACGCGGCGGCGTCGAGCATCAGGCGCCCGTTGCGGCCCATGACATCCAGCGGCACGGGCGCGACCTGCAGGGTGCGCTCGACGTCGTCGAGGTGATCGCCGAGCCGGTCCGGATCGGCTATGCCCAAACCGAATTCGTCGCGCCAACGCCGCTGCACCCCGAGGGGAGGCCGGAAACAGGTGCCCGAGTTGACGACGGTGGTACCGCCAACCGCCCGCCCGACGGGCAATACCACCGACGGACGGCCCAGCGCGACGGTGGCCCCCGCGCCGCGGTATAGCCCGGCGTAGCGCTCGATCGGATGCGTGCTGCGGAACTCCTCGACGGTCCAGCGCCGCCCCTCCTCGAGCACGACCACATCTAAGCTCGCCCGGGCCAGGGTGCGGGCCGCCATCGCGCCGCCGGCGCCGGACCCGACGATGACCGCGTCAGCGGTGACGACGGACGGGCTCTCGCCCGACGGCAGGATCGTCAGGGCCGCGTCGGGCCTTGCCGCGTCATGCTTTTGGGCGCGGGCGAGCAACTCCGGCGCATAGGTGTCGGCGCCGTTGGCCAGCAGCACGATCACCTTCATGGCCTCGATCGCCGCGCCGGCATCCGGGCTGAGCGCGGCCACCCGCCGCAGCACGCGCTCGCGTTGGCCGGGGCCGAGCCGCGCCAGCGACCGGCCGGTGGTCAGGTAGCTCGCCGCGCCGACCGACAGCAAGCCGGCACGTAGCGCTAGGCGCGTGTTCGCGGGCATCCGCGTCAGGTAGCGCTCGACACGATCGACCAGCACCGCCGGGGCTGGGCCGCCGTGCTCTTCGGGCAATAGCGCGGTGCCGAACGACGCTAACGAACTCACCTGCGGCGCCCGAGCTTTCGCCCGAGCTTGAGGAAGAACGGGTAGGTCGCGAAGATGCCCGCGGCCGCCGCGTGCAGCGGCCACTCGGCCCTTTTTGTGTTCACGCCGCCGGTTACGTTGAAGAGGCCGCTGTTCCACATGAAGTCGCGGCCGTTGCGGGCGCGGAACGGGCGCCACAGCACGCCGAGGCCGGGAACATTGTTATAGAGGCCAAAAGAGCCGCCGAAGAACACGCCCATGGTGGCTGCCTCGGCCACGTCGCGGCGCTCTGGGGGCAGCGCGCGCTCGATGAGCACCCCGGACGCGAACAGCAGCGGCGGGTCAAGCAGAAAACTCATGACGGGATCCTTTCGTCGACGACAGGTGCCCAGTTAGTCCGGGGCACCGCGCAGGCCGACCTCGGCGTGGCCGGTGCCCAGCACCGACCATTGCCGGTCGCCGATCTCGATGTGGACATCGGCCTGTTCGGTGTTGGTGCACACCGCGGTGCCCCCGTCGGGATCGGTGTAGTGCAGGCTGACGCACCGCTCGGGCGGCTGGTCCACCCGGATGAGCGCGGCCTTGCCGCCCACACGCCCCTCCAGCTGCCAGTGCCGCAGACCCAGCGTGGTGCGCATCCGCAGTGACGGCAAAGGGCTTGTGGGCCAATCCTTTCCGTCGACCCGCAGGCGGATGAATGCCAGTGGCGGCAGCCGGCGCAGGCCAGGCTGATGCGACACGGCCGCGACCGCTTCCAAAACATCGCCGCCGCCCAGGTCCGCGTGAATCCAGCCCCAACGCTTGGCGTTGCCGTGCCCGTAGATGTGGGCGAGGCCGCCGCGCCAGCCGTCGATGCCGTGCACCTGATCGTCGACGGTGAGTGAGCCGGTGAAGTCGGCGGTCGGCGCGAGCACTACCTGCGCGGCGGGCAGCAGTTCGCGTTCCCATGCCACGCGGGGGAACGTCCACAGCGGGGCGCCGGTGTCCTTCCAGGACAGCTGCCACGCCAGCGAACCGGCGCGTCCGGCGAGCTCGTGGCGGCTCACCCGTGCCCCCGCGGCGTCGAACCAGGCCTCGCCCGTGGCAGGTTCGACGGGCTGGGGCCCGAATCGCTCGGTGCGCGGCGGCCCGTCGGGCGAGAACCAGGTGGCCCAGCCGTGCGCATAGGCCGGGCCCTGCGTCGGGGCGACGGTTTCGCAGTGCACCCACAGTCCGGCCCGGGTCCGCGGATCGGAGAGGGTGGCGTACCAGACCTCCAGCCGGCCGGCCTTGCCGCGCCAGCGCGGGGCGGCGGCCGAAAGCCGTTGGTCGTCCACTGCACACCTCCCCAGAGCCTCGGCCCGCCGAGCCTGCGCCCACGGCACGGAAACCCCGCGCCCTGAACGCGGACTCGGCGCGGATCCATCCACTATATTGGTTGAGCCAATGAACCAGTCAAGTCCGATTCAGCCGCCCGATCGATCGCGGGTGGACGAACAGATCGCCGCGTCGATCGCCGACGCGATCCTCGACGGCGCCTTCCCGCCCGGCTCGACGCTGCCGCCCGAGCGCGACCTGGCCGAACAGCTCGGGGTCAACCGCACGTCGCTGCGTCAGGGTCTGGCCCGGTTGCAGCAGATGGGCCTGATCGAGGCCCGGCAGGGCAGCGGCAACCGGGTCCGCGACCCAGAGGGGCTCACCCATCCCGCGGTGGTCGAGGCGCTGGTGCGCAAACTGGGCCCGGAGTTCCTGGTCGAATTGCTGGAGGTCCGCGCGGCGCTGGGCCCCGTGATCGGCCGGCTGGCCGCCGAGCGGCACACGCCCGACGATGCCGAGGCGCTAGGCGCCGCGCTGGCCGCGGTGCAGCAGGCGGACACGTCCGTGGCGCGCCAGGCCGCGGACCTGGCCTACTTCCGCGTCCTCATCCACGGCACGCGTAACCGGGCGTTGGGGCTGCTGTATCGCTGGGTCGAGCAGGCGTTCGGCGGCCGGGAGCACGAACTCACCGGGGCCTACGACGATGCCGAGCCGGTAGCGGCCGACCTGCACGGGATCACCGAGGCCGTAGTGGCGCGCGACGCCGCGGGCGCCGCCGCCGCGGTGCAGGCATACCTGCTCGCCAGCGCGCTGCGCATGGTCGAGTGCTACAGCCGGTCGGAGATTTAGCCGGCTACTCGGCGAGCCGTGTCGCCGGATGCACCGCAATGAGCCCTAATTTACTGCGGCGCTTGCACATTGACGCGAGCTCGGCATACGCCTTCCTCCCGAGCAGCTCGGTGAGCTCGTCGGCCAGGCTCTCCCACACCTGCTGGGCGCCGACGTGGGCGGCCGGATCTCCTGTGCAGTACCAGTGCAGGTCGGAGCCCCCGGAGCCCCAGCCGCGCCGGTCGAATTCCGTGACGGTGGTTTTGAGGATCTCCACGCCGTCCGGTCGGGTCACCCATTCCTGACTGCGCCGGATCGGCAGTTGCCAGCAGACGTCGGGTTTCATCGTCAGCGGGGGCACGCCCAGCTTGAGCGCCTTGCTGTGCAGTGCGCAGCCGGGCCCGCCGGCGAAGCCGGGCCGATTCAAGAAGATGCACGCTTCTTTGAACTTGCGCGTCCGATATTGCGGTTGACCGTCGTTCTCGTCGAGCTCGAGATAGCCCTTGCGGCCCAAGCCCTTTTCGCGGAACTGCCAGTCGTCGTCGGTCAACTGCTGCACGGCGTCGTCCAACCGGGCGCGGTCGTCGTCGTCGGACAGGAACGCGCCGTGTGAGCAACAGCCGTCGTCCGGCCGGCCCTCCACCGTGCCGCGGCAAGCGGGGGTGCCGAACACACATGTCCAGCGCGACAGCAACCAGGTGAGGTCAGCCGCGATCAGGTGCTCGGGATTGTCCGGGTCGAGGAACTCCACCCACTCGCGCGCAAAATCCAACGGCACCTCTTGGCCGGGGTCTGTTCCCGGCTGCCTGGGCTCCGGACGCGAATTTGCCACGGACTCAACGTTAGACCACGATTCGGGCTGTCCGCGCGGCTCGCGTCCGTGTCCGTTTGCCGGACTGCTCAGTTAGCCGCCCCGTCGTCCGGCTAGTTTGTATTCCGTGCGATTGGGCGTGCTCGACGTGGGTAGCAACACGGTCCACCTGCTGGTGGTCGATGCCCACCGCGGCGGCCATCCGACACCGATGAGTTCGACGAAGGCCACCCTGCGACTGGCGGAAGCCACGGACAGTGAGGGCAAGATCACCAAGCGCGGCGCCGAGAAACTCATCTCCACCATCGACGAGTTCGCCAAGATCGCGATCAGCTCCGGGTGCGAGCAGCTGATGGCCTTCGCCACCTCCGCGGTGCGCGACGCCGAGAATTCCGACGACGTGCTCGCCAGGGTGCGCAAAGAGACCGACGTCGAGTTGCAGGTACTGCGCGGGGTCGACGAATCCCGGCTGACGTTTTTGGCGGTGCGCCGCTGGTACGGCTGGAGCGCGGGGCGGATCATCAACCTCGACATCGGCGGCGGATCGCTGGAGTTGTCCAGCGGAGTCGACGAGGAGCCCGAGGTCGCGCTGTCGTTGCCGCTGGGCGCCGGACGGTTGACCCGCGAATGGCTGCCCGACGACCCGCCCGGCCGGCGCCGGATCGCGATGCTGCGCGACTGGTTGGACTCCGAGCTGGCCGAGGCCAGCGAGGCCGTGCTGGACGCCGGCGACGCCGACCTCGCGGTCGCCACCTCGAAGACGTTCCGCTCGTTGGCCCGCCTCACCGGCGCCGCGCCGTCAGCCGCCGGACCACGGGTGAAGCGGACGCTCACGGCAAACGGCCTCAGACAACTCATATCTTTCATCTCTAGGATGACGACCGCTGACCGCGCAGAACTGGAGGGAGTCAGTGCCGAGCGTGCACCGCAGATCGTGGCGGGCGCCTTGGTGGCAGAGGCGAGCATGCGAGCGCTGTCAATCGAAACCGTGGATATCTGCCCGTGGGCATTACGGGAAGGTCTCATTCTGCGGAAACTTGACAGCGAAGCCGACGGAACTGCCTTGGTAGAGACGCCGGTGCGCGATGCTAGAGCAAAGGAAGTAGATCGGAACGCGGCTAACCGATCGAAAGGCGACAAATCATGACCGGACCACAGCCCGAGACGGAAAGTTCCGAGACCCGGCCGATCTCGGTCGCCGAATTGCTGGCCAGGAACGGCACGATCGGCGCCCCGTCGGTCAGCAGGCGCCGACGCCGTCGGCGCGGCGACAGCGAAGCCATTTCGGTTGCCGAGCTGACCGGTGAACTTCCGATCATCCGCAACGACATGGACCCGCCCGCATCGACGCTGGAGGCCGCGTCAACCCTGGCGGCCCCGGAGGCCCCCCAGGTCCCGGAGGCCCCCCAGGCCCCGGCGGCCCCAGACGAGCCGCAAACCGCAGACGAGCCCGACAAAGGACCCGTCGCCTACTGGTCCAAGCCGGAGCCGCGCTGGCCGAAGTCCCCGCAGCAGGACCAGAAATCGACGGGGCCGCAGCTCAGCGAGTACCCCCGGCCGTTGGGCCACACCGAGGCCGAACCCGCGGAAAGCCGCAACGGGTCGGTCGGGCTGGAGTCCGATGCCGAGGGCATGAGTCCCGACCCGGAAGGCGATTACGCCGACAGCCCGGTCGACGTGATGGACTCCGAGGTGCGCGAGGCGGACGTCGCGAGCGAGGACTCCGCCTACGTGCGCTCCTACCTGCAGGGGTCGGACTCGGATTCGACCCTGTTCGGGGGGCAGACCCTGGCCGACGAGTTGGCCCGGCGGCGCGGCGACGAGGCGGCGGCCACGGCGGCCACGGCGGGCGCCGCGGCCGCTGGTGCCCCGGCGGCCCCGGCGGCCCCGGCGGAGGAAGCCGGCCAGCGGGCCGCCCACGCGCCCGGCCGGTTCGACGCGCTCTGGCGGGGCAGCCTGGTGGTCCTGCAGTCGATCCTGGCCGTCGTGTTCGGTGCGGGCCTGTTTGTCGCCTTCGATCAGCTGTGGCGCTGGAACAGCATCGTGGCCCTGGTGCTCTCGGTGCTGGTCATCCTGGGCCTGGTCGTGGGGGTACGAGTTGTCCGCAAAACCGAGGACATCGCCAGCACGTTGATTGCGGTCACGGTGGGCGCGCTGATCACCTTCGGGCCGCTGGCGCTGTCCTTGCAATCGGGCCTGCAATAGGGCTGTAAAAGGGTTAGAGGCACCACACAGACAGTGCGCCCAGCAATCAAAGTCGGCTTATCGACGGCCTCGGTGTACCCGTTGCGGGCCGAGGCCGCGTTCGAGTACGCGGCCAGGCTGGGCTACGACGGCGTCGAGCTGATGGTCTGGGGTGAAACGGTCAGCCAGGACATCGATGCCGTCCAGAAGCTGTCGCGGCGCTATCGCGTGCCGGTGCTCTCGGTGCACGCGCCCTGCCTGCTGATCTCGCAGCGGGTGTGGGGCTCCAACCCGATTCCCAAGCTGGAGCGCAGCGTCAAGGCCGCCGAGCAGCTGGGCGCGCAGACGGTCGTCGTGCATCCGCCGTTCCGGTGGCAGCGGCGCTACGCCGACGGATTCAGCGAACAGGTGGTGGCCCTCGAAGCGGCCAGCGACGTGCTGGTCGCCGTCGAGAACATGTTCCCGTTCCGCGCCGACCGACTGTTCGGGGCCGATCAGTCACGGGAACGGATGCGCAGGCGCGGCGGCGGCCCGGGCCCCGGCTTCTCGGCGTTCGCGCCGTCCTACGACCCGCTCGACGGCAACCACGCGCACTACACGCTGGACCTGTCGCACACCTCGACCGCGGGCACCGATGCGCTGGAAATGGCGGAGCGCATGGGCTCGGGTCTGGTGCACCTGCACCTGTGTGACGGCAGCGGCCTGCCCGCCGACGAGCACATGGTGCCCGGGCGCGGCACCGAACCCACCGCGGAGGTGTGCCAGATGCTGGCCGGCAGCCAGTTCGCCGGCCACGTCATTCTGGAGGTGTCCACGTCCAGCGCGCGCTCGGCCAGTGAGCGTGAGGACATGCTGACCGAGTCGTTGCAGTTCGCCCGCACGCACTTGTTGCGCTAGAGCCCAGGAGATCATGACCGCGTTATTTACCGAAGCGATGGCGCTGCGCGAGGCCGGCCCCGGCGTCTTCGAGGGCCTGCTGAACGAGCACTGGACCATCGGGCCCAAGGTGCACGGGGGCGCGATGCTTGCGTTGTGCGCCAACGCCGCCCGCATGGTGTGCGGTGGCGGACCGACGGAGGGCCCCCAGCCGGTATCCGTCTCGGCCAGCTTCCTGTGGGCGCCCGACCCGGGCCCGATGCTGCTGACCACGCTGGTCCGCAAGCGCGGCCGCCGGATCAGCGTGGTCGATGTCGAGCTGACCCAGGGTGACCGCACCGCGGTGCATG
This sequence comes from uncultured Actinomycetota bacterium, assembly GCA_963758775.1. Classification (GTDB taxonomy): domain Bacteria; phylum Actinomycetota; class Actinomycetes; order Mycobacteriales; family Mycobacteriaceae; genus Mycobacterium. Next base: position 1,574,675 of record CAVWWU010000010.1, read on the forward strand.
CCGTCGTCAACCTCGGCGACCCCGAGCACGGGACGGTGCCCCTGCTGTCGGCGAACCCGGTGCTGGATCTGATGCCCCCCGAGCCGCCAGACGACATCCCGGCGATCGAGCCCGGCCACCCGCTGGCCGGCCTGGTGCACCTCGGCGAGGGGTGCGACGTCCGCACGGTGCTGTCGACGCTGGCGCCCAGCACGGACGGGCGTCCACCGGTGATCCAGATGTGGGCGCGCCCGCGCGGCGTCGCACCGGACGCGCTGTTCGCCCTCATGTGCGGCGATGTGTCGGCGCCGGTGACCTTCGCGGTGGAACGCACCGGCTGGGCACCCACCATCCAGCTCACCGCGTTCCTGCGGGCCCTGCCCGCCGCCGGCTGGCTGCGGGTCATCTGCAGCTGCATCGAGATCGGGCAGGACTGGTTCGACGAGGACCACCTCGTCGTCGATCAAACCGGGCGCATCGTGGCGCAGTCGCGCCAACTGGCGATGGTGCCGCAAGCCCGGTAGCGCCGTCTGGAATGCTTTCCGGCATGGCAAGGATCGCGATCATCGGTGGTGGCAGCATCGGCGAGGCATTGCTGTCAGGGCTGCTGCGGGCGGGACGGCAGGCCAAAGACCTGGTGGTGGCCGAACGCGTCCCGGAGCGTGCCACCTATCTGGCGGACACCTACTCGGTGCAGGTGACGTCGTCGGTGACCGACGCGGTGGATAACGCGACCTTCGTCGTGGTTGCCGTCAAGCCCGCCGACGTCGAGTCAGCGCTGGCGGAGCTGGCCGACGCGGCCTCCAACGCCGAGGACGACAGCGCCGAGCAGGTGTTCGTGACCGTGGCCGCGGGCATCACGATCGGCTATTTCGAATCCCGGCTGCCGGCCGGCACCCCGGTGGTCCGCGGAATGCCGAACGCGGCGGCGCTGGTGGGCGCGGGGGTGACCGCTCTCGCAACGGGCCGGTTCGTCACGCCGCCGCAGCTGGAGGAGGTCTCGGCCCTGTTCGACGCGGTCGGCGGCGTGCTGACCGTTCCCGAATCGCAGCTGGATGCGGTGACCGCGCTGTCCGGTTCGGGCCCGGCGTACTTTTTCCTGCTGGTCGAGGCCCTGGTCGACGCCGGCGTCGCGGCCGGTCTGAGCCGTCCGGTGGCCGCCGAGCTGACCGCCCAGACGATGGCCGGATCGGCGGCGATGCTGCTGGACCGGATGAACCAGGACCGGCCTTCGGCCGAGGGCGCGGCGCTGGGTGTCCAGGTGGATACGACGGCAGCGCAACTGCGGGCCACGATCACCTCGCCCGGCGGCACCACGGCCGCTGCGCTGCGAGAACTCGAGCGTGGGGGATTCCGCGCCACCGTGGACGCCGCCATCCAGGCCGCCAAATGCCGCTCTGAGCAGCTGAGAATTACATCCGAATAATTTTAAGATTTCGAATTGATTAGCCCCCACCAGTACCAGTAACCCCACTAGTCCCGCTATTCTCCTGTGTGTATGCATGTGCGGGTGCCAGCGGTGGGGAAGCCGGTGGGATTGCACGTGCCTGACACGATTGGGTTGCGATGACGTCTACGAACGGTCCATCGGCGCGAGATTCCGTTGGTAAGTCGCGGGACACGGGTTCCGTCGACGGCCAGCAGGCCAGGACACAATTTCTGACCGTCGCCGAGGTGGCCGCGCTGATGCGGGTCTCCAAGATGACGGTGTACCGGCTGGTGCACAACGGGGAGCTGCCCGCCGTTCGGGTCGGTCGCTCCTTCCGGGTGCACGCGAAGGCCGTCCACGACATGCTGGAGACGTCCTACTTCGACGCGGGCTGAGGTCGCGCCGCCTGGACGCCCTGGACGCCCTGGACGCACTTGACGCACTGGACACCAATGGCCGTTTGGTGCTGCGTGTGTCCCGGCGGGTAAGGTGACCGGGTCCAAACTTTGAAGTAGATAGCGGAGTCATGGGTTCAGTCATCAAGAAGCGGCGCAAGCGCATGTCGAAGAAGAAGCACCGCAAGCTGCTGCGTCGCACGCGGGTGCAGCGCAGAAAACTCGGCAAGTAGTCCCTTAAAACTCCTGGGCCGAAGTCACCCGTCGATAACGCCGCTGTAGCTCATCGGCCGCTAGGCTGTGTGGGGTGGATACGTCGAGCGGTCCTGACGGAGCCGGGACAACTGGCACCGTGCATTACCCCAAAGTCGTGCTGGTCACCGGCGCGTGCCGGTTTCTGGGCGGCTACCTGACTGCTCGGCTCGCGCAGAACCCGCTCATCAACGGGGTCATCGCGGTCGACGCGATCGCGCCGAGCAAGGACATGCTGCGCCGGATGGGCCGCGCCGAGTTCGTCCGCGCCGATATCCGCAATCCGTTTATCGCCAAGGTGATTCGAAACGGCGACGTCGACACGGTGGTGCATGCGTCCGCGGCGTCGTACGCCCCGCGCTCCGGTGGCAGCGCGGCGTTGAAGGAAATCAACGTGATGGGCGCGATGCAACTTTTCGCCGCCTGTCAGAAGGCTCCATCGGTGCGCCGCGTCGTGCTGAAGTCGACGTCGGAGGTGTACGGGTCCAGCGCGCACGACCCCGTGATGTTCACCGAGGACAGCAGCAGTCGCCGCCCCTTCCGCGACGGTTTCGCCAAAGACAGCCTGGACATCGAGGGTTACGCGCGCGGACTCGGCCGGCGCCGGCCCGACATCGCGGTCACAATTTTGAGGCTGGCCAACATGATTGGCCCCGCGATGGACACGACGCTGTCGCGGTACCTGGCCGGCCCGCTGGTCCCGACGATGTTCGGCCGCGACGCGCGATTGCAGTTACTGCACGAGCAGGACGCACTGGGCGCACTCGAGCGCGCGGCGATGGCCGGGAAGGCCGGCACATTCAACATCGGCGCCGAGGGCATCATGATGCTGTCACAGGCGATTCGGCGCGCTGGTCGAATCCCATTGCCAGTTCCCGGTTTTGGCGTGTTCGCACTCGATTCGCTGCGACGCGCTAACCGTTACACCGAGATCACCCGAGATCAATTCAATTACTTGAGTTATGGCCGCGTGATGGATATCAGTCGGATGCGCTCAGAACTTGGCTATCAACCGAAATGGAGTACGGCCGAGGCATTTGACGACTACGTTCGCGGCCGCGGCTTGACTCCCATAATCGACCCGCATCGGGTACGCTCCCTGGAGGATCGCGCTATAGCGATTGCCCAGCGCTGGGGTAGCCGAAATCCAATTCCGTGGGGTGGGGTCAGGTAGATATCGTGGCGGGTGAAACAAGAGCGAATGTTATTCCACTGCACACGAATCGGGGTCGGGTAGCGGCACGTCGGAGAGCGGCTCAACAAGACTCCGGTCAGCATCCCTCACTGCTTTCGGACTCACGCGGAGGCGCGTCGGCCGAACAGGTCGCCGCCGTCGTTCGCGAAATCGACGAGCACCGTCGCGCTGCGGGCGCACCGGCAAACCTGCCGGGGGCCGAGGCGCCACTCAACGAACTGGCCGAGCGCGTCGCCGCGGTGTCGGGCTTCCTGCGGCAGCGGCTGACCGGTGACTACAGCGTCGACGAGTTCGGCTTCGACCCTCACTTCAACAGCGCGATCGTCCGCCCGCTGCTGAGGTTCTTCTTCCGGTCATGGTTCCGCGTGGAAGTCAGCGGCATCGAGAACCTGCCGACCGATGGCGCCGCGCTGTTGGTGGCCAACCACGCCGGCGTCCTGCCGTTCGACGGGCTGATGCTGTCGGTGGCCGTGCACGACAATCACCCGTCCGAGCGCGACCTGCGACTGCTGGCCGCCGACATGGTGTTCGACCTGCCGGGAGTCGGCGCGGTCGCGCGCAAGGCCGGGCACACCATGGCCTGCACGGCGGACGCGCAGCGGCTGCTCGCGTCCGGCGAACTCACCGCGGTGTTCCCCGAGGGCTACAAGGGCCTGGGCAAGCGTTTTGAGGACCGGTACCGGTTGCAGCGGTTCGGCCGCGGCGGTTTCGTCACCGCGGCGCTGCGGACCAAGGCGCCGATCATCCCGGTTTCAATCGTCGGGTCCGAAGAGATCTACCCGATGCTGACCGACGTGAAGTTGCTGGCGCGGCTGTTCGGCCTGCCCTACTTCCCGATCACGCCGCTGTTCCCGCTGGCCGGGCCCGCGGGGCTGGTGCCGCTGCCGTCGAAGTGGCGGATCGCGTTCGGCGAGCCGATTTACACGGCGGACTACGCCGCCGGCGACGCCGAGGACCCGATGGTGACGTTCGAGCTCACCGACCAGGTGCGTGAGACCATCCAGCAGACGCTGTATCGCCTGTTGGCGGGCCGCCGCAACATCTTCTTGGGCTGAGCCGGCCGCCGTCGCGCAGAGCGTAACGCCAGGGCGAAAAGCCGGTACGGATTTCGCCGTGGCGTTACGCTGGCGCGTCCAGCGTGGGTGGCCTACTTGACCAGGGTGAACTGGCACACGTTGGTGTAGCCGTCGCGGAACAGGTCCGAGCAGCCGCGCAGGTATTTCAGGTAGATGTCGTAGGTTTCCTGCCCCTTCAGGGCGATCGCCTCGTCCCTGTGTGCCTCGAGGGCATCCCCCCAGGCGGTCAGCGTCGGGACGTAGTTCTTCCCGATTTCGTGGTGGCGCTCGATCGTGAATCCCGCATCCGTCGCGTATTTGTCGACCAGGTCGATCTGCGGCAGTTTCCCGCCCGGGTAGATCTCCTTCAAGATGAATCGGATGAACCGGACCAGGGTCATGTTCACCTGCAAGCCCATCGCTTTGCCCTGTTCGGCGGTGGGCACCACGATCGAGTGCAGCAGCATCCGGCCGTCGTCGGGCAGCAAGTCGTAGTACTTCTTGAAGAAGGTGGCGTAGCGCTCGTATCCCGCGTCACCCGCACCGTCGGCGAAATGCTCGAACGCGCCCAGCGACACGATGCGATCGATCGGTTCGTCCGTGGGGAACTCTTCCCAGCCCTGGATCCGCACCTCTTTGCGGCGGGGGCTGTCCATCTTGTCGAACTCGGCCACGCAGTGGGCGTACTGATTCTCGCTGAGCGTCAGGCCGATGACGTCGACGTCGTATTCCGCGACGGCGTGCCGCATGGTTGAGCCCCAGCCACTGCCGATGTCGAGCAGCGTCATGCCGGGCTCGAGGTTGAGCTTGTCCAGGGCGAGCTTGCGCTTGGCGTACTGGGCTTCCTCCAGCGTCTTGGTCAGATTCTGCGGGTCCGGATTCTCGTCGAAGTAGGCGCAGCTGTAGGTCATCGACGGGTCGAGCCACAGCTTGAAGAACTCGTTCGACTTGTCGTAGTGAGAGCGGACCGCCTCGACCGGCGGGCGCAGTTGGGTGTCACCCGTTTCACCCTGTGACGTCATAAAAATCGCCTCTACTCTCGTGCAGATATTGCGGCAACTGCGGCGACGGTTTCTTCAGCGCCGGCGTCTTGCAAGGCCGCCTCCCCCAGCATCGTGACGACGCTGGTGACGACCGGTTTCCCCTCGGCGTCGGTGACTTCGCTCCGGATCTCGGTGATCACGGCACCGTGGGATTCGATCACCGAATCCAAATATGTGTCGAAGTACAGCCTATCCCCCGCAACGATCGGGCGGTGGAACAGAAACTTTTGGTCGCGGTGGACGACCCGGGCCAGGTTGATCGGAATCTCGAACTTGGTGAAGATCTCCAGCTGCACCTGGCGTCCCGCGACCGCCAGGAACGTCAGGGGAGCGGGCAGCGTGTCGTAACCTGCGTCCGCGGCGTCGGCCTCGCTGAAGTGCGTGGGGTGGTCGTCCTTGACCGCGACCGCGAACTCACGGATCTTCTCGCGTCCGACCTCGAAGTAGTCCGATCCGCGGTAATGGCTGCCGATGACTGATTCGGTGCCTTCAGGAATAACCGACATGGCGCGATACCCTCCCCGCTCCAAACTAGGTGCTAGCGGCGCAGCTTATCAGCGCGATTGGCGTCTGGACGCCAACGCAGCCAGCGCTCCACCGGCCGCGCCCAATGCCAGCGCCGACGGCACGCCGATCCGGGCGGCCTTGCGCGCGGTGCGAAAATCGCGGATCTCCCAACCCCGTTCGCGGGCCAGGCTGCGCAGCCTGGCGTCGGGGTTGATGGCCACGGCGGTGCCGACGAGCGACAACATCGGCACGTCGTTGAAGCTGTCGGAATAGGCGGTGCAACGCTTCAGATTGAGACCCTCGCGGATGGCCAGCGAGCGCACGGCGTGGGCCTTGCCGGGGCCGTGCAGGATCTCGCCGACCAGCCTGCCGGTGAACACGCCGTCGGCCGATTCGGCGACGGTGCCCAGTGCGCCGGTCAGCCCGAGGCGGCGCGCGATGGTTGCCGCGAGTTCGTACGGGGTAGCGGTGATCAGCCAGACCTGCTGGCCGGCATCGAGGTGCATCTGCGTGAGTTCGCGGGTGCCGCTCCAGATCTTGTCGGCGATGATCTCGTCGTAGATCTCCTCGCCCAGAGACACCAGCTCGGCGACCGAACGGCCCTCGATGAACGTCAGCGCTTTGCGCCGCCCGGCGGCGACGTCGGCGCTGTTCTCCTTGCCGAGCACCTGAAACTTGGCCTGCGCGTAGATGAATCCGAGGACGTCGCGATAGGTGAAGTAGTTGCGGGCCGCCAGCCCGCGGCCGAAGTGCACGGCCGACGAACCCTGCACCAGCGTGTTGTCGACATCGAAGAACGCGGCGGCGGTCAGGTCGACGGGCGGCTGCGGGCGATCCTCCGAGGCGTCTTGCGCGGCCTGCGCGGCCTTCAGGTCGTCGAGCGCCCGACTGGCGCTGGCGTTGTCGGCCAGGCTGTCGGCCGGCGACTCAGGGTTTCCGGGTTCATCGGAAGCCAGGGCAGCCGGGGAAGCCAGGGAAGCCAGGGAAGCCAGGGAAGCCAATTGTGAAACCTCCTCCATCGCCCGGTGGCCGTACCAAGACTATCCGGCACGCGTGGCGAAGGAGGTTGGTGTGGGCCGACGGCGTCAGCTCACGACCACATGGCCATGTTCGTCGTCACGACGTCCGTGTAGTTGCGGTGCGCGGTCGCGCCGGCGGCGCGCAACCGGGTCAGCGCCTCGCGCATCGTCGCCTCGCCGTGCGCCCAGCGCCGGTGCGCCTCGGCGTGGGCCGCCGCGCCTTCGCCCGTCCATGTCGCGTGCAAATCCGTTACCAGCGAATCGATTTCGCTCAGCATGCCCTCGGCGTGCCGGCCGAACTCCACCATCTGCCGCACCGCGTCGGCCAGTGCTTCCGGGTCCACCCGAAACGCCTCAGCCATTGCGCACGCCCCGCAATGCCCGGGCGCCGGCGACCTCGTTGCGCTGGTAGCCCGCGGCGGCCTCGCCGACCGACTTGGCCAGCTGCGACAACCCCAGCTGTACCTCGGCGGCACCGCGACGCCACAGTTGCAACGCCGCGGCGTAGGCGCCGCCCGACGCGCCGCGCCAGCCCTCCAGCAGCCTGCCGACCTGACGGTCCAGCTGGGCCAGCCGCTGCTCCAGTTCCTTGGCGCCGCCACCCAGCGCCGCCGCGCACCGCTGCATCGTCTCGGGATCTGCTGTGAGGGTCATGGCGGCAACGTAACCGCCACCCGCCTTGGCCACAATTCACCCCGAGTCGCCCTGATCAGCGACACTGGTGGGCGTGACCCAGGCCCCGCAGGTGCAGCTGCTGACCCGCGACGGGTGCACTATCTGCGCACGGGTGTACGACCGGCTTTCCGAGCTGGCCGCCGAACTGGGCTTCGAGCTGTCGGCGACCGATGTCGACGCCGCGGCGTCGGCGGGCAACCCCGCGCTGCGCGCCGAGTTCGGCGACCGACTGCCGGTGATCCTGCTGGATGGGCGCGAGCACAGCTACTGGGAGATCGACGAGGCGCGGCTGCGCGCGGATCTGGCCGGCCGCTGACCGCACGCCAGCATTTGGTAGCCCAGCTCATCAACGATTACCGTAGACACCAGTTCAGTGACGGCTTGAAAAAAGCTTGGAAAGCAAAGGAGCTGGCCAGGTGATGCTGCCGTGAGCATCCTGCTCTTCGGGGTTTCGCACCGCAGTGCGCCGGTTTCCGTCCTGGAACAACTCAGCCTCGACGAATCCGAGCAGACCAAGATCGTCGACCGCGTACTCCAGTCGTCGCTGGTGACCGAGGCCATGGTGCTGTCGACCTGCAACCGCGTCGAGGTGTACGCCGTGGTCGACGCGTTTCACGCCGGCCTGGCGGTGATCGGGCAGGTGCTCTCCGAGCACTCCGGCATGTCGATGGGCGACCTGACCAAATACGCCTACGTGCGCTACAGCGAGGCCGCCGTCGAGCACCTGTTCGCGGTTGCCGGCGGCCTGGATTCCGCGGTCATCGGCGAGCAACAGGTGCTTGGCCAGGTGCGCCGCGCGTATGCGACCGCGGAGGCCAACCGCACCGTCGGACGGGTGCTGCACGAGCTGGCGCAGCGGGCGCTGTCGGTGGGCAAGCGAGTGCATTCCGAGACCGCGATCGACGCCGCCGGCGCCTCGGTGGTGTCGGTCGCGCTGGGCATGGCCGAACGCAAGCTGGACGGGCTGCCGGGCAGGACCGCGCTGTTGATCGGCGCCGGGGCCATGGGCGCGCTCGCGGCCGCGCAGCTCACCCGCGCCGGCGTCGCCCACATCCACGTGGTCAACCGCTCGTTGTCCCGTGCGCAGCGGCTGGTCCATAAGATCCGCGAATCGGGCGTCGAAGCCGAAGCGTCCACCTTCGACGGGCTGGCCGACGCGCTGGCCCACGCCGACGTGGTGGTCAGCTGTACCGGGGCGGTGACCCCGGTGGTGTCGCTGGCCGACGTGCATCACGCACTGGCGGCCGCGCGCCGCGACGAGGCCACCCAGCCGCTGGTGATCTGCGACCTGGGCATGCCGCGCGACGTCGATCCGGCGGTGGCCGGCCTGCCCGGCGTCTGGGTCGTCGACGTGGACCGCATCCAACACGAGCCCGCGGCCCACGCCGCCGCCACCGACGTCGACGCGGCGCGCAGCATCGTCGCCAACGAGGTCGCCGGCTACTTGGTGGGGCAGCGGATGGCCGAGGTCACGCCCACCGTCACGGCGCTGCGCCAGCGGGCCGCCGACGTCGTCGAAGCCGAACTGCTCCGCCTGGACAACCGGCTGCCCGGGCTGGAAAGCGGCGAGCGGGAAGAGGTGGCCCGCACCGTGCGCCGGGTGGTGGACAAGTTGCTGCACGCGCCCACGGTGCGGATCAAGCAGCTCGCCAGTGCCCCCGGCGGCGACAGCTACGCCGAGGCGCTACGCGAACTTTTCGAACTCGACCAGACCGCTGTCGATGCCGTGGCCGCGGGCGAATTGCCCGGCGTGCGAGGCGATTTCAGTCCCGGCTTCGAAGCGGGAATCCCGACCCCGTCCGCCGAGTAGCCGATTGGCTCACGTGATCCGGATCGGCACTCGGGGCAGTGCGTTGGCCACCACCCAGGCCGCCGCCGTCAGGGACGCTCTCATCGCCAACGGGCATGCCGCGGAGTTGGTGACCATCAGCACCGTGGGCGATCGGTCCTCGGAGCCCATCGAAAGCCTGGGGGTGGGCGTCTTCACCACCGCATTGCGGGAGGCCATCGAAGACGGCCGGGTCGATGCGGCTGTGCACTCGCACAAGGATTTGCCGACGGCCGTCGACCCGAGGTTCGTCATCGCCGCCATACCGCCGCGCAACGACCCCCGCGACGCGCTGGTGGCCCGCGACGGGCTGGTGCTCGGGGAGTTGCCGGCGGGGTCGGTGGTGGGGACGTCGTCCCCGCGGCGGGCCGCACAGCTTAGAGCATTGGGTCTCGGTTTGGAAATCCGCCCCCTACGAGGCAACCTAGATACCAGGTTGAACAGGGTAAGCAGTGGTGATTTGGACGCCGTCGTCGTGGCCCGGGCCGGTCTCGCCCGACTGGGCCGTCTCGACGACGTCACCGAGACGTTAGAGCCGGTGCAGATGTTGCCAGCACCGGCTCAGGGCGCGCTCGCGGTCGAGTGCCGCGCCGGCGACAGCCGGCTGGCGGCGGTGCTGGCGGAGTTGGACGACGCCGACACGCGCGCGGCGGTCACCGCGGAGCGAACCTTGCTCGCCGAATTGGAGGCCGGTTGCTCCGCACCGGTGGGCGCGATCGCGGAAGTGGTCGAGTCCATCGATGAGGACGGCCGTGTCTTCGAAGAGCTCTCGCTGCGCGGCTGCGTGGCGGCGCTGGACGGATCGGATGTGATCCGCGCGTCCGGCGTCGGCGCCTCCGGTCGGGCACGCGAGCTCGGGCTCTCGGTCGCCGCGGAGCTGTTTGAGCTGGGCGCCCGGGAGCTGATGTGGGGAGCGCGGCATGACCCCACTGAAGGAAGTTGACGAACAAGAGCCATGTGGGAGCGACAATGACGACGCGTGGGCGTAAGCCGAGACCGGGCCACATCACCTTCGTGGGTTCCGGTCCGGGCGATCCGGGACTGCTGACAACGCGGGCCGCCGCGGTGCTGGCGAACGCGGCCCTGGTGTTCACCGACCCCGACGTGCCCGAGCCGGTGCTCGCGCTGATCGGCAAGGACCTGCCACCAGTGTCCGGCCCGGTGCCGGCCGAACCGGCCGCACCCGGCGGCGACGCGGGCGGCGCCGAGCAGGAGAGTGCGCCCGCGCTGGTGGGGCGCGTGCCCGGCGGTCCGGAGATCCGTCCGGCGCTGGGCGATCCGGCCGAGGTCGCCAAGACGCTGACCGCCGAGGCCAAGGCGGGCGTCGACGTGGTGCGGCTGGTGGCGGGGGACCCGCTGACCGTGGATTCCGTCATCACCGAGGTGAATGCCGTCGCGCGCACCCACCTGCACATCGAGATCGTGCCCGGGCTGGCGGCCACCAGCGCCGTCCCCACCTACGCGGGACTGCCGCTGGGCTCGTCGCACACCGTCGCCGACGTGCGCGACCCCAATGTGGACTGGGACGCGTTGACCGCGGCGCCCGGACCGCTGATCCTGCAGGCGACCGCGTCGCATCTGGCCGACGCGGCGCGCACCCTGATCGAGCACGAACTGGCCGAGACCACGCCGTGCGTGGTGACCGCCCAGGGCACCACCTGTCAGCAGCGCTCCGTCGAGACCACCCTGCAGGGATTGACCGACCCGGCCGTCGTGAGCGCCGGGGCAGATCCCGCCGGCCTGGCGAGCGGGCCGCTGGTGGTGACCATCGGCAAGACCGTGGCCAGCCGGGCCAAGCTGAACTGGTGGGAGAGCCGCGCGCTCTACGGCTGGACCGTGCTGGTGCCGCGCACCAAGGACCAGGCCGGCGAGATGAGCGAACGGCTGACGTCCTACGGCGCCCTGCCGGTGGAGGTGCCGACCATCGCCGTCGAGCCGCCGCGCAGCCCCGCCCAAATGGAGCGCGCCGTCAAGGGATTGGTCGACGGCCGCTTCCAGTGGGTGGTGTTCACCTCCACCAACGCGGTGCGTGCGGTGTGGGAGAAGTTCGGCGAGTTCGGCCTGGACGCCCGCGCGTTCTCCGGCGTGAAGATCGCCTGCGTCGGCGAGTCGACGGCCGACCGGGTCCGCGCCTTCGGCATCAGCCCCGAGCTGGTGCCCGCAGGCGAGCAGTCCTCGCTGGGTCTGCTGGACGACTTCCCGGAGTACGACAGCATTTTCGACCCGGTTAACCGGGTGCTGCTGCCGCGCGCCGACATCGCCACCGAGACGCTGGCCGAGGGCCTGCGTGAGCGCGGCTGGGAGATCGAGGACGTCACCGCCTACCGGACCGTGCGCGCCGCACCGCCGCCGGCGGCCACCCGCGAAATGATCAAGACGGGCGGCTTCGACGCGGTGTGCTTCACCTCCAGCTCCACCGTGCGCAACCTGGTCGGCATCGCGGGCAAGCCGCACGCGCGGACCATCATCGCCTGCATCGGCCCCAAAACCGCTGAAACCGCAGCCGAATTCGGGTTGCGGGTGGACGTGCAGCCCGACACCGCCGCGGTGGGACCGCTGGTCGACGCGCTGGCCGAACACGCCGCTCGCCTGCGCGCCGAGGGCGCGCTGCCGCCGCCGCGCAAGAAGAGCCGCAGGCGGTAGCCGATGGGCTACCCGCGGCAGCGCCCGCGCCGGCTCCGCTCGACACCGGCGATGCGCCGCCTGGTCGCGCAAACATCTTTGGAGCCGAGGCATTTGGTGCTGCCGATGTTTGTCGCCGACGGGATCGACGAGCCGCGGCCCATCGCCTCGATGCCGGGGGTGGTGCAGCACACCCGGGACTCGTTGCGCAGTACGGCCGCCGACGCCGTCGCCGCCGGTGTGGGCGGGGTGATGCTGTTTGGTGTGCCGCGCGACGGCGACAAGGACGCGACCGGCTCGGCCGGCACCGACCCCGACGGCATCCTGAACGTCGCCCTGCGCGACTTGTCCAAGGACCTCGGTGACGCCACCGTGTTGATGGCCGATACCTGCCTGGACGAGTTCACCGACCATGGGCACTGCGGCGTCCTGGACGACCGTGGCCGGGTGGACAACGACGCGACGCTGGCCCGGTACGTGAAACTTGCTGTGGCGCAAGCGGAATCGGGCGCGCACGTGGTGGGGCCCAGCGGCATGATGGACGGCCAGGTGAGCGCCATTCGCGACGGCCTGGACGCTGCCGGCCATGCCGACGTGGTGATCCTGGCCTACGCGGCCAAGTTCGCGTCGGCGTTTTACGGTCCGTTCCGCGAGGCCGTCAGCTCCAGCCTGTCCGGCGACCGGCGCACCTACCAGCAGGAGCCGGGCAACGCCCGCGAGGCGCTGCGCGAAATCGAACTCGATCTCGACGAGGGCGCCGACATCGTGATGGTCAAACCCGCGCTCGGCTACCTGGACGTGGTATCCGCGGCGGCCGCGGTTTCGCCCGTACCGGTCGCCGCCTATCAAGTCTCGGGGGAGTACGCGATGATCTGCGGCGCGGCGGCGAACAACTGGATCGACGAACGGGCCGCCGCCTTGGAATCGCTGACCAGCATCCGGCGCGCCGGCGCCGACATCGTCCTGACCTACTGGGCCGCCGCCGCGGCGGGGTGGCTGTCATGAACGACCTGACGCCCGCCAAGCCGTTGTTCGCCGAACCCGGCGCCAGCTGGTGGTGGCTGCTGGCCGGCCCGGCGGCCGCGGTGTCGATGATCCTCATCGAACAGTCCGGCCACCAAGGCATCGGGCTGACGATCCCGGTGATCTTCCTGGTGATGGTGTCGCTGTTCCTCGGCGTCCAGGTCAAGGCGGCGCGCATCCACACCTCGGTCGAGCTGACCGAAGACGCGCTGCGTCAGGGCACGGAGACGATCTTGGTGCGCGAAATCGTCAGGGTCTATCCGGAGGCCGAGAATTCCGTCGAATCCGGGCGGCCGCTGGCCCGTTGGCAGACGGCGCGGACGCTGGGCGAGCTCAACGGGATCCCGCGCGGCCGCGTCGGCATCGGGCTGAAGCTGACCGGGGGCCGCACCGCGCAGGCCTGGGCACGCCGTCACCGCCACCTGCGTGACGCGCTGGTCCCGCTGGTCCAGGAACGCGTCGGGCCGACGCCGGATCTCCACGACGACGACGACGAGTTTGATGACGACGGGTTCCCCCTGTGATCGGCCGCTTCCGGGCGCTGCTCGAGCTGGTCCTGGCAATCGCCGCGCTGGTGGGCGCCGGGTTCAGCTGGCTGCGGGCGCGGCACTGGGTGGGCGTCGCGCCGATCGCCGACGGACAGCCGTCCACTACAGCGTTGGTGTATGACCCTCAGCAGCTCCTGCTCACCATGCTGCTGCTGATGGTGGCGGGGATATTGCTGGTGGTGGGGGCGGCGCGGCTCAGGCGCGCGCGGCCGGACGGGCTCAGGCCGATTTCTTGATCAGCGGCAATACCAGCTGACGCCGGCTCACGATGGCGTCTGCCAGGTTGTGCAGGGCCGCGTGCACCGAGCCCGCGATCGGAAACCCGTCGCCCAGGAGCTCGACGACGGCCGGGTTGGCGACCAACGTCCACTCCACCCCTGCCGCGCGGCAGTCTTCGTCGAGCACGTGCAGGAGCGGGAGACCGGCCGGAGCAAAGTGCGTCACGCCGCTCATGTCGAGCACCAGGTTGGTTTGCTCGAGGATGAAACGCTCGATGTGCGCGGCGATCCGCTCGGCGTTGAGGCCGTCGATCTCGCCGCGGACGGTCACCACGGTGGCGAGGTGACGGCAGTGTGCGCGGACCCGAGCGCCGCCGTAATCGAAGGTGCTGGCGCCCGAAACCGGCTCAGCAATCGCGAGCGTCATAGGTGGTCCCTTCCCGTCCCTTTTCGAGGCGGCCATTTTCGAATCTGTTTCCCACCAAACCAGCCAAAGCTAAGGAGACCGGAAGCCGCGTCTAACTCTTTGCTAAAAGAATCGGCTTTTCCGGGACTTTCGGGGCCTGCGGGCTTGCGGGCAACCCAAATGGGCGCCAATCGGCACGGCCACGCCGCGCACCCTCACCTGGCCCTCACGGCATGGCGGGGGTGCCGCTGTTAGGCTTCCTTGGCTGTCGGTTGCTGGTCGGGGGGCTTGTGAAATGGCCTGTAACGCGGCTCGACCGGGCTAGAAAGCGAACGAAAAGCACCAGGATCTGGACGGAAAGAGCATCGTGCGCGGCGCAGAGATCAGGGGTGAGATCAAGGCCCTGACGGGACTGCGCATCGTCGCCGCGGTATGGGTGGTGCTGTTCCACTTCCGGCCCATGATCAGCGACGTATCGCCCGATCTGCGCGAGAACCTCGGGCCGGTACTCAACTGCGGCGCACAGGGCGTCGACCTGTTCTTCATCCTCAGCGGATTCGTGCTGACGTGGAACTACCTGGAACGCATGGGCCGGTCCTGGTCCAGGCGCGAAACGGCCCACTTCCTGTGGCTGCGGCTGGCCAGGGTGTGGCCGGTATACCTGGTCACGCTGCACCTGGCGGTGCTGTGGATCATCTTCACCCTGCACGTCGGGCACACCCCCTCGCCCGACGTGGGCAGGCTCACCGCGATCAGCTACGTGCGCCAGGTCCTGCTGGTGCAGCTGTGGTTCGACCCGTTCTTCGACGGGACCAGCTGGGACGGTCCGGCGTGGTCGATCAGCGCGGAATGGCTGGCCTACCTGCTGTTCGGCGCGCTGGTGCTGGTGATTTTCCGGATGAAGCTCGCCACCCGGGCGCGCACCCTGATGGTGCTTGCCTTCGTCGCGCAGCTCCCGCCCATAGTGCTGCTGCTGACCAGCGGCTTCTTCTACACCCCGTGGAGCTGGCTGCCACGCATCGTCACCCAGTTCATCGCGGGTGCGCTGGCCTGCGCCGCCGTGCGCAGGCTGGAGCTCGGCGACCGCGCCCGCCGCGTGGTCGGATACGTTTCGCTGCTGCTCCTCGTCGCTATGGTGGGCCTGATTTATCTGCTCGACGCGTATCCGATTCATGGCGTCTTGGACAGCGGCGGCGTGGTCGACGTGCTGTTCGTCCCGCTGGTTATCACGTTGGCGATCGGTGTGGGCAGTCTGCCCCGGCTGCTGTCCACCCGGGTGCTGGTCTACGGCGGCCAGATCTCGTTCTGCCTGTACATGGTGCATGAGCTGGTGCACACCAGCTGGACCTGGGCCGTGGTGCAGTTCGACCTGACGCCGTGGCACTCCGACTCGCCCTGGAAGTGGAACATCTTCGCCCTGCTCGCGATCGCCCTGGCGCTCTCCAGCTTGATGTATCACTTCATCGAAGAGCCCGCGCGTCGGTGGATGCGCCGGATGGTCGACGTCCGGCCCGCCAGCGCGAACGCTGAGGCCGGCGAGTCGGCGGGCGCCAAGCTGCATCAGATCGACGGCGGGCGGGAAGGGGTTTCGGCGCGCGCGGTATGACCAGGGCCGCGCCGGTTGACCCGTACACTTTTAGTTGATTTTGCTGGGGCGCACGACGATTCGTTTTGTCCGGGGGTGTGAGTGAGTCGTTTTGTCATGTTGATCGTCAGTCTGTGTCTTGTCGGCCTGTGCGTGGCGGGCCGCCCGGTGCCGCCACCGGAACGGCCACTGACCCAGGACTTCCTGCTGAGACACGTCGCGGTGGTCGGTGACTCCTACACCACCGGCACCGACGAGGGCGGCGAGGGCCCGAACGCATGGACTGCCCGGGCCTGGCAGACGCTGGCGCAGCGGGGCGTGCAAATCGGCGCCGACGTGGCGGCCGAGGGCAAGGCCGGCTACGCCGTGCCCGGCGACCACGGCAGCATCTTCGAGGATCTGACGGCCAGGGCGGTCAAGCCCGACGACGCGCTGGTGGTGTTCTTCGGTTCCCGCAACGACCAGGGCGTCGATCCCGGTCTCCTCGCCGAAAAGACCCGCGCGGCCTTTCTTTTGGCACGCCGGTTTGCGCCCACCGCGAGATTCCTGGTCATCGGGCCACCCTGGCCGACCGCTGACGTACCCGCCGCCGTCCTACAGGTCCGCGACGTGGTCAACGCTCAGGCGCGGGCCGTGGGAGCGGCGTTCGTCGATCCGATCGGCGACCACTGGTTCGTCGACCGGCCCGACCTGATCGGCGTCGACGGCGTGCACCCCACCGATGCGGGGCATCAGTATCTGGCCGACAAGATTGCACCGCTCATCCGGATGCAACTGTCCAGGTAGGCAAAGTGCTTGCAGCGCAGAGTTTTTAGTCCTCTGCGTGGCGTTCGTAATCCCAACGCTCAAGGCGCGCTTGCAAATTGAGTAATCCGATGCCGGCCAGCAGTGTGGCCGCCGACAAGCAGACCACCAGCAGCGGTGTCATCTGGAAACCTCCCAACGAACTTATTGGGTATGACGTGCCGCACGGGTGAAAAGTTCACCAAGGTTCGGTTGGCGCGGCTAGCACATCCAGGCCAGCTCGCCGGGCAGCTGCAGGCGCCAGTAGACCTCGTCGTGCCCGCCCAGCGAGAAGCTGCCCGCCGGCGGCTTTTTCAGCTGGCCGACGAACTGGCGGGTGGCCGGATAGAAGCGGTCGAAGGTGCCGCAATCCACGCGCAGGGGAATCGAGTTCAGCGCCGGCAGGCCGAACACGTTGTTCTGCGCGTAGTCGTCGTCGCTGTCGAAGGCCCCGGGCGCGCTGTCGGCGAACGAGGTGTACAACGCCGGGCTGATCGCGCAGATCCCGGCGACTCGTGAGGGCCCCAGCCGGGAGCCCAGCAGCATCGAGCCGTATCCGCCCATCGACCACCCCATGAAGCCGATCCGGGAGGTGTCCATGCCCATCTTGCCGAGCATGGGCAGCAGCTCGTCGAGCACCATCGCGCCGGAGTCCCCGCCTTCGGCCCGGCGGTGCCAATAGGTGTTGCCGCCGTCGACGCCCACCACGGCGAATGGCGGCCGGCCGGCTTTGGCGAGCTTGGCGAGGCCCTCTTCGACACCGAACTCCAGCATCTGGGTGGCGTCGCCGTCCATGCCGTGCAGTGCGATGACGGGTCGCAGCATCCCGGTCTGGCCCGGCGGCATGGCGATCACGTAGTTGGTCTTGATGCCGCCGCGGGCCGCCGAGACGAACGAGCCGGTGGTCTTGGTCGGCAGGGTGGTGCCGGCCGCTGAGGGCTCGAACTTCGCGGGAGACTGCGGCGGCTCGAACGGGGGTGGCGCCGCTTGTGGTTCGAGCGGATCCAGCAGGGCGCTGAGGGCAAAGACGCCGGCGGCGGCCGCGCCGGCACTGGCGCCCATACGCAATACCGCACGGCGTTTGAGGTGAGGCACGAGCGAGATCATGCAGTCCCGAGCCGGTTTTAACGCCTCAGCCACGCCGTGCCGGAAACCACCGTGACTGCACCGTGATCGTCGGGATCCAATCTCGCCGGTTTCAACCCTCGCGCGGCGGGCCCGCGTCGCCAAGGATTGGTTGTCCGGTATTGCATAAAAGGAGAAAGAATGAGCCTGGCCTTTCACTGGTTTCTGCCGACGTACGGGGATTCGCGAAACCTGGTGGCCGGCGGGCACGGCACGGCGATGCAGGGCGACCGGCCTGCGAGTTTGCGCTATCTACACCAGATTTGCGGTGCCGCCGAGGACAACGGCTTCGACGCGGTGCTGACCCCCACCGGGTTGTGGTGCGAGGACGCCTGGTTGACGACGGCGATGCTGATCGAGGGCACCGAGACCCTGAAATTCCTGGTCGCGTTCCGTCCCGGGCTGCTCAGCCCGACCCTGGCCGCACAGATGGCGGGAACCTTCCAGCGGCACTCGCAGGGAAGGCTGCTGCTCAACGTCGTCACCGGCGGCGAGCCGCACGAGCAGCAGGCCTACGGCGACTACCTGGACAAACAGGCGCGCTATGCGCGCACCGCCGAGTTCTTGCATGTGGTGCGGGAACTGTGGACCTCCCGCGAGCCGGTGACCTTCACCGGCGATCACATCCGGGTCGACGGCGCCGCGCTGAACAACCCGCCGGACCCGGTGCCCGCGGTGTTCTTCGGCGGATCGTCGGGGCCCGCCGGACCGGTCGCGGCCAAGTACTCCGATGTCTACCTGACCTGGGGTGAGCCACCGGCCGCCGTCGAGGAGAAGCTGAACTGGATCCGCGGCCTGGCCGCCGAGCAGGGACGCCGGCTGCAGTTCGGGCTGCGGGTCCACGCGATCAGCCGGGACACCTCCGAACAGGCATGGGCCGAAGCCGACCGACTGCTGGCGGCCGTCGACCCGGCGGACGTCGAGCGGGTGCAATCCAGCCTGGCGCGCAGCGAATCGGAGGGGCAGCGCCGGATGCTGCGGCTGCACGGCGGCAGCAGCGACAAGCTGCTGGTGGGACCCAACCTGTGGGCCGGGGTCGGCCTGGTGCGCGGTGGTGCCGGCACCGCCCTGGTCGGCTCGCACGCCGAGGTCGCCGAGCGGCTGGCCGAATACGCCGCGCTGGGAATCGACCACTTCATCCTGTCGGGCTACCCGCACCTGGAGGAGGCCTACTGGTTCGGCGAGGGCGTACTGCCACTGCTCGAGCGCAAGGGCCTGTGGACGCATCCCAACCGGACGACGCAGCCCGCCGCGTCGACACCGTTCGCGGCAGCTTCGGCGCTTTAGGGCTCGGTAGGGCGGCTACCTGGTCGCCCGGCTAATACTGTGGTTAGCCATGGCCAGCACCCCGCAACTGCGGCAAGGTCTGTCGCAGCGGCAGCTCAACATGATTGCCATCGGTGGGGTGATCGGGGCCGGACTGTTCGTCGGCTCCGGAGTGGTGATCAAGGACACCGGGCCCGCCGCGTTCCTGACCTACTCGCTGTGTGGCCTGCTGATCATTCTGGTGATGCGGATGCTCGGCGAGATGGCCGCCGCCCACCCGTCCACCGGCTCGTTCGCCGACTACGCCGGGCAGGCCCTCGGCGGCTGGGCGGGCTTTTCGGTGGGCTGGCTGTATTGGTACTTCTGGGTGATCGTGGTCGGCTTCGAGGCGGTGGCCGGCGGGAAAGTCCTCAACTACTGGTTCCCCATGCCGGTATGGCTGTCGGCGCTGTGCCTGATGCTGCTGATGACCGCGACAAACTTGTTCTCGGTGTCGTCCTTCGGCGAGTTCGAATTCTGGTTCGCCGGAATCAAAGTCGCGACCATCGTGATCTTCCTCGTGGTCGGCGCGCTGTTCGTGCTGGGCGCGCTACCGGGCCACCCAACGGACTTCTCCAACCTCACCTCGCACGGCGGGTTCTTCCCTAAGGGCGTCGGCGCCGTCTTCGCCGCCATCGTGGTGGTGATCTTCTCGATGGTGGGCGCCGAGGTGGTGACCATCGCCGCGGCGGAAAGCTCCGACCCCGAACGGGCGATCCAGCGCGCGACGAGATCGGTGGTCGCCCGGATCGCGATCTTCTTCATCGGGTCGGTGTTCCTGCTCGTCGTTGTCCTGCCGTGGAATTCGGTGGAACTCGGGTCCTCGCCGTACGTCGCGGCGCTCAAGCACATGGGGCTGCCCGGCGCGGATCAGGTGATGAACGCGGTGGTGCTCACCGCGGTGCTGTCCTGCCTGAACTCAGGCCTGTACACCTCGTCGCGGATGCTGTTCGTGCTCGCCGACCGGCGCGAGGCGCCGGCGCGACTGGTGAAGCTGAGCCGGCGCGGGGTGCCCTACGTCGCGATCGTAGCGTCGTCGGTGGTGGGTTTCGGGTGCGTCCTGATGGCGTGGCTCGCGCCGAACACGGTGTTTCTTTTCCTGCTCAACTCGTCGGGCGCCATCATCTTGTTCGTCTACTGGCTGATCGCGCTGTCGCAGATTGTCTTGCGCCGCCGTACATCTGACGAGAAGCTCCGGGTGAAGATGTGGTTCTTTCCGGTGCTGTCGATCCTCACGCTCGTGGGCATCACCGCCGTGCTGGTGCAGATGGCGTTCGACCGGACCGCCCGCAGCCAACTGTGGCTTTCCCTGCTGTCCTGGGCGGTGGTGATCGGGTTGTACTTCGGCGCGCGAGCCAGGGCCGTGAATAGTTCGGGGCGGCAATAAAACTCGCTTCGCGCTCCGGATGCGTCGCCACTGCGCGTAGAGTGACGGTAGCCGAACGGGGAGGGCGGGTGGCATGGCCATACACAACTGGGGCGACGCACCGGAGATTCACCCGGCGGAGATCCGGGTCGGTGACATTATCGGGGCGCTGGATCCTCCGCATCGGGGTTACACGGTCAAGTTGATCAGCGGACCTCAAGTGAAAAAGCAGTGGACATTTTTCGGCCGAGACGATACGGGCCGGCAGCACACGGGCACGTTCGATGAGAGCGAGCGAGTGCGTAGGTATGCCAAAGCCTCGTGACCTTTGGGGTCTAATCGTTTGTGCGCCAACGCTGTTCGACTGATTTGACCAATGCGGTGAGTGTCGCGTTCACCGGCGCTTCGACGCCGACGCGCGCCCCCTGCCGCGGGACGGCCCCGTTGATGACGTCGATCTCGCTGATCCGGTGCGCTTCGTGGTCGAGCAGCGCCGAGGGCTTCGCGTCGGGCATCCGGGCGCCGAAGTCCCGCACGTGCTCGACCGGATCGGTGACATCGATCGCGATCCCGGACGCGCGCGCGACGTCGAACGCCTCGGTCGCCGCCGCCCTGCTGACCGGGCCCATCTCCTTATCGTCCATCACCTGGCCGACGGTCAGGTGCGTCAATGCGCAGGGCGCGCTATACGCGACGTTGCACATCAGCTTCTCCCACTGCATCGCGGCGATGTCGACGACCGCGGCGGCGTCGAACCCGGCATCGGTCCACGTGTGCGCTATCGATTCGACCGTCGCGTGCGGTAGCGCCGCGTAGGCGCCGAACCGCATGGCGCGCATGGCGTTGTGGTGCACATGGCCTGCGGCGACGCGCGAGGCCCCGAACCCGCTGGCGATCCCTACCGCGAGCCGCTCGTCCCCGACGACGCCGGCGACGGTCTCCGCCGACCCGAGGCCGTTCTGGATGGTCAGCACCGGCGTGCCCGCGCCCAGCATCGGAAGTGCCTGCCGCGCACCGGATATCACGTCCGCGGCCTTGACGGCGAGCACGACGAGATCCATCGGCTCGTTCGGCGCGACCGTGGCGGCCCGCAGCGGTACCACCTGATCGGAGCCGGGGCCGGTGACCCGCAGGCCGTGTTGGGCGACCTGGGTCATGCTGGCCTCGTCGGCGTCGATAGCCAGCACGTCGTTGCCGGCGGCCGCGAGCTTGGCCGCGTAGATGGATCCCATTGCGCCGCAACCGATTACTGCGATCTTCATCCGCGCTCCTCAGGCCGCCAGTTCGGCGATCAACCCGGCCAGGCCGGTCTTCTGCTCGAGGCCGAAGCCCGCGGCGTCCGTCGGGGCGATCCGGCCCCCGTCGACAACGCAGCCGTCGGGATACCCGCCGAAGGGTTGGAACACACCGGGATACGACTCGCATCCGCCCAGGCCCAGCCCGGCCGCGATGTGCAGGTTGATCAGGTGACCGCCGTGCGGGAAGGCGAAGCGGCGCTCGAAGCCGTGGGTCTCGAGCACCTCGAGCATCCGCGCGTACTCGGTCAATCCGTAACTCAAGCCGGCGTCCATCTGGAAGGCGTCGCGCCCCGGCCGCATGCCCGCGTATCGAACCAGGTTGGTCACGTCGGCCACGGAGAACAGGTTCTCACCGGTGGCCACCGGCCCGTCATAGCAGGCCGTCACCGCGCGGTTCAGCTCGAAATCCAAAGGGTCGCCGGGCTCTTCGTACCAGCGCAGGCCGTAGGGGGCCAACGCCGCCGCCCACCGCGTGGCGGCCGACCGGTCGAACCTGCCGTTGGCATCCACCGCGACCCGCCCCGCGTCGCCGACGACGTCGACGACGGCCTCGATGCGGGCCAGGTCCTCGCCCAGCGACGCGCCGCCGATCTTCATCTTCACCGCGTCGTAGCCCCGCTCGCGGTAGCCGCGCATCTCGGCGCGTAAATCGTCGAGCCCGCGGGCGGGGTAGTAGTAACCGCCGGCGGCGTACACGGCAACCGTCGCGGCCGACTCCCGGCCGAACCGCCGCGCGATGCTCGCATAGGCCGGCTCGTCGTCGAGCTTCGCGTTGAGGTCCCAGCAGGCGAGTTCCAGGGCGGCGGCCGCGGCCGCGCGGTCGCCGTGGCCACCGGGCTTCTCGTCGGCGAGCGCACAGGCCAGAACCGCGGCCGGGTCGAGGCGTCCCGACTCGTCCAGCAGCGCGTCGGGGGAGGCCGCGAGCACCCGCGGGATCATCCGGTCGCGCAGGATGCCGCTCTGCGCGAAGCGGCCGATCGAGTTGAACGCCACCCCGACGACGGGCGTGTCGGTGATCAGCGCGACGAGGGAGACCGTGTGGCCGGAGAAGTTGACCAGCGCATTGGCGAGGTTGCCTTGCAGACGGACCGATCGCTCGCGGATCGCCGTGATGCGCGTCACTCGGTCTCGATGAGCAACACCGCCTGCTCGAACGGCACCCGCGCAAAATCCGGCCGGTCGCAGACGAAGCGTGCGGCCTCGGCCTTGCTCACCACACGCGGCTCGGCGATGTCAAACGCCTTGCCGCGATGGCGCACCCGGCCGCCGCCCGCCGCCTTGAGGTTCTTCAGCCAGTCGCACTCGGGGCCGTAGGCCAGCAGCGCGGCCACGCCGGGCCTGCCGTCCACCTCGGCGGTGAACACGCTCAGCGGGGTGCTGTAGGCCTTTCCCGAGCGCCGCCCGACATGCTCGACGATGGCGAACATCGGCGCCCGGCCGGCCCACGGCAGCAGCATGGGATTGGTCACGCGGCGGTTAAACCGTGCCAACCCATGGGGAAGGTGCATGACCAACTCTTACACCCTGTAGTTGATCGGGTCGAGAAGGCTGGGACACTGGTCGGCATGGGTAGCACTGACCAGGCGCTCGCGCGGGTGCGTACCTCGGCACAGCTGTTCGAGGACGCCTGTGCGGTCATTCCCGGCGGGGTGAACTCCCCGGTTCGGGCGTTCACCGCCGTGGGTGGCACCCCGCGGTTCATCACCGAGGCGCACGGCTGCTGGCTCACCGACGCCGACGGCAACCGCTACGTCGACCTCGTGTGCTCGTGGGGCCCGATGATCCTGGGGCACGCACATCCGGCCGTCGTCGAGGCCGTCACCAAGGCCGCCGCCAACGGCCTGTCGTTCGGAGCACCGACCCCCGCCGAGAGCCAACTGGCCAACGAGATCATCGGGCGGGTGGCAGCCGTCGAGCGGATCCGCATGGTGAACTCCGGCACCGAGGCCACCATGAGCGCCGTCCGGCTGGCGCGCGGATTCACCGGCCGCGCCAAGATCGTCAAGTTCTCCGGCTGCTACCACGGCCACGTCGACGCGCTGCTTGCCGACGCGGGTTCCGGGGTGGCGACGCTGGGCCTGCCGTCGTCGCCCGGCGTCACCGGCGCGACCGCAGCCGACACAATCGTGTTGCCCTACAACGACATCGACGCCGTCCGGCAGACGTTCGACCGGTTCGGCGCCGACATCGCCGCGGTGATCACCGAGGCCAGCCCCGGCAACATGGGCGTCGTCCCACCAGCGGCCGGCTACAACGCGGCGCTGCGCGCGATCACCGCCGAGCACGGCGCGCTGCTGATCGTCGATGAGGTGATGACCGGCTTCCGGGTCAGCCGAAGTGGTTGGTACGGAATCGATCCCGTCGCCGCCGACCTTTTCACCTTCGGCAAGGTGATGAGCGGCGGTCTGCCGGCCGCGGCATTCGGCGGCCGCGCCGAGGTGATGGAGCGGCTGGCGCCGCTGGGCCCGGTGTACCAGGCCGGCACGCTGTCGGGTAACCCGGTGGCGATGGCCGCCGGGCTGGCCACGCTGCGCACCGCCGACGACGCGGTCTATGCGACCCTGGACGCCAACGCCGACCGCCTGGCCACGTTATTCGCCGAGGCACTGACGAATGCCGGTGTGCCGCATCAAATTCCGCGGGCCGGCAACATGCTCAGCGTGTTCTTCTCCGAGACGCCGGTCACCGACTTCGCGTCGGCGCGGGCCAGCCAGACCTGGCGGTTCGCCCCGTTCTTCCATGCGCTGCTGGACGCCGGCGTGTACCCGCCGTGCAGCCCGTACGAGGCATGGTTCGTCTCGGCCGCGCTGGACGACGCGGCATTCGAGCGCATCGCGGAAGCACTCGAACCTGCGGCACGCGCCGCAGCCCGGGCGCGGGAGTCCTGATGGCCGAGCAAACCCGCGTCCACGTGGTGCGGCACGGAGAGGTGTACAACCCGAGCGGCGTCCTCTACGGCCGGCTGCCCGGCTACTACCTCTCCGACACGGGCAACGCGCAAGCGGCAGCGGTCGCCGACGCGCTGGCCCACCGCGACATTGTCGCGGTGATCGCCTCCCCGCTGCAGCGCGCCCAGGAGACCGCCGCGCCCATCGCCGCCAAGCACGGCCTGCCGGTGGACACCGATCCCGACTTGATCGAGTCGGCCAACTTCTTCGAGGGCAAGCGCATGGGCCCGGGCGACGGCGCCTGGCGCAACCCGAAGTTCTGGTGGCAGCTGCGTAACCCGTTCCGCCCGTCGTGGGGCGAGCCCTATAAGCAGGTCGCCGAACGCATGGCGACCGCGGCGGACAAGGCGCGCGTCCGGGGCGCCGGCCACGAGGTGATCTGCGTCAGCCACCAACTGCCGGTGTGGACGCTGCGGCTGTACCTGACCGGTCAGCGGCTCTGGCATGACCCGCGCCGACGGCAATGCGGGCTGGCGTCGGTGACCACCTTCGTCTACGACGGCGACCGGCTGGTAGACGTCGAGTATTCCCAACCGGCGGGCGCTTGAGCATGTGGCGGCTGCTTTTGGCCGGGGCCGTACTGGTATCGCTGGCTACCGGGTGTACCGGGCGCGACGCAGTCGCCCAGGGCGGCACGTTCGAATTCGTCTCACCCGGCGGCAAAACCGACATCTTCTACGACCCGCCGGCCACCCGCGGCCGTCCCGGCCCGCTGTCCGGCCCGGACCTGGCGGATCCGAGCCGCACGATCTCGCTGGACGGGCAGTTCGCCGGGAACGTCGTCGTCGTCAACGTATGGGGGCAGTGGTGCGGGCCGTGCCGCGCCGAGGTCGCTCAGCTGCAGCGGGTGTACGACGCCACCCGCGCCGCCGGGGTGTCCCTTCTGGGCATCGATGTCCGCGACAGCAACCGCCAGGCGGCACTGGACTTCGTCGACGACCACCACGTCACCTACCCGTCGATCTATGACCCGGCCATGCGCACGCTGATCGCGTTCGGCGGCAAGTACCCCACCACCGTGATCCCGTCCACGCTGGTCCTCGACCGCCAGCATCGCGTCGCCGCGGTGTTCCTGCGCGAGCTGCTGGCCGAGGACCTGGAACCGGTCGTGCAACGCTTGGCGTCAGAGAAATGACCGGCTTCACCCACATCGCCGCCGCGGGACCGCTGCTGCTGGCACTCGGGGCGTGCGTGCTGGCGGGACTGGTGTCGTTCGCGTCGCCGTGCGTGGTGCCGCTCGTGCCGGGCTACCTGTCGTATCTCGCGGCCGTCGTCGGCGTGCCGGACGAGCAGGGGGCCGTCAAGACCCAGGCGGCCGCCCGGTGGCGCATCGCCGGATCGGCGGCGCTATTCGTCGCCGGGTTCACCACGGTGTTCGTCCTCGGCACCGTCGCGGTGCTGGGCATGACGACCACGCTGATCACCAACCAGGTCCTGCTGCAGCGGGTCGGGGGAGTGCTGACCATCGTCATGGGCCTGGTCTTCGTCGGGCTCATCCCGGCACTACAGAACACGGCGCGGTTCAGCCCGCGGCAGCTCACGACGGTGGCGGGAGCCCCGCTGCTGGGCGCGGTGTTCGCGCTGGGCTGGACGCCGTGCCTGGGGCCGACGCTGAGCGGGGTGATCACCGTGGCCGCGGCCACCGACGGCGCCAACGTGGCCCGCGGGATCGTCTTGACGATCGCCTACTGCCTGGGCCTGGGGATCCCGTTCGTGTTGCTGGCATTCGGCTCCGCGGGGGCGATGTCCGGCCTGGGCTGGCTGCGGCGACACAGCCGGGGCATCCAGATCTTCGGCGGCGCCCTGCTGATCGCGGTCGGCGCCGCACTGGTCACCGGCGTGTGGAACGACTTCATCTCGTGGCTGCGCGACGCGCTGGTCACCGACGTGCGGCTGCCGATTTGAGCTGGCTCGCCGCGAAAGTGCGCAACCTGTGGCGCTCGCTGACCTCAATGGGCACCGCGCTGGTGCTGCTGTTCCTGCTGGCGCTCGGCGCGATCCCCGGTGCGCTGGTGCCGCAGCGCAGCCTCAACGCCGGCAAGGTCACCGAATACCTGGCCGCGCACCCGGTGATCGGCCCGTGGCTGGACGCGCTGCAGGCGTTCAACGTGTTCTCCAGCTTCTGGTTCACCGCCATCTACGTGCTGTTGTTCGTGTCGCTGGTCGGCTGCCTGACCCCGCGGATGATCGAGCACGCCCGCAGCCTGCGGGCCACGCCGGTGGCCGCCCCACGCAACCTGAGCCGGCTGCCCAAACACACCAGCGTGCGGCTGCCCGCCGACTCCGCCGACGTCGCCGGTATCAATGCCCTGGCCAACACCATCGCCGGCCGGCTCAAAGGCTGGCGCTCGACCATTCGGCATCCCGACGAGACCCACCCCGACACCGTCGAGGTGTCCGCCGAGAAGGGCTACCTGCGCGAGTTCGGCAACCTGGTCTTCCACTTCTCGCTGCTGGGCCTGCTGGTCGCGGTGGCCGTCG
Organism: uncultured Actinomycetota bacterium; assembly: GCA_963758775.1. Taxonomy (GTDB): domain Bacteria; phylum Actinomycetota; class Actinomycetes; order Mycobacteriales; family Mycobacteriaceae; genus Mycobacterium. The sequence continues at coordinate 1,601,760 of CAVWWU010000010.1, forward strand.
GAAAGCTCTTCGGCTACGAGGGCAACGTGATCGTCATCGCCGACGGCGGGCCGGGCTTCTGCTCGGCGTCCCCGGCCGCGTTCGACTCGTTCCGCGCCGGCAACACCGTCGACGGCACGTCGCTGCACCCGATCTGCGTGCGGGTCAACGACTTCCAAGCGCACTACCTGTCGTCGGGGCAGGCCACCTCGTTCGCAGCCGATATCGACTACCAATCCGGTGGCGACCTGGCGGCGAACACCTGGCGGCCCTACCGGCTGGAGGTCAACCACCCGCTGCGCATCGGCGGCGACCGGGTGTACCTGCAGGGCCACGGCTACGCGCCCACGTTCACCGTGATCTTCCCGGACGGACAGACCCGCACCTCGACCGTGCAGTGGCGGCCCGACAACCCGCAGACCCTGCTGTCGTCGGGGGTGGCCCGCATCGACCCGCCCGCGCGCAGCTATCCCAACCCCGACGACCGTCGTAAACACGAGATCGCGATCCAGGGCCTGCTGGCGCCGACCGCGCAGCTCGACGGCGTCCTGCTGTCGTCGCGCTTCCCGGCCCTCAACGCGCCGGCGGTCGCCGTCGACATCTACCGCGGGGACACCGGCCTGGACACCGGGCGGCCCCAATCGCTGTTCTCGCTGGACCACCGGCTGATCGAGCAGGGCCGACTGACCAAGGAGAAGCGGGTCAACCTGCGCGCCGGCGAGCAGGTCCTGATCGACCAGGGCCCGGCGGCCGGCACCGTCGTCCGGTTCGACGGCGCGGTGCCGTTCGTGAACCTGCAGGTGTCCCATGACCCCGGACAGGCCTGGGTGCTGGTCTTCGCGATCTCGATGATGGCCGGGCTGCTGGTGTCGCTGCTGGTGCGCCGCCGACGGGTGTGGGTCCGGCTCACCACTGCGCAGGAAGCCGGTGAGGACGCCCCCGGTACCGTGAACGTCGAGCTGGGCGGCCTGGCCCGCACCGACAATTCCGGCTGGGGCGACGAGTTCGAGCGGCTGACCGAGCGGTTACTCAGCGGATTTGGCACGTCCAGAAGGAGCACTCAGGTGGACGTCAAATGAATACCCTGCACGTCAACATCGGCCTGGCGCGCTACTCCGACTGGGCGTTCACCTCGGCGGTGGTCGCGCTGGTGGTCGCGATGCTGTTGCTGGCCTTCGAGCTCGCCTACGTCGGCGGCCGCCGCGCCGACAACCGGGCGCGCGTGCTGGCCGGGGCCGAAAGGGGTGTCGCCGTCGACAGCGCGACCCCGGGCGTCGTCGAGGACACCGCGGCGCGGCCGCTCGATGAACGCGTCGGCCGCGCCGGACTGTCCGTGGTCTACCTCGGCATCGGGCTGCTGGTGACCTGCGTCGTGCTGCGCGGCCTGGCCACCATGCGGGTGCCGTGGGGCAACATGTACGAGTTCATCAACCTGACCTGCCTGAGCGGGTTGGTGGCCGGTGCGATCGTGCTGCGACGATCGCAGTACCGACCCCTGTGGGTGTTCCTGCTGGTGCCGGTGCTCGTCCTGCTCACGGTGTCCGGGCGCTGGCTGTACGCCAACGCCGCACCGGTAATGCCGGCCCTGCAGTCCTACTGGCTGCCCATCCACGTGTCGGTCGTCAGCCTCGGCTCGGGGGTGTTCCTGGTGGCGGGCGTCTCCAGCATCCTGTTCCTGCTGCGCACGTCGCGGCTGGCTAATCCCGACGATCCGGCAAACGCCGACAGCCGGCTGGCGCGCGTCGTGCAACGTTTGCCGGACGCGCAGACCCTGGACCGGCTCGCCTACCGGACGACGATCTTCGCGTTTCCCGTGTTCGGTTTCGGGGTAATTTTCGGGGCGATCTGGGCCGAAGAGGCCTGGGGCAGGTACTGGGGCTGGGATCCCAAGGAGACCGTGTCTTTCGTCGCATGGGTGATCTATGCGGCTTATCTACACGCCAGGTCGACCGCGGGATGGCGAGACAGGAAGGCGGCGTGGATCAACGTCGCGGGATTCGTGGCGATGGTCTTCAATCTGTTCTTCGTTAACCTGGTCACCGTGGGCCTGCACTCGTACGCGGGCGTGGGCTGACTGCCCTTCGGCATCGCCCCGCGTACTTAGAACAAGGGGGAAATACACGTGTCCGACAACCCAACGACCACCGGCATCACCGCGCCCGAGACCACGCAATTGCCGCCGGCACAGTCCGGCGGTGACGCGCCGACGCGGGCCTTCGCCGGGTTTCGCACCGAGCAGCGCCGCCCCGCGCCCGACGCCCGCCCCGCGGCCCCGCCGACCGCACCCGCCGGGATGCCGCTCTGGGATTCCACACCGGCTACCGGCATCCCGCGCGTCGATCCGGCGGGCTTCGGCGGTTATCACGGCGGCCCGGCCGACGCCCCCGTGCGGCCCGTGGACTCGTCGAGCTCGTCGTACCGCCCCGAGCTCATCCCGCACACGCCGTATCCCGAACTGTCCACCAGCATGCTGCTGCGTCAGGTCAAGCCGCCGCCGTCGGAGGGCTGGCGCCGGTTGCTCTACACGTTGTCCGGTCAGCTGATCAACCTTGGCGAGAGCCCCCGGGCCGCCCGGTACCAGGATTTGGTGGCCCGGGTGAACCGTCCGCTGCGGGGTTGCTACCGGGTCGCGATGGTGTCGCTGAAGGGCGGCGTCGGCAAAACCACGATCACCGCGACGCTGGGCACGACGTTCGCCTCCCTTCGCGGCGACCGGGTGATGGCCGTGGACGCCAGCCCCGACCGCGGCACGCTGAACCAGAAGGTGCCGCTGGAAACGGCGGCCAGCGTCCGCCAACTGCTGCATGACGCGAAAGCCATCGAGCGCTACAGCGACATCCGCCGCTACACCTCGCGGGGCCCCAGCGGGCTGGAGGTGCTGGCATCCGACAGCGACCCGGCGATCTCGGACGCGTTCAGCGCCGACGACTACGCCCGCGCCATGGACATCATGGAGCGGTTCTACGGCCTGGTCCTCACCGACTGCGGCACCGGCGTGCTGCACTCGGCGATGTCATCGGTGCTGGACAAGGCCGACGTCCTCGTCGTGGTCAGCTCGGCCTCCATCGACGGCGCCCGCGCCGCGTCGGCCACGCTGGACTGGCTCGACGCGCACGGTCACGAGGACCTGGTACGCAACTCGGTTGCCGTCATCAACGCGGTGCGGCCGCGGACCGGCAACGTCGACATGCAAAAGGTCGTCGATCACTTCGCGCGGCGCTGCCGTGCGGTGCGGTTGGTGCCCTTCGACGCTCACCTCGAAGAAGGCGCCGAGATCAACCTGGACCGGCTGCGTCGGTCTACCCGGGAAGCGCTCACCGAGCTGGCGGCCGTCGTCGCCGACGGATTTCCCAGCGACTCTCGGCCCTCTCCGGGGGGTTAGTCTCGGCTAGTCTCGGCTAGTCTCGCCCGAGGCGCCGCAGGAAGTCCGGATCGTCGTCCGGGCCGATCACGCGGGTCTTGGACCGTAGGGCATGTGATCGTGCCGCTCGCCAGCCGACATAAATCAGCGTCCCGAGCACCAGGACGAAGAGCAGGTAGAGCACGCGACACCTCCTTGGAGCGAATATACCCGGGCCGTAGGCTCGACCCCGTGTCAGAAGGGCCGAGCGGCAACAGCACTGGGAGCCGGGTGGTAGTGGACGTCGTGCTGTACGCGGCGGCGCGGTTGCTGCTGGTGGTTGCGCTCAGCGGCGCGATATACGGGGTGGCTCGGTTGCTGGGCGTCAGCGAATTTCCCGTCGTCGTGGCGGCCTTGTTCGCGCTGATCATCGCCATGCCCCTGGGCATCTGGCTGTTCAGTCCGCTGCGCCGGCGCGCCACCGCCGCGCTCGCCGTCAGCGGCGAGCGGCGCCGGCGGGAACGTGACCAGCTGCGGGCCCGGCTGCGCGGCGAGGCGCCACCCGACGACGAGACGCCGGAGCCCGAGTGAGATCAGCCGCGCGGCATCCTGACGACCTGCGCGGCGTAGGTCAGGCCCGCGCCGTAACCGATCAGCAGGGCGAGATCGCCGGGCTTGGCCGCTCCGGTTTCCAGTAGTTGGGCCATCGCCAGGGGAATGGACGCCGCCGACGTGTTTCCGGTCTGCTCAATGTCGTTGGCAATCACCGTATCCGGGCGCAATTCCAGGGTCTTGGCCAGTAGTTCGTTGATGCGGCTGTTGGCCTGGTGCGGCACGAACACGTCGATTTGGTCGGGGCCGACCCCGGCCGCCTCCAGCGCCCGGCGACCCACGTCGCCCATTTGGAATGCCGCCCAACGGAATACGGCGGGGCCTTCGAGCCGCACGAACGGGCGCGCACCACTTGGGTTCTGCGCGAACGTGATCCAGTCGATGTCCTGGCGGATGGCGTTGGCCTGTTCGCCGTCGCTGCCCGCGATGATCGGGCCGATGCCCTGCGTGGGCGTCTCGCCCACCACCACCGCGGCCGCGCCGTCGGCGAAGATGAAGCAGTTGCCGCGGTCGCGCATGTCGATGGTGGGGGAGAGTTTCTCGGTGCCGACCACCACCATCTTGCGGGCGGCTCCGCCGCGGATCATGTCGGCCGCCGCGCCCAGCGCGTACCCGAACCCCGCGCAGCCCGCCGAAATGTCGAAGCCGAGCACACCCTGGGCGCCGAGTGCCGATGCGACCATCGGGGCAGCCGGCGGGGTTTGCAGGAAATGCGTGTTGGTGGTGACGATCACGCCGTCGATGTCGGCCGCGCTGAGCGCGGCGACGGCCAGCGCGCGCCGGGCGGCCTCGGTTGCCATGGACGCCGCGGACTCGTCGTCGGCGGCGAATCGGCGGCTCTTGATTCCGGTTCGGGAGTAGATCCACTCGTCGGAGGAATCGATGTTCTCGCAGATCTCTGCGTTGCTGACCACCCGTGCGGGGCGGTAGGACCCGACGCTGAGCAGGCCGACGTTCTTCGGCCCGCTGCCCGTGGCGATCTGACTCATGCCGTCCTTTTCTGAGGGTGCTGCGTCGACTCTATGCCGTGGTGGTTGTCAAGTTTTGTTGACGGGATGAGCGTGTCAAGTTAGATTGACAGCCATGAGTGAGCTGTCCGACCTGGCGTCGGCCGCCGACGCGGCGGGCACCGCCGATCCGGCCGTCGGCCTGCGGGCCGTGCGCGCGCTGCAGCGACTGCAGGAGCGCCTTGAGGCGATCCACGTCGCCAACGCGCGCGAGCAGGGCTGGAGCTGGCAAGCCATCGCCGAGGCCCTCGGTGTGAGCCGGCAGGCCGTGCACCAGAAGTACAACCGGAGGAGATGACGCATGTTCGAGCGCTTCACCCGGCACGCCCGGGTGGCCGTCGTACTCGCCCAGGAGGAGGTCCGCGAGTTGCGCACCCGCGAAATCGCGCCGCAGCACCTGCTGCTGGGAATCCTGCAGTCGGCGGGTAACGACCTGTCCGGGGTGTTGAGTGGCTACGGGTTGACAGCCGACGCGGTGCGCGCGCGTCTGGTTGAGGCCGCCCCGAAGACCGACGCGGCTTTTGACGGGGACGCCGAGGCGCTGCGCGCGATCGGCATCGACCTATCCGCTGTGCGCGACAGCGTGGCGCGCACCTTCGGTCCCGACGCGTTCGACAGCGCGCTGTCGTCCTCGGGTCGGCGCCGCCGTCGGCGGGGGCACATCCCGTTCACCCGCTCCGCCAAGAAGGTCCTTGAGTACGCGGTGCGAGAAGCCTTGGCCCACAAGGACAACGAGATCGGCTGTGAGCACCTGCTACTGGGCATTCTGCGCAGCGGCGACAAGGAAGCCCTCGGGTTGATCACCGAACACGTCTACACCGCGCAGTTGCGCGCGGCGATCCTCGCGCTGTTGGACAAGGCCGCCTAGCGCCACCGCCGCCGCGACACTTACGCCACGCACACGACACGCGGAACGTGTGCGTGGGTTAAATCTCGGCGGCTGCTTAGATCCCCAACGGCCCCGCGAGCGCCAGGGCCACCGCCACCGCGATCGCCCACACCAGCATCGCCAGCCCGGTGTCGCGCAGCACCGGGATCAACGCGGGCCCGCCGCGGCCGGCGCGCACCGGCTCCGCCGCGCGCACCGCCAGCGGCGCGCCAACCAATCCCAAGGCACACAACGGCGTCGCCCACATCAGCACCAGAGTCAGCACCGCCGCGGTCGCCAGCAACCCCTGATACAGCACGCGGGTGCGGGCATCGCCGAGCCGCACGGCGAGGGTCACCTTGCCCGACTGCGCGTCGGTGGGGATGTCGCGCAGGTTGTTGGCCACCAGCACCGCCGACGACAGCGCCCCGGTCGCGACCGCCAGGACCACGCCCACCCAGTCGATCCGCAGCGCCTGGGTGTACTGCGTGCCGAGCACCGCGACCAGGCCGAAGAACACGAACACCGCGACCTCGCCGAACCCGGCATACCCATAGGGCTTCGACCCGCCGGTGTACAGCCAGGCCCCGGCGATGCACGCGGCGCCGACCGCGATCAGCCACGGCGCGGTCAGCAGCGCCAGCGCCAGCCCGGCCGCAGCGCCGACGGTCAGGCTGACGATCGCGGCGGTCAGCACCGATCGCGGGGCCGCCAGCTTCGAACCCACCAGGCGCAGCGGGCCGGCGCGCTCGTCGTCGGTGCCGCGGATGCCGTCGGAATAGTCGTTGGCGTAGTTGACCCCGACGATCAGCGCGAGCGCGACGGCCAGCGCGAGCAGCGCCTTCCACCACACCGCGGCGTCCAGCCAGGCCGCCGCGCCGGTGCCCGCGATGACCGGCGCCACCGCGTTGGGCAGGGTGCGCGGCCGGGCGCCGGAGACCCACTGCGCGAAAGTGGCCATGCAGGGCATCCTGCCCTAGACGATGGTCGCGATCCGCTCCGCCCGGCTTCGCCGCGCTTGCGATCGCGACGATGCACCACAATGGGCAGATGCTCGGAGTGATCGGCGGCAGCGGCTTCTACACGTTCTTCGGCTCCGACAGCCGCGAGGTGCACGTCGACACCCCCTACGGCGAGCCCAGCGCCCCGATCACCGTGGGCGCGGTCGGGCGGCACGAGGTCGCGTTCCTGCCGCGGCACGGCGCGCAGCATGAGTACTCGGCGCACACTGTGCCCTATCGCGCCAACATGTGGGCGCTGCGCAAGCTCGGCGTGCGGCGGGTGCTCGCGCCCTGCGCCGTCGGCAGCCTGACCCCGGAGCTCGGTCCGGGCACCGTTGCCGTGCCCGACCAACTCGTCGACCGCACCCGCGGCCGCGCCGACACCTATTTCGATTCCGGCGCCATCCACGTCGACTTCGCCGACCCGTACTGCCCGACGCTGCGGGCCTCGATCCTGGGAGTCACCGGCCAACCCGATGTCGTCGACGGCGGCACCATGGTGGTGATTCAGGGCCCGCGGTTTTCCACCCGCGCGGAAAGCCGGTGGTTCGCCTCGGCCGGGTTCACGCTGGTGAACATGACCGGCTACCCGGAGGCGGTACTCGCGCGTGAGCTCGAAATCTGCTATGCGGCAATCGCTTTGGTGACGGACCTGGACGCCGGCATCGAAGTCGGTGCGGGAGTGAAGGCGGTCGACGTGTTCGCCCAATTCGAGAAGAACATGGACCTGCTCAAGAACCTGGTCCGCGACGCGATCGGTCAGGTGGCTGAGCAGCGCACCTGCACGCACTGCCTGGCGCACACCGGCGTCACGTTGCCGTTCGAGCTGCCGTGAGGGTGTTGCTGACCGGCGCGGCCGGTTTCATCGGCTCCCGGGTGGGCGGCGCGCTGCGGGCGGCCGGGCACGACGTCGTCGGAGTCGACGTCCTGCTGCCCGCCGCGCACGGGCCCGGCTCAGTGCTACCGGAAGGATGCCACCGCGTCGACGTGCGCGACGCCGACGCGCTGGCGCCGCTGCTGCACGGAATCGACCTGGTATGCCACCAGTCCGCGATGGTCGGCGCCGGCGTGGACGCGGCCGACGCCCCCGCCTATGGCGGTCACAACGACTACGCCACCACGGTGCTGTTGGCGCAGATGTTCGCCGCTGGAGTGCGCCGGCTGGTGCTGGCGTCGTCGATGGTGGTGTACGGACAGGGGCACTACGCCTGCCCCGACCACGGTTTGGTCGACCCGCTGCCGCGGCGGCGCGCCGATTTGGACGCCGGGGTCTTCGATGCCCGCTGCCCGGTCTGCGGGGTGCCGGTCACCTGGCGGCTCGTCGACGAGGACGCGCCGCTGCGCCCCCGCAGCCTGTACGCGGCCAGCAAGACCGCGCAGGAGCACTACGCGCTGGCGTGGTCGGAGTCGAGCGGCGGCTCGGTGGTGGCACTGCGCTACCACAACGTCTACGGCCCCGGCATGCCGCGGGACACCCCCTATTCCGGGGTGGCCGCGATCTTCCGCTCCTCCCTCGAAAAAGATCAGCCGCCAAGGGTTTACGAGGACGGCGGGCAGATGCGAGACTTCGTCCACGTCGACGACGTTGCCGCGGCGAACCTTGCGGCGGCCAACAGCGACCGCGCGGGCTTCTCGGCGTTCAACGTCTGTTCTGGGCGGCCGATCTCGATTCTCGAGGTCGCCACCGCGTTGAGCGACGCGCGCGAGGGCGCGCCCTCGCCCGTCGTCACCGGCCAATACCGCAGCGGCGATGTGCGTCACATCGTGGCCGACCCGGCCCGCGCCGAGCAGGTGCTGGGCTTCCGCGCGGCAGTCGATCCACGGGATGGCCTGCGCGAGTTCGCCTTTGCGCCGTTGCGCTAGGTTACGTCGGGCCTTGGGGCGGCCGGTAGATCCTCGGCCTGGCCGCCTGCGGGATGTGCAGCTGGCGGGTGGCGGAGTCGTCGCCGCGGAAGATCCGCGGCTGCGACAGGACGGTGGTGGGTGCGTCCACAGGGGGCGGCTTCGCGGTACGGGTATGCGCGGGACGAAGCTTGGCGGGGCGGCTTCGGCCCGAAACAACGGCGGCGGCAAGGATACTGAGCGCAAGACCGCACAGCGCCACATCGAAGGTGCTGGTGATCTGCTGGGCGAGATCGTTGCCGTAGACCGGGTTGGTCCACGCGCCACCGGGCGGCTCCTTGAACCGCGGCGCCAGTGCCACGCCCAGCACCACCCGCGAAATGCTGAGCGCACCAAGCAATCCGCACAGCGACATGATCAGTCGTGCCGACGCCGAGGTGTTGGCCAGGCTGGCCCGAAGCCAGATCGCCAGCACCCCGGTGGCCAGGTCGAACACGGCCAGCGTCAGGGTGTCGTAGCGCGAGTACGGGTAATCCAGCGCGGCCGCCACGGCAAGGTCGGTGATCCGCATCAACACCGAACCCAGGCACCAGACGGCGATGAGCAGTAAGGGTTTTGGCGCGGCCACCCGCCAGGAGAGCCTGCCCTCCGCGCCGCGTTGGCCCCACAGCGTGCGTGGCGCGAAGATCGCCGCGCCCGCGGCCCAGGCCAGATACCCCTCGTACCCGACCCCGGCCGTCGAGGTGTTCTGCGCGATGCCGTGGAACGCGTCGATGTCGCGGCCGACCGGAAGACCCCACACCAGGATCCCGGCGACCAGCGTCGAGGCACCGAGCGCGACGGTCGCGAGCCGAGAAGCCGTGCTGCTGTTCAGCAGCCACCGCGACGCCAGAATGACGACGGCCAACGCCACCGCGCCGTACACCACCGCCGTCGCGATGACCGCGATGTTCTGCTTGCCGAAGCCAGCCGAACCCTGCAACGCGTAGCGCACCCGCCAGAACAGGTGGAAGGCGGTGCACAGCGACGCGACAACGATCGAGGCATAGCCGATCATCGGCGCGGGCCGGAACCGGTCGTCGTCGGCGGCAGTCGGCTGCGCGGCCAACAGTGAGCCCGCAGCCCCCAGCCACGCCCCCGGCCCGACACCGCCCGGCACGTGCACGCCGGCGCCGGAGCGGATCGTCTGCACCAGGTCGAACACGACGAAGCCGGCCACCAGCAACTGGTAGGGGACGTTCAGCGGCGTGCGCAACCGCGGCACGGCGAAGGAGGCCAGGGACAGCAGCGTCACCACACCCAAGAGGGCGAACAGCGCCACCTGGCTGTCCGGCACGCCGACGCCGAAATACAGGTTCCACGGCAGGAACAGCGCAACGACGAGCAGGACTGCGGCGGTTACGTCGCGTGCGCTGCCCTGGCTCACGATGCTCCCCGGTGGTCAAAGACGCTCATAGGCGAATCTCATCCGAGTGATGGATACTGCCGTCCGTATCGCAGTGTAATGATTGCTGGGTCATTTGCTGGTTGGGGACTGGCCGGCCGAAGGAGAGCCGCGGTGGACGTCGTTTTGGGGGTGGCGGTCGCAGATCCGGTCGCGCGCCTGACGCTCGTCGACGCGGCCGTGCCGGGTCCGGATGCGATCGACCAGTTCGTCGTCGATTTGGCGAACGCGGACAACCCCATCCAGACCTTGACCGAAACCGTCGTCGGCACCAACCGGTTGTTGGCCGACGAAAACCACCGGCTCCTGGCCACCCGGTTGTCGTGGTCGGATCCGCAGCGGGTCGACGAGCTGCGGCGGGCATTGGAAGACTCCGGCGTGCACAACGTCGTGGTGCTCGACGAACCGGAAGCCGCGACCACGATGGCGCCGACCGTCGGTCTCGACGCGGCCGCCGACGCGACCACGATGGCGCCGACCGTCGGGCTCGACGCGGCCGCCGACGCGACGGCCATGGCCCCCGCGGTGCAGCCCGCGGGTGACTCGACGACGGTGTCCCCGACGGCCGGAACCGAAGCGTTCGCGGCGGAGGAGCCGCAGCTGGCGTACTCGATGGCCGAGGACGGCGAACCGCTGCCGATCGAAGGCGAATTCGGGGACGAGTACTACGACGACGAAGAAGCGCTGACCACGGCGCGGCCGCTCAGCGGCCGGTCGTTGCTGATCACCAACGCCGTCGTCGCGTTCGCGGTGGTCGGGTTCGCGTCGCTGGCAGTCGCGGTGGCCATCACGGTCCGGCCCACCGCGGCAACCGAGCCCGTGGTGGGACACCAGAACGCCGCCCCGGGGAAGTTCATGCCGCTGCTGCCGACTCAGCAGCAGGCGCCGGTGCCGGCCCCGCCCGCCGATCAGCCGAACGCCGGATACCAGGGCGGCATCATCCCGGACAACAACGGCTACATTCCGCCGCAGCTGCTCGCGCCCAGTGCGGGACCGGCCCCGGTTCCCGAATCGCCCGGCGGGGTGCCCAACCCGGGCGTCGTCCCGATCCCCGTGCCCGTCCCGATCCCCATTCCGTACCCGGGCTGGCGGCCGGGGTATCCGCCGTATCCGCCCTATCCGCCGAGCACCTATCCGACCCCGCCGTCGAGCACGCCGCCGAGCACGCCGCCGTCGACCCCGCCGAGCACGCCGGTGACGCCGTCCACACCGGTGACGCCGTCCACATCGGTGACGCCGTCCACACCCTCGACACCCTCGACGCCGTCCACGCCCTCGACCCCGTCGACGCCGTCCACGCCGTCCACACCGTCCACGCCCTCGACCCCGTCGACGCCGCCGTCGAGTGTGCCGCCGTCGAGCTCGAAGCCACCTTCAAGCTCAATGGCGCCACCTCCGTCGAGTGCCGCCCCACCCTCGTCGGCCGCGCCGCCGCACGTCCAAACACTGCCGAGCGCGGCCCCGAAGCCTGCCAGCCCGCAGCCGGCGACCCCCCCGCACGGCGGCCACCACTGATGGGCGCTGTCACCGTGGTGCTGCCGTGCCTCAACGAGGAGGAGTCGCTGCCGGCGGTGCTGGCGGCAATACCCGCCGGCTATCGCGCGCTGGTGGTGGACAACAACAGCACCGACGACACCGCCGCCGTCGCCCGAAGCCACGGCGCGGACGTCGTCGCCGAGCCGCGGGCCGGTTACGGCGCGGCGGTGCATGCGGGTGTTGTCGCCGCGACGACCCCGATCGTGGCCGTCATCGACGCCGACGGCTCGATGGATGCCGGGGACCTCCCGCGGCTGGTCGAGGCGCTCGATCAGGGCGCCGACATGGCGATCGGGCGGCGCCGGCCGGTGCCCGGCCTGCACTGGCCGTGGGTCGCCCGGGTCGGCACCGTGGTGATGAGCTGGCGGCTGCGCACCCGGCACGGCCTGCCGGTGCACGACATCGCGCCCATGCGGGTGGCCCGGCGCGAGGCCTTGCTGAATCTCGGCGTCGAGGACCGCCGGTCGGGGTATCCGCTCGAACTGCTGGTCCGTGCCGCGGCGGCGGGCTGGCGCGTGGTCGAGTTCGACGTGAGCTACGGGCCCAGGACGGGTGGCAAGTCGAAGGTCAGCGGTTCGCTGCGGGGCAGCATCACCGCGATCCTGGACTTCTGGAAGGTGATTTCGTGATCCCGGTGACCCTGCTGGTGGTCGCCAAGGCGCCCGAACCCGGCAAGGCCAAGACGCGGTTGGCCGCCGCGGTGGGCGACCGGGTCGCCGCCGAGATCGCCGCCGCCGCGTTGCTCGACACGTTGGACGCGGTGGCCGCCGCGCCGGTGGCCGCGCGGGTGGTGGCGCTCACCGGCGACCTGGCCGGCGCCGCGGACGGCATCGAGATTCGGCGGCGGCTCCAGGCTTTCACGGTGATCGAGCAGCGCGGCGACGGCTTCGCCGATCGGCTCGCCAACGCGCACGCCGACGCGGCCGACGGGTATCCGGTGCTGCAAATCGGGATGGACACCCCGCAGGTCACCGCCGAACTGCTGGGCGGCTGCGCGGGCCGGTTGCTGGAGGCCGACGCCGTGCTCGGGTTGGCCGACGACGGCGGCTGGTGGGTGCTTGGTGTGCGGACGCCGACAGCCGCCGACTGCCTGCGCGGCGTTCCGATGTCGCACCCCGATACCGGGGAGCTTACGTTAAAGGCATTGCGCGACAACGGTATCGACGTGGCGTGTGTGGAGCAGTTGGCCGACGTCGACGTCGGCGACGACGTCCCCGCGGTGCGCGACGCCTGCGCGCCCGGTGGCCGCTTCGCGCGGGTCACCCGCGCGGCCGGGCTCTGACCACTGCGCGGCCGATGATCCCGATGGCGAACATCACCAGCCCGGCCACTACCGACTGCCACGGCAAGGTCGCGACCAGCAGCAGACAGCCCGCGATCCCACACACGTCGCGGACCCGGTGCCGGCGGCCGGCGTCGGGCAGCGTGAAGGCGGCCGCGTTGGCGATGGCGTAGTAGATCAGCACCCCGAACGACGAGAAGCCGATCACCCCGCGCAGGTCGACGGTGGCCACCAGGACGCACACCACCACCCCGAGCGCGATCTCGGCGTGATGGGGCACGCGATGGCGTGGGTGAACGGCCGCCAACCAGGACGGCAGGTCGCGATTGCGGGCCATTGCCAGCGTGGTGCGCCCCAGCCCGGCGATCAGGGCCAGCAGCGCCCCGAGGCTGGCCACCGCGCCCCCGGCCGCAAGAACCGGAATCAGCGCCGTCGCACCGACGGCGCGCACCGCCTCGGTCAGGGGCGCCGCGGCGCGGGCGAGCCGGTCCGGTCCGGCGGCCACCAGCGCGGCTACCGCGACGACGAGATACACGACCACCGCGATCGCCAGCGCCACGGTGATCGCCCGGGGAATGGTGCGGGACGGATCGCGCACCTCTTCGCCCATCGTCGCGATGCGCGCATACCCGGCGAACGCGAAGAACAGCAGCCCGGCCGACTGCAGCACGCCGTAAACCGAACCAATGGGCCAGACGCCGGGCATCGACGGCCGAGCCAGCCCGATGCCCACAACGAACGCGGTCAGCGCAATCAGCGTTCCTGCCAATAAGATTCGGGCCAGCGCTGCGGTCTTGGTGACCCCACGGTAGTTCAGCGCGGCTAAAGCCACCACGGCGGCGACGGCGGCGGCCCGCTGCATCCACCAGGGGCCGGGGATCGCGTAGCTGGCGAAGGTCAGCGCCATCGCCGCACAGGAGGCGGTCTTGCCGATGACAAACCCCCACCCGGCAATGAAGCCCCACCACGGACCCAGGCGCTCGCGCCCGTAGACGTACGTGCCGCCCGAGATCGGGTACACCGCGGCCAGTTGCGCCGATGCGGTCGCATTGCAGTACGCGATCGCCGCGGCGAGCACCAACCCGATCAGCAGGCCGGCGCCGGCGGCCCGGGCGGCCGGGCCGAACACCGAGAACACGCCGGCGCCGATCATCGACCCCAGCCCGATCACCACGGCGTCTGCCGTGCCGAGTCGACGTTCCAGGCCGGGTTCTTCCATGCTCACCAATTCGTGAAGATCACGCTGTTCAGCAGCAAGGCGCCGAAGGCATTGAGCGCCAACCACAATCGGCCTGAGCGCGCCGGCAGCAGCGCGGGTGCCGCAGTCAGCCAGACGGTGAACGGCAGCCAGATGCGCTCGGTCTCGGCCTTGCTCAACATGCTCAGGTCGGCGCACACGATGACGGCCAGCATCGCCAGCAGCAGCAGGGTGAAACCATTCCGGCGACCAACGGCGGCCCGGTCGAACACCCGGCTGAGTCCGGCGACGCTGCCCAACCCGATCGCGCACACCACGCACGCCAGATTGCCCCACACCCAATACTGGAACGGTCGGTCCTGGGCCACGCCTTGCCAATAGCGTTGCTGCACAAGGGTATAGCCGTCGAACCAAGAAAACCCGGCGGCGGCGAAGACCACCGCCACCGCGACCGCGGCCAAGACGGCCGGGCCGAGGGCCCGCAGGGCCGCCCGCCAATTCGGGGCGGACAGCAGCACGGCAAGCGCCGGAAGCCCCATCAGGACAAGACCGTAGCTGAGGAACACGCCCCAGCCCAGCAACAGGCCTGCCCCGGCGGCAGGCAGGGCGGGGAACCGAACCGCGCCGTGCACCGCCAGCGCCAGCAGCGCGATTCCCCACGCGGCGACCCCGGCGAAGTACCCGTCGGCCGAGACCGCCACCCAGATCGCCGTCGGGGCCAGCGCGACGAACGGCGCGGCCCGCCGCGCGGTCTGTTCGTCGGCCAGTGCGCGCACCGCGATCACCACGGCGGCCGCCGCGCTGGAACCGCCCAGCAGGCAGAGCAGTCCGGCCCAGGCGCCACCGTGCAGGCCGATGCGATCCAGCCACACGAACGTCAGCAGCGCGCCCGGCGGATGGCCTGAAGTGTGCGTGGTCCAGGAGTCGGGCTGGTAGTCGAGGATCCGGCTGGAAAAAGTCCGCACCATGGCGGGAATGTCGGTGACACGCGGCACCTGCGACAGATACTCGTCGCGGGTGGTCAGCCGGCCGGCGAAGCCGCGCTGCCAGCCGTCGATCATCGCCAGCGAAAAGGCCCACCCGCAGGCGGTGGCCCAGGTGCTGAGCGTCAATAGTCGCCACGAAAGGCGTTGTACGACAACAGGTGCCCCCACCACCGCGGCGAAAGCGAGGAGAAGCGCCGCCGCCGTGCCCCAACCCCCGTGCAGCTCCCAGTAGCCGAAGATCGGTGCCGCGCCGGCATGCGTGGCGAAACGCTCCAGCCCGATGTCGCTGCGTGGCTTGACGCCCCAGTGCAGCCGGGGCAGCACGAACGCGGCGGCCACCAGGACCACACCGACGGCAACCGAGAAGCTTTCGCGTCGCGCAACCCGCACGATCGCCCAGCCTATTGATCGCCGGCGAATCGGCGCACCAGGGCTGCCCGGTCCAGCTTGCCGATGCCGCGCCGCGGCAGCGCCTCCACGATGTGCAGCTCGCGCGGCGCGGCGGTGGCATCCAAGGTCCGCGCGACCACGGCGCGCAGCGCGGCGAGCGTCGGCGGGGCACACCCGTCGGCGACCACCACCGCGGCGACCACGCGTTGACCCAGCCGATCGTCGGCCGCCCCGAACACCGCGCAGTCACCCACCGCCGGGTGGGTGCACAGCGCCGCCTCGACGGGCTGGGGCAGCACGGTCAACCCGCCGGTGCTGATCGCGTCGTCGACGCGGCCCAGCACGGTCAGCACGCCGGAATCGATGGCGCCGAGGTCGTCGGTATGGAACCAGCCGGGTTCGGCGAACGGGTCGGGGAAGATGTGGTTGCGGTAGCCCTTGGCCACGGTCGCGCCCCCGATCGCGATGCGGCCGTCGGGCAGCACTCGCAGTTGCACGCCGTCGAGCGGGACGCCGTCGTAGACGCAGCCCCCCGCGGTTTCGCTCATCCCGTAGGTGCGGACCACCGTGATGCCGGCGGCCGCCGCGGCGGCCAGAACGGGTCGGGGAGCGGGCCCGCCGCCGATCAGCACGGCGTCCAACTCGGCGAGCGCCGCCGCGGCCCCCGGATCGGTCAACGCCTTGGCGAGCTGGGCGGCGACCAGCGACGTATAACGCCGGCCGGAGCCCAATCTGCTTACGGCGCCGGGTAATTCAGAGAGGTCGAACCCGCCGGAGACGTCGAGCTCGACGGGCACCGAACCGGCGAGCGCGCTGCGCACCAGCACCTGCAGGCCGGCGATGTGGTACGGCGGGAGCGCCAGCAGCCAGCCGCCCGGTCCGCCGAGTCGCGCATGGGTGGCCGACGCGCTGGCGGTCAGGGCGGCACCGGTCAGCATCGCGCCCTTGGGGGCGCCGGTGGTTCCCGACGTCGTCACCACCAGGGCGACGTCGTCGTCGATCTCGGAACCTACGCGCAAAGCGCGTAGCACGGATTCGTCAGCACCACCGGCGGCTACGACCAGCGCGCCATCGCGGCCGTCCAGCACCCGCTGCAGGGTGGGCAGCAGTGACTCGGCGGCGGTGCCGGGTGCGACGCTGAGCGCACGCAGAACAGCTATGCGCGATCCCCATTGCCGGAGGGGCCGGAGGGGCCGGAGGGGTCGCGCGGGTCGTCGAGCGGCCACCCCTTGGCCGCCAACCGGGCCCGCACCCGCTCGATGTCCTCCTCCGACGGCAGCTCGTCGGTGAGCCTGGTGATCATGACACCGATATCGACGTCGTCGAAATTGTCGCGCTGCATCAACTCATGGGCCACGATCTTGACCTCGTCGTTGCCCAACCGGCGCGTCAGCAGGGCGAGCAGGGCAAACGTGTCCGTCGCCGGGACGCCTTCCGGATACCCGGCGCGCAACCACGAAATCACTGAGCTCAAGTAACGGTTCACTTCACTCTCACTTCGCCTGGAGGGGGCTCGGCAATTGTCCCGTGGACCATGGCCTCGATGCTACTTGGGCTTGGCTCCCAGGAAAGGCGAACCCGTCTGGTGCGCGATGAAGTCGCGGGCGATGTAGAGCAACGCGAACGCGATCACCACGACCACCAATGCATAGATCAGGTAGGCGGCCGCCAGCATCGCCGGATTCCGGTCCGGTGTGTGGCCATCAGCCGTGGCCTGTTGTCCGGCCCCGACTGCTTGAAACCGAATCCCGACGGCGAACAGCCCGGGCAGGGCGGCGCCGGCGAGCAGGGCGAAGAGCAGGATCTTCAGGGAGGCCTGCCAGTTGAACCACTCGCTGAACGCGTGCATCAGGTGTCCCTCGCCCTAGATCGTCGGGTCGCCGGCGCCGACCTTGGCGCCCGTGTTGGATGGCTTGGACTCGTCGTCGTCGAGCCCGGCGGTCAGGCCGCCTTCCCACTCGTTGTTCACGTTGTTGTGGTCGACCTTGTTCTTGCGCGACCGGATGTAGATGGTGGCAGAGATCGCGATCAGCAGGGAGAAGCCGATGATCGCGCCTGGGTATCCGCCGATCAGGTGCACGATCCAGTAGGTGATCGCGCCGACCAGCCCGGCCAGCGGCAGGGTGACCAGCCACGCGACCACCATCCGGCCGGCCACGCCCCAGCGCACCTCGCCACCGGGCTTGCCCAGCCCGCTGCCCATCACCGAACCGGTGCAGACCTGCGTGGTCGACAGCGCGTAGCCGAAGTGGGCGGAGAGCAGAATGATTGCGGCCGAAGAGGATTCGGCGGCCATGCCTTGCGGCGACTTGATCTCGACCAGGCCCTTGCCCAGGGTGCGGATGATCCGCCAGCCGCCCAGGTAGGTACCCGACGCCATCGCCACGGCACAACCCAGGATGACCCAGAACGGCGGCGCCGACGCGGTCTTGCTGACGGACCCGTAGGTCATCAGCGCGAGGAAGATGATGCCCATTGTCTTCTGGGCGTCGTTGGTGCCGTGCGCAAGCGAGACCAGCGACGCCGAGCCGATCTGGCCGCGCCGGAAGCCGGCTTCGGTGCGTGACTCGTTCACGCCGCGGGTGATCCGGTAGACCAGCCAGGTGGCCACCGCCCCGACCAGGATTGCCAGGATCGCGGAGACGACGGCCGGGATGATCGCCTTGGACGTGATGCCTTTCCAGATCACCCCGTGCGCGCCGACGGCGGCGATCGTGGCGCCGACGATGCCGCCGATCAGCGCGTGCGATGAACTCGAGGGGATGCCGAAAAGCCACGTGAGCAGGTTCCAGACGATGCCGCCGACCAGGCCGGCGAACACCAGTTCCAGCGTCACGATGTGCCCGTCGATCAGACCCTTGGCGATCGTGGCCGCAACGGCCGTCGACAGGAACGCGCCCACCAGATTGAGCACCGCGGAGAGCGCGACTGCTGTCTTGGGCTTGAGGGCTCCACTGGCGATGGAGGTCGCCATCGCGTTTGCCGTGTCGTGGAAGCCGTTAGTGAAGTCGAATGCCAGTGCCGTGACGACGACAATGATCAAGAGGAACAAGTTGATGTTCACAGGCCATGATTCTCGTAGTTGGAATATTCGCTTGTCGAATAGAGACGCGGGCGAATCGCAGGTAGACCGCGAGTCGTCGCCAGATGTTACCTTCCAGTTAACCGGCCGTTCCCTGGCGTTCACCGCGGGTGTCGCGCCGGAGCGGATGATCTCCCGGGATCTCGATGAAGATCAGGGTTATCCCGTCCGGATCTGTGACATGCATCTCGTGCAGACCCCAGGGTTCCTGCCGTGCCTCACGGGTGATCGACACGCCGCGGGACTCCAATTCGGCCTGGGTCGCGCGGACGTCGCGGACCTGAAGCCACAGCGCGCCGGGGAAGGGTCCGCGGGAGTGATCGGGCGACCCGTAACCGGCCAATTCCAGCAGCGACTGGCCGGCGAAAAATACTGTGCCCGCGCCGTATTCCCGGGCGATCGCCAGCCCGATCTGATCGCGATAGAAGGCGAGCGACCGCTCATAGTCCGCCGGCCGGAGCAGCATCCGGCTGGCCAGGATCTCCATGCCCTTGTGTCTACCACGCGGGCCGGAGCCGGGACGGCTACTGGCGCTTGTCGAGGTTGTTGCCGCGCCGCTGCATCAGCGTGTTGACCCAGCGCGGGCCGATGGTGTCCAACGCCCGGGCCGCGATCGCGATGCGCGGCGCGATCCGCACGGGCCGGGTCCGGGCCGCGGTGACCATCCAGTCGGCGGCCTCGTCCGGCGTCAGCGCGGGCATCCCGTCGTAGGCCTTCGTCGGCGCGATCATCGGGGTGGCCACCAGCGGGTAGTACAGGGTCGTCGAATGAACGCCCTTGGGGCCCCACTCGGTCTCGCCGATCCGGCTCACCGCCGACAGTGCGGCCTTGGACGCGTTGTAGACGGAGAACAGCGGCGCCGCTTCGGACAGCACCCCCCAGGTGGTGACGTTGATGATGTGGCCGTCGCCGCGCTCGAGCATGCCGGGTGCGAACCCGCGGATCAGCCGCAACGGCGCGTAATAGTTGAGCACCATGGTGCGCTCGACGTCGTGCCAGCGCTGCAGCGACTCGGCCAGCGGGCGGCGGATCGACCTGCCGGCGTTGTTGATCAGGATGTCCACCCCGCCGAGGCGCTCCTGCACGTCGGCGATCAGGGCGTCGATGGCGTCCATGTCCGACAGGTCACACGGGATCGCCAGGGCCGTGCCGCCCGTCGTCGCGATGCGGTCCGCCAAGTCGTTCAGGAGGTCCTCGCGGCGGGCGACGGCGACGACGGTGGCGCCCTGGCGGGCGAACTGTTCGGCCGCCGCCTCGCCGATGCCGGTCGACGCCCCGGTGAGCAGGATGCGCTTACCGTCGAGGTCGATGGGCCGGATCGCGGGCCGGTTGACCAGGATCTGCGGGGCGGCGGGCGGTCGCATGCTCTCCAGGGCGATCCGCTCGGTGAACCGGCGCAGCGGGCTCTTACTCACGTACGAAGTCTAGGGGGAGCCCACCGGCTCAGAAGTAGCGCGGGAACGGGCTCCAGTCCGGGGGGCGCTTCTCCAGGAAGGCGTCGCGGCCCTCGACGGCCTCGTCGGTCATGTAGGCCAGCCGGGTCGCCTCACCGGCGAACAGCTGCTGGCCCACCAGGCCGTCGTCGAGCAGGTTGAACGCGTACTTCAGCATCCGTTGCGCTTGCGGCGACTTCGCGTTGATCTCGGCCGCCCACTGGATGGCCACGTTCTCCAGCTCGGTGTGATCGACGACCTCGTTGACCGCGCCCATGTGGTGCATCTGTTCGGCGGTGTAGCTGCGGCCCAGGAAGAAGATCTCGCGGGCGAACTTCTGGCCGACCTGGCGGGCCAGATACGCGCTGCCGTAGCCGCCGTCGAAGCTGCCGACGTCGGCGTCGGTCTGCTTGAACCGGGCGTGCTCGCGGCTGGCCAGCGTGAGGTCGCAGACCACGTGCAGGCTGTGTCCGCCGCCGGCCGCCCAGCCGTTGACCAGGCAGATGACGACCTTGGGCATGAAGCGGATCAGGCGTTGCACCTCGAGGATGTGCAGCCGGCCGGCGCGGGCGGCGTCCACCGTGTCCGCCGTGTCTCCGCTTGCGTATTGGTAGCCGGAGCGGCCGCGGATGCGCTGGTCCCCACCGGAGCAGAACGCCCAGCCGCCGTCCTTAGGCGAGGGCCCGTTCCCGGTCAGCAACACGACCCCCACGTCGGAGGACATCCGGGCGTGGTCGAGCACCCGGTACAGCTCGTCGACGGTGTGCGGCCGAAACGCATTGCGCACCTCGGGCCGATTGAACGCGACCCGCACCGTGGCGTCCGCGACGTGGCGATGGTAGGTGATGTCGGTCAGCTCACCGAAACCCTCGACGGCCTGCCATGCCGAAGCATCAAA
The DNA here is from genome assembly GCA_963758775.1 of uncultured Actinomycetota bacterium. Classification (GTDB taxonomy): domain Bacteria; phylum Actinomycetota; class Actinomycetes; order Mycobacteriales; family Mycobacteriaceae; genus Mycobacterium. The sequence goes on from CAVWWU010000010.1 coordinate 1,622,658, forward strand.
GGGGTTGTCACTCAAGGCTGTTGAACTCCGTCCTGACCGATGGTGAGGTCACCGCAGCTGATGGTCTGCGCCGAGGTCACCGCGGGGTCCTGCGCAGACGCTGCCGCTACCGTATCGGACCGCCCGGTGGTCGCCACCGTTGTGTCCACATCGATTTCGGTGCGGCGCACGGTCCACTGGCCGGCGTTGTTCACGGCCTGCAGCCCGACCAGACGCCGGCCGTCACCGAGATCGCTGCAGCCGACCCCGGTCCCGTTGTCCCGCAAATTCTGCAGATCGAACACGAACGGCCTGCCGTAGTGGGCGTCCACGACGACCTGTAGCCGGCATGCGGCGAACGTGTACAGCCGCGCGCTGCGCCCGTCGCTGACGATGATCTGGTTGCCGCCGTTGCCCTGGGCATCAATAGCCAAGGCGGTCAACGGTATTGGGCTGGCCGACGAGATCGGCACGCCGGAGTTGGCCCCGCTCGCGGTGCTGACGCCGACCAAGCGGCTGGCGCCGCCGTTGCCGTCACGAATCAGCCCCACCCACAACGTGGACGGGCCTTCCCCGCCGTCGAGATTGGCGACCTGGCGTTGCGCCGCGCCGGCCGGGGGAGGGGCACCGCCCGGCGGGCAGCCGGGCGCGGCGTCCGCCGTCGGCGCGACGCCGACCCCGGCGCACAACGCCAGGACCAGCAGCAGGCCTCGCATGCGCCGGCATCTCAGATCGGGTCGAAGCGGAAGACGGCGCATCGTCCGGCCAGCGCCTCGAACTCCTCCGGCCGTCCGTCTTTGACGAGCCCGGAGCGCTTCATGAAGCCGACACCGGTGGGCACCTCGGTGGGGAAGGCGCGCAGCAGCGGCTTGGCGTCCTCGGCGGACATCTCCACCGCGCGGACGCGCTCGGTGGTGCGGCCGCGGCGCAGCGTGACTTCGCCTGCGGCGCGGACGTTTTGCACCCAATCGGCGCCGGGGAAGCCGCCGACGACATAGCGCTTGCCGTCCACCGTCATCGGGGTGACCGGGGTCGAGCGCGGGGTGCCGGACTTGCGGCCCGGCACCGTCAACACGATGGGGCTTTCGCCACCGAAACTCATTCCCAGTCGCGACATCTGGATGAAGACCTTGTTGGCCGGCTTGAGCCACCAGGGTGGCTTGATGTGCTCGCTCACGACTGCGACGTTACCTCCGAAATGCCTCCACACCGTGGGCGTGCAGCTCGTGTGAGCCGACCACGTCGAGGCGCGCCAGCGCGTCGGCGCTCAAGGTGATGTCGGCGGCGCCGGCGTTTTCCTCCAGGTGCGCGATCGAACGCGTTCCCGGAATCAGCAGCGTGTTCGGCGTGTGGGCCAACAGCCAGGCCAGACCCACCTGGGCGGGGGTGACGCCGAGTTCGCCGGCAATGCCGGTGACCACAGCGTTGTCGGCGACCTTGGGGAAAGCCGGCAACGACGACCCCAGCGGGAAGAACGGCACCCAGGCTATTCCTTCGGCGGCGCAGAGGTCGAGCGTCCCCTCCTGCGAACGGTCCAGCAGGCTGTAGGCGTTCTGCACGCAGACGATGCCGGCGGGCAGCGCGCGTTGCAGCACCTCCTGGGGCACGTTGCTGATCCCGATCGCGCCGATCTTGCCCTCGTCCCGCAGCGCGATCATTTCGGCCAGTTGGTCGTCGAGGTCGACGACCTGGTCGCCCTCGGCTTGCAGGCCGGGTCCCAGGTCGAGGCGCCGCAGATTCACCACCGGGATGGTGTCGAGACCGAGCAGGCGCAGATCGTCTTCGACCGCGGCGCGTAGTTCGGCGGGCTTTTGCGCCGTGGCCAGGGGGATAGGGTCTTCGCCGGTCCACTTTGCCCCGACCTTGCTGACGATGACGAGGTCGTCCGGGTACGGGGCCAGCGCAGCGCGGATCCGGCGATTTACCTCGCCGGGACCGTAGAACGACGCGGTGTCGATGTGGTTGACACCCAGCTCGACGGCGCGGCGCAGCACCGCGGCGGCATCCTCGTCGGACGTGGCCTCGAACAGCTGCATGGCGCCGTAGCCGACACGGGCAACGGTCTTCGTGCCGATCTGACCTCGTTGGTCTGTCATGGTGTTCCCCTCGTGTCAGACTGGTTATGCGGAGGATCCTCCGCTTAGCCCACCGTAGCAGAAACGGAGGAGCCTCCGCTTTGGCTCAACCAGGTCGGTCCGACGCGCGCCGCAACCGCGAACGGCTGCTCGAGGTGGCGACCGCTGCGTTCGCCTCCGGGCAACCGGTGTCGCTGGAGTCCATCGCGCGAGAGGCCGGCGTGGGGATCGGCACGCTCTATCGTCATTTCCCCAATCGGGAGGCGCTGGTCGAGGCGATTTATCGGACCGAGCTCGCCGAGGTGGCCGCGACCGCCGGGCGGCTGCTCGAGCGGCATCCAGCCGAGACCGCCCTGCGACGCTGGATGGACCGCTATGCCACCTTCGTGGCTGCCAAGCGCGGGATGGCGGAGTCGCTCAAGGCGCTGTTCAACGCCGGGGCCGTCGAGCCAAGTAAGACCCACGCCAGCATCGCCGACGCCGTCGACACGCTGCTGCGAGCCGGCGCCGCGGATGGCAGCCTGCGGGCCGACGTGCGAGCCGACGACGTGGTGTCCAGCCTGTTGGGCATCTTCTTGGCCAGCGGCTCGCCCGAGCAGACGGGCCGCATGCTCGACCTGTTGGTGGCCGGGATTCGTACCTGAGGCTCAGCCCACCGCGCGGCCGGCACCCTCCCAGAACCGCGCCCGGACGGCCTTCTTGTCCGGCTTGCCCAACCCGGTCAACGGCAACGCGTCGACGATCTCGATGCGCTTGGGTGACTGCACCGAGCCCTTGCGGTCTTTGACCGCGGCCTGGATCTCGGCCGTCATCTTCTCGATCGCGGCGTCGTCGGTCGGGGCGTCGGAGCGCAGCACCACCACGGCCGTGACGGCCTCGCCCCACTTGTCGTCCGGCGTGCCGACGACGCACACCTGCGCGACGGCCGCGTGCTCGGCGATGACGTCCTCGACCTCGCGGGGGAACACGTTGAAGCCGCCGGTGACGATCATGTCCTTGACCCGGTCGACGATGAAGTAGAAGCCGTCGTCGTCCTCGCGCGCCATGTCGCCGGTGTGCAGCCAGCCGTCTTTAAAGGTTTCGGCGGTCGCCTCCGGCAGATTCCAGTAGCCGCCGGCCAAAAGCGGTCCGCTGACGCAGATTTCGCCCGGCTCGCCTTGCGGCACCGGCTTGCCGTCCTCGCCCAGCAACGCCACCCGGGCGAAAAGCGTTGGGCGACCGCAGGATGTGAGTCGCTTCTCGTCGTGATCGCTCTTGGCCAGATAGGTGATCGCCATCGGCGCCTCGGATTGCCCGTAGTACTGGGCGAAGATCGGGCCGAAGCGTCGAATGGCCTCGGCCAGCCGCACGGGGTTCATCGCCGAGGCCCCGTAGTAGACGGTCTCCAGCGACGACAGGTCGCGGGTGTGCGAATCGGGGTGGTCCATCAGCGCGTACAGCATCGACGGCACCAGCATGGTGGCCGTAATCTTTTGTTCCTCAATGGTTTTCAGCACTTCGCCGGGATCGAATTTGCTCAGCACCACCATCTCGCCGCCCTTGACCACCGTCGGCGTGAAGAACGCGGCACCGGCATGCGACAGCGGAGTGCACATCAGAAACCGCGGGTGCTCGGGCCACTCCCATTCGGAGAGCTGGATCTGGGTCATCGCGGCGATGTTCCCGGTGGTGCCCATCACGCCCTTGGGCTTGCCGGTGGTGCCGCCGGTGTAGGCCATGCCCCCGACGTGGTTCGGCGCCAACTCAGCGACCACCAACGGCTTGGGCTCGAACTTGGCTGCCTCGGCCGACAGGTCGACTGCCACATCTTTCAAAGCCTCGGGCACCGGGCCGATCGTCAGGACCTGCTTGAGCGAGTCCACCTTCTCCAGCAGCCCCAGCGCGCGCTCCACGAACGCCGGGTTGGGGTCGACGATCAGCGAGCTGGCGCCGCAGTCGGAGAGAACGTAGGCGTGGTCGTCCAGCGAGCCCAGCGGGTGCAGCGCGGTGCGCCGGTAGCCCTGGGTCTGGCTCGCGCCAAGGATCATCAGCACCTCGGGCCGGTTCAGGGCCAGCAGTCCCACAGTGACGCCGGTGCCCGCGCCCAGCGCCTCGAACGCCTGGGTGTACTGGCTGATCCGCTCGGCGAGCTGGCCCCCGGTCAGCGTGGTGTCGCCGAGGAACAGCACCGGGCGGTCCTTGTGGCGCTTGAGGGCGCCTACCAGGAGGTGGCCGTTGTGGGTCGGATGGCGCAACAGATCGTCACTCATGTGGTCAGACTAGAACGTGTTGCAATTCGGCTCCGATGTGCCCTACGTCACTAGCATCAAACACATGGCCGACGCAGACCTCGTCATCACCGGAACCGTCCTCACCGTCGACGAGCAGCGGCCCACAGCAGACGCACTGGCCGTGGCCAATGGCCGCATCATCGCCGTCGGGAGCCGCTCCGACATCGCCGCGCTCGTCGGCCCGAGCACCCAGGCCATCGACGTCGGCGACGGCTGCGTCATGCCGGGATTCATTGAGGCACACGGCCATCCGCTGATGGAGGCCGTCGCGCTGTCGGACCGGCTCGTCGACATTCGCCCGGTCACGTTGCCCAACCCCGACGACGTGGTCGCGGCGGTGCACCGCGAGGTGGCCGAGCGGGGAGCGGCCGGCGCCTACCTCATCGGCTGGGATGCGCTGCTGCAGCGTGGACTGCCGCAACCCACGCTGGCCTGGCTCGACGCCGTCGCCCCGGACCACCCGCTACTGATCGTCCACAACTCCGGGCACAAGGCGTACTTCAATTCGCGGGCCGCGCAGCTCAACGGGCTGACGCGGGACACCCCCGACCCCAAGGGCGCCAAGTACGGCCGCGACGCCAACGGCGACCTCGACGGCACCGCCGAGGAGATCGCCGCGGTGTTCCCGCTGCTGAACGGCGCCATCCAGGCCGACAGCTACCCGGCGATGCTGCTGGCCGAGTGCGCCCGGCTCAACCGCGCCGGACTGACCACCTGCTCGGAGATGGCGTTCGACCCGAATTTCCGGCCCCTGGTCGAGCAGCTGGGTAGCGAGCTGACGGTGCGGATCCGGACCTACGAGGTGTCGAATCCGCAGATGTCCACGACCGCCGCCCCCGGCCAGGGCGACGACATGCTGCGCCAGGTCGGCATCAAGATCTGGGTCGACGGCTCGCCCTGGATCGGCAACATCGCGCTGAGCTTTCCCTACCTGGACACCGAGGCGACGCGCACCATCGGCGTGACGCCCGGCTCCTGCGGTTGCGCCAACTACACCGCCGAGCAGCTGAGAGAAATCGTTGGCGCCTACTACCCGCGGGGCTGGCAGATGGCCTGTCACGTGCAGGGCGACGCCGGCGTGGACACCATCCTCGACGTGTATGAGCAAGCGCTGCGCCAGCACCCCCGCGACGACCACCGGCTGCGGCTGGAACACGTCGGCGCCATCCGCGACGAACAACTCCAACGAGCCGCCGACCTCGGGGTGACGTGCAGCATCTTCGTCGACCAAATCCACTACTGGGGTGATGTGATCGTCGACGGGTTGTTCGGCGAGGAGCGCGGATCCCGTTGGATGCCAGCCGGTTCCGCGGTCGCCACCGGCATGCGCATCTCGCTGCACAACGATCCGCCGGTGACCCCCGAGGAGCCGCTGCGCAACATCAGCGTGGCCGCGACGCGCAAGGCCCCGAGCGGACGGGTGCTAGGCCCCGAACAGTGTCTGACCGTCGAGCAGGCCATCCGCGCGCAGACCATCGACGCCGCCTGGCAGCTGTTCTCCGACGACGTGGTCGGCTCGCTGGAGGTCGGCAAGTACGCGGACCTGGTGGTGCTGTCAGCGGACCCGCGCACGGTGCCGCCCGAGCAGATCGCCGACCTCGAGGTGCGCGCGACATATCTGGCGGGCCGCCAGGTTTATCGCCGGTGACACCCGCCCTGGAGGAACTGCTGGACCGCCTGCACGTGGTGGCACTGCCGATGCGCGTGCGCTTCCGCGGCATCACCACCCGTGAGGTCGCGCTGATCGAGGGCCCGGCGGGGTGGGGGGAATTCGGCGCGTTCGTCGAATACGGCCCGCCCGAGGCCGCGCACTGGCTGGCGTCGGGAATCGAGGCCGCCTATCGCGAGTCGCCGCCGCTGCTGCGCGACCGCATCCCGATCAACGCCACCGTGCCGGCCGTCGCCGCGGCGCAGGTGGCGGAAGTGCTGGCGCGGTTCCCCGGGGCCCGCACCGCCAAGGTCAAGGTCGCCGAGCCGGGCCAGACGCTGGCCGACGACGTCGACCGGGTCAATGCGGTGCGCGAACATGTCCCGACGGTGCGGGTGGACGCCAACGGCGGCTGGAGCGTCGAGGAGGCCGCCGCGGCCGCCGCCGCGCTGACCGCCGACGGCCCGCTCGAGTACCTCGAACAACCCTGCGCCACCGTCGGCGAACTCGCGGAGCTGCGACGGCGGGTCGAGGTTCCCATCGCCGCCGACGAAAGCATCCGCAAAGCCGAAGACCCGCTGGCCGTCGTCCGCGCCCGTGCCGCCGATGTCGCGGTGCTGAAAGTCGCCCCGCTGGGCGGGGTTTCGGCCTTGCTGGCGATCGCCGCGCAGATCGACATCCCGGTGGTGGTGTCCAGTGCGATCGATTCGGCGGTGGGCATCAGCCAGGGTTTGACCGCGGCGGGCGCCCTGCCTCGCCTCAGTCACGCGTGCGGGCTGGGTACCGGCGGGCTGTTCGTCGAGGATGTCGTCGAGACCGCAGCGCCCGTGGACGGCACCCTGACGGTCGGTCCGGTGACGCCCGACCCGGCGCGGCTGCGGGAGCTGGCCGCACCGCCGCGGCGCCGGCAGTGGTGGATCGACCGGGTCAAGGACTGCTATCCGCTGCTTGTACCGTCGTGCGGGTGACACACCTGCCTTACGACGACCGGGGGAAAGGCGAGCCCGTCGTTTTCCTCTCCGGGCGCGGCGGCGCGGGCCGCACCTGGCTGCCCCATCAGGTGCCGGCGTTCGTGGCGGCGGGGTATCGCTGCATCACCTTCGACAACCGCGGGATCGGCGCCACCGAGAACGCCGAAGGGTTCACTACGCAGACGATGGTGGCCGACACCGCCGCGATCATCGAGTCGCTGGATGCCGGCCCGGCCCGCATTGTCGGGGTGTCGATGGGCTCGTACATCGCGCAGGAACTCATGGTGGCCCGGCCCGAGCTGGTCACCGCCGCGGTGCTGATGGCCACCCGTGGCCGCCTGGACCGCACCCGCCAGTCCTTTCGCGACGCGGAGGCCGAGCTCTACGAGGCCGGCGTCCAGCTGCCGGCCGCTTATGAGACGAAATCGCGTCTGCTGGAAAGCTTTTCGCGCAAGACGCTGAACGACGATGTGGCCGTCGAGGACTGGATCGCCATGTTCAACATGTGGCCGATCAAGTCCACCCCGGGGTTGCGGTGCCAGCTGGATGTCGCCCCGCAGACCAACCGGTTGCCCGCGTACAGCCACGTCGCCGCCCCGGTGCTGGTGATCGGCTTCGCCGACGACGTGGTCACCCCGCCGTACCTGGGGCGCGAGGTCGCCGACGCCCTGCCCAACGGTCGCTACCTGCAGATACCCGACGCCGGTCACCTCGGCTTCTTCGAGCGGCCGCAGGCCGTCAATGCCGCCGCACTGCAGTTCTTCGCCAGCGTCAAGGTCGGCTAAACCCATCTAGCCGCAGAATCAACGGCTCCACCGTGCCGTGCCCGGCTGTGACACCCTGTAGGAGTGAACCCCTCGACGACACAGGCTCGCGTCGTCGTTGACGAGCTGATCCGCGGCGGCGTCCGCGACGTGGTGCTGTGCCCGGGGTCACGGAACGCGCCCCTGGCGTTCGCGCTGCAGGAAGCCGACCAGGGCGGCCGAATTCGGCTGCACGTCCGCATCGACGAGCGCACCGCGGGCTACCTGGCCATCGGGCTGGCGATCTCCGCCGGCGCGCCGGTGTGTGTCGCGATGACGTCGGGCAGCGCGGTGGCAAACCTGGGGCCCGCGGTGGTCGAGGCCAATTACGCCCGGGTGCCGCTGGTCGTGCTCTCGGCCAACCGGCCCTACGAGTTGCTCGGCACCGGGGCCAACCAGACCATGGAGCAGCTGGGCTACTTCGGCACCCAGGTGCGCGCCGCCATCAGCCTGGGCCTGGCTGAGGACGCGCCCGAGCGGCTGGATTCGCTCAACGCCACCTGGCGGTCGGCGACCTGCCGAGTGTTGGTGGCCGCCACCGGGTCTCGCTCCGCGAACGCCGGGCCGGTGCAGTTCGACATCCCGCTGCGGGAGCCGTTGGTGCCGGGCCCCGAGCCGCACGGCGCGGTGATCCCGCCGGGCCGGCCCGACGGCAAGCCGTGGACCTACACGCCGCCGGTCACCTTCGACCAGCCGCTGGACATCGACCTGACGCCCGACACCGTCGTGATCGCGGGGCACGGGGCGGGCGCGCAGCCCAACCTGGCGGGACTGCCGACCGTCGCTGAGCCGACGGCTCCGTCCGGACCCAACCCGTTGCACCCCCTGGCGCTGCCGCTGCTGCGCCCCAAGCAGGTGATCATGCTCGGCCGCCCCACACTGCACCGCCCGGTGTCGGCGCTGCTGGCTGACTCCCAGGTGCCGGTCTACGCCCTGACCACCGGGCCACGCTGGCCCGACGTGTCGGGAAACTCGCAGGCCAACGGCACACGCGCGGTCACCACCGGCACGCCGGACCCGGCCTGGCTGCAACGCTGTGCCGAGGCGAACCAGCATGCCTGCGCGGCGGTCCGCAGCCAATTGGCGGCACATCCGCTGACCACCGGCCTGCACGTCGCCGCCGCCGTCGCCGATGCGCTGCGGCCGGGGGACCAGCTGGTGCTCGGCGCGTCCAATCCAGTCCGCGACGCGGCGCTGGTCGGCCTCGACACCCGCCGCATCCGGGTGCGGTCCAACCGCGGCGTGGCCGGCATCGACGGCACCGTGTCGACCGCGATCGGCGCCGCGCTCGCGCACGAGAGCACCCACGACGGGCGCACCATCGCGCTGATCGGCGACCTCACGTTCGTCCACGACAGCTCGGGGCTGCTGATCGGGCCGACCGAGCCGACGCCGCAACGGCTCACGATCGTGGTGTCCAACGACAACGGCGGCGGCATTTTCGAACTGCTCGAGCAGGGCGACCCGCGATTTTCCGACGTGTCGGCCCGCATCTTCGGCACCCCACACGACGTCGACGTGGGTGCGCTGTGTCGCGCCTATCACGTGGATAGCCGGCAGATCGAAATCGACGAGCTGCCGGCGGCCCTCGACGAACCCGGCGCCGGCATGCGGGTGCTGGAAGTCAAGGCCGACCGCTCCACGCTGCGACAGCTGCACGCGGCCATCAAGGCTAGCCTTTGATATCGCCGAAATCACTGCGGCGCTTACTCATTCACGGCCGCAGCGATGAACGGCCAACGACCCGGGCGCGGACCGCCCTGCGCTGGATGCGGATCGCGGTAATGATCGTGACCGCTCTGGTCACCCTGCAGTCGGTGTTGCTGGTGGCCGGCGCCTACCGCAATGACCTGGCGATCGAGCACAACATGGGTGTCGCGCAGGCCGAGGTGCTCAGCGCGAGCCCGCGGCGCTCCACTATTGAGTTCGTCACACCCGAGCGCGTCACCTACCGGCCCGAGCTCGGTGTGCTGTACCCGTCCGAATTGGCCACCGGCATGCGGATTTACGTCGAATACAACAAGAAAGACCCGAACCTGGTCCGGGTGCAGCACCGCAACGCCGGGCTGGCGATCATCCCTGCGGGGTCCATTGCGGTGGTGGGCTGGCTGTCCGCGGGCATTCTGCTGGTCGGATTGGCATTCCTCGACAAAAGACTGGATCGCCGCGACGCTCCGTCCTAACGCATTTACCAGCAAATTTCGTGTCCGTATGCCCGCACGAAACCTTATCGAAAGCCAGCGCTGCCACTATCGAGGCGTGCGCGTAGCTATCGTCGCCGAATCCTTCCTCCCCCAAGTCAATGGCGTCAGTAACTCGGTCCTGCGGATACTCGAGCATCTGCGCCGAACGGGCCACGAGGCCCTGGTTATCGCCCCCGATAACCCTCCGGGCGAACCCCGGGCGGAGCGAATCCACGACGGCATCCGAATTCATCGGGTGCCGTCTCGAATGTTCCCGAAGGTCACCACCTTGCCGCTCGGCTTGCCCGTGCCCGGAATGACACGCGCGCTGCGAGGATTCGACCCCGATGTGATCCATCTCGCATCGCCGGCGCTGCTGGGTTGGGGCGGCGTGCGGGCGGCCCGCCGCCTGGGCGTCCCGAGCGTGGCGGTATACCAAACCGACGTCCCGGGCTTCGCGGCCAGCTACGGCATCGGGATGACCACGCGTGCCGCGTGGGCCTGGTTCCGTCACCTGCACAACCTCGCCGACCGCACCCTGGCACCGTCTACCGCGACGATGGAAACCCTTAACGCCCAGCGATTCCCGCGGGTGCACCAGTGGGCGCGCGGTGTCGACATCTTGCGATTCGCGCCGTCGGCGCGTGACGAGAAGCTGCGGCGGCGGTGGTCACCGGACGGTAAACCGATCATCGGTTTCGTCGGACGGCTGGCCCCGGAGAAGCATGCCGAGCGACTGCGGGTACTGGCGGCCAACGAGGCGGTGCAGGTCGTCATCGTCGGCGACGGGGTCGACCGGCGTAAGCTGCAATCCGCCATGCCCACAGCGGTTTTCACCGGCGCGCTGTACGGCGACGAGCTCGCCGCGGCGTACGCCAGCATGGACGTCTTCGTACACACGGGTGAGCACGAGACGTTCTGCCAGGTCGTGCAGGAAGCGCTCGCGTCCGGGTTGCCGGTGATCGCGCCCGACGCGGGCGGACCCCGCGACCTGGTGGCTCCCTTCCGTACCGGACTGCTGTTGGGAGTCAACGAGTTCGAGGCACGGCTGCCAGCGGCCGTCGGCGCGCTCCTCGACGAACGCCACCGCTATTCGCAGGCCGCGCGGCGCAGCGTGCTGGGCCGCAGTTGGCCGGTCATTTGTGACGAGTTGCTTGGTCATTACGAGGCGGTTCAGTCGCCGCACGCGCGGGCCCGCATGTCGCGGACCCCGCTACGGCGATACGCGCAGGGGGAGTGACTAGCCCTGCGCCAGCTCCGCCACCGGCTGCCACTGCTCCCAGTTGCGTAGCCGGCTTTCGTAGTCCGCCTTGGCCACAGCCAGCGGAGAGGCGCCGAAGAAGACCCGCAGCGGCGGCTGCTCGGCGTCGACCACCTTCAGCAGCGCCGCCGCCGACGCCCGGGGGTTGCCGGGATTGGCCCACCGTCGACTGCGCTCGGCGTCAACCGCGGCGCGTACCTCGTCGTAATCTGCCAGCGGCGCAGCGTGTTTCGCCGACGGGCCGGCCCAGTCGGTGTCGAAGCCGCCCGGCTCGATCAGCGTGACGTGCACCCCGAACGACGCGACCTCCTGGGCCAGCGCCTGGGAGAAGCCCTCCAGCGCCCATTTCGAGGCGTGATAGATACCGACCACCGGAAACGCCGAGATGCCCCCGATCGAGGACACCTGGATGATGTGCCCGCTGCGCTGGGCCCGCAGGTACGGCAGCGCGGCCTGAGTGATCCACAGCGCCCCGAACACATTTGTCTCGATCTGGTCGCGCGCCTCTTGCTCGGAGAGTTCTTCGACGAACCCGAATTGGCCGTAGCCGGCGTTGTTGACCACGATGTCCAGCCGGCCGAAATGGTCGTGCGCCTGCTTGACCGCCGCGAAGTCGGCGTCTCGGTCGGTGACGTCGAGGCGGATCGGCAACAGCGCCTCGCCGTATCGCCGCACCAGATCGTCCAGCGACGCCGTGTTGCGCGCGGTGGCGGCCACCTTGTCGCCCCGCTCGAGTGCCGCGATCGCCCATTCGCGCCCGAACCCGCGCGAGGTACCCGTGATAAACCAAACTTTTTCGCTCACGCCCTCATCCAACGCATTGGTCGGCACACCATTCCCCTTGGTGGGCTAGCTTTCGTGGATCGGTGTCTTCGTCGTGTCGCTGAGAAATTTCGTCAACAGGCGATCGAACTGCTGCAGTTCGGCCGCCGACCAGTCCGACAGCGCCCGCGCCAGGTGATCGCGTCGCACCTGGCGCAACGCTCCCGCGGCGCGCTTGCCGGCCGCCGTGGTGTCGATGACCGAAACGCGTCCGTCGCTGGGATCGGCGCGTCGCGCGACGAGTCCTGCGTCTACCAGGGCCTGCACGCGGCGAGTGGTCATGCCGACGTCCATGTGCGCCATGCCCGCCAAACGCCCCATCGGCTGTGCGCCCTCGTCGATCAGGACGCGAAGCAAAATATAGGACGGCTGCGACAATTCCGTGCCGGCGGCGGATGCCTGTCGGGCCTGTCGGGCGAAGGCCGAACGGCTCACGCTGAGCCGCACGATGCGCGCGAGCGTGGCGCTGATGGAGTCCACCGAGTCCAGCATGCGCGTCGACGCCCCACCCCTCATCGTCGCTACGCTAACCGAATATATTTGACATAGTCAAGGAAATGTCGATAGTTTGAACGAGGCCCTGAAATCGGCTGGTGCTGAGGAGAGTTCATGGGCACGTCGTTCTACTTTGACTGGTCCAACTACCGGACGATGCTTCGGCTGCTGCGCCGGGACCCGCCGGCCTCGGCGCGTTGGAAGCGCTACTTCGCATTCCTGGTCGGTGTGCCCGCGATCGCTGCTATCCATGCCGTGTGCTTCGCGCTCGACCCGATCCTCTTCCCGTCGCTGCGCCGTACGCGTGTTACGGCGCCGACGTTCTGCGTCGGGCACGCCCGCAGCGGAACCACCTATCTGCACCGGTTGATGGCGACCGATCCGCAGTTCAGCTATGCACTGATGTATGAGCTGTTCTTCCCGTCCCTGCTGCAGAAGCGCTTGCTGCGTCTGCTGTTTCGGGCTGACTCGGCCGTGTTCGGAAACCGGCTGAGGCGGCGCCTCGACGAGATCGAGGAGCAGCGGTTCGCGGAGACCGACGACATGCACAGGACCGGGTTCTTCGTTCCCGAAGAGGACGACGCGTTCCTGACGTGGTCGCTGTGCTCGGGGTTCTGGATCCTCATGTTCCCGTTCATGGGTGATCTCGACTTCTACTACGTCGATCAGTGGCCGGAACAAAAGCGACGTCGGGCGATGGCTTTCTACAAGGAATGCGTCCGGCGCCAAATCGCGGCCAACGGAGGCGGCACACACCTGAGCAAGAATCCCACCTTCTGCGGTCGCATCGAAGCATTGATCGAGACGTTTCCCGACGCGAGATTGGTTGTGCCCATGCGCAATCCTTACGAGACGATCCCGAGCCTGCTCAAGATGCTGCAGACCGAGTGGGGCCTGCGCGGCCGCGACGAGCGCCTGATCGCGAAGTCGCTGCGGGTGCTGGCCGATCAGTCGATCGACTCCTACCAGCATCCGCTCGACGTCCTGGCCAAACACCCCGAGGTTCGATCCAGCGTCGTCGACTATCGCGAGCTGGTCTCGCACCCCGACACCACGATGCGCCGGATCTACCGGGAGCTGGATCTTCATGTCAGCCCGTCGGCCGCCGACGCGTTCGAGGCGGCGGCTGCGCGCGGCGGCCATGAATCCGATCATCGCTACAGCCTTGAAGAATTCGGTCTGGACGCCGACGAAATACACACCCGGCTGGCCGCGCTGTTCGACGAATACCATTGGGACACAGAAGGAGAGGACGTCAATGTCCGCTGAGGCAAACCAGGCCGAGCTGCGCGCAGCCTGGACCGACCTGATCGACGCGCTGAACCGGGCCCGCGACGGCGTCGACTCGGCCGACTGGCACGCCCCGCCCGTCACCGCGCAGGGGCTCGCGGACGGCTACCGCTACCTGCTGGGCTTCGTGTTCAGCGGCATCGAACGCTCCTTCTTCGAGGACCCCGACTACCCCTACTTCCGGCGTGCCATCCAACCGCAGGACAAAGCGACCATCGACAACGCCGACGCCCTGTACCTCTCGGCGGCCATCGACGGCGCCCACACCTACCGGGTCCATGGCCGGCTCGTCGGCCCGAAACCACCGCAGTACATCATCTTTGAGGCGCACAGCGTCTATGCCGGAGACACCGGCAGCCTCGCCGAACTCGCGCCCGGCGGGCGCGTCATCACCGGCCTGCTGGACACCACCGACCTCGCGGTCGACGACGACGGCCGCTTCGAGATCCTGCTCGCCCCGCAGCGGCCCGCCGACTACGACGGAAACTTCATCGCCACGGCGACCGCCGACGGAGCGTTGACTTCTAAGGTCGCGCGTTTCCTTGTGGCCCGCATGCTCTTTCACGACTGGGAGCACGAGGCGTCGCCCGACCTGCACATCGCCCGGATCGGCCGCGAAGGCACCCGGCCCGCGCCGATCGGTCCCGCCACCGCGGCCGAGCGCATCCGTCGCGTGGGCACGATCGCCGAAAATCAGATGAGGTTCTGGAACGAGTTCTACGATGTCATCCTCGAAGCGCACGGCGACAAGAACGGGGACGGGGTCACCTTCATGCCCCGCAACGACTTGAATCAGCCTGCGCTGGCCAACCTCGCGACGGGCGGCGGCCAAAGCACCAACGTCTTCTCCGGCGGCGTCTACGACCTCCAACCCTGCGAGGCCCTGCTCGTCGAGGTCGTCGTCCCGGTGCCGCCCGCCTACACGGGCTTTCACCTCTCCAACCTGTGGGGCGAATCACTGGACTACGCCAACCACACCTGCAGCCTCAACGGTTTTCAGGCCGAACCGGACCCCGACGGGACGGTTCGCTATGTGGTCGCCGGGACCGACCCCGGCGTGCCGAACTGGCTCGACACCGCCGGCCACCCGTGCGGATTCCTCACGCTGCGGTGGACCTACTCCACGGCGCCGGCCGAATTGCCGAAAGCCACCGTGACCAAGCTGCCGGTCGCGCAGCTACGCGAACACCTGCCCGCCGGCACCCGCGTCGTCTCCGACCAGGAACGTCGAGAGCAGATCAGAATCCGCCAGGAGCACGTCCAGCGCAGGTACCGCCAATACTGACCCGGTAGCGTCGAGCTGATGAACCGCGCCGCCCTGGACAAGGACCCACGGGACGTCGCGTCCATGTTCGACGGCGTCGCGCGCCGCTACGACCTGACCAACACGGTGCTGTCGCTGGGCCAGGATCGGCGCTGGCGGAGCGCCACCCGCTCGGCGTTGGGGGTCGGGCCCGGCGACAAGGTCCTGGACCTGGCCGCGGGCACCGCGGTGTCGACGGTCGAGCTCGGCAAGTCCGGGGCGTGGTGTGTGGCGGCCGACTTCTCGGTCGGGATGCTCGGGGCCGGCCAGGCGCGCAAGGTCCCCAAGGTTGCCGGGGACGCCACCCGGCTGCCGTTTGCCGACGGGGTCTTCGATGCGGTCACGATCAGTTTCGGGTTGCGCAACGTCGCCGACACTCAGGCCGGGCTGCGCGAGATGGCCCGCGTCACCAGGCCCGGCGGTCGACTGGTGGTGTGCGAATTCGCCACACCCACCAATGCGCTCTTCGCCACCGTGTACAAGGAGTACTTGATGCGGGCGTTGCCGCGGGTGGCGCGGGCCGTGTCCAGCAACCCCGACGCCTACGTCTACCTCGCCGAGTCGATCAGAGCCTGGCCGGACCAGGCGACGCTGGCACACCAGATCTCGCAGGCGGGATGGTCAGCCGTGCGGTGGCGCAACCTGACCGGCGGCATCGTGGCGTTGCACGCCGGCTATAAACCGGACTAGTGGGCGCCGGCGGACTGGACGAAGCCGCCCTGGTCCGGGCAGTACTGGCCGACGGCGGCGCCCAGGAACTGAAACGCCTGGCCCTGGGTGGTCCCCAGGGGAAGGTTCTTCTGGATGAAATTGGCCGACTTGTAGGGGTCGTGGTCGACGCCCCGCGTGATCCGCTCGCAGGTGATCTTGGCCAGCCAGGCGTTGTAGTCCTGCGGACCATAGATGCCGTAAGCGTGCAGCTCCTGGTTGAACGGGTAGTCGTAGTCGTCGGCCTGTGCGGGCACGGCCAGTGCGATAGCGGAGGCTGCCAGTCCAACTCCGGCAGCGAAACTCAGACGCTTCATTAGGCTGACTATACACCTCAGCCCAGGTGGGCCGACAATAACCAGCCACCGATGGAGACCAGGCCATCGGCCTCCTCGCGGGTCTGCATACCGGGCAGTCCGAAGAAATCCTTGGGCGCCTTGGCGTGCAGGCGGCCCGGCCTGATCTCGTCGACGACCCAGTACTTGGACACCACGTCGCGCAGCTCGTCCTCGGTGACCGCGTTGATCGGGCCCTCCGAAACCGCGGCCTTGTCGAAGACGAGGGCGAAGTAGGACGCACCCGGGGCCGCGGCGCGCACGATCGACTGCTGATAACCCTCGCGGGCCTCGACCGGGATGGAATGGAACAACGTCGAGTCGACGATGGTGCCGAAGCGACCGGTCGATCCGGGCGGGAAGCTGGCGAAATCACTGATGTCGGCCACCGCGAAGCTGGCGTTGGTCAGGCCCCGGCGGTCGGCCTCGCGGCGGGCCAGGTCGATGGCGGTCGGCGACAAGTCCAGCCCGACGGTGCTGTAGCCCTGCTCTGCCAGGTGCAGCGAGATGGCCGCTTCCCCGCAGCCGACGTCGAGGATGTCGCCGTGAAACCTGCCCTGCTCGATCAGCGCGGCCAGCTCGGGCTGAGGTTTGCCGATGCTCCACGGCGGGCGCACGCCCTCACCGAACTGCGCGGACTGCCTGCGATACGCCGATTCAAATTGGAAATCTGTCTCAGTCATAGCGTCAGTTATATCAATCAAACTGATACATGTCAACGAAATTGATATGAAGCGCGCCTAACTGAACGGCGGGCGGCGATCGAGCAGCCGCGAGGCCCGCCCGCCGCCGCGCCACAGCCGGGCCACCCAGTCGGCGTCGTCGTCGGTGACCAGGTTGGCCATCACCCGCACGGCGATCGTCATCAGCGCGCTGGACCGCATCGCGATCGGCCCGGTCGTCGGCAGAAACCGCTGGAAGGTGAGCAACAGCGCGAGCCGGCGTGCGACCGAGAACCCGCGACCGTAATGCTCCTGCAGCAGCGTCGGCCATGCCTGCGACAGGTCGCGGGCGCCCAGCAGGTCCAGCATGTCAGCGGCCAGGCGGCCCGTTTCCAGCCCGTAGTCGATGCCCTCGCCGTTGAGGGGATTGACGCAGGCCGCGGCATCGCCGATCAGCATCCAGTTCGGCCCGGCCACCCCGGACACCGCGCCGCCCATCGGCAGCAGCGCCGACGACACCGCGCGTGGCTCGCCGGTAAAGCCCCATTCGTCGCGGCGCAGGTCGGTGTAATACGAGATCAGCGGCCGCAGCGCCAGGTCCGCAGGCCGCTTCGACGTCGACAAGGCCCCGACGCCGATGTTCACCTGGCCATTCCCCAGCGGGAAGATCCAGCCGTAACCGGGCAGCACGGCGCCGTCGGGGGAGCGCAGTTCCAGATGCGACGTCAGCCAGGGGTCGTCGCTGCGATCGGTGCTCAGGTAGCCGCGGGCGGCCACGCCGTACGCCGTCTCCTGATGCCATCGCCGGCCCAGTTTGCGACCCAGCGTGGACCGGGCTCCGTCGGCGACGATCAGTTCGCGGCAGCCGACCTCGGTGCCGTCGGCCAGCGTCAGCGACACCACCCGCCTCGATGAGTCATGGTGAACGCCAACGGCTTTGGTGCCCAGCAGCATGCGCGCCCCGGATTCCTCGGCGACCTTTCGAATCCGGTCGTCCAATTCCGTGCGGGCCACCGCGCTGCCGGTGGACGGGAACGACGGGCCGGGCCAGTCCACCTCCACCTCGCCGCCGAAGCCGCTCATCCGCAGGCCCCGGTGCCGGATGCGGGAATCAAGCCAATCGCCCAGTCCCAGCCTTTCCAGCTCGGCGACCGCGCGCGGGGTCAGCCCGTCACCGCAGGCCTTGTCGCGCGGAAAGCTGGCCGAGTCGATGACGAGTACCTCGCGGCCGGCGCGGGCCGCCCAGGCGGCCGCGGCCGATCCGGCAGGTCCGGCGCCCACGACGACCAGGTCGGCTTTCGTCTGCACACCCACAAGTATGTTGGTCGGGTGAGTACTCCGGCGACGGTGGTAGCGGGCGTTGACTTGGGCGACGCCGAGTTCGCCGCGACCGTGCGCGACGGGGTCGAGCGGGTCGAGCAGCTGATGGACAGCGAGCTGCGCGGCTCCGACGCGGTGATGACCGATTCGCTGCTGCACCTGTTTTTGGCCGGCGGTAAACGCTTCCGGCCCCTGTTCACGGTGTTGGCCGCGCAGCTCGGCCCCAGCCCGGACGCCTGGGAGGTGACGACCGCCGCCGCGGTCATCGAGATGGTGCACCTGGCGACGCTGTACCACGACGACGTCATGGACGAGGCCGCCGTGCGCCGCGGCGCGCCCAGCGCCAACGCGCGCTGGGGCAACAACGTCGCCATTCTGGCCGGTGACTACCTGTTCGCGACGGCGTCGCGATTGGTTTCCCGGCTGGGGCCCGAGGCCGTGCGGCTGATCGCCGAGACGTTCGCGCAGCTGGTGACCGGGCAGATGCGCGAGACCCGCGGCTTAACCGGAGAGACCGGCGGTGCCGATCCCGTCGAGCACTACCTGAAGGTGGTGCACGAGAAGACGGGCTGCCTGATCGGCGCGGCCGGCCGGTTCGGGGCCATGTTCTCCGGCGCCGACGACGAGCAGGTCGAGCGGCTCGATCGGTTGGGCGCCCTGATCGGGACCGCGTTCCAGATCTCCGATGACATCATCGACATCGACAGCGAGTCGGAGGAGTCCGGCAAGGTGCCCGGCACCGATCTGCGCGAGGGCGTGCACACGCTGCCGATGCTCTACGCGCTGGCCGAGACCGGGCCCGAAGGCGCCAGGCTGCGCGAGCTGCTGGCCGGACCGATCTCCGACGACGCGCAGGTCAGCGAGGCGTTGACGCTGTTGCGCGCATCGCCGGGCATGGCCAAGGCCAAGGACGTGCTAGGGGAGTACGCCGCCCAGGCGCGCCACGAGCTGGACCTGCTGCCCGACGGGCCTGGTCGGCGTGCGCTGGCCACTTTGGTGGACTACACCATCAGCCGCCAGGGTTAGTGACCAGCGGTCACCGCGCGGCGTGGAACCCAGGCCGCCGTCTCGAGCGTTCAATGGGGAGTAGTCGGCCTTATATGTGTTCGCAGGAGGACACCGAATGACCTGGCATCCGCATGCCAACAGCTTGAAGACGTTCGTCTTGCTCGTTGGTATGTCCACCATGATCGTGGTCGTCGGCGCGCTGTTCCACAGCCCGACGATCCTGTGGCTGTCGGTGCTGTTCGCCGTCGGGATGAACGCCTACACGTACTTCAACAGCGACAAACTGGCGCTGCGGGCGATGCACGCGCAGCCAGTGTCCGAGGTGCAGGCGCCGGTGATGTACCGGATCGTGCGCGAACTGGCCACCGCGGCCCACCAGCCGATGCCGCGGCTGTACATCAGTGACACCAACGCGCCGAACGCGTTCGCCACGGGCCGCAACCCGCGCAACGCGGCGGTCTGCTGCACCACCGGCATCCTGGACATCCTCGACGACCGCGAGCTGCGCGCCGTGCTGGGGCACGAGCTGTCCCACGTCTACAACCGCGACATCCTGATCTCCTGCGTCGCCGGCGCGCTTGCGGGCGTGATCACCGCGCTGGCCAACATCGCACTGTGGATGGGCGTGATGGGCGACGAACGAGACGGCGAGAATCCCCTTGCGCTGCTGCTGGTTTCGCTGTTGGGACCCATCGCCGCCACGGTGGTGAAGCTGGCGGTGTCGCGGTCGCGCGAGTACCAGGCCGACGAATCCGGCGCGATGCTGACCGGCGACCCGCTGGCGCTGGCGTCGGCGCTGCGCAAGATCTCGGGCGGCGTACAGGCGGCCCCGCTCCCGCCGGAGCCGCAGCTGGCCAGCCAGGCGCATCTGATGATCGCCAACCCGTTCCGTGCGGGCGACCGGATCGGCTCGATGTTTTCGACGCACCCGCCGATCGAGGACCGCATTCGCCGCCTGGAGGAGATGGCGCGCGGCTAGAGCCCCGGCAAGCAGGCCGGGAAGTAGCACGGCTGATTGGGCCCCTGCGCTTTCCCGACCAGACGCCCGAGGTTGACCAGCGACGGGAGCAGGATCAAGTCCACGCCGGCCTTTTCGTTCTGGGGCATGCTGCGGGTCTCGAAATCGAGATTGGTCAGCTGATTCTGGATCTGGGTGAGCCGCTGATTTCGATCCGCCGGGCTCAGGCCGGCCCACGCGTTGTCCAGGTCGGCGATTTCGCGCCGAATTTCTTCGGCGTCGGATTGTGGGCTCAGCGTGAAAGAGGGCTGTGGCGGGCGCGGCACGTCGGCGTGCGCGGGACCGGCCGTCATCAGCATGCCGGCCACTAAGCCGGCCATCGCCATCAGTGTGACTTTCATGGGTGACTTCTCTTCTGCGGGCGCTGTTGTCTGCCCCGGCGTTGGCCGGGGGCAGGTCAGCGAAAGACACCGCCCCCGGCCACCCCACGCAAGACCGGTTCGCTATCGAGCGTGCCGCAGACCGCTTGCGAAATTCTTGCGCCGCTAGGCCGCTTCGGGCCGTTCGGGGTGGAACAGGTCGCTCACGGTCCGGCGCGCGAGCTGGCCGGTCTCGACCACGCCGTGAATCTGAACGGTGCCACCGCCGGCTTGATGCTGTTGTTGCCAGTCGGTAATCGCCTGATGCGCAGCATGATCCAGGTAGCTCGCCGAGATGGCGACTTCCACGTCCCGGCCGGCGGGGATCGACGCCAGCACGCGCGTCAGCCGGGGCAGGGCGAGGAAGGTGCATGCTCCCGCGACTGTTACGCGCCAGTCCTCACCCACCGGCTCGGCCTCGATCCTGGCCCGGATCACGCGCCATCCGGTCAGCGCGATGGCCAGCACGAGCCCAATCAGCACGCCGTGCAACAGATTGAGGAAGACGACGCCGAAGGTCGTCACCGCGTAGACAACGAAATCGCGGTTACGCAAGGCGGTTTCGATGTGGGCCGGCTTCAGCAGTTCGATGCCGATCACAATGAGGAGGCCGGCAAGCGCTGCGGTCGGGATCTCTTCGACCAACTCGGCGAACGGAATGGTGAACAGCAGGATCCACAAGCCGTGCATGATGGTCGACGCCCGGGTCTTGGCGCCGGCGCTGACATTGGCTGCGCTACGGACGATTACGCCTGCGATGGCAAGACCGCTGACGGCTCCCGACACGATGTTGGCTGCGCCCTGTCCGATCAGCTCGCGGTTGAAGTCGGTTCGTGTCCCGTTGTGCATCCGGTCGATCGACACCGCGGTCAGCAGGCTCTGCACACTGGTGATGAGCGTGATGGTGATGACCGCGACGACGACCGCGCCCCAGTTGCCGTGCGGGATATCGGGGAGTTCCAGCGCGTCCAGTGCCGAGCCCTCGAGGTCGATCCGCCGCACGTTGAACGGAAACACCAGCGAGATGACCGTGATGCCGACAACAGCGATCAACGGGCCGGGAATGCGGCGCAGCTTGGCCGGAGCCCACCGCCAGGCGACGAGGATGACGATCACCAGCACGCCCAGCAGGACCCCGGGCTTGTGGGCTCCGACGACTTGTGCCGGAAGCTCAATGACGTTGTGCCAGGCCGTGCTTTTGGATCTTCCGCCCAGTAAGACGTGGGTTTGTTGCAGGGCGATCGTGATTCCGATGCCGGCCAGCATCGCGTGTACGACGACGGGTGAGATCGCCAGCGCGGCCCGGGCAACACGGCTGAGTCCCAACGCGACCTGCAGGACACCCGCGGCGACGGTGATGAAACATGTGACCGCCCAACCGAAATCCGAGACCAGGTCGGCGACGACGACAGTCAGGCCGGCCGCGGGTCCGCTGACCTGCAGCGGTGATCCGCCGATCGCGCCGGCGACGACCCCTCCGACGATCGCGGCGATGAGACCCGCGAGCACCGGGGCGTTGGATGCGATCGCGATGCCGAGCGATAACGGAAGCGCAACAAGGAAAACCACGAGTGAGGCGGGCAGGTCGTAGCGAAGAACTGATCGGAGTTTGTCGGATTGCAAAGTTGGCTCCCTCGTTAGGTCCTAGCGGGGGACTTTACGAAAATGTAACTGGTTGGCGCACAAATGATTACGCGCGACTGTGCGCGCCCGCGGCGCCTGGCTATGCATTCGACGGTATGGGGCCGGCACCGCACCGGTCAAGCTGAGGGGCCGGGCGCATACGGAACGCAAAGATTTAAAGAGTGCCCCGTGCGCCGGGGATCAGAACCCGGAGCCGTGTACCTCGTGCCCCGGAACCTCCGCGATCAGGCCCCAATAGGCGTCCTCGACGGTCGAGCCGTGGTTGATCACCGCGTCCACTTCGCGAGCGATGGGCATGTTGATGCCAAGCTCGTTGGCGAACTCCATGATGACGCTCGCTGCCTTGACGCCTTCGGCGACCTGATTCATCGATGCGATGATCTCGTCGATCGACTTGCCGGCGCCCAGCTGCTCGCCGACGTGGCGGTTGCGGCTGCGTTGGCTGGTGCAGGTGACGATGAGGTCGCCCAGTCCGGCCAGCCCGGGGAAGGTCTCGCTCTCGCCGCCCAGGGCCACACCCAGCTTCGTCATCTCGCGCAGGGCGCGGGCGATCACCAGCGCGCGCGTGTTTTCACCGAGACCGGCTGAGTAGCCCATCCCGACGGCGATCGCGTAGACGTTCTTGAGCGCGCCCGCCACCTCGACACCGATGACGTCGTCGGTGGTGTAGACGCGGAAGCGCCGGGTGCGGAACAACCCCGCCAGCCGGGTTGCCAGATGCTGGTCGGGCATGGCCAGCACTGCCGCGGCCGCGTAGCCCTCGGCAACCTCGCGGGCGATGTTCGGCCCGGCCAGGATGCCCGCCGGATGGCCGGGCAGCACCTCCTCGACGATCTGCGACATGCGCATGTTGGTGCCCTGCTCGAGACCCTTGACCAGCGACACCACCGGCACCCACGGCCGCAGTTCCTTGGCCAGCTCGGTGAGCACGCCGCGGAAGCCGTGGGACGGCACGCCCATGATCACCACGTCGGCGCAGTGGGCGGCCTCGGCGAAGTCGGTGGTGGCGCGCAGCGTGTCGCTCAGGACCACGTCGTTGCCGAGATAGCGACTGTTGTTGTGATGGTCGTTGATGTCCTTGGCCGTCGCGTCGGACCGTACCCACTGCAGCGTCGGTCCGCGGCGGGCACAAATTGACGCCACGGTGGTGCCCCAGGACCCGCCACCGAGAACAACGACTGTGGGTTCGCGCTTCTCCGTCGACATGGGACTCAGCGTATTGCTGACATCTGGTGTTGAGAAGGAGTTCACCCAGTGTGGTGCCGATGCCGGCTGCCCGGCCTGGGAAACCAATGGCCTGTCCGCAATGGGACTTCCGCCCCTACCCCCACCGTGGGACGTGCCGGATGGTTGAGATCAGCTTCGATACGAGGAGGAATAATGCCCGGACGGGCCGGCCCGCCACGCTCGAGATCCACGTCGCGCTCCTACCGGGTCCTTGCGTTGCTGTCTGCGACGGCCTGCGCGGTGTTAGCCGGATCGCCGGCCGCATCCGCCGACGGGAGTCGTCCACAGGCCAACCCGGAGGAGGCGGCGGCGGCACGGATCCGGCCGGCCGTGATGTACCTCGCGGCCGAAACCTACGGCCGGGTCAGGCTCCCCACCGGCCAGTTGCTGTCTCAATACGGCGTAGGCAACGGTATGCCCTACCTGGCGACCTGGGATTGCACCGGTTTCGCTGTCAATCCCGACGGTTGGGTGGCGACTGCTGGTCACTGCGTCGATCCCGCTAGCGCCAAGCAGTTGATACTCAAGAACGCTGCCAGCGACTATGTGGACCAATTTCCGGACTCGCCCGTGGGGCGGGACCCGGCAGCGGCGCAAGCGTGGCTTGGGAAGAACGCGCGCGTCGAAGGCGTCTCCGGCGAGGGGCTCGACATCAGCTTCACGCTGGTATACGGCACCGGGACAAAGGTCGCCGCGAAGCTGCCCGCCAACGTCGTGGACTTCCGGCCCGCCAACAAAGGCGATGTCGCTCTCGTCAAGGTGGAGAAGCACAACTTGCCGTCGTCCGTGCTGGCTACCGATGCCGACGTCAGCATCGGCACACCGATTCTTGCCGTGGGTTTCCCACTGAGCACCATCCGGGTGACCGGTCCTTCGTTGGACCCGACGAACAAGAGCGGCAACGTCAGCAAGAAGTCGACCGTGGAAGGCAGTCCGGTATATGAGATCGATGCCGCGGTCTCCGAAGGTATGAGCGGCGGCCCGACCATCGATCTCGGCGGCAAGGTGATTGGCGTGAACAGCTTCGGCCCAGTGGGTGAACCGCAGGCTTTCAACTTCCTCGCACCCGCGGACGGCCTGGCAACAATGCTCGTGGGCAAGGGTGTCAAGGCAATGCTCGGACCCGCCGACGTCGTCTACCGCAGAGGACTCGATCGTTACTACGCCGGCCATTACACCGACGCGATCAAAGATTTTGACCAGACGTTGGCGATGTCGCCGGACTACCCGGGAGCGCTCGATCTGAAGACAAGCGCAGTCAACCTGCGCCAGCAGTACGGCGACGTTTCGGTTTTCGAAGGCTCGAAAATGTTGTGGTACGTGATAATTGGTGCCTTGCTGATGCTCGCCGTCGCCGGTTGGATGACCTCCACTGTGCTCAGGCGCCGTCGGCAGCGACTCGCGCCTGATGAGCAAGAAACCGGCATGGCCAAGCCCGTCCACCTAGTTCCCGCGCAGCCGTTGACGCCATCTGAACCCCACTACTGCGCGAACTGCGGCGCAGAGCACCACCATTCCGAAAAGTTCTGTCCCAACTGCGGGAAGGAAGTCTCCGTCGCCGAGTCCGCGTAGCGGGCCGACTAGCCCGCCACCGGGGTGCGCGCGGCGGCGCGGCCGAACACCATCGACTCCTCGATGCGGTCGAACCGATAGTCGAGCGCGTCGGCGACATAGTTCTGCCGCACGTTCCACGGCCGCTTGGTACCCGACTTGGGCAGCGCGTGCAGCGAGCGCTTGACGTAGTTGGCCTTGATGTCCCAGGACGGTTTTTCGCCCATCGGGTGGTTGGGGCGCCGTGGGTACGCGTGCGTGTAGCCGTGAGAGGCCATGTGCGCCAGCAGCTTTGCCGTGGCCCGAGCGGTGATGTCGGCGCGCAGTGTCCACGACGCCTTCGTGTAGCCCACACACCAGAACAGGTTGGGCACGTCGTCGAGCATGTGCGCCTTGTAGACGAACCGGTCGCAGGGATTGATCTCGACGCCGTCGAGGCTGATCGCGGCGCCGCCGAGGACTTGCAGCTGCAGGCCGGTGGCGGTGACGACGATGTCGGCGTCGAGATGCTTGCCCGACTTCAGGGCGATGCCGGTCGCGTCGAAGTGGTCGATGTGGTCGGTGACCACCTCGGCCCGTCCCGAGGTGATCGCGGTATACAGGTCGGCGTCGGGGATCAGGCACATCCGTTGGTCCCACGGGTTGTAGCTGGGTTTGAAGTGGGTGTCGACGTCGTAGCCCTCGGGCAGCTTCTTGATCGCCCGGTACCGCACCAGCCATTTCACCAGGTTCGGGAACTTTTGGGACATGAAGCCCACGAACACCGCCTCCGTCAGCGCGACCTGCGTCCGGATCAGCGCGTGGGAAGCCTTGCGCGGCAACAGTGCCCGCAAAACGGCGGCGAACTTGCTGTACTTGGACGCCGCCATCATGTAGCCCGGCGAGCGCTGCAGCATTGTCACCTTGGCGGCGCGATCGGCCATCGACGGGATCAGCGTGACGGCGGTGGCGCCGCTGCCGATCACTACCACCTTCTTGCCGCTGTAGTCCAAGTCCTCCGGCCAGTGCTGGGGATGGACGACCGTGCCGCCGAACTGTTCGATGCCGGGGAAGTCGGGGGTGTAGCCCTCGTCGTAGTTGTAGTAGCCGCTGCCGAAGAACAGGAACCGGCTGCGGTACTGCTTGAGCGCGCCGGCCTGTTCACAGGTGACCGTCCAGGTGTCGGTGGCCGAGTCCCAGTCCGCCGAGCGGACGCGGCTGTCGAACGTGATGTGGCGGTCGATGCCGTACTTGCGTGCGGTGTCCGTCATGTACTCGCGGATGTGCTCCGCGTCGGCGACGCCTTCCTTGCGCGTCCACGGTTCCCACGGAAAGGAAGGCGTGAACATGCTGCTGTCGGAGCGCACGCCGGGGTAGCGGAACAAGTCCCACGTCCCGCCGATCTGGGCGCGCCGCTCCACGATGGTGTAGGTCAGGTGGGGGTTGCGCTCGTGGAGCCGGTAGGCCGCGCCGAGGCCTGAGATTCCGGCGCCGACGATGAGGACGTCGACGTCGATGTCTTTAAGATCGGGGTCTTGCTGGCTGGTCACGCTCACCAGATTAGGCAACCACAGGTTGGTGGAGCCAGAGTCTCGGGGCCCGCGGGCGTTATCGGTAGTTGACGAACTGCAGCGCCACCTCGAGATCGGCCTTTTTCAGCAGCGCCTGGACGGCCTGCAGGTCGTCGCGGCTCTTGCTGGTGACCCGGACCTCCTCGCCCTGGATCTGGGTCTTGACGCTCTTGGGTCCCTCGTCGCGGATGAGCTTGGTGATCTTCTTGGCGCTCTCGCTGTTGATGCCCTGCTTGAGGGTGCCGCTGACCTTGTAGGTCTTGCCGGAGGCCTGCGGTTCGCCGGCGTCGAAGGCCTTCATCGAGATGTCGCGCCGGATCAGCTTCTCCTTGAAGACCTCGACGGCGGCCTTGACGCGCTCCTCGGTGGACGACGTCAGCTCGATCGCCTCTTCGCCTTTCCACTCGATCTTGGTGTCGGTGCCGCGGAAGTCAAAGCGTGTGGACAGTTCCTTGGCGGCCTGGTTCAGCGCGTTGTCGACCTCCTGGCGGTCGACCTTGCTGACGACGTCGAACGATGAATCGGCCATCCGGTCCTCCTTTGCTCTGGTGATTGTGATCTGTCTACCCGCTCGTTGTAACCTGCTAGGCGGCAGGTTGCCCGAGCGGCCAATGGGAGCGGACTGTAAATCCGTCGCGAAAGCTTCACAGGTTCGAATCCTGTACCTGCCACCAACAGGTCA
>CAVWWU010000011.1:0-600121 GCA_963758775.1 uncultured Actinomycetota bacterium
GGGAACAAATTTGGGAACAAAACTCTGCGAAACCACCCAAAATCAGTGCAACACGGCGCAACCAGTCGAACAATCAGCCCTCGCTGACCTGCACAAACTAGACGCCACGAACACCCGAGAACCCTTGGCCCGTAGCTCATAACCCAGAGGTCGCAGGTTCGAATCCTGTCCCCGCTACAAAGTGGGATGGCCCTCGGAGGAGACTCCGGGGGCCATTTTCATTCCGTTTGGGGCCTACGGCAGAATCCCCGCCACGCGACATTGGGCCTGAACCGCCTCAGCGCGGGCGTCATGTTGCGCGTAGACGGTGTGACACCAGTCCCGCGCGGTCGCACCGCAGGCGTGCTCGAGTGCGCCGCCCATCGAACTCGCGATCGTGACGTTCACGCAGCCGCCACCGGATCGGTCGTACGTCGACGGGTGCTCCGTCATTACCCATACCGCCGAGCCGACAGCAACGGCACCGACGGCAACGCCGATCGCTATCAACATGGCGCGGCGTTCGCCGGGCGTGGGCGGCTCGGTCGGTGGGGTCTTGCCTCTGTTGACCGTCGGCGGGCTCCTTCGTGCGGCGAAGTCGACCGATCCACAGTAAACGGATCGAAGCCTCACCACTAGCGCAAAGCCGCGGCCGTACCCGACTGCGTCAGGACGATGTCTGTCTCTTCGCGCGCGCCGCCGAGCGTTCAGCGAGCTGGTCGTATATGGGTCGGGATCGCAGCACGATGGCCACCAGCGTCGCGATCGCGCAGGCGCCCAGCATGGGTGGCAATTGGTTGCTCTGCTCGGTCATCTCGGTGGCAAGTACCAGGCCGGTGACCGGCGCCTGCACCGTTGCCGAGAAAAAGGCCGCCATTCCGATCAATGCAGTCGCAGCAAGGTTCGGCGCGTCATGCGGGGCCAGGTGGGCAGCGACAAGTCCGACGATCAACCCGGCGTCCGCGCCGAGCGCGAGCATGGGGGCGAAAAGACCTCCGGGAGTGGCGGCGGCGTAGGAAATCACACCCAACGCGAATCGCGCGACAAAGATGCCGGTGACGGCGAGCAGTGTGCCGTGACCGAGCAGTGCATCCTGGGTGAGGTTGTTTCCGCTGCCGGCCAAGCCCGGCGCAAACCAGACGATTAACCCGATCAGCACACCCGTCAGCGCGGCCCGGATCTCCTTGGGCAGGCGGCTGGCGTCGGCTCGGCGAAGTCCGAGCATCACGGCCTTCTTGTAAAGCACTCCGAGCACGCCCGTAAACAACCCGATGGCTACTACCCACCCGGAATCAGGCAGGCGAGGGTCGGCGAGCGGGGCCATGTAGAAATCGTTTTGCTCCTCCACCAGTAGGTGGGCGGCGGCGAATCCGGAAGCCGAGGCCACCAGGGTGGCGACCGTGGTGCGCGGGTCGAAACGCTTGATGAGCTCTTCCAGGACGAACACGCCGCCCGCGATCGGTGCGTTGAACGCGGTGGCAAGTCCGGCCGCGGCCCCACCGGCGACCAGGAGGCGCAGATCGGCCCGGTTGCGCCGAGTGACGCCGGCGACGATGACCGCGGCCGTGCCGCCCATTTGAACGGACGGACCTTCCCGGCCCAGGGCCAGGCCGGCGCCAATCGCGAGAAGGCCGCCGACGTACTTGATCGGGAGTATTCGGAATCGGTCGGGTTTGACGCGGCCATCGGCGATGGCTTCGACGCGCGGGATGCCGCTCCCCTCGGCGTGGGGTTCGACGCGGCGCACCAGCGCGGCTGCCGCGGCGACGGCCGAAGCGCTGACCAGCACTACGACGATCAGCCCCCACCAGTGATGGTGGGCCCAGCCGGCCAGCGCTGATCGCCATCGCGCGGCCTCCTCGAGGAGGAGCCGGAAGCTGGCCGCACTGATACCCGTAAGCACTCCGACCAGGGCGGCCGCCACGACAAAGCCAACGAGGCTTTCGGCGCCCTCGCCCCGGGCGTCGACCGGGTGCGCAGTCGGGCGCTGCCACCCAGTTAGCAGGCTACGCAACCAATTACGCCAACCGAACGCCTGGTTGTCGGTCGCTCGATCCATCGGCCACACGACCGACGGTTTGCTGCCAATGGGGGCTGCATCTTCGACGGCGTCGTCAGCCGCGAAACGGCGACTGGATCTTCGGTTCCAGATCATCGCGCGATCTTCACACATCCAGCTGCCAGACGACCCAACACTTCCCCCTATTTCGAACCCGCGCATCGTCGGCGGACGATGTGCCGGGGCGCCTTGAGCCGCTACTTTACGTGACCATGCACCAAAGAAACAAATGCTCTAGCAACTGTTTGCGCCAGCGCCAAGGTATCGTGCATTTGTGCCGATGTTCAGAAGAATTAGGCGCGGACGTTGGGACTGCGCCGGTTACGTAGTTGCTCTCGCGGTGGTAAGCCTTGCCGGCTGCGGAAGCAATGACTCCGCGCCTTCTCCTGCCTACCAACGGGGTTACGACGCTGGTAAAGGTAGCGAGGTCCGGCGCTTGATCAAGCAGGGCGAACTACCCCTCAAGGCGTGTGACGACAACTTGCAGGCGGACAAGACGGCCAAGGGGTACAGCTTCGACGACGTGGCCGTGTATAAGCAAGGCTGCCTCGATGCCGTTCGTGCCGAGGGGATTTCAACGGATTCGGGGTTCTGATTCGCTTCACTCACATCCAGCTCGCCAAGAAACGCCCCGCCCCCAGTCGCCCTTCGCGCCTCGGTCGGCTCGGCATGGGTCCGACCGACGATATACAGCGCCTCCTGCGTGACGCGGATGCCCACATGTACCGCCACAAGGCCCGGTGGCGTCAACGGGGCACGTAGCCGCCGGCTCGTCAGTCTTGGCGGTGCAAGAACCCGTGCAGAATGGCCTGCACGAGCTCCTCGACGATGGCTTCCCTCGACGGCGGTTCGGTTCCGAAATAGGTGGACCGCAGGGCGGCCATGCCGGCGATCATCGCCACCGTCGAATGGGCCGGTAGGTCCGGCTCGTTGGAACGCAGGCCCCGGATGCGCATGCCGTCGGCGCCGATCTGGCTGAGCACGTTGAGCGCGCGCCGGATGTCGGCGATGCCGGCTTCGGCCTTTTCCTCGTCGCTGAGGGCCTCGGCCGCCATCAGCGTCAACAGCAGGCCCTGGTGCTCGACGAACACGTCGTAAAGCTGCCCGACGAAGCGCCGCGCCAGCTCCTTCTCGTCGGTCTCCTCGGGAACGACCGCATCCCAGGTGCCACCGAAGTCGTCGACGAAACCCGTGAAGGGCAGGACGAGCGCCTCCCGGAACAGCCCTGCCTTCGAACCGAAGTTGCGGAACAGCAGGTGTTCGGTAACCCCTGCGGCCTCGGCGATTTCACGCGTCGTCGTGCTCCGGTAGTCCTGGCGGGCGAACAGATCGCGGGCGGCGGCGAGCAGAAGCTTGCGGGGTTCGCCGCGCGGCCGACGCACGGTGGCGGCCGGCGCCTCGGCCTGCTTCTTGGCGGAAGGTGACACGCTCGTTCACTCCTTTCGCCGCATTCGGTGGTTGACTGTTTTTAAGATAGTCGGCACTATCTTAAAGATCGAGCTCGGATCGAGAAGGGTACGAACGTGGGCGCTGTGATCATGCTAGGCACGTTGTTCGGACTGATCGCTCTGGTCTTCGGCCTGGTGCTTCACTTCGACCCGGAGAGCCGCTCGTGACGCCGATGATGGCGGGCGCCCTGTACTTCGCCCTGGTGAGCGGCACGGCATTTCTCTTGATCGGTATCTATCTGAGCTATCGCCGCAAGCGTCTTCATCCGCTGCTGCTGCTCAGCATCTCGGCGCTGTCGATCTCGTGGATCGAGTCACCCTACGACTGGGCGATGTACGCGCAGTTCCCGCCCGCCCTGCCGCGGATGCCATCCTGGTGGCCGCTGAACGTGACGTGGGGCGGGCTGCCGTCGTCGGTACCGATCGGCTACGTCTCCTACTTCGTGCTGCCCGCCCTGGTCGGAGCTGCCCTCGGACGATGGGTGAGCGCAAAGTTCGGTTGGCGCAGGCCGATAACCTTGTTGATCGTCGGCCTCGTCGTCGGGTTCTGCTGGGCGTTCTTCTTCAACGCCATCACCGGCGCGCAGCTCGGCAACTTCTACTACGGCTACGTGATCCCGGGACTCGCGATCTTCGAGGGGACCAAGCACCAGTATCCGCTGTACGACTCGCTCGCCATGGGCATCGAAATGATGGTCTTCACTTACCTTCTCGGACGCACCGACGACGAGGGCCGCAACGTCATCGAGATGTGGGCCGACAGGAAATCGAACAGCCGCGTGCAGTCGGCGGTCCTGTCCGTCGTCGCCGTCATCGTCGTCGGGCACCTGGTTTACGCCGCGGTCTTCGCGCCGCATCTGATCACGAAGCTGGGGGGCTGGGTGACCGCGGGACCCACCGAGCAGCTGTACCCGGGCACACCCAACCAACCCAAGTAGGAAGCAGATCTTGGCCGAGACAACTACCGAGCTGTACTACGACCCGTTCGACCACGAGATCGACGACGATCCGTATCCCGTCTGGAAGCGGATGCGCGCCGAAGCCCCGTTGTACTACAACGACAAGCACAACTTTTATGCGCTCAGTCGCTACGACGACGTCGCGCCGGCCCTGCACGACTGGCAGACGTATCGTTCGGGACACGGCACCACCGCCGACATCTTGTTCGCCGGCGTCGAAATCCCGCCCGGAATATTGCTTTTCGAGGACCCACCGCTGCACGACCTGCACCGGCGCCTGTTATCGCGCGTCTTCACCCCCCGCCGGATGCTGGCGGTCGAAGACCTGGTGCGTGACTTGTGTTGTCGCGCACTGGATCCGCTTCGCGGGGCGGACGGGTTGGACTTCGTCGCGGATCTCGGTGCGGTGATGCCCATGCGGACCATCGGCTTTCTGTTGGGGATACCCGAGGAGGGGCAGCAGGCGATCCGCGACCGCAACGACAAAAACATCACCATCGCCTCGGAGGGCGCCGCCTTCGACCCGGAGAAATTCGAGGATTCGGTCGCCCTGTTCGCCGACTACATCGAATGGCGAGCAACGCACCCCTCCGACGACCTGATGACGGAACTGCTCAACGCCCAGGTGGAAGAGGCGGACGGCACCGTGCGCCCGCTCGAGCGCACCGAAGTGCTGGCCTACACCGCGATGATCGCCGGCGCCGGCAACGAAACCACCGCCCGGCTGATCGGTTTCATGGGCGAGGTGCTCGGTAACCACCCGGACCAACGACGCGAACTCGTCAACGACTTCTCGCTGATCCCCAACGCGGTCGAGGAGACGCTGCGGTTCGAGCCGCCGTCACCGGTGCAGGCGCGGTACGTCGCCGCCGACGTCGAGCTCTACGGGCAGACCGTGACCGAAGGTTCCTACATGCTGTTGCTCAACGCCTCGGCCAATCGCGACGAAACCCACTTCCAAGACCCCGACCGTTACGACATCCACCGTAAGGGCGGGCATTTGAGCTTCGGGCAGGGATTGCACTTCTGTCTCGGCTCGTCGCTGGCGCGACTGGAGGCGCGGGTCGCGTTCGAAGAAGTCTTCAAACGCTGGACCGACTGGGAAGTCGACTACGAACACGCCAGCATGGCGCGCACGTCCAGCGTGCGCGGCTGGGGCCGGCTGCCCGTCAAAGCCCTAAGAGCTGCAACATAATTCAAACGTAATTCAGGAGGTATGCGATGACCGCAGGAAAATACCGCGTGGTGGTGTGGGCGACGGGAGGCATCGGCTCTATCGCCATTCGCAGCATCACCAACCGTCCCGAGCTCGAGCTCGTCGGAGTGTGGGTGCATTCCGAGGACAAGGTGGGCAAGGACGCCGGTGAGCTGGCCCACGGTGATCCGATCGGCATCACAGCAACCAACGACGCCGATGCGTTGATCGCGCTGGCGCCGGACTGTGTGGTCTATGCGGCCAGCGGCCCCGAACGCGACGCCCTGGCGATCCCGGACTACGTGAAACTGCTCGAGTCCGGTATCAACGTCGTCACCACCAGCACCACCCGGCTGGTCAACCCGCACGCCTACGAGCCCGCGGAGTGGCGCGAGCAACTCGTCGCGGCGGCCAAACAGGGACAGGTCTCCCTGTACGCGTCGGGCATCGAACCCGGGTTCGCCGCCGACTACCTGCCTCTGGTCCTGTCCACGCAATCGTCCTCGATTGAGAAGATCCATTCCTACGAGATCGGGTTGTACGACGACTACGGCGTGCCCGACATCATGATCAACGGATTGGGATTCGGCCAACCGCTGGACTTCCAGCCGTGGATCTCGTTCCCCGGGGCGATCGCCGGCGAGTGGGCGGGCCAACTCCGCTTGATCGGCGACGCCTTCGGTGTCGAGGTCGAGGAGGTACGCGAAGAATTCGATCGCGCCGAGACGAACGAGACCCTCGAGGTCGCGATGGGCACGGTGGAGGCGGGGACGTGCGGCGCGATCCGGATGAAGGCGATCGGCGTCGTCGACGGCCGCGAGGCCATCATCGTCGAGCACATCACGCGGCTGGGTCACGGCATCGCGCCGGACTGGCCGACCGGCATCGGCGACCTGTC
This sequence comes from uncultured Actinomycetota bacterium, assembly GCA_963758775.1. Taxonomy (GTDB): domain Bacteria; phylum Actinomycetota; class Actinomycetes; order Mycobacteriales; family Mycobacteriaceae; genus Mycobacterium. The sequence continues at coordinate 6,539 of CAVWWU010000011.1, forward strand.
CTACCGGGTCCTGATCACCGGCGACCCCGACATCGATTGCACGCTAGCGGCGACCCAGCGTGACCCAGCTCGGGTGGGGATCGGCGGCATGGGCTCCGGGGCCGGCGCGATGGTGGCGACCGCGATGCGTGTCGTCAACGCCGTGCCCTACGTCGTCAACGCCGCACCCGGGCTGCTCAGCGCGGTCGATCTGCCGTTGACCATCCCCAAGAATGTCTTCGCCACGCAACAGGTCTGAACGACAGTGAAGCCGATCCGGGTAATCCAATGGGCTACCGGCCCGGTGGGACGGATTCAGCTCGCCGAGGTTATCGATAACCCCGAATATGATCTCGTCGGGGTCTTCGTCTATTCGCCAGACAAAGTCGGTGTCGACGCCGGGGCGCTGGTGGGGCGCCCCGACACCGGCGTCGTGGCGACCAATGACAAGGCGGCGATCCTGGCTCTCGACGCCGACGTCGTGCTGCATTCGGCAAGCAAGGCCTACGGTTTCCCAAATTTTCAGGCCAACACCGACGACATCGTGGCACTCCTGCAATCCGGCAAGAGCGTCATCACGGCGACGTCCTACGCGCATCTGCCGACCCTTGGGGCCGAAGTCAACGAACGGATCCAAACCGCTTGCGCGGCAGGGAAGTCGCGATTCTGCCCGGCCGGCGAGCACCCCGGCTTCATGCTGGAGAGGCTGGCCGTCAGCCTGACCGCCCTGTGCCAGCGCGTCAACACCATCACCATCCAGCAGTTCGTCGACTGCTCGCACGTGCCCGAGGAGCGGATGCTCGTCGACCTGATGGGCATGGGCAAGCGGCCCGAGGAGATCTCGGTTGAGTCCCCAGCGTTCCGTGCCGTGTCGACCCAATCCGAACAGGCGATCGGCGCGGCGGCCGACGTGCTCGGCGTCCGCATCGACGAGATCCGCCACGTCATCCGAACTGCCGTGTCGCCCAACGACGTAACCCTCGATTGCGCGACGCTGCGGGCCGGCACGGTAGTCGGCCAGATCCTGTCCTGGACGGGGTACCACGACGCCAAGCCGGTGTTGGTCGTCGAGGAATACTGGGTCTGCACGGCCGACATCCCGGACTGGGATCTGGTGCTCGACGGCCACACCGTGCGGATCAGCGTCGACGGCGTCCCCAACATCACCACCGAGGTCCGCATCGACGCCGACCCCATTGCTGACTTCGAAAACCTGTCGGGCGGCTATGTCGCCGTGGGGATCTCGGCGCTGCGCGCGATCCCCTATGTGTTCAAACAACCACCCGGCATCGTGGTTCCAGAAGTGTTCGGTGCCTACCGCTGGCCCGATCGGTGACATCGATTTCCAAGACGTCCAAGACGTGGTTGGTGGCGCCGGTCGCCGCCGGGCCGGTGCTCCTGGGCTTGATCGTCCACAACGCGCGCTACGGCGCGGTCTCGCCGCGCATTCGCAACCCGAACGACACCGGCGGCCCGCATGCTTTGTCGGACCCGTTGTTAGGCTACGGCCACTGGATCGTGACGATCGAGATATTCAGTTACCTGGCGCTGATCACCATCGTGGCGCTGATCGTCGTGCTGTGGCGCCGCCATCCCCAGCACGCCTACCTGCTGATGACGATCGCGGTCACCACGCTGGCGTGGCTGGACGCGCCGATGAACTGGGTGACGTTCGCCGCCTATAACCCTGATCTGTGGCACTGGCCCGAGGACTGGCCCATCGTGTCTTTGTCACCGACCGTCGAGCCTTTGTTCATCGCGGCCATTTCGATGTTCGTGGTGCCGCCGTTTTTCCCGGCGATCTGGCTGCTGCGGCGTCTGCAAGCGCGTAGCGCGCCGAATTCGTTCGTGTCGCGGCACCCGCTGATCGGCCTGTCCGGATTGGTGTTCGTGTTCGGGTTCGTCTACGACTTCGCGATGGAAGAGCTCTGCGTCCGCATCGGCCTGTACACGTTCACCCAGGTCATCCCGTTCGGGTCGGTGTTCGTCGGCACGCGCTGGCAGTTCCCGTTGCTGTGGCAATCCTCGCTGATCGGCATCCTGATGATGCCCGCCGCGGCGTTGATCTACCGGGACGACACCGGACGCACCGTGGCCGAGAAACTCGCGCAGCGGGCCAAAATACTGCCAACCCGGCCGGTGCTGGGGTCGTTCCTCGTCATGCTTGTCGGCGTCAACCTGGCCTTCATGACCTACGGCCTGGTCTACACGGCCGTCACCCGGTGGTCGGGCGCCGCGACGTCGGTGGTCTGCCCGTGGCCGTGGCCAAGCGCGAAAATCTATGACCCACAAGGCTTCTACGAGCGAAGCGGTGCGCCGGGACCGTTCTCGGCGGGAATCTGGTCCGGCTGGGAAAGCGGTCAACCCGGCGGGCGGCCCGCCGTGGTGCCGGCACCAGGCGTTCGCTGCGCGTAGATACGCGTACGGCGGGCCGCAATGTGCGCATTTTCGCTGATGTTTTCGGCCGCGTGGGCCCACATGCTGGCTACCATGAGCGAGTTCGATCCCCGCGTGGATGCGTCGTTGGTGAACTGGAGCGAGTTAGACGTGAGCGGGCTTTTGCCGACGGGCACCGTGACGCTGCTATTGGCTGACGTCGAGGGTTCGACGCGGCTGTGGGAGACCCGGCCTGACGAGATGACCGCCGCGATCGCGCGCCTGAACCAGATCGTCGGCGATGTCATCGCGGGCCGCGACGGTGTGCGGCCGGTCGAGCAAGGCGAGGGGGACAGCTTTGTCGCGGCATTCGCCCGCGCCTCCGATGCGCTGGCCGCCGCCCTGGACTTGCAGCGAGCACCGCTGGCCCCCATCCGGCTGAGGATCGGCGTGCACACCGGGGAAATCCAGTTGCGCGACGAGGGTAACTACGTCGGCCCCACGATCAACCGGACGGCGCGGCTGCGCGACCTGGCCCACGGGGGCCAAACCGTCCTCTCGGGTGTCACCGAGGCGATCGTCGTCGACCGACTACCGGAGGGTGCGTGGGTGACCGATCTGGGCACCCACGCGCTGCGTGATCTGCCTCGCCCGGAGCGGGTGGTGCAGCTATGCCACCCCGACCTGGTCAACGAGTTTCCACCCCTGCGCACCCCAAAAGCCGTTGCGGCAAACAATCTTCCGGCGCAGCTGACCAGTTTCGTTGGCCGCGAGGCGGAATCGACCCAGCTGCGGCAGCAGTTGGCCGAGCACCGGCTGGTGACGTTGACCGGCGCGGGCGGGGTGGGCAAAACCCGGCTGGCCGTGCAGATGGCCGCCGGGCTGGCCGGCGAATTCGCCGACGGGGTGTGGTATGTGGACCTGGCGCCGATCACCGATCCCGACGTGGTACCGACCGCGGCGGCCCGCGCGCTGGGGTTGCCCGATCAACCGGGCCGCCCGGCGATTGACACGCTTGCCCGATTTGTCGCCGCCCGTCAGATGCTGGTGGTGTTGGACAACTGCGAGCATCTGCTCGAGTCGAGCGCGGCGCTGATCAACGACCTGCTGGCCGCGTCCTCGAGCTTGACGCTGTTGGCGACGAGCCGTGAGCCGATCGGGGTAGCCGGCGAAGTGAGTTGGCGGGTGCCATCGTTGTCGCTGGCCGACGAGGCCGTTGAACTGTTCGCCGACCGGGCCCGCCGTGCGCGGCCCGACTTCGTTGTCGGTGACGACAATGCGGCGACGGTGGGCGAGATCTGCCGACGCCTGGATGGGGTGCCGCTGGCCATCGAGCTAGCGGCCGCGAGGGTGCGGGCGTTGACATTGGGCGAGATCCTGGAGAGCCTGCATGACCGGTTCCGGTTATTGACCGGTGGCGCGCGCACCGCGGTGCGCCGTCAGCAGACGTTGCGGGCCTCGGTGGACTGGTCGCATGCGCTATTGACCGAACCCGAACGGGTGTTGTTTCGCCGGCTCGCGGCGTTTCTTGGCGGCTTTGACCGTGACGCCGCCCAGGCGGTCGCGGCCATCGATGACGTGGAGCGATACCAAATCCTCGACATTCTCACGCTGCTGGTGGACAAGTCGCTGGTGGCGACAGGCGACAGCGGGGGCCGAACCCGCTACCGCCTGTTGGAAACGGTGCGCCAGTACGCGCTGGAAAAGCTCGGCGAATCCGGCGAGGCCGACGCCGTGCGCGCCCGTCACCGTGACTACTACACGGCGCTGGCCGCCGTGCTCGACGAGCCCGCAGGCAAGGATTACGAACAGTGCATTGAGAGGGCCGACCTCGAGATCGACAACCTGCGCGCCGCATTTTCGTGGAGCCGGGAGAACTCCGACGTCGAGCGGGCGCTTGCGCTGGCGTCGTCCTTGCAGCCGCTGTGGCAGGCGCGGGGACGCATCCGGGAGGGGCTGACCTGGTTCGACGCCGCCCTGGCCGACGATAACGGACAGCATCCCGAGCTGGCTGCCTCGGTGCGGGCTAGGGCGTTGGCCGACAGCGGTCTGCTCGGCTTCTGGGCGGGCAACGCCGACAGCCCAGACCGGGCTCAGCAGGCCCTGGCGATCGCGCGCGAGATCGACGAGCCCGCGCTCCTGGCGCGTGCGCTGACCGCCTGCGGCTACATTGTCGGCTTCTTTGACGCAGCGGCGGCAGAGGAGTACTTGGCGGAGGCGATGAGCCTGGCGCGGGCGTCGGCCGACCGGTGGCAGCTCGCTCAGATCCTTATCACTGAATCCGTCGTTCTCCTGGGTAAACCGATCGAGTTGCGCGCGGCCGCCCAGGAGGGCCGCGATCTCGCCGACTCGATCGGTGACCGGTTCGGCTCGCGCCGGTTCCGCTGGCGCATTGGACTCGCATTGACACTCACCGGTGAACTGGCGGCAGCGGCAGCACAATTCGCCGAGGTGGCCGACGAGGCCGACGCGGCTCACGACGAGATCTTCAGGGCGGATAGCCTCGCGTGCCAGGGCGTCGCGCTGGCGTACCAGGGTGACATCGCTGCGGCCCGTGCCGCCGCCGACGCAGCGGTCGAGGCCAATGCCGAGGTGGGCGGGCTCAAAGCGGGCGTCGCCCACTGGGCGCTGGCGGCAGCCGCCCTGGCCGCCGGTGACCCCGCGACGGCGCGCTCCGCGGCCGAGGCGGCCTGGCCGCACGCGACTGCCCCGCCCCAAACGGCGGCGATGTGGCGCATCTCCAAAGCCCAGGCCGCGTTGGCCGGTGCGGATCTCAACGCGGCCGGTCGCTGGGCCGACGAGGCCGTGTCGACGACGACGGGTGCGCACCTGGCCGACGCCCTGGCGACGCGCGCCCGCGTTGCGATGGCACAAGGTGAGGTGGACCGCGCCGAGCGCGACGCCCACGACGCGCTGGCGACTGCCGCCGAAGTCGAGGCGTACTTGTTCGTCCCCGATATCCTGGAAATCGTTGCAGCCACGGCCGGCGAGGCCGACAGTCACCGCGAAGCGGCCCGCCTCTTTGGTGCGGCGCAGGCGATGCGGTTGGGCATGCGCGCGGTCCGATTCAAGGTGTGGGACGCGACTTACGAAGCCTGGGTGACCACAATACGAGACGCCCTGGGGGACAAGGACTTTGACGCCGCGTGGGCCGAGGGCGCTGCCCTGTCGACCGAGGAAGCGATCGCCTACGCGAGGCGCGGCCGCGGCGAACGCAAACGGCCCAGCAGCGGCTGGGCGTCCCTGACCCCCAGTGAGCGCGACGTCGTGCGCCTGGTCAGCGAGGGACTGGCCAACAACGACATCGCCGCAAGGCTCTTCGTGTCACCGCGCACGGTGCAGACCCACCTCACCCACGTCTACAGCAAGCTCGGCCTCTCCAGCCGCGTACAACTTGTCCAAGAATCGGCCCGGCACAGCTGAGCCAAGATGTCCAAAAGATGAATGGCAAGCAAATGACAGGAAACGCCCAACCAAATCACAGCTGACATCAAGTTTGCGCCATCACCATTAAAACCACGCTGAGCAAAACTCGGTAGCAAGGTGGGCGCGATGTCACGCCTCGCCTGGCTTCGAGCAAACTATGAGGTCAGTGGTGCTCTGGCGCCTGCTGACCGCGACAAGCTGGGTGGAGTGGCAAATGTCGAGTGTGTGTCGCGCAGGGCGTGCGCGCAGGGCCGGGTTCGTGGGCATCACGGTTCTGGCGACGCTGGCTTTGGGACCGGATCCTGAGGCGGCCGCCGCTCCGGAGCCGGTATGCCCGCAAGGACCCGCACCGGGCCCCGGTCCCGGGTGCGGCCGGCATGCCTTCCTGGCGGACATCAGCTCGGCAGGCCTAACCGACAACGACGGTAGTCAGGTGGCTTTGGACCAAGGCATCGACATCTGCGGCCTCATGGACGCGGGCCTCAGTCGGGACGAAATGGTGGGTCAGTTCGCCGCCGACAACCCCGGGCTCGGGCCAGACGGGGCGGCGCAGGTCGTCCGGATCGCTATTAGCGACTTGTGCCCCTGGCACAGCTAACTAGGCCGACTTCGGACGGCTTTGTGTCTTGGGCGTGCGCCGCGTCGTCGAGGCTGCGTAGGTGGCGCCATCGTGCTCAGCCTGCCAGTGGCCAGCTCGCCGATGGCGGAATTCGTTGATCCGCGGTTCGACCTTTGCCGCGCGTTCTTCCTGACTTAATCGACGGGCAGCGGGTTCCTCGCTCATCATCCCCACCCGCCCATCCAGCACATCCAGCACATCCAGCACATCACGATCTTTCTGAATTGCCACGGCTCACCATGCCTGAATCCAGGGCAACGCAGGCGCCCGCAAAATCCAAACCATAGGGATATCCCTGATTCAACCGGACCCCAAAGTCCCTAGCGTTTCAACCACGGTCGGTGAGCGGAAGGGTGGGCGATGTCTTTTCTGGTAATGGCTCCCGATGTAGTGGCCTCGGCAGCGGGAGTTTCGGCATCCTCACTGAGGGCACGGGGGGAGCCGGGGGCAAGGGCGGTGTGCTGTTCGGCGGCGACGGCGTCGATGGACAACCGGGCGGGATCTAGCTCTTAGCGCGCTCGCCGGACGTCGCCGCGTGTCTCACGTTCGCAACCATTGCATTTCAGCGTTGATGCTCGCGTAACAAGTTTGCCATCGAAGCTTCCTAGGGTAGGGCGGTCTACCGTCCGTGGAGCCAAGCTGCGGACCCCTTATCTGATAGGAACTCAATTGAGTGGAAATGGTGTTCGCCTTGAGGCGATCTACAACGTCGAGGCATATATCCCCCCAGCCGTGAGTTTTGTACCTGGCGAAGAGCCGGGCGAGGTCTTCGGTTCAAACGTGTTCACCCGTGCCGAGATGCAGGCCCGTCTGCCCAAGTCGGTATTCAAGTCTGTCGTGGCGACCATTGAAAAGGGCACCAAGCTAGACCCCTCGGTCGCGGACGCGGTCGCGCTGGCCATGAAGGACTGGGCCCTGGAAAAGGGCGCCACCCACTACGCGCACGTGTTTTACCCGATGACCGGCCTGACGGCCGAGAAGCACGACAGCTTCCTGGACCCGGTCGGCGACGGGACCACGTTCGCAGATTTCGCGGGCAAGACCCTGATCCAGGGCGAGCCGGACGCGTCGAGCTTCCCGTCGGGCGGTCTGCGCAGCACCTTCGAGGCGCGCGGCTACACCGGCTGGGACGTCACCAGCCCCGCCTACATCCTCGAGAACCCGAACGGCAACACGCTGTGCATCCCGACGGTCTTCGTCTCGATGACCGGCGAGGCGCTGGACTACAAGACGCCGCTGCTGCGCAGCCAGCAGGCGATGGGCGTACACGCCGAGCGTGTCCTGAAGCTGTTCGGCCACAAGGACCTCAACCACGTCGTGTCGTTCTGCGGTCCGGAGCAGGAGTACTTTCTGGTCGATCGGCACTTCTTCCTCGCGCGACCGGACCTGATCAACGCCGGCCGCACGCTTTTCGGTGCCAAGCCGCCCAAGGGCCAGGAATTCGACGACCACTACTTCGGCGCGGTGCCCGAGCGGGTGCTGGGCTTCATGATGGACACCGAGCGGGAGCTGTTCAAGCTCGGCATTCCGGCCAAGACCCGGCACAACGAGGTGGCCCCCGGCCAGTTCGAGATCGCGCCGATGTTCGAGCGGGCCAACATCGCCTCCGATCACCAGCAGCTGTTGATGACGATCTTCAAGACGATCGCCAAGAAGCACGGCATGGAGTGCCTCTTCCACGAGAAGCCGTTCGCCGGCGTCAACGGATCCGGCAAGCACGTCAACTTCTCGTTGGGCAATTCCGAGCTGGGTTCGCTGCTGGTTCCGGGCGACACCCCGCACGAGAACGCGCAGTTCCTGGTGTTCTGCGCCGCGGTCATCCGCGCCGTGCACAAGTTCTCGGGCCTGCTGCGGGTGTCGGTCGCCTCGGCCACCAACGACCACCGTCTCGGTGCCAACGAGGCGCCGCCGGCGATCATCTCGATCTTCCTCGGCGAGCAGCTAGCCGACGTGTTCGAGCAGATCGCCAAGGGCGCGGCCACGTCGTCAAAGGGCAAGGGCGTCATGCACATTGGCGTCGACACGCTGCCCCCGCTGCCGACCGACCCGGGCGACCGCAACCGCACCAGTCCGTTCGCGTTCACCGGCAACCGGTTCGAGTTCCGTGCCCCCGGTTCCGGGCAAACGGTCGCGGTGCCGTTGATCATCCTCAACACGATCATGGCGGACTCGTTGGACTACATGGCGACGGTGCTGGAGAAGGCTGCCAGCGACGGCGGGGACTTCGACGGTGCGGTACAAGCGCTGCTTACCGAGATCATCACCGAACACGGTGACGTGGTGTACAACGGCGACGGCTACTCGGAGAAGTGGCAGATCGAGGCGGCGGAGCGCGGCCTGCCGAATCTCAAGACCTCGCTGGACGCCATTCCGGAGCTGATCAAGCCGGAGGCCGTTGAACTCTTCGAGAAGTACGGGGTGTTCAACGAGCGCGAGCTGCACAGCCGTTACGAGGTCCAGTTGGAGCAATACGTGTTGACCGTCGCGGTCGAGGCGAAGCTGACGCTGGAACTCGGGACGACGGTCATTCTGCCGGCCGCGATCCGTTACCAGACCGAACTGGCGGAGAACGTCGCGGCCTTGAAGGCCGCCGGTGTCGGGGCGAGCACGTCTGCACTGGAAGCGGTTTCAAGCCCCATCACCCACCTCGAAGCGGGTTTGGCGCAGCTGAAGTCGGCGCTGGCCGACCACTCGGCGGAGTCGGCATACGACGAGGCCAAGCATGCCCACGACGCCCTGCTGCCGGCGATGGCGGCGGTGCGCGCCGCCGCCGACACGCTGGAAAGCGTTGTGGCCGACGACCTGTGGCCGCTGCCCACCTACCAAGAGATGCTCTACATCCTGTGAGAGACGTCGTCGGGCGTGGGGTCGTCCGCAGCTGCGGAACTTGGTGATTCGCGGCCCCACGCCCGGCGATCCGCCGTACGCTCGTGGCGATGCTTCACGAGTGTGAGATCCGGTTCCTGCCCCTCGGTGCCCGTCGGATGGCCTTCGAGGTGCGCGGAGACGGGCCACCGCTGGTCGCTCCGGCGTGGTGGGTGAGTCATCTCGAACTCGATTGGCAGAGCGCGGGTTTCCGCCGCTTCTGGCAGGGAGTCGCGGACGGGTTCACACTGATCCGCTACGACCGGCTCGGCGTCGGTATGTCGGACCGCACCGGCCCACTTTCCGATCCTGCCCTCGAGGACGAGGTCGCGACGCTGCGCGCGCTCCTCGACGCGCTCGGCCTCGATCGCGTGTCGCTCATCGGCGGGTCATCCGGAAGCTGCACCGCGGTCGCATTCGCCGCGGCCTTCCCCGAGCGTGTCGAGCGCCTGGTGCTGTACGGGTCCTACGCCGACGGCACCGCCCTCACGGCTCCGGGGGTGGGGGACGCGATCATCGGGGCGATACGCGCGCATTGGGGTCTCGGCGCGCGGCTGCTCAGCGACATCTTCATGAGCGGCGCAGACCCGGTGGACCAGGAGCACTTCGTGCGGTTCCAGCGGGAGGCGGCGGACGCCGAAACAGCCGCTGCCCTACTGGGTTTCGTCTATCGCCTCGACGTGCGCGCGCACCTTCCCCTCGTCCGCACCCCGGCGCTGGTCGTGCACCGCCGCGACGATCGCGCGGTGCCGTACCGCCTCGGGCGTGAAGTCGCGGCCGCGATTCCCGGTGCGACGTTCGCCCCGCTGCAGGGCAGCGCGCACTTCCCCTGGCACGGCGACATCGATTCCGTCGTCCGCGCTTGCCGCCAAGGGCTCGCTGCGACGCAGCCCGCACCGGTCCAGCCGAGCCCGCCGGCGCCGGTCGGGCTGTCGGATCGCGAGCGCGAAATCCTCGCCTGCGTCGCGCAAGGGCTCAGCGATCGCGAGATCGCCGACCAGCTCGTGTTGAGTCCCCATACGGTGCATCGCCATGTCGCGAACATCCGGCGCAAGCTGGGGCGTACATCGCGGACGGCCGCCGTGGCCGAGGCCGCGCGTCTCGGACTCGTCTGATACCCGAAACGGGCCATCGGCTGAAGATGGCCGCGTTGAGGGACGCGCCCGCCGCCCGGTCCGCCTTAGGTTCGCGGCATGACTGACACCACCATCGATCTACCTGTGCGCCTGCGATCGGCGGCGTGGCTGCGAATCATGGCCCTGCTGTACGACCCGTTTGTGGGGCTGGGGGAGCTTGTGGGCATGCGCCGGCGGCGTCGCCGGCTGCTCAGCGCCGCCCGCGGACGCGTCGTCGAGATCGGCGCCGGCACCGGGCTGAACATCGCGCACTATCCCGACGGTATCGCCGGGTTGGTGCTTGCCGAGCCCGAGCCCGGGATGCGCCGACGGCTCGCGCATCGCCTCCGGCGGCATGGGCGCGTGGCGCGGATCGCGCGAATCATTGGCGCGCCCGCCGAGCACCTGCCGCTGGCCGACGCGTCCGTGGACACCGTCGTCTCCACGCTCGTGCTGTGCACCGTCGAGGAACCCGAACACGCGCTGCGCGAGATCGCGCGGGTGCTTCGCCCGGGCGGGCAGTTGCTGTTCATCGAACACGTGCGGGCCGAGTCGCGGTTGCTGGCAGCCTGCCAGGACGCCCTGCTGCGCCCCTGGCGGGTCTTTGCGGGCGGCTGCGTCTGCAACCGCCCTACTCTCGAGCTAATGCGCGCCTGCGGGTTCACGGTCGCGTCCGACGACGCCGTATGGCGCGGCATGCCGGCGATTGTGCACCCGTTGTCAGTGGGGCGTGCCCAGCTCTAGCAAACAAATTCGGCGGCGGGCAAATGCGTCAAAAGGACCGTGGTTTAGTTCGTTTCGTGGCGGGTACCACTTAGGGGCTTTTTCCCGTCAAGAAAGGACCTAACATGTTGCACTCGCTGGTTCTGGCAAGTTCGGATCCGCTTGCGGCAGGCCTAATTCTCAAGGGAATAAAGGGAATCTTCTACCTCATCGGCGGGGTAATAGCCGCCGTCATCTGCGCTGTCATCGCCGCGATGAAAGGCCGCAATCCCTTTGGCTGGGGAATTCTCGGGTTCTTCTTCTCCATCATCACACTGATCGTCGTCATCGTTATTCCGAGCAAGAAATAAAGCGCGCGGCTCCGCGTCGGCAGGGTTTCGCTCAGCAAACTTGTTGCTGGTTATGCCTCGCGCGCGAGCATCGATCGGTCGAGGTTGCGGACTCGCGAGCGGGCACTTATCAGCAGTTGGTCGAACTCTGACTGCGGGATGAGGGCCGAGCCGCGAGCGCGGAAATCCTCGCAGACCCGCTCGGCCAGGAGGCGCAGCTTGACGTTGGCTTCCTGGGACAACCACTTCAGCAGGTCGAACGCGCCGTCCTCGTCGAGGCCGTAAATCAGCATCAACATGCCTTTGGCCTGTTCGATGGTGGCTCGGTTTTCGGCGATCTCGGCCAGCTTGGCGGTGACGCGCGCCTCGTCATCGGCGTCGTGCAGCCGCGAAATGTCGATATAGAACCCGTGTGTTCCGACCACGGCGCCGTGGTCGTCGTAGAGGCGGTCCCCGGCCACGATGACCTGGTGCACGGTCCCACCGGTGTCGACGATCCGGTGGCGGGCGCTGAAGGGCTTGCGTGTGTTGAGGATGTCGTCGATAGTGGCGGCGATCTGGCCGCGGTCGTCAGGATGCTTGTGTGACAGCATCAATTCGGTTGTGGGGATGACGCTTCCGGGTTCGTAGCCGTACATCCGTTGCACTTGCTCGGACCATTCCCACCGCTGGTTATCGAAGTAGAAGCGGAACCAGCCCACCCGCTGCGGGGCGCCGCCGGCCAAGGCTTGTTCGAGATCGGCTGAGTCGCCGTCGAGGTCCCAGTTCATCGCGAAATTCCCTCCTTGTGTCGGAATGGCTGCACAACGAACGTGTCGACGAACGCAGCGCCAGGGCCCCGGGCGCGGCGACCGCAACCAGCCATGCCGGCGCGGCCACCGCCCCACCCGGGCCCGATCAGGCGTTGACGGCCTCGCGCTTTGTCCCGTCGTCATTGATGACCTGATGTCCGCGGTCGACGGAGATCTTGCGCGGCTTCGCCCTTTCGGCGACCGGGATGCGCAACCGCAGGACGCCCTCCTGATAGGTGGCGTCGATCCTTTCGGTGTCCAGGTTTTCGCCGAGAACCAGCTGTCGGCTGAACACGCCGCGCGGACGCTCGGTAGCCAGCATCTCCCGGTTGGGGTCGAGACTCGGCCGCTCGGCGCGCACCGTCACGACGTTGCGCTCGATGTCGATGTCCAGCGAGTCGGCGTTGATGCCGGGAAGGTCGAACTCGACGACGAATTCCTCGCCTTGCCGCCAGGCGTCCATCGGCATGACGGCCGGTCGCGCCGCCGTGCCCAGCACCTGGTTGGCGAAACGGTCAAGCTCGCGGAACGGGTCGGTACGCATCAGCATGGCAGTCACTCCTCACTCCAATCTGCTGTTGACGGTTTGGTCTATTGTCTATGGCAATAGCCATAGATTTGATATAGCATCACCGCAAGTTTCGCGCAAGTGTGATAAACAGGTTTTCTGTTCATGCGTGAGGGGGCGCCGATGGTCGACAGTCCGGGACCCGACGGTGCGCCGGCATCGAACCGCGGTGTGTACGGCATCTCGGTCGCGGCCGAGCTTTCCGGCGTCGCGGTGCAGTCGCTGCGCCTCTACGAACGTTTCGGCCTGCTCACACCCTCTCGCAGTGACGGCGGAACTCGGCGCTACAGCGCCGATGACCTGGCCCGGTTGCGACGGATCAGCGCACTGGTCGACGCCGGGATCAATCTGGCCGGCATCGCCCGCATCCTCGAACTCGAAGACGACAACGCCGCGCTGTCGACGGCCAATACCGACCTGCGTTCCAGCAACCGCACGTTGCGCAAGGCCGCGGAGGCACAAGGCCAGTCCGAATAATCAGCGCATGGGCACCGGCGCCGGCTTGCGCTGGGCGATCAGCTTTTCGCCAAGGTCATAGTCGTCGTCGGCGTTGTAGGTGAGGACGCCGACCGCGGCATCCTCGGATCCGTACCACACGGTGAACCCATCCGAACGATTTAGCATTCTGCTGCGTTCGTAGCCATCGCCCCAGGCGTGGTATTTGACTGTCGCTTCGCCGATGGACGTCCAAAAGCCTGGCACGCCGTCCCATTTCGTGTGCTGGCCCGCCGCGCAGGCTCCGGCGATCGCACCCTGGTCGGCCGCGTCTTGCCAGTGCTCGATGGCCAGGTCCCGGCCGGCGACCTCGTGATAGGCCAACGCGACGTCGCCCGCGGCATACACGCCGAACTCCGCGGTGGTCATGTCGGAGCCGACCACGATGCGCGAATCCCGAATCCGCAGCCCGGCTTCGGCTGCGATGCGGCTCTGCGGCTCTACTCCGGTGGCCGCGAGCACCAGGTCGCAGTCGATGGTGACGCCGTTGTCGAGCCGAACGCCGGCGTCGGTGATTTCCTGCACCGCCACCCCGCCGACGTGGCGAGCGCCCGCCGCGGTCACCAGATCTCGCAGGCGTTCGGCGGCCTCGGTCCCGAGCCGCTTTTCTTGCGGAAGTGGTTCAGGGGCAACAAGAGTCACCGGCATCCCGCGCAGCGCGAGTGACGCGGCCGCCTCGCAGCCGATGAAGCCGGACCCGATCACGACCGCGGACGATGCGGTGTGCGCGGCTTCTCGGAGTGCCGACGCGTCGGCCAGTGAGCGCAGTAGCCGGGCGCGTTGCCCGCCGGGAACCGGCGGGGCGACCGGCGCTGAACCGCACGCCAAAATCAGGTTGTCGAACACGTGGCGCTGATGGCCGACGTGCACGGCGCGCTCGCCGAGGTCCAACCGGTCGATCCGTGCACCGAGGACGACCTGGATCCTTCGGTCCTCGAACCACTGCGCGTCGTGCAGGGCGACGTCGTCGGTCTGGCCGCGCAGAAACTCCTTGCTCAGGGGCGGCCGCGCATAGGGCGGGTCGATGTCGGCGGTCAAGATCCGCACTGGGACTCCGGCGTTGTGTTCGCGGAACGACTGTGCCGCGGCCACCCCGGCCGGTCCGCTGCCGACGATGATCAATCCGTGTTCGGTCATCCCCGTCTGTTACCCGTGCGGGACGCACCCAACCGAGTTTCGACGGGAGCGACCGGGGTAGCCAGCTGTTCATGAAAGCTGTCACCTGGCAGGGCAAACGCGACGTGCGCGTGGAGTCGGTGCCCGACCCGAAGATCGAACAGCGCACCGACGCTGTCATCGAAGTCACCTCGACGAACATCTGCGGGTCGGATCTGCATCTCTACGAAGTTCTCGGGGCGTTCATGAAGCCGGGCGACATCCTCGGTCACGAATCCATGGGATTTGTCCGCGAGGTTGGCGGGGAAACGGGTGACCTCCGGGTGGGGGACCGGGTCGTCATCCCGTTCCAGATCTCCTGCGGGAACTGTCACATGTGCGGCAAACAGCTCTACACGCAGTGTGAAACGACCCAGGTGCGGGATCAGGGCATGGGGGCGGCCCTGTTCGGCTATTCGGAGCTCTACGGCGAGATCCCCGGCGGCCAAGCCGAATTGCTGCGGGTCCCGCAGGCCCAGTTCACCCACATCAAAGTTCCTGAGGGACCGCCTGATTCGCGGTTCGTATACCTGTCCGATGTGCTGCCGACGGCGTGGCAGTCCGTGGCGTACGCCGACATCCCCGACGGCGGAACCGTAGCCGTGCTGGGTCTGGGGCCCATCGGGGACATGGCTGCCCGCATCGCCGACCACCTCGGCTACCGGGTCATCGCCGTCGACTTGGTGCCCGAGCGGCTGGCGCGCCTGGCCCAGCGTGGCATTCATACCGTCGACCTCAGCTGCCTCGACACGTCTGTTGGCGACGCGATCCGGGACTTGACCGAAGGGCGGGGTCCCGATTCGGTGATCGACGCGGTCGGCATGGAGGCGCACGGTTCCCCGGCGGCCAAGCTGGCCCAGCAGGCCACCGGGTTATTGCCCGATGTGATCGGCAGGCGGCTGATGCAGACCGTCGGCGTGGACCGGCTCAGCGCGCTGTACTCCGCCATCGACATCGTGCGACGTGGCGGCACCATCTCGCTGATCGGGGTCTACGGAGGGATGGCCGATCCGCTCCCGATGCTCACGCTCTTCGACAAGCAAGTAACCCTGCGGATGGGTCAGGCCAACGTGAAGAAGTGGGTCGAGGACATCATGCCGCTGCTGACTGACGATGACCCGCTGGGCGTCGACAACTTCGCCACGCACGTGTTGCCGCTCGACCAGGCCCCACACGCTTACGAGATCTTCCAAAAGAAGCAGGATGGTGCGGTGAAAATCACACTCAAGCCGTGACGGGCGCTGCCCGCCAGCGCTTTTCGTGTATGCGGTTGGCGCGCGGTTTGACCTGCCTATTTGCCGGGTACCAACTGCGCCATGACCACCGCTGAAACCGCTGCCCCCACGCCCACTGGCGAAGTGTGGCCGGGCAGGGCCTACCCCCTGGGCGCGACCTACGACGGTGCCGGCACCAACTTCGCCGTGTTCAGCGAAGTCGCAGAACGTGTCGAGCTGTGTCTGTTCGATGCGGACGGCACCGAGCATTGCGTCACCCTCCCCGAGGTCGACGGCTTCATCTGGCACGCGTACATCCCCAGCATCGAACCGGGCCAGCGCTACGGATACCGCGTGCACGGTCCGTACGACCCGGAGGCGGGACTGCGCTGCAATCCGAACAAGCTGCTGGTCGATCCCTATTCGAAAGCCATCGACGGCAGCTTCGAGTGGAACCAGTCCCTGTTCAGCTACAACTTCGGCGACCCGGATAGCCGCAACGACGACGACTCGGCGGACAGCATGCCCAAGTCGGTCGTGATCAACCCCTACTTCGACTGGGGCAACGACCGCCCACCGGACCACCAATATGCCGACACCGTGATTTACGAAGCGCACGTGAAGGGCCTGACGCAAACCCATCCGGACATTCCCGAGTCGCTGCGGGGCACCTACGCCGCGGTGGCCCACCCGGTCATCATCGAGCACCTGAAAAGCCTTGGTGTCACCGCGATCGAGCTGATGCCGGTGCACCATTTCGCCAATGATTCCACCCTGGTCGACAAGGGGCTCTCAAACTATTGGGGCTACAACACAATTGGTTTTTTTGCGCCCGACTTCAAATACTCCGGCTCCGCCACGCCGGGCGGTCAGGTGCAGGAATTCAAGGCGATGGTGCGGTCCCTGCACGAGGCCGGCATCGAGGTCATCCTCGACGTGGTCTACAACCACACGGCCGAGGGCAATCACATGGGTCCGACGTTGTCGATGCGGGGCATCGACAACGCCGCCTACTACCGGCTGGTCGATGACGACAAGCGCTACTACATGGACTACACCGGTACTGGGAACAGCCTCAACGTCGGGCACCCGCATGCGCTGCAGCTGATCATGGACTCGCTGCGCTACTGGGTCACCGAGATGCACGTCGACGGCTTCCGGTTCGACCTGGCCTCGACGCTGGCGCGGGAGTTCTACGACGTGGACCGCCTGTCCACGTTTTTCGAACTCGTGCAACAGGATCCGACGGTAAGCCAGGTCAAGCTCATCGCCGAGCCGTGGGACGTCGGGCCGGGGGGTTACCAGGTCGGTAACTTCCCGCCGCAGTGGACGGAGTGGAACGGCAAGTACCGCGATACCGTCCGCGACTTCTGGCGCGGCGAGCCCGCCACGCTCGACGAGTTCGCCTTCCGCCTGACCGGTTCGGCCGATCTCTACGAGCACACCGCACGCCGGCCGATGGCCTCGATCAACTTCGTCATCGCTCACGACGGCTTCACGCTGCGAGACCTGGTGTCCTACAACGAGAAACACAACGAGGCCAACGGCGAAGACAACAACGACGGCGAGTCGCATAACCGCTCGTGGAACTGCGGCGTCGAGGGGCCCACCGACGACGCGGACATCAACGAACTGCGTGGCCGCCAGCAACGCAACTTCGTGACCACCTTGCTGCTGTCCCAAGGGGTGCCGATGATCTGCCACGGCGACGAGCTCGGTCGCACGCAGGACGGCAACAACAACGGGTACTGCCAGGACAACGAGCTCACCTGGATCGACTGGGCCAGCGTCGATACCGGCCTGCTCGAGTTCACCCGTGTCGTAACGGCCTTGCGTGCCGAGCACCCGGTGTTCCGCAGACGTCGATTCTTTTCCGGCAAGCCGGTGCGGCGTCGCGGCCAAGACGGCCTGCCCGACATCTCCTGGTTCGCACCCGACGGCTCCGAGATGAGCGAGGAGGACTGGGGCGCGGGTTTTTCGAAATCCATCGCGGTGTTCCTCAACGGCCACGGCATACCCGACCGCGACGCACGCGGTCAGCGGGTGATCGACGACTCGTTCATGCTGTGCTTCAACGCGCACAACGAGTCCATCGAATTCGCCCTGCCGGCAGAAGAATTCGGCGCCCAGTGGCGCATCGTGGTGGACACCGCAAATCAGAATGCGTCACCTTCCGAGGAACTGGCTGCGGGAGACAAGCTCTCCGTCGAGGCCCACAGCGCCGTGGTGTTGCAGGCGGCAACCTAGGGCTCGCTAGGGTATAAGCACGACCGAGCCGATGGTCTTGCGGCCCTGAAGGTCACGGTGCGCTTGTGCCGCGTCGGACAACGGGTAACGGACTCTCACGGTGACCGCGATGGTGCCGGCGCCGATGGCGTCGAAGAGTTGGCTTGTGCGCCAAGTAAACTCGTCGCGGGTGCGCATGAAGTGCGGCCGCGAGGGCCGGGTGAGGTACACCGAGCCGGCCGTGTTCAGCCGCTGTGGGTCCATCGGAGGCACCGGGCCGCTGGACGCGCCGAACAGCGCGAGCGTGCCCCGCACCGCCAGGCTGGCCAGGCTGGCGTCGAATGTCGACTTGCCCACGCCGTCGTAAACGGCCGCCACGCCCTCACCGCCGGTGAGCTCTCGGATCGCGGCCCCTAATTGCTGGGGGTCGTCGGGGTAGTCGAGCACCTCCACCGCTCCGGCCCGACGGGAGAGTTCCTTCTTGTGGTCGTTGGACGCGGTCGTGATGACCCGGGCCCCGAGGCTGGTCGCCCACTGCGTCAGGATCAGGCCGACGCCGCCGGCTCCGGCATGTAGGAGCACCGTGTCGCCGGGTTCCACGGGATACACGGACTTGATGAGCAAATGCGCGGTCATGCCCTTGAGGATCGCGGCCGCGGCGACTTCGGATGTCACCGTATCCGGCACCGGCGCAACCACATCGGCGGCTGCGAGGCAGTACTCGGCGTAGGCGCCGACTGCGTCGGCGCTCGCGACCCTGTCACCGACCCGCAGGGCGGTCACGCCGTCGCCCACCGCTGCCACGGTGCCGGCCACCTCGGCGCCGAGCACGAACGGTAGCTCGTGCGGGTACAGGCCCGTCCGGAAATAAGTGTCGACGAAGTTCACGCCGATCGCCTCGGCCTTGATCAATACCTCGCCGGGACCGGGGGACGGCCGCGGCTTGTCGACGAGGGTGAGGACCTCGGGCCCGCCGGTGTGCTCGACTTCAATCGCCTGCATGGTCAACCATTCCAGCGGGGCATCTCGCGGCTGTCGATGGATTCTTTGACAAAGAGTCGTCTTTCGCGCTGTGGGCGTGCACAACATTGTGATCGGTCACAGCGAGCGGAGGGCAGGCTTGTTCGGCGAGACATGGACAGTTCCATGGGTTCTGACGATTCTGATTTGCGAGGACCACGACGAAAGGACCGGAAGAACGATGACGGGTGCGCGAACCATCCATGAAGTGACCTACGACCTTCTCCGCAAGCTTGGGTTGACGACGGTGTTCGGTAACCCGGGTTCTACAGAGGAGACGTTTTTGAAGAACTTCCCCGACGATTTCACGTATGTCCTGGGATTGCAGGAGGCGTCGGTGGTGGCCATGGCCGACGGATTCGCCCAGTCGACGGGCAAACCCGCCTTGGTCAATGTCCACACCGCTGCGGGGATGGGGAACGCGATGGGCAGCCTGGTGGCGGCGGCCAAGGGCAACACCCCTCTGATCGTCACGGCCGGTCAGCAGACCCGCGAAATGGTCTTGTGCGAGCCATATCTGACCAACAAGGACGAAACCGTCTTCCCGCAGCCGTGGGTGAAGTGGGCGTACGAGCCGAAGCGCGCCGAGGACGTGCCGGGGGCGATCATGCGCGCCTATGCCGTGGCTTTGCAGCCGCCGGCCGGTCCGGTGTTCGTGTCGATCCCGCTTGACGACTGGGAGAAGCCGGCGCTGGGCCCGGCCGTGGTCCGCACGGTGAGTCATCGGGTCAGCCCGGATACCGAGCGGCTGCGCGGATTCGCCGAGCGCATCAATGGTGCGCAGCGGCCGCTGCTGGTGTTTGGGCCGGAGGTCGATCGCGCCGGTGCCTGGGACGCCGGTGTGGCGTTCGCCGAAAAGGTTGGTGCACCGGTGTTCAGCGGCCCGCTGCCCGACCGGGCATCGTTCCCCGAGGATCATCGGCTGTTCCAGGGACAGCTACCGTTGACGATCGCCGGTGTCACCGAGGTGCTGCGCGGCCATGACCTGGTCGTGGTGATCGGGGCGCAGGTCTTCCGGTACTACCCCTACGTGGCTGGCGAATACTTGCCCGAGGGCACCGAACTGTTGCAGATCACCTCCGATCCGGGACTGGCTGGTGCGGCGCCGGTCGGCGACAGCGTGCTCGGTGACACGCTGCTGGCGTTGGAGCAACTCCTGGGCATGGTCGATGATCACAGCGACCGGAAGGTGCCGGCCAGGCAGTTGCCCACCTCCGCAGTCGACGTGACCGGGTCGGCGCCGCTGGAGCCGGACGCCGTCTGGGAGACCTTGAGAACCGTCACGCCCGCCGACTCGCCGCTGGTCACCGAGTCGACCTCGACGATGGCCCAACAACTGCGATTCCTGCCCAGCACCCGACCGGGATCGTTCTTCGCCACTGCCAGTGGCGGCATCGGCTGGGGTTTGCCGGCGGCGGTGGGCATCGCCCTGGGCGACCGCGCCTGCGGTGTCAAGCGTCACGTCCTGGCCACCATCGGCGACGGATCGTTCCAATACTCGGTGCAGGCCCTCTATACCGCCGCCCAACACCGGCTACCGATCGTGTTCGTCGCGATGCGCAACGGCGAATACTCAGTTCTGAAGTCGTTCGCGCTGTTGGAAAAGACACCCGGCGTGCCGGCACTGGACCTGCCAGGCCTCGACATCGCCTCCATCGCAACGGGTTTTGGGTGCCGAGCGGTCAATGTGGACACCTGCGAACAGCTCGCCCACGAATTCAACGCCGCGCTTCAGGCCGATGGTCCCACCGTGATCGTGGTGCCGACCAAAGTGCAGGCCGCGCACCTGGGCTGAATGAGGAGGAAGCAAACGTGCCGATCTACACCTGCACAACGAATGATTCGACGTTGTCCGCCGACACGAAAAGGTCGCTGGCGGGCGAGATTGCGACGATCCACTCGGAGATCAACCATGTGCCGAGTACCTACGTCAACGTGGTCTTCCATGAACTGCCCGCCGACAGCGTCTACACCGATGGCGTACCGGCGAGCCCGGTCCTTGTCAGCGGCTGGATACGCGAGGGCCACCCGAAAGCCGAAACCACTCGCCTGGCGACCGAAATCGCTTCCGCGGTAACCCGAGTGACGGGCGTACCGGCCCAGCGGGTGCTCGTCGTTCTCGAGACCAGCCCCGCCAGTTTTGCCGTGGAGGGCGGGCGTGTTCTGCCGGAGCCCGGCGAGGAAGCGGCCTGGATCGCCGGCAGCTGACGTGCTGTCAGGTCTCTTCCGCGCCGGCGGCGGTGCGCTCAGCCGTGGTCAGCTTGGCCAGCAATGGGGCCGCGGCGAGTTTGAGTTGCTGCAGCGCTTCGTCGAGTTGCGCGTCAGACGGGACGCCGCGCAGGGAACCGTCCGACTCGGCTTGCCGGACCCGGACCAGCATTCCGCCCAGTCGCTGGGCGTGCTCGAGGAAGGCGCGGGGGGCCTTGGTGTCGATGAGGATTGGCGCGCCGATCATCAGCATGATCATGTAGGTCCGAAGTTCGTCACCCGCAACGGTGCGATCACCCGAGGTGTGATAGGCCGAGACCGCTCCGGTGGCCCGAATCGCCTGGCTCAACAACATGGCGGCGTGCGCCGCCGTCGCGCGCAATCGTTCGCGCTGTTGGCGCAATCCCAGTGCTTGGTTGACGATCAACACGGTGATGAGGACGACCAGGATTCCCGCAATGGCGTCGGTGGTGAAGGCCCGTGCCGACCACCAGCGCCGAAACGCCCCGTCGCTGAGGTCGAGGATGATCAGCACCGACGACAACATCGCAACCGCGATCGTCGCGGCTCCGGCCTGCCAGACTTTGAGCATCCCCGAATCTTAGATTTCGCCTCAGGGTTGCCGCGTCCAATCCTCCGACAACTCCCACAGCCGTTGCGCGGTGCCGGGATCGGTGGCCGCCGCGTCGGCCTCGGTGATCTGGCAGTCGGCCAGGTAAGCCCCGCCGTGGCCGGCCAGGGACGGTTCGGTGGCGGCCCAGATGGTGGTGGCTGCGGCCTGGGCCACGGACTTCATCTTGTCCGGGGTGAAGGTCTCGCTGCTCATGGCGAACATTTTCTTCAGCGTTGCGCGGTCCATGTAGCGAGCGAGATTGGTCGCGCAGGTGCCGGGATGTACGGCCAGCGCGGTAATGCCTTCGGCGCCGAAGCGGCGGTGCAACTCGACTGTCATCAAGATGTTCGCCGATTTGGCCTGACCGTAGGCCAGGAATGTGTCGTAGCCGCGTCGCGCAAAGTCGATATCGTCCAGGTCGATTCCCCAATTCCGGTGCGCCTCGGACGACAGCGTGACCACGCGGGCCTCACCCGACGCGGCGGCCGCGGCGCGCAACTGCGGCAGCAGCAGCGTCGTCAGCAAAAAGTGCCCCAGATGGTCGACGCCGAATTGCAACTCGAAACCATCGGCGGTCGTGGCGGGCGGGGTGAACATCACGCCCGCATTGTTGATCAGGATGTCAAGCCGCGGGCATCGCGAGGCGATCGCCTGACTCGCCGCGCGCACGCTGTCCAGCCGCGCCAGGTCCATCTCCACCGCATCGATCCGCGCAGTCAGGTCCCCGAGGCCGGCCCACTCGGTCGACGATCGAAAGGCGTCCGGATCACGCACCGTCGCAACGACATGTGCGCCCGCTGAGGCCAGCGTCGCCACCGTCTGCAGTCCGAGTCCGCTGGAGGCGCCGGTCACCACGGCCGTCTTGCCTGCCAGGTCGGCGCCGTCGATCACCTCATCGACGGTGCTGGCAAAGCCGAACGCGCTCATCCGTTTCCCACCAGCAAGTCAGCGAGCGCCACACCCAGACTGTGCAGATTGGTCACCAGCGAATAGGTGGTATCGACGCGCCAATTAGTCAGCGCGCCGGACAGCGCACCCGCGACGATGTCCGCGACGATCTGGGGGTCGTGACGAGTGTGGATTTCCCCGCGGGCGAGACCGTCCTTGACCAGTTCGACGAACGTGTCGTGGAAGGGCGAGCCGCGTTTGGCGCCGTAGTCGGCCGCGGCCATCATCTCACCGATCATCTCGCGGTACGTCGCACCCGAGTCCACCAGAGTCGTTGCGATGTCGTCGAATACGCCGACGAGACGCTGCGGGATCGGTTCGTCGCTTCTGGCGAAGACAACGTCGTGCAGATTGACCAGCCGGCTCTCGGCCAGGGCGCGGACCATGTCACCCCGGGTGGGGAAGTGGTTGAAGAAGGTGCGACTGGCGATGTCGGCGCGCTCGCAGATCTCGTCGATCCTGGTGGCCGAAACACCTTGGCTGAGAAACAGTTCGAACGCCGCGGCCAGGATCCGCTCGCGCAACTCGCTCTTGCGCCGCTCGGCCCGGTTCACAGCCGGGCCACCGCGGGTTGACCAAGCGCCACAGCGGGATAACGACCTCGAGGGGTCGCATTCCTCGTCGACGATCCACTTGCACATCCGGCGGATGGGCTCGATCGCGTCTTGCGGCATGGCGATGGCGACGCTGCACGCATACCCCAGGCTGGTCAGGCGCTGGGCACCAAATAGCGGAAGCGTGTCGCGCAGTTGATGTTTGAGGGACTCCGGATAGATCCCGACGGTCTGGGTGTAGGCGTTGACCGCGCGGGTGACCTGCTCGATGTCATCGACGGGCACGATGTTGGCCACCCGGCCGGACAGCAGCGCGGCGTAGTCGACCGGTTCGTCGAACTGCGACACCACGATCGCGCCTTCGCGCCGCTCGCCGCCGAACACCCGATAAAAGTCGTCGGTCATCCGGGAGGATTCCAGCATCTCGAACAGGTCCCGATTGGGGTAGAGCGGTGCCGTGCTGATGAACGGTGGCAGCGCGACAAGTTCCGAATAGATCAACTCGCCCAGCTTGTTCGCCTTGGCCAGTCCGTCCTCGTCGGTTCCCGAAAGTGCATAGATCACTCGCGCGTTGGCGCAGCCCTCCTGGTTGGCCACGCCGATGTCGATCGCCGCCCGGCGCGCGACCTCGTGCAACGTGGCGTCGTCGGTGAACGCCTCGGCACCGATGATGGTGGCGCTGCGCTTGGGGTCGAGCGCGATCAGCTCAAGCCCGGGCTGGATGTAGCGGGTCACATGCTTGACCGAGGCCAATCCGCCCCAGGCGACGATCTTTTCGATGTGCTGTGGCCGGTACAGCGCCTCTTCGATGTCGACGTCCCCGCCCTTCCAGTAGCCGACCACCAAATGCTTGGTGATCGGATGGTCGGGTGCCACGTCCGCGAGGGTGCGGGCGATGGCGATCGCGGTGAGCGGGTCGTTGGAGGGAGCCTTGATGATGGTGTCGCAGCGCGTGATGACCGAGCGCAGGATGGTGACCGCGGAAACCAGCCCGCCGTTGCCGGCCGGGATGTGCAGCACCCGTGACCCGAACGCCCGCACCCGCAGTTCGCGTCCATCGGAAAGCCGTTGCGGCACCCAGCCATTGAGGTAGTCCAGCCCCACCTGGGTGTCGGCGACCTCCAGCACGTGTTCGCGGCTGAACAGCGGGGGCAGCACCCGGTAGCTGTTGCGCATCATCTCCGCCGGCAACACGTTGGCCACCAGCGACGCCTCGTAGGCCTCCTGCAGGTGCGTGTTGGTCTCGAAATCCAGTGCCTGGCCGAGCGCTTCAAGGACATCGAGGATATCGTCGAAACTCACGTCGTAGAGGTCCGACATCTCGCCGGGATTTTTCAGTGGTAGCTGATCGACATACTTGGCCATGTCCGGTGCCTGGAACTCGTTGATGCCCTGGCGGGTTCCGAACGACACCAGATCGTCGGTGATCAATCGCCCGCGCAGGAACAGCGGCACCGTGTAGGCGGCAAGCGCGCTCACAGCGTCCCTCCCATTTCCAGCCCCTTCATGAAGTCGATCGCCTCGTTCTGCACCTCCTGCGTCGCCGCGCAGGTGATCCGGTCATCCTCGACACCTTGCTTCTCGCTGTAGCGCACGATGTCCTTCTCGAACGCCACGCTGCTACGCCCGCACGGGCACCGCAGGTCCCAGTCGATGGTGACCTCGTCGCCGGAGATCACCCCACCCCAGTGCGCCCGAAGCAGAACGTCGTAGACGGCGGCCCGGCCGGTCTGGCGCCCGGTGCGCGGTAACGGCTCACTCGTGTCGGGGTCGAGGAGGAAGGGGATGACCCAGGGCATGACGTGGTAGCGCCCCTCCTCGCAGGCCCAGTGGAAGGCGCTTGCCTCGGAGAAGCCGTAGCCCTGCTGGATCCTGTCGACACCGAGGAACTCCATGATGACGTCCATGAAATTGTCGGGCAGGGCCACGCCTTTCATCCCGCCCCCGGTGAGAATGGCCGAGTCCTTGGCGAACACGTTCCTGACGCCACGTTCCAGTCCGGCCTTGGCGATCTCGTACATCTGCGGGTAGGCGCTGGTCATGAAAACGCGCTTGCCGCGCAGCTTTTCGGTGATCTTGACGAAGAAGGCATCCAGTTCCTGGGGCTGACGCAGCTGCATCGCGATGAACTCGTCCTTGCGCGCCGCCAGCGCGGGATCGATTTCGAGGCGGTCCAGCTCCCCGCGGGAGGCCGCGGCGCGCATCTTCGACGCGAGGAACATCAGATCGGTCTCCACCGATCCGGGGTACAGCGGATGGAATTTGGATTCGTCGCCGCCGGTGAATCCCTGTTTGACCATTTGCGCGATGCGCAGGTGTCCCAGCTTGCCGCTCGCGAAGTTGGGCCAGATCACGTCGACGTTGGGGTTGAGCTCTTTGTCGGTCGGCTCTTGCCCGAAGGTCTGGAACAGGCAGATCTTCCAGAGCACCATGCCTTCCGAGGCGCCGCGCTTGTCCTTGGGCAGGATCGAGATGGTGCCGGTGGTGCCACTGGACGTGATCACCTGCAGCGGGGTCTGCTCGTCGAGGCGGTCGATCCAGTCGTCGATGCCGTTGCAGCCGCGCGTGTCGACGTTGGACAGGTCGTAGCTGGTGAGCTTGTCCAGCCACTTGGTCATCAGGTCGAATCGCTTCTTGTCGATCAGCGTGGACGGATACGACTTGAACGCCGTATGCGAGAACATCAGCGGCACAACATCATTGAAATCAGTGACTTCGGTGACGCCGAGCCGGTCGGCCAACTTGCGCACCATCTCGATGCTCTGGCGATGCTGTTGGAAGCGGATGCTCAACGCCTCGCGCTGCAGCTCCTCGAGGTCGGCACGCGAAATGCTGTGCATCTGTGTATAGGACTGCCCGAAGAAGTTGATCGGGTCCTCCATGAACTGCGTGACCGACTGCGTTGTTGGTGCGCTCATGGTCGGAGAGTAACGACAACGTGCAGTCATATGCAATAGTGCAGTCGACTGCAATTGGCTAATCGGACTCGAGGGGCATCCCGAGCAGGCGTCGGCACATGTCGGTCAACTTGGCGCGCAGGGTTTCGTCGTCGATGTCGCCGACGAGCGGGTGCATCACTCCGGTGCTGATCGCGCCCGACAACATGGCGCCCTCGAGCGCGCCGTCGTCGCCTTCACCCATCAGCATCCGGTAGAGCCGCTCCATGAACCGCTGGAAGGGTTCGTGCTCGCCCAGCAGTCGCACCACGACGGGATCGAATTGCAACGTTCGCACCAGCCGGCGGTCGCGGACCGCCATATCGATGACGTGAACCAGCAGTGCGTCGCGCGCCTCAGGTCCGCCGTGCGCCTCGGCCTCGTCGAGGGCCGGTCCCAGCCGGCCGAGTTCGCGCTCGGTGACCGCGAGCACAATCTGCTCCTTGGTCCGAAACTGGTGGTAAACAGCGGCTTTGGTGATCCCAACCGCGTCCGCGATCATCTGCAGCGACGTGCCGCTGACGCCGTGATCGGCGAACAGGGCCAGCGCGGCGTCGAGCACGCGCGTCCGGGCGGCGCTGTGCTGAACGACTCTCAACTCGCCGCCGCCGACCGGCTGCCGTGCTAATGCCACACCATGAGACTAGACGTACGGCTATTGACCATGGCTAGCCGAGCGGCTAGTTTCGCTGTCGAGCCGCCGGAAGGAGTCGCCGATGTCCGACGTCGGGGAGAACGACGCACTAGATCCAGGACCTGCACCACGAGCGCCGAGGCGCACCGATGGCGAAGTCATCCTGCTGTGGACGCTGCCTGCGACCGCAATTATCTGGGGCGCCGCCTTCGTGCTGTTCCCGGGTTTCAGGTCGCCGATGTCACCCACCATGCCGGCCGATCAGGTCGCGGCGTTCTATCGCGACAACCTGGCGGCGATCCGCTCCAGCATGATCGTGTTCAACTGGTTCGGCGTGTGCCTGGTCCCGATCCTGATCCTGATCGTCATGCAGATCCGCAGGATGGCGCACCGCACGCCGATCTTCTCCTACGCGATGCTGGGCTGCGCGGCCGGCGGTCCCACCCTGTTCCTCATCGCCAACGTCTGCTGGCTGCTCGCCGCCTTCCGCACGGAACGCAGCCCGGAGCTGACCCAATTGCTCAACGACTTCGCCTGGATCACCTTCACCATCTCGGTGCCGTACCTGATCGGGCAGAGCGTGATCCTCGCCCTGGCAATCTATTTCGATGACCAGCCGCGCCCGATCTTCGGCCGTTGGGTGGCCAGCTTCAACCTGCTCGTGGCGGTGGCGCTGGTGCCCGCGGCGTTCGTCGGCGTGACATTGACCGGCCCGCTCGCCTGGGACGGCGCGCTGTCGTTCTGGCTCAAGAACGTTGCCATCGCGGTGTGGATCGTCGTCATGGGCGTGGTGCTGGGGCAGGCCGTTTATCGCGAGCGTGCCGAGCACGGCCGGCAAGAATTGGTCGGCGCATGAGCGCGGTGATCACACCGCCGGACCCCTCGGCCTCGCCGCCCGCCGGCGCGCTGCATCACCGGATCGCCTGGCACCTGTGGCGTAGTCCCAAGCGCGAGCTGTGGCTGGCCTGGGGCGTGATGCTGGTCTTCTACAACCTTTTCTTCCCGATCTTCTTCATCGTGGCGCAGGTGCAGCCGCCGCCGCAGCCCACCTGGGACCTGGCGACGCAGATCCACTGGTTCAACGAACGTCACCTCGGAATACCCCTCGGGCTGGGCATCATCTTCGCCATCGGCGGCATGAACGCGATCAACAATGCGCTCATCGCGTACTCGATGCGACGGATGTCGGTCACCCCGGTGTTCGGTTACTCCTACTTGATCATCTACTCGCTCAGCGCGGTTCCCGGTCTGTACCTGCTCTGCATCGCGCTGATCGTCGGGACACTGCGACCGGAGCGCGACCCCCAAGCGATCGGGTGGCTCTACGACTTCGCGTTCCTGTCTTTCGACGGGACCATGGGTGTCTTCCTGATCGGCTCGCTGATCTGGATGGTCGCGATTCTGCTCGACAAGAATCGGGTGTTCCCCAAGTGGTTCGGCTACCTCAACCTGTGCAACGCACTCACCGAGGTCGTGGTGGCGCCCTGCTGGATCTTCCAGCGCGGCGTGCTGGCCTGGAATGGTCAGATCGCGTGGTGGCTGGACATGGTCGTGTTCGGCGTCTACCAGGTCACCTTCATCGTCATGCTGTTTCAGATGATCCGGCGCGAAGACTTTGGCACCGGACCTCTCCCAGAACTTGCCCGAGAGAAAGCGGCGGCTTGATGACCGACCTCGCCGAAGGGACCGATCGCGCCAAGTTCGTGCCGGGGCAGCCGGACATGTGGGCGTTCGTGCTATTCGAAACACTGGTATTCACAGCCTATTTTGGCTTCTACCTGTTCTACCGCACCCAAAGCCCCGAGGCGTTTCTGCACTCGCAGGCGCAGCTCGACCTGCGCGTAGGAGTTTTCAATACCCTTGTCTTGCTGCTGAGTTCGTGGTCGGTCGCGCGCTGCGTCCAGTCGGCCCGCGCCGGTGACTATCGAGCGGCGCTCCGCGACGCCTACCTGACCGCGCTGTTCGGCCTGGTCTTCCTGTGTTCCAAGGTGTTCGAGTGGGTTGGACAGGTCCAACTCGGCAACAACTTCGACAGCTCCGACTTCTTCACCTACTACTTCTTCCTCACCGGAATCCACTTCGTGCACCTGCTGATCGGGTTCGTGGTCCTCGGCGTCGCCGTCTATCAACTGCGCAGCGCGTCC
The DNA here is from genome assembly GCA_963758775.1 of uncultured Actinomycetota bacterium. GTDB lineage: Bacteria > Actinomycetota > Actinomycetes > Mycobacteriales > Mycobacteriaceae > Mycobacterium. The sequence goes on from CAVWWU010000011.1 coordinate 35,477, forward strand.
AGGCGATCCCAACAGCTGGTGGAGACATGCGCCACCTACTGGCACACCGTCGACTTTCTCTGGGTGCTCATCTTCGCGCTGCTGTACGTGGTGAGGTGAAACGTGAAGACCACATTCAACAAGAGGCTGCTGGTCGTCTGGGTCGTCCTGGCGGCCTTCACGCTGAGCTATTTGTGGATCGACAACTCGTTGAGCGGATCGCTTACCTCCAGCGCGCTGATCACCTCGGCCGTGATTGTGATCGCACTTATCAAGGTGCGCATCATCTTTCGGGAGTTCATGGAAGTGCGCCAAGCCCCCGTCCTGCTGTGCCGGCTGACGGACGCCTGGGTCCTGCTGATCGGGGCGGCGCTGTTGAGCAGCTACTTCATTGGAGCCGCGATCCGGTAGTGCGGGACGGGGAGAACACGATATGTTTCTCGCCGACAACGTTGTCGACCGATGAGGACGGAAATGTCGAGAACTGTGGTAGTTGGCGCGTCGAGCGGGCTCGGGCGCTGCATTGGTATCGGCCTGGCGGAACGCGGTGACAACGTCGCGCTGCTCGCCCGCCGGCGCGACCGCATCGACGCGGCCGCGAAGGAAGCGGGGGAGGGCACCGTCGCCATCGAGTGTGACGTGACGGACGAGGCGTCGTGCCGAGCGGCGATCGACGAGGCCGCCGACAAGCTTGGCGGCATCGACAACCTCATCTACACACCCGGCATCGGGCCGCTGGTCCGGTTGGTCGACACCGACGCCGACACCTGGGCCCGGGTCTTCGCCACCAACGTCACCGGCGCGGCGCTCACGACGGCCGCCGCGGTGCCACATTTGTCGGCCTCCGCGGGCAAGGCGGTCTACCTTTCGTCCGACTCCGGCACGATAGGGCCGCCGTGGCCCGGCCTGGGCGCCTACGGAGTCAGCAAGGCCGCGCTCGAACGACTGGTGGAGTCGTGGCGAGCCGAGCACCCCGAAATCGCGTTCACGTGCGTCATCGTCGGGGAGTGCGCAGGCGGCGAAGGCGACGCGATGACTGGCTTCAACTCCGGCTGGGATCTCGAGCTGGCTAAGCAGGCCTACCCGATGTGGATCGCACGTGGCTGCATGTCCACCAAATTGATGCCCGTCGAGGACCTCGTCAACGTGGTCGACACCGTCCTGCGCACCAACGCGGCGACGTCGATGCCGGTTGTGGTCGCCAGGGCTGCGCCGACCGACATGCCGGGGTTCGTCACCTAGCTTTCAGCCGGGAATCTTGGCCAGGATGAAGTTGGCGACGCCGGCGGCCTGCTTGGGCCGGTCCGTCGTGGAGTTGTCCGATCCCACGTAGGACAGGTCCAGGTCTATGACGACGTTGGCCTTGGCGGCCAGCGCGCGCACGGAATGGCGTGCCACCAGTCCCTTGGTCGCCACGTCCATCGTGGTGATGCCGTTGCCGGCATCGGTGGGCAGGCCAATCGAAAAGGTCAGCGCCTGCGCCGACGGCAGGGTGAGTTTCACGTCGGAGCCGCCGCACTGGCGCCATCCCGACAGTAGGTTCGTCAGTTGTGTCCGGGCCGCCGACCCGTCCTGAAACGCGGCGACACCAGCCACGACCCGCAGCGGATTCTGCGGGTCGCGGTTGTCGGAAAACTCCGACGCGCGATAACCGAAGAGTGCTTCCACCTTGTAGGCGTCCGTGGTGCCCGAACCGATGCTTCCCCAGCACTCCGCGCGGTCGATGGTTCCGTCCCGGTCCTGCCTGCCGACATGGTCCCAGGTCTGGCCCACCGCCAAGTTGTGGTCACCGGTGATGTTTCTGACGTCAGCCAGCCCGGGCAACAGCTGGCGGAGGTCATTCGGCGCCACCGTGGCCGACGGCGCCGCGGCCGGGGTCGCGCTGGCAGGCTGCGCGGTCTGGTTGGGCTTGCTGGCCCCCAGCGTGGCCCATACCACCAGCCCGACGACGGTCAGAGCGATGAACACGTACGACAGCGTCAACCCGGCTACGGCGCGCTCACGGCCCTGTTGACCGGTGCGACGGATTTGGGCGAGCCCGAGATGCCCGAGGACGGCGCCGGCGGGGGCGAACACGAAGGCATAAACCAGCGACAACGTCGCGAAGCTGTTGACACGCGGGGGCGACGGCGGTTCCTCAGCTTCGGGAAACTCCTCCGGCGGTTCGCCCGGTGGCCCGGTCGGTGCGCGGCCTAGCGGGTCGTAACTGAACGGGTTGCTCACCGCGGGTCCTCCTCGCTCGTAGGTAACCCTACGACCGCCCCCGTTATTCGCCGCTAATTCGATCCGTGAACTCGAACTGGTCGATCAAATCCGAGAGCCTGTGCAGCTCCTCGCACACATCCTGGAACCTGCGCTCATCCGCCTGGCTGAGCAGGCCGAGTGAGCTGTACCGAGCCACGCGTTGCAGCCGTGCGGCCACTTCCGAGCCCCACCTCATGGTGACGTCGTGTTCGTCCTGCTCGTCGCCGGAGTCTTTTTTGCTGTGTTTTGGCCTCGCGCTCAAGGGTTTTCTCCTGTTATCTGGCTGTTCTCTGAGCAGTACCCTTCGTGCACGCGGCCACACGCGACGAGCGACGTACCCAGAACGTTTCGGTGATCGGGTCGAACGGGTAGCCGCGACAAGATGCGCAAAGCAGCCCGCGCGTCTCACCAAGACAATCCCGGGAGGAGACACCATGGCACAGCACGCCATCCAGTCGCCCACCGATGTGGTCGACTTCCTCGTCAATCAGCACGAACAGATCAAGGGCCTGTTCGATCAGACGCTGACGGCGTCCGGAAAGACGCGCGAGAAATCATTCGTACAACTGCGGCAACTGCTGGCCGTGCACGAGACCGTCGAAGAGGAAATCGTTCACCCTCGGGCCAAGCGCAAGATCGCTGACGGCCCCGCGGTCGTCGACGAACGCCTACACGAAGAGCACGAGGCCAAAACGGCTCTCAGGCAGCTGGAGAAGCTCGACGTCGACAGCGATGATTTCACCAGTCAGCTGTCCAAGCTTCGCGATGACGTGCTCGATCACGCCAAGCACGAGGAGTACGACGAGTTCAGCAAGCTGGGCCAGGAATTGAGCAGCGACGAGCTCGAAAACATGGGCCGCGCAGTCAAACTCGCTGAGGCGATTGCCCCGACACGCCCGCATCCGGGCGTCGAATCGCAGGTGGCCAACCTGCTGGCCGGGCCGTTCGCGGCCATGCTCGACCGTGCTCGCGACGCCATCGTCGGCAAGGGCTAGGCCGACAAGCTCGCAGGGTATGCCCAGTGCAAGACGGCACTGGGCGACCCTCTGTGGGGCGCGGAAATCCTCTCGTGGGCGCTGAAGCGCTTGTAGCACAGGCGCATCAAGGTGTCAGACCGGCACGGAATCCCCTGATTGTGCGCCGCCCCGGCCAGTCAGCGGCGGATAGCGTAGCCAGGTGTCCATGTCGGGGCCGAGGACTATTGCGTCACCGGGAGCCAGCAGCGCCCCTTCCGCGAGAGCAGGTACCCCGGGTTTCTCCGTGCGCACGCGACGGCGGTCGCCTTGCACAGCAAGCAGTTTCGACGTCAATTGGGGTAGTCGGATTGCGTGCGGACCGGTTACCGTGCGCGGTAGCCGAGTCTGAGCCAGGGCGGCCTCGACCAGGACGTCGGCGACGGTGCCGGCGGCAATGGGCTGAATCAGCCAGTCCTGGACGATCACCTCGTGGTCGTTGCACATCACCGCAGCGGAGTTCATGGCAAATTCGTAGAAGTGGGTGGACTTCACCATCCTCGCGTGAACCTGGCTGTTGAGCACGATGTCCTTTGCGGCGCGCTTGGCCATGTAGTAGGGAATCTCGTCAAACGCCGCATGGTCGATACCCGCGTTGGTCAGCACCACCAGGCGTTGGACGTGATTCGAGGTGCATGCGCCCACCACGTTGCGGGCGGCACTGGTGAGGGCGTCGAAGATGTCGGAATCGGCGCCCATCGCCGTGGGGTTGGATACGTCGACGACGACCTCGACGCCGCGCAGCGCCTCCGCCAACCCGTCCCCGGAGACGATGTCGATTCCGCGGGCCCGGGCGATCGGGACCACCGCGTCGCCGCGGTCTTTCAACCTGCTGACGACGCGGCATCCGACCGTGCCGGTCGCCCCGATGACTGCGATGGTGGTCACGGCCCAACCCCCTTAGCGGCACACGGGTCCCGGTTAGCTTTTGGGAATGGGGCAGTACCCCCAGAATCGCCGGCCAAACGACCCTGCACGAGCCCACCGGGAAAGCCCATCAATGCAGCGAACGATGGGTCGGGTCCGGTATGCCGGAACGGATCCATCTATCTTGTGCGAATACTTTGTTTGGAACCGCGGCACTGGGCTATACACGGCTCAAGTACCAGGCGCGGCGAATGAGCGAGGTGCGCGGTGAGGCTGGCCGACCGGTTTTCGATGATCATCGCTTTCCTGCGCGGCGGTTACCCGGCCGATGCGCCCACTACTGGCCACGTGCCGCTGCTGGCCCTGCTGCGCCGGCGGGTGACCGATAACGAAGTCATCGCGATCAGCCGCAGCCTCATCGGGCAACAGCGTCAGCCCGTCGACACGGCCGATATCGGGGTGCAGATCACCCACGTGACCGACGACATGCCCTCGGCCGAAGACATCGCGCGGGTACGGCGGCGTCTCGCCGCGACCGGCGTCACCGGCGATCACCACGGCTCACAGCGCGGGGACCGCCGCTAGGCCTCAGCTGGTCGGGGGCGGCGCCGGTTGCTCGCGATATTCGGCGGCCCACTGCAATTCCGCGTTGCGTACACGGCGATGCGCGTACGCCAGCCAGGCGATGCCGGCTGCCGCCGCGAGGGCCGCCAGGATCACACCCACCAAACCCACGACAATGTGGCCAGTCGCCTGCCCGAACGAACCCGCCACCAGCGCGATAACCCCCACCGCCACGGCGAGAAGACCCGGCGCGTTGGTGCCGTCCTTCATTGCTTCGCCGGCATGCTGACGGGTGGTTCGTTCGTGATCGACAGGATCGCTGATGTGATCCAAGGCCTTCGCTCCTCGTGAAAGTGGTTGTCTGGCGGCCCTATTAGTGCTGAAGCTAGTGCTGAAGCCGCCAGCGCCCGCAGCGGAGTTGAGGCCGCTGCCATGGCCGGTTTCTACCCGTTAACCGAAGGGGTCAAACGCGCTGCACGTCGACCACCAGCGGCCGGTGGTCGGAAATCGGCATCTGCTCAGCCTCGACCAGCCCGCCGCGCAGGCCGGCGTCGTCGGTGAGGATGTGGTCCAGCTGACGGTTGGGGTCGGACGCCGGGAAGGTGGGGGCGCTGGCCAGCGGCCGCATGCCCGTCCACCTGCTCACCGCCGCCGGGGTGAGGTTGAGGTCGCCGGTCAGCAGCCGAGGACCCGGGCGACCGCGCAGGTCGTGGACCAGGCGGCGCAGCTGGCGCCGATTCCAGCCGGGCACGAAGGACAGATGGGTGTTGGCCACCGTCAGCGCGCCCAGCGGAGTGTCGACCTGTGCGATGACCGCAGCGCGTGGTTCCTCGTCGACCATCATCACCTTGTTGGGCCCGGGCAGATACATGGGGAATCGCATCGGAATCCGCGGCAAGCGCAGCACCTGCCAGCTGGCCACCGGGAAACGAGACAACAGCGCGATTCCGTACGCGGCGGTGCCGGGTTGTTCACGGCCGGGGGCGGCGACCCAGGTCGCTCCCGGGGTGCCGGAGATCGCTGCCACGAAGCGGTGCTCAACAGCACCCATGGCCTCGGCGGCCGCGGCCGTGAGATCCGCGCGCGCCGAACGCGGTTGGTCGTAGTCGACTTCCTGCAACGCAAGCACGTCGGGATCGAGCCTCCGCACACAGTCCTGTAGCCGCTGCGGGTCGACGCCGTCGCCGACGGTGCGGCCGTGCAGGATGTTGAAGGTCGCCACGCGCATCAGGAGGCCCCCGGCACCTCTTCGCGGGCTGCCACCGACTGGCCGTCGCCGTTCTCGAACACGTCGATGACGACATCGCTGTCCCGGTAGCGGCCCACGCCCGTCAGCCCGGATGTGTCCGCGATGATCGCGTGGGCCTCGTCGCCGGTGAGCGGGTAGTCGGCCACGGCGTGACGCCAATGTGCGGCAACGACAGTCGCGCCCGGCTCGAGTCTGCGGCATTCGCGGCGCAACACCCCGGCCAGCGCGTCGGCTTGCAGGTAGTAGGCGACCTCGCTGAGCACCAGCAGATCGAAGGGACCGGGGGGCCACGAATCGTCGAGTGACGAGCGCGTGACCGTGACGTGCTCGCGCAGTCCGGCATCTCGTAGCCGCGCATCAGCAGTCCGCACCGCTGCGTCAGCGACGTCCACCGCGGTCACGTGATCGCAGCGCTGCGCCAGTAATGCTGTGAGTGTCCCGATGGAACAGCCGGGTTCGAAACCATGCCGATATCGGGGGCGGGGGAGCAGCGCCAGGGTTATCGCGTACTTGCGCTGTTCGTACCACCGCGTCGACAGCTCCCACGGATCGTCGGCCGCCGCATACATCCGGTCGAAATAGGCGTCGGGTAGGCGTGTGGTCACCGGAAAACCAGCTCGCCGACCGCCAGCAGCCGCTCCAGGACGAACGCCGGCAGCACCGGCTCGCCCCGCGTCCCGGCCCCGAACTGGCTCTGAAAGCATTGGGCGGCTTGGCGTTTGCGATCGCGAGCCCAGCCGGGCACGGGCACGGAGTATGCGCGGTCCCATGGCACGGCCGGGTCGGTCGGGCCGGCCCAATGCCACATCCACACCGGATACTCCAGCAGCGTCGCACCGGTGCGTGCGCACGCCGTCGCCGTCGCGCGGCCGACGGCCTCGTGGTCGGGATGCCCGTCCCCACGCCACGTGGCGGCGCACCACACTCCGGACGCCGCGGCGGCGAGTATCTCGACCAACCGACTTGTGAGCTCGTCCTGGTGGTCGGTCAATTGGCCATCGGGCAGGCCCAGCGACAGCGGCGGGCCGATCTCTAAAATTTCTGCTGCCCTGCGTAATTCGCTGCGGCGCAAAGACTCCAAGCGCGCCCGCTGCGCCGGCGGCGCACCGGGATCGGCCGCGCCGCCGTCACTGACCGACACCACCGCGACGTCGACACCCGACGCGGCCAGTTGCGCGGCCATGGCGCCAAGTCCGAGCGTCTCATCGTCAGGGTGCGGTGCGACGACGATCAGGCCGGGGCACTCGGACAGATCGAGAGCCGGAAGCGAATCGGGGATCGACCACTCGCTAACCGGTGTGCCACCGCCGGAGAGCGGCATGGCCGCAAACCGAGCGCCGTTGCCTACAGTCAAGCGCAGTCTCCCGCCGCCGTCCTGTCATCGAATTGATTGAGGTGATCGGCGAATCCGTCGGGGGCCCGGGACCGGCTGCGCGCCGACGTGGCCACCGACAACTCGGCGTCATGGTGCACGCGGTAGCCCGCGGTGTTGAACCGCTCGACGAGATCGACGTCCTCTCCGGAGGCCAGCGCGCGAAAGCCGCCTACCCGCCAGTAGGCCCGGGAGCTGAACCCCATGTTGGCGCCGTGAATGTGCTCATGCGAATCTGCTTCGTACGCTTGCAGATACCGCTCAGCGACTTCGGCGGGGCGTAGGTGCCAATCGGCGACCCGCACCACGCCCAAAACCATGTCTGCGCCCACGCTCAGCTGATGCACCAGCCAGCCCGGATCCACTTGGCTGTCGGCGTCGCTGGTGGCGTACCAGCAGTCGGTGTCCTCGTCGCATAGCGATCGGGCATATCCGAAGCCGGCCGCGCGGGCGGTCCCAACGTTGCCGGCCTCGATGCTGACGAAGTGCACGTCGGGCCCGTACTGACCGGCCAGCTTCGCGCTGTTGTCGTCGCTGGCATCCAGGACCACCACGATGATCACCGGCATCGGAACACACAGTGCGGCGGTGAGCACCGCGCGCAGGCATGCCGGCAGGTTCGCGCGTTCATTGTGGGCAGGGATCACGACCACAGTCCGGTCGTAGGTGCGAAGCCGAGGGGTCGACATCGTTACGTTCCGCCGCTCAGTGGTTGCGCAACTTCGCGACCAACTTATCCTTCGTCAGTCGGGAATAGCCGGGTATGCCAAGCTCTTTGGCCCGCTTCTTGAGCTCCGGGACGGTCCAGTCGGCGTACGTACCGGACTTGCCGCCCTTGCGCGCCACCGCGGACTTGCCGCGGGCGGCCGCCGCGTTGGAGATCCGCGCGGCTTTTTCTTTGGAGTCGCCCTGTTTGCGCAGATCCTGATACATCTTTTCGTTCTTGATCGCCGAGTTCGGCACGATCATCGCCTCCATATGTCGCTTGGTGGGACCCGTTTGCCAGGATGCCCAGCACGGTGGCGGTCAAACCCGCGCAGCGTGCGCAACCACCTGTTCACCGCACCTCTGGTTGCGAAGGCTTTATGCGGGTAACCGGAAGTGTGGTGACGCGGGCGGGCGATGGATCTGACACCCTTGGTGTCGCGGCGATCGGTGGGGTTTCGGCCAGCGGCTCACGCGGAGGTGACGTCGATGGCTGAATCAGGCGCACCCATCCAAATCGATGCGGAATCGCACCAGGGAGCGTCAATCCTGAGGGTCCGCGGAGTGCTGGACGACACTACCTATCGCCAGCTGCGCGACACCATCATCAAATCCGCGTTGGCCGAACCGAGCGTCGTGCTCGTAGACATCGACAATCTGGCAGTGCCATCCGGGTCGGCGTATTCGGTGTTCACGAGCGCACGCTGGTACGTCCGCATCTGGCCGGACGTGCCTATCCTGCTCGTATGTGCATGTCCACAGCGTCAGCACGAGATCGCCCGTGGCGGCGCGGGCCGGCATGTGCCAGTGCATAGCAGCGTCAGCGCGGCAATGGGGGCGGTCGGGGATCTCTCCTCGGGCGGCCGGCGGCGCGCTCGAGCCCAGCTGCCGGCAGAGCCGGTCAGCGTCGGTCTGGCCCGACTCTCGATCACCGATTGGCTGACCGCTTGGGATCAGGAGGATCTCGCAGCAATCGCCGGCGCAGTGGCGACCATCTTCGTCGAAAACGTTCTCGCTCATACCAAGAGCGCGCCGCTGCTGATCGTCGAGAGCTATCGGGACTCCGTGACCGTTGCGGTGGAGGACGGCAGCGGTGTTCCGGCGGCCCTCCACGAAGATGCGGACCACGGCGCCGAAATCGTGTCCGGTCTGGGCATCGTTGCCGCGCTCTGTCGTGCCTGGGGTAGCACCCCGACCTCCACCGGCAAGACGGTTTGGGGGTCGGTCGGGCGCGAGAGCCCGAAGGGTTGATACTTCGGCCGAAGCGCACGATCGAGGGTTTACCGAGAGCGGGCAGCGGGTAACCGAGGCTATTCCTCTCGCGTATAGCAACATGCGCGAACAAACGTTCGAAGGATGTTGCTGATGAAAATCGCGATGGTGAACGGTGACGATGTCGCCGACAAAGACTCTGGGCAGCTCTGCGCAGCGCTCGCGGCCCTTGGTCACGACATCACCGCCTACGGCAGGCGGCGCGACCGGCGCCGCGCGCCAAAGCCCACTGACCACGGCGAGCAGGGCTATCAGGTCGTGCCGATAGGTGTCGGTCCGAAGTTTCTGCGATCCGAGCTCGAGGTACTGCCGTTCGTCGGCGAATGGGCCGCGAAACTCGAGCGCAAGTGGGCCTCGGACCAGCCGGACATCGTGCACGCGCATGGGTGGTTGGGTGGCCTGGCCGCCCAACTGGCCGCCCGGCGGCGACACCTACCGATCGTCCAGACCTTTCAGGGATTGGCGACCATGTCGCGTTCGGATGCTGTCGCGACCAGAGAGCGCGAACGCATCGAACCGCTACTCGCTCGTAATGCGACCTGGGTGACCGGCGAGAGCAGTGTGGCAGTCGATGTGCTGGCCAAATTCCGTCATGGTCGGGCGCGCTTGTCGGTTCTGCCGGGCGGCGTGGACGCCGAGCGATTCAGCCCGGTCGGACCGTCGGCCGCTCGCACCGATGTGCCTCGCATCCTCTGTCTGGGGCCGGACCCTTTGCCGGGCAATGGGTTTGACATTGTAGTGCGGGCCCTGTCGAAGGTTCCGGGTGCGGAGCTCGTCGTTGCCGAGACCGCCGCAACCAACCACGCGCATGATGAGGCGCGGGCCGGGCTGCAACTACTTGCCAAAGAGTTGGCGGTGGACGACCGTGTCCGGTTTGCGGGCAGCGTCGCCGAGGGTGATCTACCGGGATTGCTGCGGTCCGCCGACATCCTTGCGTGTACACCGCGCGAGGCCCCTCGCGCGGCCGCCGTGCTGGAGGCCATGGCCAGTGGGCTGCCGGTAGTCGCGTTGCCCGTCGGTGTTTTGGCCGACGCCGTGGTGCACTCCGTGACGGGCTACATGCTGTCGCCGAGCAAACCCGCCGAGTTGGTCGAGGCCTTGCGAAGGCTCCAGGCGCAACGCTTTCTTCGGCAGAGCATGGGCGCGGCCGGTCGCAGCCGTGCGCTCTCGCGTTTCACTTGGGACCGGATGGCGCTGGAGTCGCAGGCTATCTACCAACGTGTGAGCTCGTCGGATGCCCCGCAGCCTGCGCGTACGCGTTGAGCGTTTATACAACTGGGCTTGTGTAAGCTCGTTGCTTAGGCCGCAATGACCAGTGTCTCCGAGAGCAACGCGTGCGACGAAGCCGAGGGATCAACCACGGCGGCGCGCGCATATCCGGCCCGACGTCCGCACGAAGCGGATCTTGAGGACAGGCACTGCGCGGCCGGTGTCCGAATCGAACAATTCCACACCTCGGACGCGGTTACCGCGCTGCGCTTCTTTGCCAACGCCTACGTGCCGGGCTGGCGGCTGACCGGCCTTGCGACGGGCTCGGCCGTCAGCCACAGACGCTGTGAGGCGCGCGCGATGACGCTCGACGAAGTGGTGATCGAGGGTCGCGTGCGCTGCGAGGTTCCCGCCGCCGATGCGGTGGTCGTGATTCAACCCTGTGCGGGATCGCTGTCCGTGTCCGACGGACCGCTGCAGACAGCCGATTGTCCCGTGCTGGTCGCGCATGGCATGTCCTGCGTGCTGAACCTGAACGCTGCCCGTTTCGGTGTGGTGAGCATCGCGCCAGACGTCCTGCACAAGGCGGCCGCCGACCGGCGGGTGCCGCTGCCGCACCAGATTCAGTTCCTGAGCGGGCAGCCGCGATCGGCGGCGGCCGTGCGCGCGTGGCATCGCGCATTGGACTACGTGAGCACCACGCTCGCTTGCGCCGACACCGTCCGGCAACCGATGATCGCCGCGGCGGCGGCGCCCTTGCTGGCCACGGTGCTACTCGAGTGCTACCCGTCGAACGTGACCGCGGAGCAGGACCTGCTTTCTGATCCGGCGGTCCCGGAAGCGCTGAAAGACGCGGTGTCGTTCATCCACCGGCATGTGGCCGGTGATGTGGGTGTCAACGAAATTGCCGACGCAGTGCATCTGACTCCCCGAGCGGTGCAATACCTGTTCCGGCAGCGGTTGGACACCACACCGACGGAGTACGTACGGCGGGTCCGGCTCCACCGCGCGCATCAAGACCTCAGGTCAGCTGACTACGCTTCGGCGACCGTCACCGAGATCGCCCAGCGTTGGGGCTTCGCCCATACCGGCAGGTTCGCGGTCCTCTACCGGCAAACCTATGGGCACAGCCCGCACACCACCCTCAGACAGTGACCTAGTGCGCGGCCCGTGGCCGGTTCGCCCGCGGACGACTCGGACCGCTGTCCAGCAGGGCGTCGATGCGGTCAGCTACCTCGTCCAGCAGAGCCCTGCGCGCGGCCGTGTCGGCGACGATGTGAGCGGCCAGATCGCGCACTTTGACATTGGATTCCTGGGACAACCGCGACAGAAGCAGAAAAGCGGAGTCCGCATCCAACTCATAGCGCAGCATCAGCATGCCCATCGCCTGGTTGATAACGGCCCGACGCGCACTCACGGCACGTATTGCCTCGCTCAGCTGAGCCTGCATGTCCGCGTTGACCTGTTCGGTGACGTCGAGATAGAACCCTTCGACGCCGGCGGGGGCTCCTCGATCGTCGGTGAGCAGATCGCCGACCACCATGACCAGCCGCTCGTGTCCGCGGGCATCGATGATCCGGTGTCGACTGCTGAACGGCGAACCGCGTCGGCGAGCCTGCTCGAGTAAACCCGCCACCATCGCCCTGTCGTCCGGATGCTTGTGCGCCAGCACCAATTCGGTGGTGGGAGTGACGGTTCCCGGTTCGTAGCCGTGCATGCGCGCGACCTCGTCGGACCACTCCCAGCGGTTGCCGTCGAAGAGGTAGCGGAAGCCACCCGCCCGCGGCGGGGCGACCTGGTGTCCGGGCTGTTCGCGCACGAGCTCAACCTATTCCGGCGCTGATCACGGGTAAACCACCACGCGTCCCCCTTCGGTTTTCGGATAACTGGTGACCTTGCGCGAAAGCGGCATGGAGCGGTGGCCCGAAGCACACGCCGCGACGTCGGCCTAGCATGTGGCCATGGTCGAAATTCACCTCCAGCAGACGATCGCCGCCCCTGTAGAGGAGGTCTTCGACTGGATGACCGACCCCGCCAACCTGGCGGCCGCTCCGTTGACTGTCAGCGCCGGTTGGGCAAAGGGTTTCTCGGCGCCCGGCGCCGGCGCGCTGCGCGAAGTGACCGCGATCGGCGCCTGGTTCCGCGAAGAGATCACGGCCTACGACCGGCCGCACAGCTACTCCTACCTCATCATTCGTTCGTTCCCGTCCTTCAGGCACGAGGGCGGCACGTTGACGTTCACTGCGTCAGGTGACGGCACGCACGTCGACTGGCTCAGCCACTACACCCACCCGATATGGGCGGGCGGCAAAGCGCTGGAGGCGGTGACCCGCCGGCTGCTGCGCGCGAGCTTCCTGTCGCTCTTCGCGGCGTGCGCGAAAGACCTGGAGGGCCCACCCATACACTGACCCCTCGTGGGCATTCTGTTTGGGTTCGCACCCTGGATCGTCTATTGGCTGCTGGTCGGTAACGTCCCCTTCCAAGCCGCCGCCGTGGTGGCGCTCGCCGTCGCCGTCGCCGGGTTGGCGCTGGCGCGCGGTGCAAGGAAACCGGCCGGAACGCTGGAAATCGGTTCCATAGCAATACTTTTCGTGCTTGCCGTGCTGACCTTTGCACTCAGCGAGCCATCGATGGAGCGATGGCTGCCGGCGCTCGGCAACACGGGCATCTTCGTGGTGGCACTCGTCAGCGTGCTGGTCGGCAAGCCGTTCACCCGCGAGTTCGCCGCCGCCGAACAGCCCGCCGACGTGGTCAAAACCGAGCTGTTCGAGCAGATGGCCAGGGCACTGACCTGGTTGTGGGTCGGCGTGTTCGCCGCGATGGCGGTGTCGTCGCTGATCCCACCCATCGTCGACCGCAACGCCTCGCTGCTCGACACCAAGACGCCCCTGTCGTACGTCTTTTACTGGATCCTGCCGTTTGCGCTGTTCGGTGCCGCGGCCGTGGTGTCGCGGTTCGTGCCCGAGCGGATGCTGGCCGGCATCGACGACGTCGCCCGCGAAACCTCGTTCGTCGCGTACGACGAAGCCACCATCGACGAGCTGTATTACCTCGCTCAGGAACACGCCAATCGCGAGGTCGGGCCGGGCAAAGAGGCCTACAGCGTCAAGGTCGGGGGGATGGGAACCCCGCTCACCGGAGACGAGTCGCGCAAGTCGTGGCCGTCGACCTACAAGGTGCGCGACCGCAAGGCCTGAGCGTCAACCCAATCGGCGCATCAGCTCGGCTGCGGCGTACTGCCCGCTGAGCAGCGCGCCGTGCACGCTCGCGGGATTGTTGATGCCGACGGCCTCGCCCGCCAGGTAAAGCCGGTCGCCGATCGGTTCCTGCAACGCGCGGCGATCGTCGAGGCCGGAGCCGGGCGCATGAAACGAGTAGGAGCCGCAGGCATACGGGTCGGTGGTCCAGCTCGATGTCTGGACCTCGACCGGGGAAACATCCGCACCGAACAGTTGGCGCGCGATCGGCAGCGCACTGGTCATCAGCTCGCCGGGCGACGACGACTCCACCGACCTGCCACGCTCACCGGCGTTGAACGCCAATACAATTGGGCCGACTGAGGCCGGCATGGTGAACCACTGCGCCCACAATCCCGGCCGCGTGCCCATGAATTGGTAGAAGGCGTTCTCCGCCTGCCAGGTTCGCCGGTTGAAGCGGAAGTAGCTCTTGGACAGCACGCCGAACCCGAGGGCCTTCACCGCGTGAGCGTGCCCTTCCGGAAGCGGCGGATCGAAGCCGATGGCACCGGATTTGAGCACTCCCAGCGGAACGGTCACGATGGCGGCGGGCCCGTCGAACGACCTGTCGCCGCACCGCACGGTGATCGAGCCGGCGCGTTGTGTGATCGCGCTTACCGGTGAATTGAGGACGATTGGAATGCCGTTGGCGAGTAGCCGGGGCAGGGCGTCGTAGCCGTTGAGGATGGCGACTTGGGGCCCGCCGGTGTATCGGCCCGCGTCGTACGTGGTGGCGGAGAGCTGACTCGCGTCGGCCGCGTATTCGTCCTCGATTTCGGTGTTGACGTAGTAGCCCAGCTGCGCGCGGTCGGAATCGGAGAGCTCATCGTCGGCCGCGGCCGCGTCCAGGGCGGCGGCCAGGCTACCGCCGTCGACATCGTCACATGCGTGCTCCACGAATTTGCGCCAGGTTCTCGCGTGGTAGTCCATTGGTTGCAGCTGAGGATCCACGGCCACTTTCGCCGGGTGGTAGTAATCGGTCGGAACCGTTTGTGCCTGTGCCCGTTGCGCCAGCTCGTTGAGTGGGTTGTCCTTGCTGCCGTGAATCCACGACGCGCCCATTTCCAAAGGCACGCCCCAATCCCGGTTGGTGTGCACCCGGCCGCCGATGCGGTCGCGGGCTTCGATCAGTCGTACCGGCCATCCCGCCTCGGCGAGGCTGCGGGCGGCGGCCAAGCCCGCCATGCCGGCGCCGACGACGAGGATCGATTTGGTGTCCGCTGGCTGGGGCGTCCCGCCGGGCCGGCCTTCGGGTGGGTGGCCCGGCGCGCAGGCCGTCGAAAGGCCGCCGCCGACGGTGCCGATCAAGCTCGCCGTGGCAGCCAGCACTGCCCGACGGGACATCGGCGACACAGGTGTCAGCGTCTCACATTTGGGGCGTGCGTTCGCCCGGTTTTGTTGGACGGCCGTCCTGAAATTCGTGCCGCGAGTTTGGCCGATTCGGCTCGTTCGTCTATGGCCGAGCGTTAAACTCGCGACATCCGGGAAGCGGCAACGGGGCCGCCTTCGAGGGGGGAGCGGTGATGAGTGCTCAGACTTTGGATTTGGACGCGATACCAGCCGGCCCTCTCGAGCAATTGCCTGAGGCGCTACCGCCGAGCCGCAGCCTCACCGTCCGCGCGGCGGACGGCACGGCGCTGCACGCCGAGGTGTTCGGGCCTCCCGACGGCTATCCGATCGTGCTGACCCACGGCATCGTCTGCGCGATCCGATCCTGGGCGTACCAGATCGCCGACCTCTCCACCGACTACCGCGTGATCGCGTTCGACCATCGCGGGCATGGACGCAGCGGTGTCCCGGGCCGCGGTGGCTACACGCTGGAATACCTTGCCTCCGACCTTGATGCGGTGCTGGAGGCGACCGTGGCCCCGCACGAGCGCGCGGTGCTGGCCGGGCACTCGATGGGTGGCATCGCCATTGCCGCCTGGTCTGAGCATTACCGCGACAAGGTCCGCCAGCGGGCCGACGCCGTCGCGCTGATCAACACCACCACCGGCGATCTGCTGCGCGAGGTAAAGCTGCTGTCGGTACCGCGGGAGTTTTCGCCGGTACGCGTGATGGCCGGGCGGCGGCTGATCGACGTGTTCGGCGGGATTCCGATCCCGGGCGCGGCCCGCATACCGACCCGCTATCTGGTCGCGATGCTGGCGCTCGCCTCCGAGGCGGATGCGAGCGCAGCCAAGCTCATCTACGAGCTCTTCATGCAGACGTCGGCGCGGGGCCGCGGGGGCTGCGCGAAGATGCTCGTCGACTCGCTGCGGCAGCACTATCTCGGCCTGGACGGCCTGACCGTGCCGACCCTGGTGATCGGCAGCGAGCGCGATCGGCTCACCCCGATCGGCCAGTCACGCAAGATCGCGCGTACCGCGCCCAACGTGGTGGGTCTTGTCGAACTGCCCGGCGGGCACTGCTCGATGCTCGAACAGCACCACGAGGTGAACCGCCACCTGCGGGCGCTCGCAGAATCAGTGACTCACGGGATGCGGCGGATCAGCTCCTAGCCCAATTAGCCCGATGGTCGCGACCCGCTGCGCCGCGCTTGCGATCGCTATAGCAGGGCGGCGATCTCGGCGGCCGCCCGCTGACCCGACCTGACGGCGCCGTCCAGAAAGCCGGTCCATTCGTCTGCGGTCTCGGTGCCGGCCCAGTGGATCGGTCCGACCGGCTCGCGCAGCCACTGTCCGTACTGCGTCCACGCGCCCGGCGGCACCGCGGCCGTCGGGCCGCCCGGCGCGAATTCCTCTGCGCCCCAACGATGATCCACATAGTCGAGCGGCTTCAGAGCTTCGTCGCCGAACAGCTCCGCGAAACAGCGCAGCGCGTCGCGGCGGCGCTGATCGGCGGGCAGCGAGTCGAACGCGCGGGCGTCGACGAACCCCATCAGCACGCCAGGGCCGTCACCCTGCGGGCTGACGTCGAAGGTGATGAACACCGGGCCTTGGTCGGACAGTGTCTGCCCGGAGAACCCGTTGGTGCGCCAGAACGGGGTGTCGTAGGCGGCGTAGGCCTTGCTGAGCCGCCCCTGCGGCCAATGCTTGGCGAGCTGGTTGTACGCGGGCGGAAGCGGGGGATCGAAGTCGATGGACGCGCGGTGCTCCGGCGGGATGGCGACGATGACGAAGCCGGCCTCGGCCTGGCCGCGGTCGGAGATGACAGTCACCCCGCCACCGTGGCGATCGATGCGGCGCACCGCGGCGCCGAGCACGACCCGTGTGCCGAGCTCGCGGAGCTCGTCAGCGGCCGCTTGCGCGATCTGCTGGGTGCCGCCCGGGAAGTGGTCCTGCTGCGCGCCGTTCTCGACGTCGAGCAGCCGGTCCAGTCCGCCGGCCGCGCGGGCGTAGCGGGCGGCGTGCAGCATCGACACCTCGTCGGGTTCGCAGCCCCACGTCACCCGCGCCATGATCGCCATCAAGTCGCGTGCCCCGGCGGTGGCGCGGATCGACCGCAGCCAGCCGCCGAGCGAGAGGTCGTCGAGCTTGCGCGCGTGCCGCGCGTCCCAGGGTGCGGCCACCGGGACGCCGCGGGAGATGCGCTCGAACTGCCAGCGCAACCGCCCGACGTCGAGCAGGCTGGTCAGCGAGAGCCGCGGGATGGCGCCGCGGTAGGGGCGGGCCCACCCGCGCCACTGGATCAGGTTTTTGCCGTCGTTGTAGGTCGGGGTGGTCGCGATGTCGAGTTCGGCGGCCAGCGCCAGGACGGCGTCTTGGGTTGGGCCGACGAACGTCCCGCCCATATCCGCGGGCAGCCCGGCGACGCTGCCGGTGTACGAACGCCCGCCCACCCGGTCGCGCCCCTCCAACACCAGCACGTCGTGGCCCTGCCGGGTCAGCTCGCGGGCCGCGGCCAGCCCGGCGAAGCCCGCGCCCACCACGACGACGTCGACAGTCCAGGACGAGCGGGACGGGTTGGTCACGTCCCCTAGTCAACCGCATCGCACCGGTTACGTAGGCTGACCCCGTTAAAATTTTCACCGCCCTCTACGGGCTCACCGATGCCGCCGAGCGTGCGCGCGAGTTGCGCGACGCCGGCGCCAGTGGCGTTGCCACCTTCGAAGGGCCGCACGACGTCTTCGCCCCGCTGACGGTGGCCGCCACGGTGGGCGGCCTGGGCCTCATGACGAACGTGGCAATTGCGTTCCCGCGCAACCCGATACACCTGGCGCATCAGGCCAACGACCACCAGCTGCTCAGCGACGGCCGGTTCATTTTGGGCCTGGGCACCCAGGTGCGCGCGCAGATCGAGAAGCGGTTCGGCGCCCAGTTCGACAACCCGGTTGGCCGGATGACCGAGCTGGTCGCTGCCCTGCGCGCGATCTTCGAGGTGTGGAATTCCGGAGATAGCGGCGCCCGGCTGGATTTCCGCGGCCAGTACTACCGACACACGCTGATGACGCCGACCTTCAACCCGGGACCCAACCCGCACGGTCCACCGCCGATCTACGTCGGGGCCCTGGGGCCCAAGTTGACCCGGGCCACCGCCGAGCACGCCGACGGCCTGCTGGTGATGCCGTTCGGCTCGAAACGGTTCCTGCACCACCACACCATGCCCGCGGTGCGCGACGGCCTGGCCGCCAGCGGCCGGCGGGCCGACGAGTTCGCCATCATGCCGGAGATCATCGTGTCGGCCGGCGAGACCGACGCCGAGCGCGAACAGGCCGACGCAGGCACCCGGCGGCTGCTCTCCTTCTACGGGTCGACTCCGGCCTACCGGCCGGTGCTGGCCGCGCACGGCTGGGAGGATCTGCAGCCCGAGCTCAACGCGATGTCCAAGCAGGGCCGGTGGCAGGAGATGGCCGGGCTGATCGACGACGAGATGATGCACACCATCGCGGCCTGCGGCACCCCGGCGGAGATCGCGGCTCACATCCGCGATCGCGTCGACGGTATCTCCGACACCGTGTGCCTGTATCAGGCGGCCCCGATCGGGCTCGGCACCCTGGCCGCGATCGTCGACGCATTGCGCTAACGCGGACGTTCGCATCAGGGCGATGACAACCATGCCGTCGCGTCGAGGCGCTGGCTATCCTGCGATCACGTGACGATCGCTTCGGTTTCTGCCCCCGATACCCGACCGCGGCTGCGAACCGTCGCTCTGGCCAGCATGATCGGCACGACGATCGAGTGGTACGACTTCTACCTGTATGCGACCGCGTCCGCGCTGGTGTTCAAACCCTTGTTCTTTCCGCACATTTCGCCGACGGCGGGGACGCTGGCGACATTCGCCACCTACGCGGCGGGGTTCGGCGCCCGGCCCGTCGGCGCGATCGTGTCGGGTCACCTCGGAGACCGGCTGGGCCGCAAGGCGGTCCTGGTCGGCGCGCTGGTGGTGATGGGCGCGGTCACGGCCGCGATTGGAGTGTTGCCCACCTATGCCCAGGCGGGGCTGCTCGCGCCGGCGCTGCTGGCGACCTTGCGTGTGGCGCAAGGGCTCGCGGTCGGTGCCGAGTGGGGTGGCGCGGCCGTGTTGTCGGTGGAGCACGCCCCGCCCAATCGCCGCGGGCTGTTCGGCAGCTTCACCCAACTCGGCTCCCCGGCGGGTATGTTGTTGGCGACGTCCGTCTTCTATCTGACCCGCACGGCCACCGGACCCGCGGGCTTCCTCGCGTACGGTTGGCGAATTCCGTTCCTGCTCAGCGTCATTCTGGTCCTCATCGGACTCTTCGTCCGACTGAGGCTGGCCGATGCCGAGGTCTTCGATCGCCTGCGACGCAACGACGAAATCGTGCGGCTGCCGGTGCTGGAGGTGCTACGTGTCCAGCCGCGAAATGTGTTACTTACCACGGGTTTACGGCTGTCGCAGATCGCGCTGTTCGTCCTGCTGACTACCTATTCACTGACCTACCTGCAAGATTTGTTCGGCAAGGGCTCCGACAGGGCGGGCATCGGGCTGGTCGCGGTGTTGATCTCGTCTGCGCTCGGCCTGCTGAGCACGCCCGGCTGGGCGCTGCTGTCGGACCGGATCGGGCGGCGGCCGTCGTACCTTTTCGGCGCGCTGGCCGGGGTGGTGGCGCTGGCATTGTTCTTCGTGGCCGCCGGAACCGGATCGGAGATCGCGGTGATAGCCGCGATTGTGTTCGGCATCAACATCGTTCACGACTCGATGTACGGCGCGCAGGCCGCATGGTTCGCCGAACTTTTCGATACCCGGGTGCGTTACAGTGGCTCGTCGTTGGGCTATTCGATCGGATCCGTGCTGGGGGGAGGGTTCGCGCCGTTGATCGCCGCCGCCCTGTTGGCCGCCGGCGGTGGCAAACCCTGGCTGATCGTCGGGTATTTCGCCGTGCTGGCGGCGATCACGTTCGCGTCTGCTTTCGCGGCAGCCGAAACCCATGGACAAATCGAGAAATATTGAGTGAGTATGAGCAGGATCTATCTGAACGCGTTCGACATGGCCTGCGTCGGCCACCAGTCGGCCGGGCTGTGGCGGCATCCCGATGATCAGGGCTACCGGTACCGCGAACTGAAGTACTGGACCGAGCTGGCCCGCGCCCTGGAAGCCGGCGGCTTCGATGCGCTGTTCCTGGCGGACGTGCTCGGCGTCTACGACGTGTACGGCGGCTCGCGTGACGCGGCGGTGCTCGACGCCGCACAGATCCCGGTCAACGACCCCACCGCTGCCGTTTCGGCGATGGCGGCGGTGACCGAGACCCTCGGGTTCGGGATCACGCTGTCGCTGACCTACGAGCAGCCCTACGCGTTGGCGCGCCGGCTCTCCACGCTGGATCACCTCACCGACGGCCGGGTGGCGTGGAACATCGTCACTTCCTATCTGGACAGCGCCGCACGCAATCTCGGCCTGGACGCCCAGATTCCACACGACCAGCGCTACGAGATCGCCGACGAGTACCTCGAGGTCTGCTACAAGCTGTGGGAAGCGTCCTGGGAGCCGGGCGCGGTGGTGCGCGACAAGGACCGCGGCGTGTTCACCGACCCGGCGAAGGTGCACGACATCGGGCACAAGGGCCGCTATTTCTCGGTCCCCGGTCCGTTCCTGTGCGAACCCTCGCCGCAGCGCACCCCGGTGCTGTTTCAGGCCGGCGCCTCACCGCGCGGAGTCCGCTTCGCCGCGGCCCACGCCGAGGCGGCCTTCATCTCCGGTCCGACGGCCCAGATCGTGCGTGGCCCGGTGCGCGCCCTGCGGACGGCCGCCGCCGAGCTGGGCCGCGACCCGCGGTCCATCAAGATCTTCACGATGGTCACCCCGGTGGTCGCCGAAACCCACGAGCAGGCCGTCGCCAAGCTCGCCGAATATCGCCAATTCGTCAGCACCACAGGTGCGTTGGCGCTCTTCGGCGGATGGACCGGGGTGGATTTGGCCGAGCTCGGCGACGACGATCCGCTGCGCTACAGCGAGACTGACGCCAACCGATCCGCGCTGGCCTCGTTCACCACGGACGAACGTACTTGGACGGCAAGGGAACTGGCTGAGGAGATCGGCATCGGCGGCCGTGGCCCGGTGTTGGTGGGTTCGCCCACCGAGGTGGCGGACGAACTCGAGCGCTGGGTCGACGAGGCTGATGTCGACGGATTCAATCTGGCCTATGTGACGACCCCGGGCACCTTCGTCGACTTCGCGAAATTCGTTGTGCCAGAGCTACGCCGGCGCGGACGGGTGCCCGAGCAACTGCCGCCTGCCACGCTGCGCGAACGGCTGGGGGGCGCCGGACCGCTGCTGGCGCCCGACCACCCCGGCGCGGCATACAGGTTAAGGCGCGACCGTTAGCCAGTCGGCGAAGCCAGACGGGTCGTGGCGGCCCAGCGCACCGTGCTCGTAGAGACCCCAGCCCTCCACCGGATCCGCGTCGCCGTCGCGGCACACCGCGCGGCCGACATGGTCGATGACGCCGAATCCAGAGCGCCCGATGATCGCCGGGTCGGTCATGTCATAGGTGAGGCGTTCGACGAACTTCTCGCCCTTCCACATGCCGTGCAACCAATCCGAATCGCCGCCGTAGCCGCCGCCGACATGAATCGGCACCGGCAGCTTGGACTCCACGTCGAAGTGCACCGGTGTGCCGTCGGGCGCGGTCGCGTCGATGGTGGCCCCGGTCGGGATGCGGGTGCCGGACCGGTAGTGGATCTTGACCCGCGGCCAGCCCAGCTGCTCGACGCGGCCGTCGCGCCACACCCGGGTGCAGTCGTTGAGCGAGCGGAACCCGTTGGGCTCCTCCTGAATGATCAGCACGATGGCGAAGTCCTTGAACGCGATCGGCACGTACAGCCACCACATGCCCTCGAACGGCGGGTCCGCGGGTCGGCCCGCGGGCTCGGGCTCGCCGATCGGGCGGATGCCCCAGGACCGGTCGCGGCTGCCGATCCAGGTCGCGGGATCGACGGCGATCTCCTCGCCGTCGATCGAGATGCGGCCGCTCCAGCTGCCCAGCTGCGCAAAGCGCTGGGCGTCCAGCGTCACCCGGTTGCCGGACCGCATGAGGTGGGGTTGCTCCTGCACGACGTCGAACAGGCCCTCCCAGGTCAGATCGGCCGCGATGCCCTCGGTTTCATCGAGCACGATGCGTAGCTTGCGCAGCGGGTCGACGACCTCGACCCGATAGCTCATCACGTTCTGGTTGAGCCGATCCTGGTCGATGGCGTCGGACACGTGCACCGCCGTCTGGGTGTCCCCGCGCCGGACGAGGAAGTAAGCATCCTTCACACCGAGATTGGGGTAATAGCCGATGCCGGTGATCACGAAGATGTTCCCGGTCCGGTCGTGGGCATTGAAATAGGAGCGGTCGTAGAAGTTGCGGTCCGACGACCCCGGCCACGCGATCGGCTGGGGCACCTGGTGTACCGGGTACTCGTCGAGCGGGCCCAACATATGGGGCATTAGTTATCCTCTCCGATAAGACGTTTCATCAAGCCGGCGTGGTAGAACAGCGACTCCACATCGTCGGGCTTCTCGACTTCGCCGAAGTGCACCCGCCGGGCGCCGGTACGCATGAACACGCACGCCCACATCACGCCGGAGTAGACGTAGAACCAGCGCAGGTCGCCGACATCGGTTCCGCTGAGTCGTTGATAGGTGGCACGGACGTCGTCTTCACGCATCACGTCGGGCAGCCCCGGCAGCCCCGCCAGTCCGGTGAGCTCCTGAAAAACCATGTGTGCGTAGATCATCCACGCGACGTCGAGTTCGCGTGGCCCAACTGTCACCATTTCCCAGTCCAGCACCGCCACCGGCGCGAAGTCGCGGTACAACACGTTGCCCACTCGGGCGTCGCCCCAGAGCAGCACCGGCTCCCGCGTGTCCGCCTCTGCCGGCCAGTTGTCTTCCAGCCAGGTCAACGTCCGCTCGATCAGTGGCGAGCGGCCGATATCCGGCCACGCGAACTCGTACCAGGACTTCACCCAATTGAAGTTCTTGCGCAGCGCGGTATCACCCAGCTGGCCTTCGGCGAGAAAGCCGAATGTCTTCTCCGCGTCAGGAATTGAGTGCAGCTTGGCCAGCACCTCGACGGTGGCGTCCTGCAGTTGTCGCTGTTGTTCGACCGGGGCATCCGCGAACCAGTTGCCCCCGAACGTGTAGGGCATCACGTCGGGCGGTACCACGCCGTCGACGTAGTCCATCGCGAAGAAGGGTGCGCCGAGCACGTCGCCGGTGGTCTCGATCCAGCGCACCCGCGGGACGGGGACGTCGGTGATTTCGCCGACCTTACGGATCACCTCGAATTGATGGTCGAGCCGGTAGGTCGGAAAGACCGGCACGTCCTCGGCGGTGGGCGCCACCCGGATCACGAGTCTCTGTTCGATCGACTGCCCATCCTGCTGCCAGCGAGCGGTCAAGATGATGGTTTCCGACGACATGCCGGTCGAGTCCACGCCGCTCTCGACGGTTACTTCCGGTACTGCGCCTCCGGGCAGCTGGGCCGACAGCCACTTGGACATGACCGCCGGCAGGGTGCTGACGTCACGGCTGGAGCGCTGAAGTCGCTCGATGTTGTCGGGCGTTGGTGCATTGGACACACGTGCCTCCTTCTCGAGGCAATTACGATACGGTAGGTAGCGTTATGAAAGCAGACCCGCCCACCCTTGACAAGGCCCCCGGTGCCGGGCGGCCGCGGGATCCGCGCATCGACTCGGCCATCCTGTCGGCGACCGCGGAACTGCTTGTGGAGATCGGCTATTCGAACCTCAGCCTGGCCGCAGTCGCCGAACGGGCAGGGACCACCAAATCCGCGCTGTACCGGCGGTGGTCCAGCAAGGCCGAGCTGGTGCACGAGGCGGCGTTCCCGGTGGCACCCAGCGCGCTGGAGGCGCCGGCCGGCGACTTCGCCGCAGACATCCGGATGATGATCGAGGCCACCCGCGACGTGTTCACCACCCCCGTGGTGCGGGCCGCGTTGCCCGGCTTGGTGGCCGACATGACCGCCGACCCGGAGCTCAACGCGCGGGTGATGGCGCGATTCGCCGAGCTCTTCGCCGCGGTGGGGGTGCGGCTGCGCGAGGCCATCGACCGCGGGCAGGCGCACCCCGACGTCGACCCCGACCGCTTGCTCGAGGTGATCGGAGGAGCGACCATGCTGCGGATGTTGCTGCGCCCGGACGAAAAGCTGGACGACGCGTGGGTGGATCAGACCACGGCGATCGTGGTGCACGGGGTAACGCGGTGAGCGGCCCGCTCGCGGACCGGACCGCGATCGTCACCGGCGCCAGCCGCGGGCTGGGCCGGGCGATCGCGCTGGCGCTCGCGGCCGAGGGCGCGGCCGTCGCCGTCGTCGGCCGCACCGAACAGGTGTGGAACGACAAGTTGCCCGGGACCATCGGTGAAACGGTCGCCGACATCGAGGCGGCCGGGGGGCGCGCGGTGGCCATACGCGCCGATCTCACCGACCGCGACGACATCGCCCGGCTCGTCGGTGAGACACGAGATGCGTTGGGCCCCATCACAATTCTGGTGAATAACGCGGCATTCACCGCGCCCGGCCGGCCGCCGGTGCCCGGTGCCGAGCCGCGCGCCAAGACACAGAAGCCGCCCGGCGCCGCCAGCCCCGGCTGGCCGGGGTTCGTCAGCACGCCGCTGGCCGCCTACCGCCGGCACTTCGAGATCGCGGTGTTCGCCGCCTACGAGCTGATGCAGCTGGTAGGCCCCGACATGATCGCTGCGGGCGGCGGCTCGATCGTCAACATCACCTCGGTGGCATCGCGGTTCCCCGGCGACGGGCCCTACCCCGACCGCAGCGGGGGAGTCCTACCCGGCTACGGCGGGTCCAAGGCGGCCCTCGAGCATCTCACCCAGTGCGCCGCGTACGACCTCGCCGGCCAGAACATCGCGGTGAACGCGTTGTCGCCGTCGAAACCGATCCCGACACCGGGCCTGTCGTACTACATCCGCGAGTTCGACGAGACCGCCTCCGCGGAGGAGTTCGCCGCCGCAGCGGTCAAGCTGGCGCAGGTGGATCCGGGCGCGGTGACCGGGCGCACGATCGGGCACCGCGAGGTGCTCGACGGCAGCTTCCGCCCGTTCACCCCGGACTAGCGCGATTGTGGATTAGCCGCGTCTGACGTGCCAGTATGAAAAAAGCCCAGGTCGCCGACGGCGACAGGCAGGTGTGCAGATGCCCGGTATTGATAGGCCGACGGGACGCGTCGTTGCGCTGATCGTGCTGTTGATCGCCGTCGCCGCCGCCCTGCGCGGATATCTTCCCGTGCAGATCCATGGGCCACTTTCGGGCTCGGGGGGCAACCGCGCGGCGATGATTTTCGTGATCGCGGCCCTGGCCGGCACCCTGGCCCTGATGACGGTCGCGGTCATCGCACGGTTGCGTGACCCGCGTGCGGTGGCGCCCACCACGTTCGATGTGTCCGACATGATCGGCGGCGGCAGGGGCCGCCCGAGTTGGCGCGTGCTATTGATCGGGCTCGCGGTGATCATGGCATGGCTGCTGATCACGATGATGCTGGCGCACTTCCTCATGCCGCACGAGGTTTCGCCCGCTCCGCCGTCGCAACCGCTACCGTCGGCCACGCCGGCGCCGGCCCACGACACCGTCGCGCCGCCGAAGCGCAAGGGGCCGAACGACCCGGGCGACATGGTCGGGGTCCTCCTCGCGTTCGCGGCGCCGCTGTTCTTGATCATCATCGCGGCCGCGGTGATCAACACCCGGCGTCGGTGGCGCAACCCGGCACCCGCCGTCGACGCCGACGATGACGTCGCATTCGAGGTAGTGGCCCCGCGTTCGGAATTGCTCGCGCGCGCGGCGGAAGTCGGACTGGCCGCCATGACCGATCTCAGCCGCGAACCGCGGGAAGCGATCATCGCGTGCTACGCGGCGATGGAACGGGAGCTGGCGAATGTCCCGGGAGCGGTGCCCCAGGAGTTCGACACCCCGACCGAGGTGCTAGCGCGCGCGGTGGAACGCCATGCGCTGCATGTCGATAACGCCGTGCAGCTGGTGACCCTGTTCGAGGAGGCCCGGTTCAGCCCGCATGTGATGAACGAGGGGCACCGCGAGGTGGCGGTGCGGGTGCTGCAGCTGGTCCTCGACGAGATCGCGGCGAGCTCCTCGTGAAACGGCTTATCGCACTGGGTATTTTCCTCATCGTCGGTACTGAAGCGCTGGCGCTGTTACTGCATGATCGCCGGCTCGTGCTGGCGGCGTCCGGAGTCGCCGCCGCGCTGGTGCTGCTCAACATCCGTCGTCTCCTGGGATATGTGCTGCGACCCGCGGCCGAGCCGGACCCCGACGACATCGGAGATGCCTTGCGCCGCTGGAAGGTCAACACCCAGACGACGATCCGGTGGTCGGATTCCACGCGCGCGGACTGGGACCGGCATCTGCGTCCGATGCTGGCGCGACGCTTCGAAATCGCCACCGGGCACCGGCAGGCCAAGGATCCCCGAACCTACTCACGCCAGCGGGCAAATGCTCTTCGGCCCCGAGCTGTGGGATTGGGTCAACCCCAACAACGTCACGCGCACGGCCGGCCACGAACCGGGGCCGGGACGCGCAGTGTTCGAGGAAATTCTGCAAAAGTTGGAGCAGGTATGAAAGGGGGTGCGTTTCGGACATGACCCTGCCGGCCGCGATGCCCGCTGGTACGACCACGGCCCACTGCGAAGCGGTGCTCGACGAGATCGAACGTGCCGTGGTGGGCAAACGTTCCGCGCTGACGCTGATCCTGACCGCCGTGCTGGCGCGCGGCCACGTGCTCATCGAGGACCTGCCCGGACTCGGCAAGACGCTGATCGCGCGCTCCTTCGCCGCCGCGCTGGGGCTCGAATTCACGCGCGTGCAGTTCACGCCCGATCTGCTCCCCGCCGACCTGCTCGGTTCGACCATCTACGACATGCAGTCGGGGCGCTTCGCGTTTCGGCGCGGGCCGATCTTCACCAACCTGTTGCTCGCCGACGAGATCAACCGCACGCCACCCAAGACTCAGGCCGCGTTGCTGGAGGCAATGGCCGAGGGCCAGGTCAGCATCGACGGCGAAACCCATAAGCTGCCACAGCCTTTCGTGGTGCTGGCCACCGACAATCCGATCGAGTACGAAGGTACCTATCCGTTGCCCGAGGCTCAGCTGGATCGTTTCGCCATCCGGCTGGAACTGCGATACCTCTCCGAGAGCGACGAGACCTTGATGCTGCGTCGGCGCCTGGACCGCGGTTCGGGCGAGCCGACGGTGCACCAAGTGGTGGACGCGCATGATCTGCTGGCGATGCGCGAATCGGTCGAGCAGGTCACCGTGCACGACGACGTCCTGCACTATGTGGTGTCGCTGGCCACCGCCACTCGGCATCACCCGCAGGTCGCCGTCGGCGCCAGCCCGCGAGCCGAGCTCGACCTGGTGCAGCTGGCCCGCGCCCGGGCCCTGCTGTTGGGCCGCGATTACGTGGTCCCTGAGGACGTCAAGGCGCTCGCCGTCGCGGCGGTCGCGCACCGGATCACCCTGCGCCCCGAGATGTGGGTGCGAAAGATTCAGGGCGCCGACGTGGTCGGTGAGCTGCTGCGGCGCCTGCCGGTGCCCCGAACCGGGTGAGCTCGGAATGATCGAAACCCGCGAAGCCGAGGTGCACTGGCGTGCATCGCCGCTGACGCTGGCGATCGCGACCTGCGCGGGGGTGGCGCTGACCGCCGCGGTGATCGGTTCGCGATGGCAACTGGTCGCGTTCGCGGCGCCGCTGCTCGGTGTGCTGTGCTCGATCAGTTGGCAGCGCCCTGTGCCGAAGGTCTTGATCCACGGGGAACCGGATTCGCAGCGATGCTTCGAGGAGGAGCAGGCGCGGGTGAAGGTGTGGGCCACTCTGAACAGCCCCGGGCGGCCCGGGGCGTCGGTGGAACTCAGCGTGGACCCGGTGGACGGGATGGAGCTCGAGGTCCTCGACGCGGACGCGGGGCAGGCCACGGGACCGGCGAAAAGGGTTGCCGCCGTGGCGCGCCGGTGGGGGCGCTACCCGATCCGGGCCCGCGTCGACGTTTCGGCGCGCGGTGGCCTACTGGTGGGGACCGCGTCGGTCGATGCGGCGCAGGTGATCGTGTTCCCGTTGACGCCGCCGCAGGCGACGTCCATCCCCAAGACCGAATTGCTGGACCGCCTCGGGGCCCACCTGACCCGGCACACCGGCCCGGGCGTCGAATACGCGGACATACGCCTTTATGTGCCGGGTGATCAGCTGCGCGCGGTCAATTGGCCGGTGAGCGCCCGCCGCGGTCAGTTGCACGTCACGCAGCGGCTGACCGACCGGGCGGCCGATGTGGTCGTGTTGATCGACACCTATCGGCAACCTCCCGGCCCGGCCACGGAGGCCACCGAGCGCATCGTGCGGGGCGCGGCCCAGGTGGTGCAGACCGCGCTGCGCAACGGTGACCGGGCGGGCATTGTCGCGCTCGGCGGCAACCGCCCGCGCTGGCTGGGCGCCGACATCGGACAGCGCCAGTTTTATCGCGTGCTCGACACGGTGCTCGCTGCCGGTGACCAATTCGAAAGCACGACAGGGACATTGGCGCCGCGCGCCGCCGTTCCCGCCGGAGCGATCGTCGTCGCGTTCTCCACGCTGCTGGATACGGAGTTCGCCCTGGCCCTGATCGACCTCCGCAAGCGGGGCCATGTCGTCGTCGCGGTCGACATTCTCGACAGTTCCCCGTTCGGCGGGGAACAGGATCCCCTGGTCGATCGAATGTGGACGCTGCAGCGCTCGTCCATGTACCGCGACATGGCCACCATCGGCGTGGACGTCATCGCCTGGCGGGGGGACCGCAGCCTGGAGCAGTCCTTGAGTGTGCTGCCGGACCGCGGGCGCCGGGTGCGGGGACGGCGTTAGCATGGCCGCGATCACTGGCCTCCGAAACCACGCTCTTGCATGGGTGTTCGGGCTTGTGATGGTGGCTTCGGCCGCGGCCGGAACACAGGGACCGGCGATGGCAATCGCAGGCGCCGCGGCGGTGGCCGTGGCCGTCGGCACGGCCCTTCGTCCGATCGCGACGTTTGCCGTGTTGCTGTCGGTGCTCACCATAGTGGTCTCGGATCCGTCGCAACTGTCCGCCGCCCTTTCGGGCCTCTGCGCGGCCGGTTACCTGGTGTGTCGTCTAGGCAACGCCGTAATCGCAAGCTGGCCGACGCTTCTCGGTGCCGTCGGGTTTTCGTTCGCCGGGCTTGCTGCGACGTCCTTCCCGTTGCAGTTGCCCTGGCTGCCATTGGCGGCGCCGCTCGCAGTATTGGCGATCTACGTGATCGTCACGCGTCCCTACCTGAAGACATAGATGGCGGGTTTACGCGTCCGCCCGTTGCGGACTAGTGCAGAAGCTGGGCGGCGTGATCGGCCAGGTCGAGCAGCGGCTGCGGCAGGATGCCCAGTCCCAGGGTGACCACGGCGCAGACCGCGATGGCCGCCTTGCTCAACGTGCTGGGTGCCACCACTTCCGGTGTGTTGTCGGATGCCTCGGTGAAGAACATCGAGACGATCACCCGCACATAGAAGTAGGCGGCAATCCCGCTGGAGATCACACCGATGATGACCAGGGGCACCGCGCCGCCCTGGGCGGCGGCCTTGAACACGGAGAACTTGCTGATGAATCCACTGGTCAACGGTATGCCGGCGAATGCCAGCAAAAACATCGAAAGCATCACGCCGACAATGGGAGAGCGTTGCCCGAGTCCGGCCCAGTGGGACAGGGTGGCGTCTTCCTCGCCGTCCGCGTTGCGGATCAGGCCGACGATGGCGAACGCGCCGATGGTGCTGAAGCTGTAGGCGACCAGGTAGAACAAGGTCGCCGACAGGCCCGCCGCGTTGTCGGCGATCACACCGGTGAGGATGAAGCCCACGTGGGCGACCGACGAGTACGCCAGCATGCGCTTGACGTCGGTTTGGTTGACGGCGGTGATCGTGCCGACCGTCATGGTCAGGATTGCGATCGCCCAAAGCACGGGCCGCCACTGCTCGTGCAGCGGCGGCAGCGCGACGTAGACCACGCGCAGCAGCGCGCCGAACGCGGCGACCTTGGTCGCGGCCGCCATGAAGCCGGTGACGGGCGTCGGCGCACCCTGATAGACGTCGGGAATCCAGGAGTGGAACGGCACCGCGCCGACCTTGAACAGCAGGCCGACCGAGAGCAGCGCCACGCCGACCAGCGCCAGCGAGGTGTCGCCGTGCGCGGCCAGCGCATCCCGGATGCCGGGCAGGGTCAGCGTGCCGGTCGCGCCGTACAGCAGCGCCACGCCGTACAGGAAGAACGCCGACGAGAACGCGCCCAGCAGGAAGTACTTCATCGCGGATTCCTGCGACAGCAGCCTGCGGTGGCGGGCAAGCCCGCACATCAGGTACAGCGGCAGTGACAGTACTTCCAGCGCGACGAACATGGTGAGCAGGTCGTTGGACGCGGGGAAGACCATCATCCCGCCGACGGACAGCATCGCCAGCGGGAAGAGCTCGGTCTGGGCCGCTCCGGCCCGCTGAGCCTCGCGTTCGGCGTCGCTGTCGGGCACCGCGGAGGCCTGCGGGGTAAAGGAATCCAATCCCCCCGAAGCGCCCACGGCGGCAAGGGCTTTGGTGCTGGCGTGCGTGCGTTCGGCCATGAAGATGACGGCCATGATGGTGACCAGCAACAGGGTGCCCTGCAGGAACAGCGCGGGCCGATCGATGGCCACCGCGCCCAACACCGCCTGACGGCCCGAACCGGGAATCGACTTCCAGACCTGGACCACCGCGACGAACGCCGCGATCGACCCGGCCAACGCGACGGTCACCTGTGCGGCGTAGCGGGCCGACCGCGGCACGAAGGCCTCGACCAGCACGCCGACGACCGCAACGGAGAACACGATCAGCATCGGGCACAACAGGAAGTACTCGACGCTGGGGGTGGGCAGGGTCATCGGTGCGGTCCTTCGGCTGTCCGGGGTACGCCGGCCGGCGGTACCCGCAGCGCGGGATCATGCTGGCCGGTGGTAGTCATGGTGTGGTCGACCGCTGGGTTGATGACCTCCAGCAGCGGTTTGGGATAGACCCCGAAGATCAGCAGCAGTGCGATGAGCGGCGCTACGACGAGCAATTCGCGGGCCTTCAGGTCGCCGATGCCCTCGCTGTGTTTGGCCACCGGGCCGGTCATCACCCGTTGGTAGAGCCACAGCATGTAGACCGCGGCGAGGACCAGCGCCGTCACGCCGAACGACGCAGCCAACCAGTAGCGGTTGAAAGTGCCCAGCAGCACCAGGAATTCGCTGACGAACGGCGCGAGGCCGGGCAGCGAGACGGTCGCCATCGACGACACCAGGAAGGTACCCGCGAGGATGGGCGCCACCTTCTGCACACCGCCGTAGTCGGCGATCGACCGGCTGCCGCCGCGGGAAACCAGGAAGCCCGCAATCAGGAACACCGCCGCCGTGGACAGGCCGTGGTTGAGCATGTACAGCGTCGATCCACTCTGGCCCTGCGTGGTCATCACGAAGATGCCGGCGATGATGAAGCCGAAGTGCGAGATCGAGGTGTAGGCGATCAGGCGCATCATGTCGGTCTGGCCGATCGCGACGATAGCGCCGTAGATCACCCCGACGATTGCCAGCGTCACTATCAGCGGGCGGAAATACGTTGAGGCGTCGGGGAACAGCTGCAGGCAGTACCGCAGCATGCCGAAGGTGCCGACCTTGTCCATGACGGCCGTGATCAACACCGCGGTCGCCGGCGTGGCCTCGACGCACGCGTCGGGCAGCCAGCGGTGCAGCGGCCACAGCGGGGCCTTGATCCCGAACGCGAACATGAAACCCAGGAACAACGCCTTGAACACCGCGGGGTCCACACCGGCGAAGCGGCCCGTCGCGACACCGGTCACGATCTCCCGGAAGTCGAACGTGCCCGTACCGTGCTGCGCGGTCACCACGTACAGCCCGATCACCGCCGCCAGCATGATCAACCCGCCGAACAGGTTGTACAGCAGGAACTTCACCGCCGCGCGCGACCGTCCGGAGCCGCGGCCGAAGCCGCCGATGAGAAAGTACATCGGGATGAGCATGGCCTCGAAGAACACGTAGAACAGCAGCACGTCCAGTGCGACCACCGAGATCAACACCATCGACTCGATGGCCAGCGTCAGGGCCACGTAGGCATGCACGCCCCGGTTGTCACGCTCGCCGCCGTCATTCCAGCCGGCCACCAGCAGGATCGGGATCAGCACCGCGGTCAGCAGCACCAGGATCACCGCGATGCCGTCGACGCCCAGGGTGTATCCCGCGCCGAACGCCGGGATCCACTTGTGGGATTCGACGAATTGGTAAGTGGCGCCGTGCTTGTCGAAGCCGACCGTGATCTCGATCGCCACGGCGAGCGTCACCACGCTGACGATCAGACCGGCCCATTTGGCCAGCTGTCGCTGCGCCGGGGGCAGCAGGATGATCAGCAGGGAACCGGCCAGCGGGAGCAGCCACAGCACGCTCAGCCATGGGAGGTTGGAATTCACCACAGCTTCACCGCCAGGATCGCGGCGGCCACCAGGGCCGCACCGGTGAGCATGGACAGGGCGTAGTTGCGCACAAAGCCGGTTTCCATCTCCCGCAGGCGATTCGAGGTCCGGCCCACCAGCGCGGCCAGCGCGTTGACCGAGCCGTCCACACCGGCGTTGTCGACTTCGACCAGCGCGTCGGTCAGTTCCGCGCCCGGGCGCATGAACACCTCCTCGTTGAAGACATCGCCGTAAAGGTCGTTGCGTGTCGCCGTCGTCAGCACCGAAACCTGGACCGGGGCCACACTCGGGATCTCCGCCTTGCCGCCGTACATCCGGTAGGCGACCAGAACGCCGACGGCGACCGCCGCCAGTGCCACGATGCTGACCACGTTGGCCGGAATCCCGCCCGCTCCGGCTTCTTCGTGGGCCCCGACGACGGGTTCGAGCCAGTTCGGCAGCGAGTGACCGTAGGTGAACAGGAAGCCGGAGAACACCGAGCCAAAGGCCAGCAGAATCATCGGCCAGGCCATCAGGGCCGGCGCCTCGTGCGGGTGGCTGCCCGGGGCCCAACGTTTTTCGCCGAAGAAGGTCATCAGCATCACCCGCGTCATATAGAACGCCGTGATGCCCGCACCCAGCAGCGCGGCGCCGCCCAGCACGTACCCCTGGGTGCCGCCGGAGCTGAGCGCGGCCTCGATGATGGCGTCCTTGGAGAAGAAGCCCGCGAACGGCCACACCCCGATGATCGCCAGGTATCCGAGCCCGAAGGTGGCGAACGTGATCGGCAGGGCCTTGCGCAGGCCGCCGTAGCGGCGCATGTTCTGCTCTTCGTGCATGGCGTGGATGATCGAGCCGGACCCGAGGAACAGGCCGGCCTTGAAGAAGCCGTGCGTCAGCAGGTGCATGATCGCGAACGCATAGCCGGCCGGGCCCAACCCGGCGGCCAGCACCATGTAGCCGATCTGGCTCATCGTGGAGGCCGCCAGCGCGCGCTTGATGTCGTCCTTGGCGCAGCCGATGAACGCCCCGAACAGCAACGTGACGGCGCCGACGATCACCACGCCCAGGCGGGCGTCGGGGGACAGGTTGAAGATCGGGTTGGAGCGCACGATCAGGTAGACGCCGGCGGTCACCATGGTGGCGGCGTGGATCAGGGCTGACACCGGGGTCGGACCCTCCATCGCGTCACCCAGCCAGGCCTGCAGCGGAACCTGGGCGGACTTGGCGCACGCGCCCATCAGGAGCAGCAGCCCCATCGCGGTCAGCGCGCCCTGGTCGGCGCCCGAAGCGCCGGCGAACACCCCGGAGTAGGACAGGGTGCCGAAGTTGGCGAACATGACGAACATGCCTACGGCCAGCCCGGCGTCGCCGACCCGGTTCATCACGAACGCCTTCTTGGCCGCCGTCGCCGCCGTCGGCTTGTGGTACCAGAAACCGATCAGCAGGTAGGACGCCAGGCCCACGCCTTCCCAGCCGACGTAGAGCAGGAGGTAGTTATCCGCGACCACCAGCAGCAGCATCGAGGCCAGGAACAGGTTGAGGTAGCCGAAAAACCGGCGCCGGTCGGTGTCTTCGGCCATGTAGGCGACCGAGTAGATGTGGATCAGCGACCCGACACCGGAGATCAACAGCACGAAGCAGATGGACAGTTGGTCGATCTGCAACCCGAAGTCGACCTGCAGCTGGTTGACCGGGATCCAGGTGAACAGCGTCTGGTGGATGGCGCGTTCGTCGCCGCCGCGATTGAGCATGTCGGCGAGCAGCGACGCGCCCACCCCGAACGCGCTGAGCGCCGCGGCGCAGCCGAGCCAATGGCCCCATGGGTCGGTGCGCCGGCCGCCGAACAGCAAGATGGCGGCACCCGCCAGTGGCAGCGCGACCAACAGCCAGCTGTATTGAGTCATCGTGGCGTTCTTAGCCTTTGAGTAGGTTCGCGTCGTCGACGGACGCCGATTTGCGGGCACGGAAAATCGTCATGATGATGGCCAGGCCGATGACGACCTCGCAGGCGGCCACCACCATCGTGAAGAACGCGATCATCTGTCCGTCCAGGTGGCCGTGCAGGCGCGCGAACGTGACGAACGCCAGGTTGACGGCGTTGAGCATCAGTTCGACGCACATGAACATGACGATGGCATTGCGTCGCAACAGCACCCCGGCGGCACCGATGGTGAACAGCAGCGCCGAAAGGTACAGGTAATTGGCCGGATTCATGACTTGCCGCTTTCAAGTACCCCGGAGACGGGCTGGCGGGACGGAGGAAGTGCCTTGCCGTCGGATCCGCGGCTGCGCAGAATCCGCGACACCGACGCCTGCGAGTAGGACCCGTCGGGCAGCATCGCCGCCACGTCGACCGCGTTGTGGCGCGCGTAGACACCCGGGCTGGGCATGGGGGTCGGATGACCGC
Organism: uncultured Actinomycetota bacterium; assembly: GCA_963758775.1. GTDB lineage: Bacteria > Actinomycetota > Actinomycetes > Mycobacteriales > Mycobacteriaceae > Mycobacterium. The sequence continues at coordinate 70,465 of CAVWWU010000011.1, forward strand.
CGGGACGGAAACGCTCCTGGGACAGCTCGCGCTGGGTCTTGCGGCGCTCGAAGCGCTCCCGGTGGGCCAGCACCATCGCCCCGACCGCCGCGGTGATCAGCAGCGCGCTGGTCAACTCGAACGCCCACAGGTAGCGGGAGAAGATCAGGGCGGCCAGGCCCTCGACGTTGCCGTTGGAGTTGGCGTTGGTCAGCCCGACGAAACTTCCGCTCACCGCGTTGCCGATGGCGGCGATCAGCAGAATGCCGAACGCGATGCCGGTGATCACCGCGGCGACCCGTTGCCCGCGCAGCGTTTCCTTCAGCGACTCCGCCGAATCCACGCCGATCAGCATCAGCACGAACAGGAACAACATCATGACCGCGCCGGTGTACACCACGACCTGGACGACGCCCAGGAACACGGCGTCTTCGACCATGTAGAACACCGCGAGGCTGAGCATCGTCAACGCCAGGAACATCGCCGAGTACACCGCGTTGACCGCCAGCACTACACCGATGGCGCCGACCAGGGCCAGCGTGCCCAGCAACCAGAACGTCACGGCTTCGCCGGTGGAGGTGCGGGTGATGGCGTCGGCCGCGAGGTTGGCGACGGTCATTGCGCCGGTCCGGTTTTCGTGCCGGCATCGTGCGAGGCGCGCAAGCCGTTCGCGGTCACGTTGCCCTGGTAGTAGTCCTTGTCGGTGGCGCCCTCGGCCCTGGGGTGCGGCGGGGCAAGCATGTCCTGCAGCAGCGGCGCCAGCAGGCGGTCCTTCTCATAGATCAGGTCGGCGCGGTTGTCGTCGGCCAGCTCATAGTCGTTGGTCATCGTCAGCGCCCGGGTGGGACAGGCCTCGATGCACAGGCCGCAACCGATGCACCGCAGATAGTTGATCTGGTAGACCCGGCCGTAGCGTTCGCCCGGTGAAAACCGCGCCTCATCGGTATTGTCCGCGCCCTCAACGTAAATCGCGTCGGCCGGGCACGCCCAGGCACACAACTCACAGCCGATGCACTTCTCCAGGCCGTCCGCGTACCGGTTGAGTTGATGACGGCCGTGGTAGCGCGGCTTGACGGGCCCCGGCTTCTCCGGGTACTGCTCGGTGACCCTCTTTTTGAACATCGCCTTGAAGGTCACGCCGAACCCGGCGACGCCGTCGAAGAATTTAGCCACGCACCTTCTCCTTGCTCGCGCTCACCGGCAGCGGCGGCGTCGGGTATGCCGGTTCGATGCTCTTCAGGCCGCCGGCGGCGTCCTGCTTGCGGAGCTCCTTCGCCAGCGCGCGAACGCTGGGAGCGGTGAACGGTTTTCGCAGTGTCAGCACCAGCGCGCCGGCGAAGACGAGGCTGCTGACCACGAGCACCGGGGTCCAATGCTGGAAGCCCTGGTTGCTGGCCGTCCGGATGACCCCGGCGATCAGCACCCACACCAGCGATGCGGGAATCAGCAGTTTCCAGCCCAACGCCATGAACTGGTCGTAGCGGAGCCGGGGCAGGCTGGCGCGCAGCCACATGTAGATGAACATGAACGTCCACAGCTTGGCGACGTACCACAGCACGGGCCACCAGCCCGTGTTGGCGCCCGCCCACATGTTGATCGGCCAGGGAGCGTGCCAACCGCCGAGGAACATCACCGTCGCCAGCGACGACACGGTCATCATGTTGACGTACTCGGCCAGCATGAACATCGCGAACTTCAGCGACGAGTACTCGGTGTGGAACCCCGCGACGAGTTCGCCCTCGGCTTCGGGCAAGTCGAACGGGGCCCGGTTGGTTTCACCCACCATCGAGATCAGGTAGATCACGAACGACGGCAGCAACAGGAAGATGTACCAGACCCGATCCTGGGCGGCCACGATCTCCGAGGTCGACATGGACCCGGCGTAGAGGAACACGGCCGCGAACGACAGGCCCATCGCGACCTCGTAGGAGATGACCTGGGCCGTGGACCGCACCCCACCCAGCAGCGGGTAGGTGGAACCGGATGCCCAACCGCCGAGCACGATGCCGTAGACCCCGATCGCCGACATACCCAGGATGAACAGCACCGCGACGGGCAGGTCGGTCAGCTGCAACGGCGTGCGGTGGCCGAAGATCGACACCTCGGGACCGAACGGGATGAACGCGAACGCCGTGAACGCGGGGATCGTCGAAAAGACCGGTGCGGCAAAGTAAACGAACTTGTCGACGCCGACGGGGGTGATGCTCTCCTTGAGCGCCAGCTTGATCCCGTCGGCCAGGCTCTGCAGGGCACCCCACGGCCCCGCCCGGTTGGGGCCGGGCCGCAACTGCATGTAGCCCAGGATCTTGCGTTCGAGCAGGATCGCGAGCAGCACGTTAAGCATCAAGAACACGAAGATGGCGAGCGCCTTGCCCAGCACCAGCCACCAGGGGTCGTGTCCGAAGCCGGTCATGAGGCCACTCCAATTTTCACGATGCCGCCCGACGTCACGCCCAGTTGCGGATAGACCGCCGACCCCGGTGAGTTCAGTGGAAGCCATACCACCCGGTCGGGCATGTCGGTGATGTTCAGCGGCAGGGTGATTGAGCCGCGCGGCGTGCTGACCGTCACCTCATCGCCGTCGGCCGCGCCGATCTCGGTTGCGGTGTCGGGGGAGAGCCGCACGACCGGTTTGCGCGCGGTGCCGGCAAGATGCGGCTCGCCGTCCTGCCCCCGGCCCTCGTCGAGCAGCAGTCGCCAGCCCGTCAGCACCGCCTCACCCGATCCCGGCTGGGCCGGTTGCGCGGCCGAAACCGCGGGACCTGCGGCGCGTTCGCCTTCCCAGATACCCAGCGCGGACAGCTCCCTGCGGGCCTCCTCGACGGTGGAAACCCCTAGATAGACGCCCATTTCGTCGGCCAGTGTGTCGAGCACCTGGTGGTCGGACTGGCGGGCCGTCTGGGTGGTGCCATGCAGCGCGGGTCCGAACCCGCGGTAGCGGCCCTCCCAGTTGACGAACGCCCCGGCCTTGTGGGTTGTCGCCGCGACGGGGAACACCACGTCGGCGCGTTCGGTGACGGCGCTGTGCCGTAGCTCGAGGCTGACCACGAATGCGGCGGAGTCCAGGGCGACCAGAACCGCGTCGGGGTCGGCGAAGTCGTCGGGTTCGATACCGCCGACCAGCAGTGCGCCCAGGCTCCCGTCCGCCGCGGCGGCCAGGATGCCGTCGGTGTCGCGGCCCGTGGCGGTGGGGATCTCGTCGACACTCCAGCCGGCACAGACCTGGGCGCGGGCGCCCTCGTCGGACAGTGGGCGGCCGCCGGGCAGCAAGCCGGGCAGTGCGCCGGCCTCCAGCGCGCCGCGCTCCCCGGCGCGGCGTGGCACCCAGGCCAGCTTCGCCCCGGTGGCGTCGGCGAGCCGGGCCGCGGCGGACAACCCGCCCGGCACCGTGGCCAGCCGTTCGCCGACCATGATGACCGCGCCCGCGGTGGATAGCAGCTCACCGACTTCGCCGGTGGCCAGCTCGTCCAGCGTCGAAGCCTCCTCGCCGGGAACGGTTTTCAGCAACCGGCCGGACATCTTCTGCAGCGCGCGGGTGGCGAACGGGGCGACGGCGTAGACCGGTAGCCCGTGCTTGCGTGCGGCCTTGCGCAACCGCAGGAAGACGATGGGCGACTCGTCCTCGGGCTCGAATCCGACCAGCAACACCACCGGGGCCGATTCCAGGTCGGAGTAGCTCACGGTCACGGGTCGGCCCGCGATGCGGGTGGTCAGGAAGTCGGCCTCTTCAGCCGAGTGTGGTCGGGCGCGGAAGTCGATGTCGTTGGTGTCCAACACGATTCGCGCGAACTTGGAGTACGCGTAGGCGTCTTCCCAGGTGGCCCGGCCACCGACCAGCACGCCCGCGCGTCCGCGCGCGGCCTCCAGCCCCTGGATCGCCACGGCGAGTGCGTGCGCCCACGACGCGGGCTGCAGCGTGCCGTCGGAGTCGCGAACCAGGGGAGTCGTTAGCACGTCGGCCTGGGTCGCGTACGTGAACGCCCACCGGCCCTTGTCGCAGTTCCACTCCTCGTTGACTTCCGGGTCGTCGCCGGCGAGGCGACGCAGCACCTTGCCGCGACGGTGGTCGGTGCGCTGCGCGCACCCGGACGCGCAGTGCTCGCACACGCTGGGGCTGGACACCAGGTCGAACGGGCGGGCACGGAAGCGGTAGGCGGAGCCGGTCAGCGCGCCCACCGGGCAGATCTGCACCGTGTTGCCCGAGAAATACGATTCGAACGGCTCGTTGGCGTAGATGCCGACCTGCTGCAGGGCGCCGCGCTCCTGCATGTCGATGAACGGATCGCCGGCGATCTGCTCGGAGAACCGGGTGCAGCGGGCGCACAGGATGCAGCGTTCGCGGTCCAGGAGTACCTGCGCCGAGATGTTGATCGGCTTGGCGAACGTGCGCTTGACGTCTTCGAAGCGAGATTCCGCGCGGCCGTTGGACATTGCCTGATTCTGCAGCGGGCACTCGCCGCCCTTGTCGCACATCGGGCAGTCCAGCGGATGGTTGATCAGCAGCAGCTCCATCACGCCGTGCTGCGCCTTGTCGGCGGCCGGCGAGGTGACCTGCGTGCGCACCACCATCTCGTCGGTGCACACGGTGGTGCACGACGCCAGTGGTTTGCGTTGCCCCTCGACCTCGACCAGGCACTGGCGGCAGGCGCCAACCGGATCCAGCAGCGGGTGATCGCAGAACCGCGGGATCTGGACGCCCATCAGCTCGGCCGCGCGAATCACCAGAGTTCCCTTGGGAACGCTGATTTCGGCGCCGTCGATGGTCAGCGTCACCATCTCCGGCTGACGTACCCCGTCGCCGGTCTCGGATTTGGCCGCACTAGTCACTTGGCGCTCAAGCCTTTCCGTTCGCGATCAGCATGGAGTCTTTCGGGTCGAACGGGCAGCCGCCGCCCTCGACGTGGGCGATGTACTCGTCGCGGAAGAAGCTGATCGACGACGACACCGGGCTGGCCGCGCCATCGCCCAACGCGCAGAACGACTTCCCCAGGATGGCGTCGGCGATGTCCAACAGCTTGTCGATATCCGCATGGGTGGCTGGGTTGGTTTTCGAGCCGGTTTCCAGTCGCTCATAGATCTGGTCCAGCCAGAAGGTGCCCTCGCGGCACGGGGTGCATTTCCCGCACGACTCGTGCCTGTAGAACTCCGTCCAGCGCCACACGGCGCGCACCACGCAGGTGGTCTCGTCGAAGATCTCCAGCGCCTTGGTGCCCAGCATCGAGCCGGCCGCGCCCACGCCCTCGTAGTCGAGCGGGACATCCAGGTGCTCGGCGGTGAGTAGCGGCGTGGAGGATCCGCCGGGTGTCCAGAACTTCAGCTCGTGGCCGGCGCGCACGCCGCCGGCGTAGTCGAGCAACTCGCGCAGCGTGATGCCCAGCGGGGCCTCGTACTGGCCCGGGTTGGTGACGTGTCCGGACAGCGAATACAGCGTGAAGCCAGGCGATTTCTCGCTGCCCATGGACCGGAACCAGTCGACGCCGTTGAGGATGATCGACGGCACACTGGCGATCGTTTCGACGTTGTTGATCACCGTGGGGCAGCCGTAGAGCCCGGACACGGCCGGGAACGGTGGCCGCAGCCGCGGTTGGCCGCGCCGGCCCTCCAGCGAGTCGAGCAACGCGGTTTCCTCGCCGCAGATGTAGGCGCCCGCACCGGCGTGCACCACCAACTCCAGGTCGTAGCCCGAACCCTCGATGTCGCGGCCGAGGTATCCGGCGGCGTAGGCCTCGGCCACCGCGTTCTGCAGCCGCCGCAGCACCGGCACCACCTCACCGCGCACATAGATGAACGCGTGGCTGGCCCGGATCGCGTAGGACGCGATGATGACGCCTTCGATGAGTACATGCGGAGTCGCCAGCATCAGCGGAATGTCTTTGCACGTACCGGGTTCCGACTCGTCGGCGTTGACCACCAGGTAGTGCGGCTTGGCGGCGGCACCGGTGTCGCCCTGCGGGATGAAAGACCATTTCGTCCCGGTGGAGAAGCCTGCGCCACCACGCCCGCGCAGCCCCGAGTCCTTGACGGTCCCGATCACCGCGTCGGGCTCCATCTTCAGCGCCTTCTTCATCGCCTGGTAGCCGTCGTGGCGCTGATACGTTGCCAGGGTGAAGGATTCGGGGTCGTCCCAGTAGCGGCTGATCACCGGTGTCAGCGGTGTCGCTGTCATGACTGCTCCTCCGGCGCGGCCGGTGCCTGCATGCCTTTATCCTTGGCGACCCGCAGGCCGGCCAATGTCGCGGGGCCGGCGCCACCCTGCCCCTGATCGGGGCGTTCGTCCGGCAATCCGGCCAGGATGCGCGACGTTTCCCGGAACTTGCACAGCGGCGCGCCGCGGGTGGGGTGCTTGGGGGTGCCGGCGCGCAGCGAGTCGACGAGTTCGCGCGCCGAGTCGACCGTCTGGTTGTCGAAGAACTCCCAGTTGACCATCATCACCGGCGCGAAGTCGCACGCCGCGTTGCATTCGATGTGCTGCAGGGTGACCGAGCCGTCGTCGGTGGTCTTGTCGTTGCCGATGCCCAGGTGCTCCTTCAGCGCGTCGAAAATCGCGTCGCCGCCCATGATCGCGCACAGTGTGTTGGTGCACACGCCCACCAGGTAGTCGCCGGTGGGGCCGCGCCGGTACATCGTGTAGAAGGTCGCTACCGCCGACACCTGCGCGCTGGTCAGGCCGAGTTGCCGCGCGCAGAACTCCAATCCGGCCGGCGTGATGTAGGAGTCCTCGCCCTGGACCAGGTGCAGCAGCGGCAACAGCGCCGAGCCTTTGTTGGGGTAGCGCCCGATGATCTCCTTGGCGTCGACCTCCAGCCGCGCCTGCACCTCGGGGGAATACGCCTGGGGAGCACCCTCGACGACGAACTGGTTCGGCTCCTCCGGTGGCGGTCCGAGCCGAATGAAGACCCGCTCGCCGGAGCCGGGCCCGGGAATGGAAGCCGTCATCGGTCGACCCCGCCCATCACCGGGTCGATGCTGGCGACCGCGGCGATCAGGTCGGCGACCATCCCGCCCTCGCACATCGCGGCGACCGACTGCAGGTTCGTGAACGACGGGTCCCGGTAGTGCACGCGGTAGGGACGGGTCCCGCCGTCGCTGACCATGTGCACGCCGAGCTCCCCGCGCGGGGATTCGACGGCCACGTAGACCTGGCCGGCCGGAACCCGGATGCCCTCGGTGACGAGTTTGAAGTGGTGGATCAGTGCCTCCATCGAGCCGCTCATGATCTTGGCGATGTGCTCCGGCGAGTTGCCCATGCCGTCGGGGCCGACCTTCAAGTCGGCCGGCCAGGCGATCTTGCGGTCCTCGACCATGTGTGGGCCGGGCTGCAGCTTGTCCAGGCACTGCTCGACGATCTTGATCGACTCCCACATCTCGTTGACGCGAATCATGTAGCGCCCGTAGGCATCACACCCGTCGTGGGTGATCACGTCGAACTCGTAGTTCTCGTAGCCGCAGTAGGGTTCGGTTTTGCGGAGGTCGTGCGGCAACCCGGTGGCGCGCAGGATCGGGCCGGTGACTCCCAGCGCCATGCAGCCGGTCAGATCCAGGTAGCCGACGGCTTCGGTGCGGGCCTTCCAGATCGCGTTCTCGTTGAGCAGGTCGCCCATTTCCTTCAGCACGCCGCGCAACTTCTCGAGGGCTTCGGAGATCTCGGTCTTCGCGTCCGGCGGCAGGTCCTGCGCCACGCCCCCAGGCCGGATGTAGGCGCTGTTCATCCGCAGCCCGCTGATCGACTCGAACAGCGTGAGGACGATCTCGCGGCCCCGGAACCCGACGAACATCGGTGTCATCGCACCCAGTTCCATGCCACCGGTGGCCAGCGCGACCAGATGCGACGAGATGCGGTTCAGCTCCATCATCATCACCCGGATGACGTTGACCCGCTCCGGGATCTCGTCGGTGATGCCGAGCAGCTTCTCCACACCCAGGCAGTACGCCGTCTCGTTGAAAAACGGTGCCAGGTAATCCATCCGGGTCACGAAGGTGACGCCCTGCGTCCAATACCGGTACTCGAGGTTTTTCTCGATTCCGGTGTGCAGGTAACCGATTCCGCACCGGACATCGGTGACGGTCTCGCCCTCGATCTCGAGGATCAGCCGCAGCACGCCGTGGGTGGACGGGTGCTGGGGGCCCATGTTGACGACGATGCGCTCACCGGGATCCGCTGCGCGGGCGGCGTCGACGATCTGCTCCCAGTCCTGCCCGCCGGCGACCAAGACGGTTTCTGTTTCGGTCATCTTTGTGTTCCCGACATCAGTTGTAGGACCTCCGCTCATCGGGCGGGGGTATCTGTGCGCCCTTGTACTCGACGGGAATTCCGCCGAGTGGGTAGTCCTTGCGCTGCGGATGCCCCTGCCAGTCGTCGGGCATCTCGATCCTGGTCAGCGAGGGGTGTCCGTCGAAGATGATCCCGAAGAAGTCGTAGGTCTCGCGCTCGTGCCAGTCGTTGGTCGGGTAGATCCCGAACAGCGTCGGGATGTGCGGATCACTGTCCGGCGCAGCCACTTCCAGCCGGAGCCGACGGTTGTGGGTGATCGACTGCAGCGGATACACGGCGTGCAGTTCGCGGCCGGTCTCGTGCGGGTAGTGCACGCCGTTGACGCCCAGGCACATCTCGAAGCGCAACTCTGGCTCGTCGCGGAGTCGCTGGGCGACTTGTGGCAGCAGTTCGCGGCGAACGTGCAGGGTCAGCTCATCGCGGTCCACCACGACGGACTCGATCGCGTCGTCGAATTCGACTCCGCCACTGCGCAATGCCTCGGCCAGCCGGTCGACGATGTCATCGAAGTAGCCGCCGTACGGTCGAGGACTGGCGGCGGGCAGAGTGACTTCGCGCACCAGCCGGCCGTAGCCGGAGGTGTCGCCGCTGCCGGTGATCCCGAACATGCCGTGGCGGACGTTGATCACTTCGCCCCCGGCAGCGGGGAGCCCCCCCACCTCGGCTGCGGCCTGCTTCGGGTCGTGGTCCGGTGAGCTCATCGCAGCAGACCGTGCATCTCGATCGTCGGCCTGGCGGACAGCGCGGCCTGTTCGGCGGCGGCGATGGCCTCTTCCCGGTTGACGCCCAGCGGCATCTCTTGAATCTTCTCGTGCAGCTTGAGGATTGCGTGCAGCAGCATCTCCGGGCGCGGCGGGCAGCCGGGCAGGTAGATGTCCACCGGAACGACGTGGTCGACGCCCTGCACCACCGAGTAGTTGTTGAACATGCCGCCCGACGACGCGCACACGCCCATGGCCAGAACCCATTTGGGCTCGCCCATCTGGTCGTAGATCTGCCGCAGCACCGGCGCCATCTTCTGGCTGACCCGCCCTGCCACGATCATCAGATCGGCCTGCCGCGGCGTCGCCGAGAATCGCTCCATGCCGAACCGAGCTATGTCAAACCTCGGCCCGGCGGTTGCCATCATCTCGATTGCGCAGCACGCCAACCCGAACGTCGCCGGCCACAGCGAATTCTTGCGGACGTAGCCGGCCACCTTTTCGACAGTCGACAGCAGGATGCCACCGGGCAGCTGTTCTTCCAGGCCCACGTCTTACCTCAATCCCAAGTCAGGCCGCCGCGGCGCCACACGTAGGCGTAGGCCACGAAGACCGTGAGCATGAATATCACCATTTCGACCAGCGCGAAGGTCCCGAGCGCGTCGTAGCTGACCGCCCATGGATACAAGAACACGATTTCGATGTCGAAGACGATAAATAGCATTGCCGTTAGGTAATACTTCACCGGGAACCGCTGCCCGGCCGTCGCGTTCGGGCCACTGACCGACGTCTCGGTGGGCTCGATTCCGCATTCGTAGGGCGCCAGCTTGGACCGGTTGTATCTGTTCGGGCCGGCAATGCTCGCGATCCCGACGGAGCCCACGGCGAATGCGGCCGCGATCCCTCCGAGTACCAGGATGGGTAAGTAGGCGTTCAACTCGCTCCATAGTCCGTCGTACGGGCCGCCACTAGCCTCCTAGTGACGGCCGGGCGGGTGACCGGGCTGCTGCGACGGACCGGGCTTGTGGGCCGTCCCAGTGACCTTCAACATAGCGTCGCGACAGGCGGAGCGCGTCTTTGGGGTCGGCTCATGATCCAACGCCTGCGAGGGTTGCGCAAAGCGAACGGAATTTGCCTCGAAACCCCAACAGTTGGGGGTACCGCGGAATAGCATGATGAACTCGGTGCTTGGGCCGGCGCTGAGACCAGCTGAACGCACGGACAAAGGCGGGGCGTGCTGATGGATTTTTTGGTGCTCCGGCCCGAAGTGAACTCGTTGCGGATGTTTTCCGGCAACGGTTCCGGGCCGATGTTGGCGGCGGCGCGTGCCTGGGACGGATTGGCCGCCGAGCTGCAATCGGCGGCGACCTCGTTCGGGTCGGTGGTCTCGGCCGTGACGAGCGGCCCCTGGCAGGGTGCGTCGGCCGCGGCGATGCAGGCAGCGGCCGCCCCCTACGTGTCCTGGCTGGCCGCGGCGACCTCTCAGGCCGAGCAGTCGGCGACCCAGATCCGGTCGGCGGCCGGTGCGTTTGAGGCGGCCTTCGCCGCGACCGTGCATCCGGCGACGATCGCGGCCAATCGCTCGGAAATGGTGTCGCTGATCAGGTCCAACCTCTTCGGGCTGAACGCGCCCGCGATCGCGACGATCGAAGCCGACTACGAGCAGATGTGGGCCCAGGACGTCGCCGCGATGGTCGGCTATTACGGCGAGGTCTCCGCGGCCGCCGGCCGGCTGATGCCCTGGACGTCACTGCAGCAGTCGACGCAGAGCGCGTCCACCCAGACGCTGAGCTCGTTGGAAGAGGCGGCAACCACCGGCACCCGCATCGCCGTCGCGCCCGCCTACATCTTCGAGAATCAGCCGCTGATCGCGCCCCTGCTGCATCTGCCCTCGTATAAGGCGCTCCAGCTGGGTGTCGGCGAGAACTGGTTCCCCGGCACCTCCGCGAAAGTGGTCGACTACCCGGCCACCGCCGGACTGCTCAGCGGCTTTTTCAAGCCCACCGCCGACCAGTCACTGGCACTGGGCGTCAAGGCGCTGAACGCCGACATCCTCAGCGCACTCGCCACCAATCCCAACGGAAACGTGGTGGTGACGGGCGCGTCGCTTGGCGCGATGGTGATCGACCGCGAGGAGGCCTACCTGGCCGGCCTGCCCAACGCGCCGTCGCCGAATCAGATCACGTTCGTCGAGTTCGCCAACCCGGAGCGCGGCATCGCCGACACCTACCTTCCGGCCGGCGTGCATGTCGCGTTCCTCGGATACACCGTGGAAAATCCGCAGGCGACCCCGTACAACACGACGATCATCTACCACCAGTACGAGGGTTTGTCCGATCCTCCCGACCGGCCGTGGAACCTGCTGGCCGACGCCAACGCCATGATGGGCGTCAACCACTTCCACCTCTACACCGAGTTCACCTCGCAGAGTCAGGCGGTCGAGATGTCCTCGGTGACGAACTCGGCGGGTGGGACGACGACCACCTACATGGTGCCGGCCTCGCTGCTTCCGATACTGAAACCGTTGGAGACGTTCGGTGTGCCGCAGCCGATTGTCGAGCAGCTGAACACCGCGCTGACGCCGATGGTCAACGAGGGTTACTCACAGTACGACCCGACCGGCGGACCGTTCTTCAGTCACGGCAAGTTGATCTGGCCCAGTTAGGCCGGGGCGCTACTGCACCGGGGTGCGCAGCAGCTCCAGCACCGTGCGGCCGAGCACGATGGGGTCGATGGGATGCGACACCGAGGCCTCGGCGCGCGACCAGCTGGCCAGCCACCGGTCGTCGGGGCGCCCGGTGAGCACCAGGATCGGCGGGCACACGTCCAGTTCGTCTTTCAGCTGTTTGGCGATGCCCATGCCACCGGTCGGCGTCGCCTCACCGTCCAGGATGGCCAGATCGATGCCGCCGGCATCCATCTGCTGAATCACCGCCGGGCCGGTCGCCACCTCGACGTAGCTCAGCTCGGGCAGGTCCGGATGCAGGTTTTTGCCCAACGCCCGGATCACGTCTTCGCGGGTCTTGACGTTGTTGCTGTAGACGAGGATCCGCAGGGTGATGGTCGAAGCAGGCACGCAGAGGATGCTACTGGTTTGCGCCCGGACTCACTGGGTGGCCCGCACGAAGACGGCGTCCGCCCCGATCGTCACCGTCTTGCTCATCATGCCGAGCTTGTTCCAGTCCAGGCCGAACCGGGTGCGATCGATCGTGGTCTCACAGGACACGCGCACCGCGCCGTCGTCGAGTTCGCCGACCGTGACGGGCAGCGGCACCGGCTCGTTGGTGCCCTTGATGGTGAAGGTGGCGCGCAGCTCGGCCGCGTTGCCTTTTGAGGTCGGTTGCAGCGCGGTGACGACGACGCTGATCTCGGGATAGCGCTCGACGTCGAAGAAGTCCGCAGTGCGCAAGTGCTGGTCGCGACGGCCGATCCCGGTGTCCAACGACGCCGTACGGATGTCGATGCGCCCGTAGACCGCGCCGTTACCGGTGAGTTGCCCATCGCCGCTGAACTCGGTGAACCGGCCTTTGACTGGCATCAGGCCCCACATGTTGCGGATCCTGAAGGTGATGGTCGAGCGATCCGAGGCCAGGGTCCACACGCCGGCCAGGTCGGGATCGAGGAGCAGTGTTTCCAGCGTCGTCATTCGTCGCGCACCCTCTTTCGAGTTCTAGTTTTAGTTGAGCAGCGGGGCGATCCCCGCAGGGTCGAAGTACTCGTCGATTCGGTTGATCGCGCCGTCCGCGCCCACCTTGATCACGATGCAGACCCGCAACGAGATCGATTGTCCGGCGTGCCCGGTGGCGTGCAACACGTGCTGCTGAACGAAGCCGCCGTCGAACAACTGACGGTCGAGGATCTGGTAACTGCGCTCGGTGGTGGTGGTGATGAACCAGTCGATGACCCGCAGCGCGCGGGCCTTGTCGTCATCGCGGCGCGACCCGACCCGCCACACGGCGATGTCGGGACTCCACAGCCGATCGACCGCGGCGGTGTCGCTGCTCTCGATCGCCGTGAACAGGCGGTCGGCCACGTCGACGAGGGTTTCGGCAGAAATGCTGGTCACGGGGTTGGCTCCTTTTCGCTGTCGTACCCGGGATGCGCGACGGCTAATCGACGGCGCACCAGCGCCCGCAGGCAGGCGGTGACGGCTTGTGGGTCCGCCAGCTCGCCGGCCCGGATGGCGGCGGCCAGCCCGGCCTCGTCGGCGAAGCCCAGGCCGGCGAGCGCGGCGCGAACTTCTGAGTCGCCTGAGGTGCCGGCGCTCAGCAGCTCGCGTTCGACCATGCGCAGCGCGTTGGCGGCGACCCGGGCATGGAAGTTGACCTGCCCGCCGGTCTCCTGCCGGACGTCGCCCTCGAGGAATTCGGCGACGGCCGCGACCAGTTCGGCCGCGGTCGGCCGTCCGTGCAGCACGTCGTCGGACGTGGCGGGGGCCGGCTCTATGGGCGGTGCCGTGGCCGCCGCCTCGAGCAGGTCGAGCAGGTCCCACTCGGTCTCGCACACCCGGCGGCCGATCGTCGCCAGCTCCACCGAGCGGGCCTGCCCGGTCAGGTGACGTTCGGCCTGGTAACGGCAGATGACGCCCCAGCGCAGGGTGGCCAGCACCAGCCACCAGTGAAACGCCCCGCGGTCGACGGCGGTCCCGCCGGCCCGCTCGTAGTCGCGCAGGAAATCGTCGATGCTGCCGAGGCCGCCGGCGCCGAGGCTGGCCGGAGCGCCGAACCGCCAGGCCCGGATGCAGAACCATGCCAGGTCTTCGTAGGCCGCGCCGATGTGCACCAGCTCCCAGTCGAGGACCGCGGCAAGGTCGGACCCGTCGACGATCAGGTTCCCCATGCGGAAATCGCCGTGCACCAGAACCGGGGGCGACGGGGTCGGCCGGTGGGCGGCCAGCCAGCGGAACGCCCACTCGAAGGTGGCGGTGGTGTCGTTCATGGCATCGAGGCGCGCGCGCCATTCCGCCAGCTGATCGTCGCGGGCCAGTGCGGGGTCGTCGGCCCAGTCGGCGCGGTGGATGGCCGCCAGTGCCTGCGCGCACTGGCTTAGCAGCCGCGTGCGGCCCGCCTGCCCGTCACCCGCGTCGAGCTGGCGCTGGATGCGCCGGACGATGGTTTCGCCCTTGATCTCGTTGCAGACCAGGAACGGATTGCCAAGCGCGGTAACCGAATCGTCGGCGACGAGCACGTGCGGTACGGGTGCGCCGGCCGCGGCGGCGGCGGCCTGGGCGCGGGCTTCGAGCTCCATGCCGGCGTGGATGTCGTCGGGCGGCCCGGTGCGCAGGATCAGCGCCGACCGCTCGGCGCGGGTGACTGCGTCGAACGCCCAGGTTCCGCGGCTGGCCCCGCCGGTGAGTGCGCGGAGGTTCTCGACGGTGACATCGGCACCCAGGACCGGCGTCAGCACCGTGGGCAGGCGGTCTTGCAGGCTCACTTCGTGCCGAACTTGAACAGCCGCTGCGCCACCCGCCGAATCTGAATCTCCTCTGCGCCCTCGGTGATTCGGTACCGACGGTGATGGCGATAGATGTGCTCGAAGGGCTCGTGACGGCTGTACCCGAGGCCGCCGAAGATCTGCATGGCACGGTCGGCGGCCTCACACACCAACCGGTTGGCGCGGTAGTTCGCCATCGACACCTTGTCGGAGACCTCCATGTGGTGGTCGCGGTCCAGGTGCCAGGCCGCGTAGTGCACCAGCAACCGCACCATCTGGGCTTCGGTCTGCAGTTCGGCCAGCGGCCATTGCACGGCCTGGTTGACCGATAACGGCTTGCCGAACACGACGCGCCTGGCGGCGTACTCGGCGGCGCGGTCGATGCAGTACTGCGCCGCACCGAGGCTGCTGGCGGCCTGCCGAATCCGGTTCTCGTGCAGGAAGGTTTGCGCGACCTCCAGGCCGCGGTCGACTTCGCCGAGCACCGCATCACCGGCCACCCGCACGTCCGTCAGCGCGACCTCGCCGTGGTCGGTGGGCATGTTGAACGTCCACCAGTAGTACGGGACACTGAAGCCGTCCGCGTCGGTGGGGACCAGGAACGCGGTGATGCCGCGGGCCTGGCCGGGCTCGCCGGATGTGCGGGCGAAAACCAGGTCGTGGGTGGCGCGGTGCACGCCGGTGTTGAAACGCTTGGAGCCGTTGATAACCCAGCTGTCGCCGTCCGGTTTCGCGTGGGTCTCCAGCCACGTCGCGTCTGAGCCGTGCTGTGGTTCGGTAAGGCCGAACGCCATCGAGCGTTCCCCGGTGATCAGCGCCTCGGACCACAGGCGTCGCTGCTCGTCGGTGCCGAACCGTTCCATCATGATCACCTGCGGGAAGTTCCCGACGATCGAGGATTCGTTCTGCAGGTCGTTGTGCAGGCCGAGGCCTTTGTGCGCCAGGTGTTCCCGGATGACGGCCATGTCGACGTTGGAGCCGTCGCGGCCACCGAGCGACGCCGGCAGCGCGTAGCGCAGCCAGCCCGCCCGGTCGGCTCGCCGGCGCATCTCGGTGAGCAGGTCCTCCCACTCGCGCGTCGGGATGCCGTCGTTGTCCCAGTCCGTGCGGGCGTGTTCTCGGCGCTGGTCGAAGTACTGCATGTTGTCGGCTTGCAGGGGTGCGATTTCGCGTTCGATGAAGTCATCCATCTCGGCGAGTAGACCCGGGAGGTGTTCGGGCAGCGCGAAATCCACTTTGACTCCTTAGATGCCGTACAGCGTTTTCTTCCAGACCGTGGACAGGGTGGTGATGGCGTCCTCGTCGCTGATCTCCAGGCGCAGGCCTGGCGGCCCGGAGCGGCCGACGAACACGGTGGTGAAGTTCTCGAACAGCAACGCGATGGCGGCGGCGGTGTGCTCGGGATTCAGTTCGCGTCCGTAGCCCTGCTCCTGGGCGTGGCGCACCGACGCGGCAACGATGTCCATGCCGAAGCGCCGAAACTCGTTCTGCACCAGCGCGAATCGCTGCTGGGTCGCGGCCAGTTGCGACACCGCGATCATGATCCCGATGTTCTGTTTGAACATGTTCCAGTAGCCGGTGACCACCGAGGTGAAGAACTCGCTGTCGTCGGGCGATGCCGGTAACGCGACACTCGATCCGGACGGGGCGACGACATCACGCAGAAACGATTCCGCGAGGGCGGCCAGCAGGTCTTCCTTGTCGTCGAAATACCGATAGAACACCGCCGGCGACCTCCCCGCTGCCGAGGTGATATCGGCCAGGGTGGTGCCGTGAAAGCCCCTTTCGGCGAACAGCTTCCGCGCCGACTGCTCGATGGCCTGCCTGGTCTGACGGCCCTTGGTGGTGAGGGTGTCGGTGGGCATCAGGTGAGTATCCGGTCGCCGGCGCGCAGTAGTGCGCTCGGCAGATCATGACCCACAACGGATTTCGCGACCGCTGCCGCGGCGATGGCGGCCTGCAGGTCGACGTCAACGTCGATGTCGCTGTCGCGCAGCAGGTAAACCAGGTCCTCGGTGGCGATGTTGCCGGTGGCGCCGGGCGCGAACGGGCAGCCGCCCAGCCCGCCGACCGAGGCGTCCAGTCGGGTGACACCGGAGCTGACCGCGGCGTACGCGCTGGCCAGCCCGGCGCCGCGGGTGTTGTGGAAGTGTCCGCCGAGCGGCATGTCGCCGATCACCGGATGCAGTTGGGAGATCAGCGAACTCACCCGGCGCGGGGTGGCGGTGCCGATGGTGTCGGCGATGGAGAGCCGGTCGGCGCCCTCGTCGCGGGCGGCTGCGGCGATGTCGAGCACCCGCTGCGGCGGAGTGGGACCTTCGAAGGGGGAGTCCCATGCGGTGGCGACGACGACCTCGACGGTGACGTCACTGCCGTGCGCGATGGCGATGATCTCGCCGATCTGAGCGGTCGCCTCCGCGCTGGTGCGCCCGACGTTGGCCTTGCTGAAGCTGTCGTCGGCCGCGACGACGTATTCGAGGGATCGCAGCCCCGCCGCGACCGCCCGCTTGGCGCCGTTGGGGCTGGCCACCAGGGCCGAGAATTCGATGTCGGGGTAGTTGTGCAGCTCGGCGGCCAGATCGGCGGCGTCGGCCATCGACGGCACCTTCGACGGGGACACGAACGCCGTGGCCTCCACCTCGCGCACCCCGGTGGCGGCGACCGCGGCCAGCAGTTCCAGCTTGGCCGACAACGGGATCGGCTTTTCGATCTGCAGGCCGTCGCGCAGGGCGACCTCGCGGATCGTTACGTGTGCCATCCGCACCGCTCCTCCTCGCCGCTGCGCTCTGCATCGTCGCCGGTGCGTGTCATAGGACCCCCTCGGCGCGCAGCTCGTCGAGCTCCTCGGCGGTCCTGCCCAGCAGCCCGGCATAGACGTCGACGTTGTGCTGTCCCGGCCGGGCCGGGCCGGCGTTGCGGACGCTGCCCGGTGACTCGGTGAGCAGCGGAACGATGCCCGGTCCCAGCACCGGCCGTTCGAGACGCTCGTCGAAGTGCTCGACCAGCATGTCACGCGCGCGCAGCTGCGGATCATTGACCACTTCGGCAACTGTATTGATAGGCCCCGCGATCACCCCTGCGGCGGAGAGTATTTCGATGATGTCGCCGGGTTGCCGTTCGGCGGCCCACGCGCCGATGATCTTGTCGAGCTCGTCTTGATTGCGCCCGCGGGCTCCGTGCGTTGCGAACCGGTCGTCGGCGGCCAGTTCCGGACGTCCCATCGCACCGCAGAGCCGAGCGAAAACGGTGTCCTGGTTGGCGGCGATCACCACCCAGGAATCGTCGGCGCTGCGGTAGATATTGGATGGCGCGATGCCCTCCAGCCGGGTGCCTGACGGCCCTCGTACGACGCCACCGAGGTCGTAGTCGGGAATCGTGGATTCCTGCACGGCTAAACATGATTCGGTCAGCGCGACATCGACCACCTGGCCACGGCCGGTGACACTGCGCCGGTAGAGCGCGGCCAGCGCGCCCTGGGCGCCAAACATGCCGGCCAGGCTGTCACCCAGGGAGAGCGCCAGCCGCGGTGGCGGGCCGCCGGGGAAGCCGTTGAGGTGCCGCAGTCCGCTGGCGGCTTCGGCCACCGAAGCGTAACCGGCCTTGTGCGCGTCAGGGCCGGTCTGCCCGTAACCCGACACCCGGACCAGGATGATTCCCGAGTTGCGTTCGGACAGCACGTCGTAGCCGAGGTTCCACTTCTCGAGCGTGCCGGGCCGGAAGTTCTCCACCACGATGTCGGACTTCTCTACGAGGTCGAGGAACAGCTCGCGGCCGCGCGGCTGCCGCAGGTCGAGGGTGATTCCCCGCTTGTTGCGTGCGTGCACGGTCCAGAAGACGTGGTGCCCGTCGTGTTCGGCCTGGCCCCAGGTGCGCAACGGATCTGGAGCTCCCGGTGGTTCCACCTTGATGACGTCGGCGCCCATGTCACCGAGCAGCCGACCGGCGAACGGTCCCGCGATGAGGGTGCCCAGCTCGAGCACCCGGATTCCGTCCAGCGCGCCAGTCATACGCCCGCGAAGTCGTGGCGGATCAGCCAGTCGGTGGCGACGTCGACGGCCTGACGAAGCTTGTCCCGCTGATCGGGTCCCGCGTAATAGTGTGTGGCGCCTGGGATTTCGTGCATCTCCTTGTCGGGGTGCCCGATCGCCTCGAACAGGCGACGGGTGTGACTGGGTGTGCAGGCGTCGTCGGCCAGGTTGCCGATCACCAGCGCGGGGATCGCGATGTCGGGGCCGCAGGCCACCGCGTCGCCCCTGGCTTCGTCATAGCTCCACTGCGATAGCCAGCCGCGCAAGGTCGAAAACCGGGCCAGTCCAACGGGGCTCATGTTCACCACTTGCGGGTCACCGAGATAACACGTTCCCGGCACGCGTTCGTTGGGGTCGACTGTGGGGTCCAGCCACCGTGGGTCGGCCATCGTGCCGTGCACGACGAACCCGAACTCGTCGTCGGGGCGCCCGGCGGCTTTGAGCTCCGCGAGCTTGTCCTTCGCCCAGGTGGTGATGCGGCGGTTGCGGTCGATCTGGGCCTGCCGGTAGCGCTCGAGAAACTCCTCGCTGTACGGCGGCTGGTTGGGGTTGTCCGGGTTGTAGAGGTCCAGTTCGGGATCGCGCTTGGTGGGGTCGGATTCGTCGAGGATGGACGCGTCGAGCCATTCGGTGAGCGTGCCGTGCCGGCTGATGTGCGCGGCCAGCAGCATGATGCCGTCGGCGGGGATCAGATCCAGCTGGGTCAGGTCGGGGCCGTCGCCGGTCGGGCTCGAGGTGATCGTCGCGTGCTGGGCCTGCTGCTGATAGAACACCGACAGCGAGCCGCCGCCGCTCCATCCCGCCAGCACCACCTTGCTGTAGCCCAGCCGGTTCTTCGCGTCCTTGATGCACTCGCCGAGGTCCTCGACCACCTTCTCCATCAGCAGCGCCGAATCCGTGCCGCGGAATCGGCTGTTGCAGTAGATGACGTGGTTTCCTGCGCGGGCCAGCGCGTTGATCATCGGCAGGTACGCACCGCCGCCGATCGGATGCATGAAAACCAGCACGGTGTCCGACGGCCTGTCCTTCGGCTGGAGCAGATAGCTTTCCAGCACGGTGATCTCGGCCAGCCCGCCGTAGACGTCGCGGACGCCGGAATTGTTCTGGAAGGCAACCAGATAGGGGATTCGGTCGTAGTCGTACTTGACTGCTGTTGTCATCAATGTTGCCCCAGATCGTGTGCGAGTACTTCAGCGGACGGTATCAATCGGCGACGGGTGTCGACGGCAATGACCTGCCAATCGACGCGGGAATGCTCGTCGAACTTGCGGCGCGCTCGTTCGCGCGCCTTCTCCGGCGCGCCGTGGTGAACCCCTTGCGGCGCATGGGTGATCAGGCCGGGGGGCATCGGGATGCCATACAGCGAGCCGCCGTGAAAGAAGGCGATCTCGTCGTAGTCGACGTTGCGGTGATACCACGGGGTGCGCTCGGTGCCGGCGACACCTTCGGCGGGTTTGGGCAAGAAGTTCATCACGTAGACGCCGGTGGCCTGCATGAACAGGTGCACGGTCGGCGGCAGGTGCACGCTGTCGGAGGTGATCACGTTGTAGTCTTCGATGTTGAAGGTGAACGCGAAGTTGTCGCCGCGCCAGCCCTCGACGTCGATCGGATTGTGTTGGTAGTAAAGCGTTGTCGGCCCACCCTCATGGAAGAGCCGGACCTCGTACTCGTCGCGGCCGTCGTCGTCGATCGCCTCCGGTGAGGGGATGGTGGCTTGCGACGGGTCGAACGGGAAATGCCGGCCCAGTGGGCCGGGCGGCGGCACCCGGAACTCGTCGCTGGCTTCGACCATCAGCAGCGTGGTTTCTGCTGAGGGGACGTGACGCCACGTGCACGCCTTGGGGATGTAGACCCAGTCACCTGCGCGGTAGCGCAGCGGACCGAACTCGGTCTCCAGCAGACCGGAGCCCTGGTGCACGAAGCACAACAGGTCCCCGTCGACATGGCGGGCGTAATACGGCATCGGCTCGTGGCGGCGGCTCAACAGGATTCGGCAGTCGGCGTTGCTGAACATCAGCAACGGGCCGCCGTTGGCGTCGGCGGCGTCGTCGGGCTTGAGTTCGCTGGACAGCACATCGACGGGGCGCAGCGGACCGACCGACCGGTAGGCGGTGGGGTCGTGGCGGCGGTACACGTTGGCGGTCCGGCCGGTGAACCCGCCGCGGCCGAGCTCGTCGTCCTTGAGCCCGTCCAGATCGGCGTGCAGGCGGCGCGGTGTCGTTCCTCTTCGCAAGTGGACAAAGGATTCCATGGATAACTTCCTGGGCTGTCAGACACTAAAAACTGAAAGTGACATTACTTTTTGTTTTGCTGCGACACAAGGGGTCGGTGGCATCGCGCTCGACTCCGCCACGCGTACCGTCTACACCGCAAACAGCGGCGACGGCACGGTGTCGGTGATCAGCACCGGCTAGCGCACGCGCACAACGACTTTGCCCTTGGCGGTGCGATTCTCCAGTGAGGCGACCGCCGCGGCCGCCTCCTCGAGCGGGTAGACCTCCGGCTCCGGCGGAGGCAATTCGCCCGAGCTGAGCAGCCGCTGCAGCCCCGCCCACTGCTCGGCCAGCGCCTCGGCGTGCGACAACGTCCACGCACCCCAGCCGACACCGACCACGTCAATGTTGTTGAGCAGCAAGCGGTTCACCTTCACCGTGGGAATCTCACCGCCGGTGAAGCCGATCACCAGCAGCCGTCCCCCCGGCGCCAGCGAGCGCAGCGAGTCGGTGAACCGATCCCCGCCGACCGGGTCGACGACCATGTCGACGCCCCGCCCGTCGGTCAGCTCCTGCACGGCGTCCTTGAACCCATCCGCGAGCACCACGTCGGTCGCGCCGGCCGCCGTGGCGATCTGGCCCTTCTCCTCGGTGCTGACCACCGCGATGGTGCGCGACGCGCCCAGCGCCGGAGCCAGCCGCAGGGTCGAGGTCCCGATCCCGCCGGCCGCGCCGTGCACCAGCACGGTGTCGCCCTGATGCAGCCGGCCGCGGACGCTCAATGCGAAGTACATGGTCAGGTCGTTGAACAGGAGACCTGCGCCCGCCTCGAAGCTCACGTTGTCCGGCAGCTTGAACACCCGGTCGGGCGCCAGCACCGCGACCTCGGCCATGCCCCCGGTGAGCATCGTCAGGCCGACGACCCTGTCGCCGGGTTGCACCGCGGCGCCGTCCGGTGCGGAGCGCACCACCCCGGCGATCTCGGCGCCCAGGATGAACGGCGGGTTCGGCCGATATTGGTACAGGCCGCGGGTGAGCAGCGCGTCCGGGAACGCCGCCCCCGCGGCGTGTACGTCGACGACCACCCCGTCGCCCGAGGGCTCGTCGACCTCGACGAGCTCGATTCCGTCCGGACCATCAAGGCGAGTCAACTGTGCCGCGCGCATTTTTCAGAGCCTACTGGGTTACTCAGAACCCTCCCGCGACCCGCACCACCGCCCGGCCCGATAAGGCTCCGGCTCGCACCCGGTCCAGCACGCCGACGACGTCTTTGACGTCGACGTCGGTGGTGATCTCGGCCAGGTGGCGGGGCCGCAGGGTATCGCCCAACCGGGCCCACAGTTTGCGGCGCGGTTCGATCGGCATCAGCACCGAGTCCATCCCCAGCAGGGAGACGCCGCGCAGGATGAACGGCATCACCGTGGTGTGCAGCGCCGGGCCCCCGGTGAGTCCGCTGGCCGCCACCGCGCCGCCGTAGTCGACCGCGCTGAGCACGTCGGCCAGCGTCGCGCCGCCGACGCAGTCCACTCCGCCGGCCCAGCGCGCCTTGGCCAGGGGCCGCGGTTTGGCCTCGGGGTCGGCGGGCAGCCGGCCGATAACCTCTGTGGCGCCAAGGGCTTTCAAGCGGTCGGCGGCTTCAGGCTTTCCGCTCGACGCCACCACGTGATAGCCGGCGGCCGCCAGCAGGTCGACGCTGACGGTCCCGACGCCGCCACTGGCACCGGTCACGACGATGGGTCCCGCGTCCGGCTTGACGCCCCAGTCGATGAGCGCCTGCACACTCATCGCGGCGGTGAAGCCGGCGGTGCCCAGCGCCGCACCGTCGTAGGGACTCAGCGCGCCGAGCGCCACCACCTGATCGGCGGGCACTCGCGCGTATTCGGCGTAGCCGCCGTGGTGGCCCGTGCCGATCTGGTAGCCGTGGGCCAGCACCGCATCACCGACGGCGAAATCGGGGGACTGCGACGCGACGACTTCGCCCGTCACATCGATACCCGGCACGATCGGGTAGCTGCGCACCACACCGCCACCCGGGACCAACGCCAGCGCATCCTTGTAGTTGACGCTGGAATACAACACCCGGATCGTCACCTCACCGGGTGGCAGCTCGGACGGCTCCATGGTCTCGACCGCCGCCGTGACCCGGTCCCCGTCCAGGCGCGCGACTAGTGCCTGAAACGTGTCCACTGAGTCGACGCTAATCTCACCCCATGGACGCATTTCCACTCGGTCGCTTCTCGGTGTCCCGCGTCGGCTTCGGCGCGATGCAACTGCCCGGCCCGAACGCTTTCGGGCCACCGCGGGACCGCGAGGAGGCGCTGGCGGTGCTGCGCCGCGCGGTCGAGTTGGGTGTCAATCACATCGACACCGCCCAGTTCTACGGGCCGGACGTCTCCAACGAACTGATTCGCGAGGCGCTGCACCCGTACCCGGCGAACCTCGCGCTGGTCAGCAAGGTCGGCGGCCGCCGCGATGACGCCGGTGCGTGGCTACCGGTGGCAGAGCCCGCGGATCTGCGCCGGGACATCGAGGCCAACCTGCGCGCCCTCGGCGTCGATCAGCTCGCCGCCGTCAACTTGCGGTTGTTCGAAAGCGAAGCGCCGGATGAGCTTTTCGACGAACAACTTTCGGTCATGATCGCCGCCCGCGACGACGGGCTGATCGGCGGAATCGGGCTCAGCGAAATCAAGCGAGAGCACTTGTCGCATGCCTTAAAGCGCACCGAGATCGTCTGTGTGCAAAACGCTTTCAACCTGGTGCACCGCGCGTCGACGCCGGTGCTGGAGGAATGCGCCGCGCGTGGCATCGCCTTCGTGCCGTTCTTCCCTCTGGGGGCGGCGTTCAGCGGGGCGAATAATCCGGTGCTGACGCACGAGTTGGTGAAGAGCACGGCCGCGCGGCTCGGCCGCACGCCCGCGCAGGTCGCGCTGGCCTGGACGCTGAGCGTGGCACCCAACGTCCTGCTGATTCCGGGTACGTCGTCGGTGGCCCATCTGGAAGAGAACCTGGTCGTTGCCGACGTCGAGCTCGACGACGAGACCCGTGAGGGGCTCAACGCGGTTGCCGCGTAATGCCGCTGCGGGTCCGTTCGGCGACGGGTGAAGACGCCGCCGCGTGCGCCGAGATCTATCGCCCGTATGTGCTCGACACCGTGATCAGCTTCGAGACCGAGCCGCCGACGGCCGAGCAGATGGCGGCCCGCATCGGGGCTGCCCAGGTGAAGCACGAATGGCTGGTGCTCGAGGTCGACGGCGACGACGGCGGGGTTATCGGTTATGCCTATGCGCAGCAATTCAATCCGCGTGCCGCCTATCAGTGGTCGGTGGAGACGAGCATCTACATCGCACAGGACCGCCATCGCCTGGGCGGTGGGCGGATGCTGTACGCCGAACTGCTGAGCCGGCTCGCCGCGCGGGGTTTCCGGCGGGCGTTCGCCGGCATCGCCCAGCCCCACGAGGCCAGCAATGCGTTCCACGAGGCCTTCGGGTTTCGGCCGGTGGGCCACTACGAACGCGTCGGATGGAAGCTCGGCGCGTGGCACGACGTCGCGTGGTGGCAGCTCCACCTGGTTGATGACGAGATCGACCCGCCGACCGAGATCGCTACTTGAGCTCGGCCGACGACAGGCCTAGCAACCGCCGCGCGACCACCAGCTGCTGAATCTGCTGGGTGCCCTCGAAGATGTCCAGGATCTTGGAGTCGCGTCCCCACTTCTCAAACATCGACTGCTCGGAATACCCTGTGGTGCCGGCCATTTCGACCGCTTTGAGGGTGACGTCGGTGGCCATCCGGCCGGCCTTGGCCTTGCTCATTGACGCTTCTTTGGAGTTGGGGATGCTGTTGTCGGCCTGCCACGCGGCACGCAGGGTCAACAGGTAGCTGGCCTCCCAATCGGCTTCCATCCGCAAAAACTCTGCCGCAGCCGCGCTTTGGGCGTGCGACGGTTTGTCGTAAGCAGATTTCCACACCGGCGTCGGTGAGGAGCTTGCGGAGATCCTCCAGCGCGGCGCGCCCGACCCCGATGGCCATGCCGGCCACGATCGGCCGGGTGTTGTCAAAGGTTTCCATGACGCCGGAAAAGCCCTTGCCGACTTCGATTTCGGGATTGCCGAGCAGGTTCCCCTTCGGGATGCGCGCGTTGTCGAAGCGGATCACGGCGGTGTCGGAACCCTTGATGCCAAGCTTCTTCTCGAGGCGTTCGACCGTGACCCCGGGATGCTCACGCGGCACGAT
This sequence comes from uncultured Actinomycetota bacterium, assembly GCA_963758775.1. Lineage (GTDB taxonomy): Bacteria > Actinomycetota > Actinomycetes > Mycobacteriales > Mycobacteriaceae > Mycobacterium. The sequence goes on from CAVWWU010000011.1 coordinate 95,324, forward strand.
GAACGACTTGATCGCCGGCCGGCCCACCGATTTGTCCAGCGTCGCCCACACCACGATGTGGGTGGCGCGCGACCCGGCGGTGACGAAGATCTTCTCGCCGTTGATCACGTACTCGTCGCCGTCCAGCTTGGCCGTGGTGGACACCGCCGCCGAGTCCGAGCCGAATCCCGGTTCGGTGATGGCCATTGCCGCCCACACCTTGCCCAGGCGTTGCAGCTGCTCGTCGGTGGCCACCGCGGAGATCGCCGCGTTGCCCAGACCCTGATAGGGGATCGACAGCATCATCGCCACATCGCCCCAACTGGCCTCGATCGCCTGCACCAGCGCGGCCATGTTCGCGCCGTTGTGGTTCGCTTCCTTTTCGCCCTCGTCGCGTAGGCCGTCCGCTCCGGCGAACGGCATCGATTCGGCGACGCCCTCGAACAGGCTCATCAGCGTGTCGAGTTCGACCGGGTAGGCGTGTTCCTTCAGGTCGTACTTGCGGGCGATGGGACGCATGATCTCCGCGGCGCCCTGATGGGTCTTGGTGACCACCCCGAGCAATTTGCGCGGCAGCTCCAGATTGATTGCCATGATTGATCTTTCAGCTCGTCATTAAATGAGTACGACGCCCTCGGCGACGCCGATGGCCCGCAGATCGCGGTACCAGCGTTCGACCGGGTGTTCCTTGGTGTAGCCGTGCCCGCCGAGCAATTGCACGCCGTCCAAACCGATTTGCATGCCCTTGTCGGCGCCGAGACGCTTAGCCAGCGCGGCTTCGCGGGCGAACGTGAGACCTTGTTCGGCGCGGGCCGCGCCGCGCCAGGTGATCAGCCGCAGCCCGTCCAGCTCGATAGCGATGTTTGCGCACATGAACGCCACGGCCTGGCGGCGCGCGATCGGCTCCCCGAAGGCCTCGCGCTCCTTCACGTACGGGACGACGTAGTCGAGCACGGCGTGCGACGTGCCGACCGCCAGCGCCGCCCAGCCCAGCCGGGACAACGCGATCGCCTCGGAGTAGGCAATGTCGTAGTCGGCCTCGGCCCCGTCTTCTGGACCCAGCCGGGCGTGCAGCGGCACCGTCACCCCGGACAGCTCCACGCGGCCCAGGGCCGCGGAGCGAATCCCCATGCTCGGGTCTGCCTTGACGGTGAGGCCTTTCGCGGAGGACTCGACGATGAACAGCGCCGGCTTGCCGTTCAGTTGCGCGCCGACGATGAACAGCTCGGCGTCGGCCGCCGCCGGCACCAGGGACTTGACCCCGTCGAGCCGGTACCCACTGGGCGTGCGCGTCGCCGTGGTCGCCAGCCGGGTCGGGTCGAACAGCGGCTGCGGTTCGGCGATGGCGACGCAGGCCTGCGGCACGTTCTCGCCGGCGAACTCCTTCAGGTAGGTGGCCTGCTGGTCGGCGCTGCCCCAGTGCGTCAGCGCGGACGCGACCCCGCCGGGTGCCAGGATCGGCAGCGCCAGGCCCATGTCGCCGTACGCCAGCGCCTCGGCCACCAGCACGTTGGTCACGCTGGAGCGGTGTGCGGCGATGCCATCGAAATCCTCCGGGATGTTGATCGCGGTGATGCCCAGCTCGGCGGCCTTGGCGATCAGATCCTGCGGGTAGGTCGCCGCTTCGTCGGCGTCGTAGGCGGCGGGCCGCAGGATTTCCTTGGCGAATTCGTCGACGGTCTCGACGATCAGCTTCTGGTCGTCGTCGGGAGTCAGGTCGAAATAGTCCTTGCCGCTGGCCTTCAACCGCGTGGGGCCGCTGCGCAGCCCCTGCACCCGCTTGAACTGACGCCCGGTGGCCGCGGCAGTGGAGAATATCCTCTTCGTGCCGTAGCGCAGGGCCCGGTTGGCCGGATCGCGCAGGTGATATTTGTCCAGGAAGTCCTGGCCCATGATCGGCGCCAGCACCGCCAGCGTGATGTCGATGGCGGTTCGTTTGTGCGGTTGCATCCCGACGCCGTTCTCGCGGCCGCGCCGCTTGCGTTGGCGGGATGGTTGCTTCGCAGTGGTGACGGTGTCAGTCATGTCGGCAGCCTCGGTCGTTGGGGCAAGCGAATGAAACCTATCTTACTCCGGAGTAAGATAGGTTGGGCCGCCTGTTAGTTATTTCACAACGATCCGGTGTCCAGCCTGCTCAGGACGTCTTGATGCAGGGGGCCGTTGGTGGCCACGGCGCTGCCGCCGTGCGGGCCGGGCGCGCCGTCCAGGCCGGTGAACCGGCCGCCGGCCTCGCGCACCAGGATGTCCAGTGCCGCCAGGTCCCACACCGACACTTCCGGTTCGGCGGCCACGTCGACCGCCCCCTCGGCCACCAGGCAGTAGGACAGGAAGTCGCCGTAGGCGCGCACCCGCCACACGTCATCGGTCAGCGCGATGAAGCGCTCGCGTAAGCCGCGCTGCGCCCATCCCGACAAGCTCGAGAAGGACAAGCTGGCCGCACCCAATTCGGTCACGGCGGACACCGACAACCGGCGCCCCGCGCTGCCGTCCACCGCCGCGAACGAGCCCTGGCCTTGCGCGGCCCACCACCGCCGCTGCAGCGCCGGTGCACTGACCACCCCAACAACGGGCACGCCGTCTTCCAGAAGTGCGATCAAACTGGCCCAGACCGGCACGCCGCGGACGAAATTCTTGGTGCCGTCGATCGGGTCGATGATCCACTGTCGCCCGCTGAAAGTGGTTGTGCCGCCGAACTCTTCGCCCAGGATGCTGTCGTCCGGCCGCTCGTGCCCGAGGACCTGACGGACATCGGCTTCGACCGCGCGATCGGCGTCGGTCACCGGTGTGAGGTCGGGCTTGGTGTCGATCCGCAGGTCGAGCGCGCCGAACCGGGTGCGAGTCAGCGCGTCCGCGCGGTCGGCCAGCCTCAGCGCCAGCGCCAGATCGGCTTCCTTCACTAGGCAGTCCTACCATGGCCGGGTGTGGGAATTCGGTGTGCTGTTCCTGTTACTGGCCGTCCTGGGGGTGTTGCTCGCCCAGCGATACCTCCCGCGCGGCCCGCGCGGCGAGGTGGTCAGTGGGACGCTGCTGGTGACCGGCGTCAGCCCGCGCCCCGACGCCGTCGGGCAGCAATTCGTCACCATCGCCGGTGTGATCAACGGGCCCACCGTCGACGAGCACGCGGTGTATCAGCGGATGGCGGTCGACGTCGAGCACTGGCCGATCATGGGCCAACTGATGCCGGTGGTGTATTCGCCGAAGAATCCCGACAACTGGACGTTCGCCGCGCCCGAACCGCCCGGCGCCTAGGCGAAGCCTGCGCTGGGATCCGGCTCGGGGCCGAATCGGAACTGACGGCCGGTGATCTCTGACGGCGTCAACCGAACGTAGTGGATCTTGGGCATCCCGGTCCACGGAATCAACTGTGCGCGTTCTGCTTTCGCGATATCCGGGGCTGTGTGCAGCATTTTCGCGCGGCCCCGCACGATCACGCTCCAGCCCTGGCTCACGTCGTGGTCGTCGGCCTCGAAGACGACGGTGTTGCTTGCCACGGCGGAAAACAGCTTGGTGCCCTCCGCGGTCCGAAAGAGCACGGTCCGTTCTTGCACCACGTAATTGACCGGGAAGATCTCGGGCTCGCCGGCAAACGTGGTCACCAGTCGTCCCAGCGCGGCACTGCCCAAGTGGTGCCAGCTTTCGTCTTCGGTCAGGATGGTGACTGGCTCCTCGGCGTCCACGGAATCGACACTATGAGGACGCGATGGAGGGCGCTAGGGACCTACGTCATCTAGGGTCCTCCTCTGGCATGCTGAACGGATGAGCAAGGAAATTGATCCGATCCGGGCGCGCAGTGCCCTGGCCGTGATCAGGCAGAACCCCGGGATAGCGCTGTTTGCGGTGTCGCCGCTGATCGCGCTTGTGGCCATCGTCTGGGTGTTCGCCGGCGCCGGCTGGGGTATCGCGTTGGCCCTGGCGTCGCTGGTGGCCGGGCTAGCCTTCATCGTCCTCAAGCGCTGATTCACCCGCCATGCGTTCGTGGTGGGGTTGGGGCGCACTAGAGGACGCCCTGACCGAGCAGGAGACACAGGCCCTGCAGGAGCGGGTCGCTGCGTTGTTGCCCGGCCAAGACCTGACCGATCACCGCCCGCCGAATCCCAACGAGCTCGGGCTGGCGGCGCCGCGCATCAGCCCGCCTTCGTCGCTGGCCGCGCTGTGTTCGACTGACCCCACCGACCGGGCCGGCCACGCGCGCGGCAAGGCATTTCGCGACGTCGTGCGCAACCTGAAGGGCGACCTCGACCGCGTCCCGGACCTGATCGTGCGGCCACGCCGCGAACAGGAAGTGGTCGACGTGCTCGACTGGTGCACGCGCGAGGGGATTGCCGTGATTCCCTACGGCGGCGGCAGTTCGGTGGTCGGCGGGGTCGAACCGCGGTTCGACGGGCCGGCGGTCACGGTGGACGTCTCGGTGATGAGCGCGGTCCTGGAAATCGACCGGGTCAGCCGTGCCGCCCGGATCCAGGCCGGGGCGCTCGGGCCGTGGATCGAAGAACAGCTGCGCCCGCACGGTCTCACGTTGCGGCACTTCCCGCAGTCCTTCGCGTTCTCCAGCCTCGGCGGCTGGCTGGCCACCCGCGCCGGCGGTCACTTCGCCACGCTCTACACCCACATCGACGATCTGACCGAATCGTTGCGCGTCGTCACCCCTTCCGGGATCAGCGAGTCGCGCCGGCTCCCGGGATCGGGCGCCGGGCCGTCCCCGGACCGGTTGTTCGTCGGCTCGGAGGGCACGCTCGGCATCATCACCGAGGCGTGGATGCGGTTGCAGAACCGCCCGCGTTGGCAGGTCACGGCGTCGGTGGCGTTCGACGACTGGGGTGTCGCGGTCGAGGCGACGCGCGCGATCGCGCAGTCCGGTCTGTATCCGGCGAACTGCCGACTGCTCGACCCGGCCGAGGCGTTCCTCAACGCCGGAACCGCCGTCAGCGGCGGGCTGCTGGTGCTCGCTTTCGAATCGGCGGACCACCCGATCGACCCGTGGCTGGACCGGGCCGTCGAGATCGCCGCCGAGCACGGCGGGACGGTGACGGCCCGCCGCAGCCGCGAAACCGGAAGCGAGCCAACCGAAAACGACGATGCCTCGCAGAGCTGGCGCTCGGCGTTCCTGCGCATGCCCTATCAGCGCGACGCCCTCGCGCGCCGTGGCGTCATCGCCGAGACATTCGAAACCGCTTGTCCCTGGGGCAAATTCGATGAACTCCACGCCGCCGTCACCGAGGCCGCCCACACCGCTATCCAGCGGGTCTGCGGCGCCGGGGTGGTGACCTGCCGGTTCACCCACGTCTACCCCGACGGCCCCGCCCCCTACTACGGCATCTACGCCAGCGGACGCTGGGGCTCGCTCGACGCGCAGTGGGACGACATCAAAGCCGCTGTGTCCGAGGCGATCAGCACGACCGGGGGCACGATCACCCACCACCACGCGGTCGGCCGCGACCACCGCCCCTGGTACGACCGGCAACGGCCGGACCCGTTCGCGGCGGCATTCCGCGCGGCCAAGTCCGCGCTGGACCCGGCGGGCATTCTCAATCCCGGGGTGCTGGTCGACCCGTAATCAGGGGTGGCTGATCTCCAGCAGTTTGACCAGGCTCGGTAGCTTTACCCGCGGCCGTCCGTGCGGCTCGCCGGCCTCGCGCTCGAAGCGGTCGATGAGCTCCCAGTGCGCCGACGTCACCAGCTTCGGCTGCCGGTCGGCGAGCCAGTGGGCCAGAAGGTCGGCATGGTCGTCCGGGAAATCCGCCAGCTCCTCATTGGCGGCCAGATCGGCCAGCAGCGCGTCGACGGTGTCCTGCGAGTCCTTCTTATTGGTGCCGATCACGCCGGTGGGACCACGCTTGATCCACCCGACGACGTACTCGTTGCGGCTCCCGTGCACCCGGCCCTCACTGTTCGGAATGGTTGCGCTCTTGTCGTCGAACGGCAGCCCGGGAGTGGGCAGCCCGCGGTAACCGACCGACCGCACGACCAGCTGCACCGGCAACTCCTCGCGCTCTCCGGTGTCTCGGGCCGTCACCCTCCCGCTGTCGTCAGTGACCAGTTCGTTGCGGCCGAGCACGATGGCTTCGACCCGGTCCTCGCCCTTGATCTCGATCGGGGACGTCCGGAACCGGAACACCATGCGGCGGTGTCCCGGGCGGGGTTCGCGGCCCGCATAGTCGCGCAGCACCTTGATGTTGTTCTTGCACACCTTGCCCACCGCGGCGGCGTCCTCGTCGGTGATGCCCTCCAGGTCCGCGGGGTCGACGATCACGTCGACTCCCTCCAGGTCGGCGAGCTCGCGCAGCTCCAGCGTGGTGAACGCGGTTTGCAGCGGCCCGCGCCGGCCGACGACCACAACTTCTTGCACACCGCGGGGGAGCAGCGTTTCCAGCGCGTGATCGGCGATGTCGGTGGCCGCGAGCACGCCGGGGTCGGTGATCAGGATGCGCGCGACGTCGAGCGCGACGTTGCCGTTGCCGATCACGACGGCCCGGGCGCCGGAAAGGTCGGGCGCCATCTGCTCGAAGTTGGGGTGCGCGTTGTACCAGCCCACGAAGTCGACCGCGGCGACGCTGCCCTGCAGTTCCTCCCCGGGGATGTTCAGCGCGCGGTCGGACTGCGCGCCGACCGCGTAGATCACTGCGTCGTAGCGTTCGGCGAGTTCGCCGGACTCGACGTGGTCGCCGACGACGATGTTGCCGAAGAAACGGAAGCGGGGATGCTCGGCGGTCTTTTCGAATTGCTTGCTGATCGACTTGATCTTGGGGTGATCCGGGGCGACACCGGAGCGGACCAGCCCCCACGGTGTGGGCAACATTTCCAGCATGTCGACGGCCACTTCGATCTCGGTCGCGTTGAGCAGAGATGCGGCGGCGAAGAATCCCGACGGCCCTGAGCCGACGATAGCGACATGGTATGGACGCATACTCCAGCTTTCTGTTTTGTGCCCGGCTGCGGCGCGGAGGGGCTGAGTGTGGGCGGGTGTCGCCGTCGCGCGGTGCACTGGTGGTCTTCTGATGCTAAACGTAGGGGCCGGTGACTTGCCGGTAACCTTGTCGGCTGTGGAACCCGACCGTCTAGCCGATATCGCCGCACTTGATTCCGCCCTGACCACGGTGGAGCGGGTGCTCGACGTCGACGGTCTGCGCAGCCGCATCGAGAAGCTCGAGCAGGAGGCATCGGATCCGCAGCTGTGGGACGACCAGGCCAACGCGCAGCGGGTGACCAGTCAGCTTTCTCACACGCAGGGCGAACTGCGCCGGATCGAGGAGTTGCGCCAGCGCCTCACCGACTTGCCGGTGCTCTATGAGCTTGCCGCCGAAGAGGACGAGGGCTCAGATAGTAATGCCGAAGCGCACGCGGAGGCCGACGCCGAACTCAAGGCGTTGCGCGCCGACATCGAGGCCGCCGAGGTACGCACTCTGCTGTCGGGTGAATACGACGAGCGTGAGGCGCTCGTCACCATCCGTTCGGGCGCGGGCGGGGTAGACGCCGCCGACTGGGCCGAGATGTTGATGCGGATGTACATCCGTTGGGCAGAGCAACACAAGTACGGCGTTGAGGTGTTCGACACGTCCTACGCCGAGGAGGCCGGGATCAAAAGCGCCACCTTCGCGGTGCACGCACCGTTTGCCTACGGCACGCTGTCGGTCGAACAGGGCACGCACCGATTGGTGCGTATCAGCCCGTTTGACAACCAAAGTCGGCGCCAGACGTCGTTTGCCGAAGTCGAGGTGCTTCCGGTGGTGGAGACCACCGACCACATCGATATCCCCGAAGGCGATGTGCGCGTGGACGTCTACCGCTCCAGCGGTCCGGGCGGCCAGTCGGTGAACACCACTGACTCGGCGGTTCGTCTTACGCACATCCCAACGGGTATCGTCGTGACTTGTCAGAACGAAAAGTCGCAATTGCAGAACAAAGTTTCCGCGATGCGAGTGCTTCAAGCAAAGTTGTTGGAGCGTAAGCGTTTAGAAGAGCGCGCTGAGCTGGACGCCTTGAAAGGCGAAGGTGGCAGCTCGTGGGGAAACCAGATGCGCTCGTACGTACTACACCCGTACCAGATGGTCAAAGATCTACGAACCGAGTACGAGGTGGGCAATCCGGCCGCCGTCCTGGACGGAGACATCGACGGGTTCCTGGAAGCAGGGATTCGGTGGCGCAACCGAAAAGATGACGACTAACACAACTATTCTCGCAATCTCGACCGCGCAGCGCTGGCACGACTTCTGGCGCGGCCAAATAGGCGAATGGATCATCACCCGGGGTTTGCGGATCGCCATGCTGCTGATCGCGGCGGTGCTGGCAGTGCGCTTCGTCACCTGGGTGGCCCTGCAGGTCACCCAGCAGCTCGACGAGGGCTTCACCGAAAGCGACGCCCTGGTGCGGTCGGAGGCGACCAAACACCGGCAGGCCGTGGCGTCGGTGATCCAGTGGGTGTCGATCGTGATCATCGCCATCTGGGTGATCATGCAGATCGCCGACGTCTTGCAGTTCTCCGTGGGCGGGCTTATCGCGCCGGCCACCGTGTTGGGTGCGGCGCTGGGCTTCGGCGCCCAGCAACTGGTCAAGGATCTGCTCTCGGGGTTCTTCATCATCGTCGAGAAGCAGTACGGCTTCGGCGACCTGGTGTCGTTGACGGTGGCCGGGATCGCCGCCGAGGCCCGGGGCACCGTCGAGAACGTGACGTTGCGGGTGACCAGGCTGCGGTCCTCGGAGGGCGAGCTGTTCACCATCCCCAACGGCCAGATCGTCAAGACGGTCAACCTGTCCAAGGACTGGGCACGCGCGGTGATCGATATCCCGGTGTCGACGAGCGCCGACCTCAACCGCGTCAACGAGGTTTTGCACCAGGAGTGCGAACGCGCGCTCGACGACCCGGGGCTGGGGGCGTTGCTCCTCGACGCACCCACGGTGATGGGCATCGAAAGCATCGAGGTCGACACGGTCACGCTGCGGGTGGTGGCCCGGACGCTGCCCGGCAAGCAGTTCGAGGCGGGCCGCCAGCTGCGGGTGGTCGTGATCCGGGCGCTTGAGCGCGCCGGCATCTTCACCACGTCCGATGCGACGGTCGCCGTGGTCGACGATCCCGCCGTCCCCGCAGCCCAGGCAGCCGAAGAGGCGGACACCGCAACGGATGCGGTGCAACAGCGGTGAAGTTCACGCTGAACGTCCTGGAGAAGAGCAGCGACGACGACGACCGGAAACGGCGCTGGCCGCGGCACATCTTCGGCGGCCGGGTGCGCACCTCCACCCTGGTGTTGCTCGTGCTGTTCCTGGCGGTGTGGTGGACCTACGACACCTACAAGCCGCAGCCGGCCTCCCACGAGGGGCCATCGGCCCCGCAGGTGGTGCCGCCGGGGTTCGTACCCGATCCGAACTACACCTGGGTGCCGCGCACCCGGGTGCAGCAGCAGCCCACCGAGACGTACACGCCCACTCCGACACCCACGACAACAACGCCGCCGCCACCGCCGCCGCCCGTGACCACGACGACCACGCCACCGCCGTTCGTCCTGCCGACTTTGCCCTGCATACCGCCGTTTTGTACCCCTAGCACGACGCCCACTTCGCCACCGTGGCCCGGACCGGGTCCGCTGCCTACGCCGGTGGCGCCGCGGAGCTGATCGTCGCGAGGCCGCGAAATTCGCGGCTAAACTGGCGTGCCGTGATGATCACCCTGGACCATGTCAGCAAGAAGTACAAAACGTCGGCGCGCCCGGCGTTGGACGACGTCAACGTGAAAATCGACAAGGGTGAATTCGTTTTCCTGATCGGCCCGTCGGGGTCGGGCAAGTCGACGTTCATGCGGCTGCTGTTGGGCGAGGACACGCCGACCGCCGGAGATATTCGGCTCTCGAAGTTCCATGTCAACAAATTGCCTGGTCGCCACGTGCCGAAGCTGCGTCAGGTGATCGGCTGCGTCTTCCAGGACTTTCGGCTGCTGCAGCAAAAGACCGTGTTCGATAACGTCGCTTTCGCGCTGGAGGTCATCGGCAAGCGCCGCGACGCGATCAACCGGGTGGTGCCCGATGTGCTCGAGACGGTCGGCCTGTCCGGCAAGGCCAGCCGGTTGCCGCACGAGCTGTCCGGCGGCGAGCAGCAGCGGGTCGCGATCGCCCGGGCGTTCGTCAACCGGCCGCTGGTGCTGCTGGCCGACGAGCCCACCGGCAACCTCGACCCGGACACCAGCAAGGACATCATGGACCTGTTGGAGCGGATCAACCGCACCGGAACGACGGTGCTGATGGCCACCCATGACCACCACATCGTCGACGCGATGCGCCAGCGGGTCGTCGAGCTGTCCTTGGGCCGGCTCGTCCGCGACGAACAGCGCGGCATCTACGGAATGGATCGCTAAGTGCGCTTCGGCTTCCTGCTCAACGAGGTCCTGACCGGCCTTCGTCGCAACGTCACCATGACCGTTGCGATGATCCTGACGACCGCGATCTCGCTCGGCCTGTTCGGCGGCGGCCTGCTGGTGGTCCGGCTGGCGGACAACTCGCGGGAGATCTACCTCGACCGTGTCGAGACGCAGGTTTTCCTCACCGAGGACATCTCAGCCAACGACCCGGACTGCACCAGCGCACCGTGCAGGGCGGTGCGCGAAAAGATCGAGGCCCGCAAAGACGACGTCAAGTCGGTGCGCTTCATCAACCAGCAACAGACCTACGACGACGCCATGCGCAAGATGCCGTCGTTCAAAGGCGTTGCTACCAAAGATCAGTTCCCGGCGTCGTTCATCGTCAAGCTCTATAACCCCGAGCAGCACACGGAGTTCGACGACGCCATGCGCGGTCAACCCGGCGTTCGCGGCATCCTCAACCAGAAGGACCTGATCGACCGGTTGTTCGCCGTCCTGAACGGTTTGCGCAATGTCGCGTTCGCCGTCGCCCTGGTCCAAGCCGTCGGCGCAATCTTGTTGATTGCGAACATGGTTCAAGTCGCGGCGTATACCAGGCGCACGGAGATCAACATCATGCGATTGGTCGGCGCCAGCCGCTGGTACACCCAGCTGCCGTTTCTGGTAGAGGCGATGGTGGCCGCGACGATCGGTGTCGTGATCGCCATACTCGGCCTGCTCGCGGGGCGGGCGTTCTTCCTGGACAAGGCGCTGAACCAGTTCACGAATCTGGTTGCGCCGGTGGACTATGCCGACATCCTCGTCTACGTCTCGCCGATCCTGCTGCTGGTCGGCGTCGCGATGGCCGCGCTCACCGCCTATGCAACTGTGCGCATATACGTGCGGCGATAACTGTGGCCAACAACACATCTGGGTCCAAGGCCCGCGGCGGCAAACAGATCATCGCCAGCAATCGCAAAGCGCGCCACAACTATTCGATCTTGGAGCAGTACGAGGCCGGCGTGGCGTTGGTCGGCACCGAGGTCAAGAGCCTCCGCGCAGGTCACGCCTCGTTGGTCGACGCCTTCGCCACGGTCGACGATGGCGAAATTTGGTTGCGCAACTTGCACATTCCCGAGTACCAGCATGGCAGCTGGACAAACCATGATCCTCGTCGTACTCGAAAGTTGTTGTTACACCGCAGACAGATCGACACGCTGATCGGCAAGATCCATGATGGTAACCTCGCCCTGGTGCCGTTGTCCCTGTACTTCTCGGAGGGCAAGGTCAAGGTCGAGCTCGCGTTGGCGCGAGGTAAGCGAGCGTATGACAAACGCCAGGACATGGCACGCCGCGACGCCCAACGTGAAGTCGTTCGCGAACTGGGGCGCCGAGCGAAAGGTATGGATTAACTGATCGGGGCCGCATACGCACAGATGCGGCTCGCGCTGGCCATTGCGAATGGCGATGGCGATGGGCTCTGTCGCGATGGTTGGTCGCCGCGGGCTGACGCCCGCGTAAGCCCCTAAACTGGGTCCTGGCGACAACAAGTTCACGTCGGGGGAGGACGACCTTGGGCGAAGACGACCCGGTTATCCGAGAGCTGTCCGCTGCGGTGCAACGCAGCCCTGACGTGGTCGAGTTGCGTTTACACCTGGCCGGCCTGCTGGCCGATCAGGGCCGCTACGCCGAGGCGCTCGGGCATTGCAGCGAGGCGCTGACGCGCCACGCGGGGAACGCCGGCGCGTTGAGCCTGCTGCAGCGCTGTAGTGCGGCCCTGGCCGGGACGCCACCCGCGCCGGTCACGCCGCCGCCCGCGGCCGCCAAGGACTTCGACTGGTCCAACGCCGAACGACAAGTCGCGGGCATCATCGAACCCGCCTTCATCGAGACGCGCGACGACTCGCCTCCCGATGCGGTCAACGAAGACGACTTCGACGTGGTGCAGCGGGTCCGGATCCGACTCGACGACGTCGCGGGCATGCCCGACGTCAAACAGCAGATCGAACTTTCGTTGCTCGGCCCGCTCCGCAATCCCGAGCTGATGAAGGCCTACAAGGTGTCCGCGCGCGGCGGGCTGCTGCTGTACGGACCACCCGGCTGCGGTAAAACCTATGTCGCCAAAGCTATTTCAGGTGAGCTGGGAGCGAGCTTCTACCAGGTTGGTATCGCCGACGTTCTGCATACCTGGTTCGGGGAGAGCGAACGCAGCATCCGTGCGGTCTTCGACAGTGCACGCCGCAACGCTCCCTGCGTGCTGTTCTTCGACGAGGTGGATGCGTTGGGGCATCGTCGATCGGGGTTGAGCGGCAGTTCGGGACTGCGGCCCGTGGTCAACACCTTGCTGGAGGAGATGGACTCCGCGACGTCGGTCAATACCGGCGTTTACGTGCTGGGGGCCACCAACGCGCCGTGGGACGTCGATGCGGCGCTCCGGCGCCCCGGGCGCTTTGACCGGATGATCTTCGTCGGCCTGCCCGACGCCGAAGCCAGGGCCGGGATCGTTCGGTTCCATCTGCAAGATCGGCCCGTCGAGGGGATCGACCTCAAGTCGGTCGCCTCGCGCACCGACGGCTTCTCGGGCGCCGATCTGGCCTACGTCTGCGAGTGCGCAACGCAATTGGCGATGGCCGACTCGATGCGCAGTGGACAAGTTCGTCCGGTGACCATGGCCGATGTCGACGCGGCCCTCACGCAGATCAAACCGAGCACCGGGCCCTGGTTCGAGACCGCTCGCAACGTCGTCGAATTCGCCAACAACGAAGGCACCTACGACGAGCTGGCAAAGTACATGCGCCGCAAGAAGTTTCGGTGATGCAGCGTGACGCCCGACGCCGACACCAGCCACGTCGTCGACGCCTACTTCGAGACGGGGAACTACCAACGCGCGCGCGACGTCCTGCGCGGCCTGCTGGCGCAGCAGCCGAACGATCCTGACCTGCTGGCGCAACACGCCCGCGCCGAATACCTCCTGGAGAACTATCCGGGAGCGGCACACAGCGCCCACGCGGCGCTAGGCTCCGCGCCCGAAAACGAGTTGGCGATGCGAATTTACGCGCTGTCGCTCGACGGACTGGGCCGCGGCTACGAAGGCCTATGGATGGCGTGGCGGACGGTGATCGCCCATCCCAATGAACCTCTGGCGCACCGCATTTACGCGAGGCTGCTGCAAAAGTCGCGTCAGTACAGGGCGGCGTTGTATTCGGTGGACGAGGCGCTGCGGCTGAGCCCGACCAACGCCGACACGCTGGTCCTGCGGGGCTCGATCCTGCACGACTTGGGCCGAATCCCGGAATCCAACGCAGCGTACGAGCAGGCGCTGACGTTGGAGCCGGGAAACGCGGACGCGCTCAACAACATGAGCGTCAACCGGCTCGCGCGGGGAAAGTTCGCGCCCGCGCTGCGTGGCTTCCTGGGCGCCGCGGGCAGCGACCCGGCGCTGGGAAGTCTGGCCCGCAGCAACATCGGCGTGGTGCTGCGCCGAGTGTTGCGATGGGTGACCATCGGCGCGACGGTGCTCGCTTTTCTGGTCGCCTTCAGCTCCGGGTTGTATAGCGAGGGGCGGCCGACCGGGGTGCTGCGCGTGCTCGCCGGGCTGGTCACGGTGGCGCTGATCGCGGTCTTCGTCTGGTTGTTGCGCGCCATCCCACGCGCGGTGCTGGTTTCGGTGTTGCGGCAGCAGTTCTACGTCACGCTGCGCATCATTCACGCGACGACGGCCGTCGCGGCCGGCGTGTGGGTCACCATCTTCCCCGGCCCGGTGGCGCTGGTTGCCGTCGGCGGCATGTTGGTGCTCAGCGGTTTGGTTCTTTTCCGGGTCGGCCTCTTTATCGGCCGCTGAGCGGCCTACTATCCGACCATGGCGACCCGTTCGATCACCACAGTCGACAAGTCCAACACCCTGCTCGGCCTTTTCGCCGTGTGGGACGCCATCGACGCGCAGCTGGAAGGGCTGCCCGAGAGCGGGTGGGACGCGATGACGCCGCTGCCGGGTTGGTGCGTGCGCGCCGTCGTGTCCCACATCATCGGGACGGAGTCATTCCTGCAGGGCATCGCCCCGCCGGAGCCCGACATCGACGTGAAGTCCCTCGAGCACGTGCGCAACGACATAGGAGCGATGAACGAGTGCTGGGTGCGTGGGCTCGGCACCGACCCGGGCCCGGCCGTGCTGGAGCGCTACCGCGCGGTGACGGGCAAGCGCCGCGAGATCCTGCCCGCAATGTCCGAGGACGAGTGGAACGCCGTGACGCCGACACCGGCCGGCATGGACAGCTACGGACGGTTCATGCGGATACGCGTCTTCGACTGCTGGATGCACGAGCAAGACATCCGGATGGCGTTGCAGAAGCCGTCGACCGACGACGAGCTGGTCGGGACGGCGTCGCAGCTGTCCCTCGACGAGGTCGCGGCGACCATGGGGTTCGTGGTCGGCAAACTCGCCCAGGCGCCCGAGGGTTCGCGGGTCGAGTTCGACCTGACCGGCCCGCTGGCACGCACGATCCGGGTCAGCGTCGACGGCCGCGCTGCGGTGGTCGACGACTTCGGCGGGCAGGAGCCGACGGTGACGATACGGCTCGACGGCTTGCAGTTCACCCGGCTGGCCGGTGGGCGCCCGATGTGCCCGGCCCGCTCACAGGACGTGGAGCTGGAGGGGGATCGCGAGCTGGGCGCTCGTATCGTCGAGAACCTCAATTTCGTGATCTGACCGGGAACTTTATTCCGTTGCCGACTGTTGGCTAGGGCGTATCATGAAATGTCCTGCCGAAAAATCGGTGGGGGTGCTCGAAGAATTAGACAAGGGGCTGAACGGTTTCGACTTCGCGCATCGAATCAAGGGAAGCGTGCCGGTGCAGGCAAGAGACCACCGTAAGCGTCGTTGCAACCAATTAAGCGCCGTGTCAACACAGCGCGACTACGCTCTCGCTGCCTAAGCGACAGCTAGTCTGTCAGACCGGGAGAGCCCTCGACCCGGACCCTGGCATCAGCTAGAGGGATCAACCGATGAGTTCGGTCGCGGGACTTATCGGGACACCAACAGCGACTGGGATCGTCATCCTGGCTAGTTCGCGTGACCAGGAGATCCGAGTAGAGACATAGCGGACTGCGCACGGAGAAGTCTTGAGGGAATGCCGTAGGACCCGGGTTCGATTCCCGGCAGCTCCACTGAGAAAGTAGCTGGTCAGAGCTTTAAGCTCTGGCCGGTTTCTTTTTCATCAACACTTCATCAACATTCATCGTCCTAGGCTGAAGCGATGGCGTCCGGGCGCCACTTCGGCCGCTTAAACCCGTTATCTCGCATGGCTGCCACGGGCTGCGCCGTTGGTAGGGCATCCGACATCCCGTGCACCATACCGACTTCGCCGACAGAACCTTCACCGGGCGGCATGTTCCTTGACCGGTTAGCGTGTCCGCCGCTTTCGCGTGGTGGCTTTGCGTTCCCATTGATGCAGCTGCGCCACGGCGCTGAAGAGCGTGTCCTGCAAGGGAGCGACATCGCCGCGGACACGGGCGAGCAGCATACCGCCCTGCAACGCGGCGATTACGGCGGTCGCAAGCCGGGTGGGGTCGGCCTCGGCGACCAGGCCACCGCGATCCTGGATCCTCTGCAGCCCCCTGGCCAACGCGCCTTCCCACCGGCGAAATGCGGCATCCAGTAGCGGCGCAAAGGCTTCGTCGTTCTTCAGTTCTGAGGCCATTGTGCCCAGGGGGCAGGCAAATGGGCCTCCCGGCGCGCTGTGTAGAGCCAGAATGCCTTTCACCCAACCATCGATTCCCTCCCACGAGTCGATGTGTTCCAACGTGGGCTGCTGGGCGAGGACCAACTCGAGTTGCCTCTCGATCACCGCCGCAACCAGGTCGGCTTTGCTATCGAAGTAGTGGTACAGCTGAGACTTACCTGCACCGGCGGCGGTCAACACATCATCGAGGGTGGTCAGCCCGACACCGCGCTGATACATCAGCATGGCCGCAGCGTCGATGATTGCGGCACGCCTGCGCCTCCCCCGTTCCGTTGCGGGCAGGGGGCGCGCGGCCGAGGAGCGCGCCGACACAGACACAGCCGCCACTCTATAAGAGTTGCGAATCAGCGCCGAGCAGCGGCGCCGCCACTGACCAGGGCAATTACAATTGGGCTTCCAACCAACATCTTGTGCGCTAACCACTACTCCCGCCCGGCGTTGCCGCGTGCAGCACGGCGATCACACGGTGATCGAAATCGACGACACTGGTGATCAGTAATCCGGCGGTGATGGCGAGGTCGCCGAGTGCGGCTGCGTTGACCCGTGACCAGGGAAACCACTGCCCGACATGATGTTCGGTTTCCCAGCGCACTATTTCCTGACACGCCGCTGTCGTCGGCGGGTCGACCTCGGCAACGAGGATCCCGCCGGGCGCGAGCAGCCCGGCCGCGCGCCTGAGTGTCCGGACGGGGTCTCCGCCGATGCCGATGTTGCCGTCGGTGAGCAGAATCTGTTCCCAACAGCCTTCGGCGGGCAGAGGCGCGAAAAGGTCAGCGTGAATTGCGGTTCCACCACGATCACGTGTCAGATCGACGGCAGCGCGCGAAGCGTCCACGCCCAATGCAGCCCAGCCGCGTTCTCGCAGCGATGCGGTGAATCGTCCGGGGCCGCATCCGAGGTCCAGGGTTGGCCGCGCCGAGCAGTGCCGCAGAACGTGCCCATCGG
This sequence comes from uncultured Actinomycetota bacterium, assembly GCA_963758775.1. Classification (GTDB taxonomy): domain Bacteria; phylum Actinomycetota; class Actinomycetes; order Mycobacteriales; family Mycobacteriaceae; genus Mycobacterium. Next base: position 112,307 of record CAVWWU010000011.1, read on the forward strand.
CGAGCCGATCGCGGTGGCTGACATGCGGGCCTCCGATCCAACGGGACATGGGCAGCTCCCGTACATGCCCGCGATGATCGCGAGCCCAGCACGCGGCGCCAGCTGCGCCTGCACGATAGATCAGATCCACCGGTCCCGTAGCCGTCCTGATGTCCTCGGGAGTCATGCGGTCCTCGTCTCACCTACCGGCACCGATAGCGGTCGAGGGCGGGTCGGTTGCGGCGGATCGGTGAACCTCAGACGGACGTCGCCCGTAACGGAGGTCGTTTCGGGCTGCCAGCGCCCGGATACGCCTTCGCGTTGCGGCCGTGCGGGGGCCCGCCACTGGAGCCGGGTTACGACGGACACAGACGCCCCGCAGGGATGCGATCGTGGGGTGTTGGAGTGCGAATTGCTTTTTCCTGCGGGGGCACAGAGCGTCCTCTCGTCTGAACAATCGCGACTCGGTCCCAATCCACCGCTCCTTCGCCGCCAACCACGGATGACCCGGTCGGCTCAGAGGATCTATTGTACCGGACAGTACATGAGAAGGCGTCATTGTTGGTCTTCAGTTGGATGTGTATCGACCGGGACAAGTCTCCTGTCGAGGTCTTCCAGCTGCATCGAGTGCAAGCACGTCGCGAAGTGCCGGGATGGTCACGTCGGGACGTTCGACGGCAAGCTCAGATTCCGGACAACAACGTGTCAGGGATTGACTTCCCTTTACGACTCACTCGAACCTGAATTGTCCTGGTTCTGAGGGGATCCGATGGACCCGCAGTCATCTCCCGGCTGTTTCGGCACGTTTGCATTTCCAGCGTTTTCGGTTGATGGGGCCTTCCGGTAAATACCTTGGCCGGTTCGGCCTGGCGTTGAGGTGGGCGGCCTAATACTTATCCTTGCAGCAACCACACGAAGCATAGTAGTCACGGGTTTGGTTGCTCCGGTACACCTTCGAGCAGCGCTACCCGAGCACCGCGTAAGGGTTTTCAATCACCAGCTGTGCAAAGAGAATTTTGGGGTGGAACGGGCTGGCATCAGGTCAAACTCAACAGCAGCGCCAGCACCTCCAGGACGCGCTACCTTCTCGCGCACCCACGGCGGCAAGATCGCCGACCAGAACCGCTGCTGCTCGCCGGTTTCCTAGTCACCCGCTCACCGTTCATCAGTCGGCACCCGCGTCTCGATCGCACCCGCGGCGGTTGCCTTGCGTTCCTGACTCGCGCGTGTGGACTTCGCGGCGATCGCAACTCGTGTGCCGATTTCAGGAGTCGGCGGCCAATGGCAATCGGACCTCGAAGCGCGCACCGGTGTCCAGGTTGCATGCCGACAGCGTGCCGCGGTGGGCCTGCACCAGTCCGGCCGCAATAGCAAGTCCCAGTCCCGACCCACTGGGTAGTGATGAATCAGCCCGCGGCACACGGCCGTTGGAGCCGCGATAGGCCACGTCGAACACCCTGGGAAGATCGGCTTCGTCAATGCCGACGCCGGTGTCATCGACTCGCGCCCATGCCCCCTGCTCATCGTGGCCGAGTGCCAGCGTGACGTGTCCACCGTGCGGGGTGTGCGCGATCGCGTTGGCCAATAGATTCGACAACACTCGCACCAGGGCCCGGTCGGTGCCGATCACTCGCACGGGTTCATCGGGCAGATCGACGTGCAGTGCCACCCCGGCCCGTTCGGCGACAACACGATGCGCGGCCACCACATCGTCGACCACCTCGTCCAGCGCCACCGTGTCGTGTGCGGGCTGCACCGCGCCGGCGTTGATCTTCGACATCTCGAACAAGTCGTCCACCATCTCCGACAGCCGGATTGATTCCTGCTCAATGTGTTTGGCTTGCTCGCGGGCTTCGTCGCCGTTCATGACGCCGTCGGCGATCGCCTCGGCGCCAGCGCGGATACCGGCCAACGGGGTGCGCAGGTCGTGACTGACGAATGCGACCAGGCGGCGCCGCGATTGTTCGGCTGCTCGTTCGGAGTCCCGAATCTCCTGTTCCCACACCGTTCTACGGGCTTGGTAACGCGCCAGCAGCACCGCGGCGGGTAGGGTCACGACCGACACGACGACCAGCACCACCGCCGTGCGTTCGAACGTTTCGGTGATCATGAAGCCGCTGGCGCCGAGCACCCCGGTGAAGGTGGCCAGGGTGGGAATCAAGACCAGCGCCACCATGCTCACCGCCAGCGACCATGACCGGGCGAGGCGGATGGTCAGCGCGCCGGCCAACACCACAGGAATTGAGCAGGCCAGCGCCCAACCGGCGATCTCCCACAGATCAGTCGTTGGCATGTGACGTCTGACCTTCCTGCCACAGGTAGCCGCGGCCCCAGACGGTCTGCACCCGGTGAGTGTCGCCCAGTTTGGAGCGCAGCCGTTTGATGTGCACGGTGACGGTCGACAGATCACCGAATTCCCACCCCCACACCAGTTTCAGCAGTTCCTGGCGGGAGTACACGGTGTCGGTGTGGGTCAGCAGAAAGGTCAACAGGTCGAACTCCCGGCTGGTCAGGCTCACGGGTCGGTCATCGATGGACACCGCGCGGGCGGCGGTCACGACGCGCAGCGAACCGGCGCGCAGTTCCAATGGCAGTTCATCGGCTGTCGAGGGGGCGCGGCGCAATACCGATCGGACCCGAAGCGCAAGTTCCCGCGGGCTGAACGGCTTCGTCACATAATCGTCGGCTCCGGCCTCGAGTCCAGCGATGCGGTCGTCCTCTTCGCCCAGCGCTGTCAGCAGGATCACCGGCACCGCATAGCTGTCCCCGCGACGCATACTGCGGCACAACGCCATTCCATCCGGGCCTGGCATCATCACGTCGAGGACGGCGAGGTCGAAGTGTTCGGTTCCCAGTAGCTTCAGCGCCTCGTTGCCGTCGTGCGCGATCGACACGTCGTGCCCGTCGCGTTCCAGATACCTGCGCAGCACATCCCGGACGATGGGGTCGTCGTCGGCAATCAAGATCCGGCTCACACCACCTGACACTAGACCCGAAGAGCGATCACCAGCTGCGATGTCGTGAACTTGTCACGCCTGACCTGTCGGTGGCCAGCATCGGCGACACTACTATCGGGCAGTGTCAAGGTGAGGTTAACTCGCTACAGCCAGCGTCGAAGTGGCCCCGAGATCAGATGTGCGGCAATCTGTTTTCGGTTCAGAGCCGCCAGGATGAGCGATGTCGCCGAGAGACGCGCGGCGCAGGCTGACCAAGCAATCACGATCGCCGACAAAATTCCCATGATGGGATATTGGGCGATGAGCTGGTCAGAACTCCAGTAGGTCATCAACGTCAGTAGCGATGCCAGTGCCGCTGGGAGGCTGAGCACCCCGATTACCAGTGCGACGCCTAGCGCAGTTTCAAGAAGCGGAATTACGAAACCGAACAGGCCCGGAAAGCAGCCGATTATGCGTGCGGTGAAGGCGCTGAAGTATTCAGGTACGCGACTGTTGGACTTCGCGCTGTTTACGACTAGCAAGATGTCTGCGCGGCCGAAGTGCGCGGTGTACTTGAACACGCCCTCATCCAGCCACAGGAGGCCCAGGGCGAGCCTCGTCACAGCGACAATGATCGACGCGACGAGGTTGGTGGGCTTGACTTCGGGGTTCATGTCAGGGTGGCGGCGCCGAAGACGGCCTTTGCTTTATCGCAGTGGATCACGACGGTGGTGTATTTCGACGGATCCACCCCGTTGGTCGAAAACGCCTGAAAAGCTATGTCAAACGCGATACTGCCGAGCTCTTTTCCGGCGGTTACAGCGTTCTCGTCCGTGCCGTTGGTCAGGTAGATGTGCAGGTCTGGCCCCGCGTCGGAAGAGAAGCCCGACACGACGATCTGGGTAGCTGTCACGCTGGCGGTGCCCACGACATGCTTCTCATTGACACCCCCAAAGGTCCCGGTCCGCGTACTTACCGCGCCAGAGGCGGACTGTGACATCGCCGGGGCCGTCATTGACAGCGATATCGCGGGTCCTGGATGTGCTTCCTTCGAGCTGCTGCACGCCGCGATGGCCAAGGAAATCGTGAGCAGGGCCGCGCCCTTTCGCGCCGTGGATCGCATGTGGTTCACCTTTCGCACCGCGCCGGATCGCGCGTTCTGTGGTTGACAGTGCCGACGTTACAAAGCAATTGGAGGAGGTGGTGACGCCCGACAGCTTCGTCACTACTACGTCATAATTACGCTGGGTGATTCCCGGTGGATCCTCCAAATTCGGCGTTCGCCAATTTCCCCACGCCGGTTCTTCCCAGTGATTGGTCAGATCCAGCGGCTCCGGCTAATTGGGCCGCATGGGATGCGTCGGGGCATTTCGACAAGGTCTTGTATGCGTTCTCCGATTCCTGCCCGATCACAGCGCGGCGGCGATGAGTTGCTGGCTGGCCATCCTCCGGCGGCCCGCGGGACACCGGCAGCGATCAAAAGCGCACGCAGATATCGGCTTTCGCTAATTACCACGATCGTTCCGGGGAAGCCGCACAGCTGCGCAGGACGTCCTGATCGAGCACCATCTGCGCGTGGCATCTGACGAGGGACGCTCGCTAAGCCATTGCTAGTTCGTGTTGTCGTTGGAGTATGTCTGGATGGTCTTGCAACGGTGGCTTTGCCCGCACGCGGCGCTGTCGCCGGTTTATCCCGCGCTGCCACTCATGTGTCGGCGATCATGCCTGTGCGATCAGAGCACGGCGAAGGTCATGGCGACGCCGTTCATGCAGTACCGCAGGCCGGTCGGTTGCGGCCCATCGTCGAACACGTGACCGAGATGGCTTCCGCACCGGCTGCAGAGAACTTCGGTACGCGTCATGACCAGGCTGGTGTCGGGCCGCTCTGACACAGCGTTGTCCAGGGCTTTCCAAAAACTCGGCCAGCCGGTGCCGCTGTCGAACTTGGTATCCGACGAGTAAAGATGCAGCGAGCAGCCAGCACAACTGAACACGCCGTGACGGTGTTCGTCGTTGAGCGGACTACTGTACGGAGCCTCGGTGCCTGCCTCGCGCAGCACGCTGTATTGAGCCACGCTCAGGAGCTTCCGCCACTCAGCGTCGGTGTGCGTGACAGCAAACTGCGTGTCGGGTGGCGACGACATCGCGCTCGCGGCGCAGGCACTTACCGCGGCCATCGACAGTACGGTCACACTTGCGGCGGTGAGCAGCCGCCGTCTCGTCACATCCATCTCACCAACACCTTTGACTGACAGGGAGATCCAGTCCAATCACCGTAACGCGACGCGCGGTGCCGGAACGTCCTCAACGCCATTCCGTCATGGTTCGGTAAGAAGCTCCGGATGTGGGTTGGGATTCGGGCGCCATTGTTTCGTAAGAATTGGGACCGCCGTTTGCGATTAGCCTGAAGGCGATAGGCCGACATCGATACCGACCGTGGGGAGCATCGTGCGCAGATCGTCGAGGACCAAACCGATTCGGCTGGCCGCGCTCCTGTGCGCGGTTAGCCTCCAAATCACTGCCTGCACGGGCCTATTCTCCGGTCTGGGCAGCGCTGCGCCCGCGGTGAACATTCCCGGGCCCGCGGTGGATGAGCCCTTGGCTACTTCGAGCTCCCGCGAGACTACGGTGCTGGCAGGTGGGTGCTTTTGGGGTGTGCAGGGCGTCTTCGAACACGTTAAAGGAGTCAACCGCGCGGTGTCGGGGTACGCGGGTGGCACGGAACAGACCGCGCACTACGACCTGGTGAGCACCGGCACGACCGGGCATGCGGAGTCGGTGGAGATCACCTACGACCCTTCCCAGATCACCTACGGCCAACTGCTACGGGTCTACTTCTCCGTCGCGCACGACCCGACCCAACTCGACCGGCAGGGGCCCGACGTCGGGACCCAATACCGGTCGGCTGTCTTCCCGCAGAATGACACGCAGAGAAGGGTCGCGCAGTCCTACATCGCTCAGCTCAACCACGCCAACGTTTTCGGTGCTCCGATCGTCACCCGCGTGGAGAATGCCACCGCTTTCGTTCCCGCCGAGGCGCATCATCAAGACTTCCTGAACTCCAACCCGACCAACAGCTATATCGCCATCAACGACATGCCCAAGCTCGACAACCTCATGCGTGAATACCCGGATCTGTATCGCGAACAACCGGTTCTGGTCGGCGCAGGCAGCAGCTGAGGTGCGCACCGGTCATCGCGACGCCGCGACGGCAGCCTGCGAAGGCGTAGGCCTATCCGATCGCCGACAAGTCACCGATCCTGAGAGTCAATGTTGTTCTCGCCCTGGCGGGGCAGGGGTTCACCGATCGAGATGGTGACACTTATCGCTATCGGCCTTGTCGGCGGGCTGATTACCGGCATCTCGCCGTGCATCTTGCCGGTGCTGCCGGTGATCCTGATCTCGGGCGCGCAAAGCGCCCGGACCACAGCAGGAACCTCAGCTGCGGCGGGCACAGTCGACCCGCCGGCCAAACCCTCACGCGCCGAGTCGCTGCGGCCCTATCTCGTGATCGCAGGTCTGGTAGTCAGTTTCAGCACGGTCACCTTGGCCGGATCGGCGTTACTGTCGCTGCTGCGCCTGCCGCCCGAGGCCATCCGGTGGTTGGGATTAATCGCACTGACCGCGATTGGCGTGGGATTGATCTTCCCACCTGTTGAGGCACTGCTGGAAAAGCCGTTCTCGTGGCTGCCACAGAAACAGTTCGGCTCAGGCAGCAGCGGTTTCGGCCTGGGGCTCGCGCTCGGTGTGCTGTACGTGCCATGCGCGGGGCCAGTGCTGGCAGCGATCGTCCTGGCAGGCGCAACCGGCTCAATCGGGTTGCCCACCATCGCGTTGACATTATCTTTCGCTGTCGGCGCGGTGGTGCCGCTGCTGATCTTCGCACTCGCTGGGCGGCGAGTGGCCGAGCGAGTACGCGCGTTCCGCCGCCGCCAACGCGAGATCCGCATCGCCGCAGGCGTCGTCACCATCCTGTTAGCCGTGGCGCTGGTGTTCAACCTGCCCGCGACCCTGCAACGGGCAATTCCTGACTACACCATGTCCTTTCAGCAGAAACTTGGCGGTGGGGGCGAGGTCCGTCGCCAGCTCAACTTGGGCGGCGCGGTCAATGACCAGAACGCCGCGTTGTCCAACTGCACGGACGGCGCGACCAAACTCGAAAACTGCGGCATCGCACCGGACATCAACGGGATCGCCCAATGGTTCAACACGCCGGGCGAAGCACCGGTCGATCTGAAGTCACTGCGCGGCAAGGTTGTCCTGATCGACTTCTGGGCCTACTCGTGCATCAACTGCCAGCGCAGCATCGCCCACGTCGTCGGCTGGTACAACGCCTACCACGACAAGGGATTCGACGTTATCGGCGTCCACACGCCGGAGTACGCCTTCGAGCACGACAAAGCCAACGTCGCCACCGCCGCCGCCGCGCTCAGGATCACTTATCCCGTCGCGTTGGACAACGACTATGCGACCTGGACCAATTACCGCAACCAGTATTGGCCGGCCCACTACCTTATCGATTCCAACGGCGCAATCCGTCATATCAAGTTTGGCGAAGGCGACTACGACGTCACCGAACACCTGATCCGGCAGCTGCTTTCGCAGGCGGACAGGAATGTCAGCCTGCCGCCAGCCGCCGATGCGCCCGACACAACACCGACGTCAAGCCTGACTCCGGAGACCTACCTTGGCGCCCGAACCGCAGTCAATTACGCGGGCCGGGGAGCCTACAAGCCGGGCACCGCCACGTTCGACTATCCCGCCCAACTCCCGGCCGACGCGTTCGCCTTTCGCGGCCGGTGGACCCTGGACCCCCAGGCCGCGACCGCCGAGGACGACGACGACACCATCGCGCTCAACTACCACGCCCGTAACGTCTACCTGGTGGTCGGCGGCACCGGCACACTCACAGTGACCAAAGACGGTGCAGTCAAACGAATCTCCGTGACGGGACCCCCCAACATGCTCCAAATTGTCGCCGACGATGCCGGCGGGAACGGGCATGTTGAGGTAGCCTTGTCCAAGGCATTGCAGGTCTACTCCTTCACCTACGGCTGAGGACTATTTATGCCGATGCTTCCATTTCGGGCAGAACCGACAAGGCCCCTACTTGCGATTGTGACTGCTGCTCACTGCCACGTTCTACCTCATCGGCGCCGTTTGCTACGCCGCCAACACGGTGCTAGCGCAGTAGAAAGGGGAGTCTGATTAAATCTGACGCTAACAGGGCGGTCGTGCTGTGCGGTGGTGCAGCCGTGCTTATTTTGGCGGTCGGCTGCGGCGGTGGCGGCTTTGAGTCGTCAAGCAGGATGGCTGCCGCGGCACCGACCACGAGCACATCGTTCCGCGTGACGCCAGCACACCCATCTGCAGCAACTTCCCGAGGGATCGGCGGCGCCCTCCCCGGGCGTCCCACCATGTGTTATGTCGGCCTCAACTGTGGTTGTATTCCCCGGATCTGTGATACGCGCGGGCCGGCGCGGCTACCTCTAACCGCGCGGACGCCGACGCCATCGCCACGACGCCCGGCTGGAGGACTGGATCCGTGAGGCTAGGGCGACCGGGCTGCGTAACTTGCCCTGTCGGGCATCGACGCGATCGTTCCACGGCCGGAAATCATCATGGCAGCAAAGGATTTGATGGTATGGGCTAACCTGATCTGGTAAACCGACCTCCCGGATCTAACTACCCGCGAGATCGCGCCATCTAGGCAAAGTCGCTTTCCCCGGCAGCGACGATCTGTTGACACCCAAACGCTTCAAGTCCAGGATGTACTAGTCAGTACATCTCGTCGCGACGCGCTATTCGGACGGAGGTCGTCGTGGTCCCCACTTCCGGTCGGGCGGTGTTAATCACCGGCGCGAACACCGGCCTTGGAAAGGATCTGGCCCGGCGCTTGGCGGTGCAGGATAACTTCGACAGGATCTACTTGGCATGCCGCAACGACGTGAAGGGGCTGGCGGCCAGGAATGATCTGCAGACGAGTACTGGTAAGCACATCTTCGAGGTCATCGTGATGGACATGTCGGACCTGGAATCGGTCCGCTCGGCGATCCCGGCGATCGACCGGCCGTTGGCCGCCCTGGTGATGAATGCGGGTGGAACCGGCGGGCCCAGGCCGATGGCCCTGACACCCGACGGTGTCACGCAGATCTTCGCCTCAAATGTTTTGGGTCACGCCGTGTTGCTAGAGGAGTTGGTTGCCGCCGAAAGGCTTGAGGGTGTCGCCGTGCTCACCGGCAGCGAAGCCGCCCGTGGTGTTCCCAAGCTGCGTATCCCGCGGCCCAAGTTCGCGACGCATTCCGTCGAGGAGTTCGTGTCGGTGATTGACGGCTCATTCTTCGGCGACCGAAAGGCTAGCGCGATGCTGGCCTACGCCCAGGTCAAGTATCTGGGCGCACTGTGGATCGCGGCGCTGGCCCGCAAGCAACCCGAGCGTCGTTTTATCACGATGAGCCCCGGCAACACCTCGGGCACCGAGGCCATGCGTGACCTGCCGACGCCGATGCGGATCCTTTTTCAGCACGTGTTGATGCCCTACTTGGCGCCGGCGTTGGGGATTGGGCACGGCCTTGAAGACGGCTCGGCTCGCCTGGCGGAGGCGGTGACCGATCCGTCTCTGCGCAGCGGCGTGTTCTACGCCAGTGCCGAGAAGGCTCTCACCGGGCCAGTGCTCGACCAATCCGAGATCCTTGCGGACTTCGCCGATCCGACGATCCAAGACCACGCCGATGAAGCGATCCACCGGTTCGTTATGTCCTCGATCCGCTAGCGTGCGCACCAGTCGCCGCCCTCAAGGAGAATGGGGAAATTTATGGGCCACAGGTCCTTTGCGATTGGCACACCGCAATGACCAATGCAGACCTGCACTTCTACTTTGATCCGGTCTGTCCGTTCGCGTGGATAACCAGCAAGTGGGTGCGCATGGTGGCCGCGCAACGCGACTACCGCGTCGACTGGCGGTTTATTTCGCTACGAATCCTCAACGCCGGCATCGACTACGACACGCACTTCCCCGCGGACTACGAAGACGGGCACACCGCCGGGCTGAAACTCCTGCGGGTTGCCGCGCGGATTCGCGCTGAGTACGGCCGCGCGGCTATCGGGCCGCTCTACGAGGCCATCGGCCGCAGAACCTTCGACGCCGGGCCCGGCGATCACCCTATCGCCGCCGCAGCCCCCGGTTCGAGCGCCTTCCTGGAGCCGATCCTTCAGGACATGGGCTTGCCCACTGACCTATCAGACGCCCTGGGGGACAGCGCGTTTGATACAGAACTGCGCGCGGAAACCGATGAGGCCCTGGCACTGACGGGACGAGACGTCGGCACACCCATCCTGCACTTCCGCCCACCGGGGGGCGTCGCGTTCTTCGGGCCCGTCATCAGTCGGCTGCCTGCCGAGGAGGAGGCGGGCTTGCTGTGGGACCACGTCGTGGGGCTAGCCAGCTTCCCCGGATTCGCCGAACTCAAGCGCAGCCTGCGCGAACGACCCCAACTGGCCAGCTTTGACGTGCCGGCCGAATCGGTAGGCGTGCAGGAGGACTGGCACGGGGGCAGTCGGCGGACCAAAAAATAGCTCTGCGGCGCGAGCCCCGAGACGCGTCAGCGCCGGAGCTCAATCCACCCGTCGAGCGCGGCGCGGTCACCGAGCACTGTCAACGAGTCGGGATCACGGTGGTTCATCCATAGCAGAATATCTGAGCGTGTCCCACCGACCTTGATGGCGGCGGCGCCATCTCCGACGACCACATCGGCGGGATTGTCCAGATCAATCCACCGATCGGTGTCATCGTCGCGCATGTGCAAGTGCAGTGTGCCACTAGGACGCTGCCCGGTGGCCCGGGTCAGCAGGCCGGGCAGGAACTCGGTGACAAACTCCTCGATTCCGGCCGCGGCGACGGCACCGTTCAGCGGGGCCGGTCGACTCGATGCGTCGGTCCCGACGGCATGCTCGGCGTCCCAGCGATGGATGGCAAGTTCGACCGCCAACCGTCGTCGCCACCACGCCACGCGGTGATCGCCTAGCGAGGAGAACGTCCAGACCGGTGCCTCGGGATCGGTATCGGCGAGAACCCGCAGGCAGCGATCCAGGTTGTCGGCGTGCCAGTCGTGCAGATCTGTGAGGGCAGCCGGAGCTGTGCCGAGGTTTACGGGCTGACCGGCGGTGACGACCGCGGCCATCCATTCCAGTATCGTGCCGGTGTGCCGGACCAGCTCTGCTGTGTCCCACCCGGGGCAATGCGCTACCGGGCGGGACCAATCCGACATTGCGGAGATAAGCAGGCGGCGGCCATCAAGAGCTGCCGGCTCCAAGAGGCCACCACCATCCATCGCAACTCCTGACGCCAAACCATCCGGAACGGGGAATACCAACAGGACTGTACCCTGAAGTACAGAAAGGGTCACCGGCAGCCGGGCTTGCGCTGGCCGTGCGTAGATCTCTCACCCGGTAAGCGCCCCGCGTGAGGCACGGGCTCACGGATCACCTTCTCGCTCTAAGGGACTCGCAGGATCGTAGTAGCTGACCGCTGGACCGCGGCCGTTCGGATTTCGGCCACCTCTGCGTACGCCGGGTTTGTCACTAGGTCGAACAGCGCTTCTTTGGACGGATAGTTCCCCAGGAAAACCAGATCAGGCAGGAAGTCGTCGTCGTAGGCCAGGTCAGGTAGGAACCGGGGAACAACGTAGCGGCCTGCGACAGCTTCGACCATAGGCGCTGCTGCGGCAAGGTATTCGTCGTACCGCTGCCGTCCGCCCTCGTTGAACCAGAGCATATTCAGTACGACGATGCCGCTGTCGAGCAATGCTGCACCGCTGTCAGCCGGCTCGATGGCGCAGCGAGTCAGCACCGCCCTGTGGACAGCGTCGGTGCGTAGATGCGCGATACGCCGATAGCGTTCACTGCGCCACATCTCGTCGAACGCCGTTGCGGACGGGTACCGGACGAATCCCACCAGGTCGGGATCAAAGTCACCCTCGAGTGATTCCTCCACTTGCAGAAACGGGGTCGATAGTTCAGCGCCGACCTCGGCCAATATGGGAAGGACAGCCTGGGCGTATTGTCCGTAAAGTTCCGTTCCGCCAGGCCGAAACCACAGCGCGTTCAACATCGCGACGGGGGCGCCCGATCTGCAGCTCGGAGCAGGTGCTTCGCTCATCTGTCTTCCTCTCCCTCAACGTCGGCTCCTCCGAAGCGCTGGATGATCGCTTCGGCAATGGCGTCGGGTGCGTCTTCCTGAATGAAGTGGTTCGCCTGCGGGAGGCGGATCAACACGTTGTCGGGGAAGGCGCCTTGTAGCTGGCCGAGTACCGCGGCGAGCGCGAATGCGGGGTCTTTCATGCCCCAGACAAATAAGGCGGGTTTGGAGCCCAGTCGGCTGGGTACGTCGCGGGCCAGCCGTTCGAGCAGTGGGCGGGCTGCGCGGATCTGCTTGGGGAATTCGGCGATGCCGCGCCGTGCGGTCGGTGATGGTTGGACATCGCGGTAGTGCTGCATGACGGCATCGGTTGGTTTCTGGGAAACGGCGAAGGGAAGAAATTCGACAAAGAGGTTGCGGTGCAGCACGAGGTACTGCATGGGCCAGGAGCTCATCACGATGCTGAAGAGCTTGAGTCGCCACCCGTCCGAGGGCCAAAACCAGGTGTTGCCCAGCACTACGCCTTGGACGCTTGCGTGACGCTCCGTGGCGATGGCCATGCTGATCGGGCCGCCCCAGTCCTGCCCCATGGTGATGAACCCGTCGAGGTTGAGATGGTCCAGCCATTCCCCGACCGCGGCGACGTGTTCCTCGACGGTATAGCCGAAATCACTGGGGTGCTCCGAAAGGCCGAAGCCCAGATAATCGACGGCAATGCAACGGAATTCGCCGCGGAGTCGGGTGATGATATTGCGGTACAGGAAGCTCCACGTCGGATTTCCATGAAAGAATATGATCGGGGTCCCGTGGCCCTCGTCGATGTAGTGCATTCGTCCGTAGCGGCCGTGAAACCATTGCGATTCGAATGGATACAGACTTCGGTCCACGGTGAATTCGTGCATCGTGATGGGCTGCCCTCTCATATGAATTGACCACTGTCAGAAGGATTTTCGCACTCGCAGCGCCAGGCCACCGGCTGTCACAAAGACGAGGGCCGACAGGATGTCCAGGAGTACGACAAACCAGGAGAAGGCGGACACATGATGGTCTGGTGGCGCATCGATAAAGCTATCGCTCAACGGGCCAAACCAGGCGGGGAGCACGTGCTGGAGGATGAAGCCAGCGGCGTTGACGGTGCCTACCACGACCGCGGCCAGCGGCGCCCAGCGACTTCGTGTCGCGACCAAGACAACAGCAAATACGACCAGTAGAGTCTGAACGATCCCGAGGATGATCACCGGAGTCGATTCAAATTCGAGTCCGCGGCGCAGGTGATCGACTCCGTGGACGAAATACACCGTCGCAAACGCTGCGGCGCTCAGCCGCAACATCGAAGCCACCTTCGGGGCGGATCCGTGCTCTGACAACGCTGGTGGCGTTTTAGTCATGCCAAACCCGGATCTGCGACTTCGGCAGGGCGCCTCATGAGGGAAGTCCGCCCTCGGAGAGGTAGGCGGCCACAAAGTCGTGCAGCGCGGCTGGGATGCCAGCAACACCAGCATCGTTGAGTTTGGCGAGCAGGGTCACGCCTTGGTATTGGGCGAGCAAGTGGTGGGCCAATTGATCGGGATCGACGCCTTCTCGAAGAGCCCCCCGTGCGGCGGCCTCACGGCACAGCAGCGCCAAGCCTTCTTCCATTGCCGCGAAACACTGTGCGATATGCGCACGCAGAGTATCGTCTGTGGTGGACAACTCGGCTGCCAGGTTGCCGAACGGGCAGCCTACGGCCCGACCGAATTGCGCTTCGAAATCGGTCTGAATGGCTCCGATCATGTCGGGAATCGCTCGCAGGCGCCGAACGGGGTCGTCGTCCACAAAGTCGGCCAGCCGTACCGCGTAAGTGACCGCGTGCAGGTCGACGACCGCCTTGGCGAGCTCACATTTCGACGAGAAGTAGTAGTAAAAGCTGCCCTTGCGGGCATCGGCGGCCGCGCATATCTCATCCACCCCGACAGCCTGATAACTGCGCTCAAGAAACAACCGGGCCGCCGCCGAGACGAGGCGCTCGCGGGTGTCCGACGGCTTTGGCACGAGCCGACGCTACCGCTAGTTGACCGGTCAGTCAACAGTCCGCTATCCTACGCAGGCGGATTCGGACCGAAGCATTAAGAACCGGAGAGGGACGAAATCATTTTCGGGACAACACCTTTCGGTAGATTGAAGTATCGCGAAATTCACGGCAGCAAAATGGCCTACATCGACGAGGGCGACGGCGACGCGATTGTGTTCCAGCACGGCAACCCGACATCGTCGTACCTGTGGCGCAATGTGATGCCTCATCTGCAAGGCCTAGGCCGGCTGATCGCATGCGATCTGATCGGAATGGGGCATTCGGACAAGCTCATCCCGTCCGGACCTGACCGCTACCATTACGCCGAGCACCGCGACTACCTATTCGCGCTTTGGGAGGCGCTCGACCTCGGCGACAACGTGATCCTGGTGATTCATGACTGGGGCTCGGTGCTTGGCTTCGACTGGGCCAACCAACACCGTGACCGCGTGCGGGGTATCGCCTACATGGAAGCCATCGTCGCCCCGCTGCGGCCGTCGGATTTCACGGCCGACGCGCCGGCCCTCGACATCTTCTCCGCGGCGGGCGAGCAGATGATGCTGGAACACAACCTGTTCGTCGAAGCGATGCTGCCCGCCCAGATCCTGCGTGATCTCACCGCCGAGGAGATGACGCACTACCGGCGGCCGTTTCTGAACGCCGGTGAAGATCGGCGCCCCACGTTGTCGTGGCCGCGCGACATTCCAATTGGGGATCGGCCCGCTGACGTCGTCGCGGTCGTGAACGACTACGCCACCTGGCTCGCGGCCAGCGATATTCCGAAGTTGTTCGTCAACGCCGAACCGGGCACCATCCTTAACGGACGCCCACGCGAGCTCGCCCGCTGCTGGCCCAACCAAAGCGAAATCACCGTTCCAGGAAAGCATTTCCTGCAAGAGGACAGCCCCGACCAGATCGGCACCGCAGTCGCTGATTTCGTGCGGCAACTGCGCCCCACGTGATCCGACCAGAACACAAAATCCGGCGATGCGGACGGCTCGTGCTGTCAAGTACAGAATGGCGTGAATGCTGCCGTTTGGTTTCCGAGAGCGTGAGGCCGCAACGGGGAGTCAATCGCGCCGGGGACTAGGTCAGTTGCAGGGCGGCGGGTTCGATGCTTCGGGGTGATGCGGTCTACGAGCAGGCTCACTCGAGCGTCGTTGTTGTAGCAGCGTTCTGATCGTGTAGCAGATAGTGCTGGCACCGTAGAAGGTGGCGGTGAGTAGTAGCCAACGGGACAGGTACGGCGTCTGGGTTAGCCCGGTGGCGGCTCGATACGTGGGTGCGCCCTGCTCGATGATCCCGGGCAAAAATATCAACAACAACAGCGCCGCCGCCAGGGTCGGCATCCGAAGGTAATTCGTAATCGGGGTGCGCCTCGACGGATTTGCGG
This sequence comes from uncultured Actinomycetota bacterium, assembly GCA_963758775.1. GTDB lineage: Bacteria > Actinomycetota > Actinomycetes > Mycobacteriales > Mycobacteriaceae > Mycobacterium. The sequence goes on from CAVWWU010000011.1 coordinate 127,801, forward strand.
GGGCGCAGTCGCGGTGGCCCACCGGTGAGCGGCGCGACGCGGACAGGAGCCGATCAGCCAGCGCGTAGAGCGGAAACAGGATGAGGTCGTGGCCGATCACGGCCACCGCGAACCAGACGGCGATGGATTGCCACCACACCGTCGGGTTAAACAGGTTTCGCACCCCTAACACCGAGATCGTGTAGGCGCCTAACGCCAATGCGGCCAGCACCACGAGAAGATGAAACAGGCGATCTCCGTACAAACGGGACGCCCGTTGCCCGAGTGCTGGCATCAGGTCACCCGGAACTCGATTGCGGACACCCATTTAGTGCAGTGCACACCCGGAAGCGCGGGAACGATAATCCGAGCCGGATAGCCGTGGTCCAACGAGAGGTCGGCGCCGTTGACCTGAAACGCCAACAGCGAGTCGGGGTTCAGGATCTGGTTGCTTTGCAAGATCGCGCGGTTGAAAGCGCCGAAGCGTTCCAGCGAGGACACCACGGCTGAAGCCGGGCGGGGGGTCCTGGCTGCGGCGGCCAGATCGGAAAGCCGGATACCGGTCCAGGTCTGAGTAGTTGACCATCCTTCGACACAGGCGATGGGCAGTTCCACGGTGTGGTGTGGCATCGCGTCGAGCGCGGCGCGGTCCAATGTCACCTGTTCGGGGCCGCCCAACAGGTGCAGGCGCCACTGTTCTCCGGCGAAGGCCGCGTCGATGCCCGCCGCAACAGCGGTGCGGTTGATCTGAAAGTCGTTGGGTCCCTTACCGTAGCTGCGACCACGGGGCAGCAACAAGGCCGCACTGCGAGTGAACCCGCCCAGGGTTTGTCCAGCGGTGAGCACCCCGACCAGCAAACTGCCGCCGCCCACGACAGCCAGCACACCGCGCCGGCTCAGGGTCGGGGGATCGGGGTCGGGTGCCACCAGCCCGCCGGGGTCGAGCGGCTCGGGCACCGTGTCGGCCACCGAGGTGCCAAACACCGAGCGCAGCGACCGCGACCGCAGGCTGCGCACCATTGTCGGCAGCTTCAGGCAGACATGGGACACAAATCCGGCGATGAACACCCACGCCCCGAAGTAGTGCGCCGTGTAGAAGCTGAATCCGAAGATGTAGTCATACTGGATATTGAGGACTCCGGTGACAATCTCGAACAGGATCCCGCCGACCACCATGAGCAGCGTCACCCGCTCGAGTACCTGGGCCAAGGAACGCGACGGCGGCCAGGCGAATAGCCGGGGAATTACCGACCACAGTTTGGCCAGCACCACGGGGATCATGACCAGACCCAGACCCACATGCAGGCCCTGGTTGAGGCGGTACAGCCACGACGGGCTGCTCGGCCAGTCGAAGCTGGGCAGCTTGAGCCACCCCACATCAAACGGGATGGCCTGCCCGTACTTGGGTCCATAGGCCATGTACGACAACAGCCCAGTCACGATGACGATCGGCAACACCACCAGCAGCGTCGCCCCGAACACCGAAGTCAGCCACGGCCCGCGCAGCGGGCTGCGCCACCGTATCCGCGACAGGCCCGGCGGCGGATGATCGTTCAGGCCACGCCACAACGCCGCCGGAAATCCATAGCCGGCCGCCGGCCCAGCGAGGGCAGAATCGGCTTCCGCGACCGCCCCATGGCTGGTACCACCAGGCACCGGTGCGTCCAAGCCGGGCACCTGATCCGGAGAAGGCGCCACAGGCACCGGCACATCGGCCTCGACAACCGGATCCACGGTCGCGTCATCGGGCCCTGGCGGCTCCGGGCGCGACGGTGGACAAGGTTCGTCTGCCGGCGGCATGCAGGAAGTCATCTCCTATTCAGCCGCCCGGGCTCGATTGGGGAGTGGCCTCGACGAACCGGGCCACAGCGGCGGCGAGTTCAACACCCTTATCTTCTTGGAGGAAGTGTCCAGCGTTTGCGATGGTTACCGGGGGATGCCCTGCGGCACCGGGGATTTGGGCGCGGAACACCGTGTCGCCGCCGCGGGTGATGGGGTCTGAGTCGGAGAAGGCGCATAGAAACGGCCGATTGAACTGGCGCAACGATTCCCAGGCGGCCCGGTTTGCCGAGGAGGCGGGATCTTCGGGGGTGATCGGAACAAGCAAGGGGAATTGTCGGGCACCTGCCTTGAAGGATTCATCGGGAAACGGGGCGTCGTAGGCGGCAATTACCTCGGCACTCAGCTCGGACGCGCAGGCGCCGTTGACAATCCGGCCGACATTGAGCACAGGTGTCTCCTGGCTATACCGCTGCCAAGCCAAGAACGCCTCTCCCGGATGTATGTCACCAGTCGGCAGGAACGTATTCGCAGCCACCACCCGGGCGAAGCGGTCGGGGTGTTCACCAACCAGACGCAGGCCAATTAGTCCGCCCCAGTCCTGGCACACCAGGGTGATCGCATCAAGGCCGATCGCCTCAACGGCCGCCCACGTCCAGTCCACATGCGTCTGGTAGGTGTAGTCGTCGCGGCTGGCGGGCTTGTCGCTGCGCCCGAAACCAACCAGATCGACGGCGACCGCCCGTAACCCCGCGTCGGCGAGCACCGGGATCATCCAACGGTATAGGTACGACCACGACGGTTCGCCGTGTAGCAACAAGACAACCTCGCCGTCGCGTGCGCCCTCGTCGAGGTAGTGCACGCGCAGGGTGCTTCCGTCGCTGGCAGCTACCTCCACGTAGTGCGGTTGAAATCCGTAGTCGGGCAACGCTTTGAATCTCTCATCGGGGGTCCGCAGGATCTGCATGGTTGGCTCCTTTTCGCGATCGTCCTCGGCTGTTGAGCGTCATGGGCTGGGATAACCACGAGGTCAAACCCGAGGTAGCTCTGTCTTCGCCGCGGCCGTCATGCCGAGTCAGCGGTGTCACAATCGCCTCGTAAACTCTTATCTCGCATGGCTGCCGCGGGCTGCGCAGTTCGTAGGGCTTCGATCGGCCGAGTGCACCACACCCAGACTGTACCGTACGGTATAACGGCGCCAAGACCAGCTGCGCACACTGACGGTGTTACAGCTGATCTCACATCTCGCCGGGCGCGGATGGTGGGGCGGCCTCAGACCACCGCCGTGTGGTCCACTCGGCGAGTTACAAGAGATCTCACCGCGCGCGACGGTGGTTGATCGGTAGCCGAGGTCGTCGCCACGATCTAACGATTGCGCCGCGCCCGGAAATGGTCAGCGTCGCGAATCGCGTTCGAACTCAATAAGGATGGATAGCGATCAGCCGACGCACTGTCACTCGCCGTCTCGCCGCGCTGGGACTGCACCGTCGCCGGTTCATCGATTCGGCTGGCGACGGCCAACGCCACATCGGCGTCGATCCATGAGGCCATAGCATTAGGCCGGTGCTTGGCGGTGATCGGCTGGGGCGTATCCATGAGGCTGTCGCCACACCGGTGCACGCCGCCGCCGAATGGTGGTCGAGGCCGTCGTCTTTCACGGGATCAGCAGAGTGCGACCTCGCAGTGCGCCGTCCTCACTTTGTTGGTGCAGCTGCGCGGTGTCGGACAGGGGACGCCGCGCGCTGATGTCGAGGTGGAGCTGTCCGCTGTCGATGAGTTCGACGATCTTGGTCAGCTGGCTGGTGTCGCTGCGCACGCTGAAAAACACCACCCGCTGGGCACGGTCCGGGAATTCCCCACCCGGTGGGGTCGCCGACACCAGGGTTCCGCCTGGCTTGATGACGTTGAGCAGGTTCGCGGTGTCCTCGCCGGTGCCGGCGACGAGATTGATCGCGAGATCGACTGGTGCATCGAGTGCGTCGGTGATCGTGGCTGCGGTGTAGTCGATGATGTGGTCGGCTCCCGCGGCGCGTAATGGGTCGGCACTGCGGGGGCTGGCGGTGGCGATGACCTGGGCGCCGGCCTGTTTTGCGAGTTGGACGACGAATCCGCCGACACCGCCGCCTGCTCCGTTGACGAGCACGCTCTGCCCGGTGACGAGGTTGCCGTGCTCGAACAGTGCCTGCCAGGCGGTGAGCGCGGGGACGGGAATCGCGGCGGCGTCGATCAGTGGGGTGTTGGCGGGGGCGCGCACCAGCCGCTCGGCAGGTGCGGTGACGTATTCGGCGGCCGCTCCGGGACCGGTCATGGGAAGAAATCCGATGACCTCGGTCCCGATGGCCGGATCGTTGACGCCGGGGCCGTGGTCGACAACGGTTCCGGCTAGGTCGAGGCCCAAGGTGTGAGGAAAGCGCACGGGGAAGATCTGGTCGATGATCCCTGCCCGAAACCACGTGTCCACCGGGTTGAACGCGGTCGCCGCGACGGCAACGAGCGCTTCTCCGCTCCCGGGCTGCGGCGTCGGGGTCTCTTCGTAGCGCAAGACGTCGACGTCGCCGTATTCGTGAAAACGGATGGCTTTCATGGATTTTCTCCTAAAGATGGAAGGGTCCGGGGGGCAGATGGCGAGGCGGCCAGCCAGGAGACCGTGGGCGCTGGGCTGGTCCAACGAAGCGGCCGTGGCGTTACCGATACCGCGGGTGGCTGCAGTGATCAGCGACGGATCCGGTGAGATTCACGGCCACGGTGTGGCTGCGGCCCGGCCCAAAGCGATGCCGCTCGGGTGTGATCGACCCGGGACGGTCGATGAGCTTGGTGCTCAGTGTTGGAGTGGTTCATCGTCGACATCGCGGATCTGGCCGGTTGTGTCACCGCCGAGTCGGGCGAGCAGGGCGTCAGCGGATCGTTCGGGGCTGATCAACATCCCCGACTCCTTGAACTTGATGAACTGGTTTCGCAGTCCCTCGCCGATTCGCTCCGCTGGTTGACTGCGGACCCAGTCGTGGATGGCGGTGTCGACGACTCCTGGTCGGAAGGCGTTGACGGTGACTCCCGTATCGGCGAGTTCAGCGGCAAGGTTCAGCGTGTGCGTCTCCAGCGCCGCCTTGGAGGTGGTGTAGGCGTTACCGCCGATGAGTTGCGACGGCGCCGCCGCCGATTTGGCCGTCACGTTCACGATTCGGCCCCACCGACGCCTCAGCATGTCGGGCAGTAGGGCAAGGGTCAGCTGCACGGGGCTGACCAGGTTGACCGTGATCGCCGCTGCCCACTCGGCCGCGTCGATGTCCACGGTGGGTCCCATCGGCTGCACGACTGCGGCATTGTTGATGAGAATGTCGATCACTCCACATTCCCTCTGGACGTGCTGAATTGCGGCCGCCACGGCTGTCTGGTCAGCCAGATCGGTGGGTACGACGACGACGGCCCGGGCACCCAGTGCTTTAGCGTGCTCTGCGACCTCGTCGAGCTCGGGCTGTGATCGGGCAAGCAGTGCCAGATCAGCGCCCGCGGAGGCCAAGCCCAACGCCACGGCTCGTCCGATGCCGCGGCCAGCCCCGGTCACCAGTGCGGTCTTGTCGGAGAAAGTCTTATCGCCCACCTCGGCCGCCGCTCATCGGTGCGTGTAACTCGAATGTGCTGTTGAACCCAGCACATTCGGGCCACGAGTTGTGTTGTGGGGCATTGCCTAACCTCATCTGCTCACCAATCCGGGACTGTTGACGGGTTCCTGTGGAAGTCCGCGTGCCGAACACGTCTCACATCGCTAACGCTTGTTCACGGGATGCACCAAACTGCTTTGTTGGAACGATGACGTTTCGGGGCGGGTGCAGCGTGGTGACCCAGCCGCCTTGGCGGCTGCTGTTGATCACCGCGCTGCCCGTGATCGGACCGACCATGTTCCTCAGCCCGGTATCCACTAATGCCAACGCCATTGGCCAGCAAGGCGATTCATGCGGAGTGGGCGGCCCTCATGCTGGTTGCTACTCGGTGGTGCGCGTGGCGGCGATCGGGATGAGCATCAGTGTGCAGTTCGATCCGGATCGATTGTGCCAACGGTGGAACGTCCCGTTGTGGGTGAGGAAATCCCCGGCCTTGATGGTGATCTCGTGCACGTTGCCATCCTCGCCGGGGTAGGCGACGTTGGTCTCGCCTTCAAGGACCACGACGAGGTCGACGGTGTCGGTGCGGTGCATGCCGCCACCTTCCTTGCCCGGTGTCATCCCTCCACCAGTGCCGAAGTTGAGGTTTCCCGCGATCGCCGACAGGTCCGGCGGCTCGTCACCGAGGACGGGCGGAACGACCTGAATGTCGACGCGGATTCCGCCGCGCGGCCCAAAGAGGCCCAGTTCTTTGTACTCACCGAGCACGTGCTCGGGCCGTAGCGGCAGTTCGGGAACCGCGTCGAATCCCCAGATATCGAACGCGTGCGTGACGTCCTTGACGGTCGAGGTATCGAACACCTCGTCGGTCTGCGTCACAACGCCCGTGGGGGCTTCAGCTGTGGTGAATCGCCTGATCTTCACTCTGTTTCATCTCCTCGTAGGTGGTGGGCCGCCCCAACGCAGGGCTCCTCGATTGTGGATTTCCAAATCCATTGAAGAGCCAATAATCTGTATCCACAGATACATAGTGTTGCCCTATGTGCGTTCATGTCAACCGTGAGATGGCCCAGGCGCGGACGACTGATGGACATCCTTAATCGGCTATTTGAAGCCGTTTTCGATATGGTCGTCGATCGCGTAGACACACCTCGACGAGGAACTTCTCGAAACAAACCCTCCAGACAGTTCCCTCTAGTTTGTATCTCTAGATTTATAATTGGCATTCGTAGCGCTACACTGTCTGAAGCGGCGATGACCACCCGGACATCAGACAAAAAGCCGGTGGCGACCCTGCCCACAGGCAGGTGAAGGAGGACAAATGGCGATGAACATACCGACTACCTACGCGGCGACGGTGACAGTGCCGCTGCCCGATGATGACGTCATCAAGGGGGTCATCGAGGCCTACTTCGGTGGCACCTATCGGTCCGAGGCGACGCTCAACGTCGTCAAGATGTTCGCCGGAACGGGAGCGCACTTTCCGGGCGTGATCGATACGGTCCAGGCGATCTTCGGCCCCGAGGGCATCAACCCCAAACACCGGCAGATGTGCATGATGCGCGTCGCCAAGGCTTTCAACGCACCCTACGAGTGGCAAATTCACTCGGCGATCGGCCGCAACGTGGGACTCACCGAGGACGAGATCGCCGCCATCGCCTCCGACGCGCCCGTCACCGGCATCGACTCGGCCTACGTTCTGCTGGGCCGAGCAGTCGACGAGTTCGCCAGCGCGAAGACACTGACCGACGAGACGCTCAGCGAACTCCTGAGCACCTTTGGTGAGGACTTGACGCGCAAGTACATTTTCTCGATCACCTACTTCATCTTCATGGGCCTGTGGCTCAACGGCTGCCGCGTCCCGCTGGAGACCACCGACAAGATCGGCGGAAGGGACACCAACCCGGCCGGGACATCTGCGGAGACCGTCTCCACCAGCTCCTAACCACGACCGGGCCGCCGGCGACGGTCTTCCCGGCTAGTACCACCCGAACAGGATCAGACGAAATCGGAAGGGGGATCAGGACAGCGGGCCCGCAACGACGGACTCGCCCAACCTGACCAAAAGCGATGGCAACGAAGGAATCGGCCACCGAGCCGCACCGGCTCACCCCCAAGGGACGGGCCACGCGGGAGCGGATCGTGGCCACAGCAGCGCACCTGATGTACGACCACGGCGTCGCCAACACCAGTCCCGGCGACGTCCAGAAGGCCGCCGGCGTTGGCGCTTCGCAGATGTACCACTACTTTCAGGACAAGGAAGCCCTGATCAGGGCCGTCATCGCCCACCGCATCCACGCTCTTATAGCAACACTGGGCGGGTTGGACAGCATGGAGGGGTTACGCGCCTGGCGAGACTTCGTCGTCGACACCCAACGCCAGCGCAACTGCGCAGGCGGCTGCCCGCTCGGGTCTCTGGTCGGTGAGCTGGCCGAACCCTTCCCGGACTGTCGAGGCGACCTGGTCGGGGGATTCGATCAGTGGGAAGCGGCGATCCGCGAGGGCCTGCAGGCCATGTGGGATCGGGGCGAGCTGCGCCGCAAGGCCAACCCCGACCGCCTGGCGACCGTGCTGTTGGCCGCGGTCGAAGGCGGGATGCTGCTCGCCCAGGTTCGCCGCGACCCCGCCCCTCTGGAAACAGCGCTCGATGACGTCCTCGACCGCATCGAGGACCTCAGGCCCCGACGCGCGCCGGTCGCTCAGTGAGCCGGCGGCCGCCCGGCCGGGCCGCTGGTCGGGGAGCTGGCCGAGCCCTTCCCGGAATGTCGAGCTGACTTCACCGGTGGATTCGACCAGTGGAAAGCGGCGGTCTGAAGTGTCGGGGGAGCCGCGGAATGCTTCTATGGAGTCCGGCGATACCGGGACCAGCTGTGACGAAAAACTGTTGTTTCCCAACGTGTTTCGTTATTCGAGCCTATTCTGTGTTTGCTTGGGCCGCGAACATCGCGCGCAGCTTAAAGGCGCGAGTGGCTGGGCTGAGCCGATGTTTTAAGGTTTGGGATGTCATGGCCGAGTCCAACTGGCCACTCACTTATAGCAACTCAAACCGATTGTCGCACCCAACACCTGTGATAAGGCCTGTATCGGAGCTGGGAGCCGCAGAAGCGGTCCAGTACCCAGCCGGCCGCAACGAATCAATGCCGGTGCGCCCTCAGGTTGGATTCCCGGCAGCTCCACCGAGAAGATTCTGGCCAGGGCCACAAGTCCTGGCCAGTTTTTTCGTTCAGCAGCCAGCCCCGTCATGGATTGCCGCGCACCACAGTCATCGAAGCCGCCAGCGTCTTTATGGGTGATGGCGTTGATCGGCTTGAGGTATGCGCCGAAGCAGTATCGACTGCGTGGCGATACCAACGGGACCCTGGCGGTCGTAGAGGGTGCCGCTGGAGACGCCGACCCCGTCCGGTCCGTAGCTGGTTTCGGCGCGCAAGCCGGTCCACTCACCCTCGGGCAATCGGTGGAGATGCACGACGACATCAGTATTGACGAACGTCCATTCGGTGACATTCAACTTGGCGCCTACACCGTTAACGTCGTCAGCCACGGCGAACAACCGCTGTAGGGGCGTCATCGTTTCGCCCTCGACGAGATCGACGACGGGGCTGATCCACGCCTCGCCGGGTCCGTCACAAAGGAAGGTTGTCAGCCAGCGCCAATCCAGGCTGTGGAGGTAGTTGGTGCCGGGAAATTCGAACGTAAGTTTGCGGTCCGCGTCGGTTGGGGGTCGTAGCGGTGCCGCCGACGAGTGGACCGCGGCCTGTGTATCGCTGTGTTGCATGCGCCAGCCAGCTGCTTTTGCTACCGGCCGAATTGATCCATCCGGTGCCTGCGCGGCAATCTGGGCGCCCACCAATTCGATCCGTTTTCCGGGCCGTTCCACCTGCGAGGTCACCCAGAGCGGGGCGCCTACCGGGATGGCGCCAAGCAGATCGATGGCCACTCGGCTCAACTGCATATCGGCTCTCGGCCGGCAACGCTCCAGCGCGCGCACGAGTAGGGCCGAGGGCGGTCCGCCGTGTTGATGCGACCGGGACCAGGTACTTGCGGTCAAGTTCGACGCAATCACTCTCTCGCCGAGGGGATCTCCGCGGTCGAGCAAGTCGTAGTAGCGCTCAGGCATCGTGGGCCGCGCTAGGCCGGGTGTCTTTGGTGCCAGCCGTTGACACCACGGCGGAGCTGCCGCTACCTTGCTTGTTAAGCACCTAAACAAAGTATCAAATCGGTGGCCTCCGCGGGAGCCGACGAGCTGATGAACTTCACGAAGGCGGTATATCGCGGTGGACGATCCGATCACGACACTGATGGCGATCGCCGGAGCCGACGAACCGTTCAGCACGCCGCGCGATGAGCTCACGCCGCTATGGATCGATGCCATCGACCGGCGTTTCCAGCGGTGTCGCGGCCAGATTTCGATCCTCGACCGCCTTGCGAAGGACGCCGGAATTGACGAGGTGAAAAGCCTCGATGATGTCGTGCCGTTGCTGTTCGCCCACACCGTTTACAAGAGCTACCCCGAATCGTTCATCGACCGCGGCCGGTGGGACCGAATGAACTTGTGGCTCAGCACCTTATCGACGCATCCGGTCGACGGAGTAGACGTAAACGGTTTGCACGACGCTGACGACTGGATCAAGCGCCTGCATGAAGCGGGCCACCACGTATTCGCGACGAGCGGTACAAGTGGGAAAAACTCCTTTCTCAACCAGAGCAGCGAGGACGTCACATATGCCAACGCCGCGACCATCCCGCGCAGCGTTCCGCAGGATCGATCACGGCCGGTATTCGTGCTGGGGCCGCGCAAAGCCCCGAACCGTGCCTCGCAGACGTTCACTCATATGGTCGACAAGATCGGACGACCCGGCGCGGTGTTCTTCCTGACCAACGCGGAACTCACAATCAGTGATCTGTCCGGCATGGCCCGCATGCGGCGCCGCATCGGCGATGGCACGGCGACCCCCTCAGAAATCGCGGACTTCGAGGCCAGCATCAAGTTTCGTCGTGACGTCGCCGACCAACTGCTCGACGACATGATCGACAACATCTTGGCGCACCGTGACGAGGCTTCGCTGATTGTCGGGCTCACGCCGCAGCTATTCCGGGTCGTCGAGGCAGCACGGGCAAGGAACGTTCCGGAAGGGTCCTTCCATCCGGATACGCACGTCATCAGCGGTGGTGGGGCAAAGGGTTTCGACATCCCGGCCGATCACGTCGAGCAAATCATGCAGTTCATGGGGCTGACGTTCGAGAACTTCACACAGGGTTACGGAATGCAGGAAGCGAGCAGCGGGGCACGGATGAACGAGTGGGGCCGCTATGAATTTCCTGGCTGGATCGTGCCGCTGTTGCTCGATGATTCGGGCGAGAAATTGCTCGAGGCTCAGGTGGGCAAGGTCACCGGGCGGATGGCGTTGTTCGACGTGTCTATCGACGGCCGCTGGGGCGGCATCATCAGTGGTGACCGGGTGGTCGTCGACTACGACCCGAGCCCGACTGGTCGGGCAGTGCCGGCCGTAATCGAAATCGCTCGTTATTCCGACCTTGAGGGTGGCGACGACAAGCTCACATGTGCCGGCACCATCGACTCGTTCGTCCGCGGCGCGGTCGGCGAATAGCGCTCAGGGAAAGCTGGTTTCGAGTGCCTTACACCGTCGCGCAGTGGGCCACCGGCAATGTCGGTGTTCAGGCGCTTCGTGGGCTGACCGCAGATCCGCGATTCGAGGTCATCGGCGGCTATGTTTACGACCCGGCGAAGTACGGCAAGGACCTCGGAGAGCTGGCCGGGATCTCGTCGTTGGGTGTTACAGCGACCGGGAGCGTCGCCGAAATCCTTGCGCTACGTCCTGATTGCTTGGTGTACAACGCACTCGGTGACAGCGGGGACGCCGCGCAGTGTGTTGAGGACATCTGCCGGTTCCTCGAATCGGGCACCAACGTCGTATCGACCGCGGTGTCTGCCCACGTCCACCCTGATGCGATGAGTGCGGAGGACAGGGAGCGGTTGTCCAAGGCATGTGTTGCGGGGCAGACCACATTCCACAGCACGGGCGTGAATCCGGGCTTCGCATTTGATGCGTTGCCGATCGCGCTGTCGATGATCGCCCGACGCATCGACCGATTGCACGTGGTGGAGTTGGTCGACATGTCGGGCTACACGTCGAAGTCGATTGTCGCGGACCTGATCGGAATGGGTATGCGTCCCGAAGACCTCGCGCCGATGGAATACATGACGGACGTGCGATGGAGTCCGTACTTCACCTGTCTGCAATTGCTCACCGACACCTTCGGTCTGCGCTACGACGACTTCCGAGTCCATCACGACAAAGCGGTCACCGACGTCGCGATCGAATTGCCTTGGGGCCAGATAGAAGCCGGCTCAGTCGCTGTGCGGCGAATCGTCATCGAGGCAATTATCGGCGATCGCACCGTTGTGGAATACGAGCTCGTCTGGCGGGTGTCCGATGTGGCGGCACCGCAATGGCCGTCGGGTCATGCGCATTACGCCGTGACCATCGATGGCGATCCGACGGTGACCTGTCGCGTCGACATCGACAGTGAGACGGGCCGCGGCACCTCCATCGCGACGGCGATGCTCGCCGTCAACGCGATTCCGGCGGTGTGTGAGGCAACACCGGGGATCAAGACACGCCTCGATCTTCCGTTCGTCGGCGGGGGACATTTCACCACCGGCCTCGAAAAGGCGAGGCCTTGAGCACACTTCCCGGGCTGGCCACCGCGGTACCCCACGTTGTCAAAGGCCGGGTTGACACCGATGCCGGCGAAAACTACGGCGAGTTTCGCACTCCGCGAATCGAACTCGACGATCTGGTCTGGCCGCGAAACCAGCCAGGCCCGGCATTCTCGCTGCCCATTCGCGACGTCCTCGACTTCCTGGTCGAAGTCGGCGCTGCCTTGGATTACGACACGAACGAATTCCTCCAGGAGGCCTTGGAGCATTCTTTGGCGCATAACACGCTGGAACGCCGCATTCTGGAGACGACGTATCGAAGTTTGCCGTTCTTCTTCATCCGCGACAACCTGGAATTCCAGGTGGAGCAGGAGATCGGATGGGGAGCCATCGACGGATGGCAGGAAATCCCGCGACCGTCCGGACATCCCGGGCGGGTGCGAGCGTTCCCGCCCCGGCTGGTGCACGTCATCGCGGGCAACACCCCGGCTGTTGCGGTCACCACGATCGTCCGCGGCGCTCTCAGCAAGGGTGTCAACCTCATTAAGGTGCCGGCTAACGATCTGTTCACCGCTGCGGCGATCCTGCGCACGATGTCACAGATCGATCCGGATCACCCGACTTTGCAGTCGTTCTCCGCGGTCTACTGGAAGGGCGGTGACACCAGGATCGAGAGCGCCATCATGCGACCGCAGTTCTTCGATAAATTGGTTGTCTGGGGCGGTGACTCGGCAGTTGCCAACGCACTGCGCTATGCGGGGCCTGGCTTCGAGATCGTGTCCTTTGATCCGAAAGTTTCGGTCTCCATGATCGGCCGTGAAATCTATACCGATGAGGCGCTACTCGACGATGCCGCCGAACGGGCGGCCATCGACGTCTCGCTCTTCAACCAAGATGCTTGTGCCGCAAGCCGTTACGTCTTTGCGGAAGGCGACATTGATGACGTCGACAGGTTTTCCGAGAAATTGCTGGGCCAGCTTGTCCGTGAGCGCCCATTGTCATCGGCGGCAGCCGCGCCATTGTCCAACGAACTTCGTGACGAAGTCGCAGTCCTCAAGACACTGGAACCGATTTATCGCGTGTGGGGAGATTTTTCGGGAGCGGGGTTGGTCGTGCGGTCGGAGGATCCAGTCGACTTCTACCCGGTATCCAAGACGGTCAACGTGGTCGCTGTCGAATCACTCGAGGATGCCGTCCGCTACACCAATGTCGCGACCCAAACCGTCGGAATATTTCCGCCGCAGCGTGCGGCCGCATTACGGGATGCACTGGCCAGCATGGGAGTTCAGCGAGTTGTCACGCTCGGTGAGGTCGCACAGAGTGTCGAAGGTCTGCCCCACGACGGCTTCTATCCCATCCGGAGAATGATGCGCTGGGTGCTCGATGACACGTCCGCATGACAACCAAAGCAGCTTGAAGGAGCGCAACCATATGAAGTTCGGCATCTTCTACGAGATGTTCGTTCCGCCTGGCGAAGAAGGCGCAGAGGCACGGATCATCAAAGAGACTGTGGATCAGATCGTGCTTGCCGACAAGCATGGGTTCGACTACGTGTGGCTGACCGAGCACCATTTTTTGCGCGGCTTTTCGCACATGTCTGCCCCGGAAGTTGTCTTCGGTGCAGCGGCGGTTCAGACCGAACACATTCGCTTCGGCTTCGGCCTGGCTCTGACACCGCCGTCCTATAACCATCCAGTTCGCATCGCTGAGCGAGTCGCGATGCTCGACTGTCTGTCGAACGGACGCGTCGACCTAGGCTCGGGACGATCCACGACACCCGCCGAGTTGTACGGCTTCGGCATCGATCCCGAACAGGCCCGCGCGCAGTGGCAGGAAGGCTTGGACGCCGTAGCGCGACTGCTTGCCGAAGAAGACGTCTCGCTCGATGGCGAGTTTGTGAAGATGCCAGCCCGGACGGTCGTTCCGCGTCCCGTCCAAAAGCCTCACCCTCCGCTGTGGGTCGGCGGGGTCGGCCCGGGCAACGCTGAGCGCGCAGCCAAGCGGGGATTGGGAATGCTGTTCTTCGCCCACAAAACCGACTACGACGGCCTGCGCGAAGCGACAGAGGCTTACCACGCCAATATCGATGACGCCGTGCCCATCTGTGGTGCAGTCAACAAGCAAACGGCTGGCTTCATCAACGGGCTCTGCAGCTATGACCGCGACACGGTGCGGGAACTGGCCGCGTTCAAGACTGTTGAACACACGAGCCACGGGCAGGATTGGATGGCCAATGGGTGGCCGGGTGGCCAGGCCACACCGAGTTACGCGCATGTCACCGGTGGCGATATCGCGATGCTTCGAGAGGCGATAAAAGGAGACCGCAAAGTAATCCAGGACTTCATGGTCGAAGAAGGGTTCGTCATGGCGGGCAACCCCGAGGACTGCGCCAAAGTACTGGACGGGTTCAAGGCCAGCGGTGTCGATCAGGTCATCATTCACATGCAGATGGGCGGCATGCCCAATGACCGCGTCGTCGAGTCGATCGAGCTGATGGGCAAAGAGTTGATACCGAGCTACCGATGATCCACGCCACGAGCCGACCCGACGCCGGTGTTGCGGTCGTCACCGGCGGCGCCAGCGGCATTGGCCTCGCGCTCGCTCGGCACTACGCCGCGAAAGGTGCGTGTGTCGTGATCGCCGATATCGACCAGCAGCGTATGGCTTGTGCCGCAGCTGAATTAAAGGAGTATGGCGCCACGGTGGTGACCGCCGCGGTGGACTTGCGTGACATTAATGCAGTCCGAGGGCTCGCAGAGGCGGCGTCGGATGTCGGGCCGTTGACGGCGGTCTGCCTTAACGCGGGAGTCATGGCATCCGGGACTACAGTGTGGGAAACACCAGACGAAACAACAGATTTCGTGATGGGAGTCAACTTCAAAGCCGTCCTTCACGGAATCAGGGCGTTCGTCCCGCGGCTCATCGCGCAGGGCTCCACTGCGGACTTGATCGTCACCGCCTCGATGGCCGGCATGGTGACGTCGCCGTACAGCGGTGTCTACAGTGCGAGCAAGGCGGCGGTAGTGGCCCTGGTCAAAACGATGAGGGCTGAGCTTCAGGCCGCAGCACCCGAAATACGAGTTGGCCTGCTGAACCCCGGCATGGTGAAGACGAATCTGATCCGGAGTTCTGCTGCGCGGCTCCCGACAACAGTGGCGATGCCAACGGAATTAATCGAGGGTGGCCACGCGCTGCTCAATGAGTCCGGAGTGGAGCCGGGTGAAGCTGTGTCCTGGGTGATGCGCGCTCTCGATCAGAACCGCTTTTGGGCATTGCCGCCACAAGGCGACCCCTTCATGGCGATCCTTGACACCGAACAGGAAGATCTTGCCCGCGCCTGCCGCGGGTAGCGCCTTGCCGACCCAGGGAGAGGGCCACATGCGCCGACCGCCAAACTCGTCGACTACGTCGCCTGAGCAGTCCAACGTCGATATAGCCGAGGCGATCACGATCTCGCTGCTGCGCGTCATCAACAAGATCGAGCAAGGCCGACGAACGCCGCGCGACTATGGGTCCGGGGTGTCTATGACTCTGCTGGAAGCGGAAATATGCGCCTTGATTGCGCAGCATCCCGGCATTACCGGCACTGAGTTGTCCGAAGACCTGGGTGTCACCCGTTCGGCTACCTCCCAGACCATCACGAAGCTTCGCGCGAAAAACCTGGTGTCGGAGACTCTGTCGCTTGAGGATGCCAAACGTAAGCAGCTGCATCTGTCAGTAGTAGGTGAGCAGGCCGCCGCCATCGCACAAAAATTCAAAGCGCAGATGGCTGAACAACTGTTCAGCGAGAGCCGCGAAGAACTCGAAAGTTATCTGCGGTTCGTAACGAAACTCGAGTCTTTCCACAGCCAAGTGGTCGGGCAGTCAGAAGAAAATGCGACTCAAGTCGGAGGCAATCATGGTGACCAGTGACGCGGCGACAACGCCAGACGCATCGCAGCGGGCCACGCCAACGCTGGAGAAATTCCATCTGCTCTCTGCCAACCCGGGCAAGCGTCGAACCGAAATCGTCTACGTGGTCTGGTTTCTCGTATCAGTGCCGCTGCAGGGCTTCGTCACCGCTCACCTCAGCTATGACAAGCCCAACGACTTCGCGCTGTTGACTCAGGCTTTGGTGATGGGACTTGGCACGTTGCTCTGGCCCCTGGTTTTCCGCGCTGGTGATGACAAGGGTCGTCCGCTGACCGATCTTTACGGGTTTCGGATGGGAATCTTCCTCATCGTCTGGGCGGTCCTGGGTGGCTTCATCGGCACAGATCCCTGGTACGAGGTGCTACATGGGCATTTCGCCTTCAACACGACGCTCAATCCCAACGGTGTGCCGTTGTTCATGCTGCCGATGACGATCAGCGTCTTCGGCTTCTACAGCGTCATCCTCGGCACCCTGTACCGCATCGTCACGCAGCTTCTGAACCGCGGCGGTTCGGTCTTGGCGCACGACTCCTGGCTGCGGCACGGCTTGTTGTGCGCAATATTGGCCGTGCCCATGCCATTAGGCGAGACCTTCGCCTACTCGGGGTCCAACTACTGCTTCGACAACGGCGTCGGGATGTGGGGACTCAACGTCTTGATCTACGGTTCGTGGCACTTCTCGGCGCTGTTGTTCTACACAAGGTTTGACACAGTGCCGGAAGAACGGACGCCGCTCAAGACGGTCGCGCTATCGGCCTTCGCCACCCTGGGCATCCTGATGGTCTTGACAGCTACCGTTGGAAATTTTGTCGCGCCACATTTCGTGCACGTCGATCACGGACTGCGGCAGATCAATGACTGGAGCCCACACAATTGTCTTGGCCCGAAACCGTAAAAGCACGTCGCCGTCTGGTGCCGACCGAGGTGTGCGGCATCCGTGCCGTCGCTAAAACGAGGATCGACCTCTCAGACGGTCCGGCGCCGGATTCGCCACGTAATGGCCGAAGGGCGAACGTGTTGATGCCATCAACGTGTTTGGCGTATCCGCAGGTCGCGCGGCGTCCTTTGGCGCCATTTCGCGTCGTCGATTTCGCTGTTTCCGCAGATCAAGCGGCTTTATGCGCCTGGTTCGATTCCCGGCAGCTCCACTGAGAGATAGCTGGTCAGAGCTTTAAGCTCTGGCCAGCTTTCTTTTCTCATCAACATCTCATTGGCATCCGGTCGTCCCGGGTTCTTGGTTGTGGGGCACTTCGAACATCAGCCGACGATGGCCGGCATGGAGTCCCACCCGCGCACAGTGGACGTACGTGACCGTCGGGCGTTGTCGAGGTCGACCCGCCACTCTGGGAATCGCTTGAGTACTTCTTCCAACGCCACCCGACCCTCGAGTCGGGCCAGGGGAGCCCCGACACAGAAGTGGGCTCCGCGGCCGAAGGTTAGGTGCGCGCCGGGCTTTCGGTGGATATCAAAGCGATCAGGATCATCGAACTGGCGCTCGTCGCGATTGGCGGAGGCCAGCATGATGAGCAGTGCGCTACCGGCCGGTACCGTCTGGTCATGGAACGACACATCCTCGGTTACGACGTAGCGGGCGACATGTGGACCAGGCGGTTCGAAGCGGAGGAGTTCTTCGATTGCGGCGGGGATCAGGGAGCGATCGTTGACGAGTTCCTTGCGTTGATCGGGGTGTTCGGCCAACACTTTGCCCATCCATCCGAACAATCGGCCCGTGGTTTCCACGCCAGCGCCTGCGACGACCGCGAGGAATATCAACAGTTCTTGTTTGGTCAACCGGCGCGTCTTCCCGGTCTCGTCCTCGAACTCGACGTTGAGTAACTCTGTAATCAGATCGTCAGATGGATTCTTCTCGCGCCACGCGACGTAGTCGGTGAACATGTCGCCATCGAAGTAGTGGTCTTTGTCCACTGGCAGGGGTTTGCCTGGCTCATTGCGCAGGACGCGATGTGCCTCGGCGCGCACTGAAGGTTGTTCGGAGTCGGGGATGCCGGCGAGCATGCCTATCGTGCGCATCGGCAATTCGCGCCCCAGATCGATGACGAAGTCGAAGCTCTGCCTGTCGGTCAGCGGATCGAGGCAGCTTTTACAGAACGCGCGCACCTTATCTTCGAGTGCGCGCATCTTCTTCGGCATGAAGGCCCGCGAAATTAACGCACGATGGATGGTGTGCAAAGGAGGGTCCTCGTTGATGAAAACCCCGGGCGGCATTACCGGATCGGTCTTGACCACCTCGAGGATGTCGCCCTTGGCTGAGCTGAGTCTATTCGTATCTTTAAGGGCTGCCTCGACATCGGCGTAACGGCTCACTCCCCAGAAGTCATGGCGCTCGTTGTAGTAGAGCGGAGCCTCGTCTCGGAGTCGTCGGTAGACCGGGTACGGATCGAGATCGATCTCGACGTCCCACGGGTCGTAATAAAGCTGATCGCTCAAGGTCCCTCCTCATGCGTTACTGTACGACCATATAGCATCTGCTGTACGCTCGTACAGTCGAGGTGGACGGAGGAATGCTCAGGTGAATGATCGGTTCTCACTCGAAGGTCGGGTCGCGGTGATCACGGGCGGTGGCACCGGAATTGGGCGAGGTTCAGCATTGGTGCTCGCCGAACGTGGAGCCGATGTCGTGCTCGCCGGTCGTCGCCCCGATCCGCTCGAATCGACCGCCAGGGAAGCGCAGGCCCTGGGGCGACGGGCCCTCGCGGTTTCCACCGACGTCACCACGGCCGAGGCATGTCAGGGACTTATCGACGCAACGCTGCAGGAATTTGGGCGGATCGACATCCTGGTGAACTGTGCGGGCGGCGCGGAGACCAAGTCCATATTGAAGTGGCCCGACGACGACTTCGAACGCACGCTCGCCCTCAACTTCGGCGCCGTCTGGTATCTCTCCCGCGCGGCGGCCACTCCGATGATCAAGCAAGGCAAGGGCGCCATCGTCAACATCTCCTCTGGAGCGAGCCTGCTGGGCATGCCGCACGCCGCCCCGTACGGTGCGGCCAAGGCGGCCGTCAACAACTTAACTGGCTCGATGGCGGGCGCCTGGGCCCGCAAGGGTATTCGCGTCAATGCGATTGCCGTGGGAGCCGTACGTGCGGCGACGTTGACGGACGACGCGGCCCGCTATGGGCTTGACCCCGAGGCGATCGCCATGACAAATGGCCTGGGGCGCTTGGGCGAACCAGACGAAATCGGATACGGGGTGTTGTTCTTCGCGTCGGATGCATCGAGTTTCTGTTCGGGTCAAACGCTGTATATGCATGGTGCGCCCGGTCCGGCCGGCATCTGAAGGCCCGCACGACCCTCAACGACTGCGTCATCGCCCGCGCCGGGATCGACGGCCCGCGCTGTGAGCTGACGAGCAAGCGATTATTCAAAGACGCAACAGCGTCGTTCCTTGTTGGGTTCCGTCCGTCGTCTACCAGCGAGCTGGCGCCGGGCTCTCGATTGTCAGCGGCCGTTCATAGGACAAGTCGTGGCGATCGCGGGTGCCGACGAGGTAGCCCTTCTCTTTGAAGAATTTCGACTGCAACACGCGCGCATCGGCCAGAAACATGCCCTCCACCGTTGACCGACGAACGGCTATGCGCCACTGACCGTCTCGGCGTTCCAACCGATCCAAGTAACGCCCAGTGATGAACTGCGCGCTGGCGCCATCAGTACCGACTAGGACGACGATGACGTAGCTCTCGGCGTGCGCGGCGTCGCCATCGATCTCGCACGAGTGCGTGGTGATGTTGTGGGTATGCACGATCGAGGTCTCGGCGTGGGTCGTGTTGGCCCAGTGTCCGTAGTCGGGTCCGGAGTTGACGGCAAAGCCGTGCTCGTCCACGCCGTCTTCGTGGTAGGCCGCGCTGATGAGGTCCGCGTCGTGGCGATCACAACCCCGGGCGTGGCGTGCGATGCAGTCGTGAATCGCGCTGCGATCAAGTAAATACTGGACGTCACGTCGCAGAAGGCTGAGGTCGGGACCGGCGGTCATGTGTCTCCTGGTCGTCGGGAGCGCCATGCCCGTTAAGCACGGCTACAACGCACGGTTATGAGACTATACGAGTGTACAGCGGTTGGCGAGTGCAAAATGGTTTCAAATGGAAGTGAGGTGACCGTGGCAGCAACACCCCGTCGCGTCGGCGCGGAAACATCCAAGACGCGCGATGTACTTCTCGATTCCGTCGAGAAGCTGATGCTGGAGGAGGGTTACGCCAGCGTGAGCTACCGGGCGTTGGCCGCCAAGGCGGGGGTGACACCGAGCCTGGTGCAGTACTACTTCCCATCCCTCGATGAGATCTTCCTCGGCGCTATCCAGCGATACTCCGAACGCAATCTCGCAGTGCTGGCCAAGGCGCTCGAAGCCCGCTCTGACGATCCATTGCACGCGCTGTGGGACTTCAGCTGGGACGAAGCAAGTGGTGCCCTCATGACCGAGTTCTTGGCGCTGGGCAACCACCGTAAGTCGATTCAGTCTGCCATCGCCGATGTCACGAACCAGGTGCGGGCGATCGAAGTCGAGGCGCTTGCGAGAAAGTTCGGCAAAGGGGCGCGCCTCGATGGTGGTCTTTCGCTGGGGGCGGTGGCTCTGCTGGTGACGGGTATCCCGAAGTTCCTGAATCTCGAGGAGGGGGTCGGGGTCAATGGCGCGCACAACGAAGTAGTCAAGGCGATCGAGAAGCACCTCGACTCCATCGAGACCCGATCGACGCGCCGCGGCCGGAGGCCATCGCGGTCGCGTTAGTGAGATCTGATGGCGCGTCATCCTGGACGAGGGGTACTCGGCCGCCATCTTTCGCGGTCGGGCAGGCGTCGCATGCTGTACGGATGTATAGTATCTTCGTACGGATCACCAAGGTCAGTTAAATCGGAGGCGCCATGGTGGGCACTGCTCATCCACTCACCGAAGCTGTGGGCGTGGAGATCACGGGTTGTCATCCTGCGGAGCTTTTGACCCGCGACGCAGCGGAGCAGACCCGCACTGCGCTGGAGCGGCATGGCGTTGTCATCTATCGAGAACTCCACATCAGCGACGACGAATTGCTGGCCTTCAGCCGGCTGCTCGGAACTCTAGTAATTCAGCCGACCGGCGAGCATGCCCATCCCGAGATACAAACCATCACAATGGATCCCACCAAGACCAACGCGCTGCTTGCGTCGTACCGTCAGGGGAATTTTCACTGGCACTTCGACGGCGCGACAGATGTCCTCCCGCAGAAGGCGACGCTACTCAGCGCACGCGAGGTCGATCCCGCGGGCGGCGACACCGAGTTCGCCAGCGCCTATGCGGCATTCGATGCACTCGGCAACGATGAGCGCCAGGAACTCGAGAGGCTGCGGGTCGTCCATACCTTCGCGCACGCCCAATCGCTGGCCAATCCAACCGCTGCCGAATCCGAACGCGAATCTTGGGGACGGGTGCCCGCCCGGATCCATCCGCTGATATGGACAAGGCGCAATGGCCGCAAGTCAATGCTGCTCGGAGCCACTGCACAGGAGATCGTAGGTTGGTCGGCCTCCGAAAGTCGCGCATTGCTCGACAGACTCTTGGCCTGGGCGACCCAACCTCGCTTCACGCTTCGTCAGAGGTGGCGCAAGGGTGACCTGGTCATCTGGGATAACACCGGAATGCTGCACCGCGCAACCCATTTCGAGCCGACATCGGTGCGGCTGCTGCACCGCACCACCCTCGCCGGCGAGGAGCCTACCGGCGTCTAAGCGGCGGTCGTCTGTGTGAGACCGGGGTTCGCGTATGCACGTGCTACCCGGGATCCTTTAACGTGCTGTACATTCGTACAGGGAAGATGCGGCAGCGTACGAATGTATAGCAGGAGGATTCCGTGAGTGCGGCGAATCGGGTAGCGGTGGTCACCGGTGGAGGATCCGGCATTGGGCAGGCGATCGCGACCCACCTCGGTCGGAGCGGTCGACGGGTCGCCGTTCTTGATCTCCATGGCGAAGCCGCGGACAAGGTGGCTAGCGAGGTGCAAGCTAATGGCGGCAGCGCCCACGGGGTGCAGGTCGACGTTTCCGATCCGGACGCCGTCACTCGAGCCTTTGAGACGGTGCGAGATACTTTCGGCCCCGTCGAGATCCTTGTCACCAGTGCCGCCATCGCCGGCTTCACTCGGTTCGACAAGATCACGTTCGAAGAATGGAACCGCTACCTAGCAGTAAATCTGACGGGCACATTTCTTTGTCTACAAGCAGCGCTTTCCGACATGGCGGCGGCCAAATGGGGCCGGATCGTGACCGTCTCTTCCGCCGCTGGGCAGCAGGGTGCGGTCGGCCAAGGCCACTACTCGGCCACAAAGGGCGGCGTCATCGCACTCACCAAAACGGTTGCCCGGGAGTACGCATCACGGGGGATCAGCATCAACACCGTGCCGCCGTTCGTTATCGATTCGCCAATGTTGCGCGAGCAGCAGCTCGCCAAGAAACTGCCGCCAGCCGAGATCTTGACGAAAGCCATCCCGGCAGGACGGCTCGGAACAGGCGAGGACGTCGCCGCGCTGTGTGCGTTCCTATGTTCAGATTCGTCCAGCTACGTCACGGGCCAGGTCATCGGTGTCAACGGCGGCGCCGTTCTCTAGATCGGGTGGCCCACAGCGCGTGTGGTCGGGGATCCGGCGGAACCAGGAGATCACTGATGTCGAATACGAACCGGATTGCCGTCGTCACCGGCGCCAGCCGAGGGGCCGGGGCCGGTATCGCGCGTGCGCTGGGTAGCCACGGATACACCGTGTACCTCACCGGTCGCACCGAAAGGCCCGGGGAGTCAACACTTGCGGGCACCATCCACGAAACCGCGGAACAAGTGAATGCGCTGGGCGGCAAGGGTATTTCAGTTCGCGTCGATCACGCCGACGACGAACAGGTGAAGGACTTCTTCGAGCGGGTCGGTCGCGAACACGGCAAGATCGATGTACTGGTCAACAATGCCGCGATCATCCGCGACGAGATGATGGGACGGACAAAGTTCTGGGAAGAGCCCGTCAACGTTATCGATACACTCGTTGTCGGATTGCGAAGCAGCTACGTTGCCACAGTATTCGCTGTGCCCCTGATGCTGCCGCTGCGCAAAGGTCTCGTCGTCTTCACGTCTTCCTCAGGCGCGGTGCATTATGCGTTCGGTCCCGCATACGGTGTCCCGAAAGCGGGCACCGACAAAATGGCCGCCGACATGGCGGTGGACTTCAAAGACACCGGCATCGCCGCCGTGTCGATCTGGATGGGGTCATTGCTGACTCAGCGCGTGCGGGACATCGTGGCAACGAATCCGGGGAAACTCGGCCACATCGTTGATACCGCCGAGACTCCGGAATTCACCGGCCATGTCATCTCGAGTCTCTACGAAGATCCAGAACTCAGGAACCTCAGTGGACAGACGCTCATCGGTGCGGAGCTTGCCGTCAAGTATGGCATCAAGGATGAAGGAGAGCGCCAGCCGCCGTCGTACCGCGATCTGCACGGTGTTCACCCGCACCCGCAGTTCTCGTACGTCATGAGGTGATTCCAGTTTGATGGCGACGCCGAAGGGACAGGGGCGTCGACGTTCGCCTTTGGGCGACTTCGCTGCGACCAGAAGGCCGTCCGGGTCAACGACTTGTGGATCGCGGCGATCGCTGCCCCGAAGCATCTTCCGGTCGTGACACACCACGATGATTTCGAGGACGTATCACGGTTGCCAGGTGTAGCAGAAAGGCTAATTCGACTCGGCGATGCGGTCGGTAATGGTCTCGGCCGTTCTGCCGAGCCTGATCAACTCGGCCTTCGTCAACGGCTCCACCACCAGCTCGCGCACCTTCGCGACGTGCGAGGGGGCCGCGGCGGAGACCCGCCTCAAGCCCGCCTTCGTGAGCTCGACCTCGCTGACCCTCCCATCATCGGCACAGACGCGCTTCACCACCAACCTGTCGCCTGCGAGGCGCCTGACCACGTGTGATAGCCGCGACAACGAGGAGTTCGCTCTGGCGGCGAGCTCCGACATCCGCAGCGTCCTGTCGTCGGCTTCGGAGAGATTCGCCAGCACGAGGTACTCGAACGTCGTCAGTCCGGCGGTGCGCTGCAGATCGCTTTCCAGGGCTGCCGGAAGCTCCATAATCATCGAAAGGAGCTGACGCCACGCACGCTGCTCATCGGCGTCAAGCCACACCGTTTCGGCTTGACGACGCTCACGCTCGGGCCGCGTCACCGCGACGACCCGATGGTTTCCGATCGCCCAGTTGTCATCCTGACCTCCTCCATCTGGAGGATAGTTCGACCGTCAACCTTTAAGCGTCAGCCGCCAACCGCGACGGCTCCGTCGGCCGCCGGTGACGGCGTCCTGTCGTTGTCAAGGCGTCATCTGCATCACCGCAGAACGAGACCGATGAACTCAGATTTAGTTGACGCATCAAATAAAATCGGCTAGCATGATTGATGCATCAACTAATGACTCGTCCGCGTGAATGCGAGATTCGCAGTTGCGACCGGTCGGGTTATCGCCCTTGTTCGCACACACGTCTTCGAGGAGCCCAGGTGAACGTCGCGGTATGGATCGCGTCCGGATTGCTCGCCGCCGTTTATCTTTTTGCCGGTGGCACGAAACTGCTGACACCGAAGGAGCGCCTGGCGAAGAACCCCTCGATGGGTGGCGCGGCCCAGGCGTTCTCCGCGACGTCGATCAAACTCATCGGCGGCGTCGAAGTGGCCGGCGCTCTCGGTCTAATCCTCCCGTGGCTCACCGGCATCGCGCCTGTCCTGACGCCCGCCGCGGCCGTGGGTCTCGCGCTGCTACAGGTGGGCGCCGCGGTGTTCCACGGTCGACGCGCAGAGTACAAACAATGGCCCGTGAACGCCGTGTGCCTGGCGCTGGCAGTCTTCATCGCGGCCGCTCGGACCGCCGAGGTCGTGCGATGAGCAGCGCTCTGCAGTACGCCATCTTGGGCACCGGCAGCATCGGCGGGGTTCTGGCGCAACGATTCTCCGACCACCACGTCCCGGCACTCTGGGCCAACACGCGAGGTCCGGAGACGATCGACGTCACCGAACTGTCCGCTTCGATCACACCGACCACCCTCGACACGGCCCTGGATGCAGACGTGATCGTCCTGGCCATTCCGTTCCTTCAGGTCCGCGAGCTGGGTGGGCGCCGCGCAGACTGGTCGGGCAAGATCATCGTGGATACTACGAACGCTTTCCTGGTCCCCAACTCCGAGCAAATCCTTGGCGGCCGCCTGTCGACCGAGTTCAACGCCGAGGCGTTCCCGGGCGCCGCGGTGGTCAAGTCGTTCAACCAAACGGCCGCCAGGCAGCTCGCCGAGAAGCGCCCACCCGAATTCGGGAAGCGCGTGGTCTTCGTGTCCAGCAACGATCCCGCGGCAAGCGCGACGGTGGCCGGACTGTGCACCGATCTCGGCTTCGCCCCAATCGAACTCGGGCGTCTCGACGAGGGTGGCGTACTCATCCAAGCGCGCAACGCCCTGGTCTTGCGCGAACTCTACGAGCTGCCGTCCGAACTCGACAAGAGCATTCAGGTGACGTCGGCGGTTGGCCGGGATCTCACCCCCGGCACGTGGACGATCGACCCCGTCCAGTCTTCCATCACGTTCTCGGTTCGCCACCTGATGGTCGGCAGGGTACGTGGGCGGTTCGACGACTTCTCCGGGGCGATCACGGTGCCCGAGAACGGAACCCCGAGCATTACGGCCACCATCGCGGTCGCGTCGGTGGACACCGGCAACCCGACACGCGACGAGCACTTACAGGCACCCGACGTCTTCGGCGCCGACGAGTACCCCACCGCGACCCTCGTCTCGGTCGACATGAACGGCACCGGGCAGAACGACTGGGTGCTGATAGTCGACTTCACCCTGCGCGGAATCACCAAACGCCTACCACTGGCGTTCTCGTTCCTCGGCGTGAGCGCCGGCATGGGTCGCGGTGAAGTGGCCGGGTTCGAAGGCGTGATCAAGCTGAAGCGTAGCGATTTCGGCGTCCTGACCGACACTCCCGTGATGGCCGGAGGCGGCCCGGTGCTCGGGGACACTGTCGACGTCACCGTGTGTGTGGAGGCGGTCAAGGCACCCGCCGCGCCGATGGGATGAGAGGGCGACGCCACTAGGGGCCGACGTCGCCACGGGGCTCCGAAACCCGGGGCATCGACAACGCGATCGCCGATGTGGCTAATGCTGCTCATGAGATGTCCTGACTTGTCGAGTCTTTCGTGCCATGTCTTGTGCCGCCGGGAGATCCGGCACCTGGTCCGTCCCCGGCTACTTGAACTTCTCTCTTGCGTCACTTGCCCGTTCGGGATCGGGCTTCGCCGTTACTTCGTGTGCGTGCGCAGGTCCCAGGGCTGCATGCCGAGTCCATCGGCAAGGCGTCCCTGCATCTGGACGCCGGACGGCAGCGGGCGCCAAAATATGGTCACCTCGGCGATCTTGCCGTCCGCATCGAGCCGGATGTAGTCCATTCCATCGACCGCGATGTCGTCGATCTGCAGCTGAAAGTACGCGGCGTGGTGCGTCGCGCCGCTGAGGACTTCCTTGTAGGTGAGGTCAGCCGACCCCCCGACCTCCCGCATGGCTTTCAGGACTGCCTCGCGGCCCGTGGTTGGCTCATCGCCGAGAGGGCTGTACAGCACCACGTCCTGGGCGAGGATTGCGGAAAGGGCGTCTTTGTCGGCGCCGCCGTGCATGTGGTCGACGAAGGTCTCCACGGTGTCGCGGTGCGGGGCGAACGTAGTCATGGTTACTCCTTGAGTCATTTGTTGCTCGTCGTTGGTGAGACCTGATCGGTGCCAACCCGCTTCGAGTCGGTGTGCCACCAGGTCATAGAGGTGTGAGATGAACTCGCCGATCGAGAACCGATGCGATCAGTTCTCCTGAGCGCCAGGGTGATTGGACGTGGCGGGCGACTGGGCGGCGTGGCGGCGATCTCACTGCGGAGCCGGATCGGCGAGTTCATCGGGCCGCGGGACGGTTCGCAACGTCTTCTTCGGCGTACGTGCGGTCGCCGCTTGCTAGATCACTGTGGTCCCGCCGTCGACCACCAGCTCCATGCCATTGACATAGCTCGAGTCGTCGGAGGCGAGGAACAACGCGGCTGACGCGATCTCCTCGGGGCGGCCCATCTCTCGCCGCGGGATTACGGACTCGAAATGCGCCTTCATTTCGTCGTCCATCACCTCTGCCAACATCGGCGAGGCGACCTGGCCGGGGGTCAGCACGTTCACCCGGATCTTCCTGTCCCTCAACTCCGACACCCACACCCGTGCGTAGGCGGGCAACACGGCCTTGCTTCCCGCGTACACGCTCCAATTGGGGTAGCCCCGCAGCGATGCGTTTGACCCGGTCATGAAGATCGAACCGCCATCGTTGACCAGCGGCAGCGCCTTCTGCACCGTGAACAGCGTGCCGCGCGCGTTCAGCCCGAAGGCGGCATCGAAATCTTCCTCGGTGATCTCGCCGAGCATGCCCTGCGCGCCAGTCCCGGCGCTTGCCCACACCACGTCGATCGAGCCCTTTTCCTGCTTGACCGTATCGAACAGACGATCCAGATCGCCGAGGTCGGCCGAATCGCCCTGCACGGCAGTCACGTTCCGCCCGATCAATTCGACGGCTTCCTCCAGCGCGTCCTTGCGTCGGCCCGTGATGAAGACGTGAGCGCCTTCCTCGACGAACAACTTGGCACCGGCCAGCGCCATGCCACTCGATCCACCGGTGATTACCGCAACCTTGCCATCAAGCTTCCCCATGATCACTCCCATCGAATGAGGCCACGATCTTATGTATACCGTTCTGGGTACTTAACGTATCGTGCGGCGACGTGGAATGCAAGCTATGCACACCGATCCGTACCCAACTGGGCTACGCTGGGCGTATGACGGAGTTGGAAAAAGGGCCGCGAGGCCTGCGCCGCGGCAGGGGCGCACGAGAGCGGATCCTCGCCGCTTCACAACAACTGTTCCGCGATCAAGGCATCAACAACACCGGCCTAGACACGCTGTGCGCGGTGGCCCAGGTGTCCAAGCGCACGTTTTACCAGCACTTCGCCGGCAAGGATGAGCTGATCGCCGAACACCTGCGCCGATTCGATCCCGACATCCTGCCCGAGGTGTTCGACCGCACCGACCTCACACCCCGCGAGCGACTTCTCGCCGCCTTCGACATTCACGCGCCCCTATGCCCGTTCATCGCGGCGGCCGTCGAAATCCCCGACCCGGGCCACCCCGCACGCGTGCACGCCCGCGACTACAAGGAAGCCTTCGCCGCGCGACTCACCGTAACCGCGCGCGAGGCCGGCGCCACCAACCCCGAACAACTCGGCGAACAACTGGCGCTGCTCTTGGATGGCGCCTCGGCCCGCAACCGAGTCCTCAACACCGAAACCTTCGCCACCGCCGCCGCCATCGCAGTCGTCCTCATCGACAACGCCATCCCCATCGCCTCGGTACCGTGCGGCGCAGGCGGGAACCTGTTAACCGGGACGGGGCCGCGTGCCGGATCCGACGGCGAGCTCAGCCGAAGTTGATGCCATGGGAGAAGTTGAAGTCGCCCACGCAATCCCAGGCCTACCGACAGCGCGTCCGCGCCGCACAGGCGATTAGCCCGTCGTAGTCCAGTTCCGTTCAACTCGAAGAAAGGGCATGCATCATGCCACTCGCACGAATTGACCTCATCGAGGGCAAGTCGGCGGAGTACCGCCGAACCATCGCGGATGTCCTGTACGACAAGATGATCGAGTGTCTGGGAGTGCCCGAGGATCGTTTCCAGACCATCACCGAACACAAGGCGGAGAACTTCTTCTTCGACGCCGACTATCTGAGTCTCCAACGGTCTGAAAACTGCATCTTCATCCAGCTGATTTTTCTTAACGTTGCGAGCCCTGAACAGAAGGCAGCGTTCTATAAAGCCGTTGTAGACCAGTTGCACGAGAAGCTTCAGGTGCGGCGGGAGGACGTATTTTTCAACCTCATGACCGTTGACTCGCCGGACTTTTCTATGGGCAACGGCCAAGCCACGTACATCAATGGAGTGCCGACTGACCGCCTTGACCCCAACTCGGTCGACGGCTGACCGACTCGGCAACCAGCCAGGATCACGGAACGAGACGGGGGCCACCCAGCGCCGCCCTCCGTTGCTCCTAGATGTTCGGGTGGAGATCGCGAACAGGGCAGCCTGGGCTTTTCAGTCAGGGGGGTCGTCGCGACCCGGTCGACTCGGTCAACATGTTCGCGGACGAGTCGCGGGTATCGGCCACGTTCAGGGCGGAAGATGTCATGGGGGAGTCGTCGAAGTCCACCAGTTGCGCGTTCGGGAAGAGCTGTCGGTAACGGGACCAGTCCGTGCCACTCGTGAGGACGCTGTTGCCGCTGCGGACTACGAGCAGCGGGGGTTGCAATCGGGAAAACGGGTCCCACATCGACCGCGCTTGTGCCGCAAGGAATGTCTTCATCGCGGCGTTGCTGTCAAGGCGTTCACGAACGGGAGTACCGCGCCAGCGGCCGTCGAGCAGACGCCGCGACATTGCGCTCGTCAGGACGCGCTCCTCAGGCACATAGTCGCCGATTGAAACCGACCGAACTCGGTCGGGATGCTCGATGGTCCAACCCACCGCCCACGACGTTCCTCTGGAGAATGTCACCAAGTGAATAGGTCCGTCGGCTACCGCGTCGACGACAGCACCGACGTCGCTATTCAGCGTGGCGAGGTCGTACCCGTCAACTGGCGAACTGCTCTGTCCGTGACCGCGGACCTCTCCGACCACCACCCGGCGACCGAATAGCGGCATGACTTCTAGTGTCCTGAGTCATTAATTCGTTTGCAGTAGTTGGCGACGGATTCGAGGATTTGATCGGCGGTCTTGGTCCAGACGTAGGGGCGCGGGTTGTCGTTCCAGTTCTCGATCCAGGTGCGGATGTCGGTGTTGAGTTGACGGACCGAGGTGTGGGTGCCGCGGCGTAGTTTCTTGGTGGTCAGTTCGGCGAACCAGCGTTCGACGAGGTTGAGCCACGACGAGCTGGTCGGGGTGAAGTGCAAGACGAAACGCGGATGGTTTGTCAGCCACCGCTTCACCGCGGGTGTCTTGTGAGTGGAGGCGTTATCGAGCACGACGTGGCAATCCAGATCGGCGGGGACTGCGGCGTCGATCTGAGGAACGCCAAAAACTCCTGGGAGCGGTGCCGGGCGTGCAGTGAGCCGATCACCTTGCCGGTGGCCAGATCCAGCGCGGCGTACAGACTCGAGGTGCCGTGACGGACGTAGTCGTGGGTGGCGCGCGCGGGGGTGCCCGGCAGCATCGGGAACACCGGAGCGGTGCGGTTGAGGGCCTGGATCTGGGTCTTCTCATCCACGCAGAGCACCATGGCCCGCTCCGGGGGGTCCAGGTAGAGCCCGACGATGTCGCGGACCTTGGCCACAAACAGCGGGTCCTTGGACAGCTTCCACGAATCCTGTTTGTGCGGAGCCAATCCGAACGCCCGCCACACCCGCGACACCATCGACTGACTTAATCCGAGATGCTCGGCCATCGACCGCGTCGACCAATGCGTGGCATCCGGTGGCGCGCTCTCCAACGTCGCGGTGATCAACGCCTCGATCTGCTCGTCACCCACCACCCGGGGCCGGCCCGGTCGCGGCTCATCAAGCAGACCGTCGCACCGCCTGGCGGCGAACCGGTTGCGCCACTTGCGGATCGTGTTGCGATCCAACTCCAACCTGTCGGCAAGCTCGACATTGGATCCACCATCGGCGGCAGCCAACACAATCCTGGCCCGCAAAGCCAGGCCAGCAGCGCTGTTACGACGCCGGACCCAGCCCTCCAACTCGACGCGTTCGTCCTCGGTCAACACGATCTGCGCAGCATGCGGTGACGGCATCACCCATACTAACAAGAACCCACGAATTAACGACTCAGGACACTAGGTAATCGTCGGCGATGTCGGTCATGCCGGGAATGAAGACGATCGGGAACTGTGATCGTCGCCGCCGGAGTCGAGATAGTGGAAGGCGTGTATTGCCGTTGTAAACGTAGCGCGAAGCGATCATCGCCAACCTCTACCGGGTAGAGCCGCCGCGGTGAGCTGTGCGACTGTCACTGGACCACCGCAAGGTCAAGTCGCAGAGACACCAGGCCGACGACCGCGACCAGAACGGCGGGAGCGCGCGCCCGCTGAGGCGCCGCGGACTCCCTCGGCAAAGATTCGAGCCCCAAGATCTATTTGAGCGCGGATTTCAGCCTCGGCAGTGCCGAACCAGCGCGGACCCACGGTCGTGGTGAAGATGGTGAAGTTGGCAAGCAACTCGGCCACGGTAACAGGATCAACGTGCGGGGTGACTTGGCCGAGATCTTGATAGTGAGCGATGCCGCCGGCGATCACCGACACGCGGTGCTCGTGATTCGGACGCATGACCCGCAGGGAGAAGGCGGGGTCCGATAACGCGCGCCCCGCTATATCCCAGCCTGGCACGGTGTCACCGCGCGGTTGGACTATCAGCCGCGCGAGAAAAAGTTGTCTGACGAAGTCGACGAATCTGGCAGGCAACGACTCCATGACTTTGTCTTCCGCTTCGGTAACTCCCTCGGCGATCTGACGTGACACGACCTGTTCGAATATGCCCTGCTTGTCACCGAAATAGTGAAAGAGCATGGATTCTGAACAGCCAGCGCGTCGAGCTATCTCTTTCGTGACCGCCGCGTCAAACCCCTGTTCGGCGAAGACTTCTGTGGCCGCCTCTAGTAGGGCGCGCTGCTTCCCGTCCTTATCTCGGACTCGCTTCGCGCTACTGCTCATGGGAATACGGTAACGCGACGGCACACTTCACCATCGGCATTAGGCTCCGCAGTGCGCTGGCAAGTGCGCCACTATCAAGTGACACTTGACATTAGCGGTGCGACGTCGTTAAATGCGTCGACAATGAAGATGAATGCAGCGGTGCTGTGGGACGTCCACCAGGAGTGGAGCGTCGAAGAGGTCGAGCTCGACGGTCCACGTGAAGGCGAAGTGCTCGTTTCCTACGAGGCGACCGGGCTCTGTCACTCCGATCATCACGTCCGCGAGGGTGACCTTCCGCTGGCACTGCCGTTGGTTGGCGGGCACGAGGGCGCCGGCATCGTCGAAGAGGTCGGACCAGGTGTGCGCAACCTGAGCGTCGGCGATCATGTGGTGGGCTTGTTCCTGCCGGCGTGCGGGCGGTGCCGTTGGTGTTCGAGCGGCCACCAGAATCTGTGTGATCTCGGTGCCCAGATGGCGACCGGCGAGCAACTGGACGGCGGCTTCCGCCGTCACGCCAAGGGCCGCGACATCGGCGCGCTGGCCTGGCTGGGCGCGTTTGCGCAATACGGCACCGTGCCGGAGGCGTCGGTGGTCAAGATCGACGACGACCTCCCGTTGAGCCGGGCCTGTCTTGTCGGCTGCGGCGTGACCACCGGCTGGGGCTCGGCGGTGAATACCGCGGGAGTCAAGCCGGGCGACACCGTCGTGGTGATCGGGTGCGGCGGTATCGGCAGCGGCGCGATCCAAGGCGCGCGGCTGGCCGGGGCCGAGAAGATCATCGCCGTGGACATCGTAGAAGGCAAGCGGGACATGGTGTCTCAGTTCGGAGCCACCCACTTCGCGACGTCGACGGAGGAGGCGACGGCCTTGGTGGCGGATTTGACGCGCGGCGTGATGGCTGACTCCGCGATTGTGACGGTCGGTCTGGTGGAAGCCCCGATGATTGTCGATGCACTCAACATCGTCAGCAAGAACGGCGCAGTCGTGGTGACCGCACTGGGATCGATGCTCGACATGACCGCGACCCTGCCGATGTCGATGGTCGCGATGGTCACACTGTTTCAAAAGCGGCTGCTGGGAAGCCTTTACGGTGAAGCTAACCCGCGTTCCGACATCCCGCGACTGCTCAGCCTCTATCGCGAGGGCAAGCTTCTACTCGATGAAACGGTCACCACCGAATACAAACTCGCCGATATCAACGATGCGTACGACGACATGCTCGCCGGCCGAAACATTCGCGGCGTGATCATTCACGAGCACTGAACCCTTCGGACGAGGCGCGTCAGCTCGGCGTCACTCGTGGTCCGGGTGTGAACACCACCGGAATCTTGCGGAACCCTCGGGTTACGGAGTTACCGTGAAAGACCGACTCAGCGTCGGTCGCTACGGTGTAGTCGGGCATCCTGGCCAGCGTCTGCTCCACGCCGATGCGGAACTCCAGCCGTGCGAGATTCGACCCCAGGCAGCGGTGAACACCGGCGCCGAATCCTAGATGGCGGTTGGTTTCTCGGTCGAGGATGCACCGTTGCCCATCGGGAAACTCGCGGTCGTCGCGATTGGCGGATGCGTAGTTGACAATGACCTGTTGTCCTGGGCACAGGTTCTGCCCGCCGATTTCGACCTCCTTGGTAACTGTTCGCGGAATGCCGTGAATCGATCCGGCGAAGCGAATCAGTTCCTCGACCGCAGTCGACATGAGTTCGGGTTCGTGGATCAGCCGATCCCGTTCGTCGGGACGGCTGCCCAGGTAGTGGAATGCGCACGACATCGCGCTTGCGGTCGTCTCTAAGCCCGCTTGTACCAAGAGCATCGCATTCGACACGACGTCATCGAATTTCAGTCTGACACCATCGATCTCGGCCGATAGTAGGACGTCAATCATGTCGTCTTGAGGTTCGCCTTGCATCCGGGTGGTGACGGCATTGGTGATGTGCTGGTAGAGGCCGCCCCAGGCCGTGAGCCGGATATCTTCGGTTTCCCCGTTCAGCGCTGTATCGGTGAGTTCGATGCATAGCGGAACGTCGCCGACCGGCATACCGAGTAGATACTTGAAGAACACGATTCCAGGCTGCTGCCAGGCGACCACTGCCAAATCGCCGCGGCCGTCCTCGATGAACTCATCGATCAATGCATCCGTTTCGGCGCGGATCTGCGGTTGCAGCTGCCTCATGCGGCCTGGCGAGAAGTACGGGTTGAGCACTTTGCGGAGCGCCTGCTGGCGTGGCGGGTCCAGGAGGATGACGACGTCGCCCGATAGCTGCATAGCGTCGCCGGGCGGGGGCGTGCTCGAAAACGTCTCCCAGTCCCTGAGGATCTCGTAGCACTCGTCATATGTCATCGCCACCCATGCGCCGTCTTCGCGCGTGCTCAGAAACGGGAAGTCGGTGTGTGCGATCGCTGTCTTGTCGCGCATGTGCGAATACAGCTCGTACAAGAAATCCGGATCCTTGAAATCCTCGTGGCGAAGGTCGAAGTTCTCGGCATGGTCTTCGAGCGACTTGGGCACTGGGGCGTAGACCTTCTCTTGATGCGACCGGCAGCTGTGCTTTTCGCACAGTAGATGGCACGATTGCGCTAGTCAAGTGACGCTCGATAAGCGTCGGCCAAGTTATCGAGTGTTACTTGACAACTGCGGACGGTCGCCATAATGTCCGAAGGGGTTGGCACCGTGGCGGATTGATCGCGCCGTGGCTGGCAGACCGAGCGCGGCCGGCGGACGATCACACAACGGCCCTAGGGAGTACCCGTGGAACAAGATCTGCAGTGGCTCATCTCCGTTGACGACCACATCATCGAGCCACCCAACGTGTGGGTCGACCGAGCATCAGCGGCGGACCGCGACCGGGTGCCCCACGTCGAACGCATCGACGGTGTGGACACGTGGGTCTACGAGAAGCACCGCGCCACGGTCATGGGCATCCTGGTGGCTGCCCATCAGCAGCCCGACGATTACTCCCCGCTGTCGGTCAACTACGACGAATTGCCGGAGGTCTACTACGACCCGAGGGCCCGAATCCCTGACATGGACGAGGATCACGTCATCGCCGGGCTGAACTTCCCGTTCTTTCCACGCTTTTGCGGTCAGGTATTTTCGCAAGTTCAGGACCGGGAGCTTGGTCTGAAATGCCTCACCGCATACAACGACTACATCATCGACGAGTGGTGCGCGGCGGCGCCGGGCCGCTACATCCCGATGATCATCGTGCCGCTGTGGGACACCGCGCTGGCCGTCGCCGAAGTGCACCGGTGCGCGGGCAAGGGCGCCAAGGCGATCGCGTTCTCGGAAAACGTGCACGCGCTGGGCTTTCCGTCGATCCATTCGGGGGAGTGGGACGGATTCTTCGCGGCAGCGAACGAAACGAAGATGCCGCTCTGCACGCACATCGGGTCGTCATCCGTCAGCCCGAATACGTCGCCCGATGCGCCTTTCGGCGTGCAATCGGTGAACATCGGTCTCAACCTGGCCCACTCCACCACAGACTGGCTGTTCTCGGGCAAGCTGCAGAAGTTCCCCGACCTCAAGATCGTGCTGGCCGAGGGTGGCATTGGGTGGATTCCGTACCTGCTTGAGCGGGCTGAGCACGTCGCTGCCGAATATCGCTACCTACGCGCCAACAACTGGAGCATCGACCCGGCCACCATGCGCATGAGCGCAATCGCCACGGACCCGGCCATCTTCCCGGAGTCGCCTCGGCAGTTGTTCCGCGATCACATCTTTGGCTGCTTCATCGAGGACGAATTCGGCGCTGCCAACCTGGATTACATCGGCGTGGAAAATGTGATGATCGAAACCGACTACCCGCATACCGACAGCTTGTGGCCGCGCTCGCTGGAGGCCGCACACAAGAGCCTCGAGGGCAGATCCGACGCGGACAAGTACAAAGTGCTGCAAGGCAATGCGCGGCGCGTCTTCAACTTCGAGCCTGCTCCGTACCCGGTCGGAAAGTAGCGGCGTGGCGATCCGGCAGTACGAAAACTTCATCGACGGCCGTTGGACCAGTGACAACGCGGGCGAGCTGATCGATGTCATCGATCCGGCAACCGAAGAAGTGGTCGGTCGCGTTCTGGACGGTGGCGCCAAGCAGGCAGTCATGGCCATCGAAGCCGCGCGCCGCGCCTTCGACGAAGGTCCATGGCCGTGGATGTCGGTGCGCGACCGGGCGAGAATATTGAAACGCTTCAGCGAGATCATGGAGTCGCGGCGCGACGAGCTTCGCGAACTCGTCGTTTCCGAGATCGGGTCGGTGCGGTTCCTCACCGATTTTCTCCAGGTCGGCGGAGCGATCGAAGCGTCGCACTATTACAGCGATTTCGTCGAGCACGACGTCACCTGGGTCGAAACTCCGGGGGCGCCGACGGTGTCGGCGACCGGGCTCGGCGGCACCGTCGTCGTCCGTGAACCCGTCGGAGTGGTCGGCGTGATCACGCCGTTCAACTTCCCCTTCTCGATCAACCTGCAAAAGTGCCTGCCAGCGCTGGCCGTCGGTTGCACCGTCGTCTTGAAACCACATCCGTGGACGCCGATGAATGCATTGGAACTCGCCCGCATAGGCGAGGAGGCCGGCATACCACCGGGTGTCTTCAACGTCGTGGTGGGTGGCAGCGAAGTGGGGGAGGAACTGTCGACGAATCCACTCGTCGACATGATCGCGTTCACGGGGTCGACAGCGACCGGCAAACGCATCCGGGAGGTTTCGGCGCGGACGATGAAGCGGGCCCAGCTGGAACTGGGCGGTAAAAGTGCGCACATCGTTCTTGACGATGTGACCGAATCTGATGTTGCCGGTATCGGTTTCGGTCAGGTATTGATGCATTCGGGACAGGCATGCGTCGCCGCGTCGCGCCTGTTGCTCCCTGAGCACCTGCTTGATCCCTACCTGGAGGGCGTCAAGGCCATGGCGCCAAACCTCACGATCGGTGACCCCCGCGACCCGGCCACGGTCGTTGGTCCGCTGATTCGTGAACAGCAACGGCAGCGGGTTGAGGGCTACGTGCAATCGGCACTCGACGAAGGTGCCACGTTGGTGGTCGGCGGCAAGCGGCCGGCGCATCTGAGCAAAGGTTTCTACTACGAACCGACGGCATTCATCAACTGTCGCAACGACATGCGGATCTGCCGGGACGAAGTATTCGGTCCGGTGCTGACCGTGCTGACCTACCAGAGTCAAGGCGAAGCGATAAGGATCGCCAATGACTCCGACTTTGGGCTTGCGGGGGTAGTCATGACACGCAATGCCGCACGTGGCTTCAACATGGCGCGCCAAATCCGGACCGGGACGATCATCGTCCAGTGCTGCGGCAGCGGTTCGGCCGATCCCGGCCCCAATCCGGGCAACGGCGCGGGCCCAGGCTGGTCTCTGCCCGCGCGTGGAATGTTCAACGGCGGCGGCCCGTTCGGGGGTTTCAAGCACAGCGGTCTCGGGCGCGAGCAGGGGCGCTGGGGTTTCGAGGAGTTTACCGAGATCAAGTCGATCTCGTTGATGTGAGCCTGCAGTGCATACCGGCATCGGAATCCTGAAAGGCTAACTGTCGTGCTTCACGATGTTCGGGTACTCGAGCTGTCCCTGTTCTCTCCCGACGCGCTCGGCGGACATCTCGCCGATCTGGGTGCCGAGGTGATCAAGATCGAGCAACCCGGGGGAGGCGGTTTTCGCGGCGGCCTCTTTCCTGCCGACAACGTACAAAATCTGCAGTGGAACCGCGGAAAGAAGAGCGTCACGCTCAACTTGAAGACAGCGAAAGGAGTGGCGATCTTTCGCCGCCTCGCCGCCGAAGCCACAGTCCTGATCGACGGCTTGCGCGCGGGTGCCGCCGATCGACTCGGCCTCGGATACGCCGACGTCGTCGAGCTCAATCCGACAATCGTCTATTGCAGCCTCAACGGAATGGGTAGCTACGGCCCGTACGCGAAGCTTCCAACGCATGGGCTGTCCTTCGACTGCTTCGCCGGCCTGAATCCGCCGGCGATCCAAGCCGACGGAACGCCGCGCCTGTCGGCTGGTGCCACCGGCACCACCGGCGTGCTGGCCGGCCCGCTCTACGCAGCGATGGCGGTGCTGGCCGCGCTGCACAGCGCGCGCCGCGACGGAATGCCGCAGTACGTCGAGGTTTCTCAAGTTGACGCCGCGATCGCATGGAACTTCCAGAAACTGACGGCACTCGCCAATGGCCTGTTCGGCTACTCAGACGGTATGCAGGCTTCCCTCCGATATCAGTACTACGAGACCAGCGACGGCAACTACGTGGTGTTCAACGCGTTGGAAGACAAGTTCTGGCATAGGTTTTGCGAAGCCGTAGACCGAATGGAGCTCTATGAGCTCGGATGCGCGCGCGCAGGCGACGATCCGCCAGCCGATGAACGACTGCGAAGTGAACTCACCGACATCTTTAAGAGCCGCACTCGTCGGGACTGGACTGAGTTCTTCATTGCCACCGATATCGCTGGTGCTCCAGCCTTCGAGAGCAGCGACCTCCTTGACGACGAACACGTCAACGCACGCGGCATGGTGTATGAACCCCCCGCCGAGAGCCGTACGCCATTGCGCCTCATCGCACCGCCCGTCAAGACCAAGCCCGGCCGTCCGTTCACCGCGCCCCTTCCGCCGGACGTCGGGGCACACACTGCTGAAGTGCTGGCGACATTGGCCGGCTGCGATGAGGCGGAACTCG
This sequence comes from uncultured Actinomycetota bacterium, assembly GCA_963758775.1. GTDB lineage: Bacteria > Actinomycetota > Actinomycetes > Mycobacteriales > Mycobacteriaceae > Mycobacterium. Next base: position 166,181 of record CAVWWU010000011.1, read on the forward strand.
CGCAGCTGCGCCGCGACGGAGTGATCTGAATGAACATTCTTCAAGGTGTGCGGATCATCGAGATCGCCGACGAGATTGCCGGGCCTTATTGCGGCAAACTGTTCGCGGACGTTGGCGCCGAAGTGATCAAGTTGGAGTCGCCGGACGGTGATCGGTTTCGTCGCCGGGGGTCGGGGCGGCGCGCGGAGGACGACGGAGCTCTTTTCACCTATCTGAACGCTGGAAAGCGTTCGGTCCTAGGATATTACGGCGATCCAGCTATCGAGGATTTGATTGCCAGTGCCGACATCCTCATCGACTCTGGCGTCTTGGGCAGCATCGACCACGACGAACTGCATAGCCGGTCACCAGATTTGGTGATTGCAGCGATGTCAAACTTCGGCCTGACTGGTCCGTGTCGCGACAAGCCCGCGACAGAGTTCACGCTGCAGGCCGAAAGCGGGACCATGGGTCTGCGAGCCCGTCCGGACCAGCCCCCGTTGCAAGCTGGTGGCCGTGTCTTCGAATGGGTCCTCGGCAGTTATGCGGCCGTCGGTGCGCTGGCCGCTTTCCTTCGCGCCCGTGACGGAGGCGGCGGCGAGGTCATCGACTGTTCGTTGATGGAAGCTTGCCATCTCAGCGCCAGCGGATTCATCGACCTGTACTACGCACTAGCCGGCAGCCCACCAATATCGGGCCCTGCTCGGATGACCGAACTGCCCTCAATCGAGCCGACGGCTGACGGTTGGGTTGGGTTCAACACCAACACCCGCCAGCAGTTCGAGTCCTTTCTGTTGATGATCGAGCGTGAAGACCTCCTCGAGCAGGATGCGTCCTGGGCTCTGGCTCCGACTCGATACGAGCGAATGGAGGAGTGGAACAGGATCGTACGTGACTGGACTACTCGGCACACCACGGAGGAGATCGTCGAACTCGCTTCGGCACTTCGGATTCCGGTCGCGCAGGTCAACAACGGCCGAACCGTTCTGGACCACCCGCACTTCGACGCGCGCGGCGTCTGGAGCATCAGCGCTGACGGCTCGTTCACCCATCCGCTTCCGCCGTACCGAATCGCCGGGGTGAGGCCGGGCAGCAGGCCGAAGCCCGCGCCGCGACTCGGAGAGCTCGATGCCGCAGAACTTCCCTTGAACCCGAGGAGGCGGGACGTCACCCAATCGGCTGGGAAACTTCCTTTGGCGGGCATCCGCATCATCGATGCGACTGCCTGGTGGGCCGGGCCTTCGTCCACGCACATCCTCGCCGCACTGGGCGCCGACGTGATTCACCTCGAATCAATTCAGCACCCGGACGGTGCGAGGATGACAGCCGCAGCATTCATCGATCAGCCCAACTGGTGGGAGCGCTCGGCCATGTTCTTGGCCACCAACACCAACAAGAAGAGTCTGACGCTCGACCTTTCATCTGTGAAGGGCAGAGAATTGTTTTTCCGGCTTGTCGAGCAAGTCGATCTGGTGGTGGAGAATTTCTCACCGCGCGTCTTCGAGAACTTCGGCATCACCTGGGAAGCGTTGAGTGCCCTCAACTCGCGGCTGATCATGACCCGCATGCCCGCCTTCGGGCTGGACGGACCGTGGCGGAACAACGTCGGTTTCGCGCAGACGATGGAACAGATGACCGGCATGGCCTGGGTCACCGGCCACGAATACGACCAACCCAGGATCCCGCGTGGCCCATGCGACCCGTTGGCAGGCATGCATTCCGCGTTCGCGATGCTTGTCGGCCTGAGCCAGCGCGAGCAGACCGGTCACGGCTCCTTCATCGAAGTATCCATGGTGGAGGCGGCACTGAACGCTGCCGCTGAGCAAGCCATCGAGTACACCGCGTACGGCACCATACTGTCGCGGTCGGGCAACCGGAGTAGGGACGCAGCGCCGCAGGGCTTGTACCCATGCCGCGGCGACGAACAGTGGTTGGCTCTCTCCGTCGCATCCGACGGGCAATGGACCGCGTTGAAAAGCGTGCTCGGTCAGCCCGGCTGGGCGGATGACCCCGCCCTCGACACGCACGAAGGGCGTTGGCGTGCACATGATTTGATCGATAAGAATTTGGAGCAATGGGCATCTGGCCAAGACTGCAGCGAAGCGGCGGCTGTGCTGTCGGCTGCCGGAGTTCCCGCCTCACCGCTTTACGACGCGCGGCTCAGCCCCCAACACCCGCAGATGATCGCGCGCGGCTACTTCCAACACCTGGATCACTCGATCGTCGGTCAACACCAGGTGCCGACCATTCCATTCCGATACCGCAGTGTCGATCGATGGTGTCGGTCCCCAGCGCCCACCGTCGGAGAGCACAACCAGACCATCTTGAAGGAAATGCTCGGGTTGGACGAAACCGCGATCGAGGAGCTTGCCGCCGAATCTGTGATCGGCACTCGGCTCAAGGGCATCGACTAGGCGGGCCGAATCGCGATTCAATTTGACTTCGGTTGCAGGAGAGAGGAAACGATGCGCGTACGGATAGACCTCGATGCCTGCCAGGGGCACAGTCGCTGTGCCTTAACGTATCCCGAGATCTTCGACGTTGATGACGATGCCAAGGCATTCGTCCGCGTCGACGACATTCCGCCGGATTGGGAAGACAAAGCGCGGACGGCCATTGCGAACTGCCCTGAGCGCGCCATCAGCATGGACGAATGACGCCCGCCGTAGGGCCGATATCGTCGCCTTGACCTGCTTGCTTTGGGGGCAAGGTCGTCCAACTTGTCGGGCTACATCGTCGCAGGCGGGGGCGGGTTGTTGGGGTTGCGACGGTTGACGAGGGGTCTTTGATAGGACGGATCCGTTCGGTCCCTTGCCGAAATGCCGTTTGCTTCGACATCGGGTACGCCGGCGAAGGGTATCGGCATGGTCGGCAGCATTCCGGACCATTCGATCACGTTGGTGCGCAACGCTATCCGCCATTGGCCGTGCCGACGCTCGAGGCGGTCGAAGTAGCGGCCACCGGCGATCCAGTTGGATTCGTCGAGGTTACGGGCAGCGAATAGGTAGTAAGTTTCGGAATGCGCGATATCACCGTCGATGTCGCACGTGTTGTTGAGCAGGTTGTGTTGCGTAGCGATCTGCGCCAGCGCGTGCATGTTGTGCGCCCACTCGTACAGATCGACTGGCCCGCCAACGAAGTCGCCGGCGGCAACCTCGGCGTCGGGGTGGAATGCCGAGAGGAAGACGTCACGGTCGAAGCGGTCGATGCCGCGGCAGAACCGGGTCAGGCAGTCGGTGATGTCCTGACGAGTTAGCAGGCGTTCGAATCGGGCAAATTGGTCATCATCCATAGCCTGCTCCCGTGATTGGTTGCCAGATGGGGGATCCCCGTTCGGCGCGCAGCGACGGGATGGTTTTGCCGTCGATGTCGGTGATTCCGTAGCGTTGTGCGAGTTCGGCGGTGATGAAGGTGCCTCCGGAGAGGTTCATCAGATCCGGGTCGGTGGCCAGTGCCGCGATGACCCGGCCGGGGAACTCCGGTGAGCAGCCCACTGCGGGGCGGGTCACGATCGATTCCGCCATTTCGGGGCGAGCACTCAGATTGCGTTGTGCCCGTTCGGTCATCGTCAGTCCCTGCCATAGTGATATCGAAGCGACGCCGTGGGGCTGTAGCTCGATGGCCATGTCGCGGGCCATCCGGTCGGCGGCGGTCTTGCACATCCCGAAGACGACTCCGTAGGTGTAGGTGACGCCGACGTAGCCCGACGTGGCGACGATCAGCCCGGATGCCTGGGGCACCATGATCTGGGCGGCCAGGCGGGCGGCCGCGAAGTGGGAACGCACGCCGACGTCAACCATGTCCCAGTTGGATAGGGGTTTGTCCCAGAACGGTTTCGGGTCGGTGAGGTCATCGGGCAGCGTGAAAGCGTTGTTGACCAGGATGTCGAGTCGGCCCTGCTCCACTCGGATGCGGTCGAACAGAGCGGTTACCTGACCGTCGTCGGCGTGATCCATCTGCACGGCGATCCCGGTACCGCCGCGTCGGGTGACCTCTGCGGCTGTCTCGCCGATCGTGCCGGGCAGCTCGTGTGCACCGACTGCCGCCGTGCGACCGGTGACATACACGGTGGCACCGCCGTCACCGAGGGCCGCCGCGATGCCTTTGCCGATGCCGCGGCTTGCTCCGGTGACGACGGCGACGGTGCCTGACAGAGAGATCATTCGGTGGTGTCCTCCGCAGCTCCACTGAGCTTCAGCTGGTCAGGGCCATTAGGCTCTGGCCAGTTCTCATTTTCGTCGGTATCTCGTCAACACGCGTCGTCCGCCCGGGCGGCGCCCGCGGCGAGGTGCTTCAGCAGCTCGGCCTGGATCAGCCGACGCCCGGGCGCGAGCCGGTGCGAGAGCCCGTTCAGCAGGATCAGCGTGCGCCCGACGAGCGCGAAATCCTCCGGGATCTTGCGCAGGCTCGTCGCGCCCAGGATCTCGAAGAAGCTGGCCTCGGTGTCGCTGTCGCCCATCGTCATCAGCATCAGCGAGCGCAGGTTGTCCGGTTTCATCGAGGCGACGTCGAAGCCGAGCTGCTCGGCCGCGCCGAACGCGGATCGCGAGTCGCCGATCATCGAGCAGACCATCATCGTCGCGACGAGTCGCGCGAAGCCGGGTGGCAGCTCCTTGGCCAGGCCGAAATCGAGGAGGCCGATCCGGCCGTCGGGCAGGATCAGCATGTTGCCGGGGTGCGGGTCGCCGTGGAAGAAGCCCTGCTCGAAGATCATCGTGCCGTAGAGCGCGCCGATCTTGCGTGCGATCTCGGTGAGCTTGTGGCCTGCCGCGACCAGCTCCTTCGTGCGCGCGACCTGGATGCCCTCCAGGTACTCGAGGACGATCACGTTGTCGCCGCACAGCTCGCGATGGACCCGCGGGACGACCACGAAGGGGATGTCGGTGAGGCTCTTGGCGAGCCGCTCGGTCGAGCGCGCCTCGCGCCGGAAGTCGAGCTCTAGCTTGATGAACCGCGTCGTCTCGGTGACGAGAGCTCGCAGGTCGATGCGCCGCTGCACGAGCATGACGATCCCGATCACGCGGCGCAGCATGTCGAGGTCGAGCGGGATGATCCTCGGGATCTCGGGATAGCGGATCTTCAGGACGACCTGGGTGCCGTCGCGCAGCGTCGCGCGGTGCACCTGTGCCAACGACGCGGCGGCGAGGGCTCGGTGGTCGACCGTCGCGAAGACGTCGTCGAGCGGTCGGCCGAGGTCGCGCTCGACGAGCGGCCGCAGGGTCTCGAAGGGCCGCGGCGGCACCGCGTCGTGGAACTGGCTCAGCTCCTCGATGAAGGGCGCCGGAAAGAAGTCGGCCCGTGCGCCCTGGATCTGGGCGGCCTTCGTGAAGGCGCCGGCCAGCGACAGCGCGACGCGCTTGATCTCGAGGGCCGCGGCGCGGTGCGCGCGAAGCCAGTCGGCGTCGGTCGCCGGCCACAGAGCGGTGCGGTCGCGAGCCAGAAGCACCAGGTAGCGGGGCAGGACGCGCACGACCGCGAGCGCCACGCGCAGGACTCGGACGACTCGGAAGTGTCGGATCACGAAGCTGGGGCGCGCCTTTGCTATCGAGTCAGCGATGGAGGGTGCGCTTTGCTTGAGGCGGTCGCGGGCACGGTGTTATTGTGGCCGGTCACTCGGTCATTCTCAACACTGCGCACGCCCAGAGGATCCCGCCATGACGTCGACTACCTGGCAACGCTCCGCGCCCCCTCCCTCTTCCAACGGCTCCGACGACTTCGACCTGTTCCTGCCGCTGCGCAGCGCCGGCTCGCTCGAGAACCCCTACCCGATTTACTCGGTGATCCGCACCGTGCGGCCTGTGCTCGAGGTGCCGGTCCCGCCGCACTACACCGGCCCCGGCATGTGGATGCTCACGCGCTACCGCGACGTCCACCCGGTGTTGCGCGACCCGCGATTCTCCGTCGAGCGCATGCGCGCGCCGCTCATGCGCGACAACCTCGACCGCATGCCGGAGTTCCTGCGCCAGAGTGCGACTGGCATGCGCTCGATGCTGACCATGGACCCGCCCGACCACACGCGCGTCCGCAAGCTCGTCAACAAAGCCTTCACGCCCAAGCGCATCGGCGCGCTGCGCGACCACATCGAGGCGATCGTCGGTGAACTGGCCGACGAAGCGCAGGCCAAGGGCACCTTCGACCTGATCCACGACATCGCCGAGCCGCTCCCGGCGATCGTGATCGCTGAGCTGCTCGGCGTGCCGGTCGAGGACCACCGCCTGTTCCGTCAATTGTCGAGCGCGATGATCAACGGCTTCGCGTCGCAGAGCGCGGACGCCCGCGCGACCGGCGCCGAGGCGGCGCGCCAGATCTTCGACTACCTCGCCGACATCATCGCCGCCCGCCGCCGCGCCCCGCGCGAGGACCTGATCAGCGCGATGATCGCGGCCCAGGAGGAGCGCGACGCGCTCACCGACGACGAGCTGCTCGCGACCGGCAACCTGCTCCTGCTCGCCGGCCACGAGACGACGACGAACCTGATCGGCAACGGCACGCTCGCCCTGCTGCGCGAGCCCGATCAGTGGAAGCGGCTGTGCGATGAGCCCGCGCTGCTCCCGTCCGCGATCGAAGAGTTGCTCCGCTACGACGGGCCCGTGCAGGCGACGGTGCGCGTCGCGCTCGAAGACGTCGCGATCGACGACCATGTGATCCCGGAGGGCTCACTCGTGCTGGTGAGCGTCGGCGCGGCCAACCACGACCCCGAGGTGTTCGAGGACCCCGACCAGCTCGACCTCACGCGCAACCCGAACCCGCACCTCGCGTTCGGGTTCGGCACGCACTTCTGCCTCGGCGCGCCGCTCGCGCGGCTCGAGGCGCAGCTCGCGTTCGACATGCTGACGAAGCGATTCCCGGGACTCTCGCTCGTGCAGGACCGGCCGGAGTACCGGGCGAATCCGGTGCTGCGCGGGCTCACGGGCCTGGACGTGGCGGCGTAAGCACGATGTCGGTCGGGACTAGACCTGCCGATCGAAGTCCGCCTGATTCGCTAAATCGCTCGTCAGGACCCGGTCGACTCGGTCGATATGGTCGCGGACGAGCCGCGGGTATCGGCCACGGTCCGGGCGGAAGATGTCGTGAGGCGAGTCGTCGAAGTCCACCAGTTGCGCGTCCGGGAAGAGCTGTCGGTACCGGGCCCAGTCCGCGTCACTGACGAGGACGCTGTTGCCGCTGCGAACGACGAGCAGCGGGGGTTGCAACCGGGCAAGCTCATCCCACATTGAACGGGCTTGTGCCGCAAGGAATGTCTTCATCGCGGCTTCGACCTCCACTCGTTCACGAACGGGTGTACCGCGCCAGCGCCCGTCGAGCAAACGCTGCGACATTGCGCTCGTCAGGACGCGCTCCTCCGGCGCGTAGTCGCCGATCGACACCGACCGCACTCGGTCGGGATGCTCGATTGCCCATCGCAGGGCGCACGACGTTCCTCTCGAGAACGTCACTAGGTGAACGGGCCCGTCGGCGACCGCGTCGACGACGGCACCGACGTCGCTACTCAGCGTGGCGAGGTCGTACCCGTCCGCTGGCGAACTGCTCCGTCCGTGACCGCGGACCTCGACGACCACCACCCGGCGACCGAAGAGCGGCAGCACTTCTCGGTAGTCGTCGGCGATGTCGGTCATCCCGGGAACAAACACGATTGGCGCGCCGTGATCGTCGCCGACCGAGTCGAGAAAGTGGAGGTGCGCGTCGCCGTTGTGAACGTAGTGCGAAGTGATCATCGCCATCCTTTACCGGCAAGCACGTCGGCTTGCGGGCGTTCAGTCGTTGGTAGCCCAGACGCGGAAGTGGTGCAGAGCTTCAGCGAGATTTGTTGGGCCGCAGGCCGCATGAAAGCTGCCATTTTCCATCCAGGTCACGCACCAGTCGTCTTCGCCGCGGTGCGTTTCGTTCCGCTGACATACCACGCCTGCAACCACGTCCAGACGTCTGGCCGATCGGGTCGTATACGAAGCTGAGGCCCACGGACTGAGGGTAGTGGGTGGACTTCCGCCCAGCGCCGATTTACCCGCGACCGCCAGCTGGTGCTGACTCCGGCGACGATTGCCCGAGGCCCGCGTCGGGCGCCGTTGCCGCCGGGGGACCGGGCAGCGGGACCGCACCCGGCGGAGGACCGGGTAGCGGCGGCGCATTGGCGTCGATCCACGGTGGCCGCACGGGGTTGTGCAACGGATCGAGTGTGTAATTCAGGCGATACGGGTCCCCGGGTTCAGGGGGTATCGGCATGTCCGGCTGTCCCCAGTGGGTGCCCAAGAACAGTGTCCGCTTGAGCCGCGGAATCGTCAGGTCAAGATCCGCGCCGATGTTGAAATAGTCGCCTCTCACGGCGCGGTCGATGAAGTTCTGGTTGAACGGGAACACGAACGCCGCCGCGATCGCCATGCCGAACTCGGGTCCGACGTCGGCGAGCGCCTTGATGGTCGGCTCCAAGTTCTGCAGGTTCTTGACCAGGTCGGCCTGAGTGTCGTTGACCACCCGGGTGGCGGTGTTGCTGAACACCCGCAGATGATCCAGCGCGGACGTCAGGCGCGGGCGCTCCTTGACCAGCACATCGAGGGCGGGCGGAATCTTGCGCAGCGCCTCGGTGAGCACATCGCGCTGGCCGGCGAAGGTGCCGGCAAGCCGGTTCAGCGCCTGGATGGAGTCGACGATGTTGTCCCGTTGCTGATCAAGGGTTCCCACGAAGGTGTCCAGGCGCGTGATCAGATCCCGAAACGCGCCCTCGTGCCCGGACAGGGCGGCGGAGAAATTGTGGATGATCTCCCCGATCTGCCCGAGTCCACCGCCGTTGACGACCGCGCCCAGCGACGACAGCGTCTGCTCGGTCGACGGGTAGGCCGATGACCGGCTCAGCGGGATGGTGGCGCCCGGCTGCAGCCGTCCGCTGCCCGACTGGCCCAGCGGGGTGTTGAGTTCCACGTGCATCGTGCCCAGCAGGCTGGTCTGCCCGACGGTGGCCACCACGTTGGCCGGCACGACGACATCGCGCTTCACCGAGATCTCGACGTCGGCGTGCCAGCCGACCACCCGCATCGCACCGACGCTGCCGACCACGACGTCGTCGATCATCACCGGCGAATTCGACTCCATCGTGCCGACATTCGGCAACTCGACGTGGTAGATGTCGGCCCCCGGCCCGCGCCCGACCGCACCGGGTAGCGGTAGTGAGTTCAGGCCGTCAAACGCGCATCCCGTCGCCGTCAGCACCACACAACAGCCAACGGCGCACACCCGCCGTCCCGCAACCACGCCGCGACGCCCCGAAGCTACGGGGCCGAAATACGTTGGGATCACCAGAATTAACTCCTTTCCGGCATGATTACGGCGGGGTCAGTGGGCCTATCGGTGTGGTGGCCGTCGCGGCGACGAGCAGCTCGGCAAGCTCAGCCGGCCGACTCAGGAACGGTGAATGCGAGGAGTCGATGGTCAGTGGTTCGACGCCGAGGCGCTCGATCACCACCTCGGAGAGCCACCGCGGCTTGGAGCGATCCTGCAAGCACAGGATGTAGCTGCGGGGCAGGTCGGCCGCCCAGAAGCGGGGCACCGATACCGGCGTGGTCGTCGTGTCGCCGAACCGTTCCGGGCACAGGCGCTCAAACGCCCATCGCGCGGTCTGCTCGTCGCAGTCGTGGTAGAAGTATTGCCACGCGCCTTCGAAGGTGGCGAAGCTCATGGCGCCATCGTCACCAAAAGTCAAGTGCCCCAACATCTCTCCGACATCGGCGTCGAACGAGCCGTCCTCGTGGTTGCGCATCGCCATCGCCTCGGGATAGGTGCGGCCCTCGCGAGGCAGCGCGGCCGCCAGGTAAGTGATGTGGGCGACGAGGTCACTGGCCGCATCTGCGGCCAAGGTGATGTCGAAACCGCCTCCGGAGTGGCCGACCAGGACGTCTCCGGCCTGCAGGACGCTGACGATGGCCTCGCATCGGTTGGCAATCGTGGATTCCTCGTGCTGGCGTGTGCCGTGACCGGGGATGTCGACGGCCACCGCGTCGTGCCCGAGGCGGTTAAGTTCGGGGATGGTCCGCTCCCAGCACCATGCGGCGTGAAAGCCACCGTGCACGAGGACGAAACGCATAGCTGCTTCCTTTCCCGCCTGCGTGTGGCGAGGCGGAAGTGGGCGATGCCGGCGATGCCTGAGCCCTGACGCTAACACGATTTCTACAAATGTAGGAAAGAATTTCTACTTTTGTAGAAACCAGAGCGGATCGGTCAGAACTAGACGTTGTGTACGTGGTGGGACGCGGCGACGCCGGCGACCAGTGCGTGCAGCAACTGGGTGAGCTCCTCGGCGCTGTCGACGCCCGGATGTCCGAATACCTGCCGGACTATCACGCCGTTGAGGAAGGTGGTGATCGCGCGGGCCTGCTTCTCGACGAGAGCGCGATCGACGGGGCCGGGCTGCAGCTGCGTAACAGCCAGTTCGCTCAGCGCCACGAATCCCTCGATCGCATCCTGGATGGCACTGTGCAGCACTTCGTCTCGGTGCGCGTGGAACGCCAGTTCGTAGCGGGCCCGCGAGCGCTCCAGACCGGATCCGGTCGCCGAACGAAACGCCATCTCGGCGAGCACCGACAAACTGGTGACGGTCGTTGTGGTCTCCGACGAATCGTGTTGCTGCATGACGGTCTCGAAATCGGCGGCGTCCAGTTCCGCCACACGCTCAGCCGTTGCGCGGAGCAACGCCGAGCGGGTGGGAAAATACGAGGACGTGGTGCCGTCGGGCAGCCCTGCCTGTCGCTCCACCTTGCGGTGCGTGAGGCCCTTGGCGCCTTCGTCGGCAAGCAGTTGGATCGCGGCATCACACAGAACGCGGCGGCGCCCTTCGACATCAGCTTTCCGCTTCATAGCAACGCGGGGAAGTGTATCTCAGCCGAACGTGCCCGAGAGGCTACGAAGGCGGAAGCTGGCCTTGATGACCGAGCCAGGTTCCCCCGCCGACGGCAAAGCCACTCGTGCCGTCCGTCGCGGCGCCCGCGCCTCGAGCCGCACCACAACCGCGGCCAGGACCCGCGCCACAACCGGAGGGACCTGCACCGGCACCGGAGACGCCGCCGCCCCCGCCACCGCCGCGGGGCCATGTCCAGCTCCCACCGTGAGGCAGGAACTGATTTAGTCGGGCCAACTAGCGGTTGTTGCCGAATCCGGTGTGGCTGGAAATCAGTGGCAGTGTGGCCATGGTTGCGAACCCCGGCGGCGCCGCACAGACGGCGGGGACGGCGTTGAGCACCTGCATTCCGGTGGCCACGCTGGCCGAGCGGACATGTTCTTCCATCGTGGCCGCGCGGGTGAAGCTGGCCAGGGAGAAGAAATGCGTCCGCATCGACGGGTCACCTTCGATCGTCAGCGTCCAGCCGTCTTGTGGTTTGGGCCAGTGCGGCGGGTATTCGCCGCCGACGGTCCACAGCGTCTCGATCTCCACAAGCGGCTCTGCGTTGCGGCGTCCGGTCCAGGTCCACCGCTGTCCGGCGGTGGTTCCCGCTTTGAGGACGTGATCGAAGACCTGATGGTCGTCGTTGGCGGGGACGGCTTCCACGGAAGTGGTGACCTCGTCGATGCCGGCGTTGAGCGCGTCGGCGATGAGCCAGACTTGGTTCTCGAATAACGAGCTGTTGAACGCGAGAAATTCGTTGGTGGTTGGGCTGATCTCCTCGACGGGTCGGCCAAACGCCATGTTGTCGAACGTGATTGAGGTGCTTTCATACACCGACCAGTCCGCGCGTTCCTGCAGCGTGATCTTGTCGATGGTGCGGCTCATCCCCGACAGCACCAGGGGGAGCGCGCCGGAGAGGTTGCCCGGGTTGAGACCGCTGCCGTGCACGGTGGTGCCTCCTGCCTCGCAGGCCCGTCGCAGCCGGTCGCGGTCGGTCGGCGCAATGCGTTGCGGGTGGAACAAAAACGCTGTCGTGACAACGTTTTTCCCGCTCGTCAGGATCGCGCAGACGTCGTCGACGCTGGCATTGCGTGGCGTATAGACGACGCAGTCGGCCTGTAGTTCCAGGATCTTGTCCACGTCGGTGCTGGCCGTGACACCGATCGCCTCGCGGCCGACCAGCTCGCCGATGTCGGCGCCGTCCTTGGCATCCGAATACACTCGCGCCCCGACGATCTGCAGGTCTGGTCGGTGGTCGATGATTGCCGTGAGGATCTCGGCGCCGACGGTGCCGATACCCCAGGGAATGACACGAAGCTTCGGCGTTGCGGTCACGAGTGCGCCCCTTCTGCTAACGATGTGAGCGTACTTGTGGTGGTGCGGTAGCGGCACAGCGATGGCATCGTTACACCTGAGGGGGCTACGCCCCGTACGCTTCCACGGTGAACGCGATCGACCCGGACAAGCTCAACACCTGTCTGCAGGTGTTGGCGGATATCGAATCTTTGCCCCCTGAGCACCCCGATGCCATTGCCGTGCGTCGGGCCACCGCGGGGATCTTCAAGTCGGTGAGGAAAGCCCGCCGCAACGCCAAGCGCGACGCGGTGGCGGCCGCAGACCGGGCCGTCATCGCCGCCACCGCCACCGGCGCGCCCGGCCGCATCGACGATGAAACCGCCGGCCTGCCGCTGGTGTCCAATGCGATCGGGGCCAGCGCGGGCACCCTGCTTCGCTCGCGCGCCTGTTATGTGTGCAAGAAGCACCACACGGTCGTTGACGCGTTCTACCATCAGCTCTGCCCGGACTGCGCCGCGCTCAACCGCGCCAAGCGCGACGCTCGCACCGACCTGACCGGTAGGACTGCTCTGCTCACCGGCGGTCGCGCCAAGATCGGCATGTATATCGCGCTACGGCTGCTCCGCGATGGCGCCCACACGACGATCACCACCCGCTTTCCGAACGACGCCGTGCGCCGCTTCGCGGCGATGCCCGACAGTGCTGACTGGCTGCACCGGCTACGGATCGTCGGGATCGACCTGCGCGACCCCGCGCAAGTGGTCGCGCTCGCGGACAGCGTCGCCGCGCACGGGCCGTTGGACATTCTGATCAACAACGCCGCCCAGACGGTGCGCCGCGCCCCCGGCTCCTATGCGGCGCTCGTGGAGGCGGAGCGCACCCCGCCGGCTGAACTGGTCGATGTGGTCACTTTCGACCGCGTCAGCGACGCCCATCCCGCGGCGCTTGCCGGCAGCCTCGCCGAGCACCAGACTCCGCATGCGTTGACCGAACTGGCCCTCACCGCCCGCAGCGCATCCCCGGACCGGATCGCCGCCGGCACCGCGATCGACGCGGGCGGCCTGCTGCCCGACACCGCCTCGACCAACAGTTGGACTCAGTGCGTGCACGAGATCGACCCGATGGAACTACTCGAGGTCCAGCTCTGCAATCAGACCGCGCCGTTCATTCTGGTGAGCCGGCTGCGCCCAGCGATGGCCGCGTCACCCGCCCGGCGCAAGTACGTCGTGAACGTGTCGGCGATGGAGGGGCAGTTCAGCCGCAAGTACAAGGGACCGGGGCATCCGCACACCAACATGGCGAAGGCCGCGCTGAACATGCTTACGCGCACCAGCGCAGCCGAAATGCTTGAGCAGGACGGCATTCTCATGACGGCCGTTGATACGGGTTGGATCACTGACGAGCGTCCACACCCGACCAAGCTGCGGCTCGCCGACGAGGGTTTCCATGCCCCACTCGACCTTGTCGACGGTGCCGCGCGTGTGTACGACCCCATTGTTCGCGGGGAGTTGGGCGAAGATCTGTACGGCTGCTTCCTGAAGGACTATTCGCCGAGCAACTGGTAGCTGCTACCGATCGTGATGCGGTGGGGCCTCATCGCGCAGCCAGTCGTCGTTCGACGTCCGTCGCATCTGATCCTCGTCGCCGAACCGCTCCAAATCCTCGCGCGTGAGGTGCGACCGCGGCGGTTTCGGCGCGGCCGGGGGTGGGGGTTCGGGTTCCATGGAAGGCACTGTCTTTGTATGTCTCGTTATGGCCAGGCATCCCAGTGGATCACGGCTCGCAACGGCCCGGCAAATAGGGGCCGGACAGCAGAGCGCCGGCGACCCTAATTCCGTTGACGCCGATAAGGCTCGAAAGCCGCAGGTAACCGTCGAGCTTCGATTCCCGGCGGGTACTTTCCGCGGGGCTGCCGCGAACGCCAGGAATGGGTCTATAGTCCGACTTGACCTCGGAAAAGGCCGACCCATCCTTCCGGTCGAAGTAGGCGATTATGGCCGATATCGTTCTTCTCAATCCCCGGTTCGACGTGTCCTACTGGGGCCTCGAACACGCGCTTCCCCTCTTCGGTAAAAAGCGCATCCTGCCGAACGTCTGCCTGCCATTGCTGGCCGCGCTGACACCCGCGGGCCATCGCGTGACGATCGTCGACGAGAACGTCGAACCGATCGATTACGACCGTGTGGCGAGCGCCGACATCGTGGGGCTCACCGGCATGGACGTCCAGGGTCATCGGATGCTCGAGATCCTCCGTGAACTGAAGGCCCGCAACGTCTTTACGGTCGTCGGCGGTCCGTCGGTCACCGTGCAAGAAGACTGCTTCGCGGGCCTGGCGGACGTGGTTTTCGTCGGTGAAGCGGACACGACCTGGCCCCAGTTTCTTGAAGAGTGGGCCCAGGGACGGCATCTGCGCCGGTACGCGCAAGGCGATCCGACCGACATGACCCGTCTGCCGGTGCCACGCTACGACCTGCTCAAGGCGAAGAACTATCTGTTCGGCAGCATTCAGTTCAGCCGCGGCTGTCCATTCCAGTGCGAGTTTTGCGACATCCCCATCACGTTCGGTCGCAAACCGAGGTTGAAGACGACCGCGCAGGTGATCGCCGAGTTGGAAGTGATGCGCAGGCAGCACGTACAGATGGCCTTCATCGTCGATGACAACCTGATCGGCACGATTGCGGTCAAGAACTTGCTGCGCGAGGTTGCCGCCTGGCAAGCGGCCAAGGGATACCCCCTCACGTTTATGGCCTATGCGTCGCTCAACCTCGCCGAAGACGACGAGATGATGCAGTTGATGGGCGCCGCGAACATCGCGATGGTCTTCATCGGTATCGAGAGCCCGAACGAGGAATCGCTGCACGAGACGAAGAAGTATCAGAACGTTCGCAAAGGTGGGACGATCGTCGAGCGCGTCCGCAAAGTGCAGGATTCCGGCCTGGAGGTGATGTGCGGCATGATCGTCGGCTTCGATCACGACGATCCCCGGATCTTCCAGGCGCACTATGAGTTCATTCGTCAGACCGACATCATGCACCCCACGGTGAACATGCTCGTGGCCATCCCGAAGACGCCGCTATACGCGCGTCTGAAAAACGAAGGCCGCCTCGATCTTTCCACTACGAACCCGTCCGACGGTATGTTCGGCACGAACGTTGTTCCGCTCGGCATGACGCGTGACGAATTGCGCGACGGGTACAACAGCCTGGTGCGCGACCTGCACGATCCCGACTTCTATTTCGAGCGGCTCGAAAACCTTTATCTCAGGCGCCGGTTCGATTTCGTACGCGCTCGTAATGCCTACTGGCGGGACCATCCCTGGGTCAAGCGGAAATCCCAGTCGGTCTTTGCGCTTGGCGCGATCATCCTATTCCTCCGGCTGATGTGGAACGTTCCCGAGGCGGACCTGCGCCGGATCTATCGCCGCCGGATGATGACGATGCTTCGCCGCCGGCCAGATCCGAGCGTCTTGTTCATCTGCGCGGTGAAATGCGCGATGCACTACCACCAGTACACGATGTCCCGTCAGATCCTGGAAGGCGGCGATCCCTCAAGGCATACGGGCGCGATGGCTCTGACGTGAGGCGTTGTTCACCTGTTGATTTCGACGACGGACTTGCCCTGCGTGGTGCGGGCCGCGATCCGCGTGAGCGCCTCGGGGACCTCGTCGAACGGGACCTTCTGTTGCACCGTTCCGCGAAGATCGCCCCGGTTCGTCATCGCCGTCAGGCCCTGCAAGATCCCGTCGAGGTGGCCCCGCGAATAGCCGGCGGCGAGGACTCCGACCACAGAGGTATTGGTCAGTGTCATCATCTGCACGTCAACGGTTGGCCAACTGCCGCTGGCGAATCCGATGGCCAGGTGCTTGCCCTCGCGCGCGAGCGCGCCCATCGCGCCGGTCCCTTGCGCGCCGCCGACAGGATCGAAGATCATGTCGACACCCTGCCAATCGGTCGCCTCGCGCAATGCCTGGGCGAGCGGCCGTCCGTCGGCGAGGGTGTCGTTCCTGCAGACCATCGCGTGGTCGGCGCCATAAGAGCGGCAGAACTCGGCCCTGGACTCGTCACCCGCCACCGCCAGGACCTCGGCGCCCAGGGCCTTGCCCAGTTGCACCGCGGCGATTCCACTGCCTCCCGCGGCGCCGAGCACCGCGAGTCGTTGACCCGCCTGAAGGTGGCCCCGGTCGACCAGGCCGATCCACGCGGTCATGTTGGGAATCCAAAAGCCGGCGGCGGAGCAATCATCCATGGCGTCGGGGACGGGGAAGACATTGGCCGCCGCGGCGAGCGCTTCGCCCGCGAAGGAGCCGTTGCCGCTCATGAAGTCGCTGACCCCCATCACCCGCAGGCCCACGGACAAGTCGACGTCGGGACCGGCCGCGGTGATGGTGCCTGCCAGTTCCTGGCCCGGGGTGAACGCCCCGGCCGGTGTGAGCGGGTAGGTGCCGCGGCACATCAAGACGTCCGGCAATCCGATTCCGGCCGCGGCTACCTCGATTTTCACCTGGCCCGGCCCCGGATCGGGAAGCTGTCGCTCCACCATCCGCATGACGTCGGCGGGCTCGCCGGCCCCCTGCACCTGCCACGCTTTCATTGGGGTCCTCCGCTTTGTCGGTCAACACTATTGCCAAGTAAGATCACACCATGATTACACTGTGATTTGATCGGTGGAAAGGGCCGGAATTCGACCCGTCGTGACAGTGGACCGTGAGGTGAGCGATGGCCTGGGACTTCGAGACTGATCCCGAATTCGCCGAGAAGCTCACGTGGATGCGCGATTTCATCGACGCTGAGGTCATCCCGCTGGAACCCATCCTGCCGGAGGTGCCTGCCGCGGAATGGGTAGCGGTCAAGCGAATGCTGCAGGACCGGGTGAAGGCGCAAGGCCTGTGGGGGATGTTTCTCGATCCCAGCCTCGGTGGTTCGGGTGCCGGGCAGCTCAAGCTCGCGCTGATGTCAGAGATCATCGGTCGCTGCATGGTCTCGATGGAATTGTTCGGCGTGCAGGCGCCCGACAGCGGCAACATGGAGCTGCTCGCGCACGGGGCCGACGAGGCGCAGAAGCAGCGGTGGCTGTATCCGAACCTGCGCGGGGAGATCTCCAGCGCCTTCGCGTTGACCGAACCTTTTCTCGCCGGTGCCGATCCGACGGCGATCGACACTACGGCGGTGCCCGACGGCGACTCCTGGGTCATCAACGGCCGCAAGTGGTTCACCACCAACGCCTCCTGCGCCGACATCATCCTGGTGGTCGCCGAAACCGACCCGGCCGGCCGGCCGCACCGGCACGCCTCGATCTTTGTGGTGCCGGCGGGCACGCCAGGTCTGCGGATACCGCGCGAGATTCCCACCATGGGCCATCCCGATCCGGAGTACGGCCGTCGGGGCAACCACGCGGAGGTGGTATTCGAGGACTGCCGCGTGCCCGCTGATCATTTGATCGGAGCCCGAGGCGGGGGTTTTCTGTTAGCGCAACAACGCCTCGGTGGCGGCCGTATCCATCACGCGATGCGCTGGCTCGGTCAAGCGCAGCGCGCCCTGGACATCATGGGGGAGCGGGCGGTGTCGCGGCGATCGCACGGTCGGCTACTCGGTGAGCATCAGATGGTTCAGGATTATATCGCGCTGTCGCACACCGAGATTCAGGCGGCACGGCTGCTGACCTTCCAGACGGCGTGGAAGATGGATCGCGACGGGGCCAGCGCGGTGCGTGCCGAACTGGGCATGGTCAAGGCCCATGTGTCCAAGGTGGTGCTGGCGGTGCTCGACCGGGCCATCCAGGTATGCGGTGCACTGGGATATTCCGGCGACCTGCCCGTCGAGCAGTGGTACCGCGTCACCCGTTTCGGCTCGATCGGGGACGGACCGGACGAGTTACACAAGTCGGTCCTGGCGCGTCACGTGCTGAAGAACTACCGGCCCGTGGAAGGGTGGCCCACCGAGCATCTGCCGTCGCGTCGTCCTGCGGCACAACGGAAATGGTCCGAACTGTGCGTCCAGGCGGGCGTCGCATGAGCCTTCCTCAACCATCGTGAGCAACGAGATAGAGCTGAACGCGGATCAGATCGTGGCTGCCGCGGTGGACATCCTGCAGGAGGGTGGGCTCGACGCGGTCAGCATGCGCAGTGTGGCGGGTCGTCTCGGGGTCACGCCGCCCCCGCTCTACGCACGGATCGGCAACAAGGATGCACTTTTAGCGGCGATCGCCGAGCACTTCCTCGCCGACCTCGCTCCCGCCCCACGCAGCGGCGAACCCTGGCAGGACTACGCGCGACGTTGGGCGCAGCAGATGCGCGAGCGCCTCACCAAGGCCGCGGACAGCAGGCTTTTCCTGCAACTGAAACGGCCGACATACGTGGAGGCAACCAAGCCGCTGATGAAATGCCTGCGCCGCGACGGAATTTCCAACGATGCGGCGGTTCGCGCGTGCCGGCTGCTGACATGGGCGACTGTGGGGTTTGTCGCCATGGATCACCCGCCGTCGGCCGCGCCGTCTCGAAGCCGGAACCGACTGGCCGGCAGTGACCCGGCGGGCGTGACCGCCGACGAGATCGACGAATTGTTCACCGCCCACATCGGATACCTCATCGAAGGCATCCAACGCGACCAGGGAATGCGGTGACCGTGTCACCGGTCGATTTCGACGTTCGCCGATTCGGCGCATGGTTGTCGGAAAGAACCGGCGAATATGCCGAAATCGACGTGACAGCGATCCGCGGCGGCGGTAGCTGCGAGATGTTCCGCGTCGATCGGCTGAGTGAATCGTGGGTGGTGCGGCGTGCCCCGCGGACCGCGGTGTCCGATACCGCCCACCAGGTCGTCCGGGAAGCGCGGATCATGGAATCGCTTGCCGAACAAGATGTTTCGGTGCCTCACGTGCTGGGGTGGAGTGCCGACAAGAGCGTCCTCGGCGCTCCGTTCTTCGTGATGTCCTTTGTCGATGGCGGCGTTATCCGGCGCAACGGTTTGCCACCGCCGCTGCGCGACGATCCCGGCTCGCAGGCCCTGATCGGTGAGCAACTCGTCGACACCCTCGTCGACCTGCATGCCGTGGACTGGACCAAGACCGTTCTTGCCGAGATGTCGCGCCCGGACGGCTTTTTGGATCGGCAGGTCGATCGCTGGATGACGCAGCTCGACAGCTACCGGCTCCGCGAGCTGGCCGGCGTCGACGACATCGCGCGCTGGCTGCAGACGAACATGCCCGAGCACGGCGAATTGACCGTCATGCACGGCGACTACAAGGTGGACAACTTGATCTGGGCCCCGGCCGCGCCACCCGAGGTCGCCTGCGTCGTTGACTTCGAAATGACGACTGTCGGCGACCCGCTCATCGACCTGGCCTGGGCCATGATCTTCTGGCCCGAAGACGGCAATTCCATCGCGCTGGCCGCCCCCGGCACCCCCAACGGCATGAAGGCCGAATCCTGCCAGTCGCCTTCGGAATTGGTGGACCGCTACGCCGGTGCCACCGGACGCGACCTCTCGCGATTCGGGTGGTATCAGGCGTTCAGCGCCTGGAAGCTCGCCATCGTGCTGGAAGGCTCCTACGCCACGCACCTCCGCGGAGAATCCCGCAACCCGCTGCACGAGGTCTTCGGGTCCATCGTCGACCAACTCCTGATACGCGCCGAGAGGTTCGCGCAATGAACGATCCACTGTTCGATGTCAGCGATCGCGTGGTCTTGATCACCGGTGGAAGCCGCGGACTCGGCGCGGCGATGAGCGTCGGCCTCGCACAGCGTGGGGCGCGGGTGATCATCGCGAGTCGAAAGGTCGGTGCGTGCCAAGAACTCGCGGACCGGATCACCGAGGGAGGCGGCCTTGCTCACGCGCTGGCCTGCCACGTCGGTCACTGGGACACCCTGGCGGCTGTCGTCGATGCCGCCGCTTCGCGGTGGGGCCGGCTCGACGGCCTTGTCAACAACGCCGGGATGAGCCCACTGGCGCCATCGCTGCTGGAGACCTCAGAGACGTTGTTCGACAAGGTGATCGGGGTGAACCTCAAGGGGCCGACGCGGCTGACGGCGCTGGCCGCAACGGCCATGGCCCGCACCGGCGGGGGATCGGTCGTCAACATCAGCTCACTTGCGTCGGTACGACCCACACCCGTCACCACGGTCTACGCTGCCGCCAAGGCGGGGTTGAACGCGTTGACCACCGCGACCGCTATCGAATACGCGCAAGCGGGCGTTCGCGTCAACGGAATTATCTGCGGAACCTTTGACACCGACGCCGCGTCGGGCTTCGTGCGGGACCCTGCTCTCCTGCCCGACATCCTGCGACCGATCGCACTGAATCGCGTGGGACGCCCCGACGAAATCGTCGGGGCCGTGATCTATCTGCTGTCCGATGCCTCCAGCTACACCACCGGATCGGTGCTGACCATCGACGGCGGCGTCGCTGTCTGACGCCGCGTTCGTCACAGGCCTTTCAGCACCGCGTAAGAGGGATCGGTGCGGTCGCGTACCGCGTCGCGGCTGACCATCTCGGTGACTTCCCGCACTTCGTCGAAGTCGAACAGCGTCAGACGTTTATCGATGCGCCACAAGCGATCCCGCCGCGACCACTCGTCGAGGTAGCGGCCCCAGACGCGGATCTGCATGACCTTGTCGTCCTGCATCATCCGTGTCGCAGAATGAAAGTAGGTCTCACTGCCCGCGCGATCGCCGTCGAGTGTGATGACGCTGTTGCTGACCTGATGCGAATGGTTGAGCGTCAACAGATGCGAGGCGCAAATGAAATCGATGGCGCCGCGTCCGTCGCCCTGGTAGAGCGACTCCCCGTAGTCCGCCGTCGCGTCCTCGTGAAATACCGAGTGCCCCAGCGGAATATCGAGCCGGTCCACGGCGCGGCAGTAACGATAGAGCTGTTCTGTGATCGCCTGCCGGTCGAGCAGGCCCTGAATCTCGGCCGGATCAATCGCCGGCCCCGTTTCGACCATTCGGCACTATAACACTCAAAATTTGCTGGTCGATGGGCCTACGATGCACGAGTGGTCGAGGGTGGGGATTCGTCGCGCCGCCGGTATGACAGTCCGGTTCGGCGACTCCGCGCGGCCGAGAGCCGCGAGCGAATCATCTCGGGTGCCGCGGAGCTGGCCCGCGAATTGCCCAGCTGGGATTGGGGCAGCCTGACGATCCAGGCGGTCGCGGATCAGGCCGGCGTCAGTCGCCGGACGGTCTATCGACACTTCCCGTCGGAGGCGGCATTGCACGGCGCCCTGGCCGATCGGCTGCTGGAGGAAGCCGGGGTGAGCTACGACGGGCTCGGTCTCGACGATCTGCCCGAAGTGACCGGCCGGGTGTACTCCGCCATCGCGAAGTTCGCCGTGACGCCGTGGGCCGTGGTGCCGACGGCATTCCCGGTGCTCGACGCGGACCGCTTCGACGGGATCAGGTCGGCGGTGGATTCGGCAGCTCCGAACTGGGCCGATACCGATCGCGCGATGGCGAGCGCTGCTCTTGACATCGTCTGGAGTGTCGCCTCGTACGAAATCCTGCTCCGGGACTGGAAGCTGCCCCCCGACGAAGCGTTGAAAGTGCAACGCTGGCTGCACACCTTGGTCACCGCGGCGCTGCGCGCCGGCGATTCCACCCCTTGACGAACCGAAGCAATTCGCGACACACTTGTGCCGTCATATTGCCCGCGCCGGATCGAACGGGGAAAAGCTTTGAGACGGTTGCTAATCGACGGTCAGCTGGTGGATCCGGGTCGGCATTACCCGTCGATCAACCCGGCCACCGGCGGCGTCATCGAAGAGGCCCCCGACGCGACGATCGAGCACACCGAGAGCGCGATCCGCGCGGCCCGGCGCGCATTCGACGACACCGACTGGTCCACGAACGTGGCCAAGCGGGTCGCCTGTCTGCGCCAACTGCACTCCGCGCTGCAACGCCACCGCGACGAGTTCGCCCAGTTGACCATCGCGGAGTGCGGACACACCCCGATGCTGGTCGACGGGCCGGCGCTCGACGAACCGATCTCACTGCTCGCCTACTACGCCGACCTGGCTGAGCAATTCGCGTTCACCGAGGACATCGGGTTGCACGAGTCACGGGGATCGATGCATCGCCGCTTGGTCGAGCGCGAGCCGGCCGGCGTGGTCGCCGCGATCGTCGCTTACAACTACCCGATGCAGCTGGCGATGGCCAAGCTGGCCCCGGCGCTGGCCGCCGGCTGCACGATGGTCCTCAAAGGCGCACCGCAGACTCCACTCCTCGCCGCTGCCCTCGGGGAACTCATCGCCGCCGAGACGGACATCCCGGCCGGCGTGGTCAATGTGATCACCTCGTCCGACGTCGCCGTCGGTGAACTGCTGACCACGCACGCCGACGTCGACATGATCACCTTCACCGGGTCGACGCCCGTCGGCCGGCAAATCATGGCGGCGGCCAGCCCGACCGTGAAGCGGGTGTTCCTGGAACTGGGTGGCAAGTCCGCGCTGATCTTGCTGGACGACGCCGACATCGAGATGCCGGCGCTCATCGCGGCGATGAGCATCTGCTCGCACAGCGGTCAGGGGTGCGCGATCACGTCGCGGCTGCTGGTCCCCAGCTCCCGGCACGACGAGATCGTCGAGCGAGTCATCGCCCACCTGTCGAACGTCAAGGTGGGCAATCCGGCTGAGCCCGGCAATTACATGGGACCCCTCATCAGCCAGGCGCAGCGGGAAAAGGTCGACGGCATCGTCAAGCGCGCGGTCGAGGCCGGTGCCAGACTCGCAATGGGCGGACACCCGCTCGACGGTCCGGGGTTCTTCTACGCTCCGACACTGCTCACCCATGTCGACCCCGATAGCGAAGTCGCGCAGGACGAACTGTTCGGGCCGGTGCTCGTCGTGATCCCCTTCAGCGACGACGACGACGCGGTCCGCATCGCCAACAATTCCATCTTCGGTCTCTCCGGGGGCGTCTACGGCGGCGACACCGAGCGTGCGTTGTCGGTGGCGCGGCGGATACGTACCGGGACCGTCGGCGTCAACGGCGGATCCTGGTTCGCTCCGGACGCGCCCTTCGGCGGCTACAAGCAGTCGGGTATCGGCAGGGAGATGGGCGTCGCCGGACTCGCGGAATTTCTCGAAACGAAGACCATCGCGATGCCGGCCGGCTGACGAAGCGTTGACCCGGATGAGCGATCCGTACTACGACCCGTACGACATCGAGATCGACACCGACCCGTACCCGGCATGGAAGCGCCTGCGCGACGAGGCTCCCGTGTATCGCAACGAGCGTTACGACTTTTACGCCCTGTCGCGCCACGCCGACGTGCACGCAGCCCAGTCGGATCCCCAGACCTACCGGTCCGGATACGGCAACGTCCTCGAGCTCATGGGCGATGAGCCACTTGAGGTTCCGTATCTGGTCATGCAGGACCCCCCGCGCCACGACACGCAGCGCGCGCTGGTGTCGCGGGCATTCACTCCGCGTCGGGTGTCCGAGCTCGCGGGAAACATCAGGGAACTCTGTGCCGAGATGCTGGATCGCCGAATCGGTGGGCCCGGCTTCGACTATCTGCAGGATTTCGCCGCTCAGTTGCCGTCGCGGGTGATCTCGGAGTTGATCGGCGTGCCCGATGAGGACCGTGAGGACATCCGCAGAACGATCGACCAAACGCTGCATATCGAACCGGGCGTGGGGATCATCAACGAGGTGGCCATGGCGGCCCGAGGCCACATGCACGCCTATCTGACCGAGCAGATCGACGCCCGCCGCGCCGATCCTCGAGACGACCTGATGACCGCGCTGGTCGAAGCGGAAATGCACACCGATCACGGCGTGCGGCGTCTCAGCACGCAGGAGGCGGCCGCTTTCGCCAACGAACTGATCGGTGCCGGAACCGAGACCGTGGCACGGTTGCTCGGATGGGCGTGCGTCCTCCTCGATGAACACCCGGAACAACGCGCCGCCCTGGCCGCGGACCTCACGCTGGTGCCGAACGCGGTCGAAGAGATACTGCGCTACGAAGCGCCTTCGCCCGTGCAGTGCCGACGCATCCTCAATGATGTTGAACTGCATGGGATTACGATGCCGGCCGGTTCGAGGGTGCTGCTGCTGACCGGATCGGCCGGACGCGACGAACGCAAATACCCCGACCCCGATCGCTTCGACGTCGCTCGGCGCATCGATGGTCACGTGTCGTTCGGCCACGGCATTCATTTCTGCATCGGCGCGGCCCTGGCCCGATTGGAGGCGCGCATCGCGCTCGAAGAGACGCTTCGTCGCTTTCCCACCTGGGAGGTCGACCATTCGAACGTCGAGCGGCTGCACACCAGTACGGTCCGGGGATATTTGAAAGTGCCCCTAGTGGTTTGAGCCGTTTCTCTTATACTCGGCGTACTGATGGAGGGTGCTATGGCAACAAGCTGGGACACATTGGATCGTTACGTCGTCATCTCGACGGATACTCATGCCGGCGCCGATATCCACGGCTACAAGCCGTACCTGCCGGAGCGTCTGCACGAAGAATTCGACGAATGGGCCAAGGCCTACGCCAGCCCGTTCGACGACCTCATCGTGGCCACCGCCAACCGCAACTGGGACCACGACATGCGGATCGCGGAGATGGACGCCGACGGGGTGGCCGCCGAGGTGCTGCTGCCCAACACGGTTCCGCCGTTCTTCCCGAGTACCCCGAACATCACCATCAGCCTGCCCCACACCCGCGAGGAGTTCGAGCAGCGCTGGGCCGGTGTGCAGGCCCACAACCGCTGGCAGATCGACTTCTGTTCGCTGGCGCCGGCGCGGCGCCGCGGCCTGATCCAGATCTTCCCCAACGACATCGAGCTGGCGCTGCAGGAAATCCGCTGGGGCGCCGAGCTGGACTGCTTCGGCGGTGTGCTCATTCCGGCGGTCTCGCCCGGTGACCCGCACGTGGCGCCCCTTTTCCACACCCGCTACGAACCGATCTGGGAGCTGTGCGCAGACCTGGACCTCACGGTGGTGCAGCACGCGGGCGCGGGCAGCCCCGAGATGCCGATGGACCAGCCGGCGTCGAACGCGGTGTTGATCACGGAGATGGCGATGTGGGCCCAGCGCACCCTCGGGCACCTGATCCTGGCCGGGGTGTTCGAGCGGCATCCGACCCTGCGCTTCGTGCCGACCGAGCAGGGTACGTACTGGGTGCCTGGCCAGATCGGCATGCTCGACGCCATGGTGCCCACCATGAAGTCGGAGGCAGGCAACCGCACCTACGGAATGTTCGGCGGATCGTCGGTCGACGCGCTGACTCTGACGCCGAGCGAATACGTCAAGCGGAACTGCTATTTCGCCACGGAGCTGACGCCGTTCGAGTCGGGAATGATCGACTTCCTGGGCCCGGAGCACATCATGTGGGGCAGCGACTACCCCCACGAGGAAGGCTTTTCGCCGCACTCCAAGTTGGCCATTCGTTGGGCCCTACATGACCGGCCGGAGGACACCTGCCGAAAGATTCTGGGCGGCAACGCCGGTCGCATCTACCGCTTCGACCTCGACGCTTTGGTGCCGGTGGCCGCCGAGATCGGTCCCACCGTCGACGAGGTGCGCACTCCGCTCGAGGACACGGGCTATCGCGCCCCGGCCGCTTTCGGCTACCGGCCGTTCGAAGGGGGGCTGGCGCTCAAGCGGCTGGCTCCGGTGCGACGCTAACCGGTTGTAGCCGAGGGGTCTTCGGCCAAGGCGGCGCCCAGCCGTCGCGTCGCGGCAGCAAGTTGGTCTCCCAGCCGGCTGACCTCGGCACCGCTCATCGGCTCGGCGCTGGGGACCAGGCTGAGCATCAGGGCGATGCGGGAACCGTCCGCCAGGATCGGGGAGTCGATGTGGCTCACCTCGTACGTGCGGTCGGGCTGAAGGCTGATCGGGAACCACTCCTCCTGATGGATGAGTTCGTCGGTCAATTCCTGCGCTAACTGGCTCAGTCGGGTCGAACGCACCTCGGCGCTGCGCACGATCTGCGCCAACTCCCGCAGGCGCAGATCGGGCAGGATGTGCAGGCCGACCGCATAGCCGCGTTGCTTGGCGGTGGTGATGGCCTCGCGATAGCGGTCGCGCACGTCGTCGGGCAGCGTGGCCAGCCAGCGCTCCCGGGCCTCCGGGCCGGCCCAGGCGACGATCGACGCCCCATATGGCGGGCGCTGCGGGAACTGGGTGCCGACGGGCATCGGGTGTCCGCCGCCGCGCGGGCTGCGCACCTGATCGACGACCGTGGTGTGGTCCTCGTTCACCGAGAAGGCGACGCAGTGCGCGCCCGTCGTGGCCGACAGCTCGGCCATCGCGGAGCGGGCCAACACGAGGGCCGGATAGCGGCCGGCCGCCTCGCGTCCGAGGCGCACCAGGGCGGGACCCAGGTGATACGTCTTGCGGATCGGGTCGCGCAGCAGCCAGCCGGCGCGGAGCAGCTCGGACAGCATCGAGTGGCAGCTGGCCTTGTGGACGCTCAAGTGGCGGGACACCTCGGCCAACGTCATGCCTGCCATTCCCTGGCTCCCATCGGCCGCCAGCTGCTCGAACAGGTTCACCACCCGTTCGGTCTGCGGGGACGGACGCGGCGCCATGTGCCCAATGGTCGCATAGTGCGACTTCTTGCGTTGACATGCGCGACCATGTGACCATTGCCACAATGGTTGCCCCCGTGTCAGACCTACGCGGCAAGACCGCCGTCGTCACCGGCGGAGCCGGCGGCATCGGCCAGGCTATTTGCCGCCGTTTCGGCCGAGAGGGCATGAGGGTGGTGCTGGCCGACGTCCTTGCCGAACCGCTGGACGAGGCGACCCGGGCGCTCACGGACGAGGGCATCGAGGCGATCGGCGTGGTCACCGACGTCACCGACTACTCCTCGGTGGAGTCGCTCGCCAAGCAGGCGCTCGAGCGGTTCGGCGCGGTGCACGTGGTGTGCAACAACGCCGGCACCGGCGGGGTCTCCGAGGGCTACATGTGGGAGCACGACCTGGCCGATTGGCGCTGGGGTATCGACGTCAACGTGCTCGGCGTCATTCACGGCATCAAGGCCTTCGTCCCGATCCTGCTCGCGCAGGGCGACGGGCACGTGGTCAACACCTGCTCGGGCAACGGCGGATTCGCACCGATTGCCCGGGGGGCGATGGGCGGCCCCGCCACGGCCGTGTACCCGATGACCAAGGCGGCGGTGCTCTGCCTGACCGAGAGCCTCTACACCCACCTGGAGATGACGGGGACGCGGGTGCGGGCGCACGTTCTTTTCCCGGGCGGCTTTTTGAACACCGGCATCTGGGAGTCGTGGCGGCACCGCCCGGACCGCTACGCCGCGACCCAGCAACGCCGCACACCCGACCAGACACTGGCGAAGGTGGTGGCCCGCTTCGAGGCCGCCGGCGCACACGTCGAATTCACCCCGCTGGATACCGTCGCCGACCTCGTCGTGGACGGAATTCGGGCGGACCGGTTCTGGATGATGGGGCCGCCCACACCCGGCGATCAGGTGGTGAGCACCAAGGCGGCATCGATCCTGAATCGCGGCGAGCCCGACTACCTGGTCGATGTCCTCGGCAAACATGCCGGGAAAACCAAAGGAGGAACACGTTGAGCGCCAACGCAGTTCGTTACGGTCCTCGCCCACCCGAGGCGCAGGTCGACCACGAGATCGACGCCACCAAGGCGCCCATCGCCACCGAGGCGATCACCGTCACCTACCTCACCGATCCGGAGATCGTGGCGGCGGTGCTGCCCAAGCCACTGGAGCCGGCCGCCGAACCACTGGTACGTGTTCAGCTGCAGCGGGTCCGGATCGAGGGCAGGCCGCCGTTCGGGTCGGCGGTGTTTTCGGTGACGGCCCGGCACGGCGACCAGCTCGGCGACTACCCGTTGTTCATGCCCCAGTCCACCGAACAGTCGGTCACGGGTGGGCGTGAAACATTCGGCGAACCAAAGAAACTCGCGCACCTCGAGGTGGAGCGCGACGGCGATCGCGTCACGGCCAGTATTGATCGGCTGGGTTATCACCTCATCACCGTCAACGGCCAGATCACCGGCCCGGCGGAGTTGCCGGCCGACCAGGTGAACACCGAGTTCTACTTCAAGTTCCTGCGTGCGCCCGACGGGGGCGGCATCACGGACCCGCATCTGGTCTATGGTGAATACCACCGCCACTACGAGCTGCTGGAAAACATCGACGGGACAGTCGAATTGGGGGAGTCGCCACTGGACCCGGTGGCCGACATCGTGGTCCGCCAGATCACTTCGATCACGTGGTGCCGGCGGCGCACCATCCAGGTCGGGCGAATCGCGGAGCGGGTGCCGCAGGACTGGCTGCTGCCGTACGTGCACCAGCGCTACGATGACGTGGCCCTGCTCGCCGCCCCACGCCCCGAGCCAACGCGGGTGTAGCGCATGGACCGGTACACGGTCATCTCGGCAGACTGCCACGCCGGCGCTGACCTGCTCGACTACCGCGCCTACCTGGATCCGCAATACCGGGACGAATTCGACGGCTGGGCAAAGACATACGTCAATCCGTTCGGTGACCTCACCGAGGCCGACGCCGAGCGCAACTGGAACAGCGATCGGCGCAACGCCGATCTGGATCGAGAGGGCATCGCGGGGGAGGTCCTCTTCCCCAACACCGTGCCGCCGTTCTTTCCGCAGGCGAGTCTGGCGGCCCCGCAACCGGAGAACGCCCGCGAGCTCGAGCTGCGCTGGGCCGGCTTGCGTGCCCACAATCGCTGGCTCGCCGACTTCTGCTCTATGGCGCCCGAGCGGCGCGCCGGGGTCGGCCAGATCCTGCTCCCGGACCTCGACGAGGCCGTCGCCGAGGTGGCGCAGATCGAAAAGTTGGGCCTGCGCGGCGGTGTGCTGCTGCCCGGGATTCCCCCGGGGACATGCGTTCCGCAGCTCTATGCCGAGCACTGGGAGCCGCTCTGGGCGGCGTGCGACGAGGCGGGCGTGGTGGTCAACCATCACGGCGGCAACGCCGGCCCGCCTCCGACGGATGGGTGGGGCAGCTCGTTCGCCGTGTGGGTGTACGAAACGCACTGGTTCGCCCACCGGGCGCTCTGGCACCTGATCTTCAGCGGCGCACTGGATCGCCACCCGGACCTCACCGTGGTTTTCACCGAACAGGGTTCCGGATGGATACCGGTGACCCTCGACTCGCTCGACGTGGCGGCCGCCCGTTATGGGCGGGCGAACTCGGCGATCGCCCGCTTCGCGGGGCCCACCGCCGGATCGCTCAGCCACAAGCCCAGCGAGTACTGGTCACGTCAGTGCTACGTCGGGGCCAGCTTCATGCGACCCGTCGAATGTGCCGAGCGCCACGGAATCGGCGTCGACCGGATCATGTGGGGGAGCGACTACCCGCATTCCGAGGGGACCGCGCCCTACACCCGAGAGGCGTTGCGGCACACCTTCAGTGGCGTTCCCACCGACGAGGTGGCGGCCATTCTGGGCGGGAACGCGGCGACCGTGTACGGCTTCGACCTCGATGTCCTGGCGCCCCTGGTCGACAGAATCGGCCCGACCGTGACCGAGGTTGCCGAGCCGCTGGAGGCCGTGCCCGCCGACGCGAGCAGCACCGTCTTCGAGCCCGACCCGATCCGTACCTGGTAGTGAAAGGAACGAGCGTGGCCCCCCTGGATAGATATGTGATCATCTCCGCAGACACCCACGCCGAGCTGCCGACCGAGCAGTATCGCGAGTACGTCGATCCCGAATACCGGGAGGACTTCGAGGCCTATCTCGCCGAGAAGATTGCGGCGTCGCAGGCCGGCGGGTTCATCGATGAGGAATTCGCCGAGCAATGGTTCGACGAACACGGTGAGGGCATCGCCGGCGGATGGGATGTCGCGCAACGAGATAAGGAGCTCGACGGCGACGGCGTCGCCGGTGAGGTCATCTTCCCCGACGCCGACGCCGTCACCGGGGTCGCGGGGGCGCCCTTCGGTGCCGGCCTGGGGCAGTCAGGCAACCTTGATCCGGGACGTGCGATGGCCGGGGCGCGGGCGCACAACCGGTGGCTGGCCGAGCTGTGCAGCCACAGCCCCGAGCGGCGCGCCGGGGTGGCGGTGATCCCGATCCTGGCCGACGTGGATGCGGCGGTCGCCGAGATCACGCGAGCGGCCGAAGCCGGTCTGCGGGGCGGGATCCTGATCCCGGTGCTCTGGGGCGACTACCCGCCCTACCACGATCGTCGCTACGACAAGGTCTGGGCCGCATGCCAAGACCTGCGGATGCCCGTGCACACCCACGTGGGTCCGGCCCCCAGTGAGGAGTACGGACAGCACCTGGGCATCTACACGACCGAGGTGCGGTGGTGGGGCGCCAGGCCCCTGTGGTTCGCCTTGTGGGCCGGCGTGTTCGAGCGGTTCCCCAGATTGCGCTGGGGTGCCACCGAGTGCGGCGCATTCTGGGCCAACGACCTGCTGTGGCTGATGGACACCCGCTTCCTGCGCGAGCATTCGGCGAAGAAGATGAGCCGGTTGCTCGAAGGCGAGCTCACGATGCCTCCCTCGGCGTATTTCGACCGGAACTGCTTCATCGGGGCCACCACGACCGAGCGCCGGGAACTGGCGCGCCGCTACGAGATCGGTGTCCCGAACATGCTGTGGGGCAACGACTATCCCCACCCGGAAGGCACCTGGCCGAACACCGGCAAATGGCTGCGGCACGCGTTTTGGGATATCCCCGTCGACGAGTCCCGGCAGATGCTCGGGTTGGCCGCAGCCGAGATCTACAACTTCGATCTGGCGGCTCTGGCCCCGCTGGTTCAGCGCATCGGCCCGACGCCCGAGGACCTCGGCCAGGACGATGCGGTGAGCATCCCCAAGTGGGAGGCCGCGCGACAGGCCGGACGCCACTGGCTCACGGACGCCGAGCCGATCCCCGACCTGGTGGAGAATTGAGCGGCCGCTAGTTCTCGGTATCCAACAGCCGCAAGGGGTGCAGTCCGTCGACCGCCCCGACGAACGGCGGGTGGATGCTGTAGCCCAGCATGCGTTGCATGTCGTCGGAGACCGTGCGCGCGATGTCGCGCGACACCGACAGGGTGAAGGCCTCCATCGGTCGCAGCCACGGTTGGCAGTACTGGGCGGTGACGGCGAGGCGTTCGCCGGTGGTGGTGTTGGCGCCGCCGCCGTGCCACAGGGTGCCGACGAAAAAGACGCACGAGCCGGCGGGCATGACGACGGGCAGCGCGCGATCCTTCGGGCCCGGACGGCGCTTTCCCCAGCGGTGGCTGCCGGGGTAGAGCACCGTGGCGCCGTTGTCGGCGGTGAAGTCGTCGATCGCCCAGATCGTGGCCGCCGCCAACGGTTCCCGTGGACGCGGAACCGGGTAGAACCCGTCGTCGTGGTGAGCCAGCTGGGGCGCCTCGCCGGGCTGAATGTTGATGGCCTGCAACGCCGAAAGCAGATAGTTGGGCATCAGCAACCGATCGAGCACCGCCAGCACCCGCGGGTTGTCGACCAGCCGGTCGCACACCCGCGTCCTGCTCAGCACGCTGTAGATGCGTTGGGTGCGCCGTCCCTCGAACGAGTTGCGTCCGGTGTGGCCCAGCCAAGGTCGCACGACCTCGCGGATTTCCCGGCACTGCTCCCCGCTGAGCATGTTCTCCCACATCACGTAGCCGTCGCGGTCGAGCGCCGCCATATCGGACTCGACGACCGCGCTGTCGATCGTGGTTCCGGCGCTCGGCGTGCGCTTGTACCGCTGCGCCAGATCGCCTCGGAGGTCTTCCAGTGTGGTGACGGACTCGTCGTCGATGCTCACCCTGTCAACACTAAGCCGATTTCGACGCCAAAACCCAGCGGCTGACACGTTGGCCACCGACGAGGCATGGGTTGTGGTGTTGATGGTCGCAGGATCGTAACGAGTGCATATAAGTATCGATGCAATCAACGTTCTCCAAGTTCATAGAGGTCACTATCGTCACATCAGCGTGCTGCGGGTGTCCGGAGGGTATGACATGTCGGGAGGTGCTCGGCCCGCATGGGTATCGGTTGTGGTTGCGATCGGTCTCCTCATCCCAATTGCAGTGGCTCCTCCAGTGCTCGCCGCCCCTTGTGCCCAGACACTTCCTGCCCCAGGGCCCGCCGCCGCCGTCCCGCCGAATATCGCCCCACGCGCTACCGGCCCGGTTGAACACATACCAAGGGGCCGCAAGCCCGACGGTGCGCAAGACCAGGCACCGCTGCCGGAGGTAGGCCAACTGCCGTCGGATCCATCGGTGGGCAGTCCGTCTGACTCGGCGCCTCTGCAACAACAGGCAGCGGTCATGCCGGAGCCCGCGCCTTCCGGCGCCTCCGACCCCGGATTGGATCCGAGCGCTGCAAACGCGCAGACCCAGGTTCCTGCGCCTGCTGCTGCCACCGCCACCACGATCCCAACTACCTCACTTGTCGGCTGGATAAACGGGCCGGTGAACGGCCGAGCCAACAGCCCCAACGACACATTCAATCGCTTCGCGATCTCCGGTGCCGATCTCGGAATCATGTGGGACAACGGTGATCCCAACAATGACCAAACGCTTTTGGCTTTCGGCGACACCTTCGGTGATTGCCGCGTCCCTGGGCAACAATGGCGGTCCAACACGTTGCTGCGCAGCGCGGACCGTGCACTGGCGGACGGGCTCTACGTACCGGATCCCCTACCGGCCACTGTGTCTGGTGCGACCTACGCGGGCTCGCCCGTCATCCAAAACCCCAACATCCCAGGTGAATACAACTTCTCCAGACAGATCATTGCGAGTCTTGGCATAGCCGCGACCGAGGTGACCATCATCCCCACTGCAGGCATCTCGATCGGGAATACGCAATACCTCAACTTCATGTCCATCAGGCAGTGGGGAAACCCGGGGCAATGGACGACGAACTTTTCCGCGTTGGCGGTTTCGCATGACAACGGCCAGACCTGGACGGCCAACCGTTCGACCGTCCGCAGTCCTTACCTCGGGCATCAGCATTTTCAACAGGGAGCTTTCGTGCGACCTGGTGATGGTTACCTCTATTCGTTCGGCACCCCATCGGGACGGGGCGGGGCGGCCTATGTCTCACGTGTCCGAGAGGGCTCGGAGCAAGACCTGTCGAAATACCAATACTGGGGCAAGCAATTGTGGAACCTTTTCGGGACCGCGTCGTGGCACACGAATAACCCGTCCGCCGCGAGGGCGGTGATTCCGGCGCCGGTGAGCGAAATGTCAGTCCAATACAACACGTATCTCAACAAGTTCGTCGCGATGTACTGCAATGGCTCCAACAACGTCGTGATACGGACAGCGCCGGCCGCCCAGGGGCCGTGGAGCTCAGCACAGACGCTGGTCACGTCGAAACAGATCCCCGGGGGCATCTACGCCCCCTTCATGCACCCATGGACGACCGGCAAAGACCTTTACTTCAACCTCTCACTGTGGTCGGCCTACAGCGTGATGCTCATGCACACTGTGCTGCCATAGGCCCCATCGACGGGCTGTCGGTCGCGGAGACAGAAGTGGCCACCATGCAGGATCCCCACGGAGAAATCCGCCGCGTGCACCGCTGGCCGCATGGTGAAAGCAGAACAATCGCAAAGGCTTAAGCAAGGTCCGATGCGTGATCGTTCGGTCCGTCGCCGGCGTACTGCCGGACGCCGGTTTGCAGCGCCGCGCGCACCAGACCCGGGTCGTAGGCGAACGGCTCGGTCGAGTCGATGAATCGCTCGACGACGCTCACGAAACGGTCCGGCTGGTCGTCGTGTGGCACGTGCCCGGACTTCTCGAAGATCTCCAGGCGCGAACCGGGGAGCTGCTCGTGGGCCAGCCGGGCGTGGCTCACCGGGATGATCAGGTCGTCCTCGCCCCAAATGATCTGCACCGGAAGGTCCGGCATCAGATAGCTGCGGTCCAGCATCGTGACGAACTGGCCGCGGGTGTCGACCACCGACCGCAGGGTGCGGGCGAACGCGCTGACGGCACCCGGTTTGCTCAACCCGCCGACCAGACGCGGCAGGCTGGCCGCATCGCGCGTCAACTTTGTCGAGCCGAACACGTTTCCGATGGCGCGGCTGGCGAATTGCACCGCGGGGACCGCGCCGGGCACCCGCAGCAGCGCCAGCGCCTCGGCGCCCATCGGCATGGCCGCCACGCGTAAGGCGAAGCTCACGTCTTTGGACACGCCGCCGGCGCTCACCAGCACGACGCGCTCGACGAACTGCGGGTACTGGTAGGCGAACTGCATCGCGATGCCGCCACCCAGGGAATGCCCGACGACGGTGACGCGGTCGATCTCGAGGGCGGCGAGTAGGTCACGCACGCCGTTGGCGAAAGCGGCCAGCGAGTAGTCGGCGCGCGGCTTGTCCGACTCGCCGTGGCCCAGCAGGTCGGGCGCGATGACGGTGAATCGCTGGGCCAGCCGGGCGTGCACGGGCTCCCACGTCGTGGAACTGTCCCCGACGCCGTGCAGCATCAGGATGGCCGGCCCGGATCCGGCGATGCGAAAGGCGCGGCGGTGGCCGTGGATCGTAAGGAATTGCAGCGATGGCGCGGCGACATCCCGGACCGGCCGTAGGTGGCGGCGTGAAGGGTCCCGCATCGTCGTTGTCCTCTCCCTCGTGGGCTCTTAGAGAGAGCTTGCGGGGGAGCGCTTGTAAAATCCTTGCGGAATCCTTGCAACGCCGCGAGCATCGACAGAGGGAAGGACTGCTTCGATGCGAACAAGCGGTTGGGCTGCACTGATGGGCGTCGTTGTGTCTACCTTCACTCCGCTGGCGGCGTCGGCGCACGCCGCGCCGGCCTGCGGGGTGAACCTGAGCGCGCCCGAAATCCAGGCAGCTATTGGCTCCGTGCCGACCGTGAACGGTTGGGCGTGGAATCGCGATCCGCGGAGCTTCGATCGCGCCAGTAACTACAATCCGTGCGCGACGCTCTCGGCGGTCGTCATCACCATCGAAGCAGGGACCGGCAGCTCGCCCGATCAGGCGCTGTTCTTCCACAACGGCAACTACCTCGGCACCGGCACCTCGAAGGCCTACGGGTTCACCTCCGTGAATGCGGCGCAGACAACCGATGACACCGTCGCGCTCAACTACAAGGACGGAAGAAACGTCTGCACCGCGTGTCCCGGCCCGGTCACCACCGTGCGTTATCAGTGGCAGGGCGATCACGTCGCGATGCTCGACCCGGCGCCGCCGTGGTGAGTGTCTCGCCTGAGGCTGCAACATAATTCGGGTGGGGGGTTCGTGTGGCGCACGCGCCGAGACCTTTTGAACTGCACGACTCGGGCGCTTTCCTGCACGGCACCAAGGCCGATCTGTCCGCGGGTGACCTACTGGTACCAGGGCGCCCGGCGAACTACGGCAGCGGACGTTTGTCGAATCACGTTTACGTGACCAGGACTTTGGATGCCGCGGTGTGGGGTGCCGAACTGGCTGTGGGTGCAGGTCCTGGACGCATCTACGTCGTGGAGCCGGAAGGTGAATTGGAGGACGACCCGAACGTGACGGACAAGAAGTTTCCCGGCAATCCGACCCACTCCTATCGCACCCGACAGCCGGTGAGAATCGTCGGTGAACTGACGGACTGGGTGGGACATGCGCCCGAGCAGCTGCACGCCATGCGGGAGCGGTTGGCCGATCTTGACCGGCGCGGTGAGGCCGTCATCTACGACTGACCGTTATGCCAACGCGACACCGAGTTCTTGCGCGAAGACCTTGATCATGTGCTGAACGCCAATCTCGTTGCGGCCGATGATCATATGGTCGTGTTGTCCATGGCGGACACCCTCGCCGCATTGAGGCAGCATCACGAAGTCCTCATCACGCACCGCCGCGTGGACGCCTTCGTAGACCGTGTCGTAGGCGGCCCGCATCTCGTCGTTGGTCGCCGGAATGCGGCCCATCCAACTGTGGCGCACGGTGCAGCGGGTGGGTTCGCCGTCGGGCAGGATGTCGATAATCTCCACGCCCACTGGGCTATTGGCGAGAATGAGGTTGGGATACACCCAGTAGATGACGCCCATGTTGGCCGATGGCTCCGCGGAGGCGGCGGGGTCGGTCCCCACGTTGGTGATCCAGTTGAACGGGAAGCCGAGTCGGTGATGCTTGCCGAACTCGTCGTAAATCGTGGTGTTGGACAACGTGTTTTGACCGATGAGGCTCTGGCCGTGAACGTAGGGGAAGTGATAGCCCTCGGCGAATGCTTCGAGGGCGCCCTTCCAGGAGACCTCGGAGGTGAATTCGCGTTCCGTGTGGTACCCGTACGAGTTGTAGTCCCACAGCGCCAATTCGGCGTCGAGGTCGCCGAGGTGGGCATCGAGGTCGATGTGTGCGTCGGCGGTCAACACCGCCCAGATGAAGCCGTGGCGCTCCTCCGAAGGCAATTCGACCAGGCCGTAGTCGTTGGTGTCCATCGAGTCGAAGCCGGATTTACCCGGAACAGTGAACAACTCCCCGGTGTTCTTGTACGTCCAGGCGTGATAGGGGCACACAAAGCGCGAGGAGTTGCCCGCACCGCACGCCGGCATCGCCCCGCGGTGACGGCAGTAGTTCAGGAAGACGTGGCTCGTGTCGGAGCGGTCGCGGGTGACGAGCAGCGAATCGCCCAGCACCGAGCGCACCACGTAGTCGTTTTTCTCCGGAATCTGCGCCGACGGCACGATGGCCAGCGGCACGCGCCGCAGAATCTGCGATTCCTCGATCTCGGTGATCTTGGGGTCCCGGTAATAGTGCAGCGGCACGCGCAGCTCCCGGTCGGCGAAGTCCGTCGTCCGATCCACGGCGTGTTTGAGTGCCCGGGCCGTCAGCGCCTCGTCGGTCGCCTTCGGGGGAGTGCTGCCGGTCAGCGTCATGCCTTGACCATACAGTTAGTGCAGCTTGTATTGTCAAGGTCATGGGGACGGTTGTGCGACGATCTCGCTATGCGTAGGCATGGCTGGGCGGGCGACATGCCGCAGGACGACGACGAGGCGGTCGCGCGAATCATCGCGGCGACCCGCGGTGCCATCGACGAACGCGGCACCGTCAGCGTGTCCGAGGTCGCGCAAGCGCTCGGCGTGACCCGCCAGACGATTTATCGGTACTTCCCGACCCTGGAGGCGCTCGTCGGCGCCGCCGCTTTGTCGGCGACGGGCGCTTTCCTGGACCGGCTTACCGCTCAACTCGGCTCGATCACCGACCCCACCGAGGCGGTCGTCGAGGGCATCGCCTACACCTTCGAGCAGATCGCATGCGACCGCTACCTCAGCCTGCTCTTCCAGCCGGGCAAGACCAATGCCTTCACCGCGAGCGTGACATCCGAGGTGTCCGTGTCCCTCGGCCGGTCCATCCTCGAGCGCTTTGACGTCGATTGGACCCGGGCGGGCTTCGCCGATGGCATGCTCGACGAACTCGTTGAAGTCATGCTGCGCACTCTGCAATCGTTGATCGTCGATCCGGGACGCCCCGCGCGCAGCGGCGCGAAACTCAGGCGCTTCCTTGCTGATTGGGTCGCGCCCGCGGTCCGCGCCCACGCGGCACTACGCCGCTAACGCGATCTCACCCACCGATGCCGGGGGCGATGTCGTCAAGCTGCGCGCGTTCGCTGATATCGAGGACTTCCACGCCGTACCTGTCCGACAACTCCTGGCCGAACGCCATGGCCTCCGGGCCCCCGTCGGTGTCCAACAGGCCCAGTTCGACGATGCCGCCCAACCGTGCCCGGTACTCGGCGCGGGGGCTGATCGTCATCGAGGGCGGTGGCCGGAACGGCAGCACGTCGAACAGTTCAACCTTGCCGACAACCAGATACGACCACGACGGCTCGGCAAACCCCAGCCGCGACGCATCACGCGACACACGCGGGAAAGTACGGGCCCGGGTGATCAGGTCCTCGACCTCGATGTCGGCGTACCAGCCGCACTCGCACCCCGGCGCCGGTGGCACGTGCGCCGGCTTGGCGCACGCCGCCTCGGACCATTGGGTCGCCCATTCGATCTCCGAGTAGTACGGGGACCTCAGCACATCCCCGGGCGACCCGGTCCAAAAGCGAAAGCCCACGGCGGTTTCCAGGCGCCCGAATCCGGGTTCGGTCAGGCGACCGTCCAGCCACTCATGCAGCCCGGGCATCGCGCCCTCGATGGCGATGAAGGCCTCCTCGAAATCGGGGCCGAACATCGGATTGCGGACGTCGACGTAGCTCAGCCGGTCGCCGTCGACGCCGCACGCCTGCAACACCCCGAGGTGCTCGCGACCCAACGCCACCACCAAATCGGCTCCGAGGTGCTCGTCGCCGACGAGCGCGGCCCGATGGTCCGACGGCACCGGGAGTCCACGCTCACGCAGCACAGCGCACGCCAGCTGATCGGCGCAGTCGCCCACCGAAGCGGCGGTGCCCGCACTCGACACCCGCACCAATGCGCCCAGGCCTCGCTCCCGCAGCTGCGCGGCGAACAACGTCGCCGCCATCACCGAGCGAGCGCGATTGAAACTGCACACGAACGTGACGTGCAGTCGAGGGCTACTCACCATCCGTATCGCTTTCTTCGAGTTAGCTACAAGCTACAGGCCCGGCCACGGCTGCGAGTTGCCTCCGGAACCGACGTCGCCGAAGCCGCAGGGCGGCAAGGGAACACACGTCGTACACTGTGGTTGCCCAACGGTGGCGCCGCGCCTACCGCACCCTTGATCCCAGCCATGCCGAAGGATTCGCGATGAAATTTGCGCTGGCGACAGTGGGATCTCGCGGCGATGTCGAGCCGTTCGCCGCCGTCGGCCGTGAGCTGCAGCGCCGGGGTCACGAAGTGCGCATGGCGGTTCCGCCCAACTATCTCGGCTTGGTAGAGGCGGCGGGTCTCGCCGCGGTTGCCCACGGCCCCGACCAGGCGGCGCGAAATGCCGAGCTGATCAGCAAGTACGGCGAGTCGCCGAATCCCATCACCATGGCGTTCGAAATCATGAACGATGTCGGCCGGCTCTGGCCGGCGCTGGGTGCCGGGCTGAAGTCGGTGGCAGAGGGTGCTGACCTGCTCTTGGCGGATCTCAGCGAGCAGGAGTTGGCCGCCAATGTCGCGGAGTACTACGACATTCCGCTGGCTGCGCTGCAGTTTTACCCGATAGCGCCGTGTGGCACGGGTTGGGACATCACCAAAGAGGCTGAAGATGCTCAACGGCGGGAGCTGGGCCTGGCAGAGGAAACGGAACCCTCGACCCGGCAATTGCTGGCGATCCAGGCCTACGACGAGTTCTTCTTTCCCGGGCTGGCAGCCGAATGGAAAAGCGACGGCCGGCGGCCCTTCGTTGGCGGACTGACGCTGGGGTTGCCGATGGACGCCGACGACGAGGTCACGTCGTGGATCGACGCGGGATCGTCGCCGATCTATTTCGGCTTCGGCAGTACGCGGGTGGCATTTCCCGCTGAGGCGTTGGCAACGATCAGCGGGGCTTGCGAGGAGTTGGGCGAGCGAGCGTTGATCTGCAGTGGCATGAGCGATTTCATCGACGACCCGCATCTCGAGCACGTCAAGGTCGTCAGCGCGGTGAACCACTCGGCCGTCTTTCCGGCCTGCCGCGCGGTCGTACACCACGGCGGTCCGGGTACCACGTTCGCGGGCATCCGGGCCGGAACCCCGACGCTGATCCTGGCCATCTCAGTCGATCAGCCGCTGTGGGCAACCGCCGTCAGCGAACTGGGAGTCGGCCTGGGACGACGATTCTCCGACACCTGCCGGGATGCGCTGGTGGCCGATCTGCGGTCCATTCTCACAACGCAATGCGCCGCTCGAACCCGCGAGGTCGCCACGCAGATGACCACACCTGCCGAAAGCGCCGCCAGGGCCGCCGACCTCCTGGAAGACGCTGCGCGCCTCGGGCGCTGAACCGCGCTACCCGTTCGTCACTGTCTGTTCAGCCGACGTTAACACGCCATTGGCGTTGCCGCGCACCGCCTCTCGCGAGGCGTGCCCAACCGTTCATACCGGAGGCTCCTCGAGTTGTGGCTCAACGAACGGGCGGAGATGACGGCGGGTCTGGTGGTCGGGTGTCCCGGGCTCGCCGTCGCTGTGTCTGCCGCGCGTGTAGTCGGCCTCCCACTCCGGTTGCTCTCCCGCGGCGACCCTCGCTTCCTGCTCGACGTGAGTTTTCGTGTTGCGTGAGCGAAGAAAGAAGTCATATTTGCGATGCAGATCTTCGTCGGACTCGATGCGCCTGAGCTCGGGGACGAACTCTTCGAGATCGGCCCGGCGCTGCGGAACGATCATGCCGATCGGCTCGTCGATTTCGAATCGAACCGGCATCATCTTGCGGGTGAACTTCCAGTTCATGCTGAAACTTGCGCTCGCCCAGTCGGTTTCGACGATGCCCTCCAGAGGGGACACGGCGTCCTTGGGATAGTTGGCCGGTCCGCGGGCCAATAGGTTGTAGCCCGGCGGGGTGCGGAACAGCATCGGCACGTGCCACGTCAGGATGCCATTGCCGAAATGGCTGACGGGCAGCAGCTGTCCGGCCTCACGCTTATCGGGCGCGACTATCACGTCGATGCCCTGCTGACCCATCCAGGTCGCGGTGAATCCGCACGGATTGCGCAATTCCCAACCGCTCTGATTGGCGATGAGCATCGGCAGACACCGGTTGGGCCAACCGATGCGCAACTCCGCCATCTCTGACATCCACGTCCGGGTGATCGGCGCCGGAGTGATCGGCGGTGCGTTGTCACGGGTCGTGAACGCGATCAGCGGGCGGGCCGGCCCGTTGGACTTCTCGCTCATCCCTACCTCGATTAGCTGTGCCGCGGGCTGTGAAAGGCCTCTCCAAGCTCGGCCCGTCAATGATCCGACGATACTTTACCTACGCTCATCAGGGGCGACGGCAACTGTCGCGCTGAATCGGTCCGGATCAAGGGGTTCGGGCCGTAAGAGCCGAGAACTCAAGCGGGCCAACGACGTACAGCGCGCCCGCCGGCGAATCAGAAAAACATCCGGCGGCGAAGGCTTGACAAGCCGCCCTGCCCGACCCAGCATCGGGGCGGGATGGCCACCCGAACTTGCAGAAGGGGCCGCGGGAATCACGTGAACGACGACGGCAGGTTTGGCGGCTTCGCCTTTGGCGGGTCGCTGCGAAAGGCGGCCGCCGCGGGGACCGCCTTCGTTGCTCTCGTCGCGGGTTGCTCGCGGGGCGATGCGGAACACACGGCGGTAAGCGCCAGCGCGAAGGCGACGCAGCCCCCGGCCGCGGCCGCCCCCACGCCTGCCCCCGTGACGCCGTCCAAGCCGTCCGGTGCCCCTACCGCACCTGGTTTCGCGCGAGTCTCCAAGCTGATCGATGATGCGATCGCCGCCGACAAACTGCCCGGTGCCGTCGTGGTGATCGGGCATGGCGGCGACATCGTCTTTCACCAGGCGTACGGCTCACGCAAGCTCGCCGGCGAACCGGGACTGGACGGATCGCCCGCACCCGCCGAGCCGATGACGGAGGACACGATCTTCGACCTGGCGTCGTTGACGAAGAGCCTCGCGACGGCCACTGCCGTCATGCAGCTATACGAACAGGGCAAGGTTGCGTTCGACGATCCGGTACAGCAGTACCTGCCCGACTTCAACACGGCGAACGATCCGCAGCGCGCAGGGGTGACCGTGCGCATGTTGCTGACGCACACGTCGGGCGAGACAGGGGACGTCGCGCTGGGGGATCCGTGGGGACTCGACGGACCCGACAAAGCGGAGGGCATCCATCGTGCGCTCACCACGCCGCTGGAGTCGGGCCCCGGTCAGGCGTTCCGCTATTCGGATATCAACTACATCCTGTTGGGCGCGCTGACCGAGACGATCACCGGCGAGGACCTCGACGTTTACGTTCAGCGGCGCGTATTCGACCCACTTGGCCTGGGGGACACCCATTACCTTCCCCTTGCCAAGGCGTGTGGTCCGCACACGACGCTCGGCTCTGCGATCGCCTGGGCTCCCGCCCAAAATAGTCAGGGGCCGAACGCTTGTCCCGCCGGTACCTGGAGCACCGACCTCCTGCCGCGCATCGCACCGACGGCACGCGACGAAGAGGGCCGAGCCGATCCGAGCAAGAACCCCGATCTCGATCACCTGCTTCGGGGCACCGTCCAGGACACGACGGCGCGACGCATGGGTGGCGTGGCCGGGCACGCCGGCGTGTTCTCGACGGCCCACGACGTCGGAATCTTTGCGCAGGCGCTGCTCGACCGGCTTGCGGGCCGGCCCAGCGAATTTCCTTTGGCACAACCGACTTTGCAGCTGATGACCGCTCCACAGCAGCCGGGGCACACGGCTACGCAACTCGAAGCGGCCAACGACGCCACCCGGGCGGCGATCGCGAAGAGGCCGAACAGAGCCGATCCGTTGCTCGCTCCGCGCTATCCCGCCATCGCGGGCCAGAATCTGCGCGGGTTCGGCTGGGACATCGACACCGGCTTGTCCTCGGCGCGAGGCGTCGTCTTTCCCATCGGCAGCTTCGGCCACACCGGCTTCACCGGAACCTCGGTGTGGATCGATCCGGGCTCCGATACCTACGTGGTGCTGCTGTCCAACTCGATCCATACCCGTGGCAGTCCGCCGTTGTCGGATCTGCGCGGTGAGGTCGCGACGGCCACGGCACAGGCCCTGGGGCTCTAGGGCCGCTCGAAGTGTTGATAGTCCAGCGGAGCCGACCATTCGCCACCCCAGCGCCAGCCGCGATCGGTGAAGGCGTGCACCGCGGGGTCGCCCTTGTGTAGGAGGCCCGGGTCGGCGCGGCCGCGGTCCAGGTATGGCGCCGCATTCGTTGGTTCGAAATACCCGCTGGCATACAGGCACGGGTTGATGAGCGGATTGAGGTCGATGGCCCGACCGTAGGCGTGGGGAGACCATTCGCTGGTTCCCGGGACGGTTCGGCAGTTGAACGCCGAGGTGTTGTTGTCTTCCATCGACAACTCGTCATCGGCGTCGGAGTAGTTGTCGACGGTGCGGATCTTCTCGACGGGATAGCCCAGCCGGTAGAGCTGCTCGAAGATCGCGATGACATCCGGCGTCAGGTCTTCATGCACGATCAGATCGCCGCGGTGGGTCTGGCCGTCGAACCCGATGTAGCTGAGGCCGACGCGCCGCAGCTGCCCCGGCTCGACGGGGCAACCCGGCCGCCAGGTCGTGCCGAGTTCGGCGGCGGTGACCGGTGCGACGGTCGCACCGGCAGGTGCCGGCGGCGCGCTGGTCGGCGACGAGGCGGGCGCGGGCGGCGACGACGACGTCGCGGCGGGTTGCGACGTGATCGCGTGCGGCTGCGGCGCGGACGTGCACTGCACCAGCATGACGCCCACTGCGAGCACCTCGGCGAGCACGGCGCCCCGTCGCTTGACGGACATCGATCCGGACGAGTCCTCGTGGCGTGATTCCATCACTACGAGTGCCAACGCTACCGCCGGCAGATTCGTTCTACGCTCGGCGAGCAAGGGGGATCGGCGTCCGGGGAGGTTTCGATGGCGCTGGCGTTGCTCGAACCGTGCGGGGTCTCACGGCCGGGATGGTCGCCGCGGGCGCCCTGGTCGCATGCGCGCCGCATGCCGCCGCGCTACCGCCCGGCTTCCCGAACCTCGACAGCTTCACCTCGGCCCCGGTGGATAACTACATCGTCACCGGACCGAAAGGCCCGAAACGCTTCGTCAGCTTTTCCACGCCGTACAACATCGACTGCGTCTTCACCGCGACCGTCGACCCGGTACCGGCGGGCACTTCGCAGGGCATCAACTGCGAAGGCGACATACCGGGCGAAGCCTCGGGTCCGACGCCTACGGAGTCATGTGCGGTCGGCAGCGTCGGCCAGACCCAGGCCGGGCCGTTCCGCCTGGACCGTGAGCTGACCACCTGCCCGAACGGGCCCTATAACCATGGCGTGGTGCTGGGCGCCGGGCAGAAGGTGTCGTACCAGAGCGCAACCTGCGCCGTCGGGGGCGACGGCCTGGTCGCCTGCCTGGACACCAGCCTCGGACAACACGGATTCGTGCTCAAGCCCCCGCGCAGCTTTGCGTTCTGATGCCTGCCGTGGCCCGATCATCTACCGGCACACCCGACCTAGCGAAACGGCGAACAGGCTTTGACGCGTGTGGAATTATGACGTAGGTCACATGCACCTGCCTTCCTGGGACAGGGCGTCGCTGCCGCTGGTAGAACGCACGTACTCGGTATCGCTGGTAAGACGCTCGACAACCAAGCTTGCATCTTTGCTGGGGTGGGAAGCCGTGACAGCGATAAAGGAGGAATCTGCCGTTGACCGCAGGTGTACATGACGCGACAGCGGCTGAGCCGGCGACGAAGGCAGCAGGCAACGGGATTCCCTTAGCCGACGTCGTCGACGTGGATGTCGCTCTCGCTTTAAGCCGCACCGTGACCGACGACCAGGTGTCCGGTGACGCGGCGCCGGCCTCCGAAGAGCACTCCGAAAGCCGGCCTGTCGTGGGGCCTTCGATAGGCCACCAGGTCGTCACGACGCTGTTCAAACCGCTGCGGTACGGCCTGCGCCAATCGGATTCCTCGTTGCAGACGTTGGGCCGGTTTTTCGACCTGGCCGCTCAGGCCTTCGCCTACCTGATCACGGATTTGGTCCGGTTACGTCATCCGTGGCGGGACACCATCAACCAAGCCTGGTTCATCATCAGCGTCACGGCGATCCCGGCGTTGCTGGTGTCGATCCCGTTCGGGGTCATCGTGGCGGTGCAGGTCGGCAGCTTCATCCAGCAGGTCGGCGCGTCGTCGATCTCGGGCGCGGCCGGCGGCCTCGGGGTGATCCGGCAGGGCGCACCGATTGTGGCCGCGCTGCTGCTGGGCGGAGCGGCCGGTTCCGC
Organism: uncultured Actinomycetota bacterium; assembly: GCA_963758775.1. Lineage (GTDB taxonomy): Bacteria > Actinomycetota > Actinomycetes > Mycobacteriales > Mycobacteriaceae > Mycobacterium. Next base: position 211,046 of record CAVWWU010000011.1, read on the forward strand.
GGTGGCCACCGACCTCGGCGCCCGCACCATTCGTGAAGAAGTCGACGCGCTGCGCGTCATGGGCATCGACCCGGTGCAGCGGTTGGTCACCCCCCGACTGGCGGCGATCGTGTTCGTGGCGCCGGTGCTGTGCTCCTTCATCATCTTCATGGGGCTGGCGGCCGGCTACGCGATCAACGTCGGCTTCCAGTCCGGCACCCCCGGCAGCTACATCGCGTCGTTCGCGTCGTTCGCCAGCGTCAGCGATGTCGTGGTCGCCGTGCTCAAGACCTGGCTGTTCGGCGTGCTCGTCATACTCGTGGCCTGCCAACGGGGTCTGGAGGCCAAGGGCGGTGCCCGCGGCGTGGCCGACGCCGTCAACGCCTCCGTCGTCATCGGCGTGGTCGCGGTGTTCGTGCTCAACCTGCTGATCACCCAGGGTGTGTCGATGTCGATGCCGATGAGAGTGGGCTGATGGCGAGTCCATCACGGCACCTCCCCACGGCACTGCGGGCTCCGTGGTGGATCGCCGAGCGCGGTGACTCGGTCTTTCAGCGCCTCGGGCACCAGCTGACCTTCCTGTCCCATGTGCTGGGAGCGATTCCGCTGACGCTGAAGCGCTACCGGCACCAGACCGGGGTGCTCTTGGTCGACCTGATCTGGGGAAACGGATCGCTGATCGTGGGCGGCGGCACCATCGGCGTGCTCGTCTTCATGGGCGCGGCGGTCGGCGGCTCGGTGGGCGTTGAAGGGTACGGAGCCCTCGACATGGTCGGCATGGGCCCGCTGACCGGGTTCGTGTCGGCGTACGCGAACACCCGCGAGATGGCGCCGATGATCGCGGGCATCGGCTTCGCGGCCCAGGCCGGCTGCCGCATGACCGCCGAGATCGGCGCCATGCGGATCTCCGAGGAAATCGACGCGCTGGAGGCCCTGGGCATCCAGTCGATCCCCTTCGTGGTCACGACCCGGGTCCTCGCCGGAATGATCACCATCGTTCCGCTCTACGTGGTGACGCTGGCGCTGAGCTACGTGTCGTGCGCGATGGTCGTCAACGTGTTGCACGGGCAGTCATCGGGCACCTACTACCACTACTTCGACTCCTTTATCCACCCGTCGGACGTGGTGTTCTCGGTCCTCAAGGCGGCCATCTTCGTCACGCTGATCATCGCCATCCACTGCTATCAGGGCTACTACGCCACCGGCGGACCCGAGGGTGTGGGACGGGCCTCGGGGCGAGCCATCCGGGCCAGCATCGTGACCGTGGTCGCCGCGGACATGGTCCTGACGCTGTTGTTCTGGGGCAACGGCGCCGGAATTCGGATATCGGGATAGGGCATGCCTGCATTTCCCGACCAAGGGGCGCGCGCGCCCAGTTCGCGCTCGCTGCGAATCCGTGGCCTGATCGCCGCGGTGGTGCTTGCCGTCGCGGGCGTAGTGCTCTATCAGCTGGGCAGCGGCAGCTACGACGACACGTTCAAGCTGACCGTGGTCGCCGACGTGATCGGGGAGGGCCTGACGCCGGGTGCGGAGGTGAAGTTTCGCGGCCTGACGATCGGATCGGTGAAAACGCTGGAATCGGTCGGATACAACAAGCAGAAGATCATTTTGGAGCTCGAGCCGCGCCAGGTCAAAGCGCTGGCCACCGACACGACAGCGAGCTTCGTCTCGTCGAATACCTTCGGCCTCGCCGCCGTCGAACTGATCAGCAACGGCACCGGCCCGAGATTGAGGCCGAACCAGACGCTGCTGATAGGGGCCAATGCGCGGTCGTCTTCCATCACCGGGCTGCTGCGGCAGGGCCAGAAGATCGGCCGGCTGATCGACTCGCCCGATATCAAGCACATCATCGAGGTGGTGCGCCGGCACGCTGACCTGACCGAGCCGGTCACCCGGTCCTACTTCGACCTGGTCAAGATGCTCGTGGATTCGCAGAAGGTGCCCTTCTCGCAATCGCTGTCGGTGTTCGCCTCGGTGGTCAACGGCGCCAGCGACTCCATCCCCCTCCTCGGATTGGCATATGACCTGCTCAACGGAATGGAGTTTCTGGCGCACCCCGACGGGGTCGAGCGGATGAACCTGATCTTGGCTCAGACTTCGAAGCTGCTCTTCACCTCCGACGCGATCATCGCCAAGAACATCATGTGGCTGGCCCCATTCAGCCGGGCGCTGGTCGACGTGTTGAAGCCGATCGCGTTCTTCCAGGGCAGCATGGCGCCGGTCTATGACCGCCTCTCGGGTCTGCTGGACCGCACCAGCGCGGCGTTCCCGATCGTCAACGGCAAGGTCCGCATGCAGATCGATGTCGGCTTGGAGGCCATGCCGGGGCTGGCGGCGGCGCTACCTCCACAGCAGCCGCAGCCCCCGCAGCTGCCCCAGCTCCCACCACTGCCCGGGCCGCCTGCGCCCGCGGCGGGACTGCAAGCGGGTGGCCGATGAGAAGTGTCACCAAATCGCTGGTGTGGCTGACCATCTTCACCGCGATCTCGGTGGTGTGCACGCTCATCGTGCTGACCGCATTGCGGAGTCCGGTCACCGGGGCGGTGACCCGCTACACCGCGGCGTTCTCCGATGTGGCGGGACTCTATGCCGGAGACGACGTTCGCATCTCCGGCGTCCAGGTCGGCAAGGTGGAAACCATCCGCCTCGACGGGCGGATCGCCAAGGTCGATTTCACCGCGCAAGAGGATCACCCGGTGTACTCCAACACCGTCGCCGCGGTGCGCTACCAAACCCTGGTCGGTCAGCGCTACGTGGAACTCGTCCAGCCGCCCAAGCCTGATCAACGGCTGCGGGCCGGGGGCGGCATTCCGTTGGGGCAGACGATCCCGTCGTTCGATGTGGCCAAGCTGTTCAACGGTTTTCGGCCGATCTTCCAAACCCTGGACCCCGCCCAGTTCAACTTGTTGGGCGAGAACCTACTGCGGCTGATCCAGGGTGACGAAGACGGCATCGGCCCGTTCCTGCATGACCTCGACGTCATTGCGAAGCTGGCGGTCAATCGCCAGACCGTGATCACCGTCGTGATTCGCAATCTCGCCGCGATCTCCCAGGACCTGGGTGGCAAGTCACCGCAACTGTTTCACCTCATCGCCACCCTCAACGACGTGGTGTCGAAGTTCGGCTCGATGGCCCAGCAGTTCCGTACCGCCCTGGACTCCGCACTGCCGGTGCTGCGCAACACCACTCACGTCCTGCAATACGCCGAACGCACGTTTGACGGGACGACGGTTCCGGCCTTCGACCTGAGCGCCCGGATGTTCCCGCAGACCGCGACGATCATCGCGGGCCTGTCGCTCGCCCCGTCGCTGATTCAGGGCGTTCGGGACTGGCTGGCCGACGACACGCCTGCCAAACCCACGTTCTCCTGCTCGAACGGTGAAGTCACCTTGCCGGGGATCGGACAGGTGGCATTCGCGGAGCAGAACCTGGTGGTGTGCCGGTAATGGCGAGGTGGTTGGCCCGGCGGCGCGCCGCGCTCGATGAGCGCGGCACCGCAACGCGCAATCGGCGCAACGGCATCGTCGGCCTCGTCGTCATCGTCTCGGCGCTGGCGGCCACCGCGATGGCGTACCTGAATCCGGCCGATCAGAACGGCTTCACCGCGCACCTGAGCAACTCCGGCGGTGTGCGCGCCGGCGACCAGGTTCGTATCGCCGGCATCCCGGTTGGCAAGGTCACCAGCGTTCGCCTCGACGGCGCCGTCGTCGAGTTGAAGTTCGACGTCGAGCGTTCGGTACCGGTCGGTTCGGAGTCCACGCTGGACGTCAAGCTGCTGACCCCGCTGGGTGGTCACTATTTGTCCCTCGATCCCAAAGGGGTTATCCCGCTGGGCCACAACGTGATTCCGCCGCAGCGCGTCACGTTGCCATTCGAGGTCAACGACATCATCCAGGCGGCAACACCGCTGATCAAGGAAGTCAACGGCCAGGTCATCCACGATACGTTCACCGAGGTTGCCAACGCAGCCAACAAGTATCCCGACGCGATCCGCGACCTGCTGCGGTCCGCCGATGGCTTGACGGCGTCGTTGAGCAAGTCCACCAACGACTTCCACCGCAGCCTGGATTTCGCCAACAACGGTCTGCGCGCCGTGGTCGCCGGACGTAAACAGCTCATCACGCTGGTTGAGCAGCTCGACATCCTCGGGCAGGCCTACACCTCCAAATCGGTCGACATCGTCGAATTCTTCGGCCTGCTCAACGAACTGTCGCGGATCCTCGATCGCATCACGGTGTTCTACGGCCGCGAGGTCGCGCCGATCGTCAACGGACTCGAGGACATCACGGACTCGCTCGTGGGTCACCCCGAGCGCTGGGGCCAGGCGCTCGACGGATTCGGCCAGAGCCTCAGCATCGTGATGCCCATGCTCAGTGGCAACGGCGTCGTCATCGACAAACACAAGCAGCTCGTCCCCGGCCAGGACCTGTGCCTGCCCAACATCATGAGGCACTGCTGATGGCCAGGTGGTCGGGTCTCGTCTCGCGGCTGCGCTCCCCGCTGGGGATCGCCGCGATAGCGGTCGTGGTCGCCGCGGTGGCGGCAGCGGCGGTCCTCGGCGCCAAAACCTTGATGCCCAAACACATCCGGGCCATGTGCGCCGAATTCAGCGACGCGGTCGGGCTTTATCCGGGCAACAAGGTGGCGCTGCTCGGTATCGAGGTCGGCTCGACGACCGCAATCGTCAACAAGCCCGACCACGTCGAGGTCGACTTCACCGTTCCCGACGACCTGGCGCTGCCGGCCGACGTGGGCGCGGTCACCTACTCGCAATCGATCGTCACCGACCGCCATATCGAGCTGACGAAGCCCTACGCCGGAGGCCCGAAATTCACCGGGCCGGGGTGCATCAAGCTGAAGTCCACCAAGACCCCGATCAGTGTCAGCGAAACCTTCACTGCGGTAGGCAAACTCGCGGACGCCGTTTTGGATGCCAAACCCGGGCAGGATCCGTCCCAGGCGCCGGGCGTGCAAGCCATCAACGACAGCTTACGTGCGTTCAGCCGCTCGCTGGACGGCACCGGACCGGGCCTGAACGAGACGATGCGCAATCTGGTCATCATGCTCGCCGACCCTTACAAGGCCGACGCCGACTACCGGCAGCTGTTCGAGAACAGCGAGATCCTGACCTCGGACTTTCTCAAGAACTGGGACAGCTTCGCCTCGGTGATCCGAACGCTGCCGACCACCACCAAGTTGATCGAGGGCCTGTCGGACCAGTTCGGCGGAGCCCTGATCCATCTCTCACACCTGCTGCCGATCCTGGTCGAGGCGCTGAACCGGTGGGCGCCGCGGATCTATCACATCACCGACAAGTGGATCCCCTGGCTGGGGGACTTTCTGACCCGGCACACCGCGGTCATCGTCGCCATCATCAGCTCATGGCCGCAGTTCAGCCACTGGCTGAGCGACATCTACGAGCCGGCGTGGGGAACCCACAACGTCACCTATATCCCACCGCAGGTGGCGATTTCGCCGTCGCAGGCCAGTGCCATCTGCGACGGGCTGCGGCAGCGCAACGTCCCCGGCGCCGCGGCGGCGTGCGCGCCGGGAGTCGCCTCGGATCCGGTCACCCTGGGCCTGACCGACCTCATCCTGGGGGCCGCGCTGTCATGACCCGACGTGTGCGCGTGTTGCTGGCCCTGATGGCCACTGTGGCGATCGCTGCGACGGCGGGATGCTCGCTGGATCCGACCCGGCTGCCGGTCCCGGGTGCCTACACGCCCCACCACACCTACCGAATCAAGATCCAGTTCTCCAGCGTGCTCAACCTGCCGGCCCGGGCCAAGGTGGACTCCGGCGGAATACAGATCGGTGTGCTCGACCACGTCCAGCTGGAGGGCACCACGGCGGTCGCCTACGTCGAGATGTCCGGGGAAACCAAGCTGCCCAGCAACACTCGCGCGGAACTGCGCCAGGCCACGCCCCTGGGCGACATCTATATCGCGCTGCTGCCGCCGGAGCAGCGGTCAGGTGCTGCGGTATTGCGTGACGGCGACACCATCCCACTGCGCAACACCGCCCCGGCCGACAACGTCGAGGACGTCCTGCGCTCGGTGTCGAACCTGGTGGCCGGCGGCGCGATCGGCACGCTGCAAGACACCGTGGTCAACGTCAACAAGGCGTTCCCGAAGGACCCCGCCGAGCTGAACCGGATACAAAAGACCATCGGCGGCGTACTCAACGACCTCGCGGCCAACCAGGACACCATCGACGGCATCCTGTCCAGCTTGGAAAACATCTCCACCAATTTGGCGGCCAACACGGACGTATTCAACCGGCTGGTCACCGAGGGCCCGCCGAAGCTCGAAGGGCTCTCGGCGGTCACGGTGGCCATCCTCAAAGTCGTCGGAGACTCCAACGACATCGGCGACCTCGGCGGACAGCTGCTTAATCCCATCGTCGGCGACGTGATGCAGATGCTGTCCTACATCACGCCGATGGTGGGCACGCTGGCAACCGTTGACACCACCATTCCGGTGCTGGCCGACAAGCTGATCGCATTCCTGCACTACAAGCTCATCGGATGGTTCCGCAACGGCGGCCCGAAATACATTGTCTCTGAACTGCATCCACCGACCGGTCACGAGGGAGTGGATCCGGCGGACAAGTCCGACGCGGCGGTCAGGGCGATGCAGAGCATGGGGATGCTGCCGCCGTGAAATTCAACGCCCGTATCACCCTTGTCATCCTGTCCGTGCTGACGCTGCTTGGCGCGATCTACATGGCGGTCGGCGTGCTCGACATGAGCCCGACCAAACAGGTCACCCGACTCACTGTGCTGCTCAACACGTCCGGCGGCCTGATGTCGACCTCCGACGTGACGATGCGCGGCATCAAGGTCGGCCGCGTGACCGGAATCGAGACCACTGCAACCGGACTGGCGGTGTCGATCGACCTCGACCGTGCGCACCCGGTGCCCGCCGACAGCCCGATTGCCGTGGAGAACCTGTCGGCGGCCGGCGAGCAGTACATCGACTTCAAGCCGAAACTGATTGCGCCGCCGTACTTTGCCGATGGTGCGGTGATCCCCGCCGACCGGGTCGCGCAGGTGGTGACCGGCAGTCAGTTGTTGACCAAGGCCAATGCCCTGATGTCCGCGCTGAACATCGACCAGGTACAGGTCATCGTCAACAACGCCGCTGCCGCCTTCGCCGACAACGACAGCGCGATCGATTCACTCGCCACCACCGCCGGATTGACGGCCAAGGTGATCCACGACGACAAGCAGCTGCTTTCCACGCTGTTCAGCAACATCGCGACGTTCACCACGAACTTGGGTGAGGTCCACGCGGGCGAGGTGATCAGCGAGACCGGCAAGCTGTTACCCCGATCGGTGCCGGCGTTTTTGCGGCTGGTCCACGAAATCGAAGTCCTGTCGCACACCGGTGTGGGTGTGGTCGGCCCCGACGACCCGGTCGGGTTCCTGATAGCCAAGTTGGCCGAATACGTCGACACGCTGGCCGGCCCGCTGAGCACCTTCACCACCGTCCTGGCGCCGGCGATGGCGCCACTGCGCCACATCAAGATCGACGGCGGGCACTGGCTCGACTTCTGGGAATCGACCTTCAGCGACAACGGTGCCCTGCGTGTCCAACTCAACGTGCCCCAGTGGCACCAATGACCTCGAACGAAGCAAAAGCAAGGAAAGTTCTGGCATGACCAATTCAATTCTCAGCGAAGATGAGACGGTGGAAGACACCGAGAGCACCGATGCCGGCGACGACACTGAAACCTCGGATGAGGCTCAGACGAAGCCGGCGGAAGGCAGCGACGACACTGACGAGGCCGACGAGGCGCGCCCGGAGCGCTCATTGAAGTCGCGGCTCCGGCTGAAGAATCCCTGGCGGTCGGTCGCGGCCGGTCTCGCGGCGGTGGTGCTGGCCGGCGGCGTGTTCGGGTTCATGAAATATCAAGACCTGACCGGTCAGATCGCGCAGTTGCGTCGAGCGCAGGCCGATCGCGACACCATCGCGCAGCTGGCCAAGGACTACGCGCTCAAGTCGCTGACCTACAGCTTCGAAGACCCCGACGCCTTCTTCCGTTCAGTCGAAGATGGTGTGGCACAACCACTTAAAGAGAAGTACGTCAATGCCACCGACGTGCTGAAAACCATCATGCTGCAGGCGCAGGTCACCTCTACCGGTGAGGTGCTGGCGACCGACCCGGAGGCTCAGCCCGGCGGCGACGTCTACCAGGTAGTGGTGTCGGCCCACCAGACCACCCGCAATCTGCAGAACCCGACGCCCAAAGTGTCGATCATCCTGTTGCAGGTGACCGTCACCCGGGTGGGCAACGGCTGGCAGGTCTCCGACATCGGCCCCAAAACCGGCTCTCACCCGCCGGTCGAGGACCAGATCCCGCCGGCCGCGCCTCCTGCCGCTCCGGCGCCGCCTCCGGCCCCCACGCCGCCCGCCAAGCCCGCACCGAAGCGCTAGGTGGGCAGCAATGCTGCGGCTTCGGCTGTTGGTCGCCGCTGTGACGGTGGCGACTGCGTGCCTCACCGGCACGGTTGGTCCCGTCGCGGCCGCTGATACCGCGCTGCCGCCGTGCGCGCAGACGGCCGTCATCGTCGCCCCGAAAGCCACGTCGCCCCATACCGACTGCCGAATGCACTCCGGCGCTCTCGATTTCGCTGTGACCTACTGGACCACGCCCGAATTGCCGGCGCCCGCGGCCGTGAAGGTCGTCGTGACCGCTCCGTCGGGCGAGGTGGTGCAGACGATTGATGAGCTGCTGGAGCCCTCGAGCCCGGGTGGCGTCGGGTTGCAGGACATCGACGGCGACGGCCGCGACGAGCTGGTCATCCCGATCGCCCAACACCTGTTCAACGGCGGCGCGAACACCCGGTTTGCGGTATGGCGCGCGCCGGGGGACCGCTGGCATTTCGAACGCACGCAGATGGTCGGCCAGGCCGTCTATCCCAGCGGCGACGGCTACCTGGTGACCAATGGCGGCGCGCTGGACAGCCGCGACCTCACCTTCTATCTGCCGACCGATGCCGGGTACACCCTCGTCGTCGTGTTGACCATCGAGGCCGAGGAGGTCGACCCGAACACGCACCGGGTGCTGACCGTCGTCTGCCGTGCGCACGAGGAGGACGGCCTGCACGCGGTCGACATGAGCCTGCACCAGGCCGAGGACACCTTCTGCGCATCACCGGCGGCCAAAGCCATCTGGCCCGACGCCGAACGCCTGCAAATCCGACGTTGGCGCCCGTGGCAGCAGTAGCCTACGGGGCGCAGTAGTCGCGGGCCGCGGCCAGCTTTTGTCTCGCCTTGTCCAGATCGCCGGAGATTTGTGCCGGGCTGCTCGGTCGGTACACGTCGCTGTTGTCGACCGAAGACGCCAGCATGTCCGACCGGACCCGCAGGTCGGTCGCGGCCGTACTGCGCAGGCCGTGCAGCGGAGCCAGCGCGTTGCGTATCTGCATTGCTACCCATGGCGGCGTTCCGTTCCCGGACGGGGCAACCAGATCGAACGCAGTCTGCAGCTTGTCGGCGGCCGGCACGATGACGTCGCATTCACGGTCTCCGACGGCCGCCGCGGGCCCAGCCGTCGGGACCGCCAGTGAGACGGCGAGGGCGACCGTGAGCGGCACACTGAGAATTCGTCGGTGCATTAGTCCTACCTTCGCATCGCGGCGGTTGCATTGTGACCACTTTTGCCGGATCGGGGTAACCGGAAGTTAGCCACTGAAAGTAAATGAAACCTGGTTCTACGACCCCGTGACTTTCGCCTGAGCTTCGCCTTCACGCACGGCGGCGCGGTCACGCCAACCAGCCTGCCGCTGCGATGGGCGACGTGAGCGCGCCGCCGTTGGTGGCCAGGCTGATACGCTGCGGCCGAAGCCACTGCCCGCCGACCGCCCTGGAGGAGTTTGTGCGCGGGAGCGCGTCATGACCGATCCGTCGATGCCCTATACCGCGCAGATGGACAGTGTCGAAGGCTGGTTTTATGCGGTCGATGTCGACTTCTTCAGCACCCTGCTCGCCCACCAGCGGACTGAAGGCATCAACGGCGACATGCTGGAGATCGGCACATATCAGGGCAAGTCCGCCATTCTGATGGGTTACGGCCTGCGCGACGACGAAGAAATAGTGATCTGCGATTTGTTCGGCGCCGTAATGGATCACGCCGACATCCCGTTCAACCGGCGCCAGGAGTATTCGGGACTGTCGGAAGAAGAGTTCCTGGCCAACTGGGATCGTTTCCACTCTCGCCGGCCAGCCCTTGAAGTCTGCGAATCATCGGAGCTCGACCTCGGCGACCAAAAGTTCCGCTTCATCCACGTCGACGGCTGCCACAGCTACCAGTGCGTCGCCAAAGACATCGGCCTGGTTGCGGCTCACACCGCCGAACGGGGGGTGATCGCGTTGGACGATTATCGCGCTGTTGAAGCGCCCGGTGTGCCCGCCGCGGTCTGGCAGGCAGTCGAGAAAGGCGTGTTGTTTCCCTTCGCGGGGACGTGGATGAAGATGTACGCCTGCACGTCGGCCGCCGATCAGAAGTACTGGTTCGAACGGTTCCGCAACCGCGGCGAGGTTTACACCTTCCCCGATTTCGACATGGCGATCATTCAGTAGCCAGATTGGTTGTGGGGGAGGCGCTTTCGGACTCGGTGAGTAGATGGCTGGATTGGCATTCCTCGCTAGCGCAAGCTCACCAGTTGCTCGACCGAGTCCATTGGCAGATCACCGTCGACGACCGCGGTCACGGTCATGTTCTGCAGAGTGATGGCGCCTCGGTGGTTGTCGAGGAATGCAGTGTCGGCGGCATCGCGGCCGGTGGCGATGCGCAGCATGGACTGCCGCGGTGCCAGGCAGGTGGAATCGACGACATGCCACGCACCGTCGACGAACGCCTCCGCGACGGCGTGAAAATCCATCGGCTGGCAACCCGGGGCATAGACTGCTACCAACCGGGCAGGAACACCCAGCGCGCGCAGCAGCGCGATCACCAGATGGGCATAATCTCGGCACACGCCTTCACCCGCCAGCAGCGTGTCGGTGGCACCGTCGATCGGATCGCTGGAACCTGGAACATAATTCAGCCGAGTGCCGACCCAAGATGACACCTTTTCCAGGAGCGTCATCGTGGTGCCGTACTGCTTGAACTCGGTCGCGGCGAAGCCGAAGAATTTGTCCGCCTCGGCATAGCGGCTCGGGCGGAGGTAGGTGATCAGGTCGATGTCCTCGACGGGCGCGGGGTCGGCCTGGCCGGTCACCGTCGCCGCGTACGACATCGTCAGCGTCCCTTTGTCCGCCTGGACCGAATGGATCCGTGTTTGATGCTGTCCGGCGATCTCACGTGGCTCAATTGTCTTGTTGTTCAGTGTGATTGCCAATGACTCGTCGACATCGATTCCCGGCTGACGCGAGACTGCGATCTGGAACATCAACGTCGTTTCGTCGGTGATGTCGACGGCTATCTCCGCGCCGACCTTGCGGACGATGTGCCCAGTGTCGGGTCGCTCTGTCGTCGTGGAGCGTCTCCATGCAGGCATACGGGCACCATCCCATCATCGAGTGTGTTGAATCCCGCCTGCTGCTTGACAGGGCCCTCCACTATGACAGCCTATAGCAGCCGGCGAGCTGCCTCAGACGTCGTAGTAAAGGGCGAACTCGTAGGGCGTCACCCGGAGGTTGAACGGCGCGATCTCGTATTCGCGCTTGTAGCTGATCCACGTCTCGATCAAGTCGGGCGTGAAAACGCCTCCCTCGGTGAGATATTCGCTGTCTTCCTCCAGGCGGTCGATCACCGCGGACAACTGGGTCGGAGCCTGCACGATCTCGGCGGCCTCCTCGGGCGGCAGATCGTAGAGGTCCTTGTCGATGGGAGGGGGCGGCTCGATCTTGTTCTTGATGCCGTCCAGCCCGGCCATCATCATGGCCGAGAACGCCAGGTAGGGGTTGCCCGAGGAATCGGGGCAGCGGAACTCCAGCCGCTTGGCGTGCGGGTTGGTGCCGGTGATCGGGATGCGCACGCACGCCGACCGGTTGCGCTGGCTGTACACCAGGTTGATCGGCGCCTCGTAGCCGGGGACCAGACGCTTGTAGGAGTTCACGGTCGGGTTGGTGAACGCCAGCAGCGACGGTGCGTGGTAGAGCAGGCCGCCGATGTAGTGGCGCGCCATGTCCGACAAGCCGGCGTAACCCTCCGCGTCGTACATCAGCGGGACGCCGTCCTTCCACAACGACTGATGGCAGTGCATCCCCGAGCCGTTGTCACCGAACAGCGGCTTGGGCATGAACGTGACCGTCTTGCCGTCCTGCCATGCGGTCTGCTTGACGATGTACTTGTACATCTGAAGGTCGTCGGCGGCGTGCAGCAGCGTGTTGAACTTGTAGTTGATCTCGGTCTGTCCGCCACTGCCGACTTCGTGGTGGCCCTTCTCCAGCAGAAAGCCGGCGTTGGTCAGGTTGGTCAGAATCCGGTCGCGCAGATCGACGTAGTGATCGGTGGGGGCGACCGGGAAGTAGCCGCCCTTGGGCCGGACCTTGTAGCCGCGGTTGGGGCTGCCGTCCGCGTTGGCATCTTCTCCGGTGTTCCACCACCCGGACGTCGCGTCCACCTTGTAAAACGAGCTGTTGATGTTCGTGTCGAATTTCACCGAGTCGAAGATGTAAAACTCGGCCTCCGGCCCGAAGTAGCAGGTGTCCGCGATGCCGGAGCTGATCAGGTAGTTCTCCGCCTTGCGGGCGACGTTGCGCGGGTCGCGCGAATACAACTCGAGGGTGACCGGGTCGTGCACGAAGAAGTTGACGTTGAGCGTCCTGGCTTGTCGGAACGGGTCGATGGTCGCGGTTTCCGGGTCGGGCAGCAGCAGCATGTCGGACTCGTGGATCGACTGAAACCCGCGAATCGACGAGCCGTCGAACGCCAGGCCGTCCTCGAACACGGTCTGGTCGAACGCGTAGATCGGAATTGTGAAGTGCTGCATGGTGCCTGGTAAATCGCAGAAGCGGACGTCGACGTATTCGATGTTCTCGTCCTTGACGAGTTTGAAGATGTCGTCGGGAGTGTTTTCGGACACCGAGTGCTCCTCCGCTTGGTCGTGTTGGTGGCGCCAGCGTCACTGACAAACGCACGTCGCGCCAGCACAACGCCCGACAGACCGCGCCAGCGGTGCGACTTTTTACCCGAGCGTCACTGGCGCGACGGTTTTTTTTACTCCCGAACTATTTCGTCCGCGTGACGGCTGCGAGTCGAAACTGTTGCGCACCGGAAAAGGCGCTATCGAAAAAGGCCATAGATGCCGATAACGCTTGCGGCACATCGGTGTTGACCTTTCACGATTTGCGCTGCCCGCTGGCGTTATCGGGCATAGTGACCCATAGTCATATAACGGAACACCAACAAATGAGCGCAGGCGTCGGCGGAGTCGGGAGTAGTTATGCCGCAGAGCATTGAGCTGAGGCCGGGAAGTGCGCGGCATAAGGAGCAGCCCGTTTCTCCGCAAACCCGCGAGATCATGCATCGCGAGATCATCGTCAGCGGTGACGACGCGCTGTCGAAGACGATAGCCGAGGAACTGAGGGGCGCGGGTGCGCGGATCATCAAGATCAACACCGCCGCTGACCTGCACGGTGCCGGGGTGCATCGAGCGCGCGCCGTCGTATGCGCCGGGCCCAGCGACGCGATAAACCTCGAAATCGCACTATTGGCAAGGCAATACAGCCCGACCGTCCGCGTGGTGGCGCGGCTGGGGAACGATGTGCTACGCGAAGCGGTCACCGACGTCAACGGCCCCGGGGCAATCCTGGACGTCGCCGAGCTCGCGACGCCGTCCCTCGTCGAGGCGGTGCTGTCGCGCAAAGCGCACCAGTTCAACACGGCGGGCACCGAATTCGTCATCTGGGGAGCCGAGGCGCCCTACGACGGGACGTTGCGCGAGATCTATGCCGACCTGACGCCGGTAGCGGTGGTGCACGGCAAGAATTCGCCCAACCCCGGTGAAGTGGTGCCGTGTCCCGGGCGGGATCTGAGCGTCTATTCGGGTGATTTCACGTCGATGATCGGCCTCAAAGACGAATTGGAAACCCGCGGTATCACGGTGCCTCCCGCGACCGCGACACGCTCCAGCCAATCCCGGGCGCGACGCGTCGTCGATTCCCTGCGCGCCATGCGCGACGACGTGAACCCGTTGCTGTTTCCGTCGCTTGCCCTGACCGTGTTCCTCACGTTCGGGTCCGCGGCCGTGGTGCGCGTCGGCTACCAGAATCCGCGAATGTCATGGCTCGACGCCCTGTATTTCACCTCCGAGACCATCACCACGGTCGGCTTCGGTGAGTCCCCCTTCGGCCAGCAACCCGCCTGGCTTCGGCTGTTCGTGATCGTGTTGATGTTCGCCGGCGTGATCGTTACCGCGATCGTGGTCGCGTTCCTCGCGGATCTGCTGCTGTCGCGCCGCTTCGTCGCAACGGCCGGACTCAGGCGGGCCCGCCACATGCGCGACCATGTCGTCGTTGTCGGGCTGGGTTCGGTGGGCATCCGCGTCGTGACCGAACTGGCCTCGGCCGGATACGACGTCCTGGTCATCGAGGGCGACGAGAGCAGCCGCTTCCTGCCGACGTTGGCCGAGCTCGACGTACCGGTGATCTTCGGCGACTCGACGATGCGCCAGACCTTGGAATCAGCGCGACTCGATCGCGCGCGCGGCGTCGCGGTGGTCACCCAGGACGACATGACGAACATCGAGACCGGCATCGTGCTGCTGGAGATCATGGGGTCCGACAGCAAGGTGCCCATCGTCATGCGGGTGCAAGGCCGCGCGCTGGGCACCGCGATCAATCGGCGGTTCGGCTTCGAAAACGTCCGGTCGATCGTCGACCTGGCGGCGCCGTGGTTCATCGGCGCCGCAATGGGCCTGCAGGTGCTGGGCACGTTCTGGGTCGGGCAGCGCTCGTTCATGATCGGCGCCATGCTGGTGGCGGCCGGCAGCGAGCTCGATGGACTGCGAATGGCGGATCTGTCCACTCAAGCGCGCGTCATCGCGATCACCCGACCGGAGGGGGCGGTCAGCCTGCGGCCCCGCCGCGACGCCCGACTCAAAGCAGGCGACACCGCCTACCTCATCGGGCCGTACCGCGAGCTGATCGCGACGCTGCGCAAGGGCCAGCCGCCACCGTTGACCGCGATCGACGGCGGGCGTTCGACGGCGCTGGCGGCCGCGCGGGCGTTGCGCAAGTCGCCGGGGCGCCGGCCGAAATGGGCGCAGGACGCCGACGTTTAGCCCGCCTCGATGGCCGCGACCTTTGCGGCCGCGTCGGGCCCGCAGATGCGCTGAAGATCGACGGGGCCGGCGGCGACCAATTCTTGAATTCGATTCTTGAGGTCGCCGGAGGACAGGTGGGCGTACAGGTTCGCGCCGGGGCATGAGGTCTGGGCCAGGTCGCGGTGCCCGGCCAGGGTGGCGGGGGCGATGTGGAAGGTCTGGGTGGCCCAGGCGAACGCGAGCGCGGTGCCGTGCAGCTGCGCTTCCGAAACGGCTTCCTTGTCGAAGTCTCCTTCGCAGAGGACCAGGAAGTGGCCGGTTGTGTCGTAGTCCGTCGCGGTGTCACCCGCGATCTGCGGCGTGCGTAGTTCGTAGATGTTGCCGTCGCGGTCGACGCCGACGTGATAGGCGATGTCGACCCAGCCCTTTTGGTCCTGGTGGTAGCGCTGGTCCTGGCGCAGCCGCTCGGGTGCGTTGCGGTTGTCGCCGAGGACCACGGCTTCGTGGTGCAGGGTCATTCGGGTGATGGTTTGGGACTTGCCGCCCGGGCGTGCAGGCCGCGCACCCCAGGCGTCTCGGCACAGCAGTTGGGCCGACGTGCCGGTCGCCGGGTCGGCGGAGCTCATCGCGGTGGTTTCCAGGCCCGTCAGGCCCGTGACGCTTACGGCGCCGGCCAACTGCAGGAGGTGCCGGCGGCTGAGAAACTTCGGGGCGTCCATGAGGTCACCATAACGATTGTCCCGCAGCGTGCTTCAACATTCGCGCGGGACAAACGGCATCGCCTTGTACGACAATGGGGCCATGCGAACGCTTGTCGTGCTTGCGCTGATGGCCGCCGCAACTGCCCTGGCGGCGCCGGCCTACGCCGATCCCAGCCCCGACGCAGGCTTCCTGGCCACGCTCGACAAGGCCAGCATCACCTACGCCAACGCGCCCGAAGCCGTCGCCGCCGCCCATCAGGTGTGCGACTGGATAAACGGCGGTCAGGCCCGGCCCGATGTCATCAAGACCGTCGCTTCGGGCAATCCCGGATTCAGCTTGTCCGACGCCGCTACCTTTACCACCCTCTCAGAGCGTGCTTACTGCCCCGACCACCCGGCGCAACCGGCCGCGCAGCCGCCGCCGACATGGGACCCCGGGTGGCTGTGGATTAACTTCCCGTGGATAACCCCGGGCGCGGCTCGCTAGCCCGAATGCCGCTGCGGCTCAAGTGCTTTCGAACTCTCGAGCGGACTCGGATTCGTGTGCCATCCGGCGCATCGTGACCAGCAGCGGCTCGTAGAGCAAGGTTCCGATCACCAGGTGTTCGATGGCGGTCGCGCGCTGCGTTTCGGTGGTGACCCGTTCGACCTCGAAGGGGGCCAGGCGGGATAGCGCCTGGGCGTACTGGTCGAGCTGAGCGTCGGGCGCCGCAAACGCGAGCTGATCGAGCCGGTCGAGCGCGCTGGCGAGCACGCGTCGGTGCGGACTTTCGGACGCCACGTTCCACTCGTGCCGGGCAAGTAAGGCGTCGACGCGCCCGGCGGACGCACTGCTCGGTTCCAGGTCGGGGGCGGGGGACAGCAGCCACTGCGCGGTCCCGAGTGCCTCGTGCAGGGGAACCGACTCGTCGTCGACCACCTCGAGCACCCGGCGGACGGCCTCCAGTGGTAGCCCGGCCACTTCGGTCAATGCGCGAACGAGGGCCAGTCGGCGCAGGTGCGCATCGCCATATTCCGACCAGGTGGCGCTCTGCTGCTCACCGGGCTGGAGCAGGCCCAGCCGCAGGTAGTACTTGATCGTCGACGCGGACACCCCGCTGCGTGAAGACAATTCGGCCAGTCGCATGAACACATCTTGACACATCGGGTACCGATGCTATCCAATAAACTGGATAGTGATGATATCCAATAGGGGAGGTCGCCGTGTCTCACGACACCCGGATCCTGGCCGGGATCCTGCTGCTGTCCTTGGTCACCGTCGAAACCGGCGGAATCTACCTGGTGAAGCTGGTGGGCGGATCGGCCCCGGCGACGCAGTTCCAGGTGTCGTTCGCGCGCGCCGGTCACGCCCACGCGGGCGTGCTGCTGATCCTGTCGTTGACCGCGCTGCTCTACGCCGATGCCGCGCACCTGACCGGTCCGTGGGGGTGGGTCGCGCGCATCGGCGTGCCGGCCGCGGCGTTACTGATGCCCGGCGGGTTCTTCTTTTCGTCCATGGGTGCGGGCCGCGACCGGCCCAATGCGCTCATCGCGCTGGTCTACGCCGGCGGTCTGGTCCTGGCTGCCGGTTTGGGTTCGCTCGGCGTCGGTCTGCTCACGGCCTAGCTGCGCGCCGAGTTTTCGACGATGATCTCGCAGGCCGCCTCGTAAAACGCGCTGATCAGGGTCGAGAACGAGAGCTGAAACGGATGGATCATGTACACATCGAGCGGCTCGAGGCTCCAGCCCGGCAGTACCGGCACAACGCTGCCGTCGCGCAACTCGCTGGTGACGATGATCTGATTGGGCATTGCCCCGATGCCGAGGCCTCGCAGGATGTACTGCTTGCACACCTGAAAGTTGTTGGTCCGCGCGCGCACAATCGGCGACAGCTCGTATCGGCGCTTGTGTTTTGCCACCGTGAGCTTCTTGGGTCCGCTGTAGAAGCCGCAATCGATGAACGGCAGGGTGTTCAATTGCGCCGGAACGGCAATCGGCTCCGTCAATTGCCGCACGAAGTCGGGTGATGCGCACAGAAACATCTCCAGGCTGAACACCTTGCGCGCGATCAGCATCGAATCCTGGAGCGGCCCCGTGCCGAAGACGACGTCGAACCCGTCCTTGATGGGGTGCACAACGTCGTCGACCAGCCGGATGTCCAACCGCGAGTGGGGGTGTCGCTGCAGAAATGTGGCGCCGACCCTGGATGCGTAGTCGATGCCGACGAAGACGGGGATGGCGACTCGCAGCTCGCCCTGCGGTTCCTGCCTGCTGCTTTCCACCAGTGCGCGAACGCCATTGGCTTCGGCCAGGATGTTCGCGCTGTGGACGTAGATCTTCTCGCCGAGGTCGGTGACCGTCAGCTGGTGCGTATTTTTCCGCAGCAGCTTGATGCCGAGGTCCGCTTCGAGCTTGCTGAGCTTGCGGCTGACGGTCGACTTGGGCATGGCGAGCAGTGCGGCCGCTTTCGAGAGGCTGCGGCATTCGACGACCTTGCTGAATATCAGCAGGGCATCGAGGTCGAACGGCACGTTTTGCTCCATGGTGGCGTTCCAATAATGCAACACCATGTTGCAATCCGAGGTCTATTTTGCGCGTTCGATCAGGTGTTACGTTCTGCCGGTAGAGGAGGTCCTCGTGAGTGTTGATGTTCCGGTGACCAAGCCGGCAAGCGGCTACTGGACCGACGCGTATCCCGAATTGGGCCGCGGCCCGGTTTCGCTTCAGGACTGCGTCTCCGAGGAGTTCTACGAGAAGGAACGCGACCACGTCTTCAAGAAGACGTGGCTCTACATGGGCCGGGTGGAGCGGGTGCCGCGCGCCGGGAGCTATTTCACCCGTGAGCTGAAGTTCCTCAACACCTCGATCATCATCGTGCGAGGCAAGGACGACGTGATCCGTGCCTTTCACAACATCTGTCCACACCGGGGCAACAAGATGCTCTGGAGCGACGATCCGTGCGAGGAGGTGCAGGGCCGGGCGCCGGTGTTGTACTGCCGCTTTCACGGCTGGCGCTACAACCTGGACGGCTCGCTGCACGCGGCCACCCGCAAGGACCTACTGCTCGACTTCGACGCCGACAGCTGCCGCGTGCCCGCCATTCAATGCGAAGTGTGGGAAGGGTTTATCTTCATCAACCTCAACCCGCGCAACAGCGAGCCGTTGCGCTCGTATCTGGGTGAGCTTGCGCATGGCATCGAGGGATATCCCTTTGCCGGACCGCATCAGGTGTACCGCTTCAAGGCGGAACTGCAGTGCAACTGGAAAATCTTCGTCGACAGTTTCGCCGAGAGCTACCACGGGCCTTATCTGCACGCGTCGTCGTTCGGCGCGCTGACCGCGGAGGCCAGAGACGCATTCGATCAGCCCAATCCGTTCACCGACGCGCTGGCGTACCAGCTCAAAGGGCCGCACCGGATGTTCTCCTTCGCCGGCGAACCGTCGCAAAAGACGCCATATTCCAAGCCGATCGAATGCGTGATGGAGGCGAGCGCGGCGGGCCCATGGAACAAGCGCACCGATCGGGGTCCGATGCCGGCGGGTCTGAACCCCACGCGCTCCGAGAAATACGGGTTCGACTCGTTCCAGTTCTTTCCCAACTTCGTGGTGATCTTCGGTTCGTCCGGCTACAGCACACACGCTCATTGGCCGACAGGGCCGCACTCGCACATCTTCGAAGTCGAGATGTTTTATCAGCCGCCCAAGACGCACAAGGAGCGGCTGGGACAAGAGCTGACGGTGACGTTCCTCAACGACATCATCCTCGAGGACGCCAGCCCGTCCGAAGGGTTACAGGCGATGCTGAACAGCGGCGCGCTCACGCACTTCACGATGAACGACGAGGAGATCCTGCTGCGTCATCTGCACAAGGTGGTGGGCGACTACGTGGCGGCCGGCGCGCAGGTGGGCCGATGAACATGGTTCTGCCGCAAGACTTTTCGCAACTCGAGCATCTGGTCGCCGAATGGGCCATCGAAGACGGGCACGAGCGCTACGTGAAGCGCGTGAACAGCTCCATGGCCGAGATACAGGCCTTCTACGACGAGGTGTTTCCGCACGCCGAGGAGGCGGTCGCCTACATCGACAAGTTCGACTATGCCGAACCGCTGCCCGACGACGTCGCAAACCTGCGCAATCTGCTGTACTCGTTGATCACCGTGTCGTTGGCCGTTGAGCTGTGGCGGCAACCCCGGGTCAAGCATTCCGCAACCACCATCCTGACGCGGTTGAGTTGACGAACATGAGTCTTTCGTCGCGCCAGCTCGAAATCATCGATCGCACACCGCTGATCGGCAGCGAGATCAGAACGGATCTCGAGACACTGCTTAGCGGCAGTGCCGCGGAACAGATCCGCGCCACCCTCGAGCAACGCGGTGTGGTCTACTTTCGCGGGCTTGCGATCAGCGACGAACAACAGGTCGCGATCGCCGGCGCGCTCGGTGACATCGTGGGAAACGAGGGGGAGGGTGGGATCTACAAGATCTCCCTCGACGAGAAGGTCAATCAGCGGGCCAAATACTTGCAGGGCTCCATGTATTGGCACTTCGACGGGTCCCTGCAGCCCTATCCGAATCTGGCGACGCTGCTGCGGGCGATGAAGCTCTCGGACAGCGGTGGACAAACCGAGTTCTGCAACACCTACGCGGCGTACGAGGACTTGCCGGAGGCTGAAAAGAACGCCATCGCCGACCTTCGCGTGGTCCACAGTGCGGAGCGCTCGCAGTACTACGTGACCCCGGAGATGAGCTACGACGAGATCGCCTTCTGGCAGAAATCCCCGACGAAATCCTGCCCGATGGTGTGGACGCACCAGTCCGGGCGCAAATCCCTGTTGCTCGGCGCCACGGCCGATTACGTGATCGGGCTGCCCGTCGAGGAGAGTCGCGCACTGCTTGCGCGCCTTCGCGATTGGGCGACCCAGCCGAAGTACGTCTACCGCCACGAGTGGCAAGTCGGTGACCTACTCATCTGGGACAACACCGGCACCATGCACCGGGCTCTGCCGTATGCCGTCGACAGCGGTCGCCTGATGCACCGCACGGTCCTTGCCGGAGAAGAGCCCCTGAATTGAAACTCGGTATCACCACGCCAGTCGTCACCAACGTCGCCGGCGCCGCGTTGACGTGGGAGAAAACCGCCACGATCGACGACATCGGCCGCGTCGCCGAGGCGGCGGACCGGCTCGGCTATCACCACCTGACCTGCAGCGAGCACATCGGCATCCCTTCCACCGAGGCGCCACGGCGCGGCGCCCGGTACTGGGATCCGTTGGCCACGCTGGGTTACGTGTCCGCCCGCACGACGCAGATCCGGCTCGCCACCATGACCCTGGTGCTGGGCTATCACCACCCGCTGGCCATCGTAAAGCGTTACGGCACATTGGATCACGTCAGCGGGGGCCGGGTGATATTGGGCGTCGGCGTTGGCAGCCTGAGGGAAGAGTTCGACCTACTGGGTGCGCCGTTCGACGACCGCGGAGCCCGCGGCGACGATGCCCTGCGCGCCCTGCGCGCGGCATTGCCGAGCACCGAGCCGACCTATGAGGGCGAGTTCTACTCCTTCGGCGGGCTCACCGTCGACCCCTGTGCGCTGCAGCCGCACATGCCGATTTGGATCGGCGGCCGTACCCAGCGCTCGCTACGCCGCGCGCTTACCCTCGCCGACGGGTGGTGTCCGTTCAACGTCTCGGCCGCCACCGCCGCCGAGTGGCTGCAGGCGCGCGACGTGCCCGAGGGTTTTGAGGTCGTCCTGCCCGCCGATCGTGCGCTCGACCCCGTCGGCGAGCCCGGTTTGACCCAGGAAACGTTGGGCATCATGGCGGCGGCGGGTACCACCGTCCTGTCTGCGCGGTTCGTCCATCGCTCGCTGGAGCACTACCTCGAGCAGGTTCACGCCCTGGTTGAGATGCACGCCACCGCATAGCGCACCCCAGAACGGGTACATAAAGCACACTATGTGCGCATCGGGCCGTCGGCTTCGCTGAGAGATCACTCGTGTCCGACCAGCGGCTGCTCATCCCCGGCCAGACGTGCTACACGGTGGCGCGCGCCGACCAGTTCGCCTACATCATCGATGGGGCGGACTACTTCCAGCACGTCAAAGCCGCGATGCTGCGCGCTCAGCACCGAATCATGTTGATCGGATGGGATTTCGACGCCCGGACCACCTTCGAGCGCGGCGTCAAGGCGCTGCCCGGACCCAACCAGCTCGGCGCCTTCCTGTATTGGATGCTGTGGAAGCGACCGGACCTCGAAATCTGCCTCCTGAGATCCAATCTGCGCCTGCTGCCGGCCTTCGACCGCATCTGGTACGGGCTCACCCCGGTGGCGCTGGTCAACCGGATCAGCAGCAAGCGGATCCACTTCGCCGTCGACGGCGCCCATCCGACCGGTGCCGTCCATCACCAGAAGATCGTGGTCATCGATGACGCGGTGGCGTTCTGCGGAGGCATCGACATCACGGTCGACCGGTGGGACACCTCGGCGCATCACGACGACAGCCGCCGCCGTCGGACGGCCGGGCGCCCCTACGGGCCGCGACACGAGGTTGCTGCGGCGGTTGACGGTGCGGCGGCGCGCGCGCTCGGCGAGCTGGCCCTCGCCCGGTGGCAGACCGCGACCGGCGAATCGCTGGCGCCGATAGAGGCTAAGCACATTGCCTGGCCGGCCAAACTGGAGCCGGCTCTGCGCAACGTCGACATCGGGATCGCGCGCACCTTGCCCGAACTGGCGGCGACGGACCACACCGAGGTTCAGGAAGAGGTGCGAGAAGTCGAGGCGCTCAACCTCGCCGCCATCGCGGCCGCACGTCACACCATCTATCTGGAGAACCAATATCTGGCGGCCCGACGCATCGTCGAGGCGTTGGCCGCGCGCCTGCGCGAAGACGAGGGCCCGGAGGTCGTGATCGTCGTTCCCCGCCGAGGAAAGAACCCGCTGGAGCGCGGGACGATGGACGGCGCACGTCACCGCCTCATCCAAGTGCTTTGGGCCGCGGACGATCATCACCGGTTGGGTGTCTACTGGCCCGTGAACGAAGCCGGCACCCCGATCTACGTCCATTCCAAGGTGATGACGGTCGACGACCGGTTACTGCGCATCGGATCGTCGAACCTGAACAACCGGTCGATGGGTTTTGACAGCGAGTGCGACCTGGCGCTCGAACCGGGGCCGGACCGACAAGACGAGATCCGCCGCCAAATCACCTCTGTGCGAGATCAATTGGTTGCCGAACACCTGGGAGTGCCGGTCGACGAACTCGAAACGGCGATGCGTGAGCACGGCTCCTTGCTGGGCGCCATCGAGGCGCTGCGGGGCGACGGCAGGAGTCTGCGTCCGGTGACCGAGCGCACCGTGTCCGACGAGGCGAGCCCGCTGGCGGAGAACGATCTCATGGATCCCGACCATGTCCCCAGTTCGCTGACCCAAAGCATGCAACGGTTCATCGCGGGACTGAGGGGCTGACCTGGGTTAAGGGCGCGCCGAATGAGGGTACAGAGTCACCATGCACCGGCCCGACACCATGATCGAGGTTCATCGGGAGCGCGTCCAGGATCAGACGGCCGAGATATTCGGCGGCGACAAGTACACCGAATCCGTCGACGGCACCGGTTACTCGGCGACGGCGACACTCGATCTGACGCTGGATCGCGTCTGGTTCGTCGTCGATTCGCAAGGACGGCCTTGGCAAGAGGAGCACGAGCAGACCGACGGCGAATCCGCCGATCCGCTGCGGCATTTCGCGATCGATCTGGTGATTTTCAACTCCAAGATCGTCATCGATTCGGTGACCTGCATCCCGCTGGTGCCGCTGCCGCCGGCGACCATCACGGTCCCGGACGGTCCCCGCGCGGGGGAGTCTCAAGAGATTCCTTACAACGAGATTCCGTTGTTCGGGCGGTTGACGATTCACGATCAGCTCGAGCCGCACCAAACAGCGCCGGGCAAGCACAACATCGCGCTGAACTTCTCCGTGCAGGACGCCCCCATGCTGGTGGCCCCCTCGCTGCGCGAGGAGCACGCCACCCGGCTGTTCGGGCCGAACATCGAGCGCCGGTCCGACGGCGCTGTGGTCATCGCCGGACAAGATCCCCGCATCAGCTGGGAACTCGACCACGCCGAGGCGCACTGGATAACCCACAGCATTGCCGGCGAACTGATGGTGGGTCTGGAAAGGCTGCAGCACCCTGCCATCTCCGACGGCGAGGCGAGAATCAGAGTCCTCGACTCGCTGGCCGCTCAGATCGCCGAGGCGGTACGCCCCAAGCTCGCCGAGATGGGGGAGGACGGCATCGTCGGGCTACTGCCCGCACCGGTGGATGTCGACCCCGACGCGCAGGACGACAGCACGGTCAAGGCGCTCGACGCCGTCGTGCAGCGCTTTGCGATCGGCGATGCCACCCATGAATCCATGGTGGTGCAGCTGCAGACACTACGCGACCTGCCGCACGGCGAGGAACTACCGCAGTCGATTCTCGCCGAAAACCCCAATGAGAAAACGGGATTGGCCGTCACCGGATGGAGCATCCTGCAGCAGGTCCGAGACAGCGTGATGAACACCTTCGGTCTCGAGGAGAGCGACTTCGACGCCGACGTGCCCTGCCTGCTGGCCGGCCCGAAGACCGTCGGCATCGGCGGGCAAGAACGCGTGCTCGAGGCCCTGGCCGCCGACGTCGTGCCGCGAACCGAGGACGGACGGTTGACCATCGACGGCACCGTGAGCGCGCAGACCAGGCTCTACGACTTCAGCGCCACGTTCAAGGTGGTCTACGAGATGGGCCTCGACGACATACCGCGCGACCCGAAGGGCGACGAGCCTCGGCTCGCCCACCTGCCGGACATCGAGACTCTCGAACAGGCGCTGAGCGTGGCCGCGGACCGGAAGCGCGCCGGCGAGCTCACCACCGAGGATTACGAGGCGGAAGTCAAGCACACCAGTGAGCAATTCGACGAGTTTCCCAGGACGGTCGGTGTGCGGCCGACGCAGAATCCTCCTGAGCCGCAAGTGGATCCGGACTTCAATCTCACGGCGGCCGGCAAGGTGGCCGCGGCCGCCGGCACCGCCGCCGTCGTCGGTCTGCTCGCGCTGCCGGTGACGTTTGCGGCGGGGGCGGCAGGAATCGGCGCGGCCGGTGCCGGCGGTCTGCTGACCCTCGCGATCGCCCAGTACTTCACCACCGTGCTGACGGTCGACTGGTTCGGCACCGGATTCGGTTCGCGGCAGGTCAAGAAGTCACTGGGCGACCGTCCCGAGGGCACATCGCTGCCTCCGATCGGGATTCCGGTCGACGTGGACCTGACCCGTCAGCGACTCGCCGTCTACTTCCGTCCGGTCCCGGCGAAACTGTGGGTCGATTCCGCCACGGTCACCGACGACGGCATCCGGTTCGTCGGCGGGCGCTGGCCCAGCGACGGCCGGCCCTGGAAGCTATCCAACGACGACGCGCTGCTGTTCGTCGAGTCCGGAGAACTGCGGTTGTACGTGGCGCCAGGCAGCGCCGGCGGCACCGAGCTGCCCATCGGTGTCACCGCCACGGAGGACGGACAACGCCACCTGCGGGTGGAAGGCGATGATCCCGATGTGCTGCACCGCCTTCCGGAATGCCCGCGGTAACCAGCGCCGTCAGCGACCTGGTTTGCGGAACAGGTAGCGCAGCGTGTGCCAGTGCTTGGGTTGACCGAGCACGTTGGTGCCGTCGTATTCGAGCTCGTCCATGCCGACCACCTCGAGTCCCGAGGCCACTTCGAGCACCTCTTCCGGGCGCACTGTTGTGGCTCGCCAGGGCGTCGGAGCCCAAGAGTCTCGAATGCCCAAAAAGGTGGCGCAGACGACGCCGTCGTTGAGCCAGTTCGCAATTGCCGGCACGAGCGTCTGCAGATCAGCACGCGGAATCAGGTGCAGGACGTGCATCGCGACGATGAGGTCGTAGCTGCACTCGGCGAATTCGACGTCATGCGAAGCCTCCACGTCGTCCTCGAAAGCGATCGCAAAAAGTATGACCCCGCATTTGCCGAGAAAGGCGCCTTTAGCAAACGTGTCGGCGGACCGCTAGCAACTGGGAAACCCGGCGGCCCCACGGGCGATATTGATAAACTATCGCCGTCGTGCTTCCCCTCTGACTTCCATGCACGCGATGTAGAGCGACGTGTCGAGGGGAATCATTAAAACTTTGAAAGACGCATACCAGCACGGACAGCTACCGGCGATTCTGGAAGAAGCCGCCGGCATTCCCGGGAAACATATTGGTGGAGCGGTGGTTTCGCCGTCGGGCCGGGTGTACCCGCCCGGCGTGGAGGTCAAATTCCCCGAGCAGGTGCGCGCCGTCGACCGCGCCAACATGTGGCTCGACGGCGGGACTATCCGGCTGGCACTGTGGCCTGCGGAGTTGAAGCCTCAGTACGAATGCGTTTACTCCGATCCGAACAAGGTCGAGGCCCTCATCGGCCTCGCCGATCTGCCGAATTGGGCTATCGCCGCCAACTTTCATCTCGCGTATTGGCTGGCGGCTCCGGGCAAGCGGTGGTATCCGGGACGGCAGTTGTCGGGGCCGGAGTACCTGCGCCAATGGATCGACGACTTTCGCGACCAGCGCCCCGGCCGACGGCCCCGCGAGCAGCTGGATGACACGAGCTTTCGGCAATGGCTCATCCTGCGCAGCTACGCCAGCGAAAGCGAGCTGGTGACGCTCGAGACCTGGCGCAATGCACTGCCGCGTGACCACTTCGACATTCGCCCGAGCGTCGAGGTAACCCGATCCTGGGAATTGGCCGACACGATCACGCGCGATCGCCGGGCTGAGTTCGTCACGGAAGTACGGGACGCGATCGACCGGGTGTTAGCTGCCCTGGGCGAGCCGGAAGTGAAGAACCTTCAGCACAAAAGGCTTGTCGCCACCCGGGAGGCCGCATGTCCGGCATGCCATATCGTGCATGCCGGCGAATGCTTCTGACGGCTCAGAAGCTGAAGTCGCCACCGCCACCACCGGAATCGAACCCGCCGCCGGAATCGAATCCGCCGCCGAAGTCGAAACTCCCGCCACCGGAGTCGTACCCGCCGCTGTAGTCGTTGCCTGCGAAGCTGACGTCGTCCCCACCCGACTGCTGATAGCCCCCGTCGAATCCCACATCGCCCTGCTGGCTGTCGTAGTTGGTGTTGGCGCCTTGCCCGCTGTCAGCCGGCACGTACGCCGAGTCTCGGCCGGCCTCGAAGCCGCGCTCGTAGCTGCCGCCCCAACGGTCGTCGAGCAACGCATCCATCAACAGGACATCGGTGAGGCCCCAACCCCACCCGGAACCCCAGAACGCGTAGGGGTAGTAGCCCGGGTAGAAGAACATCCCGTTGTAATAGCCGCCCGGATAGTAATTCGGATAGCCCGGCTGCTGCGTGGTGGTGTAGTTGTTGTTGCTGATCGTCACGTACCGACCGGTGTTCGGGTCCATTGTTTGCACCTCGGCCGCTTTGCGTTCGGCATCCGGTACCGATCGCACGGCAGCCACGTCCGGCTTCGGTAGGTACGTACCCGGGCCGACCGTCCTGTCGTCCGGGCCGAGCTTGCGGTTGGCCTTGGCCACGGCGGCCTGCACCGTCCTGAGGTGCGCCCGTGCCGCGGCGTAATCACCCGCGTCGTAGGCCTTGCGGGCATCGTGCAGGCTCGAGGTCGCCTTCAACGACTCGGCGCTGACGTCGGTGCTGGTGTTGCTGACCACGGCGTTGGCCAGGTCGTTGACGTCGGACTCGGCGTAGATCAGCTCCTGCTTGATCTGATCTTGCGAGGCTGAGTCGTTGTGGCGCTTACGATTCCGGCTCACCGCGAACCAGACGAGGCCCGCTGCCGCCAGCGCAACGCCGACGATGATCAGGGTTTCCCACAGCCACGCCCAACTGGTGTGCTTCTGGTTCACGACGGGAGAGGTCGTCGCCGGCCCGCCCGACGCCACATTCACATCGGCCAGCTTGTCGACGAATTCCGTTGCCGCGCCGTTCGGGTCGTTGTGATGATTCCTGGCCGCCTGACCCATGACGGGGTCCACGCTGTCCGCGATCTCCCTCGGCACGTTGTAGGCGCGCACGTGGTAGCCCTTGGAGTCGATTACCAGGATGACGCCGCCGAACTCGGGATTGCGTCCCAAGATCGTGTTGTGGATGGAATCCGGTGTGGTGACACCGGTCTGGCTTGGCGCGACCGCCGCCACCCAGATCGGCGGCTCCGCGCTCCATGTCCACCGACGGGTGAGGATCTGCTGGTTCACCCGGTCGGGGTTCTGCAACGGCGGCGTCGCCGTCGGGTCGGCCACCACATGCGTCTGGGCGTTGAACCGGTTCACCACGTCGTCGGTGTAGCCGTCGGCCCGCGCGGGCGGCGCGAGCAGCATTGCCGGCGCCAAGATGCAGAGGGCAACGACGAGGCCCCGGAATCGTGCGGTCACTGTGCTCCTTCAAGATCTACGATGGTGCCGGCCGTCGGGTCGACCTTCCCGTCGAGCAGTTCCAGGTAGGCCCGCTGGATGTCATTCTCGCCCGAGATCCGTTCCACCCGAAGCCATTCCGATGCCCACCGCGCGAACGGCGCCCACGCCTCGGCGACGTTGTGGTCGAGTTGGGCCGTTCCCCAGTCGGCGCCGCGCTTCTTGATGCGATCCGGTGCGAAGAACAGCACGGGGCTTGGTCCCTCGAGATGGCCTGTCCCGTCTGCCATTCGGGTCCAGTGGGTCATGCCGACCGCCGCGCTGTGGGCGAGGCGGTCGCCGTAGTGCGCGTGGACGCCGGTCCGGACGCCGCCGTCGCCCGAGACGTCGACGTAGACCGCGCGATCACCGGGCAGCTGAGCGACGTCGTCATAGAGATGCACCGAGTCGTAGATGTTGAGGCCCCGCACGAATTCGGTGTTGCCGGCCGAGGTCAGGCCCACAACCCGGGTGCCGTCACGCTTGGCCAGCAGGTAGGCGGCGATGATGGCCGTTTTCGACGAGGCGCTCGAAATCACGATCGTGTCCGCGCCGAAAAAGGCTTCGTCGGCCAGGAAGTCGTCGATGAGGAACGAGGTGAAGAACAGCGGAAAGAAAAGGATGTGCTCCGCCTCGCGGTCGGCCGAGTAGACGGGGTCGGTTTGGACGTCGCGGTAGCCCTGATAGGCCGACGGCAGGGGCGCCCGATGTGGGGCGGCGTCGATGAATCCCCTGTCGTTGATCCGGTCGGGGTCGATCACCAGGTGGCTGGCGCACGGCAGGTAGCCGTAGACGCGGGTGCCCTGCGCCAGATCCGGGTGCCGCGACTCTTCGACGTGGGCGTAGCCCCAGACGTTCAGCTTCCCCCAGTCAGGATCCGACGCCGGAAAGAAGTCCCAGTAGCGCATCGCTTCGCCGAATACGGCGTAGGTGATGTTGTTCGCGGTCAGCCCGAAGGACTCGACGCGGAGCAGGGCCTGCCCGTCGCCGGGTGAGGGGGCGGCACCCGAGAGGAAGCGGGTCTGGTGCAAATCCGTGCGGCGCAGCTCGAAGTCCAGTTTCTTACCTTCGGGCCAACTCAGCGACCAGACCGGGCAGGGTCCCCAGCCAGGCGCCTAACAATTCGCGATGTTTGGCACGATCCAGCGACGCCGGGACAGGGTCGCGCTCGGGGTCGAGTTCGTGGACCCGCCAACGCAATCGGTTGATCGTTGCAGTCCGTTGTGCCACAAGGACTTCCCGGCGATCCACCAAAAGCTTGAGCTCGCGAGACACCTCGTCATGCGAGGCCACGGGCAAGTCGGGTTCTCGCAAGTACCCTCGTGCCACGGCCAGCGCGTCGATCGGGTCGGACTTGCCGCGGGTACGTGCTGAGGCACGAGCCTGGGCCATCAGCTTGGGCGGCACCCGCACCACCTTCTGGCCAAAACCCATCAGGTCGCGTTCCAACCTGGCCGACAGATGCCGGCAATCCTCGACCGCCCACACCACCTGGACCCCGAATCGTTCGCGGGCCCACATCACCGCCTCGGCATGACCCGCGGTAATGGCTTTGACGGTCTTCTCCCCGAGCTTGCGACCCGCTTCGTCGACGGCGACGAAGGTGTGGGTGCGCTTGTGTACATCGGCTCCAACAACAACCATGGTGGTTGCCTCCATTCACTGTGAGGTGACGGTTGGGCCGGTCGGCGGACAAACCTCAGTGGGGGCGGTGCCACGCTCTTATCAAGTCACGCCGGCCGGTCCTTCACACCTGATGCCGACAAAACGCATGCACGCCAACCCGCAGGTAGCACTGAGCCTATGAGCCAGACACCAAGTGATCAGGATCCAACCACCGCAACAAGCGGCACCTCACCCTGACACTGATGCTGAGCCTATGGTCGTGGGCCTCCCCGCTGAAGAGCGACTTCGGGATAGCGCCGCGCTTTCAATTCATGTACCATATGGTACATGATTACTCAGAGCAGCGTGGAGATCGAGGCCCCGGCGGCGTTGGTGTGGGACGTATTCACCGATGTCGAGCGCTGGCCCGAATGGACCGCCTCGGTCACCCGCCTGGTCGCCCTCGACGGGCCCGGCCTCGCCGTCGGCAAACGCTTCGAAATCAAACAGCCGAAGCTGCCCACGCTGGTCTGGGAGGTCACTGACCTGAACCCCGGGGTGTCGTGGACCTGGGCGCAGCGTTCGTCGGGCGGATCCACCCTCGCTCATCACACGCTGACCCCGACCGCCGACGGCCGCACGCTCGTGCACCAGGCGCTCGACCAGCAGGGCTTGGGCGGCGCGATCGTCGGCCGACTCATGCGCGGCACCACGCGTCGCTACCTGGAAATGGAGGCCCAGGGCCTCAAAGGCCGAAGCGAACAACTGCGGCACACCCATGGCCCGAACTCC
The DNA here is from genome assembly GCA_963758775.1 of uncultured Actinomycetota bacterium. Lineage (GTDB taxonomy): Bacteria > Actinomycetota > Actinomycetes > Mycobacteriales > Mycobacteriaceae > Mycobacterium. The sequence continues at coordinate 241,762 of CAVWWU010000011.1, forward strand.
TGATCTCGAGCGCCGCCGGCAGCTCCTGGACGCGCTCGTCGACGAATTCGCCGCCGGCGGCATCGGCGACCGCTCGCTGCGCGAGGTGGCTGCCGCCGTCGACACCAGTCATCGGATGCTGCTGCACCACTTCGCATCACGCGACGAATTGCTTCTGGCGATCGTCGACGAGGTCGAACGCCGCCAGATGGCTGTCCTGGCCAGCTTGGCTGGCCTGCTGACCGACCCGGCCGATGCGTTCGCTGCGATGTGGTCCCACCTCTGCCGGCCTGAGTTACGCCCGTTCGAGCGCCTGTTCTTCGAGTGCTACTCGCGCGGCGCCCAGGGCGAGGAGCCCTTTGCCCGCATGGTGCCGGGCGCTGTCGACGGGTGGCTGGCCCTGGCCGGTGGAGAGGGTGACCCGGCATTGCCGCGCCTGGGCCTGGCGGTGACGCGCGGGCTGCTGCTTGACCTGGTGGCCACCGACGACGAAGCCGGCGTGAGCGCGGCGGCCCAGGCATTCGTCGGCCTCATTCGCCTGCTGGGCACAAACGGCGGGCCTCCCGTGTTGCACGCCGGGTGAAGATTCGCTTCGGGGTCGGGCTGGGCGCGGACACCGCGCCCGATCAGCTCGCCGACGTCATCGATCATCTGGAGACCAGCGGAGTGGACTCGCTGTGGTTTTCCGAGCTGGTCTACTCCCCGGCGGTGGACCCGATGGTCGGTATGGCCTACGCCCTGGCCCGTACCACCCGGCTGAAGGTGGGCACGTCGGTGGCGGTGTTGCCCGGCCGTCATCCGGTGCTGGTGGCCAAGCAGCTGGCGTCGCTGGCGGCCCTCGCGCCCAAGCGGGTGTTACCCGTCTTCGGTCTGCGCTCCGCGATCCCGGCCGAGCGTGAGGTGTTTGTCGTCCCCGAGGGTGAACGGGCGGCGGTGTTCGACGAGTCGCTGCGCGTGCTGCGCTCGGTGCTGGCGGACGATTCGGCCAGCTATAGCGGCAGGTTCTTCACGGTGAACGGGGCGGCGATCGCCCCGCGGCCGGCTCCTCCGCTGGACATCTGGGTCGGCGGCTCGGCGCCATCGGCGTTTCGGCGCATCGGCACCCTGGCCGACGGCTGGCTGGGCAGCTTCCTCACTCCGGCCGAGGCCGGGGCGGGGCGTGAGGCGATCGAACGGGCCGCGGCCGAGGCGGGCCGGAGCATCGAACCCGACCACTTCGGTATTTCCCTGGCTGTCTCCGATGGCGAGCTGCCGGCCGAGCTGGCCGCGGCGGTCCGCCGGCGGCGACCGGACGTCGACCCCGGTGAGCTGGTCGCCGCCGGCTGGGATCGGCTACACCGCCACCTCGACGGCTACCTCGACGCCGGGTTGACAAAGTTTGTGATCAGGCCGGTCGGCAGTGGGCCTTTGGACGGCTTCATCGATCGGTTCGTCGCTGAATTGGTCGGCCGCGAGAACTGATCAGATCTTAGTGGGCACGTAACTGGTCAGGCCGCCGTCGACGACGAACTCCGCGCCGGTGGCGTACGCCGATTCGTCGCTGACCAAGAACAGCACGAAGCTGGCCACTTCGGACGCGGCCGCTCCGCGGCGCAGCGGGATCGGTTTCATGAATTCCTCGGTCACGCCCGCGCTCAACGGGGTGTGCACCAGGCCGGGGTGAATCGAGTTGACCCGAATGTTGTACTGGGCCAACTCAACTGCGGCGGACTTGGTGATGCCGCGCAGACCGAACTTGGCGGCGACATAGCTGTGCAGGTGGGCGCTGCCGGCCAAACCCTCCACCGAGGAGATGTTGACGATCGATCCACCGCCGCCGTCGACCATCGGTTCGATCGCGGCGCGCATACCCAGGTAGGCGCCGGTGAGATTGACGTCGAGGACCCGTTGCCAGTCCGGCAAAGAGGAGCCGCGCAAGGATCCCAACTTCACGATCCCGGCGTTGTTCACCAGCGCGTCCAGTCGCCCGAACCTGGTGACCGCCGCCTCAACGGCCAGGTCCCACTGATCGGGGGCCGCAACGTCCAGGTGCACGAAATGAGCTGATTCACCAAGCTTTTCGGCGACCGCCTGGCCTTCGGCGTCGAGCACGTCGCCGATCAGCACCCTCGCGCCCTCCGACACCAGTGCTTCGGCGTGGGCAGCGCCCATGCCTCTGGCGCCACCGGTGATCAGCGCCACCTTGCCTTCAACTCGTCCCGCACGTCCCATGGCGGGCTACCGTACACCGGCGGCGACGCGGAGTTGGTCGATCAACCGCTCGTCGTCGTGGCCGGGCACGAGGTAGTGGCACACCGACAGCCGCACCAGCGCCCTCGCCACGACTTGCGGCTGGCGGACTTGGCCTTCCAGGGCGGGCGCGATGAGCTCGACCAGCGCCGGCAGCGTCTTGCTCATCTGGCTGAGGACCAGGCCGGGCTCGATCTCGACGAGGGCCCGCATCTGATACGAACTATAGAAATCGGCCAGAAACTGCAGCAGCGCATCGACCCGGTCGCGGCCGGTGTAGCCGTGGATCGCACGATCCAAATCTTCACGCAGCAAGTGCAATTCGAACAGGCTGAACGCCGAAAGCAGGTCGTCCTTGGACGAAAAGAACTTGTAGACGGTGGGGCGCGAGATACCGGCCTGGGCCGCGATGTCGGACAAATTCAGCTTGCCGTACCCGCGGCGGCACAGCACCTTGAAGGTGGCTCGCAGGATGCGCTCGCGCATCGGCTCGTCGGCTTGGTCCATCGTTTACACACTTTACAGTAATTGTAAGCGATGTTAACGTCGCGGCATGAAGGACTTCAGCGAAGTCAACTTCTTCACCGACTCCGGATTGGTCGCGGACCCCTATCCGTATTACGAGTACCTGCGTGCGCAGTGCCCGGTGGTGCACGTGCCAAGCAGCGGGGTCGTCGCGGTGACCGGATACGACGAGCTCAATCAGGTGTATCGCGACAGCGCCACATTTTCCGCGGTGAACTCCTCGCTCGGGCCCTTCCCCCTGCCTTTCGAAGTCGCCGACGACGACATCACCGATCAGGTCGAGGCGCACCGCGACCAGTTCCCGATGAGCGAGCACCTGGTGTCGTTCGACCCGCCCAAACACACCGCACACCGCGCCCTGCTCAACGGCCTCTTCACGCCAAAGCGGCTCAAAGAGAACGAGGAGTTCATGTGGCGCCTCGCCGACGAGTTGATCGACGAATTCGCCGCCGACGGCCACGCAGAGTTCGCCTCGGCCTACGGTCAGCCCTTTCCATTGCTGGTGATCGCGGACCTGCTGGGAGTGCCCGAAACCGACCATTCGATGTTTCGCGCATTGCTCGCGGGGCGCGGTCCCGCGGCCGATCCGGAATGGGCCCAGCACGGTGCGGACGGCGCGGTGAACATGAACCCCCTTGCCTACCTGGACAAGTGGTTCACCACCTACATCAGCGACCGACGCGACACGCCCGCCCAGGACATCCTCACCGAGATGGCCACGCAACGCTTTCCGGATGGTTCGTTGCCCGAGGTGGTGGACCTCGTTCGCATCGCCACCTTCCTCTTCATCGCGGGACACGAAACGACCGCCCGCTTACTGTCCAGCGCGCTGCGCGTCCTGGCGGACGACCCGGAACTGCAGAACACGTTGCGCGCCAACCGCGATCGCATTCCGAACTTCGTCGAGGAGATGCTACGGCTGGAAAGTCCGATCAAGAGCGACTTCCGGTTGACCCGCGTCGCCACCACGCTCGGCGGTGTCGAGGTTCCGGCCGGGGCGACGGTGATGCTGCTGCCCGGCGCCGCCAACCGCGATCCGCGCCACTTCGAGTGCCCGGGCGAATTGCGCGTGGACCGGCCGAATGCCCGACAGAACGTGGCGTTCGCCCGCGGCGTGCACAGCTGCCCCGGGGGCCCGCTGGCCCGCATCGAGGGTCGTGTCACCATCGAGCGTATCCTGGACCGGCTCAAGAACATTCGGCTCGACGACGCCCGCCACGGACCCCCAGGGGAGCGACGCTTCGACTACGTGCCGCTCTACATCCTGCGCGGGCTGGAAGGACTGCACATCGAATTCAGTTCACCATGACGACGGGACGCCCGCGCGAATTCTGCCGACCTCGGCGCGGGCGAAGTGCACCCGGTCGGTCTCGGCGCCGCGCGCGCCGGCCAGTTCATGCGCGAGGTCGTATGCGGCGTTGAGGACGTAGCGGGCGCGTTGGCGTTGCCGGCCCCTCGGGTTGGCCTTTCGATAACGCCTGCGGGACTTGCGGTTTCCGGCCAACGCGTCGAGTTCCGCGGCGGTGATCACGTTCCGGGCTTCCTCGGGGGCCATGACGTCGCGCAGAATGTCTCGCTCCCGCGTCACGGTCAGGCCGTAAACCCGCGCAACGATGACGAGCGCGAGCACGACCACCGTGATGAGCAGCCCTATCAGCAGCAGTGCGCTCCCGCCTGCGGCGGCGGACAGCGAGTCCCAAATGCCGTGCAGCAGCATCGGTATCGCGATGAGCAGCAGACCCCGCCCAATGCGGCGGGGTTCGGCGGCCCGGCCGATGAGGTAGATCATGCCGGCGCAGAAGATTGCGCTGTAGAGGATGTGTGCCGCGACCCCGCTGACCATTCTCACGATGATGGTGCCTATCGATGCCCCGATTTGATTCGCGCCGAATTGGGAACTGGCCGAGGTCATCGCGTAGGTAATGTCCTCGGTGATCTGAAACCCCAGGCCGATGAACGCGCCCAGGATCAGCCCGTCGAACGCGGTCCGCACCTGCCGTGGCGCCAATGCGATGAGCAGCAGCAGCCCCGCGCCCTTGGCGGTCTCCTCGGTGAATGGTGCCGACAAGCCGGCGCCCCAGGTCAGCGCCCACGACTGCCCGAAAGACTTGGCGTACAACGCAAGTATGGCGTCGTTGGCGCTCGCCGCCATCATCCAGGTGGCAGCGAAACCACCCCACAGAAAAGCGACGACCATCAGGTTCGCGGGCAGTTTGGCGTAGCGGTCGATGCGCTGGGTGAACCACCAGAACAGGGCGGCGTAGATGGCGAACGACGTCACCGCCAGCGCGATCGCCTGGCCGTACGCGTCGTACTCGCGGGTGAGCTTGGACACCAGGAGGAACATGCCGGTGCCCACCAGCGCCAGGTATCCCCAGAATGCCAAGTTGCGCGGCTGGTAGAAGCTGAAGCGGCGGCCCCAGCCGGACAGGTCGAGCGCGACGTCGCGTGCCTGGTCGAGATCGGCGAGAGTCATCTCGTCCTGGCTCCTTGATGGCTGATGCTGCGCGTCATCTGGGACACCGCGCCCGTGAGGTCGGCGCCGGCATCGGATGGTCCGGTCGCCACGGCCTCGACTCCGCGCCCGTCGAAGACGAAAGCGGCGATGACGCCGCCACTGTGCGGCCCGGTAATCCGCGCTGTCGCACCCTGCTGGCCCTGATCGGTGACGATTGTGGTGTGCGCGCCGGTCACGTGCACGCCACGGCCGCGGTTGAGCGCATCGGAGGTCGTCTCGATCTGGTCGAGCAGCTTGTCGGCGTCACCGTCGAATCGTCCTGTGTGAACAGTGAATTTGACGGCCTGGTGCACGACGGTCGCGGTCGCGGGGTAGTCGCCGGACAGCGGGGCGTTGCCGGCGCGGACACCGGACGTGATGCCCCAGCCGGCCTCCGGAACGAAGGTCACATCGCCTTGGAGTTGCAGGACATCGCCGGCTTTGACGATGTCGTCGTAGGGCACGCCGGCGTTGATGACGGGCAACACTACCGACATGACGATGGCCAGTGCGAAGACCGCCAGCGTCGGTGCGATGGTGCGCCGATCCACGCCGAACAGCCGCTGATCGGCGGGAACCCAGCCCACCTCGGGTTCGAACCGTTCGGGATCCGGCATCCTGCGAGAGTAGACCCGGGGCGCGTCGCGCCGGTGGCGGGTAACCTCCAACGCGATGGCGGAGACGCGATGAGTGCGGGTCTCTTCGGGCTACTCGACGACGTCGCGGCTCTCGCACGACTAGCGGCGGCCAGCGGCCGCGCCTCCGTCAAGGCGGCCGGGGTGGTCATTGACGACACCGCGGTGACACCGCAATACGTCCAGGGAATTGCCGCCGAGCGCGAACTGCCGATCATCAGACGCATCGCGGTCGGGTCGTTGCGCAACAAGCTGTTGGTGATCTTGCCCGTCGCGATGCTGCTGAGTCAGTTCGCGCCACGGCTGCTGATTCCGATGCTGATGGCCGGTGCCGTCTATCTGTGTTACGAAGGCGCCGAGAAGATTTGGGGCAGCATTCACCGGTCTCACGACGCCGACGCCGACGCCGCACCGGTCGCCGAGGACGAGGTGGTGACCGGGGCGGTCCGAACCGACTTGGTGCTGTCCGCCGAGATCATGGTGATTGCGCTCAACGAGGTGGCTCATCAGGCTTTCCTGCCGCGCCTCGTCATCCTCGTCGTCGTTGCCCTGGTGCTCACGGTCGGGGTGTACGGCGTCGTCGCCGTCATCGTCAAGATGGACGACGTCGGGCTGCGCCTCAAGCAGACCGGCTCCCGAATCGCGCGGTACGTCGGTGGGGGCCTGGTCGCCGCGATGCCCGCACTGCTCTCCGCGCTGTCGACCGTCGGCACCGCCGCTATGCTCTGGGTCGGCGGCCACATACTGATCTCGGGCAGCGACTATCTGGGCTGGCACCATCCGTACGTCTTGGTCCACCATGCCTCCGACGGGGTTCGCCACAGCGTCAAGGCTTTTGGCGCGGTGCTGGCGTGGTCGATCGACACCGCGGCGTCTGCGGTGGTTGGTTTGGTGGTCGGCGCCATCGCGGTCCCACTGGTGGCGCTGCTGTCGTTGGCCCGTCGAGGCCTCCGGGGCTTGGCCAAACGGGCCGACACGGAGAAGATGTAGGGGGAAGACAGCGAGAGGGCAAATCGATGAACGGTGTCATCAGCTATCGGGGGAGACCGTGGGCGCGTGCAATGCGTTGCAGCGCAATGCTTCTGGTTGCGATGATCGCGTCCGTTCCCGTCGCGGCCACGCTGCGGGCGCAGCCGCCGCTGGCGCCGCTGGCTCCGTTGTCAGCGGACCCGGCCGTCCTCGGCACTGACTTGGCCGCCGATGAGCAGACGCTGCGCGACCCGTCGTCGTCGGATGCCGCGCTTGCTGCGGCGGCGCACCGCCAGCAGCTGGCCTATCGGGCCATCGGGCGGCACCCGGAATGGGATGCGACCGTGCGCGCGGCGATCCCGCCCGCACTCGTCGATGCCTACGACCACAATGTCGACGCGCGGCGCCAGCTCACGGCGTTGAGCGGGGGAGATATCAAAGACACCCTGCCCGCGTGGCGCATCGAAGCACCCGCGCCGGCCGACGCGCTGCTGGGTTACTACCACGAAGCGGACGCGGCGACCGGCGTCGGCTGGAACTACCTGGCGGCGATCAACATGGTGGAAACCGGCTTTGGCCGCATCGACGGGGTGAGCACCGCAGGGGCGGAAGGCCCGATGCAGTTCCTGCCCTCCACGTTCGCCGGCTATGGGGAGGGCGGCGACGTCCACTCACTGCACGACAGCATCATGGCGGCGGGCCGCTTCCTGGCCGCCAACGGCTTCGCCGGCGACCACGACCGCGCCATCTTCGGGTACAACCACTCGAGTCACTACGTCGGTGCCGTCGACGATTACGCCGCGGTGATCGCCGGCAATCCGGGCGCCTTCGCCGGCTACTACCGGTGGGACGTCTTCTACAACACGGCCGCCGGCGACATCCTTTTGCCCGTCGGCTACGCGGAATCACAGCGCATCCCGGTCGGCGACTATTTAGCGAGCCACCCGCAGTGATGGCCGCGCTGCAGCGGCTGCTGAATCACCGGGTCAGTGTCGGGGCGCTGATCGAGGCGGCGCTGTGGCTGGCGATCCCATATCTATGTATCGGCTTCGTCTGGTCGTCGTTGCATGGCGACCAGGTTCAGCAGATCCAGATGCGGCTGGAAAAGGTATCGCCGGTCGGCGCCGATGCCTTGGCCTTCGGGCTCGCAACGGCGCTGTGGCCGGCTTCGGCACAGATCGCCGACGCGTGTACCGCCGGGGCTTGACCAGTACGGATCAGTACAGGGGGATCCAGACTCCGAAGTACCAATAGCCCCAACCGCCGAACTGCCAGTTGAAGGTCGGAATCACCATGTAGGTGTTGTACTGGAAGGGGCCGAAGTCTTCCTGGGCGACCACCACGTCGCGCGGGGGTCCGTCCCACCGGCGGTTCCAGCCACCGGGAGGCGGCGGACCACCCCAGCCGCCCTGCGGCGGCGGGCCCTGCCAGTTCGGCGGCGGGCCGCCAGGGGCGGGACCGTCGTTCCAGCCGTGCGCGTGCTGCGGCGGCGGTGGCGGTGCGCCATGACCCACGATGCTGAAGCCGGCGTGCGCGTCCGTCGGGCCGCCAACTTCAGCATTGCCGCTGAGGTAGGCGCCGTGCGGCGTATAGGCCGGGTGCGGGGGCTGCGTCGACGGCGCGGCGAGCGGTTTGCGGCTCGGCTCGCCCGACGGCGATGGGCTCGGTGCGCTCGACGGCGTCTCGCTCGGCGCGCTAGGCGGCGAGCTGGATGCCGGCTCGTGGCTGCTCGGCGGCCCGCTGCTCGGGGTGCTAGCGGGTGCGCTGGACGCTGGGCTCGGCGGGGAACTGGATTGCGGGCTTTGCGGCGCGCTGCTCTGCGGCTCGTGGGACTGCGCCGGTGCGCTGGACTGCGGGCTCTGGGGCGCGCTGGACTGCGGAGCCTGTGGCTCGTGGGATTGCGGTGCCTGTTGCTCGTGGCCCGGGCCGCCACCATTGGGGGCGCCACCTCCGGGGGCGGGACCATTGCAATTCGGACACGGCGGCGGCGACGGGTTTCCGGGTGCCGCGAAGGCCGGCCCTGCGTTCAGCGTCAGCGCCAACACGCTGGTCGTTGCGGCGATCGCCGCAGCGCGGACGGCACGTTTCGTAGACATATCTGGTGTCCTCCCTGGCGGACGTAAAGGGGCTTGTCGCGGGGTGCCGGATGACCTGCCTTACGGGCAGGTCACGTCCATCTCGAATGACTTCTTGACCTGTTGGGGCTGCTGTGGGTTGCTCATGTCCGTGCCGGTCGCGGTGCCCTTGATCGCGTAGGTCTTGCCGTTCTGCGCGGCCCCGGCGTCGCCGCCCTGACCGGGCGCGGCGTCGGAGAATCCCAGCGCGACGTTGTTGACGGTGCCGAGGCCGACCGAATGAACAATCGGCGGGTTCGCGTTGCTGACCACTGCGCCGACACCGTTGGACGCATCGCCGATGCCGATGTTGGTGTTGTCGCCGGCCACGGTGCACGTGACCTGGCCGGTGACGTTCTGATTCTGACCGTCGACGATGACCTGCGGACCGGCCGCCGCCGCTGGTGCGCCCGAGCTCGAACTCGACGCGCCCGGGGTGGACTTGTTGCTCGAACAGCCGGCCAACGCTGCCGCGACCACGGCTACGCCGACTACGCCGGCGGTGATGCCACGCTTCACCACTGCCCTCCTTTGGAGTCGTTCACTGGGCCGCGTCACCGGCGGATCGGTCTCGCTCGGCTGACGCCACGTCCTTATCCGTTCGGGGCCACTAGATACCCGATGCTGCGGTTTGCAAACCATACGTAACAAACCCTAGGAGGTTGCCGGCGGCTTTAGAACCCGGCGACCAGATTGTTGTGTTGGGGGCAGTACGCGCGCACCGAGATGGCCACGAAGTCGTTGGCGTTGTCACTGAACGCCGGACTGCTCGCCCGGAATGCCGCCACTACCTCCTGCACCGTCATCCCCTGGCCGATGTTCTGACACACGGTCTTGCCGTTGTAGATCGCGGCCCCGGGATTGGCGAACGAAATGCCCTTGGCGTTCAGCGCCTTGATGTACGCATCGTCCTGATCTGGCGTCGATGCGATCGACGACGGGGCGGCCGCCGTCGTTGACGGCGCCGCCGAGGCGCTCGGGGTTGGCGGCGTCGTCGCCGGCGACGGCGTCGTGGCTAGCACCCATCGCCCCACCACGATGGCTCCGGCCAGGAGCAGACCTGCGACAACAAGAAGCCCCGCGATGCGCCACGTGGCGCGCCACGACTGGCCCGTCGCGGCCGGTTCGTGCGGGACGCCTTCGGGCTGGACCTCGTCGCGATTGTTCGACCACGCGAGTTCCACCGCGTCGGTGGGCGTGGAGTTCGGTACGGCAGTGGTTTTGCCGACCTCTCGTGCGGCGGTCTCTGCCGCCGTCTCATCAGCGGGTCGGCCCGGCTCGACCATGAGGCTTATGTTAGCGAGCTTCACGGCCCGAACTAGGCTGTCGGGCTATGTCAATCGACCGTGCCGCGTTGGTCGCGGGAAGCATCCGCCTTGCCTCGGGGGTCCAGTTTCTCGTTGACCCGCTTCGTGCCAACCGTCTCTGGGGTGATCACAGTGAGCCGTCGCCAACGGCACGCCTGCTGTTGCGGTCGATGGGCTACCGCGACGCCCTGATCGGCGGGCTGTTGTTGGCGTCGGGGCTGCGCGGCAAAAACAGTCGCGGCTGGTTCCTGGCGTCCGCCGGCGCCGACGCGTCGGACCTCCTCGGCGGGCTGAGCGTGCACGACGATTTGACGCGCTCGCAACAGCTGATCGGTCTCGGCGGCGCCATCCTCGGCGTGGGCGTCGGGCTCTGGGGTGCGACGCGCCGCACCGCCCGACCCAGCGAGGCGCCCGCGTCGGACTAGAGGGGGGCTAGCGCGCCGCTGTCACCAGCGCCCATTGGCTCGCCTCGCGTTCGGTGAGCTCGTTGGACGCGATCGCGCCGAAGGTGGCCGCCTCGCGCGCGAACCGGGCGGGCGCATCGGGCAGCGCGTCCGGGCCCTCGAGCCGAAAGCAACTCGGTACCAGCGGACCGAACAGTAGCGCGCGGTGCAGCTGCGGCCAGTTCTCCAACTGCGGCTCAACCCCGGCGGCCCGCGCGAAAGTCACTGCCGCCACGTTCATTTGAGTTCTCTGCGACATGCCCCGTCGTGACCGGTACGCGGCGATCGCGCGCCGCTGCTCACTCTCCGACGGCGGCGGGATCGTGCCGCCCCACGTGTACGCGATCCACCGGGCCTGAAGTTCCAGTGGCACGAAGTATCCGCCCGACTGATCCCACATGCCCATCAGCGCCAGGCCGGGGAGATCGGGATGGAAGGTGTAGCGGTCGGCGTCGAGGTGCACCCCGTCGAGGTCGAGGGTCGTCCGGATTTCGTTGCTCAGAAACGGCACATCGATTTCGAATCCGGTGCCCAGCACGATGCCGTCGAACTCTTCGGCGCCACCGTCGGCGAACGCCACGGTGGTGCCAGTGACCGATTTCATCCACGGGCGCACCGTGATTCGGCCCTCGGCGACCAGCGGCAGGTACTGCTGGTTGAGGGTGACGCCGGCCGCGAAGAGCGACGGGTTGGGCGCCGGTGCACCGTACTGCTCGGGGCTTCCCGCGGCCTCGAGCACGGCCTGCGTCTGCTGGCGTTCCACCTCGGCCGCCGGCAGGGTCTCGCCGGCCAAGGCTCCATATCGCGTATAGAAGCGGTGATCGGACGGGACTCCGGCGACGAATTTCGGCAGCACGTAGCGCTGCCGCCGCTGAGTCACCACCACGCGCGCGGCGCCGAGCGCGGCGAGCTCAGAGGCGATCTCGAGTGCGCTGATCGCGCAGCCTGCGACGAGGACACGCTTGCCGCGGTACGCGTCCGGGCCCCGGTAGTGGTACGTGGAAATGGCTTCCGCAGCGCCGGCGAACGTGCCCAGCCCGGGCACAGCCGGAACGGCGGGCGCGTGGAACCTGCCGCACGCGATCACGACCCGGTCGAAGCGCTCATCCGATCCGCCGTGACGCACAAGCCATCCGGCACCGTCCATGGTGACGAGTTCGACCCGGGTGCCGAATCGGATGCGCGAGGTGAGGCCGAACGTCGCGGCATAACGGTCCAAGTAGCCGAGGATGTCGCGGTTTGACGGGTAGACGAGGTCGGTCGTGTGCTCGAGGTCGCTGAATGCGGTCAGGGTGCGGCTGCTGTTCGTGTGCATGCTCGGCCATACGCCGCTTCGGCCATCCTGGGCCGTCCACTGCCCGCCCAGCATCGGTCCCTGCTCGAAGAGCGTCGGCTCAAATCCCTGCGACTGCAGCCAACGCGCGGCCGTCAGCCCGCCGGGCCCCGCTCCGATCACCGCGACGCTGGTTGTCACCCTCGGAACTGTCGCACGACTCTACGACGCTCGCGCTCCGATTGACTGTGATACTCCAGCGGTATGCAACAGCGAATGACGGTCGCGCTTGCCGGGCTGTGTGTCCTGGCTGCCGGCTGCGGCACCGCCAGCAACCAGGCAACCTCGTCGACAACGGCGCCGACGACCGTGCCGCCGGTGGCTCAGGCCGCGCTGGACGGGTTGTTGCTCGGCGCCCCGCAGATCAACGCCGCGATGGGGGTCGCCGGGCTGTCCGTGGCTGACGATAAGAAGCACTTCGAGGACGTGAGTGCCCTGGTGTCGCGCCCGGAGTGCCTGCCCATCTACAGCCCCGCCGAGGCCAACGCCTACGCCAACAGCGGATCGAGCGGAGTGCGCCGACAATTCCTGGGCGATCCGTCGCACTCTCACCTGGCCGAGCAGAGCGTCGTGCTGTTCCCCACAGCGCAACAGGCCAGCGCGTTCTTCGCCGCCTCGGCGCAACGCTGGCCGGCGTGCGCCAACAGCAGTTTTGCCCACACCATGTCCGGCGGTCGTGAGGTGTGGGAGGTGGGGCCGGTCTCCAGCGCCAACGGCGTCTTGAGCACCACCGCCCGGATCAGCCAGGAGATATACGACCGTCCAAGCGCCCAGGAGGGCGCCGGTCAGACCGCGCAGCGGGCCTTGACCGTGCGGAACAACGTGGTCATCGACGTGCTCACCAGCAGCCCCGCGGCCAACGACGCGGCCGCCACCAACATCGCTGCGCAGATCGCCGCCGAAATCCCCAGCAAATAGGGACAGCGGGGACGAGCCCGACGTGCCATTATTTGCTGGTGGATTCGGAAGCCCCCGTGCGTCTTGCACCCAGGAGCCGTCAGGCCCTGGTGGCGCGCGAGTTCGTCGGGGCCAACCGTGTCGGGGCGATCATCGGGGCAATCGGCGGTGCGATCGGGCTCTGCGTCGGTGTCGCGGCGACGGTGATCGTCTTGATGCCGTCCAGCGCGCTGTGGATGAGCGGGATCGTCTGCATCAGCGGATACCGGCTGGCGCACAACGTGCCGGGCCAGGCGGAGAGTTTCCAGTGTGTCAACGGAGACAGCGCCTACGACGTCGGCGACCTCGCGGCGCTCGCGCTGCAGTCGGTGCTCGCCGCGCTCGTGTTGGGCGTCGGCCTGACCGGCGTCGGCCTGATCCGGGCCCGCCTGCGCAGGGCGTGACTCAGGTTCCGCAGAAGGTCCGGTAGTCGCCGAAGTCTTCTGGCGCGGCCGCGGCGTAGCGCTCGAGACCGGGCCGTTCGTCGTAGGGGGCGGCCACGGCGTCAAGAAGCTGCCCGAAGGGGCCGAGGTCACCCGCCGTTGCCGCCGCCAGAGCCTCCTCGACCAGGTGGTTGCGCGGAATGTAGATCGGGTTGGCGCGGTCCATGGCGTCGGGATTCGGGTCCAGGGCACGCCAACTCGACAACCAGCCGTCGATGCCCGCGACGTCACTGAACAGTCGGCGAACGGATTCCGCTTCGCCCCTCGCCGCCTGACCCAGCTGACGGAAGAACGAGGTGTAGTCGACCCGGCTTTCCTTCAACAGGCCGAGCAACTCCCCGGCCAATCCGGTCATGTCGGCATCGCCGGACACACCAAGTTTGGCTCGCATTCCCGACGACCACACCGCGTCGTAATGGTCGTGGAACACCCGCCCGAAGGACTCCTCGACGAATGCGATCGCCTCGTCAATGTTGTTGGACAACAACGGAAGAAGCGTCTCGGCGAACCGCGCGAGGTTCCACCCGGCAACGACGGGCTGATTGCCGTAGGCGTACCGTCCCCAGGAATCGATCGAACTGAAGACGGTGTCGGGATCGTAGGCCTCCATGAAGGCGCAGGGCCCGTAGTCGATGGTTTCGCCCGAGATGGTCATGTTGTCGGTATTCATCACCCCGTGGACGAACCCGACCAGCATCCACTGAGCTACCAGCGATGCCTGGGCGGCGGCCACCGCCTCAAACAGCGCAAGGTAGGGGCGTTCGGCCTGCGCCGCGGCGGGGTGGTGGCGGGCGATCGCATGGTCGGCGAGGCGCCGGAGCAGGTCGGTGTCGCCGGTGAAAGCGGCGTACTGGAAGCTGCCTACTCGCAGGTGGCTGCTGGCGACGCGGGTGAGCACGGCACCCGGCAGGAGCGTCTCGCGCTGCACGGGACGCCCCGTGCCCACCACCGCCAAGGATCGCGTGGTCGGGACCCCCAAGGCATGCATCGCCTCGCTGACCAGGTATTCGCGCAACATCGGTCCCACCGCGGCGAGGCCGTCGCCGCCGCGAGCGAACGGCGTGGGCCCCGAGCCTTTGAGGTGGATATCGACCATGCGCCCGTCGGAACCGACCAGCTCGCCGAGCAGCAGTGCCCGCCCGTCGCCCAAGCGCGGGACGAAGCCGCCGAACTGATGCCCGGCGTAGGCCTGTGCCGTCGGTGCAGCGCCGTCCGGAACCAGGTTGCCCACCAAGAACCGCAGCCCGTCGGGGGTACGCAGCCAGGCCGCATCGAGGCCAAGCCCGGCGGCCAGCGGCTCGTTGAGCACCAGCAAGCCCGGGTCCGACGGCGCCTTGGCCTCCCAGCGCACACCCATTTCCGGCAGCTCGCGGGAAAAGCGGTCCTGCAGGACGACGGTGGTGTCCGGTGCGACGCTCACCTCACCAGACTACGGAGGCGCAGCAACGGATAAACGCCATACCGTGGCCATCGGCCGCCGCACGGTCGCTACGGTTAGGGGCTAGGTCCTCGATAGCGGCGGGATTGAACGGGATTGAACATGACGGCAGATCAATCAATGTACGACCAGGCCGACAGCCACGCGGCGGATCCCGCCGACGCCGGTTCACGCATCGATCCGGTGCTGGCGCGCAGTTGGTTACTGGTCAACGGCGCGCATGACGACAGGTTCCAATCCGCCTCGCATTCCCGAGCCGACATCGTCGTGCTCGACATCGAGGACGCGGTAGCGCCGAAAGACAAGGACGCGGCGCGCGACAACGTCGTGCGGTGGCTTGGTGGCGGCAATACCGACTGGGTCCGCATCAACGGCTTCGGCACACCCTGGTGGGCGGACGACATTGCCGCTCTCGCCGACACTTCGATCGGTGGTGTGATGCTGGCGATGGTCGAATCGGTGGACCATGTCACCGAGACGGCGAGACGGCTGCCCAATGTGCCGATCGTGGCGCTGGTCGAGACGGCCCGCGGGCTGGAGCGCATCACCGAGATTGCCGCGACCAAAGGCACTTTCCGGCTCGCGTTCGGCATCGGCGACTTCCGCCGCGACACCGGATTCGGCGAAGACCCGACCACGCTGGCCTACGCGCGGTCACGCTTCACCATCGCGGCGAAGGCGGCCAACCTGCCCAGCGCGATCGACGGGCCGACCATCGGCTCCAACGCGTTGAAGCTGAGCGAGGCCACGGCGGTTTCCGTCGAGTTCGGCATGACGGGCAAGATCTGCCTGACGCCGGACCAATGCTCGGTGGTGAATGAGGGCCTGTCGCCCTCGCAGGACGAAATCGCCTGGGCGAAAGAATTTTTCGCCGAATTCGAGCGTGACGGGGGAGAGATCCGCAACGGCTCGGACCTGCCGCGTATCGCCCGGGGCACCAAGATCCTCGACCTGGCTCGCGCCTACGGCATCGAAGCGTCCGAATTCGACGACGAAAAAGTGCACAGCCCCGCCCCGACGGACACTTATCACTACTGAGCGGACAGGAGAAGACCATGGCGGACATCGCGGTGGATTTCCACTTCGACCCGATGTGCCCGTTCGCGTATCAGACCTCGCTGTGGATCCGTGACGTTCGTGAGCAATTGGGGATCACCGTCGATTGGCGATTCTTCAGCCTCGAGGAGATCAACCGGGTCGAGGGCAAGAAGCACCCGTGGGAACGGGAATGGTCCTACGGGTGGTCGCTCATGCGCATCGGGGCAATGCTGCGGCGCACCGACATGTCGCTACTCGACAAGTGGTATGCCGCGATCGGACATGAATTGCACGTCGCGGGCGGCAAACCCCACGATCCCGCGGTCGCGCGGCGCCTCTTGAGCGAGATCGGCGCGGACGCAACCGTCTTCGATGCGGCGTTGGCCGATGCGACCACCCACGACGAGGTCCGCGCCGATCATCGGCGGGTCGTCGACGCGGGTGGATACGGTGTGCCGACCTTGTTTCTGTTGGGCCAGTGCCTGTTTGGGCCAGTGCTGGTGGACCCGCCGACCGGACCGGAAGCCCTGACGCTGTGGAATGTCGTCGCCGGTATGGCCGAACTGCCGCACGTCTACGAACTGCAGCGGCCCAAGACACCGGCCGACGCCGAACTCATCGGCCGAAGCCTGCGTCCCTACCTCGACGGGCGTGACTGGGTCAGCGTCAATCGCGGAGAAGTCCTCGACGTCGAGCGCCTCACCGGCGGGCGCAAATCCAGTTAGGCGGCGTGCCAAGCGAGCGCGAAGCCAATGACCATGAAGGACCGGATTCGGGCGACGCGGATCTACGAAGAAGTTGGTCCCGACGACGGCCAGCGTGTCCTGGTTGATCGCATCTGGCCGCGAGGAATCCGCAAGGACGACCCGCGCGTCGGAATCTGGCGCAAAGACGTTGCGCCGTCGAAGGAACTGCGCGATTGGTACCACCATCGGCCGGAGTGGTTCGCCGAGTTCGCGGTGCGTTACGAGGCCGAGTTGTCCGGCAACCCAGCGCTGGACGAGCTGCGCCGGCTGACGAGTCGCGGTGTGGTCACCTTGGTAACCGCCACGCGCGAGGTGGAGATCAGTCACGCCGCCGTGTTGGCCAAACTGTTGAGAGGCCGCTGACATGCGACTGGGATTGCATGCCTTGGGAATCGGTGACGGCGCCCAACCAACTGTGTGCCGAGCTGGGACGCGACCGCGCCGAGCTGGCTTTGGCCGTCGCCCTGCGTAGCCCTCAAGCCGGAGACGTCGGCGCCCTCGCGGAGTTGGGCGTTGACGAACTGGTCCTGGTGCAGTCCCCGCCCGAACGGGCGGGGGACGCGACCGGATGGGTTTCGGCGCTGGCAGACCGGTGGATGAGGCCGGTGGCTCAGTAGTCGTGTTCCGCCAGCGTGATATCGCCGAGGCGCTGCCCCTCGCCGAGCGACAACGCGGCCGGGACCATCTCGCTGGTCACCAATCCGTGGCGCGTCGTCAGCTCGTCGACGATATCGAAGCTGCGCGCGATGGAGTCCGGCGTGTCGACGATGATCGTAGTTAACGGCACCCCGCGCGCGATTTGAAAAAGCTTGTCCCCGTGCGGTTTATGGTCGCCATAGTATCCCCAGATACCGCGCAGCACCGTCGCCCCGCTGGCCGTCCCGGAACGCAGCAGGCGTTGCACGAGCGCGCGGTGGATGGGGAGCTCGTCCTGCGTGATGCCCTCGGCCGTGTACACCATCAGCTTCTGCCACAGCGGGCGCCCGTCTTGATCGGTCGCCGGCAGCTGTTGAGGACGCGCGAACAGTTCTCCGTCGCGTTTGCACAATCGAACCCGCTCGACGGTGAGCAACGGGTTGGGCATGACAGCGGCGAGTTCGTTGGCGGCGGCCGAGACCTGCTCGGTCGTCCCCACGCCGATGATCATCAGCGGGACATTGACGTTGCGGGCGAAGAAGCGGGCCCGGCAGCGCTCACCGTGGGCCGTGCCGTCGACGCCGAGAAGCACTATGGCACCGGCGAATCCGCGTCGATACAGCAGATCGCAGACCGCGTACGGGGCAAGTCTTCCTCCGACGCGTTCCTGGCGACCCACGTAAACGGTGAGCTTCGCGGCGTCGCCGTTGTGGGTGTCGAAGTTGCGCAGCGCCTCGGTGCCCTGGTGTGGGCTCACCAGTCGCGCACGTTCCAGGGTCAGCAGTCCGCGGTCGGTCATCGCGGTGACGTCGTCGACGAGCGAGCGGATCTTCGACTCGACGTCGACCGCCGCGATGGCCACCGCAGGGTCCTCGGACAGGCTCAGCAAGACGTCAGTGCGCAGTTCGTGACTCGACCCGAAACTGGCGATGCCGCGCAGCATTACGCTGGTCGCCACGTCGCGGGCACCGAACAGGTCGAACATTGAGTCGGCCAGAAACCGGCCGTCGCCGGCGGCGCGCTGGCGCTCGCCGAAGTAGGCGGTCAACTTCAGGCACGGCTGGCTCATATCTGCTCTGCGATCCATTGTCCGAGCAGAGCCGCGGCGAGACCGAGCACGACGCTGACGACGATGTTCGCGGTCGCCGCCCAGTTTCGGCGCTCCTCGCCGAGTCGCTGAGTCTCCAGCGTCCAGGTGGAGAAGGTGGTGTAGGCGCCGACGAACGCCGTGCCGGTCAGTAGCGCGAGGTCGTTGCTCAACGCGAGGCCGCCGAGGAATCCCAGCAGCGCAGCGCCGCTGATGTTTGCCGTGAGCGTGCCCAAGGGAAACGGCCGGCCCGCGCGTCGCGTGACCGTGCGATCCACCAGAAACCGGGTCACCGAGCCGATTCCACCGATGAACATGACCCCGACCCAGACCAACACCGCGGTAACCGTCATCCGCGAATCCGCGCCCGGCGCACGAGGGCCGTGGCCAGCTGCACCACCACCAATCCGACTGCGATGCTCACCGCGGTGTAGCTGGCGGCCAGCACCCAGTGACCGTGTTCGATCATCCGCACCGTCTCGACCTGCATGGTCGAGAAGGTGGTCAGGCCCCCGCAGAGTCCGGTGCCCAGCAGCGGGCGTCGATAGCTAGACAGTGGCAAACGCTCCAGCAGTCGGGTCGTGAAGTAACCCACCAGAAAGGCGCCGACGATGTTCACGATGAACGTCGGCCAGGGCCACCGCGCCGGATCGGGAGCCGCGAGGGTGGCCAGCGCCGCCCGTGCGACGGTGCCCAGCGCTCCACCGGCGAAAATCGCGCCCAGCTCGCGATAGTCGGGTTTTGCCACTGTTCAAATCCTTTCCAGCCGGTGAACGCTTCGCAGCATAGAGCGACATCGCAGTGGAGCAAGGGCAGAATCGGTAGGCATGGCCCACCCGCGCGCCGGCCAGCCGGCCCTGCCCGAAGACCTCGTCGACCTGCCCCATCTGATCACGGCCTACTACTCGCTACAACCCGATCCCGACGACGTCGTGCAGCAGGTGGCGTTCGGCACCTCCGGCCACCGCGGCTCCGCGCTCAACGCGGCGTTCAACGAGGCGCACATCCTGGCGATCACCCAGGCCATCGTCGAGTATCGCGCCGCGCACGGCACCACGGGGCCGTTGTTCATCGGCCGTGACACCCATGGGCTCTCAGAACCGGCATGGGTGTCAGCGCTGGAGGTGCTCTCGGCGAACGACGTTGTCGCCATGGTCGACTCGGCGGACCGCTACACGCCCACCCCGGCGGTCAGCCACGCCATCCTCACCTACAACCGCGGCCGCACCGACGCGCTGGCCGACGGCATAGTCGTGACGCCGTCGCACAACCCCCCCTACGACGGCGGTTTCAAGTACAACCCGCCCAACGGCGGTCCCGCGGACACGGATGCCACCAACGCAATTGCCCGGCGCGCCAACGAGATTCTGCGCGGCCGGGGTGTAGAGGTGAAGCGGGTGCCGCTGGCCAAGGCGCTGCAGACCGCCCAGCGCCACGACTACATGGACGCCTACGTGGCCGACCTGCCGAACGTCGTCGACGTCGATGTGATCCGCAAGGAAGGAGTCCGGATCGGCGCGGACCCGCTCGGTGGGGCCAGCGTGGACTACTGGGCCGCAATCGCCGAGCGGCACAGGCTCGAGCTGACCGTCGTCAATCCGTTGGTGGACGCGACATGGCGATTCATGACGCTCGACCACGACGGCAAGATCCGGATGGACTGCAGCTCACCTGATGCGATGGCTGGGCTTATCAACGTGATCGCGACCTCGGACCACTATCAGATCGCCACCGGGAACGACGCCGACTCGGACCGGCACGGCATCGTCACGCCGGACGCGGGGTTGATGAACCCGAACCACTATCTGGCAGCGGCCATCGACTACCTGTACACGCATCGACCGTCCTGGCCGGCCGGCATCGCCGTCGGCAAGACCGCGGTCAGCTCGTCGATCATCGACCGGGTTGTCGCCGGCATCGGCCGCAAACTCGTCGAGGTGCCGGTCGGGTTCAAGTGGTTCGTCGACGGCCTGATCGGTGGCACCATCGGCTTCGGCGGCGAGGAGTCGGCCGGGGCATCGTTCCTGCGCCGCGACGGATCGGTGTGGACCACCGATAAGGACGGCATCATCCTGGCCCTGTTGGCCTCGGAGATCCTGGCCGTCACCGGCAAGACGCCCTCGCAGCGGTATTCCGAGCTTGCCGCCGAGTACGGCACGCCGTTCTATTCGCGGGTGGACGCGCCCGCGGACCGGGACCAGAAGGCCCGCCTGTCCAGGCTGTCGGCCGACGAGGTGACCGCCACCGAACTGGCCGGCGAGCCGATCACCGCGAAGCTGACCGCCGCGCCCGGCAATGGCGCCTCACTGGGCGGATTGAAGGTGACGACGGCCAACGCATGGTTTGCTGCACGGCCGTCGGGCACCGAGGACATCTACAAAATCTATGCGGAGTCCTTCAACGGACCCGAGCATTTGACGGAGGTGCAAGAAGCCGCGCGTGAGGTAGTTAATAAAGTCATCGGGTGACAATTTCCCTCCGTCTTGCCCGCTCTGGGGGGAGCGGATCCGAAACCGCGCGCCTACCGCGCGAAGTTTGGATCCTGAGCTGGGCGAACATCATGATCGCGCTGGGCTACGGCGTCGTCGCGCCGGCGATGCCCCATCTTGCGCGCCGGTTCGGGGTCAGTATCGAGGCGGTGACGTTCCTCGTCACCGTCTTTTCGCTGAGCCGACTGTGCTTCGCCCCGGCCGGCGGGGCACTGGTGCAGCGATGGGGTGAGCGGCGCATCTACATCGGTGGTTTGCTGGTCGTTGCCGTGTCGACGATGGCGTGCGCGTTCACCCAGACGTACTGGCAGCTGCTCCTCCTTCGTGTCGTCAGCGGCGTCGGGTCGGCGTTGTTTTATGTCTCGGCGCTAGGACTGATGATCCACATCAGTCCGGTCGACGCGCGCGGACGAGTCGCGGGCATATTCACCACGTCCTTCATGGTGGGCGTGGTGTGCGGGCCGGCGGTCGGCGGCCTGGGGGCGACTTTGGGGTTGGCCGCCCCGTTCCTCATCTACGGCGCCGTACTGCTCGTTGTGGCACTGGTGCTGTACTACGGCTTGCGGCATTCGCAGCTGACCGCGCCCCTTCCCCCCACGCGCACGACGGTGACGGTGCGAGGAGCGCTGCGAGTCCGCGCATACCGGTCGGCGCTGCTGTCCAATTTTGCGACCGGCTGGTCGGCGTTCGGGCTTCGTGTCGCGCTGGTCCCACTATTCATCTCCGACGTCATGGGCCGGGGCGTCGGGATCATCGGCCTGGTGCTGGCGATGTTTGCGGCCGGTAACGCCCTGGCCGTCATCCCGAGCGGCTATCTGTCCGACCGGATGGGGCGGCGCACCTTGCTGATCATCGGCCTGGCCGCTACCGGTGCGACGACCGTCTGGCTTGGGTTCTTGTCGTCGCTGCCGGCGTTCATGGCCGTGGCGTGCGTGGTTGGTGTGACGGGGGGCATCTACATGCCGTCGATGCAGGCCGCGGTTGCCGACATCCTGGGTAGCCAGGCCCGCGCGGGTATGCCGGTAGCGATGGTGCAGATGTCGGGCGATCTGGGCGCCATCGTCGGATCGATGACACTCGGTTGGGTCGCGGAGCAGGTGGGCTACCCGTGGGGCTTTGCGATCAGCGGGATAGTGCTGCTGATTGCCGCCGTCGGCTGGGTGCTGGCGCCGGAAACCCGTCCGGCGCTCGATCCGGTGTCTGATTCCCTGCCCGACGCCGACGTCGAGGCAGCCTGACCAGCAACTTTGAAGGACAGTTGACTGTGGTGTAGCTTCGATGAGCACAACTTCTCGGGGCTATGGCGCAGCTGGTAGCGCACCACACTGGCAGTGTGGGGGTCAGGGGTTCGAGTCCCCTTAGCTCCACCAATAACTAATCGTTTCTGCGACATATGCACAATTGGGAATCCGATGTGCCGCGCCGCGCGTTTCTTACGCGGGTGTAGCTAAATTCTTAGCTCGGCAGTCGGCCGGCCGGCGAATCACCCGTCGAAGCGTCCGGCAAACGGCGTGACCGAGATCTCGGCGGAACGAACTGTGATCTGATCGCAACCGATCCCGTTGTGCCGCACCGCAAAAGCTGTTGCCTAGTTCCGTTGGTCGTCGGTGAGCGGGCGCTGCTCGAGAAAGACCGAAAAGCGACCATATCAAATCCGTTGGAATTCGAAAATCGCATTATTTTCGAGACCTAACGCACCTCGATGGCTACAATTCTCTGTCGCCATTGGCGGTGTAGTGAATTTGCAGTTCATCGGACCCGAACGGGCGTGAAAAGCTACTGCCCGGTAACCGGTGGGCAGGTGCTTCCGCCCAGTATGGCTGGCGTTTCGGTCAGCCGACCGGTCGGTGAAATGCATTGAGATTTGTAATATGATACGTCCCGGTCCGCTCGCCGATCTTATTCATCGAGTCTGAATGTCGGCAAAAAGAAAGGGAGCAGGACGGCTATAAGAAACCGGCGGGGACGTAGTTGGTGGATGGATGAAAATTCATTCAATACGTATTAACGGCGCCGGATACACAAACTCAAAGTCGGCGCCCTGGCACATTAAGGACGCCCATGACTGCACCATCACTGAAAACCCTTACCCTCGACGGATTCCGTCTGCGGGAGCCCATCACCTGGCGCGATGACGACATCAACTGCACCCTGGTGATTTCGCAGCCCGCGACCGACCCCGACTTGTGGGCCCAGTACTCTGCCGGAGCTCACCACAGCTACGGCAAGCACGGCGTGGAGTGCGCTCTCGACTCCGACGCACTGCGCACCGGGGACGACACCTTGGTCTACTTCGCGGTGCTCAATGACGCCGGACAGATGTTGGCCGGCGTCCGAGGCATCGGACCACTGCGGTCGGCCGAGGACTCGCATGCGGTCGTCGAATGGGCCGGGCAGCCCGCTCAACAAGCTGTCCGTAGCATGATCAACGACCGCGTTCCCTTCGGCGTCGTGGAGATGAAGTCCGCGTGGGTCGTCGACGAGGGAGATCAGGACCGCTGCCTGTCGGCCGCCCTGGCTCGTACCGCGGGCCACGTGACGGCGTTGCTCGACGTGCAGTTCTGCATGGCGACGGCCGCCGCCTATGTGTTGAACCGTTGGCGCTCGATCGGATGCGTGGTGGCGGGCATTCCCGCGGCGCCGTACCCGAACGAGCGCTACCAGACCAAGATGATGTGGTTCGACCGGCGCGACTTCGTGAATCACGCGAACGATTCACGGCAGGTTGCCAAAATGATCTCGGAGACAAGGTATTTGACCCAAGAATATGACCGCCAGTGGGGGACTGAAGACCGAGTGTTGAACAGGGCGTGATGGCGCATTGCGCATCGCCACCTGAGCGAAGCTCAAACGGTGTCGAAATCCATTGCCAGTCCGCCCTGGGCGAGCAGCGACTCCATCGCGGCGCCATCCACTGGGCGCGACAGCAAAAACCCTTGCGCGCGGTCGCATCCCAGGTCGAGCAGTGCCCTTGCCGCGGTGGCGGTTTCGAGGCCCTCTGCCACGACCTCGAGGCCGAGAGCGTGCGCGAGGGCGACGATGGCGTGCACGATCGCTTGATCCTGTTCGCTGGCACCGAGATCGCGAACGAATGCCCTGTCGATCTTGAGTATGTCGATCGGAAGGGTCTTCAGATACGTCAATGCGCTGTAGCCTGTGCCGAAGTCGTCGATGGCGATCTGCACACCAATGTCCTTGAGCCGACCAAGGGTTCGCCGAGTGGCATCGATCTCTTGGACCACCACCCTTTCGGTGATCTCCAGACACACTGCTGCGGGATCGATTTCAAATTCGTCAAGGGTCGCGGCGACAGTGTCGACGATATTGTTCGCAACGAGCTCCATCGGCGACACGTTGACCCGCAGCACGGCATCGCGCCCTACGCCGTGCGAGCGCCAGAGCCCGAATTGGGCGCAGGCCGCACGCATGATGAGACGGCCGAGTTTGCCCGCCAGGTTGATGGATTCGAGCACCCCGATGAACGAGTCGGGCATCAGCAGCCCGCGCGTCGGGTGTTGCCAACGGACCAGCGCCTCGGTGCCGAGGATTTCGCCCGTGCGGATGCCGAACTCCGGGAGGAAATGCAGCACCAGCGCGTCGTTGTGGCCGTTGACGGTGCCCTCTAAAGACAGTTCGATGTCGTTGCGGATCGTGTCCCGCTCGAACATCTCCGGGCTGAACGATGCGATTTTGCCCCCACCGGCGCCCTTGGCCAATCGGGTGGCCTGGTCGGCCCTGCGCAGAAGATCCGAAGTGGAGTCGTTTCCTGGCACGCCGGTGGCGACGCCGACACTGGCCGAACGCGTCACCTTCTCGCCGTCGATCGCGATCTGCTTGTGAACTTGGTCCTGCAGCCCCTGCGCGAACGCCACGGCGCTGCCCATGTCCATCGGTTCGGCCGGGACCACGACAAGCTCGTCGCCCCCGAGTCGAGCGGTTACCGACGATGCGCCCGCGGCTTCGCGCAGAAGGCCGGCGAAGCCCTTGATGAACTGGTCGCCGGCGTTTTGGCCGAGGTGCTCGTTGACGACCTTGAAGCGGTCCAAGTCGAGGAACAACACCGCGACGGGTCCCGGTTGGCCCTCGGCCATCCGCTCGTCGAGCTTGGCGATCAGCGCCCTGCGGTTCAGCAGGTCGGTGAGGTCGTCGTGCTCGGCGAGGTAGCGGACCTGCTCTTCGGCGACGATGCGGGCCTGCACCTGAGCAAATAATGTCCCGATCGCCTGCAGGGCATTGAGCTCCTCGGGCAGCCAGTCGCGGTCACCGAACTTGACGAAGCCCAGGGACCCCGTGGTGACATCCCCGGAAAGGAGAGGAACGCCCGCCAGCGAACTTTGGGGAACGCCCGTGGCCCCCTCGATGTAGTTCTGGTAGTCGTCGTTTGTCGCCTCGGGACGCAAAACGGTGGCCACTTTGAGGTGTTCGAGCTGGGCAAAGACAGAGTCGGCGTCGGCGAAGTAGATCACCCCGAGCGGATCGGGGTCGGGCACGTCCTCGCGCGGCGGCCACTCAGCGAACAGAATCGTCGCTCGGATCGAGTGGTCGTTGTGGCGCAGGACGCCGAAGTCCACGCCGAAGTGGGCCACCAGGTGCCCGAGCACCCGTTGGCAGATCGCCGGTGCGTTGCTCGCATTGGCCGCCATGAGTTCGGCGGCGGCCGCGGTGACCAGATCGTCCAGGGAGCCCGACATACTTCTATACGTTAGTTGCTATTCGGCCTTGTGCGTCAGTTTGCGCTGTGCTAGAACGACCGGACCCTGTCGTGACTGCGGCGGCTCCGGACCGATGCCGGCCTGCTGAAAGCCAGGCGGAGCACCAAAACGGGGGTCTCGCCGGCCAGCGTGGGCACCAGTCGGCGGAACTCTTGGTGGAGCTTGCCCAGCTCGTCGGCGAAGGGCGTCGAAATCGTGGCGAGATCCTCGGCGTCGCGGGCGTAGAGGAAGACCGGTGTGACGGGTTGGACCGTCAACTCCTGCTGCTGCGCGACAATCCATGCCGCCTCGGCGGCAGATCCACCGCGCGCATAGTCGGCCAAGGTGTCGCCCGCGACCGAAATGACGGCCAATGCGGAACTCGCCAAGACACGATGCCGAATGTCTTCACCCAACACGGACCCGACGTCCCACTGGGCCAGATGAGCCATGATGTCCGGACGCTTCAAAATGTCCAACACCGCGACATCACCGGGCTCGAGTTCGAGGCTGAGCACGTCGATACCCGTGTCGGGAGCCGGGTCGCCGGGCCAACGCAGCTCCGCCATCATCTCCGCGTGCAGCTGCGGCGTCAGGTAGCGGGTGCGGTCGGCTGCACCGAAAATCGTTGCAAGACTGTCGATCTCGCCGGGCTCGGTTACCAGGTGCAGCCTGGCGCCCTCGCGCTCGGTAATAGTGTGCAGCAGTGCGATCGTCTCAGCGGGAATCGCGTGCGGCGTTCCGGGGCGGCGATTGGTTTCGCGTGCCAGCATGGACTCATAGAGTGCCGCCAGGTCGGGATCCGTGCCGTCGCGCAGTTGCAGCGTCGCCCGTAGGGGCGGGTCGTTCTCGTCGCTCAGCAAGCTCACCGGTCCCAACACCCCCTGGGCGGCGGCGGCTACTTTCGCATTGAAAAGGGCGGCTCCGACCGCGACCGCGCTGGCGCGTAACCCGATGTCGAGCGTGGAGGTGTGCTCGGGGGCGAGCCGGATGGTGACGGCATCAGGTCCAGCCTCCACGGACCAGGGCTGGGCATTGGAGGCGGAGGGCGCGCGGACGGCGGCGCCGGCGACGATGCCCGCCACGCCCGGCAACGCGGGATCTTTGTACGGGGCAGGCGTGGGAAGCCGGCGGGTGGTCACCTGCGGTTCATCGAGCTGGTTGAGTGCGCGGCCGACCTCGACAATGGTGCGGCCTGAGGGCAGGTGTTCACCCAACCCGAGTCGGCGCACCGCCTCGGCAATCGTGGTGGCTCCCAAGACCACGTCCGCGGCTGCCTGCGGCCAGGTCGACAGCGTGCGTTCGATCTCTAGCACGGACGCCAGCGGGCGGGAGGAGAACTTTTCGCCCTCGAGGAAACGCATCATGTGCGGAACTTTTTCCCGGCTACTCAGCGCGGCGAGCTTGGCGGAATCCGCGTCGCCAAGCAGACCGTGCAGAATCGGACGTTGCGGCTCGAGGTCGAAGCGCTCGACGTCAAGCAGGCCACGATCGCTCGAAGCCATCAGCACGGGTATGCCCCGCGCCCGGGCGCCCTCCCGCACGCTGGCCTTCATATCCAGCGAATCGCACTCCTCGACCACGATGTCCAGCCCGTCGAGGAACTCATCGACGGTGTCGACGGTCAACCCGGTGTCCATGACTCGGACGAGAAGGTACGGGTCGAGCTCGGCGATTCTGCGCGCGGCCACCTCGGCCTTATTCAGCCCGAGGTCGAGGACGGTCGCCGGCACCCGATTGAGGTTGGACAGCTCGAGGCCATCGAAATCCGCCAGCCGAAGCTCGCCGCAGAGGCCCTCCGCGGCCAGCGTGTGTGCGATGACATGCCCGACACTCAAGCCGGCGACACCGATGCGCAGAGTGCCGAGCCGGTTCTGCTCCGCAACGGTGATGACGTTCCTGTTGCGATCCAGCCGGACCGCGCGAAACCCCCGTGGGCCGAGCACCGCCACGACAGTCCGCCGCCAGGGGTAATACGCCCACCGGCCGGGTTCGGCCACCAGTTCATCAGCAGGTGGGGGGCGAAGCTTGCGCAGTTCCTCGAGTTGTTCCTCGCGGTGATCGAGGAATTCGATGACGGGATCGGCGCGCAGTTGCGCCAGGACCGCATTGTCTTCTGCGTCGGCGGGATCTAGAACCTGGGCGTTGTAGGAAGTCTCCCGCATCGTCACGATGGGTACATTAAGACATTCGCGATAGCTGTCGTCGGGGAACCTCGGCTGTCATTCTTGGTTCCGTGGTCGAAACCAGACACGTCGTCCTGATCCACGGCTCCTTCAGCCGCGGGGAGCAGTTGGCCGACGCCGGCGCCGCGTTCGAAGAGCGCGGATACACCGCGCACACCCCAACGTTGCGGTATCACGAATTACCCATGGCGGAAGGTGCGGCGAGGGTCGCGTCGCTAAGCCTCCGGGACTACGCCGACGACATGGTGGCATTGGTGAATTCGCTGGATTCGCCACCGCTGCTGATCGGGCACTCGATGGGCGGCCTGGTTGCCCAGCTCGTCGCCGGGCGCACTCACGTGGCCGGACTGGTGGCGGCATGCCCCGGGCCGGCGGCGGGCATCCTCGGTGTGAGCCGCACCAGCTTGCGCATGTCGTTGCCGCACGCGCTACGGCCACGTTCCTGGAATAAGCCGTGGTGCCCACCGACGTTCGAGCAATCGTGGCGCTGGATCGCCAATACGCAGAACGAGGACACCGCCCGGGCGATACACGACGGCTTCGTCTGCGAATCGGGCCGTTATCTCTGGGAACTGCTCCTTGCGACGCCCCGGCTTTCGAAGGCCGCCGTTGTCGATTTCGCCGCGGTCAGTGCCCCTGTGTTGGTGATTGGGGCGGAGTACGACCGCATCGTGGCGGCTGGAGTCGTGCGCCAAACCGCGGCCCGGTACCGGCGCGGCAGCGTCGTTGAGATTCCCCGCTCGGACCACATGGTGTTCTCCGGGGCGGCCCTCCCGGTCACCATGAGGTACATCGGGGACTGGATGGCAAATAATCAAGTCCTCGCCGCCGACGGTTGAGCCGCACCATTACGTCATGGCCTCGGCCAAGGCGATATGACCTTCAAAGGCAAGGGTTTTCGCCATCTCGCGGTAGCGATCCCGGAAGGCCGCATACGTCGAGGCATCGCCGTTAGCCCGTGCCAGCAGTGCCCGCAGCCGCAGCAACGGCACCTCGAAGAGTACGAACCCCGGGCCGGTCGGCTCCGCCGCCAGCCGGTCGATCGCGGCCTGCGCCTCCGCGACGTCGGCGCTCGTGCCGCGCTGCAGCAGTGACTCCACGAAGACCCTGACGGCCTCGCCGAGGGAGAGCGCATCGCCCGCGCCGAACGTGAAGTCGACGACCGCGCGCGCCAACTGTACGGCGCCATCGATATCGCCGCTTCTGGCCTTCTCCTTCGCGATCTCGGTGTCCACCGTCCGCACAACGTTTTTCGCGTACCCGTGCAGCAAGTGATCTTCGCGATACTGTGACAGCAGCGCGAAGCCGGCTGCGCGTTGTGGACCGTCCTGATTGATCAGGACCAGGCCGCGACTCACCCGGACGGCATCGACCTGAAAGTCATCGCCGGAATGTTCGGCCATCGCCATCGCTTCGGCGGTGTCCCGGTCGGCTGCCGCGTCGGGAAGCACCACCCCGGCGTGGGCGGCGAAGCGGTACTTGTACAGCACGGGGATGTGATAGCACGTCGGGTCGATTTTGCGGGCCATTGCGATCGCGCGGTCGAGGTCTTCCCTCCAGCCCGGAGCACCAACGCTATATCCGCAGCTGCCGCGCATGAGGATCGCCATCGCCAACGGTGACCCGATCGGGCCCATACTGCCCTTGGTGGGATCGCCGTCGGCCAGGTCTATCACGCGCTGCGCCAAGCGCAGACCTTCGTCTGCCTGGCCCGCCATCCAAAAGGATTGGGCCACCAGCAACATCAACGTCAAGACCGGATCGGCGATCGACTCGAGCAGCCGGTTGCAGTCGGACGCAAGCCGCGCCGCTTCGCGGTAGCGGTTGTGAAATATCAGCGTCGTCATCAGGCCGCCCATGCCGATCGCCAGCGACACCGTGTCGCCCGCAGCGCTGCAGAGGTCATGCAGTTCGTCGAAGCCGGTGTCGGCGATGCCGCCGGCGACCCGCACGGTGTTCACGCACAGCAGAGTCCGCGGGGCGATGCGCATCGCCGCCCGGTCCGCGTCGTCGGTGGGCAACCGGTCGGCAACCGTTCGGGCTCGTTCCCAGCTGGTGCGCGCGGCCCTGACATCGCGGGTTTGCGCCCACGTCCCCGCGCGCATGTGCCAGCCGAAAGCGGCACGCAGGTCACCGGCGGCCTCGAAATGCTCGGCGATCAGCGCCGCGTTCTCATCCAACGAATCCGGGTAGCGCAGTTCGATCGCGATCGCCAGCCGCCGATGCAGTTCGACGCGGTCGGACTTCAGCTGTGTCTGGTAGGCCACGGTCCGGATCAGCGGGTGATGGAAGGCGTACTCGGCGAGTGGCGTGAACCGCACCTGGTCGACGAGTTCGGCAGATATCAACTCGCCTATTTCAGTCTCACCGTCGAGCAAGGCCAATTGCTCTGCACCAAAACGCAACCCGATGACGGCGGCGGCATTCAGAGTTTGCTTGGCGATGGGGGCGAGCCGGTCGATCCTGGCGGCGATGGTCGCCTGCAGGGTTGCCGGCACCGTGGCACCCGCATGATCGACCTGGCACACATGACTACCGCGGGCTCCGGTCAACACGCCACGCTCGGCCAGATCTCGCACCATCTCATGGGCGAAAAATGGATTACCAGAGGCTTTTTCGGCGATCGTAGTGGCTAACCCGCTGACCGATGGATCCGGGCCCAGCAACCCGGTGACCAGTGTTGCGGTTTCGGAATCGCTCAGCGGCACCAGGCTGATGCTTTGAGCACCGGGCATCCGGCTCAGGGCGCCACGATATTCGGGGCGGTAGGTGAAAAGCACCAGAAAGCATGACCGCGGGATTACTGCGGCAAAGTCGGCAAGCATGGATTCGCTGATGCTGTCGATCCAGTGCAGATCCTCGACGACATAGACCGTCGGGGCGCTTCGGGCCAGCGACGCGGCGTTGACAAGAGCGGTCAACCGCCGCCGGCGGGCATCCGGATCGACCTTGGGCGGCGCCACCTCAGGGTCGGCGACGCCCAGAAGGTCCTCCAGCAGCTGGACGTCGTCGGGGTCGGCATCAGGGAACTGAGCCTGCACCCGCACGCGGGCGGCCGCATTGTCGAGGCCGCCGACACCCGTGGCGGCACGAAGCAACCGCGTCACGACGTAAAAGGGGATGCCGCTGGCGTGTGATTCGCAGAAGGCGGTAAACACCTCGACACCACGGGCCGCCGCCATTGCGGTGAGCTCGCGTGCCAGACGGCTCTTGCCAATGCCCGGTGATCCGACCACGTCGGCCACCGTGCCGCGTCCATTGATCGCGTGATCCAGCAACCCCTCGACCGCGGTCATTTCCGACCGCCGGCCGACCAGAGTCGACTCGGCGCGTCCGACTTTGCCATGTCCGTCGCCCATGCCCAACAGTTGGCGGGCGGGCACGGGCGTCTCCACGCCCTTGATCTGGACCAGCTCAGATGCGCCCAGAATCGCGGAGGTCTCGACAAGCCGCGCCGTCGACGCGCTGAGCATGACCCCGCCCGGGGGCGCCACCGACTCCATCCGTTGCGCGATCCCGACTTGCTCACCCACTGCGGCGTAGCCGAACTGGCCGCCGAGCCCGCCACCGATCACCACACCGGAATTCAGTCCGATTCGTAACCGCAGTTCGACACCGTCGCGCTCGGCGACGTTGACGGCGAGCCGCTTGGCCTCCGCCTGGACGTCCAAGGCCGCCCGGCAGGCCCGGACGGCGTGGTCCTCCAAGGCGACCGGCGCGCCGAACACCGCCATGATTCCGTCGCCGGTCCACTGTGCGACCGTGCTGCCGTACCGATGCACGACCGCCGCGCAGCGGTCGGCGAGGCCGGCCATGATTTCCCGCAGCCGCTCCGCGCCGACGGCAGCGGCGATGTCCATCGAGTGCACCACGTCGGCAAAAAGCACCGTGACCTGCTTGTATTCGGCGGGCGTGGCGGCGGCCGTGACGGCCGCACCGCACTGATTGCAGAAGTTTGACTTCGGCGGCAACTCACTGCCGCACGACCCGCAAAACAAGGCTGCCGCTGTCATGTCACGCGGCCAGCCGACCGTCGTTCACGCGACAATCGTGTCACCGTTGGCCAGCTTGTATGTGCGGTATCGCTGCGATAGTCGCCGGTTCTGCGGCGATCGCACTGAGGCTTTTCGCGTGCGCTTGCCGTGGCCGCTGGTGGGCCGCTCGGAGCAGGTGACAGCAATCGGGGCCGCCATGTCGACTTCCGAAGCTTCCGGTTTGTCTACGGCGCAGCGGGCGTAGGCAAAAGCCGCATCGCCCGGCGCGGTGATGCTCAGTGAGTCCGGTGTGCGGCTGGTCGAGGAGCTTGCCGTCCTCGGGGAGACGCGATGGATGCGCATCGAGGGAGCGGACGACGCGGTGCCGGTGGGTTGCTGCTGAGCGTTGCTTCAGCGACCCACGGGAGTGCTTGATGTGGACGGGCATCTACCCGGCGAGTTGTGCACTGCTGCTGAAGTTCAGGCTCATGCGTGCACCGGCGGCCCTCTGCTGTTTTGGCACGCAATGTTGCCAGTCGCGTTGGCAGCGACCGCGCATGACGAGAACGTCGCCGCTCCGGGGCGTGAACGCGGTGCTCGGGCCGCCCCCGTAAGGGCGGATCAGGAAGCGGCGCGTTGCCCCCAGGCTGAGCACCGGAATCGTCGCTGTCTCAGGAACATTCGCCGGACGATCGGCGTGCCAGCTGGTGCTGTCCCGGTTGTCGCGATACCAGTTCATCCAGATTCGGTCGTACCGCACTTCGCAGTAATCGCTGAGCGCGTCCGCTATCGAGATCAGGAACGCGGGTGCGGTGGCGAGGTCGTTGTACTCATTGGTCAGGCGCGGTTCATCGACGACCCGGTCATACATCCAGCGCCGCCGCTGTTCCCACCCCTGCAGGGTGGTCAGCTGTTCGACTAGTTCGTGGTGTCCGGTTATCAGCCCGCGCACGTGGGTGATCGACGAACGGCCATCCAACCGGTGCTCGGAGGCGGTTTCGAAGGCGTCAAAGTTGATCGCCGGCGCTTCGAGCTCTTGGTCGTCATCGAACAGACTCGGCTCGTTAATCTGGGTCATGCCGCTCTTGAAAATTCCTCTCAGGCTTCGCTTTGGACGCTACGTCAAGCGTCGCGTTGTGCACTGTCAGAATCTTTGGCTCCGGTGGGCTTTCGATACAGCGAGACGCGTGATGGAGCCACCTTCGGTCAACGGGCTCGAACCTTTGGGTATTCCGTTTGCTGATGGTCGTGGTCCAGGCGTCGCGCGATGTGGAGTGACATTTCTGTGACCTTCTGTAACAATTCTCGGGTGGAACAGTTTGAGGCCCGAAGCCGCGACCGCACTTCCGGTGACACCCGAGAACGCATCCTGGCGGCCACATCGGAGGTGCTGGATCGGCGCGGGATGAGCAAGCTCAACCTGTCCTCGGTGGCCGAACAGGCGAGGCTGTCGCGAATGACGATTTATCGGTTCTTCGGTTCGAAGGACGAACTGGTCGCGGCGTTCACCCGCTACGAGTCCGACAAGATGGAGGAGAGCCTGCTGAAGGCGACCGCAGGACTCCGGGGCATCGAAAGAGTAGATGCCACACTGAAGTTCATGGTCAAGTATCAGCAGTCCTATCCGGGGCTGCGCATGCTCGACGTCGAGCCCGGTGAGGTGTTGATCAGGTTGGCGGGCCTGATGCCAGCCCTTAGGCAACGTCTCACTGCCATCATCCCGGGGCCGCGGGCCGATCTGATGGCTGGTTCCGTGATCAGGATCGCGATGTCGCACTACGTGATGCCCGGAGACGACGAGGAGCAGTTCCTCGCGCAGCTTCGCCACGCTGCCGGCATCGGCGCGGTGGCGATTTCAGCAGCTTCTTCTTGACCTGGTGGCCGCGTCGAAGATATACACTTTGCTGGTAAGTGTCACAGCCGAAGGAGTGTCCATGCGATGACTGATGCTCGCGACAGCTCCCAGCTCCCAGCTCGCGGCGACCACCCGTGGGCACGGTTCGGCATTGAATTAGGTTTGGAGCAGCCGGATCTGGTCACCGCCACCATGCCGACGGGCAACCTGGTGAATCCGCTGACCGACCGGCCGACGGCGGGGGCCCCGCGGAGCTGATCGACCAACCGTCGCTGATACCCCTGGCGCTGATGTACGGCTATCAACGCATGCCGATCAGCTTCACGCCCACCTTTACAGTGGCCTGATGACGACGAACGTGTCAGCCGATAGCGTCCCGATCCCGTCCGAGGTCGGCGAACTCACGGCGGGATGGTTCAGCCGGGTGCTGGACTGCGATGTCAGCGCGGTTGACGTGATCGACGCCCACTCGGGCACGACGGGACGCGCGCGGGTTCGGCTCACCGCGGGGAGCGCGGTACCCGAAACGCTGTTCGTCAAGCTGCAGCCGTTCGCGCAAGATCAGCGTGAGCTGATCCGTCAGGTGGGCCTGGGTGTCGCCGAGGCGCGGGTGTACGCCAACATCGGCGGCGAGCTGCCGGTGCGGGCGCCACGTGTGTGGCACAGCGCGTATGAGGCCGTGGACGGGTCGTTCGTGATGGTGCTGGAGGACTTGACCGCCTCCGGCTGTCGGTTTCCCGCCACGGACGACCCGGACATCCTGGAGGTGGCGCACTCCACCGTCGAAGAACTTGCCAGGCTGCACGCCGCTTATCAGGGCCGCGGGCTGCCGTGGCTGCGCACCGCCGAAGGGATGCGGGCCAAGCCGAACGATCCGAAGGTCGCGGCTCGCCGGTCGATGTTCATCAAGATTGCGCTCGACAACTTCGGTGCCGAAATGCCTTCTGCGTTTCGGCGTTTGGCCGAGTTGTGCATCGAACGCAACTTCGAGGTCGTGACTCTTTTCGCCGAGGGTGAGCACACGCTGATCCACGGGGACAGCCATATCGGCAACCTGTTCGTGGATGACGGCCGCGCCGGCTTCTACGACTGGGCCGTGGCCAGTCGGGGCCCGGGAATACGAGATGTCGCCTACTTCATGTGCAATTCGATTCCCGCCGATCTTCGTCGGACCAACGAGGACGATCTGCTCAGCCTGTATCGGCGCAGCTTCGAATCGCACGGTTGCACTATCGAAGAGGCTACCGCGCGCGAGCAGTACCGCCTGTTTTCGGTCTACGCGTGGATCGCCGCAACCTCCACTGCGGCAATGGGTTCCAAGTGGCAGCCCATCGAGATCGCGCGGCCAGCCATGATCCGCGCGACCGAAGCGATCGAGGATCTCGACTCGGTGGGCTTGCTCGAAGAACGGCTTGGGCTCAGCTAAGTCGTGACGGCCATCAGCCGATTGCTGCCGCCCCATGCTTGGATGAATAGCGCCATCGGGACCTGCTCGTCGGCTCCGTGACTGCTGCCGCTGTCGTTGAGGTGGACAATTTCGTTGCCGGTATCGATACCGGTCACCACCACAGTGTGGTTATGCGCGGGATGGCCGTTTTTGTCCTTGTCTTCGACAGGTTCGTGCCAGATGAGTTCGGCGTTGACGCTGGCGACCACCTTATGGCCGGCGCTTAGCGCCTGCTCGAGTCGCTGGATGCCTCCGTTGACGATCACGGCCTTGATGCTGTACCGCGCCAGCAGCGTCGGGATGTCCCGAAACCAGGCGCCCTCTCCCGAATTCGGGTCTTTGGGGTGAGCCGGCCTGGTGTAGATCGGGCCGGGGCCCTGCGAGCTCGGCGTCGACTGGGCCATGTCGATGATGTCCTCCTCCGACGGCTCCACGCCGGTCATTTCGCCAACCACGTCGGCGCTCGCCACGAGGACACAGTCGTCCCAGTATTGCTGGTACCGCCAGTATTTCGCGGCGGCAGCTGGGTCTCCTAGCAAGGTGCCGGACGTTGCGTAAGCCGGGCCGGCCAATCCCAACGTGGCGCCAATCGCGAACGCCACGCAGACGGCGGTCTGGGCGATAGTCGTGAACGTGATGGTGCGCATCGTTTGCCCTTTTCTGATCCGCGGTGTAGCGGAGGTTGGGAAAAGGCTAGGAAGCCGGCCTTGGAGCTTTCTCAAAGGATTCTCGAAGCTCAGGCGTAGACGAGTTGATCGCCCTCAGGTTCGAAACCGGCCGCGACCATCAGCTTCGAACCGGGCCGAAAGCGCACGAGGTCGAGCATGAGCTCCGCCACCTGTTCGTCGGAGTAATAGCTGCGCAGCTCGGCCCAGTCGGCTGCCGTGAAGGTCTCCGGAGCGGTGAGGAATGCGATCGTGAGGCGAAGCACGACCTGCTGACGTGCCGGCAGGCCGCTATTGGAGGGATCTTCGAGGTGGTCGACGATCGACTCGTCGAAGCCGCGATCGATCGCCGCGTTCAGGCGAAGGTTGCGGCACAACATGCAGTGCGACAGCCGCCCGCTGAGGATCCGCAGCAGCTCGCGGGTGACCAGGTCGACCGAACCGGGATAGGCGATTTCCTGGAATCGTGCCTGTGCGGCGCCGAGCTCGGGCACTGCTTGCGCCAAGGTGATGCTTGTTCGGGCAACGCTGCTCATCTCACCACCTCGTCGCACCCATGATCAGCCGGGCGCGCTGGGTCGTCTCAAATAACCCGCACGCGTAGGTGAGTACGAGAAAGGCCCCTTCCCCTATTTCGGCGATGACGTCGCGCGCCTGCTCGTCCGACACCTCCTGGGCGTCGATGAGGAGCTGTTCTGCGTAGCCGATGCACGCGCGAGTGCGGCTGTCGAAACCCGGATCCGTCGGCCATCGCGTCAACGAGTGGACGAGGGATTCGTCGAACCCGGCGGCCACGGCCTGAGGGGTGCGATGGTCCAACGCCGATGCACAGCACAGGATTTGGGCGATCCGCAAGCGGCACAGTTCCAGGATCGGCGGGGACAGAACGTCTTGAGCCCACAGCGCAGATTCGATGTCGCGCAACGCGGCGGCATAGTCCGCGCGAGCGTCGATGATGCTGTCAAAGGTGACCTCGGGTGACATCAGGACTCTAGAGTCTCATACGTTGGAGGACGTTGAGTCACCGCCCGGCATGCTCGACGCCGGGGTGCCCGACCTGCTAGAAAACGTTGACAATGCCGTCACCGCAGTAAGGGAGAGCGCAGTGCCCGATCAGATTGAATTCGACGTGACGGCGCAGAAACCTTCGCTCGAGCACTACCACCGTGGATGGACGCCATCCGCCGGTGTTGGGCTGGCCGGGATCTGGCTGGGCGGGATCGTCAGCGACGCGTCCGGGCAGACTTACTGGGGGTTGCGGGGACTCGACGACTTCGTCACCGGCATGACTCACGTGGTGTCGCCGGTTTGCGGCTTCCGGTCACTGCCCAAGCGGCTCGATGCCGAGGCTGGCCATCTGTTCGACGAGTACGCATCGATTGACTGGTTCGAGCCCTACGAGCAGACCGACAGCGCCGAGGGGGTGCGAATCGGTTACTCAAGCGGTCGGATCGAGCGCGATACCAACGGCTTTCACTGGTATGACGCCAGTGACCGATGGGAGATCCACGGCGCGACCGTCAGCGACATCGTCCTCACCCATGTACCCAAGCAGGACGGCGTCGACGACGAGGTCTACTACCGCCACGAGCTGATGTATGTCACCGGCAGGGTGAACGGCGTCGAGGTATCGGGCTATGGCCACCAAGACTTCGCCTACGGCCCGGACGGAAAGGCCTACACCGAACTGCCGATCGCGCGGCGCCTGCAAGGCATGTGGGTGTCCTGGGTGGACGACTACGGCAACGGCAAGGTCGGGGGCGGCAGCTTCTGGCAGGGCAAGGACGGCCTGGCGTTCGGACCGGGCTACCAGCTCAAAGACGGTGTCACGACGGTGCACAAGGATGTTGTCGCCACGCCGACCCTCAACCAGGCAGGCCAGGTGACCGCCCTGCAGACCTCGATTGGTTCTGACACCTACTCGTTCACCTTCGAATCAACCGGCAGCCCCATACATTTCTTCGGTCCGCTGACGGACAGTTCGCTCGGTGGGTTGCCCGAGCGGAGCTGGTGCTGGGTGGAGTACGCCGGCGGCATGTTGACCCCCGAAATCCTGGATTTCATGATGCAGAGATTTCGCCTGGCACGGGGCAACTGACTGTCACACGCCGGAGACGGGATCGCGGTGTCGCTCGATCAGTTGTTGTGCACGGTCGAGAATGCTTTCCAAGATGTACTCGAAGTTCGAGTCTCCGGGTATGCCGATCCTTCGGTCTTTGCCTTTCGGGTCGATAGTGTCGGGCGCGCCGGTGTTTTCGCCGAGCCGGTGCAGCACCACGGATCCGCGGACGTGGACGGTCACTGCCAAATACGTGTTGTAAGCGTCCTCAGGTCCGAGCCCGGCCTCCACCAGGTTCGCAATTGCCTTCTCCACTTCGAGCGCGCCCAGTCGCGCCGTGTCGGGGCTCAGAGCGCCCCGGATCAGAATCAGGTCGCACAGAATGGGATTGGCCATGAACGTGGCGCGCATGTCGTGGGCATGGTTGTGCAGGCTGGCGCGCCAGTCTGTCGCGTCGACATAGGGTGTGGCGAAGACATATTCGCTCAGTGCGCGGTCGGTCATCGCGTTGAGCAGCTCGTCCTTTTTGCGGAAGTACCAGTAGATGCTCGTCACGCCGACGCCCAGATGCTTGGCCAGGACCGGCATGCTCATCTTGTCGATACCCAGCTGCTCGGCAAGCTCGAAGGCGCCCTTGATGATGCCGTCGGGGCTGATCGACCCGCGCTCGCGGCGTTGGTTGACGGCGGGCGCCGGCTTTCCCACTCGAGCACCTCCGATCGTGACGTGAGTTCTC
This sequence comes from uncultured Actinomycetota bacterium, assembly GCA_963758775.1. Classification (GTDB taxonomy): domain Bacteria; phylum Actinomycetota; class Actinomycetes; order Mycobacteriales; family Mycobacteriaceae; genus Mycobacterium. The sequence continues at coordinate 280,219 of CAVWWU010000011.1, forward strand.
CGCGACAGGTGGTGATGCTACCGGAAACCGTCCCGTAGCTGATACGGTAATCAACTCTAGCCAGTCGGGTTCTCCGTCGCGTTTGGGGTGCTTACGCCCGGTTGAGGCCCTTGCAGAAGGCGCTACCGTTAGGTATACAGTAACCACTCGACGACGCTGACTGCCGAAGGATGGCAATGACCCCCAAGGTGATCGACTGTCTGGTCAATGTGCATTTCGGCGAGACCGCACAACAGCCGACCTGGATGCTCAAGGTCCGCGACGACTACTTCAAAGGTCCCCAGTCGATGTTCGCTGCCGTCGAGATGGCCGAGTTGATCGACGAGATGGACGAACAGGGCGTCCAGAAGGCCATCCTGATGGACAACATCGCGACCCCGCACGTGACGGCACGCAAATTCGCCGAGGCCCGGCCCGACCGGTTCTGGTTGGCCGAGGGCGGCGTCAACCTGCTCCGCCCGGTAAAGCCGCTGGCCGAGTTGACTGCGGCCGTCAAAAACCTGCCCGTCGCCTATACCGCGGTGGGCCCCAGCTTTTGGGCTGACGGGATGTACCCGCCCTCCGACGCCGTCTATTACCCGCTGTACGCCAAGTGCGCCGAACTCGGTCTGCCGCTGTGCATCAACACCGGTATCCCGGGCCCGCCGATTCCTGGCGAGGTGCAGAACCCCATTCACCTCGACCGGGTCTGTGTGCGCTTTCCCGAACTCAAACTGTGCATGATCCACGGAGCGGATCCCTGGTGGGAGACGGCCATCCGATTGCTGATCAAGTACGAGAACCTGCGCCTGATGACATCGGCGTGGTCGCCCAAGCGCCTGCCCGAGACCCTCTTGCACTACATGCGCACGCGTGGCCCCAAGAAGATTATTTTCGCGTCGGACTGGCCGGTGCTCAAACAGCGGCGTCTGGTACCTGAGGTTCTGGCGCTTGACCTACCGGAAGAAGCGCGCGAAAACTACCTCTACAACAACGCGCAGGAGTTCTTCTTCGGCGCGCGCGATACCACTGCGGCGTAACCAATCTGCCGTCATCGCGGCCCGTCCGGAGTCGCCGGCGCCCGACGCCACACCAGTGTGCTGTGCGCGGTCACGCCGTCGGCCGAGGTCTGCGTCGCGGACAATATCAATCGGTCGGCGTCGATGTGCGCGTGACGAAACTGTGGCCGCGCCAACAGTTCCGGCATGCTCGACACGATCACGTCGTGGTGCACGGTGCCCGCTTCCTCGTCGACGCTGAATGCTCCTGCGTAGGCGACATATTCGGCACCGGTCCCGGGAGTCAGCTGCGCGGACATGTAGCCGTCAGCCGTGTAGAGAATCAGCCCGGCCGGGTGGTCGCCCATGGGGCGGCGCTCCACACCGGTTGCTTCGTCGCGGGAGACGAAAGACTCCAATCGCCAGGCCCCGGGGAGCGCTTGCCGTAGTGTTGCCACCGGTCAGGCTCCGGCTGCGCGTGGACCGCGCGGCACGTCACGGAACGGCCCGGTGTCGCTTCGCGCTTCTCTGGGCATGCCGAGCAACCGTTCGCTGATCACATTGCGCGCCATTTCGGTGGTGCCGCCGCCGATGCACGCGACTTGCCTGACCAGATAGCCCAATCCGAGCTCCGAATGCCTGGCGCCTTCCCCCGCTGAGCCGGCCCACACCGCGCTGTGCGGTCCGCAGATCTCGGCCGCGATGGTGGCGCGGCGGGTATTCATAGTGCCGCCGAAAAGCCGAATCATCGCCGCGGCGTGATGCGATAGGGCGCCGGTGGACATTTTGTTGGTGACCGACGTGGCGAGGGCGCGGCGGACCAGCGCCAGCATCGCTGCTTCCCCGATGCGGGTGCGGGTCAACGAGTCATCGATCGTGCCGAGATCACGCGCCAACCCGATGAGGGCATGCGGATCGTAGGGGCCCTCGTTGGGTCGGCTCCCGGCGCCGGTGACGTAGGGCGAGCCTCCCGCGATCGTGCGTTCGTAGTAGAGCCAGCGCGTCACCACGGTCCAACCGTCGTCGACGTCGCCGATGCGATCGACGTCGGGCACGACGACGTCGGTGAGAAACTCCTGGCAGAACTCGCGCGAGCCGTTGAGCAGCTCGATCTCGCGGACCTCGATGCCCGGGGCGGTCAGCGGGATGCTGAACACGGTCAGCCCCTGATGTTTTGGCGCATCCCAGTTGGTGCGTGCCAGACAGATCGCCCAGTCGCCATAGGTGGCCGCGGTCGTCCAGATCTTCGACCCGTTCAGTCGCCAGACGTCGCCGTCGCGCTGCGCGGAGGTGGTGGCTCCGGCCGCATCGGAACCGCCCCCGGGTTCGGACAGGAACTGCACCCAGATTTCCTCGCCGCGCAGCATGGACGGGATGTGTCGCAGCTTTTGTTCCTCGGTGCCGAACTCGAGCAGCAGCGCCATGCACGGGATGAACGTCGACGCCTGGATCTCGGCGGGGTAGTCGTAGCCTGCGATCTCCTTGTTGAAGGCGGCCTGGTGGGCCGCCGTCAATCCTTGCCCGCCATAGTCTTTCGGAACACAGATGCCGGCGTAACCGCCGTCGAACAGCCGTCGTTGCAAGTCGCGGTTCTGTTGGATACGCCAATTCTTGTCGGCCTCGCTGATCGCGATAGAGCTGAATAACTCACCGGTCAGCGGATGCACCGGTGGCAGGTTCTCCGAGATCCAGCTGCGGGCGCTTGCCGCGAAGTCCTCGACCGAGACCATGCCTTCGCTCATCTGCCGGCCTCCTCAAGTTCGGCCAGCCACGTCAACCGCTGCATGAAATCAGTTGGGGTGCCGAATAAGTGGGCGCTCACCATGGCCCGCCGCAAGAAGAGGTGCAGATCGAGCTCGGAGGTTACCCCGATACCGCCGTGCAGCTGGACGCAGTCCTGGATGGTTTCCAGCCCGTAGAACCCGGCGTAGGCCTTCGCGGCGCTGGCCCACTGGCTGGCCGTCGGTGATTCCGTGCCCACCGCGTACGCGGCACGGGCGGTGACGGCCGCGGACGCTTCGAGTTGGGTGCGCATGTCGGCAACGCGATGCTTGATCTCCTGATACGAGCCGAGCGGGCGGCCGAACGAATAGCGCTCGAAGGTCCATTTCAACGTCATGTCGAAGGCGCGCTGCATCGCGCCGACGATCTCGGCGGACTGCACGGTGGCGCAGACGTCGAGCAGCGCGCGGTCGTACTCGGCGCCTGCGGCGGGCGGGCCGACCCGTGCCGAAGCGGGTAAATGGGCCTCGCGCAGGGCTATTCGGTAATAGCGGCGAGTGTGGTCCACACCGGTCATCGGGGTGCGGCTCACACCCGACGTGCTCGCCGGAACCAGCACATAGGATCGGCCCGCTTCTTCTTCGACGCCGAGTAGGAGGTAGGACGCGGAGGAGCCCTCTTCGACGGCGTCCACGTCGCCCTCGAGGATCAGTTCATCCCCGCGAGTGGCCGCGGTGATCGTTGCGTGGCCTTTGTTATGCCCGTGCACTGTTGCCGGGCCGCCCCACGCGGCGGTTGCCGCGCCGGTGACCAGTTCGCCAAGGGCGATGTTGCGTTGGTCGGCTGAACCCCAGCGGGCCAGCGCGAAGGCGGTGAGGTTGGACCCCAGCAGCGGGCCGGGCGCCGCGTGCTGGCCGAATTGATAGGCGATCGCTGTCAGGTCGGCCAGACCGTTGCCGCTCACCGAACCGCCGCCGAGTTCGTCGGGAACCAGTAACGCCGTCCAGCCCAGGTCGGCTCCGCGTTTCCACACATCGATGTCGAATGTCGAATCGCGTCCCCGCTCACTGGCGTACATCGACGACAACAGCTGAGAAGTCGAAGACTCCAGCAGCGCCTGATCAGCAGATTCAGCGAACATTGTGTATCGGCTGTCCCCCTGGGTCGTTCGGGAATTGCAACAGCGCCCCTTGGGCTTAGACGAACACCGGCAATTTGCCCCAGCCTCGCACATTGGTGGTGTGTGCCCGCACGGCATTGGCGTAATCGACCTCCCAGTCCGGCCACCGCGTGAGCACCTCTTCCAGGGCGACTCGGGCCTCCATGCGGGCCAATGCGGCGCCCAGGCAGAAATGCAATCCCTGGCCGAAGCTGAGGTGGCTGCCCCGGCGATGGATGTCAAACCGCTCGGCGTCGTCGAATTGCCGGTCGTCCCGGTTGGCCGCCCCGTTGATCAGGAGCATTACCGATCCCTCGCGCACGGTGTGCCCATAGTGCTCGGTGTCGGTGGCGACGTAGCGCGCCTGCACCGGCGAGGGTGCCTCGTAGCGCAGCACTTCCTCGATCGCGTTCGGTATCAGCGACCGGTCGGCGGCCAATTCGCGTCTCTGGTCCGGGTGCTCGGAAAGCAGTTGGCCGACGAAGCCAATGAGTCGCGTGGTGGTTTCGCTGCCGGCACCCATGATGGTGCTGATGTAGGTCATCACCTCGGCCCGGCTGAGCCTGCGTGTCGTGCCGTCCTCGTCTTGTATCTCGGCCTGGACCAGATCGGTCATCAGGTCGTTGGACGGGTGCTTGGCGCGCCAGTCAACGTAGTCGCCGATCATTTCCATGTTCGGCGGCAAGAACTGCTTGCCGGGCCGGGCCCGGGATTTGTCCGGGCCGTCTTCCTTGATAGCGAGCAACTTGTCCGTGTTGTCGCGGATCTTCGTCTGGTCTTGCTCGGGGATTCCGAGCAGGGTGCCGATGGTACGCATCGGCATCCAGCCGCCGAGATCTCCGATGAAGTCGAACGACGCCGAGCCGACCAACGGGTCGAGCGCGGCAATGGTGAAGTCCCGCGCCAGAGGCTCAATCGCGTTCATGCGTCTCGGGGTGAAGACCCGCGACATCACTTTGCGGTGCGCGTCGTGTATCGGCGGGTCTTCCCAGAGCACCAGCCCCGGTGGAACCTCCATCTGGTTGCTGATGACCTCGAGGATGGTGCCGCGACCCGAGCGGAATGTCTGCCAGTCGTAGAGGCCCTGCAACACATCGGAGTGGCGGCTCAGCGCGTAGAAGTTGTGTTTTTCGTTGTAGTACAGCGGAGCTTCGTCGCGCATCCTCTTCCACACCGGATACGGGTCGTCGTCGATATCGAAATCGAAGGGGTCGTAATAGAGGTCGACTTCGGCGGCTTCTTGCACGGATCCTGCTTTCGGGCGTTGGTCAGACTGGGGTTGTGGCGGGTTCGACAGGCGCAACGTCGTAAAACTGCTTCGCCCATTTACGAAGGGCCATATACCCTTTCGCGTCAACCTTGGACAGTGGAGGATTCTCGACGTACTTCTGATAGCGCCAGATTTCCAGGTCGTCGAAAACGGTGGAAAGGAACTGCTTTTCGATCACATCGCGCAGCTTGCCTTTCGGAACCGGGGAGTCGTCGCCCGGGACCCGCGGCCACCAGATCGAGTAGAACAGGTCGGACACTTCGTCGTCGACGGGCGTGCAGGTGAAGATCAGCCGATGATTCTGTGCGCCCTCGAAGACGCTGATCGCACCGCCCAGACCGAACAGGTGACTGTGGAACACCAGCGCCATGCCATCGGGGTTGTCACTGTCCGCGTCGGGCCAGCCCGCGGTGAATTGCCACTCCTGCTCGACGATCTTCCAGTCCAGCACCCGCGGCGTCACGGTGGCGTGATGTACATATTCGAAATGGGCGCTGTCGGGCGCGTTCTCCTGCACGATCTGCGGATGCACCGGTTCGCGCTCGGCGCGCCGGGAGAACTCCGGAAACGCCCGGTAGTAGTTCGCCGGGTCGGTCTCGAACTGCGGGAACTTGAGGAAAATGTCCGGCATCTCCCACTGCGGCGCCTTGCCGTCCGGGTGGTGCCAGATGAACACGCAATCGTACTGCTCGCGAACGGGATACACCCGCAGCGTCAGAGCCTTGTTGGGCCGGTCCGGCTGATACGGGATGTACCGGTTGGTCCCGTCGGGGCCCCAGCGCCACCCGTGGAAGGGGCATTGGACGCAGTCGCCGACGACCTTGCCGCCGTGGCCGATGTGGGCGCCGAGGTGCTTGCAGTGGCCTTCCAGTACGTGCAGTTCGCCGGACTCGTCGCGGTAGGCGACCAAGTCCTCGCCGAAGTAGCGCAGCGGCCGGGCCTCGCCCACGGGAAACTCGGGTGACCACCCGACCATGAACCAGCCCGTGACTTTCCACGTGAACGGCACGATCACCTGGGACACCTCAGTTTCGTGGGTACTGACCACGGAAACTGGGTGGACGCAACAGTCGGCCGTGGTCTCTAGCGTTATCTAAACCTCTATAGGTATGGTTTGTAAAGTCGTGGTGGTAAGGGAGAAACGTGGCCAAACGCGCATCGGCGTACACCAACCAACGAGTTGATAGCCCAACGCATGTGGCGGATAGCCCGACGCACGCAAAGCCGAAGCAAGTCGCCGATGAGCTGCGCGCGTTGATCATCGCCGGCGGGCTTGACGAGGGCGACCTGCTCGGCACCGAGGCCGAACTCATCGAGCGGTTCGAGGTTTCCCGTCCATCGCTGCGCGAAGCGCTGCGCACCCTGGAGGCGGAAGGTCTGATCTCGGTAGTCCGTGGTGCGTATGGCGGCGTCGTCGTCCACCGCCCCGACCAGCGCATGACCGCTCGTGCTGCGGCCCTCGTGTTGCAGTCCCGTAGCGTCTCGCTGGCCGACGTGTTCGAGGCAAGCGCGGTGATCGAGCCGGCAGCGGCCAGGATGGTCGCGACATCACGTCAACGACACCGCGCCGTGGCACAGCTACGTGAGGGGATCGTCGAGCAAAAGCGCACAGTGCACGATCCGATCGCATGCACCAACGCGATGGTTAAATTCCACAGCGACATCGTGTATCTGGCCGGCAACCAAACGCTCATCATCATCACCGAGATGCTGAACGAGGTCATCACCCGCGCCGTCGCCGATGTGCAGATGCGCTCGCGGCACGAGTCCCTGGCAGGGTGGCGGCGCAACATTCGTGCGAACGAAGTGCTCACCGAATTGATCGATGCCGGTGATGGGGAAGGGGCGCAGGCGCACTGGAATAACCACATGGGCCGATTGCGCCGGGCGCTGCTCGGTGAGCGTGCCGGTGCGGTGGTCGATCTCAACCACCACCGTTGAGGATGACGCTCCGCCGGTGCAATCCTCTAGAGGTATGCCTGGACGTCCGCGCGCATCTTGGGGTAATTTGAGCCGAGGCTAGGAGGCCCTGTGCAGACCGAGGACATGATCCTGGTGAGCGTGGATGACCGTGTGGTTGAGCCGCCCCACCTGTTCCATGGCCTGCTGCCAATACGATTCCGAGACTTGGCGCCGGAAGTCATCACGACCGATGACTGTTCGGATGCCTGGATCTTCAACGGCGCCGTGATCCCCAGCGCCGGCTTGGATAGCTTCGAACAGATGCGGCCGGGCTGCTTCGATATCGACGAGCGGGTCAAGGACATGAATGCGGCGGGCGTGCTCGCGGCGATGTGCTTTCCCTCGTTTCCGGGCCTGGCCGGCCGGATATTCGCCGCCGCCGCCGACAACGAATTGGCGTTGGCTGTCATCCGTGCCTACAACGACTGGCACATCGACCAGTGGTGCGGCAGCTATCCGGGGCGGTTCATCCCGATGGCGCTGCCGATCATCTGGGACGCCGAATTGTGCGCCGAGGAGATCGGGCGGGTGGCCGCCAAGGGGTGTCACTCGATCACGTTCACCGAGAACCCGTCGACCTTCGGTTGTCCCAGTTTTCACGAGGAGTTCTGGGATCCGGTGTGGCGAGCTATATCTGACCACGGCATCGTCGTCTCGGTGCACCTGGGTTCGATGACCGGACTCCCGGCCGGCCACGCCGGCACCCCCGTTCACGTGATGAGCGCACTGCAGCCGATGAATATCTGTCAGGCGGCGGCAGATCTGTTGTGGTCGCGAGTGATCAAGCAGTTTCCCGACGTCCGCTTCGCGCTGTCCGAGGGCGGTACCGGTTGGATCCCGTACTTTTTGGACCGCGTCGACCGGATCTACAAGAGGCGCCGGTTGTGGACCGGGCCGAACTTCTCGGGCCAGCTGCCGAGCGAGGTTTTCCGCGAGCGTTTTCTCACCTGCATCAGCGCGGATCCGATCGGAATCAAGCTGCGGCACGATATCGGTGTCGACAACATTGCTTGGGAATGTGACTACCTGCACGGTGATTCGTTCTGGCCCATCGCAGCCGAGGAATTTCACGAGGTCGCTGCCGATGTCCCCGACGGCGAGATCGACAAGATCACTTTCGAAAACGCCTGTCGTTGGTATTCGTTCGATCCCTTCGCTCATCGGCACCGTCAGTTGTCGACCGTTGGCGCGCTTCGTGAAGAATCAGCGTTGTACGACGTCTCGGTCATGAGTCTTGAACAGGAGCGTTTCGACGGTATCGGGTTCGAGGTGCGTCAGCTGGCATCTCGTACTGAGGCATAACCCTTGGGTACCAACGACATCGGACAGACCGCCAAGGAGGCGGATGCCCCGGTATCCAGGTTCGACTTCGTCAACGGTCAAGTCGGCTCCGCCCTCGACGCGTCTGACCCGCAGCCGGGCAATCATGCACTCGCGCGGACCCCGGCACTCGGTCTGGGACCCAGTGTGATGGTCAACTCGCGAGAGCTGGTCAGCGAGGCATTGAGCAAGCCGGAAGTGTTTTCGTCGGCAGACCTCGTGGAGCAGGGCAACACCCTTCCGTTGATCCCGCTCGGAATCGATCCGCCCGATCACACGCGGTATCGCAAACTGCTCGACCCGCTATTCTCCCCGCGGCGGATGGAGGCCCAGGAATCCGACATCGCCGAACGGGTCAATCACTTCATCGACGCCTTCATCGACCGCGGATCATGCAATTTCACCACCGAATTCGCCGAGCCCTTCCCCTCGGCGGTGTTCCTGGGCCTGATGGGCCTGCCCTGGGAAGAACTCGACACTCTCGTGCGGCTGCGCGACGGGCTGCTGCACCCCGGAACTCCTGAGTCGACACCGGAACAGCGTTCGGCCATCCAACGCGAAACCGCGCAACAGGTGTACGTGTACTTCAACCGCATCCTCGACGAGCGCGAGGCCAATCCGCGGGACGATGTGCTGTCTGCGCTCATCACCGTCAGTCCGGACGATGCGCAGCCCGGTGAACCCCTTTCCCGCGACGAGGCGCTCGCGACCTGTTTTGTGCTGTTGACCGCGGGCTTGGATACCGTGACCGACTCGCTGACGTGCTTCTGGGCGTTTCTCGCCCGAAACCCCGCACAGCGGCGCGAAATCGCGACCGATCCCGACGTGATCCCCCGTGCGGTGGAGGAGCTGCTGCGGTGGGAAACCCCGGTTCCGATGGCGGTGCGCTGGGCCCGACGGGAAAGCACGCTTGGCGACCAGGTCGTGGCCGCCGGCCATCACGTGATCGTGAATCTCAGTGCCGCGAACCTCGATCCTGCCGAGTTCGGCGACCCGCTGGAGGTCCGGTTCGACCGTCGCGGCAACAAACATCTGGCGTTCGGCGGCGGGGCGCACCGCTGCCTGGGGTCGCACCTGGCACGCCGGGAACTCCGCATCGCCCTGCACGAATGGCACCGGCGCATACCCGAATACGCGCTGGCGCCCGGTTATGAGGTCCGCTATCGGCCGCCGCTGCGATTCGTCCCCGACCTCCAGTTGTGCTGGCGGGTATGACTGCGACGCGGGTTGTGCCCCGAGTCGCCCAATGGGCTACCGGCACTACCGGACGGCTCGCACTGCGAGCGATCATCGACGCGCCCGCGCTCGAGCTGGTCGGCGTGCGGGTGTACGACCGGGCGAAGGTCGGCGTGGACGCCGGCGCCCTGACCGACCGTGCCCCAACCGGTGTGCTGGCCACCGACGACAGCGCTGCGCTGCTGCGCGCGCGCCCCGACATCGTCCTCTACATGGGTGCGGTGGAGAGACATCCCGATACGTGCTTTGCCGACGTGACGCACCTTCTTGGCGCCGGCGTCAACGTGATCGCGACGGGAAGTTCGTTCATCGACGTCTACGCATTCGACCCGGCGCGCGCCGCCGAGATCGAAGCCGCCTGCAACCAGGGCGGGAGTTCCTTCCTCGGTGTCGGCGTCTTCCCGGGATTCTGGGGAGAGCAGGTCGCGCCCGTCCTGTCCCGACTGTCTGCGGGTTCCAGCCGGATCACCGTCCGAGAGTCATTGTCCTACGCCGGTTATCCCAGCCGAGAGATGCTCGTCGACGTGATGGGGTACGGCCAGCCGCCGCAATCCACGGCACCGATGCTGAGCGATCCCACGCGCGCTGCGGCGGCGTTTGTCGCAACGGCCAGCGTGCTGGCGCGAGCCCTGGGACTCAAACTCGGTGAGGTCGAACCATTCCGGGAAACGGTGGTGACCGAGTCCGGCCTCACCATCGCCGCGGGGGAGATACCCCCGGGCACCGTCGCGGCGATGAAACTGGGCGTTCGCGCAGATTGCGGCCCGGTGACGATCGTGGTGGAGCACGTGACCTGGCTTGACGACGAGGTGGCTCCCCAATGGTCCGCCCAGGAGGGTTACGAGATCGAGTTCGACGGCGCTCCCACGCTGCGCTGCAACCTCGTGCTTGGTACCGCGGCCGAAAACCGCACCGAAATGGGTTGCCTGGCAACGGCAATGCATGCCGCGCACGCCATTCCGTACGTCGTCGGCGCGCCGCCGGGCATCCTTGACCTGGCCAATACCCTTTCGATCGCAGGAGGACACGCATGGCCGCTGAGGTGACCCCGGCGCGCATCGGCTTGCTCATCGACTACCTGAACACGGACGGTGTCATCGACCCGAACATCCTGCGGTCGCTGCAGTTGGTCGCCGACGACTATCAGGAGCGAGGCATCCTCGAACGGCCCGTCGAATTCGTCGTGCGCGCGGTGCAGGGGCTGCCCAACGGATCGTTCCGCCGAGTGCGCGAGGCATTCTACGAACTCGTCGAAGAGGACTGCCTGGTGATCTTCGGGCCGTGGGTCTCCGAGAACGGCGTCGCGTTGCGGCGCTACGTCGAGGAGCTCGCCGAGGTGCCGATCATCACGATGGGCGCCTCCGAAACCATGTTGGGGGAGTGGGTCTTTGGGCTGCCGGCCGGCTCCATGGAGGAAGAGCCGATCATCATGGCGACGGTGGCCGCCTTCGACGGTTGCAAGACGGTGGGTCTGGCCTACGAAGACTCACTGATCGGTCGCGAATACCTGCGAACCGCACGCGTCGCGTGCCTGGATGCGGGGCTGACGATAACCGGCGAGGCGGCCATCCCGCAGGTCGAAACAGACAAGCGCGACGCGATGGCGATTCTGGCGGCCGACAAGCCCGACGCCCTCATGCACGTCGGATTCGGCCTCGGTCTGATCGGGATGAATGCGGCGCTCGACGCGGTGGGCTGGCTGCCACGCCGCTACACCACAACGGCTTTCGAGTTCGCCGCTACCAGCGACTGGTGGCGGCACCAGCTGGCCGGCTGGGTCGGGCTTGACCAGTACGACGAGCGAAATCCCGTCGCGCAAGAGTTTCTGGACCGGTACGAAGCGAGGTACGGCGACCGGCCCGAATACTTCTTCTCGGTCTACTGCTGTGACGTCGGCCGGCTGATGATGACGGCCCTCGCGACCGCGCGACCGCTGTCGGGACCGGCGGTCAAGGAGGCGCTGGAGCGGATCAAGATGCTTCCCGCCGCCAGCGGCGCGCCGGGCACGCGGCTGCGCTTCGGCAAGTACATCCGGCACGGCTGGATGGGCAGCGAGTTCTTGGTCGCACGTCGCGTGCTGCCCGACGGCAGCAAATCGGTTCTGCACGCCACCATCGAGGGCCTCGTCGAACTGCCGGATTCCCAATGACAAGTGAGCTGTTCGACCTCACCGGTCGCGTCGCGATCGTCACCGGTTCCACCCGCGGCCTTGGCCGCGCCATCGTCGAGGGCTTGTCCCGCGCGGGCGCCTCCGTGGTGGTGTCCAGCCGCAAACAGGATGACTGCGACCAAGTCGCCGCCGCAATCCGCGCGGTGGGGGGCAAGGCGGTGGGTATCGCCTGTCACGTCGGCGAGTGGGACGCCGTGCCGAAATTCGTCGACTCGGTGGTCAACGAGTACGGCCGAATTGACGTGCTGTTCAACAATGCCGGCATCAACCCCATGGTGGAGGACATCAACGCGCTGTCATTCGAGTTGTGGCGCAAGGTATTCAACGTCAATGTCGAGGGGGCTCTGCGGATGAGTCAGTGTGTGGCGCCGGTGATGCGCGAGAGCGGCGGGGGCAGCATCATCAACGTGGGCTCGATCGAGGGCTACTCTCCGTCGCATCCGAGATCGGTGGCCTACGGCGCATCGAAGGCGGCTCTGCGCAACCTCACCGTGTCGATGGCCAACACGTGGTCCTCGTGGTCGGTGCGGGTCAACCTGCTGTCGCCGGGACCGTTCGCCACGGAGATGCTGCTTGACGCGGAACGCCAATTTCCCGGGGTGCTGTCCATGCTGGCCGGCATGAATCCGCAGAGTCGCGTCGCCGAACTCCACGAAATCATCGGCCCTGCACTGTATCTGGCCAGCGATGCTTCATCGTTCGTCACCGGCGACGACATCGCCGTCAGCGGAGGGATGCGCAAGTAGCGCCTAGGAATTCACCTGGGTCACGTGCGCGAGAGCGTTCGCGTCCCGTTCGCCGGTGTGGTGCTTGCTCAGCGCGTGGATCGACACATCATGGCCTTCGGAGGCCTTCCGCAATGCGCCGACGGTCGCCTGCTCCCTGGGCATCTGGCTGAACGGGTCGAACGAGTACCAGCGCAGCGCGTTCTCGTGGGTCATCTTGTGGATGTCACTGTCGGCAACGTCGTAGCGGGACAACACATCCCAAAGCTGCTCGGGCGCGCTGGGCCACATCGAATCGCTGTGCGGATAGTCGGCTTCCCACGCGATATTGTCGATACCGATCCGGTGGCGCAATTCGACCCCGACATGGTCGCTGATGAAGCAGGTCAGGAAGTGCTCGCGGAACACCTCGCTGGGTAGCTTGTCGCCGAAGTCCTGATGTGTCCAGGTGGAGTGCATCTCGTAGGTGCGATCGGCCCGCTCGAGGAAATACGGGATCCAGCCGGTGCCGCCCTCACTCAGGGCGATCTTGAGGTCCGGGTACTTCTTGATCGGAGCCGACCACAACAGGTCGGCCGCCGCCTGCACGATGTTCATCGGTTGCAGGGTGATCATGACGTCCAAGGGTGCGTCTGCCGCGGTGATGGCCAATTTGCCCGAGGAGCCGATGTGGACATTCATCACCGTTTCGGTGTCCACCAACGCCTTCCACAACGGAGTCCAGTAGTCGTCGTGGAAGCTGGGGTAACCCAAGGCGGCGGGGTTTTCGGTGAACGTCAGCGCATGCACACCGCGATTCGCGTTGCGCCGCACTTCGGCCGCAGTCGCCTCGGGGTCCCAGATCGCCGGCAGGCACATCGGGATGAACCGCGCCGGGTACGCGCCGCACCATTCCTCGACGTGCCAATCGTTGTAGGCCTGCAGCAGTGCGAGGCTGAATTCGGGGTCCTCGGTGACGAACAACCGGCCGGCGAACCCGGGGAATGTCGGAAAACAGATCGACGCGAAGATGCCCCCCGCGTTCATGTCCTTGATCCGCTCGTCGACCTGCCAGCACCCCGGCCGGATCTCATCGAGGCCTTGCGGTTCAAGTCCGTACTCTTCCTTGGGTCGGCCCGCCACGGCGTTAAGTGCCACATTGGGAATCACGACGTCACGGAATTGCCACGAATCGCTGCCGTCGGGGTTGTGCACCAACCGCGGCGCCTCCTCGATGTATTTCCTGGCCAAATGGTTCTTGAACATGTCCGGCGGCTCGACGATGTGGTCGTCGACGCTGATCAGGATCATGTCGTCTTTGTTCATTTGAGCCACTTCCCGATCCGGTTACCAGTGAGTAATACTGTTGGGCCAACAGTACAGTATTTTCGCCTGGTGGCCTATGGCCGAACGTCGATTGGAGCGCTTATGTCCGAGACCCCAAACCGGCTGGCAGTCGTGGTCGGCGGTGCTTCAGGAATCGGTTCGGCGGTTGCGGCCGGCCTGGCTTCCGAGGGCTGCCGGGTTATCGTGGCCGACCGAAACGCGCAGGGAGCCCAGGCTCGAGCAGGCGAGTTGGGCGAGCCGCACACGGCGGCTGCCGTCGACGTCACGGACGAGGACACCGTGGCCACGCTGTTCGAGCAGGCCGGCCCGGTGGACGTCGTCGTGAATACGGCGGGATTCGGCGACTTCGGGCCCATCATCGACTTGGATGCTGCACGGTTTCGCGCGGTGATCGACTGCTGTCTGACGGGTTCTTTCCTGGTGATGAAGCACGCGGGGCGTCAGCTGCGCGACGGCGGTTCGCTGGTGTCGATCGCGTCGCTCAACGCCCGCCTCGCCGCGCCGGGTATGAGTGCGTATTGCGCGGCCAAGGCCGGCTTGGCAATGCTGACGCAGGTTGCGGCACTGGAATTCGCGCCGCGACAGATTCGCGTCAACGCGGTCTCGCCGGGTTTCGTCACCACTCCGTTGACGGAACTCGTGACGGCCGCGCCCGGTGTCCTCGAGGACTACGTCGAGAACACGCCGCTGGGTCGAGTCGGGACGCCGCAGGACGTCGCGGAGGCGGTGCTTTTCTTGAGTTCGGCGAAGGCATCCTGGATGACCGGGGAGGTCATCGACCTCAACGGCGGCGCGCACCTAAAGCGCTATCCCGATGTGCTGGGCCACATCCGGAAAATGGCTTCTCCGTGACGCGCAAGCATCGGTGCTCTCGGTGCCGAACATCGTTCAGCTGCAAATGATTTCCTCACGGGGCGGCGCGGGTGAGCGCCGATTGCAGAGTGCACTACCGATAGGTATACAGTATGAGTATTAATAACGCCCGAGAGAGGTCCAGTCGATGACGGTCGCCGATGACAACGTCGCGGCTCCACCCCGCAGCGAACCCGCGGTGCTCTATGACGCGCGCGAGTCCGGCGTTGCCGTAGTCACCTTCAATCGTCCCGAGCGGATGAACGCGTGGGGCGACCCGATGAGCACCGAGTTCTATCGGTGCATCGACGCCGCCGAGGCGGACCCGGGCGTACGGGTGATCGTCCTGACCGGCAAGGGCCGCGCCTTTTGCGCCGGCGGAGACATGGGCGGCATGCAAACGCTTTCGGCGGACACCGTGGGAGGAGCGTCGAAGGGGACGGATTTCAGCACCCTGGTGGCCGAGCGGCATCCGTATTTCCTGACGCAGTTGACCAAGCCGGTGATCGCCGCGATCAACGGTTCGGTTGCCGGGATGGGGTTGTCGCAGGCGCTCATGACCGATATCCGGTTTGCCGCGGCCGGCGCCAAATTCACTACTTCCTACGCGCGCCGCGGCCTGATCGCCGAGTACGGCGTGTCCTGGATTCTTCCTCGCCTGATCGGTTGGACCAAGGCGGTAGAGCTTCTGTTGTCGGGCCGGACGTTCGTGGCCGAGGAGGCCGCGGAATTGGGTTTGATCACCGGGGTGTTCCCGCGCGAGGAGCTGATGGATCGCGTGATCGCGTACGCCGAGGACATCGCGCGCAACTGTGCGCCGAGTTCGCTGGCCGTGATGAAGCGTCAGCTGTACGCCGACGCCGGCATGGGCATGGTGGAAACCAGCCAGAAGGCTGAGAAGCTTATGCACGAGTCGATGCAGCGGTCCGACTTCATCGAAGGCATTACTGCCTTCTTCGAAAAGCGGTCGCCGAATTTTCCGCCGTTGGAAGTTGAGAGGACACAGTGATGACGACGCTGGAGCACAGGTTGGGCTACGGGCCGATTGACGTCGACAACCACTACTACGAGACCCTGGATTCCTTCACCCGGCATCTGCCCAAAGAGTTCAAACGACGCGGGGTGCAGATCCTCGGGGACGGCAAGCGCACCTGGGCGCTGATGGGCGAGAAGGTCAACCACTTTATCCCCAACCCGACCTTCGACCCGATTATCGAGCCCGGGTGCCTGGACCTGTTGTTCCGCGGCGCGATTCCCGAGGGTGTGAACCCGGCGTCGTTGATGAAGGTCGATCGACTGGCCAACCATCCCGAGTACCAGAACCGCGATGCGCGAGTGCAAGTCATGGACAAGCAACAGCTCGAGACTGTGTTCATGCTGCCGACCTTCGCGTGCGGTGTCGAAGAAGGGCTCAAGCACGACATCGAAGCCACCATGGCCTCGCTGCACGCGTTCAACTTGTGGCTCGACGACGACTGGGGCTTCGACCGTCCCGACGGCCGGATCATTACAGCGCCGATGATTTCGCTCGCCGACCCGGACAAAGCCGTCGAGGAAGTCGAATTTCTCCTGGGCCGCGGCGCGCGGATGGTGCTGGTTCGGCCGGCGCCCGTTCCCGGTGTCCTCAAGCCCCGCTCGTTGGGCGACCCGCTGCACGATCCCGTATGGGCGCGCCTCGCCGAAGCCGGCGTGCCGGTCGGCTTCCATCTGAGCGACAGCGGCTACAACGCCATCGCCGCGATGTGGGGCGGCAAGGCAACTTTCGAAGGCTTCGGCCAAAAGGATCCCCTTGACCAAGTCCTCGCCGATGACCGGGCTATCCACGACACGATGGCCTCGCTGATCGTGCACCAGGTGTTCACGCGGCACCCGAAGCTGAAGGTCGTGAGCATCGAGAACGGCTCGTATTTCGTGTACCGGCTGATCAAGCGGCTGAAGAAGGCGGCGAACACCGCGCCGTATCACTTCAAAGAGGATCCGGTAGAACAGCTCAAGAACCACGTCTGGATCGCGCCCTACTACGAGGACGACGTCTCGTTGCTGGCCGAGACCATCGGTGTGGACAAGATCCTGTTCGGTTCCGACTGGCCGCACGGCGAGGGACTCGAAGACCCGATGACGTTCATCAACGACATCCCGCAATTCCCCGAATTCAGCGCCGAGGATGTCCGGAAGGTGATGCGGGACAACGCTCTTGAGCTTCTCGGCGCGAAGGTCGCCGCAGCCTGAAGCTCAGCGCGTGACGATCGTCGCGCCGGCGGTTCCGGGCGCGCCGTAGAGTTGGGCGAAACCGACTTTGGGCTCGCCGGGCACCTGGCGGTCGCCGGCCTCGCCCCGGAGTTGGCGCACCAGCTCATGAATCTGGCGCAAGCCCGAGGCGCCGATCGGCTCACCATTGGCGAGCAGCCCGCCGTCGGTGTTGATCGGCATAGCGCCGCCGATCTCGGTGGCGCCGTCGGCGATGAGCTTCTCCTGGTCACCGTCGGCGCAGAATCCGCACTCGGCCATGTGGATGATCTCGGCTCCGGCGTCGGTGTCCTGCAGTTGGATCACGTCAACCTCTTGCGGTGACACTCCGGCCTTTTCGAACGCTGCGCGCGCGGCATACACAGTGGGTGCGACGTCCTCTTCAACCGGGGCGCACGCGGTGTTCACTTCGTACGCGCCGTATTTTCGGGTGCGCACCTCGACGGCCTTGAGATAGACGGGCTTATCGGTGTAGCGGTGCGCGATGTCGGCGCGGCACATGATCACCGCCGCCGCACCCTCGTCGGGGGCGCAGAACATGTATTGCGTCAGTGGGTAGTTCAGCATGGGCGCGTCGAGGATCGCGCGTTCGTCCATCGGCTTGCGCCGGAACGCATTCGGGTTCAAGGCGCCGTTACGCAGGTTCTTGTTGACCACCTTGGCGAGCGTGTCGTGCGAGATGCCGTGTTGATGCAGATATCTGTTGGCCTTCATGCCGAAGAACTGGGTGGTCAGGTACTGGCCGTTTTCGGCATACCAGCTGGGCATCCCCACCAGCGCGGGATCCTCGGTGAACGCTCCCCGCGGGTGCTTGTCCAACCCGACGGCCAGTCCGATGTCGTAGTCGCCGAGCCTGATTCCGTCAGCGCACGCCTTGGCTGCGCTGGCCGCGGTAGCGCACGCGTTGAACACGTTCGTGAACGGAATGCCGGACAGGCCGGTCATGGCGACGATCGCGTCGGGATTGGCCACGGTCCAGCTTCCGCCGACGGCAGACTGGATGTCCCGGTATTCGATGCCGGCATCCTCGACCGCGGCAAAGATCGCATCGACGCCCATCTGCATCGCCGTCTTGCCCTCGAACCGTCCGAATGGGTGCAGGCCGACCCCGATGATGGCTACTTCGTTCACTTGATCAGCTTCCTCTCAAAGGATCGGGCTAACTGTAGCTCTTGCAGCACTTCGGTCGCTCGAGCAACCCATCGGGATCACTTGCGCATCGCCGTAAGGGGTTTCGCATCGCTCGTGGCGGGTCGTTGACCGTACCGAATTACTTACTGTAGCGTCATCGGTCATGGTCGGGAACCTGAAGATCGACCGCGGAATTCCCAGCCAACTCGATCGGATTCCCGACGTCGCCCGCGCCCATGAGCGAGCAGGTTATGACGGCTGCTGGACGGGCGAGATCAACCACGATCCGTTCCTGCCGCTGCTCTTGGCCGCCGAACACACGACGTCGATAACTCTGGGCACCAGCATCGCCGTCGCCTTCGCCCGCAACCCGATGACCGTCGCCAATCTGGGCTGGGATCTGCAGGGCTTCTCCGGTGGCCGATTCATCCTCGGGCTCGGCACCCAGATCCAGAGCCACATTGAGAAGCGTTTCGGCATGCCGTGGAGCCACCCGGTGCGGCGGATGGCGGAATTCGTTGCGGCGCTCAAAGAGATCTGGAGATGCTGGGCCACGGGGGACCGTCTCGCGTTCGAAGGCGACTTCTACGTCCACAAGCTAATGACGCCGATGTTCACTCCCGGACCCATGGCACACCCGGCGCCACGCATTTTCATCGCCGCAGTGGGCGAGGCGATGACACGGATGTGCGGGGAAGTGGCGGACGGGCTGCTCGCCCACGCCTTCACCACGCGGCGTTACCTCGACGAGGTGACGACCCCGGCGGTGATGCATGGGCTGTCGTGCAGCGGCCGGGAACGTGCGCAGTTCGAGGTGTCCTGTCCGATATTCATCGTCACCGGCCGCGACGACGACGAGATGTCAAGTGCCGCAGCATCCTTCCGCAAGCAGATCGCGTTCTACGCCTCCACGCCCGCTTACCGGCGCGTGCTCGAGCTGCACGGTTGGGGCGAGCTGCAGCCACAGTTGCGCGCGCTGTCGCTTGAGGGTCAATGGGAGGCGATGGCCGACCTGGTCGAGGACGACATCTTGAGCGAGTTCGCCGTCGTCGCTCCGATCGATCGCGTCGGGCGGGCGCTTTCGGAGCGCTGCAGCGGGGTGATCGACCGGGCGCTGCCCGCGTTTCCAGCCGAGACACCCGAACGGCTGATCTCAGCGGTGCTCGATGAGGTCCGCGCGACGTACTGAGGCCGGCGGGATCCGTGTGCACCGTGTGCGAGCATGGCTACCGTAGGTTGAGCATCAACTATTTCTATAGGCGCAAAGAAGGACACGCGTGGACTTCTCCGTTCTCGAGCTGACCGACGAAGACAACCAGTTTCTCGATCGGGCCCGGCGGTTTATCGACACATATGTCAGCGATGAAGTGCTTCAGCGCGAGCACGAAACCGGCGACGGATTCATCGAAGAGCTGCACTCGGCGATGGGTGCGGAAGGTTGGCTGGAGCCTGAGACGAAAAGGGCTGGCGACGGCGGTTTTACGGCGATGCAGCGGCGCATCTGGGATCTGGGACGACGCAAGGCCCATGTCCCGCTGGTGACCTGGGGCTCGACGTTGATGATTCTTCGGGCGGTGCGCCGGTACGGCTCGGCCGAGCTGCTGGACGAGGTGATGGCAGGCGTCTACCGCGGCGAGGTGCTGTTCGCTCTGGGCTATACCGAACCCGAAGGCGGCTCGGACATCGCAACGTGCAGGACCCGCGCCGTGCAGGACGGCGATCATTGGGTCATCAACGGACAGAAGATGTTCACCTCAGGCGCCCACAACTGCAAATACATCTTCTTGCTGACCAACACCGACCCCAACGGCCGTCGGCATCGCAATCTCACGATGTTCTTGGTGCCGACCGCCACACCCGGACTGGAGGTTCAAGGCCTGCGCACCGTCGACGGCGAGCGAACCAACATCACCTATTACAGCGATGTTCGGGTTCCGGATCGCTACCGGCTCGGCGAGGTCAACGACGGCTGGGCTGTCCTCAGCGGCCCGCTGTCCGCAGAGCATGGCGCGGACGGGCCGGACCCCGCAGGCTTGGCCGACATCGCGATCATGAGCGGGTTCGGCGCAACCATGGCCGAAGCGGCCGACGACGCTGCCCGTCACGCAGATCTCCGTGACGGCTCGGTCGCTTACCGACTGGGTCGTACCCACGCGCGCATCGAAGCCGCGTTGAGCACACCTGGCATCTTCGGTCGTGTCGCGGTCGCTCAAACGATGCGTGATCAGGCCCCCGAGCTGATGGACGTGCTCGGCCCCGCGGCGAGTCTTACCGGAACCGGTGGCGCCGAGTATCTGTACCGGTGGGCGCCACTGGTCGGAATCTATGGGGGCACAATCGATGTCTTTCGCAACATGATCGCCCAGCATGTATTGGGCCTGGGCCGGCCGAACTACTCGCCCCCGAAATAGCAGGGCCTACAGCTGGATCGGCGCTCCGGCGAGCATCGAGTTGATGAATCCCGCGTCCACGCGCATGTTTTCGCCGATAACCCAGCGGGCCTCGGGCGAACCCAGGAAGGCGATCGCCGGCACGATGTCATCGACGCTGGCATGCCGGCCGACCGTTGACCGAACCGCGTCGAGGACTTCCTTCCCCATGGTCTGCTCGAAGTCGGCAAGGATCGGTGTCTCGACGGGCCCGGGGCTCACGGTATTGACGCGCACGCCGTGCTTCGCAAACGCCGGGGCGGCAAGGCGTTTGGCGTAGAGGATCACCGCCTGCTTCGAGGTGGAGTACACCGGATAACTGGGATCCTGTGTCTCCTGCCACCTCTCGATGTCATCCGCGTCGGTCAGTTGCAGCAATCCGTCCAAGACCTCAACACGTTGCTCCCAGCCCAGACCCGCCGTGGAGGCGACCGCGACAACCGATCCGCCATCACGCAACAGGGGCAGCATGCCTTCGGTCATCAGCCGCATGCCCAGATAGTTGACTTTGAGCACGTCGGACGCGGGCGCCGTCCCAGGTATGCCGGCGACGTGGGCCAGCATGTCCCATCCGGAGCCGATCTGGCCGAGCAGCTCGGAGATGCTCGACGCGTCGCGAAGATCACAGAGTGCGTGTTCAGTTGCGGGGGTCTGACTTTTCCGCACGTCGACCGCCAGCACGTGGTCGCCGCGATCATGAAAATATTGTGCGACCGCCGCACCGATGCCCGATGCGGCGCCCACCACCACGATCTTTCGCATGTCGCCGCTCATGCGCACAAACCCGTCATGTCACGACCTTTCACGCAGCGGGACGGCCCAAATGGGTGCTGGTCTTGCCTCCGCGAAACTCTAACGGAATCTACCCGAAGGTACTACGGTTGGGCTTACGGGATGGCCGAATTGAAGGGGTCGCACGAGTGAGTGCAACAGACCGGCGGGTAACGGGCACCGACTGTCGCTCGGCGTTGAGTGCGCTGCTCGAACGTCAGCGCAGGTCCTTTTTGGCCGATGGACCGCCCAGCGTCGCCACGCGCCGCGACCGGATCGACCGTCTCCTTGCCCTGGTGCTGGAAAATACCGACGAACTCATCGAGGCGATGAACACCGACTTCGGCACCCGCCCGCGGGCCGCGTCGCTGTTCGCCGAGATCCTCGGCATGATCTCGTCGATCGAGAACGCCCGGGCCAACATCCCGAAGTGGATGCGGGCCACCAAATTAATGCGAGCGGGACGGCTCGTCGGCCTGCACGCGGAGGTCCAGCCCTGCCCGCTCGGGGTGGTCGGCATCATCGGCCCGTGGAACTTTCCCGTCAACCTCACCGTCCTGCCGGCGGCATTTGCCTTCGCGGCGGGCAACCGCGTCATGATCAAGATGTCGGAGATCACCGCGTGCACCGCGGAAACGATGCGACGACTTGCGCAGAGGTACTTCGACCCCCTCGAGCTTGAAATCGTCACCGGCGGGCCCGATGTGGCCGCCACCTTTGCCTCGTTGCCGTTCGACCACCTCTTTTTCACCGGTTCCCCGTCGGTGGGTGCGCTCGTGCAACAGGCTGCCGCTGCCAACCTGGTCCCGGTGACGCTGGAGCTCGGCGGCAAGAACCCCGTGGTGGTCGCGCTCGACGCGGACATCCAACGGTCGGCCACTCGCATTGCGCAAGGCCGAATGGTCAACGGCGGACAGGTGTGCGTCTGCCCTGACTACGTCTTCGTTCCGGACGGACAGCTCGATCAGTTCGTCGACACACTGCGCGAAACGCTCGTGCGTATGTTTCCGGCCATCAGCTCGAACCAGGACTATTGCTCGAGCGTCAACGACGCGAATTTTGATCGCGTTGTGAATCTGATCGAGGACGCCCGGACCAAAGGCGCTCGCGTCGAAAGCATCGTGCCCCCTGGCGAATCACTGCCGGATCGGAGCACACGCAAGATTCCGCCCACGATCGTGCGAGACATCGACGACGGCATGCTGATCGCGCGCGACGAAGTGTTCGGACCGGTGTTGGGTGTGATGGGCTACAGCCGGCTCGCCGATGCGGTCGACTACATCAACCGCCGGCCGGCACCGCTCGTGGCGTATTGGTTCGGTCCGGATGGAAAGGACTTCCGAAACTTCCTGCGCGACACCCGCAGTGGTGGAGTGGCGCGCAACGACTTTGCCGCGCAGATGATTCCGGTGGAGGCCCCGTTCGGTGGAGTCGGGCGCAGTGGCATGGGTGCCTACCACGGCAAGGCGGGGTTCGATACCTTCAGTCACCAGCGTTCAATCGTGGGCACCGATCTGCCGTTTTCGATCACCGGTCGCGCGGCACCGCCGTTCGGTGCGTCGACGAAAACCAGCGCCGATCTCGGGATCCGGATGGCCCGGCGTCGCGTCCGCCGACGCCTCAGGGGCGGTGCAGAGTGACGATGGTGACGTCGTCGTCGGGGTTGCCATTTTGAATTTCGGCCATCGCCGTCCAGATCTTGGACGCCGGTACATCGCCCGCGCGGCCCAGGGTCGCGGCCAACCGGTCGATGCCCTCGTCGATCGGTTCGCCACGTCGTTCCACCAGGCCGTCGGAGTACATGACCAGCCCGTGACCGGGTTCGACGGTGAACGCGCTCGCTGCGTAGGCGACGCCCCGAATGCCGATCGGTGGCGAGAGCTCAACGGGCGCCGGGGCCGCCGGCCCGGAGTCGGTCAGGAACGGGATGAGGTGGCCGGCGCACGCGGCCTCGACGTGCCCTGAGCCCAGGTCGATTCGGGTGACGATGACGGTGGCGAACGTGCCGGGCAGCATGTGCACGCAGAACTCGTTGAGCTGCGTCAGCGCCTCGGCCGGGGTGGCGCCGGTGAACAACTGCGCGCGCAGGGCGTTGCGCAGCTGCGCCATCGTGCCCGCCGCGGTGATGCCGTGCCCGGCAACGTCACCCAGGAGCACGATCAATCGGCCGTCGCGCAGCTCGAACGCGTCGTACCAGTCGCCGCCGATGTTGACGCCCGCGGCCGGCTCGTAATATGCGGACAGCTGCCAGCTCGCCAAGGTGGGAATCGACTCCGGCAGCAGGCTGCGCTGCACCGTCTCGGCCACCCGCAGCGCACCGCGGGTGCGCCGATACAGCGACTCGACCAGGTGGCGACGCAGCGCTTCGGCGGATTCGGTCTCGCTCAACGACCAGGGTTCGCTGCGCTCGCGGACCACCTCGCGCCATCGCTCGAACGACTTGCGCGGGCTGAGCCGGACTTGCCGGCCCTCTCTGTGTTCGCCGACCGCGATCGCCTTGTTGTGCGGATCGCCGCCCCAGTCGACCGAGCGCAACACCTCGCGCCGGAACCAGATGGCGTACTGCCCGTCGGGCAGATTCAGGGCGAGAACGCCAGCGGCCAGCTGCGGATCGAGGCCGAGCGCGGGCAGCTCGCTCGACAGGCATTCGGTACTGGCGATCTCCTCGCCGGCGCCGCGCGCCCAGGCCGCGACGGCGGACACCAACTCGGGCGAAGGAACCGAGCCGGCCGTCCGGCGGTCGCCCTGGATGTCGACAACGACGCCGTCGGCCGGCACGAGATCGAGCAGGTCGGGCGCTCCGAGTAGCGCCGCCGTCAGCGGTTCACTGTCGCCCAGCGTGGCGGCGGTGAGCTTGGCCAGCACGGCCTGCGCGGCCAGCCGCCTCTGCAGCTGGTCCTCCTCGAACCGGTCCACGAGCCGCAGCGACAACGTGGAACCCAGGAACTCGGCCGCCGCGCGGGTACCGAACGGGGGGAGATGGGGACCGGCGTAGTGGTGGCAGGCGATGAGTCCCCACAACTTTCCGCGCCGCAGCAGCGAGATCGACATTGAGGCGTGCACACCCATGTTCTGCAGGTATTCGACGTGGATGGGCGAGACGCTGCGCAGCGTGGCGTAGGTGAGATCCAGTGGAGTGCCGGTCGTCGGATCGACTGCCGGCACCAGCGGTGCGGGCTCGTAGTCGACGTCCGAGATGAGCCTGATCCAGTTCTTCTCGTACAGCGCCCGCGCCTGGGCCGGGATGTCGGTCGACGGGTAGTGCAGGCCGAGGAACGAATTGAGGTCATCGCGCTTGGCCTCGGCGACGACCTCGCCGTTGTAGTCCTCGTCGTAGCGGTACACCATCACCCGGTCGAAGCCCGTGAGGTCGCGGACCGCCTGCGCGGTAGCGGCGTACAGCTCGCTCAGCGTCGCGGCCTGGTTCAAGTCCTCCACCGAGCGGCGCACGGCCTGGTAGGTGTTCGGGTAGGAGAAGGGGCGCTCGCCGTAGGCGATCTCGAGTTCGACCAGCAGCACACCGCCCGGCTCTCGACGCAAGATGGCATCGAATGCCTTGGGCTCGCCGCCGACGTCGATCAGGCACTCGACCGGATTGTGCTGACGAAGATCGCCGAAGCTTGCCGCCGTCTGCTCGATCAACGCTGCCTGGTCGGCGCCGATCAGGGCCGACAGGTGCCGGCCCAGGACAGCGTCGACGGGACGACCGAGCAGGTCAGCGACGTTGGCGCTGACCTGATGGACCTCGAAGTCGGGTTCGCGCACCACCGTGAGGACCCCGCGCGGCTGGACGCTGCCGGGGATGTGGATGGGCTCCCGGGCGCAGTTGTCGAGGTCGATGGGCGTGCCGACCGGGACGAGGTCGATCTGCCTCTCGTCGCTGGTCAAGCGATCAGCTCCGCCGTTTTGAGACGAACAACAGCCAGGCCTTCCGCCGGTGATAGGTATGAGACGGCCACGTCTCTGGACCGCCGAGGGGAGGAGGATCGCGACTAGTTCCGACCTGCCGCGCGCCTAAAGTGAATTTACCTGCAAGCGCCGCCGCAGCAAGCGCCCGCGCGGAAAGCCGCGCCTGCGATTAAATTCATCAACGATCGATTTGACCCTTTCCACACCCTCCTCAGGGGAGACATGGGGCGGTTTGACAGCAGCCGGCAGCGGGCAACGGAGCTGGAGGCATTCCAGGCGCTGTGGAACCTGTGGCATGCCTCGCGGCGAGCCGCGGTGGACATCAGCAACTGGGAGTCGGCCTGCGAATTGCTGCAGACCTATTACACCGTCGCCCAAGCCCGCCGGGATTCCGAAGTGTGCGCCATGAGGATCCGGTACCTGGAGATCGCCGAGCCGTTGCCGCGGCTGGTGCACTTCGTGCACGCCCCGCCGCGACGAGTGCCGGATGCCCCGCGTCAGCTGGCGCAGGCCAGCTACGAGTTCCGGCTTGCGCGCCAGCGGCATCCCGAACGCGAACGGCAGCGCCAAAAGGAGCTCGAGACAACCACGGCGCTCTACCAGGCGGTGAAGTCGGCCGAAGCCAGGGCGGAGGTGGCCCGGCGCCGGGAAAGGCAAAAGAGCCGATGGCCCAAAGGCGTTGTCCTGGAAAGTGACATCTACAACCTGGACAGCATCGAGGCGCAGGTCGAGCAGCAGAATGCGAAGATCGAGGAGAAACGACGCGCGCTTAGCGACCTGTTCCGTGACGGACTGCGAAGCCTGCCGGACATCTCGGATCCTGAGCCGGCGCGGATCGCCGCTCGTGCCGAGGCGGCGCTGACGGCAATGCCGTTGCCGCGCTTCATCACTCCGAAAGCCAAAGTCGAATATTCACCGGATGCGCGGCAACTGACGGTCGAGTATGAGCTACCTCCGGTCGATATCGTGCCGGCGGCGAAGTCCTACCGCTACCTCGAAAGCCGCGAGTCCGTTCTCGAGACGGCGCGACCCGTGTCGCAAGTAAAGGCGTTGTACACCAGCGTGATTGAGCAGCTCGCGTTGCTGGCCGTCGCAGCGATCATGCATTGCGACAGCGATCATGACGTCGACGCGGTGGTCTTCAACGGGGTCGTCGATGCGGTGGATTCCCACGGCGGGCAACCGATCCGGCCATGCCTGATCGCTGTGCGGGTCACCAGGGACGCCCTGGCGGACATCGACCTCGGGGACGTCGATCCGTCCGCCTGCCTCAAACGCCTGTCGGCTACTGTGTCGGGCAACCCGACGGACCTGGTTCCCGTGCGGCCCTTGGCTTGAACCGACCGAAAGCGAACACGTGCATGGCAACGACGCTGCGCCCGCGCCGATCCGCTCTCTACCTGCCCGGCAACAACGCCCGGGCGTTGGAGAAGGGCAAGACATTGCCGGCGGACGTGTTGATCTTCGATCTCGAAGACGCCGTGGGGCCCGACGCGAAGGTTGACTCGCGCGCTAGGGTTTGCGAGGCGATCGCCTCCGGAAGCTACCAACGTCGCGAAATCGTGGTGCGCATCAACGGAATAGGCACCGACTGGCACGACGGCGATCTGGCGGCAATCGCCGGCTCGGGCGCGCACGGGGTGCTCGTGCCGAAGGTCGAAACCGGTCCACAGGTCCAGGCGCTGGTCGCCGCGCTCGACGAACTCGGCGCGGACGAATCGTTGCGGTTGTGGACCATGATGGAAACGCCCAGGGCCTTTCTGCGGGCAGAGGAGATCGCGTCGGCCAGCGATCGTTTGGCCGCGTTGGTGATCGGCACTAACGACCTGGTGAACGACTTGCATGGGTTGCACGTGCCCGGCCGCGCGCCGGTGATCACCGCGCTGTCGTTGGGAGTGCTGGGGGCGAGGGCGGCCGGCAAGGCCATCTTGGACGGGGTGTTCAACACCATCGCCGACGAGGCCGGATTCCAGGCCGAGGCCCGACAGGGCCGCGAGATGGGCTTCGACGGCAAGACGCTCATCCATCCGTCGCAGGTCGCTCCGGCCAACGAAGTTTTCGGTCCGTCGCATGAGGAGCTGGCCGACGCCCGCAAGATCGTGTCGGCCTACGAGGCGGCCCAGGCGGCGGGCGAGAGCGTCACTACGGTCGACGGCCGCATGATCGAGAGCCTGCACGTGCGCGATGCGCAACGAATCCTCGCGCTCGCCGACCTCATCGGCGAGCTGGAATCGCAGGCCGGATGAACAGCGGCGGCCGCCCGAGCCCGTTCCGGTCCGATCTCTTGGCGGGGAAGGTGGCGTTGGTGACGGGCGGCGCCACCGGCCTCGGCTTGCAGATCGCCCACGTGTTCGGCGGCCACGGCGCGCGCGTCGCCATCTGCAGCCGGAAGGAAGCCAACCTGGAAGCGGCGGTTGCCGCGTTGCGGGAAGCCGGATTTGACGCCGTCTACTGCGTATGCGACGTGCGCCGTCCCGAGGAGGTGACAGCGGTGGTCGAGAACGTGTTGGCCACGTTCGGTCGACTCGACGTCGTCGTCAACAACGCCGCTGGAAACTTTCCCGTTCCGATCAGTGACCTCAGCGCAGGCGGATTCAAAGCCGTCGTCGACATCGACCTGCTGGGGACGTTCAACGTATCCAAGGCGGCGTACGACTTGTGGCTGCGTGAACATGGCGGTGCCGTGGTCAATATCAGCGCGGCGATTCAGTACCGCGGTATGGCGCTGCAGGCGCATGTCGTCTCGGCCAAGGCCGGTGTCGACGCGCTGACGCGCACCTGTGCGATCGAATGGGGCCCGGACGGGGTTCGGGTGAATGTCGTTGCCCCCGGGGCGATGTCGGGAACCGAGGGGGTCAAGCGAATCGTCGGCGACGCCGAGCAGCGCACCTTCCAGAACCCGTTGCGGCGCCCAGGGTCGACCACCGAAATCGCTGAAGCCGTGCTGTTTTTAGCCAGTGACGCGGCGTCCTACGTGACCGGGGCGACGCTCGTGGTCGACGGCGGTGGCTGGTTGACGTGACCGGTTCAGGCGATGTAGCCACGGGGCAACACGGAGAAGTCGACGCACGCCGCGGCCAAAATGTCGCCCAATTCGGGAGCGAGGGGTGCGTGGAGTTGGAGCAATACGCCGGCTGACGGCGCCTTCAGGCTGCCGACGTTTTGGTTCAGCAGGAATTGAGTGGCCTCGTTGCGAATATCGGTCCATCCCGTGGGCACTGTCATCAGGGTGAGGACACCGAGTTCGTTGCCGGCGGGCGACAGGATTCGGTGGCGCCACGCACTATCGGCCTTGGACCCACGGTAGGGCTCCGCCAGCGCCAGCACCGTGCCGGCGCCGTCTTCGAACCGTGCCGCGCCGTTGGCCGGCGCGACCCCGCCCAAGGGGGTGTTCTGCCTGGTGATCGTCGTGGTTGCCGCCACCGCGATGCGGAGCTCGTCACCCGCGGCGCCGGACAGCGTGTAGTCGCCTTTGCCCCCGTTTTGAACCCCAACAATACGGCGGCGCCCCCTTTTCGCCGGGCGCGCGCGAACTCACTGCCATCGGCGCTGGTGAGCTGGATTTGCACGGCGTTGGACGTCGACCGGGTCACCTTTGCGGCCGCCGCGGTCGTGTTTCCAAGGATCGGCATGGCGAAAGCGTAGACCGACGGCGATGCAGGATTAGGTTTCTGGCCGGAATAGCAGTATCCTTACGCGCGGCTCTTCGTCGACTCAGGAATACAAATCCCAAATGCCTATTCAGCCCGCTCTTCGACGCGCGCAACCATTGCGCAGCAGTCGTACCCATCGTGGCTCCCGTCGTAAAAGCTTCCCGACCATCGGTCAGTGCTTCGATATCGAAATCACCCGCGAGGCGGGCGGTTGGACGATCCGGATCCCCGAGATCGGTGGGTTCACCCGCGCCAGCCACCGGGCCATGGTGGAGTTGGCAGCGAGGGAGCACATCGCCACCCGGACCGGCATCCCGATCGGGTACGTCGCGATCTTCGTCGCGCGCGAGATCGGTTAGCGCCGCGTAGTTCTCGCGAACTTAGATGGTCACGGTCAGTGGCCAGACGCTCCAAATGTCGTCGCAGTATTCGGCGATGGCGCGATCCGATGAGAACTTGCCGCTGCGCGCGGTGTTGAGGATGGACATCTTCGTCCACGACTCCCCGTCCAGCCACGCGGCGCTCACCCGATCCTGGCACTCGATATAGGACTCGTAGTCGGCGCACACCAGGAACGGGTCGTCGTAGCGCAGGTTGTCCACCAACGGCTTGAACACCTCGGTGTCGCCGTGCGAGAACGTCCCGCCGGCAATGAGATTTAGCACCGTGCTCAGCTCGGAGTTGGCCTCGATGTAGTCACTGGGGCGATACCCATTTGCCTTGACGGCCTCAACCTCCGACTCGGTCAGGCCGAACAGGAAGAAGTTCTCCGCGCCCACCTCGTCGCGCATCTCGACGTTGGCTCCGTCGAGCGTGCCGATGGTAAGCGCGCCGTTGATCATGAACTTCATGTTCCCGGTGCCCGAGGCCTCCTTGCCGGCGGTGGAGATCTGCTCGGACAGGTTGGCGGCGGGGTAGATCAGGTGCGCGTTCTTGACGCTGAAGTTCGGCACGAACGCCACCTTGATGACCTTGTTGGTGTCTGGGTCGGCGTTGACCGTCTCCGCCACGGAGTTGATCAGCTTGATGATCCGCTTGGCCAGGAAGTAGCCGGGCGCGGCTTTGCCGCCAAAGATGAAGGCGCGCGGCGGAATCGAGAGCCCCGGGTTCTGCTTGAGCCGGTGATAGAGCGTGACGATATGCAGGACGTTGAGGTGTTGGCGCTTGTACTCGTGGATCCGCTTGACTTGCACGTCGAACATCCAGTTCGAATTCAGCTCGACACCCGTCTGCGCCTTGATGTACTTGGCGAGGCGAGCCTTGTTGTTGCGCTTCACATCTCGCCACTGCTGGCGGAACGGCGAATCCTCAACGAAAGGCTCCAGGCCGCGCAGTCGCCCGAGGTCGGTCAGCCAGCCTTCACCCACCGTGCGGTCGAGCAGCTCGCGCAGGCCGGGATTGGCCAACGCGAGGAAGCGCCGCGGTGTCACACCGTTGGTCTTGTTGCTGAACCGTTCCGGCCACAACTCGTAAAAGTCCTTCAGCACACTGGCTTTCAATAAATCGGAGTGCAGCGCGGCCACACCGTTGATAGCGTGACTCCCCACCGTCGCCAGGTGCGCCATCCGGACGGTCTTGCCGCCGTCCTCGCCGATCAGCGACATCCGGCGCAGGCGGTCCTCATCGCCGGGGAACTTCGCGCTGACCTCGTCGAGGAAGCGGCGGTTGATCTCGTAGATGATCTCGAGATGGCGGGGGAGCGACTCGGCGAACAGCTCCAGCGGCCACTTCTCCAGTGCTTCGGGCAGGAGGGTGTGGTTGGTATAGCCGAACGTCGCGACGGTGATCTCCCAAGCGTTGTCCCAGTCCAGGTCACGCTCGTCGATGAGTAAACGCATCAGCTCGGCGACACCGATGGACGGGTGGGTGTCGTTGAGCTGCACGGCGAATCGCTCGGGCAGCTCCTGGGCGCCGGCGTCGGCGAGGTCATCCAGGATGTGCAGGATGTGCTGCAGTGAACAGGACACGAAGAAGTACTGCTGCAGCAAGCGCAACCGCTTGCCGGCTTCCGGCTCGTCGTTGGGGTAGAGCACCTTGGTGACCGTTTCCGAGGTCACCTCGTCCTCGACCGCCTTGTAGTAGTCGCCGGTGTTGAAGGCTTCCAGCGCGAACGACTCGACGGCCCGCGCGCTCCACAACGTCAGCACGTTGCAGGTGTTGACCCCGTAGCCCTGGATAGGGGTGTCGTAGGCGACGCCCTTCAGCAGCCGGCCGGCCACCCAGCGGACGCGGTCAGCGCCCGCATCGTCGGTGTAGTGCTCGGCGTAGCCGCCCCACTTCACCAAGTAGTTGACGTCGGGCTTGGCGATCTCCCACGGGTTTCCGTTGACCAGCCAGTTGTCCGTCTTCTCGACCTGCCAGCCGTCCTGAATCTGCTGATTGAAGATGCCGAATTCGTAGCGGATGCCGTAGCCGATCGCCGGACGTTCGAGGGTGGCCAGCGAGTCCAGGTAGCACGCGGCGAGGCGACCGAGGCCGCCGTTGCCCAGCCCCGGTTCCACCTCGCACGCCAGCACCTCTTCGAGATCCTGACCCATCCCGGCCAGCGCGGTCTTGGCGGCCTGCTCCATGCGCAGGTTCAGCAGGTTGTTGCCGAGCTGCGGGCCCATCAGGAACTCCGCCGACAGGTAACAGGTCACCTTGCGACCGAGATCCAGTGAGGTCTGTGTCGAGACCACCCTGCGGTCCTGCATGCGGTCGCGCACGGCCAGCGCGAGCGCCCGGTAGTAGTGCTCGGGCCGCAGCGCCGCGGCCGGGCGGCCGATCGAGTAACGCAAATGATCGGTGATCGCCCGCTGCAAAGCGGTTGCCCCCATCCCGGTGCGGGAGTGCTCGGCCAAGTCGGCCGGTCGGGATACTCCGTCAGTGCGTGTCTGCTCGACATCGGTCATGGTGAGTCCTACTCCCTAGGGGGTTTTGGCAGTATCGCATCGTTGTGGCGGGGGCGCAGGTCGCAGTCTGCGCGCAATTCACGTCCGCCGGGTGAACGCAAACCCACGTGCTCGGAACGGGACGGCGTTGCATGCGCCGGCGGGCTGGCCACCTACGCGTTGGGCTTGAAGGTGTAGGTCTCGCCGTGCGCGAGGTAGACGAACTTGGTCGTCGCGGGCGAGGCCCGGGCCGCTTTTTTGAAGTCGTCGAGCCCGGATAGGAATACCGAAAAGTCGTTGTAGTGGATCGGGATGGCGATGCGCGGTTTGGTGATCTCGACCGCCCGCACACCCTGTTCGCCTGTCATCGTGACGACCGTGACGAGGAAGGTCGTGCCACCCGTGTGGATCAGACCGAGGTCGATGTCGGGGTAGCGCCGCGGAATCTCCTCGAGGCTGTCGACGAGCATCGTGTCCCCGGTGATGTAGAGCCGGTAGAGGTGATCCGAGCTCCGGCTGAAGTCGAGCAGGTGCCCGTTCACCGGCATGAGCAGTTCTCGACCGCCTCGTCGGCCGAGTGCTGGCCCGGCATGGCGGTGATCTGCACCGTCGCTGCACCCTTGCGCACCTCGAGGGATTCCCAGGTGCTGAGGGGATAGCCTCGCTTGAAGCCGAGCGCGCTGAGCTTGTCAACGGCATCGGCGGTGGAGACGATGGGCACTTGCTTGTCGAGCTCTTGGGCGGCGACATCGTCGAAATGATCGCCGTGGTAATGCGATAAGACGATCAGGTCTACCGGGGGCAGGTCGGCGATCTGACAGGCTGGCTCGACCTCGCGCCTGGCCCAGATGCCGTGGCCAAGGTGGACATGCTCGCCCTTGTGCAGGAACGCGGGATCGGTCAGGATCGTCAGTCCACCGAATCGAATCAGGGTGGTGGCATTGCCGATGAAATAGACGTTTCCTTCGTCGAAATCCGCAGTCGCGCTGCCGGTTAGCTCCAAAGAAGTCATCGCGCGTTATCCTTCGATTCGGCCCAGTGATGTGGTGTTTCAGTCTGAGGCAGAACGCGGCGGCGGGCCAGGGTGCAGACGATCCCATTGCACATTCACATGGGACGCACGGTGCCTTCAGAAGACGACGACCGCGTCGCGTCGACCCTCTCAACGTGGCAGTGGTCAGTCAACGCCACGTCCGCCGCGCCCGCATCAGCGCCCGCGAGGATCCTTTAGCTCGTGACCGTCATTTGCTGGCCGCTGGCATCCCAGGACCGCACGAAGATGTCAATCGGCACCATCTCGTCGCGGCCTCGCCTGCTGCCGCTGTCGTTGAGGTGCACGAGGCCGCGGGCGGTGTCGACCCCCGTTACCACCACGGCGTGGTTGGCGTCGGGATCGCCGTTTTCTTTCTTGTCCTTGACGGGCTCGCGCCAGATGATTTCGGCGTTGACACCCGCGATCACCTTGCGGCCTTTGGCCAGCACCTGTTGGAGCGACTCCATGCCGGTCGGCAGACCCGTCTTCTCGGCCCTGGTCTTGCTGGTGCTCACAGCCCGGATGCCATAGTGCGCCAGCAGTATCGGCTCATCGTTGAAAGACGTTCCGTCGCCGTGCTTCTGCTTTTCCGGGATGGTGTAGACCGGTCCCGAATGGGTGATGCTGGCGGTCGAATGGGCCATGTCCACGATGGCGTGCTCAGTCGGCTGGTTGCCGGTCAGCTCACCGACCACGTCGGCGACCGACATCGGCACGCAGTCGTCGTCGTACTCCTGGTAATGCCAGAATGGCGCGGCCGCTTCGGGATCGCCGTAGAGGGTGCCCCAACTGTTGGGCGGGTTGGGCGAGTGGGGAGCGGCTTGGGCGGTGTCCGTGGCCGGGCCCACCGCCATAGCGGCCGCCAATCCCAGCGCGCCCGCGGCGGCCAGCATTGCGGCGCCGACGGCCCGCGCCGCCGTCGCCATGCCGGTCGTGACCATGCTGCTTCCTTTGCCCCAGTGACCTCGACAAATTCTGGGAGAGATTGTCGCTGAATCGCTCGACCTCGCGTGGCTGAATCGCAGAATCAGTCCGCGGGTGTTTCGCGCGCGACTATTCTGGCGTCGCGATCGCGAAGGAACCTGCGCCCTATGACTTCTGCCCCACGCCGTTCACCGCTGCGGTTCGACGTCAGCGACCTGATCGGGGAGCAAGCGTCGTTGGCGGCGACCTACTACCCGCCGCGCGCTCGCGATGCCGCCGGCGCGGTGCTCGTGTGCCTGCCCGGTGGCACCTACAGCCGGGAGTACTGGGACCTCAACGTTCCCGATTATCACGGGTACAGCTTCGCCGACTTCGCCACCGAGCGCGGCTACCCCGTCGTTACGATCGACCCGTTGGGCACCGGCGAAAGCTCAAAACCGGTAAGGGAATTCGACTTCACCGACATCGCCGCGACGCTCGCCAGCGTCGTGGGCGCGCTGCCCGAGGCGACGGGTGAGCGCCTCCCGCCGGTGGCCATAGCGCACTCGCTGGGTGGGTACCTGGCGATCACCCAACAGGCACTGCATTCCGGCTATGCCGGGCTGGCGGTCCTGGGTTGCACCAATCAGCATGTCGCGCCGCTGAACCTGGATCCGGCGTTCATCGCGCGCGGCGCGACCCCGCAGGGGCGCGCCGCGCTGGCCGAGGAGATCCTGTCCGCCCTGCCGCAGCCTTATTTCGAGGGGCCCCGGGATCAGATGTCGAGCTGGTTTCACCTCGACGACGTGCCCGCCGCGGTCGTCGAGGCCGACTCCCTCACCACCAAATCGGTGGTCCCGCGGATATTCGGCACCGCCATGATTCCCGGCGTCGTCGCCGAGCGTGCCGCGCAGATCGACGTTCCGGTGCTGATCGGCTATGGCGCCGTTGATGTTTCACCGGAGCCACGCGCCGAGGCGCGGCTCTACCGCAGCAGCCCCGACATCACCACGGTCGTCCTGGCCGGTAGCGCCCACTGCCACAACATGGCCGCGAGCCGGCATCGGTTGTGGGCCCGACTGCTGACATGGGCCGCGACCGTCATTCACCCCAGCGACCGTGCATGGCCGCAAGTTCCACCAGGGTGACGCCGTTGCTCTGTCGTTCGCGCAGCGCGTCGCCGGGCATCGAATAGGGCGGCGCGGCGTCGGGGCTGCGCTGCGCGTGGGCCACGATCGCGTCCAGCAGCGTGCGCGCCATGGCCAGCCGCGGGTAGCTCGCGTGGATCGCGGCGGCGGCCTGCTCCTCGACGAAGTCGGCGTTGCGGCCGAAATCCACACCGACGCCTCCGCGCACCAGGTAGCACAACGGCCCGCGCCGGTCGGCGATGCCGAACGAGGTGTGCAGTGCGATCGCCTCCCACACCGCATCCACCGTTGCGCGCTGGCAGCCGTGTTCGGTCAGCAGGGCCGCCGCCAGGTCGGCGCCCTCGACTTCGAAGCGCTCCTTGCCGGCGGCCGCGCTGCCCGCGCCGAGATCGTGCAGGACGCAGCCCAAAAACAGGGCTTCGCTGTCATAGTCGGCGCCCGGGCGCAGGCCTTCGTGGGCCGCGAGCAGCTCGCCGAACAGGTAGCTGCGCACGCTGTGGTTGAACACCGGTGTCGACTCGGTGGACTGGGACAACTGGATCGCCGCCCGCGCGACGGCGGTGTCGGGGAGAACGGGAACTGCTTGCATGACCACACCGTAGGCGCCGTAAGTGTGCAGCTGACAGTGGCTGAACCGACATCCTTCCCACGATTTAGGACATCGCCTACCGTGGGGCCATGGCGCAGAACCTTGACCGACACCTCGACCGCTATTCACCGATTGTGCTGAGCGCATTCCGAGTCGTCTTCGGGCTATTGTTTGCCGGGCTTGGTTCGATCGGCCTGTTCGACTGGCCGATTCAGGCGACGCCCCCCATCCCGGTGGGAGCCTGGCCCAACTGGTACGCCTCCCTCATCGAATTCATCCTGGGGCTGTTCCTCGCGGCCGGGTTGCTTACCCGCGCGGCCGCTTTCATCGCCTCAGGGCAGATGGCGGTCGCCTACTTCTGGATCCATCTACCGCACGGATTCTGGCCCTTCGGCAATCCGCCGGCCGGCAATGGCGGCATGGACGCGGTCCTCTTCTGCTTCGCCTTCTTCTTGCTGGTCTTCATCGGCGGGGGCAGCTTCTCGGTCGACGCGCGGCGGGGATCGGCCTGAATCGCCGACCTATCGTTCGGGGCGCCCACCGATAATGTCATTCTCTACTTTGGAGAAGCTATTTCCGTGCGGTCCCGAGGAGGGTGACGATGGGAGCTGACCAGCGCTGTGACGGGATGGTGGCACTCATTACCGGAAGCAGCCGCGGGCTGGGTAAGGCGATCGCCGCGCGGCTGGCGCACCAGGGGGCCACGGTCGCCCTGACGGCCCGGACGATGGATCCCGACCCCAAATACCAGGGTTCGCTGAGCGGGACGCTGGACGAAATCATCTCCGCCGGCGGTCGGGCCGTCGCGGTCCAGGCTGATCTGTCCAGCGCCGACGAACGCGAACGGCTCTTCGCCGAGGTGGTGGACGCGGTCGGCGCCCCGGACATCCTGGTGAACAACGCCGCGGTGACCTTCCTGCGGCCCCTCGACGGGTTTCCGGAACGGCGGGCCCGGCTGATGATGGAAATGCATGTGCTCGGCCCACTGCACCTGAGTCAGTTGGCGATTCCCGCGATGCGCGAGCGCGGCCGCGGTTGGATCCTGAACCTGACGTCGGTCGGCGGGGACCTGCCACCGGGGCCGCCGTTCTCCGAATTCGACCGGGAGGCGGGCTTCGGCATCTACGGCACCGTCAAGGCCGCGCTCAACCGGCTCACCAAAAGCCTTGCCGCCGAACTGTATGACGACGGCATCGCCGTCAACGCCGCCGCGCCGTCGAATCCCGTCGCGACCCCGGGGGCGGGAACCCTCGACTTGGCCAAGACCGACACCGAGGACATCGAACTGATCACCGAGACCGCGCTGCGGCTGTGCACCGGCGATCCGAAGGCCTTGACCGGGCGCATCGCGCATACCCAGCCGTTCCTGGCCGAGGTCGGCTGGTCGCAAAAGGCGCGTTAGATGGTCGAGCTCGACCTCGACGCGCTGCGTCGGCGACTGGCCGGGGTCACTGACGTCACCCCGCTCGCCGGGGGCGCGTCGAGCCTCACCTTCGCCGGCACCCGCGACGGCCGCCAAGTGGTGGTCAAGGTGGCACCGCCGGGTGTTGAGCCCGTCGCGCACCGCGATGTCCTGCGGCAAGCCCGCGTCATCAAAGCGCTTGCGGGAAGCGGGGTTCCGGTTCCCGAGGTGTTGTGGGAGGACGCGGGGGACCCGCCGCGTGTTCCGCCGCTGTTCGTGATGGCTCATGTCGACGGTGACTGCTCGGAACCGCTGTTCGATGGGGTGTCGGGGCCGGTCGACCTGGCGGAACGTTATCGCAACGCCTGCCGGGCCATGGCGGCGTTGCACAGCGTCTCGCCGGGCAGCCTCGGCCTGGACGGTGAGCCCGTCGTCGACCCGATTGCCGAGGTGCACCGGTGGTGCGCCACGCTGCAGACCGTCGATGCGGCGCTGGTACCCGACTGGGCGGCGGTGCGGGATGCGCTGTTATCTTGTGTGCCAACGTCATTGGCACCGTCGGTGGTGCACGGCGATTTCCGGTTGGGCAACCTTTTGGCCGCTGGGGATCGGATCAACGCGATCGTCGACTGGGAGATCTGGTCGGTCGGCGATCCCCGCATCGACGTGGGCTGGCTTCTGATCAATTGCGACCCGGACACCTATCGGCGTGTTCCCGCGTCCGCCGGCGTTGCGCCGCCGGTGGCCGAACTCGCCGAGATCTACCGGACCGAGGGCGGAGCGGTCGTCGACCTGACCTGGTTCACCGCGCTGGCGTGTTTCAAGTCGGCGGCGACCTGGTCGCTGATCGTCAAGCACAACCGCCGGAGAAGCTCGCCGCGAGCCGAATTGGAGGACATGGCGCCCACGCTGCCGCGACTGCTGGAGCGGGCGCTTTCGCTGCTCGGCTAGGGCATGATGAGTCACGTCAGGCCATAACGTGAGGAGACGCACCGTGTCCGACGAGGACGATTTCAACCTCCACAACATCGAGGAGTTTCGCGCGAACCATGGCCGGGTGGGCGGCCAGTTCGAGGGTGCGCCGGTTCTCTTACTGCACAGCATCGGCGCGCGCAGCGGCCAAGAGCGGATAAACCCGATGATGTACCTGCCGGACGGGGACCGCTACCTGGTGTTCGCCTCGGCGGCGGGCCGAGACCGCAACCCGGCCTGGTATCACAACCTCGTCGCCCACCCCGACGTCCGCATCGAGGTGGGCGACGACGTCGTCAACGTGCACGCCGTCGAGCTGCACGGCGCCGAGCGCGATGAAAAGTACGCCATGCAGGCCGAGCGCTATCCGGGCTTCGCCGAGTACGAGCGCAAGACCACCCGCACCATTCCCGTCCTGGCGCTGGTCCCCGGCAGCGCGCCGTCGTGACCGACGCCGTCGGCAGCCTGCGGGCCGAGTTGCCCGGCGTCGTTCATGAGCCCGGCGATGAGGAATACACCAACGCGGCAAGCCCGGACAACAGCAGCTACGCGCAACGGCCGCTCGCCGTCGTCCGCCCGCGCTCGGCCGAGGAAGTGGCGCAGGCGGTCAAATCCGCGTGGCGGCTGGGCATTACGGTCATCGTCCAGGCCACCGGGCACGGCGCGGCACGCGCGATCGGTGACGATGAGCTGCTGCTCGACACCTCCGCGCTGACGGGCGTGAC
The DNA here is from genome assembly GCA_963758775.1 of uncultured Actinomycetota bacterium. GTDB lineage: Bacteria > Actinomycetota > Actinomycetes > Mycobacteriales > Mycobacteriaceae > Mycobacterium. Next base: position 318,720 of record CAVWWU010000011.1, read on the forward strand.
GGTCGACAGGTTCCCGGCCGTCGCGCGGGTCGGGGCGGGGGAGAAGTGGCCCGCCGTTCAGGAGGCGGCCCTGCGCCACGAGCTGCTCGGCCTGAGCGGGACGTCACCGACCGTCGGGGTGGCCGGCTATGTCTTCGGCGGCGGGGTCGGCTGGTTCGTCAGAAAGTACGGCCTGGCGTCGGCCGCGCTGCGATCGGTCGAATACGTCGACGGCGCAGGGCAATTGCGGCGCGCCGCCGACGACGCGAAGGACGAGCTGGATCGCGCGGCGCTGTGGGCCTTTCGCGGCGGCGCGCCCGTCGGCATCGCCACCTCGGTCGAGATCGCGCTGTTCCGGGCTCCCGAGTTGTGGACCGGGTACCTGCTGTGGCCGGCGAGCGCGCTGCCGGCGGTCCTCCACGCCTGGGCGTCGGCCGTGCCAGCGGTGAGCTCGTCGGTGACGAGTTGCCTCTCGCTGCGAAAGATGCCGCCCGAGGGCCCCTTTCCCGCCGAGCTGCTGGGTGCGCCGGCCGTCCACCTGTCCTACACCTCGCCGGACGGCGGACTGCATCTGGACGTGATGCGCGACGCGGTGCGACGGGCGGCCGAGCCCGTGGTCGACACCACCGGGCGTGGGGACCTGCAGTCGTTGTCGGCGATACACCTCGACCCGCCCGCGGCCGTCCCGGCCCGCGGAATGGGCCGGTGGCTGGACGAAGGCGCGCTCGAGGTCGTCGGCGCGATGTTCGAGGCCGCCCGGATCGGCGAACCCGGCGGCTTGAGCATGATCGAGTTGCGCCACACCGACACCGAACCCGGTCCCGACGGCGCGCTGGCCAGCGTGCCCGCGCCGTTCCTCGTGCACGCCGTCGGTATCGGCGGCGACGACGACGAGAAGCGCCGGACCGATGGTCTGCTGGGCCAGGTGCAGGCCGCGGGCCAGGCCGCCGACATCGGCCGCGCGGCGCCGTCGTTCCGCGATGGGCAACCGCACGTCGGCGACGCCTGGGACGCCGCCGAGCTGGCGAGCCTGCGCAACGTGCGCGCCGCGCTGGACCCCGAGCGGGTGCTGGCCTTTGCGCGGCACCCGGCGTTCTAGCCGCGCGGGATGCCCGCCAGCTTGTCGGCGAACTTGGCCTCGGCGGCCTGGCGCAGCCGCAGCAGGTGCTCGGAGGGGAACAGATCGGGTGAGGGCGCGCGGTCTTTGAGCAGTTGGCGCGCCAGCGTCACCTTGTGCACCTCGGTGGGCCCGTCGGCCAGACCTAGCACGAACGACTCCACCAGGTACTGCACGAACGGCATCTCGTGCGTGGTGCCCAGCGACCCGTGCAGCTGAAGCGCCCGCGCCGACACGTCGTGCAGCACCCGCTGCATCATCGCCTTGACCGCGGAGATGTCGGCCCGCACCGCCTTGTAGTCATTGAATTGGTCGATCTTCCAAGCGGTTTGGAGGGTCAGCAGCCGGAAGGCCTCGATGTCCATCCAGGAGTCGGCGACCATCTCCTGCACCATCTGCTTGTTGGCCAGTACCTCGCCCTGGGTGTAGCGCGACACCGCCCGCTCGCAGATCATGTCGAAGATGCGCCGGACCAGTCCGACCGTGCGCATGGCGTGGTGGATGCGCCCACCGCCCAACCGGGTTTGGGCGACGACGAAGGCCCCACCGCGCGGGCCCAGCATGTGATCGGCGGGCACCCGCACGTTCTCGTAGCGGACGTAACCCTCCCGGCCGCCGCCGGTCGGCTGATACCCCAGCCCCACATCGCGGAGCACGTTGATGCCCGGGGTGTCGCCGGGGACGACGAACATCGAATAGCGTTGGTAGGGCGGCGCGTCGGGGTCGGTCATCGCCATCACGATGATGAACGACGCCATCGAGGCAAACGACGAAAACCACTTTTCGCCGTTGATGATCCAATGATCGCCGTCGGGTACCGCGGTGGTGGTGAACACCTTCGGGTCGGCGCCGCCCTGCGGTTCGGTCATCGAGAAGCAGGACACGATCCGGTTGTCCAGCAGCGGCTCGAGGTAGAGCGATTTGAGCTCCGGCGTGCCGTAGTGCGCCAGGATCTCGCTGTTGCCGGAATCGGGTGCCTGCGAACCGAAGACGATCGGCGCGCACTCCGAGCGGCCCAGGATCTCGTTGAGCAGCGCCAGCTTCACCTGCCCGTAGCCCGGCCCGCCCAGGTGCGGGCCGAGGTGCGTGGCCCACAGTCCGCGGTCTTTCACGATCTCCTGCAGCGGGGGTATCAACGCCTGGCGCACCGGGTCATTGAGGTCGTGGGACTCCTTGACTATCAGGTCGATTGGTTCGCACTCGGTGCGCACGAAGTCCTCGACCCACTTGAGTTGTTGCGCCCACTCCGGGTCGGTGGCGAAATCCCACGACATCTGTCATCCCCTCTTGCTCTGTGTGACCACGCCGGCGTCTTCGAGCGCGGTGATGGTGTCCGAGTCGAGCCCAAGCTCTTCCAGCAATGTATGTGTGTGGTTGCCCGGCAGCGACGGCGGTGCGGGTGCTGCGGGCTTGGTTCGCGAGAAGCGCGGGGCGGGGGCCGGCTGGGTGACGCCGTCGACGTCGATGAACGTCTCGCGCGCCGCCAGATGCGGGTGGCGTGGCGCCTCGGAGAGCGAAAGCACCGGTGTCGCACAGCATCCCGGCGAATCCAGGATCCGCTCCCACTCGTCGCGGCTCCGCTCGGCGAAACGCGCGGCCAGCTGCGCCCGGTGGGCCGCCCAGGCGTGCGGCCGATTGTCGTCGTGCGGGACGTCGACCCCGAGGCGGTCGCACAGCTCGGCGTAGAACTTCGGCTCCATGGCGCCGACCGCGACGTGGCGCCCGTCGGACGTTGCATACGCACCGTAGAAGTGGGCGGCGCCGTCGAGCAGGTTGTCCTCGCGCCGGTCGCGCCACGTGCCCTGCCGAATCATCCCGAAATACGGCGCCAGCAGCGTTGCGACGCCGTCGACCATCGCGACGTCGAGGACCTGCCCCTCACCCGACTCGCGGGCCTCCAGAATCGCGCTGAGCAGGCCGACGGCCAGCAGCATGCCGCCCCCACCGTAGTCGCCGACCAGATTCAATGGCGGCAAAGGGGTTTCGGCCGTGCCGATGCCGTGCAAGGCGCCGGCCACGGCGAGGTAGTTGATGTCATGGCCGGCATGTCCGGCCAACGGACCGTCCTGGCCATATCCCGTCATGCGGGCATACACCAGCCGGGGATTGCGTTCACGCAGCGCGTCGGGGCCGATGCCCAACCGTTCGGCCACACCGGGCCGATAGACGTCGACGAAGGCATCGGCATCGGCGGCCAGCCGGTGCACCAGGTCTCTGCCGCGGGGATCCTTCACGTCGGCGGCCAGTGAACGCTGGCTGCGGCGCACCGTGTAGTCGATCGGCAGCGGGCCGTCCACACCGGCGACGGGGTCGACGCGGATCACGTCGGCGCCCAAGTCCCCCAACAACATTCCGCAGAACGGCGCCGGCCCCAGGCCGCCCATCATCACGATCCGCACGCCCTTGAGCGGGCCGGTCACGAAGACCACTTGGCGCGGCGCGCGGCCGCCTCGTCGGTCGTGTGCGAGATCACCTGATTGCGGTTCTCCAGGTCCAGCGCCGACGCCAGGCTCGGCGCGTCGGTATTGACCTGCAGCGCGCGCTTGGTCAGCTGCGCGCCCAGCGGGGCGAGACCGGCGATCAGGCCGGCCAGCTCGAGGGCGCGTTCGTCCAGCCGGTCCGGTTCGACGACCTCGCTGACCAGGCCACGCCGATCCGCCTCGGCGGCCGGCACCGTGCGGCCGGTCAGCATCCAGTCCGCTGCGACGCTGGTGCCCACGATGCGCGGCAGGTGATAGCTCATGCCCATCTCGGCCCCCGACAGCCCCAGCAGGATCGCGCCGTTTCCGAAAGTTGCTGCCGTAGAACAGATCCGGATGTCCGCGGCCAGGCACAATGCGAACCCCGCACCGACGCACGGGCCGTTGACCGCGGCGATGACGGGCTGGGGCACGGCGCGGACGGCTTCGGCCAGCGCGGCCATCGCCTCCTGGAACCGCATCCGGTCCAGTGCGGGGGCGTCGGCCTCCACCATGCCCGGCCCGAAGTCGCGCACATCGATGCCGGAGCAGAAGCCGCGCCCGGTTCCGGTGAGAACGACGACGTGCGCAGTGCGGTCTTTCGCCACCTCGTCCAGCGCCTGGGTCAACTCGGACCGCATCGCCTCGTTGATCGCGTTGAGCCGCTGCGGGCGATTCAGTCGGACCACGACGACGCCGTCGCGCGGTCGGTCCAGCTCCAATGTGCCCGCCGATTCTCTGCCCACGAGAATAAGCTTCTCCCATAAAGGGAAGCCGTTGTCAATCAGGGCTGGGTGTGGCGGTTGAGGCTCAGGAGTCGAAGTTGGTGCCGGTGGTGAGCTTTTCCCAGGTGGCGATCTCGGCCGCGCGGGTGTCGGCGACATAGCGGTAGATTGCCAAGGCGTCGGGTCCCAGCAACAGGAAGCCCGGGGGTTCGTCCGATTCGACGGCCGCGATGATCGCCGCGCCGGCCTTGGCGGGGTCGCCGGCCTGGTTGCCGTGCATGGTGTCGTTCTCCTTGCGGCGCTGCCCCGCGGTGTCGGCGTAATCGTCGATGATCGTGGCCGATTGGACGAGGGAGCGGCCCGCGAAGTCGGTGCGGAACGCGCCGGGCTCGACGACGGTCACCGAGATGCCGAGCGGCGCGAGCTCGCCGCGTAGGGCGCCGCTGAGACCCTCGATCGCGGCCTTGGCCGCCGCGTAGTAGCCCGACCCCACCGGGGTTACCTGCGCACCGATCGAGGAGATGTTGACGATCGCGCCACTGCGCCGGGCCCGCATGCCGGGCAGGACGGCCTTGATCATTGCGACGGTGCCGAAGAAGTGCGTCTCGAACAGCGTGCGGACGCCGGCCTCGTCGCCTTCTTCGACCGCGGCGCGGTAACCGTAGCCGGCGTTGTTGACCAGGACGTCAACACCGCCGAACCGCTCCTCTGCCTGGCGGATGGCCGCGCGCACCTGTTCGGGGTCGGTGACGTCGAGGGCGGCGGCCAGCACGCGCTCGGGTGCGGCCGCGACCAGATCGGCGACTTTCGCCGAATCGCGTGCTGTGACGACCGCGTTGTGGCCGGTGCCGATCACGGCGTCGGCGAGCGCGCGGCCGAGCCCGGTCGAGCATCCGGTGATGAGCCAAGTGGACATGACAGAAGTCTCTGCCATGGCCGCGTCAGCCCTCGAGTGGGGGCCCGTCGAAGCGCCCGATGGTGACGAACTCCGCGATCGGGCGGCGGCGCAGTTTGGTCAGCTGACGGGTGGGCTTGCCGAGCGGCACGACCGCCGCGACCGCGTGGTTGTCCGGGATGCCCAGCAGCCCGCGGACCTGGTCCTCGGCGGCGATCGCCATCGTGGTCAGCGTGCCGCCGTAGCCTTCGTTGCGGGCGGCCAGCATGACATTCCAGACCAGTGGATACACCGATGCGCCGCTGACCACGCCGATGCGGTCCAGGTTCTGATCGACGGACGCGACCACGCTGAGGTCCACGGTGAAGACCAGGACGACGGGGGCGTCGATGAGGGGCGCGATGAAGTTGTCCGGAACGTCGGTGTTGTCAATCACGTCCTGCGCCACAGCGGTGGGATGCACCGAATTCCAAGGGTTTTCGCCCGCCGACAGCTGCGCGTGGTAGCGCCGGGCGGTGGCGGCGCCGAGTTCGGCCAGCCGGCGACGGGTGTCGGCGTCACGCACCATGGTGATGTGGACGCCCTGCCGATTGCCACCGGTCGGCGCGAACCGGGCGTTGTCGAAGATGCGGGACAACACCTCGTCGGGCAGGGGATCGTCGGTGAACTCGCGCGCGGCGAATGTTGTTCGCATGACGTCGTATAACTCCATGGCCTACACCCCTACTTACACTTTCGCTACGCGTCGTTCCAGCCGGAAGGTGCGCTGGAAGCCGGCCGGCTGCGTCGTCAGGGTCACTTCCACCGCACCGCTGGGGGCGACGACGTAGCGCTCCTCGACATCGGGTCCGTCCCAGCGGCCGACCGGCTGGCGGCCGAGATCGTCGCGGTCGTGCAGCGCCGGGTCGAACGGAAACAGCACCGGGTCATACGGCACCACGTCGCCGTCGGGGCGCCCGTTGACCAGGCGGCTGCACTCCACGAAGCGGAAGTGTCCGATGTTGTGCGCGGCCCGGTAGGTCCGGCTGACCACCAGCGGGGAGCGCCCATCGGCCGGCAGCGCAGCGTCCTTGGGCACGATGGGGTCGAAGACGACGTCGTCGCCGGCCCGCGCCTCGCGGAACACCCCGAAGTGGCGCGAAAAGCGTTCGGACAACGCGAAACCGGATTCGGTGTCGAGAAAGACCGCGAGCCCGATGGCGGTGGCGGCGAAGGGGTGCGGTGAGCGTTTCACCCGCCGCTCGCCGTACGTCGTGCGCAGGATCCGGGAGATCAGCGGGAAGCCACCGGTCCCGCCCACCACGTAAATGCCGGCCACCTCCGACCACGCGACCTCGTTGTCGTCGCGAGTCGGGTCGCGCAGCACCCGGTCGAGCAGTTCGGTGGTCTGGTCGACCAGCGGCGAGCAGACCGCGTACACGTCGTCGATGGCGCAGGAGAACGGCGGTCGCTCCCGGTCGTCGATCGCGGTGAGGTCCACCAGGAAGCGGCGGGTCTGCGGGCCGACGGCTTCCTTGCGTGCGGCGCACTCCTCGCGCAGCAGGTCGCGTCCCGCGGCGTCCAGCGTCAGCGTCGAGCGGGCCAACACCAGTTCCGTGATGGCCTCGTCGAAGTCGTCGCCGCCGAGTCGTTGGATGCCCTCGCTGACGACCACCTCGTTGACATGTCCGGTCATCTTGAGCAGCGAGGCGTCGAACGTGCCGCCACCGAGGTCGTAGATGAGCACATACTCGCGCTTGGCCGTGATCGTGGAGCGGTACCGATGGGCGTATTCCAGGCCGGCCGCCGAGGGTTCGTTGAGCAGCGCGACGACGTGGAAACCGGCCGCCACGAAGGCATCCAGCGTCAGCAGACGCTGGGCCGTCGAGGAGTTGGCCGGCACGCTGATCGCGGCCTCGACCGTTTCACCGGGCGCCAAACCGGCGTTCGAGCGGTGCTGCAGGTCGCTTTTCAGCTGGGCGAGCAGATCGGTGAGGAGGTCGGACAGTCGGTAGCTGCGTCCGGCCAGGGTCACCTCGGTGCGCGGACCGCCGTGATTGAGCAGACGTTTGACCGATCGAAGTACCGACCAGCCCGGCTGGTGGCGCACCGCGGCCGCGTCCACCCCGAAGCGCAACCGGCCGGCGGTGTCGGCGGCGATGAGCGAGGGCCAGGTGTCCACGCCGTCGAAGGAGACGACCGGATAGTTACCGCGATCGACGGCCGCGACGACGGTGTGGGTGGTGCCAAAGTCGATGCCGACTCTCATTCCGCCTAATTTAGGCCGGTGCGCCTACCTCGCGCAGGATGCGAGCGCGTCAATCCTCGAAATGGCGCTCGTAGTCGCTGCGCTCCAGCCACCACTGCAGGTTGTAGATCCCGGTCGCGAACATCGCCATGGCCGCGGCGGAGCCGACCGAGATGAGCACGTTCACAGTCGCTCCATCGCGCGTGCCATGGCGGCGTTCTCGAGGTAGCCGTACCGCTTCGCGTAGTGCCGGGACCGCGGGCGTGGCGGCTCCGACGCCGCAAACATGTGCTTGACGGCCGCGACGAGCCGGGCGCCCGCGCCCTGACGCACTCCGGCAGCGGCCGCCGTGCTGAGCAGCACCTGCTGCGCGGTGATGAGGACCTCGGTCGACGAACCGTCGTCCGCGGCGGGCTCGACGAATTCGGCCTTGTCGGCGAGTGCCGCTGGTGAGACCAACATTTCGGTCACCTCCTGCGCGACCGGCCGGGTTGAGTTTGAGGGGATCGGCCGGTTCGTGCACTCACGGTAAGGTCGCGCCCCGCCGCGTGGGATGCGTAGTCGACTACCTGTCTCTGCCGGCGGGTTTGCCGCGGGAGGCTAGGTAGGAATCAGCACAGTGCGTCCCACGCGGCCTGAACCTCGCGCTCGGCGGCGGTCGCGATCAGCCCCGACGGCGCGAACCTCTTCGAGGGCACCGGGTCGTCTTCGCTCAACGGCCTGCCGCCGCCGCGAATCGCCTTGAGCGACATGATGGCTCCGGCGACAAATACGATGACGACAACCAGGGCGAATACAAGCGACAGCGTGCCTTGGATGAAGGTGTTCCTGATAACCGCGTCGAGCTGGTGGACATTCTTGGCCGACCCGAACACTGTCTTGCCCGCGTTCTTTGCCGCCAGATACTTGTGATGCTGCGTCCAGTAACCGACGGCCGGGTCCCCGGAAAAGATCTTCTGCCACGACGCCGTCAGCGTGACCACCAAATCCCACAGCAGCGGTAACGCAGGAATCCACGCCCACCGCAAAAGGCCCTTCTTGATCACCACCACGGTGACCACGGTGAGCGCGATCGCGGCGAGCAGCTGGTTGGCTATGCCGAACAGCGGAAACAGCGTGTTGATGCCGCCCAGCGGATCGGTCACGCCCATCAGCAGGACGCTGCCCCACCCGGCGACCACGGCCGCACTGCACGCCCACACGCCGACGCGCCAGCCCGGATTTCTGAACTTGGCCAGTGGCCCGCCGAAGTTGCCCAGCGTGTCGGAGAGCATGAAGCGCGCGACCCTGGTGCCCGCATCGACGGTGGTCAGGATGAAGAGCGCCTCGAACATGATCGCAAAGTGATACCAGAACGCGCGCAGGCTGTCGCCACCGAAAACGTGGTGCAGCACGTCGGACATGCCCAGGGCCAGCGTTGACGCGCCGCCGGTGCGTGACACGATCGTGTGCTCGCCGACGCCGCTGGCGGCGTCGTTGATTTGTGCCGCGGTCGCCGGGGCACCCGACAGGCCGAGTTTGTTGACGTAGTCGGCGGCGCTGGCCGCGGCGCCGCCGGTCAGCGGTGCCGGCGCGTTGAGGGTGAAGTACAGGTGCTGGTTGATGATCGATGCGGTGATCAGCGCCATGATGGCGACGAACGACTCCGTGATCATGCCGCCGTAGCCGATCACCCGCATCTGGCTTTCCTTCTCCAGCAGCTTGGGTGTCGTGCCCGAGGAGATCAGCGAGTGGAATCCGGACAGTGCGCCGCACGCGATGGTGATGAACAGGAACGGGAACAGCGAGCCCGCGAACACCGGACCGTCGCCCCGGGTGGCGAAATGCGAGACGGCGGGCGCCTGCAGGACCGGGTGCGCGATGAAGATACCGATCGCCAGCAGGGCGATGGTTCCGACCTTCATGAACGTCGACAGGTAGTCGCGCGGCGCGAGGAGCAACCACACGGGAAGCACCGACGCCGCGAAACCATAGACGATGATGAGCCACGACAACGTGATCGGTGACAGGTTCAACCATGATGCGCCCCACGACGTTTTGGCGACCCAACTGCCGCCGGCCACCGATCCAAGTAGCAGCACGGCGCCGATCACCGATACCTCTCCGACGTGGCCGGGATGCAGGAACCGCAGGTAACAACCCATGAAGAGCGCGATGGGGATCGTCATGGCGATCGAGAACACGCCCCACGGGCTTTCGGCGAGTGCCTTCACCACGATCAGCGCCAGCACCGCGATCAGGATCACCATGATGACGAGGACGCCGATCAGCGCCGCCGCGCCAGCCGTGGCGCCGATTTCTTCGCGGACCATCTGGCCCAGGGATCGGCCGCGCCGGCGGGTGGAGATCCACAGCACCAGGTAGTCCTGCACACAACCGCCCAGCACGGCACCGATGACGATCCAGATGCTGCACGGCAAATAACCCATCTGGGTGGCGAGCACCGGTCCCACGAGTGGGCCGGCTCCTGCGATGGCAGCGAAATGGTGGCCGAAGAGCACACGCCGGTCGGTCGGCACGTAATCCGTGCCGTCCTCGAAGATTTCCGCCGGCGTGGCATGGTCATCGCGCGGGCGGACGATCTTCATTTCGATCAATCGCGCGTAGAACCGGAATCCAATGATGTAGGTGCAGATTGCGGCCACCACCAACCACACCGCGTTGACCGTCTCGCCCCGGACGAACGCGATGACAGCCCAGGCGATGGCACCGATCACGGCGACGATGCCGAAGACGATCTTGTGCCGGCCGGTGATGGGGGAGCGGTCGACGATCGCGACGGGTGGCAGGTCGTCCTCGGTGCGAATCAGGCTGACATCTTTGTCGTCCACAGTCACGGTCAAACCCTACGATGGTCGCCTAGATATCAATAGAGTGCGCGCACCGCGTCGATGGTGTCGGCCTCGGCAGGGCTCTTGTCGTCGCGGTAGCGGAGCACCCGGGCGAACCGCAGCGCCAGCCCGCCGGGGTATCGCGTCGACTGCTGCACCCCGTCCAACGCGATCTCGACGACCTGCTCCGGACGCACGTGCACGACGTAACCATCGGTGGGGCCCACGGCCAGCTCGGTGAACCGGGTGGTCTGCCAGTCCAGCATGGCGTCAGTCATGCCCTTGAAAGTCTTTCCCACCATGATGAATTCGCCGCTGACCGGATCGCGCGCGCCCAGGTGAATGTTCGACAGCTTGCCGCGGCGCCGCCCCGAACCCCACTCGACGGCGAGCACCACCAGGTCGAGCGTGTGCACCGGCTTGACTTTCAGCCAGCCGGCCCCGCGCCGGCCCGCCTGATACGGCGCGTCCGGCGACTTGGCCATCACTCCTTCGTGACCGGCGGACAGCGTCGCCGCCAGGAAGTCCTCGGCCCGTGCGGGGTCGGACGTCGTCAACCGGTCCACCCGGTGCCGCGGCGGCACCAGCGCGTCCAGCGCCACCAGCCGCTCGCTCGTCGGCGCATCCAGCAGATCAACCCCGTCGCGGTGCAGAATGTCGAAGAAAAACACCGAAAGGGGTTGCGCCGCAACGGCTGCCGCCACATCGACGGAACGGCCGAAGCGCGACGCGGTGACCTGGAAGCGGTGCGGGCGGTTGTCCGGGCGCAGCGCGATCGCCTCGCCGTCGGCGATCAGCTCGGTCGCCGGCAACGCCAGCGTCGCCGCCACCACCTCGGGCAGCCGGGCGGTGACGTCGTCGAGGCTCCGGGTGTAGACCGTGACGTCATCCCCCGAGCGGTGGATCTGCACCCGGGCGCCGTCCAGCTTCGCCTCGAAAATCGTTGCGCCGCCGTGCCGTTCGAGGGCGTCGGTGATGCTGGTGGCGGTGCCCGCGAGCATCGGGCCGACGGGCCGGCCGACCCGCAGGGTGAACGTGTCCAACGCCGCCGTCCCCTCGGACAGCGCGGCCGCCGCGACCGCGGGCAGATCGCCGGCCAGCATCGCGGCGCGCTGCACCGCCGCCGCCGGGATGTCGGCGGCCTTGGCGACGGCGTCGGCCATGACCCCGGCCAGCGCGCCCTGGCGCAGCTCGCCGCCGAGCAGCCGCAGCAGGAAGGTCTGCTCGGAGTCGGTGGCGGCGGCGAATAGACCGGCGACGAGTTCGGCGCGGCGGGCCTGGGAGCCTTTGCCGGAGACGGCGCCGATCTCGGTGAAAGTGGCGTCGACGGCGGCGACGGTCAGCGTCGGAGCGGTGGCCGCGGGCGGGCGCGATCGCAGCGCCGCCCAGCCGACGCCGATCTGGCGTTGCGGCAGCTCGCCGGAGAGCCAGGACACGATGATCGCGACGAGTTTCGGGTCGGGGGCGGCGCGGCGCAGCAGTTCGGCGATGTGGGCGACCTTGGTCAACCGCGACGAAGTGCCGCCCACGTTAAGCGATGTGCTTGCTACGTCGACAAGGAGCACTCCCCGAGCTTGGCATGGCTCGGTGACAGGTCCGCCGGGCGGACACGCTAGCGTGCCTACTTGACGTTACAAATCACAACGATTCTGACAAGCCTAAAAAGAGAGGTCCGGATGGAGATCAACGGGAAGAAGGTTGTCGTCATCGGCGGCGCTTCGGGAATGGGTCGTGCCAGCGCCGAGCTGCTGCACGAGCGCGGCGCGGACGTCGCGATCCTCGACCGCGAGGGCTCGGACGGCAAAGAGGTCGCCGAGGGTGTCGGCGGCAAGTTCTACCCGGTCGACGTCACCGACTTCACCGGCACCGAGGAAGCGTTGAAGGCGGCCGTCGACGGTCTGGGCGGGCTGCACGTCGTGATCACCACCGCCGGCGGCGGCACCGCCAAGCGCACCATGACCAAGACCGGCCCGCACGACCTGGAAAGCTTCCAGGCCACGGTCAACCTCAACCTCATCGCCACCTTCAACATCAGCCGGCTGGCCGCGGCACACATGAGCACCAACGAGCCGGAGGACCCCGACACCGGGGAGCGCGGCGTCATCATCAACACCGCCTCCATCGCCGCCTTCGAGGGCCAGATCGGGCAGGTCGCCTACACCGCGGCCAAGGCCGGCATCGCCGGCATGTGCCTGACGATGGCGCGTGACCTGGGCTCGCTGGGCATCCGGGTGCTGGCGATCGCGCCGAGCCTGTTCGCCACCGGCCTGACCAAGGGCATTCCCGACGAGTTCGCCTCGGCGCTGACCAAGGACGCCGCGTTCCCCAAGCGCCTCGGCCGCCCCGAGGAGTACGCCAAGCTGGTGGCCGCGATCGTGGACAACCCGATGCTCAACGGCCAGTGCCTGCGGCTGGACGCCGGGCAGCGGTTCGCTCCCAAGTAGCCCTTAGAGAAGGTGGCACCGGGCGCACTCGCGTCCGCCCGGATTAAGTACACTCTTTGTCGGCGCCCGGGCGAATCGATGCGGGCCGCAAAGCCGCGCGAGGAGGGCCCCTGATGGGTATCGCACTGACCGACGACCACCGCGAGCTTGCTGAGGTCGCGCGCGCATTCTTGACATCGCAGAAGGCGCGCGCGGCCGCGCGGTCCCTGCTGGACGCGCCGGAGGAGGCGCGGCCCTCGTTCTGGCAGGGCATGGTCGAGCTGGGTTGGCTCGGCCTGCACCTCGACGAAGAGTACGGCGGGTCCGGCTTCGGGCTGCCCGAGCTCGTGGTGGTGGTCGAGGAACTCGGGCGGGCGGTGGCGCCCGGGCCGTTCGTCCCGACGGTGATCGCGTCGTCGGTGATCGCCAAGGACGGCACCGCCGAGCAGAAGTCCCGGCTGTTGCCGGGGCTGGCCGACGGATCGGTCGCCGCGGCAATCGGTCTGGACGGCGCCGTGCGGCTCAAGGATGGAAAGGCCGACGGTGAGGCCGGCGTGGCGCTGGGCGCGGGGCTGGCCGAGCTGCTGCTGATCGCCGCAGGCGAGGACGTGCTGGTGATCGAACGCGATCGCGCCGGCGTCTCGGTCGAGGTGCCCGAGAACTTCGATCCCACCAGGCGGTCCGGCCGGGTGCGGCTGCGCAACGTGACGGTGTCCGACGACGACGTCCTGCGCGGGGCGCGGGCGTCGGCGCTGGCCCGCGCGCGCACGCTGTTGGCCGCCGAGGCGGTGGGCGGGGCCTCCGACTGCGTCGAGAGCGCCGTCGAATACGCCAAGGTGCGTCAGCAATTCGGCCGCACCATCGCCACTTTCCAAGCGGTGAAGCATCATTGCGCCAACATGGTGGTGGCCGCCGAATCGGCGCTCGCCGCCGTGTGGGATGCCTCGCGGGCGGCCTCCGAGGACTCATCAGAAGACGAAGCGCAGTTCCGGCTGGTCGCCGCGGTCGCGGCCGCGCTGGCGTTCCCGGCCTATGCGCGCAACGCCGAGCTCAACGTCCAGGTGCACGGCGGCATCGGCTACACCTGGGAACACGACGCGCACCTGCACGTGCGCCGGTCGATCGTGACGGCCGGGTTGCTCGGTGGCGACGGGCCGGCGCGGGACGTCTTCGACCGCACCGCCGCCGGCGCGGTCCGGGAGAACAGCCTGGACCTGCCGCCCGAGGCCGAGGAGCTGCGCACCCAAATCCATGCCGACGCCGCCGAGTTGGCCGGCCTGGAGAAGCAGGCCCAACGCGACAAGCTGATCGAGACGGGCTACGTGATGCCGCACTGGCCCAAGCCGTGGGGCCGTGCCGCGGACGCGGTCGAGCAGCTCGTCATCGAGGAGGAATTCCGCGCGGCCGCCATCAAGCGCCCCGACTACGGCATCACCGGATGGGTGATCCTGACCTTGATCCAGCACGGAACCCCTTGGCAGATCGAGAGATTCGTCGAGAAGGCGTTACGCAAAGACGAGATCTGGTGCCAGCTGTTCTCCGAACCCGAGGCCGGGTCCGACGCGGCGTCGATCAGGACGAAGGCCACCCGGGTGGACGGCGGCTGGAAGATCAACGGGCAGAAGGTCTGGACCAGCGGCGCGCACTACTGCGCACGCGGCCTGGCCACCGTGCGCACCGACCCGGACGCCCCCAAGCACGCCGGCATCACCACGGTGATCGTCGACATGAAGGCCCCCGAGGTGGAGGTGCGCCCGCTGCGGCAGATGACCGGCGGCGCCGATTTCAACGAGGTGTTCTTCAACGACCTGTTCGTTCCCGACGAGGACGTCGTCGGCGCGCCCAACTCCGGGTGGACGGTCGCGCGGGCGACGCTGGGCAACGAGCGGGTCAGCATCGGCGGCAGCGGCTCGTTCTACGAGGGCCTGGCGTCGGAACTGGTGAAACTGGCGCAGCAGCACTCAGATCGCTTGGCGGGCGTGGCAATTCGGCTGGGCTACTACCTGGCCGAGGAGACCGCGCTGCGGCTGCTGAACCTGCGCCGCGTCGCGCGCAGCGTCGAAGGCGCGGGCCCGGGCCCGGAGGGCAACGTCACCAAACTGAAGCTGGCCGACCACATGATCGAGGGCGCCGCGATCATGACGGCGCTGCAGGGACCCGACGTTGCGCTCGTCGACGGGCCCGGCGCGTTGGCCGGCCGACTGGTCATGGGCGCGCGTGGCATGGCAATCGCGGGCGGCACCTCGGAGGTGACTCGCAACCAGATCGCCGAGCGGATCCTCGGGATGCCGCGCGACCCACTGATCAACTAGCTCAACTAGCGCCGCTAGGCCGGGCGCGGGATGGTTGCCATGTCCGACTGACCCAGCCAGCGCGGCACCGCCCGGCGGGCATCGCCGGCGCCGTGCACGGTTACGCCGCCGTTCAGCGTTGCGCGCGACCACGACACGTCGCCGCGCCACAGCTCGGTCAGCGTGCGCAGGCTGGTCTCGACCGTCGCGGCCACCTCGTAGCCCGGGTCGAAATCGCAGACGTCGGCGGTTCCCTCGGACACCATCAGCCACCACCCGGACGCCTTCGGCGCGACCCCGGTGAGCCGGAACTCCACCACGGTGCGCGCCCGCGGCCACGCCTCGACGGGCACGGTGCGGCGGATATCCCACATCAGCAGGTGCGGGTCGAGGTCGTCGTCGCCGATCTCGGGGATCCAGCGGGTGCCCCAGGCGCCGAGTTCGTTCACCACGCCGGCCAGCTCCTGACCGCACGGCGTCAGCGCGTAGGACGTGCGGCCGTCGACCTCGGTGCGTTCGACCACACCGGCCCGGCTCAGGGACTTCAACCGCTTGGACAGCAGCGCGGGCGACATCTTGGGCACGCCACGGCGCAGGTCGTTGAAATGCGCGCTGCCCTTGAGCAGTTCGCGCACGACGAGCAGTGTCCAGCGCTCATCGAGCAGCTCCATGGCCTTGGCCACCGGACAGAACTGGCCGTAGGTCGACATTTCGGCACTCCTCATTTCGGCTGTGTCCAGTAGACGCCGTGGCGGCGGCGGTGGCTAGTACAGATTGTGAACTTCAAATGATTCAGATTCGGCACTGGAAGCTCTCGGCGCCCGCGTCCGACGATGGTGGCAATCAACGGAGAAGGGAAGCTCACCATGACTGCAGTGACGGGAACCGCCGGCCTGGGATACGAAAGCGCGCATCGGGCGCTCTGGGCGTTGGGCGACTACACGAGCGTGGCGACCGACGTAGTGGCGCCGCTGGGCCCAATGCTGGTGCAGGCCAGCGGAATCGGGGCGGGCGACCGCGTGCTTGACGTTGCCGCCGGGTCCGGCAACGCGGCGATACCGGCGGCGCTGGCCGGCGCCGACGTGATCGCCAGCGACCTGTGTCCGGACCTGCTGAAGCGGGGCCGGGCGATCGGTGAAGCCCGCGGTGTCGGCCTGACTTGGCAAGTGGCCAACGCCGAAGCGTTGCCGTTCGGAGGCGACGACTTCGACGCGGTCCTCTCGTGCGTCGGCGTGATGTTCGCGCCGCACCATCAGGACGCGGCGGACGAATTGCTGCGGGTCTGCCGCCCCGATGGCGTGATCGGGCTGATCAGCTGGACGCCCGAGGGATTCGTGGGCCAGATGTTCGCGACGATGAAACCGTTCGTCGCCGCGCCGCCGCCCGAGGCGCAACCGGCTCCGCTGTGGGGCGATGAGGAGCACGTGCGCGGCCTGCTGGGCGATCGGGTGCGCGACTTCACCGCGCAACGGCGCGCGTTGCGGGTGGACCGATTCGCCGACGGGGCGGCGTTCCGCGACTTCTTCAAGGCGAATTACGGCCCGACGGTCGCGGCCTACCGCGGGATCGCGGCCGATCCGGAAAGAGTTGCCGACCTGGACGCGCGGTTGGCCGAGCTCGGCGACCGCCACCTTGCCGGGACGGCGACGATGGAGTGGGAGTTCCTGTTGGTTACGGCGCGTAAGCGCTAAGACGGCGCGAACAGCGGGGCGCCGCCGGCGCCCCGCTCGGCTTGGACGTCGACCGGCAACCCGACTCGTACCGAATCAGGTTCGCAGCCAACGATATTGGCCGCGACGCGCAGCCCGCTCTGTTCGGCGAGCTCGACGATGGCGATCACATACGGGGTCGGGATCTCCGGGTTGTACGGGTGGTGGTTGACCGTGTAGGTGAACACCGTGCCGTGGCCGGACACCGCCCGCGCCACCAGGGGACCGCCGCACTTGCGGCACTCGCCGGCGGGCGGATGCACCCAGCGCGCGCACGCGTCGCAGTGTTCGACAAGCAGCTGGGACACCGGCTCGGATGACACGGGCAATACAGTACACTCTATTCGGTTTGACGCACGCGGCGGGTTTCGGTCTCACGGATAGGTGCAGATGAGCTACTTCGAAAAAGACGCGATCATCTCCGGCATCGGGATCTCGAGAATCGGCCGTCGCACCGGCATTCCGGGTTTCGACCTGACCATGGAGGCGGTGCGGTCCGCGATCGCGGACGCCGGCCTGGCCGCCGCCGACATCGACGGCATCGCCACCCTCGGCGACACCCCGCCCGGCGAGGTCAACGCCGAGTTGCGCATCGAGGCCGCCGACTGCGGAAGCGGCTTCGGCACCGGGGGGCTGCTCAGCCCGGTGATGTCGGCGTGCCGTGCCGTCTCCGAGCGGCGCGCCCGGCACGTGGTGATCTACCGGACCATCCAGATGCTCGGCGGCACGGTGCCGGTCAAGCAGGAAGAGAACGCTCCCGCCCCGCCGCTGGCGCGCATGTTCGAGGTGGCCGAGGGGGCCGAGCGTCCGGCCGTCGGCGCCATGGACGATGTCAACGATCTCGTCGCGGCGCAAGCCTATTCGGCGGCGAACTGGCTGGCGCTGAACTGCCGTCGGCACATGGAGCTGTACGGCACCACCAAAGAGCAACTGGGCTGGATCGCGCTCAACGGCCGGCGCAACGCGGCGCTGAATCCCCTTGCGGTCTACCGCGATCCGATGACGATGGACGACTACCTGGGCGCACGGCTGGTGTCGACGCCGTTCGGGCTGCTGGACTGCGACGTGCCCATCGACGGGTCGATCGCGGTGGTGGTGTCGAACGCGGAGTACGCCCGCGACTGCCCGCACCGCGCGGTGGCGGTGGAGGCGGTCGGCGGGTCCGACGGCGCGGGCGGCTGGTTCCACCGCGACGACTACCCCAAGATGGCCATGTCGGATGCGACGGCGCAGATGTGGTCGCGCACCGAGCTGACGCCCGCCGACGTCCAGCTTTGCGAGTTGTACGACGGCTTCACCTATCTCACCCTGGCGTGGCTGGAAGCCCTGGGGATCTGCGGCGACGGCGAGGGTGGCCCGTTCGTCGAGGGCGGCTCGCGGATCGCTCGCGACGGCCAGCTGCCGCTGAACACCTACGGCGGCCAGCTGTCCGCGGGCCGCATGCACGGCTACTGGGCGCTGCACGAGGGCTGTCTGCAATTGCGCGGCGAGGCGGGGGAGCGGCAGGTGTCGCAGCGCCCCGAGGTCGGTGTGGTCTCGGTGGGCGGCGGTCCCGTCGCGGGATGCATGCTGCTCACCTGCTGAAAGCCGCGGGGAACAGCTCAATTGAGCGACAACATGAGCCCGGAAGCCGGCCCGACGGATAAACGAGCGCCGAAGATCGCCCGCCTGATCGAGGCGGACATCGTGCGCCGGGGCTGGGCCGTCGGGGAGTCGCTGGGTTCCGAACAAGCCCTGCAGCAACGCTATGAGGCGAGCCGATCGGTGCTGCGGGAGGCCGTGCGCCTCGTCGAGCATCACCAGGTCGCCCGCATGCGCCGCGGTCCCAACGGCGGCCTGATCATCTGCGAACCCGACGCGGGCCCGGCGACCCGTGCGATCGTCATCTACCTCGAGTACGTGGGTGCCACGCTCGGCGATCTGCTCGACGCTCGTCTGGTGCTCGAGCCGCTGGCGGCTTCGCTGGCGGCCGAACGCATCGACGAAGCCGGAATCGACCGGGTGCGGGCCGCGTTGCACGGCGACGGTGACCAGTTTCACGTCGCGCTGGCAC
Organism: uncultured Actinomycetota bacterium; assembly: GCA_963758775.1. GTDB lineage: Bacteria > Actinomycetota > Actinomycetes > Mycobacteriales > Mycobacteriaceae > Mycobacterium. The sequence goes on from CAVWWU010000011.1 coordinate 337,429, forward strand.
AGCAGTCGAAAAACTTTGTCCTGCAGCTGTTCATCGACGTGTTGATGCGCCTGACCGCGCGCTACGCCCGCAAGTCGCGGGCAGGGTCGCCGGGCGAAGCCATCGAGCTGGTCGACCAGATGCACACCGACCACTCCGACATCGTCGCCGCGGTCACGGCCGGCGACGCGGCGCGGGCCCGGACGCTCACCGAGCGCCACGTGGAGGCGGTCACCGCCTGGCTGCAGGAGCATCAGGACGCGGACAAAGCGCCGAGCGCCCGAGAGCCGCGGGTCAACCTCGAGGCGCCGCGCGGCAAGCTGGCCGAGGTGCTGGCCGCCACCATCGGCGATGACATCGCCGCCGGCGGCTGGCGGGTCGGTGCGGTGCTCGGCTCGGAGGCCGAGCTGCTCGAGCGCTACCGGGTGAGCCGGTCGGTGCTGCGCGAAGCCGTGCGGCTGCTCGAACACCACGCCGTCGCACGCATGCGCCGGGGACCGGGTGGCGGCCTGATCGTCGCGAAACCCGAGGCGCAGGCCAGCATCGACACCATCGCGCTCTACCTGCAGTACCGCCAGCCCAGTCGTGAAGATCTGCGCTGTGTCCGCGAGGCCATCGAGATCGCCAGTGTGACCAAAGTGGTCGGACGAAGTGGCCAACCTGAGGTCGTGGCGTTCCTCAATTCTCGCGGGGCCGCGCTCGCCGAGACACCCGTCGACGTCCGCACCGCCGCCGTAGAAGAGTCACGATTTCATATCGGACTTGCCCAACTTGCTGGCAATGCGCTGCTGGATTTGTTCCTGCGGATCATCGTCGAGCTCCTGCGCCGGCATTGGTCCAGCACCGAGCAGGGCCTGCCGACGTGGAACGAGGCCGCCGCCGTGGAGCACGCTCACCTGCGGATTCTCGACGCAATCGCCGATGGTGACGACAGTCTGGCGCGCTACCGCATCCGTCGTCATCTGGACGCCGCCGCCTCCTGGTGGCTGTAGAAACATACGAAAATACTGGATCGTCATCACTCGGCGTGTCGTTAGCCACGCACGTATAGCGAACGCCTGTCCGGGGTATGGGAGTAGTGACCGATTGGCCGGTCCAACAGGGGGTTGGCACAGTGACACAAAGCGGGAGCGCTTACATGACTACGCGCACGGACGCCCAGCAACAGGGATTCGTCCATTCCGCATTGCTTTACGAATCGCAAGGGGAATACCTGGACTTCGTGCTGCGCTTCGTCGTCGACGGTTTGACGGCGGACGAGCCGGTGCTGATCGCGGTGCCTGCGGACAAGTTGAAGCTGCTGCGCAAGGTGCTGCGCGACGCGTGCGACGGAATTCCGGCGGGCCTGCACACGGTCGACATCACCGAGATCGCGCGCAACCCCAGCCGGTTTCTGACGATCAAGTGCCGCTTCGCCGAGCAATACCCCAATCGCCGCGTGCGCATCGTCAGCCAGCTCGCCTGGGCGGGGCGCACCGACGACGAGCTGCTCGCCTGCGTCGAGGATGAGGCGCTGCTCAACGAAGCCCTGGAAAACTGCCAGGTGCAGTGCTTATGTCTCTACGACGCCAGTTGTCTGGATGAGGACGTGCTGGCCGGCGCCCGCGCGACGCATCCCTTCCTGTGGAGTTGCGGATCGCTGCACCGAAGCGCGGAATACGCGCCGGACGACGCGCTGGCGCGCTGCAACCGGCCCCTGCCCATCAATCCGGGGGCGGTCACCTACACGGTCCGCAGGACCGCGGATCTACGCCCGGCCCGGTCGTTCGCCGTCAACTACGCCAGCTGGGTCGGACTGTCCGAGGACGGCACCGAAGACCTGCAACTGATCGCCACCGAACTGGCGACCAACAGCCTGATGTACACCGACGGCGCATGCCAGCTGGCCTTCTGGCGCGACAAACAGCATCTGGTCTGCGAGGCGCGCGACACCGGACGATTCAACGACCCGCTCGCCGGCCGCCGTCCCCCTGGCGACAGCGGCACCGCCAGCCGCGGACTTTTCCTGGTCAACGCGATGGCCGACCTGGTGCGCACCCACACCACGGCCAACGGCACCACCATCCAGGCCTATCTGCGGATGGATCCGCCAGGACCGACGGGCAGCTGACCGTCCGAACTAGCGCTGCGCCGGCGTTCCCGGGGCCGGCGGCGGCGGCTGGGTGGGAAGTTCCGATGTGCAGCCCACGGCCAGCATCGCGGACCCCGCGATGAGAGCTCCGGCCACGGTCCGAACTGCCAGCGTCTTGGTTCTGCTCTTCGTGCTCATCGGTGGCACCTTTCATATGCTCGTGCGTGATTCGCGCTGGCCAGTCTGGCAGAAGCCGCCGACGGCATCAAAAACCGCAGCTAGATCGCTTGCGCGTTAATGAAGTTGCGTGACGGGCTGAACGGCGTCTAATCTCGCGCTCGTGCATCTTCTTGCTGTAGTAGCCAGCACCCGCAGCGGGGTCTGATCCAGACCGACCCCTCGCTGTGGGTCGGAAGCTACTACCGTCGGTCACTCCTTCTGAGCAGAGAAGACCGACACCATGACCACCACAACCATCTCCCGCATCTCCCGCATCTCCCGCCTTTCAAGTCGCGAGCGCTCGGCCAACGCCTGGTTCGACGACCGCTTCGGCGCCCCGCTGCCGCGCGGGCTGCGGGAGCTGGCCGTGGACATGTCCTGGGAGAGCTTCGTGGCGACCTACGGCCGCGGTGCCGGGCCGCTGCGGCTGGGGCGCTGGGCCTGCACCGACGCCGGGCGCCGGCTGGGTCCGCAGGCCCGCAACTTCCAGGCTGTGATCGCCGTCGGCGATAGCATCGGCACCTCGATGGCCGCGGCCAGCGGACCCGTCGCCGCGTTGACCGCGATGCTGCACGAGCGCGGGATCACGGTGGAAACGCTGAAATTTCACCAGATGCAGTCCGGCCCGCACACCGCCACTTTCGTCTGCGGCAGCGACGGCATCGCCGCCGAATGGGCGATGGGCTGGGCCGACGATCCGACGCAGTCCGCGCTGCGCGCCGTGATCGCCTGCGCCAACCGGTTGCTCAGCCGAAATTAGAGCGGGCGCAACACGATTGGCATGCCGTCCTTCGGAACGGGCATGCCACCGTAGTCCCAGCTGGGCTTGTAGCCGGGCCTGGGCAGCTCGAGGCGGTAGCGCCGCAGCAGCCGGTGCAGGATGGTCTTGATTTCCAACTGGCCGAACACCATTCCGATGCACTTGTGCGCGCCGCCGCCGAACGGCGAGAACGCGTAGCGGTGCCGCTTGTGCTCGCTGCGCGGCTCGGTGAACCGCTCCGGGTCAAACTTCATCGGGTCCGTCCAGAGTTCCGGCAGGCGGTGGTTCAGACCCGGGTAGGCGATGACCCCGGTGCCCTCCGGTATGTAATGGCCCAGCAATTCGGTGTCGCGCACCGTCTGCCGCATCGCCCACTGGACCGGGGTCACCAGCCGGATCGACTCGTTCATCACCAGGTCGAGCGACTCCAGCTTCTCCAGCGCTTCGATGTCCAGCGGCCCATCGCCGAGGCGGTCGGACTCGTCGCGGCAGCGCTCCTGCCACTCCGGGTGGGCGGCCAGGTTGTAGGCCATCGTTGTGCTTGTCGACGTCGACGTGTCGTGGGCGGCCATCATCAAAAAGATCATGTGGTTGACGATGTCCTCGTCGGAGAACCGGTTGCCGTCCTCGTCCTCGGTCTGGCAGAGCACCGTGAGCAGGTCGTTGCCGTCCTTGCCGCGCCGCTCGCTGACGCGCGCGGCGAAGTAGTCTTCCAGCAGCTCGCGCGCCTTGAGCCCGCGCCACCAGGTGAACGGCGGCACGCCGGTGCGGATGATCGCGTTGCCGGCGCGGGTCGTCGTCGTGAACGCGCTGTTGACCTTGGTGAGCAGCTCGCGGTCGGTGCCGGGCTCATGCCCCATGAACACCATGGAGGCGATGTCGAGCGTCAGCTCCTTCATCGCCGGATAGAGCAGGAAGCGCGCGTCATTGGTCACCCAGTCGTGCGCGATGACCTGCGAGACGACGTGGTCCATCTGCTCGACGTAACCGACCAGCCGCGAACGAACGAACGCTTCCTGCATGATCCGGCGGTGGAACATGTGCTCCTCGAAGTCGAGCAGCATCAGCCCGCGGCGGAAGAACGGTCCGATCACCGGCACCCAGCCCTGCTGGGAGTATTCCTTGTTGCGGTTGGAGTAGACGGCTTGCGCGGCATCCGGCCCCAGCGCCGCGACGGTCGGCATCACCGGAGAGTCGCCGTACACGATGGGGCCCTTGTTCTCATAGAGGAACATCAGGTAATCCGGTCCGCCGCGCAGCATCTCGATGAGGTGCCCGATGTACGGCAAACCCGCGTCGCCGACGGCCGCTTTCAGCCCGCTGCCCGGGGGCGGCTCGGCCAGAGTGCGCTCCGGGAATTGCGTGTTCAGCAGCCTGCGCTCCAGCAGGCCCATGCCGGGGAAATTGTTGATCGACGGCGTGAAGCGGCGTCGCGCCTGGTCGAGCAGGTAGTGCGGGGTGCTGATGGTCGCGGCCATGAACGCTCCTTTGCGGGCCCGGGCGGCATTGAGCCAAGTGACGCCTGTCACTTGTTGTCTATACTTCGGTACAAACTTGACGCCTGTCAAGTTTGCTTTTCGCAGGCCGTAGTGCAAGGTCAGGGAGTGGATAACGCCGCGGTGAATCCAGCGCAGGGCGAGCCGGCCGTGCGGCGCCGCGGTGATAAGCACCGGCAGGCGATCATGCAGGCGGTGCGTGAGCTACTGCAGGAGAAACCGTTCGCCGAACTGTCGGTGAGCACCATCAGCCTGCGCGCCGGGGTGGCGCGGTCCGGCTTCTACTTCTATTTCGACTCCAAGTACGCGGTGCTCGCCCAGATCATGGCCGAGACCGCCGAACAGCTCGAAGAACTCACGCACAACTTCGCGCCGCGTCAACCGGGCGAGTCGCCGGAGGAGTTCGCCACACGCATGGTGCGCAGCGCGGCCGCGGTCTATACGGACACCGATCCGGTGATCGCGGCCTGTAATGTCGCGCGCCACACCGATGTTGAGATCCGCGACATTCTCGACCGGCAATTCGAGGTGCTGCTGCGCCAGATCGTCGGCATCGTCGAGGCCGAGATGAAAGCGGGGACCGCGCAGCCGATCTCCGACGACATCCCGACGCTGGTCCGCACCCTCGTGGGCGCGACCGCGTTGGTGCTGACCGGAGACCTTGCCGGCCGCGACCCTGGCTTGGAGCGGCGCGTGCAGGTGCTCGAGCAGCTGTGGCTGAACGCGCTCTGGGGCGGGCATACCTAGATAGGGCTAAGCAGTATCGTCACGACCATGGCGAAGACGGGGCGGTACTTCGAGGGAAAGCGGTGCTTTGTCACCGGTGCGGCCAGCGGCATCGGTCGCGCCACGGCGCTGCGGCTGGCCGCCCAGGGCGCCGAGCTGTATCTGACCGACCGCGACGCCGCAGGTTTGGACCTCACCGTCGCCGACGCCCGCGCGCTCGGCGCGCGGGTACCCGCATATCGCGCCCTGGACGTGTCCGACTACGACCAGGTGACGGCCTTCGCAGCCGACATCCACGCCAACCATCCGAGCATGGACGTCGTCCTGAACATCGCGGGCGTATCAGCCTGGGGAACCGTCGACCGGCTCAGCCACGATCAGTGGAGCCGGATGGTCTCGATCAACCTGATGGGCCCGATCCACGTCATCGAGGCGTTCCTCCCGCCGATGGTGGCCGCCCGCCGGGGCGGGCGTCTGGTCAATGTGTCCTCGGCGGCGGGCCTGGTCGCGCTGCCGTGGCACGCGGCCTACAGCGCCAGCAAGTTCGGGCTGCGCGGCCTGTCGGAGGTGTTGCGCTTCGACCTGGCCCGGCATCGCATCGGGGTGTCGGTCGTGGTGCCGGGCGCGGTCAAGACCCCATTGGTCAACACGGTCGAGATCGCCGGGGTCAACCGCGAGGACCCCAAGGTCGCCCGCTGGGTGGACCGCTTCAGCGGGCACGCCGTGTCCCCGGAGAAGGCGGCCCACAAGATCCTGGCCGGGGTCGCCAAGAACCGCTACCTGATCTACACGTCGCCGGACATCCGGGCGCTCTACGCATTCAAGCGGCTGGCGTGGTGGCCCTACAGCGTGGCCATGCGCCAGGTCAACGTGTTCTTCACGCGGGCGCTGCGGCCCAGCCCGGCGCTACACGAGCTCCAGTCGCACACCGAGTAGCCGGATCGGCCGGTCCAACTCGAACAGTTCCAGGATTGTCAACGCCGCCGCGACAACGACATTCGGGTCGGTGCTGGGTTCGGCCAGTTTGCGGATCTTGGTGCGGGTGTAGAACGTGGCGGTGCGCACGGTGACCGCGACCCGCGCGACGACGCGCTCTTCCCCGACGACGTCGTCGAGCGTGCGCCGCGCGAGATCCGTTACGGCCTGGTCCATTTCGGCCCGGTCGGTGAGGTCGTGCGCGAAGGTGACGACGTGGCTGCGCGAGCGCGGTACCCACGGCGCCGCGCTGACTTCGGTGTCGCCGCCGCCCTTGGCGAGCAGCAGCAGCCATAGGCCGGTGCGTGGACCGAACGTCGATGTCAACAGCTCGGCGTCGGCGCGCGCGAGCTCGCTGACCGTCGTGATATCAAGGTCCGCAAGCTTTTTCGCGGTCTTCGGGCCGACGCCCCAGAGCGCATCGACCGGACGGTCGGCCATCACGGTCATCCAGTTCGCGTCGGTGAGGGCAAAGACGCCGGCCGGTTTCGCGAAGCCGGTGGCGACCTTGGCGCGCTGTTTGTTGTCGCTGATCCCGACCGAGCACGACAGCCCGGTCTCGGACGAGATGATGGCACGGATCTGCTCGGCGACCTCGGTGGGGTCGCCGCTGTGCAGCCCGATATACGCCTCGTCCCAGCCCCAGACCTCCACGGGGTGGCCCAGGTCGCGCAGCAGGCTCATCACCTCGTCGGACGCCGCGTCGTAGGCGGCCGGATCCGCCGGCAGGAAGGTTGCCTCGGGGCACCGGCGGGCGGCGCTGCGCAGCGGCATGCCCGCGTGCACGCCGAACTCGCGCGCCTCATACGAGGCGCAGGTGACGACTTTGCGCGGTTCGGTCGGGTCGCCGTTGCCGCCGACGATGACCGGCAGCCCGGCCAGTTCGGGGCGCCGGCGTAGTTCGACCGACGCGAGAAACTGGTCGAGGTCGACGTGCAGGACGATCATTGCCCGCAGAGCTTGCGCGCCAGGCTCTCCCAGGCGGCGCCCAAGGTTTGCGGGGTGTGACCGCCGTCGTTGAGTTGATGCTCGACGTAGTCGGCATCGAGCAGGGCCAGCAGGGCGTCGGTCTGGGCGTCGAGGTCCCCGCTGGTGCGCGCCGAACGCAGAAGCACCCGCACATGGGTATGCAGTACCGCCGCCGCGGGTCCGTAGCGGCTGTGCGGATCGCGGTTCGCCGCCGACAGCAGCGCGTGATGGGTGTGCACGAAGCAGATCCGCTCCCGGCCGAACGCCACCAGTCGATCCAGGGGCGGTGCGTCGGGGCCCAGCGGCGGCGGCCCGAAGAGGAATGCCTGCTGACTGGCCCGTTCGTCCTCGTCGAGGAGTTCCATCATCAGGCCCGCCCGGCTGCCGAACCGGCGGAACAGCGTGCCCTTGCCAACGCCGGCGGCAGCGGCGACGTCGTCCATGGTCACGGCGTCGGCGCCGCGGGTGGCGACCAGATTGCGGGCGGCGTCGATCAGCAGCGCGCGATTGCGCGCCGCGTCACTTCTCTCCAGTGCCGTCGAAACCGGCAGATCGCCCATTCCTGCACTTTAGCTCCGATGGAATAAAACGGACCAGAGTCCGTTTCAACCGTGGAAAGATGAAGACCAACAACCGAAGGGAACCGGGACAGTGACGCAGGATATAGCGAACCCGAACATCAAAGTGTTGGCGTTGGTGGGCAGCCTGCGCGCGGCGTCGATCAATCGCCAGATCGCGCACCTGGCGGCCGAGGTGGCTCCGGAGGGTGTCACCGTCACCGTGTTCGACGGGCTGGGGGACCTGCCGTTCTACAACGAGGAAATCGACGACGCGACCAACGATGCCCTCGAGCATTCGCCCGCCGCGGTCGAGGCCTTGCGGGCCGCGGCCGGTGAGGCGAACGCCGTCCTGGTGGTGACCCCCGAGTACAACGGCAGCTATCCCGCGGTCGTCAAGAACGCGATCGACTGGCTGTCTCGGCCCTTCGGCGACGGCGCGGTGAAGGGCAAGCCGTTGGCCGTGATCGGCGGGTCGTTCGGCCAGTACGGCGGTGTCTGGGCGCACGACGACACGCGCAAGTCGTTCGGAATCGCCGGTGCTCGGGTGGTCGACGCGGTCACGCTCTCGGTGCCGTTCAAGACGCTGGAAGGCAAGGCCCCGGCCGAACACGCCGAACTGTCGGCGAACGTGCGCGACGTGGTCGGCAAGCTTGCCGCCGAGGTGAGCTGACCTTAGCCCCGAGAGCCCAGCAAAAGGCCGCCAGTCATCGACTGGCGGCTTTGCTGGCTGTATGCCGCTGGAACATCGCACAGGCTTGTGCGGCGGGACTTGTCGGTGGGCGGTGTTAAACCTATCCCCATGGACAGCATCGACAGCGTTAGTGACGTGCGACACGCCGGGCGGCGCGCCGAACAACGCGTATCGACCAGGGAATTTCAAAATTGTTATTCAGAACATCTTGTATCTAGACAACTTGTCACCCACTAGGTGTAGTGTTTCGCGGGTCGGCAGATCTCAGGATCACAAAGTCACTCGAAGCCCCTCAGCCTCTGGTGCACCTCCCCGAATCGGCCCGAATATGTCGAAGCGACGGCTCCGGCGCAGACGGCCGCACGACGGGAATCTCAGGACCTGACGGAGCGCTGAAGTTAGCGCAAACGTTGTATTCAAATAGTTGCCAGTCCGTGATCAGTTCCCCCTTCCCCGCAAAGGAGCGGTATCTCAGATGAGCATCACCGTGTACACCAAGCCGGCGTGCGTGCAGTGCACTGCCACCTACAAGGCGCTGGACAAGCAGGGCGTCGCATACGAGAAGGTCGACATCACCCTGGACTCCGAGGCGCGGGACTACGTGATGGCGCTGGGCTATCTGCAGGCGCCCGTCGTGGTGGCGGGCGACGACCACTGGTCCGGCTTTCGTCCCGACCGCATCAAGGCGATCTCCGAGGCCGTGCTGACCGCGTAGCGCTGCCGAGGATGGGCGAGGTGAGTTAAGGGGGTGACGGTGCCATGGAGATCACAGCATTCACATTGGGCACTGGGCGCAGCCTCAGTTTGATGAGTGGCGACCCGCTGCGCCCGGCTGCGCCGCGCTTGCGATCGCCACTGGTCTACTTCTCTTCCGTGTCGGAGAACACCCACCGCTTCGTGCAGAAGCTGGGTTTCTCCGCCACCCGGATACCGCTGCGCGGCCGCATCGTGGTCGATGAGCCGTACGTGCTGGTGCTGCCGACGTACGGCGGCGGGCGGGCCCACCCCTCCATCAGCGATGGCGGCTACGTCCCCAAGCAGGTCATTGCTTTTTTGAACGACGAGCGCAACCGCTCACTGATCCGCGGCGTCATCGCCGGCGGCAATAACGATTTCGGCGCCGAATTCGGCTATGCGGGCAACGTGGTTTCCGGCAAGTGCGGCGTCCCCTATCTTTATCGCTTCGAACTGACGGGAACCCCGGAGGACGTGGAGTCCGTCCGCGTGGGACTCGACGAATTCTGGAAGGAACAGACGTGCCACCAACCGTCACTGCAGAGCCTGTAACCTCCGGCGCGCACGCCCACTATTCGGGGGGCCCGGCGGAACTGGATTATCACGCGCTCAACGCGATGCTGAACCTGTACGACAAGGACGGCAAGATCCAGTTCGACAAGGACCGGGAAGCCGCCCACCAATACTTCCTGCAGCACGTCAACCAGAACACGGTGTTCTTCCACAATCAGGACGAAAAGCTCGACTACCTGATCAAGGAGAACTACTACGAGCGCGAGGTTCTCGATCAGTACTCGCGCAACTTCGTCAAGACGCTGCTGGACCGCGCCTATGCCAAGAAGTTCCGGTTCCCAACGTTTCTCGGCGCGTTCAAGTACTACACCTCCTACACACTGAAGACGTTCGACGGCAAGCGCTACCTGGAGCGCTTCGAGGACCGGGTCGTGATGGTCGCTCTGACGTTGGCGTCCGGCGACACCGCGTTGGCGGAGAAACTGGTGGACGAGATCATCGACGGCCGGTTCCAGCCGGCCACCCCGACGTTCTTGAACTCGGGCAAAAAGCAGCGCGGCGAGCCCGTGAGCTGCTTTCTGCTGCGCATCGAGGACAACATGGAGTCGATCGGGCGATCGATCAACTCCGCGCTCCAGCTGTCCAAGCGGGGCGGCGGAGTTGCGTTGCTGCTGACCAACATTCGCGAACACGGCGCACCGATCAAGAACATCGAGAACCAGTCCTCGGGTGTCATCCCCATCATGAAGCTGCTCGAGGACTCGTTCTCCTACGCCAACCAGCTCGGTGCGCGCCAGGGTGCCGGCGCGGTCTACCTCAACGCCCACCACCCCGACATCTACCGGTTCCTCGACACCAAGCGCGAGAACGCCGACGAGAAGATCCGGATCAAGACGCTCTCGCTCGGTGTGGTGATTCCCGACATCACCTTCGAACTGGCCAAGAAGAACGACGACATGTACCTGTTCTCGCCGTATGACGTCGAGCGGGTCTACGGCGTGCCGTTCGCCGACGTCTCGGTGACCGAGAAGTACTACGAGATGGTCGACGACGCGCGCATCCGCAAGACCAAGATCAAGGCGCGCGAGTTCTTCCAGACGCTGGCCGAGCTGCAGTTCGAGTCCGGCTACCCGTACATCATGTACGAGGACACCGTGAACCGGGCCAACCCGATCGAGGGCAAGATCACGCACTCCAACCTGTGCTCGGAGATCCTGCAGGTGTCGACGCCGTCGTTGTTCAACGAGGACCTGTCGTATGCCAAAGTGGGTAAAGACATTTCGTGCAACCTGGGGTCGCTGAACATCGCCAAGACGATGGACTCGCCGGACTTCGCCCAGACGATCGAGGTGTCCATCCGCGCGCTCACCGCCGTCAGCGACCAGACCCACATCTGGTCAGTGCCGTCAATCGAGCAGGGCAACAACGACTCCCACGCGATCGGGCTGGGGCAGATGAACCTGCACGGCTACCTGGCCCGTGAGCGCATTTTCTATGGCTCCGAAGAGGGCATCGACTTCACCAACATCTACTTCTACACCGTGCTGTACCACGCTTTGCGAGCGAGCAATCGCATCGCGATCGAGCGAGGCAAGGCATTCGGAGGCTTCGAGAAGTCGAAGTACAAGTCGGGCGAGTTTTTCGACAAGTACACCGACCAGGTTTGGGAGCCGCAAACGGAAGCTGTTCGGCAGTTGTTTTCCAAAGCCGATATTCGCATCCCGACACAGGACGACTGGAAGCGGCTGAAGGAATCGGTACAGACTCACGGCATCTACAACCAGAACTTGCAGGCGGTTCCGCCGACCGGGTCGATCTCCTACATCAACTACTCGACCAGTTCCATCCACCCAGTGGCGAGCAAGATCGAGATTCGCAAGGAAGGCAAGATCGGCCGGGTCTACTACCCGGCGCCCTACCTGACCAACGACAACCTGGAGTATTACCAGGACGCGTACGAGATCGGCTACGAGAAGATCATCGACACCTACGCGGCGGCCACTCAGCATGTGGATCAAGGGCTTTCGCTGACGCTGTTCTTCAAGGACACCGCCACCACGCGTGACGTCAACAAGGCGCAGATCTACGCGTGGCGCAAAGGCATCAAGACGCTGTACTACATCCGGCTGCGGCAGATGGCGCTCGAAGGCACCGAGGTCGAGGGCTGCGTGTCCTGCATGCTGTAGCGCACCCGCACTTCGGGTTCGCGATGTCGGTCAGTGCTGCGCTGTGTACTCCTGGGCGCCGACCTCGATGGCCGCTGGGTCCATCCAAAAGATTTGCCAGGAGTGGCCGTCCGGATCGTGGTAGCTGCGCCCGTACATGAAGCCGTGATCCTCGGTATCCCCGACGGTGCCGCCCGCGGCGATAGCGCGGTCCACCAGCGCGTCCACTTCGTCACGAGTGTCTGTGCTCAAGCAGACGACGCACTCCTTCACCTTCGCGGCGTCCGCGGTCTCGACTTGGTGCAGCGAGTCGAAGGCGTCGCGCTGCAGGAGCATCGCGAACTGATTCTGGCCGAGTATCAACGTCAGCGAGCTGTCGCCGCTGAGTTTCTCATGGAAGGTGTACCCGAGGTCGGCGAAGAACTTCCGCGAGCGCTCGATGTCGGCGACGGGCAGGTTCACGAAGATAATCGAGTGCATCGGCAAGCTCCTGTGGTCTGCGGTGTCCGGGAGCGGCACCATCACAGGGTCAGACCCTGCGCGCCGTCGGAACTCATCGACACGGCACTTGCCAGACGAGTCTTGCCTGGTCGGCGGGTACAGCCGAGTAATGTGACTCGAGTGGTAAGAATACCCAGACCACCTCGGCCGCCCCGACCGCCGCACCCGAGCATCAAGCCCGGGAAGAAAGTCGACGCGCGCAGCGAACGGTGGCGCGAACACCGCAAGAAAGTGCGCAGCGAAATCGTCGACGCGGCGTTCCGCGCTATCGACCGCCAGGGCCCCGAGCTGAGTGTGCGGGAGATTGCCGAAGAGGCCGGCACCGCCAAACCGAAGATCTACCGGCATTTCCACGACAAGTCGGACCTGTTCCAGGCAATCGGGGAGCGGCTGCGAGACATGTTGTGGGCGGCGATCTTCCCGTCGATCGACCTCGCCACCGACTCGGCCCGCGAGATCATCCGGCGCAGCGTCGAGGAGTACGTCATCCTCGTCGACAAGCATCCCAACGTGCTGCGCGTGTTCATCTCGGCACGCTCCGGAGCTACCACCGAATCCACCGTTCGCACCCTCAACGAGGGACGTCAGATCACGCTGACCATCGCCGACATGTTCGACAACGAGCTCAAGGACATGAAGCTGGATCATGCGGCGCTGGAGTTGGCCGCGCACGCGGCGTTCGGGGCGGCCGCATCGTCCACCGAATGGTGGCTGGGCCCGGAACCCGACAGCCCACGCCGGATGCCGCGCGAGCAGTTCGTCGCGCACTTGACCACCATCATGATGGGGGTCATCGTCGGCACCGCCGAGGCGCTGGGCATCGCGGTGGACCCCGACCAACCGATCCACAACGCGGTGCGCAGCAATCCAGCCGCCAGCTGAGACTCAGGCGACGTTGACATCGTCTCGGCGGTCGTCAAGACTCGATATAACCGATACCCCGGGTACTGGGTATTTGATGGGTATACATCAGCCAATCCAGGCCTGAACCAGAAAGACCGATTCACCATGACCGATGTCGTCACAGAAGCCGATTCGCGGCCGCACGCCGACAAGCAGCCGGTGCACACGCGCACCGTCATCATTGGGACCGGGTTCTCCGGGCTGGGGATGGCCATCGCGTTGCAGACGCAGGGTGTTGACTTCGTCATCCTGGAGAAGGCCGACGACGTCGGCGGCACTTGGCGCGACAACAGCTACCCTGGCTGCGCGTGCGACATCCCGTCGCACCTGTACTCGTTCTCCTTCGAGCCGAAGCCGGACTGGAAGAACCCGTTCTCCTACCAGCCCGAGATCTGGGACTACCTCAAGAACGTCACCGACAAGTATGGGCTGCGCCGCTACATCGAGTTCGGTTCAAAGGTCGACCGCGCCTATTGGGACGACGACGAGTACCGCTGGCACGTGTTCACCACCGACGGGCGCGAATACATCGCCCAGTTCCTGGTCTCGGGCGCCGGCGCATTGCACGTCCCGTCGTTCCCCGAGATCGAGGGGCGTGACGAATTCGCCGGTGCCGCTTTCCATTCCGCCGAGTGGGACCACAGCGTCGATCTGACCGGAAAGCGGGTCGCGATCATCGGCACCGGCGCGAGCGCGATCCAGATCGTGCCCGAGATCGTCAAGCAGGTCGGCGAACTGCAGCTCTACCAGCGCACCCCGCCGTGGGTGGTGCCGCGGTCCAACCCGGATCTGCCCTTGGCGCTGCGCCGGGCCATGGAGCACGTCCCCGGGCTGCGCGCGCTGACGCGGCTGGGCATCTACTGGGGTCAGGAGGCGCTGGCCTTCGGCATGACCAAGCGGCCCAACGCGCTGAAGTTCATCGAGGCCTACTGCAAATACAACATCCGCCGGTCGGTGAAGGATCGCGAGCTGCGTCGCAAGTTGATCCCGAACTACCGGATCGGCTGCAAGCGAATCCTGAACTCCTCCACGTACTATCGCGCCGTCGCGGACCCCAAGACCCAGGTGATCACCGACGGCATCACCCGCATCACGCGCGACGGCATCGTCACCGCGGACGGCGTCGAACACCAGGCCGACGTGATCGTGTACGCCACCGGCTTCCACGTCACCGACTCCTACACCTACGTCCAGATCAAGGGGCGGCACGGCGAGGATCTGGTCGACCGGTGGAACCGCGAAGGCATCGGCTCGCACCGCGGGATCACGGTCGCCGAGATGCCCAACCTGTTCTTCCTGCTGGGACCGAACACCGGGCTGGGGCACAACTCCGTGGTGTTCATGATCGAATCGCAGATCCGCTATGTCGCCGATGCGATTGCCAAGTGCGACAAGCTCGGTGCCCAAGCGCTGGCGCCGACGCGCGCCGCGCAGGACCGCTTCAACGATGAGCTGCAGGACAAGCTGGCCCACTCGGTGTGGAACACCGGCGGCTGCGCCAGTTGGTATCTCGACGAGCACGGCAAGAACACCGTGCTGTGGGGCGGCTACACCTGGCAGTACTGGATGTCGACGCGCTCGGTGAAGCCCGCCGAGTATGAGTTCCTCGGGGTGGGCAAGGGCGCGAAGGCCGCTCCAAGAATTCGTTGAGAATCTTGTTAGGTGGTGATCGGATGCTGGTGTGGTCAGTGACAAGCCGTCCTACACCGAAAGTGATCCGATGACACAAGCACTTCTGCTCGTCTCAGGGGCGATCGTGTTAATTGGGGTGTTACTCCCGCTTAGCCCCTACCTCTTGGCGCGGGTGGGTCGATACACGGCCTATGTATTGTTCGCGGTCGCCCCCGTAACCCTCGGCTTGGCCGTTTATCAACTCTGCACGCACGACGCCAACTGGCTCACGGCGCTCCTGCTCGGATTGTTGGCCGTTTTGGTGGGCCAACTGCGTTGGAAGACTCCTCGTCCGGCCCAGTCTTAACAGGCTACGAGACGCCCTTCGTTGCGGTGCTTGAGAGCCGCTTCCCCGCCTTTCCGGGCGGGGATCCCGCGAGTTGCGTCGAGCCCTTGGCGTGGCGGGATCGCAAGTCCGACCGGATGATGCGGTCCAGAACCCGGTCGGGTACCACGCGGGCAACCCGCAACAGGATCGCGGCGTCGCGTCCGATGGTGTAGCGAGTACGGGGATGAGACGCGGTCGCCGCCCTGGCGATCACCTTCGCCGCGTGTTCGGCTGAGACCCCGGTCGCGGTGAATGACTCGGCTTGTGCGGCAACCTGTTCCGCGAGTTCGCCGTAACGCTCCAGTTGGACGGGCGTCATCGCGGCCTTCAAACGATCCGCGGTGGCCAGCCCCCGCTCGACCATCTGGGTTTTGACCGCACCGGGTTCGATGACGACCACCTTCACGCCGAACTGTGCGACCTCGCGCCGCAGGGCATCACTGACGGCCTCGAGGGCGAACTTCGACCCCGCATAGGCCCCGTAAGTCGGCAACACCACCTTGCCGCCGACGGAACTGATGTTGACCACGGTGCCCGAGCTGCTCAGCAGGGCCGGCAACAGCGCCTGGGTCATCGCGACGTGGCCGAACAGGTTGACCTCGAACTGCTGACGCCACTGCGCCAGCGGCAGCGTCTCGATCGGCGCATTGATCGCGATTCCGGCGTTGTTGATCAGCGCGCGAAGGGGACGGGGATCGCCGGCGATCCGCTCGACGATCGCGGCGATGTCCGATTCGACGGTGATGTCGAGGATGTGCGGCTCGATCTCATTGGCGCGCAAGGCGTCGGCGTCGGCCTCGCGGCGCACCCCCGCGAGCACATGAAAACCCCTGCGGGCCAGTTCCCTAGCCGTGGCTGCGCCTATGCCCGTCGAGGCGCCGGTCACGACGATCAGCTCATTCATGGCGGTCTCCACACGCGCTCAGTTGACAATGTCATCTCAAACTAGCACTTGAGTTGACGTTGTCAACTCAAGTCTCGGCTTATGCTCTGCGAGTGGCGACGCGATCGGAAAGCGCTGCGGCGACGCGCCAGTCGTTGCTGGACAGCGCCAGCGCCTTACTCGACCTCGGGGGAGTCGAGGCCGTGACCTTGCGCGAGGTGGGTGCCCGCAGTGGTGTCTCGCGCTCGGCGGCCTACCGCCACTTCGCGGACAAGGAATCTCTCCTCGCGGTCCTGGCCGCCGCCGCCTTGCGTGAGCTGGGCGATGCGCTCGAGGTATTGGTCAACAGCGACGACCCGCCCACAGAATCCCTGCGCTCCGCCCTTCTTTCGCTGATCGACGTCGGGCGCACCCGCCCCCACCTCTACCGGCTGATGTTCACCCCGCCGGCGGGTGACCCGACGGCGGCGAAGCAGGCGGCCGAGCGCACGCAAGGCCTGTTTCTCGATCTCGTCGGTCGCATCACCGGCCCGGACCGGGCGAGGCGTTATGGCGCGCTGCTGTTGACCAGCGCCCACGGCATCACGGGTTTGGACCTGAGCGGTCACATGGATCTGGACAAGTGGCACACCAGTGCCGAGGAGCTCGTCGACACGCTGATCTCGGTGCTGCCGAGAGGCAAGCGTTAGTTACCAATAATTGGTACCCTCTGGTGTATGGGTAAGAACACGTCGTTCAGCCTTGATGACCACTACAACGCCTTCATTGAGGACGAGGTTGCGTCGGGACGCTACCGCTCGGCCAGCGACGTTGTGCGTTCTGCTCTGCGGCTGCTCGAGGACCGTGAGACTCGCCTGCGCGCATTGCGCCACGAACTCATAGCTGGCGAACGAAGTGGAGAGTCGACGCAGTTCGATTTCGATCAGTTTGTCTCGAAGAAGCGATCCGAGCGTTCACGCCACCAGTGAGTCGGTATCTACTCTCACCGGCCGCACGCGTCGACCTCGAACGGATCTGGGATTACACCGCTGATCGCTGGGGTGACGACCAGGCCGAGGAATACTTGCGCGACGTCGAGCGCGCGATCGAACGGCTGGTGGGGAATCCCATGATCGGACGGGCGTGCGACGAAGTCCGTCCCCGCTACCGGAAGCACGCCGTTGGGTCACACACGCTCTATTACCGGATCGTGGGCAACGGCGTGATCGATGTGGTGCGCATACTCCACCAACGGATGGACGTCGATCGGCACCTTGACTGACGGTGTCCCGCCTGCTGCACAGACGGCGGGCAGTGAGCGAGATCTATGAAAACGCTTAAAGGTCGCGGTCAACGACAGCCTTGTGATAGTGGAACGTGTCGACAGCTTCATCTATGACGGCAAGAAGGTGTCTGCCCGGTGCATGGGAGCTTTCGAGGTGCTCGGTCACAAGATCATCGCGTGGCGCGACTACTTCGACATGCCGCATCGATCCAAGTAGATAGGCCGCGCGCGTCTAGGACACCCGCGCGTTGAGGTGCTTGAGGGCCGCCTCGGCGCCGTTCCAGCCGGGAATGCCGGTGACGCCAGGACCCGGGTGGGTGCATTGGCCGCACAGGTACAGCCCGTCGACCGGGGTGGCGAACTTGTCGGCGCCCTCGACCACGCGGCCGGTCCACAGCTGGTTGGGTTGCAGCAGGCCGTGTGAGTAGTCGCCGGCGTGCGCGCTGAAGGTGCTGCCGAAGTAGCGGTTGGAGAACACCACCCGGTTGGTGACGGAGTCGGCGAACCCGGGCGCGTACTTGTCGAAGATCTGCACGCAGGTGTCGGCGTATTGCTCTTTCCAGCTTCGGTTTTCGTCGGCGTCCAGGCCGGTGGGGAAGTAGGGCGTGAAAATCGTTGCGCTGTGCTTGCCCTCGGGCGCCAACGACGAGTCGACCATGCTGGGGATGTACAGGTATGTCGGTGGGGCGTCGGGAAGCTGGCCCTTGCGGTACTGCTCCCAGGCGTCGCTGATGTATTCGGCCGACGGCGCGTAGGCGACGGTCGGACACCATTGGCCGTTGTCCTGCATGAAGGGCTTCAGCCGTTCGATCCATTGCGGGGCCTGGTCGATCGTCAGATGGGCCTGGATGTAGCCCAGGTTGAAGTTGATCTCCTTGATCTTGCGGATGTAGTCGTCCGGAAAATACTGCGCGCCAGCGAGATTGACGAACGTCGTGTACGGGTCGAGCGAGGACAACACCGCGTCGGCGGAAATCGTTGTGCCGTCGCGTAATTCGACCCCGGTCGCGCGACCGTCGGTGACCAGGATCCGCTTGACGTGCTGCTTCATCTGCACCTCGGCGCCCAGCGCTTCGGCGCGGCGGCACAGCGCCGTGCTCAGCGAGCCGATGCCGCCGCGCGGCATGATGTATTCGACGTTCCCGCCGCCGATCAAATAGTGGTACAGCGTCGAGGCATTCGAGCCGGGTGTCCAGGGTCCGCCGTCGAAGGCGTCGATGGACATCGCGGCCAGCGAACCCTGGATGCAGCGGCCCTGATCGGGCGTCAGGAATCGGCGCACCGTGTCCATCGTGCTGCCGTACCACATCTGGGCGAAGTCGTGCCGGGCCTCGGGCGTGGGCTGAGAGGCGATCACCTCGATGATGTCGGGCGGCGGGCCGAACGCCGAGTCCACGAAGTAGGGCGCGTAGCGGCCGATGTGCGCGAACAATCCGCCCAGGCCGGCGGCGACGTCGGGGCCGTGGTCTTCGAGGAGGTGGCGGCCCATCCGCTCGAGGTCGTTGTACATCACGAACGGGGTGTCCTCGGCTGCCCCGAAGGTGCAGGTGGACGTCCACTGGTCCATCAGCTCGAAGCCCCACTTGGTCAGCTCCAGGCGCTCGGTCATCTCCTGACGCCAGATCAGCACCGCCCATGCGCCGACGCTGTGCTTGTATCCGTCGAACAGTTCCCGGGTCGCGGCCATGCCGCCGAGGAAGTGCGCGCGTTCCAGCACAAGGACTTTCGCACCGTTCTTGGCCAGGACATTGGCCGCAACCAGACCGTTGTGACCCGCTCCGACGACGATCGCGTCATAGTCCGCCATGCTGACTCTCCTTCGATGCTTGCCCGGCTGAACGCACAATGTCATATCTGACATATTTGCGTCAATGGTGACATTTGGTGTGTGCTGTGGGGGTGGAGACTCGTAGTCAGCGCACGCGCCAGGCACTCGTGCAGGCGGCGATGAAGCGCTTTGTCGCCGACGGTGTGCAGCAGACCAGCGTCGCCGACATCGCCGCCGACGTCGGGGTCACCGAACGGACTTTCTATCGGCACTTCCCGTCCAAGCACGCGGTGATCTTCGCCGACTACGACATCGGCTTCGAATGGTTCGCTCGCGCGCTGGCGCTGCGTCCGCACGGCGAACCCATCACGCTGTCCGTGCGAAAAGCAGTGGACGCCTTCCCTTTTGACTTCGCGATGGTCCGCGAGGCGGCCACCATTCGGTCGCGCGACCTGGACCAGGACATCATCACCACGCACATCCGCCGGATGCGCGATCAGGTCGCCGACGAGATCGCCCGCTTCATCCACGAACGATCAAAACCCACCGACAGGGCCGTTGATGGGGCGGCGATGATCGCCGACATCGCGGCGCACAGCCTGGCCACGGCCGTGTTCGTCGCCCTGGAGGAGTGGATGGCCAAAGGTGGGGAGCACATCGACGATTTGAGCCGGCTCACCGACATCGCGCTGAGCACGCTGGAGGATGGCCTCACGCATACTTTGCGTCATGCCGGGCTGGACTGACGCTTGATCCGCAGGCTCGCCGTCGCGTGTCTGGTAGCGGTCGTTGTGGTGGCTTGCGGCCATCCCGGTGCCCCGCCCGCGTTGTCGCCGGCAGCCGAACCGCAGAACGCGCCGCCACCTCAGGGAACTCCCGTCGGGCGGATCATCCCGGTGGGCCACGCCCCCGAAGGTGTCGTCGTCGACGCGCTGACCCGCACCGTCGCGATCGCAACCCGCGACCCGAACGAGTTGGTGCTGCTGAACGCGGACTCCGGCGACGTCACCGCGCGAGTCCCGCTGCCGGGGACCGTTCGCCACCTGCAACTCGCGGCTCCGGGCGGGCCGGTGCTGGTCCCGGTGGAGACGGCCAACGCCCTGGTGCGCGTCGCCCTGCCACAGGGCACCGCCGCGCCGCCCGTTGCCACCGGCACCGCGCCGCACGATGCCGCCGAGGCGGCCAACGGCACCGTCTTCGTCGCCAACGAGCACGGCGGGACGGTCACCGTGCTGCGCGGCGACCAGACCGTCGCCGTTCTCACCGGCCTGGTGCAGCCGGCCGGGACGGCGGCGGCCGGG
This sequence comes from uncultured Actinomycetota bacterium, assembly GCA_963758775.1. Classification (GTDB taxonomy): domain Bacteria; phylum Actinomycetota; class Actinomycetes; order Mycobacteriales; family Mycobacteriaceae; genus Mycobacterium. The sequence continues at coordinate 357,907 of CAVWWU010000011.1, forward strand.
AATTCGGTTGGGGTGCTGGACGTCCGGAAGAATGACCTGACCGTCTACGACGCCGACCGGCTGACGGTTGTCGGGTCCGCGCCGGCGGGTGCGGGCCCCACCCATCTGGTGGCCGACCGGCACGGCCGGATGATCGCGGCCGACACCCGCGGTGATGCCGTTCGGGTGTTCACCGTGCTGCCCACGCCACGCGAGGTGGCGACCATCGCCCAGCGGGGCGGCCCGTACGGTATCGCCTACGACGGCGCGCGCGACCGGCTCTGGGTGGCGTCGTCGGGCACGAACGAGGTCATCGGCTACGACATGAGCGGCCCCACTCCGGTTCTGCAGCAACGGTTCTCGACGGTGCGGAACCCCTATACCGTGGGTGTGGACGCGACAAGCGGTCGCCTTTATGTCGCCGGCGTCTCTGCCGGGGTCGTGCAAGTTATCGACTCGGCAGGTTGAGCATCGCGACACGCAAACACAAGGTGTTGTATTGCGGCGGCTTGTCGGACACCAGGGGTAGTGTCTGTGGCTGGGTGATTGCAAGGCAACTCAATCCGAAAACCGGCAGGTGAAGAGGGGTTCTGGTGAGTGATGGAATGAAGCTGATTGACCGCACGTCAGCGATCAACTGGAACCGCGTGCAAGACGAGAAGGACGCCGAGGTCTGGGAGCGGGTGACCGGAAACTTCTGGCTGCCCGAGAAGGTGCCGGTGTCCAACGACCTGCCGTCGTGGGCCACGCTCAACGCCAGCGAGAAGCAGCTGACCATGCGGGTGTTCACCGGGCTGACGCTGCTGGACACCGTGCAGAGCACGGTCGGCGCGGTCAGCATGATTCCCGACGCGCTGACCCCGCACGAGGAGGCCGTCCTCACCAACTTCGCGTTCATGGAGTCGGTGCACGCCAAGAGCTACAGCTCGATCTTCTCCACGCTGTGCTCGACGTCGGAGATCGACGACGCCTTCCGCTGGTCCGAGGAGAACACCAACCTGCAGCGCAAAGCGCAGATCGTGATCGACTACTACCGGGGCGACGACGCGCTCAAGCGCAAGGTGGCCTCGGTGCTGTTGGAGAGCTTCCTGTTCTACTCCGGGTTCTACCTTCCGATGTACTGGTCGAGCCGGGCCAAGCTGACCAACACCGCCGACCTGATCCGGCTGATCATCCGCGACGAGGCCGTGCACGGCTATTTCATCGGCTACAAGTTCCAGCGGGGTCTGGCCCTGGTCGACGACGAGCGGCGCGCCGACATCAAGGACTACACCTACGAATTGCTCTTCGAGCTCTACGAGAACGAGGTGGAGTACACCCAGGACCTCTATGACGAGGTCGGGCTGACCGAAGACGTCAAGAAGTTCATCCGGTACAACGCCAACAAGGCGCTGATGAACCTCGGCTACGAGGCGATGTTCCCGCGCGACGAGACCGACGTGAACCCGGCGATCCTGTCCGCGCTGTCGCCCAACGCCGACGAGAACCACGACTTCTTCTCCGGCTCGGGCTCGTCGTACGTGATCGGCAAGGCCGTCGTCACCGAGGACGAGGACTGGGACTTCTAGATCGTGACGTGAGTCGGGCCGACCGCACCGTCGAAGGGGGAGTTGACGGGGTCGGCCCGACCGTTCAGTGAGACACCGTCGACGCTGGATTTCTTCCCGCCCAAGGATTGGGAGCGCTCGTCAAGCAATCGGTCGATGTCCGCGGTGCTCGTCTCCACGCCGAACTCGCGGGCGACGCTCCAGGCCAGCGCCTGCATCCGCAATTCGTGGTCGATTGTCTCGATATCGCGCATGTGAACACTAACGAGCGGCACCGGCTAGCGGTTCATCCCTCAGCCGCCGTCCTCTTCGCGGAGGGCCTGCAACGCCAAGTTGTTGAGGAGCTGCCGACCGGCATCGGTGCGTAACTGAGGCAGCAGTGCGGGGACGATGCCGGCCGCGGTGAGCGCCAGATCGACCAAACCGCTTGGCGCCGTGGCCGCTTCGCGGATCACCTCATGCTCGACACCGGGTTCTGTGGAATGTTGAGCCAGGGCAAGTTGAGCCACGAGCCGGTTCTCCCGGTCCAGGTCGACCTCGTCGGCGGTCGACGCCGCGGTCAACATGCTGCCGATCTCCGCCACTTCGTCCGGTTCGCACAGCTGGGCCACGAGTTGCCAGAAAACGGACACCGTCGCGCGGATCAGCTGTTCGAGCCGGTCGGCTGCAATGACTTCGTCGTCGATGATGGTGCGCATGGCGGCGTCGTCGCCGCGCTCCGCGTGCCGGATGAGCGCCAACGCGCGACGGAAGTCGACCGCGCCCACTGCGGCCTGATCATTGCTCACCTTGACGAACCCTACGTCAGGCGCAGCAAGATGTCGGCCACCACTGCCGGACGCGAAAGAAGCGGGGAGTGACCGCCCGGCAGTTCCACCACGTCGGCGCCGATGCGGTGGGCGATTTGCCTCGACCACTCGACGCTGACCACCGGATCTTCGGTGCAGACAACGTAAGTGCAAGGGACAGCGGGCAATTCGGGCAAGGAGCACGGCTGCATCCATGGATGCATGGCCTGTGGTCGCAGGTGATCGATCGCCGCTGCCGCAGTCGATTCGTCGCAGTCGTGATAGAACACCCTGCGCACGAAGTCAAAGTCGACCCAGCTCATCCGCCCTTGCTTGTCGGGCTTACCTACTGCGCTGAGCCATCCGTCGGCGAATACCGCCGCCATCTGCTCTGGCCCTTGGTCCATCAAGCTGACACCGGGCTCGAGGACCACCGCACACAGGTACACCAGATGCCGAGCGGGTCGTCGCGCCGCGACCAACGTCGCGGTGGGACCGCCCAACGAGTGCCCGACGACCACCACGTCGTCGTCGCAGTCCTTGAGTGCGTCGCACATCGTGTCCGCGTAGCGGTCGAAGTCCGCCGCACCGTCATCGCACGGCAAGTCGGGGACGACGACGTGGTGGCCGGCGCGCCGGAGCAGCGGTGTGACTCGTTCCCAGCACCACGCGTCGTGCCACGCACCGTGGACCAAAGCAAACGTGGTCATGCAGATCAACGTAGGGGCGCGGGTCCGCTTCGTCCTCATATTTGAAGTTGCAATGTGTCTCGGTGAACCCGTCAAAGTGCAGGGTGACGGTCGATACGCTCCGCCAACACACTTTTGCTAGTCCAATGACCGGGGCGGGAGATATTGATGTCGTATGTGCTGGTAGTGCCTGAAATGCTGGCGTCCGCCGCTACTGACGCGGCGGGTGTCGGTTCATTGCTGGATGCGGCCAATGGGGCCGCGGCGGCGCCGACTACCGCAGTGGTCGCCGCGGCCGAGGACGAGGTGTCGGCGGCGATCGCGTCGCTCATTTCCAGCCACGGCCAGCAATTCCAGACGCTCAGCGCGCAGGCGGCCAAGTTCCATGCCGAGTTCGTGCACGCGCTCAATGGTGCGCAGGTCGCGTACGCGGCCGCCGAGGCTGGCAACGCAAAGCCGCTGCAGGCCGTCGAGCGCAACGCTCTGGCCGCGGTCAACGCGCCCACGGAGGCGCTGGTGGGGCGCCCGCTAGTCGGTAACGGCAAAAACGGTGCCGCCGGGACCGGGCACAAAGGCGGCGACGGCGGGATCTTGTACGGCAATGGCGGTAGCGGCGGGTCCGGCGCGTCAGGGCAGAAGGGCGGGGCCGGCGGCAAGGCGGGGTTGATCGGCAACGGCGGCAAAGGCGGGACGGGCGGGGCGGGGGCGAACGGCGGCAACGGCGGTAACGGCGGGTTGCTGCGCGGCAATGGCGGGGCCGGCGGTGCGGGCGGAACCGGTGTCACCGGCTCCACGGGCACCACCGACAACCTGGACGGCGGCACTGGCGGTCGCGGAGGCAACGGCGGTCGCGGGGGCACTCCCGGGTTGCTGTCCGGGGTTGGGGGAGCCGGCGGAGACGGCGGGGCCGGAGGCACCGGAGGTAACGGGAGTAACGGTGCTGACGCCTCCGCCGCAGGCGCGGCCGGCGGCACTGGCGGCAACGGGGGCACGGGCGGCACCGGGGGCAACGGTGGCGACGGTGGGTACCGCAACTCCAACACCACCAACTGGGGCGCAAGTGGGAACGGTGGCGACGCAGGCAACGGAGGTAACGGTGCCCAGGGCGGCCATGGCGGCGACGATGCCGGCACGGGTGCGGGCGCGGGTGGCAATGGCGGCAGCGGAGGCGAGGCCGGGGACGTGGGTTTTCCGGCCCTCGGTCTAGGCGGTAATGGCGCTTATGGCAACGCCGGGGTTGGCGGCGATGGTGGTGCAGGGGGCATCGGGGGTACCAGCGGCACCGGCCACGGGGGGGTCGGTGGCAACGGCGGGGCCGGCGGTGGTGGAGGGTTCGACGGTTCTGGCGGCAATGGTGGTGCCGGTGGTCTTGGAGGCACCAGCGGCACCGGCACCGGCGGCACGGGTGGCAATGGCGGCGCCGCCCCAGAAGGTGGTCGCGGCGGGGTCGGAGGCGACGGCGGGGTGGGCAGCACCGGCGGCAATGGCGGGACCGGTGGTGCTGCGTTCACCGATAGCAACGGGAGCGCCACCGGGGGTGCGGGCGGGAATGGCGCCGAGGGCAACTCGGGGGCCGGCGGCAGTGGCGGTGTCGCGTGGAACCTCGGATCCACCAGCGATACCGCCACGGGCGGCGCAGGCGGAAACGGGGGCGATGGCACTGCCGGGGGCCAGGGCGGGCAGGGCGGTTGGGCCTACACCACGGGAACCGGTGACGCCACTGGCGGCGGCGGTGGGACTGGCGGCGACGGCGCCACCGGCCACGGTGGCGCAGGTGGCGTCGGCGGCAACGCGCTCATCGACGACCGCGGCTCCGCGGCTGTCGCGACCGGCGGCAATGGCGGCGGCGGCGGCGCCGGCAATACCGGCGGCGGCAATGGCGGCAACGGCGGCGAAGCCGACAGCTTCGGAGCCGGAATCACCGCGGGCGGCGACGGTGGCGCAGGGGGCAACGGCACCGGCGCCGCGAGCCACGGCGGCAACGGCGGCGCCGGCGGCAACACGAAGACGGTCAGCTCCACGACGGCCACCGACGGCGCCGGTGGTTCCCTGGGCACCGGTGGATCCGGCGGTTCGGACGGGGTATCCGGCGCCACCGGAACAAACGCCGCCCTGTCCAACGGCCACGACGGGACAACCGTGCCGTTGATCCAGACTGACGAGCGCGTCGAAGTCAACCTGTCTGTCGGCGGCGGACCTACCGTGCCCGTGGCTATCGACACCGGATCAGTTGGGCTCATCGTTCCGCCCCAGGATGTCGATCTGACGAGCCTGGGGCCGGTGGTAGGCAGCGGTACCGCCACGTACGGCTGGAACGGCGCCTACACCACCGTCAGCTACAACACGTACACAACGACGGTGGATTTCGGCAACGGAATCGTCACCAATCCGACAACCGTTTCCGTCGCGACATCCTGGGCTTCGAACGGTGTCTCTCAGCCGATCTCGGACTTCGAACCCATCCTGGGCGTTGGGGTGAATGCCGGCAGCGTGGCCGCAAACCCGGTGACGGCGTTACCGGGCAATCTCAGTCAGGGCATCTTCATCAACGCACCGTTGGGTGAAGTGGAGTTCGGCCCCAACCCGCTGCCCGGCTATGCCTCGCTGTCCGGGGCACCGATTACCGGCATGGACGTGCAGTTCAACAACGGGGCGCTGCAACCCACCCAGACGCAGCCTCGGTTCGGGGGCGGGGTTATCAACAGCGGCTGGATCGACTCCGGTGGTGTAGAAGGAGTCATTCCGCCTTACCTCGACTTCCCCAGGGACGCGGACGGCTTCTTGGTGCCGGGCACCACCATGTCGGTCTACGCTCCCGACGGCACCTTGCTGTACACGACGCCGGTAACGCAGGATCAAATCGTCTACGGGTACGACCAGTTCAATTCCGGGGTCATTCCGTTCAGAAACGAGCCGATTTACGTCTCCAATAGCCCCGCCCACGTCGGGACGATGGTCTTCGATACGTAACCAAATCAGTTGACCGCGCCGCGGGTCACTTGCGGCGCGGGCGCTGCGCGATGCCGCGACAGCAGGCGCGCCGCTTGCCCGGGCGCGCCGAGCTGAAGCATTGCGGCCAAAGCGGTTTCCATCACGACCTCCTGCTGTACCCGGCTCCCGCCGATCGACGGCAGCCCGGCCAGCGACTCGAGGAGATAGTCCAGCGCGGCGCGCGGCTCGCCCTCCGTCAGCGCGATCAGGCCCTCGCCGATCAGGCGCAGCGTCGTCGCCTGCGCTTCGGTCGCACCCGGGACATTGATCGCGCGGATCGCGGCCGGGTCGTTCGCGGCGGCCAGCACCAGCAGCGCGTGGAAGGCGATGAAGGGCGTCTGCGGTGCATACGCCAGCGATCCGACCTCGGCGAGCAACGGCATCGGGTCCGGGGGAGTGACCCAGTCCGGATGCAGGCGCGCGCGCCACGCGAGCGATCCGGCGTCGACGAGGCAGCGCACATCCTTCGACTGCGGCGGCGCGAGACACGCGGCGTACCGGCGTGCCGCGGCGGCGGCGTCGCCCATCGCGAGCTCGTGCAGTGCGGCGTGCCATTGAAAGTGCGGCACATAGCGCTGCGTGCTGCCGTCGCCCGCAATCCAGTCCGTCAACCATTTCAGCCCGGCGCCGTGCGCGTCGGTCTCGTAGTGGACGTGCGAAAGTGCATGTGCCGCATTGCCATTGCCCGGATCGAGTTCGAGTGCGGCGTCGGCCAGGTCGGCCGCGTCGTACCAGAGGCCCTGCTCGGTTCGCCCGTACGCGCGCAGGCCCAGATACCAGGGCGCCTCGCCGTGCACGCCGGTGAACCGCTCGACGTACTGCCACGCGTCCGGCAGCGCGTCGCCCGCCCCGGCGAACGCGATCGACGGCGCGAGCACAAGCAATGCGACCTCGTCGTCGGGGACGCGGTCCAGATGCTCGATGAGCGCGGGGGTGCCGACGGCGTTTCCCTTCTCGCACCATGTCGCGATGGCCTCGACGTGGCCGCGGTCTTCGCCGCTGCCGTGCGCGAGCGCCGCGCGCGCTCGCGCAATGTGGCCGCCCACCGCGTCGGGACCGCCCGCGCGGTCGGGCCGTTCGGTGGCGATCATCGCGAGCGCGACGTGCGCCCGCGCGTGGTGCGGATCTTCGGCGACCGCGGCGGCGAACGCGACCGACGCGCCGTCTTGGACGGACAGTAGGCGACGCACACCTTCGGCGTAAGAGGCTGCCGCGCCCGTCATTTCGGGGGCGGTCCTAATCAAACCGGCCGCGCGTGCCGGGCGCTCATGCTCGCCGTCCGCGATAAGCTGCGCGATAGCGACTGCCTGCGAACGGATTTCGGGGATCGCGGTGCTCTCCCACTCCTCACCCTGGCGGATCAAGCCGAGGCAGATGATGTCCGGAACCGTGGCCCCTGTCGCGTCGATGAGGTGGCCGTCCTCATCGACGCGTACGCCCACGCCGCTCGGATGCAGCGTTGCGACGTTGTGGTCCAACAGGTTTGACCAGAACGGCGACCGTTGCAGGGACCGCCGATCCCATGAGCTCCCGGTGGCGACGACGACGGCGTCGCCGCGCCGACGCACCGATCCGTCGTTCGTCGTCACCACCAGGTCGACGCCACCGCCGTGCAGGAACACGTCGGCGACCTCGCCGGCTTCGATGGTCAGCCTGCCACTGTCGATCGCGGCGTGAATCGCGTCGGCGATCGTCGGCGGCATGCGGTGGCGAAGAATATCCCACTGCCGCAAGTCTTCTCGCAGGAACCGGCGCTGATCCTCCCACCCCAACGACCGCCACAGGCGCGTGGTGCGCGGCCGCAGCGCGTCGATCACCTGTCGCCAGTCCGAACCGCTACTGCGCGCCTGCGCGAGGTCCGCAGCAAGCGCGCCGCGAATCTGCTCCAGCGAAACCGACGCGGCCAGCGCATCGACGTTGGGCAACTCGCAAGGTGCGCCAGTCATCCGGAACCGGCGGGGGAGCGCGCCGTGCCGGGACAGCAGGGTGACCGTGGCGCCGCGCGCGATAAGTGGCAGCGCGACGTCGATGCCGGTGAGGCCTGAACCGATCACCAGGACGTTCTCCGGCCGGCGCGCGCCGAGGGCCGCGAGCGTGCCGGGTGCCCAGGGATCGAGCACCACCCTGTCGTCGGCGCCCGATGCCAGCACGGGGGCCAACGCGCGTTCCAACGACTCGGGCATGCCGCCTTTGGGGCGTCCCGTCGCCAGCACGACGGCGTCGGCCGACAACGACCGTCCGTCGGCCAGCGCCATGTGCACGGGCGCGCCCGGCGTCAACCCGACGACCTCGGCGTTCTCGATCCGCACGTCGGCGGCGGCGAGTTGTTCCTGCAGGTAGCGGCCGTACGCGAGGCGCGGTGCGAAGCTCTGCAGCGGCGTGACGGCATGTTCTTCGAGCCAGCGGCAGAAGTGATCGGGGTCGTCGGGCCAGGCGGACATGCGCTGCGCGGGAACATTCAGCAGGTGGGTCGGGTCGTTGGTGCCGTACGCCGGTCCGGTGCCCGGACGACCCGACGCGTCGACCAGCGTGATCTGCGTGTCCGGTTTGCTGCGGCGCAGATGTATTGCGGTGAGCACGCCCGCCGCGCCACCGCCCACGATCGCGACACGCAACATTTTCGAAGGTTATATCTTGCGGGCGAACAGCGGCATTGCTAACGCCTCATGAACCAGGTCGTGAACGGCATATGAATTGTCGAGATGGTGGGACGGCGCGCTAGCGCGGTGCTGCCCCTACCGCGAGACTGATGGCGTGACGAACACCGATTCTTCTCACGGTCATCCCGGTTTCCTCCGGTCGGTCATCCGTTGGCTGCAGGTCGGCTACCCCCAGGGTGTGCCCGGACCCGACCAGGTGCCGCTGTTCGCGTTGCTGCGCAGCACACCGCTCACCCCGGACCAACTCAAAGAGGTGGTGCAGAACCTCACCTCGGACGGCGCCGTCGACGGTAATGAGATCGCCGAGAAGATCTCCGAATTGACCCACCACGACGCCGGCCCCGAGAACGTCCGGCGGGTGGCCGCGACGCTGGCCGCGGCCGGTTGGCCGCTGGCCGGCATCGACGTCAGCGAGCTTGTCCCCGGTGACGAGGACGGCGAGGCCGCCGAAGAGATCGCGGCGCGCCTGCGCACGCTGTCATAGCGTCATAGCGTCATAGCTTCGAGATGTCCATCACGAAGCGGTAGCGCACGTCGCTGGCCAGCACCCGCTCGTAGGCTTCGTTGACGTAATCCGGCTCGATGACCTCGATTTCGGGGGTCACGTCGTGCTGGGCGCAGAAGTCCAGCATTTCCTGGGTTTCGGCGATGCCGCCGATGTTGGACCCGGCCAGGCTGCGCCGAGAGGCGAACAGCGGGAACGCCGGCACCTCCATGGGATGCTCGGGCACGCCCAGCTCGACAAGCGTGCCGTCGACGTCCAGCAGGCCCAGGTAATGGCCGAGCGGCAGGTTCGCCGAGACCGTGTTCAGGATCAGGTCGAAGCTGCTGCGCAGCTTCTTGAAGGTGTCGCGGTCGGAGGTGGCGTAGTAGTTGCTGGCACCCAGCCGCAGCCCGTCTTCCATCTTTTTCAGCGACTGCGACAGCACGCTGACCTTGATGCCCATCGCCGCGGCGATCTTGACGCCCATGTGCCCGAGGCCACCCAGGCCGACGATCGCCAGCCGGGTGTCCGGCCTCGCATTCCAGTGCCGCAGCGGGGAATACAGCGTGATGCCGGCGCACAGCAGCGGCGCGGCCTTGTCCAGCGGCAACGAGTCGGGGATGCGCAGGACGAAGTTCTCGTTGACGACGATGGCCTGGCTGTAGCCGCCGTAGGTCGGCGTGCCGTCCTTGTCGATCGAGTTGTAGGTGAAGGTCGCGCCCGGCTTGCAGTAATTCTCCAGCCCGGCCTTGCAGTAGCGGCACTCGCCGCAGGAATTCACCATGCAGCCGACGCCGACGTGGTCGCCCACCTTGTGCTTGCTCACCTCGGAGCCGACGGCGGTCACCACACCGGCGATCTCGTGGCCGACCACCAGGGGGTAGTTCGGCACGCCCCACTCGCCCTTGACGGTGTGGATGTCGGAGTGGCAGATGCCGGCGAACTTGATCTCGATCGACACATCGTGCGGGCCGGGGTCGCGGCGGGTGATGGTGGTCTTGGTCAGTGGTTCGGTCGCCGACGTGGCGACATATGCGGAAACAGTGCTCATCAAGAAATCCTCTTCGTATCGTCCGTTCAGAGAAAAGCTTAGCTAAGGTAACGTTCTCGGGCCAATCGGCTTGGTCACACTTGGTCACCAGCCTAGGACGATTCGGTAACGATCAACCCGTCAATCGGCGAGGTGCGGCCGACCGTGATCTGGCCGCGAATAGCTTGCGCTGGTGGGGTATACGCGAAACGAACAATCTTTATCCGCGTGGAATTTTCTGCTGCCGGGCGCAATCATCGTCGGGTTTGCGGCCATATATTCGGGGTTCCGGATTGTGCGGATGCACGGTCTCCATGTCGATTGGACGTGGATAAACGCCGTCTATCTGTTGCTCTGGCTGATTCTTGCGTCGGCGTTCGGCGTGGTGGCGGTTCGCTGCGGGAAGAATCAGCGCATCGCGTCCGTCTTCGCCTGGATCACCTGCGCCGCCGCGGCTCTGCGGGGTCTGTACTGGGGTTTTCTGCTGGTGGATGACGGTCACAATGGTTCCCACTACGCCTACAGCCACTATTTGCCCCTGGTGACCGGGATGGCGCTGATCGCCTTCGGCATCGCTTCCCACCGGCCTTTCCGTTGGTGGTGGTCGGCGCCGGCTTTCATCGCCGGATTTCTCGACGCCCGGGCCAGCGCCGTGGGCCTATACCGGGCGCATCCCTACGTGAGCCTGATCTGGCTGGTGCCGCTGGTGATCCTGGGGATTGCCATGTCGCGCACCCGGGTCAGCTCGCGCGCCTAATTGATCGGGGCGTTGACCCAGCGCAGGTCGTCGACGATGCCGCGGGCCGCGATCAGGCCTTCGCCGGTCTGCCATATCTCGTCGTTGACGACGAACACCCGGTTGTCGCGGTTGGCGGCCAGCTTGCGCCACGGGTTGCTGTCCAGCACGACGCCGGCGCGTTCCGCGGCGGCCGGTGACGCACACGACACGTAGATGATGTCGGCGTCGGCGGCCGAGAAGTCCGGTGAGGAGGCCAGATCGGCGTCTGTTGCGCCGATCTCGAGGTAGGGCTTGTCGGTGAACCGCTGTGCGGCGGGCCGGTCCACCCCGACCGCGGCCAGCACGCTGGCCGGGAAATTTTTGGCCCCGTAGATCCGCACGGTCTTGTCGGTGAGCTGCACGATCGACGCCTGGAAGTGGGCGGCGTCGTGGCTGGCCCCGATCTGGTCGGCCCGCGAGGAAAAGCCGTTGAGCAGGGCTTCTACGGCGGCGCCGCGCGCGGTGGCGGCGCCGACGCCGCGCAGGTTGTCCTGCCAGGCCGGCCCCGGGGCTCCGGTGAACACCGTCGGGGCGATCGCCGCCAGTTGCGGATACAGCTTGGGCGTCAGCGCGACCGAGCCGAGGATCAGGTCCGGGTGCGCCGCCGCGACGGCATTGAGGTCGGGGGAGCTGCGGGTGCCGACGGCGGGCAGGCCGTGCAGCGCACCGCCCAGGTACGCGGGCTGATTGGTGGAGCCGTCAGGTAAGGCGGCGGCGATGACCCGCGACTGCAGGCCCAGCGCGCACAGCGCGTCGAGTTGGTCACCGGAGAGCACCACGATGCGTTGCGGGTCGGCCGGCACCTGGGCCACGTCGGGGGTGCCGCCCGCGGCACTGACGGCACTGACGGCATTGTGGGCCGGTCGGGTCGGCGGCCCCGGGTCCGCGGCGGCGGCGTCGTGGGCGCACGCCTCGTCGGGCTTGCGGTCGTTGCCCAGCACCCCGGCACCGGCGACCTGGGTGGTGGGAGTGACCAGGGAGCGCGAGGCGGCCGTGGGTTGATCGGCGCCGCACGCGCTGCATGTGACGAGCGTGATCAGTGCCACCGCGGGGGCCGCAAAGCTGCGTCGCCTCCCGCCCGATAGCACGTGTTCGACGTTAACATCCTCACCAGCTCAGACTCATTTACGACAGTTTGTAGGACCAGGCCTGCCGCGGCCCCGGGCGGGGGCTAAGATTCGTCTCAGTTGTGGGACCCACCTTTTTCCGGGAACCGTTCCGGTGATGGATGTCTGGAGGAGCTGTTGACAGCCGAAGCGCCCCCGTTGGGAGAACTCGAAGCCGTCCGGCCGTTCCCGGCCCGAACCGGCCCCAAAGGGCACCTGATCTACCGACTGATCACGACGACCGATCACAAGTTGATCGGCATCATGTACTGCGTCGCGTGCTTCATCATGTTCTTCATCGGCGGCCTGCTGGCGCTGTTGATGCGCACCGAGTTGGCGCAGCCCGGCTTGCAGTTCCTGTCGAATGAGCAGTTCAACCAGCTGTTCACCATGCACGGCACGATCATGCTGCTCTTCTACGCCACCCCGATCGTGTTCGGCTTCGCGAACCTGGTGCTGCCGCTGCAGATCGGCGCGCCCGACGTGGCGTTCCCGCGGCTGAACGCGTTCTCGTTCTGGCTGTTCCTGTTCGGCGCGCTGATCGCGATCGCGGGCTTCATCACCCCCGGCGGCGCCGCCGACTTCGGCTGGACCGCCTACACCCCGCTGACCGACGCGATCCACTCGCCCGGGCCCGGCGGTGACCTGTGGATCATGGGCCTGGCCGTCGCCGGTCTGGGCACCATCCTGGGCGGCGTCAACATGATCACCACGGTGGTCTGCATGCGCGCGCCCGGCATGACGATGTTCCGGATGCCGATCTTCACCTGGAACATCCTGGTGACGTCGGTCCTGGTGCTGATCGCGTTCCCGCTGCTGACCGCCGCGCTGTTCGGACTGGCGGCCGACCGGCACCTGGGCGCCCACGTCTACGACCCGGCCAACGGCGGAGTCCTGCTGTGGCAGCACCTGTTCTGGTTCTTCGGCCACCCCGAGGTGTACATCATCGCGCTGCCGTTCTTCGGCATCGTGACCGAGATCTTCCCGGTGTTCTCCCGCAAGCCGATCTTCGGCTACACGACGCTGGTGTACGCGACGCTGTCGATCGCCGCGCTGTCGGTCGCGGTGTGGGCGCACCACATGTTCACCACCGGAGCCGTTCTGCTGCCGTTCTTTTCGTTCATGACGTACCTGATCGCGGTGCCGACCGGGATCAAGTTCTTCAACTGGATCGGCACGATGTGGAAGGGGCAGTTGACCTTTGAGACGCCGATGCTGTTCTCGGTCGGCTTCCTGGTCACGTTCCTGCTGGGCGGCCTGACCGGTGTGCTGCTGGCCAGCCCGCCGCTGGACTTCCACGTGGCCGACTCCTACTTCGTCGTCGCGCACTTCCACTACGTGCTGTTCGGCACCATCGTGTTCGCCACCTACGCCGGGATCTACTTCTGGTTCCCGAAGATGACCGGACGGCTGCTCGACGAGCGGCTGGGCAAGCTGCACTTCTGGTTGACGTTCATCGGCTTCCACACCACGTTCCTGGTGCAGCACTGGCTGGGCGACAAGGGCATGCCGCGCCGCTACGCGGACTACCTGCCCACCGACGGCTTCACCACGCTCAACGTCGTCTCGACCGTCGGGGCCTTCATCCTGGGCGCGTCGATGTTCCCGTTCGTGTGGAACGTCTTCAAAAGCTGGCGCTACGGCGAGGTTGTGACCGTCGACGACCCGTGGGGATACGGCAACTCGCTGGAGTGGGCGACCAGTTGCCCGCCGCCGCGTCACAACTTCACCGAGCTGCCCCGAATCCGTTCGGAGCGGCCGGCTTTCGAGCTGCACTACCCGCACATGGTGGAACGAATGCGCGCCGAATCCCACGTCGGGCGCGCCCACGGCCATGAGGGCAAGGACGTCACCAGGATCGATGACGTCAACGTTCGCAGCTAATCAAGGGTGAACACACCGCCTAAGGTGTCGGTGCTGATCACCGTCACCGGCGTGGATCAACCAGGTGTGACGTCAGCTCTGTTCGAGGTGCTGTCCGCGCACGGGGTCGAGCTGCTCAACGTCGAACAGGTGGTGATCCGGGGTCGGCTCACCTTGGGCGTGCTGGTGTCCTGCCCGCCGGAGACCGCCGACGGCACCGCCTTGCGCGACGACGTGGAAACCGCCATCCACCGCGTCGGCCTGGACGTCACGATCGAGCGCAGCGACGACCTGCCGATCATCCGGGAGCCGTCGACCCACACCATCATGGTGCTGGGCCGGCCCGTCACCGCCGCGGCATTCGGCGCGGTGGCCCGCGAGGTGGCCGCGCTGGGTGTCAACATCGACCTGATCCGGGGCGTCTCCGACTATCCGGTCACCGGTTTGGAGCTGCGGGTCTCGGTGCCGCGGGGCGCAGGCGCCGAGCTGCAGACCGCGCTGGCCCGGGTGGCCGCCGACGAGAGCGTCGACGTGGCGGTCGAGGACTATGGCCTGGGCCGGCGCGCCAAGCGGCTGATCGTCTTCGACGTCGACTCGACGCTGGTTCAGGGCGAGGTCATCGAGATGCTGGCCGCGCGCGCGGGCGCGCAGGGCAAGGTCGCGGCGATCACCGAGGCCGCGATGCGCGGCGAGCTGGATTTCGCCGAGTCGTTGCAGCAGCGGGTGGCGACCCTGGCGGGGTTGCCCGCGTCGGTGATCGACGAGGTCGCCGACCAGCTGGAGCTGATGCCCGGCGCGCGGACCACGATCCGCACGCTGCGGCGGCTGGGCTATCACTGCGGCGTGGTCTCCGGGGGCTTCCGCAAGATCATCGACCCGCTCGCCCACGAGTTGATGCTGGACTTCGTCGCCGCCAACGAGCTCGAGATCGTCGACGGCAAGCTCACCGGGCGCACGGTCGGCCCGATCGTCGACCGGGCCGGCAAGGCCAAGGCGCTGCGCGACTTCGCGCAGGAGGCCGGTGTGCCGATGGAGCAGACCGTCGCCGTCGGGGACGGGGCCAACGACATCGACATGCTGACCGCGGCCGGGCTGGGCATCGCGTTCAACGCCAAGCCGGCGTTGCGCGCGGTGGCCGACGCGTCGCTGAGCCATCCCTACCTGGACACCGTGCTGTTTTTGCTCGGGGTGACACGCGGCGAGATCGAGGCGGCCGACGCGGTCGACGGGGTGGGCCGCCGCGTTGAGATCCCGCCTGAGTAGTGGGCGGGCCAGGGCTTTCACTCTGCGCACAGGGAGAAGTTTTGCGAGAAGGGCCCGCCCTCACCGCAGAGTCAAAGCCACCACCGCACACTCGATGCGGGATTACCGCCGAGACGCACAAAGCCGCCCTATCTCGTCGAGGAACGGGGGCTTTTGCGCCGGGTCGCCGGTGGTACGGCACGATGGTCGGGTGCCCGAAACCGGACCCGACGCAGCTGACCCGGACCTGCTGATCGAACTGCGGAGCGTCTCGCTGCGACGCGGCGATCACACGCTGGTGGGGCCGCTGGACTGGGCCGTCGAACTCGACGAACGCTGGGTGGTCATCGGCCCCAACGGGGCCGGCAAGACGTCGCTGCTGCGCATCGCCGCCGCGATGGAACACCCGTCGTCGGGCGCGGCCTATGTGCTCGGTGAGCGGCTGGGCCGGGTCGACGTCAACGAGCTGCGCGCCCGGATCGGGCTGAGTTCCTCGGTGCTGGCGCAGCGGGTGCCCACCGACGAAGTGGTGCGCGACCTGGTGGTTTCGGCCGGTTATTCGGTGCTCGGTCGGTGGCGTGAGCAGTACGAGGACGTCGACTACCGGCGGGCCGTCGACATGCTGGAGAGCCTGGGCGCCGAGCACCTGTCCGAACGCACCTACGGGACGCTGTCCGAAGGCGAACGCAAGCGGGTGCTGATCGCCCGCGCCCTGATGACCGACCCGGAGCTGTTGCTGCTCGACGAGCCGGCCGCCGGGCTGGATCTGGGCGGCCGCGAGGAACTGGTGGCCCGGCTGGCCGACCTGGCCGCCGATCCCGACGCGCCCGCGCTGGTCCTGGTCACCCACCACGTGGAAGAGGTGCCGCCCGGCTTCAGCCACTGCCTGATGTTGTCCGAGGGCCAGGTGGTCGCCTCGGGTTTGCTGCCCGACGTGCTGACCGCCCAGAATCTGTCCAGCGCGTTCGGGCAGGAGATCGCCCTGGACGTCGTCGACGGCCGCTACTTCGCCCGGCGAGTCCGCAGCCGCGCAGCCCACCGGAGGCACCTATGACCGACCCCCAAGAACCCTTGCCGGCGCGCCCGGCCGCGACCGTGATGCTCGTCCGTGACGCACCCGGCAGTCTGAAGGTCTTCCTGATGCGCCGGCACTCGAAGATGGAGTTCGCCCCCGGCACCATGGTGTTCCCCGGCGGCGGAGTCGACGACCGGGACCGCAACGCCGAGATCGCGTGGGCCGGGCCGTCGCCGTCGTGGTGGGCTGAGCGCTTCGGCATCCAGACCGACCTGGCCGAGGCGCTGGTCTGCGCCGCGGCGCGGGAGACCTTCGAGGAATCCGGGGTGCTGTTCGCCGGGCCGGCCAGCGACCCGGACGGGATCATCGGCGACGCCTCGGTCTACCGCGGCGCCCGCCGCGCGCTGGCGGACCGCACGCTGTCGTTCGCGGACTTCCTGCGCAGCGAACACCTGGTGCTGCGCTCGGATCTGCTGCGCCCGTGGGCGAACTGGGTCACCCCGGAAGCCGAGCGCACCCGTCGCTACGACACCTACTTCTTTGTGGCGGCGCTGCCGGAGGGGCAGCGCGCCGACGGCGACAACACCGAGTCCGACAGCTCCGGCTGGGCGTGGCCGCGCGAAGCCATCGCCGATTTCGAGGCGGGCCGGAACGTGTTGCTGCCGCCGACCTGGACGCAGCTGGACGCGCTGTCCGGCCGCACGGTCGCCGACGTGCTTGCCGTGGAGCGCCAGATCTCGCCGGTGCAGCCGCTGCTGGAAAAGCGCGGCGACAACTGGGTTTTCGAATTCTTCGACTCCGACCGCTACCACGCGGCACGCAAGGCCGGCGGGACCATGGGCTGGCTGCCGTGAGCGAGTTCGTCAGCACGGTGGTCAGCGATGGCTCGCGGGACGCCGGCCTGGCCATGCTGTTGGTGTCGCGGCCGCCCACCAACGCGATGACCCGCCAGGTGTACCGGGAGATCGCGGCGGCCGCCGCCGAGCTGGGGCGGCGCGACGACGTCGCCGTGGTGATCCTGTTCGGTGGCCACGAGATCTTCTCGGCGGGCGACGACGTGCCCGAGCTGCAGGCGTTGAGCCCGTCGGAGGTCGACACCGCCGACCGGGTCCGCCACGAGGCTTTCGAGGCCGTCGCGGCGATCCCCAAGCCGACCGTCGCCGCGATCACCGGCTACGCCCTGGGCGCCGGCCTCACCCTGGCGCTGGCCGCCGACTGGCGGGTCAGCGGCGACAACGTGAAGTTCGGCGCGACCGAGATCCTGTCCGGCATGGTTCCCGGCAGCGACGGCATGGCCCGGCTGACCCGCGTCGCGGGCGCGAGCCGGACCAAGGAGCTGGTGTTCAGTGGGCGCTTCGTCGACGCCGAGGAGGCGCTGGCGCTGGGCCTCGTCGACCAGCTGGTGGCCCCCGACGACGTCTACGACGCCGCGGCGGGCTGGGCGCGCCGGTTTCTCGACGGGCCCCGGCAGGCGCTGGCCGCCGCCAAAGCGGGCATCAATTCCGTCGACCGTTAGGCTTGGCCTCCATGACGAGGAGTTCGGAAATCCCCGCTGACGCCGCGCCCAACCCCCATGCCACGGCGGAACAGGTTGAGGCCGCCCGGCACGACAGCAAGCTCGCCCAGGTGCTCTACCACGACTGGGAGGCCGAGACCTACGACGAGAAATGGTCCATCTCCTACGACCAGCGCTGCGTCGACTACGCCCGGGACTGCTTCGACGGCGCCGTGCCCGACGACGTGTTCCGCGAGCTGCCCTATGACCGGGCCCTCGAATTGGGCTGCGGCACAGGATTTTTCCTGCTGAACCTGATCCAGTCCGGCGTCGCCCGGCGCGGGTCGGTCACCGACCTGTCACCCGGCATGGTCAAGGTCGCCACCCGCAACGGTCAAGCGCTGGGCCTGGACATCGACGGGCGCGTCGCCGACGCCGAAGGCATCCCGTACGACGACAACACCTTCGATCTGGTCGTCGGGCACGCCGTGCTGCACCACATCCCCGACGTCGAGCTGGCGCTGCGCGAGGTGATCCGGGTGCTGCGACCCGGCGGGCGGTTCGTGTTCGCCGGCGAGCCGACGACCGTCGGCGACGGCTACGCGCGCACGCTGTCCACCCTGACCTGGCGGGTCGTCACCAACGCCACCAAGCTGCCCGGCCTGACCGACTGGCGGCGTCCGCAGGGCGAACTCGACGAGTCCTCGCGCGCCGCCGCGCTGGAGGCCCTCGTCGACCTGCACACCTTCACCCCGGCTGACCTGGAGCGGATGGCCTCCAACGCCGGTGCGACGCGGGTGCAGACCGCCACCGTCGAGTTCAGCGCCGCGATGCTGGGCTGGCCGCTGCGCACGTTCGAATGCGCGGTGCCCCCCGAGCGGCTGGGCTGGGGCTGGGCGAAGTTCGCCTTCAACAGCTGGAAGACGCTGAGCTGGGTGGATGCCAACATCTGGCGTCGCGTGCTGCCGAAGGGCTGGTTCTACAACGTGATGATCACCGGGACCAAGCCGTCCTGACCTTCAGCGCGGCGACGATGCAGGCCGCGCAGCGGCGTGAGGAGGAGTCGGGCAATCAGGTTCAGCGTCGACGACGTCAGCTACCTGACTTCGGACGCGGGCGCCGAGGCACTCGCCGCGGTCGGCGAGTTCGAACTGGCGGAGCGCACCCGGGTCGCCGATGTCGCCGCGGCGCGAACCCGGTTCGGCGACCGGGCGCCGGCGCTGGTGGAAACGACGCTGCTGCGCCGCCGCGCCGCCGAGAAGCTGGGGGAGCTGGACGGCTCCGGTTGGCTGTTCACCGACGAGGCGCTGCAGCAGGCGACCGCGGCGCCCGTGGCCCTGCACCGCGCGCGGCGGCTTGCGGGCCGCGTCGTGCATGACGCCACGTGTTCCGTCGGCACCGAGCTGGCCGCTTTGCGCCGCTGCGATGTCCGCGCGGTGGGCAGCGACATCGACCCGGTGCGGTTGGCGATGGCGCGACACAACCTGGGTTCGGGCGCTGCGCTGTGCCGCGCCGACGCGTTGCACCCGGTGAGCCGCGACGCGGTCGTCCTGGTCGATCCGGCCCGTCGCCGCGGCGGACAGCGGCGCTTCCGACCCGACGACTACCAGCCGGGCCTCGGGCAGGTGATGGACTGCTACCGCGAACGCGATCTCGTCGTAAAGTGTGCTCCCGGAATAGATTTCGACGCCGTGGCCGGGCTTGGCTTCACCGGCGAGATCGAGGTGACCTCCTACCGAGGCTCGGTGCGCGAGGCGTGCCTGTGGTCGGCGGGGCTGGCCGAGGCGGGGGTGCGCCGTCGGGCCAGCATCCTCGATAGCGGCGAAGTGCTCACCGATGACCAACCCGACCACTGCCCGGTACGGCCCGCGGGGCGATGGATCATCGACCCCGACGGCGCCGTGGTGCGGGCCGGTTTGGTGCGCCACTACGCCGCACGGCATGGCCTGTGGCAACTCGACCCCGCCATCGCCTACCTGTCCGGAGACGCGCTGCCACCGGGCATCCGCGGCTTCGAGGTGGTCGAACAGCTGGCGTTCGACGAGCGCCGGCTGCGGCATGCGCTGATGGCGTTGGACTGCGGAGCGCTGGAGATCCTGGTCCGCGGCGTGGGTGTGGACCCCGACGCGCTGCGGCGACGGCTACGGCCGCGCGGCGGGCAAACCCTGTCGGTGGTCATCACCCGGGTCGGGTCGGGCACCGCCAGTCACGCGGTGGCCTACGTTTGCCGGGCCTCGCGATAGCTGCCGGTATCCTGGCGGCGTTCATTCTCATCACCACTGCGGGGAAAGTCGACGATGCGTTTTGTGATAGCGGCTGCTGTGCTGGTCACGGCGGTGCTGTTCAGCCCGCCCGCGACGGCTAGTCCATCGGGGCCGCCGACGTGCGCCAGCCTGGGCGGCGCCATGCCCGACCCCCAGACCTGTCGTCTGCACACGTCGGCCCCCACCTACACGCTGACCATGACGTTTCCCGCCGACTACCCCGACGAGCAGGCGTTGACCGACTACATCACGCAAAACCGCGACGGGTTCCTCAGCGTCGCCCAAAGCTCCGGAAGCCCCGTGAATCGGGACCAGCCCTACCAACTGGAGGCCACCACCGAGCAGCACACCTCCGGCCAGCCGCCCCACAACACCCGCAGCGTCGTGCTCAAGCTCTTTCAGGACCTCGGCGGAGCCCACCCCTCCACCTGGTTTAAGGCGTTCAACTACAACCTCGGGACCAAGCAGCCCATCACCTTCGACACGTTGTTCGCGCCCGGACCCAACCCGCTGGACAGCATCTTCCCGCTGGTGCAGCGCGACCTGCAACGCCAAAACCCCCTGGGCGCGGCGATATTGCCCTCGACCGGCCTCGACCCGTCGCACTACCAGAACTTCGCCATCACCGACGATCAGCTGATCTTCTACTTCGCCCCCGGTGAGATGCTGCCGGCGTTCGCCGGCGCCGCCCAGGCCGCGGTTCCGCGCAACGCCATTCCGCCGCTCGCCCTTTAGGAGATCGGGCCGGCCTGCCATTCCATGGCCGCCGCGCCGATGCCCAGCGCCAGCTGCGCCACGCAGCCGAGCAGCGGAAAGACGAAGGCCAGCCGGTGGCGGGTCAGGCGCACGATGGCGAGCACGAGCGCCACGAGCAAGACGACTCCGCCGGCCCCGAGCCCCAACCACATGGCCCGATCGATCCAGGCCGGATCGCCGCACGGCTGGGAGCCACAGGGATCGGTGACCATGACGAACAGGCCCAGCAACGTTCCCGTCACCGCCCACAGGACTGCCTGCACCACCAGCAGCACGATCGTGCCGATGATGTCGCCCGTCCGGCTTTTCGAGCTGGGGTGGTGGGTCGCCATCACAGGAGTATTGCCGGTCAGGCCGGCGAGAAACCGTAGACCTGACCGTCGCTGGTGGCGGTCACCACCCGGCGATCGTTGGCCACCGAAACCCCGACCGGATATCCGGTGGCCGCCGGCAGCGGATAGCTGTTGAGGGTGTGGCCGTTGCCGGGATCGAACACCAGCAAGGACATCCCTTGCGCGCCGCCGGCCACGGTGTAGCCGACCCCGCCGCCGGCCAGGCTCGACGTCGACAGAGGCGTGACGTCGTCGCGGCGCCAGACTTGCTCGGCATGGTCACCGGCGTCGCGGAACGCCACCAGCCGGGTGTCGGGTCCGCCGCCCGCGACGATCAGGCCCCGTGGGGTGACCGCGGGCGGCGTCTGCGCCAGAAAGTTAAGCGCCACAGACCATTTCGGTTTGCCGTCGGCGGCGTGCAGCGCCCACAGGCGCTGATCGCGGCCGTTGACGTAGACGGTCGACCCGTCGGCGGACAGCACCGGGCTGGCCAGCACTCCGTCGCCGACGGCGTCGCTGGTCCAGTCGCGGACCAGCTCCGCCTGCCCGGAGCGGTATTTCAGCCCGACCAGCCCCGGGGCCGGAGCCCCCGGCTGCCAGACGCCGAGCACCACCGTGCCGCTGGCCGCCGAGTAGGCCGGGGCGGCCGCGACCGGGCAGCCCTGCCGGGCCGCGCCGCAATCGGCCAGCCCGCGCGTCGCATCGGCGGGATCGACGCCGTCCACCAGATCGACCGCGGTGCCGACCACCTCGCCCCGATGCGCGTCGAAGATCAGCACCTGCCCCAGGTGGGTGGCGACCAGCAGCCGGCCGCCCCCCAGAAACCGCGGCGTGGACGGCATCCCGATCACCGGCTTGCGCCAGCGCGTCCACTGGGTCGGCGGAAACGACAGCAGCGCGCCGGGCTGGCCGACGTAGAGGTTGTCGAAGCCGTCGTAGAGCGGTCCGCCGAAGCCGCCGCCCTGGACCAGCCGCACACACCAGCGTTGCCGCCCGTTGTCGTTGTTCTCCCACTCCATCAGCGAACATCCGGCGGGGGTTTGCGCGTTGAGAGCGAGCCAGCCGCGGGACCCCAGCGCGGGCCCGGCGGCCAGGGTGCCCTTGACCGACCGCGTCCACTGCAGCGTCAGCTTGATGGCGCCGCCGGTCGTGGTGTAGCTGCTGTTCGACGCGTCCGCGTATTGAGCGGACCAGCCCTGCGCGGCCGACGCGTCCACCCACGAGTCGGTGTTACCGCAACCGCTCAGCCCGATCGTCAGGACAATTGCGAAGGCAAGCGCCGGGAGACGTCGGGCAAGCACTGGGTGAGGGTAACCCGTGGCGAGCCGCGCGAACCTGATTGCCTGCGCGCCTTGCCGTCGCGTTAGTCTTTGTGGCCATGACGAGCATGTGGGGGGCGCCGCTTCATCGCCGCTGGCGTGGTTCCATGCTGCGTGACCCGCGGCAGGCCAGGTTCCTGACGCTGGCCTCGCTGAAGTGGGTGCTGGCCAACCGCGCCTACACCCCGTGGTATTTGGTGCGCTATTGGCGGCTGCTGCATTTCAAGCTGAAGAACCCGCACATCATCACCCGGGGCATGGTGTTTCTCGGCAAGGGCGTGGAAATTCACGCGACACCCGAACTGGCTCAGCTCGAGATCGGCCGCTGGGTGCACATCGGCGACAAGAACACCATCCGGGCGCACGAGGGTTCGCTGCGGTTCGGCGACAAGGTGGTGCTGGGCCGGGACAACGTCATCAACTGCTACCTCGACATCGAGCTCGGGGATTCGGCACTGATGGCTGATTGGTGCTACATCTGCGACTTCGACCACCGCATGGACGACATCAACCTGCCGATCAAGGACCAGGGCATCGTCAAGTCGCCGGTGCGCATCGGGCCCGACACCTGGGTCGGGGTGAAGGTGACGGTGTTGCGCGGCACCACGATCGGGCGGGGCTGCGTGCTGGGCTCGCACGCGGTCGTCCGCGGCGACATCCCGGACTATTCGATCGCGGTCGGCGCGCCGGCCAAGGTGGTCAAGAACCGCAAGCTGTCCTGGGAGACATCGGCGGCGCAGCGCGCCGAGCTGGCGGCCGCCCTGGCCGACATCGAACGCAAGAAGGCCGCCCGCTAGTTACGGCCCGTTATGGGGATGGCTGGTCGTCGACCTTGAAGTCGAAGTTGACGTCGCCGGCGTCGATGTTGGTGACGGTCACCGAGATGCCGTACTTCTGGCCCTGGTCGTTGAGCTGGCAGCGCAGCGTGGCACCGACGGTGCCCTTCAGGTTGTCCGGGCAGGTCACTGCGTCGGGCTTGCGGCCCACTTGTTGAGTCAGCTTGTCGCTGATGACACTGGCGACCTGGTTCTTGTCGACCGTCTCCACCATGTCGAATTTGACGTCGCTGCCGTTGACGCTGGTCACCGTGACGTTGACGTTGAAGGTCTGGCTCTTGACCTTCATTTCGCAGTTCAGCGTGGCCCCGACCGAGGCGACCAGGTCGGTCGGACAGGTCACCGAATCGGGCTTGTTGCCTTGGGCGTCGGTCAGTTTCTGGGTGATCTGGTTGGCGACGTCGTTCTTGGGTACCGATTTTGCCCCGACCGAGCACGAGCAGGCTCCGGCGCTGGCCACCAGGCCCACGGCGGCACCCGAAACCAGCAACGTCCGAACGATCGCGCGAGCCATATCGCCTCCCAGGCGTGTCGACAACTGTGAATCGGCTGATAATTACATGCCAAACAGCTTCGAGTAGGAGAATTCCGGTAAATCGGACTCAGAGGCTGTGGTATCGGTTCAGCGCCTCGGTGCGCTCGGCCTTGTGGTCCACTATCGGGTCGGGGTAACCGCGCGGCCGGTCGCCTTTACGCAGATGCGGGTCGTCCGCCTCGCTCAGCTCGGGGACCCAGCGCCGGATGTAATCGCCGGAGGGATCGAACTTCTCGCCCTGCGTGGTCGGGTTGAACACCCGGAAGTACGGCGCCGCGTCGGTGCCGCAGCCCGCGCACCACTGCCAGCCGTGCTGGTTGTTGGCCATGTCGCCGTCGGTGAGTTGATCCAGGAACCATTCGGCGCCCCACTGCCACGGCAGGTGCAGGTCCTTGACCAGGAACGACGCGACCACCATCCGCACCCGGTTGTGCATGAAACCCGTCTCGCGCAGTTGGCGCATCCCGGCGTCGACGATCGGGAATCCGGTCTCGCCGGCCTTCCAGGATTCGAAGCGGCGCTTGGCGGTCGCCCCGGTGTCGGTCTTGATCGCGTCGAAGTCGCTGTTCCAGTTCTGCCACACGCTGTGCGGCCAGTGGTGCAGCACGTCGGCGTAGAAGTCACGAAAGGCCAACTCCCGCAAATAGGTTCGTGCGCCCTCGGTGCGCAGGTTCAGTGCGGCGACCATCGTCCGGGGGTGGACGGTGCCGAACTTCAGGTGCGCCGACATCCTGCTGGTGCCCTCGAGGTCCGGCCGGTTGCGGTCCGCGCCGTAGTTGTCAACCCCGTTCTCTACAAAGGCTTTCCACTGCTTGAGTGCGGCGGCTTCGCCGGCCTCGACGTGCAGCGCGACACCCGGGTCGGGGATCTTGCACGCTTGCACGCTCAACTGCGCGGGGTCGATCCAGTCGGCCGACTTCGCGCCGGACTGGGCCGGCTTTCGCCAGCCCGCTTCCCGCCAGGCACGAAGAAACGGGGTGAACACCCGATAGGGTTCGCCGTCGGGTTTGGTGACCCGGCCGGGGGAGACCAGATACGGCGATCCCGTCGCCACCAGCGGAACCGAGCCGAGCGCGGTTCGCACCCGCTCGTCGCGGCGCCGCCCGAAGGGCGAGAAGTCCTCCGAGACATGCACGGCCGAGGCGTCGATCTTCTTGGCGAGCAACGGAATCCGCTGTTCGGGTCGACCACGGACCACCAGCAGCCGGCCGCCGAGGTCCGTGTCCAGTCGCCGCAGCGCGTCGCCCAGGAATTGCAGCCGCCGCGGGCCCGACGATTTCTCCAGCCGCGGATCCAGCACGAAGCAGGCGAGCACGTCCCGGCCGCCTTGCCGGTCTGAGGCTTCGGCCAGCGCGGGATGGTCGCCCAGCCGCAGGTCGCGTCGAAACCACAGCAGCGCCGGCATCACCGCAGACCGCGGTTGAGCCGCCAGATGTGAGCGGACAAGAACGTGGCGAACGCGCACCACAACGGGTAGAGCGACTGCGCCGCACCGGCCCGCGGGTCGGCCGCTGCGGTGCGGCGGGCGAGGTCGGCGCTGCTGGCCGCCAGGATACCCGCGCCCAGCACGGATGCGCCCAGCTTGTGGTAGCGGAAGAACAGCCAACTCCAGCCTGCGTTGAGCGCCAGGTTGACCCCCAGCGCCGCGGCATACTTCCGCGCCTCTTCGTCTCGTCCGGCCGCTCGCAGCCTGTCCAGCGCGACCGCGGACGTCGCGGCGATGTCGGCGTAGAGCGTGGTCCACACGATGGGGAAGACGACGCCGGGCGGCTGGTAGGCCGGCTTGCGGACCCGCGCGTACCAGGCCGCGGTGCGCGCCGGGCTGGCGATGCTTCCGGTGCCCGCCGCGGCGGCGACGGCCAGTGAGGTCGCGGCCAGTGTTGATCTGTTCATGTTGTACTCCGTTCTTGGTTCTTTTCGCTTCGATTCATTTCGGTTGGCCACCAGACGCGTTCGCCGACGAGGGCGAACAACGCCGGAATGACCAGCGTCCGCACGATGAAGGTGTCCAGCAGTATCCCCAGGCCCACGATGATGCCCAGCTGGGTGAGCACGATCAGCGGCAACACTCCCAGCACGCAGAACACCGCCGCCAAAACGATTCCCGCGCTGGTAATGACGCCGCCGGTGGCCGACACGGCACGCACCATGCCCTCGCGCGCGCCGTGGGCCTTGGATTCCTCTCGCGCGCGGCTGACCAAGAAGATGGTGTAGTCCGCGCCGAGGGCGGCCAGAAAAAGAAAGGCGAACAGTGGCGTGGTGTTGTCCAGTGCCGGAAAACCGAAGAGGTGCAAGCTGACCCAGCTGCCCGCGCCCAACGCGGCCAGCGCTCCCAGCACCGTCGCGGCAAGCAGGAACGGCGGCGCGAGAGCCGAGCGGAACAGCGCGTACAACACGGCCAGGATGACGGCCAGAATCGCCGGGATCAGCACGCGCCTGTCATGCGCGGCGGCGTCGCGGACGTCGAGCGCCTGCGCGTCGGGACCGCCGACCAGCGCATCGTGACTGACCGGCTTTACCGAAGCGCGAAGGCCCGCAACGATATCGAAGGCACGTGCCGATGACGGCCGGGCGTCGATGACCACGGACCACCTGGTCAACCCTGTGGCCGAGCTGCCCGCTTCGGAGGCCGAGACCACGCCCGGAGTGGACCGCACCGCCTGCGCAACCCGCGCCGCCTGCGCGGTGGGTGCGATGACGTCCGTCGCACCGCTCACGCCGACCGGAAAGTGTGCGGCCACAACGTCATAACCCGAGAGCGAATCCGCCTGCACCCGGAACTGCTCGGTCTGCGATAGTCCGATCCGAGTGCCCAAC
The DNA here is from genome assembly GCA_963758775.1 of uncultured Actinomycetota bacterium. Lineage (GTDB taxonomy): Bacteria > Actinomycetota > Actinomycetes > Mycobacteriales > Mycobacteriaceae > Mycobacterium. The sequence continues at coordinate 384,433 of CAVWWU010000011.1, forward strand.
AGTCCGGCGGCCAGTACGGCAAGTGCTGCGATCGCGGTCACCGACACGACGGCTGGACGCCTCGAGACGAAGACGGCGACCCGGTGCCAGGGACCGGATTCGCCGGTGTCACCGTCATCCGAGCGTGGGATGAAGGGCCAGAACAACTTCCGGCCGCACACCGCGAGCACCGGTGGCAGCACCAGCAGAACGGACAGTGCGGCGACGACCAGGCCACACGCCGCCAGGGCACCGAGGCTGCGGGTGCTCGGCGTCGACGCGAACAGGAGGGTCAGCAACGCCAGCACCACGGTGGCGTTGCTGGCGACGATCGCCGGGCCGGCCATGCGCACCGCGTGCCGCAGGGCGTCGCGATGATCCTCGCGCCGCGAAAGTTCCTGCCGGTATCGAGAGATCAACAACAGCGCGTAATTGGTGCCGGCGCCGAACACCAACACGCTGGTGATACCGGAGGTGGCGCCGTCGAAGCTCAGCCCGGTCAGCGACGCCACCGCGGTGCCCACCGCGGTCGCGACCCGATCGGCGAAACCGATGACGACCAGTGGGGCCAGCCACAGCACCGGCGAACGATAGGTGGCAATCAACAGCAGCGCCACCACCGACGCGGTAACCGCCAGCAGGGTGACGTTGGCGTCGGTGAACGCGTTGGCGATGTCGGCGCCGAACGCCGGGCCCCCGGTGACGTGCGCTTGCAGCGTGGCGGGCAGATCGCTGTGGGCGGCCCCGCGCAGGGCGGCGACCGCGTCGTTGAGCGCCAGGCCCGACAACGAGGCCTCGACGGAAACCACACCGAGGGCCGCTTTGCCGTCGGTCGAGACGGTCACCGGCGGCATGCCGGCGGGTTGGCGGGTGAGCGTGAGCATTCTGTCCCGGGCCGCCTGCGCCGCGGCCACATCCGCGGTGGTCAGTGCCGCGCCGTCGGTGCGACTGATGACCAGGATGAGGGGAGCGCGGTCACCGCCGGGGAACTGGCCGGCCAACGCGGTCACCTTCGCCGAATCCGAGTCGGACGGCACCGACAGCGGTGCCCGGCCAGCGGATGCGTTCGCGCCGATCAGCACCAAAAGGCCGATACCCAGCAGCACCGCGGCTAAACCGGGCAGCCACCCCCGTCTGTTCGTCACCGCCGAGGCAAGAGCGTCCCACACCACGGGCACAAGCATTTCAGTCACTTAACCATTAATCAAGTTAACAATATCGGTTCGGCGCGGTATGCTGCGGTTCTGATGAACTCGGATCAGGGAGCGATCGATCGGGTAGGGCTGGAAACCTTGGTCGTGGCTGACGCGCGCGCCCTTACCGGGGAATCCGACCAGGTGGGTCGGGCCTTTGCGGCGGTACATTCGGTGCGTCCCAGCGACTTTCGCGCATTGCTGCACATCCTGGTGGCCGAAAATGGCGGTACCCCACTGACGTCGGGGGAGTTGAGCCAGAAGATGGGCCTGTCCGGGGCGGCGATCACCTATCTGGTCGAGCGGTTGATCACCTCGGGCCACATCCGGCGCGACTCGCACGCCGACGATCGGCGGAAGGTTGTCCTGCGCTACTCGGGTCCCGGCCTGGCCACCGCACGTTCGTTCTTCAATCCCCTGGGTGTGCACACTCATGCAGCACTCAAAGACATCTCCGATTCGGACCTGGAAGCGGCCCACCGGGTGCTCGGCGCGCTCGTCGCGGCAATGCGGCATTTTCAGGCCGAATTGGCCTCGCAGCAAGGCTAATTGGCCCTCGTTGCCTCGGCGTGCCCGCCGAAGGCCCGGCGATGCCACCGCGCCACCGGCGCGGGCGACCACCAATTCCGGCCGCCCAGCACATGCATGAACGCCGGCACCAGCAGGATTCGCACCAGTGTCGCGTCCACCAGGACCGCTAGCGTCAAACCCAGTCCGAACATTCTCATGAACGACACCCCGGCTGAAATCAACGCGCCGAACGAGATTGACATCACCAGCGCCGCGGCGGTGATCACCCTGCCGGTGTGGGCCAGACCCAATGCGATGCTTTCGTCGTTGTCCGCGGGTGTTCTGGGCGATCCAAGCCAGTATTCGCGGATCCGGGACAGCAGAAAGACCTCGTAATCCATGGACAGCCCGAAGGCGATGCAGAACATCAGCACCGGGACGTTGGCCGCCAGGGTGCCCGTGGACGTGGTACCCGCCGCACCCAGGTGTCCGTCCTGAAAAATCCATACCAGGGCCCCGAATGCGGCTGTCAGCGAGAGCGCATTGAGCAGCACTGCCTTCAGCGGAAGTATCACGCTGCCGGTCAATAGGAAAAGCGTGACCAGCGTGACAATTGCAATGAATCCGAATACCGCGGGCAGCCGCGAGGTGATTCCGTCCACGCAATCCCGATTCGTTTGAGCCATCCCGGTGATCTGGATCGGACGGTGTTGCGGCGGCGCAACCGCGTGCAGGCGAGCCAACTGGACCTCAGATGCGTGGCTGTAGAGGGGGGCAGTGCTGTCCACGGTCAGGTAGGCGCTTCCGGCTGTCATTGCGGCCGGCGCCGTCGAGTACGCCTGGTATGCGCCGGCAACGAACGTTCCGGTTGGCGCCGACACCGCCGCGACGTCGCCGACGAGCGATAACCCGCGGGCGTAGTCGTCCAGCTCTGTCGTTGTCAGGCCCGCTGTTTGGGGGATGACGATCCGCACCCGGGTATCCGACGCGGTCTGGAATTCGCTGCGGATGTGATCACCCACCACGCGTGCCGACGAGGATGTGGGCAGCACCCGGTCGTCGGGATATCCCCACCTGACGCCGAGGAACGGTGCGCCCAGCGCGAGGAGTAGGCCCGTGATCGCCACGCCGATCGGAATCGCGTGACGAATGACGAGTTTGGCTGTGCGGTAGAACAATTGGTGTTCGGTGGCCCGCGGGGCCGGCGCGGGGCGCCGCAATACTCGGCGACTCAGCCGTAGCACGTTGAAGGAGTCAAGCCGTTCTCCGATCAACGCGATCGCGGCCGGGGCCACCACCACCGCCGACAAGGCGGCGAAGGCCACCACTGCCGTCCCGGCATAGGCGAAGGACTTCAGAAAGTACATCGGGAACAGCACGGTGGCCGCCAGCGCCAGGGCCACTGTCAGAGCTGAAAACAGCACGGTGCGGCCCGCCGCCGTCACGGTTGTCAGCAACGCCTCGTCGCGGGCTGCCCCGCTGTGGATTTCGTCGCGGTACCGGCTGATGATCAGCAGCGTGTAGTCGATGGCCAGGGCGAAACCCAGCGCGACCGTCACGTTGAGAGCAAAGATCGAAACGTTGGTTACCCACGCGATCGCGCGCAACACCGCAAGCGAACCGAGGATCGCCAGTCCTCCCACGGCCATTGGCAGCGCCGCGGCCAACAGGCCGCCGAAGACCCACACCAGCACGATGAAACTCAGCGGTATCGCGATGAGTTCCATTCGCACCAGGTCTTTTTCGGTCTGCTGGTTGACCTGCGCATACACCAGCGCCGACCCGCCCGCGCGCACGCTCACACCCTGGCGGTCGTGCGCCACCTGCTTGGCCAGGGTCTGCGCCTCGTTGGGCGCGGTGCTTTCGTCGCCTTTGAGGGCGACGAGGATCATCGCGGTCCTGCCGTCGGAGCTGATCAGGCCGGGCGGGGGCTGCGCGTCCCAGGGCGAAACGACCCGCGTCACCGAGGCGGAGCGGGCAAGCTGCCGGGCGATGTCGGTGCCGACGGGCCGCGCGGACCCGGACAGCGCGCCGTCTTGGCAACTCAGCAGCAGGACCAGTTCCATGTCACCCTGGTGGAACTTCTCGGCGAGCGTCGCAGCGGCGCGGGCCGATTCGGATGTCGGGTCGACGAAGCCACCGGCGGACAGGCTTTTCGCGACGGGTATGCCGAACACGGCGGCGGCAAACATCAGCACAGCCGCGGTAGCGATGATCCGCCGCGGCATCGCGACAGACAGTTGGGCCGTTCGCGCTAGCATGTGCCGCCTATGGATTGATCGCTGTGTGGCCCGGCCCCTTCGCGAGATTACGTTAACTAAATTAAACATTCAAGTACTTAACTAAATCCAGGACTTACGCTAGCCTCAGGTGGTTAGCGCCAACGGGTGGCCATGCCGGAGTCCGCGAAATCAACGGATTGCCCGGGATCACTTCGGGTATCACCCTAGAGGGGCGTGTGCGAAAGCGAGGTCGGTTGTGCTTGGAGTGATTCGAGTCGTTGCAGGACAGATCCTTGCGGGCGCAGCTTCGGTGGTGGGTTACCGCAACGGCACCGAAGAGCCAGATCACAGCACCGAAAGGCTGACGCGGAACGTCGAAATCCGTCGTTACGGCCCACGCGTCGCTGCCCAGACGACGGTCACCGCCGGCGAAATCGCCGCCCGCAATGCCGGATTCCGGCGACTTGCCCGCTACATCTTCGGCGCCAACCACATCGACGAGAAGATCGCCATGACGGCGCCGGTGTCGCAGGAGGCCATCGACGAACGCAAATGGGTGATCCGCTTCGTCATGCCCGCCCACAAGTCGCGGGAAAGCTTGCCGGAGCCGGACGACAGCGAGGTGAAACTCGTTGATCTGCCGCCCCAGACGCTTGCGGTGCGGCGCTTCAGCGGCAGCATCAGTGCCCGCGCTGTAGCCGAGCAGACCGCCGAGCTGATGAACACCTTGCGTGACATCGGATTCCAGCCCGTCGACACGCCGGAAGCCTGGTTTTACGACCCGCCTTGGACGGTGCCGGTGTTGCGCCGCAACGAGATCGCTGTGCCAGTCGAGCCGATCCGATAGTCATGGCCGACCGCGCCGTTGCTGCCGAGCTAACCGTCCGCAAGCGCCGTCACATCGACGTATGCCTGGACGGAGACGTCGGCTATCAGAGCCTGACCACCGGGCTGGAACGTTATCGCCTGCCCTACAACGCTTTGACCCAGACCAACCTCGACGACATCGACCTGTCCGTAGAGTTTCTCGGTGCGCAGCTGCGCGCACCGGTTCTGGTGGGCGCCATGACCGGCGGCGCGCAATTGTCGGGCACCATCAACCGCAACCTGGCCGCTGCCGCCCAACGACTCGGGATCGGAATGATGCTGGGATCACAGCGAGTCATGCTCAACAGCGTGTTCGGGGAGCAGGCCGCCGCCAGCTTCACCGTGCGCGATGTAGCACCCGACGTACTGCTGTTCGGCAACATCGGACTGTCCCAGTTGACCAAGGACGCCGTACCCGACATCGTCGCGGCCCTCGACCGTGTTGGGGCCAATGCGCTTGCCGTGCACACCAATCCGTTGCAAGAGGCCGTACAGCACAATGGCGACACGGACTTCGCCGGATCACTGGATCGGCTGCATGAGCTGACCGACCTGCTGGGCTACCCGGTGTTGCTGAAGGAAGTGGGACACGGGATCGGCGGCACCGCGATCGCCGAGCTGCTGCGGTTGACCGGTGAGCCGCCGGTGGCCGCCATCGACGTGGCGGGCGCCGGGGGCACGTCCTGGTCGCGGGTGGAGCAACTCGTTCGCTACGGCGAAGTGCGCCACCCGGACCTGGCCGAATGGGGAATACCGACGGCACAGGCGATCACGGAGGTGCGGGCGGAGCTGCCGGTGATCCCGTTGGTCGCGTCGGGCGGAATCCGCACGGGCATGGACGCCGCCAAAGCGCTGGCGCTGGGCGCCGACGTGGTGGCCGTCGCCAGGCCGCTGTTGGCGGCCGCGATCGAGTCGGTGGATGCGGCGACGGCGTGGCTGCAACGCTTCATCGACGAGTTGCGCATCTGCCTGCACGGCTGCGGCACCGCCGATCTGGGTGCCCTACGCGACGTTGGCGTGACGCCGATTTCGTGACGGTGTACAGCACATGGCAGTGATCCTGGCCTACGGGTCGCCCGCGCTGGGGCACCTGTTGCCCATGGGAGCGCTACTGGCCGAACTGGCCGGGCGCGGACACCGGATTCACCTGCGCACGTTGGCCAGCGAAGTCGAGGCCATGCGCGCCGCCGGGTTTCGCGCCGAGGCGGTCGATCCACGGATCGAGGCGATAGCTGGTCAGGACTGGCTGGCGCGCAACGCTTTCGGCGTGCTCAAGACGACGCTGGACGTGCTGTGCCGGCGCGCGGTGATCGAAGTCGAAGATCTGCGGCGCGGGATCGCGGACGTGCGACCCGACGTGATCATCGTAGACGCCAATTGTTGGGGTGCCATGTCGATGGCCGAGGCCAGTGGCCTGCATTGGCTGGTGTTTTCGCCGTTCACGCCCTATCTTCGGTCCCGCTCGGCGCCGCCGTTCGGCCCCGGTCTGCGCCCGTTGCCGGGCGTGGTCGGAACTGTGCGCGACGCGGCGGTGCGCCCTTTTGTGAGCCACCTGTTCGACCGGCGGATGGTGCCGCGGGTCAACGCCGTTCGTGCGGGTCTGGGGATGCCGGGGATCGCCTCGGTGGACGGGCTGATGCGCCGGGCGCCGCTGCTGTTGGCGGTCGGCGGTGAGCCGTTCGAATACCCGCACCCCGATTGGGGCGATCTGGTGCACTTCGTCGGCGCGTGCGAATTCGAGCCGGTCCCCGCCAGCGTCCCGGACTGGCTGGCCGCCATCGATCGGCCGATCGTATTGCTCAGCACGTCCTCGATCGCGCAGGCGGACGCGGGCCTGGGCCGTATGGGGCTGCAGGCGTTGGCCGATTTGCCGGTGCATGTGGTCGCGACGTTCGCGGCGGGCGTGCCGCCCGATCTGCCGCAGGTGTCCAACGCGACGGTGTGCCGCTTCGTCGATCACGGTGCGGTCCTCGACCGCGCGGTCTGCGCGATTACCCATGGGGGCATGGGAACCACCGTGAAGGCACTCGATCGCGGTGTCCCGGTCTGTGCTGTGCCGTTCGCCCGCGATCAGGCCGAGGTCGCGCGCCGCGTCGAAGTAGCGCGCTGCGGCACCCGGCTGCCGGCACGAAAGCTCACGTCGGGCCGGCTGCGCGTCGCCGTGCGTGAGGCGATCAGCATGGGGCCGGGTGCGCGCCGGGTGGCGGCCGGTTTCGCCGCGACCGGAGGAGTGGCGCGCGGCGCCGACCTGATCGAGCAGCGGTTCGTGGGCCCGACCCTACCGCGGGGCTTTCTGCCGTCCGGCAGTCGTGTCGCTGTGCCCGGGGCTGGTTGACGGGGGATCGGAGTGCTGGGTCAGCTCGTCCTCAAATGTGGACATCGCCTCGATCATCGCCGTGAACACTCGATGGGCGGCGTCGAGGTCTTGGTCACTGAGGTCGGCCATCGCCGCACTCATGTGCGCGCCGAGTGGCCTGAAGAAGGCATGCGCCAACGACATACCGCTGTCCTGATAGCGCAACAGCCATTTGCGCCTGTCCTGCGGATCGGGCTCGCGGCGGATGTGGCCCGCTTCGATCATCCGGTCGACGAGATAGGTGATGGCGGCCGGGGACACGTCCATGCGCTGCCGTAGCTGGGCCAGGGTCAGGGGTGCCTGCGCGGTCTCGCTGACCATGATGTGCAACAGGGCGTGAAAGTCGTTGCTGCTCACCTCGTTTAGCCGCGCAAAATGCCGGCCCACCCGATCGGATCGCGCCGTGACGGCCCGGATGTCGGCCGACAGCTGTCTTTCCAGCTCGGCCCGGCTGGGCGCCGGTTCACTCGCGCGGCGTTTGGTCACCTACGCGAACTTACCGGAGGAGGCCCGATGCCGGCCGATAACGGTCACAGAACCGGCCCGCTACGTCCGGGTTGGGTCGTGCCCCGAGCGCGCGCTAACACGACGTGTGGTCCGATGTTTCCCGGTCAAGGCGAGCCACGACGCGGCGGCCGCCCCGAAGGCGACTGCCTGGGCGATTCCGGTTCGGCCGGACGGATACAGCACGCCCGCGACGTAGCGATCGACGAATCCGGTGGCGGGCAGTGACGCCATACCCGCGCGCGTGCGGGCCCAATTTTCCAGGGTTGTCAGAGGACACGGGACGGGCAGGGTCGCTACCAGGACGCCCCAACACACGCACGCCACATGCAGCCGGGTCGTGCGTGGCCACCGCAACGCCACAAAGCCACCGCTGGGTAGGTACACGAGATAGGCGAAGTGCGCGCACACGCTGCATGCCACGACGGCGAAATACGCTCTCCTCATTGGAGGTCATGCTAGCCCCCTGCCCGCAGCCGATACCGCCGTTCGGCGTAGGCCAGGTCGTCACGCCACAGTCGGGCGGCGGCATGGCGCATCAGCGGGGTGATCAGAAACGCAGCCCGGTGTGCTGCCGCAAATCCCGGGCGTGGTGATGACGCGATGACTGCTTCGGTCACTATGACGCGGTGCTGTCCGTCCGCCCCGGAAGTCGTTGGTGTGGCATGTGTTTCGACGACGCTGCCGATTCCCTCGCCTTCGATGATCCGCATCAGGACGGTCCGCGCGTCGGGCGTGGTGAATTCCGCGATCACCGGGACCCCGAAGCGACCCATGCGGAAGGTCACCGAGACCAGGAAGCGGTCGTCGTCCTCGGTCGGCGTCGTCAGCACCTCGAGCTTGGTGAACGAATAGGGATGAAACCAGGCGCCGTGCCAGGGATCGAGCCGGTTGGCGACGATGTCACACGGTTCGCAGTCGCCCACCACGCGGGTGACCGCCGTCAGGGTGGCACCGGTGGGGCGAGACGCGATGACGGGCTCGTCCAGGGGCGGTTCGCCGCCGACGGAGTCCAGCCGCACCCAGACCAGCACGCCGTCGTCATGGCTGGGAAACGGGCGCCAGCGCAAGGCACAAGCGTCACCGTCGAAAGCCAGCCCGTGCCATCGGCAATACAGCACGCCCTCGCGCACCGCCCCGGTGGCGAGGTCGGCGCCCAGGTGCGGGCAGCTGCGGGGACCGACCCGCACGCGGTGCTGCCGGTCGCGCCACGCGACCACCTCGACGCCGGCGATGCGCGCGCCGAACGGACGACCCGCCCGCACGTCGCCGCTCGCGCCCAGCACGTACCAATTGCCGGTCGGTCGGCGCTGGGACCTCTCAAGCGCGGCGTTGATGATCGCGGGCTGTGCGTCGCGGTAGGTCGGGCGCTGCCGCGTCCAGGAGACGGGCGAGACCACACCGACGGGCCAGTCTTTCGGCCATCGTCGGCTCAGCCGGTCGCCCACGCTCATTGCCGGCGCCCACTACGGTCGGCCAGTGACCGCAACAGCGCCGAGCGGCCGCGGGTGGGCACGGTGCACAACTCGTGGCCGGCGAGCCGCCAGGACTTCAGCAATTGGTTGGCCGCCGAGAAGCCGGTGGTGGCGGCGCGTTCCATCAATGCCACCGGCAGGTCGATTCGGATCCCGTCGCCGGCCAGCACCAGCCCGGGCTGTGGCGTGGCCACGGTGGGTCGTTGCGTGTACGTGCCCGGCGCGAAGAGCGGGCAATCGCTGCGCAGCAACATGCGCTCGTACCTGATCTCCGCGCTGGCGGTCTCGGGGTAGAGCCTGTGCAGCTGTGCGATCGCCTGCTTGCCGGACCATTGCGATGTCGTTGCATACGAGTGCAGTTCGACTACCGAGCCGCCGTGTTGGCGGCCCCACACGCCGGCTTCTCGTTCGTAGCGTTCGGGCACGCTGATGTTGTCCAGGGGCTGATGTCCCGACGTGCCGAGGAAGGGGGGCCGGTGGTGCTCCACCGGCCGGTCGAGCCACAGCCGATCCACCACGAACGGCGGTGCGGTGCGCAGTTCGGCGATCCGGTTGCGCCACTGGTCGTCTGCCAGGCCGGGTGATGCGGCCACCACCCGTTGCAGGCCTCCCACGTCGAGCGCCAGCACCACCGCGTCCGCCTCGAACCGGTCGTGCGCCTCGGTAAGCACCCGGAACGTCCTTCCCGAACCCGGGGTGACCCGCCGCACTTGGGCGCCGAGGTGCACCCGAACACCTCGGTCGCCCAGGTACTGCCGCAACGGATCCCACAGGGCGACATCGAAATTCGCGTTGGGGACATCGAAGATCAAGCCCTCGTTGGAGCCGAGGAAATAGATGTGGAACATCGTCGCCAGCTCGGCGGCGGACAATTGCGAAGGCTCGGCGAAGAAGCTGCGCGAGAACACCTCGAACGCGAGGTGGCGCGCCGAATCGGGGAAATTGATGCTCTTCAAAAAGGTTTCGGCATCGATGTGGTCGAGCCGTTCGTAGATCTCCGGCACCGACACCGCCGCCAGCGGCGCGGCGGCCCGGGCATCGATGCGCGCCAGATCGCGCAGCCGGAAGGTCGGGCTGCGCAGCGCGAACGCCAGTGCGTTCCACGGCGGGGTGCGCGGCAGCCCGCGGAAACTGTCACGCCGGCCCGCGCCGTCGATGAGCGGATAGTCGTCGACGGGCACCAACATCCGCAGCGCCGGATCGACTCGGCGCAGTAAGTCGCGCAAGTTGTAGTACTGGCGGAAGAAGGCGTGGAACCCGCGGTTCATCGCCACCTCGACGCCATCCCAATTCTCGGTCCAGCCGCCCACCCGGCCGCCGAGATAGTCTTGGGCTTCCACCAGGTCCACGGCAACGCCACGTTCGGCGAGTCCGGTCGCCGCGGCGAGGCCGGCGATCCCGCCGCCGACGACGACGACGCGCGGCCGCGACGTCAGGCTGCTGCAGTCGTGCAATCCCGGTGGGGCCGGGTGAATGTGACGGCGACGGTCGATCATTGCGGCGCTTCCCCCAGAAACACGTGCACGACGTCGCGTTCCCACCCGGGCATCGTCTCGCTGCGTACCGCATCAAATCCGGCCTCGCACATGCGGCGCTGAAAGCGCGCGGCTCCGTCGAAGGTCAGCACGCTACGCCACAGGTGCCGGTACAGCGTGCTGTCACGGGTGCGCCACCACCCGGTGGGGATGATGATGCCCCAGCACACGGCATGCCAGACCAGGGTCGCGGGCAGCGAATCGCGCACCGAGTACTCGTGCACCGCCAGCGTTCCGCCCGGCCGCAGCAGGTCACGGAAGGCGCGCAATTGACGATCCGGGTCGTCGAGATTGCGCACGAGATAGGCCGACAGGATGGCGTCGAACGGCCCGGCGATCCCGTGCTCGGCCAGATCCTCGATGCGGGAGTGCACGAATCGAACCGACGACGGCCACGACTTCGCCTGTGCCGCAGCGAGCATGCCCTGCGCGGCATCGACGGCGACGATCTCGGCGTCGGGGGCAGCGGCCAACAGCGCGGCCGTCGACGCGCCGGTGCCGCACCCCGCGTCCAGCAGCCGCAACCCCCGGCCGCGCTCAGGCAACCGCAACCGGCGTGCCGACAGATTGAGGTTCGCGTGGTACCACGGGTTGGCGCCGACCAGCCGGTCGTATGCCGCTGCGCCGCAGTCGAAAGCGCCCGGCACGTCGGCGCGGGGCAGTCCGGTCTTATCCACGTTGACGCTCCCACAGCAGCAGCACGGCGGTCACCAGGGCGAAGCCGAACAGGAAGTCTTCGATCGGGATGTCGAACGGAAACCGCACGCCGCTGGTCTGCCACTCGTTGTAGATCACGACGGGCGCGCTGCGTTTGGTCAGCCACCCATCGACGGGCACCTGAAAGCCCACGACGATCAGCATCGACAGCCAGTAGGCCGGCCGCCGAAAGAGCCCGGTATGCAGCAGCCCGAGTTCCAGCGCGCACACCGCCAGCACCGCCACGATCGCCGGCACGGTGTAGCCCACACCGCTCATCGTTTCCGCCGATCCAGTATTGCGTTCACCGCGTTGTAGGTGAGCAGGGCGCACACCGGAATCACGACGAAGAACAACGCTTCTTCCAGCGGCAGCCGGAAGGGCAGCCGGATGCCGGTGATGTAGTTGTCGTTGTAGGTCCACACACCGGCCGCGATGGCCACCGCGTCCCAGGCTAAGAACACCGCCGCCACCGGGAGCACCGCCCGCAGCAGCCGGCGCGGCTGGCGGTAGACGCCGTCGCCGAGGAATTCCAGTGGCAGCGTGATGGCCAGGCACAGGCCCAGCACGATCAGGTATTGCCAGCGGTCGGTCACGTCGCGCCGACCCCGCGCCGCTCGGAGCGGCCCGCGCGCGCCCACCAGGCCCGCAGCAGGCCGCCGCCGGCGACCTGTAGCCGGCGCGGCATGCCGACGGTGGCGCGTTGGCTGAACACCGAATAATCGCTTGCCTCAATGCGATCCAGGATCTCGGAGTACAACGTCAACGCGACGCCGACGCAGGGCCGGGACCGCGGCGCCAGCAGCGCTATCCCGTCCGCGGCGAACCGGTAGATATTCCTGGTGATGTGGTGTTGTGCGGCGAGGGCGTCGCGGACCCTGGCGTCGGTGCGCCGGTGCAGGTGGCACCACGTCATCAGCTCCCGGTCCACGCCGAAGGCGGCGAGTTCGTCGGCCGGCAGGTAGATCCGGTTGCGCGCCAGATCCTCGTCTATGTCGCGCAGGAAGTTGGTGAGCTGAAAAGCTCGGCCCAGCGCCGCGGCGTAAGGGGCGGCCTCGTCGATGGTGCTCACGGTTCCCAGGATCGGAAGCATCTGCAGCCCAATGACTTCCGCTGAACCGCGCATGTAGCGCTCGAGCGAGGGACGGTCCGGGTAGCCGGTGACGGTGAGGTCCATGCGCATCGAGGCGAGAAAGTCCTCGAACAGGTCGGCGCCGATTCCGTAGCGCCGCACGGTGTCGCCGACGGCGGCCAGGACGGGTTCGTCGTGATCGCCGCCGTCGTCGCGGAAGAAGCGGTCCGACAGGTCCTGCAGCCGTTCGGCGCGCGTGGAGACGTTCAGTGCCGGGTTCATTTCGTCGAGGATGTCGTCGGCGTGGCGGGCGAAGCCGTACAGCGCGTGTACGGCTGGGCGCTGGTCCGGGGCGAGCAACCGGGTGGCCAGGAAGTAGGTGCGGCCGTTTTCGGCCGCGATCTGCCGGCAGTGCCGATACGCCGCGCGCAGGCGCGCGTCCTCGATGCCGGCGGCGTCCAGTTCGGTGCGGATCATCGCGACCGGGCTTTCAGGTCGAGGGTGGTGGCCGCCCTGGTGGCCCCAGCCGGCGTGCCGGTGATGCGGTCGGCGGCCAGCCGTCCGGAGATCAGCGTGGTCGGCACTCCCACGCCGGGCAGTGTCGACGACCCGGCCAGCACGGCGTTGTCGATGCCGCGCACGGTGTTGGCCGGGCGGAATGGGCCGGTCTGGGCGAACGTGTGGGCCAGCGCGAATGGGGTGCCGGCCGTCATGCCCTGGCGGGCCCAGTCGGCGGGGGTGTCGAGGTGCAGCAGCTGGGTGTCGTCGCGGACGTCGGGGAAATACCGCTCCGCCACGACGTCCAGCAGCGATTGCGCGTACGTCTCACCGATCCGCGACCAGTCGATGTCGCCGCGGGTCAGGTTCGGCGCCGGAGCCAGCACGTAGAGCAGGTCCCGGCCGTCGGGTGCCAGCCGCGGGTCGCTGGCGGTGGGCCGGGTGACCAGCAGCGAGGGATCCGACATCAGCCGGCCGTGGCGGATGATGTCGGTGAACGTCCGATCCCACTGGTCGCCGAAGAGGATCGTGTGGTGCGCGCTTGCCGACGGCGCGGCGCGGCACCCCACGTGCAGGACCACCGCCGAGGGCGCCGCGCGCAGCTTGAGCAGCCGCCGGGGTCGCCGGCCCAGCATTTGGTACGTCTGCGGCAATTCGGTGGTCAAAACCACTGCGTCGCAGTCGATCCGGCCGTCTTGGTCGGTGTGCACGGCGGTGATTCGCTCGCCGGCGCGTTCCAGCGCGGTGACGGTCGACCCGTAGCGGAATCGCACCCCGGAGTCGGCGGCGGCGCCCGCCAGCGCGTCGGGCAGCGCGCGCACACCGCCGCGCGGGAAGAACACACCCGAGATGGTGTCCATGTAGGCGATCACGGCGTAGACCGCCAACGCATCCTGCGGTGCGACCCCGGCGTAGAGCGACTGGAAGGTGAACACCCGCCGCAACCGGGAATCGCTGATGTGGCGCTTGACCATGGTCTCCCACCGGCGAAATCCGCCCAGCGCGGTCAGTTTCGCCAGCTGGCCGTTGAGCAGGTTGAGCGGCGAGTCGAAATTGGACGCGATGAAGCCGTCGAATTCGGTGCGGTACAGCCGGTCGAGCCAGTCGCGCAGGCGCCGATAGCCGGCTTCGCCCAGCGGGCCGGCGAATCCGCGTACTTCGGCAGCCATGCGATCCGCGTCGGTGTGGACGTCGAGGTGGCTGCCGTCGGCGAACGCCGCCCGGTAGGCGGGGTCGACGGGCAGCAATTCCAGCCGTTGGGAAAGGGTTTCACCCACGGCGGCAAAGGCCTCGTCGATGAGGTCGGGCATCGTCAACACGGTCGGCCCGGTGTCGATCCGGTAGCCGTCGACGTCCAAGCGTCCGGCGCGTCCGCCCGGCCATGGATGCCGCTCGACCACCGTGACCTGGCGGCCCCGGCCACTCAGGTGCAAGGCGGCCGACAGGCCGGCGAACCCGGCTCCGACCACGACGACATGGTCGGTGCGGCCCGGCACGCTGCGCATGTTCACGCCGCCCGCTGCGTGCACAGGGCGGCCATATCCAACAACGCGGCCGTCACTGGATCATCGATTACGCTGCAATCCAACGCCTTTTGGGCCGACTCAACCCGGTTGGCGATCAGCTCCTCGATCCACTGCACCGCACCGGTGGCCACGATCAAGGCGCGCCAATCCGCGAGGGCGGCGTCGTCGAGCCGTGCGCTGGACATCAGTTCGCGCAGTTGCTTTCGGGCCGGACCGTCGGCCAATTCGTAGGCGGCCACTACCACGCTGGTGGCTTTCCGCTCGATCAGGTCCTTGTTGGGCTTGCCGGTCGTCGTGGGCGATCCGAAGATGCCGAGAATGTCGTCGCGCAGCTGGAATGCTTCGCCGACGGCGGACCCGTAGTCCCCCAGTGCGGCCAGCACCTGATCGTTGCAGCCGGCCATCGCCGCACCGAGTTCCAAGGGTCGGCGCACCGTGTAGTTGCCCGACTTGCGCCGGGCCACCTCCAGCACGGCGTCCAGCGTCGGCAGTTCGCGGACATCGATTGCCAGGTCGGCGAATTGCCCCACCGCGAGCTCGCTGCGCATGGCGTCGTAACGCGGCCACACCGGGATCAGGTGCCGACGCTGCAGCCCGCTGTCGCGCAGCATCTGCTCGGCCCAGATCAAGCACAGATCGCCCAGAAGGACAGCGGCCGACTCACCGAAGCGGCGTGACGACCCGGAGAGCCCACGCTGGGAATGCCAGTCGGCGAATCGCACGTGCGCGGCGGGGCGGCCCCGACGCGTTGCCGAATCGTCCATGACGTCGTCCTGCAGCAGTGCGAACGCGTGTAGCAGCTCGAGGCTGGCGGTTGCCGATAAGGCGGCGTCGCTGGGCGCCGCGCCGCAGAGCCAGCCCAGGTACATGAACGCCGAACGCAGGCATTTGCCACCGTCGACGAACCCCACCAGGATGTCGGCGGCCGCGTCGACGCCGCATGCCCACAGCTCATCGGCGCATTTGGCGGTCACGAAGTCGGCGACGCGGGCCAGGACCGCCTGGCGAAAACTCGTTTGCCAGCTGTCGAACTGGCCGTCTTCGGGCAGGCCCGGGGCGCTGGTTTCGGATTCCGCAAGGCGTAAGGCGGGCAACGTGTGGACAGGACCCACCGCAGCCTCCCTCGAAAGGTCGGTCAGCCGCTGGCTGGAACGGCTCGGATTCACGCGTACCCCTTTGACGACGAGACAAACACCGACTTGCTCCGACGGTCGCTTACGCAAATAGCCATCGCTTCAGTTATTGAAACATTAATTTACTGAATGATTACTGGAATCGCCAGTTGTTGGGGCGACGGCGGAACCGCTGCTCAGCGACCGAGCAGATGGCGCAGCGCCTGATCGAGGTCGGGCTGACGGAATCGGTGCCCGGATCGGTTCAGCTTGTCGGGTGCCACGCGCTGGCTGGCGCAGGCGAGTTCGCGGGCACCCTGAGTGCCGAGCAACACCTTCGGGCCCAGCGGAGGCACCGGCACCACCGCGGGCCGGTGCAGGACGTGTGCCAGCGTGCGGGTGTACTGGCTGTTGCGGACCGGTTGCGGGGCAACCGCATTCACCGGCCCGGACAGCGTGGTGTCCCAGAGCGCGCGGTAGTACACGTCGATCAGGTCGTCGATCCCGATCCAGGAGAGCCACTGCCGGCCGCTGCCGAGCCGGCCGCCCAGCCCGGCGGCGAACAGCGGCCGCATCAGCTTCAGCGTGCCGCCGCGCGGCGACTGCACGATGCCGGTGCGCACGTTGACCACCCGCGCCCCGGCCTCGCGCGCTGCGGCGGTCGCGTCCTCCCAGTCGGCGACCACGTCGGCGAGAAACCCGTCCCCGCGGCCGGTGTCCTCGGTGAGGGTCTCGTCGCCACGGTCGTATCCGTAGTACCCGATCGCCGAGGCGCAGATCATCGTGGTACGGGTGCGTGCCGCAATCTCGGCCAGCTTGCGGGTGGGGCCGATCCTGCTGTCGTGGATCGCTTTTCGATGGCTGTCGGTGAACCGGCCCGCGATCGAGGCGCCGGCCAGATGGATAACCGCGTCGACGCCGGCCAGCAGTTCCGGATCGGGCTCGTCAGGGTTCCACTGCCGTGCGTCGTCCGTTGCCGCGCCGCGGACCAGCCGGATGACGCGATGGCCACCGGTGCTGAGGAATGCCGTCAGCGCCGAGCCGACCAGGCCTGAGGACCCGGTGAGGGCGACGGTCGCCGCGGTCAGGCCGTTGTGCGCGGCCTCCCGGTGGGCTTCGAGGTCGTCGGCGAGCTGCCGGTGCCGGTAGACGAACATCGGGCGCAGCGCCCTGCCCGGCACCGGGGTTTCGACCCGGTCGATCACCCGGGTCCGATTGTCGCCGGCGTCCTCGAATTCATGGATGTGCCGCCAGCGCACCGCGATTCGGGCCGGCAGCGACGCGGGTCCGTCACTGCCGATGGCGTCGACGAAACGCGCCGGGGGATCGTAGAGTTCGGGCTGGTGTTGGGCGACCCAGCGCAGGCCGCCGGGCAGCGCGAGCGTCGCGCGTCCGTCCTTGAGGGAGGTCGCCTCGCTGACCAGCCGCATCGGCGACCACGGCGGCGAAAGCCGGTTGAACGCACCTGGCCGGCTGTACCAGGCGAACACGTCGTCGCGCGGCGCGTTGACCACGCTCGAATACGTCACACCCATCCCACGACCGTACGCGCACGGCGCGGGTGGGTCAGCGGCGCTGGATGGTTGGGGAGGAGTGGTTTGAGGACCTTCATGGGCCGGGCTGGATCACGTTGATGTGCCGGCCCGGCGGGTCCGGCTGGGGGTTGAAGGCGTTGGCGGTGCCGGTGGCCAGCCCGAGTCCGGCGGCGGCGACGCCGCCCGACAACAAGGCTCCGGCAATGATTTTGAGTGTATAGGGTCCCGTGTGCAGCTTGCGGAATCCTTGCGCCGCCTAGTGCTCGGGCAGCGCGTGTTCGACGATGGGCAACCGGGGCTGCGGCTGGCGCTCACGCCGCTTGGCCGCCAGGTACACCTGCGCGGTCTCGTTGGCCACCGTTCGCCAATCGAAGGCGGAGGTGAGCCGTTCCCGGGCGGCCAGGGCGCGTCGTTGCGCGGCGTCGGGGTCGTCGAGCACCGTGCGCACCGCCGCGGCCAGGCCCGCGACATCGCGCGGCGGACACGACACCCCGGTCTGCCCGTTGATCACCGCCTCGCCCAGGCCGCCGATGTTCGACGTCACCAGCGGCGCGCCGGCCGCGGCGGCCTCCAAGGCGGCCAGCCCGAACGGCTCGTAGTGGCTCGGCAGCACCGCGGCGTCCGCGCGGTGCAGCGCCGCCAGCAGTGCGTCGTGGTGGAGGTGGCCGATGAAGCGAGTTGCCTTGGCTACCTTGTGTTTACGCGCCTGCTCGACCAGCCAATCCTGCTGGGTGCCCTCCCCGGCGATGGTCAGCGTGGTGCCCGGGTGGGTCCGCCTGATCCTGGGCAGCGCGGCGATGACGTCGTGCACGCCCTTCTCGTATTCCAGCCGCCCCACGAAGAGCAGCTCGGCCGGCCCGGTGCGCGGGCGGCGGGGCGCGTACTGCCAGCGCGCCGCGTCAATACCGTTGCGGATCACGGCGATTTCGGCGAGGCCGGGGCCGAACAACTCGGTGATCTCGTCGCCCATCGACGCCGAACACGTGATCAGGGAATCGGATTCACGGACCAGCCACGACTCGGCGGCGTGTACCTGACGGCTGATCGGCCCGGACACCCAGCCCGAATGCCGTCCGGCCTCGGTCGCATGGATCGTGGAAACCAGTGGCACATCATAGAATTGGGCTAGCGCGACCGCGGGATGGGAGACCAGCCAGTCGTGAGCGTGGAGGACGTCGGGCCGCCACGGGCGCCCGGATTTCTGCTCGGTCAGTTTTGGAGGCAGCGCGGCGCGGATCATCGCGTGGCCCATCGCCAGCGTCCAGGCCATCATGTCGTCGCCGAACGTGAATTCGTGCGGATCCTGCGCGGCGGCGATCACCCGGACGCCCTCGCTGAAGTCGTCGGAGGTCGGGTGGGTGCTGGGATCGGTGCCCGTCGGACGACGCGACAGGACGACCACCTCGTGGCCGGCGGCGGCCAGCGCCGTCGCGAGATGGTGCACGTGGCGGCCCAGTCCGCCGATCACCACCGGCGGGTACTCCCACGACAGCATCAGGATCTTCACGAGCGGCCCCAAAATGCCGCGGATAACGGCGTGTCGGCGTACATATGGGGACCCTCGCGGGAGGGGGAGGGGGAGGGGGTCACTTTGGCAACCGCCGGGCATCCAGGGCGCCGAAGAGGCCGTCGGCGCGGTTCCAGCCGTCGGCCAGCCGCTGTGCGGCGTCGCGACGGCCCGACGCCAGCGCCCCGGCGATCTCGCGGGTGGCATGGGCGTGCAGGTGGGCGCGGTAGCGGGCGTAGTCGGCGGCCGAGTCCTTGCTCACCATGAACGGCCAGTCGCTGGAGACCGTCAGCAGGGTCTCGCGCAGGATCTGGTCGGCGACGCGATCGCGCGCGGTCGGCCCGCCCAGTGACGAGGTGGTCTGGTTCAGCGCCTTGTCGATGGTGGTCAGGGCGGTGTCGACCACCTCGGTGTTGAGCTGCACCAGATCGGCGACCTGTTCGCCTGCCCACACCTGCCAGTCCTTGCCGGAACCCCACGAGCTGGGCGGCAACGCGACGGGAGCGCCGACGAATCCGTCGGCGATCGCGTCGGACAGCGTGCCCACCCGCACCCCGGCGGCGGGCAGGGCGCGCAGCATGCGCGCCAACCACGTCGGCCCCTCGTACCACCAGTGGCCGAACAGTTCGGTGTCGAAGGCGGCGATGACGTGGGCGGGCCGCCCGATGCGCTCGGACTCGGACACCAGCCGGTTGCGCACCACCTCGACGAAGTCGTTGATATGCATCTCGATCGCGTGGTCGGCGCGCCGCGGGTCGTAGGGCGCCTTGGCGTCCGAGTCCACGTTGCGGCCGGTGACCCGGGCCGGTTTGAGGCCGGTGAGGTGGTCGTAGGTGTGGAAGTCGCGGTACGACGGGTGCCCGGGGTAGCCCGATTTCGGCGACCACACCCGGTAGCTGACCTGCAGGTCGCGGCCGAACGCGATGACGTCGGAGTCGCCGACGGGGCGGCCCAGCGCGGTGTCGCCGTGCAGCGACGGGCCGTCGACCATGAAGTGGGTGACACCCGCCGCGGCGTAGTCCTGCTCCATGCCCGGGGCATAGGCGCATTCGGGCGCCCAGATGCCCGTCGGCTGGTGCGCCAGCCGCAGGCCTGCGTCCGCCAGGCCCTCGCGCAGCGCGAACTCCCGCAGCCGCGGCGCCAGCAGCGGCTGAAACGGGTGCGCCAGCGGGCCGCCCAGCAGCTCGACCGTGCCGGCATCGATCAGGCCGCGCAGCAGTGGGCTGCCGCCGTGCCGCCACATGGTGGCGAAGTCGTCAAGTGCCTGATCGGCCTCCGCCAACTCGCGAATACCGAAGGCCCGCAAGGCTTCCGGCGTGCAGGACTGGTAACTGGCCGACTTCGACCGCGGCGCCGCGCGCACGCTGGTGGCCTCCAGCGCGCGCAGCCGCCAGTTCGCCAGCCAGTGATGCATCCCGTCGAGGCAGTGCGGGTCGTCGAGCTGAGCGTTGACCACCGGGGTGATCCCCAGCGTGATCAGCCGGTGCCGATCCTCGTCGGCCAGCGTGTGCAGCACCCGCATCAGCGGCAGGTAGGAGGCCGCCCACGACTGGTAGAGCCATTCCTCGCCGACCGGCCAGCGGCCGTGGTGCGCCAGCCAGGGCAGATGCGTGTGCAGCACCAGGGTGAACAGGCCGGGTACCCGGTCGCCGGAAATACTCACGGCCGGACCGCGATCGCGATCAGATCCAGGCTGTCGTCAATCTCTCGATCACCCGCATCGATCAGGTCGAAGTCGTCGGCCGCGACGGCGGCGACGTCGGCCCGCAGCTCCGGCGTCCACGGCGCGTCGGCCACCGCTCGCGCGATCTGCGCGTCGATGATCGAGCCGCCGTGACGGGCGTCCATTTCGACCAGCCGCGGGCCATGGAACAGCCCGCTGACCGAAACTTGGGCAAACCCCGCGTCGAGCAGCAACTCGGTCAGTTCCGCGGCGTTGAGTTCGCGGGTGTGGAACGGGTTGATCGGGGTGTCGCGGCCGGGGGAGAAGGTGACCCGGTTGGGGGTGGAGACCATCAGCAGGCCGGACGGACGCAGCACCCGGGCGCATTCGGCGACGAACTGGGCCTGGTCCCACAGGTGTTCGATGACCTGGAAGTTCACCACGGCGTCCACCGACGCGTCGGGCAGCGGCAGTTCGGCCAGGTTCGCACGCAGGGCCTCCACCCGCGGGTAGCGGCTGCGGACATGGGCCACGGCGTACTCGTCGTAGTCCACCGCGACGACCCGGCGGGCGACGTCGGCGATCAAATCGGCGCCGTAACCTTCGCCACAGCCGGCCTCGAGCACTTCGAGGCCCGCGCAGCGCGGCGCGAGCCGCTGGTAGACCACCTCGTGACGGCGGAACCAGTAGTTCTCGATGTCCAGGTCGGGGATGGTGCGCTCGCCCGTCAGGGTCAGCACCGGGTCGGCCGGTGCCTGGTGGTCGGCGTTGGGTGAGACGGGAACGTATGCGCTCATTGCATAGGGAGGCTAACGCGAAGTGTCCGATTCGCGAACCGCACAGGAGGATGCGGGCGAAGGAATGCGCAGGACGACCCGCTATGGTGTGAGAGCAGACCGCGCAAAGTTACCCGCTAGTAACATGCGTGTGCGGCTGCGAAATGCCTGACCCAATGCCTGACCAAGTCCGGTGGCCGATTCGCTGCCGGACGCCTTCAAGGAGGAAGAACCACACTCATGACGAACATCGTGGTCCTGATCAAGCAGGTCCCAGACACCTGGTCGGAGCGCAAGCTGACTGACGGCGATTGGACGTTGGACCGCGAGGCCGCCGACGCCGTGCTGGACGAGATCAACGAGCGCGCGGTGGAAGAGGCGCTGCAGATCCGCGAGCGCGAGGCGGCGAGCGGCGCTGAAGGCACCGTCACGGTGCTGACCGCGGGCCCCGAGCGCGCCACCGAGGCGATCCGCAAGGCCCTGTCGATGGGTGCTGACAAGGCCGTTCACCTCAAGGACGACGGCCTGCACGGCTCGGATGTCATTCAGACCGGGTGGGCGCTGGCGCGCGCGCTGGGCACGATCGAGGGCACCGAGCTGGTCATCGCCGGCAACGAGGCCACCGATGGCTCGGGCGGCGCGGTGCCGGCCATCATCGCCGAGTACCTGGGCCTGCCGCAGCTCACCCACCTGCGCAAGCTGTCCGTCGAGGGCGGCAAGGTCACCGGCGAGCGCGAGACCGACGACGGCCTGTTCACCCTCGAGGCCACCCTGCCCGCCGTGGTGAGCGTGACCGAGAAGATCAACGAGCCGCGCTTCCCCTCCTTCAAGGGCATCATGGCCGCCAAGAAGAAAGAGGTCACGGTGCTGACCCTGGCCGAGATCGGCGTGGAGAGCGACGAGGTCGGGCAGGCCAACGCCGGGTCGACCGTGCAGTCGTCCACGCCGAAGCCGCCGAAGACGGCCGGCGAGAAGGTCACCGACGAGGGCGAGGGCGGCAACGACATCGCCAAGTACCTTGTCGCACAGAAGATCATCTGACGAGCATTCCGAGATACGAGAAGAGCGAATAACCCATGGCTGAAGTACTGGTGCTCGTCGAGCACGCCGAAGGTGCGCTGAAAAAGGTCAGCGCCGAATTGATCACCGCCGCCCGCGCGTTGGGCGAGCCCGCCGCCGTCGTGGTCGGGGCGCCGGGAACGGCGGCACCGCTGGTCGACGGGCTGAAGGCGGCCGGCGCCGCCAAGATCTACGTCGCCGAGTCCGACGACGTAGACAAGTACCTGATCACACCGGTGGTCGACGTGCTGGCCGCGCTGGTTGAGTCGAACTCCCCGGCCGCCGTGTTGCTGGCCGCCAGCGCCGACGGCAAGGAGATCGCGGGCCGGCTCGCTGCCCGGATCGGGTCGGGACTGCTGGTCGACGTGGTCGAGGTCAAGGAAGGGGCCGTGGGCGTCCACAGCATCTTCGGTGGCGCGTTCACCGTCGAGGCCAAGGCCAACGGCGACACCCCGGTGATCACGGTGCGTGCCGGCGCCGTCGACGCCGAGCCGAGTGACGGCGCCGGTGAGCAGGTCAACGTGGACGTCCCGGCTCCCGCCGAGAACGCCACCAAGATCACCTCCCGCGAGCCGGCGGTCGCCGGTGACCGGCCGGAGCTGACCGAGGCCACCATCGTGGTGTCCGGCGGCCGCGGCGTCGGCAGCGCGGAGAACTTCGAGGTGGTCGAGAAGCTGGCCGACTCGCTCGGTGCAGCCGTGGGCGCGTCGCGCGCCGCGGTCGACTCCGGCTACTACCCGGGCCAGTTCCAGGTGGGTCAGACCGGCAAGACGGTGTCCCCGCAGCTCTACATCGCGCTGGGCATCTCCGGCGCGATCCAGCACCGCGCGGGCATGCAGACCTCCAAGACCATCGTTGCGGTCAACAAGGACGAAGAGGCGCCCATCTTCGAGATCGCCGACTACGGCGTGGTGGGTGACCTGTTCAAGGTCGCTCCTCAGCTGACCGACGCGGTCAAGACCCGCAAGGGCTAGTGTTCTAGCGCCAGCAGTCGCAAATCGCCCAGAACCCAACGGTTTTGGGCGATTTTGCGTCTGCTCGCAGGGCTAGCGCGCGGCCATGTCGGCGATGCGGCGCAGGGCGATCGCGCACACCGACAGGTATGGGGCCGCCCACACGGGCACGGCGATGCTGGCGCGCGCGCCATCGCCGAGCGGGTCCACGCGGTGGCGGGTGGCCGGGATGCCGGCCACCTTCCAGGCCCACTCCCGCCCGGGATCGAATTCGGTGACGACGAACGGGAGCGCAACCAGCAGCGACGTCTGCACCGTGCCCGTCGCGTGCAGCGCCAAAGCGGTGTAGGGGTCGTCGAGCGTGGCACCCCGCACCGTGGGGCCCCACTGCGGCCAGGCGTCGAGATCGACCAGCAGGTCCCACACCGCCGATGGTGGCGCCGCAATCTCCCTGTCGACGGTGAGCATCATGGCGCTGACTGTCCCAGCCGGCGCTGCTGCTCCAGCACCTCGTCGAGATCCTTGAGCCGGTCGAGTCCGGCCAGCGGCCGGTTCATCCGCCGGTTGCCCGCCAGTCGTTTGCGGTTGCGGTTCAGGAACGACCAATAGCCGCCGGTGAACGGGCAGGCGTGCTCACCCACCCGCTCGGTGGGGCGATACGGGCACCGGCCGCAGTAGTCGCTCATGCGATTGATATAGGCGCCACCGGCCGCGTAGGGCTTGGTGGCCATCAGGCCGCCGTCGGCGTGCTGAGACATGCCGACGACGTTGGCCACCATCACCCAGTCGTAGCCGTCGACGAAGCAGCGGTGGAACCAGTCGGTGACCGCCGCCGGATCCCAGCCGCGCTGCAGCGCGTAGTTGGACAACACCATCAGCCGCGGAATGTGGTGCACCCAGCCGTGGTCACGGACCTGCGCCAGCACGTCGGTGAGGCAGCGCGCGTCCACCGCGTCGGCATCCAGGTCGGCGAACCAGTCCGGCAGGGCGGTGCGCGCCCGCAGCGCGTTGCGGCGGCGATAGTCGGGGCCGAAGTGCCAGTAGACATGCCAGGTGTAGTCGCGCCAGCCGATCAGCTGGCGGATGTAGCCCTCGACGCCGGCCAGCGGTGCGTGCCCGGCGCGGTAGGCGTCGTCGGCGGCGTACGCGCAGTCAAGGGGGTGGAGCAGCCCGAGGTTCATGGGCGCCGACAACAGGCTGTGCGCCATGACGCGATCGCCGGAGAGCATGGCGTCTTCGTGGGGTCCGAAGTGCGGCAGGCGATCCCGCACGAAGACGCCAAAGGCGGATTGGGCTTCGGTTGCGGTGACAGGGAATTCACGCGGACCGTCGCGCCCGACGAACGACACGGCGCCGTCGCGCTCCCAGCGATCCAGGTCCGCGCGCACCTGTTCGTCGATTTCGTCCTCTTCGGCCTGCCAGGGCGCCGGAATCTCTAGCTTCGCAGCGTCTTTGGGTGCGGGCTCGCGATTGTCGGCGTCGAAATTCCACCGACCCCCGGCGGGTCGGTCTCCGTCCATCAACAGCTCGAACCGGCGCCGCGCGTCGCGGTAGAAGTTCTCCAGCAGCAGCGTGCGCTGCCGTCCGGCCCACTCGTCGAATTCGGTTCGCTCGGTGCAGAATCCGCGCGCCGGCAGCACGTCGATGTGCCGCAGCGATCGCACAAATCGGTCGGCCGCCCACGAGGTGGGCTGACAGACGCTGATCGGGCCGGCGACCTGATCCAGCGCCTCGGAGTACGTGCGGGTCTGAAGGAACACGGCCCGGTCGCCCAGTTCGGCGGCGCGGTGACGCAGCGCGGACAGCACCAGATGGGCCTTGCGGCGGTGGAATCGGCGGCGCTCGAACACCGCCCGCGACTCGATGAGCAGGACCGGTTGGTCGGGACCATCGAGGAAATGCGGGCCCAGTTGATCGGCGAAACACCACCGCCGATCCGAAGTCACTGGTCCCGCGTACCCGGAGCAGGACCGGCCCAAGCGCTGGTAAGTGACGTAAGTCGCACCCATTTCGGGCAGTTCGTCACCTGACGTGCACCGACACGTCACAGCGCGGATGCCGATTGGCATAACGATTACGCAACTTTGGTTCCCATGAGCATCGCTTCTGTCCTGATACCGAGCGACAAGCCGGACAGCGCGCAGGTCCCACCGGGCTTGTCCGGTGGGCCGCGTTATTCCCTGCTGCTGTCCACCGACCCCTCCCTCATCGAGGCTGCCCAACGGCTGCGCTACGACGTCTTCACCAACACACCCGGCTTCACCCTGCCGGAGGGGTCCCACGGGCCCCGCGATATCGACCGATTCGACGAGTTTTGCGACCACCTGCTGGTGCGCAACGACGACACCGGCGAGCTGGTGGGCTGCTACCGGATGCTGGCACCGGCCGGCGCGATTGCGGCCGGTGGCCTGTACACTGCGACCGAGTTCGACGTGGCCGCGTTCGACCCGCTGCGCCCGTCGCTGGTGGAGATGGGACGCGCCGTGGTGCGCGACGGCCACCGCAACGGCGGCGTGGTGCTGCTGATGTGGGCCGGCATCCTGGCCTACCTGGACAAATACGACTATGACTACGTGACGGGCTGCGTGTCGGTCCCGATTGGCTCCGACGACGACGGTGACGTGCCCGGCAGCCAGTTGCGCGGCGCGCGCGATTTCATCCTGGGCCGCCACCCCGCGCCGGCGCAGTACGCGGTGCGCCCCTACCGGCCCGTCGTCGTCGACGGCAGGGCCCTCGATGACATCGCCCCGCCGGCGCGGCCGACCGTTCCGGCGCTGATGCGCGGCTACCTGCGGCTGGGCGCCCAGGCCTGCGGCGAACCGGCGCACGACCCGGAGTTCGGCGTCGGCGACTTCTGTGTGCTGCTGGATAAACAGCGGGCCGATACCCGATATCTCCGGCGACTGCGATCGGTGTCGGCGGCTTCGGAAATGGCGGGGGTGTCGTGAAAATCCCGGGGTCCGCGCCGGCAGTCACCGCCCACGCCTGGTTGCCGCGCGCCACGTGCGACACCAACTGCGTGGGTACCGGCGGCGTGGCGCAATCGCGCCGGTCGCTGGTGAGGCTGCGGGTAATGCTGCGCATCCTGCTTGCGCTGTTGTTGTTGCCGGGGATGCCGCTGATGGTCGTGCCGCTGCCCGGCCGGACGAAGGTGCAGCGCATCTATTGCCGATTGGTGCTGCGCTGCTTCGGTGTGCGAATCACGGTGTCCGGCAGCCCGATTCGCAACCTGCGCGGTGTCCTGGTGGTCAGCGGGCACATCTCCTGGTTGGACGCCTTCTGCATCGGCGCGGTGTTGCCCGGGTCTTTCGTCGCCCGCGCCGACATGTTCACCGGGGGCGCAATCGGGGTGGTGGCGCGCATCATGAAGATAATCCCGATCGAACGGGCCAGTCTGCGGCGGCTGCCCGCGGTGGTCGACCTCGTCGCGCGGCGGCTGCGCGCGGGCCAGACCGTGGTGGCGTTCCCGGAGGGCACCACCTGGTGCGGCAGGCAGGGCGGGCCAGGGCAAACGCACCGGGGGTCGGGATCCTTCTACCCGGCGATGTTCCAGGCCGCGATCGACGCCGCCCGGCCGGTGCAGCCGCTGCGGCTCAGCTACCACCACGTCGACGGCACCATCTCGACCGCTCCGGCCTTCGTCGGCGACGACACGTTGCTCCAATCCGTCGGTCGGCTGCTCAGCGTGCGGCGCACGGTGGCACGCGTGCATGTCGAATCCCTGCAGCTGCCGGGCACCAGCCGGCGCGACCTGGCCCGCCGCTGCCAGACGGCGATCCGGGTCGCCGCACCCGCGCACCCAGGTCACGGGCATGCCCTGGTGGCGTAATCGCCCAGCATCGCCCAGCATCGGTGGACAATAGACGTCACCCGATCAGTGAGGACCTGTCGTGCGGCTGTGGCCCGAACCCGAGATTCCCGGACCCGGGCAGGAGTCCGTCTGGGACTACCCGCGCCCGCCCCGGCTGGAAGATTTCACCGGCTCCATCGTCATCGAGCTGGGCGGGGAGACGATCGCGTCGACGAGCCGCGCCTGGCGCGTGCTGGAAACGAGTCACCCGCCGACCTACTACCTGCCCCGCGAAGCGTTCACCAGCGGCGTTCTGCGACCGGCGGCGGGCGAGTCGTGGTGCGAATGGAAGGGCCGGGCGACCTACTTCGACCTGGTGACCCCAGCTCGGCAAGCCGCGCATGCCGCATGGACTTATGAACGGCCCACAAACTCATTTGCGCCGATCGCGGGCGCCGTCGCGGTGATGGCCGCCCACGTGGACCGCTGCACCGTCAACGGTGAGGACGTCACTCCCCAACCCGGCGGGTTCTACGGCGGCTGGGTCACCAGCTGGGTTGTCGGGCCGTTCAAAGGGATTCCCGGGTCGATGGGTTGGTAAGCCCGTTTACCGGCCCGGCGGCGGTCGCCCGGTATCCTTGGGCGCGTCATGGTCTACCTCGATCACGCTGCCACCACCCCGATGCACCCCGCCGTCGTCGAGGCGATGACGGCCGTGTTCGGCACCGTCGGCAACGCGTCGTCGCTGCATACCAGCGGGCGCGCAGCGCGGCGCCGGATCGAGGAATCCCGCGAGCTGATCGCCGACAAACTGGGTGCGCGCCCGTCCGAGGTGATCTTCACGGCCGGGGGCACCGAGAGCGACAACCTGGCCGTCAAGGGCATCTATTGGGCTCGTCGCGACGCGGAGCCCGGCCGGCGGCGCATCGTCACCACCGAGGTGGAACACCACGCCGTGCTGGATTCGGTGAACTGGCTCGCCGAACACGAGGGCGCCCAGGTGACGTATCTGCCCACCGCTGCCGACGGCTCGGTGTCGGCCGCGGCGCTGCGCGAGGTGCTCACACGCCACGACGACGTCGCGCTGATCTCGGCGATGTGGGCCAACAACGAGGTCGGCACCATCATGCCGGTCGCCGAACTGGCCGCCGTTGCCACCGAGTTCGGCGTGCCGATGCACAGCGACGCCGTGCAGGCGGTGGGACAGTTACCGGTCGAATTCGCCGCCAGCGGGCTGTCGGCGATAAGCGTGGCCGCGCACAAGTTCGGTGGTCCGCCAGGGGTGGGCGCGCTGCTGCTGCGCCGCGACGTCGCTGGCGTGCCACTGCTGCACGGCGGCGGTCAGGAACGTGACATTCGTTCCGGCACACCGTATGTCGCCGGCGCTGCCGGAATGGCGGCGGCCGCGCGGATCGCGGTGGACGGGCTCGCGGCCAACAGCGCGCGGCTGCGGGCGTTGCGCGACCGGCTGATCGAGGGCGTGCTGGCCGAGATCGACGATGTCGTACTCAACGGCGCCCGCGGCCTTTCTCGGCTTCCGGGCAACGCGCACTTCACCTTCCGTGGCTGCGAAGGCGATGCCCTGCTGATGTTGTTGGACGCCAACGGGATCGAATGCTCGGCCGGATCGGCCTGCACCGCCGGCGTCCCCCAGGCGTCGCACGTCTTGATCGCCATGGGTATCGACCCGGCCAGTGCGCGCGGGTCGCTGCGTCTTTCGTTGGGGCACAGCAGCGTTGACGCCGACGTCGACGAGGCGCTGCGGGTGCTGCCCGCCGCGGTGGACCGGGCCCGTCGGGCCGCCCTGGCCGCCGCGGGAGCTTAGGGGGCTGCGGGGTGAAGGTTTTGGCCGCGATGAGCGGCGGGGTGGATTCGTCGGTTGCCGCCGCGCGCATGGTCGACGCCGGGCACGACGTGGTGGGTGTGCACCTGGCGCTGTCGTCGGCGCCGGGCACGCTGCGCACCGGCTCGCGGGGCTGCTGTTCGAAGGAAGACGCCGGGGACGCGCGCCGCGTCGCCGACGTGCTCGGGATTCCGTTCTACGTCTGGGATTTCGCCGAGAAGTTCCAGGAGGCCGTGATCGACGATTTCGTGTCGTCGTATGCCCGCGGCGAGACACCCAATCCGTGCGTGCGGTGCAATCAGCGGATCAAGTTCTCGGCACTGTCGGCGCGTGCGCTCGCGCTGGGCTTCGATACGGTGGTCACCGGTCACTACGCCCGGCTGTCGGAAGGGCGGCTGCGCCGCGCCGTGGACCGGGACAAGGACCAGTCCTACGTGCTGGCAGTGCTGACCGCAGAGCAGCTGCGCCACGCGGCCTTTCCGATCGGAGACACGCCCAAGCCGCAGATCCGCGCGGAGGCCGCGCGTCGCGGCCTGGCGGTGGCCGAAAAGCCGGACAGCCATGACATCTGCTTCATCCCGTCCGGCAACACTCAGGCGTTCCTGGGGGAGCGCATCGGTATTCGCACCGGCAACGTCGTCGGCGCCGACGGGGCCGTGCTCGCCACCCACGACGGGGTGCACGGTTTCACCGTCGGGCAGCGCAAGGGCCTGGGCATCGCGGGGCCCGGGCCGGACGGGCAGCCCCGGTACGTGACAGCGATCGACGCCGACACCGCGACGGTTCACGTCGGTGAGCGGGCCGACCTCGAAGTGCACGAACTCAGCGGCCGCGAGCCTGTCTTCACCGGCGGAGTCGCGCCGTCGGGCGCCATCGAGTGCGTGGTGCAGGTGCGCGCGCACGGTGAAATCGCCGATGCGGTAGCCGAATTGGTCGATGACGAGCTGTGCGTACGGTTGCGCGATCCGCTGCGCGGAGTGGCGCGCGGTCAGACGCTGGTGTTGTATCGCCCGGATCCCGCCGGCGACGAGGTGCTGGGCAGCGCCACCATCGCCGCGACCCAGCGCTGACTCAACCGCAGATCCGGGCGTATCGAGGCATGGATTTACGAAGCCTCGCTCAGGCAGGAGCGCCATCGCAACCGTGCGCTAGGTGAGGGCAGCTACGGCGTCTTCTATGCTCGAGTACAGCGGCAGTATCTTGTCGAGCCCGACTACCTGGATTTGCCTGGACATTGCGGCCGGAATGGCCGCAACCGCGAACCTAGCCAGTTGTTCCTGCGCCAATATAAGAACACGCAGACCCGCCGACGCCATGAATTTCACGCCGCCCAGATCGATGACGAGGCCCGCTGCGTTTTGGGCTATCACATTTGCAACGACGGCTTCGAAGGTCGATGCCGACGCGAAATCGATTGCGCCGCCGATGGACAGGACGACGATGCCTTCGCGCTGCGCGACCGAGGCGGTAAAAAGATCGTCTGAAGCCGACACGCCGTTATTTCGTTTCCGACCACCGAAACACTGCGAGGCAGGCGATCAACCCACCGACACACCAGGCCGTCAGTATCAGGAATGTCGGCCAGTGCTCCCAGCTGCCCGCTGGTTCATAGGCCGCCATGTCCGCCGGCAGCAGCACCGAGCGGAAACCCTGTGCCATCCACTTGACGGGAAACACGGAACCGAGTGTCAACATCCACCCCGGCAGTGCCATCAGCGGCACGTAGGTGCCCGACACGAACTGCAGTGCTACCGCCGGACCGTTCGTTATCACGGCCGCGGAAACCGCATTGCTGGCGAGGTTGCTGACGAATATGCCCAGCAGCGAACAGCTTACGATTCCCAGCAGGAATACCCAGGTCAGCGTGAACCACCCGGAAACGCTCGTCGGCAGATGGAGCCTGAACACCAGCACCCCGACGGTCAGGAGCACAACCGCCTCGGCCAAACTGGCGATGGCAACCAGAAAGATCTTGCCAACGAAATACGACAGCGCGGTTGTCGGCGTCCCGCGGAGTCGCCGCAGGGCGCCGGTGTCGCGGTCCGCGGCGATGCTGATACCCAGATTGATGAACGAAGTCGAGAGAATCCCGTAAGCAAGGATGCTCGCAGCGATCACGGCCCCGGTGCTGGTGTCGCTGTGAGGCAACTTCGTCGAAAAGATCGAACCCAACAAAATACCGATCACAGCCGGCATCGAGAAGGTCAGCACCAACTGCTCCGGTCGGCGGTAGAACATCTTCAATTCCGGTACGACCCTGGATAATCCAATGAGCAGCGGAGCCGGAAGCGGTGACCGGGAAGCCTGTGCGGCGCGTCGGGCCGGCGCGGCACTGCGTAGGTGTTCGATGTCCGTCACGCCAGCCCGACCAAGCGCAGGTAGGCGTCTTCGAGCGTCGGCCGAGAGACTGTCAACTGAGCCAGTTCCGCCCCGTCCTTCGATCGCTGCCTGATCAGTTCGGTCGGGTAATTCGTCTCTTCCACGTGGACTTCGTCTCCCTCCATCCATCGGACCGTGGCCGCCGAGTTCACATGTGCGGTGAGTTGTGCCGGCGAGTCCACCGCCACCACTCTTCCGCCGGCGAGGACCGCGACCCGGTCTGCCAGCGCAGCGGCTTCCTGCAGGTAGTGGGTGGTCAACAGGATGGTCGTGCCATCGTCGGCCAGCAGGCGGATGAGATCCCAGAATCGTTGTCTCGCGTCTGGATCGAAGCCGGTCGTCGGTTCGTCCAAGAACAGCAGCTCGGGTATGCCGACGATGCCGAGGGCGACGTCGAGCCGGCGGCGCTGGCCGCCGGACAGCGTCCTGACTCTCGAGTGGGAAACCGGCGTGAGTCCGACGAGGTCGAGTACCTCTTCGGGATCTCGAGCCGCGCCATAGCATTTCGTGAACATTCGTACGGTCTCCGAAACCGTCAGCATCCCGAAGTCGCTGACCTCTTGCAGCACTATGCCGACCTTGGCGCGCCAATCCCTGCGCGCGGTCCCCGGGTCCTCGCCCAGGACCCGCACGTGTCCAGAGTCGCGTTTCCGATGCCCCTCGAGTATTTCTATGGTCGTCGACTTGCCCGCGCCGTTGGGCCCGAGGATGGCGAAAACCTCGCCGTAGCCGACGTCGAGGTCCAGGTTCTGTACGGCGGGTACCTGCCCGTAGGCCTTCGACAAGCCCCGCACGTGCACAGCGGACTGGTGCAGCGTCATTGCGCCGGGTCCGCGTCCGCTTCGGTAGATCCTCTTTCAAGCTGGGCCAACACTTCTCGCAGCTCGGCATCGGACAGCTGCTCGACCAGCCGCTCGACCTCATCGGCGGCTGCGCTCGGCTGTTCCTCGTTGAACGCCCGGGGGGCGCCCCGGTCTACTTCAAGCTCGGCGAGTATCCGGGCGGCCAGGGATTTGACGCTTACGCCTCTGAGTATTTCCAGGACCGGCAGATCGACGGCGAACAGCGCGTTGACCCTGGTTCTGAATTCCATTGCCATCATGGAATCCATACCGATGTCGTCGAGGGCATCTTCCAGTCCGATCTCGGTGACCGCGAGATCGAATACTGAGGAAGCGATCTGGCGAACGTGCCGCACTATCACATCGAGCCGGTCGGCTTCCGGGCATCCGGAGAGCGAGTCGAGTATCGAGTAATCCGAATCGTTTTCGTCGGACAAAGCTTCGGTCTTGCCCAGCTCGCTGAAGATCGGCGACAACTGGCCGCCGATTCCGCGGCGGGCCAGCGTCCAGTCGGCGCCGATAGCGATGATGTTGGGCGCCTTCTGGTTAATGAGCCGATCGAGGATCTGACTGCCTGCCGCGGGCGTGATCAGCTCGATCCCTCGCTGGGCGTAAGTATTTTCCAGCTTGAGCTCTTCGACCATGCCGACCGACCAGGGGCCCCATCCGATAGTGAGAGCCGGCAGTCCCTGAGCCCGCCGGTAGTGCGCGAATGCGTCAAGAAACGCGTTCGCGGCGGCGTAGTTGCCTTGGCCGGGCGAGGCGATGACCGATCCCGCGGATCCGAACATCACAAAAAACTCGAGATCG
Source organism: uncultured Actinomycetota bacterium (assembly GCA_963758775.1). Taxonomy (GTDB): domain Bacteria; phylum Actinomycetota; class Actinomycetes; order Mycobacteriales; family Mycobacteriaceae; genus Mycobacterium. The sequence goes on from CAVWWU010000011.1 coordinate 417,135, forward strand.
TGCTCTTTGAAAGTGTCGTGCAACACGCGGGTACCGCGAATTTTCGGTGCCGTCACTTTGACGAAGTCGGCTTCGGTCATGTTCACGAGAAGTTGATCATCGACAACGCCTGCGGTGTGGATGATTCCACGAACCGGCGGGCCCGCCGCGCGGATGTGCGCACTCAACCACGTCTCCACTTGGGTGGCGTCGGTGACGTCGACGCTCGCGGTGGTGACCCGAGCACCGAGACGTTCGATGCCCCGGATCGTGCTGATGACGGCGTGCTGCCTGTCGCCAGGCGGCACTAGCGACCAGTGGTGCCTCGGCGGGATGTCGCTTCGGCATAGCAGGGTGATGTGCCGCGCGCCGCGTTCGGCCAGGTAAGTCGCGACGGTGCGGCCCAGCGCTCCGGCTCCGCCGGTGACGACGTAGGTGGCGTCGGGACTGAGTTTGGTGGGGAACGTCGTCTCAAGATCGCTGCTGAGTCGAAGGCGCGGAACGAAAGTCGCGCTGCCGCGGAATGCGATCTGATCCTCGCCGTCATCACCGACGATGTGCGCCCAGACCCGCGCAGCGGTCTCGAGGTGTTCGCCGGCCGCGTCGATGTCGATGAGTCCGCCCCATTGTTTGACGAATTCCTGGTGGCCGATCACTCGACCGAGTCCCCAGATCGCTGCTTGTTCGACGGCGACGGCCTCGGTTCGAGGTGCCGGTTGGGCGTTGGCGGTGACCAGGTAGAGGCGCGGCTGAATGGTGTGGTGATCGGCGAATGCTTTGACGAGATGAAGGATCGTGAAAAAACCGATGTGGTCGTTGGTTTCGGCGGGGTCATCGGTGCGCATGTCCATCGGCCAGCAGTCGATGATGCCGGCGAGGCCGCCCTCTTTGTCCAGGTGCGCTTCGAGCAGCTGGCGTAGTTGCGAAGGCTGCCGCGGGTTCAGCCCATATCCGCCGGCCACCTCGGTGAGCGTGTCGACGGGTTGGTGGACGACTGTCTGGACGCGCTGGCCGCTGCCGCGCATGTGCTCGGCGAGCGCTTGTCCCACGCCTGCGGAGTCGACGAAGATCAACCAGGACATGCCGTCCGTCGCCGTCTCGTTCTGTGGGCGGTTCTGCATCTCGGGGTCGGCGATCCAGTCAATCTCGTAGAGTTGCCTGTCTACGCGTTCGGGGGAGACGCGGGACGAGGCGCTGAGCGAGCGGACGGTGAAGCCTTTGAAGACAGCGAGCGGTTCGCCGCTGTCGCTGATCATCGTGATGTCACTTTCCATCTCGTCCTTGCCGGCGGACACGACACGAACGTGGGCGGTCATGTTCTCTTCGGGCGGACCATAGATGGCGCTGCGCCGGATCCGGACGGGAAGGTAGGCGCTCTCGTCCGCGGCGTACGCGAAAAGCGGTGCGGCCAATTGGGTTTGGAAGGCGGCGTCGATGAGCGCCGGGTGAAATCGATATTGCCCGATTTCATCGCTGAGCCGCGCGGGGATGGCGATCCGGGACGTGGCCCAGCCGTCTCCGGCGGTGACACCCGCGATGGTCTGGAATGTCTCGCCGTAAGCCAGTCCGACGGCTTCGGTGCGTGCGTAGAAGCCGTCGCCGTCGATCGTGCTGACATTGCCAGTGCAATCATGGATGTCGACGCGGGCCGGCGACTTTGGAAGCTTGTTGAGTTCCGCGGTCGCCGTTATCGTCCACCTCAAGTCGCCACCGGATGTCGCGGTGAACGCGGCGAACTCCAGCATGCCCGTGTCCTGGTTAAGGGTGGTTCGCAGGACCGGGTCGCACGTTTCGTCGAGGATGAGGGCTCGCCTGAGCGTCAGGTTGTCGACACTGAGATCTGCTGAGCCGTAAGCGGCTTCGCCGGCCGCCAGAGCCATTTCGATGTACCCCGCCCCCGGGAACAACACGCTGCCCTGCATTCGGTGATCCGCGAGGAACGGGATGCTGGCAGTGCTCAGCTCGATTTCCCAGGTCGGGTGCACGGCGCTCACCGTCTGTCCCAGCAGCGGATGCACCGGGTTGTAGTACAAGTCTTCGGCGGCTTCCTGGGTCTCGTTCCAATAACGCTTGGTTTGCCACGGGTACAGAGGGAGCTTGAGGAGCCGGGCCCCCTGTCGCGGGTGTAACGCGTCCCACGCGATCGGGTAACCGTGGCAGTGCAGTGCGCCAACGCAATTCATCAGCGTGCGGGCGTCGTCCTCGTTGCGTCGCTGGGCCGCCAAGACGACGACGTCCGTCTGATGGGCGGCCGCGGCCTCGATGATCGATGTCGCCAGCACGGGGTGCGGGCCCAGCTCGATGAAGTGGGTATAACCGTCCTCGAGCAGTCGTCGGGTCGCGGGTTCGAAAAGAACCGTGGCCCGGGTGTTCTGCCACCAATAGGCGGCGCCGGCCGCGTATCGATCCAGCCGTTCTCCGGTCACCGTGGAGTACAGCGGGATCGTCGCGTCGTCCGAGGACAGCCCCGCCAAGGCGCTGCAGAGGTCGTCTTTGACCGCATCCATGTAATGGGTGTGATACGGCACCTTCACGGAGAGGAATTGGTTGAAAACCTTGCGCTCGTCCAGTTGGCGGGCGATATCGGCGAGGGCGTCGCTGTCGCCTGCGATGGTGGTCGCTGAAGGGCTGTTGACCGCGGCGATGGATACCCGCCGCCCGATGTGACTGAGCGCGCGTTCATCGATCGCCTCCATGAGTGAGTCGGCACTGAGCCCGACCGCGAGCATTCGGCCCTGTCCGGTCGTGCGTTGTTGGAGGCGGCTTCGGTGGTGAATCACCCGGACCGCTTGCTCGAAGGTGAGTGCGCCGGCCAGATAGTGCGCGGCGACCTCGCCGGCGCTGTGCCCTATCACGGCGTCGGGTTTGACTCCGAACTGCTCGAGTTGCGCCGCCAGTGCTATCTGGATCGCGAAGTTAGCGGGTTGCGCGATCTCCGTTTCGGCCATCCGAGAGCGGACTTCGTCGGTGCGAAGTTCGTCCAGCAAAGACCAGTCGCTGTAACGGGATAGCTCGCGATCGCTGCGCTGGATGCTGTCGGTGAAAGCGGGGAAGACGTCAAGAAGCCCCCGGCACATCTTCCACCACTGGGGACCCATGCCGGTGCAGACGAACGCCAGCTTCGGCGCAGCCACCGGTGTGCGGCCCGCCGGGCTGCGCTCGGTTTCGGCGAGGGCCCGCAAGCGGTCCCGGGCCTCGGCCAGATTGTCCGCGACGACGGTGCGGCGATAAGTCAGGTGCGAGCGGCGTCGGCTGAGGGTGTAGGCGAGATCCGGCAGCGCGAGGCCGGGTTGAGCGTCTATGTGTTCGGCCAACCGCTGGGCGGAAACCGACAACGCCTCCTCGCTGCGCGCCGAGATCGGCAAAACGGTCAGCGGTAACGGCGGCGCTTCGTCCGACGCAGGATCGAGAACCGGGGCGGGGGGCTCGGCGAGGACGACGTGGGCGTTGGTGCCGCCGAAGCCGAACGAGTTGACGCCGGCGATGCGTCGCCTGGTGTCGGGAAACGGGCGACCGGTTCGGGGGATCTCGATGTTCAGGTTTTGCAGCGAGATTCGGTGATTTGGAGTCTTGAGATGCAAATTCGCCGGGATGTATCCGTGCTTGAGCACTAACGCGGTTTTGATCAGCCCGGCCACGCCTGCGCCGGCTTCGAGATGGCCGATGTTGGTTTTCACCGATCCGACGAGCAGAGGATCGCTTGCCGATCGGCCCGCGGCGAGCGCCCGGCCGAGCGCCTGGAGCTCGACGGGGTCGCCGACGGGGGTTCCGGTGCCGTGCGCTTCCACATAGCCGACTTCGTCCGGGCCGACCCCGGCTCGTCTCAGTGCGGTGGCGATCGCCGCTTCTTGCGCGTCGGCGCTCGGTACGGTGATGCTGTCGGTGTGACCGTCCTGGGACACCGCTGCGCCCAGAATCTGCGCGTAGATTTCGTCACCGTCGGCGAGGGCCTGTTGGACGGGTTTGATGACGACGACTGCTCCGCCTTCCCCGCGTGCGTACCCGTCGGCGGAGTCGTCGAAGGCCTTACAGCGCCCGTCGGGACTGAGGAAACCGCTCTTCGACTCCGCGATGGCGGTGTTGGGGCCGATCATGATGTTGACGCCCCCGGCAAGGGCGAGATCGCATTCGCCGTTCCAGATGCTCAGCGCCGCATAGTGTAACGCGACGAGGGAGCTCGAGCAGGCCGTGTCGATGGTCATGCTCGGCCCGCGGAAGTCGAAGGCGTATGAGATGCGATTGGCCAGCATCGTCATCATCATTCCGGTTGCGGAATGGGTCTTGAATCGATATCGGCTGGTGCGGCCCTGGTTCTGTAGGAGTTGGTAGTCGAGGGTGAAGCCGCCGACGAACACGCCGACGTCCGTGCCGGCCAGGGCCTCCGCGGGTATTCCGCCGTCTTCCAGGGCTTCCCAAGTGGTTTGTAGCAGGAGGCGTTGCTGCGGATCCAGCAGATTGGCCTCGCGGGGGGAAATGCCGAAGAATTGCGGGTCGAATTGATCTATCGCGCTGAGGAATCCGCCTCGACGAGTGACCATTTTGCCGACTTTTCCCGGGTTCGGGTCGTAGTATTTCGCTGCGTTCCACCGTGTTTCGGGGACTACGCGGGTGGCGTCGGTTCCGCTGCACAGCAAGCTCCAGTAGCCGTGCGGGGTGTGGGCATCGCCGGGGAAGTGACACCCGATTCCGACGATCGCCAACGGCTCGCGAGTGCCGTGGTCGGCGGCCAGGTTCATCTGAGTGCCGGCGCGGAGCCGAGGATCCAGTCGCGGCTGAGCGGGTTGTCCTCTTGGTCGTGGCGGTAGGCGGATCGGAGCTCGCGCAGGAACGAGTCTTGCTGCCAGGCCTGGACCTGCCGAATGACGTCGTCTTCACCGAAACGGCCGCTCTTTTCCATGATCACGGTCTCGACCAGCTGGCCGGCAAGCTGACGCAACATCCGGGCGTTTGCCTCGAACTGGGCGCCGAACTCAGCTGCTTCGCCCATCATCGCGGTGTGCAGTGCCACCATGAAGTTCAGCGGCGAGTACAAATCGACGAATTGTCCTTCCGGCTGCGCGCTTTCGACCGAGGCCCATTCCCGGAAGAATCGTTGGGTGCGGTTACTCAGTGTGATGAGCTCTTCCAAGTGTGGCACCAACGCAGGATCGTCAGCGACACTGACGAACTGGCCGTTCGCGTAAAGGAAACCAACGAACCCCCAGTAGAACGCGATGTCCCAGATCACTTTGGCGGACATCACCGCCGGCGAGCCCATCAGCGGGTATTGATCGCAGTAGATGGCCAGCCACATGTCGGTCAGCGATCGAAACAGGGAGTCGCTGATACCGGCGCGAGCGACAACATCTTCGCCGTCGAGATCGCGGACGATCATGTCGGTGATGAGGCCGTTGCCGATTGCGACGAGGTCGAGGCCCGACGAATACAACGGATCCAGAAAAATCCCGGAATCCCCAGTAAGACACCATCTTTGACGACCGTCATACACCTTCGTGGCGCCGTGGCTGTACTTCTTCATCACCCTGAAGTCCTTGATCAGGTGTTCGTGCCCGTCCAGGACCGCTGCGCACTGCGGCTCGTGCTCGCGCAGCCACGCCCGGGCTTTGGCGAGCGTGTTGAAATCGCCGAATGCATGTACGGCGGGATCGGCCACGATGCCGACGCTGGTGGATCCCGACGCCAGCCGGATAAGCCACACCCAATAGCCCTCGCCCATTAAGTGGTTCGTGGACAGCGCGCGGTCGCCCTCCACGAGGCGCGCCCGCCAGCTGGGGTCGTCACTCCATTGGCCGACGTCGATTTCGGTCGCGACGCGCAGCCAGACGGCGTTGCAGTTGTGTTCGTTGGCGCGCCTGAGACCCAACTTTCGAGGTAGCGTCCGGGTTCGTCCAGACGCGTCGACCACCCAGCGTGTCGTGGTGCCGAAGAGTGTGTCACCGCGCTGGAAAGAGACTGTGTGGGCTTCGCCGGCGGAGCCGAATTCGACACGCACGACTCGGCCGGAGACGATGTCGATGCCGCTTGACAGACACCGTCGGTGCAGTTCGTTCTCCAACCTGCCCCGGTCGATCTGGTAGGTGACCTGAGGGACGAAGGTGGAGCTGCCGAGTTCCGTGCGCCGGGCGATATCGGTGTTGTCTTGGTGTGTGAAGAACATCCGCAAGCCCATCTTGCGAATCTGTGAGGTTCGCAAATGGTCGGCCAACCCGATCCGATCCCGCAAATAGTGGGCGGAGACCTCGACCGTTGACTCGCCGACCGTGTGGGTGACCTCAGGCACCGGGTAGCAGGTCGGCGAAATGACGACGACCCGCGTGTGGTGGCGCGCGCTGTGGATCTCTAGCGCCAGCGTGAGCCCCGCGACGCCACCTCCGACGATGGTGACATCGGTATCCGGGGTATCCGGGGTATCCGGGCTATCCGGTTCGGCCGTCTCGGAATCGAGCAAGGCCTTGAGTTTGTGTGCCAGGGCCTCGCGTTCCTCAGGGCTCAAGTGCGACAGTTGCGTCCGCACGTCCACGAAGTCCACCTCCCTGAACAGGACTGTTTAAGTAACTTAATAGTTAAAAAGCTACACTAAATCGCGGCTCGAGCAAGGGCAGGAGCGGAGGATCCGCGTTGTGGTGGGAGCCCAATCCAGATGTGTTCCCGCCGAACCGGTCTCGAAACAGGCAGATTTCCAGCTGGAACCAGGATCGGGCCGCCCATCGGCCATCGGAGATCAGAGTTCCTCTGAGAACCGCTCGTGCGACCCTTCGACGTCCCGCGCCGGCACGGGAGTGTCGTGGACCCGGAACCGCCCATAGACGAGTTCGAAAATCGGTGTGGCCATGAGTGTGGTGACGATGGCTACCAGGACCAGCATGGTGAAGAGAGCCGGTGTGATGATCCGTGCCTGAAGCCCAATATTGAGAAGGATGAGTTCAATTAAGCCGCGGGCATTCATTAGCGAACCGAGCGCAAACGACTCGCGCCAACTTACTTTTCGGGTCCTGGCGGCCAGGGTGCACGCTAATCCTTTACCGGCAATCGAAATCGCCAGGATTCCCAGGGTTACTCCCCACAGCGTCGGGCTGTTCAGCAACCCAATCTGTGTATTCAGTCCGGAGTAGACGAAGAATAGGGGGAGCAGCAAAGTCGTGACGAGTGGTTCGAGCGTGGCGGTAAGCTGTTGCGCGAAGAAACCGGATGGCATGGCGACGCCAAGAATGAACGCGCCGAATATGGCGTAGATTCCGACAGTGTCGGTGAACCAGGCACAGGCCATGAGCAGAATCAGCACCGTACTGAGCACCGATGAGGAGATCGCCTGCCGGTTTTCGGAGATCGTGCCGAGAAGCGACAGACCCTTGCGTCCGATTGTCAGGAGCAGCACCGCGTATAGGCCCCCACCCACCATCGCGACGGCCGCTGTGGTGGGACTGCCTCGATGGATGGCAAGCACGACGGCCAGGATGCACCAGGACAGTGCGTCGTCAGTGGCGCCGCATATCAGAGCAAGCGCGCCCAAAGGCGTGCCGGACAAGCGTTGTTCGAAAATAATGCGGGCCAGCATGGGGAACGCAGTTGTCGCGATGGAAGCACCCAAAAACATCATTGCCAGGGCGAGTGAGACGCCTTTCTCAAAATAAATCCCATGCGCCAACAGGGGCCCCGCGATGAGCGCTCCCAATGCGAGCGGTGCGAGAATGCCTGCCGCCGAAACTGCGGCGGCGGTGCCGAGGCGGTGCTTTATCAGGTTGACGTCAAAATTGAGCCCGATAAGAAACATGTAGAGTGCCAGGCCGATTTGCGCCGCGGTATACAGCACGGTGTTTGCTTGTCCTGGTGGAAACAGTTGGTGTTGGACGCCGGGCGCTATCCACCCCAACAGCGACGGGCCGAGAAGGACGCCGGCGACCATTTCGCCGATAACCTGCGGTTGGCCCAGGCGTTGCGCAATGAGCCCGACCAACCGGCATGTTCCCAAAATGACTGCCAATTCGAGGAAGAAATGTATGGCGGTTGTTGCCGGCATGGCTGAGTCCTGAGGTGGCTGCGCGGAATTGACTGACCGAGTCGACCGTCGGCGACCGGTCCATCGTCGGTGGCGTCGGGCCGTGTCACTCGAGGCCACTGTAGCCGATCAAACGGGTGCGCTGTTCAGGTTGGGATACGTTGGCGCAGTGACGCCGTCGAGATTTCGGGAGCTCCGGATTACGGCTGGCCGGCGCGAAACAGGTAGTACCACTTGGGGGATACGCCGTATCTCTGAACCTCGGGGTTGGCGTACTTCGGCTCGGAGTGCCAGAGTCGGTAACCGTGCCGCGCCAGCACCGGACTGAAGTCGGTGCCGTCGATCAACCGTAGGGCGTTGCCTCCGTGCGCGCTGGCATTGGGGACGATGAAGAGGTACTCGACCTTCAGCTCAGCGCAACGCGACACCCAATAGTCGACAGCCTCGATTGCGCACTCGGAGAAGCTGTGGATGTTGACCGCCAAGTGGATCGATTCCGGGATCAGAACCTCCTGATCGTCGAACGCGACGACGCGCGCCGGCGCCGCCGCTTTCCGCGAAAGGTAGTAGTCGGATACGAAAGTCGACTCTGGTACCGCGTCGACGCAGAAGTAGCTGTCGATGTTGCGCAACGCCGTGACGGCGCGGTAGGCGAGCCGGCCGTATCCTGCACCGATATCGAGCACCCGCAACCCCGGGCGGCGCGAAATCTGCAGCGTGCGGTCGAGAAAGAGCAGTTCACAGACGGAATCCAGCAGATCGCGGCTGACCAGCTTGGGATGTCCCCCCCGGTCGGCGTCGCCGGTCGGGAACGTGAAGACGCCATAGTCGCCGCTTTCGGTGAGGACGTCGAAAAGCCCGAGCGTGTCGATGGATTTCAGGTAGAGATAGGTCAGCACGTACTTCTCCGCCGCGTTGCCGTCTTGGAATTGCCAGACGTAGCAGTTGTCGCCGCGGAAATACAGCAGATCGTCGGCCCTGATGTAGTCGGGGCGCCAGAACGGCGATGCGCCCATCACGTCCTCTATTCCGGCGTAGCGTCGGCGCAACGCCACCAGATCCGGATTGCTCGCGCGCAGGGCGGCGCGGTCGGCGGCCGTGACGCCCTGACCGGAGTGGCCGCGGCGGTTGCGCAGCCACGCGATCACGCGCCCGCGGGCCACCTTGATCGGCAGCCGTGCTCCCCGTGACATCAGCCACGTCACCGCCTCGGCGCGCTGCCCCGACGCTGCGTGTCTCTTCATAGTGTGCGCACCGCCCTCGATCCCTTGGGGCGTCCTTCGCGCACACCAAATGGAAACCTACACTGCCGCAACGGGATTCTCGCACGCATCACGAGGCAATCCGTCTCAGTGGGGAATGTTGGCCGCGATGTTGGTCATCACGATGTCGGACACCGACTGCGGGAAGCCGCAGAAGGTGACTTCGAGCAGCGCCACCGCCAGCACCCGGTAGTCGCGGCCGCAGCCGCCCGGCAGCAGGTGCAGCGAGTCGGCGCCGGCGTTCCAGTCGCCGACATACAGTTGGCCCGCGTCGCTGGCTGCGCAGTCCCCGACGGTGGACACCAGGGCGCCGAACGCGCGCCGGGCGGTGTCCACATCCCGGTAGGCGGCGGCGCCCTCGGAGATCAGGCCGCCTTTGGGCGGATCCTGAAAGGTGGTCTTGTGGAACTCTTCGATGTCGGGCCCAAAGGTGGCGGTCTCATCGAAGACGAACCGGCAGGGCTGCGGCGTGTTTTCGGCCAGGACCTCGACGTCCACCGGCCGGTTGCCGTCCATCGAGGGGATGATGGTCAGGCTCTCGCCACCACCGGTGATCGCCTGCATCCGGGACTGGTCCAGCAGGATCTCGTCGACGTTGACGCCCTGCACACCGTGGGCGCCCATGGGGAATCCGGGCAGCGCAGTGCCGTCGACCACCCTGGTGCAGGCCGCCACCAGGAGGGCGGCGCCAACCCAGCCAGCCCACAGCAGCGAGTGCCGCAATCTCCCCATCTTTCACCCTTCTGGGTTCTGAGCCTAACCGCTCAGCACCCCCGGCGCCCGGCCGCCAACCACAGGTCGAATACGGTTGCCGGGTGAGTGTTTTCGCTGCCGGTAGCGGCGTCGGGTCCTGGCCGGGCGCGGCCGCACGCCAGGCCGCCGAGGTGGTCGTCGGCGAGTTGGCGGACGCGCTGGCCCACATCGTCGAGCTGCCCGACCGCGGAGTGGGCGCCGACATGCTCGGGCGCGCGGGCGCGTTGCTCATCGACGTGGCCATCGACACGGTGCCGCGGGGTTACCGGATCGCCGCGCGACCCGGAGCGGTCACCCGCCGGGCGATTTCCCTGCTCGACGAGGACATGGACGCCCTCGAAGAGGCGTGGGAGGTCGCCGGCCTGCGCGGCGGCCAGCGCGTGGTCAAGGTGCAGGCCCCGGGGCCCGTGACCCTGGCCGCGGGGCTGGAGCTGGCCAACGGCCACCGCGCCGTCACCGATCCCGGCGCTGTGCGCGACCTGGCCGCGTCGCTGGCTGAGGGCGTCGCCACGCACCGCGCGGCGCTGGCCCGTCGACTCGACACCCCGGTGGTGGTGCAGTTCGACGAGCCGTCGCTGCCCGCGGCGCTGGCCGGACAGCTGTCGGGGGTGACGGCGCTGAGCCCGGTCGCCGCACTCGACGAGGCCGTGGCCGGTGCGCTGCTCGACACGTGTGTCAGCGTCGCGGGTCCCGACGTCCTGTTGCACAGCTGCGCCGCGGGTCTGCCGTGGGATCTATTGCAGCGCAGCACTATTGGTGCCATTTCGATCGACGCCAGCACGCTGCGGGCGGCGGATCTGGACGGCGTCGCCGGGTTCGTCGAGTCGGGTCGGGCCGTGATGCTGGGCGTGGTGCCCGCCACCGCACCCGAGCGGCGGCCGTCGGCCGAGGAGATGGCCAAGGCGGTGGTGGCGGTGACCGACCGGCTCGGGTTCGGCCGGTCGGCGTTGCGTGATCGGGTCGGCGTCACCCCGGCGTGCGGCCTGGCCGGCGCGACGGCGCAGTGGGCGCGCACCGCGATCGGGTTGGCCCGCACAGCGGCGGAGGCGTTCGCCGAGGACCCGGACGCCATCTGACGGCGGATGTGACCGCAGCCCCTGTCGCACCCCTTCGATAGCCTGCCAGGGTGACATCGCCCGAAGTGCTGCGGCAATGGCAGGAGCTGGCAGAGGAGGTCCGCGCACACCAGTTCCGCTACTACGTGCGCGACGCGCCGATCATCACCGACGCCGAGTTCGACAAGCTGCTGCGCCGCCTGGAGGGGCTCGAGGAAGCCAACCCCGAGCTACGCACGCCCGACTCGCCCACGCAGCTGGTCGGCGGTGCCGGCTTCGCGACCGAATTCGAGCCGGCCGAACACCTCGAACGGATGCTCAGCCTCGACAATGCTTTCACCCCAGAGGAACTCGGCGCGTGGTCGGCCCGCATCCACGCCGAGGTCGGTGACGCAGCCCACTACCTCTGCGAGCTCAAGATCGACGGCGTCGCGCTGTCCCTGGTCTATCGGGACGGCCGCCTGACCCGGGCGGCGACTCGCGGGGACGGCCGCACCGGTGAGGACGTCACGCTGAACGCCCGCACCATCGACGACATCCCCGAACGGCTGACGGCCAGCAAAAAGTACCCACCGCCCAAGGTCCTCGAGGTGCGCGGCGAGGTGTTCTTCCGGGTGGCCGACTTCCAGGCGCTCAACGCGAGCCTCGTCGAGGACGGTAAGAACCCGTTCGCCAACCCGCGCAACAGCGCGGCCGGATCGCTGCGCCAGAAGGATCCCGCGGTCACCGCGCGGCGCAAGCTGCGGATGATCTGCCACGGCCTGGGCCACGCCGAGGGCTTCAAACCGGTCACCCAGCACGACGCCTACCTGGCGCTCAAGGCCTGGGGCCTGCCGGTGTCGGAGCACACCACGCTGGTGGACGACCTGGCCGCGGTCCAGGAACGCGTCGACTACTGGGGCGAACACCGGCACGAGGTGGAGCACGAAATCGACGGCGTCGTCGTCAAGGTCGACGAGGTGGCGCTGCAGCGCAGGCTGGGTTCCACCTCGCGGGCCCCGCGGTGGGCGATCGCCTACAAGTACCCGCCCGAGGAGGCGCAGACCAAGCTGCTCGACATCAAGGTGAACGTCGGCCGCACCGGGCGCGTCACACCGTTCGCGTTCATGACCCCGGTCAAGGTGGCCGGGTCGACGGTGGGGCAGGCCACGCTGCACAACGGCTCGGAGGTCAAGCGCAAGGGCGTGCTGATCGGCGACACCGTGGTGATCCGCAAGGCCGGCGACGTGATTCCCGAAGTGCTGGGCCCGGTGGTCGACCTGCGCGACGGCTCCGAACGCGAATTCACCATGCCCACAACATGTCCCGAGTGCGGGACCACGCTGGCGTTCGAGAAGGAGGGCGACGCCGACATCCGCTGTCCCAACGCGCAGCGCTGCCCGGCGCAGCTGCGGGAGCGGGTGTTCCACGTCGCCGGCCGCGGCGGCCTGGACATCGAGGGGCTGGGCTACGAGGCCGCCGTCGCGCTGCTGCAGGCACAGGTCATCGACAGCGAGGGCGACCTGTTCACCCTCACCGCGGACGACCTGTTGCGCACCGAGCTGTTTCGGACCAAGGCCGGCGAGCTGTCGGCGAACGGCAAGCGGCTGCTGGTCAACCTCGACAAGGCCAAGGCCGCACCGCTGTGGCGGGTGCTGGTGTCGCTGTCGATCCGCCACGTCGGCCCGACTGCCGCCCGCGCGCTGGCCACCGAGTTCGGCGACATCGACGGCATCAAGGCCGCGTCCACCGAACAGCTGGCGGCCGTCGAGGGCGTGGGGGGCACCATCGCCGACGCCGTCACCGAGTGGTTCACCGTCGACTGGCACCGCGAGATCGTCGACAAGTGGCGCGCGGCCGGGGTGCGGATGGCCGACGAGCGCGACGACAGCGTGCCGCGCATCCTGGCCGGGTTGACCATCGTGGTGACCGGTTCGCTGCCCGGCTTCTCGCGCGACGAAGCCAAGGAGGCCATCGTGATTCGCGGCGGCAAGGCGGCGGGCTCGGTGTCGAAAAAGACCGACTACGTCGTCGCCGGGGACTCACCCGGATCCAAGTACGACAAGGCCGTTGAGCTCGGCGTGACCATCCTCGACGAGGACGGATTCCGCGCGCTGCTCGCAGACGGTCCGCCGGAGCAGGAACAAGATGACGCGGAGAATTGACGCCCCGCACAGACTTTGGGCTTATGGTGTCCGCTATGACCCAGACAGCCGACCCGTGCGCGTACCTGTCGCCGTGGTCGCCGCGGGAGGCCGAGTTGCTTGCCGTGACGCTGCAACTCCTGCAGGAGCACGGCTACGACGGACTGACGGTGGACGCGGTCGCCAGCGCCGCGCGCGCCAGCAAGTCCACCGTCTATCGCCGCTGGCCGTCGAAGGCCGAACTGGTGCTGGCCGCCTTCACCGAGGGTGTCCGCCAGATCGCCGTCCCGCCCAACAGCGGCACCCTGCGGGACGACCTGCTGCAGATGGGCGAGATCTGCGCCCAGCAGATCGACCAGCACGCCGCCACGATCCGGGCGGTGCTGGTCGAGGCGTCGCGCCACCCCGCGCTCAACGAGGCCATGCAGCACGAATTCCTCGAGCAACGCAAGGCCCTGGTCCAGCACATCCTGCAGCAGGCCGTCGAGCGGGGGGAGATCGTCGAGTCCGACATCACCGACGAACTGTGGGACCTGCTGCCGGGATATCTCATCTTCCGATCCATCACTCCGGGCAAGTCGCCCACCCGCAACACGGTGCGGGCGCTCGTCGACAATTTCCTGGTCCCCGGCCTCACCCGAAGCCGCAAATGAAAAAAGTGTACGGTCGCGTCTCTTGTGCAGTACGGTCCAGTACCGTACTGTCGTACCCGTCGGTCCGGCTCGACCAGCGAGCCTGACCGTGTCGCCCGCTGATCGAAAGGCTAACGGGTGAAACGACTTTCAGTATCTTCACTAGCCAAACGGGGGTGGATGGTGCTGGTCGCGATCCTCGTCGTCGCGGTCGCGGGTTTCGCCATCTTTCGCCTGCACGGGATCTTCGGCTCACACGACAACGTCTCGTCCAACGCCGGACTGAACAACGAAATCGTCCCGTTCAACCCCAAGCAGGTGGTGCTCCAGGTCTTCGGGGCGCCGGGCGCGACGGCGACCATCAACTACCTCGATGTCAACGCGCAGCCGCAGATTGTCAAAGACGCGGCGTTGCCCTGGTCGTTCACCATCACCACGACGGAGCCGGCGGTCGTCGGCAACGTGGTGGCGCAGGGCAACGGAGACAGCCTCGGCTGCCGCATCATCGTCAACGGTGAAGTCAAAGACGAACGGACCGTCAACAAAGTGGACGCCTACACCTTCTGCCTGGACAAGTCCGGATGAACCAACACCAAGAGACCAAGCCGCCCCGCATACCTCACCTCATCCGCCGGCTGTCGGTGCCGATTCTGCTGTTCTGGGTAGCGCTGGCCGCGCTCACCAACATCGCGGTGCCGCAGCTGGAGGAGGTCGGTAAAACCCACAACGTGGCGCTGAATTCGCCGGATGCGCCGTCGCTCAAGGCGATCAAGCGGATCGGTCAGGACTTTCACGAGTTCGACACCGACAGCTCGGCCATGGTGGTGCTGGAGGGCGACAAGCCGCTCGGTGCGGATGCGCACAAGTTCTACGACGAGATGGTCCGCCGGCTCGAAGCGGACCGCAAGCACGTCGAGCACGTGCAGGACTTCTGGGGTGACACCCTGACCGCGGCGGGATCGCAGAGCGGCGACGGCAAGGCCGCCTACGTCCAGGTCTTTCTCGCGGGCAATCAGGGCTCGGCGCAAGCCAACGAAGGCGTCGGCGCCATGCGCGACATCGTCGACCGCATGAAGCCGCCGCCCGGGGTCAAGGCCTACGTCACCGGCGCGGCGCCGCTCATCTCGGATCAATTCGACGTGGGCAGCAAGGGCACCGCGAAGGTCACCACCATCACCATCGTCGCGATCGCGGTGATGTTGTTCTTCGTCTACCGCTCCGTCCTCACCACACTGCTGGTGCTCGTCACCGTCCTCGTCGAAATGTCCGCGGCCCGCGGCATCGTCGCCTTTCTCGGCAACGAGGGGATCATCGGGCTGTCGACGTACGCGACGAATCTGCTGACGCTGCTGGTGATCGCGGCCGGGACGGACTACGCGATCTTCTTCGCCGGCCGCTACATGGAAGCGCGCGCCGCCGGCGAGGAGCGCGAAAAGGCCTACTACACAATGTTTCACGGCACGGCCCACATCGTCCTGGGTTCGGGTCTGACCGTCGCCGGCGCGGTGGCCTGTCTGGGCTTCACCCGGCTGCCGTATTTCCAGAGCCTGGGCATCCCGGCCGCGATCGGCATCCTCGTCGCGCTGGCCGGCGCGCTGACCCTGGGCCCGGCCATCCTCACGCTGGGCGCGCTGGCGGGCATCTTCGAACCCAAGCGCGCCCTGCGAACCCGCGGATGGCGGCGGGTCGGCACGGCCATCGTCCGCTGGCCCGGCCCGGTGCTGGTGTGTGCGTGCGCGTTGGCTCTGGTGGGCCTGCTCGCGTTGCCCGGATACAAGACCAGTTACGACACCCGGCCCTACATGCCGGAAAGCGCGCCGGCCAACATCGGATACACCGCCGCCGAGCGGCACTTTTCGCGCGCCCGGCTGGAGCCCGAACTGCTGATGGTCGAGGCCGATCACGACCTGCGGGACCCGGCCGACATGTTGGTCCTGGACCGGGTGGCCAAGGCGGTGTTCCACGTGCCCGGCGTCGCTCAAGTGCAGGCCATCACCAGGCCGCTGGGCACGCCGCTGGTGCACAGCTCGCTGGCGTTCGCGGTCAGCAATTCCAGTGCCGCCCAGCAGGAAAACCTTTCGTATCAACGGGATCGCGCCAACGACTTGCAACGGCAGGCCGGTGAACTGGCGAAGACGATCAACATCTTGAAGCAGCAGTACACGCTGCAACAGCAGCTCGCCGCCGACACCCACAGCGAGGCGCAGAGCTTCCACGACACCATCGCCACGATCAAGGAAGTCCGCGACAAGATCGCGAACTTCGACGACTTCTTCCGGCCGATTCGCAGCTATTTCTATTGGGAACCGCACTGCTACGACATCCCGGTCTGCTACGCGTTGCGGTCGACCTTCGACGCGCTCGACAGCATCGACCAGCTGACGGCCAAGTTCGAAGACCTCACGGCGACCCTGGACAAACTCGACGCGCTGCAACCGAAACTGGTGGCGCTGCTGCCCCCCCAGATCGACAGCCAGGAGATCAATCACCAACTCACGCTGGCGAGTTACGCCACCCAGTCCGGTATCAACGCCCAGACGGCGGCCGCCATCGACAACGCAACGGCGCTGGGGCGGGCATTCGACGCCTCCAAGAACGACGACACCTTCTACCTGCCGCCCGAGGTTTTCGACAACCCCGACTTCAAGCGCGGCCTGAAACTGTTCCTCTCGCCCGACGGCAAGGCCGCCCGCATGATCGTCACCCATGAGGGCGATCCGGCGACACCGCAAGGCATTTCGCACATCGACCCGATGACGAACGCCGCGCACGAGGCCCTGAAGGGCACGCCGCTGGCCAATGCCAATATCTATGTCGGCGGGGTCGCGGCGACCTATAAGGATATTCAGGACGGCGCCAAGTACGACCTGCTGATCGTGGCGTTCTCCGCGCTCAGCCTCATCCTGCTGATCATGATGATCATCACGCGCAGCCTGGTCGCCGCGCTGGTCATCGTGGGAACCGTGGCGCTGTCGCTGGGCGCGTCCTTCGGGCTGTCAGTGCTGGTGTGGCAGTACCTGTTCGGCATCCAGCTGTATTGGGTCGTGCTGGCGCTGGCCGTGATCCTGTTGTTGGCGGTGGGATCCGACTACAACCTGCTGTTGATCTCCCGGTTCAAGGAAGAGATCCACGCCGGCCTGAAGACCGGCATCATCCGCGCGATGGCCGGCTCCGGCTCGGTGGTTACCTCCGCAGGCATCGTCTTCGCGGTCACCATGTGCGCGTTCGTATTCAGCGGTTTTCAGGTGCTCGGCCAGATCGGCACCACCATCGGCCTCGGCTTGTTGTTCGACACACTGATCGTGCGCTCGTTTATGACCCCATCGCTCGCAACGCTTCTGGGGCGCTGGTTCTGGTGGCCTCTGAGGGTGCGTCCCCGCCCGGCCAGCACCATGTTGCAGCCGTATGGGTCTCGTTCGGCGGTGCGCCAGCTGCTGTTGTGGGAGGACGGTGACCCAGCGGCTCCGGCGGCGGATCCCAAAGTCCCGGCCCGGACTCCCTGAAACCAAATCGGGTGTGCAGCCGGCCCAGCCCGTCGGGTGCCCACCAGTTGGCGCGGCCCATCAAACGCATGAACGCCGGCACCAGCACCATCCGCACCACGGTCGCGTCCACCAGGACCGCGATCGTCAACCCGACGCCGAACATCCGCATGAACGACACCTGCGCGGCGATCAACGCGGCGAACGCAATCGACATGATGACCGCGGCGGCGGTGATCACCGGGCCGGTGCGGGCCAGGCCCAGCGCGACGGCCTCATCGTTGGAGGCACGGGTGCGGTCCGAATGGAGCCAGTACTCGCGCGTGCGGGCGATCAGGAACACCTCGTAATCCATCGACAGCCCAAATGCGATGCAGAACAACAGGACTGGCATGTTGAGGTCGAGGGTGCCGGCGTGGGCTGTGCCCAGCCCGCCGAGATGGCCGTCCTGGAAGATCCACACCAGCGCGCCGAACGTCGCGCTGAGCGATAACACGTTGAGCGCCAACGTCTTCAGCGGCACCACCACACTGCCGGTCAGCAGGAACAGCAGCACGAAGGCGATGACCGCGATAGCCGTCAGCACGATCGGCAGCCGCGAGCGGACCGCGGCAGCGGTATCGTGGTTGATCTGCGCGGCCCCGGTCAGCTGCACCAACGCCCCGTTGGGTGCGGCGACCGCATGCAGGCGGTCGAGCTGAGTCTGTGACGCGTCGGAGAACAGGGGAGCCGAGCTGGCGACGGTGAGGTAGGCGCCGCCCCCGGGGGCCCCGTCGATCCCCGCGGTCCCCGTCGGCGGCCCGCTCGGGTGTCCGCCGACGAACGTGGCCGTCGGTGACGACACCGAGGTGACCTGGGGCACCAGCGACAGCCGCGCGGCATAAGCAGCGAGCTCGTCGGTGGTGATGCCGGTGGCGTGCGGCAGGACGACCGTCACGTCGGTGGCTGAATCGACGGCGAAGTCCGTGCGTAATTGGTCGCCGACGTGGCGGGCCGGCGCCGACGCCGGCAGCACCCGGTCGTCGGGCACGCCGCTGCGCACCCCGAGGAACGGGGCCCCGAGCAGGAGTAGCACCGCCGTCACCGCCAGGCCCGCGGGTATCGCGAACCGCATCGCCCGCTTGGTGGAGCGATACCAGAACGTCTGCTCAATCGGCCGCCGCGGGCGGACAGCCCGCGAAAACAGTTGTCGCCGTGGCCCGATCCGCTCGCCGAACATGGCGAGCAATGCCGGTGTCACCACCAGAGCCCCGGTCACGGCAAACAGCACCACACCCACGCCGGCGTAGGCGAAAGACTTCAGGAAGTACATCGGGAAGGCCAGCATCGGCACCATCGACAAGGCCACGGTCGCACCCGAGAACAGCACCGTTCGCCCGGCCGTGGCCATCGTGGACACCACCGCGTCGTCGTGCGGTGTGCCGGCGGCCCGCTCGTCGCGGTAGCGGCTCAGGATCAGCAGCGTGTAGTCGATCGACAGCGCCAGGCCCATCGCGGTCGCCAGGTTCAGCGCGAAGATCGACACGTCGGTGAAGCAGGTGATCAACCGCAGGATGGCCATCGAGCCCAGCATCGCCAGGCCGCTCACCGCCATCGGCAGCCCGGCCGCGAGGAAGCCGCCGAACACGAAGACCAGCACCACGAAGCTCAGCGGGATCGCGATCGACTCCATCAGCAGCAGATCGGATTCGGTCTGCTCGGTGATCTGCGCGTCGATGGCCGCGGGGCCGCCGGCCCGCACGGTGATGCCGTCTTGGATATTCCCGTCGTGCACCACCTGGTCGGACAGCTTCTGCGCGTAGGTCGGCGAGTCCCGCTCGCCGCCGATGATGTCGGCGACGATGAGCGCGGTCTTGCCGTCCTTGCTCGTCAGCGTCGCGGCCACCTGCGGGGGCGAATCCCAGGGCGAGGTCACGTGCGCCACATACCGCGAGTGGCGCAGCTGCGCGACGATATCGGTGCCGACTGCGCGCTGCTTCGCCCCGTCACCCTGCACGGTGATCAGCATCGTCGACTCGGTGCGATGAAACTTCTTGCACAGCACCTTGGCGGCCTGCGCGGACTCCGAATGCGGATCCTGGAAGCCGCCGCCCGCAAGGCTTTTCACCACCGGGATGCCGAACACGCCGGCGCCGACCATCACCAGCAGCGCGACCGCCAGAATCCGGCGCGGTGCGGCCAGGCCCAGCCGGGCGAGCCACACCAGCGCGGCGTTCACAGGACCGACACCACCTCGGTCAGCACCTGCAGCGTGTGGTCGATCATTTCCGGCGTGTGCTCGCTGGACAGGAAGAACCGCAGCCGCGCTTGATCTTCGGCCACCGCCGGGTAGGCGATCGGGTTGGCGTTGATGCCCCGGTCGGCGAGCAGCACCGCGGCCTGCACAGCCTTGGGCGTCGAACCGAGCATCACCGGGATGATCGGGGTGCCGTGGGCCGGCCCGACGTCGAAGCCGGCGGCCTTGGCGCCGTCGAGGAAGCGTTGCGAGTTGGCCCGCAGCCGCTGCAGCCGTTCCGGCTCGTCGCGGATCACCCGGATCGCCTCGATGGTGCCGGCCGCCGTCGCCGGCGTGAGACCCGCGGCGTACAGGCTCATTCCGGGCGCTGACATGCGGCACGCCTGGATGAAATCGCGGTCGCCGGCGATGAACCCGCCGTGGTTGGCCAACGCCTTGGACAGGGTGCCCATCCAGATGTCGACGGCGTCGCCGGGCAGCCCGCACAGCTCCCGGATTCCGCCGCCGCGCTCACCCAGCACGCCGAACGAGTGCGCCTCGTCGACCATGACGAACGCGTCGTGACGGCGGGCCACCTCGATCATCTCCGGCAGCGCGACGTAGTCGCCGTCCATCGAGTAGACGCCTTCCAGGATCACCATCGCCTGCTCGAAATGGCTTCGGGTGCGGGTCAATTGGGCGTCCAGCGAGTCGGGGTCGTTATGCCGGAACTGCAGTCGCTGGCAGCCGGCCCAGGTGGTGCCGGTGACGATGCTGTTGTGCACCAGCGAGTCGCACAGCGCGAGATCCTTCTCCCCGAGCACGAAGCCGATCACCGAGGCGTTGGTGAGGTATCCGCTGCCGACGGTGGTGGCGTCGTCGACGTCGTAGGCGTCGGCGAGCATGCGCTCGAGCTCGTGGTGCAGCGGGATGTTGCCCGAGACGATGCGGGTGGCCCCGCTGGTGGTGCCGTACTCGTCCAGCGCCCGCCGCGCCGCGGCCGCCAGGCGCGGGTGATCGGCCAGGCCGAGGTAGTTGTAGCCGGAGTAGTTGAGGTACTCGCGCCCGTCGTCGAGATGGATCGTCGCCCCGTTGACGCCCTGGTGGCAGCGGTAGTACGGGCTGGGCCGGTCGACCGCGCTGAGCGCGTCGCTCAGCTCCGCGTCGCGGTCCAGCGACGCGCGCACCTGCGGCAGCTCGGTGATCGGGGTGCGCTTGCGGTGCCGGTTGGGCCGGGCCGGCGTGCTCTGCGGAGCGGGGGCCGGACCCGGGGCGACCGTGGTGGCGGACGCGCCGGACGCCCGGCCGAGCAGTTCGCGGGCCAGTTGCTGTGCCTCGGTCATCACGCCGCCTCGAGCTGCTCGCCCAGCGTGGAGGCCAGCGCGGAGAGCCCGCCGCTGCGGTTGAGCTCCAACGCCGAGATCTCCACGTCCAGCGTGGTGATGATCCGCGCCCGCAACTCGACCGCCATCAGCGAATCCAGGCCCAGTTCGGGCAGCGGGGCTTCGCGGTCGACGGCTTCGCCGGGGATCCCCAGCACCCCCGCCGCCTGCTCGGCGAGCATGTAGGTGAGCACTTCGACCCGTTGGTCGGGTGGCATGGCGGCGAGTTCGGCGCGCACGCCCTCGGCCGCCGCGTCGCTGCTCCTGGCGGCCTGCACGTGGGCGGCAAACCGGGGCGAGCCGGCCGACGCCGGGTGCATCGTGCCCCAGGCCGCCCAGTCGACGTCGCCGATGGATACCTGCACCGGATCCAAACCGATTGCCGCGTCGAGGTATTCGCACGCGGCCGTCAGTGCGAGCGGCTTGAGCCCGCACAGCTCCAGGTATGCGGCGATCTGTTCGCTCGAGGTGGCCATGCCGCCGGCCAGCGACCCCCAGTTCACCGTCAGCGCCGGCAATCCCCGCCTGGAGCGGTGGTGGGCCAGGTGGTCGAGCACGGCGTTGGCGGCGGCGTAGCTGAACTGCGGGACGGTGCCGGCCTGGCTGGTCACCGAGCTGTAGAGCACGAAGTGGTCGAGCTCGGTGCCCGCAAGGGCCTGGTCCAGGATCAGTGCGCTGCGCGCCTTGGCCGCCAGCACCGCGGAAAGGCCGTCGCCGCTGAGCTGGCCGACCGGCTCGTCGACGAGGACACCGGCCGCGTGGAACACCCCGCGCAGCGGCGGCCCGTCGGACAGCCGGACGAGCAGCGCCGCCACGCTGGCCTTGTCGCCGACGTCGACCGCTTCGACGCGCACGTCGGCGCCGGTCGTGCGCAGCGCCGCCACCGCGGCCCGCTGCTCGGCGGTCTTGGCGCCGCTGCGGCCGGCCAGCACGATGCTGCCGGCGCCCTTGTCGACCAGCCACGCCGCGGTCGCCAGACCGAAGTCCCCGAGACCGCCGGTGACGAGGTAGGCGGCGTCCGGGCGGATCGCGGCGGTCGGTCGGGCGGCCTTGACCGGTGGTTCCGGCTCGGTGAAGTCCAGCACGACGCGCCCCACCTCGGCGGAGCGGGCGACCTGCTCGAAGCCTTGGGCGAGCTGCGACACCGGCACGATGCGCGCCGGCAGCAACGCGTAGTCGCCCGACCGGATCAGGCCCAGCACCTCGCCGTGGATCCGGCGCATCAGGTCCATCCGGTGTGCCGTCATCCGGTCCAGGTCGATCGAGGTCAGCGACAGGTTCTTGTCGAACACCGCGAGGTCGATGAGCCGGCCGCCGTAGATTTCGCTTTTGCCGATCTCGACGACGCGGCCGAACTCGGCGGCCACCTCCAGGTTGGCCAGCACGGCCTCGCCGGGTGCCGAGCTCACGACGACGTCGACGCCGCGCCCGTCGGTGAGGCGGCGCACGTCGTCGGTCGCGGTGACCGACCGCGAGTCGACGACGTGCTCGGCGCCGACGTCCCGCAGCAGTTCGGCGCGCTCCGGGTTGGACGCGGTGGCGATCACCCGCGCGCCCGCCTTGGCCGCGATCTGGACCGCCGCCATCCCGACGCCGCCGGCGCCGCACGCCACCAGCACCCACTCGCCGGGCTCGACGCGAGCCGCGTGCTTGAGCGCGTAGTGCGCGGTCATCAGCGCCACCACCGAACCGCAGGCCTGCGGGCTCAGGTCGTCGGCGGGTTCGATCAGGCCGGCGTCCACCGGTGTGGTGACGTAGCGCCGGGCCATTCCCGGCACCCCGACCCAGCGCAGCTCACCGACGGTGAAGCCGGTCACGTCGGACCCGACCCGGGTGACGACGCCCATGCCCTCCAGACCGAGGCTGAGGCCGAAATGCGTTCCGGCCAACTCGGATTCGCCGAGCACGCCGAGCACCTTCATCGCGTCCTTGTAGTTCAGGCCCAGGCCGTGCATCCGGAGTTCGACCTCGCCGGTACCGGGCGCGCGGCGCGGCACCTCGCGCAGCGCGAGCTCGGATAGCCGCCCCGTGCGTGGCACATCGATCTCGAAGTTGGCCTCCGGGTCGGTCAGCGGGTGGGCTTCCTCAAGGGCGTCAAGCCGCTCGGGCAGGCAGTACTGACTGGCGATCACCATGCGCAGCTCGTCGCGCAGCGCGATCTCGTCGGCCTGATCGCCTTGGTCGTCGGCGTAGTCGCCGCTGATCAGCGACTCCAGTACCACGGTGCTCATGGGGGTGGTGTCGTCGACGTCGATGAGCCGCCAGCTCAGCGACGGCTGCTCGTTGCGCAGCACGCGGCGGGCGCCGACGAGGGCGGATGCGGCCAGGTCGGGCAGGTCGCGGTCACCTGGCACGGGCAGGGCCCCGCGGGTGATGACCAGGCCGTGCAGCGCCCAGTCGCCCTCGGCCGACGCCTCGTCGAGCACGTTCTGCACCGCGCGGGCCACCCCGGCGAGCATCGCCGGCAGTTCGTCGGCGCCCGGCAGCGGTCCGGTGAGCGCCGCCCTCTTCTCGCGCGTGCTGGCCGCTGCCAGCGCGACGGTGATCGGGCGGCGGTCGTCGGGGTCGCTGGTGAGCAGTCGCTGGAGTTCGGGCTCCACCTCGGCGCAGACGGCGGCGGGGTCGGCGCCGTGCACGGTGAGCAACTGGCGGGTGCCGCGTTCGCGGGCGTAGTCGCGGGCGAACGGCTTCGAGCCGTCGCCGGCCGCGATCACCAGCACCCGCTCGCCCGCCAGCGCTTCGCGGCCGCCGGCCGGGTCGCGGGCCGGGCGCGGCTCGAAGACGGGCTCCACCCAGTAGCGCTCGAGTTCGTTCAGCACCGGCGGCCGGGGGCTGATCGGGCGGAACTGCACGCGGTGCAGCTCGACCAGCACGTTGCCTTCCCAGTCGCCGAGCACGACGTCGGCCACCAGGTTCGCCTCGCCGGGTTCGGCGTCGCGTCGGGTGACCCCGACCATGATGTGATCGGTCAGTTCGGCGAAGTGCCGGACGTGGCGGACCGCGGCGGGCACCATGGCTCCGGTGGCACCGGAGCCCAAGCCCTCCGACCCGACCAGCAGGGCGACGCACTGCAGCGCGGCATCCAGCACCGCCGGGTGGGCCTGGTGGTTGGAGGTCGTCGCGCCGGCGCCGGCCGCGTCGATGCGGGCCAGGACCTGGCCGTCGGCGACGCGGGCGTCGATGATCCGCTGGAACGCGGGCCCGTACTTGAGTCCGCTCTCGGCGAGCCGGTCATACAGCTCGGCGGCCTTGATGGCCGCGTACCCGGTGATCTCGGGCAGCTGGAGTTCCGGGCGGATCAGGCCGTCCACGATGCGCCCGCTCGCGTGGCGGGTCCAGCCGGCGCCGGAGTTGCTGCGCGAGCTGGCGGTGAACCGCCCGCTGGACGGCTCCACGGTCAGGCGCAGTGTGGTGATGTCGTTGTCCTCCAACACAAGTGGGGCCACGAAGCGCACGTCGTCGAGCGCCGGGGCGGGCCGCCCGGTGATCTCGGCGGCCGCGGCGAGGGCGGCGTCGAGGTAGGCGGCACCGGGCAGCAGCACCTTGTCGGTAACGACGTGGTCGCGCAGCCAGGGCAGGGTGGCGACGGCGAGTTCGGCGCGCCATTCGGGGTGGCCGGTGTCGATCCGGTCGCCGGGGAGTGCCCGCGCATCCCCGGAGCCCATGCGGTCCTCGAGGATCGAGTCGTCGACCGACCACAGCCGCTGTCGCTGAAATTGGTGCGTCGGCAGCGCGCGATGCGGGGCCACGTCCGGCGAACCGCCCGGAGCGTGGTCGGTGTCCAGGGCCCCGGCGGTGTAGAGGTCGGCCAGCGCGGTGCGGACGCTGGCGTGGTCGTCGGTGTTGCGGCGCAGCGTGCCGATGGCGGTGCCGTTGGTGCCGGTGTCGAGCAGGATCTCCTTGAGGTTGCCCGACAGCACCGGGTGCGGGCCGACCTCGAGGAACACCTGGTGGCCCGCGCCGACGAGCTCGGCCGCGGTTGCGGCGAACAGCACGGGTTTTCGGACGTTGGCGCACCAGTATTCGGCGTCGAAGTCCGGCCCGGTCACCTCGCCGGCTGTCACGGTCGAGTACAGCGGCAGGGTCGGGGTGCGCGGCGCCAGGCCGCCGAGCACCCGCGTCAGCTCCGGCAGGATCGGGTCCATCAGGTGCGAGTGGTAGGGCACCTCGACGCGCAACCGGCGGGCGAAGATGCCTTCGTTGGTCAGTCCTTCGGTCAGCGCGGCGATCGCGTCGTGGCCGCCGGCCAGTGTCACCTGCGACGGGCTGTTGATCGCCGCGACGCAGATGTCGTCTCGCCCGGCGAGCCAGGCCTGCGCCTCGGCTTCGGACAGGCCGGCGGCCAGCATCCCGCCGGAACCGGCGGTGGTGGCCTGCAGCCGAGAGCGGTGGTAGCTGACCGCGACCCCGTCGCGCAGGCTGAGCATGCCGCTGACGTAGGCGGCGCTGACCTCGCCGACACTGTGTCCGACGACGGCGGCCGGGTGCACGCCGTAGTGCGCCAGTTCGGCGGTGAGCCCGATCTGCACCAAGAAGTTGGCGGGCTGGGCGACCTCGGTGCTGGTCACGCGCGAGTCTTCCTCGTCGCGCAGCATCTCCTCGATCAGGGACCAGCCGGACAGCTCGACGAACACCTCGTCAATCTCCTTGGCCGCCAAGGAGAACGGGCCGTCGGCGGTCAGCAGGTCGCGGCCCATCCGCCACCACTGCGGCCCCATGCCGCTATAAACGAAGACCGGGGCCGCCTCGTCGGTGAGGGCTCGGCCACCCGCGGCCGACTCGTCGACCACCGCGGTGAGCCGGGTGACCAGGTCGTCGCGGTCGCCGAACGGCACCGCGAACCGGTAGGGCTGGTGAGATCGCCGCGACCACATGGCATCGGTTAGCTGGGCCAGCGCGACCGCATCCATCTCCGGATCGGACACCAGCGTCAGCAGCTGCTGGGCCAACTGGCGGGCGCCCGCCTCGTTGCGCCCCGACACCGGCAGCACCTGCGCGGGTGCGCGCCGGGCGCCGGGCGCGACAGTCTCCAGCTGCTCCGGCGCCTCCACCAAGACGGCGTGCGCGTTGGTTCCGCCGTAGCCAAAACCGTTGACGGACACCGCGGCTCGCTCGTAGCCGGCGGGGAAGGGCTCGGCGTCGGTGATCACCCGCAGCCGATGCTCGTCGAACGGGATGGCCGGGTTGAGCTCGTTGAGCTTCGCCTGCGGGGCGAGCTCGCGGTGGTGCAGGGTCAGCGCGGCCTTGATCACGCTGGCCACGCCGGCCGCCGCCTCCAGGTGCCCGATCGAGTTCTTGACCGACCCGACGACCAGCTCGGTGTCGCGGCCCGCCACGTTGCCCAGCGCCGTGCCGAGCGCGGTCATCTCCAGCGGGTCGCCGATCGCGGTGCCGGTGCCGTGCGCCTCGACGTAGCCGATCTCTTCGGGCCGCAGACCGGCCGCCTCGGTCACCCGGCGGATCAGGTCGGCCTGCGCGTCCGGGTTGGGGACGGTGATCGCCGACGTGCGGCCGTCCTGGTTGACGCCGGTGCCCTTGATGACGGCGTAGATGCGGTCGTGGTCGCGGGCCGCGTCCGCCAGCGGCTTGAGCACCAGCACGCCGGCTCCCTCGCCGCGGGCATAGCCGTCGGCGGCGGCGTCGAAGGTCTTGCAGTAGCCGTCCTCGGCGAGGAACCTGCCCTTGCACATGGCGACGAAGGTCTCCGGGGTGAGCATCGCGTTCACCCCACCCACCAGGGCCAGCTCGATGTCGCCGTGCGCGATGGCCTGGGTGGCCTCGTGCAGCGCGACCAGCGACGACGAGCAGGCGGTGTCGATCGTCATGCTGGGTCCGCGCAGGTCATAGCAGAACGAGATCCGGTTGGACAGCATGGTGAAGGTGCCGGCGGTCGGGGTGTGGGCGTTGATCGCGGACCGGCTGCTCGGCAGGTGCCGCAGCAGCATGTTGTCGGAGGTGAAGCCGCCGACGTAGACGCCGACCTGGCGGCCGGCCACCCGCCCGGATACCCCGGCGTCGTCCATCGCCTCCTGGGTGACCTCGAGCAGCAACCGCTGCTGCGGGTCCATGATCTGCGCCTCGCGGGGTGACACCCCGAAGAATTCCGGGTCGAAGTCCCAGAGCGAATCCTGCAGGAATCCGGCTCTGCGCGTGTACATCCGGCCCGGCATCGCCGGGTCCGGATCGTAGAACCGCTCGACATTCCACCGGTCCGCGGGGACTTCGATCATCCCGTCGCCGCGGGTCAGCAGAAACTCCCACAGCTCCCCGGGGTCGCGCACCTTCCCCGGAAGGCGGCATCCGATACCGATGATGGCTACGTCGACCATGGTGGGTTCCCCTCCTCGAAGCGGCTCTTGCTGTGGTTTCTCCTCCTGGTCCTCCCGGTCCTGTGGCTTAAGCCGGACCCCCAGGCCAACAGCAATCGCGATGCTTACAAACCGATAGTCTGGACAGTGCGCAGTTTTGATACCTTCCCGATGGATATCAGGAGTTTCCAGTACCCACTTACCGAGAAAGCCACACCGAACTACAAACTTGGTGTGACTGAAATCTCTTTTTGACCACGGTGTCAGCGCAGCATGGTGGCCGCACGGTGGCCGCTCCTAGGGTTACCGGGACCGTGTAGCGCGGATCTCTTGGAACTCGCCGGCCAGGTCGATACGGCTGGTGACCGCCACCAAGGCCCGGGCCAACATGGAATCGGGTTCTCGATCCGGCAGTACGATGCCGACGCGAAAGCTCTGCCGAGGTCTCGCCATCGGGATCGCCCGCATTCCTTGCGGCACACTGAAGACGCGAAGCCACGCGTCGGTGATAACCGTCGACCACTTGTGGGCCGACACGTGGTCGTAGAGCACGGAGATCGTGTCGGATTCCAACTTTGGCGTGACCGTGATCCCCGCGTCGGCAAAGTTGCGTTGCAGGATCCTCCGGTTTTGCATGTCCTTCGGCAGCAGACATAGGGGAAGGCCTGCGAGCTGAGCCCACGCGACAGAGTCCTGGCCGGCGATAGGGTTATCGCGCGGCGTCAGCAGCAGGAAACGTTCCTCGTACAGCGGTATCGTGCGGACCGCCCCTAGCGGCTCGCGGTCGACGTAGGTCAGCCCCACGTCCAGCTCGAACTCCGATAGCTGATGGACGATCGCCTCAGACGAGAGCGAGTGCACGGCCAGGGATACCAAGGGGTGTTCGTCGCAGAACGGCTTGGTCAGAAACGAAAGCGCGGTCAGTGCGGTAGGTATGGCGCCGATGCGCAACGTGCCCGACATCGCGCCCTTCATGTTCGTCAAATCTTGATGAAGCGCTGCACGTTCAGCAAGCATTCGACGCGCCACATGCAACACACGTTCACCCTCAGGGGTGAATCCCTCGAAACGGCGTCCCCGCTTGACGATCGGCACACCAACATCGGCCTCCAGCTTTCGAATACCGGCGGACAAACCCGGCTGTGAGACGTTGCACGCGGCCGCGGCGCGAGCGAAATGTCGTGTGTGCGCAAGCGCGTCCAAATACTCCAGATAGCGCAGCTGCACGGATCTGACTCCTCGGAATCCCAGCAACTATGATAGCTGCTGATTATTAGTAGATAGAAAATTATGGTATTGACCAAAGAATAATTTTGCACGAATAGTGGGTGTCAGCGGCCGAAGAATCACCCAATGACGAGGAGGCAACGGGACATGTCCAAAGTTCTCTGTGTCCTCTACGACGACCCCGTAGACGGCTATCCGACTTCGTACGCCCGGGACGGGTTGCCGCTCCTCGAGCGCTATCCCGACGGTCAAAGCCTGCCCGCACCCACCGCAATCGACTTTGCCCCCGGGGCGCTACTGGGCAGCGTTTCGGGCGGTTTGGGCCTGCAAAAGTACCTGGAGGCCCAAGGCCACGAGCTGGTCGTCACTTCCGACAAGGAGGGGCCCGACTCGGAGTTCGAGCGGAACCTCGTTGACGCGGAAGTCGTTATCTCACAGCCGTTCTGGCCCGCATACATGACGGCCGAACGATTCGACAAGGCCAAGAACCTCAAGTTGGTCGTCACCGCCGGAATCGGCTCCGACCACACCGACCTGGACGCCGCGATCGACCACGACGTCACGGTTGCAGAGGTCACCTACTGCAACAGCATCAGCGTCGCCGAGCACGTAGTCATGATGATCTTGTCCCTGGTGCGTAATTATCTGCCGTCGAACCAGTGGGTCCGCGACGGCGGCTGGAACATCGCCGACTGCGTCGCGCGCTCCTACGACTTGGAAGGGATGGAAGTCGGCACCGTGGCTGCGGGTCGCATCGGGCTGGCGGTGTTGCGGCGCCTGGCGCCGTTCGACGTGAAGCTGAGCTACACCGATCGGCATCGTTTGCCCGGCAGCGTCGAGGAAGAGCTGGGTCTGACTTTCTA
This sequence comes from uncultured Actinomycetota bacterium, assembly GCA_963758775.1. Lineage (GTDB taxonomy): Bacteria > Actinomycetota > Actinomycetes > Mycobacteriales > Mycobacteriaceae > Mycobacterium. The sequence goes on from CAVWWU010000011.1 coordinate 446,412, forward strand.
CGAGACCACCCAGGAGATGGTTCCCAACGTCGACGTGGTGACGATCAACGCGCCGCTGCACCCGCAGACCCGCGGACTCTTCGACGACAAGCTGCTCTCGACGATGCGCCGCGGCGCCTACCTGATCAACACCGCTCGCGCACTGATCTGCGATCGCGACGCCGTCGTCCGTGCGTTGCACAGCGGTCAACTCGCCGGTTACGCCGGGGATGTGTGGTACCCACAGCCCGCACCTGCGGACCATCCGTGGCGCACCATGCCGAATAACGGCATGACCCCGCATATCAGTGGTTCGTCGCTGTCGGCGCAGGCTCGCTACGCCGCGGGGACTCGCGAGATCCTGGAGTCATTTTTTGGCGGGACCAAGATCCGCGACGAGTACTTGATCGTTGAGGGCGGCAAGTTGGCGGGCACGGGCGCGCACTCTTACAGCACCGGCACCGGTTGATTCAGCGCAGCATGGTGGCCACGATCCCGGCCAAATAGCCGAGCCGCGCCACTTCGGACGGCCGGAATTGCGGGCCCGGGCGGCCCAGCACGATCGCGGTGTACGGGTCGCCCAACGGCGCGGCGACCATCGTGATGTCCATGTCGCGCCAGGCCTGGGGTACCCAATCGGCGGTGCCGTCCAGCGTCGTGGCCTGCTCGATCGGCAACCACGGCGCCGAAGTGGCTCGCGTCTCCGGCACGCCGGCGCTTGCCGCGAGGCGGAGGAGCTGCCCGTCGCAGCTGTGCAACACCGTGCACCAGCCGACGCGCAGCACCCGGGGCGCCTCGTCGGCCAGCACCTGCAACTTGGCGTCCCTGTCCTCGGCCGCCGCGACGCGATCGAGCAGCTCCAGCTCGCGATGCGCCTCCAGCAGGCCGGTATGCGGACGGACGCTGTCCACCCGGACACCGGGCAGCGCCTCGGCCGCGGTGATCAGGATGTCCGGCATCGCGCCCAGCGGCAGTTCGATCACCAGGTCGTCGATGGCGTAACCCGCACCGCGCTCCACCACGTCAAGCGACAGGATGTCGGCGCCCGTCGTACCGAGCGCGACCGCCAACGAGCCCAGGCTGCCCGGGCGGTCGAGCAGCTCGATGCGCAGCAGATACGACGGCACGCGCCCACTGTTGCACAACCATGTATCCGTGGCATTTCGCCGGATCTGAGTTTTTGATACCGCCGACTATGCGGACAGCCCCAGGTTCGGCGCCCGATGTGCGCACGCTCGGCGCAGGGTGAATCGGTCGCCCAGCCAGGAGCGATCGCAAGCGCGGCGAAGCCGGGCGCGGCGGGTCGCGACCATCTGGCCAGGAGCGATCGCAAGCGCGGCGAAGCCGGGCGCGGCGGGTCGCGACCATCTGGCCAGGAGCGATCGCAAGCGCGGCGAAGCCGGGCGCGGCGGGTCGCGACCATCTGGCCAGGAGCGATCGCAAGCGCGGCGAAGCCGGGCGCGGCGGGTCGCGACCATCTGGCCAGGAGCGATCGCAAGCGCGGCGAAGCCGGGCGCGGCGGGTCGCGACCATCTGGCTAGGCTTTTCGCTCGTGTCCCAGATCTCCCGCGACGAGGTGGCCCACCTGGCCCGGCTGGCCCGGCTTGCGCTGACCGATACCGAGCTGGACAGTTTCGCCGGCCAGCTCGACGCCATCCTGACCCACGTCAGCCAGATCCAGGCCGTCGACGTCACCGGCGTCGAAGCGACCGACAACCCGCTCAAGGACGTCAACGTGACGCGGCCCGACGAGACGGCCCCGTGCCTGACGCAGGCCGAGGCGCTGGCCGAGGCCCCCGCAGCCGTCGACGGCCGATTCGCCGTCCCGCAGATCCTGGGGGAGAGCCAGTGACCGACTTGATCCGGTCGGATGCGTCCACACTGGCCGCCAAGGTCGCCGCCAAGGAGGTGTCCTCGGTCGAGCTCACGCAGGCCTGCCTGGACCAGATCGAGGCGACCGACGAGCGCTACCACGCCTTCCTGCACGTCGCGGCCGATGCGGCGTTGAGCGCGGCGGCCGCGGTCGACAAAACACTGGCCGCCGGCGAGCAGCTGCCGTCCGCGCTGGCCGGCGTGCCGCTGGCGCTCAAGGACGTGTTCACCACCACCGACATGCCCACCACCTGCGGGTCCAAGATCCTCGAGGGCTGGCGCTCGCCGTACGACGCGACGCTGACCGCGCGGCTGCGCGCGGCGGGCATCCCGATCCTGGGCAAGACCAACATGGACGAGTTCGCGATGGGCAGCTCGACGGAGAACTCCGCCTACGGCCCCACCCGCAACCCGTGGAACACCGACCGGGTGCCCGGCGGCTCCGGCGGCGGCAGCGCGGCGGCGCTGGCCGCCTTCCAGGCGCCGCTGGCCATCGGATCCGACACCGGGGGTTCCATCCGCCAGCCCGCCGCGCTGACCGCGACCGTCGGCGTCAAACCCACCTACGGCACGGTGTCGCGTTACGGGTTGGTGGCCTGCGCGTCGTCGCTGGACCAGGGCGGCCCGTGTGCCCGCACGGTGCTGGACACCGCGCTGCTGCATCAGGTGATCGCCGGACACGACGCCCGCGATTCCACCTCGATCGATGCCGAGGTGCCCGACGTGGTCGGCGCCGCCATCACCGGCGCGGCCGGTGACCTGCGCGGGGTGCGCGTCGGGGTGGTCAAGCAGCTGCGCGGCGAGGGCTACCAGCCCGGCGTGCTGACGTCGTTCGAGGCCGCGGTCGAGCAGCTGACGCAGCTGGGCGCCGAGGTCAGCGAAGTCGACTGCCCGCACTTCACCCACGCGCTGGCGGCCTACTACTTGATCCTGCCGTCGGAGGTGTCGAGCAACCTGGCGCGCTTCGACGCGATGCGCTACGGGCTGCGGGTCGGCGACGACGGCACGCATTCCGCCGAGGAAGTGATGGCGCTGACCCGGGCCGCCGGGTTCGGCCCGGAAGTCAAGCGGCGCATCATGATTGGCGCCTATGCGTTGTCGGCCGGGTATTACGACGCCTACTACAACCAGGCGCAGAAGGTGCGGACCTTGATCGCCCGCGACCTCGAGGTGGCCTACCGCTCCGTCGAGGTGCTGGTGACCCCGACGACGCCGACCACGGCCTTCGGCCTGGGCGAGAAGGTCGACGATCCGCTGGCGATGTACCTGTTCGACCTGTGCACCCTGCCGCTGAACCTGGCCGGTCACTGTGGCATGTCGGTGCCGTCGGGGCTGTCGCCGGACGACCAGCTGCCGGTGGGACTGCAGATCATGGCGCCGGCGCTGGCCGACGACCGGCTGTACCGGGTCGGCGCCGCCTACGAGGCCGCGCGCGGTCCATTGCCGTCGGCCATTTAGCGAGCCATCTCGTGGTTGCGCAGGCAAGATAAAAGCATGCGGATCGGAATTCTCACCGGAGGCGGCGATTGCCCCGGGCTCAACGCCGTCATCCGGGCGGTGGTGCGCACCTGCGACAGCAGGTACGGCTCGTCGGTGGTCGGGTTCCAGGACGGCTGGCGTGGCTTGCTGGAGAACCGGCGCATGCAGCTGGCGAACGACGACCGCAACGACCGGCTGCTGGCCAAGGGCGGCACCATGCTGGGCACAGCCCGCGTGCACCCCGACAAGCTGCGGGCGGGGCTGCACCAGATCAAGCAGACGCTGGATGACAACGGCATCGACGTGCTCATCCCGATCGGCGGCGAAGGCACGCTGACAGCCGCGCACTGGCTGTCGGAGGAGAACGTCCCCGTGGTCGGCGTGCCGAAGACGATCGACAACGACATCGACTGCACCGACGTGACTTTCGGCCATGACACCGCGTTGACGGTGGCCACCGATGCGATCGACCGGTTGCACAGCACCGCCGAGTCCCACCAGCGGGTGATGCTGGTGGAGGTGATGGGAAGGCACGCCGGCTGGATCGCGCTGAACTCGGGGCTGGCGTCCGGCGCGCACATGACACTCATCCCGGAACAGCCTTTCGATATCGAAGAGGTGTGCCGGCTCGTCAAACGCCGCTTCCAGCGCGGGGATTCGCACTTCATCTGCGTGGTCGCCGAGGGCGCCAAGCCGGTCGAAGGCTCGATCTCGTTGCGCGAGGGCGGGATCGACGAATTCGGGCATGAGCGCTTCACCGGGGTGGCGGCGCAACTGGGGGTGGCGGTGGAGAAGCGGATCAACAAGGAGGTCCGGGTGACCGTGCTGGGCCACGTCCAGCGGGGCGGCACCCCGACCGCCTACGACCGCGTGCTGGCGACCCGGTTCGGCGTCAACGCGGCCGACGCCGCGCACGCGGGGGAGTACGGCCAGATGGTGTCGCTGCGCGGACAGGACATCGGCCGGGTGTCGCTGGCGGATGCGACGCGCCACCTCAAGCTGGTGCCCGACACCCGCTACGACGACGCCGCCGCCTTCTTCGGCTGACCCGCCTACACGCCCGACGACACCGGAATGCGTTGGGCAGGTGCCGAAACCGGTACCCGCACCGGCCTGGTGCGCACCCGCTGCGGCCACCAGAACCAGCGACCGAGCAGCGCCGCGATCGAGGGTGTCATGAATGAGCGCACGATCAGGGTGTCGAACAGCAGGCCCATGCCGATGGTGCTGCCGACCTGGGCCAGCGACATCAAAGCGGACAGGCCGAAGGACAACATGGTGAAGGCGAACACCAGCCCGGCGGAGGTGACGACGGCGCCGGTGCCGGCCATGGACCGGATGATGCCGGTCTTGATGCCGGCGTGGATCTCCTCTTTGAACCGGGCCACCAACAGCAGGTTGTAGTCCGATCCCACGGCCAGCAGGATGATCACCGACATCGCCAGGATCATCCAATGCAGTTGGATGCCAAGGATGTACTGCCAGATCAGCACCGACAACCCGAACGACGTGCCCAGGGACAGCAGCACGGTCCCGACGATGACCGCCGAGGCGACCACGGCGCGCGTCAGGATCAGCATGACGATGAAGATCAGGACCAGCGCCCCCACGCCGGCGATCAGCAGATCGTAGGTGGATCCCTGTCGCATGTCCTTGGCGATGGCCGCGGTGCCGGCGATGTAGATGCGGGCGTTCTCCAGCGGCGTTCCCTTGATCGCCTCGAAAGCGGCGTTGCGGATCGCGTCGACATGGGCTATGCCCTCGGGGCTGGCGGGGTCACCGAGGTGAGAGATGATGAACCGCACCGCTTTTCCGTCCGGTGATATGAACATGTTCATGCCCCGCTTGAAGTCGGGGTTGTCGAACACTTCCGGGGGCAGATAGAACGAGTCGTCGTTCTTGGAGGTGTCGAAGGCCTGACCCATCGAGTTGCCCTTGCCCGCCATGGCGGCCTGCTGGTCCTGCATCCCGGCCATGGTGGAATGCATCGACAGCATCATGTTGTGCATCGACTTCATCATCGAGACCATCGGCGTGAGCAGTTTCAGCATCTTGGGCATGATGGCGTCCATCTTGTCCATCTCGGGCATCAGCTCGCCGATCGCATCGCTGAGCACGTCGACGCCGTCCAACGTGTCGAAGACCGAGCGCAGCGCCTGGCACACCGGGATGTCGAAACAGTGCTTCTCCCAATAGAAATAGCTGCGAATCGGCCGGAAGAAATCGTCGAAGTCGGAGATGTGGCCCCGCAGGTCGTTCATTTCGGCGACCATGGTCTTCATCTGGCCGACGAGGTGGTGCATGATGCCGGTCATCTCTTGCATGATCTCGACCATGGATTCCATCGTGCCGATCATGGTTTCCATCTGGTTGGCCATGACCAGCATCTGGTCCATCTGGCCTTGCATGTAGTCGCGGGTCAAGTTCTGCGCTACCCCTTGCATGCCCATCTGATAGGGAATGGACGTGTGGTCGATCGGGGTGCCGAGCGGGCGCGAGATGGTTTGTACGCGCGCGATTCCCGGGGTGTGGAAGATGTTTCGCGCGATGCGCTCGATGATCAGCATGTCCGCGGAATTGCGCAGATCCTGATCCGTCTGAACCATCAGCAGTTCCGGGTTCATCCGGGCCTGGTTGAAGTGGCGGTCGGCGACATCGAAACCCTGCATCGCCGGAATGTTTTTCGGCATGAACAGGCGGTCGTTGTAGCTGGCCTGGTACCCGGGCAGGGTGATCAGTCCGACCAGCGCCAGCGCGCACGTCGCGACCAGCACCGCACCCGGCCAGCGCACCACGGCCGTGCCCACCCGTCGCCAACCACGCGTGCGGGCAACGCGTTTGGGCTCGAACAAGCCGAATCGACCGCCGATCACCAGTATCGCCGGCGCCATCGTCAACGACGCGAACACCGCCACCGCGATGCCGATCGCCAGCGGAATGCCCAGGGACTGGAACATCGGCAGCCGGGTGAAGTGCAGGCAGAGGGTGGACCCCGCCACCGTCAGGCCCGAACCCAGCACGACGTGCGCGGTACCCCGGTACATCGTGTAGAAGGCGGTGGTGCGATCTTCTCCGGCGTTGCGCGCCTCGTGATATCGGCCCAACACGAAGATCGCGTAGTCGGTGCCCGCCGCGATACCGAGCATGGTCAACAGGTTCACCGAGAACGTCGACAAGCCGATCAGGTCGTAGTAACCCAGTGCCGCCACCACCCCGCGGGCGGCCACGACCTCGAACATCACCATCACCAGCACCAGCACCACCGTGACCGCCGAGCGGTACACGATGAACAGACTGATCAGGATTACCGCCACGGTGATCGCGGTGACCACCTTCAGGCTCTTGTCGCCGACCTTGTGCTGATCGGCGAACAATGCCGTCGTGCCGGTGATGTAGACATGCACACCCGGCGGCGGTGGCAGGCTGGCGACGATCTGACGCACCGCGCCGACGGACTCGTTGGCCAGCGCCTCACCCATGTTGCCGGCGAGGTAGATCTGCACGTAGGTGGCCTTGCCGTCTTGGCTTTGCGCACCCGCAGCCGTCAGCGGATCACCCCAGAAGTCCTGCACATGCGTGACGTGCGTCGTGTCGGCCCGAAACCTGCGGATCAGCTCGGCGTAATAGCGGTGGGCCTCGTCCCCCAACGGGTGATCGCCCTCGAGCACGACCATCGCGGAGGCGTCGGAGTCGGCCTCCTCGAACACGCGGCCGATGTGCTTCATGGCCTGCATCGACGGCGCGTCCCCGGGGCTCAGCGACACCGAGTGCGCCTGCCCCACGTCTTCCAGCGGCGGCACCGCGACGTTGAGCAACACCACCAGGGCCACCCAGGCCAGCAGAATCGGTACCGCGAACACGCGGATGAAGTGTGCGATGGCGGGCGGGCGATTCGTGCTCATGCCGACTTCACCTGGCAGAAGGTGAACGCGTCAACCCCGCTGGACGTCTTCTCGTCCTTGACCTTGCCGTCGACCGTGATCCGGCAGCCGATCGACTCCGCGTCGCCCTGGGCCAGCAGGATCGGCGTGGCGGCCGGTGCGGTGGTCGTCAGCGTGAGCAACCACGGAAGTGGCGCGCCCTTGACGCTTTGCGGGTTCGCCGACAGGTCAAGGTAATTGATCGTCGCCACCGCGCCGGTCGGCCCGAAGACCTCGTAGATCACCTGCTTGGGGTTGAACGGCTTGGCGTCGTTGTTGATCCCGGAGCCCTCGCGGGTGATCTGGGTGTCGGATCCGAAGATCCCGTGCATGCGAGTTATCACGAACGCCCCAATCGCAACCATTAGCACCACCAACAGCGGCAGCCACTGCCGTCTCATCACCCTTAGCATGAAAGTCCTTGTGGGAGAGAAGTTTTAGCATTCATTGGTCAGGTACCCCGTCGTCATGGCCGTGATTTCACGGGCCCACTGTGGCCAGGTCAATCCGTCCGGCAGCCACGTGGTCATCGCGGCGCGGTGTGCCCCGGCGCCAATCACGTTGCGAAACGCCATCTCCAGCGCGACATCGGGTTCGGGGTGCCGGATCCGGTCGCGGAAGGGGGCCGCGGCGGCGAAGAATCGCTCCCGCAGGTCGGTGAAGATCCGCAGCCCTTCCTGCGGGGGATCGGCGGTGCGTCCACCGGCCAGGATCGCGGGAATGAGCCGCGCGCTCTCGTCCAGGGTGGTGCTGAGCGCCGTCGCCAGGGCGTCGACGACGCCCTCCAGCGACGGCCCGGCGGCTTCCAGCGCGCTGACCACACTTTGTTCAAGCCGCTCCACGAGCGCCTGCTTGACCGCGTCGATCAATTGCTCCTTGCCGGTGAACCGCCGGTACACGCCCCCGACGGACACTCCGGCGTGTTCGGCGACGCGGGCGATGGTCAGCTCGTCGGGGCCGAGGTTGATCAATACGTGTTCGGCCGATGCGAGGAGTCGACGCAGCGCGGCACGGCTGCGCGCTTGCTGGGGCGGGCGCAGGCCGGCCGCGCCGGGTGCTCTCGACGGTGCTGCGCTCTTGCTCATGCCGTCCCCAAACTGGAATGCGAATTTCGATTCGCATGCTAAGTCACCTGCGGGCCGTGCTCAAGCGTTTGGCGAAATGACTCGAAATGGTCACAGAAGGTTCGCCGAAACCGCGGGGATTTGCGGTTTCCCGCGGGTCCGGATTGGTAATACGGGCACATATGAGCGGTTCGTCTCGCAGAGACGTTCAGCGCGCGGCTCCAGCGGCGCGGCCCGTCCGCCCGCCGGTCGCGCGCGCCACCGCGCCGTGGTTCCCGCGGCCCCCCGGATTTGACGAACCGACCCCGGCGCTGGGGGTGCCGGCACCGGTTCGCTGGGAGCGGATGCCGGGCAGCACGGCGCTCGACGGCCTCGACGAGCAAGAAGAAGCGATGGCCGACAGGCTGGGCTGGCGCGAGGTTATCCACCGGGTCACCGGGATCGACCTGGGGCCCGGCAAGGCATTGGCGTATGAAGCCGGCCTGCGGGACCGGGTCCGAACTCCGCTGGGTGGCGCATTCCCCGTCGCCGTGCTGAACCTCAAAGGCGGGGTGGGCAAGACGGCGGTGGTCGAGGCGCTGGGTTCGACCTTCGCCGAGGCCCGCAACGACCGGGTCATCGCCGTCGATCTCGACGCCGGGGACCTGGCGGATCGGCACGGCCGCCGCAATCCGCTGAGCATGGTCGACCTGATCGCCGACGACACCGTGACGCGGTACATCGACGTGCGGGCGCACACCCATATGAACAGCTGCGGCCTGGAAGTGCTCGGCCTGCCCGACTTCGCGCACACCGATTGGCGAGTGGGGCGCAGCGACGTGGTGAAGGCGTTTTCCGTTCTCAAGAAGCACTATTCGGTGCTGCTGGTGGACTGCGTCAAGGCGCTCAATTCCCGCGTGATGGAGGCCGTGCTGCCGGAGTCGCGGGCCCTGGTGGTGGTCACCAGCCCCGCCATCGACGCGATACGAAAGACCCGGACGACGCTGGAGTGGTTGTCCAACAACGGATATCGCACGTTGCTCGGTTCGACCGTGCTGGCGGTCAATTACATCGAGCCCAGGAAGCCGGACAATGTGGCCGTCAAGGAGCTCGGGCAATTGTCGGCTCACGTCGCCGCCACGGTCTTGCTGCCTTTCGACCGGCATGTCCATGAGGGCAGAGAGATCGGGCTGGACAAATTGAGCAGGGGCAGCAGGCGCGGGTACCTGGAGCTGGCCGCCGCACTGGCCGCCATGTTCCCCGGCCGCTGACCGCCGAGCCCTTCATCCCGGCTCGCCATTAGGATCGAGCTCAGTGTCAGGGTGAGGTGCCGCTTGTTGCGGTGGTTGGATCCTGATCACTTGGTGTCTGGCTCATAGGCTCAGTGCTACCTGCGGGTTGGCGTGCATGCGTTTTGTCGGCATCAGGTGTGAAGGACCGGCCGGCGTGACTTGATAGCGTGGCACCGCCCCCACTGAGGTTTGTCCGCCGACCGGCCCAACCGTCACCTCACAGTGAATGGAGGCAACCACCATGGTTGTTGTTGGAGCCGATGTACACAAGCGCACCCACACCTTCGTCGCCGTCGACGAAGCGGGTCGCAAGCTCGGGGAGAAGACCGTCAAAGCCGTTACCGCGGGTCATGCCGAGGCGGTGATGTGGGCCCGCGAACGATTCGGGGTCCAGGTGGTGTGGGCGGTCGAGGATTGCCGGCATCTGTCGGCCAGGTTGGAACGCGACCTGATGGGTTTTGGCCAGAAGGTGGTGCGGGTGCCGCCCAAGCTGATGGCCCAGGCTCGTGCCTCAGCACGTACCCGCGGCAAGTCCGACCCGATCGACGCGCTGGCCGTGGCACGAGGGTACTTGCGAGAACCCGACTTGCCCGTGGCCTCGCATGACGAGGTGTCTCGCGAGCTCAAGCTTTTGGTGGATCGCCGGGAAGTCCTTGTGGCACAACGGACTGCAACGATCAACCGATTGCGTTGGCGGGTCCACGAACTCGACCCCGAGCGCGACCCTGTCCCGGCGTCGCTGGATCGTGCCAAACATCGCGAATTGTTAGGCGCCTGGCTGGGGACCCTGCCCGGTCTGGTCGCTGAGTTGGCCCGCGATGAACTTGCCGACATCACCCGGCTGACAGACGCGATCGACACGCTGGCCAAGCGGATCGGCCAACGCGTGCGTGTGGTCGCCCCAGCGTTGCTGGCGATGCCCGGGTGCGGGGAGCTGACCGCGGCCAAACTCGTTGGCGAGGCCGCCGGGGTCCCCCGGTTCAAAAGCGAGGCGGCCTTCGCCCGCCACGCCGGAGTGGCACCGGTGCCGGTGTGGTCGGGTAACACCGCGGGCCGGGTCCGCATGACGCGCTCAGGCAATCGCCAACTTAATGCGGCGTTGCACCGCATTGCCGTCACCCAAATCCGCCTCCCAGGAGCCGGACAGACCTACTACCGCCACCGCCAAGCCTGCGGTGACTCCAACCCCGAAGCCCTGCGCTGCCTCAAACGACGCCTGGCCCGCGTCGTCTTCGGCCACCTAAAAACCGACCACAACAACCGAACAAAGCCTTGCCAACCAGCAGCGGCTTGACATAGGAGAAACGCATGACTTCAGTGGCCGAACTGATGGATTACGACGACGTCATCGCGCGCTTTGACCCGGTGCTGGGTCTCGAGGTGCACGTCGAGCTGTCCACCGCGACCAAGATGTTCTGCGGCTGCGCCACCACCTTCGGCGCCGAGCCCAACACCCAGGTGTGCCCGGTGTGCCTGGGGCTGCCCGGCTCGTTGCCGGTGCTCAACCAGGTCGCGGTGGAGTCCGCGATACGGATCGGGTTGGCGCTGAACTGCGAGATCGTGCCCTGGTGCCGCTTCGCCCGGAAGAACTACTTCTACCCGGACATGCCCAAGAACTATCAGATCTCGCAGTACGACGAGCCGATCGCCATCAACGGCTACCTCGAGGCTCCGCTGGAGGACGGCACGACGTGGCGCGTGGAGATCGAACGCGCGCACATGGAGGAGGACACCGGCAAGCTGACCCACATCGGCAGCGAGACCGGCCGCATCCACGGCGCCACCACGTCGCTGATCGACTACAACCGCGCCGGCGTGCCGCTGATTGAGATCGTCACCAAGCCCATCGAGGGCGCCGGCGACCAGGCGCCGCAGATCGCCCGGGCCTACGTGACGGCGTTGCGAGACCTGTTGCGCGCGTTGGACGTATCCGATGTCCGGATGGACCAGGGCTCGATGCGCTGCGACGCCAACGTGTCACTGAAGCCGATCGGGACCACGGAGTTCGGCACCCGCACCGAAACCAAGAACGTCAACTCGCTGAAGAGCGTCGAGATTGCGGTGCGTTACGAAATGCAGCGGCAGGCCGCGGTGCTGGTGGCGGGCGGCTCTATTACCCAGGAAACCAGGCACTTCCAGGAAGTCGGTGGCTACACCAGCCCGGGCCGCGCCAAGGAGACCGCCCAGGACTACCGGTATTTCCCCGAGCCGGACCTGGAGCCCGTCGCGCCCAGCCGCGAGCTGGTCGAGCGGTTGCGCCAGACCATTCCCGAGCTTCCGTGGTTGAGCCGCAAGAAGATTCAGCAGGAGTGGGGCTATTCCGCCGAGGTGATGCGCGACCTCGTCAACGCGGGCGCGATCGAATTGGTCGCGGCGACAATCGAACACGGGGCGTCGGCCGAACAGGCCCGCGCCTGGTGGGGAAACTTCTTGATGCAGAAGGCCAATGAGGCCGGCGCCACCCTGGACGAGCTGTCCATCACCCCGGCGCAGGTCGCCGCGGTGGTGGCGCTGGTCGACGAGGGCAAGCTGTCCACCAAGCTGGCCCGCCAAGTCGTCGAGGGCGTGCTCGCCGGCGAGGGCGAGCCCGAGCAGGTGATGACCGCGCGCGGCCTGGCGCTGGTGCGCGACGACTCGGTGACCCAGGCCGCCGTCGACGAGGCGCTGGCCGCCAATCCCGATGTGGCGGAAAAGATTCGGGGCGGCAAGGTCGCCGCGGCGGGTGCGATCGTCGGCGCGGTGATGAAGGCCACCCGCGGCCAGGCGGACGCGGCCCGGGTGCGCGAGCTGGTGCTCAAGGCCTGCGGGCAGGGCTGACCCTGCGACGGCTTCGTTAGGCAAACCGCTACCGGAACGCCCGCCCGGCATCCATGATGTTGGGGTGGCGGACGAAACCTTCGAAGACTTCATGACGATGCTGGACCTCCCGGCGTTCGTGGTGACCACCCAGGCGGCCGGCCAGCCCGCGGGTTGCCTGGTGGGCTTCGCCACCCAAACCGGCGTTGAGCCGCCACGCTTCCTGGTCGGGTTGGCGAAGGGCAGCCACACCCTCGGGGTGGCCAGCCTGTCGCAGCACCTGGCGGTGCACGTGTTGTCGCGGCGCCACCGGGGCCTGGCCGAACTGTTCGGCGGCCAAACGGGCCACGACATCAACAAATTCGAACGCTGCCTGTGGCGCGCCGGGCCGCAGGGCATGCCGATGCTGGATGACGCGATCGCATGGTTCGTCGGGCGGATCGTGAACCGGATCGACGTCGGGGATCACATGGCGTACCTGCTGGAGCCTGTCGCGACCTGGGCGCCGGAGTCCTCGCAGGACGATCCGCTCTACCTGTCCGATGTCGACGACATCGATGACGACGACGACAACGGCGGGACGCCCGACCCCACGTTCTTCCGCGGCCAACCCCGCGTCGACGTGCCGCGCCGCTACGGCCTGCGGTTCACCATCGACGGGACCTGACGGAACTTAGGTCTTGTCGTCGTTGTTCCGCGGGAAGCCGCCACCCTGCGGGAACAGCGGGAACACCACGTCGTCGAGCTTTTCCGCGTCACCGGCGGTCTTGTTGACCGTCGCGCCCCACACGTTGCCGTCCGGCGACATCCGCAGCGCCCACGCGTGCGCGTGGGTGTCCTTGCGCACCACATCGGGGTTGCCGGTGACCGCACCCGTCCCGGAGGCCAGCCGCACCGCCACCGTCTGCTTGGGGGTGATCAGGTTGATCAGCACCGTCGAATCCATCGCTGCGCACCCGGCCACGCCGGGCTTGTCCGGCCAGGACCACACGGTGGAGACCTCGGACTTCTTGGTGATGCGCTGCAGCCGGTCCGCGGTGGGTGTGCGGTCGGCGACGTAGAGCGACCCGTCGACGGGGTCGATGCAGAGCCCGCCGCCCGAGCCGACGCCGGACAGCGCCGTCGTCGGCGGCGCCTGACCGACGGTGGTCGGTTGCTCGATGCGCAACACCTTGCCGGCCAGCGACTTCGGGTCGGCGGCCATCGCCGGGTTGCCGGCGTCGCCGGTCAACACCACCAGTGTGGTGGGGCTGGTGAAGATCAGCGCCCCGGTATTTCCCGTGGCGCCCTTGGGGATTCCCGTCAGGATGTCCTTCGGGACATCGCCGTCGGCCACGCGGATGACCCGGTTGTCGGTGGGCGTGCTGATGTAGGCGTACATCAGCCGGTCCTGGGTGTAGGTGGGCGACAGCACGATGTCCATCAAGCCGCCGTCACCGGACGGGTCGACGGGGATGACCGTCTTCACCTTCGGCTCGGCGCTCACCGAGATCTCCTTGACGGCGCCGGTGGTGCGCTCGGCAACGAGCGCGGTTTTGCTGTCCGGCCCCATGATCAGGCCGCTGGTGCTCTCCAGGCAGCCCTGCATCACCCCGGGCGCGGGGCACGCCTTGGGGAACGGCGTCGGGGGCAGCGGTGGCGGCGGGGGAGGCGTCGAACTGGGCTGGGGGTGCAACTCCGGGGCGGTGGTGAAGGGCTGCGATTGCGCGTCGTTGAACCGCGCGCAGCCGCTGGCGACCAGCACCACCACGGACAGCGCGGCGAGCCCGCCCCGAACCGACCGCCCTAGCCGCATGACCGACAGGCTACGGACATCGCACGCACCGCCGCCACATGGTCACCCGGCGGTGTCGGGGGAGGCCGCAACAGGGTCGGATTTGGGCCATCGGGGGCCGATCTGGGCCGATTTGGCGGGTTTAGCGCCGATTGCCCGGCGAAACCGCTGCTCAAATCCCAGGTTCGGGGCCATTTGCCCCTTACCCTGGCACGCGTGACCAGTCAACAGCATGACGCACCTTGGCAGCGGCCGGGCGAGCACGTCGCGGAGCACACCGCGGGACGCCCCGCCGCGGCCCGCCTGGTCGACCCCGAAGATGACCTCACTCCGGCCGGGTATCCAGGCGAATTCGGCACCACCGGCGTGATCCCCTACCAGGACCCCAACACGGCCAGCGCGGCCGGCAGCCCGGGGTATGGCCTGCTCGACCCGCAGGAACCGCTGCCGTACCAGCCGCAATCGCCGGCCCGCGTCGCGCCGATCTCGGCGACCGAGCCCGCCGAGATCGAGAAGCGCGACGACGACGAGCAACCCGTCGGGCGCCGCGGCACCCAGCACCTCGGGTTACTGATCCTGCGCGTCGGCCTCGGCGTGGTGCTCGCCGCGCACGGCATGCAGAAGCTGTTCGGCTGGTGGGGTGGCTCGGGGCTGACCAGCTTCAAGAACTCGCTGTCCGACGTCGGCTACCAGCACGCCGACATCCTGGCCTACGTGAGCGCCGGCGGCGAGATCGCCTCGGGCGCGCTGCTGGTCCTGGGGCTGTTCACGCCGGTGGCCGCCGCGGGCGCGCTGGCTTTTCTGATCAACGGCCTGCTGGCCACCATCTCGGCCAAGCCGCACACCTTCGCCTACTTCCTGCCCGACGGGCACGAATACCAAATCACCCTGATCGTCATGGCCGCCGCCGTCATCCTGGCGGGCCCCGGCCGCTACGGACTGGACGGCGGCAGGGGCTGGGCGTATCGGCCGTTCATCGGCTCGTTCGTGGCGCTGATCTGCGGCATCGCGGCCGGCGTCGGCGTCTGGGTGCTGCTCAACGGGGTCAACCCGATCGCCTGACGCCCCTCACCGATACGGGTTGGGCACCCGTCCCGCGCTGGCCTCGGTCAACTGCGGCAGGGTCGCGAACGTGACCGCGGGCAGTCGTATCTCTCGTTTTTGTGTGCCGTCCTTGAGCCGCGCGCGGGCCCACGAGCCTCGGTTGAACCGCAGCCCGTCGATGTCCTCCCAGGGCACCGACCGGCTGCCCAGCAGGGTCCGCACCGTCACGCCCTGGCCGTCGGCGACGGTGCGCAGCCGAGCGACCAACGCCGACAACAGCACCGGGATCACGAGGACCGGGGCACACGGTGGCCATGCCAGCACGGGTACCAGTAAGCCGAGGGTCAAGAATCCGACGGCGAAGTGCGCCATGGGGGAAACCTTGATCACGACGGGTGAGCCATCAGCCACCCCAGCATCATTTCACCGACGACGAACCAGCGATGATCGGGCATTGAGTGTGCATCCACGGTGACGACCGGCGTGTCGCCGCCATACGCGCACACTCAAAGCCGTGGGCGCACGCTCGACGAGGGGGCCTCCCAACCCACCGGATTTGACTGCTGAGCTGTGCGAAGGCTACCGTCGGACGCTATGGGTAAGCCCGAAATGCTCGTAGTACTTAGTCAGCGCGTTGGTGTCTGACTAGTTCTTCAGCATTTGAAGCGAACCAGCACCAACGCGCAACCCTCGTACAGCAGGAGCTGACGGGGGTTTTTTCATGCGTACCCCGTCAACCATTAAGAGGACACAGTGAGCGCACCAACCAAGCCCCAGCCGCAGCACGCGGCCAACGGCGCGCAGGACACCGTGCAACCCGCCGCAAAACCGGCTGCGGCCCAACCGAAACGGGTCGCACCGGTGCAAATGACCGGCGCGCAGTCGGTAATCCGGTCGCTGGAGGAACTCGACGTCGAGGTCATCTTCGGCATCCCCGGCGGCGCCGTCCTGCCGGTGTATGACCCGCTGTTCGACTCCAAGAAGCTGCGCCACGTGCTGGTCCGCCACGAGCAGGGTGCCGGTCACGCCGCCAGCGGCTACGCGCACGCGACGGGCAAGGTCGGGGTGTGCATGGCGACCTCGGGTCCCGGCGCCACCAATCTCGTTACGCCGCTGGCCGATGCGCAGATGGACTCGATTCCCGTCGTCGCCGTCACCGGGCAGGTCGGGCGCGGGCTGATCGGGACCGACGCCTTCCAGGAGGCCGACATCTCCGGCATCACGATGCCGATCACCAAGCACAACTTCCTGGTTCGCTCCGGCGACGACATCCCGCGGGTGATGGCCGAGGCCTTCCACATCGCGGCCTCGGGACGCCCGGGCGCGGTGCTCGTCGACATCCCCAAGGACGTCCTGCAGGGCCAGTGCACGTTCAGCTGGCCCCCGCGCATGGAGTTGCCCGGCTACAAGCCGAACACCAAACCGCACAGCAAGCAGATCCGCGAGGCGGCCAAGCTGATCGCGGCCGCGCACAGGCCGGTGCTGTACGTGGGCGGCGGCGTCATCCGCGGCGAGGCGACCGCGGAGTTGGCCGAATTGGCGGAGCTGACCGGCATTCCGGTGGTCACCACGCTGATGGCGCGCGGCGCTTTCCCGGACAGCCACCGCCAGCACATGGGCATGCCCGGCATGCACGGCACGGTGGCGGCGGTGGCCGCGCTGCAGAAGAGTGACCTGCTGATCGCGCTGGGCACCCGCTTCGACGACCGGGTGACGGGCAAGCTGGACTCGTTCGCGCCTGAGGCCAAGGTCATTCACGCCGACATCGACCCGGCGGAGATCGGCAAGAACCGCCACGCCGACGTGCCTATCGTCGGCGACGTCAAGGCCGTCATCGCGGACCTCATCGCGATGCTGCGCCACGACGGCGTGCCCGGCAACCTCGAAATGACCGACTGGTGGGCCTATTTGGACGAGGTCAAGTCCACCTATCCGCTGAGCTACGGCCCGCAGAGCGACGGCAGCCTGGGCCCGGAGTACGTGATCGAGAAGCTGGGCAAGATCGCCGGCCCGGACGCCCTGTACGTCGCCGGCGTCGGCCAGCACCAGATGTGGGCGGCGCAGTTCATCTCCTACGAGAAGCCGCGCACCTGGCTCAACTCCGGCGGGCTGGGCACCATGGGCTTCGCCATCCCGGCGGCCATGGGCGCCAAGATGGCTCGCCCGGACGCAGAGGTCTGGGCGATCGACGGCGACGGCTGCTTCCAGATGACCAACCAGGAGCTGGCGACCTGTGCGATCGAAGGCATACCGATCAAGGTGGCGCTGATCAACAACGGCAACCTGGGCATGGTGCGGCAGTGGCAGACCCTGTTCTACGGGGAGCGGTACTCCCAGACCGACCTCGCCACCCACTCGCACCGCATCCCGGACTTCGTCAAGCTGGCCGAGGCGCTGGGGTGCGTCGGATTGCGTTGCGAGCGTGAGGAAGATGTCGAAGACGTGATCAACGCGGCCCGGGCGATCAACGACCGGCCGGTTGTCATCGACTTCATCGTCGGCGCCGACGCGCAGGTGTGGCCGATGGTGGCCGCCGGCACCAGCAACGACGAGATCCAGGCCGCCCGCGGCATCCGCCCGTTGTTCGACGACGAGACCGAAGGGCACGCGTGATGAGCACCGGATCGCCTAGGACGCACACGTTGTCGGTGCTCGTCGAGGACAAGCCCGGTGTGCTCGCGCGCGTCGCGGCCCTGTTCAGCCGCCGCGGTTTCAACATCGAATCGCTGGCCGTGGGCGCCACCGAGCAGAAGGACATGTCGCGGATGACCATCGTGGTCTCCGCCGAGGAGACCCCGCTCGAGCAAATCACCAAGCAGCTCAACAAGCTGATCAACGTCATCAAGATCATCGAGCAGGAAGATGACAACTCGGTGGCCCGCGAACTGGCGATGATCAAGGTGCGCGCCGACGCGGGTAGCCGCAGTCAGGTGATCGAAGCGGTAAACCTGTTCCGCGCCAAGGTAATCGATGTCTCGCCGGAATCGCTGACCATCGAAGCGACCGGCGACCGCGGCAAGATCGAGGCGTTCCTGCGCGTGCTGGAGCCGTTCGGCATCCGCGAAATAGCTCAATCCGGAATGGTGTCGTTGTCCCGCGGTCCGCGCGGTATCGGCACGGCCAAATAGTCAAGAAGGAGATAGTCACGTGCCATTAGAGATGTTCTACGACGACGACGCAGACTTGTCGATCATTCAGGGCCGCAAGGTCGGCGTGATCGGATACGGCAGTCAGGGCCACGCGCACTCGCTGAGCCTGCGCGACTCCGGCGTGCAGGTGAAGGTCGGGCTCAAGGAGGGCTCGAAGTCCCGGCCCAAGGTCGAGGAGCAGGGGCTGGAGGTCGACACCCCCGCCGAGGTCGCCAAGTGGGCCGACGTGATCATGCTGCTGGCGCCCGACACCGCGCAGGCCGACATCTTCAAGAACGACATCGAGCCCAACCTGAATGACGGCGATGCGCTTTTCTTCGGGCACGGCCTCAACATCCACTTCGACCTGATCAAGCCGCCCGGCAACATCACCATCGCGATGGTGGCCCCCAAGGGTCCCGGCCACCTGGTGCGCCGCCAGTTCGTCGACGGCAAGGGCGTGCCCGCGCTGATCGCCGTCGACCAGGACCCGACCGGAAACGGTGAGGCGCTGGCACTGTCCTACGCCAAGGCCATCGGCGGCACCCGCGCCGGCGTCATCAAGACCACCTTCAAGGACGAGACCGAGACCGACCTGTTCGGCGAGCAGGCCGTGTTGTGCGGTGGCACAGAGGAATTGGTGAAGACCGGTTTCGACGTGATGGTCGAGGCGGGCTACCCGCCGGAGATGGCCTACTTCGAGGTGCTGCACGAGCTCAAGTTGATCGTCGACCTCATGTACGAGGGCGGCATCGCGCGGATGAACTACTCGGTGTCCGACACCGCCGAATTCGGCGGTTACCTCTCGGGTCCCCGGGTCATCGATGCCGACACCAAGGAGCGGATGCGGGGCATCCTGCGAGACATCCAGAGCGGCGAATTCACCAAGAAGCTGGTCGCCAACGTCGACGGCGGCAACAAGCAGCTCGAGCAGCTGCGCAAGGAAAACGCCGAGCACCCCATCGAGGTCACGGGCAAGAAGCTGCGCGACCTGATGAGCTGGGTCGACCGCCCCATCACCGAGACCGCGTAGCGTCCGAAGTCGGGCGTCACGCCAGAGTGGCGCTCGACGACCGCGGTCACTCTGGCGTGACGCTCGGCGAGCTAAGGCGGCCCGTGGTGTGAACCGACTGGTCAGACCTGGCGACGAATGTCTAGCAGGTGGTGCTGCGCCTCATGCAA
Source organism: uncultured Actinomycetota bacterium (assembly GCA_963758775.1). Lineage (GTDB taxonomy): Bacteria > Actinomycetota > Actinomycetes > Mycobacteriales > Mycobacteriaceae > Mycobacterium. The sequence continues at coordinate 465,921 of CAVWWU010000011.1, forward strand.
TGTATGCATCGCAACCCACCGCAACGACCGTTCGTGAGTCTCCGGGTAGTGGTAGATGAGCACGCGATCCCAGTCGTCGGGTGCCAGCCGGGCGAGCACATTAGCGAACAGTTTTGCCGCATCCCCGAGTTGGCGGGCCACATCCTCAGGATCCTGCTCGGCGTACCCATCGTGGGTAACCCGCTCGTCGCGTCCCGAGGGGGGACAGTCCGGGCGATCCATCCGGCGCGCCGCGAGCACCCTTTCGCGCTGCACCAGCAGCATGTCTCGAAGATGGCAGCCGTACTCGAGAGGTGACCACACGCCCGGTCGCCGCCGGGATCGCAGGTCAACTCCTTCGGCGCGCAAGAGTGCTACCACCTCGGCGACCCGCCCGTTGATATCGCGCGCGACCGTCCCGGACCGACCAAGGTGGTAAGCGAAACCGCAATCCGCGCATCGATCCATCGATCAAGCCACGTGTTCGCTCACGAGCCAAGCCGGTCAGCGACAGACACCACCCGGCGGGCCAGATGCTCGAGGGCGTTGTCGGTCGCGTCGTCGAACTGGTCGATGTTGTCGTGGGTGGTGACCAGGCTGACCCCGTACGGGTTGCCGTCGACGAACTTGCACGGATCGGTGTATCCCGGCGGCACGATGATGCCGCCCCAGTGGATCAGCGTGATGTACAGGGCGAGCAGGGTGGTCTCCTGCCCACCGTGGAGGGTGTTGGAGGACGTGTAGGCCGCATAGGCCTTGTCCGCCAGCTTGCCGTCGGCCCACAGCCCGCCCAGCGAATCGATAAACGTGCGCAGTTGCGCTGCGGGCGAGCCGAATCGGGTCGGCGAGCCGAAGATCACCGCATCGGCCCACACAATGTCGTCGCCGGTCGCGGCGGGAAGGTCCTTGGTGGCTTCATAGTTCGCGGTCCAGGCCGGGTTGTGCGCGAACGATGCCGGGTCGTGGGTCTCGGCGACGTGCCGCACCCGGACCTCGGCGCCCGCGGCCTCGGCGGCCGCGGCGACGCGTTTTGCCATGGTGGTGCCATGACCGGTGGCGGAGTAGTAGATGATCGCGAGTTTCGTCACGGCGTCAGTCTAAGAGCGTCTAAGAGCGAATGAATCGGGCACAAGAATTCCGCAAGCGCTTTGCGACGATTCCGCAAGGGGCCCACGACAAGCTGAGCGCTATGAACACTTCGCAAGCGCTCAAGCGCATCATCGCGGTGCCCGCACTGGCGGGCGCCCTCGCGGCGGCCGGCCTGAGTCTGGCCGCCGGCACAGCCCAGGCCGCGCCTCCCGGCTGCAGCTCGCAGTACTTCTGCTGGTGCCCCGGGCAACCGGAACCCAAGACGAATGGCCCGCTGCCGTGGGACATGAACTCCTGCCACAACTACCACTACCGGTTGATGGGGCCCGGGGTCCTGTTGACACCGCCGCCCGGCTTCTGCCGTCCCGCGCTTCTCTCGGACAACCTCTACGACAGGTGCTGAGGCGACAGCGCGGGCAGCTCGGTGATACCGAACTCGCGCTTGAGCAGCGTGCGGGCGGCGTAGTAGCCGGCCATGCCGTGCACGCCCCCGCCCGGCGGGGTGGCCGCCGAACACAGGTACGCCTTGGGAATCGGTGTGCGCCAGGGGTTCAGCCGCGGGGTGGGACCGGCGATGGCGCGCCAGGCGGAATTTCCGCCCACCCCGATGTCACCGCCGACGTAGTTGGCGTTGCGGTCGGCCAAGCGCGCCGCGGGCACCGCGCGCGCCGCCAGCACGATGTCGCGGAAGCCGGGCGCGAACCCCTCCACGATCCCGGTCACCGCCTCGGTCGCATCCAGGGTGGAACCCGACGGCACGTGCGCGTAGGTCCAGAACGGCCGGCGCCCCCGGCCGTCGATGCGGCCGGGATCGGCGACATGCGGCGAGGCAGCCAGCACCATCGGCCACTCGGCATGCCGCCCGCCCGCGATCTCTGCCTCGGCAAGGGCCATCTGCGCGCGGGTGCCACCCAGGTGAAGGGTCGGCGCCAGCCGCATTCGCGGGTCGGACCACGGGATGTCGTCGCTGAGCACAAAGTCCACCTTGGCCACGCCGGGGCCAAAGGTGTAGCGGCCCAAAGCTTTAGCGTACCGGGGCGGTAGCGCGTCACCGTAGATCCGCAGCAGTGCGGTCGGGGCGGTGTCGAAGGCGACGACACCAGGGGGAGGGGCCGTCACCTCGGCCCCGGCCGTCAGCTCCCCTCCGTGCGCGCGCAGATCGGCGATCAGCGCATCGGTGATCGCCTGGCTGCCGCCCACCGGAATCGGCCAGCCGACCGCGTGGCCCAGCGTGGCCAACATCAACCCGGCGCCGGCCGCCGTCAAGGACGGCATCCGCGAAAGCACATGGGCGGCAACGCCGGTGAACAAGGCGCGATCGTCCTCACCGGCCAGCGACCCCCACGCCGGCGAACCCTGGGCCGCGATCCGCGCACCCAACCGCAGCGCCGCCGGCACCGAGGGAGGCACCGAGCGCTTGTCCCCGAGCAGCAAACCGACGACGCCGTCGCTGTCCGAAACCAGCGGCCCCAGCAGCCGTCGCCACGACGCGCCGTCGGACAGCTCGTCGCACGTGCGGGTCAGGTCGCGGTAGGCGATGGCCGCGGGCCGGCCGAGCAGCGGATTGGCGTACGCGATCTCCGGCACCGCCAACCGCACACCGCGCGCGGGCAGGTCGAACGCGGCGAAAAACGGCGACGCCACGGCCAGCGGGTGAACGGCCGAGCAGATGTCGTGCAAGACTCCGGGAAATTCGAAGTCCGCGGCGGTCCGCGCGCCACCGCCGAAGGTCGGCTGGGCTTCGAGGACCTGCACCTTCAGGCCGGCGCGCGCGCAAATGACGGCCAGGGAGAGCCCGTTGGGCCCGCTACCGACGACGGTGACGTCCATCACTTCATTACAGCCGACTACGCTGGCCGCGTGAACTTGCCTGTTGTTCTGATCGCCGACAAACTCGCCCAATCAACCGTCGCCGCCCTGGGAGACCAGGTGGAAGTGCGCTGGGTCGACGGCCCCGACCGGGAGAAGCTGCTCACCGCGGTGCCCGAGGCCGACGCGCTGCTGGTGCGCTCGGCCACCACCGTCGACGCCGAGGTGCTCGCCGCGGCCCCCAAGCTCAAGATCGTCGCCCGCGCCGGCGTCGGTCTGGACAACGTCGACGTCGACGCCGCCACCGCGCGCGGCGTCCTGGTGGTCAACGCCCCGACGTCGAACATCCACAGCGCCGCCGAGCACGCCCTGGCGCTGTTGCTGTCGGCGGCCCGTCAGATCCCGGCCGCCGACGCCACCCTGCGTGAGCACACCTGGAAGCGGTCGTCGTTCTCGGGCGCCGAGATTTTCGGCAAGACCGTCGGCGTGGTCGGGCTGGGCCGGATCGGTCAACTGGTCGCCCAGCGGATCGCGGCGTTCGAAACCCACGTCGTCGCCTACGACCCCTACGTATCGGCGGCCCGGGCCGCCCAGCTCGGCATCGAATTGCTTTCTCTCGACGACCTGTTGGGCCGCGCCGACTTCATCTCGGTCCACCTGCCCAAGACCAAGGAGACGGCGGGACTGATCGGCAAGGAGGCGCTCGCCAAGACCAAGCCGGGGGTCATCATCGTCAACGCCGCGCGCGGCGGGCTCGTCGACGAGGAGGCGCTGGCCGAGGCGATCAGCAGCGGGCATGTCCGCGCCGCCGCCCTGGACGTGTACTCGAAGGAGCCGTGCACCGACAGCCCGCTGTTCGAGCTTCCGCAGGTGGTGGTGACGCCGCACCTGGGCGCGTCCACCGAGGAGGCGCAGGACCGCGCCGGCACCGACGTGGCCGAGAGCGTGCGGCTGGCGCTGGCGGGCGAGTTCGTTCCCGACGCGGTCAACGTCGGCGGCGGGGTGGTCAACGAGGAGGTCGCGCCGTGGCTGGACCTGGCGCGCAAGCTCGGTGTGCTTGCCGCCGCACTGTCGGATGGCCTGCCCGCGTCGTTGGCGGTGCAGGTGCGCGGCGAGCTGGCCGCCGAAGATGTTGAGGTGCTTAAGCTTTCGGCGCTGCGCGGCCTGTTCTCCGCCGTCATCGAGGACCAGGTGACCTTCGTCAACGCGCCGGCGCTGGCCGCCGAACGCGGTGTCACCGCCGAGATCAGCACCGCGTCGGAAAGCCCCAACCACCGCAGCGTCGTCGACGTCCGGGCGGTCGCCGCCGACGGTGCCGTGGTCAACGTCGCCGGCACGCTGTCCGGGCCGCAGCTGGTGGAGAAGGTCGTGCAGATCAACGGCCGCAACTTCGACCTGCGCGCCCAGGGCATCAACCTGGTGATCAACTACGGCGACCAGCCCGGTGCGCTGGGCAAGATCGGCACACTGCTGGGCTCGGCAGGAGTGAACATCCAGGCCGCCCAGCTGTCCGAGGATGCCGAGGGCGACAGCGCGACCATCCTGCTGCGGCTGGACCAGGACGTGCCCGGCGACGTGCGCTCGGCGATCTCCGACGCGGTCGGCGCCAACAAGCTGGAAGTGGTTGACCTGTCGTGACGAAACGCGGCGGCGACGATGCAGAGCGCAGCGATGAGGTGGGGGCACCTCCCGCTTGCGGGGGAGAGCGGCGCGGATGAAGTTAGCGGTCATCGCGGGCGACGGCATCGGGCCGGAGGTCATTGGCGAGGCGCTCAAGATCCTCGACATCGTCCTGCCTGGCGTCGAGAAGACCAGCTACGACCTGGGGGCCAAGCGCTTCCACGCCACCGGCGAGGTGCTGCCGGACTCGGTGGTGCCCGAACTCCGCCAGCACGACGCGATCCTGTTGGGTGCCATCGGTGATCCGTCGGTCCCCAGCGGCGTGCTGGAGCGAGGTCTGTTGCTGCGCCTGCGCTTCGAGCTCGATCACCACATCAACCTGCGCCCGTCGCGGCTGTACCCGGGCGTGGACAGTCCGTTAGCGGGCAACCCTCCGATCGACTTCGTGGTGGTGCGCGAGGGGACCGAAGGCCCCTACACCGGTAACGGCGGCGCGATTCGCGTCGGGACGGTCAACGAGGTGGCGACCGAGGTCAGCCTCAACACCGCGTTCGGCGTGCGCCGCGTGGTCACCGATGCGTTCGAGCGCGCGCAGCGGCGCCGCAAACACCTGACGCTGGTGCACAAGAACAACGTGCTGACCTTCGCCGGGTCGCTGTGGTCGCGGATCGTGGCCGAGGTCGGCGAAAAGTACCCCGGCGTCGAGGTGGCCTACTCCCACGTCGACGCCGCCACCATCTATCTGGTCACCGACCCGGGCCGCTTCGACGTGATCGTCACCGACAACCTGTTCGGCGACATCATCACCGACCTGGCCGCGGCGGTGTGCGGCGGAATCGGGCTGGCCGCCAGCGGGAATATCGATGCCACCCGCACCAATCCGTCGATGTTCGAGCCGGTGCATGGCAGCGCGCCCGACATCGCGGGTCAGGGCGTGGCCGACCCGACCGCCGCGATCATGTCGGTGGCGCTGCTGCTTGCCCACCTCGGCGAGGATGACGCGGCCGCCCGGGTGGATCGTGCCGTCGAGACCTATCTGGCGACACGGCCGAGCGAACGCCTTGCCACCAGCGCAGTCGGCGAACGGATCGCCGCCGCGCTCTAGTTTCCAGCCCCGGCGGCAGCAGGCGCACCGGCACCAGTGGTATCGCCGCCAGCGGGAACAACCCGCAGAGCAACCACGCGGGCGGGTACTTGGCGGCGCTGATCAGCGCACCGAACATCGGGGGACCGGCCGCCGCCATCAGGCGCTGGGTGGTGTTCTGGATGCCCAGCGCGCGACCGCTCCAGAACGGACCGGCGTATTCGGTGACGGCGGTGGCCTCTAATCCGTTGTCCAGCACCGCGACCACCGAGACGACGATCATCAGCGCGACCTCGACCCGCCAGCCGCGATGATCGGCGTAGGCCAGCAGGAACAGGGTCATCGCGGTGATCGCGGCGATCAACGCGACCGGTTGCATCCGGGAGCCGATCCGGTCCGACCAGCGGCCCACCATGACGCGACCCAGCGCGCCCAGCAACTGGGACACCGTCATCACCCCGCCGGCGGCCGCGATCGACCAGCCGTCGTTCCTGATCAGCCACACGAGCATGAACGTGACGGTCACCGTCTGCGGCATCATCAGCAGCGACGACACCGCGTGGATGCGCCACAGCACCGACGAGACGCGATACGGGCTGGCCAGTTCCTCGTCGGTAGCCGTGTCGCGGGATTTGCGCGGCGGGTCCTTGACACCGGCGATGCTCAGCACGGCCGCCACCGCGCACGCCACCGCGGGGAACATCAGCCCCGCGCGTAGACCGTGCTCGGCCAGCTCGGGCATCACCAAGGCGCCCAACGCGATTCCCAGCGGCTGCGCGGTCTGGCGCACGCCCATCGCCAGGCCGCGCTGGTCCGGCGGGAACCAGCCGGACACCAGCCGGCCGCCGGCGCCGTTGCAGCTGGCCGCGGCCATGCCGCCGAGAAACAGGAATACGCCCAGCCACACCATCGAGTGCGCCGACGCCGCGGCGTAGGCCGCCGCCGCGGTCAGCGCCGAGCCCACCGTCATCACGATCCGCTCGCCGACGCGGTCCAGCACGTAGCCCCAGCCGATCAGCGTGACCACCATGCCCCAGCTCGGCATCGACGACAGCAGGCCCGCCTCGGTCAGCCCGGTGCCACGTGAGGATTCCAGCGCGGGGATCAGAAACGCGACGCCGTTGATGAAGAGGAAGGACGTGGCCGTCACGATCAGCGAAATGACGACGACCGTCCAGCGGGACCGCGCGCTCTTCGCCATCACCTCATGCTGGCACGCGGTGGGCGGGCCTGGAAGGAACGCGGCCGCAGCCTTCACTAGGCTCGTGCAAATGCGCCTTGGTCGTATCGCCAGCCCGGACGGCGTCGCCTTCGTCAGCATCGAAGGTGACGTGGCGGATCCCACCGGCATGACCGTCCGTGAAATCGCCGAGCACCCGTTCGGCACGCCCACCTTTACCGGACGCTCGTGGCCCCTGGCCGATGTCCGGCTACTGGCTCCGATATTGGCCAGCAAGGTGGTCTGTGTCGGCAAGAACTACGCCGACCACATCGCCGAGATGAGTAAGTTCGCCACGGGCCCGGCTGCGGCGGACCCGATCATCTTCCTCAAGCCCAACACCGCGATCGTCGGGCCGAACGTGCCGATTCGCTTGCCCGCCAACGCGTCGCCCGTGCACTTCGAGGGCGAGCTCGGGGTGGTGGTGGGCCGCCCGTGCAAGGACGTCTCGGCCGCCGAGGCCGCGGACAGCATCCTGGGCTACACCATTGGCAACGACGTGTCGGCGCGCGATCAGCAGCAGGCCGATGGCCAGTGGACGCGCGCCAAAGGACACGACAGCTTCTGTCCCGTCGGGCCGTGGATCGTCACCGATGTGGACCCGGCCGACCTGGCGCTGCGCACTGAGGTCAATGGCGTTGTCAAACAAGACAGTCGCACCTCGCTGATGATCCACGACGTCGGCGCGATCGTGGAATGGATTTCGGCCGTCATGACCCTGCTGCCCGGCGACCTCATCCTGACGGGTACACCGGCCGGCGTCGGTCCCATCGAGGACGGGGATACGGTGTCGGTCAGCATCGAGGGTATCGGTACCCTCACCAATCCGGTTGTCCGCAAAGGGAAATCGTGACCGCACCGAGTGTGCGGGTTCGCTTCTGCCCGTCGCCGACCGGAACCCCGCATGTCGGCATGGTCCGCACCGCGCTGTTCAACTGGGCCTACGCCCGCCACACCGGGGGCACGTTCGTCTTCCGCATCGAGGACACCGACGCCCAGCGCGACAGCGAGGAAAGCTACCTGGCGCTGCTCGACGCGCTGCGCTGGCTCGGCCTGGACTGGGACGAGGGGCCGGAAGTCGGCGGACCCTACGGCCCCTATCGGCAGTCGTTGCGCTCCGACATCTACCGCGACGTGGTGGACCGGCTGCTCGCGGCGGGTGAGGCATATCACGCGTTTTCGACACCGGAAGAGGTCGAGGCCCGCCACGTCGCCGCGGGCCGCAATCCGAAGTTGGGTTACGACAACTTCGACCGCGACCTCACCGACGCACAACGCGACGCTTACCTGGCCGAGGGGCGCCAACCGGTGGTGCGGCTGCGGATGCCCGACGAGGACCTCAGCTGGAACGACCTGGTGCGCGGCCCGACCACCTTCGCGGCCGGCAGCGTGCCGGACTTCGCGTTGACCCGCGCGAGCGGAGATCCCCTGTACACCTTGGTCAACCCGTGCGACGACGCGCTGATGAAGATCACGCACGTGCTGCGCGGCGAGGACCTGCTGCCGTCGACCCCGCGCCAGCTGGCGTTGTATCAGGCGCTGATCCGCATCGGGGTGGCCGAACGTACTCCTGAATTCGCGCATCTCCCAACGGTGTTGGGGGAGGGGACCAAGAAGCTTTCCAAGCGCGATCCGCAGTCGAATCTGTTCGCGCACCGCGACCGCGGTTTCATCCCCGAAGGACTGCTCAATTACCTTGGGCTGCTGGGCTGGGCGATCGCCGATGACCACGACCTGTTCAGTCTCGACGAGATGGTCGCCGCCTTCGACGTCGTCGACGTCAACTCCAACCCGGCCCGGTTCGATCAGAAGAAGGCCGACGCACTCAACGCCGAGCACATCCGAATGCTCGGCGCGGACGACTTCGCCTCGAGGCTGCGCGACTACTTCGCGACACACGGCCACCGTCTCGAACTCGAGCCGCCGGACTTCGCCACTGCCGCCGACTTGGTGCAGACCCGCATCGTCGTCCTCGGCGACGCGTGGGACCTGCTGAAGTTCCTCAACGACGACGAGTACGCCATCGAGCCGAAGGCCGCCGCCAAAGAACTGGGCGAGGACGGGATCGGTGTTCTCACGGCATCACTGGCGGCGCTGGAGGGCGTGGCGGAGTGGACCACACCGAACATTGAGGCGGCCCTCAAAGCGGCGCTGATCGACGAACTGGGGCTCAAACCGCGCAAGGCCTTCGGCCCGATCCGAGTGGCCGCCACCGGGACGACGATCAGCCCGCCGCTGTTCGAATCGCTGGAGTTGCTCGGCCGGGAACGCAGCCTGCGACGGCTGCAGGCGGCGCGCGACGGGACGGCTTGATTCTTTGGTAGTCTGCCTAGCGGCCCGCAACGGCTGGCGGCGGTGGCTCTAGGCGCTGGTAATAGCTCCGAAACCACTTCTCACCAGCGGTTTTAGGCAGCCGATGGGGTATGGTGTAATTGGCAACACAGCTGATTCTGGTTCAGCCATTCTAGGTTCGAGTCCTGGTACCCCAGCAAAGAAAGCAATTAGGTGGCCGTATCAGCGTGAGCTATGCTGGCACCTCGGATCGGTTCTGGCCCCGTCGTCTAGCGGCCTAGGACGCCGCCCTCTCACGGCGGTAGCGTGGGTTCGAATCCCATCGGGGCTACAAAGTTTTTATTGGCCGGTCCCCAGGACCGCCGGTGCGGTCGAGCCGCCCACCGGCATGGCCGGCATTCCGAGCTTGCGGTGATCCCAGGAGCGCGCGCGGCGCGCCACGATGCGCACGCAGACGCGCTTGTTCATCATCTGCTCGACGAACGGCTTCATGTCGTCGGTGTAGGGGCCCGTGTAGCGCTCCCACACGCTGACCCCCACCCGGTGCGAGACATCGAGATCGTCGACGATCTCCGCGACGCCCTCGAACGACACCCCGCGCAAGGTGTCGTAGGTGTCGCCGTCCTCGATCAAAAACGTCACCCGCGGGTCCCGGGTCAGGTTGACGGCCTTCTGCGACTTGGCTTTGGTCTCTATCCAGATCTCGCCGTCGACGACGGCGTACCACATTGCGGTCAAGTGCGGCTGGCCGTCGGGGCCGATGGTGGCCATTGTCCCGGTGCGGCTCCTGACGACGAAATCGGCGATCTCGTCGTCGGACATGACGATGCTCGCGCGCTGATTGGTTCCCATGGCGTGATTCTGACAGCCGGCGACATTCACTCTGCGTCCAGGGAGCAAATGTTCGAGTGGACCGCACCGTGAGCGCAGAGTCAATGCGTTAAAGCCGGCGAGTGAGCTCTTCGGCCGCGGACAGCAGATCGGCGGCCCAGCGCGCACCCGGGCGCCGTCCGATCCGGTCAATGGGGCCGGACACCGAGATGGCCGCGACGACAACACCGCGGCCGTCGCGCACCGGCGCCGACACGCTCGCCACCCCCGGCTCGCGCTCTGCCACGCTCTGCGCCCAACCGCGGCGGCGCACCTCGGCCAGCACACGGTCGGTGAATTTCGCGTCCGGTAACACCGCATCCCGGGTGGCGCCGTCGCTGTAGGCCAATAGCACTTTGGCCCCCGAACCGGCCGTCATCGGCAACCGCGCCCCGACCGGCACGGTATCGCGAAGGCCCGCAGCCGGTTCCAGCGCGGCCACGCACACCCGCGAGGTGCCCTCGCGGCGGTACAACTGCACGCTCTCGCCGGTGGTCTCACGCAGCGCGGGCAGCACCGACGCGCCGGCGGCCAGCAGCGGATCGTTGACCTGAGCCGCCAGTTCGGTCACCGCCGGACCCAGCCGCCACCGCCCTTCGTCGTCGCGGGCCAGCAGGCGATGCACCTCCAGCGCGGCCGCCAGGCGATAGGCGGTGGCCCTGGGCAAGCCCGTGCGCTCGCACAATTCGGCCAGGCCGCAGGGAGATTCCGCGGTGCTCTGCAGGATCCCGACGGCTTTGTCGATGACGCCGATGCCGCTATGCTGTCTCACAGGGAGATACTAGCGTCTCGCATATTGAGATCAAGCTAACTGAGGTGAATTATGGCGCGCACGATGGCCGAGAAGGTCTGGGCTGACCACGTTGTGGTCTCCGGGGAGGGCACGGGTCCCGACTTGATCTACATCGACCTGCATTTGGTGCACGAGGTCACCAGCCCGCAGGCCTTCGACGGTCTGCGCCTGGCCGGGCGCCCGGTGCACCGCGCCGATCTGACGATCGCCACCGAAGACCACAACGTGCCCACCATCGACATCGACAAGCCGATCGCCGATCCGGTGTCGCGCACTCAGGTCGAGACTTTGCGGCGCAACTGCGCCGAATTCGGTGTCCGGCTCTACCCGATGGGCGACATCGAACAGGGCATCGTGCATGTGGTCGGGCCGCAGCTGGGTCTCACCCAACCGGGCATGACGATCGTCTGCGGTGACAGTCACACCTCCACCCATGGCGCATTCGGTGCGCTGGCAATGGGTATCGGCACTTCGGAGGTCGAGCATGTGCTCGCCACGCAGACCCTGCCGCTGCGGCCCTTCAAGACAATGGCCGTCAACGTGGCTGGAGGGCCTGATGGGAAACTGCCCGACGGCGTGAGCGCCAAGGACATCATCCTGGCTCTGATCGCCAAGATCGGCACCGGCGGCGGGCAGGGTCATGTCATCGAATACCGGGGCAGCGCCATCGAATCGCTGTCCATGGAAGGCCGGATGACGGTCTGCAATATGAGCATCGAGGCCGGCGCCCGGGCCGGAATGGTGGCGCCCGACGACACCACTTTCGAATTCATTCGTGGACGCGCGCACGCGCCGACGGGCGCGCAGTGGGATGCCGCGGTCGAGTATTGGCGGCAGCTGCGGACCGACGACGGCGCCGCGTTCGACACCGAGGTCTATCTCGACGCGGCCTCGTTGAGCCCGTTCGTCACCTGGGGAACGAACCCCGGCCAAGGCGTGCCGCTGGCCGGATGCGTTCCGGATCCCGAACTGATGACCGACGACGGAGAGCGGCAGGCGGCCGAGAAAGCCTTGGCGTACATGGACCTTCGCGCCGGGATGCCGATGCGCGATATCGCGGTCGACGCGGTTTTCGTCGGGTCCTGCACCAACGGCCGCATCGAAGATCTGCGGGTGGTGGCCGAGATCTTGCGCGGCCGCACAGTGGCCGAGGGGGTACGGATGCTGGTGGTGCCGGGCTCGATGCGGGTGCGCGCGCAGGCCGAAGAGGAAGGCCTCGGTGAGATTTTCACCACAGCCGGCGCCGAATGGCGGCAGGCGGGTTGTTCGATGTGCTTGGGCATGAACCCCGATCAGCTCGCGCCGGGCGAACGCTGCGCCGCGACGTCCAACCGCAACTTCGAAGGACGACAGGGCAAAGGCGGCCGCACCCATTTGGTGTCTCCGGCCGTCGCCGCCGCCACGGCCATTCGCGGCACCCTGTCCGCCCCGGCCGACCTGAATTGATTTGACGGACTAGCGAATAAGGGGAAGAACGTGGACGCCTTTCACACCCACACCGGTATTGGTGTGCCGCTGCGGAGGTCCAATGTCGATACCGACCAGATCATTCCGGCGGTGTTTTTGAAGCGGGTCACCCGAACCGGTTTCGAGGACGGTCTGTTTGCGAGCTGGCGCACGGATCCGTCATTCGTGCTGAATCTCAGCCCCTTTGATCGAGGCTCAGTCTTGGTTGCTGGGCCCGATTTCGGGACCGGATCGTCGCGCGAGCACGCGGTGTGGGCGCTCATGGACTACGGGTTCCGGGTGGTTATCTCGCCGCGCTTCGGCGACATTTTCCGCGGCAACGCCGGTAAGGCGGGTCTGCTGGCGGCCGAAGTCGACCAGGACGGCGTGGAACTGCTTTGGAAGCTCATCGAGGGAAGCCCGGGGCTGGAAATCACTGTCAATCTTCAAGATCGAAATGTCATCGCGGGAACGACGGTGCTGCCGTTCAAGATTGACGACTACACCGCATGGCGATTACTCGAAGGACTTGACGATATAGGCCTTACGCTGCGGAAACTCGAAGAGATCGAGTCGTTCGAGGCGGCTCGTCCGGACTGGAAACCGCGAACTTTGCCCCTCTCCTGAGCGGCATAGCGGGACCGAATTCCGGCTCGGTCGCCAACTAATCCGAGCCCATTTTGCCGCTGCGCCACCGATCAAGGGCGGCAAGCGGATTGCGAAAATTTTGTTCGTTGCGTCGTGAAATTGCGCGTGGCTCTTGGAAATCAGCACGGTAAGGGTTTACCGTGTTCGCTAGTCGGTTCTAAAACGTGAACCACTAGCCTCGGAGGGTTGGATGAACAAAGCAGAGCTCATAGATGTGCTCACACAGAAATTGGGCTCGGACCGTCGGCAGGCGACCGCCGCCGTCGAGAATGTCGTCGACACCATTGTGCGTGCGGTGCACAAGGGTGACAGCGTCACGATTACCGGGTTCGGTGTGTTCGAGCAGCGCCGTCGCGCGGCGCGTGTGGCCCGCAATCCGCGTACCGGCGAAACCGTCAAGGTGAAGCCGACGTCCGTCCCGGCGTTTCGTCCGGGTGCTCAATTCAAAGCGGTTGTAGCTGGCGCACAGCGCCTCCCGTCGGAAGGACCTGCAGTGAAACGTGGTGTTGTTGGCGGCACGGCGGCCAAGAAGGCGCCGGCGAAGAAGTCACCGGCTAAGAAGGCCGCAAGCAAGGCACCGGCCAAGAAGGCTGCTGCCAAGGCGCCGGCCAAGAAGGCCGCGGTGAAGAAGGCTCCGGTGAAGAAGGCCGTGGTGAAGAAGGCTCCGGTGAAGAAGGCCGTCGCCAAGAAGGCTCCGGTGAAGAAGACCACTACTGCAGCCGCCAAGAAGGCTCCGGTGAAGAAGACCGTCGCCAAGAAGGCCCCGGTGCGCAAGGCCGCAACCAAGGCTCCGGCCAAGAAGGCGGTCAAGAAGGCTCCCGCCAAGAAGGCGGCCAGCCGCGGTCGTCGGTAACCGATAACCAAGTCTCACACGCAGATACCCTTCGGTGGCAGCGATGCCGTCGAAGGGTATCTGCGCGTCAGGCCCGCACGTTAGCGGCCAGTGCGCCGCCAATGTGGTCGGCGGCGATGAGCTTGCCGCCCGCGAGCGACAACACCCACGTACTTCCCTTGTGGTTGCGGGCTTTGTCGGGGCGTACCCCGTCGCGGTCGCACCACCATGCGATCAGATCCGGAATCACCTTGCCCTGTGAGCAGATCGCCGGTGTGCCCGACTGCGCGGCGATCCGCAGCAGCTCGTGGCGGCCGCGCTTCGGGCTCTTGGCGTAGGCCTCTTCGGTCAGGGCACGCTCGGTGTGAATGCCCACACCGAGTTCGGCTGCGAGCGGCTCCAGCGTCTGGTGGCAGCGCACCCGGTCAGCCGCGTACACCTCGGTGGCGCCGAACGCCAGCAGCTGTGGAACCAACGCCTCGGCCTGCGCGCGTCCGCGTTTGTCCAGCGGTCGTTTGGTGTCGTCGCCCTTATAGCGTGACTTGCTGCCGGCGGTACCGTGCCGGACCACCAGGACGGTCTTGGTGTCGCCCGGTTGTTTGGCGAACCTGCGCAAGACCTTTCGATCCTGCGCGTAATCGAGCTTTTTCATCGCGTCGACAACGGGCAGCCAGACCATTTCATCGACCTCCTTGCCGGCGGTGAATTCACCGCCGGTGCTGCGCGCCGCCCAGTAATAGACCTTCTTGATGCCCAGATCGATCGGGTAACTCACCGTGTCGAGCCGCCGGGCGAGGACACAACGCTGGCCCGTCTCCTCGAGCACTTCGCGTACGGCGGCCACCGGTGCGGTCTCCCCGGGGTCGACTTTGCCCTTGGGCAACGACCAGTCGTCGTAGCGGGGGCGGTGGATCACGGCTACCTCGATGGCGCCCTCGGCCGAGTCCGCGTCACCGGGCCGCCATAGCACCGCACCGGCGGCGTAGACGATTCGAGCGCCTGAGCGCCGACGGTCCGACGAGTTCTGGGGCGACAGAGTAACTCCTGCAGGTCAATTCGGCCGGGGCACTGCGCGGTGTCAGGGGCTGGTGTGCAGCTCCATCAAAGATACTTGGTGGTCGCGTGCGGTTTCGCCGGGTTGCGGCGACGCGGTCCACTGCCCGTCGGACCCCAGTTCCCAGCACCGCGTGGACGGGTCCAGCGCGGACTCGAACAGGTCGTTCAGGTACGTGGTGAGCCTCGGGTCCTTGACCTGGACGAGTACCTCCACCCGACGGTCGAGGTTGCGGTGCATCATGTCCGCGCTACCGATCCAGAACTCGTTGACGCGGTTGAAATGGATGATCCGCGAGTGCTCGAGGAATCGCCCGAGGATCGACCGCACCGAGATGTTCTCCGAAAAGCCTTCCGCGCCGGGGCGCAGGGCGCAGATGCCGCGCACCACCACGTCGACTTTCACGCCGGCTTGCGACGCGCGGTACAGCGCATCGATGACCTGTTCGTCGACCAGAGCGTTCATCTTGAGCCGGATCCGGCCACCGCCGCTCTCGCGATGCGCCGCGATCTCTCGGTCGACGCGTTCGATGATGCCCGTGCGAATGCTGTGCGGTGCCACCAACAGATTGCGGTAGGACACCTTGCGCGAGTAGCCGGTGAGGGAGTTGAACAAGTCGGTCAGGTCGGCACCGATGTCGGGCGAGGCGGTGAGCAGACCCACGTCCTCGTAGAGCCGCGCGGTCTTGCCGTTGTAGTTGCCGGTCCCGACATGGCAATACCGCCGGATGGCGGAGCCTTCGCGGCGCACCACCAGACAGGTCTTGCAGTGTGTCTTGAGTCCCACGTACCCGTACACCACATGCACGCCCGCCTGCTCTAGCGTGCGCGCCCACCGGATGTTGGCCTGCTCGTCGAAGCGGGCTTTGATCTCCACCATCGCCACGACCTGCTTGCCGGCCTCGGCGGCGGCGATGAGTGCCCGAACGATCGGCGAATCACCCGAGGTTCGGTAGAGCGTCTGCTTGATCGCGAGCACGTTGGGGTCGGCGGCGGCCTGCTCGATGAACCGCTGGAAGCTGGTGGAGAACGACTCATACGGATGGTGAAGCAGCACATCGCCTTCGCGCAGCGTCGCGAAAATGCTGCGCGGGGATTCCCGGTCGACGAACGCGGGATTGGTGGCCGGAACGAAGGTTGCGTCTTTGAGTGCCGGACGGTCGACCCCGTAGATCTGCCACAGTGAGGACAGATCGAGCAGCCCCGGGACTTCGATCACGTCACCGGGATGCACGTCGAGTTCGCGCAGCAGCAGCTCCAACATGCTCTCGGTCATGTCGTCGGCGACCTCGATTCGCACCGGCGAACCGAAGCGCCTGCGCGCCAGTTCCCGTTCCAGCGCCTGCAGCAGGTCCTCGTCGCGGTCCTCTTCCACCTCGTAGTCGGCGTTGCGGGTGATGCGGAACGCGTGATGCTCGACGACCTCCATGCCCGGGAACAGCACCGGAAGGAAGGCCGCGATCAGCTCTTCCATCGGCAGGTACCGGACGGTGCGTGCTGCGCCCTCGGCACCCTCTGTCGCGCTGACACTTTCGAGCTCGACGAAGCGATCCACGTTGTCGGGCACCTTGACTCGGGCGAAATGCTGACCGGGGTCGTCCGGCTGCTTCACCGTGACCGCCAGGTTCAGGCTCAACCCGCTCACGAACGGGAACGGGTGCGCGGGGTCGACGGCCAGCGGCGTCAGCACCGGGAAGACCTGCTCGGTGAAATAGGTCGACAGCTGCTCGCGCTCGGCCTGATCCAGATCGGCCCACGTGACTATATAGATGCCTTCCTCGGCCAGCGCCGGTCGCACCGAATCCAGAAACACCCGGGCGTGCCGGGTCGCGATGTGTTGGGTCTGTTCTCCGATGCGGGCCAGTTGCTCGCGCGGTGTCAGCCCGTCGGCCGAGCGGACCGACAGCCCCATCTCGTCGCGGCGCTTCAGGCCGGCGACCCGGACCATGTAGAACTCGTCGAGGTTGGACGCGAAGATCGCCAGGAACTTGGCGCGCTCCAAGAGCGGCAGCGAATTGTCGGCGGCCAGTGCGAGCACACGCGCATTGAAGTCCAGCCAACTCAATTCCCGATTGAGGTAACGGTCCTCAGGCAGCGGGTTTCGGATCAATGCGGGGGTCGCGGCGGGCGGCGCCGTCGGTGCCGAGTCCTCCGACCGCCACTCGGATTCTTCGGTGCGCGCCTGAGCTTCGATGTCGGTCACCCTGCGATCATCGCGCATCACCGGCGTGTGCGGCCAGATCAGAACGGACATCCATGCGCAGTTGGTGCGCCGTTCACCGCTTAGACGCCTTTTCCGGTGCTAATGCTGCGCGATGGCCCGCGCGGTCGCGGCGCCAACCCCCAGCCGGCGGGCGACCGCCATGTCCGCGGGTGTGTCGACATCGCAGCGCAGGCCGGGCCAGGCCCCCGTCAGCTCGATTGCGCCCGAACGACGGTGCCGCGCGGACGAATCCGGTCCGAACTGCGGGTCGAGCGCGGTGCCGAACGCGAACAGTGCCGAGGTGCCGGTGCCCAATCGGTCGGCGACGAAGCTGCGTCGATGATGCCGCGCCGCCGCGATCGCCTCGGACAGCTCCTGCCCCTGCAGTGCCGGCAAATCACCTTGCAGCACAACGAGGTTGCCGGTGGTCTCGGCCATCGCCCGTTCGGCGGCGCCGATCGCGTTGTTCAGCGGATCACTGTGGCCCTCGGGCGTCGGGTCGGCCAGCACGTCTGCGCCCAGCCCGCTCGCCGCGGCCGCCGCGGCTTCGTCCGGAGTGATCACGGTGATGGTGCGCAGCGACCCGGCACGGGCCGCTGCGGTCAAGGTGTCGACCAACATCGCGAGCACCACATTCTCCCGGGTGCGCGCCGAAAAGACCGGCGCCAGTCTGGTCTTGGCGGCCGTCAAACGCTTGACGGCGATGATCAAGCCGATGTCCGGCTCGTCGGCCCGTGTGCCGCTCATGAGCCCATCCTGCCAGGGGTGACGGTGGGCCCGGCGCTCGTCTAGGGTGTACCGGATGGCCAGCACGCAGGGCGCCGTGACGGTGATGGGGGCCGGCGCCTGGGGCACCGCGCTGGCCAAGGTGCTCGGCGAGGCGGGCGGACCGGAAACAGAGGTAAGGCTGTGGGCGCGCCGGCCGGACATCGCGGACCAAATCAACACAACCCGCTACAACCCGGCGTATTTGCCGGACGCGTTGCTGCCGCCGGCCGTCCGCGCCACCACCGATGCCGCAGAGGCGTTGAGCGGCGTGACCACCGTGCTGCTGGGCGTGCCGGCACAGACGATGCGGGCCAATCTCGAAAATTGGGCGGGGTTGTTGTCGCAGGACGCGACGCTGGTCAGTCTGGCCAAGGGCATCGAGCTCGTCACCCTGATGCGGATGACTCAGGTCATCGTGTCGGTGACGGGTGCGGACCCGTCGCGCGTCGCGGTGATTTCGGGCCCGAACCTGGCCAGCGAGATCGCCGAATGCCAGCCCACCGCGACCGTGGTGGCGTGCAGCGACTCCGGCCGCGCGGTCGCCGTGCAGCGGATGCTCAACAGCGGATACTTCCGTCCGTACACCAATAGCGATGTCGTCGGCACCGAGATCGGCGGAGC
Source organism: uncultured Actinomycetota bacterium (assembly GCA_963758775.1). GTDB lineage: Bacteria > Actinomycetota > Actinomycetes > Mycobacteriales > Mycobacteriaceae > Mycobacterium. Next base: position 484,247 of record CAVWWU010000011.1, read on the forward strand.
CTGCAAGAACGTCATCGCGCTGGCCTGCGGGATGGCGGCCGGCGTCGGGCTCGGCGAAAACACCGCCGCGGCGATCATCACCCGGGGCCTGGCGGAGATCATGCGACTGGGCATTGCGCTGGGCGCCAAGGGGGCCACGCTGGCCGGCCTGGCCGGGGTCGGGGACCTGGTCGCCACCTGCACGTCGCCGCGTTCGCGTAACCGCTCGTTCGGCGAACGCCTGGGCCGCGGCGCCACCATGGAGTCGGCCATCAGCGGCGACGGCCACGTCGTCGAGGGCGTGACGTCGTGCGAATCGGTGCTCGCGCTGGCGGCCAGCTATGACGTCGAGATGCCCCTGACCGACGCCGTGTACCGGGTCTGCCACAAGGGGTTGTCCGTCGGTGAGGCGATGGCCCTGCTGTTAGGCCGCAGCACCAAGCCCGAGTGAGCTGAAGCCCACAAAAGGCCAGGTCGGCGCCGCTGACCCGACCCCACTGCGCCCTACCCGGTAGCCTCTCTAGGTTGTGACTGCCTCCGGACGTGTGCGCGTCGCCGTCGTGTTCGGCGGCCGCAGCAATGAGCACGCCATCTCGTGCGTGTCCGCGGGCAGCGTGCTGCGCAACCTCGACCCGGAGCGGTTCGAGGTCGTCGCGGTCGGAATCACCCCGGAAGGCTCGTGGGTGCTCACCGACGGTGACCCGGATGCGCTGGCGATCAGCAACCGCCAACTTCCCGCCGTGACCTCGCAATCCGGCACCGAACTGGCGTTGCCCGCCGACCCGCGGCGCAGCGGCCAGCTGGTGTCGCTGCAGCCCGGAGCCACCGAGGTGCTGGCGTCCGTCGACGTGGTGTTCCCGGTGCTGCACGGCCCCTACGGCGAGGACGGCACGATCCAGGGCTTGCTCGAGCTTGCCGGGGTGCCCTACGTCGGCGCCGGGGTGTTGGCCAGCGCCACCGGCATGGACAAGGAATTCACCAAGAAGCTGCTGCTGGCCGAGGGGCTTCCGGTCGGCGCGCACGTCGTGCTGCGGCCTTCCGAGCCGACACTGGACGCCCGCGAGTGCGAACGGCTGGGCTTGCCGGTGTTCGTCAAGCCGGCGCGGGGTGGTTCGTCGATCGGGGTCAACCGGGTGTCCAGTTGGGACGAGTTGCCCGCCGCGATCGCCGACGCTCGCCGGCATGACCCGAAAGTGATTGTCGAGGAAGCGATTACCGGCCGTGAGCTGGAGTGCGGCGTGCTCGAAATGCCCGACGGCACAGTCGAAGCCAGCACATTGGGCGAGATTCGGGTGGCCGGGGTCAAGGGCCGGGAGGACTCGTTCTACGACTTCGCGACCAAATACCTTGACGACGCAGCCGAATTGGACGTGCCCGCCAAGGTCGACGATGACGTCGCCGACGAGGTGCGCCAGCTGGCGATCCGCGCGTTTCGGGCCATCGACTGCCAGGGCCTGGCCCGGGTCGACTTCTTCCTCACCGACGACGGGCCGGTGATCAACGAGATCAACACCATGCCGGGGTTCACCACGATCTCGATGTACCCGCGGATGTGGGCGGCCAGCGGCGTCGACTACCCCACCCTGCTGGCGACCATGGTGGAGACGGCGTTGGCACGGGGCACGGGACTGCGCTAGCTGTTCGCTAGCCGGCTGGGCGCGGATTGATCGGCACCGCAGCGATGGTGCGGTCGATCACCTCCGAGAGCTCCTGGATCGGTGTCGGCCCCGATCCCGACGGCAGCGTCAGCGCGATATATACCGGCCGGTCCACGGCGTACCAGGATCGGTCCACCTGGAACCACTGCACCCGGTCGACCACCTGGATGGGGGAGCCCACCACGAAGTCGTTGGGGCGGTCTAGCCCGCAGCGCAACACCACCGGATCGCCGTCGGTCCTGGCCCGCCACGCGCTGGCGCCCTCGGGCGCCGGTTGCGCCAGCGGCGCGCGCTGATAATCGCCGAGTCTTTGCGGTAACGCCTGTTGCAGGGCGCGGCACGCGCCGTCGCTGGCCTGCGGTGCCGGCACCCCGGGCAGGGCGACCGGCTGCGAGGGCGATTGTCGGCTGGCCGCGATGATCAGGATCACGGCGATCGTCGCCACGGCCAGCGCTACCGCGGCGATGATCACCGCACGAGGCGGGCCGCCCGCGTCTCCTGGGTCACCTGTCACCCGCTGATTCTCATACACTGGCGCGGTGGGAGATTCCCCGACGCTGCGCCAGCTCGGCGAGTTCGCCGTCATCGACCGGCTGGTGCGGGGCCGTCTCCAGCCGGGCGCGGTCGCGGTGGGGCCCGGTGACGACGCGGCGGTGGTGGCCGCCCGCGACGGTCGGACCGTGGTGTCGACCGATGTACTGGTGCAGGACCGCCACTTCCGGCTGGACTGGTCGACGCCCCACGACGTCGGCCGCAAGGCGATCGCCCAGAACGCCGCCGACATCGAGGCGATGGGCGGGCGGGCCATCGCGTTCTTGGCGGGTTTCGGGGCGCCCGGTGACACGCCGACGGCGCAGGTGGACGCGCTGGTCGACGGCATGTGGGACGAGGCGGCGCGGATCGGCGCCGGCATCGTCGGCGGCGACCTGGTCAGCTGCCCGCAGTGGGTGCTGTCGGTGACGGTGCTCGGCGACCTGGACGGCCGCGCGCCGGTGCTGCGGTCGGGGGCCGCGGCCGGTGCTGTGGTCGCGGTCGCCGGCGAGCTGGGCCGGTCCGCCGCCGGATATGCCTTGTGGGACAACGGGATCGAGGAGTTCGACGAGTTACGTGAGCGACACCTGGTGCCCCGGCCCCCGTACGGGCAGGGCGTGCTGGCGGCGGCCGGCGGGGCGCAGGCGATGATCGACGTCTCCGACGGCCTGATCGGCGATCTGGGGCATATCGCCGACGCCTCCGGGGTGGGAATCGACCTGTCCCGCGCCGGGTTGGCCGCCGATCACGACGCGCTGACGGACGCCGGAGCCGCGGTAGGCGCCGACCCGTGGTCGTGGGTGCTGGGCGGCGGCGAAGATCATGCCCTCGTGGCGTGCTTCGCCGGTGGGGTGCCCGCCGGGTGGCGTGTCATCGGGCGGGTGATCGACGGCCCGGCCCGCGTGCTGGTCGACGGCGAGGAGTGGCGTGGCTGTGCGGGCTGGCAGTCGTTCTCGGAATAGCGTGGCTTAGGGTTGCCCGGTGACCGCGCGCCCCTTGAGTGAACTCGTCGAACCGGGCTGGGCGGCCGCGCTGCAGCCGGTCGCCGAGCAGGTCGCCCAGATGGGGCAGTTCCTGCGGGCCGAGATCGATGCCGGGCGACGGTACCTGCCGGCGGGTCCGAAGGTGTTGCGCGCCTTCACCTTTCCGTTCGACAAGGTGCGGATCCTGATCGTCGGGCAAGATCCCTACCCGACGCCCGGGCACGCCGTGGGCCTGAGTTTCTCGGTGGCTCCGGAGGTGCGGCCGCTGCCGCGCAGCCTGGACAACATCTTCAGCGAGTACGCCGCGGATCTGGGGTATCCGCCGCCGTCGTCCGGGGATCTGACACCCTGGGCCGAGCGTGGGGTGCTGCTGCTGAACAGGGTGCTCACCGTGCGGCCGAGCAATCCGGCGTCGCATCGCGGCAAGGGTTGGGAAGCGGTCACGGAGTGCGCAATTCGCGCGCTGGTGGCGCGGTCGGAGCCGATGGTGGCGATCCTGTGGGGCCGCGACGCGTCGACGCTCAAGCCGATGCTGGCAGAGGGGGAGTGCGCCGCGATCGAGTCGCCGCACCCTTCGCCGCTGTCGGCGTCGCGCGGGTTCTTCGGATCGCGACCGTTCAGCCGCGCCAACGAACTCCTGGTGGGGATGGGCGCCGAACCGATCGATTGGCGATTGCCCTGACCGAGATGACGGCCTTGCGCGCGCACCACCGGGGCGGCCCGGAGGCGTTGGTCGTCGAGCGGGCGCCGGTGCCGGCGTGTGCGGCCGGCGAAGTGTTGCTGGCGGTGCACGCCGCGGCGATCACCTTCGACGAACTGACGTGGGACGAGACGTGGGCAAGGACGCCGGTGATCCCGTCGCACGAAGTCTCCGGCGTTGTCGCCGAAATAGGCTCGGGCGTAACAAATTTAGCGCGGGGTGATGAGGTGTACGGGCTGATCGACTTTGACCGCGACGGTGCGGCGGCCGAGTTCGTCGGTGTGCCGGTCGCTGACGTGGCGGCCAAGCCCTCGACGCTCTCGCACGTGGCGGCGGCCGCGTTGCCCCTGGCCGGACTGACCGCGCTGCAGGCGCTCGATGATCACGCCGTAGTGCAACCGGGGGAGTCGGTGTTGGTGCACGGTGGCGCGGGCGGAGTCGGCGCGTTGGCGGTCCAATTGGCCGCCGACCGCGGTGCGCGCGTCACGGCAACCGTTCGCAGCGACGCCGCCGAACTGGTCCGCGGTTTCGGTGCCGAGCGAGTCATCGATGTGCGCGCCGAAAGCTTCGGCGACAGTGGCCCTTACGACGTAATCCTGGACACTGTCGGTGGTGAGACCCTGCAGCGGTCCTCCTTGGCGCTGCGCCGCGGCGGGCGGCTGGTCACGCTGTCGGGGCCGCCGCCGGCGGGGGTGACGGCGACGTTCTTTATCGTCACGCCCAATCGATCGCAGCTCGCCGAGCTGGCCGCGCTGGTTGACAGCGGCCGCCTGCGGGTGCAGATCGCCGGCACGTTCCCTCTAACCGAGGGCCGGCAGGCATTCGAGAGCGGTCGTCTGCCGAATCGGCGGCCCGGCAAGACCGTGCTGGTGGTTGCATGAACGTCGTGGTGGTCGGCGCGACCGGCCTGGTCGGCGCCAAGGTGGTCGACATCCTGACGGCCAACGGTGTTTCGGTGGTGCCGGCATCGCGGCGCAGCGGCGTTGACGTGCTGACCGGCGACGGCCTGGCCGAAGCACTGGCCGACGCGCAGGTGGTGCTGGACGTCACCGATTCGCCGTCCTACGAAGACGGCGCGCTGATGAGCTTCTTCACCACGGCCACTGACAACCTCCTCGCGGCCGAGCGGGATGCCGGGGTGGCCCACCACGTAGCGCTGTCGGTGGTCGGCGCGGACCGTATGCCCGACAGCGGATACATGCGGGCCAAGGTGGTACAGGAAAGCCGGATCGCCGAATCGGGCGTCCCGCACACCATTCTGCGGGCCACGCAATTCTTCGAATTCGCCCGCACCATCGCCGACGTCTGCGCCAACGGCAATACCGTGCGGCTGCCCGACGCGCTGATCCAGCCGCTCGCCGCCACCGAGGTCGCCGCTAAGCTGACGGCGATCGCCGCCGCGGCCCCGGCCGATGGGATCGTCGAATTCGGCGGCCCGCAACAACTTCCGTTCGCCGATTTCATCGGCACCGCGCTGACGCATTACCAGGACACCCGCGCCGTGGTCACCGATCCCGACGCCCGCTATTTCGGCGCCGCCTTGCAATCCCGCACCCTGGTTGCCGCCGACGACGCGGCCCGGGCCCGGATCCGTTTTCCCGACTGGCTCGCCGGAAGGTAACCAATAGGCCAGTTCGAAATGCGATATCGCGGGTGATAGCGCGTGCCGAGAATTCTCCGGGCCTTGGTCCTTGACCGTGGGGCCACGCACAAAACCACTGGGACTTCGTCCACAGCCCCCACACTCGCCGCTATCCCTCCGGGAAGTTCACGTCCTTGGTGACGGCCTTCCACTCCTCGACCGACGCCGACGTCGCAGCGAGCTTGTCGCGCATGGCCTTGAGCACATCGCGGCCCAGCAACAAACGCAGCGGGGGATCCTCGAGCTCGGTCACCATCAGCACCGCCTCGGCCACCTTGCGCGGGTCGCCCGGCAGATGATCGGCGAACTCTTTGATCAGGTCCTTGCGCGCCTTCACGTCGGCGTAAGCAGCGATCGGGGTGGCCGACTCCTTCATCGATCTGGTCGCCCAATCGGTGCGGAAGGCGCCCGGTTCGATGGCGGTCACCTTGATCCCCAGCGGCCGCACCTCGGTGGCCAGCGCTTCGGTCACCGCCTCCAGCGCGAACTTGGTCGACGAGTAATAGGCGTTCGGCGGGTTGGCCACCAGACCCGTCATCGAGGACATGTTGATGATGTGGCCGGAGCCGCGGGCACGCATCGCGGGCAGCACGGCCTTGATCATGTCGACGGCACCGAAGTAGTTGACGTCGAACAGCTTTCGGACTTCGGCGTCCTCGCCTTCCTCCACCGCGGACAGGTAGCCGTGACCGGCGTTGTTGACCAGCACGTCGATCCCGCCGAACGCCTGCTCGGCCGCCGCGACGGCGGCGGCCACCTGGCCGGTGTCCGTCACGTCCAGTGCCGCCGCCACTGCGCGATCCCCGAACTCGTCGGCGAAATCGGCCACCGCGTCGGCGCGCCGCGCGGTCACCACCACGCTGTGGCCGGCTTCCAGCGCGGCGCGCGCGATTTCGCGGCCAAATCCGGTGGAGCACCCGGTGATCAGCCAGCGTCCCATCTCTAGATCGTCCCTTCCGGCAGGCGGCGCAGATACGCCGTACGCCGCTCGGCGAGCTCGGCGGCCCGCTGCTGCGGGCTGACCCGCGGCAGGTGGGGCACCTCGGTGTCGAGCTGGTCCAGCCTGACCACCCGCCCGCTGGCGCCCAGGTCCGGGCGGGGGCCCCCTTCGCCGAACTCCGCCATCCGCAGCGTCAGGATCGCCTCCCGCAGGCCGTCGGAGTCGATCCAGTTCGCCACGCCGGGGTCGACGGGGGAGATCACGTAGGTGTAGCTGCCGTCCTCGTTGGGCACCGACTGCGCCTTGTTGAGGCTGCCGGTGCCGTCCACGAGTTCCAGCGTGGTGCCCCAGATGTTGCTCAGCGGCACCGTGAAGTACTCCGCGCCACCGTCGTTGAGGTCGACCACGAACGCTTCGTCGGGGGCCAGATCGAAACGGCCCATGACGTACACCTGGTTGCGCATCGCGCCGACCTTGTCGGCCGACCACGCCAGGTTGAAGTTGTTGGCCGGCATCTTGTACACACCGTGGCTGAGCTTGCCGGTGAAGTTCGCGAAGTAGGCCATCATCGCCGCCGTCGCGTCGGCCTGTTCGTCGAGCGTGCGGGCCGGCGTGGCCGGCGGGCCGCCAAGTCGTTGCACCTCAATGTAATTGGGGTCGTCGCGACCCCAATCCAGCAGCACGTCGCGGATATAGAACTCGTGGGCTTCGGCGGTGCTCTGCACGTGGTTGGGCCGGCCGTTGGCGGGCTCGGAATCCACGGTGATGGTGTAGCTGCCGTCGGAGTCGACCTGCATGGTGCGGCCGTTGAGCACGTCGATGGTGCCCATGTTCGGGTCCCACAGCGTGAAGTAGTTCTCGGTCATGCGGTGCTTGCCGACCCGGCCGCGGATCTCGTAGCGTTCGTCGCCGGAGATCGGGATGACCCGGTACACGCTGTCGGGATTGTCGATGCCCCAACGCGATCCGGGGATGCGGCGGCCGTCCACCGGGTGCGCCAGCCGGGTGATGCAGCTGACCTTGGGCCGTAGCTTGTCCTGGTTGGACGACCACACCGCCGCCGAGAACATCACCTCGGCGAAGGCATCGTCGAACCGCTCCCGCATCGCGTCGGACGCCTTGGCGCGGCCCAGCCAGGTCTCGGCGACGCTCTGATAGGCGGCCTTCACGGAGGGGTGCTCGATCAGATCGAGGGCCGCCAATTCCTGCTCGCGCTGCGAGGCGGTTGAGACGGGATCGTCCATATGTCGATACTCCTTATCCGTGCCGAAAACGCTTGTTGTATAACGTGAATCGCTCATCGACCTGCTCGGGATGCAGGCCGTAATCTTCGAGCCGGTACGGCGGGCGCCCCGCCTCGCGGGGGCGTTCGGCCAGCCAGCGCCGCATCGCCGCCTCGGCCTCGGCGGCCAGCGGCAGGCCCACGGCGTCGTACACCCGGGCCACCTGCCCGATGGGATCGGCCACCGCGTCGTCGAATGCGATATCGGTGACCACGGAGTCGGGCCAGGCGTCCCGCACCGCCATCGCCCGATCGTTGGTCCACCCCATCCGCGCCAGCCACTGCGCGCCCACCCGATTGCGGTCGACGGTGTCGGCGTGCATCGCGTGCAGGGTCGCGTTGAGGCTGGCGCCCGACGCGATCGCGGTGCGGGGGTCGCGATGCATGTGCACGATGTGCACGTCGGGAAACCGCGCCCGCAGCAGGTCCAGGTAGCCCAGGTGCGCGGGCGACTTGAGCACCCACCGTCGCGCTTGCAGTCCTCGTTGGCGCTTCTGCCACTGCAGGAACTGCAGCATGCGGTGCAGGTAGTCGTAGGCGGGCGTGAAGTCCTGCTCATCGAGCCAGGCCCGGTAGTGGGGAAGGTGAGCCCCCGATTCGGGCACGTGCGACAGGAACGCGTCGGCGAGAAAGACGATCTCTTCTTCCGGTTCCCGTGCGTACATCGGGTGGATGGCGAAGAGCTCGGGCGCCAGTTCGCGGGACTTGGCTTCGCGCGCCTCGCTGATCGCGATGCGCGGATCGTCATCGCCGAATTCTTGGCCGAGCCGGGGTGCGGCCTCGACCACCTCCCAGCCGTACGCGCAGACGAAGCGGGGATCGGCGGCCAGCAGGCGCTGCAGCAGCGTGGTGCCACTGCGCATCATCCCGACGACGACGATCGGCGCGGCGACCGTCTCCTCGAGGATCTCCGGGTGACGGCGGATCCACTCCTGGGTGCGCAACCGCATCCGCAGGCTGTGCACGATGCCCGAGCGCAAAATGTGTGTGCCGATGGCATTGAGGCCGGCCCCCGGATAGTCGGCCAGCAACACACCGAGCGGGCCCTCAAACTCGCCCGGCCCCCAATCGGTCAGCGACTCCTTGCGTTGCGCGTCGGCCAGGACGGCCGCTGCGTCGAAGGGGGAGTCGAAAGCGTCCACTCAGAACTTCAGGTGGTGGCTGGTGTCGCCGACCTGGTCGACGAACATGGTGCGGCTGTCGAACCACCAGACGCCGTCGATGCGGTGAAAGGTGTCTTTGTAGTGCCCGGTGACGATGACCTGCAGCGGCAGGTCGGGGGTGGCCTGCGTGACGCAGTAGTAGGAGGTGCTGCGCGCGGTGCCCGCGGCCTCGTCGATGTACAGCTGCACGTTGCTCGTGTTGTGGTGGGTCTTGGGGGTGCCGTCGTCCTCGTAGATGCGGGTGGCCCAGTCATACATCTCCCGCACCCGGGCGGTTCCGGCAAACACCGTCTCGGGCGGACCGTCCTCCATGCCGCAGATGCGGCCGTGCTCGAACAGCTCGGCCAATCCGTCCAAATCGCCGCCGTCGATGAGCTCGGCGTAGTGGTAGATCAGGTTGGTGATCGCTATCGCGCTGTCGCTCACGTCGGATTCACTCCTGCCCGTCGGCCCGGCTGGTTAGCCATACTATTAATCTTGGTGGCCGTGACCTTACCTTGGACGCCGAGCCGGCTCGGCAACCTCACCGGCAAAACCGTCATCGTGACCGGAGCGACGAACGGAGTCGGTCTCGGCACGTCGCGCGCGCTCGCCAAAGCCGGGGCCCACGTGATCCTGGCCGTGCGCAATACCGACCTGGGTGAGCAGCGCGCGGCCGAGATGGGTGGCTCGACGTCGGTGGTCAAGCTCGACCTCTCCGACCAATCCTCGGTGCGCGCGTTTCCCGACCTGATCGACGGGCCGATCGACATCCTGATCAACAACGCCGGCACCCTCACCGACCGCCGCACCGAGACCGTCGACGGCTTCGAGGCGACGCTGGGCACCAACCTGCTCGGACCGTTCGCGCTGACCAACCTGCTGCTGCCCCGAGTGCGTTCGCAGATCATCAACGTCGGCTCGGACGCGCATCGGTCGGCGACGCTGCGGCTCGACGACCTGCACCTGCGCCGGCACAAGTGGTCGCGGCTGGGCGCGTACGCGCAATCGAAGCTCACGGTAATGCTGTGGGGGCTCGAGCTGGACCGCCGGCTGCGCGCCGCGGGTTCGCCGCTCGTCACCCAGCTCACCCACCCGGGCTGGGTGGCCTCGAACCTGTCGCACCTGTCCGACTCGCCGCTGATGTCGTTGGCGCACAAGGCCGTTACCGTCGTGGCCGACCGGTTGGCCAACGACATCGACGAGGGCGCGGCGCCCACGCTCTACTGCATCAGCGAACCGATACCCCCGGGCAGTTACGTCGGCGTCAGCGGCAGGATGGGGTTGACCGGCGGCCCCGTGCTGATCGGCCGCACGCAACTCGCCTGCGACTACGACGCGGCCGCTCGACTGGTGGCCTTCGCCGAAGAAGAGACCAACACGAAGCTGGACGTGCCCTCCCATGGGTGAATTCGACGGCATGGTCGCCGTCATCACCGGTGCGGCCCGCGGCCAGGGCCGCAGCCATGCGATCGCGCTCGCCGAACAGGGCGCGGACATCATCGCCGTGGACATCTGCGCCGACATCGAGCCGATCCCCTACACGCTGGGTACCAAAGACGACCTGGACAAGACCGTGAGGTTGGTCGAAGCCGCGGGCCGTAAGGCAGTGCCCGTCGTCGCCGACGTCCGTGACCTGGCGCAGCTGGAAGCCGGCGTGCAGACCGGGATCGACGCGCTCGGCGACATCGATATCGTCATCGCCAACGCCGGGGTGGTCGCGATCGGGGACACCGACCCCCGCTCTGAACCGGTGTTCACCACCATCGTGGACACCAACCTCAAGGGTGTGTGGCACACGATGCTGGCCGCGGTCCCGTCGATCATCCGCAAGGGCCGGGGCGGCTCTGTGGTGCTGATCAGTTCGTCGCAGGGGCTGACCGGGAAGGGCGGCGACGGCACCGCCGCCATGTTCGCCTACGCCGCCTCCAAGCACGGCGTGGTGGGCCTCATGCGCTCGGCGGCCAATGCCTATGCCCCACACAAGATTCGGGTCAACTCGGTGAATCCGAGCGGTGTCGCGACGCCGATGATCCTCAACGACTTCGTGGTCAACAGCATGCTGGAGCGTCCCAATCCGGCGGTCGCGGGCATGTTGCTGCCCGACGTGCCGTTGGTCGAGGCGCGCGACGTCACCGAGGCCGTGGTCTGGCTCGCCGGCCCACGGTCTCGCTACGTGACGGGTGTGTCGATACCCGTCGACGCCGGCCACCTGGTGATGTGAGTTAGCGCGGGGCGGGCATCGTCTTCGGGATCACCATGCTGGCCCCGCTGGGCAGCAGCGTGCTCAGCATCGCGCCGATCGGTAGCGCCATCGCGCGCGGATTGCTGCTGGACACCCTGGTCGTGCGGGCGTCGATCACGCCATCCGTGGTGGCGTTACTGGGTCGGTGGTTCTGGTGGCCGCGGGGAATGGCCGCTAGCCGCGGGTGACCTTGCCGGCCTTGATGCAGGACGCGCAGACGTTCAGCCGCTTCTTGTTGCCGCCGGGACGGGTCACGACGTGCACGGTCTGGACGTTCGGGTTCCACCGACGGCTGGTGCGCCGGTGGGAGTGCGACACCGACTTACCGAAGCCGGGGCCTTTCCCGCAGATATCGCACACAGCGGCCATGATGAAGCTCCTCAAAGGTTCGGGGGTCCGGCAACGCGCAGGTCGGGAGCCGGGCCTGACCAGAATACCGACTGTCCTGGGTAACCACCAAAACGCCCGGGGTAATTCTGTGTCAGAAGGGTGGCGGTTCGTCGTCGGGTGGGGCGGGTCCGGGTTGGGCGGCGAGGCGCGCGTCACGATTCTCACGGCGTTCGGTGGCGATGCGGTGGGCGCGGTTTTGGGTGCGGGTGCGGCGGCGTTTGGGCATCATGGCGGTGCGGTCGGGGCAGTAGTGGTGGGGTGGGGGTTCGGCTTCGGGGGTGGGCATGCCGCCCACGGCGTAGCAGAGGCTGGGGAATAGCAGGGCGCTGGCGGGGGTGGTGACGTGGGTTTGTCCGGCGGGTGAGGTGAGGATGAGGGTGCCGTCGGGGAGTTGTTGTTCGGTCCAGCCCCAAAAGGTTTTTAACAGGTGATGGACCTTGCAGTAGCACTTGAGGTTGGCGGCGTGGGTGGTGCCGCCCTGCGAGTAGGGGAGGGTGTGGTCGAGTTCGCAGTCGATGGCGGGGTGATCGCAGCCGGGCCAGCGGCAGGTCAGGTCGCGGGCGCGCACGAAGTCGGCCAGCGCCTTGGACGGCCGGTAGCCCGGCTCTGGTTGGGCGTAGCCGGGGTGGACCAGCGGCACGAGTGTGGCGGTGTCGGCGAGTTCGGTGAGTAGTTCGGGGGTGATCAGCCCGTCCGCGCTGAGTTCGCTGCCCGGGGTGGTGGCGGTGCCGTTCAGGGTGTCTTGGGAGGCGATGACGTGGATGGTCACCGGGGAGGCGGGTCGGCGTTGCCCGGCGGCGCAATCCGGGCGCCCGCAGCGGCATCCGAGGCGGTCGGCGCCGGCGGCCAGCGCCCCCAGGGCATCTGCGCGGCGCTGGCTGGTGGTGCGCGGGTCGTGCTCACACACGGTGGCGGCCAACGCGGTCAACCGCTGGCCCAGGGCGTGCGCGTGCACGGTGAACAGGCTGCCCGCGATCTGGGAGATCCCCTCGCAATCAGCCCCGATCCACACCTCCCGCTCGAGGTGGCGTTCCTTGCGGCGGCGCACCGCATCCAGATCCACCCGCGCGACGATGGCGTCGATTTTTGCGCTCAGCCGGCCCCGGGTCAGTGAGGGCCAGCGGCCCACGTTGGCCGCGATCAACCCATCGACGCGGGCCAACGCGTCCCCGTCCAGGACCAGATCGGTGCGCGAGACGATCGTGCGAAACGCCGGATACCCGATGTCGCCGGCCAGAAAGACCTCAGCGGTCTGGGGCAGCCGTTCTCGCATCACCCGCGCGTAGTGCACCTTGTCCAGGGCCAGTCCCTGACTGATCCGCAAATACGCGGCCACCTCGGCAGCCACCGCCGCCATCGTGTCGATCGCCCAGTCCTCGGTCTCTGACGACGTCTGCGACAGCCGGTGCCGAAACAACCGCCCGGCCGCGGTCAACTGCCTGGCCACCGCCTGGTTCTCGACCCGCACCGCGGCGGCCATCTCCTCGAGGCACCGCGCCGACTCCGGCGTCGGGGTCTTCTGCGCCGCGCGCTCATCGACGCGCTGGGCCCACGCATCAAAACGCGCGAACACCTCCCGCTGCGACGCAGAATCCGAAGGCTCGAACATGCGTTCGATTATGCCACGGTGCTCTGACAGATAATTTCCGACAGCCGACGCGCTGAGGAAGGGCTGTGTCGCCGCGGCTGGCTAGGCTCAATCCGGGGATTCGGCGCGGAGGAGGTGGGTGAGTAGTGGGCACGACAGATCGTCTGCTGGACGCCGCCGCTCTGCGCGACTGGGCGCACACCTCGGTCAGCGACCTCATCACCCACATCGACGAAATCAACCGCCTCAACGTCTTCCCGGTCGCCGATTCCGACACGGGCGCCAACATGCTGTTCACCATGCGTTCGGCGCTGGCGGAGGCGAATGCGGGAGGCGAGAACGGGTGCGCCGCCAAGATCGCGGCCGCGCTGTTCGCCGGCGCGCTGAACGGGGCCCGCGGCAACTCCGGCGTCATCCTGTCCCAGATCCTGCGCGGCATCGCGGACGTCACCGCGACCGCGGCCGACGATGCCGGCGGTGAGCTGTCCGACATCGACGCCTACCTGCTAGGGGCCGCTTTGCGGCGGGGGGTCGCTCTGGTCATCACCTCGATGGGCGACGAGATCCCGGGCACCATCATCTCGGTGCTGCGCGCCGCCGCGGATGCTGTCGGACAGTGCGCCCGGGACGGGCTGGGTGCGGCGGTCGCGGCCGCCGGCGATGCCGCCGTCGTCGCGCTGGAAAAGACGCCGGAGCAGCTGGACGTCCTCGCAGACGCCGGCGCGGTGGACGCCGGCGGACGCGGCCTGCTGGTTCTGCTGGATGCGCTGCGCAACACCGTCACCGGTCAAACGCCCGCCCGCACGGTCTACGAGCTGTCGCCGCGCACCGAAAAGCCCGATCCGAAAACCGCCGAACGCCGCGCACCGCAGTTCGAGGTGATGTACCTGCTGAACGACTGCGAGGCTCACGCGGCCGACACGTTGCGCGACCGGCTCGGCGAGCTGGGCGAATCGGTGGCCATCGCCGCGGCACCGCAGGCGACCGGGGGCTACTCGGTGCACGTCCACACCGACGACGCGGGCGCCGCCGTCGAAGCCGGACTGGCGGCCGGACAGCTGAGCCGAATCGTCATCTCCGCCTTGACATCCGGCGCCGGCGGGCTGCCTGCCGGCGGCTGGACGCGGGAGCGGGCGGTGCTGGCCGTCGTCGACGGCGCCGGTGCCGCCGAGCTGTTCGCCGGTGAGGGCGCCGCTGTGCTGCAACCCGACGCGACCGGCATCAGCGCCCACCAGCTGGTGCGCGCCGTGGTGGACACCGGCGCCGCACAGGTCATGGTGTTGCCAAACGGCTATGTCCCGGCCGAAGAGCTGGTGGCCGGCTGCACCGCGGCCATCGGCTGGGGGATCGACGTGGTGCCGATACCGACCGGATCGATGGTGCAGGGATTGGCCGCGCTGGCCGTGCACGAGCCGGGCCGGCAGGCCGTCGACGACGGCTACACCATGGCCCGCGCCGCCGGCGCCGCCCGGCACGGATCGGTGCGCATCGCGACCGAGAGCGCGTTGACCTGGGCGGGCCGCTGTCAGCCCGGCGACGGCCTGGGCATCGCGGGCGACGAGGTGCTGATCGTGGCGGCCGATGCGGCCGCGGCCGCGATCGGCCTGCTCGATTTGCTGCTGGCCTCCGGCGGCGACCTGCTCACGGTGCTGATCGGTGCCGATCTGGAGGAAGCCGACGCCACCGCTGTCAGCGACATCCTCAAAGACCATGTGCACGACCACCATCCCGGGACGGAGCTGATGATCTACCACGCCGGCCACCGCGGTGACGCGCTGCTGATCGGGGTCGAGTAGCTAATGGCGACGCTCACCGATCGACTGGACTTGGTGCTGGGCGCCCACTCGGCCGACAGGCTCGCCGAGGTGTTCGGCTTGCGCACGGTCGACGACCTGCTGCGCCACTATCCCCGCAGCTACACCGTGGGCGCGACGGTGCGCGGTGCCGAAGACGAACAGCCCGAGACCGGAGAACACATCACCATCGTCGACACCATCACGTCCGCGGCGATGATCTCGACCAGGAAGGACCCCAGGAAGAAGATCTTCCGCATCACCGTCGGTTCCGGGCGCGGCGCGGTGACCGCCACCTTCTTCAATGCGCGCTTCATCAGCAAGGACCTCACCAAGGGCACGCGGGTGATGCTGTCCGGCGAGGTCGGGTTCTACAAGAACGCCATGCAGCTCACGCACCCGGCGTTTCTCATCCTCGACGGACGAGCCCGCGGCTCCAACAGCCTGGCGAACATCGCCAAGGCTTCGGAGGCCACCAGGGGCGGCGAGCTGGCGATCGAGGACTTCGAGCGCAGCTTCTTTCCGATCTATCCGGCCAGCGCCAAGCTGCAGAGCTGGGACATCTTCTCGTGCGTGCGCCAGGCCCTCGACATGCTGGATCCGGTGCAGGATCCGCTGCCGGAGGAACTCCGCGCCGCGCATGGCCTGATGGGCGAGGACGAAGCGCTGCGCGCCATTCACCTCGCCGAGGACGGGCAGCTGCGCCAGCGCGCACGTGAGCGTTTGACGTTCGACGAGGCCGTCGGGCTGCAGTGGGCGCTGCTGGCGCGCCGGCACGGCGAGCTGTCCGAGTCGGGGCCGGCGGCATCGCCGCGACCCGACGGTTTGGCGGCAGAACTGTTGCGGCGCTTGCCGTTCGAGCTGACCGCGGGGCAGCGTGAGGTGCTCGACGTGCTGAGCGACGGACTGGCGGCGACCCGCCCGCTGAACCGGCTGTTGCAGGGCGAGGTGGGTTCGGGCAAGACGATCGTCGCGGTCCTGGCGATGCTGCAGATGGTCGACGCCGGCTACCAGTGCGCGCTGCTGGCCCCCACGGAAGTGCTTGCCGCACAACATGTCCGATCTATCTCCGATGTCCTGGGCCCGTTGGCGATGGGAGGCCAGCTGGGCGGCACCGACAACGCCGCGCGGGTGGCGCTGCTCAGCGGATCGATGACGACGGGGCAGAAGAAATACCTGCGGGCCGAGATCGCCGGCGGCCAGGTGGACATCGTCGTGGGCACCCACGCGCTGTTGCAGGACGCGGTGGAATTCCACAATCTGGGCATGGTGGTGGTCGACGAACAACACCGGTTCGGCGTGGAGCAACGAGATCGGTTGCGCGCCAAGGCCCGTGCGGGCATAACTCCACACCTGCTGGTGATGACGGCCACGCCGATCCCGCGCACGGTGGCGCTGACCGTCTACGGCGACCTGGAAACCCTGACGCTGCGCGAACTTCCGCGCGGGCGCCAGCCGATCACCAGCAGGACGATCTTCGTCCAGGACAAGCCCGCGTGGCTCGACCGCGCCTGGGAGCGCATCATCGAAGAGGTCGGCGCCGGACGGCAGGCGTATGTGGTCGCGCCCCGCATCGACGAGAGCGACGAGCCCGAGAAAGACGGCGCCCGTCCGTCTCAGACCGCCGAAGGGCTCTACGCCCGGCTGCGCGCCGGTGAGCTGGCCAACCTGCGACTCGGGCTGATGCACGGGCGGTTGTCCGCCGACGAGAAGGACGCCGCGATGGCGGATTTCCGCGCCGGCAAGATCGATGTGCTGGTGTGCACCACCGTCATCGAGGTCGGCGTCGACGTCCCCAACGCCACGGTCATGCTGGTGATGGACGCCGAACGGTTCGGCATCAGCCAGCTGCATCAACTGCGGGGCCGCATCGGCCGCGGCCAGCACCCCAGCCTGTGCCTGCTGGCCAGTTGGGTCGGGCCGGACTCCGCAGGCGGGCGCAGGCTCAAGGCGGTCGCCGAGACGATGGACGGGTTCGCGCTCGCCGACCTGGACCTCAAGGAGCGCAAAGAGGGCGATGTGTTGGGCCGCAACCAGTCCGGCAGGGCAATCACGCTGCGCCTGCTGTCGCTGGCCGACCATCTCGCCTATATCGAGGCCGCCCGCGAATTCTGCGTCAACGCCTACCAGGACGGCAGCCCGCACCCCGGATTGGCCGCGCTGGCAGGGCGGTTCACCGACTCCGATCGCATCGAATACCTGGACAAATCATGAATCGCAAAGTCCTGCTGTGGTTGACGGCGCTCGCGGTGCTCGCAGTACTGGTCGCCTACCAGACCTGGGGATCGACCTCGGCCAGGCACGCCGGCGAGGTCGCCGCGCGCGCCGACGTCCCGACCGTTGCTCCCGGTACCGACGTGCTCGCGGGAATCGGAGTGGTGCCGGTGCGCGCCCACCGCTACGACTACCACCGCACGGCGTTCGGCGACGCCTGGACCGACGACAACGATGCCCCGTTGGGGCACAACGGGTGTGACACCCGCGACGACATCCTCAACCGCGACCTCGTCGACAAGACCTACGTCTCGATCAAGAAGTGCCCGGACGCCGTGGCCACCGGCACACTGCACGACCCGTACACCAACGCCATCATCGCTTTCCAGCGCGGCGCCAAGATCGGGGAAGCGGTGCAGATCGACCACATCGTCCCGCTGGCCTACGCCTGGGACATGGGCGCGTCGGGCTGGCCGGACAACGAGCGGGTGCGGTTCGCCAACGATCCGGCCAACCTGCTCGCCGTTCAGGGCCAGGCCAATCAGGACAAGGGCGACCTGCCGCCCGGGCAGTGGATGCCGCCGAACAAGGCGTTCGCGTGCCAGTACGCCATGCAGTTCATCGCGGTGTTACGCGGATACGCGTTACCGGTCGACCAGGAATCGTCGAACGTGCTGCGTCAGGCCGCGTCCACCTGCCCGACGGGGTGACGGCCTAAGAGCCCTCGTAGGTGAGCGGGTCCGGCCTCACCCGGGTGCCGTCGTTGAGCGCGTTGATCGCGTCCATGTGCTCGGCGGCCAATTCGAAATCGAAGACGTCGAGGTTGCTGGCAATGTGCTCGGCCTGGGCGGAGCGGAACACGACCGCGTTGCCCAGTTGCAGGTTCCACCGCAGCAGCACCTGCGCGGGCGTCTTGCCGTACTCGCCGGCGACGGAGGTGATCGTCGGATTGTCCATCAGCTTGCCCAGCACCAGCGGCGTGTAGGACTGCGTGACGACATTGCGCTGGGCGTTCGCCTTGCGCAGTTCCTCCTGGTTGAGCAGCGGGTGCAGCTCGATCTGGTTGACCGTCGGTGTGACGAAGGAGAGGTCGATGACCGTCTCCACATGCTCGTCGGTGAAGTTGGCCACGCCGAGCGAACGCGCGTGCCCGGCGGCCCGGCATTGGATCAGGCCCCCCCACGAATCGACGTACATGCCGAGCGACGGCGCCGGCCAGTGCACCAGGTACAGGTCGACGTAGTCCAGTCCGAGACGCTCCAGACTCGCCGCGCAGGCCGCGACGGCATTGGTGAGCCCCTGGTCGGCGGTGGCCAGCTTGGTGGTGACGAAGAGCTCCGCGCGGGGAATGCCCGAGGCCGCGATCGCCCGGCCCACCGCGGCTTCGTTGCCGTAGGCAGCGGCGGTGTCGATCAGCCGGCAGCCGATTTCCAGCGCGGCCGACACCGCTCGTTCGGCCTCATCCTCCGACAACTCCCCGACACCGACGCCCAGGACCGGCATTGTGTTCTCGTCATTGAGGGCTATAGATGGAATGTTGGCGCCCGAATCGCCGGTCACGATATTCACCTGCCTGAAAAGGTTCGTGGAAATTTTCCGAATCACGATAGTACCGAGACGAATCTGCCAGCTGATGACACCCGGGACGGTGTTGGCCGCATTTTTTGCAGGCAGCTCGGCACGTAGAGTTGGTCGCGGGAGCGCGCCGGAAGCGGCGCGAGGGAGTTTGAGGGAGCAGCGCATGTCCAAAAGTCCGCCGGGCGCGCCGGCTCTCGCTCTCGGCGCGAGGAGCCGTCGCCTCTCGGGCTTACAAAGCGTGGTCGCCGCCGTCGGCGTCAAGGTCATTCCGTGGGTTCCGCCCGGCGCCGCGCGGGTGCTGTCCGGCGGGCGCTCCGTCGTCATCGACGGCAACACGCTGGATCCCACGCTGCAGCTGATGCTCTCGGGCCTGCACGCCGTCGGCCTCGACGGCCTGATCATCGACGACGATGTGCCGCTCTCGCGTGCCCAGATGCGCGAGATGGTCGTGAGCATGCCGGGGCCGCAGGTCCACGTCGGCGTCGACGACATCTCCCTGCCCGGACCGGCCGGTGAGATCCCGGCGCGCCACTACCGTCCGGCCGGCGATGAGGCGGCGGACCTGCTGGTCTTCTACCACGGCGGCGGCTGGAGCCTTGGCGACCTGGACACCTACGACGCGCTGTGCCGGTTGACATGCCGCGACGCCGGCGTCCACGTGTTGGCGGTCGACTACCGCCTGGCCCCCGAGCATCCGGCGCCCGCCGCGCTCGACGACGCCTACGCGGCCTTCGTGTGGGCGCATGAGCACGGCGCCGAACTCGGCGCGGCACCCGGACGGGTCGCGGTCGGCGGGGACAGCGCCGGCGGCAACCTGGCGGCGGTGGTGTCGCAGTTGGCGCGCGACGCGGGTGGCCCCGCCCCGATCCTGCAGTGGCTGCTCTACCCGCGGACCGATTTCACCGCCCAGACCCGGTCCCTGGGCCTGTTCGCCCGCGGCTTCCTGCTGACGAAGCGGGACATGGACTTCTTCGAGTCGCAGCTCCTGCGCGGGTCCGGTCTCGACAAGACCGATCCCCGGGTGTCGCCGGCACTCGCCGCGTCGCTGGCCGGGCTGGCGCCGGCGTTGATCGCGGTCGGGGGTTTCGACCCGTTGCGCGACGAGGGCGAAAGCTACGCCGCCGCGCTGCGCGAGGCCGGGACGGCCGTCGACCTGCGTGCCTTCGGTTCGCTGATACACGGCTTCGCGAATCTGTTTCCGCTCGGGGGCGGTAGTGCCACCGCCACCGCCGAGCTGATTTCGGCTTTGCGGGCTCACCTCAGCCGGGCCTGAGAAGGGCGCCGGTACGCTAGGCGGGTGGCCGACAAATCCAAACGCCCCCCGCGAATCGATGTGACGTCCGCCGGCCGCAGTTCCAGCCGGCTCATCCCGATCGCCGCCACCGCCGTGGTCGTGATCTTCGCGGTGGCCCTGGTCTTCTACATTGTCACCTCGAGCCACAAGAAACCGGCTCCCGTCGCTTCGGGCGCCGGTGACGCGGTGCGGGTGACGTCGAGCAAGGTGATCACCCAGCCCGGCACCAGCACCCCCAAGGTGGTCGTCTCGTTCTACGAGGACTTCCTGTGCCCGGCGTGCGGCAACTTCGAGCAGACGTACGGGGCGACGGTGTCCAAGCTCATCGACACCGGTGCCATCGCGGCGGACTACTCCATGGTGGCGATCCTCGACAGCCCGAAGAACCAGAACTACTCCTCGCGCGCGGGCGCGGCGTCGCTGTGCGTCGCCGACGAGTCCATCGACGCGTACCGCCGCTTCCATACGGCGTTGTACAGCAAGAACGTTCAGCCCGACGAGCGGGGCACCAGCTTCCCCGACAATGCGAAGTTGATCGAACTCGCCCGCGAAGCCGGCGTGGTGGGCAACGTCCCGAACTGCGTGAACAGCGGCAAGTACCTCGACAAGGTCAAGGGCGCGGCCGCGGCCGACAAGATCAACGCGACGCCGACGATCAAGATCAACGGCAACGACTACGAGCCGACGACGCCCGACGCGTTGGTCGCGGCCGTCAAGGCGATCGTGGGCGACGTTCCGGGCATTGATAATCCCGTCACCCCCGCGGCATGACCGAGACGCCGGACCCGACGGCCCCGGCGTCTGGGGAGCGGGTGCCGGTGCTCAGCGCGTGGTGGGTGCTGATCGCCGGCGTGGCCGGCCTCATCGCGTCGATGGCGCTGACCATCGACAAGTTCAAACTGCTGATCAATCCCCACTACGTGCCGTCCTGCAACATCAACCCGATCGTGTCGTGCGGCTCGGTGATGACGACGCCGCAGGCCTCGGTGCTGGGGTTTCCCAACCCGTTGCTCGGCATCATCGGGTTCACCGTGGTGCTGGCCACCGGCGTGTTGGCGGTTTCGAAAGTGGCTCTGCCGCAATGGTATTGGATTGGACTGACGGTTGGGACGCTGGTCGGCGCGGTCATGGTGCACTGGCTGATCTTCCAGAGTCTGTACCGCATCGGCGCGCTGTGCCCGTACTGCATGGTGGTCTGGTCGATCACCATCCCGCTGCTTGTCGTGTTGGTATCCACCGTGTTTCGCCCCGCGCTGGATCGCGGGGACAGCACGCTGGGGCGGGTGGCATACCAATGGCGGTGGTCGATCGTCACGCTGTGGTTCACCGCGGTCTTCCTGATGATCATGGTGAGGTTCTGGGATTATTGGTCGACGCTCTGGTGAGCCAACGGCGCTAGGAGGCTGCCCATGATTTCCAAAGTGCTGGTTGCCAATCGCGGTGAGATCGCGATCCGCGCCTTCCGTGCCGCCTACGAACTCGGCATCGGCACCGTGGCCATCTATGCCTACGAGGACCGCAATTCGCAGCATCGGCTCAAGGCCGACGAGTCCTATCAGATCGGCGAGGTCGGCCATCCGGTGCGCGCCTACCTGTCCGTCGACGACATCGTCGAGACCGCGATCCGGGCCGGCGCCGACGCCGTCTACCCCGGCTACGGATTCCTGTCGGAGAACCCGGACCTGGCCGCCGCGTGCGCGGCCGCGGGCATCACGTTCGTCGGACCCGGCGCGGAAGTGCTTGAGCTGACCGGAAATAAGGCCCGCGCGATCGCCGCCGCCCGCGAGGCCGGGCTGCCGGTGTTGACGTCGTCGGAGCCGTCGTCCTCGGTCGACGAGCTGGTGTCGGCCTTGGAATCGGACGGGGCGACCATGCGGTTTCCGTTGTTCGTCAAGGCCGTCGCCGGCGGCGGGGGCCGCGGCATGCGCCGCGTCACCGACGCCGCCGCGCTGCCCGAAGCGATCGAAGCCGCCAGCCGCGAAGCCGAGTCGGCGTTCGGCGACGCGACGGTCTACCTCGAACAGGCGGTGGTGCGGCCACGCCACATCGAGGTGCAGATCCTGGCCGACGCGCAAGGCAACGTGATCCACCTCTACGAGCGCGACTGCAGCGTGCAGCGCCGCCACCAGAAGGTCATCGAGCTGGCACCCGCGCCCGCGCTGGCCCCCGAGCTTCGGATGAGGATCTGCGCCGACGCGGTCGCTTTCGCCCGGCACATCGGGTACAGCTGCGCGGGCACCGTCGAATTCCTGCTCGACGAGAACGGCGACTACGTCTTCATCGAGATGAACCCGCGGATTCAGGTGGAGCACACCGTCACCGAGGAAATCACCGACGTCGACCTGGTCTCCAGCCAGCTGCGCATCGCGTCGGGGGAGACGCTCGACGAGCTGGGCCTGCGGCAGGAAGCGATCCGTCCGCACGGCGCCGCGCTGCAATGCCGGATCACCACCGAGGATCCGGCCAACGGCTTCAGGCCCGACACCGGACGCATCAGCGCCTACCGCACGCCCGGCGGCGCGGGCATCCGGCTCGACGGCAGCACCAACCTGGGCGCCGAGATCGGTGCGCACTTCGACTCGATGCTGGTCAAACTGACCTGCCGGGGCCGGGACTTCCCGACCGCGGTGGCCCGCGCGCGCCGCGGCATCGCCGAGTTCCGCATCCGCGGGGTGTCGACGAATATCCCGTTCCTGCAATCGGTTCTGGACGATCCGGACTTTCAGGCAGGCCGCGTCACCACGTCGTTCATCGACGAGCGCCCGCAATTGCTGACCGCGCACGCCTCGGCCGACCGCGGCACCAAGATCCTGGAGTACCTGGGTGATGTCACGGTCAACCAGCCGCACGGCACGCGGCCGTCAACGGTGTACCCGCAGGACAAGCTGCCCGACATCGACCTGGACGCCCCGCCGCCGGCCGGGTCCAAGCAGCGGCTGGTCGAGTTGGGGCCGGAGGGCTTCGCGCGCTGGCTGCGTGAGTCGCCGGCGGTCGGCGTCACCGACACCACGTTCCGTGATGCCCACCAGTCGCTGCTGGCGACCCGTGTCCGTACCAGCGGATTGGCGCGGGTAGCACCGTATTTGGCCCGCACGGTTCCGCAACTGCTGTCGGTGGAGTGCTGGGGCGGCGCGACGTACGACGTGGCGCTGCGCTTCCTCAAGGAGGATCCGTGGGAGCGGCTGGCCACGCTGCGTGAGGCGATGCCCAACATCTGCCTGCAGATGCTGTTGCGGGGCCGCAACACCGTCGGCTACACGCCGTACCCGGAGTTGGTCACGTCGGCCTTCGTCGAGGAGGCCACCGCGACCGGCATCGACATCTTCCGCATCTTCGACGCGCTCAACAACCTGGAGTCGATGCGCCCGGCGATCGACGCCGTGCGCGAAACCGGCACGGCGATAGCCGAAGTCGCGATGTGCTACACCGGCGACCTGTCCGACCCGGGTGAGCAGCTCTACACGCTGGACTACTACCTGAAGCTGGCCGACCAGATCGTGGACGCCGGCGCGCACGTGCTGGCCATCAAGGACATGGCCGGGCTGCTGCGGCCCCAGGCCGCGACGCGATTGGTCAGCGCGCTGCGCAGCCGCTTCGACCTGCCGGTGCACGTGCACACCCACGACACCCCGGGTGGCCAGCTGGCCAGCTACGTGGCGGCCTGGCAGGCCGGCGCCGATGCGGTCGACGGCGCATCCGCGCCGATGGCGGGGACCACCAGCCAGCCCGCACTGAGCTCGATCGTCGCCGCGGCCGCGCACACCGACTACGACACCGGGCTGTCGCTGTCGGCGGTCTGCGAGCTCGAACCCTATTGGGAGGCGCTGCGAAAGGTGTACGCGCCCTTCGAATCCGGGCTGCCGGGGCCAACGGGCCGGGTCTACCACCACGAGATCCCGGGCGGGCAGCTGTCCAATCTGCGCCAGCAGGCGATCGCGCTCGGCCTAGGGGACAGGTTCGAGGAGATCGAGGAGGCCTACGCCGGCGCGGACCGGGTGCTGGGCAGGCTGATCAAGGTCACGCCGTCGTCGAAGGTGGTGGGCGACCTGGCGCTGGCGCTGGTCGGTGCGGGCGTGAGCGCCGACGAATTCGCCTCCGAGCCAAAGCGATTCGATATCCCCGAGTCGGTGCTGGGTTTCTTGCGCGGCGAGCTGGGTGAGCCGGCCGGCGGCTGGCCCGAACCCCTGCGCAGCGCGGCACTGGAAGGCCGCGCACCGGCGCGGCCCACCGAGGAACTGACGCCCGACGACGAGGCGCTGCTGTCGCTGGCCGGACCCAAGCGCCAAGCCACGCTGAACCGGTTGCTATTCCCCGCTCCGACAAGGGAATTCGAAGAGCATCGGGAGATCTACGGCGACACGTCGCAGCTGTCGGCCAATCAGTTCTTCTACGGTTTGCGCCAGGGTGAGGAGCACCGGGTGCAACTCGAGCGCGGCGTCGAGCTGCTGATCGGGCTGGAGGCCATCTCGGAGCCCGACGAGCGCGGCATGCGAACGGTCATGTGCATCATGAACGGCCAGCTCCGGCCGGTGCTGGTGCGCGACCGCAGCATCGCCAGCGAGGTCCCGGCGGCCGAGAAGGCCGACCGCGGCAACCCCGGACACGTCGCCGCGCCCTTCGCCGGTGTCGTCACGGTGGGGGTGTCCGTCGGCGACAAGATCGGCGCCGGCGAGACCGTCGCCACCATCGAGGCCATGAAGATGGAGGCCCCCATCACCGCGCCCAAAGACGGTGCGGTGGAGCGGGTCGCGGTGTCGGCCACCGCACAGGTCGAGGGCGGAGACCTGCTGGTGGTGCTCAGCTGAAGCGCCGGCGACGACAAGGCGCGTAGCGACTGAATCGGCGAGGAGGAGCGGCGCAGTTGACGAGGATCATCGGGGGCGTGGCCGGGGGCCGGCGCATCGCGGTGCCGGCGCGCGGGACCAGGCCCACCACCGATCGGGTGCGGGAGTCGCTGTTCAATATCGTCACCGCGCGCCGCGAGTTGACCGGTTTGGCGGTGCTGGACCTCTACGCCGGCTCGGGCGCGCTGGGGCTCGAGGCGCTGTCGCGCGGAGCCGCCTCGGCGCTGTTCGTGGAGTCCGACCCGCGCAGCGCGGCCGTCATCGCGCGCAACATCGACACGCTGGGCCTGCCCGGGGCCACGCTGCGGCGGGGCGCGGTGGCGGCCGTGCTGGCCGGTTCTCCCCTCGCGGTGGATCTGGTGCTGGCCGACCCGCCCTACGACGTCGACAACGGCGACATCGAGGCGGTGCTGGCCGCCTTGGCCGGGTGGGCTCATGAGGGGACCGTCGCGGTGGTCGAGCGGGCGGCGGCCGGTGCGGCCCTGACCTGGCCGGACGGCTGGGAGGTGTGGCCAGCGCGCGTGTACGGCGACACCCGTCTGGAGCTTGCCGAACGGGCCTGAACGGCCGGTGTAGCGCCCTGCTACCGTCATGCCTCATGAGCGGCGCGGTATGCCCGGGATCGTTCGACCCGGTGACGTTGGGCCACGTCGACGTCTTCGAGCGCGCCGCGGCGCAGTTCGACGAGGTGGTGGTCGCGATCCTGGTCAACCCCGCCAAGAAGGGCATGTTCGACCTCCACGAGCGGATCGCGATGATCGAGGAGTCGACGACGCACCTGCCCAACCTGCGGGTGGAGTCCGGGCAGGGCCTGGTGGTCGACTTCGTCAGGGCCCGCGGCATGACGGCCATCGTCAAGGGCCTGCGCACCGGCACCGACTTCGAATACGAGCTGCAGATGGCGCAGATGAACAAGCACGTCGCCGGTGTGGACACGTTCTTCGTCGCGACGACGCCGAAGTATTCGTTCGTGTCGTCGTCGCTGGCCAAGGAGGTCGCGATGCTCGGCGGTGACGTGACGGAGCTGCTGCCGGAGCCGGTGAATCGGCGTTTGCGCGAAAAGCTTTCGCATGGCCAATGATCCGCGGACCGTCGTCGGCGAGTTCATGAACGCGATCGCCGAGGAACGCTACGACGCCGCCGGCGCGCTGCTGCATCCCGACTTCGTCGTCCATGAAGCGGGCGGGATGCCGTTCAGCGGCGAATATCGTGGCGCGGCAGGATTTTTCGAGCTCTACGCGAAGATGAACGAAGGCTTGCAGCTGAGTCCGAGCGAGGAACTCCAGTTCCTACACGCGCAAGACACCGTGGCGATGCGCTTTCCGCTGACGTTCACCGCGAGGGCGTCCGGCGAGAGCCTCGTGATGAATCTGGTTGAGGTCTATACGGTCCGCGACGGATTGATCGTGGATCTCTGACGTCTACTACAAGGACCCGTTGGCGATCACGGAGCTGTTGGGCGGCTAGAACACAATCGTCTGGTTGTCGTGCACGATCACCCGATCCTGGCAGTGCCAGAGCACGGCGCGGGAGAGCACCGCGCGTTCGACGTCCGCGCCGACGCGGATCAGGTCGTCGACGGTGTGCGTGTGGTCGACACGGACGACGTCCTGTTCGATGATCGGACCCTCGTCGAGCACCTCGGTGGCGTAGTGGGCGGTCGCGCCGACCAGCTTGACGCCGCGTTCCCGAGCGCGCTTGTACGGGGATGCGCCGACGAACGCCGGCAGGAACGAATGATGGATGTTGATCACCGGACAGCCGACCCCGTCCAGGAACGTCGGGGTGAGGATTTGCATGTAGCGCGCCATCACCACCAAATCGACGTTGCCCCTGAGCAATTCGAGCTGACGTTGTTCGGCCTCGGCGCGGTTGTCGCGGGTGGCCGGGATGTGGAAGAACGGCACGCCGAAGGGACGCACCCGCTCGGCGAGGTCGGCGTGGTTGGCGATCACCATCGACACCGACATCTGCAGCTCGCCGCGACGGTTGCGCCACAACAGATCTAGCAGGCAGTGGTCTTCCTTGGACGCCATGATCGCGACCCGTTTGGGCTTGGCGGCCTCGGTGATGCGGTAGTCGATGGCGAACTTGCCGGCCACGGTGCCGGCGAAGTCGCGCTCCAGGCCGTCGATGGCGGCGCTCAGCCCGGGCAGGTGAAAGATCGCGCGCTGAAGGAATGTTCCGTCCTCGGGCGCGGTGGAGTGCTGGTCCAGCGAAATGATGTTCGCGCCTGCCTGCGTCAAAAAGGCGCTGACGGCGGCGATCAGCCCCGGGCGGTCGTGGCAGCGCAGCAGCAGCCGGCCGATATCGGCGGGCAGCGGGGGACCGGAGGGCGGCTGCGGATACTTGTCAGGCTCTGTCGGTGTTGACGCCATTTGCGGGCCAGGATACGCGAGTGGCGTCATTGCCTCAGTGGCAGTGCCCGCTGTGGTCGTGCTCGTCGGGGGAGCCACCCATCATGCGCAGCATGGGCAGGCCACCCGAGGTGAAGAACCGGATGACCAACAGCGCCGCGACGACGAGGAAGGCGATGTTGAGCCAGGTGGTGTAGTTCCACGAGATGGCGGCCTCCATGACGGTGGCGGCGCGCTGGGTGGGGATGAGATGGGCTGTGCCGAAGATCAATTCGACGAGATACCCGGCGACGACCATGGCGGCGTAGAAGGTGCCGAGCAGCGTCAGCATCATCTTGGTGCCGTAGTACTTCCGGTAGATGTTCAAGATGGGAATGATCAGCAGGTCGGCGAAGATGAACGCGACGACGCCCCCGAAGCTGATGCCGCCGTTCCACAGCACGGCGGCCAGCGGCACGTTGCCGATCGAGCAGACGAACGACACAATCGCGACGACGGGTCCCACGATCGGCCCCCACACCGCCGCCCAGCCCGGATGATCGGCCAAAAAGAAGCCCTGCCAAAACGTTTGGGGCACCCACGCCGCGATGGAGCCCGCGATCAACAGCCCGATGATCAGGTCGCGCAGGATCGCCGACCACTCCATGACGAACACGTGCGACACCGAGGTAAAGCCCTGCGGGGAGAACAGCCGCCGCCAAAACGAGCCGTCACCCTGAATGGACATGTCCATCGCGGCATGGCCTTCCATCGATCCGGCGATCCCGCGTTCGGCCTGTTCGCGGGCGGCGTCGATGAGTCGCGTGCGCACGAACAGCCGGAACAGCACGGCCAGAACCACGATCATCAGAGGGCCGCCGACGAATTCCGCGGCGGTGAACTGCCAACCCATCAGCAGGGCCAGGATGATGCCCAGCTCTACCACCAGGTTGGTCGACCCGATCTCGAACGCCATGGCCGCGGTGAAGTTGGCGCCCTTACGGAACAGGGAGCGGGCCAGGGCGACCGCGGCGTACGAGCACGACGACGACGCCGCGCCCAGGCCCGCCGCGACCGCCAGCGTGCGGGGCCGGTCATTGCCCAGCAGTGACACGATCGTCGAGCGACGCACGACGGCCTGCACCACCGCCGAGAGCGCGAAACCCAGGATCAGTGCCCACAGGATTTCCCAGGTCATCGATCCGGTCAGGGCCAACGCGTGGCCGACTGCTGTTAGCGCTCTGCTGATCACCAGGCGAGGATATACCCGGCAGGGGTATATTTCAAACGCAAGACGGCGGGAAAACAGGTAGGTTCCTGGCCGTGGAGACCATTCCCGACGAGGCCGCGCTTCGGCGCTGGCTGGTCGATTATCTGGTCACCGAGATCGGTTGCGATCGCGCTGATGTCGACGTCGAGTTAGCCCTGAACGATCTGGGCGTGGGGTCGCGGGACGCGGTCTCGCTCTCCGGGGATCTGTCCGAGTTGCTCGGCCGCCCGGTGTCCGCGCTGGACCTTTGGCAGCACCCCACGATCAGCGAACTGGCGAGATTCCTGACTGGGCCCCAGCCTCGGCCCGAGCCGACGCGTCCAACCGCGTGAAGCCGTCGCCGCGATAGAGCTCGGCGCAGCGTGACCGGCGGATCTTGCCGCTGGTGGTCACCGGGATCGAACCCGGCCGCACCAAAACCAGATCGGCGACGCGCAGGGCGTGCGTCTTCGAGACCGCCGAAGTGATTTCGCGCCGCAACGCGCGCAGGGCTTCTGCGCCGGGGGGCGATGCCCCTTGGTCCCGCAGCTCGACGATCGCGACCAGTCGTTCGGTGACATCGTCGGGAGCGGCGAACGTCGCGACGCGGGCGCCCGTGATTTCCCGGACGGTGGCCTCGATGTCGTCGGGATAGTGGTTGCGCCCGTCGACGATGAGCAGGTCCTTGATGCGGCCGATGATGAACAACGCGCCGTCGTAGACCACGCCCAGGTCACCCGTCCGCAGCCACGGCCCCTCCGGGGTGCCCGGGGCGGGATCGAGAATCTTCGCACCGAAGGTGCGTTCGGTCTGTTCGGGGTTGCGCCAATACCCCAACCCGACGCTGTCGCCGTGCGTCCAGATCTCGCCGACGACGCCGGGTTCGCATTCCGTCTTGCCCCTCGGGCACACGATGCGCACTGTCGCCGGGTTGGGCGGGCCGTAACCGATGAGTTCGGTGGCCACCGCGTCGTCGTCTGCGCACGGCGTTGCCTGGCCGGCGACCAACTGCTCGGAATCGAAACGCACGATGTTGGGCGGCAGGCCGATTCTGGGGGTCGCCACGTACAACGTCGACTCGGCCAGACCGTAGGAGGGTGTGACCGCGTTGGGCGACAGATTGAACCGGGCGAAGCGTTCGAGGAATCGCTGCGCGGTCGGCACGTGGATTCGCTCACCGCCGTTGGACAACGCCACCACGTTGCCGAGGTCGAGCCCCGTCATGTGCTCGTCCGTGGTTTTGCGCGCGGCCAGATCGAAGGCGAAATTCGGCCCGCCGGACCAACATTGGCCGCTTCTGGCCAGCAGTTGCATCCAGCGTGCCGGCCGGAACAGAAACGATTGCGGGCTGAGCGACACGCCATGGCGGCCGTCGAGCATCGGCCCGCCGATGCCGAACATCAGCCCGAGATCGTGGTAGTAGGGCAGCCACGACACCCACTTGATCCCCGGCGTGCTCGTTCCGGGTTCGCCGAAGAAGGACGTCATCGTCCCCTGCAGGTTGGCGGTGAAGTTCTTGTGCGTGATGATGACGCCGGCCGGGGACCGCGTCGATCCCGACGTGTATTGCAGGTAGGCCGGGTCGTCCTCGCTGGACGAGAATCGCGCGACCGCCGACAGGTGCCGCGGCGCGTCCAGGTCGAGCTGGTCCAGCTCGAGCACCGCCGGGGTGGGCTCCCCGGCCTGCCCGGACGCGTACTTGTTGACGTTCCCGACTGCGGCCGAGGTGGTGAGGATGACCGCCGGTTGCGAATCGTGCAGCGCCGAGGCCACGCGTTCGTCGTGCACGCCGTATTGGGGCACCGAGAGCGGGACGGCGATGAAGCCGGCCTGGATCGCGCCGAAGAAGGCGACGATGTAGTCCAGTCCCTGTGGCGCCAGGATGGCGGCCCGGTCGCCGGGCGAGCCCCACGGGGTCAGCTCTTCGGCGAGGGCGCGGGAGCGGTGCAGCACCTGCGACCACGTGAGGGTCTCAGCAAACCCGTCGGGGTTCTCGTCGTAGTCGATGAAGGTGTATGCCGCGCCGTCGGGCTGCAGCTCCGCCCGCTGTTGCAGCAGAACCGGTATGGGGGCGCCGGCCAAAGGCATTCCGTGCTCTCCTGTGTGTCCTTCCCCCCGGTTCCCCCTGCCGCTCCTGGCGGAGTCAACACGCGTGTAGTAGTGAAGACAAAATTGCGGTTTCCGTCAAATCTGCAGATGGGCCCGCCAGCGGCATCGTGGGATAGTGGTTAACAGGCGCAAACGATCGAAAAGCCGACACACCGCGCCGCCACCGCCGTCACAGTGATAACACCAGGCACACTGGTAACAGCAGGTGTTGTGCAGGAACCCAGGAGGGTATGGCCGTGTACCGAGTCTTTGAAGCGCTGGATGAACTGAGCGCGATTGTCGAGGAAGCACGTGGCGTGCCGATGACGGCGGGTTGCGTGGTGCCTCGCGGCGATGTGCTGGAGCTGGTCGACGACATCAAGGACGCGATCCCCGGCGAGCTGGACGACGCCCAGGACGTGCTCGACGCGCGGGATTCGATGCTGCAGGACGCCAAGACGCACGCCGAGTCGATGGTGTCCTCGGCGACCACGGAGTCCGAGTCGATGCTCAACCACGCGCGCGCGGAGGCCGACCGGCTCCTGTCCGACGCGAAATCACAGGCAGACCGCATGGTGAGCGAGGCGCGCCAGCACAGCGAGCGGATGGTCGGGGAGGCCCGGGAGGAGGCGGTTCGCATCGCCACCGCGGCCAAGCGCGAGTACGAGGCCAGCGTGGGGCGGGCCAAGTCCGAGGCGGACCGGCTGATCGAGAACGGCAATATCTCCTACGAGAAGGCCGTCCAAGAGGGCATCAAGGAGCAGCAGCGCCTGGTGTCGGACAACGAGGTGGTACAGGCCGCGACGGCGGAAGCCACCCGGCTCATCGACACGGCGCACGCCGAGTCGGACCGGCTGCGCGGTGAGTGCGATATCTACGTCGACAACAAGCTCGCCGAGTTCGAGGAGTTCCTGAACGGCACGCTTCGGTCCGTTGGCCGCGGTCGTCATCAGCTGCGCACGGCGGCCGGCACCCACGACTACGCGGTGCGTTAACCAGTTCGCCTTCAGAAAGCCCCAGCGCCGTAGGATTTCTCCTATGGCGCGTCACCACAGCCACACGGAGCAGCATCGCCGTCCAGGTCGGCGCCCTACGTCGCCGACGGTGGTCGACATCACGCGGCTCGGGCGACGCCCGGGTTCGATGGTGACGCTGCGCGACACCGTGCCCAGCCCGTCGCGCATGGGCGTGGAGCTGGTCGCGATCGAGCCGGGTGCCCCGATGGAACTGGATCTGCGGGTGGAGTCGGTGTCGGAAGGCGTCCTGGTGACGGGGACGGTCACCGCGCCCACCGTCGGAGAGTGCGCCCGGTGCCTGACCCCGTTGCAGGGACGCATCGAGGTGGCCCTGACCGAGCTGTTCGCGTATCCGGACAGCACCACGGAGGCGACCACCGAGGAGGGTGAG
Organism: uncultured Actinomycetota bacterium; assembly: GCA_963758775.1. Lineage (GTDB taxonomy): Bacteria > Actinomycetota > Actinomycetes > Mycobacteriales > Mycobacteriaceae > Mycobacterium. Next base: position 516,130 of record CAVWWU010000011.1, read on the forward strand.
GTCGGGCACGTCGTCGACAACACCATCGATCTTGAGCAGCCCATCATCGACGCCGTGGGGCTCGAGCTGCCGTTTTCGCCGGTGTGTCAGCCGGATTGCCCGGGGCTGTGCCCGGACTGCGGTGTTTCGCTGGCCGCCGAGCCGGGGCATCAGCATGACCACATGGATCCGCGGTGGGCGAAACTGGCCGACATGCTTGATGACAGCCCGCGGGGTGAGTCATGACCCAACCGCGGCAAGAACTCAGGGAGGCGCTCGGCGTCGAACTGGCCGACGAGCTGCTCGAGCTGGCGTTGACCCACCGCAGCTATGCGTACGAGCACGGCGGGCTGCCCACCAACGAACGCCTGGAGTTCCTCGGCGATGCCGTCCTGGGCCTGACCATCACCGACGAGCTGTTCCACCGCCACCCCGAGCGCTCGGAAGGGGAGCTGGCCAAACTGCGCGCCAGCGTGGTCAACACCCATGCGCTGGCCGACGTGGCGCGGAATTTGACGCCCGAGGGCCTCGGCGTGCACATCCTGCTCGGGCGCGGCGAAGTGACCAGCGGGGGAGCCGGCAAGTCCAGCATCCTGGCCGACGGGATGGAGTCGCTGCTGGGCGCGATCTACCTGGAGCACGGCATCGAGGTGGCCCGCGAGGTGATCCTGCGGCTGTTCGGCCCGCTGCTGGACGCGTCCGCGACGCTGGGCGCCGGGCTGGATTGGAAGACCAGCCTGCAGGAGCTGACCGCGGCGCGGGGTCTTGGCCCGCCGTCCTACACGGTGACCTCCACCGGTCCCGACCACGACAAGGAATTCACCGCGGTGGTCGTCGTGATGGACACCGAATACGGGACCGGGGTGGGCCGCACCAAGAAAGAGGCGGAGCAGAAGGCCGCTGCGACCGCGTGGAATGCGCTCGACAGCGCGGGAAAAACATCCGTCTAGATGCCCGAACTACCCGAAGTCGAGGTGGTCCGCCGCGGCTTACAGACCCATGTGGTGGGCAAGACGATGACGGCGGTGCGCGTGCACCATCCGCGCGCGGTGCGCCGCCATGAGGCCGGACCCGCCGACCTGACCGCCCGGCTGCTGGGCGCGCGGATCACCGGCACCGATCGCCGCGGCAAGTACCTATGGCTGTTGCTGGACCTGCCGGACGACCCCGACACCGCGCTGGTGGTGCACCTGGGCATGAGCGGGCAGATGCTGCTGGGGACAGTCCCGCGCGCCGACCACGTCCGGATCTCCGCGCTGCTCGACGACGGGACCGTGTTGAGCTTCGCCGATCAGCGGACCTTCGGCGGGTGGCAGCTGGCCGACCTGGTGACGGTCGACGGCAGCGTGGTTCCGGTGCCCGTCGCGCACCTCGCGCGCGACCCGCTGGACCCGCGCTTCGACGCCGACGCGGTGGTAAAGGTGTTGCGGCGCAAGCACTCTGAGATCAAGCGTCAACTGCTGGACCAGACGGTGGTGTCGGGGATCGGCAACATCTACGCCGACGAGGCGCTGTGGCGGGCCAAGGTGAACGGCGCGCGGATCGCCGCGACGCTGACGCGCAAGCAGCTCGCCGCCGTCCTTGAGGCCGCCGCCGAGGTGATGCGCGAGGCGCTGGCCAAGGGCGGGACCTCGTTCGATTCGCTGTACGTCAATGTCAATGGCGAATCGGGCTACTTCGACCGGTCGCTGGACGCCTACGGCCGCGAGGGCGAGCCCTGCCGGCGCTGCGGCGCCGTGATCCGCCGCGAGAAGTTCATGAACCGGTCGTCGTTCTACTGCCCGAGGTGCCAACCAGCGCCCAGGCGGTAGCCCCGAGGCTAGGCTTGGCCGTCCGCGCCGGCCTTGCCCGCGATCTTGCCGCCGGAGCCGCCGGTGCCCGCAACCCCGGGGGTCTGTTCGACGCTCGCGTTGCCGCCGCCCCCGCCGTTGCCGAACAGTCCGGCGTTGCCGCCGTCGCCGCCGTTGCCGCCGGTCGACCCAAGGCCCGCCCCGCCGGCGCCGCCGGATCCGCCGGAGCCGGAGAAGTCGCCGCCGTCGCCGCCGTCGCCGCCATTGCCGCCGTGCGCGTGAAAGCCCTGACCGCCGGCCCCGCCGGCCCCGCCAGTTCCCCCGAGGCTGCCGCCGTCGCCGCCGGCGCCGCCGTTGCCGCCGAGGCCGGAGGCCGTTTGGGCGTCGGAGTTGCCGCCGGCGCCGCCTATTCCGCCGGAACCCAGAATGCCGGTCCTCGAGTTGCCGCCGTCCCCGCCGTTGCCGCCTGAACCGGTCAGGCCGGTACCGCCGTCCCCGCCGCGCCCACCGTTACCGGTGACCTTGCCGGGACTCCCTCCGTGCCCTCCCTGGCCGCCATCTGTTCCACCGGTGCCTCCGGTGCCACCGGTGCCACCGGAACCGCCCAGCGTGCCGCCGGCGCCGCCGGCCCCTCCGGTCCCGCCGGACCCGCTGGTGCCCGTGCCGCCGGCGCCACCGGTACCCCCGAACCCGAACTGTCCGCCGTCGCCACCGGCGCCGCCGTTACCGCCAATATTGCCGCCATCTCCGCCGGCGCCGCCGCTCCCGGCGATGCCGCCGGGAGTGAAAATCCCGCCGATTCCTCCGGAGGCCGAGCCGCCATTACCGCCGTTGCCGCCCTGTGTTGCGCCGTATCCGCCGGCGCCGCCGAAGCCGCCGTTACCGGAGCCGTACCTGCCGCCGGCTCCGCCGTTCCCGCCGTTGCCGCCGGTGCCGGAATGTCCGATGCCGCCTGCGCCGCCCGCGCCGGCGTTGGGCCCGCCGACGGGGCCGCCGGGGGAGAACAGGCCCGCGGCGCCGCCGTTGCCGCCATTGCCCCCGTTGGTCTCGCCGAACCCGCCGGCGCCGCCCGCGCCGCCGGCGCCGAACAGCCCCCCGCTGCCGCCGTTGCCGCCGCCGCCGCCGCTGGTTCCGGGCGCCCCCCCGCTGCCGCCGGCGCCGCCCGCCCCGCCGCTGCCGAACAGACCGCCGTTGCCGCCGTTTCCGCCCTTGCCGCCGGCGGTGTCGCCGACTCCTGCCGCCGTTCCGGACCCGCCGGCACCGCCATTACCGAACAGGATTCCGCCGTCGCCGCCGTTATCGCCGGTACCAGGTGCGCCGTTGGCGCCGTTACCCACCAGCGGGCGTCCCGTCAGCGCCATAGTGGGCTTGTTCACCGCGTTCAGCAGGGTCTGCTCAGCGTTGGTGGCCTCGGTCTGGGCATACGCGGCCGCACCCCCATTCAGTAGCTGGACAAACTGCTGATGAAAGGCCGCCGCCTTGGCGCTAACCGCTTGAAATGCGTCGGCCTGCCCGCTGAACAGCGAGGCGATGGCCGCCGACACCTCATCGGCGCCCGCGGCCAGCACTCCGGTCGTCGGGGCCGCCGCTGAGGCGTTGGCCTCGGTAATTGTCGAGCCGATCCTCGCTAGGTCCGTGGCTGCGGCTGTCACCAGCTCCGGCGCCGCGATCAGAAACGACATCGATACCTCCCGATACACCGTGCATCCCCCCACCACCCAACGAGCGGCAGGAGCCGACCATATCGTGATTCAGGACAACAAACCGGGGTTTGCTAGGACATTCCGCGACATTCCGCGCATTTTCATATCCGGGCGCCCGGTAAAAAGGGATCCATGACAGAACTGTGGGTCGAACGCACTGGAACGCGCCGCTATACGGGACATAGCTCGCGAGGTGCGCAGGTACTGGTCGGGTCCGAAGACGTCGAGGGCGTGTTCACCCCCGGCGAGTTGCTCAAGATCGCGCTGGCAGCGTGCAGCGGGCTGTCCAGCGACCAGCCGCTGGCCCACCGGCTCGGCGACGACTACAAAGCGGTCATCCGGGTGTCCGGCGACGCGGACCGCAGCCAGGAGGTATATCCGCTGCTGGCCGAGACGCTGGAACTCGACCTGTCGGGACTGTCGGCCGAGGACAAGGAGCGGCTGGTGGTCGTGGTGAATCGCGCCATCGACCTGGTCTGCACCGTGGGGCGCACGCTGAAGGCGGGCACCAAGGTCAGCTTCGAGGTTGCCGATGTCGGATCCTAGGGATCCCGCGGCTCGGCTCACCGCCTGGGTGCAGGGGAACGTTCAGGGCGTCGGTTTCCGCTGGTGGACCCGGTGCCGGGCGCTGGAGCTCGGGCTGACCGGGTACGCCGCCAACCAGCCCGACGGCCAGGTGCGCGTGGTCGCGCAAGGACCACGGTCGGCGGGCGAGAAGCTCCTGGGGCTACTCGAAGGCGGTGCTACTTGGCCATCGCAACCCGGCCGGGTCGACAAGGTCGTCGCCGAATGGTCGCAACCGGACGAGCGATTCGAGGGCTTTGTCGAGCGTTAACGCTCACTGGAGTCACACACGTCACCGTGGCACCGTCAGGGCTCCCACAGTCCGGTTGCAAACGTGATAGCGCCGGCGCCATCACGTTTTGGAAGGCATCATGCCTTCTCTCCCAGTGACGGATGTGACCCCTGTGGCCAGTGCGTCAACGAGACAATTTAGGCCCCCGCGACACCCCGCGGTGCGGGTGGACGGCGCGATTTGAGCGGTAGTCTGGCTGGCCGTGTACCTCAAGAGTCTGACGCTGAAGGGCTTCAAGTCCTTCGCCTCGCCGACGACTCTGCGCTTCGAGCCGGGGATCACCGCCGTCGTCGGGCCCAACGGCTCCGGCAAGTCCAACGTGGTCGACGCCCTGGCGTGGGTGATGGGGGAGCAGGGCGCCAAGACGCTGCGCGGCGGGAAGATGGAAGACGTCATCTTCGCCGGCACGTCGTCGCGCGCGCCGCTGGGCCGCGCCGAGGTCACCGTCACCATCGACAACTCCGACAACGCGCTGCCGATCGAGTACTCCGAGGTGTCGATCACCCGCCGGATGTTCCGCGACGGTGCCAGCGAGTACGAAATCAACGGCAGCAGTTGCCGTTTGATGGACGTCCAGGAGCTGCTGAGTGACTCCGGCATCGGCCGCGAGATGCACGTCATCGTGGGCCAGGGCAAGCTCGACGAGATCCTGCAGTCGCGGCCCGAAGACCGCCGCGCATTCATCGAGGAAGCCGCCGGTGTGCTCAAGCACCGCAAGCGCAAAGAGAAGGCGCTGCGCAAGCTCGACGCGATGCAGGCCAACCTGGCCCGGCTCACCGACCTGACCACCGAGCTGCGCCGGCAGCTCAAGCCTCTGGGCCGTCAGGCCGAGGTGGCGCGTCGCGCCCAGACCATCCAGGCCGACCTGCGTGACGCCAAGCTGCGGCTGGCCGCCGACGACCTGGTCAACCGGCAGACCGAGCGCGACGCGATCCTCGAGGCCGAGACGACGATGCGCCGCGAGCACGACGATGCCGCCGCCCGGCTGGCCGTGGCCTCCGAAGAGCTGGCGGCCCACGAAAACGCACTGGCGGCGCTGTCCTTAAGAGCAGAGTCGGTGCAGCAGACCTGGTTCCGGCTGTCCGCACTGGCTGAGCGGGTGGGCGCGACCGTGCGCATCGCCAGCGAGCGCGCGCAGCACCTCGATGTCGAGCCGGCGGCACCCAGCGACACCGACCCGGATGCGCTGGAAGCAGAGGCCGAGCGGGTCGCGGCCGCCGAGCAGCAGCTGCTGGCGGAGCTGGCCGCGACGCGCAGCCGGCTGGAAACCGCTCGCGCCGAGCTGGCCGAGCGCGAGCGTGCGGCCACCGAGGCGGACCGGGCCCACCTGGCAGCGGTGCGCGCCGAAGCCGACCGCCGGGAGGGTCTGGCGCGGCTGTCCGGCCAGGTGGAGACCATGCGGGCCCGCGTCGAATCGATCGACGACACCGTGGCCCGGCTGTCCGAGCGCATCGAAGAGGCGGCCGCACGCGCGCAGCAGACGCGGGCCGAGTTCGAAACCGTACAGGGTCGCGTCGGTGCCTTGGACCAGGGTGAGGTCGGCCTCGACGAACAGCATGAGCGGACCGTGGCAGCGCTGCGGCTGGCCGACGAGCGCGTCACCGAACTGCAGTCCGGCGAGCGCGGCGCCGAACGGCGGGTCGCGTCGCTGCGGGCCCGCATCGATGCGCTGGCGGTGGGGCTCGAGCGCAAGGACGGCGCGGCGTGGCTGACCGAAAATCGCAGTGGCACCGGGCTATTGGGGCCGGTCGCGAAGTTGGTCAGAGTCCGCACCGGTTATGAGGCGGCGCTGGCCGCGGTGCTCGGTTCGGCGGCCGACGCGCTGGCCGCCGAGAGCCTGGGCGCGGCCCGCAGCGCGATCGCGGCGCTGAAAGAGGCCGACGGGGGCCGCGCGGCGCTGCTGTTGAGCGACTGGCCCGCCCCCGAGCCGCCCGCCCGGGCGCCGTTGCCCGGCGCAGCACTGTGGGCGCTCGACCTGATCGAGGCGCCGCACCGGCTGCGCGGCGCGATGAACGCCCTGCTGTCGGACGTCGCCGTGGTCAACGGCCTGGCCGAAGCGCTGGATCTGGTTGCGGCACAACCGAAATTGCGTGCGGTCACGACCGACGGCGACCTGGTCGGCGCCGGATGGGTGAGCGGCGGATCGGACCGCAAGCTGTCCACGCTGGAAGTCACGTCGGAGATCGACAAGGCCGGCGGCGAACTGGCCGCGGCCGAGACGCAGGTGGCCGAGCTGAGCGCGGCGCTGGCCGGGGCGCTGACCGAACAGTCCGCCCGGCAGGACGCGGCCGAGCACGCCCTGGCCGCGCTCAACGAATCCGACGCCGCCATCTCGACCATGTACGAGCAGCTGGGCCGCCTCGGCCAGGAGGCGCGCGCGGCCGAGGACGAGTGGAGCAGGCTGCTGCAACAGCGCGAGGAGCTGGAAGCCGGGCGCGCCTCGACCGTCGACGAGGTCACCGAACTCGAGACCCGGCTGCGCAACGCGCGGGAGACCCAGCAGGTCGACGCCGACGGGCCGGATTCCGCGACGGCCCGCCAGCAACTCGCCGCCGCCGCCGAAAACGCCCGCGCCCTCGAAGTGGAGGCCCTGCTGGCGGTGCGCACCGCCGAGGAACGCGCCAACGCGGTGCGCGGGCGGGCGGACTCGCTGCGCCGCGCGGCCGCCGCCGAGCGCGAGGCGCGGGTGCGGGCCGCCCAGGCGCACGCCGCGCGACTGCGGGCCGCGGCGGTGGCCGCGGCCGTCGCCGAGTCCGGCCGGCTGCTGGCGTCGCGGTTGAACCGGGTGGTCGAGGCCGCGGCGCGGCACCGCGACGCGATGACCGCCGAACGCGAACAGCGCTCGGCCGCCATGACGGCCGTGCGCGACGAGACGCACGCGCTGGGCACGCGGGTGGCCGCGCTCACCGATTCGCTGCACCGCGACGAGATGGCCAACGCCCAGGCGGCGATGCGGATCGAGCAGCTCGAGCAGATGGTGCTGGAACAGTTCGGGATGTCGACGGACGACCTGATCGCCGAGTACGGCCCGGAAAACCAGCTGCCGCCCACCGATCTGGAGATGGCCGAGTACGAGCAGGCCAAGGAGCGCGGCGAGCAGGTCTTCGCACCCGCGCCGATTCCGTACGACCGGCCCACCCAGGAGCGCCGGGCGAAGCGCGCCGAACGGGAGCTGGCGGAGCTGGGCCGGGTCAATCCGCTGGCGCTGGAGGAGTTTGCTGCGCTGGAGGAACGCTACAACTTCCTGTCCACCCAGCTCGAGGACGTCAAGGCCGCCCGCAAGGACCTGCTCGACGTAGTCGCCGAAGTCGACGCCCGCATCCTGGAGGTGTTCAGCGATGCGTTCGTCGACGTCGAGCGCGAATTCCAGGAAGTCTTCGCCGTGCTGTTCCCCGGCGGCGAGGGCCGCCTGCGGCTGACCAACCCCGACGACATGCTCACCACCGGCATCGAGGTGGAGGCCCGTCCGCCCGGCAAGAAGGTCACTCGTTTGTCGTTGCTGTCCGGCGGTGAGAAGGCGCTGACTGCGGTGGCGATGCTGGTGGCGATCTTTCGCGCCCGCCCGTCGCCGTTCTACATCATGGACGAGGTGGAGGCGGCGCTCGACGACACCAACCTGCGCCGCCTCATCGGCCTGTTCGAACTGCTGCGGGCGCGCTCGCAGCTGCTCATCATCACCCACCAGAAGCCGACGATGGAGGTCGCCGACGCGCTCTACGGGGTCACCATGCAGGGCGACGGCATCACCGCGGTGATCTCGCAGCGGATGCGCGGCCAGCAGGTGGAGCAACTGGTCTCGAACTAGGGCCGTTTGGCGTTGACTCTGCGTCCTGGGCGTGGAAGTGCGAGTACGGGTGACCGTCAGCGCAGAGTCAATGTCGGTGGGGTAGCGGGCCCCTGGAAGGATTGCCTGCGTGTCCCAAGGTCTTTGGATCGCCATCGCCGTTGCCGCCGCCCTCGTCATCATCGCCGCGCTCGTCTTTGGCCTGCGGCGTTACCGCCGCCGCCGGATCAGCCTGTCCCGGCCGGAACCGACGGCCCTGGACCGTTCCGGCGGCTACAGCCCGTCGTCCGGCATCAGCTTCAGCGAGGGCTCGACGGCCGTCGGGCTGCCCGGCGTCGGCGACGACGCGGCCGTCCCGCGCGACGCGCCGAAACGCACGATCTCCGACGTCGCGCTTCCCGAACCCGTAGCCGAACCGGCCGAACCCGAGCCCGAACCCGAGCCGGCACCCGAGGCCGTCGCGGAACCGGAAGCCCCGGAATCCCCCGCAATCGAGCCCATCGAGCCGCCAGAGGGCCGCTTGGAGCGGCTGCGGGGGCGGCTCGCCCGGTCGCAGAACGCGCTGGGGCGCAGCGTGCTGGGGCTGCTCGGCGGGGGCGACCTGGACGAGGACTCCTGGCAGGACGTCGAGGACACCCTGCTGGTGGCCGATCTGGGGCCGGTGACCACGGAATCGGTGGTGTCGCAGCTACGCAGCCGGCTGGCCAGCGACAACGTCCGCACCGAGGCCGACGCCCGCGCGGTGTTCCGCGACGTGCTGATCAAGGAACTACAACCCGACATGGACCGGTCGATCCGGGCGCTGCCGCACGCCGACCATCCCGCGGTGCTGCTGGTCGTCGGCGTCAACGGCACCGGCAAAACCACCACCGTCGGCAAGCTGGCGCGGGTGCTGGTGGCCGACGGTCGGCGCGTCGTGCTCGGCGCGGCCGATACCTTCCGGGCCGCGGCGGCCGACCAGCTCAAAACGTGGGCGTCCCGGGTGGGTGCCGAGGTGGTGAGCGGGGCCGAGGGCGCCGACCCGGCGTCGGTGGCGTTCGACGCCGTCGACAAGGGCATAGAGAGCGGCGCCGACGTCGTCGTCATCGACACCGCGGGACGGCTGCATACCAAGGTCGGCCTGATGGACGAACTGGACAAGGTCAAGCGCGTCGTGACACGCCGAGCCGCCGTCGACGAAGTTTTGCTGGTGCTCGACGCGACGATCGGCCAAAACGGGCTCGCCCAGGCCCGGGTTTTCGCCGAGGTCGTGGATATCACCGGCGCCGTGCTCACCAAGCTGGACGGAACTGCCAAGGGCGGCATCGTATTCCGTGTGCAGCAGGAACTCGGCGTGCCGGTGAAGCTGGTCGGACTCGGCGAAGGCCCCGACGATTTGGCGCCATTCGAGCCGGCGGCTTTCGTCGACGCCCTGCTTGGCTAGCGTTGCTTACACGCCGCGTGGGACGTTAATCCCGACGAAACACGGTGGCTCCATTGGCGAAACATCAATTGCGCATGGTTCTGTCTCAGGTCGCAGGCACACGCCTGCTGACCATCTGTGGGGCCTGACCGGAGGTGATAGCGAGTGAGTTTCCCTGTTATGGGCCAGCCCGATACCGGCGACACCGCCTGGATGCTGGCGAGTTCCGCGCTGGTGTTGCTGATGACGCCGGGCCTGGCGTTCTTCTACGGCGGCATGGTGCGAACCAGAAGCGTGCTCAACATGATCATGATGAGCATCAGCGCCATGGGCATTGTGACCGTGTTGTGGGTGCTCTACGGCTATTCCATGTCATTCGGTGACGATAAGTGGGGCGTCGTCGGCAACCCGGGCGATTACTGGGGTCTGAAGGGCCTCATCGGCGGCAACGCCGTGAAGGCGGCCGGCAGCACCGCCGCCACCGACATCCCGCTGGCCGGCACCATGCCCGCGACCGTGTTCGTCGCCTTCCAGCTGATGTTCGCGATCATCACCGTCGCCCTGATCTCGGGCGCGGTGGCCGACCGGCTGAAGTTCAGTGCCTGGCTGGTGTTCGCCGGCCTGTGGGCGACGTTTGTCTACTTCCCGGTCGCGCACTGGGTGTTCGCGGCGGACGGGTTCGCCTCCGAGCACGGCGGCTGGATCAACAACAAGCTGCACGCGATCGACTTCGCAGGTGGAACGGCGGTCCATATCAACTCCGGTGTGGCGGGTCTGGCGCTGGCGCTGGTGCTCGGCAAGCGCAAGGGCTGGCCGACAACCCTGTTCCGGCCGCACAACCTGCCGTTCGTGATGCTCGGCGCCGGGCTGCTGTGGTTCGGCTGGTTCGGGTTCAACGCCGGCTCGGCGACCAGCTCCAACGGGTCCGCCGGCTCGACGTTCATGACCACGACGATCGCGACCGCCACGGCCATGCTGGCCTGGCTGCTCACCGAGCGCATTCGGGACGGGCACGCCACCACGCTGGGTGCGGCCTCGGGCATCGTCGCCGGCCTGGTCGCCATCACGCCGTCGTGCTCGTCGGTCAACGTGCTCGGCGCCCTGGTCATCGGCTTCGTCGGTGGTGTGGTCTGCGCGCTGGCGGTGGGGCTGAAGTTCAAGTTCGGCTTCGACGACTCGCTCGACGTGGTCGGCGTGCACATGATCGGCGGGTTGACCGGCACGCTGCTGGTCGGCCTGGTCGCGGCGCCCGAGTCCACGGCCATCAACGGGGTCGCCGGGGTCTCCAAGGGCCTGTTCTACGGCGGCGGCTGGTCGCAGCTGGAACGGCAGGCGGCGGGCGCGTTCAGCGTCCTCTTCTACTCCTTCTTCGTTACCCTTATCCTGGCTTTCATCCTGAAGTACACGATCGGGATCAGGCTCGGGGCTGAGGAGGAGGCCGGCGGCATCGACGAGGCGGAGCACGCGGAGACTGCATACGAGTTCGCAGTCGTCGGGGCCGCCGCTGTTCCGCACCGCATCGGCGGAGACAGCCCGAACGGACTGGACGAGCGAGCTGGCGAGAAAGTAGAGGCAGAATAGTCATGAAGTTGGTCACCGCGATCGTCAAGCCATTCACGCTCGACGACGTCAAGACGGCGCTCGAAGAGGCCGGTGTCCTCGGGATGACCGTCAGCGAGATCCAGGGCTACGGCCGGCAGAAGGGCCACACCGAGGTGTACCGGGGTGCTGAGTACTCCGTCGACTTCGTGCCCAAGGTCCGCATCGAGGTGGTTGTCGACGACTCCATCGTCGACAAGGTCGTGGACAGCATCGTCCGGGCCGCCCGCACCGGCAAGATCGGTGACGGCAAGGTCTGGGTCACGCCGGTCGAGACCATCATCCGGGTACGCACCGGTGAACGTGGAACCGATGCGCTATGACGCAAGCCGTAAATTGATCCGACGTGGACGGGCCGGAAGGGTATGACACCCGACCGGCCCGACCCGTCGTTGGCGGAGGTAAGCCCTTGTCCGACAAGCGATCTGGCTGCGGAACGCAAAGCGCTGCTGTCGGACGCGAACCGGGTGCTGGACGCCGCCACGCTGCGTGAGGCACTGCTGGACCTGCACGAGACCTGGCTGCAGGCCAAGGCCGCCGAGATCGGGATCACCGAGGGCAGCGGCTTCGCGATCGTCGGGAACGGCGGCCTGGGCCGCCGCGAGTTGCTGCCGTACTCCGACCTGGATCTGCTGCTGTTGCACGACGGCAAGGATCCCGAAGTGCTCTCCGAGGTCGCGGACCAATTGTGGTATCCGTTGTGGGACGCCAACATTCGGCTCGACCACAGTGTGCGGACGGTGAGCGAGGCGGTGGGCACCGCCGGCACCGACATGACGGCCGCACTCGGGATGCTGGAATCGCGGCACATCGCCGGCGAAGAGGCGCTGTCCAGCGAGCTGATCGACGGGGTGCGGAAGCAGTGGCGCACCGGAATCCGTTCCCGCATAGACGAACTCGTCGAGATGACGCAGGCCCGTTGGCGGCGCAACGGCCGGATCTTCAACCGCGCCGAGCCCGATCTCAAGTCGGGCCGCGGCGGCCTGCGTGACGTGCAACTGCTGGACGCGCTGGCGATCGCCCAGCTGATCAATCGCCACGGCATCGGCAACCCCAACATGCCGGCGGGTTCCCTGGACGAGGCCCACCGCACGCTGCTCGACGTGCGCACCGAACTGCACCGGGTGTCGGGCCGCGGCCGCGATCAGCTGCTGGCCCAGTTCGGTGACGAGATCAGCGCGATCCTGGGGGTTGGTGACCGATTTTCCTTGGCGCGCATGCTGTCCGGCGCCGCGCGCACCATCAGCTACCACTCCGAAGCGGGCCTGCGTACCGCCGTCAACGCCCTCCCGAAGCGCGGGCTGACGGCCATGGTGCGGCGGCCCAAGCGCCGACCCCTCGACGAGGGCGTCGTCGAGTACGCCGGGGAGATCGTGCTGGCGCTGGACGCCAAGCCTGAAATCGATCCCGGTCTGGTGCTGCGGGTGGCCGCCGCGTCGGCCGAGACCGGCCTGCCCATCGGCTCGGCCACCCTGAATCGGCTGGCCGAAACCGTGCCGGACCTGCCGTCGCCCTGGCCGAAGGAGGCGCTGGACGATCTGCTGGTCGTCCTTTTGGCGGGCCCCGCCACGGTGAACGTGATCGAGGCGCTGGACCGCACCGGGCTGTGGGGCCGGCTGCTGCCCGAATGGGACGCGGTGCGCGACCTACCGCCCCGCGACGTCTCGCACAAGTGGACGGTGGACCGCCACACCGTCGAGACCGCCGTCAATGCGGCCCCGCTGACCACCCGCGTCGCGCGCTCGGACCTGCTGGCGATCGGCGCGCTGCTGCACGACATCGGCAAGGGGCGCGGGGTCGATCACTGTGTGTTCGGCGCCGACCTGGTGATCCCGATCGCCGAACGGCTGGGGTTGTCCCCGGCCGACGTCGCCATGATCTCGAACATGGTCCGCCATCATCTGCTGCTGCCCGTCACGGCCACACGCAGCGACCTGAACGACCCCCAGGTCATCGAATCCGTGACCGAAGCCCTGGGCGGCGACTCGCAGCTGCTCGAACTACTGCAGGCGCTGGCCGAGGCCGACTCCAGGGCCACGGGTCCGGGGGTGTGGAGCGACTGGAAGGCCTCCCTGGTCGCCGATCTGGCGCGGCGCTGCCGGCTGCTGATGGCCGGCGAACCGCTGCCGAAGGCCGAACCGACTACGCCGCACTATCTTTCGCTGGCGGCCGACCTCGGGGTGCACGTCGAGATCAACCCGGCCGAGGGCGAGCGCTTCCACGTGGTGATCGTCGCGCCGGACGAGCCGGGGCTGACGTCGAAGGCCGCCGCCGTGCTGGCGCTGAAGTCGCTGCGCATCCATTCGGCGACCGTCAACATTCACGAGGGCGTTGCGATCACCGAATTCGTGGTGTCGCCGACGTTCGGCAGCCCGCCCGAGGCCGGCCTGCTGCGCCAGAACTTCGTCGGCGCGATCAACGGCGTCGACGTCCTCGACGCGCTGGAGAAGCGGGACAGCGACGCGGCCCAGACGGCGCAGACCCGGGCCGGCGAAATCCAATTCGGCGCGCCACTCACCCGTTCGACCGCCCCGCCGCGCATCCTGTGGCTCGACGCGGACACGCCGGGCCAGCTCATCGTCGAGGTGCGGGCGATGGACCGCTTGGGTCTGCTGGCACTCTTCGCCAGGGGACTGGAGCGGGCGGGCGCCGAGATCGCCTGGGCGAAAGTCAACACCTTCGGATCGACGGCGGCCGACGTGTTCTGTGTGACGGTGCCCCCGGGCTCCGACGAGACTGAGGTGCGCATCGCCGTCGAACAACAGCTGCTGGCCGTGTTGGGCGCGCCCGCGGAGATCGTGCTCAGCGAGCCCGTCGGCGACTGATTTTTTGCGCGTCGGTCACTTGACGCAGGGGATACTCGTCGCGGTCATCTGGCTCAGCTCGGTCGGCGCGGGAGCACGGGTTCCGCTGCCGGTGGCAGCCACTGGGACCACCGGTCCGGAATCCGATCCGCCGGGATCGGCGTCGGGATGGGCGTCGGGATGGGCGAGGTAGTCGCCCGCGGGGAAATGTGCCCCCACGGTCAGCCGAACCGTGCCGGCCGGCACGGTGTCGGCGGCGGTTGTGGGCAGGTGCAATTGATCGGCGAGCAGCTGCGCGCCGTCGGACGCACCGGAGCCGTACTCGATGCTGCTGTCGTCCGCTGGAGTCGACGCAGTGGTGGCGCTGCCGCGGGTAAAACCACTCTTGGAGAATTCCTCCTCGAGCGCGGCGGCCAGCCCGTTCTGTGCGGTGGCGTTGATCACGTCGAGGATCACCGGTGCGCTCAACGCGCGCGGCGGTTCGGTTGTTGACGATGGTCCGGGCGCCGCGGCCGGTGTGTCGGAAAAGAATCGGTCGTGAACGATGCGGCGGATGGTTGCGACGTCGACGAGGTTGACGTCGGACCCGTTGGGGTCCCGGCCGAAATCGGAGATCGGCAGGGTGTAGAACGACAGCGGCCGGTCGGCCGATTGTGAAGCGCGCGTTGCGAAGTCGACCAGGTTCAACCCGGCGTCGACGGCAATGTTGTCGCGGGCCACCGCAAGTAGCTTTTGCAGTGCGCTCAGGCTGGACAGGGCGCCACCGTGGCGCAGCGCATTGGTCAACGACACCAAGAAGGCCTGCTGGCGCCGCGTCCGGTCGAAATCGGTGAAAGAACCATCGTTGGCATCGCGTCGCTGCCGCACGAACGCCATCGCCTGCGCGGCGTCGATGCGCTGCACCCCCTGGTGGAAATCGGCTCCCGAGTAGTTGTCTACGGTGTCTTGGTTCAGGCAGACGGTGATCGGCTCCACCACCTTCGCGATTTGGAAGAACGCGCCCAGCGTGACTTCGACGAAATGGTCAACCGGGATCCCCAACAAGTCGTTGACGGTGCCGATCTCGGCCTTGCGGCCGGCCTCGCGTGCCGTCTGCTCACGAGCGGTGAGATCGGTGGCGCCCGCGCCGTCCCAGTTGCCGGTGGCCTGCGCGTTCAGGGCCTGCTGATAGGCCAGCCCGTATGACTGCTTGACCTTGCCCTTGCACACCGAGCCCGGGCAGCCCGAGAGCTCCACGTAATCGTCGCGGGGAATCGACACCGCGGTCACGGGCCCGTCGTCACCCGGAACGTGCATGACAATCAAGACATTTGCGTTGTAGCCGCCCGCGGTCTCGTCGCCGGCGTGCAACGCGTCATACATCTCCTGCGGCAGCGGCCGGCCATTCTGATCGAGCCGGCTGTCCAAGCCCATCAACAGAATGTTCTGATCCTGGCCGGGCGGGGTCGACACATCCGGCAGGACGTGGGAGGTGATGAATTGACCGACCGCCGTGTGTAATCCGGCCCAGCCGGTGCCGGTGGTGGCTATCGCGAATGCCGAGGCCATCGCGACGACCAGTCGTCCCTTGGACAACACCAAGCGTCGCGAGTGCCCAGATCCGTCGTCGTTCATAGCGACTCACCATTGTTCCCGGCCGCCAGTCGAATCCCGGGTAACCGTGACCGCGAGCCGCAATGTTTAACTCGTCAGCTCGGTGTTGAGTTGGCGTACGGCGTCGATGCGTGCCTTGAGCTGATCGCGGCTGGCCGCGGCGATCGGCGGGCCTCCGCAGCGGCGGCGCAGTTCGTTGTGGATCCAGCCGTGCGGCTTGCCGGTGCGGTGGTGGGCCACGGACACCAGCGCGTTGAGTTCGCGGCGCAAGTCGCGCAACTGGCCGTGCGTGGTGAGCGGGGCGGCCGGTGCGGTGTGCCCCGAGGCCGCGCGCTTTTGCAGCTGCTCGTCCTGGCGGCGGTGCAGCAGCGCGCGCATCTGCTCGGCATCGAGCAGCCCGGGGATGCCGAGATAGTCGGCCTCCTCCTCGCTGCCGGCCGGGGTGGCGGTGCCGAACGAGGACCCGTCGAAGATCACCTGATCCAGCTCGGCATCGGCCCCCAACGAGACGAAGCCGTTCTCCTCGGTCTTCTCGGATTGCGTTGCGACGGCGGGATCGTCGAGCAGGGGATCCTCGAGTGATTCGCGGTGCGGCTGACCCAGCACGTGATTGCGTTGCGCCTCCAGCTCGCTGGCCAGCTGCAGCAGGTTGGGCACCGACGGCAGGAAGATGCTGGCCGTTTCGCCCGCACGGCGAGACCGCACGAACCGCCCCACGGCCTGCGCGAAATACAGCGGCGTCGAGGCGCTGGTGGCATAGATCCCGACCGACAGCCGGGGGACGTCGACGCCCTCGGACACCATCCGCACCGCGACCAGCCATCGGCTGGTGCTCTCGGCGAATTGGCTGATGCGCGTTGAGGATCCGGGGTCGTCGGAGAGCACCAGCGTCGGCGCCTCAGAAGTGATCGTGGTGAGCAGCGTGGCGTAGGCGCGGGCGGCGGCCCGATCGGTGCGATTGGAGCGGTTGACCGCGGTGCGTTTGGTGGTCTGCCGGACGCGCTTGAGCGCAGAAACGTGGTTCGCCATGAGTGAATCGATTCTCTCTTTCGGGAGTAAATGCGTGCGGAAGTCAATGCGTGCCGGATGAACGCACGGAGCGCATCGACCACAAAGTACGAGTTTAACACAGCCGCCAGGAGCTGGGAGCCGGGAGGTGAGCTTGAAGCTGGGCCGGTTGCCGCTCTGGGAGCGTTCAGGGAGGGGACGCTCAGGGGGACCGTCAGTGAAGGACTTCGTCGAGGAAGCGGCGGATGCTCTCAGCGACCGCGGATGCCGGGGCGGAGTGGAGGTCGTAGAGCTGCTTCGGGTAGGGCGCCGCGTTGAAGACGGCCCGGGCGCGACTGGCATTTCCAGCGCGATCGAGGACAAGAAGGGGCGCATGGCTGCGGGCCAGGTCAGGTGCGGGATCGAGGAACTCTTTTTGTAACAGCCAGAGTGGCAAAATGCGGGCTCGGGCGTCGGCAGAGAAGATCTGGCGGGCTGTAGGGGATGGGTTTTCGAGGATGACGGCGGCGGGGGCAAAATGTGCCGCGAGATGGGCCGCGAAGACGGCTCCGGTGCCCTCGCCGAAGACGACGATGTTCCGGGGAAGGATGTGGCGCGTGTCGGTCAGGTACGTCCAGGCTGCCAGGGAATCGGCCGTGGCGAGGCGTTCGGTAGGGTGGCGGCCGTCGCTCGCGCCAAAGCCGCGATAGTCGAAGGCGAAGACGTTGATGCCAAGAGAATGGAGGGCGAGAAGGTCGGGGATTGTATCGGAGAGGTTGCCGCGAGCGCCGTGAAGATAGAGAACCGTGTCGGTTGCGTATTGCGCGTTGGGGGCGGCGGGGATCCACCAGGCATTGATGCGGGATTTGCCAGGGATCGAGAAGTAGAAATTGTCGAAAGGAACACCGCTTTTGAGCGGCGTGCCGGAAATCGTGCGGGAGGGATGGAAGAGGAGTTGCCACTGGCCCTGGTAGAAGAGGAGGCCGAGGGCAGCATATCCGCAAAAGACAGCGGCGGCGACGGTGATGAGGAAGGCGGTGATGAGCCAGCGTCCGCTGACAATGGGTGGGGGTTCGGGGGGTAGGTGCTGCGGCCGATGGTGCGGCGGATTCGAGCTTCTGCGCGGTGCGGGCGGGGTCATCAGCCGAAGGCCAGCTCGTCAGGGGATTCGAGGGGTGTTCCGCAGACGCGGCAGATGACGGCAGAGCAATCGCCGCAGACGAGCGGGTCGTCGACGGAGCGGGCGCAGACGGGACACCAGAGGCGGATCGGTTCAGGGGCGGGCGGATTCGAGGGGGCTGATGGCTGCGCTGCGGACATTCTGAGACGAGCGTAGCACCGGCGTGGCAGTCGGTGGCCGGTTGCGAGCCCGGTTTCAAGATCACAAATGCGAGGATGACAGCAAAGGCACGTGCCAAATTTTGTTCGCAGGATGAAAATGGTCGCTGTTTTCCTCGTTTCCCGCTGTTTACTATGCATTAAAGAGTCGTGCGCTGCGCGGACGAGCGGCACGGGGCGGTGCAACCAAAAAGTGGAGGGGAAGCGATGGCGACAGCAGGCCTGGATCGGATGATGCTGTGGACGGACCTCGAGGGTCGCACGCTGCATGGGCGGTGGCGGCTGGGGAAGCTGGTGCGGCCGGAGGGCCGGACCGCGTGGTTTGAGGCGACCGACGTCGAGGGCAAGCCGGTGATGGTGAGCATCACCGAGGCGCTGAACGACGAGGACGAGCTGCTGGAGCGGTTTGAGGCGGCTGCGGCGATTCGGCATCCCCATGTTGTGTCTATTCATGAGGCACGGATAGCGCATATCGACGAGACTCCGGTCGTCGTGGCCGCGATGGAGATGACCGAAGAGAACCTGGGTGACGTTCTGCGGGAGCGATCGCTGAGCTCGACGGAGACGCGGCAGGTTCTGGATGCGGTGCTGGCCGGACTTGCGGCGCTGCACGCACGCGGGCTGGTCCATGGGCGCGTCGAGGCGGCGAGCGTGCTGGCGATTGGCGACACAATTAAGCTGCGCAGCGACTGTGTACACATTGGCGGATCGGGCCTCGCGAGCGGCGTAGCCGATGATGTGCGATGCGTGGGAAGACTGGTCACACAGGCCATGACGCGGCGGCTGCCTTCGGGGGAGAACGATCCGGTGCTGCAGCTTTTGCCGGAGCCGCTGGCACGAGCGGTGCGGCGCGCTCTAAGCGGAAATGCGACTGCGAATGAAATTGCCGCGTTGGTGGGAACGAGGCTGGAACTGATCACGGAATCGCATCGCGAGAGCGTGCGCGAGGCAAAACGGGAAGGCTCCGGCGAAGCCGCACGGGAAATGGGGCGCGGAGAAGCTGGTCGTATCGATCCGTATTCGAAGACCGCGCCGAAGGGACCGATGACGCCGGAGGTGGTGATCCCTGACAAGGACGCCGCGGATCGGGCTGCGGCGAAGAAGAAGGTGGCCGCGGAGAAAGATGGAGCAGCGGCGCGCGTAGTCGCGATGCGGGGTCCGCGGGAGCGAGCAGAGACGGAAGGCGAGGCTGAGCTGTCGGGGAGCGCCGACGGAGAGATTGCGAGCGCCGCAGGAAGTGATGCGCCGAACACATTGCCGAATCATTTGCCCCGGCAGAGGGAGATTCCGTGGGAATCGCCGCTGATTGTTAAGGACGAAGCGGAGAAAGCTCATCGGCGTCCCAGCGCGCCGTATGTGGTTGCGGCTGCGGTTGCGGTGGTGCTGGTAACGATCTTCACGCTGTACGGGATGCTGCATCATGGGCCGGCTGCTCCGAAAGCAGCGGTTCCGGCGGCGACACATCCGCTTCCGGTGCCGGAGAAGACAGTGGTAATGAAACGGGCACCGGTGGCGGCTCCGGCGAATGTATCGGGCCCGGGCTGGCGGGTGATTGTTTACACCTACAACCGGGAAGTGGATGCGAGGCACAAGGCGGATGCGATTGCGAACGCGCATCCGGAACTGAAGGCGGCTGTATTTCATCCGCGTGCTGGCGGGACGTATCTGGTTTCGCTGGGCGGAGTCATGAGCCGGCCCGAGGCGATCGCGCTGCGAGCAAAGGCGCTGTCCATGGGCATGCCGCGCGACACGTATGCGCGGAACTATCACTGAGGCCTACTGACCGGATCACTGAGAGATCGCCGAACAAATCCCGAACGGGCCTGGCGCTTAACCGGAGTGGGATCTGCGTGCCAGGCTGTGCCGAATCCTTTTCTTCTGTTGTGCAAACGACTGTCTCCGCAGTAGGATAGGCGGGAAACATTCCCCATGCGGCGCCTGGACGCCGAACCTTTTGGTGGTTTCCCGATTCCTGACAGCGGAGAACGTGTGGACGACAGGACCTCGGTATTGATCATCGATGACGATCCGACGCACCTTCGCATTTACGGTTGGATCGTGGATGCAGCGGGCTATGCGGCGATGCCTGCGCTGGTGACGGCGGATCGCATTGATTTCCCGGACGGGCCAGTGGACCTGGTCGTGATGGACTACCGGCTGACGGGGCAGATGACGGCAGTGCAGGCGGCCCAGGCTATACGGCAGCGATTTCCGGAGGCGCCGATCATCGTGTTGTCGGATGTGTACGATCTGCCGGTGGACATCGCTCCGTATGCAAAAGCATTTGTGAGGAAGGGCGAGCCGGCGAAGCTGGTGGCGACGCTGGCCCGATATGCGCAAGGGGCAGCGCGTTCCGACGGCGCGGCTTAAGAGTACCTTTCGCTGTCAGCAGAAAAGATCAATTTTCCACACAACTCAGGACAACCCTGCTCTCATCGCATGCGCAGCGCGGCGGTTCAAGCTGCTTCCCTTCTCCCGGGCGGCTGGGCCAGCTTCGACTTCGGGCCCCAGAGACGGCATCGAGTGCCGGTTACAGGGAGTGAATGCAGAAGCAAACGGGGAAGCTCCGGGCCCTTTTCCTACTGGTCGTCAGTGTGGGTGCCATGTTGCCGCGGGCTTACGCGGCGGCGAGTCTCTCCATGGAGTCGGGACAGCCGAGTGAGCCGCAGCTGAAGTCGATGTCCCTGGCGCAGCTGGGGAATGTGGAAGTCACGACCGTTTCGAAACAACCGGAAGAATTGTGTCACACGGCGGCGGCTGTGTGTGTGCCGACGCACGAGGACATTCTGCGTTCGGGAGCGAAGACGATTCCCGATCTGCTGCGGGTGGTGCCGGGAGTCGAGGTTGCGCAGGAGCAGAGCGATCCGTGGGCGGTGGAGATCCGTGGGTTCGACGGGCAGTTTTCGCGTGGACTCCTGGACGTGATCGACGGGCGATGGCGTGCGCGACGAGGGGAATCTCGTGGGAATCCGGCGCAGCGTTTGGGCAGAATCGCGTTGGTCGCACTGAAGGTGAGCGTAGGCTGAGACGCAATGAGACTGGACCCACAGTTCGCGGGAGAGCGAAGCCGGGCATCACGGGCGCCGGTTTGGCGGCGCTGGGTGGCGGCGGGAATGCTGACGATCGCAGCCACGGTGGGTGGGGTGTATCCGAGTGCCTGGGCGCAACGAGCCTCGCAGGATCAGGTGGAGGCGGCGTACCTCTACAACTTCGGCAAATTCGTGCGTTGGCCGGAGGGCGGGCATGGTCCGATGTGGATTTGCGTGGCGCAGCGGGATGCGTTTGAGCAGACGGTCGACAAGCTGACCTCGGGCGAGCAAATCGACGGGCGGAGCCTCGAAGTGAAGAGGGTCGATCGTCCGGAAGCAGCGGCGGGCTGCTCAATTTTGTACGTGGGGCCAATGGACCGCGCGCATGCGGACGCGTTGCTGGCGGCGGTCGCAGGCAAGCCGGTACTGACGGTGGGGGATGGGCCGGATTTCCTGGAGCGGGGTGGGATGATCCAGTTTGTTCTGGTGCAGGATCATGTGCGATTTTCGGTCAATCTGGACGCGGCGAACCGATGCGGAGTCGGCCTGAGCTCCGAGCTGTTAAAGGTGGCGGTGCGGGTTGTGGGGAAGCCGGAAAAGGAGGGAGCGCGATGAAGAAACCCGGCTCCCGTTCGATTTCGGCGAAGCTGATGTGGATGAACGTGGTTGTGAGCGCCACGGTGCTGATCCTGGCGGTGGTCGCGTTCTTCTCTTATGACCTTGTTTCGTACCGGCAAAGCCTGATTCGCAACCTGGAGACGTCAGCGCAAATTGTGGGGACGAACAGCGTCTCCGCGTTGCTGTTCGATGACCAGCAGAGCGCCGCCACCACGCTGAGCGCGCTGGGTGATTCGCCGGATGTGCAGGCGGCGACGCTGGTGACGAGCGACGGGGAGGCATTTGCGGAATACCGGCGGCGTGGGGTTACAGCGGCACCGGCAACTCCGGCACTGACTGGTGGCCGGGTGAACGAAGACTGGGTTACGGGGCGGCACGTGCTGCTGGCGCACCGAATCGTTTTCCAGGGCAAGACGGAGGGAACGGTCTACATCGCGGCGGAGCTGACAGAGACAACGCAACGAGCGCGGCAGTATCTGATGATCGCGCTGGCGGTGTTGTTGATCTGCATGGGAGCGGGACTGCTGATCAGTTCAACGGCGCGGAAACTGGTGGCGCGTCCGCTGGTGGCTCTGGCGGAAACGGCGCGCAGGGTTTCGCGGGAGCGGGACTATTCGGTGCGGGCAGTGGAGCATCCGGATCGCGACGAAATTGCGGTGCTGGTGGGAGCATTCAACGAGATGTTGGTGCAGATCCAGGAACGGGACACGGCATTGAACCGGGCGAGGGACGAACTGGAGGCGCGGGTCCAGGAGCGCACGGCGGCGCTGCGGGCGGCGAATCGCGAGCTGGAGGCCTTTTCCTACACGGTGGCACACGATCTGCGGGGGCCGCTGGATGCGGTGCAGGGAATGGTGTACCTGCTGAACGGGCCGGAGAAGGAACAGCGCGAGGGGGAACGGGAGGAGATCCTGGAGCAGCTGCGGGTCTCGACGCACGCGATGGCGGGGCTCATTGACGATCTGCTGAACCTTTCGCGAGCGAGCACAACGACGCTGAAGCAGCAGCCAGTGAATCTGACAGAACTGGTGCGGGGGATTGCGGAGGAGCTGAAGCATCGAGAGCCGGAGCGGCGAGTGGAATTTCGGATCGAAGAGGTGCCGGAGGTGCTCGCGGACGAGGGGTTGATGCGAGTGGCACTGGACAACCTGATTCGGAATGCATGGAAGTACACGTCGCGGCACGAGGCGGCCTGTATTGAATTCGGCGCGATCAATCGGCGGGGTGAGACGGTGTACTACGTGAAGGACGATGGGGCGGGATTCGATCCCAGGCTGAGCGATCAGCTGTTTCAGCCGTTTCATCGGCTGCATGGGCGGGGAGAATTTCCAGGAACCGGAATCGGGCTGGCGACGGTGCAGCGTATTCTGGCGCGCCATAGCGGGCGAATCTGGGCGGAAGGTGCGGTGGAGAAGGGTGCTACGTTCTGGTTCACGCTGAAGAGCGGGCCGGCAGCGAGCGCATAGCGGCGGTGCGGTGGGTGGTGCAGACACCTTCTGCGCGCGAATTCTGAGAGTCTTCTTATTTTCCTGTTTCATATTGGGGCATTGAGACGCTGGTAGTGGCGTCGATGGCCGGCGAGACGGGAATTCCAACGACAGGGAGCGGGACCGGCGGGTCGAGCGTGGTTCCTCCAGGGATTCTGGCGGGAGGCACCGGAGCAGCGGCGGCCGCGAGCGCAAACGGCGGCGGCAGCGCGGCGCTGGTGTTGGCAGAGACGCCGGAAGAGACGGCAGAGGACAGCGAAGGTCGGGACACCCGTCTGGACCGGCTGGCAATGCAGCTGGACGTGATGGTGCGGGTGCAGTCGATGCGGGTCCAGGATCTGCTTTCGCTGGAGAACGGGACGGTAGTGGAGACAATCCACGAGCACTCGCAGGATTTGCCGGTGCGGTGCGGCGGTGCGCTGCTGGCGTGGGCGGAGTTCGAAGTGGTGGATCAAAAGCTGGCGGTGCGGATCACGAGGCTGGCATGAGACGAGCGGAGGGGGAAGTGTCGCGGGCGATCGACGAGAGTTATCGAAAAACGAGGGACGAGGGAGCGAGAAGAGCGATGGGCGTAGTGCTGAGTCCGGTCTTCGACGGGAGCGCGCCAATGCCGCGCCCGAGCTGGACGATGCGGCTCGGCCTGTGGCTGCGGCGGCTGATGAGCCTGCCGACGTCCGGCGAGATGCCGATTCGGCTGGAAGGGAGGCTGAACCTGGGACCGAAGAAGTCTCTGGTGCTGGTGAACTGCCGGGGCAAGAGTGTGCTGCTGGCGGTGGGCGGGGAGGCGATTACGCCGGTGATGGAAGTGCCGGCGCGGCGGCGGAAGAGAAAGGATCCGGCGGAGTGAACCTCCTGCTGGTGTTGGCAGCGCGGGCGGCCGGCGGGCTGCCGGGGCTCGACCTCGGCAATAACAACGCCGTTCCGTGGACGATTGTCTTCACGCTGACGCTGTTGACGCTGCTGCCGGCGATTCTGCTGTCGATGACGCCGATGGTGCGGCTGCTGGTGGTCTTTCATTTTCTGCGTCAGGCGCTGGGCACGCAGACGGCGCCGTCGAACCAGGTGCTGATGGGGCTGGGGCTGATGATGACGTGGTTCCTGATGCAGCCGGTGCTGGTGCAGGTGGATCAGCAGGCGGTAGAGCCGTTTCGCGCGGGACAGATTTCGGGGTGGGAGGCGATCGATCGAGGATCGGAGCCGCCAAGGATTTACATGCTGCGCTATGCGCGGGAAAAGGACCTGGCGCTGTTTGTGTCGGCGTCGATGACGGAGAGGCCCGCGAGACCGGAGGATCTGCCGCTGCGGGTGGTGGTGCCGGCGTACATCCTGAGTGAGCTGAAAGCGGGGTTTGAAATTGGGGCGGTGCTGTTTCTGCCGTTTCTGCTGGTGGACATGGTGGTGGCATCGATTACGACGTCGATCGGGATGTATCAGCTGCCGCCGGTGGTGATCTCGACGCCGCTGAAAATTCTGCTGTTTGTGATGGTGGATGGATGGAATCTGCTGGCCGGTTCTCTGCTGAAGAGTTTTTGACCTGGGCGGGAGAGAACGGGGCAGAATCGCGCATCGGGGAAATGGAGGAGGCGGGCGATGGGAGGCATGCGATGGGACCGGATGAGGCAGCGGAGCTGATGCGGCACCTGCTGCGCGAGGCGCTGATTCTGGGCGCACCGGTGCTGCTGGCGGCCTGTGTGACGAGCTTCGTGATCAGCCTGGTGCAGACACTGACATCGCTGCAGGACCAGACGATTGCAACCGTGCCGCGGCTGCTGGTGGTACTGGGGCTGCTGATGGCAGGGCTGCCGTGGTTTTTGGGGCGGCTGATGAGCTACACGCTGGGATTGTTCTCGGACTTCCACCGTTTTTTGGGAAAAGGATGATGCCGGGTGCTGCCCATGCCGGGCTTGCCCGTGCGCTGGGGGCGATGACGCTGGTGCTGGTGCGGGTAAGCGGGCTGATGGTGTTCGCGCCGGTGTTTTCGTCGACAGCGATTCCGATGCGAGTGAAGGCGGGATTCGTGCTGGCGGTGGCGTATCTGATCGGCGCCGGTGGTGGCGGGGTTTCCCGGGGCGCACGCGGAGCTGGGCATTCTGGCGGTGATTGGGGAACTGAGCGTGGGGCTGGTCTTCGGGATGACGCTGTCGCTGCTGTTTGCGTCGCTGGAGTTTGCGGGGCAGGTGCTCGGGTTTCAGTTCAGTTTTTCGCTGGTGAACGTGATGGACCCGAATGCTCCGGTGGAGACGCCGCTGATGGGACAGATGTTTGGATTGCTGGGGACGCTGGTGATTCTCGGCGCGGGACTCGATCGGATCATGCTGGCGGCGCTGCTGCGCACGTTTGTTGCGGCGCCAGTGGGGGCGGTGACGCTTGATCCGCGCGCCGGAGTAGCGCTGGTGTCGATGGCGGGAGGGATTTTTGCGGCGGCGCTGCAGTTGTCGGCACCCGTGCTGGCCGGGACGATGCTGGCGGAGCTGGCGGTGGCGCTGGCGGGGAAGCTTTCGCCGCAGCTGCCGGTGATGGCGCTGTCAGTTCCGTTGAAGACGGTGCTGGGCTATGGGGTATTGATCGGATCGCTGGCACTGTGGCCGCACTGGATCGAGGCGCGATTTGCGGCGCTGCTGGACAATGCCGGCCACATTCTGGCCCGCGCGACAGGGGCGGCATAGGCCATGCCTGGCGATCGCACCGAAGCAGCAACACCACGACAGCGGCAGAAAGCTGTTGAGCGCGGCGATCGGGCACGGAGCCGGGATCTGATGAATGGCGCGGGGATGCTGGCAGGAACGCTTGCGCTGGGAGCAGTCGCACAGAAATGGCTTGCCGGGTGGTCGGGAGCGTATCGGGCATTTCTTGTACTGGGACAGCCGGGATTCTGGGAGGGAGCGACGGCACAGGAAGCGACGGTGGCCTTGCGCAGTGCAATTCTGAAGGGGCTGGAACCCGTGGGGATCGTTCTGGCGGCAGCGCTGGCGGGCGCGGTGGCCGCGGGCCTGGCGCAGGGCGGTGGATGGAGTCTTCACTTCGAGACGCTGTCGCCGAAGCCGGAACGGATCAATCCGGTGGAGAACGCGAAGAATATCTTCTCGCTGCGCGGCGTGGTGCGGATGGGGAAGTCTCTGGTGCCGGTGGTGGCACTGGGATTTTTTGCAGTGCGTGCGATCGAGGCGCAGGCGGAGATTCCGCCGCTGAGTGCGGCGCGGTATCCCGACCTGATGGCGGAGATGTACAACCTGCTGCTGGACGGCGCATGGATTTTTCTGGGATGGGCGGGGATCGACTACCTGATGGAGTGGCGCAGCCGCGAGACGCGGCTGCGGATGTCGAAGCAGGATCTGCGCGACGAATTCAAAGAGAGCGAGGGCAGTCCGCAGATTAAGGCGCGCATCCGGGGCCTGCGGCGGCAGATGCGGCGTCGGCAGATGAAGGCGGATATTGCACGGGCTTCGGTGGTGGTGACGAATCCGACGCATTATGCGGTGGCGCTGAGCTTCGACTTCGAAACGATGGAGCCGCCGCGGGTGCTGGCGAAGGGGCGGGATCTGCTTGCGGCGCAGATGCGCGAAGAGGCGCAGTGGGCGGGCGTGCCGGTCGTGGAGAATCCGCCGCTGGCGCGATCGCTGTACCGCCAGGTGGAGGCCGGGCAGACGATTCCGTACGAGCTGTATGCGGCGGTGGCGGCGATTCTGGCGTGGCTGTATCG
Organism: uncultured Actinomycetota bacterium; assembly: GCA_963758775.1. Classification (GTDB taxonomy): domain Bacteria; phylum Actinomycetota; class Actinomycetes; order Mycobacteriales; family Mycobacteriaceae; genus Mycobacterium. The sequence continues at coordinate 542,799 of CAVWWU010000011.1, forward strand.
GCGCGAGGTGGAAGAGCGGATCCGCCGCGAGCGCGCGGTGGATCCGCGAACGGAAAAGGAAGCGCGGGCCGGGCGGTGAGGGCCGGGCGATGAGGGCCGGGCGATGAGGACAGGGGCGATGAGGACAGGGGCGATGAGGACAGAGGCGATGAGGACAGGGGCGATGAGGACAGGGCGGTGAGGGCAGGGCGGTGAGGGCAGGGTGATGGGGGGGATACGTTATGAGGGCGAAGACATGAGCACAGGAGCGCTGGCGCTGGGCGGCGCGGGGCAGCCGGCTCAGAAGCCGGGCGGTGCAGCGAAGGCGCTGCGGAATCTGGCGCTGCCGGTAGCGGCGATCAGCGTGATCTTCGTGATGCTGGTGCCGGTTCCGGCGTTTGTGATGGACATGCTGCTGGCGCTGTTCGATGGCGCTGTCGATCCTGGTGTTTCTGTCGGCGGTGCAGCTGCGGCGGGCGGTGGACTTCTCGGTCTTTCCCACGCTGCTGCTGCTGCTGACGCTCTTTCGGCTGTCGCCTGAACATCGCGTCGAGCCGGCGGATTCTGCTGCATGGCAACGAGGGGACCGCGGCGGCAGGGAAGGTGATCGAGGCCTTCGGACAGTTTGTGGTGGGCGGGAATTATGTGGTGGGCTTCGTGCTGTTCCTGGCCCTGATTGCGATCCAGTTTCTGGTGGTCAGCCACGGCGCGGTGCGCACCGCTGAGGTGACGGCGCGCTTTACCCTGGACGCGCTGCCGGGCAAACAGATGGCGATCGATGCGGATATGAACGCCGGGCTGATCGATGAAGCGACGGCGCGCGAAGCGGCGCCAGGCGATCGCGCAGGAGGCGGAGTTCTACGGCGCGATGGATGGCGCGGCCCGCTTCAACCAGCGCGATTCGCTGGCGACGATTCTGATTACGGCGATCAACATTGTGGCCGGGCTGCTGATCGGGACACTGCAGCAGGGCATCGACCTGAGCGAAGCGGTGCGGACGTACACGATTCTGACGGTCGGCGACGGGTTGGTGACGATGATTCCGTCGCTGCTGGTGTCGGTAGCCGGGCGGCATCGTGCTGACCCGGGCTTCTTCGTCGGGACAGCTGACGACGGAGTTGGGCGCGCAGCTGCTGGCGAAAGGCGGAAGACGCTGTACGTGGCGAGTGCGGCGTGCTGGGGGCGTTGTGCCTGATTCCGGGGCTGCCGAAGCTGGCGTTTCTGTTGCCGGCGGCGGTACTGGGCTACGCCGGCGATCGCAAGCTGTCGAAGCGCGAAGCTGCCGGCCGGCTGAAGCGGAGACGGTGAAGGAAAGCGGCGGAGAGGCCGGAGAATCTGGCGGCGCTGCTGCGGCTGGACGAGCTGAGTCTCGAGATCGGCTTTCAGCTGATTCCGCTGGTGGACGAGAAGCAGGGCGGCCAGATGCTGAGCCGGGTGCGGACGCTGCGGCGGCACCTGGCGGCGGAGCTGGGATTTTTGTTCCGCCGGTGCACATCTCGGACAACCTGCGGCTGAGGGCCGCGGGAGTATGTGGTCTCGCTGCGCGGCATGGAGATTGGGCGCTGGCAGACGGAGGAGAACTGTCTGCTGGCGGTGAGCACGGAGGCCGCAGCCGCGCCCACTCCCCGGGAAGGGAGACGAGGGAGCCCGCGTTTGGAGCGCCGGCGCGATGGATTCAGCCGGCGCTCGAGGAGGAGGCGCTGGCGGCGGGCTATTCGGTGGTCGACCAGGGGACGGTGATCGGCACGCATCTGGCGGAGCTGATCCGCAGGCATGCGCAGGAACTGCTGGGCCGCGCAGAGACCAAGCGGCTGCTCGATTCGCTGAGCTGAGAGCCATCCCAAGCTGGTGGAGGAACTGGTGCCGAAGCTGCTGTCGCTGGGCGAGGTGCAGAAGGTACTGCAGCAGCTGTTGCGGGAGCGGGTTTCGATTCGGGACCTGGGCACGATTCTCGAAGCGCTGGTCGAGGCCGGGCAGCAGAGCCGAAGGGCTTGCCGCTGCTGGTGGAGGCGGCGCGGCAGGCGCTGGGGCGGCGGCTGGTGCAGCCGCTGCTCGAAGCGGATGGAACGCTGCGGGTGATCGCGCTCGACCCGGGGCTGGAACAGGAACTGATCGCGCTGGTGGCGCCGGATCCGCAGGGCAGCGCGTCTGCTGAGCGGCGAGCGGCAATGGCGCCGGTACTGCGGCGGATCACCGATTCTTTGAAACGTCTTATCGGTTCCGGCGTCTGTTCGGCCCAGCCCGTGCTTCTTTGTGCGAGTCCGGCGCGATATCACCTCAAGCGGTGGCTGGAGCCGGCTGTGCCGCGGCTGACGGTGCTGGCTCCGGCGGAGATTCCCCCGGAGATCCGGGTGCGAGCGGTCGGGATGGTCCGTGCGGGATAGCAGGGGGTCGAAGGGCATGCATTACGCAGGTCGAACGGCGGAGACAAAGGGCGAGGCGTGGAGCAACCGGGTGAGCAGGCCGTCCATAGCGAACGAGTCGGTTCCCGCGACGCCGGTCGAGACCGGGGAGCGGGAAGCCGCCTCGGCGAGGCGCAGAGCGATGGCCTTCGGAAATGGAGCAGGAGCGGATGATGCTCGAGCACATGCCGGCGGTGCGCTGGATCGCGCGGCGGATTCACGAGCGGCTACCCCAGCACGTGGACATGGAAGATCTGGTAGCGCGGGCGCGGTGGGACTGCTGGATGCGTTCCGAAGTTCGACCCGGCGAAGAAGGTGCAGTTCCGCAGCTATGCGCAGTTTCGCATTCGCGGCGCGATTCTGGACAGCCTGCGCACGCTCGACTGGAGTCCGCGCGAGCTGCGGCGCAAGGGCCGGGCGGTGGAGGAGGCGATCCGGCGGCTGACGGCGCAGTGTGGACGGGCGCCGTGCGGAGCCGGAGATTGCCGCGCGAGATGGGTCTGGCTCTGGAGGAGTATCAGCAGCTGCTGGGCGAACTGAAGGGGCTGGAGATCGGCACGCTGCACATGGAGCGCACCGAGGACTCGGGCGAGGAGGAGCTGGCCTATATCCCGGGACAGTCCGGAGGACGATCCGCTGTTTCGCTGCCTGAGGGCGAGATGCGGGAGCGGTTGGCTGGCGCGATCGAGGATTGCCGGAGCGGGAGCGGCTGGTGGTGACGCTCTACTACTACGAAGAGATGACGATGAAGGAGATCGGTCTGGCGCTGGGGGTGGTGGAGTCGCGGGTGTCGCAGATTCACTCGTCGGCGGTCGTGCACCTGCGCGCTCACCTCGCGGATCATAGCCGTAAGGAAAGATGGAACCAGGGGAGCGAACGTAGACAGCTATGAAGATGGAGAAGGAACTCGGGCAGGAGGAGATCGACGCGCTGTTTCAGGCGGCGCGGGCGCACGGCCAGGCGTCGACGGACCGCAACACAGCCGCGTGCTGCCCTGGAGCTTCTCGCGTTCCGGGCAGATCAGCAACGAACAGCTGCGGTCGATCAGCATGATCAACGATATCTTTGCGCGCAACCTGACTCATCACCTGGGTGCGTGGTTTCGCAGCCGCGCGCAGGTGAGTCTGGTGTCGGCAGAGCAGATTCCGTTCAGTGAATTTCTGCTGCGCGTTCCAGAACTCGCGTATGTGTGCTCGGTGAAGCTGGAGCCGCTGCGCGCGCGCTCCGTTTTGCAGATGGACCTGACGACGGCTCCTTCGATGATCGATTTGCTGCTGGGCGGGGAAGGTAAGCCGGCCGAGCCGCGAGAGTTGACCGATATTGAGGAGGCGATTCTGTCGGGCGTGGTGGAAGCGGTGTGCCGGGAGCTGACCACGGCCTGGCAGCCGGTGGGGCTGACATTCAGTTTTGAGAAACGGCAGATGCCGACTCAGACGCCGCGGCTGATTCCGGTGTCGGAGAAGACGCTGTGTTTGAGTTTCGAGCTGCGGCTGGCGGAGGCGAGCGGCCTGCTCAATCTGGCATTTCCTGCGGTGGTGTCGAATGCGATTCTGCGCCGCCTGGCCGGAGAAAAGACGCGGCAGAGGCGCCACTCTCCGGCGACGCGCCAGCGCATGCTGGAACTGGCGGGAAGGGCGAGCACACGCGTGGCTCTGCAGTTGCCGGCGGCGCGTGTGGCAGCCGAGGCACTGGGGAGTCTCTGCCCGGGCGAAATTCTGGAACTCGGCTTACCCACGCGGAGTACGGCGCAATTGCGTGCGGGGAGCGTGGCCCTGTTCTCGGCTGCGCCCGTGGGGCAGGCTGAACATCGGGCTGCTCATCTGCTCGAACGCAGCCCCGCGAGAATTTAAGGAGCCAGCGCCGATGCCGGATCAGAGTACAGGGCAGTGGATTGGCAAGCTGGAAGCGGAGGTCGCCCGCGAGCTGGGCCAGACGGTAACAATTGCGGCCGGGGGGCAGGCGCCAGGAACGGCCAGCAGCCTCCGGGACGTCCTCCATGTTCCGGGTGCACGGCTGGTGGTGGCTGTCGATCAGGAGGACGCTGCAGCCCTGTTGGTCGAGGGCAAAGTCATCGAAGCCGGACAGGCCGACAGCGAGATGGTGCGCGAGCTGTGGTCCGGGATTCTGACCAGCGTTGCGGCGCGGATGGGCGGAACGAGAGTTGCTGAGTCCCCGGACAGACCTATTTCCGGTGCTTCCTGCACGCTGCGTCTGGGGGGAGCGATAGTGCGAATGGCTCTTGGTGTCGAGGGAGTCGAAGGCGAAGCAGGCATCGAGATGGGTGTCGGCGAGGGAAGAGGGGCGGCGCGGCAGGCTCCGCGGCATGTTCCGGCTTCGGAGAAGCCTGCAGGCAACTACGATTTGCTGCTCGAAGTGGAGCTGGATGCGTCGGTGCGGTTTGGGTCGCGTGAGATGGAGCTGAAGGAACTGCTGGAGCTTGGCCCGGGCGATGTGGTGGAGCTGGATCGGCACGTATCCGACCCTGTGGATCTGATTGTTGGCGACAAGATCGTGGCGCACGGCGAGGTGGTGCTGGTGAATGGCAATTTCGGACTGCGGGTGACAGCGGTGGCGGAGCCGATGCGCCGGCTGGAGAGTATTCGATGCCTGATGTAGAGCTGAACGAAGCGCAGGGGACGGCACGAACGAGTTCCGGCGTCCATCGAGCGCACGGGATTGCATCCTCGCTGTTCCCACGCTGCGCCAATCCTGCGTGCGCGACCGGGTGGATGCATCTTTGGAGGAACCGACGGCTTCCACGTTTCGATGGCCGGTGGGCGTGCTCGTTCGAGTGTATGTGTGCGCTGGTGGCGACCGCGATGCGGCGGGAATGGGGCGCGGCGGCTTCGGTGGTCGCTGCGCGGGCGCATCGTGTTCCGATCGGATTACTTCTCGTCGAGCAGGGGCGGATCTCCGAGGGAGAGCTGCGGCGCGCCCTGGACAGTTGGCGACACGCGAAAGAGGATGCAGAAGACGGAATGCGGTTCGGGCAATGGCTGGTGAAAAGCGGGTCGCTGACCGAGTCGGAGTTGACCCGAGCGCTGAGCGCGCAGTGGAACTGCCCGGCATTCTCGCTGGCGCACTACCGTCCCGAGGAAACGGCGTCGGTGATGCCGCGCATTCTGGTGGAAGCGTTCGCTGCGCTGCCAGTGTATGCCGGTCGAGGGGGGCTTGTGTATCTGGCCTTTTGCGGGGCAATCGATCGCAGTCTGAGTTATGCGGTGGCAAGAGCCACGGGTCTGCGCGTCATCGCCGGAATTGCCGGCGACAGCGAGTTTCGACACGCGCAGGGACAGTATCTTCTAACGCCGGGCCCGCGCATGCAGTTGCTGGAAGCCGCGGACCCATGGAGCCTGGCGCGGGCAATTGCCGGGCTGATCGAACGGGAGAAGCCGCTGGAGGCGAGGCTGGTGCGCGTGCACAGCGATATTTGGCTGAGGTTCTGGCGATCGCCGGCGCCCGAGCAGGGATATGCGGAACGGACAGATGTGGAGGACGTGCTCTGTGTGCTGCGGAATCTGGCCGTGCAGACACATTCGTGAGATTTGCAAATCCGCCGATAAGGAAACTGGAAGGGAAAAGCCGCGATGTCCGATATGACTGTGCTGATTGTCGACGACTCATCCGTCATGAGGAAGATTGTGGAGCGAGCGCTCCGGCAGGCGGGGCTGAATCTGACGAGAGTGATTGAAGCGGGCAATGGCCGTGAGGGGCTGGAGATACTCGGCCGCGAGCGGGTGCAACTCATTGTCTCGGATATCAATATGCCGAATATGGACGGTCTGGAGTTTGCGCGCCAGGTGCAGAGTCAGGGACTCGCGCAGGGGGCGCCGGTGGTGATGATTACCACAGAGAGCGGCGAGGAACATGTGCGCGAGGCCCTTACGGCGGGCGCGCAGGGGTATATCCGCAAGCCGTTTACGCCGGACCAGGTGCGTGAGCGCGTTCTTCCGCTGCTGGCTTCGGTTTGAACCCGGGCGCGAATTGAGGATCTGGTGCGGATGAGGCTGTGCTGTGCGGCAGGTTGATGAGGAGTTTGAGTCATGGGCGCCGGCAGTGGGCGTTCGGAAATCGAATGGAAGGAGCAGGGAGAATGGCAGCGTTGCCGATCACAGTGGAAGCGAGCGCCAGGTTCGAACAGAACCTTGACCGTGCTGTGGAAGAAGTCTTCAGCACCATGATGGGCGTGAGTTGTGCGCCCGCCGAGGCAGGCGCGTCAGTGGGCTCGGAGCATGGGACGATTGCGGCGGTGGTGGGGCTGGCCGGCGCCATCAGCGGCTCCCTCGTGCTGCACAGCGGAGGGAACGCGGCGATGCGCATTGCCGAGCGGATGATGGGCATGGCGCCGGAGGGCGTGGACGCCATGGTACGGGATGCGATGGGGGAAGTGTGCAACATGGTGGCAGGAGCGTGGAAGGGCGCCGATCCGGAGCTGACATCGGCCTGCTTGCTGTCCACTCCGACGGTGGTAGCCGGGACCAGCTATGAATTATTTGGTCAGCGCGCGCCGGTACGTATTGAGCGTGCGTATCGATTTGAAGATGGGGTCCTGAGCATTACGCTATTTTGTGAATCCGGTAAGTGAGTATTTTCTAATTCCTTTGGGCGTCTTCCGGCCTTGCTTCTGCAGGGATGATGCGCGGGAGACGAAACGTGGACAGCGGATATTACGCAGCGTTTGCGGGATTGTTGGCGCGCAGCCAGGCTCTGGACGTGGCCGCCGGCAATCTGGCAAATGCAGGCACTGCGGGCTATCGTGCAGAGCGGGACTACTTTCGCTCGGCGATCCTGGGTCCGGATGCGCTCAACTCACAGCTGAACACGGCGGTGAACGCTTTTGGCGTGCTGGGGGGCAGCCGGCTCGATCTGAGCCAGGGAGCTTTGACGCCGACCGGCAACCCGCTGGATCTGGCCATCGAAGGCGACGGCTTCTTCTCCATTCAGACACAACAGGGAACCCGTTACACGCGCGACGGGCAATTCGAGCGCGCCCAGGATGGGACGCTGACGACGCAGGCCGGCGAAACGGTGCTCGACGCGGCGCAAAAGCCGATTCGCGTTCCGGCTGGCGAAATTGTTGTCGGCACGGACGGCGCCGTGTCGGTGAACGGCGCGATCGCTGGAAAAATTGCGCTGGTCGGCTTTGCCTCGGGCGCCGCGCTGACTGCGGAGGGAGCCAATCGCTACGCAGCCGCGGATGGGTCTCAGCCGAGTCCGGCGGCGGGCTCGATTCATCAGGGGGCGCTGGAGTCGTCGAATCAGGACGTGATTGACGGAAGCCTGAGCCTTGTCCTGATGCAGCGGCAGGCGGAGATGATGCAGAAGGCGCTCTCCATGTTCAGCAATGACTTTGACAAGGCAGCGAGTGAGGATCTGCCGCGCGTGCAGTAGCGCGACGGCGGCCAGGAGGCAACTTTGATTCGAGCACTTTATACGGCGGCGAGCGGCATGAGCGCGCAGCAGATGAATCTGGACACGATCGCAAACAATCTGGCGAACTCGTCGACCGTTGGATTCCGCCAGCGGCAGCTGCAGTTTCAGGACATGATCTACCAGAATCTGGTGACGCCGGGCGCGGCGCAGAGCCAGGAGACAGTTTCGGCGGGGCTGCAGATCGGGCTGGGAACGAAGTCGGCGGCGACCGAGATCATCATGACCCAGGGGGACATGAACCAGACGAACAATCCTCTGGATCTGGCGATTCAGGGGACGGGGTTCTTCCAGGTGTCGCGGCCGGACGGAACCCTGGCGTACACGCGGGCCGGAAACTTCTTTCTGAACAATCAGGGCACGCTCGTCGATGCCGGCGGTGACCCGGTGGTGCCGAGCATCACGATCCCGGCCAATGCGACGGCGGTGACGATTACCCAATACGGCGTGGTGAACGCGACGCTGCCGGGGCAGCAGAATCCGGCGCAGTTGGGGCAGATTCAGTTGGCGACATTTGTGAATCCGGGAGGGCTCGAGAGCGTGGGATCGAATCTGTTCACGGCGACGCTTTCTTCGGGCGACCCGGTGCTGGGCAATCCGGGAGGAACGGAAGGATTGGGAACGCTGCAGCAGGGCTATCTCGAGAACTCGAATGTGGATGTGGTGGGAGCGTTTGTGCAGATGGTTCTGGCGCAGCGAGCTTACGAAAGCAACTCAAAGGTGATTCGGGCGGCAGATGACATGTACAGCCAGGTCAATAATATGGCGCGGTAAGCGATGCATGCGTGGGGAGTGCTTCTTCTTGGAATGGCAGTGGTTGCACCTTCGTTGCGGGCCGATTGCAGCACCAGTGGTCGAACCGTTCGGGACTGGGGCCTGCATCGGGCGTGGGTGGTGGTTGGGGATTGTGCGCATCCGGAACGGCCGCAGCAACTCAGGGAGATCGGGTGGCGGGACCCGGCGGCGCATGGCCCGCGGCAGCCGATCGACAAGGAGGGGCAACGAGGGGAGAGAGCGGCTGTTGCATCGCGGCCGCCGGACGTGCGGTCCGGGACGCAGGTGGAGATTTGGAGTCGGGATGCGGATGCGCAGGTCTATCTGGTGGGAACGGCGCTTGGAAGAGCGCGCATCGGCGAGAGGGTCGCAGTTCGCGTGGGAATTGACGGCGCGGTGCGGCACTGTATGGTTCGCGGGCCGGCGACGGTGGAACTGATGGTGGAAAGGATCGAGAGGTAAGCATTGTTCACATCGATGTGCGACTGGAGGGTGGTTGTAGGGCTGCTGGTCCTGGGCAGTGCCGGAGCGGGCGCGGCAAAGCCGAAGCAGCCATTGAAGGGGGGAACGCCGCCGGACGTGGCCCTGCACGATTACGTGACGCGGGTGCGAGCGGAGAATGCTGCCGTGACGAGAAGTGCGGGATCGATCTGGACGGCATCGGGTCGGCTGACGAATCTGGTGAGCGATGTGCGGGCGTCGCGCATTCACGATCCCATCGCGGTCGTGGTTTCCGAAACCCTGGCGGCTTCGACCGACGGGACGGTGAAGAACCAGCGGGCCTCCTCGGCGAACTCTCAGATCTCGGCGCTGCTGGGCAAGCTGAAGAGCTCCAATGCGCTGAGCAACCTGCTGAATCAGAGTTCTTCCTCGGCGCTGAACGCGCAGGGGCAGAGTGTGACCAATTCGGCGATTACGACGACGCTGGGCGGAGAGGTGGCCGATGTACTGCCAAACGGGATGCTGGTGATTCAGGTGGTGCGGCAACTGACGTTCAATCAGCAGACGCAGCTGATCCGGCTGCGCGGGCTGGTGCGGCCCGAGGATGTGAATGCGCAGAACCAGGTGACTTCGACGGCGATTACGGATATGGAGCTCGAAGTAGTGGGCAAGGGCATTGTGAACGATGCCACGTACCGTCAGAATCCGGTGGTGCGTTTTCTCGAGCGGATTCTGGTGTTCTGAAGGATGGCGCGTGCATGAGGGAATGCAGAGGGCGGTTGGGCGGAACGGGGAACGCGTGCATGATTCACTGGATTCAGCGGGGGATTGTCCTGATTCTGCTGATAGGCGGGGTGGCCGGCGCGGAGGACGCGGCGAAGATGAAGCTGGCGCGGGTCGGCGATGTAGCCACGGTCGAAGGTGTACGGGACAACCAGCTGGTCGGCTACGGGATTGTGGTGGGACTGCACGGGACGGGCGACAGCTCGCAGACGGTCTTTCCTCTGCAGACGCTCGAGTCGGCGTTGCAGAGGATGGGCGTGAGTCTGCAGGGGAACGCGATGGCGTCGATGATGCAGACGAGGAATATGGCCGCGGTGTTTCTCTCCGGGACGCTGCCCCCGTTTGTGCAGCCGGGCAACAAGGTGGATGTGACGGTGTCTTCGGCCGGCGACGCACGGAGCCTCGAAGGTGGGGTGTTGCTGCTGACGCCGTTGTACGGGCCCGACGGACAGATCTACGCCGAGTCACAGGGGCCCATCGTGCTGGGCGGCTATGCGGTGACGGCCAATGGAAGCAGCAGGTCGGTGAATTATCCCACGACCGCGCGGATCCCCTCGGGGGCGATTGTGGAGCGGGGCGTGCCGCTCGATCTGAGCCGGTTGCGTCCGCTGTCGCTGTTGCTGAACGATGCGGACTTTCGGAGTGCAGAAGCCGTGGCGGCGGCGATCAACCGGGAAATGGGACGGCAGCTCGCTCATGCAGAGGACAGCCGGCGGATCGAGATTCAGACAGCGGCGGACGAGGATGTACCAGCGCTGCTGGCGCGCGTGGAGGCGGTGGAGGTACAGGTGTTTCCGCAGGCGAAGGTGGTGGTGAACGAGCGAACGGGAACGGTAGTGATCGGCGGGAATGTGACGCTGCAGCCGGTGACGATTCTGCATGGAGGGCTGGTGGTGAACATCGTCAGCCATTTTGAGGTGTCGCACCCGAATCCCCTGGCGCCGGGGACGACGCAGGTGGTGCAGCAGACGACGGTGCAGGCTCAGGACAAGCCGGCAAACCGGATTGAGCTGCGGGAAGGGGCCACCGTTGACGACCTTGTGCAGAATCTGCAGCAGATCGGCGCGACGGCGCGCGACATCGTGTCGATTCTGCAGGCAATGAAAGAAGCGGGCGCTCTGGAAGCCGAACTGGAGGTGCTGTAATGTTGCCGGTGACGGCGATGGCCGCGATGTCGGCCGGAAAGGCGCGAGGTGGCGGAAATGTGGATCCGCGTCTGAAGCCTGCGGCACACGAGTTCGAAGCCTGTCTGATGAAGGAATTTCTGCAACCCATGCAGCATGATGCGCTGTTTGCGGGTGACAAGGACGGGGGAGGCGAAGGCAGTGACGATGGCGGTGGCGACGGCAGTGATAATGCGCTGCTGAGTTTTGGAACGGAGTCGCTGGCGAGGGCGATCTCGGAGCGTGGCGGCTTTGGTATCGCGAATAAGATCATCAACGATTTTGAAAAGGTGAAGCCGGCGGCGGGCAAAATCCCGATTAACCCGGGAGGATGAGTCAGGGTAAGCAGAATTAAAGTGTAGTCATTGTCGGCCGATGAACGAAAGGAAGGAGACCAGGAATGAATGTCCAGAACAACCTGCAGGGGATGCAGCAGCTGTTGTCGAGCCAGGAGATCACGAAGGCGGAAAGTGGGCGTCCGGGTGAGGCTGCGCAGGGAAAGACAGAGAGCGGCACGGATCAGACGACACTGAGCTCGGCAGCGAGCGTTGCAGCGCAAACCTCTCCTGATGCCGATGTGAGGATGGAGAAAGTTGCGCAGGTGCAGCAGGCGCTGGCGCAGGGGACTTACAGCGTTCCGTCATCGGAAGTGGCGGGCAAGGTGATCGACCAGATGCTGGGGAAGTAGGAGTTACCGGGAAGGGGGAACGTGTGGATTAGGGAAGACTCAGGATCGCGGGCGGACGAGGGCGTCGGGATTGCTGCTGGGAGGGTGTATGGCAGTAAAGGCAGAAATCCCGGAAATACTGACGCAGGCGATCGACGGCCTCGTTCGAGTCGATGCTCTGCGACTGGCGATATTGGTGGATGTCGCGCGACAGAGCGCAGCTCCTGCCAGGGAGCGTGAGCGGATGGAATCAGTTCGTCTTCATCGCGTGTTGGGACGATTGCTGGTGCTTACGCGGCGCAACCTGAGGCTGCTTGGGTCGGCACGCGGCGTAGCAGAAAATAACGACCTGGGCGCGGTCTAAGGGAGCGAGCGAGGAGAATCATGGCCACGGTTCGGACCGCATTCAGCATTGCAACGGGAGCACTGGATGCAGATCAGGAAGCGCTCAACGTCGTGGCGAACAACACGGCGAACGTGAACACGCCGGGCTACACGAAGGAGATGCCGATCTGGCAGGAGAATGATGCGGTCTCGCTGAACGGCGTCGATTACGGGAGCGGTGTGCAGGTGACGGGGCCGGAGTCGCAGCGAAGTCGCGTGCTGGAGCAGGCGATGCAACAGCAGACGCAGACGGAGAGCGCGTCGGCGGCGCGTTTGAGTGCGCTCAATCAGGTGCAGGGACTGTTTACGGGCGCGACCAGTGCGGACACCGACACCAGCGCGGCGAGCGGAATCGGCAGCGATTTATCGAATCTGTTCGACACGTTGTCCTCGCTTGAAGCGAATCCGTCGGACATAGCCTCGCGGCAGAACGTGCTGAGTGCTGCAGGGTCGATGGCTTCGGATTTCAACAGCGCGGCGTCGCAACTGCAGAGCCAGCGTCAGTCGCTCGATGAGCAGAGCAGCAGCGTGGTGGGGCAGGCGAATGGGCTGCTCGAGAACATTGCGCAGTTGAATCTGCAGATCGAGCAGACCAGTCCCGGGAAGGATGCTGGAACTCTCGAAGATCAGCGGCAGCAGGATCTGACGAATCTGTCGCAGCTCATTGGAATTCGCACTGTGCCGACGGAGAACAACGGCCTGACCATTACCACGATGAACGGAGCGCTGCTGGTTTCGCAGGGACAGGCGTATTCGATCACAAGCGGTGAGAGTGGCGGAGTGACGCGTTATTTTGATGCGCAGGGGAACGATGTCACGTCGGACCTGACAAATGGCGGGGGACAGCTGGGCGGGATTCTGACGGCGCGGGATCAGGATATTCCGCCGGTGGAGAGCGCACTGGATACGCTGGCGTATTCGGTTGCGTCGCAGATGAACACGCTGAACGAGGGCGGGTCGGATGTGAACGGGAACGCCGGCGGGGCGATTTTCGGGTTGCCGGTGAGCGCGACAGCCGTGAATCCGTCAGGGTCCGCTGCCGGGATCTCGGTGGCGATGACCAATCCGGCAGGGATTGCTGCGGCGGCCACCGGGAATGGACCTTCGGACGACACGAATTTGTTATTGATGGCGAACCAGGCAAATTACACGAGCGTCACGGGGACGACGCCGACGGAAGACTTCTCTGACCTGGTGACCACTCTTGGCAGCCTCACGTCGGAGGTATCGAGTGAAAACACGTCGCAGCAGGCGGCGCTGACGCAGTTGAACAATCAGATTGGAGCCCTGTCGGGTGTGAATCTGAATGATGAGGCAGCATCGCTGGAGACGCTCGAGCAGGCGTATCAGGCAGCGTCGAAGCTGTTTACGGTGCTGGATCAGGTGATGGTGTCCGCTCTGAATCTGGGTGTCGATACGGCGTACTCGAGCTAGAAGGAATGCGAGAAGAAGGATGAACCTGAATCCGCTGTACATCACGAATCTGGTGAGCTCGCTGGATGCGACTTCGGCGAGCGAGCAGCAGCTGACCGAGGAACTCGCGAGCGGATCGCGGGTGAATCAGGTGAGCGACGATCCGGTAGCGGCCGGAGAGAATGTGTTGCTGAGCGACCGGATTGGGAGTGACGATACGTTTTCGCAGACGGCGTCTTCGGCGCAGAGCCTGTTGCAGGTGACGGATTCGGCCCTGGGGACGGTGGTGAGCCAGCTGACGTCGGCGATTTCGCTGGCGACGGAGGCGAATGGCGGGACGCTGAACGCGAGCGATCTGCGGTCGATTGGGAACCAGTTGGCAGGCATTCGGGATGAGGTGCTGTCTCTGGCGAACACGACGTATATGGGGAATTACGTTTTTTCCGGGAGCCAGGGAGGGAAGACGCCGTTTGTCCTGAGCAGTGGATCTGCGACGGGTGTGCAGTACCAGGGAGACGCGATTGCGAGCTCTCTCCAGACGCCGAATGGGCAAAAGATCCAGTTAAATCTATCGGGCGATCAGGTCTTTACGGCGAGCGGCAGCGATGTTTTGGGAACGCTGAATGCGCTGGTGGCCGATTTTTCTTCAGGAACGGTTTCGGCGACAGCACAGGCGGATGCACAGGCTCTGAGCACCGCGCTGAGTCATGTTTCGCAACAGAGGGTTGTGATCGACAACTCGCTTACGCGGTTGAGTGCGGCGGAGAGTTACACGCAAAGCGAGTCGGCGCAGCTAACGGCTGCGCAGACGACCTTGCTGCAGGCGAATGTGGGAGAGGTGGCCACGGGGCTGAGCACGGCGGAGACGCAGCAGGCGGCGCTGAGCCAGGTAATCGCGACGCTTGGGAAGCAGAGTTTGTTTAACGATCTTTGAGCTGGGAGCGGGAGCAGTAGTCCGTGACCGGCGTGTTGCCGGCCACGGACGTACCTGGATTATTGGACCTGGAAGTCCTGCGTGAGTGGTGTGTTGGCTGACGAGTCGCCGACATAGACGGTGAACTTCCCCGGATCGACCTGCCAGTTGTTTTTTGCGTCGCTCCAATAGGCGAGTGATGCCTGGTCGAGTGTGACGCTGACGTGGTGTGTGTCACCAGGGCCGAGACGAACCTTTTCGTACCCTTTGAGTTCTTTCACCGGGCGTTTGACCTGTGCGGAGGGATCGCCGACGTAAACCTGGGCGACCGTGGCGCCTTCGCGGGTGCCGGTATTGGTGACGTCGAAGGAGACGGTGATCGGCCCGTCGGCGCTGGCCTGTTCCGGCGAGACTTTCAGATTGGAGAAGGAGAAGGTCGTGTAAGACAGACCGAATCCGAAGGGGAAGAGAGGCTTTTTGTCATAAGTGGTGTAGTAGCGATAGCCGAGGAAGACGCCTTCCTTATAGAACACGTGAGGCGTCTGGCCGTTTGCGACCGGTGGGGCGTAGTAGCTGTCGTGGGTGGGGTTCTCGTCCCAGGAACGCTCGAAGCTAACGGGGAGATGACCCTCGGGGTCGTGCTGGCCGAGAAGGATTTCCGCCATGGCGCGGCCGCCTTCCTGACCGGGATACCAGTTGTGGAGGAGCGCTGGGACACCATCGAGCCAGCGGTGCATGTCGACGTTGCCGCCTGCGGTGATGGTGACGATGGTGTGCGGGTTGGCCTGGGAAACGGCCTGGATGAGCTGGTCCTGTCCGAAGGGCAGGTTGAAGGTGCGGTCGTAGCCTTCGCTTTCGTTGTTGGCATCGAAGCCGACGGCGACGACAACGGCGTCGGCCGCGGAGGCGAGCTTCTTCGCCTCGGGAGAGACGAGTTCGTCGACGCCGCGAATGCCGAGGCCGATGTTGGGTATCGCGCCAGCCGGCCAGTCTTCGAGCTCGATCGAGACGGCCTTGCCCTCGGTGAGCGGCAGTTCGACGAAGCGCGGCGCCTGGCCTTCGCGGGAAGGCTGGTCGAGAACGGTCTTGCCGTCGACAATCAGCTTCCACGCTTCGGAGCCGCTGGAACCTACCAGGAAGAGATACGACTCGGATTTCGATGGGAGGTACTGGGCGGTGTAGCGGATGCTGCGGCGGCCAGGGCGCGGGCCCCATTCTCCGGTTCGATACGTGGCGATGTGGTGCGCGTAATTCACGGTGGGAGTACCGGTGAAATCCGGGTCATTAAATGACTCGATTTTGATCTGAGATCCGGTCCAGGAATTGCCTGACGTTTTCCCGGACGGATTGACGAACTCGGTCTGCTCAAACATTTCTTCGGCCGTGGGAAGTCCGGCCGCATAGAGGACGTTCACTTTGCCGGCGAGCGCATCGGAGAGGCCGGTCATGATGCTGACGGGCGCGAAAGCGTCAACGTGGGAGCTGCCACCGGCTCCCGGGACAGCGGGCCACGCATCCGGGCCGACGACAGCGATGGCATGGATTTTGCTCGCATCGAGCGGAAGCAGGTTGCCGTCATTCTTCAGGAGTGTGATGCTTTCGAGAGCTTCCTGCATGGCGACGGCGCGGGCCTTCTGGCTGAAGCTCGGGACGTTCAACTCTGTCTGATCGCGATCCAGGAAGCCAAAGCGGATAGCGGTGCGGAAGATGCGGCGGACCTTCTCGTCGATGGTGGCTTCGGAGACCTGTCCACTTTTGACGGCAGGCAGGAGGTTCTCCGGGTTCATGAATTTCCCGGAGGGCATTTCGAGGTCGAGGCCGTTGTTCGCGGCGCCGATGGCGGAGTAGGTGGCGTCCCAGTCTGACATGAGGATGCCATTGAACTTCCATTCGCCTTTAAGGATGTCGAGGTTGAGATGCTTGTTCTGGGTAGCGTGGACGCCGTTGAGGAGGTTATAGGAGTTCATGACGGCGCCGACGTGTCCCTGCTCGACGGCGGCTTTGAAGGCTGGAAGATAGATTTCGCGCAGGGTGCGCTCGTCCATGTCAGAGCTGACGTTGTGGCGGTCGTACTCCTCGTTATTGGCGTCAAAATGCTTGACGGTGGCGATGACGCCCTGGCTCTGCACGCCGCGGATGTAGGCAGCGGCGGTTTGGCCGGAGAGAAATGGATCTTCGCCGAAGTATTCGAAGTTGCGGCCGTTCATGGGCGCGCGGTAGATGTTGATACCAGGGCCCAGGATAAAGTGGACGCCGCGGGAGCGGGCATCGAGGGCGATGGACTCGCCCATCCTGGTGGCGAGGGCTGGATCCCAGGAGGCGGCGAGCGCGATGCCGCCGGCGTAGGCCGTGTCCGGTCCCCAGGTGCGGACGCCTTCGGGACCGTCGCTCATTTTGAGGCTGGGAAAACCGGCGGCGGGTTCTGCGCGGATGAACATACTGTCGACGCCGCCGATGAGTTCGAGCTTTTGTTGCAGGGTGAGTTTGCCGATCATCGTCTCGACACGCTGCTCGATGGCAGGACTGTCGGGAACCGGCGCCTGGGCAAGAGCGGGCAGTGCGAAGGCACAACACAGAAGAGATACAGCTATATGAATCGTTTGATTGCGCATAATGTTGACTCCAAACCAGCGCTCACCAGACTCGCAGAGCGTTATGGATTTGTAAAGACGGAAAGGTGCCAGCGCAGTTACGAATCGGGGCAGGGGATTGGCGTTCGTAATCGTGTGCAGTGTCGGTGCAGGGATGTGGTCCAATGGATCGGGCCGACCAGGCGACTAGAACTTTCCAAAAGTGCGAGGGAACGATGAAGAAGGGAATAGCCGGAGAACTGATTTCCGAGGCTGTCGCGGTGTTGATCATTCTGGCTTTCGGGGATTCGGTAGCGGCGATGTATACACTGTACGATCCCAGCCCTTACCAGCATGCTTACTGGGGTGTCTGTATTGCGTGGGGATTAGCGGTAACGATTGCGATCTACACGACGGGTGCGGTGAGCGGGTGCCATGCCAATCCCGCAGTGACGCTGGCCCTGGCACTCTATCGCAGATTTTCCTGGAAGAAGGTCGCGCCGTACTGGCTGGCACAATGCGTGGGAGGCGTGGCCGGTGCGGCGATCGCTTACCTGTTGTTTGGACCGGTGATCGACCACTTCAACCTGACGAACCACCTGACTCGAGCGGAAGGTGGCGCCGCCGGCGTTTTCTTCACGCATCCGGGTCTGAGTATTACTACACTGCATGCCTTCAGCGACGAGATCGTTCTGACTGCGTTTCTTATCTTCGGCATTTTTGCGATCACGGAGCAGTACAACGAGATGGCGCCCGGGGCGAACTTCGGGGCGGTGGTGATCGGGCTGCTGGTTGCGCTGATCGGTGCTTCGATGGGGTACCTGGAGGCATGGGCCATCAATCCGGCGCGCGATTTCGGGCCGCGGATCTTCTGCTACCTGAGCGGGTGGGGCAGTTCGGCATTTCCTTCTCCGCAGGATTACTGGTGGGTGCCCGTCGTGGGACCCCTCGTGGGTGGGGTTCTGGGAGGGGGAGCGTACCAACTGCTGATTCATCGTTTTTTGCCGGCGCGCCAGCGCGCCATGGTGGGAAATGCAGTGAATGGCGAGCGCGCAGCAGGCTAAGCGCGCCTCGATCGCTTCACGCAAGCGAGCTGTGCAGTGGGATCATTCACCCAGTTCGTCTGCGAGAGATTCGCCGAGAATGCGAGCGAATTGCAGCAGGCGGCGGTCGTGATGGTGCCCGGCGAGTAACTGGAGACCGCCTTCCGCTGCGGGTAGAACGACGGCCGGGTTTCCACCGAGACTGGCGGGGGTGGTGAGGCAGAGGAAAGTCGGACGAGCCTGGGTGTGATCGGCGCTGGCTGCCAAACGGCTTTGAGGCACGGCGGGTGCCAGGAAGAAATCAACCTGCTGAAAGAGCGCGGCGTGACGCCGCAGAAACTCCTGATGACGCTGGCGCAGAGGGCGGACGTCGTCCTCGGTGAGGGATGCGCCCCACTCGAGGCGCGCGGCGATTGCCGGGTCAAAGTGGTGGTACAAGCCGGTGTGGAGTCGAGCGGCCTCGGATGCCTGGATGGGGGCGTATATGTCCAGGGCGTCGGACCAGAACGCCGGGTCGACAGGTTCGAGCCGAATCTGAAATTCCGAAAGACGGAGCAGGCGGTCCTTCCAGACCTCCATTGTGCGGAGAACATCGGGGTCGCAGGCATCAAGCAGTGCGCCGGTGAGGACGCCGATGGTAATCGTGGGAGGAAGCGGTGCATTTGAGGGTAGGTCGAAGAGGGCGTCGGCAAGGATCGGCGCATCGCGGAGATCGCGAAAGAGCCAGCCGATGGTGTCGAAGGACTCTGCGAGATGATAGCCGCCGGTCCAGTCGCCGATGCCGTGCGAGGCGCGATAACCGGCGAGTCCGCAGAGGGCTGCGGGTGCGCGGACCGAGCCCCCGGTGTCGGTGCCGATAGCGGCGAGGGCGGAGCCTTCCTGGATGGAAGCTGCTGCGCCACTCGACGAGCCGCCGGTGAGTCGTGTGGCATCGGCAGGCTGGAGGCAGTCGCCGTAGTCGGGGTTTTCGCCGGTGATTCCGTAGGCGAGCTGATGGAGGTGGGATTTGCCGATGATGACGGCACCCGCTTTGCGCAGGCGAGCTGCTACCCAGGAATCAGCTGCGGCGACAGGATTCTGAATGGCATAGAACCTGGAGCCGATGCTGGTCGGGAATCCTGCCAGGTCGAAGCAGTCTTTCAGGGAGACCGGGATGCCGTACAAGGGAAGGGCCTCGCCAGCTAGGGCGCGGTTCATCTGGCGCTGTGCTTCCAGGCGAGTCCACTCGGGATCGAGGGTGATGTATGTGTTGCGGCTGGCATTTCTGTTGACATGCGACCGAGCCAGGTTGACCTGAGCGAGAGGATCGGAGTGACCGGACTTGTAGGACTCGAGAAGCGCGGCAATTGGCGATGGACGCAGCATGGGTCGATGCAATTCATGGAATTGTAACCGCTGGGGTATGCGGAAGCTTTTATATTGCAGGCATATGTCCGCCGAACCCCTGACGCTGGAGAGCGTTCCTGGGCTGGCGCCTGGATGCCGCATTTTGCGGTTGACGGGGCCGCTTACGATGAATGGTCTGTTTGAATTCCAGAGCACGCTGCGGACGGATCCGCCGGCGGCGCTGATCCTGGACCTGACCGGGGTGCCGTATATGGATTCGGCGGGGATGGGCGCAATCATCAACTACTTTGTCTCGGCCCAGCGGCACGGCAGGAAGCTGATCGTGGCCGGGGTGAACGGGCGCGTGCTGGAGCTGTTCAAGCTGACCAAGGTGGATGGGCTGCTGACCATGAAACCAACGGTAGCTGAGGCTGAACTGGCCGTTGTTACGCCGTGATTGGCCAAGCCGTGATCGCCACTTAGTGCATCGCAGAAACCGGCAATCCAGTGATCAGGCGGGGGTGTCAGCGCTGTTCCACGGCGTGAGACGCGGGAGCCATCGAGGAACATTGGAACGGTAGAGATCGTACTGCGCGCCGTAGCTGCGCCGGAGAGTCGGCTCCTCATAGAGGCAGACAAAAAGGTGTGTGAGGGGCGAAGTGGTGACGATCATGGCGCCCGCTGCATCGATCAACAGTGAGACGTTGCCAAACCAGAATGCCTGGCCAATCAGGATGGCAAGGATCGCGACAACCATCGGATTGCGCACGTAACGATAGAGTCCGGTGACTACGAGCGTTTCGGTGGGATAAAGCGGGGCTGGGGTTCCGCGGCCCTGGCGGACGAAGCGGACGAAGGACTCCACGAGTCCTGCTGCTCCTGCGACGATCAGGACAAGGCCCAGCATGCGCAGAGGCACGGCATCCCACGGAGGATTCAGGGGATGCCAGCGGCTGATGGTCCAGGAATGAGGACTGCGACGGTTCCGGGAGCGAGAAAGAAGAAGGCGCAGGTAACGGCGGCAGCTGCACTTCGCTTCATACGGAAACCGGCGATGCTCGGAGGGCGACCTCGAATCTCGCGTTGCAGGCGTAACGGCGGAGCGCGGAGAGGAATTCGTTGTGATCTCCCGGATTGGCGATGATCGTGCCGCGGCTGGAGAGCGGTGCGGCCCGGGCAAATTCGATGGCAACGTAATCGTGATTGGGGCGTGTATCCGGCCAGGGGATGACGGCGGTGATTTCCTTCCAGGGAACGGTCCGTGTTGTCCAGAGGCGACGCTCGCGGAGGCTGCTGGGCGTGATCTCCCAAAAGATGAAGACGTGGAGGAGTATGCGGCTCGCGGCGAAGAAGATCATCATGAGTGCGTAGTAGCGGAGCGCCTGGCCAGCGTGCCGCGGACCACTCAGGAAGAGCAGTGCAGCAAACCCGGCCATCGAAACCCAGGCCCAGTCGAGGAAGGCGAATTTTGCCCGAAAGCGCATCCAGCGAAGAGAATAAACCAGAGAGTGGAGAATCGATCGCCGATGAAGGAAGTTTGCCTGGCGTTGGTGTTTCTGGTTGCGGGTGCAGCTTCCTGCGTGCCGTCCGCGCGAGCGCAGGATGTCAGGATCCCGTATGTTGCGCCGCGTCCGGCCACCACACTGGTGATGCTGCCGGATGGATCGACGGTGCACGTGGAACTGGCGACGTCAGAAGCCGAGCAGGAGTACGGGCTGATGGGGCGAACGAATCTCCCGCAGGGGCGCGGCATGCTGTTTGTACACCACGCAATGGAGGATCATCCGTACTGGATGTATCACTGCAGGATCGCGCTCGACATCGTTTGGATGGGTGCGGACCACCGGATTGTGGAGATGTCGCCGGATACGCCGCCGTGCCGTGGAGCTGCATCGACGTGCCCGAGTTATGGCGGGCATGAGCCTTCAGAATATGTCGTGGAGTTGCCGGCGGGGTCGATCAGAAAGCACGGTTTGGCCGTGGGAGAGACGATCGAGTTTCGGCTGGAGTGAAGGCTCCGGGCGAATGCGCAAGAGAGCTGAGCGGCGAACCGCTCAGCGTTTCTTTTTTGCTGGCTTGCTCGGTTTCGGCGCTGGTTTGGCCGGTTTCTTTGCGGCCGGTTTGGCTACCTTTGCGGGCTTCACAGGTTTGCGGGCTGGCACCGAGGCCTGCTTTTTGGCCGCCGGCTTCTTCTCCGGGATCTTTTTCGCAGGAGCCGCTGGCTTTGCCGCAGGCTTTGCAGTTTTCGCCACGACTTTGGGTGCCGTTTTCGCCGCGGCTTTGGCGGCTACCGGAGCGGGCTTCGCCGGAGCTGCAGGCTTGACCGGAGCCGCAACTGGTTTGTGCGCTGCAGCGGGTTCCGGCTTCGCCGGAGCTTTGGCAGGCTTGACTGGAGGAGCGGGCGCGGCTTTGGCTGTTGATTTTGCTGCAGCGGCCGGCGCTTTCTTCGCAGGAGGAGGCGGCGTCGAGCCGCGGAGGGGAAGCTCCTCCCGTTCCTCTTCGTCTTCTTCTTCAGCGTCTTCGTCTTCTCCGGCAGGAACCCGAACCTCGACTTCCTCTTCTTCCTCGATTTTTGGCTCAGCACGGCGGCCGCGGGGGCGCCGGATGACGACGGGCGGCGGGGGTGCAGGGGGCGAATAGGGTTCGAGGAACGCGCGAATCTCTTCGTCGGTGGTGAGCTTCCCGTCCATGAACTGGAAGAAGAGGGCTTCAGCGATGTTGCCGTACTCGGGGAGTTCCGGGGTGATACGCATCTCGGCCATGAGGGCGACCGGGATCTTCTGGCGTGCTTCGGGCCAGACATTGAAGAAGTTGTTGAACTTCTCGCGGACCTGCGCGTTCTTCGAACTGAACGCAAGCCAGAGAACGGCCTCAGGCGGATAGCCGACGATGAGCTTCCATGCGGAGGAGGGCGTGGAAGCGGCTTTGCCGAGGAGTTCCTTCGCGAAATCTTTTGCAGACTGCTCGAGGTGGTTCCACTGATCGACGAAGCCGTGGCGCGGGAAGAGGCGCTTGAGGCCGGCGACGTCTTTGGGCTGCATCTTCGCCGTCAATAATTCGATGTGGGCGGCGGAGGGGTCAGGGAGTACGCCGAGCATGAGGAGGCGAATGAGGATTTTGTTGAGCTCCTCGAGGCCTTTGATGTCGGCCTTCGCGGAGGCCCAGGCAGGGCAGAGGGACTTCATCCAGCCTTCGGCTTCGAGGGCTCGAAGGACGCGCAGCGGGTCCTCTTCGTGCGCGATCTCCTCCAGTTCGTAGCCTTTTGCAAATGGGGAAATCTGGTCGCCCAGGCCTTCGTCTTTGGCGTTCTGATAGCGCACTTTGGTACGCTCGTCCATTTCCCAGCCGGTACGGGCGGCGAAACGTACGGCCCGGATCATGCGGGAGGGGTCTTCGATGAAACCGTAGTTGCTGGCCAGGCGAAGGTGGCGGGTTTCGATGTCGGCAAAGCCGTTCAGCGGATCGAGGAGCAATCCCCAGGAACCCTCATTGAGGGAAATGGCCATGGCATTTGCGGTGAAGTCGCGGCGGCGCAGGTCCTCGAGGATAGGGGCCCAGTGATAGACCGGCTTACCTGGTTTAGGGTATTCCTCGCGGCGGGAGCTGGAAATTTCGACGCGGACGCTGCCTGGAAACCAGAAATAAAGCGTGCGGGAGGGCTCGTGATCACCCCAAAATACACCTCCGGCTTTCTCCAGTGCTTTCCGCAACTTGAGAGCATTTCCCTGAACTGAAAAGTCAAGATCGCGGACGGGAAAGCCGCTGGTGAGATCCCGGACAGCGCCGCCGGTGAGGAAGAGGGTCATGCCGGCGTCACGTGCGGCATCGCGGACGTGGCCAATGGCGTTTTGCTGGGCGGGGGAAAGGCGATTTTCGAGAAGGTAGATGTAGTCGGGCATTGTGCTGATGTATTCTTCTGGCGAGGAGCGCCATTTCCCTCGGAGTTCGTCCCTAACTGCAATTGCTGCAAAAGCTTACGGGGCGCATGAACCGCAATACAAACTACCAATGTAACATAAAGGCGCACGTCCGAGCTACGCAGCCTGCATCAATTTTTGATGCGTTGAGGCTCGGATGTGCAAGAATCCTCATTCCTTTCCTGAGTTTGAAGCGAAGGCATGTCCTCAAGCCGCAAAAAAGCGATCTTCCGCAAGTATTCCCGGGACTGGGTAGCGGGCTATTTGCCGGTAGCGGGATTCGTGCGCGAGGGCCGGCTGGAGATGCTGGATCTGGACGGCAAGGTGGTTGAGCTGGCCGTCGAAGACCTGAAGTGGATTTGTTATGTGCGGGACTTTAACTCCGGAGAGCTGAACAATCCTGAGCGGCTGGTGCGCAAGACGTTTGCGGGGCGGCCGCGGGGGGAGGGGCTGTTTGTTCGAGCGCGGTTGAAAGATGGGGATGTCGTCGAGGGTCTGGCGGCCAACGACCTGAGTCTGGTGAGCAGCGATGGGGTCTTTTTGACGCCACCGGATTTGCGGTCGAATACGCAGCGGCTTTGGATTCCGCGGACGTCACTCGAGGGACTGGATGTGATCGCGGTGGTGGGGGCGGCGAAGCGGAAGGTGGTCGCTGCGGAGAAGCCGAGGGAAGACGAGGCTGCGCAGGAGACGCTTTTTCATGATGCTTGATTCGTGCAGGGGCGGGCGGTGTCGCTTCGTGTTGTGGGAGTGAGATTTCATGGACCCATTTGGCATGAGGGGTGTGTCCAAAACTTCCGTATGCCGGTATTAGGGTTCGGAACCGCGAATATCAAATACTCCTAAAGTAGAATTGCGCATCGATGGCCGGGCTAATTCTCTGGATGCTTGTCTCAATAGCTGTTGTTGGGACCTTTCTCGCGATTGAATCGACGATCCAAAACCGAGCGCAGCGGAAAAAACAAGCGCTTTATCAATCCATTCTCCGCCAATGCTCGACAACCCTGAAGCCGGGCACGCAACGGGGTGATGTGGAGGCAACGCTTGTATCACAGGGTCGAGCGTTCGAGCAGTCGTGCTGCCTGTTGCCGACGAAGCAAGCCGCCATTGAGGACATCGTGAAAATTGGCTTAGGGCCGAAACTCTGGTACTGCCGTGAGAACGACATGTATTTGGTCTTCGAATTCGAATCTCCTGCCGGTGCAGTAGTCCGTGAAACAAATCTTTCTGATCGGTTACGCCGCGTTGTACTGGTGCCCTGGCTTGGACCTTGCTTGTAGAGGTCGCGCCTGGCGTGCGCTTCATCCATCGTTCGCGAAAAGCGGTTCCACGGATCTGGGCGTGAACTCGGCATCCAGGAAGTTTGGGCACGAGGGCAAAAAGCAAACGCAGATCCCTCGCTCGCCTACCCCCATCTGCGATGGGGCCCCAAAACGCTCGCTTCGGGATGACAGCTCGAGGTTGCGGGTTGATGGTGGAAGGTTGGCCTATTCGGAGGTTTCGGTCTGTCGGCACGAGGCTTTTCGGTGCCAATATCGTGCATTTTTGTGCTGCTTTGAGACCCTTGATTGAAAACAGTGGCGTCCAATCTCCGGACACCGCGCTGGTCCAGGACGACTTGGATTCAGCACCTCATCTAAGCCCATAGGGCCGGATCACGCTATGCGGCGTGGGGGAAGAGTTCTTCTGCGTTAGGATTGCGGCGGACGATCTCTGCGTTGAGGAGTGTGGCGAAGGCGACCCATGCGGCGTAGGGCAGGAAGCAGGCGGCTGCGGCGGGGTCGACTTCTTTGGCGGCAATTATGTAGCTGACGATTTGCGCTTCGAGGGAGACGACATCGAGGAGGGCCTGCTTTGGGCGATGCTGGCCGAAGAAGAGGCGGGTCCATTCTGCGTTGGTGGCGAGTTGCGTTGCCCAGAGCCGCAGGGCGCGGGAGCGTTCGGGGGAATCTTCCTGCAGCCAGGTGCGCCATCCGGAGATGGCGATGAGGGAGTAAAGCGCCGTCCATACGATAGGGAAGACGTAGTCGGGCGGGGTGAGAGCGGATTTGTCGAGGCGCTTGTACCAGATTCGGGTGCGGAGATTGCGCGGGCTGTAGCGGGCGCCGAACCAGCCGGCAGCTGCGACGGCGGCTCCAAACCCGAGAAGACCGAGCCAGGGGCGAGCGTTTTTCAAGGAAACCTCCGGACCACTCATAAAGGGATTGTATGAGTGGGCGGGGAGGTTGCATGCATCGGGGCCTCAGGCGTGGTCATCTGAAGAGCAGATTGGAGAGCCAATGAAAATCGCATTTCTGGGCGTGGGGAAGATGGGCGGCGCCATTGCGCGCCTGCTGGTGAAGAGCGGAGACGATGTGACGGTGTGGAACCGGACAGCCGCCAGGACTGAGCCTCTGGTGCAGGAAGGCGCCAGGCGGCGGAGAGTGCCGGCGATGCGGCGGCGACAGCGGATGTGGTCTTCACGATGGTGATGGACGATGCGGCGCTGGAGGAGATTCTTGAGAAGGACAGGGTACTGGACGGGCTGAAGAAAGGCGCGATCCATGTTTCGCTGAGCACGCTGAGCGTTGCGTTTTCACGCAAACTGACGGAGGAACACGGGCGTCGCGGGCAGCACTTTGTGGCGGCTCCGGTTTTTGGGCGGCCGCATATTGCCGAGGCGGGCAAGCTGTGGATCGCGGTGGGCGGGGCGAAAGAGCCGGTGGAGACAGTGCGTCCGCTGCTGGAGAAGTTCAGCCGCGGGATCACAGTGGTTTCGGAGAATCCATGGAGTGCGCATGCGCTGAAGCTGGGCGGGAATTTTCTGATCACGGCGATGATTGCATCACTGACAGAGAGCTTTGTCTTCGCGGAGGCGATGGGGCTGGATCCGGCAGTCTTTCTGGATACGGTGAACAAGGCGCTGTTCCAGTCGCCGTTCTACGAGATGTACGGGAAGATCATGTTGACGCCTCCGGCGACGCCGGGCGCCACGATGGCCCTGGGGGAGAAGGATATGCGGCTGTTTCGCGAGGCCGCGCGGGAAGGGCAGGTGCAGACTCCGCTGGCGGATGTTTTCATGGCGACTTTTCATCGAGCGTTCGAGGCGGGGATGAAGAATGCGGACTGGGCGGCGGGGTATCTGGAATTACAGCGTTCACCGCGATAATCGGGTCGAAATAACTGAGACGTAAAATTGCAAAATCGCCTGACTGGAGCGCGGACCGGAGATGAATTGCTTTTGAGCCGGTACTCTTCTCTTCAGACAAAACCACTTCAGATTGGCGAGCACCTGGCTCCGTGGTCTCTGTGAGTCGCCCGGCCGGATTTTCAACGACGTCGCGAACGCTGGCGGTATTCGCCCTGCCGGGCGGACTGAATGCGGGATCTCCATCGAATCAGCAGTGGGTCCAAACGTCATGGAGTGCGGACCAGCAAATTCTCTGATCGAGCCAGTAATACACTGGCGCAGAGGACTTCATCCACATGAGACGTATGCTGCTGCCTGCGCTGCTGGCTCTGCTTTCGGTTTCATCTCTTGCTGCACAGGATTGCGCGGCGCTGAAGGATGCGAGGATCGATGGAGGGGCGATCCGTGGCGCCGATGTGGTTGATGGAGGCAGTTTCCACCATCCGATCACGGGCGCGGTTTACGACTACCTGCCCCTATTCTGCCGGGTACGAGGCGAGCTGCG
Organism: uncultured Actinomycetota bacterium; assembly: GCA_963758775.1. Classification (GTDB taxonomy): domain Bacteria; phylum Actinomycetota; class Actinomycetes; order Mycobacteriales; family Mycobacteriaceae; genus Mycobacterium. The sequence continues at coordinate 569,678 of CAVWWU010000011.1, forward strand.
CCCGACGGCGGATTCCAACATTCGCTTCGAGGTGTGGCTGCCGGAGAAGACCTGGAACGGCCGCTATCTTGGCGTGGGCAATGGAGGTTTTGCAGGAGAGATCGACTATCGGGCGCTGGCAAACGATGTCTCGCGCGGATTCGCAGCCGCGGCGACGGATACCGGCCACTTCGGCGACAGTGAAGACGCCAGCTGGGCGTACGGGCATCCGGAAAGGGTTGCGGATTTTGGGTGGCGCGCGATCCACCTGACCGCGGAGGCCGCGAAGCAGATCCTTTCCGTCTACTACGGCAAGCCTGCCTCGCACGCGTATTTTGATTCCTGCTCGGATGGAGGCCGCGAAGCGCTGATGGAAGCGCAGCGTTACCCGGAGGATTACGACGGGATCCTCGCAGGCGCACCGGCCAACAACTGGACCGCGATGCTCGGGGGCGGACTTGCCGAGCTGCAGGAGACAAGTCTCGATCCCGCGAGCTTGATCCCAGACCTGAAGCTTCCGGCGATCGAGCGGGCATCGCTGGCGGCCTGCGACCAGCTCGACGGCGTTAAGGACGGCATCGTCAGCGATCCGGAGAAGTGCCATTTCGATCCGTCTGTACTGCTTTGCAAGCACGGTGACAACCTGGACTGCCTGACAGCGGAGCAGCTCACGTCGCTGCGACGCATCTATGCGGGAGGTGCGACGCCGGCGGGCAAGGTCATCTTCCCGGGTTTTTTGCCCGGCGACGAGGATGGCTGGCATCCGTGGGTGATTGGTTCCGGACCCCTGAATTCGTCGGGCGCGCAATACGTGCGCAACTACTTCACTTACATGGTGGTGAAGGATCCTAAGTTCAACGTCCTCACGGCTCCTGTCGATGCTTCCCTGGCAGAAGCGCGCGCGCAAACCGCGCGCGACCTCGATGCGACCGATCCGGACCTGCGCCGCTTTGCCGCGCGCGGCGGCAAGCTGATCATGTATCACGGGTGGAATGATCCGGCGATCTCGCCGTGGAATTCGATTCACTACTACCAAAGCGTGCAGCAGAAGATGGGTGCGAGCGAGGCGGCGTCCTTCGTGCAGCTTTATATGGCACCGGGTGTGGAGCACTGCGCGGGCGGGCCGGGACCGGATTTCTTTGGCCAGCTGGGATTGCCGACAGAAAAGGGCCACGGGCTGTTCGACGTTCTCGAAAGCTGGGTCGAAGACAGCACGCCTCCAGGGGGGGTGATCGCCACAAAATTCGGCCAGGATCAAAAGCCTGCGATGACACGGCCCTTGTGCCCCTATCCGGAGGTGGCAAAGTATGACGGTTCAGGAGAAACGAGCCTCGCGGGAAGCTTCCGATGTGTGGCTCCTTAAGAGAAAGGTAGTATCGGACCCGCAGGACTGCTGGTATAGCGCGCAACCATTTCCAACAACACCGGATTGACGAAAGGTTAAGGTCACGATACTGGCGCTGTTGCGCAAAATGCAAAAGCATCCCGGGCCGCAATGAGGATCTGCCTCGGGATGACCCTCTCCGCCCTGGGGGCCAGGTGACTATGCTGCCGGCAAGCGCGACTTCTTCTCGGCCGAGACAGCAGAGATAGAATGAGGACGTCTATCGGAAATTTGCCGCATTGTGCGACCAGAACTGAGCGAAGCCATTACGCTGCTGCATCAGGGAGATGACCGCAGCACCCAGCGTGCTTTTGCCCTGCTGCAGCGCACTGTACTTTCGTTCGGCATCAAGGTATGCGGCCACCGCGAGGACGCCGAAGACACCGCTCAAGAGGTGCTCACCAGCGCGTTGCCACACCTGATGAAGCTCGAGGATCCACGGGTGCTGTCAGCGTGGCTGTATACCGCCGCGAAGAATCGCTGCTGGCAGGGGCGGAGGACGGCCGCTTATCGAAAGACGGTCGCGCTGGAGCAGTTGTTACCCAACGATGCCGAACTGGATGCGCTCCTGCTGGCGGATGCATCCGCCAGCCCTGAGAATCTGACATCGCAGCGGCAGGATCATCGCATGTTGCATACGGCCGTACTGGCGCTGCCCCCGCAGTACCGGATCGTTCTCGTGCTCCACGATATGGAGGAGCTGGATACCGAACTGGTCGCCAGGATCCTGTCGCTCCAGCCCGGCACGGTCCGAGTGCGGCTGCATCGGGCAAGGTTGTTGGTCAGGAAAGAAATGGCGAAGCTGCTGCAGCACGGTGTGACGCCTCCTCGGCGAAAGAAGGCTGCTGCCCCGAAACGGACCCCGCTATGTCGCGAGATCTTCGACAATCTTTCGGAATACCTGGATGGGAAGATGAAGCCGGAGAGTTGCGAGCGAATGCGGAATCACATCGAAGCCTGCCCTGCATGCGTGGCTTTTATCCAGGACCTGAAGCGAGCCATCGATCGGTGCCATTCCCTCGAGGTCTGTCCCGAAGATGAAGCGCGGCCTGTTCTGCGCCGACTGCTCACCCAGGAATATCTTCGTCTGAAGAAATCCGGCGCAACCTCTGAAAATGCTTGACGCAGCGATGAGGCGCAGTCCTGCGCGGGAAAATGGCCACTCCGGGTTTCCGGTGAGGCTGCCGTCAGTTGTTACCTTCGTTCGGAGCTACCATAGATACATGGCCAGAGGATGGGAAAGCAAATCCGTGGAAGATCAGGTTGAGGAACAGCAATCATTGCAGGCCGCCCCAAGGGTTGCCGTGACCAGAGAAACCGCTGCCGCCACCGCGGCACGTGCGCTCGAACGTCAGGCGCTGGAACTCCAGCGGGAACGTATTCTCGACGAACGCACATCGAGTCCAATTCGCCGCAAGGCTCTCGAGGCTGCCCTCAGCGAAATCGAAGCAAAACTTGCCGCCCTTTAGCGTCGGTCTTGAGCGGCCTGGTTGCAACCAGCCGTAGAACCTACTCTCAGGCACAATGTCGGACCTGACGCCAGGTTCCTGAGCCTAATCCGCGAACTCCACTCTTTATCCCTTGCGGTTGAACATCAGCGAATTCGCCTGATCAATCGTCGTCATCAGCAGATGCGCAACGTTCACGTGCGCCGGCCGCGTCGTCGCCCAGACAATGGCATCCGCTATGTCCTCTGCGGTCAGCGGTGTAATGTTCTGATACACCTGCGCTGCCCGGCCCTCGTCGCCGCGAAACCGCACGTTGCTGAACTCCGTCTCCACCATACCCGCGCCAATGTCACTCACGCGAACCGGCGTGCCGAGCAGTTCCTCGCGCAGCCCGTCGTTGATCAGCTTTACCGCGGCTTTCGTTCCGCAGTACACCGCACCGCCGGGATATGCGATCTCCTGAGCCGTCGATCCCAGATTCACGACATGCCCGCGTTTCCGCTCCACCATTCCGGGCACCACGGCCCTGGTCACCCACAGCAGGCCCTTCACGTTCGTGTCGATCATCTCGTCCCAGTCCTGCGGCTTGCCTTCCCACAGCTTGTCCAGACCGCGGCTCAGGCCCGCGTTGTTGACCAGTACGTCGATGGCGCGCCAGTCCTCCGGCAACTCTGCAATCGCACGCTCCACCTCCGCGCGATGCTGCACGTCCATCCCGAATGCGTGCACCGCCGCCGCTCCCGCCTGCAGCAGATCCACTTCCATGGATTGCAGCCGCTCGATGCGCCGCGCTGCCAGCAGCAATCGTGCTCCCTCCTGCGCGAAAGCCCGCGCGCAAGCGGCCCCGATCCCGGCACTCGCTCCAGTGATAAAGACGACACGATCCTTCAAGCTGTGCTTTCCCATGTCTCTATCGTAATGCCAGATTCGCGCAATCCATACCGCTGGCTACGCGACCTTTCCTTATAGCCATCCAGTGGTGTTATTTCGGATTGTGTCTGGAGAAATGCGTTTTCACGTCCCAAGGCGGTCCTTGTCTCCGCCCGGAGAGTCAATGGCGCCGCGCGCTGCATTGAAAGCCATTCGGCAATTTCGTGTCTCAGATGGATTCGACGGTTATTCTGACTGTAGACAGAGGCGAGACCGGAGGTGAATGCAGTAGCATCTCGATGGTAGCCATACACTGACAAATGATGCGAATCGCTGCCGCTTACGCCAGCAGGCGCCCCAGATGAAAACACGAAAATCGGTCCGAAATAATACCGACCCGGGTGTGGTGGAAGAATCGCTTCGGCCTTACGCAATCGCCGAGAAGTTGCGCATGCTCCGCCTGCGGCGCAGCATGGGGCTGGCTCAGCTCGCGGAGCACACCGGATTCTCCGCGGCAATGCTCTCGCGTCTCGAGAATGGCCGACTGGTGCCCACGCTGCCGACGCTGACGCGCATCGCGCTCGTCTTTAATGTGGGGCTCGATTATTTCTTTACCGATCCGCGCAAGCGACACGTCGTCGCGGTCTCCCGGCGCAGCGAGCGCAAAGCATTTCCGTCCGATCCAAAATCGGAGCCCGTTGCCTGGCATTTTGAGACCCTGGACTTCCGCGCGACCGAGCGTAAGCTCAACGGCTTTCTGGCGCATTTCCACTCGATCGCGGCGGAGGAAATCAAGCCTCACTTTCATCGCGGAGTCGAGTTGCTCTACCTCATCGAAGGGGAACTGGAAATGACAATCGGTGTAGACAAGCTCCGGCTTCGTCCCGGCGATGCCGTTTACTTCGACGCCCTGCAAAAACATGCCTATCGGAGCCTGGTCTGCGGAGCGTGCACGGCCGTTGTCGTCACAACCGGGGTTTCGAAGTAGCAGGGCCTGAGCCGGCCCGGAGGAAAAGCGCTTCTTTACTGATCTGCAATAAAACGCTGATTGCTTGCGTAGAAATCAAGCAATGGCGATTTGCGGCTCCCAATCGCACCCCATGCGCGCGCATCGTCGCTAGCGTGGGTGTATGCGCGTCTATCGACGTGGTCAAAAAAGACACATCGTGGTGGTAGGAGCCGGTCCAGGCGGACTGGCCGCTGCGATGCTGCTTGCGCAGCGAGGGTTTCGCGTGCAGGTCTTCGAAAAACAGGATGTCATCGGCGGCCGCAATGCGGAAGTACGGCTTGGGAACTACCGCTTCGATCTGGGGCCGACATTCCTGATGATGAAGTTTCTGCTCGACGAGCTGTTTGCCGAAGGCGGTCGTAGCCTCAGCGATTACCTGGAACTGCGTGCTCTCGACCCGATGTACGCGCTCAATTTCGCGGACAAGACTTTGCTCGCCCGCTCCCGGCCGGAAGCGATGAAAGCCGAAATTGAAAAGCATTTTCCCGGCGAAGGCGCCAGCCTCGACCGATTCCTCCACCGCGAGAGCCTTCGGTTCAAAAAGCTCTACCCTTGTCTCCAGAAGCCCTACGGATCGCTGGCCAGCCTGATCAGTCCCACCCTGCTCGCAGCCGTGCCGCACATCGCCGCCGGACGCTCGCTGCACAGCGTGCTGGCAAGCTATTTCCGTTCAGAAGAGCTGCGGCTCGCCTTCACCTTTCAGTCCAAATATCTGGGCATGTCGCCATGGGACTGCCCCGGCCTCTTCACGATGATTCCTTACACGGAACATGCGCACGGGGTGTACCACGTCATGGGAGGGCTTTGCCGCATCAGCGATGCGTTAGCGCAGGTAGCGCGTGAAGAGGGTGCGGAGATTCACACTTCCACGCCGATCTCCCGCGTGCTGCTCGATGGCCGCCGGGCCTGCGGAGTGGAGTTGATGAGCGGCGAGAAGGTGTACTGCGACGACGTCGTCATCAATGCCGATTTCGGTCATGCCATGAGCATGTTTTTCGATCCCAAGACTCTCGGCCGCCATAAACCCTCGGCGCTGCGCAAACGAAGGTTTTCGTGCTCGACGTTCATGATGTATCTCGGACTCGAACGTGCCTTCGACGCGGAGCACCACACCATCGTGTTTGCGCGCGATTACCGGAAGAATATCGAGGCTATCACCGCCGGCCGCGCCGCAGTGGAAGACGTGTCGCTCTACGTTCGCAACGCCGGAAAGAACGATCCCTCCGGAGCGCCACCAGGACACTCCGCTTTATACATCCTCGTTCCTGTGGCCAATAACAACAGCAACATCGACTGGCAGGAGCAGAAGCCGGTTCTTCGCGAGGTCGTGCTGCGGACGCTGCAGGAGCGAACGTCCCTGGGCGACCTTAGCCCGCACATCCGCCGCGAACTCATCATCACTCCGGAGGACTGGGAGAAGAAACACTCCGTCTTCCTGGGAGCTACTTTCAACATGGCCCATAGCTGGAACCAGATGCTCTACCTGCGCCCGCATAACGCCTTCGAACAGTTCTCCAACTGCTATCTGGTGGGCGGCGGAACCCATCCGGGCAGCGGGCTCCCGACTATCTTCGAGTCGGCCCGCATCTCCGCCAATCTGATTTGCAGCAAATACGAAATGCCCTATCCGGTCCCGAAGTCCCGCGAGGTAGCACTCGCTTGACCCCTGCCGCCGCTGAGCAAATCCTCGCGCGTGCCCGCGCGGTTCAGCCGTTATGGGCGACGTGGCCGATCGCCCGACGGTGCAGGATCATCGCAGCCCTGCGCCGCGCCATTGCGCGGCAGTGCCATGAGATCGCGAGTGTCATTGCCGGCGAAACCGCGAAACCGCTGCTCGATGCGCTCTCCGGCGATGTGCTGGTGACCCTGGAGCATCTGCGCTATTGCGAGTCGCAGGCCTCCCGCGCGTTGCGCCCTCGAACCGTTCCCCGATCGGCGATCTTCTTTGCCGGCACGCGTTTTGAAGAATACCGGGAGCCGCATGGCGTAGTCCTGATCTTTGGCCCGTCCAATTACCCGCTCCAGCTCTGCCTGGTTCCGGCCGTCACCGCGCTGATCTCAGGCAATGCAGTCGTCCTCAAGTGCTCCGAACACACTTCGCAAACAGCGGCGATGATTGGAGATTTGTGCGCGACCGCAGGCTTTCCGCGCGACCTCGTCCAGGTGCTCCACGACGAGCCGGACTCCGCAGCGACGCTTGTCGATGCCCATCCGGATTTTCTCTTCTTCACCGGCAGCAGCCGCAATGGGCAGCAGGTTGCACAGCAAGCTGCGCAACACCTGATTCCCGCGGTATTTGAGCTTGGAGGGAAAGATCCGGCTCTGATCTTCGCCGACTGCCAGCCTGAGCGCACCGTCGAAGGCGTGACCTACGGCGCGTTCTGCAATGCCGGACGAGTCTGCGTCGGCATCCGGCGTGCCTACATTGAAGCCTCGATCTACGACGAGTTTGTGACCCGCCTGGCGATCCGTACGGCCGGTCTGCGCGTGGGCGACGGCGAAGAATCCGATCTGTGTCCGCTCCCCTCTCGTCTGCAGCCCGGGCCGCGGATGCAAATTCAGGAGGCACTTTCCCGCGGTGCCAGGTTGCTTTGCCCGGCGGACAGCACCGGCGCCGGAGAGCAGCCGACGCTGCTGGGGGATGTTCCTGCCGACGCACAATTGCTGACTGAAGAATCGTTCGGACCCGTCCTCTGTGTGGCGCCGTTCCGAGACGAGGCTGAAGCGGTAGCTCTGGCCAATGCCGGCTCCTTTGGGCTCGGCAGCAGCATCTGGACACACGACCGGGCCCGGGCCCGCCGGGTCGCTGCGCAGCTGTCCGCCGGAAGCTGCGCCATCAATGACGTCATCCGCAATGTGGGCAATCCATGGGCAGCCTTCGGCGGCAATCGGGGCAGCGGCTACGGACGCTATCGCGGCACCGAAGGTTTCCGGGCATTCACGCGGGTGAAGTCGGTGATGCTGGCCGGCGATCGCCGCTCGAGAGAGACTCACTGGTTTCCCTTTACCAGCCGGACCGCACGCCGGCTCGCCATGCTTCTCCGGATTCGCCATGGCTCAGGCGGATGCGTGGCTCGGCTCGGGCGCCTGCTGCCCGTTCTCCTCGCCGTGATGCTTTCCGCTGGAGTTGCGGAGTATGCAAAGGCCGAGACCCACCTGTCTATTCAGGTTCATCTGACGCGCGACGCGCGCGGCGAACTCGGCTATCTCATCTTTAGCGCGCCAGCCGGATTTCCCGGCGACCCCGACAAGGCTCTGCGGCACGGCTTTCTCCCCATTCCCGCCAGGGCGAGGCAGATAGCGATCGGGGCTGAGCTTCCGCCCGGCACCTACGCGATCAGCGTGTATGAAGACCTCAACGGTAATCACCGGCTCGATCGCAACTTCCTCGGCATTCCGCGGGAACCGGTCGGAGTCTCTGGAAATCCGCGCCGCCGCTCCGGGGCGCCGCATTTCGATGAATGCTCTTTCCGCGTGGACGGCAGCGCGCAAACCGTCAACATCACTGTGGTTCGCGGATTATGACTGTTGCGGCCAACCAGAAACAAGTGGTTGTGATCGGGGCCGGTCTCGGCGGTATGTCTGCTGCGATCATGCTGGCGCGCAGCGGCTTTCAGGTCACGATCTTCGAGAAGAACGCCCAGATTGGAGGTAAACTCAACCTCCTCGAAACGCAGGGATTCAGCTTCGATCTCGGGCCTTCGATTTTTACTCTCCCCCACATCTTTCGGCCGCTCTTCGAAGGCGATGGAAAGCGTTTCGAAGACTACGTCACGCTGCAACGGGTCGATCCCCAGTGGCGGAACTTCTTCGAAGACGGAGTGGTGCTCGATCTGTGGGAGAACAAAGAGAGCATGCGCGCGGAACTCGAGCGCTTCGGCCCGCAGGTCTTCGAAGAATTCCGGCAGTTCCTGGAGTACAGCCGCCGCCAGTACGCAACTGTGGAGCGTGGCTATCTCCGACATGGCTTCGATACTTTTCGCCAGTTCGTTCGCTTTTACGGCTGGCGAGACGCAGGCGATCTGGATTATCTCCGCTCGATGTCGGGCAGCATCTACCGGCGCCTCAGCAATCCCTATCTGCGCGACATTTTCGAATACTTCATTAAGTACGTCGGTTCCAGTGCGCTGGACGCACCCGGTTTTATGAATCTGATGCCGAATATTCAGCTGGAGTTCGGTTTGTGGTATGTCGCGGGTGGTCTGTATAACCTGGCGCGTGCTTTCCGCAGGCGCCTCGATGAGACGGGTGTACTGGTCTGCCTCCAGCATGAAGTTGTGCAGGTGGAACATACGGGGAGCTCCGTTCGCGGCGTGGTCGTGCGCGGCGCTGACGGCGAACTTCGCAATGTGGCCGCCGATTTCGTCGTTTCCAACATGGAAGTGATTCCGGCGATGAAGCGCCTGTTGGGTGCAGCGCCTTCGGCGATGAAGAAGCTGCGCCGCTACGAGCCCTCCTGTTCAGGAATCGTTCTCCACCTCGGCGTCGATCGCGTCTATCCGCAGCTCGCGCATCATAATTTCTTCTACTCCCGCGATCTGCACGCGCACTTCCGCCGTGTCTTCCGCGACAAGCGCCTCCCTGACGACCCCACGATTTATCTGGTTGCGCCCACGCGCAGCGATCCATCGCAGGCGCCGCCCGGCTGCGACAACATCAAGATCCTCCCGCACATTCCGGCCCTCAACGACCGCCATACCTATTCGCGCGAGGATTACCTCGCCCTCCGGGAACTTTGTCTCGAAAAGCTGGAGCGCATGGGGCTCACCGATCTCCGCCGGCACATTGTGGTCGAGGACTTCTGGACGCCCTACGACATCGAGGCCCGGTACGCTTCGAACCGCGGCTCAATTTACGGGGTCGTCTCCGACCGCCGGCGCAATTTCGCCTTTAAAGCGCCGAAGCGAAGCCCCCGGTTTCGCAATCTGTTTTTCGTTGGCGGGAGCGTAAATCCCGGCGCCGGCATGCCTATGGTCGCCCTCAGCGGACAACACGTCGCGCGGATGATCCTCGACCAGGTTTCTGCGGGCGAGGCATGATCGCGCCGTTGCTCTGTGCTCTCGGAATCCCCGCCGGATTTCTGCTGACGGGCAGGATGCGAACCTGTCCGCCAGCTCAGCCGTTCGCGGCACCGTCCCTCTCGATCATCATTCCCGCGCGGGATGAGGAGAGGAGTCTGCCTCGTCTGCTTGCGTCTATTAAGTCTTCCGTACTTCGACCCACTCAGATACTGGTGGTTGACGACGGTTCATCCGATAGTACGGCTTCCGTTGCATGCGCGCTCGGCGCATCCGTACTGCCCTCTGCAGGGCTGCCCGAAGGCTGGAACGGCAAAGCCTGGGCCTGCTACCTGGGAGCGCAGCACGCCACCGGCGACCTCCTGCTCTTCCTCGATGCGGATACATGGTTTGTTCCCGAAGGTCTGGACCGCCTCATGGCCTGCTGGATGAGAATGCGAAACCCGGGTGCTGTGCTTTCGCTTCTGCCATGGCACGCGATGACGAGACCCTACGAACAATTGTCGCTCCTCTTCAATCTGCTCATGGCCTCTGCCGGGTTTGGTGCCTTTACACAGCCGCGCCTCTTCGGGCAGTCGCTCCTTGTCAGCAAGGAGATGTATTTCGCCTCGGGAGGACACGCGGCTGTCCGCGGCCTGGTTCTCGAGAACTTTTGCCTTACCCAACCGCTTCGCAAAGCAGGCGCACAACTGGTCTGTCTGGGAGGAGCCGGTACCCTTCACATGCGCATGTTCCCCGAGGGCCCCCGCCAGATGTTCGAAAGCTGGACGAAAGGCTTCGCGCAGGGAGCCGCACACTCGGATCGTTTCGTGGTTGTCTGCTCGATCGTCTGGATTTCTGCCCTGTGGTCGACCTTCGTGCTTCTGCTCGTGCCATTCGATCACGGCCGCACGGGTCTGCTGCTGGTTTATCTGCTCCTCGGCCTGCAAATGGCATGGCTGAGCCGCCGGCTCGGGAAGTTCCACGTTCTCGCCTGTCTGCTCTATCCTGGAGCGCTGGTGTATTTTTGCGCTGTCTTTGGCCACTCTGTCGCGCTGCGCGCTCTCCGCCGCAAGAGCCGCTGGCGGGGGCGGGACGTATGAGCGCTCTCATCTGGACGACGAATGTCTTCGGCTGGCCCGTGATCCACCTCGCGATGGCCGGCGTCTTTCTCTGCCTGCCTCTGGAATGGTTTCAGAGCGACAGCTGGCTGACGGCTCCGCGCCGCTGGGAGCGCGAAGGCCGCGTCTATCGCGACCGTTTAGCAATTCGAAAATGGAAAGGACTGCTTCCTGACGGGGCACCCTGGATCGGCGGGTTCGCCAAGAAGCAAATCCGCAGCCATGATTCCGCCTACCTCAACCGGTTCCTGCTGGAAACCCGGCGAGCGGAGCTGGCCCATTGGTATACGCTTGCCTGCCTGCCCCTCTTCTTCTTGTGGAATCCGTCCTGGGCTTGCTGGGTTATGACCCTCTATGCGCTCGCCGCCAACCTGCCCTGCATTCTGGCGCAGCGGTACAACCGATTCGTCCTTTCTCGGGTAACCGCGACCAGCGGCTGCTCCTTCGTACGCGGATGAAAACGCCGGGAGGGAAATCACCTGCGCCATCCGGCACCCGCCGGTTTCTCATCCACCTCTCCTGCGCCCATGACGAAACGACAGGGGATTGTCGCTATCGTCTCCGCATCCAGCCGTGGACACCACGGATTGGCAAGCGGCGTCCCCAGGCGCACGAGGTTCTTTTTGAAGACGAGTATGAACTGATCCGGGCCGTTAATCCGATCCTCCCGGACGGCTCCGACGTGCGGAACGTGTTGAGTCATATCGAGAGTCCGGAAGGATTTCTCTACCTCCTCCATTTGAACCCGCAACAGGCAGGCACCCTGGGGTGGCGGGGATAAGGAACAACCGTAACGCAACACCGAAGCGCAAACCGGAATCTGTGGCACAGTTTACGGCCGAGTGGTGCCGCGGTGCAGCGGCGAGAGCAACTAAGTTTTAGATTGGATTGGCTGCTCCCCAGGCATCCATATCCGCTGATTCTAAATGCGCTTACTGGTGATTTAAGGACAGTACCCAGCTCGGTACCCACGATTCTCACGGACTTCGCGGGACTAAATCGCACTGCGGCGAACCGCGTTGACTGACCGTGAGCGGGGCAAGTGAGACTTCACTGACGTCGGAGAAACACACGCAGGGGAACTCTCTTAAGTCGCGCAGGATGCTTCGAGGCTGATTCACCGGATTCGGTGTAAGAAGCCCGTTTTGCCGGTACCGACCCCGCTCCTCTGGCGCAAGCCACCGTCAATGGGTGATTTGGCCTGATATGGAGTGACCGTCTCAATTCCGCTGGATCGGTGGGATGTTTTTGTAGTTGCCTTTGCCTTACTCCAAGCACAAAGCGCGCAGCAGCCTGGCCAGGTTTTAGCGACGATTGATCAGGGAACCGCAGGCATTTCCCGGCGTACTGGAAAAGTACCAAGACCGTGAGCCCGCGAAAGTTTGTGAGCCTCGTTGCGCCGCACCTGCTTTCCTGACTGGCACGTATGCCGAACGGGCGCGCAGCTCTCCCGATATTCCGGTAAACGCGCTCGCACGAGCCCACAACGCTGAATCAGCAACAGCAGGCTCTCGGTTGCGGCGCGAATCGACGGCATCCTGTGGGAAAGGTTGATCGAGGGCCTCCCGCAGTACCTCAGTCGTCCGCTGATGGCATCGATTCAGGATGCGTTACCCAGCAACGAAGCCATTAAGCGGGGCTGTTCAGAACAAGTTTGCCGTTCCGGGCGCCGAGGTCTCCCCATGAATGAAGTCGATGTCTTCGCTACTGACGCGTTGTGGTAACTCATCTGTAGAGGGCCCACACTTCTTGTAGCGGTATCAGAGGTGGTCCTCGGCTTGTATTGGGGAGTAGGGCCTATCGTTTTTCCGCGTCCTATATTCGCCAGGTAAACAACAGGAGATCAGAGAGTGCTCAAAAAGAATGTGAGTAGGAGTTGCTCGTCACTCGACGTTTTCGGCTCTCAACGAGGGCGAACAGTCCGAGCCCCATTGAGCTCTACAGCGACCTGGTTTTCGGTCTCTGAACTGGCCGAAGCTTGGACAGTTCCGTGGATTCTTCAAACGTCTCGGCGGCCATGCACAGGCTGTCGGACCGACCATGCCCGTGAGCCAGATTGAAGCCTTCCCAAAGGAATTCGCCACGTTCGTGGAAGGGCCTCAAGTTGGATCGCAACCGCGAGATCCATGAAGACGGGGAGTTGGTACTTGCGGCGGCGGGGAAACACTTCGATGAACAGCTCGCGCTGCTCGAGCCATTCGGGGAGGGAAACCCGGCACCCGTATTCCTGCTGCGCAGCGTCGAAGTGTCCAGCCTCAGGAACCGGCGGGTACGGATTCGGCGGGGGAGGTCCAGCCTCGAAGCCCTGTGCTGGGATCTTGCTCCGCAGGCTGGGATGCGCGGAAGCTGCCTGTTGAGTTTCGGGGCAAGCGACGCGTTCTGAAGAGCTTCCGGAAATGGGATCGGCACGGTTCCAAGGCCACTTGACGGTGCTCAAGTGCGGCCTGATGGCTTATGCTGCGGCGAATTGCCTGAGGAGATGACGCATGCAAACGACCATCCCATCGCGCCGGCGGATGAGCCGCTTTGCAACCTTGTCGGCGGGCCGCTGGCGCCACGCTTCTCCGATTTGCATGGACTTTGCCCGCGCAAAGTGGTATCAGTTGCGGCATTCGGGCTCAAAACTCATCAAGGAGTGCCCCCATGACTGTCTTCGTTGAAAAGCAGGAAGACTGGCAATCCATCGCAGCGATCGGCGGACCGGTCGTCGATCCCATGATTCTCCGCTGCGGAGAGGTCTTCCTTCGCGGCTCCGCGAATTCCTACGATCAGAATTCCGCGTGGGACCTGCTCAGCAAGAACATCCATGCCCTCGGCACGTTCTTTGATCGCCTTATCCTTGAAAAGCAGATCCCCGTTTTCGACTACTCCGCTACGTTCGACGTGGACATGCCGTTTGAGGGACGAACTCTCGCTGCGATCAATGAGAACGAGGAGGTGCTGGTCAACGTCAACGTCCGCTTTGAAGCCTACATGGACGTGAAAAATGCGGCTCTCGCCGAACTGACAAAGTTCTACAAGGGCGGGGTAGCCGGAGTGAGCGGCCAGCAGGCCAATGAGATCCTGACGGATCTGGCCTCGATCGTGGGAGAACTCACTACCTCCGGTTACGCCTGGTATCCCAACCTCGGCGAACTCACCTTCGAAAACCCCGATGAGCAGCGCCTGGCCGCCTACATCCTGGGGGGGCTGATCTTCGGCGCCTATGCTCAACTGGCCGGTACCGACCACCTGATGCAGCCCAAGCGTTCGCGCCTCTTCCTGGCACTCACGCTCAACCAAAACACCGCCCGCGGCGCCGAAGACTACTTGTTCACCAAACTCGGCGAACTCTCAGGCAGACCCACCGCCGACATTCCCTACACGCCCACCTTCTTTCCACTCCTGCTGAGCGAGAGCAATACTCCGGCCGAACTGTTGAAGAACGCGATGAAGTATCGCAAAAGCTCCGAGGTCCGCGATTATCGCGCCTGGCTCAACGAGGCGCTGGACGACTTCAGGCGCAACGGACATATCGCTACTGAACGCTTTCGGGAAGTGGAGCGAATCTCTGCCTCCATCCGCGGCAAACTCGCAGGCATTCCCTTTCCGCAGCTCGAAATCAAAACCACGGTGGCTGATGTAGCCGGACTCAAAGCCCCAGGGGTGGGCATCGATCTTACCGCGCCTGCGAAGGCCGCATGGGGCTGGACGATCTCCCAACTGCCCGGAAAGCGCCATCGCAAGCTGCTCACCCGCGCAATCATCGCCGACCGCGAATACATCGATCTTGGTATACGCACCTCCACGGTCTGGAGCGGCAGCGGCGTTCCCGCGTAATAGGTTCATCTCCAGAGACCCATAAACGGCTTTCCCCCAATAGCCCACCTTATGCAGCCGGCTCTTCGTGTGTTCCATGCCGGTTTCCAATCAGCAGACCCCAGACCCGGTTCTTGGTCTGCACCATCTGTGTCAACGCCAGATGCCGGTAGCGCAGCACCCGTCGCCGGTCGCGGATTTCCGTGGGGCCATGTAGCACTCGGGCAGAAATTCGCAACGCAGGCAACCGGCGATCTTGCTGGCGTCGATCTTGTCGTTCTTCTTCTTGGCTAAAGCAATGGCTCGCAGCATCAGCGGGTGCGCTGCCTTCAACGCCAGCGCGTGCGACATCAGATGGTCATAGATCCAGCCCGTGAAAATGGTCACTTCCATCGCGATGGTGCGCGCCTGAGGCAAGGTTCTGATCCACGCATCCAGCTCGCAGCGCGTGGAGCTTATCCTACCTTCCCGATGCACACGGCCAGCCGCGTCCTTCACGCAATAGCTGATCGCCTTCTTGTGTACGTCCAAGTCCGATGTAGTACATGTCGTCTCTGAGGAGCCTCCGAGGTTGTTCTCTGAATCAGCTTGCCGCTGAGTTCAGCCCTTGTAACACTCCTCGACTCAGCATTCAAACATTACGGACTTGTGGAGTATTGAAGGCTACCGTAGCGGTCTTCCCTCGCAATACTCAGTAGAGCATTGGGCTAATGCTGGACCGTCCGGCGACCTTTGCCTGCTCGGCGACTTTCGACCCTATGAATGACTCCAGATGCGAGGAGGTTTAGCAACTGGCTTTCCGCACTCGGCGGAGGATGACTGCTCCCTAAATGACTCCTTCCGGGCTCTCCACAGAAAGACCCGAATGCGATTCTGTAAATGAAAACACTTGAGGCAGGGAAGCAATGGCAGCGAATGGTTGAGGCACCATGCGGAAGGCGACAAGAGTCCTGCTTGCATCAAGAACGGCATTCGATCCGCCGGGCTTATCAGCCCGTTGGGCCGCACATTGGCGGCGGATGCGAAACTGATGGTCGTACTATGCACTTTTTTCTCTAGCTGGTTGCCCATCCGATCAGAACCCGCAACAGCCTTCGATTGTCTTTGTCCACATTCCGCCAAACCAGTCGAGTGGCCCGGATGATCTGAGTGGCAAAGTCCTCAATGATCTGGAGCCGCTTGCGGAGGACTTTGGGCCACAAAGAGACACGGTTCTCTGGCGCGTGTTGACAAATTGTCAGGCAGTGAATATCACATATTGAAATCTTCGTATTCCTATTTGCTATGCTTGTTCTGCGCTGTGCAGACCACGGGAAACTCGTAACTCCAGAATGCGGTACATCGATGGTCCCGGCGCGGCTCGTTCCCTGAACGAACGTCCAGGCCAGCGGAGCCGGCTGATTCCGCGGAAGGGGAATACCAGTGCAGAGCGATCCCGACGGCTTCACACGTCGTCATTTCCTTCAGTGGACCTCGGCAGGGCTGCCCGCCAGCACTGCCAAGTCTCTTTTGCCTTCGGCTTTTGCCCAGCAGGAAGCCACGACCCCGGGCGAACGAGCCGCCCCCGCGCATCCGACTGTTCTGAGCAGTCCGGAGCTTGAGGTGATGCTGGACGCGGCGTCCGGTCTTCCGTACCAATATCGCCTGCTGCGAAACCATGCTGACCTCCGTGGTGAGGACTTCGGAGAGCCTATTACTGTGACGCTCTGCCGCCGCGAACCCTGGAGTTTCCAGACCGCGCCTCTCGCGCCGGAGGATCATCATGCGACGAAGACTTCAGCGCTGTTCCATTTCCGCTCCTCGTTCGGCGGAACCCCTGCAGTTCGCTTCACCCTGCATTATCTTCTGGCTGGAGCAACGCTCTGCGTGGAGATGAGCGGCATCGAAGAGAGCGATCCGTTTCAGTTAATCGAAGTCGCTCTGCCACGCCTGGTTACAGTGCGCGAATCGGAAGAGGGCGCGAAGAGGGCGCGTGGCTCGCTCATGGCGAGGAGGGTGGGAGTCACGTCATGCTGACTGAGGCGCATGCCGGCAGCCTGCCTCCTAATCGCTTCTGGGGAAAGGTGCTGAGTACGCTGCCGGTGGTGATGCTCGGCACCGCAAAGGCGATGTGTATCCAGGAGACTACCGCCTTTATGGATGGAACCACCCTGACGGTCGTGGGCGATAACGGCAGCCGCCGCGCTTCGCTGGGAACCATCAAAGTCCACAGGGTGAATGGAAGCGACTGCTATGACCTCAATCTGGCAAAGGGCGCTCCGCGTAATTGCGGCAGCCAGAACACCCCGAATCTTCTGGTGGAGCAGCCCCCGTCCTGCCGGTTGGATTTTCTGGAGGTAAGCGGCGATCCCGCGATGGCCTGGATTGCGGGGGGCCGATATGTGCGCCAGCGCATGCCGGCGATCCCCACCCACTTCTACGACGACAAATATGTCTATGGGATCCATTGCGACGAGCCTCTTTTACCTGCCCCATCGGCGACGTTTGAGCAATGTCACGGCATTGTTGCCAGGGTAGCTGCGCTGACCGACAACGCGCCGCAGGTAGTTCATCTGTGGGGCTGGCAGTTTCGGTGCAAAGATACCGGTTATCCCGCCGTGGATGTCGTCGACGCACGCGTTGGCGGTTACGACGGAATGATGCAATTGATGCAGCAAGGGCCGAGCCTTAACGCCCACATCACGCTCGCCGATAATTAGCGCCTTCGTCGACTTCGGCGCGCCCGGCGTGTCGGTCACACCCGAGGGAATGCTGATTCAGCCGGCCCTGCCTCCCAAGCCGCCTTCCGGCACTCCTGACTGGGGCTAACACAAGGCTCTGAACCGCTGGGAGAACTATATGGTTGACACCAATAATCCGAAACAGCATCTTCGGTTCAATGCAATCCTCGATCTGCCGTTCGGACGGGGGAAATGGCTGCTCGGCAACTCCGGCCGCGTTCTGAACGAAGTGGTTGGCGGCTGGCAGCTGGCCGGAGCGGGGAGCATCGGCACGCAGGATTTCCCGGTCTGCACGGAGAACTGGGGGCCGACCAGCAAGCTGCACGTTTTGCAGCGGGCCGGTCAACGGAAAGGCCGTCGTCGACAAATATTTCGGCGAGAACGAAGTTGTCATGAACAATGTGACCGGCCAGAAAGCCAACACGGTGATTGCTTACTCTCCCTACCCCAGCAACAATAACAGCGGCAATTCCGCCAGCGGCATCGCCGTTACGAACCCGTTTGGCCACACGGTCCTCGACGGGCCCACGAAGTTCAGCGCCGATCTTTCCCTGTTCAAAGTCTTCCCCATTACGGAAAGGGTGCTGTTGCGATTCAACGTCGATGCGTTCAATACATTCAACAACCAGGGGTTGAAGAACCCCAGCAGCACAGACGGCACCGTTTGCGTGACGCCGGGTGGCTTGGGATGTTCCTCCTACAACACGCCGCGGCAGCTGCAGTTCACGGCGCGGCTTACGTTCTAACTGGCCTTTTGGCATGCGTCGCTTCACGGGGGCAACCCGTGTCCCCCGGATCTCGGGGCGAGATCTCTTCAGAACTTCGGAACTTGCCGGCAAAACCTCTTGACGTTGAGTTGGAGTGAAGCGAGCAGCTTCGTATCCTCTCCATCCGGGCGGCCAGGGCGGCGCCAGGGGCGACGCCGGCCGACACCAGCTGCCCATTTCTTCACGCAGCCGCCTCCGCGGCGCAGAAGTCAGATCGTAATACTTCGTTCGTGCTGCCAGATAGAGCGCCGGAACATGCCCTGGATTAAGGCGCGGGTCGAATCTTTTCGCTGTCCGTGAGCCAGTTTCTCTCCAGTTCGCGTTTAGACGGGACAGAAGGCGAAATCCGCGGGGATCGGTGTCATTCGTCACAAATGCCGGAGGAGAAAGATGAAGATGATTGGGCGTAGCACCTCATTACTCGAGCTGGTCACAGTCCTGATGTGGTCGGCATCAGTCGCTCATGGACAGAAAGTCTCCTTTGGCGCAGCCCCGGTGTTTCCCGCCGGGACTTCGCCGACGGCGGTGGCTATCGGGGATTTGACCGGGGATGGCAGGCCCGACGTAGCGGTTACGAACCAGCACGGTGTCCAAATCCTGCTCAATGACGGCAACGGAGGTCTGGTGCCTGGCGGCCTGTATGTGGTTGGCACGAACCCCCAGTCGGTTGTTGTCGACGATTTCGACGGCAACGGGAAGAACGACCTGGCGGTCGTCTCTCAGGGCTCGGGGACCGTATCGATCCTCCTCGGCAATGGTGACGGAAGTTTCATTCCAGGCGTTGCCTATGCAGCCGGGGTCAACCCGCGGTTGGTTCTTACCGGCGATTTCAATGGTGACGGTAAGCGGGATCTCGTCATTGCGGACTCCGGGGCGGGGCCGGGTACCAGTGGCGTTTCGATTCTGCTGGGGAATGGCGACGGAAGCTTCCGGCCTGCCAGTTTCGTAGCGCTCGGCAGCGCCACGATTTCCGCAACCATCGGAGATTTCAACGGTGACGGGAAAGCCGACCTCGCCGCGGTCAATGAAGGTTCCGACAACGTCTCCATTCTGCTCGGTAACGGCGATGGGACCTTCCAGGCCTCCGTCAGCATCAGCCTCGACCAGCCCGGCATCAGCGTGTCGCCCACGTCAATTGTCGCTGCCGATTTCAATGTGGATGGAAAGCTGGACCTTGCCGTTGCAACGCCCAATGTGCACGATGTCGCCGTGCTGTCGGGGAATGGCGATGGCACGTTCGGGTCGCCCGTCCACTATGCCCTCGACGATCCCAACTTCGTTAACACCACCAATAAACTTGCGTCTGTCGACCTTAACACCGACGGCTACCCCGACCTCGTTCTGGACAACCTCAGTTCGAACCACGTGACTGTGCTCCTCAATCAGGGCAACGGCACGTTTTCCTCCCCCAGTTCTTACGCAGCAGGTCCAGAACCCATCGGCATTGCTATCGCTGACTTTAATGGTGATGGACACCTCGATGTGATCGCAGCGGACAATGCGGTCGATGGCGTAATCGCTTTGTTGTTGGGCAATGGTGATGGCACTCTGCAGGCCGCTCCTGTACGTCGTTCTGGTTTTTCTCCTACGTCGCTGGCTACCGGTGATTTCAACGGCGATGGCAGACTCGATCTCGTCACCGGCTCTTCGGTGACGCCGCCTCCTTCCGGTATTGGTACTGGAACGGTGATGCTGGGCAATGCCGATGGCACCTTTCAGGCGCCGAAGATATGGTCCACTTCCGCGATCAGCGCCGTTGCCGTGGGAGACTTCGATGGCGACGGGAATCTCGACCTGGTCGAAACCAATCCAACTCCTGGGAATGGCAACCTCTCCTTGCTCCTCGGCAACGGAGACGGGACGTTTCAACCACCGACCAGCTATCCGGTAGGCACCACCCCGGAAACTGTGGCTGTCGCAGATCTGAACGGCGACGGCAAGCCTGATGTTATCGTTGGCAATCGCAATTCGAACAATATCTCCGTGCTTCTGAACGCAGGCAACGGGAGTCTGAATCCGGCAGTCGATTATGCAACGCCCACCACGGGCACTCCGGAATCGATTGCCGTCGGCGATTTCAATAGCGATGGAGAGCCTGATATCGCCGTCGCAATTTCGGGCATCAACGCCACGAGTATCGCTATTTTTCTCGGTAATGGTAACGGCAGCTTTCAGCCGTACATCTCCGTTCCATCAGGCTTCTTCAGTTCAGGCATCCTCCATATTGTCTCTGCCGATTTCGACGGGGACGGCAAGGCGGATCTCGCCGTGACCGACGGAGCTACTCTTTCCGTTCTTCTGGCGAACGGAGACGCCACTTTCCAAAACGCCGTCAGTTATTTGGTGGGCGCCGGAGCAGCAATCAACGGCACTCTTGTGGTCGGTGATTTCAACGGGGATCTCAAACCGGACCTCGTCGCCAGCTCGCGCGACGGCCTCGCGGTGTTGATGAACAGCGGCGACGGCGGTCTTCAGGCTGCTATTCCTTATGCCCCATTCCTCGGGGGCGCCATCGCCGTCGGAGATTTCTACGGTATCGACCACACGGTTGTCGGCAATATTGGCGACGGCAAACCAGACATCGTAGCGGCTAACAGCTCTCAGGATTCCACAACGACGGACACCATCGCGGTTATCGCGAATCACTCGACCGGACCTCAGGTCACGGTGACCGTCCAGACCTCACCTCCCAATTTGCCGTTCAGCGTCTATTACGAATTTCCGCCCGGAGGTGGCCCCATAAGCGAGTTCGTAGGGTGTGAGGCGACGTGTACCTATAACTCAGGTTTTGGACTGTGGTTCCAGATCTATGCCACGCCAGCGATCGCTGGTAGCCCCGGTGTGCAGTACGCGCTGGATCATTTCAGCGATGGCGGCTTCACCACACCGGACTGCTGCGGCGACTTCATCCACGACGTCCAGGTCCTTGCTGTTCCTGTGAACGTCACTATCTACTACAGGCCCCAATATCAGGTGACGGTTGTCGCATCGCCTTCGCCGGGGGGCGTCGTTGCGCCGGCATCCGGTGGCTTCTATGATTCGGGAGCCACTGTACCGCTCTCGGCGGTTGCTAACCCGGGATATACATTCGTTCAATGGACTGGGGTAGCTACCACACCCAGTGGTCCTTTGACCACAATTTGCACGCTTGCATCCTGTCCGCGTCCGGTAAATTACGCCATAACCTGGACCGCGACCTTTGCGTCTCAAACGCTGGCTGTCCCCAATCTCATCGGCGCCAGTCAAGCCGCGGCTTCTGCGGAGATCACCGGCGCGGGACTGGTCATCGGCACTATCACCAGCGTCTCCAGCACCACGGTACCGTCTGGCGATGTGATCAGCGAAAACCCCGCAGCGGGCACAATGGTGAGCGCCGGGTCGGCAGTAGGCCTGGTGATTTCCTCGGGTCCACCGGTTGATGCGACCCCACCGGTCATCGCGGCTCAAATTGTGGGTACCATGGGCAACAATGGGTGGTATATAAGCAGCGTCAACGTGAATTGGAGTGTTACGGATCCGGATTCCGGAATAGCATCCTCGACAGGTTGCGGCTCCACTGTCCTCACCACCACTACCCCTGGGACTGCCCTTACCTGCACAGCCAGAAACGGCGCAGGTCTATCGAAATCAGTATCGACGACAATTAGAATTGACCTTACGTCTCCTTCCCTGAACGTTCCAGCGACACTCACAGTCGCTGCCGTCTCATCCGCAGGCTCTCCGGTTGCGTACACTGTGACCGCCAGTGATGTGATTGACCCAAGTCCTGTGGTAGCGTGTTTGCCCCAGTCCGGAAGCACCTTCGCGATCGGTACGACCACCGTGGCCTGCACGGCGACCGCCATTAGCGGAAACCGATCGACCGCGACTTTCAACGTGATCGTTGCTAATTCACAGAGCGGAGGGTCGGCCGATCTGGTACTGGATACCTTGGCATCACCCCTGGTTCAGACGAGGCAAAATCTCACGTATTTCGTCGAGGTTGTCAATCTCGGGCCGAATGCCGCCAGCCAAGTCACGGTGACCGATGTTCTTCCGCCGGGAACCACTGTGGTCAGCTCATCGTGGCAACCCGAATCCTGTACCGTCGTTCGAGGCCTGCCCTCCTGCAGCATTCCGTCGGGAGGACTCCCGTGTACCAGCCTGGGAAACACAGTGTCCTGTGGTATTGGAGTCCTTGCCCCATTCACCCTCAGGAATCCGATCGGCGTATTGGTCCGCCTTGTTGTACAGGTCACGGCTGCGCCCGGCGCAGTCATCCGGAACACTCCGACAGTAAGCGCAGAAACCCCGGACGGAAACACGCGGAATAATTCGTCGACGGTGGCAACCAGGGTGCTTCGTTGACGCCGGTGTCTTATCCGAATATGGCCGATTTGAGCGACCGACATGGAGTCTGATGAACCATAGCCCGACAGCCGCAATGAGCGACGGATTGGATGCGATTGTTTCTTCCGGCGGCGGAGACATCAATTCCGCCGTCGGAAGTCGCGCTGCCGCCGCCTGAAGCGATGTGGGCGTCTGGCATTGAGTGTGCTCCGCCGACGTTTAGCCGCTATATGTGCTCCTGCCTGGCCCTTTCTGCACCATAAACGACTAAGATTGAATGACTTAAAGGCGCCTTTATGCGATTGACTTTACAAGAGATCGGAGGTACGCTCTGGCCCTATAGCTCATTTCTGCGCTGAGCCCTTGGGGGATGCTGTGGACGGAACGCATGCTCGGGAGGGTGTCACCGAATTACTCGCCCGCTGGAATCAGGGCGACGTTGCGGCCAGAGATGCGCTGATGCCACTCGTATACAACGAACTGCGGCGCGTCGCGCGGAAGAACCTTGCCGGGCAGCGCAGCAACCACACGTTACAGGCCACTGCGCTTGTCCACGAGGCTTATCTTCGCCTTGTGAGTCGGAAACAGGCTCAATGGCAGGGTCGCGACCATTTCTTCGCGCTGGCGGCGCAGGTGATGCGGCAGATCCTTGTTGACCATGCGCGCAACCACAGGGCGGCAAAGAGAGGCGGCGGAGCGATCACGTTGATGCTGAGTGAAGAGAGCCCAGGGTCTGAAGGAAAAATCAATGTGGACCTGATCGACCTGGACACTGCATTGAAAAAGCTTGCCGAACTGGACGCACGCCAATCTCAACTCGTCGAGCTGCGCTTTTTTGGGGGACTCTCGATTGAAGAGGCAGCACGAGCGGTCAACATTTCGCCGGCAACCGGAAAGCGCGAATGGGCGACTGCGCGGGTTTGGCTACATCATGCCATGACGGGCGGCGAAGGGGCATGACGCCCGACCGGTGGCAGCAGATCAAGCAAGTGCTGGCAGCTGCGCTGGAACTTACCCCGGAAGAGCGTGCAACATACCTCGAATCCAGCTATGCGGTTGACCCATCGCTTCGAGAGGACCTGGAACCCCTGTTGTCCTCAGGTCAGCATCTCCGCGACGAGTTTCTCGGCGAAGATGATCGCGCTGCGGCCGCACGTATCCTTGAGACCGCGGAAGTGTGCTGGGCTGGGCGGCGGGTCGGTCCCTACGAAGTGGGAGAACAGATCGGCGCGGGCGGTATGGGCGAAGTGTATCGCGCCTTTCGAGCCGACGAACAATATCGAAAGGAAGTCGCGCTCAAGTTTGTCCGCGCCGGGCAATTCTGCAGGTCCGTCTTCGCCCGCTTCAAGAACGAGCGCCAGATTCTTGCTGGCCTTGACCACCCCAATCTGGCGAAGCTTCTGGATGGTGGCGCAACCGGGGAGGGCATTCCCTATTTGGTAATGGAATTGATCGAAGGGCAGCCCCTCCTTGACTACTGCGCAAGGAGAGAGCTATCGATCCGGCATCGCCTGCAACTCTTTCTTCAGGTGTGTTCCGGGGTCCACTACGCGCACCAACACCTCGTCATTCATCGCGACATCAAGCCGCAGAACATTCTGGTAACGACTGACGGGATACCGAAGCTGCTCGATTTCGGCATCGCCAAAATTGTCGCGCCCGATTCCGGGGATTCGAATTCCGATATGACGCTCACTGGTTTTCGACCATTGACTCCCCGCTATGCAAGTCCGGAGCAGATCAAAGGGGAATCGATGACGACGGCCACGGATGTGTACTCACTCGGTGTGGTGCTCTATGAGCTGCTCACCGGGCTCAGTCCCTACGATTGGCTGAACGATTCCTCACAGGAGCTTTCCCGCATCATTTGCGAGAAAGAAATCACCAAGCCAAGCCTCTCGATCGTTCGAACTCAACGGCCCTTCCGATCATCCGCATTCCTCGAGGTTCATCCCGAGAAGTTGCGCAAGCAACTCGCCGGCGACCTGGACAACATCGTGCTGATGGCTTTGCGCAAGGAGCCTCTGCGACGCTATGCATCGGTCAACGATCTTCGGGAGGACATCCGCCGCCATCTGGAGAGGCTCCCGGTGATCGCGCGAAGCGATAATGTCTGGTATCGCGCAGGCAAGTTTGTCGCGCGGCATAAGGCTGAGGTGGCCGCAAGCGCTGCGGTGGCAATCATCCTGATGGCGGGAATCGTTATAACCGTGCGGGAAGCGCGAATCGCTCGGCAACGATTCAACGATGTCCGCGCACTAGCCAACTCCCTCATCTTCGATGTCCATGATTCGGTCCGGGACCTGCCGGGTTCAACGCCGGCGCGCAAGATTATCGTCGAGCGCGCCCTGCAATACCTGAACGTTCTGGCTCATGACTCGTCCGGTGACATGGGACTGCAGCGGGAGCTGGCCACGGCCTATGAGAGAGTGGGTTCGGTGCAGGGAGACTATCTCGAAAACAACCTTGGCGATTTTGAGGGAACGCTGGCAAGCTACAGTAAAGCCCTTGAGTTGCGTAAGCAGATCGGCGCCAAATCCAATGACTGGAATGACCGCCTGGCGCTTGCACAAGGCTACCGGCTGGTGGCCCACCAGCTTTGGGCGAATGGAGACCCCCGGACCGCACGGAATCCGATCAACGATGCCATCGCCATTTGCGAGGCGGTTGATAAACAACAGCCCGGTAAGCTAAAAGTTATCCGAGAACTCAGTTTCGACTACGAAGTTTCGGGGAGAATTGGATATCCAGGAGACAATAAAGCTAAAGAGAGAGTAATCGAAGATTATCGCCATGCGCTGGCAGTGGATGAGATAGCGCTCAGGATGCAGCCGGATGATATTCCTACACTGCATGGCTACTCGACGGATTTGAGCAATGTCGGTCACTCGCTGGAAGGGTCGGACCCGCTGCGAGCACTGAACAGTTACGAGAAAGCGCTGGAGATCGACCGGCGCCTCGCGCAGCTTTCCAAAGACGTGCGCTATCTGCGCAGCGTCGCCATCGGGTACGGCGACATTGCGAGTGTCTACGACGACATCGGCGACTATCCGCATTCGGCTGAGAATAACCTGAAGGATCTGGCGATTTATCTGGACCTGACCTCTGCAGATCCCAGAAACGTGCTGCTTCAGCAGGGCCTCGCCATTGTTTACACGAATACGGCGAATTCCTTCTCTCGCACAGGCCAGGTTGCTAAGGCGATCGATTACTCGAATCGTGGGCTCCTGATCATGCGACCACTCGTCTCGTCGGGTCCGAAGAATTCTTTCCGGCAATACATTTTTGCCGCGATGCTGGTTGCTCACGGCACCATCCTGACAGCCGCAAACCAGCCGGAAGCCGCAATGGCAGAGATCGAGCACGGGCGTTCTATCTATGAACTTCTGTTCAAGGCCGGCAATATGAACGAGGTGAATTCGGCCGCTGCAGGCGTCAAACTGGGAGAGGCGGCTGCCAGTGCCAGACACTATAAGGCGGCGGCAGAATTTTTCCATCAGGCATTGGCGATTGTTGAGCCCCTGATTCCGCGATTGCCTGCAGACCTTGACGCTCTCTATGCGGCAGCCGACGCCTATTCCGGTCTGGGCGATGTCGAAGCAAAAGTTGCGCGGCAGCCTGGCTCGGATCGTGAACTGCGGAGGGCGCACTGGACCGAAGCGCGATCGTGGTATGTACAAAGCCAGAACGTCTGGCGCCGCATCGACCATCCAAATCACACGGCTCCCAACAGCTTCCACGTCGGAGACCCAGCCATTGTGGCCAGGGAACTGAAGCTGGCGGAGACCGCACTCGCTCCGCCGCATTAGGAATCAGCGATCCTGTCTTCGCCCCTACCAACGCCAGTTGTTCGAGCGACTCTTCTGTAGCAGCCAATCGTCCGCACTAAGCAGATCGCAAAGCGGAGCGGACAGGGCGAAGACGCCTGACCCTTACGCGTCGCGGCACGTTTTTGTTTTGCTTGCCGAGGCGGACCCTCTATGAGGGCACAAAGGCAGTTCCATTCCAGATATAACCAAGAGCCGGTGCGAGCGCGCTCGCGGCAGTGACGCCTGGTGAATAAAGCAGGGCAAGCTCGTCGCCATAGGAGGTCACACCGGCAACTAATCCGGTAATGTTTGTGAGACGCGCCCATGCGGAGTCGCTTGGGGTCGTCGGCGCTGGAAACGGGGAGGCCGGATAAAATCCGGCGGCAGCCAGCAACGGTGCCACCATCACCAGGCTGGCGCCGGCCAGCGAAGTCGTAGCGATCGCACCGCCGCTGATCTGGAGTGCATCGTAGTTCGCGGGAGCCACCGTTACGGTCCCCGGTGCCAACACATTTGCGGCAATCCCGAAACTAACAGCACTTCCGCCGGGGCGCGCCAGTACAAGCGGATCAGTAACCGGCGCGATGAGCGCAGTCGAGGTCGCGAGCGTGAGCACCCGACCGAGATACAGTAGGAGGTCGGAAGGCACTACGGAGCCTGGACCTCCCGGAGGCAGCGCGATAGCGGCAGGCCCGGAACACGGCAGCGTCGCCCCCTGGGCGTGCAGGGTCTGCATTGCCTTGAGGAATGCAGTCAGGAAATCGCTGCGGACAAGCACGGAGAGAGGCAAAGTCGGCTGCGCTGTTCCCGCCGGCCGGTCATTGGCCACGCTGACCATCGAGAGCGGTTGCGCGGATTGAAAGCCAAGCGCGGAGTAGGGCCGGCTACGCCGAGTACGCCGGCGAGCATTTGCTGGCGCATCGCCGTCTCCCCGAGCGTCCCGAGCAGGTTCAGATAGCCGCCAATTTCGGAGATATTTTTCGGAGGAGGAATGCGTGAACCGACGACATCGCCTTCGAGCGCAAGCCGGCGCATCAGAATGGACTGCGCTGCGATCGCGTCTGGCGAATTGTTTGCCTGAATTAAATTGACCAGGCTACCGACGATTTGCGAAGTCAGGGCCGGATCGACGTAGTAACCCGTCGACCCATCCGACGAGCCTCCTGCATATCCAAACTGCACGGCTGCGCTGACCGCCGATCTTCCGTTAGGTGTCACCACGGTGACATTGACACTGCCCGTCCCTGCCGGGCTCACGGCTACCATCGTGGTGTCGCTCATTACAGAGAGCGCACTTGCCTCTGTCGGGCCAAAGCCCACCGCCAACGCGCCGGTGAAGCCGGTTCCGGTAAGAGTAACAATAGTTCCGCCGGCGGCCGGGCCGGAAATAGGTGCGATGGAGGTGATAACTGGAAGGGCCATGATCCGTCTCCGTTCACATTAGTGCTGCAATGACCACGGGCAGCACCGCAGAAAGGAGGTCGCTGCCGGACGATCCGCCCGAACTCCCTGAGCTGCCGGAACTCCCTGAACTGTTATCACCGCTTTTCGTACTCGAGCTGCTGTCCTGACTCCCGGAGCTCGGGCCTGTCACGATCTTGCCCAGAGTTGTGATCGCCTGCGAAGTAAGGTCCGTTGTAGCCTTAAGCTGATCGGCCCGTGCTGCGCTTGCCGCCGTCTGTGTACTCTGGAGGAGGGTCGCAAGCTGGCTCGCTCCGGTTATCGTCGAGGGGTCAATCCCTTTCTGGGCTAACGCAGCCGTGATCAACGACTGCAGCAGGCTGGTGTTGGGAGCCTGCGGCACGGCCTGTACCGTATTGCTGATCAGATTCGGCAGCATTCCGCTCAACTGGTTGGGAGCCTGAGCGCCTGCCAGGGTGGACACCTGACTATTCGGGACTGTCACCCCTGTAATTGCCGGCGCGCTGTCGGCAGGCGAGTCCTGCCAGTTCCAGAATCTCGTGAGGTCGATTTTTTCACCGGATGCGCAGTGTCCCAGCATGGCTTCGCCGAGCACGCCGCGCGTCGGAAGCATCGTGCGACTTACCTGGTTTGGAGCGCTCTGGCGGTGGAACCGCAACAACGAGTCTTCCAGTTGGCCGGTCGTCATCGGCCATCCCTGGGTGTCGCCTAAAGCCTGCGGAATCGAGAAGGGCATCATCATCGAATTGCCGTGGAATCCGAGGACTACATTACCGATGCAGTCAAGCAGCGGGACCGTGCTTGTGAGCCCTGGAAATGAAACCAGGTAAGGTTCAAGCAGCATGACCCGCTCTTCAGGCGTAAGCCACATCCAGACTGCTTTGGAGTACCGCACCATGTTTCGCAAAACATGCTGGAGCGTATTCTCGATGAGAATCAGATCCGAATACTTGAGGAGCGGTGCGACTTCCATCGCGGGGATGGGATAGATTCCCGCAGGTAGTTCGATGAAACTGGAGGTCGGCTGTACGTAGCTCTCCGGATTGCCTCTGACGCTTGCCGTCAGATCCGCGCGAAAGTTCCAGAAGTAGGGCGGTCCAAGTTCTTTGGCCAGTTGTGCGGCCGAGTACGTTTGTGCCTGCGGTGCCGTCGGCGGCGCGATCAGCGCTCCAACCTCTCCCAGTACACCGGCGGGCCAGACTGCGCCATCGATTCCGAAGAAGGATGTAAACAGGTCCATGGGCGTAGCCAGCTGATAAGTGAAACTGTCCATCGTGTGAGTAATCTCAAATCCCACCACATCGGACGGAGACAGCGACCGCGGCAGCGCAATGGCCGCCTGCAGCACCGATGTCGTCGCATTTCCGGGGTTGCGCTGCCCCTGCAGATATTGCATCAGGTCGTCGGAGGTCTTGAACGCCTTGCTCGGATCGAATTGACCTGGAACGCTGACCGGAGGATTGGGAATCATCTCGACCGGTCCCAGCCGCCCTCCCCATCGGGTTACGGCGGCAACATAGATGTGATCGAAGGGGAGCACCGATGCGTTGGCAGAGAACTGAATCACGTCTTCGGCCAGACTATCGAGTACCAGCGACGCTCTGGGGTCTGCCCCGAATTTCTCGAGACGGGTGAGGCCCGACGCAAATTCTGAGGGCAACCAGACCTTGAGCACATCCGAGTGCGCGAGCAGCCCTGCATAGCGGTCCAGGACCTGCTGTCGTGTCATCCCGCCACTTACGGATGGATTCGAGAGTTGCTGATATAACGCCGTAGCCAAACCCACAGCTGCCTGGAAGGATGACAGAGCGTTCTGAAGCGCAGACACCTGGGAAGACCCCAGGAACTGGGTGATCGCAGTCTGGGCCTGCGTGATCTGGCCCAGCAATTGCGACGCTTCGCTCGCCTGCATGGCGTAGCTGGAACTGAGGCCACTCAGAATCCCATTGAGCGATGTGGCCTCATTGATGACCGCGGCAAGCTGTGCATTCACGTTGCTGATCGTGGATTTGGCAAATCCGATCAGGAACGGAAGAGAAACGAAGGGAATCGCCATCTGGACCTGCGCGACCATGCTCTGCAGAGCACTGTTCAACTGGCTCGCATACTGGATGGCATTCGACAGATCGCTGTCGGTGATTACGTCGTCGAGGTGCTCCTTCTGGCCCGGCGGAAGGAACCACACGATATCCAGCGGCACCAGACAGACCAGACTGGCCCCGTCGTAGTTCGTGCGCACATCGAAGAGCCGAAGAACCTCGAAGTACTGCATCGTAAGGGCGTGCAGCTTGTTATGATTCGTGATGGTCTTGGTCGTAACGGAGGTGGATTCGGAGGATGAAGCCATTCGCATGGCCGTGCGCTGAGCGCGTCGTTGCGTTAACGATTGCTGCTCCGAGTAAGTCTGGACCGATTGCGAAGCATTGGTCGCATAGTCCTGCAACCCGTCCATCCAGTTACTCGACGAACCTCCCGAAACGGTCTCACCCAAACTACCGCTCGGTCCTCCAAGGATTCCGAGCAGACCGCCCCCCGCGCTCAGTGATCCGGTTTCGGAAGCCGTCGTGTAGCTGCTTCCACCCTGAGCGGCCTGTCGAAAGGCCGACTGGAAATTGGCCTGAGTGGATTCATCACTTGCCTGCGATGCCTGGCTTGATGCTGCACCAAACACGGATTCCGTTTCGCTCACCGCCAGAGTGGTGGTCTGTTCTTCTACGACAATCTGCTGCTGCTCGCCAGGCGCAAGAGGAAGCGAGTACACCAGATCGCCAAGTGCGAGCCCCTGGAAGCA
>CAVWWU010000012.1:0-205277 GCA_963758775.1 uncultured Actinomycetota bacterium
GCAACGGCGGTGGCGGCGGTCTCGGCGGCAACGGCGGGCAGGGCATCGGTGGCGCCGGAGGCGACGGCGGCGACGGCGGCGACATCACCGGGTCGAACGTGACGGGTAACGCGGGCAACGGTGGCGCTGCCGGCGGCGGCGGTGTAGGCGAAAACGGGTACGCCGGTGGCGCCGGCGGCAACGGCGGCGCCGGCGGCGACATCGCCGGCTCCAACGTGACGGGTAACGCAGGCAATGGCGGTGCCGCAGGTAACGGCTCCATAGGCGAGGGCGGCGCCGGTGGCGCCGGCGGGAATGGTGGTGCCGGCGGTGACATCAGCGGATCGGGTGCGACGGGTAACGCGGGCAACGGTGGCGGCGGCGGCAGCAGCGGTATAGGCGAGGGCGGTGGCGGCGGCGCTGGCGGGAACGGTGGCGCGGGCGGCGACATCAGCGGATCCGGTGCGACGGGTAACGCGGGCAACGGCGGTGGCGGCGGCGGCGGCAATACAGGCGAGGGGGCAAACGGTGGCGCCGGAGGCGGCGGCGGCGCGGGCGGCGACATCACCGGCTCCAACGTGAAGGGCAACGGCGGCATAGGTGGTAGCGGCGGCACCGGCGGTAATGGCGTATTCAACAGCAGCGACGGCGGCGACGGCGGAGCGGGCGGTCGCGGCGGAAATGTCAGCGGGCTCGGTGACACGGGCAATGGGGGCCAAGGCGGCAACGGCGGCGACGCCGCTGAGTTTGGCTACGGCGCCGGCGGCAACGGCGGGGCCGGCGGCGATGGCGGCACTGTCAGCAACTCCTCGGCAGGCAATGGCGGCGGCGGCGGCACCGGCGGCGCGGGCGGCAGAAGCAATTCCACCGTCGGCGGTGTCGGCGGTCAGGGCGGCGCCGGCGGCGACGCCGACAACGGTAACGGCGGCGCCGGCGGCAGACGGCGGCACCGGCGGCGAGAGCGTCACCGCCAACGGCGCCGCCGGCGGCGACGGCGGGGCCGGTGGCGATGTCACCGGCTCCAACACGACAGGCAACGCCGGTGCCGGCGGCAATGGCGGGGCCGGCGGTGTAAGCGACGAGTTCGCCACCGGAGGCGTCGGAGGCGCCGGCGGTCACGGCGGCGACGTCAGCGGCCTCGATGACTCAGGTAATGGAGGCCAAGGCGGCCAAGGCGGCAGCGGCGGCGCGGGCACCTTCGACAACGGCGGCAACGGCGGACAGGGCGGCGCCGGCGGCACCGCGGTCACGGGCAATGGTGGCGACGGCGGAGCGGGCGGCGACGGCGGCGACGGAACCAACTCCACCTCCGCCAGCGGTCATGGCGGTAACGGCGGTCTGGGCGGCGATGGCGGAAGCTCAACCACTTCAGGCAACGGCGGTAGCGGCGGCGCCGGCGGCAATGGCGGCACGGGCGACGCCGGCGCCGGAGACGGGGCGAAGGGCGGTGCCGGCGGCACCGCGGTCACTGGCACCGGTGGTAACGGTGGTGGCGGCGGCAACGGCGGCACCGCCCCGGTCGGCAATGGTGGCAACGGCGGAGACGGCGGCAAGGGCGGCAGCGTCTCGACGTCGGGCACCGGCGGTAACGGCGGCACGGGCGGCAACGGCGGCGACGGCAATTCCGCGTCCGACTCCGGCGCCAACGGCTTCGACGGCGGCAACGCCGGCAACGGCGGCGCGGGCGGTGACGGCGCGGGTACCGGCAACGGCGGCAACGGCGGTAATGGAGGTGGCGCCGGTGACGGCGGCGACGGCGGCAACGGCGCCGTCAACACTGTCCCGATGTTGGGCCACAACGGCGGAAACGGCGGCACCTCCGGTAACGGCGGAGCCGGCGGCGACGCGACCGGGTCCGGCAACGGCGGCACCGGCGGCCAGGGCGGGGCCGGCGGCAGCGGCGGGGCAGGCGGAGCGGGCTCGCCGGCCACCGACGGCTCGGGCAACGACGGCACCCCAGGCAGCGCCGGTGCGGGCTCGGCCGGCGGCAACGGCGGGGCCGGCGGGACCGCCCATGGGACCGGCCGCGCCGGCCAGGGCGGTGCCGGCGGCAACGGCGGCAACGGCGGGGCCGGCGCCACCGGCATGGACGGCGCCGCCTGGCACCGGCAGCTCCCCCAACGGCGCCGACGGCACCGACGGCGGCGTCGGCGGCAACGGCGGCGCCGGCGGCAACGGCGGCCACGGCGGCAGCGGCTCCGGCGGGCAGGGCGCGGGTGGCAATGGCGGAACCGGCGGCAACGCCGGAGCAGCCGGTGACGGCGGCAATGGCGGCGCCGGACTCGACTACTCGGGCGGCTCGGGTGGTTACGGCGGCAACGGAGGCAACGGCGCCGACAACACCGCCACCGCCGGGGCCGGTGGCAACTCGGGCGGCGCGGGCGGTCTTCCCGGCAACAACGGTGCGCTGGCTAGCGGCGGCGGCAACGGCGGCAACGGCGGCCAGGGCGGCACCAGTGGCCAAGCCACCGACAACGGCGGCCACGGCGGCACGGGCGGCAACCGGCGGCAATGGCGATACCGGCACTGGCGGCAGCGGCGGCACCGGCGGCGACGGCGGGGCGGGTACCAGCGGCGCCAACGGTGGCGCCGGCGGCCAGGGCGGTGACGGCGGTGCCACCAGCGGCACCAACGCCAACGGCGGCAACGGCGGCAATGGCGGCACGGGCGGCACCAGCGACACCGGCAGCGGCGGCGCTGGCGGCAACGCCGGCAACGGCGGCACCAGCGAAACCGGCACCGGCGGTGCCGGCGGCGGCGGCGGGAACGGCGGCAACTCCACCGTCTCCGGTAACGGCGGAGCGGTGGTAACGGCGGCACCGGCGCCACCAGCAGCGGCGACGGCGGCAACGGTGGTGCTGGTGGCAACGGCGGCGACGCCGTCGTCGGCAACGGCGGATCCGGCGGGAAGGGGGACGGTGCTCAAGGCGCTCTGGGCTCAAACTCCTTCGGTAACGGCGGCGCCGGCGGCGACGGCGGCAACGGCGGCGACACCGAATCAGGCACCGCCGGCAACGGCGGCGGCGGCGGCGCCGGCGGCCAAGCCACCAGCAACCGCACCCTGGTCGGCCAACACGGCGGTGACGGCGGCAACGGCGGCGACGGCGGTGACCTCACGGGAATCGCTGGGCAAGGCATGGCCGGTAACGGCGGCGGCGGCGGCGCCGGCGGCTTGGGCCTTGGGGCCGGTGGACCGGCGGTGACGGCGTGCTGGCGGCAGCGTCACCGTATCTGGTGCGCAGGGCGACGCCGGGAATGGCGGTGGCGGTGGCCACGGCGCCGATGGTCCGGATTACGACCTGCTGGCGCCGGCGGTAATGGCGGTGCTGGTGGGGACGTCAGCGGGGCCGGCGTAACGGGTAACGCCGGCAATGGTGGTGCCGGCGGTGACGCCGGGGTTAGTTCATTCGAAATTAGCGGCTCCGGCGGCAACGGCGGTGCCGGCGGCGACATCACCGGCTCCAATGTGGTCGGTAACGCGGGCACCGGCGGCAACGGCGGCGCTGGTGGCAGCTCGGGCGCCGTTGTCGGCGGCAACGGCGGTGTCGGCGGTCACGGCGGCGACGTCAGCGGGCTCAACGACACGGGCAACGGCGGCCAGGGCGGCCACGGCGGCGCCGGCGGCCAGGGCGACGGCGGCACCGGCGGTACGGGCGGTGCCGGCGGTCACGGCGGTGATGTCAGCGGGCTCGGGGGCGTGGGTAACGGCGGCGCCGGCGGCACGGCGGTGACGCCGGCCAAGGGGCGACAGGCGCTGACGGTGGCGCCGGCGGCGACGGCGGCAGCGGCGGCGTATCCAGCGGTAACGGCGGCGCGGGCGGCAATGGCGGTAACGGGGCTTTAGGTTTCAACGGCGCCGGCGGCAGCGGCGCTGCCGGCGGCAACGGTGGCAACGCGGTCGAGGGCAACGGCGGTGACGGCGGGGCGGGCGGCAACGGCGGTTTCACTGTTACCAATAGTGGCCACAGCGGTCAGGCGGGTGACGGCGGTAAGGGCGGTGACGGCGGCAACTCGACGTCCGAGGGTAACGGCGGCAACGCCGGCGCCGGCGGTAACGGCGGCAACGGCTTCAACGGCGGCAACAACGGCGGCGTCGGCGGCAACGGCGCCGACGGCGGCACCGGCGGCAACGCGGCGAGTGGCACGGCGGGCAACGGCGGCGCAGGCGGGAGCGGCGGCGGGGGTGGCAACGCCGGCGGCTCCGCGGGCGGTACGGGGGCAACGGCGGCAACGGCGGCAACGGCACCGACCCGACGCTGACCGGCGGCAACGGCGGCGCCGGCGGCAACGGCGGCGCCGGCGGTAACGGCGCGGCCGGCGTGAACAGCGGTGCCGGTGGCGATGGCGGCAACGCCGGTCATGGCGGCGACGGCGGCAGCGTGTCCGGTGGCGTCTCCAACTTCGCCGGCCAAGGCGGCAACGGCGGCCAGGGCGGCGCCGGCGGCGCAGGCGCCACCGTCAACGGCGCCGGAACCAACGGCGACGGCGGGGACGGCGGTGCCGGCGGCAACGGCGGCAACGGCGGCGCCGAGACGTCCACTTCGTCGGGCAGCACGGTCTTCGGCGGCGGAGGCGGCGGAGGCGGAGGCGGAGGCGCCGGCGGGGGCGCCGGCACCGGCACCGCCGGCAGCGGCACCGGCGGCAACGGCGGCAGCGGCGGCAGCGGCGGCAGCGGCGGCACGATTAACATCGCAAGCACCGCCGCCACCGGTTACGGGGGTGGCGGTGGCGGCGGTGGTGCAGGTGCCGATGCTCCAGTCCAGCGGCGCAGCGGGCGGGTCCGGCGGTGGCGGCGGCGCGGGTGGTTCCGGCAGTGGCGACCTGGCCGCGGCGGTGGCGGCGGTGGCGGCGGTGCGGGCGGCAACGCCAACGCCCAGCCGGCGACGGCGGGGCCGGCGGCGGCGCCGTTACCACCACTCCGCCCGGTACATTCACCGGCGGCTCGGGCGCAGCAGGCAGCGCGGGCATCGGCAGTGGCGGCGGCGGTGGGGCCGCCACCATACCGCTGGGCAACGGCGAGGACGCCGGGCAAGTCGGCGGTGGCGGCGCGGACGGCAATTCAAACCAAAACCGGGGCGGCAACGGCGGTTCAGTCGGCAGCGGCGGCGCGGGCGGCATGGGCGTGGACCTTTTTGGCAACGGCAGCGCCGGCCAGAACAGCTGATATGTAGGCGTCTCTTGTCAAGAGGCAGGTGAAAGCCGCCCCGGTTTGGTGCCGGGGCGGCTTTCGTTTGATCGGTATCGGCCGGTGCTGCGACGGTCGTTGGTCAACGACGGTGGTGTCAGGCTGATATGCGCGGGTTGGGTACCGCAAGACGATGGTTCGGCGCGGACGGTGGCTGCTCTCTAGGGACGGGCGTCACATCAGAACTCCGGGAATCCTGTTGTGGCTCATAGCTGTAACGCAGATCTAGTTCGCGTACCTCGTCGCCGACCGGCTGGTTCCGATCAAGTTTTGGTGGCCGGTTAGTTCAGGGTGGCCAGTGACCAGCACCACCCGGCGAGCTCGCGGGCGATTGCGACGTTGGCGATCAGATGGTTCTTCTTGCGCTCGTTGAACCGGCACCACTGCTGGTGCAAGCGCCGGTTGCCGGCGTGACCGCGGTCCTTGAGCGCCGGATCCACCTTGGCCCAGCGGGCCCGCATCGTCGGTCCGGGTTTTTGGTAGGGCTGGCGATGGTGCCAGGCTGCCTCGATCAACAACCGCCGTACGTGGGCGTTGCCGGCCTTGGTGATCGAACCCTGCACGCGCTTGGCGCCCGAGGAGTACTCACGCGGCACCAGGCCGACGTAGGCGCCGATCGAGGAACCGGTGAACCGGGTCCAGTCACCGATCTCCACCGTGAGCGCCAACCCCGTCAGCGCCGAGATGCCGCGCAGGCACCCCAGCCGATCGACCTGATCAGACCACCGTGGCGCGGATGCCACTGCCACGATCTGCTCATCGAGGCGATCCCGAGCTGCCGTCGCACACAGCACCGCGTCGAAGTGATGGTTGAACGCCGCCACGGTATGAAAGTCATCGAAGCGTTGCCGCCGCAGCCAAATCTCGTGCAGTCCGGTCCAGGCCTGACCTTTCGAATAGATGCGGCCATGGCGCAACAAAAGTTTGGATAACCGGTGTCGCACCCTCATCAAATCCGAACGGGCATCTTCACGAGCACGCACCAGATCGCGTACCGCCTCGACCTCAGCCTCAGGAACGGTGACCGCAGTGATCTCCCCTAACCGCAGCAACCGGGCTAAATGCGCCGCGTCTCGGGCATCCGTCTTTACCCGATCCCCAGCAGGTCGCTGCAACTTCGATGGCGCCGCGACCACGCAGTCGATTTCGGCAGCTACCAGCGCCCGCGCCAGCCCGAACCCTGTCGGCCCAGCCTCATAGGCCACCCGTACAGGAAACCGCAGCCGATGCAACCAATCCAGGATCTCGCCGTGATCCGGACACAACCGTGCCCGTTCGACTCGACCCGTTTCTTCATCGACGGCATGCGCAACCACCGAAAGCGCGTGCACATCCAACCCGACACTCGTACCGTTGAAACTCACCGGAGGCCTCCTGATCTGCAACTGTGGCTCTACCGATGCGAGTGTTCACCCGCCATCGGCAACCCACGTCCGATTGCAGCCCGAGGCCTTCGGCCTCAAGTCGCCTCCATACCGTCTAGCGCAGCGACGACAGGTTGAACACCGCGCCCGTGGGGTCGCTTGCCGAAGCCAACCGGCCGTAGGGCGTGTCCTGCGCCGGCCGCAGCACCGCGCCGCCGTTGTCGGCGATCACCTGCAGCGTCTTGTCGACATCCTCGGCGCCGAGATAGACGGCCCAATGCGACGGCACGCCGTCGGGCAGGAACGCCGCGCCGTCCATCATGCCGAGCAGCTGCTGATCGCCGAACCACGCTGTGGTGTAGCGGAATTCGTCCGTGTCGGAGATCTGCTCGGTCCGCCATCCGAACAGCTCGCGGTAGAACTCGACGGCGGTGCCGTAATCGCGCGTGCTCAGTTCATGCCACACCGGGGCACCGGCTTCGCCGACCACCTCGAAGCCGCGATGCTCGAGCGGCTGCCACAAACCGAAGAACGCTCCCGAAGGGTCGGTCCCGAAAGCCATGTAGCCCTTGGCGGGCACCTCGTGCGGCCCCATGAACATCGAGCCGCCGGCGGCCGCCACGGCCGACGCCGTCGCGTTGATGTCGGCGGTGTCGAAGTAGGTGCTCCAGCCGTCCGGCAGCTGAGACTCGGGGTTGTTGGCCATGATGCCGGCGACCGGGCGCCCGTCCTTGGCGGCGTTGATGTACCCGCCGTAGTCGGGCCCGGCTGATTCGAAAGTCCAGCCGAATACGGTGCCGTAGAAGTCCTGGGCACGGTCGGTGTTCGATGACGCCAGATCGATCCAGCAGGGTGCGCCCGCGGGAGCGCCGTTGCGGATGGGCACGATGTCCTCCTTGTTGTCGGTCCCCGGAGCGGGGCTACTCCTACCGACTCCCGCCGAAGCCGAAACTCATCGGTGCCCGTTCATGCTCGGATCGGGCCCGGTGAACACGGCGACGAAGTTCTGCAGCGACTGTCGGATATCGGATTTCAGTGCGGCGGCGACCACCAGGCCGATCGGCCCGAACAGCGCGGGCCCACCGAGGTGCACATTGAAGCTGACCGTCGAGCCGTCGCCCTTGGGTGTGACCTTGGCCATCAGCTTCACCTTGACCCCGCCGACACCATCGCCGTTGAGTGTCATGGCCTGCGGCGGCTTGTAATGCACGATGGTCCACTTGATCCGATTGGGCATGCCCTTGACCTCGACGTAGGACTCGACGACCGTGCCCTTCTCCAGCACGTCGGGCAACGCGCTGCGCCACACCTTGTGGATGGTCAGCCAGTCCTTGTATCGGGACAGATCTGAGGCGTGCTTCCAGGCCTGCTCGGGAGGCAACGGTACGTCCACGGATCCGGAGAGCTTCGCCATTGGCTACTCGCCGTCCCCGGCCTCCGTGCCAGTCACCCTTTTGGCTTCGTCCTGCACCTTGTGGATGGTGTCGGTGTACTTGCCCTGGGTCTTGTCGTCAACGAACTCACCGGCCTTGTCTATCGCCGTCCCCACCTTGTCAGCATTCTGCGTCAGCAGGTCTTTCGCTTTGTCCAGGAACCCCATGCCCGGAAGCCTAACCCGCCCACAATCGCGGCTGCACGCCCAGCATTCTGGCCCGGATCCACCACATCGCCTCGATCACTGCCGCGCCCAGCACGCCGACACCAAGAGCGGTCGACGTCACCACGAGGTTCGACGGATCGAGGAAGAACTTCTTCTGCGCCAGCGGCAGGCTGAAGATCACCACATACGCCAGCGCCGACCCAAGGACCAGCGCCAGTCGCCACCACTGGTAGGGACGCGCCGCGATCGCGAGCACCCACACGGCGGTCACCAGCAGCGTGATCAGCGCCGCCGTCGACGCCTGATCCTGTTGCTGCCAGCTCGCGTGGCGGCCCTTGTAGGCCAACAGATATGACGCGAACGTTGCGACACCGACCACCAGCCCGCACGGCAGCGCCGAGCTCAGCACCCGCCGCACAAAACCAGGCTGCGCCCGTTCGTTGTTAGGGGCCAGCGACAGGATGAACGACGGGATGCCGATGGTGAACCACGCCGCGATGGTCGCGTGGATCGGCTGAAACGGATACAGCAGCGGATCGGCGTGCAGCGCTTTGGCAAACAGGCACTCGAGGCCCACCAGCAGCGCGAGCAGCGCCGAGTACACCGTCTTTGTCAAGAACAGGGTGGCCACCCGCTCGATGTTGCCGATCACGCGCCGGCCCTCGCCGACCACGTACGGCAGCGTGGCGAACCTATTGTCCAGCAACACGATCTGCGCCACCGCCCGCGACGCGGGGCTGCCGGATCCCATCGCGACACCG
The DNA here is from genome assembly GCA_963758775.1 of uncultured Actinomycetota bacterium. Classification (GTDB taxonomy): domain Bacteria; phylum Actinomycetota; class Actinomycetes; order Mycobacteriales; family Mycobacteriaceae; genus Mycobacterium. Next base: position 8,890 of record CAVWWU010000012.1, read on the forward strand.
ATATCGGCGTCCTTGAGGGCCAGCACGTCGTTGACGCCGTCGCCGGTCATCGCCACGGCGTGGCCTCGTGATTGCAGCGCATGCACGATGGCCCGCTTCTGATCGGGGCGGACCCGACCGAACGTGGTGTGCGTCTCGAGAGCCCGGGCCAGACCCGAGTCGTCGGTGGGCAGCTGACGGGCATCCATGGTCTCGCCGTGCAGGCCCAGCTTGGCCGCGACGGCGCCGACCGACACGGCGTTGTCGCCGGAGATTACCTTCACCGAAACATCTTGTTCGGCAAAGTAATCCATCGTCTCGCGGGCATCGGCGCGCACCTTCTGCTCCAGCACCACCAAGGCGGCCGGGGTGACCCGGCCGGGCGCGTCCTGGTGGTCCACGGGCACGTCGCCTCGGCCCAGCAGCAGCACCCTCAACCCTTGCGCCCCGATCCGCTCGGCCCGTTCGGCGGCGGCCGACGCGGGATCGAGCAGCACATCGGGCGCGCCGATCACCCAGTTGCCGTGGTCGCCATAGGACACGCCGCTCCACTTGGTGGCGGACTTGAAAGGTGCTGTGGCAGTGGGGATCCAATCGGGTGGCGTGTCATACGTCTCGGCGATCGCGCGCATACTGGCGTTGGGGCGCGCGTCGGCGGCGGCGAGTGCGGCCAGCACGTCAGCGACGGCCCCGTCCCCCAATTCCTCAACGCCGGAAACCCGCATGCCGCTTTCGGTCAACGTGCCGGTCTTGTCGGCACAGACCACGTCGACGCGGGCGAGCCCCTCGATCGCCGGCAGCTCCTGCACCAGGCATTGCCGCTGACCGAGCCGGACCACCCCGAGCGCGAAGGCCACCGACGTCATCAGCACCAGGCCCTCGGGCACCATCGGCACCAGCGCGCCGACCATCCGCAGCAGGGACTGCCGCCACCCGGCGTGCGTGGTGAACAACTGGGTATAGATCGTCAGCAGCCCGGCCGGCACCAACAGGTAGGTGATGAACTGCAGAATCCGGTTAATGCCGTTGCGCAGTTCGGATTTCACCAGGGTGAACTTGCTGGCCTCTTCGGCCAGCGCCGCCGCATAGGAATGCGGTCCAACCCTGGTGGCGCGGTAGGCACCCGCGCCGGCGACGACGAAGCTGCCCGACATCACCGTGGCACCGACGGCCTTAGCGATCGGATCCGCCTCGCCCGTCAGCAGCGATTCGTCGACCTCCAGGTTGTCCTGCTCGACGACCTCCCCGTCGACGACGATCTGATCGCCCGGTCCGAGCTCGATGATGTCGTCGAGCACCACCTCGGTCGGCAGCACCGCCACCACTCCGGATTGCCTGCGCACCAATGGTTTCGCCTGCCCCACGATGGCCAGCTTGTCCAGCGTCTGCTTGGCACGGATCTCCTGCACCATGCCGATCACGCTGTTGGCGATGATCAGCAGCCCGAACAGTCCGTTGATCACCGAGCCCGTCACCACCACGATCAACAGCAGCACACCGAGGATGGCGTTGATCCGGGTGAAGACGTTGGCGCGGATGATATCGGCGATGCTGCGCGCGGCGCGCTGCGCAACCGCGTTGCTCTTGCCCTCGGCTACTCGCTGGGCCACCTCGGCATCGCTGAGGCCCGAGATCATCGGGTGAACGTCCCCAGTTTGTTCGCGTCGTAGTACTCCAGGTTCAACGTGTTGCCCGCAAACGTGGCTTTGGAAATCGTTCCGGGCGGCGCGTTTTCATTGGTCAACGTGAAGGTGAAGATGTCGCTGTCCCAGTGCGTCAACGCGAACGTCTGGTTCCTGGGCCCCAGCGCGAGCTGCAGTCCACCGTCGCGTTCGGTCACGGTGGCCGGACCCCAGTAGTCGTTGTTGTACACGCCGACGTAGTCGCTGAACGGCCGGGGCGGCGCGGGGTTCTCCGGGGGCTGCTTGCCGACCAGCGAGCCCTCCGCGTTGTTGATCGATCCGATTGCCTTCTTGTACAGGGCCGCCCAGTCTTCGCGAACTTGGCCGTATTGCACCAGATCCATGAACTGCGCGGTCAACGTCTCCGGCACACCGAACGGCGCGGCGTTGGTCAGGGCGATGATGGCGAGGTCTTCGGACGGCATCGCCACGAAGTTGGTCGCCTCGCCCATCACGAAGGCGCCGGAATGGCTGAGGGTGGTGCGCCCCGAGGAGTTGACCGACACGGCGAAGCCGTGCCCGTAGAAACTCGCCCTCGCCTTGGGATTGGTCGGCGGCACCGAAACCGCCTGCGGGATAACGGCGGGCAGCAGGGCCTCCGGCGAGGTGATCCGCTGGCCGTTGTAGGTTCCGTCGGCCAGCAGCATCGTCAGCCAGTGGGTCATGTCGTTGACCGACGAACTCACGCCGGCCGCGGGGGACTGCGGATCGGGATTTCGCTGGTAGCGCGGTTCCCACTTGTCGCCGACCTTGACGTGATTGACGGCGTGGTTGGGCCGGGCCAGGAATTCGGAGAACCGCGAACTGGTCGACCCCATGCCCAGCGGGCGGTAAAGGACCTCGTCGGACATTTCTTCCCAGGACTTGCCCGCGGCGGCGGCCACCGCCTCGGCAGCGGCAGTCAGCCCGAAGTTGGTGTAGGCGTAGCTGTTTCGGAACGGCGCCAGCGGCAGGTGGCGCATCCGCTCCAGCGTCTGGTGTTGGTCGTAGTCCAAATCCTCCAGTTGGTCTCCGGCGTGGTCAGGCAGCCCGGAGCGGTGCGAGTACAGGTCGGCGATGGTCACGTTGCTGGTGACGTACGGATCCGACAGCGCGAACCACGGCAGCTTGGACACCACGGGCGTATCCCAGCCGACCACGTTGTCGGTGACCTCGTGCGCCACCACCGTCGCACCGACCGATTTGGAGATCGACGCCAGCTGGAAGACGGTGTCGGCGTCGACCTTGTTGTCCGCGGCGTCGCCCTTGCTGGTGTCTTTCACGCCGAAACCCTTGGCATACAGCGTCTTCCCGCCGTGCACGATCGCCACCGCCATGCCCGGGATGCCGCTGTTCTTCATCACGTCGGCGACCAGGCCGTCAACCTTGGAGACGGCGTCGTCGATGCGGCCGGCCGGGATGTTAATTCCCGACATCTCGGGCGGCGGTACGTCGGACAGCGGTGACGGGGACGGCGACGGGCCGGCGACCGGTGGCGCGGGCCGACATCCGCTCAAGGCCAGCAAGAGCACGATGACAGCCGCGACTTTCGTCATAGCCGCACTTTAAATCAGAGACGCCACCACGCGTTGAACCGCAACGGCCCGGCCGGATCGATCCGCTGACCCGGCAGCGGCACCGCCACCTTGACCTGCTCGGTCTCGGCGGCGGCGAGCACCCGTTCGACCGGCTCGGACCACGGGTGCGGCGCCAGCCGGAAGGTGCCCCAGTGGATCGGCACCAAAAGCCCGGAGCCCGAATCGGTGACGTCCTGATGCGCCCGGACCGCCTCCTCGGGGTTCATGTGGATGTCCGGCCACGCGGTGTTGTAGGCGCCGATGGGCAGCAGGGTCACGTCGAACGGCCCGTGGTCCGCGCCGATCTGCGCGAAGCTCTTGGTATAGCCGGTGTCGCCGCCGAAATACGCGCGGTGCGAAGGACCGATCAATGCCCAGGACGCCCACAGCGTGTTGTTGCGGGTGAAAAAGCGTCCCGAGAAATGCCGCGCCGGCATGCAGACCACGGTCAGCTCGTCGACCTTCGCGCTTTCATTCCAGTCGAGTTCGACGATGCGGTGTTCCGGTATGCCCCATGCCCGCAGGTGTGCGCCGACGCCGAGCGGCACGAAGAACGGGGCGCGCTGGGTGCGGGCCAGCGCCATCACGGTGTCGATGTCGAGGTGGTCGTAGTGGTCATGGCTGATGATCACCGCGTCGACGGCGGGCAGCTCTTCGAGTTGAACGGGCGGCGGATGCAGTCGCTGCGGGCCGACGAGGTCCGACGGCGAACAGCGGTCGCTCCACACCGGATCGGTGAGCACGCGGTACCCGTCGATTTCCAGCAATGCCGTCGAATGCCCGAACCAGCTGACCGCGAGCGAACTGGCAGGGCTGGTACTGCCCCGATAGATCTGCGGAGCGGCCAGCGGGATCGGCTTCTTGGGGCGGGTTTCGCTGCGAGGGCCGAACAATTCCCACGCGATCAGCCGGAATTGCTCACCGTCCATCAGGTTCACCGACGCCGGGTCGAGGTTTTCGAAGATGCCGTCGCGATAGTTCGGAGAACCCTCAGAGACGGCCGCGATCGACGCGGGATCGCCACCGATGGCCGCGAATGAACCGTGCAGTGCCCGCAGCAGCCACCCACCCCCGGCCAGCGACGCCGTGCCGGCGGCGAGTCGCAACGCTGAGCCGAGCATGACTACCTCCTACGCGCCTTGGAAGTTCGGCGGGCGCTTCTCCACGCGCGCGACCTGCGCCTCGATGACATCCTGGCTGCCCCAGGCCCTGTCGAAGAGCTCCTTGTGCTCCGGCAACTGCTCCTCCATGGAGCCGTCGTCATTGAGCACCCGCTTGGCGTGCTGGATCGCCAACGGTGCCAGGCCCGCGATCTCGGCGGCCCACTCCTGGGCGTCGGCCAAAGTGCCGATCCGGTTGGCCATCCCGGTCTGCAGCGCCGTGTCGGCGGTCAGCTTCTCCGCGGTCAGCAGCATCGCCCGGGCGCGGCCGTGACTCACCAGCGACGACAGCCGACGGATACTCCAGTTGTCAAGAGCCAGACCGTATTTCGACGTCGGAAACTGAAAGAATGCCCCAGGCGCGACGACCCTCAGATCACATCGCATGGCCAGCTGCAAACCGGCTCCGATCGCGGGCCCGTTGATAAACCCGATGATGGGTATCAGGGTCGCGTCCATCACTTTGTGCAGCTCGATGAGCCGATCCGGGTAGTCGGCGGCGAACGCGTCTCCGCTCAGGTCCGCGCCGGCGCAGAACACGGTGCCCTGTCCGGTCAGCACCACGGCGCGGACGTCCTCGGCGGTCGCTTTCTGCACGGCCTCGCGCAGCTCCTCGACGAGCTCGGAATTCAGCGCGTTGCGGCGCTCGGGGCGCTGCAGCTCGATCGTCATGACGGCTTCGGACTGGGTAACACCGATCATGGGGGCAAGGATATATAAGCGCTGGTGAGGACGTGAAGTCCCATCCGTCACACCCGCACCACGCACGGCTGTGACATCGACAAGGCCGCCCTCTAGCCTCAGAGAGTGAGCCGTATCACGACCGACCAGCTCCGGGACGCGGTGCTCGACGAGGGCTCATTCGAAAGCTGGGACAGTCCCCCGCTGCAGTTGCCGGTCAACGAGTCCTACGCGCGGGAGCTCGCCGACGCCCAGCGCGCCACCGGCCGCGACGAATCGGTGCTGACCGGCGAGGGTCGCGTGTTCGGACGCCGGGTGGCGGTGGTGGTCTGCGAGTTCGACTTCCTCGCCGGCTCCATCGGGGTGGCCGCCGCCGAACGGATCACGACCGCGATACAGCGCGCCACCGCCGAACGGCTGCCGCTGCTGGCCTCGCCGAGCTCGGGCGGCACCCGGATGCAGGAGGGCACAGTGGCCTTCCTGCAGATGGTGAAGATCGCGGCGGCCGTTCGGCTGCACAAGCAGGCGCATCTGCCCTACCTGGTGTACCTGCGCAACCCCACCACCGGCGGGGTTTTCGCGTCGTGGGGCTCGCTGGGCCACGTCACCTTCGCCGAGCCCGGCGCCCTGATCGGCTTCCTCGGGCCCCGGGTCTACGAGCAGCTCTACGGCGAGCCATTTCCCAAAGGCGTCCAGACCGCGGAGAACCTGCAGCGGCACGGGGTGATCGATGCCGTCGTCGCGCTCGACGACCTGCGGAACACCCTGGATCGTGCGCTGACGGTGATCGCCGACGCCCCCGACCCGCCGCCACCGCCCGACTCATCCAAGCCACCCGAACCCGTGCCCGATATCCCGGCCTGGGACTCGGTGGTCGCATCGCGGCGACCGGAACGGCCGGGGGTGGGTCACCTGCTCCGGCACGGCGCCACCGACCTGGTGCTGTTGTCCGGCACCGGGCAGGGCGAGGCCGCGACGACGCTGCTGGCGCTGGCACGATTCACCGGCCAGCCCGCGGTAGTGCTGGGCCAGCAGCGCCTCACCGGCGGCCTGGTGGGGCCCGCGTCGCTGCGCGAGGCCCGTCGCGGCATGGCGCTGGCCGCCGAGCTGCACCTGCCGCTGGTCCTCGTGATCGACACCGCCGGTCCCGCACTGTCGGCCGAAGCCGAGCAGGGCGGGTTGGCCGGCCAGATCGCCCAATGCCTGGCTGAGCTGGTCACGCTTAACACCCCGACGGTGTCGGTGCTGCTCGGCCAGGGCAGCGGCGGGCCGGCGCTGGCAATGGTGCCCGCCGATCGGGTGCTGGCAGCGCTGCACGGGTGGCTGGCGCCGCTGCCTCCGGAGGGCGCCAGCGCGATCGTGTTCCGCGACACCGAGCACGCTCCCGAACTGGCTGCGGCCCAAGGCATTCGGTCGGCCGACCTGCTGAAGTCAGGAATCGTCGACGCCATCGTGCCCGAGCATCCCGACGCCGCCGACGAGCCGGTCGAGTTCTCTCAACGACTCTCGGCCGCCATCGCGGCCGAGGTGCACGCCCTGCGCGCGATCCCGGCCACCGAGCGCATCGCCGCCCGGCTGGGGCGCTACCGCAACATCGGCCTGCCGTGAGGCTCGCCGCCACCCGGTGACCTCCCACGTCCATAGCTCACAGTCAGGCAAAATGGGCAGCATGGACACTGGTTCCACCTCACCGCGCGTGCTGGTCGTCGACGACGACTCCGACGTGCTCGCCTCGCTGGAACGCGGACTGCGGCTGTCCGGCTTCGAGGTATCCACCGCGGTCGACGGCGCCGAGGCGCTGCGCAGCGCCACCGAGACCCGACCGGACGCGATCGTGCTCGACATCAACATGCCCGTGCTGGACGGCGTCAGCGTCGTCACCGCCTTAAGAGCCATGGACAACGACGTCCCGGTCTGTGTGCTGTCCGCGCGCAGCTCGGTCGACGATCGGGTGGCAGGCCTGGAGGCCGGCGCAGACGACTACCTGGTCAAACCGTTCGTGCTGGCCGAACTGGTCGCGCGGGTGAAAGCGCTGCTGCGCCGTCGCGGCTCCACGGCGACGTCGTCCTCGGAGACCATCACGGTCGGCCCGCTGGAAGTCGACATCCCCGGCCGTCGGGCCCGGGTCAATGGCGTCGACGTCGACCTGACCAAGCGCGAATTCGACCTGCTGGCCGTGCTGGCCGAGCACAAGACCGCGGTGCTGTCCCGCGCGCAACTGCTCGAGCTGGTGTGGGGCTACGACTTCGCCGCCGACACCAACGTCGTCGACGTGTTCATCGGCTACCTGCGCCGCAAGCTGGAGGCCAACGGCGGTCCTCGACTGCTGCACACCGTTCGCGGCGTCGGGTTCGTACTTCGTATGCAATGAACATCCTGTCGCGCATCTTCGCCCGTACGCCCTCGCTGCGGACCCGGGTGGTGCTCGCGACGGCCATCGGCGCAGCGATCCCGGTGCTCATCGTCGGCGTCGTGGTTTGGGTCGGCATCACCAACGACCGCAAGGAGCGGCTCGACCGCCGGCTCGACGAGGCCGCCGGCTTCGCGATCCCGTTCGTGCCGCGCGGCATCGACGAAATTCCCCGCTCCCCCAACGACCAGGACGCCCTGATCACGGTCCGGCGCGGCGACCTGGTCAAATCGAACTCCAACATCACGCTGCCCCAGCTGGAACCCGGCTACGCCGACACCTACATCCGCGGGGTGCGCTACCGGGTGCGCACCGTGGACGTCCCGGGCCCCGGGCCGACGTCGATGGCCGTGGGCGCGACCTACGACGCCACCATCGCCGAGACCAACAACCTGCACCGCCGGGTGCTGCTGATCTGTGGGTTTGCCATCGGGGCGGCCGCGGTGTTCGCCTGGCTGCTGGCCGCGTTCGCGGTGCGCCCGTTCAAGCAACTGGCCCAGCAGACCCGGTCGATCGAGGCCGGCGACGAAGCACCGCGCGTCGAGGTGCACGGCGCCAGCGAGGCCGTCGAGATCGCCGAGGCGATACGCGGCATGCTGCAGCGCATCTGGGATGCGCAGAACCGGACGATGGAGGCACTGGCCTCGGCCCGCGACTTCGCGGCGGTGTCCTCGCACGAGCTGCGCACTCCGCTGACCGCGATGCGCACCAACCTCGAGGTGCTGGCCACCCTCGATCTGCCCGAAGACCAACGCAAAGAAGTGCTGCACGACGTGATCCGCACCCAGACGCGGATCGAGGCCACCCTCAGCGCGCTGGAACGGCTGGCCCAGGGCGAACTGTCGACGTCCGACGATCACGTGCCCGTCGACATCACCGAGCTGCTCGACCGCGCCGCCCACGACGCCATCCGCATCTACCCCGACCTCGATGTCTCGCTGGTGCCGTCGCCGACGTGCATCATCGTCGGGATGCCCGCCGGACTTCGCCTCGCCGTCGACAACGCGATCGCCAACGCCGTCAAACACGGGGGCGCCACCCGCGTCCAACTGTCCGCGGTCAGCTCGCGCGAGGGCGTGGAAATCGCGGTGGACGACAACGGCAGCGGAGTGCCCGAAGCCGAGCGCCAAGTGGTGTTCGAGCGGTTCTCGCGCGGCTCGACGGCCTCGCATTCGGGATCGGGCCTGGGGCTGGCATTGGTGGCCCAACAGGCCCAGCTGCACGGCGGCACGGCCTCGCTGGGAAACAGCCCGCTCGGCGGCGCGCGGCTACTTCTGGACCTGCCCGCCCCCTGCTAGCTGCCCTTACTTCTTCGAGCTCTTCCGCCACGACGTGAAGTACGCCCGCTTCGCGGATTCCTCGTCCTTGAACCAGACCTGGGCGATGGTCCGCTCGTACGCCGCGTCGTCGGGGGTGTAGTAAATCCGGGTGTCCGACCGGCCCTTGACCAGCCATCCCGACGGTCCACCGCCGTCGGGGGTCGCCCGCGCCGAGCCCGCCCCGTACGGCGCGAACGGGGCCGTACGGATCTTCTGCGTCGGTGTCTCTTTGGCGACGGGAATCTTGGTGGTCGGGGCCTCGACGGGAATCTTGGTGGTCGGCGGCTCCACGCGGATCTTGGTGGTGGGCGGCTCGACGGGAATCGCGGTGGTCGGCGGCTCAACCGAAATCTTGGTGGTCGGCGGATCCTCGGCGACGGCGATATTGGTCGTCGCCGGCTCGGATTCCACCACCGAAGCGCGCTTTCTCAGCAGCACGAACGTCAGCCCCAACCCGAGGAAGAAGGACAGCGCGAACAACGGCCAGTGCACGTGCTGCATCACCGCGCGACCACCTTCGCGATCGCCCAGGCAACCGCGGAACCCGCCACGAAAGCCAGCAGGTACCACAACCACTGGATGACGAAGTCCATGCCGAATTCTCCTTAGCTGACCGCGATTTCGACGCGGCGATTCTTCGCGCGGCCATCGGGCGTGTCGTTGCTGGCGACGGGGTTGATCGAACCCAGCCCCTGGACCGCGACGTGATCGCGGGCGACGCCCTGGCCAACGAGGAAGTCGGCGACCGTGTTGGCCCGCTGCGAGCTCAGCGGAATATTGATGCCTTCGGTGCCCGTGTTATCGGTGTAACCGTTGAGAGTGATGTGCGCGGTCGGGCACGCCTTCAGCTTGCCCGCCACCTGGGTCAAGATCTGATTGTCGGTCGGCGTCAGGGTGAACCCGTCGGCCGCGAACGTGACCGGCCCGCCCGTCACGGCATTGAGGTCCGCTTGCAGGTTGGCGCACGGGTCAGGAGGCGGTGGCGGCGGGGCGGGCGCCCCCGGCGGCGGTGGCGGCCCGTTAACCACAAGGTGATCAACGACATTCAGGTTCGACCAGGTGTGCGTCGCGGCCTGCTCGATCTTGTTCTTCTGGTCGGTCGATTCCGCGGTGCCCGCCAGGGTGACGGTGTCCACATTGACCGTGAGATTGAAATCGGTGATCGAAGCGCTGTCGGTGAAAATCGGCCCTGCTTTTGAAAAGTCGAGCGCATCGACGCTGGGATCGATCTTGATTTGGTCGATGACGTTGACTCCCGCGCCGAGTGCGCCTTTGACCGTTTTCGTCAGCGTCGCTTTGGCCTTGTCATCGGGAAAGTCACCGGTGAGCGTTATGTTGTTGCCGCTGCGGCTAATTGACAGGGGCGCCAAGGACAGCCTCGGGGAACCGGGCTTGTTGGACGATGTGGACGAGGCGCCCGCCCCGGGGTGGTCGTAGGCCGCGTAGCCGATTGCCGCTACCAGCAACGGGATAACCACCAAGCCAATCAGCCAGGCAAGGCCAAGCGACCGCACCCGCGGCGCTCGCCATGACCCGAAAACCACCATTCGCTCCCTCCGGTGCTACTCGGGCACACTAGAGCAATGAGTAAACCGACGGACAGCGACACCCTGGCACGCATCCGCGACTTGGTCGCCGAGGAGAAGGACCTGCGGGAGCAACTGCAGCACCACGACATCACCGAGTCGGAAGAGCATGACCGCCTGCGCCGCGTCGAAATCGAGCTCGACCAGTGCTGGGACCTGTTGCGGCAGCGTCGAGCGTTGCGCGAGACCGGCGGCGACCCGCGCGAGGCGGCGGTGCGGCCGGGTGACCAGGTCGAGGGCTATCTGGGCTGACCATGCCGGATACCGTCGACGTCGTCATCGTTGGCGGTGGCCACAACGGCCTGGTCGCGGCCGGATACCTGGCCCGCGCGGGCCTGCGGGTACGAGTGCTGGAGCGGTTGGGTCACGTCGGCGGCGCCGCGGTGTCGGCCCAGGCGTTCGACGGCGTCGACGTGCGGCTGTCGCGATATTCCTATCTGGTCAGCCTGCTCCCGCCGCGCATCGTCGAGGACCTGGGCGCCGCGGTGCCGTTGGCCAAACGCCCGTATTCGTCCTACACCCCGGACCCGGCGACGGCCGGGCGTACCGGATTGCTCGTCGGGGCGGAAGGCGCGCCGGAGTTCGCCGACTTTTACCGGCGCTGCCGCCTGGTGACCGCCAGACTGTGGCCCACGCTGCTCGAACCGCTACCCACCCGCTCGCAGCTGCGACGGGCGCTGGCAGACCCCCCAGAAAATGAAGCGGCGGCCGCGTGGCGCGCAATAACCGAACAACCGATCGGGCGCGCCATCGCCGACGCGGTGCCCGGTGACCTGGGCCGCGGCGTCATCGCCACCGACGCGCTGATCGGCACCTTCGCCGGCCTCGACGATCCCTCGCTGCGCCAAAACATTTGCTTCCTCTATCACTTAGTCGGCGGCGACTGGGATGTGCCCGTCGGCGGGATGGGCGCAGTGACCACGGCCCTGGCCGCCGCCGCGGTCGATCACGGTGCCGAAATCACCACCGGCGCAGACGTTTACGCGATAGCCCCGGACGGCGGGGTGCGTTACCGCAGCGGCGACGGCGAGCGGCGCATCCGCGGCCGGTTCGTTTTGGCCGGCGTCACGCCCGCGGTCCTGGCCGGCCTGCTCGGCGAGCCGCCCCCGCCGTCGGCACCGGGCTCGCAGGTGAAAGTCAACATGGTGCTGCGCCGACTGCCCCGCCTGCGCGACGAGAGCGTCACCCCCGCGCAGGCATTCGCCGGAACGTTCCACGTGAACGAGACGTGGACCCAGCTGGAAACGGCGTATTCCCAGGCGAGGGCCGGGCAGTTACCGGATCCATTGCCGTGCGAGGCCTACTGCCATTCGCTGACCGACCCGAGCATTCTGTCGGCCGCGCTGCGCGACTCGGGCGCGCACACGATGACGGTGTTCGGGCTGCACACGCCGCACTCGCTGGGCGCCGATTCCGAGGCGCTCACCGACGCGGTGCTGAGGTCATTGAATTCCGTTCTGGCCGAACCGATTCAGGATGTGCTGCTGACCGATCGGCATGGCCGGCCCTGCATCGAGACCACGACGACCGCCGACTTGGAGAACACGCTACGGATGACCGAAGGCAACATCTTCCACGGCGGATTATCGTGGCCGTTCGCCGAGGATGATGACCCGCTGGACACGCCCGCACGCCAGTGGGGGGTGGCCACCGATCACGAGCGAATCATGCTGTGCGGCTCTGGCGCCCGCCGCGGCGGAGCGGTGTCGGGAATCGGCGGGCACAACGCCGCGATGGCGGTGCTGGCTTCCCTCGCGAGATGACTTACCGTCCGTCGATGCCGACGTAGTCGCGCTCGGTGTAACCGGTGTAGATCTGGCGCGGACGGCCGATCTTGCTGTCGCTGTCGTCGTGCATCTCACGCCAGTGCGCGATCCACCCCGGCAGCCGGCCCAACGCGAACAGCACGGTGAACATCCGGGTCGGGAACCCAAGGGCCCGGTAGATCAGGCCCGTGTAGAAGTCGACGTTCGGGTAGAGCTTGCGCTCGATGAAGTAGTCGTCGGTCAGCGCGGCCTCTTCGAGTTCCTTCGCGATGTCGAGCAGGTCGTCGTCGCCGCCGAGCTTGGCCAGGATCTTGTCGGCCTGCTCCTTGACGATGCGGGCGCGCGGGTCGTAGTTCTTGTAGACGCGGTGGCCGAATCCCATCAGTTTGACGCCGGCCTCGCGGTTCTTCACCTTGCGGACGAATTCGCTGACGTCGTCCTCGCTCTCCCGGATCTGCTCGAGCATCTCGAGCACCGCCTGGTTCGCGCCCCCGTGCAGCGGACCCCACAGCGCGTTGATGCCGCCCGAGATCGAGGTGAACAGGTTGGCCTGGGACGAGCCCACCAGCCGCACAGTCGACGTCGAGCAGTTCTGCTCGTGGTCGGCGTGCAGGATCAGCAGCATGTCCAGCGCCCGTACCACCTCGGGGTCGGGGTCGTAGGGCTCGGCGGGCAACCCGAACGTCATCCGCAGGAAGTTCTCCACCAGCGACAGCGAGTTGTCCGGGTAGAGGAATGGCTGACCGATCGACTTCTTGTAGGCGTAGGCCGCGATGGTCGGCAGCTTGGCCAGCAGCCGAATGGTCGACAGCTCGACGTGCTCGCCGTCAGACGGGTCCAGCGAGTCCGGGTAGTACGCCGACAACGCGTTGACCGTGCTCGACAGCACCGGCATCGGGTGGGCGTTGCGCGGAAAACCGTCGAAGAACCGCTTGAGGTCCTCGTGCAGCATCGTGTGCAGCTGGATCCGCTGGGTGAAGTCGGCCAGCTGCTCGGTGCTGGGCAGCTCGCCGTAGATCAGCAGGTAGCTGACCTCGATGAACGTCGACTTCTCGGCGAGCTGGTCGATCGGGATGCCGCGATACCGCAGGATGCCGGCGTCGCCGTCGATGTAGGTGATGGAGCTCTTGCACGCGGCGGTGTTGACGAAGCCGTTGTCGAACGTGGTCAGGCCGGTCTTGGCCAAAAGCGAACCGAGCGCAACGCCGTCGTTTCCTTCGGTGGCGCGCACGATATTCAGGTCAATCTCGCCACCCGGGTACTCGAGTTTGGCGGTTTCGTCGGTGTCGGCCACGAGAACCCCTTTGCGCTCTGGCTGATATGGCTGCCCGCACGGAGTGCGTACTGCTGAAGGTAGTCGTTATCGCGACGGCGCGCCTGTCCGGGGTCGGCATCCATCGCAGGTGCGACGCCTTTACCAGATCTTGACCAGGTATTGAATTGCGCAACCGACGATGGCAGACATGAGTACTGTTCCATCGGTGGAACTGGGGGTTTTGGGGCCTCTCCAGGTCCGGCAGGACGGCGCGCCCGTCGTTATCCCGGGCGCCAAGCCGCGCGCCATCCTCACGATGCTCGGGCTGCATAACGGCTCGGTTGTGTCGGCCGACACACTGCTCGCGCTGCTCTGGGGCGAAGATCCGCCGCGTACCGCCGCCAAGGCGCTACAGACCCACATCTCTTCGCTGCGCCGCGCCTTAGGCAGCACCACCGAAGGCGTGGTGCTGACCCAGGGCACGGGCTGGGCCCTGCAAGGCCCCGACGTGGACGCGACGCGCTACAAATCGGCCGCCAAGGCGGGCCGGGACGCGGCCGCCGCCGGCGACACCAGCCAAGCGGTGGCCCGCTTCGAAGAGGCGCTGGCCCTGTGGCGCGGAATCCCCGAGCTGCCCGACGGCCGGCGGGGAACCTCGGAAAAGACGCGGTGGATCGAGGGCTATTCCGCGCTGGTGGAGGACCGGGCCGATGCGCTGCTGGCCACCGGCCGCGCGGCGGAGCTCATCGGCGAACTCGAGGGCGCGGTGGCCGACGCCCCGCTGCGCGAACGGCGATGGGGCCAGCTGATGCTCGCCCTCTACCGCGCCGGCCGGCAGGGCGAGGCACTCGGCGCGTTTCAACGGGCCCGCGCGCTGCTCGCCGAGGAGCTCGGCGTCGATCCCGGCCCGGACCTGCGGCGGCTCGAGGCCGCGATCGTCGCGCAGGACTCCGCACTGGAGACCCCTGCCGTGGCAGCAACAGTTCCGGCGGTCACCCGCGCCGTCACCTTTCTGCTGACCGATATCGAGGGGTCGACGGCCGCCTGGGAGGCGGATGCCGACGCCATGGCCGTGGCGCTGGCACGGCACGACGAGCTCGTCGAACAGGTCGTCACGTCCCGCGGCGGCCGGCTGATCAAGACGCGCGGCGAGGGCGATGCCACCTTCTCCGTCTTCGAGCGGCCATCGGCAGCGGCCGCCGCCGCCATCGAGCTACAGGAGGCGATCGCGGCGAGCCGTGGGCTCTGGGCGAACCGATGCGGGTGCGGGTGGCGCTTGCACACCGGTGAGGTCGAGTTCCGCGACGGCGACTACTTCGGACGCGCGGTCAACCGCGCCGCCCGACTGCGGTCGCTGGCGGCGGGCGGCCAGATCCTGTGCTCGGGCGCGACGGCCGAGCTCGTCATCGACACGCTGCCCGACGACGTGGTGCTCGCCGACCTGGGGACGCGCGAGCTGCGCAACCTGGCCCGCCCGGAGCGCGTCTTCGAGCTGCGATTGGAAGCCGCCGACGACATTCCCGCGCCAGCCCCAGCGGAGGCTCCCTTGCAGCGCCCGGCCCTGCCCGCGGTGCTGGCCGGCCCCGGGCCGTTCGTCGGGCGCGTGCGCGAACTGCGCAGCTGTTCTCCGCCTGGCAGACCGTGCTCGCCGGTGACACCGAACGCGATGCTGATCGCCGGGGAACCCGGAGTCGGCAAGACACGGTTGGCCGGCGAATGGTCCCGACAGGCCTACGACCAGGGCGCGCTCGTGATCTACGGCCGCTGCGACGAGGACCTCGGTGCGCCCTACCAGCCGTTTGCGGAGGCTTTGCGTTCGTTGGTGCCGTGCCTGGGTCCCGGCAAGCTTCGGGGATTGCGCGGCGTTGAGGCACTGCTCACCCTGGTCCCCGGCCTGGCCGACGTCGTGCCCGATCTGCCCTGCGCCCACCCGCGCCGACCCGGACACCGAGCGCTACGCACTCTTCGACGCCGTCGTGGCGGTGTTGCGCGTCGCCTCGGCGAGCGCGCCCGTCGTGCTGATCCTCGACGACCTGCATTGGGCGGCCAAGCCCACGCTGCTGCTGCTGCGGCATCTGTTGCGCTTCGGCGAACAGGCCCATGTACAGATCCTTGGCACGTACCGCAGCACCGACCTCGACCGCTCTCACCCGTTGGCCGCGATGCTTGGCCGACCTGCACCGCGACGGCACCGCGAGCCGCATCCAGCTCAGCGGCCTCGACGAGAGCCGACGTCACCACGTACCTCGCCGAGGCCGGCTATCACGACGAAGAGCTGGCGCGGGCCCTGGCGTCGGTCACCGGTGGCAATCCGTTCTTCCTCATCGAGGCCCTGCGCCACGTCGACGAGAGCGGCGGCCAGTGGGATCCGAGCACGTTGCCGCAGGGGGTTAGGGAGGCGGTGAGCCGTCGGCTGTCGCGGCTTCCGGCCGAGACGAACAAGGCCCTGGCGGCGGCCGCGGTCGTCGGTGCCCGGTTTGGTCTAGAACTGGTCGAGAGTGTGGTCGGCGACGACCTTGTCGACGCGTTCGACGAGGCATGCAAGGCCGGCATCGTGATCGAAGAGCCCGGCGGCCGCTACCGGTTCAACCACGCGCTGGTCCGCCAGTCGCTGCTGGCCGAGTTGCCGTCGGTGCGGCGCATGCGGCTGCATCAGCGCATCGCTACGACGCTGGAGGGCCAGCCCGGCGCCGACGACGAGCTGCTCGCCGAGCTGGCGTACCACTACTTCGAATGCGCGTGGGCGGGCAACGCAGCCAAGGCGGTGGAGTACTGCCGCCGCGCGGCCGACCAGGCGATGGCGCGGCTGGCCTACGAAGGCGCGGCCGACCTCTACGACCGGGCGCTGCACGCGCTGGAAGAGATCGACGACGAGCTGCCCGACCGCGACGAGCAGGTCGCGGTGATACTGGTCGCGCGTTGTGAGGCACTGCTGGCCGCGGGTGATGTGGCTTCGGCGACGGGCGCGGTGTCGCAACTGCAGGAGGCGACGCGCGGTTCCGATCCGTCTCGCGGCATGGGCGACGTGCTTCGACGGCCAACTGTCGATGCTGATCCATCCCGACCGACTCGATGAGGCCGAGGCCGCGGTGGGCGCGGCCGCCGTCACGACTGGCCGAACTCGAGGACACCGCCGGAGAGGCCAAGGCGCACACCGTCCGTGCCGGCTGCCTGGCCCGCCTCGGCCGCATAGGCGACTGCGAGATCGCCCTGGACGACGCTCTCACCGCGGCACGGCGCGCGCGTGAACATCGCCGGGTGAACGCGGTGCTGGCCAACGCGCCACTCGCGGCGCTGTGGGGACCCAACCCGGTTCCGCGCGCGGGCGGGCGGTGCCTGGACGTGGTGCGGCTGCTGCGGATCACGACGGAGTCGCCGGCGGTGGAAGCGACGTCGACGCGCTGCCAGGCCGTATTGGAGGCGTTCCGCGGGCCGCGCCGCCGCGGCGCGGCGGATGATCGAGTCGGCCCGGCGCACGGTCACCGAACTCGGCTTGCGCCATGCGCTTTTCGAGGTCGAGCAGTTCGCCGGCATCGTCGAGCTGGTCGTCGACGATCCCGCCGCGGCCGAGCCGCATCTGCGCCAGGCCTACAACGGCTTTCGCCGCATGGGCCTGGACGCCGACACCGCCGAGACCGCCGCGCTGCTGGGCCGCACCTGCCTCGGCGCTCGACCGTGCAGACGAGGCCGACGAACTGTGCACGCAGAGTGAGCGTCTCGCCGGACACGCGCTGAAGGGGTCGATCGCCTGGCGCATTCTTCGCGCGCAGCTGCTCTCGCGCGGGAATGCGCACGACGAGGCCCGGGTAGTCGCCGAGGCAGCCGTCAGCCGGGCCGAGCGCACGGACGCGCTGGTCGATCACGGTGATGCATGTCTGGCGCTGGCAACGGTTTTGGCCGCCGCAGGTGACACGCGCGGAGCGCGGGGCGCCGCGGAGCGGGCGGCCGACCTGTACGAGCGCAAAGGTGCTGCGGCGCTTGCAGAAAAGGCGCGCCGCGTCGTCGGCGCCACTGACCTTCGTCGACCACCGCCACCCGAGGTCGGGTCGGTCGAACTGACAAACTCTTGCACGCAAGCCAGCGCGCGGGTGGTCGATGCCGTCAATCGCGAGGCCTGGGACGGAGGTAACGGAGTTACTCGCCCCGCGCGTGTCGGTCGAAAGTCGCCGGAGGATTGTCGGCTTCGCACGGTTGGACGTGCCATCCAGCCAGTGGCCTGAGGACATGAGGCGTTATCTGGAGACCGGCATGGTGCGCTACCACCAAACGGCTCTCGCCGTGCGTGGCGACGGCCTTGCCCTCTTCCGACTGGAGTTAGGCACTACCGATCGGAGCTCGGGAGCACCGCAGGACGAAGAGCTTCACGTGGTCGGCCTTGACGAGAACCGTCGAATAGCGCTGCAGGTGAAATTCGACGTCGAAGACATCGACGCCGCGACTCGCCGAACTCGACGCGCACATACGCCGCTAGCCGGCAGCCCGCGGTCGAGCTGGACAACGCCGGCGCGCGGGCGATGCGGACGCGTGGTGGTATGCCGCCGAACGCGGAGCATGGGACGAGCTCGAGAAGCTGCCACACGCCGCACCGATTCGAGAGTCGACGAAAGATCGTCGGCTTTACCCACGAGGACTTGTCGGCCGGCGACGTGCGAGCCATGTTCGAAGAACAGCGCGTCGCGACTCCGACACGAAATCATCGCTGTGCGAGGTGAGCGCTTCGCGCCTGGCTCGATTGGAAGTTGGGACCGCGGACGAGAGCCCCGGCGCACCGCACGACGTGATACTTCACCTGATCGGTCTCGATGAGTCCGGTCATATTGCGACTAGAAATGCTTTTCGACCTCGACGACTATCGACGCCGCACTCGCTGAACTCGACGCGTTGCACACCGCCGTAGCCCCAGTCGAACTGGACAACGCGTGCGCGCGGCGTGATCCGCGGCATGACGGCGGCCATCGACCGCGGGGCATGGGACGAATTCGAGGAGTTGCACGGGCCCCACCACGTCGAGAGCCGACGAAAGATCGTCGGGTTTGCTCGGGACGATCTTTCCGCCAGCGACTTGAGACGCTTATTTGAAAACAGCGGAATGCGAATCCGAAACGAGATCATCGCCGTGCGGGGTGAGCGCTTTGCCCTTACTCGGCTAGAGATCGGCACGGACGACGATAGCGCTGGAGCGCCGCACGACGAGATGCTTCACCTGATCGGCATCGACGAGGGCGGCCGAGTCGTCGTTCGAGGTTTTTTTCGACATCGACGATATCGATGCTGCGACAGCCGAACTCGACGCCGCCCATGCCCGATTCGAGCAGCCACCGTCATCGAGCGCCCCTCGAGAACGCCGCGAGTCGCGCCGATGATCGGATCAACCGCGCTCTGCGACGGACGGGCGCTGGGACTGAGATCAGCGCGTTGCTCAGCCGACGACGTCCGAGGTCGAGGACCGGCGTCGAGGACTCCGCCGGGAAGGTAGAGGACCACGCCGCAGAGCTCGCGGAGGCCGGGCGATCGCCGACATCGGTGTCAAGAATATGACGTCAGACGTTCTCGCGATCCGCGGCGAGCGCCTCGTCCTCGCTCGTATCGCCTTCTCGGGCCGAGACCAGCGGCCCGAGGCGTTCCACACCGAGATACTCCGCATCGCGGAGATCGACGCCGACGAGCGGATCGCGGCGTACGTCGCGTTCGATCTAGAAGACTTCGATGCCGCCATTGCCGAGCTCGACGCGCGCTATCTCGCCGGAGAAGGTGCACCCACATTCTCAGGTGTGGTCCGCCGTCACAAAGGGTTACGACGTCGCTCAACCGCGGGGAGTTTCCCCCGACAACCCCGGACTTCGAGAACAGCGACCACCGCCGCGCAGTACCGTTCGCGCCCGGCGAGCTTGTCGGATATATGCGCGCTGCATGGGATCTCGGTGTAAACGCCAAAATGTACATCGAAGCCATCCATCAGCTGAGCGACCTCGGAGCGGTCGTCACTCACTCGGCACACGGGACGTCGCCCGAGGGTGCCGACTTCGAGTGGCGCGAAGTCAACCTTTTGATGACAGATGGCGAAAGGTTCAGCCGCTGCGAACTATTCGATGAGGCCGACTTGGAAGCCGCGCTCGCGAAGTTTAAACAGCTGAGCCGCCCGGCGCCACAACTGGAAAACGCAGCAATCCGGACATGGCGAGCGCCTACGTGTCGTTCTTCGATGCCCGCGACTGGGACGCGATGGCCGAGGTCTACGCAGAAGACCATTTCCATGACGATCGCCGTCGGGTAACGGGTGCCGGGATCAGGCGTGGCCGGAATGCCTCTGTCGAAAACATGCGAGTGGTAGCCGACCTTGTCGAGAAAATGGTGGCCGAGGTCATTGCGATACGCGGAGAGCGCCTCGTCCTCGCTCGGGTCCGCTACTGGGGCCCGACAAGCAGCCGCAGGCGTTCCTGCTCGACATGCTCTGCATCGTCGAGACCAATCTTGACGACCGCATGTCGGCGTTCGTTGCGTTCGACGCCGACGACTTCCATGCCGCCATCGACGAACTAGACGCCCGTTACATGGCCGGCGAAGCAGCCGACCACGCGCACACGTGGTCGCTTATCGTGGCCGCCTTCGCCGCGATCAACAGACACGAACTACCCGAGCTCGCGCCGAACTGGGTCAACATCGACCACCGGCGCGGAGCAGCGTTTCGCCACCGGCGACATGACCGCCTACCTCAACGACTTGTTGGAATACACGCCGGACATCAACGTCTACAGCGAGGTCGTACATCGCCTGAGCGACCACGGAGCCGTCATCACCCAAGCGGGGCATGGCACGTCGCAACAGGGATTCCAGGCCGAATGGCGCAAGATCGGGCTTTTCACATTCGACGGCGATCTGCTCAGCCATTACGAATTGTTCGAGGAAGCCGACCTCGATGCCGCCATCGAGAGGTTCGAACAGCTCAGCACCCCGGCGCCACGGCTGAAAAACTCCGCAAGCCAAGTGGCTGAACGCTTTATGAGTCACTATGCGGAGGGCGGCTGGGGCGCCCTGGCTGAGATACTCGCCAACAACTTCTACAGCGATGATCGTCGTCGGGTCGTGGGCGCGGGGATCCGACAAGGACCGGACGCCCAGATCGAAGACATGCGGGCGATGACCGACCTGTCGATCACGAAAATCACAGCAACTCCGGTGGCGATTCGCGGTGAGCGCCTGGTGCTCGTTCGTAGCCACCTCACGGACCGCGATCAGGGACCCGAGGCAGTCCTCACCGAGGTGCTCGCCATCGTCGAAATCGACACCAAAGAAAGGATTGTCGCGCTCGTTTCGTTCGACCCCGACGACTTCGACGCCGCCATCGCTGAGCTCGATGCCCGCTACCTCGCCGGGGAAGCGGGCTGACTACGCGCACACGTGGTCCGTGATCACGCAGCGCCTAGGCTGCGTTCAACCAGGCGCGAAATACCCGAGCTGACACCGGATTGCGTGAACATCGACCATCGGCGCGGAGCCGGGCTTTCGCCTCCGGCAGACGATGATCCGCCTTCCTCCACGCCACGTGGGATGTGCATGCCCGACGTCAAGGGTCACATCGAGGAGGTGCATCGGCTGAACAGCCGCGGGGTGGTCGTCACCGAAGTAGTGCATCGGAACCTCGCATATGAAGGCTTCGACGTCGAGTGGCGCGAGATCGGCCTTTTCACGTTCGAAGGCGACGCGGTTCAGTCGCTTCGAGCTCTTCGACGAGCCAGATCTAGACGCCGCGCTCGCGAAGTTTGAAGAGCTCAGCCGCTGGGCACCGCAGATTGGAAAACGCGGCAAGCAAAGTGGCGGAACGGTTTCTGTCGTAGCTTTGCGGCCCGAGACTGGGACGCTATGGCTGAGCTAGCTCGCAGACGACTTTTCCAGTGATGATCGCCGTGCGCATGATAGGCGCTGGAATTCGACGCGGCCCGGATGCCGTGATCGACGGAGATGCGCGCGAACGCCGAGCTCTGGATCGACGAAGGGGACGATCAAACGTCATCGCGACTCGCGGGGCGCGCCTTGGACTGATGGCATGCGCGCTTTTACGGGCAGCGATCAAGGTCCCCAGGCATTCTGTGTGGAGACTCTCGTCGTCGGGGAAATCAACGCAGACGGGCGGATCGTCGCGATCGTCGTGTTCGACCTCGATGACATTGGTGCAGCCATCAGCCGAACTCGACGCGCGATACCTCTCGGGCGAAGCGTCCGCTTACGCGAACACGTGGTCGGTGATCGCGTCCGCCTACGCCGCGTTCAACTGTCATGAATTGCCCGCAACAGACTGGGTCACTATCGACCGCCGACGAGTGACTCCTTTCGCATCAAGCGACCATGACCGACTCACTTCGCGCCCTTTGGGACCTCACGCCCGATCTCAACATCCACATCGAGAATGTCCACGGTCTCGGAAGTTTCGGAGCGGTGGTCACCCACGCTGGGCATGCGACGTCACAAGAGGGCTTTTACGCCGAGTGGCGGGCGATCGACGTGTTGATGGTCGATGGCTATCGGATCATTCGCTGCGAAATCTTCGACGAGGCGGACCTCGACGCCGCGCTCGCACGGTTCGAGGAACTCAGCCACCCAGCGCCGCAGCTCGAAAACACAGCAAGCCAAGTGGCTGAACGCTTCATGGAGCGCTTCGCAGGCAACGACTGGGACGGCATGGCGACGATGCTGGCCGGCAATTTTTCCAGCGACGATCGCCGTCGAGTCGTGGGCGCGGGCGTCCGTGATGGTCAAGACGCTTGGATGACGGACATGCGGGCGACCGCTGACCTGTGGCCCACAGATGCCACGCTGACCGTGGTAGCGACACGCGGGAGACGCCTCGTCCTGCTGCGAACGCGCTTCTCGGACCGCGAGCCCGGAGACGAGACATATCTCACCGAGTTGTTCGGCATCGTGGAAATCAACGCATACGAGCGGATCTCCGCGATCATCACGTTCGACCTCGATGACTTCGAAACCGCCATCGCCGAGCTCGATGCCCGCTACGTCGCCGGCGAAGCAGCCGAACATGCGCGCACGTGGTCGGCAATCTCGCGAGCTTATGCCTCGATCACAAGCCGCGAGCTCCCTGCGACGACAGCGGACTGGGTGAATCACGACCACCGCCGGGCGGCGGCGTTCGCACCCGGTGACGCGATCGAATACATCCGCGCGGCATGGGATCTCACGACCGAGCTCAACTTGTACGTCGAAGACGTTCACCGGCTCACCGACCTGGGCGCTGTCGTCACCCACGCGTCGCACGGGACCTCACGGGAGGGCTTCGACGCCGAGTGGCGCGCGGTCAACATTTTTACGGTCGAGGGCGAGCAGATTAGTCGCACGGAGATGTTCGACGAAGCGGACCTCGACACTGCGCTCGCGAAGTTTGAGGAACTGAAGCCGCCCAGCAACGCAGCTGGACAACGCGGCAACCAAAGTCGCCCAACAGTTCTGGACTTGCTTCGCGGCCCGTGACTGGGACGCCTTGGCGGAGATACTGGCCGACGACTACTACAGCGATGACCGCCGTCCGGTCGTGGGCGCGGGGGCTCGGCGAGGACGAGACGGCGCGCTATCGAACCTGCGGACTGTCGCCGACCTCGGTTTCAGAAACGAGGTTACGACGGTTATCGCAATCCGAGGGAATCGTCTCGGCCTCGAACGTTCTGTTTACTCGGACGGTGACCAGGGAGCGGAGGCCATCGTCACCGACGTTCTCGGCCTCGTCGAGGTCAATGCCGACGGTCTGGCGGCCGCCATCCTCGTGTTCGAGCCAGACGACATCGATGCCGCTTTCGATGAGCTCGACGCCCGGTACCTCGCTGGGGAGGCCGCCGCCCACGCGGCTACGTGGTCGGTCATCGCGCGGGCCCGCGCCGCGCTACTCCGACACGAGCTACCGCCGACGACCCCGGACTGGGTCAATCTCGACCACCGGCGCGTGATCGCATTCTCTGCGGGCGATTTCACCCAATACCTGCGCGCGGGGTGGGACCAAGAACAACGCATGAGCACGTACATCGACGCTGTGCACCGGTTGAACCACCGCGGAGCTGTCTTCACCCAGGTGGCGACCGGGACCTCGCATGAGGGCTTCGACGCGGAGTGGCGGCTCGTCGAGCTCATGACAGTCGACAATGGCCTCATCAGCCGCGCCGAATTCTTCCACGAGGCCGACCTCGAGGTCGCGCTCGCGAAGTTTGACGAATTGCAACCGGGGACGCGGCGCCCGGAGAACGCAGCGAGCCGGGCACTACGCCGCTTCTTCGCCTACTTCGGAGCCCACGACTGGGCAGCGATAGCCGCGATATTGACCGAAGACACTTTCATCGAAGATCGCAATCACATGGTCAACGCGGGGCTGTGGGACGGCCGCGACGCCGTGATTACAAATTTGCAGGCCATGGAAGAGGCCGGGGCCAACATTTCGTCTACCGTCATCGCGACCCGTGGCGAGCGCCTGGCCCTTACCCTCATGTGCTCCCCGAACGGCGACCCACGCTACGGCGATTTCAACTCCGAGCTGCTTGTTGTCGTGGAGATCGACGGCGGAGATCGCGTAGCAGGACAGGTCGTTTTCGACGTCGACGACCTCGATGCCGCCTTCGAGGAATTGGACGCCCGTTACCTCAGCGGTGAAGCAGCCGCCCATGCGCGCACATGGTCGGTCATCAGCGAGGCCTACGCATCACTAAACCGAGGCGAAATACCGCCCACAACGCCCGACTTTGTGGACATCGACCACCGGCCGCTGGCGATCGCGTCTGGCGACATGAAGGCATATCTCGCCACCGCATTGAGCGACCCCCACAACAGGATTTACGTTGAGGCCGTTCATCGGCTGACCGACCACGGCGCGGTCGTCACCCATGTGGCGACCGTGACATCACAAGAGGGGTTCGACGCTGAATGGCGCATCACTGACATCTTCGTGGTGGAAGGCGATCTGCTCAGCCGCGGCGAGATCTTCGACGAGTTGGATCTGGACACGGCGCTCGCGCGGTTTGAGGAATTTAACGCACCTACACCGCGGCTGGAAAACCGGGCGAGCCGAGTACTCCATCGGTATGTAGAACGCCTCGTCGCCCACGACTGGGACACCGTGTCGGGAATGCTGGCCGACGACTACCACACAGACGATCGTCGTCACCTAGGTGGCGGGATCCATGGTCGCGATGCCGAGATCGCTAACGTTAAAGTACAAGCGGACCTCGGCGTCACGCACATTACGGTTACCCCCATCGCGGTCCGCGGCGAGCGCCTCGTCCTCGGCCGGGTGTGTTACTCGGGCCGCGACAAAGAGCTCGAGGTCATCGCGGCAGAGATGCTGATCGTCTGCGATATCAATGCAGACGGACAGTCGACAGCTGCCGTCGCTTTCGACGTCGACGACATCGATGCCGCCTTCGAAGAACTCGACCGTCGGTACCTTGGCGGCGAAGCGGCCGCCCACGCGCACACGTGGTCGGTCATCGGCGAAGGCTATGCGTCGCTAAATCGGGACGAAATTCCCGCGACGACGCCCGATTTTGTGGACATCGACCACCGGCCACTTGCGATCGCGTCAGGCGACATGAAGGCATATCTCGTGCCACGTTTGGCGAGGCCGCCCACAACAGCATCTACGTTGAGGCCGTTCATCGGTTGACCGACCTCGGCGCGGTCGTCACCCATGTGGCGAGCATGACATCGCAAGAGGGGTTCGAAGCTGAATGGCGCATGACTGACATCTTCATGGTGGAAGGCGATCTGGTCAGCCGCGGCGAGATCTTCGACGAAGCAGACCTAGACTCCGCGCTCGCGAGGTTCGACGAGCTCAGCACTGAATGACGCTTACTACAATGATCGATCATGCCGACTTCATTCGACATCGTGGCGGGATCGCCTGCCAGCGTTGAACAGGTTCACGCGGCGTTCGGCAGCGAAGACTACTGGCTGGCCCGCATACAGCCCGGCGCCGCCATCACCACGCTGGATTCCCTGACCGTCGATGACGACGGCACGGTGACGGTGCATGTGATCCAGCGCGCGGGTCGTCAGCTCCTGCCCGGTCCGGTTGCCAAACTGATCCCCACCGAGCTGAAACTGACCCACGTCGAGACGTGGCGGCCGGTCGGCGATGGCCAGGTTCGCGGGCAGATCAGCATCTCGACTTCGCCCGGCCTGGGATCCGGCGGCGCCGAAGCGTGGCTGGAACCCGCAGCCGACGGGTCCCAGGGATCGCAACTGCGCTGCGCCGTGAACGTCCAGGTAAAGATCCCGCTGGTGGGCGGAAGGCTGGAGAAGTCGCTGAAAGACAGCCTGTCGCAGAGCATTCCCGCGGTGCAGCAGTTCACCACCAAATGGATCGCCGAAAACACCTGACTACGGCTGCAGACGCTGAACCTCGCCCCCGGTAACCCGTATCCGGTTGTGCACCCGGTTTTCCCGGCCCTGCCAAAACTCCACCACCTCGGGCGTGAGCAGGTAGCCGCCCCAGTTCGGCGGCACCGGGACGCTCTCCGAATCGGCGAATCGCGCCGCCACCTCGGCGAGCTGGTCGAGCAACGCCGCCCGCGACGCGATCGGGTGCGACTGGTGCGACGCCCACGCACCCAGCTGTGAGCCGCGCGGCCGTTTGGACCAGTAGTCCGCGGTGACCTGCGGGTCGACCTTGCTCACCGGGCCGCGGATGTGGATCTGCCGTCCAAGCTGGTACCAGGGGAAAGTCGCCGAGGCGTACGGCGTGGCGGCCAGTTCGTCCCCTTTGGCCGAGTCGTAGTTGGTGAAGAACGTGATTCCGGTCTCATCGGCGCTCTTGCACAACACCGTTCGGCTCACGGGCCTGCCCGCCGCTGCTCCCGTGCCCACGGTCGCCAGTACAAACGCGTTGGGCTCGGACAGCCCGGCCCGCTCGGCATCGTCAATCCACTTGCGGAACAACGCAAGCCAACCGTCGTCGAGCCAATCCGCGTCGAGATCGGGGCTGCCGTCCTTCTCGACGGACCCGTACTCCACGCGCATCCCCGCCAGGTGTTGGTCGTCCGATTCCGCCATGGCGGCAACGTTACTTGGGGGCTACCCAGCGTTGCTACCGGCCGGTAGCGTCAGCCCGAGGCAGGGGTGCGAGAATTTTTCCCATGAGTGTGGTCCCGGAAAATTTTGTCGCCGGCCTGGAAGGTGTGGTGGCCTTCACCACCGAAATCGCCGAACCGGACAAAGACGGCGGTGCGCTGCGCTACCGCGGCGTCGACATCCAGGATTTGGTGGACCAGCAGGTCACGTTCGGCGACGTGTGGGCGCTGCTCGTCGACGGCAAGTTCGGCCACGGGCTGCCGCCCGCCGAGCCGTTCCCGCTGCCCATCCACACCGGTGATGTGCGCGTGGACGTGCAGGCGGGTCTGGCGATGCTGGCGCCCATCTGGGGGTACAAGCCGCTGCTGGACACCGACGAGGGCACGGCACGTAACCAGCTGGCCCGGGCGTCGGTGATGGCGCTGTCCTATGTCGCGCAGTCCGCCCGCGGCATCTACCAGCCGGCGGTTCCGCAGCGAGTCATCGACGAATGTGAAACGGTGACAGCACGTTTCATGACCCGGTGGCAAGGCGAGCCGGACCCCAAACATGTCGAAGCCATCGACGCCTACTGGGTGTCGGCCGCCGAGCACGGCATGAACGCCTCGACGTTCACGGCCCGGGTGATCGCCTCGACCGGCGCCGACGTGGCCGCGGCGCTGTCCGGAGCGATCGGCGCAATGAGCGGGCCGCTGCACGGCGGCGCCCCGGCCCGGGTGCTGCCGATGCTCGAAGAGGTGGAACACACCGGCGACGCCCGCGGCCTGGTCAAAGGCATCCTGGACCGCCACGAGAAGCTGATGGGCTTCGGCCACCGGGTCTACCGCGCCGAGGACCCCCGCGCGCGTGTCCTGCGCGCCACCGCCCAGCGGCTGGGCGCTCCGCGCTACGAGGTCGCAGTCGCGGTCGAGCAGGCCGCCCTGGCCGAGCTCCGGGAACGCCGCCCGGACCGGGCCATCGAGACCAACGTCGAGTTCTGGGCCGCGGTCATCCTGGACTTCGCCCGAGTACCGGCCAACATGATGCCGGCCATGTTCACCTGTGGACGCACCGCCGGATGGTGTGCTCACATCCTCGAGCAGAAGCGGCTCGGCAAGCTGGTGCGTCCGTCGGCGATCTATGTGGGGCCCAGTCCACGCAGCCCCGAATCGGTCGAAGGCTGGGATCGGGTCCTCACAAGCGCCTAGCGCCCGCGGACTCCGCTCTTCACGACCTTGACGGACTTGTGCGGATAGCGGCGCTCGGCGTGCTCCTTGGCCTTCGAGTTCGGCAGCACGTACAACGTTTCCTTCTTGTCCTGCAGCGGCTTGAGCACCAGGTCCATGAAGCCCTTGCGGTCGTCGAGGTACGGTTCGATCACGTCTTCCCCCGCCGGACACACCGCCAGGCAATAGGCCGCCTTGTAGTTCGGCTTGAACGACAGGCTCTGCCACATCGACGCGTTCTCCGAATCGCTGACCCGCGAACGAAACTCGGCCCCGTCAGCGCTGTCGGCGATGGTCTCGACCCAGTCGGTGAATCCACCCATGAACTCGCGATAGTTGTGCACCGAACAGGCCTGCCAGTCGAATTCGCCGTCCTTGCCGATCGCGCCGACGGGGCACGCCGCGACGCACAGCTTGCATTCCAGGCAGGGGCTGTAATCCAGCGGTTCGCCGTAGCTGCTGATCGGCGCGTCGACCAGGATCGTGCCCAGCAGGATGAAGTTGCCGAACTTCGGATGGATCACGTTGCGGTGGATCCCCATCACACCCAACCCCGCGGCCACCGCGACGGGCTTGTGCGCGACCACCCAGATCCGGCCGGGGAACTTGTCCATCTCCATCGGGAAGGTCGCCGACGGGTTCAGCGCCCGATACCCGGCGTCCTGCAGTCGGCGCACGATGCGGTACGCGGCCTCGTTGAGCAGTTCGCCGCTGCGGTGGAACTCCTGGTTGGCCACACTGCGCGCCGGCGAGCGAACGTTGTCGCGATTCATCTTCACGACCAGCGAGATGTAGCTCTTCGTTCCGGGCAGTGCGGCCTCGACATGCTCAACCTCGGAGGCCAGGTCGGGGTTGTCGACGCCGGCGAACGCGACGTCGTCGACGCCGGCGTCCAGACAGATCTCCCGCAGCCATTCAGCGTCCAGAAGGCCGGGTTTCTGCGTCGTACGCGAGCGCACCTTCCGCACCGTCGGATGCTCGGCCAGTCGGCTGGGGAGTTTGGCCACCATGCTAGGTATGGTACACAATACTTAGCTGTGCCGCTTGTCGGTGTGGGGGATTACTGTCCGAGAGCGCGATGAATTTCACCGCTGCCCGTAGTCAGTACCCATGCAGACCCACCACCAAAGGAGCGCAACGCATGGCCATTAACGTCGAACCCGCACTTTCCCCGCACCTCGTCGTCGACAACGCCGCCGAGGCTATCGACTTCTATGTCAAGGCATTCGACGCTGTCGAGATCGGGCGCGTGCCCCGCCCCGACGGCAAGCTGATCCACGCCGCCCTGCGCATCAACGGCTCCACCGTGATGCTCAACGACGACTTCCCCGAGACGTGTGGCGGCAAGTCGATGACGCCGAGGTCACTGGGCGGAACACCGGTCACCATCCATCTGACCGTCGACGACGTCGACACCAAATTCCAGCGGGCGCTGGACGCGGGTGCCACCGTGGTGGCCGAGCTGACGGACCAGTTCTGGGGGGACCGTTACGGCGTGGTGGCCGACCCGTTCGGACACCACTGGTCGATGGGGCAGCCGGTGCGCGAGGTCAGTATGGAAGAGATCCAGGCGGCGATGTCAGGCGCTGGCTAGGCGGTCGAGCAGCCGGCGTCGCAGCGGTGGCGCCGGCGCGGTGGCCGCGACCGCCAGCATGTCCCCGATATCGGTGAACTTGCTGCGCGGCCGGCCCTCGTCGGCGCCGCGCGCGATCTCGGCGGCGTCGATGGCGCGCCATCCCGCCGAGTCCACGACGTCGGGCTGGCGGGCGTGCACCAGCTTGGTCAGCGCCGCGGGCTTGTCCGCAGGATCGCTCAGCTTGCCGGCGTTGAAGTCGGCGACCAGGGCCTGAACGGTCTGCAGCGAGCATGACTTGTTGGTGCCGATGAAGCCGGTCGGTCCGCGCTTGATCCATCCCGCGACATACGTGCCCGGCTCCACGCGGCCACTTTCGTTGGGGACCACTGCCGCGGCGTCGTCGAACGGGAGGTCGCGAATCGGCTTGCCGCGGTAGCCAATCGAGGTCAGCACCAGGCCGGTGTCCAGCCGGCGCACCGCTCTCGTTGTTTGCAAGGCGCCGGTGACCGTGAACTCCATGCCGGTGACACGTTCCTGCCCCACGACGCGGTGCGGCGTGCGCTGATAGGCCAGCCGGACGATGGGTTCGGGCGCCGAATCGTCGCCCAGTTCGCTCAGGATTTCCAGCTTGCTGCGGGTCAATCCGTCCCGCGCGGTCGCGAGGTCGCTTTCCACCAGCTTGTGATCGTCGGCGTCGATGACGACGTGGCGCGTGTTGGTCAGCCCGATCAGCTCGGGCAGCGTGAACGCGGACTCGGCGGGCCCGCGCCGCGCGGCGATCACCACCTCGCGGACAGCGGACCCGCGGAACACCTCCAGCGCACGGTCGGAGATGTCGGTGCGCGCTAGATCGTCCGGGCTGGCCGTGAGCACGCGGGCCACGTCGAGCGCGACGTTGCCGTTGCCGACGAGCACGACGCGTTCGTGGCTGAGATCGACTGGCAAATCAGCGAAGTCGGGATGCCCGTTGATCCACGCGACCAACTCGGTGGCGGTTCCGGTCCCCGGCAGATCCATGCCGTCGATGTCCAGCCGCCGATCGTCGGGCGCACCGACCGCGTACAGCACAGCATGATGATGCGCGAGCAGGTCGGCATGGCTGAGGTGCTTGCCGATCTCCACGTTGAGATAGAAGCGGAAGTGACGATGACGGCTGACCCGGTCGAAAAGCCGGGTGACCCGCTTGGTGTTCTGGTGATCGGGCGCCACCCCGGCGCGCACCAAACCATAAGGGGTGGGCAGCTTTTCGAAGATATTGACCCGCACACCGTGCTGGGTGAGCAGCTCGTCAGCGGCGTACATCGCGGCGGGGCCGGACCCGACGATGGCGACCGTCAACGGCTGGCGGCGCGGTCGCACCGCGGCGGCCGGGAGCACCGGCGCCAGTTTCGATGTCGGTGGAACCTTTACGCCCGCAGGACGCTCGGGAAAGAACGAGGCGTTAATCTCGACGAACGGAAGCTGTTTGGTCTGCAGCCGGTTGTCGGGCGCGATCGCGCCGACCGGGCAGGCGCTTACACAGGCGCCGCAGTCCACACACGCCACCGGATCGATGTAGAGCATCTCGGCCGTTGCGAACCCCGACTCGTCCGGCGTGGGGTGAATGCAGTTCACCGGGCACGCGAAGACACAGGACCCGTCGTTGCAGCACGACTGGGTAATGACATGCGGCATAAAGGAACTCGCAGTCGGTCAGGCGGCCGGCGCGGCAGCCAGGTGCTGGCGCTGCGGCTCGCTGCGGTAGCGTGACGGCTTGCCATACATCTTGAACATCCGCCACACCAGCTTGGCGATCGGATTCATCAACCCGGTGTCATAGGCCAGCATCCGGACGTCACCGAACATGTCGCGCAACCACTTCCGCGAGTCCGGCGACCCGAAGAACAGCTCCTTCTTGACCTCGCGCGGGATGTCGAACTTCACCCAGAACTCCTTGGGCGGCACCACGATCGCCCGGCACAGCCGCCACATCGTCAGCGGAAGGTAGATCGAGACCAGGAACCGCTTCATCGGGCTCAACTGAGGGATGCGCTTACGCAGGAATTCGTGCGCGAACGAGATGTGCCGCGCCTCCTCGGCCACGTGAATGGCCATCACCCGCTCCATGATCGGGTGCAGCGACTTGCCTTCGCGCAGAACGTTTTTCTGCGTGTGGTCGATGGGCTCCTCACCGGCGAGCACGCCGATGAAGAACGCAATGGGCAACGGACCCGCCACCAGTGGCACCACCGGGGAGATCCAGCGCAGCTTGCGAGCCATGCCGGGCACGTCGGCGCCGATGCGGTTGACCATCTCCTGGAACATCATGGTGTGGTTGCACTCCTCGACGGATTCGTGCAAGCAGTACCGATATTCCGGCGACCCGTTGGGCACCCAGAACGTGTAGTTCATCAGGCCGCGGATCAGGATGGACTCGAAGTGCAGCCCCACCTTGGCCACGTTGGCCTGGCGCCACATGCCGATTTCGATCTTGCGTTCGTCCGACTGGGCCAGATACCACGGGTGCCGACCCATCGGGTCGGTCGTCGGCAGGATCCACCGCGGGTCGTTATCGATCACCGCGAACTCCGGCGAGTCCCACTCGATATCGGTGTACGGATTGAAGTTCCGCCGCACCGACCCCTCGGACAGTGTGGCGAGCATGTCGACATATTCGGCGTCGTCGCGCACTTCCATGTTGCGCCGCCAACGCTGAACGGTTCGCGTCCTAGCCTGCACAGCATCCTCCTCGACGAGGTCGTTCGGACGTATGCAAAATACGGTACCGCTGGTACCGGGAATCCGCCAGGGTGGTTCGGAGGTCTGTGGCCTGACCGGCGGTCACGGATGCGGTGTGTGCGGAGTCACACCTGCGCGGCTCATTACGCTGGGGATCATGGCTGACCAGCTTCAGATCCCCGCAGACATCAAACCCCGCGACGGCCGCTTCGGCTGTGGGCCGTCCAAGGTCCGACCCGAGCAGTTGGAGGCGCTGACCACGACCGCGGCGCCGCTGTTCGGCACGTCGCACCGTCAGGCGCCGGTCAAGAACCTGGTGGGCCGGGTCCGCAAGGGCGTGGCCGAACTGTTCTCCGTGCCGGACGGCTATAAGGTCATCCTGGGCAACGGCGGCGCGACGGCGTTCTGGGATGCCGCCGCGTTCGGGCTGATCGACAAGCGCTCTCTGCACCTCTCCTTTGGCGAGTTCAGCTCGAAGTTCGCCTCCTGCGTCGCCAAGAACCCGTTCGTCGGCGACCCCATCATCATCAAGTCGGACGCCGGCAGCGCGCCGGAGCCGCAGAGCGACCCCTCGGTCGACGTGATCGGCTGGGCGCACAACGAGACGTCGACCGGGGTCGCGGTGCCGATCCAGCGCCCGGCGGGTTCGGGTGACGCGCTGGTCCTCATCGACGCGACGTCGGGCGCGGGCGGCCTACCGGTCGACATCAGCGACACCGATGCGTACTACTTCTCTCCGCAAAAGAACTTCGCCAGCGACGGCGGCCTGTGGCTGGCCGTCATGAGCCCGGCGGCGCTGGCCCGGGTCGAATCCATCGCGGCGTCCGGCCGCTGGGTCCCCGACTTCCTGTCGCTGCCGATCGCGATCGAGAACAGCCTCAAGGACCAGACCTACAACACCCCGGCGATCGCAACCCTGGCGCTGATGGCCGAGCAGCTGGACTGGCTGCTGGGTAACGGCGGGCTGGACTGGGCGGTCAAGCGCACCGCCGACTCGTCGCAGCGGCTGTACTCGTGGGCGCAGGAGCGGGCGTACACCACGCCGTTCGTCGCCGACCCCGCCTTGCGTTCCCAGGTGGTCGGCACCATCGACTTCGTCGACGACGTGGACGCCGCGGCCGTCGCCAAGGTGCTCCGGGCCAACGGCATCGTCGACACCGAGCCGTACCGCAAACTCGGCCGCAACCAGCTGCGGGTCGCGATGTTCCCCGCCGTCGACCCCGACGACATCAGCGCGCTGACGGCGTGCGTCGACTGGGTAGTCGAGCGGCTCTAACCCGTCCTTTTCAATCGCCGAGCTGGGGGCACCACCCGCTTGCGGGGGACACGCTGGCGTGACGCTGGGCGGTGATCGTCACGCCAGCGTGACGCTCGCGCGCAGCACGACGACGAAAACGCCACCTCCAGGCAAAACCGCTTCCGCGTGTCAGCCAGGTGAACGACGCCTGGCGCATTAGAGTGCGCCCTGAAGGGTCCGGCGCTGATCTGCACGGAGCCTGCGAGGAGAAGCCATGCGGGAACTCAAGGTGGTTGGACTCGACGCCGACGGCAAGAACATCATCTGCGAAGGCGGCAACTCCGGCGAACAGTTCAAGCTCGCGGTCGACGACCGGCTGAAGGCGGCCATGCGCGGTGATGCCGCCGCGCGTTCGGGGCTGGACCAGCCGGCACTCGACATGGAAATCACGAACTTGCTGAGCCCCAAGGAGATCCAGGCCCGGATCCGCGCGGGCGCTTCGGTCGAGCAGGTGGCGACCGCGTCCGGCTCCGATATCGCCCGGATCCAGCGATTCGCCCACCCGGTGCTGCTGGAACGCTCGCGAGCCGCCGAGTTGGCCACCGCCGCGCACCCGCTCCTGCCGGACGGCCCCGGCGTGCTCACCCTCCTGGAAACCGTCTCCACGGCCCTGGTGGCGCGGGGCCTCAACCCGGCCAGGCTCGGCTGGGACGCCTGGCGCAACGAGGACGGTCGCTGGACGGTGCAGCTGGGCTGGCAGGCCGGCCACTCGGAAAACCTCGCGCACTTCCGCTTCACCCCGGGCGCTCACGGCGGCACCGTGACCGCGATGGACGACCCGGCCAGCGAGCTGATCGACCCCGAATTCAAGCCCCCGCTACGGCCGCTGGCGCCGGTGGCCCGCCTCTCGTTCGAGGAGCCCACGGTCACGGCCGGGCCGGTGCCACAAGCCCCGCCTGCGCCGGAACCTGCCCCGGTACCCGCCGCCCCCGAGGCTCCCGCCAGCGCCCCGGCGAGCAGTCGGCGCGGCAAGCCGGCCATACCGGCCTGGGAGGATGTGCTGCTCGGGGTTCGGTCCAGCGGACGGGGCTAGAAACCTCATCAGGCTCAAGAATCGCTTGAGTCTCTCCCCAAGGCGATGATGCCTTCTAGGCGACCACTTGGACGGCGGTGCTGGTGTGGCTGCTGTGACTGCAAGCGGCGCTAGCCGCCAACCGCCAAAGCCAACAGCGCCACCCACCCACAGGCGACTCCCACCCCGGCACCCAGCACAAACCAGCGCAGGACGGGTTTGCGCCGCCAGCCCCACAACGTCGGCGCCAGCCCCCCGGCCGCCACGATGTTGAGCCCGACGGCCAGCAGCGGATGGACCCGGACCAGCCCGAGGCTGAGCACGACGATCGCCATCGCGGTCACCGCGCCGACGAACCCGGAGACCGTCAGACCCGTCCCCCAGGGAACGGGCGCATCGGTCACGAGCCCACCCTAGCCCGCTCGTAGAAGGCCAGGGCCGCAGCAGTCGCGACGTTGAGCGAGTCGGTTCCCCGCGACATCGGGATGCGGACCCGCACATCGCTCAGCCGCTGGGCGGCCGCCGTCAGGCCGGGGCCTTCGGCGCCGACCAGCACCGCGATCCGTTCGTCGCGTACCGCGTCCATCGCCTGCGGCAGCGGCAGCGCTTCGGCGTGTGGAGTCATCGCCAACAGCCGAAAGCCGCTCTCCTTCAACGTCATCAAGTCGGCCGGCCAATCCGCGGACCGCGCATACGGGACCAGCAGCGCATGCCCCATCGACACCCGGACCGCGCGCCGGTACAGCGGATCGGCGCAGCCGCTGCCGAATACCACCGCGTCCACACCCAGTCCTGCCGCATTCCGGAAGATCGAGCCGAGGTTCTCGTGGTCGTTGACGCCTTCGAGCACCGCGACGGTGCGGGCACCCGCGACCACCTCGGCGACGGTCGGCTCGGGCACTCGCCGCGCGGCGGCCAGCACCCCGCGATTGAGGTGGAAGCCCACCACCTCGGCCATCACGTCGGCGGACGCCCGGTAGTACGGCGCGGCGCCGGTCAGATCCCCACGCAACTCCACCAGCCTGCGATCGGTGCCGAGCATCGCGTGCGGAGTGAATCGGGACGCCAGCATGCGCTGCACCACCAGCACGCCCTCGGCGATCACCAGGCCCTTCCCGGTCGGCAGATCGGGGCGGCGGTCGACGCTGTTCAGGTCGCGAAAATCGTCGAGCCTCGGATCCTGTGGGTCACTAACGTCATGCACATCGGGCGCAGTCACGGGCTTTCGTCGACCAGCGCCGAGATGATGTCGGCGGCCTCGCGCAGGGTGCCGCGCTTGTCGTCGTCCAGCGTCGCGAGCCGCTCCGCCAGCCACTCCTGACGGGCCCGCCGGACCGCCTTGACCAGCTCGGCGCCGGACTCCGAGACCGACACCACCACCTGCCGGCCGTCGATGGGATGCGGCGCCCGATCGACGAAGCCCTCGTCGGCCAGCGAGGCGATTACCCGGGTCATCGACGGCGGTCGGACCCGCTCGCGAATCGCGAGGGCGCCGGGTGTCATCGCGCCCTCGTTGGCCAGCGTCGTCAGCGCCGACAGCTGCGACAGCGAGACCGGAGATTGCGGATTCCGAAACCGCAATTGCCGGGAGAGCCGCATGACCGCCAGCGACAGGTCAGCGGCCAGCCGCGCATCGCTGTCAGCCATGGCGCGAGGTTACAACGGAACCTGTGAGTCCGTCGTATGAAACGGCGGGCTAGTTTAATTGCAATGAGCACGCACCCGAGCCCCGAGGCGCCGCCGCTACCCGCCAGGCTGCTCGCGGTATGGCCGATCATCGCGGTTGGCGAACTCGGCTGGCTTATCGCGACGATCGCCGTGTTCCTCGTGCCCGCCCTGCAGAGCTGGCGCCCGATAGCGCTGGCCGGATTCGGCGTCGGGTTCGTGGGGACGAGCATCTTCCTGTTGCAGCTTGCCGCGGCACGCCGCGGCGCGCGGGGCGCACAGTCCGGACTCGAGACCTTTCTCAAGCCGAGTTAGTCGGACGACTCCGGTTCGGCCGGCTGCACGGGCTCGGCCGGTTCGGCCGGTTCGGCCGACTCCACGGGCTCGGCGGCCTCGGCGGGCTCCCCTGGCTCGGCTGGCTCGGCAGATTCGGGCGGCTCCACGGGCTCGGCCAACTCAACTTTCGGCTTCTCGGTGACATCCAAGACGCCGTCGTCGTAGGGGTCGTACATCGGCGAACCACTGCCCGCCGGAGCGGGGGTGTCGGAATGGGCACCGCAGCCGTAGTACTTGTCGACGATATGGCCGTCGGCGGACATCTCGTTGCCGCACACGCCGAACATCGCGCCGAGCGATCCCGCCAGCGGCAGGAAGAACCCGCACTCGCGGCACGTCCGTTTGGTCGACCGCGCCATCGCCGAGTCCGGGCCGTAGTCGCCGTCGTGCCAGCGCTGAGCGGCCTCGGCGCGGCCCCACAGGCCCATCACCCAGCGGCGGCCCAGCCCGACTTCGGCCGCGGTCTCGTCCACCTGCGGGTCGCCGCTGGCGGTATAGCCGGGCACCAGCCGCGGGTCGTCCTTGGCCGGCGCGAGTAGGTCGCCAGGGTTGAGGTCGCCCGGCCGGACGCGCTGATCCCACGGCACCCATTGGGGCGCAAGCAGCGACGTCGGACCGGGGATCAGCACCACTTCACTGACCGTGGCCTGCTCGGCACCGGGGTAGGCGGCGATGACGACGGCCCATTGCCAGCCCTGGTAGCCGGGCAGGTGCGCCAGGAACCGGTGGGTGGCGGCGGTCGGATCTTCGTAGCCGACGCCCAGATAGTCGCCGACCGCGTCGGGGCCGCTGAACTCCGCGACGGCGGCCCGGGCCTGATCGACGGCACCAGTGAGCAGCGCCGCCGTCTCGGCGGGCCACTCGGCGACGGTCAATGCGCCGAGTTGGTCGAAGGGTCCGGTCACGCTGTACATACTAGGTTGGCGAGCCACGCCCGGTTGCCCCGCGGCATAGGACAGAATCGATATGTGTCAGGACGGCGGCGTGATCACCCGGGCCGAGCGGCCCCGAGCTCAGGCCAACGCCCCCGAAATGGGTCGGCCAATCAGCATCCGGGCATGGCCAATTACCCGACCGACAACTCTGACCAGCGGCGCACGCGCCGCCCGCCGCCCATGCCCAGCGCCAACCGCTATCTCCCGCCGCTCGGCGAACAGCGGCGGTCCGCGCCCAGAGCCAACAGTGCGCAGCCGCGTGGTCCCAGCGCAGGCGAACGGATCACCGTCACCCGCGCCGCGGCGATGCGCAGCCGCGAAATGGGCTCCCGCATGTACTGGATGGTCCAGCGGGCGGCGACCGCCGACGGCGCCGACAAGTCCGGGCTGACCGCGCTGACGTGGCCGGTGATGGCGAACTTCGCCGTCGACGCGGCAATGGCCGTCGCGCTGGCCAACACGTTGTTCTTCGCCGCGGCCAGCGGTGAGAGCAAATCCAAAGTTGCGCTGTACCTGTTGATTACGATCGCGCCGTTCGCGGTGATCGCGCCGCTCATCGGTCCGGCGCTGGACCGGCTGCAGCACGGCCGCCGGGTCGCGCTGGCGGCGTCGTTCGCGCTGCGCACCGTGCTGGCGGTGGTGCTGATCATGAACTACGACGGCGCCAGCGGCAGCTATCCGTCGTGGGTGCTCTATCCCTGCGCGCTGGCCATGATGGTGTTCTCCAAGTCGTTTTCCGTGCTGCGCAGCGCGGTGACGCCGCGGGTGATGCCGCCGACCATCGACCTGGTGCGGGTCAATTCCCGGCTCACCGTGTTCGGACTGCTGGGCGGCACCATCGCCGGCGGTGCCATCGCGGGTGGCGTCGAGTTCGTCTGCACCCACCTGTTCAAGCTGCCCGGCGCGTTGTTCGTCGTCATCGCGGTGACCGTCGCCGGCGCGCTGCTGTCGATGCGGATTCCACGCTGGGTCGAGGTGACCACCGGCGAGGTGCCGGCCACGCTGAGCTATCGCCGGCACAGCGAACCGCCTCAGCCCCCCAAAACACCCGCCGCGTCGCTTCGACAACCATTGGGCCGCAACATCATTACCTCGTTGTGGGGCAACTGCACCATCAAGGTGATGGTCGGCTTCCTGTTCCTGTATCCGGCGTTTGTCGCCAAATCGCACCAAGCCAACGGCTGGGCTCAGCTCGCCATGCTGGGCGTCATCGGCGCGGCCGCCGCGATCGGCAATTTCGCCGGGAACTTCACCAGCGCACGCCTGCAACTGGGCAGGCCGGCCGTTCTGGTCGTGCGCTGCACCGTGGCCGTGACGGCGCTGGCGCTGGCGGCCGCGGTGGCCGGCAACCTGGTGGTCGCAGCCATCGCCACCCTGGTCACCTCGGGCTCCAGCGCAATTGCCAAGGCATCGCTGGACGCATCCCTGCAAAACGACTTACCCGAAGAGTCGCGTGCCTCGGGCTTCGGGCGCTCCGAATCGACCCTGCAGCTGGCCTGGGTGCTGGGCGGCGCGCTGGGTGTCTTGGTCTACACCGAACTGTGGGTCGGGTTCACCGCCGTCAGCGGGCTGCTGATTCTGGGCCTGGCGCAAACCATCGTCAGTTATCGCGGAGACTCGCTGATTCCGGGCCTCGGCGGCAATCGACCCGTCATGGTCGAGCAGGAAAGCAAGCGCCGCGGCGCCGACAGCCCGTCGGCGGTGCCCAGGTGAAGCGCCGATTCAATCGCGGCACGGCCGTGCTGCTCGCCGTCGTCGTGGTGGTGCTGGCCGTCGCGGCCGGGGTCGGCGCCTGGCTTTTGGTGCGCAAGCACGGGCCGCAGCGACCCGAGATCAGCGCGTACTCCCACGGCCACCTGATCCGGGTGGGGCCGTACCAGTACTGCAACGTGCTCAACCTCGACGACTGCCAGACCCCGCAGTCCCAGGGAGAGCTGCCGGCAAGCACGCGCTATCCGGTGCAGCTTTCGGTGCCGGAAGCGATTTCCAGGGCACCGTGGCGGTTGCTGCAGGTGTATGAGGATCCCACCAACACCACCAGCACGCTCTACCGGCCGAACAGCCGGCTGGCGGTCACCATCCCCACCCTCGACCCGCAGCGTGGGAAGTTGACCGGGATCGTCGTGCAGTTGCTGACGCTGGTGATCGATCCCTCCGGCGATCTACGCGACACACCGCACGCGGAATGGTCTGTGCGCCTGAACTATTGACGCGCCGACGGAGGCGTCTGGGTACCATCGCGCCCAGCGACGCGATCAGCGCGCACAGCCCCAAAACGAAACCAGCCACCGCCATGGGCGGACTTTAGCAGTCGTTACGCGCCGTGGCCGGACGGCACTCGCTCACCGTCGACCGGCGGCCCGGGAGGCGACCCGTCACCGAAAGGCCTGCCCCCCAAGTCTTTCCGACCGTGCGCACCCAGCCAGCCGCTCAGGTCGGGCCCGTCGGGCACGATGCGAGTGGGGTTGATGTCGGAATGCACGATGTAGTAGTGCTGCTTGATCTGGACGAAGTCGACGGTGTCGCCGAAGCCCGGCGTCTGGAACAGGTCGCGCGCGTAGGCCCACAGCACCGGCATCTCGGACAGTTTGGTGCGGTTGCACTTGAAGTGCCCGTGATAGACCGGGTCGAAGCGGGCCAGGGTGGTGAACAGGCGCACGTCGGCCTCGGTGATGGTGTCGCCCACCAGGTATCGCTGGTCGACCAGGCGATCGCTCAGCCAGTCCAGCGCGGTGAACAACCGGTCGTACGCTGCGTCGTAGGCCTGCTGCGAGCCGGCGAAGCCGCAACGGTACACGCCGTTGTTGACCTCGGTGTAGACGCGCTTGCTCACCTCGTCGATCTCGTCGCGCAGGGGCTCGGGGTACAGCTGCGGCGCGCCCTCGCGGTGATAGGCGGTCCACTCGGTGGAGAAATCCAGGGTCATCTGCGCGAAATCGTTGGTGACCACCGCACCCGTCGGCACATCGACGACCGCCGGGACGGTGATCCCCTTCGGATAATCGGGAAACCGCTTGAAGTAGGCGTCCTGGAGCCGCGGAATCGCGAGCACCGGATCGACGCCACCCGGATCGAGGTCGAACGTCCAGCTGCGTTTGTCATGGGTCGGCCCGCAAAACCCAATGGAGAGAGCACCTTCCAGACCCAGCAGCCGGCGGACAATGATCGCGCGATTTGCCCAGGGACAGGCCCGGGCCACGACCAGCCGGTAGCGGCCGGGCTCAACCGGATAGCCGTCGCGCCCGTCGGCGGTGATCCGGGTGGTGATGTAGTTGGTGTCTCTGTTGAACTCGCCGGCACCGACGTAGGAGGCTTGGGCTGCTTGGCTTTCTCGGCTCTCCATGACTCACGACACCGTCAGGAACCGCCGGGCCAGGTTGGGTTCGGTCGACGGACCGGGTTCCCAGTGCGTGATCCACGGTCCGGTGCCCTCTGACTGGTCGATGATCCCGCGCTCCAGCCAGGTGTAGCGGCCGTCCAACAGGTCGTTCGCCAGCTGGACGTCGGTGCCGTCGGTGTTGGCCCACAGGGCGTGGAACAGCGCCTCTACCCGCAGAGTGGCCTGCTGGCAGAACGCGTCGGCCAGTTCGTACGCCTGCTGGCCCTGGTCGCCGGCCGCCCGCTGCGCCTCGGCCCGCACGCAGACCGCGGACATCGCGAACAGTTCCGCGCCGATGTCGACGACGCGTCCGAGGAAGCCCTGCTTTTGCTCGAGAGCCGCCTGCCAGCGCGCCATTCCGTAGAAGGTGTTGCGGGCCAACTTGCGTGAGGAGCGTTCGATGAAGCGCAAGTGGGTCGCCAATGCGCCGAACTCGCGGTATGCGGTGGGTCGCTGCCCCTCACCGAACACCAACTTGGGCAACCATTTTGCATAGAATCCGCTCGCGCCGGCCGCAGCGGCGGCCTTCTGCTTCAGGTCGGCCTTGGGGTTGGCGAGGTCGCCGGCGGCGGTCAAGTGGGCGTCGACGGCCTCGCGGGCGATGAGCAGCCGCATGATCTCACTGGATCCCTCGAAGATCCGGTTGATCCGCAGATCCCGCACGGCCTGCTCAACCGGCACCGCCCGCTCCCCGCGCGCGGCAAGGGATTCCGCGGTTTCGTAGCCGCGGCCGCCGCGGATCTGCAGCAGCTCATCGACAATCTGATCGGCCATCTCGCTGGACCACAATTTGGCCAGCGCCGCCTCGATGCGGATGTCGTTGCGGCCTTCGTCGGCCATCTGACCGGCCAGGTCGATCGATGCCTCGAGCGCGTACGTGGTGGCGGCCATGAACGCGAGCTTGCTGCTGACCGCCTCGTGCTTGCCCACCGGCTTTCCCCACTGGACCCGCTCATTCGACCACTCGCGCGCGATCTTCAGCGACCACTTGGCGGATCCGGTGACCACCGCGGGCAAGGACAGCCGTCCGGCATTCAGGGTGGTCAACGCGATCTTGAGGCCGTCGCCTTCCTTCCCGACTAGGTTTTCGGCGGGAACTCGGACGGCGTGCAGCCTGGTCACGCCGTTTTCGATGCCGCGCAATCCCATGAATTTGTTGCGCCGCTCCACGGTGATGCCGGGCGAATCCGCCTCGACGACGAACGCGCTGATGCCGCCGCGGTGCCCGTCGCTCTTGGGGACGCGCGCCATCACCACCAGCAGTTCGGCCACCACACCGTTGGTGGTCCACAGCTTCACGCCCTCGAGCTCGTAGGCCCGCCCGTCCTCGATCGGGGTCGCGGTGGACGCCAGGCGCGCGGGGTCGGAGCCGACGTCCGGCTCGGTGAGCAGGAATGCCGACACGGCTCCGGCGGCGCAGCGCGGCAAGAACGCGCGCTTCTGCTCCGCGGTCCCGGCCAGCTTGAGCGGCTCGGGCACCCCGATCGACTGGTGCGCCGACAGCAACGCGCCGAGGCTCGGATGAACGCTCGAGACCATCATCAGCGCGCGGTTGTAGCCGACCTGCGACAGGTTCAGGCCGCCGTACTCGGACGGGATCTTGATGCCGAAGCACCCCAGCCCGGCCAGGCCTTTCACGTACTCGTCCGGAATCTGCGCGTCACGCTCGATGACGCTGCCGTCGACGTTGCCGAGGAAGTCCCGCAGCCTGTCGAGGAACTCCCTGGTGCGGGCCTCCTCCGCGTCAGACGGCTTGGGGAAGGGGTGGATCAGCTCCAGAGGGAATCGCCCGAGAAACAACTCCTTGGCGAATGACGGTTTATCCCAACCACTTTCGCGAGATTCCTCAGCCAGGGCCCTGGCCTGCTCCTCGGTCACCTGCGCTTGCTGTGCCATCGTCGCCTCCTCGCCAAGATGCACATCTGCGTACCGATGTCCAAGTTACGCGCGAGTAGCTTTGCGGGCACGTGGCAGTTTTGGAGGCGCAATCAGGGCGGTCAGGGTGCGTCCAGGGCGGCCGGACGAAAATCCAGCCCTCGTCGCACACCGGAAGCCGCAGGGTAACGCGCAATGCCGAGCGTCGAAACCGCTCGAAGCTAGGCGTCCAGCTCCCGCGCCACCGCTTTGACCACCTCGGAGACCCGGCGGGCCACCTTCTTGTCCGGGTAGCGGCCCTTGCGGAGCTCCGGCTGCACCGCACCTTCGAGCAAGGTGATCATGTCCTCGACCATGCCGTGCAGCTCATCGGGCGTGTGTTTGTGTTCGGCCGGAGTCTCGCGGCGCGTCCGGGTCAGAGTCGGCGGCGGGTCGATCAACTTCAGGCTCAATGCCTGCGGACCGCGCCGGCCGGAGGCGACGCCGAACTCCACCTTCTGCCCGGCCTTGAGGCCCTCGACGCCCTCGGGCAGCGCCGAGGAACGGACGTAGACGTCCTCGCCGTCCTCCTGCGACAGGAAGCCGAACCCCTTTTCGGAGTCGTACCACTTCACCTTGCCGGTCGGCACTGCTCTCACCTGCTTGTCTTACGGGTCACCCGGACGGCCAACAGAAGAAGCGTCCCGCCTGCGCGGGACGCGATATCGAAGTGTGATCCTACTCGGATCGTTGTTCGGCAAGCACCCCAGTTCAGCCGGGTACTCGGTAGGCTTGCTTTTACTGTTGGAGGAGATATGCCCCTGATCAAGAGCGCCGCATGACGCTGACCGCGCTGGGGGTACCGTCCGTCCGCAGGGCAGGTCCGGGCGCGGTTGCCGCTGACGTCCCCGACGCCGGTCCGCTGCGCGACACCTTCGGCCGGATCGCCAGCGATCTCCGGGTCTCACTGACCGACCGCTGCAATCTGCGGTGCACCTACTGCATGCCGGCCGAGGGCCTGGACTGGCTGCCCAACCGGGACCTCCTGCGACCTGACGAGCTGGGCAGGCTCCTGCACGTCGCGGTCACCCGGCTCGGCGTGACCAGCGTGCGATTCACCGGTGGTGAGCCGCTGTTGGCACGCCACCTCGACAAGGTGATCGCGGCGGCGGCCAGCCTGCGCCCCCGCCCGGAGATCTCGCTGACCACCAATGGCGTGGGACTAGAGCGAAGGGCGGCCGCGCTGGCCGAGGCGGGCCTGGACCGGGTCAACGTCTCGCTGGACAGCGTGGACCCGGCGCGTTTCGCCGCCATCACCAGGCGGGACCGGCTCGCGGACGTGCTCGCCGGCCTGGCCGCCGCGAAAGAAGCGGGACTGGCGCCGGTCAAGGTCAATGCGGTGCTCGACCCCGCCACCGGCCGTGAAGATGTCGTCGACCTGCTGCGTTTCTGCCTGCAGCACGGGTACCAGTTGCGGGTCATCGAGCAGATGCCGCTCGACGCCGGGCATCGGTGGCGCCGCGAGGCCGCGCTCAGCGCCGACGACGTGCTGGCGGCGCTCCGGCCACACTTCCGGCTGCAGGCCGACCCGACCCCGCGCGGCTCGGCGCCCGCCGAGCTTTGGCTGGCCGACACCGGCCCGGATACCCCGGCCGGCAAGTTCGGCGTGATCGCCTCGGTGTCGCACGCCTTCTGCTCGACCTGCGACCGCACCCGGCTGACGGCCGACGGCCAAATCCGCAGCTGCCTGTTCTCCACCGAGGAGACCGACCTGCGCGGCCTGCTGCGCGGCGGCGCCGACGACGACGCGATCGAGGCGGCGTGGCGCGCCGCCATGTGGGCCAAGCCGGCCGGCCACGGGATCAACGACCCCGATTTCA
Organism: uncultured Actinomycetota bacterium; assembly: GCA_963758775.1. Lineage (GTDB taxonomy): Bacteria > Actinomycetota > Actinomycetes > Mycobacteriales > Mycobacteriaceae > Mycobacterium. The sequence continues at coordinate 53,200 of CAVWWU010000012.1, forward strand.
TCCAGCCTGACCGTCCCATGAGCGCCATCGGTGGCTAGCGAAATCCAGCTGACGGTCCGCTACTTCGCCGCGGCGCGCGAGGCCGCCGGCACCGATTCCGAGGCGGTGACGCTGCAATCGGGCACCACGGTTGCCGAACTGGTCAAGACCCTCTCCGCGCGCGGCGAACGCCTGGCCAACGTGTTGAATCGCTGCTCGTACCTGCGCGATGGCATCGCGGTTCGCGACGAGACCATGGTGTTGCGCGCCGGTGAGACGGTCGATGTGTTGCCGCCGTTTGCTGGCGGATGAAACTGTGAAACATCTCACATAACGGAATGATAACGGCGGGGACACGGCCTGATTTCGGCGGGAATGACCTGCGCAAAGCCTATGTGTTCCTGGGGTTTTCGCAGATGGCCGTGCGGGAAACGCCGAGTTTCGTAAAAAGTGACTCGACCAACAGAACCCGCTAGCGTCTCGGGGAGTTCGCCAAGCAACCGGTGGCGGCCTTCCCTTACCTATAGCGCCGAGCTCCATCCAATAGGCCGAGGGATACCGAAAAAGTGGATGGAGGCGGGGGACCCAACGGTCCACCGTGATCGACCGGAGTCGGAAACGGCTCCTTGGGGTGAAGCCGGTGATTCGTCGCCGGCCGGGTAGCCTCTCCCACCCGAACCCGACAGCTGACCTCGCAGGCGCACCGAGAGAGGAAATTTCGGCGCGTATGAGTGGTCGTCACCGTAAGCCCACTACTTCTAACATCAGCGTCGCCAAGATCGCCTTCACCGGGGCGGTACTTGGCGGCGGCAGCATTGCCCTCGCCGGCCAGGCGGCTGCGGCCACCGACGGCGAGTGGGACCAGGTAGCCCGCTGCGAGTCGGGCGGCAACTGGGGAATCAACACCGGCAACGGCTACCACGGCGGCGTGCAGTTCAGCGCCGGCACCTGGGCCTCGCACGGCGGCAACGAATTCGCCCCGTCGGCCGAGCTGGCCACCCGCGAACAGCAGATCGCGGTCGCCGAGCGCGTGCTGGCGACCCAGGGACGCGGCGCGTGGCCGGTGTGCGGTGGCCCCCTGTCGGGCCCGACCCCGCGCAACGTCCTTCCGGCCACCACGGTCGGGATGGACGCGCCGCTGGACGCGCCCGGCATCAACGGCGGCCCGGCACCGCTGGCCCCGCCGCCCCCGGACGCGCCCCCACCGGACGCTCCCCCGCCGCCTCCGCCTCCGCCGCCGCCCGCCGACCCGGCCCCGCCGGTACAGCTGGCCGCCAACGACCAGCCCGCTCCGGTCGCCGACCCCATGCCGGCGCCGCCCGCGGACGCGCTTCCTCCGGCGCCAGCGCCCGATGCGCCGGCGCCCGATGCGCCAGCGCCCGATGCGCCACCAGCACCCCAGCAGGCCTCCACCGTCGGCTACACCCAGCAGGTGTGGCAGGCGATCCGGTCTCAGGACGTGCAGGGCAACGACGCGCTGGACGCGCTCGCGCAGCCCGCGCCCGGCAACTAGCGGTTCGAGCTAGGCCGAGCCCACCCACTCGTCGGCGCCGTCGGCGAAGAACTGGTGCTTCCACACCGGTAACCGCTCCTTGATGCTGTCCACCAGCTGCGCGCAGGTGGCAAAGGCCTCCTGCCGATGGTCGGCCGCGACCGCCGCCACCAGGGCGGCGTCGCCGATGTCCAGCGCACCGATGCGGTGGCTGGCCGCGATCGCACGGACCCCGCTGGACTGTTCGGCGACCTCGGCGACCACATCGGCGAGGACCTGCGCGGCCGACGGATGCGCGGAGTATTCCAACCGCAGCACCCCACGGCCGCCGTCATGATCGCGGACCGCGCCGACGAATCCGACGATCGCACCGGCCGACTGGTGGCTGACCAGCTCCTCGTGCTCGCTTAGCGCGATGGGCTGGTCGGTGAGCGCAGCGCGCACCACCAACGTCATCTGCGCTGCTCCTCCTCATCGCGACGCTCTGCATCGTCGTCGGCGCGCGGCGTCATTTCTGGTGATCTTTACCCGCGAGCTGGTCCAGGGCGTGGTCGACCACGCCGGCTAGCACTCCAAGGCCGTCGCGCACCCCGCCGGGTGAGCCGGGCAGGTTGACGATCAGGGTGCTCCCGGCCACGCCGCACACCCCGCGCGAGAGGACCGACGTCGGCACCTTCGGCAGGCCGGAGTTGCGGATGGCATCGGCCAAACCCGGAATCATGTAGTCCAGGACGGCCACCGTCTGGTCCGGGGTGCTGTCGTCGGGCGATATGCCGGTGCCCCCAGAGGTGATGATCAGGTCGACGTCGGCGTCCAGCGCGTCGTTCAGCGCTTCGCCGATTGGCCCGCCGTCGGCCACCACCACCGGCTCCCCCGGCGAAAACCCTTGCTGCCCCAGCCATTCGGTGATGAGCGGCCCACACTCATCGGCATACTCACCGGCTGAGGCCCGAGTCGAGGCGATGATGACGCGCGCTGATCGGGCACTCATTGGCGTTCCCACGTTCCGGTCTTGCCGCCCTCTTTGCGCAGCACTCGAATGTCGTCGATGCGGGCGGCCGGATCGACCGCCTTGATCATGTCGTAAAGCGTCAAGGCGGCCACGCTGACGGCTGTTAGCGCCTCCATCTCCACTCCCGTCCGGTCGGTGCTGCGCACCGTCGCGGTGATCTCAATGTCTGATTCGCCAACGGTGAATTCGACGTCGACCCCGGTGAGTGCCAGCTGGTGGCACAGCGGAATCAGATCGCTGGTGCGTTTGGCCGCCAGAATGCCGGCCACCCGCGCGGTGGCCAGGGCATCACCTTTGGGCAGGCCGCCGGTCGAGATCAACTCGACCACACGCGCGCAGGTACGCAGGGCGCCAGCGGCGACGGCCGTGCGCCGACTGGCCTGCTTGGCCGTGACGTCGACCATGTGCGCGGCGCCCCGCTCGTCCAAGTGCGACAGGACTTTTTGGGGCCCCGAGCCGGTCTGAGCCATCCTGGCCGCTTATCTGTTGACGACGGTGACCGGATGTACGTAGGGCAGGCCGTCGGCGGGCACCGGGAACACCACCTCACCGAAGGGCGACAGCGCACCCGTGCGGTCGGCTACCAGTTCGCTCACTGCGTGATCCTCTGGATCCTCCGTCGGCCAGCCCGGGTCCACGTACCTGGTTTTCTGCGCTTCGCTCTCAGCGTTGTCAGCCACGGGTCCATTCTTACAGGTCTGGCATCCGCCCGTGACGCAAAGCTGTCGCTCCGCGGCCGCCGCCGTATATGAGCCCGTTATTCACAACTTTGGTATGAAAAACCTCCGCGCCCCTAAGCTGAGCCCACGTGCTAGCTACGACGTTGCGAATAGGCCGAACTCACAGCCCTTCAACTGACACGAGGAGCTACTGGCGATGACCTCGGATCCTGCGTACAGCACCGGCTTCAACTGGGATCGATTGGTAAAAATGCCCACCGCGAGCGATGAATGGTACAAGGGGCGCCAAGTTCTGAATTTCTACCCTCGGGACAAGGACTACCGAGCTTCCGAGGCGGCGATCGCGATGGTGGCGAATTACTTTGGCGGCGCAACGGCGCTGAACACTGACGCGGCCGTCCTCAAATTCGGCTCGGACCATGTCATGCTGCGCGGCGCGTTTATCGAGATGGGTGTGTGCACGGGCAAGACCGTCAATTTTATCGCCGCGCTGAACCCGGAGGAACGCATCTGGGGGTTCGACTCCTTCGACGGGCTTCCCGAACAATGGGCGCGCCCGGATCTCACTGTGCCGCAGGGGACTTTTCGGGTCAACGTCGAGGGATGGATGCCACCGGTACTGCACAATGTCACTCTGGTTAAGGGCATGTTCGACGAGACCCTGCCGCAATTCAAAGAAAAAGTTCTGAAATCAACTCCCATCGCCTTCTTGCACGTCGATTGCGATATCTACGCATCCACCAAAGAGGTCTTTGACCAGCTGGCCGATAACATCGTGTCGGGCACGGTGATTGTCTTTGACGAATTCTACAATTACCCGGGCGCCGAGAATCACGAATTCAAGGCCTTCAAGGAATTCCTGGAATCGACCGGAAAAAAGCCTGTCTACCTTGCCTACAATCAGTATTTCGAACAAGCCGTCGTGCAGATAGCGTGACCCCGGGGCGCCACCCGCCCGCTGAGCTGAGCAGACACGTACACGCACTGACCGGCCAAGTGCCTACGCTGGTCAGCGGTGACCGATAACACGACCGACAACACCCCCCCGGATATCCCGCTGGGGTCCTGGCTTGCCGACTTGTCCGACGAGCGGCTGATCCGTCTGCTGGAGCTGCGGCCGGACCTTGCCCAGCCGCCACCGGGCAGCATCGCCGCGCTGGCGGCGCGCGCGCAGGCCCGTCAATCGGTCAAGGCCGCCACCGACGACCTTGACTTCCTGCGACTGGCCGTGCTCGACGCGCTGCTGGTGCTGCAGGCCGATGCGACACCGGTCCCAACAACCAAGCTGTTGGCGTTGATCGGCGAGCACGTTGCCGAAGCCGAGGTGGTCAGCGCACTGGATGACCTCAAACAGCGGGCCCTGGCCTGGGGCGAGACGGCGGTGCGGGTCGCCGCCGATGCCGCCGCGGCCTTGCCGTGGCACGCGGGGCAGGTCACACTCGAGGACGCCGCGCGCAGCGGCGAACAGATCGCCGAGCTGATCGACGGGCTCGACCCAGCCCAGCGCGACGTGCTGGAGAAGCTGCTCGAAGGTTCCCCGATGGGACGCACCCGCGACGCCGCGCCCGGCGCGGCGCCGGACCGGCCGGTACCGCAACTGCTGGCGATGGGGCTGCTGCGACGGGTTGATGCGGAGACGGTGATCTTGCCCCGCCACGTCGGGCAGGTGCTGCGCGGCGAGCAGCCCGGCCCGATGCAACTCACGGCCCCCGACCCGATCATCTCGACCACCACGGCCGTCGACTGCGATGCCGTCGCGGCCGGAGCCGTCATCGACCTGCTGCGCGAGCTGGACGTACTTCTCGAGATCCTCGGCGCCGCACCGGTTTCCGAGCTGCGCAGCGGCGGATTGGGCGTGCGCGACGTCAAACGGCTGGCCAAGACGACCGGCATCGACGAGCCGGGGCTGGGCCTGATCCTCGAGGTCGCGGCGGCGGCCACGTTGATCGCCAGCGGCAGGCCCGATCCGGAACCGCCGACCGGCGACGCACCTTTTTGGGCACCGACGGCGGCCGTCGAGCGGTTCACCGCGATGTCGCCCGCCGAGCGATGGCACCTGCTGGCCGGCACCTGGATCGACCTGCCGAGCCGGCCCGCGCTCATCGGCAGCCGCGGCCCCGACGCCAAACCCTATAGCGCACTGTCTGATTCGCTGTACTCTACGGCGGCGCCGCTGGACCGCCGGCTGCTGCTGGGCATGCTCGCCGAGTTGCCCGCCGGGGCGGGCGTCGACGCGGCCTCGGCGTCGGCGGCGCTGATCTGGCGGCGCCCGCGCTGGGCCCGGCGACTGCAACCGGAGCCCGTCGCGCATCTGCTGGCCGAGGCACATGCGCTGGGCCTGGTCGGTCGCGGGGCGATCAGCACGCCCGGCCGGGTGTTGCTGAACCAGCCCGCCGACCCCGGCGCCGCGATCGACGCGATGACGCGCGCGATGCCCAAACCCATCGACCACTTCCTGCTGCAGGCCGACTTGACCGTCGTGGTGCCGGGCCCCCTGCACCGCGAACTCGCCGACGACCTTTCGGCCGTCGCCACGGTCGAGTCGGCCGGCGCCGCAATGGTGTATCGCATCAGCGAGCAGACGATCCGGCACGCACTCGACATCGGCAAGACCCGCGACTGGATGCACGCGCTGTTTGCGAACCACTCCAAAACTCCCGTGCCACAAGGACTCACCTACCTCATCGACGACGTGGCGCGCCGCCACGGCCAGCTTCGGATCGGTTTAGCGACGTCGTTCGTGCGCTGCGAGGACTCCGCGCTGCTCGCCCAGGCGATCGCGGCCACCGAGCAGCTGCAACTGCGCGCTCTTGCTCCCACGGTTGCGGTGTCGCCCGCGCCGCTTTCCGAGGTGCTCGCGGTGTTGCGGAGCGCGGGCTTCGCCCCGGCCGCCGAGGATTCCACCGGCGCGATCGTCGACGTCCGGATTCGCGGCGCCCGAGTGCCGACCCCGCAGCAACGGCGGTCCTACCGCTCCCCGCCGCGGCCCGGCGGTGAGACGCTCAACGCCGTCGTGGCGGTGCTGCGCAAGGTGACGGCCGCGCCGTTCGGCAACATCCGCGTCGACCCGGCGGTCACCATGTCGCTGCTGCAGCGCGCGGTCAAGGACGAGGCCACGCTGGTGATCGGCTACCTCGACGCCGCCGGGGTGGCCACCCAGCGCGTGGTGTCACCGATCGTCATACGGGGCGGCCAGCTGGTCGCCTTCGATTCGGGCTCCGGACGGCTGCGCGACTTCGCCATCCACCGCATCACGTCGGTGGCTTCCGGATAGTGTCGGCGGCGTCCGGATAATGGGTTTATGCGCGCCGACGACGATTGTGCGCGGAGCGAGCGACTGAAAGCGACTGAAAAGGAGAGGAGGAGTGGCGCTTGAATGACTGACGGACCCCTGATCGTGCAGTCCGACAAGACGGTGCTGCTCGAAGTGGACCACGAGCTGGCCGGCGCGGCGCGCGCCGCCATCGCCCCGTTCGCCGAGTTGGAACGCGCGCCCGAACACATCCACACCTACCGCATCACACCGCTGGCGTTGTGGAACGCCCGCGCCGCCGGCCACGACGCCGAGCAGGTCGTCGACGCGCTGGTCTCCTTTTCGCGCTACGCGGTGCCGCAGCCGCTGCTGGTCGACATCGTCGACACCATGGCCCGGTACGGCCGGCTGCAACTGGTCAAGAACCCGGCGCACGGCCTGACGCTGGTCAGCCTGGACCGCGCCGTGCTCGAGGAGGTGTTGCGCAACAAGAAGATCGCGCCCATGCTCGGCTCGCGCCTCGACGACGACACCGTTGTCGTCCATCCCAGCGAACGCGGCCGGGTCAAGCAGATGCTGCTCAAAATCGGTTGGCCCGCAGAGGATCTCGCGGGCTACGTGGACGGCGAGGCACACGCCATCAGCCTGGCGCAGGACGGCTGGCAGCTACGCGATTACCAGCAGCTCGCGACGGACTCGTTCTGGTCCGGCGGCTCGGGCGTGGTGGTGCTGCCGTGTGGCGCCGGCAAGACGCTGGTCGGCGCCGCCGCGATGGCCAAAGCCCAAGCGACCACGCTGATCCTGGTGACCAACATCGTCGCCGCGAGGCAATGGAAGCGCGAACTGATCGCACGCACCTCGCTGACCGAGGAAGAGATCGGCGAATACTCGGGAGAACGCAAGGAGATTCGGCCCGTCACCATCTCCACCTATCAGATGATCACCCGCCGGTCCAAGGGCGAGTACCGCCATTTGGAGCTCTTCGACAGCCGAGACTGGGGCCTGATCATCTACGACGAGGTGCATCTGTTGCCGGCGCCGGTGTTCCGGATGACCGCCGACCTGCAGTCCAAGCGGCGGCTGGGCCTGACCGCCACGCTGATCCGCGAGGACGGGCGCGAGGGTGACGTGTTCTCTCTGATCGGGCCGAAGCGTTACGACGCACCGTGGAAGGACATCGAGGCGCAGGGCTGGATCGCGCCCGCCGAGTGCGTCGAGGTGCGGGTCACGATGACCGACAACGAGCGAATGCAATACGCCACCGCCGAACCCGAAGAGCGCTACAAACTTTGCTCGACGGTGCACACCAAGATCGCCGTGGTCAAGTCGATTCTGGATAAGCACCCCGGTGAGCAGACGCTGGTGATCGGCGCCTACCTGGATCAGCTCGACGAACTCGGCGAAGCACTGGACGCCCCCGTGATCCAGGGGTCGACGCGGACCAAGGACCGTGAGGAGCTGTTCGACGCCTTCCGCCGCGGCGACATCTCCACGCTGGTGGTCTCCAAGGTCGCCAACTTCTCCATCGACCTGCCGGAAGCCAGTGTGGCGGTGCAGGTTTCGGGCACGTTCGGGTCACGGCAGGAGGAGGCGCAACGGCTGGGCCGGTTGCTGCGACCCAAGGCCGACGGCGGCGGCGCGCTGTTCTACTCGGTGGTGGCCCGCGACAGCCTGGACGCCGAGTACGCCGCGCACCGACAGCGGTTCCTGGCCGAGCAGGGCTACGGGTACATCATCCGCGACGCCGACGACCTGCTGGGGCCGGCGATCTAACCGCGAGCAGACGCGAAAGTCCCTATTTCGGTGCGGAATTGGGGACTTTCGCGTCTGCTCGCGCTAACTAGAGCGACAGGATGGTCGCCGACGCGGTGCCCGGAGCCCCGTACACCTGCGCAAGGCCGACCCGCGGGTTGCCGGGCACCTGACGCTCGCCCGCCTCTCCGCGCAGCTGGCGCACCAGCTCGTGCATCTGCCGCAAGCCCGACGCACCGATCGGCTCGCCGTTGGCGATCAGGCCACCGTCGGTGTTGACCGGCATCGAGCCGTGGATCTCGGTCGCGCCGTCGGCCAACAGCTTCTCCTGCTCGCCGTCGGCGCACAGGCCCGTCTCGGCCATGTGGATCACCTCGTTGCCGGCGTCGGTGTCCTGCAGCTGCGCCACGTCGACGTCGTCGGGCCCGATGCCGGCGGCCTCATAGGCGGCCTTGGACGCGTACACCGTCGGGGAGACGTCGCCATCCAGCGGGGCGAAGGTGGCGTGCACCTCGTAGGCGCCGTAGGTCCGGGTGCGGATTTCGCAGGCGCGCACATACACCGGCTTGTCGGTGTACTTGTGCGCGATGTCGGCCCGACACATGATGACCGCGGCGGCACCCTCGTCGGGCGCGCAGAACATGTACTGCGTCAACGGATAGTTCAGCACCGACGAGTTGAGGATCTCGTCGACGGAAATCTCCTTGCGGCGGAACGCATTCGGGTTCAGCGCGCCGTTACGGAAGTTCTTGTTGGCCACCCGCGCCAGGGTCTCCTGGGAGATGTTGTGGTCGTGCAGGTACTTGTTGGCCTTCATTCCGAAGAACTTGGTGGTGACGAACTGCCCGTTCTCCGCGTACCACTGCGGCAGCGCCAGCTTGGCGGGGTCGTCGGTGAAGGCGCCGCGCGGGTGCTTGTCCAGGCCGATCGCGATGCCGATGTCGTACTTGCCCAGCCGGATGGTGTCGGCCGTCTGCTGAATCGCGCTGGCCGCCGTCGCGCAGGCGTTGAACACGTTGGTGAACGTGATGCCGGTCAGCCCGACCAGGCGGGTCACCGCGTCGGGGTTGGACACCTCGTGGCTGCCGCCGAAGCCGAATTGGATGTCCTTCCACCCCACTCCGGCGTCGTCGAGCGCGAACTGGATCGCCTCGGCGCCCATCTGCATCGCGGTCTTGTCGAACCGGCCGAACGGGTGCAGGCCCACGCCGATGATGGCGACATCGTTGGTCATGTCAGGACTCCTAGTTAGACCGGCTGGAACGCGAAGGTGACGATCTCGTTGCCGTCGGCGTCGGTGGTGAACGGCACCATCGTCAGCTCGACCTGCTGACCGAACTCGATCTTGGCGGGGTCGTTCTCGGTCAGCCGGCCCTCGACCCGGATGACATCCCCGAGCTGCACCAGGCCCACGCCGAACGGCACGAAGTCCTTGCCGGTCGGGCCGGCGTAGGGGGCACCGGGCGGGAAGCCCTGGGTGGTCCAGGCCACCAGAGTTCCGCGGCGCGGCAACAACGACTCGCTCATCTGTCCGCCGCTGCACCGCGGGCAGCGCTGCTGCACCGGAAAGGTGGTGGCCCCGCAGTCACCGCAATGACTACCGATGAGCTGCGGGTTCTCGTCGGGCCACGTAGAGATGCTGGGATCGATTGCCTTCTGCATCGAGGGATCCTCCAACGAAAAAGTAAATGGAATCCACCAAACCGTACAACAGCATTCCGGAAAAGCGGAAACCGCATTCTCGCATTCAGTGCGGGGCCCGACGGGCCGCTTTGCCGTCAGCCCGAGCCAAACCCTTCAGTCCGCCGACCTCTCGACCTCGCGTGGTGGGCAACCCCATCCGGGGCAAGACGATCCTGGTGGCCAAGGGCAGCGCCGCCACGCCAATGTGCTCGAACACCTCGCCGACGTCGGGCTCAAGCCAGGCGACGTCAAACTGGTGTTCCTGCAGCCCGCCGACGCACTGTCGGCATTCGCCAGCGGGCAAGCCGACGCCTGGGTCATCTAATAGCCGTACACGTCCCAGGCCAACCTCACGCTGAAGGTGCGCAGCATCGGATCCGCGGAGAACGGCTACTGGTTCGGCAGTGCGTCGGTGCGCGCGCTGATCGACCCGAGACGCAACTCCGCGCTGGCCGACTTGTTGATCCGCTACGAGCGCGCGGCGCAATGGGCGCGGAACAATCCTGCGGAGTGGGCCCGCAAGTACGCCAAGGCCGTGGGTCTGGTTGTCAAGGTCGCCGAGCTCGCCCAAAGCCATCTGCCCCGGATACCGATCCCGTTGGACGACAAAGTCGTGGCCGCCGAGCAACGGCTCGCCAACCTGTTCGCGGCCGCAGACCAGATTCCGGAGGCGCCTGACTTCGTCAAGTGGGTCGACCGTAGGTTCAACAGCGTGCTGGTAAACAGCACCCAGCCACAGACGAGGAGGCGGCGATGGCAGTCACGGTGATACTCGAGCTCAGATTCAAACCCGAATCCGTGTCCGCGGGGCAAGCCCTCATGCGCAAGACGCTGGAGGTAACCCGGGGGTTCGATGGCAACCTGCGCACCGACGTGCTGGTCAACGAAGACGACGAGGCGCACTGGATCATCTACGAGCTCTGGGACACCGTTGAGCACGACGAGGCCTACCGCGCGTTTCGCGCCGGCGAAGGAAAGGTCACCGAGCTTCCCCCGCTGTTGGCCGCGCCCCCGGTCAAGACGCGCTATCTCGCCAGCGATGTCTAGCTGAGCGCCGGAATCACTTCGCGTTCGAACAACTCGATGCCGGAGCGGTCGTAGGCGGCTTCGGGGAAGTAGCAGATCGCGTACTCGCAGCCGAGATCGCGCACTTTGGCGATCCGCTCGGCCACCTGCTCCGGTGTGCCCGTCGTCGAGTCCGGGCCGCTGCCGGCGGCGACCATCGAGTCGAGCAGGGCGTCGGGCATGTGGCCGGTAAGCCGTTCGCGCATGCGCTGCTGGCGGTCCGCGACGTCGGCGTCGGAGGTGCCGACGACCACGGTGAAGTTCGCCGAACGCACGATGGCGTCGTAATCGGTGCCCAGCTTGCCGCAGTGCTCCGCCAGCACCCCGGACTTGTGTGCGAACTCCTCGAGCGCCGGGGTGAAGTTGGTGTACTGCGCGTATTTCGCGGCGATGCGCAACGTGACCTTCTCGCCGCCGCCGGCAATCCATAGTGGAATGCCGTTGTCCTGCAACGGCTTCGGGGCGACGATCGCGCCGTCGACCTGGTAGTGCTTGCCGTCGAAGCTGACCTTGCCGTCGCGCCAGGCGTCCCGCATGATCTGGACGCCTTCGTCGAGGCGGGCCAGCCGCTCCCCGGCCGACGGAAATCCGTAGCCGTACGCGCGCCACTCGTGTTCGTACCAGCCGCCGCCGATTCCCATCTGAATGCGGCCGCCCGAGATGATGTCCGACGTGGCCGCCACCTTGGCCAAATAGACCGGATTGCGGTAGCTCATCGCCGTGCACATCTGGCCCAGCTTGATCCGCGACGTCACCGCGGCGTAGGCCGCCATCAGCGACCACGCCTCGTGCGTGGCTTCGTCGCTCGGCAGCGGGACGGTGTGGAAGTGGTCGTAGACCCACAGCGAGTCCCAGGCGCTGGCGTCGTCGGCGTAGGTGGCCAGATCGCGCATCACCGCCCAGTGTTTCGCGGGTTCGATGCCGACCAGATCCATCCGCCAGCCCTGCGGAATGAAGAGACCAAAGCGCATAGTTGCCGAGCCTAACCCGCCTTCACAGCGGATCGATAGCAAGGGCTCACCCCGCCGCTAAGCCGCGGCGATAACCATGAATAATGACGAACAATCCCTCAGCCGGTTCAGCCGCCGAGCGGCGTCGGCAAGTCCGCGCGGCGCGCGCGATATTCACCTCGGGCAACACCGTGGCCACGCTCGGACTCTTCGGTGCCGGGCGCCCACAAAGCGCCACGACAGACTCGGCACAGGACCACAGCGCCGCGTGAAAGGCCCAGCGCCAGAGCTGGATTCCTTGCGTCACACGCCCAGGGCCGCGAGCGCGGCCGCCACCGATTTCGCGCGCAACTGCTTGTAGGGCGTGTCGGGGAACTGCAGACAGCAGTCCTGCAGACCGCCGAAGGCAACGACGGCGCGGGTGGACTGTGCGAGCGTCGGTCGCGCGCCGAACACCAGCTTGCCGAGCCGGTCGCGCCACGCCAGCACCTTGTCGATGAGACCGAGGTCGGCCAGCGTCGTGAGTTCGGACAGCACCAGCATCAGGTCCTGACGGTGCCGGTAGTGGAAATCGAAGTAGCCCTCCAGCAAGGCGCGGGCGTCGGTGTGGCCCAGGTTCTCCTGATCGGCAACGAACCGCTCGCCTTCCTCGATCAGCGGCGCCACGATGCTGCGCACCAACTCGTCACGCGAGGCGAAGTGGTAGTACAGCGCGGGTTTCGTGATGCCCAGCTCGTTCGCGATGTCCTGCAGGCTGGTGCGCTGCACGCCCTGGCGGGCGAACAGGTTGCGAGCGACCTCCTGAATGCGCTGCTTGGTATACGACCGGGGCTTGGTCACCCGTAAATTTTAGCTGACTTACCGATAGGTAAGTGCTATGTTAGGCTGACCTAACTCCCGGTAAGGAGGTCGTCATGCGGATCCTCATCTCAGGGGCCAGCATCGCCGGCCCGGTGCTGGCGTACTGGTTGACCCGGCACGGTTTCGACGTCACCGTCGTCGAGCGGGCGCCGCAGCTGCGCAAAACCGGCGGCCACGCCGTCGACCTGTTCCGGCCGGCCATGGAGATCTCGGAAAAGATGGGCGCGCTGGCGCGCATCGAGGCACTCGCCACCGGCACGGACAGGCTGACGATGTACCGCGATGGCGCAACGCGGCCGGCGCGCATCGACTACCACAAGCTCGTCGGGGGCATCTCCGACCGGCACGTGGAGATCATGCGCGACGACCTCAGCGAGGTCTACTACGACGCCGGCCGCGACGCCGTCGAGTACCTCTTCGGCGACTCGATCACGGCCATCTCCGACGACGCCGAGGTGACTTTCGAACACGCCGCGCCGCGCAGGTTCGACGTGGTGATCGGCGCCGACGGCCTGCATTCGAACGTGCGGCGCCTGGTCTTCGGCGAGGACGCCGGACGCACCCGCTTCCTGGGCGGCTACCTGGCCGTGCAGTCCGTGCCGAAATCGCTTGCGCCCGTGGGGGAGATGATCGTTCACCTGGGCGCCGGCCGGCTCGCGGGGATCTATACGGCGCAGCCGCTGGACGACGCGCGGGCGCTGTTCATGTTCAAGAGCAAGGAAGAGCTGCAGTACCACTACCGGGATGTGCCGCGGCAGAAGGAACTACTGCGGGAGGCGTTCGCCGGCAGGCATGCCATGGTGGACACCTGGCTCGACGAGCTCGACGGCACACCGACGTTCTACTTCGACTCGATCACCCAGTTACAGCTGGACACCTGGTCGCGCGGCCGGGTCACGCTGGTCGGCGACGCCGGCTATTGCCCGGGACCCGCGGTCGGCGGCAGCACCAGCATCGCGGTACTGGGCGCCTACATCCTGGCGGGTGAACTGGCGCAAGCCAACGGCGACTACGCCCGGGCATTCGCGGCTTACGAGGCCGAGATGGGGGAGCCGGTGCGTCGCAGCCGCGCCATGGCGCGCGGCATCGCCAAGGGCCTCATCCCGAATTCGAGAGCCGGAGTGTGGGCATTGACCCGTGGCGCACAACTGATCTCGACGCTGCCCACCAGCCTCACCAGGGCCGTCGCACGGCTGAACACCAAGACCGTGCGGCTCTACGACACCATGCACTACAAGGAGTACAGCGCCCTGACCTGAGCGTCAGCAGACGCAAAAGCCCCCGACACGCCGCGCGTGCGGGGGCTGTTGCGACTTCTCGCGGTACTTACGTCAACGAGTCCGGCGGCAGGAAACGGTCGCCGTACTTGGCGGCCAACTCGCGGGCCCGCGCCACGAAGGCTTCCTTGCCCGTACCGCCGGGACCCGAGTAGCCGACGATGAGCTGCGCGCTCCCGCCGGTCCACGGCGGGAACCCGATGCCCATGATCGACCCGATGTTGGCGTCGGCGGTCGAGGTCAGCACGCCCTCGTCGAGGCACTTTTGCGTCTCGAGCGCCTCGGCGAACAGCATCCGGTCGATCATGTCCTGCAGCGGCGGTTCCGACGCGCCGGACTTGAACGTCTCGCGCAGGCCCGGCCACAGCCCGGTGCGCTTGCCGTCGGGGTACTCGTAGAAGCCCGCGCCCTTGAGCCGGCCGGAGCGGCCGAGCTCGATCATCTTCTCGACGACGGCCTCGGCCGGGTGCGGCTCGTAGGTGCCGCCGGCGTCCTCGACGCCCTTGCGGCTAGCGATGGCGATCTTGTTCATCAGCTCCAGGTTGAGCTCGTCGGACAGCTGCAACGGCGGGGCCGGGTAGCCGGCCTGCGAACCAGCCTGCTCGATGCTGGCCGGCTCGACGCCCTCGCCGAGCATCGCCAGGGCCTCGTTGACGAACGTGCCGATGACACGGGAGGTGAAGAAGCCGCGGCTGTCGTTGACCACGATCGGGGTCTTGCCGATGGCCAGCGTGTAGTCGAACACCCGGGCCAGCGCCTCGTCAGAGGTCTTCTCGCCCTTGATGATTTCCACCAGCGGCATCTTGTCGACCGGCGAGAAGAAGTGGATTCCGATGAAGTCCTCTTGGCGCTTGACGCCGGTGGCCAGGCCGGTGATCGGCAGCGTGGACGTGTTGGAACCCAGCACCGCGGTGGGCTCGACGACGTCCTCGATCTCCTGGAACACCTTGTGCTTGAGGTCCTGGTTCTCGAAGACCGCCTCGATCACGAAGTCGACGCCCTTGAGGTCAGCGGGGTCGGCCGTCGGGGTGATCCGGGCGAGCAGCGCCTTCGACTTCTCCTCGGTGGTGCGCCCGCGCTCCAGCGCTTTGGCCTCCAGCTTTTCGGAGTAGCCCTTGCCCTTAGCCGCCGCCTCGGCGCTGACGTCCTTGAGCACCACGTCGTAGCCGGCCTTGGCCGAGACGTAGGCGATACCCGCGCCCATCATGCCGGCACCGAGCACACCGATTTTGTTGATCGGGGTCTTGTCGATGCCCTCGGGCCGCGACCCACCGTTGTTGATGGTCTGCAGGTCGAAGAAGAACGCCTGGATCATGTTCTTGGCGACCTGGCCGGTGACCAGCGTGGTGAAGTAGCGGCTCTCGATGCGGCTGGCCGTGTCGAAGTCGACCTGCGCGCCCTCGACCGCGGCGGACAGGATCGCCTTCGGTGCGGGCATCGGCGCGCCCTTGAGCTGCTTGCGCAGCAGCGCCGGGAACGACGGCAGGATCCCCGCCAGCGCCGGCGACGCCGGAGTGCCGCCGGGCATCTTGTAACCCTTTTTGTCCCAGGGCTGCTCGTGCGAGTCCGGGTTGGCCTTGATCCAGGCCTTGGCGGCCGGGACCAGCTCCTCGACCGTCGGCAGCAGCTCGTCGATCAGACCGAGTTCCTTGGCCTTGGCCGGCTTGAACCGGGTGCCCTGCGACAGGATGTTGACGAAGGCGTTCTGGATGCCGAACATGCGCACCGAGCGGGTGATGCCGCCGGCGCCCGGCAACAGACCCAACGTCGCCTCGGGGAAACCGAACTGAGATCCCTTGACGTCGGCGGCGATACGGTGGTGGCACGCCAGCGCGATCTCCAGGCCGCCGCCGAGCGCCGCGCCGTTGAGCGCGGCGACCACCGGCTTGCCCAGGGTCTCCAGCGTGCGCAGCTGCTTCTTGACGTTCTCGACCAGATCGAAGGCCTCACCGGCGTTCTCGGGGCCGATCTGGATCATGCTCTTGACATCACCGCCGGCGAAGAAGGTCTTCTTGGCGCTGGTGATGACCACGCCGCTGATCGAATCCTTCTCCGCGACAAGGCGTTCCACGGCCTTGCCCATCGACTCGATGTAGGCCTCGTTCATGACGTTGGCGGACCCCGACGGGTCGTCCAGGGTCAGCGTGACGATGCCGTCGGCATCCTTGTCCCACTGAATCGTGTTGTCGGTCATGTGCTTAAACCCTCTCGATGATCGTCGCGACGCCCATGCCGCCGCCGATACACAGCGTGACGAGCGCGCGCCGGGCGTTGCGGCGCTCCAGTTCGTCGACCATGGTCCCCAGGATCATGGCGCCGGTGGCGCCCAACGGGTGGCCCATCGCGATGGCGCCGCCGTTGACGTTGAGCTTCTCGTCGGGGATGTCCAGGTCCTTCTGGAACTTCAGCACCACCGAGGCGAAGGCCTCGTTGAGCTCGAACAGGTCGATGTCGTCGACGGTCAGGCCGGCGCGGTCGAGCACCTTCTTAGTGGCCGGCGTGGGCCCGGTCAGCATGATCACCGGGTCGGCGCCGCTGGTGGCGGTGGCCACGATGCGCGCCCGCGGGGTCAGGCCCTGCGACTTGCCCGCGGCCTCGGATCCGATCATGACCAGCGCCGCGCCGTCGACGATGCCGGAGCTGTTGCCGCCGGTGTGCACGTGCTCGATCTTTTCGATCCAGTGGTACTTCTGCAGCGCGACGTCGTCGAATCCGCCCATCGCGGCCAGACCCTCGAAGGCGGGCTTCAGCTTGGCCAGGCCTTCCTTGGTGGTGTCGGGCCGCATGTGCTCGTCGTGGTCCAGGATCAGCAGGCCGTTCTGGTCGCGCACCGGCACCACGGACTTGGCGAAGTAGCCGCCCGACCAGGCCTCGGCGGCCTTGGCCTGACTGCGCAACGCGTAGGCGTCGACGTCGTCGCGGGTGAAGCCTTCAGTGGTGGCGATCAGGTCGGCGCCGATGCCCTGCGGGACGAACATGACGTCGTAGTTGGTGGCCGGGTCGGTGCCCATGGCGCCGCCGTCGGATCCCATCGGTACGCGGCTCATCGACTCCACACCGCCGGCCAGCACCAGGTCGTCCCAGCCGGAGCGGACCTTTTGCGCGGCGGTGTTGACGGCCTCGAGGCCCGACGCGCAGAACCGGTTGAGCTGCACACCGCCGGAGGTCACCGGCATGCCGGAGGCCAGCACCGCGGCGCGCGCGATGTCGCCGCCCTGGTCGCCGACGGGTGAGACGCACCCGAGGATGACGTCGCTGATCAGGTTCTCATCCAGGTCGGGGTTGCGCTTGCGCAACTCCTCGATGAGGCCCACGACCAGGCTCAACGGCTTGACCTCGTTCAGCGCGCCATTCTTCTGCTTGCCGCGCGGGGTGCGGATGGCCTCGTAAATGAAGGCTTCTTCGGGCATATCGGCTTCCTCGTTCACCAAAAGTTGGGGTTTCAGATCCGAGTTACACCCTAAACCAACCTGTTGGTTGGGAGTAATGGCGCTGGTCAGCGCCCCAGAAGCACTCGCGTTTGTACGCGTACCCGCGACATCACCGCTGTTGCCGGGAGGAAAACCTCAGTGTCAATACCCGGGTGTCAGTACCCGGCCCCGCGCGGTTGGGTGGCCATAAAACAATGCACTCGGGTAGCGGCATCGGCGGGCTTGACCCCCATGCCCACCAAAATCGCGATTACCTGCTCAGGGGAATCACCGGAATCGGTATCCGTCTGAATCACATGAACGCTGGGAAACCAGTCTTCTGCACTTACCCCCACCGGCGGGGGCTTCGCGTCGCCTCCCAGGCAATTGGCGTAACCAATGACACCAGTGTCAGCGTGGGCAGACGACGCCGCGAACAGGACGGCGATGGCCGGGCCGACCGCCGCAACGACATTGATGAAGCGCATAGCCACTGTTACCACAAATGTGGCGGATGTGACAGATGCGGGACCTCTAAGCTCAACCATCATGACGGTGCCGCGGCTGCAGCCCTACGCGACCACGGTGTTCGCCGAGATGTCGGCGCTGGCCGCGCGCATCGGCGCGGTGAATCTTGGTCAGGGCTTCCCGGACGAAGACGGCCCACCCGAAATGCTCAAAGCCGCCCAGGACGCCATCGCGGATGGCGTCAACCAGTACCCGCCCGGTTTGGGCATCGCGCCGCTGCGCCAAGCCATCGCCGCCCAGCGCGGCCGGCGCTACGGAATCGAGTACGACCCCGAGACCGAGGTGCTGGTGACGGTCGGGGCCACCGAGGCCATCGCGTCGGCGGTCCTCGGACTGGTCGAGCCCGGCTCGGAGGTGCTACTCATCGAGCCGTTCTACGACTCCTACTCGCCGGTGGTGGCGATGGCCGGCGCGCACCGGATGGCCGTCCCGCTGGTGCCCGACCGGCGCGGTTTCGCCCTTGACACCGACGCCTTGCGCAAGGCGGTGACTCCACGCACGAAGGCGCTGATCGTCAACTCACCCCATAACCCGACCGGCACGGTGCTGACCAGGGCGGAACTGGCGGCCATCGCCGAGATCGCTTCAGCTGCAGATCTTTTGGTGATTACCGATGAGGTCTACGAGCACCTGGTCTACGACGACCGGGACCACCTCCCGCTGGCCGCCTTCGACGGGATGGCCGACCGCACGATCACCATCTCCAGCGCCGCCAAGATGTTCAACTGCACCGGCTGGAAGATCGGATGGGCCTGCGGCCCAGCCGGACTCATCGCCGGCGTCCGCGCGGCCAAGCAATATCTGAGCTACGTCGGCGGCGCACCGTTTCAGCCCGCGGTGGCCTTGGCGCTCGACACCCAGGATGCCTGGGTGGCGGCGCTGAGGAACCGCTTGCAGGGCAGGCGCGATCGACTGGCGTCGGCACTGAGCGACATCGGCTTCGCCGTGCACGACAGCCACGGCACCTACTTCCTGTGCGCCGACCCGCGGCCCCTGGGCTACGACGACAGCACGGCGTTCTGTGCGGCCCTGCCGGAAAGCGTTGGCGTGGCCGCCATCCCGATGTCGGCGTTCTGCGATCCGGATGCACCACACGCGCAGGTGTGGAATCACTTGGTGCGCTTCACCTTCTGCAAACGCGACGACACCCTCGACGAGGCGATCAGTCGGCTGTCCAAGTTGAAGGACCGTCCGATCGATTAGACCGAGCGGTCACGACTCATCACGAAATCGCGCAGGCCGTCGGTTGCCGATTGCAGCACGCGTTTGCGCGCACGGTTGACCATAAACTCCGGCAGCGGCGCCGACGGTTCCAGGGTGATGCAGAAACGCAACCGCGTTCTGTCCTCGCCCTCGCGCTCCAGCGTGTACTCGACGTGTTGGCCGTGCTGTTGCATCGTCTTGCGGGCGTCCCACACCACCCAGTCAGGCCCCCAGTGGAATTCGAGCTCTTCCTGATCGACGATTCCGAGGACCTTGACGGTGACTTTGACGTGGTGCGGTCGGCCGTCGGGATAGGTGTCGATCACTTCGGCCTTCTTGTGCACCGACGACCACACCGGAACCGAGCCGATATCAGCCAGCGCGTCGAGGACTAAGTCCGGCGGCGCGTCAATGATGATTTCTCGCGATGCTTGGACGGCCACTATGGGATAGCTGCACTCGACAACGCTCAGTCCTCACCGTGCCGGACAACAGTCTTGTTCGCGACCCATGCGCGCAACCCCTCCGTGGCGGCATCCAGCACCATCTTGGTCGCGCGCTTGACGATGAAAGACGGGACTGGTCCCGCCGGTTCGACGGTGACGTCAAAATGCACGCGGCTCTTGTCGACACCCTCGGGATGGACCCGGTACTCGATGTGCTGACCACGCTGCTGGAACGTCGCTTTGGCGTCGTATACCACCCAGTCCGGGCCCCAGTGATATTCCAGAATCTCGTTGTCGACGAGTCCCATTATCTTGATCGTGGCCTTGACGTGATGGGGCCGGCCGTCCGGATAGCGGTCGAGCACTTCAACTTTCTTGTGCAGCGGTGACCACTCGGAGATGACGCCAACGTCTCCCAGCGCCTCCATGATCACTTCCGGCGGCGCATCGATAACTATCTCTCGCGATGCTTGTACAGCCACTTACCCCAAGCTAGCAATCCGGCCCCGCCCGCGGGCGGTGTTCGCGCAAATAGTGTGTTACCAGCCTATTTCGCTCACCGATGTGGTTGATGCCGGTGGCGGTCCGACAGGTCCGCTCGGCGTGCGGGAGAACCGCGGCGCAGGTGCGGCCTGCTCGACGCCGTGGGCGGTGATCACCGTCGCACGCGCGCGCAAATGGTCGTTGGCGGCGGCTTCGCTCCACGTCAACACCGGGGTGACGCAGGCGTCGGTGCCGGCGAAAACCTGTGTCCACTCGTCGCGGGTCCGGCCGGCGAACCGCTCGGTGAAGAGCTCGTGCATCCGCGGGAACGCATCTCGGTCGAGCTGATTCGGCACATCGGCGGCGGACAGGCCCAGCCCGGACAGCAGCTGCGCGAAGAACTGCGGCTCGATCGCGCCGACGGCCATGTACTTGCCGTCGGCGGTCTCGTAGCAGCGGTAGAACGGGGCGCCGCCGTCGAGCAGGAACGACTCGCGTTCCTCGCGCAGGCTGCCGGTGCCCTTCATGGTCCACATCACCTGGGCGAGCACACTGACGCCGTCGACCATCGCCGCGTCGACAACCTGGCCCGCACCGGAGCGCTCCCGTTCGTAGAGCGCGGCAACGATGCCCAGCAGCACCAACATCGACCCGCCGCCGAAGTCGGCGACCAGGTTCAGCGGCGGCATCGGCGGCCGGTCGCGATACCCCAGCGCCGACAGGGCACCGGTCTGTGACAGGTAGTTGATGTCGTGACCCGCGGTCGACGCCAGCGGGCCGTCCTGTCCCCACCCGGTGATGCGGGCGAAGATCAGCCGGGGGTTGACCGCCGCGCAGTCGTCGGGACCGATGCCGAGCCGCTCGCAGGTGCCGGGCCGGAAGCAATCGAGCAGCACGTCGGCCTTGGCGGCCAACTCCAGCAGGGCCGCGGGCTGCGTCTTGACGTCGAGGTCGACGATCCGCTTGCCGCGGTGCAGCAGGTCGCGGTCCTCGGCCGGCATCTGCACGCCGCCTGATCGGTGGCGACCCGCTTCGCCCGGCTCCGCCGCGCTCGCGATCGCCACGCCGGGGCGGCGCACCCGCACCACGTCGGCACCCAGGTCGGCGAGCACCATTCCGGCATGTGGCCCGGGTCCGATGCCACCGAGCTCGATCACCCGCACCCCGGCCAGGGGGCCCGCGGGGCCCACGGGCGCTACTTACCCTTCACGTGCAGCACCCGCTTGCGCAGTTCCCCGGTGGCCGCGTCCATGGTGCCCTTGACGGCGCGCTTGAGCACGAACCCGGGCAGCGGCACGTTCGGGTCCACGACAACCTCGAACTTGACCAAGGTGTTGTCGCCCTTGGGAACCAGCGTGTACTTGCCGTCCTGCGCCTTCTGCTGCGAGGAGCTGACCAGAGCCCAGCTCACCTCGTTCTCGCTCCACGTGTAGGCCACTATCTGTTCGTCGGTGATGCCCGCGACCTTGACCTTCATCTTCACTTGAGTCGGCCGGCCGTCACTTCCGGTTTCGAGCACTTCCGCGCTCTGGTGCGGCCCCGACCATTCCGGCATCGCTGGAAAATCAGCGATCACGTCCAGAATCTCTGCGGGGCTGGCTTCGATGACGATCTCGCGGGATTCTTTGATTGCCATGGCCCGCACGATAGGCCACTCGGAGTCCGGCCGGGAAGGGTTTTGGGCAAGCGTACCGTCGACTTCGTGACCGATCCCTCCCCTGATTCCGTCTACACCGTCGGTGACTATCTACTGGACCGGCTGGCCGAACTCGGCGTGACCGAGATCTTCGGTGTGCCCGGCGACTACAACCTGGAGTTCCTCGACCACATCGTCGCCCACCCGGCCATCCGCTGGGTGGGCAGCGCCAACGAGCTGAACGCCGGCTACGCCGCCGACGGCTACGGCCGGTTGCGCGGAATGTCAGCTGTGGTAACGACATTCGGCGTCGGAGAGCTCTCGGCGACCAACGCGATCGCGGGTAGCTACGCCGAGCACGTGCCGGTCGTGCACATCGTCGGCGGCCCCACGAAGGACGCCCAGGGCACCCGCCGGGCACTGCACCACTCGCTCGGTGACGGCGACTTCGAACACTTCCTCCGCATCAGCCGCGAAATTACCTGCGCGCAAGCCAATCTCATGCCGGCGACGGCCTGCCGGGAGATCGACCGGGTGTTGTCCGAGGTCCGGGAGCACAAGCTGCCCGGATATCTACTGCTGTCGAGCGACGTGGCGCGGTTCCCCACCGAACCGCCCGGCGCCCCGTTGCAGCGCTACACCGGCGGCACCAGCCCCCGCGCGCTGGACGATGTTCACGCGCGCCGCCACCGAACTCATCGCCGACCATCAGCTGACCGTGCTCGCCGACTTGCTGGTCCATCGCCTGCAAGCGGTCAACGAGCTGGAAAAGCTGCTGGCCGCCGACGTGGTGCCACACGCCACGCTGATGTGGGGCAAAAGCCTGCTCGACGAGAGCTCGCCCAACTTCATGGGCATCTACGCCGGGTCGGCCAGCGCCGAACGGGTCCTCGCGGCGATCGAAGACGCGCCGGTGCTGGTGACCGCGGGGGTGGTGTTCACCGACATGGTCAGCGGTTTCTTCAGCCAGCGGATCGATCCGGCCCGAACCATCGACGTGGGCCAATACCAAAGCAGCGTGGCCGGTGACGTTTTCGCGCCGCTGGAAATGGGCGAGGCGTTGGCGGCATTGGCCCACATACTGGAGGGTCGCGGGATACAGTCACCGCCCGTGGTGTCGCCGACCGACAGCATCGCCGTTGCGACACCGGCCCCGGACCAGCCGCTCACCCAGGAGATGGTGTGGAACAGGCTGTGTGCGGCACTCACGCCGGGCAACGTGGTGCTCGCCGACCAGGGCACCTCGTTCTACGGAATGGCGGACCACCGATTGCCGAACGGGGTCACCTTCATCGGCCAACCATTATGGGGCTCAATCGGTTACACGCTGCCGGCGGCGGTCGGGGCGGGCGTGGCGCACCGCGACCGCAGAACGGTGTTGCTGATCGGCGACGGCGCCGCACAGCTGACCGTGCAGGAACTCGGCACTTTCTCCCGCGAGGGCCTGTCCCCGGTCATCGTGGTCGTCAACAACGACGGCTATACCGTCGAGCGGGCAATTCACGGAAAGACCGCGCCCTACAACGACATTGTCGCCTGGCGATGGACCGAGATTCCCCACGCGCTGGGGGTCGCCAATCACCTCGTGTACCGCGCGGAGACGTACGGGCAGCTGGACGACGCCTTCACCGCGGCCGCCGAGCATCAGGACCGCATGGTGTTCGTCGAGGTGGTCCTGCCGAGGGACGACGTCCCGCCGTTGCTTGCTCAGCTCGCGGGCACGCTGGCGCCGCCGGGCGAGCAGGCCTAGACCGGGCGGGTCGATCGGTCCGGGTTCGGCGACCCGATGATCGCGCGAACGGTGCGCCGGCACCGCCCGCAGTCGGCACCGGCTCCGCAGGCCTGGGCGACGTCGTTGGTTGTCGAGGCGCCCGCCGCGACGGCGTCGGCGACCGTTTGGCTGGTGACGCCGTTACACAGACATACGAACATCGAGCGATCCGCTTACTTAGCTCTCGATACGCATCACGTCGAAGAGGCGGCCGACGAACAGCGGCGGGTAGGGGCCCACCCCGGTCCTGCTCGTCCACTGGGCGGCGGCATCGGGATGGTCGATCCAGTGCTTGGCTTCCTCTTCGTCGGAGAACTCCGACAAGATCAACACTTCCCGCTCATCGTCAAAGGCCTGGAAGATCCACATCTTTCGGACACCGGCCGCGGCGAACCGGTCGACCGCGCCGTGGACCCCCGCGGTGACGGTCGAGACGTCGTTCACGGAGGCGATGGTGGCGACCACAACGCCGGGCACCTGCGGCTGGGGCGGTGCGTCCGCGACGAAGCGTTCGATGATCTCACCGGCGAAGACCGCGGGGATGTCCTCGACGCCGGCCTCGTCGAACCAGTCGAAGAAGATCCGAGAACGCAACAGCTCCACGATCGGTTCGCGGCTGTGCACGCCGATCATCACCAGCACGCGCCCGTAGTCGTGGGTCGAGGTGTATACCAGAACGTGGTGGGCACCGATCTCGGACAGGGCCGATTTGTTGCGCTCCAGCAACGGCCACACCCGGCTGGGGTCTGGGACGCGGTAGTCCGACGCGATCACCATCGAGTGGATGTCGCCGTCGGTACTCAACGAAGTTGGTCCTTCATTACTTTCCCGGTGGCGTTGAGCGGCAGCTCGTCGAGGAACTGGATGGATCTCGGAGCTTTGAATCCCGACATCCGCTCCCGGCACCACGCGAGCAGGTCATGCTCGGAAATACTACTTTTCGCCACCACAAATGCCTTACCCACCTGGCCGAGTCGCTCATCGGGAACTCCGATCACGGCGGCCTGCGCCACCGCGGGATGCTCGAGCAGGAAGCCCTCGATCTCGGCGGGGTAGGCGTTGAACCCGCCCACGATGAACATGTCCTTCTTTCGGCCGACGATGCGCAGCCGTCCGGCCTCGGTGAAGTTCCCGAGGTCGCCGGTGTGCAGCCAGCCGTCACCGTCGATCGCTTGCGCGGTCGCCGCCGGGTCGTCCAGGTAGCCCTGCATCACGCCGTAGCCGCGGACCAGCACCTCGCCGTCGTCGGCGATCCGCACCTCGACGCCGGCGCAGGGCACGCCCGCGGTGGTGGCGACGTCCTCGGAGGAATCTCCGGGCAGCGACAGGGTGACGTTGCCGGCTTCGGTCAGCCCGTAGCCCGTCATCAACGTCTGGAACGGCAGTTCGCCGTGGATGCGGTTGATCAGTTCGACGGGAATGTCGGCGGCGCCGGTCACGCCGGCCCGCAATGTCGACAGCTTGGACTTGTCGGCGACCGTCAGCAGCGAATGGTACAGCGTCGGCGGGCCGGGCAGCATCGTGATGCGTTCGCGGTCAATGAGATCCACCACGGTGTCGACGTCGAAGACCGCGACGGGCAGCATCGTCGCACCGCGCAGGAAGGAGGTGACGAGTCCGGCCTTCAGCCCGAAGGTGTGGAAGTAGGGGTTGATCTGCAGATAGCGGTCGCCTTGTCGCAGGTCGGCGAGCGTGGCCCACTCCTCGTACATGCGCAGCGTCTGGAGGTGGTTCATCATCGCACCCTTCGGGCGGCCGGTGGTGCCCGAGGTGAAGATGATGTCGGAGATGTCGTTGCCGCTGACCGTTCGCCCGAAAGGTGAACCGGCGGAGAGAAAATCGGACTTCAGGTCGATGACGGGTATGCCCGCGGGCGCAGTGTAGTCCTGATCCAGGAATCCCTTTTGCACCAGCACGGCCTTGGCACCGCTACGGGCGATGATGTCGGCGGCTTCGTCGGTCTTGAACCGCGTGTTGACCGGCACCAGCACGCCGCCCGCGGTCAGCAGTCCGAACGCCGCGATGATCCACTCGGCCGAGTTGGGCGCCCAGAGGCCGACCCGCTCACCCTTGTCAATACCCAAGTCGGCGAATGCACCCGCGGCACACCGTATTCGGTGAACGACCTCAGTAAAGGTCAAGCGCAGCGGACCGTCGACAATCGCTTCCGCGTCGCCGAAGCGGTCCGCCGCGCTCAAGACCATCTCGGGGATGGTTTGCCACCGCTGATTGGCCGGTTCCTCCTCAGGCCGCTGCGCGCCCTGCATCGTCACCGCCCGGGTTGCTGCGTCGTCACACCGTGACGAGTCGACCGAGGTTGCCGCCCATGATCTTTGCCTGATCGTCAACGGACAGATGCGACAGCGCGTTGACGTAGAACGTCGGCTCCGCCAGCCCCTCCGGGTGTGGCCAGTCCGAGCCGTATAGCACCTGGTTGACACCGACGAGGTTGACCAGATCGTCGATACCGTCCTCGAAGAACGGGCTGACGTGGATCCGGTTCTTGACCATCTCGACGGGGTCGCTCGGGAAAACCTCCGGGGCCTTCCGGAAGACCTCGGCCAGGCCGTCGAGCAGCGGGGTCATCCACTTCGAACCGGCCTCGACGATCGCGACCTTCAGCTTCGGGTGGCGGTACAGCGCGCCGTGGATCACCCACGACCCCACCGCGTCCTGGATCGGCCGCCACTCGTTGAGGATGCCCATCGCGTTGGTCTGGAAAGGCAGCATCTCCTGCTCAGCGCCGTCCCACTCGGAGGTGTAGCGGGAGTAGCCGCTGTCGCTGGAGTGCATGCCGACCAGCAGGTCGTACTCGACGACCCGCTCCCAGAACGGGTCGAACTCGGGCGTCGCGAACGACCGCGGGCCGCGGAAGCCGGGGACCGGAGCCGGACGGACCAGGATGCAACGGGCGCCGCGCTTGACCACCCACTCCAGCTCCTCGATCGCCTTGTCGACGATCGGCAGGGTGATGACCGGGGTGGTGAAGATGCGGTTCTCGTAGTTGAAGCCCCACACATCGTCCAGCCACTCGTTCAGCGCGTGGACCAGAACGTGGATGGCGACCGGGTCGTCGCGCAGCCGCTCCTCGAGCAGGCTGGCCAACGTCGGGAACATCAGGGTGCGGTCCAGGCCCAGCTCGTTCATCTTCTCCAGGCGCGGGCCGGGCTCGAAGAACGCCGGGATCGCCCGCATCGGCTCGCCGAACAGCTCGCGCTTGCTCTTGCCGTCCGGGTTGCCGAACTTGAAGTACTCCTCCCAGGCACCCGGCCGGGCGACGACCTCGAAGGTCGGGTTGGGGATGTAGTTGCTGATGTGCCCGCGGATCGCGATCTTGGTGCGCCCGTTGATCTGCACGTACTGGACGTAGTCCTTGTACGCCTTGGGCAGGAACTTGGTCAGCGCTTCCGGCGGCTCGTAGAGATGGTTGTCCGCGTCAAAGATCGGAAACGGGACGTCTTCCCGATGCGACAGCTGGCCCATGGAATCCTCCTTCTTGATTTGCGAGAATACTATTCTCTCACGCGGCCAAGTGCAATTAGGGCCGGTGCCCTCAGCACGTAACGGAGATCTTGAAGGTCGCGTCGGCCGGTTCACCCGGCGTGTTGACCTGGTAGCCATGGGCCGTGCCGGTGATCGTGTACCGGTCGCCGCTGAGGCTGACGTTGGCGGCATCGCTGCCGTCACCGTGCGAGTACATGCCGGTGAAGCTGCCGATGTTTCGGATCCGCACGGAATCGGCGGTCACCGGCCCTCCGCGTTGCTCGAGGCGGACGGTGGCACCGGCAGTGTCGCCGCCGATTTCTATCGCCCGGTACCACTCCAACTGGCTGCACTTGACGACCTGGAACTTTGCGTCGCTCCCGTTGACGCCGACCGACGCGGTGCCGCCGAGCGGAGTCTGCGACTGAGAGCTACACGCACCCGACGCAGCGACGGCAACCGCCAACGCAACCGGCGCGATTCGGTTCGCCATGCGACCACCTCTGTCCTCGTCGACGAAAGTCTCGGCCTACAGTGGCGATGTTATTCTCCCAATTAGAGAACGCCAATATCGGCTGTCTTCGCCCAAGGAGCAATCACCCATCGTGGACGTCGAGGTCGACCTGCAGCCCGATGGGCTCGCGGTACTCACCATCGATCGCCCCCACGCCCGCAACGCGATCGCGTTGGACACCATGGCACAGCTGGAAACAGCGCTGGACGCCGCCGCGGGAGCCCAGGCGCTGGTCATCAGGGGTGCCGGTGACCGGGCCTTCGTGTCGGGTGGCGATCTCAAGGAGCTGAGCGCGCTACGCACCGTCGAGGACGCCTCGGCGATGGCGAAGCGGATGCGCTCGATCTGCGATCAGATCGCCGGGTTTCCGGCTCCGGTGATCGCTGTGCTCAATGGCCACGCCTTCGGTGGCGGCGCCGAAGTCGCCGTCGCCGCTGACATTCGGGTGGCCGCCGACGACATCAAGATCGCCTTCAACCAGGTGGCACTGGAGATCATGCCGGCGTGGGGCGGCGCCGAACGGCTGGCCGCACTCGTCGGCAAGAGCAGGGCGCTACTGCTGGCGGGCAGTGGGCGCGCGCTCGATGCCGCCGAGGCCGAACGGATCGGACTGATCGACGTGGTGTTGCCCCGCTCCTCCTTCGACGAGGGATGGCGGTCAGTGGCCAGATCCCTGGCCCGCCACCCGGCGGCGGAGATAAAAAGGGTAATCAGCGGAGTTTCACCAGACGAGGCGATAGCATCTTTTGCACGTCTGTGGGTTGCCGATGCCCATTGGCAGGCCGCAGATCAGGTGATGAACCGCACCCGCGGTTCGGCCGGAGGAACGACATGACGACTGTGTACAGATGGTTCGGCGTGGGCTCGGCGATATTGGCCGCGACGGGCGGCCTACTCGTGAGCACCGGGCGGGCACACGCCGATGACCCTGTCATGCATCACGTCAGGTACACCGTCACCGCGCAGAATCCGATCTACACCGACATCTATTACCTGGACCATCAGCCGGACAAGTTCTCCGACTACAGCCACAACCCCTACTCGTTCACCCCGCACGTGGACGTCGACCTCGGCCCGGGCAAGCCGTGGAGCTTCGACCTGGACATGTCGAGGCCCGATGACTACGCGATGGTAGTGGCCAGCACCGGCACGGAGCCCGGCACGCCGGGGCTTCACTGCGAGCTTGCGGTGGACGGAGCCGTCGTCGTATCCAAGGACGGGCCCAAGGGCGTGCTTTGCTCGCTGCGGAATTGGTGAACCGTCCAGGCCGGCGGCATACCTTCGATAGGGCGCGGCTCGCCCTCCAGGCGACGCAGATGATCCTCGACCAACTCCACGGTTTCGGCGTGACCGCCGGACACGCCGATCGACTGCTCGAGCACCAGAAAACGCGACAGGCTGGTCATCAGAACGGTCCACACCACCGGCGGCATGTCCTGAGTTTCGGCGTCGTAGCGCTGCAGCGCCGCCGTCACCGCTTGGCGTTGCTCGTCGCGGAAACGTTCTGCGTAATAAGCGATTTCGGTGCGCAACTCCTTGCGGTGATTAGCCAGCGCCATGAATTCCATCGAAATCCGGGTGAACGCCGGATCGGTGCCGAACCGCCACAGGGCCCACAACGGCTGCGCCGAACTCAGCGCAGCCGCCTGTATCTGCAGACCTTCGTCGGCGCGCCGGCGGAAGACCTCCAGGAACAACTCCTCCATGGTTCGGAAGTAGTAGTGCACCAGCTGCGGTTTCAACCCGGCCTTGCTGGCCAGCCGCCGGGAAGTGACGGCGGCGTAGCCCTCTTCGAGCATCAACTGCTCGGCGGCGTCGAGCAGCAAGCCGCGGTTCTTCGCCTCAGGCGCTCCGATCCTCCGCGGCGAACTCACCCTGTCATGCCCCTGCTCCGTATTCTGTGCGCTTGCGTACCGAGCTCATGCCGATCGTAACCCCGACCCGCCGTGTGGCCTTGACCACGACATTACCGCCATGCTAAGCAGATGCTCAGCACTTTCTGATACCGGGAGGGCGGCGACAGCCTGCCGCCGAGAGACCACCGGTGAATCCAGCTCTGGGAGGGGCACAGTAGATGACTGACTTCGGCTCGATCGACTTCTTCACCGACGGGTCCCTGGTCCCCGACCCCCATCCGTACTTTGACTACCTGCGCAGCCAGAACCCCGTGCTGCGCCTGCCGCACTACGGCGTGGTCGCGGTCACCGGCTACGAAGAAGCCACCGAGGTCTATAAGGATCCCGAGACGTTCTCGAACATCGTCGCGCTCGGCGGACCCTTCCCGCCACTGCCGTTCACCCCCGAGGGCGACGACATCAGCGCCCAGATCGACGAGCACCGCAGCTTTTTCCCGATGAACGAGCACATGGTCACCATGGACCCGCCGGACCACACCAAGGCCCGGTCGGTGCTGAGCAAGCTGCTGACCCCGAGCCGGCTCAAGCACAACGAGGAGTTCATGTGGCGCCTCGCCGACCGCCAGCTGGACGAATTCCTGCATAACGGCAAATCCGAGTTCATCGCCGACTACTCCAAGCCGTTCGCCACGTTGGTAATCGCCGACCTGCTCGGTGTGCCGGAGGAGGATCACAAAGAGTTTCGCGTCGTCTTGGGTGCCGGTGGTCGCGAGTCGAAAGTGGGTGCCCTGGACCACGAGTCGGTCGGTATCAACCCGCTGGAGTGGCTCGACGAGAAGTTCTGCGCCTACATCGAGGACCGGCGCAGCGAACCGCGCAATGACGTGCTGACCTCGCTGGCGGCCGCGTTGTATCCCGACGGCTCGGTGCCCCCGGTGATCGAGGTCGTCCGCTCGGCTACCTTCCTCTTCGCCGCCGGTCAGGAGACGACGGCCAAGCTGCTCAGCGCCGCGCTGCAGGTGATCGGCGACCGGCCGGACATCCAGCAACAGTTGCGCGACGACCGCAGCCTGATACCCGGGTTCATCGAGGAATCACTGCGCATGGACAGCCCGGTCAAGAGCGACTCCCGTCTTGCCCGTAGGGCCACCACCATCGGTGGTGTCGACATCCCCGCCGGCACCGTCGTGATGGTGCTGCCGGGGGCAGCCAATCGCGATCCGCGCCGGTTCGAAAACCCGCACGAGTTCGACCTACGCCGCAAGAACGTGCGCGAGCACATGGCCTTCGCTCGGGGCGTCCACTCCTGCCCGGGTGGGCCGCTTGCCCGCGTGGAGGGCCGGGTCTCGATCGAGCGCATCCTGGATCGGATGCCGCACATCGAGATTGACGAGGCGCACCACGGGCCGGCGACCGACCGTCGTTACACGTACGAGCCGACGTACATCCTGCGCGGCCTGCACGAACTACACCTGAGCTTCACGACCGCGGATTCAGTTGCGGCGGTGGGTTAAAGCGCCTCGCCAGACAGGTGCGCGCGGCTTATGTGTCGGCGCGGATCCAGCTCATCATGCCGTCGTGGGCAAAGCAGATTAAGAACAGACCGTCGGGCGCCTGCGCGACGTAGTTCTGGTAGTTCTGGCAGTCGGCGCCCTCGTCCTTGATTCCCGCCATCGGGGGCGACCGGAACCATCGCGGCTGGTATCTCCTGGGCGAGCCGCAGAACATCAGCCGTCCGGGCTCCGAGGCGAAAGACACGTACCCGTCGGTGACACCGAAGGCGTAATAGGTGGTGTTGTCGCACGGCGCACCTAAAACCTGATGCGGCATGATGCCCGGAGTGCAGGCGGGAAAGTCGCAGACGGTTGGCCCAGCCGCGGATGGCGGCGCCGCCAGTACCAAGCTACTGAGCAAGGCGCCGACCAACGCGGCAGCCATTGCCACGATGAATCGCACCCGATTACTTTGCCACACCTGAAAAGAAAATTCTCCTGGTTGGAGAGGATCATCTGGACCGAATCGGCGGCGGCGCCGGGCCATTCCGAAGCCGCCCCGCGTCGTACCCGGGCGAACGAGCATTTCCGCATGTGAGAGCCGCAAAGGGCCGCACCCCGATGACAGCGTTGGCCCAGGCCGAAGTGATAAGCTGCTTCTCCGTGCACGATCCGGAGGGGCTTGACGCCGAGCATCGTGATGGTCCGACGGATGTGACGGATCCCGACGAGGACGACGTTGCCAGGGCTGAGGCGCGCGCCGAGGCGGCCCGGGCGCGCCTCCAAAAGCTGCGCGAGGCAACCGAAACCGGCGACGCGGATGACCCGGACAATGCCGTCGACGACCGGCAACCCGCGAAGTCGCCCCGGAAGAGACTGCGGTTGCCCAAGCGTCCTGGGCGCCCGAGGAAGCCAGGCTGGCTGCGACGTCCGGGGCGGAGAACCATCGCGGTCAGCATGGGCATCGTCATCGTCTCCGCTTCGTGCGGCGCGACCGGTTACATGCTGTGGCAGCACCGCACCGCGGTGCACAACCGGCAGCTCGCCGCGGAGTTCAGTGCGGCCGCCCGGCAAGGGGTCACGGCGCTGATGTCGATCGACCCGGCTCATGCCAGGGATGACGTTCAGCGCATGATCGATTCGTCGACGGGCGAGCAGAAGAACTCACTGTCGGTGCTGTCAGCCCTGATCGTCAAGAAGGCCGAGGAAACGAAGGTCGGCATGAAGGTCACGGTGGAGGCCGTTGCCGTCGAGTCGGTGGGCGACAATTCGGGAGTCGTGCTGGTGGCGGCGAAAACCGATGCCACCGGGCCGGATAACGGCAAGCCGCCACCGGCCCTGTTCCGGCTCGCTGTCACATTGGACCGCGACGGCGGCCAGCTCAAAATGTCGAAAATTGACTTCCTGCAATGACAGTCGAACATGGCCCGTCGCTGGACAGCACCGAAAAGACTGAGGATGCAGAGATTTCACACACCGACGAGGATGAGCAGGCACCCGCCGACGAGGGATCGGCACGCTGGGGCCGGCTGACGGCGCTCCGGCGCTGGGCCGGGCGGCGTCTGGCACGGTGGCGTTCAATCGTCGCGAGAACATTGGTGGTCGGCTCCGTGGGCGTCGCGATCGCTGTGTACGTCATTGCCTACCGGCCGGATCAGCGGGTCGACGACGCAGCCGCACATCGGGTGATCCAGGCGGCGTCGGATGGCGCCGTGGCGGTGTTGTCCTATTCGTCTGACCACTTAAATCGCGATTTCGACAACGCGAAATCGCATCTGACCGGCGACTTTCTGAACTATTTCAAGAAATTCACCGACGATGTCGTCGCGCCGACCGCGCAGCAGGGGCAACTGACAACAACCGCCAAGGTGATTCGGGCCGCCATTTCGGAATTGCATTCTGATTCGGCGGTGGTATTGGTTTTCGTCGACCAGACCACGGCAAGCCCGAAAAAGAAAGATCCCGAGAAGACCCAGAGCGCCGTCCAGGTGACGCTGACAAAGGTCAACGGCACCTGGCTGATCGCGAAATTCGACCCGGCCGTGTGAGCGGGGCAAATCTTGTTTCAACCGTTACTAGGTCGGCCGAAGCGGTGTAACGTCATCGTTCGAGAATGCCGCGGATTAGCGCTTCGAGGAGTACCTGATGCGTTCAGTCACAACACTCACCACCGCAACCCTGCTGGCCGCCAGTGTGGTCGGCGGCTTGGGCACGACAGCATCGGTATCCACAGCCCGGGCAACGACCAAGGAAGAAGTGGCCATCAACGGGACGTTCCGCGCTACATCCATCGGCGATTACGCCCAGAGGAATGACCAATACTTCGGCGAGCCGACGGTCTACCAAATATGGACCATCAGCTCATCGTGCGAGACGTTTCAGGAATGCCACGGCACGGTGACCAGCGACCAGGGATGGAGCGCGCCCCTTTATATGAACGACGGGCAGATGTGGAAGGTCAAACGCTCCGTGCCGAACTGGGAGCGGTGCGAAGACGGTACCGCGTTCCCCGGACAGCAAACCTTCTTTTTCTTCCCGGTGAACGACAATGGTGGATATCAAGTCGGGTCACCGACTTTGTCCGGCAAGGACAAGACGGTCGGCCCGAGCGGTGCCTGCGGGCAAAACCAGTGGCTTGATATCGCGATGCCGTTGCGCCTGGACCAGCTCTCCTGACCGGGCGTTCGTAACTCGATTTCTCACACCGCTTTGCGGCTTGCATCGCCGCGGAAACGGCTTCAGCTGGGAAGCATGTCCTTCCACGTCTTGGGCGCCGTCGGGGGAACGAGATCCGACTGCTGGTACAACTTCCCGTCCGGAGCGACATAGCGTCCGGTGTGGGGATCGTACTTCGCCACCACGACTGACGGTGCGGGCTTAGCTGCGTTGCCTCCGAACGCGCTTGGCGCAGCCTGGGGCTGTCCACCGTCGACCTGATCTGGCGGTGCGGGAGCGGGAGGCGGGGCGGGCGGGGCAGGCGGCGGCGGAGGTGCTGCCGGAAGTTCACCCGCCGCAGGGATGTCGAGTGGCGCTATGGCAGGAAGCTCGGCCGACATTCGCGACATCGGCGCCAGCGCAGGCCCCGACGACGGCACGGGCGGAGAAGCTGCTCCGGGAGTACCCGGTGGTGGATTTTCGCCCCTCGGCCCCGCGGGTGTGCCGCGTGGCACCGCCCCCGGTGGCAGCGGCGTTCCCCCGACCGGGCCGAAGATCCTGGAGTCGCCGGTAACCCGGTCATCGGGCGGGACACCCTGGGCAAGCAGATTCGGATCCAGCGGAGAAGGACCGATGGTGTGCTGTTTCATCGCCAGCGGCATGAACGGCTTGTCGCTGTTGCAGATTTCGACGGTCGGCGCACGCTTACCCGGGTGACCCATGCAGGGATAGTTGCGGGCACCGCGAACCCCGAGCGGCGAGTCCTGCGGGAGTTTGCAATACAACCCGTCCGGGGTGTCGATATCGGTGAGGTCATCTGGGGATCGCCAGGTGTTGGGAGGCATGAAGCCGACCGTACAAATGGGCGGATCGTCGATGGTGAGCGCGAAGTCGCCGATGGCCTTCCCGTCGGGATGGTTTTCACCCGTAGCAGCCTGCTCAATAGCAACCGCGGACGGCAACAACACCAGCAGCTGCTCGATCGACGGGTGATAGGTGACGCCGATCTGCCCGATGGTCGTCAGGTTGGCCAGCAACACCGGCAGCGTCGGTTTGATTTGATCGAGAAGCCGGGACGCTTCGTTCGCAGCCTCAGGACCGTTTTGCAGGATGGTGCGGAAGTGGGAATCGTTGTTCGCCAACACATCCGAAATTCCGGCGAAGCTCCGCGCCCACGTCCGGATCGAATCAGTGGTCTGCGCTTGCGTATCCAACAACGGCCCGGTGTCTTCGGTCAGGGCGCGGGTGCGATCGACGACACCGTTGGCGTCGCGCGAAATGGTTTCCGAGGAATCGATCAGTGACCCCAGGTCGTAACCGGTACCGTTGAATCCCTGGAAGGACTCGTCGAGCAAATGGCCGAGTTTGGTCTTCGGGATGCTGCCGACGAAGGTATTGAGCTGATCGAGCATCGGCCCGACCGCCTGCGGAATCGTCGTGTCGCGCGCGGCGATGACCGAGCCATTCTGCAGGTAGGGCGGCGAATCGGTGTTGGGCTGTAAGTCCACGTACTGTTCACCCACCGCGGAGACACTGAGCACCCGCGCCGTGAGGTTCGCGGGGACCTTGGGTGAAGTGTTAAGGGACAGCGTCGCTTTCGCGCCGGTCGGAGTCAGGCCGACCGAGGTGACCTTGCCCATCTGAACCCCGCGGTAGGTCACGTTGGAGAACCGATACAGGCCGCCGGTGGCCGGCAGCTCCAGCGTCACCGTCATCCGGCCGATCCCCAGCAGGGTCGGCACCTGGATGTAGAAGAGGACCATCGCGATCACGCCGATGGTGCCGACGATCGCGAAGATCGCCAACTGGATCCGAACAAAGCGCGTCAGCATCTATCCGCCACCTCCCGGTCCAGGCGCCTCGGCGGGCGGCGACGATTGACCAAGACCCGCGCCAGGCGTCGCAGCCGCAGATGGTGGCGGTCCGGGCAGCGGCACCGCGGCCGCAGATGGTGGCGGTCCGGGCAGCGGACTGCACCCGGCGGCGGTCCGGGTAGCGGCAGCGCATTGGGATCGACCCACGGTGGCCTTACGGGGTTGTGCAAGGGATCGAGTGTGTAATTCAGGCGATACGGGTCCCCGGGCTCCGGCGGTGCGGGCATGTCCAGCTGCCCCCAGTGGGTTCCCAAGAACAGTGTCCGCTTGAGCCGCGGAATCGTGATGTCGAGATCGACATGCAGGTTGAAGTAGTCGCCTCGAACCGCTCGGTCGACGAAGTTCTGGGTGAACGGGAACACGAACCCCGCCGCGATCGCCATGCCGAACTCGGGTCCGACGTCGGCGAGCGCCTTGATGGTCGGCTCCAAGTTCTGCAGGTTCTTGACCAGGTCGGCCTGAGTGTTGTTGACCACCCGGGTCGCGGTGTTGCTGAACACCCGCAGATGATCCAGCGCGGACGTCAGGCGCGGACGCTCCTTGACCAGCACATCGAGGGCCGGCGGAATCTTGCGCAGCGCCTCGGTGAGCACATCGCGCTGGCCGGCGAAGGTGCCGGCAAGCCGGTTCAGCGCCTGGATGGAGTCGACGATGTTATCCCGCTGATCGTTCAGAGTTCCCACGAAGGTGTCCAGGCGGGTGATCAGATCCCGAAACGCGCCCTCGTGCCCGGACAGGGCGGCGGAGAAATTGTGGATGATCTCCCCGATCTGCCCCAATCCACCGCCGTTGACGACCGCGCCCAGCGACGACAGCGTCTGCTCGGTCGACGGGTAGGCCGATGACCGGCTCAGCGGGATGGTGGCGCCCGGCTGCAGCCGTCCGCTGCCCGACTGGCCCAGCGGGGTGTTGAGTTCCACGTGCATCGACCCCAGCAGGCTGGTCTGCCCGACGATGGCCACCACGTTGGCCGGCACGACGACATCGCGCTTCACCGAGATCTCGACATCGGCGTGCCAGCCGACCACCCGCATCGCACCGACGCTGCCGACCACGACGTCGTCGATCATCACCGGCGAATTCGACTCCATCGTGCCGACATTCGGCAACTCGACGTGATAGATGTCGGCCCCCGGCCCGCGCCCGACCGCACCGGGCAGGGGCAGGGAGTTCAGGCCGTGAAATGCGCAGCCCGTCGCCGTCAACACCACGCAACAGCCGACGACGAACACCCGCCGAACCGCGACCCGGGCGATCATGGTTGTGTCCCTTCGGCCGGCAGCAGCATGCCCGACACGCTCGGGGGCGGCGGTGGCGGCGCCGGTGTGGACGGTGGGGGCGGTAGCGGCATCGCCGCGCCCGGTATCCGCGGCAGTGGCACCGACCCGGGCGGTCCCACGGGATCGCCGGGCAGGCCGGTGTAGGCCGACACCGCGGGCGGGGTCTCGGGGGGTCCCGGCTTCGGGCCCGCGCCGCCGGGCGCCAGGCGCGGTTCCGTGTAGAGAATCTTGGACGGGTCTATCGACTTAGCTATGAAGGGGTCGATGGGAAGTGGCGATTGATTGAAGTTGAGCAATCGCAATCCGGGACCGAGGAACAGGGCGCACAGCTTGCCCGATTCGACCGCGGTGACGTTCTCGATGCCGCCGATCTGGTCGCAGCCGGGCAGGGAGAACAGCAGCTGACCGCCCCACGTGGGATTCGCGAAGTTCATCAGCCCGAACCCGCCCACGATGCTTCCGGTGTCGGCGTTGTAGTCGTTGAAGAAGTTGACGAACGCGTTCGGCGCGGTGTGCAGAACGTTTTCCAGGGCCATGTGGTGATCGACGAGGTTCTGTGTGACGTCGGCCAGCCTGGCGATCTGCTCGCTGGTCTGGTTGCGAGTTTCGGCGATGAATCGCTGCACCTCGCCGACCGCCGTCGACAGATCCGTCAGCGCCGCGTCCAGGTCGGATTTGCTGTCGTTGACGACGCTGGTGAGCGTGGCAAGGCGCTCGTTGAATTGCACGATTTGGACGTTGCTGTCGCGCAGCGCGCCGACGAAGGTCTGCAGGTTTTTGATGATGTCAACGATGTTGCCGCTGCCGTTGGCGAGGATGCGTCCGACGCCTGACAGTTGGCCGAGCGTTGCCCGCAGCTTGTCGCCGTTGCCTTCGAGCGCGTTGGCGGCACTGTCGATGAACCGGCCCACCGACGTCCCCGATACACCGCTCTTGGGTCCCAAATCCGTTGCCAACCGCATCAACTGGGTTTTGACCTCGTCCCATTCGACCGGCACTGCGGTCCGTTCGACGGGTATCACTGCGCCGTCACGCATGACGGGCCCACTGTCGCGATAGGCCGGTGAGAGCTGGACGTAGCGGGCGGACACCAGATTCGAGGCGACGATGACCGCCTTCGCATCCGCCGGAATGGACACGTCGCGGTCGACCTTGAGGGTCATCTCGGCCCGTGTGCCCCGCGGCTGAATGGATTTGATCGTCCCGACTTTGACACCCGAGACCCGCACCTCGTCGCCGGGGTAGATCGCGGTGGCGGTGGTGAAATAGGCCGTGATCGTCCGCGGGCCGAAGAACGCATTGCGGACGAGCAGGGCGCCGCCGGCTACGACGAGCGCGACGAGCACGACCGCTGCTATGCGTGTCAGCCTGCCGCGTGGGATCCGGGCGATCCTGGAGGTCATTGCGAACCCCCGACCCGGCCACCCAACGTACAGGTGGGGCACATCGGAATAGCGTTGTACGGCCAGGGGGTCAGCGACCGCGGTACCTGCGACGGGAAGCCGGGACCGCGAGAGGTGTCGAAGGTGCGGAATCCCCAGAGGTAGTCGAACAACGGCTGGAAGAGCTGCGGGGCAAGGAAGTTCGGGACGAACGCCGAGTAGGCGTACATGCTCGAGATGCCCTCGCCAACCGTGACCGCGAATTTGGCGAGCCCCGGTATCGCTTTGCCGATGTTGTCGCGGTTCTTCTCCAGCACTGCGGTGACCCTGTTGAGCCGCTCCAGCGTCGGTGCCAACGTGCTTTCGTTTTCGTGCACCAATGCCGTCAGCTGCTTGGCCACCACCGACGTGTTGGCCAGCAGATCCACGACCTCCTGGCGGCGCGCCACCAGGACTTGCAGCAGGGAGTCGGAGTTGAGGATGAGCTTGTTGACCTGCTGACTGCGTTCGGAAAGTATCCCGGTGACGTCGCCGGCGCTCTTGAAGAGGTCAGTCAGGTTCTTGTTGCGGCTATTGAGGGTGCGTGACAGCCGGGTGAGTGCGTCAAAGGCCGGCCCCATCTGGGGCGCGATCTGATCGAGCGTCGCCGACAGCGTGTCCAACGACTGGTTCAGCGCGGTGGTATTGGTTCCGGCCGTATCGCTTGTCAGGTCGCTCACCGCTTCGGTGAGGGAGTAGGGCGACGACGTCCGCGAGACCGGAATGAGAGTCATCGGACGCAGCTTGCCGCCGCCGGCGGACTCCAACGTCAGATTCCGCTCGCCCAACAGCGTTCCGGTGCGAATGTGGGCGGTGGTCTCGGACCCGAGCAGGATGTTGCCCTTCATCGCGAACGTGACCAGCGCATCGCCGTGGCGCAGCTTCACATCCGACACCGTGCCGACCTTCATCCCCGACACCGTCACGGGGTTGCCCTTGGCAAGACCGCCGGCCTCGGTGAACAGTGCCTGGTACCTGACCATCGTCGCCCAGGTGATGAACCTGTCGGGCGAGAGCCCCACCAGGATGACCATGGTGATCAGGGCAACGCCGATGAGTCCGGCCTTGACCAGCCCTACTCCGCGATACTTGAGCATTAGGGTTCCGTGCACCTTCCTGCATCTGACCTGAAGATATTGGAGTGCACCGTCTTGCCCTGAAGATCCGTGCCGCGGAGCTCTAGCTGGCAGAGGTAGTACGGGATGGTGGCGCCGGCTACGCCGAGTCGGACCAGCTTGCGATAGTTCTTGGGCGCCTTCGCGATCGCGGTGTCGAGGCGGTCCTTGTCGTTATCGAGAATCGGCGCCAACCGATTCAACTGAGCTATGGTGCCGGACAGCGACGGCCGCGCGTTGGCCAGCAGGTCCGCCAGCGAGGCGGTTCCCCTGTCCAGGGCATCGATCGCCGAGCTGATGGTGTCGCGGTCGTCCGACAGCCCGCTGACAAGCTTCTCCAGGCGATCGATTGCGCCGGAGAACTGGGTGCCGTCCTTGGAAACCGTGCCGACCACGATGTTGAGGTTGTCGATCAGTTGCTGCACGGTCTGATCGTTGTCGGCCAGCGCGTTTGAGAACGAGGTCGTCTTGGAGAACAGCGACTCGAGGGTCCCACCTTGACCCTGGAACACCTGTAACAACCCTGACGTCAGCTCGTTGACGTCGCGCGCGTTCAAGCCCTGGGTAACAGGTTTCAGTCCGCCGAGCAGCAGATCGAGGTCGAGCGCCGGCGCGGTGCGGCCAACTGGTATCTGACCGCCGTCCGGCAGGCGGGAGGTCGAGCCCGGACCCTCCACGAGTTCCAGGTAGTGATCGCCCACCAGGTTGAGGTAGCGGACCGCCGCCCGGGTGCCCTCGGTGAGGACGATGTTGCGGTCGGCGTCGAACTTCACCACGACCTTTTTGTCCGGCTGCAGAGTGATGCTGTCGACCGTGCCCACCCGGACCCCGGCGACCCGCACCGACTCCCCCGGCTTGAGACGCGACACGTTGTTGAACACCGCCGAATACCCGGTAGTCGAACCGGTGCGGTACTGGCCGAAGATGAAGAACAGCGAGGCACTCAGGATGGCCATCACGACCGCGAAGATGGTGAATTTGATCAGCGTGGCACGCGTTCTCATCCGGGTTGTCCAACCTGAGCGGGGTTGCGTGGTGGTCCGGCGATCGGCCCGTACAACAGCTGCTTGAGCCCGTCGAAGTTCAGCAGCGCTTGTGGGTTTCCGTACCCCACCGGGTTGGAGCCGGTATCGGTAATCAACTGCGGTGGGCTCGTGTTGAACGGCAGCTTCGGCATACCCACGCACTGCGGGCCGCCCGTGGCCGCAACCTTGGGCAGGTTCGTCGGATAGCGATAACGTTCGGCGCCGAGCGTGAGACTCGCTGAGATGTTGATGCTCGGTTCCGACAACGGCGCACCGTGCCCGATCTGGATGAGGCCGCCGAAAGCACAGGTGAGCGCCGGGTTGTACTCGTTGGTCAGATCGGTGGTCGGCACCAGCGCATGCATCGAGCTCGTGAGCAGCGGGCCGCTCGTCGACAACACGTCGTTGCCGATGTCGGCCAGGCCGATCGCGCTGATCAGCAACGCATCCAGGTTGTGCTGCTCATCGACAATGGTCTTGCTGATCCGGGTCGTGTTGGACACGGTCCTCATCAGGTCCGGTGCCGCGTCGGCATAGGCGTTGGATACCACCGGTAAGACCGTCAAGTCATGACGGAATGCGGGCAGGCTCGGCTCCAGCTTGGCCAGGAACGAGTCCAAATCGCTCAGCGATTGACCAAGCCGTGGGCCCCGCCCGCTGAACGCTTGTGCCAGCGCACCCAGTGACTCGTTGAGCTTCGGCGGGTCGATCTGGGCCAGCACCGACACCAATTGCTGGAACACCGTGTTGATTTCGACCATGACATGCTCGCCCCGCAGCGTCTGGCCGCCGTGCAGCCGGGCCGCCGAAGGGTCGACGGGCGGCACCAGCTCGACGGACTTGGCGCCGAACACGGTCGACGAATCGATGTCGGCGAGCACGTTGCCGGGAATGTATTGCAACTGCGACGGATCCATCGCCAAGTGAATGGCCGCTTCGCCGTTGGGCAGCGAGTCGATCGAGGAGACCTTGCCCACCTGAACGCCGCGCAGCTTCACCTTGGCGTCCGGATTCATGACCAGGCCGGCGCGTTTCGCGATCACGGTCACCGGCACGGTTGGGGTGAAGGAGCCACGGAACATACCGATGGCCAAGGCGAAGATCCCGACGA
This sequence comes from uncultured Actinomycetota bacterium, assembly GCA_963758775.1. Lineage (GTDB taxonomy): Bacteria > Actinomycetota > Actinomycetes > Mycobacteriales > Mycobacteriaceae > Mycobacterium. Next base: position 94,508 of record CAVWWU010000012.1, read on the forward strand.
TGACGACCACAGTGATCAGCCCGAGTAGGGCTGGCAGGCTGCTCCTGCCGCCTCGACCCGCTGGCGCGTTGTGCGTCACTGCCGTCCCACCTCCTCTGCTAGCCCGAAAGGTTGAAGTTGCCGTTGCTGCCGTAGATGGCCAGTGAAACCAGCAGGATCACCGACACGACCACGATCAGCGATGTCCGCACCGCGTTACCGGTCGCGACGCCCACCCCCGCCGGTCCGCCCGACGCGAAGTAGCCGTAATAGGTATGGATCAACAAGATGGTGATCGCCATCGCGACCGCCTGCAAAAACGACCACAACAAGTCGATCGGATTGAGGAACGTCGTGAAGTAATGGTTGTACAAACCGCTCGACTGGCCGAAGAGAACCGTCGTGATGAACTGGCTGGCGAAGAACGACAGGACAACGGCGATGCTGTAGAGCGGCGTGATCGCCATCATCCCGGCCACGATCCTGGTGCTGACCAGATACGACACCGGCCGGATCGCCATCGCTTCCAGCGCGTCGATTTCTTCGTTGATCCGCATGGCACCCAGTTGCGCCGTCACGCCCGCCCCGAAGGTGGCAGCCAAACCGATCCCGGCGACAATGGGTGCCGCGATCCGGACGTTGATGAAGGCCGCCAGAAAACCGGTCAGCGCCTCGATACCGATGTTTCCCAGCGAGCTGTAGCCCTGGACCGCCAGGGTGCCACCCGCGGCCAGTGTCATGAAGCCAACAATCGCGAGCGTCCCGCCGATCATCGCCAAAGTGCCCGCACCCATGCTGATTTCGGCGATCAGACGGATGATCTCCCGCCGGTAGCGGCTGACGGCGAACGGTATCCCGCCCAGCGCCTTGCCGTAGAACAGCGTGTGATCGCCGAGTCGGCCAAGTGTGCCGACCGGCCGCTCGAGTTGCCGCGTCAGTCGCGGGTAGACGGCTCGCAGTTGTGCCACAGCGTCTGTTCAACCCTCCTTGTTTACTTCGCCGACATACGGATGCCGATGGCGGTGACCACCACGTTGACGACCAGCAGAGCCATGAACGCGAACACCACCGTTTCGTTGACGGCATTGCCCACCGCCTTGGCGCCTCCGCCGGAAACCGTGAGCCCCCGGTAACACGCGACCAGTCCGGCGATCAGGCCGAAAAGCGCCGCCTTGACGCACGAAATGACGACCTCGGGCACCCCGGTGAGCAAAGTGATGCCTGCCGCGAACGCGCCGGGATTCACGTCCTGGACGAACACCGAAAAGACGTATCCGCCGACGATGCCGATGATGACGACCAGGCTGTTCAGCAGCAAAGCCACCAGGCCCGCGGCCAGCATGCGCGGGGTTACCAGCCGCTGGACCGGGTTGATGCCCAACACTTCCATTGCATCGATCTCTTCACGGATCGTTCGCGAGCCCAAGTCCGCGCACATCGCCGTCGCGCCGGCACCCGCCACGATCAACACCGTCACCAGCGGGCCGACCTGGGTGACCGCGCCGAACGCGGCGCCCGCACCGGACAGGTCGGCGGCGCCCAATTCCCGCAACAAAATGTTGAGGGTAAAGCTGACCAGCACGGTGAACGGGATGGCCACCAACAACGTGGGCACGATTGCGACGCGCGCGACAAACCAGGACTGCTCTAGGAATTCGCGCCACTGAAAGGGCCGGCGGAACATGAACTTGATCGCGTCGGCCGACATCGCGAAGAGGCCGCCGACGGCCTGCATGGGCTTGGCCCCACGCCCGAGGGAGATCCCGGAAGTCCAGCGTTCCGCGCCGGTCGTCTTACTCGCCATTGATCCGGGGCCCTTCCAGACTCGTGTCGACCGCCAGTCGCGTGAGTTGGCGCTCTCCAGGAACGCTGGCCGGCCAAACCCCGACTCCTTGAGGCGTCCGGCCATTGTGACTCATGCCACGTTCGGGTGCAGCAAAAACCGCACAACCGTTATCGAAGAATCCGGCCGCTCGGCTTGAGCCGCGCCGGTGCGCCTGAACAGCATCGTTCAGCGGGTACATCCAGAACAGCTCCTAGGTGACGGCGCCGGCCGTCTTGAGTTCGATGATGCGGTCCCAATCGAGCCCGAGTTCCATCAGGATGTCGTCGGTCTGCTCGGCGAATCCGGGCGCCGGCCCGGTCTGCGGCGCGGCGACGTCGAACTGTACCGGGTTAGCGACGAGTTCCAGTTCGCCTGCGCGCACGACATACTCGTTCGCCCGGATTTGCGCGTCGTCCGCTGCCTGCAGCGTGTCCTGCACCGGTGCCCAGGGCCCGGCGAGCGTGGCAAACCGTTCGCTCCACTCGGCCAGCGTGTGGGCCGCGATGGCCTTGGTCAAAAGCTCCACCGCGTCAGAGGTATTGGCGGCGATGCTCTCGACTGTGGCAAACCGCGGATCGTCGGCCAGCTCCGGCAGGTCGACGTGGCGGCACACATCCGCCCAGAACTTGGTGGGCTGCATCATCACGAAGGAGATGTAGCGGTCATCGGAAGTTGCGTACAGACCCACGAGCGGATTGATGGGAGAGCCGTGCACGCCCGGTGGGAAGGCTTCCATCCGCTGACCCAGGTGCATGGTCAAGGCGACCGTGTGGCCCATCGACCACAGCCCGCTACCGAGCAGGGACACATCGACGACGGATGGCTCGCCGGTGCGTTCGCGCTTGAGTAACGCTGCCGCGATGCCGCCGGCGAGGTTGGTGCCCGAGATGGTGTCGCCGTACGCGGGCCCGGGCGGCCCGACCATGCCCGGGGTCCCCGGCGGGGTGATGGTGGCCGCCGTGCCCGCACGACACCAGAAGGCGGTCATGTCATAGCCGCCCTTGTCGGACTCCGCGCCGCGGGGGCCGAGCGCGCTTCCGCGCGCGTAGATGATCGTCGGGTTCACCGCGCGGATGTCGTCGACGTCGATGCCGAATTTCTTGCGCGCGTCGGGCAGGAAACTGGTCAGGAAGACATCGGATCGGCGGGCCAGCTCGTGCAGCACTTCGCGGCCCTCGGGGACCGACATGTCCAACCCGATGCTGCGTTTACCGCGGTTGGCGTGCTCGATGTTGGGGTTGGGGTCACCCTCCACGCGCAGCAGGCCGGTCTGGCGAAGCCCGCGCTGCGGGTCGCCGGTCACCGCGTGCTCGACCTTGACGACGTCGGCGCCCCATTCGGCTAACACGGCGCCCGCCGACGGGACGAAGCCGTACATGGCGACTTCCAGGACTCGGATGCCCTCCAGCGGCCTCATCGCGCGGCCCCCAGAACGACCGGCGCGCCCGTCATCGTCCGCGCATCAGTCGCAACTGTGACCTGTACCTGCATCCATGCCCCTGTGTGGTGGTGATCACGAAAATTCAATTCTCAGTCGTCGCGAATCTTACATTCGCGTCTCGATAATTCAAGAAACTCTCAGGAAGGGGCCTGGGTCGCTGACATGCTGTGCAACCGCCCAGCGCTAAGCGAGTGACACGCTATTCTGCTGGCCGAGCGCGGTTTTATCCCGACGTTGCAAGCCGTTCCAGCGCGAGAGTAAGGTTCTCATAATTGCAAGGGAGATTCTTTGTGGTTGAGACTGTCACATTTTCGGCAGAGGCTCGGATGTCTCGGATGTCTCGGATGTCTAGGTCATGAAGACTGCGGTGGTCACCGGCGGCGGGTCCGGTATCGGCGCGGCGGTGGCGGATCGCCTCCGCGCCGACGGCCTCGACGTCGCCGTTGTCGACCTCAAGCCGTCGGATGTCGACCTGGCTTTCACCGCCGACGTGACGGACCGGGCGCAGGTCGATGCGGCGATGTCGGCCATCCGCGACCGGCTGGGTCCGGTCACCGTGCTGGTCAACGCCGCCGGCCTGGACGGGTTCAAGCGCTTCAGCAACCTCACCTTCGAGGACTGGCAGCGGGTGATCGATGTCAACCTCAACGGCGTCTTCCACACCATGCAGGCCGTGTTGCCCGACATGGTCGAGGCGGGCTGGGGACGCATCGTCAACATCTCGTCGTCGAGCACTCATTCCGGCGCGCCATATATGTCGCACTACGTCGCGGCCAAGTCCGCGGTCAACGGGCTCACCAAGTCGCTGGCACTCGAATACGGGCCCAGTGGCATCACGGTCAACGCCGTGCCGCCCGGTTTCATCGACACCCCGATGCTGCGCAACGCCGAGGCGCAGGGATTCCTCGGCGACATCGAGCAGACCATCGCCCGCACCCCGGTGCGGCGCATCGGCAAGCCCGAAGACATCGCGGCGGCGTGCGCCTTTCTAATATCCGAGGAAGCCGGCTACATCACCGGTCAGATCTTGGGCGTCAACGGCGGCCGGAACACCTGAAACCAGTAGGAGATTCCATGAAGGTCTGGGTTGATCCAGAACGCTGCCAGGGCCACACCCTGTGCTCGATGATCGCGCCGGACTCTTTCGAGCTGAGCGACATCGACGGCAGTTCGTCGGCGGTCAACGAAGTGGTGCCGGCGGATCAAGAGGACCAGGTGCGCGAGGCCGCGCAGTCCTGCCCGGAGCAGGCGATCCAGATCACGGACGAAGCGTAAAGGGAGACAGCAGGTTGAGTGTCGACGACGCCGTCAGCGATAACGACGGCAAGAAGCCCGGTAAACCGCAGTACCACTTCGACCGCAACGCCGCGGAGTACCGGTCGCAGTTCAAGCAGATCACCGAGGAGATGCACGCCAAGTGCCCGATGGCGTGGACCGAGACCTACGGTGGGCACTGGGTCGCCGCCGGCAGCAACGAGGTCTTCGAGCTCGCCCGCTGCCCCGCCGTGTCCAACGACCACGACATCAACAACGAGCGCCGCGGCTACGGGGGCATCTCCATCCCAAAGGCCAGACGCGTCAGCATGGTGCGCGGCGGCATCTTGGAGATGGACGAGCCCGAACACCGCATCTACCGCAACGTGCTCAACCCCTACATGTCCCCCGCTGCGGTCAAACGCTGGGAACCTTTCATCCACGACGTGACGCGCGCCTGCCTCGACGAGAAGATCGAAGGCGGCAGCATCGACTTCGTCGACGACCTGGCCAACGTCGTGCCCGCCGTGCTGACACTGGCGATGCTGGGCATTCCACTGAAGAAATGGAACCTCTACAGCGAGCCGGTGCACGCCGCGGTCTACACCCCCGAACACTCGCCCGACATCGAGCGCGTCACCGCGATGCACCGGGAGATGGGGCTCGACATGGTCAACAACATGATCGAGATTCGTGAGAATCCGCGGCCCGGCATCGTCAACGGCCTGCTTCAGATGCGCATCGACGGCGAGCCCGCGCCTGATTTGGAGATTCTGGGCAATCTCGGCTTGGTGATCGGCGGCGGTTTCGACACCACCACGGCGTTGACGGCCCACTCACTGGAATGGCTTTCCGAACACCCCGACGAGCGCGAGCGGCTGTCCAAGAACCGCGACTCCCTGCTCGACTCCGCGACCGAGGAGTTCCTGCGGTATTTCACCCCGGCGGCCGGTGACGGGCGGACCTTCTCCGACGACGTCGAACTCGACGGCAATCAGTTCAAAGAGGGTGAGCGGCTGTGGATCTCCTGGGCCATGGCCAACCGCGACCCGGCGTTGTTCGCCGACCCGGACGACATCGTCCTCGACCGTAAGGGCAACCGGCACTTCAGCTTTGGCCTCGGCTTGCACCGATGCAAGGGGTCGAATGTGGCGCGCACGGTGTTCAAGTCCATGCTGACCGCGGTCCTCGACCGGATGCCGGACTACCACTGCGACCCCGACGGCGCCGTCCACTACGAATGCATCGGCGTCATTCAGGGCATGCGCAAACTGCCGGCCACCTTCACCCCCGGGGCCAGGGTCGGGGCGGGACTCGACGAAACGCTGGACAAGTTGCAGCGCATCTGCGACGAACAGGAGCTGGCCCGGCCCGTCACCGAGCGCACGGAAGCCGCGGTCATCGATTGAGCCGCTCGCGGGCCGTTGACTGCCGCAACTTTTCCGAGTAGCCCTTGTTTCGGCACGGTCGCGCTCTATATTCAGGCCAAGCTCGTGCAGAGATGGGAGACGAATCGGTGAAGACTTTCGCAGTGAGCCTCGCGCTTGCCACGGCCGCGCTGACCGTCACGCCGACCGCTCACGCGGACATGCTGTATGCCAACTACCGGTTGAACACAAACCGGGATCCTGGCCACAGCTGGATTTGGTCGATTAACCCGTGCACTCCTAAGGGGCCGGGGTGCGCGACCGTCTACGCAACTCCGCAACCCAACGGGCAAGCGGCGACGTGGAAAACAGATGCTCACCTATCCAACGGCCAGTACACCATGGCCGTCGACGACCCCTTCGGTGTGCGCTGCGTGGTCCAGTTCTTTCCTTCGCATGATGTCTATACCTGGGACGCGGTCTCACTGGGCGGTCAAGTGGTGTCCACGTACGACACCGGCTGCGGTGGCGGTCCGGGGGGCTCCGACACTTACCCCTTCTCGCTCGTGCGATGGTAGGCGCAGCTTCTGTCTGCGCACGGGATTCGCCGGCCGTTCCGACGCTAAGAACGGCCAGTACATTGAGAGACACCGGGGTTCAGGTCAATGAAGATGATGGTGACGGGCGGCAAGCGCAGTGAGTGAGGCGAAACCACCGCCTGAAGATTCGGACATCTCGAAAGCCGAAGCGATGGCGTTGCTCGAAGAAGCCGAGGCCGAAGCAGCCGAGGCCGAGGCCGAGGCCGCCGCGGCGCGAGCCCGCGCCCGCGCCGCGCGGCTGCGTCGTGAAGCGCTGGCAAAGGCGAAGGCCGCCAAAGCAGCCGAGGCGGCTGAGGCGGCCAAAGTGGCAGCGGCGGCAGAGGCGGCCAAAGCGGCTGAGGCGGCACAGCAAACCGCGGAGGCCGACGAGGACTCGGCCGATACCGACGACGAGGAAGAAAAGGACGACGACGCCGACGAATCCGTCGACGACACCGTCGAATCCGTCGACGCAGAGGCCGAAGAAGAACAGGAAAAAGAGGCAGAAGAACCCGACGAGACCGTCGAAGCCGCGGAAGCGGAGCCCGAACCGGCGAGACGTCGACGCCGGTTGCCGCGCCTGTCGCTGTCGCTGCTGTCCAAAGCGGCCGCGGTACTCGTCATCTGCGCGTTTGTCGCGGCGACCGGATACATGATGTACCAAGACCATGAGACCAGTGAGCGAGCGCAGCGCGCCGCGAACTTCGTCGCCGGGGCCAGGCAGGGCATCATCAACATGACGTCCCTCGACTTCAACCGGGCCAAGGACGACGTCCAGCGCGTGATCGACAGCTCCACCGGCTCGTTCAAGGACGACTTCCAGCAGCGCGCAAAGGATTTCACGTCGGTCGTCGAGCAATCCAAGGTGGTCACCCAGGGATCGGTCAGCGCGGCGGCCCTCGAATCCATGGATGAGCATTCCGCATCTGTTCTGGTCTTGGCGACATCGAAGATCACCAATGCCGCAGGTGCAAAAGAAGAACCGCGCGTGTTTCGGCTCCGCGTAACCGTGACCGAGGATGGCGGGCAATTCAAGATGTCGAAAGTGGACTTTGTAGTGTGACCGAATCCAAACGCAACACCGAAACCGCCGATACCGCAGAAGAAGTCGAGGACATCGAGGAAGCGCAGACCGAAGCGCAAGCTGAGGCCGACGACTCGGCGACCGAGGTTACCGCCGAACCCGACGCGGCACCCGAGCCAACCGCAACCCGGCGGCCCGGTTTGTCACGCCTCCCACGCGTCCCGCGCAGCGTGAAACTCAACCTCAAAGTCGTTCCCGTGCTTCTGATCCTGTTGCTGCTGATCTCCGGCGGTGCTGCCACGTGGGTGTACGTGAAGCGGTATCAGCCAAATCAACGCACCGATGCCGGCGTCGCCCACGCGGTGGTCAGTGCGGCGTCAGACGGAACCGTCGCATTGCTGTCCTACTCACCCGAGTCACTCGACAAGGACTTCACCGCCGCCAAGTCGCACCTGTCGGGTGACTTTCTTTCGTACTACAGCCAATTCACCGAGCAGATCGTGGCTCCCGCGGCCCGGGAAAAGTCACTGAAGACCACCGCTCACGTGATGGGGGCCGCGGTGCAGGACTTGCATCCGGATTCGGCCGTGGTTCTGGTGTTCGTCGACCAGAGCACCACCAGCAAGGACCGGCCCGATCCGTCGATGTCATCCAGCAGTGTGCTGGTGAGCATGACCCGCGTCAACGGCAACTGGCTGATCACCAAGTTCGACCCGGTCTAGGCCTCGCGCCGAATACCGCGAGCTCAGCGCGGCAACCCCAGCACGCGCTGGGCGATGATGTTGCGCTGGATCTCTGATGTGCCCCCGGCGATGGTGCCGGAGAAGCTGCGAGCGTAGCGCTCGAACCAGCTGGCGAAGTAATGGTCAAGGTTCATGTGCGCGTACGGGCCCGTCTGGCCCGGGTGGATGAGCCCGTCGGCGCCCGCGGACGTCAGGGCCTGTTCCATCCCGCGCAACTCCGCTTCGGACCCGAGGAGCTTCAGCACCGAGATGGCGGCCACGTCGTCCTCGCCGCGGGCCGCGCGGGCCAGGGCCACCGAGCCCAGGAGGCGCAGCGCCTGCTTGTCCATGATCGTGGTGGCGTACTGGTCGCGCTCGACCTCGGTGTGGGGATGGTAGTCGGCGATCTCGTTGTCGAGTCGGTCCGCGAATCCCAGCCACATCATGGTGCGCTCGTGACCCAGCGATCCGTTGGCCACCTGCCAGCCCTTGTTGAGCTCTCCGACCAGGTTCTCGGCGGGCACCCGGGCGTCGGTGAAGAACACCTCGTTGAAATCCAGGTCATCGCCGGCGACGATCGACGGGAACGGTCGGCGCACCACACCCGGGGTGTCCGTCGGAATCACCAATACGCTGATGCCCTTGTGTTTTGGCGCGTCGGGGTCGGTACGGACAAAGGTCAGCAACACGTCGGCGTCGTGGGCTCCCGACGTCCACACCTTCTGACCGTTGACCACGAAGTGATCGCCGTCCAGCACCGCGCGGGTGCGCAGCGACGCCAGATCGGAACCGGCGCTGGGCTCGCTCATTCCCAGCGACGCTGTGATCTCGGCGCGCAGGATCGGTATCGCCCAGCGGCGTTTCTGCTCGTCACTGCCGAACGACAACAGTGATGCCGCAATGATATTCACGCCTTGGGGGTTGAAGCTGTGGTAGATCCGCCGGCGGGACAGCTCCTCGAAGTAGACGAACTGTTGAACCACCGTCGCGTTTCGGCCACCGAATTCCGGGGGCTGACTGGGCAGCAGCCAGCCGTTGTCGAACAGCAGCCGTTGCCATTTGCGCGCCCACCGCGGCATGTGCGAGACCGAGCGGGGGCGCTCCTGGGTTTCGCTTTCGGGAGGCAGGTTTTCGTCAAGAAACGCCGAGAACTCCGCCCGGAACGCCTCGACGTCGGGATCAAAAGTCAGCTGCACGGTACTCCTCCGCGATCCGCGCCCGATGCTCCGCGGCGCCGCCCAGCAACAGTTCACCCGCCTTGGCGCGCTTGAGCGCGAACTGCAGATCGTTCTCCCACGTGAAGCCCATCGCGCCGTGCAGCTGCAGGCCGTGGCGGAAGGCCAGGGCCTGGCACTCGCCCGCCGACGCTTTGGCCATCGCGGCCGCCAGCCGGCGCCGGGGATCGTCGGCCGCGATCGTCAGTGCGGCGAAATACGCCAGCGCGCGGGCCCTTTCGATCGCGACGTGCATGTCCGCGGCCTTGTGCTGCACGGCCTGAAACGATCCGATCGGGACACCGAATTGCTGACGGCTCTTCACATGCTCGAGCACCAGATCGAGGATGCGCTGGCAGGCGCCGACCATGGTGATCGCCATGCCCGTCAGCGCCAGGTGGTGGGCGCGCTCCCGGTCGACGATCACCCGCGTGGTGTCGGGCACGCGGACCGCGTCGAACGACAGGTCGGCGACGTGCAGCACCGGGTCGAAGACCTCCGAGCGCCGCGCCGACACCTGGTCGGCCGCGATGATGAACACTCCGGCGTCGGTCAGCACCGCCAACCGGTCGGCGCGGTCGCCGTCCAGGACGTGCCGGGCGGTGCCGTTGAGCACCCAGCCTTCGGCGTCGCGGTGCGCGGTCACACCGGTGTAGACGGCGGTGCCCGATTGGTGCGGATCGAAGCGATCCCCGGCCAACGGGGCGAACTGGCTCATGGTCGCCAGGAACGGGGTGGGGTCGGTGGCCCGGCCCAGCTCCTCGAGCACGATCGCCAACTCGACCGCACCTTCCGGGTCGTTCAGCTCGGTCCAGCCGAGGTCCACGTAGACCTTCCAGAGCGGGCTGGGGTCTGTCCCGTCCTCGGCCACGCTGCGCACGAGCGAAGCGGGACACTCCTTCGTGACGACGTCTCGTGCGGTCTGCTGCCACAGCCGCTGATCAGCATCGAACTCCAACAGCATCCGGGCCGCCTCCTGTCCTCGTCACCCAGGCGAGAATAACATTCTCCCTTGTGGAAGTAGTAATCTCATAAACCGGTTATGAGGTGCCGGGCGAGATCCGGGCACCCGGAAGGGGCCGTGATGGCGGACACCGCAGCTCTCGTCTTGGAACTATTGGACATCGAAGCGATCAAGCAGCTCAAGGCGCGATACTGCCGCTTCCTGGACAGCAAGCAATGGGACGACTGGCGGGGATTGTTCACCGACGACTTCGTCAGCGACACCTCGCCGTCGGGCGGCAAGCGGATCGCCGGCGCCGACGAGTTTGTGTCCTTTGTCCGCGGCACGCTGGAGAAACAACCGACCGTGCACCAGGTGCACGCGCCTGAGATCGCGTTGACGTCGGACACGACGGCGAGCGGTGTGTGGGCGTTAGAGGACGTGGTGCGGCTGGCGCCGGGTGTCAATCTCAACGGGCGGGGGCACTACCACGAGACCTACGAAAAGGTCGACGGCCGCTGGCTGATCAAAACGTCCACGCTGACCCGGGTACGGGAGGACGTTTTCAATCCACTGATTTCCGTGCGCATTTCGCCCCGCCTGCGTGGTCTAGGGGCGGCCGTCGCGCGTAGGTTGGGCGCATGAGCTCCCAAACCGTGCTTGTCACCGGCGCTTTCGGCCAGGTCGGCACGCGGTGCACCGAAATCTTGCTGGGCCGCGGCCGCACCGTGATCGCGATGGACGTCCGCAACGACCGGTCGGTGGCGGCCGCCGCCGGCCTGGCCGCCGCGGCACAGCCCGGCGAGCTGATCGCGGAATACACCGACCTCACCGACGCCGACGCGGTCGCGACGGCGGTGCGGCGCCATCGCCCCGACGCGATCGTGCACCTGGCGGCGATCGTCTCGCCGCCCTCCTACCGCAACCCCGGGCTGGCCCGCCGCGTCAACGTGGACGGCACCCGGCACCTGGTGCAGGCGGCGCAGGCCCTGAGCGATCCGCCGCTGTTCGTGTTCGCCTCCAGCGCGGCAGTGTACGGCTCACGCAACCCGAACCGGCAACCCGAACGCATCACCGGCGACACCCCGCTGAACCCGATCGACCAGTACGGCGAAGACAAGGTGATGGCCGAGCGGATCATCACCAAAAGCAAGCTGCCCCATGCCATTTTACGTTTGGGCGGCGTCCTTTCGCCGGACGCCTCGGCCAACGTCGACGGCGACTATCTGCTCCTGATGCGCGCCACCCCGACGGACAACCGCATGCACTCGGTCGATGCCCGAGATGTCGCGCTGGCCTTCGCCAACTCCGTGGACCGCCGCGACACCATCGACGGCAAGGCACTCGTGATCGCCGGCAACGAGACGTATGTCCATCTGATGAGCGATCTGCAGGACGACATCATGGCCGCCATGGGGGTCGGCAGGCTCGGCCCGTCGGCCGGTCTGCCCGGCGATCCCGACGACGATCGCGGCTGGGCCTTCACCGGCTGGTTCGATACCTCCGAATCCCAAGCCCTGCTTGACTATCAGGAACACGACTGGCCCGAAACCCTCGCCTGGATCGCGGACTCGTTCGGGAACCGCCGCCTGCTGTTGAAGGCTGTCAGCCCGGTGCTGCGCCCGACCATGCGGGCGTTGCTGGCGCTACAACGCCGCCTCGAACACCGCGGGCCCTACGCCGACCCGTGGACGCTGCTGGCCAACAAGTACGGACCAGAAATGTTCGCGTCGAGCTCATGACCGCAACCAAACTCGGCAAACTCGTCATAGGCGCCAGCGGGTTTCTCGGCTCGCACGTCACCCGCCAACTCGTGGCCGCAGGTGAACACGTGCGAGTCATGTTGCGCCGCACCAGCTCCACCAAGGGCATCGACGATCTCGACCTCGAACGCTGTTACGGCGACGTCTTCGACGATGCGGCCCTCCGAGCGGCCATGGCCGGCTGCGACGTCGTCTACTATTGCGTGGTGGACGCCCGGATGTGGCTGCGCGACCCGGCTCAACTGTTTCGCACCAATGTCGAAGGCCTCGCGCCATGTGCTCGATGCGGCGGTCGACGCGGGACTGCGCAAGTTCGTATATACCAGCACCACAGGAACATTGGCGATCAGCCAATCCAGGCCCGTCACCGAAGATGACCCGCACAACTGGAACGACGGCGGCGCCTACATCGAAGCCCGCAAGGCCGGCGAGGATCTGGTCATGCGCTACGCACGCGAGCAGGGGCTGCCGGCCGTCGCGCTGTGCATCTCGACCACCTACGGCCCGCGCGACTGGGCGCCGACCCCGCACGGTTCGGTCATCGCCCGCGTGGCGGCCGGCCGGTTCCCCTTCTACATGGGCTTCTCCTCAGAGGTGGTCGGCATCGAAGATGCCGCCCGCGCAATGCTTCTCGCCGCCGACCACGGCCGCGACGGCCATCGCTACATCATCTCCGACCGCTACCTGAGCACCCGCGAGGTCCATGACATCGCGGCCCGCGCCGTCGGCCGTCGGCCGCCGCGCATCCCGGTTCCGATGGCGGTCATGCGGGGCGGGGCGCGCCTCAATGACCTGGCCGCGGGGCTGCTGCGTCGCGACCTTCCCTTCGCCTACGTCGGAGCGCGCATGGCGGAGCTGATGTCGCCACTGGACCACAGCAAGGCCGAGCGCGAACTCGGCTGGAAGCCCGAGCCCGTCGAGGAATCGATCCGCAAGGCGGCGCGCTTTTTCGCCGCCCAGTCAGCCAAGTAGCTCGCTCGCGGGTTCGTCCCAGCGGTCCAGATTGACGGCCTCGGCCAGCGGGCGACGACGGACGGGCCCGTGTTTGCCCTTGGGCCACCCGACCACAACGTGGCCCGCGATCATCCAGTCCTCGGGGACGCCGATCGCGTCCCGCAGCAACTGCTCACCGCCGTAGGACGCCCAGCTGGTCAGGCAGGCGCCCAGCCCCTGGGCGCGTGCGGCCAACAGAAAGTTCTGCATGGCGGGAAAGATCGAACCGCCGAGCAGCAGTTCGGACGCCGCCGCGAAGTGCTTCTGCGCGAACAGGACCGACGTGCATTCCCCCGCCCGGTCGTGCAACTCGTAGGTCGCGCGGTAGGTGCGGGCACGGCGGCTGTTGTCATCGTCGGCCGGCCTGGTCATGCCGTAGACCGGCTCGATGATCTCGAGCGCGTGCGCGGCGGCCTTGGCCACGACGGCTCGCTGTTCGGGCGACCGCAGCACGACGAAGCGCCAGCCCTGCGCGTTGGCCCCCGAGGGTGCCCACCGTGCGGCTTCCAGGCAGCGCCTCAAGGTGGCGTCGTCGACGGGCCGGTCGGAAAACCGGCGGATGGTCCGTGCGGTCGACAGCACCTCCCAGACGTCAGCACTGGCTCCTGTCACGCTGAGGTCCTTCCTCTCCGGGGTCGTCGATGAGAACCTACGTCATCCGCCGGCGGTCGCGATGTCGTCTTCTTCGCCGAGCGTGAACTGGTTGCGAAAAATCGGCGTCATTTTCGCAGGAGTTTCACGCTCGGCGGGGATGCGATGCGACGCGCTAACCGCGCGCGCGTGACCGGCAGCGGTCGATCAACACTTGGGCCAGCCCCGCGGGGTCACTGACCATCACGTTGTGGCAGCCGTCGAGAGAGATCATCGTGTCGACGCCGCCGAGTGATTCGACGGCGGTGAGCTGCTGTCGCCGCGACAGCGCGCGGTCGCGCAGCGTCATGATCCACGTCCGCGGCACCTCGTCGGGCAGGCCGCTGCGATCCACCGGCTCGAAGATCACGGCTGCGGCTTCGCCGTACAACCGGGACAGGGTGAACGCCCGCTGTTCGCGCGTCATCCCGTTGCAGAAGGCGTATCGCGCCAAAGTCACCGGTATTGACGACCTTTGGACAGTCCGCGCCGATCGCGCCAACGGGGCCAGGGGGCCGCGCAGCGTGTCCACCACCGACAATCCCTGCGGCGGAACGAATGCCGCGAGCAGAATCATCTCGCGCACCCGGCCGGCACCGAGCTTCGCCACGACGCCCGGCACGGTGAGCCCGGCCATCGAATGGCCTACCACCACAACATCACCGAGCCCGGCACTCTCGATATCGGCGACCGCGGAGTCGACGAAATCGGAGATCCTCAGGGCCGTCAGGTCCGCGGGCCTACCGCCACGGCCCGGGAGATCCACCGCGAGCACCGGCAACTCGGGTGCCCTTCTGGCCAGTTCGGCGACCGTGAGGTCCCAGCAGTCGGCCGCGAGCCCGCCACCGTGCACCAGAACGAGGCCGGGGAATGCCAAGGGGGTGGCGTGAAAGCTCAGTCGCGGTGCAGAATGCCGCGAAGGAACAGGTTGACGGCGTGCTGCAAGTGACGCTCCTCCTCCTCGGCACTGCGGTAGATACCGCACTCGGCCAGGCGTGCGGGCAGATGCTCGATCATCGCAATATAGTGGCCCGCGGCCAGCTCCAGGTCGTCCACCTCGATGGTCCCGGCCTCCTGGTGGTGGCGAAGCAGCTCCACCACCTGCCGCTGCCGACCCGACCACATCATCGAGTGCGCGGTGATGGCGAACTCGGGGAATCGGGCCGACTCCGTCATCGCGATCCGCGTCAGACTCACCACGCTGGGATGGATCGCGCGCGCGAGCCCGGCCCGGCCGATCGCGACCAGGGCGGTGCGCAGGTCGGCGTCGTACACGCCTTCGTCCGGATCACGCTCGGTCCTGCGCGTCAGCGCCCAGGGGATGACATCGACGAAGACGGCGCGCTTGTCGGGGTAGCGGGCGTAGAGCGTGCGCCGGGTGATGCCGGCCGCTCGCGCGATCGCGTCCATCGTGGTGCCGTCGTAGCCGTGTTTGATGAACGTCCTGACGGCGGCCCTGCGCAGCTTTTGGTCCAGCTTCTTGGCCTCGGCCTGCGTCGGCCGGCCCCGACGGGTAGTCGTCACCACGATTGAAAATATCCAGACTTGTATACATGTGGGTATTAGTTGACAAAAATATACAGCAGTGGATAAATAATTCCCAGAGCAAGGAGGAGCCAAGTGGATCGCGAGACATACCAGCGGGGTCTGGAGATTCGCTCCGCGGCGCTGGGCGCCGAGTACGTCAACAAGGCGCTGTCCGAGGCGGACGACTTCAGCAAGCCCCTTCAGGATCTACTCACCGAATACTGCTGGGGCGCGGTGTGGGGACGGCCGGAACTCCCGCTCAAGACGCGCAGCATGCTCAACCTCGCGATGATCCCTATCCTCAACCGCCCCAACGAATTACGCACGCACATCAAGGCGGCTTTGACCAACGGCGTCAGCCGCGACGAGATCCGCGAGATCTTCCTGCAGGTCGCGGTTTACGCCGGCGCACCGGCCGCGGTCGACAGCTTCCGTATCGCCCGCGAGGTGTTCAGCGAGCTGGACGAGGGCTAGGACCTGGCTTGGAGAACGAAGTGATCGGGTTCATCGGACTGGGAAACATGGGTTTCCCCATGGCGCGCAGGCTAATCCAGGAAGGTCATGGCGTCGTCGCTTTCGACACCAGCAGCACCGCGCTGGAGCGCGCCGTCGCCCTGGGCGCACAGGCCGCGTCGTCGTCGCGGGAGGTCGCCGATCGTTGCGAGACCGTCCTGGCCAGTCTGCCCACCCCGACGGCCTCGCTGGAGGTGGCGACCGGCCCGGCCGGCGTGATCGAGGGCTCACGGGTCAAGCGCTACGTCGACCTGTCGACGGTCGGTAGCCAAACGGCGGTCCGCATCCACGACCTACTCGCCGAGCGCGGCATCGTCGCCCTCGACAGCCCGGTCAGCGGCGGCGTCGGCGGCGCCGAGAAGGGCGCGCTGGCCGTCATGGTCTCCGGCCCGCGCGCTGAATTCGACACCGTCCGAGCGGCACTCGAGGCGGTCGGACGGCCATTCTTCGTCGGCGAGCAGCCGGGCTCGGCACAGACGATGAAGCTCGCCAACAACATCCTGGCGGCCAACGTCCTGGCGGCGACGGCAGAAGTCGTCGTGATGGGAGTCAAAGCCGGGCTGGACCCCGCCGTGATGATCGAGGTGCTCAATGCCGGCTCAGGCGCGACGAGCGCCAGCCGCGACAAGTTCCCCCGCGCGATCCTGCCGCGCACCTTCGATTACGGCTTCGCCACCGGCTTGATGCTCAAGGACGTGCGACTCTATCTCGACGAGGCGAAGGCGCTGGGCGTCCCGGTCGACGTCGCCGACACGATCGGCCGGGTGTGGGAGGCCACCGCACGCGCGGAAGGCCCCGACTCCGACTTCACCGCCGTGATCAAACCCTTCGAGCAGGCTGCCGACGTCATCGTCGGCAGCGCAGCGGCGCCCGCCGCAAAGTGAGAGAATGATATTATTCCAAATGAAGAAGACACTTACCCAAAAGCACCTGAATACCGGTGCCTGCCAGCGCAGATGCCTAAGAGAAACGCTTACCGGAATTTGAGTGATGGACCCCCGATGAGAATGTTAGATTATCTATCAGATGAGTCTGCGAGACCGGCTCTAGCCGCCGGAACGGGAGGGTGGCTTCGGTGATCGAACACGCCGACGGAACACGGACGCCTGTCATCGACGCGAGCGTGCACATCTTCTTCTCGTCCACCAGGGACCTGCGGAAGTTCCTGCGTGAGCCGTTCAAGAGCCGCGGGTTCCCCGACTACGAGATGGACTGGTACGGCGCCCCGGGCGGCGAGTACGCGCCAGGGACCGAGGGGCCCGACGGCCAATACCCCGGTTCGGATCCGAATTTCGTTGGGAACGAACTGTTTTCGAAGCGCGGCGTCGATGTGGCCGTCCTGCACCCGATGGGCCGGGGCATCATGCCCGACCGGCATCTGGGCAGCGCGCTGCACGCCGCGCACAACGAGATGATGGTGGCGCGCTGGCTCGAGCACGAGGAGTTCGGCGACCGATTCCGCGGCACCATCCGGGTCAACCCCGACGACATCCCCGGCGCGCTGCGGGAGATCGAGAAGTGGCGATCGCACCCGCGCGTCGTGCAGATCGGCGTGCCGCTGCAGTCCCGCGAGCTGTTCGGCAAGCCGCAGTTCTGGCCGCTGTGGGAAGCGGCGGTGGACGCGGGCCTGCCGGTGGCCGCGCACATCGAAGTGGGCAACGGGATCATGTTCCCGCCGACGCCGTCCGGCAACACCCGCACCTACGAGCAGTACGTCAGCTTCATGGCGCTGAACTACCTCTATCACCTGATGAACATGATCGCCGAGGGCGTCTTCGAGCAGTTCAGCGGCCTGAAGTTCGTCTGGGCCGACGGCGCCGCGGACATGGTGACGCCGTTCATCTGGCGGATGGACACCTTCGGCCGGCCGCACCTGGAGCAGACGCCGTGGGCGCCGCGCATCCCCAGCGACTACCTGCCCGACCACGTGTATTTCGTGCAGGGCAGCCTCGACGGTCCCGGTGACGTCGAGTTTGCGGGCGAATGGTTCGGCTTCACCGGCAAGGAAGACATGGTGATGTTCGGCTCCAGCTACCCACACTGGCAGTTCGGTGATGTCAAGAAACTGCCCAGCGCGCTCTCGGCCGAACAGCGCGAGAAACTGTGTTGGCGCAACGCGGCCGACCTGTACGGCATAGACATTGCCGTCGGCTCGGGCGCACAGTAGAAGAAGTACGAAAAACCCAGGAGATCCAGATGACGTTGACCCATTCGCAGGAGCGGGTTCCCGCTGCCGAGCGCATCGCCGTCCGCTGCGTCGACTCCGACGTTCACCCGGCGCCCAAACGCGGCGAACTGGTCCCTTACATTCCCGAGCCGTGGCGCAGCAAGTACTTCCTCAACCGCAACGTGGGCGAGCTGATCTACTACGACGCTCCCGACTACGCGCACAGCTACGCGATGCGCGTCGACTCCTTCCCGTCCAACGGCGAGTTTCCCTGCAGCGACCCGGATATGGCGTTCCGCCAGTTGATCATGGAGGCCGGCTCCGACATCGCGATCCTGGAACCCGCCGCCTACCCGGCCCGCCTACCCGAAGCGCAGCACGCGATGTCGTACGCGTTGAACGACTGGCAGGCCAATCACTGGCTGGACAGCCACAACAACTGGCACGAGCGGTGGCGCGGTTCGATCTGCCTCGCCATCGAGGAGCCCGAAGAGTCCGTGCGCGAGATCGAGCGCTGGGCCGGGCACCCCTTCATGGCGCAGATCCTGATCAAGGCGGAGCCGAGGCCGTCCTGGGGCCATCCCAAGTACGACCCGATCTGGGCCGCGGCGAGCAAGCACGACATCCCCGTCAGCTGCCACCTCTCGCGCAGCCAGTACGACGAGCTACCGATCCCGCCGGTGGGTTTCCCCAGCTACAACCACGACTTCATGGTGACCTATTCGCTGCTGGCCGCCAATCAGGTGATGAGCCTGATCTTCGACGGCGTCTTCGAGCGCTTCCCGACGCTGAAGATCGTCTTCGTCGAGCACGCGTTCAGCTGGATCCTGCCGCTGATGTGGCGGATGGATGCGATCTATGAAGCCCGCAAGTCTTGGGTGGACATCAAGCGCAAGCCGTCCGAATACGTCAAGGACCACATCAAGTTCACCACCCAGCCGCTGGACTACCCCGACGACAAGACGGAGCTGACCCGCGCCCTGGAATGGATGGAATGCGAGAAGATCCTGCTGTTCTCGTCGGACTACCCGCACTGGACGTTCGATGACCCGCGCTGGCTGGTCAAGCACCTGCCCAAGCACGCGCGCGACGCGGTGATGTACAAGAACGGCATCGCGACCTATCACCTGCCCGAGACCGTTCCGGTCCTCGAGGGTCAAGTTCGGGTGCTCTGAATTGACGCTTCAAGAAGAAGGGGCAGCCCAACGCCCCGAGCCCCGTCTCGCCCAGGGCCGTGAGCACGTCGTTGCGACAGTGGACGAAATCCCGCCGGGCAAGCACAAACTCGTACCGATCGGCCGTCACGGCGTCGGTGTCTACAACGTCAACGGCAGCTTCTACGCCATCGCGAACTACTGCCCCCACCAGGGCGGCCCGCTGTGCTCGGGGCGCGCCCGAGGGCGCACGATCGTCGACGAGACCGCTGCCCGGTGACTCGGTGATGGTGCGCGACCTGGAGTACATCTACTGCCCCTGGCACCAATGGGGTTTCGAGCTGGCGACGGGCACGACCGCGGTCAAACCGGAGTGGAGTATCCGCACCTATCCGGTCCGCGTCGTCGGCAACGACGTTCTGGTGCAAGCCTAACAACAGGAGAATCGGGTGCCCTCTATCGAGATCAACGGCGGCAACGTTGTCTATGAAATCCTCGGTGACTCAGGTGATCTCATTGCGCTGACGCCGGGCGGACGGTTCAGCAAGGAGATCGAAGGCCTGCGCCCGCTGGCCGAGGCGCTGGTCGCCGGTGGCTATCGGGTGTTGCTGTGGGACCGGCCGAATTGCGGCGCTTCCGACGTCCAGTTCTACGGACAAAGCGAATCGCACATGCGCGCCGAGACGCTGAAGAAGCTGCTGAACGGCATCGGTGTCGAGCGGTGCATCCTGGCCGGAGGCTCCGGTGGGGCAAGGGATTCCATGCTGACCACGATGCTCTACCCCGAACTGGTGGAGAAGCTGGTGGTGTGGAACATCGTCGGCGGGATCTACGGCAGCTTCGTCCTGGGATCCTTCTACATCATCCCGAGCATCCTCGCGGTGCGCGGCACGGGAATGGACGGCGTGGTGAAGGTTCAGGAATGGCGTGAGCGCATCGAGCAGAACCCGGACAACGAGAAGCGCTTGCTCGCCTTCGACAAGGACGAGTTCCTCAAAATCATGCTGCGCTGGCTCAACGCGTTCGTGTCCAAGCCGGGGCAGACGATTCCGGGTGTCGAGGACGAGATGTTCGACCGGATCAAGGTACCCACGTTGATCATTCGCGGTGGCGAGAACGACATGGATCACCCCAAACGGACTTCGCTTGAGGTCAGCTGTCTGATCAAGGGCTCGAAGCTCATCGACCCGCCCTGGCCGGAGGACGCCTGGGAGCGGGCGTCCGAGGCGCGCGCCGCAGGAAAAGTCAAGCACTTCAACATGTTCGACACCTGGGTGCAGGCGGCGCCCGCGATCCTCGAGTTCCTGGGCTCCTAATGGTGCTGCACCGTGTGTTACAAGGTGTGGATGTGGACCTCACAGTTCAGCGACGCCTCCAGCGCCGTGTGCACCCGGCTCTCCGGAATGCGGTCGAGGTCGGATTCGCGCAGGGTCACATGCACGATGTCGTAGCCGTCGTCCCCGGGTATCCGGTTGACCTCACCGGTGAGTCCGAACGCGGACAGCACGCCGAGGGCGTCGTCGTCGGTTCCCCGGCTGACGAAGGTGACCACGCCGGGCACCGGGGCGGTACCGAACGCCTTGGTGCACATGGCGATTGCACCTTGCTTGGCGGCTTCGACATCGTCGGCGGCGATCAGCACCTCGACCTCCCGGCGCGCGGCCGGCATCGTCGCGAGGTTGTTGTCGACGACACCGGCGCCCACTTCGCCCACCAGTCCGAGGAGCGAAGCCATGCCCTCGTGTAACTGCGCCGGCGTGAGCGCGCTTGCCGGGTCGACGTTGACACGCACTACCGCAGTCCGCATGAGCGCAAGCCTAACGATGGCGAAATGAACATGGAAACCACACAAGCTCCGACCATCAAGCTGGGCACCACGCCGGGGTGCGAACCCAGGATGTTGGGCCCCAATCCGGGCCAGGGCCGCGAGGATCTGGCGGCCTACCGCGGACTCGGTGGTTATCGTCCGCTGGCCGGCGCCGACGAACTGCTGGCCGAAGTCGAATCCAGCGGACTGCTCGGCCGGGGCGGCGCCGCCTTCCCGCTCGCGGTGAAGCTGCGTACAGTCCGCGATAACGGGCGGGTGATGGCCGGTGCGGAAGGGACCACCGTCGTCGCCAATGGCGAAGAGGGAGAACCGGCTTCGATCAAGGACCGCTGGCTGCTGCGGAACCGGCCGCACATGGTGCTGGACGGACTGCGGTTGGCAGCCGCGGTCGTCGAGGCGAGGCGCGCGTATGTCTATGTGTCCGATGCGGACTCGGCTCGCAGCGTCGAGGCCGCGCTGAGCGAGCTCAGTGAAATCCAAGCTGACACGTTCGCCGGGGTCGCCGTCGACGTCCGGTTGGTCGAGCCCGGGTACGTGGCCGGCGAAGAGACCGCCGCGGTGCGCTCCCTCAACGGCGGCCCGGCCAAGCCGACCGACAAGCCGCCGCGCCCGTTCGAGGAGGGCGTCGGCGGGCTGCCCACCCTGGTCAGCAACGTCGAAACCCTGGCCAATCTGCCCTACCTGCAGCGGCACGGCTCGACAGCGTTCCGCTCGCAAGGCACGTCCCTGTCGCCGGGCACGTTCCTCGCCACCATCAGCGGAGCCGGCCGGCCGCCCGCTCTCTACGAACTCCCGCACGGCGTGGCGTTCACCGAATTGCTTGCCCTGCACGGTGTTTCGCCCGGAGATGTGCGGGGCGCGCTGATGGGCGGCTATTTCGCCGGGTTGCTCGACCAGCGGGTGCTGCAGACCACCCTCGACCACGAGACCTTCCGGGGGCTCGGCAGTGGACTGGGCTGCGGAGCGGTCTCGGTGCTCACCGACGACTGCCCCGTCGCGGTCGCGGCGTCGGTGCTGGCCTACTTCGATCGGGAAAACGCCGGGCAGTGCGGCTCCTGTTTCAACGGGACCGCGGCGATGGCCGCGGCCGCCGGGGCGCTGCGCGACGGCGCCGCAACGGTCGAGGATCTCGAACGATTGCGCCGTTGGTCGGTGGTGCTGCGTGGGCGCGGCGCCTGCGCGACCCTGGACGCCGCCACCAATGTCGCGGCGTCCCTGCTCGACCAGTTCCCCGACGAGGTGAACCAGCACCTCGACGGCAGCTGCCAATCGTGCAGCCGCAGCGCATTTCGCGCAGACCGTCCCTATCAGGCCGAGCCGCTTTGAGGTCAGCATGAAAATCCGTCTCGACCGCACCGTGTGCGACGGCTTCGGCGTGTGCGCCAAGCACGCCCCCGGCTATTTCTCGCTGGACGACTGGGGATACGCCTCCCTGACCGGCGACGGCACCGTGCCCGAAGAAGACCGCGACGCGGTGATGCGGGCGTTGCTGGACTGCCCGGTGCACGCCATCACCGTGCCCGGCGAGCGCATACCCCAAGCCGCGCATCCCTTTTCGAGCAGCTCCGAAGATCCCGCCGAGAACCTGCACACCGAGTCCAACGAAGCCGAGTGGGGTTTCACGCGGTGAGCACCCGTGCGACTCACCTTTGACGCCGACGTAGAAGACTTCCGCGCGGAGTTCGTCCGTTTTCTGAACCGAGCACCTTCCGACGGAGGCACAGGCCGCGCAGCGGCCGTCATCGACGTCGGGTGTACCGGAATGGTCGCGTCGCTGGCAGCGCCTCCAGTTCGACCACGGCTGGCTGCTGCCGGGCAACCCGCCTGAATTCGGTGGCCGCGGCGCCGGCATCCTGCAGCAGTTCGTGCATCGCGAGGAGCTGTCACGGCGCCGGATCTATCACTGCTTCAACCCGCAGGGCGTCGGCATCATCGCAGCATCGCTACTGTCCTTCGGCACCGATGAGCAGAAGCAGCGCTGGGCGGTGCCGATCCTGCGCGCCGAGATGACCGCGTCGCTGGGGATGAGCGAACCCGGCGCCGGCTCCGACCTGGCCGGGCTGCGTACCACGGCCGAGTTGGCCGGTGATCACTTCGTGGTCAACGGGCAGAAGGTCTGGACCTCCGGCGCGCATGACGCCGACGTCGTGCTCACCTTCGTGCGCACCGACCCCGGCGCACCCAAGCACAAGGGCATCAGCGCGCTGCTGATCCGCACCGACACCCCCGGGGTGGTGTGCCGGCCCTTCGCCTCGGTGTACGACCGCGACGATCTGGACTTCAACGAGGTGTTCTTCACCGATGTGCAGGTGCCCGCGGAAAACCTTGTCGGCCCGCTCAATGGCGGGTGGCAGGTCGCCAACGGCTCGCTGGGCCACGAACGCACCATGATGTGGATGGCGTTCGCCAACCGGCTCGAACAATTGCTGGAGGACTACCGGCCGGCCGACGAGCTGAACCGGGATCACTACGCCAGCATCGTGATGGACTACTGGGCGCTGCGGCTGTTGGGTTCGGCGGCGTTGGGCCGGGCGGCCCGCGGTGAGGTCGACGTGGCGGCCCTATCGACACTGAAGGTTCTTGGTTCGGAGGCCGAACAGAACGCGCTCAGGCATGCGCTGGACGCGGCCGGGCTCGACGGTTTGCGCGACGGCGTGCTGACCGCGCCGTACAACCCTTACGCGCCAAACCTTTTCACCGCCAGCTGGTTCGCCCGCTACAACAGCAGTTATGCGGGCACCATCGCCGGCGGCACTTCGGAGATTCAGCGCAACATCATCGGCCAGCGAGTCCTCGGCCTGCCGTCACGGTGATCACAGGACGGGACACAGCGACGACAGGAACGCTGAAGTCCGGCGCCGCGATTCGCTTCGTTGCGTTGCGTCCTTGCCCAACGGAACGATTCGCGCCGCGAGGTCGGTGACGCCCGCGTCGCGGTAGCGGTGCAGCCGAGACAGGATCGCGGATTCGTCGCCCGCCGCCATGGTGTCGCCGACGTCCTGGGCGTCACCGTGCTCGAGCAGCCGCACGTAGTTCGGCGAGAAATCCGCGTGCCCGAGCACCTCGCTGGCGTAGGCGCGGGCGTCGTCCGTCTCGTCGTTCGAGCAGAGCGCGACGGGAACACCGGCGACGACCCGCGGCGCGGGCCGGCCCGCACGGCCGGCCGCCGCGGTGATGCGCGGCACGACGTGATCGCCGATCGCCCGCTCGTCGGCCATCCACAGGATGGTGCCGCCGGCCCGCTCACCCGCGAGCCGGAGCATCGCCGGCCCGAGCGCCGACAACAGGACCGGCACCTCGAACGTGTCGGTGACATCCACCGGCGAATGCACGCGGTAGCAGTCGTTTTCGACATCGACGGTGCCAGGTCCGGCGAACGCCGCGGCCAGCACGTCAAGATAGTCGCCCATCAGTTTCGCCGGCCGGTCGTAGGTCAGCCCAAGTTGACCTTCCACGATCCAATGGTGCGACGGCCCCA
Organism: uncultured Actinomycetota bacterium; assembly: GCA_963758775.1. Taxonomy (GTDB): domain Bacteria; phylum Actinomycetota; class Actinomycetes; order Mycobacteriales; family Mycobacteriaceae; genus Mycobacterium. The sequence continues at coordinate 118,908 of CAVWWU010000012.1, forward strand.
GCCCGAGCGTGAACCGGCCCGCGCACGCGACCTCGGTCGTCAACGCCTGTTGCGCCATGATCATCGGGTGGCGGGTCTGGATGGGGACGACCGCCGTGCCGATTTCGATGCGCTCGGTGGCCTGCCCGATCAGCGTCACGGCCGTCATCGCGTCGAGGTAGCCGGGGACCTGTGGCATCCAGAACGCGGTGAAGCCCGCGTCTTCGGCCGCGGCGCCGTCGGCGATCAGTCCGGCCAGCCGGTCGGCGCGCGAGCGCTCCTTGTCCGAACCGACCATCACACCGACGCGCACGCGACCCCACCCTTACGGCACATACCGATCCCATTCGTAGGGCACGACCGCGAAAAACGGTGCGGCGAAAAGCGGTTCGATGTCCGGCCCGGCCCACCGGGCCGTCAGCACCGGCCGCAGCCGTTCGGCGACGGCGATCGGGTCATCGTCCAGGAAGCAGTATGTGATCGACTGATTCGCCTGAGCGCTGGCCAAATTGGCGTCGACCCGATGTGAGAGCCCGGACCAGACCCCCGCCACGCCGTCGACGTCGATCAGAGGGGCCACCGGCGCCGATCCGCGCTCCAGCAACAGGTACGCGCCCCGCACGGGCACCCATGGCAGGACGTCCGATCCTGCCTTGACGCGCGGTGCCGCCGCTTTGGTGCGCACCTCGTAGACTCCGCGCTCGACCGGTGGCAGCAGTGGAAGTTTGCGACCGGCGTCCCCGAGGGCCGTGGACAGCTCGTTAAATCGTTGCAGCCCAGCCTGGTCGGTGAAGAAGTACGTCATCACGTGGTCGACCGTGTCCAACGGGCCCGCGCTCATCGCGCGCGCGGAGCGACAGTCCGGCGTGGACACCAACCGCAAGGAAGCCCGCACCGCGGCCAACCGGTGTTGTTCCGGGCGGTGGTCCAGGGTGTGCCAGCGCAGATAGTCGGCATCGGTGCCGTCGGGGTGGCGGGTCGCCATGGACACGAACAGGGTGGTGATGTCTCCGCGCCCGGCGGCCAGGATCCCCGCGACCTCGTCCGATGGCGTGCCCGGAAGCTGCATCATGCTTTGTCCGAATTAGGTTGGCGCAGTGCCAGCTCAGGGTGCCGGGCTTCGATCATCCGTCGAAAGCCCTCGCGCCAGGGCACCTTCGTGGCGCCGAGGATGTCATGCATGCGGGTCACGTCCGGCCATAGCGGGGTGTGCGCCTTGGGCGTGTACTCGAAGATCGGCTCGACGCCGATCAGCTCACCCATGTAGGTGCAGTAGTCCTCGACGCTGACCGTCTCGCTGCCGGCCCAGTTCACCACGGCCGGGGGTGTTGCAGCGACTTCCATTGCGCGAACGCCGAGTTCGACATAGTCGTCCTCGTAGATCGGGTTGTAGTTGTTCGGCTTGTCGGGGTGGAGTCGAATTGGCCTGCCCGCCAACATCGCATCGAGACGGTCGGCGGGCGCGCCGCCCTCAGGTCCGTAGGTGGAACAGATCCGGATGATGGTCAACGGAATTCGGTAACGGTTGGCGATCCACGTGCACACCGCCTCGGCCGCGACCTTGGAGATGCTGTAGTTCGCCCGCAGGGGGACGCCCGGCGGATCGGTTTCGGTGAGCGGGCGCTGTCCCTGATAGGCGTAGATCGAGCCGGTCGAACAGAAGACGAAACCCTTGGCCGAGCGGCAGTGGTAGAGCAGATCGCCCGACCGCTGCGCATTCGTCTCTACGCACCTGGTCCAGTCGTCGGTGCCGGTGTCTACGGCCGCGTGGAAAACGTAGGTGAAGTCGTCCGGCAGCTCGGAGAAGTCGCCGGTGCTGACGTCCAGCGCGACGGGCGTGATGCCGGCGGCGACGAGTCGTTCGCGGGCGGCGGGATCTTTCAGGCGTGCGGCGCCCCACACCTCGTTCTTTGTCGCCAGGGCGCGCGCGATGGGAAACGCGATCTTGCCGGTCGCACCCGTGATCAGGATCTTCTCCGCGTCGAGCAACGAGCACCTCCCGATCAGCAGCAGGCCAAATATGGCCAAATATAAAGTACTTGATACCTCGCAGGAGCATAGTCGCCGCGAGCTACACCAACGCCAGCGGTGAAGACGTAAACTTGGGGACGGCCCAAATCCGGGGGTTCTCTGGGAGGCTCATCATGAGATGGTTCGGTCATCGCCTGCTTGGTGTCTTCGCAATCGCGTTCGTGCCGATGGCGGCTGCGGTGCTGATAACCCCCGCCGTCAGCTCGGCGGCGTGCGACGCCAACATGTCATGGAACCCGACGACCCGGCAATGCACGCTGCCGCCGCCGATACCGGCGTGGTACACGCCCGGCCCGGCGTACGCGCCGTCATTTGCGGGCGACGATGTGCCGCCACCTCCGCCTTGGCCAAAGTGGTCACCCGTGGCTCCGACGTGGCAAGTCGGATTCCACCAGTGGGGCGTGTACCTCAATGGCGTCTGGGTGCCGCTCTGACGGCACCGGGTCAAGGTCTGGATCGTGCCTGCTAACCGGTGATAACGTGATTCTCCGATTCGTATAACGGCCGTACCATGTCTTTCCGGCGGTCGTCCGACTTCCGGAGGTGACGTGTCAGCAGCACCGGGACGACCGCTGCCCCTGATCACGCAGGACAACGAATTCTTTTGGAAGTCGGGCGCTGACGGGAAGCTCCGGTTCCAGGAATGTAAGGCGTGCGCCACGCTGATCCATCCGCCGGCGCCCGTGTGCCGCTACTGCCGTTCGCGGGATATCGGCGTGCGGGCCGTCTCGGGCAGGGCGACGCTGGCCGGGTTCACCGTCAACGAGCGCTTCAGCCTGCCCGGAATGCCGGCGCCCTATGTGATCGCTCAGGTGGCGATCGCGGAGGATCCGCGGGTCCGGCTGACCACCAACCTCGTCGACGCCGACCCCGATCAACTCGAACTCGGCCAGCAGGTGGAGGTCGTTTTCGAGCAGGCCGAGGACGTCTGGCTGCCGCTGTTTCGCGTGATCGCCAACGCCGAACCCGCTCCGTTGCCGGTCGACGAGATCGCGCCGGAACGCTTCGGCGAATACGTCCGGCCCATGCTCACCACCGAGAAGTTCGAGGACAAGGTCGCGCTGACCGGGATCGGGATGTCACCGATCGGGCGCCGGCTCATGCAGCTGCCGCTGTCGCTGACCGTGCAGGCCTGCGAGGCAGCGATCGCCGACGCCGGCCTGACCTACGCCGACATCGATGGCCTGTCGACCTACCCGGGCCCGATCATGGCCGGCGCCTTCAGCGAAGGCGGCGTCACCGCGCTCGAGGGCGCACTGGGCATCCGGCCGACGTGGCATAACGGCGCCATGGACACGTTCGGCCCCGGCGGTTCGGTGATCGCCGCAATGCTCGCGGTCGCCGGCGGCCTGGCGCGGCATGTGCTGTGCTTCCGGACGCTGTGGGAAGCCACCCATGGCGAGCTGATGAAGCAGGGCAAGATCGTCCCATCGATGGGCCGGATGTCGGGGTGGCAAATGCCGTTCGGCGCCACCTCGGCGGCGCACACGCTGGCGATGAACGCGCAGCGGCACTTTCACCGGTACGGCACCACCAAGGAGACGCTCGGCTGGATAGCGCTGAACCAGCGGGCCAACGCCGGACTCAACCCCACCGCCATCTATCGCGACCCGATGACGATGGACGACTACCTGAACGCCCGGCCCATCACCACCCCGTTCGGTCTCTACGATTGCGACGTCCCGTGCGACGGCGCGGTCGCCGTGATCGTTTCGGCCGTCGACGCCGCACGTGACCTGGCCAAGCCGCCCGTGCTGGTGGAGGCGGTGGGCACACAGATCATCGAGCGACTCGACTGGGACCAAAGCACTTTGACGCACGAACCACAGGTGCTGGGCCAGGCGGCGCACGTGTGGACGCGCACCACGCTGCGACCCGCCGACGTCGACGTCGCCGAACTCTACGACGGGTTCACCTTCAACTGCCTGTCCTGGATCGAGGCGCTGGGATTCTGCGGCATCGGGGAGGCCAGGGAATTCCTGGACGGCGGCAAGAACATCGCCCGCGACGGCCAGCTGCCGCTGAACACACACGGCGGCCAACTGTCGCACGGCCGCACCCACGGCATGGGCCTGCTGCACGAAGCCGTCAGCCAGCTGCGCGGTGAAGCGGGCGACCGCCAGGTCGCCGACGCCCGCGTCGGGGTGGTCAGCAGCGGCGGCCTGACCCCCAGCGGGGTGCTGCTGCTACGGGCCGACTCATGAGTGCGGCCCCGCGTCCGCGGCTGGTGATCGTCGACGGGGTGCCGATGTCGGCGGCTGTCGCCGAGCCCGAGAACTCAGCCGATCCGAAGGCCGTCATCCTGGCCATCCATGGCGGGGGCACCACGGCCCTTTATTTCGACTGCCCGGGGCACCCGTCGTCCTCGCTGCTGCGGACCGGGGCGGCGGCCGGATTCACCGTCGTGGCCCTAGACCGGCCCGGATACGGCAGCTCGGCGTCCTACCCGGACGCCATGGCCACACCGCAGCAGCGGATAGACCTCGCGTACGCAGCCGTGGACCACATCCTCGGCGAGCGACCGCGCGGAGCCGGATTGTTCGTGATGGCCCACTCGGGCGGCTGCGAGCTCGCGATGCGGATGGCCGCCGACGAGCGCGGCGCCGACCTGCTCGGCGTGGAATTGGCGGGCACCGGCCGCCACTATCACCCCGCGGCCCGCGAGATCCTGAAGACGGCGACCAGGGAACGCCGGCCGGCGGGTATCTACGAGATGCTGTGGACCCCGGAGCGGCTGTATCCGCCCGAGGTGCTCAATGGGTCCACCATCTCCCCGTCGGCCCCGTCCTACGAGGACAAGATGGTGTCCGACTGGGCCCGTCAAACTTTCCCGGAATTGGCCCCCGCCGTGCGCGTTCCGGTGCGATTCAGCATCGCGGAGTACGAAAAAGTTTGGCAGACAGACGAATCGGCGATGGTCGAGATCGCCGCACTCTTTTCCGGATCGCCGCGGTTCAGCGTCAACAGACAACCCGAAGCGGGACACAACATCAGCCTGGGGTACAGCGCGCCCGAGTACCACCGCGGCGTCTTCGCATTCGTGGACGAATGCGCGGCCGGTTCATCCGAGGCGTCCTCGGCGAGCAAAGAGGCCGGTTGATGCGGGTCGGTTTCATCGGGTTGGGCAGCCAAGGCGGCCCCATGGCGCGGCGGATCATCGAGGCCGGCTACCCGACGACTCTGTGGGCGCGCCGACCCGAGACCCTCGAGCCGTTCGCCGGCACGGCGGCACAGATCGCCGGGTCGCCCGCTGCACTCGGCGCCGCCAGCGATCTGGTGTGCCTGTGCGTCGTCGGCGACGCGGACATCGACGAGATCACGGGCGGCGAGCACGGCGTGCTGGCCGGGCTGCCGCCCGGCGGTGTGATCGCGGTGCACAGCACGGTGCACCCCGACACGTGCAGGGAACTCGCGAAAAAGGCAGGTGCGCAAGGGGTTTCGGTCATCGATGCGCCGGTGAGTGGTGGTGGCCCGGCGGCGGAGAATCGTCGGCTGCTGGTGATGGCCGGCGGTGAGGCCGATGTGGTCGAGCGCTGCCGTCCGGTCTTCGCGACGTACGCCGATCCCATCGTGCATCTCGGTGGGCTGGGCTCCGGGCAGACCACCAAGTTGCTCAACAACCTGTTGTTCACCGCCAACCTGGGCACCGTGGCCGCAGCCCTGTCGCTGGGCAAAGCCCTCGGCGTCGCGCCCGACCGTCTCACCGAAGTGGTCTCCCGCAGCAGCGGAAACAGCTTTGCGCTCAACGTGATCGGCGGCGACGAGAGCCTGGGTCAGTTGGCCGGGCTGGCGGGAACCCTGCTCCGCAAGGACGCCCGGTTGCTCGTCGACCTCGCCGGCCCGGCCGGGGCGACCGGCGGTGCCGTTCTCGATGCGGCCGACGCCGCGCTGGCGCAGATGGGCTTTTCTCGGTGAAGAACCCCTATTCGGTGCGCCACGAAACCGCTACCGTTAGCATTACAGTCAAGCCCTCAGCTGTAACGGTTACAGCCCGCAACTCATCAGCCAGGAGTATGCAATGACCACCTCGAAGATCGTCTTCGATCCGTTCGGCATGGATTATTGGAATGGCGCCTGGGACACCTACCGGCGCATGCAGGAGGAAGAGCCGGTCTACTACAACGAGCAGTACGACTTCTACGCGCTGACTCGGCACGCCGACGTGGCGGCGGGGCTCAAGGACTTTGAAACGTACTCCTCGGCATACGGCATCGACCTGTCGATGGTGCGCTCCGGGCAACGCCCGCCGCAGTCGATCATCTTCATGGATCCGCCCGACCATCGCCACATGCGCAGCCTGCTCAACAAGGTGTTCACGCCGCGCGCCGTCCAGTCCCAGCGGGAGATGGTCAGCCAGAAGATCGACAAGCACCTCGGCAAGGTCAACCCTGACCATTTTGACGCTGTGCAGGAATTCTCCGGGCCCTTCCCCGTCGAGGTGATCACCACAATGCTGGGAGCGCCGGAGGAGGACGCGCAGCAGATACGCCACTGGATCGACGTGTCCCTCACTCGCGAGCCCGGGCAGGTGGAGGTCGGCGAGGAAGGCATGCAGGCCAATATCAGCACCGCGATGTACTACTACGAGCTGATCAAGCAGCGTCGCGAGGAACCGCGTGACGACCTGTTCACGCAATTGCTCGAGGCCGAGATCCAACGCGACGACGGCGAGATGACGAAACTCGATGATCTCGAAATCGCCGGATTCGCAACGCTGTTGGGCGGCGCAGGTGCCGAGACCGTCACCAAGCTCGTCGGCAATGCGCCGGTGGTGTTCGGCCGCAATCCCGAGCAGTGGCAGAAGCTGCTCGACGACCGCAGCAAGATTCCCGCGGCGGTCGAAGAGCTGCTGCGCTACGAGGCACCGTCGCAGTATCAGGTCCGCCGCTCGATGAAAGACGTCGAACTGCACGGCGTCACGATTCCGGCCGGCAAGCCGATCTTCCTCATCAACGGCGCAGCCAACCGCGACCCGGAGGCCTGGACCGATCCCGACAAGTTCGATGTCGACCGCGACCGGACCGAAGCGCAGAACATGGGATTCGGCTACGGGATCCACAGCTGCCTGGGCGCCGCGCTGGCCCGGATGGAAAGCGCGGTCGCGCTGGAGAAACTGCTTGATTTCATGCCCCGTTTCGAGGTGGACTGGGATCGTTGCAAACGCGTCCAGATGCAAAACGTGATGGGCTGGCAGAACGTACCGGTGAAGGTGCTGCGATGAGAATTGAAGTCGATTGGGACCTGTGCGAAAGCAACGGGGTGTGCATGGGCGTGATCCCGGAGGTCTTCCAGTTGGAAGACAACGACATGCTGACGGTCCTACAGCCTGAAGTGACGCCGGAGAACGAATCTCTGGTGCGTGAAGCGGTCCGTCAATGCCCCCGGCAGGCGATCTCGATCGAGGACTAGCGGCTGTTCACACCGCCGGTGCCACCCGGGCATTTCGATCCGGGGAGTGTCAGAAGCCGGAGAGGATGACCGCGTTGCAGTCGGCTGCCGCCTGCCGCAGTTTGGCGGCCTTTTGGTAGCCCTCGGACTCGTACCACTCCCGGGCCGCGTCCACCGATTCGAATTCCAGCACCACGGTCTGATCGCCGTGCCAACTGCCTTCGATCACTTTGGGGGCCCTATCCACCGCGAGCACGGTGGCACCGCTCATCGCCGATCCCGCCGCCTGTCCGTAGGCTTTCATGCCCTCGGGATCTTTGATGGCCTCGGTCAGAATGACATACCCTTTTGGCACTCAAAACTCCTTGTTTCCAGCGTTTTTCATTAGCCCTCGACGATGGCCTGCTCGGGACAGCACTGGATGGCCTCGTGGGTGTCGGCCTCCAATTCCGTTGGGACATCGGAGTCTACGGCCACCGCATAGCCGTCGTCGGTCAGGCTGAACACATCGGCGCAGAGCGTGACGCAGACGCCGTGACCGCGACAACGCGAGTCGTCTACCCAAACCTTCATGCCGGCGTGAACTCCAGGTGCAGTTCGGTCAGGCCGCGCAAGATATACGTCGGAACGTATTGGTAGCGGCGGTCATTCGCCGGCCCGTGGAAACGCTCGTTGATCCGGATGTCGGATGTGCGGTCGAGCAGGCGCTCGATCGCCACCCGGGTCTCGGCGCGCGCGAGCGGCGCGCCGGGGCAGCTGTGGATCCCGCGTCCGAACGAGATGTGCTGGCGCGCGTTTTTGCGGGCCGGGTCAAACGTGGTGGGGTCCTCGAACCGGCGCGGATCCCGGTTCGCGGCCGCCTGCACGATCATCACGGTGGTGCCCGCAGGCAGGTCGACACCGCCGACATTGACGGGCACGCGGTTCATCCGGAAGTCGCCCTTCACCGGGCTCTCGTGGCGAAGTGACTCCTCGATGAAGTTGGGGATCAGGCTGCGGTCCCTGCGCAGCTGGGCCTGAATGTCGGGCCGCTCCCCCAGCGTCTGCAACGAGGCGCCGAGCAGTCGCACCGTGGTTTCCTGGCCGGCCGAGAAGACGTTGCTGGCGACGCGGGCCACGTCCTCGACCTCCGGAACCGAGCCGTCCGGGTAGGTGGCGGTCGCCAGGCCGGTCAGCACGTCGTCGCGGGGGTTGGCGCGGCGGTCGGAGACGTAGTCGGAGAAGAGCCCATAGAGGAATTCCAGCGGACTGTGTGACAGCGACTCCTTGCCGGTGCCACCGATGCCGCCACCCGCGTGCTCGGCAATACCCTTGACGAACTTGTCGCGGTCCTCCATCGGCACACCCAGCAGATCGGCGATGACCAGCAGGGTGAACGGGCTGGCGAAGCCCTTGATCCAGTCACCCTCGCCGGGCGGCAGGAAATCGTCGAGCACCTGGTCGGCGAGCGCCCACATGGCGTCCTCGTTCTCCTTGAGGCGCTTGGGCGTAATCAGGCGCATCAGCAGCGAGCGGTGGTTGGTGTGGGTCGGCGGGTCGAGCGTGGGCAGCTGGTCGCTGAACGGCAGCTCGTCGCGATGCTGCTCGATCAATTCGGTGAGGTCCGAGTCGCCCAAGCCCTCGAGGGACACCGGAAAGCCGGGGAACGGCCCGGTCACCGAGATGCACGACGACCACGTCTCGGCATCGTTCAGCACCGCGCAGGCTTCGTCCCAACCCGTCACCATGGTGACCCCGTGATGGTCTTCCCGGGCCACCGGACACTGCTGCCGCAGCGACTCGTAATAGGGGTACGGGTCGGCGATGAGCTCTTTACCGCGGAAGAAGTCCATCTTGGAGAAGTCGTTCGTCATCGTGCTCCGTTTCAAATCTCAGCAATGAGAATGAGCCTCTCAGAGATGAGTATTACATTTCCATAGGAGGCCTAAGTCGTCAACGCGCCCGCCGCAGTCGGGAACGACGATTCAGCCGGCCGGAACGAGGTCGGTCGCCACCGACGGGCTGGTCAGCCGCCCACTGCGGAAGGCTTCGGTGTGCCCGATCGAGCTCGGCACGGGCTGCGCGTCGTTCAGCGCGGCGGCCAGCGCCTGCGCCTTGAAGGTCCGGGCGGCCATGCTCAACTCGTGGTGCACCCCGCCCACGCTGTCACCGAGCTCGGCGGGCCAGGACTCCCCCCACAGCGTGACCTCGAGGCCGCCATCATCCAGGGCTTGCAGCACGCCCTGCCGAACCCGCTCGTCGCAGCCGAACAGGTCGGCTGCCACCGCGACGGCCTGAGGGTTCGGGCGAGTTGTCACTCCCGACTCCATGGCGGCCAGCGCCTCTTCGAGGTCGAGCGCCTGCGCACCCAGGATCTGCAGCGGCCGATCGTCGGATTGGTCACCCCCGTGGTCGGCAACCAGGACGGTGACGTCCCAACCGGCCATGGCCCGGTCGAAGATCCAACCGCCGGCGCACCGCACCACGTCGGTCACGCTGGCGGCGACGACGTCGAGCCGGTACCTCGTGTTTTTCACGTCCTCGTCGTCGGCGGGGCGAAGTCGCGCGCCAGAGCCTCGGCGTACTCCTTGAACACCTCGGTCAGCGGGATCGATGGGTCGAGCAACCATATTGTTTCCATTCCGTGGACGAACGCGAGAATTTCTACGGCCTTGACGGCGGGGTTCAGGTCGGTGCGGTACTGGCCGGCTGCCTGACCGCGGCGGATGGCCTCGGCGACGATGTCGATCGCGTCGCGGTGCCTGGCCAGCAGGCGGTCGTGCAGCGGCGCCTCCGGAAGGATGTTCTCCGCCAGCAGCACGGTGAATGTGCCGACCAGTTCGGGCGCGCGGGCGAACCGATCGGCGGCCTGAGCGATCCCGCCGAAAAAGTCGCCGTCCCGATCGGCATGGGTCTCGTCGTCGAAGTCGCGCGCGTCGAGCACCGCGTGCAGCAGCTGCTCCTTGGACTCGAAGTGGTGCAGCAATCCGGCGGGCGTCACCCCGGCCGCGCGCGCGATCTGCGCCAGCGTGGTGTTGCGCCAACCGTGGCGAGTGAGCAGCCGCTGCGCCACGTCGAGGATCCGCTGCTTGCGGTCCTCGCCCTTGGCGAGCAGCGCGTCATACGGCCGTGCGGCAGGCACCGGACTCCTTTGAACGGTCAGGCCAAAACCAACTAACTGAACACACAGTAGGTTGGTTCAGCCGCCGTGGCAAGGTGCGGTTGCCGGGTGAATTTGCCGCGCGGTCCTAGGCGACGAGTTCGACCACCGTGGCGTTGGCGGTGCCGCCGCCTTCGCACATGGTCTGTAGTCCGAACCGAATGCCGTTGTCGCGCATGTGATGGATCATCCGCGTCATCAGCACCGCGCCGGAGGCGCCCAGCGGGTGGCCGAGCGCGATCGCGCCGCCGAGCGGGTTGAGCCGGTCCGGGTCGGCACCCGTCTCGGCGAGCCAGGCCATCGGGACCGGCGCAAATGCTTCGTTCACCTCGAAGACGCCGATTTCCGATAGCGCGACACCGGCCTTTCTCAGCACCTTCTCGGTCGCCGGGATCGGCCCGGTGAGCATGAGTATCGGATCGGCTCCCGTGACCGCCCCGGCCCGGTACCGCACCAGCGGGGCCAGTCCGAGCTGTAGCGCCATCTCCGCCGTGGTCACCAGCAGGGCGGCCGCGCCGTCGGAGATCTGCGACGAGCTGCCCGCGTGGATCACCCCGTCCTCGGCGAACGCCGGCTTGAGCCCGGCCAGCTTTTCGACGGTGGTCCCTCGCCGCACTCCCTCGTCGGCGGTGACCAGTCCGTCGCCGTCATCGGTGAACACCGGGACGATCTGGTCGGTGAAGGCGCCCGCGTCCTGGGCCGCGGCGGCGCGCTCGTGGGACACCGCCGAGAATTCGTCGAGTTGGGTCCGCGAGAAGCCCCACTTCTTGGCGATCATCTCCGCCGACAGGCCTTGGTTGAATGAGAAATCGTCATAGCGGGCAAGGACTTTCGGGCCATAAGGCATTCCCGTCGCCCTGGCTGACCCGAGCGGCACGCGGCTCATGACCTCGACGCCGCCCGCCACCACGACATCTTGCTGGCCCGACATCACGGCCTGCACCGCGAAGTCGAGAGCCTGCTGGCTGGAGCCGCAGGCCCGGTTGACGGTGGTGCCGGGGATGCTCTCGGGCCACCCGGCGGCCAGCACCGCGTAGCGCCCGATGTTGCTGGATTGATCGCCGACCTGGGACACGCAGCCCCAGATCACGTCGTCGACGACCGCGGGATCGACGCCCGTGCGTTCCGCCAGTTCGTTGAGCACGACGGCGGACAGGTCGGCGGCGTGCATGCCCGACAGGCCGCCGTTTCGCTTCCCTACCGGCGTCCGCACCGCCCCGACGATGACCGTTTCACGCATATCTCTACTCCGAATGTTCCGGGTCGCTCGATTTCGACAGCAACCACTGACCAGTAAACGACGGCTCGCGCCGCTGCGCGAAGGCGGCATAGGCGGCGCGGGCATCCGCGGTCGCGAAGTTGCCGACCTGCGCGCGGGCCTCGTTGGCCAGCGCGTCGCGCAAAGTGCGGTCGGCGCCCTCGTTCAGCAACGCCTTGCTCGCGGCGAGCGCGACGGGCGGACCCGCGGCCAACCGGTCGGCGAGGTCGTCGACGAAGGCGTCGATTTCGGCCGCCGACACCACCCACGTCACCAGGTTCAGTGCCTGGGCCTCGGCGGCGTCGATCGTCTCCGCCAGCAGTGTGAGCCGCTTGGCCTGTTGCAGGCCAACGAGTTTCGGCAGCAGCCAGGATCCACCCAGGTCGATCGACAGGCCGCGTTTCGAAAAGATCTGGCAGAACGTGGATTCGGGCGTCGCGACCACCAAATCGCAACCCAGCGCCAGGTTCCAGCCGGCGCCGACGGCGACACCGGTGACCTTGGCGACCGTCGGGATCTCGAGCTCGTGCAATGCCAGAGCCACGTCGGTCAAGCGCTGCAGCTTGTACTTCGGATGAATGTCCTCGGGGACCGAGATGTCGGCACCCGAACAGAAGCTCCCGCCGGCGCCGGTGATCACGAGCGCGCGCACGCCGCGGTCGTGGCCGGCCGCGTCGAGTGCGTCGCGCAGCGCGATCCACAGCTCGGGATCGATCGCGTTCTTGCGGTGCGGACGGTTCAGCGTCAGGGTCCGCACCCCGTCGCGGTCATCCGACATCAGGACAGGGGCCTCGGTGCCAGATGCCGCTGTCAATAGCTTCTCGGCAACTTCAAGACGTTCGCTCCCAGGAAGTTCAGGATCATCTCCTGACTGACGGGTGCGATCTTCATCAACCGGGCCTCGCGGAAGTACCGCGTGATGTGGTACTCCTCCGCGTAGCCCATACCTCCGTGGGTCTGCAACGCGCGATCCGCGGCGGTGAAGCCCGCGTCGGCGCACAGGTACTTTGCGGTATTCGCCTCACGGCCACAGGGTTTCCCGTTGTCATACAGCCACGTGGCCTTCCGCAGCATCAACTCGGCGGCGTCGAGATGCGCCAGCGAGTCGGCGAGTGGGAACTGCAGCCCCTGGTTCATGCCGATCGGCCGACCGAAGACCTCGCGCTCGTTTCCGTACTTCACGGCCTTTTCCAGCGCGACCCGGCCGATACCCAGCGCCTCGGCGGCGATCAGCATCCGCTCCGGGTTCAGACCATCCAGGATGTACTTAAAACCCTTGCCTTCCTCGCCAACTCGATCTTCGACGGGGATCTCCAGGTTGTCGATGAACAACTCGTTGGAGCTCACGGCGTTGCGGCCCATCTTGCGGATCGGCCGGATGTCGACGTGGTTGCGATCGAGGTCGGTGAGGAACAGCGTCATCCCGTCGGTCTTCTTGGTGACCTCGTCGTAGCTCTGCGTGCGGGTCAGCAGCAGGATCTTGTCGGACTCCATCGCCTTGGAGATCCACACCTTGCGGCCGTTGACGACATAACGGTCACCGTCGCGTTTGGCGAATGTGGTGATCCGCGAAGTGTCAAGGCCGGCACCGGGTTCGGTGACCCCGAAGCAGACGTGCACTTCGCCCGTCGCGACCGGAGGCAGCGTGCGCGCCTTGAGTTCGTCGGACCCGTGCACCACCACCGGTTGCATGCCGAAGATCGACAGATGGATCGAACTGGCCGCGTTCATGGCGCCACCGGATTTGGCGACCTCCTCGAGCAGGATGGTGGCCTCGGTGATGCCCAGGCCGTGGCCGCCGTACTTGGTCGGGATCGTCATCCCCAACCAGCCGCCGTCGGCTATGGCCTTGTAGAACTCAGACGGAAACTCGTGCGCCTGGTCCTTTTCCATCCAGTACTGGTCGTCGAACTTGCGCGCCAGCTCCGCGACCGACCTGCGGATCAGCTCCTGGTCGTCGGTCAGCTCGAAATTCATTCCACCGTCGGGCACCGGTGGCTCAGTCCTGGTTGCCCGTAAGCGCTTTCGCGTTGGCGGCAAAGTCCGCGAACGACGAACCCGCCCTGCTGTCCTTGTCGTGGCCCCTCGCCCTGATGGACACGTCGTGGCCTTCGGCGGCCTTGCGCAGGGCGCCGACGGTGGCCTGCTCCGGCGTGATGTGGGTGAACGGGTCGAACGAGTACCAGCGCATCGCGTTCTGGTAGCTCATCTTCTTGATCTCGTCGTCGGGGACATTGTTGCGCGACAACACATCCCAGAGCTCTTCGGGTGCGCCCGGCCACATCGAGTCGCTGTGCGGGTAGTCCGCCTCCCAGCAGATGTTGTCGATGCCGATCTCGTTGCGCAGTGCGACGCCGACCTTGTCGCTGATGAAACAGGTCAGGAAGTGGTCACGGAACACGTCGGACGGCAGCTTGTCGCCGAAGTCCTGATGCGTCCACGTAGAGTGCATCTCGTAGGTCCGGTCGGCGCGCTCCAGGAAGTAGGGGATCCACCCGGTGCCGCCCTCGGACAACGCGATCTTGAGGTCGGGGTACTCCTTGATCGGCCGCGACCACAGCAGGTCCGCCGCGGCCTGCACGATGTTCATCGGCTGCAGCGTGATCATCACGTCCATCGGCGCATCGGGGGCGGTGATCGCCAGCCGGCCCGAGGACCCGATGTGGACGTTCATCACCATGTTGGTGTCGCACAAGGCTTCCCACAACGGGTTCCAATACTCGTTGTGGAAGCTGGGGTAGCCCATCGCGGCGGGGTTCTCGGTGAAGGTCAGCGCGTGCACGCCCTTCTTCGCCACCCGCCGCACCTCGGCGGCGCACGCCTCGGCGTCCCAGATCACCGGGATCGCCATGGGAATGAAGCGCGCCGGGTAGGCCCCGCACCACTCGTCGATGTGCCAGTCGTTGTACGCCTGCACCAGGGCGATCGAGAAGTCCGTGTCGTCGGTGGCGAACAGGCGGCCGGCGAAGCCCGGGAACGACGGGAAGCAGATCGAGGCCAGGATGCCGCCGGCGTTCATGTCCTTGATGCGCTCGTCGACGTTGTAGCAGCCCGGGCGGATCTCGTCGAGACCCGTCGGCTCGATCCCGTACTCCTCCTTGGGCCGGCCGGCGACGGCATTGAGCGCGACGTTCGGGATGACGGTGTCGCGGAACTTCCACATGTCCGAGCCGTCTTCGTTGTGCACCAGCCGCGGCGCATCGTCGATGTACTTCTTCGACAGGTGGTTCTTGAACATGTCGGGTGGCTCGACGGTATGGTCGTCGACGCTGATCAGGATCATGTCTTCTTTGTTCATAACCGTTCCTTCTTTGTCGAAGTCCTGGGACGCGCTGCTCTATCCAGCCTCGGCCAATCCGCCGCCCAGCGCAAAGATCACTATTTTGAAAACTATCTTCTCGCGAAGTGAGAATCAACATCCAGACTAGCCGCTCGGTGCGGGGGCGGGGCCCGCGACTAGTGGCGGCCGGGCAAATTACCCGCCCCTGAGCGCCGCCCGGAGGACGCCCGCGCAGGGTGCATGCGACTGGCTGAAACGCCAGCGCAGGGCCGCAGAGCAGCGAATCGGTACGCGCCAGGATTGACCAGAAGACTGAATCATGCAAATCTATTGGTTGGAAATGAGAATATGATTCTCCTGCACCGAGAGGAACCTCGCGCGATGCGCCTGCCGCCGCTGCCCGCCGATCAGTGGGACGACGCCACCCGGCAAGCCCTTTCCGCGATGCGTGGTGCCGACACCAACAATGCGCTGAGCACGTTCGCCCACCACCCGGCGCTGGCCAAGGCCTTTCTGCGCTTCAACGTCCACCTGCTGATGACGTCCACGCTGCCCGCCCGCCTCCGCGAGCTGGCCATCCTGCGGGTCGCACATCTGCGGGGCAGCGAATACGAGTGGACGCACCACGTAGACCTGGCCAAGAAAGAGGGCATCACCGACGAGGAGATCGCGGCGGTGCAGCGTGGAGAGGCTGCGGCCCCGATCGAGGCCGCCCTCTTGCAGGGCGTCGACGAGCTCAACGACAAATCGGAGCTGTCCGACCGGACCTGGGCGGCGCTCGGTGAGCGACTCGACGATCAACAGCGCATGGATTTCGTCTTCACGGTCGGCTGCTACACCACGCTGGCCATGGCGTTCAACACTTTTGGCGTGCAGCTCGAAACCGCCGATCAGCACTGAAATAGAGAGGTAAGAACCTTGCCGCACTTCCCTAAACCAGCCGCTGGCAGCTGGACGGAAAACTACCCCGAGTTGGGGACCGCGCCGGTCGACTACACCGACTCGATCGACCCGGCCTTCTTCGAGGCCGAGCGCGAGGCCGTGTTCAAAAAGACCTGGCTCAACGTCGGCCGGGTCAATCGCCTACCGCGCACCGGCAGCTACTTCACCAGAGAACTGCCGTCGGCCGGCAAGGGCACCTCGGTGATCATCGTCAAGACCAAGGACGGAGCGGTCAAGGCGTACCACAACGTGTGCCGCCACCGGGGAAACAAGTTGGTGTGGAACGACTTTCCCAACGAGGAAACCTCCGGCACCTGCCGGCAGTTCACCTGCAAGTACCACGCCTGGCGCTACAGCCTCGACGGCGACCTGACGTTCGTCCAGCAGGAAGACGAGTTCTTCAACCTCGACAAGGGCAACTTCGGCCTGGCACCGGTGCGTTGCGAGGTGTGGGAAGGCTTCATCTTCATCAACTTCGACGACAACGCGGCGCCGCTGATCGACTACCTCGGGCCGCTGGCCAAGAGCATCGAGGGCTACCCCTTCGGCGAGATGACGGAGACCTACTCGTATCGGGCCGAGGTCGGCAGCAACTGGAAGCTGTTCATCGACGCGTTCGTCGAGTTCTACCACGCGCCGATCCTGCACCAGGGGCAGTACACCAAGGAGGAAGCCGCCAAGATCCAGAAGTTCGGCTACGAGGCGCTGCACTACGAGTTGGCCGGCCCGCACAACCTGCAGTCCACGTGGGGCGGTCAGGCGCCGCCCACCGACATGTCCATGGTCAAGCCGATGGACCAGGTGCTGCGCAGCGGGCTGTTCGGCCCGTGGGACAAGCCGGAGGTCATCGAGAACCTGGAGCTGCCGCCGGGCGTCAACGTCAAGCGGGTGCCGCAGTGGGGCATCGACTCGTGGCTGTTCTACCCCAACTTCATGCTGCTGATCTGGGAGCCGGGCTGGTATCTGACCTACCACTACTGGCCGACCGCGGTGGACAAGCACATCTTCGAGTCGTCGCTCTACTTCGTGCCGCCGCGCAACGCGCGCGAACGCCTGGCCCAGGAACTGGCCGCCGTGACGTTCAAGGAGTACGCGCTGCAGGACGCGAACACCCTGGAAGCGACCCAGACCATGATCGGCACCCGGGCCGTCAAGGAGTTCCTGCTGTGCGACCAGGAAGTCTTGATCCGTCACCTGCACCACACGACAGCCAACTACGTCAAGGAGCACCAGGGCAATGTCGCTACCGTCTGAGTTCAAGGCCCTGGAGCCCTATCTGGATTGGGACCTGGCCACCGAACCCGAGCGCTACGCCAAGCGACTGGCCTCGACCATGGGGGAGATGCAGGCGTTCTACGACGTCGCGTTCCCGATGCTGAACGACGTCATCGCGTACTGCGACAAGTACCCGCTCGACGACCTGCCGGATGACGCGAAGACCCTGATGCACATCATGCAATCGTTGGTCATGGTGTCGTTCCCGATCGAGGCGTGGAAGCAGCCGCGGGTTCCCGACAGCGGCGCGGCCTGGGTTGAGGTGCTAACGGAGCCGGTGATCTAACAGGTGTTGACGCTCAAGGCCGCCGGACTGCTCGACGTCGACGCCGGCGAGATCGTCCGGCCGGGCATCGTCAAGATCGAGGACGACCGGATCGTCGCCATCGGGGGCGATCCTGAAGGCGAGCTGATCGATCTCGGCGATCAGATCCTGTTGCCGGGCCTGATGGACATGGAGGTCAACCTGCTGATGGGCGGGCGCGGCGAGACGCCGGGGCTTTCCCAGGTCCAGGACGACCCCCCGACGCGGGTGCTGCGCGCGGTCGGCAACGCGCGGCGCACGCTGCGCGCCGGCTTCACCACCGTGCGCAACCTGGGCCTGTTCGTGAAGACCGGCGGCTACCTGCTCGACGTGGCACTGGGCAAGGCGATCGACGCGGGCTGGATCGACGGCCCACGGATTGTGCCTGCGGGACATGCGATTACTCCCACCGGCGGACACCTGGACCCGACGATGTTCGCCGCGTTCATGCCGGGCGCACTTGAGCTCACGGTCGAAGAGGGCATCGCCAACGGAGTCGACGAGATCCGCAAGGCGGTGCGTTACCAGATCAAGCACGGCGCCCAGTTGATCAAGGTGTGTGTTTCCGGCGGCGTCATGTCGTTGACCGGCGAGGCTGGCGCACAACACTATTCAGATGAGGAATTGCGCGCGATCGTCGACGAGGCGCACCGGCGCGGGCTCCGCGTCGCCGCGCACACCCACGGCGCCGAAGCGGTCAAGCACGCGGTCGCGTGCGGCATCGACTGCATCGAACACGGCTTCCTGATGGACGACGAGGCGATCCAGATGCTGGTCGACAACGACCGGTTCCTGGTGACCACCCGCAGGCTCGCCGAGGCGATGGACGTGTCCCGCGCTCCGAAGGAGTTGCAGGACAAGGCCGCTGAGATGTTCCCCAAGGCCAAGACGTCGATCAAGGCCGCCTACGAGGCGGGGGTGAAGATCGCGGTCGGCACGGACGCGCCGGCAATCCCGCATGGCCGCAACGCCGACGAGCTGGTCACCTTGGTCGAGTGGGGCATGCCGCCGTTGGCGGTGCTGAGAGCCGCCACCGTCGTGGCCGCCGAGCTGATCAATTCAGAAGACCGGGGCCGCCTTGCGCCGGGTCTGCTTGCCGATATCATCGCGGTGCCGGGAAACCCGTTGGAAGACATCACGGTTACGCAGAACGTGGGCTTCGTCATGAAAGGCGGCAAGGTTTATGCCAACAAGAACTGAAGACCTGGTCGAGATTCAGCAACTACTCGCCCGCTACGCCGTGACGATCACCCAGGGCGACATCGAGGGACTGGTCAGCGTGTTCACGCCGGACGGCACTTACAGCGCCTTCGGCGACACCTACACCCTGGACAGGTTCCCGGAGCTGGTGGCCGCCGCGCCCAAGGGTCTGTTCATGACCGGCACCTCACTGGTGGAAAATCTCGAAGGCGACACGGCCACCGGGACGCAGCCGCTGTGCTTCATCGAACACTCCGCTCACGACATGCGCATCGGCTACTACCGCGACACCTACCTGCGCACCGCCGACGGCTGGCGGCTGAAGACCCGTGCCATGACGTTCATCCGCCGCAGCGGCGTGCACGACTCCGGACGTCCACACGCCATCGGCCGCCCCACGCCGTGAACGCCCGATGAACGTTGACGAGTTCCGGTCGGGTCTGCGTAAGTGGCTCGACGAGAACGACTTAACGCCGGGGCCCGATCACTCGCTGCAGGGCCACATGCTGCAATTCCGCCGGGTCAGCCGCGCGCTCTACGATGCCGACTGGATGCGCTACGGCTGGCCCGTCGCGGTCGGTGGGCTCGGCGGGCCAGCGGTGCTGCGGGCGATCGTCGGCGAAGAGGTGGTGGGACGGCGACTGGCCGAGCCCGGCCCGTACTCGATGCTCGAGGTGCTCACGCCCACGATGATCGATTACGCCCCGGCCGAACTCGCCGCGGAAATGGTGCCGCGGCTGCTCCGCGGTGAGGAGCAATGGTGCCAAGGCTTTTCCGAGCCGGGTTCCGGCAGCGATCTGGCATCGCTGACCACGCGTGCCGTCCAGGACGGCGACTATTGGATTGTCAACGGGCAGAAGGTCTGGACCAGCTTCGCCCAGTTCTCCACCCGCTGCATCCTCCTTACCCGCACCGCACCGGGGTACCCCAACCATGAAGGCATCACCGCGTTCTTCGTCGACCTGGACACCCCCGGCATCAACGTCCGCCCGCTGCGCACCATGCACGGCGTTGACGAGTTCTGCGAGGTCTACTACGACGACGTGGTGATCCCGGCCAGCCGGATGCTCGGCAAGCCGGGTGACGGCTGGAAGCTCGCCATGGACCTACTCCCCTATGAGCGGTCCAGCTGTTTCTGGCAGCGCATCGCCTACCTCTACTCCCGGTTCGACGCGCTCATCGCCGAGGTGTCCGGCGGCAGCAAGCACGGCGGTCACGACGAATATGACTTGGGCGCAGCCTATCTCGCGCTGCACACGCTACGTTGCCGCTCCCGCGCCACCCAGCACCGACTGCGTGACGGAGCACGCCTGGGCCCGGACACCTCGATCGACAAGGTGCTGTTGGCCTCCGCCGAACAGCAGCTGTACGACACCGTGCGCGACCTGCTGCCCGGTGTCATCGAGCTCGACGAGACACCGTGGCGCTCGGAGTACCTGTACTCCCGGTCGTCGACCATCTATGGCGGGACGGCCGAGATTCAGCGCAACATCATCGCCCGCCGGCTGCTTGACCTCGGGAAGGAGTGATCGTGGAACTGACTTCAGACTCCGAGGAACTGCAGCTGCTGGCCGAGTCGATACGCACCGCGATGGGTTCGGCCTCCGGCGCCAAGCTCGATGCGGCGTTGACCGACCTTGGCTGGCAGGACATGCTCGACGAAATCCCCGACATTGCAATCCCCCTGGTGTTCCGGTTGCTCGGCGAGACGGGCGCGCATGCCCCGGTGCTCAACGACGTGATGCTGCACGCGGCCGGAAAGACACCGGGTGGGGTCACCCCGCTTCCATCGGCGGGAGAATCCTGGGTGGTGTGGAAGCGCGAAGACCTTCCGGGTTGGGCGATCGACGCGGAGTTACCGATACATCCTGTCGCAGAGGGTGATTCAGTGGCCCACGCCGGACTTGCCGCCGGGCGCCAAGCGCTGGGCTGGTGGCTGGTCGGTGCGAGCCGCGCCATGCTTGACCTGGCGCGGCAGCACGCGTTGGACCGAGTCCAATTCGGCCGCCACATCAGCTCGTTTCAGGCCATCCGGCATCGTTTGGCCGAGACGCTGGTCGCGATCGAGGGCGCCGAGGCAACCCTGCAGGCCGCCCCCGCATCCGACGACCTGGCACTGGCGAGCCTGCTGGCCAAGGCCGCGGCAGGCCAGGCGGCGCTGACCGCCGCACGGCACTGCCAGCAGGTGCTCGGCGGGATCGGATTCACCGCCGAGCACCAGCTGCACCGCCACATCAAGCGATCGCTGCTCTTGGACGGCTTGCTCGGTAGCGCGCGCCAGCTCACCGCGGAGGCGGGAGCGACGTTGCGGGCCAAGGGTTTTGCCCCGCGGCTAGCCCAACTCTGACGCGAGCGCCCAGCTATTGCCGGCTGCGGTCTAACATTGACACAATGAGCAGACCCGTTTCTCGTCGGCAGATCCCGGACAGGCCGCGAAACGAGTACGGAGTCGCCTCCGTGATCTTGGGCCTGGTCGCCCTGATGACCTGCTGGTTGATGATCGGGGTGCCCTTCGGGATCGCGGCTGTTATCACCGGCGACCTCGGCCGCGGACGAGTCAAGCGCGGCGAAGCAAACAATCCGCGTACCGCCGTGACCGGCATGGCGTTGGGAGCGCTGGCCATCGCGGCCGGGCTGGCAGCCATCGGCTACTGGGCCTGGCGGGACACCCAGTAGCCGGTCCGCCAAACGCCGCCTGGCGCTAGGCGTTTCGCGGCAGCCCGAGTACCCGCTGCGCGATGATGTTGCGCTGGATTTCCGACGTCCCACCGGCAATGGTGGCCGCGAAGGTGCGGATATACCGGTCGAACCAGCTGCTGTAGTGACTGTCCAGATTGAGCGGGGCGTACTGGGCGGTCACCGCGTGCAGCACGAGACCGTCGGGCCCCTTGGCGCTGAGCACCTCGTCGCAGGCGCGTTGCATCGCCTCCGATCCGAGCAGTTTGAGCACCGACTGAGCCGGTACGTCCTCTTCACCGCGAGCGGCCCTGGCCAGCGTCGCCGACCCCAGCAGCTGCAGCGCGTGACGGTCCATCACCAGGGTCGCGTAGTGGTCCCGCTGCAACGCACCGGATGGGCCGAATTCGACTGTCAGCGCGTGCAACATGTCGGCATAGTCCATCCACAGCATGGCGCGTTCGTGCCCCAGCGAACCGGTCGCCACCTGCCACCCGCCGTTCAGCTCCCCCACCAGGTTCTCCGCCGGCACTCTCGCGTCGGTGAAGAACACCTCGTTGAAGTCCGTGTCTTCGTGGTCCGACACCGACGCGAACGGGCGGCGCACCACACCGGGCGTGTCCGTCGGAACGAGTAAAGCGCTGATGCCCTTGTGCTTTGGCGCCTCGGGGTCGGTACGCACGAACGCCAGCAGCACGTCCGCGTGGTGGGCGCCGGACGTCCACACCTTCTGACCGTTGACCACGAAGTGGTCGCCGTCAAGCACCGCCCGTGTTTTCAGCGACGCCAGGTCCGACCCCGCGCCGGGTTCGCTCATGCCGAGCGACGCCGTGATCTCGGCCCGCAGGATCGGCACTGCCCAGCGCTGCTTTTGCTCCGGCGTACCGAACGACAACAGCGAGGCGGCGATGATGCCCACGCCCTGTGGATTGAAGCTCTGGTACATCCGCCGCCGGGCCAGCTCCTCGGAGTACACGTATTGCTGCAACAAGGTGGCATCGCGTCCACCGAACTCCGGTGGGTTGCCGGGCAGCAGCCAGCCGTTGTCGAACAGCAATCGTTGCCAACGGCGGGCCCACTCCGGGATGTGCGAACTCGACCGCGGCCGCTCGAGCGTGTCCGCTTCGGGGAGCAGATGCGCATCCAGGAAGGCCACGAATTCGGCCCGGAACGCCTCGACCTCGGCGTCAAAGGTCAGTTGCACAGCAATTCTCCGGTCGACAGTTCAAGATTTCGGCATTCTCTGGAACAACGCGTTTCACTCTTGCGATTAAGCTTCCCTACACGCGTCTAAGAGAATAGTATTCTCGCCGTGGGAAAGTTACAATCTCCAACACGTCGTCCGCGAGGGGGTCGAGCGCAGCGATGGCACGGCGTTCTCCGGTAGAGTCCAACCATGTTCTCCAATCGCGGCAATCGTCAGAGCCGCCGGTGACCAGCCCGAACGAGGAGCCTGCCTGGAAGCAGCGTGCGGTCGAGCGGTCCATCAAGACCGCCAAACTCCGGGCGGCACAGCGCGTTCAACGCTTCCTGGACGCAGCGCAGGCCATCATCATCGAAAAGGGCAGCACGGACTTCACTGTCCAGGAGGTCGTTGACCGCTCCCGCCAGTCGCTGCGGAGCTTCTACCTGCAGTTCGACGGCAAGCACGAGCTGCTGCTCGCGCTGTTCGAGGATGCCCTGAGCCGCTCGGCCGACCAGATCCGCGCCGCCAGTGAAAGCCAGGCCGATCCGCTCGAGCGGCTCAAGGTCGCCGTCGAGTTACTCTACGAAGCTTCGCGTCCCGATCCCGCGGCCAAGCGACCGCTGTTCACCGACTTTGCGCCGAGGTTGCTGGTTACGCACCCGGTAGAGGTCAAGGTCGCGCACGCACCGCTACTGGCGTTGCTGACCGAGCTGATGGAAGCGGCCTACGACGCCGGCGAGTTGCGCGCCGAGGTCAATGCCAAGCGGATGGCGGCCATGACGATGCAGACCGTGATGTTCATCGCCCAGTCCAGCGGCGGTTCCGACGACGCGACGGTGCATCCCATCTCGGCCGACGAAGTGTGGGATTTCTGCTCACGCGGATTCGTCGGCACGCCCGCCTGAGGCACCCCGCCACCGGCTGACCAACTATCGCACCGCATTTGCCAGTGAGAATCGGGTTCTCTAATATTCAGAATCACAAATCCCTGGCACGACGCGGTTCCTGCGAGAGGCGATAATCGGTGACAGTCAGCGCGCCCAACGAGGTCTATTTCGACCCGTACGACGTCGACCTGATCGCCGACCCGTACCCGATGTTCCGGCGGTTGCGCGAGGAAGCGCCGCTGTACTACAACGAGCAACACGACTTCTACGCCCTGAGCCGTTTCACCGACGTCGACGACGCGCTGGTCGACTACCAGACCTTCAGCTCCGCCAGGGGCGCGATCCTGGAAATCATCAAGGCCAATATCGACATCCCGCCCGGCACAGTCATTTTCGAGGATCCCCCGATCCACGACATCCACCGCAAGTTGCTGTCCCGGATGTTCACGCCACGCAAGGTCAACGCGCTGGAGCCCAAGATCCGCGAATTCTGTTCTCGCAGTTTGGATCCGCTGATCGGCGGGAAGGACTTCGACTTCGTCGCCGACCTCGGTGCGCAGATGCCCATGCGGGTGATCGGCATGTTGCTCGGCGTTCCCGAGGAGAGTCAAGAAGCCGCCCGCGATCGCGCCAACGCGAATCTGCGCACCGAGGCCGGCAAGCCGATGGATACCTCGATGGCCAATGCCGCGAGCCCCGAATTCTTCGGCGAGTTCATCGACTGGCGCGCCACGCATCCGTCCGACGACATCATGACCGAACTGCTCAATGTCGAGTTCGAGGACGAGACGGGGACCGTCCGCCGGCTGACCCGCGACGAGCTCCTCACCTACATCGGTGTGGTGTCCGGCGCCGGCAACGAAACCACGACGCGGCTGATCGGATGGGCCGGCAAAGTACTGGCCGAGCATCCCGACCAGCGGCGAGCGCTGGTCGAGGACCCGTCGCTGATCCCGGCGGCCGTCGAGGAACTGCTGCGCTACGAGCCGCCAGCCCCGCACGTGTCGCGTTACGTCACCCGTGACATCGAGTACCACGGTCAGCGGGTTCCCGAAGGCAGTGTCATGATGATGCTCATCGGGGCGGCCAACCGCGATCACCGCCAATTCCCGCCGGACGGAGACGTTTTCGACGTTCGGCGCGAGTTACGCCAACATCTTACGTTCAGTGTCGGCACCCATTACTGCCTCGGCTCGGCGCTGGCGCGCCTCGAGGGCCGGATCGCGCTCGAGGAGATCTTGAAACGCTTCCCCGAGTGGGACGTCGATCTTGCCGAGGCCAAGCTCTCCCCGACTTCCACCGTTCGGGGCTGGGAGACCATGCCGGCCGTTCTCCGCTGAGGCGGGCCGGGTCAGAGTGAAGTCAGGAATCTAGGAATAGAGGTAGTCATGGCTGGACGTGTTGAGGGCAAGGTCGCCTTCGTCACCGGGGCGGCGCACGGCCAGGGCCGTAGCCACGCGGTGCGGTTGGCCCAGGAGGGTGCCGACATCATCGCGATCGACGTCTGCAAGCGGGTCGTGGAGACCTCCCCCATCCCGCCGGCTACGCCGGAGGAACTGGCCGAGACCGCCGACCTGGTCAAGGGCCTGAACCGGCGGATCTATACCGCCGAGGTCGACGTGCGCGACTACGACGCGATGAAGGCCGCGGTGGACGCCGGCGTGGAGGAGTTGGGCCGGTTGGACATCATCGTCGCCAACGCCGGCATCGGCAACGGCGGCGACACCCTGGACCAGTGCACCGAGCACGACTGGCAGGAAATGATCGACGTGAACCTGTCCGGCGTGTGGAAGACGGTGAAAGCCGGTGTGCCACACCTCATCAAGGGCGGCAACGGCGGTTCGATCATCCTGACCAGCTCGGTCGGCGGGCTGAAGGCCTACCCGCACTGCGGCAATTACGTGGCCGCCAAGCACGGCGTGGTAGGCCTGATGCGCTCGTTCGCAGTCGAGTTGGGGCAGCACAACATTCGCGTCAACTCCGTGCATCCCACGCACGTCAGCACCGGGATGATCATGAACGAAGGCACCTGGAAGCTGTTCCGGCCGGACCTGGAGAACCCGGGCCCCGACGACATGGCCCCGATCTGCCAGATGTTCCACACGCTGCCCGTGCCGTGGGTCGACGCGGTGGACATCAGCAACGCGGTGTTGTTCTTCGCCTCCGACGAGGCGCGCTACGTCACCGGCGTCACCCTGCCCGTCGACGCGGGTAGCTGCCTGAAATAGGTTCGCTAACTGCCGAACCCACCCGAGACCGGGGTGGTGCGCGCGTTGATCAGGGTGGGGCGTTCGCGGTCGGCGATGCCTGCCTTGACCAATTCGAAGACTTCGTCGCTGCTGCTTGCTTCGTGAGCGTCGACGCCGTAGCTGGTGGCGGTGCCCACGACGTCCAACCCGGGTACGTCGAGCCCCGGAACGTTCGGGGTCTTTTCCCATACGCCGAACTCTTTGACGACGCCGTACTCGGCGTTGGACGCGACGACGACGGTGACCGGGACCTTGTAGCGCGCCGCGCTCCACAGTGCCGTGATCGCGTAATGCATTGAGCCATCGCCCATCAGCGCGACGACGGGGCGGTCGGGCGCCGCGAGTTGGGCCCCGACAGAAGCCGGCAGCCCCCAGCCGAGTCCACCGCCGGCCGCCGACAGATGCGACAACGGCCGGCCCGGCCGGATGCTGTTGGTGAGGGCAACCTCGTTGCTGCCGGCCTCGCTGACCCACAGCGTGTCCGCGGGTGCGGCGTGCCCGACGGCGGTCCACAGGGCTTCCGGCTTGAGCGGCACCTGCGCGGATTGCCGCTCGGGAACCCCGGCGCGCGGCGCGGGAGCGGACCGCTGAGTTGGTTTCACGGCGGCCGAAAGGGCTTGAGCCGCTTTGCGGATGTCGGCGACGATCGCGTCTCCGACGGGGGCGCGGGCGGCTTCGTCGGGATCGTTGGTGATGTGGATGAGGCTCGCGCCGTCGGGCAGGTAGGGCCCGGGCACCAGCGGGTAGTACCGGAATACCGATGTGCCGATGGCCAGGATGAGGTCGTGTCCGGCCAGGATCTGGGAGATCCAGCCCGCGCCCGGCGGCAGCGCTCCCTGATAGAGCCGGTGGTCTTCGGGGAATCCGCTCCACCCGGTCAACGGCGCGGTGAACACCGGCGACTCGGTACGTTCAGCGAGTTGCACCACCGCGTCCCAGGCGTCGTAGCGGTCGACGTCACCGCCGACGACGATCGCCGGCGACTTGGCCCCGTCCAACCGTGCCCCGACCTGTGCGGCCAACTCGGTCGGGAAACCGGTCGCGTGCGTCACGGTGCGATCGCGCACCACCGCGACGTCGGCGCTTTGGGTGTCGTCGAGTTCGATCGGCATGTCATCCATCGGCAGCGAGACGAACACCGGTCCCATCGGCGGCGTGGTGGCCAGGTGAACGGCGCGGGCGAGCACCGCCGGAGACTCGCCGGCGATGGCG
Organism: uncultured Actinomycetota bacterium; assembly: GCA_963758775.1. Lineage (GTDB taxonomy): Bacteria > Actinomycetota > Actinomycetes > Mycobacteriales > Mycobacteriaceae > Mycobacterium. The sequence continues at coordinate 145,914 of CAVWWU010000012.1, forward strand.
GGTTCGGCGGCCCACTTGATGAAAGGCTTTGGCACCGTGAGGGGTTCGTGGTTGGTCAGCAGGCAGTATTGGTTCTGCATGTTGCGGCGCTGGTTGCCCGCGGTGATGATCAGCGGGGTCTTGTTGACGTAGGCGTTGTAGATCTGGCCCTGCGCGTTGCCCATACCCGGGGCGGTGTGCAGGTTGACCACGGCCGGTCGCCGGGTGATTTGTGCGTACGCGTCGGCCATGCCGACCGGGATCATCTCCTGCAGCCCGAGGAAGTAGCGGAAGTCATCCGGAAAGTCTTGCAGCAAAGCCAATTCCGATGAGCCCGGGTTGCCGAACCAGGTGGTCAGGTGGTGGGAGCGGAACAGATCAAGGATGGCGTCGCGGACGGTCGTCATGTGCTGAGGCTCGCTTTCGTTGACTAAGCGCACGGGGTTAGTCGAGTTCGCCGGAGTGGGGTTCCAGCGCCCAGGCCAAGCTGAAGTCTGCCACTCCTTCGCCGCCGGCGCACCGGCGCGCAGCCCGACGGAGTGGGTACCCGAGGGCAGGCCCCCGCCCGGGTAATACTGTCGAAGTCTTATGGACACATTTGAAGGACGCGGCGCGGTCATAACTGGCGGTGCGAGTGGCATCGGTTTTTCCAGCGCCACCGAGTTTGCCCGTCGCGGCGCCAAAGTCGTGCTCGCAGACGTCGATAAGCCCGGCCTGGAACAGGCCGTTGCGCGGCTGAACGCCGAAGGTTTCGAGGCGCACGGCGTGGAGTGCGATGTGCGGCATCTCGACGAGGTCACCCACCTCGCGGACGAGGCCTTCCGCCTGCTCGGGCAGGTCGACGTCGTGTTCAGCAACGCGGGCATCGTCGTCGCAGGCCCGCTCAAAGACATGACGCACGAGGACTGGCGCTGGGTGATCGACATCGACCTGTGGGGCTCGATCCACGCCGTCGAGGCGTTCCTGCCGAGGTTGCTCGAGCAGGGCACGGGCGGCCACATCGCCTTCACGGCGTCGTTTGCCGGCCTGGTGCCCAATGCCGGTCTCGGCACATACTGCGTTGCCAAATATGGCGTTGTCGGCTTGGCGGAGACCCTGTCCCGCGAGGTCAAGGACAACGGCATCGGGGTGTCGGTGCTCTGCCCGATGGTCGTCGAGACCAAGCTGGTCTCCAACTCAGAACGGATTCGGGGCGCGGACTACGGACTCGCGTCTTCGCCCGTCGCGGCAGGGGGGATGGGGCCGCTCCCGGCACAGGACGACACCCTTGACGTCGACGCGGTCGCCCGGCTCACGGCCGACGCGATCGAGGCCAACCGCCTGTACATCCTGCCGCACGAGGCCGCCCGCGCCTCGATCCGGCGCCGGTTCGAACGCATCGAGAGCGCCTTCGACGCGCAGGCCGCCGCGGGCTGGCGCCACTAACCAACCGCGACCGTGAGCGTCCGTGCAGCGGGTCATCGGCGTACAACTGCGCGCGGTCGGCCGTGGTCAGCCGGGCGCTTGGCCGATGATGCCGTCGGCTTCCAGGCCCGCGATCTCCGCCGCGGTCAGGCCGAGCCCGGCGAGCACCTCGTGGTTGTGCTGTCCCAGCAGCGGTGCGGGTTGGGTGTGAAACGTGTCGGGGCCGTCCGACAACCTCATCGCCACGGTGCTGAAGTTGGCCTTGCCGTGCACCGGGTGGTCGACGACTTCGAAGAAGCGGCGGAACCCCAGCTGCTCCAACTCCGTTTGGCGGTGCGGCTGCATCACCTTGGCCACCGGCACCCCGGCATCCCACAGCGTCTTGACAATGTCATCACCGCTGCGGTGCTCACACCAGGCGGCCAGCTGGTCGTCGATCATGTCGTGGTGAGCCCGCCGTCCCGCAGCGTCCGCCAGCACCGGATCCGTGGCCCAGGAAGGCGATCCGAGCGCCTCCCATAAGCCCTTCCATTGGGCATCCGTTTGCACCGCAACGGCGACCCAGCTGTCGGGCCGCCCGAATTCATCGATGTCGGCGCTGCGGTAGAGATTCTGCGGCGCAGCCGTGGGTCCCCGGTTTCCCGCGCGTTGCAGCAGTGCCCCGTGCGCCGAGTATTCGATGATCTGCTCGGCGGCGACGCTCAACGCCGCGTCGACCATCGCCGCTTCGATCAGCACGCCCTCGCCGGTACGGCGGCGGTGCTCGAGCGCCAACAGGAGCGCATTGAGCGCATGTACGCCCGCGTTGGGATCACCGATCGAATACGGCTCGAAGGGCAATTGGTCGGGGTAGCCGGTCAGCCAACTCACACCCGCGGCGGACTCGATGACGTAGGCGAACGCCGGGTTGTCGCGCCAGGGCCCGTCGAGGCCGAAGCCGGGCATGCGCATCATCACCGCGGTGGGCTGAATCGCCTGCACCGCAGCGAAATCCAAGCCGATCTGATCCAGTACCCGCGGGGTGAAGTTTTCCACGACCACGTCGCATGTCGCGATCAGCCGGCGCAGCAGGCCCCGCCCGCCCTCCTGCTGCAGGTCCAACGTCACGCCCTTCTTGTTGGTGTTCAGCGCCATGAAAATCGGCGACTTCTCCCACCACTGATCCTCGGTGACGGGCACGCCGGCAATCAGTCGGGTGCCGTCGGGGCGGCGGGTGGATTCGACGTGGATCACCTCGGCGCCGAGCATGGCCAGGAAGTGCGTACAAGATGGGCCGGCCCAGAACGTGGTCATGTCCACCACCCGAAGTCCGCTGAACGGCAGGCGTTCCGCGGCAGCGGCCGGGGCCTCCCGCGGGATCGTTCTCGCGGCGCGACACTGCTCGGTGTGCTCTCCGAGCCGCGGCGCCGGCTGCGGCGGGCGCAGCTGCGCCGGGCGCATCCGGTACGGAGGGCCCGGCTGCCTAAAGCCGTCGCGCGGATTGCGGACGAACACACCGCGATCGACGAAGTGATCCAGCTTGGCGAGGTTGGCGCCGTTGCCCACCGGGGCGTTGGGAATTCGGAAAGCCGTTGCGAGCTCGCGGATCTCATCGACCGCATTCTCGGCCACCCAGGCATATAGTTTCTCGGCGTAGAAATTCGCCTGCTCGGTGATCGTCAGCGCCGATTCCTCGTCGATCCATTCCGGGTGACCGACCATCGCGCACAGGTCGAACCACTGCTGCGCAGTGCCGCAGCCGATGTCCACCAGGCCGTCTCTGGCCGCTGCCACCCCCGGCACCGTCAGTCGTCGGGCGTCGCGCCACGGGCGGCCGAGCACCTCGAAGTAGCTCACCGGGTAATACGTCAGACCCAGGATCTGCGTTTCCAGCATCGACAGGTCCAGCAACCCACCTGTCCCACCATGGATTTGGCGGTACCGCGCCGTCAGGGTGGCAGCGCTGGCATAGGCCCCGGCGAAGTACTCACCGACCTGGCCCCCGACGAAAACCGGCGCCCGTTGCGGGTCGCCGCGCCCGAGCCCGACGATTCCTCCCGACCACGCCTGCAGCGTGAACTCGGTTGCGGCGCGGTCCCGCCATGGACCCGCTAGCCCGAACGGCGTGATCGAGGTGACGGTGAGGTGTGGGTTTCGGCGGTGGATCGGCTCCGGCGTAAAGCGTTCGTCTTCGGCGACTTTCGAACCGGACGACCACACCACGGCGTCAGCCGACGCCAGCAGCCGCGCGACCAGTTCGGCGTCGTCGTCGTTCGCAGGGTCGGCGACCACGCTGCGTTTCGAGCTCGCCAGATAGCTGAACAACGGGCCGTCGCCGCCGTCCGGGATGCCGGCACCGGAAGCCGACCAGGAACGCAGCGGATCGCCCTCTGGCGGTTCGACTTTGATGACGTCGGCACCGCCGTCGGCAAGCAGCTTGGTGCAGTAGGCGCCCGCTATTCCGGTGGACAGGTCGACAACCGTGTAGCCGGTCAGCGGCGGTTCAACCACTAGCGCTTCTTCCGCTTCTTTGAGTCCTCCTTGCGCGCAGCCTTGCGCGCCTTCTTGCTGAGCCGCCATTCCGGGGGGAACTTGCCGTCGTTGTCCTTGACCGCGTCGCCCAGACCGCGTTCCATCGCGTCGGCGAGGGTCAGCTCGTCGCCGCCGTCCGGACGCACGGCGCTGCCCAACGACTCGAACACGCCGCTGAGCATGCTGCCCAGATACTCGCCCTGAAACTGCTTCATGATCTCGAAGAAGACCTTCTGCATGAACACGGTGTCGGTGGGACGATTGCGCGCGCAGGCCAGTGCGTACTTGTCCACCTCGGCCTCGAGCTGATCTCGGGGCACCACGCTGTTGAGGAAGTTGCAGTCGTACATCTCGGCTGCGGTGAAAGCCCTTCCGGTGAAGACCATCTCCTGAAACTTCCGGATGCCCATGGTCTGCGCCCACCACCACATCCGTGGTCCCCACCCGTAGTAGCGGAACGACGGGTGCCCGAACAGGGCATCGTCGCTGGCGATCACCAGGTCGGCGTCGGCGGCCTGGTAGAAGTGCCAGCCGTAGCAGTAGCCCTTGGCCTCCAGGATGCTGATCTTCTTGAAGTCCTGCAGGCCGCGGATGCCGGAGTTGGGGTTGGCATACCACTGGCCGAGGGTGGCGCCGCTGCGGAACGAACCCTCGGCGGGGTACCGGACTTCGTCGGCACCGACGCGGTATTCGGCCAGCCGGGAACTCTGGTCCGCCGCGTCGCGCACTCGCATCGCCTCGGTGAGGTCGGCACCCGAGCCGAGGTCGTCACCGGCCCCGCGGACCACCAGCACCTTGACGTCGTCGTCGATACCGGCCTGGTGCAACAGATCTGCGTAGCGCAGACGCGCGGCGATGGTCGGCGCGTTGAGGTAGTCCGGCCGCTCGAACGTGATGGTGGCGATGCGGGTCTCGACGTCCTTGTCGTAACGGATGATCTCTTCCGCCGAGGGTTCCGGCTTGTCAGCCATCGCTAGGCATGCCAGGACGGGCTCGAGGTCAGCACCTCGGGACCGTCCGCGGTGATCAGCACCGCCTCGCGCCCGAAGACCGCTCCCACGCCCTGCTCGAAGACGTAGCCCGTGACAGCGAGCACCATGCCGGGCTCCAAGTGCTCCTCGGCGGCGGTGGCGGGTAGGCGCTGGGAGACGACCGGCGGGTCAAAACCCATGCCCAGCCCGCGCGCCACCGGCATCGGCGGCGCCGGCTCGCCCGCTGCCTGGTAGGCGGCGATCAGCTCGGCCGCACCGGCACCGGGGCGGCACATGGCAATCAGCTTCTCCCACAGGTTTTCCCAGCGACCATAAAGCGGCGCGGCGCCGTTGACTCCCTGTCGTTTGTTTGCGGGCCAGGTTCGCCCGACCTCGCCGACGTAGCCACCGGCCAGGACGCCGGTGGAGAACGCCACCAGGTCGCCGTCCTGAATGCGACCGTCACCGTTGGCCCGGCGCCAGGGATGCTCGCGTGACGTCACCCATGCGACATCCTGATTCGACGGCGTGCTCACCCCGCCGGCCGCCAGGGCCTCCAACAGCACGCCGGCCAGTCCCTGTTCGGTGACCCCGGGCCGCAGTTCGGATACCGCGACGGCCAGGGCGGATTCGGCCACCGCTATCGACTCACGCAGCGCGGCCACTTCCTCGGCCGTCTTGATGCGCCGGGCTGCCCGCATGGCGAGCTCCCCGTCGACCAGTTCGGCGTTCGGAAACGCTGTCGGCAGCAGCTGTGCGAAAACCGGTGACAGCGCGTCGGTTCCGACGCGACGGGCCGTGGCGGCGCCGTCGATCCGCTGCAAGGCCGCCATGGTGTTCATCGGGTTCCACGAGATGCCGTAAAGGTTCTCGTGCGGGATGTCCTCCGGAACACCCTCGTCCCAGGTGCTGAGCAGGTGGATGGCACCGGTCTCGCGGACGAGCACGCAGGCCGGGCCGAACGGCCGGGTGCCGGCAACCCACAACTGCTGCGCGCCGGTCACGTAGCGGACGTTGGCCTGCCGGCCCAGGACCAGGACATCGAGGTCGTGGGCCGCCATCTGTTCCAGCGCCCGTTGGCGGCGGCCCGAGCGGAGCGTCAGCCCGTCAGGGCATACGTCAACTGACATGGGAGCCATAGGGGTCATACGGGTAGTCGGTCAAGCGGATCCAGCCTTCCTCCGTGATCACCAGGACCTCTTCGCTGCGGTAGCCGCCGGTGCCGTCTTCCCACACCACCGGTTCCAGAACCAGCACCATCCCGGATTGCAGAACGAAATTCTCGTCGAACTCCTGGCCCAGATCGGTTCCGATCATGGGCATTTCGGCGGCGTTGACACCGATGCCGTGTCCCAGATAAAAGTGCGGGAGCCACGGCTTGGTACCGCCATTGGCCGTGATCGCCGCCCTGCCGAGGTCCGCGGCGGTGGCGCCGGCCTTGGCGACGCCCAGGACCGCGCTCATGATCGAGAACCACTTGTCGAACTGCGCCTGCTGGCGCGGTGACGGGTCCCGGCCGACAATCCAGGTCCGCCCGAAGTCGGAGCAGTAGCCCTGATACGTGATGCTGACGTCGGTCCACAACACGTCGCCCTCGGCCAACTCCCGTTCGGTGCTGAGCAAGGGGAGTGCCAGGTCGCCGTGTGTGGTCCACACCCCCTCGGCCTTGCTCGGTGGCATCACCTGCCAGATCGGCTCGAGCATGCTGGCGGTGGCACCGAGCTCAAAGGCGCGCCGCAAAAAGCTTGCCGACAAATCGGTCTGGCGGATGCCGGGGGCCAGCCGCTTGTGCACCTCGACCATCGCCTCGTCGGTGATCCGGATCGCGGTGCGCATGCAGGACAATTCGTCGGGGGTCTTGACCGACTTGGCCGCGCTGACGATGGCGGCGGCGTCGACCGGAGCACCGTTGGGGAACAACGACTTTCCGGCGCGGGACATGGCGCCGGTGAACTCGTCGACCGCGACCAGCGATCCCGCCGGAATCAGGTCGGTCAGCACGCGTGCGAAATCGGCTACGCCTTCCTCGAATTCGAGATAGACCGGCCCGTGCAGGTGGTCGGCGGGCAGGTCGGCTTCCTGCGAGGCTCCTTCGCGGAACGGCAGGAAGAGGTGCGGGGAGTCGTCGCCGGCGAGCACCACGGCCACCGGGCGCTCGACGTAGGACAGCCCGGCGTCGCCGAGCGGCCAACTCGCGCCGGTCGCATAAACCACCGCGTTGTTGCCCAGCAGGATCATCGCGTCGACCCCGCGCTCGGCCATCGCCGCGCGCAGCCTCGCGCCGGTTTCGGCCCGCAGCCGGGCCAGGTCGGGTGTTTCGGGGATCACCAGTCCGTCGCCGGTTCTGGTGCCCAGGTGGGCGAACGTCGTCACTAGAGTCCCAAGAACTTCGTGATGTTGTCGCTGACGATCTTTTTGGCGTTCGCCGGCCCGACCGCATCCACAACGGCCTTCAGCGACTTCTCCGAGTAGCCGTAGGTGCTTTCGTTGTGGGGATAGTCGCTGGACCACATGACCTTGTCCACCCCGATCTGATCGATCAGCTGCAGGCCCAGCGGGTCGACCATGAACGATGCGCTCATGTGGGTGTCCCAGTAGTAGCGGATGTCATGCTCGAGCGGCCGGTTGAACATGTGTTGGTAGGAGCCCATCAGGTGCTCGGCGTCTTGCAATGCCCACGGCACCCAGGAGATGCCGCCCTCGAACCAGCCGATGCGCAGCGCCGGGTGGTCGTCGAGAATTCCGCCGAAGATGTACTTGGAGAACGTCTCCCGGAACCCGTCAATGTTGATCATCATGCCGACGACGACCTGATTGAACTCGCACGGGCTCTTCGGCGGAGTCTCCCCGATGTGATGCGTGATGGGCACACCGGAGGCCTCGATCTCGTCGAAGACCGGCCTCATCGCGGAACTGGAGTAGTCGATCGGGTTGCCGTCGTCGTCCTTGCCAGGATTCAGCGGCATCAGGAAGGTCTTGAGCCCCAACGATTTGAGCTCGGCCAGTGTCTCGCGGGTGCCCTTGGGGTCCCACCAGTTGATCAGCCCGGCGCCGTAGAAGTGGCCCTTGGAGCGTTCCTGGAGCTCGGCGATGTATTCGTTGTAGATGCGGAACGCCAGTTCGCGAAGTTTCTTGTCCGGGTAGTGGAACAGCGCCAGGACCGCGTTGGGGAAGGCCAGCTCCTTCTCCACGCCGTCCTCGCGCAGCTCCTGGATTCGCGCCTCGATGTTGGTGCTCGCCGCGCCGGGCAGGTCGTCGTACTGCATCAGCACCGCGCTGAAGTCGCCCGGCAGGAACGACTGCCCCTTGCGGCCGACCTGGTACGCGCCCTCCTCGTACCAGATCCGCGGTGCCTTGTCCTTGAGCTCGTCCGGGAAGCGGTCGAAGAAGATGTCGTCGGCCAGCGAGATGTGGTTGTCAGCCGAGAAGACGACCGTCCCCGCGGGCAGTCCGACATCGATGCCCTCCGCGTGGCCGCGGCGATCCTTGGGCGCCCCGTAACCTCCGGGTGGGTAGAGCGACGTGGTTGTCGGCGTTGACATTGTGACCCTCCAATTCTTGGGCTGCTCAGGTGGTTTCGGGGTTACCAGGTGACGGGTAGTTCGTAGACGCCGTAGGCGAGCCGGTCATGTTTGAACGGGACTTCCTCGATCGGGACGGCCAGCTCCAAGGTGGGGACCCGTTGGAACAGCGTGCGGAAAACGATCTGCATCTCGGCTCGCGCGAGCTGCTGACCCACGCACTGATGCCTGCCGTACCCGAACGCGACGTTGCGGTCGGAACCCGAGCGGTGCAGGTAGAGCCGATCGGGCTCGGCGAAAGCAGCCGGATCCCAGTTGGCCGGCGCCAGGTCGATGATGATGCCCTCGCCCGCGCGAATGACCTCGCCGGCGATCGAGATGTCGTCGAGGGCGACGCGGCGCTGGCCGTTCTGGATGATGCTGAGGTAGCGCAGTAACTCCTCGACCGCGCTGGCGACGATCTTCGGGTCGTCGGCGTCGCGGATGACGGGGATCTGGTCGGGATTTACCAAAAGTGCGAGCACGCCCAAACCGAGCATGTTCGCGGTGGTCTCGTGCCCGGCGATCAGTAGCCCGGTGCCCAATTGGGCGGCCTCTTTCACGCTGAGTTCGCCGGCGTTCACCCGCTCGGCCAGATCCGAAACCGCGTCCTCCGCCGGGTTTTCCATCTTGGCCTCGACCAGCTGGCACAGGTATTTGTTCAGGCTCATCGCACCTTTGGCGGTGTCCTCGCCGGTGGCGTAGCGCGCCAGGCCGACATTGGCGTGGTGCTGGAACATCTCGGCGTCCTCATACGGCACCCCGAGCATCTGGCTGATCACCACCGAGGGAACCGGCAGCGCCAGCGCGGTGACGATGTCGGCCGGCTGTGGGCCGGCCAGCATGGCGTCGATGCTCTCGTCGGTGATCTGCTGGATGGTCGGCCGCAGTCCCTCAACCCTCTTGAACGTGAACGGTTTTGACAGCATCCGCCGGAATCGGGTGTGCTCTTCGCCGTCGGAGGTGAAGACGGAGCGGGGACGCTTGTGCACGGTCGACAACATGCCGGCGTTCCAGTGCGGGAAGCCGGGCACCCGGTCGTCGACGCTGACCCGCGAGTCGGAGAACAGCTCCCGGCACGCCTCGTAGCCGGTGATGAGCCACGGTGTGCTGCCGTCCCAGATCCGCACGCGCGACAACGGCCGCTCTTCGGCCAGCGCCATGACGTCCGGTGGCGGGGCGAACGGGCAGCCCGCGGCGCGGGACATCGGGTATTCCGGAATCTCCGCGCCCGTTTCGGCGGCGGTGGTCGTCAAGGTGTCCGACATCGCTACTCGGGTCCCCTCATTCCTCGATGTGGATGGCCAGCGCGGGGCACGCGGCAGCCGCGCGGCGGGTGCCGTCGGCCTGCTCGTCGGGCGGGCTCTCGTCGAGCAGGACGACGACTCCGTCGTCGTCGCGCTGGTCGAAAACTTCGGGCGCATTCATGACGCAGTTGCCCGACGATGCGCAGGCGTTCTGGTCGACAGTCACTTTCATTGCAGACTCTTCACTCGTGCGGCGTCACGGGCGCCAACCACAGGCCCACGATCGCGTCGATGAGGCCGGCCGCGGCGGACCGCCAGGACGGGCGGGCCAGCGAAGCGCCCGCGACGAGCGAGCGTTCGAGGTCCGCGCAGGTGTGTATCAATAGGTTGCGGGCCATGATGTTTCGTTCGTAGCGCACGCCCGTCGGCAGGTGGGGAATGCACCGGTTGATGCCGTCGATCACCTGTACCAGCGACGGCGAGCTCATGGCGTCCCTGACGACGATGTTGTAGTAGGCCGGATCGGTCATCGCCTGCGCGGCGAAACGCGCGTACCACGTGGGTGACCCATCACAGCCCAGCGCGGCCAGGTGCTCGGTGAGGGGGCGCACCAGACATCCCACCCAGTCGCGCATCCCCGCGTCATGACCCCGCTGCGCGCTCAGCTCGGCGACCATCTCCTCGCGCAGCTGTTCAATGGGCTCGCGATGCTTCTGCTCGATGGCAAGCACCAGATCGGCTTTGGTGCCGAAGTGATACCCCACCGCCGCGTTGTTGCCCTGACCTGCCGCCTCGCTGACCTGCCTGTTGGACACCGCGAACATGCCGTGCTCGGCGTACAACCGCTCGGCGGCCGACAGGATCGCCTCCTGCGTCGAGGTGGCCCGCTCACTGCGAACGGTCCTACCGGCTGCGGTCATCCCGCCAGTCAACCCCGCGCGCGGGTGTTAAGTCAAGCGATTGATTTAAATTGGACGGTTTCAGTCTTAGGTCAACCAGTTGCATCAAGGGCGCGCGTGGCATCAGCACTTCCGAAGGGCGATCGATTGGGACGACAATCGAGCCAGCAAACTCGTCGGGCAAAGCAGGAAGGTTCTGAAAGATTATGAAGATCGTAGTCATCGGCGGCACTGGACTCATCGGCTCGCAGGTCATCGCTCAGCTCGTCGAGCTGGGCCACGAGGCGGTCGCGGCCTCGCCGCGCTCGGGCGTCAACGCGGTCACCGGGGAAGGGCTCGCCGAGGCGCTCGCCGGTGCGCACACGGTGGTGGACGTGGCCAACTCCCCGTCGTGGGCCGACGACGACGTGTTGCAGTTCTTCACTGTCTCCAGCCGCAACCTGCTCGCGGCGGAACGGGACGCCGGCGTGCAGCACCACGTGGCGCTCTCGATCGTGGGCTGCGACCGGGTGCCGGACAGCGGTTACATGCGGGCCAAGGTGGCACAAGAGAAGGTGATCGAGGACTCGGGTGCCCCGTATTCGATCGTGCGGGCGACCCAGTTCTTCGAATTCGTCGGCGGCATCGCCGATTCGATGGCCGACGGCGATACGATCCGCGCGCCGCATGCCGCGTTCCAGCCGATCGCCGCAGCGGATGTCGCCGCGGGCGTCACCCGCGCGACGACCGGCGGCCCGACCCACGGGATCGTCAACATCGCGGGACCGGAAAAGCGCGGCATGGACGACTTCATCCGCGCCCAGTTCGCGCAGACTGGCGATGCGCGCCGCGTGGAGACCGATGCTCAGTCTCGTTATTACGGCGCGGTGCTCGACGATCGCAGCATCGTTCCGGTCGACGGGGAGAGCTTGACCATCTTCCCCACGCACTTCTCCGACTGGCTGTCCGCACACGCCGGCGCCGTCTGAGCTCACCCTGGACGGCGGCCCGACGACCGGTTGCGACGCGGGCTGTTCCCGAGCAGGGTTAATGCCGCCCCGGGGAATCCGAGACCGACGAGGAGCCGTCCATGCCCACGCTGCCCACCAGCGAAGTGCCCTTCGACTGGGCGCGGCTGACCAGGCGAAGTTTCCTGGCCGCCGGGATCGCGAGTGGATTCGCTGCGGCTGCTTGCAGTCAGAATCCCCCGACGAGCAGCCAAGCCACGATGGATGGCGCGATCAAGGCCGCCGAGGCGGCCCGGCCGCACAGTGGACGCACCGTGACCGCGACGTTGACGGCCCAGCAAACCGACATCGACCTGGGTGGGGTCACCGCACGAACACTGGCGTTCGGCAATACCGTCCCCGGCCCGCTGATCCGGGCCAACATTGGTGACGAGCTTGCGATCACCGTCCAAAATCGGCTGAGCGAACCGACATCGGTGCACTGGCATGGCATCGCGCTGCGCAATGACATGGACGGCGTCGAGCCGGCGACCCCGAACATCCCTGCGGGGCAGGACTTCACCTATCGGTTCTCTGTTCCGAACCCCGGAACCTATTGGGCGCATCCGCACGTCGGGCTCGAAGAAGACATGGGGCTCTATCTGCCGTTCATCGTCGACGATCCGACCGAGCCCGGCAACTACGACGCCGAATGGATTGTCGTCATGGACGATTGGACCGATGGCGTCGGGAAAAGCCCGCAACAGATCTACGACGACCTCACGTCGCCGAACAAGCCCCTGATGCAGAACATGCCCCCGTCGGCGTCCATGTCGCCCACCTCGACACCAACGACGACCACGACGACCTCGACGACCTCGACGACCTCCAAAGCAACGACCACGACGAGCGGGCCGGCGGGGACGAGCTCGACGAGCGCGGCACCGGGCGCGCCGGGTGAAGTCGGCACCAGCGATCTGCTCGGCGGCGACGCCGGTGACGTCGCCTACCCCTACTACCTGATCAACGGCCGGATCCCGGCGGCCGCCACCACGCTCAACGCCAAACCGGGGCAACGGATCCGGATCCGCTTCATCAACTCCGGCTCGGACACCGCATTTCGCGTTGCGCTGGCCGGGCATTCGATGACGGTCACCCACACCGATGGTTTCCCCGTGGTGCCCACACAGGTCGACGCGCTGCTGATTGGCATGGCCGAACGCTACGACGTCATCGTGACCGCCGCCGACGGCGTCTTCCCGTTGGTCGCTGCGGCGGAAGGCAAGAACGCCGTCGCGCGTGCGCTGCTCGTCACCGGCTCAGGCAGTCAGCCCGATCCGCAGTTCCGGCCCGCCGAGCTCACCAAGCGGGTGGGAACGATCGACATGTTCACCGCGACCACCGCGGTGAATCTTGGTGCGGCCGAACGCAATCTGAACCTTGCGGTCGTGCTGGGCGGCGACATGGCGAAATACGTGTGGACGATCAACGGCGAGCCCTACAGCAAGACCAATCCGCTGCATGTGCGACAGGGACAGCGGCCGATCATCACCTTCGACAACCAAACGATGATGTGGCATCCGATGCACCTGCACGGCCATACCTTCCAGCTGATCAAGTCCGACGGCACGCCGGGCGCGCGCAAGGACACCGTGATCGTGCTGCCCAAGCAGAAAATCGACGCCGTGCTGGTCGCCGACAACCCGGGCTTGTGGATGTTGCACTGCCACAACACCTATCACGCCTACGCCGGAATGCAGACCCGGTTGGACTACGTCTTCTGACCCTGTTGACCGAGAAAGTCCAGCAGTAATTCGTTGACGGCCGACGATTGCTCGATCTGCGGACAGTGGCCGGCGGCGTCGACGACCGCTGAGCGCCCGTGCCGGATCTGCTTGGCGATCTCGGCGCCCCAGCCGTCGGGCAACAGCTTGTCGTCGGCTCCTTCGATGACGAGCGTGGGCACGTCGATGCGCTCGTAGGCACGCGCACTTGACGGGGTCGCGGGTCGCTCCGAACCGGGCCGACGGAAACGGGCGGCGGCGATCGCCTCCCACGCGCCGGGTGCAACGCTCGACTCGTAGCGCCGGCGGACATAGTCGTCGTCGCGCGGATAACCGGCGGCATGAAACAGCGCCTCGACGATCCGCTGCATGCCCGGCAGGGTCGCGTCGTATTCCTGCAAGGCCTCAAAGTGCTTGTTCTGCTGGATTTCTCCGCCACCGCAGATGATCACCAGGCTGCGGGCCGGTAGCACCGGTGCCTCCGAGGTGGCGTCGTTGAGCAGGTTGATGGCGCCCATCGAGTTGCCGGCGAAATGCGCGGAGTCGACGCCGAGGATCTCGCAGAAGCGCGCCACGTGCCGTATCCGCATCCCGCGGCCGTCGACGAAATCGAAGACTTTAGCCGAGTTTCCGTACCCCAGCATGTCCGGGGCCAGTACCCGATAGCGACCTGCCATCGCGGAAATGGTGCGTTCCCAACCGAGTTCGGCACTGGCGCCGAACTCGCCGCCGTGCAGCAACACCACCGGATCGCCCGTGCCGGCCTCCAGATAGCCGGTGGTCAGGCCGTCGACCAGCATGGTCTTGCGCTCAAACTCCATCACTTGATCGCGATCGGGTTGACCGGGGAGCCCACCGCGCCGACCACCCGCAGGGGCGGGGCGACAAGCTGGAACTCGTAGACGCCGTCGGCGGCACAATCCTCCGCGAGCGCGGTGAGGTCCCAGTACTCGCCGAACATCATCCCCATGTCGCGCAGGCAGAGCAGGTGCAGCGGGAAGGTGATCCCCTCGACCCCGGACTCCAGGTCTTCGACCTGAAGGTTGTCCGCCGCCACGGCCGCGATTTCATGATCGTGCAGCCACTGTGCGCAGCGCCAGTCCAGCCCGGAATAGCCCTCCATCTTGTTCCCGGTCATGAGAAACCTTGTCCACCAACCAGTCCGGATCAGCAGAATGTCTCCCCGCCCGATCGTAACGCCCTGGGCGCGGACCACGTCGTCGAGTTCTTCCGGCGAGATCGGGTTGCCGGCTTCGAGGAAAACCTCCGCTCCCCGATGGCGAACCAGGTCCAGCAGCACACCACGCGACGTGATGCCCTTGACGTCGACCTTGTCGATACCGCAGTGATAGGCGCCAAGGCTGGTGACCGAATCCGCCGGGAAGCCGTTGTAGAGGTAGTCCTCGTAGTAGACGTGCGACAGCGCATCCCACTGGCTTGCCGCCTGCAGCGGCATGATGATGATGTCGTCGTTGAAGCGGAACGGGTTGTCGGCCGTCATGTAGCCACTCAGCTGTTGAGCCACCGGGTTACGTGGCCAGGTCGGCCCGTACTTGGCCAGTGTGTTCACGTCGCCGCCGTCGACGGTCATGATATGCACCGGGTTGTGCCGAAACTCGAAGGCGCCCTGCGGACCCGAGGCGCCGAAGTCGACGCCGAGCGGAAACACCTTGCCGTGCCGGACGAGGCCCGCGGCCTGTGCGACCTTTTCCGCGGTGATGAAGTTCAGCGTGCCCAGCTCGTCGTCGGCCCCCCAGCGGCCCCAATTGCTGACGTCGCGAGCGGCCTGCCGAAAGTCGGTCATGCTGGCCATGGGGCCCGTCCTTCCTGAAGTTCACTGGCCATTTCACTGGCGATGCCGGCGCCGACGTTTCCGCCGTCGACCCAGATCACCTGGCCCGAAATGTAGCTGGCCGCACGGCTATTCAGGAAGACCAGGACCGCAGCCTGTTCGGCGGGCTCGGAAACCCGGCCCAACGGCTTGGGTATGTCGTCGAGAAAGCTCTGCCCGTAGGCGGTGCGCAACTGGTCGAGGATCGGGGTCTCGGTGACCCCCGGCCCGGTGCAGTTGATACGGATGCCCCGCGCACCCAACGGGGCGGCGCTGGCCATCGTGTAGAGGATGAGCGCTTCCTTGGACAACTGGTAGCCGGTGCCCACCACGTCGGGGTGGCTCCGGCACCAGTCGATACCGTCGGCCATCGTCGCGGTGTGCAGTAGCGGCGCAACATCGCGCAGATGTTCGCGGTATCCCGCCGCCGCGAGCGACGACACGCTCACCACCGACGCGCCATCCGACAGCTTCGGGATCAGCGCCTCGGTCAGGTGACGCAGGCCGAGGAAGTTGATGGTCACGACGAGCAGCGGGTCACCGATGCCCGAGGAGACCCCGGCGACGTTGAATAGCGCATCGATGTCGCCGACCACGGACGCGACGGCCTGATCGATGGACGCCGGGTCGGCGAGGTCGACCTCGTGAAACTCGTTGATCTCGAACGCGGGACGGCGCTTGTCGAGCCCGACGACGTTCGCCCCCAGTTCACCGAGCTGGCGCACCACGTGTTGGCCGATGCCCGACGCACACCCGGTCACCACGACACGGCGGCCCTGGTAGCCCAAGTAGCGCCACAGCCCGTCGATCTCTGTCAACGATCAGCCCTTCTTCTGCTGCTGTTCCTTCAGCCGCTGCGCCGCCTGGACTCGGCCCTCGTTGATCTCCGCCATGGCTTCGGGGATCTCACTGGCGGTGAACTTGTCGCGCCCGGTGGGCAGGCCGCCGAAGGCGTAGGTCTCGTCGAACAGCGGTGCGCTCGACGTCTGGCGCCGGGCCTCGACCTTCTCGATGACCGGCGCCAGCCTCTTGGCCTTGTCGGCCACATGCTTCTGGTCGCGCTCGATGAACTCGGGCAGCACCTCTTTGCCCATCAGCTCGATGGATTCCATGGTGCCCTCGTGGCTGCGCGGGTTGAGCAGCAGGATGATCTCGTCGACGCCGCTCTCTTCGTAGCCGCGCAGGAATTCACGCACTGTGTCCGGCGTGCCGATGGCGCCGCGCCCAGGCCCGTAGGCCAGCGTCGGGTCCTTCTCCACCTCTTCGAGGTAGCGCTGCCAGACGCCGGTGCGCCCGGGAGTGTGCATCCCGGTGAGGTAGTAGTGCATGATGCCGAACGAGAAGAATCCGCCGCCCTGACCCAGGCGCTGCAAGGCTTGCTCTTCGGTCTTGGCGACCATCATCGACAGGTCTCCACCGATGGCCAGGATGTTCGGGTTGATCTCCGGCGTGATTGGCACGCCCTTCTCTTCGAACTCCTGGTAGTAGCCGTTGACCCGCTCCTTCAGCGGACCAGGACCCGTGTAGGCGAAACTTAGTGCGCCGATGCATTTTTGGGCCGCCATCTGCACACTGGCCGGCCGCGTGCAGGCGACCCAGACCGGCGGGTGCGGCTTCTGCAGCGGCTTCGGGATGACGTTGCGGGGCGGCATCTGGATCTGTTCGCCCTTGAAACCGGAGAAGGGTTCCTCGATCATGCAGCGGATCGCCACCTCGAGGGATTCCTCCCACTGCGCGCGCTTGTCGGCGGGGTCGACGTCAAATCCGCCGAGCTCTCCGACGGAGGACCCTTCCCCGGTGCCGAACTCGACGCGCCCGTTGGACAGCAGGTCAATGGTGGCAACGCGTTCGGCCACCCGCGCCGGGTGGTTGACCGCGGGCAGCAAGTGCATGATTCCGAAGCCCAGCCGAATGTTCTTGGTGCGCTGGCTGGCCGCGGCCAGGAAGATTTCCGGCGCGGTGGAGTGGCAGTACTCCTCGAGGAAATGGTGCTCGGTCAGCCAGACCGTGGAGAAACCCGCCTTGTCCGCGGCCTCGACCTCGTCGAGGGCGTCCTGCAGTACCTCCCGCTCGTCGTCCGGAGCCCAGGGGCGCGGCAGGGCGAATTCGTAGAACAGTGAAATTTTCATTGCTACCTCCTATGAGAGTTAAGGGCTTGAGTGGCTATATGTTTCGCGGCGACGAAGCCGAAGGTCATTGCCGGGCCGATGGTTGCTCCTGCACCCGCATAGCTGCGGCCCATCACCGCTGCGGAGGTGTTGCCCACCGCATACAGTCCCGGCACCACCGTTGCGTCCGGCCGCAGCACCCGTGCATATTCGTCGGTCAGCAGGCCGCCCGAGGTGCCCAGGTCGCCCAGGACGATCCGGAACGCGTAGTACGGCGGATCGCCGAGCGGATACAGGTTCGGGTTGGGCAGGGTCGGGTCGCCGTAATAGTTGTCGTAGACGCTGTCGCCCCGGTTGAAATCGTCGTCGTGGCCCTTGCGCGCGAGTTCGTTGAAACGGCTTGCCGTTTGGCGAAGCTGGTCCGCCGGTACGCCGATCCTGGCCGCCATCTCGTCCCAGCTCGTCGCCGATTTGACCACGCCGGATTCCAGCCAGGCCGCCGGCACCTTGCGACCGGTGGGCACCGGCGCGAAAGGAATCTTCGGGATCGGCAGGTGGCCACCCACGACGTAACGGTTGAACGACCGGTGATCGGTGATGAGCCAGCACGGGATGTGGGTGACGCCGGAGCGTTGGCCGTCGATCATGGCGTGGCCGAAATCCATGTAGGGCGCGGCCTCGTTGATGAAGCGTTTGCCGTCGCCGTTGACGATGAACTGCGCCGGCATCATCCGCTCGTTCAGCATGAATTGCATTCGGCCGTCGGGCCATTGGATGGCAGGGAACCACCACGCCTCGTCGAGTAAATCGGTTGCTGCGCCCACCTTCTCGCCCGCCCGGATGCCGTCGCCCATCGAAGCGGGGTTGCCGAAGCTCCAGTCCTGGTCGACTTCGGGCAGGTATTCCTTACGCCAGGCCAGATCGTGGTCGAATCCTCCCGACGCCAGGATGACGCCGGCGCGCACTGCGATCCGGCGTTTCGCGCCGTCACGCTCCACCACCGCTCCGGTGACCGATCCATCGACGTCGGTGATCAACTCGACCATTGGCGAGTCCAGCCATAGCGGAATGCCCCGCTCTCGCATCGCGAGCCGCAGCCGGGCCGCCAGCGACTGCCCGATGGCGGCCATGCGTTCACCGAACACGTTGGCGCGGACCATGCGGGCAACCAACTTCAGCAGCACCCCCTTGCCGGCCCACGACTGCCTGATCCGGTAGAACTGCCGTAACTCCTTGGGGCCCAGCCAGATTCCCTTGGGAGCGAGCGCGAGCGGTGCGAGCAGGCTCTGCTCGTCGACGCCGAGCTTGCGCAGATCGATCGGTGGCACATTGATAGTGCTGCCGAGTTCAGAGCCGCCCGGCAATTCCGGGTAGTAGTCGGCATAGCCCGGCTTCCAGACGAATTCGAACCAGCCGGAAAGGCCCTCGAGAAATTCGAGCATTTTCGGCGCCGACTCGACGTATTGCCGGATGCGCGCTTCGCTGACCAGACCGTCGGTGATGGTGAGCAGGTACTTGACCACGTGCTCGGGGTCGGGGTTGTAGCCCTCCCTGCGCTGTGAGGGCGCCCCGGGCACCCAGATGCCGCCGCCGGACAGCGCGGTGGATCCACCGAAGTGGGAGGACTTCTCGACGACGAGGACGTCCAGCCCGGATGCGGCGGCGGTCAGGGCGGCCGCCATGCCGCCACCCCCGGAGCCGACGATCAACACGTCGACCGCGTGGTCGTGGCCATTGGTCTGTCCGGCGGTCATGTGAGCGCCGCCGTCCTGATCGCGAACCCGGCGATGAGTTCCTCGGCCTGTTTGTAATACCGCAGCTGGGTCCGATACTCCCCCGCGGTCTGCAATGCCGCGAAAGCGGCTATCCATGTGCGTATTTCGTGCGCGGAGCTACCGCCCTCGTGGAGGACGAAGGAGTTGGACCACTGGTCGAACTCGTCTAGCCGCCCGCCGTCG
The DNA here is from genome assembly GCA_963758775.1 of uncultured Actinomycetota bacterium. Classification (GTDB taxonomy): domain Bacteria; phylum Actinomycetota; class Actinomycetes; order Mycobacteriales; family Mycobacteriaceae; genus Mycobacterium. The sequence goes on from CAVWWU010000012.1 coordinate 165,092, forward strand.
ACGATCTCAAGGAAGCGCTGGTCCCACGCCGGGTTGAGCGGTTGCAACTCGCTCTCGCCGTCGGTGAAGCTCCTGGCCGCCTCCATGACCGCCGTCTGCCGGGCCCGGCGCTGTTCGGAAGTCATCGGCCTGCCGTGCACGATCCGCTCCAGCGCCGCGGGCGGGGCGGTCGCCAGCGTGGGAACCGGCGGACTGTGCGAGAGCCCGCCGGATCCGACGATCAGGACTCGCTTGTCGATGGTCGCCAGATATGTGCCGACCGCGGTGCCGAGCGCGCGGATCCGGTGCAGCGGGCCCAGCGGCGTGGCGACGCCGTTGACGAATATCGGTATCACGGGTCGCGAGACGGCGTTGCCGAAGAGCTTCTCCAGCGGCTGCACGGTGCCGTGGTCCACATCCATGCTTGCCGAGATCGCGACGTCGACGCCCGCATCGAGCACGGCCTCCGCACACTGCTCGGCCAGGTCCTGCGGCACCGGGAGCGGTCCGGAGTGCGTGCCGTAGTCACCGACTCCGCTGGCGCTCAAGCCAATACAGAAGGGCGGCATCGCACGGTAGAAGAAGCCGTTGTAGTGGTCCGGGGAAAAGATGACGACGAGTTCGGGGTCGTAGTCCTCAACGAAGTCCCGCGCCTGGGCGATCGCGGCCCCGACGTCGTCAAGCAGGTCCCGCGACGGCCCCGGAAGATTCAGGAGCGGGCTGTGGGACATACAGCACAGAGCCATTGCCACTGTCGACATCACCCCCTCCCGGGATGAGAGCGAGGGCATCGATCAGTGCGGCGCTCAGGTCGGGCGCGAGCTGAGCGATGCAGGCGCCCGCGATGCAGCGATCCGGACGCAGGAACACCACCGACTCGCGGCGGACATCGAACCACGACTTCAGGCCCCCGACCCGGTCGCCGACGACAACGACGTCGGGGTCGTCGTCCGTCGTCCAGTGCAGCTGAGTCGACGGACGCAACGCAACAAAGCGCGCCCCCAAGGCCTTCCAGCTCGCAAAGGCATCGTCGCCGAGAATCTTGCGCGGGTTGTTGTTCCAGCACAGCACGGCGAACCCGGGCCCGATCACATCGTCGAGCAGGATGTCCTGCTGTGTGCGGGTGTCCACCCTGGGCTGGATGAACAGCGTGCCCACCGGGGAGTCGGGGCTTCGCGGTTCGTTGGGCCGCAGCGAGTGCACGACCGCCCCCTGCTCGTAGCGCGGCATCGGCTTGAAGCGCATTTCGAGCACATAGCGCTTGAGCGTGGGCACAATTGACGCCGATCGCACCAGCACGTCGCGGACCGAGGCGACGCGCTTGTTCGTGGGTGAGATGACCCGGCCCACCATGGTGGACAGGTCGATCATCGCCCTGGCGTGCTTGCGGCGCTCCACGTCGTAGGTGTCCAGCAGCCCGTCGCCGGCCCGGCCGTTCACCACGGCGGCCAGCTTCCAACCGAGGTTGGTGGCGTCGCGGATACCGCTGTTGTAGCCCTGCCCCTGCCAGACCGGCATCAGGTGCGCGGCATCGCCGGCGAGCAGCAAGCGGCCACGGCGGAAGGAGCCCGCGATACGCGAGTGGTGGGTGTAGACGCGGCGGCGGATGACGTCGACCCGGTCGGGGTGCGGCACCATCCGCGCCAGCATCTGGGTCAGAAACGCCGGGTCCTCGGCCTGCTCATCGGATTCGTCGGCGTGAATCATGAACTCGAAGCGGCGAATTCCGTGCGCGATCGAGATCGAGGCGTAGGGGCGTTCGGGGTCCGCTCCGACCTCACTGTTCGGGTGTCCGAGCGGATCGTTGGCGATGTCGACGACGAGCCACCGCGTCGAGGACGTCGTGCCGTCGAACGGCACATCCATGGTCCGGCGGGTCAGGCTGCGCCCACCGTCGCAGCCGACTACGTAGCGCGCCCGCACGCTGGTGAGATCCCCGTCAGTCCTGAGGGTGACATCGACGGTGTCGGCAGTCTCTTTGCACGCCGCCATGGGACTGCTCCACCGCACCTCGACATGCTCGAATCTGTCCAGGCCGATGAGCAATTCGGCGTCGACGAGCGGCTGCACGAAACCATTGCGCTTCGGCCAGCCGAAACGCGCGTCGGGAGGGGCCATTTCGGCGAGCACCCGACGCTTGGCGTCGACGAACCGCAGGATCTGGTTGGGCACGGTGTGTGGAAGAACGCGGTCGACCAAACCGATCGACTGAAAGGTGCGCAGCGACTCGTCGTCGAGGCCCACCCCGCGCGGGTAATCGATCAGGTCATCGCGCTCCTCGACCACCAGCGTCCGGACACCCTGCAGGCCAAGGATATTGGCGAGGGTCAAGCCGACCGGACCCGCGCCGACGACGAGCACGTCGAAGCAGTCTGCGTTCCTCACGGCCCTCGCCATCAGCGATCCAGCAGGAAATCGAGATGCAGGCTGTTGAAGGTCTTGGGGTCCTCGTACTGCGGCCAGTGGCCGCACCCTTGCATGACCTCGAACCGCGCACCCGGGATCATCGACGCCATCCGGCGACCCTCGGTCACGTCGGCCGTCGGGTCATCGCTCGTCCACAGCACGAGCGTCGGGGCCTTGATCGATCCGTATTCGGCCGGGCCGAGGATGTTGCGTGCGCGGATCTCCGGGTCCTGCAACGCCATGATGTCGCGCATGGCGTCTACGAATCCCGGCTGGCGATAGATGCGCTGGCGGCTGGCGACGATGTCGTCGTAGTCCTTGGATTTGTCGGCCATCAACCACTTGATGCGCGCCTGAACCGTTTCCCACGTTGGGTTTTCGGCGGCGGCCATGGACAGCGTGATGATCCGCTTCATCACCTCGGGGTCGGCCTGCGAGCCGCCCGCGGTGTTGAGCACGAGGCGCTCGACCGCGTCCGGGTGGTCCGCCGCGGTGCGGGCAGCCACCCAGCCGCCCAGGGACTCACCGCTGAGGTAGACGCGGTCGGTACCGATGGTGCGCAGGACGGCCATCAGGTGGGCGACGTAGTGGCTGACTTCCAGTGGGTGGCCGGGCTTGTCGGTGTAGCCGTGCCCCAGCATGTCGATCGAGTAGGTGTGGAAGTGTTCCGCGTGCGAGGCGAGGTTGCGGATGTAGGCCTCGGCATGGCCACCCGATCCGTGCAGCAGGACCAGCACCGGCTTGTCGGGATCGCCGGACCGCAGGAACCGCGTCCGCACCCCGTCGGCATCCAAATAACCCTGCTCGAACGCGACGCCCTGCAGGTCGCTCCATACGCTCTCGAACTCCGCCACCGGTTCCTCTCTGGCCAGGCTGGTGGAAATCTGCTTCTCGCTTTAAGCTAATTGGGTGTGCAAATATCGCACATTGACGTGCGTTATATATTAGAGCTTCGCTCTCGCAGGGAGGTCTGTCAAGACTGTGACGGCTTCAGGGACTGGTTCTCAGACGCTGGCCCGGGGACTCACCGCGCTGCAAACAGTCGCGGCATCCCCGACCGGACTGACCGTGCAGCAGCTCGCTGACCAGCTCGGAGTCCACCGCACCATCGCTTATCGCCTGCTGTCGACGCTGACCCAATTCCGGTTGATCGCCAAAGGTGAAGACGGGCGGTATCGAGGTGCGGCCGGCCTCGCGGTGCTCGGCGCCACCTTCGACGGCAATGTCCGCCAGTTGAGCCTGCCGACGCTGCGCGCGCTGGCCGACGAACTCGGCAGCACGGTGTCCCTGCTCGTCGCCGAAGGCGATCAGCAAGTGGCGGTCGCGGTCATCGTGCCGAGCCGCGTCGCCTATCAACTGGCCTTCCACGAGGGCAGCCGCTATCCACTGGAACGTGGCGCCGCCGGCATCGCGTTGCTGGCGAGCATGCCGCCGCGTCCCGGCGAACGGAGCCTGGTCTCGCGCGCCCGTGAGCGCGGCTGGGTGACGACCTACAGTGAGATCGAACCGAATACCTACGGCCTGGCGGTGGCGGTGCGGCGTCAAGCACCCTCGCCACCAACCTGCATCAACCTCATCTCGCATCGAGAAGACGTCGTGATGCGCGGAAAAGACGCGGTGATTACCGCTGCCAAACAGTTGTCCGAGCTGCTGAGCTGAAGGGATAACAGTCCATGTCTTGGGACTCAGAAGTCGATGTCGTCGTCCTGGGTAGTGGAGGGGCCGGGCTTACCGCCGCACTCGCGGCAACGGCGGCCGGCGCCTCGGTGACGGTGTTCGAAAAGGCCCCGACGGTCGGCGGGACCACCGCGGTGTCGGGCGGCATCGTCTGGATTCCCGCCCATAATCGTTCTTCCGCAAGCGAATTGACGACGGAGGCAGCGCTGCAGTATCTGCAGGCGCAGTCGTACGGCTCGATGGACGACGAGCTGGTCGAGACATTCGTGCGGACCGGCCCGGCGATGCTCGACTTCGTCGAGGAACACAGCAGCCTGCGCTTCGAGGTCGCCACCGGGTTCCCCGATTACCGGCCGGAGCTGCCGGGCGGTCAACCCGCGGGCGGCCGGTCGCTGGCCGCGGGCCCCTTCGACCTGAACGAGTTGGGCGAATGGGGTTCACGCATCACGTCGTTCCCGGCGGACTGGTCCAACGTCGGCATCGACGCGGAGACCAGGGCCCGGTTGCACACGCAGGTGGACGAAGACAGCGATCTGTGTGTGGCCGGCACCGCGCTGATTGCCGGGCTGCTCAAGGGATTACTCGACGCCGGGGTCACCATTCGCACGAATGCCCGGGCGACCGAACTCATCGCCGACGGTGGCGAGATCACCGGCGTGCGCATCACGGTGGACGGGCAGAACACGACCGTGCGCGCGCGCCGGGGCGTCGTGCTGGGCGTGGGCGGATTCGAGTGGGACCCCGGTTTGGTGCAGGCATTCCTGCGCGGCCCGATGCACGGCCCGGTGTCCCCGCCGAACAACACCGGCGACGGCCTGCGCATGGCGATGGCGCACGGCGCGGATCTGGCCAATATGGGTGAGGCGTGGTGGGTTCCGATTGTGCAGATCCCGGGCGACACCATCGAAGGCAAGCAACGGAGCCGCAGCGTACGACTCGAACGGACCCGGCCGAGGAGCATCATCGTCAACCAGGCCGGTCACCGATTCGTCAACGAGGCTTGCGATTACAACTCGATGGCGGGCGCATTCCACTACCTCGACCCCCGCGGCGGCTACGTCAACGATCGTGCGTGGATGGTCTTCGACTCAGTTCACTTGCAGCGCTTTGGATTTCTGGGCATCGCAGCGGGCGAGCCGGTTCCGGACTGGTTCTGCGAATCGGCGGATCTCGCGCAGCTGGGCGCCAAGACCGGCATCGACGCCCGGGGACTGACCCGTACAATCGAAGCCTGGAACCGTCATGTCGCGGCGGGCTCCGATCCCGACTTCGGCCGCGGCTCAAGCGCATACGACGGATATTGGGGGGACGACACCGCCACCACTCCCGCGGGCAAGACACTCGGCCCGATCGACACCGCCCCGTACTACGCGGTGCCAGTGGGCGTCGGCGCGATGGGGACCAAGGGCGGACCGCGCACCGATAGCGACGCGCGGGTGCTGCACGTCAACGGCGAGCCGATACCGGGACTCTTCGCCGCGGGCAACGCGATGGGCGGCCCCACCGGCCGGGCGTACGGCGGTGCCGGCGGAACCATTGGTCCGGCAATGGTTTTCGGCTATCGTGCGGGCCACGCGGCCGCCACCGGAAAGTCCGTCGATCTGCAGTAGGGCAGCCGCTACGACAAGAGGCCCTCAGCGGCGGTGTAGGGGTCGTCGTTGCCGTCGACCACCGATTCGGCGAGCCGGTCCAGATCGGGATGGGTCCGTAGCCGGGTTTGCGCCATCGACAGGATCTGCGCGCGCGCACGGGCCACCCGCCGATCGCGACTGTCGGTGCGGTGGTGCTCGTCGATCGCCGTCACCAGGTCCGCGACACCCTCACCCCGCGCGGCGATCAGACTGACGATCGGCGCCTTGGTCTCGGCCCGCAGGTCCCGCACGGTCTGCTCGGCGCCCTCGCGGTCGGCCTTGTTGACCGCCACGATGTCGGCGACCTCCAGCACACCGGCCTTGGCGGCCTGGACCGCATCGCCCGCCCCGGGGTTGAGGACGACGACTGTCGGGTCGGCGACGGCGGCGATTTCGATCTCGGACTGCCCCACCCCGACGGTCTCGAGCAGGATCACGTCATAGCCGATCGCGCCGAGCAGGCGGATGGCCGCCGGAACCGCGGCGGCCAGCCCCCCGAGGTGACCCCGCGTGGCCACCGAACGAATCAGGACGTCGGAGTCGTTGATGTGGGCGGCCATTCGAATGCGATCCCCCAGCAGCGCCCCGCCGCTGAACGGTGACGACGGGTCCACCGCAAGCACGGCCACCCGGCGCCCACGCTCCCGGTACGCGCTCACCAGAGCGGCGATCGTCGTCGACTTCCCCGCGCCCGGCGGTCCGGTGATCCCGACGACCAGGCCCGGGTGACCCGGAGACGGGCCGATGCTCGCCAGCACCTCGCCGCGCTGCTCCCCCTCGACGAGGCTGAGTAGCCGCCCAACCGCGCGCTGAGATCCGTTGCGCGCGCTGGTGATCAGTTCCGTAATCGTCATCTACGGATTACGGTGCGGGGACCTCGATGACGGTCGCGGAGCCCATCCCGCCGCCCGCACACATGGCCGCGACGCCGATACCGCCACCGCGACGGCGCAATTCGTGCACCAGGGTGACCAGCATCCTGGCGCCGGTCGCCGCCACCGGATGCCCCAGCCCGCAGCCGCTCCCGCTCACGTTCACCGTGTCCGGGTCCAGCTCGAGTAGCTTGATGGTGGCCACGCACATCGACGCGAACGCTTCGTTGATCTCGAAGAGATCCACATCGGACACCGAAAGACCAGCGCGGGAAAGGGCTTTCGGGATGGCGTCCACCGGCGCCAGACCGGTGATGGCCGGGTCGACGCCGACGGAGGCCCAGGATCGCACGGTGGCCAGTGCGGGCAACCCCAGCGCGTCGCTGGCAATGACCAACGCCGCGCCGCCGTCGTTCGCGCCGCAGGCATTGCCGGCGGTGATGGAAAAGCCCTCGATCTCCGGATGCAGCGGCTTGAGGCCCGCAAGTTTTTCGATCGTGGTGTCACGGCGCGGGTGCTCGTCGACCGAGAACAGCCCGTGCGGGGTCTCGATGGGGACGATCTCCTCCTTGAAGCGGCCTTCGTCGATCGCGGCGATCGCGTTGCGATGCGACCGCAGTGCCCACTCGTCCATCTCCTCGCGACTCACGCCGGCCTTGACCGCGGCGTTCCAGCCCACGGTGATCGACATGTCGAGGTTGGGCGCATCGGGCCGGTCCGGGTGGGTCGGTGGAAACCAGTCGACCCACTCGCCGTCGACCTGTATGCGTGATCGCGGCGACGTCGACGCCGAGTTCACGCCGCCCGCGATGATGAGCTGGTCCATCCCCGCCCGCACACTGGCCGCCGCACTCTGCACGGCGGCCTGACCGGCCGCGCAGTGCCGGTTGTTGGCAAGGCCGGGTACGTGGGACAGTCCCGCCGTGATGGCGGCGTGGCGGGCGATGACGCCGCCCCCGTTGAGACCTTCGCCCAGGATCACGTCGTCGACCTGCGCGGGATCCAGATCGGTCGCGGCCTCGCAGACTACGTGGTGCGCCAGGTCGAATGCGGTGGTGTCGCGCAGCGTTCCCTTGCGGGCGGTGCCGATGGGGGTGCGCAGGGCGGACACGATGACGGCTTCAGGCACAGGTCTTCTCCCGTTCGACGACACGCAAATGAGAATCTTATTCTCTCATTCCGAGAGCGAGCGTTGCAAGGAGGGCGGCTTTCGCTGGTGCTGCACTACCATCACCAAGCAATGACTCAGCTGACGGGAAAGATCCCGGTCCCTGGAGGAAACGTCTGGTTCAAGCGAGTTGGTGGAGGGCCCGGCCTCCCGTTGCTTGCGGTTCATGGCGGCCCCGGCCTGCCGCACGACTACATCAGTTCGTTGCAGCGCCTGGCCGATGAGCGCGAGGTCATTTTCTGGGATCAGCTCGGGTGCGGCAGATCGGAGCGGCCGTCGAACGCCGCGCTATGGACGATGGACCGCTCCGTGGCCGAAATGGATGCCGTGGTACAGGCGCTGGGCCTCAACCGCTTTCACATTTTCGGTAACTCGTGGGGTGGCATGCTGGCGCAGCAATACGCGCTTGACGTGACGTCGGGCGCCGCCAGCCTGACCATCTCGAACAGCATCGCTTCCATACCTCTGTTCGCAGAGATGGTCGATCGGCTGAAGAAGCAGCTGGACCCCTCGACGCAGGCTGCGATCGAGCGCCATGAGGCGGACGACACCACCTCTTCGCCTGAGTACCAGGCCGCGATCCGCACCTGGAACGAGACGTATCTGTGCCGTCAGCTGCCGTGGCCCATGGAACTCGAGGATGCCTTCCGGGGCATGGGAGCCGAGATCTTCGAAACGATGTTCGGGCCCAGCGACTTTCGCATCGTGGGGACCATGCGGAGCTGGGACGTGTTCGACCGCTTACCGGAAATCGCACTGCCGACACTGGTCGTCGCGGGCCGGTTCGACGAATGCGCACCGGAACACATGTGGGAGATGCACCAGCGCATCGGTGGCTCGCGATTCGAGCTTTTCGAATCGACCGCCCACATGCCCTTCATCGAAGAACCACACCGGTTCGACCAGGTGATGCGCGATTTTCTTCGGTCACACGACGCCGTCTGAGGCGCGAACGAACCTAAAGTGACGGACGCCACAAGACTCTCTGGGGTTTAGACGGTTGCCGCGCCGACCTCGTTGGGTACGCGATACAAGACCGCCAAGAGAAAGGACCTCACTATGAGTGAGCGCGACAGTGGACCGGTGGCAGCCATCAGGGGCGTCGTCGAGGACGCGATCGGCAAGGCCAAGGAGATCATCGGCATCGTGATCAACAACGAGAGTCTCCGCAAGGAGGGCCGCGCCCAGCAGGACAAAGCGCAGGCTGAGCGCGAGGTGGCCAAGAAGGAGACCCAGGCCGAGGCTGCGCGTGCAGCCGCCGGTACGGCCGAGGCTCGCCAGAAGGCCGCCCAGAAGTAAATACCCGATTGGCAAGAACTGGCGCCGGTTACCGGCGCCAGTTCTTGCTGTTCGCGGGCGCTTGCTCCGCTTCGATACCGCGCACCACGAGTCCGATCGCCCATTCGATCGCCTTGATGGCGTCGGACGAACTCGCCCCCCAGTGCACGAGCAGGCGCTCGTAGGACAGCGGACTCCACAGCACGTCCAGCACGCCCGCCGCCAAAGCGCGCTGCTCGGGTGACCAGCCCGGCGCCGCCGCCGCCACGGCGCCGCGCAGGGCGTCACCGCGGGCGCGATCCATGGCCGTGAACGTGGGATCGTCGGGCTCGGCGCCCCAGGACGAGACCGCGAAAGACGACATCGCCTCGAACACGCGACGAGCCACCGCCGCCACACCCTGCAGGTCGACGTGCTCGTAGCTCACGCCGGCGCGCTCTTGAAATCGCTGCATCACGGCGTCGTGCAGCTCGCGTTCAGTTGCGAAGTGCCGGAACACCGTTCGCCTGCTCACGCCCGCGCCGTCGGCGACCGCCTGAAACGTCATGGAGCTCCAATCCATGGCGGGCAGGCGCTCGACGATCGCCACACCGGCGCGCACGATCCGCTCGCGCGTCTCGGCCGTCTTCTGTTCGCGCACTCGACTGCGGTAGGGACGCGGCACACCCGCCTCGGGTGAACTCGCCCCCAAACTCACCGTTGACAGCGCCTCGTCAGTCACGTCATCATGGTGACACCAATTAGCTGGCGAGTAAAGCCGGCACGAAGGAGTGCCGCCTGTGGAGTCGGTCGTTGAACTGCTCGATGCCGCGCGCCGCGATACCGGACTCGAAGATTTCGGCGTCGACTCGTTCCGCGACGGACTGGACGTTCTCACCGAATCGTTGCGCACCGAAGCGGATTTGAATCCCGTGGGCCAGTTCATCGTTCACAACCTGATCATGAACGCACTGAAGAACCGGCTGCATATCGAGGATTGGTACCGCCGCCACCCCGAGATCGCCGACGAGGTGATCGAGCGCCCGTTGATCGGGCTCGGGTTGCCCCGAACAGGGTCTACCGCGCTCGCGTTCTTACTGGCCGAAGATCCGCACGCACGTTCGCTGCGCCGATGGGAGGCCGGCGAACCATGCCCGCCGCCGTCGACCGTCGAAGGTCCCGACCCACGCATCGCCGCCGCCACGGCCCAGCAGGAGATGATGGACGCGGCCGCCCCACGGCTGGCCTCGCTGGTGCCGACGACGCCGACCGGACCCGAGGAGTGTCAGGACCTGATGGCCCTCGACTTCAAAAGCCATTATTTCCAGGCGTTTGCGCACATTCCGTCCTACTCGCGGTGGCTGTTGGACGCCGACCTCACATCGACGTACGCCTACGAACGGCGGACCCTGAAGTTGTTGCAGTGGGGTCAACCTCGCCGGCCCTGGCGGTTGAAATGCCCCTCGCACCTGTTGTTCCTTCCGTACCTGGATAAGGAGTTCCCCGACGCCCGCTACGTGTGGACCCACCGCGACCCGACGGAGGTGATCCTGTCGGTCGCCGATCTCTACGCCGAGTTCGGGCAGATGACCTCCAACACAGTGGACCGGCATTACCTGGGCCGGCTCAATGTCGAACACTGGTCGCTCGGTATGCGACGCGCGCTGGAATTCCGCGACGTCGGCAACGACGACCGCTTCTTCGACCTGGATTTCGCTGCCGTGCAAAGTGATCCGATCAGCGAAGTGAAGCGCCTCTACACCTGGCTGGGCGAACCCGTGTCGGCTGAGTTCGAGGCGGGCATGCAGCAGTGGTGGCAGGTCGCGGCGGCGTCACGGTTGCCCAACACCCACCCCGACGCGTCGGCGTTCGGGTTGAGCATGGACGAGGTCCGCCCGCTGTTCGCCGACTATGTCAAGCGCACGACGACCTGGACCGCACCGGCGGTGCAGTCATGACCGGCGATGTGACCGGCGGCCTGAGCGAGGACTGGGAATTTGTCTGGTCCCGGCAGCCCGACGACCCCGAGGCCAGGGAGTCGGTGAACACCTGGATCTGGGACGCCGACGGCGGTTTCGGCATTCCACGCGTCGGGATCGAAGCCGTGGCCGACCAGTGGGACACCCATGACATCCAAGTGAACCTCGCCTTCGCCGACGGACGCGTCTTCAACGTCTTCGGCAACGGGCCCGTGCATGACCCGCTCGGCGCCGACGGCAAGCCCCGGATACTCGGGGCCGGCCCGCTGTCCTTCGAGATGATCGAACCTTATCGGCATCTTCGCCTCACACTCGACGGCCAGGCCATCGCCACCACTGTCGAGGCCCAGATGGCCGGGTGGATGCCCTGGTCCGCCGAGGGTGAGCGCGTTGCGATCAAGGCGCGGATAGACATTCGGCCCATCCTGCCGCCCTGGCAGAACGGCTCGACCAGTGCCGAGGCGCACCATGTCCTGTCCACCCAGGAGGAGGGCTACCTGATCGGCTACCCGTGGCGTTTCGAGCAGCTCTGCCGCGCCACCGGCAGCATCACCATCGGGAGCGAGACACATCGGCTCGACGGTGGCGCCAACCGGATCCGCCGCCAGGGCGTGCGGCGCCTGGCCCCGCTACGGGGTCACGTCTGGCAAGCCGCCGCCTTCCCAAGCGGTTTCGGCTTCGGCTTCCAGATCTATCCGCCGCGCAAGGACGGCAAGCCCACCTACAACGAGGGCTACATCGTCGAGGACGGCACACTGTTACCCGCCCGAGTCATCAAGGCACCGTTCCTGACCCGGCTGCAGCCGCACGGCGAGGACGTCTCCCTCGTGCTCGAGGCCGCCGGCAGGTCCATCGAAATCGAGGGCTGCACAACCGCATCCACGTTCATGATCATGCCTCCCGAGGTCGGGGGCGGACTGCAGTTGCAGCAGGGGCTGGCCCGCTACAGCTACAACGGGGAGACGGTGATCGGGATGGTGGAGCGCTCCACCGCCCGCGATCAGGTCGGGTGAGCTAGTTCTTGCCGGCGTTCAGCTTGCTGACAATGTTCCGGAAGTCCTCCGTCACGAAGGACTGGCTCTCGGCCGAGAGCGCGTAGTCCAGGCTGGCAAGCACCGCGCGCTCGAGATGGATGTTGAGCAGCCGCTTGGTGCTCTCCACCGCTTGCTGCGGCAGTTCCAAAATGCGCTTGGCGCAGGCAGTCGCTTCGGCAACGGGGTCCTCGGCGACATGGTTGGCCAAACCGAGCTCGACGGCCCGCTCGGCACGAATCTTGGTGCCGGTCAACGCGTATTCCTTGGCCAACATCAAGCTGATGTGCAACGGCCAGGTCAGCGGTCCGCCGTCGGCGGCCACCAGACCCACCTGCACGTGCGGGTCGGCGAGGAATGCGTCCTTGGCGATGTAGACGATGTCGCTCAGCGCAACCAGGCTGCAGCCGAGGCCGACAGCGGGGCCATTCACGGCCGCCACCACGGGAATTCGGCAGCGGGCCATGCCCAGCACGATCTCGCGGCCGTCCCGGATGGTTTTGGCGCGCAGGTCCGCGTCACCCGCCAGCTCTTGGAGGTACGCGAAGTCGCCCCCCGCCGAAAACGCGCGACCGGCACCGGTGATCACCGCGGCGCGCGCCGAGGCGTCGTCGGTCAGCCGCTGCCACAACCGCGCGAGCCCGACATGCAGGTTGTCGTTGACCGCGTTGAGGTCGTCCGGCCGGTTCAGGGTGATGATCCGCAACGGCCCGTCGGCCTGGACGTCGATTTCAGCAGGCATGTCGTACACGTCAGACTCCCAATCCCAAGATTCGCGAAGCGATGATGTTCTTTTGTATCTGTGAAGTTCCGCCCATCACGCTCTGCGCGCGACTGTACAGATAGGCGCTGAGCAGGTCCTGGTCGCGGGTCCCGGTGACCGCCAGCGCGGCGTGCCCGACGGACTGCTCCACCCACGTCATCAGGAGCTTGTCCAGCGATCCCTCGGGCCCGTGCGATACGCCGTCCAGCTGTTCGGACAGCCGCCGCCGCACGTGGTGCGTCAGCATGTCGGATTGCACGGCCGCCCAGGCGAGCTCTTCGGGAACCGGGCCGTCGCGGTCATCCCAGCGCGCCAACAGTTCTCGCACCAGCTTGCCGTACCTGGCCGCGTAGCCCAGGGTTGACGGTTCGCGTTCGTGCCCGACAACGGTCATCGCAACGGCCCAGCCGTCGCCGGGATCGCCGACCATCCTGTCGGCGGGCACGGTGGCGCCGTCGAAGAAGACCTGGCCGAACTCGTTGGTGACGCCGTTCATCATGCGCAGCGGACGCTGTTGCACGCCAGGCTGTTTCATCTCGATGACGAACGCCGAGATGCCGCGGTGGCGCTTGGCCTCGGGATCGGTGCGGGCCAGCAGGAGGCACCAGTCGGCGACATCGGAGTAGCTGGTCCAGATCTTGTGCCCGTGCACCACATAGTTGTCGCCCTCGCGGGTGGCGGTGGTGGTCAGTGACGCCAGGTCCGAGCCGGCGCCGGGCTCGCTGAAGCCTTGGCACCAGCGCTCGGTGCCGTTGATGATGCCGGGCAGGAAGCGCTTTCGCAGTTCATCGCCGGCGTGCCGGCCGATCCCGTACACCAGATAGCCCACGCTGGGGCGCGGCGGCGCACCCGCGCGGACCAGCTCCTCGTCCACGATGACGTCATAGATCGGAGCCAGGTCCTGCCCGCCGTAGTCGCGGGGCCAGGACAGCCCGAAGAAGCCGTTGTCGTAGAGGGCGCGGTGCCAGTCGGCCATGCGCTCCCAGTACTCGTCGCCCGAGCCGGAAAACTCCTTGGCGTGCAAGGAAAGCCACGAACGCAGCCGCTCCCGGAAGGCGGCCTCGGCGGAGGAGTCACGAAAGTCCAAGGTCGATCTCCTTCAGCGTTGCGGGCCACAGCTCGGTCGATGTCAGAGCGCGGCGCAGGTAGACATGCACCAGGCATTCCCAGGTATTGCCGATGCCCCCGTGCACCTGCACGGCGGTCTCGCAGACGGTTCGGGTCGCACGCGCGCAGTAGACCTTGGCGATCTGGGCGGCCCTGATCGCTTCGGCCGGCGTGAGTTCGTCGACCGCCCAGGCGGCGTGCCGCAGCACGCTCACCGAACCTTCGATCAGCGCCAGGCTTTCGGCCAGCAGATGCGCGATCGCCTGATAAGACCCGATCTGCTTTCCGTATTGCTCGCGGATTTTCGCGTAGTCGCAGGCGAGGGCGTGCGCGCCCCGGGCGATTCCGACCAGGTCGGCCGACGTGGCGACCAGGGCCAGGGCCTGCCAGCGCGCGGCGGCTTCGGCGGAAATCTCGCCCAGTGGCGAAGGCGTCCCTGCGAACGCGGCCCCGAGCCTGGTCAAATCCGCTGCGGCGCCGGCTGTTTCCAGATCGGCTGTCAGCACCGTGGTCCCGGAGAGCAGCAGCGCCCGCCGGCACCCGCGAGCGTCGATCGCCCGGTCGTCGCCGGCGATGGTTGCTCCCTGCGCATCGGCTTCCAGGTGGCGGGCCAGCTCATCGGCCAGCACCGGGCCCAGGAACGGGGCATCGACGAGTCGGCGTCCGAATTCCTCGGCGACAATCGCCACTTCGACGCCCGACGCTCCGTCCGAGCGCAGCGATCGCCAGCCCGTCGTCTCAACCTGCTTGTCCAGGCGGGCAATTCGACTCTCGTCGTCGAGATCCTGGACCGCGCCCGGCCCGAGGTCATCGGCCAGTTTGGCGGCGGCATCACGTAGTTGTCGTTGTTCAGCCGTCAGGCGTACATCCATGGCGCTCCTTCAAGATCCTGCGCAGCACCTTGCCCGACGGCAGGCGCGGAATATCGTCGACGAACACGACTCGGCTCACCCGTTTGTAGGACGCCAGCTTCGCGTCCACCCGCGCGGTGAGCTCGGCGGCGACCCCGGAATTGCCGGGAGCGTGCGTGGCGACCGCTGCCACGACCGCTTCCCCGTTGGCCCCGTCCGGAATGCCAAATACCGCACAGTCTTTGACGGCCGGGTGCCCGTGCAGCACGGTCTCGATTTCGGCGGGTGCCACCTGGAAGCCGCGCACTTTGATCATCTCTTTGAGCCGATCGGTGATCCGCAGCCACCCGTCGTCGTCCAGCCAGCCGACGTCGCCGGTGCGGTACCAGCCGTCGCTGAGGGCCTCCTCGGTTGCCTCGGCGGGCAGATAACCGGCCATCATCGACTCCGCGCGAGCCTGGATCTCACCGACCTCACCCGGGCCGAGCGGCTCTGCGGTCTCCAGCGACACCACGCGCAGCTCCACACCCGACACCGCGGGCCCGACCGAGTCGAGCCGCGGGCCGTCGAGGGGGTTGCACGCGAGGACGGGGAGTTCGGTGGTCCCGTAGGCGGGAACCCAACCGACACCGGTTCGCCGGGTCACGAGCTCGGCGATGTCGGCGCTGACCGGGGTCGCCCCCCACATGATGAACCGCAGCGACGAGAGGTCGAAGGATTCGAGGTCGGGGTGCGACGCGATGGCCATCGCGATGGGCGCGACCGCAATTTCGACCGTGATCCGGTCGCTTTCGATGTGCCGCAGCATCCGGTCGACATCGAACCGGGGGTGCAGCCGCAGCCAGGCGCCCGTCCGCAGCGCCGTCAGGATATTGAGCAGGCCGAGGATGTGCGACGGCGGCGTGGTGACCTGGATGCGGTCGCGGCTGCTCAGTTGCAACGCTTCGCGCCAGTGCCCGACGGCGGCGTCCAAGGATGCGTGGGTGTGCCGTACCGCCTTGGGCAGACCCGTCGTGCCGGAACTGAAAACCAGCAGCGCATCGCTTCCGGGGTTCCGTGGGCCGACTACCGGGTCCGCGGGAACGATCGGTTCGTCCAGGTGCAGCATCGGCATCAGGTCCGCTAGCACCGGATGGTCGCCCACGGCGTGGCACGGGCTCGTCAACCCCAGGGCGTGGTCAACCTCGTCGCGCTTCCAGGCGGGGCTGATGAGCACCGCGGCGGCGCCCAGCCGCCAGATCGCCAGTAAGGCGGCGACGAACTCGGGGCGATTGGAGGACATGACCGCAACGCGTTGACCTGTGGTTACTCCCGATTTGGTCAATGATGCGGCCAGGCCGTCGGCCAACGCGTCGAGCTCGGGCAGGGTCAATCGCCGATCCTCGAACACGAGCGCGGCCGGCACGGTCACGTCCTGTTCCTCCCGGGCTGTTTGAGACATTATCGCGCAGTGAGAATAGTATTCTCTATAGTGAAGAATACAAGTACGGCAAGGGGAGACAGGTGACAGGTCCGCTGAAGGGCGTCGAAGTCGGTACGGTGACGATCCATCTCGATCGCAAAAAGGTGTCGATCCCGCTGGTACCCGGCGAAACGCTGCTGGAAAGCGCGCGCCGCGCCGGCCTCGAGCCGCCCTTCAGTTGCGAGGCCGGCAATTGCGGCACCTGCATGGCCAAGCTCGAAGAGGGACACGCCACCATGCGGGTCAACGACGCCCTCGATGACGACGAGGTGGCCGAGGGCTACATTCTGACCTGCCAGGGCGTGCCCGACACGGCGTCGATCACGGTGCGCTACGAGTAGTCACAAGAGAGGCGGCGATCATGGCGAAGGGGATCATGTACGTCGAGAGCTTTCCCAGCTCGCCCGAGCGGGAGCAGGAATACAACACCTGGTACAACGAGGTTCACCTGCCTCAACTTCTCGCGCTCGACGGAATCGTCGGGGCCCGACGGCTGTGCCCCGTTGACGGAACCGGCCCCTACGTCGCGCTCTACGAACTCGAGGGCGACGACCTGCAGGCCATCCTGGACAACATGATCGCCAACGCCGGCCAGCTCAACATGTCCGACGCCCTGCTGTTGGATCCCGCGCCCGTCCCGCGACTGCTCGAGACGACGTTTGAGGTCAGCGGCTAGCCGCCGCTCAGCTCCGGCGGCGGCCGGTAGTCGGGTTGGTAACCCCCGACGTGGATCGGGTTCCCGACCAGGCGGAAATCACCTGCTGACACAACAACTTCCGGCGTCGCCTCGAGCGCTTCGGGAAGCGTGCGAACGGCCGCGGCCGGCACCCCGAGCGGGCGCAGCCGACGTTCCCAGCTGATCGCCGTGTCGGTCGCCAGCATCGCCGTGACGACCGCAAGCACCTCGTCGCGGCGCTCCACTCGCTCGGCCATGGTCTCGAAACCACCGATACCAGCCTCGGCGGCAAAGGATTTCCAGAAGCCGTCGTGCGTGATGAACAGCGCCAGGTACCCTTCGGAGGTCGGAAACAGCTGAGCCGGAACGTAATACGAGTGCGCCCCGTAGGGTCGGCGCTGCGGCTCGACGCCGCTGTTGAGGTAGGCGGACGCGTGGTAGTTCAGCTGCGAGAGCATGACGTCGCGCAGCGACACGTCCACCTGCCCGCCGGTGCCGGAGACGATCTTCGCCAAAAGCCCGAGCGCCGCGCACATTCCGGTGGAATTGTCGGCCGACGAATAGCCGGGCAACGTCGGCGGGCCGTCCGGGTCGCCGGTCAGCGCTGCGATACCGAAACCGGCCTGCACCACGTAATCGAAGGCCGGATCGTCGCCGCCGTGCAGACCGAATCCGGTGATCGCCACGCAGACGATCCGGTCGTTGTGCCGCCGCAGGTGCTCGTAGGTGAGGCCGAGGCGGCGGATGGCCGACGGTTTGAGGTTCACCAGCAGCGCATGGGATTGCGCGACCAGCTCGCCCAATTGTTGTTGTCCCGCATCAGAAGTCAGATCGAGACAGATGCTGGACTTGTTGCGGTTGAGGCTGGCGAAGTAGGTGGCGCCGACACTGCGGGAGATCTCGCCGCCGGCGGGCTCGATCTTGGTGACCTCGGCGCCGAGATCGGCCAACAGCATGGTGGCGTACGGACCGGCCAGCATGGTGCCGACCTCGAGGATGCGAATTCCTGCCAGCGGCCCCGGGGTTGCCCCCCTGGTCTGAAGGGTCAACGCAACTCCGTCGCGAGCGCGGCGATCATCTCGCGGGTCCGGCGTTTGGAGGCGACGAGCTCGTCGCGGTTCTCGCCGATCGGCAGCAATCGCACGGACAGGTCCGTCACGCCGGCATCGGCGAAGCGGCGCATCCGCGCCAAGATCCCCGCCTCGTCGCCGGCCGCACACAGATCGCCGACATCGCGGGCGTCGCCGCGGTCCAGCAGACGCTGGTAGTTAGGTGACACCTCGGCCTCGCCCAAGATGCGGTTGGCCCGCTCCTTGGCCTCGTCGACTTGCGAAGGCGCACAAAGGCATACCGGGATGCCCGCGACGATCCGGGGCGCGGGGCGGCCGGCGTCCGCGGCGGCCTTGGTGATCTTGGGCGCGATGTGATCGCCGATCGCGCGTTCGTCGGCCATCCACAACACGGTGCCGTCGGCGAGCTCGCCGGCCAGCTGCAGCATCACCGGCCCCAGGGCGGCGACCAGTACGGGCATCGGCGGCTCGGCCGCGAGCACCGTGGGGTTGTGCACGGTGAACGTTTCATTCTCGACGTCAACGGGTCCCGGGCCGGCGATGGCCGCGTTGAGCACCTGCAGGTAATCGCGGGTATAGGCGGCCGGCTTCTCGTACGGCAGGCCGAGCATGTCCCGGATGATCCAATGGTGCGACGGACCGACGCCCAGCGCCAGCCGTCCCCCGGCCACCGCATGCGTCGAAAGCGCTTGGCGGGCAAGGGCAACCGGATGCTGAGCCTGCAGCGGCACCACCGCGGTGCCCAGCTCGATGCGTGAGCTATGGGCGGCCATCAGCGACACCATGGTCAGGCAGTCGAAATCGTCGGGCACCTGCGGCATCCAGGCGGTGTCCAGCCCCGCGGATTCGGCCCACTCGATATCGGAGGCCAGCTTGGCGACCTTGCGGGCCATATCGCCACGCTCGGCGCCGATCATCACTCCGATGCGCATGGTGTTTCCTTCTCTGCTGAAGCCGTACCGGTCAACGCGCGGATGTCGCGCACCAGGTCCTCGAGTGGTGTTCCGGTGGGGAAAACCGCTGCGGCACCGGCCGATAGCAGCTTGGGCACGTCGGCGTGCGGGATCGTTCCGCCGACGACGACGGCGATGTCGGCGGCGTCGGCCGCGCGCAAAGCCTCGATGGTGCGTGCGGTCAGCGCCAGGTGCGCGCCGGACAGGATGCTCAGGCCGACGACGGCGACGTCTTCCTGCACCGCGATCGACGCGATGTCCTCGATACGCTGCCGGATGCCGGTGTAGATGACCTCGAATCCGGCGTCGCGCAGGGTGCGGGCGACGATCTTGGCGCCGCGGTCATGCCCGTCCAGACCGGGCTTGGCAACAAGGACACGAACGGCCATTAGAACACCACCGGTTGCTGGAATTCGCCCCACACGGCCTTCAGCGTCGAGACCATCTCACCGACCGTGCAGTACGCGTTGGCGCAGTCGACCAACTTGTGCATGAGGTTGTCGGTAGTTCCCTCGGCGCCGCGGGCCAGCGCCGCAAGAGCGGATTGCACCGCGTCGCTGTCCCTTTCGGACTTCACCTTGGACAGGCGCTTGAGTTGCATATCGCGGCCCTCGGCGTCGAGCTCATAGGTGACGACATCGTGTTCCGGCTCCTCGGTCACGAACCGGTTGACCCCGACGACGGGGCGGGTGCCGGCTTCGACGTCCTGATGCATGTTAAAGGCTTCGTCGGCGATCAGGCCCTGCAGGTAACCGTCCTCGATCGCGTGGACCATTCCGCCGTGCCGCTCGAGGTCGGACATGATCTCGATGATGCGCTCCTCGGTCGCATCGGTCAGCGCCTCCACGAAATACGAGCCGCCCAGCGGGTCGGCGACACTGGCCACGCCGGTTTCGTGCGCCAGAATCTGCTGGGTGCGCAGCGCCAGCGTCGTGGTCTCCTCGGTGGGCAGGGCGAAGGGCTCGTCCCAGGCCGCCGTGAACATCGACTGCACACCGCCCAACACCGCGGCCATCGCCTCGTAGGCCACCCGGACGATGTTGTTGTGGGCCTGGGGTGCGTACAGCGAGGCGCCACCGCAGACGCAGCCGAAGCGGAACATCGCCGCCTTGTCCGTGGTCGCCCCGTAGCGCTCACGCACGATGGTCGCCCAACGCCGTCGTCCCGCACGGTATTTGGCGACCTCTTCGAAGAAGTCGCCGTGGGTATAGAAGAAGAACGAGATCTGCGGGGCGAACTGGTCGATCGTCATGCGGCCGCGCTCCACCACGGTGTCGCAATAGGTCACGCCGTCGGCCAGGGTGAACGCCATCTCCTGCACCGCGTTGGCCCCGGCGTCGCGGAAGTGCGCCCCCGCCACCGAGATGGCGTTGAACCTCGGCACCTCGGCCGCGCAGAACTCGATGGTGTCGGCGATCAGCCGCAGCGACGGTTCCGGCGGCCAGATCCACGTCCCGCGCGATGCGTACTCCTTGAGGATGTCGTTCTGGATGGTCCCGGTGAGCTTGGCGCGCGGGATGCCCTTCTTCTCGGCGGCAGCGACGTAGAACGCGAGCAGGATCGCGGCGGTGCCGTTGATCGTCATGCTGGTGCTGAGCTTGTCCAGCGGGATGCCGTCGAAAAGGATCTCGAAGTCGGCGAGGGTGTCGACGGCGACGCCGACGCGGCCGACCTCTTCGCCGAACTCGGGGTCGTCGGAGTCGTACCCGCACTGGGTGGGCAGGTCGAGTGCGACGGACAACCCGGTGCCGCCCTGTTCGAGCAAATAGCGGTAGCGACGGTTGGATTCCTCGGCGGTGCCGAATCCCGAGTACTGCCGGAAGGTCCAGAGCTTGCCGCGATAGCCGGACGCGAAGTTACCCCGGGTGAAGGGAAACTCTCCCGGCTGCGGAGGCTCCGCGCTGACATCCGCGGGCCCATAGACGGGCTGCAGCGGGATGCCGGACGGAGTGTGGGCCGTATTATCCATCGGTGAATAACGTACTTGCAAAAAAAGAGAATGCCAATACCACATGGCTGACCAGGCCAAAGGAGACTAATGGCTGACAAAGCACTCGCCGACCGCACCGTGGTGATTTCCGGCGGGAGCCGCGGCATCGGCCTCGCGATCGGAATCGCGGCGGCCCGTCAGGGCGCCAACGTGGTGCTGCTGGCCAAGACCGACACGCCGCACCCGCGTCTGCCCGGGACGGTGCACACCGCGGCCGCCGACGTCGAGGCCGCCGGCGGCAAGGCGCTCGCGGTGGTCGGCGATGTGCGTCGCGAGGAGGACGTGCAGCGCCTGGTCGAGGCCGCGGTGCAGCGGTTCGGCGGCATCGACGTCTGCGTCAACAACGCCAGCGCCATCGCGGTGGACCCGACCGCCGCGCTGTCGGCCAAAAAATACGACCTGATGCAGGAAATCAACTGCCGCGGCACGTTCCTGCTCACCAAGGCCTGCGTGCCGTATCTGGAGAAATCGGCCAACCCGCACGTGCTGACCATCTCGCCGCCGATCAACATGAACCCGCGCTGGCTGGGCGCCCACCCGGCCTACACGCTGTCCAAATACGGTATGACGCTGCTGGCGCTGGGCTGGGCGGCGGAATTCGCCGACACCGGGATCGGGTCGAATTGCCTTTGGCCCGAGACCTATATCGCCACGGCGGCCGTGACGAACATGGCCGACGGCGACCGGCTGGCCGAGTCGTCACGCAGCCCCGAGATCATGGGCGACGCCGCCGCCGAGATCATCTCCCGGCCCGCACGGGAAGCCACCGGCCATTGCTACATCGACTCCGAGGTGCTGCGGTCCGGCGGAGTCGCGGATCTGTCGCGCTACGGCGGCGGCGCGCAACCTATTCCGGATCTTTTCCTGGACTGACGACTAAACTCCTGTCGACATGACCGTCTCCCGGCCATCGGCAGCCGACATCGACGCCGCGGCCCAACACTTCGGCTTCCACCTCGACGCCGACGCCCGGCGGGATTACCTGGCGGCCGTGGGGCGGTCGCTGCACTCCTACGACATCGTCGACGAGCTGTACGACGAGTACGCGCGCCCGCAGGCCCCCGACCGCGGCTACCGGTTCCCCAAGGCAAGCCAGAACCCACTTGGGGCCTGGTATGTCACCGCCGAGATCGCCTCCGGCGCGCAGGGGCCGCTCTCGGGCCGGGCGGTCGCGATCAAGGACAACATCGCCGTCGCCGGACTTCCGATGATGAACGGCTCGCGCGCGGTGGAGGGTTTCGTTCCCGGCCGCGACGCCTCCGTCGTGCAGCGGCTGCTCGCGGCCGGGGCCACCATCGCCGGCAAAGCCGTCTGCGAGGACCTATGCTGCTCGGGTTCCAGCTTCACCTCGGCCAGCGGGCCGGTGCGCAACCCCTGGGACACCACGCGCGAAGCGGGCGGATCCTCTAGTGGCAGTGGCGCATTGGTCGCCTCCGGTGAGGTCGACCTCGCCCTCGGCGGCGACCAAGGCGGGTCGATCCGGATCCCGGCATCGCTGTGCGGCGTCGTCGGGCTGAAACCCACCCACGGACTGATCCCGTACACCGGGGCGTTTCCGATCGACCGCACGATCGATCACCTCGGTCCCCTCACGCACACCGTGGCCGACGCCGCGCTGCTGCTCTCGGTGCTGGCCGGGCCCGACGACGGCGCAGACCCGCGCCAGCGCGCGGACGTCGCCCCGGTCGACTATCGGGCCGCGCTCACCGGCGAGGTGGCCGGTCTGCGGATCGGCATCCTCACCGAAGGCTTCGGGCAGCCCGGCTCGTTGCCGGAGGTGGAGGACCTGGTTCGGTCGGCGGCGGGGCGACTCACCGAAATCGGCTGCAGCGTCGGCGAAATCAGCGTGCCGTGGCACCGTCACGCTCTGCATGTCTTCACCGTCATCATCACCGACGGCGCCACCGGTCAGATGCTCGACGGCAACGGATACGGGGTCGGCGTGGACGGGCTCTACGACCCAGAACTCATGGCGCACTTCGCAAGACAGCGAATCGTCAACGCCGACCAGTTGGCCAGCACCGTCAAGGCCGCGGCGCTGTGCGGTCACTACGCGCTGAACACACTCGGCGGTGCCTCGTATGCCAAGGCGCGCAACCTGGTGCCGCAGGCGCGGGCCGCGTATGACGAGGCGCTCGCGCACTACGACGTGCTGGTGTTGCCCACCGTGCCCGGCACGGCGGAACCGCTACCGACGGGCAGCCCGCAAGAGGCCGCACCGCTCGAGCGCGCGCACGGCAAGGCCCTCAACACCGCACCCATGGACATCACCGGCCATCCGGCGATCTCGGTTCCGGCCGGCCTGGTCAACGGCCTGCCCGCCGGAATGATGATCGTAGGCAAGCGATTCGACGACGCGACCGTGCTGAAGGTCGCCGATGCGTTCGAGGCTCTGTGCGGGGGTTTCCCTAGGCCCGACAGATGATTTCGCCGTGCGGGATCGCCAGCCAACCGTCCGGCGCCGCAGCCCAGGCGCGCCATGCCGCGGAAATCTCTTCCAGCTGCGCGGGAGTTGCCAGACCCAGGTGCAGCAGCTCGCGGCCCACCCCCGAATGAAGGATTCGGTCGGCCCACATTCCGCCCCACCATTGGCGGGTGTCCGGCGTTGCGTAGCACCACACGCTGCCGGTGGGCGCGATGTCGCTGAAGCCCGCCTGTAGCGCCCACGACAGCAGTCGCCGCCCCGCATCCGGTTCGCCGCGATTGGCGCGGGCCGCCCGTTGGTAGAGGTCACGCCACAGGTCCAGCGCTGAAAACTGTGGATACCAGGCGAAACCCGCGTAGTCCGCGTCTCGGGCCGCGACGATCCCGCCCGGCGCACACACCCGCCGCATTTCCCGCAGCGCCTGAACGGGATCGGCAACGTGCTGCAGCACCTGATGGGCGTGGACCACGTCGAAGGCGTCGTCGGGAAAGTCCAGCCTGTTCACGTCGGCCGCCGCGAACGTGACATTAGACAGGTTGCGCCGCTCGATCTCGGCTTGTGCCACGCCGAGGACATCGGCGGACCGATCGACGGCCGTCACCACTCCGGGCGCAACCTGTTCGGCGAGGTCGGCGGTGATTGTCCCTGGGCCACAACCGACGTCGAGCAGCGACAACCCCGGCCGTAAGCGCGGCAGCAGGTAGGCCGCGGAGTCCTGCGCGGTGCGTCGCTGGTGGCCGCGCAACACCGACTCGTGATGCCCGTGCGTGTACTTGGCCTGTCGTTCGTCGCTCACATGCTGAAGCTTAGCGTTTGATTCACGATATGATATATCTGTCTCAATATGTGAGACTAGTCCACCGGCACGTCGAGGATCGGGCGGTCGTCCTTGGCGCCGGGGCCGTCGAAATGCCACCACTCACCGGAATACGGGGCCAGCCCGCCGTAGGTCATGGCGTTCCGCAGGATGGCCCGGTTCGCCTGCGCAGCGGCGCTGACATCTTGAGTCGCGTAAGCCGTTGCCCGCGCGGTGAAATCGTCGAAGTCGGTGCCCATGTCGGCCAAGCAAAGTCCACTCACCTGCCGTTCGGCGGGGCACTGTTCTTGCACGTTGGTGAACGTCACGTCGACGGATCGTCCGGACTCGTGGCTGTGCGCATACTGGCCCGGGCGCGCGACCCAGGCCGGGTTGGGGACCACGTTGAACATCTTGACCTGAACGTCGTGTGGCCGATAGCAGTCCCAAAACACCAGCAGGTGCCCCTGCGGCCGCAGCGCCCCGGCGGCCGCCCCGAGGCCCGGCACCATCGACTGGTGCACCAGGCACCGGGCACCGGCGGGATACAGCTGGGTGTGGGTGAAGTTGTTGGTGGTGGCGTAGCGCAGGTCGATCACCGCGTCCGGAACCACGGTCCGCACATCGACGAACCCGGCCGCGTGCGCCGCGTCACTGACCGGGGGAACGCCGGGGTCGGCCGACGCCGTCACGGCGCACGAAGCCGCCATCATTCCTGCGCTGACCAGCAGCAAGGACCGCCGAATACCGCTCATCAGTTTATTGTCCAGATTTCGGTAGCAGTTGAATTATTTGTGTCGGTCGCTTTTCTCCGACGCGTGCTGAGGAACGTCCTATGGTATGGGCAAACGGGTAGTTGTGACCCTAGATCGGTGGTGCTCGTATGACGGCAGCCGCGGTGTGCGGGTCGTGCGGCACCAGCCTGCGGGAGAAGGCCAAGTTCTGCGACGAATGCGGCGCTGCAACCGCCGTTTCGAATGACACAGCCAAGTACAAGCAGGTGACGGTGCTGTTTGCCGACGTGGTGCGCTGGATGGATATCGCAGCCACCATCGACATCGAGCGGTTGCGCGAAATCATGACCGATTTGGTGGAGCGCTCAGCGGCGGCGGTGCAACGCTACGGCGGAACGGTCGAGTACAACGGCGACGGGGTGATGGCACTATTCGGTGCCCCGATTGCCTTGGAAGACCATGCTTTTCGCGGTTGCCTTGCCGCGGTGGCCATCCAGCAGGAGGCGAACCGGTTGGCGGCCGAGGTAACCCGCCGTGACGGCGTAGCTCTGCAAGTGCGTGTCGGCCTGAATTCGGGTCGGGTCATCGCCGGAGAGTTCGGTTCGGGGTCGATGGGCTATCGAGCGACCGGGGAGCAGGTCGGGATCGCTCAGAGGCTGGAATCGGCGGCGCCCCCGGGCGGAGTAATGCTGTCGGAGTCGACCGCGCGCCTGGTCGAGCACACCGTGACGCTGGGTGATCCGGAATGGTTGCACATCAAAGGGTCTGACGAACCGCTCCGCGCGCGCCGGCTGATAGCGGTGAACCCGCGGCGTGGCCTGGCCGGGCGCGCCGAGGCCGCCCTGGTCGGTCGGCGCTGGGAGATGGCCGCGCTGGACGCCATGGTGGATCGCGCGGCCGGCGGCCGCGGTGGCGTCGTGAGCGTGGTGGGACCGCCGGGCATCGGCAAGAGCCGGGCCGCCCGCGAGGTCGCGGCAACCGCGGCAACTCGCGGGGTCGAGGTGTTTTGGGCGTTCTGCGAGTCACACGCCCGTGAGATTTCCTTCGGCGTGGTGGCAGGGCTTTTGCTGGCAGGCAGCGGCGCGGCCGGCCTCGACGGCCAGGCCGCCCGCGCGCAAGTGCGACAGCGGATTCCCGATGCCGACCCGCAGGATCTGCTGCTGCTTGACGACCTGCTCGGCATCGCCGACCCGCATGTCCCGCTGCCTCAGATCGACCCGGACGCGCGACGACGCCGCCTCACCGCACTGATCAACAGCGCGTCGCTGGCCCGCACCGCACCGGCGCTGTACATCATCGAAGATGCGCATTGGATCGACGCGGTCAGCGAGTCCATGCTGGCCGATTTCCTCACCGTCATTCCGCGAACCCCGTCGATGGTGCTGATCACCTATCGGCCCGAATACGAGGGCGCGCTCGCTCAGGCGCACGGTACCCAAACGATAGCGCTTGCCCCACTGGCCGATTCGGACACGGCGGCACTGATGGGTGAGCTACTGGGGTCCGATCCCTCGGTGGGCGAACTGGCCGCGATCATCGCCGAGCGGGCCGCCGGAAACCCGTTCTTTGCCGAGGAGATGGTGCGCGAATTGGTGCAACGCGGCGTGCTGACCGGCGAACGCGGGGGGTACGTCTGTCGCGAGGATGTCGCCGAGCTCAGCGTGCCGGCCACGGTGCAGGCGGCCATCGAGGCGCGCATCGATCGGCTGAGCCCCCCGGCCAAGCGCACGTTGAACGCTTCGTCGGTGATCGGAGCCCGCTTCGGGGCGGAGCTGTTGGCCGCACTGGGTATCAATCCAGTGTTCGACGAGTTACTCAAGGCTGAGCTCATCGATCAGGTGCGGTTCACCCCAAACGCCGAATACGCCTTTCACCACCCGCTGATCCGCGCGGTGGCCTACGAATCGCAGCTGAAATCCGACCGCGCCGAATGGCATCGGCGCCTTGCCGCCGCGATCCAAGAGCGGGCGCCCGACTCGGTGGAGGAGAACGCGGCGCTGATCGCCGAGCATCTGCAGGCAGTCGGCGAATTGCCCACGGCGTATGGCTGGCACATGCGCGCGGCCTCGTGGTTCACCAACCGCGACATCGGCGCCGCCCGGGTCAGCTGGGAGCGGGCGCGCCGAATCGCCGACCGATTACCTGACGATGCACCCGGGCGACTAGCGATGCGCATCGCTCCCACCACCATGCTGTGCGCCACCCAACCCGTCCACGGCGGGCACGGCCGCTTCGCGGATCTGCAGGAGTTGTGCACCGCGGCCGGGGACAAGGTCTCGCTGGCCATCGGCATGACCGGACTGGCAACCGAGGTCCTCTACTCTGGGCGATCGCAGGGCTCTGAGCTGGCATCCGAACAGATGGCACTACTGGAGTCGATCGGCGATCCCACCTTGACCGTGGGTTTGGCGGCCCCGGCGTTCGCCATGTGGTTCAGTGCCGGCGAGCTCGGCGAGGTCGCGCGGTGGTCACAGACCGTCATCGACCTGGCCGAGGGTGATCCCGCCAGGGGTGCCGGCTTCGGTGTGGGATCGCCGTTGGCGGCGGCGTTGGCATGGCGCGGCGCCGCACAGTGGTGGCTGGGGCGCCCGGGATGGCGGCAGGACCTCGACGATGCCCTCGAGATGGCGCGTCACAGCCACGACCCGACAACCGTCGCCGCTGTGAGCGCCTGGACCTACGGCCTGGGAATCCAGTATGGAGTGCTTCGGGTCGATGAATCCGCGTTGCGCGACATCGAGGAGGCGGTGCAGACCGCGGCGGGATCCAGCAGCAATCTCGTGCTGAGCTTGGCCGAGTACACGCTGGGCGTTGCGCTGCTGGATCAGGCCGCCACCGCGGATCGAAGCCGGGGAGTGCAGCTGATGGTGCAGTTCCGCGACCGGTGCCTTATGGATTCTGTCCTTTTCCTCATTCCGGTCGCCGAGTTGTGGGTCGCGCGCGACAGGGCCGACCGTGGCGACCGCGATGCCGCCATACCCCTGATGCGGCAAGCCGTAGAAGAGCTGCACCAGGCAGGAGGGCTCGCCTACGGCCTCTGGGCCACCGGCGTTCTGGCGGAGACACT
Organism: uncultured Actinomycetota bacterium; assembly: GCA_963758775.1. Taxonomy (GTDB): domain Bacteria; phylum Actinomycetota; class Actinomycetes; order Mycobacteriales; family Mycobacteriaceae; genus Mycobacterium. The sequence continues at coordinate 192,986 of CAVWWU010000012.1, forward strand.
GCTGCAGCGTGGCGCCGCGGGCGACATCGCCGAGGCCCAAGAGCTTATCGACCGGTTGGCCGCCCTTGGGGCAGAGGAACATTGGGCGACGCGCGAGATTACGCTGCTGCGGCTGCGCGCCCTGCTGGCCCGGGCCCGCGGCGATGACGCCGCCCACCTAGATTTAGTGAGCCGCTATCGCGCGATGGCGAAATCACTCGGCTTCGAAAGACACCTCGCCTGGGCGGAGGCGATGACCACGGACGCCAATTAGTCGCCAAGTTCTGCGATGAGTGCGGCTCGCCCACAGCACTTTCCGGCGATACGGCGGAGTACAAGCACGTGACAGTGCTGTTCGCCGACGTGGTGCGGTCGACGGACATCGCGGCGGCCGTGGATTCCGAACGATTGCGGACAAATCATGACCGAGCTCGTGGAGCGGTCGGCGGCGGTGGTGAGCCGCTACCGCGCGAGAGCGGAATCGCTTGGCTTTGAAGGACATATCGCCCAGGCGGCGAGGTGAGTGGGCTCCTGACGGTCTTCGTCCCGTCAATGAATGCCGGCCGCGCTGTCGTCACGGCCATAGCCCGCCAGTGACTCCTGTATGTCGGCCGTCATCGCGGGGTGCGGGCTGATTTCAACGAATTTGCGATAGCCCTGCTCATAGGACCACCGGATTGCTTGCTCAAACAACACTGGCTGCCGCAGATTCGCGAACCAATAGTCACCGTCGAGGATCGAGGTGTCCAACCCGGCGCCGGTGACCCCGGAGATGAACGCGATTTCACCCTTTCGCGGTTGCAGCCCGGAAAGGCACTCGCGCAACGTCTCTCGCAGCTCCTCGACGTGGGTGCAATGCACGGCGTAGTCGACAGGAATCCGCGTGGCCGGCACTTCGTCCCGCTCACAGGCGGCAAGGAGATCGTCGAGTGCCGTCGGTTTCCCAGAGACAACGGTCGACGACGGGCCATTCTGCGCGGCGACGGAGATCAAATGACCCCAGGGTTGAATCAATGCGCAAACCTGTTGAACCGGCCGCAGGATTGAGACCATTCCGCCAGTTCCCGCGATTGTGCCGATCACCTTGCTGCGCCGAACCACAACCTTCGCCGCATCGGCCAAGGAAAGGGCCCCAGCGACGTAAGCCGCGGCGATCTCGCCCTGCGAGTGACCGAGAACGGCGTCGGGCTGGATTCCCGAGGCCCGCCACTGTGCAGCAAGCGAAACCGACACCGCAAAGTGCATGGGCTGCGCCACATCGACCCGGTCGAGGTTGGGGAAATCTTGAGAACCGAAGCCGCCCCGGATGGCCTCGAGCAGAGGCCAGTCCACCAACTCGGCGAAAGCGGCATCGCAAAGCCCCATCTGATCGGCGAAAACGGGTGCAGTTTCCAGGAGTCCGACCGCAGCATCCATCCAGCTCGAGCCCCGGCCGGGAAAGACGAAGACCGTGATCCCGGTGGCGCCGGCCTTTGCGATTGCCGTGTTCGGCACCGCGCCCACCGGCTCGTTATCGCCGTAGTCGTCGGCCATATTGCTCACAGCTCCTCTCGCTGTCACCCCGCCGCGGTCGACAGCGATAGCAATCGTCACTCAGGCGCGTGGCGACGACGGCAGTAGCGCACTACTGCGATCTCACCCAGGTGGGCACGGACCTACGGAGTCGCGACCGTGGGTCCCGCTTGGAGGCCTAGCTGTCGCCAAGCGGAAGCCGTCATGGCCTTCCCACTGCTCGAGCCCCGCGACCCGGCAGCAAGGCCGCGAGCTCCTCGCGGGTGGTCGTTCCGGTCTTCGACATAGCCCGGTAAACGTGGCTTTCGACCGTGCGCACAGACAGAGTCAACCGCTCGGCAATTTCGCGAGTGGACAGTCCTTCACCGATCAGCATCACGATCTCGCGTTCACGATCGGTGAGAGGTAGCGGCTCGCGCGCCTGACAGAGCATCGGCGTGTTAGCACCGCATTGCTCAGCGAGTTCCACCGCACGTGTCGAGCAACCCAACGCCGAGCCCCGAAGTCCATGCCGACGAAACGCCAGCGCGGCCTGGGCGGCGGCATCAACAGCGGCGATAAGGTCGCCGATCCGCTCGAATTCCTCCGAGACCAAGGCTAATTGGGCGCCGTCGCCGTCGCGCAACGCCTCGGCAAACCGAGCAGCGACGCCGACTCGCGGCCCCTCCACGATACCCTCGAGCTCACGAAGTCGAGCAGCGCCCGAAGGGTCGCCGAACTGTGCAGCGGTCTGTAGGCACATTACTTCCGCCGCGAATCGCCCTTTGGAGGAGGCCCTTTCGGCCGCCGACAGCAAAATGGCGATCGCCTCACTGATCGCGCCCTCACCCGCGCTCACCCACGCTCGAGCCAGGCTCAACTCGTAGTCCAACGAACGATAGGGGCGTGGCACCTTCTCGAGCGCGGCAAGCGCTGCGGCGGCCTCGCCGGTAGATCCGCGCATGGCCAGCGCCGTCACACGTGGGATTTGATAGCGGTAGCCCCAGCCCGAAGCATGAGTGATGGACAAACCGACGGCAGCCTGTTCCAGCAAGGCACGCGCCGAATCCAGGCGTCCGGCACCATGTTCGGCCCGACCGGTCACAGCGGTACCAAGTAACTGAGCCGCCCCCGGCAAGTCTGCCGCTTGCTGGCGCACACGCTCGGCAACGTCGGCCGCGTCACCGATCCCGCCTGCCAACACCAGGGTGCTGACCTGCGAATCGGCGATGTTGAACCTCATATGCGGAGCGTCGAAGGAGCGCGTTGCGGAGACGTATCCGGCCTCTGCGGCGCTTACGGCTGTGCTGGCGCGTCCAGCGTCGGCGGCGATAGTAGCGAGCACCCAGGCGATCTCCGCGCCAACAACTGCGGGCAGTTCGTCCAGTGTGAGTGACTGCGACGCCTCGATGGCTGCCTCCGGCTGGTCCATCGCGAACCAGTACACCGTAAGGAAGGCGTCGATATAGTTGCGGGCCGCCGGCGGTGTGCTGCGCGATGCGTTGTCGACGATTTCTTTCGCCCGCGCGGGGTCACCCAGCGCCCAGAGCATGTTGCTGGCACGAAGGAATGCCAACCTGGCGCGGTCGCCGTCGGTCAACTCGCCGATACCGATCGCGCAGAGCACCGCCTCGGCCTCCTCGCCACGGCCCAGCCACGACAGTGCGTGCGCGCGAACGAAACTCGGCTCCGGTCCGGCACCGGCGCGGATGGCCGCTTCCGCGAGCCGGTCGGCCAAGGGCAAATCCGCCAGCCAGACGGCGCCCTGCGCTGCCCGGACGAGCAGTTCGGCGTCGGGCGCCAGGTCGGAGTCCAGACTCAGCGTGGCGCGGCGCACCGCGACCTGAAGGTCGTCGCGACGATCGGACGCCGCAAGTTCGGCTGCGACCAGTCCGCGTAACCGTCGTTGCCGGGTGGGTGCCATACGCCTGCGGCGTACCTCCGCGTAGAGCGGATGTGCCACCCGAACCTGCATCCCCCCGCCCGCCGGCTCGACCGCGATGAGGCCACGGGTATCGGCCTCCTCAACCGCGGCCGGACTGGTAATCCGACTCAGCGCCGCCAATTCGATCGGCTCCCCGACAGCGAGCGCGTCGAGCACATCGCTGACCGGATTGGCCAGGGCCCCAATGCGGGATTCGATCAGCTCGACCAAGCCCGGCGGCATCATCGGATCACCGACCCATCGCCATACCCCGTGCTGGTTCACCAGCCGTCCGTCAGCTGCCTCCTGCTCGACGATGGTGCGCAGATACAAAACATTGCCGCACGTGAGATTCCAAAGCCGCTGGGCCGCATCGGGATCCACCGCGCCGTCGAGAACCGCCGATAGCAGCATTGCGGTTTCCTGAAGCGATAGTGGCTCCAGGTCGAGCCGGTCGAACTGGCCAACCCGCCACAGATCCTGGAATGCGGGCGGGATCGGTTCATCGTCGCGAATGGTAAGAATTAACTTCGCCGCACTGCGCTGAACGATCTGGTGCACAACGAATATCGACAATTCGTCGAGCAATTGCACGTCGTCCACGCATACCACCACTCTGGCACCCGAAGAAGCCGCCGTTAGCGACTCGATCACCCCGCGCAGCAATCCAACGGTATCTGTGACGCCCGGCGGCGCCCACCCAGTGAAAGCGCCGAGCGGAATCGCGCGCGCCGAAGATGTGCCGACGGCCCAACGGCATTCACATCCCCGTGACTCAGCCGCGGACAGGGCCTCGCGGGCGATCCTGCTCTTGCCGACGCCCGCAGCCCCGTGGATAACGACCCCGGCCGCATCCGATGCCGCGATGGCCGCCTCGATGGCAGCCATCTCCTCCGAGCGGCCGACAAACGGCCAGAACAAACGCACGCGTGTGAGGATACGTCCGATCGCCGCGGATGTTCGCGCTTACCGCAACCTCAAATGTTGCTCATGTTCCCCACAAATGCCGCTGTAGTGGCCGGGCGGAGTTCGAGGTAATGCCGTCACGCCGCCTACAGCTCCCAAAGCTTGAGGGTCAACACGTTGGCCAGTGGCCGTCGCGGCGTCGGCGGTGGGGCCTGTTCGCAGTCGGGTGCCTCGCCGATGCGAACCAGTATCTGCGGCAATGGACGTCCACTCACCTCTTCGACAAGATGCCGGGTGGCCGACAATTCCGTCAAGTGGGTCAGGGTGCAGCTGGCCAATCCGGCCACGGTGGCTTCGAGCAATACCGTCGACAGGGTTTCTCCGCAGCCCAGCATGTCTCGCCGCGTGTCGTCGTGCGCCGAGATGACCAGGATCGTGGACAGGTCGATCGGCAGCTCCTCGCGTCGTTCGGGGTGGTGGCTGACCGGGAAGGTGCGCCCGACATCGACCCGGTCGGCTTCCGCCGCCGACACCAGCGCGTCATAAGGGATGCCCTCACTGGACTCGAACGGCGACGTCCACCGCTCGACTCCCCTCCAGTAGTACGGGTCGTAGAGCCGCAAGGCGTCGGTCAATTGAGTGGCCTGCACGAGTTGGTGGCGGTCGGCATCGCTGATGACATCGACCGAGGCGGCGGCCTGGTTCAGTCGGCTCCTCAGCGCGGTCTCGAAGGCGGCCCAGTCATCCACCGGTCCGAACGGCAGCCGATCGGTGCGGCGCGCGGCGATGGCTGCGGCGCGGCGTCGTTGCTCGTCGGTGACGACCGCCGGCTCGTCAAGACAGACCGAGGCGAGGTGCTCGAGGTCATCCGGGTCGGGGAAGCGATCAATGCGCGCTTTCCATCCTTGCGCGGCGAGCGCAACACGCAGATGATCGAGGACCGCCCCGCAACTGATTAGCGCTTGGCGCTGATGTCGGTCCGTCTCCACTACCCGGTCTGGATCCAGAAAGAGTTGCAGCCCTTCGCAATCGGCGACGCAGCGCCAGGGCTGGCTGTTGTGGTACGAGGGCGCCCGGCAGGCCAGGGCCACGGTGCGTGCCAATACCTCAGTCGCCACTTGCGTCCTTGAGTTCACCAGCGTCTCCCTTCACGTGTTTACGGTCGCGCCACGATCACCGGCATGCGGACCGCATGAACGACCGCATTGCTGACCGAACCGAGCAGCGCGCCCGTCAGACCGCCTCGTCCGTGGCTGCCCACAACAACCAGCTGGGCAGATTCCGAATGCGCGATCAGCTCGCGCGCCGGCCGGTCACGAACGACGAGGCGATGCACCTTGACGTCGGGGTATCGTTCTTGCCAGCCCGCCAGGCGCTCGGCCAGACTGCGCTCCGTCTCCGCCTGCAGGGCAACCCAATCCACGCCCGAGAACGCGAGTACCTCGGTGTCGCTCCACGCCTGCAGCGCTTTCAATTCCGCGCCCCGGCGCGACGCTTCGTCGAAGGCGATCGCCGTGGCGCGCTCCGACGCCGGCGAACCATCGATTCCCACCAGTACCGGCGCCTGCAGTGGATACGGCATCAGCGGATCTTCGTCGCGGATGATCGCGACCGGGCATTTCGCGCGTCGCACCACCCCGGAACTGACCGAACCGAGGAAGAGTCGGCCGAGGGCGCCGCGCCCGTTGGACCCGACGACGACCATCTCGGCCTCGTCGGACATCTCGTCCAGCGCCAGCACCGGAGGCGAATACCTCAGCGTGCTTGCGATTTTCAATTCTCCGACGGTGTTCGTGGCGTCTTCGGCGATCTTGGCCGCCTCTGCGAGGACGCGCCGGCCTTCGTCCTCGTGCCATGCCACGATCTCGGCGGCCAGCGTCACCTCCGGGAAAATCTGCCCGGCCGTTTTCACCGTGTGGACCAGGGTCAATTGAATGCCCCGCATCGCTGCTTCACGTGCCGCCCAGCAGACTGCGACGTTCGACGCGGCGGACCCGTCGACACCGACGACGATGCCATAAGGCTTTAGAAGAGTTGACATTTCGTCATCCGCGGGAGGGCCGCGCCGCGATCACCGGAGCGTGGGCCGCGTGCACGACAGCGTTGCTGACCGAGCCCAGCAGCATACCGGCGGCGGCGCCCCGACCGTGGCTACCGACCACGACAAGCTCGGCGGATTCCGACTCTTCGTGCCGGCGACCGCGGCGGATATCTGTCGAACATTGGGAACCCCTCGTGCAGTCCACTGAATTCCGTTTCCTAAGTGGGTATCTCGAACACCTCGCGCAGGGGTCTGCGCGGAGTCGGCGGCGGAGCCAACTCGTCCTCGGGTTCAATGCCGACACGAATCACAACCTGAGGTACCGCGGCGGGAGCGGAGATGAGATCACGAATCATTTCGCGGCTGGACTCCAATTCGGTGATGTGGGTTACCGGACATGTGGCCAGTCCGGCCATCGTGCACTCCAACAAGATGGCCGAAAGCGCCTCACCACAATTGAGAGCGTCAAGGCGCGTATCACCAGGCGTGGACAGCACCAGTATCTTCGCTTTGTCCTGGGTGCCCGCGGAGCTGCGCTGACACGGGTCGGTGGGAAAAGCACGGTTCATATCGACCCTGCGCGCGTCGGACTCTGACACCAGCGCGCTCGAGGGTATCCCTTCGCCCTCCCTCAAAGGCGCTGTCCACCAGAGTATTTCCTGGTTGTACAGACTGTCGTAGCCGCGCAGGTCTTCGGTCAGCCGGGAGGCTTGCACCAAACGCGGTCGCGCGCCATCTGCCATTACATCAAGGATCACCGAATCGTTGTCGAGCCTGTTCCGTAGCGCGAGTTCGAGCGACGCCGCCCAATGCGTGGGCGCGCGGAATGGCAGCCGGTTGGTCCGACGGCGCCTTATCGCGTCGGCGCGCTCGCGCCAAGCCTGCGTAACACGGCCGGCCGAGGCGAAACCAAGGGACGCGAGGTGGTCTTGATCGTTCGGGTTGGGAAATCGTTCTGTATGGGTGTCCCAACCGACCGCAGCCATCGCGACCCTGAAGTGATCCAGAGCGGCACCGCAGCTGATGATCGCTTCGCGGCCCGACCTATCAGTCGACGTGATTGTTCGATAGGGGTCGACAAATAGCTGGATGCCGGTACCGCGAGCAACCCACCGCCAAGGCTGGCTGTTGTGCAATGACGGGGCACGACAAGCCAGTTCGACGGCGGCCGCCATTACGTCCGTGTCCACCATCGTTCGGGTCACGATTTCACCTGCCTCCCATATCACTACGACGCTGCAGCATCAGAAGAGCAGTCGCCAGAGTCCTTGGTCCTTTGCATGAGGTCGTTGGACCTCGAACAGCCGACGCCCACATCGCGACCCGAAGGCGGTACCGCACGAGGTCGGGCCGCTGAACGGCATTGGTCCCATGCATTGCGGGACTTCAGGCCGGCGCGTTGCGCAGCGGTCCTCAATAGCGTCACCGTGATGTACGTTGCGGAGAACCAGAGGGGGCCGCCGGTTCCGCTTCGACGCGCCGCGACAAGACGTGTCCTTGCACAACTGAACGGGCGCTCGGGCTTTGCCGACTGTAAAGCCGGCTCGATGCATGACGAATGGCCCGGCGTTGAAGGACTTCAGTCCCTGCCGTGGCGCCTTGGTCTGGTGCTCAAATGTTGATGTTGGAACGAAATTTCCCAATGCGACAACCGGATTGGCCGTCCTGACCAATACCGGGCAGCCAATGGAGGTGTGGTAAATGACTACCCAACAACTGGACCGTCGCCGGACACGAATGTTCGCGCGCGTGCTCGGCCCGTTCTTTGTCATCGTCGCCGCCACGACGGTAGCTCGTGCATCGGACATGAGGACGCTCCTTTCGGACTTCGAAGCCAGCGCCGCGTGGCCCTGGGTAACGGGATCGTTTTTGCTTCTCGCCGCTCTTGTCGTTGTCGCGTTTCACCAGCAGTGGCGAGGCGCAGCGGCGATCACCGTGTCGACCATCGGTTGGTTTCTCGTGCTACGGGCCGTATTCCTGATGGCCTTCCCGCATGTCTTCCTGACTACCGCCAACGCTGCGATACGGGTGAGCGCCCTATGGGTCGGCGTCGACATCTTCATGGGTCTGGTCGGCCTCTATCTCACCTACGTCGGGTGGGCGGTGTCCAAGGAGCAACCAGTGGTGCAGCGACAAGCATCAGCGCTGGATCAGCCGCGAGCCGCCTGATCTAGCAGGGTTTTAGCCTCGGAACGAAGCCCGTGTGTATGGCGTTCCTCCCCTCTGACGACTCCGAGGGGAGGAACGTCCGTTCTACCGAAGGCCCCATACCACCGCCGCAATATTGGCATTTGCCGCGATTGGATCCGGATCGACGCGATGGGATCCGGATCGACGCGATGGGATCCGGGTGGACCGGATCGAGATGTCCTACTGCGGACTGTCTACGCGATCGGACATCCACTCGACGAAATCGGAGAGTTCGCGTCGCGGCGTCGCCGGCAGTGGGTCGGCGTTGACCGGGGCCCAGCCGACGCGCATCAGCATCTGCGGATAGCCGATGTCGTCGAAGACCTGGGAGCGTACCGACTCGCGTGTTTCGGCCGTCTCCAGCGGCTCGGTGACCGGGCAACTGGCCAAGCCCAACGACGTCGCGGTCAACAGCACGATGCTGGTGACCTCACCGGCCCGCAGCCGGGCCAACGTGTCATCGGCGCGGGTCCCGAGCGCAAGCACGATCGCGTTGTCGTCGGCGGCCGACGAGCCCGACGGCATCGCCAGGGCCGGACCCGCAAAGAGCCGGCCGGGGATCTTCGCGCGCGGGTCGGATTTCGGCGTATTGCGGGCCGGGACGCCCGCCACGGAAGCGTAGCGACCACTCCATGCGGTGAGCTCGGCGAGGTAATCGTGTGTCCTGTGATCCCAAACTGATTGGGCCACAATCGTATGCAGCTTGTCGGTGTCTTCGACCTGGCGCAGCGTTACGCCGTTGCGAGACGCACGCGCTCCCATCAGCCCGATGTCGCCGATCGGCACCGGCCAGGAACTGAAGTGGCGCCGATCGGTTCTCCGCCGCGGTATCGCGGCCGCCAGCGCTATGTCGATTGGATCAGCAACGCAACGAGACAACTCGATCGCGGCCAGGTGGCTGGGATCGGCCGGATTCGGCAGGCGGGTCACCTTGGCTCGCCACCCAACAGCCGCGAGACCGATCACGCAATGATTCAGCGCCGCACCGCAACTCACGATCCAATCCCGACCATCGGGATCGGTGTTGGGAAGCCGCCGGTCCTCGTCGGCGTAAAGATGCAGACTCTGTGCACCCACCCGCCAACGCCACGGTTGCGAGTTATGCACGGAGGGAGCTCGAGACGCCAGAGCCAGCACGGTCCGGGTGGTGCCCGCGTCGGGAAAGCGTGCGTTCATGGCGGTCGGTCCCTTCGTAAACGTGGGGTTTCCTTCACGATTACTCGGTCGCACCGTCCGGACGAGAGCACGATGTCCCCAGGCGAAAGGGACTTTGTGCCATCGCCCGGCGCAGGGACAGAGACGCCGTATTCACTCGAAGCGACGCTGCGAGCGTCAACTCGTGGACGTGTATCGAGCGCGCGCGCTGGGCGGGTTATCTGAGCACCACTACCTGCGCTCGGTGGTGGCCAGGGGCGGGATCGAACCGCCGACCTTCCGCTTTTCAGGCGGACTTACGGTCGGACCAAAGTTGTTTGCGCTGGTCAGGCTAGACGCGCAGTCTGCAATCAGACCTTTTGGATCAGCCCGTCTGACGCGTTGGCCCCATCTTGGCCCCATGAAATGACCCTTATAGGGCGGCGTGTGTTTGGTCCCCCAAAACGGGATCCTTGGGTGTGCCACTTCCGTACGGCAGTCGTTTAGGACAGCACGTTGGGCAATTTGCGGGACGACGAACTCGAAAACAAATAGTCGACTACGCAGGCGCGCTCCGCCAAACAGCGAGAAATCAAGGCTTAGGAACACAGCCCAACGAGAGAACGCAACAGAGCGAGTTCTCTGGACCACCGTCGTGACAGGGTGTCACACTCGGGGGCCACCTCCACGCCGTTCTCCACAACGTGTACGAACCACGGGTCCTCCACACGCGAAATCAGCCCTCAACAACCGAGCTGTTCAGGACTGAAACACCGGTTGGAGCTGCGGTTCTCAGAGGCGCGATCTGAGCGCCGACCGCTGGTGTGTAAAGCCCGGGCGGGCCGTCTATCTCGTTTTACTCCGTGCCGCAGCGTCCTGGAATACCCAGGTCAGCGGCTCGCGAGTGTCCGCTGCGTCCCACATAGTGCCGAGCTGTGTTTGCGCGTCCTGGCACACTCTTGGCACACCGGGGGTTTTGGTTGGTTGACGCAGCCGCGCGTTCTACGCCTTTCGCAAGTGATGTTATAAGACCGCGATAGCATCAGTTATGATGCTAAGTGATGCTATCTTGACGGCATGGCATCACTTAGCTGCGGAACGGCCGTCGAATACGAGACGCTTACTTGGGCGCCGCCGACGGAGGCAAATTACCAGCTGGCCGATCTGAGGGCGGCGCAGCGTCAGGCCGGCAAATACCAGGCTGCCGTACCCGCCAACATCGCACACTTGGAGGTCGCGCTGCCCGCGAGGGTGCTCGCCGATGCCGAAGAAGCCAGCCATGAGATCGCACGGTTCGACGCTGAACTCGGCGACGAGGTCGCCCCGTTCGCATCGATACTGCTGAGGACGGAGTCGGCAGCCAGCTCTAACATCGAAAACCTCACCGCCTCGGCTCGGGCCATTGCCGAAGCCGAGACGCTGGGTGACACCAGCCGTCGCAACGCAGCGTTGATCGTCAGCAACACCGAAGCCATGAAAGCTGCCATCGCATTGGCGGATCAAATCGACGAGGATGCAATTCTTGCCATGCACGCCGCGTTGATGCGCTCCAGCCATCCGGACATGGCCGGAAAATGGCGCACCGAGCAGGTATGGATAGGCGGCGGCAACTTCGGTCCCCGTGGAGCCGACTTTGTGGCTCCCCGTCACGAGCGAGTCCAAGCTGCCATCGCAGACCTGCTGACATTCGCCCAGCGGACCGACGTCCCAACGCTGCCGCAGGTCGCGATCGCACACGCGCAGTTCGAAACTATCCACCCCTTCCCGGACGGAAACGGGCGTACCGGACGCGCGCTGATTCAGGCGATGCTCCGCAACAAGCGGCTAACCCGTCAAATCACCGTCCCTGTCTCCGCAGGACTGCTCACTAACACCAATGCGTATTTTGAGGCACTCGGGTCCTACCGGGAAGGCGATCCTGCACCAATAGTCGAAAGGCTCTCTGCCGCCTCGGTATTAGCCGTGGCGAACGGCCGACACTTAGTCGCCGATCTGCGGTCGATACGCGCCAGCTGGGATTCAAAGATCACTGCCCGCCGCGACTCGGCAGTTCACCGGGTTGCGGACTTGCTGATCAAACAGCCGGTGTTCAACGCGCAGGTGCTCCACCGCGAGCTAGGCATCTCAACTGGAAATGCACGCAGATACGTGGACCCTCTCGCGGCCGCTGGGATCATCGTCGAGTTCACCGACCGCACCCGCAACCGAGCCTGGCGCGCGCCCGAGGTCCTCAGCGCGCTCGATGCATTCGCCGTGCGCAGCGGCCGGCGTGGACCGACCGCATAGCAGCCAGCGCACCGCCCAGTGGAGTCAAACTTACGACCTCTTGGGTTATGAGCTACGCACCGGAGATTTCGGGTGTCCGTAGAGTCCCATTTTCGCAGGTCAGTGGGGATGCCCTGACGGCACGACGAGCGGGATTGATGCATTCGACTAGTTGCGGCGCGTTGCACCGATTTTGGGTGGTTTCGCAGAGTCTTGTTCCCGAATTTGTTCCCAAAGCGAGCCGCGCGCTGCGGCGCGGCGTCAGGGCACTGAGGCAAGGCAAGCCCACGTGCTACTGGGTCCTTAGGATCGCCCCCCCTGCGCATGGATTAACGGCTGGCATCGACGGACGCGCGCGGCTA
>CAVWWU010000013.1:0-28161 GCA_963758775.1 uncultured Actinomycetota bacterium
ATGCTGGCCTATGCTCTGGCCACCGGGGACGTCCTGCAGCGCCTGGTCGCTCACCGTCGGTTTCGGGGTGGCTTCTCGGCGGCACGAGGACTATCGGGCTCGTGCTGACCTGAAGACCCAGACGATGCGCGGCATGGCCGAACGCGTGGCCGCGATGAAGCGGGTGTGGGCCGGCAGAAGCCACCACTCGGACCTGCGCGTCGGCCCGAAGCCGCGAGGAAGGCGGGCCGCCACTGCTGATCGGCAGTATCGGGCCGAAGACCATCCGCAGCGCCGCGGCCTGGGCCGACGGTGCGGCCGGCCGCCTTGGATTCGACGTCGTCAAACAGAACGAGCTGTTCGACGAGGCGCGGACCGCCGGGCCGAGGCCGGCAAGCCCAAACCCCATCTGGCGACGTCGTTCTGGTTCGCGTTCGGGCCGCAGGAACAGGCCCGCGCCGAGATCGACCGCCATCTCCTCCGTTACATGAACTGGATCCCGGCCGAGTACGTAGACGCGATGGCGCCGACGACCGGCTGGGCCGGCAGCGAAGAGGAGCTCACGGCGGTGCTGAAAAGGTTCGAAGAGATCGGCACCGACGAAATCCAGCTCATCCCAACCAGTTCCGACCTCGACCAGCGGCGCCGCGCGGCCGATGTGGTCGACGGGTGCTAGGCCCCGCGCAGCTCATCGCTCTGCTCGGGCGGCTGTCCTTTGCGCAGCGTGGCCAGAGCTCGCGATACGGGCCGACCACGTAGACCGTGTCGCCGCCGCGCGACCGGGCGTCGCGGCGCGGGTGCGGCTGACCGGCGCGTCCTGCCGGGTGATCGCGATTGACTTCGGCGTCGGCGAGTGATTTGCCCCGGCGCGGTGTGGGCCATTCCATAGCGGTATGGACCAAGCCGCGTTGACCTCCGGGGAACGGCGGCCCAGCAGCGCGCGCAGGCCGGCGATTATGCGGGCGCCATCGCCGAGGGCGAGCAGGTCCTGGCCGCGCGCCGCAGCATGCTCGGCGACGACCACGAGGACACCTTCAGCATGCGGCTATTCCTGGCGACCTGGCGCGGCGAGGGGTTCGACGTCGCCGCGGCCGTGGCCGAGCTGGGACCGCTGGTCGAGGAGATGCGGGAAAAGCTCGGCGACGAACATCGCCACACGCTGATCGCGAGGCACACCCTGCTGCTGTGGGGGCCCGAGCCCGACGACCCGAGGGACGCTGTCGCCGGGTGGGAAGCTCTGGTGGACGACGAGGCCCGTGTCCTCGGCGAAGATTATTCCGCCACCGTCGCGGCCCGCGAGGAACTGACGAAACGGCGAGAGCATGTCGAGGATTACCGGTGGCTGGCTGAACAGATCCTCGCGCCCGATGACGATGAGTCGGAGAGGGAGCCAGAGGCATTCACTGGTGTTGGGGCCGAGGGGTGGGCCGCCGAGCAGGAGCGGGCCTTCCCGGACTGGGTTGCTCGCTTCGGCGGCAACGAAGTATGGGACTTCACCAGGGCGTCATTGGAGGCAATCGCCAACGCCGTTTTCCACCGGTGTCCGACCGTCGCGGACCTCGACGATCCCGCGAACGCCGCGTTCACCGAAGGCGTCGCCTGGTATCTGGGGGAGATACTTCGCCGTGCCGAGCCGGGTAAATGGAGGTGGGCCCACTACGACAAGGACGAACCGCGGCCCGCGGACGAGTCATTTCGGGTGGACGACTCTATGCGCGCCGACGCATATCGGCTGGCGAGAGCGCGCGGCAAGGATTGGCCGATCATGCCCCGGCGCAAGCTGAACTGGCTCATCGAATCAGGCAACCCGCTCTATCTGTTTGATGACGACCACTACTTCACGCATCCCTACCCGTGGCCGGTCGGGTACTTCGACAACACCGACACCGGCCCGTGGACCTGGACCGGCGAACTGTGGCAGTCGCAGCTTGAATTGTGGCTGATTGCGGTCCCTCTCGAGATCACTAAGCTGGCAAGGGATTACCTGACCGGCGACATCGCGCTGGACTATTCGCTCGAATCCTTACGCCGAATAGAGGAATTCGCGACCAACAGCGGAATCCAGGATCCGGGCTTCAACAGCGGTGTCATCGCCTACCTCGGGGAAACCCTGCTGCGGACCGTCGGCGGCCGCTGGCTGTGGGACGACCGCGAGCACAGCGTGACTCGTGGCTTCCCCGTCGTCCAGCCCCATCTCGACAACTTCAGGGGAACTATTTCGCCGACACACCTGCTCTCGTTCGCACTAATGTGGCGTGACGGCGTCACGCTGACTCGCGTGTATACCGCGCAATGCCAACGTGTTTCGCAGCGCAAAGCCGAAGACCCGAGGTGGACCGCGATGAGGTCGCTCACCCCCGGGTTGGACGAGACGCCCGACGTCGCCACGGACTACAGCGACGTTTGGCGCGCCGAACAGCGGCAAGAGTTTCCGACCTGGGTCACCCGCTGGGGCGCCGAACGCACGTGGGATTTTAGCCGGGACTCGTTGCTGGGCCTTGGCGAGATCATGGCGGTACCGGGCCGGTCGGAAGCCGAGAAGGAGTGCGCGGCTTGGTACTTTGGGGAGACCCTCCATAGGGCCAGACCGTCCTACTGGCATTTCAGCGGACATGAGGCCGTCGGCGACCGCTCGTGGTGGATTTCGATCACGACCTTCCGTCGCGTCGGCTTTGCCGGGCATTTCCCCGTCCAAGACATCGAGCGCCTCTTGCGGCAGCAGGACCATGACGACTCGACTTGGCTGCGAAACTCCTTTGACCGCTGGGTCACGGCTGAGACGCGCGAGCGGATCGAGGCGTCGGGCAAGCGACGACTTCGCGCCAAACGTAAAGCGAAACGCGGACTCTCGGACGACGAGTACCTACGGCGCTGGCTTGCCGAGCGGGAGGCGCAGTTCCCGACCTGGGTGCGCGACTATGGCGGTGATGCGGAGTGGGACTTTTCGCCGGAATCCCTCGATGCACTCGAAAATCTCGTCATCGAGCGGGGCGCGGTCCCCGAGCAGCTACTCGAAGACGCCCGGAACGCACCGTTCCTCGACGGCGCCGTCTGGTATCTGGGCGAAGTGTTGCGGCGCAAGTGCGCCCTGCTGTGGGAATACGTCCGTGGCAACACCTCGGATCCCGAGGTTGGGCACACCGACACGCTCGAAGTTCTCACCAGCGTGCTGACGTCCCTCGACCGCGGCGCACTGCGCCGGCGCTACGACCGATTGACCGCGGCACGCTGAATTGCCGCAGGGGGCCGCCCAAACGTAACTTGGAGAGCGCGACGGGACGGGAGGATCCGGTGAACGGTGGGCCGCTCGATTGGTGGTTGGATCGCATCAACCTGCTGATCGACATGATGGGGGACGTCGACCTGGGCGGGGCCATTGCCCTGGATTACTCCCCGGCGTCGCTGACGGCGCTGGAGGCTGCTGCACGAGACCGGTTGGCTGATCCGGCCGAGGCTCTTGACGACGAGCACCAGTCCTTCACGGCCTCGGTGGCGGCGTATCTGGGGGAGGCCCTGATGCGCGTCGGCGGCGGACGCTGGGATTGGGCCGCTGAGGCCCCAGCGGCTCCCGAAAAGGTCAGCGATCCCCAGCTGCGGCAGCGGCTGAGCGAGCATCGCTGGCATATCGACAGTGCGGGGGAGCCGGACGCGACGGGTTTCCCGATCATCCGGCCCGATCCAGCCAGCGGGTTAGAAGCGCTGTCGCCGACGCATCTGCTGCTTGAGGCGCTGGCGGCCGATGAAGGTGCCGTATGGGTGACTACCTACGAGCGCTGGAAGCAGGTGGTCCAGGAATACGCCGCTGCGCATACCGGCTGGATGCCCTTCAAGGAGCACACCCTCGCCGACGGCTTTTTCACCGCTCCGCCGCCCTCGGCGGTACTCGATGACTGGCTGGCTCGGATGGAACATCGGTTCCCCGATTGGGCGGCGGACGCTGGCGGGAACTGGGATTACAGCCCCGACAGCATCATTTCGCTCGTCGACCTGGTGCTGCGCGTGACGCCCACCGGCGAAGCCCTAAGGGATCCCGCCAACGCGGACTTCGTCGAGGGCGCCAGCTACTACCTGGGTGAGGTGTTCCGTCGCGGCAGTGCATGCCGCTGGGTCTACCGCGAGTTCCGGGACGAGGGCGACCCAGTTACCGCGAACTTCGAACTTCAGCTGGACGACGACGAGGGATTCACTTCACCGTTCCATTTGCTGTCTCTCGCCATCAAGGACGGCGAGCCGGCGCCTACCCGTGCCTATTACGACGTGTGGGTCGGCTGACCGTAGCTTTTCAGGGCCGCCGATCGCCATTTAGGATCGGAACATCTTCGCTCGGGTTGAACGCGAAGAGTTTGACGGGGGAGGTTTTGCACATGGCTGGGGTGTGGCTGATGTGGCGCCGCTTTGTTGCGATCCTGCTGGCTTTGACATTAGCTCTATTGCTGGCTCCCGCTCCGCAGTCGGAAGCAAAGACGCCGCCGAAACTGCCCGGGTACGCCGCGGATCAGGATGCTCCGCCGGGTACGACTCCGTTGCCGTTCCCGTATACGTCGGCGAATGGTCTGTCGGGGCTCGACGAACCGACCACCGAGCAGTCGTCGCGGTTGGATCCCCGCGCCAAGGCGGGCACGAAGGACCATCTCTTCAAGAGCTGGAAGGCGTATCAGCAGCAGCGGGCACCCGCCGTCGCGCACCCGTTGAACTGGCCGGACTACCGCGACGCATACATCCGCATCTTCAATAACCGCAACATCGGAACGGGCTTCGAGACCGCTCTCGACCTGGAGTTGAAGTTCACCGAAAACGGTTACCTTCGCAATAAAAAGATCAAGGGCGTGAATATCAATCGCCGCCCGGACTTCCACAATGACCAAGAAATCGTCGAGATAAAGACGGGCGCGGTCGATAAGGACCAGTACCGAGATTTCATACGGATCGCCCAACAGACCGGCCGCCGGGTGGTTTACGTCTTCCAGGACAAGCCTCCGGTGGAGACCCTGCAAGAGATGATGGACATCGCCAGGGAGATGGGCTTCGCCGACGGTGTCTCGCTCCGGTACTACCCGGCGGTGGGCACAGCCGCGCCGCCCGGGACGGGCCCGCTTGCCAGTTCCGGGCAGAAGCCTGTTTCCGGCAGCGCCGACCAAACCACGGGCGCCTCCCCGCCCAACGCCGAGGCGGCGGTCGAACAAGGCTTCGAGTCCGGCCAAATCAACGCCGACATGGATGCCGAAGAGGCGGCTCAGGATCCGGAATCCGCACCCGACTATGAGCCGGGATCGATTCCCGCGCCGCAGGGGCATGCTCCTGAGCCAGGAACCGTTCCCGCGCCGCAGGAGCCCGTTACGGCGCCGGGAACCGTCCCCGCGCCGCGAACCCCTGGTTCGGTTCCGGCTTCCGGGCCGCAGACGCCGCGTTCGCCGTTGAGTCTGCCCGCGAACCCCGGAGCCATTGTCGGTCCGCTGGTCGGCGCGGGCATCAAGGGCGGTGTTGCCGCCGCCACCGGGGTCGCGGGCGCCTTGGGTGCTGCCATCGGCGGCGCAGCCGGCGTGATACCCAGAGTCGCGGGCGGCATGGTGGGCGCCGCCGCCGGGGTCGGTAGGGGTGTCGCCAGCGGCGTCGGCGGCGTCGCCCGCGGCCTTGGCGGCGTGCTTGGTGGTGTCGACTTCTCCACGCTGGAGCTGCGCTACATCGCGGACACGAATTACAACGGCAGCGGTGTGCGCTACGCGTTTGCCGCCAACACGCAAACTGGGACCGCGCCGTCGTTCGGTGGCGCGGACAACGCCCACTCGGCGTCGGACGCGTTCTTCGTGTGGATGGCGCTGCCACCGCAGGCGTTCACGGTGAACCTCAATCCCAAAGAGCCCGACCGCATCATCGATGCGCAGTTCGGCCGAACCGATGCCGGGCGGATCCTGCTGGAAGCCGATTACACGATGAAGCGGGCCACGGCGCGCCTCGTCGATCCGGCCACTCCGTTTGGGCGCGCTTTCGACGAGGCCCTACAGGGCAGCCAGAAATGCTTTTCCCCGCAACGCAAGTGGATCATCCCGCTGCCCGCCAGCGTGTCTGCGCAGGGCGACTCGATGTACATCCTCGATGCGCCACTGGACGTCAAACTCGAGATTGAGAACGACGATCTCAAACCGGGCATCGGTTGCCCTAGCCAGGACGCCGCGATCACCAACCACAACGACGACCTCTACCGCACCACGATCTTGCCCAAGATCGTCGACGAGGTGAACCACGCGCCCGAGTATGCCGACTTGCGTCGCGTCTATGCCAGCCGCGTCGCCGCCGAGTGGTACCGCCAGCGCAGCGCCACCAAACAAACCGCCTACTCGTCAATCATCAACTCCGGCAACATCGATGCGTGGACCTCGAAGCTTCCGTGGGACCCGAACGAGGTCTTTGCGCGCTACCGTAAGTCGTTTTACGAGGGAGACGCGACGTACAACTGGCAGGCCCACGACGGCATCAACTGGAAAATGACCATCGGCGGTGTGGATTTCACCAACATTCCGATGGTCAACGTCACGCCGGCGGACTTCACCAAAGACCATCCGAATCTGCCTGCGACGGCGACTAATTCGCTGTTCGGGCCCCGCCTACTCAATTCCGGGCCGCAGAATTCCGTACAGCAGGTCTTTCTGGGCGGGCTGACCAGCGACAAACCTCTGACCGAGGTGTGGAAGGGCGATCCGGCTGTGCTCTTCCCGATGCCCAAGTCGCTGTTCAGCACGTCGCTGAGTCCGGTCATGTACGCCGCAATCATGTTGCCCCTGGCGGCCTGGATCGGTGTCGGCGGGGCGTTGTGGTGGCGGCGCCGGCGCGCGGCCTCGTTCGTCGGGAGGCGCTGACCGTGTCCGATCACGACCCCTTTTCAGACCCGTTCAGCCCCGATCCGTTTAGCGCCGCGCCAGTCGCCCCGACGCCGGCGGCCGTGCCGCCGATCGCCCCGCCGCCTCCCGCAGCGTCGACTGCGCGGAATCTTCCGCCGGCACCTACGCCCGTTGTCGCACCGGCAAAGCCCGCTGAAATGTCGCCCGTTACGGTGTTCTTCGGCAGCTATGCGTTCGCCGGCATTGCCGCGGTCTTGTTGGCGACGGCGATCGCTTTGATTGTGGCGCCATCTGATTTCCACACGTCGACCCTTATGGTCGTCGCGGTTGCCGTGGCGGCCGTCCTGGTGGCGGCAATTGTGTTGTGGCTGGTGCTGTTTGACGAACGTGGCCGGCGCTGGGCTCGGACCGCGACCTGGGCGGTGTGCGGTCTTGCCGTGTGCGCCGCCGTCGCCGTTTTCGTCCTCGAACCCGGGAGCTCGGTGTCGTGGTTCGGCCAGTTGGCGCAATTCGGTGCCGGACTAACGATCGTCGTGACAGTTGCGTCCGCACTGTTGCTTGCCCTTCCAGCGTCGAACGCCTACTTCCGGGCCGAGCCCAAGGCCGAGCCGAAACCCCCGAAAGTCCCTGCGGCGTGGACTCCGCCGCAGCCGCAGGCCAGCCCGTCGCCGGCGCCGCCCACCGCCGCCCCGGACGACGACCCGTTCTCCTGATGACGTCGAATCCGCAAGGCGGATGGGCGAACCCGTTCGATCCCAGCGCGCCGCCCGGGTATCCGGGTCCGGCGCCGCAGCCCCCACCCGCTGAGCACACCAATACGCTGGCCACTTTGTCGGTCGTGTTCGCTTTCGTGTTGGCCCCGGTGGGCGCGGTGCTGGGGCATCTCGCGCTGCGCGACATCCGCCGCCGCGGTGAGCGTGGCCACAATCGCGCTGTCGTCGGCCTGACGTTGTCCTATACCGTCACGGTGGTCGCGGTCGTGGGGTTGGTGGTGTGGGCGACAAGTGCTTCCAAGGCTGTCGCACCCCATCCGTCGGCGTCGTCTACCGCCACTGCGGCAAAGCCGAGTTCGTCTGCGCCGCCGGAACCTTCCGTCACCGACGCCGGCCTGCCGTCGCTGGTGCTCACCGCCGAGGACATGGCCGACGCCCTGAAAGCGCCCGGCATGTTCGTCAACAAAACGTGGACGCAGCCCCACGGGCCGCTGCCCGGCGACTCCTTCGATCCGCCCGAGTGCACCGCCGCGGTCTTCAACGGCCTGACCGACGCCTATAACGGCAGTGGCTACCGTGCCATCTACGGACTGGACCTGGGTCAGCACACCAACGGTTTTCCGCTGGGGGTGTCCCAGTTCGTCGCGACCTTTCAAAACGCCGACGCAGCAAAGACTTTCGCCGCCGACGCCGTCGATCGCATGCGCAGTTGCGCCGGAAAGCCGCTGAACTACGTGCATCCCGGAACAACAGGCGTCTACACCGTAGGAAATCCGATGGAGTCCGCGGGAGTGACGACGGTACGCAGCACACTCGACAAGGCGATCCAGGGCGGGCAGTCCACCGACATGACGAAGATGAACACCAGCGCCATGCGGGCGGTCGCGGCCAAGGCCAACGTGGTGGTCGACGTAACGTTGATAGGGCGCAACCTCGGCGACGACGAACCAGGCACGGTCGTCTCGCGGATCCTGGGCCGGATTCCCAGCTGAGCAAGGGGATCTCAACGTGACCTACGGATTTGGCGGCCCGGTAAACCCGTTCGACGCCAACCCCTTTGGGGGTGCACCCAGCCCCTACCGTCCGCCGCAGCCACCACCACCGCCGCAGGACTCAGGTGTACTGGCAACCTTGTCGGTCGTTTTCGCGTTTGTCTTCGCGCCGGTCGGTGCGTTGCTGGGGCACCTGGCGTTGTCGCAGAACGAGCGGTCCCAGGCGCTAAGGTCCCGCGCGCTGGTCGGGGTGACACTGTCCTACGCGTTCATCGTGGTTGCCGTTGTGTGCGTGGTGGTTTCGATGGCCATCGGGGATGATTCGGGCGTTTCGTCGCCGGTCGCGGCCACTGTGACTTCCGAGACCGCCAATGCCACGACGACAACCAAGCCCCCGCCGCCTCCCGAGCCCAAGTTGACAGCCGCCGACCTACCCGGGCTGCTGCTGAGCATCGACGAGGTCAAGGACATCATGCAAATCCCCGCCGGCATGGTCGAGCAGTATCGGGTGACCGAGGTTGGCACAGGCAACATTCCGAGCGCTACCGGCGACCCGATCGAGTGCGCGGGTGCGGTGCTGGCGGCTCAGAGCCCGACCTATAAGGACAGTGATCAGCGGGCGTTCCTTGAGGTCTACGACGGCGCGACGCACGGCCAGGGACTCGTCGATCAAGCTGTGGTCGCGTTCGACAACGCCGCCGCCGCCCAAAGCTACCTCGCGAAATCGGTCAACCAGTACCGCCAGTGCGCCGGCAAGAGATTCACGGCCAACACTGCAAAAGGGTCGGTGTCATGGACCGTCGCCGAACCGGTACAGGTCGGTGGCATGACGCTGTTCCATAACACCCTCCACGTCGAGGAAGACCGGCCCGACGATCGCGTCCTGGCGGTCAAGGCGAACGTCGTCGTCGATCTGGTTGCTTTCAAGGTCGGCCTGCAAGACCAGGCCACCACCATTGCGACCAGGATCCTGCAGCGGATTCCTGGTTGAACACCGGGATACTGGCGGGGTGCCCTACATCGAATGCGTCGAGTCCCGCGAGGTCTATCGCAACCCGTGGCTGGTGCTGCGGGAAGACAAGATCCGTCGGCCAGACGGCAGTCACGGCATCTACTCGGTGGTGGACAAGCCGACGTACGCGCTGGTGATGCCCTACGACGGAGGCCGCTTTCGGCTGGTCGAGCAATACCGGTATCCCGTCGGCGCGCGGCGCTGGGAATTTCCGCAGGGCACCGGTCCGGATCGGGCCGAAGTCGAACCGTTGGTGCTGGCAGAACGTGAGCTGCGCGAGGAAACCGGACTGCGCGCGACGTCTTTTGAGGCTCTTGGCCACGTCGACGTGGTTGCCGGGTTGACCAGTCAGCGCGGATGGGTGTTCTTGGCCACCGGCATCGCCGAGGGACACGCGGATCGCGAACACGAGGAACAGGACATGCACAGCGAGTGGTTCTCGCGCCACGACGTCGAGCAGATGATCCGCTCGGGAGTGATCGTCGATTCGCAGTCGATCGCCGCCTACGGCCTGTTCCTGCTGAGCGGGCGATGATGAACGCCGCCCAGGG
Source organism: uncultured Actinomycetota bacterium (assembly GCA_963758775.1). Classification (GTDB taxonomy): domain Bacteria; phylum Actinomycetota; class Actinomycetes; order Mycobacteriales; family Mycobacteriaceae; genus Mycobacterium. The sequence goes on from CAVWWU010000013.1 coordinate 10,084, forward strand.
AGAGCACGCCAGTGCGGGGCCCCGGTCGGGTTCCCGCATTATGGCTTTCGCTATTAGGTTGAGGTGACGTACTGCGGGCAGTAGGCCGACGCGGCGTCGATGGAGAACGTCTTGGCGCTCTTGGAGCTGAGGCCGGTCGCTTGGGCCACCGCGCTGACGATCGACTGGGGCGAGTTCCCCGCGTCGAGGGCGTTGCAGACAGCGTGCGCGTCGGTGATGGCCCGTGCCGCGGTCGGCGGCTGGATGCCGTCCGCCTGCAGCTGGGCGAGGAAGGCGTCATCCACTGAGGTTGCGTCGGCGGTTATTCTTGGTAACGGGCGAAAGCCGTCAGCGGGCCGAAAGCCCAGCGGCGGCCCGCAGTTGGCGGCGCACCGCGCCGCGGTCCGCGTCCGGAAAAATGTAGTGGCTCAACGCAGTTCGTGCGATGGCGCCAGCCAGGTCGCGGGGGTCCACCGCGGCGGCGAAGGCGTCCTCGCGGGCGCAGCGCCGCAAAACCAGCGTCAACCCCTCGGTGAGCGTGGGCAACGCTTGCGCCATCTGCTCGTGCGCGAACCCCGGTTCGAGATCGAGCAGCCGCCCGGGCGGTTGAGCCTCGACGAATGCCGCGATGACGTCGACGGCGGCTTCCAGGCGTGCCACCCCGACGACCTTCGACGTCGCCGCGGCCATCGCCGCATCGAGGCGCTGACGCTCACGTTTGCCCAGCGCATCGATGAGTTCTTCCTTGGACGCGAAGTAGCGGTAAATCGTGGGCCGTGACACCCTGGCCAGGGTCGCAACGTCGGCCAGCGACATCCTGCGCGCACCCGTCCGGAACGCGAGGCGCTGGGCCGCGTCGAGTATCCGATCGCCCAAATCGATCGACACGACGCCGGCCCTACAGCTTGCCGATCTCGCGCAGCCACGAGATCAGCAGTCGCAGCCCGTCGGCAAAGGACATCGGCTCATAACCGAGGCGCCGGGTGGTCAGGTTGTCGTTGGTTCTGGGCTTGCGCTCGCTGCTGGCCGCGGCTTCCGCGATCGCCATCAGGGTGGGCCCGAATTCGGCGGTCAATGCGTCGGGATCCGTGCGGTAATCGAGATCCTCGACGCGGTGGTCGATACCGGCGACCTCGCACGCACGGTTGATGCCGCCGGCGGTGCTGAAGCTCTCGTGCGGTTGGCCGACCAACAGGTAGCGCTCACCGGCCACCCCGCGATCCAGCGCGGCGATCGAGCCCGTTGCGACGTCCTTGCCCGCCACCCACGTCACGGGAAAAGCGAGATAGCGCTTGATCTTTCCGCGCATACCGGCCAGCAGCACCCGGTTGAAGCTGGTGCGGTGCAAGGCGCGTTCGACGACCGGGGCCGGACCGTAGATCGCGCCGGGGTGGCAGGTCAACACGTCGTCGCCGTCGGCGGCGCGCCGATGTGCTTCGACGAAAGCGGCGAGCTTGGTGACGGTGTAGGGGTCGTTGGGTGGCTTCTCCAGGACGGGTGCCTCCTCGAAATCGACGCCGGTGCTCAGATCGAGGAAGGTGGCGGTGCTCAGCGCCACCACCCGGCGCATGCCGTGGGCCTTGCCCGCGTCCAGGACGTTGGTGGTGCCGACCATGTTGACGGCCTTGAAGTCGTCGAGGTCTTGGCTCGCGCCGCCCAGCAGCGCGGCACAGTGGATGGCCGCCTCGGCGCCCTTGGCCGCGCGCAGCACGTCGTCGGCGTCGCGGATGTCGCCCTTGACCAGTTCCACGCCGATGTCGGACAGCGCGGTCGCTTCGTCCGGGTTGCGGACCAAGGCCCGGACGTGGTCGCCGCGCTCGATTAACTGCTCGCACACGTTGCCGCCGGTCTGCCCGGTCGCGCCGGTGACGAAGATCGTGCTGGGCATGGCGGTCCTCCTGCGTTACGTATCGAACATATTTAGTCAAGACTGTAAACCTTGACGTGCAATTGTTCTATATTGATCCTCATGGCTCTCGATCCGTCAAGTGTCCTTCTTACCGACCGCGTCGCGGTGGTCACCGGCGGCGGCGCCGGCATCGGCCGCGGCATCGCGTCGGGGTTCAAGGCGTTCGGCGCGCGGGTGGCGATCTGGGAACGCAACCCCGAGACGTGTGCGGCGGCCGCGCGGGAGATCGGCGCGCTGGGTATCACGGTCGACGTCCGCGACAGCGCCGCGGTGGACGCCGCGCTGGCGCAGACCATCGCGGAACTGGGGCCGGTGACGATCCTGGTCAACAATGCCGGCGGCGTCTTCTGGTCGGGGATTCTGGACACGACCGAAAACGGTTGGGACGCGCTGTACAAGTCAAATCTGCGCCACATTTACCTGTGCACCCAACGGGTCGCCCGCGTCCTTGTCGAGCAGAAATTGCCGGGCAGCGTCATCAGCGTCACCTCGATCGAAGGCGTGCGCGCCGCACCGGGTTACGCGACGTACGCGGCGGCCAAAGCCGGCGTCATCAACTACACCAAGACCGCGGCCCTCGAACTGGCGCCGTACGGCATTCGGGTCAACGCGCTGGCACCCGACATCACCCTGACCGAGGGGATCATGCAGATCGCGCCGCCGGGTTCCGAACAGCGGTTCGGCCGCACGGTTCCGATGGGCCGCGCGGGTCACGTCGACGAAATGGCAGGCGCTGCAGTGTTTCTCGCTTCCGATATGTCGAGTTACATTACCGGGCAGACGATTCACGTGGACGGCGGCACGCAGGCCGCCAGCGGCTGGTATCACCATCCCGAAACCGCCGCGTACGTGCTGGGCCCGAGCAGCTAACCGCCGGTGTCCAGGGAAACGTGCGCCGACATTCCACCGTCGATGGAGATCATTTGTCCAGTGATGTAGCGGGACTGGTCCGAAGCCAGGAAGACGACGAGCTCGCCAACGTCTTTGGGTTGTCCCAGATACGGCGTCAACGTGGCGCGGCCGAGGCGATCAATGATGTCTTCGGACAGATGCGCGCGCACCGCGTCGGTCAGGATCAGCCCGGGCACAACGGTATTCGCCCGCACGCCGCCCTTCCCCTCGCTGGTCGCGACGTACATTGTCAGGGCGTGCACCCCGGACTTCGACACACCGTAGGCCAGGCGGGTCCGGTCACCCGAGAGCGCCGCCCCCGACGACATGTTGACGATCGAGCCGCCGCCATTCTTTCGCATCGCGGGCACCGCGTACTTGCACATCAACAGCTGACTTCCGAGGTTGACGTCCATGGATCGCTGCCACAGGTCCAGCGACATCTCGGTCACGGTGGTGTCGCGCGACAGGAAGCTACTGGTGGTCAGTGCCGCGTTGTTGTGCAGGACGTCGATTCGGCCGAACTCGTCCACGGCGGATTGCACGACGTGCCTCGCTGTGTCTTCCTCAGCGAGGTCCCCGCCGAGAGCGATTGCGCGCGCCCCCGTTCGGCGAATCTCGTCGGCGACCTCGGCGCCCTTCGCTTCGTCGATGTCGACAACAGCGACGGCGGCCCCTTCGCGCGCCAGTTCGCGCGCCGTTGCGGCACCGATCCCGTTGGCGCCTCCGGTAACTATCGCGACTTTTCCGGCGAGTCTGGACATCGCGGTCTCCCAAGTCCGGTTCTTTTCGGTAACGCTAAAGAAAGTTAGCCTGATTCGATGCCACGCATAGCACCAATCCCTGTGGAAGAGCTCAGCTCACGTTCCCGCGAAATTGTGGAGGCCGGCGTCGAGGCCGGTCTTTATGCGACTCCGGTGCCGCTGCAGATCTTCGCCTATCGCAGTGCTCAACTCGAGCAAGTCAACATGGCCAGGACGCACCTCGGGGCCGCCACTCTGCTCGGCGGGCGGATCCTGGAACTGCTGCGCATCCGCAGCGCCCAACTCGGCGAATGCGAGCCCTGCAGCCAGTCGCGTAAGCATGACTCGATCACCGACGAGGACGTCGCCTGCCTGCTCGCGCCGGGCCACGGGGACCTGACGCCGCAGGAGCAGATGGCCGTCGAGTTCATCGACCTGCTCTCCGCCGATCACCACTCCATGGACGACGAGTTCTACAAGCGGCTGGGGGAGCACTTCACCGCCGCGCAGATCGTCGAGCTCGGTTTCACCTGCGCCGGGGTGATGGGACTGCACCGCTTCATCCACACCCTCGATGTCTACGGCGACTCGCTGCCCGTCATCGACTACAGCCAGGATCAGGTCGACAGTGCCAAGCCGGACTGAGTCTTTCGACAACGCCAATCCATTCCATCGCGCGATGCGTCGATTCATCGCGACGAAGGTGGGGGTGGCAGTCTTCCGCCCGACGGCGCACCACTTCGACCGCATCGCCAGCAAGCTCACCGGCGGCCGGCGCAGCGCCGCTTGGTATTTGACCGGAGTTCCGGCCGTCATGCTCACGACGATCGGCGCGAAGTCGCGCGAACCTCGCACCGTCGCGGTCTACGGGATCCCGCACCCCGACGGGCTGGCCGTCATCGCGTCGAACTTCGGCGGCGCGAAGCACCCGGCCTGGTATCACAACCTCAAGGCCCACCCGCACGCCACGGTGTCGATCGAGGGCGACACCTGGGATGCCGTCGCCCGAATGGCCGAACCCGGAGAGCGCGACGAGATCTACGCCAAAGGCATCGAAATCTATCCCGGTTGGCGCAAGTACGAAACGACCGCCGGCGACCGGCACATTGAGGCATTTGTTCTCAGCCGGGGTTGAGATGCGGTGGAAACCGTCCAGCGCATGGGTTACGCGGGCGCGAAGGCCACACTAATTTGCCTAAAACTCTCTGGCACCGCTCGGGCAGACGGTGGTAGACCGACTTTCGGTGTCAGCTCACGAGAAGGGCTCAGAGATGAATGTCATGCCGAGTGTGGTCGTAGCGACGGCCTTCGCCGCAGCCGTCGGGATAGCTGCTCCCGCATCCGCCGCTCCCGAGATGAGGGGCCACTACGTCGAAACCGAAACCGCCGGCCCTGACCGAAGCGGCGCCGACGATTGGTACTTCACCCCCTGTGGCGACGGTTGCGAATCGGTGGCCCGCAAAGGCAAGAACGCCTTTGGGCAGGCGCACTTGGTTGGTGGACAGTGGGTACTCGATGTCGCCGGTGAGGCCGCGACGTGCCAGGACAATACCCAGGTTCCCAACGCTTTGTCCGCGCACTACACGTGGGATCCGGGCACGCTGGCCGGCACCGTGCAGACAACGGCCGACTTGGCGGAATGCGGCGACCCCGCGGGCGCCCAGGTGACTGACAGCATCCAATTGCGGCAGGCGTAGTAACGCTAGGCCGCCGACATCGCGTGCTCCCGATCGCTCGGCGGTGCGGCGGGGGCATGGCCGTCTTCGTCGGTAATGTATTGGCGCAGGCGGCGTTTCAGGCTGATGGCGTTGATCAGTCGCAAGAGAATGTTCGTGGACGTGATCATCGGAATCACCCCGAGGAACGTTCGTTCCGACGGGGGAGCGCCATGCAGATACTCCAGGCTGCCGAAGACGTAGAAGGCGCCGATGGTGAAAAAGGCCGCCGGCAGGGAGTATGCCATCGGCGATCTGCGGGCGTCGATGACCTGTTCGGCCAGCGCCAGCTCGTCGGGGGATAGCGGCTGAGACCTTGGGCCGGGGATGTTAGTGGCCGGATAGGGCAGCAAATAATGTGACCGTAATGATCTACCAGTTCAGAGGCGCAATTACTCACATGCAGCAAACTCCGCTCTCAAGGGAGCGTACGGTGGAAAGCGCGGGGCCCCCTGTTGATCCGGCCAGATCTGGGGGGCCTTGCCATCTCGGCGCCTAAAGCGCCAAAGATTGCCGTTTCAGCTGGTAGATGCGGTGCCCCCGGCAGGATTCGAACCTGCGGCCTTCTGCTCCGGAGGCAGACGCTCTATCCCCTGAGCTACGGGGGCGCACTACGACAATGGTGCGCCAATGGGCCCCGATAGACTAGCGCATCGTGGTGACCCCTCGGCCACCGCAATGGATTCGGGGCGGGACCACTTCAGACCATAGGATGGACGCTCGTGACCCCCGCCGACCTTGCTGAGCTGCTCAAAAGCACCGCTTCTGCGGTGCTGGCCGAGCATGGTCTCGACGTGTCCGCGTTACCGCAGACGGTCACGGTCGAGCGCCCGCGCAATCCCGAGCACGGTGATTACGCCAGCAACCTGGCTCTGCAGCTGGGCAAAAAGGTCGGCGCCAACCCGCGTGAGCTCGCCGGATGGCTCGCCGCGGCGCTCACCCGCGCCGACGGTATCGCCGAAGCGGAGGTCGCCGGCCCGGGCTTCATCAACATGCGGCTCGAGGCGTCGGCGCAGGCCACCATCGTCAACACGGTCATAGACAAGGGCAACGGCTTCGGCAACTCCGACGACCTGGCCGGACACAAGATCAACCTCGAGTTCGTCTCGGCCAACCCGACCGGGCCGATCCACATCGGCGGCACGCGGTGGGCTGCCGTGGGCGACGCACTGGGCCGGCTGTTGTCCACCCAGGGCGCCGACGTGGTCCGCGAATACTATTTCAACGACCATGGCGCCCAGATCGACCGCTTCGTCAGCTCGCTGATCGCCGCCGCCAAGAATCAGCCCGTCCCGGAAGACGGCTACGCGGGCACCTACATCAACGACATCGCCGCCCAAGTCTTAGAGAAGGCGCCCGACGCGCTGAGCCTGCCCGAATCCGAGATGCGCGAGACCTTCCGCGAGATCGGTGTCGACCTGATGTTCACCCACATCAAGGCTTCGCTGCACGACTTCGGCACCGACTTCGACGTTTACACCCACGAAGAGTCGATGCACGCCAGCGGCCGCGTCGACCAGGCCATCGCCCGGTTGCGCGACAGCGGCAACATCTACGAGAAGGACGGCGCAACCTGGTTGCGCACCAGTGCTTTTGGCGACGACAAGGACCGCGTCGTGATTAAAAGCGACGGCAATCCCGCCTATATCGCCGGCGATCTCGCCTACTACCTGGACAAGCGGGAGCGCGGCTTCGACTTGGCCATCTACATGCTCGGTGCCGACCACCACGGCTACATCCTGCGACTCAAGGCGGCGGCGCAGGCCTTCGGCGATGACCCGGCGCGCGTCGAGGTGCTCATCGGGCAGATGGTCAACCTGGTCCGCGACGGTCAACCGGTCCGGATGAGTAAGCGCGCCGGCACTGTGATCACGCTCGACGACCTGGTCGAAGCGATCGGCGTCGACGCCGCGCGCTACAGCCTGATCCGCTCGTCGGTGGACACCGCGATCGACATCGACCTGGCGCTGTGGTCCTCGGCATCGAACGAAAACCCGGTCTACTACGTGCAATACGCGCACGCGCGGCTCTCCGCGCTGGCCCGCAACGCCGCGGAACTAGGCCTGATCGCCGACACGGACCACCTCGAGCTGCTCGACCACGACAAAGAGGGCGCGCTGCTGCGCACCATCGGCGAATTCCCGCGGGTACTGAAAACCGCTGCGACGCTGAGGGAACCGCACCGCGTGTGCCGCTATCTCGAAGACCTCGCCGGTGACTACCACCGGTTCTACGACTCGTGCCGCGTCTTGCCGCAGGGCGACGAGCCGGCGACCGACCTGCACACCGCGCGTCTGGCGCTGTGTCAGGCGACCCGTCAGGTAATCGCCAACGGCCTGCAAATTCTTGGCGTCAGCGCCCCGGAGCGGATGTGAACGCGCACCCCGCCGGCCCGCGGCACGCCGAAGAAACCCGCCACGCCAGCGGGCCGCCGCGCCCGCAATCGGCCGAAGAACTGCTAAGGCTGGCGCCGAATGTCTGGCCGCACAACACCACTCGCGACGACAACGGAGTGGCCAATGTCGCCGGCGTTAAGCTGACCGATCTCGCGCACGAGTACGGGACCCCGTTGTTCGTCATCGACGAGGACGACTTCCGCGGCCGCTGCCGCGAGATCGCCAAGGCATTCGGCGGCGGCGCCAACGTGCACTACGCCGCCAAAGCCTTTCTGTGCAGCGAAATCGCCCGCTGGATCGACCAGGAAGGCCTCTCGCTGGACGTCTGCACCGGCGGCGAGCTGGCCGTCGCGTTGCACGCTGACTTCCCACCGGAGCGAATTGCCCTGCACGGCAACAACAAATCGGTCGCGGAGTTGACCGCCGCGGTCAAGGCCGGTGTGGGTCACGTCGTGGTGGACTCGATGACCGAAATCGAGCGCCTCGATGCCATCGCCGGGGAGGCGGGCATCGTCCAGGACGTCCTGGTCCGATTGACCGTCGGCGTCGAGGCCCATACCCACGAATTCATCTCCACCGCACACGAAGACCAGAAATTTGGGCTGTCGGTGGCCAGCGGCGCGGCGATGGCGGCCATCCGGCGGGTGTTCGCCACCGATCACCTGCGGCTGGTGGGGCTGCACAGCCACATCGGCTCGCAGATCTTCGAGGTCGACGGCTTCGAGCTTGCCGCCCATCGTGTCATCGGCCTGCTGCGCGAGATCGTCGCCGAATTCGGCACCGAAAAGACCGCGCAGCTATCAACCGTGGATCTCGGTGGTGGACTGGGCATCTCGTATCTGGCACCCGACGACCCGCCGCCGGTGGCCGAGCTGGCCGCGAAGCTGAGCGCCATCGTGAACAGCGAGTCGGCGGCCGTGGGCCTGCCGACACCCCGGCTCGTGGTCGAGCCCGGGCGCGCTATCGCCGGACCGGGCACCATCACGCTCTACGAGGTCGGCACCGTCAAGGACGTCGACGTCAGCGCGACGGCGCACCGGCGTTACGTCAGCGTCGACGGCGGCATGAGCGACAACATCCGCACCGCGCTCTACGACGCGCAATACGACGCCCGGCTGGTCTCGAGAACCAGCGACGCACCGGCAGCGGCGGCACGGATCGTCGGAAAGCACTGCGAGAGCGGCGACATCGTCGTGCGCGATACCTGGGTGCCCGACGACCTGCGGCCCGGGGACCTCCTCGGCGTCGCGGCCACCGGCGCCTACTGCTATTCGCTGTCGAGCCGTTACAACATGGTCGGCCGTCCCGCCGTGGTGGCGGTACGCGCAGGACAGGCCCGCCTGATCCTGCGCCGGGAGACGGTCGATGATCTGCTGAGTCTGGAAGTGAGGTGACCAGTGCCCCGTGAAGAAGAGGCCGAAAAGGTAATCGGAGTCGCGGTACTCGGGTTGGGCAACGTCGGCAGCGAAGTTGTCCGCATCATCGAAGAGAGCGCCGACGATCTCGCCGCCCGCGTCGGAGCCCGGGTGGTGCTGCGCGGCATCGGAGTGCGCCGCGTCGCGGACGACCGCGGTGTGCCGATCGACCTGCTCACCGACAACGTCGAAGAACTCGTGTCGCGCGAGGACGTCGACATCGTCGTGGAAGTCATGGGGCCGGTAGACCCATCGCGCAAGGCGATCCTGTCGGCGCTCGAGCACGGCAAGTCGGTCGTCACCGCGAACAAGGCGCTGTTGTCGGTATCGACCGGCGAACTGGCCCGGGCCGCGGAAAACGCCCACGTGGACCTCTATTTCGAGGCGGCCGTGGCCGGCGCCATCCCGGTCATCCGGCCGCTCACCCAGTCGCTGGCCGGCGACACGGTGCTGCGGGTGGCCGGCATCGTCAACGGCACCACCAACTACATCCTGTCCGAAATGGACAGCACCGGAGCCAGCTACGACGCGGCACTGGCCGACGCCAGCGCTCTGGGCTACGCCGAAGCCGATCCGACCGCCGACGTCGAGGGCTACGACGCCGCGGCCAAGGCCGCGATCCTGGCGTCGATCGCCTTTCACACCCGGGTGACCGCCGAGGACGTCTACCGCGAGGGCATCACCAAGATCAGCCCGGCCGACTTCGCGACGGCTCGGGCGCTCGGCTGCACCATCAAGTTGCTGTCTATCTGCGAGCGGATCACCACCGACGATGGCCGCCAACGGGTTTCGGCCCGGGTCTATCCGGCGTTGGTTCCCCTGTCGCATCCGCTTGCCACGGTCAACGGAGCGTTCAACGCCGTGGTGGTCGAGGCCGAGGCGGCCGGCCGGCTGATGTTCTACGGCCAGGGAGCCGGGGGAGCGCCCACCGCCTCGGCGGTCACCGGCGACTTGGTGATGGCCGCCCGCAACCGGGTGCTGGGCAGTCGCGGGCCAAAAGAGTCTAAGTACGCCCAACTTCCCATCGCGCCAATGGGTTTCATCTCCACCCGCTACTACGTCAGCATGAATGTCGCCGACACCCCAGGCGTGTTGTCGTCGGTGGCAGCGGAATTCGCCAAGCGTGAGGTGAGCATCGCCGAGGTCAGGCAGGAGGGCGTGGTGGACGAGGGCGGCCGACGGGTAGGAGCCCGCATCGTCGTCGTGACCCACCACGCCACCGACGCCGCGCTCTCCGAAACCGTCGAAGCCCTTGCTGATTTGGATGTCGTGCACGACGTCGCGAGCGTGCTGCGACTGGAAGGTACCGACGAATGAGCGTCCCGCGCGCGGCCATCCACCAACCATGGCCGGGTCTGATCGCGGCCTACCGCGATCGGCTGCCGGTGGGCGCGGACTGGACCCCCGTCACGCTGCTGGAGGGCGGCACCCCGCTGATCCCGGCGGCCCGGCTCTCCGAACGCACCGGGTGCACGGTCTACCTCAAGGTCGAAGGCCTCAACCCCACCGGCTCCTTCAAGGACCGGGGCATGACCATGGCCGTCACCGACGCGGTGGCCCGTGGCCAGAAGGCCGTGTTGTGCGCCTCGACCGGAAACACCTCGGCATCGGCGGCGGCCTACGCGGCGCGCGCCGGCATCACCTGCGCCGTCCTGATACCGCAGGGCAAGATCGCGATGGGCAAGCTCGCGCAAGCGGTCATGCACGGCGCCAAGATCATCCAGATCGACGGCAACTTCGACGACTGCCTGGAACTCGCCCGCAAAATGGCCAATGACTTCCCGACGATCTCGTTGGTCAACTCGGTCAACCCGGTGCGCATCGAGGGCCAGAAGACGGCGGCGTTCGAGATCGTCGACGCGCTCGGCGTCGCGCCGGACGTGCATTCCCTTCCCGTCGGCAATGCGGGCAACATCACCGCGTACTGGAAGGGCTACACCGAGTATCACCAGGACGGCGTGATCGACAATCTGCCCCGGATGCTCGGCACCCAGGCGGCAGGTGCGGCACCCCTGGTGCACGGCGAACCGGTGCGCAACCCCGAAACCATCGCCACCGCGATCCGCATCGGCTCACCAGCGTCGTGGACCGCGGCCGTCAACGCTCAGCAGCAGTCCAATGGTCGCTTCCTGGCCGCCACCGACGAGGAGATCCTGGCGGCCTACCACCTGGTGGCCAGCTCCGAAGGCGTGTTCGTCGAACCCGCTTCGGCCGCCAGCATCGCGGGACTGCTCAAGTCCATCGACGACGGCTGGGTGCAGCGCGGGTCGACGGTGGTCTGCACGGTGACCGGTAACGGTCTGAAGGATCCCGACACCGCGCTCAAGGACATGCCGCAGGTGTCCGCGTTGCCGGTGGATCCGGTGCTCGTCGTCGAGAAGCTGGGGCTCGTTTAGTGGCCAAACCGCTTCCCGCCGGCCTCATCGCCACCGCCGTGGTGTCGGCGTCGAGCGCCAACCTGGGCCCGGGCTTTGACAGCATAGGCCTGGCGTTGAGCCTTTATGACGAGATCGTCGTCGAGACAACGGATTCCGGGTTGCTGGTGGAAGTCGACGGTGAGGGCGCCGACCAGGTACCGCGCGGTCCCGAACACCTGGTGGTGCGCGCCATCCAGCACGGGCTGCAGGCCGCGGGGGTCAGCGCCGGCGGCCTGGTGGTGCGCTGCCGCAACGTCATTCCGCATTCCCGTGGCCTCGGCTCCTCCGCTGCGGCCGTCGTCGGCGGGTTGGCAGCCGCTAATGGCCTTGTCGCCCAGACGGATTCAAAACCTCTCACCGTGGCCCAATTGGTTCAGCTGTCCTCGGAGTTCGAGGGCCACCCCGACAACGCGGCGGCCGCCGTCCTGGGCGGCGCGGTGGTGTCATGGATCGACCGGAGCGCCGAGAAACCGCGCTATTCGGCAGTTCCGCTGCGGCTGCATCCAGATATCCGGTTATTCCTCGCGATTCCCGAAGAGCGCTCCCTGACCGCCGAGACCCGCGGGCTGCTCCCCGCCCAGGTCAGTCACGACGAAGCGCGGTTCAACGTCAGCCGTGCCGCACTGCTGGTGGTGGCGCTCACCGAGCGACCCGAGCTGTTGATGGCGGCCACCGAAGACGCGCTTCATCAACCTCAACGTGCCTCGGCGATGCCGGCGTCCGCGGAATACATGCACTTGTTGCGGCGTTGTGGCGTGTCAGCGACCCTTTCCGGGGCAGGGCCTTCGCTTATAGCGTTGACTACCGAGCAGGATTTGCCGCGGGAAGTGCTGGAATACGGTCCGGCAAACGGGTTCAGCATCACCGAGATGACCGCCGGCGACCGAGTTCGCTGGAGCCCGGGAGTCACAGTTCCAGGCTGATCGATGACGTTGCGGGAGCGGTTGCTTGCTTCCGACCGGGAAGCGGGCTATCCTCGGACGCGTCCAGCAATCGCAGCATATGCATCTGCACAAATACTGCCTTGCCGCTAGGACGACTACCAAATTCTTCTCGCAAACGAGGTTCGCCGCTTGACCGCCGATCCCGGCGATCACCGTTGCAGAGTCGATGATTGGGCGCACTCGGCGAATTGGCCGAGTGTAACGAACCCCTTGTTTGAACTGATCAGCAGGGGAAAGAAAGGAAATCCGTGACTGATACGGACCTCAACGTCATCACGGCCGGCGAAAGCACCGACGCAAATCAGCAGTCGGGCGCCGTGACCACAAAGAATCAAGACGCCCCCACCACGTCCTCGGCGTCCTCGGCGGACAACGGCAAGGGCTCCCTGTCCACCATGGTGCTGCCCGAACTGCGCGCCCTGGCCAATCAAGCTGGCGTCAAGGGGACGTCGGGCATGCGTAAGAACGAACTCATCGCCGCGATCAAGGAGACCAGGGGACAGGCCAATGGCACGTCGGCCAGCCATGCTCCGGCAGCGGAAAACCACAAGGAATCCAGCGAATCCGCGCCCGCGCCAAGTTCGGACGCAACGGAGACCAAAGGGCAACAGAGCGATTCGGGCAACGCGGGGGGCACCGAAGGGGACGGCCAGCGTCGGGAACGACGCGGCGCATCCCGCGACGCGGGATCATCCACGCGATCCGACGAGGACGCGCCGTCCGATAAGGCCGACACGACAGACAAGTCCGAGAAATCCGGGAACCGCCGCGGCGGCCAACAAGACGGCAAGAGCGACGAGCGCGGATCGGACTCCGGCGACCAGGGCGGGGATCAGCAAAACTCGGGCGGCCAGCAGCGCGGCTCGAACCAGCAGCGCGGCTCGAACCAGCAAGGCTCGAACCAGCAAGGCTCGAACCAGCAAGACGACGACGGCGACGGCGACGGCCGTGGGGGCCGGCGCGGCCGGCGATTCCGGGACCGCAGGCGCCGCGGTGAGCGCACCGGCGGCGAGGGCGGCGACACCGAACTGCGCGAGGACGACGTCGTCCAGCCGGTAGCCGGCATCCTCGACGTCCTCGACAACTACGCCTTCGTGCGCACCTCCGGTTACCTGGCCGGCCCGCACGATGTCTACGTCTCCATGAACATGGTGCGCAAGAACGGTTTGCGCCGCGGCGACGCGGTGGCCGGTGCGGTCCGGGTGCCCAAGGACGGCGAGCAGCCTAACCAGCGGCAGAAGTTCAACCCTTTGGTGCGGCTGGACAGCGTCAACGGCGGGCCGGTCGAAGATGCCAAGAAGCGTCCCGATTTCTCCAAGATGACACCGTTGTACCCCAACGAGCGGCTGCGCCTGGAGACCACTCCTGACCTGCTGACCACCAGGGTCATCGACCTGATCATGCCGATCGGTAAGGGCCAGCGCGCGCTGATCGTGTCGCCGCCCAAGGCGGGCAAGACCATGATCCTGCAGGCGATCGCCAACGCGATCACCAAGAACAACCCGGAATGCCACCTCATGGTCGTGCTCGTCGACGAGCGGCCTGAGGAAGTCACCGACATGGCGCGTTCGGTCAAGGGCGAGGTCATCGCCTCGACGTTCGACCGCCCGCCATCGGACCACACCGCTGTCGCTGAGCTCGCCATCGAGCGCGCCAAGCGGCTAGTCGAGCAGGGCAAGGACGTCGTCGTGCTGCTCGACTCGATCACCCGCCTGGGGCGCGCGTACAACAACGCCTCGCCGGCCTCCGGCCGCATCCTGTCCGGTGGTGTCGACTCCACTGCGCTGTACCCGCCGAAGCGTTTCCTGGGCGCCGCGCGCAACATCGAGGAAGGCGGATCGCTGACGATCATCGCCACCGCGATGGTCGAGACCGGTTCCACCGGTGACACCGTCATCTTCGAGGAGTTCAAGGGCACCGGGAACGCCGAGCTCAAGCTGGACCGCAAGATCTCCGAGCGCCGGGTCTTCCCCGCGGTCGACGTGAACCCGTCGGGTACCCGTAAGGACGAGCTGTTGCTCTCGCCCGACGAGTTCGGCATCGTGCACAAGCTGCGCCGCGTGCTCTCGGGTCTGGATTCGCATCAGGCGATCGACTTGCTGATGTCGCAGCTCCGCAAGACGAAGACCAACTACGAATTCCTGGTCCAGGTGTCCAAGACGACACCGGGTTCCATGGACAACGACTAGTCCGGCTACCCTCACAGGCTGTGGCGGAGACCCTTCAGCAACTACTTCGCGAGCGCCTCGATCAGGACACCCCCGCTGTCAAGTACGGCGACGGGAGTTGGACCTGGCGTGAACACCTCGCCGGTGCGTCTGGCACAGCCGCCGCGCTGATCGGCATCGCGGATCCGGAGCGGCCGCTGCATGTCGGCGCACTGTTGGGCAACACCCCCGAGATGCTGACGGCCATGGCGTCGGCGGCACTCGGCGGCTACGTGCTGTGCGGTATCAACGACACCCGCCGAGGCGAGGCTCTCGCCAGGGACATCCTGCGCGCCGACTGCCAGATCCTGCTCACCGACGCCGGACACAAAGAGCTGTTGGACGGTCTCGAACTGCCCGGGGTTCAGGTGCTGGACGTGTCCAGCGAACAGTGGTCGGCGCTGGTCGCGGGCGCCGGCCAGCTGACCCCACACCGCGAGGTCGCGGCCACCGACACCTTCATGATGATCTTCACCTCGGGCACCAGCGGCGAGCCCAAGGCGGTCCAGATCACGCACCTGGTCGTGCTGTTCGCCGGCCTTTCGCTGATCGAGCGGTTCGAGGTCAATGCGTCCGACGTCTGCTATCTGTCGATGCCGCTGTTTCACTCCAACGCGCTCCTGGCGGGCTGGAGTGTGGCGGTGGGTGCCGGCACGGCCATGGTCCCCGCCACGTTTTCGGCGTCCGGCCTGCTTCCCGACCTGCGCCGCTACGGCGCCACCTACATGAATTACGTCGGCAAGCCGCTGGCGTACGTGCTGGCGACGCCCGAAAAGCCCGATGACCACGACAACCCGCTGCGCGTCGCGTTCGGCAACGAGGCGAGCGAGCGCGACATTGCCGCGTTCAGCAGCCGTTTCGACTGCATAGTGTGGGACGGTTTCGGTTCGTCGGAGGGCGCGATCATCATCACCCGGGAGGACGGAACGCCGCCGGGCTCGCTGGGCCGCGGCTTTCCCGGCGTCGGCATCTATAACCCGGACACGCTGGCCGAATGCCCCGTGGCGGTATTCGGCAAAGACGGCGCGCTGACCAACGCCGACGAGGCGGTCGGGGAGCTGGTCAATACGACCGGCGCGGGCATGTTCGCCGGCTACTACAACGACCCGGATGCCACCGGCGCACGCCTGCGGGACGGCATGTACTGGTCCGGTGACCTCGCTTACCGGGACGCCGACGGGTGGCTCTATTTCGCCGGCCGCAGCGGCGATTGGTTGCGCGTCGACGGAGAGAACATGACCACGGCGCCCATTGAACGGATCCTGCAGCGGTTGGAGCCCGTCAGCCAGGTCGCGGTCTATGCGGTGCCCGACGAAAACGTCGGTGACCAGGTCATGGCCGCGGTTGTGCTGGCCGAAGGCGCCAAGCTGACGCCCGAGGAGTTCGGCGATTTCCTGGCCGACCAGCACGATTTGTCACCCAAGGCGTGGCCGCGTTACGTCTGGCTGGCCGATGAGCTGCCGACCACCGCGACCAATAAGGTGCTCAAACGGGAGCTGATCGCTCGCGGTGCGACCCCCGAAGGAGGCGTGCTGTGGACGCGCGACGGGCGAAGCAGGACCTATACCTAGGGGCGCTCATCCCCGGGAATGCCCGGGCGCATCCGGGCGTTTGGGCATGTGTAGGTTGACCTGGCATAATCGATGGTCGACTACTCCGCAACCGGTCCAGGTGCGCGAAGCTCATGTCCAGCCAGATTAAAAGTGGCGGGCGACAGACGATCGAAGAGGACATCATGAAGGCTGATATTCACCCCGCGTACGAAGTGACCGAGGTGCACTGCGGTTGCGGCAACACCTTCGAGACCCGCAGCACCAAGTCGGGCGGCCACATCACGGTCGAGGTGTGCTCGCAGTGCCACCCCTTCTACACCGGCAAGCAGAAGATCCTCGACAGCGGCGGCCGCGTCGCCCGCTTCGAGAAGCGTTACGGCAAGCGCGCCAAGGGCGAAGCCGACAAATAGCTGCCTTTCCGACGCCCGAACTGTGCCGCAATGCGCACAGGCCGGGCGTCGGTCTGCGTTTGAGGCAGGAGGTGTGACATGACGCAGCCCGTGCAGACGATCGACGTGCTGGTCGCCGAGCACGCCGAGCTCGAGCGTGCGCTGGCGGATCCCGACTTGCACAGCAAGCCCGACGAGGCGCGCAAGGTCGGGCGCCGATTCGCGCGCCTGGCGCCGATCGTCGCCACCCACCGCAAGCTGGTGTCGGCGCGCGACGATCTGGAGACCGCAAAAGAACTGGCCGTCGACGACGAGTCGTTCGCCGACGAGGTCACCGAGCTGGAGTCACGCGTCTCCGAGTTGGACACCCAACTCACCGACATGCTCGCTCCGCGCGACCCGCACGACGCCGACGACGTGGTACTCGAGGTGAAATCCGGTGAAGGCGGCGAAGAATCGGCGTTGTTCGCCGCAGACCTCGCCAGGATGTACATCCGCTACGCCGAGCGGCACGGCTGGACCGTGACGGTCCTGGACGAAACCACCTCGGATCTGGGCGGCTACAAGGACGCCACGCTCACCATCGCCAGCAAAGGCGACAGCGCCGACGGCGTGTGGTCGCGCCTGAAGTTCGAAGGTGGGGTACATCGCGTCCAACGCGTCCCCGTGACGGAATCCCAAGGCCGCGTGCATACTTCGGCGGCCGGCGTGCTCGTCTACCCTGAACCCGAGGAGGTCGGGGAAGTGCAGATCGACGAGTCCGATCTGCGCATCGACGTGTATCGCTCGTCGGGAAAGGGCGGCCAGGGCGTCAACACCACCGACTCCGCCGTCCGAATCACCCACCTGCCCACCGGGATCGTCGTCACCTGCCAAAACGAACGGTCGCAGCTGCAAAACAAGACCCGCGCGCTGCAGGTGCTGGCGGCACGACTGCAGGCATTGGCCGAGGAGCAGGCTCAGGCCGACGCCTCGGCCGATCGGGCCAGCCAGATCCGCACGGTGGACCGCAGTGAACGGATCCGCACCTACAACTTCCCGGAGAACCGGATCGCCGACCACCGAATAAATTTCAAGGCGCACAACCTCGATCAGGTGCTCGACGGCGACCTCGATGCGCTGTTCGACGCGCTGAGCGACGCCGATAAGCAAGCTCGCTTGCAACAGGCCACCTGAAACCGCGGCGGCGACGATGCAGAACGAAGCGATGAGGAGGAGCGCCGCGATGCAACTCCGCCGCGCGATCGACTCCGCGGCGGCACTGCTCACCGACGCGGGGATCGATTCCGCCCGTTGCGATGCCGAACAGTTGGCCGCTCACCTGGCCGGGGTGGACCGTGGCCGGTTGGCCCTGCTTGACTCGCCCGGCGACGAGTTCTTCGAGCGCTATCGCGCGGCGGTCGCCATGCGTTCGCACCGGGTTCCTCTGCAACACGTCACCGGGACGGTGGCGTTCGGGCCGGTGCAACTGCAGGTCGGGCCTGGTGTGTTCATACCGCGCCCCGAAACCGAATCTCTCT